>NZ_CP090029.1:5225000-6101651 GCF_021391435.1 Pseudomonas sivasensis | reverse complement strand
CAGAATTCAGGGAGTCGTTGTTCAAAAGGGCGGGCATTTTAACAGGCTGGCAAGATTCTGCTGCTCTGGATCGACGGTGTGACGTACCACTCGATCTAAATTTGCCGGTTTTGCTACTTTGCCGCAGGATGTCGAGGCTTTTTGCGGTTAAAACAGCGACAAATGCTTACACCTGCGTATTTGATAACCCCTATCATTGGTCATTATCAGGCCGCACGTCATAATGCCCGCCGCCAACGAAACTTTGCAGAGTCTAGGGAGCTAGCTTGTCTACGCCTGTCGAACCCTTGCGTTTGCTGCTACTGGCCGATACGCCTGAGTGGGCAGCGTTGTTGCGCGAGTGCCTGGCGCCGATGGGCGATGGGGCTGTGCTGATCAGCGCGCCAAACTGGGACTCGGTAAGTCGTCTGTTCGAAGATGACACCAGCGCCGTGCTGTTGACCACGCCCAGCCTGCAACCCGGCCCTGGCCGTTGCAGCTTGTCGTGCGTGGTGTTGTTGGAGCAGGAACCGTTGGTTTCTCCGCTTGGCGTGAGTGATTGGCTGATCCGTGATGCATTGGACGCCGACACACTGCGCCGCTGCCTGCGCCATGTTCGTGAGCGCGGCTTGCTGGAAAACACCCTGCAACGCCTGGCCGAACAAGATCCGCTTACCGGTATCGCCAACCGCCAGGGCTTCCAGACCCTGCTGGCGGCGCGGCTGGCCGAGAACGAGGGCCGTGGCCTGGCCCTCGGTCACCTGGACCTCGACAACTTCCGCCACGCCAACGATGCCCTCGGCCACCAGGCTGGCGACCGTTTGATCCTGCAAGTGGTCTCGCGGCTCAAGAGCCAGCTCGAAATCGGCGACCAATTGGCACGCCTGGGCAGCGACGAGTTCGCTTTGCTGATTGATACCCGCCGCGCACCCCAGCGTGCAGAGTGGATGGCCGAGCGCATCACCGAAGCCATGGCCGAACCGTATTGGGTGGATGGCGAAAGCCTGCTGATCGGTTGCAGCCTGGGCGTGGCCCATGCCCGCGCCCGCGCTGGCGCCGACCCATTGATGTGGCACGCCCATATCGCCATGCAGCAAGCCAAGAGCACTCAAGGCTGCACCTTCCATATCTTCAACGAGCGCATCAACCGCAACGCGCGCAGCCTGGCCGACCTGGAAAGTGAACTGCGCCGCGCCTTGCGCCGGGATGAGTTGGAGCTGCACTACCAGCCGCGCCTGGACCTGGATGACGGCCACATTGTCGGCCTCGAAGCTCTGGTGCGCTGGCGCCACGGCGAGCGCGGCCTATTGCCGCCCAGCGAATTCGTCCCCCTGGCCGAACAGAGCGGTCTGATCGTGCCGTTGGGCTACTGGGTGATCTCCCGCGCCCTACGCGATATGCAGGACCTACGCGAGCGCGGCCTGCCGCCGTTGCACATGGCGGTCAACCTGTCGTTCCGCCAGTTTCAGGACAGTCAGTTGCTCTCTACCCTCAGCCGGCTGATTGCCGAGCGCGGTGTGGAAGCGCAATGGCTGGAGTTCGAGCTGACCGAAACTGCCGTGATGCGCCGCAGCGATCTGGTCAAACAGACCATGGATGCCCTCGGGCGGCTGGGTGTGCGGTTTTCTTTGGATGACTTCGGCACCGGTTTCTCGTCGTTCGTGCACCTCAACAGCTTGCCGATTGCCTTGTTGAAAATCGATAAGAGCTTTGTCGGTGGCATGGAAGAGCGCGAAGAGAATCGCAAGCTGGTGCACGCGATGATCAACCTGGCGCACAACCTGAATCTGGAAGTGGTGGCTGAGGGCGTGGAGACTCCGGAGCAGTTGGCGCTGCTGAGGCTGTTTGGCTGCGATCAGGCTCAGGGTTACTTGATCAGCAAGCCGCTGCCGTTGCCGGAGTTGGTGGAATACCTGACATTCGGCAAGGGCCAGCAGACGCTCGCTGGCGAAGTGTTCTAATCCGGCTGAGTGGCCCGGAACCCTTGGCGGGTTTCGGGTACTGCACCTTCCAGACCAATCATGCGCTTCATCTTCGCTTCAAACGCCCAAGTCAGGCTTACAGCCGCACACGCCAGCCCCAGCGCCAATCCCCACCACACGCCGGTCGGCCCCCAGCCTAGGGTGAAAGCCATCAACCACGCCGAAGGCGCGCCGATTAACCAGTAGCAACCCAGGCCCACCAGGAAGGTGGTCTTGGCATCCTTGAGCCCACGGATGCAGCCCATGGCGATGGTCTGGACGCCATCAAACAGCTCGAACCAGGCCGCGACGGCCAGCAGGCTGACGGCAAGCACGATCACCTCGTGGAATGCCGGGTCGTCATGGTCGAGGAACAGGCCGATCAGCGGGTCGGAAAACAGCCACAACACTAAGGCAAATCCCAACATCACCGCCGCGCCAAAACTGATGCCGACACGACCGGCCATGCGCGCTTGCAGCAACTGCCCGGCGCCATAGTGCTGGCCGATGCGCATGGTCACTGCATAGGACATGCCCGCCGGCACCATGAACGCCACCGAGACGATTTGCAGGGCAATCTGATGCGCCGCCAATTGCGTACTCCCCATGGTGCCCATGCACAGCGCGGCAAAGGCAAACAGCCCGACTTCTACTGCATAGGTGCCGCCAATCGGCAGGCCCAGACGCCACAACTCGCGCAAGTACTGGGTGTTGAGGCGCAGCAGGCCGGCGCTCAGCGGGTAAGCGGCGTAAGCGCGGTTGCTGCGGATGTACCACATCAGCGTCAGGGCCATGCCATTGGCGACGATGGCAGTGACCAAGCCAATGCCCATCAATCCGAGCTTCGGCAGGCCGAACATACCTTCGATCAAGGCGTGGTTGAGCAGGTAGTTCAGCACCGTGCCGCCGAGGCTGATCACCATCACCGGAGTGGCTTTGCCAATGGCGCTGGTGAATCCGCGCAAGGCCATGAAACTCAGGTAGCCGGGCAGGGCGAACGGCAGCATGGTCAGGAATTGCCCCGCCGACTGCACGTTGGTATCGGTCTGGCCGAACATCAGCAGCACCGGCTTCAAGTTCCATAACAGCAGTGCCGCCGCCAAGGCCATCAGCCAGGCGAGCCAGAGCCCGGCCTGGGTTAGGCGAGTGGCACCTTCGATGTCGCCAGCGCCGTGACGGATTGCCACCAAGGTGCCCACGGCGGCAATCACTCCGATGCAGAAGATCGACACGAACGAATAGCTCGCTGCGCCCAGGCCACCACCGGCCAGCGCTTCAGGGCTCAGGCGAGCCATCATCAAAGTGTCGGTCAGCACCATCAGCATGTGCGCCAACTGTGAGGCAATCAACGGCCCAGACAGCCGCAGAATGGCCCAGAGTTCGTTACGCGCTGGATGCTGCATGATCATCACACTCAGAAAGTCAGAGGGTTGGAGAGGGTTGGATTCTCGGCCCTCTCAGCTCATTGCACAAAGGGATAAAAGCGATCATCTACATGATTAAAACTCATGCCTGACTGATTCTGGTACGGTTTCGGCATCCTGCTGTCGGAGCTTTCCTCATGTCTCGTCGTCTTCCTCCTCTTTATGCCTTGCGTGCATTTGAAGCGGCCTCCCGGCATAACTCCTTTACCCGCGCCGCCGAGGAACTGTCGATTACCCAAAGTGCGGTGAGCCGACATATCCGCACGCTGGAAGAGCATTTCGCCTGTCGCCTCTTCCAGCGCAGCGGCCGTAACCTACAGCTCACGGAAGCGGCGCGCCTGCTGTTGCCCGGTGTGCGCGAGGGGTTCGCGGCGCTGGAGCGGGCCTGCCATACCCTGAACGCCGAAGATGACATCCTGCGCATGAAAGCGCCGTCGACCCTGACTATGCGGTGGTTGTTGGCGCGCCTCAGTCGCTTCCGCGCATTACAGCCAGGCAATGAAGTGCAATTGACCAGCGCCTGGATGAATGTGGATGAAGTGGATTTCAACCAGGAGCCGTTCGACTGTGCGGTGCTGTTGAGCTACGGGCACTTTCCGGCGGATTGGGAGGCCAGCTATTTGTTTCCTGAGCTGTTGATACCGGTGGGCGCGCCGAATCTGTTGGACGATGGCCCATGGGATGTAAATCGACTCGCCGGTGCCGAGTTGCTGCACCCCACGCCCGACCGCAGGGACTGGCGCAATTGGCTGGAGCGCATGGGGCTTTCGAATCAGGTTTCGCTCAAGGGTGGGCAGGTGTTCGATACCCTGGAGCTGGGCATGATCGCCGCCGCTCGCGGTTATGGCGTCTCCATGGGCGATCTGCTGATGGTGGCCGAGGATGTGGCGCAGGGACGTTTAAGCTTGCCGTTGCCGACGGCGGTAGCGAGCAGGGAAAATTACTATTTGGTGTGGCCGAAAACCCGTCCGGGCGGCGAGCGCTTGCGACGCTTGGCGGATTTCCTCCAGAGCGAAGTGCAGGCCATGGTTTTGCCCGATGTCGAACGGCTTGATTGAATAATTCTGGCTCTATCACGCAACCGTTTGCGTGATACCCCTGCGATTCGCTCAAGTATTGCAAAGCGCCGCCGAAGTAGGGGTGTTGGAACCATCGTGCACCAACGTTTCCCACCAGATAATTTGCCGAGCAGCGCTATGAGATCAGGATGATCCTGGCCTCGGCCAGGAGCTTTCATGTCTCAACCTCGCGCCCGGATCGCCTCGCAGTTAGGTCTTGCATTAGCCGTGATTTTGGCTGTCGTCATCAGCGGCAGTACTGTTTTCGCCTTGCGTTCCCTTGACTCCGCCAACCTCGATACCCGCGAGGAACACTTGGCCAGCGAGGCACGACTGCTGGCCGACCAACTCAATACCTTCCACAGCACGCTGCGCGAGAGCACCCAGCGTCTGACCGGATTGTTTGAAAAGCGCTTCAGCGCCGGGTTGCGTGTGCAGGCTGATCAAATGGTCGCGGTGGCTGGGGTCCAGACGCCGAGCCTGTTGCTGGGCAGCGAAGTGCTCAACAACAACTTCACTGAAGTCGATGAGTTCAAGCAGATGTCCGGCGGCGTGGCCACGGTGTTCGTGCGCAGCGGCGACGACTTTGTTCGCGTCAGCACTTCCCTGACCAAGCAGGACGGCAGCCGCGCCATCGGCACCGTGCTTGACCGCCAGGGTCCGGCTTACCAGCGCGTGCTCGGTGGTCAGGCGTATATCGGCCGCGCGGTGTTGTTCGATCGCTCCTACATGACCCAGTACAGCCCCGTACGAGACAGCAGCGGCAAAGTGATCGCTGTGTTGTTCATCGGCTTTGACTACACCGACGCCCAGGCCGCGCAGTTTGAGAACCTCAAGCGCTTCCGCATCGGTCAGACCGGCTCCTTGGCGTTGCTCGACGAGCAGAAGCGTTGGCTGGTACCGCCCGCGGGTGTGCAGGCCTTGGACCAGTCGGTTGCGGTGATGCTGGACCTGGCCAAGACCCCAGGCAAAGGCCGCTTCTGGAGCGATAAGAACGAAGACTTCTACAGTGTTTCGGTACCGTTCGACGGCGGTCCTTGGGCCGTCGTCGCGAGCATGCCGAAAGCTGAAATCCGTGCAGTGACCTGGGCGGTCGGTATTCGCCTGGTGATCGGCAGCATACTGGCGATGTTGCTGGCGGTAGGCGCCACGGTCTGGTTGCTGCGCAGCAAACTGCAGCCGCTGAGTGATCTGGTGCGCCAGGCCGAAGCCTTGGGCGCGGGGGACTTGAGTGCGCGCCTCAACGTGTCCAGCCATGATGAAATCGGCCAACTAGCCCGTAGCTTCAACCAGATGGGTGAAGCGCTTTCGACCATGGTTTCCCATATCCGCAAGGCGGCCGAAGAGGTCAACAGCCGTGCACAGGCACTGTCCGGGTTATCCGGCGGGGCCTATGACGGCATGGAGCAGCAGTCTGGCGAAATCACCAGCATGGCTGGTGCGGTGGAAGAGTTCAGCGCCACTTCGCTGAATATCGCCGACAACATGGGCAACACCGAGCGTCTGGCTCAAGAGAATGCCCAGCAAACCCGCATCGGCCGCACCTCGATGCAGGAGGCGTCGTCGTCGCTGGAACATATCGCGACCGCGCTGAATAGCACGGCCACGGTGATCAATACCCTGGGCCAGCGCTCTCAGGAAATCGGCGGCATCGTCGGTGTGATCACCTCCATCGCCGAACAGACCAACCTGCTGGCGCTGAACGCCGCCATCGAGGCTGCTCGCGCAGGTGAACAGGGCCGTGGGTTTGCCGTGGTTGCTGACGAAGTGCGTAACCTGGCCTCGCGTACCCGCGAAGCCACCGATGAAATTTCCGGGATGATCCAGAGCATTCAGCGGGAAACCGGCAACGCCATCAGCACCATGGAGCACGGCAACACGTTGATGCAGGAAGGCCTGTCGCGCAACGCCGACGTGGCGTCGGCCCTGGCACGTATCGACGAGCAGAGCCGTTCGGCCGGTCAGCAGTTCGCGGCGATTACCACGGCGACTCAGGAGCAGAGCAGCACCGCGACATTGCTCAGCAGCAACTTGCAGAGCATCGCACTGGCCAACAGCGAGCAGCGGGAAGTGGTGTCGAACCTGGCGATTACGGCTAAGGAGCTCGAGACGTTGGCGGCGGGCTTGCGTCATGAGGTGGATCGCTTTCGCTGAGGCTCAATTGAGGGAGGCCGGGCGGTACTGCAAGGCCTCCTTCAAGTGGTCCCGCGTGATGGCATCCACCTGATCCAGGTCCGCCAACGTGCGTGACACTTTGAGCAGCCGATGAGCCGCACGCAGCGACAATGTCAGTCGCTCGCAGGCGCTTTCCAGCCAGCCTTCGTCGGCTTTCAAAAGTTGGCAGTGCTCACGCAGCCTCGGCAGATCAAGAAAGGCGTTGGCACAGCCTTGGCGCTGTTGCTGGCGCTCCCGAGCCTCGGCCACCTGGGCTGAGGCCGTTGCCGTCGTATCTCCAACCTGCTGGGTTGGATTCAGCGCAGTTGTTTCCCGCGCCACGGTGAGGTGCAAGTCAATCCGATCCAGTAACGGTCCAGACAGTTTATTGCGATACCGCTGGACCTGCTCCGGTGTACAGCGACAACGCCCAGTGGGTTCGCCCATATACCCGCAAGGGCAGGGGTTCATCGCTGCCACCAGTTGAAAACGCGCTGGGAAACTCACACGGTCGCGGGCGCGGGAAATCACGATATGCCCTGACTCCAATGGCTCACGCAAAACCTCCAGCACCTTGCGATCAAACTCCGGTAACTCATCCAGGAAAAGCACGCCATGATGAGCCATGGTGATTTCCCCAGGCTGCGGTTTCGATCCACCACCCACCAACGCGGGCCCTGACGCAGAGTGGTGCGGCTGGCGAAACGGCCGGTGCGGCCAATGGCTCAGCGGTGCGAGGCTGACCACCGACTGAATTGCCGCCACTTCCAGGGCCTCCTGCTCGCTCAGCGGAGGCAGCAAACCGGGCAAGCGGCTGGCAAGCAAGGTCTTGCCGGTGCCCGGTGGCCCGCTGAACAGAAGGTTATGTGCGCCCGCTGCTGCAATCAACAACGCCCGCTTGGCGGAGAGTTGGCCTTGCACTTCGCTCAAATCCGGGTAGGGCTTGTTCAGGTACAACAAACCATCGGATTTATAGGGCTCAATCGGCACTTGTCCGTTGAGGTGCGCCACGACCTGCAGCAAGTGATCCACGGCAATCACCTTCAGCCCCGACGCCAGGCAAGCTTCCTCTGCATTCGCCCGCGGCACTATCACGGTGCGCCCAGCCTTGCGCGCCGCCAAAGCGGCTGGCAACACACCTTTGACCGCACGCACTTCGCCGGACAACGCCAACTCACCCAGGCATTCAATGTCATCGAGCATCAACGCTGGCACCTGCACACTGGCGGCGAGGATCCCTAAGGCAATCGCCAAATCAAAACGCCCGCCGTCCTTGGGCAGGTCGGCGGGCGCGAGGTTGAGCGTGATGCGGCGGGAGGGGTATTGCAGGGCGGAGTTGAGGATGGCGCTGCGTACTCGGTCCTTGCTTTCCTTGACGGCGGTTTCGGGAAGGCCCACCAGCGTGAGGGACGGGAGACCGTTGGCCATGTGCACTTCGACGGTGACGGCTGGGGCTTCTACGCCGATCTGGGCGCGGCTGTGGACGATGGCGAGGGACATGCTCGTTCCTTGAAAGAGAGGCCGCTTCCTGCGGGTTTTTCAAGGGTAGACGAGCGGTGGGGCTAGCGAGGGAGGGAGGTTTTACAGAACGTATCCAGAGAACGACGCAGAACAAATGTGGGAGGGGGCTTGCCCCCGATAGCAGTGGGTCAGTTGATAAATATGTCACTGACCCATCGCCATCGGGAGCAAGCCCCCTCCCACATTTTGGCCTCGTTGCGTCAGTTACTCGGCCGTTGGGGTTAGCCGCGCTTCCAGTTCAGCCACCTTCGCCTCCAGGCTCTCCAGCCGCGCACGCGTGCGGGCCAGCACCACCATTTGGCTATCAAACTCTTCCCGGCTCACCAGGTCGAGCTTGCTGAAACCGCTTTGCAGCAAGGCCTTGAACTGGCTTTCGATTTCATTGCGGGGCAGAGGGGTTTCGCCGCTGAACAGGCGAGAGGCGTGGCCGCTCAGGGCGTCGAGTAGGTCTTTGGGCGCGAGCATGGGAAATATTCCGGAAACTGTTGGCGGGCAGTGTATCACGCAGCGTCTATAGTCTTTTTCGCGGCCTGCAGCGCACGCTTTTCGCGCATCGGGCTGTGCGACGGCGCACTGTTTTCGTGCGCATTGCAGCTGCCAAATAGTCCTGTGGGTGAGGTTAAGTGGGCAAAGGACTGATTTCAGTGATTTTTACGGAGCTGGCAAGGTTTCTGCTTAGACGATCATGACCCATGCACTGATGCAGTCGCTGTGACGAATGCAGTGCGCCGACGGATCAGGGGTACAGGTTTCGTCACCAGTGGTTCGCTGGCGTCGCGAAGGCAACTGCCCTTGCGACGATGCGTTACAAAGCCAGGCACTGCGCTTAGACTTGAGACGGGTTTGTTTTCCTGGGGCAAGTCCACCAATTCGGGAGAGAGTTTTCATGAAGCTAGTCACTGCCATCATCAAGCCGTTCAAGTTGGACGATGTACGCGAGTCGCTGTCCGAGATCGGCGTGCAGGGCATTACCGTTACTGAGGTCAAGGGCTTCGGTCGGCAGAAGGGTCACACCGAGCTGTATCGCGGCGCGGAATACGTAGTCGATTTCCTGCCGAAGGTGAAGATTGATGTCGCCATTGACGACAAGGATCTTGACCGGGTTATCGAAGCGATAACCAAGGCCGCCAACACCGGCAAGATCGGTGACGGCAAGATCTTCGTGGTCAATCTGGAACAGGCTATTCGCATCCGTACCGGCGAAACCGATACCGACGCAATCTAAGCCGCCAAACCCCAACGCCCCAGGAGAAAACAATATGACTCTGCGTAAATTCGCAGGGCTCGGAGCCCTGTTGTCCATCGTAATGCCAAGCCTGGCCATGGCGGCAGACGAAGTGGCTGCTCCAGTCCTCAACTCTGGCGACACCGCCTGGATGCTGACCGCCACCGCACTGGTGCTGTTCATGACCATTCCCGGCCTGGCGCTGTTCTACGGCGGCATGGTCCGCTCCAAAAATATTCTGTCGGTGATGATGCAGTGCTTCGCCATCACTGGCCTGATCAGCATCCTGTGGGTCGTCTACGGCTACAGCATTGCGTTCGATACCACCGGTATGGAACAGGGTGTGGTCAACTTCAATTCCTTCTTCGGCGGCATGGGCAAGGCGTTCCTGGCGGGTGTGACCCCAGCCAGCATCACCGGGCCTGCGGCGTTGTTCCCGGAAGCGGTGTTCATCACCTTCCAGATGACCTTCGCCATCATCACCCCGGCGCTGATCGTCGGTGCCTTCGCTGAGCGTATGAAGTTCTCTGCGATGCTGATCTTCATGGGCATCTGGTTCACCCTGGTTTATGCGCCAATCGCGCACATGGTCTGGAGCGGCAACGGCGGCCTGATGTGGGACTGGGGCGTGCTGGACTTTGCCGGCGGCACCGTGGTGCACATCAACGCCGGTGTGGCTGGGCTGGTGGCGTGCATCGTGCTCGGCAAGCGTAAAGGCTTCCCTACCACCCCGATGGCACCGCACAACTTGGGTTACACCCTGGTGGGCGCGGCAATGCTGTGGATCGGTTGGTTCGGCTTCAACGCCGGCTCCGCTGCTGCGGCCAACGGCACTGCTGGCATGGCGATGCTGGTCACTCAGATCGCTACCGCTGCTGCGGCGTTGGGCTGGATGTTCGCCGAGTGGATCACTCACGGCAAGCCAAGTGCACTGGGCATCGCCTCGGGCGTAGTCGCTGGTCTGGTAGCTGTAACACCAGCCGCCGGCACCGTTGGCCCGATGGGCGCTCTGGTAATCGGCCTGGTGGCCGGTGTGGTCTGCTTCTTCTGCGCGACCAGCCTCAAGCGTAAGCTGGGCTACGACGACTCCCTGGACGCATTCGGCGTGCACGGTATCGGCGGCATCGTCGGTGCGATCCTCACAGGTGTATTCGCAGCCCCTGCTTTGGGCGGCTTCGGCACCGTCACTGACATCGCGGCTCAAGTCTGGATCCAGTGCAAGGGTGTTGGCTTCACCGTGATCTACACGGCGATCGTCACCTACGTCATCCTCAAGGTGCTCGATATGGTCATTGGCCTGCGTGTTACCGAAGAGGAAGAGGCTGTCGGCCTCGACCTGGCGCAACACAACGAACGCGGCTACAACTTGTAAGTGCGCGTAAAAAAAATGCCCGGCTTGCCGGGCATTTTTTTGCCTGGCGTTTGTCAGTCGTAAGACGCTGTGCCGGTTTTTGCGCAAAGTTTGTGATCGGCCGCACACGGCACTTTTCAGTGTGCGAATGTCTTACAGGCACGTAGGCGTATTCGGCACTTTGTTTTTTCCCAGAGCGCGCTAGAATGCGCGCCGATGGGCGGAGAACTCTATGTGGCAACAGACCCTGATTACCCTGCGGGCCAAGCCCCGGGGCTTTCACTTGGTGACCGATGAGTTGCTTGCCGGCTTGCCTGAATTGAAGGCGTGTCGTGTGGGCCTGTTACACCTGTGGTTGCAGCACACCTCGGCTTCTCTGACCGTCAACGAGAATGCCGATCCGGCGGTTCGCCGTGACTTCGAACGTTTTTTCAACTTGCTGGTGCCGCAAGGCCGTGCCGGGTTCGAACACAATGACGAAGGTCCGGATGATCTGCCGGCGCACTTCAAGGCCAGTCTCCTGGGCTGCCAGCTGAGTTTGCCGGTCAAGGCCGGCCGCTTGGCGATGGGTACCTGGCAAGGTGTTTATCTGGGCGAGCACCGTGATCATGGCGGTGCTCGTAAAGTCCTCGCCACCTTGCACGGTGACGGGGCGTAAGCCACTGGTTATCCAGTGGATGTTGATTTTTCCCTGGCGACCTCGACAGAGGGCGAAGCTGGGCTATAACTAATCTGCTTTTCGCAAGTCATGAGGTAGAACATGAGCGACGATGATCTGGAAAACGACGAACTCGAAGTAGGTGACGAAGACGACACCGAAGAAGGTCTTGAAGCAGCAGCGGAAGACGTTGCGGACGACGATGGTGGCGATGATGCGCCTGCCCCTGCGGCCAAAGGCAAAGCCAAGGCAGCTGTTTCGGTAGATGAATTGCCGAGCGTTGAGGCCAAGAACAAAGAGCGCGATGCTCTGGCCCGTGCGATGGAAGAATTCCTCGCTAAAGGCGGCAGAGTGCAGGAAGTCGAGGCTAACGTGGTGGCAGACCCACCCAAGAAGCCGGATAACAAGTACGGCAGCCGACCTATCTGAGGTCAGTCACCTGCTTGTAAGAAAAAGCCCGCCGTCGCTGCGGGCTTTTTCATGCTTGCTGATTTATTTGAGCTTCGTGGTGATCCCCATATTGGGATCTCTAGTACTACTGCCACTTGCGGAGTAATTCCGGCAGCTCCGTAAGGCTACGAATCTCCGCGTCGGGGCGTTTATCCCCCTCCCACACCTTGGCGCTGGGGTTAAACCACACGGCCCGCAGCCCCGCCTGCTGCGCCCCCGCAATGTCGTCCCCGGGATGGTCGCCAACATGCACCGCTGCGCTGGCATCCACTCCGCCGCGTTGCAGCGCTTCCTGGAACAGCCGCGCATCTGGCTTGGCAATACCAATATCTTCAGCGCGCAGCGCAAAGTGAAAGTAGTCAGCCAGGCCCACACGCTGCACATCGGCATTGCCATTGGTGATCACGCCCAGCAGAAAGTGCTGGCGCAGCGCTTGCAACATCGGCTCGGCTTCAGGGAAGGGCGTGAGCTGATGACGGGCGTGAATGAACGCGTCGAAGCACACGTCTGCCATTTCCGTGGCTTGCGGCTGTGGATATCCGGCCTCCTCGAAGGCGTGCATCAGCACCCGGTGGCGCAACACGCTGATGCGGTGTTTGAGCTCCGGATGACGCTGCAGCACCTGTTGGCGCAGGCTGGCGAAATGCTCCAGTGGCAGGTCGCCGACGTTGGGGGCATGCACGACCAGCCATTCGCGCATCGACGCCTCGGCGCTGATGATGACGGGTACGTTGTCCCAGAGTGTGTCGTCCAGGTCGAAGGTGATCAGCTTGATACTCATGAGTCGCCGCCCTTGATGCGTTTGGCCCGTGGATGGGCGCTGTCGTACACCGTTGCCAGGTGTTGGAAGTCCAGATGGGTGTAGATCTGCGTGGTCTTGATATCGGAGTGGCCCAGCAACTCCTGCACGGCGCGCAGATCCTGGGACGATTCCAGCATATGGCTGGCAAAGGAGTGCCGCAGCATATGCGGGTGCAGGTTTTGACCCAGTTCGCGCTCCCCGGCGGCTTTGACCCGCACCTGAATAGCCCGCGGCCCCAGTCGCCGGCCTTGCTGGCTGATAAACACGGCGTCGTCCGCCGGGTTGGCCAACGCCCGCAGCGGAAGCCAGAGTTGCAGGGCTTCGCGGGCCTTCCTGCCCACCGGCAGCACGCGGGTTTTGCTGCCCTTGCCGAGTACTTGCACCAGGCCGTCTGCCAGGTCCAATTGGTCTAGGTTCAGGCCAGTGAGTTCCGACAGGCGCAGGCCCGAGGAATAGAACAGCTCCAGGATCGCCTGGTCGCGGTGGGCCAGGAAGTCATCCTCTACGGCGCCATCAAGCAATTGCAAAGCGCGGTCGGTATCCAGGGTCTTGGGCAGGCGCCGTTCGCCCTTGGGCGGAGACAGGCCGTTGGCTGGGTCGTGGTCGCACAGGCCTTCGCGGTTGAGGTAGTGATAGAGCCCGCGCACAGCCGACAGCAGGCGAGCCAGGCTGCGCGAGGATTGGCCCGTCTGGTGCAAGCGCGCGATCAGGCTGCGCAGGCTTTGGATATCCAAGGCCTTCCAACTGGTGACCTGCTGTTTTTCGCAGTAGGCCAGGACCTTGTTCAAGTCCCGCCGGTAGGCTTCCAGTGTGTGGGGCGACACCTGGCGCTCGTTGCGCAGGTGAGCGCAGTAAGCGTCCAGTTGCCGTTCCATGGCTAGCGCACCGCGCGCAGGGCAGTGGTGAAGCGCGGCAGGACGCGGCCCAACACTTCGGCGATATAGGTCAGGAACAGCGTGCCCACCGAGCTTTTGTAGTGCGCAGGATCACGGCTGGCGATAGCCAGCACGCCATGCAAGCCTTGATGGCTGAGGGCGACCACGGCTGTGGAGCCGATCTCCTTGAGCTGTTCGGGACCAAACAGGAAGTCCAGCTCATGCTCGCGCAAGGTGCCGCTGATGGTCTTGCCCTCGGACAACAGGCCGCCAATCGCGGTCTGTGCGTCGCTGCCGCTGACCCAACGGCCTACAGGCATCGGGTTATCGCTGAATAGGATCAGGCTGACAAATGGCACTTGGAAGTCCTGGCGCAGGCTGTCTTCCACGGCGATCACGGTTTCTTCCAGGCTGGTGGCGTCCATCAGCGCAAGGATCAGGCGACGGGTTTTGTCGAACAGGCGGTCGTTGTCGCGGGCGACGTCCATCAAGTGCGAGAGCTTATGACGCATCTCGATATTGCGCTCGCGCAGGATCTTCATCTGTCGCTCCACCAGCGACACGGTGTCGCCGCGTTGGTGGGGGATGCGCAGCGCCGGCAGCAGTTCTTCGTGCTCGACGAAGAAATCCGGATTCGCCTCAAGGTACGCCGCGACAGCAGCGGCCTCCAGACTTTCGCTCGGGGTTGCGGGTGCGGGTACTTGAGGCTTATCGGTCATTAGCTTGGCTCACTCATAGACGGACCTGTCCTTCGTATACACGCGAGGCCGGCCCGGTCATTAGCACCGGGTGGCCAGGTCCTGCCCATTCGATGGACAGGCGTCCACCGGGCAGGTCGATCAGCAGCGGCGAATCCATCCACCCCTGGCTGATCGCGGCCACGGCAGCGGCGCAAGCACCGGTGCCGCAGGCCTGGGTTTCGCCGGCGCCGCGTTCCCACACACGCAATTGCGCGCGGGAACGGTCGATCACCTGCAGGAAACCCACGTTGACCCGTGCCGGAAAGCGCGGGTGGTGTTCGATCTTCGGCCCCAGTTCATGTACGGGGGCATTATTGATGTCGTTGACCCGCAACACGGCATGGGGGTTGCCCATGGAGACGGCCGCCAAGTCGACGATCTTGCCGTCGACATCGACTGCGTAGCTGGTGGCCTGCTCGCTGGCCTGGAACGGAATATCCGCTGGCACCAAGCGCGGCGCGCCCATGTTGACGCTGATTTGGCCGTCGCTGCGAATATCCAGCTCGATCACGCCGCTCTTGGTCTCGACGCGGATCTGGCGCTTGGCGGTCAGGCGCTTATCCAGCACGAAACGCGCGAAACAGCGCGCACCGTTGCCGCACTGTTCCACTTCGGAACCGTCGGAGTTGAAGATCCGATAACGGAAATCCACCTCCGGGTTGCTTGGCGCCTCGACGATCAGCAATTGGTCGAAGCCAATCCCTGTATGCCGGTCGCCCCACTGTTTAGCGTGCTTGGGCAGGATGTGCGCGTGCTGGCTGACCAGGTCGAGGACCATGAAATCATTGCCGAGCCCGTGCATCTTGGTAAAACGCAGCAGCATGGCTTACTCCGGCAGCAGGCTTTCGCCAGCATACAACTCGGCTACCGTCTCGCGGCGACGCACTTCAAACGCTTGATCACCGTCCACCAGTACCTCGGCGGTACGGCCGCGGGTGTTGTAGTTGGAACTCATGACAAACCCGTAGGCACCGGCCGAATGCACGGCCAGCAGATCGCCTTCCTCCAGCGCAAGCTGACGATCCTTGGCGAGGAAGTCGCCGGTTTCGCAGATCGGGCCGACGATGTCATAGGCGCGAGCTTCGCTGTCGCGAGGCGTCACAGCGGTGACATTCATCCAGGCCTGGTACAGCGCCGGGCGGATCAGGTCGTTCATCGCCGCGTCGACGATGGCGAAATCCTTGTGCTCGGTGTGCTTGAGGTACTCGACCTGGGTCAGCAGCACGCCGGCGTTGGCGACGATGTAGCGGCCCGGCTCGAACATCAGCGTCAGGTCGCGGCCTTCGATGCGCTCGCGCACGGCCTGGATATAGTCGGCAATCAGCGGCGGCTCTTCATCGCGATACCGCACGCCCACGCCGCCACCGAGGTCGATGTGGTGCAGGTAGATGCCGCATTCGCCCAGGCGATCAATCAGCGCCAGCAGGCGGTCGAGGGCATCTAGGAACGGCGGCAGAGTGGTCAGTTGCGAACCGATGTGGCAGTCGACGCCCAGCACTTCCAGGTTCGGCAACTGCGCGGCGCGGATATACACGTCCTCGGCGTCAGCAATGGCGATGCCGAACTTGTTCTCTTTGAGACCGGTGGAAATGTACGGGTGGGTGCCAGCATCGACGTCCGGGTTGACGCGCAGGGAGATCGGCGCGCGTACGCCCATTTCGGCGGCTACGACCTGCAGGCGCTCCAGCTCGTCGGTGGATTCGATGTTGAAGCAATGCACACCGACTTCCAGGGCACGGCGCATGTCTTCGCGGCTCTTGCCGACGCCGGAGAACACGATCTTGTCAGCCTGGCCACCAGCTGCCAGTACTCGCTCCAGCTCGCCACGGGAGACGATGTCAAAACCAGCGCCCATACGCGCCAGGACATTCAGTACACCCAGATTGGAGTTTGCCTTGACCGCGTAGCACACCAAGTGCGGTACGCCGTCCAGTGCGTCGGTGAAGGAGCGGTATTGAGCTTCGATGTGAGCGCGTGAGTACACGTACGTCGGGGTACCAAAGCGCTGGGCAATCGCGGACAGCGCCACGCCTTCCGCGAACAGCTCGCCGTCCCGGTAGTTAAAAGCGTCCATGGAGCTCCCTTATTCGTAGGTGTCGTGCTTATGCGCTTTGGATGGCTTTTGCGACGATTGCGCCTGTTCATTCGGGTCTTTGCTGTCATCGGGCAGGTACAGCGGGCCTTTTTGACCACAGGCACTAACGAGGCAAGCGACCGCGACGAGCGCAGCAAGGGAAGAGATCAGGCGCTTCATGGCGAAATCCTTGAATATGCATTAATTGCGCCCGAGTATACCGACCACCCGCCAGCTTGCCTATGCGCCGAAATACCCGTCCGGCGGGGGTTTGCCGACATGAAGGTGAAGCGGGCTACGCTGGCAGAGGATATTTCATACCGTCATCGGTAATGAAATCGGTATCCTTTGCAATCGGCGAGGCTCGCCCGTATCGTGCGGCGCTTGAGCAAAACCAGACACTTTTGAGGTTGCCACAATGAGTTTGACCGAAGCCCGTTTTCACGACCTGGTGGATGCGACCCAGCAGGCGCTGGAAGATATTTTTGACGACAGCGGCCTGGATGTGGACCTGGAAAACTCGGCCGGCGTGCTGACCGTCAAGTTCGAGAGTGGCCAGCAACTGATCTTCAGTCGCCAGGAACCCCTGCGTCAGCTGTGGCTGGCGGCGCGCTCCGGTGGCGTTCACTTCGACTACGACGAAGAAAGCTGCAAATGGCAGTGCGATAAGAGTGAAGAGTTGTTGGGCGAGATGCTCACGCGCCTGGTCCACGAATATACCGGCGCCGAGCTGGATTTCGACGAGATTTGACCGTGACTCAGCCTGCGCCCGTACGTCCGCCAAAGCCGCTGTTCAGTAATGTCAGCCCGGCGGTGCCGTCACCTTGTATCAGTTTGTGTCGTCTGGACGAGCAAAAAGTCTGCCTCGGCTGCTTTCGTCACGTTGAAGACATCCGCGAATGGCGCTCCGCCGACGATGCCCGGCGCAGGGTGATCTGCGCCGAGGCCGAGCAGCGCAGGGCGCACGCCTGAGGCTGTCTTGTTTATTTGTGACGCTGTGGTAGTGTCCGGGTACGCCTCAACTCATCGAGGCCCGCGAGAACCCCGCCTTTTTTTGGCGGGGTTTTGCTTTTTTGTGCAGAAAAAAGGAGTCTGCCTGAATCATGACCACCGCACCGTCCATCATCCTCACCCGTCTTGACGTGCAGCGTCTGGAGCAACTGATCGACCGCTTGGGCGACGAAACTCCCGGCGTCGAAGCGTTGCAAGCCGAACTCGATCGCGCCGAAGAAGTGGTTGGCCACGATGAAGTGCCTGCGGGTGTCGTGACCATGAACTCCAGCGTACATTGCCGTGAGCAAGGCAGCGGCAAGGACTACCACCTGACGCTGGTCTATCCGAAAGATGCCAATGCAGACGCCGGCAAGATCTCGATCCTGGCACCCGTGGGCAGCGCGTTGTTAGGCCTGAAAGTGGGCCAGCATATCGACTGGCCGGCACCTGGCGGCAAGACCCTCAAGCTTGAATTGCTCAGTGTTGAAGGCCAGCCAAAAGACGGCGGCGCCTTCACTCTCTAAATCTGGCTCAGCGCCTCGTTGAGCGACAGCTCCAGCTCGGCCTTGTAACGCAGGTAAAGGTTGCTCGGGCTCTGCACATCACCGAGCAGGCCCGATAGATCCAGGTCGGTGATGTAGCAACGGTAGCGCTCGGTTTCCCGGCGCTGTCCAACGATCTCCTGGGCGACCACGGCAAATAGCTGGTCGCCGAATTCCAATTCGGAAAACTCCCGCTGATTGCAGTACAGGGTAATGCCCACCTTGCCGTGTGCTGCTTTGCCGATAATCGCCTGCACGTCGTAAAACGGTTTGTTCGTTGGATTGTGCGGCGCCGGCCGAGGTTCGATCCCGCGGGCGCGTCCGCTTCCTGTCGGCAATAGTTGGTAATACAAGGTCTGCACCGCGCCCAGGGGTTGTTGCGTGTCCAGCGGCGACAACGCATCCCGCCGATAGATGATGGATTGCAGAAAGCGCTGCAAAGGCGCCAGCAGGCTCTGCTCATCATGAAACGGCAGGCGCTGCTGCCAGAACGCGTTGAACTCATCCAGCACATACAGCTCGGCGAAATCCTCATTGACCCGGTAGAACACTTGCACGCAATAAGCCATGCCCATGGGCAGCAGCAGCGCCAGGTCGTGGTCTTCCAGGGCCATCGTGTCCAGATGCAGCGGGCTGTAGCTGGCCAGCTCTTCGCTGAGGTAGGCGATCAGCGCGTCCTGGGTTGCCAGTGACACATGGGTGGCTTGGCCCGGCATCAACTCCATTACGTGGTAGTGCTGCTGAACTTGCAGCAAGTAGCGGTGGTTGGACTGACCCAGCAGCAGGTTCTGCGCGGTGTCGAAGATTTCCTCCACGCGTTGGGCAATGAACTGCGCACGGTTATGACAGAAGCAGCGTACCCGCAGACGCGGCAGGCGGTCCGATGGCAGTTGGTTGAGGTAGTCGCGCAGGCAATCGAGCAAAGCGTGCGGGCCGTCGTAACGGCTGACCATCACCTCGTTCCAGCTGTTGAGCGTGACTTGGTCCAGGGTCAGCACCAGGTTATCGCGAACACCGGCATAACTCAGGGAGTCGGTGCGCTCGGTGGTCATCAGGATGTTCAGGTCGCGGTGATGCTTGAGCGGGTCGACGCCGACGTTGATCAGCAGCAACACTTCCTCGGGCACCGCCGATCGCAGCAGGCTTATTTCATCGACGCTGGTCAGGGGCAGGGCGACCGTTTGTTGCAGGCTGCCCAGCAGGTTGAACAACTCGAATTCGGTCATGTCGCTGGTGCCGGGGTGCAGCGCCAGGCGCGTGCTGCTGTCGATTACACCGTTGCGATGGCACCACGTCAGCATTTCCAGCAGGTCGCGGCTGCGCTTGATGGGCGCAAAGTGTTCCCACTCCAGGGCTGTGAGGTTGCCGTTGTACAACCCCCAGTGATGCTGGCCCGGTTCCTTGCGGTTGGGCGACTGCACCAGGGTCAAGGTGTCTTCAGCCAGGTCCGGTGCGATGCCGGGGTTGATGAATTCGACCTTGCCGGCCTTGCGCTCAAAAGCGGCATACAGGCGCCGGCCCAGCACGTTAAGGTCGCGCTTGTTGATCAGGCTGACGGTTTGTTCGGTCCGGGCAAACTGGGTCAGGAAGCGATAGCTGTAGTTCAGCTCGCTGACCAGGGCGCGGCGTTCGGAGGCCACCTGACGCACTTTCCACTGGCTGCGGCTGTCCAGCAGGGCGAGTTGACGCTGGTCCCAGCTCCATTCGCGTGCCAGGCGCTCCAGCAACAGTCGCTGCCAACTGCTGGTGCGTTGGCCGGCGGTGAGCTTGCGATTGACCTTCAGGTACAGCGCGCGGCGTACCAATTCCAGGCGTTCGGGCTCGTTGCGTGCCTTGAGGTATTCCTCGATGCGGCGGTACACCACGATGTACGGGTCCAGCTCATCCAGGTCCATCTGGTTCGCGAACACCGCGCGCTTGAAGCGCAGGCTCAGGCAATGCACGTTAGGGTGTTCGCTGGCGTAGACCTCAGTCAGCAGCAGTTTGAGCACCGATTTGTAAGGTGACTCGATGCCTTTGAACAACTGCCATAGACCGGCTCCGATGAATTCGCCGGGTGGAATATGTGCCAGGTGGCCGAGGTCAAGGGTTTCATCGGCGCGGATAAACCGCTTGGAGAGCAGTGTGTGGGTGAATTCGGCGTAACGGGTCTCTTCGTATACCGGCACCAGCCACCAAATCGGCGTGCGCCCGGCCAACCAGATGGCTGTGCGGTAGAACTCGTCCAGCAGCAGGTAATGCTGGGTGGTACCGCAGTCGTCGGAGCTCAGTTGGGTGTCGCGCTCGCCGAGTACGAAGCGCGTTGGCTCGATCAGGAAGAAGTGTGCCTCGGCACCCATGGTGAGGGCCCAGGCTTCTAGCAGTTGGCATTTCTTGCGCAGTTCGGCCAGCTCGTTTTCGCCCAGGTCGGGGGCGTGGCACACCCATACGTCCATATCGCTCTGATCCGCTTGGGCGAGGGTGCCAAGGCTGCCCATCAGAAATAGGCCATGGATAGGCTTGGGCTGATTGACCGGGCGCGGCTTGTAAGAGAACGAGCGGGTCAGGCGTTGGGCTTCGGCCAAGGCCTGAGCGTCGGGCTCGAAATTCGAAAGCCCGGCTGGCGTGCTGCCCGAAACATAACCGGGCAACAGCGGATGATTAACGTGAAAAAACAGTGGCAGGAGGGTCAGCACGCTTTGCTGGCGCGGCGTCAGCCCCTCGACGGCACGCGCCATGCGCCCCTCATTGAGGGCCATGAAGCGCGCGCGCAATTGGGCCAGCACCTTGCGGTCGATGCCTTCGTCCAAGTCAGGGCGGATTTCATGGGTGCGGGTCATGTCGAACTCGGTGGCTCGCAGGGCCCGACGTGGGCGGCCGTGTAGGAGTTTACAGCCAGTGGCGTAGGAGGTTTAGGGGGAAATGGTCTTTGACGCCAGAATTTTAACTGGCCCACAGCAACGCCCTTGGAATCCGCAGTGAGCGGACTCCATGGGCGGTATCGGGTATCAGGCTGCTTCTTTGGTGCTGGCAGTGGTCAGAATAGTCAGCAGGGTTTGGGCCTGCTCTGCGGCGTCCCGACCGAGGCTGGTCAGATAGCCCCCGTCTGGCTGGTCGATAAGTCCTTTGGCATGGAGGCGCTTGGCAGCGGCGATGGCAGTAGGAGCGGCGGTCTGATGGACCTTCAGACCTTCCTTGGTGCTGTCCAAGGGGAAGAGTACAAGGATTTCCAGTTCGGCAACCAATTCAGGGGTATACGACATAAGGACTCCAGACTTTCTAAAATTTATTAGAGGCTAGCAGGCCATAAGGTGAACGCACTTTGCCGAACTGTCCAGCGTGTTGCTGCGTGCCGGGATTATTCCTTTTCAGGCGGCAACTCAGGCAACGCCCGCAGCGCGGTTTCATACCATTCGGTATTGAAGGCGCGGTCCTCGTCCAGCATCGCGTCGATCTCGAACGCCAGCACGTGGGCCATAAGATTCAGGATGTCTTCGCGTTCATAACCCACCAGGGTCAGTTTGTTGAAGGTCGCTTTGGCGGCGGGGGGATTGTCGCTTTCGATCTGGTTCTCGATCGCTTCGATCAGGGTGTTTTCGGTGAATTCTTCTTCGTCACTGTCGATATCGGTCGGCTCGCTCATGGCAGGCTCCTCAAGGAAAGGGCGCCAGTCTACCTCCATTCAGGCAGGTGATGCTGCTGGTCAGGCTGGGCGCCAAGATCTATAACTCTTGCAGCCAACCCCGCACACGGCCTGGAGGCTTTGCGATGCTCAAGCTCTACGGATTTTCGGTCAGCAACTACTACAACATGGTGAAACTGGCGCTGTTGGAGAAAGGGCTCCTGTTTGAAGAGGTACCTTTCTATGCCGGTCAAACCCCGGAAGCCCTGGCAATCAGTCCGCGCGGCAAGGTACCGGCGCTTGGCGTAAAGCAGGGGTTTATCAACGAAACCAGCGTGATACTCGAATACATCGAGCAAACCCAGGAAGGCCCTTCGCTGTTGCCGGCAGACCCATTCCAGCGTGCCCAAGTGCTGGCGCTGTGCCGGGAAATCGAGCTGTACATCGAATTGCCCGCCCGCGCGTGTTTTGCCGAGGCGTTTTTCGGTATGCCGGTGCCGGAGGCGATCAAGGAAAAATCCAAGGCTGAGTTGCTGCTGGGGATCGGTTCTTTAGGTCGGCACGGCAAGTTCGCGCCTTACGTGGCGGGGGAGAGTTTTACGATTGCGGATCTGTATTTCATGTACAGCGTGAACCTCGCCTATGGCGTGGGCGAGAAGCTGTTTGGATTGGATTTGCTGGCTGAGTTGCCAAAGGCGAAAGCGTTGTTGGAGCGATTGCATGCCATGCCCAACGCCCAAAAGGTGGCAGCGGACCGGGAGGCGGCGATGCCTGCGTTTATGGCGATGATTGCGGCCAAAAAGTGATCAAGTGTGGGAGGGGGCAAGCCCCTCCCACATTTTTTAGCGGCTGGCGAGCAACGCCTGGCCGCGTACGACCGCTGCCTTCACCTGCGCGGGCGCAGTGCCGCCGATGTGATTACGCGCATTCACCGAACCTTCCAGGGTCAGTACGGCGAACACATCCTGCTCGATCTGGTCGCTGAACTGGCGCAGTTCTTCCAGACTCATTTCTGCCAGGTCTTTGCCGGTTTCCACGCCGTATTTCACTGCGTGGCCGACGATTTCGTGGCAGTCACGGAACGGCAGGCCACGGCGTACCAGGTAGTCCGCCAGGTCCGTTGCCGTGGAGAAACCGCGCAAGGCCGCTTCACGCATGATCGCGTGTTTTGGCTTGATCGCCGGGATCATGTCGGCAAAGGCACGCAGCGAGTCGCGCAGGGTGTCGGCGGCGTCGAACAGCGGTTCCTTGTCTTCCTGATTGTCCTTGTTGTAGGCCAACGGCTGGCCTTTCATCAGGGTCAGCAGGCCCATCAGTGCGCCGAATACGCGGCCGCTCTTGCCGCGGACCAGCTCTGGCACGTCGGGGTTTTTCTTTTGCGGCATGATCGAGCTGCCGGTGCAGAAGCGATCCGGCAGGTCGATGAACTGGAATTGCGCGCTGGTCCACAGCACCAACTCTTCGGAGAAGCGTGACAGGTGCATCATCGCAATGCTGGCGGCGGCGCAGAATTCGATGGCGAAGTCACGGTCCGAGACGCCGTCCAGGGAGTTGCCGCCCACAGCGTCGAAGCCCAGCAGTTGTGCGGTGTACTCGCGGTCGATCGGGTAAGTGGTGCCAGCCAGCGCGGCGCTACCCAATGGCATACGGTTGGCGCGCTTGCGGCAATCGACCAGGCGCTCGTAGTCGCGGCTGAGCATTTCGAACCAGGCCAGCAGGTGGTGACCGAACGTCACAGGCTGGGCGGTTTGCAGGTGAGTGAAGCCGGGCATGATGGTGTCCGATTCGCGTTCGGCCTGCTCCAGCAGGCCTTTTTGCAGGCGAGTTATTTCGGACAGGATCAGGTCGATTTCATCGCGCAGCCACAGGCGGATATCGGTGGCCACTTGGTCGTTACGGCTACGACCGGTGTGCAGTTTCTTGCCGGTCACACCGATACGGTCGGTGAGGCGGGCCTCGATATTCATGTGCACGTCTTCCAGGTCGACGCGCCAGTCGAACGTACCGGCTTCGATCTCACCGCGGATGGTGGTCAGGCCGTCAATGATGCTGTCGCGCTCGGCGTCGGTCAGCACGCCGACTTTGGCCAGCATCGTCGCGTGGGCGATGGAGCCCATGATGTCGTGGCGGTACAGGCGCTGGTCGAAGGTGACGGAGGCGGTGAAGCGGGCGACGAAGGCGTCGACGGGTTCACTGAAGCGGCCGCCCCAGGACTGGTTGGTCTTGTCGGTGCTCATGGATTCGCTCGTGGTCTGCTTAATAAAGAGGCGTGGAAGTCTGCCGGCGATAATAACAGGGTTGCCCGTGGAGGCGGTGCTGCGGGTCGTCGGCATTTTTATTTGTGCAAAGGATGGCTAAGTGCCTTGCCGCCGAACGCGTCCGGGAAGAGACTGGAGGTAGATGTTTATCGAAACGATATTTGACGATTGCGCAATATCGTTCCGGTGAGCGTCTACAGTTGGACTGATAGTGTGTGAATGCACCAAAGTCGGGTATTGCGGTCAGAGCCTGACTATCCATTTAAAAGGGGGGTATTCGGATTGTGTATCAGCAAACCCTACGACGATGCCCGATGGCAGCAGGTCTTGGGCGCTATTGAACAGGTCCGGGTAAATATGGGTGCCGCTGTCAGGGCACTTTTTGCCGCTCGCGCTAGTCTTAGCGTGGATCGCTGTGACGCAAGTCACCGCACCTGTCTACGCTATCCTTGTGCGAGACTCACGCAGGAATCCAGCGCTATATGAATGTCCTGATCGTTGATGACGAACCCCAAGCCCGCGAGCGACTGACCCGCTTGGTCAGTGAACTTGAGGGTTATACAGTCCTTGAGCCGAGTGCCACCAACGGGGAGGAGGCGTTGACGCTGATCGACAGCCTCAAGCCCGACCTGGTGTTGCTCGATATCCGCATGCCGGGCCTTGATGGCCTGCAAGTCGCCGCCCGGCTGAGCGAGCGAGAATCGCCACCCGCCCTGGTGTTATGCGCCGCGCAAGAAGAGTTTGCTGAGCAGACGCTGGAAGCCAGTGGCGTCAGCTTTGTGATTAAACCAGTGACTGCCGAAGCCTTGCTCAAGGCCATGAAGAAAGCCGAGCGCCCCAACCGCGCCCAACTGGCAGCCTTGACCCAGCCTGCCGCCCAAAGTGGTAACGGGCCGCGCAGCCACATCAGCGCACGTACGCGCAAAGGGATTGAGCTGATCCCACTGAGCCAGGTTGTTTATTTTATTGCCGATCACAAGTACGTGACCCTGCGACATGAGGCTGGCGAAGTGTTGCTCGATGAGCCGCTCAAGGCCCTTGAGGATGAGTTCGGCGAACGCTTCGTGCGTATCCACCGCAATGCGTTGGTGGCCCGCGAGCGGATCGAACGTCTTCAACGCACACCTCTGGGACACTTCCAGTTGTTCCTTAAAGGGCTTAACGGCGATGCTTTGATCGTCAGTCGACGCCATGTCGCGGGCGTGCGCAAAATGATGCAGCAGCTTTAGTTCGAGGGCTGTAGCGAGGCCTGAATTCCTTATCCCGGTGCGACGTGGCCAGGGAGGCCCCGCACTTGCTGATTCAAATCAAAGCGCATTTGCCTGAGCTGTTATTATCTGCCGTATCTATTCAGTACGGATTGATCCATGTCCTCTCGCGAAATCCGCATCGCCACCCGTAAAAGTGCTCTGGCCTTATGGCAGGCCGAATACGTCAAAGCACGCCTTGAACAGGCCCATCCCGGCCTCACGGTGTCCCTGGTGCCCATGGTCAGTCGCGGCGACAAGCTGCTTGACTCGCCACTGTCGAAAATCGGGGGCAAGGGCCTGTTCGTCAAGGAACTGGAAACTGCGCTGCTGGAAAACGAAGCCGACATCGCCGTGCACTCGATGAAAGACGTGCCCATGGACTTTCCCGAAGGCCTGGGCCTTTTTTGCATCTGCGAGCGCGAAGACCCGCGTGATGCCTTCGTTTCCAACACCTATGCATCCCTGGATGAGCTGCCGCTGGGCAGCATCGTCGGCACCTCCAGCTTACGTCGTCAGGCCCAGCTGCTGACCCGCCGTCCAGACCTGCAGATCCGCTTTCTACGTGGCAACGTCAACACTCGCCTGGCTAAGCTGGATGCTGGCGAATATGACGCGATCATCCTGGCTGCCGCTGGTTTGATCCGTCTGGGTTTCGAAGATCGCATCACCTCCGCCATCAGCGTCGAAGACAGCTTGCCAGCGGGTGGGCAGGGCGCCGTGGGCATCGAATGTCGCACCGCCGACAGCCAAATCCACGAACTTCTCAAGCCGCTCGATCACCACGATACCGAAGTGCGTGTCACAGCCGAGCGAGCTCTGAACAAGCACCTCAATGGCGGCTGCCAAGTGCCGATTGCTTGCTACGCCGTGCTCGAAGGTGAAGACCTGTGGCTGCGTGGCCTGGTCGGCGACCCTGACGGCGGCACTTTGTTGACGGCAGAAGTGCGCGGGCCGCAGCGTGATGCCACGGCGTTGGGTATCCAGGTCGCTGAAGAGCTACTGGATAAAGGCGCTGGTGCCATTCTGCAAAAAGTCTACGGTGAGGCCGGTCCGCAGTGAGTGGGTGGCGAGTGCTGCTGACGCGGCCTGCAGAGGAATCGACCGCCCTGGCGGCGTCGTTATCTGAAGCCGGCATTTTCAGCAGCAGTTTGCCCCTGCTGGACACTGAGCCTTTACCCATCACGCCCGAGCAACAGGCTGTCTTCCGTGACCTGCATCGCTATTGCGCGGTGATCGTGGTGAGCAAGCCCGCTGCGCGCCTTGCCCTGCAGCAGTTGGCTCATCATCCCAAGCCACAAATGCCTTGGTTCAGCGTCGGCGCGGCAACAGCGCAGGTACTGTCCGATCAGGGCCTGAACATTCATTATCCCCAAAGCGGCGACGACAGCGAGGCCTTGCTTCAATTACCGGCGTTGCGCGAGGCTATCGCGTGCCGCGATTCGCGGGTGTTGATTCTGCGTGGCGAGGGCGGTCGAGAGTTGCTGGCGGAGCGTTTGCGCGAGCAAGGTGCTAGTGTCGACTATCTGGAGTTGTACCGCCGTTTCCTGCCGACCTATGACGCCGGTGTGCTGGTGCAACGCATCCAGTTGGAACGCTTGAACGGCCTGGTGGTCAGCAGTGGGCAGGGTTTTTTGCACCTGCAAGCCTTGGCCGGCCCCGATTGGCCACAGGTGGCACAGCTGCCGTTGTTCGTGCCCAGCCCACGAGTCGCCGAGATGGCACGGACTGCTGGCGCAGAAAAAGTTGTGGATTGTCGCGGCGCGAGTGCCGCGGCTTTGTTAGTGGCGTTACGGAGTCATCCCGTTCCCACTCTCTGATACGCAAAGGACGGATACGTGAGCGAAACAGCCTTGCCTAAAGATGAAACCCAACCCGCACTCGATGCGCCGGTTGAGTCACCGGTCACCACGCCGCGCCGTGGCAATGGCCTGGCAGTTGTCGCCTTGCTGCTTGGCGCCGTGGGTGTTGCTGCCGGAGGTTGGGGGATCTGGCAGGTCCGCGCCCTGCAAGCCAGCAGCCAGCAGCAGCTGGGTCAGGTGCAGACCCTGGATGACCAATCCCAGTCCCTCAAGCAAAGTCAGCAGCAACTGGCTGCGCGCTTGGCCCAGTTGCCGGGCGCTGACGAGTTGGAAGAGCGCCGCCGTCTGGTCGCCCAGTTGCAAGGTGATCAGCAGCGCCTTAACCAGCGTCTGGAAACCGTGCTGGGGGCCAGCCGTAAAGACTGGCGCCTGGCCGAGGCCGAGCACCTGATCCGTCTGGCGAGTTTGCGGCTGTCCGCCCTGCAAGATATCAACAGTGCCCAGGCGCTGGTGCAGGGTGCCGACGAGATTCTTCGCGAGCAGAGCGATCCAGGTTCCTACGCTGCGCGAGAACAATTGGCCAAGAGCCTGGCCGCGTTGCGCAGTACCGAGCAGCCGGACCGTACCGGGCTCTATCTGCAATTGGCAGCCTTGCGTGACCAGGTTGTGCAGTTGGCAGCCATTGCCCCTGAATATCAACTCACCGAGCCCTCTGGGCAGGGGCGTCCAAGCACTGATACGGATAGCCGCTGGAGACAGTGGTGGGAGCAGATTTCCCGTTACTTCCGCATCGACTTCAATCCCGACGATAACATTCGACCACTGCTCGCCGGTCAGGGGCTGAACCAAGTTCGCCTGGCCCTGAGCCTGGCGCTGGAGCAGGCGCAATGGGCGGCGCTCAATGGAGAGTCGGCGGTGTACAGCCGTTCGCTGGGCGAGGCGCGCAGCGTGTTGCAGGACAACTTCAACCAGGACAATCCGCAGAGCAAGGCGATGCTGGCGCGTATCGCCGAGCTTGAGCCAAAAGCCGTGTCGGTAGTGACACCGGACCTAGCGGCGAGTCTGGCTGCGGTGCAGGCGTACCTAGAACGTCGTCATGTGTCTGCTGACGAAGCTAAGGCGGCGGCTGGCAAGCCGGCGATCCAGGAGTAGAGCCGATGAAGCGTTTCTATGTGATCCTGGTGCTGGTGGTTGCGATCGCCCTGGCACTCGCTGTGGGCATTTCGAAACACACCGGCTATGTGCTGATTACCTATCCTCATGTGCTGCATTACGAGTCGAGCCTATGGGCGACCGTGGTAGCAGTGTTTGCCATCGGCCTCGCCATTTACCTGATTCGCGTGTTGCTGAGCCTGTTGACCACCTCCGGTGGCGTGGTCAACCCGTGGTCTCGGCGTAACCGCAGTCGCCGTGTGCAGATCGCCATCGAACAGGGCCAGATGGACCTCGCTGAGGGCCGCTGGGCCAGCGCTGAGCGTCATCTGCATCGTGCAGCTGAAGCTGAGCGCCAGCCTTTGTTGTACTACCTGGGCGCGGCCCGTGCGGCGAATGAGCAGGGCCGTTATGAGGAGTCCGACGGTTTGCTGGCGCGTGCGCTGGAGCGTCAGCCCCAAGCGGAGTTGGCGGTCGCGTTGAGCCATGCGCAATTGCAGTTGGACCGTGGTGATACTGACGGCGCGTTGACGACCTTGCAGGTCATGCACGAGCGTCATCCCCATAACGCCCAGGTATTGCGCCAATTGCAGCGTTTGCACCAGCAGCGAGGCGACTGGTCTTCGGTCATTCGACTGCTGCCGGAGCTGCGCAAGGACAAAGTGCTGCCTGCCAGCGAACTGGCCGAGTTGGAGCGCCGTGCCTGGGGCGAGAACCTGAGCCTGGCTGCTCAGCGCGAAGAGCAGGGCGAAGCAGGTTTGCAGTCCCTTGAGCGGGCCTGGCAGCAACTCACTTCGGCTCAGCGTCAGGAGCCTCAGTTGGTGCTGGCTTACGCCGAGCAACTGCGCCAGCTGGGCGCCGATGCCAAGGCGGAGGAGGCGTTGCGCGGTGCTATCAAACGCGGCTATGACAGCCACCTGATTCGTCTGTACGGCCTGCTGCGCGGCGGTGACCAGGCCCGGCAATTGAAGTTTGCCGAGGGGTGGCTCAAGGATCATCCGGGTGATGCCAGCCTGCTGCTGACGTTGGGTCGTCTGTGCTTGCAAAACAGCCTATGGGGCAAGGCACGGGATTATCTGGAAAGTAGCCTTCAAGTGCAGCGTAATCCTGAGGCGTGTGCCGAGCTGGCGCGGTTATTGGCCCAGTTGGGTGATACCGAGCGCAGCAACCAACTGTTCCAAGAAGGTTTGGGTCTGCTGGATAACCGCTTACTGGCCTCTCCGCTGCCAGTTCCTACCCGGTCTTGATGTAGGAAAGGAATGGAGGGTTTGCTCAGATACGTCTGAGAGTTAGCCCTTCAATGCCCAGCAGATGCTGGGTTTTAAGCGCTCTACTGCAAACTCCTACACTGGGATGCTCGAAGTCTTTCATGCTTATGCGGGATATCCCTGCGATCTCACAGAACTGTCTGCTCTGTCGCGTATTGAAAGGGGTCGGGCCTTTCCTCTACCGTAACGACCTATCTCTCGCTGTGCGGATAAAGCATGTCTTTGGCCCCTTCACGCTCCTTGTTTTTTCTTGCGTTCATGGCGGGTGCGCTGACGTTGGGCGCGTCCTTCTATCTTGAGTTCGGTGCATCGTTACGCCCGTGCTTCCTGTGCCAGATACAACGGGCCTTTCTGGCCGCATTCACGCTCATCAATCTGCTTGCCGCTATCCATTCATCCAGTCGATCCACTTACTACCTGTACGGGCTGACGAGCATGGGATGTGCATTGTTGGGTGCCGTTACCGCTGTGCGTCAGGTGCTGCTGCAAAATGCCGCACCGGATCAGGCCGCCGATTGCTGGCCCAGCCTGAGCCACATGATCGATAACCTCTCGGTGTGGCAGGCCTTACGATTGGTGGTCGAGGGTACCGTCGATTGTGTGGAAATAAGCTGGACGCTGTTCGACTTGAGCCTTCCCGAATGGAGCCTGTTGTTCTTCCTGGGCATGCTAGTCCTCGGTGTCATACAGTTTTCACGGCTGTATTTGAGCCGTCCCCTGCGTCCGGTAGGGCGCTGAACGAAGGTCGCGGTTTGTAGGATGGGATTAAACACTTGTATGAACTTTCTCTCCTGCGTACCTTGAAGCCATAGTCGTGCGGGCATAATCTGGCCCGCACGCGTTATTAAAACCGTTTGCTTGTCAGATGCGGCCTTGTCCCGCTGCGGCTTACTCCTTGAAGTGTTGCGCGGGCATCAGGCGGCAGCGCCCCTATAGGGAAGAGAGATCATCATGCTGGAAAGTTGTCAGAATGCTCAGGAACGCTGGGGTGGGGTGCACAAGCTGATCGACAGCTGGTTGAAGGCACGTCACGAACTGGTTCGGGCCTTTGATGCTCTCGGCGCCAAGCCTGAGGCACTGGGTGAGAATCGCGAGCCGTTGCAGGATTTCTGTGGTGTCTTGGTGGACTACGTGTCGGCCGGCCACTTCGGCGTCTACGAGCAGCTGACCAAGGAGGCCGAAGCCTTCGACGATCAACGTGGTCTCGACTTGGCCGAAACCATTTACCCACGCATTGATGTCATCACCGAGAAGCTGCTGGCGTTCACCGACCTGTGTGATGCCGGAAACTGCGTTGCCGAAAAATTCAAGGAGTTGGGCGCGCTGTTGCATGAGCGCTTCGAACTGGAAGATTGCTTGATCGAAGTGCTGCACAATGCCCACAAGGATGAGCCAGCCACTCAGGCTTGATCCTCAACGGTGATTTAAAAAAACGGTGCGCATGGCGCACCGTTTTTTATTGGATCATTGGCGAGTGCCGAGTAACTCGATCTCGAATACCAGTGGCGTGTAAGGCGGGATCAACTCGCCCGCGCCGTCGGCACCGTAAGCTTGGGCTGATGGAATCACCAGGCGCCATTTCGCTCCCACCGGCATCTGTTGTAACGCACTGCTCCAGCCGCTGATCACACTGTCCAGGCGAAACCACTGGGGCTGTGTGCTCTGATCGAAGACTGTGCCATCGGGTAACCGCCCAATGTATTTCACTTGAACCTGATCATTAGCTCCAGGTTTGCTGCCGCTGCCGGGTGTCAGTTCCGTGAGCAGGATTCCGTCAGCTAATTCGCGCACCCCTTTTGCCGTTTTTTCCTTGGCTAGAAACTGCTGTTCAGCTGCGAGCGACTTTTCACTTTTGGGTGCTTGGGCGTCGGCTTCGGCCTGCGCTTCATGCTGGGCAAGAATCTGTTCGATGCGCTTGTTATCCAACGCCAGCGGCTTGCCTTGATAGGCTTGATTGAGGCCCTCGATCAACGCCTGGATCTGCAGGTCCGGCACTTCCTGGCGCAGGCGTTCACCGAGGCTGGCGCCCAGGCTGTAGGCAAGGTCGTGCTGCTCTTGGTCTGCCGTTTTGGAGGGTGATTGCTCGCCCGCATTGGCTACGGAAATTGCCAAGCCCAGAACAAGAAAAAGGTAACGCGACATGGGCATTCTCCCGCCGAAAGTGCGACGGATTATGCCAGTGTGAAAGGGTAAAAAGTGTCGCGTGTTTTCGATATATCGATAAGAATTTTCGTACCGTGCAACGCAAGGCAAACGATACTGTCAACATGCCCTAGCGGCGGTAAGAGCAGAGGGCTAGTATGAGCCGCACCCACGTCAGCCAGGAGGTAAACCATGTCGGCCAAACAGAAGCCTGTTAATACCCCGTTGCACTTACTCCAACAACTGTCGAGCAGCCTGCTCGAACATCTGGAAAGCGCGTGTTCCCAAGCGTTGGCCGATGCAGAAAAACTGCTCGCCAAGTTGGAAAAACAACGCGGTAAGGCGCAAGAAAAGCTGCATAAATCCCGTACCAAACTGCAAGACGCCGCCACCGCCGGCAAGGCCAAGGCACAAGCCAAAGCCAAAGACGCTGTCAAAGAACTTGAGGACCTGCTGGACGCCCTCAAGGATCGCCAAGCTGAAACGCGCGCGTACATTTCCCAACTCAAGAAAGATGCTCAGGAAAGCCTGAAATTGGCCCAGGGCGTTGGTCGTGTTAAAGAAGCCGTGGCGAAAGTGCTGGGCGCTCGTACACCTGCAAAAGCAGTTGCAGCGAAGGCACCCGCCAAAGCCGCCGCCAAGCCAGCTGCTAAGGCTGCTGCTGCAAAACCAGCCGCTAAGCCAGCTGCTAAGACTGCTGCTGCAAAACCAGCCGCCAAGCCAGCTGCTAAGACCGCTGCTGCAAAACCAGCCGCCAAGCCAGCTGCTAAGACTGCTGCAAAACCAGCCGCCAAGCCAGCTGCTAAGACTGCTGCTGCAAAACCAGCCGCCAAGCCAGTTGCTAAGACTGCTGCTGCAAAACCAGCCGCCAAGCCAGCTGCTAAGACTGCTGCTGCAAAACCAGCCGCCAAGCCAGTTGCTAAGACTGCTGCTGCAAAACCAGCCGCCAAGCCAGCTGCTAAGACTGCTGCTGCAAAGCCAGCCGCCAAGCCAGTTGCTAAGACTGCTGCTGCAAAACCAGCCGCCAAGCCAGTTGCTAAGACTGCTGCTGCAAAACCAGCCGCCAAGCCAGCTGCCAAGACTGCTGCTGCAAAACCAGCCGCCAAGCCAGCTGCCAAGACTGCTGCTGCAAAGCCAGCCGCCAAACCAGCTGCTAAGCCTGCCGCTGCAAAACCAGCTGCAAAACCAGCTGTTAACCCTGCTGCTGCAAAACCAGCAACAACTGCAACCGCCCCGACAGCCTCCACCGCTCCAACAGCACCGGCCAGCAGCACTCCTGCACCGGCAGCATCGAACACCACCCCAACCAGCGCTTCCTAAGTGCCGGTGGCCACGGCGCGCAAGTGTTGCAGCGCGTCGTGGTCAAGGTTGTTGGCCGCCTCAGCCCCCAGTCCTTCAAGCCATTTCTGACCCCCGCTCACCTCTGCGCTCATCCAGTTCTGCGCCAGCGCCTCCAGGCGTGTCAGTAGCCCGCGCTCCGCCTCCAACTCCAGGGCTTTGACCCGCTCCCGTAACGCCGCCAGCTGTTCGTCCTGCTGTGCCAACGTCCGCCATTGCACGCGCACTTGTCGCAAGGGCTCGATGACTTGCTTCTGCCACGGCCCGGCTATCTGTGTTAACGCTTGAATGCGCTCGCAGGTCAGCGCCACGCCACGATGTTCCAGCCATGCCCCACACAGCAGCAGGCACACATCCGCTCCTTGTTCCTGCAAGCGCAGACAAGCGGCTTCCACGCCCGGACGGGCGTAAGTCGAGAGGGCAAAGCTCCACAGGTCAGCGCACATATTCACACCCAAGCCAGCGGGCAACGAAGCTGGTAGACTCCGCCGCCATTATGATCCGACTTCAAAGCCTAACATTACAGCGTGGCCCGCAACGTCTTCTCGAAGACGCCGAGCTGACCCTGCACGCCGGTCACAAAGCCGGCCTGATCGGTGCCAACGGCGCCGGCAAATCCACGTTGTTTGCCCTGTTGCTGGGTGAGCTGACCCCGGATTCCGGGGACTGCTTGCTGCCCGCCGACTGGCGCATCGCCCATATGCGCCAGGAGATCGACACCCTGGACCGCATCGCGATCGACTACGTGCTCGATGGCGACCTGCGTCTGCGCCAGGTGCAACACGACCTGGCCGAGGCCGAGAAAGCCCAGGATGGCGCCGCACAGGCCCGCCTGCACGCGGAACTCGACAGCGCCGACGGCTACACCGCCGACGCCCGCGCCCGCAAGATGCTTGCCGGCCTTGGCTTCACCAACGAGCAGATGGACCGGCCGGTCGCCGACTTTTCCGGTGGCTGGCGCATGCGCCTTAACTTGGCCCAGGCGCTGATGTGCCCCTCGGACCTGTTGCTGCTCGACGAACCAACCAACCACTTGGACCTCGATGCGATCCTGTGGCTGGAAGACTTCCTCAAGAGCTACCAGGGCACCTTGCTGCTGATTTCCCACGACCGGGATTTCCTCGATGCTGTGGTCGACAACATCGCCCACGTCGAACAGAAGAAGATCACCCTCTACCGTGGCGGCTACACCGCGTTCGAACGTGCGCGTGCCGAGCGCCTGGCCCAGCAGCAGCAGGCGTTCGAGAAACAGCAGGCGCAGCGTGCGCACATGGAAAGCTACATCGCACGGTTCAAGGCCCAGGCCACCAAGGCCCGTCAGGCCCAAAGCCGGATCAAGGCGTTGGAGCGCATGGAAGAACTGTCGGCGGCCCACGTCGATTCGCCATTCGACTTTGTGTTCCGCGAGTCGGTGAAGATCTCCAGTCCCTTGTTGGACCTCTCGGATGCTCGCCTGGGTTATGGCGAAAAAACCATCCTGGAAAAGGTCAAACTGCAGCTCACGCCAGGCGCGCGCATCGGTTTGCTCGGCCCCAACGGCGCGGGCAAGTCGACCCTGATCAAGAACCTCTCGGGCGAGCTGCAACCTTTGGCCGGCCGCCTGACTCGTGGTGAGAACCTGGTGGTGGGCTACTTCGCCCAGCATCAGCTGGACTCTCTCGATTCCAAGGCAAGTCCGTTGCTGCACCTGCAACGCCTGGCGCCGACCGAGCGCGAGCAAACCCTGCGTGATTTCCTAGGTGGTTTCGACTTCCGTGGCGCGCGTATCGATGAGCCGGTGCTGAACTTCTCCGGTGGCGAAAAAGCCCGCCTGGCCTTGGCGCTGATCGCCTGGGACCGCCCAAACCTGCTGCTGCTCGATGAACCCACCAACCACCTGGACCTGGAAATGCGCCTGGCGCTGACCATGGCCCTGCAGGAGTTCAGCGGTGCGGTACTGGTGGTGTCTCACGATCGCCACTTGCTCAAGAGCACCACCGATAACTTCCTGCTGGTCGCAGATGGCAAAGTCGAAGAGTTCGACGGCGACCTCGATGACTACGCACGCTGGCTGACGGATTACCGTCTGCGCAACGCACCGGTCAGCAACACACCGGTTAACCCGGATAAGACTGACAAGAAGGCTCAACGTCAGGCTGCTGCTGCATTGCGCCAACAGTTGGCGCCGCATAAGCGCGAAGCCGACAAGCTCGAAGCCGAGCTGGGCAAGGTTCACGAGCGCCTGGCCAAGATCGAAGCCAGTTTGGGCGACAGCGCTGTATACGAGGCGGCCCGCAAGGACGAGCTGCGTGACCTGCTGGCCGAGCAGGCCAAGCTCAAGGTCCGTGAAGGGCAGTTGGAGGAAACCTGGATGGAAGCCCTCGAACTGCTTGAAACCCTGCAAGCGGAGCTGGAGGCGCTGTCCTGATGGAGGCGTTGCAGTTGCCGATACCCACGCAATGGGTCGAGCCCGCGTGGATCGGCGTACAAATCCTGCTGATCCTGCTGGGCGCATACCTCGCCCAGCGTTTCGTTGCCAAAGGCCTGACCCGTTTGGGTGAGCGCTACCCGTTTCCGCCGCAACTGTTGATGCCGCTGCGCGGTGGCTTGCGCTGGCTGATCATGGGCAGTGCGCTGATCTTCGTGCTGGGTCGCCTGGGCGTGTCCGCCACGGTGTTGTGGACGGCGCTGTCGGGGTTTGTTGCGGTTGCCGCCGTAGCGTTCTTCGCGATGTGGTCGGTGCTGTCGAACCTGCTGTGCGCGATCTTGATCTTCACCGTTGGGCCGTTCCGCATTGGTGACATCGTCGAGCTGGTGGATACGGTCGACAAGCCGGGGGTGAAAGGCCGTGTGGTGGCAATCAATCTGCTCTACACCACGCTGATCGAAGTGGCGGAAGCCGGCACCGACAGCGCGATGGTGCAGGTCCCAAACAGCCTATTCTTCCAACGCTCCGTACGCCGCTGGCCAGGCACCCATGTGTTTCCTGGTGACCGCTAGCATTCACCGCGCGTAAAAATCTATAGCCAGCCTCTGGTCGGCGGAGTTAGCTTTAGGCACAACAATCGCTGACTCTCTCCCGAGGTGTGCAATGGCACTCGATACGTGGCTGGCTTTTTTCCTGGCCAGTTGGATCATCTCCCTTTCCCCTGGCGCCGGTGCCATCGCTTCGATGTCCAGCGGCCTGCAATATGGTTTCGTGCGCGGTTATTGGAACGCCATTGGCCTGCAATTGGGCCTGGCGATGCAGATTGCTGTGGTGGCGGGCGGCTTGGGTGCCATTCTGGCGGCGTCGTCGACCGCGTTCTATGCGATCAAATGGTTTGGTGTGGCGTACCTGGTGTACCTGGCTATCAAGCAATGGCGCGCCTTGCCCATGGACATGACCGATGACGCGGCGCCACGCCCGATCGGCAAGCCGATGGCGATGATGTTCCGTGGCTTTCTGGTCAACGCCAGCAATCCAAAAGCCCTAGTGTTTATGTTGGCGGTACTGCCGCAGTTCGTGAACCCGCAGGCGCCTTTGCTGATCCAGTATCTGATCCTGGGCGCGACGATGATCAGCGTCGATATGATCGTGATGGCGGGATATACGGGATTGGCGTCAAAAGTGCTGCGGCTGTTGCGTACGCCTAAGCAGCAAAAACGTGTTAACCGCACGTTTGCCGGATTGTTCGTTGGGGCTGCGGGTTTCCTGGCCAGCTTGCACCGCGCCACGGCATAACTGAAGAAACGGGGTCAAAAGTGTGGGAGGGGGCTTGCTCTCGATGGCGGTGTCTCAGCTACAGCTAAACTGACTGAGACACTGCTATCGGGAGCAAGCCCCCTCTCACATTGGGTTTGTGTCGCCCAGAGGATCACCGCTCTGCGCAAAGTCTCCGGCGCTTCATTCCTAGGCACGTTATTACGCAACACCGGTAGGTTGGGCGCTTGATGCCCACCACCCAATTGCTCCACATCCTCTCCGAGTGCCTTTGCCACTTCTTTCATCCCATTCGGGCGGTTCAGGCTAACGCGCACATTGCGGCTGTTCACCAGTTTGGTGTCCTGGCCTTCACCGTGGTGGTAAATGCTGAGGTGATCTCAAAGGTGCGTGTGTTGACCGGCTGAAATCCTCCACCAGCGTCAGGCCCAGTACGGTTGAGTGGCTGTGGGAGTTCTCCAGAGCATGGCCAGATCCTCGCGAAATCGTCCCTACCGGTTAATAGCTGTTACCTGTTTGAGTGAACCGATTTGGAGCCCATATGGGTAAGCCATGCCGAAGTGCCACTATTCGACTGCAAAAATCCAGGGTCCTTATCCGCACCCCATCACTTACACCTTGAGTCAAACCGGATAAGCCTTAACAATGTGTTACTTCGTATTTCCCTTTGAGATTCGTTCATGACTGCCCCCTTCCGTTTTCTCGCCTGGCTGATGTTGCCGGCGTTGATGTCGTGCAGCTCCAACCTGTTGGCGGCAACTGCCGAAGGCGCGCCACAAGCCCTGCATTTGCTGGACTACATTGGCGCTGACTACCCGCCGACGGTGGAGGCGGGCAAGGTGGTGGATGATTCGGAATTTCGCGAGCAGGTGGAGTTTCTCGGGGTGTTGCAGGGGTTGGTGGCGGACTTGCCGCAAAGACCTGAGCGCGCCGAGCTGGTAAAGGGCGTTGATGAATTACTGTCAGCTGTCAACGCGCATGAGGACGGCGCGACCGTCGCCCGGCAGGCCCGTCAGTTGGGCGCCAAGTTGGCCGTCGCGTATGAAGTCAGTCAGGCCCCGGCCATCACGCCCGACCCGACGCGCGGTGCACCGCTCTATGCCCAGCATTGCTCGGTGTGCCACGGCACTGCCGGCGCGGGTGATGGCCCGGCGGGCGTGGGCCTCACACCGCCGCCTGCCAACCTGCGGGATGCCGCGCGCCTGGATCGTCTGAGCCTCTACGCGATCTATAACACCCTGGGTCTGGGCGTCGAAGGCACCGATATGCCGTCCTTTGCCGATCAGTTGGACGACCGTCAGCGCTGGGACCTGGCGACCTACATCGCTGGCTTCACCGCTGACCCGGCTGCGGCAAAAAGTGAGCAGCCCTTCAACCTCGCCGATCTGGCTCGCCGAACCCCCAACGAAGTGTTGGCCGCAGACGGCCCGGCCGCTGCCGCAACCTTCCGCGCCCAGCGTGCGCAACCACCGCAGGTCAAGCGTGGCCCGGCCCAGTTGCTCGACTACACCGCAACGACCTTGGACAAGAGCCTCGCCGCGTTCCGTAATGGCGACCACGAACAAGCCTACGACCTGTCCGTAGCGGCTTATCTGGAAGGTTTCGAGCTGGTGGAAAGCTCCCTGGATAACGTCGATGCTAACGTGCGCAAAGATACCGAGAAGGCCCTGATGGCCTACCGTCAGTCGTTGCAGGATGGTTTGCCGATTGAGCAGGTGCAGCAGCGCCTGGACGTGGCCAAGGGCAAGCTCACCGAATCCGCCGGTTTGCTGGGCAGCGACGGTTTGAGTTGGTCGTTGAGCTACATCTCAGGCCTGCTGATCCTGCTGCGCGAAGGCCTGGAAGCAATTTTGGTGCTGGCAGCGATCCTTGCCTTCCTGCGTAACACCGGCCAGCAATCGGCGGTGCGTAGCGTTAACGTCGGCTGGGGCCTGGCGTTGCTGGCGGGCTTGGCCACCTGGGCATTGGCGGCGTATGTCATTGATGTCAGTGGGGCCCAGCGCGAATTGCTTGAAGGCTGCACGGCCCTGTTCGCCAGTGTCATGGTGCTGTGGCTGGGCGTCTGGATGCATGATCGCCGCCATGCAGCGGCGTGGCAGGACTACATCAAGAGCAGCTTGGTGGGCGGCGGTGGGCGTTTTGGTTTCGCGGTGCTGGCGTTCTTCTCGGTATACCGCGAGTTGTTCGAAGTAATCCTGTTCTACGAAACCCTGTGGCTTCAAGCCGGCCCGGCCGGGCACAACGCTGTGCTGGCGGGCGGTGCAACGGCGCTGGTGCTGCTGGTGGGCCTGGCTTGGGTAATCCTGCGCGGTTCGGCGAGGTTGCCGCTGGCGCTGTTCTTCGGCATCAACGCGGCGCTACTGTGCGCGCTGTCGGTGGTGTTCGCCGGACATGGCGTCAAGGCGTTGCAGGAAGCCGGCATCTTCGGCACGCGGCCAGTGGCATTCTTTGATTTCGACTGGCTGGGTATCCACGCCGACGCGTATTCGTTGAGCGCCCAGGCCTTAGCGATCCTGGCGATTGTGGTGCTGTATGGTCGCAGTCGTTTGGCCGAAAAACGCCGCGTGACGGCTTGACTATGCGGGTATGGATTGACGCCGATGCCTGCCCTCGGGCGGCCAAGGACCAAGTGGTGAAGTTTGCCCTCAAACGCCAGTTCGAGGTGGTGCTGGTGGCTGGGCAGAGCCAGATCAAACCGAGCTTTGCCTGCGTGAAGCTGATCGTGGTGCCCAGTGGTCCGGACGCGGCGGATGATTACTTGGTAGAGCACGCCGTGCCAGGCGAACTGGTGATCTGCAGCGATGTGCCGTTGGCTGACCGTCTTGTGAAAAAGGGTGTCACGGCGCTCGACCCGCGGGGCAAGGAGTTCAGCCCCGCGAACATGAGTGAGCGGTTGGCGGTGCGTAACCTGTTTACCGATCTGCGTGAGCAAGGCCAGATGGGCGGTGGGCCGCCGCCCCATAGCGAGAAGGATAAGCAGGCGTTCGCCAACTCGCTCGACCGCATCCTCACCCAGTTGATGCGCCCCGCCTGACTTCCGTACCTCGCCCGGGGCAAGCCCGCTCACCACAATCTAGTGTTGTGTGAGCGGATCAGTCGTTTTCGTGGGTCAGCTCCAACACCCGATCCACCAGCTTGTTGATGCCTGAAGCCACCTCGCTGATGTTCTTGCCGAGCATATAGGCCGGCGTACTCACGAGCTTGCGCGCCGTGTCTTCGGCGATATCTTCAACCGCGCACTCCTGATGGGAGGCGCCCATTTTGTCCAGGGCTGCGACGGTGTCGGTGTCGTTGCCGATGGTGCAGGTCACCCCTGGGCCGTAGATTTTTGCGGCCAGGGCCGGTGAGATGCAGATCAGCCCGACCGGCTTTCCGGCTTCGGCAAAGGCTTCAGCCAGTGCCAATACTTGTGGATTAACGCTGCACTCTGCGCCTTTCACAGCAAAGTCCGACAGGTTCTTCGCCGCACCAAACCCGCCGGGCACGATCAACGCATCGAACTCTTCGGCATTGGCCTCTTTGATGTCCTTCACCTCGCCTCGGGCAATGCGCGCCGACTCCACCAGCACATTACGTGACTCAGGCATCTCTTCACCGGTGAGATGGTTGACTACGTGCAGCTGTGGAATGTCGGGGGCAAAGCATTGGACCTGAGCGCCGCGCTGGTCCAGGCGCAGCAGGGTGATCACGCTTTCTTGGATCTCTGCGCCGTCATACACGCCGCAGCCGGAAAGGATCACTGCAATCTTTTTGCTCATGGGCATTTCTCCTGGGGTCTTGGCGTTAAATGTCTACTAATTTGTAACCTGTTGCCAATGGGATCTCGCGTCGCTGCACCTAATCTTGATGCCACAACAATAGACCGGACTAGCTCATGGACTTCGTGCCTTACGCGGTACCGTTTTTCATCGCCCTGATCGTGGTGGAATTGCTCGCTGACCGTTGGCGCGGTCAGCGCAACTACCGGGTCGCGGACGCCATCAACAGCCTCAGCACCGGCGTGCTGTCCACCACCACGGGGTTGTTGACCAAGGGCGTCGGGCTGCTGACCTACGCATTCGCCCTCAAGCACTTGGCGCTGATCGAACTGCCTGCCCAGAGTGTCTGGACCTGGGTCTTCGCCTTTGTGCTCTACGACTTCTGCTACTACTGGCTGCACCGGATGGGGCACGAGCGCAATATCCTGTGGGCCGCGCACTCGGTGCATCATCAGAGCGAGGACTACAACCTCAGCACCGCCCTGCGCCAGACCAGCACCGGGTTTCTGCTGAGCTGGATTTTCTACCTGCCCCTGGCCGTGCTCGGTGTGCCGTTGGTGGTATTCATCAGCGTCGCCTCGCTCAACCTGCTCTATCAATTCTGGGTGCACACCCGTCATGTGCCCAAGCTCGGCTGGTTCGAGTGGTTCTTCGTCACGCCATCCAATCATCGGGCCCACCATGCACAGAACGCTCTTTACATGGATCGCAACTACGGCGGGGTGTTCATTCTTTGGGACCGGCTGTTCGGCACCTTCCAGGAAGAAGACGACAACGAACCGGTGGTTTTTGGTGTGACGACCCCCTTGGCGAGTTGGAACCCGCTGTGGGCCAACTTGCAGTTTTATGCGCAGCTTTGGAGCGATGCACGGCGTACCGAGAGTAAGTGGGACAAGCTGCGCATCTGGTTCATGCGCACCGGCTGGCGCCCTGCGGACGTGAAGGCCAAATACCCCCTGGCCAAGCCTGATTTGAGCCAGTTCCGCAAATTCGACGTGCCGCTGGACGCGCGCCAACAGGTGTACATCGCCCTGCAGTTTGCCGCGTATGTGGGGTTTGGCAGCTATTTGATGAATTTCGGCGAGGGTTTGCCCGCCACCGCGCTGATTGTGGGCTGGGGTGCGATGGCGTTTGGGTTGTTTACGTTGGGCGTGGCTCTGGAGAATCGCCCGTGGACCTTGAAGGCTGAGCTGGTACGGCTGGCATTGAATGTACCGCTGGTGTGGCTGGCACCGCAGGTGGGGCTGTGGCCGGCCAGCCACTTGGGCTGGCTTGGGCTGCTGAGTTATAGCCTGCTCAGCGTGATCGGCCTCTACTGCTGTAGAAGCCGGCTTACTCGACTGGTGTCTTAGGCGCTTCGATCGAGGCAGGCTCGGCCGCGAGCCGGGCCTTGGCATCTGCACAGGCCTGGCGGGCGATTCGAGCGTTCTTGAAGCGGCGCCGCAGCCACAGGCCAAAGCCTAGTAACAACAACGCGCCGAGCACCCACAATTCGTACTTTTTGACGCTGCCGAGCATGCCTTCCAGTACTGCGCCGAAGTGATAAGCCGCCGCACCCAAAGCCGCTGCCCAGATGGCAGCACCGATCCCGTTGAGGATCAGGTAGCGCAGTGGCGGGTAGCCCGACAGACCAATCGCGACCGGCATCACCGTGCGCAATCCGTAGACGAAGCGGAAACTCAGCACCCAGATATCCGGGTGTTTGCGGATGTGTTCCAGTGCTTTGTCGCCCATCAGTTGCCAGCGCGGCTTGCGTGCCAGCAGTTTGCGGCCGTGCTTGCGCCCCATGTAATACCAAAGCTGGTCGCCGGCGTAGCTGCCAAAGAAGGCAACGACCACCACCAGGTTGATATCCATGTAGCCACGGAACGCCAGGAAGCCTGCGAGCACCAGAATGGTCTCGCCTTCAAAGAACGTCCCGAGGAAGAGGGCAAAGTAGCCGAAGTCATGCAGAAATTGTTGAAGCATGGTCTGGGTGCTGGCGAAATGAACGCGCAGCCTACGCCTTCGTGAACATTCATGAAAGTATCGAGATGTGTCACGAAGTGAACAATTCCTACATAAACGACGAATGCGACTACAGGTCGCATCGATAAGCACAACTGTCATACCTTCGTCATAATGGCCGCTTATAACTGCAACGCTCGCCCGTAAACCCGGGCTCAGGAGTCTGTCGTGAGCTTTACCCCTGCCAATCGCCTGTTCCCAGCCACTCGTCTGCGTCGCAATCGCCGTGATGATTTTTCTCGCCGTCTGGTTCGTGAAAACGTACTGACGACGAATGATCTGATCCTGCCGGTGTTTGTGCTCGATGGCGAAAATCGTCGAGAAGCCGTTGCGTCGATGCCGGGGGTGGAGCGTCTGACCATTGATCTGCTGCTGGAAGAGGCGGCGGGTTGGGTCGAACTGGGGATTCCGGCGTTGGCGCTGTTCCCGGTCACGCCGGCTGAACTCAAGTCCCTCGATGCGGCCGAAGCCTGGAACCCGCAAGGGATCGCCCAGCGCGCAACACGTGCTCTGCGCGAGCGTTTCCCTGAGTTGGGGGTGATCACCGACGTGGCGTTGGACCCGTTCACCACCCACGGTCAGGATGGCATCCTGGACGAAGACGGCTATGTTCAGAACGACATCACCGTCGATGCGTTGGTCAGGCAGGCGTTGTCGCACGCCGCGGCAGGCGCCCAGGTGGTCGCACCTTCGGACATGATGGACGGCCGCATCCAGGCGATTCGCGAAGCCCTGGAGCTGGCCGGCCACGTCAATGTGCGAATCATGGCCTATTCAGCGAAGTACGCCAGCGCCTACTACGGCCCGTTCCGGGACGCGGTGGGCTCGGCACTGAATTTGGGCAAGGCCAACAAGGCCTCTTACCAGATGGATCCTGCCAATAGCCATGAAGCCTTGCACGAAGTGGCGGCCGATCTGGCCGAAGGCGCTGACATGGTGATGGTCAAGCCGGGGATGCCGTACCTGGACATCCTTTGGCGGGTCAAAGATGAATTCAAGGTGCCGACCTTTGTCTATCAGGTCAGCGGCGAATACGCCATGCACATGGCTGCAATACAGAATGGATGGTTGAGTGAAGGGGTGATTCTGGAATCCCTGACGGCCTTTAAACGTGCCGGAGCTGATGGCATTCTGACCTACTTTGCCGCCCGCGCCGCCCAATTGCTTAGAGAGCAACAATAGCCCTCACAGGAACACTCGATGAATACCGAAGGACTCTCCGAAGTTGCAGTAAAAGACGCTCACCCGGTGGTTGAACAAGTCGCCGAGACCCCGCCGGAGCTGGAACCGGCTCCGCCTGCCGTGGTGGCCGAAGTACCAGCGCCGGCGCCAGTGCCGATGGTGACCAACCTGGATGACAGCAGCCTTTACATCCACCGCGAGCTGTCGCAACTGCAATTCAACATCCGCGTGCTGGAACAGGCGCTGGATGAGTCCTACCCGTTGCTGGAGCGGCTGAAATTCCTGCTGATTTTCTCCAGCAACCTGGACGAGTTCTTCGAGATCCGTGTTGCCGGCCTCAAAAAGCAGATCACCTTCGCCCGCGAACAAGCCGGCGCCGACGGCCTGCAACCGCACCAGGCGTTGGCGCGCATCAGCGAGCTGGTGCACGGCCATGTGGACCGCCAATACGCGATCCTCAACGACATCCTGCTGCCGGAGCTGGAAAAACATCAGGTCCGCTTCATCCGTCGCCGTCACTGGACCACCAAGATCAAAACGTGGGTGCGTCGCTATTTCCGTGACGAGATCGCGCCAATCATCACGCCGATCGGCCTCGACCCGACGCACCCGTTCCCGTTGCTGGTGAACAAGAGCCTCAACTTCATCGTTGAGCTGGAAGGTATCGACGCCTTCGGTCGCGATTCCGGCCTGGCGATCATCCCGGCGCCGCGTTTGCTGCCACGGATCATCAAGGTGCCGGAAGAGGTGGGGGGCGCTGGCGACAACTATGTATTCCTGTCCTCGATGATCCACGCCCACGCCGATGATCTGTTCCAAGGCATGAAGGTCAAGGGCTGCTACCAGTTCCGCCTGACCCGTAACGCCGACCTGGCGCTCGACTCCGAAGACGTCGAAGACTTGGCCCGTGCCCTGCGCGGCGAGCTGTTCTCGCGGCGCTACGGCGATGCGGTTCGCCTGGAAGTGGCCGACACCTGCCCGAAACACCTGTCGGACTACCTGCTCAAGCAGTTCAACCTGGGCGAGACCGAGTTGTATCAGGTCAACGGTCCGGTGAACCTTACGCGTCTGTTCAGCATCACCGGCCTGGACAGCCACCCGGAGCTGCAATACACGCCGTTCACGCCGCAGATCCCGAAACTGCTGCAAAACAGCGAGAACATCTTCAGCGTTGTGAGCAAGCAGGACATCCTGCTGCTGCACCCGTTCGAGTCCTTCACTCCGGTGGTCGACCTGCTGCGCCAGGCCGCCAAGGACCCGCACGTGTTGGCCGTACGCCAGACCCTGTACCGCAGCGGCGCCAACTCGGAAATCGTCGATGCCCTGGTGGACGCTGCGCGCAACGGCAAGGAAGTCACCGCGGTGATTGAGTTGCGTGCGCGGTTCGACGAAGAGTCCAACCTGCAACTGGCCAGTCGTCTGCAAGCGGCCGGCGCGGTGGTGATCTACGGCGTGGTTGGCTTCAAGACACACGCCAAGATGATGCTGATCCTGCGCCGCGAAGCGGGTGAGATCGTGCGCTACGCCCACTTGGGTACCGGCAACTACCACGCTGGCAACGCCAAGCTCTATACCGACTACAGCCTGCTGACTTCCGACGACGCCTTGTGTGAAGACGTCGGCAAGTTGTTCAGCCAGTTAATCGGCATGGGCAAGACCTTGCGCATGAAGAAGCTGCTGCACGCGCCGTTCACCCTGAAGAAGGGCATGCTCGACATGATTGCCCGCGAAACCCAGTTCGCCCTCGACGGCAAACCGGCGCACATCATTGCTAAGTTCAACTCGCTGACCGATCCGAAGATCATCCGCGCGCTGTACAAGGCCAGCCAGTCCGGCGTGCGTATCGACTTGGTGGTGCGTGGCATGTGCTGCCTGCGTCCGGGCATTGTTGGCGTGTCGCACAATATCCATGTGCGTTCGATCATTGGGCGCTTCCTAGAGCACACGCGGGTGTTCTACTTCCTCAACGGCGGCGAAGAGCAGATGTTCCTGTCCAGTGCCGACTGGATGGAGCGCAACCTGGATAAGCGTGTGGAGACCTGCTTCCCAGTAGAGGGCAAGAAGCTGATCATGCGGGTCAAGAAAGAGCTGGAAAGCTACCTGACCGACAACACCCACAGCTGGAGCCTGCAATCCGACGGCCGTTACGTGCGCAACACGCCGACCGGCAACCAGAATCCACGCAGTGCGCAGGCGACGTTGCTGGAGAAGTTGGGCAGTCCGATTCTGTCGGTGAACTAAGCACCGACGCGGTCTGAAAATGTGGGAGGGGGCTTGCTCCCGATGAGGGAGTGTCAGTCAACAGATTCATTGACTGGTCCACCGCCATCGGGAGCAAGCCCCCTCCCACAGTTGTTTCCGGTGTTCTCTAACGCAGGTTCAGGCTGAACCCCACTCGTGTAAGCCACTCCGCTTCCTGGGCGAAGTCCGCCTGGGTCAGTTGGTTCTCATCCAGCCAGCCTTTCGGGAACACGACATCCAGGCTCTCGCCATTGGCGCGCAGGCTCACCTGGGGCATTTCCTGGGTGCCGCGAATGTGGTGGAACAGGATCGCGAAGCGCAGCAGTACGCACAGGCGGATCAGCTTGATGCCTTCATCACCGAACTCGGCAAACTTATCCTTGGGAATATTGCGACGATGGCCGCGCACCAGCAGTGCGAGCATCTGCTGGTCTTCCCGGGAGAACCCGGCCAGGTCGGAGTGCTCGATCAGGTAGGCGCCGTGCTTGTGGTAGTGGTAGTGGGCGATATCCAGGCCTACCTCATGCACCTTGGCGGCCCAGCCCAGCAGCTCTCGCCATACGCCGTCTTCCAGGTCCCAGTCCTCGGCCACTTGGTCGAACGCGTGCAAGGCTTTGCGTTCCACACGGGCGGCTTGTTCCAGGTCGACGTGATAACGCTCCATCAGCGAGCTGAGCGTGCGCTCACGTACGTCCTCGTGGTGATGGCGGCCCAGCAGGTCGTAGAGCACACCTTCGCGCAGGGCGCCGTCACAGTGGTCCATGCGTTGCAGTTCGAGGGCGTCGAAGATGGCTTCGAGAATCGCCAGGCCGGCCGGGAAAATGGTGCGACGGTCGGGCTTGATGCCGTCGAAGTCGATTTTCTCGGCGTCCCCCAGTTTGAATAGCTTGCGCTTGAGCCACGCCAGGCCTTCGGCGTTGACCTCACCCGTGCCATGGCCGCCGGCTTTGAGTGCCAGGCCGATAGCACGGATGGTGCCAGACGAGCCGATGGCCTCATCCCAGGTCAGGCGGTGCAGGGCGTGTTCGATACTCATGATTTCCAGCCGCGCTGCGGTGTAGGCCTGGGCGTAGCGCGCCGGAGTGATCTTGCCGTCCTTAAAGTAACGTTGGGTATAGCTGACGCAACCCATCTGCAGGCTTTCGCGCAGCAGCGGTTCGAAACGCTGGCCAATGATGAACTCGGTACTGCCGCCGCCGATGTCCGCCACCAGACGCTTGCCGGGGGTGTCGGCCAAGGTGTGGGACACGCCTAGATAGATCAGGCGCGCTTCTTCACGGCCGGAGATGACTTCTACCGGGTGGCCGAGGATTTCCTCGGCGCGGCGGATGAATTCGCCGCGATTGCGCGCTTCGCGCAGGGCATTAGTGCCGACAATCCGCACCGCGCCCAGGGGCATACCGTTAATCAGCTGCGCAAAACGCTTGAGGCAATCGAGCCCGCGCTGCATGGATTCTTCATTGAGCTGGCGGGCGTCGTCGATCCCGGCAGCCAGTTGCACTTTCTCGCCGAGCCGTTCAAGGATGCGGATTTCGCCGTTCTGGGCCTTGGCCACGACCATGTGAAAGCTATTGGAACCCAGGTCTATGGCGGCGATCAGGGACAGATTCTTGGCTTGGGATTGCGGCATGGTTTGGGGGTCTCGGTCGATAACCTGACCATCGTGCCACGATCGACCGCTGGCGCCAACGCGTAGCGCCATAGGATTTCCAATCAGGGCTTCAGCGGAAATTGCCGATGCGGGTTGTAGGAGATTTTCATGACGATTGCATTACAAAGTTAACAGATGCCGTAGTCCTTGATTTCTGGGGCTTTATTTATGGGGTTGGTAACTAATTCCTACATGCTTCTGTATTAGTCCTCCAAGTTGTTGTTTTGATTCGCACAACGAATATTCCAGTGTGGAATGGCTGCCGCTGAGTACTCTTACAATCATTGATATTTTTTCCGGTTTAATTGAAGGGGTGGAGTGTTAATACTTCGGTCCGGCGATTTTGCCTAGGTGTTATTTATTTATAGTTGAGCGTTCGGTGTGGGCAGCTTTTAAATGTGGGCTTGTAAGATTGGCTTTTAGATAGTTTGAGTTTTTAGTTGTACGCGGATAAATGATCTTTGATAGTAAGGTGGACTGTATATGAAAAATAAAAGTGCTTTGCTTGGGGGCGTGTTCCTTGCAGTTGCTTGCCTGAGCGTTCAAGCTGCGGACTTACGTGTCAAAGGCTCCATTGCACCTTCCAGTTGCAGTTTTACACTCACAAATTCGACCATTGATTATGGCAAAATCAATCCGAGCTCTTTAAGCGCCACCCAATATAATCCGTTACCAAACAAAAGCACTCCGTTCGTCATAAAGTGTGCTGCACAAGCTCGGGTCGCTATAAGTGCAACGGATAATCGTGCGGCAAGTAAAGTGGGTGGCATAACACTTCAATATGGCTCGCAGTACAATGATAGCTATAACTACGGGCTTGGTAATACCGGTAATGGTGAACATATCGGCGGTTATATTTTATACATGAGAAGTTCGGTGGCTGATGGCAAGGCTGTCAATATTATGCAGTCATTCGACAATGGTGGCGTTTGGCGCGGTATCGCCGGTGCCATGGCGCAAACTCCTGTATTGACCAGCTGGTGGTCGGGTGACCTTACACCGCTGAAGTTTTCCACGCTGTCCGGTACGCTAAACGTTCGGGCCATTCTTAATAAGACATCCGCTCTCAGCCTCAGTAATGAAATCAAGCTGGACGGTCATGCCACGCTGGAACTGAAGTACATCTGAACATAACTACCCTAATGGTCAACTGGGGCTGATTGCTTTTCGGCGGGGCGACGGCGCTCTGCAGTGAATTTTTTCAGTGCCAGGCCTATGGGCGAGTTTTATCTGTGGCTATCCATTTTTTTGTTAAAGGTGATAAGTTTGAAAAATAAAATTATTGTAATGATGGGTGTATGTTTGGCTGCGACGGGGCTCAATGCCCAAGCAGCGGATGTCCGTGTTAAAGGAACCATCGCGCCCGCAAGCTGCAGCTTTACGATAGTCAACTCGGTATTTGATTACGGTATGATTCGACCGAGTTCGCTAAGTGCCACCCATTACACAAAGTTGGATAAAAAAAGCACGCCCTTTACCGTCAAATGCGATGCACCTACTTTGGTAAGCATCAAGACACAGGACAATCGTGCAAGCAGTAAAGTGCCTGGTATGATGCGAAGTGCATTTAATCAGACCTATGTTGACACCTTTAACTATGGGCTAGGCACGTCATCCAAAGGTGAGAAAGTTGGCGGTTACGTTATGTTCATGGCCAATACCGTTGCTGACGGTAAAACGGTCAGGGTTAATGGTTCGAACAATAACGGCGTTACTTGGTCCGTCGGCGACGGGGCCCTGGCACAGCCTCCGCATTTGACAAGCTGGGCGTCTGGGACCACTACGCCGATTAAGCTTTCAGTGGTTTCCGGAAACTTGCAAGTGCAAGGGGTTATCAACAAGACCTCTGCTTTCTCCGTCGGTGAGGGTATCAATCTGGATGGCCATGCCACCTTAGAGTTACGTTACTTGTAAGCAATGTTGAGTCGGTCAGCACACGTTGAAACTTTAGGTGTTTGAAGTTTTAACGTGTTCTGACTGTTTTGCTGTGTTCGAAGTAAAGGAAACGTCGGATGTGTATCGTCTCCAAGTCGAAGTTCTTTTTAGCGTTTAGCGTGTGCGTTAACTTTCTTTTATGCGGTGTGGCGTACGCCGATGGCATGGAGCCTGAAACCACTGTCATTGTGCTAAATGAGTCCGATAGCGAGGCCAGTATTAACGTCAAAAATACTGACGTCGGGCCTGCGCTACTCCATTCGGCTATTGAAGATGTTCCGGAAGACCTGGAACCCTTGGTGGTTGTCACTCCCCCGGTTGCAAGGGTGGATGGTGGCCAACTGCAAATGGTGAGGTTCATGTTGATTGGCAAGGAACCGCTCAAGACTCAGCGTTTGAAGCGTGTCACCTTCGAGGGTATCCCACAAACCCAGCCAGGCTCGGGTGCGACGATCGGTATCAGCCTGCGACAAAACCTGCCGCTGATTCTCCATCCCAAGGGCCTGCCACAGCACAATGCGCCTTGGGAGTTACTGACCTGGCGCCTGCAGGGCAAAACGTTGAGCGTGCATAACGACAGTCCCTATGTCGTTCGTTTGGCCGCCGAGGTGCAACTGAACCCGCAAAAAGCCAAAGCCTATCTTTCACGCACCTATATCTTGCCGGGTGAGGTGCTGAGCGCTGAATTTTCAAGCGCTCACCCTGATGCCACGTCAGTCACCATCATGCCTGCCACTGTTTATGGATTTACCGTAGACAACTACGATGCCTTGCTCCTAGCCAACATGCCTTGACCTCGTATGGGAAAAATAAACGAGGTTACCGGCGCTGTTGGTAAAAAACGGTGTGGGGGTAAAAAGGCCGCAGCGCCTTTTAAGTTCAACCGAGTCAGTCTCTCAGCCTGCGTAGCGATGTTTTCTGGCGCCGCAGGACACGTTTACGCCGGGCCCGGGGCGCACCCGCTGGAATTCGATCTGACTATCTTGCAGCATCGCGGACTCGATCCTTCGGTTGCCCGCTATTTTCGAGACGCGCCACGATTCACTGAAGGTGTTCGGGTTGTTGATCTGACGGTCAATGGTGATCGCGTTGGATTGACCGATGCGCGGTTCAACCATGAAGGGGCGTTGTGCTTTACCCGTGGCTTGCTGGACCGAGCAGGGCTGCGTGTACCTGCTTCAGTGATAGATAAACAGGTTTCTGCTGACCAGGCCTGTCATGACTTCCTTACCGAGTTTCCCAGCACGGAATTGAACCTGCGTCCGGGCAACGAGGAGGTAGCGATCGTCGTTCCCACCCAGGCGATCCGTGAGCCGCAACGAGCCACTGGCCATTTCGCTCGAGGTGGAGCGGCGGGCTTGCTCAACTATGACGTGCAAGGCATCAACAGTCATTCGCGCGATGCCAGGGGCCGTTTTCTATCGGCGTCCACGGAGGTGGGGTTTAATGTAGGCGATTGGATTGCGCGCAGCCGTCAGCTCTATATCTCTACCGATGGTCGGTCTGGGGCCGAGCACCTGTACGCCTATGCGCAACGGGATATTGCGCGGTTGGCGTCGACCCTCCAGGTGGGGCAGATATCCGGTAACAGCCCGGTGTTCGGCGGGGTGCAACTGACCGGTTTCCAACTGTCTCCAGACGGTGTCGACGGCGGTGCCGGCGGTAATGGAGTAGTGGTCGAAGGCCAGGCCCTTAGTCAGTCTCGGATAGAGGTACGCCAGTCGGGCGCACTGATCTACACAACAGTCGTGCCAGAAGGGCCGTTTGCATTGAGCAACCTGCCGTTGCTCAACGGCACGAGTCACCTTGATGTACGGGTCATTGAGACCCGTGGCGGACAGCGTAGCTTTGTAGTGCCGGCCGCTTCGTTTCGCGATGCGATGCCGGTGAAGTCTGGGTATACCGCGGCCGTCGGCAAGATACGGGATGTGGAACGTAGCGGTGCCGATGAGCCTATGCTGGCCGTGGCAAGCGGGACCTGGGCGCTCACCCCCGCCACGGCCCTCAGTTCGGGTGTGCAGGTTACCGATCATTACAATTCGGTGGGGCTTGCGCTGGACAGCAGTTTCGCGCAGCGATTCTCTGTTGGTCTGCGTAACAACCTCTCACGGGACGACAAGAACAACGTACGGGGTGTGCGTAATAGCGTTTCGTTGGGCAGCGTGCTGCCGGGTGACGTGCAGATGACCCTGAGCGCTACGACCCAGACACCTGGCTATCGTGATGTGCTCGATAGTGTGCGCGCTGACAGTGGTGAGTTGGCGAACTCGCGGTTCAAAAACCAATACACGGCAGGTCTCAGCTGGGCGGACCCGCAATTGGGTGTGTTCACGATTGGATACACCCGTGCTGCAAACTTCAACAGTAGCGCCTCTCAGTATGTCCATGGGGCCTGGAACAAGCAGTTCAGGTACGCCAATGTCGGGTTGAGCGTGGACTCGCAAGTTGGCACTTCTGGCACTAACAAGAACAACAACGATGGGCTAGGCGTGCGTTTGCAAGTCAGTGTTCCCTTGGGGGGTGATCGTTCGCTCACTTCTACCGCCAGGCACCAGGGGCGTCGATCGAGTATTGGCGCAGCCTTCAACGAACGCGTCGACGACACACTCAATTATGAACTGCGCGCTGACAGCGACCTTGGTACGGCCGCCCGGCATGCGCAGGGCGGTTTGCTGAACATGACGTCCCGTTATGCTCAGTTGGGCCTGGGCATCAACCGGGACTCGACCAACACCAGCTATAGCGGTCAGTTGCAAGGCGCGGTCGTGGCTCATGAACGGGGGCTGACGCTGTCTCCGTACAGGGTCGAGGATACGTTTGGGATTGCGTCGGTCGGCGATGTGTCGGGCGCGCGTATCACTACACCCCAGGGGCCTGTATGGACCGATCGGTGGGGAATGGCGGTGATACCGGGATTGCCCGCTTATCAGAGCAGCCTTGTCGAGGTGGAAGGCAAATCCCTGCCACGGCAGGTAGATATCAAGAACGGCACCCAATCCCTGGAAGTTGGACGAGGCTCATTCAGCAAGGTCGACTTTGAAGTGGTTAAGGTCAGGAGGGTGCTGTTGCGTGCCGTCGATCAAAGTGGCCAAGCGTTACCCAAAGGTGCTTCGGTGCTTACGGCAGACAATTCATTCCTGACCTCCGTCGTCGGAGACGGCCTGATTTTCCTGAATAACATCGACGCGCCACAAACCTTGACCGTGTCATCGCCGAACGCGACCTCCTGCAAACTGCAACTCGAACTGTCGGAACAAATCGATGAAAGCCAACTTTATGAAAATACAGCGGCGGTCTGCAGCTAAAAGTGCTTTGACGTCAGGGATGCTCGCGGCGGTGGTGAGCCTATTGACGGTTTTTGAGGCGTCGGCTTCTGAGTGCCACCTGTCAGTGAGCCAACCGCAAATTGATTACGGGCTTCTGCGCGCCGTTTCAAAGCCTGATGCTCGCGGGGTTTTCCTGGGTAAACGCATGGTGCGTGTGAGCGTGGTGTGCGCTGATGCTAGGGTTATAGCCCTGCGTTTTATGGGCGTGCCTGCCGACGGTCAAGGTTTCAGGTTTGGTCGGGAGGGGCGGTTCGACCTGACTCTGCAGCAGCCAGTGCTCGATGGCCAGGCGATAGAGTTGGCGCCGATGCACAACCGGGCGGAGCGCGGTGGTCACCTGAGGCCTGACCAAGCGCTGGTGCTGTTGAAGGCAGGGCAGCCTGTCAGCGGGCGGGTGTTTTCAGCGCAGGTGCAGATTGACACCTATCTCTCGAACGCCGCCGCCTCAGTACGCGATAAAACGTTGTTGGAGGGCGGCGGGCGCTTCGAGTTGGTACCTGGCGGCTAATCGATCAGGCGTGGGCTTCTGTTGTACCGATGAAGTTTGCCAACTCAGCGGTCTGGGGATTGGCAAACAGCAGTTTTGGATCGCCGACTTCATGCACCTTGCCCTGGTGCATGAATACCAGCTTGTCACCGACTTCCCGGGCGAAGCGCATTTCGTGCGTCACCATGATCAAGGTCATACCGTCCTTGGCCAGCTGGCGCACCACGCTGAGCACTTCGTTGACCAACTCCGGGTCCAGGGCTGAGGTGATTTCATCGCACAGCAGCACTTTGGGTGACATAGCCAGGGCCCGGGCAATGGCGACGCGCTGTTGCTGGCCGCCGGACAAGCGATCTGGGAAAGCGTCGAATTTCTCTCCCAGCCCAACGCGTTCCAGCATCTGCTTGGCCAACTGTGCCGCTTTGGCCTTGGGTACTTTCTGCACCACTTGTGGCGCGAGCATGACGTTTTCACCCACCGTCAGGTGCGGGAACAGGTTGAACTGTTGGAACACCATGCCGACTTTCTGCCGCAGGCTGCGCAAATCAGCACGGGCGGCATCAAGGTATTCGCCGTCGACCTCGATCACTCCATCGTTAATCGACTCCAGGCCATTGAGGGTGCGTAGCAGGGTGGATTTACCCGAGCCGCTGCGCCCGATGATCGCCACCACTTGGCCTTCTTCAACCGTCAGGTCGATGCCCTTGAGGACGTGGTGATCGCCGTAATACTTATGCAGGGCGGAAATTCTAAGCAGAGGCATGCAGTCTCCTTTCCAGGTAGCGAGCACTGAGGGACAAGGGGTAGCAAAGCAGGAAGTAACCGAGGGCCACCAGGCCGTAGACCATGAAGGGCTCGAAGGTCGCGTTGGCGAGCATGCCGCCGGTCTTGGTCAATTCGGTGAAGCCGATGATGGAGGTCACGGCGGTGCCTTTGACCACCTGCACCGAGAACCCCACCGTTGGCGCCACGGCGATCCGCAGGGCCTGGGGCAGGATCACGTAGCGCAGTTGTTCAAGCGGATTCAGCGCCAGGCTGGCCGAGGCTTCCCACTGCCCGTGGGCGATGGAGTCGACACAACCGCGCCAGATCTCAGCGAGGTAGGCGCTGGTAAACAATGTCAGGGCAATCGCCGCTGCCAGCCACGGTGAAATATCCACCCCCAGCAGGGCGATGCCGAAGAACACCAGGAACAGCTGCATCAACAACGGCGTGCCCTGGAACAGCTCGATGTAGGTGCGCGCAAGATTGCGCGCGAACGCCTTGCTGCTGATGCGCATGGTCATCACCAGCAAGCCGATCAGGCCGCCGCCGATGAACGCCACCAGCGACAGCAACAGCGTCCACTGAAGGCCCGTAAGCAGATTGCGTACGATGTCCCAGAAGGAAAAATCACTCATCGGCTATTCCTCATCACAAAGCGGCGGCCGATCCAGTTGAGCAACTGGCGAATCATTAACGCCATGCACAGGTACACCAGGGTGGTCAGGGCATAGGTTTCAAACGCGCGAAAATTACGCGACTGAATAAAGTTGGCGGCGAAGCTCAGCTCTTCGGTGGCGATCTGTGAACACACCGCCGAACCGAGCATCACGATGATGATCTGGCTGCTCAGTGCCGGCCACACTTTGCCCAGCGCCGGCAGCAACACCACATGGCGGAACGCTTCGAAACGCGTCATCGCCAGCGCGGCGGCGGCTTCCAGTTGCCCGCGCGGGATGGCCTGGATGCCGGCGCGAATGATCTCCGTGGAGTAGGCCCCCAGGTTGATCACCATCGCCAATACGGCGGCTTGCCACTCGGTAATCTTTAGCCCCAGGGACGGCAGGCCAAAGAAGATGAAGAACAGTTGCACCAGGAACGGCGTGTTGCGGATCAACTCGACATAGACGCCGAAGAACCAGGCAAACGGCTGGATCTTCCACGCCCGCACCACCGCGCCGACGGTGCCCAGGGCCACCCCCAGGATCGCACCGATGGCTGTCAGCTCAAGGGTGAACAACGCGCCGCGCAACAGCAGATCGGTATTGGCCAGCACCGGCACAAAGTCAAATTGATACGCCATGAGTCAGCTCCGTCGTATCAAAGATCGGCGGGCAGCGGCTCTTTCAGCCATTGCATCGCGTTCTTTTCCAGGCTGCCATCGGCCTTGGCCGCGACCAGGATCTGGTTGACCTTCTCCAGCAGCGCCGGCTCGTTTTTGTTCACGCCGACGTACACCGGCGAATCTTTGAGTTTCACTTTCAGCGCTGGCACGCGTTTCGGGTTGCGCTCGCTGATCGCCACCATCACCACGTTGCCGCTGGCGATCAGGTCGACCTGGCCTGCCAGGTAGGCGGCGATGGTGGAGTTATTGTCTTCGAAGCGCTTGATGGTCGCTTCCTTGGGCGCTACTGCGGTCAGCTCGATGTCTTCGATGGCGCCACGGGTCACGCTGATGGTCTTGCCCTTAAGGTCGTCGGTGCTGCTGATGGCGGCATCAGGTGGGCCGAATACGGCCAGGTAGAACGGCGCGTAAGCCTTGGAGAAGTCGATGACTTTTTCTCGCTCCGGGTTTTTGCCCAGGCTGGAGATCACCAGATCAACCTTGCCGGTGGTGAGGAACGGGATGCGGTTGGTGCTGTTGACCGGGGTCAGCTCCAGCTTGACCTTGAGTTGGTCGGCCAGCAGCTTGGCAGTATCGATGTCCAGGCCGCGCGGCTTCATGTCGGGGCCGACCGAGCCAAACGGCGGGAAGTCCTGGGGCACGGCTACCTTAAGGGTGCCACGGGCGACGATATCGTCCAGCCCATTGGCCTGGGCGGGTGCCTGGCTCAGCATCAGGCTGGCAAACAGGGCAGTGAGCAGGGCGCTGTAGCGCTTAGTCATGGCAACTCTCCGAAAAGGGCGAAAGGATTTTCTGGATTTGGCTTGCTTGCGTGATTGCACAGCCCATGCCAGTAGGCTCGAAATCGTCTGTAAGGCTGGGATTTGTTGAGCTTCATTGGTCTTACTGGTCTGAACAGTGGCATAGCCTTTCGCACCCTTTTCGAGCGCCGGCAAAAACCTGCGAGCCCCTTTGGGGCGTGGCTTGCCGCCGGCCGCGAATAGCTTTACAACTAGCCGCTCTGCTGACTGAAACCTTGAGTTTTTTATGAATTCCATCGCCCAAGCCGTACCGGAAGCGGCCCTGCAGGCCATTCGCAAACTGATCAAGGAGCAGGGCTTCGGGCCAGGCGACGCGTTGCCGTCCCAACGCGACCTGGCGGTGCAGTTGGGCGTGAGCCGAGCGTCGTTGCGTGAGGCGTTATCGTCCCTGAGTGCGTTGGGCGTGGTCAGCGTGCTGCCGGGCAAAGGCGTATTCGTGCAGGCGGCGGAGGACGCGCCGGGCTTTGCCTGGCCTTTCGCGGCCCAGGCCACGCCGTTGGATATCTTCCAATTGCGCTATGCGCTGGAGGGGTTTGCGGCGGGGCTGGCAGCGGTCACGCTGACCATCGATGAGCTGGACAGTCTTGAGGACAACGTTGAGGCGATGCGCAAGGTGCTCAAGGCCGGCGACTTCGACGCCGCGGCGCGGCTGGACTTCGAGTTTCACCAGCGCATCCTGTTGGCCAGCGGCAACCAAGCGATGGTGAGTATTCTCAGTGCCAGCGCCGAGGTGTTCCTGGAAAGTCAGAAATTACCGTTCATCCGGCCAGAGCGGGCCATGGAAACCTGGCAGGAACATCGCAAAATTTTGCGTGCCTTGGCCCGGCGTGCGAGTGCGACAGCGCAGAAAACCATGCAGGAACACGTACGTAATGCAGCGTTACGCACCGGCATTACCTTTGTGAGTCCCGTCGCGTCTTGAATTGGGCTATACCCAAACTCATGCATCACCATAGCAAGACTCAATCAGAGGCGGCTTCCTGAACGGGGGAAGGGCGGCTATGATGGGCAACGTTTTTTTTGCTTACAATCCGGAGACATCCATGAGCAACGATCTTATCAAGCACGTCACCGACGCGACCTTTGAGGCCGAAGTACTCAAGGCTGCTGGCCCGGTGCTGGTTGACTACTGGGCTGAATGGTGCGGCCCTTGCAAAATGATCGCTCCGGTCCTGGACGACATTGCAACTACTTACGAAGGCAAGCTGACCATTGCCAAGCTGAACATCGACGACAATCAGGAAACCCCGGCCAAGCACGGTGTGCGCGGTATTCCTACGCTGATGCTGTTCAAGAACGGCAACGTTGAAGCCACCAAAGTAGGTGCGCTGTCGAAGTCCCAGCTGCAAGCTTTCCTCGACGCCAACATCTAAGCGTCGTCAAAAAGGCCCCGCAAATTGCGGGGCTTTTTCGTTAAACAGGGCTAGACGCTCCGAAATTCAGGTGGTACATTCGGCCCCGCACTGGTTTCTCCACTGCCCCCTGCAAGCCGTCGCCGACGCATTCCTTTTCGATTAGTACGCGATCCTGTCGCCTTCTCTGCGGCGCGGCCTCATTAAGCCAAAAGCTTAATTTCCCCCCCTCCATAAATGATTACGTCATTCCTATATGAATCTGACTGAACTCAAGCAAAAGCCGATTACCGACCTGCTCCAATTGGCCGAAGAAATGGGCATAGAAAATATGGCCCGTTCGCGCAAGCAGGACGTGATTTTCTCCCTGCTCAAGAAGCACGCGAAAAGCGGCGAGGAAATCTCCGGTGATGGCGTGCTGGAGATTCTCCAGGACGGCTTCGGCTTCCTCCGCTCTGCAGACGCTTCCTATCTCGCCGGCCCAGACGATATCTACGTCTCGCCGAGCCAGATCCGTCGCTTCAACTTGCGCACCGGTGACACCATCGTTGGCAAGATCCGTCCACCGAAGGAAGGCGAGCGTTACTTCGCCCTGCTCAAGGTCGACACGATCAACTTCGATCGTCCAGAGAACGCGAAAAACAAGATTCTCTTCGAGAACTTGACCCCGCTGTTCCCGACTGTGCGCATGAAGATGGAAGCCGGTAACGGTTCCACCGAAGACTTGACCGGTCGCGTGATCGACCTGTGCGCTCCGATCGGCAAAGGCCAGCGTGGCCTGATCGTCGCACCGCCGAAAGCCGGTAAGACCATCATGCTGCAGAACATTGCAGCGAACATCGCGCGTAACAACCCTGAAGTTCACCTGATCGTATTGCTGATCGATGAACGTCCGGAAGAAGTGACCGAAATGCAGCGCACCGTGCGCGGCGAAGTGGTTGCCTCGACGTTCGATGAGCCGCCAACCCGCCACGTGCAGGTTGCTGAAATGGTGATCGAGAAGGCCAAGCGCCTGGTCGAACACAAGAAGGACGTGGTGATCCTGCTCGACTCCATCACCCGTCTGGCCCGTGCTTACAACACCGTGATCCCGAGCTCCGGCAAGGTATTGACCGGTGGTGTCGATGCCCACGCCCTGGAGAAGCCGAAGCGTTTCTTCGGCGCCGCGCGGAACATCGAAGAAGGCGGCTCGCTGACCATTATCGCCACCGCGCTGGTTGAAACCGGCTCGAAGATGGACGAAGTGATCTACGAAGAGTTCAAGGGTACCGGCAACATGGAACTGCCTTTGGACCGTCGCATCGCGGAAAAACGCGTGTTCCCGGCAATCAACATCAACCGTTCCGGCACCCGCCGGGAAGAGTTGCTGACTGCCGACGACGAACTGCAGCGTATGTGGATCCTTCGCAAGCTGCTGCACCCGATGGACGAAGTTGCAGCCATCGAGTTCCTTATCGACAAGCTGAAAACCACCAAGACCAACGACGAGTTCTTCCTGTCGATGAAGCGTAAGTAATACGACGTTTCAGGTCCGAAAGAATGGCGCCCCCAGGGGCGCCATTTTTTTTTGCGCGTTTTTTAAGCACGTTCGGCAGTCAAATGCACCGCGATAAGCTGCCAGCCAGCCTCAGAGCAGGTAGGATGTACGCCTATTTTACGGGTGGCATGGTTAATGAAATTCAAGGATCTTCGGGATTTCGTGCAGCAACTTGAGCAGCGCGGAGAGTTGAAACGTATCCAGGTGCCGGTTTCCCCAGTGCTGGAAATGACTGAGATTTGCGACCGTACCCTGCGTAGCAAGGGCCCGGCGCTGCTGTTCGAAAACCCGACCGGCTTTGATATTCCGGTGCTCGGCAACCTGTTCGGCACGCCCGATCGCGTGGCGTTCGGCATGGGCGCCGAGTCGGTCAGCGAACTGCGCGAGATCGGCAAACTACTGGCCTTCCTCAAGGAGCCCGAGCCCCCCAAGGGTCTGAAGGACGCCTGGTCGAAGCTGCCGATCTTCCGCAAAATCATTGCCATGGCCCCCAAAGTGGTCAAGGACGCGGTGTGCCAGGAAGTGGTCATCGAAGGCGATGACGTCGACCTGGCCATGCTCCCGGTGCAAACCTGCTGGCCCGGCGACGTCGGCCCGCTGATCACCTGGGGCCTGACCGTCACCAAAGGCCCGAACAAAGACCGTCAGAACCTCGGTATCTACCGTCAGCAAGTGATCGGCCGCAACAAGGTGATCATGCGTTGGCTGAGTCACCGTGGCGGTGCGCTGGACTTCCGTGAGTGGTGCGAAAAACACCCTGGCCAGCCGTTCCCGGTTTCCGTGGCCTTGGGTGCAGACCCCGCCACCATCCTGGGCGCTGTGACCCCTGTGCCGGACAGCCTGTCCGAATACGCCTTCGCGGGCCTATTGCGTGGCAACCGTACCGAGCTGGTCAAATGCCGTGGCAACGACCTGCAAGTGCCGGCCACTGCTGAAATCATCCTCGAAGGCGTGATCCACCCTGGCGAGATGGCCGACGAAGGTCCTTACGGCGACCACACCGGCTATTACAACGAAGTCGACAGCTTCCCGGTATTCACCGTCGAACGCATCACCCACCGGATCAAGCCGATCTACCACAGCACCTACACCGGCCGTCCGCCGGATGAGCCGGCCATTCTCGGCGTGGCGCTCAACGAAGTGTTCGTGCCTATCCTGCAAAAGCAATTCCCGGAAATCACCGACTTCTACCTGCCGCCGGAAGGCTGTTCGTACCGCATGGCCATCGTGACCATGAAGAAGTCGTACCCTGGCCATGCCAAGCGCGTCATGTTGGGTGTGTGGTCGTTTTTGCGACAGTTCATGTACACCAAGTTCGTTATTGTCACCGACGACGACATCAACGCCCGCGACTGGAACGACGTGATCTGGGCCATCACCACGCGCATGGACCCCAAGCGCGACACGGTGATGATCGACAATACGCCGATCGACTACCTCGACTTCGCGTCGCCGGTATCGGGCCTTGGCTCTAAGATGGGCCTGGATGCTACCCACAAATGGCCGGGTGAAACTACCCGCGAGTGGGGTCGGGTGATCGTCAAGGATGAAGCCGTGACCGCGCGCGTCGATGCGATGTGGAAAGAATTGGGAATAGATTGATGCGTGTAACCCTGCAACCTTCCGGCGCCGTGCTGGAGCTGGTCCCCGGCGAGCGAATCCTCGAAGGGGCGCGCCGCCTGGGCTACGAATGCCCGCAGGCCTGTCGCAATGGCGTCTGCCACGTGTGTGCCGCGCTGCTGGTGGAAGGCCGGGTGCAGCAAGCAGGTGAGGTGCGCGACCACGGTGAGTTCTACACCTGCATCGCCGAACCGTTGGAAGATTGCATTGTGTTGTGGGATGGCGTGTTGGCGCCGGGAGAGTTGCCGTTGCGCAAGTTGTCGTGCCAATTGAGTGAATGCGTAGAGGTCGGTGGTGATGTGTGGCGCGTGCGCCTGCTGGCCCCGGCCGGCAAGGCGGTGCGCTACCACGCCGGGCAATACCTGATGATCGAACGGGAAAATGGCGAAAAATCCGCATTCTCCCTAGCGTCGGCGCCTCACTCCGGGCGCGAGCTGGAACTGCATGTGCTGGCCCGCGAGGACAGCGCGCGCGCCCTGCTGGAACAGCTGCAACGCAATCAGATGGCCCGTGTGGAGTTGCCGTTTGGCGATACCCATTTGGCTGAACTGCCGGACGGTCCGCTGGTATTGATCGCCGCCGGCACCGGTATGGCACAGATGCATAGCCTGATCGAACATTGCCGCGCCTCCGGCTTCAAGCACCCGGTGCACCTGTACTGGGGCGTGCGACGCCCGGAAGACTTCTACCAGATCGAACACTGGGACCAATGGCTGCAACTGCCAAACTTGTTCCTGCACAAAGTCGTCAGTGATCTGTGCGGTTGGGAAGGACGCTGCGGTTTGCTCCATGAGGCGGTGTGCGAGGACATCGCCGACCTCAAGGCCGTGCACGTCTACGCCAGCGGCTCACCGGCGATGATCTACGGCACGCTGGATGCGCTGGTCGACGCCGGCATGGATGCGCATCAGATGCGCGCCGACGTATTCGCCTACGCGCCGCGCTGATCCATTCCAAGAGCCGCCGGCTTTTTGTGGTGAGCGGGCAAGCCTGCTCATCACAAAAGCCCCGCTCAGTGCTCGCTTAGAAGCGCACGCCGGTCGTCACCATCGCCGCATTGAACCCCAACAACACCAACTCCGCCGCTACCGGCCCGTAATGGGTGCCTACCGACGGAATAATCACCGGCGCCACACCGAAACGGTTCAATGGGATCTTGTCGCGGTACTTGCCGCGATAGCCCTGGATCGCCCCGCCCGTGACCTTCAGGTACACCGGATAGTCGGTCATGTCATAGCGCTTGCCCGCGTAGGCGTAGTACGAGCGCTGGCGGAACGAGTTGCGAAAGGTTGCCCCGCCATACACCAACCCTGAGGCTTCATTGCGCTCCAGGCCAATCAGGTCTTGGTTGTTGTTGTGGTCCTTGTCCGGCGCGAAGTGCCGAGTGTAGACGCTGGTCTGCGCGTACCAGAAGCCCTTGTCGTCTTCGGTGACGGGCGATTCGCCAGCTAGCGCGGTGGTGGCCTGGGCCAGCAATAACAGGCCAGGCAGTCGAAAATTCTTCATGGGTGCGACCTCGGTAGTCGGTTTGATGGGCGGCTAAGTGGGTCGTGATGTGCACCCTATTTTGACGGCTTGGCGCGTGCCCAGGCTGAACCGGGGCTGAAAGTAACGGGATCGCTACGGATAATCCTGACGGAGGGGCCTCTGGGCTTATGCATTCTCTTATTCCTTAAAGGTATTTAATTTGTTACATGAATATCTTTAAGCTATATCGCAACGGACTACCGATTTTCTGCCAATCACCAACAACTGACCGCCACCGCCCGCCAGCCGGATCGATCGTATGAGCTCAGAGCACTGACGTTCTGATGTTTGATTACTGATTCATAAGGGAAAGGGGAGCGGTATGGGGAGCTACAAGAAACACGCGCTGTACTCGGCGATTTTGTCGGCCAATTTGCTGACCGCTGTGAGCTTCAATCCAGTCTTTGCGGCCGAAACGTCCGCCACCGATGCACCCAAACTCGACACCGTGATTGTCACCGGCACCCGCGCTCAGGAGCGTACGGCCAGTGCTTCACTGTCACCCATCGATGTGATTTCCGGTGACAGTCTGCGCAGCACCGGCTCCGATGAGCTGGGCGCAGTGCTGGCGCGCCTTATTCCATCAATCAATTTCCCACGCCCAAGCCTGGTGGACGGCGCCGAATTGGTGCGGCCTGCACAGTTGCGCGGCCTGTCACCTGATCAGGTGCTGGTGCTGGTCAACGGCAAGCGCCGCCACACCAGTGCCTTCGTCAACCTGGGCGGCGCAGTGGGCCGTGGGTCGGCACCGGCGGACCTGAATGCGATCCCGCTGTCGGCGGTGGACCATATCGAAGTGCTGCGAGACGGTGCTTCCGCGCGCTACGGCTCGGATGCGATTGCCGGGGTGATCAACGTGATCCTCAAGCACGCTGACCATGGCGGCTCGATCTCCACCAAGTTCGGCGAATACAAGAAGGGCGACGGCATCCAGCGCAATGTCAGCGGCAACACCGGCCTGGCATTGGGCGACAACGGCTTTATCAACCTGTCGGCCGAAGGGGCTGACAACGACTACACCAACCGCGCCGGTGATGACTACCGCACCGGAAGCGTCGGCTCTACCACCTATGGCCAGCGCGTGTTCCGCCAAGGTGAGCCGGCCACCAATGAAGGCAAGTTCCAGTTCAACTCCGAATATTCCTTCAACGACGCGGCCGAGTTCTACACCTTCGGCGGTTACAGCAAGCGGCGTGGCGAGACGGCGGCGTTCTACCGCGCGAGCAATGCGTCCAACAACATCCCGGCGCTCAACCCCAACGGTTACCTGCCGCTGATCAAGGGCAACCTTGAAGACACGTCGTTGGTGGTAGGCCTGCGTGGCTTGCTGGCGTACGACTGGCATTACGACCTGTCGGCCAACTACGGCAAGAACCAGTACGCACTCAGCACTGAAACCATCAACACCTCTCTGGGCCTGGCGACACCGCGCAAGTTCGACAACGGCACCCTGAGCAACGACCAGAAGCAAGTCAGCCTGGACCTGTCCCGCGAGTTCGACGTGGGCTGGCTGCCTTACCCGGTGTCCGTGGCGTTCGGCGGTGAATACCTGCATCAGGGTTATGAAATCGAGGCGGGCGAGCCAGCGTCCTACTTCCAGACCGGCAGCTCTGGGCTGGGCGGCTTCCGGGATGCCGACGCGGGCACCAGCTCTCGTCACAATTGGGCGCAGTATCTGGACCTGGAAACCAACTTCACCGAAAAACTCAGCGCCTCGGCCGCCGTGCGCCATGAGGACTACAGTGACTTTGGCTCCAATGTGAGCGGCTCGCTGTCAGCCCGTTATGACTTCACCCCGCAAGTGGCCTTGCGCGGCAGTGTATCCAACGGTTTCCGCGCGCCGTCCCTGGCCCAGCAGAACTTTGCCTACACCTCATCGCAGCTGATCGGCAGCACCATCCAGGAAGCCGGTACCTTCCCGGCCAACAGCCAGGTTGCGCGCTTGCTCGGTGCTGAAGACCTCAAGGCCGAGAAGTCGCGCAACTACAGCCTTGGTCTGGTACTGGAGCCGGCCGATGACCTGACGGTGACGGTGGATGTGTACCGTATCGACATTCGCGACCGTATCAGCCTGTCCTCCAACCTCGGCATAAACGCGGCGACGCGTGCCTACCTGCAGGCCAACGGCGTGGGCAACATTGATTACACCACCGCCCGCTACTTCACCAACGCCACCGACACCAGCACCGACGGCGTCGATCTGGTAGCCAACTATCGCTACCAATTCGATAGCGGTATCCGCTGGAACAGCACCGTGGGCTACAACTACAACCACACCAAAGTGACCGATGTGAAACCCAACCCGGCCATCCTCGATAGCCTTGGGGCGAACCTGGTGAGGGTGGACCGTCGCGAGCGCATCGGTTTGCTCGGCGATACCACGCCCCAGCACAAGCTGAGCCTGGGTAACGACTTCACCTACGGCAATTGGGCACTGCACAGCAATTTGGTGCGCTATGGTGAGTTCACCAGCTACCAGGCGGACAAGGTCAACGACCAGACTTTCAAGGCCGCCTGGGTGCTGGATTTATCGGCTGACTACAAGCTGAAGAACTGGACCTTCACCTTGGGCGGCGACAACGTCACCGATAAATACCCAGAGAAGGTCAACGCCTTCGCCAGCAGTGGTGGCAATTTGGCCTATAGCACTTTTTCGCCGTACGGTTACAGCGGCGCGTTTTATTACGGTAAAGTTGCTTACAACTGGTAACACTCAGGAGGCGTACCGCTTTTCGCCATGACCGCCATAGAAACCGATCTTCAGCAGTTGGCTTACCCTCCGCGGCTCGATCTGGGGCCGCAACTCACTCACGAACAGTTAATGAGCTCGATGCAGGCCACCATGGGCCGGCATAAAGGTGGGCCGGTCTGGCTATTTGCGTACGGTTCGCTGATCTGGCGTCCTGAATGCTCGTCCTCCGAGCGGGTGCGGGCACGGGTCCACGGCTATCACCGCGGCCTGTACCTGTGGTCCCACGAGCATCGGGGCACGCCGGAAACGCCAGGGTTGGTGTTTGGGTTGGATCGCGGTGGCTCTTGCAGCGGGTTCGCTTACCGCTTGCCCGAAGATCAGTTGGAGGCCTCGCTTTACGCCTTGTGGCAGCGCGAGATGCCTTACCCGTCCTACCGGCCGCACTGGCTCAGCTGCCGTCTTGAGGATGGCAGTCAGGTGCAGGCGTTGGGGTTTGTCCTGGAGAGGCACTTGCCCAGCTATGCTGGCAACTTGCCGGATATCGTGCTCAACCATGTGCTGCAAAGCGCTTGCGGGCGTTACGGCACTACTCGCGATTATGTCGAGCAGACCGTAAACGCCCTGCGTAGCCACGCCATGCCAGATAAGAATCTGGAGGCGCGGCTCAAGCGTTGTGCAAAGGGTTGCTCTGGCGATTAACGCGCCGAGCTGACGCTGTTGGTGTGCCACAGCGTTGGGATCAGGAACGCGATAGCCAGCAGGCACGCACCGATCAGCAGTACGAAACCACCGTCCCAGCCGAAGTGGTCCACGGTGTAGCCCATTGCCGCACTGGCTGCCACCGAACCGCCCAGATAACCGAACAGACCGGTGAAGCCCGCGGCCGTACCGGCGGCTTTCTTGGGTGCCAACTCCAGGGCCTGCAGGCCGATCAGCATCACCGGGCCGTAGATCAGGAAACCGATGGAGAACAGCGCAATCATGTCGACCATCGGGTTGCCCGGCGGATTGAGCCAGTACACCAGGGTTGCCACGGTCACCAGCGCCATGAACACCACGCCCGTCAGGCCACGGTTGCCACGGAAGATCTTGTCCGACATCCAGCCGCACAGCAGCGTGCCTGGAATGCCTGCCCACTCGTAGAAGAAATACGCCCAGGACGTTTTATCCACGTCGAAGTGCTTGGCTTCCTTCAGATAAGTTGGCGCCCAGTCCAGCACGCCGTAGCGCAACAGGTAGACGAACACGTTGGCGAAGGCGATGTACCACAGCATTTTGTTGCGCAGCACGTATTTGACGAAGATTTCCTTGGCGCTGAATTCTTCCTCATGGCTGGCGTCGTAGCCTTCGGGATAGTCGTTCTTGTATTTCTCGATGGGCGGCAGGCCAACCGATTGCGGTGTGTCGCGCATGGTGATGAAGGCAAAGGCCGCTACCGCCAAGGCCACAGTGGCCGGCACATAGAAAGCTGCGTGCCAGTCGTTGAACCACGCCATGCCCAGCAGGAACAGCGGACCGATCAGGCCGCCACCGACGTTGTGCGCCACGTTCCACACCGACACTACACCGCCGCGCTCTTTCTGCGACCACCAGTGCACCATCGTCCGCCCACTTGGCGGCCAGCCCATGCCCTGGGCCCAGCCGTTGATGAACAGCAGAATGAACATCATGGTCACGCTGGACGTTGCCCAAGGTGCGAACCCGAAAATGAACATCACACCCGCCGATATCAGCAGGCCGAAAGGCAGGAAGTAGCGTGGGTTGGAACGGTCGGACACCAGGCCCATGAGGAACTTGGACAGGCCGTAGGCAATGGCGATGGCCGACATCGCCAAGCCCAGTTGACCACGGGTGTAACCCTCGTCGATCAGGTAGGGCATGGCCAGGGAGAAGTTTTTACGCAGCAGGTAATAACCGGCGTAACCGAAGAAAATACCGGCGAAGATCTGCCAGCGCAGTCGTCGGTAGGTACTGTCTATTTTTTCTTCAGGCAGGGGCGCCTGATGCGCGGCAGGACGAAAGAAAGCAAACATTCAAGAGCTCCAAATTTCTTGTTTTGACTGCGGATGCGAATGTTACAGTTTCGTTACCGAAAATAGCATCGCTTCTCATGCACAAACACAGGAAATGGGAGCAATTGCATGTTCTTTTACGAACATGTCGTAAATGGATAAGTGTGGGTCGTTATCGATTTTATGATCGCAGGAGATCAAATGTGGGGGGGCTTGCCCCCGATAGCGGTAGGTCAGCCAGCTAATCTGAAGCTGACCCACTGCCATCGGGGGCAAGCCCCCTCCCACATTTGATTGCATTTCAGGTCGGTTAGCGGGTCTGGACGACGACCTTGCCGACAGCCTTGCGCTGGCCGAGGTCATTGATCGCCTGGGCGGCTTGGTCCAGTGGATACACCTGCGACACCAACGGCTTGAGCTTGCCCTCACCGTACCAAGTGAACAGTTGCTGGAAGTTCGCCGCATTGTCCTGCGGCTGGCGCTGGGCAAACGAGCCCCAGAACACCCCGACCACCGCTGCGCCCTTGAGCAAAGCCAGGTTCACCGGCAGCTCTGGAATACGCCCGCTGGCGAACCCAACCACCAGCAAACGCCCGTTCCAGGCGATGGCGCGGATGGCCTGGTCAAACAGGTCACCGCCCACCGGGTCGTAGATCACATCGGCGCCGTTGCCGTCGGTGAGGCGCTTGATCTCTTCTTTGAGGCTGGTTTCGCTGTAGTTGATCAGCTCATCGGCACCCGCGGCCTTGGCCACGGCGAGCTTGTCGGCGCTGCTGGCTGCGGCGATCACACGGGCGCCCATGGCCTTGCCGATTTCCACCGCGGCCAGGCCTACGCCGCCGGACGCACCCAGCACCAGCAAGGTTTCGCCAGGTTGCAGGTTGGCGCGTTGTTTGAGCGCATGCATCGAGGTGCCGTAGGTCATGCTGAAGGCGGCAGCGGTGTTGAAGTCCATGCTCGGCGGGATCGGTAGCACGTTATAGCCCGGCACCGCGACCTGCTCGGCAAAGCTGCCCCAGCCGGTGAGTGCCATGACCCGGTCGCCGACTTTCAAATGGCTGATCTTCTCACCCACTTCGCTGACCACGCCCGACGCCTCGCCACCCGGCGAAAACGGAAAGGGCGGCTTGAACTGGTACTTTCCCTCGATGATCAGGGTGTCCGGGAAGTTCACCCCCGCCGCGTGTACGTCCAGCAGGATTTCGTTCTTCTTGATCGCCGGGCTGGCGATTTCTTCCAGCACCAGGGTTTCGGCGGGGCCGAAGGCTTTGCACAGCACAGCTTTCATCGGGCTATTCCTTTTGGTGTCGTGGCCGATAAGTGTAGGAGGGTAGGCCCGTGGGTCAACGAGCATGCCCGGCCCTGATAAGCCGCCATAAGCTTGTGCTCTGCCTTGCTAGCGTTATGCTACCCGGCAACCGAATGTGAGGAATGAACTGTGAAAGCGTGGATCCTGTTGATGCTGGCCCTGACCTTGCCCATGGCTGCCCAGGCCGAAGAAGCCAAAGAAGGCGAGGCGCCGAAGGTCAGCTATATCAGCCTGAGCCCGCCGTTCGTGGGTAACTACGGCCTGGACGGCACGGCGAAACTCAAGGTGTTCAAGGCTGACATCGCCCTGCGCGTGACCGGTACCGAAGCCGCTGCTGCTGTCAAAGCCAACGATGCGTTGATTCGTAACCAGTTGGTGGCGCTGTTTACCCAGCAGACCAACGAGGCCATGAGCACCGTCGAAGGCAAGGAAAAACTGCGCCAGGAAGCCCTCAAGCAAACCCAGCAAGTGATGAACGACGAGACCGGCAAGCCGGTGGTGGAAGACCTGTTGTTCAACAACCTGATCATTCAGTAATCAGCCTGGCTGGCGGTTCAGGAAGCCAAACTCTTCCTGAACCGCACCAACGCCACCGAAAAAAACAACAATCCAATTGCCGCCAGCGCCAGCAAGTCCGGCCATACCACACTGACGCCCGCGTCCCGAAACAGGATCGCTGCACTCAGGCTCACAAAGTGCGTCGACGGCGAGCCCTGCATCACCCACTGCAACCACTCGGGCATGCTGTCCAGTGGCGTACTGCCGCCGGATAGCAACAGCATTGGGATAATCACCGGGATTGCCAGCAAGCCGAACTGCGGCGTCGAGCGGGCGAGGGTGGCGAGGAAGATTCCCAGTGCGGTGCTGGCAAACAGGTACAGCGCGGTCACGAATAGAAACAGGCCCATCGATCCCGCCAGGGGCACGTCGAGCAAGCCTTTGACCACCACCTCCAGCGACACCCAAGTACACACCACCACCACCAACATGTTGCTCCAGATTTTTGCCAGCATGATTTCCAGCGCGGTCAGCGGCAGCACCAGCAGATGGTCGAGGGTGCCGTGCTCTCGCTCACGCAACAGCGCGGTGCCGGTCAATACGATGGCGAGAATGGTGATGTTGTTGACGATCTGGATCACCGCCAGGAACCAGCCACCTTCCAGGTTGGTATTGAACAGTGCTCGTGTGGTCAGCAGCGCCGGGGATTTGCTGGCGGTATCGGTTTGGCCGCTGTAGCTCAGCAACTCCCGTTGGAAAATCCTGCCGATATAGCCCGCGCCCATGAACGCCTGGCTCATTGCCGTGGCATCGACGTTCACCTGCACGCCGGGCTGGCGACCCGCGAGCAGATCAGCCTGGAAGTTGGCCGGCACGTTGATCACGAAGGTGTACTGGCCGCTGTCCATCACCTTGTCCAATTGGTCGTAGGCCAGCGGCGCAGGCGCCTGGAATTCCGGCGGTTGCAGCGCCTCTGCCATCTGCCTGGAGAGCGCGCTGTGATCCTCGTCCACAAAGGCGACGCTGGCGTTGTGTACGCCAATTACCGATCCGGCGGCAGGCATATAGATGGCGACAGTGAAGGCGTAGAACAGGAACAGCAGCAATACGCTGTCGTGGCGCAGGCTGGTGAGTTCCTTGATGCCCAGGCGCAGGATATGAGTGAGCGTGTGCATCAGGCCTCCTGCTTCTTGAGCATGATCAGGCTTAGCCCGGTGAATCCGATGAAGAACCCGAACAGCGCCAGGCATTGCGGCCACAACTGGCGTAGGTCCAAAGCTTTGGTGAACGTGCCGACTGCGATATCCAGGAAGTGCCCGGCTGGAAACAGCGTGCCCATCAGTGCCGCCGCGCCTTCCAGAGAGGAGCGCGGCACGATCAGCCCGGAAAACTGGATGGTCGGCAGGCTGGTGATGATCATGGTGCCGAGGATCGCCGCGATTTGAGTACGGGTGAACGCGGAAATCAGCAGGCCCATGCTGGTGGTGGCCAGCACGTAAAGCAGTCCGCCAAAGGCCAACGTCAGGCCGCTGCCCTTGAACGGTACGCCAAACAGCCAGCGATTCATGGCCACCAGCAGCGCCAGGTTGATCAGGCTCGCGGCGATGTAGGGCGCCTGCTTGCCCAGCAGGAACTCCAGGCGCGTCAGTGGTGTGGCATAGAAGTTGGTGATCGAGCCCAGTTCTTTCTCGCGCACGATTCCCAGAGCCGTGAGCATCGCTGGGATAAACGCCAGGATCAGCGCCATCACCCCTGGGCCGATGGCATTCACGCTGACCACGTCCTGGTTATAGCGAAAGCGGGTTTCCAGCTTGGCGGCGGCCTGGGTGGTCTGCGGCAGGCTGCTCAGTTCGGCCAGTTGTTGCAGGTTGCCCTGGTGTACCGCTTCTACATAGTTGCGGCTGGTTTCCGCGCGAAACGGCATGCCGCCGTCGAGCCAGGCGGCGACTGTGGGTTGGCGGCCAGCGTAGAGGTCACGGCCAAACCCTGGCGGGATCTCCAGGGCCAGTTTGATTTCCGAGCGCTGCAGGCGCCGGTGCAACTCACTGGAATCCTGGATGGGCGCCTGTTCGGCGAAGTAGCGCGAGCTGCGGAAGGCTTCCAGATAGGCTCGGCTTTGGGGGCTTTGGTCCTGGTCGTAGACGGCAAAGGCGAGGTTTTCCACGTCCAGGGAAATGCCGTAGCCGAAGATCACCATCATGAACATCGCGCCGAGGAGGGCGAAGGCCATGCGCACTTTGTCGCGCAGTAGTTCTTTGCCTTCACGGCTGGCCACGGCCAACAGGCGAGAAAGGCTGAAGCCGCGTTTGCTCACGGGCGGCGCACTGATTTCGCTGACGGTTTTGGCCGGTGCGGCGGGTTCGGGTTCGCCTTGGGCCTGTTCCAGGCAGGTGACGAACGCGGCTTCCAGGGTGTCGCCGTGGAACTGCTGTTGCAGTGCCTCCGGTGTGTCGCAGGCCAGCACTTTGCCGGCGTGCATCAAGGAAATGCGGTCGCAGCGCTGGGCTTCGTTCATGAAGTGGGTGGACAGGAAGATGGTTACGCCTTGCTCCCGAGACAACTCGACCAGCAGCCGCCAGAAATCATCCCGAGCTGCCGGGTCGACGCCGGAAGTGGGTTCATCGAGGATCAGCACTTCCGGGCGATGCAGCACGGCCACTGCCAAAGACAAGCGCTGGCGCAGACCGAGGGGTAATTCGCCGGAGGGTTGCTCGGCTATCTTGCTCAGGTCAAAGCGTTGGATCAATTCATCGATGCGCGGCCCACTGTCTGCCTTGGGCAGGTCGAACAGTTGCGCGTGCAGCACCAGGTTCTGGCGCACGCTGAGCTCGCCGTACAGCGAGAAACTCTGGGACATGAAACCCACGCGCTTGCGGGTGGCCAGGTCCTTGGCGTTCACAGGGTTGCCCAGCAGTGTCGCGCTGCCTTCGGTGGCCGGCATCAGCCCGGTGAGGACCTTCATGGTGGTGGTCTTGCCGCAACCGTTGGAACCAAGGAAGCCGAAAATCTCGCCGCGACCAATAGCAAAGCTAACCTTGTTCACCGCCGTGAAATCACCGAAACGCAGGGTCAACTCGTGCGCTTCGATGGCGATATCGGCGTTGGCGTTTTCCCTTGGCGGGATCACCAGCGGCTGGTTGTCATGGGCGCCATCGCCCTGGAAGTGGGTGAAGGCCTCATCCAGTTTGCCGCTCGGCGTCGCTGCCGCCAGTTCGCGACTGAGACCGTCGGCGATCAGTTTGCCGCGGTCGAGCATCATGCAATGTTCGAACTGCTCGGCTTCCTCCATGTAGGCCGTGGCTACCAGCAGCGTCAGTTGCGGGCGTTCGCTGCGTACGGTTTCTACCAGCTCCCAGAAGCGTCGACGGGACAGCGGATCGACGCCGGTGGTGGGCTCATCAAGGATAAGCAGGTCCGGGTCGTGGATCAGCGCGCAGCACAGGCCGAGCTTCTGCTTCATGCCGCCGGAAAGTTTGCCGGCTGGGCGCTCGGCGAAGCGAGCCAGGTCGGTGGCCAGCAGCAGGTTGTGCATGCGCTGGTCGCAGTCGGCTTTGGACAGGCCGAACAGGGTGGCGAAGAAGCGGATGTTCTCGCTGATGGACAGCTCGGGGTACAGGTTGCCACCCAAACCCTGAGGCATGAAGGCAATGCGCGGGTACAGGCTGTTGCGGTGACGGCGATCCTGAATGGAGCCGCCGAGTACCTCCAATTGGCCGGCCTGGAGTTTCTTAACGCCGGCGATCAACCCCAACAAACTCGATTTTCCCGCACCATCCGGGCCGATCAGCCCGCAGCGTGTACCGGCGGGCAGGCTGAAGGCGATGTCGATCAGCGCCTGTTGTTTGCCGTAATGGTGGTTGATGCCTTTGGCGTGCAGCGCCAGGCCGGTCATTGCAGATTGGCCGGCCAGTCGATATCAGCTGTGCGCACATAGCCGGAGCCGGGCATGCCCGGTTTGGCTTGGGGCACGGCGCTCGGTTGAGTCAGGTGCAATTTGACGCGGAATACCAGTTTCTGGCGTTCGTCGCGAGTCTCCACTTCCTTGGGGGTGAACTGCGACTTGGCGGCGACAAAACTGATCTTGGCCGGCAACGGCTGCTGGGGCAGGGCGTCGAGCAGAATCCGCGCGTCACTGCCGACGGTCAGGCGTCCGGTCACGGAGGCGGGTAGATAGAGGTTCATGTACTGATCATTGGGGTCGATCAGCAGCAACACGCGCCCGCCCGCGCCAAGCACTTCACCCGGTTCGGCCAGGCGCAGTTGGATAATGCCGTCGATAGGCGCGCGCAGGCTGCTGTCGTCGATTTCACTGGTGAGCTGCGCGACCTGGGCTTGTGCGGCACCGATGGTGGCTTTTGCCGAATTGACCTGGGCCTGGGCGGCGGTCACGGCGGCGTTGCCGGTGTTCTGGCGGGCTTGCTGCTGGTCGATCAACTGGCCGCTGGCGAAGCCGCGTTTGTACAGCTCCTGGGTACGCTTGAGTTCCTGGTTGGCCAGCAGTTGTTCGCTCTGGCGCAGTTGCACGTTGGCCTCGGCGGCGGCGAAGTTCTCCTTGGCCCGCAGCACTTCGGCTTCGGCCTGGGCGCGCTGGGCTTCCAGCGTGCGGGTGTCCATGCGCGCCAGCAGTTGGCCCTTGAGGACCTTGTCGCCTTCGTCGACCCGCACTTCGGCCAGGCGCCCTGGGATCTTGGCGGCGATCTGCACTTCGGTGGATTCCAGGCGGCCATTGCCCATGCCCAGACCTTCGGGCAGACGGTCCTGGGTGGAGCGCCAGTAACCGAAGCCGCCGGCACCGAGCAACAACGCGATCAAGAGAACGGCAAACAGGTGGGAAGAGCGGGGTGTGGTCGACATGGGTGCATCCTGCGGCTTTAGCATCCTAGTTTGATCGGTGCTGCCCAAGGGGCGTTGATACCGATCAAATGAAGCGCAAGCCTAACCCGGTTAAGGGGCAGATGCATGCGTCGAGCGCGTGACCGCAGGGTTCTCGTCAGCGCAGCGCCAGCACCGTCGCCCATTGCTCGGCGGTGACCGGCATCACCGACAGGCGGCTGCCTTTTTGCACCAGAGGCAATTCGGCGAGGGCGGTTTGCTGTTTCAGGTAGCCGAGCCCCAGCACCTTGGGGAAGGTTTGGACGTGCGCGACGTTGATCGCAGTCCACGGGTTTTTCTCCGGGGTGGCTTTGGCGTCGAAATAGTGGCTGTCCGGTTCCAGTGCGGTCGGATCCGGGTAGGCCGCTTCGACAATTTTGCCGATACCCGCAATGCCTGGCTCTGGGCAACTGGAGTGATAGAAGAAAAACTCATCGCCCACGGCCATGGCGCGTAGGAAGTTGCGCGCCTGGTAGTTGCGTACGCCGTCCCAGCGCGCTTCGCCAAGCTTTTCCAGGCCGTTGATGGACAGTTCGTCGGGCTCGGATTTCATCAGCCAGTAGGCCATTTTTGGGCTCCTGAAAAAGGCAGTGGGCAAGTTGTCAGGCAATTTGATGACAAACCGACAGTCGGTTGGCGCCAAGGTTTGCGTGTTGGTTCACGTTACCGCAAAATGCCGGCCTTTAAGCTTGACGCAGCTGCAACGGACTACTTTGGAACGTTGTTGTCATCGTGTACGAGATGCCTGAAGGGGGGCAATCGATGCAACGTAAACCGGATTTACTATGGATTTTGGTGATTTTGTTTGGTCTGGGCGTCGTGACCACCGGGTATGCCCAAAGCTTGTGGTCGAACAAGACCGATGCTCCCGTTGAACTGGCTCAACAGCAGCCGCAACCGTTCAAGCGTTAACCCTTCTTCAAGACGCCGCTGCTTCAAGCGGCGTTTTTGCGACATACCACTGCTTATCAGTGACGGTGCCAGCCAATGGCACATCCCAACTGGCTTGTGCCAATCGATCGACCTTCTGACATTCATGGGCCAGGCCTAGCAGCGTCGGCTTGCGCCAGCTTTGACGGCGTGCCAGATACGCCAGGCTGCGGTCGTAGAAACCGCCGCCCATGCCCAGGCGGCCACCCGCGTCATCGAACCCCACCAACGGCAGCAACACCAGGTCCAGCGCCCACACCTTGCGTTGGCGCTTGGCATTGACCCTTGGTTCCAGAATCCGAAAGCGGTTGGGCAGCAGCTTGTCCCCAGGCTTCACGCGCTGGAACACCATCTTGGTACGCGGCCAAGCGCTGAGCACCGGCAGATAGGTGGCCTTGCCCCGGCGCTGAGCGGCGCGCAGCAGCAGGCGCGGATCGATTTCACCGTCCGTCGGTAGATACAAGGAAATATGTTTGGCCCGGCGAAACAGCGGGTGCTGTGCCAGTTGCCGATACAGGCCGTGGGCGGCTTGGCGCTGCTCGCTCGGCGTAAGGGCGCGGCGGGCGTTGCGTAACATGCGTCGAAGTTGCGGACGGGAAAGCGGCGCAGGTTCGGTCATGGTTTTTCGGCTCATAAAACAATGCCAGTCCTTAAGACTGGCATTGAGTTTGGAATTCAGGCTCCCCGACAGAACCGCTGTCGACTAAGCCCTTGAACCCGAAAGTTCAAGGTGGAAGAAGCAGTAGGCTTTAAGGCTTTCCGTCTAGCGGACATGCACACCAGCCCAACGTGCAACTTCCAGGGTAGTGCGAATCGGCTCCGGGACATCGCCGACTGGCAAGCACGCCAGGGAGTGGGGCGAGTATACCTTAAACAGTCGCGGGGATCAGCCCTTGGGTTGCTCTGTGTCGCTGGAAAGCACCAGATCAACACGTTCGAGCAGATCGCGAACCTGCTCGCGGGTCGAGCCGCTGGCCTGCACGTCAGGGCGTTCCTGCTTATGCAGCAGATCGTGGGTGATGTTCAGCGCGGCCATCACGGCGATACGGTCGGCGCCGATCACTTTGCCGCTGCTGCGGATTTCACGCATTTTGCCATCCAGGTAACGGGCGGCGCTCACCAGGTTGTTGCGCTCTTCCTGGGGACAGATGATCGAATATTCTTTGTCGAGGATCTGCACGGTGACGCTATTGCTTGAACTCATGAGTCTTGCTCCAGGGCCTTCAGGCGCGAAATCATCGATTCGACCTTACGCCGGGCGATTTCGTTTTTTTCAATGAGGTGAGCGCGTTCCTCGCGCCAGGTCTTTTCCTGAGCTAATAGGAGTCCGTTTTGACTCTTAAGTTGCTCGACCCGAGTAATTAGCAATTCGAGTCTGGCCATCAGCGCTTGCAGGTCGGTGTCTTCCATTGGGTTCCACTGGATTTTGTCTGATGAATGGCAACTGCAGGATAAACGATCTGACGCCCTTGATAGTCTTGGTACGTCTGCCGGTGCTAGGATACAGCGCTCCATTCTAGACATTGCGCCGTCTGGCGCCTAGCTCACCATGCCCACTAAGAACTCTCCGTACGACGCTTTTTCCACACTGCTGAGCACCAGCGGTCACCCATGTTCGCCTGCCGAACTGCACGGCGTGCTGTTGGGTCGCAGCTGCACCGGTGTTGGCTTTGATGCCGACAACTGGTTGGCCGATGTCGCCGAGCTGTTGGAAACCGAACCGACCGACAACGTGCGTAACGCGCTGATCGGCCTGCAAGAGATGGTCAAGGGCGAACTGACCGGTGATGACGTCACCGTAGTCCTGTTGCTACCGACCGACGACGCTCCGCTCACCGAACGCGCCGCCGCATTGGGCCAATGGTGCCAGGGTTTCCTCCACGGTTTCGGCGTGAACGCCGGCGGCCTGGAGCTGAGCACCGACGCCAAGGAAGTGCTGCAGGACCTCGCCGCGATCTCCCAAGTGCAAGATGCGCTGGAAGAGTCCGAAGACGGCGAAGGCGACTACATGGAAGTCATGGAATACCTGCGCGTCGCGCCGTTGCTGCTGTTCACCGAGACCAAGAAGTCCGCTGAGCCTGCTGCACCCAAGCCGTCGCTGCACTAAGAAAGGAAGCCCATCTGCCCATGATCCATATCCCCAAAGCGGAATACACCCGCCGCCGCAAGGCGCTCATGGCGCAGATGGAACCCAACAGCATCGCGATTCTGCCGGCCGCCGCCGTGGCCATCCGCAATCGCGATGTCGAGCACGTTTACCGCCAGGACAGCGACTTCCAGTACCTGAGCGGTTTCCCCGAACCGGAAGCTGTGATCGTGCTGATGCCCGGTCGCCAGCATGGCGAGTACGTGCTGTTCTGCCGCGAACGCAATGCCGAGCGTGAACTGTGGGACGGCCTGCGTGCCGGTACCGAAGGCGCAATCCGTGAGTTTGGCGCCGACGATGCCTTCCCTATCACCGATATCGACGACATCCTGCCCGGCCTGATCGAAGGCCGTGACCGGGTGTATTCGGCCATGGGCAGCAACGCTGAATTTGACCGGCACGTGATGGAGTGGATCAACGTGATCCGCTCTAAAGCGCACCTCGGCGCCCAGCCCCCGAACGAATTTGTTGCCTTGGATCATCTGCTCCACGACATGCGCCTGTATAAATCGGCGGCAGAAGTGAGGGTGATGCGCGAGGCCGCGCGGATTTCCTGCGCTGCCCACGTCAAGGCGATGCAGGCCAGCCGCGCTGGGTTGCATGAGTTCAGCCTGGAAGCCGAGCTGGATTACGAATTCCGCAAAGGCGGCGCGAAGATGCCGGCTTACGGCTCCATCGTCGCCGCCGGGCGCAACAGCTGCATCCTGCATTACCAGCAGAATGACGCGCTGCTCAAGGATGGAGACCTGGTGCTGATCGACGCCGGTTGCGAGATCGACTGCTACGCCAGCGACATTACCCGCACCTGGCCGGTCAACGGAAAGTTTTCACCTGAGCAAAAAGCGATCTACGAGATTGTGCTGGCCTCCCAGGAAGCCGCCTTTGCCGAGATCGCGCCTAATAAACATTGGAACCAGGCCCATGAGGCGACCGTGCAGGTCATCACCGCTGGGCTGGTTAAGTTGGGACTGCTGCAAGGTGACGTTGACGAACTGATCGCCAGCGAAGCCTATAAACCTTTCTATATGCACCGCGCCGGCCATTGGCTGGGCATGGATGTGCACGATGTGGGCGAGTACAAGGTGGGCGGTGAATGGCGGGTGCTGGAAGTCGGCATGGCGTTGACCGTGGAGCCGGGGATCTATATTTCGCCGGACAACCAGAACGTGGCGAAGAAATGGCGTGGCATTGGCGTACGCATCGAGGACGACGTGGTAGTGACCAAGCAAGGCTGTGAAATCCTGACCGGCGGCGTTCCCAAGACCGTCGTCGAGATCGAAGCGCTGATGGCGGCCTCCCGATGAGCCGGGTCAATCTCGCGATTATCGGCGGTGGCCTGGTGGGCGCCAGCCTGGCGCTGGCGTTGCAGGCCGGGGCCAAGGCGCGGGGCTGGAAGATCATGCTGATCGAACCCTTCGCTCCGGGCGACAGCTACCAGCCGAGCTACGATGCACGATCGTCGGCACTGTCGTTTGGCGCGCGCCAGATTTATCAGCGGCTGGGTATCTGGCAGGAGGTTTCCCGCCGAGCCGAGCCGATCAAGCAGATTCACGTGTCGGACCGTGGGCGTTTCTCCACCGCACGTTTGTCCGCCATGGAGGAGGGCGTGCCAGCACTCGGCTACGTAGTGGAAAACGCCTGGCTCGGCCAATGCCTGTGGCAAGGCCTGGACAAAGACGTGGTCAGTTGGCGCTGCCCGGCGGAAGTCACCCGCATGGAGCCGCTGCCCGACGGCTATCGCCTGACGCTCAACGATGAAACCGTGTTGGAATGCGACCTCGCCGTGCTCGCCGATGGCGGCCGATCCGGCTTGCGCGAGCAATTGGGCATTGGCGTGAAGACCCGTCCGTACAACCAGAGTGCGCTGATTGCCAACATCACTCCCAGCGAAGCCCATAACGGCGAAGCCTTCGAGCGCTTCACCGACGAAGGCCCGATGGCCTTGCTGCCGCTGCCAGACAACCGCTGCGCGCTGGTGTGGACGCGCATCGGTATGGACGCCCAGCGCCTGGCCGCCCTCGACGAACGCAGTTTCCTCAGCGAATTACAGAGCGTGTTCGGCTACCGTCTGGGCACCTTGAGGCAAGTCGGCGCGCGCCATCTGTATCCGCTGACCCTGGTGGAGGCCGAAGAGCAGGTACGTTCCCACCTGGTGATTCTTGGCAACGCCGCCCACAGCCTGCACCCAATTGCAGGGCAGGGCTTCAACCTTTCCCTGCGCGATGCGAGTGCCTTGGCCGAGGCCCTGCTCGCCGGGCCAGCGGTGCCCGGTGACCTGGCGACGTTACAGGCGTACCGCGAGCGCCAGCGTATGGACCAGAAGTTGACTGTCGGTTTCTCCGATCAGGTCACGCGCCTGTTTGGCAGTGCACAACCGCTGGTAGCGCTGGGCCGCAATATGGGCCTGCTGGGCCTGGATTTGTTGCCGCCGGCCAAACGCTGGTTCGCCCGTCAGGCCATGGGCTTGGGGACGCGTCCCGATGCGTAAGTGGCTGGTGGCGCGGTTGGGCAAGGCGCGCTTGCTGCGTTGGATCATGACCCTGTACCCGCCATACCTGGGCGCTGGCGTCAGCGTGCAGCATATGAGCGCGGATTTTCGTCACGTCAAAGTGCGCATGGGGCTGGGTTGGTACAACCGTAATTACGTCGGCACGCAGTTCGGCGGTAGCCTGTATTCGATGGTCGACCCGTTCTACATGCTGATGCTGATGGAAAATCTGGGCCGCGACTACATTGTCTGGGACAAGGCCGCGAGCATCGACTTTATCTCGCCGGGCAAAGGCCCGGTGTACGCCGAATTTTTCATCGACGAGGCCTTGCTTGACGAGGTGCGCCGACAGACCGAAGGCGGCGAGAAATACCTGCCTCACCTCACGGTCCAGATTCATGACGGCTCCGGCACCCTGGTGGCGCGGGTCGACAAAACCCTTTACGTGCGGCGCAAGCCGCAAGCGAGACAGGCTTAAACCATGGACATGCGCGCAGATGTGCTGATTGTCGGGGCCGGAATGGTCGGAAGCGCGCTGGCGCTGGCGTTGCAGGGCAGTGGCCTGCAAGTGCTGCTGCTCGATGGCAGCCCGCTGAGCGTCAAACCGTTCGACCGTGACGCGGCCTTCGAACCCCGCGTGAGCGCCTTATCGGCCGCCAGCCAGCGCATCCTGGAGCGCTTGGGCGTGTGGGACGGCATTGTGTCGCGCCGGGCCAGCCCTTACGGCGAGATGCAGGTGTGGGATGGCAGCGGCACTGGGCAGATCCACTTTTCGGCGGCCAGCGTGCACGCCGAGGTGCTCGGGCATATCGTCGAAAACCGTGTGGTGCAGGATGCTTTGCTTGATCGCCTGCACGACTGCGACCTGGGCCTGCTGGCCAACGCGCGGTTGGAGCAGATGCGCCGCTCCGGCGATGACTGGCTGCTGACCCTGGCCGATGGCCGCACCTTGCGCGCGCCGTTGGTGGTCGCCGCCGATGGCGCCAACTCCGCCGTGCGTCGCCTGACCGGCACCGCCACCCGTGAATGGGATTACTTGCATAACGCCATCGTCACCAGCGTACGTAGCAGTCAGCCGCACCAGCGTACGGCGTGGCAACGCTTTACCGACACCGGCCCGTTGGCGTTTTTGCCGTTGGTACGCGATGGGCAGGAAGATTGGTGTTCGATCGTATGGTCCACCACACCGGCTGAGTCCGAGCGCCTAATGGCCTTGGATGATGAAAGTTTTTGCCGTGAGCTGGAGCGCGCCTTTGAAGGGCGGCTTGGCACTGTGGTCAGTGCTGATCCACGGGTTTGCGTACCGTTGCGCCAGCGTCACGCCAAACGCTACGTGGCCGAGGGCCTGGCGTTGATCGGCGATGCGGCTCATGTGATCCACCCGTTGGCCGGGCAGGGCGTCAACCTGGGTTTCCTTGATGCTGCGGTGCTGGCCGAAGTGTTGCTGTCGGCTACTGAACGCGGCGAGCGTCTGGCGGATGTGAAAGTGCTGAGCCGTTATGAACGTCGTCGGATGCCCCACAACTTGGCGCTGATGGCCGCAATGGAAGGTTTTGAGCGGTTGTTCCAGGCCGATCAACTGCCGTTACGTTGGTTGCGTAACGCCGGGCTGAAGATGGTCGACCAGATGCCCGAAGCCAAAGCGGTATTTGTGCGCCAGGCCTTGGGCTTGACGGGCGATCTGCCAACACTCGCGAAACCCTGAGGCATCTGTGCAACATCTGGTAACGCCTCCACCGAGCGTTACCAAATGTGAGTCCCTATCATTTGCGCTCACTTTGCAAATGAGAGACCGCACCCATGTTGGCACCCAAGCGCCTACTGACTGCCCTGGCACTCACCCTGATCGGCAGCACGACTGTGCAGGCAGCCGACGAAGTGGTGGTCTACTCCTCGCGCATCGACGAACTGATCAAACCCGTGTTCGATGCCTACACCAAAAAGACTGGCGTCCAGGTGAAGTTCATCACCGACAAGGAAGCCCCGCTGATGCAGCGCATCAAGGCCGAGGGCGAAAACGCTACCGCCGACCTGTTGCTCACCGTGGATGCCGGCAACCTCTGGCAGGCCGAGCAAATGGGCATCCTGCAACCCTTCACCTCGCCCGTGATCGACAAGAACATTCCTCTGCAATACCGCTCATCCGCCCACGCTTGGACTGGCTTGAGCCTGCGTGCGCGGACCATCGCCTATTCCACTGACCGGGTAAAACCGGGTGACTTGACCACCTACGAAGCCCTGGCCGACAAACAGTGGGAAGGTCGTCTGTGCCTGCGCACGGCGAAAAAGGTCTACAACCAGTCGCTCACCGCGACCCTGATCGAAACCCACGGCGCGGCCAAGACCGAAGAAATCGTCAAGGGCTGGGTGAATAACCTCTCTACTGACGTGTTCTCTGATGACATCGCCGTGCTGGAGGCGATCAACGCCGGGCAGTGCGACGTGGGTATCGTCAACACCTACTACTACGGCCGCCTGCACAAGCAGAAGCCGGACCTGGCTGTGAAGCTGTTCTGGCCGAACCAGGGCGACCGTGGTGTGCATGTGAACCTGTCGGGTATCGGCTTGACCAAGCACGCGCCACACCCGGAAGCCGCCAAGGCTCTGGTGGAATGGATGACCACACCTGAAGCGCAGAAGATCTTTGCCGATGTGAATCAGGAGTTCCCGGCCAACCCGGCTGTACCGCCGTCGGCCGAAGTGGCGACCTGGGGCAAGTTCGTTGCGGACACCTTGCCGGTGGAAGTGGCGGGTAAGCGCCAGGCTGAAGCCATTCGCTTGATGGATCGCGCCGGCTGGAACTAAGTACAATTTGTAGGACGCCGCAGATCCAAATGTGGGAGGGGGCTTGCCCCGATGGCGGAGGATCAGTCACCGATGAGTCGACTGACATTCCGACATCGGGGGCAAGCCCCCTTCCACATTGGGTTGTGGTGATTTCAAGATCTTCATTATCGAGAACCCACCTTTGGCCCACCCCGCCCAACGCCGCTGGTACCTGCCGGTTTTCACCGTCGCTGCCCTGGTGCTGCTGCCGCTGAGCGTGCTGTTGCTGTCCTGGCAAAGCATCGATGCGCAAATCTGGTCCCATCTGTGGGAAACCCAGATGCCTCGCCTGCTGGGCAATACCCTGACCCTGGTGGTTGGGGTGGGTTTGGGCGTGACCCTCTTGGGCGTAAGCCTGGCTTGGCTCACTAGCCTCTGCGAATTCCCCGGCCGGCGCTGGCTTGACTGGGCGTTGATGCTCCCCTTCGCCATCCCCGCCTACGTGCTTGCCTTCGTCTTTGTTGGCCTGCTGGATTTCGCAGGCCCAGTGCAGACCCTGCTGCGAGAGTGGTTCGGCACCGGTCTGCGCCTGCCTCGCGTGCGTTCCACCAGTGGCGTGATCATCGTGTTGGTGCTGGTGTTCTACCCCTACGTCTACCTGCTGGCGCGCACTGCATTCCTGGCCCAGGGCAAAGGCCTGATGGAAGCCGCGCGAGTGTTGGGGCAATCGCCGTGGCAAGCGTTCTGGCGCGTGGCGCTACCCATGGCGCGGCCGGCGATTGGCGCCGGGGTCGCCCTGGCGTTGATGGAAACCCTGGCGGATTTCGGTGCGGTCTCGGTGTTCAACTTCGATACCTTTACCACCGCGATCTATAAAACCTGGTACGGCTTTTTCAGTCTTTCCAGCGCAGCCCAACTGGCCAGCCTGTTATTGCTGGTGGTGATGCTGGTGCTGTACGGCGAACGGCGTGCCCGTGGCGCGAGCCGTCCCAGCAATGAGCGGCCTCGGGGCAAGGCGCTCTACCACCTGCGTGGGTTCAAAGCGTTAGCCGCCAGTGCCTGGTGTGGGCTGGTGTTTGCGTGCGCCTTTGTCATTCCGGTGCTGCAGTTGATCGCGTGGTTCTGGCAGCGCGGCCGGTTCGACCTGGATGAGCGGTATTCGGGTCTGATCGTCCATACCCTCTATCTCGGTGGTATCGCGGCATTGATCACGGTCAGCGTGGCGTTGGTACTTGCCTTCGCCAACCGCCTGTCGCCGACCCGGGCGATTCGCTCCGGTATCAGCCTGGCCAATGTTGGCTATGCATTGCCGGGTTCGGTGCTGGCGGTGTCGATCATGTTGGCGTTCAGTTATCTGGACCGCGAACTGGTGGTGCCGCTGTCCGGCTGGCTCGGTGGTGCGGGCAAACCGCTGTTGCTGGGCAGCCTGTCGGCGCTGGTGCTGGCGTATCTGGTGCGTTTTCTGGCGGTGGCCTACGGGCCGCTGGAAAATAGCCTGGCGCGCATCCGGCCTTCGTTGCCGGAAGCAGCGCGTAGTTTGGGCGTGAGTGGGCCGCGACTGTTTTGCAAAGTGTATCTTCCGCTGTTGCTACCCGGCACCCTGAGTGCTGCGCTGCTGGTGTTCGTGGATGTGCTCAAGGAAATGCCCGCAACCTTGCTGATGCGCCCGTTCGGCTGGGACACCCTGGCGGTGCGGATCTTTGAAATGACCAGCGAAGGCGAGTGGGCACGGGCTTCGCTGCCGGCACTGACACTGGTACTGGTGGGCCTGCTGCCGGTGATCGGGCTGATCCGACGCTCTGCCCGACCAATCGGTTAGGTGTCAGTCCTACGGCTTGAGGCTACAATGCGCGGCATTCGGTGCGCTCCGCCTTTCGGATCGGGTCGTTGTACGTGGCTGCAGCCCTTGTAATTCAAGGTCTTCAGCACGAACAGCAACGCTGCGCACCTTCGCCAAGCCCGGAAGGAGAAACCCATGGGACAGCGTACGCCTCTGTATGACCTGCATCTCGCCCTCGGCGCGAAAATGGTCGATTTTGGCGGTTGGGATATGCCTTTGCATTACGGCTCGCAAGTTGAAGAGCACCATCAGGTGCGACGCGACTGCGGGGTGTTCGATGTATCTCATATGACCGTGATCGATATCAGCGGCCCCCAGGCCAAGGAATGGCTCCAGCACCTGCTGGCCAATGATGTCGAACGTTTGCATGGCTGTGGCCGTGCGTTGTACAGCGCCATGCTCAACGAGCAGGGCGGCGTGGTGGACGACATGATTGTCTATCGCACTGATGCCGGGTACCGGTTGGTGGTCAACGCCGCCACTCGTGACCAGGACATCGCCTGGATGCAGGCGCAACTCGGCAGCTATCAAGTGCAACTGCACGAGCGGCCCGAGTTGGCCATGCTCGCCATTCAAGGCCCCCATGCTCGGCAGAAGATCGCCGAGTTGGTCACCCAGTCTCGCGGCACCCTGATCCACCAGCTCAAGCCATTTGAAGGCGAGGCCGACGGCGATTGGTTTATCGCCCGCACGGGTTACACCGGCGAAGACGGCCTGGAAATTGTGTTGCCTGCCGATCAGGCACCGGGATTTTTCAACGATCTGGTGGGTGCAGGCATCTCACCTATCGGCCTCGGCGCGCGGGACACCCTGCGCCTGGAAGCCGGCATGAACCTGTACGGCCAGGATATCCACCAGAACGTTTCGCCCCTGGCGGCCAACATGGCGTGGAGTATTGCCTGGGAACCAGCCGAGCGCGATTTCATCGGGCGTGCGGCGCTGGAAGCAGAGCTGGCCGCCGGTGTGCAGTTCAAACTGGTCGGGCTGGTACTGGAAGAACGTGGGGTTTTACGCGCTCATCAGGTAGTTCGCATCGCCAATGTTGGCGAAGGTGAGATCACCAGTGGTAGTTTCTCTCCTACGCTGAGCAAATCCATTGCCTTGGCGCGTGTACCGACGGCAACTGCCGACCGGGCCGAAGTGGAAATCCGCGGCAAGTGGTACCCGGTTCGAGTGGTCAAACCGACCTTCGTGCGCCATGGCAAAACCTTGATCTAACTATTTCCGGCAGGCCGATGGCCGCTGACACTACTTCTGAGGACACAGACTATGAGCAATATCCCGGCCGACCTGCGTTTTGCCGAGAGTCATGAATGGGCCCGTCTGGAAGCTGACGGTACCGTGACCGTCGGGATCTCCGACCACGCCCAGGAAGCGTTGGGTGATGTGGTGTTTGTTGAGTTGGCCGAAGTCGGCGCCCAGTTTGGCGCGACTGATCAGGCAGGTGTGGTGGAGTCGGTCAAGGCCGCTTCGGATATCTACGCCCCGGTTGCAGGCGAAGTGATTGCAGTCAACGAGGAACTGAGTGGTAGCCCCGAGTTGCTGAACTCTGACCCTTACGGCGCCTGGATCTTCAAGCTCAAGCCAAGCAACCCGGCTGATCTGGAAAAACTGCTGGATGCTGCTGGTTACAAAGCCGCCATCGGCGAGTAACACCGCACATAACCCTGTAGGCGCCGGCAAGCCGGCCCCTATAGGGTTAGCGTTTGAGCACCGCTTTCACTGCCGCCACCGACCGCTCCACATCCGCCTCAGTCATCGCCGTGAACATCGGCAATGAAACAATCAAGCGCCCAACCTTTTCCGCCACCGGGAACATGCCTTCCTTGAAACCCTGTGCCCGATAAAGGCTCAGCAGGTGGATCGGTGGGTAGTGATAACCAATGCCCACGCCATGAGCCTGCATCTGTTCCATGAACGTTGCGCGGGCCGGCAGGCCGTCCTGACGCTCCGGCAGCACTAGCTGGAACAGGTGCCAGTTGCTGTTTTCGAAGTCGGCGGGTGGCAGTTGTGCGCCGTACTTCTCTTCAAAGTCACTGCCGAAACACTTGAAATAGTGCCTCGCCAGGTTCTGGCGGTGGGCGGTGATTTTCTCGATATGGGCAAACTGCCCCAGGCCAATGGCCGCAGCGATATCGGTCATATTGAACTTGCCACCCAGCACATCAACATCCAGGCCGTCGAAGCCGGTACGGGTGACGCCCTGCAGGCGGTATTTTTCTGCCAGGCGTGCCTCTTCGGCGCTATTCAAAACCAGGCAACCACCCTCGGACGAGGTGATGTTCTTGTTGGCCTGGAAGCTGAACGAAACGAAGTCCCCGGTGGCGCCAATGCGTTCGCCATCCCAACTGGAGCCAAGGGCCTGGGCCGCGTCTTCGACGATACGCAGTTTGTACTTGTTGGCCAGCGCGTAAAGCATTGGCATATCCAACGGCAGCCCGGCCAGGTAAACGGGGATGATGGCCTTGGTGCGCGGTGTGATCGCGGCTTCCACCTGGGACAGGTCGATATTGCGGGTGATTGGGTCGATATCGGCGAACACAGGTGTGGCACCGACTTCCAGAATCACGTTGGCCGTTGCCACCCAGGAAATCGGTGTGGTGATGACTTCATCCCCAGGCCCGATACCGGCGATGCGCAAGGCAATCTCCATGGTGCAGGTGCCCGAGTTGAAGGTGCGAACGTGGCGCCCGCCAAAGTATTCCGACAGCTGCGCCTCGAACGCCTGCACCTTCGGCCCGCTGGTGATCCAGCCCGAACGCAATACATCGCCCACCGCCGAGATGGTGGCTTCATCGATGGTGGGTTTGGAGAACGGCAGAAAGGGCAGTTGGCTCATAACGACGAATGCATCCGTTTCAGGTTGGCGATGAGTACGGGAGGTATCAGTGCCGGCATGGTTGCACGGCTTGACTGAATATAGCCTGTCACCTGTGAATGAATCGTCATGTTACGGGCAAAAAAATGCCGCTTCAAAAGCGGCATTCTTCAGAGTGCGGAAATCACTCGGTGACAGCGTTTTTCGCGAGGATAGCGTTAGCCAGCTCCATATCCGTGGCCTGCAGGCCAGGATTGTCGGCGCGGACTTTCTGCATGGCGGCTTCCAGGTATGGGCCACGGATGCCGCCGTCGCTGGCAACAAAGCTGCCTGCGTCGTCTTGTGCGGCAACGACCAGCTTGTGGTCCTTGAAGGTCAGGTACGTCGAGCCGGTGGTGGCGCCCGACGAGATGACATTGCGCCAGAAACTGTCGGCCATGGCTGAACCGACAGGAAGGGAAAGCACAGCAAGGGTAGCGACAGCATATTTGAGACGCATGGTGGGTGACTCCGGGTGGGTGATCTGTACCGTTTGATTGTAGTTAGCCCAACCGAGTTCCATCACTGACTAAACAGTTTCTACCTTCAAAATCACGCCATCCAGACCAACCACCCGTACTTGAGCGCCTGCAGGGCTGTCAGGACCGGTCACCATCCATACGCCATCACCGACTTTTACCTTACCCCGACCGCCCGCGATCGCCTGGTGCACTACAAATGTGCGGCCGATCAGCTCCGAGCCGCGCTCGTTGAGCCCCGGTTGGTCACTGGCCTTTGCGCTGCTTCGCTGGCGTTTCCACCAGTAGACCGCTGTCAATATCGACAACACGGCGAACAGCAGCAGTTGCCATTCCGGTCCCAGGGGCGGCATCAGGAACTTGATAACGCCTACGGCTGCTGCTGCGATACCCATCCATAGCAGGTAACCACCGGCGCCGAACACTTCAAGAATCAACAGCACTGTACCCAGCGCCAGCCAATCCCAGAATGAAAGATGCTGCAGGAAATCCCACATGGCGACGGCCTCAACCTTTCTTGTTATCGAACGTTGCCTTGACGATCTCGCCGATGCCGCCCACCGCACCGATCACCTGGCTGGCTTCAAGCGGCATCAGGATGACCTTGCTGTTGTTGGCCGAGGCAAGTTTGCCCAAGGCGTCGATGTATTTTTGCGCAACGAAGTAGTTGATGGCCTGCACGTTACCGGTGGCGATGGCCTCGGAGACCACCTGGGTTGCACGGGCTTCAGCCTCTGCTTGACGCTCACGGGCTTCAGACTCCAGGAATGCGGCTTGGCGTCCACCTTCAGCTTCAAGAATCTGTGCCTGCTTCTTGCCTTCGGCAGTTAGGATTGCCGATGCTCGCAGGCCTTCGGCCTCAAGGATTTGCGCACGCTTGATCCGCTCGGCTTTCATCTGGCCGGACATGGCGGCCATCAGGTCGGCGGGCGGGCTGATGTCTTTGATCTCGATACGGGTGATCTTGATGCCCCACGGAGCGGTGGCTTCATCCACGGTGCGCAGCAGTTTTTCGTTGATGCCGTCACGCTGGCTGAGCATGGCATCCAGCTCCATGGAGCCGAGCACGGTGCGGATATTGGTTTGCAGCAAATTGCGGATGGCGTGTTCGAGGTTGTTGACCTCGTAGGCGGCCTGGGCGGTATTGACAACCTGGAAGAAACACACGGCGTCGATCTGTACGGTGGCGTTGTCGGCGGTGATGACTTCCTGGGGTGGAATATCCAGCACGCTCTCCATCACGTTGATCTTGCGACCGATGCGATCCATGACCGGGATGATGATGTTCAGGCCAGGCTTGAGGGTGTTGGTATAACGGCCGAAACGCTCGACGGTCCACTGGTAGCCTTGAGGCACCACCTTGAAGCCCATGAATAATATGGCGGCGGCCAAGCCCACGAAAAGAAGCAGTACGGTTCCGATCTGCATAGCGATTCCCTATCTGATGGTGTCAGTTAAACGACTGTTGGCCGAGTGTAACGGTGTTGTCACAGATAAGAACGATTTCAGCGCGCCGTAACCAAAGGATTTGTTACCGAATCCCCAGGCGTTACTCGCAACACTTCGGCCATCGTGGTCAGCCCAGCTTGCGCCTTCCTCAATCCGGCCATGCGCAGGCTGCACATGCCTTGCGCAATAGCTGCCTGGCGTAAGGTCTGCACGTCGGCGCCCGGAGTGATCAGTGCTTTGATCGACTCATTCAACACCATGATTTCGTAGACCCCTGCGCGTCCCCGGTACCCGCTGTTCCGACATTCCGCACATCCGACGGCCTCGTGGACATCGCCCGTCGAGCGCTTGCAATGGGGGCACAGCACTCGTACCAAGCGTTGCGCCATAACACCCAACAAGGTGGCCTTGATCAAATAATGAGCGATGCCCAGTTCCTGCAAGCGGCTAATGGCGCTGGGCGCATCGTTGGTGTGCAGCGTCGAGAGGACCAAGTGCCCGGTCAGTGCGGCCTGGATAGCCATTTCTGCGGTTTCCTGATCGCGAATCTCGCCGATCATGATGATGTCCGGGTCTTGGCGCAGCAGAGCGCGGATGCCGCTGGCGAAGGTCAGGTCGATGTTGTGCTGCACCTGCATCTGGTTAAAGGCCGGCTCGACCATCTCGATCGGATCTTCCACCGTGCACAGGTTGACCTCCTGGGTCGCCAGTTGCTTGAGCGTGGTGTAAAGAGTGCTGGTCTTGCCTGAGCCGGTAGGACCGGTGACGAGGATGATGCCGTTGGTCTGGCGCGTCATCGCGTGCCAGCGGTGCTGGTTCTCGGTGGATAAACCCAACTGGTCAAAATCCTTGAGCAGCACCTGGGGGTCGAAAATCCGCATCACCAGTTTCTCGCCGAAGGCTGTGGGCAAGGTCGACAGACGCAACTCAACTTCTGCGCCCGTCGGGCTTTTGGTCTTGACCCGGCCATCCTGGGGCTTGCGCTTTTCTGCCACGTTCATCCGCCCCAGGCTTTTCAGGCGGCTGACCACCGCCATCGTCACCTGGGGTGGAAATTGATAGACGTCGTGCAGCAGCCCATCAATGCGAAAACGTACCCGGCCCTGCTCACTGCCAGGCTCGATATGAATATCGCTGGCCCGCTGTGCGAAGGCGTACTGCAACAGCCAGTCGACGATATTAACGATATGTGCGTCATTCGCGTCCGGCTCCTGGTCGCTGGCGCCAAGGTTCAGCAACTCGAAGTTACCCGGCACCGCGACCTTTTGATCGGCCCCGCTGACGGACTTCGCCAGCCGGTAAAACTCGCTGATACACCGCTGGATATCCTGAGGGTTTGCAACCACTCGCTTGATCGAACGCTTGAGTACTTGCGCCAGTCCGGATTCCCAACTGCTGACGTGGGGCTGGGCGCTGGCGACGGTAACGGTATGCGCATCCACGGCCACGGCAAGAATGGCGTGGCGCTGGGCGAACGCGTGGGACATCAGTGGCACCACTGTTGCGACATCTATCTTCAACGGGTCGATACGCAGATAAGGTTGCCGGACACGCTGGGCAAGCCATTGGGTCAGGGTTTCCAGGGAAGGCCCATGGGCGGCGATGCGCTCCAACGGGTGTTGAGCGTTGTCGGGGCGCGCCGCCGATAACCGCTGCGCGGCGTCGGGAGTGATCAAACCTTCCTCCACCAAGGCCGGCAGCAACGCATGCAGTTCCAATCGCTGATCAACAGACATGAAGGTGTTCCTGGGTAGCCTTGGACGAAATTTCAGGCTAGCCAGCTCCCGAGTTTCATCCTCCCAGTGTGTGTTGCAGGTCTTTACTGAGCGGCTGCAACCACCGCTATAGGCCCCACGGAATCAGCTGACCACATGTCCAGAGCGCACACGCTGATCAGGTTTCGAATCTTTTCACCGATGACTTGGGCCCGATGCCAGCTCAGGCCATCGATCACGATATCGATGTTCAGCAGGTCGTCTTCCCGATTCACGGCGACGTGCCGAGGCGTCAGAAACTGCAACGCAAAATAGTTGAGTACTCGGCACAACACATCGGGCTCCGCCTCGGCGACGATCTGGTAGTGCGCCTGGCAATGGGCGCTGGTGACAGCCCACGCATCGGCGCGCGCAGCAGGTTGGATGGTTTCGACGGCGTGCATGCTGACTCTCCAGATTCGATGGAAGGAATTTTTACATTCGCCAGCGGAGATTTCTTATCTAAGATGGGCATGTTTTGCTAAAAATCGAATAGATCAATTCAAGTTCGATTCAGTAATAGGTATTTCTATGCATAGCGAGTTAGACGCTTACGACCGTCGCATCCTGGCCCTGTTGCAGGAGGACGCTTCGCTTTCCAGTGCACAGATTGCCGAACAGGTGGGTTTGTCCCAGTCGCCATGCTGGCGACGAATCCAGCGGCTGAAGGAGGAAGGTGTGATCCGCGGGCAGGTGACGTTGTTGGATCGCAAGAAGATCGGCCTCAACACGCAGATTTTTGCCGAGGTCAAACTCAACGCCCACGGCCGATCCAACTTCACTGAGTTCACCGATGCGATTCGCGGCTTTCCGGAAGTGTTGGAGTGCTATGTGCTAATGGGGGCGGTGGATTTTCTGCTGCGCATCGTGACGTCGGACATCGAGGCGTACGAGCGGTTTTTCTTTGAGAAATTGTCGATGGTGCCGGGGATTCAGGAGGTGAATTCGATTGTGGCGTTGTCGGAAATCAAGTCCACCACTTCCCTGCCAGTCTAGCGCTGACAGCGGGGGCTTCATCGGGGGCAAGTCCCCCCCCCACAGTTGAAACGCGTCAAAATGTGGGAGGGGATTGCCCCCCGATGGTGGTATTACAGACGCAGAAGAGTCTTCCAGGCACGGTTCTGATACACCGCAATCGCCTGATGCATACGCGCATCCAGCGATTCATCAGTGATCGGCTGGTTGGCCAATTGCGCCAACTTGTTCAGTTCGCCGTACAAACGGTCCAGCTCAGGAATATCCACCACGTTACGCGCATGGTGCAGCCAGGCCTGGATGCGTTCGATACGCGGCAGTTGCTCGGCCAGGTCTTCCGGTTGTTGCTGGTAGCGCGGCAGTTGCAGGGCGACGGCATCTTCGGCCAACAGGCGTGGCAGCCAGTTGGTGATTTGCGCAGCGCCCTGACGGTTGCCACGCACGTTGCGGTCGGCGGTCCAGGTGCGGGCGAGCAGCCATCGCGACAGGTTCAGTGAGAACAGGCCCCAACGCACGTCTTCCAACTCTTCGACGAATTGCTCCGGTGCGGCTTTGCGGATGTCTTCATCGTCGTCACCGGCTTGTACCAGTGGGCGCCAATCTTCCAGCAAGGCATCGAGTACGCTGCGCAGTTCGCTGGTGGATTGACGCGGTGCGGCCTGGCCGAGGCTGCCGATCAGGGCGCGCAATTCGCCGAGGTTGTCGACCCAGTCTTGCAGCAGGCGCCAGTGGCCATTGAAGCGATATTGTTCGGCCAGGCGTTGGCTGCTGCCCAACAGGTGCCACATGATCGCGGCAAAGGCGTCGTCCAACGGCATTTCGGCGTGGATCTGCGGCGCCGGCAGGCTCAGGGAGTAGCTGCTGGCGTCGTACAGGCGATAGCCGCGCTCGGCCTTGCTGATATCGCACGGCATCAGGGCAAGCGTCGCGGCCAGTTCAGCGGCCAGCTCCAGCAAGGCCGCTGGTTCGCCTTCGCGCAGTTCCAACTCCAGCTCGCAGATTTCTTCTTTCTGTTTGCCGACCACCACGTGGCCCAAGTCCAGGGCGGCTTCGATCACGACTTTGGCCTTACCGCGGCCCCAGGCGATTTCAGCGCGTTCACGCACGAAGTCGGTGGTGAAGATCGGCTTGAGGGTCTTCTTGTCCAGCTCGGCCAATTGCTCGGGCCAGCATTCGCCGTCGAGTTTCTTCACGTCGAGCTTGGCTTTGGGCAGGTCCCAGTTGTACTCATTGCGTTCCGACAAACCGGCGACGCTTTGGCCACGGGTCTTGAGGGTCTGGATAATGTCGTCACCGTCTTTGCGCAGGCGCAGGGCGACTTTTGCCTGGGCCAGGTCGCGCTCGGGGGTGTCAAAGTACTGGTTCATCAACTCACGGCGTTCCCAGCCACTTTTGTTGCGTTTTTTCAGTAACGGGTGCTCACGCAGCGCGGCGAGTGTTTCGCGGCTGACGCGTAGCTTGATTTCGGTTTCTTTCTGCATGGCCGGAAAATCCAGGATCGGGAGCGCAGCCGGGGAAAAGTGTGGCTGCCAAGGTCGTGCAGTGTACAGGACTGAGCCCGGCAACGTGCCGCAACGGTTTATTGTGTCGTGCAGATGGCTCTATAGTGGGGCTCATCCGGGAAGTTGAGAGACCGCGCATGCCGTTACCGTCCATGAAAGAGCAGTTTGCCGCCTTGATTGCCGCGCCGTCGGTCAGTTGCACCCAAGCGTCTCTCGACCAGACCAACCGGCCCGTGATCGATTTGCTCGCCAGTTGGCTGGGTGATCTGGGTTTTGCCATCGACATCCAGCAAGTCAGCCCCGGCAAGTTCAACCTCTTGGCCAGCTTCGGCAGCGGCCCCGGTGGACTGGTGCTGGCCGGTCATAGCGACACCGTCCCTTATGACGCCGCCCTGTGGAAAACCGACCCGCTCAAGCTGACGGAAGTCGACGGCCGCTGGGTAGGATTGGGCAGTTGCGACATGAAGGGCTTTTTCGCCCTGGCCATCGAAGCCGTGTTGCCGCTGCTGGACCAACCGTTCAAGCAACCGCTACTGATCCTCGCCACCTGCGACGAAGAAAGCTCCATGTCCGGCGCCCGCGCGCTGGCCGAAGCCGGGCGCCCTCTGGGCCGTGCGGCGGTGATCGGCGAGCCCACCGGGCTCAAGCCGATCCGCCTGCACAAGGGCGTGATGATGGAGCGCATCGACATCCTTGGGCGCAGCGGCCATTCGTCGGATCCAAGCCTGGGCCACAGCGCCCTCGAAGCCATGCACGATGCCATCGGCGAGTTGCGTGGCCTGCGCCTGGCCTGGCAGCGCGAGTACCGCAACCCGCAATTCAGCGTACCGCAGCCGACCATGAACTTCGGCTGTATCCACGGCGGCGACAACCCGAACCGCATCTGCGGTCAGTGCTCCCTGGAGTTCGACCTGCGGCCCTTGCCGGGCATGGACCCACAGGTGTTGCGTGCAGCCATCCGGCAGAAGCTCGAACCCTTGGCCGAGCGGCATCAGGTCAAGATCGACTATGCGCCGCTGTTCCCCGAGGTGCCGCCGTTCGAACAATCGGAAGACGCCGAACTGGTGCGGGTTGCGGAACGATTGACCGGTCATCGTGCCGAAGCAGTAGCGTTCGGCACCGAAGCGCCTTATCTTCAGCGCCTTGGTTGTGAAACCCTGGTGCTTGGCCCTGGCGACATCGCCTGCGCCCACCAACCGGGTGAGTACCTCGAAATGTCACGCTTGACGCCTACAGTGCGTCTATTGCGGGAACTGATCGACCATTACTGCCTGAAACCTGCATAAATTAACCCCAGCCTATTCGTACATAGAAGGAGAGCGAGCGTGTCGCCAAGCCTGTTCCGACGATAACCATCAGCCCGCTGTGCGTTTTCACGATTCATCCTTTTTTGGCTGCTTTTTATTACAGGCCCAGGTGTTATGCCCGAATACGTCAATTGGCTTCGTCACGCTTCGCCCTACATCAACGCCCACCGCGACTGCACTTTTGTAGTCATGCTGCCTGGCGACGGTGTGGACCATCCCAACTTCGGCAATATCGTCCACGACCTGGTGCTGCTGCACAGCCTGGGCGTGCGGTTGGTGCTGGTTCATGGCTCGCGCCCACAGATCGAAGCGCGCCTTGAAGCGCGCGGCCTGATCCCGGCTTATCACGAAGGTATGCGTATCACCGACGCGCCGACGCTGGAATGCGTTATCGACGCCGTCGGCCACCTGCGTATCGCTATTGAAGCGCGCTTGTCGATGGACATGGCCTCGTCGCCGATGCAAGGCTCGCGCCTGCGCGTGGCCAGCGGCAATCTCGTGACCGCGCGCCCGATCGGCGTGTTGGAAGGCGTGGACTATCACCACACCGGCGAAGTGCGTCGGGTCGACCGCAAAGGTATTAATCGCCTGCTGGACGAGCGCTCCATCGTGCTGCTGTCGCCATTGGGTTACTCGCCTACCGGTGAAATCTTCAACCTGGCCTGCGAAGACGTCGCCACCCGCGCCGCCATCGACCTGGGAGCCGACAAACTGTTGCTGTTCGGCGCCGACCCCGGCCTGATCGATGAAAATGGCCGGTTGGTGCGCGAACTGCGTCCGCAACAAGTACCGGCTCACCTGCAACGCCTGGGCAGTAGCAACTACCAGGCCGAACTGCTCGATGCCGCGGCCGAGGCTTGCCGGGGCGGGGTAGGGCGCAGCCATATCGTCAGCTACGCCGAAGATGGCGCGCTGCTCACCGAACTGTTTACACGCGATGGCGGCGGCACGCTGGTGGCCCAGGAGCAATTCGAACTGGTGCGCGAAGCGGCGATCGAAGACGTCGGTGGTTTGCTTGATCTGATCAGCCCGCTGGAAGAGCAGGGCATCCTGGTACGCCGTTCGCGGGAAGTGCTGGAGCGTGAAATCGAGCAGTTCAGCGTGGTCGAGCGCGAAGGCATGATCATCGCCTGTGCGGCGCTTTATCAGATTGCCGATTCGGATGCGGGTGAGCTGGCGTGCCTGGCGGTGAACCCGGAGTATCGCCATGGCGGTCGTGGTGATGAGTTACTCGAGCGCATCGAAACACGCGCCCGTGCCCAAGGCTTGAAGACCTTGTTCGTCCTCACCACTCGCACCGCGCACTGGTTCCGTGAGCGTGGTTTTGTACCGAGTACTGTGGACCGACTGCCGTCGGCGCGGGCGTCGCTGTACAACTATCAGCGTAATTCGAAGATTTTCGAAAAGGCGCTGTAAACCCGATCTTCAAAGCGCTGGAGATCCAAATGTGGGAGGGCGCTTGCTCCCGATGGAGGTGTATCAGTCAGAGAGATGTCGACTGATACACCTCCATCGGGAGCAAGCCCCCTCCCACGTTTTTTACCGAGTTTAGTCTTTGATGAATTTGTCGGTCACAAAGGCTGAATAGTCCGGTAGCACCGTCTCAACCTTCCCCTGCTCCTTCAAGAATTTCGCTGTCTCCCCAATCGCCTTCGCCGTGCCGCCTTTGAGCAGCGCATCGGTTTGCTGCGCTTGGGCATCCGGGAATGTGGTGCCTGCCAGCAGCTCGGGAATGTCCGCGGCATTAGAGCCTGTCAATTTGGCGATTTTCTGCATCGGCTCCGAGTCCACCGTCCAGCTGTCTTTATGGGCGGCATAATCGGCGAACGCGTCCAGGGTCACCTTGGCAAACTTGGCCACTGCCTCAGGATGTTTCTCCGCAAAATCCTTGCGCGCCACCCAGACTTCAAACGTCGGAGCACCCCACTGGCCCACCTGGGCCGCGTCAGTCAGGGTTTTGCCGGTCTTGCGGATTTCTCCCAGCGCAGGCGACCACACGAAGGCTCCATCGATATCCCCACGTTTCCACGCAGCGGCAATTTCAGCCGGTTGCAGGTTGACCACTTTGACTTGCTTGGTGCCCAGACCCCAGTGCTTCAAGGCGCCGAGCAGGCTGTAATGAGACGTCGAGACAAAGGGCGTCGCGATCGTCTTGCCGATCAAGTCTTCGGGTTTATCGATGCCGCTGCCGTTGCGAACTACCAGGGCTTCAGAACTATTGATCTGCGCCGATACGATGAACGCGACGATGGGTAGATTGCGCGAGGCAGCAGCTGCCAGGGGGCTGGACCCGAGGTTGCCGATTTGCACATCGCCGGAGGCGATGGCCGTTACGACTTCCGGACCACTGTTGAAGCGGCGCCAGGCAATCTTCTCGCCAATGGCCTTTTCATAGGCGCCATCGGCCTGTGGGACCTTGCTGGGATCGATGCCGGTTTGGTAGCCGATGGTCAAATCGGCGGCTTGGACAGCAAAAGAAACTATTAGTGACACAAAAACTGTAACAAATTGACGGGAGGATATGCGTTTGGCCATGATGGCGTCGCCTTTTTGATCGTGGGTGACGTATGCAGCAGAGTCGTCACACTAATCGATCTAAAAAAGCGCTAATAAATACCCTTTAGGAATTAGCTTATGGAGCGGGTGGTCTATCCTGACCGGTCCTTTTCATGCAAAGGCTTATTCCCAGATCGTATGAAAAAGAATGAAATAATTCTTTTTGGGTGTATGAAAAACTCATTACCCTGCAGGGACCAAATCAACTGCGATTAGACGAAGGTAGTAGACACACAAGGTTACGATTGACTTGTCAGTCACTATCCGGTGGTAATCGCGCATCTGTGGATCGAGGGCGTCAGACCCGAGACCAAAGAAATACAAAAATTAGAAATGAGAGGAGCGGTACATGAAGAAGTCCACCTTGGCTTTGGCTGTAGCTTTGGGCGCAATCGCCCAGCAAGCAGGCGCTGCCGGTTTCATCGAAGACAGCAAGGCCACACTGGGTCTGCGTAACTTCTACATCAACACTGATAACCGTGACGACGCTACCAAAGCAGCCGGCGCGCAGAACAAGTCGGAAGAGTGGGGCCAGGCTTTCGACCTGCGCTTCATCTCCGGTTACACCCAAGGCACCGTAGGCTTTGGTCTTGACGCTATCGGCCTGCTGGGCGTGCGTCTGGATTCGGGCGGCGGCACCAACGGCGCCACTGCTCCGTCGACTGGCAACGCTGGCTCTTACGGCGGCACGGTTTTCCCGAGCAAGTCCAATGGCGAAGCCGTTGATAACTACTCCAGCCTGGGCCTGACTGCCAAAGCCAAGATCTCCCAGACCGAATTGAAGCTGGGCACGCTGCAGCCAAAGCTGCCGGTTCTGGTGACCAACGATGGTCGTCTGCTGCCGCAAACCTTCCAGGGTGGCCAGATTACTACCAACGATATCAAGGACTTCACGCTGGTAGCGGGTCAGATCGAGAAGGCCAAGGGTCGTAACTCCAGCAACGTTGAAAACCTGTCCATCGCAGGTGCCAACGGTCGTACAGCTGCGGGTCGCGACAGCAACAAGTTCATCTACGCCGGTGGCGACTACAAGATCACCAAAGACCTGACTGCCCAGTACTACTACGGCAATCTGGACCAGTTCTACAAGCAACACTTCCTGGGCCTGCTGCACAACTGGGCTATCGGTCCTGGCGTGTTGAAAACCGACTTGCGCTACTTCAATAGCCGCTCTGACGGTAACAACAGCAACGACGCCAACTACTTCACCAGCGGTGACTACGGTACTAACGCCGCCGGCGCTAATATCGTCAAAGGTAAAGTCGACAACAACCTGTACAGCGGCTTGTTTCTGTACACCGTTGAAGGTCACACCTTCGGTGGCGGTTACCAGGCCAGCAACGGCAACAGTGACTTCCCGTTCCTGAACCAGGGCGATGGTGCGTCGGCTTATCTGACCACTGACTCGCAGATTGCCAAGTTTGCCCGTGCTGGCGAACGTACCTGGCAAGCTCGCTACGCGTATGACTTCGCCAAGATTGGCGTACCTGGCTTGACCGCTGGTGTGGTTTACCTGCGTGGCGACAATATCGATACCCGTGGCCGAGTGGGTGTTGCTCAGGTCCAGACAAACTCCAACGGCGCGAGCGAGTGGGAACGTGACATCACTGTTGCCTACGTCGTGCCACAAGGTCCGCTGAAGAACGTTGGCGTAGCCTGGAAAAACGCCATGTGGCGCAACGATATTGCCGGCCAGCGCGATCAGGACGAAAACCGCCTGATCGTCAGCTACTCGCTGCCACTGTTCTAGTAGCTTGAAGCTGTTGTAAGACTGTAAAAACCTTGCCCGGCGCAACGCCGGGCAAGGTGTCTTGCTTTTCAAGTCGGGCTCAACCCCCGCAAGCCCTTCCTGAACCCCTCTTTGTACAGCGTCTCAAGGCCTTCTCGAACCTTGGAAACGATGGTGCCCTTCACCGTTTCCGGCGTCCAATGAACACATTTTTAATATTCCTTTATCGTCTAGATAAATCGATATTTATTCTTTTTAAATAATCTCTAATCCATGCACAGTGGGCTCCATAAGCACTCACCAGGAGCCACACCATGAGCCTAAGACTGGGCGATATCGCCCCCGACTTCGAACAGGATTCCAGCGCCGGCAAGATTCGTTTCCACGAATGGTTGGGCGATAGCTGGGGTGTGTTGTTTTCCCATCCGGCGGACTTCACCCCGGTGTGCACGACCGAGCTTGGTTTTACCGCCAAGCTCAAGGACGAGTTCGCCCAACGCGGCGTCAAAGCCATCGCCCTGTCGGTCGACCCGGTGGATTCGCACCACAAGTGGATCGAAGACATCAACGAAACCCAGAACACTATCGTCAACTTCCCGATCCTCGCCGACGCCGACCGCAAGGTTTCGGACCTTTACGACCTGATCCATCCAAACGCCAATGACACCCTCACGGTGCGCTCTCTGTTCGTGATCGACCCGAACAAAAAGATTCGCCTGACCATCACTTATCCGGCCAGTACGGGTCGCAACTTCCACGAAATCCTGCGGGTCATCGACTCGCTGCAACTGACCGATAACTACAAAGTCGCCACTCCCGCCAACTGGCAGGACGGTGATGAAGTGGTGATCGTGCCGTCGCTCAAGGATGAGGAAGAGATCAAGAAGCGCTTTCCGAAGGGTTATCGGGCGGTGAAGCCGTATCTGCGGCTTACTCCACAGCCCAATCGTTAGCACATAACTGTGTGGGAGAGGGCTTGCCCTCGATTTCGGTGGATCAGCCAATTTGTTGGTCACTGACACACCGTAATCGGGAGCAAGCCACCACATTTTGACTGCATTTCAAGTTGCAAACCGAATCACATAGCAGGGGTTTTCAGGCCGTTTTTACGGCCTTTTTTTTCGCCTGGCGGTTTACGAACTACATATGCATTTAAAGAATAAACAAATGAAAAAATAAGATTTATAGATATATAAATCTGCTGATAAGGTCTGTCACATATTGGCGCCATCGCCGCACAGCGAACCGCCGGCACTTGCTCAAGGAATTCCTGCATGTTGGTCGTAACACTTGGAGGCAGTCCCAGCCAGCGTTCCCGCTCCGGGGTCTTGCTGGAAAAAACCCGTCAATGGTTGCAAGACAAAGGCGTTGAAGTGGTGAGTTATCAGGTACGGGACTTCCCGGCCGAAGACTTGCTGCACGCGCGCTTCGATAGCCCAAAGGTCATCGACTTGCTGCAACAGGTGGCTAATGCGGATGGCCTGGTAATCGCCACTCCGGTGTACAAGGCTTCGTTCTCGGGTGCGCTGAAAACCGTGCTCGACCTGCTGCCCGAACGCGCCCTGGCCCACAAGATCGTATTGCCGATGGCAACCGGCGGCAGCATCGCCCATATGTTGGCGGTGGACTACGCGCTCAAGCCAGTGTTGTCGGCGTTGAAAGCCCAGGAATTGCTCCACGGCATTTTTGCCGAAGATAGCCAGATTGCTTACGCCGAAGGCAGCGCCCAGGCGCAACTGGTGCCGGTGCTTGAACACCGTTTGCATGAGGCTTTGGAAACGCTCTACAGCGCCATGGCCCGCCGCCCTAAACCGCTGGACCCCCATGTGTTGAATGACCGTTTGTTGACTGCTCGCTGGAGCATCTGAGCCTCACCCTTTAAGAAACACTCACCTTACTCAGCCGCTAACGGCCAAGCAGGTGCAGCCAAAACCCTAATCGCATATTTGGAGAGAGCGCCATGCGCACTGTCATCTTGCGTCGTGGTCTGGTCGCACTGTTTGCTGCGGCTGTGTCCTTCGGCGCCATCGTTCAAGCTCAAGCCGCCGAGACACTGCGGATCGGCTATCAGAAATACGGCACGCTGGTTCTGCTCAAAGCCAAGGGCACCCTGGAAAAGCGCTTGGCCGCCCAGGGCGTGCAGGTGCAATGGACCGAGTTTCCCGGTGGTCCGCAACTGCTTGAAGGCCTGAACGTGGGCTCCATCGACTTCGGCGTGACCGGCGAAACCCCGCCGGTGTTCGCCCAGGCCGCCGGTGCCGATCTTCTCTACGTAGCCTACGAGCCGCCAGCGCCAACCAGTGAAGCGATCCTGGTACCGAAAGACTCGACGATCAAATCGGTGGCCGAGCTCAAGGGCAAGAAAATCGTGCTCAACAAAGGCTCCAACGTGCACTACCTGCTGGTACGTGCCCTGGAAGACGCCGGCCTCAAATACACCGACGTACAAACCGTGTTCCTGCCGCCCGCCGATGCCCGCGCCGCGTTCGAGCGTGGCAGCGTAGACGCCTGGGTGATCTGGGACCCGTACCAAGCTGCCGCCGAGAAACAATTGCAAGCCCGCACCCTGCGTGACGGCACCGGCATCGCCGACAACCATCAGTTCTACCTGGCGACCAAGCCCTACGCCGAGCAGCACCCTGAAGTGGTCAAGGCACTGATTGAAGAAGTGCGCGCCGTGGGCGAATGGTCCAAGGCCAACCCCCAGGAAGTGACTGAACAAGTCGCGCCACTGCTCGGCCTGCCGGCGGATATCACCCTGACCTCGGTGAAACGCCAAGGCTACGGCGCGCTGTTCCTGACCCCGGAAGTGGTCGCCGCCCAGCAAAAGATCGCCGACAGCTTCTACCAACTCAAATTGATCCCCAAACCCTTGAGCATCAAGGACGTGATCTGGACGCCACCCGCCGCTGTGGCCAAAGCGCCGTAATTCGACTTCTTCAGGAGACAACTCCATGGGCCTCAATATTTTCTGGTTCCTGCCTACCCACGGCGACGGCCATTACCTTGGCACCGCCGAAGGCGCTCGCGCCGTTGATCACGGTTATCTGCAGCAAGTGGCCCAGGCCGCTGACCGCTTGGGATTCGGCGGGGTGCTGATCCCCACCGGTCGCTCCTGCGAAGACTCGTGGCTGGTGGCCGCCTCGCTGATCCCGGTGACCCAGCGTTTGAAATTCCTTGTCGCGTTGCGCCCCGGGATCATTTCCCCGACGGTGGCGGCGCGTCAGGCCGCGACCTTGGATCGACTGTCCGGCGGCCGTGCGTTATTCAACCTGGTGACCGGTGGTGATCCGGAAGAGCTGGCCGGTGATGGCTTGTTCCTCAGTCACGAAGAGCGCTATCAGGCTTCGGTGGAATTCACCCGCATCTGGCGCCGCGTGCTGGAAGGCGAAACCGTGGATTACGACGGCGAGCACATCAGCGTCAAAGGCGCCAAGTTGCTCTACCCGCCGATCCAGCAACCGCGTCCGCCGCTGTACTTTGGCGGTTCCTCCGAAGCGGCCCAGGACCTGGCAGCCGAACAGGTGGAGATGGTGCTGACCTGGGGCGAGCCACCGGCCGCAGTCGCCGAGAAAATCGAACAGGTACGGGCCAAGGCCGCGAAACTCGGGCGCACCGTGCGCTTCGGCATTCGCCTGCATGTGATCGTGCGCGAAACCAACGATGAGGCCTGGAAAGCCGCCGACAAACTGATCTCCCACTTGGACGACGACACCATCGCCCGTGCCCAGGCTTCCTTGGCGCGCTTCGATTCCGTCGGTCAGCAGCGCATGGCTGCCTTGCATGGCGGCAACCGCGACAACCTCGAAGTCAGCCCCAACCTGTGGGCCGGTGTCGGCCTGGTGCGTGGCGGTGCGGGCACCGCGCTGGTGGGCGATGGCCCAACCGTTGCGGCGCGGGTCAAGGAGTACGCTGCGCTTGGCATCGACACCTTCATATTCTCCGGTTATCCGCACCTGGAAGAGTCGTATCGGGTGGCTGAACTGCTGTTTCCGCACTTGGACATCGAACGTCCCGAACTGCCGAAAAGCGCCGGTTACGTCAGCCCGTTCGGTGAAATGGTCGCCAACGACATCCTTCCCAAAGCTGCGTCACAGAGCTGAGGCGGCGTTATGAACTTTGAAAAATTGAGCCATCGCGTAGCGCCTTGGGTGCTGCCGATTCTATTACTGGCGGTGTGGCAGTTGTCGGTGTCGGCGGGCTGGTTGTCGACGCGCATTCTGCCGGCGCCCAGTGCGGTGATTGAAGCCGGTGTTCACCTGGTGGCCAGCGGCGAAATCTGGACGCACTTGGCCATCAGTGGCTGGCGCGCCGGCCTGGGCTTTGTGATCGGTGGCAGCATCGGCCTGGGGCTGGGCTTTATCACCGGTTTGTCGAAATGGGGCGAGCGCCTGCTGGACAGCTCGGTGCAGATGATCCGCAACGTGCCGCACCTGGCGCTGATTCCGCTGGTGATCCTGTGGTTCGGGATTGACGAGACCGCGAAGATTTTCCTGGTCGCCCTCGGCACGTTGTTCCCGATCTACCTGAACACCTATCACGGCATCCGCAACGTCGACCCGGCGCTGGTGGAAATGTCGCGCAGCTACGGTTTGTCCGGTTTCAGCCTGTTCTGGCAAGTGATCCTGCCGGGCGCGCTGCCCTCGATTTTGGTGGGCGTGCGCTTTGCTCTGGGCTTTATGTGGTTGACGCTGATCGTTGCGGAAACCATCTCCGCCAGCTCGGGCATCGGCTATCTGGCAATGAACGCCCGTGAATTCCTGCAAACCGACGTGGTGGTACTGGCCATCGTGATGTACGCGATCCTCGGCAAACTCGCCGATCTGGCCGCGCGCGGTCTGGAGCGGGTTTGGTTGCGCTGGCATCCGGCGTATCAAGTGAATAAAGGCGGTGCGGCATGACAGCTCAACAACCTCCGCGCCTGCTGAAGGGAATTCCTCTGGCGGTGCGCAAATTGCGCAAATCTTTCGGCGCACGTGAAGTGCTCAAAGAGATTGATCTGCACATTCCGGCTGGCCAGTTTGTGGCCGTGGTCGGCCGCAGCGGTTGCGGCAAAAGTACCTTGCTGCGCCTGCTGGCGGGTCTGGACAAAGCCAGCGGCGGCGAGTTGCTGGCCGGTTCTGCGCCGCTGAGCGAAGCGATTGAAGACACGCGGTTGATGTTCCAGGAAGCACGTTTGCTGCCGTGGAAAAAGATCATCGACAACGTGGGTCTGGGGCTCACCGGCAACTGGCGCCCTAAAGCGCTGGAGGCGTTGGAAGCGGTCGGCCTGGCCGAGCGTGCCAATGAATGGCCGGCGGCTCTGTCGGGTGGCCAGAAGCAACGTGTCGCCCTGGCGCGTGCGCTGATCCACCAACCGCGCCTGCTGCTGCTTGATGAACCGTTGGGGGCTCTGGATGCCCTGACTCGCATCGAGATGCAGCAACTGATCGAAAACCTTTGGCAGAAGCACGGCTTCACTGTGTTGCTGGTGACCCATGACGTCAGCGAAGCGGTGGCGATTGCCGACCGGGTGATCCTGATCGAAGACGGCGAGATCGGCCTCGATCTGATCGTTGATCTTCCACGTCCGCGTGCCCGTGGCTCACACCGCCTGGCCGCACTGGAAGCTGAAGTGCTCAACCGTGTGCTGTCGTTGCCCGGTACACCGCCGGAACCCGAACCTGTTTCACCGCTGCCTACGCAATTGCGTTGGGCTCAATAACTCACTTGTCCCGCGAAGGAAGAACACCATGACTATTAAAGCTATCAACGTGCGTAACCAGTTCAAAGGCACCATCAAGGAAATCGTAGTCGGCGACGTGCTGTCGGAAATCGACGTGCAGACCGCGTCCGGTATCGTCACTTCCGTGATCACTACTCGCTCGGTCAAAGAGCTGGAACTGGTGATCGGCAGCGAAGTGATTGCCTTCGTGAAGTCGACTGAGGTGTCGATCGCCAAGTTGTGATCACTTGGACCGCTATCGGGAGCAAGCCCCCCTCCCACATTTTGAATGTGTTCACAGATCAATATGTGGGAGGGGCGGTGCGACGATTCGACTTGCCCCCGATGAGGCCCGCCCAGCCAACCCAGGGTTCAGCGCTTAGGCAGATACGCCGGTAAATACAGCCCCACATACGCATCAAACACACGCATCCCTTCCTCCGCCATGCGCGGCGTGATCAGCCCATGCTGATGCACTGAGCGCGCGTAGACGCGGTCGCTCAACTCCAGCGCCAAGGCGAACACGTCCACATCGGCAGGCAGCGTCGGCACTTCAAAGTGGCGGGCGAACACTTCCAGCATCAAATCCCCCAGCTCCAGATCATGCTGACGATCCGCCTGGGTTACTTCGGTCAGCCCGTGCTGGGCCAGGATCAATTGGCGCGCGGCGGCGTCGTTGCTGTAGATGGTGAGCATGCGCTGCTCGACCACGTAGGACAGGTCCCGCCAGTGCTTGAGTGAGTCATGGTCGATGGGGGCCTGGATGGCCGCGCGGAAGGCTGCGTGGACGTCAGCGGTTAATGCTTCCAGCAACGCGGGCACACTGGCGAAAAAGTGATACACCGACGACGGCGGAATCTGCGCGCGCTCGGCCACGCTGTAGATCGACAGGCCTGCCACGCCTTCGGCGGCCAGCAAGGTGCGGGCGGCGTCGAGAATCGCGTCGATCCGCGCCTGGCTGCGTGCGCGGGGTTTGCGAGGGGCGGCGGGGTGGGTGGTCATGGAAGTCTCCTACAAGGCAGCGGGCATTGTATGAGTAGGAGTCTGTGTTGTCTTCCAGGCCGCCATCGGGAGCAAGCCCCCTCCCACACTTTGATCTGTGAACATTCAAATGTGGGAGGGGGCTTGCCCCCGATGAGGCCGGCCCGGTCTTCTGGAAGAAATCCAAAAAAAACGCCGCAGACCATAAGGTCTGCGGCGCTCTTTTTTCTGCAGCCGTCGTTTAGACGGTATGCAGGTACCAGTTGTACTCAAGGTCGGAGATGGAGTGTTCGAACTCTTCCAGCTCACTTTCCTTACAGGCGACGAAGATATCGATGTATTTAGGGTCGATGTACTTAGCCATCACCTCGCTGTCGTCCAACTCGCGCAGGGCATCGCGCAGGTTGTTCGGCAGGCTCTGCTCGTTCTGCTCGTAGCTGTTGCCTTCCACGGGTGCGCCCGGTTCGATCTTGTTGGTCAGACCGTGGTGCACGCCTGCCAGGACCGAAGCCATCAACAGGTAAGGGTTGGCGTCGGCGCCGGCTACACGGTGTTCGATACGTACGGCGTCGGACGAGCCGGTCGGTACGCGAATCGCCACGGTGCGGTTATCCAGGCCCCAGCACGGCGAGTTCGGCACGTAGAACTGTGCGCCGAAACGACGGTAGGAGTTGACGTTAGGGCACAGGAACGCCATTTGGGCGGGTAGGGTCTCCAGCACACCGCCGATCGCGTGACGCAATGCGGCGTTCTGCTCGGGATCCTCGCTGGCAAAGATGTTCTTGCCGTCTTTGTCCAGAATCGAAATGTGTACGTGCAGCCCGTTGCCTGCCTGGCCTGGGTAAGGCTTGGCCATGAAGGTGGTGTCCATCTCATGGTCGTAGGCGATGTTCTTGATCAAACGCTTGAGCAGTACAGCGTAATCGCACGCTTTGATCGGGTCGGCGACGTGGTGCAGGTTCACTTCGAACTGCGCCGGGGCACTTTCCTTGACGATGGCGTCAGCCGGGATACCTTGCTCTTTGGCACCTTCCAGGATGTCCTGGAGGCAGTCGACGTATTCGTCGAGGTCGTCGATCAGGTAGACCTGTGTCGAGTGCGGGCGTTTGCCGGAGATCGGCGAGCGGGGCGGTTGCGGGCGGCCGTTCACGTTCTCCTGGTCGATCAGGTAGAACTCAAGCTCAAAGGCAGCGCAGATGGTCAGACCGAGGTCGTCAAATTTGCTTACAACTTGGCGGAGCACTTCGCGTGGATCGGCGAAGAAAGGTTCACCTTCAAGTTCGTGCATGGTCATCAACAATTGCGCGGTAGGGCGCTTTTGCCAAGGTTCATTGCACAGGGTGTCGGGGATTGGATAACAGATTCGGTCAGCATCACCGATGTCCAGACCCAGGCCGGTGCTTTCCACCGTCGAGCCGTTGATATCCAGGGCAAATAAAGAGGCAGGCAGGTTAATGCCCTTCTCGTAAACCTTGTGGAGGCTGGTGCGTTCGATGCGCTTACCGCGCACCACACCATTCATATCCGCAATTAGAAGGTCTACGTACAGAACCTCAGGATGATCCTTAAGGAACGCGTTCGCTTCGTTAAGCTGAACGGCACGCGGGGGTACCGACATGATGCAACACCTTTGTTGTTAAAAATATCAATCATTGATCTTTTCTGGTTTCAGTCAACCCGAACGGCATGCCGAAGTCAAGCGAGGCCTTTTTTGCCCTAAAAAAGCGCCGTGAAGGCATTTTTGGGGCTTTTTGGGGCGGTTTTTTGCATTTGATTCGCTTGGGACTCGCAGGCTTGAGCGGGCCGTGTTGTATTTTTTACGGGGGTGTTGTGTAAAAAAATGAACAAGGCTAAGCTCGATTCAAACCCATAACAGCAATAATACCGGGGTGCTTCATGTTTCACCTGCCGCCGCTCGGCGTCTCTGCCTGCTCCAGCCAGGCGTTGTCCGCAGTTCGTTCGCCCCGCGTGAATGTCCCTGCACCGGCCAATATTCTTGACGGCCAGTCCGACCTCTTCTTTGCCACCTCAACTGCCTCTGACCGGCTCCCGTCCACGGAACCGATCATGATTCTGCACGACTTTGGCGTGAGGAATGCAACGCTGCAGCAAATGGCAGGTAAGCTCCTACCCTGAATGAACAAAACGACGCGGATGCTGCGTCAACCAACGCCTGGCCTTTAATGGATGCCAGGAAACCCAGCCCAGAGGCATTTATGAGTAACAACCTCGACCAGCTCACCGATTGGTTGAAAGACCACAAGATCACAGAAGTCGAATGCATGATTGGCGACCTCACCGGCATTACCCGGGGCAAGATCTCGCCGACCAACAAGTTCATCGCCGAAAAAGGCATGCGCCTGCCCGAGAGCGTTCTGCTCCAGACCGTGACCGGCGACTATGTCGAAGACGACATCTATTACGAATTGCTCGACCCGGCCGATATCGACATGATCTGCCGTCCCGACCAGAACGCGGTATTCCTGGTGCCTTGGGCCATCGAGCCCACCGCCCAGGTGATCCACGATACCTACGACAAGCAAGGCAACCCGATCGAGCTGTCGCCGCGCAACGTGCTCAAGAAAGTCCTCAAGCTCTACGCCGACAAAGGCTGGCAGCCCATCGTGGCGCCGGAGATGGAGTTCTACCTGACCAAACGCTGCGAAGACCCTGACTTCCCGCTGCAACCGCCGATTGGCCGTTCCGGGCGCCCGGAGACCGGTCGTCAGTCCTTCTCTATAGAAGCCGCCAACGAATTCGACCCGCTGTTCGAAGACGTCTACGACTGGTGCGAACTGCAGGAGCTGGACCTCGACACGCTGATCCACGAAGACGGTACCGCGCAGATGGAAATCAATTTCCGTCACGGCGATGCGCTGTCCCTGGCTGACCAGATCCTGGTGTTCAAACGCACGATGCGTGAAGCAGCGCTCAAGCACAACGTGGCGGCCACCTTTATGGCCAAGCCGATGACCGGCGAGCCCGGCAGCGCGATGCACCTGCACCAGAGCATCATCGACATCGCGACTGGCAAGAACGTCTTCTCCAATGAAGACGGGAGCATGAGCCAGCTGTTCCTCAACCATATTGGCGGCCTGCAGAAATTCATCCCTGAATTGCTGCCGCTGTTTGCTCCCAACGTGAACTCGTTCCGTCGCTTCCTCCCCGACACCTCGGCGCCGGTCAACGTGGAATGGGGCGAAGAAAACCGCACCGTCGGCCTGCGCGTACCGGATGCCGGCCCGCAGAACCGCCGCGTAGAAAACCGCCTGCCGGGGGCCGACGCCAACCCTTACCTGGCGATTGCCGCCAGTTTGCTGTGCGGCTACATCGGTATGGTCGAAGGCCATAACCCGAGCGCACCGGTGGTAGGTCGTGGTTACGAACGACGCAACCTGCGTCTGCCGTTGACCATCGAAGACGCCCTGGAACGCATGGAAAACAGCAAGACCATCGAGAAATACCTGGGTCAGAAATTCATCACAGGCTACGTCGCGGTCAAGCGGGCCGAGCATGAAAACTTCAAGCGCGTGATCAGTTCGTGGGAGCGGGAATTCCTGCTCTTCGCCGTCTGATGCGCCGGGCGCACGGGGTAACCCGCGCGCCCTTAACTGAAAAGTCTAGGAGATTGGTATGTCCAGCAACAACCCGCAAACCCGTGAATGGCAAGCCTTGAGCAACGATCACCACCTGGCGCCGTTCAGCGACTTCAAGCAATTGAAAGAGAAAGGCCCACGGATTATCACCAAAGCCCACGGCGTTTACCTGTGGGACAGCGAAGGCAACAAGATCCTCGACGGCATGGCCGGCCTGTGGTGCGTGGCGATCGGTTATGGTCGCGATGAACTGGCTGACGCCGCCGCCAAGCAAATGAAAGAACTGCCGTACTACAACCTGTTCTTCCAGACCGCTCACCCGCCGGTGCTGGAGCTGGCCAAAGCCATTTCCGACATCGCACCCGCCGGCATGAACCACGTGTTCTTCACCGGTTCCGGCTCCGAAGGCAACGACACCATGTTGCGCATGGTCCGCCACTACTGGGCGATCAAAGGCCAGCCGAACAAGAAAACCATCATCAGCCGCAAGAACGGCTACCACGGCTCCACCGTGGCCGGCGCGAGCCTGGGTGGCATGACTTATATGCACGAACAGGGCGACTTGCCGATCCCGGGCATCACCCACATCGCCCAGCCGTACTGGTTCGGCGAAGGCGGCGACATGAGCCCCGAAGAGTTCGGGATCTGGGCCGCCAACCAGTTGGAAGAGAAGATCCTCGAGTTGGGCGTGGACACCGTCGGTGCCTTTATTGCCGAGCCGATCCAGGGTGCCGGTGGCGTGATCGTCCCGCCCGCCACTTACTGGCCGCGCATCAAGGAAATCCTCGCTAAATACGACATCTTGTTTGTGGCCGACGAAGTGATCTGCGGGTTTGGCCGTACCGGTGAGTGGTTCGGTAGCGATTTCTACGACCTCAAGCCAGACATGATGACCATCGCCAAGGGCCTGACCTCGGGTTACATCCCTATGGGCGGCCTGATCGTGCGCGACGAAGTGGTCGAGGTGCTGAACGAAGGCGGCGATTTCAACCACGGGTTTACCTACTCCGGTCACCCGGTGGCCGCAGCGGTGGCCCTGGAAAACATCCGCATCATGCGTGATGAAAAAATCATCGAGCAGGTCAACAGCGAAACGGCACCCTATTTGCAGCGTCGTCTGCGCGAGCTCAATGATCACCCGTTGGTGGGCGAAGTTCGCGGAGTGGGTCTGTTGGGCGCCATTGAGCTGGTGCAGGACAAGGCCACGCGCAAGCGTTATGAAGGCAAAGGCGTGGGCATGATTTGCCGCAACTTCTGCTTCAACAATGGCCTGATCATGCGCGCCGTGGGCGACACCATGATCATTTCCCCGCCACTGGTGATCAGCAAGGCTGAGATCGACGAGTTGGTGACCAAGGCGCGCAAGTGCCTGGATCTGACTTTGGCGGCATTGCAGGGCTAAGTGCTAGGCTCAGTGCGCAGAGCACTGGGCAGTTATAAATGTAGGGGCTTTGGTTGAAAGCCGGCCCCTGAACTTGCCAGACTGTCGCCCTGTTTTGTTGCCCTCTGGAAGGGCCGCAGAACATGAAAAAACGTGGCCCAAAAAAGAAAAATTGGAGCATCACCAAATGAAGGCATTAGGTTTGAAGAACGCTGGCAAGACCCTGCTCGCCTTGTCCCTGATGGGCGCAATGGCGGGCGCGGCCCAGGCAGACGATAAGGTGCTGCACGTCTACAACTGGTCCGACTACATTGCACCGGACACCATCGCCAACTTTGAAAAAGAGTCGGGCATTAAAGTGGTGTACGACGTTTTTGACAGCAACGAAACCCTGGAAGCCAAGTTGCTGGCAGGCAAGTCCGGTTACGACATCGTCGTGCCGTCGAACAACTTCCTCGCCAAGCAGATCAAGGCCGGTGTCTACCAGGAGCTGGACACGTCCAAGCTGTCCAACTACAGCAACCTGAACAAGTCCCTGCTTAAAGCCGTGTCGGTCAGCGACCCGGACAACAAGCACGCCTTCCCGTACATGTGGGGTTCGATCGGCATCGGCTACAACCCGGAGAAGGTCAAGGCTGCGCTGGGCGTGGACAAGATCGACTCGTGGGACATCCTGCTCAAGCCTGAGAACATCGCCAAGCTCAAAAGCTGCGGCGTGAGCTTCCTCGATTCACCGACCGAAATGCTGCCAATCGCGCTGCATTACCTGGGCCTGCGGACCGACAGCCAGAAGAAAGAGGACCTCAAGCAAGCCGAAGCGCTCTTCCTGAAGATCCGTCCTTCGATCGGCTACTTCCACTCCTCCAAGTACATCTCGGACCTGGCCAACGGCAACATCTGCGTGGCCGTGGGTTACTCGGGTGATATCCAGCAGGCTAAATCCCGCGCGGCTGAAGCCGGTGGCAAAGTGAAAGTTGCCTACGACATTCCGAAAGAAGGCGCTGGTAGCTTCTTCGACATGGTCGCCATCCCTAAAGATGCCGAAAACGTCGACGCCGCTTACAAGTTCATGAACTACCTGCTCAAGCCGGAAGTCATGGCGTCGATCACCAACAGCGTGCGTTTCCCGAACGGTAACGAGAAGGCCACCGCACTGGTCGACAAAGACATCACCAGCGATCCGGGCATCTACCCGCCAGCCGATGTGCAAGCCAAGCTCTACGCCATTGCTGACTTGCCAGCCGCAACTCAGCGTGAAATGACGCGCAGCTGGACCAAGATCAAATCGGGCAAGTAAGCCTTAAAACCTGTGGAAGGGGGCTTGCCCCCGATGGCGTTGTATCAGAAACACATGCGCAAGCTGACACACCGCCATCGGGGGTAAACCACCTCCCGCACATTAAATGACAGAAAGTTTTGCCGGATCGGTTTATCGAGGGTAAGTTGCGCGCCGGTTTTGTTGCCGGGCAACAACTTCAGGCCCAACTATTTAAGAGGACCTCCACTTGCCAATTTCTTTATTTCGCAAAGCCATGCTGGTGGGCGCAGGTGTCACGCTGGCTGTCAGCGTGCAGGCCGCATCGACGGTGCATATTTATAACTGGTCGGACTATATCGGTACCGACACCCTGGCCAACTTCGAAAAGGCCACCGGCATCAAGCCCGTGTATGACGTGTTTGATTCCAACGAAACCCTGGAAGGCAAGTTGCTGGCCGGACGTACCGGCTACGACGTAGTCGTGCCGTCCAACCACTTCCTCGGCAAGCAGATCAAGGCCGGGGCGTTTCAGAAACTCGACAAATCGCTGCTGACGAATTACGCAAATCTTGACCCGGCCTTGCTCAAACGCCTGGAAAAGAACGACCCAGGCAACCAGTACGCCGTGCCGTACCTCTGGGGTACCAACGGCATCGGTTACAACGTCGACAAAGTGAAGGAAGTGTTGGGCGTCGACAAGATCGACTCCTGGGCTGTGCTGTTCGAGCCGGAAAACATGAAGAAGCTGGCCACCTGCGGTGTGTCGTTCATGGACTCGGCAGATGAAATGCTGCCGGCGGTGCTCAACTACATGGGCCTGGACCCTAACAGCACCAACCCTGAAGACTACAAAAAGGCCGAAGAAAAGCTGCTTAAAGTACGGCCCTACGTGACCTACTTCCATTCGTCCAAATACATCTCGGACCTGGCCAACGGCAACATCTGTGTGGCGGCCGGTTTCTCTGGCGATGTGTTCCAGGCCAAAGCCCGTGCGGCTGAGGCAGGCAAGGGCGTGAACATCGCCTACGCGATTCCAAAAGAAGGCGGCAACCTGTGGTTTGACGTGCTGGCGATCCCCAAGGACGCCACCAACGTTAAACAGGCCCACGCCTACATCAACTATTTGCTGCAGCCTGAGGTAATCGCCCAGGTCAGTGATTACGTCGGTTACGCCAACCCTAACCCAGGGGCGGACAAACTGATGGAGCAATCGATACGCACCGACGAAGCGGTTTACCCACCGCAGGCGGTTCTCGATCGGACATTCGTCAACTTCGAGCTACCCCCGAAAGTGCAACGTTTAATGACCCGTAGCTGGACCAAGGTCAAGACGGGCAAGTAAGGCTTAAATTATCCAAGGGTCGTCCGTATTGGGCGCTCTGCACTCTTTTTTTCTGGGAGTTTCGTAAATGGCAGTTGCCTCCGGCGCCTACAAGAAAGCCCTCGAAGGGGACCAGACACCGAAGAAGGTGTTGGTCAAAATCGACCGGGTCACGAAGAAGTTCGACGAGACGATTGCCGTGGACGATGTGTCCCTGGAAATCAAGAAAGGCGAGATCTTCGCCTTGCTCGGCGGTTCGGGTTCGGGCAAATCCACGCTGCTGCGCATGCTCGCAGGTTTCGAGCGCCCGACCGAGGGTCGCATCTACCTCGACGGTGTGGACATCACCGACATGCCGCCGTACGAGCGGCCGATTAACATGATGTTCCAGTCCTATGCCCTGTTCCCGCACATGACCGTGGCGCAGAACATCGCCTTCGGCCTGCAACAGGACAAGATCCCCAAGGCCGAAGTCGACGCCCGCGTAGCCGAAATGCTCAAGCTGGTGCAGATGAGCCAGTACGCCAAACGTAAGCCGCACCAGTTGTCCGGCGGCCAGCGTCAGCGTGTGGCCCTGGCCCGCTCCCTGGCCAAGCGCCCGAAACTGCTGCTGCTCGATGAGCCCATGGGCGCCCTCGACAAGAAACTGCGTTCGCAGATGCAACTGGAGTTGGTGGAGATCATCGAGCGCGTCGGCGTGACCTGCGTGATGGTGACCCACGACCAGGAAGAGGCCATGACCATGGCCGAGCGCATCGCAATCATGCACTTGGGCTGGATCGCACAGATCGGCAGCCCGATCGATATCTACGAAACCCCTACCAGCCGCCTGGTGTGCGAGTTCATCGGCAACGTCAATATTTTCGACACCCAAGTGGTGGACGACGCCGAAGGCCACGCCGTGCTCAAGTGCCCGGACTTGGACCGCGACATCTACGTGGGCTACGGCATCGCCACTTCGGTGGAAGACAAGTCGGTGACCTACGCGATTCGCCCGGAAAAATTGCTGGTCACCACCGAAATGCCGACCTGCGAGCACAACTGGTCCAGCGGCAAGGTGCACGACATCGCTTACCTGGGCGGCCACTCGGTGTTCTACGTGGAACTGCCGAGCGGCAAGCTGGTGCAGTCCTTCGTCGCCAACGCCGAGCGCCGTGGTCAGCGGCCGACCTGGGGTGATCAGGTTTACGTGTGGTGGGAAGACGACAGCGGCGTGGTACTTCGCTCATGAACACAAAAAAGCTCAAGCGGCGCTTGAACCGCCTCGTCCCGAGCGGCAAGCAGGTGGTCATCGGGATTCCGTTCCTGTGGCTGTTCCTGTTTTTTGCCCTGCCGTTTTTCATCGTCCTGAAAATCAGCTTTGCCGAAGCCGACGTGGCAATCCCGCCGTACACCGAGATCTACACATACGTTGAACAAAAGCTGCAAGTGGTGCTGAACCTGGCCAACTACAGCTTGTTGGCAGGTGATGAGCTGTACATCGCTGCGTACCTGGGCTCGCTGAAGATGGCTTTCTTCAGCACGCTGCTGTGCCTGCTGATCGGCTATCCGATGGCGTATGCCATTGCCACTGCGCGCAAAGAGATGCAGACCGTGCTGGTGCTGCTGATCATGATGCCGACCTGGACCGCGATCCTGATCCGCGTGTATGCGTGGATGGGCATCCTCAGCAATAACGGCTTGCTCAATGGTTTCCTGATGTCCATGGGGCTGATCAACGAACCGCTGCAGATCCTCAACACCAACATCGCGGTGTACATCGGCGTGGTCTATTCATACCTGCCGTTCATGATCCTGCCGCTGTACGCCAACTTGGTGAAGCACGATCAGAGCCTGCTGGAAGCCGCATCCGACTTGGGTTCGAGCACCTTCAACAGCTTCTGGAAAATCACCGTGCCGCTGTCCAAGAACGGCATCATCGCCGGCTGCATGCTGGTGTTTATCCCGGTGGTGGGCGAGTTCGTGATTCCGGAACTGCTGGGCGGCCCGGAAACCCTGATGATCGGTAAAGTGTTGTGGCAAGAGTTCTTCAACAACCGTGACTGGCCGGTGGCGTCTGCCCTGGCGGTAGTGATGCTGGCGATCCTGATCGTGCCCATCATTCTGTTTAACCGCAGCCAAGCCAAAGAGATGGAGGGCAAGATATGAAGCGCGTCAGTTTCTCAAGCTTCATGCTGGTGGCGGGGTTGTTGTTTATCTACCTGCCGATGTTGATCCTGGTGATCTACTCGTTCAACGAATCCAAGCTGGTAACGGTGTGGGGCGGTTGGTCGATCAAGTGGTACGTGGGCCTGCTGGACAACACCCAGTTGATGGGCTCGGTGGCACGCTCCCTGGAAATCGCCTGCTACACGGCAGTGGCCGCTGTTGCGCTGGGTACGTTGGCGGCGTTTGTGCTGACGCGCATCAGCCAGTTCAAGGGCCGCACGTTGTTCGGCGGCCTGGTGACCGCGCCGTTGGTGATGCCGGAAGTGATCACCGGTCTGTCGCTGTTGCTGCTGTTCGTGGCTATGGCGCAGATGATCGGTTGGCCCCAGGAACGTGGCATCGTCACCATCTGGATCGCCCACACCACGTTCTGTGCGGCGTATGTGGCGGTGGTGGTGTCGGCGCGTTTGCGTGAGCTGGACCTGTCGATCGAAGAGGCGGCCATGGACCTCGGCGCGCGGCCTTGGAAGGTGTTCTTCCTGATCACCATCCCGATGATCGCGCCATCGTTGGCGGCAGGCGGCATGATGTCGTTTGCGCTGTCCCTGGATGACCTGGTACTTGCCAGCTTCGTCTCGGGCCCGGGTTCGACGACGTTGCCGATGGAGGTGTTCTCGGCGGTGCGTCTTGGGGTTAAACCTGAGATCAACGCCGTCGCCAGCCTGATTCTGTTGGCGGTGTCGTTGGTGACCTTCCTGGTGTGGTTCTTCAGCCGTCGTGCCGAAGAGATGCGCAAGAAGGCCATCCAGCAAGCCATCGAAGAAGCCGCTGCCGATGGTTGGCAGCAGCCGGACAGGCGTCGGGCTCCAGCGCCGGTCTAAAGGCCTGCGCGGTCCAAATGTGGGAGGGGGCTTGCCCCCGATGGCAGTGGGTCAGTCAATAGACGCAGTGACTGACACTCAGCAATCGGGGGCAAGCCCCCTCTCACATTTGATGCATTTCAGGTCCAAGGCGATTTGCGAATCACCTCGACAAAGTTCATCGGTTTGAACCCCGGCTCCTGATCCACCAGCACATCCGTCTTCACGTTGCCAAACGTGGTCTGCGGGCGATGGCGCAAGCCATCGGCGAACGCACAGATGATGCACTCCTTGAACCCTTCACCCCGTGGATGCGCATGCACCACTGCTTCGCGCTGCACACTGCTAAACGCGGCGTAGTCCATGCCCAGCACGTCCATCTCCACCCCGGCAGTCACCAGCGCGACGGTGGGGCGCAGATGCTGCGGCACACCTGGCGTAGTGTGCAGGGCGATGGACAGCCACACCTGTTCGATATCGTCATCGCTGAGCCCGTAAGGTTTGAGGAAGGCCGCCGCCGCGTTGGCGCCGTCCACTTCGAAACGCTCGTTATCGCTGCGATACCCTTCCACCAGGCCCAAGTCATGGAACATCGCGCCCACGTAGAGCAACTCCGGGTTATAGGCCAACTGCTTGCGCTCACCGCTCAATGCGCCGAATAGAAATACCCGCCGCGAGTGGTGGTAGAGCAGATCGGATTCGATGTCGCGGATGTACTCGGTGGTGGCCTTGGCCAGGGCGCTGTCGGGGATCTTGATACCGGCGATGGTGGTGGTCATGGTTGCTCTCCTCTGGAAAGCATCCAGTCTGGTCGCGCGCACGTGAAGCGGCCATGGTGACGAGGGTGCGATCCCGGCCAATCTGCCGCCACATCGTGCCAAGGGGAAATCGGCTAGGGTGTAGCGGGCGATATCAATCTCGAAGCCTGCGAAAATCCCAATGTGGGAGGGGGCTTGCTCCCGATAGCGGTGGCTCAGTCAATAGATGCAGTGACTGACCCTCAGCAATCGGGAGCAAGCCCCCTCCCACAGGGTTTGCATTTTATTCCGCTAGAAAAAGGTGTCTGTGAGCATGCACAAGACCGTCGCCATCCTGATCTTCCCCGGCGTCCAGTCACTGGATGTGACCGGCCCCATGGATGTGTTCTGCGAAGCCAACCGCTTTCTGCCGCCCCAGGATCACTACCAAATAGAGGTCATCGGGCTAGGCCACGGCACCATGGCCGCCTCCAATGGTTTGGCATTGCAGGCCCACCGGCATTACAGCGAAGCCCTGCAGGCCTATGACCTGCTGCTGGTCGCCGGTGGCCCGCAGTTGCCGTTCGAAGATTTCGGCGTGTCGTTCGATGATTGGCTGCGTGGCGCCACCGCTCGGGCGCGACGTTTTGGCTCGATCTGCAACGGCGCCTTCATGCTGGCGCGCGCCGGATTGCTGGATGGAAAAACCGTCACCACCCATTGGAACGACGCCGCTGACCTGGCGCGCCTGTGCCCCTCGGCCCAGGTCGAAGCCGACCGCCTGTACGTCCAGCACGGCAACCTCTACACCTCGGCCGGGGTCACGGCGGGCATCGATTTGTCGTTGTACTTGCTGGCCCAGGACCACGGTCCGGAAGTGGCTTTGAGCGTGGCCAAGCGCCTGGTGGTGTTCACCCAGCGTTCGGGCGGGCAGTCGCAGTTCAGCCCGTTTCTTACACCCCACGCCGAAACCACATCGGCGGTAGCGCTGGTGCAGCTGTATGTATTGGCGAATTTGACCGGGGATCTGACCATCGCCGACCTGGCAAGGGCCGCCAATATGAGCGCGCGCAATTTTTCTCGGGTGTTTGCCCGTGAGGCGCAGGTTACGCCTGCGGAATTTGTTGAGCGGGCCCGGCTGGATGCGGCGCGGGTGATGCTTGAAAGTACTCACGCGCCATTGAAAACCGTGGCGTACCAATGCGGTTTTCGTGATGCCCAGCACATGCGCAGTGTGTTCAATCGCCGCCTGGGGGTGACGCCGCAGCAGTTTCGGCTCAACTTTGCGCCCCCAGCAACGGCGTAGACAAACGGTAGGCGTTGGCTTGCATAGGGCTACCGCGCCGGTAGTAGCTTCAAGGTGCCGCGCGTATTCGCCGTGACTTCCTCATCACTGAAATGCGCTTGCTCGTAACCGCCTTCGATATAGGTCTCTGCCTGGTCGCCATAGTGCTTGTCAAACGGCACACCGCTTTGACCGACCGGGTTGATCGTCAGCGCGTGGGCCACATCGGCGAAGTCGATCAGGCGGCGGGTCGAAGGGCCGTAGGTCACCGGCCAGGGCGCTGGGCCGATGGCGGCCGACTGATTGTTCGGCACTTCGTGAGTGCCGGGCGCCGGGAAGGGGCCGACGTTGAGAATCAGGTCCAGCGGCTTTTGCGAACCCAGCGGATGGCCGTGGGTCAGGGTATGGGCCTTGCCCCACTGCCACTGGGTCGGGTCATCGCCGAAGGTGGCTTTCAGGTGCGTGAGGCTGTTGTCCCAGGCGAGTTTGACGGTGTCGGCGCGCTTGCCGTCCCACCAGGGTGAGTCCGGGTCGGCAGCCAGGCGGGGCAGGGCGGCGTCGATTACGCGGGTGGTGAGCAGGGTCTTGAACATGGCGTCACCCAGTTTCGGGCGGAAGGCTGCATCGGCGAGGTTGAACAGGAACTGGTTGAACAGCGTGGCGCTTATGGAGTCGAGTGGGTAGTCACCCTTCCAGCTGGCAAGCTGTTCCACCTGTTTCAACTGTGCCGGGTCTTTGACCACCTCACGCAGCACCGGCAACAACGGCGCCAGCAGGCGCGGGCCGAAGGCGGTAGTGGTACCCAGTTGCAGGGCCTGGCTGTTGTTCACATCCCACTTCACGCTTTTGTCGCTTAACTGCGCGTTCAACTGCTGGCCACGGTCGGCCAGATTGTAATAGCCGGGGATTTCCATGCCGGTGGGTGATGCCGGTTGGGCATTGGCCGACACTACATAGCCACGCGCGGGGTTTTCTTCCTGGGGGTTGGCGCTGAACGGGTAGAAGCCCAACTTGTCGGCCTGGGCGGTGCTGCCGTCGAGGATAAATCCAGGGTTGACGCCGGCCGGACGAATCGGCAACTGCGCCGCCGCCCACCAGCCGATATCGCCCTTGGCGTTGGCCCACACGATATTCAGCCCCGGCGCCGACACTTTGGCCGCCGCCGCACGGGCCTTGGTCAGGGTGTCGGCGCGGTTGAGCTGATAAAAGCCGTCGAGGATCGGGTTCTGGGTGTCGAGGAAGGCCCACCACATGGCGATGGGCGTCTTGCCGGCGCTCTCGCCGAGTACGTCATTGATAATCGGCCCGTGGGGCGACTGGCGCAGGGTGAAGGTGACTGGCGTCTGGCCCTTCACCGCGATCTGTTGTTCGCTGCTGGTCATGTCGACCCATTGGCCCTGGTACCAGACCTGGTTGGGGTTGTCCGGGTTGAGCTTCTCGGCGATCAGGTCGACGTCGTCGTTCTGGAACATCGTCAGGCTCCAGCCGAAATCCAGGTTGTGCCCCAGGAAGGCCACTGGCACCAGCGCGTTGTGATAGCCATACAGCTCAAAGCCCGGCGCCGACAGGTGCGCCTCGTACCACACCGACGGCACCGAGAAACGGATATGCGGGTCACCCGCCAGTAGCGGCTTGCCGCTCTTGGTGCGGCTGCCGCTGATGGCCCAAGCGTTGCTGCCTTCGAACTGCGGCAGGCCGTTGTCGGCCAAGGCCTGTTCGCTCAGGGACGCGATGGCACCGAGGGTTTGCCAATCGCCGGCAGCCAGGTTGAGTGCGCCTTTGGGTTGCCAGTCGAGGTCGAACACTTTCAGGTAGTCACCGCCCAATTGGTCGCGAACGTAGGTCAACAAGGGCTCGGTGCGAAACGCGGCGGCAAAGCTGTAGGCCATGTATCCGGCGACGCTGATGGTGTCTTCGGCGGTGAACCGGCGCTTGGGGATGCTCAGTGCGTCAAACTCCATGGGGCTGGCGTGGGTGTCCTGATACTGATTGATTCCATCCAGATAGGCTTGCAGGGCCTTCCAGGACGCAGACTCGTGATCCATCTGCTCCACATAGCTCAAGGCCCGCTCACGGATGCGCAGGCTGCGAAACAGTTTGTCGGTCTCCAGCAGCTTGGGGCCGAGTACTTCGGCCAGCTCTCCACGGGACAGGCGCCGCATGATCTCCATCTGGAACAACCGGTCCTGGGCGTGCACATAGCCCAGGGCGCGATACAGGTCTGTCTCGCTGTCGGCGCGAATATGCGGCACGCCACGGTCGTCGTAGCGCACCGTGACCGAGCCTTGCAGGTTGGCCAGCGTGACCGAGCCCTGGCGAGTGGGCTGCTTGCTGTACACGTACCAGCCGCCGCCGAGGGCGATCAGCACCAGCAGAACCGCGAGAACCCGCAAGACGCGCTTCATGAACTTTCCTTACCGGGAGTGGAGTGACTAACGATCTTCAGGCCACGAACAATAGCAGCCCACTGCCAAGGTGTGAGTGGCATTCACTTCGCGCCCCGCTTGGAGTGCCTTCAGGATCGGCTCGATAAAACTGTTGCTGGCGTTGCACGTCAGGCCTTCGCTGTACGGCCCGAAATACGCGAGCTTGCCCGTGCGATCCCAGATGCCCACGGCCGGGCTGGCCGGTACCTGGTCGGCGCCGGGCAGGGCGGTGAGGATCTTCATGCTGCGCAGGTTGTCTGGCAAACGGCCGTGGCTGTCGGGTTTTTGCAGGGCGTAGAACTCGACGCCTTGTGGCGCGTATTGCTCGATCAACTCGCCCAAGTGTTGCTGGTTACCGACGTTGCACGGGCAGGCTGGGTCCCAGAAGTGCACCAGGCGGATTGGGCCAGGCCCGCTCAGCTCGGCGGGCAGGCGCAGTGCATCGCCGGAAAACACCGCTGTGTGTTCGCTGAAGGCGCGCAGGTAGCGGCCCTGGAACCAGTCATACGCGGCCCACAGCGCGACAGCGCAGATGATCAGGATCAGGCTGGCGAACAGGGTGGTACGGTAGGGTTGTCGCATCCGGATCTATCCTCGAAGGTCGCGTAGCTTGCCATGCTTGTCCTGACAGATGAATATCGCAGCTCGATATTCATCTGCCCTGTGCGTTAAGTCTGGAACCCCTTATGCCCGTTACCTTTGACCCCGATCATCTGCGCGACAGCTTGCGACCCCTGGTGGATGCGCAACCGCTCAGCGCCGAAGCGCGGGTGTACCAGCGCTTTTATGGATTGGACCTGGCCGCGCGCAAAGTGCCGGCTGTGAGCCGCCTGGGGCGCTTTGAGGTGCGCGGGTTCGAGGTGGTGGGGCAGGTGTGGTCGCCCCCACAACCGGTGGCGACGATGTTTATGTTTCACGGCTTCTACGACCACATGGGCCTGTACCGCCACGTGGTGGACTGGGCGCTGGACCAGGGTTTTGTGGTGATCGCCTGCGACCTGCCGGGCCACGGCCTGTCCAGCGGCGCGCGGGCCAGCATCGATGATTTTGCGGTGTACCAGGAGGTGGTGCAGGCGCTGTTCGCCCAAGCCCAGGCGCTGAAATTGCCGCAGCCCTGGCATCTGTTTGGGCAGAGCACGGGCGGCGCGGTGGTGGTGGACCATTTGCTCAACCAGGGGGCCGACAGCCCGGCCCAAGGCAAGACCTTCCTGCTGTCACCGTTAGTGCGGCCGCGTGCGTGGGGGTGGTCGCAGGTCAGTTATTACCTGCTGCGTCCGTTCGTCAAAGGCATCGCCCGGCGTTTCAGCGAGAACACTAACGACCCAGCCTTCAAGCCGTTCCTGGAGGCCGATCCGCTTCAGCCGCGCCAACTGCCCACCGCCTGGGTGGGGGCGTTGGCGCGCTGGATCAAGCGCATCGAAGCCGCACCGCGCAGCCCCCGGAGGCCGGTGATTGTGCAGGGTGAGGAAGACATGACGGTGGACTGGCAGCACAATTTGCAGGTGCTTCGGGGTAAGTTCGACCAGCCTGAGGTGCTGATGCTGAAGCGGGGAAGGCATCACCTGGCGAATGAGATTCCCGAGATTCGTGAAGAGTACTTCCGGTATTTGACAGACCATTTGAAATAACACAATCCAAATGTGGGAGGGGGCTTGCTCCCGATAGCGGTGCATCAGTCAGCTTATCTGTAGCTGACCCACTGCCATCGGGGGCAAGCCCCCTCCCACATTTTCTACTGCGTCAGGCTTGAAGTGCTTTGGCCGACCGCCAGCCCCGCGCGAATCGCTGCCAGCGCCGCCTGGTAATACGCCTTACCTTCCGACGACTCTGCAAACGTGGCGAACTCTTCCAGCTCCGGGTCGGACAAATCCCGATAGACGTACAGCAGGGTGTTGTTCAGATCCTTATCGATCTGCTGCATCAGCCGTTCACGTTGACCATTCAACATGCCCTGCGCCTGACCACCGCCCAGCAAACCGGGAATCATTTGACTCAAACTGTCGGCCGCCACGCCGGCAATCGCCAGGCTGACTTCCGCACCGGCCTCGCGGGCGGGCAGGGCCTGGGCCAGGTGGCCGATGATCAGGCTGCGGGTGGCGTCGGCTTCGATTTTCGGCAGGCCTTGGGCGTTTTTGGCCAGCTGGTCGCGGCGGGTGGCCAGCAGCTCTGCGGCGACAATCTTGCGGCCCAGCGGTGATTGGAAGAACGCCAGGGCAGGCTTCGGATCCGCCAGGTTCTTGCGCAATTGCGCCTCGGCGCGCTGGTCCATGGCCTGGGCGGCAAAGCGCTTATTGCTGTTGTCCACCAGCGCCTGGTACACCGCCGGCGGCAGGCTATTGCGATAGCGCTGCTGGGCGGCACTGAGGGCGTCATTGAAATGCGCACGTTGTTCGGCCCAGCCGGCGACCTTGTACAACTGGTCATGGCCGTCTGCCCAAGCGGGCAAAACGCAGAACATCAGCAAGGAAAAAAACAAACGACGCATATGGACTCCTGTCAGTCGGCCACTATTGTCCGTGTCGGGCGTAGGATTTGTCGAGAAGTCCTATCAGTCACCTGACTAAAGTGTATTGAGACGCTCGACGGCGCTGTCGGATTTGAAGGCGTATGGATACTATGCGCGCCATGCAAATACCCCTTGATCACCCCCTGCTGCAACGCATTGTCGACGACCTGGCCGAGAAAGGTTGGTCGCAGCAGAACGGCTTCCTGCCCCAGGCTCTGACCCTGGAACTGGCGGCTGAGTGCCGTAAACGTGCGGCCGAGGGTGAATTGGCACCGGCGGCGGTGGGGCGCGGACCATCCCAGGAGATCCGCGAGGGCATTCGCGGCGACCATATCCAGTGGCTGGAGGAGGGCGACGCCGCCGTCTGCGACAGCTACATGGCGTTGATGGACAGCCTGCGCCTGGCGATGAATCGAGGGCTGTTCCTCGGCCTGGAAGACTTCGAAAGCCACTTCGCGATGTACCCACCAGGGGCGTTTTACCTCAAGCACCTGGACCGTTTCCGCGACGATGACCGGCGCATGGTTTCGGCGGTGATCTACCTGAATGACGCCTGGCTGCCCGAGCATGGTGGCCAGTTGCGCATGTACCTCAAGGACGGTGTCGAATACGATGTGGTGCCTACCGGCGGTTGCCTGGTGGTGTTCCTGTCGGGCGAAGTGCCCCACGAAGTTATGCCCGCCACGCGCGAACGCCTGTCCCTCACCGGCTGGTTTCGGCGGCGGGGCAACGAGCCGTTTTAATCATGCAAAAGATACTGATCAGCCGCTGCCTGCTCGGGCACAAGGTGCGTTATGACGGCGGAGCCAGCGGGCCGTTCGATCAACTGGCTGCGTGGCAGGCCGAAGGCCGTGTGGTTGCGATCTGCCCGGAAGTGTCGGGCGGCTTGCCGACGCCCAGGCCCTCTGCCGAAATTCCCGGCGGGCAAGGCATCGATGTCTGGGAAGGTCGCGCCAAAGTGCTGACTGCCGAGGGCGAAGACTTCAGCGCTGCCTTCCTAGACGGCGCCCGCCAAGCGTTGGCGCTGGTGCAGCGCCACAACATCCGCGTCGCCATCTTAAAGGCCAATAGCCCATCCTGCGGCAATCTGCTGACCTATGACGGCACCTTCACTGGCGTAAAGGTGAGCGGCGAGGGCGTCACGGCGGCGCTGCTCAAACGCCATGGTGTGCAGGTGTTCAGTGAGCTGGAGTTGCCGGAGGCGGCACAGGCGTTGGCGCTTCTGTAGAGGCATCCCCCTCTAACCACTTCTGCGACAGCGCTTTCAACCGGCCATCGTCCTTCACCCGCTTCAACGCCCCGTCCAGGCTGGTCTTGAACGCCGGGTTGCCTTTCTGGAACGGGATTGCCAGCTCGGGTTTCTCGCTATAAGCCTCGCTGAAATCGAACTGATCCTTAAGCTCGGCAGTCAGAGCGATATGGTTGATGGCCACGTCGTATTTGCCGGTGGCAACCCCTGGCAGCAGGTCGGCGCCATCAGTGGTGATAAACGAGGGGCGCACGTCCATTTCTTTAGCCAGCAGTTCTCCGAGTTCGACTTCAAAACCGGTGAGTTTTTCGCCTTCCTTGAAGTTATAGGGCGGGGTGTTGGCTTCAAGGGCGATGCGCAGTTCACCGCGATCATTGACGTCGTCGATCAGTTCGGCATGAGCCAAGGGGCTCAGAAGGGGAAGCAAAAGTAACAGGCCAGGCGAAAAGCGCATGGTCACTCCTAAAGAATTCGAATGTGCGAGACGCCGTTCAGCATCGCTTTGCTATGGTGGTGAGTGACTTGGACAGCAATTTATCGCGAAGTTGTCATAACCCTACAGATTTCACAGAAAAACTGGAGAAGCGAATGAAAGCCCTTTTGTCCCGTGCAACGATTGCCAGCCTGTTGCTGGGTGCCTCGGTGTTGGCAAATGCCGCTGATGTGCCTCGTACCCCAGCACCCAAGGGCGCGGAGGTGTTTATCGTCTCGCCCAAAGATGGCGCCACCGTCGACAAAACCTTCACTGTCAAATTCGGCGTCAAGGGCCTGGACCTGGAGCCGATCGACAAGCAAGTGCCTAACGCCGGTCACCACCACTTGCTGGTAGACCAGGACGTGCAGTCGCTTAAAGCCGACGAAGCCATCCCGGCCACTGCAACTTCGATTCACTTCGGCAAGGCGCAAACCGAAACCGAACTGACCCTGACTCCAGGCAAGCACACCCTGCAGCTGGTAGCTGGCGACAACGTGCATCGCCAGTTCGAACCCACTGTAGCGTCGAAAGTGATCACGGTTAACGTCAAGTAAGATTTGTTCAGACAAAAAAATGGGAGGCCCCTGCGGGTCTCCCATTTTTTTGTGCAGCGTTTAAAGCGTTAGAACAACACGCGGCTACGGATAGTGCCGTTGATGTGCTGCAGCTTCTCTTGCGCCAGGTCCGAGTACTCGGCGTCGACGTCGATCACCACGTAGCCAACCTTCTCGTTGGTCTGCAGGAACTGACCGGAGATGTTGATGCCGTTTTCCGCGAAGACCTTGTTGATCTCCATCATCACGCCAGGGATGTTCTGGTGGATGTGCAGCAGACGGTGCTTGCCAGGGTGAGCCGGCAGGGCCACTTCCGGGAAGTTCACAGACGATACCGACGTACCGTTGTCGCTGTACTTGACCAGCTTTTCCGAGACTTCCAGGCCGATGTTGGCCTGCGCTTCAGCGGTGGAGCCGCCGATGTGCGGAGTCAGGATCACGTTGTCCAGGCCACGCAGTGGGCTTTCGAAGATATCGTCGTTGGAGCGAGGCTCCACCGGGAACACGTCGATGGCGGCGCCGATCAGGTGCTTGTCCTTGATCGCGTCGGCCAGGGCGTCCAGCTCGACCACAGTGCCGCGCGCGGCGTTGATCAGGATGCCGCCTTTCTTGATGGCGCGGATTTCCTTCTCGCCGATCATCCACTGGGTCTCAGCGGTTTCCGGAACGTGCAGGGTCACGATATCGGACATGCCCAGCAGCTCGGTCAGGCTCGACACCTGGGTAGCGTTGCCCAATGGCAGCTTGGTCAGGGTGTCGTAGAAGAACACCTGCATGCCCAGGCCTTCAGCCAGTACCGACAGCTGAGTGCCGATCGAGCCATAACCGACGATGCCCAGCTTCTTGCCGCGGATTTCGAAGGAGTTGGCCGCGCTTTTGATCCAGCCGCCACGGTGGCAGGAAGCGTTCTTCTCCGGGATGCCGCGCAGCAGCAGGATGGCCTCGGCCAGCACCAGCTCCGCAACGGAGCGGGTGTTGGAGTACGGTGCGTTGAACACCGCGATGCCGCGTTCGCGCGCAGCGTTGAGGTCGACCTGGTTGGTGCCGATGCAGAAACAGCCGACAGCCACGAGTTTCTTGGCGTGATCGAAGATTTCTTCGGTCAGCTGAGTGCGGGAGCGAATGCCGATGAAGTGCGCGTCGGCGATCTTTTCCTTGAGCTGGGCTTCCGGCAGAGAACTGGTGATGTACTCAATGCTGGTGTACCCGGCGGCTTTCAGAACGTCGACAGCCGATGGGTGGACGCCTTCCAGAAGAAGGAACTTGATCTTGCTCTTATCGAGAGAAGTCTTGCTCATCTGCGTAAACCTGTATCCCGGAGAAAAATGGCAGGGAATCGAGCAGCGCAAGCTGACCCGGACGGCAGGAAAGCCGTCACCGCAGAAACGCCCTTGGGCTCTGTCCTGCGGGGGCGGTATGCTAGCATACGCGCCCCGCTAAACACCTATTCCTGCGACGTGAAGCGTTCTCAGGATGACCATGAATTGTTCGAGAGTTCTGTCGATGACCCATCCTGCCCTGATTGATGAGCTAAAGACCCTGGTTGAGCCCGGCAAAGTGCTGACCGACGCCGACTCCCTGGAGACTTACGGCAAGGATTGGACCAAGCACTTCGCACCCGCGCCCACCGCCATCGTGTTCCCCAAGACCATCGAGCAGGTACAGGCCATTGTCCGTTGGGCCAATGAGCACAAGGTGGCACTGGTGCCGTCTGGCGGTCGCACTGGCCTGTCTGCAGCTGCTGTTGCGGCCAATGGCGAAGTGGTCGTTTCCTTCGACTATATGAACCAGATTCTGGACGTGAACCTCACCGACCGCACCGCCGTGTGCCAGCCGGGCGTGGTCACAAAGCAGTTGCAGAACGTCGCCGAAGAAAAAGGCCTGTACTACCCGGTGGACTTCGCCTCGTCCGGTTCCAGCCAGATTGGCGGCAATATCGGCACCAATGCCGGCGGGATCAAGGTTATTCGCTACGGCATGACCCGTAACTGGGTCGCCGGCATGAAAGTCGTCACCGGCAAAGGCGATGTGCTGGAACTGAACCGCGACTTAATCAAGAACGCCACCGGCTACGACATGCGCCAGCTGTTCATTGGCGCTGAAGGCACCCTGGGTTTTGTGGTCGAGGCCACCATGCGCCTGGACCGTGCGCCGAAGAACCTCACCGCCATGGTGCTTGGCACCACCGACTTCGACTCGATCATGCCGGTGCTGCACGCGTTCCAGAGCAAGCTGGACCTGACCGCGTTCGAGTTCTTCTCCGACAAAGCCCTGGCCAAAGTGCTGGGTCGTGGCGATGTGCCGGCACCGTTTGAAACCGAGTGCCCGTTCTACGCACTGCTGGAATTCGAAGCCACTACCGAAGAAGTCGCCAACCACGCGCTGGAAACCTTCGAACACTGTGTCGAACAGGGCTGGGTGCTGGATGGCGTGATGAGCCAGAGCGAAACCCAACTGCACAACCTGTGGAAACTGCGCGAGTACATCTCCGAGACCATTTCCCACTGGACGCCGTACAAGAACGATATCTCAGTCACTGTCTCCAAAGTGCCAGCGTTCTTGAAAGAAATCGACGCGATCGTCGGCGAACACTATCCGGACTTCGAAATTGTCTGGTTTGGCCACATCGGTGACGGCAACCTGCACTTGAACATTCTCAAGCCGGAAAGCCTGAGCAAGGACGAGTTCTTCGCCAAATGCGCCACCGTGAACAAATGGGTGTTCGAGACCGTTGAGAAATACAACGGCTCTATCTCCGCCGAACACGGCGTGGGCATGACCAAGCGCGATTACCTGACGTACAGCCGTTCGCCGGTCGAAATTGAATACATGAAGGCCGTCAAAGCAGTGTTCGACCCGAACGGGATCATGAACCCTGGCAAGATCTTCGCTGTTTAACCGCCCCCCGAAGGAGTCGTTCCATGAGCTACCAGCACAAGTATGTCGACGGCACCAACATCCACTTCCCGGTGGGTAAAGTGGTGTGCATTGGCCGTAACTACGCCGAACATGCCAAGGAACTGGATAATCCAGTGCCGACCGAACCGTTGCTGTTCATCAAGCCCGGCAGCTGTGTCGTGGCGCTGGAAGGCGGTTTTGCCATCCCTGCCGACCGTGGCTCGGTGCACTACGAAGCGGAAATCGCGGTATTGATCGGCAAACCGTTGTCGAACAAGCCAAGCCGTGAAGAAGTGCTGGACGCCATCTCCGGCTTCGCCCCGGCCCTGGACCTGACACTGCGTGACAAACAGGCCGAGCTGAAAGCCAAGGGCCTGCCGTGGGAAATTGCCAAATCCTTCGACGGCGCGGCAGTGATCGCACCGTTCGTGGTGGGCAGCACTTTCCCGGACGTGACCGATATCGGCATTCGCCTGACCATCAACGGCGAAGTGCGCCAGGACGGCAACAGCTCGCAGATGCTCAACCCGATCATCCCGATGATCCAGCACATGGCCGGCTGCTTCTCGCTGCAGGCTGGTGATGTGATTCTCACCGGCACCCCGGCTGGCGTGGGTCCGCTGAATGTGGGTGATGAGTTGGTGTTGGAATTGGCGGGAGTGAATCGCTTCGACAGCAGCGTTCGATAAGCACCTGGCCAACGCGGTCAAACCTGTGGGAGGGGGCTTGCCTCCGATGGCGGTGTATCAGTTAAGTGGATGTTGACTGACGCGCCGCTATCGGGGGCAAGCCCCCTCCCACATTGGAGTTGTGTCGGCCGGTAAAGCCCCGGGTTTTTGCATTTTTTTCACACGCCATCCGGATAATCCCCAGCCTCCAGAGCGCGGGCCCGTCGATCCTGTGCTATCACCTAACGCTGACTTTCCGGAAAAAGCGCCCCATGGCCGTGTCCCTGCCCTCTGCCACACCCAAGCCGCGTTCCCGTTTTGCCCTGCGCTGGTATTCCTGGCTGTTTCTGGCGGGGGCCATCTTTTATGGCGTTGCCTGGGCCATGCATTGGGATGACCGCGGCGTGCTGTGGTTGCTGGAGCGCTTCGAGACGCCCACCGAGCGCAGTGAAAGCGTATGGTTGCCGGACTACCACGCGGTCATCGACGCCAAGGTGTTACCGGGAATGGAGAAGGACGAAGCCTCGGACGTCGCCTACAACCCGCAGACCAAAACGCTGTTTTCCGTCATGGGCAAAAACCCGTTCCTCGTTGAGTTGAGCCTGCAAGGCGATGTGCTCCGCAAGATGCCGCTCAATGGCTGGGAAAATCCGGAAGGCGTAACGGTGCTGGAAAATGGTCTGATGGCAGTGGTCGACGAGCGCCAGCACAGCCTCACCATCGTCAAGGTCGACGCGACGACCCAACAGTTGAACAAGGCTGATTTCCAGGCCTACGACCTGGGCCCGTCCAAAGACCAGAACAAAGCTTTTGAGGCGATCACCTGGGACAAGCGCAACCAGCAACTGGTGTTGGGCGAAGAGCGCCCGCCGGCATTGTTTACCTGGAAAAGCGACGGCAGCCAGATCCTGAACGGCGATAAACAAAAACTCGCCAGCAAAGAATTGGACATGCGCAACCTCTCGGCCCTGGCTGTCGATCCGCGCACCGGCCACCTCCTTGCGCTTTCGGCCGACTCTCACCTGTTGCTGGAGCTGGACGAGAAGGGCGAACAAGTCAGCTTCATGACCTTGCTGGGCGGCTTCAATGGTCTCAACAAAACCATTCCTCGTGCGGAGGGGGTGACCATGGATGAGGAAGGCACTCTGTACATAGTGAGTGAGCCGAATCTGTTCTATCGTTTCGAAAAGCAGAAATAATCGACCAGTTACGTCGGATATTTCTCTATCAGCGGCATTCGCCAGACATCCGGGCGCGTTTAAGTTTAAATTCAGACAGGCGTGATATTCATTCGCCACTTTTGATTTTGAGCCCGCCCAATGCGCCGACTTGCCCGCCCCAAGCCCATTCTTTTTCTGTTCGTGCTGATCGCCCTGATCTGCGCCGGGGTCGCTGGGCAGCACTTTCGCTTGTTCGAGCGCGCTTGGTTCAATTGGCAGACATGGCGTCATCCCGCCGATGAGCGTTCCATTGGCCTCGCCGATTACCGGGTAACGCTGGAAGCCCAAGTCATCGAGGGGCTCGATGACGATGTCTCGGCACTCACCTATGACCCTGTGCGCAAAAGCCTGTTTACCGTGACCAATCAAAACGCCGAACTGATCGAGTTGTCGCTGGACGGCAAGATCCTGCGGCGCATTCCCTTGGTGGGATTTGGTGATGCCGAGGCCGTGGAGTTCATCAGCGACAACATCTATGTCATCACCGATGAACGCCAACAGCGCCTGATCAAGGTGCATGTTGACGACGACACCCAGTTCCTCGACGCCGCAGATGCAGAGCAAATGACCCTGGGCCTGCATGTAGGTGGCAACAAGGGCTTTGAGGGGTTGGCCTATGACTCAGTGGGCAAGCGCCTGTTCGTGGCCAAGGAGCGCGAACCGATGTTGATCTATGAGGTCCACGGGTTTCCTCATTTCAAGCCTGAAAAAACCTACTCGGTGCACGTGATCAATAACCCCAAGCGTGACGCCGGGCTATTTGTACGCGATCTGTCGAGCCTGCAATACGACGAGCGCAGCGGCCATCTGCTGGCGCTGTCGGATGAGTCATTTTTGGTGTTGGAACTGGATATCGACGGTCGCCCATTGAGCAGTCTTTCTCTACTCAATGGGCGCCATGGCCTGAAAAAACGTGTGCCTCAGGCCGAAGGGATCGCCATGGACGACGAAGGTACGTTGTACCTGGTCAGCGAGCCGAACCTGTTCTACGTGTTCAAGAAACCCAGTCCCTGACACACCGCCATTCGGGGGCAGGCCCCCTCCCACGTTGGATTGGTGGTGTCCTCAGGCCTTGAGGGTTTTCACGCCTTCGGAAGTGCCCAAGAGCAGCACATCCGCCGGACGCGCAGCGAACAGGCCGTTGGTGACCACGCCGACGATGGCATTGATCTGCGTTTCAAGCTCCACCGGATTGGTGATCTGCATATTGAATACGTCGAGGATGATGTTGCCGTTGTCGGTCAGCACGCCTTCGCGGTACACCGGATCGCCGCCCAGCTTCACCAGCTCGCGGGCCACGTGGCTGCGGGCCATCGGGATGACTTCCACCGGCAGCGGGAATGCGCCGAGGACCGGTACCAGCTTGCTGGCGTCGGCGATGCAGATGAAGGTCTTGGCCACGGCCGCGACGATCTTCTCGCGAGTCAGGGCTGCGCCGCCGCCCTTGATCAGGTTCAGGTGCGCGTCGCTCTCATCGGCGCCGTCGACATAGAACTCCAGGTCGCTCACGGTGTTGAGCTCGTACACCGGAATGCCATGGCCTTTCAGGCGTGCGGCAGTGGCTTCGGAGCTGGCCACGGCGCCATCGAACGCGCCCTTGTGCTGGGCCAGCGCATCGATAAAGCAGTTGGCAGTGGAGCCGGTGCCGACACCGACGATGCTTTTGTCGTCGAGTTTAGGAAGGATTAAATCGACAGCGGCCTGGGCCACTGCCTGTTTGAGTTGATCCTGGGTCATGCGGGCTCCGGAACGGGCGGGGAGTAAAGAGGGGCGCGAGTATAACCCAACAAAACCTCGGGATTCGTGTGGTCGTACGGCCAAAAGCCGGGTTAGACTCCTCGGCCCTGCCCAACTCGCCCAGTGATTCCCGCCGATGCTTGAACAGTACGTCAAAAAGATCCTCACCTCGCGCGTTTACGACGTTGCCGTAGAAACCCCGCTGCAGACCGCCCGCCAGCTCTCCGAGCGGCTGGGCAACAAGGTCTGGCTCAAGCGCGAAGACTTGCAGCCGGTGTTCTCGTTCAAGATTCGCGGCGCGTACAACAAGCTGACTCAGTTGACGGCTGAAGAGCGCGCACGCGGCGTAGTCACGGCGTCGGCGGGCAACCATGCGCAGGGCCTGGCCCTGGCTGCCAAGGTGCTGGGGGTCAAGGCCACTATCGTGATGCCCAAGACCACCCCTGAGATCAAGGTCGAAGGCGTGCGCTCTCGCGGCGGTAAAGTGGTGCTGCATGGCGACTCTTTCCCAGAGGCGCTGGCCTACTCGCTGAAACTGGTCGACGAAAAAGGCTACGTCTACATTCACCCCTACGATGATCCGCACACCATTGCCGGGCAGGGCACCGTGGCGATGGAGATTCTGCGCCAGCATCCAGGGCCGCTGGATGCGATCTTCGTACCCGTGGGCGGCGGTGGTTTGATCGCGGGCATCGCGGCGTACGTGAAATACCTGCGCCCGGAAATCAAGGTCATCGGCGTCGAGCCGGACGACTCCAACTGCCTGCAAGCTGCCATGGCCGCGGGTGAGCGCGTGGTCTTGCCGACGGTTGGGATCTTTGCCGACGGCGTGGCGGTGGCGCAGATCGGCCAGCACACCTTTGAAATCTGCAAAGACTATGTCGACGAAGTGATCACCGTGAGCACCGATGAAATCTGTGCGGCGATCAAGGACATCTACGACGATACCCGCTCCATCACCGAGCCAGCGGGCGCGTTGGGTGTGGCCGGGATCAAGAAGTACGTTGAGACCCGTGGTGTCAGCGGCCAGACGTTCGTCGCCATCGACTCCGGGGCCAACGTCAACTTCGACCGCCTGCGCCACGTGGCTGAGCGCGCTGAGTTGGGTGAAGGCCGTGAAGCCATCATCGCCGTGACCATTCCTGAGAAACCGGGCAGTTTTAAGGCGTTCTGCGAGGCCGTGGGCAAGCGCCAGATCACCGAATTTAACTACCGCTACCACTCCGGCAGCGAGGCGCACATCTTTGTCGGCGTGCAGACCCACCCGGAAACCGACCCGCGCAGCGCGCTGATCGCCAGCCTCACCGAGCAGGGTTTCCCGGTGCTGGACCTGACCGAGAACGAACTGGCCAAGCTGCACATCCGCCATATGGTCGGTGGGCATGCCGCGCACGTCAGCAATGAAGTGGTGTTTCGCTTTGAGTTCCCGGAGCGTCCGGGGGCGCTGTTCAACTTTCTTAACAAGTTGGGCGGGCGCTGGAATATCTCGATGTTCCACTATCGCAACCACGGCGCGGCTGATGGTCGTGTGGTCGCCGGCCTGCAAGTGCCGGCGAACGAACGTCACCTGGTACCGGCAGCGCTGGAGGCGATTGGCTACCCGTATTGGGATGAAAGTGATAACCCGGCCTACAAACTGTTCCTCGGTTGAGCGACTACGCTGATTGGGGGCAGCCTCTAAGGAATACGAAACATGGAAACCCTGATCACCCTGAAAGTTGTCCACATCGCGGCCACCGTGGTGTTGTTGCTCAGCGGCCTTGGCTTGGCGCTACTGGCCTGGCGTAAACGCAGCGCCGGCCCAGCCGTCACCGTGCAGCGCCCGTGGGCGTTTGTGTGGTTGCTGATGGGTATTTGTATGGTGAGCATGCCGTTCACCGGCTGGTGGCTGGTGCACCTGGTCGGCTGGCCATTGGGGCAGACCTGGATTCTGGGCTCCAGCATTCTCTACACCGTGGCGGCGCTGGCGTGGTTCTGGCTGGTGGCACGGCTCAATCGCTTGCGCAAAGGCGAGGGCGGCAGCCTGAATTTCACCCTGGTGCTGGCGGTGGTGAGCCTGGTGGGGTTTGTGGCGATTGCCGGGCTCATGGGCGCCAAGCCGGTTTAACGCGGTGAGGGCTTCTGTGGTGAGCGGGCTTGCCCCGCGCTGAGCTGCGAAGCGGCCCTGACAAAGGCCCGCATTTTTCCTGATAAGACCGGTTGGCAGGTTTTGGGGCTGCTTCGCAGCTCAGCGCGGGGCAAGCCCGCTCACCACGGTTACTCGCTACGCAGCGTAATCACAGGCCAACCACGCTTCTCGGCTTCAGCGCGCAGATTCGGATCCGGATCCACCGCCACCGGATGCGTCACTTGTTCCAATAGCGGCAGGTCATTCATCGAGTCGCTATAGAAGTAGCTGTCTTCCAGGCTATACCCCGTTTCTTCCAACCAACGATTCAAGCGCGTCACCTTGCCTTCTCGGAAGCACGGCACGTCAGTGCTGCGCCCGGTGTATCGGCCATTTTCCATCTCGCACTCGGTGGCGATGAGGGTTTCAACGCCCAGGCGTGCGGCAATTGGCGCGGTGACGAAACGGTTGGTGGCGGTGATGATCACCAGCTTGTCGCCAGCGGCGCGGTGCTTGGCCAGCAGTTCGACGGCCAGTGGCAGCATGATCGGCTCGATGCAGTCGCGCATATAGTCGTTGTGCCACTCATCCAGTTGGGCCATTTCGGTGCGGCCGAGGATTTCCAGGCAGAAATTCAGGTAGGCGGCGTTGTCCAGCTTGCCGGCCAGGTAGTCCTGATAGAACTCGTCGTTGCGGGCCTTGTAGGCTATCGGGTCGAGAATCCCGCGTTCGCACAGGTAATCGCCCCACGCGTGGTCGCTGTCACCGCCGATAAGGGTGTTGTCCAAGTCGAATAAAGCCAGGCGCATTGCAGTTACTCGCTGAAAAGTCTGTAAAAAGGCGTCCAGAATACGGTCTTTTCACAAGAGTGCACATAAGCTAAGAAGCCTCGTTGCCGCTTGCGCAACCTTTGTGGAACAATGCGGCGACATGCGTTTGCGAGGTTGTTGCCGTGATCGACCCCGATGGTTTCCGTCCTAATGTCGGGATTATTCTTACGAATGATGCCGGACAGGTGCTATGGGCTCGCCGAATCAACCAAGATGCCTGGCAGTTTCCTCAAGGCGGAATCAACCCCGACGAAACCCCTGAAGACGCCTTGTACCGTGAGTTGAACGAAGAAGTCGGCCTTGAGCGCGAAGATGTGCAGATTCTGGCCTGTACCCGTGGCTGGTTGCGCTATCGTTTGCCGCAACGCCTGGTGCGTACCCACAGCCAACCGCTGTGCATCGGCCAGAAGCAGAAATGGTTTCTCCTGCGCCTGATCTCCAACGAGCAGCGGGTGCGGATGGATTTGACCGGTAAACCGGAGTTCGATGGCTGGCGTTGGGTCAGCTATTGGTACCCGTTGGGCCAGGTGGTGACATTCAAGCGCGAGGTTTATCGTCGCGCTCTCAAAGAGCTTGCCCCGCGCCTTTTAGCGCGCGACTGACGACGGAGTTCGACCCCGAGCCATGCTCAATACGCTGCGCAAGATCGTCCAGGAAGTTAACTCCGCCAAGGATCTCAAGGCGGCGTTGGGGATTATTGTGTTGCGCGTCAAGGAAGCCATGGGCAGCCAGGTCTGCTCGGTTTACCTGCTGGACCCAGAGACCAACCGTTTTGTGCTGATGGCCACGGAGGGCTTGAACAAGCGCTCCATCGGCAAAGTCAGCATGGCGCCCAATGAAGGTCTGGTGGGCCTGGTGGGGACGCGTGAAGAACCCCTCAACCTTGAAAACGCGGCTGATCACCCGCGTTATCGCTACTTTGCCGAAACCGGCGAAGAGCGCTACGCGTCATTCCTCGGCGCACCGATCATTCACCACCGCCGCGTTGTCGGCGTGTTGGTCATCCAGCAAAAAGAACGCCGCCAGTTCGACGAAGGTGAAGAAGCCTTCCTCGTGACCATGAGCGCGCAGCTCGCCGGGGTTATTGCCCACGCCGAGGCCACGGGTTCGATTCGCGGCCTGGGCCGTCAGGGCAAGGGCATCCAGGAAGCCAAGTTCGTCGGCGTACCGGGTTCGCCGGGTGCTGCCGTCGGTACGGCGGTGGTCATGCTGCCACCGGCCGACCTCGATGTAGTGCCGGACAAGACCGTCAACGACATCGACGCCGAAATCAAACTGTTCAAGACCGCCCTGGAAGGCGTGCGCGCCGACATGCGCAACCTGTCGACCAAGCTGGCCACCCAGCTGCGCCCTGAAGAACGTGCGCTGTTCGACGTTTACCAGATGATGCTTGACGACGCGTCCCTCGGGAACGAAGTCAAAACCGTGATCAAGACCGGTCAATGGGCCCAGGGCGCACTGCGCCAAGTGGTCACTGATCACGTCAACCGTTTCGAATTGATGGACGACGCCTATCTGCGCGAGCGTGCCTCGGATGTGCGCGACCTGGGTCGCCGTCTGCTGGCTTACCTGCAGGAAGACCGCACCACCAACCTGGTCTACCCCGACAACACCATCCTGATCAGTGAAGAACTGACCGCCACCATGCTCGGCGAAGTGCCGGAAGGCAAACTGGTGGGCTTGGTCTCGGTTCTCGGTTCGGGTAACTCCCACGTCGCGATCCTGGCCCGCGCCATGGGCATTCCGACGGTGATGGGTCTGGTGGACCTGCCGTACTCCAAGGTCGATGGCATCGACATGATCGTCGATGGCCACCGTGGTGAAGTCTTCACCAACCCCAGCGACGTGCTGCGCAAGCAATACGCCGAAGTGGTGGAAGAAGAGAAACAACTGGCGCTGGGCCTGGATTCATTGCGCGAGTTGCCGTGCGTGACCACTGATGGTCACCGCGTACCGCTGTTGGTGAATACCGGACTGCTGGCCGACGTGGCCCGGGCGCAGCAGCGCGGCGCCGAGGGCGTGGGGCTGTACCGCACCGAAGTGCCGTTCATGATCAACCAGCGTTTCCCGAGTGAGAAGGAGCAGCTGGCGATTTATCGCGAGCAACTGCAAGCCTTCCACCCGTTGCCGGTGACCATGCGCAGCCTGGACATCGGCGGCGACAAGTCACTGTCGTATTTCCCGATCAAGGAAGACAACCCCTTCCTCGGCTGGCGCGGCATTCGCGTGACGCTCGACCACCCGGAAATTTTCCTCGTACAGACTCGCGCCATGCTTAAGGCCAGCGAAGGCCTGAACAACCTACGCATCCTGTTGCCGATGATCTCCGGCACTCATGAGCTGGAGGAGGCGCTGCATTTGATCCACCGCGCCTGGGGCGAGGTGCGCGACGAAGGCGCTGACGTACCGATGCCGCCGATTGGCGTCATGATCGAAATTCCAGCGGCGGTGTACCAGGCCAAAGAACTGGCGCGGCAGGTGGACTTCCTGTCGGTCGGCTCCAACGACCTGACCCAATACCTGCTGGCCGTGGACCGCAACAACCCACGGGTAGCCGATCTCTACGACTATCTGCACCCTGCGGTGCTGCAAGCGCTGCAACACGTAGTGCGCGACGCCCATGCCGAAGGCAAGCCGGTGAGCATCTGCGGTGAAATGGCTGGTGATCCGGCGGCGGCGGTGCTGTTGATGGCGATGGGCTTTGACAGCCTGTCGATGAACGCCACCAACTTGCCGAAGGTGAAGTGGATGTTGCGCCAAGTCGAGCTGAGTATGGCCAAGGATCTGCTGGCGGAGTTGATGACCATCGACAACCCGCAAGTTATCCACAGCTCGCTGCAATTGGCGCTGAAGAACCTTGGGCTGACACGGATGATCAATCCGGCCTCTGCCAAGACCCTCTAACGCCTGGCGCCGATCAAAAATGTGGGAGCGGGCTTGCTCCCGATGGCGGTGTGTCAGTACCAGATATTCTGACTGACACACTGCCATCGGGAGCAAGCCCCCTCCCACGTTGGTTTTTTGGTGTGTCTAGAGCGTGAGTTCGACTTCGCCGAGTCGGCCACCATGGGGCCCAAAACTACGCTCCACCATCCGCCGCGTGCCATCGGCATTTACAATCAGCGCCGTACTCGCCCGTGTCCCATAACTTGGACTGGCGATAAATACGCTCGATAACAGGCTTTCAGTCGCTAACCCCACGCCGGTATCCGGCAACTCAGCAAAGGGCGCGATCTGCGGATCGCTCAGAATCTCCAGTAGCGCTTCGGGTTGCGGATTGTTCAGCAACTCACTCAGCGCGGCTTTGGCCTTAAGCAGTTTCGGCCAAGGCGTATCCAGCCCTGCGTTGGATAATCCGTACACGCCCGCTTTCAACTGCGTGGGCTCGGTGTGATTGGCGTTGTAATGCCACAACTCATCCCGCGTGCCCACCAGCAGGTTAAACCCGGCGTATTCAATCGATCGGCCGTTAACGTCGGCCAAGTAGTCGTCAATGGGCAGTGAACCACTGAGAAACCGCGCGACCAGTTCGCCGCGTGACTTTCGTGCCGGCGGCTGGTGGGGATCACGGATATTGGTCAGGGCAGCAAATCGCCCATCGGCATTCACGCCAAGCCAAGTACCGCCTGCTTCCTGATCGCGACCGGCATAGATTTCGGGCACGTCCGGCCACTGGGCCAGCGGCAGACTGGGGCGGGCATAGAACTCGTCACGGTTGGCCGCGACGATCAGCGGTTGGGCGTGGCCCGGCCGCCAGGCGAAAACAATCAGGCACATCAGGCGATTCCCTTTTGTGTTTTTTGCCACTCTACCCACACCGGCAGCGGTGTTCCATCGTATCCAGTTGGGCCGCATGCCTTCCATCCGTTAACATGCCGGACTTGATTCGGGGGCTCCCATGGAATTTCTGCTGTATTTGCTGCTGGGCGCCTGTGCGGGTGTGCTCGCCGGGCTGTTTGGCGTGGGCGGCGGGATCATTATCGTGCCGGTGCTGGTGTTCAGCTTCACCTTGCAGGGCTTCGACCCGCAGGTGCTGACTCACTTGGCCGTAGGCACATCCTTGGCGACGATCATCTTTACCTCGGTCAATGCCGTGCGTGAGCACCACCGACGTGGCGCGGTGCGTTGGCCGATCTTTGTGTGGATGACCGTGGGCATCCTGATCGGTGCAGGTTTCGGTGCGCTGACCGCCGAGGCGATTTCCGGTCCGCATTTGCAGAAGATCATTGGCGTGTTCGCGCTGATCATCGCCGTGCAACTGGCCCTGGAGGTCAAGCCCAAGGCCAGTCGCACGGTGCCAGGCAAGGTCGGCCTGACCCTGGCAGGCACGGTGATTGGCTGGGCTTCGGCCATTTTCGGCATCGGCGGCGGCTCGCTGACCGTGCCGTTTTTGACCTGGCGCAGCGTGCCGATGCAACAGGCGGTGGCCACCTCGTCCGCCTGTGGCCTGCCGATTGCCCTGGCCAGTGCATTAAGTTTCATGATTCTGGGCTGGCATGACCCGCTGTTGCCCGCTCATAGTCTAGGGTTCGTGTATTTACCGGCGCTGCTGGGCATTGCCCTGACCAGTATGGTGTTTGCCCGCTTTGGCGCACGCCTGGCGCATCGGTTGTCGCCGCGGTTGCTCAAGCGGTTGTTCGCCGGCTTGCTGTTTTGCGTGGGTTTAAACTTTTTGCTGTAACGCAGACTTAATCGCGCCCGGGCATGGTCCGGTCGCCATAACGCATGATTTAACGAGGAGTCGCAATGCTGCCTTACCCGCAGATCGACCCGGTGGCTCTGGCCATCGGTCCGCTGAAAATCCACTGGTACGGGTTGATGTACCTGATCGGCATCGGCGGCGCCTGGCTGCTGGCCTCCCGCCGCCTGAACCGTTTCGACCCGACTTGGACCAAGGAGAAACTCTCCGACATGGTCTTCTGGCTGTCGATGGGGGTCATCGTCGGCGGGCGTCTGGGGTATGTGCTGTTCTACGATCTGTCCGCCTACATCGCCAATCCGACACTGATTTTCGAAGTGTGGAAGGGCGGCATGGCGTTTCACGGCGGGTTTATCGGCGTAATGATTGCTGCCTGGTGGTTCGGCCGCCGCAATGGCAAGTCGTTCTTCCAACTGATGGACTTCGTTGCGCCGCTGGTGCCGATTGGCCTGGGCGCCGGGCGTATCGGTAACTTCATCAACGCTGAGCTCTGGGGCAAGCCGACCGACGTGCCGTGGGCCATGGTATTCCCGCCGTTCAGCGACCCGGCACAACTGCCGCGCCATCCGTCGCAGCTATACCAGTTCGCACTGGAAGGTGTGGCCCTGTTCCTCATTCTGTACATTTTCTCGCGCAAACCACGCCCGACCATGGCCGTTTCCGGCATGTTCGCGCTGTTTTACGGCATCTTCCGTTTCATCGTCGAATTCGTACGTGTGCCGGATGCGCAATTGGGTTACCTCGCGTGGGGCTGGCTGACCATGGGTCAGGTGTTGAGCATCCCAATGATCCTCGTGGGGCTGGGCCTGCTGTGGTGGGCGTACAATCGCCCGCAGCCGCTGAAGAACACCGCGCTTTAAATTCGAATGCCGGGGCCTGCGTGCGGGCTCCGGCTTCAACGATACGGGTACTTACATGAAGCAATATCTCGAACTACTGAACGACGTCGTGACCAATGGCCTGACCAAGGGCGATCGCACCGGCACCGGCACCAAGGCCGTGTTCGCCCGTCAGTATCGGCATAACTTGGCCGACGGCTTCCCGCTGCTGACCACCAAGAAGCTTCACTTCAAAAGCATCGCCAATGAGCTGATCTGGATGTTGAGCGGCAACACCAATATCAAGTGGCTCAACGAAAACGGCGTGAAGATTTGGGACGAATGGGCCACCGAAGACGGCGACCTGGGCCCGGTCTACGGCGAGCAGTGGACTGCCTGGCCGACTAAAGACGGCGGCACGATCAACCAGATCGACTACATGGTGCACACGCTCAAGACCAACCCCAACAGCCGTCGCATTCTGTTCCACGGCTGGAACGTCGAATACCTGCCGGACGAAACCAAGAGCCCACAGGAAAACGCGCGCAACGGCAAACAAGCCCTGCCACCGTGCCACCTGCTGTACCAGGCGTTCGTGCATGACGGCCATCTGTCGATGCAGTTGTACATCCGCAGCTCCGACGTATTCCTTGGTCTGCCATACAACACCGCGGCCCTGGCGTTGCTCACCCATATGTTGGCCCAACAGTGCGACTTGATCCCTCACGAGATCATCGTCACCACTGGCGATACCCATGCCTACAGCAACCATATGGAACAGATCCGGACCCAACTGGCGCGTACACCGAAGAAGCTGCCGGAGTTGGTGATCAAGCGTAAGCCGGCGTCGATCTACGATTACAAGTTCGAAGATTTTGAGATTGTGGGCTATGACGCTGATCCAAGCATCAAGGCCGATGTCGCTATCTAGCGTCTGACGCCGTCCAATGTGGGAGGGGGCTTGCCCCCGATTGCGGTGGGTCAGTCACCCAATACTTAACTGACCCACCGCCATCGGGGCAAGCCCCCTCTCACATTTGGCCCGTTTAATGGCCGTGGCTTCTGCCTACATGTGAGGGCTCAGCCTCGCTGGCCTGCATACTCCCGCTGACCTCCAACTGCTGCAAAATCCCACAGTGATCCCCGCCGCCACAGCGTTGGCGCAAGTCCAGCAACTGCACCTGCAACGCCAATAGCCCGTCGATCCGCGCTTTCACATGGTGGATATGCTCGTCGACCAACGCATTCACGCTTTCGCATTGGTCCTGTGGACTGTCGCGCAGGCTGAGCAGGCTGCGGATTTCTTCGAGGGTCATGTCGAGGCTGCGGCAGTTGCGGATAAAGATCAGCCGCTCGGTGTGCGCCTGGGTGTACACGCGGTAGTTGGCGTCGGTGCGCGCCGGCGGCGGCAGCAGGCCTTCTTTCTCGTAATAACGGATGGTTTCCACCTGACAGTCAGTCAGTTTGGCCAATTCGCCGATCTTCATCGCAGCAATCTCCAAATGGGTGCTTGACCCTATAGTGGCTACAGGGTCTTTACTTGGCAACAGGCACCTTTACGGACGCGACCGAATGAGCGACTCCATCCACACCCCGCATAAACACGATCACGATCACGATCATGATCATGATCATGATCATGGCCCTAAGAAACTCACGCCTGTGCATAACCACGGCCACGGTGGTGCCTGCTGTTCCGGCACTCCAGCACCCGAGTTGGTGCAATTGAGCGAAGCGCCCACCGCCGGCTCGCGCCTCAGCACCTTCCGCATCGAAGCCATGGACTGCCCCACCGAGCAAACGCTGATCCAGAACAAACTGGGCAAGTTGGCGGGTGTGCAGCAACTGGAATTTAACCTGATCAACCGCATCCTCGGCGTCACCCACGACTTGCCGAGTACCGCGCCGATCATCGATGCCATCAAGTCTTTGGGCATGCAGGCCGACCCGATCGAGGAAGGTACCCCGGCTGCCGAACCGCCTGCCAAAAAACACTGGTGGCCGTTGGCGTTGTCCGGCGTCGGTGCGTTGGGCGCCGAAGTGCTGCACTTCACGAATGCCGCGCCGACGTGGGTCATTGCCCTCGTGGCGCTGGTGTCGATCCTCAGCGGCGGCCTCACCACCTATAAAAAGGGCTGGATCGCCCTGAAGAACCTCAACCTGAACATCAACGCCTTAATGAGCATCGCCGTGACGGGCGCGATCCTGATCGGCCAGTGGCCGGAAGCCGCCATGGTGATGTTCCTGTTCACCGTCGCCGAGCTGATTGAAGCCAAGTCCCTGGACCGTGCGCGCAATGCCATCAGCGGCTTGATGCAGATGACCCCGGAACAGGCCACGGTGCAGCAGGCCGACGGTAACTGGGTTGAGCAGGAGGTTAAAAGCATCGAACTGGGCGCCATCGTCAGGGTTAAACCCGGCGAGCGCATCGGCCTGGACGGTGAAGTCACCGCAGGTCAATCCACCATCGACCAGGCGCCGATCACCGGGGAAAGCCTGCCGATTGAAAAAACCGTGGGCGATAAAGTCTTCGCCGGCACCATTAACCAAGCCGGCTCCCTGGAATACAAAGTCACGGCAGCGGCCAATAACTCCACACTGGCGCGGATCATCCACGCCGTCGAGCAAGCACAAGGCGCACGGGCTCCGACCCAGCGCTTCGTCGACAGTTTTTCCAAGTTCTACACCCCGGCCGTCTTCCTGTTTGCCTTGGGTGTAGCGATTATTCCGCCGCTGTTCATGGCCGGTGTCTGGTTCGACTGGATCTACCGCGCCCTGGTGCTGCTGGTGGTTGCCTGTCCCTGCGCGTTGGTGATCTCCACTCCGGTGACGATCGTCAGCGGCCTGGCGGCGGCGGCGCGCAAAGGCATCCTGATCAAGGGCGGCGTGTACCTGGAGGGTGGTTACAAGCTCGACTACCTGGCGCTGGACAAGACCGGCACCATCACGCACGGCAAACCGGTGCAGACCGATTACTTGGCGTTGTTCCCAAACGTCGAGGACAGCGCACCGGCCCTCGCCGCCAGTTTGGCTGGGCGTTCTGACCACCCGGTGTCGTTGGCCATCGCGAATGCGGCTGTGGATAAAAACCTGCCGGTGCACGTTGTGGATAACTTCGAAGCCCTGGCCGGTCGTGGTGTGCGCGGCGATATCAAGGGTGAGACTTACCACTTGGGCAACCACCGTCTGGTGGAAGACCTCGGCCTGTGCTCGCCTGAGCTGGAAGAAAAGCTGTTCGCGCTGGAGAAGCAAGGAAAGTCCGTGGTGTTGCTGCTCGATAAGTCCGGCCCCCTGGCGCTGTTCGCCGTGGCCGATACCGTCAAGGACAGCAGTCGCGAGGCCATTCAGCAATTGCACGAGTTGGGCATCAAAACCCTGATGCTCACCGGCGACAACACCCATACCGCCCAGGCGATTGCGGCCCAGGTCGGCATCGACCAGGCTCAAGGCGACCTGTTGCCCACCGACAAACTGCAAGCCATCGAAACCCTCTACGGCCAAGGCCACCGGGTGGGTATGGTCGGCGACGGCATCAACGACGCCCCGGCCCTGGCCCGCGCAGAGATCGGTTTTGCAATGGCCGCCGCCGGTACCGACACTGCCATCGAGACTGCCGACGTGGCGCTGATGGACGATGATTTGCGCAAGATACCGGCATTCATTCGTTTGTCGCGGCAAACGTCGAGTATCCTCAAGCAGAACATCGCCCTGGCGCTGGTGATCAAGGCGATCTTCCTCGCAGTCACTTTCCTGGGGATGGCCACCATGTGGATGGCGGTCTTCGCCGACATGGGCGTGAGCCTGCTGGTGGTGTTCAATGGCCTGCGCCTTTTGCGCAAATAAACGATGAGAGGGCGGTGTGCTGAGTGCTGAGCTGAAGGCGTTTTTTATGGTCGCCCGCCTGGGCAGCATTACCCAGGCGGCGAAAAAACTCGGCCTGAGCCAGCCCACAGTCACCACCCAGATCCGAAACCTGGAAAGCCAGTACGGCGTTGAGCTGTTCTACCGCGGTGGTCGCCGCCTCACGGTCAGTGATGACGGCGCCCGGTTGCTGCCGATGGTCAAGGCGTTGTTGCAGCAGGAAGCGGACATCGAGTTTTTCCTGCGCAACAGTGGTCAACTCCAGGGCGCTTTGCGCATTGCCGCGACAGCGCCGTATTACATCCTCGACCTGGTCAAAGCCTTTCGCGAACGCCTGCCCCATGTGGAGGTGTCGGTGGACATCGGCAATTCTCAGCAGGTACTCGAAGCGCTGGACGAGTACCGCGTAGACGTCGCCGCCTCTTCGCAGTTGCTGGAAGACCCGCGCCTGATCCGCCGCGTATTGGGCACTGATCCTCTGGTGTTGGCGGTGCATCGCAATCATCCCCTGGCCAAGCTTGATCATGTGCCATTGACTGCCCTGGCCGGACACACCTTATTGATGCGCGAAGCAGGTTCCACCACCCGACGGCTTACCGAGGACATGTTGCAGGGTGCTGGGGTGAGCTATGGGCCGTTGCTGGAGATCGGCAGTCGCGAGTCAATCCGGGAGGCGGTGCTGCGCAATATCGGTATCAGCATCATTGCTCGACAGGAAGTGCCCCATGATCCGCAGTTGCGGGTGTTGACCATTGAGAATGCGCCGCAGATTCCGGAGTACCTGTACTGCCTCAAAGAACGAAAAGGCGCTCGCCTGCCGGCGGCGTTTCTAGGGTTGGCGCAGGAAATGTCGCCAATTTAGAGGTTTGGTGGCTGCCTTGAGGGCCAATCGGGGGCAAGCCCCCTCCCACATTTTGATCTGCGAACACATTCCAAGTGTGGGAGGGGGCTTGCCCCCGATTGCGGTAAACCAGACACCCCCCTCCAAATCACCTACACAAATCCACCAATACCACTATCACTCCCTTTTGCCTTTCTGCCACAAGAGGGACGCATTGCCCGCCTAGCATGGCCTTCATCAGTTTGATGAGGTGCCACCATGAACACAGTCCTGACTCAACCCGGCGCGCCAATGAAAGTGCGCGGTATCCAGAAACGCTTCGGCGCCTTTACCGCGCTGGACCACGTGTCCCTGGACGTCGCCGCCGGCGAGCTGGTGTGTCTGCTGGGTCCGTCTGGCTGCGGCAAGACCACCTTGCTGCGTTGCATCGCCGGCCTGGAGCGCCAGGACAGCGGCGAACTTTACCTGGGTGATCGCGATGTTTCCCTGCTGCCACCTCAGGCGCGGGACTACGGCATTCTGTTCCAGTCCTACGCGCTGTTTCCCAACCTGACCATCGAAGCGAACATCGGCTACGGCCTCACCGGCAGTGGTCGCGATGAAGTGCGCCAGCGTGTCGGGCAGATGCTGGAACTGGTCGGTCTGGTCGGCAGCGAAAAGAAATACCCCGGCCAGCTGTCCGGCGGCCAACAGCAGCGCGTTGCCCTGGCCCGCGCCTTGGCGCCGGCCCCTTCGTTGCTGCTGCTGGACGAACCCATGTCCGCCCTCGACGCCCGCGTGCGTGAGCACCTGTGCACCGAGCTGCGCCAGCTGCAACGGCGCTTGGGCATCACCACGCTGATGGTCACCCACAACCAGGACGAAGCCATGTTGATGGCCGACCGTATTGCCGTAATGAACAACGGTAAGGTCGAGCAATACGCCACGCCCCAAGAAATTTACGACCGCCCGGCCACGCCGTTCGTGGCGGAGTTTGTCGGCCAGGGCAACTGGCTGCCGTTCAGCCGCAACAGTGCCAGCCATGCCCAGGTCGGCGGGATGAACATGCGCTTGGCCGAGGATGCCGGTGTGGCCACGTCCGGCCGCCTGTTCTGCCGACCGGAAGCCATCAGCGTCAACCCGCCAGTGCACGAAGAAAACCTGTTCGCGGCCAAGGTCCGCGAGATCACCTTCCTCGGCAACCGCTGCCGCATGAGCTTTGAACTGGACCAACTGCCTGGCCACCCGCTGCTGGCCGAACTGGCCCCGGAGGCGATGCCGCGCCTGGGCGCTCAAGACATCTGGGTCGCCTTGCCGCCGCGCAGCCTGCAGGTGTTTGCCTGAGATGGCCGCTGTCATGACTCTGCCGCGGCAAGTTTCCCGTGCCGAAACCGGCGACCGTATTTTTGTGCTCGGCGGCAAACTGCTCTGGCTGTGCCTGCTCAGTGTTGCCGTGTTGATGCCGCTGCTGGCGATCTTCTGGCGCGGCTTCAGCAGCGAGGCCGGGCAGGGCGGTGGCCTTGCGGCCGCTCGGGATTTAATCACCAGCGAGAACTTCCACTGGCTGCTGGGCAATAGCCTGAAAGTCTCCCTCAGCGTGGCGGCCATTGTCGTACCGCTGGCCTACCTGTTTGCCTACGCGCTGCAACGCACGTTGATTCCAGGCAAGGCGATCTGGCGAGGCCTGTCGCTGCTGCCGTTGATGGCACCGTCGATGCTGCCGGGCATTGCGCTGGTTTATCTGTTCGGTAATCAGGGCATGCTGCGCGGGCTGCTTTCGGACAACATCTACGGCTTCTGGGGGATTGTGCTAGGGGAAGTGATCTACACCTTCCCGCACGCGTTGATGATCCTGTTGTCGGCGCTGTCCCTGGCGGATGCGCGGCTGTTCGATGCCGCCTCCAGCATGGGCGCCAGCCCGGCACGGGCGTTTCGCAGCATCACCTGGCCGGCCACGCGCCAGGCGGTGTTCGCCGCATTCTGCCTGGTGTTCACCTTGACCATTACCGACTTCGGCGTGCCCGTGGTGGTCGGTGGTGATTACCAGGTGCTGGCGTTGGAAGCCTACAAGGCGGTGGTCGGCCAGCAACAATTTGGTCGCGGCGCGTTGATCGGCATGGTGTTGCTACTGCCGGCGCTGTTCAGTTTTGGCGTGGATGCGTGGTTGCGCCGGCGTCATGGCGACGCCATGAGTGGCCGCGCCCAGGTGTTCCAGCCCACGCCATCGCGGGTAAGGGATGGCTGCTACCTGGCCATCGTCCTACTGATCTGCGCGGTGTTGCTGCTGGTGTTCGGCATGGCGGTGTACTCCTCGCTGGTGAAATTCTGGCCGTACAACCTGTCGCTGTCGCTGAACCACTACCAGTTTGAAGACACGGCGGGCGGCGGCTGGCTGGCCTATCGCAACAGCCTGCGCATGGCCTTGTGCACGGCACTGATCGGCAGTGTGCTGATCTTCACCGGCGCCTATCTGATGGAAAAAACCAAAGGTCAGAAGGGCCTGAACCTGGCGCTGCGCATGCTCAGCTTTGTCCCGATGGCCGTGCCGGGTTTGGTGCTGGGCCTGGGCTACGTGTTCTTCTTCAACCTCAACGGCAACCCATTGCACGTGTTCTACGGGACCATGACCCTGCTGGTGGTGTGCACCATTGCTCACTATTTGACCACTGCGCAGATGACCGCCACCACCGCGTTGCGCCAGCTGGACGCCGAGTTTGAAGCCGCCGCGCTGTCGCTCAAGGCGCCGCTGTACCGTCATTACCTGCGCGTCACCGTGCCGATCTGCCTGCCGGCGCTGCTGGACATCGTGCGCTACCTGTTTGTATCGGCGATGACCACCGTATCGGCCGCGATTTTTCTCTACAGCCCCGACACCATCCTCGCCGCCGTCGCCGTGTTGAACATGGACGACGCCGGCAATGTGGGCGGCGCGGCGGCCATGTCGACCCTGATCCTGTTCACCTCGGCCGGCGTCTCGCTGCTGCTGGCGTGGGCCTCACGTGGCGCGCTGCGCCGATCCCAAGCCTGGCGCCAGACCGCGCCCGGCCAATAACCCTTAAAGGAGGTATTCCATGTTCAAGCCCCTGGCGCTGGTCGCTGCCGTACTCACTGCATTCAGCCTGAATGCCTTCGCCAAAACCGAACTGACCGTGTACACGGCCCTCGAAGCCGAGCAGTTGAAGACCTACAAAAAGGCCTTCGAGCAAGCCAACCCTGATGTTGAAATCAAGTGGGTACGTGACTCCACCGGCATCATCACGGCCAAGCTGCTGGCCGAGAAAGATCGCCCGCAAGCCGACGTGGTGTGGGGACTGGCGGCCTCCAGTCTGGCGATCCTCGACCAGCAGGGCATGCTCGACAACTACGCGCCTAAGGACCTGGACAAGATCGGCAAAAACTACCGCGACGCTGCTAACCCCCCGGCCTGGGTCGGCATGGACGTGTGGGCCGCGACCATCTGCTTCAACACCGTCGAAGCCGAGAAACAGGGCCTGACCAAGCCGGTGAGCTGGCAAGACCTGACCAAGCCTGAGTACAAGGGCAAGATCGTGATGCCCAACCCGGCATCGTCCGGCACCGGTTTCCTGGACGTAAGCGCGTGGCTGCAGGCCTTCGGCGAGAAACAAGGCTGGCAGTACATGGACGACCTGCACCAGAACATCGGTCAGTACGTTCACTCCGGTTCCAAGCCTTGCAAGCTGGCGGCTTCGGGAGAATTCCCGATTGGTATTTCGTTTGAATACCCGGCGGTACAGCTCAAGCGTCAGGGCGCGCCGCTGGACATCATCCTGCCCAAAGAAGGCCTGGGTTGGGACATCGAAGCGACTGCCGTGATCAAGGGCAGCGCCCATGCCGACGCGGCGAAGAAACTGGCGGACTTTTCTGCCAGCCCTGCGGCGATGGAGTTGTACAAGGACAACTTTGCCGTGCTCGCCCAGCCGGGAATCGCCAAGCCGCAGACCGAATTGCCAGCGGACTACGAGCAGCGTTTGATCAAGAACGACTTCGGCTGGGCCTCCAAAAACCGCGACAGCATCCTGACTGAATGGCGTAAGCGCTATGACGGCAAGTCGGAGAAGGTAGCGGGTCAGTAAGGTTTTCGTTAGGGCTGATGGCCCTAGCGGGAGCAAGCCCCCTCCCATAGTCGACCGAGTTCCTGCATGAGAATGCGGTCAACTGTGGGAGGGGGCTTGCCCCCGATGGCGGTCTTGAAAACAGGACATCACTAAATGACACACCACAGCGACCTGCTGATCATCGGCGCCGGCATCCTCGGCCTTTCCCACGCTTATGCAGCCGCCAAACGCGGCCTCAAGGTCAAAGTCTTCGAGCGCAGCGCCACGCCGTTGGGCGCCTCGGTGCGCAACTTCGGCCAGGCTCTGGTCACCGGCCAACCACCGGGGCCGATGCTCGACCTGGCGCGGGAAAGCCGTGCGATCTGGGGGCAGTGGGCGCAAGTCGCCGGGCTGCAACTTAAGCGCAACGGCTCGTACTTGTTCGCCCGCACCGAAGCTGAAGAACACCTGCTGGAAGCCTTCTGCGCCGGTCGCGCGCAGGAGTACGGCTATAACGTCGAGTTGCTGCAAGGCGCAGCAATGAAGGACCTGTACGGCGGCCAGTTCCGCCACCACCGCGCCGCGCTGCACGGCAAGGACGATCAACAGCTGTATTCGCGCGAGGCGATTCCGGCGCTGATCAACTACCTGACGCAAGCGCTGAACGTGGAGTTTCATTTCTCCACGCTCGTGCGCGACGTGGAGCCGGGGCAACTGCACAGCACGGCGGGGAGCTTTCGTGGCGAGCAGATCATCGTCTGCTCCGGCCACGATTACCAAACCCTGCTGGCCGAATCGATTGCGCCGCTCAACCCGCAGGTCTGTCGCCTGCAAATGCTGCGCGCCCGGCCGGTGCTCAACCTGAACCTGCAACACGCCTTGCTCACCGGCCTCAGTTGCGTGCATTACGGTGCTTTCGCCGACTTGCCGGAAGCCGCGCCGGTGCAGGCGCAGATCCTTCGCGAAGCACCGTACCTGCATGAGCATGGCATTCACTTGCTGATCAGCCCAACGCCTCACGGCGAACTGATCATCGGCGATTCCCACGAGTACGGCAGCGATGCGTCGCCCTTCAACGCCGAACAGGTCGACGACTGGATGATCGAACTGGCCCAGCAGACCCTGGGCTGCAAGATCCAGGTAGTGGAGCGTTGGCAGGGCGTTTATGGCTCGCGTGGACCGGCGCCGTTCTCGTTCTTGCGGGCGGCGCCAGGCGTGAGTGCAGCGTTGATGCACACCGGCGTGGGCATGAGCGTGGGACCAGCGATGGCCGAGCGCAATATCCGCGCGTTGTGTGGGGAGGCGTGATGAACCGGGAACAGGTGATTACCGACGTCTTCGGTTTGTACGAACAGCACGGCACGGCGGACTACATCGGTGAGCCGGTGTCGCAGATCGAACACATGTCCCAGACCGCGCAGTTGGCCATGGCAGAAGGTTTCGATGATGAAGTGGTATTGGCAGCGTTCTTCCACGACATCGGCCATCTCTGCGGCCAGGGCGGCGCGAACATGGGCGGTTATGGCGTGGTCAGCCATGAGCGGTTGGGGGCGGATTACCTGCGTCGGGCAGGGTTCAGCGAACGCATGGCCAGGCTGGTGGAATATCACGTGCAGGCCAAGCGCTACCTGACCTTCAGCCAGCCGGATTACTACGCGCGCCTGAGCGAAGCCAGCCGTCGAACCTTGGCTTATCAGGGCGGCGTGATGACGGCCGATGAGGCACGGGCCTTCGAGCAAGACCCGCTCTGTCACGTCAGCCTGCGCATGCGCCACTGGGACGAACAAGCCAAGGACATGCACGTGCCGCTGCTCGACCTTGAAGTGCTCAAGGCCAAGGCTCGCAAGGTGCTGGCAGCTTAGGTCTCGTCGAGGCGTTGGGCGAGGGCCTCGATTTGCTCTTGGCGTTCAGCCTGGCTCAGCTTGGCGTGGGGGTTGAGCGACGACCATTGCGGATGGGCACGGGCTTTGTGCAGCGCCTCCGGCAACTTGCCTTCGCGCCAGGTTTTGTCCTGGGGCGTATCGACCTTAATGCTGTGCATCGCCGCGTGGCCGCGCAGGCTCAGGGCCTTGAGCAACTGGCGTTGGCGCAGGGCGAGCAGGCGCAGGACGCTATCATCGACGGTCAACTCGCGTTGGCCCTTGATCTTGCCCAGCAGGCGGCTGCCATAGCTGCGCGCGGTTTGCAGCGCGCCCCCGGCGATGGCTCCGGCCAGGGCAGCGGCGCCCAGCGTCAGCCCGCCAACCAGCAGATCCACGCCGGCACCCGCCGCCGCGCCGGCAGCGATCCCGCCACCCACGCGCACGCCGAGTTGCTTGAGGGTTTCCGGGTTGAACAGGTCGTCGCCCCAGCGGCCATCCAGCAGCGGCAAGTCGCTGGCGGCCGCGTCTTGTGGGCGGAAACCGAACAGCTTGAGCAGGGCCTCCACACATTTTTGTTCGCGCTGGCGCACGGCCTTGCGCAAATCGCCGATGGCGTGCTGCTCATCTTCAGTGACCACGCTGCGCCTGCACGCGGCGCAGTCGATCAATAATTCGGCGATCAACCGCGCGGCGCTTTGCTGGCGGGCTTGGCGTTGGGCTTGCTGATCAAGGACCAAGCGTTCCAACTGCGGTCGTGCGTTTTCCAGCAGCAGGGCCAGACTTTCATACAGACGACGCTCGCCGTCTTCCGGCGGCGCGACGCTGTCGAAACGCACCAGCGCATGCAGGCCGAGGCGGGCCAGGGCTTCGCGCCAGTCCGGTTCGCGGTGGTCGCTGCTGCTGACGAAATTGAGCACCGGCAGCAAGGGTTTGCCGCAACTGGCCAGTACTTGCAGCTCATCGCGGTACTTGGCCAGAACCGGCTCGCGGGCATCAATCACATACAGACCGGCGTCCGAGGCCAGCAGTTGGCGCAGCACTTTGGCTTCCTGCTCGAAACGCTGGCGCGCTTCGCTGCCTTCGAGGAACCGCGCCAGGCGCGCCGGGCCGTCCAAGCGTTCGCCGGGTCGGTCGAGACGTTCCAGGTAATCAAGCAGGGCGATGGCATCTTCCAGGCCGGGCGTGTCGTACAGCTCCAGCAGGGCTTCGCCGTCCACCGACAGGCGCGCGCCTTCCACATGCCGCGTGGTGCTGGGACGATGGGAGACTTCACCGAAGCCCACATCCCGGGTCAGGGTGCGCAGCAGCGAGGTTTTGCCCACGTTGGTGTGGCCGACCACGGCGAGTTTCAGCGGTTTAGTCATGACCGGTCTCCAGCCAGTTCAACGGCGCGCAGTCGGCGAAGGGCAGCTCCAGCTGATGCAGCGCGGTGTGCCAATCGCCGAGGCGTTCGGCATCCAGCGCTTGGCCGGGCGGCGCTTGCAGCAGCCAGACGCGGGTGGCTGCGGCGCTGCGCGCGAGTTCGGCGATCAGCGCGAGGCTGCCGCGATCCGGCGAACGGCGCGGGTCGCAGGCGATGGCCAGGCGCGCGGGCGGGAAGCGGGTGAGCTGTTCCAACAGCTTGTTGCGCGATTCACGGCTGTCGAGGATGCCGGCGTTTTTCACTTGGGCTGGTAGCTTGGGCGGCCAGGGGTGTTGGTCGTCCAGCTCGATGGCCACCAACAGGGCGCCGTCGCTTTCAAGCTCACTGACGCCGCCGGTAACGTGGTGCAGTTGCTCGGGCGCGGCGTCGTTGACGCCGAGGCGTTCACTGCTTGGCATCAGGCGTTCACGCAGTTGGCTATAGCCCGGTAGGTTCAGGTCCAGGCGCAAGGCCGCGCGTCCTACTTTCCAACGCCACAGGCACAACAGGGCGAGGATGAGTCGGGGCAGCAGGCCGTAGACCAGCAACACGCCCACCAACCAAGCGGCCCAGGCTTGGCGGGCGCTTTCGATATTGAGGGCGGAGTCGCCGCTGGCGCGGATCATCTCGACGGTCGGTACATTGAAACCAAGCACAGCGGGCAGGGCGCCGAGGGCCTGGGTGACGGCGACGAAGGTGTCGGCACCGAGAATGGTGGTTTCCCACACAAAGCCGTAGCGCCTTGTGGCGAGCAGTGTCAGCAGAATGACCAGCGCGCTGAGCAATGCCAGCAGCCACAGTCCGTTGACCAGCACACCGACTGCCCAGCGATTGAGTTTCTGGCGCTGCAACAACAGCAATAACGCCGGGGCCAATTGCGCGGCCTTGGCGTCACGGGCGAGTTTTTCACTGAGCCACAGCCATAAGCGACCAAGGCTGGCGCTGTGCTCTCCAGCAAACAGCAGGCCCAGTGCCCAGCTTATCAACAGGATCAGATTCAAACCGAGCAGGCTGCCCAGGGCCCAGAACACATTCACCGGGGTCAAACCGTTGCTCAGTGCCGCGAAGGCCAGCCCGGCGCCGCTAATAACGGCGACTAGCGCCAGCAGCACCAGTGCCAAACGCGCACCTTGCAGCCAGCGGGTGAGGGCGGCAGTCAACCCATCGCGCTCGGCCAGATGCAAGGCGCGATGCTGGATGCGCGTCGGCAGATCGCCGCCGGCCGTGCGGGCCAGGCGGTTGGCTTCCAAGTCCTCCAGGGCGCCTGCGTGTTCTTCACGCAGGCGCACGGTTTCTGTCAGCCAGAGTTTTTGCAGCGGGTTCAGTGCAGTCACGCGCCGTCCTGTTGAGCAAGTGAGGTTGGAGCATAACCGCTAGGTCTTGGCTCTGGTATTCTCGTCGCCATGAAAAAAACTCTCCCTTTAAGCCTGATCGCAGCCCTCGGTGAAAACCGCGTGATCGGCGTCGATAACAGCATGCCCTGGCATTTGCCGGGGGATTTCAAATATTTCAAGGCCACCACCCTTGGCAAGCCAATCATCATGGGGCGCAAGACCTGGGATTCTCTGGGTCGACCGCTGCCTGGGCGCTTGAACCTGGTGGTCAGCCGTCAGACCGATCTTAAGCTTGAAGGTGCGGAAGTTTTTCCGTCACTCGATGCCGCCGTGGCGCGGGCTGAAGCCTGGGCGCTGGAGCAGGGCGTGGATGAGTTGATGCTGATCGGTGGCGCGCAGCTGTATGCGCAGGGACTGGAGCAGGCGGATCGGTTATATCTCACGCGCGTGGCGCTGAGTCCGGAAGGGGATGCGTGGTTTCCGGAGTTTGATGCGAACCAGTGGACGTTGGTTTCCAATCTGCCAAACCCAGCCGAAGGTGATAAGCCGGCTTACAACTTCGAAGTCTGGGAAAAAGCCTAAAAGCATCGGGGGCAAGCCCCCTCCCACATTGAAGTGCATTCCAAATGTGGGAGGGGGCTTGCCCCCGATGACGGTCTATCAGGCCTGCGCTAACTCCGCATGCTCATCCGCATCCAACAACGCCTTGTCCGTCTGCCCCATGATCTGGCTGGTAATTGCCCCTGCCGTCATCGAACCATTCACGTTCAACGCCGTACGGCCCATGTCGATCAGCGGCTCCACGGAAATCAGCAGCGCCACCAGTGAGACCGGCAAGCCCATGGCCGGCAGCACGATCAGCGCGGCAAACGTCGCACCGCCTCCCACGCCAGCAACACCGGCCGAACTCAGGGTCACAATCGCCACCAGGGTCGCGATCCATAGCGGGTCCAACGGGTTGATGCCCACGGTCGGCGCCACCATCACCGCCAACATGGCAGGGTAGAGGCCGGCGCAACCGTTCTGGCCGATGGTCGCGCCGAACGAAGCAGCGAAACCGGCAATGGATTGCGGAATGCCGAGGCGGCGAGTCTGCGCCTCAATGCTCAGCGGGATAGCCGCCGCGCTGGAACGGCTGGTGAAGGCAAACGTCAGCACAGGCCAGACCTTGCGGAAGAAGCGCAGCGGGTTGATCCCGGCCAGCGACAGCAGCAGGCCATGCACCACGAACATCAGGCCCAGGGCCAGGTACGACACCAGCACGAAACTGCCGAGCTTGATGATGTCTTGCAGGTTGGAACCGGCGACCACTTTGGTCATCAGCGCCAATACGCCGTACGGGGTCAGTTTCATCACCAGGCGCACCAGACGCATCACCCAGGCTTGCAGGGTGTCGATGGCGTTGAGCACTTTCTGGCCTTTTTCCACGTCATCCTTGAGCAGTTGCAGCGCGGCAACCCCCAGGAAGGCAGCAAAGATCACCACGCTGATGATCGACGTCGGCTTGGCGCGGGCCAAGTCGGCAAACGGGTTTGACGGCACAAACGAGAGCAGCAACTGAGGGATGTTCAGGTCGGCGACCTTACCTGCGTAATCACTCTGGATCACTTGCAGGCGCGCCATTTCCTGGGTGCCGGCCACCAGGCCCTCGGCCGTGAGGCCGAACAGGTTGGTCAAACCGATACCGATCAATGCCGCAATCGCGGTGGTGAACAGCAGCGTGCCGATGGTCAGGAAGCTGATTTTGCCCAAGGACGCCGCGTTATGCAGGCGCGCCACAGCGCTGAGGATCGAGGCAAATACCAGCGGGATCACGATCATTTGCAGCAACTGCACGTAGCCGTTACCGACTAGGTCGAACCAGCCGATGGAGGCCTTGAGCACCGGGTTGCCGGCACCGTAAATGCTGTGCAGCGCCACACCAAACGCCACGCCCAGGACCAGGGCAAACAGAACCTTCTTGGCGAGGCTCCAGTTTGTGCGACGGGTTTGCGCCAGGCCCAATAGCAGGGCCACGAACACGAGTAAGTTGAGAATCAGGGGCAGATTCATTGAAGCTCCGTTGAGAAGGCAGCCAATCGCGTGAGCCTGCGATTGCGAACCGGAAATCCTAACAGCTTGAAATATATTGATTTAATACCAATATGGAATGGTGACTGTCGTTTTTGGAATAAGCCTTTGACGCTCAGGCGTATGCCGTTGGCGGGATCAGGACGCGCGCGGTCGCGCTCAACATGGGAACTGTCACGAGTATTTGTTAGCGTCGATGTCTTTCACTCAGGGAGACAACGTCTATGAAGCTCGCGCCGAAACTACTGGTATCCGCCGCACTTTGCCTGGGACTCGCCAGCCAGGCGTTTGCCGCCACGGAGTTGAAACACTGGCCCGCACCTGCGGCCAAGCAACTGAACGACATGATCGCCGCCAACGCCAACAAGGGTAACTACGCGGTGTTCGACATGGACAACACCAGCTACCGCTACGACCTCGAAGAGTCCCTGCTGCCCTACATGGAAAACAAGGGCCTGATCACCCGCGACAGCCTTGATCCTTCGCTCAAGCTGATGCCGTTCAAAGACACGGCCGACCATAAGGAAAGCCTGTTCAGTTACTACTATCGTCTGTGCGAAGTGGACGACATGGTCTGCTACCCCTGGGTCGCCCAGGTGTTTTCCGGCTTCACCCTCAAGGAACTCAAGGTTCAGGTGGATGAGCTGATGGCGTCCGGCAAGCCCGTGCCGGTCAGCTATTTCGAAGGCGACGTGGTGAAGAAGTCCGAGGTGCAGCCGCCGAAAGTCTTCACCGGCCAGACCGAGCTGTACAACAAGCTGATGGAAAACGGCATCGAGGTGTACGTGATGACGGCCGCTTCCGAGGAACTGGTGCGCATGGTCGCGGCGGATCCGAAGTACGGCTACAACGTCAAACCTGAAAACGTCATCGGCGTGACCACCCTGCTCAAGGACCGCAAGACCGGCGAGCTGACCACCGCCCGCAAGCAGATCACCGCCGGCAAATACGATGAGAAAGCCAACCTCGGCCTGGAGCTGACCCCTTACCTGTGGACCCCGGCGACCTGGATGGCGGGTAAACACGCGGCGATCCTCACCTACATCGACGAATGGAAAAAACCGGTGATCGTCGGCGGCGACACGCCGACCAGCGACGGTTACATGCTGTTCCACGATGTAGACGTCGCCAAGGGCGGCGTGCACCTGTGGATCAACCGCAAAGACAAATACATGACTCAACTCAACGGCATGATGGCCAAGCATGCTGCGGCGCAGGCCAAGGAAGGGTTGCCGGTGACGGCGGATAAGAACTGGGTGATCGTCAAGCCGGATGAGATTCAATAACCACGGCTCTACGCCGGTAAATGTGGGAGGGGGCTTGCTCCCGATAGCAGGGTGCCAGTCGGTGCATGTGTTGACTGACCCATCTATATCGGGAGCAAGCCCCCTCCCACATTGTGATCCTCAGTGTTTTGGAGAATTGCTCCAGGCAAAAAAATGCCCCGCACTTGGCGGGGCATTTTTATTGGGGCGAGGCTTACAGGCCGTCGAGCATCGCCTTGTTACGCACAGCACCCTTATCGGCGCTGGTGGCCAGCAGGGCATAAGCCTTCAGCGCGGTGGTCACTTTACGTGGACGTTTTTCAACCGGCTTCCAACCTTTCTTGTCCTGTTCGACCCGGCGCGCCGCCAGTTCTTCATCGCTGATCAACAGGTTGATCGAACGGTTCGGAATGTCGATCAGCACCTTGTCGCCATCCTGCACCAGGCCAATCGCGCCACCGGCAGCGGCTTCTGGCGAAGCATGGCCGATGGACAGGCCCGAGGTGCCGCCGGAGAAGCGGCCGTCGGTCAGCAGGGCGCAGGCTTTGCCCAGGCCTTTGGATTTCAGGTAGGACGTCGGGTAGAGCATCTCCTGCATACCCGGACCGCCTTTCGGGCCTTCGTAGCGGATGATCACGATGTCGCCTTCTTTCACTTCGTCGGCGAGGATGCCGCGAACCGAGCTGTCCTGGCTTTCGTAGATCTTGGCGCGACCTTCGAAGACGTGGATGGACTCATCCACACCGGCGGTTTTCACCACACAGCCATCGAGGGCGATGTTGCCGTAGAGCACGGCCAGGCCGCCTTCTTGGGAGTAGGCGTGTTCGACACTGCGGATGCAGCCGTTTTCACGATCGTCGTCCAGGGTGTCCCAACGGGTCGACTGGCTGAACGCAGTCTGAGTCGGGATGCCCGCCGGGCCGGCCTTGAAGAAGGTATGCACGGCTTCGTCGTCAGTCTGGGTGATGTCCCACTTGGCGATGCCTTCGGCGAGGGACTTGCTGTGCACGGTCGGCAGGTCAGTGTGCAGCAGGCCGCCACGGGCCAGAGAGCCTAAGATCGAGAAGATCCCGCCGGCGCGGTGCACGTCTTCCATGTGGTACTTCTGGATGTTCGGCGCGACTTTGCACAGTTGCGGCACGTGACGGGACAGGCGGTCGATGTCGCGCAGGTCGAAATCGATCTCGGCTTCCTGGGCGGCGGCCAGCAAGTGCAGGATGGTGTTGGTGGAACCGCCCATGGCGATGTCCAGGGTCATGGCGTTTTCGAACGCCTTGAAGTTGGCGATGTTGCGCGGCAATACCGAGTCATCGTTCTCGGTGTAGTAACGCTTGCACAGCTCGACGATGGTGCGACCGGCCTGCAGGAACAGTTGCTCGCGGTCGCTGTGGGTCGCCAGGGTCGAACCGTTGCCCGGCAACGCCAGGCCCAGGGCTTCGACCAGGCAGTTCATCGAGTTGGCGGTAAACATGCCGGAGCACGAACCGCAGGTCGGGCAGGCGCTGCGCTCGTATTCCGCAACCTTCTCGTCAGAAGCGCTGGAATCGGCGGCGATGACCATGGCGTCGACCAGGTCCAGGCCATGGGAGGCGAGCTTGGTCTTGCCGGCTTCCATCGGGCCGCCGGAGACGAAGATCACCGGGATGTTCAGGCGCAGGGAGGCCATCAGCATGCCGGGGGTGATCTTGTCGCAGTTGGAGATGCAGACGATGGCGTCGGCGCAGTGGGCGTTGACCATGTACTCCACGGAGTCGGCGATGATCTCGCGGCTTGGCAGCGAGTACAGCATGCCGTCATGGCCCATGGCGATGCCGTCATCCACGGCGATGGTGTTGAATTCTTTTGCTACGCCGCCAGCGCGTTCGATCTCGCGGGCGACCAGTTGGCCCAGGTCCTTGAGGTGGACGTGGCCCGGTACGAACTGGGTAAAAGAGTTGGCAATCGCGATGATCGGCTTCTTGAAGTCGTCATCTTTCATCCCCGTGGCACGCCACAGTGCGCGCGCGCCGGCCATGTTGCGGCCGTGGGTGGATGTTTTCGAGCGGTAATCAGGCATTGGAGCACTCCGGGCGGCTAATCGGTATCAAAGGGGAGTGAGCTTCTAGTGACGTCTGGAACACCCGAAAAATGGCCCTGGTGTCCGGAAGTTGCCGCAAACGTGACGGGATCGCCGTGCGCATTGGCCTTGAGCTCATAAACCCGCCGGGGGATGACTGGCGATGAATAGGGCCGATTCTACACCGCTGGCGGCTGGAGGGAACGGGGCAATACTCATGTCCGTGGGCTTTGTTTAGACTAGCGACCCTTTGCCCCCCACCCCCCTCCAAAGGAATTGGAATGCCCGGTATCCATCGTTTTCTTGGGTTTTACCTGCTGATCGGTCTGATCCAGGGAATCGTCTTCAATTACTCCGATCAGCTCTATCGCTTGAGCGAAACTCTGTTTTTTGTCACCTACACCGTTGTGTTGGTCGGCGGTACCACCTTGCAGTTGCTGGGGGAAAAAGCCCTGCGGTGGCGGTCGCTGCTACCTACGCTGGCGTTCACCCTGTTGATGGGCGGCATGACGCTGTGGGTCTGTTACGGCCTCGACCATGTCGGCAATAGCCGTTGGGCGATCAATTCCTGGTTTATCAGCGTGATGTTGTTGAGTTATGTCTGTGCCACGTTTCTGTTCGCCTGGCCCGCCGAAAAAGGGCAGCGCTGGCGTTATGAGGACCTGTTTCAGCAGGCCTGGAACAGCGTGTTCATCGTGCTGTACGCCCTGATCCTGGTGGGGGTGTTCATGTTGTTGCTCAAGCTATGGGGCCGACTGTTCCTGATGCTGGGCATCGAATTTTTTGAGCATCACTTCTGGAGCCAGCGATTCCTGTGCATCAGCTTGCCGTTGGTGTTCGCCCTGGGCATGTACCTGGCGGCGCGCAGCGAGAAAGTCATCGGCCAGATGCGCGGCATGCTGTTCAGCGCCTGTGGCTTGTTGTTGCCGTTGATCGCCCTGATCAGTCTGCTCTTTACCCTGACTTTACCGTTCACCGGGCTCCAACGAATTTGGGCGACGGGTTATTCAACGCCCATTCTTCTGGTGCTGGCAGGTGCGCAACTGTTCTTGCTCAACGGTGTTTTTCAGGAGGGTGTTCAGCCTCGGCCGTACCCCAAATGGTTAACGCGTTTTATCGAGTTGAGCCTGCTGTGTCTGCCGATTCTCGCCGCCATCGCGTTTTATTCGAGCTGGCTGCGGGTGGAGCAATATGCCTTGTCGCCACAACGCTTCATTGCGCTGGCGGCGGCGCTATTGTGTGGCTTGTATGGCCTGGCGGCCGTTTGGGCGGTGGTGTTGCGTTCGCCGATCTGGCTCGCCAACTTGCGGGTGACCAACCCGGCCCTGGCGTTGCTGTTTTGTGGGCTGGTGGTGTTGGTCAATACGCCAATCCTCGATCCGGTACGTTTGAGCGTCGACGATCAGGTCCGGCGTTTGCTCGACGGGCGCACCAAGGCTGAAGCGTTCGATGCGGACTACTTGCGGTTTGGCCTGGAGAAAGCAGGCGAGGAGGCGTTTGCAAAGTTACAGGTCGACTTGGATCAGGAACGCATTCTGGACCCGGATTCACGCCGCGCCTTGCGTGAGCGGATGGACGACACGGCGCTGAGTTTCACCGAGCGCTATGCAAAGGAACAGGCGGAGCGGCCCAAGCCCGAACTGGAATGGATCGGCCCGGAGCCCAAAGGTAGCGAGCAATTTGCCGAGCTCAGCCTGAGCACGGACTCCCCTTGCGAGTTGGGTTGCGTGCTGTGGGCGGTCGACCTGGATCAGGATGGCCAACCCGAAGTGCTGGCAATGCCGAGCACCAGTTATCGTCACGACTCCAAGCCGCCACGCATTTTCGTGCTGGATGAGAAGGGCGAATGGGACGATCGTGGTCCGTTGTTGTGGACGCAGCTGCCGGACGGTTATGTCGACACGGAGACGCTGATCCACGATATCCGCGAAGGAAAGGTTTCGCTGGTCAAACCCCGTTATTTGCAGTTGCAGACCAGCGATATGCTGCTTACGCCGGTGATTCGGGAGCCTTAGCGGCCCGCACGGCTGTTGGTCATCAGCCCCCACAGGCTGAGCACAATAAAACCGATGGCGATGGTGATGAGCAGATAATCGCCGGCCTGTGCCAGTGCGGCGCTGCTGATGGCCGCCGTGAGAAACATGATGCTGTTCCCGGCCGATGCCGCGGTGCCCGCACTGCTTGAGAACAACAGCATCGCTGCGGAAATCGCAGCAGGCCGAACCAGGGTGACGGCCAGGGCGCTGATCAGCATTGGGATGAGCAAGGTCACGGTGCTGATGGCTTTCAGGCTCACGATCAGGGTTAACAGTGCGCCAGCAACGAGCAGTAGTCCGAGACCGATGTTGATTTGCCGGGACAGCGTCATGCGTTTTTGCAGGTGCGAGGCTGCGACGCCCCCGAGCAAGTAGGCCACGCCATACACCATCAGCACCAACGCATATTGGTACTCGGACAGCTTCAGCGCATCCATGAAAATCAGCGGTGTCACGCTGATCAAGGCGAAATAGCAGGCAAACACCAGGGCGGCGATCCACCAATAGCGCAGAAAGTCGCGATTGGCGGCGACTGCTTTGAGCGTGCTCAGGATCGAAACGGGTGCGCGGTGCGGGCTGGCAGCCTGGGAAGGCAGAATGCAGAACGCATGGATCAACATGCCCAATGCCATGAGCGCAAACCCATAGAAGCTCCCTTGCCAGTCGAAGGTGGTTTGCAGCCAGGAGCCGATCAGTGGTGCTAGGGCGACAAATGAGCCGCTCAGGGTCATGTAATAGAGGCGTACCCGGGCTCGGTCCTGTTCGTCGAACAGGTCTTCCACCAGTGCATGGCCCAACACGAAGAAGCCGCACCCCATGGCCTGCACCGTGCGAAACAGCAGGAACGTCAGGTAATCCGGGGCCATTGCGCAGCCTATCGCCCCGAGGATCGACAGCGTGATGCAGCCGAGCAGCACTTCCTTGCGGCCCCATTTATCCGACAGCGGGCCAGTGACCAGTTGGGAGATCGAAAACACCAAAGTGAACAGGCTGATGGACAGTGCGATGTCTGCGCTGGGCGTATCGAACTGGGCAGACAGGGCGGGAAACGAGGGCAGCAGGATATTGATCGGGAAGAAGCTGATCAGGGAAATGCAGGTGATTAGGATGAAGCGGGAGAGAGACGGCCCAGACATTGTTTTTGTTTTCCGGAGTAAAACCAGAAACCGATACTAGTCTGCGAAAAGTGGAATTCAATCAAAAGCGTTGAGAGAAATTTCCTGAATGGACGTGGCTTGCTTGGGTATGAAACGTTTTCACGGCAACCACAAAACAAATGTGGGAGGGGGCTTGCCCCCGATTGCGTAGTGTCAGCCCCCTATTAGCTGGCTGACACACGGCTATCGGGAGCAAGCCCCCTCCCACATTTTTATCTGTGCTTGCCTGTTAGCTATTCGGCAACAACCGGCACGTAATGCTCTTGATGTAGCGTGTCTCGGCAATTGCCGGGTGCACCGGGTGATCCGGACCCTGGCCGCCACGCTCAAGCATCTGGATATTGCGGTCCAGATGACGGGCGCTGGTCAGCAGAATGTTCTGCAGGTCGTCTTCCGGCAGGTGCATGGAGCACGAGGCGCTGACCAGGATGCCGTCCTTGCTGAGCAGACGCATGGCTTGCTCGTTCAGGCGGCGGTAGGCGCCTTCGCCGTTCTTCATGTCTTTTTTGCGTTTGATGAAGGCCGGTGGGTCGGCGACGATCACGTCGAAACGCTCTTCGCTGGCTTTCAGTTCTTTCAGCGCTTCGAAGACGTCGCCTTCGATGCAGGTCATTTTTTCGGCAACGCCGTTCAGCGCAGCGTTGCGCTCTACGCCGTCGAGGGCGAAGGCGGAAGCGTCGACGCAGAACACTTCACTGGCGCCGAAGGCCGCTGCTTGCACGCCCCAGCCGCCGATGTAGCTGTACAGGTCGAGTACGCGTTTGCCTTTGGCGTATGGGGCCAGGCGTGCGCGGTTCATGCGGTGGTCATAGAACCAGCCGGTTTTCTGGCCTTGGATCACTGGGGCTTCGAATTTCACGCCGTTTTCTTCCAGCGCGACCCACTCAGGCACCAGGCCGAACACGGTTTCGACGTAGCGGTTGAGGCCTTCGGCGTCGCGCGCGGCGGAGTCGTTCTTGAACAGGATGCCGCTCGGCTTGAGCACTTGGGTCAGTGCGGCGATCACGTCTTCCTTATGGGCTTCCATGGTCGCCGAAGCGATCTGCACCACCAGGATGTCGCCGAAACGGTCGACTACCAGGCCCGGCAGCAGGTCGGAATCGCCGTAGACCAGGCGGTAGAACGGCTTGTCGAACAGGCGATCACGCAGGGACAGGGCAACGTTGATGCGGTGCACCAGTAGCGACTTGTCCAGCGGCAACTTGATATCGCGCGACAGCAGGCGTGCGCAGATCAGGTTGTTCGGGCTCATGGCCACGATGCCCAGGGTCTTGCCGCCGGCCGCTTCCAGGATAGCCTGGTCGCCTGCCTGGAAGCCGTGAAGAGGTGTGGCGGCCACATCGATTTCGTTGCTGTAGACCCACAGGTGGCCGTTGCGCAAACGACGATCGGCGTTGGCTTTGAGACGCAGGCTTGGCAGGGACATGACGTCGCTCCGGAAAAAAGAGCGGGAGTATACCTTGTTGCGTAGGAAATCGCGGCGCCGCCGGACATGTGGCCAGCACCCAAATTTGGTCCGGCTCCATCCGGTTTTTGAGGTGTCGGTCAGCTTTGCTTAGGGGGTAGAATCCTCGCCTAGCCCAGAGTGTGTACTTATGTCCCAAGAGCTTTCCGCCGAACAGATCCAGCAGGCCCTGCAAGGCATCAGCGTACCGCCCCAACCGCAAATCATGGTGGATTTGCAAATGGAGCAGTACATGCCTGACCCGGACCTGGAAGTGATCGCACGGTTGATCTCCCAGGATCCCGGCCTGTCCGGCGCGTTGCTGAAGATTGTCAACTCACCGTATTACGGTCTGAGTAACAAGATTGCCTCGATCCAGCGCGCAGTGAACCTGTTGGGCAGCCGGTCGATCATCAACCTGATCAACGCGCAGTCCATCAGGGGCGAGATGAGCGACGACACCATCGTCACCCTCAACCGCTTCTGGGACACCGCCCAGGATGTGGCCATGACCTGCCTCACACTGGCCAAGCGCACGGGTTCCCAGACCGTAGACGAGGCCTATGCCTTGGGCTTGTTCCACGATTGCGGGGTGCCGTTGATGCTCAAGCGCTTCCCCAACTATATGACCGTGCTGGAGCAGGCCTACGCCAATGCCGGCCCTGACTGCCGCGTGGTCGACACCGAGAACAATGCGTTCAACACCAACCATGCGGTGGTTGGCTACTACACCGCCAAGTCCTGGCGCCTGCCGGAACATGTGACCGATGCCATCGCCAACCACCACAACGCCCTGGCGGTTTTCAGCGATGAGTCGTCGCGCAACCCGCAGGTGAAGAACCTGCTGGCAATCCTGAAGATGGCCGAGCACATCTGTTCGTCCTACCGGGTGCTGGGCAACCAGTCGGTTGACCATGAGTGGAACGCCATCGGCCCTCTGGTGCTGGACTACGTGGGCCTGTCGGATTACGACTTCGAGAGTATGAAGTTGTCGATCCGCGAACTGGGCGCGCACTGACTCCCCCCTTCAAGAGGTACACATGCCCGAGTTACCAGAAGTCGAAACCACCCGGCGCGGGATTGCGCCGCACCTGGAAGGCCAGCGCGTCAGCCGCGTAGTGGTACGTGAGCGGCGCCTGCGCTGGCCAATCCCGGAAGACTTGGACGTGCGCCTGTCCGGGCAGCGCATCGTGCTGGTAGAGCGGCGGGCCAAGTACCTGTTGATCAATGCCGAGGTGGGCACCTTGATCAGCCACTTGGGCATGTCAGGCAATTTGCGCCTGGTGGAAGTCGGTATGCCAGCGGCCAAGCATGAGCATGTGGATATCGAGCTGGAATCGGGCATGGCCCTGCGCTACACCGACCCACGGCGCTTTGGCGCGATGCTCTGGAGCCAGGATCCGCACAACCATGAGTTGCTGATCCGTCTGGGGCCGGAGCCGTTGACGGACCTGTTTGATGGCGAGCGCTTGTTTCAACTGTCCCGCAGGCGGTCGATGGCGGTTAAGCCGTTCATCATGGACAACGCGGTGGTGGTGGGCGTGGGCAATATCTATGCGACGGAAGCGCTGTTTGCGGCGGGGATTGATCCGCGTCGTGAGGCGGGTGGTATTTCACGCGGGCGGTATTTGAAGCTGGCGATTGAGATCAAACGCGTGCTGGCGGCTGCCATTGAGCGGGGCGGCACCACGTTGCGGGACTTTATCGGCGGGGATGGGCAGCCGGGGTATTTCCAGCAGGAGTTGTTCGTCTACGGCCGGGGTGGCGAGGCGTGCAAGGTCTGTGGGACTGAGCTGCGCAACGTGGTGCTGGGGCAGCGGGCGAGTGTGTTTTGCCCCAAGTGCCAGAGCTGATTGTTGTGTGATGGCGGATATAACCATCGGGGGCAAGCCCCCTCCCACATTTGAAATGCATTACAAGTGTGGGAGGGGGCTTGTCCCCGATAAGGCCCTGACAGGCGCTGAAGAACCTCAGGCCTTACCGGTAATCTTCCGGTACTTCTCCATCAGTTCCTCTTCAGTCTCCGGACGCGCCTCATCCAGCGGAATGCAATCCACCGGGCACACCTGTTGGCACTGAGGTTCGTCATAGTGGCCGACACACTGGGTGCACAGGTTCGGATCGATCACGTAGATCTCCTCACCTTGGGAAATGGCAGCGTTCGGGCACTCGGGTTCGCAGACGTCGCAATTGATGCAATCGTCGGTGATGATCAGGGACATGGAAACTCCTGCCAGGGCTGTCAGCCAGGGCATCTGAAAACTAATGCGCGCAATTGTGCCGCATTGGCGCCCGCAGTGCGAGCCGGTCTGACTTGTGGCTTTTGATTTTTGTGGTGAGCGGGCTTGCCCCGCGCTGGGCTGCGAATTAGCCCCAATCCAGGCGACCGGGGTTCACCTAAAGCTACGCAGTGCTCTTATTGGGGGCTTCTCAGCCCGGCGCGGGGCAAGCCCGCTCACTACAGGTAAACCGGCAAACCTCGGCTACTTCTTGAAGCGCAGCGTCAGCGCGTCCGCCACGGCAGGGTGCACGAACTTGGTGATATCTCCGCCCAAAGCAGCGATTTCACGGACTAACGTCGAGGAAATGAACGAATAACGTTCCGAAGGCGTGAGGAACAGGCTCTCAACGTCCGGCGCCAGTTGGCGGTTCATGTTGGCCAGTTGGAATTCGTATTCGAAGTCCGATACCGCACGTAGGCCGCGCAGGAACACATTGGCGTTCTGCTCTTTGGCAAAGTGCGCCAGCAGCGTCGAAAAGCCCACGACTTCGACGTTAGGCAGGTGCTTGGTGACCTCACGCGCCAGCTCCACGCGCTGTTCCAGGGGAAACAGCGGGTTTTTCTTGGGGCTGGCCGCGACCGCGATGATCACATGGTCGAACAAGCGAGAGGCGCGTTCGACCAGATCGCCATGGCCTTTGGTAATCGGGTCGAAGGTTCCTGGGTACAACACTCGGTTCATCGCGTCGTCCTGGCGGAGTCCGTTGGGGAACCGGATGGTATCGCAGCCATCCCGGTCGGCCAAGTCGACTTATGTAGATACATGCCGCTGATCGAGCGTTTTTTCATGCTGTTTTCAGACGTTCGGCCAATGCTGTGGCCAGTTGGGCGGTCAATCCGTACACCGACAATTGGGGGTTGGCCCCAATGCTGGTGGGGAATAACGAGCCATCGTGGATCGACAGATTACGTAATTGGTGATGGCGACCCAGGCTGTCGGCCACGGCGTTTTTCGGGTCTTCACCCATCGCGCAACCGCCCATCACATGGGCGCTGCCCAGGGTCGTGCGATGCAGTTCCAGGTTCAAACCGTCAATCAGTTCGCGGGCTTGCGCCAAGGTCTTTACGTAGCGCGCATCGTGATGCAGCGGCTTGACCGACTTGGCCCCCGCTGCAAACTGAATTTCGGCCATGCTGTGAAAGGCCCGGCGCAGGCCGTCCCAGGCGTAGGGTGAAACCTGATAATCGAGAACGGGAGTGCCGTCGCCCCGCAAATCTACCGTTCCACCAGGGCTGTCGGGGTGAAAACCGTCGCGCAAAAGGGCGAGCATGGCGTGAGTATTCGGCAATTGGCTCATGTCCAGCGCATTCCCGGTGCCGTAACCGCCGAACAGCGTGCTGGCCAATCCTGGGTGTAAGGGCGGCGCTTCCAGCTTGTAGGACATTTTGCCGGTCGTGCCGTCCTGCCATTGGAAGTGATCGGAGTAGATCGACTGCGGTGCACCGTAGAACGGGTTGATCACCTCGTCGAACAACCCGGCGGAGAAATTCACAAGGTGCAAAAAGGTGCGCTTGCCCAAGCGCGAGTGCGGGTCGGGTGCGTCCGAGCGCATCAGCAACGCCGGGCTGTTGATACCGCCGCCCGACAGGACGTAGTGTTTTGCCTTGACTGTGATCTTGCGCCCGGTCGGCGATACGCAGCGCTCATCCATGGCCACGCATTCCAGGCTGCTGATCGTGTCGCCGCTGTATTTGAGGTGTTCGGCGCGGGCCAGGTAGAGCAACTCGCCGCCTTTCTCCAGGGTGGACGGTATGGTGGTCACCAGCATCGATTGCTTGGCATTGACCGGGCAACCCATGCCGCAATAGCCCAGGTTGAAACAGCCACGCACATTGCGCGGGATCACATGCCAGCTGTAGCCAAGTTTTTCGCAGCCTTTGCGGATCACGTCATTGTTGGCGTTCGGCGGCATGGCCCAAGGCGCGATGCCCAGGCGTTGTTCCATTTTTTCGAACCACGGCGCCATCTCGGCGCTGCTGTGGCCTTTGACCGCGTATTCACTGGCCCAGTGAGAGAGGGTGGCGTCCGGTGTGCGGAAGCTGGAGGTCCAGTTGATCAACGTGGTGCCGCCCACTGCCCGACCCTGCAGGATAGTAATCGCGCCGTCCTTGCTCATGCGGCCGATGCCTTCCTGATACAGGCTGGTGTAGGCCTCGTCCTCCAGCAACTTGAAGTCGCTGCTGGTCTTGAGTGGGCCTTCCTCGATCAGCAGCACTTTATAGCCGGCGGCGGTGAGGATCTCGGCCGTGGTGCCGCCACCGGCGCCGCTGCCGATGATGGCGACGTCGGCTTCCAGCGTCAGGTCATTGTCGAGGGCGGCGCCGTTGTGGGTTTTCCAGCCACGGGCCAGGCCTTCGCGGAACAGATCGGGTACGGGCATCAGGATCGTCTCTTGTTTTTATTGTTGAGGGGATGCGGATCAGATCTTCGGCGGGCCGGGATAGCCGCAATGGGCCCAGGATGCGGGCTGGAAGTACCAGGCCATGATCACCAGCTTTAGCAATGAGCCCTGGCCCATGCGCAGCAGGTTCAGGTAGCTGTTTTCCCAGCGGTGCAGGAAGTTGTGGATCTGCTCTGTGCTGGCGTTCTCCCAACTGCCCCAGATACCGGTCAACGGACCTCGGGTGATGGCCATGCCCAATACGTCGAACAGCTGCTGGGTGAGCTTGAACATCTCGGGCGACAGGCGCTGCAGGCTGAAATCGAGTTTTTTCAGAGTGTCTTCAACGCCGTTGGCAACTTCCTGGGCGCTGGCTACACCTTCCAGCAATACCGGAATAACCGCGCGTAAAAACGGCAGATCGCTGCTGCGCAACAGGGCAAAGCCGCTGGCCGGTGTGCTGCTGGAACAGCCGCTGAGGCTGGCGCCAAGCCCAGCGGTGGCGAGGAAAGCGCTGGCGCACAGGCCGATTTTCAAGACGCCGCGCCGCGACAGCGCGGGTGAATCAGTGAGGCTAGGGTTCATTGTTATTGTTATCCCGTGGGTGGCGGTGTCAGCGAACGAACAGCTTCTGGATCAACTTCTGAATAGCCTTGCCATAAGGCGGGTAGATCAACTTAGCGGCGTTCAGGCGCTGCTTCACCAGCACACCCTTAGCCTTGCTGAAGGTCAGGAAACCTTCATGCCCGTGGTAATGGCCCATGCCCGAAGGGCCGATGCCGCCAAATGGCATGTCGTCCTGGGCCACGTGCAGCAGGGTGTCGTTCAGGCACACGCCGCCGGAATGGGTCTCGTGCAGCACTCTGTTCTGTTCGCCCTTGTCGTAGCCGAAGTAATACAGAGCAAGCGGGCGAGGGCGTTGGTTGATGTAGGCAAACGCCTGGTCGATACCGCGATACGGCACGATCGGCAGCACTGGGCCGAAGATCTCGTCCTGCATCACAGTCATGTCGTCGCTGACATCCAGCAGCAGGCTGTGGGCCATGCGGCGCGCCTGGCCTTGCTCGTACAGCGGAATCAGCGTCGCGCCTTTATCGGTGGCGTCCTTGACGTAGCTATTGAGCCGAGCCAATTGCCGTTCATTGATGATTGCGGTGTAGTCCGGGTTGTCTGCCAGGGTCGGATAAAATCCGCGAACGGCTTTGCTGTAAGCCTCGACGAAGCCCTCGACACGGTCTTCTGGCACCAGCACGTAATCCGGCGCCACACAGGTTTGCCCGGCATTCAAGGCTTTGCCGAAGGCGATGCGTTCGGCGGCGTCCTTGAGCGGTACATCGGCGGAAACGATGGCTGGCGACTTGCCGCCCAGCTCCAGGGTGACCGGCGTGAGGTGCTCGGCCGCTGCGCGCATCACGTGTTTGCCGATACTGGTGGCGCCGGTGAACAGCAGGTGGTCGAAGCGCAGCTTGGAAAACGCCATGCCCACGTCGGCTTCCCCCAACACCACGCACACAAGATCCTCGGGGAAGATTTTCGCCAACAGGGTTTTGAGTAGTTCGCCGGTTGCGGGAGTGGACTCGCTGAGCTTGAGCATCACCCGGTTACCTGCCGCCAACGCGCCGACCAACGGTCCGATGGCCAGGTACAGCGGGTAGTTCCACGGCACGATCACCCCGACCACGCCCAGCGGTTGGTAAATGACCTTGGCTGAGGCCGGTTGAAAGGCAATGCCTACAGCACGGCGGGAAGGTTTCATCCACCCTTTGAGGTGTTTGCTGGCGTAGTGAATGCCATGCAGGCTTGGCATCAATTCGGCGAAAAGCGTCTCGTCGGCGCTGCGGTGGCTGAAGTCCTGGCTGATTGCGTTGATCAGCGCCTGACGCTCGTCGCTGAGCAGGTCGCGCAGGGCCTTGAGCCATTGCTGGCGTTGTGCTGCCGGCGGCATGGGGTTGGCGGCGTAGGCGCGACGTTGAGCGTCGAACAGGCCCTGGAGCTGATCCAGCACCTGGGAATCTTGCAGGTAGGCAACGTTGGCAGACATGGCGCAGCACCGATTGTTATTGGTCTGCCTGGATTTTTAGAGTCATTGCTCTAAATTGTCAAATAACATTGCGGCAACATGCAGATTTATCCTGGCAAGGATAGGTCGTAAGATGCGCCATCACGTGTATAGAAGCTGATTCCCCTATGGCACCACGAGTAAAGACCAGCGAGCGCATTGTGCAAACCAGCCTGGAGCTTTTTAACCAGCAGGGTGAGCGCAGTATCAGCACCAACCATATCGCCGCCCATATGGAAATTTCGCCGGGCAACCTGTACTACCACTTCCCCAACAAGCAGGCGATCATCGCCGTGCTGTTCCGTGAGTACGAAGCGCTGGTAGACAGTTTTCTGCGTCCGCCACAGGGGCGCGCCGCGACGGTTCAAGACAAACGTTTCTACCTGCAGGCCCTATTGGCAGGGATGTGGCGCTATCGCTTCCTGCATCGCGACCTTGAACATCTGCTGGAGAGCGATCCCGAGCTCGCCACCGGTTATCGGCGCTTTTCCCAGCGTTGCCTGACCCAAGGCAATGCGATCTACCGGGGGTTCGTCGACGCTGGCATCCTCAATATGGACCCTGTTCAAACCGAAGCTCTGACCCTCAACGCCTGGATCATCCTCACGTCGTGGGTGCGTTTTCTGTGCACCACCAATGAAAATTCTGCCCATTTGAGCGCCGAAGCCATCAAGCGCGGGGTGTATCAGGTGCTGGTGCTGGAGGCCGGTTTTGTCACGCCTCAGGCGAAAGAGGACGTGGATGCGCTGTTCAAAGAGTTTTACGTGCCGCTGAACCAGGCACTGGAAGAAGTGAAGTAGGCCTTTCCCACTGCATTCGTAGGAGTTCGTCATGCCGCTTGCCCAACTGATCAGTCCCCAGCAATTGGCCGAGCGCCAGAAGTCGACCGGGCTGGTGATCCTGGACTGTCGTTTTGCCCTGGAAGACCCGGATTACGGACTTTGCAGCTACGCCGAAGGGCATATCGACGGCGCGCAATATGCCGACCTGGAACGCCATCTCAGCGGCCCGGTAATCAAGGGTGTGACCGGCCGCCACCCATTGCCGGCGGCGGACACTTTTGCCGAGCAATTGCGGGCCTGGGGCATCCATGCCACTACCGACGTGGTGCTCTATGACGACGGCCCCGGCGCATTTGCCGCCCGCGCCTGGTGGCTGCTGGCCTGGCTGGGCAAGCGCGATGGCGTGTTTATCCTGGATGGCGGCCTCAAGGCCTGGCATGTAGCTGGTTTCCCGTTGAGCCTGGACGCGCCGGTGACAGAGCCTGGCACCTTCGCGGGTACGCCGGACAATCATCTGTTGCTGGACGCCGAACACCTGCAAAAACGCTTGGGCCAACCCGGCCTGACCTTGATCGATGCCCGTGCCCAAGCGCGTTTTCGCGGTGACGTTGAACCTATTGATCCGATTGCCGGGCATATCCCCGGTGCGCAATGTGCGGCGTTCAACGAAAACCTGGGCAGCGATGGACGTTTCCTGCCGGCCGACCAACTCAGGCAACGCTTCGCCGCGCAGTTGCAAGGCCGCTCGCCGGAAGATCTGGTGGCGTACTGCGGCTCGGGTGTGACGGCCTGCCACAACCTGTTCGCCCTGAGTCTGGCGGGTTATCCGTTGGGCAAGTTGTATGCGGGGTCGTGGAGCGAGTGGATTACCGATCCTGCGCGGGCAATTGCGACTGGCGACTGATTTACCGGTCGTGTAAACCCAATCCAAATGTGGGAGGGGGCTTGCCCCCGATTACGGAGTATCAGTCGACACATTATTGACTGTTCCACCGCAATCGGGGGCGAGCCCCCTCCCACATGTTTAACCGTGTTTTGACAGTAACCATTGGGGAATGCGCCGCTCCAAGTAGTAGCTGGGGCGTTTCAGTGAGCCATCGACGAAGCCCACGTGCCCACCTTTGGCCGTCAGCTCAAACTCGGTGCACGCCGACAGCTCGCTGGCCTCGGGCAAGCTGTGGGCGAATACGAACGGGTCGTCGGCAGCCTGGATAATCAACGTCGGCGTGCGTATAGCACCCAGGTAGTAGCGACTCGACGCGCGGCGGTAATAGTCCTCGGCACTCAAGAACCCGTGCAGCGGCGCGGTGACCCGGCCATCGAAGTCCCAGAAGGTACGCATCTTCTCCAGTGAGCCGAGCGCATCCAGGGTTTTCAGCCCGTCCTCCCGACCATCCTGCAAAAACTGACGCTGCTTGACGCGGATATACGCGAGCATCTCGCGCATGAAGTGCTTCTGGTAAACGCGCGAGAAGCCTATCCCGATGCGGTCCGCACACTGGTCCAGGCGAAACGGCACCGACACCGCCGCCGCCCCTTGCAACCCGGATGCCTCGCCGGTTTCCCCCAGGTGCTTAAGCAGCACATTGCCACCCAGCGAATAACCCACCGCATACAGCGGCGCCAGCGGGCGCTTGGCGCGTAGATGCGCAATGGCGGCGGCCAGGTCTTCGCTGGCGCCCGAGTGATAGCTGCGGGCCAACAGGTTGGGCTCGCCCGAGCAACCACGCCAGTTCAAGGCCGCACTGGCCCAGCCTTGCGCTGCGAGGACTTTTTGCAGGCCGGCTACATAGGGGGAATTGGACGAGCCGGTCAGCCCATGCAGCACCAGCACCAACGGCGCCTGCGCGTCATGCGGGCCATGCCAGTCGAGGTCGAGAAAGTCGCCGTCTTCCAGCCACAGGCGTTCGCGTTGGCGTTCGATATGGGTGGTAGGGCGCCACAGCGGCCCCCACAGGGTTTGCAGGTGAGGGTTGCCGAGGCCGAAGGCGGGGGTGAATTTTTCAGAGGAAGGGGTCATGCAGATCTCTGTGGCAAGCGCGTTTGCTGTGGTGAGCAGGCTTCTGTGGTGAGCGGGCTTGCCCCGCGCGGGGCTGCGGAGCGGCCCCAGACCAAGCGACCGAGTTCTAGCTGATGGTGCGCGGTGTTTTTATTGGGGCCGCTCCGCAGCCCAGCGCGGCGCAAGCCCGTTCACCACAAAAGCTGGATTGCTCTCAGTTCTCGACCAACCGATGCCACAACGCGTAATACACCCGCCCGGATTTCTGCTCCCGGTGCAGTCGCCACGCGCCCGGCAGTCCCAAGGAAGATGGCGCAGTCTCGCTTTCAGTGTAGATCCAAGCGTCGGGCGCCAGCCATTGGCGTTCTTCCAGCAGCGTGCACACGGTCGGCAAGAGGTTCTGGTTAAACGGCGGGTCGAGGAACACTACGTCGTACTCGCTGGCCGCCTGGGTTTCCAGGTAGCGCAGAGCATCGGCAGTTTGTACCTGGCCATTGGTGCAACGCAGGGTGCCCAGGTGTTCCTTGAGGCTGGAGACCGCCACATTGCTGGCATCCAGCGCCTGTGCCTGAGACGCGCCACGGGACAACGCCTCCAGGAACAGTGCGCCACTGCCGGCGAACGGGTCCAAGACCTTAGCGCCCGCGATATACGGCGCGAGCCAGTTGAACAGGGTTTCACGCACGCGATCCGGCGTTGGGCGCAGGCCCACGACATCGGGGAAGCTCAGCTTGCGGCTGCCCCATTCACCGCCAATGATGCGCAGTTGGCCCACACCGTTGTGTACGTTGTGGACAGGTTTTTTCGGGCGAGATGAACTGGCCATTAATGCTCCGGAACCCCGAGCGGCTGCTCGGCGGGTTTATCAGTGGGGGGCGGTAGTGGCTTTTGCGCAATCGTCGGGCCGGCGGTCACGATGACCATCTTATCGGCGCTCAAGTGTTTATTCATTGCAGCCTTGACCTGCTCTACGGTCAGGGCCTGGGATTGTTTCATGAAATCTTCCAGATAGCTCAGCGGCAGGTTATAGAAACCCATGGCGCCCAGCTGACCGACGATATCGGCGTTGCTGGCGGTAGACAGCGGGAAGCTGCCGGCCAGCTCGCGCTTGGCGTCATCCAGCTCTTTTTGCGTCGGACCGTTCTTGAGGTAATCGGCCACGACGTCTTCGACCAGGCGCAGGGTGCCGCCGCTCATTTCGGCGCGTGTCTGCAGGTTGATCATGAACGGACCGCGTACCTGCATCGGTGAAAAACCGGAGTAAACACCGTAGGTCAGGCCACGCTTTTCACGTACTTCGCTCATCAAACGGGTGCCGAAACCACCGCCGCCGAGGATCTGGTTACCCAGGGACAAGGCCGCGTAGTCCGGGTCGGCGCGGTCGATGCCGAGTTGGGCGAACAGCAAGTGCGTCTGCTTGGATGGGAACTCGATATGGCTCAGGCCGGCCTTTGGTTCAGTCGGCTGGGCAATCTTCGCCAGGGCCGGGCCTTTAGGCAGCGATGCGGACACCTTTGCGGTCATGGCTTCAGCTTCGGCGCGGGTCAGGTCGCCTACCACCGCAATCACCGCATTACCGGCGGCGTACGCCTTGGCGTGGAACGCCTGCAACTGCGCCTGGCTAATTTTCGGCACGCTTTCAGGTGTGCCTTCGCTCGGGTGCGCATAAGGGTGATCGCCGTACAAGCGCTTGAACAGCTCCAGGCTGGCGAGTTTGCCGGGGTTTTGCTTCTGATATTCGAAGCCGGCGAGGATCTGATTCTTGATGCGGGCCAGGGAGTCGGCCGGAAAGGTCGGCTTGCCGATCACGTCGTCAAACAGCGCCAGGGCGGCGTCGCGTTTATCGCTTGCACTCAGGCTGCGCAGGGATACCAGTGCCATGTCGCGGTAAGCGCCATTGCCGAAGTCGGCGCCCAGGCCTTCAAAACCACTGGCGATCTGGCTGACGTCCTTGCCCGGTATGCCTTCGTTGAGCATGGCGTTGGTCATCAACGCCAGGCCCTGCACATCGCCATCCTGGCTGCTGCCGGCGGCGAACAGGATGCGCATGTCGAACATCGGCAGTTCATGAGCCTCAACAAACAGCACCTTGGCGCCTTCGGCGGTGGTCCAGGTTTGCACGTCGAGCTTGCGGTTGGTGGGTGCCTTGCCGTCCAACTCCGCCAAGGATTGCAGTTTGTTGGCTGACTGGGCTTTTTCAAGCGCCGGGCTCGCGACCGATTCACTTGGGCGCAGGAAATACACGGCGCTCGCCGCGATCAGGGTAACGGCGATCAGGCCAGGCAGGATCAGGCTTTTGCGATCACTCATGAGCAGTCTCCTCAGGCAGAACATGGGCGACGCTCAGACGCTCGCGGGTGAAATAAGTACGCGCGGCCTTCTGGATATCTTCAGGCGTCACGCTTTGCAGGTCGGCGAGTTCACTGTCCATCAGCTTCCAGGACAGGCCGACAGTTTCCAGGGAGCCGATGGCCGTGGCCTGGCTGGTGATGGAGTCACGCTGATAGACCAGGCCGGCGATGACCTGAGCGCGGATGCGTTCCAGTTCTTCGGCGGTTGGCGGCTTGGCTTTGAGTTCTTCGAGCAGTCGCCACAGGCCGGCTTCGGCTTGGGCAACGGTCTTTTTCTTCTGCTGGTTTGGGGTGGCCGACAGCATGAACAGGGTGTCGCCGCGGGTATAAGCGTCGTAATTGGTGGAGGCTGCCGAAACCAGCTCTTCACCGCGTTCCAACTGCTCCGAGATGCGCGCACTGTAGCCGCCATCCAACAGGGCCGAAATCAGGCGCAGGGCTTGCACCGAGCGTTTGTCTTCGGCAGTCGCCAGGCCAGGAACGTTGAAACCGAGCATCACGCTCGGCAATTGGGTCTGCACGTGCATCGTCAGCAGGCGCTCGCCGGGTTCAGCCAGCTCCATCGGGATCTTCGCGGGCGGTACGTCACGCTTGGGGATCGGGCCAAAGTAGCGTTGGGCCAGGTTTTTCACCTCGTCCGGAGTTACGTCGCCGACTACCACCAGGGTGGCGTTGTTCGGCACGTACCAGGATTGGTACCAGTGGCGCAGTTCTTCGACCTTCATGCGGTCCAGATCGGCCATCCAGCCGATGGTCGGCGTGTGGTAGCCGCTGGCTGGGAAGGCCATGGCCTTGAAGCGCTCGTAGGCCTTGGACATCGGGTTGTCGTCGGTGCGCAGGCGACGTTCTTCTTTAATAACCTCGATTTCGCGGCTGAACTCGTCGGCCGGTAGACGCAGGCTTGCCATGCGGTCGGCTTCAAGTTCGAAGGCCACGCCCAGGCGGTCACGGGCCAGGACTTGGTAATAAGCGGTGTAGTCATCGCTGGTGAACGCGTTTTCTTCGGCACCCAGGTCGCGCAGGATCAGCGAGGCTTCGCCGGGGCCGACTTTGGCGCTGCCCTTGAACATCATGTGTTCCAAGGCGTGGGACAAACCAGTCTGGCCCGGGGTTTCGTAGCTCGAACCCACTTTGTACCAAACCTGGGAAACCACCACCGGGGCGCGATGATCTTCGCGCACGACGACCTTGAGGCCGTTGTCCAGGGTGAATTCATGGGTGGGTTGTGGGTCGGCAGCCAAGGCTGTAAGAGGCAGACAAACTGTGCTGAACAGCAGGCCTGCGGCGCGGCGGGCTAGAGCATTCATTCGTTTTTAAACCTGTTGGGCTGCCCGCTTGGTCTTAGCGTCAGCGGGCGAGGAGGTGCTAGGATACTGGTCGAATATACGGACGGCCACTGCGGCAGTCTTGTTGAGGCCCTATTTAGGCCTTACAAAATGTTGCGCATGAACGAGCTGGCTAAAAAACAGTCTGTTACGCATCGAATTTTATTTACCGACGTGCCGCTCTGGCACTTCGCTACCTTGAGATAGCCGTCTCCATGTTTGGTTCCAACGACGACAAGAAGACCCCAGCTGCGGCTGGCGAGAAGAAAGGCCTGTTCGGATGGCTGCGCAAAAAGCCGCAGGAAACCGTTGTCGAACAGCCACAGGTTCAAGCTGAGCCGATCCCCGAACCTATAGTAGAAGCCGAGCCGGTTGCCGAAGTGCCTGCGCCGGTGGTGTTGCCGATGGCTGAGCCGGTGTTGCAGCCAGTGGTTGAGGCCGAGCCTGAGCCTGAGCACAAGCCGTGGCCTGAGTTGCCAGTGGCCGAAGAGCCCGTGGCGTTGGTCGAAGACATACAGGCTGAGCACGTGGCCCCGCCGATTCCTGCGGTGGTTGAGCCGGTCGAGGTGGTGGCCGAAGCGCCACTCGCCGTGGAAGTCCCGGTTCCTGCGCCTGTTGTGGCCGCTGAGCCTGCCCAAGTTATCGAGGTTGTCGAGCCAGAGCCCATCGCCCCACCCGCCGAAACAAGCAAGACCGGCTTCTTCGCTCGTCTCAAGCAAGGCCTGAGCAAGACCAGCGCCAGCATCGGCGAAGGCATGGCCAGCCTGTTCCTGGGCAAGAAGGTCATTGATGACGAACTGCTGGAAGACATTGAAACCCGTCTGCTGACCGCCGACGTGGGCGTCGAAGCCACCGCGGTGATCATCCAGAGCCTGACCCAAAAGGTCGCACGCAAGCAGCTGACCGATGCCGATGCACTCTACAAATCCTTGCAGGCCGAACTGGCGGCGATGCTCAAGCCCGTGGAAGCACCGCTGGTGATCACCCCGAACAAGCCGTTCGTGATCCTGGTAGTGGGCGTCAACGGCGCCGGCAAGACCACCACCATCGGCAAACTGGCCAAGAAACTGCAATCGGAAGGCAAGAAAGTCATGCTCGCTGCCGGCGACACCTTCCGCGCCGCTGCCGTTGAGCAATTGCAGGTCTGGGGTGAGCGCAACAAGATTCCGGTGATCGCCCAGCACACGGGTGCCGATTCCGCCTCGGTGATCTTTGACGCCGTGCAAGCCGCCAAGGCTCGTAACATCGATGTGCTGATCGCGGATACCGCTGGTCGTCTGCACACCAAAGACAACCTGATGGAAGAGCTGAAGAAAGTCCGCCGCGTTATCGGCAAGCTCGACGCTGACGCGCCGCACGAAGTGCTGCTGGTGCTGGACGCTGGTACCGGCCAGAACGCTATCAGCCAGGCCAAACAATTCAACCAGACGGTCCAACTGACCGGCCTCGCGTTGACTAAGCTCGACGGCACGGCCAAAGGCGGTGTGATCTTCGCCTTGGCCAAGCAGTTCGGGTTGCCGATTCGTTATATCGGCGTCGGTGAAGGCATCGACGACCTGCGCACCTTTGAAGCCGAACCCTTTGTACAGGCACTGTTTGCCGAGCGGGAGCGTTCATGATTCGATTCGAACAGGTCGGTAAACGCTATGCCAACGGGCATGTCGGCTTGCATGAGCTGAGCTTTCGAGTGCGTCGCGGCGAGTTCTTGTTTGTCACCGGTCACTCGGGGGCCGGCAAAAGTACGCTGTTGCGCCTGCTGCTGGCCATGGAACGCCCGACTACCGGCAAGTTACTGCTCGCCGGCCAGGACCTGGCCACCATCAGTAATGCGCAGATCCCGTTCCTGCGCCGCCAGATCGGCGTGGTGTTCCAGAACCACCAGTTACTGTTCGATCGCACGGTGTTCAACAACATTGCGCTGCCGCTGCAGATTCTTGGGTTGTCCAAGGCCGAAATCGTCAAGCGTGTGGATTCTGCCCTGGAGCGCGTGGCGCTGTCGGACAAGACCGACCTCTACCCCGGCGACCTCTCGACTGGTCAGCAGCAGCGCGTCGGCATCGCCCGCGCCATCGTCCATCGCCCGGCCTTGCTGCTGGCGGACGAACCTACCGGTAACCTCGACCCGCGTCTGGCGGCCGAGATCATGGGGGTGTTCGAAGACATCAACCGCCTGGGCACCAGCGTATTGATCGCCAGCCACGACCTGGCGTTGATCGCCCGCATGCGCCACCGCATGCTGACCCTGCAGCGCGGTCGCCTGATCGGTGACGGGGAGGCTGGCGTATGAGTGCCACACGTAGCCCTAAGGTTTCCGAGCGCGTTGCGCCAAAACCGGCCGACCCGCAACCGAAAAAGAAAAAACACGACGATGACGACGGCCCGGACTTCAGCACCTTGCTGCGCGCCTGGATCGAAAGCCACCGCGCCAGCCTGCTGGACAGCTTGCGCCGTCTGGGCAAACAGCCGATCGGCAGCTTTTTCACCTGCCTGGTGATGGCTGTGGCCTTGAGCCTGCCGATGGGCTTGTCGCTGCTGCTTAATAATGTGGAGCGTTTGGGCGGTTCCTGGCAGCGTGCGGCGCAGATTTCGCTGTACTTGAACCTGGATGCCAGTACCAAGGAAGGCGAAGCGCTACGGGACGATATCAAGAATATGCCGGGCGTCGCGGACGCCGAGTACGTTAGCCGCGACCAGGCCCTTGAGGAGTTCCAACAGCAGTCCGGCCTGGGCGAGGCGCTTAAAGAGCTGCCGCAGAACCCACTTCCCGGCGTGGTGCTGGTGACCCCGAATGAAGTCGACAAGCCGGCCCTTGAAGCCCTGCGGCAAAAACTCGCAGAGATGCCGAAGGTGCAACAGGCGCAACTTGATCTAGTCTGGGTAGAGCGCCTGGCGGCGATCCTCAAGCTCGGCGACCGTTTTGTGTTCGGCCTGACGGTGCTGTTGGTGTCTGCATTACTTTTGGTGATAGGTAATACCATTCGTCTTCATATTGAAAACCGTCGCATCGAGATAGAAGTGATTAAACTGGTCGGCGGCACGGACAGCTATGTGCGTCGGCCTTTTCTGTACATGGGTGCGCTTTATGGCCTGGGTGCGGGGATTTTGTCCTGGGGCGTGCTGGCGTTCGGCCTGAACTGGCTGAACGACGCAGTCGTTGGGCTTGCCGGCTTGTACGGCAGTGATTTTGCCCTGGCCGGGGTACCGGTGGCCGATGGTCTGTCGCTCTTGCTTGGCGCGGTATTGTTGGGTTATATCGGTGCCTGGATTGCGGTCGCACGGCATTTACGTGAGCTGGCACCGAAGTAGTTAATGTCAGATTAATGTGGTTTCGTTTGTATTGACCGTATCAGTGGTTTAGGGAACTTGTCCTACGGTTCCCGGTCAATTTTCGCAGTGCTGAACTGCACGAGTTATGTGAGTCGGAGGTTTTTTCGTATGACCACTTCTTTGCAACCTGCTTATGCCTTGGTCCCTGGTGCGAACCTGGAAGCCTATGTGCACACGGTCAACAGCATTCCATTGCTGACGCCCGAGCAGGAGCGTGAACTGGCCGAGAGTCTCTACTATGAGCAGGATTTGGGGGCGGCTCGGCAGATGGTGCTCGCCCACCTGCGTTTTGTCGTACATATCGCCCGTAGCTATAGCGGCTACGGGTTGGCCCAGGCTGACTTGATTCAGGAAGGCAACGTCGGCCTGATGAAGGCTGTAAAGCGCTTCAACCCTGAGATGGGCGTGCGCCTGGTGTCGTTTGCCGTGCACTGGATCAAGGCGGAAATCCACGAGTTCATCCTGCGCAACTGGCGCATTGTGAAAGTCGCGACCACCAAGGCCCAGCGCAAGCTGTTCTTCAACCTGCGTAGCCAGAAGAAACGCCTGGCGTGGCTGAACAACGAGGAAGTCCACCGCGTGGCCGAAAGCCTCGGTGTGGAGCCCCGTGAAGTGCGCGAAATGGAAAGTCGCCTGACCGGCCATGACATGGCCTTCGATCCGGCCGCGGAAGCGGACGACGACAGCGCCTTCCAATCGCCGGCCAACTATCTGGAAGACCACCGGTACGACCCGGCGCGTCAACTGGAAGACGCCGACTGGAGCGACAATTCCAACCACAACCTGCACGAAGCGCTGGAAGTGTTGGACGACCGCAGTCGTGACATCCTCTACCAGCGCTGGCTGGCGGAAGAAAAAGCCACGCTGCACGACTTGGCGCAGAAGTACAACGTGTCGGCCGAGCGAATTCGTCAGCTTGAGAAAAGCGCGATGAACAAGCTGAAGTTGTCGATCGCCGCTTAAAAGCGCCGCTTAAAAATGTGGGAGGGGGTTTGCCCCCGATAGCAGAGTGTCAGTCGACATCAAAATGACTGATCCAGCGCTATCGGGAGCAAGCGTCCTCCCACATTTTTTTGTGTTGTATCAGTCGGACCAAGGCGCTTTGCGCGAGTTGTTCAGTTCCACCAGATAACCATCTCCGCCTAGCTGGCTCATCTGCTGGCGAATCCACGCCGCCCGCCGCGCCACATAAGCGGTCGGGTGGCTGGCACTCCATACCCGTGGGTTAGGCAACACCGCCGCTAAATAGCTGGCCTGCTGCCGGGACAAGCCCTTGGCGCTTACGCCGAAGTGATGCCGTGCCGCCGCCTCCGCGCCGAATACGCCTTCATCCCATTCCACGCTATTGAGGTACACCTCAAGAATCCGTTGCTTGGGCCACAGCACCTCGATCAACCCGGTAAACCAGGCCTCCAGCCCTTTGCGCAAATAACTGCGGCCAGCCCACAGGAACAGATTCTTCGACACCTGCTGACTCAACGTACTGGCGCCGCGAATCGAACCGCCGCGCTCGTTGTGCAGGATCGCCGCCTGGATCGCGCCGAAATCAAAGCCCCAATGCTGCGGGAAGCGCTGGTCTTCACCGGCCATCACCGCCACTTTGAGCTCATCGGAGATCTCGTCCCACGGCACCCAGGTGCGCTGCAGGTCAATGGGTTCGCCGTCGAACCAGGATTCGACCTTGCGCTCCACCATTAGGGCAGTGAAGGGCGGCGGGACGACACGAAACAGCAGCACCAGCAAAACACTGCCGATGGCAAACCATTTCACGACGTTGAGAAAGCGTTTGAATAGGAGACGCAGCATAGAGATGGCTTGGCCGAACCCGTTGAGCGGGCCATTATACAGACCCTGCCCGATGAGTCTGACTGGAGTTCCCTATGCTGCGTAGCTTTCTGATGCTGGCCGCGTTTTTCGGCTTCACCGGTGTGGCCTTGGGTGCGTTTGCCGCCCACGGCCTGAAAAACCGTCTGAGCGCCGAGTACCTGGCGATCTTCCATACCGGAGTGACCTACCAACTGGTGCACACACTGGCGCTGTTCGGCGTGGCGTTGCTGGCCGCCCATCTTCCCGGCCGCCTGGTGACTTGGGCCGGTATCTCGTTTGTCATCGGTATCCTGCTGTTTTCCGGCAGCCTCTACGCGCTGACCATGACCGGTATCAGCAAGCTCGGCATCATCACGCCGTTCGGTGGCCTGGCGTTCTTGCTCGGCTGGTTCTTCCTCGGTTTGTTTGCCTGGCGCTTGCAGGTCGTCTGACCAAGGGACTTGGGCCGGCAACGCCAATCAAGCTAGAATGCTGGCCCCTAAAAACGATGGCGGCCCGCGGCATGCGCATTCTGTTGAACGGCGAATCCTTTGAACTGCCCGACGGTGAAACCGTTTCGGCCCTGCTGACCCGTCTGGACCTGACCGGGCGTCGCGTCGCAGTGGAGCTCAACCTGGATATCGTTCCGCGTAGCCTCCACGCCGAGACTGCGCTCACCGAAGGTGATCAGGTTGAAGTGGTCCACGCCATCGGCGGCGGCTAGTCGCCTGCCCGAATTCTGCAGAACCTCACCCCATTTCGAGGATTTCCCATGAGCATCGTTCGTAGCGACAAGCCCTTCGTCCTGGCCGGTCGTACCTACCAGTCCCGCTTGCTGGTCGGCACCGGCAAGTACCGCGACATGGAAGAAACCCGCCTGGCCATCGAAGCCTCGGGCGCTGAAATCGTGACCTTCGCCGTACGCCGCACCAACCTCGGTCAGATCGAGGGCGAGCCGAACCTGCTCGAAGTGCTGTCGCCGGATCGCTACACCTTCCTACCGAACACCGCCGGTTGCTATGACGCCATTGAAGCCGTGCGCACCTGCCGCCTGGCCCGTGAGCTGCTTGATGGTCACAACCTGGTGAAGCTGGAAGTGCTGGCCGATCAGAAAACCCTGTTCCCCAACGTGATCGAAACCCTCAAGGCCGCTGAAACCCTGGTCAAGGAAGGCTTCGACGTGATGGTCTACACCAGTGATGACCCGATCATCGCCCGTCAATTGGCGGAAATCGGCTGCATCGCCGTGATGCCGCTGGCCGGTCTGATCGGTTCCGGCCTGGGTATCTGCAATCCGTACAACCTGCAGATCATCCTCGAAGAAGCCAAGATCCCCGTACTGGTGGATGCGGGCGTAGGCACTGCCTCCGACGCGACCATCGCCATGGAGCTGGGTTGCGACGCTGTGCTGATGAACTCCGCCATCGCCCATGCTCAGCAACCGATCATGATGGCCGAAGCCATGAAACACGCCATCGTCGCAGGCCGCCTGGCTTACCTCGCCGGGCGCATGCCGAAAAAACTCTACGCCAGCGCCTCTTCGCCGCTGGATGGTCTGATCAAGTAAGAGCCATTGATGACTGAATCAAACGAAACGCCGAACACCGTGGAAGAAGCAGGCGACGAGTCCAAGCATCGCCGCATCAAGAGCTTTGTGATGCGCGCCGGTCGTATGACCGAAGGGCAGCAAAAAGGTCTGGAGCAGGGCACGCCACTGTTCGTATTGCCCTTGGCCGATGCGCCCGTGGACTACGACCAAGTGTTTGGCCGTTCGGCCCCGCGCTCACTGGAAATCGGCTTCGGCATGGGCCACTCCCTGCTGGAAATGGCCGCTGCGGCGCCGGACCAGGACTTCATTGGCGTGGAAGTACACCGCCCAGGTGTCGGCGCACTGCTTAACGGCGTCCTGACTCAAGGCCTGACTAACCTGCGGGTCTACGACTGCGACGCGATTGAAGTGCTTAACCGTTGCATCGCCGACAACAGCCTCGACCGCCTGATGCTGTTCTTCCCGGACCCATGGCATAAATCCCGCCACCACAAACGCCGCATCGTCCAGGCTTCCTTCGCGGAACTGGTGCGCAGCAAGCTCAAGGTTGGCGGCATCCTGCACATGGCCACCGACTGGGAGCCGTATGCCGAATACATGCTGGAAGTGATGGACGTTGCCCCTGGCTACCGCAACCTGGCCGAAGATGGCAAATGCGTGCCGCGCCCGGCTGAGCGTCCGATCACCAAGTTCGAACGCCGTGGCGAGCGGCTGGGGCATGGGGTGTGGGATTTGAAGTTCGAGAAGCTGGCGTAACTCGCCACTGACTTGAAATGCAATTCAATGTGGGAGGGGGCTTGCCCCCGATAGCGGAGTGTCAGTCGACATCAAAGTGACTGATCCACCGCTATCGGGGGCAAGCCCCCTCCCACAGTTGTTTTGTATTGGATTTGAGGTCAGCGGCGATCGGCGACGACGCCAATCAACACCAGCACCACCACCAACACCGGCGCCAGGCTGTAGTTATTGAACTGGCTCAAGCCCCGCACAATCCACGGTGTGGCGTAGATCAATGCAGCGCCGCTGCCGACCATGCACACCAATGCCATCAGCGGGACCCGCAAGGCGCCGGCGATGCTGCCCAGGCGTGCTTCGACCCAGCCCTTGATATCTGCGCCGAACAGCACCAGCAAACAGCCCACGAGCGCTAGGGAGATTTCCGACAGGTTGCTGCGGCTCCAGCGGGATACGGTGGCGAGCAGGTCGAGTACCAAATCCATTCGAATTCCTTAGAGCGTCAGCTCAAAAACTTCTGCAACAGGTCATTGAGAAAGAGTTGCCCGCGATCAGTGGCCGCCAGGCGTGACGGTTCGACCTGCATTAAGCCACTTTGTTCTGCCTCGCGACGTGCCTCGTCAAGGCTCGCCAGGTCGAGGCCCGTGCGCTCGGCGTAGAGCCTGGCGTCGACGCCGTCGGTGAGGCGCAGAGCGTTCATCAGAAACTCGAAAGGTAGCTCGTCATTGGTCAGCTCCTTCGCCCCAGCCTGGAAGCTTTTGGCCGGGTTCAGGTAGTCCTTTGGCGCGCGGGTCTTCCAGGTGCGCACGATGCGCCCGTCCGGATGGCTGAGCTTGCCGTGGGCGCCGGCGCCGATGCCGATAAAGTCGCCGAAGCTCCAGTAATTCAGGTTATGCCGCGCCGGGCGGCCCGGTTGGGCATAGGCTGACACTTCGTATTGGGCGTAACCGTGCTCGGCCAGCAGTGCCTGGCCTGCTTCCTGGATGTCCCAGAGGGTGTCGTCTTCTGGCAGCGCCGGCGGCTGGTTCCAGAACACCGTGTTGGGTTCCAGGGTCAGCTGGTACCAGGACAAATGCGTGGGTTTGAGCGCGATGGCCTGGCGCAGGTCGCTGAGGGCGTCGTCCAGGGACTGATCGGGCAAACCGTGCATCAGGTCCAAGTTGAAGTTATCAAATCCGGCCTGGCGCGCCATCCCGGCAGCGCGTACAGCTTCGTCGCCATTGTGGATACGGCCCAGGGCCTGAAGTTTTTCCTGCTGGAAGCTCTGGATACCGATGGACAGGCGGTTGATCCCCAGCTTGCGGTACGCCACGAACTTCTCTTGTTCGAACGTGCCGGGGTTGGCTTCCAGGGTGATCTCGATATCGCCGGCAAACGGGATGCGCGCTTCCACGCCTTTGAGCAGGCGACCCAGTGCTGCAGCGCTGAACAGGCTTGGGGTGCCACCGCCGAAGAAGATCGAACTCAGTTCCCGGCCGTAAACGGCATGCAGATCCTGATCGAGGTCGGCCAACAGTGCGTCCACGTACTCTTCTTCCGGCAGCACTTTGCTTGCGGTGTGAGAGTTGAAGTCGCAATACGGGCATTTACGTACGCACCACGGGATGTGGATATACAGCGCCAGGGGCGGCAGCACGGGCAAGGCCGCCCGAGGTGTTTGCGCGCCGCCGTGGATCAGCGGCAGCGCCTGGGTGTCGTGGGTCATTTCAGGCTCAGGCGTTGGCGCAGCAAATCCATTGCGCGGGCGCGGTGGCTGATCTGGTTCTTGTCGGCCGGGCTCAGTTCGGCGCTGGAGACATTGCGTTCTGGCACCCAGAACAGCGGGTCATAGCCAAAACCATGCTCACCGCTGGCCGCATGCAGGATGCGCCCGTGCCACAGGCCTTCGCAAAGGATCGGCAACGGGTCGTCCGCATGGCGCACCAGGGCCAGCACGCAGACGAACTGCGCGCCGCGTTCGGCGTCCGGCACGTCCTTGAGGGCGTCCAGCAACTTGGCGTTGTTGGCCGCGTCACCGTTGCCATCGGCGTAGCGCGCCGAATAGATACCAGGGGCTCCGCCGAGAAAATCCACCGCCAGGCCAGAGTCATCCGCCAGCGCCGGAAGGCCCGAGATACGTGCGGCATTGCGCGCCTTGAGGATGGCGTTCTCGACGAACGACAGGCCTGTCTCTTCCGGCTCGACCTGGCTGAACTCGCCAATCGAGCGCAGTTGCACGGAGTCGCCGAGCATGGCCTGCAGTTCTTTGAGTTTGCCGGCGTTATGGCTGGCGAGTACGAGCTGGGTAAGGTTCATCATTCCGCCGGAAACAGTTCCTGGTTGAATTGGAAGCTATGGGCTTTGCCGCCGGTTTCAACGTTGATGGTAAACGTCTTGTATTCCCGCTGGGTCACGGCGTAGGGCGCGAGATAATTGATCCCGCCTTTTTCGTTGATTTGCTTGAAGGTGAGGATCTCGCTCTTGCCGCCCAGATCCTTGATGGTGCCCGTTACTTGTGCGGCCACGGGGGTCACGCCCTTGATCACGGTCACATTGATCAAGCCCTTTTCCTTACTGCGTACCACGCCGACTTTCTGGGCGGTTTCCGGTTGCAGGAAGCTGGAGGTGAAGGTGTTGTAGTGAACGGTGATATCGCCGAAGTCTTTCTTGCGATTTGCGTCGATAGCGTCGGCTGCCAAGGCGTTGGCACCCAGGCAAGCGGTCAGTAGAAAAATAGCCAAGCGACTCATGAGCGCCCCTCTGGAAAATGATTAGACGGCAATTTTGTGGTCGGTCAGGCCAGGACTGCTGACCCGGTAGATACCGATTTCGCCCAACAGGTTGGGCCATAGTTTACTCGCCCAGCCGTGACGGTGCTGTTGATCGACGGCAAGTCGGTTAATCACTTTGGCTTCACGCTCGCGACACAGCGCTTCGAAGTCTTCGAAGGTGCAGAAGTGGATGTTCGGCGTGTTGTACCAGGTGTAAGGCAGGAAATCCGACACCGGCATGCGACCCTTGGTCGCCAGGTACCAGCGGCAGCGCCAGTGGCCGAAGTTAGGGAAGGTGATGATGCACTGGCGACCCACGCGCAGCATTTCGTCGAGGATGCGGTCAGGGTAGTGCACCGCTTGCAGGGCTTGGGTCATCACCACGATGTCGAAGCTGTTGCTGGCAAAGTTACCCAGGCCCTTGTCCAAGTCCTGCTCGATCACGTTGATGCCCTTGGCCACGCACTGGGCGATGTTGTCCGGGTCGTTTTCCAGGCCATAGCCGGTGACTTGCTTGTTGTCGCGCAGCCAGCTCAGCAGTTCGCCATCGCCGCAGCCCAGGTCAAGCACGCGGCTGCCGGCGGGGATCCATTCTTGGATGATTTCCAGGTCGGCTCTCATGGCGTTCTCACACTGTAATCCGGTTCATGTAATTGCCGAACGCCTGCAAGTAACGCGGGATCGGAATCAGGAAGGCGTCGTGGCCTTGCGGCGCATCGATTTCCAGGTAGCACACGTCTTTGCGTGCGGCCATCAGTGCATCCACCAGCTCGCGGGAGCGGGCCGGGGAGAAGCGCCAGTCGGTGGTGAACGACATCACGCAGAACTTGGCCGTGGCGCCTTCGAAGGTTTTCGCCAGGTCATCGTCGTGGTTGGCCGCCGGGTCGAAATAGTCCAGGGCCTTGGTCATCAGCAGATAGGTGTTGGCGTCGAAACGCCCGGAGAACTCCTCGCCCTGATAACGCAGGTAGCTCTCGACCTGGAATTCGACGCTGTGGAAATCGTAGTTGAGCTTCTCGCTCTTGAGGCCACGGCCGAATTTTTCGCCCATGGAGTCATCGGACAGGTAGGTGATATGCCCGACCATCCGCGCCAGCATCAAGCCGCGCTTGGGAATCACGCCCGCTTCCTGGAACGAACCGCCGTGGAACTCGGGGTCGGTGAGGATCGCCTGGCGCGCCACTTCGTTGAAGGCGATGTTTTGCGCCGACAACTTGGGGGCCGAGGCGATGGCCAGACAGTGGCGTACGCGATCAGGGTAGGTGATGGTCCATTGCAGTGCCTGCATCCCGCCCAGGCTGCCACCGATCACGGCGGCCCACTGGTTGATGCCCAACAAATCGGCAAGACGCGCTTGGCTGTGTACCCAGTCTTCCACGGTCAGCACCGGGAAGTCGGCGCCGAACGGCTTGCCGGTTTCCGGGTTGATACTGCTGGGGCCAGTGGAGCCGTTGCAGCCGCCGAGGTTGTTCAGGCTGACCACGAAGAATTTGTTGGTGTCGATGGGCTTGCCGGGACCGATACAGCTGTCCCACCAGCCGGGCTTGCGCTCGTCGGCGCTGTGGAAGCCTGCAGCGTGGTGATGACCGGACAAGGCGTGGCAGATCAGCACGGCGTTGCTCGCCGTGGCGTTCAGTTGGCCATAGGTTTCGTAGATCAGGTCGTAGGCGGGCAGAGAACGGCCGCAGGCCAGGGCCAGGGGTTCGCTGAAGTGCGCCACTTGGGGCACGACCAGACCAACAGAATCGGGGGGGAAGGCAACTGGCATCGACCCTGCTCTCGTTTAAATGAGGCGTAAGTCTAAAGACCGCTGCACCCAGCGGCAAGCAAAGGCCTGCGCGCTGCGAAATGAGGGAGGGAGCTAGCCCCTCCCTCATTTGTTTGCGTCAGATCAGCAGGCGCAGAATCTCTGGCATCCCGGTCATGGTGGCCAGGTTGTTGATCACCAGCATGTCCAGCAGCTTGAGCACCATGAACGCCAGGATCGGCGAGATATCCAGGCCGCCCAGGTTCGGCAGCAGGCGGCGGAATGGCGCCAGGGCGGGCTCGCAGATCTGGTTCACCAGTTCGGCGCCAGGGTTGTGGCTACCCGGGGCGACCCAGGACAGGATCACGCTGATGATCAAGGCGAAGAAGAAAATCTTCAGGAACAGCGCGGTCACGCCGATGATTGCCCAAATCAGCAACTGTATGAAATTGCCGGTGGTGCCGTACGTCAGCAGCAGTGTCAGCGCCATCAAGGCCAACTGCACCAGGATCGCCAGCACCAGCGACGACATATCCAGGCCGAACAGGCTCGGGATCACCCGGCGCAACGGCTTGAGCAGCGGCTGGGTCGCCTTGACGATGAACTGGCAGAGCGGGTTGTAGAAGTTGGCACGTACCAGTTGCAGCACGAAACGCAACAGCACGATCAGCAGGTAGAGGCTGCCGAGGGTTTGCAGCACGTAGACGGCTGCGGTGTTCAAACCAATCATATTGGCTCCTTAGTTGCCCAGTTGTTCGGCCATTTCGGCCGATCGGTGCGCAGCGGCACCCAATGCTTTTTCCACCAGGGCTTCAAAGCCCCCGGCCTGGAACGATTCAATGGCGGCCTGCGTCGTGCCGCCTGGTGAGGTCACGCGACGGCGCAGCTCGGCGGCATCCGCATCGCTGGACACGGCCATCTTCGCGGCGCCCAAGGCGGTCTGCTCGGACAGTTGCTCAGCGACTTCCCGTGGCAGGCCGAGTTTCACGCCGGCGGCGGTCATGGCTTCAATCAGCAGGAAGAAGTATGCCGGGCCGCTGCCGGAGACGGCGGTGACCGCGTCCAGTTGTTGTTCCTGATCCAGCCACAGAGCAATGCCCACGGCGGACAGCAGCTCTTGGGCCTGGTCACGTTGTTCGGTGCTGACCTCGGCGGTGGCATACAAACCGCTGACGCCTTGGCGCAGCAGAGCCGGAGTGTTGGGCATGCAACGCACGATGGGCTGGGCCCCCAGCCACTTCTTCATGCTGGCGCAGGTTATGCCGGCAGCGATGGACACCACCAACTGATGTGGTTGCAGATTTGGGCGCAGGCTTTCGCACACGGCCTTCATGGCTTGTGGCTTGACCGCCAGCACGATCACGTCGACCCCTTGGATGGCCTCGGCATTGTCGGCAAAGGTGTCGATACCGTGCTCGGCGCTGACGCGCGCACGGGTGTCGGCGCCCGGGTCGCTGGCGCGGATCTGCGCGGCGTCCAGGCCCTTGGCCCGTAGGCCGCCGATCAGGCTGGCCGCCATGTTACCGGCGCCGATAAAGGCAATACGCGTGTTGCTCATGACAGGTCCTTATTCAGAGGGAGGTCAGCCATTTCACGGCTGGCCGTAATCACGGGCGCCAAATAGGGCGGTACCGATCCGCACCCAGGTGGCGCCTTGGGCGATGGCCGACTCAAGGTCGTGGCTCATGCCCATGGAAAGCGTGTCGAGCGGCAGGTTCAGGCTGTTTTGCAGGTCGCGAACGGTAGCGAACGCTGCATCTTGCTCGGTCCGATCTTCAGTCGGCTCGGGGATTGCCATCAGGCCACGCAGCGTCAAGCGCGGCAGGGCACTGATGGCATTGGCCAGGGCCGGCAAGTCGGCGGGCGTGCAGCCGGACTTGCTGGCTTCGCCGCTGACATTGACCTGGATACAGATGTTCAGCGGCGGCAGGTCGGCCGGGCGTTGTTCGGACAGGCGTTGTGCAATTTTGAGGCGGTCCACGGAATGCACCCAAGCGAAGTTCTCGGCGATAGCGCGCGTCTTGTTCGATTGAATGGGGCCGATGAAGTGCCAACTCAAGGGCAGGTCGGTTAATTCAGCCTGTTTGCCCAGGGCTTCCTGCAGATAGTTTTCGCCGAATTCGAGCTGCCCGGCGGCATAGGCTTCGCGCACTGCTTGGGCGGGTTTGGTCTTGCTCACGGCCAGCAGGTGGATGCTGCTTGCGTCACGTTGCACGGCGTCGGCTGCGGCGCGGATGCGCTGGCTAACCAGGCCGATGTTGTCTGCTATCGTCGACATTCAAGATGCGCCCGTGGATATGGAGTCCGCGGCATTCTACTGGAAATGGAAAGCCCTATGGATATCACTGAATTACTGGTGGCCGGCGTGCGCCGTGGCGCCTCCGACCTGCACCTGTCGGCGGGGCTGGCGCCGATGTGGCGAATCGATGGCGAAGTCTGGCCTATGGATTGGCCGGTGCTTTCTGCCCCGCAAGTCGCGGATTTATTGAGCCCTTTGCTCAATCAATACCAGCAAAAGGATTTCGAAACATCTCTTGAAACGGATTTTGCCTTCGAGCTGCCGGGTGTAGCGCGCTTCCGGGCCAACGTATTCCAACAGGATCGCGGCATGGGCGCGGTGTTTCGTACTATTCCGGCCGAAGTCCAGAGCCTGGATAGCCTGGGTCTCGGGGCGGTGTTCCAACGCATCGCCCTATTGCCACGTGGCCTGGTGCTGGTGACCGGACCCACTGGCTCCGGCAAGTCCACCACTCTGGCGGTAATGATCGATTACCTCAATCAGCATCGGCGCCAGCACATCCTTACGCTCGAAGACCCCATCGAATTTATCCACAGGCCGAAAATCGCGCTGATCAACCAGCGCCAGGTACACCGCGACACCCACAGTTTTTCGGTAGCCCTTCGTTCGGCGCTGCGTGAAGACCCCGATGTGATCCTGGTGGGCGAACTGCGTGACCTGGAAACCATCCGCCTGGCCCTGACGGCGGCTGAAACCGGGCATCTGGTATTTGGCACCTTGCACACTACCTCCGCGGCAAAGACCGTGGATCGGCTGGTCGACGTGTTCCCGGCCGGCGAAAAGGCCATGGTCCGCTCAATGTTGTCGGAGTCGTTGCAGGCGGTGGTGTCACAGGTGCTGGTGAAGAAGCTCGGCGGCGGGCGCGTGGCGGCCCATGAAATCATGTTGGGCACGCCAGCCATTCGTAATCTGATTCGTGAGGACAAGGTGGCGCAGATGGTCTCGGCCATCCAGACCGGCGGGGTGTTGGGGATGAAGACATTGGATATGAGTTTGAAGGCGTTGGTCACGCAGGGCGTGATCAGCCGGGAAGAGGCGCTGGAGAAGGCGAGGGTGCCTGGGGATATCTAAGATCGGGGGATATAAGGAGTTCCAAATGTGGGAGGGGGCTTGCTCCCGATTGCAGTGGGTCAGGTACAGATAAACTGACTGATCCACCGCTATCGGGAGCAAGCCCCCTCTCACATTGACGACTGCATTTCAGCTTGAAATCAGCGTTGAACCACTCGCAAGGTGTTCTGCTCTTTCGGCAGAACCCGCTTGGCAATCACGTAGTTCTTGTCCCAAAACGGCTTTTTCAACGTGTCGATGCTGACCGACTTGCCACGACGCGGTGCGTGGATAAAACGGTCATTGCCCAAGTAGATGGCAACGTGATTGACCTGGCGGCTCTTCAATTTGAAGAACAGCAGATCACCTGGTTTCAGGTCCTTGCGATCAACCTTCTGCCCGTGGCCGGCGGCCATGGCATTGGAAGTGCGCGGCAGATCCACGGCGGCTACGTCGTTGAACGCATATTTCACCAGGCCGCTGCAGTCGAACCCTTTACTTGGGCTGCTGCCGCCCCAACGATAAGGTGTACCGAGCACGTTTACGGCGCGGCTGAGGACGTTGCTGCTTTGCTTGGTGTTGACTGCCACGAGGCCGGGAACTGCTTTACCGTGCGCCTTGCTCAATTGAGTCGGGCGGCTGACGGTCGGCTTTACCGATTTGGCAGTGCTTGGCGTGCTGTGGACTTTAGGGGTGAAACCGTTAACGTTCGGAAGTCGTTGCTCACGATTGGTGGCGTGGGCGGCCAATGGCATTAATAGGCAAATGGTTAGCCATGTCTTTAAAAATGGTCGCATTAGGCGTGGCTCTTATGGGTTTGCGCGCAACTTTATAACAGCTTTTTGTGTCGTTCTCAGGCCGTTTGTCGACTGAACCTTGACGTCAAAATCAGGAAATACGCGACGATTCGCCGCAATTGTCCTACACAGGTCAGGTGGCATAAGGCTTTCAGGGCAGTGAAGATACCATTTGCCGTACGTCGGGCGCCCGTAAAAAAGTCACAAAGAAAATGAAAAAATTTATCTATCGAAGCAAAAGAGGTACGTCATGAACACCTATCAACAGGTTGGGCCGCAACAAGACACCCACAGCAAGGTGATCGGTTACCTGCTCTGGATTTTCGGGTTTACCGGCGCGCATCGTTTTTATTACGGCAAACCTGTCACCGGGACGATCTGGTTTTTTACCCTTGGCCTGCTGGGTATCGGCTGGCTGATCGACCTGTTCCTGATCCCGGCCATGGACCGTGAAGCCGACCTGCGTTTTACCGCCGGTCCCATCGAATACAACGTGGCGTGGATTCTGTTGGCGTTTCTGGGGGTGTTCGGCGTGCACCGCATGTACCAGGGCAAATGGATCACCGGCCTGATCTACCTGCTGACCGGTGGCTTGTTCCTGGTGGGGGTGCTGTATGACTTCTGGACGTTGAATACCCAGGTTTCGATCCGCAATGCAGAGCGCAACGGGGGACGCTGATTTCTCAGGCTTTATAGAGAACTAAATGTGGGAGGGGGCTTGTCCCCGATAGCGGTGGATCAGTCAGCTCATTTATTGCTGACCCACTGCAATCGGGGGCAAGCCCCCTCCCACTTTTTTTGCGTGCCCGCTTTAGGCCTGGTAGCTGATGCGCCCATCCACCAAGGTGTAGCGCACGCTCGCCGGCAGGCTATGGCCGATGAACGGGCAGTTTTCACCCTTGGACAGCCAGTGCTCCCCGGCAACCGTGGATCTGGCCGTGTCAAACAGCACCAGATCCGCTGCGGCACCCACGGCCAATTTGCCGGCCGGCAGGCGCAAGGCTTCGGCCGGGCCAGCGCTCAGGCGCTGGAGCAGCGTCGGCAAGTCGAGCAGGCCATCCTCCACCAGCGTCATCGCCAGTGGCAGCAACAGCTCCACACTGCTGATCCCCGGCTCGGTCGCGCCAAACGGTGCCAGCTTGGCATCGCGCTCGTGTGGCTGGTGGTGGCTGGAAATCGCCGAAACCACACCGGATTTGACCGCGGCACGCAAACCGTCACGGTCGGCCAGGGTGCGCAGGGGCGGTTGCACGTGGTACAGGCTGGAGAAGTCGATCAGCGCTTCATCCGTGAGGATCAATTGGTACAGCGCCACATCCGCAGTCACCGGCAGACCGCGAGCCTGGGCCTGTGCAATCAGGGCCACGCCCCGGGCACTGGTGAGTTGGCTGAAGTGCGCGCGTACGCCGCTTTGTTCCACCAGCAGCAGGTCACGGGCAAGAGCGACGGTTTCGGCGGTTTCCGGAATACCCGGCAGGCCGAGGAAACTGGCGACGGCGCCTTCATGGGCCAAGCCGCCTTCGGCCAGGTCGCGGTCCTGGGAATGGAAGATCACCGTCAGATCGAAGGTGGCCGCGTATTCCAGGGCGCGGCACAAGGTGCGGGTACTGCGAAAGCTCTCCAGACCGTTGCCGAAGGCCACGCAACCAGCGTCTCGCAGGGCGATCAATTCGGCGAGTTGTTCGCCTTCCAGACCTTTGCTCAGGGCGCCGATGGGGAACACTTTGCAATTGCCAGCTTCGCGGGCACGGTCGAGGATCAGCTCGGTCACGGCCGACGTATCGAGGATCGGCTTGGTGTGCGGCGGGCAGCACAGGCTGGTCACGCCACCGGCCGCAGCGGCGCGGGTTTCGCTGGCGATGCTGCCTTTACGGCTGTAACCCGGCTCGCGCAGGGCGACGTTCAGGTCCACCAGCCCAGGCGCGGCCACCAGGCCTTTGGCGTCGATGGTCTGGCTGGGGCTGAAATCGCTGGGGGCGGCGCCGATGGCGATGATCTTGCCGGCTTCCAGATGAAGATCGGTGACTTGATCCAGGCCACTGGCCGGGTCGATAACGCGAGCGCCAAGAATGCTGAGCTTCACTGGGCGTTCTCCTGCTCGAATTGACGTTGCGCGGTTTGCCCGCTCATGGCCATGGACAACACCGCCATGCGCACGGCGATGCCGTAGGTCACCTGGTTGAGAATTACTGACTGATTGCCATCGGCCACCGCTGACTCAATCTCCACCCCTCGGTTGATCGGACCCGGGTGCATCACGATGGCATCCGGTTTGGCGCCGGCCAGGCGCGCGGTGGTCAGGCCGAACAAGCGGTAGAACTCACCCTCGCTCGGCAGCAAACCACCGGACATACGCTCGCGTTGCAGGCGCAACATGATCACCACGTCTACATCCTTGAGGCCTTCGGCCATGTCGGTGTAGACCTTCACGCCGTACTGCTCAATGCCGATGGGGAGCAGGGTTTTCGGCGCGATCACGCGAATGTCCGGGCAACCCAGGGTTTTCAGGGCCAGCATGTTCGAGCGTGCTACCCGCGAGTGCAGGATGTCGCCGACGATGGCCACCGATAGGTTTTCAAAGCTGCCCTTGTGCCGACGGATGGTGAGCATGTCGAGCATGCCTTGGGTCGGGTGGGCGTGACGGCCGTCGCCGCCGTTGATGATCGCTACCTGCGGGCACACGTGCTCGGCGATGAAATGCGCGGCGCCGGAGTCGCCGTGGCGCACCACGAACATATCGGCGGCCATGGCTTCCAGGTTACGCAGGGTGTCGAGCAGGGTTTCGCCCTTGCTCGCCGACGAAGTGGACACGTTCAGCGTGATCACGTCGGCCGACAGCCGCTGGGCCGCCAGTTCAAAGGTGGTGCGAGTGCGGGTGGAGTTTTCGAAGAACACGTTGCAGATGGTTTTGCCGCGCAGCAACGGGACTTTCTTCACCGCCCGGCCACCGACTTCGAGGAATGAGTCGGCGGTGTCGAGGATTTCGGTGAGCAGTTCGCGGGGCAAACCGTCGAGGGACAAAAAGTGTTGCAACTGGCCCTGAGCATTGAGCTGCAGCGGGCGCTTGGCATCTAGAGGCGTCATCGCGGGGACTCTTTACAAGGCGGTTTAAAGGGCGAGGTCTTGCAGTTCGAGTTCGAGCGGCGTTGGACCGGACAATTTTACCCGTTGCTGGGCTTGCAGCGACAGGGTCGCGCCAACCACATCCGGGCTGATAGGCAACTCGCCGGCGTCCAGATCCAGCAGGCAGACCAGCGTGATGCTGGCCGGGCGGCCGTAGTCGAACAGTTCGTTCATGGCGGCGCGGATGGTACGGCCGCTCATCAGCACGTCGTCGATCAGCACCAGGTGCTGGCCTTCGACTTCGAACGGCAGGGCCGAGGGCTGCACTTGCGGGTGCAGGCCGTTCTGGCTGAAGTCATCACGGTAGAAGGACACGTCGAGGGTGCCCAGTGGCGAGTCGTTGCCCAGTTCGTCCAGTAACGCCTGAGCGACCCACACACCGCCGGTGCGAATACCGATAAAGCGCGGTTCGCTGATTCCGCGGTGTTCCAGGTGCGCTTTGAGGCGTAATGCCATCTGGCTGATCAGTTCGGCGGGATTGGGCAGGCTCATGGTGGCTCCTTCAAGGCCTTGCTGTAGGCAAGTTCCGGGCTCAAACGTAAGAAGACGCGGCAAGCCGCGTCAGTCAGGATTCAAATAAAGCGGTGTTTTCGTCCAGCCAGCCCTGCAACAGCAAGGCGGCGGCGATGGCGTCTACGGGGTTGTCGCGGTAACTGCCCTTCTGGCCGCCACGGTCGCGGCGTTCACCCTTGGCTTCAAAGGTGGTCAGGCGTTCATCGTGGGTATAGAAGGGGATGTTGTAACGACCATTGAGGCGACGGGCGAATTTTTCGGCGCGCAGGCACATGTCGCTCGGGGTGCCGTCCATGTTCAGGGGCAGGCCGACCACCACCGCGTCGGGCTTCCATTCCTTGATCAGGGCTTCGACCTGATTCCAGTCCGGTATGCCGTTCTGGGCCTTGAGGGTGCACAACTCGCGGGCCTGGCCGGTGATCACCTGGCCGACCGCTACGCCGATCTGTTTGGTGCCGTAGTCAAAACCGAGGATCAGACGCAAGGCCATCAGGCGTGCCCCGCCTGGCTGGTCAGCAGGCTGAGGTTGACCCGCAACTTGGCGGCGGCCGCTTCCAGGCGCAGTTCACTGGCCGTGTTGAACAGGATTTCGGCGTCGAAGGGGCAGGTCAGCCAGGCATTGCTGGCCAGTTCGGCCTCCAGTTGCCCTGCTTCCCAACCGGCGTACCCCAAGGTGATTACGCTTTGCTCTGGGCCTACACCGTCGGCGATGGCGAACAACACGTCCTGGGAGGTGGACAGCGACACACCGTCCAGGTCCACCGTGGCCTGGAACGTCGGCCCGGTCGGGTGCAGCACAAAGCCGCGATCAGTTTGTACCGGCCCGCCAATGTAGATCGGCACCGATTGGCAACGGGCCGGCGGATCGATCTCCGGACGCAGTTGCTCAAGGATATCGGCCAGGTTCAGCGCTTGCGGGCGGTTCACCACCAACCCCATGGCACCATTGGCCGTGTGCTCGACGATGTAGGTCAAGGTCTGCGCAAAGTTCGGGTCGGCCATATGGGGCATGGCGATCAGGAATTGGTGCTTGAGGTAGGTCGGGCTGACATTTTTCATGTCCGCTAGTGTGGCGTTGGAGGGGCGAACTGACAAGCTGGAGTTACCTGTGGCAGGACATGTCTGATCAGTTGCTGGAGAGCCGATCGCCCTTGGCAAACTTCCAGGTACGGATGATTTCCAGGCGGTCCACGTCATTCAGGTCGCCGGTAAACGGGGCAAAGGGCGCGGCCAGGCGCACGATGCGTTGGGCGGCCTGGTCCAGCAGTGGTTGGCCGGAGGACTCCAACACCTGCACTTCATATAAGGTGCCGTCGCGGTTGATCGATACCAATAGACGCAAGTTGCCGTAGATCTGCTGGCGCCGCGCTTCTTCCGGGTAGTTGAGGTTACCGATGCGCTCGACCTTCTTACGCCACTCGTCTTTATACCAGGCACCTTTGTCGCGCATGGTCGAGGCGGCATTCAAGCGGTAGATGCGTGGGCGCTTGGCGTACAACTGCTGTTCGTTAGCCAGTTCGGCTTCCAGGCTGGAGATTTCGTCGGACAGGGTCGAGCTGTCGAAGGTAGGCGCCGGTTTGACGGGCTCCGGCTGCGGCTCGGTCTTGGTCTTTTCGCGTTGGACCGGGGCTTTTTGCGGTTTGGGTGCGATGGTGGCCACCGTAGGCTTGGGCGTAGCCTGCTTGACCTCGGGCTTCGGCGCAGGAGGTGGCGTGACTTTATTGACCTTGTTGTCCTGGAACGGCGCCAGTTCGGTGGTCTTGGGGATGGCTTTCTTATCGAGGGTGCCGCTGCCCTGTTGATTGTCCTGGGCTAGAAAATCTGCCTTCTCGGGCTTCTTTTCACTCTTGAACGTGGCCAGGGTGATTTCCAGGGTCTTGGTGATCTGCTTGGGTTCGACCATGGTGAAGCCCACGCCAAGGAGCAAGGCCAAATGAATCAAGGCAGCCAGAAACAGGGTAAATCCGAGCCGATCAGCCGGGCGCACGCCGCTGTGGGAGAGTTCGGGGGGCAGATCGGACGGGAGTGTCATGACAAAAGAACCAACATCGCGCGTTTCACAGGTGGCGCATGATAACGCAATGTTGGTGTGTGTCCGGCTGTTCTATATCACTTGGCTGCGAGCTTGCGCTCAATGGCGGCCATTAGCATTTCGCCGATGTTCGTGCCAAATGCATTGTCTATCTCGCGAATACAGGTCGGGCTGGTGACGTTAATTTCGGTGAGATTTTCACCAATTACGTCAAGGCCTACAAACAGCAGGCCTTTTTCCCGCAAGGTCGGGCCAACTTGGCTAGCGATCCAGCGATCCTTATCCGATAAAGGCCGTGCTTCACCGCGCCCACCTGCCGCCAGGTTGCCTCGGGTCTCGCCTGCCGCCGGGATACGCGCGAGGCAGTAGTCCACCGGTTCGCCGTCGATCATCAGGATGCGCTTGTCGCCGTCCTTGATCGCTGGCAGGTAAGCCTGGCCCATGATCTGCTGGGTGCCCAGGGCGGTCAGGGTTTCCAGGATCACCGACAGGTTCGGGTCGCCAGCGCGGTGACGGAAGATCGACGTACCGCCCATGCCGTCCAACGGCTTGAGGATCACATCGCCGTGTTTGGCGGCGAATTCACGCAGCACATCGGCGCGGCGGCTGACCACGGTCGGCGGTGTGCACTGCGGGAACAGTGTGGCGAACAGCTTTTCATTGCAGTCGCGCAGACTTTGCGGCTTGTTGACGATCAGCACGCCGGCGCGCTCGGCCTGCTCCAGCAGATAGGTGGAGTAGACGAATTCCATGTCGAACGGCGGATCCTTGCGCATCAGGATCACGTCCAGGTCGCTCAGGGGGCTGTCGATTTCGTCCGAAAGCTCGAACCATTTTTCCGGGTTGGCGAACACCTGCAGCGGGCGCATGCGCGCGCGGGCCTCGCCGTCGCCCTGGTACAGATCGCGCTGCTCCATATAGAACAGGGTCCAGCCGCGGGCCTGGGCGGCCAGAAGCATGGCCAGCGAGCTATCCTTTTTATAGGAAATGCTGGCGATAGGGTCCATGACAATGCCGACGCGAACGCTCATGGGGGATTTCCTCTAGCAAATTGGGCGCATAAAAGTGGCGTCAGAGTGGCGCTGCGGCTGTTGTGGGTCAAGGAAAAACCACCTGGCGGGTGCCTCGATAGATTGCTCTCCGAGACTGTGCTAAAAAGACTGCCACAGCGCAGCAGCCCTTGAAATCCAAGGCCTGCGGCGATCATCCTGTGCAACATCAGGCAGTACACACCGAAAACCGACTCGCTGTGGCGATGGTAGAGCAGATATGGAACAGCATTCCAACGCCTTGAGAGTGATGGTGATCGACGATTCGAAAACGATCCGCCGCACCGCCGAGACGCTGTTGAAGAACTCGGGGTGCGAGGTCATTACGGCCATCGACGGTTTCGATGCCCTGGCGCGGATTGTTGATCATCACCCGCACATTATCTTTGTAGACATCATGATGCCGCGCCTGGATGGTTATCAGACCTGCGCCCTGGTGAAGAACAACCCGGCGTTCAAGTCGATTCCGGTGATCATGTTGTCCTCCAAGGACGGTCTGTTCGACAAGGCCAAGGGGCGCATCGTGGGTGTCGATCAGTTTTTGACCAAGCCTTTCAGCAAGGAAGAACTGCTGGGTGCAATCAAGGCCTATGTGCCGGGGTTCGCCGCAGTAGAACAAGCACACTGACGCCGCCCCACGAGGGCCGGCGCCGACCAATGTAGTGGGGAAAACCATGGCACGTGTTCTGATCGTCGACGATTCGCCGACCGAAATGTACAAACTCACCGGCATGCTGGAAAAGCACGGCCACCAAGTCCTCAAGGCCGAGAACGGTGCGGACGGCGTGGCCCTGGCTCGCCAGGAAAAGCCCGACGCAGTGCTGATGGACATCGTGATGCCTGGCCTCAATGGCTTCCAGGCTACTCGCCAACTGTCCAAGGAGCCGGAAACCAACGGTATCCCGATCATCATCATCACCACCAAGGATCAGGAAACCGACAAGATCTGGGGCGCGCGCCAGGGTGCAAAGGACTACCTGACCAAGCCTGTGGACGAAGAAACCTTGATCGCCACCCTGAACAAGGTGTTGGCCGGCTGACGGCACGCCATCATGACCGAGTCGCAAACCGCCTTCGAGTTGCTGCTGGACATCGACCGCCGCTGCCGCCTGCTGGCCGCCGACCTGCCGTCCCAGGAAACCCGCCTGCAACGCTGGAGCGGTATCGGCTTTCGCCTGGGGCAACATTGGTATGTGGCGCCCATGGGCGAAGTGGCCGAAGTCCTGCATGAACCACGTTGCACTTTAATGCCTGGGGTCAAGGCCTGGGTCAAAGGGGTTGCTAACCTGCGCGGGCGCCTGCTGCCGGTGATGGACCTGGGTGGCTTCCTCGGCCTTGCGCTGTCCAAGGCGCGCAAGCAACGGCGGGTGCTGGTGGTGGAATACAACGATCTGTTTGTCGGGCTGCTGGTGGATGAGGTGGTGGGGATGCAGCATTTTGCACAAGACGCCTTGCTGGCGAACACCAGCCCTGGCGCGCCGTTTATCCAGGGTCACTTCGAGGGTGATCCGCTGTGGCAGGTCTTCAGCCCCTTCGCCCTGGCCCAGGCCCCAGGCTTCATGGATGTCGCCGCATGACCACCGCTACCACGCCCAAACCCCAGGCCGGCTCGCGCAGCCGTTCACAGATCATCGTGCTGTTTATCGCACTGATCGTGTTCATCATGCTGCTGTTCGCCAACTTCGCGTACCTCAACACCCAGTCTACCTACGACAAACAGTACATCGGCCACGCCGGTGAACTGCGCGTGCTGTCCCAACGCATTGCCAAGAACGCCACCGAAGCCGCCGCCGGCAAGGCCGCTGCTTTCAAGCTGTTGGGAGATGCGCGAAACGATTTTGCCCAGCGCTGGGGCTACCTGAAAAAAGGCGACCCGCAAACCGGCTTGCCCGCGGCACCCAGTGCGGTCCGTGCCGAGATGCGTGCTGTGCAGACCGATTGGGAAGCGCTGCTGAAAAACACCGACGCGATCCTCGCCAGCGAGCAGACCGTACTGTCCCTGCATCAAGTGGCTGCGACCCTCGCTGAAACCGTGCCGCAATTGCAGATGGAGTCGGAGAAGGTCGTCGACATCCTGCTGCAACGTGGCGCCCCGGCCAGCCAGGTGGCCTTGGCCCAACGCCAGTCGCTGCTGGCCGAACGTATCTTGGGTGCGGTCAACACCGTGCTGGCCGGCGACGAAACCGCCGCGCAGGCCGCCGACACCTTTGGCCGTGATGCCGCCCGCTTTGGTCAGGTCCTCAATGGCATGCTCAACGGCAACCCTGGGCTGCGCATCACCCAAGTCGAAGACCACGATGCCCGCGCGCGGCTGGCGGACATTGCCGAGCTGTTCGAATTTGTCTCTGGCTCCGTGGATGAAATCCTCGAAACCTCGCCGCAGCTGTTCCAGGTGCGCGCCTCGGCGAGCAATATTTTCAACCTGTCGCAAACCCTGCTTGATGAAGCCTCGCACTTGGCTATCGGGTTCGAAAACCTCGCCAGCGGGCGCAGTTTCGACACCATCGGCGGGTATGTGCTGGGCCTGTTGGCGCTGGCCTCGATCATCCTGATTGGCCTGGTGATGGTGCGTGAGACCAACCGCCAACTGCACGAGACCGCCGAGAAGAACGAGCGCAACCAAAACGCGATCATGCGCTTGCTGGACGAAATCGAAGACCTGGCCGACGGTGACCTCACTGTGACGGCTTCGGTGACCGAAGACTTCACCGGCACCATCGCCGACTCGATCAACTATTCCGTGGACCAGCTGCGCGATTTGGTCGCGACGATCAACCTCACCGCCGGCCAGGTCGCCGGTGCTGTGCAAGACACCCAGGCCACCGCCATGCACCTGGCCCAGGCCTCCGAGCATCAGGCCCAGCAGATCGCCGAAGCCTCCACCGCGATCAACCAGATGGCCCAATCCATCGACCAAGTGTCGGCCAACGCCGCCGAGTCTTCGGCAGTGGCGGAGCGCTCGGTAGAGATTGCCAACAAGGGCAACGAAGTGGTGCACAACACCATCCACGGCATGGACAACATCCGCGAACAGATCCAGGACACCGCCAAGCGCATTAAGCGTTTGGGTGAATCGTCCCAGGAGATTGGCGACATCGTCAGCCTGATTGACGACATCGCCGACCAGACCAACATCCTCGCCCTCAACGCCGCCATCCAGGCGAGCATGGCCGGGGATGCCGGACGCGGCTTTGCCGTGGTGGCCGATGAGGTGCAGCGACTGGCCGAGCGCTCGTCGGCTGCCACGCGGCAGATCGAAACCCTGGTGCGGGCGATCCAGACCGACACCAACGAGGCGGTCATCTCCATGGAACAGACCACCACCGAAGTGGTGCGCGGTGCACGGCTGGCCCAAGACGCGGGCGTGGCACTGGAAGAGATCGAAGGCGTATCGAAGACCTTGGCGGCGCTGATCCAGAGCATCTCCAATGCGGCGCAGCAACAGACGTCGTCGGCAGGGCAGATCTCCCTGACCATGAACGTGATCCAGCAAATCACTACGCAGACGTCGTCGGGTTCCACCGCCACTGCCGAAAGCATCGGCAATTTGGCGAAGATGGCGAGCCAGTTGCGCAGGTCGGTCTCGGGTTTCACCTTGCCTGCGGCCAAACAGGTTGATGATTGAAATGCAGTCAAAGTGTGGGAGGGGGCAAGTCGAATCGTCGCACCGCCCCTCCCACATGTGATCTCCATCTGTCTGGAGATCCAGGCAACCCACGAATTCTAAGCGGAGCAGTTATGGTTGATCGGCACGACTACGTGGCCCTCGAATGGGTCAAGGGCGACATTGCCGAAACCCTGAAACAGGCCCGTTCGGCGCTGGATGCGTTTGTCGAAACCCATGACGATGACGTGATCAGCCAATGCCTGGCCGGTGTCCACCAGGTGCATGGTGCGCTGCAAATGGTCGAGTTCTACGGCGCAGCGCTGCTGGCCGAAGAGATCGAAGAACTGGCCCTTGCGCTAAAGGCCGGGCGGGTCAGTCAGCGCGATGAAAGCATCCGTCTTCTGCAACAGGCCCTCGGCCAACTGCCGCTGTACCTCGACCGCGTGCACAGCGCCCGCCGCGATCTGCCGTTGGTGGTGTTGCCGCTGCTCAACGACCTACGCAGCGCACGGGGTGAAAGCCTGCTCTCGGAAACCAGCCTGTTCAGCCCACAATTGCTGTCGATCGCGCCGCTGCCCGATGAAACCCTGACCCAGCGCGCGCCGCCTGAGCTGCATGAGCAATTGCGTCAATGGCACCAGTTGTTGCAACAGGCGTTGGCCGGGTTGCTGCGTGAAGACCACGGCCCAAGCAATCTGGAAGACATGGCGCGGGTGTTCGCACGCCTCGAAGCCCTCTGCCAGGGCGCGCCGTTGTTGCCGTTGTGGCAAGTGGCTTCGGCGCTGGTCGAGGGCATGCTCACAGGTGTGGTCGCCAACAGCCCGGCTTTGCGCAGCTTGCTCAAGGCCAGTGACAAACAACTCAAGCGCCTGCTCGCCCAGGGCATAGGCGGCATCAACCAATCTGCGCCGGATGAGTTGCTCAAGAGCCTGTTGTTCTACGTCGCTAAAGTCACCCGGCCAACGCCGCGCATGCAAAGCCTGAAAGAGCGCTACGGCCTGGATGAAGCCTTGCCCGACAGCACGGTGGTCGACGCCGAGCGCGCCCGCCTGGCCGGGCCGGACCGCAATGCCATGGGCTCAGTGCTCGGTGCGTTGTGCGAGGAACTGGTGCGGGTCAAGGAACGCCTCGACCTGTTCGTGCGCAGCGACCGCCAACACACCAGCGACCTTGATGCGCTGCTGGCGCCGCTGCGGCAGATCGCCGATACCTTGGCGGTGCTGGGGTTCGGCCAGCCGCGCAAAGTCATCATCGACCAGCTTGCGGTAGTACTGAGCCTGGCCCAAGGCCAACGCGAACCCAACGACGCCGTGCTGATGGATGTCGCTGGCGCGCTGCTCTACGTCGAAGCCACCTTGGCCGGAATGGCCGGCACCGTCGAGCCGGAAAGCCGCGAAGAAAGCCGCCTGCCCACTACCGACCTGACCCAGATTCACCAGTTGGTGATCCGTGAGTGCTGCCAGTGCCTGAAGCAGTCTAAAGAGCTGGTGATCGACTGCATGGAAGCCGACTGGGACCATCGGCGCCTGGAATCGCTGCCGGAGTTGCTGAGCCAGGTGCGTGGCGCGTTGGCGATGATTCCGCTACCGCGTGCAGCGAGCCTGATGCGCGGGTGCGCCGACTACGTCGATGAGCAGTTGATGGTCAGCGAAGGCCCGCCGGCAGAGGCGCAACTGGAGCATTTTGCCGATGTGATCAGCAGCTTGGAGTACTACCTCGAACGCATGCTCCAAGACCCCGACGCGGCGGGTGAACGGGTATTGGAACTGGCCACCCAAAGCCTGGCGACGCTGGGCTACCTGCCCGCCGAGAAACCCTGGCGCCAGGCGCTGGTCGCTCCCGATGGTGCGTTGTCGAGCGAGGTCACGCCCAGCCAGTCGCAGTTCGACGCACTGGCCAACCCTACCTCGCGCCTCAACCCGCCGGCCCTGCAACGCCCCGGTAGTCTGCTGCCGCCGCCAGCCGATGAAGCGCCTATCGACGATGAACTACGCGAAGTCTTCCTTGAAGAGACTGACGAAGTTCTCGAAGTGCTGCACCGCCACCTGCCCAACAGCGCGGACAAAACCGCCCAAGGCGAAATGCGCCGCGCTTTCCACACGTTGAAAGGCAGTGGTCGCATGGTGCGCGCCCTTGTCCTGGCCGAGTTGGCCTGGGCTGTTGAAAACCTGCTGAACCGTGTGCTGGAACGCAGTGTGGCCCTAGGCCCCGAGATCCAGCAGGTGCTGGATGACGCCGTGGCCCTGCTGCCTGAGTTGATCTCCGACTTTGCGACGGACGACCAACACCAACGCGACGAGGTCGACGCCTTGGCCGCTCGCGCCCACGCCTATGCCAGCGGCGGCGCCCTATCTGCTGGCGAACCCCACGACCCGATGCTGCTGGAAATTTTCCGCAACGAAGCCCAGAGCCATCTGGACAGCCTCAACCACTTCCTGCAACAGGCCGCCGAGCATGTGCCGCTGCAGGTCAGCGATGAGCTGCAACGCGCGCTGCACACTCTCAAGGGCAGTGCGTACATGGCCGGCGTGTTGCCGATTGCCGAGCTGGTGCGCCCACTGGATCACCTGACACGCGAATACAAGGCCCATCGTCTGCCGCTGGACCTGGACGAGGTGGAGTTACTGCTGGAAGCCGAAGCTCTGTTTCAGCGTGGCTTACGCCAACTGGATCGCGACCCTCTGGTTCCGATCAGGGGCGCGGCCGACTTGATTGGCCGCACCCAAGCTCTGCTTGACCATCAGTTGGCAACGCTGCTCGACGCGCCCAACACCGGCTTGCGCATCAAGCGTGACCCGCAACTGATCGCCAACTTCCTGGCCCAGGGCATGGATATCCTGCTCGACGCCGAAAGCCTGCTGCGTCGTTGGCAACAGCACCCCGGCGAGCGCCAGGAACTCACGGCGTTGCTGGATGAACTGACCACGCTGGGAGAAGGGGCACACATCGCCGACCTGCACCCTATCGACGAGCTGTGCGAAGCCTTGCTCGACCTCTATGGCGCGGTGGAAGAGAGCAGTCTGGCCGTCAGCGAGCGGTTTTTCCGGGAGGCCGAACAGGCCCATGAAGCGCTGATCAACATGCTCGACCAACTGGCCGCCGGGCAGGAAATCAGCCTGGCCCCGGCACGGGTCGAGGCCCTGCGCGAATTGCTGGACGGAGCCCTGGACCCGTCCGCCACCGGCCTGATCAAAAGCGACGGTAACCGCGCCCTGAGCATCGCTGAACTCGGTGCAGCCACCGCGCAGTTGGAGCATGAAACGGCGATGGACGATGAGATCGTCGAGATCTTCCTCGAAGAAGCCGTGGACATTCTCGACAGCGCCGGGCAGTCCCTCAAGCGCTGGCTGCTGGAGCCCGAAAACGCTGCACCGTTGTCCTCGTTGCAGCGCGACCTGCACACCCTCAAGGGCGGCGCGCGCATGGCTGAAATCGGCCCGGTGGGCGATCTGGCCTATGAGTTGGAATGCTTTTACGAAGGCCTGGTTGACCGTCGCTACAGCTACAGCGCCGAGTTGTCTCAAGTGCTGATGGCCAGCCATGAACACCTGGCCTTGCAGCTGGAAGAACTGCACCACCACCAGCCCTTGAGCGACAGCGTCGAGCTGGTTGCCAAGCTTCGTGAGCTGCGACAGAGCAGTACGCCCGCGACCCAGGCGCCAGCGCCTGAAACGGCGGGCGCCGACCCGGAATTGCTGGATATCTTCCTCGAAGAAGCTGCCGACATTCTCGACAGCTCGGGCAGCGCGTTGCTGCGCTGGCAGGCCGAGCCGAACAATCGCCAGGAAGTCGAAACCCTGTTGCGCGACCTGCACACCCTCAAGGGCGGCGCGCGCATGGTCGAGATCGGGCCGATTGGTGACTTGGCCCATGAGCTTGAGTTTCTGTACGAAGGGCTGTCCGCCGGTTTGCTCGCGCCGTCGGCTGAGCTGTTCGCGCTGCTGCAAGGCTGCCATGACCGCCTGGCGCAGATGATCGACGCCGTGACGGATGGGATGCCGGTGGGCTCAGTGGACAAGCTCATCGAACGCATCAAAAGCCTGGTGCACCCCAGCGTAGAGCCAGTGGTGCCGGTGGCGTTGCCCGCAGGCAAGGCCGAAGCGGTCGCTGATCCTACCGCCGACATGGTGAAAATCTCCGCCGACCTGCTGGACGATCTGGTCAACCTGGCGGGTGAAACCTCGATCTTCCGTGGCCGCATCGAACAGCAGGTCAACGACGCGCGCATTGCGTTGAACGAGGTGGAAACCACCATTGAGCGAATGCGCGATCAACTGCGCCGCCTCGACACCGAAACCCAAGGTCGCATCCTCAGCCGCCAACAGGCCGAGGCCGAGCGCCTGGGCTACGAAGACTTCGATCCGTTGGAGATGGACCGCCATTCGCAGTTGCAGCAACTGTCCCGCGCGTTGTCCGAATCCGCCTCCGACCTGCTCGACCTGAAGGACACCCTCGACCGTCGCAACGAGGATGCGCACGACCTGTTGCAGCAACAGGCACGCATCAACACCGAGTTGCAGGAAGGCCTGATGCGCACGCGCATGGTGCCGTTCGAGCGTATGTTGCCGCGCCTCAAACGCATCGTGCGCCAGGTGGCGGGCGAGTTGGGCAAGGACGTGGAATTCATCGTCGGCAATGCCGAGGGTGAGATGGACCGCAACGTGCTTGAACGCATGGCGGCGCCCTTGGAGCACATGCTGCGCAACGCCGTCGACCATGGCCTGGAGTCCCGCGATGTGCGGCTGCTGGCCGGTAAGCCGGAAAAGGGCCGCATCACCCTGGACCTGACCCACGAAGGCGGCGATATCGTTTTCGACATGCGCGACGACGGCGCCGGCGTGCCCCTCGAAGCGGTGCGGCGCAAGGCTATCAAGCGCGGGTTGCTCGCCCCTCATCAAGAGATCAGCGACCGCGACGTGTTGCAGTTCATCTTGCAGCCGGGGTTTTCCACTGCGGAAAAGATCACGCAGATTTCCGGGCGTGGCGTGGGCATGGACGTTGTGCATGAAGAAGTGCGGCAGCTCGGCGGTTCGATGTTCATTGAGTCGACGCCGGGCGAGGGCGTGCATTTTCGGATTCGTCTGCCGTTCACCGTGTCGGTCAACCGCGCGCTGATGGTGCAATGCGCCGACGACCAATACGCAATCCCGCTCAACACCATCGAAGGGCTGGTGCGTGTGCTGCCCCATGAGCTGGCGGGGCACTACCAGCAAGATCCGCCGCGTTATGAATACGCAGGCCAGCGCTACGAACTGTTTTACCTCGGCGACCTGCTGCATACCGTGGCCCGTCCGAAACTGCTGGGCCAGTACCAGCCGGTGCCGGTGCTCTTGGTGCAGTGCAATGAGCGGCGTGTGGCGGTGCATGTGGATGCCATGGCCGGCACGCGGGAAATCGTGGTCAAGGGCCTGGGGCCGCAGTTCGCGGGGGTGCAAGGCTTGTCCGGCGCGACCATCCTCGGCGACGGCCGCGTGGTGCTGATTATCGACTTGCTGGCGCATATCCGCGCCCGCCAACCGGCCTTGCCGGCGCAGTCGGTGGATGCGCCACTGATCCTCAACGACCCGTTGAAAAAACGCCCCTTGCTGGTGCTGGTAGTGGACGACTCGGTTACCGTGCGCAAAGTCACCAGCCGGCTGCTGGAGCGCAACGGCATGAACGTGCTCACTGCCAAAGACGGCATCGACGCCCTGGCTGTGCTTGAAGAACACACCCCGGACTTGATGCTGCTCGACATCGAAATGCCGCGCATGGACGGCTTTGAAGTGGCCACGCAAGTGCGCAACGACCCGCGCTTGATGCGCCTGCCGATCATCATGATCACCTCCCGCACCGGCCAGAAACACCGCGACCGCGCCATGGCGATCGGCGTCAACGAATACCTCGGCAAGCCGTATCAAGAGTCGGTGCTGCTGGAAAGCATCGCCTATTGGAGCAAGTCCCATGCTTGACCACCGCACCAGCCAACTGACCGGCCTGCTGCTGCCCCTGGCCGACCGTCACCTGGTACTGCCCAACGTCGCCATTGCCGAGTTGATCGACTTCCAACGCGGCGAACCGGCCAGCGACGCACCGCCGTGGTATTTGCGGCAAGTGACGTGGCGGGATCGGCAGATTCCGTTGATTAGTTTCGAAGCCGTGTGCGGCGAGGCCAGCGTGACCGGCGAACGCTCGCGGATCGTGGTGTTGAATGCGCTGGGCGGGCGGACGACGTTGAAGTTTATTGCGCTGGTGATCCAGGGTATTCCGCGGTCGTACAAGCTCGACAGCGAGTTGAGCTATGTTGACGTGCCGCTGTGCCCGCTGGAACTGGCAGCGGTGCAGGTGGGGGAGCATGTGGCGAAGGTGCCGGATTTGATGGGGCTTGAGGCGCTGCTGGTGGAGTCCGGGTTGGCCTGAGTGGCGCATTCTCCATGAGAAATGAAAGGCCCCTGTGGTGAGGGCGGTTTCCCGTTCAGAGACGCTGCAGCAGATGAAAATCAGCAATCAGCATACCCGCGAGGTACACCATCAAAATCACCACGCCGGCGTCCAACAAACGCCAGACCTTTGCCGAACGAAATAGCCCCGTCAACCTTTGGCATCCCAACGCCAAAACCACAAACCATACCAGCGACGCGGTCATTGCTCCGCCGGCAAAGAACGCTTGTTGGCTGACGGGCTTTGCCGCACCAATAGAGCCAATTAGCACCACGGTATCCAGCCAAGCATACGGATTGGCAAATCCAAGTATCACCGCCGTGCGCAGTAATCCGCGCTGTGAGGTGAGGTTGCTTTGAGTATCTGGCATCGACTGGTTACGCACACAAGCCAATAACCGCTGCCAGCCAAACCACAACAGATAGGCCGCTCCCGACAGCAGCAGTAACGCCACCAAACCTGGCTTGCTGCCGAGCAACGAGCCCAAGCCCATGACCCCAAGAGCGATGAGGATGATATCGGCGAACACGCATACCGCCACCACACCCCAGACAGGGCTGCGACTGACACCCTGGCGAATAACCAGGGTGTCCTTCGGTCCAGGAGCGGCGAACAGTCCGATGCCCAGTAGAAGACCTTCGAGATAAAAGACGTTGAGGTCTGGAGTCATGAAGTGCTCGACCGCCTGGGTATCAGTTCAATTGAAGGGGTTGATTACCGAAACCGGTATGGCGCGCGTTGGCGGCGCTTTTCAAGTCGATCGGCTGGTGGCGGAAAAAGCCTCTCAGTTCCTGCTCTGCATCAGGGTTGACGAAGTAAATGAGAGAGCTGCGTGGCATTGGTCTCCGAGGAGTCAGAACCGCGTGGTATGCAGCGGGAATTGCATAGTCTGAGAGGTCAGTCAGTAACGATCCGGCCAAGATTGCAACCTCGTTCTCCAAGAGGCGTACCGGCTCCAGCGAGCTGCCTCGAACCAGGACGAGGCCATCACGAGTCGGCTTGATAAATGACAACAGATGACCATCCTCATGAGGGTCCTGAGCAAACTGGCGCTGATCCGACCCGGAATTAGCTCCATAGACACACAGTTGCAGATAGGACGTTGCACGCAAAGAGTTCAACGAAGTGGCTCCAAACTCCGCGCAAATTCCGTCCATCAATTCCTGGGCAAGCTCGCTGATCTGTTGTTCAAAAGCATTAACGGCGGCAAAAAATTCACTTCGTGTGAATTCAAACGCTCTTCGTTTTGATGAATGCGCAGGCCAGTAACAAAATCGCTCACACAGGTCTGGCTGATCCTCAAGGCTCGAGTACTCAGCGCCAAAGGGGAAAAATCCATCGGTGTCTTTCGCGAAGGAAAACGAGGCCTTGGTGGCTGGCGATATTGCGGAGTATCCCTCAACGATTTTTTTGTAATCCAGCAGCATCGCTTCTGATATTTGCAGGGTGCCAAAGCCTGTTTGAGCAACGGATTTACAGCACGCTTTGATGTGGTTCATGGCTATATCCAAAGGTAGATGTAAAGGAATGCAACAAACACTGGGTTCGCAAGCAGGCGAGAAACTACGACACTGGATATGACTGACTAAAAGGGCCCCATCCATGTCCTTCACAACTTCGCCAGCAGGCGGCGAGTGTGCATGGTTCAAGACACGTGGCGGCGGACAGGTTGTCTTTTTTGGCGGACAAAGAAATGACGTTCACCTAAAAATGGGAACCGCAAACTTCGTATGAATATAAGAACGCGAGATACCCTCAGGTCGCTGGTTGCACGGCGCAGCCGAGAGTTGGGCAAGCCCCTGACTGCGCTGGCCAAGGAGGCGGGAATTTCCAGAACCTACCTGTACGGTCTATCGGCTGGAGCTTCCAGGGACCCGTCGGTGCGCACGCTGATCAAGCTGGCGAAGGCATTGCAGGTTTCTCCCTTGCTGCTGTTTCGCTACTTCGCTGACCTGACAGGTGCGCCCGGTAATGCGTGCTCAATGGCTACCACCAATCGGGCTGCAGGTATTGATGATCCGGAGGACGTTGCGGTGTTCAATGCCGATGTCACGACGCCTGATCAAACCGTCGTGTTGCCAGGGGAAGTTTTTCAGAAAACCTGGGAGATTCAGAACCTGGGCACACGACCCTGGCGCGGGCGACGACTGGTGCGTGTTGATGGGGAATACGTTATTGCCCGCCGCGCAGATCCACAAGGCCAGTTGGAGGTAGTGATGGATATTCATCTACGCAGCCTGCACAGCGAGCTCCCGATTGCCGATACGCTGCCGGGCCAGCCGGTGCATATCAGTGTGGAATTTGCAGCACCCAGGGAGACTTGTACGGTGGCTTCAGTCTGGAGAATCGAGGATGAGCAGGGGAAACCTTGTTACGGGCCTGCGTTCATTTTGCATGTGGTGGTTAACGTCATGGCACGTTGAGCGTCCGGTCGGATTTTTCCTTAATCAATCCGCGCAAACGGCTCAAGCATCGGCTGCTCCCGATGCTCGGCCTGCCACAAGTCGTAGGCGCTTTGCATCGATAACCATAACTGCGCAGTACTTACGCCGACTCGCTCCAACCGGACGGCAAGGTCCGGGCTTACGGGGGCGTGGCCATGCAAGATCCTTGAAAAAGTATCGCGGGCGAAGCCAAGGCGCCTGGCCATTTCGGTGATAGCAATACCGAGGGCCGGGACTACATCCTCAAGCAGAATTTCGCCTGGGTGAGGTGGGTTATGCATACGCAGATTGGGTTTAGAGTTCGGATTCACGATGGTCGCCCGTGGTGGGCTTGGACGAAAAAAGGCTAGAGAGACAGGTTCCGAGCAACAACCTGAACATCTTGTAGGAATGGAGTGCGGTTATTGTCGGCGAGTTCTGCATTTGGATTTATCGGGTTTCCAGGCCTGAGCGCGGTGGCTAAGTTCTACGCTCCTCACTGCCACCAAGGCCCCGAAAATGATCGTACCGTTAATGCCGCCTGGTGTTTCAATACTTGAAAACATGGCGACAGCCAAGTGCAAGGGCACTCATCTCAAGCCCGGTTCGGCATTCGCCTATTCGTGGTTTTATTCCCAGGTTCGTGCAGCCGGTCCATGGAACTACAAGAAGCGAGGGCGTCAGTACGAAGCTTTTGGTAATTTCAATTATGGTGCTACAGGTACGGTACTCGGCATTCCCGAGCATGTTCTGTTGCGGGCAGCCGGCGTCGCTCAAACATTCGCAAAAACCACCAAGCCGGAGTTTGGATCATGGTGGGGCGGTGACCCTTTTGGCGATGATCCCCGAGATCAATATTGGATAAAGAGGGGGATTGAGTATGCAATTTCTCAGGGCTACTAAGGGGCTCTTGCCGGTCCTGCGTAACTGTCTTCTGGTGGCCTGCCTGATATACATCGGGGGCAATTGGATCATGTCATCCGGTACGCCTGACCTGGACGAAGTGGTTTTGAAGCACTCCTTGGGCAATGGCAGCTCAATTTATGGTGCGCGTGACGGGCAGGGCGGCGCGACGGTGGGCTTTTCCTACAGGTACTACGTGCATAAGGACCTGCGTAATGATCACGAAATACTCACGTCACTGGTCTCGGCACATCCATTTCTAAAAACCAAAGAGCCTGATGTGCAAGTGAACCAGGTGGATGGAGTCATCCACCTCATTGTCCGTGGGGAGGTTTATGAGTACCGCAGCTACCCGCTTGAAGCTTTGGGGGCTGTGAGCATCGACATGAGGTTGTAGGCCTGCTGGCTTCGGATTTTTCCTGCACGATTTTGGGCCGTGCATGAACTTGTCGCGTGCAGTCCGCGCGCCTAGTCTTCGGCGCACCAACGCCCATAGCCATTCAACGGGTGTTTTTTATGCCTGCTGTATTTGTTATGGCGGCTGTGCGTGGGAGATCCTTCGGGGTCTGCCGGGGTCCGATATGCCCGGTCTTGCACACCGGCGCACCGCTGCCACCTTAATTCGCGTGCAAGCGAAAGAGCGCAGCCTCCATCACATATCGGCGTTGTAAATCATGGTCAAACCTACCCCCAATCCTCCCGCAAACCTCTTCACCGTAAACCCCCACCAAAACACCGAAACCCTGCTGGTCAACGCCAGCGAATCCCTGTCCTCCCTCAACGCACTCACCTGCAACCTGGCCTTCGACCTGGACACTTCCCAGCGCGCCATCTTGCTCGGGATCCAGCAAATGGCCGAGTTGGGGCAGTTGTTGGTGGATCGGGCGCTGGAGCAGGTCAGCCCTTCGCTGGAAAAGGTGCCAAGCAGGGACTGATCAGTCCCTTTTTGGGACCGCACTCTCACAGACACCAGTGAGCAAATGTGGGAGGGGGCTTGCCCCCGATGGCTGAGGGTCAGTTGAAACATCACTTAGCTGACCCACCGCCATCGGGAGCAAGCCCCCTCCCACATGTTGATCTTCTTTGGGCTCAGGTCAGTGTTTGCAGGTGTTCCATTACTCTAACCGTAACGATCCATCGCTAAGCTTGATTGATGGCTCCCGGATTCACTCCTAAGGTAAGCCTCACGACAGCTAACCTCGTGGAGCGACCATGACAACAACAATAACCCCCGCCTCGCGCTGGACGCGGCGGCGCGACGAGAAGCAGCGGCGGCTCGGGCTGGTCAAAAAGTACGCAGACGGCGCGGTGCTGCCCAGCGACAAGATTGTTGAGGCGCTTGAGGCGCTGATCCTCCCCGGCGACCGCGTGGTGCTGGAAGGCAATAACCAGAAGCAAGCCGACTTCCTCTCGCGCTCGCTGGCCAAGGCCGACCCGGCCAAGCTTCACGATTTGCACATGATCATGCCCAGTGTCGGGCGGTCCGAGCACCTGGACCTGTTTGAAAAGGGCATCGCCCGCAAGCTGGATTTCTCCTTCGCCGGCACCCAATCACTGCGCATCAGCCAGTTGCTGGAAGACGGCCTGCTGGAAATCGGCGCGATCCACACCTACATCGAACTTTATGCACGGCTGGTGGTGGACCTGATTCCCAACGTGGTGCTCTCCGCCGGTTTCATGGCCGACCGCGCCGGCAATATCTACACCGGCGCCAGCACCGAAGACACTCCGGCGCTGATCGAACCCGCCGCGTTCAGCGATGGCATCGTGATCGTGCAGGTCAACCAGTTGGTGGATGACGTCACCGATTTGCCTCGCGTCGACATTCCTGCCAGTTGGGTGGATTTTGTGGTGGTGGCCGACAAGCCGTTCTACATCGAGCCGCTGTTCACCCGCGACCCGCGCCATATCAAACCGGTGCATGTGTTGATGGCGATGATGGCGATCCGTGGCATCTACGAAAAACACAATGTGCAATCGCTCAACCACGGCATCGGTTTCAACACCGCCGCCATCGAATTGATCCTGCCTACCTACGGGGAATCCCTGGGCCTTAAGGGCAAGATCTGCCGCAACTGGACCCTCAACCCGCACCCCACGCTGATCCCCGCCATCGAAAGCGGTTGGGTGGAAAGCGTGCATTGCTTTGGCACCGAACTGGGCATGGAGAACTACATCGCCGCCCGCCCGGATGTGTTCTTCACCGGCCGCGACGGTTCGATGCGCTCCAACCGGATGTTTTGCCAATTGGCCGGCCAGTACGCGGTGGACCTGTTTATCGGCGCCACCCTGCAAGTCGACGGCGACGGCCATTCCAGCACCGTGACCCGTGGCCGCCTCGCCGGTTTCGGTGGTGCGCCGAACATGGGCCACGACCCGCGCGGTCGCCGCCATGGCACGCCGGCGTGGTTGGATATGCGTCACGGCGATGCGCCGGTCGCGCTGCTGGAGCGCGGCAAAAAGCTCGTGGTGCAGATGGTCGAGACCTTCCAGGAAGGCGGCAAACCCACCTTCGTCGACACCCTCGACGCCGTGGAAGTGGCGCGTAAAAGCGGCATGCCCCTGGCGCCCATCATGATTTACGGTGACGACGTCACCCACCTGCTCACCGAAGAAGGCATTGCCTACCTGTACAAGGCGCGCTCCCTGGAAGAACGCCAGGCGATGATCGCCGCCGTCGCCGGGGTGACCGCCATCGGCATGCGCCATAACCCGAAGGACACCGCACGCATGCGTCGCGAAGGCCTGATCGCCTTGCCCGAAGACTTGGGCATCCGCCGCACCGACGCCACCCGCGAGCTGTTGGCCGCCAAGAGCGTGGCCGACCTGGTGGAGTGGTCCGGTGGCCTGTACAACCCGCCCGCCAAATTCAGGAGCTGGTAAATGCGCGCTCTCAAACTGCATGAACTCAGTCTTGCGGATCGCCTGGCGGATATGGCCGTCGATGCGCTGATCGATGAAGCCGACCTGTCGCCTAAACCCGCCCTGGTGGACCGTCGCGGCAACGGCGCCCACAGTGATTTGCACCTGGGGCTGATGCACGCCTCGGCGCTGTCGTTATGGCCGATGTTCAAGGAAATGGCCGAAGCGGCGATTGAAATCGGTGAGGTCGGCTTGCCTCTGCGCGAAGCCCTCGGTCGTATTGGCCGTGAGGGTGAGCAAGCGATGCTCACCACCACTCAGGGTGTGAATACCCATCGCGGCGCGATCTGGGCGCTCGGCTTGCTCACTGCTGCGGCAGCCTTGGAGCCCCGCGCTATAACGCTGAACGCGGCCAGATTAGCCCTGCTCAACGACCGCTACGCCCCACAGCCACTGAGCCACGGCGCCCAGGTCGCGCAACGCTACGGCGCGCGCGGTGCCCGTGAAGAAGCGCAGCTTGGCTTCCCCTCGGTGATGCAGCGCGGCCTGCCGCAACTGCACAAAAGTCGCCGCCAAAACGCCGGCGAACAGAACGCACGCCTGGACGCCTTGCTCGCGATCATGACCGACCTGGCCGACACCTGCGTGCTCTATCGCGCCGGCCTGGAAGGCCTGCATGCCATGCAGCGCGGTGCCCAGGCCGTGCTCGACGCCGGCGGCAGTGCAAGCCTCGCCGGGCGCCGCCAATTACATGAGCTGGACCACCAACTGCTGGCCCTGAATGCCTCCCCCGGTGGCGCCGCCGACCTGTTGGCCGCCTGCCTGTTTATCGACCGCCTCGACGGAGCGTTGTGATGGAAACCTTATCCTTTGAATTCCCCGCCGGGCAGCCGCCAAAAGGCCGTGCGCTGGTGGGTTGCGTCGGCTCGGGCGACCTGGAAGTGCTGCTGGAACCGGGCACGGCCGGCACGTTGACCATTCAGGTACAGACCTCGGTGAATGGCGCCGAACAACGCTGGCAGCACCTGTTCGAACGCATCTTCCAAGAGCAGACGCCACCCGCCCTGAACATTGATATCCACGACTTCGGCGCCACCCCCGGCGTGGTGCGTTTGCGCCTGGAGCAGGGTTTCGAGGAGATCGGCCATGACTGACTTGCTCGCTAAACACAGCTTCGTGGAACTGGGTGCGCGGCAGCGGGCCAAGGCCTTGTTGGATGCCGACACCTTTCGCGAACTGATCGACCCGTTCCAGCGGATCATGTCGCCCTGGCTCAGCCGCCAAGGTGTGGTGCCCCAGGCCGATGACGGGGTGGTGATCGCCAAGGGCAGCATCGGCGACTTGCCTGTGGTGATTGCAGCCATTGAGGGCAACTTCCAGGGCGGCAGTCTCGGTGAAGTGGGCGGCGCGAAAATCGCTGGCGCCCTGGAGTTGGCAGCTGAGGACAACCGCAAGGGCATCCCGACCCGCGCGGTGCTGCTCCTGGAAACCGGCGGCGTGCGCTTGCAGGAAGCCAACCTCGGCCTGGCCGCAATTGCCGATATACACGCGGCGATTGTCGACCTGCGCCAGTACCAGCCGGTGATCGGCGTGGTGGCGGGCAGCGTTGGCTGTTTCGGCGGCATGTCCATCGCGGCCGGGCTGTGCAGCTACCTCGTCGTGACCCGCGAAGCGCGCCTGGGCCTCAATGGTCCGCAGGTGATCGAACAGGAAGCCGGGTTGGAAGAATACGACTCCCGCGACCGTCCCTTTATCTGGAGCCTCACGGGTGGCGAGCAGCGCTTCAACAGCGGCCTAGCCGACCGTTACGTGGCCGACGATGTCGCGCAGATCCAGCAGACTATCAGCGCGTTGTTGCAGCAGGGCGTGCCCGCACAACAACGCAGTCGCCAGGCTGATTATTACCTCACACGCTTGGCCGAGCTGGACGCCGTACCGCAAATTGACCCGGCGACGGTGCGCGAGCTGTATCAAGGAGAACGCTCATGAGAGGTTTGCAGTGGTTCAACGCATTGAGCGCCGGCGCTCCACCTGTAGACGGTTTGCCCGCGTCGCTGAGGGTTGCCGACGGTGTATTGGGTGAGCAAAAGGTGCGCTTTGTCGCCGTGGTGACTGACGCGCAAAACCGCTTCCCTCGGGCGCGCAATGGCGAAGTCGGCCTGCTCGAAGGCTGGGGCCTGGCCAAGGCCGTCGATGAAGCCATCGCCCGCGGCGACAAGCGCCCTATCATCGCCATCGTCGATGTACCCAGCCAAGCCTACGGCCGTCGCGAAGAAGCCCTCGGCATCCATCAGGCCCTGGCCGCTGCCGCCGACAGCTATGCCCGCGCTCGCCTCGCCGGCCACCCGGTGATTGCGCTGCTGGTGGGCAAGGCCATGTCCGGTGCGTTCCTGGCCCACGGTTACCAAGCCAACCGCCTGATCGCCCTGCGCGATCCTGGTGTGATGGTGCACGCCATGGGCAAGGCCTCGGCTGCGCGGGTGACCCTGCGCAGTGTCGAAGAGCTGGAAGCCCTGGCCGCCAGCGTGCCGCCCATGGCCTATGACATCGACAGCTATGCCAGCCTCGGATTGCTGTGGGAGACCTTGTCGGTGAGCCAGATTGAACAACCGACAGCGGACGATGTGGTGCGGGTCAGTGAATGTCTGGTGAGTGCAATCAAGGACATTGGCACACCTGATTTGAGCGGACGCCTCGGCGCCACTAATCGCACCGCTTCCAGCCACGTGCGCGAGTTGTTGCGGGAGCAATGGTGAACGCGCACGACCTGCTCTGGGGCATGAGCCCGGCGCATCTGCCCATCGACGCACCGGCCTGGGCGGTGGACGCGATCAGCGCCGGTCACCCGGTAGTGGTGCGTCGCGCGCTCGCCGAGCCGGGCCAGGTGGCGGTCGGCGTGCGTGGACGTTTGCGCGAACAGCGTTTTGCCGCCGTGATGCCGATTGCAGCGGTGCGTCGGCGTGTGGTGCCGGAGGCGTTGCGCGCCGTTATTTCGACGCGGGATTTACCTGCGTTGCAGGCATTGCAGCAGTTGCGCCCGGTGCTGGCCCAGACAAGCTGGGGCGTCAGCGGCAGTGCGGGTTTTGAGTTGGCGACCGGCATTGAGGCGCTGCATGCTGAGAGTGATCTGGATTTGATCCTGCGCGCGCCTGAGCCGCTGGATCGCAATGACGCGCAGGTTCTTCTGGAACGACTGGATAAGGCGGTGTGCAGCGTAGACCTGCAATTGCAAACCCCGTTCGGCGCCGTCGCGTTGCGCGAGTGGGCCGGGCCATCCCGCCGCGTATTACTCAAAACCACCAGCGGTGCGCACCTTGTAATCGACCCCTGGCAGGATGTGACATGAGCAGCCTGCTGGTGTTTCCGGGGCAGGGCGCCCAGCGCACGGGCATGCTCCAGGCGCTGCCTGCCGATATCCTGGCCGAAGCCAGCGATGCCCTGGGCGAAGACGCGCGCCTGCTCGATTCCGCGCAAGCCCTGGCCAGTACCCGCGCCGTGCAGCTGTGCCTGTTGATTGCCGGCGTAGCCCACGCCCGTCTGTTGGATCGCACCCCGGATTACGTGGCGGGCCTGTCCATCGGTGCCTATCCGGCTGCGGTCATCGCTGGTGCGCTGGATTTTCCCGATGCGGTAAAGCTTGTGAGCCTGCGCGGCCAACTGATGCAAAGCGCTTATCCACACGGCTACGGCATGACCGCGATCATCGGCGTGGAGTTATCCACCGTCGAAAACATCCTCGCCGACATCCACAGCCCCGAAACCCCGGTATACCTGGCCAATATCAACGCCGATAACCAGAGCGTGATCGCCGGCAGCGACGATGCCATGAAGCGTGTTGCCGCGCGCATCAAGGGCAATGGCATCGCCAAGCGCCTGGCCGTCAGTGTGCCGTCCCATTGCGCGCTGCTGGAGCAACCTGCCGAGGCCCTGGCCCAGGCGTTTGTCCCGCTCAAGGCGCCGCGCATCACCTACCTGAGCAGCACCCGCGCGCGGCCGATCCACAACCCCGAACACCTTTGCGACGACCTGGCCTTCAACATGTGCCGCGTTGTCGACTGGCGCGGCACCGTGCAAAGCGCCTATGAGCGCGGCGTGCGCCTGCAAATTGAACTGCCCCCGGGCGCCGTGCTCACCGGCCTGTCACGCCGCGTGTTCGAACAAGGCACGGTGATCGCCTGTGAAGGCGCACGCCTGGATACCCTGCAGGCCCTGCTGGAAGAGGAGGAGCGCCGCCACCGATAAAGCACTACCCAAGGCTGTCGAATCACAAAAACAACAATTTCGATCGAGCACTTCGAGGACAACAACAATGATTATTTACGGTGTGGCATTGCTGGCGATCTGCACGCTTGCAGGTGTGATCATGGGCGACATGCTCGGCGTGTTGCTTGGCGTCAAATCTAACGTGGGCGGGGTGGGCATCGCCATGATCCTGCTGATCTGCGCCCGCCTGTGGATGCAAAAACGCGGCGGCATGACCAAGGAATGCGAGATGGGCGTCGGCTTTTGGGGCGCGATGTATATCCCCGTGGTGGTGGCGATGGCCGCGCAACAAAACGTCGTGACCGCCTTGCACGGCGGCCCGGTCGCGGTGCTGGCGGCCATTGGTTCGGTGGTGGTCTGTGGTTGCACCATTGCCTTGATCAGCCGTACCCACAAGGGCGAGCCTCTGCCCGCCGAAGAGCCGTTGATCCTGCCTGCGGGAGGTCGCTGATATGTGGGATCTCATCGAAAAAGGTTTGGAACATAACGGCCTGATCACCGCGTTTGCCTTTGTTGGCGTGGTGATGTGGATTTCTGTGGTGCTGTCCAAGCGCCTGACGTTCGGGCGTATCCATGGCTCGGCGATTGCCATCGTCATCGGCCTGATCCTGGCCTGGGTCGGCGGCACCATTACCGGCGGGCAAAAAGGCCTGGCGGACCTGGCGCTGTTCTCCGGTATCGGCCTCATGGGCGGCGCGATGCTGCGCGACTTCGCCATCGTTGCCACGGCGTTTGAGGTGCAAGCCACCGAAGCGCGCAAGGCCGGGATGATCGGTGTGATTGCGCTGCTGCTGGGCACGATCCTGCCGTTTATCGTCGGCGCCAGCATGGCCTGGGTGTTTGGCTATCGCGACGCGATCAGCATGACCACCATCGGCGCGGGTGCCGTGACCTACATTGTCGGCCCGGTGACCGGTGCGGCGATTGGCGCGACCTCGGATGTGATGGCGCTGTCCATCGCGACCGGGTTGATCAAGGCGATCCTGGTGATGGTCGGTACACCGGTGGCGGCGCGTTGGATGGGCTTGGATAACCCGCGTTCGGCGATGGTGTTTGGTGGCTTGGCCGGCACCGTGAGCGGCGTGACGGCTGGGCTGGCGGCAACGGACCGACGGTTGGTGCCTTATGGTGCATTGACGGCCACGTTCCACACCGGGCTTGGGTGTTTGCTTGGGCCTTCGCTGCTGTACTTCATTGTGCGTGGGTTGGTTGGCTAGCTTCGGAAGTTGTGTTGTCTGGTTGGGCCTCATCGGGGGCAAGCCCGCTCCCACATTTTGAATTGCGAACACATTCAAGTGTGGGAGGGGGCTTGCCCCCGATGGCTATCTCAAGCCTGCCGATTGGCGTACATCCGACACTCCGCCAACAACGCCAGCAAATTTGGGTCACGTTCCTTGGCTTTCAGAAACACCACGCCAATCTGCTGCTGCAACCGATACCTGGCTTGCAGCGGTATCAGCTTCACGCGGTTTTCATACACCGCCGCAATCCGTCCCGGCAACAACGCATAGCCCACGCCTGAGCTGACCATGCTCAACAGCGTGAAGATGTCATTGACCTGCATCGCCACCTTCGGCTCGAACCCCGCTTGCTTGAACACTCGGTTGCCATCCTGGTGGGTGGCGAAGCCTTGGGTGAGGGTGATGAAGGTCGCGTCGCGCACGTCGGCCAGGTCGATTTCGTGATCACGGTCGAAAGGTGAATCCGCCGGAGTGGCGAGGAAGATGTCGTCGGAGAACAGCGCGATCTGCTCGCAGTCGGGGTCGTTGGCCTGTTCATCGAGGGAGATCAGGATCGCGTCCACTTCCATGTTCTTGAGCTTGTAGAGCAGGTCGAAGTTGGAACCCAGGATCAGGTCGATATTGAGCTCGCTGCGACGAATCTTCAGGCCCATGATCAGTTGCGGCACGGTCTTGACCGTCAGCGAATACAGCGAGCCCAACTTGAAGCGCTCGGCCGAGAAGCCGGCGGCTTCGCGGGTCAGGCGCACGCTGTCGACCACATCGGCCACCAGTTTCTGTGCGCGTTCTTCGAGGACGTAGGCGCTTTCCAGCGGGGTGAGGTTGCGGCCCTCGTGTTTGAACAGCGGGCAGCGCAGTGCATTTTCCAGCGAGTGGATGGCGCGGTGCACGCTGACATTGCTGGTTTGCAGTTCGGCAGCGGCACGGGCCAGGTTGCCGGTGCGCATGAACGCCAGGAAGATTTCCAGCTTTTTGAGGGTGAATTCTTCGTCGATCAGCATGGCCGTGGGCTCTTGTTCGAATGCCCTCGATTGTGCCCGCAAAACCGCGCGGCGTCGCCGGAACGTCATGCGACGCTTGCACTCTTATGCCCAAGGCGGGAGGCTTGCCGCCAGCTGTTAACGGTTACAGGAGGTCGGTGACACATGTACCACGGGGAACGATTCAACGCCTGGAGCCATTTGCTCGGTGCAGTCGCGGCGTGTATTGGCGCTGTGTGGATGTTGGTGGTGGCGAGCCTGGACGGCAGCCCCTGGAAGATCGTCAGCGTGGCGATTTACGGCTTTACGTTGATGGTGCTGTACAGCGCGTCGACCGTGTACCACAGCGTGCAAGGTCGGCGAAAAGAGATCATGCAGAAGGTCGATCACTTTTCGATCTACCTGTTGATCGCCGGCAGCTACACGCCGTTTTGCCTGGTGACCCTGCGCGGCCCGTGGGGCTGGACGCTGTTTGGCATCGTGTGGGGGCTGGCGGTGATTGGCATCCTGCAAGAGATCAAGCCGCGCTCTGAGGCGCGCATCCTGTCCATTGTGATCTATGCGGTGATGGGTTGGATCGTGCTGGTGGCAGTCAAGCCGCTGATCGCTGCGCTGGGGACGGCGGGGTTTACCTGGCTGGCGGCGGGCGGGGTGTTGTACACCGTGGGCATTATCTTTTTTGCCCTGGAGGACCGCCTGCGGCATTCCCATGGGATCTGGCATCTGTTTGTGATCGGCGGCAGCCTGCTGCACTTTGTGGCGATCATGCATTACGTGCTTTGAATGTGAGAGGGGCGATGTCTTTAGAGGCGTCCCAACAACTCGCATGACCGCTTGCCCAAGATCTCCAGCAGATTGGCCAGCATATGCGGCGGCGGTCCGTCGGCGCGGGTCAGGGCATACAGGGTGATCGGCAGCGGCGGGGTGAGCGTGCGGATGCAAGTGGTGTCCGTCGAGGCGCCCAGCGCGGTGAACGGGTCGATCACCGTTAACCCCGCGCCGGACTCCACCATCGCGCGCGCCAGCGAATAGGTTTGCACCGAGATCGTCACCCGGGGCGCAGGGTCGACATTCTCCAGGTAGCTGTCGAGTTTTGCCGCCAGCGGGTCGGCGCTGGACAGGCCAATCAGCGGCGCGCCCGCCAAGTCGGCCAATGGCAGGGGCTGATGCAGCTCAGTCTCCGGCCAATAGCCTTTGGACGCCAACGCCACCAGCACACCGTTGGCCAACACCTGGGTGGTCAACCCTGGATGGCCGGAGAAGTTGAGCGTCAGCGCCAGATCAATCTCGCGCATCAACAACTTTTGCACCAGTTCGCGGCTGTGGTCGCTGGACAGTTCACAGGCCATGTCCGGATAGTCGCGCTTCCATTCCAGAATCGCCGGCGGCAGCAGCGACAGTGCCAGGGCGGGGGTTGCGCCGATGCGCACACTTTGCCCCGGCGCACGACGCAAGCTCTTGGCCAGACGCCGCACCCCTTGCAGGCTCGCGGTGACTTTCTCCACTTCACTCTCCAGCGCCAGTGCTTCCGGCGTGGGCTGCAACTTGCCGCGTACGCGCAGGAACAATGGGAAGCCCAGTTGCAGCTCTGCGTGCTGCAACACTTTGGTTACCGCCGGCTGCGACACGTGCAGCAATTGCGCGGCGGCGCTGACGGAGCCGGTCTGGCGGATTGCCTGGAAGATTTCGATATGACGCAGGCGCATGGCAAGTCCATAACCTTTGTTTATAGGTGAGCCATCTTTATTCATTGTCGGCGGCCTGTCACCTGCCCCTACGCTTGAGCCTACTTAATCGACGGCGAGGGGGCGGGGGATGGCCAGGCAGGTTTGCATCATTGGTGGTGGGGTCATTGGCTTGGCGAGTGCGTATGCGCTGGTGCGTGCCGGCCATGAAGTGACGGTAATCGACGCTCGCGACCGACTGGGCAGCGAAACCAGTTTCGCCAACGGCGGGCAACTGTCCTACCGCTATGTCGCGCCGTTGGCTGATGCCGGAGTGCCGCTGCAAGCGCTTGGCTGGCTGGTGCGCGGTGACTCTCCGTTGAAATTGCGCCCACGCCTCGATCCCCAGCAATGGCGTTGGATGGCGGCGTTTATCGGCGCATGCCGAGGTTCGGTGAATAAGCGTAATGCGGAGCACCTGCTGCGCTTGGCCTCCTTGAGCCAACGCACGTTGCAGCAATGGCGCGAGGATGACCACCTGGACGGTTTCGACTGGCGGCGCAATGGCAAGCTAGTGACTTTCCGCGATAGCCGTTCATTCGCGCATGCGCGCAGCAAGGTCACGGATATTTTGCAGCAGCAGGTATGGTCCGCCGCCGATTGCGCGCGGCTGGAACCGGCGCTGGCGGGCGATGGGTTTGTCGGCGGCATCTACACGCCGAACGAGGAAGTCGCGGACTGTCACGCGTTCTGCCAACGATTGGCTGCGCGGCTTGAGGCCTCTGGGCGCTGCCGATTTTTGCTGGGGCGCAAGGTGACCGGGATTCGTCACGCGGACGGCGCGGTACAAGCCATCGAATTGGCGGATGAAGTGATGCCGGTCCAGCACCTGGTATTGGCCGCGGGGTATCGCAGCGCCGAGTTGGGGTTGCCGGGGCTTTCGCTGCCGCTGTATCCGCTGAAGGGCTACAGCCTGAGCGTGCCGATTGGCCCGCAGCACCAAGCGCCGAATGTGAGCATCACCGACTACGACCGCAAAATCGTCTACGCGCGCATCGGCGAACAACTGCGGGTGGCGGCGATGGTGGATATCGTCGGTTTCGACGCGGGCCTGGAGCCCAAGCGTTTGGCCCTGATCAAGCGCCAGGCGGTCGAGACGTTCCCTCTGGGTGGCGACTATGCCCGTGCGGTCGAATGGGCCGGCATGCGCCCGGCCACGCCTACCGGTGTGCCGCTGATTGGCGCCAGCGTTTATCGCAACCTGTGGCTGAACCTGGGCCACGGCGCCCTGGGGTTTACCCTGGCATGCGGCAGCGGCCAACTGTTGGCCGAGCTGATCGGTCGGCACGCCCTTTCCATTGATATGCAGGGCCTGACGCCCCGCGCCGCTTGAGGATGTAACCATGACCATCAATCGAATCAGCAGCAACGAGCGTCTTTCTGGTGCCGTGACTTTCAAGGACTTGGTGTTCTTGTCGGGTCAGGTACCGGGCGACGGTCAGGATGTCGCGACACAAACCCGCGAAGTGCTGGCCAAAATCGACGGGTTGCTGGCCCAGGCGGGCAGCGACAAGGACCATCTGCTCAATGCGACCATTTACCTCAAAGACATCGGCACCGGTTTTGCGCCGATGAACGAGGTGTGGTCGGCGTGGCTGTCGCCGGGGATGGCGCCCACGCGAACCACCCTGCAGGCGGAGCTGGCGCGACCGAGTGTGTTGGTGGAAATCAGTGTCATCGCTGTACGTAAATAACCAACGGAGCAGAACAATGAAAAAAATCCTGTTGACCGGTTGTACCGTGGGGCTGTTGTTAGGGGCTCAGGTTCAGGCAAATGAACCGGCGCTGAACGGCACGTTGAGCAAGATCGCCAACGCCAAGTCCATCACCCTGGGCTATCGCGATGCGTCGGTGCCGTTTTCCTATGTGGGGGATCACAGCGGCAAACCCATGGGTTATTCGGTGGACCTGTCGAGCAAGATTGTCGAGCGCATCCAGCAGAAAACCGGAGTGGCCGACCTCAAGGTGAAGTACAACCTCGTGACGTCCCAGACGCGAATTCCGCTGGTGCAGAACGGCACCGTTGACTTGGAATGCGGTTCCACCGGAGTGACCGCCGAGCGCCAGAAGCAGGTGGCATTTTCCTATGGGTTTATTTATGTGAAAGGCCAGTTGCTGACGGCTAAAGACAGCGGCATCAAAGGCTTCACCGACCTTGCCGGCAAGAACGTGGTGACCACCGCCGGCACCACCAACGAACGTTTTCTCAAGAGCTACAACGCCGAGCACAAAACCAATATGTTCGTGATCAGCGCAAAGGATCATGGCGAAGCGTTCAAGATGCTGGAGACGGGCCGCGCCGTGGCGTTTTATATGGACGACGCGCTCCTCTACGGCGAACGCGCCAAAGCCAAGGACCCGCACAAATGGGTGGTGGTGGGCGAGGAGCAGTCGCGGGAGATCTACAGCTGCATGGTGCGCAAGGACGATCCGCAGTTTCTTGCGGTGGTCAACGAGACCCTCGGCGACCTGTACCGCTCGGGGGAGATCAACGGGATTTACCAGCGCTGGTTTGAACAGCCGATTCCGCCCAAGGGCTTGAACCTGGAATTCCCGATGACCAGCGAGTTGAAGGCGATTATTGCCAAGCCGGTGAGTGATCCGGTGGAGTAAGAAGGGGTAACCGAATCTAAATGTGGGAGGGAGCAAGTCCCTCCCGCATTACGATCGTTTTTGCAGCTGTGGGCTAGAAGTCGCCCCAGAGTTGTTGGGCGACGGCCAGCGCTACCACTGGCGCGGTCTCGGTACGTAGCACCCGTGGGCCGAGACGGGCGGCATGGAAGCCGGCCGCTTGGGCGGTGTCGACTTCATTGTCAGTCAGCCCGCCTTCCGGCCCGATCAGAAACGCCAGGCTCGCAGGCTTGGCATGGCTGACCATCGGCTCTGCCACCGGGTGTAGCACCAGCTTCAGATCCGCCTCGACCTGCTTCAGCCAGTCCGCCAGCAACAGCGGTGGGTGAATCACCGGCACCGTCGAACGCCCGCATTGCTCGCACGCACTGATCGCCACCTGGCGCCAGTGCAGCAGGCGTTTGTCAGCGCGCTCGTCCTTGAGTCGCACTTCGCAGCGGTCGCTGAAAATCGGGGTGATTTCGTTGACCCCCAGTTCAGTGGCTTTCTGGATTGCCCAATCCATGCGCTCGCCCCGGGACAGGCCCTGGCCAAGGTGGATGTGCAGCGGCGATTCGGTCTGGCCCGTGAAGCTTTCGGTGAGTTGTACGGTGACGCGTTTTTTCCCGACCTCCAGCAATGTGCCGCGAAACTCCAGGCCGGAGCCGTCGAACAATTGCACGGCGTCGCCCTCGACCATGCGTAGCACTCGGCTGATGTAATGCGCCTGGGCTTCTGGCAGTTCATGGTCACCGGGGCTCAGCGGGGTGTCGGTGAAAAAGCGGGACAGTCTCATGTCTGTTCTCTGAAGAATTTAGGTAGGAACCATCAGCCCGGGTCGCGAAAGCCTGGGTGGAAGTCTTTTGGCACGGCGACGCTGACCTTGCTATTGGTCGCGATATCGATGCCTTCGCTGGCAACGGTGGCGAGGAAGTCGATCTGCTCCGGCGTAATCACATACGGCGGCAGGAAATACACCACGCTGCCCAATGGCCGCAGCAGCGCACCACGTTCCAGGGCATGCTCGAACACCTTCAAACCACGGCGCTCCTGCCACGGATAGGCGGTTTTGGTGGCCTTGTCCTGGACCATTTCGATGGCCAATACCATGCCGGTCTGGCGCACTTCCGACACATGGGGATGATCGACCAGGTGGGCAGTGGCGGTTGCCATACGCTGGGCCAGGGCCTTGTTGTTTTCGATGACGTTGTCTTCTTCGAATATATCCAGGGTCGCCAGGGCCGCGGCGCACGCCAGCGGGTTGCCGGTGTAGCTATGGGAATGCAGGAACGCGCGCAGGGTCGGGTAGTCGTCGTAGAAGGCGTCGTAGACATCATCTGTGGTGACCACCGCCGCCAACGGCAGGTAACCGCCGGTGAGGGCCTTGGACAAGCACAGGAAGTCCGGACGGATGCCGGCCTGTTCACAGGCGAACATCGTGCCGGTACGGCCGAAGCCCACGGCGATTTCGTCGTGGATCAGGTGCACGCCGTAGCGGTCGCAGGCTTCGCGCAGCAGCTTCAGATACACCGGGTGGTACATGCGCATGCCGCCAGCGCCCTGGATCAGCGGCTCGACGATCACGGCGGCGACGGTGTCATGGTTGTCGGCCAGGGTCTGTTCCATGGCCAGGAACATAGTGCGCGAGTGCTCTTCCCAGCTCATGCCCTCGGGGCGCAGGTAGCAGTCCGGGCTTGGCACCTTGATGGTGTCGAGCAGCAGCGCCTTGTAGGTTTCGGTAAACAGCGGCACGTCGCCCACTGACATCGCGGCGATGGTTTCGCCGTGGTAACTGTTGGTCAGGGTGACGAAGCGCTTTTTGTTCGGCAAACCGCGGTTGAGCCAATAGTGGAAGCTCATCTTCAGCGCGACTTCGATGCATGACGAACCGTTATCGGCATAGAAGCATCGGGTCAGGCCTTCAGGGGTCATCGCGACCAGGCGTTCGGACAGTTCGATCACCGGCTGGTGGCTGAAGCCGGCGAGGATCACGTGTTCCAGTTGGTCGACCTGGTCCTTGATGCGTTGGTTGATGCGTGGGTTGGCGTGGCCGAACACGTTGACCCACCAGGAGCTGACAGCGTCGAGGTAGCGCTTGCCTTCGAAGTCTTCCAGCCAGACGCCTTCCCCGCGCTTGATCGGGATCAGCGGCAGCTGCTGGTGGTCTTTCATCTGGGTGCAGGGATGCCACAGCACGGCGAGGTCGCGTTGCATCCACTGGTTGTTCAAGCCCATCGGTGATCTCCTCGAAGCGGTCCTGCGAACAGCGCAGGCGAAACAATCGCGCAAGCCTATGCAATGGAGGCCTGGGTCACAAGCCATTGTGGGGAATTCGGAGTAAACGCGGGACGGACTGTCACGTTTGTTAGGGATAGTCCTTAATCCTTGGTTAACTTATTGTGCATACGCTCTAGATCGTATTTCTCGATATTTCAAAGCAAAATTTTCCGCTTTAATTCGATAGGTAAATCGCTAGTCTTGGGCGCAGCTCTTACGGGATTAAGTACATGCAGCTACGTAACTCACCGGCCCGTTATGGCTGGGTCAGTATGATTTTGCACTGGGGTGTGGCCCTGGTTGTGTTCGGTCTGTTCGCCCTGGGTTTGTGGATGGTTGGGCTCGACTACTACAGCGCCTGGCGCAAAGACGCGCCGGACCTGCACAAGAGCATTGGCATCACGCTGTTCGCCATCATGCTGGTGCGTATCGTCTGGCGCCTGATCAGCCCGCCACCACCGCCGTTGGCCAGTTACAGCCGCTTGACCCGCATCGGTGCCGCGTTCGGCCACGCGTTCCTTTATCTCGGGCTGTTTGCCGTGATGATTGCCGGATACCTGATTTCCACCGCCGATGGTGTCGGTATCCCGGTGTTTGGCCTGTTTGAAATTCCTGCCGTGGTTTCCGGTCTACCGGACCAGGCAGACAACGCGGGCTTGGTGCATTTGTACCTGGCCTGGGTGCTCGTGGTTTTCGCCGGCTTGCACGGCGTGGCTGCGTTGAAACACCACTTTATCGATCGTGATGCGACCCTCACGCGAATGCTGGGGCGCAAAGCCTGATGTTCAACCTCGACTCACAAGGAATATAAAGCATGTTGAAGAAGACCCTCGCCGCTCTGGCAATCGGTACAGCGCTGCTGTCTGCAGGTCAGGTGATGGCCGCTGACTACAAAATCGACAAGGAAGGCCAACACGCCTTCATCGACTGGAAAATCAGCCACCTGGGCTACAGCTACATCCACGGTACCTTCAAGGACTGGGATGGTACGTTCAGCTGGGATTCCGCCAAGCCTGAAGCCAGCAAAATCGCCGTCGACGTGAAAACCGCCAGCCTGTGGTCCAACCACGCTGAGCGTGACAAGCACATCGCCAGCAAGGATTTCCTGGACGTTGCCAAGTTTGCTGACGCCAAGTTCGTATCTACCGCTGTTAAATCCACCGGCGAAAAAACTGCTGACGTGACCGGCGACCTGACGTTCCACGGCGTGACCAAGCCTGTGACCTTCAAGGCTACCTTCAACGGTGAAGGCAAGGATCCATGGGGCGGCGAGCGTGCGGGCTTCAACGCCACCACTACGCTGGACCTGAACGACTTTGGCATCAAAGGCCCGGGCCCGTCTTCGCAGACTGTTAACCTGGACATCTCGCTGGAAGGTGTTAAGCAGAAGTAATTTCTGCCCACAGCAGGGCTCATTCGTTTTTGTTGAGTCCAAAAAAAATGCCCCGTCTCGAAAGAGGCGGGGCATTTTTTATGGAGCTTTGAAACTCAGCGGTTGCGAGTCAGCAGCGCTGGTTTTTCACCACGAGGACGGCCTGGCAGTTGATCCAACTGCTCAGGTGTCGGGAAGCGGTCAGCTTTCGACTCCTTGTGGATGATCTTCGGCGCTGGGCCACCGCGCGGGTTTTGCACGGCTGGCTCGGACGAACGAGGCTGGTCGTCACGGGCTGGGCGGCGGTTGTTGCTGCGCGAATCTTCGCGGCGGGCCTGGCCGTCTCGCGGTGCACCGCTACGCGGGCCGCTGCGTTTGGCAGGCGGGGTGCCGGTGGTGCCGCCGCTGCTGTTGCGCGGACCGTTCTGGCGCGCGCCCTGTGGCTGACCGCCACGGGGTGCACCAGTGCCTGCGCCGGCGCCCTGTGCTGGGGCACCTGGACGACGGCCACGGCCTTGGGCCGGTTTGGCCTGTGGCACGTAGTCGACGCGGTTACCGAAGTTATCCACGTCGTCGTCGAGGAACTCGTCCGGGGCACGGTCGGCTGCAGCGCGCGGCGGTTGGCTCGGCTGACGCTGTTCGCGGGCCGGGGTACCTTCACGAGGCTTCTGCTCGCGGGCTGGGCGTTCGCCACGGCCGTTGGTTGGCGCTTTTTCCTTGCCGCCTTTGTCTTTGCCTTTGTCGCGACGACCACCGCCACCACCGCCGCCGTTCGGGCCATCGCCCTTCGGACCGCGTGGGTTGCGTGGGTTACGCACGTCAGGACGTTCGCGCACTTCAGGCTTTTCGGCCTCTACAGCGCTGGCATCAAAGCCCATCAGGTCGCCGTCGGCGATTTTCTGCTTGGTCATGCGCTCGATGCTTTTCAGCAGTTTTTCTTCGTCCGGTGCAACCAGGGAAATGGCTTCACCCGAACGACCGGCACGGCCAGTACGGCCGATACGGTGCACATAGTCTTCATCGACGTTTGGCAGCTCGAAGTTGACCACGTGTGGCAACTGGTCGATATCCAGGCCGCGTGCGGCGATATCGGTCGCTACCAGGATGCGTACGCTGCCGGCCTTGAAGTCAGCCAGGGCTTTGGTGCGCGCGTTCTGGCTCTTGTTCCCATGGATGGCGACGGCGGTGAGGCCGTGCTTGTCCAGGTATTCAGCCAGGCGGTTGGCGCCGTGTTTGGTACGGGTGAACACCAGCACCTGCTCCCACGCACCGTGGGTGATCAGGTGGGCCAGCAGCGAGCGCTTGTGGCTGGCGGCCAAGCGGAAGACGCGTTGCTCGATACGCTCGACCGTGGTGTTCGGCGGCGTGACTTCGATGCGCTCCGGGTTGTGCAGCAGCTTGCCGGCCAGGGCGGTGATGTCTTGGGAGAACGTTGCCGAGAACAGCAGGTTCTGACGTTTGGCCGGTAGGCGGGCGAGGACTTTTTTCACGTCATGGACAAAGCCCATGTCGAGCATGCGGTCGGCTTCGTCCAGCACGAGGATTTCCACGTGGGACAAATCGACGCTGCCTTGGCCGCACAGGTCGAGCAAGCGACCAGGGCATGCCACCAGCACGTCAACACCACGGGACATGGCCTGAACCTGTGGGTTCATGCCGACGCCGCCGAAGATGCAGGCGCTGACGAACTTCAAGTCGCGGGCATACAGCTTGAAGCTGTCGTGCACTTGGGCGGCGAGTTCGCGGGTAGGGGTCAGAACCAGTACGCGTGGTTGGCGCGGGCCGTGACGCTGGGATTTGTCCGGGTGACCGTTGGGGAACAACCGCTCCAGAATCGGGAGGGCGAAGCCGCCGGTTTTACCAGTACCTGTCTGAGCCGCAACCATCAGGTCGCGACCTTGCAACACGGCGGGAATGGCCCGCTGTTGCACCGGAGTAGGCTCGGTATAGCCCGCTGCCTCGATGGCGCGGACTAAAGCCTCGGAGAGACCGAGGGAAGCAAAGGACATGAGTAATCCTGTTTTAGTTAGGGCTTGGCCCAAAGGGATAATCTTGCCGGGCGTGAATGGCGCTTAGGGGAGCGCAATCCCGTCCGGTCCTGCTGCGTCTGGCGGGCACTCCACCGGCTCGCGCGGGCTGAAAGCTGCGCAGTAGCGGGGTTGGGTGCCTTTTTCAAGACCTCAGCGGCCGGGCGTAAGCCTGGCGGGAAGGCCGGAGTATAGCAGAGCAATCACGGTGCGCCGCTTTCCTGCTGCTCAACGGTGTGTCCGGACGCCGTAATCGCTTCGAATCCACCATATTTGGCGCTCAATGCCGTGTAGGCCGGCTCCTGTTTGAAGCGTTTGAGTTCGGCGGCAAAGCGTTGCACCAGCAGGTCCATGCCTGCGCCACGACGTACGGCGAGGTACTGCTGCTGGCGGCTGACGACAACGGGGGCCTGGCTGACCTTGCCTTCCAGGCCCAGTGTCTTGATCACGTGCTGGCCAACCCGGCGGTCGGTGATCACAAGGTCGATGCGCCCCAGCAATAATTTGCCGAAGTTGGCTTCATGGCTGGGGGCCGGCTCGCGGTTGAATAAGGTGGAGTCGCTGAAGGGTAATCCGTACAGGTAGCCTGGCGACGTGCCGACTGTGAGGCCACGCAAGTCGTCGAGGCTTTGGACCGGATGCGGACGGTCGTTGGCGTAGAACATTACGAACTCCACTTCAGACAGCGGTTCGCTGGGGTACAGCAGCAGGGCGTCGCGGTCGTGGCTGTGGAAAATATCCAGCGCGCCATCGGCATGGCCTTGATCAAGCATGGCCAGACAGCGCTTCCAGGGCAGGAACTGCCATTGCACTTCGACCCCCAGGCGCTGGAATACGATCACCGTCGTTTCGTAATCCAGCCCGTGCATGGCGCCGTCTTCTTCATACACATAAGGCGCCCAGGGCTCGGTGACAATGCGCAGTTTCTCGCCGTAAGCGGCCAGGCTCAGGCAAGTGAAAAACGCGGCGATCAACAGCTTCAGAATGACAGGCATGCCCTGAGGTTACGACGCCCGTGCGTTAAAGAGAAGCTCTGGCTTAAGCTTCTGCGGGCCGCTCTATTTTGTGGGCGAGGTCATCAGGTGTTCATAGATGGCTGCGCGTCGCTCCCCCAGAATCAGGCGCACCACGGGGTTGGCGAACCAGTGTTCGAGTTGGTGTGCGTCCACCGGGCATTTCTGGCGTTCTTCCTGGTTTTGAAGGGCTTTTTCCCACCAAACTGGGCCGCAGGCCTTGTCGAATTCATTTTCGTGCTCGTAGCAGCCGTAGAGAATCTCACGGATGAACTGCTGCTTGCGCTTGGGCAGCGCCAGGGTGATCAGTTTGTACATCAGGCGCTGCAAGCGTGGTGGGCGGGGCAGGTGTGCGGAGACCTTGCGTGTATCGGCCAGGGCCTGGGCGCAGAGAGGGGCGGCGGCATGCTTGGTTACCCACGCCTTGACCTTGGCCCGGAACAACTGCTTGCGGCTCCAATAGTGATGGATCAGGTCCGGGCACTGGCGCACGTTGAGCGTGCGGTACGCGGCTACTGACAGGCAGAACTCTTCGAGGGTGTAGGCGCCGTGAGCCATGGGGAACAGCTCATCCATCAACTCGATCGAACGGTCCAGAATGTGCGCATCTTGCCGGGTCAAGCCCATCACGCCTGAGTTGAGCAGCCACATATCATCGTCGGCGAGGCCTTTGTCGGCCAGGTACTTGGCCAGGGCTTCATACAGTACGCTTTCGCGGTTGTCGCCATACTTGGCCTGGAAGGCGTTGCACAGCACGGTGCCCGGTGTTACGCGCTCGAACAATGCCATGGGCGAGTCGTGGAAAAATGTATCGGTGTCGATCAGCAGCGCCAGTTCCGCCGTTTCCAGCACCTGACGCAACAGCACATGTTTGGTACGGAAATGGTAGCCGTGGGGTTCGCTCCAGCGTTGTCGCGTGGCGCTGTCCAATGTGTGGACCTGTACTGGCAAGCCACGGTACGGGGCCGGGTTGTCGCTGAACACTTGGATGTCTAACGGCATATCCTGAGGCCCGCCCAGTTGGGCAACGGCACTGGCGATGCTGAATACGGCTTCCTGATGGTAGGTCTCGGCGCCGAATACCAGGTAAATCAGCTGGGGGCGAGGAGTCGGGGACGCTGTATTCATTTACTGCTGGCTTCCTTTCCGGGGACATGTAGACGAAAAAAGCCCCCGTGATAACGAGGGCCGGGAACTGCTATTAAACCGGCTTAGCGTGGCAGTTTAAGGTTGTTCCAGATAGCGAGGCTCGGCTCAGCCTGGTTCAGGGTATAGAAGTGCAACCCTGGCGCGCCACCTTGTAACAAACGTTCACACATTTCGCTGATGACCTGTTCGCCGAACGCCTGGATGCTCTTGACGTCGTCGCCGTAGGCTTCCAGTTGCTTGCGCACCCAGCGTGGGATTTCGGCACCGCAGGCGTCCGAGAAACGTGCCAGCTTGCTGTAGTTGGTGATCGGCATGATGCCCGGCACGATCGGGATGTTCACACCCATGGCCCGTACGCGCTCGACGAAATAGAAGTAGCTGTCGGCGTTGAAGAAGTACTGAGTGATCGCGCTGTCGGCGCCCGCGTTTGCCTTGCGTACGAAGTTCTGCAGATCGTCTTCGAAATTGCGCGCCTGAGGATGCATCTCCGGATAAGCCGCCACTTCGATATGGAAGTGATCGCCGCTTTCTTCACGGATGAAGCTCACCAGGTCATTGGCGTAGCGCAGCTCACCGCTGGCCATGCCCATGCCGGAGGGCAAGTCGCCGCGCAGGGCGACGATGCGCTGAATGCCGGCTTGTTTGTATTGGGTCAGCAGGCCGCGCAGGTCGTCCTTGCTGTCGCCCACGCACGACAAGTGCGGCGCGGCGGGAACTTTGACTTCGCTTTCCAGCTGCAACACGGTGTTGATCGTGCGATCACGGGTCGAGCCGCCAGCGCCGTAGGTGCAGGAGAAGAAGTCGGGGTTGTAGCTTGCCAACTGTTTGGCAGTCGCCATCAGTTTTTCATGCCCAGCATCGGTCTTGGTGGGAAAGAACTCGAAGCTGTAGCGACGGTCTTGGGACATGGTCATACCCTTTGAAACTCAGAAGCCGGAGTGTGTACACCGTCAATGTGGGAGCGGGCTTGCTCGCGAATGCGGTATGTCAGTGAAGAATAAGTTGACTGAAACACCGCATTCGCGAGCAAGCCCGCTCCCACATAAAGCCCGCTCCCCTTAAGATAGAGAGCGGGCACAGGCAAATCAGTAGCGGTAAGCGTGCGGCTTGAACGGGCCTTCGACGGTCACGCCGATGTAGTCGGCCTGGGTCTTGGTCAGTTGAGTCACTACGCCGCCGAAGCCGCGGACCATTTCCAGGGCCACTTCTTCGTCGAGTTTCTTCGGCAGTACTTCCACGGTCAGTCGCTCGGCTTTCTGGGCTGGCGACAGGTCGGCGTACTTCTGGCCGAACAGGAAGATCTGGGCCAGTACCTGGTTGGCGAATGAACCATCCATGATGCGGCTCGGGTGGCCGGTTGCGTTGCCCAGGTTAACCAGACGGCCTTCGGCCAGCAGGATCAGGTAGTCATCGTTCTGCGGGTCGAAATCGCCAGCGCCGGTACGGTGAACCTTGTGTACCTGCGGCTTCACTTCTTCCCATGCCCAGTTCTTGCGCATGAAAGCGGTGTCGATCTCGTTGTCGAAGTGACCGATGTTGCAGACAACGGCGCGCTTCTTCAGGGCTTTGAGCATGTTCGCGTCGCAAACATTCACGTTACCGGTGGTGGTCACGATCAGGTCGATCTTGCCCAGCAGGGCTTTGTCGATGCTCGCTTCGGTGCCGTCATTGACGCCGTCGATGAACGGCGAAACCACTTCGAAACCGTCCATGCAGGCTTGCATGGCGCAGATCGGGTCGACTTCGGAGACCTTAACGATCATGCCTTCCTGGCGCAGGGACTGGGAAGAACCCTTACCCACGTCACCGTAGCCGATCACCAGGGCTTGCTTGCCCGACAGCAGGTGGTCGGTGCCGCGCTTGATGGCGTCGTTCAGGCTGTGACGGCAGCCGTACTTGTTGTCGTTCTTGCTCTTGGTCACCGAGTCGTTGACGTTGATGGCCGGGATCTTCAGCTCGCCCTTGGCCAGCATGTCCAGCAGGCGGTGTACGCCGGTGGTGGTTTCTTCGGTGACGCCGTGGACACGGTCCAGGATCGCCGGGTATTTCTTGTGCAGCAGCTCGGTCAGGTCGCCGCCGTCGTCGAGGATCATGTTGGCGTCCCAAGGCGCGCCATCTTTGAGGATGGTTTGTTCCAGGCACCACTCGTACTCTTCTTCGGTCTCGCCTTTCCAGGCATAAACCGCGATACCGGCAGCGGCGATAGCTGCGGCGGCCTGGTCTTGAGTCGAGAAGATATTGCAGGACGACCAGCGTACTTCGGCACCCAGGGCAACCAGGGTTTCGATCAGCACGGCAGTCTGGATGGTCATGTGGATGCAGCCGAGGATCTTCGCGCCTTTGAGTGGTTGCTCAGCGGCGTACTTGCGGCGCAGACCCATCAGGGCTGGCATTTCGGATTCGGCGATAAAGGTTTCGCGACGGCCCCAGGCAGCGAGGGACATGTCGGCGACTTTGTAGTCGGTGAAATCTGCAGGCGTGTTGACAGCGCTCATGAAGAGCCTCCATTCGTAGTGTGCGAATGGGCGCCGTTGTGCGTTTAGTATCAGGCCAGGGGAATCAGGCCGGACAACGCCCCATCCGAGCCTGACAGGCCTAGCCTGCTGCAGCGCCCCTCGGACAGGTGGCGGGAGAACGGTATCAATCGAAGATGACCGTTTTGAAACGGGGGCGATTATAGCCGTGTGCGCCAGACTTCCCAAGCCTTTCTGTCGGCGGCATGAAGATCGTTCATGGGCTTGATAGGCAATGGCTCATAGAGCTTGGGCCTGGGCTCTGCCATGATGTCGCCCATCATTCGGCAAGACGCTTTGGAGTGACCATGAACTTCCACACCCGCAAATGGGTAAAACCTGAAGACCTCAACCCCAACGGCACCCTGTTCGGTGGCAGCCTGCTGCGCTGGATCGACGAAGAAGCAGCCATCTACGCCATTGTCCAACTGGGCAACCAACGGGTGGTGACCAAGTACATCTCCGAAATCAACTTCGTCAGTGCCTCGCGCCAGGGTGACATCATCGAACTGGGCATCACCGCCACCGAGTTCGGCCGCACCTCCATCACCTTGACCTGTGAAGTGCGCAACAAGATCACCCGCAAGAGCATCCTCACGGTTGAGAAAATGGTCTTCGTCAACCTCGGCGAAGACGGATTGCCGGCGCCTCACGGGCGTACCGAGATCAAGTACGTCAAAGACCAGTTCCAGGACGACGGCGTCAGCGAATAATCCTGCGTCGGACCAGTGAACGCTATTGATCGGCCATAGGTCGTACCTGAACACCGCCCCCCCGTTCAGGTATCGCCATGGCCACGCAACAAGACGGCAAGACCCCCAACTTATCCCAGGAAGAGCAACAGGACGTTGACGACAACCAGCCGCCCCGCGCGGCGGTCCTGCATGAAATTATCCGCACCCAGGGAGATCAGGAGCTGGAGCGCAGTGTTGCCGCTTTGTGGTGGTCGGCACTGGCGGCCGGACTGACCATGGGCCTGTCGCTGATGGCCATGGGGTTGCTCAATTCACGTCTTCCCGAGGGTGAAGCCTTCAAGGTGATTGCCAGCTTCGGCTACTGCGCGGGATTCCTCGCGGTAATCCTTGCGCGGCAGCAGCTGTTCACCGAAAACACCCTGACCGCGGTGCTGCCGGTGATGAGCAAGCCGACCTTTGGCAATGCCGGGCGCCTGTTACGGCTGTGGTCGGTGGTGCTGGTGGGTAATCTTTGCGGCACCCTGTTGGTGGCGTATGTGATGCTGCACTTGCCGATCTTCGATACAAAGACCGACCAGGCCTTCCTGGAAATCGGGCGCAAGATCATGGAGAACGACACCGGCCAGATGTTTGCCAAAGGCATCGTCTCCGGCTGGATGATCGCCACCATGGTGTGGATGATCCCGTCGATGGAAAGCGCCAAGATGTGGATCATCATCCTGATCACCTACCTGATGGCGCTGGGGGATTTCACCCATATCGTGGTGGGGTCTGCGGAAGTGTCTTATCTGGTATTCGCCGGCGAGTTGCCGTGGAAGGATTTCTGGCTGGTGTTTGCCGGCCCGACTCTGGCCGGCAATATCATCGGTGGCAGCTTTATCTTTGCCTTGATCAGCCATGCGCAGATTCGCAGTGAAGGCAGCTTGCCGGGTAAGAAGGCTGCGGACCCAAGGCATCCGCAACCTATCGACAAGGATCAGTGAGCGTCAGGCGTGGCCTGGGGGGCGTCCCGGGTCACGCGTTTGACCAGTTTGCCGATGCTCAAACCCTGCAGCAGGATCGACGACAGCACCACGATGTAGGTGATGCTCAGCAGCAGATCGCGCTCCGGCCCCAGTGGCAGGGCCAGAGCCAGTGCCACCGAAACCCCGCCGCGCAAGCCGCCCCAGGTGAGGATGCGGATGGTGCCGCGCGGCACGGTACGCCAGCGGCGCAGCAGCAGGATCGCCGGGGCCACAGTTAGCAGGCGTGAGAGCAGGATCGCCACTGCCAGCAAACTGGCCGCGAATACGTGCAGCCAATTGAACGGCAACAGCAGCAATTCCATGCCGATCAGCGCAAACAGCAGAGCGTTGAGCATGTCGTCGAGCAATTCCCAGAAACCGTCCAGGTAGCGACGGGTCATGTCGTTCATCGCCAGCTTGCGCCCGAGGTTACCGATGATCAGCCCGGCCACCACCATCGCAATCGGGGCGGAGACGTGCAGCTCGGTGGCCATCGCTGAGCCGCCGATCACCAGGGCGAGGGTCAGCATGACTTCGATCTGGTGCTGTTCGATGCTCTTGATCATCAGGTAGACCAGATAGCCGATCAGCCCCCCGAACGCCACGCCGCCAACGGCTTCATGGACAAACAACATGGCTGTGGCGCCCACGGTAGGCGTCTCGCCCAATTGTGCGATGCCCAGCAGCACGGTAAATACCACCACCGCTGTACCGTCGTTGAACAGCGACTCGCCGACGATGGTGGTTTTCAGCGGTTTCGACGCATTGGCGGTTCGCAATACACCGAGTACCGCAATCGGGTCCGTGGGTGAGATGAGTGCGCCGAACAGCAAGCAGTAGAGGAAGCTCACGTGCCAGCCGAACAGGGCAAAAATGTAGTACGCCAGACTGCCGATCACTACGGTAGCGATCAACACGCCGAAGGTTGCCAGCAGGCCGATGGGCCAGCGGTAGCTGCGCAGATCGTTGAGGTTGACGTGCAAAGCGCCGGCGAACAGCAGGAATGACAGCATCCAGTTCATCAGCAAGTCGCCGAAGTCGATCTGGCCGATCAGTTGCTGGATACGCTCCTCAAGGCCTGGGTAGCCGAGCACGCTCAAGCCTTGCAGGATCAGGGAAAACAGCAGGGCTGTGACCATCACCCCGATGGTGGGCGGCAGTCCGATAAAACGGAAGTTCACATAGGTGAGCAGGGTGGTGAGGCAAATGAAGGCGGCGACAAGTTCAAGCATCCGGGGTCCTTGGAGTGGGAAAGATCAGTCATGAGTGGGTGGATGGACCGCCACAGCGGCCTGAGGTTGCAGGCAGGGCGCAAAACACCGGTAGAACCTTTTGGCGTGTGGCGGCTCATAGCGGTGGGTGCGGCTTGCCAGAATTGGTGCTAAAACTCTAATTTCTGTTTCAAATTAAAAATAGAAAACTAAAAGGGAATCAGTGATGACGGTAGCTTTCTGGTGTGTGTTGATCGCAATTTTCTTGCCTTACCTGTGCACAGGGTTGGCCAAGTTCAGTCAGGGCAAGTTCGGGCCGAGGCAGAACCATGACCCTCGCGCTTTTCTGGAGACTCTCGATGGGTTCGCTCGGCGCGCCCACAACGCCCAGCTCAACAGCTTTGAAGTCACCCCGGCATTTGCGGCGGCGGTGATTATCGCGCACCTGGCGGGTACGGCCGAACTGGTGACCATCAATGTACTGGCCGTGCTGTTTATCACCAGCCGCCTCTTGTACATCATTTGCTACGTGGCCGATTGGGCGATCCTGCGTTCACTGGTGTGGTTCGTGGGCATGGCGTTGATTGCGAGTTTCTTCTTTGTCTCGATCTGAGCCGTGACGCAGATCCACTTGTGAGGGGCGGCAAGTCCAACCGCCCCCACAGTTGATCTAGAGTATCTCCGGCACCTGCGGCAACGCTGCGCCCTTGGGCCATAGCATCCAGATTTGCCCTTGCTGCTTCATGTTCCCCGCCAGCTCACCTGCCGCATCGCCGGTGCCCCAGAACAAATCCGCACGCACCTCACCGGTAATTGCACCGCCGGTGTCCTGGGCCGCGACCGGTCGAACGATCGGCGAACCATCGGGCTTTGTCGTCGACAGCCACAGCAGGCTGCCCAGCGGGATGACTTTGCGATCCACCGCCACGCTGTAGCCGGCGGTCAACGGCACGTTCAGCGAGCCACGTGGGCCTTCGTTGCTGTCGGGGCGAGCACTGAAGAACACGTAGCTGGGGTTGCTCGCCAGCAGTTCCGGGATTCGCTCCGGGTGCGCCTTCGCCCAGGCGCTGATGGCGCCCATGGTCACGTCTTCTTTTTTCAACTCGCCTTGCTCCACCAGCCAGCGGCCGATAGGGCGGTAGGGATAGCCGTTCTGGTCGCCGTAACCGACGCGCAGTTGGCGCCCGTCTTTCAATTGAATGCGGCCTGAACCCTGGATTTGCAGAAATTGCAGGTCCATCGGGTTGGTCAGCCAGGCGATCGGCTTAGCTGTGGAGCCTTGGCCGTTGATGGCGCTGGCATCGTCATAAGGCTTGAGCACGCGACCTTCAAGACGACCGCGCAGGCGCTTGCCTTTCAGTTCAGGATAAATGCTTTCCAGGTTGACGATGATCAGGTCATCCGGCACGCCATACACCGGCACGTGGGCGGTGGCAGTCTTGGTGAGGCTGCCGGGGTAGACCGGTTCGTAGTAGCCGGTGATTAAACCGTTAGGGGTGTTATCGGACGAGCGCAAGCCGAACACATCCAGACGCTCCTTGAGAAAACCTCGCACCGCTACAGCATTGCCCGGCACGCTGGCCGCTGCCGCGCAGGTCGCGCCCCATACAGGGTCGGTCTTCAGGCGCTGGCAAGCACTGCGCCAGGACTCAAAGCCGGCCAGCAGGTCGCTGTCGGACACCGCCGGCAGTGCTTCCCAAGGTGCGTTTACATAGGTGGCGACGGCGTGGGGTTTGGCAACTTCATCTTTGGCCGTGTCTTTGCCGGTGTCCTTGCCCGCGTCGCAGCCGGCCAGCAGCGCAATCATCGGCAGAGCCCATGCCAGGCGGCGGCTCCAGGGTTTCAATGTGAGACTCATACATGTAATTCCTGAAACGGTTGCCCGCGCCGTAGCGCCGTTGGGCAACCCTTATTATTAATAGGGCTATTGGTCTTTGCGGGTGGGGCGAGGATACTGGCCGCCGTTTCCCGTGACCCTGAGCCACCATGACTTTTAAAAAATTGACGGTTGTATTGTTGGCCTGCCTGGCAGTGTCTGCCTGCGGCGGTGTCGATCCGAATTCGCCCTTGGGCCAGCGCAAGGCGATCTTCAAGCAGATGCTCAAGACCGGCGAAGACCTGGGCGGCATGTTGCGCGGACGCATTGCGTTCGACGGCGCGAAATTCGCTGAGGGCGCGGTCAAGCTCGATGCGTTGTCCCATGAACCTTGGAAACACTTTCCGAGCGTGCGCGAGGAAGATCACACCAGCGCCAAGGATGACGTGTGGCAAAAACAAGCGCAATTCCAGCAGTTGGCCCGCGACCTGGAGGCGGCCACCGGTGAATTGGTGATCGCCAGCCATGTGCAGCCCTACAAGGCCAGTAACCTTTCCCTTGCCGTACAGAAAGTCGAAGATGCCTGCAGTGCCTGCCATAAACAGTTTCGGGACCACTGACCGGTTTTACTGGTCAAGTTCTTCCACGGCGTCCTGCAGTTCCTTGCGGGACTCGGCAAGTTTGTCCTTACGCTTGTTGATCTTCTCCGCGTCGCCCTTTTTCATTGCCTTGTCGAGGTCCGCCTGACGGCGGCTGACGTCGTGCTTGGCGTCGAGCACCTTGTTTTCCCGCTCCTTCCTCAGCGAGGCGTCGGTGCAATTGGCGGTGACTTCGCTCAGGGCTTTTTCCAGGCCGGCTTGTTGGTCGCTGTTGCCATGGGCCTTGGCTTGTTCGATCTGGGTACTGATGGCTTGGCGCTTAGCGGCGCAGCCGGTGAGTTGGGTGGCTTCTTCGGCGGCCAGCAGCGGCGTGGCCATGAAGCTTGCGACGGTCAGCAGGGCAAAAGGGGCGAGGAATTTCATGTGGGGCTCCAGATTCGCAAAGGGCAGGGTGAATTCTGCGGTGGTTTAAAGGTGGCTGGGGGCGCGTTCAAAACCCGTCTATTCCGGCCACACGTAATGTTTCAGCTAAGGACTGTACCTGCGGGTCGCGAAAAAAAGCGCTCAGTTGCGCTGCACGAGCCGGACCTATGCCATCGATCTCCAACCAGGCCTGGGTGTCTCTGGCAACCAGTGTCTGCCAGTTTCCTTCCAGGTTGCTGCGGGCCGCAGGCGGCACACCCAAGGCTTTTAGCCATTGTGCAAAGGGTCGTTGCCGAGCGCTGTGAAGGCTGTCGAGCAGTCGGGTGCGGCTGCGCTCACCCAAGCCATCAATGTTAGCAAGCTCTGCCGCATCCAGGGTTAACCAATCGAGAAAGCCTGCGATTAGACCGGCCTGGATCAATACGTTCCACGTCTCGCGACCCATGTGCGGTAACGCCAAGCCCTGGTTGCTGCTCAGCCAGGTCAGGCGTGCGAGCAACTGTTCTTCGCAGCCTGGGTCCAGTTGCCAGCAACTCAGGGCGTGAAAGTCTCGCGGGTCGGGCACTGGCAGGTCGATCCGCTTGGGATTGCGCAGGATCACGTGGTCCAACCGAGGGATCACCTGGCCCGCCAGGCTGATGGATACTTGGTCGCCAGGGCGAATATCCAGCGCTTGCCAGTGTTTCAAGGAGCCGACGCTGACCCGGCGGATCTGCCGATCGTCCAGCCGCACCGGCTCCAACTCCAGAATGGGGGTGATGCGCCCCGTGCGGCCGATCTTGAACTGCACCTTGCGTACCAGAGCCAACGCCTTGGAAGTGGGGTACTTCCAGGCGACCGCCCAGTAGGGGGCGCTGACTTGCCAGCGTTTGCCGGGCGCTCGTGATGTTTGGTGCAGCACCACTCCATCACTGGCGAAGGGCAGTGAGTGGTTGTACCAATACATGCGCCAGTGCGCGGCTTCGGTGAGAGTTCGGATGGGCTGGCTGTAACGCAGGCTGTCGGTGAAACCCCATCGTGCCAGGGTGGCCAGGCGCTCGGTAAATACGCTTGGGCCGTCCGGCCAGGCCCAGACAAACAGGCCTATACCAGCGGCGTCGGCGTCAGTCAGCTGTCGACGGTTCATCAGGCCAGCCACCTTGCTGCGGGCATTGAGCCCACCAGTGGTCGATTGCACGTGGTCGTCCAAGCGCCAATAGAGCTCGCCTTGCAGTACCACGTCGATAGGCTCCGGCAGTTGCTGGACAATGCCGGGGATCCTGCGGGCGGAAGCTGACCAGTCCTGGCCAAGTGCGCCATCGCCGCGGCTGATCACTTGCTCCAACCGGCCCTGACGATACACCAGCGTCACTGCAACCCCGTCGACCTTGGGTTGAATCCACACGTCTTGTCGGCTATCGAGCCAGGCACCGACGGCCTGTTCATCCAGCAGTTTTTCCAGGCCAGTATGAGCAACGGGATGCCGGAAGGTGCCCCGAGCGCCGGCCAGCGGGTTGTCAGGTTTTGCGAGGGTTTGAGGGAAGCACTGGCGCCAATGGGCCAGGCGCTGGCGGGCTTGGTCGTAGAGTTCATCGTGGACGGGTGATTGGCCGAGGCGGTGGTAGCTGTCGTCCCACAGACGGACCTGTTCGGCCAGGGTGTCGACCTGGGTTCTGGCCTCATCGGTACAGGCTTCGGCCCATGCCAAAAAGGGCAACGCGCTGAGTGACAGAGCAATCAGTAAACGCATCATGAGCATCCTTGCTCGGAAAGGGTGCCCAGCCTAAATGAACCTCCCGGCCACAAAAAAGCCCCGACAGTGCGGGGCTTTTTACCGGGTGTTTCTGCTTACTTGAACAAACCGCCCAAGGCTTTCACGGCATCCGGCTTGTCAGCCTTGGCTTCCTGGGTTTGCTGCTTGGCATCGGCTTTGGCCTGGGCTTCAGACAGTTTGTCACAACCTTTGTTGATCTGGTCTTGCGCCGCTTTGAAGGCCTTCACTTTGAAGGTGTCTTTGCTGGCTTCGGCCGCATCGATTTTGGTTTGCAGGTCTGCGGCTTGCTTCTGGCAGTCGCCGGAGTTACCGCCACCCAACTGGGAGCTCAGGGCGCCACTCAGTGCGCTCAGGTCGGCGGCGTGGGCCGGCAGGGCGAACAGGCTGAGCAGAAGGGCAGCAGGGGCGAGCGTGGAGATGCGCATGAAAAACCTCAATGTTCGATTGCCTGCGCGCGTGTCTATCCCGGGCTGGCGCAGGGCAATATCCAAATAAGGTAGAGGGCCCGAGAGGGCGCGGATTCTAGAGGGCCATCATTGGGCCTGCAAGGTTTGGATCCAAAAAATGTGAAGGTGATCGCGCAGGCAATAAAAAACCCTGCCGGGCGAACCCGGCAGGGCTTTTGGGTGCAACGCGTACTTACAGGCCGGCGGCGGTGCGCAGGTCGTTGGCGCGGTCGGTTTTTTCCCACGTGAAGGTGGTGAAGGTGTCGTCGCCGACGGTCTTCTGCTCCGGGGTGCGGCCGAAGTGGCCGTAGGCTGCGGTTTCCTGGTACATCGGGTGCAGCAGGTCGAGCATGGTGGTGATCGCGTAAGGGCGCAGGTCGAAGATCTCACGCACCAGCTTAACGATCTTGTCGTCGCTGATCTTGCCGGTACCGAAGGTATTCAGCGAGATCGACGTAGGCTGGGCCACACCAATGGCGTAGGACACCTGGATCTCGCAACGCTCGGCCAAGCCGGCAGCAACGATGTTCTTGGCCACATAACGACCTGCGTAAGCGGCCGAACGGTCAACCTTGGACGGATCTTTACCGGAGAACGCGCCGCCGCCGTGGCGAGCCATGCCGCCGTAGCTGTCGACGATGATCTTGCGACCGGTCAGGCCACAGTCGCCCACCGGGCCACCGATGATGAACTGGCCAGTCGGGTTGATGTGGAACTGTGTGTCTTTGCTCAGCAGCTCGGCCGGCAGTACGTGCTTGACGATCAGCTCCATCACGCCTTCACGCAGGTCGGCGTAGGACACGTCCGGGTTGTGCTGGGTCGACAATACAACAGCGTCGATACCGACGACTTTGCCGCCTTCATAGCGGCAGGTCACCTGGGACTTGGCGTCCGGGCGCAGCCATGGCAGCAGGCCGGATTTGCGGGCTTCGGCCTGGCGCTGTACCAACTGGTGCGAGAAAGTGATCGGTGCAGGCATCAGCACATCGGTTTCGTTGCTGGCATAGCCGAACATCAGGCCCTGGTCGCCGGCACCCTGGTCTTCCGGCTTGGCACGGTCGACACCCTGGTTGATGTCCGGGGACTGCTTGCCGATGATGTTCATCACGCCGCAGGTCGCGCCGTCGAAGCCGACGTCGGAGCTGGTGTAGCCGATGTCGGTGATCACGTCACGGACGATCTGCTCCAGGTCAACCCAGGCGGTTGTGGTCACTTCGCCAGCGATGATCGCTACACCGGTTTTCACCAGAGTCTCGCACGCCACACGGGCGAACTTGTCTTCAGCAATGATGGCGTCCAGCACCGCATCAGAAATCTGGTCGGCGATTTTGTCCGGATGCCCTTCAGACACGGACTCGGAGGTGAAAAGGGAGTATTCGCTCATCTCGATGTTTTCCTGATATTACCGATGGTGAGTGTCGCCAGCCGGTCGCTGAAAATGGCGAACCTGGATCTGGAAACCATTACGTAAGCCTACATAGAGGCTTTCCCCGGGAACGAGCCCCGCAGCGGTGGCCCAACGGGCCAGATCGTCCTGTTCAAAACCCAACCAGAGATCACCGCAGGCCTCCCTGGCCCAATTCTGGTTGTGGCTGCATAAATCCGTAACCAACAGGCTACCGCCGGGGTGCAGCAACCCGGCCATTTGCTTTAACGCGTCGGCGGGGGCGGCGAAATGGTGCAAGACCATGTTCAGCACCACGCAGTCGGCTTTGATCTGTGTGCCGCTCAAGGCGTCAGCCAGTTGCAGGGTCACATTGCGCAGCGATTCACGCTCGCACAACTGGCGCGCCAGTTCGAGCATCGCCGGGCTGTTGTCCAACGCGGTTACCTGATGAAAGCGGCGCGCCAACTCCGGCAGAAAACCGCCGTCCCCAGGCCCGACTTCCAACGCGGTCGCCTCATCACTGAAGCTCAGCTTGTCCAATAGCGCCAGCACGCTGTCGCGGTACTGCGGCAGGCCGGCGATCAGGTCTTGCTGCGCGCGAAACTTCTCGGCCACCCGTGCGAAAAAATCCTGACTCGCCGCTGCGCGTTGCCCGTGAACCTGGCCGATACGCGACTGTACGTCGGTTGGCAGGCTCAGGTTGTCGACTTCTTCGAGCAGGGAGGCGTGCAGCTTGCCGCCGAGCAGGTCGGTGTGGGGCAGGGCGCGGCGGTAAAAAATTGCATTGCCTTCGCGGCGTGTGGCCACTAGGTCGGCCTGGGACAGCACCTTCAAATGGTGGCTCATGCCGGACTGGCCGATGGCGAAGATCTGCGCCAGTTCCAGTACGCCGAAGGAATCGTTTGCCAGTGCGCGCAAGACGTTCAGACGCAACGGGTCGCCAGCGGCCTTGCACAAGGCTGCCAGTTCATCGCCGTCGTCGGGACGCAGTGAGGGCACGGGTAGATTCATAAGGGCAGCAGTCTAGTGACGGGTGGATATCCTCGCAAGGTCAATATCAAAAAGTTTTGATATTGATCGATAAGTGGCGGTTATAAGCAGCCGCTATAACTTTTAGACGAACAAGTAGGCGGTCAATGCAGGCGATTGCCGCGCAAAGCACAGGAAAAACAGCCACAAGTGACTATCTGTCATTGCCCGCAGGCGGTGGCTGAGGGAAAATGCCGGTCCTTTTTTCCGTTTCTTTTAATCATTCACTCTTCAAAATCCTCAGGAGAACAGCGATGCCCAGCCGTCGTGAGCGTGCCAACGCCATTCGTGCCCTCAGCATGGATGCCGTGCAAAAAGCCAACAGCGGCCATCCCGGTGCCCCGATGGGCATGGCGGATATCGCCGAGGTACTTTGGCGTGATTACCTGAAACACAACCCGAGCAACCCGTCCTTCGCCGACCGTGACCGCTTCGTGCTGTCCAACGGCCACGGCTCGATGCTGATCTACTCGCTGCTGCACCTGACCGGCTACGACGTCACCATCGATGACCTCAAGAGCTTCCGCCAGCTGCATAGCCGCACTCCGGGTCACCCTGAGTTCGGCTACACCCCAGGCGTCGAGACCACCACCGGTCCCCTGGGCCAAGGCCTGGCCAACGCCGTAGGTTTCGCACTGGCTGAAAAAGTCCTGGGCGCGCAATTCAACCGTCCTGGCCACGACATCGTCGATCACCACACCTACGTGTTCCTGGGTGATGGCTGCATGATGGAAGGCATTTCCCACGAAGTCGCTTCGCTGGCCGGCACGCTGGGCCTGGGCAAGCTGATCGCCTTCTACGATGACAACGGCATCTCCATCGACGGCGAAGTCGAAGGCTGGTTCACCGACGACACCCCTAAGCGTTTCGAAGCCTACAACTGGCAGGTGATCCGCAATGTCGACGGCCACGATCCGGAAGAGATCAAGACAGCCATCGACACCGCTCGCAAGAGCGCGCAGCCGACCCTGATCTGCTGCAAGACCACCATCGGCTTCGGTTCGCCGAACAAGCAAGGTAAAGAAGACTGCCACGGCGCCCCACTGGGTGACGCGGAAATCGCCTTGACCCGTGAAGCGCTGAAGTGGAACCACGGCCCGTTCGAAGTTCCGGCCGACATCTACGCCGAGTGGAGCGCCAAGGAAAAAGGCCTGGCGGCCGAAGCCGAGTGGGACCAGCGTTTTGCTGCCTACTCCGCCGAATTCCCAGAGCTGGCCAATGAGCTGGTTCGCCGCCTCGCTGGCGACCTGCCTGCCGACTTCTCGGAAAAAGCCTCGGCCTACATCGCCGAAGTCGCGGCCAAGGGCGAGACCATCGCCAGCCGTAAAGCCAGCCAGAACACCCTGAACGCCTTTGGCCCACTGCTGCCTGAGTTCCTCGGCGGTTCGGCTGACCTGGCCGGTTCCAACCTGACCCTGTGGAAAGGTTGCAAAGGTGTCTCGGCCGAAGACGCCAGCGGCAACTACATGTACTACGGCGTGCGCGAGTTCGGCATGAGCGCCATCATGAACGGCGTGTCCCTGCACGGCGGCCTGGTGCCTTACGGCGCGACCTTCCTGATGTTCATGGAATACGCGCGCAACGCGGTACGTATGGCTGCGCTGATGAAGAAGCGTGTGATCCATGTCTACACCCACGACTCCATCGGTCTGGGCGAAGACGGCCCGACGCACCAGCCGGTCGAGCAACTGACCAGCCTGCGCACCACGCCGAACCTGGATTGCTGGCGCCCAGCCGACGCGGTGGAATCCGCCGTGGCATGGAAGCACGCCATCGAGCGTAAAGACGGCCCTTCGGCGCTGATCTTCTCCCGTCAGAACCTGCAGCACCAAGTGCGTACCGACGCACAGATCGCCGACATCAGCCGTGGCGGCTACGTGCTCAAAGACTGCGTGGGTGAGCCGGAGCTGATCCTGATCTCCACCGGTTCCGAAGTGGGCCTGACCGTTCAGGCCTACGACAAGCTGACTGCCCAAGGCCGTAACGTGCGCGTTGTGTCCATGCCGTGCACCAGCGTGTTCGAAGCCCAGGATGCCGGCTACAAGCAATCGGTCCTGCCGTTGCAGGTCAGCGCGCGTATCGCCATCGAAGCGGCTCACGCCGACTACTGGTACAAGTACGTGGGCCTGGAAGGCCGCGTGATCGGCATGACCACCTACGGTGAGTCTGCGCCGGCTCCAGCCTTGTTCGAAGAGTTCGGTTTCACCCTGGAAAACATCCTGGGTCAGGCTGAAGAGCTGCTGGAAGACTAAGTCAGTCTGCGTTGTCTGAACTGGCGCTATCGCGGGCAAGCCCGCTCCCACATTTGGATCGCGGTCTAATGTGGGAGCGGGCTTGCCCGCGATGGCGATAGTGCATTCAGCACCGAACTAACCTTGATCGAGAACCCCATGCCCCAACCGCGTCCCTACAAAGTTGCACTCAACGGCTACGGCCGCATTGGTCGTTGCGTCTTGCGTGCTCTGTTCGAGCGAGGGGCGGCAGCGGGGTTTGAAATTGTCGCGATCAACGATTTGGCCGACATGGCCAGCATCGAATACCTGACACGCTTTGACTCCACCCACGGCCGCTTCCCCGGCGAAGTGCGGGTTGAGGGCGATTGTCTGCATATCAAAGGCGACTGCGTAAAAGTACTGCGCAGTGCCACCCCCGAGGGCATCGACTGGGCGGCGCTGGGCGTCGACCTGGTGTTGGAATGCTCCGGTGCCTATAACACCCGCGCCGATGGCCAGCGTTTTCTCGACGCCGGCGCGCCGCGTGTGCTGTTTTCCCAGCCGATGGCCAGCGAGGCGGATGTCGACGCCACCATCGTCTATGGCATCAACCAGGATTGCCTGACCGGCCACGAGCTGCTGGTGTCCAACGCCTCTTGCACCACCAACTGCAGCGTGCCGCTGTTACGCCTGTTGGATCAGGCGATTGGCATCGATTACGTATCGATCACCACCATCCACTCGGCGATGAACGACCAGCCAGTGATCGACGCCTATCACCACGAAGACCTGCGCCGTACGCGTTCGGCGTTCCAGTCGGTGATTCCGGTGTCCACCGGCCTGGCCCGTGGCATCGAACGCCTGCTGCCGGAACTTGCCGGGCGAATTCAGGCCAAAGCCGTACGGGTGCCGACGGTAAACGTGTCTTGCCTGGACATCACCATGCAAACCGTCAGCGACACCGATGCGGTGGAGGTCAACCGGATTCTGCGCGATGCCGCCACCAGCGGCCCGCTCAAAGGCTTACTGGCCTACACCGAGTTGCCCCACGCCAGTTGTGACTTCAACCATGACCCGCATTCGGCAATTGTCGATGCCAGCCAGACCCGCGTTTCCGGCCCGAGGCTGGTGAATATCCTGGCCTGGTTCGATAACGAATGGGGTTTTGCCAACCGCATGCTGGATGTTGCAGAACACTATCTGCACGTTGCCTCATCAAAACCTGCCCTTTAAATAAGTCAATTCAGGAACTGCGACCCATGACCGTGTTGAAGATGACCGACCTCGATCTGCAAGGTAAGCGCGTACTGATTCGCGAAGACCTCAACGTCCCAGTCAAGGACGGTGTTGTCACCAGCGATGCGCGAATCCGGGCTTCGCTGCCGACCATCAAGCTGGCCCTGGAAAAAGGCGCGGCCGTAATGGTCTGCTCCCACCTGGGTCGTCCGACCGAAGGTGAGTTCTCGGAAGAAAACAGCCTCAAGCCTGTGGCCGATTACCTGAGTGAGGCCCTGGGCCGCACAGTGCCGTTGGTGTCTGACTACTTGGGTGGCGTTGACGTCAAGGCCGGCGACATCGTGCTGTTCGAAAACGTGCGCTTCAACAAAGGCGAGAAAAAGAACAGCGACGAACTGGCCCAGCAATACGCAGCCCTGTGCGACGTATTTGTGATGGATGCGTTCGGTACGGCTCACCGTGCTGAGGGCTCCACCCACGGCGTGGCCAAGTTCGCCAAGGTCGCGGCTGCTGGCCCGCTGCTGGCTGCTGAACTGGATGCACTGGGCAAGGCCCTCGGCGCACCGGCTCAGCCGATGGCTGCCATCGTGGCTGGCTCCAAGGTGTCCACCAAGCTGGACGTGCTCAACAGCCTCAGCCAGATCTGCAACCAATTGATCGTCGGTGGTGGCATCGCCAACACCTTCCTGGCCGCAGCCGGCCACCCGGTGGGCAAGTCCCTGTATGAACCGGACCTGCTGGATACCGCTCGCGCCATCGCTGCCAAGGTCAGTGTGCCGTTGCCGGTTGACGTGGTGGTTGCCAAGGAATTCGCTGAAAGCGCCGCCGCCACCGTCAAGCTCATCGCTGACGTGGCTGCCGACGACATGATCCTGGACATCGGTCCGCAAACCGCAGCCAACTTCGCCGAACTGCTGAAAGCCTCCCAGACCATTCTGTGGAACGGCCCGGTCGGCGTGTTCGAGTTTGACCAGTTCGGCAACGGCACCAAAGTGCTGGCCAATGCCATCGCTGAAAGCTCGGCGTTCTCCATCGCCGGCGGTGGCGACACCCTGGCGGCCATCGACAAATATGGTGTGGCTGACCGTATCTCCTACATTTCTACCGGTGGCGGCGCGTTCCTTGAATTCGTCGAAGGCAAAGTGCTGCCCGCCGTTGAAGTGTTGGAAGCCCGAGCCAAAGGCTAAGGCCCGTGATCAGGAAAAGGAGCATTCCCATGATCAAGTCGTTGGCACTGTTGATCGCAGCGGGCCTTCTGGCCGGCTGCGGCAGCACGCCAAGCGCGGCGCAGGAGGCTGGAAAGCCGTTGCCTGTGCAGAAAAAGAGCTGCTACCAGGCCGATTGGCAAGCCGAGACCATGCCGGTGATCAACAAGCGCATCGGCAACGAACGGCTGGAGAAATACGACTCCGCGCCCAACGGTCAGGAACAGGGTTGCCCTTGACGGGTCTGATCAACTAACCGACAGCATCGGCGGCCTCTGGCGCCGCTGCGAGGATTGGCAATGAAAGGCGTTTTCGCCCTGGCAGCTCTGGCCCTACTGGCCGGTTGCAGCAGCATGAACATGTTCAACAAGGCAGAGCCTGCCGATAAGTGGACCACTTGGACCTGCGACAGCAAGGCCGAGGTCAACTGGCGATTTGCCAACCAGGCCCGTAGCGAGGTGGATGTACGCCTCGGCGGTTCCGACCAGGTTTACCGCCTTAAACAGGACGTTGCCGCTTCGGGCGTGCTGTACAGCAACGACCAGTTGGCGTTTCACACCAAAGGTGAGGAAGGCCTGGTTTACTGGGTTGCCACCGACGATTTGATCGGGCGGGGCTGCAAGGCCCAGTAAACAGAACACGGTCTCGAATGTATTGAGATCCAAATGTGGGAGGGGGCTTGCTCCCGATTGCGGTGGGTCAGTCACCGAAGTCAGCGACTGATAGATCGCTATCGGGAGCAAGCCCCCTCCCACATTGATTCGGTTCCAAATGGCGAGCCGGACACTGCAATAACGATTCAGCAGGCCAGGCATGCAAAACCTGACCGGCAATAACTTGAATAGCAGCCGCCGCTACGGCAGGCTTGCACGATTAACGACCCTCGACCGGGAGAGACAACACAATGGCACTTATCAGCATGCGTCAAATGCTGGACCACGCAGCCGAGTTCGGCTACGGCGTCCCAGCCTTTAACGTCAACAACCTTGAGCAGATGCGCGCCATCATGGAAGCCGCTGACAAGACCGACTCCCCAGTGATCGTCCAGGCTTCGGCCGGTGCCCGCAAATACGCCGGTGCTCCATTCCTGCGTCACCTGATCCTCGCCGCAATCGAAGAATTTCCGCACATCCCGGTGTGCATGCACCAGGACCACGGCACCAGCCCAGACGTGTGCCAGCGCTCCATCCAACTGGGCTTCAGCTCGGTGATGATGGACGGCTCCCTCGGCGAAGACGGCAAGACCCCAACCGACTACGAATACAACGTGCGCGTAACCCAGCAAACCGTAGCCCTGGCTCACGCCTGCGGCGTCTCGGTTGAAGGCGAACTGGGCTGCCTGGGTTCTCTGGAGACCGGTATGGCCGGCGAAGAAGACGGCATCGGCGCCGAAGGCGTGCTTGATCACAGCCAAATGCTGACCGATCCGGAAGAAGCCGCTGACTTCGTCAAGAAGACCCAGGTCGATGCCCTGGCCATCGCCATCGGCACCAGCCACGGCGCCTACAAGTTCACCAAGCCGCCTACCGGCGACGTGCTGGCCATCGACCGCATCAAGGAAATCCATAAGCGCATCCCTAACACCCACTTGGTGATGCACGGTTCTTCCTCGGTCCCGCAAGAGTGGCTGGCGATCATCAACCAGTACGGCGGCGACATCAAAGAAACCTACGGCGTACCGGTTGAAGAAATCGTTGAAGGCATCAAGCACGGCGTGCGCAAGGTCAACATCGACACCGACCTGCGCCTGGCGTCCACCGGCGCAATGCGTCGCCTGATGGCCACCAACCCGAGCGAATTCGACCCACGTAAATTCTTCGGCGCCACCGTGACCGCGATGCGTGATGTGTGTATCGCTCGCTACGAAGCCTTCGGCACTGCCGGCAACGGCTCGAAGATCAAGCCGATCTCGCTGGAAGCGATGTACCAGCGTTACCTGAAAGGTGAGTTGAACGCTAAGGTGAATTGAGCCTTGGTCGTTTAAAAGAAGCCCGCAGCGATGCGGGTTTCAGCTGGACGTAATGTTCGTTAGTTTATATAAAAACCCGTCGTGAGACGGGTTTTTAGTTTGAGCGGGTTTAGCGCGTTATACAGGGTCCAATTCAAATTTTCCCGCTACAAAATAGGCCGAACTCGTTGGCGTGGTCGTTACAAGGATATACGCCATGTTTGAGGTGGCGAAGGTGAACTTGTCTAAACCCGTAGTTGCTTTTTTTATTGGCACAGTGCTTGTTCCATCAGACCATGAGAAATACACGTCGCCAGCAGAGACGTATGAAAAACTCATTCTGTTAAATTTAATGTAGGTGTCATCTTTTCCGCGTAAAGAGATCTCAACTGATGTGTTCTTGGGGTCTGGTGATCTGAAAGAATAAACGATGTCTGGAAAATTTGCTTCGCGCGTAGCATCATCGATGAAGTTCGTTAGAAGGTTGGTCCTGCTCATGGCCTCTATGGATAACTTGAAAGACCTACCAATGCCGCCATGAGGTCTGAATTTTAAAAAGTTTTTGGTTACGAACTCTTCATCGGTGGCATATCTAAGTTGTTCATGTTCAAAGTTTTCTATGATTGTTTTGTCCACCTCAAGATTTATCGAAACCTCTTTTGGGTTTGCGTCCGTTTCCGTAAGCGTCAAAGTGACAGGGCCTGGGACGGGAGCCATTATGGTGGCGGAAAATCTCGCATCTGGCGCAATTGTTATTGTGTCCACGACCTTGCTGCCGGTAGCACTAAATCGAACCTGTAGTTGACCAGGAAAACCAGTGCCTGTGATTTTGAAAGAGCGTTTAGCGAAATTTCTACCGTTTAGCGACACTGCCGTGCCGTCTATGGTTTGGATCGTCGGAGGGATATTGCTCATTGGAGTGCTCCTTGATTTTTTGGATAACTGAGTTGTAGGTGTTGAGGTTTAAGTGACTGGCGCTGCTGTTAAAATGAGTTGAGTGCTTTACTAATTGCTTTTATCACGTCGTGGCAGGTAGTTTGGAGTAAGGGGGTGGCTATTGAAACCTGTCAGGTTTAACAGTTTTTTATACGATTTTGCGATGCGCGAAATTTAATTTGCTTATAAGAAACGAACCCACGTGAACTGAGCGCTGATCTTCAAAGAAGAGCGAGTCTGCATGTCAGGGTTTATTGCTAAAAACTATAAGCGACTGTTAGTTCTAACAGTTGTTTCTATCTGCTGGCGCGCCATTCTAAGGCTGTAAAAGCCAATCACAGGAGTGCTATGCATGAGTACCCAAAAACCGGTTTCTCCAAAGGGGCCAGCGCCCGCTCGACTTCCGCCGGAAGACGCTCCCGAGCCAACGCCCGTAAAGCCCAAAGGTCCGGCACCTATTACCGTTCCGCTTGAAAAGCCAAGTGAATAATCGTTGCACCTGCCCCCGCAGAGGCAATGCTGTCCAGTTAAGGAAGAACAGTATTGCTTCTCACAGAGGGAGGCGTTTACCCGGAAGTAGTCCTTACGCTGATCGGATGATGTCTCAGCGAAATTAGCTGGTCTGGTTATTCGTGGTCTATATCCAACTTCGCAAAGGTCACCTTCGCGCCTTCCTTGCTGTCCCCACTGTTGTCCTGCACATACGCGCCGGCCTTGAAGTACAGCGGCTTGCTGCCCCACGCTGCGCCAATGCGCTCGTTCCATTCACTGTCGGCGGCGTACACGCTGAGCAGCCCGGCTTTGTTGAGGTTGATCACGTAGGTAAAGCTTTTCTCCAGCGGCACATTGGACGCGACGATGACCACGCGGCTTTCACCTTCATCCGGGCGCATGCGCACTTTGGCGACGATGTTGCCGGTCTGGGTCTTTTCCTTGAACTGGTATTCGAGCTTGATCAGCGGTTTTTGGCTGTCATAGGCGTGGATCTGGCCGATGACGATCTTGCCGCTGGACGGTACTTGGTTCACGGCCAAGGTGGCGCGCAGGAAGTTGTCGGCTTCGGGGTAGGTCCAGTTTCGCAAGCGCCCGTCGGCGTAAGTTTCGCGCAGCTCACTGCGTGGGTAGATGGCGTTTTCGGTGCGGGTGCCGGTGACGGGTGTCCAGAACTGCACGTTGCTGCCTTCGGCCTGGAAGTACTGGTCGTTGAAGCCGCTGAGCAGCTTTGGGGTGTCGATAGTCGCGGGGGGCGAGCCGACCGGAATGCTCAGGTTCCAAGTGGAGAGGTCGATCATGGCGTTGGCCTTTTACAGGGGGTGAAGGCTTTGGCCCGTGGGCCTTACAGGTTCTTTATAGGCGGTGGCCGGCCTGTTGTTAAACATTTGCTGGCAATTTATTGGCGCCAAATGAATGCCAAAAAGCCATGTTTCCCATGAACCGTGGGCTGTAGAGGTTGACCGTTAGTCGGCTGAGTGAACTTTGGCGCAATGATGGTATCCACGTCACTTCTGATTTTCAGTATCCAGGGCTAGAGTGAGCCCTCAATGTTTATCCGCGTTTTCTCTCAGAAGTGACCGGAGTAGACCTAAGGAAGAGACCCAGCATGGAATGCGCTCCACCTCATGGCGATGGCAGTTCGGTTCTTCTGGTCGTCGATGACTACCCGGAAAACCTGATCAGCATGCGTGCGCTGCTACAACGTGATGACTGGCAGGTGGTCACCGCGGAATCCGGGTTGGAAGCTCTGGAGGTGCTGCTGCAGCATGAAGTGGACCTGGTATTGCTGGATGTAATGATGCCCGGCATGGACGGCTTTGAAGTCGCCCGCCTGATGCGTGGCAACCAGCGCACACGCATGACCCCTATTATCTTCCTGAGTGCCAACGCCCAGTCGCCCGCCGCGGTGCTGGAAGGCTATGCCAGTGGCGCCATCGACTACCTGTTCAAACCCTTCGACCCGCATATTCTCAAGCCCAAGGTCCAGGCGTTGCTGGAGCACCAGCGCATTCGCCGGGCCTTGCAGCGCCTGAGCCATGATCTGGAGTCAGCCCGGGCCTTTAATGCCTCGGTGTTGGATAACGCCGCCGAGGGCATCCTGGTGGTGAGTGAGGAGGGCGTGATCGAATACGCCAACCCGGCGATCTCGCGCCTGCTCAATGCCCCGATCCAAGAGTTGCAGGGCCAGGAATTCCTGAGTTTCATGCAAAAGCCCCATGTGCCCACGTGGCTGGATTCGCAGATGTACGCCGGTTACCGCAAGGGCGAAACCTGGCGCCTGCACGATGCGCTTCTGCGCACCGGCCGTGGCCAGCAGGTGCCGGCGGCGTTGTCCTGCGCGCCACTGCCCGCCGAACAGAAGGCCATGGTGGTGACGGTGCTGGATATGTCCGAAGTGCGCCACCTGCATCAGCAGTTGGAATTCCAAGCCGTTACCGACCCGCTGACCGGGCTGCTGAATCGACGCGGCTTCCACCAGGCTGTGGAAAACACGCTGTTGCGCAGTGAGCGCACAGAGCAGTCCTTGGTGTTGCTGTACCTGGACCTCGACGGTTTCAAGCGCGTCAACGATTCTTTGGGCCATGATGCGGGCGACCGGGTTTTACGCTGGGTTTCGGAGCAATTGCAGGGCGGCTTGCGCTCCTACGACATTATCGGCCGCATGGGCGGTGATGAATTTACTGCGCTGCTGGAGTTGGAGTTCCCAGAGCAGGCAGCAAAAATTTCGGAAAAACTGATCGAACGAGTCTCCGTGTGTCAGCAGGTTGACGGTTTGGATGTGATGCTCGGCGTGAGCATTGGCATTGCGACCTTCCCGGACTGCGGTTCGGACCTGAATGGTTTGCTGCGTGCGGCCGACATCGCCATGTACGAAGCCAAGCGCGCGGGCCGTCAGCAGTATCGCTATTACGACCAGGAAATGAACGGCCGCGCGCGCTCGCGGCTGATGCTCGAAGACAGCGTGCGTACGGCCATTCAAAACAAGGATTTCACCCTGGTCTACCAGCCTCAGGTCTCTCTGGCGGATGGGCGCCTGCGCGGTGTCGAGGCGTTATTGCGTTGGCAACACCCCAGCGTCGGCGATGTACCGCCTGGGCTGTTTCTACCGCTGCTGGAGGAAGCGCGACTGATCAGCCAGCTGAGCGCGTGGATTTATCAACAGGTCGCTGCCCAGCGTCAGGTGTGGCAAAGCACCTTCGACGATGAATTGGTGCTGAGCGTCAGCCTGAGTAGCAGCCAGTTCAATATGCCCAACCTGGCTAACCAGTTGCAGCAGGTGATGGAGCGACATGGGCTTCAGGTTGGGCAGTTGGAGGTGGAAATCGGCGAGGATTGCCTGATGAGTAGCTTGGAAGAGGCCACCAAGCAGCTCAAGTTATTGCGCCGAATCGGGGTGCGCATCGCTTTGGATGACTTTGGTTCGGGACAATGTTCCCTGGCGCATCTGCGTGACTTGGAGTTCGACACCCTCAAACTCGATCCGCAATTAGTCGCGCGCCTGCCGGGGTCGGTGAGGGACGCAGCGATGGCACGCAGCATTATCGAACTGTGCGGGCATTTTGACGTGCTGGTGGTGGCCGAGGGTGTGGAAACTCAGGAGCAAGCTCAGTGGCTCAAAGCCCATGGCTGCCCATTTATCCAGGGACCGTGGGCGGCGCACCCCCTGATGGCCGACGAAGTGGTCGACTGGTCACGCGCCCGCCTGCGCTGAATTCGCTACACTGGCGCCCATTCGAACCCTGTTGCAGACCTCAATGACCGCGCTGAAATACCTCCAGGCTTACCCCGCAGCCCTCCAGGAGCAAGTCCGTCAACTGATCGCCAAGGACCAGTTGGGCGCTTACCTGGAGCAGCGTTATCCCGAGCGTCATGCGGTGCAGAGCGACAAAGCCCTGTACGCCTACGCACTGGCGTTGAAGCAGGAACACCTGCGCAATGCGCCAGCGATCGACAAAGTGCTGTTCGATAACCGCCTGGATCTGACCCACCGCGCCCTCGGGCTGCACACCACGATTTCGCGGGTGCAGGGCGGCAACCTCAAATCCAAGAAAGAGATCCGCATTGCTTCGCTGTTCAAGGACGCCGCTCCAGAATTTTTGCGCATGATCGTGGTGCACGAGCTGGCGCACTTTAAGGAATCGGACCACAACAAGGCGTTCTATAAACTCTGCGATTACATGATGCCGGGCTACCACCAGGTGGAATTCGACCTGCGGGTGTACCTCACGTATCGCGACCTGCAGGGCAAGCCCTGAACGCACAAGGCGACTGACCATGGATGTGAGCAAGACCAAAAGCAGCTTCTACCGCCGCCTGTACGTGGCGTACCTGATCGACAGCGGGCTCGCCAGCAGCGTGCCGGCGCTGACCGACGTCACCGGCATGCCCCGGCGAACGGCGCAGGACACGATTGCGGCGTTGGCTGACCTGGATATCGTGTGTGAATTCGAACAGGAAGACGGCGCCCGCAACCATGCCGGGCACTATCGGATTCGCGACTGGGGCGCGATTGATCGGGGGTGGATCGAGGTGAATCTCGACCAGATCAAGCGGGTTCTGGGTTATCCCTGAGTTTGGCGGTGGCTGGTCTGGCGCTATCGGGAGCAAGCCCCCTCCCACATTTGAATGTATTCACACATTCAAACTGTGGGAGGGGGCTTGCCCCCGATGGCGGCCTTAAGCGCGCCGCATACCAATATGTGGAATGTCATCCTCCAGGTATTCCTCACCCGCCACCACAAACCCATACCGCCCGTAATAGCCCTGCAAATGCGCCTGGGCTGACAGGAATATCGGCGTCTCAGGCCAGATCTCATCAATCTGCCTGAGGGTTTCCTCCATCATCTTGTGCCCCAGCCCGGTACCCCGTGCCGCCGGTGCGACGATCACCCGACCGATAACCACATCGCCACCTTGGGATTCCGGATCCAGTAGGCGCAGGTAGGCCATCAGTTCATCGTCTTTCCAAGCCATCAGATGGTGGGTATCACCCGTCAGATCCTGCCCGTCGATGTCCTGATAAACGCACTTCTGCTCGACAACGAAAACCTCGCAGCGCAAGCGCAGGATGGCGTATAGCTGCTCCTTGCCCAGGTCGGTGTGATGTTTGCAGACCCAATCGACTGTCATGGTGTGTTCTCTCGTAAATGTCTGTTCTGGATAGTAGGCGCGACGGGCTTCGGTGTCTAAATCAACTATTTTTGTGAATGAAATCAATTTGCCACTATTGAGTGCAGGCGGCGGCCGTTTCTTTGTGTAATCTGAGCTAATGTTAGAACCTCAGGCGCAGCCTGAGCTAAGGCCACCGCCTGTCCGCCAAGGATTTTGAGCATGCCGCGATTCTCTCGTGCCGTTGCTTTGATTGGAGTGTTGCTGCTGGCAACGCCTGCATGTGCACAGCGCCTGCGCCTGGTCGCGGATGCCTGGCCGCCCTTTACCGATGCCACGCTGATCAACGGGGGCTTGGCCACTGATATTGTCAGCACGGCCTTGGCGCGCGCGGGCTATGCCAGCGATTTCCAGCAGGTGCCCTGGGCTCGCGCGCTGATGGGCGTGGGTGACGGGCGCTATGACGTGCTGGTCAACGCCTGGTACGACGACGCGCGTACGCACTTGGGGCAATTCTCCGGCGAATACCTGCTCAACCGCGTGCGTTTTATCAAGCGCCGTGACGACCCCATCGAGTTTCAGAACCTGCAGCAACTGCACGACTATCCCATCGCGGTGGTACGTGGTTATGCGTATTCAGCGGCGTTCGATGGGGATGCGCAGTTGCAGAAAGTGCCTGTGCATAACTTCGCCATGGCCGTGCGCATGCTGGCGGCGCAGCGGGTGCGGCTGACGGTGGAGGATGAATATGTGGCGCGCTTTTACCTGGCACGGGAGTCGGCCCGGGTGCGCAATACGGTGGAGTTCCTGCCACAGCCGCTGAGTGAAAACAGCCTGCATATTCTGGTGAGCCTGAAGAACCCTGAGCACGCGCAGATTGTGGCGAGCTTTGACCGCGAGATTGCCAAGATGAAGGTCGATGGCAGTTATGCGCGGTTGATGAAGGCCCATGGCATGTAGTGCCTGTGCGGGCCTCATCGGGAGCAAGTCGAATCGTCGTACCGCCCCTCCCACATTTGGACCGTGTGAATCCGATCAAGTGTGGGAGGGGCTTGCCCCCGATAGCGGCCTAAGCCGCGCTGGTATCTTTGATCAGGTGCGCCGCCAAGGTGCGCAACGGCCCCAACTGCCGGCAAATCAAGGCCAACTGTGTCTGCACCAATCGCTGCCCTTCATCAATCTCATCCGGCATCTGCTCCAAGTCCGCCGCCAGGGCTTCCTCGGCGTCGCTTTGGATCGCAATGGGTTGCTTGTTGGCCAAACCAGTCGCGATTTCATCGATGCTCGCAGCGAGGGTTTTACCCGCGCCGTCGATCAGATGCTCGCGCACCTCAGCCGGCAATGGCGTATCGCGGTGGGCTCCGAGGCCTGACAAGTAGCTGAGCAAGGTGTGGGACAACACCAGGAAACGGAAGCCCACATCCGCCTCCTTACGAAAATGCCCCGGCTCCATCAACATGTTCGCCAGCGTGGTGGACAGCGCCGCATCGGCGTTGTGCGCGTTGCGGCGGGCCAGGCGATAGGCCAGGTCGTCGCTTTTGCCGGCGGCGTATTGCTGCATGATCTGGCGCAGGTAGATGCTGTTGCAGGTCAGGGTGTTGGCCAGCACTTTGTTCAGGCGACGGCCTTGCCAGTCCGGCAGGAACAGGAACACGGCCAAGCCGGCGATCAAACTGCCGAGCAAAGTATCGAACAGCCGTGGCAAAAACAGCCCGTAGCCATCCCCCACCTGGTTAAAGCAGAACAGCACCATCAGGGTGATTGCTGCTGTGGCCAGGGTGTAGCGGGTGGTGCGGTTGATAAAGAACACCAGGCCGGCAGCGATGGCGAACATCGATTGCACCAAGGGGCTTGGGAACAGGTCGAACAGCGCCCAGGCCACGGTGAGGCCGATAGCGGTGCCGATGATCCGCTGGCCGAGCTTGCGCCGCGTCGCACCGTAGTTGGGCTGGCACACAAACAGGGTGGTGAGGATGATCCAATAACCTTGGGAGGCGTGGATGGCATGCAAGGTGCCGTAGCCGATGGTCAGCGCCAGTGACAGGCGCAACGCGTGTCGGAACAGCAGCGACGTCGGCGTGAGTTGGGTGCGCAGGCGCGTCCACATTTCTTTGAGGTTGCGCGGCGCGCGGTCCAACAGGTTGCTGTCGGTGGCGTCGGCCAGGGCGTCGGGGTTGCTCGCGTCGCCGAGCAGGCGGTCAAGGGTGGACAGGTTGGCCGCCAGGGCGCGCAACGAACGCAGCAGGCCGCGCCAGGCCGGGTTGCTCTGGATGCGCAAGTGTTCCAGGGAGGCGTTCAGGTCGCTCAGTGCTTCGGCGAAGCTGTCGTCATAGATGAACGGTTGGCGCAGTTGGATCGACTCGGCCAGGGCCTGGCAGGCCTTGCCTTGTTGGCGCAGCAAGCGCTGACAGCGGAACAGCACATCGCTGTGGAAGAACGCATCGGCCAGGGCGTTGTAAGGGTAGTGGGATGAGCTGGCGCGTTCGTGGATGTCCTGGGCCAGGAAGTACAGCTTGAGGTAGCGACTGACCTTCGACCCCGGTCGGCCATTGCCCACGCGGTGCAGGATGATTTCTTTCGCGGCATTCAGCGCGGCCACCACCCGGCCATTTTGCTGGGCAAGTTCCAGGCGGCGCGCCTCCACATCCAACTGGCGGATCGGTTCAAACAGCGACGACTTAAGCTTGAGGTAGCGTCCCAACTCGCGGAACAGCCGCGCCAGGCTCTGCTGCACTGGCTGGTTGGAAAACAGCGCCTGCCACAGCACCGACAACGCGCCGTACCAGGCCGCACCGGCCACCAGCAGCAACGGCTCATGCCAGAAATCACTGACGGCGCCGCCGCGCTGGTCCACGCCGATCATGGTGTAGACCGACAGGATTAACGTGGCCGACGCAATCGCGCCATAGCGTTCGCCCAGCGCCCCGAGCATCGTCAGGCCGAACGTCGCCAGAGCCAGGGAGATGGCGAAAATCCAGGGGTATGGGAACAGCAATTCCACCGACAGCGCGGCGATGCTGAAGCACACCAGCGTTACTGCCAGGGCATTGAGGCGGCCCTGCCAACTGTCGTCGGTCTCAGCCAGGGCGCTGGCGATAATCCCCAGGAACAGCGGGATCAGCAGCGTCATTTCATCCTGATACCAGCACAGCGCCATGCTGCCGGTGAGGGCGATGAATACCCGAATGCTGTAACTGAATTTATCCAGCGCCCACAGGCGCCGCATAGACTGCTTGAACGAGGTCGATGACATGAAGTCGTGAGTCTTCCGGGACGATGCCGTTAAATTGAGCCATCAGTGACGCCACGGCAAGGGTGGTGATCACATCTGACAACAAATTATTCGCAGGCACACCTCAAATCAAAATGTGGGAGGGGACTTGCCCCCGATTGCAGTGTGTCAGCCAGAATATCGGTGATTGATACACCGCTATCGGGGGCAAGCCCCCTCCCACATTTTTTACTGCGTCGTATCAAACAAACTGCGCGGCCGCGTAACCGGAGGCCCACGCCCACTGGAAGTTAAACCCGCCCAGGTGACCGGTCACGTCCAGTACTTCGCCAATAAAGTACAAGCCAGGGCTTTTCAGCGATTCCATGGTTTTGGACGACACTTCCCGCGTGTCCACCCCACCCAACGTCACCTCGGCGGTGCGATAGCCCTCGGTGCCCGCCGGCACCAGCTGCCAGCTCCCCAGCTTCTGCGCGATGTCGGCTATTTCGGCGTGGGTGTACTGCTTCATCGGCTTGGACGCAAACCAGGTGTCCGCCAGCAGGTTGGCCATCTTCTTGGTGAAGATCTCACCCAGCAGGGTTTTCAGCTCGCTGTTGGGGCGCTCGACCTGTTGCTGTTGCAGCCAGGTGTGGGCGTCGTGGTCGGGCAGCAGGTTGATTTCCACGGTGTCGCCGGATTCCCAATAGGAGGAAATCTGCAAGATCGCCGGACCGCTCAGGCCACGGTGGGTAAACAGAATGTTCTCGCGAAAGCTCTGGTCGTTGCAGCTGACCAGACAGTCCACGGAGGTGCCGGACAACTCGCCGCACAAGTCCTTGAGCTGATCAGTGATGGTGAACGGCACCAGTCCGGCGCGGGTTGGCAGCAGTTCGTGACCGAATTGCTTGGCCACTTGATAACCAAAACCGGTGGCGCCCAGGGTCGGAATCGACAAGCCGCCGGTGGCGATCACCAGGGATTCGCAGCGCAACTCACCCAGCGTGGTTTGCAACTGGTAGCCGCCGTCGACCTTGGCAATCTCCTGGATCGAGGTGTCCAAGTGCATGCTCACGCCGGTCTGGATGCATTCGTCGAGCAGCATGCCGAGGATGTCGCTGGACTTGTTATCGCAGAACAACTGGCCCAGCTTCTTCTCGTGATACGGCACGCCGTGCTTGGCCACCAGCCCGATAAAGTCCCACTGGGTGTAGCGGGCCAGGGCGGATTTGCAGAAGTGCGCGTTGTGCGAGAGGAAGTTGGCCGGCTCTGTGTACATATTGGTGAAATTGCAGCGGCCACCGCCGGACATCAGGATCTTCTTGCCGGCCTTGTTCGCATGGTCGATCAGCATCACCTTGCGCCCGCGCCCGGCGGCGGTCAGTGCGCACATCAAGCCTGCGGCGCCGGCGCCAATGATCACAACTTCGGTCGAGCGCAAAACGGTGTCCTCATACAAATTCTGATTTGGAATGCAATTAATGTGGGAGGGGGCTTGCCCCCGATAGCGGCGGTTCAGTCACATCTATATTGACTGACACTCCGCTATCGGGGGCAAGCCCCCTCCCACATTGGATCTCCATTGGTGCAGAGATGGTGTTACAGGATCCGAACGCGCAACGAACGGCCTTTGATCTTGCCGTCATTCAGGCGCTGCAACGCTTGCTTGGCGATTCCGCGCTCAACAGCCACAAAGGCCTGGAAGTCAAAGATCGCGATCTTGCCGACCTGGGCGCCCGGGATGCCGGCTTCGCCGGTCAGTGCGCCGAGGATGTCGCCCGGACGCACTTTGTCTTTACGGCCTGCGGCGATGCACAGGGTGCTCATCACCGGCAGCAACGGACCGCCGCTTTGCGGCTTGAGGTTGTCCAGTTGGTCCCAGTTCAGCGGCGACTTCTGCAGTTGCTCGATGGCTTGGGCGCGGTGCGCTTCGGACGGCGCCACCAGGCTGATTGCGATGCCGGTCTCGCCCGCACGACCGGTACGGCCGACGCGGTGAATATGGATTTCCGAATCGCGGGCCAGTTCGACGTTGATCACCATGTCCAGCGCGTCAATGTCCAGGCCACGGGCGGCGACGTCGGTGGCGACCAGTACCGAGGTGCTGCGGTTGGCGAACATCGCCAGCACCTGGTCACGGTCGCGCTGTTCCAGGTCGCCATGCAGGCCAACGGCGGAAATGCCCTTGGACGTCAGGTGATCGACGGTTTCCTGTACTTGCTGCTTGGTGAAGCAGAACGCCACGCAGGAAGCCGGGCGGAAATGCGCCAGCACCTTGGTCACGGCGTCCATGCGTTCTTCCGGGGAGATCTCGTAGAAACGCTGCTCGATCTGGTCGTCGGAGTGGAACGCTTCGGCTTTCACTTGCTGCGGCGCGCGCATGAACTTCGAGGCCAGCTGCTTGATGCTCACCGGGTAGGTGGCCGAGAACAGGAGGGTTTGGCGGCGTGGTGGGGTCTTGCTGATGATGTCTTCGATCGCGTCGTAGAAGCCCATGTCGAGCATGCGGTCGGCTTCGTCGAGGATCAGGGTGTTCAAGCCGTCCAGCACCAGCGAACCTTTGCGCAGGTGTTGCTGGATGCGGCCCGGGGTGCCGACGATTACGTGGGCGCCGTGCTCAAGGGAGGCGATCTGCGGACCGAGGGACACGCCGCCGCACAGGGTCAGGACCTTGATGTTGTCTTCGGCGCGGGCCAGGCGACGGATTTCCTTGGCGACCTGGTCGGCCAGTTCACGCGTCGGGCACATCACCAGCGCTTGGCAGCCGAAGTAGCGCGGGTTGATCGGGTTCAACAGGCCGATACCGAATGCAGCGGTCTTGCCGCTGCCGGTCTTGGCCTGGGCAATCAGGTCCAGCCCTTTGAGGATCACCGGCAAGCTTTGCGCCTGGATCTGCGTCATCTCGACATAACCCAGCGAGTCGAGATTAGCCAGCATGGCGGCGGACAGGGGCAAAGTATTAAAAGCGGTGGCGATGGTAGTCACGGGACTGGCTCTGCAAAACAAAATGTCGCGCAGTGTACCAGCCCTGTGGGAATTTCCCCGCAAGTTCTAGACGAGACGCCGCTTAATGCTCGATATGTTGGTCCGGGTTGACCACCCGTTTGCCGTCTGTTGGCGACAGTTGCAGGAAGATCGCCGCCGCCAGCATCGCCATGATGCCCACGGTGAGGAAGGTCAACTGGAAGGCGCCCAACACACTTTCCACGCCATCATTGCCCGATTCGGCAGTGAAGCCGCCGAGCAGCGCACCGGCGCAGGCCACGCCCAGGCTCAGAGACAGTTGCGCCACCACCGAAAGCAAACTGTTGCCGCTGCTGGCCTGAGCGTCGTCGAGGTCGATCAGGGTCACGGTGTTCATGGCGGTGAATTGCAGGGAGTTGATCGCCCCCAGCACCGCGAGCATGCCCAGCAGCAAAGGGTAGGGCGTCTGTTCCGTAACCAGGCCCATGCTGGCGAGCATCATCCCCAGCGCCAGGGTATTGCCGGTGAGCACGATGCGATAACCCAGGCGCTCGATCAACGGACGTGCTACGGACTTGGCAAACATCGCCGCCGCCGCCAGGGGCAGCATGCTCATACCGGCTTGCGATGGCGAATAACCCAGCGCTACCTGCAACAACAGCGGCACCAGGAACGGCAGCGCGCCGCTGCCCAAGCGGGCGAACAGGTTGCCCAGAATGCCCACCGCAAACGTGCGCGTCTTGAACAGCACCGGCGAGAACAGCGCATTGTCGATATGCCCGGCCCGCAGCCAATACGCCGCCAGGCACGCCAGCCCGCCGAACAGCAGCAACATCACCCGCAGGTGCGGCAAGTGCAGTTCGCCCAGGCCTTCCATCGCGATGGTGATCAACACCATCGCCGCGCCGAACAGCAAAAAGCCGAGGCCATCGAAGCGTGTGCGCTCGCTGCCGCGCAGGTCGGGGATGAATTTCCACACGGCGTAGCAGCCGATCATGCCCACCGGCAGGTTGATCAGGAAGATCCAGTGCCACGTCAGGTATTGCACCATCCAGCCGCCCATGGTTGGGCCGAGCAATGGGCCGAGCAGGCCAGGAATGGTGATGAAGCCCATGATCCGCACGAGCTCGGAGCGCGGGTAAGCACGGAGAACGACCAGCCTTCCGACCGGCAGCATCAGCGCGCCGCCCAAGCCTTGGATCACCCGCGCACCCACCAGCATGGTCAGGCTGCTGGACAAGGCGCACAGCAAGGAGCCGATGCTGAACAGCATGATCGCGCCAAAGAAGATTTTCTTAGTGCCGAAGCGGTCGGCAATCCAGCCGGACGCCGGGATCAGCAGGGCGACGGTGAGCATGTAGGCGATCACCACACCTTGCATACGCAGCGGGTTCTCGGCGAGGTCCCGCGCCATTGCCGGCAGCGCCGTATTCAGAATCGTCCCGTCCAGCGACTGCATGAAGAAGGCAATCGCCACCACCCAGGGGAGCCAGCGGGCGGTCTTGTCATCGAGCGGGACGCGATTCGGCATGGGAACCCTTTTGTTAGCAGGCTATGTGTTGGCGATTATGCGCTATTCGTCGCGCTTTTTCCCACTGGCGGTTCGTCTAAGTCCGACAACACCGCGTGCTCGCCCACCAAAAAATTCAGCAGCGCGCGGTGCACCGATAACGCGGCCTCGCGGGACTCCAGATCAAGCAAATGACCGGTGTGCTCGGCCACTGCAAAGCTGCTGCGGGCCACGTAATGCTTGAACAGCTGGGCTTCGGCGGCCGGGGTGTATTCGTCCAGGGCGCCGTTGAGGAAATGCACCGGCGTTTCAATCTGCCGCAGTGCTGGCAGGTAGTTGCCGTCGCCCAGACCGAGTACCTGATGGATATGGAAGCGCGCCTGGCGGTACTCGGTGGTGGCCATGGTCGACAGGTGACGGTGGTTATTTCGTTTGAGCCGGGGCGAGAGGTATTTGCCGACCGTCTCGTTGAGCAAGTGGCCGACAGCGGATTTGTCATCGGCCTCGATCAGCACACGCACGCGCTCCACGTAGTCGAGCATGGGTTGGTTGAGGTTGGGCGCCAGGGCCATCACCACAGAGCTTTCGATGGACGGCGGGTTGTGCGCGAGGGTCAGCAGCGTGGAGATGCCACCCCAGGAGGCCGATACCAGGTGGTTGACCTCGAAGCGTTCCACCAGGGCGCGCAGCATCTGCACTTCGTCGTCTTTGGTCACTAGGTCCAGGTCGGTGTTGTGCTCGCGGGAATAGCCGGAGAATGGCAAATCGAAGAGCAGCACATTGAAATGCTCGGCCAGGCATTTGCTGGTGCGGGCGAAGGAGCGGGTGGTGGAGAGCGCGCCATTGACCATCAGTACCGTTTTCTTTTGCGGGTCGTGACCCAGTTGCTCCATGTGAACGTTGTAGTGTTTGAACAGCTTTTGTATGACGAAACTTCCATGGTTCATCGCAGTACTTCCAGTATGTGGCGGTATGCCACTAGCTGTTATAGCGAGGTTTTTTGCAGGCGACAACAGGCCGCCCGTGCAAACGGACAGGAAGAGAATTTACGGTAGGAAGGGCCGAAATCGGGATGTCTGAAATCAGCACAAAACACTGTGGGAGGGGCTCCTCCCACAGGCATTTGATGTTTAGAGAGTCAGGGTCAGGCGTTTTACCAAGGCCCCCGGCAACAGGTTGGATGCAGTGTTGCGCTGTCCGTAGGTGCTGGCCGACAGCAGCAACTCGCGCTCAGCGGTGAGGGCTTCCAACTGCGAGCCGAGCAGGCTGTAGACGCTGTCATCAAACCGCATGGTGCTGACCGGCGCCTTGATCTCGCCGTCTTCCACCCAGAACGTGGCGAAGCGCGTCATGCCGGTGAGGCGGGCGGCGGGCAGGTCTGAATAGTTCAGGTACCACAGGTTGCTGATGTACAGCCCGGTGCCGAGTTGTTTGAGGATGTCAGCTTCGGCCAGGCTGCCCGCTGCCATCTGCAAGGCACTGGGGGATTCGTCGCTGCTGGCGCCGTTGGTGCTGAGACCATATTCGGCGGCACTGCGCGAGTTCACCAGTTGGCCTTCGGCCTTGCCCGCGTTGATCAACGTGACATCGCCGCGCGGGTAGCCCTCGCTGGAAAACGCCTGGCTCAGGGAGCCGCTGACGTGTTCGTTCACTGTTACCAACGGGCTGAGGTGTTGCTCGCCCGCGTACAGCTTTTGCAGTGAGCTGCCTTTGCTGGCGATGGCCTGTGCGGAGAAACCACCCCAAGTGATGATGCTGATGATTTCTTCCAGCGCCGCCGGGGCGAGGTAGGCGCGATACTGCCCGGGCGCCAGGGTGTGCAACGGTCGACCGAGGAACTCAAGCTGGTTGCGGGCCTGTTGCAAGCGGCGGGCGAACTCGGCGCTGTCCCACGTGTGCCCGGCATAGTTTGCCTTTACCGCTTCGCCGTTGGCATGGAACAGACTGAAGTCGAAGTTGAAGCTATTGGCCTGGTGCCAGCCGAATGCCCCATCGGAACTGGCAAAGCCACGGCTGATCGGCCCGGCGGCGTAGATGCCGACCAAGTCCACGCCGTCAGCGGCCTGGCTGATGTCCTCCAGCACGAGGGCCAGGTCGGGCAGCGGCTGGGCCTGTTCGTTGTGGCTGTGCCAGGCATCGTGGTTGAGCAACAGATATGGGTCATGGGGCAGCAACGGCAAGGTTTCGCGCAGTTGTTGCAGGCCATCGGCGAGGCGCTGGCGGTCCAGCTCAGGCGTGCCAGCCAGGGTGATAGCGAGGTCGGCGTGGCGGCCATCGTTGATCAGTTTCAGGTTGAGGCTGGCCTGTTGCACTTGTCCGGCCTGGCGCACCTTGGCGTGGTTGAACCGCACGAATTCGGACGCCTCGGCCGCATAGCTCAGGTGAAATTGTTCCTTTTCGGTGATGGCCTGCTTGAGCCACTCCACCAATGCCTTGAAGGTATTCATCAGGCATCTCCCCCAAATACGTCAATGTTGCTGAACACACACGCGGGTGAGGCGTGGCCGACACGGATCACCTGGTTGGGTTCGCCCTTGCCGCAGTTCGGCGTGCCCAGCACCTTGGTGGTGCTGGCGTCACCCACGGCGCTGAGCTTGCGCCAGAACTGCGCGGAAATAGCTCGGTAGTTGGGATTCTTCACCACGCCCTTGAGCTCACCGTTTTCAATCAACTGGCCCCATTCGCAGCCGAACTGGAATTTGTTGCGCGCATCGTCGATGGACCATGAACGGTTCGTCGACATCAGGATGCCGTTTTCGATGCCGCCAATCAGTTGCGCCAGGCTCTTGTCGCCGGCCTCGATATTCAGGTTGGCCATGCGGTCGATCGGCGCGCGGTTCCAACTGCTGGCGCGGCTGTTGGCTACGCCGCTCATGCCGGATCGAAATTGCGACAGCGCCCCACCCAGCGGCTTGATCAACAGCCCTTCGCGTATCAGGAATTGCTTGCTGGCGGCCGTGCCGTCGTCGTCATGGCTGTAGCTGGCGAGCTGCTCGGGAATGTTCGGGTCGAACGTCACATTGAGCAGCTTGGAGCCGTATTGCAGGTGGCCAAAGTCGCTGGCCTTCACAAAACTGGTGCCGGCGTAGTTGCGCTCGTCGCCGAGAATACGGTCCAGTTCCAGCGGGTGGCCGATGGACTCGTGGATCTGCAGGATCATCTGGTCAGGCATCAGCAGCAGGTCGCGCGGGCCTTGGGGCGTGTTCGGCGCCAGCAGCAGTTGCAGGGCTTCGTCGGCAATGCGCGGGGCCGCGCCGACCAGGCCGAAACGGTTGATCACCTCAAACCCGCCTTGTTGGCCAAAGTTGCTGCCGCCGAGGGTGCGGGTCTGGCTGTCGTTGCCGTCAAAGGCTGTAACGTTGATGCCAGGGAACACAAAACGCTGGGCCTGGCGCAGCTCGGCGCCGGCAGTATTGAGGTAGATCTGCTCGACGTGGGTCAGACCCAGGCTGACGTCCCAACTGACCAGGCGCTCGTCCTTGGGCACGGCGGCCGATTCGTCGCCAAGCAGGTGATAGCAGTCACTTAGGGACGGGAAGGCTTGGTCGAGGTCAGGCGACAGATAGTCGGCGATGTCGCTGGAGACGTGTTGGTCGCGCACATCCAGCAGGGCGTGAGGCTTGATTTGCCGGGCTTGCTGTTCGGCGCGCTCAAGGGCGGCTTGCAGGCCGGCAAGGGAAATGTCGTTGGTCGCGGCGTAGGCTTCGACACCGTTGAGACGCACGGTGAGCATGGCGCCTTCGTCGTTGCTCAAGTGTGGCGGTTCGGCGACGTTCTTGCGCACCGACAGGTACTGGCCGGATTCGCGAACGTAGCGTAGGGAGAAGAAATCGGCGGTAGTGCGCAGGGCACTGAAATGCCGTTTGAGTGTGGCGTGGTGTTCGAACATGGGGCCTTCCTTGTGGGCAGCTCAGCGCGGGCAGGCAAACAGAGTAGGCCTGGGCTGGGGGCTGATCAAGGAAAGTGTAGAGGTAAGGTTTGCAGTGCCTGATAGGGCCCTATCGGGGGCAAGCCCTCTCCCACATTTGATTTGTGAATACATTCAAATGTGGGAGGGGGCTTGCCCCCGATGAAGGCACCGCAGTGAATCAGTTACTGCGCAGTTGGCCCCACTTCACGCAACGGCTTGCCACGCACCGGCGCATCGCCTGCCACGTAGTAATCCGCCGTGCTGCGCGGCAGCGGCTGGCGACCACGGATCTTGTCGGCGATTTTCTCGGCGATCATGATCGTCGGCGCGTTCAGGTTACCGGTGGTGATGATCGGCATGATCGAGGCATCGACCACACGCAGACCTTGCATGCCATGCACGCGACCTTCGCCATCCACCACGGCCATTTCGTCGGTGCCCATCTTGCACGAGCAGGAGGGGTGGAACGCGGTTTCGGCGTGCTCGCGGATGAACTTGTCCAACTGCTCATCGGTTTGCACGTCGATGCCCGGGCTGATTTCGCGGCCACGGTATTGATCGAGGGCCGGCTGCTGCATGATTTCACGGGTCAGGCGAATGCCATCGCGGAATTCCTGCCAGTCCTGCTCGGTGGCCATGTAGTTGAAGAGGATGCTCGGGTAGTCCCGTGGGTTCTTCGACTTCAGTTGTACGCGGCCACGGCTCGGCGAGCGCATGGAGCCCATGTGTGCCTGGAAACCGTGCTCTTTCACACCGTTGCTGCCGTTGTAGTTAATCGCTACCGGCAGGAAGTGGTACTGGATGTTCGGCCATTCGAATTCTTCACGGGTACGGATAAAACCGCCCGCTTCGAACTGGTTGCTGGCGCCGATACCGGTGCCGTTGAACAGCCATTCGGCACCGATAGCCGGCTGGTTGTACCAGAGCAGCGACGGGTACAGCGACACCGGCTGAGTGCACGCATATTGCAGGTACAGCTCAAGGTGGTCCTGCAGGTTTTCGCCGACGCCAGGCAGGTCATGGACCACCGGGATGTCGAGGCTTTCCAGCAATTTGGCCGGGCCCACGCCGGAGCGTTGCAGCAGTTGCGGCGAAGCGATTGCGCCGCTGCACACCAGCACTTCTTTACGCGCACGGGCTTCAACGCGCTCTTCGGCGGCACCGATCAGGTAACGCACGCCAACGGCACGCTTGCCTTCGAACAAGACTTTGTCGGTGAGGGCGTGGGTGACGATGGTCAGGGTCGAACGCTTCTTGGCCGTGTCCAGGTAACCGCGCGCGGTGCTGGCGCGACGGCCGTTCGGCGTGACGGTACGGTCCATCGGGCCGAAGCCTTCCTGCTGGTAGCCGTTCAAGTCTTCGGTACGCGGGTAACCGGCCTGCACGCCCGCTTCAACCATGGCGTGGAACAGCGGGTTATTGCCGGCTTTAGGCGTGGTCACGCTGACCGGGCCATCGCCGCCATGCCAGTCGTTCGGGCCGATGTCGCGGGTTTCAGCCTTGCGGAAATACGGCAGGCAATCGAGGTAGCTCCAGTCTTCCAGACCTGGCAGCTTCGACCAGTTGTCGTAGTCCATGGCGTTGCCGCGGATGTAGCACATGCCGTTGATCAGCGAAGAGCCACCCAGGCCCTTGCCGCGACCGCATTCCATCCGACGGCCGTCCATGTGTGGCTCTGGATCGGTCTCGTAGGCCCAGTTGTAGCGGCGGCCTTGCAGTGGGAACGCCAGGGCGGCGGGCATTTGGGTACGGAAGTCGAGGCGGTAGTCGGGGCCGCCGGCTTCCAGCAGCAGGACGGTGACGCCTTCGTCTTCGGTCAGACGGGTCGCCAGGGTATTACCGGCGGAGCCGGCACCCACAATGATGTAGTCGTATTCTTGGGACATTGAATGCACCCTCTTTGATGTGTGGTCAGGTCGGGCCTCATCGGGGGCAAGCCCCCTCCCACATGTGATCGGGTTCACACCGTCAAAGGTGGGAGGGGGCTTGCCCCCGATGGCGGCCTCAAAGGCAACGCAAGGCTCGGGTCTTAGAACACCGAGGCGTAATCGCCCAGCTCAACCTGTACCGATTTGATGCGGGTGAAGTTATTCAGCGAGCTGATGCCGTTCTCACGGCCAACACCCGATTGCTTGTAGCCGCCGACCGGCATTTTTGCGTCGGACTCGCCCCAAGCGTTGATCCAGCAGATACCCGCTTCCAGTTGATGAATCACGCGGTGAGCGCGGTTCAGGTCTTTGGTGACCAGGCCGGCGGCCAGACCGAAGTCGGTGTCGTTGGCGCGGCGGATCACTTCTTCTTCGGTTTCGTAGGTGAGGATGCTCATCACCGGGCCGAAGATTTCTTCACGCACGATCACCATGTCGTCGGTGCAGTCGGTGAAGACAGTCGGTGCCACGAATGCGCCTTTGGCGAAGTCGCCGTCGGTCAGGCGGTCGCCGCCGCACAGCAGGCGGGCGCCTTGTTCTTTGCCTTTGGCGATGTAGCCCAGCACGCTTTCCATGTGGGCGAAGCTGACCAGCGGACCGAAGTTGGTGTTGTCGTCTTGCGGGTCGCCAACGCGGATGCGCGCAACACGCTCAACGATCTTGGCTTCGAACGCCGCTTGCAGGTGCTTAGGCACGAACACACGAGTGCCGTTGGTGCAGACCTGACCGGAGCTGTAGAAGTTGGCCATCATCGCGATGTCGGCCGCACGATCCAGGTCGGCGTCTTCGAACACGATCAGCGGCGACTTGCCGCCCAGTTCCATGGTCACTTCTTTGAGCGAAGAGCTCGACGCGCTGGCCATGACTTTCTTGCCGGTGTCGGTGCCGCCGGTGAACGAGACTTTCTCGATGCGTGGGTGCTCGGTCAGCCAGGTGCCGACTTCACGGCCGCTGCCGGTCAGTACGTTGAACACGCCGGCTGGAACGCCAGCCTCGGTGTAGATCTCGGCCAGTTTCAAGGTGGTCAGCGAAGTGACTTCGCTTGGCTTGAAGATCATCGCGTTACCGGCAGCCAGGGCCGGTGCGGATTTCCACAGGGCGATCTGGATCGGGTAGTTCCAGGCGCCGATACCGGCGACCACGCCCAGCGGCTCGCGGCGGGTGTAGACAAACGAGGTGTCGCGCAGTGGGATCTGCTCGCCTTCGATGGCTGGCAGCAGGCCTGCGTAGTATTCCAATACGTCAGCGCCGGTGACGATGTCGACGTACTTGGTTTCGGAGAAGGATTTGCCGGTGTCCAGAGTTTCCAGGGCGGCCAGCTCGTCGTTGCGCTCGCGCAGGATATCGACGGCACGACGCAGGATGCGCGAACGCTCCATGGCGGTCATGGCGGCCCAGATTTTCTGGCCTTTTTCAGCGCTGACCACGGCACGTTCAACGTCTTCTTTCGTTGCGCGTTGCACTTGGGCGAGAACTTCACCGTTAGCCGGGTTGATGGCTTCGAAGGTGGCATCGCTGCCAGCGTCGCTGTAGCCGCCGTCAATGTAGAGTTTTTGCAGGTCGAAACGGGCCATAAAGTCCTCGCAAGTGCATAAGTGGTTGGCGTTACCCGCCGCTAAGTGGGCCATAAGGGTGTGGCAACACTGAGCGGCAGACGTTCAGGGGTTGAGCGTTTATAAGGGCTCTAACTCACCTGCTTGGCCAATTGGAAATCCATGTATTCGTAAGCGATCCGTTGCGCTTGCGCCGTGTCGAAAGCGTCTCCCGACAGGGCGCCGCGCAACCACAAACCGTCGATCAACGCCGCCAGGCCTCGGGCTGCTTTGCGTGCATGCGGCAGCGGCAGCGTTCGGCGGAACTGGCAGCACAGGTTGGAATACAGACGTTGATCGTTGATCCGCTGCAACCTGTGCAATGACGGGTGGTGCATGCTGGTGGCCCAGAAGGCCAACCAGGTTTTCATTGCCGGGCCGTTGACCTGGCTGGCATCGAAGTTGCCCTCGATGATCACCTGAAGGTGTGCCCGTGGGCTGTCGTCCGTGAGCGCAAGCCTGCGTTCGTGGACGTTCTCAATCAGCGCGTTCATCAGGTAGCGCATCGTCGCTGCAATAAGGCCGTTCTTGTCCTTGAAATAGTGACTGATGATGCCGTTCGAAACGCCGGCCAAACGGGCGATCAGCGCAATGCTGGCATCTCCCATTCCGACCTGATCGATGGCCGTCAACGTGGCTTCGATCAACTGTTGGCGGCGTATGGGTTGCATACCGACCTTGGGCATGTAGCACCTCTCCTTAGGCCTGCCGACGGGCGATGAACGTTCGTCGACTTGAAGGCCAGTCTATTTTGTTTTGATTGAACGTTCAATCAACAAAGAATAAGCTCTGCGACAAATGGTCGCTGCCTACAGGTATTTCCTACGTGAGGGCGGCGACATCTGACACCTGGGAAACCCTTGAAACAGGCCGCATAAGCGCCTGGCACCGCATCGACGGGGCGCAGGAATTTTCGGGGTGTCTTTATAACACCCGTCCGTCGACTGCCGAAAAATCGATGGCCTGGGATAACCGTTGCCTTGTGTTTCTCTCTCGCACTGCCCGGAGCATCTGCGCCATGAGTTCTGCCTCTCTTATAAAGACCCCGCCGGAAAAGGTGCGGGTCAACGGTTGGGTGTTCTACACCTCCACCGCGCTGATTCTGTTGTTGACTGCCATTCTGATCATCGCCCCGCAGGAGGCCGGGCGCATGCTCGGCGTAGCCCAGGCGTGGCTTTCCAAAAGCTTCGGTTGGTACTACATGGTGGTCATCGCCGCCTATCTCGTATTCGTAGTCGGCCTGGCGTTTTCGTCCTACGGCAAGTTGAAACTGGGCAGCAAGGACGACACCCCGGACTTCAGCTACGGCGCCTGGGCCGGCATGTTGTTCTCGTCGGGCATCGGCATCTCGCTGCTGTACTTCGGCGCCTCGGAGCCGTTGGATCACTACTTCAACCCGCCTGAAGGCGCGGCCGCCAGCAATGGCGCCGCTCGCCAGGCGTTGCAACTGACCTTCCTGCACTGGGGCCTGCATGGCTGGGCGATCTACGCCTTGGTCGGCCTGGCCGTGGCGTACTTTGCGTACCGCCATAACCAGCCGCTGGCGTTGCGTTCGGCGTTGTACCCGCTGATGGGCGAGCGTTGGGTCAAAGGCGCGGCGGGCCACGCGGTGGACGGTTTCGGCATGTTCGTGACCCTGCTGGGCCTGGTAACCAACCTGGGGATCGGTTCGTTGCAGGTGTCGTCCGGGTTGGAAAACCTGTTCGGCATGGAACACAGCAACACCAACCTGCTCATCGTGATCATCGTGATGAGCACCGTCGCCACCATCGCTGCCGTGTCGGGTGTGGAGAATGGCATTCGTCGCCTGTCCAACCTCAACATCGTGCTGTTCAGCGGTTTGCTGATCTTCGTGCTGCTGTTCGGCCCGACCCTGCACTTGCTCAATGGCCTGGTGCAGAACACCGGTGATTACCTCAACGGCATCGTGCTGAAGACGTTTGACCTGTATGTGTATGAAGGCGACGGTGAAAAAACCGAGCGCTGGATGGGCCTGTGGACGCTGTTCTACTGGGCCTGGTGGATTTCCTGGGCGCCATTTGTAGGTATGTTCATCGCGCGTATTTCCCGTGGTCGCACGGTGCGTGAACTGGTGGCCGGCGTGCTGCTGATCCCGCTGGGCTTTACCCTGGCGTGGCTGTCGATCTTTGGTAACTCGGCGCTGGACCTGGTGCTGAACCAAGGGGCGGTGGAGTTGGGCAAGACGGCGCTGGAACAGCCGTCCATGGCCATCTACCAACTGCTGGAGCACTACCCAGCGTCGAAAATCGTCATTGGTGTGTCGATCTTCGTAGGCTTTGTGCTGTTCCTGACCCCGGCGGATTCCGGCGCGGTGATGATGGCCAACCTTTCCTGCAAAGGCGGCAACGTGGATGAAGATGCGCCGCACTGGCTGCGGATCTTCTGGTCGGTGGTGATCACCCTGGTGACCATCGGCCTGCTGTTTGCCGGCAACTTCGAAGCCATGCAAACCATGGTGGTGTTGGCGGGGCTGCCGTTTTCGGTGGTGCTGATTTTCTTCATGTTCGGTCTGCACAAGGCCATGCGCCAGGACGCGGCGATCGAACAGGAGCAGGCGCAACTGGCTGAACGCGGGCGTCGTGGTTTCAGCGAGCGTTTGACGGCACTCGACCTGCAACCGAGCCAGGGCACTGTGCAGCGCTTCATGGACAAGCACGTCACGCCAGCGCTGGAAGAGGCGGCGGTCGCGTTGCGTGAGCAAGGGTTGGAAGTGCAGACGCTGTTGGGCAAGTCCAAGCGTTGCATCGGTGTGCGGATCGAGATGGAAGAGGGCAACCCGTTCGTTTATGAAGTGAGCCTGGATGCTTACTCGTCGGCGCCGAGCGACCTGCCTGAAGAAGAGCGCACCCGCTATTACCGTGCCGAGGTGTACCTGCACAACGGGCCTCAGGAATACGACCTGATGGGCTTCGCCCAGGAACAGATCACCCGGGACGTGCTCGATCAGTTTGAAAGCCATCGGCAGCTCCTTGGCCGTGTCTATAGCTGATGCTTTGAAAGCCCGGTGGTGTTGTCACTGACACCACTGGGGCAAAAAATGTGGGAGGGGGCTTGCCCCCGATTGCAGTGTGTCAGTCAGTTCATCTGTTACTGATCCACCGCTATCGGGGGCAAGCCCCCTCCCACATGTTTGACCCAGTTTCTCCAATGGCGTTTGCGGTGTTTGCTAGCCCAGGTTTTTGCCCAGCAGGGCGTGGTAGAGCTCACTGTCGCCCAGGATCCCCACCACCTGGTTGTTGTCATGCAACACCAGCTTGTTCCCTGTCTGGTAACGAATCTGCAGCGCATCACGCATGCCGATATTCGAATCCACCAGCGTCGGTACCCGGCCCAGGCCTTCTACTGCTTGCCCCGGTGCCCAGTTCTGCAGGTTCATCACCACGCCATTCTGACGGGCGCCCTGGATGGTGTTGCCCTCAGCCAGGTCCAGCCACGAGTCACCGCCTGGATCGAGGCACACCGAGCCGTTCACTCGCGTGCAGTTGTCCAGCGTGCGCATCAGGCTGCGGCCGCACAGCACGTTCAGCGGGTTGGTGTGGGCGACGAAGGTACGCACATAGTCGTCCGCGGGGTTGAGTACGATCTCTTCCGGCACGCTGTACTGAATGATCTTGCCGTCTTTCATGATCGCGATGCGGCTGCCCAACTTGAGCGCCTCGTCGAGGTCGTGACTCACGAACACGATGGTCTTGCTCAGCTTGCGTTGCAGTTCCAGCAACTCGTCCTGCAAGCCCTGGCGGATCAGCGGGTCGAGGGCGGAGAAGGGTTCGTCCATCAGCAGAATATCGGCGTCCATCGCCAACGCACGGGCCAGGCCAACACGCTGCTGCATACCGCCGGAGAGTTCGTCCGGCTTCTTGTTGCGCCACTGGGTCAGGCCCACCAGCTCAAGTTTCTCGTCCACCAGCTTGCGCCGTTCTTTCTCCGGACGGCCCTGCATTTCCAGGCCGAAACTGATGTTTTCGCGCACCGTCAGCCAAGGCATCAGGGCAAATTTCTGGAACACCATGGCGATGCGCTTGGTGCGCATCATTTTCAGCTCGGCAGGGGTGCAGGAGGCGATGTCGATCTGACGACCTTCATGCTCCACAAACAGCTGGCCACGGCTCACGGTGTTAAGGCCGTTGATGCAACGCAGCAAGCTCGATTTGCCGGAGCCCGACAGGCCCATCAGCACACAGATTTCACCTTTCTCGATATCCAGGCTGGCTTTTTCAACGCCGACAATCTGCCCGGTCTTTTTCAGAATCTCGTTGCGATGCATGCCCTGGTCGAGCAGCTTGAGTGCTTCGCGTGGGTCTTTGGAGAAGATCACGTCGACATTGTCGAATCGGATAATGCTCATGCATCACCCCCTACTTTGGCGTCGGGTTGTTTGCAGATGCGGTCGAGCATGATGGCCAGCAACACGATTGCCAGGCCCGCTTCAAAGCCCAGGGCGATGTCGGCGGTGTTCAGCGCGTTGACCACTGGCTTGCCGAGGCCATCGGCGCCTACCAGCGCGGCGATCACCACCATCGACAGCGACAGCATGATGCATTGGGTAATGCCGGCGGCAATGCTCGGCATGGCGTGGGGCAGTTCAATGCGCGAGAGCAACTGACGGCGCGAGCAGCCAAAGGCCTTGCCGGCGTCCATCAACTCTTGCGGTACATCGCGGATACCCAGGTAGGTCAGGCGGATCGGCGCGGCAATGGCGAATACCACCGTGGAGATCAACCCAGGCACCACACCCAGCCCGAAGAGGGTCAGGGTAGGGATGAGGTAAACGAAGGTCGGTACGGTCTGCATCAGATCGAGCACCGGCCGCATCATGGTGTAGAACATCGGTTTGTGCGCGGCAACAATGCCCAGCGGCACACCGATGACCACGCAGACCAGGGTGGCAAACAGCACCTGCGCCAGGGTCTCCATGGTTTCCTGCCAGTACCCCAGGTTGAGGATCAGCAGGAAGGAGGCGATGACAAAAACCGTCAGTCCCCATTTACGTTGAATAAAGTGAGCCAGCAGCGCAATCAGACCGATCAATGCCAGCGGATTGAACCAGGTCAGCGCAAACGTCACGCCGTGGATCATCGTTTCCAGTGTCGATGCGATTGCGTCGAAGTAGTTGGCACCGTGTTGGGTCAACCAATCGACGAAGGCAGCGATGTACTGGCCTAGTGGGATTTTCTGTTCAGTCAGCATGGTAGTGAATGTCCACATGCGAAGAGGGAATACATCCCGGGGCAGCGTACCGCCCCGGGGTCAGCAGTATTACTTGGCGAGATACGCTTTGACGGCCTCCAGACCTGGTTTGCCATCGACGGTGGTGACCCCTGCAAGCCAGGTGTCGAGTACTTCTGGGTTCTTTTTCAGCCAGGCCTTGGCGGCGGCGTCGGGCTTCATCTTGTCGTCAAGGACGTTACCCATCAGGGTGCTTTCCATGTTCAAGGTGAACGACAGATTTTTCAGCAGTTGGCCAACGTTGCTGCATTCCTGGGTATAGCCCTTGCGGACGTTGGTGTAGATGGTGGCCTGGCCGTAGTTGGGGCCGAACGAATCGTCACCCCCGGTCAGGTACTTCATCTTGAAACGGGTGTTCATCGGGTGCGGTTCCCAGCCGAGGAACACGATGGCCTGGTCGCGCTTGGAGGCGCGTTCCACCTGCGAGAGCATTCCGGCTTCGCTGGATTCGACCACTTTGAAGCCGGCGGTTTTCAGGCCGAAGGCGTCTTTATCGATCAGCGTCTGGATGGTGCGGTTGCCGTCGTTGCCCGGCTCGATGCCGTAGATCTTGCCGCCCAACTCATCCTTGAATTTGGCGATATCGGCGAAGTCTTTCAGACCTTTGTTATACAGCGCCTCGGGGACCGCCAGGGTGTATTTGGCGTTCTCCAGGTTGGCGCGCACGGTTTCCACGGTGCCGGCATCACGGTACTGCTTGATGTCGTTTTCCATGGTCGGCATCCAGTTGCCGAGGAAAATATCCATATTCTTGCCGTCGGCCAGGGACTTGTAAGTCACCGGTACCGAAATCATCGTGGTGCGCGGCTTGTAGCCCAGGCCCTTGAGGATTTCGCTGGTGGTCGCGGTAGTGACGGTAATGTCGGTCCAGCCGACATCGGAGAAGTTGACGGTCTTGCACTGTTCCGGTTCTGCAGCGTGCGCCATGACGGGAAGACTCAGCATGGCGGCCAACAACAACGAGGGTGAACCTTTCATCTGGGTAGACTCCTGTGTTTTTTCTGGCGGCCTTCGCCGCGCTTTATAAGTGTTGCGGTTGGAGCGTGCGACAACAGCTCTGCCACGGTGCCTTGCAAACGAGTCGAGACTGATCATGTACCAGTGAAAATCTGACGCCTACAGGGGGCGTCGTATCCAGTACAGGGAGGGTCGCATCCAGTGTCGGTGACGTCGCTTACAGGTTTTTCCCAAGGCAAAACCGCAGTTTTTGCCCATCTGCGCCGCTGAAAACGGCCAAAACAGGCGATCGCACGCGAGCGACGCTGGTGAGCATGGGTGCGTCGGTGTGAGACGCCGTGACGGCAGATAAAACCTTGATGATGCCGCCATCTGGGCGATCTGAGCGTAGCAGCTTGTTCAAGTCCGGCCCGTGCTTATCGAGGAGTTCCACGTTAATGGCTATCAGCGTTTTCGACCTGTTCAAGATCGGCATCGGGCCTTCTAGTTCTCACACCGTCGGCCCCATGCGCGCCGCGGCGTTGTTCGTCCAAGCACTGCGTGAACGTGAATTGTTGGAACAAGTACGGCGCGTCGAAGTTCAGCTGTACGGCTCGTTGTCAGCCACCGGCATCGGCCACGGCAGCGACACCGCTACCATCATGGGCCTGATGGGCGAGTGGCCGGATGCAATTGATCCGTCGCAGATCGGCCTGCGCATCCACACCCTGCGCGAGACCGACACACTGCTGCTGGACGGGCGTTTGCCGGTGCCGTTTGTATGGGCACGAGACATGCGCCTGCTCGATGAGAACCTGCCGTTCCACCCCAACGCCATGACCTTGGTGGTAGTTGGTGATGATGGCGAGCTGCACCGCGACACCTACTACTCAGTGGGCGGTGGTTTCGTGGTGGATGAAGCCCAGGCCCGAAGCGGCGTGGCGGATATGGACCGCACCGAATTGCCCTATGACTTTTCCAGCGCGGTGGAGTTGTTGCAGTTGTGCAAGACCCACAACCTGCGCGTTGCCGAGTTGATGCTGGCCAACGAAAAGGTCTGGCGCTCCGAAGAAGAAATCCGCAGCGGCCTGATGAAGCTTTGGCACGCCATGCAGGCGTGCGTGGAGCAGGGCCTCAAGCACGAAGGCATCCTGCCTGGCGGCCTTAACGTGCGTCGCCGCGCGGCCAAGTTGCACCGCAGCCTGCAGGAGTTGAACAAGCCCAATGTGATTGGCTCGACGTTGAGCGCTATGGAGTGGGTCAACCTGTTCGCCCTCGCGGTCAACGAAGAAAACGCCGCCGGTGGGCGCATGGTCACCGCGCCCACCAATGGCGCGGCGGGGATTATTCCGGCGGTACTGCACTACTTCATGAAGTTCAGCGACGAAGTCACCGAAGCCAACGTGGTCGACTACCTGCTCAGTGCGGCGGCGGTAGGGATTCTGTGCAAGAAGAACGCCTCAATCTCGGGTGCCGAAGTCGGTTGCCAGGGGGAAGTGGGTTCTGCGTGTGCCATGGCCGCGGCCGGGCTGGCCGAGATTCTTGGCGCTACGCCGGAGCAACTGTGCAACGCCGCCGAAATTGGCCTGGAACACAACCTCGGCCTGACCTGCGACCCCGTGGGTGGGTTGGTGCAAGTGCCGTGCATCGAGCGCAATGCGATTGCGGCGGTAAAAGCGATCAACGCGGCGCAAATGGCCTTGCGTGGCGACGGTCAGCACTTTATTTCCCTGGACCGGGTAATCCGCACCATGCGCGATACCGGGGCAGATATGCATGACAAGTACAAAGAGACATCGCGGGGTGGGTTGGCGGTCAGTGCAGTGGAGTGCTGATGAGCTTGTTGTGATGAACAGGGCCTTAGTGATGAACAGGGCTTTTGTGGTGAGCCGGGCTTTTGTGGTGAGCGTGCTTTTGTGGTGAGCGGGCTTGCCCCGCGCTGGGTGGCGAAGCCGCCCCAATCAATAAAGGCACCACATAGTTTCAGATAAAACCCGGTCGCCTGATTTTGGGGCGGCTTCGCCACCCAGCGCGTAGCAAGCCCGCTCACTACAAGTGAACACTCCAACCAAAATCGCCACCTTTTAGCGCGTCGCAAACAGATAAGTAGCTCCCGAACGATTTTCCCTCCGACCACTCGTCACCTGTGCGTGTGGTGACAGACTTTTCCTACACGCTGAAAGCGCCTTCCCACAAGTGCTACCGAACTGCTCACACCCCTTGAGCAGTGCTGCTCCTACGTCCCTTTTCGGCCATATTCCGCACTTCCTGCGCGGGCTTATATAGACGCGTTATCAGGTCGTTTTCAGGAGTTATTGAATAGCCATTCAATTTTAGGCATGGCATTTGCTCTATCTATTTAAAGCGTCGCCTTCCTGAGGCCGACCGCCATAACAAGAGCCTCGCCTGAGGCCAACACCCGCTTAGTGTGAGGAGATACCGCGATGACGTCGTTCAACTCAGGGGCCCAACCCCAGAACCGTGCGCCTCAATCCATCGGCTTTTTGCTGTTGGACAATTTCACGCTGATTTCCCTGGCGTCAGCCGTGGAACCGCTGCGCATGGCCAACCAATTGTCCGGTCGCGAGTTGTATCGCTGGACAACCCTGAGTGTCGACGGCAACCAGGTCTGGGCCAGCGACGGTCTGCAAATCACCCCCGATGCCTCCATGCACAAAGCTCCGGCCCTGGACACCGTCATCGTGTGCGGCGGCGTGGGTATTCAGCGCACCGTTACCCGTGAACACGTGTCGTGGCTGCAAAGCCAGGCGCGCCAGTCCCGCCGTCTTGGCGCCGTCTGCACCGGCAGTTGGGCCCTGGCTTGCGCCGGCCTGCTTGATGGGTTTGATTGCAGCGTGCACTGGGAATGCCTGGCGTCGATGCAGGAAGCCTTCCCGCGCGTGGCCATGAGCACACGCCTGTTCACCCTCGACCGCAATCGCTTCACCAGCTCCGGCGGCACCGCGCCGCTGGACATGATGCTGCACCTGATCAGCCGCGATCATGGCCGCGAACTGTCGGCAGCGATCTCCGAGATGTTTGTGTACGAGCGCATCCGCAACGAGCAGGATCACCAGCGTGTGCCGCTCAAGCACATGCTGGGCACCAACCAGCCGAAGCTGCAGGAAATTGTGGCGTTGATGGAAGCCAACCTGGAAGAGCCGATCGATCTGGACGAACTGGCGGTGTACGTCGCCGTGTCGCGGCGCCAGCTGGAGCGCCTGTTCCAGAAATACCTGCACTGCTCGCCGTCGCGCTACTACCTCAAACTGCGTCTGATCCGTGCACGGCAGTTGCTTAAGCAAACGCCGATGTCGATCATCGAAGTGGCCTCGGTGTGCGGGTTTGTGTCTACGCCGCACTTCTCCAAGTGCTACCGCGAATACTTCGGCATTCCGCCACGGGATGAGCGCGTCGGTTCCAACACCACCCAGCAGGTGGCGATGATGCCGATTCCGCAGGCGTTGGTGTTGTCACCGTTGGCCGGGCCGATGTCGGCGTTGAGTCAGGCGCGCAATGAGTCGACTTTTGCGAGCGTGCGGCTTTAGACCGAGTTGACTGCATCGGGAGCAAGCCCCCTCCCACATGGGAATGGATTCCAAGTGTGGGAGGGGGCGGTGCGACGATTCGACTTGCTCTCGATAGCGGTCTATCAGACACCAGAGTTCTGCTTGAACTGCACCAAAGCCGGCAACAGCTGCTTATCAATCGCCTGACGCACCGCCGGCAGGATCGTCGCGCTGCCGCTGTACATCTGTTCCACCATGCCCTTGAGCGCTTTAGCCCGTGCTTCGCTCAAACCGCGCACGGCGCACTCGCAGGCCTGCTCAGCGGTGGCGCCGCTGGACACGTCGAAACCCAGTGAGCGCAGTTGGCCCAGCAGGTCATCCTGGTCAATCAAATCCGCATGCATCATGACGTTTATCCTGGTGAGGGGAGCGAGGTCTGACTGGGATTCTGGTAGCCGCCCATGCGGTCGGCAAGGGCAGAATGCGCGAATGCCTCAGATGGCTATGAGCGTGTCGTTTTCGGGCCATTTGCCAACCGCACTTATCGGCACACTGAACCCAGGCACACAGCTTGACGGTTTGGTCACCCTCGGGATGTACGGCTCACACAAGGCACTCTGCCCCGATCCACTCCACATTGGATCGGGGTTTTTTTTGCTTATTGTCTGACCGGCAAACCGATGACACGGCCAAGCAGGGCAGGTTTGGGCAGGTCAGCCTGTGCAGCGCTGACAGCGATGATTTTTTCCAGCGTCGGCTCGGTAAACGGCGCCGAATGCGGGCCGGCCAGATCGACGTGCAAGAGCATCTGTTCGTTACCCGCCAGCGCCCGCTCTTCGCCCACAAGATGCAGGCTGTGATAGAGGTGCAGGCGCTTGGCGTCATGGGCGATCAGTTGGGTATGCACCTCAACCTCGGCGCCGAGTTTCACCTCGTGCAGGTAGTTCAGGTGCAGTTCAAGGGTGAACAGTGAGTGGCCGCTGGCGTCGCGGTTTTCGCTGTCCAGGCCCAACGTGTCCATCAGCGCGTCGGTCGCGTAGCTGAAGATCAGCAGGTAGAACGCGTCGCGCAGGTGGCCGTTGTAGTCGACCCACTCGGGGAGGATTGCTGTGGTGTAGGTCGTCAGTGCAGGCATGGAAAACTCCCGGATCAGTACTCGGTCAAAATGTGGGAGGAGCTTGCCCCCGATAGCGGTGTGTCAGTTGCCAGATTTCTTGACTGATCCAATGCTATCGGGGGGCAAGTCGAATCGTCGCACCGCCCCTCCCACGTGGGTTATTCGGCGAAAGTCATACCGTGCTTGGCTTTGGTGGTTTTTACCGCTTCCAGCACCGCCAACAGGCAATCATCACGATAGCGTTCCAGTGCCGAAATGCTGTGTGTACCCAACTGATCGCTAGTGCCATCCACCACATCATCAATCAATTTGTCAGTCAGCTCGGGCGCCGGCAGATACGTCCACGGCAACTGCAGTGCCGGACCAAACTGCGCCATGAAATGCCGCATCCCCGCATCGCCGCCCGCGAGGGTGTAGGTCAGGAAGGTGCCCATGAACGACCAGCGCAACCCTGCGCCAAAGCGGATGGCATCGTCAATTTCGCCGGTGGTCGCCACGCCGTCATTCACCAGGTGCAACGCTTCACGCCAGAGCGCTTCGAGCAGGCGATCGGCAATGAAGCCGGGGACTTCCTTACGCACATGCAACGGGCGCATGCCGAGGGATTCGTACACCTTGATCGCGGCTTGAATAGCGTCGGGCGCGGTGTTTTTGCCGCCGACCACTTCCACCAATGGCAGCAGGTAAACCGGGTTGAACGGGTGACCGACCACGCAGCGCTCAGGGTGGGTCGAGCCCTCGTAAAACTCGCTCGGCAACAGGCCTGAGGTGCTGGAGCCGATCAATGCATTGGGCTTGGCTGCTGCGCTGATCTTGCTGTGCAATTCCAGCTTCAGCTCCAGGCGTTCTGGGGCACTTTCCTGGATGAAGTCAGCGTCTTTTACGCACTCTTCAATGGTGGCGACAAAGCGCAGGCGGTCTTGGGATGCGCCGGGTGCGAGGCCTTGTTTCTCAAGCGCACCCCATGCGTTGGCAACGCGTTTGCGCAGGGCGGCTTCGGCGCCGGGGGCCGGATCCCAGGCGATTACATCAAGGCCGTGGGCGAGGGCGCGGGATACCCAGCCACTGCCGATGACACCGCTGCCGAGCGCGGCGAAGGTTTTGATTTCGGTGATAAAGCTCATGGCACATTCCTAAAGAGGTTGGTAATCCCCTGTGGGAGGGGGCTTGCCCCCGATAGCGGTGTGTCAGTCGATACAACTGGTGCTGATCCTCCGCCATCGGGGGCAAGCCCCCCCCACATGTTGATCAGCGGCGTTTGGTGAGGCCCATCTTTGCCCGGCCCTCTGCGGGGGTCATGACTCGCGCGCCCAAGCGGCTGAGGATCTCACTGGCCCGTTCTACCAACTGCCCATTGGTCGCCAGCACGCCCTTGTCCAGCCACAGATTGTCTTCCAGGCCTACCCGCACATTGCCGCCCAGCAGTACCGCTTGCGCCGCCATCGGCATTTGCATGCGGCCGATGCCGAAGCCCGCCCACACTGCGTCGGCGGGCAGGTTGTCGACCATGGCTTTCATGGTGGTGGTGTCGGCCGGCGCGCCCCATGGGATGCCCAGGCACAGTTGGAACAGCGGGTTGTCGAGCAGGCCCTCCTTGATCATCTGCTTGGCGAACCACAGGTGGCCGGTGTCGAAAATTTCCAGTTCGGCTTTTACACCCAACTCTTGAATGCGTTTGGCACCGGCGCGCAACTGCGCAGGGGTGGACACGTAAATGGTGTCGCCATCGCCGAAGTTCAGCGTGCCGCAGTCCAGTGTGCAGATTTCCGGCAGCAGTTCTTCCACATGGGCCAAGCGCGTCAGCGGGCCGACCAGGTCGGTATTGGGGCCGAACTCCATCGGGTTCTCGCCGCCGCCGATCTCCAGGTCGCCGCCCATGCCGGCGGTGAGGTTGACGATGATGTCGATGTCCGCCTCGCGGATGCGCTCCATCACTTCGCGATACAGCGCCACGTCGCGGCTGAACTTGCCGGTTTCGGGGTCACGCACATGGCAGTGCACCACGGTGGCGCCGGCCTTGGCGGCTTCAACCGCTGCGGCTGCGATTTGTTTGGGGGTGACCGGCACGTGTGGGCTTCTGGCGGTCGTGTCGCCAGCACCGGTGAGTGCGCAGGTGATGATGACGTCGTGATTCATGAGACGGTTCCTTACAGGCGTGGTGATGCCGTTCGCAGCCGTGTCTGGCTGCGAAGCAGTGGTTGAAAGGGTGTTACTTGCCGGTCAATTGCAGGTTGGCGGCGGCCGGTTTGCCATCGAAGGTGGTCACGCCTTCCAGCCAGCGAGCCTGGTCTTGAGGGTGATCCTTGAGCCACTGCTTGGCCGACTCGATAGCGTCCTTGTGATCCAGCAACGGCTGCATCATTCGGCTCTCGTCGGCCGCGGTGAAGGTCAGGTTGGTCAGCAGTTTGTGCACATTGGGGCACTGCTCGGCGTAGGTCGGCGAAGTGACGGTCCAGACGGTCGCCATGCCTTCGTTCGGGCCCAGGGCGTCGTCGCTGCCGGTGAGGTAAGTCATCGCCACGTTGACGTTCATCGGGTGCGGCGCCCAGCCAAAAAACACCACGGCTTCCTTGCGGCGAACGGCGCGGTCGACGGCGGCGAGCATGCCGGCTTCGCTGGATTCCACCAGTTGGAATTTGCCCAGGCCGAACTGGTTCTTGGCGATCATCGCCTTGATCTGGGTGTTAGCCCCCGAGCCCGGCTCGATGCCGTAGATCTTGCCACCCAGTTCTTTTTCGAATTTGGCGATATCGGCGAAGGTTTTCAGGCCCTTGTCCGCCAGGTAAGTCGGCACGGCGAGGGTGGCGCGGGCGTCTTCCAGGCTTGGTTTGTCGAGGACTTTGACTTGTTTGGCGTCGACGAATGGCGTGATGGTCTGGGTCATCAACGGGTTCCAGTACCCCAGGAACAAGTCCAGGCGCTGGTCGCGGATGCCGGCGAAGATGATTTGCTGGGAGGCGCTGGTTTGTTTGGTCTTGTAGCCGAGGCCGTCGAGCAGTACTTGGGTCATGGCGCTGGTGGCGATGACGTCGGTCCAGTTCACCACGCCCATGCGCACGTTCTGGCATGAAGCGGCATCCGCTGCCATCACATTGGTGCTCAAAATAGCGCTGGCACTGAGTGCAAGCACGCAGCGGCTGATCAGTCGATTCATGGTGGATCCCTCGGCAGGTCGTTATTGTGGGGTCCGGCGTCTTTGTGCGCCGTGCAGCCAAGTTACGCAAGCCAGGGGCCAGCAAAACGCACGGCGGCGACCACCTCTTGCACTGCAGCGACCTGCCCCCTTGAATCCACCCCTGAACGGGAGTATCACAGTGCCACGCTGCCCGTCCGACGAGAGCGCCACCATGTCCCAGGATTTCTACTTTCTGCTGATGCCGGGGTTTTCGGCCATTGGGTTTATCTCCGCGCTGGAACCGCTACGGGTGGCCAACCGCTTTCGTGGCGAGCTGTACCGCTGGCATGTGCTGAGTGCCGATGGCGGCGCGGTGTTGGCGAGCAATGGCATGTCGGTCAACGCGGACGCCGGGCTGGAACCGCTGAAAAAAGGGGCGACCTTGCTGGTGGTGGCCGGCTTTGAACCGCTGCAGTTCGCCACCCCCGCCCTGGAACACTGGCTGCGTCGCCTCGACCACGACGGCGTGACCCTTGGTGCCATTGATACCGGCGCCTGCGTCCTCGCCGAAGCCGGCCTGCTTGACGGCCATCGCCTGACCTTGCACTGGGAAGCCATCGACGCGTTCAAGGAGTCCTATCCTCACCTGACCGTCACCCAGGAACTGTTCGAGATCGACCGCCGCCGCATCACCTGCGCCGGCGGCACCGCGTCCATCGACTTGATGCTCGACCTGATCGCCCAGGCCCACGGCCCGGAACTGGCGATTCAAGTCTCCGAACAATTCGTACTCGGCCGCATCCGCCCACGCAAAGACCACCAGCGCATGCAGATCGCTACGCGCTACGGCATCAACAACAAAAAATTGGTGCACGTGATCGGCGAAATGGAGCAACACACCGAGCCGCCCTTGAGCACCTTGGCCCTGGCCGAAGCGATCAAGGTGACTCGGCGCCAGTTGGAGCGGCTGTTTCGCCTGCATCTGAATGACACGCCCAGCAACTTCTACCTCGGCCTGCGCCTGGAAAAGGCCCGGCAACTGCTGCGCCAGAGCGATTTAAGCGTGCTGGAAGTCAGCATTGCCTGTGGGTTTGAGTCGCCGTCGTATTTCACGCGCAGCTATCGCGCTAGGTTTGCGAAGTGCCCGAGGGAGGATCGGCGACGGGAGGTGGTTTGACGGGCAATTATAGTTAATTATACTCGTGGCTATAATTTATAGTCCTTTCCATAATTGAGTATAAAACCATGACCAAGAACAGCGGTTTCGTGTTCCGCCGCCCAGTCCTGGCGCGCAGCATTGCCGATGGTCTTGTGGGGGCCGGTATTCAGGATTTCACTTCCGGCCTGTTTCTCGCAGCGCCGCGCCGCACCGGTAAGAGTACTTTTTTACGCGAAGACCTGATCCCGGAGTGTCAGCTTCGGGGCTGGCTGACCGTGTACGTGGATTTGTGGGCCGACAAGGAAAAGGACCCCGCCGAGTTGATCGCCAGCGCCATAGCCGCTGCGCTGGTTCCCTATGAAAAGGGCATTCGTAAGCTGGCCAAGAATATCGGGATCGAGAAGCTCAGCTTTCTGCGTACCCTGTCTTGGGATTTCAGCAAGCCGCAATTGCCGGTCGGCGCCACGTTGACCCAAGCCTTGGAGTTGCTCCACAGCGTTGCGCAAAAAACCGTCGTGCTGGTGATAGACGAAGCGCAGCACGCATTGACCAGCGATTCAGGTATCAACGCGATGTTCGCGCTCAAAGCTGCCCGGGACCAACTCAACCAGGGCCGTGACGAGGAGGGCAGCGGATTGCATCTCGTGTTCACGGGCTCCAATCGCGACAAACTGGCCCATTTGGTGCTGGGCAAAAGCCAACCGTTTTTCGGCTCCAGCATTACGCCGTTTCCGTTGCTGGGCAAAGAGTTCACCCAGGCCTACACCGTGCACCTCAATGCGCACTTGGCCCAAGACAATCAATTCAGTGCTGCGGATATCGACGAAGCCTTCGAGTTGGTCGGTCGTCGTCCCGAAATGCTGCGCACGATCATCGGCGAAGTGGCGTTGGAGTTGGGCGAGGCCAGCAATCTGGGCGAACTGCTGCACAGCCGCGCCGAACTGCTGCGCGCGGGTGTATGGACCGAGTTCGAAAGCGCCTGGAACGCCCTGACGATCCCGCAGCGTGCGGTGTTGGAGGTGATGGTGGCGCGCTCACACAATAACGAACCTTTTGCGCCGTTTACCGACAGCACACTCATAGCGGTCAGCAAGGCGCTGGAGGACATGGGCAGCGACGTGGTGCCGGGCACCCAGACCATTCAGGCCTGTATCGATGCGTTACGCGATAAGGAGTTGGTGTGGAAGTCGAGCCGGGGTGGGTATGCCCTGGAGGACAAAACGTTCGGCGACTGGCTGCGGCACAAGCGCCATACACCCCACTGAAAACACCACAGACCCAGTGTGGGAGGGGGCTTGCTCCCGATAGCGGTAGGTCAGCCAATGCATGAGCAAGCTGATCCACCACCATCGGGAGCAAGCCCCCTCCCACAGTGGATTTCGGCGTGGCTTATTTCTTCAGCAGGGCGGAGCACGCGGTCTTGAAGGCCTCATGCTGATACTTGTTCAACGTCGCCGGCAGTTCAAAGGTGTGCTTCTTGTTCTGCGCATTGATGGTCTGCGGCGACAGCAACGTCACCTCAACCCCCTCCAGCAGTTGAAACACCCCTTCAATCTTGAACGTGGTCGGGCCACCGGCGAATTCGCCTTTTTTGCTGCGCTTCTTGATCGCGATGCGAGTGACGGCGTTGGCCTGCACGAAGGCCTTCACCTGGGCGGCAAAGGCTTTGACGTTGGCCGCTTCATCATCGTCTTCAAGGGCGATTTTCTTGGTAGCCAGGGCGACGTGGCTCAGCGCCTGGTTGTCCAGGGAGGCGACAGCGATGATGGCTTCGCTGCCTTTGATTTCGATGCCGCAGATAGTCATGAAAAACCTTGGCTCAGAGTAAAAGTGGCGGGGATTGTCGCTTATTCCTGCCCAATCGACTCCAAAAACTCCGACCGCTCATCACTCATCCGCGCCAGGCAGTCATTTTGCGCAATCGCATAGGCTTTGGTGCCGGTCACTGCCGGGAAGGTGTCCACCGCGCAATCGGCGTCACGTAGTTTTTCCCACTTCTGCTGGGCGTCCTTCAGACGAGCGGTAATGTCGGCGAGCTTGGTCTTGTCGCTGCCATAGGTAGAACCCATGCGTTCCAGCAGGCCCTGATAGTTGTCTTTCAACAATTGTTCGGCGGTGGTTTTGTTGTAAGTGGCGCATTCCAGGGTTTGCTTGTCGTTTTCGATGCCATCGCACGGCGTGCTGTCGGTGTCTTCAGCCGCGTGGACGCCGGTTGCGATGAGTGCCAAAGCCAGGAAAATCGATTTCATTGCGCCGTCTCATATCAGGTGATGCAGGAATTCTGGCTCAAGCGTAAGACAAAGAACAGTCGCCAGTCAGAGCTGTCATGTAGGCCTTTGTCGCGGATTGACGCTTTCGGCAATTCCCCTGTCGTTTTTGCACCCGGCTCAGGTTGCCCCTGGGCATATGCTGGCCCCAAAGCGCCGGCAGACGATTCGGCGCATGAATCGCCAATAAGGGGACGCCTGATGAGCCCAGCCGAATTGCACGCCGACAGCATCGTTATCGACGGGCTGATTATTGCCAAGTGGAACCGCGACCTGTTCGAGGACATGCGCAAAGGTGGCCTCACCGCCGCCAACTGCACCGTGTCGGTGTGGGAAGGGTTTCAGGCCACCATCAATAACATCGTCGCCAGCCAGACCCTGATCCGCGAGAACAGTGACCTGGTGATCCCGGTGAAAACCACCGCCGACATCCGTCGCGCCAAGGAACTGGGCAAGACCGGCATCATTTTCGGCTTCCAGAATGCCCACGCGTTTGAAGACCAACTCGGCTACGTCGAGATCTTCAAGCAGCTCGGCGTTGGTGTGGTGCAGATGTGCTACAACACCCAGAACCTGGTCGGCACCGGTTGCTACGAGCGTGACGGCGGCCTGTCGGGCTTCGGGCGCGAGATCGTCGGCGAGATGAACCGCGTCGGCATCATGTGCGACCTGTCCCACGTCGGTTCCAAAACCTCCGAAGAAGTCATCCTCGAATCGAAAAAGCCGGTGTGCTACTCCCACTGCTTGCCTTCCGGTCTTAAAGAGCACCCGCGCAACAAGTCCGATGCAGAGCTGAAGTTCATCGCCGACCACGGCGGCTTTGTCGGCGTGACCATGTTCGCGCCGTTCCTCGCCAAGGGCATCGATTCGACCATCGACGACTACGCCGAAGCCATCGAATACACCATGAACATCGTCGGCGAAGACGCCATTGGCATCGGTACCGACTTCACCCAGGGCCATGGCCAGGATTTCTTCGAAATGCTGACCCATGACAAAGGCTACGCCCGCCGCCTGACCAGCTTCGGCAAGATCATCAACCCGCTGGGCATCCGCACCGTGGGCGAGTTCCCCAACCTCACCGAAACCCTGTTCAAGCGCGGCCACAGCGAGCGCGTGGTGCGCAAGATCATGGGCGAGAACTGGGTCAACGTGCTCAAGGACGTCTGGGGCGAATAAGCCACCGCTGACACTTCTTTACCCTCGGCCATCCGGCGCCGAGGGCATACAAACGAATTTTCTGGAGTTAAGTTTCCATGGCCAAGATCGCCCCTCAATTGCCTATCGAAGTCGACAGCGAAACCGGTGTCTGGACCTCCGACGCCCTGCCGATGCTGTACGTGCCGCGCCATTTCTTCGTCAACAACCACATGGGCATCGAAGAAGTCCTGGGCGCTGACGCCTACGCCGAAATCCTCTACAAAGCAGGCTACAAATCCGCTTGGCACTGGTGTGAAAAAGAAGCTGAATGCCACGGCCTGGAAGGCGTCGCGGTGTTTGAACACTACATGAAGCGCCTGTCGCAACGCGGCTGGGGCCTGTTCAAAATCCAGGACATCGACCTGGATAAAGGCACCGCCAGCGTCAAGCTCGAACATTCGGCATTTGTCTACGTGTACGGCAAGGTCGGGCGCAAAGTGGACTACATGTTCACCGGCTGGTTTGCCGGCGCGATGGACCAGATTCTTGAGGCCCGTGGCAGCAAGATCCGCACTGTGGCCGAACAAGTCTACGGAGGCTCCGAAGAGGGCCACGATGACGGCTTGTTCACCGTCAAGCCGTTGTAAGCCGAGGACCGTGCCATGGCTTTCGAAGCAATGTTCCAGCCGATCCAGATCGGCAAACTGACCATCCGCAACCGCGTGCTCAGTACCGCCCACGCCGAGGTGTATGCCACCGACGGCGGCATGACCACCGATCGCTATGTGAAGTACTACGAAGAGAAAGCCAAGGGCGGTATTGGCCTGGCGATCTGCGGCGGTTCCTCGGTGGTCGCCATCGATAGCCCCCAGGAATGGTGGAGTTCGGTGAACCTGTCCACCGACCGCATCATCCCGCACTTCCAGAACCTGGCTGACGCCATGCACAAGCATGGCGCCAAAATCATGATCCAGATTACCCACATGGGCCGTCGCTCGCGTTGGGACGGCTTTAACTGGCCGACCCTGATGTCGCCGTCCGGTGTACGTGAGCCGGTGCACCGCGCAACCTGCAAGACCATCGAGCCGGAAGAGATCTGGCGCGTGATCGGCAACTACGCCAGTGCCGCCAAGCGTGCCAAGGCCGGTGGCCTCGACGGTGTGGAACTGTCGGCAGTGCACCAGCACATGATCGACCAGTTCTGGAGCCCGCGGGTCAACAAGCGTACCGACGAATGGGGCGGCACCTTCGAAGGCCGCATGAAGTTCGGCCTGGAAGTGTTGAAAGCCGTGCGCGCGGAAGTCGGTGATGACTTCTGCGTGGGCATGCGCCTGTGCGGTGACGAGTTCCACCCGGACGGCCTGTCCCACGAGGACATGAAGCAGATCGCCAAGTATTACGACGACACCGGCATGCTCGATTTCATCGGCGTCGTCGGCTCGGGTTGCGACACCCACAACACCCTGGCCAACGTAATCCCGAACATGAGCTACCCGCCGGAGCCGTTCCTGCACCTGGCGGCCGGTATCAAGGAAGTGGTCAAGGTTCCAGTGCTGCACGCGCAGAACATCAAGGACCCGAACCAGGCCACGCGCATCCTTGAAGGCGGCTATGTGGACATGGTCGGCATGACCCGTGCACACATCGCTGACCCGCACTTGATCGCCAAGATCAAGATGGGCCAGATCGACCAGATCAAACAGTGCGTCGGCGCCAACTATTGCATCGACCGCCAGTACCAGGGCCTGGATGTGCTGTGCATCCAGAACGCCGCGACGTCCCGTGAATACATGGGCGTGCCGCACATCATCGAGAAATCCACCGGACCGAAACGCAAGGTCGTCGTGGTCGGCGCCGGCCCGGCCGGGATGGAAGCTGCGCGTGTAGCAGCCGAACGTGGCCACGACGTAACCCTGTTCGAGAAGAAAGAATTTATTGGCGGGCAAATCACCACTGCTTCCAAGGCTCCGCAACGCGACCAGATCGCGGGGATCACGCGCTGGTTCCAACTGGAACTGGCGCGCTTGAAAGTCGACCTGCGCCTGGGCGTGGCGGCCGATGCCGAGACCATCCTGGACCTGCGTCCAGATGTGGTGGTGCTGGCGGTCGGCGGGCATCCGAACATCGAGCAGAACGAACACTGGGGCGCGGCTGAGGGCCTGGTGGTGAGCAGTTGGGACGTGCTCGACGGCAAAGTCGCGCCGGGCAAGAACGTGCTGGTCTACGACACCATCTGCGAATTCACCGGCATGTCGGTGGCTGACTTCCTGGCCGACAAAGGCAGCCAGGTGGAAATCGTCACCGACGACATCAAGCCGGGCGTGGCGATTGGCGGTACGTCGTTCCCGACTTACTACCGCAGCATGTACCCGAAAGAAGTGATCATGACCGGCGACATGATGCTGGAAAAGGTCTACCGCGAAGGCGACAAGCTGGTGGCGGTGCTGGAGAACGAATACACCGGCGCCAAAGAAGAGCGGGTGGTGGACCAGGTGGTGGTCGAGAACGGCGTGCGTCCGGACGAAGCCATCTACTACGGGCTCAAGGAAGGTTCGCGCAACAAGGGTCAGATTGACGTTGAAGCCCTGTTCGCGATCAAGCCGCAGCCGTGCCTGAGCGAGACGGGCGAGGGGTACTTGCTGTTCCGCATCGGTGACTGTGTGGCCCAGCGAAATACCCACGCTGCCATCTATGACGCCCTGCGCCTGTGCAAGGATTTCTGACACCACAGGGCCAAAAATGTGGGAGGGGGCTTGCCCCCGATAGCGGTGGGTCAGCGACAACTGTTCCAACTGACAGTCCGCCATCGGGGGCAAGCCCCCTCCCACATTCGGGTCAGTTTCGCATTAGATTTGTGTGGTCTGTGGGAGCTTCACCATGTTGAACACCTTGCTGCCTATTCTCTTGTTCGCCGCCCTGGGCCTTGCCGTCCTCGGCGCCCTGCGCCGGGTGAACATGTGGCGCCGTGGCCGCGCGTCCAAGGTCGACCTGCTGGGCGGCCTGCTGGCCATGCCCAAGCGCTACATGGTCGACCTGCACCACGTGGTCGCCCGCGACAAATACATCGCTAACACCCACGTCGCCACGGCCCTGGGCTTTGTGCTGTCGGCACTGTTGGCGATTCTGGTGCATGGCTTCGGCCTGCAAAACCGTATCCTCGGCTACGCCTTGCTGCTGGCCTCGGTGTTGATGTTTGTCGGCGCCACCTTCGTTTACCTGCGTCGGCGCAATCCGCCGTCGCGCCTGTCCAAAGGCCCATGGATGCGCCTGCCGAAAAGCCTGATGGCGTTCTCGGTGAGCTTCTTCCTGGTGACCTTGCCCGTGGCCGGGATTCTGCCGGCGGACTTCGGCGGTTGGTTGCTGGCTGCGCTCTTGAGTGTGGGTGTGCTGTGGGGCGTGTCCGAAATGTTCTTTGGCATGACCTGGGGCGGCCCGATGAAACACGCCTTCGCCGGTGCCCTGCACCTGGCCTGGCACCGTCGCGCTGAACGTTTTGGCGGTGGTCGTTCCACCGGTTTGAAGCCGCTGGACCTCAGTGATAAATCCGCGCCGTTGGGCGTGGAGAAACCCAAGGATTTCACCTGGAACCAACTGCTCGGCTTCGACGCCTGCGTGCAGTGCGGCAAGTGCGAAGCGGCGTGCCCGGCCTTTGCCGCCGGCCAGCCGTTGAACCCGAAAAAGCTGATCCAGGACATGGTGGTCGGCCTGGCCGGCGGCACCGATGCCAAATTCGCCGGCAGCCCATACCCAGGCAAAGCCATTGGCGAACACAGCGGCAATCCGCATCAACCGATCGTCAACGGCCTGGTGGACGCCGAGACCCTGTGGTCCTGCACCACCTGCCGCGCCTGCGTGGAAGAGTGCCCGATGATGATCGAGCACGTGGACGCCATCGTCGACATGCGCCGCCACCTCACCCTGGAAAAAGGCGCCACGCCGAACAAAGGCGCCGAAGTCCTGGAAAACCTGATCGCCACCGACAACCCCGGCGGTTTCGCACCGGGCGGTCGCCTGAACTGGGCGGCGGATTTGAACCTGCCGTTGCTCAGCGACAAAAGCAGCGTTGACGTGCTGTTCTGGGTCGGTGATGGCGCCTTCGACATGCGCAACCAACGCACCTTGCGTGCGTTCGTCAAAGTGCTTAAAGCCGCCAAGGTCGACTTCGCCGTGCTCGGCCTGGAAGAGCGCGACAGTGGCGACGTGGCGCGACGCCTGGGCGATGAAGCGACGTTCCAACTGCTGGCTACGCGCAATATCCAGACCCTGGCCAAGTACAGCTTCAAGCGTATCGTCACCTGCGATCCGCACAGTTTCCATGTGCTGAAAAACGAGTACGGCGCCTTCAACGGCAACTACCGCGTACAGCACCACAGCACTTTCATGGCCGAGCTGATCGGCGAGGGCGCGCTGAACCTGGGCCAGCACAAAGGCAACAGCGTGACTTACCACGACCCGTGTTACCTGGGCCGCTATAACGGCGAATACGAGGCGCCGCGTGAAGTGCTGCGGGCGCTGGGGATCGAGGTCAAGGAGATGCAACGTTCGGGCTTCCGCTCGCGTTGCTGCGGCGGTGGCGGCGGCGCGCCGATCACCGACATCCCCGGTAAGCAACGTATCCCCGACATGCGCATGGACGACATCCGCGAAACCGGCGCCGAGCTGGTGGCGGTGGGCTGTCCACAATGCACTGCGATGCTTGAAGGTGTGGTCGAGCCGCGTCCGTTGATCAAGGATATCGCCGAGCTGGTGGCCGATGCGTTGCTTGACGAGGCATCGCCAGCCAAAGCTCCCATCAAACGTGAACCTGCGGAGGTGCACTGATGAGCGACATTATCCGCCGCGACCCACGGGCCGAATGGATCGCCCGTAACCGCCTGCACCCGTTGCATGCGGCGATGCAGCCGGTACAACACAGCTGGATGGGGCCGAACGGCGTTATCCGCAAAAACGTACATGGCGTCGGTTTTATCGGCCCCAACGGCATCAAGCGCATCGACCGCAGCGGCGCCCAGCAGGGTGGCGTGACCAAGCGTACGGCGGCGATTGAAGTGCAGTTGCCGCTGCATCAGGTGCCTGCGCCGGCGTTCTATATCAACGTGGTGCCGGACATGGTCGGCGGCCGCTTGAGCAGCCACGACCGCGACCTGCTCGGCCTGGCTCGGCAACTTGCCGGCAGCGACGGTGCGGTGTTGGCGGTGGTGTTTGGCGAGCATAAGGAAAACGCGTTCGCCACGGCCGGTGTCGACCGTCTGCTGGTGCTGGACGGCCACGAATTCGACGGTTATTCACCAGAACAACGCGTGCAGGGTTTGCGGGCTGTGGATAACCAGTTCAACCCACGCCATTGGTTGCTGCCCGACAGCCGCAGCGGCGGTGGTGAGCTGGGTCGGCGGTTTGCCGCGAGCCTCAAGGAGCGCCCGGCCACGCGGGTGTGGCAGATCAAGGGCGACGAGTGCATCGGCCGCGCCGGCGCTGGCCAGGAAGACCTGGCGCGGCCACTGCCGCGCCTGATCCTCGCCGCCGTCGAATGTGCCGATCCGGTCAGCGACACACGTCATGAAGTCTTGCCCGTGGAGTTATCCACAACCCTGGCCCGCAGCCTGCCGCGCATCGAAGACCTCGGCGCGGTGGCGGTGGACCCGGCGGCGATCCCCATGGCCGAGGCCGAGTTTATTTTCTCTGGCGGCAACGGCGTGAAGGATTGGAACCTGTTCCACCAGACCGCTGCTGCCCTGGGCGCCACCGAAGGCGCGTCGCGTGTGGCCGTGGACGACGGCTTTATGGCCCGCGATCGCCAGGTCGGCGCCAGCGGCACCTGGGTCACCGCACGGGTGTATGTGGCCGTGGGGATTTCCGGGGCGATCCAGCACCTGCAAGGCATCGGTGCCTGCGACAAGGTGGTGGCGATTAACCTCGATCCGGGTTGCGACATGATCAAGCGTGCCGACCTGTCGGTGATCGGCGAAAGCGCCGCGATACTGCAAGCCTTGATCGATGCGGTCGAGGCCTACCGCAACGGCGCCAAGCGCGATGCGGCTTGAGGACATGACTATGACCACGAATGTAATCAGCCTGGTGTCCATCGGCGCACACCCCACCTCCGGGCGCCCGCGCCGGGCAGAGCAGGATGCGCGAGCCGTTGAACTCGGCCTGCAAATGGCTGGGGATAAGTTGCAGGTGCTGCACGCGGGCAATATCGCCGAACCCACCTTGCGCAGCTACTTGGGCATGGGCTTGCCGCAACTGCATGTACTCGAACAACCGGAGGGTGCCGATGCCTTGCCGGTACTCAGTGATTATCTGCGCGAGGCAGGTGCCCAGGTGGTACTCACCGGCAGCCAGGCCGAAACCGGTGAAGGCTCGGGCATGCTGCCGTTTCTGCTGGCCGAGCAATTGGGCTGGCCGCTGGTTGTCGGGTTGGCTCAGGTGGAGTCCATCGAAGGCGGCGTTGCTCATGTGCTGCAAGCCTTGCCGCGTGGGCAGCGGCGGCGCTTGAAGGTGCGCTTGCCGTTTTTGGCGACTGTGGATAACGCCGCGCCCAAGCCTCGGCAGAGCGCCTATGGCCCGGCACAGCGCGGTGAGTTGGCAGCCCATGAGGTTGAAGTTGAAGCCGATGAGTTATTCACAGGCGCGGTGCTGCAACCGGCTAAGCCTCGTCCCAAACGCCTCAAGGTGATCAAAGCCAAAAGCGGCGCCGACCGCATGAAAGCCGCTACGGCCAAGGCCAGTGGTGGCGGTGGGCAAGTGCTCAAAGGTGTCAGCGCCGAGGAAGGCGCCCAAGCCATTCTCAAGTTGCTCATAGAAGAAGGCGTCGTGCGCTAACCCACCAACACTGCAAAACAAATGTGGGAGGGGGCTTGCCCCCGATAGCGCTGTGTCAGTCACAGATGTACTGAACTGATCCACCGCCATCGGGGGCAAGCCCCCTCCCACATTTTTATCTCCATCAGGTTCTGAGGTTAAGGGGCGGCTGGCGCGGGTTTCGGCACCAGCTCCGGCAGCGGTGGCGGCAGCGGCTGCCAGGTGGCATCCGGCTGTTGCATCGGCGGTGGCAGGGCCGGTGTAGGGTCGCCGCCCATCGGCTTGAGGATCATTTTGTCGGTGGTGTCGCGCAGGATCATGCCCTGGGTTGAGCTGCGCGCTTCGGTGCCGCTGTGAAAGGTGCTGATCTGGGAAATCGGCAGGTCGAGGTTGCGTTCGATCCTCGGCGTCAGCAGCAGGATGATCTCGGTTTTCTGCTGCGTGTTCTGGTTGGTGCCGAACAGCTTCTTGCCGATCCACGGGATCTGGCTCAACCACGGCAGCCCCGAGCCTTCATCGATATCCGAGGTACGGATCAGCCCCGAGACGATCTGGGTTTCGTTGTTGCGCGCGGTCAGCAGGGTCTTGGTGGAACGTGAACCCAGTTCGAAGGTGGCTGGCACGTTTTCCGAGCCGGGAATGCGCTTGGTGATGTGGCTCATTTCCACGTTCAGCTCCAGGTTCACCTCATCGCTCAGGCTGATATTGGGCTTGACGGAGATCTGCAGCCCCACGTCCTGATAAGACACCGATGAGGTGGTGATTTGGTTGGCGGTGGTGGTGGTCACCACCGGGATCTTGTCGCCGATATTCACCTGGGCTTCTTCACGATTGCGCACCCGCACCCTGGGGTTGGCCAGGGTCACGGTGTTGCCGCTGCGCTGCAGCATATTGATACGCGCCGATGTGCTGCCCGAATCCAGCAGGATGTTGTCACCGTTGATGCCGCGAAGCGCGCTGATGGGGATACCTGCGAGCCCGGCGGGCACGTTGGCCAGGTTGCCTACCGACAAGCCGATACCTTCCGGGTACTGGATGCCCAGGTTCAATTCGTCGGTCAGGCTGACCTCCAGCACCTGGATATCGATGGTCACTTCCGACTGCGCAATGTCGATGGCCTCCACTAGTTTTTCCACGGCGCTGAGGGTGTCCAGCCCATCGCGCACAATCACCGCATTCAGGCGCTCGTCTACCAACACCTCCTTGGGCTTGAGCACCTGCTTGATCTCGGCGGCGATGACCTTGGGGTCGCCATGGCTGAGGTAGAAGGTGCGGACGGCCAACTCACGGTATTCACGTTCTTTGTCCGGGCGGCGGGGGTAAACCAGGATGGTGTTAGCGTTAAGGATTTTCTTGTCCAGCCCTTGGGTGGTCAGCAGCAGGTTCAGCGCATCTTCGGCGGTGGTTCGGCTGGCGGTCATGCTTGCCGAGGCGCTGGGATTGACGTCTTTGTCGATGACGAAGTTGACCCCCGAGAGTCGCGCGATGGTCTCGAAAATCGTGGTCAGGCTCTGGGCGCTGAACTCCAGGCTCAGGGGTTTGCGCATGGCCTCGGAAAGGTCGGCGCTGAGGTAGTCGGCGCTGACCAGCTCGCGGGTCAGGGCATTGCGAAAGTCCAGAGCCTCTCGGTAGTTGGGCTTTTGCGCGATGATCCGGCGCACCAGGTTGAGCGCCTCCACTGGGTTTGCGCGTTTCATTTCGTAGGCCTGCGCCAGTTGTGGGCGCAGTTGTTTCATCGCCTGGATGCTCTGGATTTCCTGGCGTGCGCCGAGGTTGCTGGGGTCGTATTTGAGGATGGTTTCCAGGGCGCGGATGGCGGCCGCGTCGTCACCACGCATCAGTGCGGTACTGGCCTCGCGGCTGTACTGGGCCACCAGCAACTCCAGTTTGCTGAAATTGGCGGTGCGCAGTTGCACGTCGTCCGGGTCTTGTTTGGCTTCGGCTTGGAGCACTTCCACCGAGCGGATGATGTCGCCCTTTTGGCGCAACTCATCGCTCTCTTTGATTGCGCGTTGGGTCTGGCACGCGCTGAGCAGAGCCAGGGTCAGGCTCAAGTAAATCCATGTACGTATCGCCATGATCGTGTCCCGCCCTGGTCAGTGAGTGTCAAGCCGCAAGGTGCTGACATGCTTGAGCGGCATGTAGGTCAGCACCACGGTCGTGTCGGTCAGCTTGTCCAGTCGGTAGTGCGAGTCGAGCATCTTGCCGGGCACGATGCGCCCCGGCACCGAGCAGCGGTTGCACAGCGTGTATTGGCGATCGTTACCGCGCAGCACGACGATTTTCGATTGGTTCTCATAACGCCACTGCGCGCTCACGCTGAAGGGCAGCACAGGTGGTTTGGGCGGTGCGGTGTCGACTGGAATGGGGGGCGGCGCAGGTGTCCAGGTTTGGGTGGGGAACAGGTCGACTGTCTCAGCCAAGGTTGGCGCGGAGGGTGACGCTGGCGCTGTGGGGTTGATCTGCGGCGTGGTCGTCACGGGTGACGATGCAGGGGCAGGGCTGTCCACCGTGTCCTGCCAGAACAGCCAGCCACAGCTGATCAGGGTCAATAACAGGAGCACGCGCAAATACAGTGGCAGCTTCATTCCACCACCCCCAGCACACTGACCTTGAGGTTGATGTCCAGCATGCCGCTGCTGATGTCTTTGCGCTCCAGGGTCACGCGCTCGATGCGCACGGCGGGCTCGTTCGAGAGGTCGACCAGGGCATTGCGCAATAAGGCGTAGGGGCCGGAGAGCGGGATCTCCACGTCCAGCCGTTGCAGCCCTGTGTCGCCGGGCGCGGAGTAGGCCAGCGTGGTCTGTTCGATGGCAAAGCCGTAGCGGCTGAGCACACCCAGCAGCGTTTCCAGGCGGGGGGCAAAGTCCTGCGCGCTGGGTAAGCGCTCGACCACCGCCGGTTCGGTGACTTGCACATCCTGAGGCTGTTCATCGATGCCGGCCTGCAGTTCCTGGCGGCGCAGGTTGTCGCTGATGCCTGCCGGGTAGATCACCGTCACTTCGATCACCAGCGCCGCCATCATGGCCCCCACCGCCAGCAGGCCCCAAAATCCCAGGCGCTGTTGCCACTGGGTCAGTTGCCAGCGCAGGCGCGGCAGGTGGCGAGTAAGGGCATGCATGGGCATTACCCCGCGCCAACGGTGAGTTTGACCTGCACCGGGTGTTGCGGGTCGTTGGCCTTGCGGGCGCTTTGTTGCAGGTTCACCTGTACACCGGGTTGCGCCTTGAGTCGCTCGGCAAATCGAAAGGCGTCGCCCAGCACTTTGGCTTCCAGGTCCAGATGAATCAGTTGGGCTTGTGTGTTGATCTCGACGCGGGTCAAGGCGATGTCTCGGGACCAGGCTTGGGCCACGGCATCCATCAGTGCGAAGGGGGTGGCCTTTTGTTGGGCGAAGGTGGACAGCTGCTGTTTTTGCGTGGGCGACAGGCGAATGGCGGCCTGGATCAACTGCTCCTGACGGCGAGTCAGCTGGATGAAGTGCTGCTCCAATGCGTCGGTCTGTTGTTGCTGTTGCTCCATGCGTTGCCAGTGCTGCCAGGTGTTGAACAGCAGGGCGGCCGCGCCCAGCCATAGGACAGTCACCCACGGCCGGCGGGTGGCGCTGGCGCGTAGGAAATCCACGTGTGGCCCTTGAGGCGTACGCAGGTGCTGCCAGACAGTCGCGAGCCTGGATTTCATGCAGACGACTCCTCCAGCCAGGGGTGCACCGGACCCAACCGGTTTTCCGCCGGGGTGTTGGTGACCACCAAGGTGGCAGCGGCATGCCGCTCCACCAGCAGGTCGGCGGTGAACAGGTTGTCGCTCAAGGTGCTGCCGCGTGGGGTGGGTATGACGCAGACCTGATCGATCACACCCTGTTGTCGATAGAGGCAACTGAGGCTTTCGGTTTCGGGCACCACCAGCACACAGTCGGCCGGTAAGTGCCGCCAATACCGCTGCGCCACCGCTGTCAGCAATGGCATACACGTCACCAGCGGCAGGCGACGCAGCTTGAATAGCTCACGCAGGTCGTGCAGCAGCTCCCGATGCATCGCGACCGCCAGGCGTTCATGGCCGAAGGCGCTGTCCGCCACGTGTATCTGCCACTGCTCAGGGTCGATGCCGGCTTGTTGGCTGAACGTGGCCTCGGCGAATCCTTGCCAATCGTCTGCGCTGTACAACCCGGTTTGCCACCCCAGCATCAGGTAATGCACATGGGGAAATCCCAGCAGCACCGTGGCGCGGTCCAGGAACCCTACGCGGCCGCGCGGCGCCTGTTCCAACAGCTCGGCGCAGGCGGCCAAGGGCACGCCTTCATGTTGCGCGCGCCACACCGGCGCACCGCGCCAGCGCGGGCGCGCGGCCCACTCGGCACCGGTGCTGTGCAGCCACACCACGTGCTCAATAAAGGGAAATGACACGGTGGATCTCCTTGAGCGTGGTATCGCCCTGGGCGGCATGGGCCAGGGCGATATCGCGGATAAATACGTGGCCGGCTTCACGCGCCAGTTCACGCAGGCTGGAGGCCGAATTGCGGTTGAGCAGGCCCTCCTTGATGCTGTCGGTCAGCGTCAGCACTTCGGCCAGGGCGAGCCGGCCGCGATAGCCGGTGTGGCGGCAGGTCTCGCAGCCTGTGCCCACACGGTAGTGGCCCTGTCTGAGTTGGGCGTCAGGCAGTTGGGCGAGGCGGACAATATCGGGGTCGGGCTCGGCGTCGACGCCGCAGTCCGGGCAGATGCGCCGCACCAGGCGCTGGGCGACCACCCCGTTGAGGGCTTCGACAAAACTGGCCGGGTCCACGTCCATATAGGTAAAGCGCTCCAGCACACTGAACGCGCTGTTGGCGTGCACCGACGACAGCACCAGGTGCCCGGTCAGCGCCGCCTGCACCGCGATACCGGCGGTCTCGCCGTCGCGGATTTCCCCCACCAGAATCGTGTCCGGGTCGTGGCGCAGGATCGAGCGCAGGCCACGGGCGAAGGTCAGGCCCTTCTTGTCGTTGACCGGAATTTGCAGCACACCGGGCAGTTCGTATTCCACCGGGTCTTCGATGGTGATGATCTTTTTCTCGCCGGTATTGGTCTCCGACAGGGCGGCGTACAGCGTGGTGGATTTGCCGCTGCCGGTGGGGCCGGTCACCAGCAACATGCCATAGGGTTCGCTGGCCAATACGCGGATGCGCGCGATGGTGTCGGCGCTCAGGCCAAGGGTTTCCAAGCTCAGGGATTCGCCGCGCTGGGACTTGTCGAGAATCCGCAGCACCGCATCTTCGCCGTGGATGCTGGGCATGATCGACACACGAAAATCCACCTCGCGGCCCTGGATCTTCATCTTGAAGCGTCCGTCCTGGGGCACCCGCCGCTCGCCGATGTCCAGCTCCGACAGCACCTTGATCCGCGACAGTGCCTGCTCGGCCATGTCCAGGCCGCTGGCCTGGCCCATCTGCTGCAACACGCCGTCGATACGGTATTTGATCACCAGGCCCTGGGGCGTGGTTTCCACATGGATGTCACTGGCGCGGCTTTGCAGCGCATCGAACAACATGGAGTTGACCAGGCGCACCACCGGGTTGTCGTCGCGGGCGATGCTGCTCAATGAGATTTCCTGGGCGGCCTGGCTGACACGGGCGCTTTCATCGTCGCTGCCGAAGGGTTGCATGACCCGTTGGCTGGCTTCGGCCAGTGTCAATTGAGCTTTCACCGCGCCGGGCAGGCTCATGGCGAGGGGTAATTGGCGCAAGGTTTTGGATGACTGCAACCAGTGTCGGCTGGCCAGGGTGAACGGGTCGCCCAGTACCAGGCAGGGCTCGCCGTGGTTATCCACAGGCAGCGCGTTATGGATCAGTGCCTGAGGCAATGCCAGCAGATCAAAACGCCAGTTTTCACTGAGGGTTTGCGGGGCGATGGCAAGCAGGCCGAGGGGCTGGGCGATAGTGCTTAATTGGTCGGGTGCTTTTTCCAGGACCTCCCGCAGGTAATCGGACAAGGGGATGCCTCGTTGTGCCGCAAGCGCTTGCCATTGCAGTGTCTGCTCACTCATCGCGTTACCCCTGAATGGAACCCGCCAGTTCGAAAATCGGCATGTACAGCATGAACACGATCAAGCCGATCAGCCCGCCCACCACCAGCATCAACAGTGGCTCGAACACCTTGCTGAACAGCTCAATGGCGCGCTCCAGTGCTTCATCGTGAAACTGCGCGATGCGCTCACACATGGCCGCCAATTCGCCGCTTTGCTCGCCCACCCGCAATAGGCGTTCGGCGACGGCGGTGGTCAGTTGATGGCGGGCGAGGGCGGTAGAGAGGGGTTGGCCGGCCTGGATATCGGTCATGGCTTGGCGCAAGGCGCCTTGACGTTCCACGGGCAGTAGCGCGCCGGACAATTCCACCGCCGTGACCACCGGCATTCCGCCCATCAGCAACATGCCTGCGGTGCGATAAAACCGCGCGAGCACAAACAGCGTGCGCTGGGCTCCCAGGCTGGGGATTTTCCAGAACAGGCCCGCTGCGCGACGCTTGAACCCGGCGCTGCGAAACATCAGCACCAGTGCGGCGATGACCAGTACCAGGCCGACCAGCATCTCCAGGCTATGGGCGTCCACCAGCGCACCCCACCACACCATGAAGCGCGCGGTGGCTGGCAGGTCGGTGACCGCATCGAATACCGAGGCGAAGCGCGGGATCACGAAAGACAGCAAAAACAGCAGGATCAACGCGCCCACGCTGAGCACCACCAAGGGGTACATCAGGGCGCCGCTGACGCGCTTTTTGACGGTTTCCAAATGCGCTTCGAAATGATGGTAGCGGCGCAGGGCCACGGCCAATTGGCCGCTGTGCTCGGAGGACGCCACGGTGGCGATCAACAGCGAAGGAAACGTCTGTGGCTTGAGCTGCATCGCCTTGGACAGTGAGTTGCCTTCATACATGGAGGCGAGCAGATCGCTCATGACCTGTCGGTTGACGCCCGGCGGCGCCTTGTCGCGCAGGGTTTCCACCGCTTCCACCAGCACCAGTCCGGCGTCCAGCAGCACCACCAGTTCCTGGATAAACAGGCCAAGGGCGAACGTGCTGCGGCGACTCGGCAGTTTGAGTTGGCGGCGGGCTTTGAGCGAGATGACTTGCACACCCTCGGCCTGCAGTTGCCGGCGCGCCTGGGAGAGGTCCACGGCGTGCAGTTGCAGGGACTGCAAATGGCCGTCGCGGATGATGCGTGCGTCGACGTCGATCATGGTGCCTGCCTCGCCAATTGTTGGCGTTGTTGCAGTAACTCACCGTAGTAGCGCCACACCGCCCGGGCGTAGCGCGAGCGCTGTGCCTGGCGATCCGACTTGGCCCCGGCGTTGTAGGCGCCGACTGCCTGCCAGCCATAGCCCTGTTCGCGGATAAACCCGGCGAGGATCCACGCGCCGACCATCACGCTGGTGCAGGGCTGGGTAATCAGGTGTTGTTCGGTGATGCCCCATTGCGCGAGCGCGGGCAAGTGACGGCTGTTGATTTGCATCAGGCCGATGTCCTGGCTGCCGTCACTGTTGACGTTACGCGCGTGTGGGTTGAGGCCGGACTCGACCTTGGCGATGGCGTACAGCAGAAGCGGGTCAACGTGGTAACGGCTGGCCGCCAATTGCCAGCAGTTGGCCTGGGCAACGCCCATGCAGCACAACAGGGTTAAGGCAAGCGGCAGGCGGGGCATGGTGGGTCACAGCCCGTAGACGATGTCGGCGTAGGTGTTCTCACCGCCGGCTTTGCCGTCTCGGCCCAGGCAGATGATCTCTGCGTCGTTGGGCGCAGTACCGGGGTTCTTGAAGAGGTAAGGGTTGCCCCATGGGTCTGGCGGCAGTGACTTGAGGTACGGCCCTTGCCAATTGTTCGCGTTGGCGGGGCGCGTCGTGAGCGCATTCAGGCCGAGTGTTTCGTCGGGGTAGGTGCCATTGTCCAAGCGGTACTGATGCAAGGCATCGGCAAGGGACTTCATCTGTCCCTGGGCTGTTTGCACCTTGGCCAGTTCCAATCGATCAAACATCTTCGGCCCGACGTAGCTGGCGAGCAGGGCGATGATCAGCAGGACTACCAGCAGCTCAAGCAAGGTGAAACCGCAGGAGCGGGTGCGGAAAAAGGCGCGACTGTACATGGAGATACCCTGTGGGAGTGCCAAGGCACGGCGGTTGTGTAGCCATCTCCCGGCCCGCGTTTGAGCGGGCACCGCCGGTAGTACTGCATCGCTATTCGAATTACACCTCTACAACTGTAGCGTTCGTCGATATAAGGCGCCGTGAGGCGCCCTATAACGTTTGGCTCTTGGGGTTATCGAGTTAATGAATATGCGCGTCGGCTTATTCCACCTTTTCCCAAGCGTCGCGCCATGCTTCGCCGGTTTCCGGTGCATAAGCCCATGCGGCACCAGCGCACCAGCCGCTGTTCGGAAACGGTCTGCAGCGGTAGTTACCGCCAGCGTTGCTCACGATGTCCCCGGCTTTGTACGGTGTGCCCTCTACGTAGGCCGGATACTCTCCGCCGCCGCTGTCCGGAGTCACCGTGAAGTCGAACTCCGCCTGGCTGGTCTTGCCGTTTTGCTGATCGCGCACATTCAGGCGTGCCTTGAACGGGGTCGCCTCTGTGACGGTGTAGGCAGTACCGCTGACGTTGGCGGCGTTCTGCGCCCCGGTCATCCCAGGCACCGCCCATTGGTAGAGCAGTTGCCCGTTGCTACCGGTCGAGCCCGTGCCACTGAAGGTAAAAGCCTGGCCGGACTTCAACGAAGTGGGGCCGGTAATACGGGCAACCGGTGGCGCTGGGTTAACAGGCGTTTCCCCACCCGGAATGATGGACATCGCCTTGGAGTAACCCTCGTTCTGGACGAACACTGAGTTGGCGCTTGGGTCGGCTGAGTTGAACGCAATGTCGTTGCCGTGCTTTTCCCCGACTTTGGCGATGCTCGCATTGATCTGACTGGCCAGTTGTTGGCCCCAGATTTTCGCGTCCAGATTGGCCGCCGTGATGGGCAGGGTTATATCGACGACCTCTTGGGCTCGCGGGGTGTTGTCGAGGATGCGGAAGCGCACGGCGTCACCGGGTTTGAGGGCGCCCATGACGGCGTCGATGAACTGGCCAAGCTCGCGCCAGCGCTCCGGAATACCGCCCCCGACGATGTTAATGTCGCTGCAGTTGTAGAACCCTTCCCCGGCCGGATCTATGCGCTGCCATTGCACGAAGAGCGTCGCCTTGCCGGACTGCTGTGCCGGAACCGGAACTGACATTTTGAAGTATCCCGAGGCCGAAATAGCCGGTGGCTTGTTGCCCCAGTTGGTTTGCGCGACCGTGAATTGCTCGGTGTGGATAAGGGTCAAGTCATTCCAGGTCAAGGGCGCGCGGGTCGGGTCAACGCCTGGTTTGGTCAGGAACACCCGCGCAAAACTGGGCACGTGGGGCGCCGTGCCGATGATGCGCACGTCCATTTTGCCGTTTTCGGGCGTCACGTCGGTGCGGTGCCAATCCCATTTCGCCTCCGACGGCGATTCGTTCCCCACCAGGTTCAGGCCGTCTTTTTTGCTGTCGGCTGCCGAGCACAGTTTGCCGTCCGGCACTTCTCGCTTGACGGTCTCCAGGTCCTCATAACCGGGCGCCCGGATCAAATGCGCGACTTCATTCCATTGTTGACCTGGATACTTTTCACTTTTTTTGTCCAGTGCTGCGCACCCAGCGTCACTTTTGCTACCTGACCAAAAGTCCGGAAGCATTCTGCAGTGGATCTGTCGTGCGACGGGGGTATCCACGCCGCCATGGGCTATCGCCAGCGCCGGCATCAGAATTGCCAGTGCGAGCACCCAGTTAATCAAGTTCCTTGTGTAGCGCTGTAGGTTATTCATGTTGTAGTCCGCCTCAATTCAGATAGAAAAGTTCCGAACGGCTGGAACGATCAGTGTGTGTGCAAGGGCATCATTGGTTGGGCTGGTCTCCACGGGGAGTGCTGGGGATTGGAGGGTTACTCTGTCCAGGGCCGTACAGAAACACCCACCCTTGATAACTGCCTTGCCCTGTAAAACTCTGATTGATCACCGCAAAGTTGCTTTGCTTGAACGGCGTGCCGCTGGCGTTGCTGAACACGCCCATGATCGTTTCACCCGGCCCCGGGACCACGCCCCAATCGGCGGTGCCGGTCAGCGGGTCGTCATAGACCCGGCGCAGGTAGCGCTTGATGGTCGGTTGGCGGCGGTCCAGCACCAAATCTTCGAGGGACTTGGGGAACGTATTACCGGCGGCGTAGTACAGGCCGATCGCCCGCCGAATTTCATTGCCTCGCGCCAGCAGTTCCAACTCACGCTCGCGCTGCAACACGCTGGACCACAGCGTGCCTGTTTCCATCAACATCACGGCCACCACGGCCACTGTCACCAACATGCCCATGAACACCGAGCCGTCCTGGCTGTGTTTACCAGTCTGCATAGGCGCTCCCGTCGTGGGCGCTGCCGGGCGCACCGCTGCGCACGTCGCCCAGGCCTTGTTCGTCGGAGGGTTGCAGTTGCCAGGTGTCGCGTTTGCCGGTGAGCGGGTCCATGGGGATTTCGCGCAAATAGCGCCGGTCGACCAGGGCTTGCAGGGACTCGGGATTGTTGCCGTGGTCTTCACGGTATTGGTCCAGGGCCTGGCGGATGGAAGACAGGTTATGGCGCAGCACGGTTTCCTGGGCCTTGGCGTGCTGGCGAAAATACTGGGGCGTCACGAGGGTCATGAGGGTGGCGATGATAGCCATCACCACCAGCAACTCGATCAGGGTAAAACCCCGATTACCACTGGCTGTATGACGTTCCATTCAAACTCTCCCGAGTGCTGCGGGACGAAACGTCGAATACATCTTCCCCCTCTTGTGGGTTATCAGCGGTGCTCTTGTAACTGCGCAGTTGCCAGGTTTGCGCGGGCAACAGTTCCGGACACTCGCAGACGGGGTCGCGGGGGATGCGGCGCAGGAAGAAGAGTTTTTTGCCTTTGAGATCGGTCTTGTCCGTGACCCCCTCGACTAATGCTTGGAGGGAGGGTGGATAACCGCTGTCGCTGATACTTTTTTCAATACGTCCGTCGTCGCTGGCCTCTTTGTAGGCGTCGATCCCACGGCGTATTTCCCGCAACGAGCGTTGCAGGTCAAGTTCCCTGTCGCGTTTACCCATCAACGCCGTCAGCGGATAAGCCACTGTCGAAAGCGTGGCCAGGAGGGCCAGCGTCAGTAGTAATTCAATCAGCGTAAAACCTTTGGCGCAGTGATGGCTGGAATGACCCCGCCCTATCACTGATCTATCTCCCTCTATCGCGCCAAGGACTTCTGCATTAACCCAGGCCAATGGATATAACTGCAAAAGTGAGTGTAGATGAACTTTGAATCTGAGTATTTTTTGTACAGTTGGCCGATAAGCGGTGGTTACCCACAATCACTGTGCACGTGCCTGTGGATAAGGTGTTTGTGGTTGTCCACAGAGCATGTAAATCAAGGCCTGCAGCGCGCTGTACGAAAAACAACCAGGCTAAGTGGCGGTTTTTACAGGCGTTTTGATGTGGATAAGGACGCTGCCCATTCTCGACTTGCCCCCAAACTCTGTTGGCGGTTCTGTGGATAAGATGTTCGCTATCAGCTACAGGCCATATAAACAGTGGCTCTCAGTGAGTTGGTTGTATTTTGATCAATTCGGCCTTTTTGTTCCGCTAAACCGGTAGATGCCCCGGTTTATGAAGGTTTGAGGCGGTTTTCCACAGCGTCGCCAGAGTTGCCCCCAAAGTCTGTTGGCGGATCTGTGGATAAGGTGTTTGCGTACCGCTGTGGGCTTTGTATTACGTGGCTTGCAGGCTATTGATCATAAATTGATCAAAGTAGGGCGAAACCCGTGGAGTTGAATAAGTCACGGATTTTCTTCAGTTAATTTTGGACAAGTAAGCCAGTTGCCCACAATTACTGTGGGTGGCTTTGTGGATAAGTTGTTGGGTAAAGGCTGGAGGGCGCGCTGGCAGAGGCCTGCGAGAGATTTGATCAAATATTGAGCAGTGTGAGGTTCAAGTGCGGGAGGGGGCTTGTCCCCCTCCCACCTTGTTGAGCTGCGGGTATCGGTTATTCGTGTGCAGCCACGCCTTTGAGGTAAGGCGCCGGTGCAGCGCCCAGATTGCTCAGCAGGCGCTCGCTGTACCAGTCCACAAAGTTCACCACGCCGAACTCATAGGTTTTGGAGTACGGCCCTGGCTGGTAAGCGGTGGAGTTGATCCCGCGCTGGTTCTCTTCGGCCAAGCGACGGTCCTGGTCGTTGGTGGCGTCCCACACTTGGCGCATGCGCTCCACGTCGTAGTCCACGCCTTCGACGGCGTCCTTGTGCACGATCCACTTGGTGGTGACCATGGTTTCCTGGGCGCTGATTGGCCACACGGTGAACACGATGATGTGATCGCCCATGCAGTGGTTCCAGGAATGCGGCAGGTGCAGGATGCGCATCGAGCCCAGATCGGGGTTTTTGATGCGGCCCATCAGCTTGGCGCAGCCTTGCTTGCCGTCCAGCGTCATCGACACAGTGCCCTTGAGCAGCGGCATGCGCACGATGCGGTTGCGCAGGCCGAAGCTGGCGTGGGCGTAAGGAATTTTTTCCGCGTCCCAAGCGGCTGCGGAGGCGGCCACGTGGTCCTTGAACGCCTGGTCGGCACGCGGGTCGGTGACATCGTCCCATTCCAGCAGGGTCTTGAGCAGTTCCGGGTGCGAGGCGTTGCAGTGGTAGCACTCGCGGTTGTTTTCCAGCACCAGCTTCCAGTTGGCTTTTTCCATCAAGGTGGTTTGCACCGCCACCTTGGTGTTCTCCATGTCGTACGGTTCCATGTAGTGGTTCAGGGTCGACAGGAAGTCATCAATGGCCGGCGGGTTCTCGGCCAGGCTGATGAAGATGTAGCCACCGGCGGTCTTCACGTTCACCGGCTTCAAACCGTACTGCTTCATGTCGAAGTCGGCGCCCATTTCGGTACCGGCAAACAGCAGGCGGCCGTCCAGCTCGTAAGTCCACTGGTGGTAGTGACACACGAGTTTGGCGACCTTGCCCTTGTCACTGGTGCACAGGCGCGAACCACGATGGCGGCAGACGTTGTGGAACGCATGCACCACGCCTTCGGCGCCACGAATCACGATGATCGGGTTCTTGCCGATTTGCAGGGTCAGGTAGTTGCCCTTGGCGGGAATTTCGCAGGTCATGCCAGCGATCAACCACTCTTTCTGGAAAATCTCCTGCATGTCGATATCAAACAGCCGGTCATCAGAGTAGAACGGCTGCGGCAGCGAAAACGTGCGCTCGCGCTCTTGCAGCATTTGCGCGGTGGCCTTGCGTGCGGGTTCCAGCGGATCGCCCAAGCTTAAGGTTGCGGTGACGTCCATCGTGTGTGTCCTCATGGCCATTCTGTGTGGCCGGCGAATAGTGGCTACGGTTGATGCTATGCAAGGCGTAAAGAAAGCGTAGTTGTTGGGTGCGAGTGTGGGGCCGGCGTTGCGACGATCCTTATCCATGGGCGACATGGCCCAATCTGATCCCGACGCGCAACCCCCTGTCGTTGGGGGCTGGTCGCGATAAGTATGTGAATGTCGCAGATAGGTAAATGGGTGGTTCTCGCGTTACGCAGAATCGCCACCATAAAGCCGAATATCGGCAGTGGAGAATCAGCATGTCCAACAGTTTCCTGAATCCAGTAACTACCCAGACCTGGGCCAATGGTCGGCACATCGTCCGTTGCGTCAAAGTCATCCAGGAAACCTGGGACGTGCGCACCTTTTGCTTCATGGCCGACCAGCCGATCCTGTTCTTTTTCAAGCCGGGGCAATTTGTCACCCTGGAGCTGGAAATCGAAGGCCAGCCGATCATGCGCTCGTACACGATTTCGAGCTCGCCCTCGGTGCCTTACAGCTTCTCGGTGACCATCAAGCGTGTGCCGGGCGGCAAGGTGTCCAACTGGCTGCACGACACGCTGCACGAAGGTCAGGAACTGGCGGTACACGGACCGGTGGGGTTGTTCAACGCCATCGACTTCCCAAGCCCCAAAGTCTTGTACCTCAGCGGCGGTGTGGGGATTACTCCCGTGATGTCCATGGCGCGTTGGTTCTACGACACCAACGCCAATGTCGACATGACCTTTATCCACAGCGCCCGCTCGCCCAAAGACATCATTTACCACCGCGAGCTGGAGCACATGGCGTCGCGGATCGATAACTTCAGCCTGCACCTGATCTGTGAGAAGCACGGTCTGGGCGAACCTTGGGCCGGTTATCGGGGCTACCTGAACCACAAGATGCTCGAACTGATGGTGCCCGACTTCCTGGAGCGCGAAGTGTTCTGCTGCGGCCCGACGCCGTACATGAACGCGGTCAAGCGCCTGCTGGAAGTGGCCGGGTTCGACATGGCGCGCTATCACGAGGAATCCTTCGGTGCGACGCCGCCGGAAGCTCGTGCCGATGCGGTGGAACAAGCCGAACAAGCGGCCGACGCGCCGGAAATCGATTTGGCAGATCTGCATCAGGTGGAATTCATTTCGTCAGGCAAGAGCATCCGCGTGGCGCCGGGCGAAACCGTGCACGCAGCGGCGGCCAAGCTTGGGCTGTTGATCCCGAAAGCTTGCGGCATGGGCATTTGCGGAACGTGCAAGGTGATGAAGCTGGGCGGGGAGGTCGAGATGGACCACAACGGCGGGATCACCGAGGAAGACGAAGCCGACGGTTACATCCTGTCGTGCTGCAGCGTGCCGAAGGGGGATGTGCGTATCGAGTTCTGATTGCTCAAGCAGGCACAACACAGTCCAAATGTGGGAGGGGGCTTGCTCCCGATAGCAGAGTGCCAGCCACTGCATGTGCAAGCTGACCCACCGCCATCGGGAGCAAGCCCCCTCCCACATTTTTTTATGTACATCAGTGAGTCATTGTCAGGCGCCCATGACTTCGCGGATGTCTGCGGCCAGTTCGCGCACGCTCTTCCTCCAGGCACAACACCGTCCAGATGTGGGAAGGGGCTTGCTCCCGATAGCAGAGTGTCAGTCACTGAATGTGCAAGCTGACCCACCGCCATCGGGAGCAAGCCCCCTCCCACATTTTTTATGTACATCAGTGAGTCATTGTCAGGCGCCCATGACTTCGCGGATGTCTGCGGCCAGTTCGCGAACGCTCTTCCTGCAGGCACAACACAGTCCACATGTGGGAGGGGGCTTGCTCCCGATAGCAGAGTGTCAGTCACTGCATGTGCAAGCTGACCCACCGCCATCGGGAGCAAGCCCCCTCCCACATTTTTTATGCACATCAGTGAGTCATTGTCAGGCCGCCCATGACTTCGCGGATGTCTGCGGCCAGTTCACACGCGCTCTTCCTACAGGCACAACACGGTCCAAATGTGGGAGGGGGCTTGCTCCCGATAGCAGAGTGTCAGCCACTGCATGTGCAAGCTGACCCACCGCCATCGGGAGCAAGCCCCCTCCCACATTTTTATGTACATCAGTGAGTGATTGTCAGGCGCCCATGACTTCGCGGATGTCTGCGGCCAGTTCACGCACGCGCTCTTCCTCCAGGCACAACACCGTCCAGATGTGGGAGGGGGCTTGCTCCCGATAGCAGGGTGTCAGTCACTGCATGTGCAAGCTGACCCACCGCCATCGGGAGCAAGCCCCCTCCTACATTTTTTATGCACATCAGTGAGTGATTGTCAGGCGCCCATGACTTCGCGGATGTCTGCGGCCAGTTCGCGCACGCGCTCTTCCTGCAGGCACAACACAGTCCACATGTGGGAGGGGGCTTGCTCCCGATAGCAGAGTGTCGGTCACTGCATGTGCAAGCTGACCCACCGCCATCGGGAGCAAGCCCCCTCCCACATTTTTATGCACATCAGTGAGTGATTGTCAGGCGCCCATGACTTCGCGGATGTCTGCGGCCAGTTCGCGCACGCGCTCTTGCTCGGTATCCCACGCGCACATGAATCGCGCGCCGCCTTTACCGATGAAGGTGTAGAAGCGCCAGCCCTTGGCGGTCAACGCGGCAATGGCTGGTTCCGAGAGTTGCAGGAATACGCCGTTGGCCTGTACCGGGAACATCAATTCCACGCCCGGAATATCCGCCACCAGGCTGCTCAGCAGTTGTGCGCAGTGGTTGGCGTGGCGTGCATGTTTGAGCCAGGCGTCGTTTTCCAGCAGCCCCACCCATGGCGCCGACAGGAAGCGCATTTTCGACGCGAGCTGGCCGGCCTGTTTGCAGCGGTAGTCGAAGTCTTCGGCCAGCTTGTGGTTGAAGAACAGGATCGCTTCCCCCACGGCCATGCCGTTCTTGGTGCCGCCAAAGCACAGTACGTCCACACCGGCTTTCCAAGTCAGGTCTGCTGGCGAGCAGCCGAGGAAGGCGCAGGCGTTGGAAAAGCGCGCGCCGTCCATGTGCAGGTTCAGGCCCAGTTCTTTGCAAGTGGCGCTGATGGCGCGGATTTCTTCCGGGGTGTACACGCTGCCGACTTCAGTGGCTTGGGTCAGGGTGACTACGCGCGGTTTAGGGTAATGGATGTCTTGGCGTTTGAGCGCGATCTCGCGGATCGATTCCGGGGTCAGCTTGCCGTTTTCGGTGCGGGCTACGAGCAGCTTGGAGCCGTTGGAGAAAAACTCTGGCGCGCCGCATTCGTCGGTTTCGACGTGGGCCGTTTCCGAGCAAATCACGCTATGGTAGCTCTGGCACAAGGAGGACAGCGCCAGTGAGTTGGCGGCGGTGCCGTTGAAGGCGAAGAACACTTCGCAGTCGGTTTCGAACAGGTTGCGGAAACCGTCGGCGGCGCGGTGGGTCCATTCATCATCGCCATAGGCGCGTTGATGGCCTTGGTTGGCTTGTTCCATGGCGGCCCAGGCTTCCGGGCAAATGCCCGAATAGTTGTCACTGGCGAATTGTTGGCTCTTGTCGGTCATGGCCCATTCCTGTGGTCGATGTTGGTGCGCACTTTAACCAAGATTGTCGGGCGTACGCACGCTCTGTAAATGCAAAGTCACTGGGGAATTATGCACGGTACTGAAACGATACCTGTCGGACGTGTCCGTGATGGCGCTTTGGATTTGCTCAAGTGGCTGGCGCTGCTGAGCATGGTGCTCGACCACCTGCGTTATGTCGGCTTGAGCCTCGATGGCCTCTACGTACCGGGGCGCTTGGCGTTCCCGTGGTTTTGCCTGGCGATTGCGGCGAACCTGCACCGCGTCGCAAACGCACCGGTGACTGGGCATTGGCGTTACCTGGGCTGGCTGCTGCTGTTCAGTGTGATCAGCGAAGTGCCGTACCGGATGTTTATCGACGATGCCGATACGTTGAATGTGCTGCCGACCTTGGCCTTGGGCTTGCTGGTTGCCCGAGGATGGCAGCAGAAGGCGCTTATTGATCGAGGATTGGCGTTGATCGCCGCCACGATAGCGGCCGTATTTTCATCCCACTTAATGTTCGGTTTCTTTGGTGTATTGCTGCCATTGGCGATGCTGCTGGTGTTTAGTCGGCCTTGGTATTTCAGTGTGTTGCCGGGCCTGGTCTGCGTCGCGGCCAACCAGTGGCAGATCCTGCTCAATAGCGGCACGCCGGTGGCGCTGTTGGGGTTGGCTGCATGCCTGATTGCGCCATTGGCCGGATTGGTCTTATTGCGACATGCCAATAGCGCCGGGCCCCCGGCCATGCGTCGTTGGGCGTATGTGCTCTATCCCGCGCATTTCCTGCTGCTGCTACTCCTTCGCAAGTTCATCACCTGACCCATTGTGGGAGGGGGCTTGCTCCCGATAGCGGTGGATCAGCTTGCACATGCTGTGGCTGACACACCGCTATCGGGAGCAAGCCCCTCCCACATTTGTTCTGTGTTGTTCCGGCAATGTCGTAAACGCACCTTTGCGTGGCGTCCGTAGGCATTTGGCCTGTCTGCGCCAGCCCTACCATCGCATCAAAGGGCCCTGCGACGGGCCTCAACAATACGAAAGGCTGGGAGAGACGCGATGTTCAGCAAACAAGACCAGATCCAGGGATATGACGACGCACTGCTGGCGGCCATGAATGCCGAAGAGCAGCGTCAGGAAGATCATATCGAGCTGATCGCGTCGGAGAACTACACCAGCAAGCGTGTGATGGAAGCTCAAGGCAGCGGCCTCACCAACAAATACGCCGAAGGCTACCCAGGCAAGCGCTACTACGGTGGCTGCGAGCACGTGGACAAGGTTGAAGCCCTGGCCATCGAGCGCGCCAAGCAACTGTTCGGCGCCGATTACGCCAACGTGCAGCCACACTCCGGTTCGTCTGCCAACAGCGCTGTGTACCTGGCGTTGATCAATGCCGGCGACACCATCCTGGGCATGAGCCTGGCCCACGGCGGTCACCTGACCCACGGCGCCAAAGTGTCGTCCTCGGGCAAGCTCTACAACGCGGTGCAATACGGCATCAACACCGACACCGGCCTGATCGACTACGACGAAGTCGAGCGCCTGGCCGTCGAGCACAAGCCGAAAATGGTGGTGGCCGGTTTCTCTGCCTACTCCAAGACCCTGGATTTCCCACGTTTTCGCGCCATCGCTGACAAAGTCGGCGCGCTGCTGTTCGTCGACATGGCCCACGTCGCCGGCCTGGTTGCCGCCGGCCTGTACCCGAACCCGCTGCCCTACGCAGACGTGGTCACCACCACTACCCACAAGACCCTGCGCGGTCCACGTGGCGGTTTGATCCTGGCCAAGGCCAACGAAGAAATTGAAAAGAAACTCAACGCCGCCGTGTTCCCTGGCGCCCAGGGCGGCCCGCTGATGCATGTGATCGCCGGCAAGGCCGTGTGCTTCAAGGAAGCCCAGGAGCCAGGCTTCAAGGTCTACCAGCAGCAGGTGATCGACAACGCCCAGGCCATGGCCGGCGTGTTTATCAAACGCGGCTACGATGTAGTGTCCGGCGGCACCGATAACCACTTGTTCCTGGTCAGCCTGATCCGTCAGGGCCTCACCGGCAAAGAGGCGGATGCCGCCCTCGGTCGCGCCCACATCACCGTCAACAAAAACGCCGTGCCGAATGACCCGCAGTCGCCGTTCGTGACCTCGGGCCTTCGCATCGGCACCCCGGCGGTGACCACGCGCGGTTTCAAAGTGGCGCAGTGTGTTGAGTTGGCCGGCTGGATCTGCGACATCCTCGACAACCTCGGCGATGCCGACGTCGAGGCCAACGTGGCCAAGCACGTGTCTGCCCTGTGCGCTGATTTCCCGGTTTATCGCTGAGCGCGGTTTTGGAGTAATGACTATGCAACGCTACTCGGGCTTCGGCCTCTTCAAGCACTCCCTCAGCCACCACGAAAACTGGCAGAAGATGTGGCGCACGCCGACCCCGAAAAAGGTCTACGACGTGGTTATCGTCGGCGGCGGCGGGCATGGTCTGGCGACCGCCTACTACTTGGCGAAAGAGCACGGCATCACCAACGTGGCCGTGGTCGAGAAAGGTTGGTTGGGCGGCGGTAACACCGCGCGCAACACCACCATCGTGCGTTCCAACTACCTGTGGGATGAGTCGGCGCACCTGTACGAGCACGCGATGAAACTGTGGGAAGGCCTGTCCCAGGACCTGAACTACAACGTGATGTTCTCCCAGCGTGGCGTGTACAACCTGTGCCACACCCTGCAGGACATCCGTGATTCCGAGCGCCGTGTGAGCGCCAACCGCCTCAACGGCGTGGACGGCGAACTGCTCAATGCCAAGCAAGTGGCCGACGAGATTCCGTACCTGGATTGCTCCAAGAACACCCGCTACCCGGTGCTTGGCGCCACCGTGCAACGTCGCGGCGGCGTGGCCCGTCACGATGCCGTGGCCTGGGGCTTTGCCCGCGCCGCTGACGCACTCGGCGTGGACCTGATCCAGCAGACCGAAGTGATCGGTTTCCGCAAGGAAAACGGCGTGTGCATCGGTGTGGAAACCAACAAGGGCTTTATCGGCGCCAAGCGCGTCGGTGTGGTGACGGCGGGTAACTCCGGCCACATGGCTTCGCTCGCGGGTTTCCGCCTGCCGATCGAATCCCACCCGCTGCAAGCGTTGGTGTCGGAGCCGATCAAGCCGATTATCGACAGCGTGATCATGTCCAACGCCGTGCACGGTTACATCAGCCAGTCCGACAAGGGCGACCTGGTGATCGGCGCCGGTATCGACGGCTACAACGGCTACGGCCAGCGCGGCTCATACCCGGTGATCGAACACACCATCCAGGCCATCGTCGAGATGTTCCCGGTGCTGTCGCGCGTGCGCATGAACCGTCAGTGGGGCGGCATCGTCGACACCACGCCGGACGCCTGCCCGATCATCTCCAAGACCCCAGTGCCGAACATGTTCTTCAACTGCGGTTGGGGCACCGGTGGCTTCAAGGCTACGCCGGGCTCAGGCAACGTGTTTGCCGCGAGTCTCGCCAAGGGTGAAATGCACCCATTGGCTGCACCTTTCTCCATCGACCGTTTCCACAACGGTGCGTTGATCGACGAACACGGCGCTGCGGCCGTCGCCCACTAACAGGAGAAATTTCCTATGTTGCATATCTTCTGTCCTCACTGTGGCGAACTGCGCTCCGAAGAGGAATTCCACGCGTCCGGCCAAGCGCACATCCCGCGCCCGCTGGACCCTAATGCCTGCACCGACGAGCAGTGGGGCGACTACATGTTCTTCCGCGACAACCCGCGCGGCCTGCATCACGAACTGTGGATCCATGCCGCCGGTTGCCGCCAATATTTCAACGCGACCCGCGACACCGTGACCTACGAAATTCTTGAAACCTACAAGATCGGTGAGAAGCCGCAATTCACCGCCAAGGCCTCTGGAGAGAAGGTATGAGCCAGATCAATCGCCTGTCCAACGGTGGCCGGATCGACCGGAATAAAGTCCTGACCTTCAGCTTCAACGGCCAGAGCTACAAAGGCTTTGAAGGCGATACCCTGGCCGCTGCATTGCTGGCCAACGGCGTCGACATCATTGGCCGCAGCTTCAAGTACTCGCGTCCACGGGGCATCTTTGCTGCCGGCGCTGAAGAGCCAAACGCGGTGCTGCAGATCGGCGCCACCGAAGCCACGCAAATCCCTAACGTGCGCGCCACGCAACAGGCGCTGTACCAAGGCCTGGTCGCCACCAGCACCAACGGCTGGCCGAGCGTCAACAACGACATGATGGGCATTCTCGGCAAGGTCGGCGGCAAGCTGATGCCGCCGGGTTTCTACTACAAAACCTTCATGTACCCGCAATCGTTCTGGATGACCTACGAGAAGTACATCCGTAAGGCCGCAGGGCTGGGTCGCTCGCCGACCGAGAACGACCCGGACACCTACGACAACTTCAACCGTCACTGCGACGTGCTGGTGGTCGGCGCAGGCCCCGCCGGCCTCGCTGCTGCACTGGCTGCTGCGCGCAGCGGTGCCCGCGTGATCATCGCCGATGAGCAGGAAGAGTTCGGCGGTTCGCTGCTCGATTCCCGCGAAAGCCTCGACGGCAAGCCGGCCACTGAATGGGTCGCGAGTGTCATCGCCGAACTGAAATCCCTGCCGGACGTGGTGCTGCTGCCCCGCGCCACCGTCAACGGTTACCACGACCATAACTTCCTGACCATTCACGAGCGCCTCACCGATCACTTGGGTGACCGTGCGCCGATTGGTGTGGTGCGCCAGCGCATCCACCGCGTGCGTGCCAAGCGTGTGGTGCTGGCGACCGGTGCTTGCGAGCGTCCGCTGGTGTACGGCAACAACGACGTGCCGGGCAATATGCTCGCGGGTGCGGTTTCCACCTACGTGCGTCGCTATGGCGTAGCACCGGGTAAAAAGCTGGTGCTGTCGACCAACAACGACCACGCTTACCGCGTTGCGCTGGACTGGCTCGATGCCGGTCTGCAAGTAGTCGCGGTGGCGGATGTGCGCCACAACCCACGCGGCGCGCTGGTTGAAGAAGCTCGCGCCAAAGGTATTCGTATCCTCACCGGCAGCGCCGTGATCGAGGCTCGTGGCACCAAGCGCGTGACCGCTGCGCGTATCGCCGCGATCGACGTCAAGGCGCATAAAGTCACCAGCCCCGGCGAGTGGCTGGACTGCGACCTGGTGGCCAGCTCCGGCGGCTACAGCCCGGTGGTCCACTTGGCCTCGCACCTGGGTGGCAAGCCGACCTGGCGCGAAGACATCCTCGGTTTTGTACCGGGCGAAGCACCGCAGAAACGTGTGTGCGTCGGTGGCATCAACGGCGTCTACGGCCTTGGCGATTCCCTGGCGGATGGTTTTGAAGGCGGCGTACGCGCGGCCAGCGAAGTCGGTTTTGCCCCGGTGGAAGGTACGCTGCCAAAAGCCTTGAGCCGTCTGGAAGAGCCAACCCTGGCGTTGTTCCAAGTGCCTCACGAGAAAGCAACCGCACGGGCGCCGAAGCAATTTGTCGACCTGCAGAACGACGTCACCGCCGCCGCCATCGAACTCGCCACCCGCGAAGGTTTCGAGTCGGTGGAACACGTCAAACGCTACACCGCGTTGGGCTTCGGCACCGACCAGGGCAAGCTCGGCAACGTCAACGGCCTGGCGATTGCCGCGCGCTCGCTGAACGTGACCATTCCGCAGATGGGCACCACCATGTTCCGCCCCAACTACACGCCGGTGACCTTCGGCGCGGTAGCGGGCCGGCACTGTGGGCACATCTTCGAACCCGTGCGCTACACCGCGCTGCAAGCCTGGCACGTGAAAAACGGCGCCGAGTTTGAAGACGTCGGTCAGTGGAAACGCCCGTGGTACTTCCCGCGCAACGGTGAAGACCTGCACGCCGCGGTGAAACGCGAATGCCTGGCCGTGCGCGACAGCGTCGGCCTGCTGGATGCGTCCACCCTCGGCAAGATCGACATCCAGGGCCCGGATGCGCGCGAGTTCCTCAACCGCATCTACAGCAACGCCTGGACCAAGCTCGATGTGGGCAAGGCGCGTTACGGCCTGATGTGCAAGGAAGACGGCATGGTCTTCGACGACGGCGTCACCGCCTGTCTCGCCGACAACCACTTCCTGATGACCACCACCACCGGCGGCGCCGCCCGTGTGCTGCAGTGGCTGGAAATCTACCAACAGACCGAATGGCCGGACCTCAAGGTGTACTTCACCTCGGTCACCGACCATTGGGCGACCATGACCCTGTCCGGTCCTAACAGCCGCAAGCTGCTGGCCGAAGTCACCGACATCGACCTGGACAAGGACGGTTTCCCGTTCATGACTTGGAAAGAAGGCCTGGTGGGCGGTGTGCCGGCGCGGGTGTTCCGTATCTCGTTTACCGGTGAGCTGTCGTACGAAGTCAACGTGCAGGCCGACTACGCCATGGGCGTGCTGGAACAGATCGTCGAGGCCGGCAAGAAATACAACCTGACCCCGTACGGCACCGAAACCATGCACGTACTGCGGGCCGAGAAGGGCTTCATCATCGTCGGCCAGGACACCGACGGCTCGATGACCCCGGACGACCTGAACATGGGCTGGTGCGTTGGCCGCACCAAACCGTTCTCGTGGATCGGCTGGCGTGGGATGAACCGTGAAGACTGCGTGCGCGAAGAGCGTAAGCAACTGGTGGGCTTAAAGCCGATCGACCCGACTGTGTGGCTGCCGGAAGGCGCGCAACTGGTGTTCGATCCGAAGCAGTCGATCCCGATGAAGATGGTCGGCCACGTCACCTCAAGTTATGCGCATAACTCCCTGGGCTATTCGTTTGCCATGGGCGTGGTGAAGGGCGGCTTGAAGCGCATCGGCGAGCGGGTGTTCTCACCTCAGGCGGATGGCAGCGTGATCGAGGCGGAGATTGTGTCTTCGGTGTTCTTTGATCCTAAGGGTGATCGGCAGAACATCTGACAGACCGCGGCGCGGCCATCGGGAGCAAGCCCCCTCCCACATTTTGATGTGTGAATACTTTCAAATGTGGGAGGGGGCTTGCCCCCGATGAGGCCATCAGTCTCACAACAGAATTCAGGAAAGGTGCTCCATGACAGCAGCCAATGTTTACCAACAACGCCCCACCTCCGGCGCCAAGGCCGAGTCGTCGCTGCACCATGCCGACCTCGCCAGCCTGGTCGGTAAGGGCCGCAAGAACGCCGGCGTGACCGTGCGTGAAAAGAAACTCCTCGGCCACCTGACCCTTCGTGGTGACGGCCATGACGCAGCCTTCGCCGCCGGCGTGCACAAGGCCCTGGGCATCGAACTGCCCGGCGCCCTGCAGGTCATCGTCAAAGGCGAAACCAGCCTGCAATGGCTCGGCCCGGATGAGTGGTTGCTGATCGTGCCAAGCGGTGAGGAATTCGCCGCCGAACAAAACCTGCGCGCCGCTCTGGGTGATTTGCATATCCAGGTCGTCAACGTCAGCGGCGGTCAGCAGATCCTCGAACTGAGCGGCCCGAACGTGCGTGATGTGCTGATGAAATCCACCAGCTACGACGTGCACCCCAACAACTTCCCGGTGGGCAAGGCAGTGGGCACGGTGTTCGCCAAGTCGCAATTGGTGATCCGCCACACGGCTGAAGACACCTGGGAACTGGTGATTCGTCGCAGCTTCTCGGATTACTGGTGGTTGTGGTTGCAGGACGCCTCGGCCGAATTCGGCCTGAGCGTTCAAGCCTGATCGAGTGGGCGCTCTTGTGGCGAGGGGGCTTGCCCCCCGTTGGAGCGCGCAGCGGTCCCAATAAGGTCAGCGCATTTTTTCTGCAATAACCGAGTGGCGGGTTTTGGAGCTGCTTCGCAGCTCAACGGGGGACAAGCCCCCTCGCCACAAGGGCCTGAGGATTCCAGTATGAGCCGCGCACCCGATACATGGATTTTGACCGCCGACTGCCCCAGCGTGCTCGGCACGGTGGACGCGGTCACCCGCTATCTGTTCGAACAGGGCTGCTACGTCACCGAGCACCATTCGTTCGATGACCGTCTCTCGGGTCGGTTTTTTATTCGCGTCGAATTCCGCCAGCCGGATGGCTTCGACGAGCAGGCTTTCCGCGATGGCCTGGCCACGCGCGGTGAAGCCTTTGGCATGATCTTCGAGCTGACGGCGCCGAACTACCGGCCAAAAGTGGTGATCATGGTCTCCAAGGCCGATCACTGCCTTAACGACCTGCTGTACCGCCAGCGTATCGGTCAGCTGTCCATGGATGTGGTCGCAGTGGTGTCCAACCATCCCGATCTCAAACCTTTGGCCGACTGGCATCAAATTCCCTACTACCATTTCCCCCTCGACCCCAACGACAAACCGTCCCAGGAGCGTCAGGTGTGGCAGGTGATTGAAGAGACGGGCGCCGAATTGGTGATCCTTGCGCGCTACATGCAAGTGCTGTCGCCGGAGCTGTGCCGCAAGCTGGACGGCAAGGCCATCAATATCCACCACTCGTTGCTGCCGGGGTTCAAGGGCGCCAAGCCTTATCACCAGGCGTACAACAAGGGCGTGAAACTCGTCGGCGCTACGGCGCATTACATCAACAACGATCTGGACGAAGGTCCGATCATCGCCCAAGGCGTGGAGGTGGTGGATCACAGCCACTATCCCGAGGATTTGATTGCCAAGGGGCGGGACATCGAAGGGCTGACATTGGCTCGGGCGGTGGGGTATCACATTGAGCGGCGGGTGTTCTTGAATGCCAATCGGACGGTGGTGCTCTGACTGCCGCCATCGGGAGCAAGCCCCCTCCCACATTCGACCGCATTCCAAAGGTAGAACTCGGTCAACTGTGGGAGGGGGCTTGCCCCCGATGAGGCCCTCACAAACAACGCAATAACAGCATCTGTACCCGAGCACTCAACGCGCTGCCCACCCAACGGGCAACGCAGTTCCATAAAAACAACAGCGAGGTGAAAGCATGTCTGGTAATCGTGGTGTCGTGTATCTCGGCAACGGCAAGGTCGAAGTACAGAAAATCGACTATCCCAAAATGCAGGACCCCCGTGGCAGGAAGATTGAACACGGCGTCATCCTGCGCGTGGTCTCCACCAACATCTGCGGCTCCGACCAACACATGGTGCGCGGCCGCACCACCGCCCAGACCGGCCTGGTGCTCGGTCACGAGATCACTGGTGAAGTGATCGAGAAGGGCAGCGACGTCGAAAACCTGAAGATCGGCGACCTGGTTTCCGTCCCCTTCAACGTCGCCTGCGGCCGCTGCCGCTCCTGCAAAGAACAGCACACCGGCGTGTGCCTGACCGTCAACCCGGCCCGTGCCGGTGGTGCTTATGGCTACGTCGATATGGGCGACTGGACCGGTGGCCAGGCCGAATACGTGCTGGTGCCATACGCCGACTTCAACCTGCTGAAACTGCCCGACCGTGACAAGGCCATGGAGAAAATCCGTGACCTGACCTGCCTCTCCGACATTCTCCCCACCGGCTACCACGGCGCGGTGACTGCTGGCGTTGGCCCTGGCAGCACCGTCTACATCGCCGGCGCCGGTCCCGTCGGCCTGGCAGCTGCTGCGTCTGCACGCCTGTTGGGCGCGGCGGTGGTGATCATCGGCGACGTCAACTCCATCCGCCTGGCCCACGCCAAGGCCCAGGGTTTTGAAATCGTCGACCTCTCCACCGACACCCCATTGCACGAACAAATCGCCGCGCTCCTCGGCGAGCCCGAAGTGGACTGCGCGGTTGACTGCGTAGGCTTTGAAGCACGCGGTCACGGTCACGACGGCGTCAAGGCCGAAGCTCCGGCCACGGTGCTCAACTCACTGATGGGCGTGGTGCGCGTGGCGGGCAAGATTGGTATCCCTGGCCTGTACGTCACCGAAGATCCAGGTGCTGTGGATGCCGCCGCGAAAATGGGCAGCCTGAGCATCCGCTTCGGCCTGGGCTGGGCCAAATCTCACAGCTTCCACACTGGGCAAACGCCAGTAATGAAGTACAACCGCCAACTGATGCAGGCGATCATGTGGGACCGTATCAACATTGCCGAAATCGTCGGTGTGCAGGTGATCAGCCTGGATGACGCACCACGTGGGTATGGCGAGTTCGATGCGGGCGTGCCGAAGAAGTTTGTGATTGATCCGCATAAGTTGTTTAGTGCGGCGTAGTTGATAGATAAGGGCGACTTAGAGTCGCCCTTTTTTATCGCAGATAAGTCTTATATAAAAAACCAACTGATAAACATGCCGGCAAAGGATAGGCAGGCAGTGAGTGTCGGTATCACCATCCAATACCTAAGGTGTCTTGGTATTCTTTCAACGTCCTCAACAAGCACCAGATGTTTCCATTGAAGTATTTTTGGAATAAGAATAATCGTCGCCATGGCGAATACGCGCTGGGGGCGTCCTTCAAAGTGTGAATTACGGAAGATATGTTTTTGCACGACTAGATAGGTGCTGTATTGCACATAGCCTTCTGCAGCATCCAGCTTTTTATACATGGCACAAAAGATCAGCGGAAAGCTCAATAGCATCAGGATGACTGAACCAATACCGAGGTAGAACCAGACCATTTAATCCCTCGCAGTCTTATAGATAAAATCGCCTGTGCTTTGCGCAAGTCCGGTTCCCAGCGCGGCTCCCCCTAGGCCGCCTGCGGCACCGCCGACGATGGCACATGCCAAGGCTCCGGCGCCAGCCGTGGGTATTCCAAAAACTAACATGCAGGCGCCGATGCCAATCGAGGCTCCAAGTCTTGCTCCCAAGTATGAGCCACCAACGCCAGCTACCAACTTGCCTCCTTCAACATATTTCGCCCGCGTACATTCTTGCTCACGCCCGGTGGAACACGCCTCTGCTATCTCCAATGCTGTCGACCCAACATCCAGCGCAAGACCAATGTAAGTGCCCTTCTTCAATATCTGCGACGCCTTGGCTATACGCTCGACTGTGTCCTCATACCCGCGAATCTCCCCGTGATGCCAATAGCTCTTGCTGGAGATCCCCAGCATTCTCTTGATTGAACCTTCATTCTTCAGCCCCGTACCAAAGCGCGCCATCCCGGAGAGTTGGGTATCCAGCTTCGCAAACAACGCCCTACGCTTAGCCAGAAATTCATTTCTCGCACTCACGGTACCGTTCCTCAGGTACTGCTTATGCAATTCATCGATTTCCTTGAGCGTCTGCTCGATCTGCGTCAGGTGATTGCTCCAAGCACCGCTCACACTGCCGATGCCCAAAGACGCATGGGACATGATGGTCTGCAATTGATCGTAGTTTTTGATCATAAATTGATCCGCGGCGGAGTGTGCCAACAGCGCATGCTTGATGTTGGCTGCCGATCGCATCAGTCGGGCTTCTTCAGCGGTACAGGAAGCTGTTCGGCTGTCCCCGATAATGACCAAATGTCCAGGCAGTACTACGGTGTTGCGAATGTGTTGGTTGAGGATGTCGAACTTGGTTTGGGTATTTGGGGTGAGAGAAAGGCTCAGTTTGAGCAACGGATAAGGCTGCGGCCGTTCATTGATAAATGCGTAAGGTCCCTGCATCGCGTACACCTCCAAGACTGAGGTGCAGGACTATAAGAAGGCGCCATAAGGGATGTAAGGCGTGTACAAGGAAGTTGGTAGCGCTTCGGAAACGGACTACCTAAGTTAGGGCTGATGACTACAAATCAGCCCTACGCAGCGCAACGTTCATTGATGGTTGAACATGCATTTCAAGTTGTCATTAGCCTTGCAGTAGTTGGCTTCCCAGAACGTATTGGGCGCATGTGAGAACTGATGCACAGGTTTTAGTACCAGTCTCACGGCGTCATCGCCGGCCCCGGAGTAATCACAGATGACCGCAGGCATGCTGTTTCTCTCGTCGTTTAGGGGCTTGTAGTTTGCCGCCGTGAATTCCAGGCTTGCCATGCGCAGTTCTTTAGCGGTCTCGTTCTCGCCGGCCCATTTCTGATCCAAGGGACCATCAGCCACATAGTGGTAGCCGCCTTTGTCCATCCGGTATTGCTTGATGTCGGCAGGCTTGGGGCAGGAAGAAGTTTGTGCAAAGACGTGACCGCTCACAGTGAGCATTGCCAGTAGGCAAACAACACGGTTGAGGTTCATGAGAGAGACTCCCTTGTGCATTGGACTTGAATGCTGAGGGAGTTTTTATCAAGCATCTACTGTGAGAAATGACAGTGGCTTAGATTCAATTTTGATAAAAAACGGGGTGCTCAGAGCACCCTGCGGCAATGGGCTCAGCGCGTTGCCAAAGCCCCCTGATAGACCGTCGGCCCCGTCGGTTGCTTGCTCACTGAGCCGCCTTTGCTCTCCGCGCTCACCATCAATTCCACCGGTTTGCTGATCGAGGCCTGCTGCCTCGGGTTCAAGCCGATGATGCCTTCGCCATCCTCCGGTATCAGTCCAAGTGACACGGGCTTGCCGCCGTCGGGTATCGCCCACAGTTCCAGGCTCTGGTCCGGCGCGGGTGCGGTGATTGCGATGGGTTGCACTTCCAGGTAATCCTTGTGCGCCATGACCTGCGCCGCCGGCTGTTGGGTGGTGGTGATCAGGGTGGCGGCGGACTTGACGTTGTCCTGAGTGTAGAACGCGCCGCCGAGGCCGGCGATCACGGCCACGCAGACGCCGATAAACAGGCGTGGACGGCTCCAGAAAGGCGGCTTGGGCTCAATGATTGTGGGGCGTGTCGCGCTCATAACGTTGTTCCTGACAGGGCTTTCAGTGCTGTCATGGACTCTGGTTTGCGCGATGGGTTCCTGGCCCCCTTGCAGGTCAAAGTGATGCCAATTGGCCCTGATACAGCACCGGTCCGGTGGGTTGCCCGGTGGGCGAGCCGCCGTGTGGTTCCAGGCTCACGGCCAAGGTCAGCGGTGCGGTAAGCAAGGCTCGCTGCGCTTCGCTCAGTTGGATTCGGCCTTTGCCCACTGCGGGCACCAGGCCCAGGGAGATCGGTTTGCCTCCGGGCTTGATGGCCCACAATTCCAGGTCCTGTGCCGACGTCACGGCGGCCAGTGACAAGGGTTCCACTTGCAGGTGGTCGGCAAAGGCCTTGATCTGCAACGCGGGTTGTTGGTTGGCGGCGACCAGTGTGGCGTTGTACGCCACACCCAGGTCGCGCTGGTACAACACGCCCACCAGCACTGCGATAACAATCCCGAACGCCGCCGCCCACAGTCGCAGGTTCGTCCACAACGGTTTCTTGGCCGGCATGTGCAGCACCTGCGGCTCGATCCGTGACTTGATGCCCGCCCACACATGCTCGGGCACCGGCCGCTCGGGCAATGCGCCGGTCAGGCTGGCAAGCGCTTCCTGCCAATGGCCCAGTTCAACGCGCAGCGCGGCGTCTTCCAATAACAGCGCATCAAAACGCCGACGGGCGGTGGCGGGCATCAGTCCGATGGCGTAGTCGGCGGCCAGGGCGCGGCGCAGGGCTGTGGTTTTGTAGTTCATGATTCAAGGCACCTGCGCAGGCGCTCCATGCCACGGCGAATCCAGGATTTGACCGAGCCCAGCGGCGCGGCCAAGTGTTCGGCCAACTCCGAACACGACAGGCCCTGGAAGTAAGCCACAGTGATCGATTGACGCTGCATGCCGTCGAGGGTGTCGAGGCAGCGGTTGAGCGCGCGGGCTTCGCGTTCGCTGTCGAGCCGTTCGTAGGCGCTGGGGCCTTCGTCGAGCAAGGCGTCCTGTTGACCGTCGGCCAAAGGCTGTTCGCGGCGTTTACGCAGTTGGTCGATGGCCAGGTTGCGGGTGATGTTGATCATCCAGGTCATCGGCGCCGCCAGGTGGGCTTCGTAGCGCGAGGCGTTGTACCAGATGCGTACGAAGGCTTCCTGCAGCACCTCTTCAGCCAGGTCCTGGCGTCCCATAAACACCATGGCGACCCCGTGCAGACGCGGCGAAACACTGCGATAGAGCGTTTCAAACGCTTGGCGATTGCCCAAGGCGCATTGGGCCAGCAGGGGCCGCAACGTGTCAGCATCAGTGAGCGTAATAGGGCTTCTCCAGGCTCTCGTTTGAGGGCGACGGGACTGCGCACGGTAGGCAGAGGTTAGTTCAGCTTGGGCATTCATTCCATCCAGCTCCGGGCAGCGTATGAAGCCTATACGTAGGGCAGGGCGATTCGGATGCGTGTGTGGGAACAATCCCCCGGAATGCCCAGTCAAACGCCTGCTTTCGCACCTATATCCAGAGGTTGTTTCAATGAAGATTTCACGCGGTTTCGCCCTTTCCTGCCTGATGACTCTGGCGGCCGGCCCCGTACTCGCCGCGGGCTTCAGCCTTGGTGATGCGGCCAATGCCATTTCCGGCATGCAGGGCGGTAGCAACAAAGCCGCTGCCGCCGCACCGTCGTCCGAGACGGCCGGTTTGCTGAGCGCGCTGACCTCGCAACTCAATATCACCCCCGAGCAAGCCGTTGGTGGCACCGGCGCGATGTTGGGCCTGGCCAAGAACAAACTGAGCGGCAACGATTATTCGCAACTGGGCAACAGTGTGCCGGGCCTGGATCAGCTGTCGGGCAACAATGCATTGGGCAGCCTCGGGGCCTTGAGCGGGATGCTCGGCCAGACCGGTGGCAGCAAAACCAGCGGCCTGGACGGCTTGCTGGGTAACGTGAAGAACACCAACGACCTCAACACCGCGTTCAGCGCGTTGGGCATGGACAGCGGCATGATCGCCCAATTTGCTCCGGTGATCCTGCAATACCTGGGCGGCCAGGGCGCCAGCAGTTCGGTGCTGGGCAAACTGGCCCAGGCCTGGGGCACCGGCAGCTAAATGCTCTGCGCGCGCAGTTGTTCGATGCGCGCGTCTTTCTCCTTCCAGAGCTGGTTGACCCAGTTCTGGACGGTCTGGCGAAATGCTGGATCGTTTTCGTAATCTCCCTGCCACAACGCCGGGTCCAGCTCACGGGTCTGGATGTCGATGATCACCTTCGGCACCGCGCCGCTGATCAAGTCCCAGAACCCCGGAATCTTCTGCTGCGGATAGACCACCGTGACGTCGAGGATTGCGTCCAGCTGTTCCCCCATCGCTGCCAGCACAAACGCCACACCGCCTGCCTTGGGTTTGAGCAACTGGGTGAAGGGTGAGTCCTGCTGTGTGCGTTTGGCCTCGCTGAACCGCGTGCCTTCCAGGTAATTGACCACCGTCACCGGCTGGCGCTTGAACAGCTCACAGGCTTGTTTGGTGATCTTCAAATCCTGGCCCGCCAGCTCGGGGTGCTTGGCCAGGAACGCCTTGGTGTAGCGTTTCATGAACGGGTAATCCAGCGCCCACCAGGCCAGGCCCAGGAAGGGCACCCAGATCAGTTCTTTTTTCAGGAAGAATTTAAAGAACGGCGTACGCCGGTTGAGCGCCTGGATCAGCGCCGGAATATCCACCCAGGACTGGTGGTTGCTGATGACCAGGTAGGAGGTGTCCCTGCGCAAGTCGTCGCCGCCGCGAATGTCCCATTGCGTCGGGATGCAGCGGGCGAAGATCAGTTTGTCGATCTCGGCCCAGGTCTCGGCGATCCACATCACCGCCCATGACGCATAGTCACGGTAGCGCCCCGGTGCCACCAGCTTGAGCAGGGCGAACACCAGCAAGGGGCCGATCAGGATCAGCGTATTGAGTAACAGCAGCAGGGTGACCAAACAGCCGGTGAGCAGGCGGCGCATAAGCAACTCTTGGGATCTTGTGGGCGGATCATGATAAGCAAGCTGAGTCTAGAGGCCAAATCGCAAAGTGTCGGACGAATGTTTCACAATGTTCCGGGTATGTTGGGCTGACTAACTAACGGTCGCTTTTGCGGTCTAGAATCCGACTACTTAATTCAAGGAAACCACCTACGTGAAATCTATCCTTGCCTTGCTTGCCCTCGTTGCGCTGCCTGTCATGGCAGCCGAACCGACCCTTTACGGCCGCTACGAATACATTCAACTGCCGGAGATCGGCGAAACCTTCAAGGCCAAGATGGACACCGGCGCGCTGACCGCCTCGCTGTCGGCCCGCGACATCGACACCTTCACCCGTGATGGCGATGATTGGGTGCGCTTCCGTCTCGGCGGCAAGGACGCCTCCGATAAGGTCTACGAACACAAGGTCTCGCGCATCAGCAAGATCAAGAGCCGCGCCGACGAAGACGACGACAAGGACGAAGCCAGCGTCGCCAAGCGCCCGGTGATCGACCTGGAAATGTGTCTGGGCAACGTCAAGCGGACCGTCGAGGTCAACCTGACCGACCGCAGCAGCTTCAATTATCCGTTGCTGATCGGCGCCAAGGCCTTGCGTGAATTTGGCGCAGCGGTAAACCCGGCTCGTCGGTACACTGCCGACAAACCGGACTGCTGATTTGAACCCATGCCCCACATCCTGATTGTCGAAGACGAAGCGGCGATAGCCGACACGCTGATATTCGCCCTGCAAGGCGAGGGCTTTACCACCACCTGGCTGAGTCTCGGCCAGGAGGCATTGGCCCATCAGCGTCAGACGCCCGCCGACTTGATCATCCTCGACATCGGCCTGCCCGACATCAGCGGTTTTGAAACCTGCAAGCAATTGCGCCGCTTCACCGAAGTGCCGGTGATGTTCCTCAGCGCGCGCGATGCAGAGATCGACCGGGTAGTGGGGCTGGAAATCGGCGCCGATGATTATGTGGTCAAGCCGTTCAGCCCACGGGAAGTGGCGGCGCGGGTCAGGGCGATTCTCAAGCGGGTCGGCCCTGGCGTTGCACCGGCGGTGTTCCAGGTGGACCTGGAACGCATGCAGATCACCTATCGGGGCCAGCCCCTGAGCCTCACGCGCCATGAATTCCGCCTGCTGCAGAGCCTGCTGGAGCAACCCGAGCGGGTGTTCAGCCGCGAGCAATTGCTGGATGCGGTAGGCGTACCGGCGGATGCCGGCTACGAGCGCAATATCGACAGCCATATCAAAAGCCTGCGCAGCAAACTGCGTAGCGTGGCGGCGGACGCCGAACCGATCCAGACCCATCGCGGCCTGGGCTACAGCTACAGCCCGAGCAACAGCTGATGCGCCTGGGGCTGCGGATTTTCCTGGTGTACGCGCTGTTTATCGGCCTCACCGGTTACTTCGTGCTCAGCACGGTGATGAAGGAAATCCGTCCCGGCGTGCGCCAGTCCACCGAGGAAACCCTGGTGGACACCGCCAACCTGTTGGCCGAGATCCTGCGCGATGACGTCAAAAACCGCACCCTCGGCCAAAGCCACTGGCAGGAATTGCTCAAGGCCTACGGGAACCGTCAGCCGGGCGCGACCATCTGGGGCCTGCCGAAAAACCAGGTCAACCACCGGATCTATGTCACCGACGCCAAAGGCATCGTGTTGCTCGACTCCACAGGCGAAGCGGTGGGCCAGGACTACTCCAAATGGAACGATGTTTACCTGACGCTGCGCGGCGAATACGGCGCACGCTCCACCCGCAGCCAACCGGATGACGCCACTTCATCAGTGATGCACGTAGGTGCACCGATCCGCGACAACGGCCAGATCATCGGCGTGGTCACCGTGGCCAAGCCCAACAGTTCATTGCAGCCTTATGTGGATCGCACTGAGCGGCGCCTGCTGTGGTACGGCGCCGGATTAGTCATCCTGGGCCTGCTGTTGGGCGCGCTGTTGTCGTGGTGGTTGAGCGTCGCGCTGCGACGGCTGACGGCCTATGCCGAGGCGGTCAGCGAAGGCCGGCGCGCCGAGTTGCCTCACTACCGTGGCGGCGAGTTGAAGCAGTTATCCACTGCCGTGGAGCACATGCGCACGCAACTGGAGGGCAAGGCCTACGTCGAGCATTACGTGCACACCCTGACCCATGAATTGAAAAGCCCATTGGCGGCGATTCGTGGCGCGGCAGAGCTGTTGCAGGGTGATATGACCCGCGAGCAGCAGCAGCGTTTTGTCGGCAATATCGACAGTGAAAGCGCACGCCTGCAGCAGTTGATCGAGCGCTTGCTGAACCTGGCGCAAGTGGAACAACGCCAAGGCCTGGAAGAGCAGGTGAGTATCCCGCTGGCAGCCTTGGTCGACGACGTGCTCAAGGCCCAATGTGCGCGGATCGAAGGCGCCGGCTTGCAAGTGGAGCAGACGATTGCGGCGGATGTGAAGGTGTTCGGCGAGCCCTTCCTCCTTCGCCAGGCACTGGGCAATCTGCTGGAGAACGCCTTGGATTTCACCCCCCCTGGCGGCCTGTTGGCATTCGCTGCACAGACGCACCATAACGATGTGCAGGTGAGCCTGTTCAACCAGGCCGCACCGATTCCCGACTACGCGTTGCCGCGCCTGAGCGAACGTTTTTATTCCCTGCCACGCCCGGCCAGCGGACGCAAAAGCACGGGGCTGGGCCTCAACTTTGTCGAGGAAGTGATGAAGCTTCACGGCGGCGCATTGCAGATCGGTAACGTCCCTGGCGGCGTGCGCGTAGAACTGCATCTCCACACAGTCTCCACATTGCCCACATAAATCCCCCACATGCGCGGCCCACTCTCTCTCCATCAAAACAGGGAGAGACCCATGAACCGCAGCCTGCTTTTCAAACTTGGCGCGATTGCGCTGCTGATCCTGCTGTTGCTGATTCCGTTGCTGATGATCAACGGCATCATCAGCGACCGCCAGCAACTGCGCGACGGCGTACTGATGGACATCGCACGCAGCTCCAGCTACGCCCAACGCCTCACCGGCCCGGTGATGGTGGTGCCGTATCGCAAGACCGTGCGTGAGTGGAAGCTCAATGAAAAGCTCAACAAGCGCTACGAAGAAACCCGTGAAGTGCGTGGTCGTTTGTATTTCCTTCCGGAGCGTTTTGAACTCGACGGCAAGGTGCAGACAGAACTGCGCGCACGGGGCATTTACCAAGCTCGGCTGTTCCACGCCGACAATCGCATCAGCGGGCGTTTTGTGCTGCCGGAGCAATGGGGCATCACCGAGAACTATGCCGATTACCGCTTTGAGCCGGCGTTTCTGGCGGTGGGCATCAGCGATATTCGCGGTATCGAAAACGCGCTGAAACTGGAGCTGGGCAGCCAGCGCCTGGAGTTCTCGCCGGGCAGTCAGGTCGGTTGGTTGGGTGAAGGTGTACACGTCGAACTGCCGGCGCAGGACAACAAGAAACCGGCCGCCATGGACTTCACCTTTGACCTGCGCCTGCAGGGCACCGAGCAACTGCAAGTGGTGCCGGTGGGCAAGACCAGCCAGGTCTCACTCGCGTCCAACTGGCCACACCCGAGCTTTATCGGCAACTTCCTGCCGGCTCAGCGTGAGGTCACCGACCAGGGCTTCACCGCCAACTGGCAGACTTCGTTCTTCTCCACCAACCTCGAAGAAGCCCTGCGTGGCTGCTTGTCCGAAAACAGCTGTGAGGACTTCAACAGCCGCAGCTTCGGGGTGAACTTCATCGATCCGGTGGACCAGTACCTCAAGAGCGACCGTGCGATCAAATACGCGCTGCTGTTCATCGCCCTGACCTTTGCCGGCTTCTTCCTCTTCGAAGTGCTCAAGAGCCTGGCAGTGCACCCGATTCAATACGCCTTGGTGGGTGTGGCGCTGGCGTTCTTCTACCTGCTGCTGTTGTCGTTGTCCGAGCACTTGGGTTTTGCCCTGGCGTACCTGATCTCGGCGAGTGCCTGTGTGATGTTGATCGGCTTTTATGTGTGCCATGTGCTGCGCAGCGTCGCCCACGGCCTGGGGTTTTCGGCGGGGTTGGCGGCGTTGTACGGCTTGTTATACGGGCTGTTGAGCGCCGAGGATTACGCGCTGCTGATGGGCTCGCTGCTGTTGTTCGGCCTGCTGGGAACGGTGATGGTGCTGACGCGCAAACTGGATTGGTACGGCGTGGGCAAGCGCAAGGTGGTCGAGCCGTTGGCGTTTGATCTGGAGGCGGTGCAATGAGTGGGTTACGAGAGGATCGGCAAGAGCGGTCGCAGTTGGTGGAGAAAATTAACGCGCTGTTTTCCGCTGTTGTGGTGAGTGAGGTTTGCGTGGTGAGCGGGCGGGCTGTGGAGAGTGAGCGGTCTGTGGTGAGTGGACGGTCTGTGGTGAGTGGACGGTCTGTGGTGAGTGGATTTTTGGGGTGAAGGGGCTGTCTGTGGTGAGTGGATTTTTGGGGTGAAGGGGCTGTCTGTGGTGAGTGGATTTTTGGGGTGAAGGGGCTGTCTGTGGTGAGTGGATTTTGGGATGAAGGGGCTGTCTGTGGTGAGTGGATTTTTGGGATGAAGGGGCTGTCTGTGGTGAGTGGGTTTTTTGGGGTGAACGGGTTGTCTGTGGTGAGCGGGCTTGCCCCGCGCTGGGCTGCGAAGCAGCCCTAATCCAGACACCGCGTTTTTTCAGCAATACCCGATTGGCAGGTTTTGGGGCCGCTTCGCTGCCCAGCGCGGGGCAAGCCCGCTCACCACGGACAGCCCACTACCACAGACAGCCCGCTCACCACGGATAGCCCACTACCACAGACCGTCCACTCACCACAGGAAAGCTGAGCGGTTTGCTAGACCGGCGGCTGGGTCTCCAGCATCGAAGGTCGCTGGCTGACTTCGGCGTACCAGCCGGCAAGCTTAGGGTTGTCGACTCGCCACTGCATGTCCGGATGACGGAAGTCGAGGTAGCCCAAGGCGCAGGCCACGCTGATCGAAGCAATGTCAAAGTGGCTGGTCAGTTCGGCGATGGCATCCTGTTCCAGCTCGGCGAGGGCGCGGCGGATCTTGTTGCGCTGCTCGTCGAGCCAAGGCGCCCAATGTTTCTCCACCGGACGCAGGGTCGATTCATAACGCACCAGCACGGCGGCATCCATGATGCCGTCGGCCATCGAGGCCAGGGTCAGACGGCGCCAGCGGGCCGCGCCGTCGCGGGGGATCAGCGGGTTGCCAACATGCTGGTGGTCGAGGTAATCAAGGATCACCCGACTGTCGTGCAACGCGCTGCCGTCCGCCAGGCGCAGGGCCGGGATCTTACCCACGGGGTTGCCTTGCACCACCTGCGCGTCCGGGTTGACCGGGGTCGGCATGCACCCTTGCAGGGCCACGCGATCCTGCTGGCCGGTTTCGATCAGCAGCACGCGGACCTTACGAACGAACGGTGACGCGGGGTTATGGAACAAGGTCATGCTGGGAGTGGACATGGGCAAGCCTCAAAATTGACTGTGGCTAGCCTAGAGGGTTGCGCGGTGGCTGGCGAGGGGGAGTGCGGGTGTTTTTGAGGGCCTCATCGGGGCAAGTCGAATCGTCGCACCGCCCCTCCCACGGTTGACCGAGTTGTCATGACGACCACGGAACACCTGTGGGAGGGGCTTGCCCCCGATAGCGCCCTCAGCCACGCCGCTTGAACAACGCCCACATGCCAATGGCGGCCGGTATCCCCAACCCCACCCAACTCAACGAATCCCACGGACCATCACCCAGCAACGCCGCAAACAACCCGGCGGCGCTGAGCAGGCCAATCCCCAGCGGGATGCCAAATACCTTCCAGAAACTCGACTGTCTTGGCTTCATGCCTTGCCCGCCTTGCGCCGGACGATCCACAGATAAATCCCGCTGATCAGCACAACGATGGTCAACACATCCAGCACCGCCCACAGGATTTTCATCGGCATGCCGCCGTAGTCACCGAAGTGCAGCGGCTGAGACATGCCCATGGCGTCCATGTACCACGGCCGTTCGGCAACGGCGGTGACGGCCAGGGTGCTCGCGTCGATCAGCACCGGCGTGAGCAGGTGCGAGGTCAGGTGGGTGCTGCCTTTCATGAACACCGCGTAATGATGCTCGCTGGAAAAGCGTGTACCAGGGAAGGCGATAAAATCCGGCTGCATACCGGGGGCGGCCTTGGCGGCGATGGTCAGCAGTTCCGTTGCTGGGGCACGCTGGGTCAGCGGCGGGGCATTCTTGTACGGTTCGATCATCGCGCTGAGGCTGTCCTGACGCCACGCGGCGATGATCAGGTCGGCGCAGGCGCTGATCACGCCGGTCACGCCCACCACCAGCGCCCAGGTCAGGGTGACCACGCCGATCAGGTTGTGCAGATCCAGCCAGCGCAGGCGGGTGGATTTGTCCTGGCGCACAGTGGCGAACTTCAATCGGCGCATAAACGGCAGGTACAACACTGTGCCGGAGATGATCGCCAGCACAAACAACACGCCCATGAACGCCAGCAGCAACTTGCCCGGCAGCCCGGCGAACATGTCCACATGCAGACGCAGCAGGAACAGCGTGAAACCGCCATTGGCCGAAGGCATCTCCACCGACTCGCCGGTGCGCGCGTCGAGCATAAAGGTGTGGGACGAATTGGGCTCAGTGCCCGCAGTAGCGGCCATGATCGCGATCACACCGTTCTTGTCGTCCTCGTCCCACGCCAGGTATTGCATGGCTTCACCGGGGCGATGGGCCTGCGCCTTGGCGACCAGTTGCTCAAGGTTGAGCTGCGGCGTATCGGCAGGCATCTGCGCCAGTGTGGGCTCGTTGCCCAGCAGATGGTCGATCTCATGGTGAAACACCAGTGGCAGGCCGGTGAGGGCGAGCAGCAGGAGGAATACGGTGCAGATCAGGCTGGTCCAAGTGTGGATGAAGGACCAGCGGCGGATGGTTTTGCTTTTCATCACGGCTCCAAAAGGCAAAAGGGCCGCAGTTCAGGCGGCCCTTCATCAGCGGTTTTTCACCGTCTTAAAATTTGTAGTTCACGCTGGCGACCACGTTACGCTGGTCGCCGTAGTAGCAGTAGAAGCCGTCGCAGGTCGACAGGTAATCCTTGTTGAAGATGTTCTTGGCGTCGACCGCCACCGTCACACCTTTCATAGAACTGTTTACGCGGCCCAGGTCGTAGTGCACGGAGGCGTCATATACGGTGTAGGACCCCACATGACCGAGGTCGGTGTTGGCAGCATTGCCGTAGGTGTCGCCGACGTAGCGCACACCTGCACCCACGCCGAACCCGTCCAGCATGCCGCTGTGCCAGGTGTAGTCGGCCCAGCCTGTGGCTTGGTTGCGAGGCAACTGGTTCAGGCGATTGCCTTTTTCTGCCGCAACCCCTTCGGTGATTTCACTGTCGTTATAGGTGTAGGAACCTACGAGCTTGAGGCTTTCGGTGACGTCGGCACTGGCTTCCAGTTCAAGGCCTCGAACCCGTACCTCACCGACTTGGCGAGTGATGCTGCCTTCGGTGACCGAGGTGTTTTGTTGTGTCAGGTCGAACACTGCAGCGGTGAATAATGCTTTGGTGCCGGGAGGCTGGTATTTGATACCGGCTTCATATTGCTTGCCTTCGGTGGGCTTAAATGCTCCGGTGCTGGCTACTTGTGTACCCGAGCCGGCCTGGAATGATTCAGCGTAGGACAGGTACGGAGTGATGCCGTTGTCGAAGACATAGCTCAGCGCCGCGTTACCGCTGAAATGTTTGTCACGCTGAGTATTGGTTGCGTCGTTGAGGTTATGAAACGTGGTGCCGGTATGGACCCAGTCTTCACGCCCGCCGAGGGTCAGGCGCCAGTTGTCGAGGGCCATTTGGTCTTGAAGGTAGAGGCCGGTCTGCTGGGTCTTCTGGTTGTAGTCATACATGGTGAAGTAGGTGACTTTCGAGAAGTCCTGCCCATACACCGGACGGTTGAAGTTGATGGTCGGCACGCCCGCCGATCCCCACAACCAGCGCGCATCGCTGTCGGAGCGCTGGTGGTCGAGACCCAGCAGCAGGGTGTGATTGATTGCGCCGGTCTTGAAGTCTGCCTGGAAGTTGTTGTCGACGGCGAATTGGCCGATGTTTTCATCGACCTTGCCAGCGGAACGACTCACGTTGCCATCGGCATCAACCGCAACTTCAGGCCCATTTGGAAAGAACGCGCCACCGGCGGTAATGCCCTGGAAGGACAGGTCATTCTTGGTGTAACGCAGGTTTTGGTGGAACTGCCAGGTGTCGTTCAGGCGCGTCTCGAACGCGTAACCCAGCGCGTAGTAAGTGCGGTCATAGAATTCCCAGTCCGGATCGCCAAGGTTTTTGTGGTGGGAAATCTTGCCGGCCGGTGAACTCAACTTGGTGCCTTGCAGTGGCAGGAACTGCCCGGTGATACCCGTATCGTCGCGGGTGAACTGGGTCAGCAGCGTGAACCTGGTGTCGTCGTTGATATTCCACGTCAGGCTGGGTGCGACGTTGTAGCGCTTGTCCGGGATGTGGTCGACGGCGGTGTTGCTGTCGCGCACCACGCCGCTTACGCGGTAGAGGAACTGTCCTTCATCGTCGATCTTGCCGGTGCTATTGAAGTTGATCTGTTTGTGGTTATTGCTGCCTGCCTGAACTTCAATTTCGTTCGAGCTTTCGGCCTGGGGGCGGCGACTGACCATATCCAGCAAACCGCCGGGTGGGGTTTGCCCGTAGACCGACGAGGCCGGACCTCGGAGGACTGCGATGCGTTCCAGGTTCCAGGTGTCAATCTTCGGCGTGGCGTAGTTGCCTTTGGGCAATGGCAGACCGTCAAGGAATTGGGTTGGGACAAACCCGCGTACCAGCAGCCAGTCACTGCGCGAGTCTGATCCGTAGCCACTGCTCTGCACGCCAGCGGTGTAACGCAGTGCATCGTTAAGGTTGAGAACGGAGCGGTCTTCCATTTGCTGGCGAGTGATCACCGTGACCGAGCGAGGCAACTCGGCGATAGGAGTATCGGTCTTGGTGCCAGCCGCTGTGCGGGTGGCGACATAACCATCCACCGGCCCCCATGCGCTTTCATAACTGCCCTGTCCGGTGATGCTGGTCTCTGGCAACGCCACAACCCCCTCAGGAATCGCCACCAAGGTAAACGTCCCCGCACCACCCTGTTCCAATTGCAACCCAGTCCCACGCAACGCCTCGCGCAGTGCACCTTGTGCATCGAACTGGCCCTGGACCGGCGCCGAGGTCTTGCCGGCGGCCAGCGACGGGTTGAGGGTCAGCGCGATGCCGGCCTGGCTGGCGATTTGGTTCAGGGTGGTGGCCAGCGGTGCAGCCGGCAGGTTGTAGGCGCGCACGCTGGACGCTTGTTCGGCGGCAAACAGTGAAGGGCTGGCCAGCGGGGCGCTGAGGGCTATGGCCACGGCTAACAGGCTGGGGCGCAACAAGGTGTCTAGCGTGCGGGACATGGGGCGGCTCCTGAATGGAAGTAATTCGCAATTGCCTATGTGCCGAACGAGAATCGAGAAGTGATAGGGCAGGATCAAAATATTTTTGCGGTGGGTGTGAGGGCCTCATCGGGGGCAAGTCGAATCGTCGATAGCGATAGCCCAGCCACCCCAGAACCTAAGGCTTACCCGTGACCGTTACCCACCACGGCGTGTGCTGCTCGATCCGCACCGGCAGGGTCGGCAGCAGAGCGTTGAGCGCAAGGGTGGTGTCGTGCAGCGGGAAGCTGCCAGTGATGCGCAGGTCAGCCACGTTTTTATCCACACCCAAGTAGCCGGTGCGGTAGCGGCTGAGCTCATTCACCACATCGCCCAGGCGGGCGTTGTCGACCACCAGCATGCCGCGGGTCCAGGCGTCGGTGGCAGGGGTGACGGCCAGTGCTGGGCCGAGGCCGTCGCCACGCATCAGCACTTGCTGGCCTTCCTTGAAAATCTGTTCTTGATGCAATGCTTGCGGCTGCGCCGCGACTGCCGATTGCAAGACGCTCAACCGCGTGGCGTCGTCTTCGCGCCTGACGATAAACCGCGTGCCCAGCGCCCGCAGGCTGCCGTCGCGGGTTTGCACGTAGAACGGGCGCGCGTCGTTGTGGCCGGTCTCGACGAGGATTTCTCCTTCCTGCAACACGATCAGCCGGCGTTTTTCATCAAAGCGTACGTCGATGGCGCTGTGGGTATTGAGGTTGATCTGCGTGCCGTCCGCCAGTTTCAGCGTGCGCTGTTCGCCGGTGGCGGTGCGTTGGTCGGCCAGCCAATAGTGGATCGGCACATAACGCTCGCCGGCAAACAACGCCAAACCGCACACCAGCGCGATACTCGCCAGGCCAGTACCGAGCTTGCGCACCCGTTGGCGAATACCTTCACGCGATTGCAACAACGCCGCCCGCGCCGGGCCCGAGGCCACGCCAAAGCGCTGGTCGAGCATCCCCAACTGGCGCCAGGCGCGAGCGTGTTCTTCATTGCTGGCCAACCATTTGCTGAACTCTTCACGTTCCACCGCGCTGCCGTCGCCGGAATCCAGGGACAGCTGCCAGGCAATCGCCGCATCCAGCACACGGGCGGAGACCGGTTTTGAGCTGATGGCACTCACAACGGTTCGCCATACAACGCGATGTAGCACTGGCGAATGCCCTGGGCCAGGTATTGGCGCACACGGGGTACTGACACGCCGAGGCGCTGGGCGATTTCCGCGTGGCCCAGGCCGTCGAGGCGGTTATAGAGGAACGCGGCGCGGGCCTTGCTCGACAGCTTGCCGAGCAGGCGGTCGATGGCCTTGAGGTCTTCCAGGATAAGTTGCTGTTCTTCCGCAGAAGGGTGTTCGCTTTCCGGGACTAGCATTAATTCGGCGAGATAGGCCTGTTCCAAGGCGGCGCGACGGAAGTAGTCGAACAGCAAGCCTTTGGCGATCGCCACCAGAAATGCCCGTGGCTCGCGGGGTGCGCGCAGCTCGTCACGGCTCAGCAGGCGCATGAAGGTGTCCTGACTCAGGTCTTCGGCGCGACTCGGGCAGGCCACATTACGCCGCAGCCAGGCCAACAGCCAGCCACGATGGTCGCGATACAACGCGCCAACAAGCTCACTGTGTGGGTTCTGGACCGACGACAAGGCATCACCGAATAAACAAGGGGTTTAAACTAACGAGAATTATTCGCGATTGTGTCAGAGGCGTGGGATGGGCGCAATTGGCGTCCGTCGGGTTGAAGGCTTAATGACATCTCATTGGTAGATGAGCGTTGCCTGGTGAGACGGGCTCTTTGTGGTGAGCAGGATTTCTGTGGTGAGCAGGTTTTCTGTTGTGAGGGGGCTTTCTGTGGTGAGTAGGTTTTCTGTTGTGAGGGGGCTTTCTGTGGTGACTAGATTTTCTGTGGTGAGCGGGCTTGCCCCGCGCTGGGCTGCGAAGCGGCCCCAACACCTGCCAATGGGTTATGACTGAAGAAACGCGGTGCCTGGATTAGGGCTGCTCCGCAGCCCAGCGCGGGGCAAGCCCGCTCACCACAATGAAAGCCCTTTCACCTAAAGGTCATTTATTAAGTGGTTAGAAAGAGGGCGCTTGCTTGCGCCGTTTCCATTGGCTCAAGCGCTCCTGAAGCGCCTTCGGGGAGTCGATCTGCTGTTGTCGCGCACGACTGAATAAGATAAGCATCAGCTCCGCCGTGGCCAGGGCGTCGGCGCTGGCGTGATGGCGTTCGCCCACGTGCAGTTTGAAATGGTTTATCCAGTCGTCCAGCCCGGCTTCGCGGATAGGCGCCTCGGGGCACAGCAGTGGGGCGATGTCGGCCACATCCAGAAACGGATGCGCCAGGCGATAACCCAGGCTGTCCTTGAGTGCGCGGCCGAGCATGTGCTGGTCGAACGGTGCATGGAAGGCCAGCAATGGGCTGTCGCCGACAAATGCCATGAAGTCCAGCAGCGCTTCCACCGGATCACTGCCAGCGGCGATGGCGCTGGGCCCCAGACCATGGATCAACACGCTGGGGCTGAGCTTTGTTTCGGCGCGCTGCAGGGTGCGTTCGAACAGCTGTGAAAAGTCCACCGCGCCGTCTTCGATCACCACCGCGCCGATGGACAGCACTTGGTCACGGTTGAGATTCAGGCCGCTGGTTTCCAGATCCACCACCACCCAGCGTTGGGTACGCAGTGGGTTATCGCCCAATGCCGCAGGCTTGGACAGTTGCACCAGGCGCCGTTGTTGCGCGGCATCAAGGCCAGGTTTTTTCGCACGTAACCAGTCGAATAAACTCACAGTTGATACCGCAACGTCAGGCTGCTTTGCAGGCGTTGGGCCTGGCGCAGGGATTCGCGCAGAATGCGGCGGTCCAGGTGGTTGAGGCTATCGGGGTCGACGCGGTTGGAATACGGCTGGTTCTCGCGGGTCTGTAACTGGTGCTGTTGCATGCGGGTTTGCTGGATAAAGTGGTACGCCTCTTCATACGCGGCGCCGTCCAGCGGTTCGATGACTTCCTTGGCCACCAACTGGCGCAGACGCTCCAGGGTGTTGTTGGCGTGGATGCCATTGGCCAGCGCCAGCAGGCGCGCGCCGTCGACAAACGGTGTGAGGCCCTGCACCTTGAGGTCGAGCGTGGCTTTTTCACCGCTTTTGCGTGTCAGCACGAATTCGCGGAAACGTCCTACAGGTGGCCGTTGGCGCAAGGCGTTCTCGGCAAGCATGCGTTGAAACAGCCGGTTATCTGCGACCTGATCCAGGACGTTTTGGCGCAAAAAATCGCCCCCCTGTTCATCGCCCCACACCACCCGCAGATCAAAATAGATGCTCGAACCCAACAGGTTCTCCGGCGTTGCTTCACGAATAAACGCCGCAAACCGCCGCGCCCATTCCGCCCGCGATAGGCACAGCTCGGGGTTGCCAGCCATGATATTGCCCTTGCACAGGCTGAACCCGCACAGCGCCAAGCTCTGGTTGATCTGCTGCGCCAGGGGCAGCAACCGACCGCGAATCTCGGCGGCCTCCACCGCGTCCTTGGCCTCGAACAGAATGCCGTTGTCCTGGTCGGTGTACAGCGTCTGCTCGCGGCGGCCTTCGCTGCCGAAACACAACCAACTGAACGGCACGCCGGGGTCGCCTTTTTCGGCGAGGGTCAACTCGATTACTCGACACACCGTGTGATCGTTGAGCAGGGTAATGATGTGAGTGATCTGGGTGGATGACGCGCCATGGGCGAGCATCCGCTCGACCAACTGGCCAATCTCGCCGCGAATTGCCACCAGGTTCTCCACCCGGGGCGCATTGCGGATGGTGCGGGCCAGGTGCACCAGATCGACCCGTTGCAGGGAAAACAGATCGCGTTCGGATACCACGCCACACAGGCGCTGGTCCTTGACCAGGCACACGTGGGCGATATGCCGTTCGGTCATGGCGATGGCGGCGTCGAATGCGCTGTGGTCCGGGGTCAGGAAAAACGGCGCCTGGGTCATGTGACTGTCGATCGCCTGGGTGAAATCGCTGGTGCCGTCGGCGACCACTTGGCGCAGGTCGCGCAGGGTAAAAATCCCCAGGGGCGACTGATGGACGTCGACGATCACAATGCTGCCCACCTGTTGCTCGTGCATCAGCGTCACCGCTTCGCGCAGCGGCGTGTCCGGGCTGCACATTACCGGGTGGCGCATGGCCAATTCGCCCAGACGGGTATTGAGCGAATACTGCGTGCCTAGGGTTTCCACGGCTTTTTGCTGCACTTGCTGGTTGACCTGATCCAGCAGGCTGCTGACGCCGCGCAGGGCAAAGTCGCGAAACGGGCTGGAGAGGGCAAACAGTTTGATAAAGGCGGGCTTGTTCAGTTGCAGGCAGAAGGTGTCTTCGGCGGCTTTATGCTCGGTGCGCGTGGCTCGTTCACCTAAAAGCGCAGCAAGGGGGAAGCACTCGCCAGTGGTGATTTCGAAGGTGGTTTCTGCCGAGTCCGGTCGTTCGCCCACGACGCGGCCTTGTTTGACGATGTAAAAGTGCTCCACCGGCCCGCCCGACGGCTTGAGAATGCTCTCGCCAGGGCCGAAGAAACGTAATTGACACTGTTCAACCAGAAATGCCAGGTGCGCATTTTCCATTTGATTGAATGGCGGGAAACGTTGCAGGAATTGCAAAGTGCCGTGGATGTTCTGCAACACGGCGGTTTTACCCGCCTGCGTGAAAGCATCAGCTTTACTCATAACAGTGACCGCAGTTTTTTTGTCGTTATCGTCCTGCATGGTCGACTCCTACGCGATAGGTGCCCATTGGACGTAAGTCTAGGTCGATGAAAACAGCGTAGAGCTAGGGAAAAACCTTACATGAATATCGTCCAAACCCCGTGGAACACCCACTAGTCAAACTTTCCGACGAAGTGCACATTGATCGCCCTTCCGCAGATGTCTGACGAGTGTGCTGGGAGATTGATGAAAATTGTTGAGAACCGTATGTCCGACCACGATATTTTGAGTGATGCCGAGCGCGAGGCCCTGAGCGCCGTGATGCTGGAGCCTGATTTACCGCCGCAACGCGTGCTGATTGTCGATGACGACAAGGATGCGCGAGAACTGCTGGCGGAGATCCTTGCTCTGGACGGTATTCGCTGCATGACTGCCGAGAGTGGTGAGGCAGCGTGGAATTTGTTGAAATCCAGCAGCTCCATCGGTTTGCTGATCACCGACTTGCGCATGGCACCGAGCAATGGCCTGGAGTTGATCCGCCAAGTGCGCGAATCCACCCGCGCGGCGCTGCCGATCATCATCATGTCGGGGGACGCCGAAGCGCCGGATGTGATCGATGCGATGCATTTGAGTGTGGTGGACTTTTTGCTCAAGCCGATCGACAGCGTGAAGTTAGCGAAACTGGTCAAGCGCGAGTTGGGGATGGCTTCCTGATTTTTGCGGTATCTGCACGGGCCTCATCGGGAGCAAGCCCCGTCCCACAGTTGACCGCGTACATCCACAACACAGTCCCAAAGAAAAAGCCCTGATCTCTCGATCAGGGCTTTTTCATTTACAGGCCGTTTTTAGCCTTGAACTCCCGACGCCGACGGTGCAACACCGGCTCGGTGTAACCGTTGGGTTGCTTGGTCCCTTCAATCACCAACTCCACCGCTGCCTGGAACGCGATGTTGCTGTCGAAGTCCGGGGCCAGTGGGCGATACAGCGCGTCCCCTGCGTTCTGACGGTCCACCACTGGCGCCATGCGCTTGAGGCTTTCCATCACCTGGGCTTCGTTGACGATGCCGTGGCGCAACCAGTTGGCGATGTGCTGGCTGGAAATACGCAGGGTGGCGCGGTCTTCCATCAGGCCCACATCGTTGATGTCCGGCACTTTGGAGCAGCCGACGCCTTGGTCGATCCAGCGGACCACGTAGCCGAGGATGCCCTGGGCGTTGTTGTCCAGCTCGTTGCGGATTTCTTCCTCGGACCAATCGGTGTTGCTGGCCAGTGGGATGGTCAGGATGTCGTCCACCGAGGCGCGCTCGCGCGTGGCCAGTTCGGCTTGGCGGGCGAATACGTCAACCTTGTGATAGTGCAGGGCGTGCAGCGCAGCCGCCGTAGGCGACGGTACCCAGGCGGTGTTGGCACCGGCCAATGGGTGAGCGATTTTCTGTTCGAGCATCGCGGCCATCAGGTCGGGCATCGCCCACATGCCTTTACCGATCTGTGCGCGGCCTTGCAGGCCCGTGCTCAAGCCGATATCGACGTTCCAGTTCTCGTAAGCGCCGATCCATTTTTCGGCCTTCATGGCGGCCTTGCGCACCATCGCGCCAGCTTCCATGGAGGTGTGGATTTCGTCGCCGGTGCGGTCCAGGAAGCCGGTGTTAATAAACACCACGCGCTCGCTGGCCGCCTTGATGCAGGCCTTGAGGTTGACCGTGGTGCGGCGCTCCTCGTCCATGATCCCGACCTTGAGGGTGTTGCGCGGCAGGTTCAGCACGTCTTCGATGCGACCGAACAGCTCGTTGGTAAACGCGGCCTCTTCCGGACCGTGCATTTTCGGCTTCACGATGTACACCGAGCCGGTGCGGCTGTTCTTGCGGGTGTTGTTGCCGTTGAGGCTGTGGACCGCCGCCAGGCTGGTGACCAGGCCGTCGAGGATGCCTTCCGGCACTTCATCGCCGTTCTTGTCGAGGATCGCGTCGATGGTCATCAAGTGACCAACGTTGCGCACGAACAACAGCGAACGGCCATGCAACGTCACGTCCTGACCGTCGATGCCGGTGTAGACACGGTCAGGGTTCATGGTACGGGTGAAGGTCTTGCCGCCCTTGGCCACTTCTTCGGCCAAGTCGCCCTTCATCAGGCCGAGCCAGTTGCGGTAGATCACCACTTTGTCGTCGGCATCCACGGCGGCGACGGAGTCTTCGCAGTCCATGATGGTGGTGAGCGCAGCTTCCATCAGTACGTCTTTCACGCCGGCAGCGTCGGTCTGGCCGACCGGGGTGCTGGCGTCGATCTGGATTTCGAAGTGCAGGCCGTTGTGTTTGAGCAGGATCGCAATCGGCTCGGCCGCCGGGCCCTGGAAGCCGATCAGTTGCGCATCGTCACGCAGGCCGCTGTTGCTGCCGCCCTTGAGGCTGACGATCAACGTGCCGTCGACGATCTTGTAACCGGTGGAATCGACGTGGCTGCCGGCGCTGAGCGGCGCGGCTTCGTCGAGGAAGGCACGGGCGAAGGCAATCACTTTGTCGCCACGCACTTTGTTGTAGCCCTTGCCCTTCTCGGCGCCGTCGGCTTCGCTGATGGCGTCGGTGCCATACAGCGCGTCGTACAGCGAACCCCAGCGCGCATTAGAGGCGTTGAGGGCGAAACGGGCATTCATCACCGGCACCACCAGCTGTGGGCCGGCCATACGGGCGATTTCGTCATCGACGTTTTGGGTCGAAGCCTGGAAGTCTGCGGCTTCTGGCAGCAGGTATCCGATGTCTTGCAGGAAGGCTTTGTAGGCCACCGGGTCGTGAGCCTGGCCGGCATGGGTCTGGTGCCAGGTATCGATGCGCGCCTGGAAATCGTCGCGTTTGGCGAGTAGGGCTTTGTTCTTCGGTGCCAGGTCATGGATGACCTTGTCGGCGCCGGCCCAGAACTGGTCGGCAGTGATGCCGGTACCGGGAATGGCTTCGTTGTTCACGAAGTCGAACAGGACTTTGGCGACCTGCAGGCCACCGACTTGAACGTGTTCAGTCATTGCTTGCCTCACTCTGCGGAGCTTATGCGCTTTTTCAGATTTTCATTATGTAGTGCACGGTTGGGCATACTACATGATGACTTGCGGTTGTGAAAATTAGACTAAATACGTCGTTTAGCGACCCACTTTGGTCGTACGGTCACAGCGGAGAACAGGATGTTCTCAAAAAACTATTAGATTGTTCCAGATAAATATAAAAATGGTACACGATTTGTTTTCGTGGGCCCCCGGGTCCACCTTGTAGATTGAATTCAGAGGGCTTCGCCATGGACCATCTTGTACTCACAATTATCGCCGCCGACAAACCCGGCCTGGTCGAGCGCATCGCGCAGAACATTGCCGCCCACGGTGGCAACTGGCTGGAAAGCCGCATGGCCCATATGGCCGGGCAGTTTGCTGGGATCCTGCGGGTCAGCGTACCTACGGAAAGCCGTCAGGCGTTATTGGGGGCGCTGGAGGACTTATCCACACACGGCATTCGCGTGCTGGTGGGTGAGGGCAGCACTGGGCAGGCCTCGGCGTCCAAACCAATTGTGATGACGTTGGTGGGCAATGACCGTTCGGGCATCGTGCGTGAGATCACGGCGTTATTGAGTCAGCAGGGCGTGAACCTGGAGCGCTTGAGCACGGATGTGCGCCCGGCCCCTATGAGTGGCGACCCGCTGTTCACAGCTGAAGCGTTGTTGCAGGTGCCACCATCGTTGTCCCTGGAGAGCTTGCAGCAATCCCTGGAAACCTTGGCCGATGACTTGATGGTGGAGCTGCGTAACGAGGAATAATTTGTCCACAAGGTTATGCATGGAAATCTTGCATGGGCCTGTGGATAACCTTGGGGTGAATGCCTGCAAGCCATGCCGGCTGTGGCTTGCAGGATGCTGTACGTTATTTGATCAGCGTTTGCGCACGGTCAGCCAGGCGTCCACGCTGTAGACCACCAACCCAGCCCAGATAAAGGCGAAGGCAATCAGCGTGCTTGGCGCCAGGTGTTCGCCGAACAGCAGTACGGCTTCGAGCAACACCAGGGTCGGCGCGACGTACTGCAAGAAACCCAGCGCGGTGTACGGCAAATGCCGTGCGGCGGCGTTGAAGCACACCAGCGGGATGAGCGTTACCGGACCCGCGGCCACCAGCCACCAGGCTTCGGACGTACTCCAGAACGCCAGTTGCGCACTGTGGGCGGAGGGGTTGAACAGCAGCCACGCGACGGCAATTGGCACCAGCATCCAGGTTTCCACCACCAGCCCTGGTAGCGCCTTGACCGGTGCCTGTTTGCGGATCAGGCCGTAGAAGCCAAAGGTCAGCGCCAGCACCAACGACACCCACGGCAAACTGCCCACTTGCCACACCTGTTGCGCCACGCCCACTGCGGCCAGGCCCACGGCAGCCCATTGCAGGCGACGCAAGCGTTCGCCGAGAAGCAACATGCCCAGCAGTACATTCACCAACGGGTTGATGTAGTAACCCAGGCTGGCTTCCAGCATGCGGCCACTGTTCACCGACCACACATACGTCAGCCAGTTACCGGCAATCAACGAACCGCTGAGGGCAAGGATCGCCAGACGCTGGGGGTTGTCGCGCAGCTCGCGGAACCAACCGGGATGCTTCCACACCATCAACAGCAAGCCACCGAACAACGCCGACCACAGCACACGGTGAACGATGATCTCGGCGGCGGGTACGCTGGCGATGGCTTTGAAGTAGAGCGGGAACAAGCCCCAGATGACATAGGCGCTCAGGCCCAGGATGTACCCCTTGCGGGGGTTGGCGGCGTGCATTGCAGAATCCTTGCTTAGGCAGCTAACAAAGCGCGATTGTAAGGATATTTGTCAGGCAATGGGACTGGCTTGGTAATGAGGTCTGCTTAGTGTAGGAGGGTGCAAGCCCCCTCCCACGTTCGAAAGCAATCAGAAGAGTTTGAGCGGCTCTTCATTGAGCGCCGAAAGCTGCTCGCGCAGTGCCAGCACCTGATCACCCCAATACCGCTCGCTGCCGAACCACGGGAAGCTGTGGGGGAAGGCGGGATCGTCCCAACGCCGCGCCAGCCAAGCGCTGTAGTGCATCAGGCGCAGGGCGCGCAGCGGTTCGATGAGCGCCAATTCCCGCGGGTCGAAATCGTGGAATTCCTGATAGCCGTCCATCAACTCGGACAGTTGGCCCAGGCATTCCTGACGGTCGCCAGCGAGCATCATCCACAGGTCCTGCACCGCCGGCCCCATACGGCAGTCATCCAGGTCGACGATATGGAACATCTCGTCGCGGCACATCATGTTGCCGGGGTGGCAATCGCCGTGCATGCGGATGTTCTTGTGCGGTGTGGCCTTGTAGACCTCTTCCACACGCTTGAGCAGGTCGCGGGCAACGGACTCGTAGGCCGGCAGCAGGCTTTTGGGAATGAAATTGCCTTCGAGCAGCGTGTTGAGTGAATCGTGACCGAAGTTCTTCACGCCCAGGGCTTCACGGTGTTCGAACGGGCGGGTCGAACCCACCGCGTGCAAACGGCCGAGCAGTTGCCCGAGTCGATACAGTTGATCAAGGTTGCCGGGCTCTGGCGCACGGCCGCCACGGCGAGGGAACAAGGTGAAGCGGAAACCGGCGTGTTCGAACAGGCTCTCGCCGTTGTGGATCAATGGCGCGACTACTGGCACTTCGCAGTCGGCCAGCTCGAAGGTGAAGCGGTGTTCTTCAAGGATCGCGTCGTTGGTCCAGCGTTGAGGGCGATAGAACTTGGCGATCAGCGGTTCACCGTCTTCGATACCCACCTGATACACGCGGTTTTCGTAGCTGTTGAGCGCCAGAACACGAGCATCGCTGAGGAAACCGATGCTTTCGACGGCGTCGAGCACGAGGTCAGGGGTGAGGGTTTCAAACGGATGGGCCATGGGAACTCCTGCGGGCAGCAGGGCGCCGCTTCCGGCCGGGTATGGTAACGCACCAAGCCTGAGATAGGGGGCGCCTGTGCCATTGTCATCGGGGGCAAGCGCCCTCCCACAGGTGACCGCGTTTATCCTGTAGGAATGCGGTCTGATGTGGGAGGACGCTTGCCCCCGATAGCGGTCTATCAGGCGCCGACAATCCCGCCATCATCTCGCCGAATCGCTATCACCGACGAACGCGGCTTGCCATTCGGCAGATGCTCCGGCCAAGTCGAGCCGCCGGTTTCCCCCGGATGCTGAATCCCCACAAACAACGTCTTCTGATCCGGTGAGAAGCTGATACCCGTCACTTCACACGCCACCGGCCCGACCATGAAGCGGCGGATTTCTCCGGTGACCGGGTCGGCGCAGAGCATCTGGTTGTTGCCCATCCCGGCAAAGTCGCCCGCGTTGCTGTAATCGCCATCGGTGAGGATCCACAGGCGTCCGGCCTTGTCGAAGCCCAGGCCGTCGGGGCTGTTGAACATGTTCTGCGGGTTGATGTTGGACGATCCGCCCTTGGGCTTGCCCGCGTGTACGCCGGGGTTGCCGGCGACCACAAACAAGTCCCAGCTGAAATCGGCCGCGCCGTGGTCATCGGCATTGGCTTTCCAGCGCAGGATCTGGCCGTAGACGTTCTTTTCCCGTGGGTTGGGGCCGCCTACCGGTTGGCCGTCTTCGCCGCGCTTGGCGTTGTTGGTCAGGGTGCAGTAAACCTGGCCATCGGTGGGGCTGACCACGATCCATTCCGGGCGGTCCATGCGCGTGGCTTTGACCACACTGGCGGCCAGGCGCGCGTGGATCAGCACTTCTGCCTGGTTGGCGAAACCGCTGCTGGCATCGATACCGTTTTTTCCATGGGTCAACTCGACCCACTGGCCTTTGCCCTTGGGATGATCGGCATCGCCGTTGCCCGCGTCGAAGATCGCCACGTACAAGGTGCCGTGGTCGAGCAAGTCTTTGTTGGCCTTGGGGTTCTTGTGGTTGATCTTGTCGCGGCTGACGAACTTGTAGATGAACTCACCGCGCTCGTCGTCGCCCATGTACACCACCGCGCGGCCGTCGCGGGTTTCAGCGAGGGCGGCGTTTTCGTGCTTGAAGCGGCCCAAAGCCGTGCGTTTGGCCGGGGTGGATTGCGGGTCGAATGGGTCGATTTCCACCACCCAGCCATGACGATTGAGTTCGTTGGGGTTCTTGGCCAAGTCGAAGCGTGGGTCGTGCTGGTGCCAGTTGATGTCTTTACTGGCGGCCACCACGCCGTAGCGTTTCTGTCCGGCGTCGAAAGTTTGTTGTGGGTTGCTGCTGCCGAAGCAGTCGGTGAAGTTCTCTTCACACGTCAGATAAGTGCCCCACGGTGTCTTGCCGTTAGCGCAGTTCTGGAAGGTACCGAGGGCTTTCTTGCCGGATTTGTCGGCGCTAGTTTTCAGCCAGTCGTGGCCAGCAGCCGGGCCGCTCAGGCGGATTGGCGAGTTGCCGTGGATACGGCGGTTGTAACGCGAGTCCTGAACGAACTGCCAGGTGTCACCCTTGCGCCGCACTTCAATTACCGACACGCCTTCGCTGGCCTGGGCCTTGTGCACATCTTCCGCCGATTGCGGCGCGCCGCCGTGGGCGTAGAGATAGCGGTAATTGGTGTATTCGTTGTTGATCGCCATCAGCGCGCGGTTGTCGTCGCCGGGGAAGGCGAACAGGCTCATGCCATCGTTGTTGTCGCCGAATTGCTGTTCCTGGGCCTTGGCCGTGCCGTTGCCGGAAGGGTCGAAAGCCGGCGCGCTTTTGTGCAGCGGCTGGCCCCAACTGATCAGCACCGAGGCGCTGTAGCCCGGCGGCAAGGTGATGGTGTCGCTGGTGGCGGCAGCGATGCTGGCAAACCCCAGCAGCGGGCTGGCGGACGCGGCGTTCACGGCCAGTGCGCTGCGGCTCAGCAGGTTGCCGCCCAGGAACATCGCGGCACCGCACAGGGCGCCGGCGCCGATGAAGCGGCGGCGGGTGAGGCCAACCATCTGTTCAAGGTCGGTGGCTTGGTTTTCTTCTAATAGGCTCATCTCAGGCTCCCTGCGGTTTTTGCAGACACCATAAGGAGCGGGTGTGACGAAGTTGTTGCAGTTTGAAGAACTCTGCGGCTCAGACCGGTGTGCCGAGCAGCACATGACTGGGGGCAAATTGCACTTGGATCGCCTGGCCTTCGGCGGCGTCCAGGGCGATGAGTACGTCGGGCTGCGCCAGGGCGCATAAAACCTGGCCATTGGGCAGGGCGATACGCACTTCGCTGGGACCGTCCTCGGCGTGGAGAATGGCGTCTAGTGTCCCGCTCATACAATTGTGTCCGAGTGTTACGGCGCCATCCGGTGCCAGCAATTCCAGCCAGCCAGCCTTGATCAGCGCGACGACTTCCACGCCGATCTCCAGCTCCAGCCGTTGTGTGCTGTCGTGGGTGATTTGCGCCGCGAGGGTCAATCCACCCGCGAGTTGCAAATGAATCAGGTCGTTGCGGCCATGGCTTTCAATTCTGATGACCAGGCCATGCAACTGGTTGCGCGCGCTGGTTCGCAGCATCAGACGGCCCAGCAGATTGAAGTCACTGGCGGCTTCGTCCGAGCCCAGCACCTCTGCCTGCAAGGCTTGCAGGCGTTGATAGAGGCGCAATACCCGTTCCCCTTCAGCCGTGAGCCTGGCGCCGCCGCCGCCTTTGCCGCCGACGCTGCGTTCTACCAGCGGTTTTTGCGCGAGGTTGTTCAGTTCATCAATGGCATCCCAAGCGGCCTTGTAGCTCAAGCCAGCACTCTTGGCGGCGCGGGTGATGGAGCCCTGTTCGGCGATATGCCCCAGCAGGGCGATGCGTTGGGGGCGGCGGACGATGTGTTGGCTCAGTAAAGTCGGAAGAGACATGGGCATATGCTGTGTTGGGATGAGCGGACGTTGCGGCTGTGAGACATGAGAGTCAAGTGCCGGGCTTGGGTGTGCGGGCCAGGCAGTACACGTCCACCTGTCGCGCGCCGGCGTTGATCAACAGCCGCGCCAGGCTGTGGGCGGTGGCGCCGGTGGTGAGCACGTCGTCCACCAGCGCCAGGTGGCGGCCTTGTACAAGGGCGTCAGGGGTCAGGGCGAAGGCGTTGAGCAGGTTGCGTTTGCGCGCCTTGGCGTCGAGGGTCTGTTGCGCCATGGTTTCATGGGGGCGTAATAACAGGTGTTCATCGTAGGGGATATTCAGGTCGGCACTGAGCCAGCGCGCCAGCATCAGCGCCTGGTTATAACCACGCTCGCGCAAGCGCTGGCGGGCCATGGGTACCGGCAGCAGAACGTCTGGGCGGGTGAGTTCGTTGTTGTCGAAGCGATCCCGCAGGTGTTGCCCCAGCAAGTGCCCCAGTAGATGCCCGAGGGGCCAGCGCGCCTGGTGCTTGAAGCGACTGATCAAGGTGTCCACGGGAAAGCTGTAGGTCCAGGGGGCGATTACTTGTTTAAAGGCGGGGGGGTGTTTCACGCATTGGCCGCAGATCAAACCGTCCATCGCCAAGGGTAGCGCGCAGGTCTGGCAGTGCTCCATCAGCCAGGGCAGCTCGGTTTCGCAGACGTTGCACACACAATCGTCTGTTTCTGTGGCCTCATCGCAGATTAAACAGGTGCGTATGTTTTTTAACCAGATGTAAACTTCGTGTTTGTATCTTGGTTGACAGTGCATGAATCTTCCTTAAATATGCCGAGCATCCGTGTCGCGCCTGTGGGTATTGCCCTTCCCGCAGCGTTTGCCAAAGCATAATCAAGGAATCGCCCATGAGCGCCAGCATCACCGCCACCTTGCGTCACGATTGGTCCCTGGCTGAAGTCAAAGCACTGTTTGTGCAGCCGTTCAATGACCTGTTGTTCCAGGCGCAGACCGTACACCGTGCGCATTTCGACGCGAACCGTGTGCAGGTGTCGACCCTGCTGTCGATCAAAACCGGCGCCTGTCCGGAAGATTGCAAATATTGTCCGCAGTCGGGCCACTACAACACTGGCCTGGAAAAAGAAAAGCTGATGGAAGTGCAGAAGGTCCTCGAAGAGGCTGCCCGCGCCAAGGCCATCGGTTCGACGCGCTTCTGCATGGGCGCCGCCTGGAAACACCCGTCGGCCAAAGACATGCCGTACGTGCTGCAGATGGTCAAAGGCGTGAAGGCCATGGGCCTGGAAACCTGCATGACCCTCGGCCGTCTTGACCAAGACCAGACCGAAGCCCTGGCCCAGGCCGGCCTCGACTACTACAACCACAACCTGGACACCTCGCCGGAGTTCTACGGCAGCATCATCACCACCCGCACCTACAGCGAGCGCCTGCAAACCCTGGCCTATGTACGTGATTCGGGGATGAAGATCTGTTCCGGCGGCATCCTCGGCATGGGCGAGTCCCTCGACGACCGTGCCAACCTGCTGATCCAGTTGGCCAACCTCCCGGAGCATCCGGAGTCGGTGCCGATCAACATGCTGGTGAAAGTCGCCGGTACGCCGCTGGAAAACGCCGAAGACATCGACCCGTTCGACTTCATCCGAATGCTCGCCGTGGCGCGCATCCTGATGCCTCAGTCCCATGTGCGGCTGTCCGCCGGCCGTGAAGCCATGAACGAGCAGATGCAGGCCCTGGCGTTTTTCGCCGGCGCCAACTCGATTTTCTACGGCGACAAACTGCTGACCACCGCCAACCCGCAGGCCGACAAGGACATGCAACTGTTCTCGCGCCTGGGCATCCTGCCGGAAGCCCGTGAAGAGCACGCCGATGAAGTGCATCAAGCGGCGATTGAGCAGGCGTTGGTCGAGCAGAAGAGCAGCGAGCAGTTCTACAACGCTGTCGTCTGATTGAAATGAAAGGCCCATGTGGGAGGGGGCTTGCCCCCGATGAGGGAGTGTCAGTCGATAAATAAAGTGACTGGCCCACCGCTATCAAGGGCAAGCCTCCTCCTACAATTTGATCGAGTTAATCCTGCTAGTCCGAGGCCTGCATGTCTTTTGATCTATCCGCGCGCCTCGCTGCCCGCCGTGCCGAACACCTTTACCGTCAGCGGCCACTGCTGCAGAGCCCCCAAGGTCCTGAAGTGGTGGTCGACGGCCAACCGTTGCTCGCCTTCTGCAATAACGACTACCTGGGCCTGGCCAATCATCCTCAAGTGATCGAAGCCTGGCGTGCTGGTGCGTCCCGTTGGGGCGTGGGCGGTGGCGCATCGCATTTGGTGGTCGGGCACGCCACGCCGCACCATGAACTGGAAGAGGCTCTGGCTGACCTGACCGGTCGCCCCCGTGCGCTGCTGTTTACCACGGGCTACATGGCCAATATGGGCGCAGTCACGGCGCTGGTGGGGCAGGGCGATACGGTGCTGCAAGACCGTCTCAATCACGCGTCCTTGCTGGATGCGGGCTTGCTGTCCGGTGCGCGGTTCAATCGCTACCTGCATAACGACGCCGCCAGCTTGGCCAAGCGCCTGGAGAAAGCCACCGGTAATACGTTGGTGGTCACCGATGGCGTGTTCAGCATGGACGGCGATTTGGCCGACTTGCCCGCGCTGGCCCGTGAAGCCAAGGCCAAAGGCGCCTGGCTGATGGTGGACGACGCCCATGGTTTCGGCCCGTTGGGGGCCAACGGCGCAGGGATCGTCGAGCATTTCGGCTTGAGTCAGGAAGACGTGCCGGTACTGGTGGGCACCCTGGGCAAAGCCTTCGGCACCGCCGGCGCGTTTGTGGCGGGCAGTGAAGAATTGATCGAAAGCCTGATCCAGTTCGCCCGGCCGTATATCTACACCACCAGCCAACCACCCGCGTTGGCCTGCGCCACGTTGAAAAGCCTGGAGCTGCTGCGCACCGAACATTGGCGGCGTGAACACCTTAATGGCCTGATCCGCCAGTTCCGGCAGGGCGCCGAGCAGCTCGGCCTGGACTTGATGGACAGCTTTACGCCGATCCAACCGATCCTGATTGGCGACAGCGCCAGAGCCGTGCGTTTGTCCCAGATGCTGCGCGAGCGCGGCTTGATGGTCACTGCGATCCGACCACCGACGGTGCCCGTCGGCAGCGCCCGTTTGCGCGTGACATTGACGGCGGCCCACAGCGAGGCGCAGGTGCAGCTATTGTTAAACGCATTGGAAGAGTGTTTCCGCTTGCTAGGCGCCCTGGAGCCCGACCATGCGTGATCGACTGATATTGCTGCCCGGATGGGGCCTCGGCGTATCGCCGCTGGAACCTTTGGCCGCCGCATTGCAAGGGCTGGACGAACACCTGCACGTACAGATCGAGCCGTTGCCGGTGCTGGACTCCAGCGATCTCGGCGAATGGCTGGATGAACTCGACGCCACATTGCCGGATAACGCCTGGCTCGGCGGCTGGTCCCTGGGCGGCATGCTGGCTTCGGAATTGGCGGCGCGACGTGGCGAACGCTGCTGCGGGTTGCTGACCCTGGCGAGCAATCCATGTTTTGTCGCCCACGAGGGTTGGCCGAGTGCGATGCCTGCGCAGACGTTCGATTCCTTCCTCGCCGGCTGCCACGCCGATTCCCAGGTCACCCTCAAGCGCTTCGGATTGTTGTGCGCCAAAGGTGCCGAAGACCCTCGCGGGCTGGCGCGTTTGTTGGTCAGCGGCGCGCCGCAGGCGCTGTCCGGCGCGTTGATGACCGGTCTTGAACTGCTTGCGCAATTGGACACCCGCGAAGCCTTACTGGCCTATCGCGGTCCGCAGTTGCATCTGTTTGCCGGTATGGACGGGTTGGTGCCTGCCGAAGCCGCCAGCGACCTGCTGACGCTGCTCCCTGATGTTGAAATCGGTCTGATTGAACAGGCCGGTCACGCTTTTCTTCTGGAGGATCCCCACGGAGTAGCGGGGGCCATCCAGGCTTTTTTGCATGAGTGCGTTGATGACTGATTTATCCCACCCCCCTCTGCCGGGTGCCTTGCCGGACAAGCGCCAAGTAGCGGCGTCGTTTTCCCGTGCGGCGGCCAGTTACGACAGTGTGGCCGAGCTGCAGCGAGCGGTGGGGCATGAACTGCTGTCGCGCCTGCCGTCAGCGTGCGCGCCACGACGTTGGCTGGATATGGGATGCGGCACTGGGTATTTCAGTCGCGTGCTGGGTGAGTTATTGCCGACCAGCGAGGGCGTGGCGCTGGATATCGCTGAAGGCATGCTCAACCATGCGCGGCCTTTAGGCGGCGCAGCGCATTTCATCGCGGGAGATGCCGAGCGTTTGCCCGTGCACGATGCAAGCTGCGGGCTGATCTTCTCCAGCCTTGCGGTGCAATGGTGTGCCAACTTCGACGCAGTGCTCAGCGAGGCCCATCGCGTGCTGCAACCGGGCGGGGTATTGGCCTTTGCCAGTTTGTGTGTGGGTACATTGGATGAACTGCGCGAAAGCTGGCGCGCCGCCGATGGCCTGGTGCACGTCAATCGCTTTCGCACCTTTGAGGCTTACCAGCAACTGTGTGCGGCCAGCGGCCTGCGTGTGGTCAGCCTGGAGCGCCAGCCCCATGTGCTGCATTACCCGGATGTGCGCAGTCTGACCCATGAATTGAAGGCTCTTGGTGCACACAATCTCAACCCCGGACGCCCCGGAGGGCTGACGGGCCGCGCGCGAATTGTTGCACTGGTCGAGGCTTATGAGCGATTCCGCCAGTCCCAAGGCCTGCCGGCGACTTATCAAGTGGTGTACGCCGTACTGGAGAAACCTCTATGAACGCCGCTTATTTCATTACGGGCACCGACACCGATGTCGGTAAGACCACCATCGCCGCCGGCCTCCTGCATGCAGCCGGCCAAGCCGGCAAAAGCACCGCCGCTGGTAAACCTGTCGCCTCCGGTTGCGCAGTAACCCCCGAGGGCCTGCGCAATGCCGATGCATTGGCGCTGCTGGCCGAATGTTCATTGCCGTTGAGTTATGCCGAGGTCAATCCGGTGGCTTTCGAGCCCGCCATCGCCCCGCACTTGGCAGCAAGGGAGGCAGGGGTTTCGCTGACGGTGCAATCGCTGCTCAAACCCATGCAGCAGATTCTGGCGCGGCAAGCGGATTTCACCTTGATTGAGGGCGCAGGTGGCTGGCGCGTGCCGTTGGCTGACCAGGCCAATCTGTCGGACCTGGCCATCGGGCTCAAACTGCCGGTGATCTTGGTGGTAGGCGTGCGCCTGGGCTGTATCAGCCATGCTTTGCTCACCGCCGAAGCCATCGCAAGGGATGGTCTGTCGCTGGCGGGCTGGGTGGCGAACATCATCGACCCCAAGACCTCCCGTCTGGAAGAAAACCTCGCCACCCTGGCCGAACGGCTGCCTGCTCCGTGCCTGGGTCGAGTGCCGAAACTCAAGCACGCCAGCGCCGAAGCCGTGGCGCAATACTTACAGTTGGACTTGCTTGACTGATTTTGGCTATCGCTAAGGCATTATGCCATTAGTGTTTTTGACGGGCGTTTTGCCAGGTTCTCTGCTTCAATCAACATTCACGATTCTCTAAAGGCAGGCTCAAGCCATGGAAATCTCTGGAAGCAGCGCGTTTTATTCGGGCCTGAACACCATTCAGTCCGGGCAGAGCCGTGTCGACCAGGCCGCTGGCAAGATCGCCAGCGCAGCCACCAGCCAACCTTCCGATGCCCAGAATGATCGCTTGCAGGCGATCAACCGTGGCCAGCCGACCGATTCCGCCAGCAATATGGTGGAACTGGCAGAAGGCAAGTTTCAGGTGGAGCTAGGCGTCAAAGTCGCCAAGGCTTCCGACGAAATGCTCGGCACCTTGATCGACACCTACGCCTGATCTGCTGGCGCTCGAAATGTGAGAGGGGCTCGTCCCCCTCCCACATTTGTCCTGTTTTATTCTGATCCCTCTCTACACTCTCCCCGATGTGGCATCTCGCCTCAGGCCTTGTTGCGCCTGAGTTGACGTGCGTCATGACAGACGGCATCTGCCCGACGCTTGACATCCCCAGGTCGTAAACGTATGTTTCAAACACCTGTTTGACCGCCACAACACATCCACGCGGTTGTTCATTCCAGCTACATCAGCAGAGGTTTATCGCTATGCCTGACTACAAGGCCCCCTTGCGTGATATTCGCTTCGTTCGTGACGAACTGCTCGGTTATGAAGCGCACTATCAGAGTCTGCCGGCTTGCCAGGACGCTACTCCGGACATGGTTGACGCCATCCTTGAAGAAGGCGCCAAGTTCTGTGAACAAGTGCTGGCACCGTTGAACCGCGTGGGCGACATCGAAGGGTGCACCTGGAGTGAGTCAGGCGTTAAGACGCCGACGGGTTTCAAAGAAGCCTACAAACAATTCGTCGAAGGCGGCTGGCCTAGCCTGGCCCACGACGTGGAGCACGGCGGCCAAGGCCTGCCGGAATCCCTGGGTCTGGCCGTGAGCGAAATGGTCGGCGAAGCCAACTGGTCGTGGGGCATGTACCCAGGCCTGTCCCATGGTGCGATGAACACCATCTCCGAGCACGGCACCCCCGAGCAGCAAGAGGCCTACCTGACCAAGCTGGTATCGGGCGAGTGGACCGGCACCATGTGCCTGACCGAGCCACACTGCGGCACCGACCTGGGCATGCTGCGCACCAAGGCCGAGCCTCAGGCCGACGGCTCCTACAAAGTCTCCGGTACCAAGATCTTCATCTCGGCCGGTGAACACGACATGGCCGACAACATCGTCCACATCGTATTGGCCCGCCTGCCGGACGCACCGGCCGGCACTAAAGGCATCTCGCTGTTTATCGTGCCCAAGTTCATGCCTAACGCCGACGGTTCGGTGGGTGAGCGCAACGCGGTGACCTGTGGTTCCCTGGAACACAAGATGGGTATCCACGGCAACGCCACCTGCGTGATGAACTTCGACGCGGCCACCGGTTTCCTGATCGGCCCGGCGAACAAAGGCCTGAACTGCATGTTCACCTTTATGAACACCGCTCGCTTGGGCACTGCGCTGCAAGGGCTGGCCCATGCCGAGATCGGCTTCCAGGGCGGCCTGAAATACGCCCGCGATCGCCTGCAAATGCGCTCCCTCACCGGCCCCAAAGCACCGGACAAGGCCGCTGACCCGATCATCGTGCACCCAGACGTGCGCCGCATGTTGCTGACCATGAAAGCCTTCGCCGAAGGCAATCGCGCAATGGTGTACTTCACGGCCAAGCAAGTGGATATCGTCAAGTACGGCACCGATGACGAAGCCAAGAAACAGGCCGATGGCCTGCTGGCTTTCATGACGCCAATCGCCAAGGCATTCATGACCGAAGTCGGTTTTGAATCGGCCAACCATGGCGTGCAGATCTACGGCGGTCACGGCTTCATCGCCGAGTGGGGCATGGAGCAGAACGTTCGCGACAGCCGCATTTCGATGCTGTACGAAGGCACCACCGGTATCCAGGCGCTGGACCTGCTCGGCCGTAAAGTGCTGATGACCCAAGGCGAGGCGCTCAAGGGCTTCACCAAGATCGTGCACAAGTTCTGCCAGGCCAATGAAGGTAACGCGGCCGTTCAGGAGTTCGTTACACCGCTGGCTGCACTGAACAAAGAGTGGGGCGAGTTGACCATGAAGGTCGGCATGGCCGCCATGAAAGACCGTGAGGAAGTCGGTGCCGCTTCGGTGGATTACCTGATGTATTCCGGTTACGCCTGCCTGGCTTACTTCTGGGCCGACATGGCACGCCTGGCGGCCGAAAAACTGGCTGCCGGCACGACCGAAGAGGCGTTCTACACCGCCAAGTTGCAGACTGCGCGCTTCTACTTCCAACGCATTCTGCCGCGTACTTTGGCGCACAAAGCCACCATGCTGTCGGGCGCCAACAACCTGATGGACATGAAAGAGGAAGACTTCGGCCTGGCTTACTAAGCCTCACCGGGTTTCCCTGAACCGCCGCTTCCCTTGGAAGCGGCGGTTTTTTATGGGCGATAAAAAAACACAGCGCAGCGCTCAGGGATTGTCGCCGCCTGCCGTTACAGTGATGGCAATGTGATACGTGACAGGCAGGGTGTGCTTAACTGTCCGCGCTAAGGCACATAGCCATCATTTTTGCGGGTCGGAGTTCTACCCTTGTCACGCGTGTCCGCTGTTCGTTTCAGTCATTTCCTCCCTTCGTTGCTGCTCTTGCTGGCCGGGCTCTCGGCTGCGTACGTCAAGGACCTCAACGTCTTCTTCACGTCACTGTTCAATGTGTTGCCAACCTTGGTGCTGTTGCTCGGCGGTTCGTACTGCGCTGTGTATCGGCGCCAGCGTGAGCTGTTTTTGATGATCACGGTGTACATCGCCTACTTCCTGCTCGATACCCAGACCGATTTCTATCGCGACAACGGCCGCGTGCGAGAAGACGCTGCCGTGGTGTTTCATCTGTGTTGCCTGTTGTTGCCGCTGCTGTTCAGCATCTACGCGCTGTGGCAGGAGAAAACCCACCTGTTCCGCGACTTCGTGGCCCGTTGCGCTGTGGTACTGGCGATAGGCAGCGTGGCGCTGGCCCTGGAGCAAAGTTATCCCCAAGCGGTGCTGAACTGGCTGGCGGAGATCCGCTGGCCGGCGCTGCACGGGACCTGGATGAGCCTGATCCAGTTGTCGTACCCGATGTTCCTGATCGGTTTTCTCACCCTCGCCGCCCAATACTGGTACCAGCCGCGCCCGCTGCACGCGGCGCAATTGGTGGGGTTGCTGGGGCTGTTCTGGATGCTGCCGAAAACCTTCATCCTGCCGTTCACCCTGAACATCATGTGCAGCCAGGTGATGTTGATGATCGCGGCCGGCGTGGCCCATGAGGCCTATCAAATGGCGTTCCGCGATGAGCTGACCGGCCTGCCGGGACGCCGCGCCCTCAACGAGCGCATGCAGCGGCTGGGGCGCAACTATGTGTTGGCGATGACCGACGTCGACCACTTCAAACGGTTCAATGACACCCATGGTCACGATGTGGGTGACCAAGTGCTGCGCCTGGTGGCGAGCAAGTTGTCCAAGGTCAATGGCGGTGGACGCGCCTACCGCTACGGCGGTGAAGAGTTTGCCGTGGTGTTTGCCGGCAAAACCCTGGATGAGTGCATGCCGCACCTAGAGGAAATCCGCGAAATTATCGCCAACTATGACATTAAGCTGCGCAACTCGGACCGTCCCCAGGATGATCAACAAGGCCGTCAGCGCCGGGCGGGCAGCGGCGCGACGAGTGTGTCGGTGACGGTCAGTATCGGCGTGGCCGAACGCCAGGCCGAGCAGCGCAGCTCCGAAGAAGTCCTCAAGTCCGCCGACCAGGCGCTGTATGCGGCCAAGGGCGCCGGGCGTAACTGCGTGATCGCCGCCGGGCAGACGCGCCGTGGCGCGGTGCGTATGGACAGCGCTGCCGGTTAAGTAATGGCGGTGTATTCAGCGGTTCTACAGTGATTGTTTGCGACGCTGGCCAGCAGTAGGTTGAGACCATCTGCTGCCGGAGACATGACCATGCCTGAGTACAAAGCTCCCCTGCGCGACATGCGCTTTCTGATCGACAACGTATTTGATTTCCACGGCCACTACGCCACGCTGGGCGCAACCGACGCCAGCCCGGACATGGTCAGCGCTATCCTCGAAGAGGGCGCCAAATTCTGCGAGAACGTGCTCTCGCCCCTCAACCGCAGCGGTGATGAAGAGGGCTGCCATTTCGACAATGGCGTCGTGACCACGCCCAAGGGCTTCAAGGAAGCCTTCGCCCAATACGTCGAAGGCGGTTGGCACGGTGTGGCGGCGGATCCGGCTTACGGCGGCCAGGGCTTGCCGCAATCGTTGGGCCTGGTGCTCAGCGAGATGATCGGCTCTAGCAACACCTCATGGGGCATGTATCCGGGCCTGACTCACGGCGCGATGTCGGCGATCCACGCCCACGGGACGGAAGAGCAGAAGGCCACGTTCCTGGGCAAACTCACCGCAGGCGAATGGACCGGCACCATGTGCCTCACCGAAGCCCATTGCGGCACGGACCTGGGCCTGATCAAGACCCGCGCCGTGCCCCAGGCCGATGGCAGCTATGCGATCACCGGCAGCAAGATCTTCATCTCAGCCGGTGAGCATGACATGAGCGCCAACATCATCCACCTGGTGTTGGCCAAACTGCCGGATGCACCCGCGGGCACCAAAGGTATCTCGCTGTTTATCGTGCCCAAGTTCCACGCTGACTCCGGCGAACGCAACGCGGTGCACTGCGGCTCCATCGAGCATAAGATGGGCATCAAGGCTTCGGCCACCTGCGTGCTGAACTTCGACGGCGCCAAGGGCTTTTTGATTGGAGAGGCCAACAAAGGCCTCAATTGCATGTTCACCATGATGAACCACGCGCGGCTGGGTACCGGCATGCAGGGCCTGTGCAACGGCGAGGCGAGCTTCCAGGGCGCGATCAAATACGCCAACGACCGCCTGCAAATGCGCTCCCTGACTGGCGCCAAGGCGCCGAACAAAGCCGCCGACCCGATCATCGTGCACCCCGATGTGCGTCGTATGCTGCTGACCATGAAAGCCTTCAACGAAGGCAATCGCGCGCTGACCTACTTCACCGCGCAATTACTCGACACTGCACACCTGAGCAGCGACGCCGCTCAACGCCAGGAAGCCGAAGACCTGCTGGCGTTCCTCACGCCGATCTGCAAAGCCTTTATGACCGACACCGGGCTGGAAGTGACCAACCACGGCATGCAGGTATTTGGCGGCCATGGCTATATCCGCGAATGGGGCATGGAGCAGTTGGCTCGCGATGCGCGGATTGCGCCGATCTATGAAGGCACTAACGGCATTCAGGCACTCGACCTGCTGGGGCGCAAGGTGCTGGGCAGCCAGGGCAAGTTGCTGCGCGGGTTTACCAAGATTGTGCATAAGTTCTGCGCCGCGAATGCCGAACATCCGCAGTTCAAGGCCTATGTGGCGCAGCTCAATCAGTTGAACCAGGAGTGGGGCGAGTTGACCACCCAGGTCGGCATGGCCGCGATGAAAAATCCCGACGAAGTGGGCGCCGCTGCCGTGGATTACTTGATGTACAGCGGTTACATCGTCCTTGCCTACCTGTGGCTGCGCATGGCGATTGCGGCGCAGGCCCATGACGATGTCGAGTTTGCCAAGGCCAAGCTGGCCACGTGCGAGTTCTACTTCAAGCGTCTGCTGCCGCGTACCACAACCCACCGCGCCGCTGTGCAAGCGGGCAGCGAATGCCTGATGAGTCTGCCAGCGGAGGCATTTGCACTGTAGTGACTTAAAAATACCAATCAGTCACAAGTGGACCCTATGTGTCTGAAAAGTTGTTCGGGTACACTCGGAGCCTGTAAAACCGATCCTATCGAATCACTTTTCCCGTTCTCACGAGGTTTGCCATGGCTGATTACAAAGCGCCGCTGCGTGATATGCGCTTCGTCCTCAACGAAGTTTTTGAGGTCGCCAATACATGGGCCCAATTGCCGGCATTGGCAGACAGCGTTGACGCCGAAACTGTCGAGGCGATCCTCGAGGAAGCCGGCAAAGTCACCGCCAAATCCATCGCCCCGCTGAGTCGCGGTGGCGATGAGCAAGGCTGCCGCTGGGATAACACCGCGGTGTTTACCCCGGACGGTTATCCACAGGCCTACAAAACCTACGCTGAAGGCGGCTGGGTCGGTGTCGGCGGCGATCCGGTGTTTGGCGGTATGGGCATGCCCAAGGCGGTGTCGGCCCAAGTTGAAGAGATGATCAACTCGTCGAGCCTGGCGTTTGGCCTGTATCCGATGTTGACGTCTGGTGCGTGCGTATCGATCAACACCCACGCCAGCGAAGAGCTCAAGGCTGCCTACCTGCCGAAGATGTATTCAGGTGAATGGGCCGGTTCCATGTGCCTGACCGAGGCCCATGCCGGCACAGACTTGGGGATTATCCGGACCAAGGCCGAGCCTCAGACGGACGGCTCCTACAAAATCAGCGGGACCAAGATCTTTATCACCGGTGGCGAGCACGACCTCACCGAAAACATTATCCATCTGGTCTTGGCCAAGCTACCGGATGCGCCGGCCGGGCCTAAGGGGATCTCGCTGTTCCTGGTGCCAAAGTTCATGGTCAATGCCGACGGCAGCCTCGGCGCGCGCAACCTGGTGAGCTGTGGTTCCATTGAACACAAGATGGGTATCCAGGCGTCCGCTACTTGCGTGATGAACTTCGACGAAGCCGTGGGTTACCTGGTGGGCGAGCCTAACCGTGGGCTGGCGGCGATGTTCACCATGATGAACTACGAGCGTCTGGGTGTGGGTATCCAGGGTCTCGCATCCGGCGAGCGTTCCTATCAAAACGCAATTGAATATGCGCGTGATCGTCTGCAAAGCCGCTCACCGACAGGCGCTCAGGCGAAAGACAAAGCCGCTGACCCGATCATCGTCCATCCGGACGTGCGCCGCATGCTGCTGACCATGAAAGCTGCGAACGAAGGCGGCCGCGCGTTCTCCACCTACGTGGCAACGCAGCTGGATATCGCAAAGTTCAGCGAAGACGCCGCAGCCCGTGAGCGTGCGGATAACCTGGTGGCATTGCTGACGCCGGTGGCCAAAGCGTTCCTCAGCGACCTGGGCCTGGAAACCACGGTGCTCGGCCAGCAGGTGTTTGGTGGCCACGGCTACATCCGCGAGTGGGGCCAAGAGCAACTAGTGCGTGATGTGCGCATCACCCAGATCTACGAAGGCACCAACGGCATTCAGGCCCTGGACTTGATGGGGCGCAAGATCGTGGGCAGCGGCGGGGCGTTCTACACCTTGTTTGCCGACGAGATCCGCCAGTTCATTGCTCACTCGAACGCCGACCTGGCTGAGTTCACCAAACCGCTGAGTGCGGCGGTGGACAACCTCGATGAGTTGACGGCCTGGGTGCTGGATCGCGCCAAGACCAACCCGAACGAAATCGGTGCGGCCTCAGTGGAGTATTTGCATGCGTTTGGATACATGGCCTACGCCTACATGTGGGCGCGTATGGCCAAGGCCGCGTTGGGCAAAGAGGCTGAAGAAGACTTCTACGCCAGCAAGCTGGGGACCGCGCGCTTCTACTTTGCGCGCCTGCTGCCGCGTATTCACTCGCTGAGTGCATCGGTAAAGGCCGGTAGCGAATCACTGTTTTTGATGGATGAGGCACTGTTTTAAGGGGGGCGAGGGCGTGTAAGCATTCTCTTACATGACGTGCTGCTATTCGTCCTCTATCGCCAAATTGGATCCACGGATAATCTACTTCACATGGACGTCGCGCAGGAAGCGCAAAGAAACAACACGGACACGTAGGATTCTGCCAGGACGGCGGAGTGAAATGGATGTCAGGGAAACAGTCTGCAAAGCCCCGCTTCGGCGGGGTTTTCTTTTGCCCGCGAAAAAGTCAGGCCGGCGCCTGCGGGGCATTCATCACGTCTTCAAGCAAGGTGCGCAGCAGTGCCACTGTTGCTTGCTGGCGCTGCACGTCACGGCACACCAAGCCTACTTTCAGCGGCACCCTCGGTTCACTCAAGGGTTTCCACAGCAGCATCTGGCTGTTGTGTTCGTCCTGGGAGCGCCCCGGCAGCACCGTTGCCAGTTTGGTATGGGGCAGGCTGTCGAGAATCCCCACCATGGTGTTGAGCTCAGCCTGGACTTGTGGCCGTCGCCCAAGGTTGGCGAGTTGGCCCTGCCAGATCTGCCTGATTTGAAACTCTTCCCCCAGCAACAACATCGGCAACTCGGCCGCCTGTTTCAGCGAGACTTTCTTGAATTCGCGCAGGGGATGATCGTCCGGAATGACCACTTTCAACTCATCTTCATACAGCAGCACGCCATGTAATCCCGGCTGACGGGGTGGCAGGTAACTGATGCCGATGTCCAGCGAACCATTGAGCAGCCGCCGTTCAATCTCAAGCCCGGTCAATTCGTAAATCTGCACCACCAGATGCGGCTGGGCCTTGCGTACGCGCTCAAGCATCTGCGGCACCAGGCTGGTGTGCACGGTTTGCAGCACGCCGATAGCCAAGGTGCGCAGGGCCTGGCCCTTGAAGTTGCGCAGCGCTTCGACGGCTTGCTGCATGCCATCTATCAACGGCAACGCGTGGTTGTACAGCGTGTGAGCGGCCAGGGTTGGCAGTAGACGTTTGCTGCTGCGCTCGAACAGGCTCACATCCAGGTTCTGCTCCAGTTGGCGAATCTGTTGCGACAACGCTGGTTGGGAAATCGACAGACGTTCGGCGGCACGGCCTACATGGCCCTCTTCATACACCGCGACGAAATAACGCAGTTGCTTGAAATCCATAAGTCTTTCTTATCGAAAAAGCTGAAAAATCGAAATGGCTGTTAGCCCTTTAGGCGCCTAGTCTAGCGCCTATTCGCAGGGCTTACAGGGCCAGATCAGGCAATGAACAGTGTTTGTGTTGATAGCGTTTACATAGGCAACTCAAAAAATTCACAGGCAGTCTTCGCGACTTGCTCGGTTGCTATCGGGGGGGATCTGTGAACTTGTTCTCTATTCGCCGCCCCGCGCCTAGCCTGGACGATTTGGTCTTGGATACGCAGCACGATGATCCGTCCAGCGAATCCTTGATGCCCACGGTGGCGAGGCCGCCGCAAGTCTTCGTGCGTGGCCAAGGTTCCTGGTTGTGGGACAGCGACGACCGCGCTTACCTGGACTTCAGCCAAGGCAATGGCGCCAATAGCCTCGGCCATAGCCCCCAGGTGTTGATCAAAGCGCTGAGTGACCAGACCCAAGCGTTGATCAACCCCGGCGTGGGTCTGCATAACCGTGCCCAACTCAACCTCGTCGACCGTTTGTGTCACCGTACCGGCAGCGACCAGGCTTACCTGCTCAACAGTGGCGCGGAAGCCTGTGAAGCGGCGATCAAGCTGGCGCGCAAATGGGGTCAGCTGCATCGGGGTGGCGCGTACCGCATCATCAGTGCCAGCAACGGTTGCCATGGCCGCAGTTTCGCGGCGCTGGCTGCATCGGCCGGTACTTTGGAAAACCGTTTCGAACCGCAATTGCCTGGTTTCAGCCATGTGCCTTTCAACGACCTGCCGGCGCTGCACGCTGCTGTCGATGCTCAAACCGTAGCCATCATGCTCGAACCGATCCAGGGTGCCGGCGTAACCCCTGCGACGGAGCGCTACCTCAAGGGCGTTGAGCGCTTGTGCCGTGAACTGGGGATCCTGCTGATCCTTGACGAAGTGCAGACAGGCCTCGGTCGTTACGGCACGTTGCTGGCCGAACAACAGTACGGTGTACGCGCCGACATCATCACCCTTGGCAAAGGTCTGGGCGGCGGCGTGCCCCTGGCGGCGCTGCTGGCACGTGGTAAGGCGTGTTGTTTCGAAGTAGGTGAATTGGAAGGCACTCATCACGGCAATGCGTTGATGGCGTCAGCCGGCGCGGCGGTGCTCGATACGGTGCTGGAGCATGGCTTTCTTGAGCATGTGCGCGAGTCCGGCCTTTATCTTGGCGAAGGCCTCACCCGTCTGGCCTATCGCTACGACCACGGCCAACTGCGCGGCCAGGGCCTGATGTGGGGGCTGACGTTGTCGGATGATTCTGCCGATGCTGTAGTAAGCGCCGCACTGCAAGAAGGCCTGATCCTCAACGCCCCGCAACCTGACTGCCTACGCTTCACGCCAGCGCTGACGGTGAGCAAAAGCAACATTGACGAAATGCTCCTACGCCTCGCTCGCGCGTTCTCCCGCGTGCGTACCGCACAGCTGCAATGCCGCAAGGGCATCGCTGTTTAATCCCATTTTTCTGAACCGTCTCGCGGTATACGCGGCGCCTCCAGCCTGATTCTTTTGGCTGGGGGCGTTTTTTTGCCTGCTCGTTACAGGATGGCTCAATGCCAGAATTCACTGAACCCTCACGAATGGCAAAGGTCGATTAGCTACACGGCTCGCACGAGCCGATTTTTTGGAGCTGACCCATGGACATCATTCGTATCATCATCGCCATTCTGCTGCCGCCACTGGGTGTGTTTCTGCAAGTAGGCTTCGGCGGCGCGTTCTGGCTGAATATTCTGCTGACGTTGTGCGGTTACTTCCCTGGGATCATCCACGCGGTGTACATCATCGCCAAGCGCTGAGGCTGTTAGCCTTTTGCGATGAGCCGTGAGTTGCGCTCATTTCGAAAGGCCAGTTGCTCGATGGTCTGGGTGGCGTGTTCGGCCTCTTCCCGCGCTTGCAGGATGATGCCGTGTTGCTCGGACTTGCTGCACACTGGGTCGGCATTGCTCGCATCCCCCGTGAGCATGAAGGCCTGGCAACGGCAGCCGCCGAAGTCCTTTTCCTTCTCATCGCATGAACGGCATGGCTCGGGCATCCAGTCATAGCCGCGAAAGCGGTTGAAGCCGAACGAGTCGTACCAGATGTGCTGCATGCTGTGGTCGCGCACGTTGGGAAACTGCACTGGCATTTGTCGGGCGCCGTGGCAGGGCAGGGCGGTGCCGTCTGGCGTGACGGTCAGAAAGATGCTGCCCCAGCCGTTCATGCAGGCTTTCGGGCGTTCTTCGTAGTAATCCGGCGTGACGAAGATCAGCTTGCACGGATGACCTTCGGCTTCGAGCTTGGCGCGGTATTCGTTGGTGATGCGCTCGGCGCGCACCAACTGCTCCTTGGTTGGCAACAGCCCAACACGATTGAGCTGCGCCCAGCCGTAGAACTGGCACGTCGCGAGCTCAACAAAGTCCGCTTCCAGCGCGATGCACAACTCGATGATGCGGTCGATCTTGTCGATATTGTGCCGATGGGTGACGAAATTCAGCACCATCGGATAGCCGTGGGCTTTCACCGCACGAGCCATTTCCAATTTTTGCGCGAAGGCTTTTTTCGAGCCGGCCAGCAGGTTATTGACCTGTTCGTCGCTGGCCTGGAAGCTGATTTGGATATGGTCCAGGCCGGCCTTCTTGAAGTCGCTGATCTTCTGCTCGGTGAGGCCGATGCCGGAAGTGATCAGGTTGGTGTAGAACCCCAGTTTGCGAGCCTCGGCGATCAACTCGGCCAAGTCCTGACGCACCAGCGGTTCACCGCCGGAAAACCCCAGCTGCGCGGCGCCCATTTCCCGGGCTTCGCGAAATACCTTGATCCACTGCTCGGTGCTCAGCTCCTTGCCCTGCTCGGCAAAGTCCAGCGGGTTGGAGCAATACGGGCACTGCAGCGGGCAGCGGTAAGTCAGCTCGGCCAGCAGCCATAGCGGCAGGCCAATGGCCGGCTTTTCAGGCAAGGGTGATCCAGTGCTCAGCACGGGCGACCTCCATGAATTGCTCGATGTCGTCACCGAGCTCAGGCACACCTGGGAATTGTTTATCCAACTCGGCGATGATTGTGGCCACGTCGCGCTCGCCGTCGATCAAACCACCGATCAACGCGGCGCTGTCATTGAGCTTGATCATGCCCTCAGGGTAGAGCAGCACATGGCCCTTTTGCGCAGGCTCGTACTGGTAGCGATAACCCTGGCGCCAGGTCGGTGTTCTGCTGCGATCAAAGCTCATAGGGTGATCCCTTTATGCCAGACCCGCTGCTCGGTCACGCTGTGATAGGGCGGGCGTTTGAGTTCGTAGGCCATGCTCATGGCGTCCAGCATGCTCCACAGGATGTCCAGTTTGAACTGGAGAATTTCCAGCATGCGCTCCTGGCCTTCGCGGGTGGTGTAGTGCTGCAGCGTGATCGCCAGGCCGTGCTCCACATCGCGACGGGCCTGACCCAAGCGAGTGCGGAAATATTCGTAGCCGGTTGGGTCGATCCACGGGTAATGCTGCGGCCAACTGTCGAGGCGCGACTGGTGGATCTGCGGCGCGAACAGTTCGGTCAACGAGCTGCTGGCGGCCTCCTGCCAACTGGCGCGACGGGCGAAGTTGACGTAGGCGTCCACCGCAAACCGTACGCCGGGCAGCACCAATTCCTGGGAGCGCAGTTGGTCCGGGTCGAGGCCGACAGCCTCGCCCAGGCGAAGCCAGGCTTCGATACCGCCGTCCTCACCGGGAGCGCCATCGTGGTCGAGCAAGCGCTGGATCCACTCGCGACGGATCTCGCGCTCCGGGCAGTTGGCCAGAATCGCGGCGTCCTTCAGGGGAATGTTCACTTGATAGTAGAAACGGTTGGCGACCCAGCCCTGGATTTGTTCGCGGCTGGCACGGCCTTCGTACATCGCCACATGGTAAGGGTGATGGATATGGTAGAAGGCGCCCTTGGCGCGCAAGGCGGCTTCGAATTCGGCGGTAGTCAACGGTGTGTCAGTCATGTCGTCTGCTCCTACAATTCAATGCTCATGCCGTCGTAAGCCACTTCGACATTGCGCCGCACCAGCTCCGCCCGCTCGGGAGAATCTTCATCGAGGATCGGGTTGGTGTTGTTGATGTGGATAAGCACCTTGCGCTGCTCCGGCAGTTGCTCCAGCACTTCCAGCATGCCGCCGGGGCCGTTTTGCGCCAGGTGGCCCATCTCGCGACCGGTGCGGGTACCGACGCCACGGCGCTGCATTTCATCGTCGTCCCACATCGTGCCGTCTACCAGCAGGCAGTCGCTGCCGGCCATGATCTCCAACAGTGGCGCGTCGACTTTGCCCAGGCCCGGGGCGTAGAACAGTTTGCCGCCGGTGCGCAGGTCTTCAACGATCAGGCCAATGTTATCGCCGGGGTGCGGGTCGAAACGGTGCGGCGAGTAAGGCGGCGCAGCGCTGCGCAGTGGCAATGGAGTGAAGCGCAGATTCGGGCAGGCCGGGATGGTGAAGCTGGCGTCGAGTTCGATGCGGTTCCAGGCCAGACCGCCGTTCCAGTGGGTGAGCATGGTGAACAGCGGGAAGCCGGTGCTCAGGTCTTCATGGACCATGTCAGTGCACCACACCTGGTGCGGGCAGCCTTCGCGCAGGCTCAAGAGGCCCGTGGTGTGGTCGATTTGGCTGTCCATCAGGATGATCGCACTGATGCCGGTGTCGCGCAGGGCACGGCCCGGTTGCATCGGCGCAAAGCCTTGCAGCTGTGCGCGAATATCCGGGGAGGCATTGCACAGCACCCAATTCACACCATCGTCGGAGATCGCGATGGACGACTGGGTACGTGCCTGGGCCCGCAGGCTGCCATCACGAAAACCTGCGCAGTTCACGCAGTTGCAGTTCCACTGCGGGAAACCACCGCCGGCGGCGGAACCTAGAATCTGGACGAACATGGTTACTCCATCACGCAAAGCTCAAAACAAAAACGCCCCGGGCGAACCGAGGCGTTGTATTACCCAGCGGATTAACGGCTGGCGAAGTACATGGTGACTTCGAAACCGATGCGCAGATCAGTGTAAGCAGGTTTGGACCAAGTCATATTCTTACTCCTACGAAGTGATGGGACGTTTACTACCAAGTAATACATATAGTCCACCTCCAGTCGGAGATGTTCAGATGTGTGCGTAGGAATGTTACTCAATTCTTGTCAGGTTAGCGCTGTCTTGGTGGAAAAAGCCTGTTGCAGGGTTGGCAATGATCAGCCTGCTGGCGTTCAGGCGCTCAACGTCTCCGGGCCGTTGGCTACGTAGCGCCAGCCACCTAGGGCGTCATTCAATTGCTGGGCGGCCCGCAGCAGGTCTTCACGGCTAACGCTGTGGATCAGTTGCTGAATGTGCGTGAGATAACCCGACGAATGGCCGGCCAAGTGTGCGTGCCACAGCAGCTCGGCAGCTTGGCCGACCGGCAACGCTTGAGGTGAAAATTGTTGAGCCAGGGCAAGGTTGCCCAGATCTTCGAAACTGCCGACCAACGCTGGCAGTTGGGCCAGGAAAGTTTCCAGGTGCTCAACGATGCCTTCCAGGGACACGCTGGGAGACTGCACGCCAAACAACAGGCCGGTTTGCCCGTTTATCTGTCGGACTGCGCTGAATACTGCGTAGCCCAACTGCAGTTCAACCCGCAGGCGTTGGTAGAAAGGAGCTTGGAGCAGGTGTCCAAGCAGTCGCCACGACGCTTCATCGGCCAGGGATTGGCTCGGGGTCGGGCAAAACAGCAGCAAGGCGGCTTCGGTGGAGCTGGTTTTTATCTCATGCCACACGCGTTGACCACTGAGGTTTTGCAGTGTTTGTTCGATGTGGGCAGGTTGCCCAGGCAGACGGGCGGCGGCCGCTTTGATCAACGCTTGAGTTGCGATGGGTAAACCCAGGCCCAGGCCATGCCAGCGTGCGGTGGCCCAGGATGCAGGCTGCTCGTGGGGGGCGACATTACCAGCGGCGCAGCACGAGGGCAGCGCCTTGAGCAACGCTCGGATTGGGATCATGGGCGGTGGCGCGATGACAGCTTCTTGCGGCTGATTCAGGCTTTGCGCCAAGACCTCCAGCACGGCCGGCATGGGCTCGTGCAGGCCGGTCATTTTCACCAGCCAGTCACTACCGGTGGCTTCAAAGGACACTTCAACACCCGCCTGACGTGCATTTTTAAGCAAGGGCTGCAAGCTGCTTTCCACCCCGGCGGCAACTGGCGAGCCAAACCGCCATTGCAGGTACAGCGCGCCTTCGTCGCTGTCATCCGCCAAGGCCTGGCTGAATGTTAGCGCCGCTACCTCCCGGCGACCCCGCGAGCGATCCTGGGCAAAGGTTCGCAGCCCTCGGTGGGCGCTGGTTTGGCCGCGGATCAGGCCTGCGCGCTCTTGCTTGACCGGTGGGCGCAGGAACGGATTGTTCGATGGGAGTTGCCAGCGATGTTCAGCGGGCGGTAGTTGCAGTGATTCAAGCAGGGCCTTGAGCGCGGCGATGCCTTGTTCACCCAGATCGTCGCTGTCGTTTCGGGCCAATGTCAGGGCGCCTTGGATCTGTTGTTGTCGCACGTTCAGCAGCGCGAACTCTTCGCGCAGCGGAGTCCAGTCGCTGTGTGAGAAAAAGCTCAGCCAGTCGTGCAACAGTGCCTCAATGTGTGTCGCCGGTTTGTCTGCGGTCCCGAGCGTAAATTCGATATCCAGCACTGCTTGTCCGACGGCGTGGTACAGGACTGACGCCTGCAGTGCGCTGACCAATTGCCGTGCTTTCAACTCAGCGAGCAGCCCGCCCGGTGCAGAGGCGTTTAGCCAAGTGCAGAGGAAATCCAGTGCTTCGCGGGGTACGTCACAGGTGATGACGTGGTGCAGGTGGTCGCCTTCGGTGTGCTGATACCGCCGAGCCTGGCCTTGCATCAGGGCCGGTGGCGACGCCTGCGGATGTTGCGGGCCAGAGACCAGTTGCACACTGAACTGCTGCGCCAGGGCTTCCAGCTCTTGCAGCGACTGCGGACCGGCAAGGCTCAAAGTCATCTGCCCGCTCTGATAGAAATGTGTGTGGAATTCCCGCAAGGCTTGTTGAAACGCCTCGCGCTCCACCGGCAGGCTGTCGCGGTTCCCGGCATGAAAACCACGCAACGGATGATCCGCCGCCAAGCCTTCGAACAGCGCCACCTGTTGCTGAGCCTTGGCATCTTGAGACCAGGCGACAAACTCTGCGTGCAGCACTTCGCGCTCGCGCAGTTGATCCTCCAGCGTCAGGCGCGGATGGGTCAGCATGTCGGCCAGCCGTTCAAGTCCCTCTGCAAAGGTCGGAACGGGCAGTTCAAAGAAGAAGTCTGTGGTGCGTTCGCGGGTGCTGGCATTCACTTGGCCACCGTGACGTTGTACGTAGGCCATCAACCCTTCGCCGCTGGGAAACCGCTCGGTGCCGAGAAACAACAAATGCTCAAGAAAATGCGCCAGACCCGGCCAAGCCAACGGTACGTCATGGCTGCCGGCAGCCACCCTTAACGCTGCGGCGCAACGCTTCAAACGTGGCGCATGGCGCAGGCAAACCCGCAGGCCGTTGGCCAGGGTCAAATGAACGGGATAAGGGTGGGCCGGGACAGGCATGGGCACTTCCAGAACGGGGCAAGTGCCTATGCTAACAAACCCATCGGATCAGGGCTTGTGCAGCGGGCCGTAAAGCTCGGGGCGACGGTCTTGCAGGTAGTGATTGGCGGCGCGGGCGTCGAGGATCGATTGGTGATCCAACGTGCCGACAATCAAGGCTTCATCCAGACCGGCCTGGGCGATGCGCTGGCCATCCGGTGCGGCGATGCTGCTTTGGCCACAGTACTGAATCTCGCCTTCGTGCCCGCAATAGTTGGCATAGGCCACATAGCACTGGTTTTCAAAGGCCCGCGCCCGCACGGTGACGTCGGCAACGAAATCGAACGGCACCATGTTGGCGGTGGGCACCAGTATTAATTCGGCCCCGGCCAAGGCCAGGCGTCGGGTGTTTTCCGGGAACTCCAGGTCGTAGCAAATCAGGAATCCCAGCTTCCAACCGTTGAGCTCCACCAGTGGGAAGTCATCGTCGCCGGCACTGAACATCGAATGGTCCAGATCCCCGAACAGATGGGTCTTGCGATAGTTGCAGAGGCGCTGGCCGTTGGCGTCTATCAGCTGCACGGCGTTGTAGATCTGCCCATCGTCGGCCCGCTCAGGATAACCATACAAAATGGCCAGTCCGGCGCTTTGCGCGATGTCGGCAATGCTCTGGGCAGACTCGCCATCCCGCGCTTCGGCCAATGCCCCGACGGCTTCTGCGCCGATGTTGTAACCGGTCAGGAACATCTCCGGCAGCACTAGCACATCGGCGCCGGTCGCTTCGTGTGCGAGCTGGCGCAGGCGCTTGAGGTTGCCCGCCACTTCCAGTGGCAGCGGCGGGCATTGGTACAGGGCGACACGCATGGCGTAACTCCTTATTCGGCCAGGGCGATTGGTCCGATGTCATCGAACACGTCGCCCGGCCCTGGGTTCTCGGCGTGAGTACTGCCACCGAAGTGGGTCATGATGCCCCACACCGCGTTCAGCGAGGTTTGTACTGCGCCTTCCACCCAGGCAGGTGTCCAGGAAACGTCGTCGCCGGCGATAAAAATCCCACGCTGTTCGGCCGGCATGTCCTTCTGCATAAAGTGCGCATACATACGCTGGTTGTAACGATAGTGGCCAGGCAGCGCGCCTTTGAAGGCCCCGAGGAAATGCGGGTCGGCCTCCCAGGACACGGTGATCGGATCACCAATGATGCGCGCCTTGATATCGACTTTCGGGTAGATCTTGTTCAAGGCATCCAGGGCCAGCTTTACCCGCTTTTCGATAGGCTGCGGAAGCATTTTCAGCGCGTCGCTCATCCACGAGTACGACAAGCAGATCACCCCTGGTTTGTCGTCGCCGTTGTCGAACAGGTAAGTGCCGCGGGTGAGGCGGTCGGTGAGGGTCATGCTCATGAGGTCGCGGCCGGTTTCCGGATCTTTGTCTTTCCAGAAGGGGCGGTCGACCATCACGAAGGTTTTCGAGGATTGCATGTAGCGGGTGCGGTCCAGGGCCATCCACATCTTTTGCGAGAACAGGGTTTCATCGCATTCGATTTGGGTGGTCAGCAGCCAGCTTTGGCAGGTGGTGAGGACGGCGGCATATTCGCGGGTGTCGCCGTAGTTGTCGGTCACCGCGAAACGGCCATCGGCTGCGTGTGCAATGCGCTTGACCCCGGCTCTCGGCGCGCCGCTGTGCAACGAGCTGAGGCTGGTGCCGGCCGGCCAGTGGGCGCAGCGTTCCGGTACATGGCGCCAGATACCCATTGGCACTTGGGCCACGCCACCGACCACCAGGTGTTGGTGGTCGTCGCAGTTGGTCATCACTACGCGGAAGATTTCCAGCATCGAGTTGGGAAAGTCCGAGTCCCAGCCGCCGGTGCCGAAACCGACTTGCCCAAACACTTCACGGTGATGAAACGACAACTTGGCGAACGCCTTGGACGTGGCGACGAAATCGTAGAAGGTGCGGTCGTCCCACAGGGGCACCAGCTTATTCCACAGCGCTTTGAGGCGCGGTACGTCGCGGTCGCGAATGGCTTGCTGGATATCACCGAACTGCGAGCCGGCTTCCAGGGCGTCGGCCCAAGCGTCAGCCACTTCCTGGAACAGTGCAGGCAAGTCGGACAGCTTTTGTGCGTAGTGGGTTTGGCCTTCGAGGTCGATCACGGTGCTGCCGGAGGCCGGCGTCAGTGGGTTGGGGAACGGTTTGGTTTCCAGTCCCAGCTTGTCCACATAGTGATAGAAGGCGGTGGACGACACCGGGAAGCGCATGCCGCCCAGCTCGGCGATGATGCCTTCGGCACCTTCGAAAGCCTGGGAGCGCAAACGGCCACCCATTTTCGAGGCTTCGTACACCACGGGTTTGAGGCCCAGCTTCATCAGCTCATAGGCGGCAACCAGCCCGGCGATACCTGCGCCGATGATGGCTACTTCTGCACCATGGTTGGCGGCGGGGATGCTGCCCAAGCCTGCGGGGTGCTCGATCCAGTCATCAAAGGCAAACGGAAAATCCGGGCCGAAGATGGTGATGGGCTTTTTACCGTCTGCAGGGTGGCGACTGTTTTTGTTCGACGTATTCATGGCTGACCTGGCTGGATACCCGGCGGGGCACGACCCGCTGATTATAGGAAAAGATGGCAGCCAGTTTAGGGAGCGTTGCGCTCGTTAATAAGACGCAATGTGTCGTCGGAATGAATTGTTTTCAGTCGAAGTGACGAGATTGCTGGTCAGATTGGTTGTCCGCGATCCAATTTGTTACTGAGGATGATCGAGGTGGTGGTTTTCTCTACACCATCGACACTGCCGATCTGGTCCAGTAACTGATCCAGTTGCTCCGGCGAATCCGTCCGTAGCCAAGCCACGTAATCAAACTCGCCGCTCACCGCGCACAACTGTTGCACCTGAGCCATGGCACTCAGCCTGCGCAACACTTCTTTGCCTGAGCGAGGTTGCACAGTGATGCCCACGTAGGCCTGCAAACCACCGTCCGCTACCCGTTGGCCCAAGCGCACGCCATAACCGGTGATCACTTGGGTTTTCTCCAGGCGCGCCAGGCGGGAGGTCACCGTGGTGCGCGCGATGCCCAACTGCCGGGCAAGCATGGCTACGCTTTCGCGGGCGTTGATCTGCAAGGCGGCGATCAGTTGGCGATCGATTTCATCGAGGACAGGCAAGGGAGGCTCCGTGACGGGCTGCAATGGGAACGCATGTTACAGGCTTGAATCGTCCAGCAGGCAGCGGGCAAACAGTTGTGGCACTGGTAAGTGCCGTTGGCTATAGCGACTCAGTAGGATGACCTCTCGGTAAAACGTCAGGTTGCCCAGCGGGATTATTCTTACTTGGGGCGAGCGCTCCAGCCACAGTCAGTAGTTTCTTCGGCCACCCATTGGTCATCCCCGGACATCCGAAAACCGCCTTCCAGGACGCGGCCCACACCAATGCCGTCGACGTCCACGATGTCCCCGTGCCGTATTTCGGCGTGGTATTGAGCTGTGAAGATTGGCACGTACTGGCGTACCGCTTGCAGGCGCGAGGTACGACGTTTGCGCTTGAGTCGCATATTCGGTTCAAGGGCCAAGTAGGAGGGCAGGCGACATTGTTCCTGTTTGACCCGTGCGTTAATGCGCTTGAGTTCAAAGCAACCAGGGATATTGGGCAGTTGTTTGCGAAGTGGGGCGGCGGACGTTGTGTGGACAGTCCGGATACTGAGAGTGGGTCTTCAGACACACAAAAGCCGCGCAATGCGCGGCTTTTGAGTTGGTGGGCCCACACGGACTTGAACCGTGGACCAAGGGATTATGAGTTGCTGGGCGAGCTGATATGCCTAGAGAAATCGTTCGTAGGTGAACGTAGGTTGGCATAGCTGGAGGCCCCGTAGTACGTGGTGTTAAGCGTAATTTTGAAAAGGGTGCTCAAGCTGAGTACTGTACCGTGGTTGTACTGATTTTGCGCTCTTTGAGTTTCGCAATTTGCCCCGCAGTGAATTCTTCGCCCACGATCTTCTGTAGTGCCCCCGGGCTAATTCTCTTGCATCTCAAAACCACGTTCCATTCACAGATCGAGAAGCAAAGCGCGACTTGGCCTAAGGCATGCGTATAGTCTGACTTTAAAGGTTGGCGATTGCGGTGACCTTTCATGTGCGCTAGATCCGTGCTGTCTAGGATCAGAATTAGGCCGCGCCCGCAGAGTTGGCGAGGCTGGTCAATGTGGCATTACACATTTCCGACTGCACCTGGTCTGCGTTACAGCCGCCACCCATCATTTAGCAGTGATTTTGGCGGCATCTAACCTACGTTAGGAGTTACCAGTATGTTCAAAGTAACCCCTCAATCCGCCGGCAAGGTCCAACGCTAAGATCATCGATCAACGCGCTGTTGATCGACTGTTGTCCCATATGATTTTGGGTCAGAGACGGCACCGAGAAATCGTGCAAGGGCTTCAGTCCCTCTCCGTGAACCGCCGCCGCGTCAGGAAAAGCACCACGCCCAGCGGCACGGCCAGCAGTGCTAGCAGCTCCAGGTCAAAGCCCAGCACCTGCTGCTCACCAACCTTGAAGATGCTGACCAAGCCCGTTGCCAGCAGCGCCAAACCAAGCCACTTGCGCAGCGGGTATGGTTTCAGAAACTGAACGAGGATCGCGCCCAGCACCAGAAGGAAGACAGTTTGCATGATGTAGGGCATGTGCAGTTCCTCAGACCTTGATGACCAGCGTCACGACAGAGCGCTGTGGGCCAATCCCGCCATGTACCTCTCCCTCGATGCTGACCAGCACGTCACCTGCATGAAGGTTCGGTAGGGCCCCTTTGAGGTACCAGTTGACACCTGTCGTCACAACTGCACCTGAAGCCCAACCAATGAGCGGCCCGCCCAACGCACCTACCTTCCCGGCAACGCCACCTGAGGCCGCAGCAATTCCCTTGGCGACGTTGCCGCGCATAGTAGTGATAGCGTCGGCCTGCTGCCGGGTCAGGGGATTGGAAATGCAGACTGTCAGCAGGCATGGCAGGTTTCGAGCCTGCATTCGGTCGTACATATCGACAACGATGCTGTTGACTTGGTAATGGGCGCGTTTCGCTTCGCCAAAGTGCAGCTCGCGCAGGCGACCTCGGTCGCTTTCCATGAGGGTGATTTGAGACAGATTGAAGACGATTCCTTCCTCGGACCTGTACTGCGTGGTTTTCTCGAACTTCATGCGCGTATCCATTCGTGCAAAAAGACGATGATCTTCTACAAGCGGTGACTAAGATGCAAACGGTCTTTGATGTGAGGCCCCGGGGAATTTGACGTCTGCACGGGTCTCATCGCCAGCAAGCCAACTCCCCGGTAACAACACATCGAGCGCGTCGGTTTTGGAGACGTTAGGCCGAGGCGCCTCCGCACGAGGCACTGGCCGGGGTATGTTGTGACCGTGTAAAGCTCCGTCGACAACTTCTGCATTGCGCTGAGGGTTAAGGGCGTGCGATCAAACTGCAATCGCGGAATCCCGCCGCACCTCTCTCACGAGCCTGAAGGCGGCGGGTGATAATCGGGATGCCCCTCGGTGCGCTCACCACGTGCAGAAGCCCAGAAGTATTTCGCGTGATGCTTGTAGACGTCGGTGACTTCCGATAGGTCTAAGCCCAGACCTTGAACCAAACTCTGTTGTCGCTGATGCCCAATTGACCCGGCTACCGAAATTTGGCTGACCCAAGCCTTGGCGTTATAAGTATTAGCAGGTCTGACTTTGAGCTGATCACTGATGGAGTAGCTTTAAGTCGGCATCTGGGATAATTCTGCATCAGCGATAACAAATGGTGGGTTTCTTGGTGGGGGTTATGCCGCTCAGATAGCGCTTGAGTGCAGCCTCTAGCGTCATTTTCTCCGAGCCGCTACATCGGATGTACACGCCACGCACCATTTCTTCTTCGGTACGCCTCGACCAGTCCTCCGCATCACGCTTTGTGCGGAAGGTTTTGGCGACTGTGGGCCAGCCATTTTTACGAATGAGCGCCTTCAGGTGCCGGAAGGAGTTTTGACGAGAGTAGCCATGAGAGGGTGCTCCTAGGCGGCTGGCGAACCAGCACTGTACCTAAATTGTACCCTTGGACCATAGGACTGTATCTGTGGTGGACCAGCCAGAAACGCGAAAGCCGCGCAATGCGCGGCTTTGGAGTTGGTGGGCCCACACGGACTTGAACCGTGGACCAAAGGATTATGAGTCCTCTGCTCTGACCAACTGAGCTATAGGCCCTTAACAGGTCGCGGATTATAACTATGGTTTCTTCTGTGTGCTATCCGAAAAATCCTCAATGCTCATACGAAGGAAGGTAGCGACAAAAAGCTCCGGCGGCAGTGGCAAGCTGACGATGTAGCCTTGCATCTGTTCGCAGCCCTCAGCTGCCAGGAAGGCTTGCTGCGCGGGGTTCTCCACGCCTTCGGCGATGATGGTGAATTGCATGCTGTGGCCCAGGGCGATGATAGCGCGCACGATGGCGGCGTCGTGGGGGTCGTCCGGCAGGCCGCGGACGAAGGATTGGTCGATCTTCAGGAAATCCAGCGGTAGCCGTTTAAGGTAGCTGAGGGACGAGTAGCCAGTGCCGAAGTCATCAATTGCCAGCTGCACGCCCAGTTGTTTGAGTTGGTGTAGCACCTCAAGTGCTTCTTCGGCCTGGCTCATGATGAAATTTTCAGTGATCTCCAGTTGCAGGTGACCTGGGTCGAGGTGGTAGTCGCGCAACAGTTGTTCTATTCGACTCAGCAAGCCGGGATGGCGTAGCTGCGCACCGGCGAGGTTGACCGACAGCGGGCCGAAATCTTCGTAGGTGCCCTGCCACGCGTGCAGTTGTCGGCAGGCCTGTTCCAAGACCCAATCGCCAATTTGCAGGATCGTGCCGTTCTCTTCGGCCAGGGCAATAAAGTGTTCTGGCGGTACGTCGCCAAAGGTGGGGTGATGCCAGCGGATCAGGGCTTCGGCACCGATCAGTTCTTGTGTTACCAGGCTCAGTTTCGGCTGGTAATACAGGCTCAGCTCTTTACGTTCGATGGCTCGCCGCAGTTCATGCTCCAGTGCCACACGCTCGTTGGCCTGAGCCGTCAGGTCGCGGGTGTAGCTTTCGACCCGGTTACGTCCCTTGGCTTTGGATCGATACATCGCAGCGTCGGCATTCTTGACCAAGGTGGCGACATCCGTACCGTCCTGCGGGTAAAGGCTGGTGCCGATGCTGGCGCTGATGAAGAACTCGTGCTCGCCAGCCTGGAATGGCGGGGTGAAGCAGGTCAGTAACTTGTTGGCCAATTGCTCGGCGTCATTGGCGTGTTGCAGGCCGGGTAGCAGGATGATGAATTCATCGCCGCCCAGGCGCGCTACGGTATCGATGTCTCGCAGTTGGTCCTTGAGGCGCACGGCAATGTCTTTGAGCAGCAGATCGCCGATCGGGTGGCCGAGGCTGTCGTTGATGTGTTTGAAGCGGTCCAGATCGAGGAACAACACCGCGCCCTGTTTGCCAGTCTCTTGATGGCCGTTTAGGGCTGCCTGCAACCGGTTTTCAAATAGAGTGCGGTTGGGCAGCCCGGTCAGTGGATCGTGGTGCGCCTGATAATCGAGGCGCGCCTGGGCCAGTTTGAGGCTGGAGATGTCTGCAAACACCGCCACAAAGTGAGTGATCAATTGATCCCGGTTGCGCACAGCGCTGATGGTCAGCCAACTGGGGTACAGTTCGCCGTTCTTTCGACGGTTGGAAATCTCGCCCTGCCAATGACCTTGGGCCGTCAATTGGTGCCACATCGCGGCGTAAAACGCGCTGTCATGCAGGCCAGAGGCGAGGAGGCGGGGTGTTTGGCCGAGGGCTTCGGCTTCGCTGTAGCCAGTGATTTCGCTGAAGGCGCGGTTGACGGCGCTGATGTTCTGCCGGGTGTCGGTGATCAACACGCCTTCGGCGGTACTCTCGAATACCGTCGCGGCCTGTTGCAGTTTTTCCTGCATCAATTGACGTTCGGTGATGTCGCGGGCGATGGTCAGCATGCAGTCTTCCCCGGCGATCGGCAGCGGGCGACTGGACACTTCACACATCCGAATTTCACCGTCGCTACGTCGTATGTGGCAGATGAAATCACGCACAAAGCCATCTCGCTGCATCAGTTCCAGCATGTGTTTGCGTTCGTTGAGATCGACCCAGATGCCCAGTTCCAGGGTTGATTGGTCGAGAGAGGTGGCGCTGGTGTAACCGGTCAGGCGGCTGAAACCTTCGTTGACTTCAATCAGCAGGCCGTCGCGTTGGCGGCTCAGCAGCAAGCCGTCGGGCGAAGCATGGAAGGCTTTGGCGAACTTCTCTTCGGAGGTTTGCAGCAGTTGCTGGGTTTCCTTGAGTTGGGTGATATCGCGCACCACCACCACGATGGCTTCAATCGCGTCGAGCTGGAAGGGCTCCGCGGAGATAAGCCCGGTGAAGGCTTGGCCGTTGCTGCGCAAAAACGGCATTTCAAGGTTGCGAATACTGGTTGTCTGGACGCGTTGCAACAACTCCGGACCGATGCCCGGGATGCCCCATATCTCCAGTTCCGTGCCGGTTCTGCCGATCACTTCCTCGGCAGTCAGGCCGATTTGATCTTCGAACGCTTTATTGACCTCCAGCAGACAGCCATCGGAAAGCCGCGCGATCACCAGGATGTCGGGGCATTGCTGGAAGACCGAGGCAAACTTCTGCTCGGACAGCTGCAGCGCCTCCTCGGTGCGCTTGGCCTCGCTGATATCAATCATCAAGCCGCGCAGCACCGGCTCATGGCCGTGTTCGATCAGGCTGACAATATCGCGTACCCACAAACAGCGGCCGTCGGCGGTGATCACTCGGTAATCAATGCTGTGGTCGCGGTTGGCGCGGGTTTCGCGATAGCAATAGGCTTCGGTGCGGATCAGGTCGGCGGGGTGAATGATGTTGCGCCAGAAGCCCGGAATCAGCCAATGGGCTCGTGGGTAACCCAGCAGGTCCTCGGCGTGGGGCGACACGTAGCTGTAGGTGAAATCGGTGATGCTGGCTTCCCAGGCAATAGCGGACAAGCTTTCTACCAGGCCGCGATAGTGGTACTCGCTGCTGCGCAATTCTTGTTCAAGCGCGACGCGGCGGGAAATTTCCGAACTCAGCCGGCGATTGATCCGAATCACGACGGCCAATACGGCGATTAGCAGCAGCACGGCGGGCAGGCCGTACATCAGCAGGTCGCGCCAGAACGTGCGGTTATCCGTGAAGTTGCCTACCCAGTGCTGTTGGATGGCATTGGTTTCATCGGGGCTGAGGTCGGCCAGGACTTTATCCAGGATGCCCACCAGTATTTTGTCGTCCCGTGGCACTCCCATCGCCAATTGATAGCGGTAAGGGGTGTCGCCGCTGACGTATAGACCATCGAGTTTTAGTTCGCGCAGGCTCCAGACGCTGGACGCCAGGTCGCTGACCACGGTATCGACTTCGCCGGTCGCCAAGGCCTGCAGCGTGGAACTGACGTTGGGCATCGCGACCAGGTTGAGGTCAGGATGGTGGGTGCGCAGCAACTCGTGAGGGGCGTAGTTTTCCACCACGGCAACCTTCAATCCGTAAAGGTCCTTGAGATTACGCGGCCGTGCCCCGCCTTCGTGGGCAAGAATCACCATCGGAAAATCGATGTAAGGCCGGGTGAAGGCCAGATAATTCTGGCGCTCCGGTGTCGACATGATGCTGGGGATAAGGTCGAGCTGATTGCTTCGAGCCATCTCCAATACGGCACCCCAGCTCGGCGGCTCGATTATCTTGACCCTGACGCCCAGGCGATCCTGGATCAGACGCACATAATCCGCCGACAAGCCTTGGTATCGACCATTTTCATCACGGTATTCGAAGGGTGGCCACGAGGGGTCCACTCCCAGTCTCAGCTCCTGATGGTCCGCCAGCCAGCCACGCTCATCATCAGTAAGAGTCAACGCGCCAGCCGTTGCGGTCCAGTTCAGCAGCGACAGCAGTATCACGGTCGGCAATCTGGGCATAACGGTCTCGTTATGGCACGGGGGAATGTGTCGAGTGTAGACGGGCATTGCGGGGGGAGTGGGGCAGTACGGGATTTTATCTATGCAAAACAAAACCCCCGGCATGGGCCGGGGGTTCTGGTATCACTCGTCGAGGAAGGAGCGCAGATGCTCGCTTCGAGTCGGGTGGCGCAATTTGCGCAGCGCCTTGGCTTCGATCTGACGGATCCGTTCACGGGTCACGTCAAACTGCTTACCGACTTCCTCAAGGGTGTGGTCGGTATTCATGTCGATGCCGAAACGCATGCGCAGTACCTTGGCTTCACGGGCAGTGAGGCCGGACAGTACGTCGCGAGTCGCTTCTTTCAAGCTCTCAACAGTGGCGACATCGATTGGCGACTGCATAGTCGAGTCTTCGATGAAGTCACCCAGGTGGGAGTCTTCGTCATCACCGATCGGGGTTTCCATGGAGATCGGCTCTTTAGCGATCTTCAATACCTTACGGATTTTATCCTCAGGCATTTCCATGCGTTCGCCCAGCTCTTCCGGGGTCGGTTCGCGACCCATTTCCTGCAACATCTGCCGGGAAATACGGTTGAGCTTGTTGATCGTCTCGATCATGTGCACCGGAATACGAATGGTGCGGGCCTGGTCGGCGATCGAGCGAGTGATCGCTTGACGGATCCACCAGGTGGCATAAGTCGAGAACTTGTAGCCGCGACGGTATTCGAACTTGTCGACAGCCTTCATCAAGCCGATGTTGCCTTCCTGGATCAGATCGAGGAATTGCAGGCCACGGTTGGTGTACTTCTTGGCGATGGAGATCACCAGACGCAAGTTCGCTTCTACCATCTCTTTCTTCGCGCGGCGGGCTTTAGCCTCACCGATCGACATGCGACGGTTGATGTCCTTGATCTCGGCAATCGTCAGACCGGTTTCGGTCTCAAGTGCAGTCAGCTTCTGCTGGCAGCGGATGATATCCGGCTGCAGGCGACCAATGGCTTCAGCATACTTCGCCTTGCCTTTGGCCAGAGCGTCGCTCCAGCTTTCGTCAACTTCGTTGCCCGGGAACTGGCGCAGGAAGTCAGTACGCGGCATGCGAGCATCACGAACACAGAGCTGCATAATCGCACGCTCTTGTGCGCGCAGACGCTCAAGGGCGCTGCGAACGCGTTCAACCAGGCCTTCGAATTGCTTCGGAACCAGCTTGATTGGCATGAACAACTCAGCCAGCGCCAGCAGCTCGGCAATTGCCAGCTTGTTGGAGCGACCGTGCTTTTTCAGGGCCTTGCGGGTGACTTCCATTTGATCGGAAACCGCACCGAAACGCTGGGCAGCGATGATCGGGTCTGGACCGCTTTCGACTTCTTCTTCGTCGTCGGTGCTGGCTTCAGCCTCGTCGTCATCGGAGTCGTCGTCCGCTTTTGCGGCTTTCGCATCGACAGGCGGCGGTACTTCGGCAGCAGGCGGCGCAATACCGTCGTCCGGGTCGATATAACCGCTCAGGACGTCGGACAGGCGGCCACCTTCGGTGGTGACGCGAGTGTACTCGGAGAGAATGTGGTCAACCGTGCCAGGGAAGTGCGCGATTGCGCCCATCACTTCACGGATGCCCTCTTCGATACGCTTGGCGATTTCGATCTCGCCTTCGCGTGTCAGCAACTCGACGGTACCCATTTCACGCATATACATGCGCACAGGGTCAGTCGTGCGACCGATGTCGGTCTCCACCGCGGCCAACGCAGCAGCGGCTTCTTCAGCGGCTGCCTCGTCGGTATCGGCGTCGGCCAACATAAGGGCGTCCGCATCCGGAGCACTCTCGTGTACGGGGATCCCCATGTCATTAATCATGCGGATGATGTCTTCCACCTGCTCAGGATCTGAAATATCCTCAGGCAGGTGGTCGTTGACCTCTGCGTAAGTCAGATACTTCTGCTCACGACCAAGGGTGATCAACTCTTTGATACGAGACTGCTGTTGCGCTTTTCCGGACATAACACCCTATCCACTGAAGGTCTTGGCGGGCAAAAAACAAGCCGAGGATTATACCCGAGCTATGACCTCACACGCCAGCTGAGGTCGGGTTTGATGCGGAAACATTCTGTTTTAAGAGGTCGCGCATCTGTTTTGCTATCTGAATTTGCTCTTCAGCCGATAATCCTGGCTGTCTTGCTCTCTTGATGAGTTCATCGAGGGTTTGCGTATGCTGACCCGCAGATAACCTAGTAATGGTGTCTAAAAACTGTTGTTCAAGGTTATCGCCGTCAATTAGCCACTCCTTTTCCGCAAGTGCTTTCAACAAGCGCCCTTGTTCTGTGCCGTGCCAGCGTGCCATCAGCTGAATTGAGTTTAGCTTAGGATTTTTCTGCACGGCTTCGATCAGCGCGATCAGCACCTGAGCGTAGGTATTGCTCGCATTGGCAAAATGGTCGGCACTTTCGACCTTGCCCGCCAGTTGCGGGTGGTGAATGAGCGTGCGCAGGGCGATCAGCGTGGGCGCTTCTACGGCAACTGGCGTGCGTGGGGCGTAGGCCTCATCGCGATCGCCACGCTTGCCGTTCTTGCTCCACGGTTTCTTGTCCCATTTCTTGCCGCCGGCACCGGGCTTCTTCGGCGTCCATTCCTGCTGGGGCGCGTAGGCCTCCTGCGGCTGGAAGTCGGCATAGTCCGGCATGGCGTCGTAATCCATGCCCGGGTCGTAGGCGGGCGGAGCATCCTGCGGTGCGCTGTGCACCAGCTGACTGACGGCTTCGCCGCTTAGCCCGGTAATTTCCAGCAGGCGTTGGCGCATCAGGGTGCGCAGGTTGGCGCCAGGCACCTTGTCGATCAGCGGCGCTGCGAGGGTGGCCATATGGGCCTTGCCTTCAAGGGAGCGCGGATCGGCTTCCTCAGTCAGTTGCTGGAAGAAATAATCGGCCAGCGGCTGCGCATGTTGGTTGATGCGTGCACGGAATGCGTCAGTGCCTTCGGAGCGCACCAGGGTGTCCGGGTCCTCTCCCTCGGGCAAGAACAGGAAGCGCGCGCGGCGCCCATCCTGCAGGCTCGACAGCGTGGCTTCGAGTGCGCGCCAAGCGGCGTTGCGGCCAGCCTGGTCGCCGTCGAAGCAGAACAGCACGCTGGGCACGACGCGAAACAGGCGCTTCAGATGTTCTTCGCTGGTGGCGGTGCCAAGGGTGGCCACGGCGTTGCGCAAGCCTTGCTGAGCGAGGGCGATCACGTCCATATAGCCTTCAACCACGATGATTTCATCGAGGTTGCGATTGTTCTTGCGCGCTTCGAACAGGCCGTAGAGTTCCTGGCCTTTGTGGAACACCGGGGTTTCCGGGGAGTTCAGGTACTTGGGCTTGTCGTCGCCCAGTACGCGGCCACCGAAGGCGATGATACGGCCGCGACTGTCACGGATAGGGAACATCACGCGGTCGCGGAAGCGGTCGTAGCGCTTGCCGGTCTCGGCGTTTTCCACCAGGAGGCCTGCGTCGATCATGGCTTTTTGCTGCAGAGTGTCGCTGCTCAAATGTTTGTACAGGTTGTCCCAGCCGGGTGGCGCGAAGCCGAGACCGAAGTCGCGAGCGATTTCACCGGTAAGGCCGCGCCCCTTGAGGTAATCGACTGCTGCCTTGCGCTGAGGATGGCTCTTCAGTGCCTGCCGGTAAAAGTCGGCGGCGGCAGTGAGCAGCGGGTATAGCGGCGAATCGGTGGGTTGCCGTGGTTTGTGCGGGCGGCCACTTTCTTCGCGGGGGACTTCCATGCCGGCGGCTTTCGCCAGGTCCTCGATTGCCTGGGGGAAGTCCAGGTTGTCGTGGTCCATCAAGAAACCGAGGGCGTTACCGCCTGCGCCGCAGCCAAAGCAGTAATAGAACTGCTTGTCTGGGCTGACGCTGAACGACGGGGTTTTTTCTTTGTGGAACGGGCAGCAGGCGGTGTAATTCTTGCCGGCTTTCTTCAATTGCACGCGCGAGCTGACAACATCGACGATGTCGGTGCGGTTCAGAAGGTCGTCAATAAAGCTCTGGGGAATTAGCCCGGTCATGGCGTTCTCGTCAGCACTGCGTGTAAATGAGGGCCCGTGAAGTGCTCAAGCGCTTGAGTCGAGTGGCTCGACCATCAATCGTCTGCTTGGGCTGTATGGAAGTGTATCTGCCGAGCATTCACTGACGTTAATTTCTATCAGTCTTCGGCGAAGAAATGTTGCCCCTGGCTCCGGTCTTGGCCGCTGGCGGCCTCGGAAGCTCATCGATGGGCACAGCCGACCGTTGATCGCCTGTTTACAGAATAAGTGTGCTCGTCAGTAGCCTTGTTAGGCTCGTCAGAAGAGACGTGCACCGCTGGCAAAAGAGCCAGTCCTGACGTGTGAAGCAGTTGTCTCAGTCGCATGTGCGGCTTCGACGATGAAGCATCAAGCGATATCTGCAAATGCCAATAGCCCGGCTGAAGGGCCGGGCTTGGCAGAAGCTTGCTACGAACGTCTGTGTATTAGTACAGACGAACGGCGCGGCGCTGCTCGCGCTGAACTTTCTTGGCGTGACGCTTAACAGCGGCTGCTGCTTTACGCTTACGCTCAGAAGTTGGCTTCTCGTAAAATTCGCGGCTACGAACTTCGGCCAGTACACCGGCTTTTTCGCAGGAGCGCTTGAAACGACGCAGAGCTACGTCGAAGGGTTCGTTCTCTTTAACTTTGACGGCTGGCATCCAGAGCTACCTTCTTTCATTACCGGGATCAACGTTCTCGTCGCAAAAAATTCGCGGCTGAGGTCGTCGGTTTTTAAGGGTTGCGGATGTTAACCCCTCATTGACCGGAATGCAAAGCCTCTGATCGAAAACCGCTAGTCGGGAGGGGGAGTGGCGACTATTATGCGCGCCTTCGAATTTAGCCTCTACAAGGCGCAAACCCATGCTAGTACTGGGACTTGAAACCTCCTGCGACGAAACCGGTGTCGCACTTTACGACAGTGAACGCGGGCTTTTGGCCGATGCACTGTTCAGTCAGATCGACCTGCACCGCGCTTATGGCGGCGTGGTGCCGGAGCTGGCCAGCCGTGATCACGTCAAGCGCATGCTGCCCTTGATTCGCCAGGTGCTGGACGAGGCCGGTTGTGTGCCGACCGAGATCGACGCGATTGCCTACACGGCGGGCCCTGGATTGGTCGGAGCCCTTCTGGTTGGGGCCTCTTGCGCACAGGCGCTGGCTTTCGCCTGGGGTATTCCAGCCCTGGGTGTGCACCATATGGAAGGCCATTTACTGGCGCCGATGCTGGAAGAAAACCCGCCGCAGTTCCCGTTCGTCGCTTTGTTGGTTTCGGGGGGGCATACGCAGCTGGTTCAGGTCGACGGAATCGGTCAATACACGCTTTTGGGCGAGTCGCTGGACGACGCCGCCGGCGAAGCTTTCGACAAGACTGCGAAGATGATGGGCCTCAATTACCCCGGCGGACCGGAAATCGCCCGTCTCGCCGAAAAGGGCGTTGCTGGTCGCTACACATTCCCGCGTCCGATGTGCGATCGCCCCGGTTTGATGTTCAGCTTCAGCGGGTTGAAAACCTCCGCACTGAATACCTGGCAGCACAGCGTCAGCGCCGGGGACGACAGTGAGCAAGCCCGTTGCGACATCGCTCTGGCGTTCCAGCAGGCCGTGGTGGAGACTTTGACCATCAAGTGCAAGCGTGCTCTGAAACAGGCTGGCATGAAGCGTCTGGTGATTGCTGGCGGCGTCAGCGCAAACAAGGCGCTGCGCAGTTCATTGGAAAAAATGCTCGGTGATATGAAGGGGGATGTGTTCTACGCCCGCCCTGAGTTTTGCACCGACAATGGCGCCATGATCGCCTATGCCGGTTGCCAGCGTCTGCTGGCGGGGCAGCACGAAAGCCTGGCGATCAGCGTGCAGGCACGTTGGCCGATGGAGCAGCTACCGCCGTTGTAGGCCGTTATTTGGGCGCGACGTGAGCCAGGCTCATCTTGGGGATTTAAAAATGCCGTTCGCGCCCGGCAAACAGGTCGCGTAAATTGCCCCGATGGCGCCAGACGATCAGCAATGTCAGCACGCTCATCGGCAGCAGCGCCGCCGGTTCCTGCCAGGCCAGCAATGGCAGGGTGAGCGGCGTGGCGATCAGCGCCGCCAGTGAGCTGGTTCGGGTCAGGTAGAACGTCAGCAGCCAGGCAAGCACGGCCAGTAGTGCCGCCGGTGGGTAGATCCCCAGCAGCATACCGGCCGCCGTGGCGACACCTTTGCCGCCGCGAAATCGGAAGTACAGTGGAAACAGATGGCCCAGGACGGCGCACACGCCCACCCAGGCCTGCTGTTGCAGGGTAAGGCCGGCGGTGCTGGCGATCAGCACGGGCAGCAAGCCCTTGCACAGATCGCCCAGCAGCGTCAGCACGGCGAGCTTCTTGCCGGCCAGGCGCAACATGTTGGTGGCGCCAGCATTGCCGGAACCACTCATTCGCGGGTCGGGGTTTCCCGTCAGGCGGCTGAGCAAAATGGCGAAGGACAGCGAGCCGAGCAGGTAGGCGAGAATCGCCAGTGACCAAAACATGCTAACTATTCCGGGCGAGGACGCCCTGATTCTAACGGGGCATCGCGCCCTTGTCGTGCTGCGGAGAAGAGCTTGGACAGAGTGTTTATCGAAGGCCTGGAAGTCGACACCGTGATCGGGGCCTACGACTGGGAGCGCGGGATCCGCCAATGCCTGCGTCTGGACCTGAGCTTCGCGTGGGATAACCGCCCGGCCGCCGCAGGTGACGACCTGACCTTGGCGCTGGATTACGCCAGCGTTTCGGCGCGTATCCAGGCGTTTGCCGAGCAGTCCCAGTACCAACTGGTGGAAACCTTTGCTGAACGCTTGGCCCAAGTGTTGATGAGTGAGTTCCAGATTCCCTGGCTGCACCTCAAACTGACCAAGCCCGGCGCAGTACCGGCCGCCAAAGGTGTGGGCGTGGAGATTGAGCGCGGATGTCGCTAACTCAGGTTTACCTTGGCCTCGGTAGCAATATCGAGCGCGAGCTCCATCTGTGCGCCGGGCTCGACGCGTTAGCGAGCTTTCTGACGGATATGCGCTGCTCGGCGGTGTTCGAAAGCCAGCCGGTGGGCATCAAAAGCGGGCCGTTCTTCAATCTGGTGGTGTCGGCCTATACCGACCTGTCGTTGACAGAATTGGACCGCCGTCTTAAGACCATCGAAGCTGAAAACGGCCGCTACGCGCCGGACCGCAAAGGCCTGCCATTGGACATCGATGTGCTGCTGTACGGCGAGTTGGTGGGGGATTTCGACGGTTTGATTCTGCCCCGTGCGGAAATCCTGAAAAACGCCTTTGTTTTGTGGCCGCTGTCGTTGATGGCGCCGGACCGCGTGCATCCTGAGGTGGGTAAAACGATGGCTGATCTGTGGCGGGATGCGCAGATCGATCAGTTGTTGGCGCCTGTCGCCTTTGAGTGGCAGGGCCAGCACCTGACGCCGAATGCGCTTCTAATTCGATAGGGCGCGTTGTTCCTTGTAGGCCTGCAATGCCTTGAGCCGTTCGCGCTTCAAGGCTTCGCCCAGCTCAGGGCCTTTGAAACCCTTCTCCACCAATGGCGCCACCGCCACCTCGCGTGCTGTCTGCGCCGCACCGCGCAAATAATCTGCCTGTGGATAACTGCGTTGCTCGAAGCCCTTGCGGCCCCGGGCATCCATTTCACAGGCGACCACAAACTCCTCAAAGCGCTGCGGTCGGCGATATACGTCAAAACTTTGCAGTAACTCCAGCAGCGTCGAGGCTTTCAGCTCCAGCGCTCGATGGCCGTGGGTGTGATATTGACCCACCAGCAGCGCCAGCTCCTGGCAATCCCTTGGCACTTTGAAACGTTCATTGACTGCCTTGATCAGCTTCAAGCCCCGATGCTCATGGGCGATATGCTGCGGCAACTTATCCACAGGCGTTAGACCTTTGCCCAGGTCATGCAGCAGGCAGGCCCAGCGCACGGTCAGTGGCTGTTTGTGCAAGGCGGCCTGCTCCAGCACGCTCAAGGTATGCACGCCAGTGTCTATCTCGGGGTGGTGGGCCTCGGGTTGGGGGACGCCGAAGAGTGCATTCACTTCCGGCATCAAGGTTTTCAGTGCGTCGCAGTCGCGCAGGACCTGAATAAACACCTGAGGCTGATCTTCCATCAGCGCTCGGGAGATTTCCTTCCAGCTGCGCTCCGGCGTCAGGGCTTCCAATTCGCCTGACTCGCTGAGTTGACGCATCAGTTCCAGAGTCTGCGGTGCCACTGTAAAACCAAGATGTGCATAGCGAGCGGCAAAACGTGCGACGCGCAGAACTCGCAGGGGATCTTCGGCGAAAGCGGGGGAAACATGGCGCAGAACGCGGGCTTCGAGGTCACGCTGGCCGTTGTAGGGGTCGGTCAGGTTGCCGTCATCGTCTTCAGCCATTGCGTTGATGGTCAGGTCGCGACGGATCAGGTCTTCTTCCAGCGTGACCTCGGGGCTGGCGTGAAAGACAAAACCGCCATAGCCCCGGCCGCTCTTGCGCTCAGTGCGGGCCAAAGCATATTCGTCGCCGTTCTTCGGGTCCAGGAACACCGGGAAGTCAGCGCCTACCGGCTTGAAGCCCTTCGCCAGCATCTCCTCGGTGGTCGCGCCGACAACGACGCGGTCGATATCAGTGACCTTGATGCCCAGCAGGCGGTCACGCACGGCGCCGCCGACTTTGTAGATTTTCATGAAAAAGCCTCCATTAGCGGCACAGGATACCGCCTGTGCCTGACCAATGGAGGCTTTGCTGTTTCAGAGGTGAACGACGGCCATGTCCAGGCGACCATAGTCGTTATCGTTGTGATCACTGCGCGGTGGAACATGGTGAGTTTTCATCACCTGATCGCCTTGCAGGGTTTCCAGATGGATGTCAAAACCCCACAACCGGTGTAAGTGCTTGAGTACTTCCTCGGTGGATTCGCCCAGGGGTTTGCGGTCATGTTGCTGGTGACGCAAGGTCAGCGAGCGGTCTCCGCGGACATCAATGCTGTAGATCTGTACGTTGGGCTCCCGGTTGCCCAGGTTGTACTGCGCGGCCAAGGTTTCACGGATGATGCGGTAGCCGGGCTCATCGTGGATGGCCGGGACCACCAAATCGTCCTTGAGATCGTCATCGAGGATGCTGAACAGCTTGAGGTCGCGGATCACCTGGGGTGACAGGTACTGCAGGATAAAACTCTCGTCCTTGAAGCTGCTCATGGCGAACTTGATGGTGGACAGCCAGTCGCTGCCGGCGATTTCCGGAAACCAGCGGCGGTCCTCTTCGGTCGGGTGTTCGCACATGCGCCGGATGTCGCGGTACATGGCAAAACCCAGAGCGTAAGGGTTGATGCCGCTGTAATACGGGCTGTCGAAGCCAGGCTGAAATACCACACTGGTATGGGAGGTGAGGAACTCCATCATGAAGCCGTCGGTGACCAAGCCCTCGTCGTACAGGTCGTTCATAAGCGTGTAGTGCCAGAACGTCGCCCAGCCTTCGTTCATCACTTGGGTTTGGCGCTGTGGATAAAAGTACTGGGCGATCTTGCGCACGATGCGCACGATTTCCCGTTGCCATGGTTCCAGCAGTGGGGCGTGTTTTTCCAGGAAATATAGGATGTTTTCCTGAGGTTCGGCGGGGAAGCGCGCATTGTCCTTGTCGCTGTTTTTGTCGGCGCGTTTAGGAATAGTGCGCCACAGGTCGTTGATTTGCTTCTGCAGATGCTCTTCACGCTCCTTCTGACGCAAGCGTTCTTCCTCGGCGGAAATCGGGTACGGGCGCTTGTAGCGGTCGACCCCGTAGTTCATCAGGGCATGACAAGAGTCGAGCAAGTCCTCCACTGCGTCGATCCCGTGGCGCTCCTCACACTGCATGATGTACTGCTTGGCGAACACCAGGTAATCGATGATCGAACTCGCATCGGTCCAGGTGCGGAACAGGTAGTTGCCTTTGAAAAAGCTGTTATGCCCATAGCAAGCGTGGGCCACCACCAATGCCTGCATGCAGATGGTGTTTTCTTCCATCAAGTAGGCGATGCATGGGTCGGAGTTAATCACGATCTCGTAGGCCAGCCCCATCTGGCCGCGGGTGTAGGACTTCTCGGTGCTGAGGAAGTGTTTACCGTAGGACCAATGGTGATAACCCAGCGGCATACCAACAGACGCGTAGGCATCCATCATCTGCTCAGCGGTGATCACTTCGATCTGGTTGGGGTATGTGTCCAGAGCATAACCCGCCGCGATCCGACTGATTTCCTTGTCATAGGCTTGGATCAGCTCAAAGGTCCACTCGGAGCCGGTGGAAATGGGTTGGCGCTTAGTCTCTTTTTTGGCGGTCATGTCACTAACCTGCGCTGGAAGAGTTCACGGAAGACCGGATAGATATCGCCGGCCGAGACCAGTTGCTGCTGGGCGAACGTGTCGGCAAAAGCTTCGCCGATGCGCTCATATTCGAACCACAGGGCCTGGTGCTCACGGGGGGTAATTTCAACGTAAGTGTAGTACTGCACGAACGGCATGATCTGGTTGATCAGAATGTCGCGGCAGATGGGCGAATCATCATTCCAGTTGTCGCCGTCAGAGGCTTGAGCGGCGTAGATATTCCATTCGTTGGCCGGGTAGCGCTCGGCCATGATCTCCTGCATCAGCTTCAGGGCGCTGGACACGATGGTGCCGCCGGTTTCCCGCGAGTAGAAGAACTCTTCTTCGTCGACTTCCCGGGCGCTGGTGTGATGGCGGATGAACACTACGTCGATCTTGTCGTAGTTTCGCTTCAGGAACAGGTAGAGCAGGATGAAGAACCGTTTGGCGATGTCCTTGGTGGCCTGGGTCATGGAGCCGGAAACGTCCATCAGGCAAAACATCACCGCCTTGGAACTGGGGTTCGGTTGTTTGACGAGCAGGTTGTATTTCAAGTCGAAGGTGTCGAGGAACGGCACACGATGGATGCGCGCATTGAGTTTCTCGATTTCCGCCTCGATTTCCTGGATATCGCCGAAGTTATCCGGTTCTTCGCGCTTCAAGCGCGCCAACTCTTCCTTGGCCTCTTTCAATTTGGCGCGGCTGCTGCCCGACAGGGCGATACGCCGTGCATGGGCCGAGCGCAGGGTACGGATGATATTGATCCGTGACGGGTTGCCCTCGTTACTGATACCTGCCCGCACGGTCTTGAAGGTGTCGGTACCGGTCAGGTTTCGTTTGACGAGGTTGGGTAATTCCAAGTCCTCGAACATGAACTCGAGGAATTCCTCCTGGGTGATCTGGAACACAAACTCGTCCATGCCTTCGCCAGAATTGCCGGCTTTGCCTGGACCTTTGCCGCCACCACCGCCTTGAGGTCGCTGGATATGTTCGCCGGTGGTGAACTCCTTGTTACCAGGGTGCACGACGGTCTGTTTGCCGCCGCGGCCATGGTGCAGGACCGGTTCGTCGATATCCCGTCCGGGAATGCTGATTTGCTCACCATGCTCCATGTCGGTAATGGAGCGGCGGCTGACGGCCTCTTCGACGGCCTTTTTGATGTGGTCACGGTAACGCCGTAGGAAACGCTGGCGGTTTACCGTGCTCTTGTTCTTGCCATTGAGGCGTCGGTCGATCACATAGCTCATGAGGAGCCCTCCGGGCAGCTTCACGTTACAAGCTTCAAGCGGCGAGCTGGAAGCTTAGAGACAAGCGGTCAACTGCCAGGCCCATGACCTGGCAGTGCACGCCTATCGCTGCCTTACTGCGATTTGCGAACCCGCAGATACCACTCGGAGAGCAGTCGTACCTGTTTGTCGGTGTAGCCACGCTCGACCATTCGTGTGACGAAGTCGTTGTGTTTTTGCTGATCCTCCTTGCTGGCCTTGGCATTGAAGCTGATGACCGGTAGCAGATCCTCGGTGTTGGAGAACATTTTCTTCTCGATGACCACCCGCAGCTTCTCGTAGCTGAGCCAGGTAGGGTTCTTGCCGTTGTTGTTGGCACGGGCACGCAGTACGAAGTTGACGATCTCGTTGCGGAAATCCTTCGGATTGCTGATGCCAGCGGGTTTCTCGATCTTTTCCAATTCCTCGTTGAGGGCTACGCGGTTGAGGATCTCGCCGGTTTCCGGGTCGCGGTATTCCTGGTCCTGGATCCAGAAATCCGCATACAGCACATAGCGGTCGAAAATGTTCTGGCCATACTCGCTGTAGGACTCCAGGTACGCGGTCTGGATTTCCTTGCCAATAAACTCGATGTAGCGCGGCGCGAGGTACTCCTTGAGGAAGCGCAGGTAGCGTTCACGGGTTTCCGCCTGGAACTGTTCCTGTTCGATCTGCTGCTCCAGCACATAGAGCAGGTGCACCGGGTTGGCGGCGATCTCGTGCGGGTCGAAGTTGAAGACTTTGGACAGGATCTTGAACGCAAAGCGCGTCGATAGGCCGTTCATGCCTTCATCCACGCCTGCCGTGTCGCGGTATTCCTGGATTGACTTGGCTTTAGGGTCGGTGTCCTTGAGGTTTTCACCGTCGTACACGCGCATCTTCGAGTAGATGTTCGAGTTCTCCGGCTCCTTGAGGCGCGACAGCACGGTGAACTGGGCGAGCATCTTCAGGGTGTCGGGTGCGCAATGGGCCTTCGCCAGGGAGCTGTTGAACAGTAGCTTGTCGTAGATCTTGATCTCATCGCTGACTCGCAGGCAATAAGGCACCTTGACGATGTAGATCCGGTCGATGAAGGCTTCGTTGTTCTTGTTGTTACGGAAGGTGTGCCATTCCGATTCGTTGGAGTGGGCCAGCAGGATCCCGGTGAACGGAATCGCGCCCAAGCCTTCGGTGCTGTTGTAGTTACCTTCCTGGGTCGCGGTAAGCAGTGGGTGCAGCACCTTGATCGGTGCCTTGAACATTTCCACGAATTCCATCAGGCCTTGGTTGGCCCGGCACAGTGCGCCCGAGTAGCTGTAGGCGTCGGCGTCGTTTTGCGGGAATTCTTCGAGTTTGCGAATATCGACCTTGCCCACCAGCGCCGAAATATCCTGGTTGTTCTCATCGCCCGGCTCGGTCTTGGCAACGCCGATCTGGTTGAGGATCGAGGGGTAGAGTTTCACCACGCGGAACTGGCTGATGTCACCGCCAAACTCGGCCAGGCGCTTGGTGGCCCAGGGCGACATGATGGTGTTGAGGTAGCGGCGTGGGATGCCGAAGTCTTCTTCGAGGATCGCGCCATCTTCCGTGGCGTTGAACAGGCCCAGTGGCGACTCGAAGACCGGCGAGCCCTTGATCGCGTAGAAGGGCACTTTCTCGATCAGCTGTTTGAGCTTTTCGGCCAGGGACGATTTACCGCCGCCGACAGGGCCGAGCAGGTAGAGGATCTGTTTCTTCTCTTCCAGGCCTTGGGCGGCATGGCGGAAGTAGGAGACGATCTGATCAATGCATTCTTCCATTCCGTGGAAGTCTTCAAAGGCCGGGTAGCGGCGGATCACCTTGTTGGAGAATATTCGCGACAGGCGCGAATTATTGGCGGTTTCCACCAGCTCCGGCTCACCAATCGCCAATAGCAGGCGCTCGGCGGCAGATGCGTAGGTGCTGCGGTCCTGCTTGCACAGCTCAAGATACTCTTGCAGCGTGAGTTCTTCCTGCTGTGTGGACGCGAAGCGTTGTTGGAAGTGGCTAAAGATACTCATGACGTCGTCACCTCGCTCGATACGTGGAGCCGACGCCGGATCTATCAGTCGATGCTGGCAGTCATTGACGATCGCCAATGGCCGTTTTCCCCCCAGAACACCCTAAACGCTACCGATGACCCGCACGCCGGTGTACCGGCTCTCCCCTGATTCGGATGGCCTGCGCTTAAGGATAGTTCGGAATCTGGGAGGTCAAGGCGTGATACGCAATTAGTTTGCCTGCGCCGTTCGTCAGAAACGGCGCGAGCCCAAGCGTCACGCGGGGTAGCGGGGTTTGAAAATATTTATTGCGAATCGCCCGAAGAAATTTCTGCGGGATAGGTCGTACGCCACAGCTCAAAACCACCGTCCAGGCTGTAGACGTCGGAGAAGCCTTGGCTGATCAGGTAGGCGGCGGCGCTCTGGCTGGAATTGCCGTGGTAGCAGGCCACGATCAGTGGCGCGTCGAGGTCGGCGGCGCGAATGAAGTCGGCGATGTTAACGTTATCAAGATGCTGGGCGCCGGTGATATGGGCTGCCGAGTAAGTAGGCTGGTCGCGGATATCAACCACCACCGCGCCTTGCTCGCGCAGGGCTTGGGCTTGTTCGGGAGGGATACGTTTGAATTCGCTCATGGCGGGCTCCTTGTCTTGGCGGCGCTTAGCGTCTAGCGCTTGGCGGCAGCCGGCAGTGTAATGGGAAGGGGAGATTCACACTGGCAGCTGTGGCGCTCGCCAGTGTCGATGTTCATCAGGGTCATGGCGCCGCCCCACACGCAACCGGTGTCGAGGGCGAATACGCCGGGTTCGTTGCACTTGCCTTCCAGGGCGGCCCAGTGGCCGAAGATGATCTTCGTATCACGGGTCTTGCGTTCCTTATGGGCAAACCACGGCTTGTAACCGGGCAGGGCGGTGTCGGCACCTTCTTTGCTCTTGAGGTCCAGCTTGCCCTCGGCGGTACAGAAGCGCATGCGCGTGAAGTAGTTGGTGATCACCCGCAGGCGGGCGACGCCCGTCAGGTCGTTATCCCACTTCACCGGTTCGTTGCCGTACATGCCGTCCAAGTAGGTGGTGTACAGGCTGTCATCGGCCAAGGCACTTTCGACTTCGGCTGCGCACTTAAGGGCTTTCTTCAGCGTCCATTGCGGCGGGATACCCGCATGCACGAGGGCCATGTTGCGGCCTTCGTCGTAATGCACGATCTTTTGCCGGCGCAGCCAGTCGAGCAGCTCGGCTCGGTCGGGCGCTTCGAGAATTTCCCGCAGGGTGTCGCCCTTTTTCAGGCGCTCGATATTATTGCCGGCCGCCAACAAGTGCAGGTCATGGTTGCCCAACACACACACCAGGGAATCACGCAGGCTATATAAGTAGCGCAGGGTTTCCAGGGACTCGGGGCCGCGATTGACCAGATCACCGACCAGCCAAAGCCGATCATTGGCCGGGTCGAAGCTCACGCGCTCAAGCAGGCACTTGAGCGGCTCCAGGCAGCCTTGCAGGTCGCCGACTGCGTAGGTCGCCATCAGTGCAGGGCTCCCGGTACGGCAAGGCGAAATGGCTTGATGATGGCGTCGAACAGTTGGCCATCGGTGGCTTTCATCTGATACGAGCCTTGCATGGTGCCGACCTTGGAGGTCATCACCGTGCCGCTGCTGTAGGTGTGGCTGGCGCCAATGTCGATCAGCGGTTGCTGGCCAACCACGCCTGCGCCGCGCACCTCTTCCACTTGGCCGTCACCGTCGGTGATTACCCAATGGCGTGATAGCAACTTGGCCGGCACCTGCCCGTTGTTCTTCACCGTGATGGTGTAGGCAAAGGCAAAGCGGTTCTGTTCAGGTTGCGATTGGTCCGCCAGGAAGCGGGTCACGACGCTGACGTCGATCTGGTAGCGAGGATCGGACATGCAAGAGGCCTTAAAAGCAAAAGCGGAGGACAGCAGATGCGGATCAGTCTAGGCCAAGAGGTGGGCACTAGGCCAGACATGTGTCTGGCCATGGCTGGGTGCTTCAGTCGACTGCTGGAGCAGGCTGGATGGCAAGCTGGTCTGCCAGGCGCACGAACGCGGCCAGGTCCAGTTGCTCGGGACGCAGGCTACCGTCGACGCCGGCGGCTTCGATTTCAGCTTGGCTCAATAGGGCCTTGAGCGTGTTGCGAAGGGTCTTGCGGCGTTGGTTAAACGCTTCGCGCACGACACGTTCCAGCAACTTGTGGTCCTTGGCCGGGTGGGGCAGAACAGCATGCGGTACCAGGCGAACAATGGCCGAGTCGACCTTTGGCGGCGGGTTGAATGCACCCGGACCCACGTTGAACAGGTGTTCAACGCGGCAGTGGTACTGAACCATGATCGACAGACGGCCCCAATCACCACCACCTGGGCCTGCGGCCAGGCGTTCCACCACTTCTTTCTGCAGCATGAAGTGCATGTCGCGGATGATCCCGGCGTTGTTCAGCAGGTGGAAAATCAGCGGTGTGGAGATGTTGTACGGCAGGTTACCGACCACGCGCAGGCTGTTAGGCGCGGCGTTGAGGGAGTTGAAGTCGAACTTCAGTGCATCGCCCTGGTGCAGATTGAAGTTGGATTTTCCGGCGAACTGCTGGTTGAGGATAGGGATCAGATCCTTGTCCAGTTCAACCACGTCCAGCTGGCCACCGCTGGCCAGCAGGCCTTGGGTCAATGCGCCCTGGCCTGGGCCGATTTCCAGCAGGCGGTCTTCGGGCTTGGCATGGATGGAGCGCAGGATGCGGTCGATCACGCCAGCGTCGTGCAGGAAGTTTTGCCCGAAGCGCTTGCGCGCCCGGTGTTGGTAATGCTCAGTCATATACGGGTCTCGGCCATCTGATAGGCGGTTTCCAGGGCCACGTGCAGGCTGCCGGTATCGATCTTGCCGCTGCCCGCCAAGTCCAGGGCAGTGCCATGGTCGACGGAGGTGCGGATGATCGGCAGGCCCAGTGTCACGTTGACGGCGGCGCCGAAGCCTTTGTATTTCAGCACCGGCAGCCCCTGGTCATGGTACATCGCCAACACTGCGTCGCAGTGCTCCAGATATTTGGGGGTAAACAGAGTGTCCGCTGGCAGTGGGCCACGCAGGTCCATGCCTTCTTGGCGCAGACGCTCCAGGGTTGGTTCGATGATGTCGATTTCTTCATGGCCCAAGTGCCCGCCTTCACCTGCATGGGGGTTGAGCCCACAGACCAGGATACGCGGTTGAGCGATGCCGAATTTTTGCTGCAGGTCGGCGTGCAGGATGCGCGTGACGCGCTCCACGCGTTCGGCGGTGATGGCGTCTGCGACGTCACGCAGCGGCAGGTGCGTAGTCACCAGGGCGACACGCAGGCCGCGTGTGGCCAACATCATCACGACTTGTTCAGTGTGTGTCAGTTCGGCGAGGAATTCGGTGTGGCCGGAAAAGGCGATGCCGGATTCGTTGATCACGCCCTTGTGGACCGGTGCGGTGATCATGCCGGCGAAGTCACCGTCGATGCAGCCTTGCCCCGCACGAGTCAGGGTTTCGAGCACAAAAGCCGCATTGCCCTTGTCCAGTTGCCCTGCAACCACCTTGGCCTGCAGTGGGGTGTCCCACACATAGAGGCTGCCCGCGGGCGCCGGCAGGTCAGGCCAGTTGCCCGGCGCCACGTCCAGCAGGTTGATAGCCACACTCAGTTGCGCGGCCCGCTCAAGGAGCAGGTCGCGGCTGGTAATGGCAATCAGGGGGTATGGTTGAGGCTGCGAGGCGAGCAGCAGGCAAAGGTCTGGACCAATGCCGGCCGGCTCGCCGGGTGTTACCGCGAAACGCTGGGGTTTCACTGTGCTGCCTGGTCGGTGCCTGTTTGCTCGGCGCCTGGCAGCTTGTTTTCCACGTAGGCTTCGTCACGGATCTGACGCAGCCAGGTTTGCAGCTCTTCGTCGTACTTGCGGTTACGCAGTACGTTCAGCGCTTGTTGCTCGCGGGCCTGGCTGGTGTTGTCAGTGGCGCGGCGGCCAAGGACTTCCAGTACATGCCAGCCATATTGGGTCTTGAACGGCTTGGACAGTACGCCTTGCGGAGTATCGGCCATTACCTGTTGGAACTCGGGCACCAGCGCTTTCGGGTCGATCCAATTCAGGTCGCCGCCGTTGAGGGCTGAACCTGGGTCTTCCGAGAAGCTCTTGGCCAAGGTGGCGAAGTCTTCACCGCTTTCGATGCGGTCATAGATCTTCTGGGCCAGCTCCTTGGTTTGCGCCTCGGTACGGATTTCGCTTGGTTTGACCAGGATATGACGAACATGAACTTCGTCTTTCAGCGAGGTCTCGCCACCGCGACGTTCCAGCAACTTCAGGATAATGAAGCCACCTGGGGTGCGGGCTGGCTGGGTGATACCGCCCACTTCCATGGCACTCAGTTCACGGTCGAACGGAGGTGGCAGTTGAGCGGCTTTACGCCAGCCCATATCGCCGCCTTCAAGGGCGTTGTCGCTGCCGGACTGGGCAATGGCCATCTGAGCAAAGTCAGCACCGCCTTTCAGGCGATCATAGATAGCTTGGGTTTTCGCCGCCGCCGCATTCAGTTGCTCGGAGTTGGCACTGTCCGGGGTCGGGATCAGGATATTGGCCAGGTGCAGTTCTTCGGAAAGCTGCATCTTGCCCAAGTCGGAGGCCAGGAAGTTCTTCACTTCCTGCTCGGACACCTGCACTCGCTCGGCAACGCGACGCTGACGCACACGGCTGATGATCATCTCGCGGCGGATCTGGTCGCGGGCGTCTTCGTACGAAAGACCGTCGCGGGCCAGGGCTGAGCGGAACTGGTCGATGCTCATGTTATTGCGTTGAGCGATGGTGCCGACGGCCTGGTTCAGCTCTTCGTCCGAAATACGAATACCGGAACGATCACCGATCTGCAGTTGCAGGTTTTCGACGATCAAGCGTTCAAGTACCTGTTGGTCCAGGACGCTGGTAGGCGGTACACCACCGCCACGCTTGGCGATGGTTTGCTGAACTTCCTTGACCCGTTGGTCCAGTTGGCTCTGCATGATCACGTCGTTATCGACGATGGCCACTACCTTATCCAGCTGTTGAACCGCAGCGTGTGCCGATGCGGTCCCCAGGAACAGTGCGCCCAGCACTAGCGGGCGCAGACAATCAGAAAGCTTGGTCTTCACGTTCACGATAACCTTCAATGCCTTTGTCGAGGAAGCTCTCTACCTTGGCGCCGGTCAGGCCGCCGAGTCCTTTGAGGACGATCTGCAGGAAGAGCCCGTGGTCACCCTTTTCGTTCAGCGGGGCGATCTGGCTGTATTCGTCGTTGGAAACCCAGTAACGGTTGATGACGCGCAGTTTCCAGCAGCAGTTGTCGTACTCGAAACCACCAAAGGCTTCCAGTGTACGGTTGCGTGCGTAGTCATACTGCCAGCGGGTGATCAGATTCCACTGAGGAATGATCGGCCACATCATCGAGAAGTCGTGTTGTTGGATTTTGTAGTAATCCTTCACGTAGTTCGGGTCGCCTGGCTGACCGTAGTCGCCACCGAACTGCCACTTACCGGTCAATTGGTTGTAGACAACCTGGTCGTTACGATAGCGGTAACCAACGTTGATGATCTTGTTCGGGTTGTCTTCCGGCTGGTAGTGAAGCATCGCGCTGCCGGAGCGAGGGCTGTGCTCCTCGGTGTCCCAGTTGTAGTTGGCCGTGGCGCGCCAGTCGCGGTTGAAGCGGAACTCGTAGTCCAGGGCAACCGGAGAGACGTCGGACTGTGCATCGGCACGGTCTGCGGCGAGGATGCCTGGCAGTTGAACTTCACGATCCTTGAAGTACACCGCCTGGCCCACGGCTACACGTTGACGTTCGAAGCCGTTTTCTTCGATCCAGCGGCTGGTCAAGCCAAGGGACAGCTTGTTTTCGTCGCCGATACGGTCGGCCCCGCTGAAGCGGTTGTCGCGGAACAGCGAAGAGTAGCTGAACGACGATTCGCTGGTGTCAAACACCGGAATATCGCTTTGGTCCTTGTTCGGCACGTACAGGTAGAACGCGCGCGGTTCAAGGGTCTGGCGATAGTCTTTGCCGAACCAGTTGGTATTGCGATCGAAGTACAGGCCGCTGTCGACGCTGGCTACAGGAATTGCACGGTCCTGGGAGCTTTTGAACGTGCCGCCAGCGTATCGGGTGCCGTTATTCGCTGCCAATGTTTGTGCAGCGATGATGTCGTTCTTGCCTTTGTTGTCTAGGTCAAGATCGTACTTGGTGTAGACGTACTTGAGCTTCGGCGTCACAAAGCCGTAGGTCCAGTTCATCGGGTATGAAACGGCTGGCGCTACGTTCAGGCGAGTACCGTTTGCACGGGTCAGGCCGTTGACGTAAGTGTCCAGGCGACGCTCGGAATCACCGTTTTCATTGATAAAGTTGCCGCTTTCCAGGCTGCGTTCAAACCGAACTGCTTCGGTTTCGTAGCTGAAGTTCAAACCACCTGGGTGGTATGGCAGCTGACCATTGAAGGTGATCTGTGGCAGTCGGTCATACGGTGTGATCTGGGAGATCGTGGCCAGCTGGTAAGCCTGGACATTCAAGCGCGCCTGGTAGGAGTCGCCGCGATAACTCACGGAGCCCTGCTGGTTGACGTAGTCCCGGCTCTCGACACCTTCCTGATAGGACTTGAGGTCCTGGAAGTAATAAGGGTCGCTGATTTTTGTGTAGTCGACCTGGGTCAGTACACGCGAATCCAACCCGCCTTTATGCTGCCAATTGAGCATGTAGCGGGTTTTTTCGTAATCGGTCTGCAGTTTGCGTTCGTCGTTGTCGTCGTTGAGGTACGCGCCGCCGAACTGGCCTTCGCTGGACTTGGTGAGGTAGCGGAATTCGCCTTCCATCATCATGCCGCGCTTGGTCATGTATTGCGGGTACAACGTGGCGTCGTAGTTCGGCGCCAGGTTGAAGTAGTACGGCGTAACCAGGGTGAAGCCGGTTTCGCTGCCGGTGCTGAAGCTCGGCGGCAGGAAGCCGGACTGACGACGGTCGTCGATCGGGAAATAGATGTAAGGGGTGTACAGGATCGGGATGTTCTTGATCCGCAACGTCGCGTTGGTGGCCGTACCGAAACCGGTGGCTGGGTTCAACGTGATGTTGTTGCCTCGAAGCTGCCAGGCGTTGCTGTCCGGCTCGCAGGTGGTGTACGTACCGTCCTTGAGACGGATGATCGCGTTTTCGGCGCGCTTGGCGTACAGCGCGTTACCGCGGATACGCGACTTGTGCAGCACGTATTCGGCGTTGTCGATCTGGGCCGCGCCGGTGTCCAACTGAACCTGGGCGTGGTCGCCGACGATCAGTGCACCGTTGTCACGCAGTCGTACGTTGCCGTTCAGCTCGCCGCGGCTTTCGGCCTGGTACAAGCTGGCTTCTTCGGCTTCAAGCTGCATGCTGCCCTGACGCATGACGACGTCACCTGCCAGGGTCGCGACTTGTTGTTCCTGCTCGTAACGAGAGGCCTTGGCACCGATGAAGGTGGGCGCATCGCTCTTGTTCGTCTTGTCGTTCATGCCAGGACGAGTCGGCTCGATGTACGCACCGCCGCAATAAGGACCGGTTTCGGCCAACTGGGCTGCGGTCAACTTTTCGCGAGGTACCCAGTCCAAGTGGCTGTAGTCGGCGCTGCGTGAGCGCAGGCCACGGCCCTTGGATTCTGTGACCAGTGCGGTCTTGGGTTCGGCCGCGGCAGTGCCATCAGCTTCGGCCTGCGCCGTGCTGTTGGCCGAGCTGACGGCAGCGCCGTCATGCACCGGGCGCGGTGGCAATGGGGCTGCGGCGGTTTTCGGCGCGCAATCCCAGGCACCCGAAGCAGAGACTGAGCAGTCATACTGTTCCGCGGCGACCACGAATGAGGTGGCGAAGGGTTGCATGGCCAGCAGACTGCCGGTTACCAGCAACGGAAATTTTCTACGAAACGCGGGGGATTTCAATGCCATCTTATTAGTCCGGGCTTCCTGCGTGCCATCTGCCCGCGGTTTGGGCCGCACGCCTCTCGATGGTCTGAAAAAGATGCGTGATAATAAAGCATGACCCGCTTGACGGCTAGCGCCGTCGGAGACCCTTGTAATGCCTGAGCAAGATCTACGTTTACAACAGCTGGAAGTCTGGCTGGATGAGCAGTTGCCGATCCTTTTCAACGCTCAAGACTGGGGCTCCGTACCCCCGGCCACACTGACTGCGGCCAGCAGCGACGCGAGTTTCAGGCGTTACTTCCGTTGGGAGGGTGGCGGCCGGACTTTCGTGGTGATGGACGCTCCGCCCCCCCAGGAAAACTGCAAACCCTTCGTCGATATCGCCCATTTACTGGCGAAGTCGGGCATAAATGTTCCAAAAATTTATGCAGAAGATCTGTCGCGCGGCTTTCTTTTGCTCAATGACCTGGGCAGAAAAACCTACCTGGACGTGATTGACGAACAAAACGCCGATCAGCTGTTTGCCGACGCCATCGACGCCTTGCTGGCATTCCAGCAGTTGCCGATGGACGCACCACTGCCCAGTTATGACGTTGCCTTGTTGCGCCGCGAGCTGGAACTCTTTCCCGAGTGGTACGTACGGCGCCATTTGGGTGTCGAGTTGGATGCAGAACAACAAGCCCTCTGGCAGCGCGTCAGCGACCGGCTGATCGACAGCGCCTTGGCGCAGCCGAAAGTGCTGGTGCATCGCGACTATATGCCGCGCAACTTGATGATCAGCGAGCCGAACCCCGGCGTGCTGGATTTCCAGGACGCGGTCTACGGCCCGGTCACTTATGACATTACCTGCCTGTTCAAGGACGCTTTCCTCAGTTGGCCCCAGGCGCGCGTACGCGATTGGCAGCGCGGTTATTGGGAGCGTGCGGGCCAAGCGGGCATCCCGGTGCAACCGGATTTTGATGACTTCCTGCGTGCCAGCGACCTGATGGGTGTGCAGCGCCACCTCAAGGTCATTGGCATCTTCGCGCGTATTTGCCATCGCGACGGCAAGCCACGCTACTTGGCCGACGTGCCGCGCTTCTTTGCTTATATAGAAGCAGTGCTCGCCGATCGCCCGGAGTTGAGCGAATTGGCTGAGCTGCTGACCAGTCTGCGCCAACCCGCTGAGGCCAGCGTATGAAGGCCATGATCCTGGCCGCCGGCAAAGGTGAGCGGATGCGTCCGCTTACCTTGCACACGCCCAAGCCGCTGGTGCAGGCCGGCGGCAAGCGTCTGATCGAATACCACCTGGAGGCGCTGGCCAAGGCCGGCTTCACCGATATCGTGATCAACCACGCCTGGCTCGGCCAGCAGATCGAGAGCTATTTGGGCGATGGTGCGCAGTTTGGCGTACGCATCCGCTACTCCCCGGAGGGCGAACCGCTGGAAACCGGCGGTGGGATTTTCCAGGCGTTGCCGTTGCTGGGGGACGAGCCTTTTCTGGTGGTCAATGGCGATATCTGGACTGACTACGACTTTACCCAACTCAAGCAACCGCTCAGCGGCCTGGCTCACCTAGTGATGGTCGACAACCCAGCGCATCATCCCTCGGGCGGTGATTTCTTCCTTGATGAGGGTCTGCTTCATGATGCGACGCCCGGTGCCGATAACCTGACCTTCAGTGGCATTTCAGTGCTCGACCCCCAGTTGTTCGCGGGTTGCAGTGCCGGTGCCTTCAAGCTGGCGCCGCTGCTGCGTGCGGCGATGGCCAAGGGTCAGGTAACGGGGGAACACATGGCGGGACGCTGGATTGATGTCGGCACGCTGGAGCGCTTGGCGCAAGTCGAAACCCTGCTGACAGCGGGGCAGTAGCATGTTGTGGCCAGGGACGCTGATCGGCGCCGGGGCTGGCTTTGCCATTGCCAGTATTCCGGGGGCCTTGTTGGGTGCATTGTTGGGGCAGGCGTTGGACCGCCGAATGCAATTGCGCAGTTGGGCTCAGTTGCGCGAGCGCATGGGCGGCCGCCCGGTGCTGCGCAATGATGAGTTGTTGTTTGTATTGCTCGGGCGCCTGGCCAAAAGCAACGGGCGCGTGGTGGACGGGCATATCCAGCAGGCGCGTCAGGAGATGCGCTCGCTGGACATGACCGAGTCCGCCCAGCGCCGCGCGATTGCGGCGTTCAATCGCGGTAAGTCGGGCTCCGATCGTATGCGCAGTTATCTGCGCGTGCTCAAGGCTCAGCCCCATGCGGCGGAAGGTGTGTTGCGCGCCTGTTGGCGGATGGTGTGGGCGGACGGTAAGGCGGATGATGCCGAGCGCGACTTGATCAACCTGTGGGGCAAGTGGTTGGGCTGGACGCCGCAGCAGCTTCAGGCCTTGGCGGCGGACTACACGCCTGAGCGCAAGCCGCTGGTCAATCGAGGCACGACCTATCAGGAAGCGTTGCGACTGCTCGGCGTCACCGCTACCACCGAGCCGTCGGTCATCAAACGTGCCTATCGCCGCCTGCTGAGCCGTCACCATCCGGACAAGGTGGCCGGTAGTGGCGCCAGTCTCGCGCAAGTGCGTGAGGCGACCGAGCGAACCCGTGAATTGCACAATGCTTACTCGTTGATTCGCGAGCGCCGTGATTTTCGCTAGATGCCGCTCTTTCACGGATAACCACATTCCAATGTGGGAGAGGGGCAAGCCCCTCCCACATTGTTTTTGTGCTGTTCTTCAGTCGGCGCTGGCCTGCGGGCTCAACCACCCGCGAATCCTGCGATACAACTGCTCCTGCTCGGCTGCGCTATTGCCGGGCACGGTTTTCAATGACACCTGCTTATAGCCATCATTCTTCAATCGCTTGGCAGCCTGGGCACGGGCCTGAGCGTTTTTGCGTGCCAGCGCGTTGTCTTGATAGAAGACATCGGCAGTCGGCAGTTTCAGGCCGGGCGCCAGTTGCTGCACGTCCGGATGGCGTCCGTTAGGCGTCTGCGCCGCGACCATCACAAATTTCTGCACCTGGGACGGTTGTTTCTCGGTGAGATAACGCGCGGCCCACCAGGCGCCTGTGCCATGGCCCAGCAGCACCACACTGCGTGCGTTCTGGGTCTGGGCGAAGGCCACGGCAGCGTCGATGCGGTCGAAGATGCGCGAGGCGTCGGTCTTGTCCTGCTCGTCGGCGCCCGGCACCACTGACGGATCGGTGCCCTCGGCTTCGGCGCTGGCGGCTTGTTCGATCGGTTTGTCGGCGGTGCTCGCTTCTTTGCTGCTGGTGTCGACAGTGGCTTTGGGTGCTTCCATAACGCGCGGCGGCAGGGTATCTACGCTCACATCCGGCAATGACAGGCTGAGGCTGCCCCAATTGGCGTCGGGAAATTTGCGCCGCAACGGGCCGATTGCTTGCGGCCAGTCAGCACTTTCACCGCTGCCCGGTACGATAATCACCACACCTTCGGGTTCGGCGCTGTTGGCCGGTTTCCACAGGGCGAGGAATGAGTCGCTGCCAGCCTGCAATTGTTGCTGTTCCTGCTGAGGGATGGTGCGCTCCAGCGCGGTGGCGTCTTCCTGGCTGCGCTCAAGCAGAGGCTGGCGCTCGACGGGTTTTTCGTCGGCCGGCGCGGGGGCGTCGGCGGCCTGTACAGAAAAGGCACTGGTAAACAGCAGCGACAGGCACAATGCTGGCAGTGCCGAACGGTTTCGATAGGGCATCGTAGATTTCCGGCCAGAAGAGATTCCAGCAGCCTAATGGGTTGGTCAGTTTTTGTCAGTGATGTGAGACGTGGATCATGGGTTTTCGCTGTCTGCTGGTTATCGGCTGTTTGTGCGTCGCCTTGATGGCGAACGCCTCACCTACGTCTGCTGCCCCGCAGGCGCAGCTCAATGCGCAGCAGCGCGAATGGCTGGCCCAGCACCCGGAATTGCGGGTGGGCGTAGTGCTGCAGTTGCCTTACGCGCAATACGACCGTCGCTTGCAGCGCTTGTCCGGGGCCAATGTGGAGTTGATGCAGTGGCTGGCCAAGGCGCTGAATATCGAGCTGACCTGGCGCAATTTCCCCAACCAGGAGCAACTGGAAGCCGCCGTCCGCGACGACGAAGTGGACATTGCCCCCGGCCTGCAACAGACCCCAGCCGGCTTGCGCCTGTGGTTATTCAGCGACCCGTACATGCGTGTGCCCCAGCATATCGTCGGCATCCGCGAGGGCGGCGGCGCGGTTGAGCTGGAAAAACTGGACGATCAATCCCGCGTCGCCGTGCGCATGCCCAGCGCCGTGGCCGATTACCTGCGCAGCACTTATCCCAACCTCAACCTGCAAGGTGTGCCCATTGAACGCCAGGCCTTGCAGTTGTTGGTCAGCCAGCAAGCGCGTTATGCCGTGGTAGATGAAGCGCAATTAAGCCGATTATCCGGCGAGGCCGAGTTCGCCGGTTTGGCGGTGGTGGGGGACATCGGTCTGCCGCAATTGTTGCGGGTGGCCACACGGCGCGATTGGCCCGAACTGGCGGGCATCATGGAAAGTGCCTTGGGCGCTATCCCCGCCCGAGACCTTGACCAACTGCATAGCCGCTGGCTGCAACCCAAATACCCACGGTTATCGGAGTCGCCTGGGTTGTGGCAGAACCTCAGCCTGTTACTGAGCCTGCTGCTGCTCGCCAGTTTGGCGACCGTGTTCTGGCAGCGCCGCCAGCAACGTGTGTTGGAACATGGCCTGCTGGCCGCCCGTGAAGAAAGCGCCGCCCGCGCTGCCGGTGCCGAAGCGCTGCGGTTGACACAGTTTTCCATCGACCAAAGCACCGTTGGCATCCTGTGGGTCAACTGGGACAGCCATGTGCGCTACGCCAACCACGCCGCCGAAAGCATGCTCGGTTATGCTCCTGGCGCACTGATCGAGCGGCCGCTGGTTGACCTCGACCCGACCCTGGACATGGACCGCTGGCTCAATTTGTGGAAGCGCGCACGGGCCAGCGAAGAGGGACCACAGAACTTCGCCACCGATTGTTTGCGCGCCGACGGCAGCATCTTGCCGGCCAACGTGTCCTTGAGCTTTTTGCGGTTTGCCGAGGCTGAGTACTTGGTGGTTTACCTGAACGACGTCACCGAGTTGCGCCGCACGCTGGCCGCGTTGATGCAAAGCGAAGCGCAACTACGCGAACTGTCGGCCCACCTGGAAACCGTGCGCGAGGAAGAAAAAGCCCGCATCGCCCGGGAAGTGCATGACGAACTCGGTCAGATGCTCACCGTGCTCAAGTTGGAAACGTCCATGTGCGAGCTGGCTTATGCGCAACTGGACCCTGGCCTGCACGAGCGCTTGAACAGCATGAAGCGCCTGATTGCTCAACTGTTCCAACTGGTGCGGGACGTCGCGACGGCGCTGCGCCCACCGATTCTCGATGCTGGCATTGCCTCCGCCGTTGAATGGCAAGCCCGTCGTTTTGAAGCGCGCACGCAGATTCCCTGCCTGGTTCAGGTGCCGGATAACCTGCCGACCCTGAGCGACGCCAAGGCCATCGGCCTGTTTCGTATCCTGCAGGAGGCGCTGACCAACGTGATGCGCCATGCCCAGGCGCATACTGTGGAGCTGACGCTGGCCATAGAAGGCTCGGATTTGCGGTTGACCATCAGCGACGACGGCGTAGGTTTCGTCCAGCCTGAAGGGCGTGCGGTATCGTTTGGCCTGGTCGGTATGCGCGAGCGGGTGCTGATCATGGGCGGGCAATTGAGCCTGCACAGCGAGTTGGGGGAGGGCACCACCCTGAGTGTGACGGTGCCGCTGGATGCATAACGCCAAGAGGAAGTCCCTGTGATCCGTGTACTGGTAGCCGAAGACCACACCATCGTTCGTGAAGGCATCAAACAACTGATCGGCCTGGCCAAAGACCTGCTGGTGGTGGGGGAGGCTAGCAATGGCGAGCAGTTGCTGGAGACGTTGCGCCACGTGCCGTGCGAGGTGGTGTTGCTGGACATCTCGATGCCCGGCGTCAACGGCCTGGAAGCGATTGCGCGCATCCGTGCGTTGAGCAACCCGCCGGCGATCCTGGTGCTGTCGATGCACGACGAAGCGCAAATGGCTGCCCGTGCCCTGAAGGTCGGTGCCGCCGGTTACGCCACCAAGGACAGCGACCCGGCGTTGTTGCTGACGGCGATCCGCAAAGTCGCGGCCGGCGGGCGTTATATAGACCCGGACCTGGCCGACCGTATGGTGTTTGAAGTCGGTCTGACCGACGCCCGGCCATTGCATTCGTTGCTGTCGGAACGGGAGTTCTCGGTGTTCGAACGCTTGGCGCAGGGCGCCAACGTCAATGACATCGCCCAGCAACTGGCGCTGAGCAGCAAGACCATCAGCACTCACAAGGCGCGATTGATGCAAAAGCTCAATATCACCTCCCTGGCTGAGCTGGTGAAGTACGCCATGGAACACAAGCTGTTGTGATGACATGCCTGTTTGCGACCTGCTTCAAACCCCGCTGACGCCATTCCCGGCGCTTCGCACTGCAGCACTGTTCCATCCCCGCCATCCGTGTAGGGCAATCCCTACCCCCAAGCTTCCATCCTGCTGATGCAATTCTCTCCTGGCCCCCGATTTCCGGGGTCTCGCGCCTGGACTACGCTTGTGCCACAGCAGTCCAAAACACAAAGGTGCGGGTATGAGCGAGGTGGATTCAAATGATGTGCTGGTCAGCTTTCGTGGCGTGCAGAAGAGCTACGACGGCGAGAACCTGATCGTCAAAGACCTCAACCTGGAAATTCGCAAGGGCGAGTTCCTCACCTTGCTCGGGCCTTCCGGTTCGGGCAAGACCACCAGCCTGATGATGCTCGCCGGGTTTGAGACGCCGACTGCCGGTGAAATCCAGCTGGCCGGGCGCTCCATCAACAACGTGCCGCCGCACAAGCGCGACATTGGCATGGTGTTCCAGAACTACGCGCTGTTCCCGCACATGACCGTGGCCGAGAACCTGGCGTTTCCCTTGTCCGTGCGTGGTTTGAGCAAGACCGATGTCAGTGAGCGGGTCAAGCGCGTGCTGAGCATGGTCCAGCTCGACGCGTTCGCCCAGCGCTACCCGGCGCAACTGTCCGGAGGCCAGCAACAGCGTGTGGCCCTGGCCCGCGCGTTGGTGTTCGAACCGCAACTGGTACTGATGGACGAACCGCTCGGCGCTCTCGACAAGCAATTGCGCGAACACATGCAGATGGAGATCAAGCACCTGCACCAACGTCTCGGCGTGACAGTGGTGTACGTGACCCATGACCAGGGTGAAGCCCTGACCATGTCCGACCGCGTGGCGGTGTTCCATCAGGGCGAGATCCAGCAGATCGCCCCGCCGCGCACGCTGTATGAAGAACCGAAGAACACCTTCGTCGCTAACTTTATTGGTGAGAACAACCGCCTCAACGGCCGCTTGCACAGCCACACCGGCGACCGCTGCGTGGTCGAGCTTGCGCGGGGCGAGAAGGTTGAAGCACTGGCGATCAATGTCGGCCAGATCGGTGGCCCTGTAACGCTATCGGTGCGTCCGGAACGTGTCAGCCTCAATGGCTCCAGCGAAAGCTGCATCAACCGCTTCTCCGGGCGGGTGGCCGAATTTATCTACCTGGGCGACCACGTGCGTGTGCGCCTGGAAGTCTGCGGCAAGACCGATTTTTTTGTGAAACAACCGATTGCCGAGCTGGACCCAGCACTGGCGGTCGGCGACGTGGTACCGATTGGCTGGCAAGTCGAGCACGTTCGCGCACTCGACCCACTTCTAGAGGCGAATTGATCGCCCCATGGCTTCACCAACCCTGCACGTGGAGAGAACAACAATGTTGAGATCCCTGAAGTATTCCGTCCTGGCCTTGAGCTTGATGGGCGCGACACAGGCCATGGCCGGCCCGGACCTGACCGTCGTGTCCTTTGGTGGCGCGAACAAGGCTGCACAGGTCAAGGCCTTCTATGCACCGTGGGAAAGCGCGGGCAACGGCAAGATCGTCGCCGGTGAGTACAACGGTGAGATGGCCAAGGTCAAAGCCATGGTCGACACCAAAAGCGTGTCCTGGGACCTGGTAGAAGTGGAATCGCCGGAACTGTCCCGCGGTTGTGACGAAGACATGTTCGAACCGCTGGACCCGAAACTGTTCGGCGACAGCGCCAACTACGTGAAGGGTGCGATCCAGCCATGCGGCGTGGGTTTCTTCGTATGGTCGACTGTGTTGGCGTACAACGCCGACAAACTGGCTTCCGCGCCAACCAGCTGGGCGGATTTCTGGGACACCAAGAAATTCCCGGGCAAGCGCGGCCTGCGCAAAGGCGCCAAGTACACCCTGGAATTCGCCTTGATGGCCGACGGCGTAGCGCCGAAGGACGTGTACAAAGTGCTGGCCGGCAAAGATGGCCAAGACCGTGCGTTCAAGAAACTCGACGAACTCAAGCCGTCGATCCAATGGTGGGAAGCTGGCGCACAACCGCCGCAGTACCTCGCATCGGGTGACGTGGTGATGAGCTCGGCTTACAACGGCCGAATCGCTGCCGTGCAGAAAGAAAGCAACCTGAAAGTGGTGTGGAACGGCGGCATCTACGACTTCGATGCATGGGCGATTCCAAAAGGTCTGGCCAAGGATCGCGCAGAAGCGGCGAAGAAATTCATCGCCTTCTCGGTCGCACCGCAGCAGCAGAAGACCTACTCGGAAAACATCGCCTACGGCCCGGCCAACACCCAAGCCGTACCGTTGCTGGCCAAGGACATCCTCAAGGACATGCCGACTACGCCAGAGAACATCGCCAACCAGGTGCAGATCGACGTGAGCTTCTGGGCGGACAACGGCGAGCAGCTTGAGCAGCGCTTCAATTCTTGGGCTGCCAAGTAACCCGCCTGCTGTGTTCAATGGGCTTTTGTGGTGAGCGGGCTTGCCCAGCGCTGGACTGCGAAGCAGTCCCAAACCAGGCGCCGTGTTCTGTCTGAAAGAACGCGGTGACTGTCAGAGGGGCCGCTTCGCCGCCCAGCGCGGGGCATGCCCACTCACCACAGCGTCTGAGCCCAGGCACAGGTTTGTCGTCACTTTCAGATTTTCGGAGTTAGCCATGGCCATCGCCGTTCCCTCGAACGAGGTCAACAGCCCCACCCTCAAGCAGCGCCTGGCGCGTGCCGAGCGGGTCAATCGCTGGAAGGCCCAGGCCTTGATTGCACCGCTGGTGCTGTTTTTGCTGCTGGTGTTTCTGGTGCCGATCGTCGCGCTTTTGTTCAAAAGCGTCGGTAATCCGGAAGTGGTGGGCGGCCTGCCGCGTACCGTGGTGGCGGTGACTGCCTGGGACGGTCGTGGTCTGCCGGGTGAACCGGTGTATCAGGCTCTCAGTGAAGACCTGGGTGAGGCGCGCAAAAACCAGACCCTGGGCGATCTGTCTAAACGCTTGAACATGGAGCTGGCCGGCTATCGCAGCCTGCTGACCAAAACCGCGCGGGCGCTGCCGTTCACCGAAGCGCCTGCCTCCTATAAAGAAGCGCTGGAAACCCTCGACGAACGCTGGGGCGACCCGGCGTACTGGCAAGCGATCCGGCGTAATACCAGCAGCCTGACACCGTTCTACCTGCTGGCGGCCGTCGATCACCGCATCGACGACCTCGGCGAAGTGGCCCCGGCCACCCCGGATCAGGCGATCTATCTGGATATCTTTGCCCGTACCTTCTGGATGGGCCTGGTGATCACCGTGATCTGCCTGTTGTTGGCCTATCCCCTGGCGTATCTGCTGGCCAACCTGCCGGCGCGTAAAAGCAACCTGCTGATGATTCTCGTGCTGCTGCCGTTCTGGACCTCGATCCTGGTGCGAGTGGCAGCGTGGATCGTGCTGTTGCAATCCGGCGGTCTGATCAACAGTGCGCTGATGGGCATGGGCCTGATCGATAAGCCCCTGGAGTTGGTGTTCAACCGCACCGGTGTCTACATCTCCATGGTGCACATCCTGCTGCCGTTCATGATTCTGCCGATCTACAGCGTGATGAAAGGCATCTCGCCGACCTACATGCGTGCGGCGATTTCCCTGGGCTGCCACCCGTTCGCCAGTTTTTGGCGCGTGTACTTCCCGCAGACCTACGCCGGCGTTGGCGCTGGTTGCCTGTTGGTGTTCATCCTGGCGATTGGTTACTACATCACCCCGGCACTGTTGGGCAGCCCGAACGACCAGATGGTCAGCTACTTCGTGGCCTTCTACACCAACACCAGCATCAACTGGGGCATGGCGACGGCGTTGGGCGGCCTACTGCTGCTGGCGACCGTGGTGCTGTACCTGATCTACAACCGTTTGGTCGGCGCCAGCCGCCTGCGCCTGAGCTGAGGAGACCTTGCGATGCTGAGCCCTTATATGTCGCCCGTTGAGCGGGTTTGGTTCTACAGCTTGCGGATCCTCTGCGGCTTGATTCTGCTGTTCCTGATCTTGCCCGTGCTGGTGATCATCCCGCTGTCGTTCAACAGCGGCAGTTTTCTGGTGTACCCGTTGCAGGGCTTCTCGCTGCACTGGTACCAGGACTTCTTCGCTTCAGCTGAATGGATGCGAGCGCTGAAGAACAGCATCATCGTCGCCCCGGCGGCCACCGTGCTGGCCATGGTGTTTGGTACGCTGGCGGCGATTGGCCTGACCCGTGGCAATTTCCCCGGCAAAGCACTGGTCATGGCGCTGGTGATTTCGCCGATGGTGGTACCGGTGGTGATCATCGGCGTGGCCAGCTACCTATTTTTTGCGCCGCTGGGTTTGGGTAACAGCTTTTTCTCGCTGATCGTGGTGCACGCGGTGTTGGGTGTACCTTTTGTGATCATCACGGTATCGGCGACGTTGCAGGGTTTTAACCACAATCTGGTGCGTGCAGCGGCCAGCCTGGGGGCTTCGCCACTGACTGCGTTTCGTCGGGTGACCTTGCCGTTGATTGCGCCGGGGGTGATCTCCGGGGCGCTGTTTGCGTTCGCGACCTCGTTCGACGAGGTGGTGGTGACGCTGTTTCTCGCCGGCCCCGAGCAAGCGACCCTGCCACGGCAGATGTTCAGCGGTATCCGCGAAAACCTCAGCCCCACCATTGCGGCGGCGGCGACGTTGCTGATTGCCTTCTCGGTGTTGCTGTTGCTGACCCTGGAATGGCTGCGCGGCCGTAGCGAGAAACTGCGTACTGCCCAAGTCTAAAGCCCAGCACAGAACCCATGTGGGAGGGGGCAAGCCTCCTCCCACATGGGTTCTGTGACCATTCAGCTGCTGAATGAAAGACAACCTGTTTCGGTCAGCTACTCTTGTGCCAGCCCATGGACTAATAAGAGGCCGCGCACATGAGTACTTCCTCATTCAAGATCGCCCACAAATTGCTGACCGGCGCTGGCGCCATCGAACAACTGGCCTTTGAACTCACGCGCCTGGATGTGGATAACCCGCTGATCGTGACCGACGCCGTGCTGGTCAAATCCGGCACCGTGGCGCTGGCGCTTGAACACCTGGGTGAGCGCCCCTACGAAATTTTTGATCGCGTGCTGCCCGACCCGGAAATCGCCATCGTCGAAGACTGCATGCAGGCTTATCGCGACGGCGGGCACGACGGCCTGATTGGGCTGGGCGGCGGCAGTGCCATCGACATCGCTAAAAGTGTGGCCGCCTACGCCGGTTACCATGGCGCCCTGGCCGACTTGTTTGGTGTCGACCAGGTACCGCGCAAGGGCCCGCCGCTGATCGCCATCCCGACTACGGCCGGCACGGGCTCGGAGGTGACCAATGTGGCGATCCTCTCCGACAAGGCCGCACAGCTGAAAAAAGGCATCGTCAGCGACTACCTTTTGCCGGATGTGGCGCTGATCAGCCCGCAAATGACCCTGACCTGCCCACGCAGTGTCACCGCCGCCAGTGGTGTAGATGCACTGGTGCATGCCATTGAGTCCTACCTGTCGCTGAATGCCTCTCCGATCACGGACGCCTTGGCCATCGGCGCAATCAAGCTGATCGCCAAGGCGCTGCCCAAGGCCTACGCCAACCCCGCCAACCTCCAGGCCCGCGACGACATGGCTACCGCCAGCCTGATGGCCGGCATGGCGTTCGGGAATGCCGGGGTGGGTGCGGTGCACGCGTTGGCTTATCCACTGGGCGGGCGTTTCAATATCGCCCATGGCGTGAGTAACGCGCTGTTACTGCCCTATGTGATGCACTGGAACAAGCTGGCGTGTGTCGAGCGGATGCAGGACATTGCTCAGGCCATGGGCGTGAATATCACGGGGTTAAGTGCCAATGACGCAGCCGACCAGGCGGTCGAGGCGATGACGCGACTCTGCGCCGCAGTGGAGATCCCGGAAGGGCTTCACAGTTTCGGGATTCCCGAAGGCGCAATTCCCACCATGGCTGCCGAAGCGGCAGGTATCGAACGGTTGATGCGTAACAACCCGCGCAAGCTCAGCGTGGCGGATATCGAGAAAATCTACCGGGCCGCTTACTAGCCATTGAGCCAGGTCACGGTGCGCGCAGCAAAGCATGAGGTATACAATGCGCGCCATCGTGATTTAGCTCAAAAAAGGTGCGTCATGCAGCCCTTCGTCATTGCTCCATCGATTCTCTCCGCCGATTTTGCCCTCCTGGGTGAGGAAGTGGACAACGTGTTGGCCGCTGGTGCCGACTTCGTGCACTTCGATGTCATGGACAACCACTACGTGCCCAACCTGACCATCGGTCCGATGGTCTGCGCAGCGTTGCGCAAATACGGCGTTACCGCGCCGATCGATGCGCACCTGATGGTGAGCCCGGTAGACCGCATCATCGGCGACTTCATCGAAGCCGGTGCAACCTACATCACCTTCCACCCGGAAGCCTCGCTGCACGTCGACCGTACCTTGCAACTGATCCGCGAAGGCGGCTGCAAGGCGGGCCTGGTGTTCAACCCAGCTACCCCGTTGGACGTGCTCAAGTACGTGATGGACAAGGTCGACATGGTGTTGCTGATGAGCGTCAACCCAGGTTTCGGCGGGCAGAAGTTCATCCCCGGCACCCTCGACAAGCTGCGCGAAGCCCGCGCGCTGATCGATGCGTCCGGTCGTGATATCCGCCTGGAAATCGACGGTGGGGTCAACGTCAACAATATCCGTGAAATCGCAGCGGCCGGCGCCGATACGTTCGTGGCCGGTTCGGCGATCTTCAACGCGCCGAACTACCAGGAAGTCATCGACAAGATGCGTGCCGAACTGGCGCTGGCACGTCCATGAGCGGCTTTGAGCAGCTGTTTCCCGGCAAACTGCCACGGTTGGTGATGTTCGATCTGGACGGTACGCTGATCGACTCGGTGCCAGACCTGGCGGCGGCGGTGGACCAAATGCTGCTCAAGCTGGGACGCAAGCCGGCGGGGATCGAGTCTGTACGCGAATGGGTTGGCAATGGTGTGCAGATGCTGGTGCGCCGGGCCCTGGCTAACCATATCGACGCTGAAGGCGTCGATGACGTGGAAGCCGAGCACGCGCTGGAGTTATTCAATGCTGCTTATGAGGGCGGCCACGAACTGACCGTGGTTTACCCCGGCGTGCGCGACACCCTCAAATGGCTGCACAAACAGGGCGTGGAAATGGCCCTGATCACCAACAAGCCGGAGCGCTTCGTAGCGCCGCTGTTGGACCAGATGAAAATCGGCCGGTATTTCCGCTGGATCATCGGTGGCGATACCTTGCCACAGAAGAAACCCGACCCGGCGGCGCTGTTTTTCGTGATGAAAATGGCCAATATCCCGGCGTCCCAGTCGCTGTTTGTCGGCGACTCGCGCAGTGATGTGCAGGCGGCAAAAGCCGCGGGTGTTCAGTGTGTAGCCCTAAGCTACGGTTATAACCATGGCCGGCCGATTGCCGAAGAGTCGCCGGCGCTGGTCATTGATGACCTGCGACTGCTAATCCCCGGTTGCTTGGGAGCGGGCGCTGAGATAACGTTGCCCGACATCGATAAGTCCCCTTCTGGAAATTCCATCGTGGTGGTCACTCGCAAACTCTGGATGAAAGTCATCAAGGCCCTGGCCCGCTGGCGTTGGCGCGCCTGACTGATCCTGGCCGCGCCCTGCGGCACGTTTGCATACCTGACTGTTAGACCCTCACGCCACGAGGCACATCATGATCCGCGAAGAATTCCTGCGTTTGGCCGCTGCCGGCTATAACCGTATCCCCCTGGCCTGCGAAACCCTGGCCGACTTCGACACGCCACTGTCGATCTACCTGAAACTGGCCGACGAGCCCAACTCCTATCTGCTGGAGTCGGTACAGGGCGGCGAGAAGTGGGGCCGTTACTCGATCATCGGCCTGCCATGCCGCACGGTGCTGCGGGTACACGACCATCATGTGAGCATTACCCATGATGGCGTCGAGATCGAAAGCCATGACGTTGAAGACCCGCTTGCCTTCGTCGAAGCCTTCAAGGCGCGCTACAACGTGCCGACCATTGCGGGTCTGCCGCGTTTTAACGGCGGGCTGGTGGGTTACTTCGGCTACGACTGCGTGCGTTACGTGGAAAAACGCCTGGGCAAATGCCCGAACCCGGACCCGCTGGGCGTGCCGGATATTCTGCTGATGGTGTCTGACGCGGTGGTGGTTTTCGACAACCTCGCCGGCAAGATGCACGCGATTGTGCTCGCTGACCCATCCCAAGCTGACGCCTTCGAACAGGGCCTGGCCAGCCTGGAAGCCCTTCTGGAAAAACTGCGGCAGCCGATCACCCCGCGTCGCGGCCTGGACCTCAGCCGTCCGCCGGCGGCTGATCCGGTGTTCCGCTCCAGCTTTACCCAGGATGACTATGAGCGCGCGGTCGATACCATCAAGGAATACATCCTCGCCGGTGACTGCATGCAGGTGGTGCCGTCGCAACGTATGTCCATCGACTTCAAGGCCGCGCCTATCGACCTGTACCGGGCGCTGCGCTGCTTCAACCCGACGCCGTACATGTACTTCTTCAACTTTGGTGACTTCCACGTAGTGGGTAGCTCGCCGGAAGTGCTGGTGCGTGTCGAGGATAACCTGATCACCGTGCGCCCGATCGCCGGCACTCGTCCGCGTGGCGCGACTGAAGAAGCGGATCTGGCGCTGGAAGAAGACCTGCTCAGCGACGATAAGGAAATCGCCGAGCACTTGATGCTGATCGACCTGGGCCGTAACGACACCGGGCGTGTTTCGGAAATTGGCTCGGTGAAGCTGACCGAGAAGATGGTCATCGAGCGTTATTCCAACGTGATGCACATCGTGTCCAACGTCACCGGTGAACTGAAAGCCGGGTTGACGGCGATGGACGCACTGCGGGCGATTCTGCCGGCGGGCACGTTGTCGGGCGCGCCGAAGATTCGCGCGATGGAAATCATCGACGAGTTGGAACCGGTCAAGCGTGGTGTCTACGGCGGCGCCGTGGGGTATTTCGCCTGGAACGGCAACATGGACACCGCTATTGCGATCCGCACGGCAGTGATCAAGGACGGGGAGCTGCATGTGCAGGCCGGTGGCGGGATCGTCGCCGACTCGGTACCGGCCCTCGAATGGGAAGAAACCCTGAACAAGCGCCGCGCGATGTTCCGCGCTGTTGCGCTGGCTGAACAGACCCCCAATTCCTGAGGTTTCCCCATGTTGCTGATGATTGATAACTACGATTCCTTTACCTACAACGTTGTGCAGTACCTGGGCGAACTCGGTGCCGAGGTCAAGGTGGTGCGCAACGACGAGCTGACCGTGGCCGAGATCGCCGCGCTGAATCCCGAGCGCATCGTGGTTTCGCCGGGCCCGTGCACGCCGACCGAGGCGGGTATTTCTCTCGAAGCCATCAAGTACTTCGCCGGCAAGCTGCCAATCCTGGGTGTATGCCTGGGCCACCAATCCATTGGCCAGGCCTTTGGTGGTGACGTGGTGCGTGCGCGCCAAGTGATGCACGGCAAGACCAGTCCGGTGTTCCATAAGGACTTGGGCGTATTCCAGGCACTCAACAACCCGGTGACTGTGACTCGCTACCACTCGCTGGTGGTCAAGCGCGAAACCCTGCCGGAATGTCTGGAGCTGACTGCCTGGACACAGCTGGAAGACGGCTCGGTCGACGAGATCATGGGCCTGCGTCACAAGACACTGAACATCGAAGGGGTGCAATTTCACCCCGAGTCGATCCTGACCGAGCAGGGCTACGAGCTGTTCGCCAACTTTCTCAAGCAGAGCGGCGGCACGCGCTAAGGACTTTCCATGGATATCAAGACTGCCCTGAGCCGTATCGTCGGCCATCTGGACCTGAGCACCGCTGAAATGAGCGATGTGATGCGCGAGATCATGACCGGCCAATGCACTGACGCGCAGATCGGCGCGTTCATGATGGCAATGCGCATGAAGAGCGAGAGCATCGACGAGATCGTCGGCGCGGTTTCGGTGATGCGTGAGTTGGCCGACAAGGTCGAGCTTAAAACCCTCGACGGTGTGGTCGATGTGGTTGGCACCGGCGGCGACGGTGCGAATATTTTCAACGTGTCGACGGCTTCATCCTTTGTGGTCGCGGCGGCGGGCTGCACCGTGGCCAAGCATGGTAACCGTGCGGTGTCCGGTAAGAGCGGCAGTGCCGACCTGCTGGAAGCGGCCGGTATCTACTTGAACCTGACACCGGTACAAGTGGCGCGCTGCATCGACAACGTCGGCATCGGCTTTATGTTTGCCCAGTCCCATCATGGTGCAATGAAGCACGCCGCCGGTCCGCGCAAAGACCTTGGCCTGCGTACGCTGTTCAACATGCTCGGCCCGCTTACGAATCCGGCCGGTGTAAAGCACCAGGTGGTGGGCGTATTCAGTCAGGCGTTGTGCAAACCGTTGGCTGAAGTGCTGCAACGCCTGGGCAGCAAGCATGTGCTGGTGGTGCATTCCAAAGATGGCCTGGATGAATTCAGCCTGGCCGCGCCGACCTTTGTGGCGGAGCTGAAGAATGATCAGATCACCGAGTATTGGGTCGAGCCAGAAGACCTGGGCATGAAGAGCCAGAGCCTGCATGGCTTGGCGGTAGAAAGCCCGGCGGCGTCCCTGGAGTTGATTCGCGATGCCCTGGGGCGGCGTAAGACTGAGAACGGTCAAAAAGCTGCGGAAATGATTGTTCTGAATGCTGGCGCGGCACTTTACGCTGCCGACCATGCCTATAGTCTTAAGGAAGGTGTCGAATTGGCCCACGATGCGCTGCACACCGGTCTGGCTCGTGAAAAGCTCGAAGAGCTGGGAGCATTCACCGCTGTATTCAAGATGGAGAATGAAGGATGAGTGTTCCGACCGTTCTGGAAAAGATCCTGGCCCGCAAGGCTGAAGAAGTCGCCGAACGCCGTGCCCGTGTGAGCCTGGCCGAGCTGGAAGCCCAAGCGAAAGCCGCTGACGCACCGCGTGGATTTGCCAATGCACTGATCGCCCAGGCCAAGCTCAAGCATCCGGCGGTGATCGCGGAGATCAAGAAGGCTTCGCCGAGCAAGGGTGTGATCCGCGAGCACTTTGTGCCAGCGGAAATCGCGGTCAGCTACGAAAAGGGCGGGGCGACATGCCTGTCCGTATTGACTGATATCGATTATTTCCAGGGTTCCGACCTGTTCCTGCAGCAGGCCCGCGCGGCGTGCAAGTTACCGGTGATCCGCAAGGATTTCATGGTCGACCCGTACCAGATCGTCGAAGCCCGTGCCTTGGGCGCCGACTGCGTTCTGCTGATCGTCTCCGCTCTGGATGACGTGAAGATGGCCGAGTTGGCGGCCGTGGCCAAAAGCGTCGGCCTGGACGTGCTGGTGGAAGTGCACGACGGCGATGAGCTGGAGCGCGCACTCAAAACCCTCGACACACCGCTGGTGGGGGTCAACAACCGTAACCTGCACACCTTTGAAGTCAGCCTGGAAAACACTCTCGACCTGCTGCCGCGTATTCCACGCGACCGCCTGGTGATCACTGAGAGCGGCATTGTTAACCGCGCCGACGTGGAGCTGATGGAAATCAGCAACGTGTACTCGTTCCTGGTGGGCGAGACCTTCATGCGCGCCGAGAACCCGGGGGCGGAACTGCAGCGTCTGTTCTTCCCGGAGCGTGGCGTGGCGGTCAGCGGTTCAACTCTCGATTGATTTGACCCACGGTCAATATTTGAAATGCAGTCAAATGTGGGAGGGGGCTTGCTCCCGATAGCGGAGTGTCAGTTGACTTGTTCATCAACTGACAGAATGCCATCGGGAGCAAGCCCCCTCCCACATTGGGTCCTGTGGTTATGCCGATAGGTAGGTGTTAGATGACTCAGCCAGTAAAGATGACCGTCGAAGCAGGCCTTGCCGCCGAGCAAGCCTTGTTGGCTGCCGTTTGTGCTGGTGACCAGGAGTTCGGCCTGCTGTTCTGGCAACCCAGTGATCAAGCCTTGGTGATGCCGCGTCGTCTGAGTCGGTTGCCGGCATTCGAAGCCGCCAGCCAAGTCTCGGCCGATTACGGTTGGCCGGTGTTGCTGCGTGAGACCGGTGGCGAACCGGTGCCGCAGTCCAGCGCTACGGTCAATATCGCCCTGGTCTACGCTCCGCCGCGCAGTGAAGGCGATCAAGGCCGCATCGAAACCGGTTACCAGCGCCTATGCCAGCCGATCTGCGATTTACTCATCGAGTTGGGCGGCGATGCCTCCGTCGGGGAAATCGAAGGTGCATTCTGCGACGGTCGTTACAACGTCAACCTGAACGGGCGCAAAATGGTCGGCACGGCCCAGCGATGGCGGCAAAGCGGTGGCCGCCCGGTAGGGTTGGTGCACGGTGCGTTGTTGCTGGATAACGATCGCGAAGAACTGATCGCGGCGGTCAATCGCTTCAACGAAGCCTGCGGTCTGGAGCAACGGGTTCGTGCCGACAGCCATATCGCCTTGCACGAAGCTTTCCCCGCGCCGGACGCCATCAGCCGATTGGATACCTTGTACCGTCAGATGCTGGCCAGCTTCCTGCCGGGTTAGCGAGTACCGAACACCACCATTGTCTTGCCTTTGACGTGGACCAGATTGCGCTCCTCCAGGTCCTTGAGCACGCGGCCGACCATCTCTCGTGAACAGCCGACAATTCGCCCGATTTCCTGACGGGTGATCTTGATTTGCATGCCGTCGGGATGAGTCATTGCATCGGGCTGTTTGCACAGCTCCAGCAGGCAACGGGCCACGCGACCGGTAACGTCGAAGAATGCCAAGTCGCCGACCTTGCGCGTGGTGTCACGCAGGCGCTGGGCGATCTGACCGCTGAGTGCGTAGAGAATGTCGGGATCGTGTTGAGCCAGCTCGCGAAATTTGGTGTAACTGATCTCGGCCACTTCGCACTCGACCTTTGCCCGCACCCAGGCGCTACGCTCCTGTTCCTTGCCGGCTTGCTCAAACAGCCCCAGTTCCCCGAAGAAATCCCCCGTGTTCAGGTAGGCGATGATCATCTCGCGGCCGTCTTCATCCTCGATCAGAATGGTGACTGAGCCCTTGATAATGAAGAACAACGTTTCGGAGCGCTCGCCGGCGCAGATGATGTTGTGCTTGGCCGGGTAACGTCGGCGCTGGCAATGCATCAGCAGCTTGTCGAGATTCTTGATCTTGGGTATGGGCGTCAGAGCAACCATGGTTGTATCCCGAAAGGCAGCGCGAGGTGGTTGGAATTGTTGTACTCGGCGGTATCGGCATTGATACACGCTTTATAAAGGGTGGCAATGCGCCACTCATTTGGCGTCAGCTTAACAGACACATTCTGACTCGATTAGCCAATTTACCGAGCAAGCCCCGTTATTGATCACATAGATGGGAAACGCTGTCGCGCTCAGGCCCTGTGCTAAGCTGGCGACCCTTTTTTAGCAGTGGAGTCTGGGCGATGAAGGCACGCATCCAATGGGCGGGCGAAGCCATGTTCCTCGGTGAGTCGGGCAGTGGCCATGTAGTGGTCATGGATGGCCCGCCTGAAGCCGGTGGCCGCAACCTGGGCGTACGTCCGATGGAAATGCTCCTGCTGGGCGTGGGCGGTTGCAGCAATTTCGACGTGGTCAGCATCCTGAAAAAATCCCGACAGGCTGTGGAAAGCTGTGAAGCCTTCCTGGAAGCCGAGCGCGCCACTGAAGATCCCAAGGTGTTTACCAAGATCCATATGCACTTCGTGGTGAAGGGCCGAGGGCTGAAGGAGGCTCAGGTCAAGCGCGCCATCGAGCTGTCGGCAGAGAAGTACTGCTCGGCGTCGATCATGCTCGGTGCGGCCGGCGTGGCCATTACCCATGACTACGAGATTATCGAGTTGGGTTAATCGCCGATTGGCAAAAGAAAAGGGCGCTTTGAAAGCGCCCTTTTTTTCGGCTGCAGGTTTGCTCAGACGCGGTAGGTGCTTTTGGTCATGACCTTGGCAAGTAGGCTCATGCCGAAACGCACTGGCGCCGGGAAGCGGAAACCGCCTGCATCCAGTGCGCTTTCAGCGTGGTGTTCTTCATCGATACGCATCTGCTCAAGAATGGCCCGGGATTTTTCGTCTTCGGCCGGCAATTGTTCCAGGTGTTCATCCAAGTGCTTGCACACTTGATGTTCAGTCGCGGCGACAAAACCGAGGCTGACCTTGTCACTGATCAAGCCGGCAGCAGCGCCGATGCCGAACGACAAACCGTAAAACAGTGGATTCAGCACGCTGGGATGGCTACCCAGTTGACGGATGCGTTGCTCGCACCAGGCCAGGTGGTCGATTTCTTCCTCGGCCGCGTGCTCCATGGCCGCGCGTACCTGCGGCAGCTTGGCAGTCAGTGCCTGGCCTTGGTAAAGCGCCTGGGCACAGACTTCGCCGGTATGGTTGATGCGCATCAGGCCGGCGACATGACGAGTGTCGGTCTCGCTCATCTGCGCGTCAGGTTGCACGATGGCGGGCGACGGACGGTACGGTTGGCCACTGAAGGGCAGGAGTGTGCGCATGGCCGTGTCGGCTTGCAGCAATAGGCGATCAATCGGCGAGTAGTGACGTTGGGTAGTCATGCTGACCTCCGGGAAGAATCTCGGCGGCCAGTTTACCGCAAGAGATGGGCAAGCGTTTGCCCTGAGTCAATTTGCCTTTGTAGCGAGGGAGCTTGCTGTCGTCCGGCTGCGTCGCAATCGCAAACTCCCCAATAATCCTCAGCCCGGTGGCCAGTTCATCTGGCGCTGACCCAGCACGTGCATATGGATGTGATAGACAGTCTGTCCGCCATCCTCATTGCAGTTCATTACTACGCGAAACCCTTTCTCGCAGCCTTGTTCCACGGCGAGGCGCTGGGCGGTAAACAGAATGTGCCCGGCCAGGGATTTGTCATCTTCCGTGAGGTCATTGAGGGTGCGGATAGGCTTCTTCGGGATCACCAGAAAATGCACTGGTGCCTGCGGGGCAATATCGTGAAAAGCGAGGACTTGATCATCTTCGTAGATGATCTTCGCGGGTATTTCTCTGTTGATGATCTTGGTGAACAGAGTATCCACAGCTGTTTCTCCATTATGAGCGTGCAGGGGTGAGTGTACCCACGCGGTCAGCGTGGGCAATAGGCCTTGTTGATGGCACCGGCTATTTTGCGCGTCAGCCAGCGCGGGCTTAGACGTGGGCTGAAGGCCAGCCAGCGATTACGGCGGCCGGGGATGATGATGGCTTTGTTCTTTTCCAATGCGCGTACGGTGTAGAGCGCGACCTCTTCCGGGCTCATCAGTTGTTCGCTGCGATCAAGCTTGGCGGTGTCCATTTGCGCGGTACCGAAGAACGCGGTGCGTGTCGGGCCAGGGCAAAGGACCGATACCTTGATGCCGCAGGTCTTCAGTTCTTCGCGCAAACCCTCGGAGAAATGCAGCACATAGGCCTTGCTGGCGTAGTAACTGCTCATCCACGGACCGGGTTGAAACGCGGCAATCGACGCAACGTTAAGAATTTGTCCGCCGCCCTGCAGCGCCATGGTATTGCCCAGGGCGTGACACATGCGGGTGAGGGCGAGGATGTTGACTTCAATAAGGTCTTGCTCGGTCATCCAGTCCTGGGCCAGGAATGGTCCGCTTGTGCCGATGCCGGCGCAGTTGACCAGCAAATCAATCTGCCGCTCGCCTTCTTCAAGCTCTAACAGGAATCCGGACAAGCGCAGCGGCTCGCCCAGGTCGCAGGCACGAAACAGCACCTCGACGCCGAAGCGCTGAGTCAATTCGATTGCAATGCTTTCCAACTGATCACGCTGGCGGGCCACCAGAATCAAGCTGCGGCCACGACGTGCCAGGGCTTCTGCCAAGGCAAGGCCAATGCCGCTGGAGGCACCGGTGATCAGAGCGTAACGGGTCATGCCTTTCTCCATCGCAACGCCCCCATCAATGATGGAGGCATCACGGATGGGGGCGTTTCTTTACTGTTCTTCTGCAGAGTCTACAGGTTCGGCCGCTTCGTCAGCACTTTGGGCGTCTTCTTCATCAACGATGACGCTTTGATCGGCGTCTTCATCGGAGGTGATGGAGCTGCTTTCGTAGCTGCTGTCGACGTTGGATTCGAGTTGGTCCAGGTAGCCGTTCATGCCCAGCGACACGACGAGGATGAGCATCAGAGGAATGAATGCCAGCCACAGAGAGGCCAGAACCTTTACCGCAGTGGAGTTACGCGGTGGCGGTGCGCCGTATTGGTTGGCACCCGAGTTACCTGGCACTACCAGCAGCAACAGCGGGAAAATGCTGTTTACCAGCGGCACGAGGTTCAGCAGGTACAGCCAGCCAGACCAGCCCAGGTCGTGCAAGCGCTGGACCCCGATTTGCACACTTACGACTACAACCGCAACGAACAGCGCTAAACCGAGCAACGAGCCAACAATGATGGCTATCGTCGGTGACGCGGTCGCGATGGCGAAGCCTACAGTACTAAGGATGCCTGCTGCGACGAGCATTGCGACGGTCAGTACCAGCGTCCATGCCAGATACCGCAGACGGCCAATACGGCCATTGATCGTGAAGATCTTGAGATCGGCGTATTCAGGGTGGCTGTCACCCACGGCAGCACGCGGAGGCGCGTACGGTGAAGCGGCTGGGCGAGAGAAGTCTGTTGCACCAGAACTCGTCTCGTGTGTTTCGGCAAGGCTGAAGGCTACGGGCTGTTCGGCCTCGATGCGCGCGTCGACGCCAGCGTTCTTCAGAGCGGTGAGGTAGGTTTCGGCGTCGGGGCGTGACAGGTCGCGTTTTAGTGCAACCGGGCGACCGGTGAAGAGTTTCTCGATGTCCTCGACGGTGCTTTTGAACAGCTCAGCCAGGTTCAGCTTGGCCGTGGTGCTTTCGACACCCGGGAGCAAGGCTCCATCAAAAACAATCTTGAAGCGGTTGTCGCTCATGCGGGCTTCCTTGTCACTTATTCAGGTGGGGGTGCGGGCCTGCTCAATTGGCAGGCCTGTCGGTTGGGTCAGCGTGGCCAGCGCAATTGTGCGGCCTGCTCGCGCGCCTTGCGGTATTCGGCATCGAGGCGGGCAACGAGTTCATCGACGCTGGGCAAATCATTAATCTCACCGACGCCTTGGCCGGCGGACCATACGGTCTTCCATGCTTTGGCTTCGTCGCTCAGCGGTTTGAGCTTGGAACCGAAGTTGACTTCGCCTTTGCCTTGCAGGGCAGCGAGGTCGAACCCGGCATTTTCCAGGCTTTGGCGCATAAAGCTAGCGGGAACGCCGGAGACTGCGGGAGTGTGCACGATGTCGGCGGCGCGCGATGTGAGCAGCATCTCTTTATAGGCATCTGGGGCGTGGCTTTCGGTGGTACCGATAAAGCGCGTGCCGAAATATGCCAGGTCTGCGCCCAGTAACTGGGCGGCGAGGATTTCGTGTCCATGATTGAGGCACCCGGCCAGCAGCAGGGTTTTGTCGAAAAACTGCCGAATCTCGGCAATCAGCGAGAACGGGCTCCAGGTGCCGGCATGGCCACCGGCACCGGCAGCCACAGCAATCAGGCCATCTACACCGGCTTCAGCGGCTTTTTCGGCATGGCGCCGGGTGGTGACATCGTGGAACACCAGCCCGCCGTAGCTGTGCACGGCATCTACCAACTCCTTCACCGCGCCCAAACTGGTGATCACGATCGGCACCTTGTGCTCAACGCAGATCGCCAGATCCGCCTCCAGGCGAGGGTTACTGTTGTGCACGATAAGGTTGACGGCGTACGGCGCTGGATTGTCCAACTGCGCAAGGCCCGCTTCGATTTCCTCCAGCCAGGCTTTGAAGCCACTGCTCTCGCGCTGGTTGAGCGCAGGGAAGCTCCCGACCACGCCATTGCGGCAGCAGGCCAGGACCAGTTGTGGATTGGAAATCAGGAACATCGGCGCAGCCACCACGGGCAGGCGCAGACGTTGTTCAAGCAGAGCGGGCAGCGACATTGGAGGTACCCCGAGTAATTGAAGTTAGAACGGTTTGACTACGACCAAAATTACGATAGCCAGCAATATCAGAACCGGGACTTCATTGAACCAGCGATAAAAGACATGGCTGCGGGTGTTTTCGCCACGGGCGAAACGTTTTACCTGTGCGCCACACATGTGGTGATAGCCGATCAACAGTGCAACGAGGGTCAGCTTGGCGTGGATCCAGCCGCCGGACTGAAAGATGCCGGGGTTGAGGGCAATCAGCCAGATGCCGAATGCCAAGGAGGCAATCATCGCCGGGCCCATGATGCCGCGGTACAACTTGCGCTCCATGATGCTGAAGCGCTCCTTGCTGACGGTGTCCTCGCTTTGGGCGTGGTAGACGAACAGGCGCGGCAGGTAGAACAGCCCGGCAAACCAGCAGACGATGCTGATGATGTGGAAGGCTTTGACCCATAGATAAAGCATTTTTAGTTATTCCCAGGTTCACGGTAGCGAAGATAGTAGTGGCTCATGCGCCCATACGTCACGTTGACGGTTGTCGCAGGGCGATACGGCCCCTATTATCGACGGCTTTCCAGTGGTTCGTTGAGGGCAGGTTTATGGTCAAGGTCGGTATCGTCGGCGGCACGGGTTACACCGGTGTCGAATTGCTGCGTCTGTTGGCTCAGCATCCGCAAGCTGAGGTGGTGGTCATCACCTCTCGATCCGAGGCAGGCCTGGCTGTGGCCGATATGTACCCGAACCTGCGAGGCCACTACGACGGCTTGGCGTTCAGTGTTCCGGACATCAAGACCCTTGGCGCCTGCGACGTGGTGTTCTTCGCCACGCCACATGGTGTTGCCCATGCGCTGGCCGGTGAGTTGCTGGCAGCTGGCACCAAGGTCATTGACCTGTCGGCAGACTTCCGGCTGCAGGACGCCGATGAATGGGCCAAGTGGTACGGTCAGCCACACGGCGCGCCGGAGTTGTTGGAAGAGGCGGTGTACGGCCTGCCTGAAGTCAATCGTGAGCAAATCAAGCAGGCGCGCCTGATCGCGGTGCCGGGTTGCTACCCAACCGCTACGCAGTTGGGCTTTCTGCCGTTGCTTGAAGCTGGGCTGGCGGATGCTTCGCGCCTGATTGCAGACTGCAAGTCGGGCGTCAGCGGTGCCGGCCGTGGTGCTGCGGTAGGTTCGCTGTACTCCGAGACATCGGAAAGCATGAAGGCCTACGCGGTAAAAGGGCATCGCCACCTGCCGGAAATCCGCCAGGGCCTGCGCCGTGCTGCCGGTAAGGAGGTGGGCTTGACCTTTGTGCCGCACCTGACGCCAATGATCCGTGGTATCCACTCAACGCTATACGCAACCGTGGTCGATCGTTCGGTAGACCTGCAGGCGTTGTTTGAAAAGCGCTACGCGAATGAGCCGTTCGTCGACGTAATGCCGGCGGGCAGCCACCCGGAAACCCGTAGCGTGCGTGGCGCCAACGTGTGCCGGATTGCTGTGCACCGTCCGCAGGACGGCGACCTGGTGGTCGTGCTGTCGGTGATCGATAACCTGGTCAAGGGCGCGTCGGGCCAGGCTGTGCAGAACATGAACATCCTATTCGGCTTGGATGAGAAGTTGGGCTTGTCCCATGCCGGCATGCTGCCTTAAGGCGGTTTGTTGATTGCGCAAAAGGCCCGTTGATCGGGCCTTTTGTGTTTCTAATGGCGGCGATGCAGATTGATATACCGTAACAATAGTTGACCGATTTTCTAGGAGAAGCGGATAATGCCCGCCATTACGCATATGGCGGCTCTACGCCGGGAGATTATCAGCATGAGCGTTGAATCCTTCACCCCCACGGCTTTGCAATTCACTCACGGTGCTGCGCACAAGGTGAAGAGCCTGGTCGATGAAGAGGGTAATGATCGCTTGAAGCTGCGCGTATTCGTTACGGGCGGCGGTTGTTCAGGGTTTCAGTACGGCTTTACCTTCGATGAAGATGTGGCTGACGATGACACTATCGTTGAGCGCGAGGGCGTGAGCCTGGTTGTAGACCCGATGAGTTTCCAGTACTTGGCGGGCGCCGAGGTGGATTATCAGGAAGGTCTGGAGGGTTCGCGTTTCGTGATCAAGAACCCTAATGCCACCACTACATGTGGTTGCGGGTCTTCGTTCTCGATCTGATCGAGAGTGGATACAAAAACGCCGCTTGGCTTTCATGGGCCAAGCGGCGTTTTGCTGTCTGCGGATTAGTCAGGCGGGGTAGATTGCGCCTAGTAACCGCAGTCCGCGCGCGCCAGTGACGCTGGGGCGGTTGGCGGCAATGCCTTCCAGGCAGCAATGGGCCAGCCAGGCGAAGGCCATGGCTTCGACCCAGTCGGGGTCTACGCCGTGAGTGGCTGTGCTGCTGACCTGGGTGGATGGCAGCAGGGCGGCCAGTCGCTTCATCATTGCGGTGTTATGGGCGCCGCCCCCACAGATCAACAGCGTTTCTGTCTGCGATTGTGCGGTTTGCAGGGACTCAACGATGGTCAGGGCGGTCAGTTCCAGCAAGCTGGCCTGCACGTTCTGGGGTTCGAAGGCTGGCAGGCGGCTAAGGTGCTGTTGCAACCATCCCAGGTTGAACACTTCTCGGCCGGTGCTTTTTGGGCCTTTTGTCAGGAAAAACGGGTCGCCGAGCAGAGCGTTGAGCAACTGATGTTCTACTTTGCCGCTGGCTGCCCACTGGCCGTCGCGATCAAAGTGTTCGCCGCGTTGTAGATGAATCCAGGCATCCAGCAGGACATTGCCCGGGCCGCAGTCGAAGCCGGCTACAGGTTTGCCGGTCTCAATCAGGCTGAGGTTGCTGAAACCGCCTATATTCAACACCGCACGGTTGCCGGTGCTTTCGCCAAACAATGCTTCATGAAACGCAGGGACGAGCGGTGCACCCTGGCCGCCGGCGGCTACATCGCGGCTGCGAAAGTCGCTGACCACGGTGATGCCCGTCAGCTCAGTGAGCAAGGCCGGGTTTCCGATCTGCACCGTAAAACCTCGGGCGGGTTCGTGGCGGATAGTCTGACCATGGCTGCCGATCGCGCGGATGTCTTGAGGCTTGAGGTTTTGCTGGTCGAGCAGTGTGTGAATGCCTTGAGCGGCGAGGGTAACCCAATGCTGCTGGGCGATCGCTGAACGGGCAATCTCATCCGGGCCGCTAGCGCACAGGCTTAGCAGCTCTGCGCGCAGGGTGTCCGGCATCGGAGTGTAGTGGGTGGCGATCAGATTGACCGCTGCACCTTGTTCGATCAGGGCGATATCCAGGCCGTCGAGGCTGGTTCCGGACATCACACCTATATAGAGCGGCATGACTTAACGCTTCGCCGAAGCCAGAAGGGTGGAACGCTCCTGGTCCATACGTGCCATCAGGGGCTGGCTTTGTTGTATGAAGCGCGCGCGCTCTGCTTTGGCGATTGGGTCGGCCATCGGCAGTTTCTGGCCCAGTGGATCAACGTGTACGCCATTGACCTGGAACTCGTAGTGCAAATGCGGTCCGGTGGAGAGGCCGGTAGTGCCGATATAGCCGATCACCTGACCCTGCTTCACATTACCGCCCGTCTTCACGCCCTTTGCGAAGCCTTGCATGTGGCCATACAAGGTTCGGTAGGTGTTGCCGTGCTGAATGATCACCGTGTTGCCGTAACCGCCGCGACGGCCGGCCAGCAGGACCTTGCCGTCTCCCGCTGCCTTGATAGGCGTACCACGAGGAGCTGCGTAGTCGACGCCCTTGTGTGCGCGGATTTTGTTCAGGATTGGATGCTTGCGCCCCATGGAGAAACGCGAGCTGATGCGAGCGAAGTCCACTGGGGTACGGATGAAGGCTTTGCGCATGCTATTGCCATCAGCCGTGTAGTAGCTGCTATTGCCTTGCTTGTTGGTGTAGCGCACAGCGGTGTAGGTCTTGCCGCGGTTGGTGAAGCGTGCAGAAAGAATATTGCCAGTGCCGACCACTTTGCCGTTGGCGACTTTCTGCTCGTAGATCACGTCGAATTCGTCGCCTTGGCGGATGTCTTGGGCGAAGTCGATGTCGTAGCCAAATACGCTGGCCATGTCCATGGTCATGCTATGCGACAACCCCGCGCGCGCAGCGGATTGCGACAGCGAGCTGTTGATCACACCGTGAACGTAGGCGGAGCGCATCACTGGTTTGGTGGTGATGCGATTGAACGCGAAACCTTTAGCGCCCTTAGTCAGGGAGATGCTTTCGAGGTCGCTGACGTTGCTGTGCAGGTTGTTCAACTGGCCGTCAGGCGTCAATTCGAACTCAAGCTTCTGGCCGTGTTTCAGTTGGGTGAACTGCTTGGCTTGTTTGTCGCTGGCCAGCACGTCGTTAACGGTGGCGGCAGGAAGGCCAACCTTCTCGAAAAGGGTCGAAAGCGTATCGCCTTTTGCGACGATCACTTCGCGGTGCTGAGGATTCTTAGCTGCGTCTGCGACTGGCTTTTGCAGTTCCTTTGCCGCTTGCTGGGTATCTTCGGGCGTGTTTTCTATCTGGGCAAACGGCGATTCAGATGGGGCATTTGTGGCTTGTTGAGCGTCGGAAGCGTCTTGATCTTGTGTCAGTTGTTCAACTGGACTCTCCAAGTCGAGGCTCAGGGATGTTCGTTTGGCTTCTACGTCACTGGAAGGGAATACCAGGAGTGCCAGGCTAAGAAGGGCGGCGATACCACTTGCGGCGAGCAGGTGGGTCTTCGGGTAAAGCGGCGGCGCTTTAGACGGTTCAGTGGTCATAGGTAATTTGACTTTGAAGATGAAATGGAAAAGATGAATGACATGATGAAGATGAAATAACTGTATAAAATATAACCAAATCATCTGTGGCGCAAGCTCGCGAATGCTGGGCTTGCTGAACGGTGTCCGTGCGCAGGGCAAAACTTGTAATTAGTCCCTGATCTTGTATGGTTGGTTCCCTTTTGAATCTGAGCCTTGCGGGTCTGTTATGAAGTCGGTTGAAGAGCAGCTAGCGCTGATAAAACGTGGTGCGGAAGAACTGTTGGTTGAGGCCGAGCTGATCGAAAAGCTCAAGCGTGGCCAACCCCTGCGTATTAAGGCTGGTTTCGATCCGACAGCGCCGGACCTGCACCTGGGTCACACCGTGCTTATTAATAAGCTACGTCAGTTCCAGGAACTGGGGCATCAGGTCATCTTCCTTATAGGTGACTTCACTGGGATGATCGGCGACCCGAGTGGCAAAAGCGCTACGCGCCCGCCGCTAACCCGCGAGCAGGTTCTCGACAACGCCGAGACCTACAAGACCCAAGTATTCAAGATTCTTGATCCGGCTAAGACCGAGGTGGCGTTCAACTCCACCTGGATGGATCAGATGGGGCCGGCCGACTTTATTCGTCTGACATCTCAGTACACCGTTGCGCGAATGCTTGAGCGCGACGACTTCGATAAGCGCTACTCCACCAATCAGCCGATCGCTATTCATGAGTTCCTGTATCCGCTAGTCCAGGGTTATGACTCGGTGGCGCTGCGTGCCGATGTGGAGCTGGGTGGTACCGACCAGAAGTTCAACCTGCTGATGGGGCGTGAGCTCCAGCGTGCGTATGGGCAAGAGGCTCAGTGCATTCTGACTATGCCATTGCTGGAAGGGTTGGATGGCGTCAAGAAGATGTCCAAGTCTCTGGGTAACTATGTAGGTATCCAAGAGGCGCCAGGCGTGATGTACGGCAAGCTGGTTTCCATTCCTGATGCGCTGATGTGGCGTTACTTTGAGCTGTTGAGCTTCCGCTCGATGGACGAGATCAATGCGTTGCGTGCTGATGTCGAGGCGGGTGCCAACCCGCGTGATGTGAAAATCAAGCTGGCAGAGGAGATTGTTGCTCGGTTCCATGGTGAAGAGGCAGCGGCCAGTGCTCACCGCGCGGCGGGCAACCGCATGAAAGATGGCGAGTTGCCGGATGATCTGCCTGAGGTTGAGCTGACTGCTGCTGAGGCGATGCCGATTGCGGCCGTTCTTAATAAGGCGGGCTTGGTGAAAAACTCCGCCGTGGCTCGTGACCTTCTGGGTTCGGGTGGTGTGCGTATAGATGGCGAGGTGGTAGATCGCACCTTTATATATGAGCTCGGAGCGACCCACGTTTGTCAGGCGGGGAAGAAGGCCTTTGCACGTATTACGCTAAAATCTGAATAAGGCTGAAATTAGGTGTTGACGGCGAATTATATCTGTCTATAATTCGCCCCACTTCCGGTGCAGTCGAAACGGAAAACTCCTTGGTAAACAATGAGTTACGCAGTTTTCGGCAGTAGGTTGCTTCAGTTCATCGAAGCCAAAAGGAAGTTGAAAAAGAGGTGTTGACAGCAGCGTGTAACGCTGTAGAATTCGCCTCCCGCTGATGAGAGATCAGAAGCGCAAGTGGTTGAAGTTGTTGAAGAAATCTTCTAAAGCTTCTGAAAATAATCACTTGACAGCAAATGAGGCTGCTGTAGAATGCGCGCCTCGGTTGAGACGAAAGATCTTAACCAACCGCTCTTTAACAACTGAATCAAGCAATTCGTGTGGGTGCTTGTGGAGTCAGACTGATAGTCAACAAGATTATCAGCATCACAAGTTACTCCGCGAGAAATCAAAGATGTAACCAACGATTGCTGAGCCAAGTTTAGGGTTTCTTAAAAACCCAAAGATGTTTGAACTGAAGAGTTTGATCATGGCTCAGATTGAACGCTGGCGGCAGGCCTAACACATGCAAGTCGAGCGGTAGAGAGAAGCTTGCTTCTCTTGAGAGCGGCGGACGGGTGAGTAATGCCTAGGAATCTGCCTGGTAGTGGGGGATAACGTTCGGAAACGGACGCTAATACCGCATACGTCCTACGGGAGAAAGCAGGGGACCTTCGGGCCTTGCGCTATCAGATGAGCCTAGGTCGGATTAGCTAGTTGGTGAGGTAATGGCTCACCAAGGCGACGATCCGTAACTGGTCTGAGAGGATGATCAGTCACACTGGAACTGAGACACGGTCCAGACTCCTACGGGAGGCAGCAGTGGGGAATATTGGACAATGGGCGAAAGCCTGATCCAGCCATGCCGCGTGTGTGAAGAAGGTCTTCGGATTGTAAAGCACTTTAAGTTGGGAGGAAGGGCAGTTACCTAATACGTGATTGTTTTGACGTTACCGACAGAATAAGCACCGGCTAACTCTGTGCCAGCAGCCGCGGTAATACAGAGGGTGCAAGCGTTAATCGGAATTACTGGGCGTAAAGCGCGCGTAGGTGGTTTGTTAAGTTGGATGTGAAATCCCCGGGCTCAACCTGGGAACTGCATTCAAAACTGACTGACTAGAGTATGGTAGAGGGTGGTGGAATTTCCTGTGTAGCGGTGAAATGCGTAGATATAGGAAGGAACACCAGTGGCGAAGGCGACCACCTGGACTGATACTGACACTGAGGTGCGAAAGCGTGGGGAGCAAACAGGATTAGATACCCTGGTAGTCCACGCCGTAAACGATGTCAACTAGCCGTTGGGAGCCTTGAGCTCTTAGTGGCGCAGCTAACGCATTAAGTTGACCGCCTGGGGAGTACGGCCGCAAGGTTAAAACTCAAATGAATTGACGGGGGCCCGCACAAGCGGTGGAGCATGTGGTTTAATTCGAAGCAACGCGAAGAACCTTACCAGGCCTTGACATCCAATGAACTTTCTAGAGATAGATTGGTGCCTTCGGGAACATTGAGACAGGTGCTGCATGGCTGTCGTCAGCTCGTGTCGTGAGATGTTGGGTTAAGTCCCGTAACGAGCGCAACCCTTGTCCTTAGTTACCAGCACGTAATGGTGGGCACTCTAAGGAGACTGCCGGTGACAAACCGGAGGAAGGTGGGGATGACGTCAAGTCATCATGGCCCTTACGGCCTGGGCTACACACGTGCTACAATGGTCGGTACAGAGGGTTGCCAAGCCGCGAGGTGGAGCTAATCCCATAAAACCGATCGTAGTCCGGATCGCAGTCTGCAACTCGACTGCGTGAAGTCGGAATCGCTAGTAATCGCGAATCAGAATGTCGCGGTGAATACGTTCCCGGGCCTTGTACACACCGCCCGTCACACCATGGGAGTGGGTTGCACCAGAAGTAGCTAGTCTAACCTTCGGGAGGACGGTTACCACGGTGTGATTCATGACTGGGGTGAAGTCGTAACAAGGTAGCCGTAGGGGAACCTGCGGCTGGATCACCTCCTTAATCGACGACATCAGCTGCTCCATAAGTTCCCACACGAATTGCTTGATTCATTGAAGAAGACGATAAAGAAGCAGCCCGAAATTGGGTCTGTAGCTCAGTTGGTTAGAGCGCACCCCTGATAAGGGTGAGGTCGGCAGTTCGAATCTGCCCAGACCCACCAATTTTGTGTGGGAAACGCCTGTAGAAATACGGGGCCATAGCTCAGCTGGGAGAGCGCCTGCCTTGCACGCAGGAGGTCAACGGTTCGATCCCGTTTGGCTCCACCACTACTGCTTCTGTTTGTTGAAAGCTTAGAAATGAGCATTCCATTGTGATGATGGTGAATGTTGATTTCTAGTCTTTGATTAGATCGTTCTTTAAAAATTTGGGTATGTGATAGAAAGATAGACTGAACGTTACTTTCACTGGTAACGGATCAGGCTAAGGTAAAATTTGTGAGTGGCTCGAAAGAGCCAAATCGAATTTTCGGCGAATGTTGTCTTCACAGTATAACCAGATTGCTTGGGGTTATATGGTCAAGTGAAGAAGCGCATACGGTGGATGCCTTGGCAGTCAGAGGCGATGAAAGACGTGGTAGCCTGCGAAAAGCTTCGGGGAGTCGGCAAACAGACTTTGATCCGGAGATGTCTGAATGGGGGAACCCAGCCATCATAAGATGGTTATCTTACGCTGAATACATAGGCGTAAGAGGCGAACCAGGGGAACTGAAACATCTAAGTACCCTGAGGAAAAGAAATCAACCGAGATTCCCTTAGTAGTGGCGAGCGAACGGGGACTAGCCCTTAAGTGGCTTTGAGATTAGCGGAACGCTCTGGAAAGTGCGGCCATAGTGGGTGATAGCCCTGTACGCGAAAATCTCTTAGTCATGAAATCGAGTAGGACGGAGCACGAGAAACTTTGTCTGAATATGGGGGGACCATCCTCCAAGGCTAAATACTACTGACTGACCGATAGTGAACTAGTACCGTGAGGGAAAGGCGAAAAGAACCCCGGAGAGGGGAGTGAAATAGATCCTGAAACCGTATGCGTACAAGCAGTGGGAGCCCACTTTGTTGGGTGACTGCGTACCTTTTGTATAATGGGTCAGCGACTTATTTTCAGTGGCGAGCTTAACCGAATAGGGGAGGCGTAGCGAAAGCGAGTCTTAATAGGGCGTCTAGTCGCTGGGAATAGACCCGAAACCGGGCGATCTATCCATGGGCAGGTTGAAGGTTGGGTAACACTAACTGGAGGACCGAACCGACTACCGTTGAAAAGTTAGCGGATGACCTGTGGATCGGAGTGAAAGGCTAATCAAGCTCGGAGATAGCTGGTTCTCCTCGAAAGCTATTTAGGTAGCGCCTCATGTATCACTGTAGGGGGTAGAGCACTGTTTCGGCTAGGGGGTCATCCCGACTTACCAAACCGATGCAAACTCCGAATACCTACAAGTGCCGAGCATGGGAGACACACGGCGGGTGCTAACGTCCGTCGTGAAAAGGGAAACAACCCAGACCGTCAGCTAAGGTCCCAAAGTTATGGTTAAGTGGGAAACGATGTGGGAAGGCTTAGACAGCTAGGAGGTTGGCTTAGAAGCAGCCACCCTTTAAAGAAAGCGTAATAGCTCACTAGTCGAGTCGGCCTGCGCGGAAGATGTAACGGGGCTCAAACCATACACCGAAGCTACGGGTATCACGTAAGTGATGCGGTAGAGGAGCGTTCTGTAAGCCTGTGAAGGTGAGTTGAGAAGCTTGCTGGAGGTATCAGAAGTGCGAATGCTGACATGAGTAACGACAATGGGTGTGAAAAACACCCACGCCGAAAGACCAAGGTTTCCTGCGCAACGTTAATCGACGCAGGGTTAGTCGGTCCCTAAGGCGAGGCTGAAAAGCGTAGTCGATGGAAAACAGGTTAATATTCCTGTACTTCTGGTTATTGCGATGGAGGGACGGAGAAGGCTAGGCCAGCTTGGCGTTGGTTGTCCAAGTTTAAGGTGGTAGGCTGAGATCTTAGGTAAATCCGGGATCTTAAGGCCGAGAGCTGATGACGAGTTAACTTTTAGTTAACGAAGTGGTTGATGCCATGCTTCCAAGAAAAGCTTCTAAGCTTCAGGTAACCAGGAACCGTACCCCAAACCGACACAGGTGGTTGGGTAGAGAATACCAAGGCGCTTGAGAGAACTCGGGTGAAGGAACTAGGCAAAATGGCACCGTAACTTCGGGAGAAGGTGCGCCGGTGAGGGTGAAGGACTTGCTCCGTAAGCTCATGCCGGTCGAAGATACCAGGCCGCTGCGACTGTTTATTAAAAACACAGCACTCTGCAAACACGAAAGTGGACGTATAGGGTGTGACGCCTGCCCGGTGCCGGAAGGTTAATTGATGGGGTTAGCTAACGCGAAGCTCTTGATCGAAGCCCCGGTAAACGGCGGCCGTAACTATAACGGTCCTAAGGTAGCGAAATTCCTTGTCGGGTAAGTTCCGACCTGCACGAATGGCGTAACGATGGCGGCGCTGTCTCCACCCGAGACTCAGTGAAATTGAAATCGCTGTGAAGATGCAGTGTATCCGCGGCTAGACGGAAAGACCCCGTGAACCTTTACTATAGCTTTGCACTGGACTTTGAATTTGCTTGTGTAGGATAGGTGGGAGGCTTTGAAGCGTGGACGCCAGTCTGCGTGGAGCCAACCTTGAAATACCACCCTGGCAACTTTGAGGTTCTAACTCAGGTCCGTTATCCGGATCGAGGACAGTGTATGGTGGGTAGTTTGACTGGGGCGGTCTCCTCCTAAAGAGTAACGGAGGAGTACGAAGGTGCGCTCAGACCGGTCGGAAATCGGTCGTAGAGTATAAAGGCAAAAGCGCGCTTGACTGCGAGACAGACACGTCGAGCAGGTACGAAAGTAGGTCTTAGTGATCCGGTGGTTCTGTATGGAAGGGCCATCGCTCAACGGATAAAAGGTACTCCGGGGATAACAGGCTGATACCGCCCAAGAGTTCATATCGACGGCGGTGTTTGGCACCTCGATGTCGGCTCATCACATCCTGGGGCTGAAGCCGGTCCCAAGGGTATGGCTGTTCGCCATTTAAAGTGGTACGCGAGCTGGGTTTAGAACGTCGTGAGACAGTTCGGTCCCTATCTGCCGTGGACGTTTGAGATTTGAGAGGGGCTGCTCCTAGTACGAGAGGACCGGAGTGGACGAACCTCTGGTGTTCCGGTTGTCACGCCAGTGGCATTGCCGGGTAGCTATGTTCGGAATAGATAACCGCTGAAAGCATCTAAGCGGGAAACTAGCCTCAAGATGAGATCTCACTGGAACCTTGAGTTCCCTGAAGGGCCGTCGAAGACTACGACGTTGATAGGTTGGGTGTGTAAGCGCTGTGAGGCGTTGAGCTAACCAATACTAATTGCCCGTGAGGCTTGACCATATAACACCCAAGCAATTTGCTTGCTTCGAGCTGAAAAGCGAAAGAGCACCAGATTGCGGTGTGTGAAGACGAAATGAACCGAAAGTTCGACTCTTGCAAACACCGAAAGCTATCACATACCCAATTTGCTGAAGCGAGGCCTGCTGGTCGCGACTCAGTACCCGAATTTCTTGACGACCATAGAGCATTGGAACCACCTGATCCCATCCCGAACTCAGTAGTGAAACGATGCATCGCCGATGGTAGTGTGGGGTTTCCCCATGTGAGAGTAGGTCATCGTCAAGATTAAATTCCGAAACCCCATTTGCGAAAGCAGATGGGGTTTTGTTTTGGGCGGGCGGAAAGTGCCGGCAGGTTTTCTCATGGCCGCCTTCAGGGCTAGACGCCTGCCTTTCTATGCAATGGTCTTTCGCATGGCTATCATGCGTTCCTCATTGTGAGGCGATACTTGCATGCTGACGTTGTTAGAACTTCTGAAAGATGGCCGATTTCATTCCGGGGAAGCACTTGGCGCCGCCCTGGGCGTCAGTCGCAGTGCTGTCTGGAAGCAACTCCAGCACCTTGAGGCCGAATTGAATCTGCCTGTTCATAAGGTTCGTGGAAAGGGGTATCAATTAGCATCCCCATTGGTTTTCTTGAGTGCTGCGGAAATTGAGCAGCATGCCCCTGATTTAGCATGGCCTATCCATATCTACGATTCCATTGACTCAACAAATGCGGAAGCTTTGCGTCTTGCTGGGGTTGAGTGCGCGACGCCCTTTCTGGTGCTTGCGGAGCAGCAAACGGCGGGAAGAGGCAGGCGTGGTCGAAAGTGGGTCAGTCCATTTGCCCAGAATGTCTATTACAGCCTTGTATTGCGTATTGAGGATGGTCTTCGGCAGTTGGAAGGCTTAAGTCTTGTGGTTGGATTGGCGGTCATGCAAGCCCTGCGTGAGTCTGGAGTTCAGACTGCGACTTTAAAATGGCCAAACGACGTTCTCGTAGGGCAAAAGAAAATTGCCGGGATTTTGCTGGAGCTCGTAGGGGATCCTGCTGATATCTGTCACGTTGTCCTTGGAATAGGCATCAACGTCAATATGCAGAAGGCTGGCGAGGTTGATCAGCAATGGACATCAGTGCAGTTAGAGACGGGTTTTCCTGTTGATCGAAACGCCCTGATTGCCCGGCTGGGTTTGCAGTTGCAAGGCTACTTGGGTCGACACCGGGTGCTAGGTTTTGCCGAGCTTCAGAATGAGTGGGAGAAAAATCACGCTTGGCAGGGGAGGGCTGTGTCGCTTATAGCCGGTGTCAACCAGGTCGATGGAGTGGTGCTGGGTGTTGATCGTCAAGGTGCTTTGCGTTTGAGTGTTGATGGTGTTGAGAAAATATACAGTGGTGGTGAGCTAAGCCTGAGGTTGCGTGATGATTCTTGAGCTCGACTGTGGGAATAGCTTTATCAAATGGCGTGTGCTTGATTCGAGCGGGGTGAACGCCTCGGCTGAAGGTGTTGCAGGTTCGGATGCTGCCTTGATTGATAGCCTGCTGGCGCTGCCTGAGTTGTTGCTGACGCGTTGCAGGTTAGTGAGCGTCCGTGCGCAGGAAGAGACGGAAAAACTGGTTGAAGCGCTTGTGGATACATTTGGTGTTGTTGTTACCAGTGCTGCTTCAGCTCGTGAAGTGGCTGGGGTACGTAACGGCTACGAAGATTTTGAGCGCCTTGGTCTGGATCGCTGGTTGGCAATGCTCGGTGGATTTAAATTGGCCTCGGGTGCCTGCTTGGTGCTCGATTTTGGCACTGCGGCGACTGCAGATTTTATAGCTGAGGATGGCGAGCACCTGGGAGGCTTTATTTGTCCGGGCATGTCTCTCATGAGGAATCAGCTGCGTACACATACGCGAAAGATAAGGTATGGCGATGCCGCTGCTGAAAGGGCTTTGGAGTGCCTCTCACCAGGTCGTACAACAGTCGAGGCAGTAGAGCGAGGCTGTGCGTTGATGCTTCGAGGATTTGTTCTGACCCAGGTAGAGCTCGCGCGCAGCTACTGGGGCGATGACTTCAGTATATTCCTGACTGGCGGAGATGCTGATTTGGTATTGGGCTCTGTGCCGCAGGCTCGACTCGTTCCTGATTTGGTTTTCGTTGGTCTGGCGATGGCGTGCCCGTTATCTTGAGGTGTTTATGCGTTGGCTGTTTTTGCTTTTACTGATCCTCAACGCCTTTTACTACATATGGCACCAGCAAGAGGCCCCGCTGCGCGCTAAAGACGTTACTCCTCTGAGTCTCTATCGAGGTGCTCAGCAGGATATTCGTCTGCTGAGTGAATCTTCGGATGCAGTGATCCGCAGGGAGCGGGCAAAGGTATCTGATTCGCAAAGTACCTGTTTGTACATTGGTGGATTTACAGACCAGCGCCAAGCGCAATCTGTCGAGCAGCGTCTCACTAGCTTGGATATAAAGGTCAAGGTTCAACTGCTGAGTACGCCAGATGCTCAAGGTTACTGGCTCCGGGTGGCCCCGGAAAGCCGGCGCCTGGCTGAAGATCTGCCCTTTGAAAACCTTGTTAAGGAATTCAATGAGTTAAAACATAAAATAATGCTGTGCGAAGGCATTGCAACTGTCGAATAGTTTGCATAGAATGGCGCCCGCTTCGCAGTGAAGACCTTTAGGGGGATTTAATGAGATGCGGCGTCAATGCAGCTAACCTCATAATTTAAATGAGAAAATGCTTGACAGAAGGTCGGCGTAATGTAAAATGCCGGCTCGCTTAGGAGGGGTTCCCGAGCGGCCAAAGGGATCAGACTGTAAATCTGACGTCTACGACTTCGAAGGTTCGAATCCTTCCCCCTCCACCATTTTTAGCGTGAGCTGCAAGCTCCGCGGGTATAGTTTAGTGGTAGAACCTCAGCCTTCCAAGCTGATGATGCGGGTTCGATTCCCGCTACCCGCTCCAAGTTTGCAGGTTGTGCATGTGTTTTGCTCTTGTAGCTCAGTTGGTAGAGCACACCCTTGGTAAGGGTGAGGTCAGCGGTTCAAATCCGCTCAAGAGCTCCATATAACAAGGCAGATATGAAAATATCTGCCTTTGTTTTAACAGCTGCCTCGGCTTGAGTGTTTTGTATCTGGTGGTTTTGCCAGGTTGTCTCAAGTCTGTTGGGGTTGGTTGTTGTAAAGTCTTTTTCAGGCCTGCATAATGGTCGGCCTGATTTTGTTTTAGGTCAGTAGCTCAATTGGCAGAGCGACGGTCTCCAAAACCGTAGGTTGGGGGTTCGATTCCCTCCTGACCTGCCAGATTCACGTGGTGTGTCTGGCTTTCTTTTCACAGGATCTTCATAGATGACTCCTAAGGCTGAAGCTCAAAGCTCTCGTTTCGATCTCGTCAAGTGGCTAGTTGTTGTAGCGTTGGTGGTCGTAGGCGTAGTTGGCAATCAGTACTATTCTGCTTCGCCGATCCTGTACCGTGTGCTCGCTTTGCTTGTTATTGCTGCTGTGGCTGCCTTTGTGGGCTTGCAGACTGCTAAAGGCAAGTCTTTTGCGGTACTGGTAAAGGAAGCTCGCACCGAAATCCGTAAAGTCGTTTGGCCGACTCGCCAAGAAACCACGCAGACCACGTTGATTGTTGTGGCTGTTGTTCTGGTTATGGCGTTGCTGTTGTGGGGGCTTGATTCCCTGCTCGGTTGGCTTGTTTCCTTGATTGTTGGCTAAGGGTGTCCCGTGGCTAAGCGTTGGTACGTTGTTCATGCTTACTCGGGTTACGAGAAGCATGTTATGCGCTCTTTGCTAGAGCGCGTGAAGCTGGCAGGCATGGAAGATGGCTTCGGCGAAATTCTGGTTCCCACTGAAGAAGTGGTTGAAATGCGGAATGGTCAGAAGCGTAAAAGTGAGCGTAAGTTCTTCCCTGGCTATGTTTTGGTTCAGATGGACATGAATGAAGGTACTTGGCATTTGGTCAAGGATACGCCTCGTGTCATGGGTTTCATTGGCGGTACCGCTGATAAGCCTGCTCCGATCACTGATAAAGAGGCAGAAGCAATTCTGCGTCGCGTTGCTGATGGTAGTGACAAGCCTAAGCCGAAGACTTTGTTCGAGCCGGGTGAGGTTGTTCGTGTTACAGATGGTCCGTTTGCTGATTTTAACGGCACTGTCGAAGAGGTTAACTACGAGAAGAGCCGGATCCAAGTGGCAGTGCTCATTTTCGGTCGCTCTACTCCTGTAGAGTTGGAGTTCAGCCAGGTCGAGAAGGTCTAGCTGGCTAAGCATCCCAACCCCGCAGCCTTAGGCTGTGGGGTTTTGTCGTCACTGGGATAAACGCGCAAGTAACCGGGGAGCCTTTCGAGGCGTTTGAACCCGTAATTGGAGTGCCTCATGGCCAAGAAAATTACCGCTTACATCAAGCTGCAAGTGAAGGCCGCTCAGGCCAACCCAAGCCCACCTGTTGGTCCAGCTCTGGGTCAGCATGGCGTGAACATCATGGAATTCTGCAAGGCCTTCAACGCCCGTACTCAGGGTCTTGAACCAGGTCTGCCGACTCCAGTGATCATCACTGTATACAGCGACCGTAGCTTCACTTTCGAAACTAAGTCGACCCCGGCTTCGGTTCTGCTGAAGAAGGCTGCTGGTCTGACTAGCGGTTCCGCTCGTCCTAACACCGTTAAAGTCGGCACTGTAACTCGTGCTCAGCTGGAAGAAATCGCGAAAACCAAAAACGCGGATCTGACTGCAGCTGATATGGATGCAGCCGTGCGTACCATCGCCGGTTCTGCTCGTAGCATGGGCCTTAACGTGGAGGGTGTGTAATGGCTAAGCTGACCAAGCGCCAAAAGGCTATCGCCGGCAAAATCGAAGCAGGCAAGGCCTACAGCTTTGTAGACGCTGCAGCCCTGTTGACCGAGCTGTCGACTGTCAAATTCAGCGAGTCCGTTGACGTTGCTGTAAACCTGGGTGTGGACCCGCGTAAGTCCGACCAAGTCGTTCGTAGCGCTACTGTGCTGCCACACGGTACTGGCAAGACTGTACGTGTAGCCGTCTTCACCCAAGGCCCGGCAGCTGAAGCTGCTCTGGCCGCTGGCGCTGATCGCGTTGGCATGGACGACCTGGCTGCCGAAATGAAAGGCGGCGACCTGAACTACGACGTAGTTATTGCCTCCCCGGATGCAATGCGTGTTGTAGGTCAGTTGGGTCAGATCCTTGGTCCGCGTGGCCTGATGCCTAACCCTAAAGTCGGCACTGTAACGCCAGACGTAGCTACCGCGGTTAAAAACGCCAAGGCTGGTCAGGTTCGTTATCGCACCGACAAAAACGGCATCATTCACACCTCCGTTGGCAAGGTCGGTTTCGACGCCGTCAAGCTGAAGGAAAACGTTGAAGCCCTGATCGCTGATCTTAAGCGTATCAAGCCAGCTTCTTCTAAAGGTATCTACGTCAAGCGCGTTACCCTGAGCACCACTATGGGCCCAGGTCTGGTCATCGACCAAGGCTCGCTGGACGTATAAGACACAGATTGACGCAAGCGATTGCGTCAATTGAAAAAATTGGGGTCCCTGCCTGGCGGGGGCTATCCAAGACCGTAGGCGACGCAAGTCTTAAACCAAAAGCCTACGCAGATGGTGCTCCCGGTTCCTTACCGAATCAGACACCAAAACGACATCCGGCCTAGGCCAGATGAAACGGTAACAAGCAGGAGTTAAACCCGTGGCAATTAATCTCGAAGACAAGAAGGCCATCGTCGCTGAAGTCAACGAGGCTGCCAAAGCTGCCCTGTCCGCTGTCGTGGCTGATGCCCGTGGTGTGACAGTAGGCGCTATGACCGGACTCCGTAAAGAGGCTCGTGAAGCTGGTGTATACGTACGTGTTGTACGTAACACCCTGCTCAAGCGCGCTGTTGCTGACACTGAATACAGTGTTCTCAATGACGTGTTCACCGGCCCGACTCTGATCGCTTTCTCCAAAGATCATCCAGGCGCTGCTGCCCGTTTGTTCAAGGAATTCGCCAAGAGTCAGGATAAGTTCGAGATCAAGGCAGCTGCGTTCGAGGGCAAGTTCCTCGCAGCTAACCAAATCGACGTACTGGCAACATTGCCGACCCGCGACGAAGCCATTTCGCAGCTGATGAGCGTGATTCAAGGCGCTACCAGCAAGCTGGCTCGTACTCTGGCTGCAGTTCGCGAGCAAAAAGAAGCTGCCGCAGCCTAAGGCTGAGCGACTTCTCTCGCGTATTTTTGTTTATTTCGATGGCCGCGTAGGCCGTCCCCCAATTCAGGAAATACAGCAATGTCTATCTCCCAAGACGATATCCTCAACGCCGTAGCTGAAATGTCGGTTCTGCAGGTTGTTGAGCTGATCAAAGCTTTCGAAGAAAAATTCGGCGTTTCCGCTGCCGCTGCTTCCGCTGGCCCAGCAGTTGCTGCTGTTGCTGCTGAAGAGCAAACCGAATTCAACGTCATGCTGCTGGAAGCTGGCGAGAAGAAAGTAAACGTGATCAAGGCAGTACGTGAACTGACCGGTCTGGGCCTGAAAGAAGCCAAGGCTGTAGTTGACGGCGCTCCTGCCCAGGTTCTGGAAGCAGTGTCGAAAGACGCAGCTGACAAAGCCAAAGCTACTCTGGAAGAAGCAGGCGCTAAAGTCGAGCTGAAGTAAGCATCGACTTTGCGTCTCCAGCCCAAGCGTTAAGCTGAAGGCTGATGGCTGGTGGCTCTTGCCACCGGCCTTTTTCCGTTATTGGCTGTCGACTCGGTCGCCGCCATTAACGCGCTGTAGCCACCCGAAGTGGTGGTGCAAACCATGGGGTTTGCAAGATTTTCTGGCTGCTCCCGTCGGAGGGGCCAAACAAGCAGGTGACCAAGCTGGGGAACGCTGATGGCTTACTCATATACTGAGAAAAAACGTATCCGCAAGGACTTTAGCAAGTTGCCGGACGTCATGGATGTCCCGTACCTTCTGGCTATCCAGCTGGATTCGTATCGTGAATTCTTGCAGGCGGGAGCGACCAAAGATCAGTTCCGCGACGTGGGCCTGCATGCGGCCTTCAAATCCGTTTTCCCGATCATCAGCTACTCCGGCAATGCTGCGCTGGAGTACGTCGGTTATCGCCTGGGCGAACCGGCATTTGATGTCAAAGAATGCGTGTTGCGCGGTGTTACGTACGCCGTACCTTTGCGGGTAAAAGTCCGTCTGATCATTTTCGACAAAGAGTCGTCGAATAAAGCGATCAAGGACATCAAAGAGCAAGAAGTCTACATGGGTGAAATCCCACTGATGACTGAAAACGGTACCTTCGTTATCAACGGTACCGAGCGTGTTATCGTTTCTCAGCTGCATCGTTCACCGGGTGTGTTCTTCGATCACGACCGCGGCAAGACGCACAGCTCCGGCAAACTCCTGTACTCCGCGCGGATCATTCCGTACCGCGGTTCTTGGTTGGACTTCGAGTTCGATCCTAAAGACTGCGTGTTCGTGCGTATCGACCGTCGCCGTAAGCTGCCAGCTTCTGTGCTGCTGCGCGCGCTCGGCTATACCACCGAGCAGGTGCTGGACGCTTTCTACACCACCAACGTATTCAGCCTGAAGGATGAAACCCTCAGCCTGGAGCTCATCGCATCGCGTCTGCGTGGTGAAATTGCTGTCCTGGATATCCAGGATGAGAATGGCAAGGTAATCGTTGAGGCTGGCCGTCGTATTACTGCGCGCCACATCAACCAGATCGAAAAGGCCGGTATCAAGTCGCTGGAAGTGCCTCTGGACTACGTCCTGGGTCGCACTACCGCCAAGGTCATCGTTCACCCGGCTACAGGCGAAATCCTGGCTGAGTGCAATACCGAGCTGAACACTGAGATCCTGGCCAAAATCGCCAAGGCTCAGGTTGTTCGCATCGAGACCCTGTACACCAACGATATCGACTGCGGTCCGTTCGTCTCTGACACGTTGAAGATTGACTCCACCAGCAACCAACTGGAAGCGCTGGTCGAGATCTATCGCATGATGCGTCCTGGCGAGCCACCAACCAAAGACGCTGCTGAGACCCTGTTCAACAACCTGTTCTTCAGCCCTGAGCGTTACGACCTGTCTGCGGTCGGTCGGATGAAGTTCAACCGTCGTATCGGTCGTACCGAGATCGAAGGTTCGGGCGTGTTGTGCAAAGAAGACATCGTTGCGGTACTGAAGACTCTAGTCGACATCCGTAACGGTAAAGGCATCGTCGATGACATCGACCACCTGGGTAACCGTCGTGTTCGCTGCGTAGGCGAAATGGCCGAGAACCAGTTCCGTGTTGGTCTGGTGCGTGTTGAGCGTGCGGTCAAAGAGCGTCTGTCGATGGCTGAAAGCGAAGGCCTGATGCCGCAAGACCTGATCAACGCCAAGCCAGTGGCTGCGGCGGTGAAAGAGTTCTTCGGTTCCAGCCAGCTCTCGCAGTTCATGGACCAGAACAACCCTCTCTCCGAGATCACCCACAAGCGCCGTGTTTCCGCTCTGGGCCCGGGCGGTCTGACCCGTGAGCGTGCTGGCTTTGAAGTTCGTGACGTACACCCGACGCACTACGGTCGCGTTTGCCCGATCGAAACACCGGAAGGTCCGAACATCGGTCTGATCAACTCCTTGGCGGCCTACGCGCGCACCAACCAATACGGTTTCCTCGAGAGCCCGTACCGTGTGGTGAAAGACGCTCTGGTCACTGACGAGATCGTGTTCCTGTCCGCCATCGAAGAAGCTGATCACGTGATCGCTCAGGCTTCGGCCACGATGAACGACAAGAAAGTCCTGATTGACGAGCTGGTAGCTGTTCGTCACCTGAATGAGTTCACCGTTAAGGCGCCGGAAGACGTCACCTTGATGGACGTTTCGCCGAAGCAGGTAGTTTCGGTTGCAGCGTCGCTGATCCCGTTCCTGGAGCACGATGACGCCAACCGTGCGTTGATGGGTTCCAACATGCAGCGTCAAGCTGTACCGACCCTGCGCGCTGACAAGCCACTGGTAGGTACCGGCATGGAGCGTAACGTAGCGCGTGACTCCGGCGTTTGCGTCGTGGCTCGTCGTGGCGGCGTGATCGACTCTGTTGATGCCAGCCGTATCGTGGTTCGTGTTGCTGATGATGAAGTTGAAACTGGCGAAGCCGGTGTCGACATCTACAACCTGACCAAATACACCCGCTCGAACCAGAACACCTGCATCAATCAGCGACCGCTGGTGAGCAAGGGTGATCGCGTCCAGCGTAGCGACATCATGGCCGACGGCCCGTCCACCGACATGGGTGAACTGGCACTGGGTCAGAACATGCGCATCGCGTTCATGGCGTGGAACGGCTTCAACTTCGAAGACTCCATCTGCCTGTCCGAGCGTGTTGTTCAAGAAGACCGCTTCACCACGATCCACATTCAGGAACTGACCTGTGTGGCACGTGACACCAAGCTTGGGCCGGAGGAGATCACTGCGGACATCCCGAACGTGGGTGAAGCTGCACTGAACAAGCTGGACGAAGCCGGTATCGTTTACGTAGGTGCTGAAGTTGGCGCAGGCGACATCCTGGTTGGTAAGGTCACTCCGAAAGGCGAGACCCAACTGACTCCGGAAGAGAAGCTGTTGCGTGCCATCTTCGGTGAAAAAGCCAGCGACGTTAAAGACACCTCCCTGCGTGTACCTACTGGTACCAAGGGTACTGTCATCGACGTACAGGTCTTCACCCGTGATGGCGTTGAGCGTGATGCTCGTGCGCTGTCCATCGAGAAGACTCAGCTCGACGAGATCCGCAAGGACCTGAACGAAGAGTTCCGTATCGTTGAAGGCGCGACCTTCGAGCGTCTGCGTTCCGCTTTGGTAGGCCACAAGGCTGAAGGCGGCGCAGGTCTTAAGAAAGGTCAGGACATCACCGACGAAATCCTCGACGGTCTTGAGCACGGCCAATGGTTCAAACTGCGCATGGCTGAAGATGCTCTGAACGAGCAGCTCGAGAAGGCCCAGGCGTACATCGTTGATCGCCGCCGTCTGCTGGACGACAAGTTCGAAGATAAGAAGCGCAAACTGCAGCAGGGCGATGACCTGGCTCCAGGCGTTCTGAAAATCGTCAAGGTTTACCTGGCAATCCGTCGTCGCATCCAGCCGGGCGACAAGATGGCCGGTCGTCACGGTAACAAAGGTGTGGTCTCCGTGATCATGCCCGTTGAAGACATGCCGCACGATGCCAATGGCACTCCGGTCGACGTGGTCCTCAACCCGCTGGGCGTACCTTCGCGTATGAACGTTGGTCAGATCCTTGAAACCCACCTGGGCCTTGCGGCCAAAGGTCTGGGCGAGAAGATCAACCGTATGATCGAAGAGCAGCGCAAGGTCGCAGACCTGCGTAAGTTCCTGCACGAGATCTACAACGAGATCGGCGGTCGCAACGAAGAGTTGGACACCTTCTCCGACCAGGAAATCCTGGATCTGGCGAAGAACCTGCGCGGTGGCGTTCCGATGGCTACCCCGGTGTTCGACGGTGCCAAGGAAAGCGAAATCAAGGCCATGCTGAAACTGGCAGACCTGCCAGAAAGCGGCCAGATGCAGCTGTTCGACGGCCGTACCGGCAACAAGTTTGAGCGCCCGGTTACTGTTGGCTACATGTACATGCTGAAGCTGAACCACTTGGTAGACGATAAGATGCACGCTCGTTCTACCGGTTCGTACAGCCTGGTTACCCAGCAGCCGCTGGGTGGTAAGGCTCAGTTCGGTGGTCAGCGTTTCGGGGAGATGGAGGTCTGGGCACTGGAAGCATACGGTGCTGCTTACACTCTGCAAGAAATGCTCACAGTGAAGTCGGACGATGTGAACGGTCGGACCAAGATGTACAAAAACATCGTGGACGGCGATCACCGTATGGAGCCGGGCATGCCCGAGTCTTTCAACGTGTTGATCAAAGAAATTCGTTCCCTCGGCATCGATATCGATCTGGAAACCGAATAACACGTGACGCGAATCGAGAGCGGGGCTGTTTAGCCCGCTCTCTGCTCCGCCAGGAGGAAAGGCCTTGAAAGACCTACTGAATTTGCTGAAAAACCAGGGTCAAGTCGAAGAGTTCGACGCCATCCGTATTGGGTTGGCATCGCCTGAGATGATCCGTTCGTGGTCGTTCGGTGAAGTTAAAAAACCGGAAACCATCAACTACCGTACGTTCAAACCTGAACGTGACGGCCTGTTCTGCGCCAAGATCTTTGGCCCGGTAAAGGATTACGAGTGCCTGTGCGGTAAGTACAAGCGCTTGAAACACCGTGGTGTGATCTGCGAGAAGTGTGGCGTTGAAGTTGCACTGGCCAAGGTTCGTCGTGAGCGCATGGCGCACATCGAACTGGCTTCGCCGGTTGCTCACATCTGGTTCCTGAAATCGCTGCCGTCCCGTATCGGTTTGCTGATGGACATGACCCTGCGTGATATCGAGCGCGTTCTCTACTTCGAGAGCTATGTCGTTATCGACCCAGGCATGACCACCCTTGAAAAGGGTCAGTTGCTGAACGACGAGCAGTACTTCGAAGCGCTGGAAGAGTTCGGCGACGATTTCGATGCCCGCATGGGTGCCGAAGCGGTCCGCGAACTGTTGCACGCTATCGACCTGGAACACGAGATTGGCCGTCTGCGTGAAGAAATTCCGCAAACCAACTCCGAAACCAAGATCAAGAAGCTGTCCAAGCGTCTGAAGTTGATGGAAGCCTTCCAGGGTTCCGGCAACTTGCCAGAGTGGATGGTGCTGACCGTTCTGCCGGTTCTGCCGCCAGACCTGCGTCCGCTGGTACCGTTGGACGGCGGTCGTTTTGCGACCTCCGACCTCAACGACCTATACCGTCGCGTGATCAACCGTAACAACCGCTTGAAGCGCCTGCTTGATCTGTCCGCTCCGGACATCATCGTGCGCAACGAAAAGCGTATGTTGCAAGAAGCGGTTGATGCCCTGCTTGACAACGGTCGTCGTGGTCGCGCTATCACGGGTTCCAACAAGCGTCCTCTGAAATCCCTGGCCGACATGATCAAGGGTAAGCAAGGTCGTTTCCGTCAGAACTTGCTCGGTAAGCGTGTTGACTACTCCGGTCGTTCGGTAATTACCGTAGGCCCGACCCTGCGCCTGCACCAGTGCGGTCTGCCTAAGAAGATGGCTCTCGAGCTGTTCAAGCCGTTCATCTTCGGCAAGCTGGAAATGCGCGGTCTCGCGACCACCATCAAAGCGGCCAAGAAAATGGTCGAGCGCGAACTGCCAGAGGTTTGGGACGTTCTTGCTGAAGTGATTCGCGAACACCCGGTCCTCCTCAACCGTGCACCGACCCTTCACCGTCTGGGTATCCAGGCGTTTGAACCGGTACTGATCGAAGGTAAGGCTATTCAGCTGCACCCTCTGGTCTGTGCTGCGTACAACGCCGACTTCGACGGCGACCAAATGGCCGTGCACGTACCGCTGACGCTGGAAGCCCAGCTGGAAGCGCGTGCGTTGATGATGTCGACCAACAACATTCTGTCGCCAGCCAACGGTGAGCCAATCATCGTTCCGTCGCAGGACGTTGTATTGGGTCTGTACTACATGACGCGTGAAGCGATCAACGCCAAAGGCGAAGGTCGTGTATTTGCGGACTTGCAGGAAGTTGACCGTGTGTTCCGTGCCGGCGAAGCCGCATTGCACGCCAAGGTCAAGGTGCGGATCCACGAAACCGTCAACGATCGTGATGGCGGAAGCGTGAGCAACGTTCGTATCGTCGACACTACTGTCGGCCGTGCACTGTTGTATCAAGTTGTGCCAAAAGGTCTGTCGTACGATGTCGTCAACCTGCCGATGAAGAAAAAGGCGATCTCCAAGTTGATCAACCAGTGCTACCGCGTGGTTGGTTTGAAAGAGACTGTTATCTTCGCTGACCAGTTGATGTACACCGGTTTTGCTTATTCGACCATTTCCGGCGTTTCCATCGGTGTTAACGACTTTGTTATTCCGGATGAAAAAGCCCGCATCATCAGTGCTGCTACTGACGAAGTGAAAGAGATCGAAAGCCAGTACGCCTCGGGCCTGGTAACACAGGGCGAGAAGTACAACAAAGTGATCGACCTTTGGTCCAAGGCGAACGATGAAGTTTCCAAGGCGATGATGGCCAACCTCTCGAAAGAGAAAGTCATCGACCGTCATGGCGTCGAAGTCGACCAGGAGTCCTTCAACTCGATGTACATGATGGCCGACTCGGGCGCGCGGGGTTCTGCTGCGCAGATCCGTCAGCTCGCCGGTATGCGTGGCCTGATGGCCAAGCCGGACGGTTCCATCATCGAAACGCCGATTACTGCGAACTTCCGTGAAGGTTTGAGCGTACTTCAGTACTTCATCTCCACTCACGGCGCTCGTAAAGGTCTGGCGGATACCGCGTTGAAAACCGCTAACTCCGGTTACCTGACACGTCGTCTGGTAGACGTTGCACAAGATCTGGTTGTAACCGAGATCGATTGCGGCACCGAGCACGGCCTGCTCATGACTCCGCACATTGAAGGCGGTGACGTTGTAGAGCCGCTGGGTGAGCGCGTATTGGGTCGTGTTATTGCGCGTGACGTGTTCAAGCCAGGTACTGAGGAAATCATCGTTCCTGCCGGCACTCTGGTTGATGAGAAGTGGGTCGAGTTCATCGAACTCAACAGCATCGACGAAGTGATTGTTCGCTCGCCGATTAGCTGCGAAACCCGCTACGGTATTTGCGCCAAGTGCTATGGCCGTGACTTGGCTCGTGGTCACCAGGTGAATATCGGTGAAGCGGTCGGCGTTATCGCTGCCCAATCCATCGGTGAGCCGGGTACCCAGCTGACCATGCGTACGTTCCACATCGGTGGTGCGGCAAGCCGGACCTCCGCAGCTGACAGCGTTCAGGTGAAGAATGGCGGTACTGTCCGTCTGCACAACCTGAAGCACGTTGAGCGAGTGGATGGCTGTCTGGTTGCGGTATCCCGTTCCGGTGAGCTGGCAATCGCTGACGACTACGGTCGTGAGCGTGAGCGTTACAAGCTGCCGTATGGTGCTGTGATTTCGGTTAAAGAAGGTGACAAGGTCGACGCTGGCGCAATCGTGGCCAAGTGGGATCCGCACACTCACCCAATCGTTACCGAAATGAAAGGTACCGTGACCTACGTGGGCATGGAAGAAGGCATCACGATCAAGCGTCAGACTGACGAATTGACCGGTATGACCAACATTGAAGTACTCGACGCGAAAGATCGTCCAGCTGCCGGTAAAGACATCCGTCCTGCCGTTAAGATGGTCGATGACAACGGCAAGGACTTGTTGCTGCCAGGCACTGACGTAATCGCTCAGTACTTCCTGCCAGCTAACGCCCTGGTCGGTGTAGCGGATGGTGCGAAGATTGCGATCGGTGATGTTATCGCTCGTATCCCGCAAGAAACTTCGAAGACCCGTGACATCACCGGTGGTCTGCCGCGTGTTGCCGACTTGTTCGAAGCTCGTCGTCCGAAAGAAGCATCGATTCTGGCTGAAGTCAGCGGCACCATCGCGTTCGGTAAAGAGACCAAAGGCAAGCGCCGTCTGGTTATTACCCCGAACGACGGTAGCGATCCGTACGAAGAGCTGATTCCGAAGTGGCGTCACCTGAACGTCTTCGAAGGCGAACAGGTAAACCGCGGCGAAGTTATCTCCGACGGCCCGAGCGATCCACACGACATCCTGCGTCTGCTGGGTGTGAGTGCGCTGGCCAAGTACATCGTTAACGAGATCCAGGATGTTTATCGTCTGCAAGGCGTGAAGATCAACGATAAGCACATTGAGACCATCCTGCGTCAGATGCTGCGTAAAGTTGAAATCGCTGAATCCGGCGATTCCAGTTTCATCAAGGGCGACCAGATGGAACTGACTCACGTACTGGTAGAGAACGAGCGTCTGGCTGGCGACGAGAAATTCGTATCCAAGTTCACTCGTGTTCTGCTGGGTATCACCAAGGCGTCGTTGTCTACTGAGTCGTTCATCTCGGCGGCCTCCTTCCAGGAGACCACTCGCGTACTGACCGAAGCAGCGGTAACCGGTAAGCGCGATTACTTGCGCGGCCTGAAAGAAAACGTGGTCGTGGGTCGTCTGATCCCGGCTGGTACCGGTTTGGCTTACCACAGCGAGCGTAAGCGCCGCCGTGATGCTGACAAGCCGCTGCGCGTAAGCGCCAGTGAAGTGGAAGCTGCACTGACCGAAGCGCTGAACTCAAGCGGTAACTGAGTTCTGCAATAAATAAGTCTGGGCCCTGGCAGTCCCATTCGTCGGATCGAGGCAATTTTGCCCCGGTTCGACGAGAGGGGAGGTCGGGGCCTTGCCTTGACTGGGGGCAAGATCCTCTTTAGACTCTTGTACCCCTAAATTTGGCGGGAACTCGTTCCTGCCATTTTTGCTTTTCTTGCAAGACAATAGCGTCGCAAGACAACAGTGGAGCTAGTAGATGGCAACTATCAACCAGCTGGTACGTCAGCCGCGTAAGCGTATCGTCGAGAAATCCGACGTGCCTGCGCTGCAGAACTGCCCGCAACGTCGTGGCGTATGCACTCGCGTGTATACCACTACGCCGAAAAAACCTAACTCGGCACTGCGTAAAGTGTGCCGTGTGCGTCTGACCAACGGTTTCGAGGTTTCCTCGTACATCGGCGGTGAAGGCCACAACCTGCAAGAGCACAGCGTGGTGCTGATTCGTGGCGGTCGTGTAAAAGACTTGCCAGGTGTTCGTTATCACACCGTACGCGGCTCCTTGGATACTTCCGGCGTTAAAGGTCGTAACCAGGGTCGTTCGAAGTACGGTACCAAGAAGCCTAAGTAGTAGCGGCTTTTTGTAAAACTGAACCATCTTATTTTCTGAGTCGATAAGAGTAAGGTCGGAGGCGTCCCGAAAGGGCACTGATTCCGAGCGAACCTGAAGACCGTTTGAGGGCTTATCCATGCCAAGAAGACGCGTAGCAGCCAAGCGCGAAGTGCTTGACGATCCAAAATACGGAAGCCAAATTCTGGCCAAGTTCATGAACCACGTGATGGAAAGCGGCAAGAAAGCCGTTGCCGAGCGTATCGTTTATGGCGCGCTGGAAAAGGTTAAAGAACGCAAGAACAGCGACCCCCTGGAAATCTTCGAGAAAGCTCTCGACGCCATCGCTCCGCTGGTCGAAGTGAAGTCGCGCCGTGTAGGCGGCGCTACTTATCAGGTTCCGGTTGAAGTTCGTCCGTCCCGTCGTAACGCCCTGGCAATGCGCTGGTTGGTAGACTTCGCCCGTAAGCGCGGCGAGAAGTCTATGGCTCTGCGTTTGGCTGGCGAACTGTTGGACGCTGCTGAAGGTAAAGGTGCTGCTGTTAAGAAGCGTGAAGACGTGCACCGTATGGCTGAAGCTAACAAAGCTTTCTCGCACTACCGCTTCTAATCTTAGCTTCACTAATTTTGCGAGGGCTTTATGGCTCGTACTACTCCGATTAGCCGCTACCGTAACATCGGTATCGTTGCTCACGTGGATGCTGGTAAAACCACCACCACCGAGCGCGTACTGTTTTACACCGGCAAAAGTCACAAAATGGGCGAGGTGCATGATGGCGCCGCGACCACAGACTGGATGGTTCAGGAGCAGGAGCGTGGTATTACCATTACTTCTGCTGCTATTACCGCCTTCTGGAAAGGTTCTGAGAAGCAGTACAAAGACGAGCATCGCTTCAACGTAATCGATACCCCGGGCCACGTAGACTTCACCATTGAAGTTGAACGTTCCCTGCGCGTACTCGATGGCGCTGTCGTTGTGTTCTGTGGTACTTCGGGTGTTGAGCCTCAGTCGGAAACCGTATGGCGTCAAGCCAACAAATACGGCGTTCCACGTCTTGTTTACGTAAACAAGATGGACCGTGCTGGTGCCAACTTCCTGCGCGTGATCGGTCAGATCAAGCAGCGTCTGGGTCACACTCCGGTGCCAATCCAACTGGCTATCGGTTCCGAGGACAACTTCCAGGGTCAGATCGATCTGATCAACATGGAAGCGGTCTACTGGAATGATTCCGACAAAGGTATGGTTCCTGTTCGTAAGCCTATCCCTGCTGAACTGCAGGAACTGGCTGACGAGTGGCGCAACAACATGGTTGAGGCTGCTGCCGAAGCCAGCGAAGAGCTGATGAACAAGTACCTCGAAGGTGAAGAACTCACCAACGTGGAAATCAAGGCCGCTCTGCGTCAGCGTACTATCGCTGGTGAGATCGTCTTGGCTGTTTGCGGTTCCTCGTTCAAGAACAAGGGTGTTCCCCTGGTTCTCGATGCTGTGATCGACTACCTGCCTGCTCCAACCGACATTCCTGCTATCAAGGGTACCAACCCTGATAACGAGGAAGAGGAAATGGAGCGTCATGCAGACGACAGCGAGCCGTTCTCGGCCCTGGCGTTCAAGATCGCTACCGACCCATTCGTGGGTACCTTGACTTTCGTCCGCGTTTACTCGGGCGTGTTGGCGTCCGGCGACGGTGTGATCAACTCGGTTAAAGGTAAGAAAGAGCGCGTGGGTCGTATGGTGCAAATGCACGCAAACGCCCGTGAAGAGATCAAGGAAGTGCGCGCTGGTGACATCGCGGCCCTGATCGGCATGAAGGATGTCACCACTGGTGAGACTTTGTGCGACGCTGCTAAGCCAATCATCCTGGTTCGCATGGACTTCCCGGAGCCAGTTATTTCGGTTGCCGTAGAGCCTAAGACCAAGGATGACCAGGAAAAAATGGGTATCGCTTTGGGCAAGCTTGCTCAGGAAGATCCATCTTTCCGCGTTAAGACTGATGAAGAGACTGGTCAAACGATCATCTCTGGCATGGGCGAGCTGCACCTGGACATCCTGGTTGACCGGATGCGCCGTGAGTTTAACGTCGAAGCCAACATCGGTAAGCCTCAGGTTTCCTATCGTGAGCGCATCACGAAAAACTGTGAAATCGAAGGCAAGTTCGTTCGTCAGTCCGGCGGTCGTGGTCAGTTCGGTCACTGCTGGATCCGTTTTGCTCCTGCTGACGAAGGTCAGGAAGGTCTGCAATTCGTGAACGAAGTAGTGGGTGGTGTTGTTCCTAAGGAATACATCCCTGCTATCCAGAAGGGTATCGAAGAGCAGATGAAGAACGGTGTTGTTGCCGGCTATCCGCTGATCGGCCTGAAAGCAACCGTTTTTGACGGTTCTTACCACGACGTCGACTCCAACGAGATGGCGTTTAAGGTGGCTGCTTCCATGGCAACCAAGCAACTGGCCCAAAAGGGCGGTGGTGAGTTGCTTGAGCCAATCATGGCGGTAGAAGTTGTTACACCTGAAGACTATATGGGTGATGTCATGGGCGACCTTAACCGTCGTCGCGGCATGATCTTGGGTATGGAAGACACGGTTTCCGGCAAAGTGATTCGCGCCGAGGTTCCGTTGGGTGAGATGTTCGGTTATGCGACCGACGTTCGCTCCATGTCCCAGGGTCGCGCAAGCTACTCTATGGAATTCAAAAAATACAACACAGCTCCGGCGCACATCGCTGAAACTGTATCCAAAAAACAAGGCTGATTCAGTCCTTTAGGCAAGGAGTTAATTGTCGTGGCTAAAGAAAAATTTGATCGTTCCCTACCGCACGTCAACGTTGGCACCATCGGTCACGTTGACCATGGTAAAACCACTCTGACTGCTGCTCTGACTCGCGTTTGCTCCGAAGTGTTCGGTTCCGCAATCGTTGATTTCGATAAAATCGACAGCGCGCCAGAAGAAAAAGCTCGTGGTATCACCATCAACACTGCGCACGTTGAATACAACTCGCTGATCCGTCACTACGCTCACGTTGACTGCCCAGGTCACGCCGACTATGTGAAGAACATGATCACCGGTGCTGCCCAGATGGACGGCGCGATCCTGGTTTGCTCGGCCGCTGATGGTCCGATGCCACAAACCCGTGAGCACATCCTGCTGTCCCGCCAGGTTGGCGTTCCGTACATCGTGGTTTACCTGAACAAGGCTGACCTGGTAGACGACGCTGAGCTGCTGGAACTGGTTGAGATGGAAGTGCGCGATCTGCTGAGCACTTACGACTTCCCAGGTGACGACACTCCGATCATCATCGGTTCTGCTCGTATGGCTCTGGAAGGCAAAGACGACAACGAAATGGGCACCACGTCCGTTCGTAAACTGGTTGAGACTCTGGACAGCTACATCCCAGATCCAGTTCGTGTTATCGACAAGCCGTTCCTGATGCCAATCGAAGACGTATTCTCGATCTCCGGTCGTGGTACTGTTGTGACTGGTCGTATCGAGCGCGGTATCGTTAAGGTTCAAGATCCACTGGAAATCGTTGGTCTGCGTGACACTACCGTCACCACCTGCACCGGTGTTGAAATGTTCCGTAAGCTGCTCGACGAAGGTCGTGCGGGCGAGAACTGCGGCGTTCTGCTGCGTGGTACCAAGCGTGACGACGTTGAGCGTGGCCAGGTTCTGGTTAAGCCGGGTTCGGTTAAGCCGCACACCAAGTTCGAAGCTGAAGTGTACGTGCTGAGCAAAGAAGAAGGCGGTCGTCACACTCCGTTCTTCAAAGGCTACCGTCCACAGTTCTACTTCCGTACTACCGACGTTACTGGTAACTGCGAACTGCCGGAAGGCGTAGAAATGGTAATGCCAGGCGACAACATCAAAATGGTTGTCACCCTGATCAAAACCATCGCTATGGAAGACGGTCTGCGCTTCGCAATCCGTGAAGGCGGCCGTACCGTTGGTGCTGGCGTTGTAGCTAAAATCATCGAGTAATTATCTCTTCTGAGATAGCTCTGATGTTTTGAGGAGGCCCCCGCTTAGCGGGGGCCTTTTTATTGGGTTGACACCCATCTGGGCCGTCTATAGAATTGCGCCTCCTTTTAACGGGCGTATTGCGCTCGGTGGGAATAGCAGCCGGAGTCTGAAATCCAATGCAAAATCAGCAAATCCGTATCAGGTTGAAGGCTTTTGACCATCGCCTGATCGACCAATCCACCCAGGAAATCGTGGAAACCGCGAAACGTACTGGTGCTCAAGTGCGTGGTCCAATTCCACTGCCTACCCGTAAAGAGCGGTTCACCGTTCTGGTCTCCCCGCACGTCAACAAAGACGCGCGTGACCAGTACGAGATCCGTACTCATAAGCGCGTACTGGACATCGTCCAGCCAACGGATAAAACCGTTGATGCACTTATGAAGCTTGATCTGGCGGCCGGTGTGGAAGTTCAGATCAGCCTCGGCTAAGACTTGGGTCTTAGTCGTGTAACGCTCTGAAATGGGCGGCCATAGCGGGTGAAAGCCCCGTACACTCATGAGGTTTACAACATGACTATTGGTGTAGTCGGTCGTAAATGCGGTATGACCCGTATTTTCACCGAAGAAGGTGTCTCCATTCCGGTTACGGTCATTGAGATCGAACCGAATCGCGTCACCCAGTTCAAAACTGAAGAGACCGATGGCTATCGTGCAGTGCAAGTCACTGTCGGCGAGCGTCGTGCTTCGCGCGTGACTGCTGCTCAAGCAGGTCACTTCGCTAAAGCAAACGTTGCAGCTGGTCGCACTGTTATGGAGTTCCGTCTTGAAGATGGCGACTACCAGGCTGGCGATCTGATCAACGCTGAAATCTTTGCCGCTGGTCAACTGGTTGATGTAACCGGTCAGTCCAAAGGTAAAGGCTTCCAGGGTACGATCAAGCGTTGGAATTTCCGTGGTCAAGATAACACTCACGGTAACTCCGTCTCCCACCGCGTCCCGGGCTCTATTGGCCAGTGCCAGACTCCTGGTCGTGTATTCAAGGGCAAAAAAATGTCCGGTCATATGGGCGCTGAGCGCGTGACCGTGCAGTCCCTCGAAGTAGTGCGCGTCGACGCTGAACGCAATCTGTTGTTGGTCAAGGGTGCTGTTCCTGGCGCTACTGGCGGCAACCTGGTTGTACGTCCAGCGGCCAAGGCTCGCGGTTAAGGGGAAGCTGACATGCAATTAAATGTAAATGACGCTCAAGCGATCGAAGTTTCCGAACTGACATTTGGCGGCGAATTCAACGAGACGCTCGTTCACCAAGCAGTCGTGGCCTATATGGCCGGCGGCCGTCAAGGTAGCAAGCAGCAAAAGACCCGTTCCGACGTTCGTGGTGGCGGTAAGCGCCCATGGCGTCAGAAAGGCACTGGCCGTGCTCGTGCCGGTACTATCCGTAGCCCAATCTGGCGTGGCGGCGGTACCACTTTCGCAGCTCGTCCACAGGATCACACTCAGAAGCTCAACAAGAAGATGTACCGCGCAGCTCTGCGCTCCATCCTTGCTGAACTCGTGCGTACTGATCGTCTGGTCGTGGTTCAGGACTTCGCTGTTGAAAGTCCAAAAACCAAAGATCTGCTGGGCAAACTGAACAACATGAGCCTGACCGATGTTTTGATCGTGTCTGAAGCTGTTGATCAGAACCTGTACCTGGCTGCTCGCAACCTGCCACACGTTGATGTACGTGACGTGCAAGGTTCCGATCCAGTTAGTCTGATCGCATACGACAAGGTGTTGATCACCGTGTCGGCCGTGAAGAAATTCGAGGAGCTGCTGGGATGAACCAGGAACGCGTATTTAAAGTTCTGCTTGGCCCGCACGTTTCCGAAAAGGCTACGGTTCTGGCTGACAAGAAAGGCCAGTTCGTTTTCAAGGTTGCAACTGACGCAACCAAGCTGGAAATCAAGAAGGCCGTCGAAAGCCTGTTCAGCGTGAAAGTAGAGCGTGTTACTACCCTGAATGTTCTGGGTAAGAGCAAGCGCACTGCTCGCGGTCTGGGCAAGCGTAATGACTGGAAGAAGGCAGTTATCTCCCTTCAGCCAGGCCAAGATCTCGATTTCAGCAGCAGTGCTGAGTAAGGAAGGGGTGCATCATGGCAATCGTTAAATGCAAACCGACTTCCCCTGGCCGCCGTTTTGTGGTCAAGGTGGTCAACCAGGAGCTGCATAAAGGCGCTCCTCACGCACCGCTGCTCGAGAAAAAATCGAAGACTGGTGGTCGTAACAACAATGGTCGTATTACCACTCGTCACATCGGTGGTGGCCATAAGCAGCATTATCGTTTGGTCGACTTCCGTCGCAACGACAAAGATGGCATCACTGCCACTGTTGAGCGTATCGAATACGATCCAAACCGTACTGCTCACATCGCTCTGCTGCTGTACGCAGATGGCGAGCGTCGCTACATCATCGCACCTAAAGGTGTGAGTGCTGGCGACCAGCTGATCGCAGGTGCCTTGGCGCCGATCAAGCCGGGCAACGCTCTGCAGCTGCGTAACATTCCAGTTGGTAGCACCGTACACGGCATCGAATTGAAGCCAGGTAAAGGCGCGCAAATCGCTCGTTCCGCTGGTGCTTCGGCTCAGCTGATCGCTCGTGAAGGTGTCTACGTGACCCTGCGTCTGCGTTCTGGTGAGATGCGTAAAGTTCTGGCTGAATGCCGCGCGACCCTAGGTGAAGTCTCGAACTCCGAGCACAGCCTGCGTTCGCTGGGTAAAGCTGGTGCCAAGCGCTGGCGTGGCGTTCGCCCAACCGTTCGTGGTGTTGCCATGAACCCGGTTGACCACCCACACGGTGGTGGTGAAGGTCGTACCTCTGGTGGTCGTCATCCGGTATCGCCATGGGGCTTCCCGACTAAGGGCGCGAAGACTCGTGGTAATAAGCGTACCGACAAAATGATCGTCCGTCGTCGCAAGTAAATAGAGGGATACGACAGTGCCACGTTCTCTGAAAAAAGGTCCTTTTATTGATCTTCACCTACTGAAGAAGATCGAAGTGGCGGCGGAAAAGAACGATCGCAAACCGGTGAAAACCTGGTCGCGTCGTTCGATGATCCTGCCACAAATGGTCGGTCTGACCATCGCTGTACACAACGGTCGCTTGCACGTCCCAGTTCTCGTGAACGAAGACATGGTCGGCCACAAACTAGGCGAGTTTGCCGGTACCCGCACTTATCGTGGGCACGTGGCAGACAAGAAAGCCAAGCGTTAAGGGGTTAGGAAATGGAAGTAGCCGCTAAGTTGTCGGGCGCTCGAATCTCCGCCCAGAAAGCCCGCTTGGTCGCCGACCAGATCCGCGGGAAGAAGGTGGGCGAAGCGCTCAACCTGTTGGCTTTCAGCAGTAAGAAAGCCGCCGAGATCATGAAGAAAGTGCTGGAGTCGGCCGTAGCCAACGCCGAGCATAACGAAGGCGCAGACGTTGATGACCTGAAGGTCAGCACCGTTTTCGTCAACGAAGGGCGTTCGCTGAAGCGCATCATGCCACGTGCCAAAGGCCGTGCTGATCGCATCGTCAAGCGGTCTTGCCATATCACTGTCAAGGTTGCTGACAAGTAACGGAGTCGAAGAGATGGGTCAGAAAGTACATCCCATTGGCATTCGCCTGGGAATCGTCAAGGAGCACACCTCCGTCTGGTACGCAGACGGTCGGACTTATGCGGACTATTTGTTCGCTGATCTGAAGGTGCGTGAGTATCTCCAAGACAAACTAAAAAGCGCGTCCGTAAGCCGTATCGATATCCATCGTCCGGCACAAACTGCACGTATCACCATCCACACCGCTCGTCCAGGTATCGTTATCGGGAAGAAAGGTGAAGATGTTGAGAAACTGCGTCAGGACCTGACCAAGCAAATGGGTGTGCCTGTGCACATCAATATCGAAGAGATCCGTAAGCCGGAGCTCGACGGTATGCTGGTTGCGCAGAGCGTAGCTCAGCAGCTGGAGCGTCGCGTAATGTTCCGTCGCGCTATGAAGCGCGCCGTACAGAACGCCATGCGCATTGGTGCCAAAGGCATCAAAATCCAAGTGAGCGGTCGTCTCGGCGGTGCTGAAATCGCACGTACTGAATGGTATCGCGAAGGTCGTGTGCCACTGCACACCCTGCGTGCCGACATCGACTATGCCAACTACGAAGCTCACACCACTTATGGTGTGATCGGTGTAAAGGTTTGGATCTTCAAAGGCGAAGTAATTGGTGGTCGCCAAGAAGAACTGAAACCACAAGCACCAGCGCCTCGTAAAAAAGCTGCTAAGTAAGGGGTACGCCAAATGTTGCAACCAAAGCGTACGAAGTTCCGCAAGCAGATGACAGGCCACAACCGTGGTCTGGCTCAGCGCGGTAGCAAAGTCAGCTTCGGCGAGTTCGCGCTGAAGTCTGTAGCTCGTGGTCGTCTCACCGCTCGTCAGATCGAGTCAGCGCGTCGTGCACTGACCCGTCACGTTAAACGTGGCGGCAAGATCTGGATCCGTGTATTCCCGGACAAGCCGATCTCCAAAAAGCCCCTCGAAGTTCGGATGGGTAAAGGTAAGGGTAACGTGGAATACTGGGTAGCCCAGATTCAGCCAGGCAAAGTCCTGTATGAAATCGAGGGTGTAACTGAAGAGCTGGCGCGTGAGGCTTTTGCCCTGGCTGCTGCAAAGCTGCCGCTCGCCACCGCCTTTGTTAAACGGACGGTGATGTGATGAAAGCGAATGAACTTCGTGAAAAATCCGCACAGCAGCTGAACGAGCAACTGCTCGGCCTGCTGCGCGACCAGTTCAATCTGCGTATGCAGAAAGCAACTGGCCAGTTGGGGCAGTCTCATCTGCTCTCGCAAGTTAAGCGTGACATTGCTCGCGTGAAGACTGTGCTCAACCAGCAGGCAGGTAAGTGATCATGGCTGAAGCCGAAAAGACTGTCCGTACGCTGACTGGCCGTGTTGTCAGCGACAAGATGGACAAAACCATCACCGTTTTGATCGAGCGTCGCGTTAAGCACCCGATCTACGGTAAATATGTTAAGCGTTCGACTAAGCTGCACGCGCACGACGAAACCAATCAGTGCCACATCGGCGACAAGGTCACTATTCGTGAAACTCGTCCGCTGGCCAAGACCAAGTCTTGGGCGCTGGTTGATGTTCTCGAACGCGCTGTGGAAGTCTAAGGACTAGGGGTCGGAGAAATTATATGATTCAGACTCAATCCATGCTCGATGTGGCCGATAACAGCGGCGCTCGCCGTGTTATGTGCATCAAGGTGCTGGGTGGCTCCCATCGTCGTTACGCTGGTATCGGTGACATCATCAAAGTTACCGTGAAGGAAGCAATTCCTCGCGGTAAGGTGAAAAAAGGCCAAGTGATGACTGCTGTTGTAGTCCGCACTCGTCACGGTGTACGCCGTGCAGACGGCTCTATTATCCGCTTTGATGGCAACGCTGCTGTTCTTCTGAACAACAAGCAAGAGCCGATCGGCACCCGTATCTTTGGGCCAGTGACGCGTGAACTTCGTACTGAGAAGTTCATGAAGATCGTCTCGCTCGCCCCAGAAGTGCTGTAAGGAGATCCGACATGCAAAAGATTCGTCGTGACGACGAGATCATCGTGATCGCCGGCAAAGACAAAGGTAAGCGCGGTAAGGTTCTTAAGGTTCTCGCTAATAACCGTCTGGTTATTGGTGGTCTGAACCTGGTTAAGCGCCATACCAAGCCTAACCCTATGTCGGGCGTGCAGGGCGGTATCGTCGAAAAAGAAGCTCCTCTGGACGCTTCTAACGTCGCCATTTTCAACGGCGAAACCAACAAGGCTGACCGCGTTGGTTTTAAAGTAGAAGATGGCAAGAAAATTCGTGTCTTCAAGTCGACCCAAAAAGCGGTTGATGCTTGAACACTGCTAGGTAGAAGACCATGGCACGACTAAAAGAGATTTACTGGAAAGAAATCGCACCGAAGCTTAAGGAAGAACTTAAGCTCTCGAACGTGATGGAAGTTCCACGCGTTACCAAAATCACCCTGAACATGGGTTTGGGCGAAGCGGTCGGTGACAAAAAAGTCATCGAGCACGCTGTTGCTGACCTGGAAAAGATCACCGGTCAAAAAGTCGTTGTGACTTACGCTCGGAAATCCATCGCTGGCTTTAAAGTCCGTGAAGGTTGGCCGATCGGCGTCAAAGTGACTCTGCGCCGTGAGCGTATGTACGAATTCCTGGATCGTCTGCTGTCGATCTCCCTGCCTCGGGTTCGCGACTTCCGCGGCCTGAATGCCAAGTCCTTCGATGGTCGTGGTAACTACAGCATGGGCGTGAAAGAGCAGATCATCTTCCCGGAAATCGACTACGACAAGATCGATGCTCTCCGCGGTCTGGACATCACCCTGACCACCACTGCCAAGAACGATGATGAAGGTCGCGCTCTGTTGCGTGCTTTCAAATTCCCGTTCCGCAACTGATTGGAGTAGGACCATGGCCAAGATGAGCATGAAAAACCGCGAGCTGAAGCGTCAGCTCACGGTTGCCAAGTACGCCAAGAAGCGTGCAGCACTGAAAGCAATCATCGTTGATCTGAACGCAAGTCCAGAAGCGCGTTGGGAAGCTACAGTTGCTTTGCAGAAGCAGCCACGTGACGCAAGCGCTTCGCGCATGCGTAACCGCTGCCGCCTGACCGGTCGTCCACACGGCGTTTACCGCAAGTTCGGCCTCGGCCGTAACAAACTGCGTGAAGCGGCAATGCGTGGTGACGTACCAGGTCTGGTTAAAGCTAGCTGGTAAGTACTTTCAGCGTCTAGGGGGTCTGCATCGCAAGATACTGACCGCCGGTGACCTTGAATCTGGAACAAGCCCCTTTTGGGGCTTGTTTCATTTCCGGAGTGTGTCTAAAATACGCGGCTCGCCTGAGCCCGTGTTTTTTACGCTCGGAGATTCTCGGCGACATATGTAGCCGCAAGGCTAATTTTTTTGTATTAGGAGCGTCTAGCCCATGAGTATGCAGGACCCGTTAGCGGACATGCTAACTCGTATCCGTAATGCCCAGATGGCTGAAAAGTCCGTCGTAAGCATGCCATCTTCCAAGTTGAAGGTAGCTGTTGCCAAAGTCCTGAAAGACGAAGGCTACATTGCGGGTTATCAGATCAGCAGCGAAACCAAGCCACTGCTGTCCATCGAGCTGAAGTACTTCGAAGGCCGTTCGGTCATCGAGGAAGTGAAGCGCGTTAGCCGTCCAGGCCTGCGTCAGTACAAGTCCGCTGAAGATCTGCCGAAAGTTCGTGGCGGTCTTGGCGTGTCTATCGTCTCCACCAACAAAGGTGTGATGACGGATCGTGCTGCGCGCGCTGCCGGTGTCGGCGGCGAAGTTCTTTGCACTGTGTTCTAAGGGGGGATAAGCATGTCTCGCGTCGCTAAGAACCCCGTTAAGCTGCCAGCCGGTGTCGAAGTCAAATTCGCAGGCCAACAGCTTTCGGTGAAGGGTGCCAAGGGCACTCTTGAACTGAACATCCATTCGTCCGTTGAGATCGTTGAAGAAGCTGGTGAGCTGCGTTTCGCTGCTCGCAATGGCGATCAACAAACTCGCGCAATGGCCGGTACCACGCGTGCGTTGGTAAACAACATGGTCCAAGGCGTAAGCCAAGGCTTCGAGCGCAAGCTCCAGCTGGTCGGTGTTGGTTACAAAGCGCAAGCAAAAGGCACGGTTTTGAACCTTGCCCTTGGCTTCTCGCACCCAGTGGATTACGAACTGCCGGAAGGCATCACCGCTGAGACCCCTAGCCAAACCGATATCCTGATCAAGGGTATTGATAAGCAGCTGGTAGGTCAGGTGGCCGCTGAGATCCGCGACTTCCGTCCACCAGAGCCTTACAAAGGCAAAGGTGTGCGCTACGCGGACGAAGTCGTCCGTCGTAAAGAAGCCAAGAAGAAGTAGGGCATAGCAAATGACCGACAAAAAAGTTACTCGACTGCGTCGCGCTCGCAAAGCACGCCTGAAAATGCACGAACTCGAAGTCGTGCGTCTCTGCGTGTACCGCTCGTCGCAGCACATCTACGCCCAGGTCATCTCGGCCGACGGCAACCAAGTCCTGGCAAGCGCCTCGACTTTGGATAAAGAACTGCGTGATGGTGCCACTGGCAACATCGACGCGGCCACTAAGGTTGGCCAGCTGGTCGCTACGCGTGCTAAGGCCGCGGGCGTCTCGCAAGTGGCTTTCGACCGCTCTGGCTTCAAGTACCACGGCCGCGTGAAAGCGCTGGCTGATGCTGCTCGTGAAGCTGGGCTGGAGTTCTAAGTTATGTCAAATAACGACCAAAAGCGCGACGAAGGCTACATTGAGAAGCTGGTTCAAGTTAACCGCGTAGCTAAAACCGTTAAAGGCGGCCGTATCTTCACTTTCACTGCGTTGACCGTGGTAGGTGATGGTAAAGGGCGCGTTGGCTTCGGCCGTGGCAAGTCACGTGAAGTGCCTGCTGCGATCCAGAAGGCAATGGAAGCTGCTCGTCGCAACATGATCCAAGTTGATTTGAACGGTACCACTCTGCAGTACGCAATGAAGTCCGCCCATGGCGCTTCGAAGGTGTACATGCAGCCTGCCTCTGAAGGTACCGGTATCATCGCTGGCGGCGCTATGCGTGCTGTCCTCGAAGTTGCTGGTGTTCAGAACGTTCTGGCCAAGTGCTACGGCTCGACTAACCCTGTAAACGTGGTTCACGCCACTTTCAAAGGTTTGAAAGCCATGCAATCTCCTGAGTCCATCGCTGCTAAGCGTGGTCTGACTGTCAAGGAGATCTTCTGATCATGGCTACCGTTAAAGTAACGCTGATCAAAAGCATGACCGGCCGCATTCCTAACCACAAACTGTGTGTTAAAGGTTTGGGTCTGCGTCGCATCGGTCACACTGTAGAAGTCCAGGATACTCCCGAGAATCGCGGGATGATCAATAAGGCTTACTACATGCTGCGTGTAGAGGGTTAATCGATGAAACTCAATGATCTGAGTCCAGCGCCGGGCTCCCGTCGCGAAAAGCATCGTCCGGGCCGTGGTATCGGTAGCGGTTTGGGTAAGACTGGTGGCCGTGGTCACAAAGGTCAAACCTCCCGCTCCGGTGGCACCATTGCTCCAGGCTTTGAAGGCGGTCAACAGCCGCTGCATCGTCGCCTGCCTAAGTTCGGTTTCGTATCCCTGAAAGCTATGGATCGCGCAGAAGTGCGTCTGTCCGAGCTGGCTAAAGTGGAAGGCGACATCGTTACTGTGCAGACCCTGAAAGATGCCAACGTGATCAACGTCAACGTACAGCGTGTGAAAATCATGCTGTCCGGTGAAGTGACTCGCGCTGTCACTATCGGCAAGGGAATCGGCGCCACCAAAGGTGCGCGTTCGGCTATCGAAGCAGCTGGCGGCAAGTTCGAGGAATAAATGGCTAAGCAAGGTGCTCTCTCAGCGCTCGGCAAAGGCGGTATGTCTGAACTTTGGGCTCGTCTGCGTTTTCTGTTCCTGGCGATTATCGTCTACCGAATAGGCGCACACATCCCGGTTCCAGGTATCAACCCGGACCGACTCGCAGACCTGTTTCGACAGAATGAGGGGACCATTCTTAGCTTGTTCAATATGTTTTCCGGCGGCGCGCTGGAACGGATGAGCATCTTTGCACTGGGGATCATGCCGTATATCTCGGCATCGATCATCATGCAGTTGATGACTGCCGTCAGCCCGCAGCTGGAGCAGTTGAAGAAGGAAGGTGAAGCTGGCCGTCGCAAGATTAGCCAGTACACCCGCTACGGCACTGTTGCCCTCGCTCTGGTTCAGGCTATCGGCATGTCCGTTGGTCTGGCTGGGCAGGGCGTTGCGTTCACTGGTGACTTTGGCTTCCATTTCGTCGCGGTATCCACTTTTGTGGCTGGTGCGATGTTCATGATGTGGCTGGGTGAGCAGATTACTGAGCGCGGTGTTGGTAACGGTATCTCGATGTTGATTTTCGCAGGTATCGTCGCCGGTCTTCCGAGAGCGATTGGGCAGTCTTTCGAGTCTGCACGTCAGGGTGATATCAATATCTTCGCCCTAGTTGCTATCGGTTTGCTGGCAGTAGCGATTATCGGTTTTGTGGTGTTCATTGAGCGTGGCCAGCGTCGTATTGCTGTTCACTACGCCAAGCGTCAGCAGGGCCGTAAGGTCTTTGCTGCGCAGACTAGCCACTTGCCGCTGAAAGTGAATATGGCCGGTGTTATTCCGGCAATTTTCGCGAGCAGCATTTTGCTGTTTCCGGCTTCGTTGGGTACCTGGTTTGGCCAGTCTGAAAATATGGGCTGGCTGCAGGACCTCTCTCAGTCGATCGCTCCTGGTCAGCCGTTGAATATTCTGCTGTTTAGTGCAGGGATTATTTTCTTCTGCTTCTTCTATACGGCGTTGATGTTCAATCCGAAAGACGTAGCGGAAAACCTGAAGAAGTCCGGTGCCTTTATTCCGGGTATCCGTCCAGGTGAGCAGTCTGCGCGCTACATTGATGGCGTTCTGACTCGTTTGACCCTGTTCGGTGCTCTATATATGACGGCCGTCTGCCTGTTGCCCCAGTTCCTTGTGGTTGCAGCAAACGTTCCGTTCTACCTTGGCGGGACCTCGTTGCTGATCGTGGTCGTGGTTGTGATGGACTTCATGTCCCAAGTACAATCGCACCTCGTTTCGCACCAGTACGAATCCCTGATGAAGAAAGCCAACCTGAAGGGTTACGGCAGCGGCATGTTGCGCTGAGTACCCATAAGGTTCGAGGAGTTGGTGATGAAAGTTCGTGCATCGGTGAAAAAGCTGTGCCGTAACTGCAAGATTATTCGCCGCGAAGGTGTTGTTCGAGTAATTTGCAGCGCGGAACCGCGTCACAAACAGCGCCAAGGCTGAGTGTGATCCGCTTGAAGCCCGGCAGCTAGTGCGCTGCCGGGTTGATTATTTGTTATTACAGCGATATTATCTCGCGCCCTATTTCTTGGCTTCCGGGGCGTAGGTAGCTGTCAATTGGAGTCCCACTGAATGGCCCGTATTGCAGGCGTTAACATTCCAGATAACAAGCACACTGTTATCTCGCTGACCTACATCTATGGTGTTGGTCGCACTACTGCGCAGAAAATTTGCGCAGACACTGGGGTAAACCCAGCCGCTAAGATCAAGGATCTGAGCGACGAGCAGATTGAGCTGTTGCGTGGCGAAGTGGCGAAGTTCACCACTGAAGGTGACCTGCGTCGCGAAATCAACATGAAAATCAAGCGTTTGATGGACCTCGGTTGCTACCGTGGTCTGCGTCATCGTCGTGGTCTTCCAGTACGCGGTCAGCGTACCAAGACTAACGCGCGTACCCGTAAAGGTCCGCGTAAGCCGATCCGCAAGTAATCGCCCACGCGAATCGACAGGAAATTAATCATGGCAAAACCTGCTGCTCGTCCTCGTAAAAAAGTTAAAAAGACAGTGGTTGATGGCATCGCCCACATCCATGCATCTTTTAACAACACAATCGTGACCATCACCGACCGTCAAGGTAACGCGCTTTCTTGGGCTACCTCCGGTGGTTCGGGTTTCCGCGGTTCCCGCAAGTCCACCCCGTTTGCTGCTCAAGTAGCTGCTGAACGTGCTGGTCAAGCTGCGCTGGAATATGGCCTGAAAAACCTCGACGTTAACGTCAAAGGTCCAGGTCCAGGTCGTGAGTCTGCTGTCCGTGCTTTGAACGGCTGTGGCTATAAGATCGCCAGCATCACCGACGTGACGCCAATCCCGCACAACGGGTGCCGTCCGCCGAAGAAGCGCCGCGTGTAATCCAGGAGATTGTAAAGAATGGCTCGTTACATTGGTCCAAAATGCAAACTCGCTCGTCGCGAAGGCACCGATCTCTTCCTGAAGAGCGGCGTGCGCGCGATCGAATCGAAGTGCAACATTGAAGCAGCACCTGGTATCCACGGCCAACGCCGCGGTCGCCAGTCCGATTACGGCACCCAACTGCGTGAAAAGCAGAAGGTTCGTCGTATCTACGGCGTTCTCGAGCGTCAGTTCAGCGGCTACTACAAAGAAGCTGCTGGCAAGAAAGGTGCAACTGGTGAAAACCTGCTGCAACTGCTCGAATGCCGTCTGGACAACGTTGTATACCGTATGGGCTTTGGTTCGACTCGTGCCGAATCCCGTCAGCTGGTATCGCACAAGTCGATCAGCGTTAACGGTCAGACCGTAAACGTTCCGTCTTATCAGGTTCGTGCTGGTGACGTGGTCGCAGTTCGCGAGAAAGCAAAAAACCAACTTCGCATTGTCCAAGCTCTCGATCTGTGTGCCCAACGTGGCCGCGTAGAATGGGTAGAAGTAGACACTGAGAAGAAGTCGGGCGTTTTCAAGAACGTTCCTGCTCGCAGTGATCTGTCCGCCGACATCAACGAAAGCCTGATTGTCGAGCTCTACTCCAAGTAAGGGCTAGAAAATAGGTGCATCCATGCAGATTTCGGTAAATGAGTTCCTGACACCCCGCCACATTGATGTGCAGGTTGTCAGTCCAACCCGCGCCAAGATCACACTCGAGCCTCTCGAGCGTGGTTTTGGCCACACCCTGGGCAACGCGCTGCGCCGCATCCTGTTGTCCTCAATGCCCGGCTGTGCAGTAGTCGAGGCCGAGATTGACGGTGTGCTCCACGAGTACAGCGCCATCGAAGGTGTACAGGAAGACGTAATTGAAATCCTGTTGAACCTTAAAGGTCTGGCTATCAAGCTGCACGGCCGTGACGAAGTTACGCTGACCTTGTCGAAGAAGGGTTCGGGGGTGGTTACCGCTGCCGATATTCAGCTGGATCATGATGTCGAGATCGTTAATCCCGATCACGTAATCGCTAACCTGGCGTCTAACGGCGCCCTGAACATGAAGCTCACTGTAGCTCGTGGTCGTGGTTATGAACCGGCCGACTCGCGTCAGAGCGATGAAGACGAAAGCCGCAGCATTGGTCGCTTGCAGCTCGACTCTTCGTTCAGCCCGGTTCGCCGTATCGCATACGTGGTGGAAAACGCCCGTGTCGAACAGCGTACTAACCTGGACAAGCTGGTTATTGATCTGGAAACCAACGGTACTCTGGATCCTGAAGAGGCTATCCGCCGCGCTGCAACCATTCTGCAACAGCAGTTGGCTGCGTTCGTCGACCTCAAAGGTGACAGCGAACCAGTGGTAATCGAGCAGGAAGACGAGATCGATCCGATCCTGCTTCGCCCGGTTGACGATCTGGAACTGACTGTACGTTCGGCTAACTGCCTTAAGGCGGAAAACATTTACTACATCGGCGACCTGATTCAGCGTACCGAAGTAGAACTGTTGAAGACTCCGAACCTGGGCAAGAAATCCTTGACTGAAATCAAGGACGTTCTGGCCTCCCGCGGTCTGTCCCTCGGCATGCGCCTCGACAACTGGCCGCCTGCAAGTCTTAAGAAGGACGACAAGGCGACTGCCTGATCGTCGTAATCACCGAACGTGAGTTTGGTAAGGAATGAACCATGCGTCATCGTAAAAGTGGTCGTCACCTGAGCCGTACCAGCTCGCACCGCAAGGCCATGTTTCAAAACATGGCGGTGTCGCTGTTCGAGCACGAGCTGATCAAAACTACACTGCCGAAAGCTAAAGAACTGCGTCGCGTTGCTGAGCCGCTGATTACTTTGGCTAAGACAGACAGCCTGGCTAACCGCCGTCTGGCTTTCGACCGTACTCGTTCGAAAGCTATCGTTGGTAAGCTCTTCAACGACCTGGGCAAGCGTTACGCTACCCGTGAGGGTGGCTACCTGCGCATCCTCAAGTGCGGTTTCCGCGCTGGTGACAACGCGCCTATGGCGTACGTTGAGTTGGTTGATCGTGCTACTGCCGGCGAAGCTGTAAGCGCCGAGTAAGACGACAAGCTATAACAAAGAACCGGGCCTAGTGCCCGGTTTTTTGTGCGCGTAACAAAAGCGCGATTTGTACAAGTTTTCGGGGTAGGGGCTTGGCACTATGCTGTTGAGGTTGTTGGTAGTAATTTTCTATTGATGCGTGAAATTTAATGAATTTGTACGTGTCATGTTGCTGATCAATAATCCTCCCAAGCCGATTAGCCGGCAGTTCTAAGTCCGACCTGAGGAAAATTGAGCATGAGCCAGAATAAAATCCTTACTACCGCCAGCGGTGCTCCCGTTGCAGATAACCAGAATTCCCGTTCTGCTGGCCCGCGTGGCCCGCTGTTGCTCGACGATTTCCATCTGATCGAGAAGCTCGCTCACTTCAACCGTGAAAACATTCCTGAGCGCCGCGTACATGCCAAAGGGTCGGGTGCCTACGGAACGTTTACAGTCACCCAAGACATCACTCAGTACACAAGCGCCAAGCTGTTTGAATCTGTGGGTAAGCAGACCCCGACCTTCCTGCGCTTCTCAACTGTGGGCGGTGAGCGTGGTTCTGCTGATACCGAGCGCGACCCACGTGGTTTTGCCTTGAAGTTCTACACTGAAGAAGGCAACTGGGACATCGTGGGGAACAACACTCCGGTGTTCTTCATTCGCGACCCGCTGAAATTCCCTGACTTCATTCACACTCAGAAGCGTCTGCCGCAAAGCAATCTCAAAAGCGCACAGATGATGTGGGACTTTTGGTCGCACTCCCCTGAGGCGCTGCACCAAGTGACCATCTTGTTTTCGGACCGTGGCATTCCAGACGGCTACCGTCACATGCACGGCTTTGGCAGCCACACTTACAGCCTGATCAATGCTAATGGTGAGCGTCACTGGGTGAAATGGCACTACAAAACCAAGCAGGGGATCAAGAATCTGGCTCCAGCCGATGCTGCACGCTTGGCCGGTACCGACCCCGATTACGCCCAGCGTGATCTGTTCGGTGCGATCGAGCGCGGTGATTTCCCGAAATGGCGCGTCTGCATCCAGATCATGACTGAAGCCCAAGCTAACGCTCACTACGAGAATCCTTTCGACGTGACCAAAACCTGGTCGCAGAAGGAATTTCCGTTGATCGAAGTTGGTGAGCTTGAGCTCAATCGCAACCCGCAAAACTACTTTGCTGAAGTTGAGCAGGCAGCATTCGGCCCGAGCAATATGGTCCCAGGTGTTGGCCTGTCCCCAGACCGCATGCTGCAAGGTCGGGTTTTTGCCTACGCTGATGCCCACCGCTACCGTGTTGGCACCAATCACCAGCAGTTGCCGGTAAATGCGCCGCGCAACCCGGTAAATAGCTACCAGCGTGACGGGTCGATGGCTTTCGGCAACAACGGTGGTGCCGCCCCTAACTACGAGCCAAACAGCTACGCCGATGCACCTAAGCAAGCTCCGCAGTACGCCGAGCCAGCCTTGGCCCTGAGCGGTGCCGCTGATCGTTACGATCATCGGGAAGACACTGACTACTACAGCCACGCCGGGGCGCTGTTCCGCCTGATGAACGATGATCAGAAAGCCCTGCTCACCAATAACATCGCGGGTGCAATGGCTGGGGTTTCCAATGATGTGGTTCAGCGTCAATTGGCGCACTTCTACAAAGCGGACCCTGCATATGGAGAAGCAATCGCAAAGGCATTGGGTGTATCGCTTAACTGACTCTAAACGATAAGCAGAACCGCCCTCATTTGGGCGGTTTTTGCGTTATTTCCGCTACTTTTCTCCGGAAATGTTCACTTTTATGCCGTTAGTCCCGTGACCTCCGAGTCATCATGGTTCAAACTACAGACTTTCAAGCAGGGAGATGTAGGGCGATGCAAGGTCACCCCGACGTAATCGATTACCTCAACACGTTGCTGACGGGCGAACTGGCAGCTCGTGACCAATATTTCATCCACTCGCGTATGTACGAAGACTGGGGTTTTACCGAACTCTATGAGCGTATCAACCACGAGATGGAAGAAGAGGCACAGCACGCTGACGCGCTGATGCGTCGTATCCTGATGCTCGAAGGCACGCCGCGCATGCGTCCCGATGATCTGGACGTGGGCACCAGCGTACCTGACATGCTCGCAGCCGATCTTCGCCTTGAGTACAAGGTGCGTGCTGCGCTCTGCAAGGGCATCGAGCTCTGCGAGCAGCACAGCGACTTCGTCACGCGGGAAATCCTGCGTGTGCAGTTAAACGACACCGAAGAAGATCACACCTACTGGCTGGAAAAGCAGTTGGGCCTGATCAAGTTGGTAGGGCTGGAGAATTATCTGCAATCGCAGTTCTGATTTCCGGCTACTAAAAAGCCCCTGTCACCGCAAAGTGACAGGGGCTTTTTTATGGGGCATACATCAGGCCCGATCACGCTCCAACAGCGGCTTCAAGTAGTAACCGGTGTGGGACTGCGGCATTTCGGAGACTTGCTCCGGTGTACCTACCGCGATGATCTGGCCACCCTTGGAACCGCCTTCCGGCCCTAGGTCCACCAACCAGTCAGCAGTCTTGATCACATCAAGGTTGTGCTCAATCACGACCACAGTGTTGCCGTGGTCGCGCAATCGGTGAAGCACGTCCAGCAGTTGCTGGATATCTGCGAAGTGAAGGCCCGTGGTCGGCTCATCGAGGATATACAGAGTCTTGCCCGTATCGCGCTTGGACAGCTCGCGAGACAGCTTCACCCGCTGCGCCTCACCCCCGGACAGCGTGGTCGCCGACTGTCCCAGCTTGATATACGACAGGCCTACATCCATCAGCGTTTGCAGCTTGCGCGCCAATGCTGGAACCGCGTCGAAGAACACGCGAGCTTCCTCGATGGTCATCTCCAGGGTTTCGTGGATGTTCTTGCCCTTGTACTTGATCTCCAGGGTTTCGCGGTTATAGCGCTTGCTCTTACATACGTCGCACGGCACATAAATATCCGGCAGGAAGTGCATCTCCACTTTAATCAGGCCATCGCCTTGGCACGCCTCACAGCGCCCGCCCTTGACGTTGAACGAGAACCGGCCAGGACCATATCCACGCGAGCGTGACTCCGGAACACCGGCGAACAGCTCGCGAATCGGTGTGAACAGCCCAGTGTAGGTCGCTGGGTTAGAACGCGGTGTGCGGCCAATCGGGCTTTGGTCGATGTCGACGACCTTGTCTAAATGCTCCAGGCCTTTGATGCTGTCATGTGCCGCCGCTTCCAGGGTGGTTGCACCGTTCAGGGCGGTTGCGCTCAGTGGGAACAGCGTGTTGTTGATCAGTGTCGACTTGCCCGATCCGGAAACACCAGTCACACAGGTCAGCAAGCCCAGCGGAATCTCCAGGTCGACATTACGCAGGTTGTTCCCGCGTGCACCTTTGAGGTGTAGCGCCATCTTCTTGTTACGCGGCGTGCGTTTAGCCGGTACCTCAATCTTCACGCGGCCAGACAAGTACTTGCCGGTCAACGAGTCCGGGTGAGCCATGACTTCGGCCGGCGTACCCTCGGCAACAATATGCCCACCATGTACGCCGGCACCTGGGCCAATATCGACCACATAATCCGCCAGGCGAATCGCGTCTTCGTCGTGCTCGACTACGATTACCGTATTGCCGATATCCCGCAGGTGTTTCAGCGTACCCAACAGTCGGTCGTTATCTCGTTGGTGCAAACCAATGGACGGCTCATCAAGGATGTACAAAACGCCTACCAGCCCGGCACCAATCTGGCTGGCCAGGCGAATACGCTGCGCTTCACCGCCCGACAGAGTATCGGCACTGCGATCCAGCGAAAGATAATCCAGGCCCACGTTAACCAGGAACTGCAACCGCTCACGGATTTCCTTGAGGATTTTGTCGGCAATCTCCCCACGGCGTCCTGTCAGCTTGAGGACGCCGAAGTATTCACAGGCATCGCCAATCGGCAGATTGGTCACTGCCGGCAGCGTCTTCTCGCCCACCCATACATGCCGCGCCTCACGACGCAGGCGAGTGCCACGGCAATCCGGGCAAGGTTGAGTGCTGAGGAATTTCGCCAACTCTTCGCGCACGCTCGCCGATTCGGTCTCGCGGTAGCGCCGCTCCAAGTTCGGCACGATGCCTTCGAACGGGTGGGAGCGCTTGACGATGTCGCCACGGTCGTTCAGGTATTTAAAGTCGACGTTCTGCGAGCCACTGCCATTAAGGATGACCTTCTGCTGATCTGCCGGCAGTTGGTTGAATGGCACTTCAAGGCTGAATTTATAGTGAGACGCCAGTGAACCCAGCATCTGGAAGTAGTAGACATTACGCCTGTCCCAGCCGCGTATTGCCCCCTCCGCCAACGTCAGCTCGCCGTTGACCAGGCGTTTGATGTCGAAGAACTGCTTTACCCCAAGACCATCGCAGGTCGGGCAAGCGCCGGCCGGGTTGTTGAAGGAAAAAAGCTTGGGTTCCAGCTCGCTGATGGCATGGCCACAGATCGGGCAGGCAAAGCGTGCGGAGAAGATGATCTCTTCACCCGGCTCGTCATCCATCGGCGCCACCAGGGCAATACCGTCCGCCAGTTTCAGCGCGGTTTCGAATGACTCGGCCAGACGCTGCTGCAGGTCGGCGCGCACTTTGAAACGGTCGACCACTACATCGATCGAATGCTTCTTCTGCTTGTCGAGCTTTGGCGCTTCATCCAGCTCATACAGCTTGCCGTTGATGCGTGCGCGTACAAAACCCTGGGCACGTAGCTCTTCGAAAACAGAAAGGTGCTCGCCCTTACGCTCGCGAATCACCGGGGCCAGCAGCATCAGCTTGGCGCCTTCCGGCTGCGCCAGTACCAAGTCGACCATCTGGCTGACGGTCTGGGCTTCCAGCGGAATGTCGTGGTCCGGGCAGCGGGGAATACCTACCCGCGCGTACAGAAGGCGCAGGTAGTCGTAGATTTCGGTGATGGTGCCCACGGTGGAGCGTGGGTTGTGGGAGGTCGACTTCTGTTCGATGGAAATCGCCGGCGACAGACCTTCGATGGTGTCGACGTCAGGCTTTTCCATCATCGACAGGAACTGCCGAGCATAGGCCGACAGCGATTCCACATAGCGGCGCTGACCTTCGGCATACAGCGTGTCGAACGCCAGGGACGATTTGCCCGAGCCGGACAAGCCGGTGATGACAATCAGTTTGTCCCGGGGCAGGGTCAGGTCGATGTTCTTCAGGTTGTGGGTTCTAGCCCCACGAATCAGGATCTTGTCCAAGATGGCCTCGCACGGCGGGCGTAAATAATGCCGGAGTATACGGCTAAAGACTGGATGAATATACACTGTCAAAGTGCCGGGTGCAGCCTTACATGAAAGCTGCGCGGCAAAGCGCCGCATATACCCTCTCAATCGATGGGACTGGTAGAATCGCCGCCGGTTCACACGAGGTTTTTCCATGCACGATCCCCACAGCGAACGCATGAGTAGCGGCGAGACCCGAGCAGCAAGCGGTCTGGCCCTGGTGTTCGCGTTCCGTATGCTTGGCATGTTCATGGTGTTGCCGGTACTGGCGACCTATGGAATGGATCTGGCAGGCGCGACCCCCGCACTGATCGGCCTGGCGATTGGCGCCTACGGCCTGACCCAGGCGATTTTTCAGATCCCCTTTGGGATCATTTCCGACCGCATTGGCCGTCGTCCGGTGATTTACCTCGGGCTGATCGTCTTCGCCCTCGGCAGTGTGCTCGCGGCGCAGTCCGATTCCATCTGGGGTGTGATCGCCGGGCGTATCCTGCAAGGTGCTGGGGCGATCTCCGCTGCGGTGATGGCGCTCCTCTCTGACCTGACCCGCGAACAACACCGCACCAAGGCCATGGCCATGATCGGCATGACCATTGGCCTGTCGTTTGCGGTGGCCATGGTGGTCGGTCCCTTGCTGACTCGTGCTTTCGGCCTGCACGGCTTATTCCTGGCCACCGGCGGCATGGCGTTGTTCGGGATCGTGATCGTGGCCTTTATGGTGCCGCGCTCCACCGGCACGTTGCAGCACCGGGAGTCGGGTGTCGCACGCAAGGCGTTGTTGCCGACGCTCAAGCACCCAGACCTGCTGCGTCTGGATTTAGGTATCTTCGTATTACACGCAATGCTGATGTGCAGCTTCGTCGCCTTGCCCCTGGCCCTGGTGGAAAAAGCCGGGCTGCCCAAGGAGCAGCACTGGTGGGTCTACCTCACTGCTCTGCTGATTTCGTTCTTCGCCATGATTCCGTTCATCATCTACGGCGAGAAGAAACGCAAAATGAAACGAGTTCTCCTGGGCGCCGTCGCGACATTGATGCTCACTGAACTATTCTTCTGGCAGTTCGGCGACAGCCTTCGGGCGCTTGTGATCGGGACGGTGGTGTTTTTTACCGCGTTCAACCTGCTGGAGGCTTCATTGCCTTCGCTGATCAGTAAAGTTTCACCGGCGGGTGGCAAAGGCACGGCCATGGGGGTGTATTCCACCAGCCAGTTCCTTGGCTCGGCGTTGGGCGGCATCATGGGCGGCTGGATGTTCCAGCATGGCGGTTTGTCGGTTGTGTTCCTCGGATGCGCCGGGCTTGCTGCACTTTGGCTGGTCTTTGCTGTTACCATGCGCGAACCTCCCTACGTCACAAGTCTGCGTTTGCCGCTATCGCCTGAGGCGATCCGTGAAAGCGGTCTGGTAGAGCGCCTGAAGGCAGTCGTAGGGGTAACAGATGCAGTCGTGGTCGCTGAAGAGGCGGCCATTTACATCAAATTGGACACCGAATTATTGGATCGCGCGACGCTTGAGCAACTGGTCAATCCAGTGCCGACAGCGCGCCCAGCTTAGGAGAACGTTATGGCCCGTGGGGTTAACAAAGTCATATTGGTCGGTACATGCGGCCAGGATCCCGAAGTTCGCTACTTGCCTAACGGTAACGCCGTGACCAACCTGAGTCTGGCGACCAGCGAACAGTGGACCGACAAGCAAACCGGCCAGAAGGTCGAGAAAACCGAGTGGCACCGTGTGTCGATGTTTGGCAAGGTTGCAGAGATCGCCGGCGAATACCTGCGCAAAGGTTCGCAGGTCTACATCGAAGGCAAACTGCAGACCCGCGAGTGGGAAAAAGACGGCATCAAGCGTTACACCACTGAAATCGTGGTCGACATGCAAGGCACCATGCAACTGCTGGGCGGTCGTCCACAAGGCGATCAACAGGGCCAGGGCGGCATGTCCAACTCGGCACCGCGTCCACAGCAGTCGCGTCCACAGCCAAGCCAGCAGCCACAGCGTGAGTCGCGTCCAGCGCCACAACAGGCCGCTCCGCAACCGGCTCCGGATTTCGATAGCTTTGATGACGATATTCCTTTCTAGGATATCGCTCGGAGCAATCCGTTAAGCTTTCCCGAAAAGCCCCATGAGCCCTGCTCTTGGGGCTTTTTTGTTTGTAGGTTCGCATTGAGAACCGCCGACCCACACAGTCATGGATGAACATCGTGTCGAACACACTGCTGCGCTACGTATTGGCCGTCGTTTTGGCGGCCGGCTGCACCGCGTTACACGCTGAGCCAAAGGCTTCAAAAAACCTGATTGTCGGCCTCTGGGCCATGCAGGCATTGAACGAAGGTCAAACGACCGTGGCTGAGTTCAGGTCCGATGGCCAATTGTTGATGCACGCTTTCGACTGCGTGAAATCAACTCGGGAACCGACGAACGTGGTCGCTTATTCCGTGGCTGACAATGGGGAGGTAATCAACATGATATTACCGACCAAAACCATTGAGCTGAAGGTGCTGACCTTTTCTCCCGAGGCCATGCAGTTCACTTCCCGAACGGATGGCATGGAAATCAGGTACGACCTTGAAAAAGTCGACAGCATCGATTCTGTGTGCGAACGCTACCCTCAGCTCAAGGCCGAGCAGGCCCGGAGTACGCCCTACACTGACAGTGATTTCGTCGCTGCCCCAGCCATTCCCGACCATCCGGGTATGGACCGCTACGTCGGCAAATGGAGCTCCAGTAATTTTGTGATGTATGAAATTACCCGAGATGTGAACGGGGTTTTTTACCTGAGTACGCCCAGTGACAAAAACTGGCATTACCTCTACAACGACGTCCACTGGATAGGCAATGCGCTGCATTTCCAACGGTATACCTACTCGGACCATGAACAGGCGTTTCGTCTCCCAAAGCACAAATTACTCACCCCTACCAGTCTTGAACCCATGCTTGACGGCCGGATGCGCGAAGACTTCATCCTCAATGGCGATCCGTACATGAGTTTTCTGAAGCGGATGAAATGACGGCATAGAAGATCTCCGGCCCTGGCATTTGTCCTCATGGGTCACACGATTTAGGCTGTAGCCCCTTCCAAAGAACAAGGAAAGCCGCGATGACCTGGTCTGCCAAGCAGTACACGATGTTCGAGCAACAACGCACCCGTCCGGTCCGTGACTTGGTTGCAGCCATTCCAAATAGTGACGTGAAAACCGCCGTTGACCTGGGTTGCGGCCCTGGCAACTCCACTGAAGTGCTGGCCGAGCGCTTCCCTCAAGCACATGTCATCGGCATGGACAGCTCCGACGATATGTTGATCGACGCCCGCAAACGCCTGCCGGAATTGAGCTTTGAACTGGCCGATATCGGCGCCTGGAGTCCCGCGCAAAAATTCGACGTGATCCTGGCCAACGCTTCGCTGCAATGGGTGCCCAACCACAGCACGCTTTACCCTCATCTGGTCAACCAACTGACGCCCGGCGGCACGCTGGCAGTGCAAACCCCGGACAACCTCGATGAGCCTGCACACCGGCTTGCGCGTGAAGTCGCGGCTGAGGGCCCGTGGTCTGCAAAGCTTGGTACGGTCAAACACAATGAGCGGTACGCGGCGAGCTACTACTACGAGTTGCTGAGCAAGCACTGCGCTGCCGTTGACGTATGGCGCACGACCTACCTGCACCCGTTGGCGGATCACGGGGCTGTGGTGGAGTGGTTCAAGGGCACGGGATTGCGTCCATTCCTTGCGCCTTTGACCGATGGTGAAAAAGCCGCCTTTCTACAGGAATATCAGGCGCGGATTGCCCAGGCGTATCCAGCCCTGGCCGATGGCACCGTGTTACTGCCGTTCCCGCGCCTCTTTATTATCGCGACCCGCTAAAACACCCAGGCAAGCAGCGTTTACGCCGCCGCTGCTTGCGCCTTCAAATACTCCTCCGCCGACACCACGCCCGCATACCCAAACGCCAACGAGGCCATGTACGCGCCATGCACCTGCGCGGCCGGAATCACCTGCCCGTTGAACTCCTGATCGCGGGTGGCGCAGGCATCATGAATCACCGTGACCTTGTAGCCCAGATCCGCTGCGGCCCGCACCACGGCATCGACGCACATATGGCTCATGCTGCCGACCACCACCAGTTCGGTGATGCTGCGTTGTTCCAGCAAGGCGCGCAGATTGGTTTCACGAAACGAGTTCACGAAATGTTTAAGCACCACAGGCTCATTGCTTTCGTTCAGTACCTTTGGATGCAACTGCGCGCCTTGTGACCCAGGCGTGAAGAACGGTGCATCTTCGGACGTGAATTCATGGCGCACATGAATCACCGCATCACCTGCCTGGCGGAACGCCTTGAGCACCTGCGCAGCCTTGTCCGCCGCAGCTTCCACACCATCAAGCGGCCACTTGCCCTGGGGGAAGTAGTCGTTCTGGATATCGATTAGGATGAGCGCTTGCTTGGCCATGGGTATTGCCTCGTGATGGGTTGATGGGCCCAGTATCTTAGCTGGCGCCGGCGCCGGGGATTGGCTGCACCGACAATAACAGGGGGAAAACTGACAATGGCTGTTGTTGAGCTGGGCGTGTTGATCTACGAAGGGGCGCAATTGGCCGCCGTGCATGGCCTGACCGACCTGTTCGGCGTGGCCAACCGGATTGCGGCCGAGCATCAGTCTGCACAACTGCCGCTGCTGCGTATCAGTCATTGGCAGGTAAGTGCCGATGGCTCGCCGAAAAGGGTATTCGACAGCCACCCAGGCCCCGACCAGCCGATGATGGCCGTGCTGGTGCCCCCGTCGATTGGTGAGTTCACCGAAGAACAAGCGCCGCCTGCGCTGCTGGAGTGGCTTCGTCAGCAGCACGCGACGGGGACCGTACTCGGTGGCGTCTGTATCGGCTCGATCATGCTGGCGCGCAGTGGCTTGCTGGATGGGCGCAGCGCTACTACCCATTGGTCTTCCGCCAAGTCTTTTGCCGCACGTTACCCCTCCGTGCGCCTGGAGGCGGACAAACCTATTGTCGATGACGGCGACCTGATTACTACGGCCGGGCTGATGGCGTGGTCCGAACTGGGCCTGCGTCTGGTTGACCGTCTCATGGGGCCGAGCATCGCTGCCGACACCGCGCGGTTCTTGGTCATCGAACACAGCGACAGCGCCAGCCAGTGCGGCAGTAACTTTGCGCCGATCCTCGGTCATGGCGACGCGGCCATTCTCAAGGTTCAACATTGGTTGCAAGCCAGCGGGGCGGTAGATGTGTCCGTCGCGACCATGGCGCAAGAGGCGGGGTTGGAAGAACGTACTTTCCTGCGGCGCTTTCGCGGCGCCACTGGCTTGAAACCCACCGAATACTGCCAGCACCTGCGTGTGGGCAAGGCGCGGCAGATGTTGGAGTTCACCAACGGCACCATCGACCATATCGCCTGGACCGTGGGCTATCAGGATCCCAGCGCCTTTCGCGCCATTTTCAAGAAAATCACAGGTCTGGCGCCCAGTGATTATCGCAGCCGTTTTGGCGTGTGAATCGTGCAGAACGCCGCGCACTTGACGCCTCGTCGTGCAGAATAAAACAGGCCAAATGCCATCGGTTTTTCAGTAACTGATTGATTTCAAACCGGTCCCGCCCCTCCGTGTTTTGGCCTGATCCCTGCAGCCTTCTTGATACACACATGGCCGGACGGCCAAGGGGGACGCATGACCCCGACACAACGCAAAAAATGGGTGGTCGCTTACTCCACACGAGAGGGCGCACCTCAGCATGAAGTCGACACAAACCTCGCCCTGGCCCGCTGGCTGGCGCAAATTCTGGGGCTTAAATTCGGTGGCAGCTACGATCCGCAAAAACATGCTGGCCGTGAGCTGTATTTACTGCCAACGCAAACCCTTGTGGGCCCGGCGCAGGCCCGCGCCCTTAACGTCAAAGGCCCCGAAGATCTGTGGGGCGGCTATGTCGATCACGACTTCATCTGCACCAAAGCCATCAGCCATGGTTTGTTAAGCCCTGAGGCCAAGGCGCCAGAGGGGTGGTCGTCGTTGTTCTGCGAGCGGGTAAAAAAAGTCGTGTTGGAAGGCCTCAGTGTATTCGCGCTCGAAGACGCACTGCCCGCTGCCACCCGTTTGCTCAACGACGGGCCCATTCGCCTGAAACCAGTGCACGCCTGCGCTGGACGCGGCCAGGAAGTTATCCACAGCCTCGATGCCTTCAAAGTCGTGCTGGCCCGACCTGAGGCCGTGCAATTGTTCGACGAAGGCGTGGTGTTGGAGCAGGACCTGCATGATGTGGTCACCCATAGCGTGGGCCAGAGTTTTATCGGCGATCACGTGTTCAGCTATTGCGGCGAGCAATACCTGACTGAAGACGGGGAGGGCGAAGGTGTCTATGGCGGATCCGAGCTGCTGGTCGTACCCGGTTATTACGAAGACTTGCTTAAGCTCGATCTGCCCGAGGACGTACGCCTGGCCATCGAGCAAGCGCAGGTCTTCGACACGGCAGCTGATGAAGCCTACCCCGGCTTCTATGCCTCACGGCGCAACTACGACATCGCTCAAGGTTTGGATAACCACGGCCAGCGTCGCAGTGGCGTGCTCGAACAATCCTGGCGCATGGGCGGCGCCAGCAGCGCGGAAGTCGCGGCGCTGCAGAGCTTCATCAACCACCCGGGCCTTAAAGCCATTCATGTGTCCTCGGTAGAAACCTACGTGGACCAAGCGCTGCCGGCGGATGCCATTGAGGTGTACCGCGGCCCCGCGGAAAACAGCGACTTTCTTCTCAAGTACGTGACGGTTAAATCTTATGACGGCTAGAAGTGAAACCATTTCCATCGATATCGACGACGAACAAATGAGCGGCACGTTTCTGAGCCCTAAATCCAAAGTGCCGGGCGTGTTGTTTGTGCACGGCTGGGGCGGTAGCCAAGAGCGGGATCTGGAGCGGGCCAAAGGCATCGCCGGCCTGGGGTGTGTGTGCCTGACCTTCGACCTGCGCGGCCATGCTGGCAACGGTATTCCATTGAACCGCGTCACCCGCGAAGACAACCTGCGGGACCTGCTGGCGGCGTATGACCGGCTGCTCGCCCATCCTGCCATCGACACCTCGGCGGTGGCGGTCGTGGGCACCAGTTATGGCGGCTACCTGGCTGCAATCCTCACCTCGCTGCGCCCGGTACGCTGGCTGGCGCTGCGTGTGCCGGCGTTGTACCGCGATCAGGAATGGCTCAAGCCCAAGCGCGATCTGGATAAGGTCGATTTGATGGATTACCGCAGCACCTTGGTGCATGCCGAGACCAACCGCGCCTTACATGCTTGTGCGGCGTTTACCGGTGATGTGCTGATTGTCGAATCGGAAACCGATGACCATGTGCCCCACGCCACCATCATGAGTTACCGCGCTGCGTGCCAGCAGACCCATTCCCTGACTCACCGCATCATCGATGGCGCTGACCACTCCCTCAGCGATCCGGTGTCCCAACAGGCCTACACCTCGATCTTGGTGGACTGGATCACCGAGATGGTGGTCGGCGAGCGGTTGAGCATCATCCAATCCCAGTAGTGCGTTCAGGCGGGTGTTTTCTTCACCCGCAACGCCTTGGCCTTGGCTTCCACGCCCAAGTACATCACCAGTGCAATCAGCAGCGGGCAGATGAAGTAGATCGCCCGATACGCAATCAACCCCGCCAGCAAACTGCCCCGCGACGCCTCATGCTGTAACAGCCCGATAAACACCGCTTCCAGCACCCCAAGCCCGGCTGGGATATGGGTGACTACGCCGGCAATCGCGCTGATCAACAACACACCCAGTACCAGCGGATAGTCCAACTTGGCGGGTAGCAGGGTAAAAATCACCGCCGCCATCAGCGACCAGTTCAACGCGCCCAACGCCAGTTGCAAGCAGGCCATGCGCAGCGATGGGAGGTTGATCTCGATGCCTCGGATCGACCACGCGCGTTTTTTCGAAAATTGGCAGGCCGCCAGGTAGCCCAGGCTGGCCAACACCAGCAATACACCCACCCCTTGCAGCGCGCCGCTGCTCAGCTTCCAGCCCGGCGGCATGGTCACCAGCCCGCTGCTGAAAACCGCGCCGGCCAGCGCCATGTAGCCAAACCAATTGGTGGCCAGGCTCAGGCCCAGAATCTTGGCGATATTGCCGGTGCTCACGCCCAACCGCGAATACAGCCGATAGCGCATGGCTATGCCGCCGACCCACGCGCTGAGGTTGAGGTTGAACGCGTAGCTGATGATGCCCACCGGCAGAATCTGCTTCCAGCGCAATGGCTGGCGGATGTAGGTGCGGCCGATCAGGTCGAAGCAGGCGTAGACGATAAAGCTGCACAGGGTCAACGCGCCTGCTATCAGCAAGGTACGCAGTTTGAAATCACCCAGCGTCTGGACCACCTCGCTCCAGTCGATCCTGCGGGCGAGCAGGGTGAACAGCACGATCAGCAGCAGGAAGAAGGCGATGGTCAGGGGCTTCTTCCAACGCTTGAAACGCTCAGCTTTCATGGCGCTGTTCCTCATGCACGAAGGGTTTCAAGCGCGGTTTGTGCGCAGGCAGCCAACCGGTCAGCGCGGGGAAATGGCGCATCACATGGAACACCAGGAAGCCGACGGTCAATCGCCATAACCACAGGCGTGGCTTGCGGTTTTCCGGCATGGTCTGGCAGTGATTTTTACTGAGCACTTCGAGGCGCTCGTACAGTTGCTGATTAAACGCGCGGTCGCGAATCAACACGTTGGCTTCCAGATTCAGTGCCAGGCTCAACGGGTCCAAGTTGCTCGAACCTACAGTGCTCCACTCGTCATCCACCAAGGCGACTTTGCCGTGCAGCGGGCGCTGGCAGTATTCGTGAATCACTACGCCGTCTTTGAGCAGGTAGTCGTAGAGCATGCGTGCTGCCAGTTTGGCCAGCAGCACGTCGGGTTGGCCCTGCATGATCAACTGCACATGCACGCCGCGGCGCGCGGCGTTGCGGATTTCCCGCAGCAGGCGGTAGCCGGGGAAGAAATACGCGTTGGCGATCACCGCTCGGTGTTGGGCCTTGCTCAGGGCATGGATATACGCTTCTTCGATATCGTCGCGGTGTTGCAGGTTGTCACGGTAAATCAACCGTACCAGGCCGTCGCCGTGCTCGCTCGACCACGCTGAAGGCCGCTGCTGGCGCCGTCGCCACCCGCGCCGCGTGCGCACCTGGCGGCCACTTTGCGCCAAGGCAAAGTGATGCAAGTCTGCCACCGCCGGGCCAATTACCTGCACCGCGTAATCCTGTTTGGCCTCGGGGCCGAAATCCCCCAAGTGATCAGCAGAGAAGTTGATCCCGCCGATAAACCCCACGGTGGCGTCCACCACCACAATCTTGCGGTGCAGGCGGCGGAACCAGTTTGTGCGAATCCCCAGCGTCTTGGACGCCGGATCGAACATCTGCACCGTCACGCCGGCCTCGGCCAGCTCACCGAGAAACCCCGCGCTCAGCTCGCCACAGCCAAAGCCATCCAGGCTGACCACGACCTTGACCCCACGCTGCGCCGCCTCGATCAGGATACGTTGCAGCTCATGGCCAACCTTGTCCTCGAAAAGGATAAAGGTCTCCAGCAGGATCTCGCGCCGGGCTTGGCGCAGCGCCTCGAATACCTTGGGAAAGTACGCTTCGCCGTTCTCCAGCAACTCGACCTGATTACCGCTCTGCCAGCCGTAATCCAGGTCGCGTGCCTTGGTTTCGTCCGGCGGCTGGTCGGTAGAGATATGCTCGACCGCAACGTTCATAGCTCAATCTCCACCGACAGCGGCACATGGTCTGAAAGATGGGACCACGGCCGTGTGGTCAGCACCTGTGGGTTGTGAACCTTCACGTTGCGCACATAAATGCGGTCCAGCGGCAGCAACGGCAGGCGTGCCGGGAAGGTGCGCGCCGGTTTGCCAAGGGTGTGCACGAACACCTCGGTGAGGCCGCTTTGGCTCAAATCGGCCCGCTGGCGCCAGTCGTTGAAATCGCCGGCGACCACCAACGGCGCATCGGCGGGAATCTCGCGGATGCGCTGCTCCAGCAAACGCAATTGCTGCTGGCGATGCACCTCGCGCAAGCCCAGGTGGATACAGATTGCGTGCACTTCCTGCCCGCTGCCCGGCAAGCGCAACACGCAATGCAGCAGGCCACGGTTTTCATGGCCGCTTTGGGAGATGTCGAGGTTGTCGTAGCTCACGATCTGGAATTTCGACAGCAGCGCATTGCCGTGGTCGCCATGGGGATAAACCGCGTTACGCCCGTAAGCGAACTGCGGCCAGATACTGTCGGCCAGAAACTCGTACTGCGGCATGTTCGGCCAGTCGCTGTAGCGCTGCGGATGGCGCTCGTGGGTGCCATGGATTTCCTGCAGGAACACCATGTCTGCGCCCACGCTGCGCACCGCTTCTCGCAGCTCGGGCAGGATGAAGCGTCGGTTCAGGGCGGTGAAGCCCTTGTGGATATTGACCGTCAGCACTGTAAAGCGCGTGATGGCGACGCTGGGGGTAACGGGCACCCAGTCGGGGATCGCAGTCATGTGTATTCCTGTGAAGAGTGGGGCTTGGCTTCATGTAATGGCTGACTGCTGGCGGCTGGAGAAAGTTTCGAGCGTCCTACGGACGGTTCTGAAGGACGCATGGAGTTACAAATGCTGTTGAATTGCCATCACTGACGTGATCCAATCCCGCGCTATTTACCCCATTCAACGATTGTGCAGGGCCTGTTCATGGATGATGCAGTTGGCGCGTATTCGGCGTTGGCAGTGGGTCGGCGGCTCTTTTCATGAAGGCCGGAACCCATCAAGTGAATACCTCCTTTACCCGAAAAATCAGCCTGCTTGCTGGCGCCGTGGCGCTCAGCGGCTGCGCGACGCTTAACGACGCCGGCAAAAACTACGGCACGGCCATCGGTTGCGCCGGTGGTGCATTGCTCGGTGCAGGCCTGACGTATGCGATCACGGGCGATGCCAAAAAGGCGATCGTCGGCGGTGGTGTGGGCGCGGCGGCCGGTTGTGTGGCGGGTAACTTGTGGCAGAACCGTTTGCAGGAACTGGAGCGGATCGCCAAGGAAGAGAACCTGAATATCCAGGTGCAAACCCTGCAAAGCCAGGAGGTCGCCAGCGGCAACGCCCGCGCGCCGGCACCGACTGAAGCGGGCATCGTTGCCCAAGTGCAGGATGAAGGCATGTTCGCCACCGGCAGCGCGCAGTTGAGCGCCAATGGTCAGCGCCAGGTCCGCAAGTTGGCCGCCGCGTTCGCGCCCAAGCAGGGCCAGAACAGCCAAGCGGCGATTCTGGTCGTCGGCCACACCGACGCTACCGGCAGCGCCGCCACCAACCAGCGGTTGTCCGAGCAACGTGCCCGCGCCGTGGCGTCGATCCTGGCCGAGCAAGGCATCGCCCCGCAGCGTATGTTTTTCCAGGGGGCGGGGGCTTCGCGGCCAATCGCCGACAACAGCGATGTGCAGCAACGCGGCAAGAACCGTCGGGTTGAGATCGTTGAAGTGACTGACCGCAACATGCTGGTCAAACGGGTCAACGCCGAACAGAACAACTCCAAATACCTGGCGCACGGTACCTCGACCGAGCCTGCGCGCACCGTCGCCCGCGCGCCGAAAAACAAGCCTGCTGCCACCACCAAACCGGCTGCCGAGAGCAAGCCCGCCGATGCCGGTACCGCCCTGGTCGACTTTGGCGGCCAGCCGGCCAGCGACACGCGTTGGACCCTGGCCCAAGGCATCGCGCCGAAAAAGGCCGGGTTCGCTCTGGTCAGCAGCGCGCAAGCCAACGATCTGCCCAACAGCAGTTGCGAAGCCGACCGCCCGCGAGAAACCGGCAAGGTGTTCAACCTCGCCAGCGGCAAGGCGCTCGACACCCAAGTCACCACCGAGTACCTGCCGGGCTACAACAACCGCGTGTGGGCGAATGTGGTCAATGGCCACCTGGTGACGCTGTCACCGGTTTCGATCCTGCGTGACGGCGCCAGCGTCGACCGCCAACCCTTCATCGAAGTGGTCCAGGGCTACAAGGACGGCAACCGCAAGTCGATCAAAAGCAAAGCCGTGGCCAACACCTACGAAGGTGAGGACCTGGTGCTCTATCGCGTTTTCATCCAAGACCCCAAGGCACCGGTGTCGTGTATCGACGTGGTGTTCAGCAAGAAAAACTCCGAAGCCACGGACGGTGCGTTGTTCTACCCGCGCAGCCGTGAAGCTTTCACTACCCGTTTCGTGCCGATTCGCGCGTAAGACTCAAGGACATACACCATGGAAGACTTCAGCTTTAATGCGCTGACGGCCCTGCTCTGGGCAAACAAGCTAATCACCGGCCTGGTGATTTCCACGCTGCTGGCGGCGATCCTGATTCAAGCGTATTGGGAAAAAGTGGGTTATTTCGTCATGCGTGTTTGGCACGGCGTGCCCGTGATCGGCAAGGTGGCGCGCCTGTCCAAGCAGAGCCTGATGCTCGACGCTTATGGCTGGCCGAAATCCGAGAGCGAGCTGTGCGACGCGTACTACTCGCGCTATGAAAAAATCGGCGCGGAAGACGTCGACTTCTTTAATAAAAGCGAATCCTACCTGCGCACCATCGGCGAGCGTGGCCGCCGGGAGCGACCGTTCTGGGTGTTTGCCCTGATTTTTATGCTGATCATGTTCGAGGCCGTGGGTTTCGCCTACGTACTGGTGCCATTCATCAACCAGAACCTGTCGGCCAATGACCAAAGCTGGATGGGCTGGTTGTTCGCCTTCCTGCTGGCGGTCGCCTCGGCGATCCTGGCCGAAGTCACCGGCCGTGCCGCGCACAAGAACGCGCTGATCAGCAAGGCTCGCCACTGGTGGGAAAACGACAGCGACAGCGACCGCCCGAATCAGCTCAAGGAGTTGCCGGGCATCGGGATCAAAGACACCGAAAGCGATAAAGACGGCAAGGACTACAACCGCATCCTGGCGCGCATTAACACCAACCACACCGTGACACCAAGCCGTGGCTGGATGATCACCACCGGTATCTGGATCGCGATTATCGCGATTGCGGCGTTCGGTATCCGCACCATGCAGCTCAAAAGCATCGAGACCGAAATGGTCGGCAGCCCGCATGCCTTTGCCCAGCAGAATTACGACTCGGCCAGCCCGTTCGAACTGCCGGCCGATTCGGCGGCGATCAACGATCAGGCAGACAAGCAAACCCTGACCGACAAGATGGACGCGATCCGCAAAGCCTCGCTGATCACCTTCATCGTGCTGTCGGTGATCTACATCGCGATTCAGATCACCAGTATCTGGCTGGCGTCGATCTTCGGTTTTGCCGGGGTTGAGTCCAAGACTGCCTGGGAGCACACCCACAAGTTCTCCAGCGGCGAAGCCCTGGAAAACTGGATGCAGAGCCAGCGCGTGGAAATTGCCTCCCATGCCGATCACAAATTGAGCAAATTGCAGCTCAAGCTCGCCGGGCGCACCACCACCAACGCCCAGCAGCAGGCGGCGTTGACCACTGCACACAATCGCAGTTTCGAGACCTTCGTGGCGCGCAAACAGGCGTTGCCAGGGAATCCGCAACCGGCGGCCAAACCCGTCAATGTTCCGGTTGCACCTGCCGCACCTGCCGCACCGGCGGTAGCGGAAGTCGCTGCACCAGCACCAGCACCAGCCCCGGTGCAGGCACCAGTGGCGGTGGCTGCCCCGGAAGGTCTCGACGCCCTGCGCGGCAAAGACCTGACGGCCTACACCGAAGAGCAATTGGCAACGATCAGCCGTGCCAAAGGCCACGCCCTGGAAGATGTGCTGGCGCTGCGTGCCGAACAGCAGTTGGTTAAAGACTTTGACGCAACAGGTGCCTGAATGATGATCCCGCGCTTTTTCTGTGCCCTGTTGCTGGCGCCCTTGATGGCGGTGGCCGGCGAGCGCAACGACATTCCGGATTGCTATCCGTATGCCAAGGTCGCTGAGTTTCGGCCCGTGGCTGCGGGGCGCGAGTTGACGGTGATCATTGATCAAACGATCCCGATGCCTGAGGTCATTCAGAAGGCCACTTGGGCCCAGGTGCAGCGCTTTGTTCAGCCGGGCGATAAGGTCCGACTGTACAGTTTCTCGGCGTTTCTGCCGGGGCAGTTCATGCAATTGCGCTTTGCTGGTGAACTCAACCAGGGCATCGACGAGAAAGTCCGTGAGCGCGTGGGTATGCAATCGCTGCGCACCTTTGACACGTGCCTGGCCGAGCAACGCAGCTTCTTCAACAAGACCTTTGGCAAGGTGTTTGTGACCACGCTGCGTGAAGCGTCCGAAGAGATTGCGCGCAGTGAGATCTTCCAGTCGTTGCGTGATATCGGCAAAGACCTGGGCCAGCAACCGGCTCAGGAACGTGTGGTGTTGTTGATTTCCGACATGCTGGAAAACAGCGACTTCGGCAGCTTCTACGCCAACAACCGGATTCGTGATCTGCAACCCGACGCCGAGCTGAAGCGGGTGGCCGACAAAGGCCTGTTCGCCGATCTGCAGGGCGCGCGGGTCTATGTGGCCGGTGCGGCGTTGGTGACCAAGGACGTCAAGCAGGCTTATCGCTCCGGCAAGACCATCCAAGCGTTGGAAGGCTTCTGGAACGGCTATTTCGCCGGCTCTAACGCGCAGTTGGTAGCGTTTGGCGCGCCAAGCCTGAATGTCGACCTGAAGTGAACCATCCCTGCTGAAACCCGTCAGTTCCTTACAGACCCTTCTGAAGGAACTCGGTGTTTTGCTGAATCTCAAGACTGCATTACTGCTCGGTGCGCTGCTGTTTTGCGGCAGTGGCGCACTGCACGCCGCGGCGGTTGCGCCCGAACCCGAGACGCCGGCCAAGCCAGAGTTGCTGGTGGAAGGCGGACTGCTCGGTGCCATCAGTTCCAGCATCGACGACGTGCAAGACAAGCTCGACCTCAATCAGAGCCTGATCGACGCCTGGCGCCTGCGTGCGGACAGGGCGGCGGATGAAGTAGGGCGGTTGGTCGACCAAACGTCAGAACGTTCGCCGTGGAGTGTGGCCGGGAATTTTCTGCTGCTGTCAGGTGTGTGGGTCGGCGCTTTTACCGTGCTGACGTTGTTGGGGCGGTTTATCGTGCAGCGCTTGGGCCGACGGTCATTCGTCGCACAGCGCAAACGCCTGCATGCGGTGCTCGGGTATGTGGTGCCCTACACGATCCCGGCGCTGATCTGCCTGCCGCTGACCCTTTATGTCAGTCACTTCCTGCCCACTTCGGTGGGGCGCGCGTTGGCACTGTGTTTTGCCTATGCCACCAGCAGCGGGATCTTTTCCACCTCGATGCTGTTGTGCGTGATTGTCATGTTCAATTTCGGCCACAAGCGGCCGGCGGTGCAGATTATTCGCGATTACTGCCCCAAGCCGCTGTTCCTGATTGGCTTCCTCGCCGCCCTCAGCGATGCTCTGACCAGCCCGCAAATTGCCCGCCAGCTTGGCGGCAATATCACCAGCAGTATTGCGGTATTTACCGGCCTGTTCGCGGCGGTGATTTTCGGCGTGCTGGTGGTGCGCTTGCGTCGGCCGGTCGCCCATCTGATCCGCAATCGGCCACTGGCCCAGCGCCTTAAACATCCGGCGTTGCAGCAATCTTTGCGGGTGTTTTCCGGCCTGTGGTACTGGCCGATTCTATTGATGGTGCTGGTCTCGGCAATCAACCTCATCGGCGCCGGTGACGATAACCAGAAAGCCCTGCGTTGCGCGCTGTTCACCACGATTCTGCTAATTGGCACCGTGTTCTTGAGCACCGTGTTGCAACACCTGTTCAAGTCCCGCAGCCAGGTAGCGATCCAGCGCAGTAGCGCCTATAAAGATCGCTTCTTGAGCCTGTTGCACGCGATCCTTCGCATTGTCATGGCGATCGCCTTTATCGAGATCCTTGGGCGGATCTGGGGCGTGTCCCTGTTCGAGTTTGCCCAGCGCAACTCGGTAGGTCGGGCGATCAGCGACTCTTTGAGCAGCATCGGTTTGATTCTGCTGATGACATGGTTGTTCTGGGTGGTGCTCGACACGGCGATCCAGGAAGCGCTGAAACCGCCGGTAAACAAACGCTCCAGTCGCCAGCCGAGCACGCGGGTGAAAACCATACTGCCGCTGTTGCGTAATGCGGTGAAGATCATCCTGGTGGTCATCTGCGCGATCACCACCATGGCCAACCTTGGCATCAATGTCGCGCCGCTGCTGGCGGGTGCTGGTGTGGTCGGCCTGGCCATTGGTTTTGGTTCTCAGCAACTGGTGCAGGATGTGATCACCGGGCTGTTCATCATCATTGAAGACACGCTGTCCATCGGCGACTGGGTGGTGCTTGACTCCGGCCACGCCGGCACCGTCGAGGGCCTGACCATCCGCACCCTGCGTCTGCGTGACGGCAAGGGCTTTGTGCATTCGGTGCCGTTCGGGCAGATCAAGGCGGTCACCAACCAGTCGCGGCAATTTGCCTATGCGTTCTTCTCGGTGCAGTTCACCTACGACACCGATGTGGACAAGGCCGTGGAGTTGATTCGTGAAGCCGGTCAGTCGATCCGCGACGATGTCTTCCTCAAGTACAACCTGCAAGGGCCGCTGGAAGTGTTTGGTGTCGACAAGATGGACCTCAATGGTGTGGTGCTCACAGCGCAGTTCCGCACGGTATCGGGTGGGCAATATGCTGTCAGTCGCGCATTTAACCAGCGTCTGAAAAAGCTTGTGGATAACTGCCCCGAGGTGCACTTCGCGCAGACTTATCCACAGCAGGTCATGGTGCCCCAGCGTGCGGCGTTGGAGCATGAGCCCGCAGAGCCAGGCGTCAAGACACTTAATCCGTGACGGTTGCGCTACAAACCCGCAAAATGCAACGATTCTGGCAAATGCCAGCGGCAAGGCCCACGGGCCTGCCGACCATAGCCAACGTTCCAAACAGACCGGGCCTGCTCAATCTATGCGAATGCGCCTTATGTTATTGGGCGGCGGGAATGCCCTCGGGCAGGCGCTGATTCGCCTCGGTGCAGAGGAAGACATCGGTTTCCTCGCACCCAAACCGCCCCAAGACGGCTGGGATGCCGCGAGCCTTACCCAATTGCTCGACGACACCCGTCCCGATGCCTTGATCAATCTCGCCTACTACTTCGACTGGTTCCAGGCCGAAGCCGTCAGCGAAACCCGTTTGGCTTCGCAGGAGTTCGCTATCGAGCGCCTGGCCGAACTGTGCCAACACCACAACATCACCTTGCTGCAACCGTCCAGCTACCGCGTATTCGATGGCTCCCGTGCCACCGCCTACAGCGAAAAAGACGAGCCGGTGCCCTTGGGCCTGCGTGGCCAGGCGTTGTGGCGTATCGAACAGAGTGTGCGCGCCACGTGCCCGCAGCATGTGTTGCTGCGCTTTGGCTGGCTGCTGGATGACAGTGTGGATGGCACCCTCGGGCGCTTCCTGGCTCGGGCCGAGAAACCGGATGAATTGCTGATGGCGGATGATCGCCGTGGCAACCCGACGCCGGTGGATGATGCGGCGCGGGTGATCATTTCAGTGCTCAAGCAACTCGATTGCGCGGCGCCGCTGTGGGGCACTTACCATTACGCCGGCCAGGAGGCGACTACGCCGCTGGCGCTGGGTCAGGCGATCCTAACCGAAGCGCGCACTTTCCATCCGTTGGCCATTGAATCGCCCACCGCCCAAGCCCACGCGGCCCGGCCGGATGCGACGGACGAGCCGCAGCACGCGGTGTTGGCCTGCAAGAAAATCCTGCATACCTTTGGCATCAAGCCACGGGCCTGGCGGGCGGGGCTTCCGGCGCTATTGGATCGGTTTTACCGCCACAGCTGAACCCAACGCACAATCAACTGTGGGAGGGGGCTTGCTCCCGATAGCGGTGTACCAGTCACTGGTTTGTTGACTGATCCACCGTCATCGGGAGCAAGCCCCCTCCCACAGTTGTTTATGCAGTTTTGCTTAGAACTTGTAGCCGATACCCACCATGTAAACCATTGGGTCCACGTCCACATTGACCTTGGCACGGGTGCCCGGCGCCACGGCATTGTTTTCCACGGTAGCCTTGGTGCTGATGTCGATGTAACGCGCCTGGGCGTTGATCATCCACTTGTCGTTGATCATGTAGTCCGCGCCGATCTGCGCAGCCCAACCCCATGAGTTCTCGGCTTTGAAGTTGCTGAAGCCTGCGCCCTGGGCACGGCTGCCGACGTGTTCGTCGTAGATCCAGGTGTAGTTGATACCGGCGCCTACGTACGGTTGGAACGGGGACTTGTTGTCCAGCGGGTAGTACACGACGCTCAGGGTTGGCGGCAGGTGTTTCAGCGTACCCAGCTTGCCGTTGGCGCCGCCGAGGGCGGTGCCCTTGATCTTCACGTCATGCTCGAACGGCGTGGCGGCCAGCAGTTCGATACCCACGTGGTTGGTCAGCATGTAGGCGAAGTTGAGGCCCAGTTGGGTGTCGCTGCTCATGGTCGCCTTGCCGCCCAGGTTGGTACCGGCCAGCGGGCCCTGGTCAACCTTGACGGTGCTGCTGTCGGCCTTCGGGTTCACGGTGATAGCACCGGCGCGAACCAGAATGTCGCCCGCTTCGTGAGCATGGGCAATGGGGGCGACGAGGGCGAGCGCGAAGAGGGACGCGCCGAGCAGAGACTTGTTCATGGGAGCTCCAAAGGACGTTTAAAAGTTGTACGTCCAATGGTAAAGATCGTTCCGTTCGGTCTGTTGACTCAGCTCAATGAAAGGACGATCAGCGTTATTCCTGCAGTTCGTACATGTAAATCTTCTCGGCATCCATCTGGTAACCGGCGTCCGCCAGTTCGCTGGTAGACGGCTTGACCTGCATCGCGCCTTCGATCCAATACGGCTGGTACAGCTCATCGAGCTTCACGCCGACTTCACTTTTCACATGCACGATCTGGTTCGACGGCGGCGGCGGTACGTGGATGCACGCGCCGAAATACGGCACCAGCAGGAACTCGGTGGTACGGCCTTCTTCGCTGACTTCCAGCGGCACGATATAACCCGGCAGGCGGATGTGCTGGCCATTGAGGCTCTGCACCACCGGCGCGTTGGGCAGGTCCTGCTTGGCCGCCGGCGCGGCTTCGACGGACAAGGCGTCGGCCATGTTCGACAGTTCGTGCAGCGGTTTCATATTCGGGACTTCTGGCGGCGCGTCCGGTGGGATCATCTCCTGCCAGGACAAATCCTTGGGCTGCTCATCGGCCCAGGCGGGTACCGCCACCAGCAACAACAGTGCAAACAGGGCACGACGCATCGAGTCCTTCCTCATAAACGTATGGACAGGCCATCGGCCAAGGATTGTCGGTAGGCGCGCCAGGCCGGCACGCTGCCCATCAACAGCGCAGCAGCCAGGATACCGGCGAGCAAGGTCCATTCATATTCGCTCGGCCAGGACATCGGAAGGTCCAGCCCGTAATTGGCCTGCAAATACCCACGCGACGCGGCAATGCACACATACAGCAAGCCCACGCCTGCGATCACGCCGGACAGGGCCAGGGCGAAGGCTTCGAAGATCAGCAACGTTGCGATATGCCACGGCCGTGCACCCACCGAACGCAGGATCGCCATTTCGCGGCGGCGTTCGTTGAGGCTGGTAAGGATGGCGGTGAGCATGCCGATCAAGCCGGTCAGCACCACAAACAGCGAGATCACGAACAGCGCTTTTTCGGCGGTGCCCATCATGCTCCACAGCTCTTGCAGCGCCACGCCGGGCAGGATCGCCAGCATCGGCTCGCCACGGAATTCATTGATCTCGCGCTGCAGGGCGAAGGTGGAAATCTTGTTGTTCAGGCCGAGCATGAAGGCGGTAATGGCCTGCGGGGTCAGGTCCATATTGCGCGCCTGATCGGCGCTGATGCGGCCTTTGCCCTGGGCCGGCACACCGTTGTGCCAGTCGATATGGATAGCTTCCATGCCGCCCAGGCTGATGTGCAACGTGCGATCCACCGGCGTGCCGGTGCGCTTGAGAATACCGACCACGGTGAACGGCTTGTCATCGTGCTTGACCAGGCTGACCACCGCCACGCCGTGGGCCAGTACCAGCTTGTCGCCGAGCTTGTAGTGCAGGGCATCAGCGACCTCGGCACCGAGCACCACTTCGAACGGGTCGATGGCAAAGGCACGGCCGCTGGCCAGTTCGAGGTTTTGCTTGCGGCCGTACTGGTAATGCTCGAAGTACGACTCGTTGGTACCCATCACCCGGTAGCCGCGATGGGAGTCGCCGAGGGAAATCGGGATCGCCCATTTCACCTGGGGGCTGGCGGCGAAGTGCTCGTAGCTGTCCCAGCGGATGTTGTTGGTGGCGTTGCCTATGCGAAATACCGAATACAGCAGCAGGTTGACCGAGCCGGAGCGGGCGCCGACGATCAGGTCGGTGCCGCTGATGGTACTGGCGAAACTGTTGCGCGCCTCAACGCGAACCCGTTCCACTGCGAGCAACAAGCAGACTGAAAGCGCGATGGCAAATGCGGTGAGGATCGCGGTAAAGCGACGGTTAGCCAGGCTGGCCATGGCTAGACGAAACAAATACATCTCAAACCTCTGCGGGCGTGGCGGCGCGATTGAGTTCGGCCAGCGACAGGTTGCGGTCGAACAGCGGCGCCAGGCTCTGATCATGGCTGACAAACAACAGACTGGCGCCGGCGTCGCGGCATTCAGCGAACAGCAACTGAAGGAAAGCTTCGCGGGCGTCGTAGTCCAGGGCTGAGGTGGGTTCGTCGGCGATCACCAATTCCGGTTGGCCGATCAGCGCGCGTGCAGCAGCCACCCGTTGTTGCTGGCCGATGGACAGCGAATCGGCGCGGCGCTCCAGCAGGTCTTTATCCTTCAAGCCCAAATGCGCGAGCAATGTAGCTGCGGCCTGGTCGACACTGCCGTGGCGCTGCTTTGCCCGCTGCGCTCGCAGTTTGGAAAAGTGGCAAGGCAACTCGACGTTTTCGCGCACCGACAGGAACGGCAGCAGGTTGAACTGCTGGAAGACGTAGCCCGTATGGTCGACGCGGAAACGATCACGGGCGCCGGCCGAGAGTTCGGTCAGCTCCTGGCCGAGCAAGCGAATGCTACCTCGGCTGGGTTTCTGCACGCCGCCCAATAGACCAAGCAGCGTAGTTTTTCCGCTGCCGCTCGGGCCCTTGAGAAACAGGGTTTCACCCGCTTCCAGGCGGAAGGCGGGGATGTCCAGCAACTGTGGGTGACCGGGCCAGTTGAAGCCCAGGTCAGACAGTTCGATCAGTGCTTGGGTCATGTGAACTCAGAACTTCAGGGTGGCTGCTGTGGCGGTGGCATCAACACCTTGCTGGCCGCTCGGGCCGATCAGTTGTACCTGAATTTTCTGAGTGGCGGGGAAGGTCTTGAATACCTGGGTCAGGTCCAGATTGCTCAACGCAGTCGGCGTGGCGCAGGTGAATTGGTAGTGGGCGTGGATTTCGCTGTGGTCGTGATGATGTTCGTGGGCGCCGTCTTTGGCGTCGTGATCGTGGTCATCGTCGTCGTGGTCGGCTTCCGGCTTGTCACCGAACAGCGGGCTGTTGAGCTCCTGGGAGCTGATCACGCAACCGGCGGCCTTGGGCAGGTTGAACAGGGCCGCTGGGTTTTCCAGCTGTTTGCGTGCAGCGGCGACTTTGGCCTTATCGGCAGCCGTGGTGGCGACGTGCTCAAAACCCACCAGATTCATTGCCGGGCTGTCCAGCTCAAGCTCCAGGGTCTGGCCGTCGAGTACGGCGTTGAGACGCCCGACGCCGTGCTCGTGCGCGCCGAGGCTGCCGTGTTCGTGGTCGTGATCATGGTCCTCAGCCGCATGGGCAATGGCCAGTGGCAGCAGGGCAAACGGCAAAGCGAGCAGCAGACGGCGCATGAGAGGGCTCCAGAACATGAAAGTTATGTTATGTGATCTTATAACAATAAGGCCGAGAGTTTGACCGTCTGCTTGGCGTTGCGCAAGCCGCATGGGAGCATGCCCGTCAGAAAAACTGCAGGAGTCAGGACGATGTTGCGAATTCGTGGAACCATCGGCGACCTGCCGGTGGACTTAACCCTGGAACTGGACGACGGCGATTGGGCAAAGTTGGGCGCGCAATTGCAGGCGACGCCGGCAGCCAGCGCCGCCGCCGCGCCGGTAGCGCCGGTCAAACACAATGATGACCTGTGGCAGAACGCCCAGGACTTGTTGCGCAACGCCGGACAACTCAGCGGCCTGGAGTTGCTTGATCGATTGGAAGGTTTGGCGGGGGATGCTGCGGCGGGCAAGCGACTGTTGGTGCGCCTGCGCCACAGCGCTAAGGTCAAGGTGAGCAGCGGCGGGGATACGCCGCTGTACAGTTGGATCGGTGATTAGTACAGCGCGGCAAACAACTTGCGGCGGTACACGGTGACCAGCGGGTGGTCATTGCCCAGCAGTTCGAACACTTGCAACAGGGTCTTGTGCGGCAGGCCTTCGCTGTAGCCGCGGTTGCGGATAAACAACTTGAGGAGGCCTTCCAGCGCGGCGTCGTACTGCTGACGCGCCAGTTGCTGGATGCTCAACTGATACGCAGCTTCATCGTCCTGCGGGTTTTGCGCCAGACGGCTTTTCAAGTCGGCGGCGTCCGGCAGGTCGGCGGCTTGGCGCAGGAAAGTGATTTGCGCCTTGGCCCCGGCGAGCGCGGCTTTGTGGTCGTCGCTTTTCACTGCGTCGAGCACGGTTTGGGCTTCACCGAGCTCACCGCGTTCGGCCAGGCAGCGTGCGTACAGAATCAGCGCGGCGGCGTTGGTGTTGTCCTCGCCCAGCAGCGCGACGAGTACGGCTTCGGCGTCGCTGATGCGCCCTTCGGCAAACAACGTTTGTGCCTGTACCAATGGATCCGCCGCCTTCGGCGCGGGCATCTGCACATGCGGCGCCAACAGCGCTCGCACAGCCGACTCCGGCTGGGCTCCGGCGAACCCGTCTACCGGCTGGCCATCCTTGAACAGCACCACCGTCGGCAGGCTTTGAATACCAAAGCGCGCAACGATGTCTTGCTCGGCTTCGCAATCGACTTTCGCCAACAGCAACTCGCCTTGATAACTCTCGGCAATCTGCGCCAGCATCGGCATCAAGGCCTTGCAGGGCGCGCACCACTCGGCCCAGAAATCCACCAATACGGGTTTTTCGAAGGAGTTCTGAATCACGGCCTGGTCGAAGTTGGCGGCGGTGACGTCGAAGATGTACGGCGTGGGCTCACTCATGGGGCGTCTCGAATAAAGCGGGAATGGGGCAACTATAAGGGCTGGCGTCGCGAATGGTACAGGCTCACCTTGCGAAACTCCCAAGGCTCGGCCAAGTCTGGCAACGTCAGCGCATCGAGGATTTCCAGGCGCTGATAAGCCGGGTGTTGGAAGTCGCGAACCCGCGAGTCCGCCACCAGTGCTTCGCGGCCGCGGCTGAGGAAATGATCCAGCAGTGGCAGGTTGGCGCGATCGTAAAGCACATCGGCTACCAGGATCAGGTCGAAGCGATCGGCTTCGGCGAAGAAGTCCGGCGAATAGGTTAATTCCACGTTATTGAGCTCGGCATTGGCGCGGCAAGATGCCAACGCCAGCGGATCCAGGTCGCAGGCAACTACTTCCACCGCACCTGCCTTAACCGCCGCAATCGCGGCCACGCCGGAACCGGCGCCGAAGTCCAGCACGCGCTTGCCCGCGACCCACTCGGGGTTCGCCGCCAAATACCGCGCCAATGCCAGGCCGCTGGCCCAGCAAAAACTCCAGTAGGGCGGCTCATGCAGGATGCGCCGGGTTTCTTCCGGGCTGAAGGCGCGGTCCATGTTGTCCGCATCCAACAGCCACAACGAGAGCTCGGTGCCCGGCAGCGGGCAGGGCACCAGTTGAGCGTCGCCGATCAGCGCGCTCAGGGCGCGCTGCAAGTCCAACGGGGGCGTCATGGTGCCTTGACGAGTTCCAGGGGGCCGGTGGTCTGGGTGATTGCTTGGGTGATGCGTACGGCGGGCAGGTGCAGGATCAACTGACCGGACTGGCTGGCGCGGCCACGCAGCTCAACCCGTGCACCGGCCGGGAAAGCCTCTGGGTTAAAACGCAGGCGGAAGGCCACGGGCTTGCCGTTGCCGGTCAGTACGCTGCTGGCGAGCAGTTGTTGCGGGCGCGAACGGTCGTCGATCACCAGCAGGGCCATCTCGACTTCGGCACCGGCGGGGACGTTGGTCAGGCTGCCGTTGATTTCACGTTGGTAGGCGGGTAGGGGGCCCAGGTCTTCAATGCCAGGGACTTTTTTCTCCTGCGCAGGCACCGGTTGGGGCGCAGACGGCTTGGGGGCTTCGCTGCTGCAGGCGACCAGGACACTGAACAGGGTGAGCAAAACAAGTGGTCGTAACTGCATGTACGGCTCCAGAAAGGACAAAATCCGTGGCTTGAAATGTAAGAAACATAATAGCCCGCCTGTATACCGTAAAGGCTATGGCTTGTCTTGCCACAGGGATGCGCTACCATGGCCCTCCCTTTTTTTGTTGCCTGCCACCATGCACTGTCCCTTCTGCGGTGCCAACGACACCAAGGTCATTGACTCGCGTCTGGTCGCCGAGGGCGATCAAGTACGTCGCCGGCGCGAATGCCTGGCCTCTGGCTGCGGTGAACGTTTCACCACCTTCGAAACCGCCGAACTGGTATTGCCACGTCTGATCAAGTCCGACGGCAGCCGCCAGCCTTTCGACGAAGAAAAACTGCGCGCCGGTATGCAGCGCGCGCTGGAAAAACGCCCAGTGAGTGTCGAGCGGCTGGAGGCGGCGCTGGCGCATATCAAGCACAAGCTGCGAGCGACTGGCGAGCGCGAGGTCAAGAGCCTGGTGGTGGGAGAGTTGGTGATGGGCGAGCTGCAAAAGCTCGACGAAGTCGCCTATATCCGTTTCGCTTCGGTGTATCGACGCTTCCAGGACCTCAATGAGTTCCGCGAAGAGATCGACCGCCTGGCCCGTGAGCCGGTCAAACCATGATTCCTCCTTCTGCTGAACAAACTGTCCTCGACGCCCATTACATGGCCCGCGCCCTTGAACTGGCGCGCAACGGCCTGTATACCACCCACCCTAATCCGCGTGTTGGCTGCGTGATTGTGCGCGATGGGCAGATTGTCGGCGAAGGCTGGCATGTGCGCACGGGCGAGCCCCATGCGGAAGTGCATGCCTTGCGGGCTGCCGGCGATAAGGCCCGAGGCGCCACGGCATACGTCACCCTCGAACCGTGCAGCCACTATGGTCACACCCCGCCGTGCGCCGATGCGCTGGTGAGCGCCGGGCTGGCGCGGGTGGTTGCGGCGATGCAGGACCCTAACCCGGAAGTTGCCGGGCGCGGTATGCAGCGCTTGGCCCAGGCCGGGATCGAGGTGCGCAGTGGCGTACTGGAAGGTGAGGCGCGGGCGCTCAACAAAGGCTTTCTCAAACGCATGGAACACGGGTTGCCGTTCGTGCGAATCAAAATGGCGATGAGTCTGGACGGTCGTACCGCGATGGCCAGCGGCGAAAGCCAATGGATCACCGGTCCCGCCGCCCGCGCCGCCGTGCAGCGCCTGCGCGCCGAGGCCAGCGTGGTGCTGACTGGCGCCGACACGGTGTTGGCTGACGGTGCGCGGCTTACCGTCCGTGCTGCCGAGCTGGGACTGGATGAAGAAACCACCGCCCTGGCCATGTCGCGCCCGCCGTTGCGTGTGTTGATCGACGGCCGCCTGCGAGTACCGCTCAACGCACCCTTCTTTAAGGCGGGCCCGGCATTGGTCATCACCTGTGTCACCCCGGAAAACCAGTTCCCCCGAGGCCCCGAGTGTCTGGTGGTGCCAGGCGTAGAAGGCCAGGTCGACCTGCGCTCGGCGCTGGTGGCGCTGGCCGCCCGTGGCGTCAACGAAGTCTTGGTGGAAGCTGGCCCAAGCCTGGCAGGGGCGTTTGCCCAGCAAGGTCTGGTGGACGAATACGTGATTTTCGTCGCCGGCAAGTTCCTCGGCTCCGCTGCCCGGCCTTTGCTGGACTGGCCGCTTGAGAAACTGGCCGACGCCCCCCAACTCAAGATCACTGAAATGCGCGCTGTAGGCGACGACTGGCGAGTCACTGCCATCCCTGTGCCAGCAGCGAGCGTATAATTCTGACCGGGCGCTCAAGTGCCCGCCCCGTTTTCCAGGAGAAGGCCATGTTCACCGGCATTATCGAATCCATCGGCAGCATTCGCGCCATGACCCCCAAGGGCGGCGACGTGCGCCTGCTGGTTGAAACCGGCAAGCTCGACCTCGGCGACGTCAAGCTGGGCGACAGCATCGCCGTCAGCGGCGTGTGCCTGACTGTCATCGAACTGCCGGGCAATGGCTTTGCCGCCGACGTCAGCCGGGAAACCCTGGACTGCACCGCGATGAATGACCTCAAGGCCGGCAGCCCGGTCAACCTCGAAAAAGCCCTGACGCCCACCACCCGTCTCGGTGGTCACCTGGTCAGCGGCCACGTCGACGGTGTCGGCGAAGTCGTTGCCCGCAGCGAAAATGCCCGCGCCGTGGAATTCCGCATCCGCGCGCCCAAAGAGCTGGCCAAATACATTGCCCACAAAGGTTCGATCACTGTCGACGGCACCAGCCTGACCGTGAACGCCGTGAATGGCGCCGAATTTGAACTGACCATCGTTCCCCACACCCTGAGCGAAACCATCATGGCGTCGTACCAGCCTGGTCGCCGGGTGAACCTGGAAGTCGACTTGCTTGCCCGTTACCTGGAGCGCCTGCTGATGGGCGATAAGGCCGCAGAGCCTGCAACTGGGAACATCACTGAGAGTTTTTTGGCCGCTAACGGCTACCTGAAATCCTGACCAAGGGGGTGCCGCGTGGCGCTCAATAACATCGAAGAACTGGTTGAAGACATCCGCCAAGGCAAGATGGTCATCCTGATGGATGACGAAGACCGCGAAAACGAAGGCGACATCATCATGGCCGCCGAGGCCTGCAAGCCTGAGCACATCAACTTCATGGCCAAGCACGCTCGCGGGCTGATCTGCATGCCCATGAGCCGCGAGCGCTGCGAGCTGCTCAAGCTGCCGTTGATGGCGCCGCGTAACGGCTCGGGTTTTGGTACCAAGTTCACCGTGTCGATTGAAGCGACCACAGGCGTGACCACCGGCATTTCCGCCGCTGACCGCGCCCGCACCGTTCAAGCCGCTGCCGCCAAAGACGCCAAGGCCGAAGACATCGTCAGCCCAGGCCACATCTTCCCGCTGATGGCCCAACCGGGTGGCACCCTGGCCCGTGCCGGCCACACAGAAGCAGCCTGCGACCTGGCGCGCATGGCCGGTTTCGAGCCGAGCGGTGTGATCTGCGAAGTGATGAACGACGACGGCACCATGGCTCGTCGCGCCGAACTCGAAGCATTTGCCGCCGAGCACAACATCAAGATAGGCACCATTGCCGACTTGATTCACTACCGGATGATCCACGAACGTACCGTTCAGCGGATTGCCGAGCAGCCACTGGACAGCGAACTGGGCCAATTCAATTTGGTGACCTACCGTGATTCAGTGGAGGGCGATGTGCACATGGCCCTGACCCTGGGCACCATCAGCGCAGACGAACCGACCCTGGTGCGTGTGCACAACATGGACCCGCTGCGCGACCTGTTGATGGTCAAGCAACCGGGCCGTTGGAGCCTGCGCGCCGCGATGGCTGCGGTGTCCGAGGCGGGCAGCGGTGTGGTGCTGCTGCTGGGTAACCCGGTGGACGGCGATGTATTGCTTGCCCATATCCGCGAGACCGCCGAGCAGACCCAGGTTAAAACACCGACCACCTACAGCATCGTCGGTGCCGGTTCGCAGATCCTGCGTGACCTCGGTGTGCGCAAAATGCGCCTCATGAGCGCACCGATGAAATTTAATGCGATATCCGGATTCGATCTGGAAGTTGTAGAATACGTGCCCTCCGAATAAAGGCTGGCGTCTTTTGCCCCTTGTTCGCGGTTAAATCATCACTGAGGGACGCACTTTTCGCGTCCCGGCTCTTTAAGAGATTTGTCGAATGACCCTGAAGACCATCGAAGGTACCTTCATCGCCCCCAAAGGCCGCTATGCCCTGGTGGTTGGCCGCTTCAACAGCTTCGTGGTTGAAAGCCTGGTAAGCGGTGCCGTGGATGCCCTGGTTCGCCACGGTGTGAGCGAAAGCGATATCACGATTATCCGTGCCCCTGGCGCCTTCGAAATTCCACTGGTTGCGCAAAAAGTTGCTCAGCAGGGTGAATACGCAGCAATCATCGCCCTGGGCGCTGTGATTCGTGGCGGTACCCCGCACTTCGAATACGTGGCCGGCGAATGCACCAAGGGCCTGGCCCAGGTGTCCATGGAGTTCGGCGTGCCAGTCGCTTTCGGCGTACTGACCGTTGATTCCATCGAGCAAGCCATCGAGCGCTCCGGCACCAAGGCCGGCAACAAAGGCGCTGAAGCTGCTCTGTCCGCCCTGGAAATGGTCAGCCTGCTGTCGCAGTTGGAGGCCAAGTGATTTCCGACGAGAGCGATCGTTTCAACCCGCGTGACGAGCGTCCAGCGGACGCCGGCAAACCTTCGAAGAGCGAAAAGCGCCGTGCTGCTCGTCAGCTCGCCACCCAGGCGTTGTACCAGCGCCATATGGCCGGTACTTCGCTGAACGAAATCGAAGCGCAATTTCGCGTCGACAACGACTTCACCTTTGCCGACCAGAGCTACTTCCACGACATCCTGCACGGCGTTCCGGCCAACCTGACCGAGATCGACGCTGCATTGACGCCGTGCCTGGACCTGACCCTTGAAGAGCTGGACCCGGTTGAACTGGCCGTACTGCGCCTGTCCACCTGGGAACTGCTCAAGCGCGTCGACGTGCCGTACCGCGTGGTGATCAACGAAGGTATCGAGCTGGCGAAAGTCTATGGTTCGACCGACGGTCACAAGTTCGTCAACGGCGTGCTCGACAAGCTGGCTCCGCGCCTGCGTGAAGCCGAAGTGAAGGAACACAAGCGCTAAGTTGCGCTTGAGTTCTCGATGGGCGAGTTTGAGCTGATCCACAAGTACTTTGCCGCCGCGCCCTGTGCGCAGGGCGGCGAGGGCATTGCCTTGGGGATCGGCGACGACTGCGCCCTGCTGGCGCTCCCTGCCGGGGAGCAACTGGTAATCTCCACCGATACCTTAGTGGCAGGCGTGCACTTTGCCGACCCTTGCGATCCGTTCCTGCTCGGCCAGCGTTCGCTGGCGGTGGCGGTGAGCGATCTGGCTGCCATGGGCGCCAACCCCCTCGCGTTTACCCTTGCACTCACTACGCCCACCGTCGATGCCGACTGGTTGCAACGCTATGCCCAGGGTTTGAACGCCATGGCGCTAAGCTGCGGCGTGGGCTTGGTGGGCGGCGACACCACGCGGGGGCCGCTCAGTTTGACCCTGACGGTGTTCGGCCGTGTGCCAGCGGGCCAGGCGTTGACGCGCAGCGGTGCGCAGCCGGGGGACCTGCTGTGCGTGGGCGGTGAGTTGGGCAATGCCGCTGGCGCCTTGCCACTCGTGCTGGGCCAGCGCAACGCCGATGCGGCCATCGCTGATCCTCTGCTGGCCCATTACTGGTCACCGCAGCCGCAGTTGGCTTTAGGGCTGGCGCTGCGGGGCAAGGCGACGGCTGCGATGGATATCTCCGACGGGCTGTTGGCCGATTGCGGGCATATCGCCAAGGCGTCGGCCGTCAGCCTGTTGATCGAGCGTCAGAAGCTTCCGCTGTCCAGCGCCTTGCTGGCGTTTGTCGGTGATGACCAGGCGCGGGTGGCTGCATTGAGCGGTGGCGACGACTACGTGCTGGCCTTCACCTTGCCGTCCGTCGAGTTGGCACCGCTGCTGGCCGCGGGTTGGCCGGTGCACGTTATTGGCCGTGTCCAGGCGGGGCAGGGTGTGACGCTCCTCGACGCCAACGGGCAGGACATCACTCCGGCCATCCGGGGTTATCAGCACTTTCGCGAGACGCCCTGAGTCGGCGTGCTGCGCTACCCTCTACTACGTCATTACGCAAGCAAAGCATTGCAGGAGGTCGTACCCATGGATGTGCGCCACTGGCTGCTGACACTGCTGTGTGTCATTCCGGCGTGGGTCCTGGCGCAGGATGAGTCTGTTGTACCAGGCAAGATCATGCTTGCCAGTGAGGCTTGGGACGGCTACACCAATGCGGACGGCAGCGGTCTGGCCTGGGATGTGCTGCGGCAGGTCTTCGAGCCGGTCGGGATCACTCTGCACACCCGCATCGAGCCCTATACCCGCTCGGTGGGCCTGGCCCAGCGCGGTGAGGTAGATGGTTGGGTCGGCTCTTACCGTGACGAGGTCACGGGCGTTCTTTACCCGCACTGGAAGTTGGACTCCGACGCTATCTACGCCCTTGGGCTGGCAACCTCCCCGACTCCGAGCGCCGCAACGCTGGGCGAATACCGCCTGGCCTGGGTACGCGGCTATCGGTACGAGGCGTACTTGCCCAATGTGCGACGTTTCAACCAGATTCAGCGGCGCGATGGGATTTTACCGATGCTCCAGCATGGTCGGGCCGATTTCTACATTGATGCCCTCAGCGAAACGCAATACGTCCTCAAACAGGCGCGAGACCCTTCCGCGTTCAGGCTTACCCACATCATCGACCTGCCGCTATACGTTGGCTTTGCCGATACCGAGCGCGGCCGTTCGTTACGCACCGTGTACGATCAGCGCATGGCCGTGCTGGTCAAAAGCGGCGTGCTGAAGCCGATCTTCCAGCGCTGGAACCTGCCGTATCCCTTCTAACTGCATAGAACCGAGATGAAGGCCAATCGAACCGATTGATCTTTATCAGCGATCATTCAGCTTAAGCGTGTGCAGGAACCTGCTGTTACAATGCCCGCCTCTGTAAAATCTGAAATCAGGAGCACACGGTGCCCGTCGTTTTCGTCGCCGCTTCCAAGCTGCCTACCCCTTTTGCCACGTTCACCATGAACGGCTTTCTCGAAGAAGCCACCGGGCGTGAGCACGTTGTGCTCAGCCTCGGCGATATCGCGGATGGCGCGCCAGTACTGGGTCGTGTGCATTCCGAGTGCCTGACCGGCGATGCGTTGTTCAGCCAGCGCTGTGACTGCGGCTCGCAACTGGAGGCGGCCATGCGCGCCATCGCCCGTGAAGGCCGTGGCGTGCTGCTGTATCTGCGCCAGGAAGGCCGCGGTATTGGCCTGCTGAACAAAATCCGCGCCTACGAGCTGCAAGACGGCGGCGCTGATACCGTTGAGGCCAACGAGCGCCTGGGCTTCGCTGCAGACCAGCGTGACTACGCGATCTGCCTGCCAATGCTTGAGCACCTGGGCGTGAAATCCCTGCGTCTGATGACCAACAACCCGCGCAAGGTCAAAGCCTTGACCGAGATGGGCATCACCGTGGCCGAGCGTGTGCCGCTGCATACCGGGCAAAACCCCCACAACAAGCTCTATCTGGCGACCAAAGCCAGCAAGCTCGACCATATGATGGGCAACGAGCATCAGGGCGAGGTCGACCGCGCGTGACCCGTGGCCAGGTAAAGCGGCGACTGTCCTTCAACTGGTGGCAGTACCTGGCCTTGGCGCTGCTTCCGTTGTTCGTGCTCAACCTGGTGTTTGGCCAGGTAGCGCTGCTGCCCGTGCTGGCGATGCCGTTCTTCATCGCTGGCGTGGCCTCGATGTTCCTAAGCCTGCGTTACTTCCACGGCTATAAACACGCGCTGATCGCCACCTCAAAAGCTCTCGATACTCCCGAAGAACCGGCTGCCTGGATCACCCTCGCGGCCCGCCGGCGCACGGCTTTGCTGGTGGCGGCGATTCCCGCGTGGGTGGGCGCGCTGGCGGTGTTCGTTGGCCTGGAAGCGGTGCCGCTGTTCCTGCTGGCGCTGTCGACGATGGTGCTGTTTTACCTCTACCGCATTCCCCGTCAACTCGGATGATGCACCGCTGGCTGGCGCTTCTGCTGCTGACACTGAGTGCACAGGCCTTGGCCGCCGAGCGGGTGGTGAGCCTGGCGCCATCCCTATCTGAAATCGTGGTCGAACTGGGTGCTGCCGATCTGCTGGTAGGCGTGCTTGATGGCGGCGAACGGCCGGCCGAGTTGGTGAAGGTGCCATCGGTGGGGCATTACGGCCAGTTAGACATGGAGCGCCTGCTCAGCCTCAATCCCGACCTGATTCTGCTGTGGCCCGGCAGTGTCGGCCCGGCCCAGCGCGAGCAGCTGCAACGCCTGAATATTCCGGTGTACGTCGCCGAACCTCATAGCCTCGAACAGTTGACCACCCAAGTCCAGGCCATAGCCGAGCAATTAGGCCGTGCCGACGCCGGCCGGCAATTGGCCGCGCAACTGCGCGAGCGCCTGGCCGGGTTGCGCCAGCGTTATCAACGTGTCGAACCGTTGCGGGTGTTCTATCAGGTGTGGAACCAGCCGCTGTACACCGTGGGCGGTGGCCAGATCATCAGCGACGCGCTGAGCGTGTGCGGTGCGCGCAACGTGTTTGACGACCTGAGGCTACCCGCACCGCAGGTCAGCATCGAGTCGGTGTTGCAACGTAATCCCGAAATGATTCTGGTGGGCGATCAGGCTCAGAAGGACGCCTGGAAGGACTGGCCAAGCATGGCGGCGCGGGTACAGTTGGTTCCGGACAAAGGCCTGGAACGGCCCAGCGGGCAGATGCTGGAAGCGCTGGCGCGGCTGTGTCAGGTAATTGCCCCGAGCCGATGAAGCCAGTACCAGGCGACAATCAGATTTCAGGTGTCCAGGTCACACCAAGCATCCACGCCCGGCCCTCTTCACGGTAATCCTGATTGTTCAGAAATGCCGGATCGTTGTAGCTATAACGTGCCCGCGAATAGGATTTATCCAGCACGTTATCAACCTTCAGCGACAGCGCTACTTCTCGGCTAACCGCCCAACTGCTGCGCAACCCGAGCAATCCGTAGCCGCCCAGGCGCTGCGTGTTGTCTTCATTGTCGTAGCTATTGCTGATGGCCTGCCAACTGGCGCCCACGCCTACCTGATCGAATTGCCGATCCATATCCAGGCTCAATGTGCGGCGTGCACGACGGGCCAACGTGTGGCCGCTGTCGCGGTCGCGTGGGTCGATGATCGAAACACCCAGGTTGCCCTGCCAGCCGAACAGTTCCTGTTTCAGCGCCGCTTCAAAGCCATCAATGCGCGCCGATGCCACATTCTGCGGTTTGTCGGTACGGTCGAGGATGATCGCATTGCTCAGGTCGGTGCGGTACACCGAGGCTTCCAGGCGCGTGCTGTCACTCAGTTGGCTGCGCCATTGCACTTCGTAGCTTTTCGAGGTTTCGGGCTGCAGGTTGGGGTTGCTGTATTGCGTTTGCGGGTAATACAAGTCGTTGAAGGTCGGCGCACGGAATCCTTCGCTGTAACTCAGTAACAGGTCATTGTCGGGATTGACCGGCACGGTGAGCGTACCGCTCCAGCTGTTCTGGCCGCCGAACTGCTGGTTCTCGTCGTGGCGCAAACCCAGCTCTGTGGAGAACCGTTCGCTGCGGAAGCGGTGCTGCACAAAGGCGGCGCGGTTCCAGCGGCTGTTTTCGGTGAAAGTGGTGGAGCCGTGGAAGCGGTCTTCGTACCAGTCACCGCCCAAGATCAGGCTGTTCTGTTCATCCAGGGTCAGGTCGTTCTGCCAGTTGACGGAGTCGCGGTAGGTGTTGAATGCGCTGAAATAATCACTGAGGGTGTCGCGTTTGATGTCACGGTTCTCGCTGTGGCCCAGTTCCACGCGCGATTGCCAGCGCTCACTGAACGTGGCGTCGATATAACCGCTGGCGCTGCTCACGGCGTAGTCGGTGTAGGGTTTTTGCCCAACAGTCTGCTTGGTGACGATGTCGTAGCGGCCGAAGCTGTTGTCGTACTCCGACTTGCCACGGTTATCCAGCAGGTTGAAACCCACCTCCAGCGCATCGCTGAACGAATGGCTGAGGTTCAGGCTCACCGATTGGTTGCGATAGGCATCATGGTCGCCGTCGCTGGGGAAGGATTCGTGGGTCGAATTGATACCGGCAGTTTCATCCAGGCTCGCCCCGAGGTTGAAGCGCGTGTGTTCATCGCCACCCGAGAGACCGAGGCTGCGCTCCCAAGTGTTATTGCTGCCAAAACCCAGTTTCACGCGCGGTTGCAGGCCTTGCGCGGCGTTGCGCCGGGTGAACACTTGGATTACGCCGCCAATAGCATCGCTACCGTAGATCACCGAGCGCGAGCCGCGCAGGACTTCCACGCGCTCAATCTGGTCGATATTCAGGTATTGCAGGCCGCTGTCGCCGGACGTGGTGTTGGCGATGCGCTGGCCGTCCACCAGCACCAGGCTCTGGGCGGATTTAGTGCCGCGTAGGTAGATCCCCGGCAAACTGCCGCGTCCGCCGGTTCGCGCGACTTGCGCGCCGGGCACTCGGCTGAGCAGGTCAGTGAGGCTGGTGGGTTGCAGGCGATCGATGTCATCGCGGGTGAAGACGGAGTTGGCGGCGCTGCTGTCGTTGCGCGCCTGCACCTGACGGTTTGCGCTGATGACCACTTCGGGGAGCTTCAGGGCCTCGTCGCGGGTTTCGGCGAGCAATTCAGGGGAGGGCAGAAGCAGCAGGGCAAGGTACAGGCGATTCATAGACTGTTCACAGCTTTTGAAGGTGACACAAATCAAATGTGGGAGGGCGCTTGCCCCCGATGGCGGCCTGTCAGTCAGCATAGTTGTTGACTGAACTGCCGCTATCGGGGGCAAGCCCCCTCCCACATGTTGATCCGGTTTCTACAGGTCCAGCAGCGCCATTCGTGCGCGCACCGAAGCCTCGATCCCTGCTTCGTCCAAGCCGCACTCCGCCAGCATCTGCGCTGGCTTGGCGTGTTCGACGTACACATCCGGCAAGCCCAGGTGCAGCACCGACTTGAGGATATTCTCCCGTGCCAGGAACTCACTGACTGCCGCGCCGGCGCCCCCCATGATGGCGTTCTCTTCAACGGTCACCAGCAACTCATGGCTACCGGCGATCTCGCGTACCAAGGCTTCATCCAGCGGTTTGACGAAGCGCATATCGACCACGGTCGCGTCGATCTTTTCGGCGACTTTCAGTGCTTCGGCCAATTGCACGCCGAACACCAGGAACGCGACCTGGCTGCCCTGGCGACGCACGATGCCTTTGCCGATCTCGATCGGCTCCAGATCTTTTTCGATCACTGCATTCGGGCCATTACCACGCGGGTAACGCACGGCGGCCGGGCCGTTATACAGGTGGCCAGTGCTGAGCATCTTGCGCAGTTCGTTCTCGTCGCTCGGCGTCATTACCAGCATGCCGGGGATGCAACGCAGGTACGATAGGTCGAAGCTGCCGGCGTGAGTTGGGCCGTCTTCGCCTACAAGACCCGCGCGGTCGATGGCGAACAGCACGTCAAGGTTCTGCACCGCCACATCGTGAATGAGCTGGTCATAACCGCGTTGCAGGAACGTGGAGTAAATCGCTACTACTGGCTTGGCGCCTTCACAGGCCATACCGGCGGCAAAAGTCACCGCGTGCTGCTCGGCAATCGCCACGTCGAAATAGCGCAGCGGGAAACGCTCGCTGAACGCCACCAGGTCGGAGCCTTCCTTCATCGCCGGGGTAATGCCCACCAGGCGCGAGTCGGCAGCGGCCATGTCGCACAGCCATTCGCCAAACACACCGGAATACTTCGGCCCGCTGGCCTTTTTCGGCGCAGCGGCTGGGGCGTCCACAGGTTCCAGCTTGGTGATCGCGTGGTAACCAATCGGGTCGACTTCCGCCGGGGCGAAGCCTTTACCTTTCTTGGTGACGATATGCAGGAACTGCGGGCCTTTGAGGTCGCGCATGTTACGCAGCGTGGCGATCAGAGTGGGCAGGTCGTGGCCGTCGATAGGGCCGATGTAGTTCCAGCCCAGCTCTTCGAACAGGGTACCGGGGACAAGCATGCCCTTGGCATATTCTTCGGTGCGTCGGGCAATTTCCCACGCGCCGGGCAGACGCGAGAGCACCTTCTTGCTGCCTTCGCGCATGCTGGCGTAGGTACGGCTGGAGAGGATTTTTGCCAGGTAGTTGGACAGGCCACCGACATTGCGAGAGATCGACATGTCGTTGTCATTGAGGATCACCAACATGTTGGCGTTCACTTCAGGAGCATGGTTCAGCGCTTCGAAGGCCATGCCGGCGGTCAACGCGCCATCACCGATCACCGCAATCGCCTTGCGATCACTGTTTTGCAGGCGGGCGGCAATCGCCATGCCCAGCGCTGCACTGATAGAGGTGCTGGAGTGACCGACGCCAAAGGTGTCGTACTCGCTCTCGGCGCGACGCGGGAAGGCGGCAACACCGTCCTTTTGGCGCAGGGTACTCATGCGCTCGCGTCGGCCGGTGAGGATTTTATGCGGATACGCCTGATGGCCCACGTCCCACACCAGCCGGTCGTCCGGGGTATCGAACACGTAATGCAACGCGATGGTCAGCTCGATGACGCCCAGGCCTGCACCAAAATGCCCACCGGTCTGACCGACCGTGTAGAGCAATTCCAGGCGCAGTTCATCGGCCAGGGTTTCCAGCTCGGCTTCACCCAGACGACGCAGGCCGTCCGGCGTGACAGCACGGTCGAGCAGGGGCGTGGACGGGCGCTTGCGGGGAATCTCTTGAAACGTCGTGGGCATCAGGCGAATCGTTATAGGTATAAGAAGAGGCGGCAGTTTACCTCAAGCATCGCAAACTGCCCACGCAGAGCGCCGAACTTGGCCGATATGCGGCTGCAATGGCCGCTGTTATCAGTGGCGGCGTTCGACGATATACCGCGCCAGGTCACGCAGTGGCGCGGCTGCCGCGTCGAAAGGTCGCAGGGCGTCCAGGGCCTGGTCGCGCAGTTCCAGGGCATATGCCTTGGCAGCGTCGAGACCAAGCAGCGCAGGATAAGTCGGTTTGTCCCGTGCGATATCGGCACCTTGGCGCTTGCCCAAGGTGGCCGTGTCACTTTCCACGTCGAGAATGTCGTCCTGCACTTGGAAAGCCAGGCCGATGGCGCGGGAATACGTCTGCAAGGCCGCCAACTGCGCAGCTTCGGCCCGGCCACTGGCCAGGGCACCGAGGTGCACGGCAGCCTCGATGAGCGCGCCGGTCTTGTGGCGATGCATATGTTCCAGAGCTTTTTGATCCAGCTTGAGACTGACCGAACCCATGTCGATCGCCTGCCCACCAACCATACCGGCCGGGCCCGCAGCGTGGGCGAGGGCGGTGACCATGCGCAGGCGAGTCTCGGCGTTGACGCTGCTCAAGCCCGGGTCCAGCAATGCGCTGAACGCCAGGCTTTGCAGGCCGTCACCGGCCAGAATCGCATAGGCTTCATCAAAGGCTTTATGAGTGGTTGGCTGGCCGCGACGCAGATCGTCGTCGTCCATTGCCGGCAAATCGTCGTGTACCAGGGAATAAGCGTGGATCAGCTCCACCGCACACGCCGCGCCGTTGGCCTGATCGGCAGGCGCACCGAGGGCTTCACACGCCGCATACGCCAGCAACGGGCGCACACGCTTGCCGCCATTCATCACGCTATAGCGCATGGCTGCATAGAGACGGTTCATTTCTGCGCTGGGCGCAACAAACAAGGGCTCCAGCGCCGCATTCACCCGGGCTTGGCTACTGGCCTGATACGCGTCGATCATTCCGGCTGTTCCGCATCGAAAGGTTCTTCGGCCAACTCCCCGTCACGCTCCAGCAACACCTGTACCTTCTGCTCCGCCTGCGCCAGCGCGCTCTGGCAGTCGCGAGTCAGGCCGATGCCTTGCTCAAACGCCGTCAGCGAGTCCTCCAGCGACAACTCGCCATTCTCCAGACGCTCGACCAGGGTTTGCAGGTCGGCGAGGGATTGTTCGAAATCGAGTGCAACTTTTTTGCGGGCCATGGCGGCTATTCCGGTAGACGGTAAACCGGCGGGACACTAGCAGACATGGGGGAGTGGGGCAAATGAGTGGTGGGAATTACGAGGTGGTAAATCGCAAAGTCGATTGAACACAGGTGGTCCCGAAACACGCGGGATGGGCACGTTGCCGGCAGTTGCAAAACAGTTGCCAAGCCTCGAGCAAGTTGAGCGTGAACGGGCGGGTTACGCTCAGGTGAACACCGAAAGCCTGCTTTTCAAGGCAGGCTTATCGGGAATTTCGGCTGACTTATTTCTGATGGGCTGTCAGCGCCGCATAACCATTCATCAAGTTGCGATAGTTGGGAATACGCTGGGACAACAGATTGCCCAGTCCTTCGATATCGTTGCGCCAGTCGCGATGCAGCTCACACGCCACCGAGAACCAGTTCATCAACTGTGCACCGGCTTGCGTCATCCGGCTCCATGCCGCTTGTTGCACGGTGGTATTGAACGTGCCGGATGCATCTGTCACCACAAACACCTCAAACCCTTCTGCCAACGCCGACAAGGTCGGGAACGCTACGCACACATCCGTTACTACGCCGGCAATGATGATCTGCTTACGGCCGGTAGCCTTGATCGCCTTGACGAAGTCTTCGTTGTCCCACGCATTGATCTGGCCAGGACGAGCGATGTACGGCGCGTCCGGGAACATCTCCTTCAACTCAGGCACCAGAGGGCCGTTGGGGCCTTGCTCAAAGCTGGTGGTGAGGATGGTCGGCAGGTTGAAGAATTTGGCCAGGTCGGCCAGTGCCAGCACGTTGTTCTTGAACTCGTTGGGCGAGAAGTCTTGCACCAAGGAAATCAAGCCGGTCTGGTGGTCGACCAGCAGGACTACGGCGTCGTCTTTGTTCAAGCGGTTGTAGGTCGGAGTGCTCATGGTTGAATCCTTTTTTTGTTTAAGTGGGTTTGGCGTTGCGTTCAACATGGGCACAGATTAATGGGTCGTGATTGGAGGATAAATCGGGCGAGGGGAGTCTTACTGTCAACTAAAAAGGGACAAAGGATGGAGGCTGGGCATGGCGTTGGGAGCGAGCGGAGGCAAAGAGGATGCGTGCACGTTGGCTTGATTTGCAGAGGGGGAGATTATTAGAGGCATTAAAAAGCCGGCTTGTGGCCGGCTTCTCGGGGACTGCCTCAGCTTGTTTTTGACAAACCTCACCAGCCTTCAAATCGCTCAGCCCACATTGCGTCGGGCTGAATAGTAGGGGCATCCGCGGGAACTCCTCCGCTTCGCCGAGCAGGGTGGTTAGCCTTAAGCCACCCCCTGCCAAATGTGCGGCGCATGATACCCACATTCACCTTAAATGCCCACCTCCGGTTCCGATTTAGAGCCTTCCCAGCCTAATAGGTGCTCATCCAGCGGCACGGGCGGGCGGCGGTTGTTGAGGGTGGACCACCAGAATATCCAGCCGACGATTTTGAAGTTCTGCTCGAAGCGTTCTTCATGGTTGAGGTATTCGTCCGGGTGTTCGCTGGCGTTGTGGCTTCGCATGCGCAACCCTCCCCCTGGACGGTTGTAGAGATATTTGATGCGCAGCATGCCGTCGTGTTCGACGGCGTAGATTTCGCCATCAATGATTTGGGTGCGGCCTCTGTCGATGGCGAGGGTGGCGCCCTGTTGGATGATGTCGATCATGCTGTTGTCGACCATGTAGGCGCCTACCGCGCGGTCAGGGTTGACGGTAAGGGTTTCGAGAGTATGCAGGGAGACGCGGATGCGCTCGGTTGAGGTGAATGTGGGGTGGAGGGGAATCTCCACGTCGAGTGGTTCCGGAGGGCAGGTTGGGCCTGTGAGGTACTTTCCGCCTCCTTCTCGGGTGCTGGGCAGTCCTTTCCGGGCGTCTGGGCCTTCCAGCAGGAAGTTGGCCGGTGGGTGTTTGGGGCCTTCGCCGGTGCGCAGCCAACGGCTGGAGACGCAGAGAAGTTCTGCAAACTCGTTGAGTCGGCCCATGGGTACACCGCGTTTGAACCAGTTGTTCACGTGTTGAGGCGTGACACCACGGTTTTTGGCGAAGTCGGATGCGGAAAGATGAACTTCCTGCAATAGCACTTTTAAACGATCACCTGATGTATTCATAAACGCAGAGTTTACTGGCCAAGAAAACCAATCAAATAAACCATGCGTTGAATTGCGCCTGTAGGTTTTTGCTTAGTTGTGGCTTGATCTTTCAGTTGTATCGCTTAGTTGAACGGCGTGTACTAATTTTTGAACTTGTTGTTTAGTTTTCCCACAAAAAAGCCCCGAATAATCGGGGCTTTTTAATTGCCGGGGCAATGAAGAGCGGGTATCAGCCTTTGTAGGCTGCAACCGACTTCATGATCTCGGCGCGGGCGGCGTCTGCGTTGCCCCAACCGTCGATCTTCACCCACTTGCCTTTTTCGAGGTCTTTGTAGTTCTCGAAGAAGTGCTTGATCTGTTCCAGCAGCAGTGGTGGCAGGTCGGTGTATTCCTTCACGTCCACATACAGCTGGGACAGCTTGTCGTGTGGGACTGCGATAACTTTGGCATCGCCGCCGCCGTCGTCGGTCATGTTCAGGATGCCGACTGGACGTGCGCGGATGACCGAACCAGGGGTGACCGGGTAAGGCGTTACGACCAGCACGTCGAGGGGATCACCGTCGTCAGCCAGGGTGTTCGGGATGAAACCGTAGTTGGCCGGATAGAACATCGGGGTGGCCATGAAACGGTCAACGAACAGGCAGTCGCTGTCTTTGTCGATTTCGTATTTGATCGGCGCGTGGTTGGCCGGAATCTCGATGGCGACGTAGATGTCGTTCGGCAGGTCTTTGCCAGCCGGAATCTTGCTGTAGCTCATTGGGCGTTGCCCCCGTAGTTGGCCATATGACATGGCCGGATTGGCCTAAAAGTGGCGGCGATTATAGGCATATTCTGACGGCGATGCCATGCGCCAGACGTCGTACGGTCATTCGTCTTGTGGCTGATAACGCGGGTCGTGGGCTTGCAGATGGGTCAGGCGGGCCAAGGGGTCTTGGCGATAAAAGCGACTGAGTTGGGCATACACCTGTGGATAAGTGCGGACCAGTAAATCCGGGGCACTGAAAAAATATTCGCTGGTGACCGCAAAGAATTCCGCGGGGTTTTCTGCGGCGTAGGGGTCGATCTCGGTGTCGGCGTCCGGGTTGGCGTCCAACTGGCGATTGAGATCGTCATAAGCGCTTTGCATCACGCTGGCCCACTCCTGCACGCGCATGTCGTGGTGCAGCGGCGGTAGGCCGTTGGCGTCGCCGTTGAGCATGTCGAGTTTGTGGGCCAGTTCGTGGATCACCAGGTTGTAGCCCTCCCACTGGCCGCTGGCGAGTACGCCCGGCCAGGCGAGGATCACCGGGCCTTGCTGCCAGGCTTCACCGCTGTGTTCGCCGTCCCACTCGTGTTCGATACCGCTGCTGTCTCGATGGCGCTGGGGGCTCAGGAAATCGTCGGGGTACAACACGATTTCGTGGAAGCCCTGATACCAGTCGAGGTCGCCGAGGTTCATCAGTGGCAATTGCGCCTGAGCGGCGAGCAGCAGGCGTTGCTCCTGGTGCAGCTCGACGCCCGGCAGGGCGGTGAGGTGTTTTTCGGCGAGAAACACCACGCAGGCTTCGCGCAACCACTGGTCCTGCTCGGCGCTGATACCGTCGAGGAAGGTCAGGTGGTGGCGCACCCGTTGCCAGGTTTCATCGGCAATCGGGTGCTTGGCCAGCAGGCGCCGGCGACGCCAGGCGCTGAGGGACCACATCGCAGGTTACTGCTGCTTGGCTTCGGAGGAAGTGCGGCCAAAACGGCTGCGGAACACGCCAATGATCATCGGCACCAGGGACAGCAGGATGATGAACACCACCAGCAGCGACAGGTTTTTCTTGATAAAGGGCACGTTGCCGAAGAAGTAGCCCAGGGTCACCAGGCCGCCGACCCAGAGGATAGTGCCCAGCACGCTGAATCCGAAGAACCGTGGGTAGGGCATTCTCGCGATGCCGGCCACGAACGGCGCAAAGGTGCGCAGAATCGGCAGGAAGCGCGCCAGGGTCACGGTTTTACCGCCGTGCTTGTCGTAGAAGTCGTGGGTTTTTTGCAGATAGTCGCGGCGGAAAATCTTCGAGTTCGGGTTACTGAACAGGCGTTCTCCGGCTGTTCGTCCGATTACGTAGTTGGTGCTGTCGCCGAGGATTGCCGCCAACATCAACAGGCCGCCCAGCAATACCGGGTCCATGCCGCCACCTGCGGCGATGGCTCCGGCGATAAACAGCAAAGAGTCGCCTGGCAGGAACGGCATGACCACCAGGCCGGTTTCGCAAAAGATGACCAGAAACAGAATGGCGTAGATCCACGGACCGTAATTGGTTACCAGCAGGTCGAGGTAGACGTCGAGATGCAGGATAAGGTCGAGCGGGTTGAAATCCATGGATGGCACCTGTGTGAACGGCCCGGCTCAGCAGGCCTGTGCGGAAGCTCGGGTAATAAGGCTACAAGTGTATGCCGCATTTCTTACAACCCTGAAAGGTCCGCATTATACGGATTGAGAGGTGAAAAGCGTGTTGGTTTTGTAGCGGGGGATGTCGTGGCGTGAGGTCTGAAGATCGCCAGAAATCAATGTGGGAGCGGGCTTGCTCGCGAAAGCGGTGGGTCAGTTATAAATAGTCTGACTGACAAACCGCTATCGGGGGCAAGCCCCCTCCCACAAGGTGTCCACGGTGTCCGGGAGTCAGTCTTCGCTGATCGGCAAGGTGTAGTTCTTGAACTCGGTGTCTTCACGAAACCCGATTGACTCGTACGTCTTCTGCGCCACTTGGTTGTCACTGCTGGTCGACACCCGCAGCCGCACTGCGTGCGTCTCTTTGGCCATCTTTTTCGCGGTGCGCATCAGGTTATCCGCCACCAGCTGCCGACGTGCGTCTTCTGCTACGTAGATGTCATTGAGGATCCACACCCGCTTGAGCGAAAGCGACGAAAAGCTCGGATACAACTGACAAAAACCAAGCAACTTCTTGTCGTCATCATCGGCCAAGGCCAGGTAAATCACCGACTCCTTGCGGCGCAGGCGCTTTTCCAAAAAAGCCCGCGATGAGTCCGGGAACGGCAGGGCCCCATAAAACTCGCGGTATTTGACGAACAGCGGGGTCAACAGGTCCAGGTGTTCCAGGGTCGCTTGAGTAATCCGCATGCCAGGCCTCAACTTCCAGATGGGTATGACCACACGTGCGGCCGTGAATTGATGCTGCCTAAAGACGCCAAAAAGCGCAATCGTGCCGGGATCAGTCCTGCGGTGGGCTGAGCAGGAAATTACCTTTCATCAGGTTCGGATCGTCGGACTCGATGGTCTGCAGCTGCGCCTCATCCTTGAGGTTTACCCCCGAGAGCTGCCGGCGACGCGCCTCTTTCATCAAATACAGCAAACGATGGGCCGCCATCCCGTAACTCAAGCCTTCCAAGCGCACGTTGGAGATGCAATTGCGATAGGCATCGGTGAGACCGATCTTGGGGTTGTAAGTGAAATACAGCCCCAGACTGTCCGGCGAACTGAGCCCCGGCCGTTCGCCGATGAGGATCACCACCATTTTGGCGCCGAGCAGTTGCCCGATTTCGTCGGCCACCGCCACGCGCCCCTGTTCCACCAGGATCACCGGCGACAAGGACCACCCTTCGGCGTGGGTTTGTTCTTCCATGCGCGTAAGAAACGGCAACGTATGTTTATGCACTGCCAGCGCCGACAGACCATCAGCCACCACGACCGCCAGGTCCACGCCGCCGGGATGCGCTGCCGCGTAATCCCGCAGGCTCTGTGCCGATTCGTCACTCAAGCGCCGCCCCAAATCCGGACGTTGCAAGTAGCTATGCCGGTCGGTTGCGGCGCTGTGCAGCAACAGGCTGTCACGCCCACGTTCGGCCAGTTGACTGCTAAGGCCAGCATGGTCGAAAGGCAGATGCACCGCGTCCCGCGCCTGGGCGTGGGCAAATTGGAAATCAAGCTGGGCGTTGGTAGGAATGCTGGTACCGGTACGGCCCAAGGCAATACGCGCCGGGGTCAGGCGCCGCAGTTCCAACCACGGGTTTTCAGGCAGGTCGAGTTGCACAGGCGGCTCCTTCATCCCAATTGCGCCAGGGCGTGGCGAAACGCCGGTGGCAGGCTGTTGCCGAAGCGCACCTTGCCGTCGGCTTGCGTAAAAATGCCCATTTTTGCCAGCCACTGTTCAAACTCCGGTGCCGGCTTTAAACCCAACGTCTGGCGAGCGTACAAGGCGTCGTGGAACGAGGTGGTCTGGTAGTTGAGCATGATGTCGTCGGAGCCGGGGATACCCATGATGAAGTTGATCCCGGCCACGCCCAGCAGGGTCAGCAGGGTGTCCATGTCGTCCTGGTCGGCTTCGGCGTGGTTGGTGTAACAGATGTCGCAACCCATCGGTACACCCAGCAATTTGCCGCAGAAGTGGTCTTCCAGGCCGGCACGGATGATCTGCTTGCCGTTGTACAGGTACTCGGGGCCGATAAACCCGACCACCGTGTTTACCAGAAACGGTTTGAAATGCCGTGCCACGGCATAGGCGCGGGTTTCGCAGGTTTGCTGGTCGACGCCAAAATGCGCATTGGCCGACAAGGCGCTGCCCTGGCCGGTTTCGAAATACATCAGGTTTTGGCCCAGAGTGCCCCGGTTCAAGCTCAAGCCCGCGTCGTAGCCTTCCTGCAGCACATTCAGGTTGATGCCGAAACTGGCGTTGGCCGCCTCGGTGCCGGCAATCGACTGGAACACCAGATCCAGTGGCACGCCGCGGTTGATGGCTTCGATGGAGGTGGTGACGTGGGTCAGCACACAGGCCTGGGTGGGGATTTCGTAGCGCTGGATGATGGCGTCGAGCATCTCCAGCATCGCGCAGATCGAGGCGATGCTGTCGGTGGCCGGGTTGATGCCGATCATGGCGTCGCCGTTACCGTACAACAGGCCGTCGAGAATGCTCGCAGCGATGCCCGCCGGCTCGTCGGTCGGGTGGTTAGGTTGCAGGCGGGTCGACAGGCGACCGCGCAGGCCCATGGTGCCGCGAAACTGGGTGACGACGCGGATCTTCTGCGCCACGAGTACCAAGTCCTGCACGCGCATGATCTTGGACACCGCAGCAGCCATTTCCGGTGTCAGACCCGGCGCCAAGGCGCGTAGGGAATGTTCATCGGCGGCGTCGCTGAGCAGCCAGTCGCGCAGGCCACCGACGGTCAGGTGACTGACAACGGCGAAAGCCTGCTTGTCGTGGGTGTCGATGATCAGTCGGGTGACTTCATCGCTTTCATAGGGGATCAGCGCTTCTTCAAGAAAGTGTTTCAACGGGATATTTGCCAGCGCCATTTGCGCCGCCACCCGCTCACCGTCGTTCTGCGCGGCGACGCCGGCGAGAAAGTCTCCGGAGCGCGCGGGACTGGCCTTGGCCATCACGTCCTTGAGGCTGTCGAAGCGGTAGGTTTGTGCACCCACCGCGTGGGAAAAGCTTGCCATACAGTGTCTCCTTGACGACGCGGGCAGCAGCCCGCGTCGAGGTTTACGGCAGTTAGTGCAAGGCGGCCTCTGCGGCCTGGATCGCCGCGAATTCCTCTTCGGGTGTGCCTGCTACCAAGTGATGCCGGCTGTAGAAAGCAAAGTAAGCAATTAATACTCCATAGATGATCGCGGCGCCAATCACCACCCGTGGATCCACCAGAAAGCCCGCAACTACGGCCACGCAGGCGAGTACCAAGGCAACCCCTGAAGTGAAAATGCCACCCGGCGTGCGGTAAGGACGGTCCATTTTGGGGCGACGGATGCGTAGGGTTATGTGCGCGGCCATCATCAGTACGTAGGAAATGGTCGCGCCAAACACCGCCACCAGGATCAGCAAATCCCCCTGGCCTGTCAGCGACAGGCCGAAACCGATAATGCCGGGGATCACCAGCGCCAGTACCGGTGCCTTGCTCTTGTTGGTCTGGGACAGTTTGCGCGGCAGATAGCCGGCACGGGACAAGGCGAAGATCTGCCGCGAATAGGCATAGATAATCGAGAAAAAGCTGGCGATCAGTCCGGCCAAGCCAACCAGGTTGACGAAGCTGCCCATCCAGGTCGAACCGCCGTAGGACAACGCCAGCGCTTCCACCAGCGGGTTCCCGGATTTGATCAACGCGTAAGTGCCCGCGCCGCCCGGTGCAATCACCAGGATCAACAAGGCAAAGCTGGTCAGCACCACAATGGCGCCGATCAGGCCACGAGGCAGGTCGCGCTTGGGGTTCTTGGTTTCTTCGGCGGCCAGCGGCACGCCTTCTACGGCCAGGAAAAACCAGATCGCGTAGGGAATTGCCGCCCACACGCCGACGTAGCCAAACGGCAGGAAGGTGCTGGCGCCCTTGGCCTCGGTCACCGGAATATCCAGCAAGTTGGCGACGTTGAAGTGCGGCACCATCGACACCAGGAACACGCCCAGTGCAACCGCGGCGATGGCAGTGATGACAAACATCAGCTTCAAGGCTTCGCCAACGCCAAAGATGTGGATACCGATAAAGATGATGTAGAACGCCAAGTAGATCATCCAACCGCCAATGCCGAACAGCGACTCGCAGTAAGCGCCGATAAACACCGCGATGGCGGCGGGGGCTATGGCGTATTCGATCAGAATGGCCGTGCCCGTGAGAAAACCGCCCCAAGGCCCGAAGGCACTGCGGGCAAAGCCGTAGCCACCGCCAGCGGTAGGGATCATCGAAGACAGTTCGGCCAGGGAGAAACACATGCACAGGTACATGGTGGCCATCAGCAATGTGGCGAGGAACATACCGCCCCAGCCACCTTGGGCGAGGCCAAAGTTCCAGCCGGCGTAGTCGCCGGAAATAACGTAGGCAACGCCGAGCCCAACTAACAGCACCCAGCCGGCGGCGCCTTTTTTAAGTTCGCGTTGTTGGAAGTATTGGGAGTCAACTTTTTCGAAGTCGACAGAAGATCCAGTCGGTTCGCTAGGCATGAAGAAGTACCTTTCGTTGTTATTGTTTTTAACTCGGCCTCTGTGTGCCGAATGCTATTCGCAAGTACTTGTGACGATCTAAGTGTGGGAGGGGAAAACCCCCTCCCATCAATGACCTTGTTTCAAAAGTGGGAGGGGATGTTAGTTAGAAGAAGCCCAGTGGATTAATGTCGTAACTCACCAGCAAGTTCTTGGTCTGCTGGTAGTGGTCCAACATCATCTTGTGTGTCTCGCGGCCCACACCGGACTTCTTGTAGCCACCGAACGCGGCATGCGCCGGGTACAAGTGGTAGCAGTTGGTCCACACTCGGCCCGCCTTGATCGCCCGGCCCATGCGGTAGGCGCGGTTGATGTCGCGGGTCCACACGCCGGCGCCCAGGCCGAACTCAGTGTCGTTGGCAATGGCCAGGGCTTCGGCTTCGTCCTTAAAGGTGGTGATGCTCACCACTGGGCCGAAGATTTCCTCCTGGAACACACGCATTTCGTTGGTGCCCTTGAGCAGCGTCGGCTGGATGTAATAACCGCCGGCCATGTCGCCGGTGAGCTGCTCCACCTTGCCGCCGGTGAGCAACTGCGCGCCTTCGCCCTTGGCGATTTCCAGGTAAGACAGGATCTTGTCGAACTGCTGCTCGGACGCCTGGGCGCCGACCATGGTGTCGGTGTCCAGCGGGTCACCGCGTTTGATCTGCTCGATTTTCTTCATCACCACTTTCATGAAGTCGTCGTAGATCGACTCTTCCACCAGCGCACGGGATGGGCAGGTGCACACCTCGCCCTGGTTGAAGAACGCCAGCACCAGGCCTTCGGCGGCTTTCTCGATGAAGGACGGTTCGGCTTTCATGATGTCGGCGAAGAAGATGTTCGGCGACTTGCCGCCCAGCTCAACGGTGGACGGAATAATGTTCTCCGCCGCCGCATGCATGATGTGCGAACCCACCGGGGTGGAGCCGGTGAAGGCGATCTTGGCGATGCGTTTGCTGGTGGCCAGGGCTTCGCCGGCTTCTTTGCCGAAACCGTGTACTACGTTCAGCACGCCCGGTGGCAGAAGGTCGCCGATGACTTCCATCAGCACGTTGATGCCCAGCGGGGTTTGCTCGGCGGGCTTGAGTACCACGCAGTTACCGGCGGCCAGGGCCGGGGCGAGTTTCCAGGCGGCCATCAGCAGCGGGAAGTTCCACGGGATGATCTGACCAACCACACCCAGAGGCTCGTGGAAGTGATAGGACGCGGTGTGTTCGTTGATCTCGGCGCTGGTGCCTTCTTGGGCGCGGATGCAGCCGGCAAAGTAGCGGAAGTGGTCGGCGGCCAGCGGTATATCGGCGTTGAGGGTTTCACGCACGGCTTTGCCGTTGTCCCAGGTTTCGGTGATGGCCAGCAGTTCGAGGTTCTGTTCGATGCGGTCGGCGATTTTCAGCAGCACCAGCGAGCGGTCCTGGGCCGAGGTCTTGCCCCAGGCGTCAGCGGCGGCGTGGGCGGCGTCGAGGGCCTTGTCGATGTCTTTGGCAGTGGAGCGCGGGAATTCGGCGATGGGCTTGCCGTTTACCGGCGAGGTGTTGGTGAAATAGTTGCCGTCGACCGGCGCAACGAATTCGCCACCAATGTAGTTGCCGTACTTGGCCTTGAACGAAACGATCGCGCCTTCAGTACCGGGGTGTGCGTAACGCATGGTGGTATCTCCTGGCTTTTATGTTTATTGGAGTGCAGCGCTCAAGCGCTTGATAAAGCGTAGAGCAAAGGTCGGGCCACTGCCTTGAGGGCCAGGTAAATCAAGGGGGTGGGGTGTGTTGCAAGGCATTGCTGTCACACGCCTGGCACAGCCTGGGTGACACTTTGTGCCATAAACGGTACAGCCTGTGACCGGTGGGTCTGCACGGGATTGCATCTCTTGCAGGGCTGGGGGATGCTGGACGCTCTCACGCAGGGAGAATAATAAGAACATGCACAACGATCATTTCAGTCGCCATGCCCAGCAAGTCCTCACCGTGGCACGTGGCCGTGACCCCTCCAGCGATCCGTCCATCGCCCGTTCCTGGCTGCGGTGCCTGGAGGATTACCACCTGGATCCCGCGCAGACCATCGCACCCACCGTGCTTGAACACGGGCGCCTGTTGGAAAGCCGCGAGCGTCTGCAGCAAGTGCTGCACATCGCCGGCAGTGAGATGAATAGCCTGCACCAGCAGCTCTCCGGTGCCGGCCACGCGGTACTGCTGACCGATGCGCGCGGAGTGATCCTCAACTGTGTCACCGCGCCGTCCGAGCGCAAGATTTTCGAGCGCGCCGGTCTGTGGCTCGGTGCCGATTGGAGTGAAGCCTGCGAAGGGACCAATGGCATCGGCACCTGCCTGGTGGAGCGTCAGTCCCTGACCATTCATCGCGATGAACACTTCCGTGGCCGCCACACCGGGCTGACCTGCTCGGCGAGCCCGGTGTTCGACCCCCATGGTGAATTGCTGGCGGTGCTGGACGTGTCGTCAGCCCGGGAAGCGGTATCGCGCCAGAGTCAGTTTCACACCATGGCGCTGGTGAACCTGTCAGCGAAGATGATCGAGAGCTGCTACTTCCTGCGCCATTTCGAGCACCACTGGCTGTTGCGCTTTCATCTGCAGGCCGAGTCCGTGGGCCTGTTCAGCGAAGGGTTGCTGGCGTTCGATGGTGAAGGGCGCATTTGCGCGATGAACCAGAGCGCGCTGAATCTGCTAGGGCAGGTTCGAGGCAACCTGCTGGGGCAGCCGGTGGAGGCGTTCTTCGACTGCTCTCTGGATCAATTACTCGGTCGCGCCAGTGCCAATGCGACCGCCAGTTGGCCACTGCGCACCCGCGATGGGCGGCGCTTGTTTGCCGCACTGCGTGGTCAGCCACGCAGTGTGTCTTTACCCATCGCGAAGGCTGAGCCCGCCCGCCTGGCTGGCATCTGCCTGGGTGATCCGGCGTTGCAAAATGATTTTCGCAAGGCGCTGCGGGTATTCGAGCGAGATGTGCCGCTACTGATTAATGGGGAAACCGGCAGCGGTAAAGAAGCCTTCGCCAAGGCCGTGCACCATGCCAGCCAGCGTGCCGACAAAGCCTTCGTCGCCCTCAACTGTGCCGCCATCCCGGAAAGCCTGATCGAAAGCGAGCTGTTCGGCTATCGCGGTGGCAGTTTCACTGGCGCGCGGAAGGAGGGCATGCAGGGTAAGTTGCAACAGGCTGACGGCGGCACTCTGTTCCTCGATGAAATCGGTGATATGCCTCTGGCTCTGCAAACCCGCTTATTAAGGGTTCTGGAGGACCGTATGGTGGTGCCTATCGGCGGTGAGCCCCAGGCGGTTAACGTCAGAATTATCAGCGCGACGCACCGCAACTTGCTGGGGCGTGTCCAGGACGGCAGTTTCCGTGAGGACTTGTATTACCGGCTCAACGGGCTGGAAGTTGGGCTGCCACCGCTGCGTGAGCGCAGCGATAAATCTCAGTTGCTGGATTTTCTGCTGGCTGAAGAGGCGGGCGAGCAGACTATACAACTTGAGCCGGCGGCGCGTTCGGCGCTGTTGACCTTTGCCTGGCCCGGTAACGTCCGACAACTGCGCACGGTGCTGCGTACGTTGGCGGCGCTGTGTGACGACGGGCGCGTGGGCCTTGAAGATTTGCCCGCGTCGATCCGCCAGGCCCGGCCGCAACCGGTGGTTGAGGCTAAGACCGCCGAGTCGCCCCTGGAAGACGCCGAGCGACTTGCCTTGCTAACGGCCTTGGAACAACAGCGCTGGCACATGTCCCATACGGCGGAGCAACTGGGGGTCAGCCGCAATACGTTGTATAGAAAGCTGCGCCGGCACGGCATCGCACGCGCGTCCCTGCCCGGATGATCGTGGTTTGGTCCTACAGCTAAAGAGTGCGATTTTCGCCCCCCTGCGCTAACCTGCCTCGATGTTTACGAGGTCGACTATGCACATTCATATTCTTGGTATTTGCGGCACCTTCATGGGTTCGATGGCGGTTCTGGCTAAAGAGCTGGGCCATCACGTGACAGGCTCCGATGCCAATGTTTACCCGCCCATGAGCACGCAACTCGAAGCGCAGGGCATTGAACTGACCCAGGGTTACGATCCGGCGCAATTCGACCCGGTGCCGGACTTGGTGGTGATCGGCAATGCCATGTCCCGTGGCAACCCGGCCGTCGAGTACGTGCTCAACAAAGGTTTACCGTACGTCTCCGGCCCGCAATGGCTGGCCGATCATGTGCTGCAAGGCCGCTGGGTACTGGCCGTTGCCGGTACCCACGGCAAGACCACTACCAGCAGCATGCTGGCCTGGGTGCTGGAGCATGCAGGCATGAGTCCTGGCTTCCTGATCGGCGGCGTGCCACAAAACTTCTCGGTCTCCGCGCGCCTGGGCGACACGCCGTTCTTTGTGATCGAAGCTGACGAGTACGACAGCGCCTTCTTCGACAAGCGCTCCAAGTTTGTCCACTACCGTCCACGCACGGCGATCCTCAATAACCTTGAGTTTGATCATGCGGATATCTTCCCCGATCTGCCCGCTATCGAGCGGCAGTTCCACCATTTGGTGCGCACCATCCCAAGCGAAGGCCTGGTCATCTACCCGACTACCGAGCCGGCGTTGCAGCGCGTGATCGAGATGGGCTGTTGGACACCAGTGCAAACCACCGGTGCGGGTGGGCAATGGCAGGTTAAGTTGCTCAGTGAAGACGGTTCCAGGTTTGAAGTGCTGTTTGAGGGTGAGGCCCAAGGCATCGTCGAGTGGGACATGACTGGTCAGCACAACGTTGCCAATGCCTTGGTCACTCTGGCTGCCGCACGGCATGTGGGCGTGGTGCCTTCCATGGGCATTGCTGCGCTGAGCGCATTCAAAAGCGTAAAACGCCGCATGGAAAAAGTCGCCGACGTGAATGGGATTACCATCTACGACGACTTTGCCCACCACCCAACCGCCATTGCCACCACCCTTGACGGACTGCGCAAGCGCGTTGGCGATGCCCCGATCATTGCTATTGTCGAGCCGCGCTCAAACTCCATGAAGCTCGGTGCACACCGCGACGGCCTGCCGGAAAGCGTCAACGATGCCGACCAGGTGGTGTGGTACGCCCCGACCAATCTTGGCTGGGACTTACCGGCGATTGCGGCCCAGTGCACGGTGCCGTCGAAAGTCTGTGATTCCATCGAGGGCATCATTGAGTTCGTCAAGCAGCAGGCCAAGCCTGGCACCCATGTGGTGGTCATGAGCAACGGCGGCTTCGGCGGCTTGCACGGCAAACTGGCCGAGGCGCTGAAATGAGCGGGCCGGAACGCGTCACCCTGGCGATGACCGGTGCCTCGGGCGCGCCCTACGGCCTGCGTCTGCTTGACTGCCTGGTGCGTGAAGATCGCGAGGTGCACTTCCTGATCTCCAAGGCCGCGCAGTTGGTGATGGCGACCGAGACCGACGTGGCACTGCCTCCCAAGGTGCAGATGATGCAGGCCTTCCTCACTGAGTACACCGGTGCGGCGCCGGGGCAGATCAAGGTTTACGGCAAAGAAGATTGGATGTCGCCGGTGGCCTCGGGCTCCGGTGCACCGGCGGCAATGGTTGTTGTGCCGTGCTCCACCGGCACCTTGTCGGCGATTGCCACCGGGGCTTGCAATAACCTGATCGAGCGCGCGGCAGACGTGACATTGAAGGAGCGCCGCCAGTTGATCCTGGTGCCGCGCGAGGCGCCGTATTCGAGCATTCATCTGGAACACATGCTCAAGTTGTCGAACATGGGCGTGACCATCTTGCCTGCGTCGCCGGGCTTTTATCATCAGCCGCAGACCATCGATGACCTGGTGGATTTTGTGGTGGCGCGCATTCTCAACCTGCTGAATATTCCACAGGACATGCTGCCGCGTTGGGGCGAACACCATTTGAGCAGCGATGAATAAGGCACTGTTGGTGATACTGGCGTTGCAATTGGGCGGCTGCGCCACCGCGCGTACGCTGGACGCTGCGCAGCCCGGCGCGCCGGTGGTGTATGCCGGCACGCGGTTGGACTTGTACGCAATGAATGGAGGTTGCTGCGCCAAGGACCGGTTTGGTGCTGAGGCGCCGAGCTATCCCGGTGTCGACCTGCCGGCCAGTGCGTTGCTCGACACTTTGCTGTTGCCGCTGTCGGTGTTGACGGTGCTCGGAGTGGGATTTAACGCCACGGGCGGGCTCTAGCGCTGACCCGAAGGCAATACAAAACCAATGTGGGAGGGGGCTTGCCCCCGATAGCGGTGTATCAGTCACCCAATATGTTGACTGACCCTCCGCCATCGGGAGCAAGCCCCCTCCCACATTTTGCTTTGTGTTCGGCTTTATTTGCCGAGCTTGCGCAGTTCGTCCGACTCTACGATCCGCACCCCATTCTGCTCTTCCAGCGCCAGGCGCCACATGGCCCGGGCCAGTTCACACACCTCGATGCCGCGGTACTTGCCTGGAATCAGCCGTGACAGCGGCCCTGCCAGTTGTTCGGCCAAACGGGGTTCCAGCCGCTCCCCCAACAACAGCGACGGTCGCACGATGGTCAGTTGCGGCCAGTCTTGGGCCTTGAGTGCCTGCTCCATTTCCCCTTTGACTCGGTTGTAGAAAATCGAAGATTTCGGATCGGCGCCAATCGCGCTGATCACAATCAGGTGCCGTGCGCCCATTTCCCGTGCGCGCTTGGCGAAGGCGACGACCATCTCCAGGTCAACCGCACGGAAGGCCTCTTCCGAGCCCGCTTTTTTGATTGTGGTGCCCAGGCAGCAGAAAGCGATATCCACCCGGCCGCTCAGTTGCGGCAGGAACACCGCTGGGTCGCCCACCGGGTTTTCCAGGTGTGGATGTTCGGCCAATGGCTTGCGGCTCGGCGCGAGCACGCGGGTCACGGTGGGTTCGTTGAGCAGGCGGTCGAGCAGGTGTTCGCCAGTGAGGCCGGAGGCCCCTGCGAGCAAGATATGCTGAGGTGTCAGGTACATAGTGTTTCCCCCTTGTTACACGTTGCAGCTTAGTTGCCTTTGGCTTCCTTGCTATTCATTGAGACGCTTTCGAGCGCCTTTCGTGCCTGCTGTTTGCGTAAAAGTTGCCAGTGGGCAATCACGCCTTTGGGGGCCCAGATCTGCGGTTCGGACGCTTCGAAATTGTCGGCCTGTTCGCGCTCGCTCACATGCAGCTGTGCCAGCTTGAAGGCTTGCTGCAAATCGTCGGTCTGGTTGAAGGCTTGGGCGAAGAGGGCGTCGCCGAAGTAGGTGAAGTCGGCTTCTTCGGAGCAACCGAAGGACACGCGGTCGGCGCGGGAGGCGGTCATGATCAGCGTACGGTCGTCTTTGAGTGCCGGGATAAAGCCGCCGGAATAGCAGGCGGAAATTACGATGATCTTGTCGCGGTTTTTCAGCGGTGTCAGCACGGCGGCCAGCTCATCGGCGGGCAAATCGGCCAGCTCCATGCGCGGCTGATCCAGCACCAGTTCGTGTTCGTGGGTGCCGTGGCTGGTCATGTAGATAAACACCAGGTCTTCCGGGCCTGTGCGCTCGGCCAGGGTTTGCACGGCACGGCGCAAGCTTTCGCGGGTGGCCAGGGGGCGGTCGGCGATATGGTCGCGGTGGTTGACCAAACGGATCTGCCCACGTGCGCCGAAGCGGGTGGCGAGCATGTTGCTGACGTAATCGGCTTCGCGCAGGAACACGCTTTGTTTGCCGTCGCCGGCCACCGCTAGGGTGTACAACTCCACGGCAGGGGTGGAGGCGGGCACGGCGGCAAAGGCAGCATCGAGCAAATGCCCTTGGGCCAGCACGCCGATCTCCAGTGGGTCAGGCAACAATGTGCCGTCCGCGTCACGCACGCGCATGCCGTTGACCCAGGTACCGGCCTGCACCGTGCCGTCGGTGAGGACCAGCGTGCCGCGGCCCTGATAGTTGTCGCTGTCGAAGCCGCCGATGTAGAAGCTGCCGTCGGTCAGGTTCAGGCGGCCTTCTCCGGTAAAGCGCCAATCGCTGAAATAGCCGACGTAGTGGCTGCCATCCACGCCGATCAGTTCGCCCTTGCCGCTGAGCGCGCCTTCCTTGAACTGGCCGATCCACACGTCGCCGTCAGCGTTTTCATAGCGGCCCTTGCCGTTGAGTTGGTTCTGCTTGAACTGACCGACATAGATGTCGCCGTCGGCGCTGTTGAAGGTGCCGTTGCCCTCCAACTGGCCATCGACGAAGCGACCACTGAACTGATTGCCGCTGTCGTCGTTGCGCTGGCCTTCGCCGTTCGGCTTGCCGTGGGCGAACTGGCCCTGGTATTGGCTGCCGTCGGCCAGCTCCAGGCGGCCTAGACCGGAATACTGATCGTCTTTGAATTCGCCGCGATAGGTCATTTGCCCCTCTTTGAGGGTGCCTTCGCCGTTGCGCCGACCGTTGCGGAACCCGCCGACATACTGGCTGGCTGCGGTGGTCAGGCTGCCCTGTCCATCGAACAGGCCTTGCTGGAACTGGCCTTTATAGACTTCGCCGTTGCTGCCATGCCACTCGCCCTGGCCGTGCCACTGGCCTTTGTCGAACGCGCCGGCGTACCAACTGCCGTTGGGGTAGTCCACACGGCCCTGGCCTTGCAGCAGGCCGTTGACCACATCGCCCCGATAGCGGCCGCCGTCGGGCAGGCGCGCATCGGGCGGCAACAGCGATTCGCCGTCTCCGCAAGCGGTGAGCAACAGGGCAAGGGCAAGGGGGGCGAGTGGGCGCATAGCGGGATCCGGATATTTGAGCGCCGAGTATGCCGCAGCTGCGAGTTTCATACATAAATTTACATACCCCGTGGTGAGTTTCAGCCTCTCACCACAGGGATGGCCTTACACGAAACAGAGTGAAAGCGACTCGGCAATGTAGGCCGGTTTTTCCTGGCCTTCGATCTCCAGCGTGGCAGTGGCCTTTAACAGCCACTGGCCGGGCTTTTTCTCGGTGACGTCAGTGAGGATCACGTTCAAGCGCACCTTGGAGTTGACCTTGACCGGCTGGATAAAGCGCACGGTGTCCAAGCCATAGTTGACCGCCATCTTCAGGCCTTCGGGCATGATCAGGATGTCTTCCATCAGCTTGGGTATCAGCGATAGCGACAGGAAACCGTGGGCAATGGTGCTGCCGAACGGCGTTTGCGCAGCCTTGACCGGGTCGACGTGGATGAACTGATGGTCGCCAGTGGCTTCTGCGAACAGGTTGATACGTGCCTGGTCGATGGTGAGCCATTCGGAACGTCCCAGTTCCTTGCCGACATAATCTTTGAGCTGCGCTACAGGTACATAGGGCATTGCGTCTCTCCTTGGTTCATCGATGCTGTTTTTATGGATTACAGAGAACCAATGTAGATCATCACGGGCGACCAGCCCGGTCAACCCACCATGCTTTTGGCGAATGCCGATGCATAGGGCCGGCATGCTTATAATGCGGGCGAGTTCAGAGGGGGGAGAAAGCGGATGCTGTTACGTGGTCTGACATGGCTGGTGTTGTTTCAGTTGATCGGTACGGCGATCAATCATTTGCTGTTGCCGGTTCTGCCGGGGCCAATCATTGGCCTGCTGCTGATGCTGGGTTTCCTGATCTGGCGTGGCGAGGTGGGCGAGCCGTTGAGCCTGGCCGCTGGCAGCCTGTTGCGGTATCTGCCACTGCTGCTGGTGCCGCCGGCAGTCGGCGTGATGGTGTACGCCAAGGACATCGCGGCTGACTTTTGGGCCATCGTCGGCGCGCTGGTGTTGTCACTGGTGATCGCCATGGCATTCGTTGGCGTACTGATGCAGCAGATGGTCAAGCGCAAGGAGAAGGATCAATGATCTTCGACTGGCATGGCGCGTGGACGTCCGTGATTCATCACCCGCTATTCGGTATCGGTATTACCCTGGGCGCCTATCAACTGGTGCTGGTGGGGTTCGAGAAAACCCGCTGGATCTTCCTGCAACCGGTACTGGTCTCCATGCTGCTGGTGATCGGCGTGTTGCTCACCTGCGGCCTGAGCTATGCCGAGTACCGCAAGAGCACCGAGATCATGGGCATTCTGCTGGGGCCTGCCACGGTGGCGCTGGCGGTGCCGCTTTATCTGAATCTGCGGCGCATTCGCCAATTATTTTGGCCAATTTTTACTACGCTGGTGATAGGCGGTGTATTGGCTACCGGCCTGTGTGTGCTGCTCGGCTGGTGGTTCGGCGCTGAACACATGATGCTGATGACCATGGCGCCCAAGTCGGTGACCTCGCCGATCGCCATGCTGGTGGCCGAGCAGATCGGCGGCGTGGCGGCACTGGCCGCGGTGTTTGTGCTGATCACTGGGGTCGTGGGGGCGATGGTGGGGCCGGCGTTACTTTCGCGCCTGGGTGTGCACAGTCCCGAGGCGCGTGGCATGGCGTTGGGCATGACCGCCCATGCGGTCGGCACCTCGGTGGCCCTGCAGGAAAGCGAAGAGTGTGGCGCCTTTGCGGCGCTGGCCATGAGTCTGATGGGCGTGGCCACGGCGGTGTTCCTGCCGTTGGCTGTGTCAGTGATTGTTTAAACCAGGTTTAAGGAAACCTTTATGAGTCTGGCGCTGTTCCCGCTCAATACCGTGCTGTTCCCTGGCTGCACCCTCGATCTGCAACTGTTCGAGGCGCGCTACCTGGACATGATCAGCCGCTGCATGAAAAAGGGCGAAAGCTTCGGCGTGGTGTGCATCCTTGACGGCAAGGAAGTAGGCATGGCTCCGGACGGCTACGCGCTGATCGGCTGTGAAGCGCTGATTCGCGACTTCAAGCAGCAGGACAATGGCCTGCTGGGGATTCGTGTCGAAGGTGGGCGGCGTTTTCGCGTGCTCGATACGGGCGTGCAAAAAGACCAGTTGCTGGTGGCCGAGGTGCAATGGCTGGATGAGCAGCCGGACCAGCCGTTAGACGAAGAGGACGCTGATCTGTTGGCATTGCTCCAGGCCCTGGCCGAGCATCCGATGGTCTCTTCGCTGGACATGGACGCCCACGCCGAGGGCCAGCAAGCCTTGGGCAATCAGCTTGCTTATCTCTTGCCCTTTACCGAGGCCGACAAGATCGACCTGCTGCAACTCGACGACCCGCAGCAGCGCCTGGATGCGATCCAGATGCTGCTTGATGAGCTACAGGAAGAGCTTTTCACTCAGTAGGCGTAGCGCAGCAGTGCGTGGGATGTGCCGGTGAGTGCAATAAAGCTCAAGACTGCCACTATGGCAGGCAGCAGCAGCCACCATGTTTTTTTGCGCAAGGGTGGCAGTGGGCTGCGGTGCTGGATGGCTGTCAGGCTGAACGCACACACCGTCATCGCCAGGAGCGTGCCGGCCAGGATGTCCGAGGGCCAGTGGGCGCCCAGGTAAACCCGGGACAAGGCGATAAATGCGGCGGGAATGCAGCCCAGCAGTATCCACGTCAGGCGCAGCCGTGTCGGTTGGCCGCAACCTGCCAGCACCGCCAGCGCCAGGAAAAACGCGAAGGCGCCGGAGGCATGGCCGCTGGGCATGCTGAAACTGGTCAGGGGGTCGGTAAGGATTTCTGGGCGGCCGCGGGCGAAAAACAATTTGCTCCCGGTGTTGATTACCGCCGATCCGGCCAGTGTGGCGCCCACAAAGATGGCGTGGCGCCACTGTCGAGCCAGTAGCAAAAGCCCGGTGAAGACGGCGCTGGCGACAAACATCTTCTTGAACTCACCCAATTGGGTGACCATCACCATGGCTTCATCCAGCCAAGCGCTGCGATGCTCCTGCACCAGTGCGCTCAGACCCTGATCGAAATCATTCAGGTGTGGATAACCGATAAACAGTGCGATCAACAACGTCAGGCTGGCGCAACCTATCCACAAGGTGGTGCGCCGGTGGTCGCGCAGGCTGCTGTTCAAACCCAGCCCCAGCAGTACCGCCAGGCACGCCGTGACAACGCCGGCCTCAGGCCAGAAGCCTTCCGGTAATGGCAGGCGGAACGCGGCGCCGGTGGCCCAGCCTGGCAGCAAGTAGGCCACCGACCAGCCGGCTGCGGCGAGGACGCTCACTGCCGCAAAGCGTGGGAACGGCATATCGCACATGCCGGCCACCATCGGCAGCATCGGGCGCAAGGGGCCGATGAAGCGTCCGACCAGCAGGCTGGCGATGCCGTACTTGTGGAAGTAGGTCTCTGCACCGTTCATCCATTCGGGGTGGTGGCGCAGACCGGGCAGGCGGCGGATGTTCTGGTGGAAATGTCGGCCCAGAAAGTAGGAAACCCCATCGCCCAGCAAACCGCCGAGAAAGCCCAGCAACAGTGTTTCACTCAACGACAGCGCGCCGCTGCCGGCCAATGCGGCAATGGCAAACAGCAATACCGTGCCCGGTACGATTAAACCGGCAATCGCCAGGCATTCCACGCACGCGACGATAAACACCGCCACCGCCAGCCATTGTGGGTTCAGGGTCAGCCAGCCGGTAATGCTATCGAGCCATTGGCCCATAAACGTCACTCCATCACCACAAAATTCAAATCAGAAAATAGTCGCGGCCTTCGACCTGGCCTCGGCGCAGCGGGTTCCGTGTGCAGTACGGTGCATAGCTTGCATCGACAAAACGGTACATCAGGTGTTCATCGCGGCCACTGGGGATGCCCAGGCGGGTCGTCTGGATGATTTGCGTCGGTACCTGGCCGACATCTTCCACATACAGCCTTTCCTGGTCGAAGCGCTTGGCGTCCCACATCGGCACTTTGAGTCCCAGCGCTTTGCACAACAACGTTTGGCCAGCGCACAGCTTCTGCGAGGTGCGCGGGCTGCCATCGGCATTCGGGTTGTTCAACTGCATCTGCGCGAGGCTCGCCTGGCCGGAAAGGTCATCGACCCACGGATAGGCCGATTTGATCAATACGGCATTGCCCGGTCCATGTGCGCTGAAGTTCAGGGAGTCGCCGCCACGGGCGTAGTACATGTAGATATGGCCGCCATCCAGAAACAAAGCCTTACGCTTTTCTGTGTAGCCGAGTGAAGCGTGGCTACCTTTTTCGGCCACGTAATAGGCTTCCGTTTCAATAATTCGAGCCGAAAGCCAGATTTCGCCGACGCGATGGCGTACAACTTTGCCGAGCAGTTCCCGCGCAAGAATTTGCGCGTCACGGTCGAAGAAGCCGTCGGGCAGGGCGCTGGCGGGGCGTTGGGGCGATGAGCTGGGCATGGCGGTCAGGGGAAATGCGGCTAAATGTGACGGAATCATAACAACTCCCACCTTAATTACCGCTGAACCCCAGGTTTTTACAGTTCATTTCGACCATCCGCCCCTGACCGCTGTCAGTCGGGCGGCGTCACAGCTATAATCTGCCGCTTTCCTCTTTGCCAAGACTCCCTGACCATGACTGAGTCCGTTCTTGACTACATGACCCGCCTGGGTCGCGCTGCCCGTCAGGCCTCGCGGTTGATCGCCCGTGCGAGCACCGCGCAGAAGAACCGTGCCTTGCTGGCCGCCGCTGATGCTCTGGATGCTTCGCGCTCCGAACTCGCCGCGGCCAACGAACTGGACCTGGCCAACGGCCGCGCCAATGGCCTGGAACCGGCCCTGCTGGACCGTCTGGCGCTGACCCCGGCACGTATCGACGACATGATCGAAGGCCTGCGTCAGGTGGCCAAGCTGCCTGACCCCATCGGTGAAATCCGCGATATGCGTTACCTGCCGTCCGGTATTCAGGTCGGCAAGATGCGCGTGCCCCTGGGCGTGATCGGCATCATCTATGAGTCGCGACCTAACGTGACCATTGACGCCGCGAGCCTGTGCCTCAAGTCTGGCAATGCCACCATCCTGCGTGGCGGTTCCGAGGCGATCAATTCCAACCGCGCAATTGCCGCCTGCATCCAGCAAGGCCTGGCCGTGGCCGAACTGCCGGCCGAAGTGGTGCAAGTGGTGGAAACCACCGATCGCGCGGCCGTTGGCGCGCTGATCACCATGCCGGAATTCGTCGACGTGATCGTGCCGCGCGGTGGCAAGAGCCTGATCGAACGCGTCAGCCGTGATGCCAAGGTTCCGGTCATCAAGCACCTGGACGGCGTATGCCATGTGTTCATCGACATCGCCGCCGATATCGACAAGGCCATCCGCATCGCCGACAACGCCAAGACCCATCGCTACGCCCCGTGCAACACCATGGAGACTCTGCTGGTGCATGTCGGCATTGCCGATCGCGTGCTGCCGCCGCTGGCTGCCATCTATCGCGACAAGGGCGTGGAACTGCGCGGCTGCGAACGCACCCGCGCGCTGCTGGGCGCCGACGTGATCGAAGCGACTGAACAGGACTGGTACACCGAATACACGGCGCCGATCCTGTCAATCCGCATCGTTGATGACCTGGATCAGGCCATCGAACACATCAACACATACGGCTCCAAGCACACCGACGCGATTGTCTCCGAGCACTTCAGCGATGCGCGTCGCTTCCTCAACGAAGTGGATTCCGCTTCGGTGATGGTCAACGCCTCGACGCGCTTTGCCGACGGCTTTGAATACGGGCTGGGCGCCGAGATCGGCATCTCCACCGACAAGCTTCACGCACGCGGCCCGGTTGGCCTGGAAGGTCTGACCAGCGAGAAGTACGTGGTGTTCGGCGACGGTCATGTGCGCACTTGATGGCTAAACGCATCGGGCTGCTCGGCGGTACTTTCGACCCCGTGCACATCGGCCATTTGCGCAGCGCTCTCGAAGTCGCAGATGCCCTTGCACTGGACGAGTTGCGCGTGATGCCCAACGCGCGGCCGCCCCATCGCGATACGCCGCAGGTGTCACCGCAACAACGGCTGGAAATGGTGCGCCTTGCCGTAGAAGGCATACCGCCGCTGGTGGTGGACGACCGCGAACTCAAACGCGATAAACCGTCCTACACTGTCGACACCCTGGAGCTGATACGCGCCGAGTTGGCCGTAGATGACCAGTTGTTTCTGCTTTTGGGCTGGGACGCATTTTGCGGCCTGCCCTCTTGGCATCGCTGGGAGGAACTCCTCCAGCATTGCCACATCCTGGTTTTGCAACGCCCGGATGCCGACAGCGAACCGCCGGATGCCTTGCGCAACCTGCTGGCCGCGCGGTCGGTAAGTGACCCCTTGGCCCTGACCGGGCCGAACGGGAATATTGCATTCGTCTGGCAGACCCCGCTTGCGGTGTCTGCCACCCAGATCCGTCAACTGCTGGCCAGCGGGAAGTCGGTACGTTTCCTGGTGCCTGACGCGGTCCTGGCCTACATCGATGCGCACGGGCTTTACCGTGCGTCGAACTGAAAAGGCGCGCTTGAACGCACGAACAGTCGTGCAGCGAGCGCCCGAACATATGAGCAAAACGAGTTTTTTATGACGAACAAAGACGTAAGCAAAGTAAAACGCAAAGGCACGTTCAAAAGCGCCCCGCTGCCGGTTGAAGCCCACGTTGGTCCGGAACTGGCTGGCGAAGAGCTGGTAAAAGTCGCCGTTGCCGCCCTGGAAGACGTGAAGGCCCAGGACATTCAGGTTCTGGACGTACGCGACAAGCAGAGCATCACCGACTTCATGATCATCGCCACTGGTACTTCCAACCGCCAGATCGGCGCGATGCTGGACAAGGTCCGCGAAGCCGTCAAAGCCCAAGGCGTCAAGCCACTGGGTGAAGAAGGTAAGGGCGACAGCGACTGGGTGCTGCTGGACATGGACGACGTGATCGTTCACATGATGACCTCCAACGCCCGTCAGTTCTACGACCTGGAGCGTCTGTGGAAAGGCGCCGAGCAGAGCCGTGCCGCTGATGGCAAGCACCACAGCCCGGAAGTGGGCCACGCGCACTTCGACAAGCTCAACAAAGACCAGGAATAAGGAACGGCTGTGCGCCTGCGTCTGATCGCTGTCGGTTCACGCATGCCCAAGTGGGTGGAAGAAGGCTGGCACGAGTATGCCAAGCGTCTGCCCTCTGAGCTGTCGCTGGAACTGGTGGAAATACCGCTCAACACCCGGGGCAAGAATGCCGACGTAGCGCGCTTTATCCGTCAGGAAGGCGAAGCCATGTTGGCCAAGGTCGGCCCCAACGAGCGCATCGTCACCCTCGAAGTGCACGGCAAACCCTGGAGCACCGAGCAACTGGCGGTGGAACTGGATCGCTGGCGCCTGGACTCGCGCACCGTCAACTTCATGGTCGGTGGCCCGGAAGGGCTGGCGCCGGAAGTCTGCGCGCGAGCCGACCAGCGTTGGTCGCTGTCGGCACTGACGTTGCCGCACCCGTTGGTAAGGATTCTGATCGGTGAACAGCTGTATCGCGCCTGGACAGTTCTGTCCGGGCACCCTTACCACAAATAGTCTGCGCCCCTCCCGATGACCCAGCCGATCCGCATCAAGGACCACGAGAAAGACGCACGTCTTGTACGCGCTCGGGTCGTGTTTGGTGCGATTCTGGTCGTCGGGCTGATGTGTGTGCTGATCGCCCGCCTGTATTTCCTGCAGGTGATCCAGTACGAGTACCACTCCACGCTGTCGGAAAACAACCGGGTGCATGTGCAGCCGATTCCGCCGACCCGTGGGCTTATTTTCGACCGCAACGGTGTGGTGGTCGCGGATAACCGGCCCAGCTTCAGCCTGAGCATGACCCGCGAGCGTTCCGGCGATTGGCAGCAAGTCCTTGATGTCATCGTCGAGGTGCTGCAACTGACGCCGGAAGACCGAGTGATCTTCGAAAAGCGCATGAAGCAGGGGCGTCGGCCCTTTGAGCCGGTGCCGATCCTGTTTGAGCTGACCGAAGAGCAGATCGCCCGCATCGCGGTGAACCAGTTCCGGTTGCCGGGGGTGGAAGTGGTGGCACAGTTGGTACGTCATTACCCGCAGGGCGCGCATTTTGCGCACTCGGTCGGCTACATGGGGCGGATCAACGAAAAAGAGCTCAAGAGCCTCGACCCGGTCAATTACAGCGGTACCCACCATATCGGCAAGACCGGCATCGAGCGTTTCTACGAGCCGGAACTGCACGGCCAGGTGGGTTACGAAGAAGTAGAGACCAATGCCCGTGGCCGCGTATTGCGCGTGCTCAAGCGCACCGACCCGATTCCCGGCAAGGACATTGTGCTGAGCCTCGACATCAAGCTGCAGGAAGCGGCGGAGATGGCCTTGGGTGGGCGGCGTGGCGCGGTGGTGGCACTGGACCCGAAAACAGGCGAGGTCCTGGCCATGGTCAGCCAGCCAAGTTTCGACCCTAACCTGTTTGTGACCGGGATCAGCTTCAAGGCCTACGCCGAGTTGCGCGATTCCATCGACCGACCGCTGTTCAACCGCGTGCTGCGCGGCCTGTATCCGCCCGGTTCGACCATCAAGCCCGCGGTGGCGATTGCTGGCCTGGATGCAGGTGTGGTCACTGCTTCCAGTCGCGTGTACGACCCGGGCTACTACATGCTGCCCAACTACGATCACAAATACCGTAACTGGAACCGCACCGGTGACGGCTACGTCGACTTGGACACCGCGATCATGCGGTCCAACGACACCTATTTCTATGACCTGGCCCATAAGCTGGGGATCGACCGGCTGTCTGCCTACATGGGCAAGTTCGGCCTCGGTCAGAAAGTTTCCCTGGATATGTTCGAAGAATCTCCTGGCCTCATGCCGTCCCGGGAGTGGAAGCGTGCGACCCGTCGTCAGGCGTGGTTCCCGGGTGAAACCCTGATCCTCGGCATCGGCCAGGGCTATATGCAGGCCACCCCGTTGCAGCTGGCCCAGGCTACCGCGCTGGTGGCCAACAAAGGTATCTGGAATCGCCCGCACCTGGCCAAGACCATCGAGGGCGAGAAACCGGTGGATGACAACCCGATCCCGGACATCGTGCTGCGCGACTCGTCCGACTGGACCAAGGTCAACCATGGTATGCAGCAAGTGATGCACGGCGCCCGTGGCACCGCGCGAAAAGCCGCAATCGGTGCGCAGTACCGCATTGCCGGCAAGAGCGGTACGGCCCAGGTGGTCGCGATCAAGCAGGGCGAGAAATACGACCGCACCAAGGTCCAGGAGCGCCACCGCGACCACGCCTTGTTCGTCGGTTTTGCTCCGGCAGACGACCCGAAAATCGTCGTGGCCGTCATGGTGGAGAACGGCGAGTCCGGCTCCGGTGTTGCCGCTCCCGTGGTGCGCCAGGTGATGGATGCCTGGTTGTTGGCCGACGACGGCAGGCTCAAGCCCGAATATGGCGGCCCCCCTTCAAACCCCGAGGTTACGGCCAGTGAAGAGTAATTTTGACCGCATCCTCTCCAGCGAGGATGTGATGCGTCGCCGCGCGACGTTGCTGCAGCGCATGCACATTGATGGCCCGTTACTGATCCTGTTGCTGACCCTGGCCGCCGGGAGCCTGTTTGTGCTGTATTCGGCCAGCGGCAAGAATTGGGACCTTCTGATCAAGCAAGCGTCGTCTTTTGGCCTGGGCCTGCTGTCCATGGTGGTGATTGCCCAGTTGGAGCCGCGTTTCATGGCGCGGTGGGTGCCGCTTGGCTACGTCGCCGGTGTATTGCTGCTGGTGGTGGTGGACGTGATGGGCCACAACGCCATGGGCGCAACCCGCTGGATCAACATTCCGGGGGTGATTCGCTTCCAGCCGTCGGAATTCATGAAGATCCTGATGCCGGCCACCATTGCCTGGTACCTGTCCAAGCGCACCTTGCCGCCGCAGCTTAAACACGTAGGCATCAGCCTGATTCTGATTGGCGTACCGTTCATCCTGATCGTTCGTCAGCCGGACCTCGGCACCTCGCTGCTGATTCTCGCCGGCGGTGCGTTCGTGCTGTTCATGGGTGGCTTGCGCTGGCGCTGGATCCTCAGTGTGCTGGCTGCGGCCGTACCGGTGGCCGTGGCCATGTGGTTCTTCTTTATGCACGACTACCAGAAGCAACGGATCCTCACGTTTCTCGATCCGGAAAGCGACCCGCTCGGCACCGGCTGGAACATCATCCAGTCCAAGGCAGCCATCGGTTCCGGCGGCGTGTTTGGCAAGGGTTGGCTGCTGGGCACCCAGTCGCACCTGGACTTTTTGCCAGAGAGCCACACCGACTTCATTATCGCGGTGATGGGCGAAGAGTTCGGCTTGGTAGGCATCTGCGCACTGTTGCTGATCTATTTGCTGCTGATCGGGCGCGGCCTCGTAATTACCGCACAGGCACAGACGCTGTTCGGCAAATTGCTCGCAGGCAGCCTGACCATGACTTTTTTTGTTTATGTTTTCGTCAACATCGGTATGGTCAGTGGCCTGTTGCCGGTGGTTGGGGTGCCGTTGCCGTTCATTAGCTACGGCGGAACTTCGCTGGTGACATTGCTGTCAGCGTTTGGGGTTTTGATGTCGATTCATACGCATCGCAAGTGGATCGCACAGGTTTGAATAAGGTGAAGATGTCAATGCAAGTAATGCGCGGCTGGGCCACTCGGCATGCGTCCTGGATGGGCCTGATTGGGCTACTGGGCGCAACGCAAGAGGCGCAGGCCGGTGACTACGATGGTTCACCCCAGGTCGCCGAATTTGTCGGTGAGATGACCCGCGACTACGGTTTCGCAGGTGAGCAGCTGATGGGCGTGTTCCGCGAAGCCCAGAAAAAGCAGGCGATCCTCGACGCCATCTCCCGCCCCGCCGAACGCGTGAAGCAGTGGAAGGAATATCGCCCGATGTTTCTCACCGACGCCCGCGTGGCGCGCGGTGTGGACTTCTGGCGCCAGCATGAAGCCGTGCTGGCCCGCGCCGAGCAGGAATACGGCGTGCCGGCCCAGGTAATTGTTGCGATCATCGGCATTGAAACCTTTTACGGGCGCAATACCGGCAGCTATCGGGTGATCGACGCCTTGTCGACCCTGGGCTTCGATTACCCGCCTCGCGCCGACTTCTTCCGCAAGGAGCTGCGCGAATTCCTGCTGTTGGCCCGCGAAGAGCAGGTCGACCCGCTGACCCTCAAAGGCTCCTACGCCGGGGCGATGGGCTTACCGCAATTCATGCCGAGCAGCTTTCGCGCCTATGCCGTGGATTTTGACGGTGACGGCCACATCAACATCTGGAGTAATCCCGACGACGCCATTGGCAGCGTGGCCAGCTACTTCAAGCGCCATGGCTGGGTGGGCGGCGAGCCCGTAGTGATTCGCGCCGACATCAGCGGGGAACGTGCCGATGAAGGCCTGACCCAGGGCATCGAGCCGGCCAAGACGGTCGGGGAGTTGCGGGCGCTGGGCTGGTCGAGTCAGAATGCGCCACGCGATGATATGCCGGTCACGGCGTTCCGCCTGGAAGGCGAAAATGGTCCTGAATATTGGATGGGCCTGAAGAATTTCTACGCAATCACGCGTTATAACCGCAGTGTGATGTACGCCATGGCCGTGCATCAGCTGTCAGACATGCTGGTCCAAGCACGGGGCAACAAGTAATGCGGGCATCGCCGTTCAATCAACCGCTCAAGCTGGTGGCGTTCGCCGCGTTGTCCCTGCTGGTCGTCAGTTGTTCCACAAGCCGTGGCCCGGCACCACAGAAGTCCGGCGGTACCGCCGTACGTTCCCAGCCAGGCCTGGACATCAACCGCGCGCACAAAGACGGCGCGCCGTGGTGGGATGTCGATGTGTCGAAAATCCCGGATGCCACGCCCACCTTGCACACCGGCCCTTACAAGGCCAACCCCTATACCGTGTTGGGTAAATCCTACTTTCCGTTGCAGGAATCCAAGACCTACGTGCAATCGGGCACGGCGTCCTGGTACGGCACCAAGTTCCATGGTCAGAACACTGCCAACGGCGAGGTCTATGACCTGTATGGCATGAGCGCAGCGCATAAAACCTTGCCGCTGCCCAGCTATGTGCGGGTGACCAACCTGGACAATAACCGCACGGTGATCCTGCGGGTCAACGACCGTGGGCCGTTCTATTCGGACCGGATCATCGATTTGTCCTACGCCGCCGCGAAGAAGCTCGGCTATGCCGAAACCGGTACGGCGCGGGTCAAGGTCGAAGGTATCGACCCGGCGCAGTACTGGGCCCAGCGTGGCAAGCCCGCCCCGCTGATGCTCAATGAACCGCAGAGTGCGCAGCCGCAAGTGACGGCATCCACCGGCAAGATCGAACAGTGGACACCGCCACCGCAGCAACACGCACCGGACACGGTGGTCGTACCCCACGCAGCGTCGGGTGCTTCGGTCGCTGGCGGGCAATACCTGCAAGTGGGCGCTTTCGCCAACCCGGATGCGGCAGAACTGTTAAGGTCCAAGCTCAGCGGCATGGTCAACGCGCCGGTCTTTATCAGCTCCATCGTGCGTAACCAGCAAACCCTGCACCGCGTGCGCATGGGCCCGATCGGCTCGCCGAGCGAAGTGGCGCAAGTACAGAACAGCGTGCGCATGGCCAACCTGGGACAACCCAGCGTGGTCACCGCTGAATAACAAAGAATTGATGGTTCAGGCCCGTGCGCGGGTTTGAGCTGTGGTTGTTGGCTCGTTGAACAATAAAAACCCAGGGGCAAGGGGTGAGCGGGCAACCGAACACGTGACAGTCTGGTAGCGGGCTGTCTGAATAAGTTTTGCCCGCGAGGGCAAGTTTCCATAAGCAATTTCGAGAGACGGATGAACATCACCACCTTAGCCAAACGCACGTGCCTGCTTATCTCGCTGATCATCACCCCGGCCGCCTGGGCGGTTGAAATGGTGCCGGCTTCACCGCAACTGGCCGCTAAGGCGTGGGTCCTGATGGACGCTGCCAGCGGCAACGTGCTGGTAGAGAGCAACGGTGACCAACGCCTGCCGCCAGCCAGCCTGACCAAGCTGATGACCGCCTACATCGCGACCCTGGAAATCCGTCGCGGCCAGATCGGCGAGAACGACCCGGTGACCGTCAGCGAAAATGCCTGGCGTACCGGCGGTTCGCGCATGTTCATCAAGGTGGGCTCGCAAGTCACCGTAAGTGACCTGCTGCACGGCATCATCATCCAGTCCGGTAACGACGCCAGCGTCGCGCTGGCCGAGCACATCGCCGGCAGCGAAGATGCATTCGCCGACATGATGAACAAAACCGTGGCCGACCTGGGCATGACCAACAGCCACTTCATGAATCCGACTGGTTTGCCAAACCCTGAGCACTACTCGTCGGCTCACGACATGGCGATCCTGGCCCGCGCGATCATTCGTGTCGACCCGGTGCACTACGCGATTTACTCCCAGAAGGAGTTCTTCTGGAACAACATCAAGCAGCCTAACCGCAACCTGTTGTTGTGGCGCGACAAGACCGTTGATGGTCTGAAAACCGGCCACACAGAAGAGGCTGGCTATTGCATGGTGTCGTCCGCTGTTCGTGACGGCCAGCGCCTGATTGCAGTGGTATTCGGCACAAACAGCGAGCAGGCCCGTGCGGCCGAAACGCAAAAGCTGCTGACCTATGGTTTCCGCTTCTTCGAAACCCAGACCTTCTATCAGAAGGGTGCTGAACTGGCGACCGCGCCGGTATGGAAGGGCGCAACCTCTCAAGTCAAGGCCGGCCTGGCTGAAGACCTGACCCTGACCATGCCTAAAGGCCAGCTGAAAAAGCTCGCTGCCAGCATGACCATGAACCCGCAATTGGTTGCTCCAATCGCCAAGGGTGACGTGATCGGTAAAGTCGAAGTGAAACTGGACGACAAGGTGGTGCACAGCGCTGACCTGATCGCGCTGGACGCTGTCGACGAAGGTGGTATCTTCCGCCGCGTGTGGGATAGCATCCGTCTATTCTTCTACGGCTTGTTCAACTGATAGTGTGCACCTGCAAAGCCCCGCGTTGATCCGACGCGGGGCTTTGCCGTCGCCACGGCTTACCGCTTACGAGGCCGTTACGCCATGACCGATACCGAAGTAAAGGCACCCAAGATCGAATTCCCGGTGGTCGATTACCCGATCAAGGTGATCAGCGACACGGGTGTTGGCCGCAAGGACACGATTCTTGAGATCGTGCGTAAACACGCCACGATCAACGATAACCGAGTGGATGAGCGATCCAGCACCACCGGTAAATACACGACTATCCAGTTGCACATCGTTGCGACCGGCCAGGACCAGCTCTACGACATCAACAGCGAACTGCGGGCCACCGGCTTCGTGCACATGGTGCTGTGATGCCAGAGGTCCTGGGCTTTCGCGAGCTCGGCCAGATGGCCTACGAGCCTGTCTGGCACGCCATGCAACGGTTCACCAACGAGCGTGGCACCTCGGCCCCCGATGAGATCTGGCTGGTGGAACACCCGCCGGTGTTCACCCAGGGCCAGGCTGGCAAGGCTGAGCATTTGCTGCTGCCGGGGGATATTCCGGTGGTGCAGGTCGACCGAGGTGGCCAAGTGACTTACCATGGCCCCGGCCAGTTGGTCGCTTATCTGTTGCTGGACGTGCGCAAGCTGGGATTTGGCGTGCGCGATCTGGTCAGCCGGATAGAGGCTTGCCTGGTCGAGTTGCTGGCCAGTTATGGCGTGACCGCCGCGGCCAAGCCTGATGCTCCCGGTGTGTATGTGGATGGCGCGAAAATCGCCTCCCTGGGGCTTCGGATTCGTCACGGATGTTCCTTTCATGGCCTGGCCCTGAACGTGGACATGGACTTGGCCCCGTTTCGGCGGATCAACCCGTGCGGCTATGCCGGGTTGGCGATGACCCAACTGAGCGAACACGCTACACCGATTAAATTTGCCGAGGTAAGTGCCCGGCTGCGCGCGCAGCTCGTCAAACACCTCGACTATGCTGAGCAGACGACCCTAACGGGCGGAATCGACTGATTATGACTACTGATGCAGTGCAAACCATGATCCCGACGCTGGACGTTACCGAGCGTCCGGCCCCGGCCCCGCGTGCCAAGGTGGAAGCCGGTGTCAAGCTGCGCGGCGCCGAGAAGGTTGCACGCATCCCGGTGAAGATCATTCCGACCACCGAACTTCCGAAGAAACCCGACTGGATTCGCGTGCGTATCCCGGTTTCGCCGGAAGTCGACCGTATCAAGGCCCTGCTGCGCAAACACAAGCTGCACAGCGTATGCGAAGAGGCCTCTTGCCCGAACCTGGGCGAATGCTTCTCCGGCGGCACCGCCACGTTCATGATCATGGGTGACATCTGCACCCGTCGTTGCCCGTTCTGCGACGTTGGCCATGGCCGGCCGAAGCCACTGGACGTGAACGAGCCGGAAAGCCTGGCCATCGCCATCGCCGACCTGAAACTCAAATATGTAGTGATCACCTCGGTGGACCGCGACGACTTGCGTGACGGCGGTGCACAGCACTTTGCCGACTGCATCCGCGAAATCCGCAAACTGTCGCCGAACGTGATGCTCGAAACCCTGGTCCCGGACTACCGTGGCCGTATGGACGTGGCGCTGGAAATCACCGCCGCCGAGCCACCGGATGTGTTCAACCACAACCTGGAAACCGTGCCACGCCTGTACAAGGCTGCGCGTCCGGGTTCGGACTACCAGTGGTCGCTGACCCTGCTGCAGAAATTCAAGCAGATGATGCCGCACATTCCGACCAAATCCGGCCTGATGCTGGGCCTGGGCGAAACCGACGAAGAAGTCATCGAAGTCATGAAACGCATGCGCGAACACGACATCGACATGCTGACCCTGGGCCAGTACCTGCAACCGTCGCGCAGCCACTTGCCGGTGCAGCGTTTCGTGCACCCGGACACCTTCGCCTGGTTCGCCGAGGAAGGCTACAAGATGGGCTTCAAGAACGTCGCCTCGGGCCCGTTGGTACGCTCTTCGTACCACGCTGACGAACAAGCCAAGTTGGTCAAGGCAAGCCTGGTTTCCTGATAGGGGTTTAGATCCAGTGTGGGAGGGGGCTTGCCCTCGATTGCGGTATGTCAGTCGCTACATGTGCTGGCTGATCCACCGCAATCGGGGGCACGCCCCCTCCCACATTTCGTTCCGCGCTAGTTAGGGAGAGTTGTGTATGACAGCAGCCGTTCCAGCCCTTCGTTCTGAAGGCACCATCGCCCTGATCGCCCCTGCCGGCCCCGCCGTGCTGGACGTTGAAAGGGCTGGCCAATGGATGCGCACGCGCGGCTACGATCTGCGAATTTCCCCCGGCGTCTATGAACGCGACGGCTACCTCGCCGGCAGCGATGCAGTGCGCCTGCGTGACCTGCACGCCGCCTTCGCCGATCCGGACATCGACGCTATCTTTTGCCTGCGCGGCGGCTATGGAACACCGCGTCTGCTCGATAGCCTGGATTTCGAACTGCTACGCGCCAACCCCAAGCCATTCGTGGGCTACAGCGACATCACCGCCCTGCACTTGGCGATCAGCCGCTACGCCGGCTTCGTGACCTTCCACGGGCCGATGCTCAATGCCGATCTGCTGGGCGACAAGCAGCAGCCTACCGAGTCCTCCCTGTTCAGCCTTCTGCGCGGACAAATGGGCGCCGGCAGTGTGCTGTCGCACCCGGTGGCGTACCCGTTGACCACGATCGAGCCTGGCATTGCCTGTGGGCGCTTGCTGGGAGGTAACCTGTCGATGATTGCGGCGGTCATGGGGACGCCTTACGAAATCGACGCTGAAGGCATCATCCTGTTTATCGAAGACGTCAACGAGCCGATCTACCGCATTGACCGGTTGCTGACGCACTTGCGCCTGGCCGGTAAATTGGCCCAGGTTGCGGGTGTGCTGGTGGGGGATGTGGCGGGGGTGGATAACGCTGCGCTGGAGCGCCTGCTGAAGCAGACGTTCGAGCCTTTGTGCATACCGGTGTTGGCCGGCTGGCGCAGTGGGCATTGCGATCCGAACCTGACGCTGCCAATGGGCGCGTTGGTGCGTTTGGATGCAGGGGAGAAGCGGGTGGTGTTGGAGCAGGATGTGGTGTTCAAACCCTGAATCTGTTGGTGCCTGCCAAACCGCCATCGGGGGCAAGCCCCCCCCACACTTGAATGTATTCACAAATCAAAATGTGGGAGGGGGCTTGCCCCCGATAGCGGTAGTCGCCATAAGCAGATCTAACGGTTCTGCAGCGACTCCAGCAATTTCACCGTCGGATACCCATCCGCCGGCCAGCCCAGCGCCTGCTGCGCCGCACGAATCGCCTTACGGGTGTTGGCGCCGATAATCCCATCCGGGTTGCCCGCGTCATAGCCATTGGCACTCAACGCCGTCTGCAAATCCATGCGCTGGGATCGGCTCAGCGGCAGCTCATCTTTCGGCCACTCGCCACGAATCACGCCACCGCCACCAAACCGCTCCGACAACAGGCCAACCGCCAGCGCGTAGGACGATGAGTTGTTGTACTTGAGGATGGCGCGGAAGTTATCCAGCACCAGGAACGCCGGGCCGCGATAGCCCGCAGGCAGCAGCAGGGCGGCGGAGAGTTGGTCGACATTGCTTGGCATGCTGGCGCCCGGCGGCAGCTGCACGCCCAGTTTCAGCCACTCAGCGACGGTTTTGCGGGTGCCGCCATCGGCCAGGGCGTAATCGAAGTTCGCTGGCAGTTGTTTCACCTCGAACCCCCAAGGCTGGCCTTTCTGCCAGCCGGAGCTTTGCAGGTAGTGCGCAGTGGAGGCGAGGGCGTCGGCCGGGCTATTCCAGATATCGCGGCGACCGTCGCCGTCGAAGTCCACTGCGTGGGTGTTGTAGGTGGTCGGGATAAATTGGGTCTGGCCCATAGCGCCTGCCCAGGAGCCTTTCATCTGGTCGGCCTGGATATCGCCGTGTTGGATGATCTGCAGTGCCGCCAGCAATTGCGCCTGTGCAAAGGCTGGGCGTCGGCCTTCATAGGCCAGGGTCGCCAGGGAGCGGATCACCGAGTTGTTGCCCTGGAACTGGCCGAAGTTACTCTCCATGCCCCACACCGACACCAACGCTTGGCGGTCGACGCCATAACGTTGCTCGATGCTTTGCAGGATGTCGGCATATTTGATTAGCAGTGCCTGGCCATTACGCACACGCAACGGCGATAGGGCACCGTCGAGGTATTCCCACACCGGGCGGGAAAACTCCGGCTGGCTGCGGTCGGCGCGGATCACCGCCATGTCGGGGGTGACATTGGCGAAGGCATTGTCGAACACGGCGGCGGTAATGCCGGCCTGCAGGGCTTGCGCGCGGAAACCCGCCTGCCATTCGGCGAAGGTTTGGGTCGGTTGGATATCGAGATTGTCCACGGCCAGCGGGGCCACGACGGCGGGCGCTACAACGGGTGCGGTTTGGAGCTTTGGCAACGGTTGGGCGTCGGCGGCGGTAGGTTTTTCCGCACAGGCGACAAGCAGAATGAGGCTGGAGGCAGCGATCAGTTGGCGAAGGTGCCAATGACGGGAAAGACGAGAGGGCATGCACAGGTCCAGGGATTACAAATCAGACGCTGACCTTATCATGCCAGAGGGGCGCTTGCCTTCAGGCAGCCAGAAAGTAAGAAGCCTCCCAGCTATTAGACTGGAAGGCTTCGCGGCGGTAGCTGCCCTTGCCCTTGCCGGCGCGTTCCTGACGGCTGCGGAACAGTGGCTGGGCGATGATGGATTTGGCCTTGTTGGGGCCATGCTTGGATGGCTTTTTGCTCATGGTCGATGCTCTCCTCAGATGTGATGCAGCGGTGCAAATCATCTGCCGAAGTTGGACAGCTGTAAAGCCCGGCGGCGGGTAGGAGATTTCATTGCGTACGCGATAGGACGTGTGGGAGGGGGCTTGCCCTCGATGGTGGTGTTTCAGTCAATACATGTGTCGACTTCAGCGCCGCCATCGGGAGCAAGCCCCCTCCCACATTGGTTCTGTGGTGTTTGGAAACTAGGATTATTCGGCTGGAAGTGTCAGGCGCTGACCGGCCATCAACAACGACAAACGGCTGAGGCTCATCCACGGTGAACCCGCCGCCTGGCCCTTGATCTGCGCATCAATGCGCTGCGCCTCCAGCAACAGTTGTGCCCAGCGTTGCGCCGAGTGCCGTTGAAGGGCTTTGCTCATCAGGGGTTTGCGCTTGTCCCACACCGGTGGCCGAGCCTGGCTAAAGCACTTGTCCAGCGGCGTGCCTTGGCTGTACTGCAGGGCAATATTGGCCAATACCCGAAGCTCTCGGGCCAGGGCCCAGAGAATCACTGGTGGCTCGACCCCTTCGCCACGCAGGCCTTCGAGCATGCGCAGGGCGTGGGCGGGTTCGCCGTTGAGGATTGCATCCACCAGCCCGAATACGTCAAAACGTGCACTGTCCGCCACGGCGCCTTGTACCGTTTCGACGGTAATCTGCCCGTCTTCGGCCATCAGCTTGAGCTTTTCGATCTCCTGAGCAGCGGCAAGCAAGTTGCCCTCGACCCGGGCGGCGATCAGCTCAACCGCGTCTTGCGTTGCGGCCAGCCCCGATTGTGAGAGGCGCTGGCGAATCCACTGCGGCAGCTGATTGCTGTCCACCGGCCATATCTGGATGAACTGGGTCTGCGACCCTTCTACCAAGGCCTTGCCCCACTTGGTCTTCTGCGCGCTGCCGTCGAGTTTGGGCAGGCTGATCAGCAAGACCGTATCTTCAGCGGGACGTGAGCAGTATTCCATCAGTGCTGCCGCGCCTTTATCACCAGGCTTGCCCGATGGCAGACGCAGCTCAAGCAGGCGTTTTTCGGCGAATAGCGACATGCTCGCGCCGGCTTGCAGCAGCGTGCCCCAGTCGAAACTGGCGTCGGCGCTGAATACCTGGCGTTCATCGAAGCCCTGCTGGCGTGCGGCGGTACGGATGGCGTCGGCGGCTTCCTGGCACAGCAGCGGGTCATCACCGCTGACGATGTAGACAGGCGCGAGGCCACCTTGCAGGTGTTTGGCGAGTTGGGCGGGGGCTAGTTTCATAGGCAGGTAGAGCGGGGCGCCTGGGGCGCCCCGTCTGGCTTACTCGACAGGTACTTCAACAGGCGATTGTTTCGGCGTGTTGTCTTCGTACTCTTTCGCAGCTTTCAGCGCATCGGCGTCAGCCTTGGCCTTGTTGTCAGCGGCTTGCTGCAAGGTTTCCAGCTTCTCCGGGGTCAGCATCGACAGGCGCAAGACTACGCGTTGCACCAGATCACGACGCATTTCCTTGCGGACCTGGATGATTTCGGCATCCGAGCCCACCAGGTTGTTGCCATCGTGGCTGACGATTTTCTGCACCTGGATGTTGTCACCCATCAATGGCAGGTGGTCGCGGCCCTGGATTTCAAAGCTGAGCACAGTGCTCAGTTCGATATCCGAGGCGCGCCCTGCGCTGGCGTAGCTCAGGTTGCGCTGGGTTTCTTTTTCGTTCGCCAGGAACAGCTTGTAGGTTGCGCCGGTGTAGACGTGTACCCCGTTGTTTTCGAGGACCTGGCGCAACTGGGTCACGGTTTCGCTGTAGGCGTCGCGCGCGCTGACATCCAGTTCCTTGATCGTCAGGTCATTGGTGCCGGTGCCGCGCAGCTGGAAGCCGCAAGCGCTCAGTAGCACGGCAAGGCCCATAACCAGCAGATTGCGTTTGATCATTTTGTTGCTCCCCTTGAAACCATGTGGGCCTTATCGAGGCCTTGAAGGCTTTGTTCGGCGCAGGGCTCAAGCCCTGCGCCCGATGCGATTAGCTAGCGACGATATTGACCAATTTGCCAGGCACCACGATCACTTTGCGGATCGTCAGGCCTTCGGTAAAGCGCAGCACGTTCTCGTTGACGCGTGCGGCCGCTTCGACTTCTTCACGGCTGGCACTGGCCGGCATGTCGATCTGGCCACGCAGCTTACCGTTGACCTGGATCACCAGTTGCAGCGTGTCCTGTACCAGGGCGCTGTCATCCTGCACCGGCCAGCGCGCATCGATGACTGCGTCGCTATGGCCCAGACGGCTCCACAGGTCGTGGCTGATGTGCGGCGTAATCGGTGCCAGCAGCAGGGTGACCGTTTCCAGGCCTTCCTGTACCAGTGCGCGGTCCTGTTCGGTCGCTTGCGGGGCTTTTTCCAGCACGTTCATCAATGTCATCACCTGGGCGATGGCGGTGTTGAACTTGTGGTTTTGGCCTACATCCTGGCTGGCTTGCTTGATGGCCAGGTGGGTGCTGCGGCGAATAAGTTTCTGCTCGTCGCTCAGGGACGCCACGTCCAGCTTGGCCGGCAGGCCCTGGCTGACATGGGCGTGAGCCAGGCGCCAGACGCGCTTGAGGAAGCGGTGCGAGCCTTCGACGCCGGAGTCGGACCATTCGGCGCTCATGTCAGGTGGCGAGGCGAACATCATGAACAGACGGCAGGTGTCGGCACCGAACTGGTCGATCATCGACTGTGGGTCGACGCCATTGTTCTTCGACTTGGCCATTTTCTCGGTACCGCCGATCTCCACCGGCAGGCCGTCGGCGATCAGCTTGGCGCTGATGACCTTGGCTTTGCTGTCGCGCTCAAGTTCGACGTCCGCCGGGTTGAACCAGGTGTAGGCGCCATTGGCTTCGCGGCGATAGTAGGTCTCGGCGATCACCATGCCTTGGGTCAGCAGGTTCTTGAACGGCTCGTTGGAACTCACCAGGCCTTCGTCGCGCATCAGCTTATGGAAGAAACGCGCGTACAGCAGGTGAAGAATGGCGTGTTCGATGCCACCAATGTACTGATCCACCGGCAACCAATGGTCAGCCGCGGATTTTTCCACCAGGCCACCCTCGTAGTGAGGCGAGGCGTAGCGGGCGTAGTACCACGAGGACTCCACGAAGGTGTCCATGGTGTCGGTTTCACGCTTGGCTGGCTGGCCGCATTTAGGGCAACTGCACTCGTAGAACTCAGGCATGCGTGCCAATGGCGAACCGGCGCCGTCCGGCACCACGTCTTCCGGCAGCACGACCGGCAGTTGGTCTTCCGGTACCGGCACGTCACCGCAGGTTTCGCAGTGGATAATCGGGATCGGGCAGCCCCAGTAGCGCTGGCGGCTGATGCCCCAGTCGCGCAGGCGGAACTGGGTGCGCGAGGCGCCGAGGTTCTTCTTGATCAGCGCGACTTCGATGGCGTCGAAAGCACCTGCGAAGTCCAGGCCGTCGAACTCTCCGGAATTGATCAGGGTGCCGTGCTCGCCGTAGGCGTCTTGCCACGGGGCCGGGTTGGTGTCGCCCGAACTGGTGCGCACCACCGACTTGATCGGCAGGTTGTATTTGGTGGCGAATTCGAAATCACGCTCGTCGTGGGCCGGTACAGCCATTACTGCGCCATCGCCGTAGTGCATCAACACGTAATTGGCGACCCAAACCGGCAACTTCTCGCCGGTCAGTGGGTGCTCGACGAACAGGCCGGTCGGCAGGCCTTTTTTCTCTTGAGTGGCGACGTCGGCTTCAGCCACGCTGCCGCCTTTGCATTCGGCGATGAACGCCTGCAGCTCGGGGTTGTTCTGTGCGGCCTGGGTGGCCAGCGGGTGCTCGGCGGCCACGGCGACGTAGGTCGCGCCCATCAGGGTGTCGGGACGGGTGGTGAAGACTTTGAGTGCGCCCGCTTCGCCGATGGAGTCGACGTTGTACGGGAACTGCACTTCCATGCCCTTGGACTTGCCGATCCAGTTGCGCTGCATGGTCTTGACCTGTTCAGGCCAGCCCGGCAAATCGTCGAGGCTCGACAAGAGTTCATCCGCGTAGGCGGTGATCTTGAAGTAGTACATCGGGATTTCGCGCTTTTCGATCAGCGCGCCGGAACGCCAGCCGCGCCCGTCGATCACCTGCTCGTTGGCCAGCACGGTCTGGTCGATCGGGTCCCAGTTCACGGTGCCGCTTTTTTTGTAGATCACGCCTTTTTCGAACAGGCGAGTGAACAGCCATTGTTCCCAGCGGTAGTAATCCGGCTTGCAGGTGGTCACTTCGCGGGACCAGTCCACCGCCAGGCCCAGGCTGCGCAGCTGGGTCTTCATGTAGGCGATGTTTTCGTAGGTCCACTTGGCGGGAGCCACGTTGTTTTTCATCGCAGCGTTTTCCGCCGGCATGCCGAAGGCGTCCCAACCCATGGGTTGCAGGACGTTCTTGCCTTGCATGCGCTGGTAGCGGGAAATCACGTCGCCGATGGTGTAGTTACGCACGTGCCCCATGTGTAGCTTGCCGCTGGGGTAAGGGAACATCGATAGGCAATAGAAAGTCTCCTTGCCTGGCTGTTCACTGACTTCAAAGGACTTTTGCTCGTCCCAGAAGGTTTGGGCGGCATTTTCTATTTCACGGGGCTGATATTGTTCGTGCATGGCTACTTTTGAACTGGATAGGGGTGGCCTAATCCTCTTCGGTGCAACGTTCAGGTTGTTCGACACCAAAAAGCGGCGCGTCCGTGCCCAAACCCTGCGGGAAGTGGAGTTACAGGAAGCGCCGTAGCATACATGACCCCACTCTATCGAGGGAAACCCTGATTGCGTAGCCGAGGCCGTCTGTCGCGGCGCCGGGCAGGCGCAGCAACGAGGGCTACGCTGTTCAGTGGGGAGCAAGTCTTTCTTCAATGAGGTGAGGGGATGGTTGAATCGCAGCGAATCGCAACTAAACCGGACGTCTACGAGGGACTGATCGACCGATTGGGTCGTGCATTGGATGCAGCGAGGACAGCGGGCCGATTGCGTGATGAACGGCCTGTCGAGTTGGAACTGCGTGGATTGAGTCGCGCGGAGTTGGAACTGATCAAGGCTTACCTGGAACGCAACAAGCGCAGTGCGCCCCCTTGGGTGGCAACCCCGCCAGCCCAAGAGCCTACGCACTCTGCCAAGGTGGTGTGGCTCAAGGACTTGCCGGCCGGTCGTGGCCCGGAAACATTCCGGTCCGCCCGCTACAAGTAGTTAACCCCCGCTGAACAACACCATTGCGCTATTTCACTGTAGAGATTGTCGCTAAACCCCGTTACACCTTAGGCTTCGGGCATCTTTGGAGATGCCCGATGCCTATTCGTTATTTCATTAAACAACTGCTCCTGCCGCCCGGCATTCTCTTGCTGCTGCTGGCCCTTGCCTGGTGGTTTAGACGCACTCGCCCACGTTTGGCCGGCTGCTGCTTTGCCCTGGGGTTTGGCGGCATGTGGTTGATCAGCTTGCCGGTGGCCGTGGAGTGGGGCGCGCGGGCCCTGGAGACCGAGCCTCCGTTGGCGCGTGAAGACTGGTCGACCCTGGCCCAGCGCGCCGACGCCATTGTGGTGCTGGGCTCGGGACGTGAGCGCGGCGACCCGGCATGGGGTTCTGATCAGCCTACCGGTATTGGCCTGGAGCGCCAGCGGTATGCCGCCCGACTGGCCAAGGCGTCCGGCCTGCCGGTGCTTACCACCGGGGGATTGCACTACGGCACGCCGCCCAGCGAAGCTGAGCTGATGGCGGTGTCGATGCAGGACGATTTCGGCGTTACGGTGCGCTGGAAGGAAGAGCGCAGCCGTACCACCTGGGAAAACGCACAGATGAGTGCCGAGATTCTATTGCCCGAGGGCATCAAGCGTGTGGTGGTCGTGACCCAGGCCTGGCACATGCCGCGTTCGGTGTGGAGTTTTGAAAAGGCCGGCTTCACCGTAGTGCCGGCGCCGGTGGGGTTTCTAGGCGTGGACAATGCACGGCCGCTGGGTGGATGGATGCCCGAGTTCAAGTCGGTGTGGCAGAGTGGGCAGTTGATCAACGAGGCGGTAGGGCAGGTGGGGTATCGGTTGTTCTATCGATAACCCTGCTGATTAAAATGCAGATCAAGATGTAGGAGGGGGCAAGCCCTCTCCCACATTTTGATTCGCGTTGGCTGTTAGACGGTTTTTGCCATCCGGCCTGCCAGCAGCGCCCAACCAAACAACCCCAGGCACACGATGATCAGCGGCCACGAGCGCCATTGCAGGTATGGCGTCAGGTTATGCATCGGCACCACTTCGCCGTAGAGGATTCCGCGCTCGAATTGCGGGATCTGCGCAGTGATCTGGCCAAACGGGTTGATCAACCCAGTCACGCCATTATTGGTCGCACGGATCATCCAGCGCCCAGCCTCCAACGCACGCATCTGCGCCATTTGCAGGTGCTGCAGCGGGCCGATGGAGCGGCCGAACCAGGTGTCATTGCTGATGGTCAGCAGCAGGTCGCTCTGGGCCGACAGTCCGGCGGCGAATTCCGGGTAGACCACTTCGTAGCAAATGAAGGGCGCGATCTGATAGCCCTTCGCCTGCAACATCGCCTGGTCGGCGGGGCCGCGGGCGAAGTCCGACATCGGCAGGTCGAAGAAGGCAATCAGTCCGCGCAGCATGTCCTGCAGCGGCACGTATTCGCCAAACGGCACGAGCTTCTGCTTCAGGTAAGTGCCGTCGCCTTCGCCTACCACGGTGATGCCATTGAAGTAGCGCTTCTGGTGGTGCACTTCCTGGCGTATTGGCACGCCGGTGATCAGCGCTGTGTGTCGGTCGGCGGCAAACTTGCCCATCATCCCCAGGTAGCCCTCGACGGACTCCTTGAGCACCGGCACCGCCGTTTCCGGCCACACCAACAGGTCGACAGGCTTGGAGCTGAAACTCATGTCGCGGTACAGCGCGAGCTGCGCATTGAGCTGCTCGGGGTCCCACTTCATGCTTTGTTCGACGTTGCCCTGGATGGCCGCTACGGTCAGCGGAGCGCCGGACGGGGACGTCCAAGCGTGATGCTTGAGCGCCAGGCCGATGGCCCAGGGTGCGACCAGCAACACCAGACCTGCGCCGATAAACCCATTGCGTTTACTGGCCAGCAGGCGCGGCAGGTTGCACAGCAGGGCCGCCGTCAGTGCCAGGGCAAAGGAAATCAGCCACATGCCACCCACTGGCGCCAGGCCGGTGAGGGGGCCGTCGAGCTGGCTGTAACCGGAGTACAGCCACGGGAATCCGGTGAGGAACCAGCCGCGAAAGGCTTCCTGGCCGACCCACAATGCGGCAAACGTCAGCGCATCTGCCAACGGTGCTTCATTGCGACGCAACCAGCGCGCCCACAGCCAAGCGGGCAGGGCGAAGAACCAGGCAATGGCGGCGGTGAACAACAGCATCAGGAACCCCGCCAGCAGCACCGAAGCGCCGCCGAAGTGGTGGATGCTGTAGTAAATCCAGCTGGTGCCAGCACCAAACAGGCCGAAACCGAAACACCAACCACGGCCCAGCGCCTGACGGGGTGTCAGCTCTCGCAGGCCGACATAGAACACTCCGACCGCGATCAGTGCAAACGGCCACAGATCGAACGGCGCCAGCGCCAGGGTAGTGATGGCGCCGGCCACCACGGCCAGCAAGTTACCGGGCCAGCCGGGTGCGATCATGCGGCGCATTTCAGTCCTTAACGGGCAATAGGGGTCAAGCGGATCAAGTGGATACGACGGCTATCGGCATTCAGGATGCGGAAGCGATACGCGCCGATCTCGGTGGTTTCGTTACGCTTGGGCAGATGCCCGAACGCACTCATTACCAGGCCGCCAACGGTGTCGAACTCGTCGTCGGAGAATTCGCTGTCGAAAAACTCGTTGAAGTTCTCGATCGGCGTCAGCGCCTTGACCAGGAAGTCACCGCTCGGCAGCGGCTTGATGTAGCTGTCTTCTTCGACGTCGTGCTCATCCTCGATGTCGCCGACGATCTGTTCCAGCACGTCTTCGATGGTCACGAGGCCGGCCACGCCGCCGTATTCGTCGATCACAATGGCCATGTGATTGTGGTTGGCGCGGAATTCGCGCAGCAGCACATTCAGGCGCTTGGATTCGGGTACGAAGGTGGCGGGACGCAGCAGGTCCTTGATGTTGAAGCTGTCGCCGTTCTCCTTGAGGATCAGCGGCAGCAAGTCCTTGGCCAGCAGGACGCCCATGACGTCGTCATGGCTTTCACCGATCACCGGGTAGCGCGAGTGCGCGGAGTCGATCACGGCCGGGAGGAATTCCCGCGGGGTCTGGGTCGCCTTGATGCTGATCATCTGCGAGCGCGGGACCATGATGTCCCGTACTTGCAGGTCAGCGACCTGGATGGCGCCTTCGACGATGGCCAGCGCTTCGCTGTCCAGCAACTTGTTCTGGTGGGCCTCGCGCAGCAGCTCCAGCAGCTCCTGGCGGTTTTTCGGCTCGTGGGCAAAAGCCTGGGTCAGTTTACCCAGCCATGACTTTTGCCCGTTGCTCGATCGGTCTTCGCTCATAGCGATTACTCTAAATCCTTTGTTGTGTCAGTTATGTTTCGTCGTCTGCATACGGATCAGGGTGACCCAGTTCGGCAAGCAACGTTTGTTCCAGTGTTTCCATTTCCTCGGCTTCGTCATCGTCTATATGGTCGTAACCCAAGAGATGCAAGCAGCCGTGGATGACTAGATGAGCCCAATGGGCTTCCAGCGTCTTGCCTTGTTCCTTCGCCTCGCGCTCCACCACTTCGACGCAGATCACCAGATCGCCCAGCAACGGGATATCCAGCAGCTCATCGGGTACGTCGGCGGGGAACGACAGCACGTTGGTCGCGTAGTCTTTCTGGCGCCAGGTGTGGTTCAACTCGCGGCCTTCGGGCTCGTCCACCAGACGGATGGTCAATTCCGAGTCGGCAGTGCGCTGGCGCAGGGCCAGTGCGCACCATTGGCGGAATTGTTCTTCGCTGGGGGCGGGCGCCTCGGTGGCCAGTTGCAGGTCAAGCTCAAGCATCGCGGCGAACGTCCTTTGACAGTCCGTCGTCGCGGTGTTCGAAGCGCTCGTAGGCTTCGACGATGCGTTGCACCAGCGGGTGGCGCACTACGTCCTTGGGTGAGAAATGCGTGAAACTGATACCCGGCACGTCCTTGAGCACTTCAATCACATGGCTCAAGCCCGACTTGGTGCCCTTGGGCAGGTCAACCTGGGTAATGTCGCCGGTGATGATGGCCGTCGAGCCGAACCCGATGCGGGTCAGGAACATCTTCATCTGCTCGACCGTAGTGTTCTGGCTTTCGTCGAGGATGATGAAACTGTTGCTCAAGGTGCGGCCGCGCATGTAGGCCAGCGGGGCGATTTCAATCACCTGGCGTTCGATCAGCTTGGCCACGTATTCGAAGCCAAGCATCTCGTACAGCGCGTCGTAGAGTGGACGCAGGTACGGGTCGATCTTCTGTGCGAGGTCGCCGGGCAGGAAACCGAGCTTTTCGCCCGCTTCGACCGCCGGGCGCACCAGCAGGATGCGGCGCACTTGCTCGCGCTCAAGGGCATCCACTGCACAGGCCACGGCGAGGTAGGTCTTGCCGGTACCGGCGGGGCCGATGCCGAAATTGATATCGTTGCCGAGGATTGCCTTGACGTACTTCTGCTGATTCAAGCCCTTTGGGCGAATCATGCCTTTCTTGGTACGCAGTGCCACGCTGGCTTCAGCGACGGGGTTGTTAGCCAAGTCTTCCACAGCCGACTCCTGCAAATACAGGTGCACGGTTTCTGGCGACAGCTCGCTACCCTTGGTTTCGCGGTAGAGACGGCGCAGCAGATTTTCTGCAGATTTAGTGGGCTGGGCTTCACCAATAAGCTCGAACTGATTGCCGCGATTGCGGATCTCGATGCCCAGGCGTTGTTCGATCAGGCGCAGGTGCTCGTCGAACTGTCCGCACAGATTGGCGAAACGGCGAGCCTCAAAGGGCTCAAGGATAAAACGATGGGGTTCTACTGTGGGTGCGTTCAAGGTCGCTTTTAGCCGCCCTTTGGCTGTTTAGGTGAAAGAGAGGATAACGCCAGTGACGCGGGTACGAAAGCACTTACGTCATTGGAATGTTGCACGGCTCCTATGTGGGAGGGGGCTTGCCTCTGATAGCGGTGTGCCAGCAATAAGTGAGTGGTCTGATTCACCGCCATCGGGGGCAAGCCCCCTCCCACATTTATTGCACCAGAGAGCCGCGCAGCGAGTGTGGTTGCGCCGCATCGATGTGCACATCGGCAAATTGGCCGATCAGGGTTGGATTGTCGCAACGGAAGTTGACGATCCGATTGTTCTCGGTGCGGCCCTGCAATTCGCCGGGATCTTTCTTCGAGTAGTCGGTGACCAGGATGCGCTGGACTGAACCGACCATTTGTCGGCTGATCTCGAAGCCCTGCTGGTTAAGTCGGTGTTGTAGCGCGTTCAAGCGCTCTTTTTTCAGCGCTTCCGGGGTTTCGTCCACCAGATCGGCGGCGGGTGTGCCGGGGCGTTGGCTGTAGACGAACGAATAGGAGAAGTCGAAACCGACGTCTTCAATCAGCTTCATGGTCTGCTGGAAGTCTTTTTCGGTCTCGCCTGGGAAGCCGACGATAAAGTCTGAGCTGATGCAGATGCCCGGCACTGCTGCACGCAATTTGCGCAATTTGGATTTGTATTCCAGGGCGGTGTGATTGCGCTTCATTGCCGACAGGATGCGATCCGAACCCGACTGCACCGGCAAATGCAGGTGCTTAACCAGCTCAGGCACGTCGGCGTGGGCCTGGATCAGGCTGTCGGAGAACTCCAGCGGGTGCGAAGTGGTGTAACGGATGCGCTCGATACCGTCCACTGCTGCCACTACGCGGATCAACTCTGCCAAATCCGCCAGGCGACCGTCCTCGGTCAAGCCGCGATAGCCGTTGACGTTCTGGCCCAACAGGGTCACTTCGCGCACGCCGTTTTCGGCCAGGTGGATGATCTCTGCCAGCACGTCGTCAAAGGGCCGGCTGACCTCTTCGCCACGGGTGTAGGGCACCACGCAGAAGGTGCAGTACTTGCTGCAGCCTTCCATCACCGATACATAGGCGCTTGGCCCGTCGATACGCGGCTCAGGCAAATGGTCGAATTTTTCGATTTCCGGGAACGAGACGTCTACCTGAGGCAGCTTGGTGATACGGGCCGCGTCGATCATTTCCGGCAAGCGGTGCAGGGTTTGCGGGCCGAAGACCACGTCGACATAGGGGGCGCGGTCGCGGATCGCGGCGCCTTCCTGGCTGGCCACGCAACCGCCGACGGCGATCACCATCTCTGGATTGGCCAGTTTCAATTCACGCCAGCGGCCCAACTGCGAGTACACGCGGTCCTGGGCACGCTCGCGGATCGAGCAGGTATTGAGCAGGATCACGTCGGCATCTTCGGCGCGGGCGGTGACTTCCAGGGCCTGGTGTTCGCCCAGCAGATCGACCATGCGCGAGCTGTCGTACTCGTTCATCTGGCAACCGTGGGTTTCGATATAAAGCTTCTTGGCCATGGGAATCGTCAACTGGTGGTAAAGAACCGCGCATTATAGGGGGCATGCCCATTGGTTCCTAGCGTTGTGCATCGGGTGCCATGCTATAGTTCGCGCCCTCTTTTATATCCCCGATGTGTTATCCGCCCACCATGACCAAACGCGAAGCTCCAATCTACAAGGTGATTTTCCTCAACCAGGGCCAGGTGTTCGAAATGTACGCCAAGCAGATCTATCAAAGTGATCTGTGGGGCTTCCTGGAAGTGGAAGAGTTCGTCTTTGGCGAGCGCACCCAATTGGTCGTCGACCCGGGCGAAGAAAAGCTCAAGGCGCAGTTCGAAGGCGTGGTGCGCAGTTTTGTGCCGATGCATTCAATTGTGCGTATCGATGAAGTCGAGCGGCTGGGCACGCCGAAGATCAGCGAGGCACGGGGCGTGAGCAATGTCATGCCGTTTCCGATGCCAATGCCTGAGAAGTAAGACGACTGTCAGGGCAGGGGTGAGAAGGGCGAACGCCCATCGGCACTCTGCAGTTCCTGCAGGTAGTTGCGGAAAATCTGGCCCAACACCTGGGTGGCCACTTCCAGTTCATCGCGCTGCATGTGCTCGGCGACTTCGTCGGCCGTGTCCAGCGCGTCTTCGGCGCCGTTGACGGCGGCCATTTTCAGCACGATATACGCCTGAACGTTATTGGCCGGCACGCCTTCGCCTTTGAAGAACATGGTGCCTAGCTGGAATTGTGCCTGCGCGTGACCCTGCAACGAGGCTTTCTCGAAGTAGCTCAAGGCTTTGTTGAGGTCGAGGGCGGGATTTTTGCTGTCGTGGTAGTACTCGCCCAACTCATATTGCGCCTGCGCATCACCTTCGTCGGCCTGTTTCTGGCACGCGCTCAGGGATTCGGCCTGGCTGTCTGGCTGGGTATTGAGGGTGCAACGACCCATCGCTGGGATTAACAACGAGTTGCCGCCTGCTTGGGCATTTGCCAGCAGCGGCTGAAGGAGCAACAGGCAGCCCAGTACCAGGGTGCGGCCGGTGCGTTTCATGGGAATCGACTTACCTCTGACGGGGCGCGCGGACCCTCACGGGATCCAATAAGCGCGCATTATGAAATAAGCAGGCCTCTGCTTACAAAGTCTTTACTCGTTTTTCTGCTGCTTGGGCAAGTTATCTGCCGGATTGCAGGTGAATTCTCGAAAAAATAAGGAAATCTCTGTAAGCAAAGTAGCAAATCTGGCGCCACCCACAGCGACGCCAGATGTTGCGACCGTTTATTTCAGGGCAGCGAATGCGCGTTCAGCGGCGTCCAGGGTCAGTTGCAACTCGGTTTCGCCATGGGCAATCGATGTGAAGCCCGCTTCAAAGGCACTCGGCGCCAGGTACACGCCGCCTTCCAGCATCAGGTGGAAGAAGCGTTTGAACAGGTCGGCGTCGCTGCTCATCACGTCATCAAAGGTGACGATATCGTCCGCACCGCTGAAGTACAGGCCGAACATGCCCCCCGCCTGCGTGGTGACAAACGGGATGCCGGCCGCATCGGCGCGCTGTTGCAGGCCGTCCAGCAGGCGAGTGGTGTAGTCGGTCAGCTCAGCGTGAAAGCCCGGGCGGCTGATCAAACGCAGCGTTGTCAGGCCGGCAGCCATAGCCAGCGGGTTACCCGACAGCGTGCCTGCCTGGTAGACCGGACCCAGTGGCGCGATGTGCTGCATGATTTCGCGTTTGCCGCCGAAGCAGCCTACCGGCATGCCACCGCCGATGATCTTGCCGAAGGTGCTCAGGTCAGGCGTGACGCCATAGTGCGCCTGGGCACCACCAAGGGCGACGCGGAAGCCGGTCATCACTTCATCGAAAATCAATACCACGCCATGCTTGTCGCACTGCTCGCGCAGGCCTTCGAGGAAACCCGGTGCAGGTGGTACGCAGTTCATGTTGCCGGCCACCGGCTCAACAATGATGCACGCCACGTCTTGGCCGACTTCGTTGAGCATCTGCTCGACGGCGGCTATGTCGTTGAACGGCAGCGTCAGAGTGTGCTTGGCAAATGCCGCTGGCACACCGGCCGAGCTGGGCACGCCTTGGGTCAAAAGGCCGGAGCCGGCTTTTACCAGCAGGCTGTCGGAGTGGCCGTGGTAGCAGCCTTCGAACTTGATGATGCTGTCGCGGCCGGTGAAACCACGGGCCAGACGAATCGCGCTCATAGTGGCTTCGGTGCCGGAGCTGACCATGCGCACCATTTCCATTGACGGCACGATTGAGCACACCAGGTCAGCCATCTCGGTTTCCATGGCGGTAGGGGCGCCGTAGGACAAGCCGTGCTCCAGCTGTTTACGCACTGCATCCAGCACGTCCGGGTGGCTGTGGCCCAGGATCATCGGGCCCCAGGAACCGACGTAATCTACATAGCGTTTATCATCTTCGTCGGTGACATAGGCACCTTCGGCATGCTTGAAGAACAACGGCGTGCCGCCCACGCTCTTGAACGCACGCACGGGGGAGTTCACACCGCCGGGGATGTGTTTCTGGGCATTGGCAAACAGGGTTTCGGAACGAGACATGGTGGGGGCTCTCTGAATTCAGGATTTGATTAAGGCGTTGAAAGCGCGGGCGCGGCGCGTGACTTCCTGGGTGCTGTCGGCACCGAACAGACCGTGGACCACGGCCAGTAAGTCGGCACCGTGGGCCACCAAGGGCTCGGCGTTTTCCAGGGTGACGCCCCCGATCACGCAGATCGGCAAGTGCAGGCGCTTGCGGGCCTCAGCCAGCATTTCAAGGGTGGCGGCAGGTGCACCAGGCTTGGTATTGGAATTGAAGAAGCGACCGAAGGCGACGTAACTGGCGCCTTCGCGCGCGGCCTGTTCGGCCAGTTCAATCTGGCTGTGGCAGGTGGCGCCGATGATGGCTTTGGAGCCCAGCAGCGCACGGGCCGGTGTCAGTGGGCCGTCGGTCTGGCCCAGGTGCACGCCGACGCCCAGGCGCGCGGCCAACTCAGCGTCATCGTTGATGATCAGTTGGGTCTTGTAGCGCGAGCACAGTTCACGCAGCTTTTCGGCTTCACGCAGGCGCCGGGCTTCGTCGCTGCTTTTGTCGCGGTACTGCAACAGGGTCACGCCACCGTCCAACGCCGCTTCCACATAGGCGAGGAATTTGCCGGCCAACAGTTGGCTGTCGGTGATGGCGTAAAGGCCACGTAGTTTCATCGGGCAGGCCTCTTGATGTTCGAGCAGAAAGTTACGAGCAGAAATCCAGCGGCAGCCGGCGCGGTACAAACTGGCCCTGGCCGAGCTGTTCAGCGTCACGCAGGGTGCGCCAGGTGTAGTTGAGCGCCGATTGCACCGCGCTCACCAGACCTTCGCCCTGAGCGATCCGCCCGGCCAGTGCGCTGGCCAGGGTGCAGCCCGAACCGTGATAGCTGCCGGGCAGGCGCTGGCAGGTAAAGGTCTGGTGCGTGCCGTCGCGGCTGTAGAGGCGGTTGTGCACTTCATGCTCGTCGCCATGTCCGCCGGTGATCAACAGATGCTTTATAAATGGCAGCAGTTTTTCGGCGCATTCGTCCGCGGTGCCTTCGGGCAGTTCGGCGAGAATGCGCGCTTCGGGCAGGTTCGGTGTGGCAATCAGCGACAACGGCAGCAGCCGCTCGCGCATGGCGTAGCCCACTTCGTCCTTGCCCAGGCTCCCGCCGCCGCCGGCACGCAGCACCGGGTCGCACACCACCGGCAGGTGCGGATGCGCCTGCAGCAGTTCGACCACGGTGTCGACCATTGCGGTGGAACCGAGCATGCCCAACTTGACCGCCGCTACTTCGGAATCGCCGAGCACGGCATTGGCCTGGGCCATTACCCACTCGCGGTCGAGCACGCGAAAGTCGCTGACATTGACGGTGTTCTGCACGGTCAGGGCAGTAACGGCCGGAGCCGCATGGCACCCTTGGGCGAGCAGGGCTTCGATATCTGCCTGCAAGCCGGCGCCACCACTGGGATCATGGCCGGAGAGACAGAGGACAACAGGGCGAGAGCTGTAGATATTCATGGTGCGCGAGCTTACCACCAAACGCTTTTGGCGTGGCCGTCGCCCGATGGTTGAATTTTGTCCAGGATGCGACGCTTTTTTGGCACTTTTCTTCTCGCAAAAGTGTGCTGAAAGCCTTGTCCTAGAGCCTTCAGGAAAATTATTTCAATGGTGTCCAATGGCCTTTAGCGGCTATGCTAAAGTGGATCCAAACAACTTAACTGTATCGCCGGTGTACGTCTTCTCAAAAGGAATGGGGGCTTTTGACATAACCGGACAGGCCACGCTGGGGCTCTATGCGCTATTTGCTGATCTTATTGTTGTGCGGGCTGCCGATGCTCGCCAACGCCATCGAGTTCAACCAGGACACCCGCAGCCTGGCACTGGGCCGAGCCATGCAAGTGCTCGAAGACCCGACCGATGCCCTCACGATTGCCGATGTCAGCGCGCCTTCCGCCGCCCGACAATTCAAACCCCACGATAAAGACACCCTCAATGCCGGCTATTCACGCTCGGTGTTCTGGCTCAAGGTCAACCTGCATTACCTGCCACACAGCCCCGAGGCCCAACGTACTTGGTTGCTGGAGTTGGCCTACCCGCCGCTGGACCACCTTGACCTGTACCTGCCCGACAGCACCGGCAACTATCGCCTGGCCGGGCGCACCGGGGATGCGTTGCCGTTTTCCGCCCGTGAGATTCGCCAGAACAACTACCTGTTCAAGATCGATTTCACCCCCGGCGAGGCGAAAACCGTGTACCTGCGCCTGCAAAGCGAAGGCTCGATCCAGGCGCCGCTGACCCTTTGGTCCAGCACCGCCTACCTGGAACAGCAGCCGCTGCGCTTGTATGTATTGGGCCTGATCTACGGCGTGTTGTTGGGGATGCTGGTGTACAACCTGTTTATCTACCTCAGCGTGCGCGACACCAGCTACCTCTATTACATCTTCTATATCGCCTCGTTCGGCATGTACCAGTTGTCGGTCAACGGCGCGGCAGTGGAGTATTTCTGGCCGAACAACCCCTGGTGGGCGAATGCCGCGACGCCGTTCCTGATCGGTGCGGCCGCGTTGTTTGGCAGCTTGTTCGCGCGCAGCTTCCTGCATACGGCGCAGCACAGTCGCTGGATCAACCGCTTACTGCTGGCGTTGGTGGCCTGCGGTGCCGTGGTGATGTTGTTATCGCTGATGACCAGCTACGCCCTGGCGCTGCGCCTGGCTACCGGCTTGGCGTTGGTGTTTACCGTGACTATCTTTGTCGCCGCCATCAAGGCCTGGTACTGCGGGCAGCGGGTGGCGCGCTATTTCATCATTGCTTGGTCGGCCTTCCTGCTGGGCGGAGTGGTGAATACGCTGATGGTGCTGGGCTACCTGCCCAATGTGTTCCTTACGATGTACGCCAGCCAGATCGGCTCGGCGATTGAAGTGGCGCTGTTGTCCCTGGCGTTGGCTGATCGCATCAATGCCATGCGTGAGCAACAGGCGCAGATTCTGCTCGACGCCAGCCAGAAGCTCGAAGTGCTCAACCAGCAACTCGCCCGCAGCAACCGGCTCAAGGATGAGTTCCTCGCCACCCTGACCCACGAACTGCGCACCCCTATGAACGGCGTGATCGGCTCCCTTGAGTTGATGCAAACCGTGCCACTGGACGACGACCTCGCGCAATACCAGCAAACCGCCGCCGGCTCGGCGCGGGACATGATGCGCATGGTCAACGGCATTCTGACCCTCACCGAACTGCAGGCCGGGCGCCTCAGTGCACAGCTTCAGGTGTTCAGCCTGCGCGGCGTGCTCGACACCTTGCGCCAGCAATTCAGCGCCAGCGCCCAAGCCAAAGGCTTGGCGTTTTCCATCGATGTGGCCGATGAACTGCCGGACCGCGTGGTGGGCGACGCGGACAAACTTATCCAGTGCCTGGATTGCCTGCTGGACAACGCATTCAAATTCACCCACGAAGGCGCCGTGCGCCTGCGGGTGGTGGGCGTGCCCCACAGCGACGGTGGCTTGCGCCTGAGCTTTATTGTGACCGACACCGGTATTGGCTTCGCCTTCCTCGACGAGGCCACCCTGTACCAGCGGTTTTTCCAGCTGGATGGCTCCATGACTCGTGAATACGGCGGCATGGGTATCGGCCTGGCTATCTGCCGGCAATTGATCGAGCTGTTGGGCGGGCGCCTCACGCACCATTCCGAGCCAAGCAAGGGCAGTCGTTTTCAACTGGAAGTGGAAGTCAGCCCGGTGGCGCCTGAAGCAAAACCGGCGGCGGATCGGCAGCGCGCGCCTCAGGATTGCGCGGTGCTGCTGGTGGATGACAACAGCATCGGCCAACTGGTGGTGCGCGGCATGTTGCTCAAGCTCGGTTACCGAGTGAAAAACGTGGACAGCGGCCCGAGCGCATTAGCGGCCTTGCAGAGGGGCAATTTCGACGCGGTGGTGTTGGATATACCTGAGGGCGGCTTCTCATTGTGCTGTCAGATCCGTGCACTGCCGGGCTGCGCAGAGTTGCCGGTGATTGCCTTGAGCACGTCGCTGAATGTGTCTGAGCGCGAGCACTGTCATGGTATCGGCGTGTCCGACCGCCTCGCCAAGCCTGTGCGTTTTGAGGCCTTGCGGGTGGTGTTGGAGCGCCGGGTGCTGTGTCCGCAAGAGGGTGAAAGCGCCGGGCATTCGGCGGGTATGTCACTTTTTTAAGGCGGGTGACGGTGCTTAACTGAAATTCAGGCCTCAACTCAACGGGGCTTTTTCCATGAGGCCCCGTCATGAACCTGCACCCGTTCGCCGAAACCCACGACGTCACTAACCAGCCCCCATCCCTGGATGGCACCAACCTTTTCCGCATCGATCTGCCGTTGCAAGAGTGGTCGCGCCGCTTTGGTGCCGGCTGGGCGCAAGCGCGCCTCGATGCCTATGGCGCGCTGGCCGGTGGGCCGTTGATGGCGGCCGGTTTCCTGGCGAACCAGAACAAGCCCGTGTTCAACAGCCATGACCGTTATGGTCATCGCATCGACCTGGTGGAATTTCATCCTGCTTACCACGAACTGATGCGTATCGCCGTCGAACACGGCCTGCCGTCGTTGCCGTGGGCACACCCGCAGTCCGGCGCTCATGTGGCGCGGGCCGCGATGACTTATCTCCACAGCCAGGCCGAAGCCGGCACTGGCTGCCCGCTGACCATGACCTTCGCCTGCGTCCCGGCCCTGCGCCTGCAATCGGACCTGGCGAAGACGTGGTTGCCGAAAATCCTCAGCACCGAATATGACCCGCGCAATGTCGGTATCGCCCATAAGACCGGCGCCACCATCGGCATGGCCATGACCGAAAAACAGGGCGGCACCGATGTGCGGGCCAATACCACTCGCGCGTATCCGGTAGGGGCCGGCGGTCCAGGGCAAGCTTATGAGCTGGTGGGGCATAAGTGGTTCTGCTCGGCGCCGATGTGCGATGCGTTCCTGACGCTGGCTCAGACTGACAAGGGCCTGACCTGTTTCCTACTGCCTCGGCACCGCCCGGATGACACGCGCAACGAGTTCTATATCCAGCGCCTTAAAAACAAGCTCGGTAATTGCTCCAACGCCTCCAGCGAAGTGGAGTTTCGCGGTGCCCTGGCCTGGATGATCGGCGAAGAAGGCCGTGGCGTGCCGACCATCATCGAGATGGTCGCCATGACCCGCTTTGACTGCATGGTCGGCTCCAGCGCCTTGATGCGCCAGGCGTTGACCCAGGCCAGTCATCATTGCGCCCATCGCTTGGTAGGTGGCCGTGTACTCAGTGAGCAACCGCTGATGCAAAACGTGCTGGCCGACCTGGCACTGGAAAGCGAAGCCTCGCTGGCCTTGAGCATGCGCATGGGCTGCGCCCTGGATAATCTGGGTGATGAGCGGGAGGCCAAATTCGCCCGGCTGGTGACGGCGGTGGGCAAATATTGGATCTGCAAGCGCGCCCCGGCGATGATCAATGAAGCCGCCGAGTGCATGGGCGGCGCGGGGTATGTCGAGGACAGCATCCTGCCGCGCTTGTACCGTGAGGCCCCGGTAAATTCGACGTGGGAAGGTTCCGGCAATGTGCAGTGCCTGGACGTGCTGCGCGCTCTGTCCAAAGAGCCCGGCGTGCTGGAAGCGCTGTTTGTCGAACTCGGTGACGGGCATGGCGATAAGCAGCTGGCGCGGCACATCGAACAACTGAAGTCGGCGTTCATGGACACCCAGGACATTCAGTATCGCGCGCGGCAGTTGACTGAGGACATCGCCGTGGCACTGCAGGCCAAGTTATTGCTGGAGGCCGGTCATGGGGCGGTCAGCGATGGGTTTATCGCCAGTCGTTTGGGCGAGTCGTCTGGCCGCGTCTACGGCACCTTGCCGCGTGGCGTCGATGTCGGGGCCATCGTCGCGCGCTCAAGCCCGAATGTCTCTGAATAGACACGGTCCAAATGTGGGAGGGGGCTTGCTCCCGATGGCTGAGTGTCCGTCAGCCTATCTATAAACTGACCCACCGCTATCGGGAGCAAGCCCCCTCCCACAGGGATTGCAGCCATCTTGGGAGGGCACTCCAATTCAAGGTTTGCGTCTGACAGGGATACAGGCAAGATAAAGGCCTGCAAGTCAGAACACAGGATGCTTACCGTGACCGAAGCTTTTGTTGTCGTTCAAACCGCCGAAGAGGCCGTGGATCGGCTGGCGGCCCTGCATGAGCGGGCTACCGGCGCGCTCAATCAAGCCCTCAAGCAATACCTCAAGGACCGCGTCGAACCCGACGCCGCACAACGCGCGTTGTTTCGTTATCCAGAATTGCGCCTGACCTACCATTGCCACGGCGAAGTCCCACAGACTACCCGGGCGTATGCCAAGGTCCAGCTACCAGGGACCTACAGCGTTACCGTCACCCATCCGGCGGCGTTTCGTAAGTATTTGCTGGAACAATTGGTGCCGCTGATGCACGACTTCACCGTGACGGTGGAAGTGGGCGTCAGCCAGCAGAATATTCCGTACCCGTACGTGGTAGAGCAGGGCGACGAACTGGCCGGCTCTGGCGTAACCGCGGCCACCCTGGCCCGTGTGTTCCCCAGCACCGATCTGTCGGCCGCCACCGATGGCATCGCCGACGGCCTCTACGACTGGGAAAACACCGACCCGCTGCCCCTGGCACTGTTCGATGCGGCGCGTGTGGACTTCTCCCTGCGCCGCCTGGTGCATTACACCGGCAGCGACTGGCGCCATGTGCAGCCATGGATCCTGCTCACCAACTACCACCGTTATGTCGACCAGTTCATCCTGCATGGCCTGGAGCAACTGCGCAGCGACCCGCGCTTTATCCGCATGGTGCTGCCGGGCAACGTGGTGATCGATAAGAGCATGGACCACGGCGAAGCATCGGCCATTGCCGCGGGCGTGGTCTGGCATCGCTATCAGATGCCGGCCTATCACCTGCAGGCCAGCGATGGTCACGGCGTAACGCTGGTGAACATCGGCGTCGGCCCGTCCAACGCCAAGAACATCACTGACCACCTGGCCGTGCTGCGTCCGCATTGCTGGCTGATGATTGGCCACTGCGGCGGCCTGCGCCAATCCCAGACCATTGGCGACTACGTACTGGCCCACGCCTATATGCGCCGCGACGGGATTCTCGACCGCGTGGTGCCGCCGAACATTCCGATCCCGGCCCTGGCCGAAGTGCAGATGGCCTTGCAGCAAGCCGCCGCCAACGTCACCGGCGAAAAAGGCGAAGAGCTGAAAAAGCGCCTGCGCACCGGCACCGTGCTGACCTACGACGATCGCAACTGGGAACTGCGCTGGGCCCAGGAACGGCCATTGATCAACTTGTCCCGCGCCGTGGCGGTGGACATGGAAAGCGGCACCATCGCCGCCCAGGGCTACCGCTTGCGCGTACCGTACGGCACGTTGTTGTGTGTGTCGGACAAGCCGCTGCACAGTGAGATCAAATTGCCGGGTTCGGCCAACGCGTTCTACGAGCGTGCGGTCAGCCAGCACTTGAAGATTGGCATCGAGGCGGTGGACCTGTTGCGCACCGAACTCAACTCGCTGCACTCGCGCAAGCTGCGCAGCTTCGACGAGCCGCCGTTCCGCTAAGCGGTTGGGATGGTCATTTAGCGGTCAGGCCACTAGCATTGTCGGTCCTGACCGTTAGATGTTCCTTTTGCCATGTCCCGTCCTACTCGCCCCGATTCGCGCCGCCCTGGCGCGAAACCTCCGTATTCTGCTGCGCGCCGTGTTGCCAAGGCGCCGCCTGCCGAGCCGAAGTTGGTCCTGTTCAATAAACCCTTCGATGTGCTGACCCAGTTCAGCGACGAAGGCGGGCGCGCGACGCTCAAGGACTTTATCGACATCCCCGGCATTTACCCGGCAGGCCGCCTGGACCGTGACAGCGAAGGCCTCTTGCTGCTGACCAACGATGGTCAGTTGCAGGCGCGTATTGCCGATCCCAAGCACAAACTGGCGAAAACGTACTGGGTGCAGGTGGAAGGCGAACCCACCGAAGCATTGTTGCAACGCCTGCGCGACGGAGTAGAACTCAACGACGGCAAAACCTTGCCCGCCGAGGCCCGGCGTTTGGATGAGCCTGAGTTATGGCCGCGTAACCCGCCGGTGCGCTTTCGCAAAAACCTACCGACTTACTGGCTTGAACTGGTGATTCGAGAGGGGCGTAACCGCCAGGTGCGACGCATGACCGCCGCCGTGGGCCTGCCGACCTTGCGTCTGGTACGGGTGCGTATTGGCGATTGGACAATCGACGGCCTGGACCAAGGCCAATGGAAGGAAGTACCCGCGCGTTTATAAAGCGCCGGACTCGATGAGGCCGATCACCACGCTCTTGATGATGAACGCGGCCACGCCCAGGCCCAGCACGAAAAACAGGATGAACGAACCAAAGCGCCCGGCCTTGGATTTCTTCGCCAGGTCCCAGACGATAAAGCCCATGAAAATGATCAGGACGGTGACCAGGCCGGTCATCATCCATTCTTCGAAGAGTGCGGGGTCGATGTTATTCATGGGGGCTTCCGACGGGGCAGGCGGCAAGTATACGGCAGCGTCACAGGTGCAACATTGACTTGGATCGAAGTGCGTTCCAAATGTGGGAGGGGGCTTGCTCCCGATGGCGGTGTGTCAGTCAGCTAATCTGTGGCTGACACACCGTCATCGGGAGCAAGCCCCCTCCCACAGTTGACCTCACCGATCTTAAGTACGCAGGTGGGTCAGCGGCAATTCGGTGCTGTTGAGCACCTGGTTCAGCACAAAGCTCGACCGGACGCTGGTCACGCCTTCAATGCGAGTGAGGTGGCCCAGCAGCAGCTTCTGGTAGTGATCCATGTCCGGCACCACCACTTTCAACTGATAGTCAGCATCCATCCCCGTCACCAAACTGCACTCCAGCACCTGGGGCAAGGTGCGGATGGCTGCTTCGAAATTCTCGAAGCGCTCCGGTGTATGCCGGTCCATACCGATCAGTACATAGGCGGTGAGGCTCAGGCCGAGCATCTTGCGGTCGAGCAGAGCGACCTGGCGGGAGATGTAGCCGTCGTCCTCCAACTGCTTGACCCGGCGCGAGCACGGCGACGGCGACAAGCCGATGCGCTCGGCCAACTCCTGGTTGGAGATCCTCGCGTCGCGCTGCAATTCCGCCAAAATACTCAGGTCGTATCGGTCAAGCTTGCTCATTGGGTTGGCCTTTGTCGTAACTATTGCGGCGAATTATCCATGAAGGGTTAAAAATTGCGCAAGCACTGTTTATTGACGCAATCTTCGCAATCATCTGTCGGGCGCTGGCGGGTATCTTTATCAACAGAATCACCGCCTGGACAACAGTCCACAGCAGCTCGCCCAATCAGGCCTGCTGCGGCCGCCACCCCAGCAGGGTTGAGCCGGCCTCCAGGCTGCACACTGTCCACAAGACGGCGTGAGGTGAGCCAACGTCAAAAGCGTTGAGCATGGACGAAGTTCTCAAGGGGTGGCCGACGGGTCACCCCTTTTCTTTTGCCTTAAGAAAATTGTTCTCGTGACTGATAACCTGTCTCAGAACCGGGCGAGGCTTTTCCAGTCTCATGTTCAAGCCCTAATCCGCAGTGAGGAATAGCATGAAGCGCATCTGGCGTATGGCAGGTGTTGGTTTGCTGGTGGTCACCGTCGGCACGCAAGTGATGGCTGAAGAGCAACGCCCTGAAGCGGGCGGCCAGCATGAAAGAGGGGCGGAGCGTGGTCGGCAGGGTAACGAACAGCCGCGCCCGCAAAATAACCAGCCGCGCCCGCAGCCTCAGAACAATCAACCACGGCCCGAAAACAATCAGCCGCGTCCACAGAACCCGCATTTTGATCGCGCCGAGCAACAACAGCACGGTGGCGGACAGGGACAAGGTCGCCCGCAAGGTGCCGAACAGCCTCGGCCAGCACCGCAGCCTGCGAATAACCTGCCGATCCAGAGTCGCCCCGATACCGTGCGCCAGACCCAGGAGCCACGCCAGGGTTACTACCGTGACATCCCGCGTCGTAACGACGGCAACCAGCATTGGGAGGCCGGTGGTCCCGGTTCACGTCCGGGCAACAACGGCGGCGGTTACAACAACGGCCATCCTGGCGATAACCGTTGGCCAGGCCGTCCCGATGGGCATGGCAACGGCTGGGGCCCTGGCCCGCAATATCGTCCCGGTTATATCGTCGACCGCTTCCCCGACCGCAATTACCGCGTGCCGTACCGTGGCCAGGATTACTTCTTCTCCGGCGGCTACTGGTACCGCCCTCAAGGCCCGCGCTATGTAGTCGTGGCGCCGCCGTATGGCATTCGGGTGCATTACTTGCCGGACTATGCGCGCGAAGTCTGGGTCGGTGGCTCGCTGTTGTTCCTCGCCGCTGGCTCTTACTACGCCTACGAACAAAGCACCCAGCAATACGTGGTGGTGCAACCGCCGGCGCAAGTGCCGGCGCCGCAGCCAGCACCGCAAGGCAATGGCTATGACGTGGTGGCCTATCCCGCCAACGGGCAGTCACCGGCGCAAGTCCAGCAGGACGGTTACGACTGTTATCGCTGGGCGGTGCAACAAAGCGGCTTCGACCCGCAGGCGGCCACCTACGCCCCTGACCCAGCGGTGGTGCAAACCTACCGCCAGGCCCAGGGCAACTGCCTGAGCAGTCGCGGGTATCAGGTGCAGTACTAGGCCTTGGCGCCCGTAACCACTTCTCGTGGGTCGGCGTGCACCAGCACTTCGGCACGCGGGTAGGCGGCGTGAATGGCATCGGCGGCCTGGTCGCTGATGCCGTGGGCCACTGACAGCGTCAACTCCCCTGGCAGCTCCAGGTGCAACTGCACAAACCAATGGTTGCCAGAGATGCGCGTGCGCAAGTCATGGGCACCCAGCACCCCCGGCACGCCGCGCGCCAGTTCCAGCATGTGCTGGCTGACGTCCGGCGGCAGTTCCTCGTCCATCAACACCGCAAAGCTTTCCTTGGCGATCTGGATCGCGCTCCACAAAATGTAGGCGGCGATGCCCAGGCCGAACCAAGCGTCGAACTGATGAAAACCCATGCCCGCCAGCACCAGCGCCACGAGGATGCTGCCGTTGAGCAGCAAGTCCGAGCGATAGTGCAACGAGTCCGCCCGCACGGCATTGGAGCCGGTTTCGCGGACAACTCGGTGTTGCAGCATCAGCAGTGCCACGGTCAGCGCCAGGGAAAACACGATCACCCCAATGCTCAGCCACGGCGCGCCGACCGGTTCCGGATGCTGCAAACGCTCGTAGGCCTGCAAGGCGATCAGCACCGCACTGCCACCGATAAACAACGCCTGGGCCATGCCCGCCAGCGACTCCGCCTTGCCGTGGCCGTAACGGTGATCGTCATCGGCTGGGCGCAGGGCGTAATGGACCGCCAGCAGGTTCAGCAGCGAGGTCACGCCATCGAGCAGTGAGTCAGTCAACCCGGCGAGCATGCTCACCGAGCCGCTGAGCCACCAGGCGATGGCCTTTGTGACGATCAGCGCACAGGCCACGCCCACCGAGGCGCGGGTGGCCAGGCGTAACAGCCGGGCGTGTTCGGGACTGCTGGTCATAAACGTTCCTTAGGCGGCGGGTTGCACGCCCAGGGACGCAAGTTGTTGCACGCTGCCCTTGAACTGGATCATGCGTGGGTCGTCCAGCGGCAGGGTGCGGCCGGTTTCCTTCTGAATGATGCTTTGCAGCTTGGCGTTGTCGACCTTGCCGTCGGCGCCGATAGCTTCCTGGAGTTTTTCCGGGGCGACCTGGGCCGTCTTGCCGGGTTCGAAATAGATCGCGCCCGTGGCGAAGTCGACGCCGAACGCGATCAAGCCAGGGATCACGTAGAACAACAGGCCTACGGCATCGAGCACGGCAATGGCCGGGTCGATCTTGCCGTCGATCTGGCCACGACGGTCCGGGTAGAAAATCGAACCGCAGGCCGTCAGTTGGCTCAGCAGGGTGACGGCGAGGACACCGCCGATGACACGGGAAGCGATACGCATGAAGACTCTCCTGAACACGGTTGATAGGGGACTATATAGCACTGCCATTGAGACCATCGTCGGCATCCGGCAGTTCGCCGTTATACTCGCCGCTCTGCTTTGGAGCCAGTATGAATTCGTTGCCGATCGATGATGTTTTACCCGCCCTGCGTGACGCCTTGGCGAATCGCCATGAAGCCGTGCTGGAAGCGCCACCCGGCGCCGGTAAAACCACCCGTGTGCCCTTGGCCCTATTGAATGAACCCTGGCTGGCCGGGCAGACCATCCTGATGCTCGAACCCCGGCGTTTGGCCGCTCGCGCCGCCGCCGAACGTCTGGCCAGCGAGCTGGGCGAAAAGGTCGGTGAAACCGTCGGCTACCGCATCCGCCTCGACAGCAAAGTCGGCCCCAACACCCGCATCGAAGTCGTCACCGAAGGCATCCTCACGCGCCGCTTGCAGGACGACCCGGCGCTGGACGGCGTGGGCTTGCTGATCTTTGATGAGTTTCACGAACGCAGCCTCGACGCCGACCTGGCGCTGGCCTTGAGCCTCAACGGCCGCGAGTTGTTTCGCGACGAGCAACCACTGAAAATCCTGCTGATGTCTGCGACCCTTGAAGGCGAGCGCCTGGCCAGCCTGCTGGATGACGCGCCGATTCTGCGCAGTGAAGGGCGCATGTTCCCGGTGCAGATGCGCTGGGGCCGGCCGTACCAGGCCGGTGAATTTATCGAGCCGCGTGTGGTGCAGACTATCCTCGAAGCCGTGCATGACGAGACCGGCAGCGTGTTGGTGTTTCTGCCGGGGCAAGCCGAGATTCGGCGGGTCCACCAGCAACTGGCCGACGCGCTGGGTGATCGCCCTGATGTGCTGTTGTGCCCCCTGCATGGTGAGTTGGACCTGAATGCCCAACGCGCCGCCATCGACCCGGCACCCGCTGGTAAACGCAAAGTCGTACTGGCCACCAACATCGCCGAGACCAGCCTGACCATCAACGGCGTACGCGTGGTGATCGACGCCGGGTTGGCGCGCGTACCGCGTTTCGACCCCGGCAGCGGCATGACCCGCCTCGACACCCAGCGTATCTCCCGCGCCAGCGCCACCCAGCGCGCCGGTCGGGCAGGGCGCTTGGAACCGGGGGTGTGTTATCGGTTGTGGTCCGAAGACCAGCATGAAGGGCTGGCCGCGTATGGCAGTGCGGAAATCCTTGCGGCCGACCTCGCCGGCCTCGCCTTGCAGTTGGCGCGCTGGGGCGTCACGCCCACGCAACTGGTGTGGCTGGATCTGCCGCCGACCGCCGCGTATGCCCAGGCCCAGGATTTGTTGCAACGCCTCGGTGCATTGAACGAAGACACACTCACCGCCCACGGCCAGAAAATGGCCGAGCTGCCGGCCCATCCGCGCATTGCCCACTTGCTGTTGCGCGGGCAGGACTTGGGGTTGGCGGCCACCGCCTGTGATGTCGCCGCCTTGCTGGGTGAGCGCGATATCTTGCGCGGTGGCGGCGCGGATTTGCACAGTCGTCTGGCCCTGCTGTCCGGCGAAGAGCGGGCGCGCGGAACCCAAGGCGGTGTGCAGCGGGCCAAGCAATTGGCGCGGCAATATCGCAGCTATTTAAGAGGCCAGGCGACCCAACCGGTGCCCGACCCGGATCACCCGCGCTGGCTCGGTGCGTTGCTGGCGCTGGCCTACCCGGACCGTGTCGCCCAGCAACGTCGCCCCGGCGGTGCCGAATACCGCCTGGCCAACGGCCGCGCGGCGCTGTTCGCCGAAGCCGACAGCCTGATGAAACAACCCTGGCTGGTGATCGCCGACCTTGGCAGCCGCCAGGGCCAGCGCGAAGAACGCATCTACTTGGCGGCGGATTTTGATCCGGCACTGTTCGACTCGGTACTCGCCGAGCAAGTGCGCAACGTCGACCAGCTGGATTGGGACGAACGCGAAGGCGTGCTGCGTGCCGAGCGCCAGCGCAAAGTCGGCGAACTGGTGCTCAGCCGCGAACCTCTCACCGGTCTCGACGAAAACGCACGCAGCCAGGCGCTGGTCAATCTGGTGCGGCGCAAAGGCCTGGAGTTGTTGCCGTGGACGCCCGAGCTGCGCCAATGGCAGTCCCGCGTCATGCTGCTGCGCCAACTGGACGTCGGCAAAACCAGCGAATGGCCCGACATCAGCGATAGCGCCTTGCTCGCCGACCTGGAGCACTGGCTGATGCCCTACCTGGGCAAGGTCTCGCGCCTGAGCCATTTCGCCAACCTGGATATCTCCAGCTACCTGCACAACCTCTTACCCTGGCCGCTGCCCCAGCGCCTGGACGAGCTGGCGCCGCAGCATGTGAAGGTGCCATCGGGGTCATCGGTGCGGTTGGATTACAGCGAACAACCGCCGATCCTGGCGGTGCGCTTGCAGGAATTGTTCGGGCTGGCGGATACGCCAAGGATTGCGGGCGGGCGTCAGGTGGTGAAGTTGCACCTGTTGTCCCCGGCGCGGCGGCCGGTGCAGGTAACGCAGGATCTGGCGAACTTCTGGCGCAGTACGTACGCCGAGGTGAAGAAGGATTTGAAGGGCCGGTACCCCAAGCACTATTGGCCGGATGATCCGTTGATCGCAGAGCCGACCGCGCGGATCAAACCCCGAAAGTAATCGTGATAGAGATCCAAATGTGGGAGGGGGCTTGCCCTCGATGACTGTGGGCCAGTTACCGATAAGTTGACTGACGCACCGCTATCGGGGGCAAGCCCCCTCCCACATTAGTTTTGTGTGTCAGTTATTGCGCAGCGGGCAGCAGGAAGCGCGCAATCACCGGCAAATGGTTGGAAATACGCAACGTATCCTCCTGCCGCACCTTGGCCTCCACTCGCTTGATCCTCGGGCTGTAGAACAGGTAATCCAGGGTGCGATCCGGGCCATCGATGCTCGGGTCATTGGGAAAATGCGTCAGCCATTTCTCACGATCAATCCCGCTGGATTGGCTGTTGCTCGGGATCATCGGGTACTTATCCCACAACAGATGCAGCTCACTGTCCGGCGAATACTGCCCGCGCTTACCCGCATCCAAACGCAGGAATTGCCCCAGTGGCAGCAGGTTGAAATCACCGCCGATCAGCCAGGGCGTGCCACGGCCTTCGAATTTATCCAGTAACTTTACGGTGGCTTGCACTTGCTCCTGTACGGCACTGCGCCCCGGCGCGTCGCCGTCCAGGCGGGTGTTGAGGACGGCCAGTTGGCCGCCGTCGCTCAGTGGCAGGTAGGTCAACAGCAACGCTGGCTTGGGCTGGAATTGGCGACTGATGAAGTTGGCGTCCGGCACCGGCAATTGCAGGCGCTCGGCGTGTTCGATCTGGTAGCGGCTGAGGGTCGCGAGTTTTCGGCCGACGCTGCCGAAGATATGCAGGTCAGGCACAAAGTCGGCCTTCCAGTCGAAGGCCTGGGCGCTGCATGGATAGAGGTCGACCAGGCGCTCCTGCAACAAGGCAAGTTGGTCCTGGTAATGGGAGGGCTTGGCGTTTTCGTCGAGTTCCTGCAACAGCAGGATGTCGGGCTGTTCGTCGCGAATCACCCGTGCCACTTCATCCAGGCTCACAGCCATGTCTTCCACGGTGGGGCGGTCGTCCGGGCCGCTGCCGTCGGGGGTGTCGTACCAGAACACGTAGTTCTTGCCGGCCAGGTATTGCACGTTCCACGTCATAACCTTGAGCGCCTGCCCTGGCAGCAGCGTCGGCGCGCGGGGCGCAACGCAGCTCACCGGCAAGGTTTCCTTAGGCGCGGGGCGCCAGGTCAGGCTGTAGATCAGGGCGGTGAGCACGCCTGCGATGATCAGCAGGCCCAGCAAGGTGATGCGCAATAAACGGGTCATCGGCTCGGCTTATAGCGTTTCAGGAATGGCACGGAGCATATCACCGCGCGTCGGCATCGCCACCGATCAGCATGAATAAACGGAACAGCACCACGCTGGTGAACAACTGCAGGAAGCTGTGGGCACTGTCCATCAACAGCCCCAGCAGCGGCGCCGGGTTGGGATACGCCGCGAGGCTGGCGCCTTTAAGCAGCCACAGCGGGGTCATGACGCACAGCAGGCACACCAGGATCCGCCAGAAATGCCCACGGGTCAGACGGAAACTTTCCTTCATCGCCTCCAGCGCCGGCATGCCGCGCAGCACCAGCAGGTACTCGGCAAACGCCAGCACCACCATCAGCCACAGGCCAGGCAGGAAATACAGCGACAGGCCCAGCAGGATCAACAGGGTGCTCATGGCCGTCAGCAGGGCGAAGCGCGGCCACAGAGCCAGCGACATGGCCCAGACATCTTTGGTGCGCGGGGACTCACCACGGGTGCGCGCGTCGAGGAACAGAATCAAGGCGCCGGTGTACAGCGGGTACACCAATAAGCCCACCACTACGCTGTAACCGGGAAACGCATCCGCGCCCAGCGTGTGGTCCAGTATCTGTTGCAGCAAGGCTTCGAGAATCACCAGCGGCAGGCATAACTGGACGATCGCGCCCAGGTTGCTGCGGGTAAAACGGAGGGAGTCGCGCAATACGTCTAACGGATTCATCAGGTTCATCGCAGGCCTGGAAACAAGGGCGACACTTTAACCGATCACGGTCAGAGGGTCACAAACGTAAACCTTGAGTAAAGACCATTGAAACAACTCGTAACACCCCCATAACTGGAAGGCACCTGACCTGATCACAGGCGGGACCAGAATTTCTACCGGCAATCTAACGAGGTCGCCATGAACAGCGAAGAGCAAACCCTGATCGATGGACTGTTTTCACGGTTGCAGCAAGCCGAAACGGACTCAGCCCCCCGCGACGCCCAGGCCGAAGCGCGGATCAAGGAGCACATGACTCGCCAACCGGCCGCCGGGTACTACATGACGCAGTCGATCCTGGTGCAGGAACACGCGCTCAAGAGTCTCGACGCGCAGAACAAGCAACAGGCGCAGCAGATCCAGCAATTGCAGGATGAGTTGCAGCGGGCCAAGTCCGCGCAACCGGCCCCGGCGAGCAGCGGTGGTTTCCTGTCGAGCATCTTTGGCGGCGGCGGTTCCCGTGACGCGCAACCGGCGTCGAGCGCTCCGGGCAATTCGGGCGGTGGCTGGCGTGAGCCAGCGCGGCCTTCGTTCGGCGGCCAGTCCGCGCCGCAGCAAAACTATCAACAACCACAACAACCACCCGCCGCCGCGCCCATGGGCAGCGGCTTTCTCGGTGGCGCGATGAAAACCGCCGCTGGCGTGGCCGGTGGTGTGTTGCTGGCAGAAGGCATCAGCAGCCTGTTCAACCACAACTCGCAACAGCCGCAGGTCGTGGAAGAAATAATCCGTGAAGAGCCGGCGCCCGCCAGTGACAACGGCAACTGGGGCAATGACGACCAGAAGTTCGCAGGCAATGACAACTGGGGCGGCAATAACTCGGACAGCTTCGCCGACAGCGATTATTCCGACGATTCCTCCTCCTTTGGCGACGACGACTCCTTCGTCTGACACTCCCGGTCCGGGGCGCTGCGGCGTCCCGGTCTGATTTTTTCCGGAAACTTTCTCGCGGCTGGCATACTGGCACCCTTTCCGGGCCCAGGCGCCTGGCTGTCATGAGGAAGTGCGGTGAAGAAAATTGCAGTGTTCGCCGATGTACAAAACCTCTACTACACCGTCCGCCAGGCGTATGGCTGCCACTTCAACTACGCCGCCCTGTGGGCAGACATCAGCTCCCGCGGGCAGATCGTCGAGGCGTACGCCTATGCCATCGACCGTGGCGACAGCAAGCAGCAGCAATTCCAGCAGATCCTGCGCAACCTGGGGTTTACGGTAAAACTCAAACCGTACATCCAACGCAGTGACGGCTCGGCCAAGGGCGACTGGGACGTGGGCATCACCCTCGACATCATGGACGCCGCCGACCACGTCGACGAAGTGGTACTGGCCTCCGGTGACGGGGACTTCGACATGCTGCTCGAACGCATCATTCAAAAGCATGGGGTTGAAGCCGTGGCCTACGGCGTGCCCGGGCTGACGGCCAACTCACTGATACGCGCCGCCAGCCGCTACGTGCCGATCGAAGGCGCGCTGCTGCTCAAATAAGCGCTGCGGCTCAATCAATTGTTAGACGGAGTTGGAACAGGTTTGGAACGTATAGCGGTCATCGACTTTGAAACCACCGGCATCACCCCGAGCAGCCACTGCCGGGCCACGGAAATCGCGGTGGTTATCCTCGAACGTGGCCAGATCGTGGACCGCTACCAGAGCCTGATGAACGCAGGTGTGCGCGTACCGGGCTTTATCGAGCAACTCACCGGCATCAGCAACGCCATGCTGCGCAGCGCCCCGCCGGCCGAGCGGGTGATGAATGAGGTCAACGAATTCGTCGGAACCACGCCCTTGATGGCGCATAACGCCGCGTTCGACCAGAAGTTCTGGGATTACGAGCTGGGGTTGATTCGCCGGACGCGTTTGCAGAAATTCGCCTGCTCGCTGTTGCTGGCACGTCGTCTGATGCCATCGGCACCAAACCACAAGCTCGGTACCCTCAACACCTACGCGAAACTGCCCCACACCGGCCAGGCTCACCGAGCGCTGGCGGATGCGGAAATGGCGGCCAACCTCACGGCGCACCTGGCCCAGGAACTGCGGCGTACCCACGGCTTGCGCGAACTGTCCCACGACCTGCTGTGCACTTTGCAGAAAGTGCCGGCGGCGAAGATCAATGAGCATTTGAAGAAGCATCGCGGGTTCTGACAGAACAACGCCGTTCAACATGTGGAAGGGGGGCTTGCTCCCGATTGCGGCGGGTCAGCCACACATAAGCTGACTGATCCACTGCTATCGGGAGCAAGTCGAACCGTCGCACCGCCCCTCCCACATTGGTTATCGGTCGTTCATCGAGGCTGCACACACTCCAACGCCCGATCCACCACCCCTTCGCCATCTCCACCAAATGCATCACCGCCCGCTGCTGCACATCCATCGCCTCACCCGACGAGTGCGCAGTGCCCACCGCGCAATGCAGCAAATCCGCCGCATGGGCGAGGGCATCTTCGAGGCTCAGGTTGTCGTTCAGGATGAAGGGCGGGGCATCTTGAGGGCGTTTATCTGCTTTCTGAATGGTCAGTAGGCTCAGCCCTAGTGTTTCGTCAGACCGTTCTGGATTTTCCTTCTCCCACCTATCGCTCTTCGCCGCAACCTAACATCCCGCCTGTCATTTACGTAAAAGGACTACGTTATGCAGGAAAGCGATCTTCACACAGCAATCATGCGAAGCCAGCTTGAACTCCAACGGGACGGCATCGATTTCGGCTCAACTTCAAGCATGGCGTTTCATTTGGGTAATGCGATGACAAGCTGCCCGGCAGTCATAGTGTTGCCTCATTCACCAGGCTGGACCCATGGCGCCAGGTACCAGTTACTCAAGCCCATTCAGACTGACTCCTCAGTGCCGAGCACCCCGTTTGACGAGTTCTGGACACCTACACAGCAACACCACGCCTTGACCGACGCGACGGTTCTGGCCGGTGCTGAGGGCATAGCTGTCAGCAAAATTGCCGTGGGCACCTGGGGCCGTGTCGGCGCCAGCAAAACGACTAGCCCGCTGAGTCTCACCGGGATGTGCTTTTTCCCTCGTACATTGATCAGGCAACCCACCTCGGCCAGAGTGGCAAAGGCAAATTTTGGCACCGTCCGGGTGTTTGGCATTGTTGGACGGGGTATTCCTTTCGTCGCTGGGGGGTTGGCTGTCTTTAATCTGGTCAGTGCCGGTAAGTGCGCCTATGAAACAAGCAACGGAAGGTAGCGCGACCAGAACCGAGATCAGCGAAAAGGTGATTCAGCTCTTCGTCGACATCATCGGTTTCATCGACCGAAGCCAGGTCACGGAGCAAACGGACTTCATCCATGACTTCACGATTATTGATGATGATTTGACCTGCTTTTTCATGCAGAACAAGTGGCAATTCAACTTGCAAGCGACCCAGGAAGATTGGGATCACATCACTACCATCCAGCAGATAGTCGATTTGATTGTTGAACGCTCGAATTTGCAGTGCGGCCACTGACGCCATCGGGAGCAAGCCCCCTCCCACATTTTGAATGTATTCACAAATCAAACTGTGGGAGGGGGCTTGCTGCCGATGGCGGGAGATCAGCCACCATTTTTGCCATTGGTTTCCAACTGCCCCAACGGCACCCGCCGCTCTATCGCGCTCGACAAGATGATTGAGGTCTTGCTGAACCCGAACTTCGCCAGCCGATTGATCAAACGCTCCAACTCCGGCATCGACCCTACCGCCGCTTGCATGATCACGCACGGATCCCCTGTCACCCGATGGCATTCGGTCAGTTCGGGGATTTCGGCCAGTGCGTCATAAACCTTCTGGCTGCCATGGTTAGTCAGCCGCAGTTCGATCACGCACTGAATCGGCAAGCCCACCTTCGAAAAATCCACCTTGGCCTGGTATCCGGTGATCACCCCGCTGGCCTCCAGCTTGGCCACGCGCTCGGCTACGGCGGGGGCGGAAAGGTTTACCTTGCGGGCCAGTTGCGCGTAGGAGGCGCGGCCGTCTTCGAGCAGGGCGCTGAGGAGCATGCGGTCGTATTTGTCCATGATAAGGCTCCAATTGCACGTGGCTTTCGAAAGCACGGGTTATAGCCTTCATAACCATGATTTGAAAAGTGTATGGGCGGTTTAAACAGGTTTTGTAACTTATGTTTAACGACCTGCTTTTTTAGAATAAGCCTCTCTTATATCTGCCTTCGAGCCGCCCAATGCCTGGCACACGTCGCTTTCCCTTACCGTTGATCGCCGCCTTTTTTGCTTTGTATGTGATTTGGGGGTCTACCTACTTGGTGATCCGCATCGGCGTGGACTACTGGCCGCCGTTGTTGCTGGCGGGGATTCGATTCTGCACGGCGGGTGCGCTGATGTATGGCTACCTCAGATGGCGCGGCGTGCCAGCGCCGACGTGGCCACAATGGAAGGCCGCCGGGATGATCGGCATTTTGCTGCTCACCTTCGGTAATGGCGGCGTCACGTTGGCCGAACATGCGGGCGTGTCGTCTGGCGTCGCTGCCCTGGCGGTAGCGACCGTGCCGCTGTTCACCTTGCTGTGCGGGTATTTCTGGGGCGCGCGCAATACGCGGCTGGAATGGGCCGGGGTGATCCTGGGGATTGTCGGCATCGCCATGCTCAACATGGGCAGCACGCTGCAATCGAGCCCGGTGGGCGCCGCCTTGTTGTTGTTCGCGGCGGCATCTTGGGCATTCGGGTCCGTGTGGAGTCGGCAGTTGTCGCTGCCCCAGGGCGCCATGGCCAGCGCTGCGGAGATGCTGGTGGCGGGCGTGGCATTGTTGATCGGCAGCGCGCTTTCCGGTGAGCACCTGCAGGCCATGCCGCCGCTGGAGGGTTGGCTGGCGTTGGCCTACCTGACGGTGTTCGGCTCAATCATCGCCTTCAACGCCTATATGTACCTGCTCAAGCACGTACGCCCGGCGGCGGCCACCAGCTATGCCTATGTGAACCCGGCGGTGGCGGTGTTGCTGGGGATTGTGTTCGTGGGTGAATCCATCGGCCTGGAAGAGGGCTTGGCCATGCTGGTGATTATCAGCGCCGTGCTGTTGATCAGTCTGCCCCAGTGGCGAAAGCCCAAGCCGGAAATAAGGTAAACTGCCGCGCAATTGCGACCTTGCGCTGAATTTTCCTACGGTAACTACATGACTTTCGCCACACTTGGCCTGATCGAACCCTTGCTGCGCGCCCTTGAGACGCTTGGCTACCAGACCCCGACGCCGGTGCAGGCGCAAGCCATTCCGGCGGTGCTGGCCGGTCGTGACCTCATGGCTGCGGCCCAGACTGGCACTGGCAAGACCGCAGGTTTTGCCTTGCCGTTGCTGCAACTGCTGACCATGGAAGGGCCGAAAGTCGCCGCCAACTCGGCGCGCGCGCTGATTCTGTGCCCGACCCGCGAACTGGCCGAGCAAGTTCATACCAGCGTTGCCGAATATGCCCAAAACCTGCCGCTGACCACCTACGCGGTCTATGGCGGCGTGAGCATCAACCCGCAGATGATGAAGCTGCGCAAGGGCGTCGACATCCTGGTTGCCACCCCTGGCCGCCTGATTGACCTGTTCCGCCAGAACGCGCTGAAGCTTAATCAGCTGCAGACCCTGGTGCTGGACGAAGCCGACCGCATGCTCGACTTGGGCTTCTCCGAGGAGCTGGCTAATATCTATCGTATGCTGCCGAAAAAGCGCCAGACCCTGCTGTTCTCCGCGACCTTCTCCGATGAGATTCGCACGCTGGCCGGGCAGATGCTCAACGACCCGCTGAGCATCGAAGTCAGCCCGCGCAACGTGGCCGCCAACACCGTTAAGCAATGGGTGGTGCCGGTGGACAAGAAGCGCAAGGCGGAGCTGTTTGTGCACCTGATGCGCAAAGGCCGCTGGAAGCAGGTGCTGGTGTTCGCCAAGACCCGTAACGGCGTGGATGCGCTGGTGGATAAGTTGCAGGGCCTGGGCATCAATGCCGACGGCATCCATGGCGACAAACCCCAGGCAACCCGCCAGCGTGCGCTGGATCGCTTCAAGAGCAGCGAAGTGCAGATCCTGGTGGCCACCGACGTGGCGGCCCGTGGCCTGGATATCGAAGACCTGCCGATGGTCGTCAACTTCGACCTGCCGATCGTGGCCGAAGATTACATTCACCGTATCGGCCGTACCGGGCGTGCGGGCAACACCGGTGAGGCGATTTCCCTGGTGTGCGCCGATGAAGTGAACATGCTGTCGGCCATCGAGATGCTGACCCGTCAGACCTTGACCCGCAAAATGGAGCAGGACTTCGAGCCGGAGCACCGCGTGCCGGATACCGATGCAAGTGGGCAAGTGGTGAAAAAACCGAAAAAACCGAAGAAGCCTAAGGCGTCCGGTGGTGGCGGTGGTAAGCGCAACCTGGGTAAGTGGGTGGACAGTGGTGAAGTGGCGCCGTCGGAACCGTCGATTAAGCCGGTGCGTAAGGTGCCGGTGTTTAACACTGGGCCGCGTAAGAAGAAGTGATTTTGCGGGGTCGCTGATTGCCTCATCGGGAGCAAGCCCCCTCCCACATTTGAAGGTGTTCACAATTCAAATGTGGGAGGGGGCTTGCCCCCGACAGCGGACTTGAGCTCACCGCAATCTCAAGCGTTCAACCACTCCAACACCCCCCGCCCAGCCGCTCTGCCACTGGCAAAACACCCCGTCAGCAAATACCCGCCGGTCGGCGCTTCCCAGTCCAGCATCTCCCCCGCACAAAACACCCCAGGCAATTGCTTGAGCATCAAGCGCTCATCCAACGCTTCAAACGGCACGCCGCCTGCCGTACTGATCGCCTCGTCCATTGGCCGCGTCTTCACCAGCGTCAACGGCAGGGCCTTGATATCCACCGCCAGTTGCGCCGGATCATTGAAGTGATCGGCTGGCGCCAACTCACGCAACAACGCCGCCTTGACCCCGTCCAGCCCCAACTGACTGTGCAGATGCTTGCTCATCGAGCGTGAACCGCGCGGTTTGGCCAGCGCAGCTTGCACCTTGTCCAGCGGCTTGCTCGGCAGCAAGTCGATATGCACGGTGGCCGCGCCGTCGCGGTTGATCGCCTCACGAATCGGTGCCGACAGCGCATAGATCAGGCTGCCCTCGATACCGGTGGCGGTGACCACACATTCGCCAAGCCGAGGTTTGTCGTCACCCAAACCGATGGCGACATTTTTCAACGGAGCGCCGGCGAATTTGCTCACCATCAATTCGCTCCAGGCCGACACTTCGAAGCCGCAGTTGCTCGGTTGCAGTGCCACGTAAGGCACGCCTTTGTCCTCCAGCAGCTTGAGCCACGCACCATCTGAGCCCAGCCGTGACCAACTGCCGCCGCCCAGTGCCAGCAGCACGGCATCGCTGCGCACGGCTTTCTCGCCTTCAGGGCTGTGGATAAGTAAATCACCTTCGGCATTCCAGCCGGTCCAACGATGCCGGGTGTGGATAACCACGCCTTGGTCACGCAGGCGCTTGAGCCAGGCGCGCAGCAGCGGGGCGGCTTTCATGTCCGTAGGAAACACTCGGCCGGAGGTGCCGACAAAGGTCTCGATACCCAACCCATGTATCCATTCGCACAACGCTTCGGCACCAAACCCACGCAGCAGCGGCGCCATCTGCGGCGCGCGCTCGGCGTAGCGCGAGAGGAAGGCCGGGTAAGCCTCGGAGTGGGTGATGTTCATGCCGCCCACACCCGCCAGCAGGAATTTTCGCCCCACTGATGGCATGCCGTCATACAGATCTACGCGCACCCCGGCCTGGCTCAAGACTTCGGCGGCCATCAGCCCGGTAGGGCCGCCGCCGATAATAGTGACGTGGTGAGGTGCGGTCTGAGGCATGGGTAGGGCTACGGTGGCGTGAATAGGCCGAGCATTCTACCCGACGTCAGCCTGGCTGCCTGATCAAAAAACGTACACTTTCCTACAGGTCCTATGCCTGCTGGCTTTCAGCCGCTTACGCTCAAGTTATCCACAGGCCGTTCCACAGCCATTGTGGGTAAGCGCACAACTCAATGACAACCTGATGACGTCCACACCCGTTGCGCACTGTGGTGCAGGATGCCGTGGCGACGGGCCAAGGCTGGGCGGTCTTTGCTGTAGCCGCCGCCAATCACGCCCATCACCGGAATGTCGCGGCCCAGACAGTGGCGCATGACGCTCTCATCGCGGGCGGCCACGCCTTCGTCTGTCAGCTTGAGGTACCCGAGGGCGTCGTCTTTATGCACATCCACGCCTGCGTCGTACAGCACCAGGTCGGGTTGGTAGAGCGGCAGCATGTAGTTGAGGGCGTCATCGACCACGCGCAGGTAATCGGCATCGCCCATGCCCATGGGCAGTGGGATGTCCCAATCGCTTTGGGCCTTGCGCGCCGGGAAGTTCTTTTCGCAGTGCAGCGACACGGTGATGGCATCCGGCGTGTCGTGGAGGATGCGCGCGGTGCCATCGCCCTGATGCACGTCGCAGTCGAAGATCAACACGCGGCTGACCCGGCCGCTGGCCAGCAGGTATTGGCTGATCACCGCCAGGTCATTGAAGATGCAAAAGCCCGCCGGGTAATCGTAATGCGCGTGATGCGTGCCGCCCGCCAGGTGACAGGCCAGACCGTGCTCAAGCGCTTGCTCCGCCGCCAGGATCGAGCCGCCGACCGCGCGCACGGTGCGCCGGGCCAGGGCTTCGCTCCAGGGCAGGCCAAGGCGGCGCTGGTCTTCGCGGGACAACTCGCCGCTCATGTAGCGTTCGATATACCCAGGCTCGTGGGCCAGGGCCAGGATGTCGGCAGGGCACAGCTGCGGGCGCAGCAGTTGGCTGTCTTCGGTCAGGCCGGTGGCCACCAAGTGGTCGCGCAACAGGCGGAACTTGTCCATGGGGAACCGGTGGTCCGCCGGGAACTCGGGGCTGTAGTCATCGTGGTAGATCAATGGCAAAGGCATGGGATTTTCTGACGGGAACCTGCGAAGGATCTTACCAGCGCTGTACACTCACGCACATGGCAAGGGGAGGGGACCCGTGGAGTCGATACTCGAATTGGAAAGTGCTCGCCTGGTGCTGCGCCAATGGCGCGACAGCGACCTGACGGCCTTCGCAAGCATGTGCGCCGACCCACACGTGATGCGTTATTTTCCGGCCAAGCTGAGCCACCTGGAAAGCGCCGCACTGATCGGGCGGATACGCGGCCACTTCGCCGAATATGGCTTTGGCCTCTGGGCGCTGCAGCGCAAGGACAGCGGCGAGTTCATCGGCCTGACCGGGTTGCAGCATGTCAGCTTTGACGCGGACTTTACCCCAGCAGTAGAAATTGGCTGGCGCCTGGCCCGCGAGCATTGGGGGCTGGGCTATGCCAGCGAGGCGGCGTGGACTGCATTGCGTTGTGGTTTCGACCGTTTGCAGCTGGATGAAATCGTTGCCTTCACCACCGAAGCCAATCTGCCATCACAAAAAGTCATGCAGGCCATAGGTATGCATTACGATCCCCTGGCAGATTTTGAACACCCCAAGGTCGCAGCCGATGACCCGCTGCGCCCACATGTTTTGTACCGCATCACCCGCGCCCAATGGTTGGACACGCTGCACGGATAGCAGCCCGGAATGCCCCATAGATTGTAGGAGTTGCTCTATGAGCCAAGTATTGGAAGATCTGGTGGACCTGCTGACCCTGGAGCCGATCGAGGAAAACCTCTTTCGCGGCCGCAGCCAGGACCTGGGTTTTCGCCAACTGTTCGGCGGTCAGGTGCTCGGCCAGTCGCTGTCGGCGGCCAGCCAGACCGTTGAAGAGGCGCGCCACGTGCATTCCCTGCACGGTTATTTCCTGCGCCCCGGCGATGCCGCGTTGCCGGTGGTTTATTCGGTTGACCGTGTGCGTGATGGCGGCAGTTTCAGCACGCGCCGCGTGACCGCGATTCAGAAGGGCCACCCGATCTTCACCTGCACCACGTCGTTCCAGTACGACGAAGAAGGCTTCGAGCACCAGACCACCATGCCCGTGGTGGTCGGCCCGGAAAACCTGCCGTCGGAGCTGGAATTGACCCAGCAGCGCGCGCACCTGATCCCCGAGCACATGCGTGACAAGCTGCTGTGCCCGAAGCCGATTGAAGTGCGACCGGTCACCGAAAAAGACCCGTTCAACCCGCAGCCGTCCGACCCGGTCAAGTACGTGTGGTTTCGTGCCGACGGCGCGTTGGCCGACACACCGGCGCTGCATAAATACCTGCTGGCCTACGCTTCGGACTTTGGCCTGCTGACCACCTCGTTGCTGCCCCACGGCAAGACCGTTTGGCAGAAAGACATGCAGGTCGCCAGCCTCGACCACGCGTTGTGGTTCCACGCGGATCTGCGTGCCGATGACTGGTTGCTCTACGCCATGGACAGCCCGTGGGCCGGCAATTCCCGTGGGTTCTCCCGTGGCAGCGTGTACAACCGCGCCGGGCAACTGGTGGCCTCGGTCACCCAGGAAGGCTTGATTCGCCATCGCAAGGATTGGGCATGAGCCTGAGGGAGGTTAAGCACTGGGTGTTCGACATGGACGGCACCCTCACGGTGGCCGTGCATGACTTCGCGGCGATTCGCGTGGCGTTGGACATTCCCCCCGAGGACGACATCCTCACTCACCTCAGCGCATTGCCGGCGGACATCGCGGCGGCCAAGCATGCCTGGTTGTTGGAGCATGAGCGCGAGTTGGCACTCGGTTCTGTTGCGGCTGAAGGCGCGGTGCAATTGGTACGCGAATTGGCCGGGCGCGGTTATCGCCTGGGCATCCTGACTCGCAATGCGCGGGAGCTGGCGCATATCACCCTGGAGGCGATTGGCCTGGCGGACTGCTTTGCCGTGGACGATGTGCTGGGGCGCGACGATGCGCCACCCAAGCCCGATCCGGGTGGGTTATTGAAATTGGCGGCGGCGTGGGATGTATCGCCGAGCGAGATGGTGATGGTCGGCGATTACCGTTTTGACCTGGACTGCGGCCGGGCGGCGGGGGCCAGGACGGTGTTGGTCAACCTGCCGGAGAATCCGTGGCCGGAGCTGGCGGATTGGCATGCTGAAGATTGCGCTGCATTGCGCCGGATGATTTAACCCAAGCAACAGAGATCAAATGTGGGAGGGGGCAAGCCCCCTCCCACATATTGAGACTGTTTCTTCAGGTATTACTGAGTGAACAGCACCTTCTGCCCTTCGGGCGAAGTAAACATTTCATCCCCGTTATGCCCCACCCCTGGCACCTCAACCAGCGTCTGGCTCAACTGCGGATGCCGGTGTTTGAGGTAGTCAAAATAGTTATGCCCACGCATCAGCCGATAGGCGCCCTGTGTCTCTGCCTCACAGCTTCTATCCAACGCAGGATGGTTCGGATCAGTGTCTTGCTGGCCCAGCAGGTAGGTGATGTCCCGTGACACGTAGGCCTGCTCCAACTGCTCGGCGCTTTGCCCTTTGGCGTAGGCCGGCAGGTGTTGCAGGCCGTACTTCCAATCGTTGAAGCCTGGGCAACTGGCGGTATCGAACTGCACCGGTCGCTGTCGGCTGAAGTAGGCATAGGACGACGGGTTGGCCACCACATAGCGCAGGCGGATGCCTTCGTTTTTCAGGGTTGGGTGATCATGGCCGGTGAGGGCGAAGCGCTGCACTACCTGGCCACCGCCGGAATGGCCGGCGACGACGATTTCCTTTAAAGCCGGAAACAGTGTGCGGTTGCCCAGGTGCTTGATGATCTGGTCAAGGGCGCCGTAGGAGCTGATCTGGCCTGGGCCGGTGGAAGGCTCGCCGGCCATCCAGTCGTTGCCGTTCCAGCGCAGTACTTGGCCGTCCAGATGGTTGCGCTTGATGTCGGACGCATTCAGAAACTGCGGCGCGATGACTAGCGTATTCGCGCTAACGCCTGCGTGCTCGGCGGCATCGATACCGCTTTGCAGGTAGGTCTGCGCATTGCGTAGGCGACCATGCACAAGAATCAGGGCGCGGGTGACGTTAGGCAGCGGCTGGCGCCAGTCCTGGCTCACGCCGAGGCTGAGGTCGCCGGCGTCCAGATGAAAACGATCGGGGCTGACGACTTTGACGCCGTGTTCAGCCGCCAGGGTTGAACACGACACTAATAAAGTCAGCAGCAAGCCCCATCGCTTATTCATTTAAAGACTCTTGGCCGTGAAGGTGTCGCATTGGGTGATCTGGCCCTGGGCGAAGCCGGTCTTGAACCAGCGAACCCGCTGTGCCGAGGTGCCGTGGGTAAACGAGTCCGGCACCACGCGCCCTTGACCCTGTTGCTGCAAGCGATCATCGCCGATGGCGTTGGCTGCGTTCAGGGCTTCTTCAATGTCGCCGGCTTCCAGCCAGTTCAGGCGTTTTTGCGCACGGTTGGCCCACACGCCGGCAAAACAGTCGGCTTGCAGCTCCTGGCGTACCAGTAGACCGCCGTCGCCTTGCATCTGCCGACCCTGTTGGCGCGCATTCTGGATCTTCGAGGAAATACCGAGCAACGTCTGCACATGGTGCCCAACTTCGTGGGCGATCACGTAGGCCTGGGCGAAATCGCCGGAGGCCTGGAAGCGTTGGGACATTTCCCGGAAGAAATCCAGGTCCAGGTAGACCTGCTGGTCAGCCGGGCAATAGAACGGACCGCTGGCCGAGGTGGCGCCACCACAGGCGGAATTGACCCGGCCACGGAACAGGATCAGTTTCGGGTTCTTGTACGTCAGGCCGTTTTCCTGAAACACCTGAGCCCAGGTGTCTTCGGTATCGCCGAGCACTGCGCGGACGAAATCGGCGTGTTCATCATTGGCCGGCGGCGCCTGGCGTGACTGCGTGCTGACGGACGGCGCTTGTTCCATTTGGCCGGTCAATTGGCCGAGGATCTGCATCGGGTCCTGGCCGGTCAGCCAGCCAATGCCGACGATCAGCACAATCGCGGTCAGGCTCAAACCCTTGCCACCGCCAAAACGCATGCCGCCACCGCCGCCGCCACTGTCCTCGCGGGCATCCACCACGTTGTCGCTGCGTCGGCCTTTTTTCCATAGCATGGGGGCAATCCTCTTGATGAACGGTCCTACAAAAATGTGGTTTGAGTATGGCCGGTATTAGCGGCAATACCCTTCTCCGGTGGCGACGATCAGGCAGTCTTTTTTATCGGCCAGCCATTTCAGCCCAGTGGCTTCGCCGTCGCCGGCACGCAGCAATTGCGGGCCGTCCGGGCGGGTGAAGGCGATACCGTCTTCAGCTGCTTCGCCCTTGAAGGTGCCGGAATCGTCCGCATCAAGGCCGTATTGCATGGTGAGAACGTAGTGGCCACGGCCGATGGTGTCGTCCTTGGCGATAGTCAGGTTCAGGCCTTCGACGCCGATCCACTTGCCGACCCATTTATCGGTGGGTGGGGTCTCGGGCACCAGGGTGGCCTGCACAGAGGCGGGCGCGGGTTTGGGCGTTTCCTTGGCCTCCTGGTTGCAGGCGCTGAGCAGGGCAAGGGTAGACAGAACAAAGAGGGTTTTTTTCATAGCAGCAGGCCTTGGTTAAAAAGTGTGCAGCACGGGGGCGAACGTGCAGGGTTGGACTCGGTTCCAGTGATTTAGTGCGCTGTTCGCCCGGTGTTTGGTTATGCTCTTTGGGCAGACTTCGGCCCGGCTGCTAGATTACCGGGTTGAGTGCTTCTTCGTTCAGCGCTCAGCGTTCCGCTCGCCACGCAAGAGAATTCAATGACCCTTAGTACCCCGTTGTCCGGCGTCAACCATCCCTTCAAAGGCATTTTGCTGATTGTGGCGGCGACGTTCCTGTTCTCCAGCCACGACGCCTTGTCCAAATACTTGGCCGGTTTTTACCCGATTGTGATGGTGGTATGGGCGCGCTACCTGGTGCACACCTTGTTGATGGCCGGTATTTTCCTGCCGCAATCAGGCTTGCGCGTGCTGCGCAGCAAACGGCCAGGTATGCAGGTGGTGCGGGCGTTGTGCCTGTTGGGCACCAGCCTGTTTTTTACCTCGGCCCTGCATTACATCCCGCTGGCGGAGGCCACGGCGGTGAACTTCCTGGCGCCGATCCTGGTGACCGCGCTGTCGGTGCCGCTGCTGGGTGAGCACGTCACGCGTGGCCAATGGCTGGCGGTGATCTGCGGGTTTGTCGGCGTGCTGGTGATCATCCATCCCGGCGGTGAACTCTTCACCCCGGCGGTGTTGCTGCCGCTGTGCTCGGCGCTGTTCTTCTGCTTCTACCAGTTGCTCACACGCATCCTCAGCCAGTACGACACGCCAACCACCAGCAATTTCTTCGCCGGGTTGTGCAATACCCTGGTGATGAGCGCGATGGTGCCGTTCTTCTGGCAGATCCCCACGCTGTGGCATGGGGTGATGATGCTGGCGCTGGGCACGTGCGGGATGACCGCGCACTTGATGCTGACCCAGGCGTTCCGCTTTGCGGCGCCGGCCTTGCTGGCGCCGTTCGGCTATTGCCAGATTGTGTTCGCGGGGTTGTTGGGTTGGCTGGTGTTCAGCCATACCCCCGATATGACCACGGTGGTGGGTATCGGGGTGATCTGCATGAGCGGGTTGGCCGCTGCCTGGCAGCAGCGGCGTCGGTAAATCAGGCGTCGACGGTAGGAATCTTGCGCGGCGCCATGAAGTACATCCACGTCAGCGCTATGAAGTACATCGCCGGGATCAGGGTGAACAACACGGTGTAGTTGTTGTTGGTCACGGTGAGGATATGGCCGACGATCTGGGTCATGAACATGCCGCCGATGGCTGCGCACATGCCGCCGAAGCCGAACACGGTGCTCATCATGTGCTTGGGCGTGTAGTCCATCACCAGGCTCCAGATGTTGGCAGTCCAGGCCTGATGCGCGCCGATGGCCAGGGAGATGGCAAATACCGCGACCCACAGTTGGCTGGAACCGGCCGCCATGATCACGCCTACGATGCAGCAGGCAAACAGCAGCATCGACAACAGCCGCGCCTTGATCGAGTTCATCCCACGGCCGATCAGGAATGACGACAGGATGCCCCCACCCACGCTGCCGAAGTCGGCGGTCAGGTAGATGATGATCAATGGGATGCCCATCTGGGTCACGTTGATGCCCAGGTTGTATTGCTGGTTCAGGAACGGCGGCAGCCAATACAGGTAAAACCAGAACACCGGCGCGGTCAGTGCGTAGGCAATCGCAAAGGCCCAAGTGCCGCGCATACGCAGGATACGGCTGAACGGCACGCCAGGCTGTTCCGGCTCGACTTCCCGTTGCACGTAATCCAATTCTGATTGTTTAACGTTCGGATGATCTTCCGGGTTGTAGTACTTCAACCCCCAGAACACCAGCCAGATCGCGCCCAGCGATGCCATGCACAGGAAGGCAGCCTGCCAGCCCCACACATGCAGGATCAGCGGCAGCAGCATTGGCGTCATCATCGCGCCAACGTTGGTACCGGCGTTGAAAATCCCGGTTGCCACGGCGCGCTCACCGGCGGGGAACCACAGGCGCGTGGTCTTGACGCAGGCCGGGTAGTTGGCGGCTTCGGTCAGCCCAAGGATAAAGCGACAGACCATAAAGCCGACGGCCGAAGTGGCCAGGCCGTGGGCGCCGGTGGCCAGGCTCCACAGCAGCACCGCGCAGAAGAACACGCGTTTCACGCCGACCTTGTCGATCAATCGGCCTTGCAGCACAAAGCCAATCGCGTAGCCCACCTGGAACCAGAAGTTGATGTTGGCGTAGTCCATCGCCGTCCAGCTCATCTCTTTGGCGAGGATCGGTTGCATCACGCCCAAGGCAGCGCGGTCGATGTAGTTGAGGGTGGTGGCGAAGAACACCAGGGCCAACATGCCCCAGCGAGTTTTACCGACGGCCATGGCGCCGCGGATCTTGTCGCCGATGCCGGCGTGCGGGGTGCCGGGGCGCGAAGCCAGGGCGGAGTTTTGCGAAGGCATGTGGTTGTACCCGTTTTTTGAAATTTTTATGGTGTGTTCTGGGTCTTTTCTAAACGTTGGTGCGGGATCGATGGTGCGCAGCGGCTAAAAAATCGTCAATTCGCCAAAGAGGCTTAGTGTTCGATAATCGCACCAAAAACTAACCGGTTCGTACATTTTAATTGCTGTGAGTAGTTTAGCGGCCAATAATTTGCCGTAAATAAGACGAGCCTTAAATGCCGGGAGTCGCGCTATGCAACGTTCCATTGCCACTGTTTCCTTGAGCGGCACCCTGCCGGAAAAGCTTGAAGCCATCGCCGCCGCCGGGTTTGACGGGGTTGAGATCTTCGAGAACGACCTGTTGTATTACGACGGCAGCCCACGGGAAGTTAGGCAGATGTGCGCCGACCTCGGCATCGCCATTACCTTGTTCCAGCCATTTCGCGACTTTGAAGGCTGCCGACGCGACCGTCTGGCGCGCAACCTGGAACGGGCCGAGCGCAAATTCGACCTGATGCAGGAACTGGGCACGGACCTGGTGCTGGTGTGCAGCAACGCCTCGGCCGATTGCGTCGGCGATGAACGTATTCTCCTCGATGACTTGAGCCTGCTGGCCGAACATGCCGGGCGCCGCGGCTTGCGCATCGGTTATGAAGCGCTGGCCTGGGGCAAGCACGTGAACACCTGGCAACAGGTGTGGAATCTGGTGCGTCAGGTTGATCACCCAAGCCTCGGCGTGCTGCTCGACAGCTTCCATACCCTGTCGCTCAAGGGCGACCCAACTGCCATCGCCGAGATCCCAGGCGACAAGATCTTCTTTGTGCAAATGGCCGACGCGCCGATCCTGGCCATGGATGTGCTGGAGTGGAGCCGCCATTTCCGCTGCTTCCCCGGTCAGGGCGAATTCGATCTGGCGGGCTTTTTGGCGCCGATCATCAAGAGCGGCTACACCGGGCCGTTGTCCCTGGAAATTTTCAACGATGGTTTCCGTGCGGCGCCGACTCGGGCCAATGCCGCCGATGGCCTGCGTTCTCTGCTGTACCTGGAGGAGAAAACCCGCCAGCGCCTGGCCGAGGAGGCGCCTGCCACGCCGGTCGATATCCTGTTTGAAACCCCGGCGGCCAGCGAATACGACGGCATTGAATTCCTTGAGTTTGCGGTCGATGAAAACCTCGGTGCCAAGCTGACGAACTGGCTGGAACGCCTGGGTTTCGTCAAGGCCGGGCAGCACCGCTCCAAGAGCGTGAGCCTGCTGCGCCAGGGCGATATCAACCTGATCCTCAACTGCGAACCCTATTCCTTCGCCCATAACTTTTTCGAAGCCCATGGACCGTCGTTGTGCGCCACGGCGATCCGGGTCAAGGACAGCGCCAAGGCTCTGGAGCGAGCGGTCGCCTATAAAGGCCAACCCTATCGCGGACTGGTCGGGCCTAACGAGCTGGAGTTGGCGGCCGTGCGCGCGCCGGACGGCAGCTTGATTTACCTGGTGGACCAGAGCGAGGGTGGTTTGTACGACACCGATTTCAATCTGCAATCCGCTGCGACCGACGCCGGTGGTTTGCTGCGTATCGACCATATGGCCATGGCCTTGCCGGCCGACAGCCTCGACAGTTGGGTGCTGTTCTATAAGAGCTTGCTGGACTTTGAAGCTGATGACGAAGTGGTGTTGCCCGACCCCTACGGCCTGGTGAAAAGCCGCGCATTGCGCAGCCGTTGCAGCTCGATTCGCCTGCCGCTGAACATCTCCGAAAACCGCAACACTGCCATTTCCCACGCGCTATCGAGCTATCGCGGTTCGGGCGTGCACCACATTGCTTTCGATTGCGCGGACATTTTCGCCGAGGTGCGCCGCGCGAAGGAGGCCGGCGTGCCGCTGTTGGATATCCCGCTCAACTATTACGACGACCTGGCTGCACGCTTTGATTTTGACGATGAGTTCCTCAGCGAGTTGGCGTACTACAACGTGTTGTACGACCGCGACGCCCAGGGCGGTGAGTTGTTTCATGTGTACACCGAACCGTTTGAAGGGCGGTTCTTCTTCGAGATCATCCAGCGCAAGAACGGTTACGCCGGCTACGGCGCGGCCAACGTGGCGGTGCGTCTGGCGGCGATGGCCAAATCCCGCAGCGGTGCAGTGCGTCAGGCACGTTTATAAGAGGGTGTCGGGTGCTTCCTTCGGGGAGCACCGGGCCCCATAATCGCGGCCTGCAAAATAAAAATGGCCGTGAGCGCACCATGACCTCAAGTCCCGAACTCCCCGAGGTGCCAGACGCACCGCGCAAGAGTCGTAAGAACAATCCGGAAAAGACCCGCGAGAACATCCTCCAGGAAGCCATTGTGGAGTTTGTCCAACAGGGCCTGTCCGGCGCTCGCGTGGACGCCATTGCCGAGCGCATCCACACCTCCAAACGCATGATCTATTACTACTTCGGCAGTAAAGAGCAGTTGTACGTTGAGGTTTTGGAAAAGCTCTACGGCGATATCCGCAACACCGAAGCACGCATGAACCTTACGGCGCTGGAGCCGCGTGAGGCGATTCGGCGGCTGGTGGAATTCACCTTTGATCACCACGATCAGAACGTGGATTTTGTGCGGATCGTCAGCATCGAAAATATCCACAATGCCGAGTACGTGAAACGCACCGACACGATCAAGGCGATGAACAGCAAGATCCTTGAAGGGCTGGGCGCGACATTGCGCCGAGGCGCCGAGATGGGGGTGTTCCGTGAAGGGCTGGAGCCGCTGGATGTGCACTTGCTGATCAACTCATTCAGCTTTTACCGCGTGTCCAACCGCCATACGTTCAGTGAGCTTTTTCAGATCGAGCTGTCGGATGAAGTGGTTAAACAGCGGCATCGCGAGATGATCTGCGAGTCGGTGTTGCGTTACCTGCAGGCCTGAATACAGCGCCTAACCCAATGTGGGAGGGGGCTTGCCCCCTCCACATTTCAGGCATTCATACTCTTGAAGTGCGCCAACATCCGCTGCGCATCCGCCACTTGACCACTGAACAACTCAAACGCCTTTACCGCCTGAAACACCGCCATATTGCCGCCATCCAGCGTGCGGCAACCCAAGGCGCGGGCGTTGCGCAGCAGTTCGGTTTCCAGCGGGAAATACACGATTTCCGCGACCCACAATTGCGCCCGCAACAGAGTCGCCGGCACCGGCATACCCGGCAGTTTGGCCATGCCCATTGGCGTGGTGTTGACCAGACCATCGGCCTCGGCCATCGCGTTGTCTAAATCAAGACCCACTTGCGCACGACCGCTGCCGAAGCGCTGGGCGAGGTTATCCACAAGGTCGCGGGCGCGGCTGGCGTCCACGTCGAAAATGCTCAAATGCTCCACACCCTCAGCCAACAGCGCATGGGCCACCGCCGCGCCCGCACCACCGGCGCCCATCTGCACCACGCGCTGACGTGGCACATCATTAAGGTTGCGCCGGAAACCTTCGGCGAACCCCAGGCAGTCGGTGTTGTGGCCGATGCGTTTGCCGTCTTTGAACACCACCGTATTCACCGCGCCGATACCCCGTGCTTCATTCGACAGTTCATCGAGCAGCGGGAGGATGGCCTGTTTGCACGGGTAGGTAATGTTCAGTCCGGTGAAGTGCATCTGCTCGGCTGCACGCAGGAGGTCGGGCAGGGCGTTGGTGTCCAGGTGCAGCGGCTCCAGATCAATCAGGCGATACAGGTAACGCAAACCTTGGGCGTCGCCTTCCTGTTCATGCAGAGCGGGGGTACGGGAAGCCTGGATACCGGCGCCGATCAGGCCGGCGAGGATGCGCTGTTTCATTGAGCCGATCCCTTCAGCAATTGGCTGAAGTGTTCCAGGGCCAGGTGGTAGCCGTGGCTGCCAAAACCGGCGAGCACCGCTTTGGCGATGGGCGACACAAAGGAGTGATGACGAAATGCTTCGCGGGCATGCACGTTGGATAAATGCACTTCGATCACCGGCACTTCACTGGCCACCAGAGCGTCACGAATCGCCACCGAGGTGTGCGTCCAGGCCGCAGGATTGATCACGATACCGGCGCAACGGCCACGGGCGCCGTGGATCCATTCCAGCAGTTCGCCTTCGTGATTGGTCTGGCGAAATTCGATTTTCAGCCCGAGCTTATCGGCACTGCGCCCGCACAGGGCGGCGACGTCGGCCAGGGTTTCATGGCCGTAGGTGGCGGGCTCGCGGGTGCCGAGCAGGTTGAGGTTGGGGCCGTTGAGCACCAGCACGATAGGCGGCATTGGGGGGTATCTCCACAGTTCTTGTTCGTTGTGCAGATAAAATGTACTGGTTAGTTAATTTGGTCAATTGATGGCGGCGGATGTGTTCGATTACCGAACTTTTAATCAGGTGTGCCCCTAGCTGAATCGGATTAGATATCAATTGAAAATCATTCTCGATAACGCTTAATATGCCCGCCTGTTTCCTTTTCATTCCAGGGAGTCGGTTTGTCGGACGTGGATCTCAAGGGCCTGTTTCTCAAGCACGCCGATACCCTGCGCGGGTATCTGGCTCGCAAGGTACGGGACCCGCAGTTGGCGGCCGACCTGGTTCAGGAGAGCTTCCTGCGCCTGGCGGAAAAACCACCCGGCGAGCGCATCGACAATTCCCAGGGCTATCTCTATCGAACGGCGAGCAATCTGCTGATCGACCATATCCGCCAGGAAGCACGGCGCAAGACCGATTCCGTGCCTAATGAGGCGCTGGCCGAGATTGAAGATGAAGTGGCCGGGTTGGAGGCTCAGGCAATGGCGCAGCAACAGCGGCAGGCATTGAAGCAGGCATTGGCGGAGTTGCCGGAACGAACCCAGCAGATCTTCCGTCTGAATCGGATAGAGGGCATGACTTATGCCCAGGTTGCGCGGCACTTGGATATATCAGACAGCTCCGTACAAAAGCACCTGGCCAAGGCGTTGGCGTATGTCATGCAGCGCTTGCAGGACGGTCAGGTGGCGCCATCCGACGAGTGAGTTACGGAAAAACCTCCGCTCAGACGTCACAGCGTTACATAACGAAAAAATTCGAGATTCACACGTGAATAGCCAGGGTCCGCAACAGCACAGCATTACCGAGGCCGCCGCCGATTGGGCGGTGCGCCTGCACGCCGCTGCCCTGACCGACCAGGAGCAGGCCGAGCTGCGCCAATGGATTGCCTGCGACAGCCGCCATGAAGCGGCGCTGCGCTTTGCCGAGCAGACCTGGGCAGCGTTGGGCGAGGTGCATAAGGACGAGCCAGTGCACCGTCAGCGTCCGGCGGCGGCGACGCTGCCGCTGCGCCGAACCCCGCGACGCAGGCCGTGGCAACGTGCGGCGGCGGTGGCGCTGGTGGTGGTGGTCGCCGGCGTGGGTTGGGTGCGCGGGCCGGAGGCCTGGCTGCGCATGCAGGCCGATTACGTGACCCAGAAGGGCGAAGTGCGCACCGTGCACTTGGCCGATGGCAGCACGGTAGAACTGGATTCCGCCAGCGCCATCCGGCTGGACTACGACGGCGTGCAACGGCGCATCAGCCTGATCCAGGGCTCGGCGATTTTTGACGTGGCGCCGATGGTGGGTAAGGAAACCCGTCCATTCGTGGTGCAGAGCGCCGGCGGGCAGACGCGGGCGCTGGGCACGCGGTTTGTGGTGCAGCGTGAGGACGACCGCCAGGGCTGGGTCGGCGTGTTGCAGCACAGCGTCGAAGTCTCCCTGCACGCTACACCGAAAAAAGGCCCGAGCGACCACGTGCTCAAGGAAGGCCAGGCCGCCCGCTACAGCCCCGCGCAGGGCATCGAGCCCTTGGATCAGTTTGATGTAGAGCGTGCCACCAGTTGGCGGCGTGGCGTGTTGATTTTTGATCGTCAGCCCTTGGCCAAAGTGATTGAGCAGCTCAACCGCTACCGTCCCGGTCAGGTGGTGTTGACCCATTCCGACCTGGGTGAACGTGAAGTCAGCGGCGTGTTCCGCCTAGACATGCTCGACACGGCCCTCGGCACCCTGACTCAGGAACTCCAGGTGCAACGCTTGGACTTGGCAGGCCTCAGCCTGATCTATTAATGACCTGGCGGGAGGTCTGCTCCCGCCCGCTTAAAACCCCCCGCACGAAAAACTTTTAAAAAGTCTTACTGACTTCCTGCGCCTCGTACGTCTTGCTAGGTGAGAAGCATTCGCATAAACAAAAATACGATCAGCGCAGGGAAAACCAGAAATGTCAGCACTCACCAAGGGGCGTATCACCGGTAGCCGGTTAGCCTTGGCCATTCACTTGGGCCTGTTCGCCGCAGCGGCTCCCGTGTACGCGGCGCAGCCTCAAGCGGGAGCGGCCCAGCCCGTCGTGCTGACGTTCGATATCCCTGCGCAATCCTTGGGCAGTGCCGTGTTGGCGTTCGCCGACCAAGCCGGTTTGCAAGTGTTGTTTGACAGTCAGCGCCTGCAAGGCTTGAACAGCACCGCGCTCAAAGGCAGCTTCAGCGTGCAGGAAGGCCTGGGCCGTTTGCTCGGCGCTGCGCCGGTGGAGTATCGCTTCACCAGTGAACGCCAAGTGACCCTCAACCGCGTCAGCGATGATCACGCGGGCGCCATGACCGTAGGCACCACCACCATCACCGCCAACACCAATGGCCAGGCCAGTGATTGGGTGTACCAGACCCCAAAGTCCGTGGCGGTGATCAGCCGTGACATGATCGATAAACGCCCGCCCCGTCACGCCGCCGACATGCTCGAAGAAACCGCAGGCGTCTACACCGCCGTCAACCAGCGCGATCCTGGTTTGTCGGTGAACATTCGAGGGGTGCAAGACTACGGCCGCGTGAACATGAACATCGACGGCATGCGCCAGAACTTCAACGTCAACGGCCACCAACAACGCAACGGCACCCTGCTGATCGACCCGGAGTTCATCTCCAGTATCGAGATCGACAAGGGTAGCCAGTCGGGGCAGGGCGGCGCAGCAGTGTTGGGCGGGATTGCCTCGTTCAAGACGTTGGATGCCAGTGAGTTCTTGAAAGACGGCAAGGAATACGGCGGACGCATCCGCGCTGGCCACGGCATTGGTGAGCTGGGCAATGGCACCAATTTTAATGGCAGCGGTGTGTTTGCCTTTGGTGATGAGCGCGGCGATGTGTTGGTGGGGTACAGCGAACGGCATTTCGGCGATTACCGCTCGGGTAACCACAATGACCAGAAATTGGGCACCAACCTGCGCGCCCGCAAGGCCATGCCGGGTGCGTTCGATGATTGGTTGAACAGCGAAGTCGGTGACATGGGCAGCGTGACCCGATCACAGATCGTCAAGCTGGGCCTTAACTTGCCCAATGACCAGCGCGTGCAACTGAGCTACCTGGAAAGTGACAGCGACAGCAACGATGCCTGGGCTTACACCAGCGACGATAACCAGAGTGTGTTTTACCAACGAGTCAGCAAAAACAACCTCAACGCCAAGAATTTTGCGTTGGACTACAGCTATACCCCGGATAACCCACTGATCGATCTGAAGGCCAAGGCGTACTACGTCACCACCCAGCTTGATCGCACCAATGCGCCGAACGGCGCGACGGTAGGCACCGGAAACTACGTGGGGACCTACACTGACCACTTCCAGACGGACACCTGGGGACTACAAGGCGACAACACCTCGCGCTTTGATTTCGGTCAGTTGGGCCATGTGAGCTGGAACTACGGTGGGGAGCTGTACCAGGACGAGTTCAAGCCACGCACCAACAAGGTCGAAGCCACCAACGACCTCGCTTTGCTGCCCTACGCCGAGGGTGGAACGCCGGGCGGCAAACGCACCATCGCGAGCCTGTTTAATAACCTGCAATACGAGTATGGCGATTGGCTGACCCTGGATGGCGGTTTGCGTTACGACCGTTATCGGCTCGAAGGCGAAACAGGCATGACGCTGTACCGCCGTGATCGCTTCTACAGCAGCCTGGTGGGGGCCAAGCGGGTCGTGGAAGTCTACGATGTCGATCGCGAGGAGGGGCAGTTCTCCCCCACCTTCGGCATCGCCGTCAAACCTGGCCTGGACTGGCTGCAGCTTTATACGCGCTGGGGCAAAGGCTGGCGCCCGCCGGCAGTGACCGAAACCTTCATGACCGGCCGCCCCCATGGCGGCGGCTCGGGTGAGCGTCTGTTCCCCAACCCCTATCTCAAGCCCGAGGAGTCGAAGGATTGGGAGGTGGGCGTGAACGTGTTCAAGGAAGGGCTGTTGTTCGGTGATGATCGCTTGGGCATCAAGGTGGCCTACTTTGATACCAAGATCGAAAACTTCTCCTTTCTCAACACCAGCGTCAGCCTTCCGGAAACCACATCGGGTGGTTTTCTCGGGACCATGGCCTACGTCAACAACACCAACCCCACGCGTTTCCGTGGGCTTGAGTACCAGCTCAACTACGACATGGGCCGCGTCTACGCCAACCTGAGCTTCACCCACATGATCGGCAGTAACGAGTTCTGTTCGAAGAACTATTACATGGGCGGCGCGAAGAAAAACGGCCCAAGCACAACGCGTATCGAGCGCTATGTGGATGCAAACGGCGTTTCACGAATCCGCCTCGTGACCCGCTATGAAGTACTCGACGATGACGTTGCCAACAATCGGGAAAGCTGTGGCCGGATCATGGGCAACGCCACCTACATGCCCGCCGACCGTGGCTCCGTGACCCTGGGTGCGCGCTTCCTGGACAAGCGCCTGGATACCGGTGTGCGTGTGCGCTACAGCGCGGGAAATGGGGAAAACCTCAATCAGCAGGGTTACGACCTGATCGACCAGGCGCTCTGGCCTCAATACACCCTGTATGACCTGTACGGCAGTTACTGGATGACTGACCACCTGAACATTTCGCTGGCATTGGAAAACGCCACCAATGAAGCCTATTTCGTCGCCATGGGCGACGCCAACAACTTGAGCCTGGCGCGCGGCCGGACGTTGAGCGGGATGTTGGAATACAAGTTCTGATCTACGTGCAGCGGCACGTGATCAATGGTTTTACCCAACAGTGGGTAAAAAAGTGCGCCGCTTATGCGTACTCATCAATAGCGTTGTTTAACGAGGTTTAGTGATGACTATTTCTGTTAGCTACGATTCGATCCTGAGTGATGTAACCGTCTCGGAATACCTGAGCGCTTGGGCCCTGGGCTTCAACACAGCCGGTCACGGCAACAGCAACACCGGTGGCTTCAGCAACGGCTCACTCGCCGGTGACCAGTACGCTACCCACGGCGCCAACAGCTCCGACTACGCCTTCATTGCCGACAGCGACACCAGCAATGGCCTGCACTATGTATTCAATCCACTGCTGCCAGCGAGCAGCAACCAAAACCACTTCCTGTGGGGTGAGCTGGATAACGTTCAACTGGGCACTGGTCTGGGCGGCGGTAGCGGCAGCGACTTCAGCCTGACCGACTTCAAGGTCGCCTTCAACGGCCTCGACCTGAGCGCAGCGTCGGATGCCGGTCGCGTCGGTAACGAGGTCCAGAGCGTGATCTACGGCCTGATGCAGGGCAACACGTCCGCGTTGGAAACCGTTCTCGCTGACCTGCTGGGCGCAATCGGCGAAGACCTCAACAGCACCTTCGACGAGATCAGCGCCGCTGTCGCCAGCCATGCCGCATCCTCGGCCACCACCGACGTTGCGCTGGTGGGTGTGCAAGACGTGGCACAGGACTGGGCACTCGCCGCCTAACGCCTTCGCTGCATGAAAAAAGCGAATGGAAGATCGCTCTCCCATTCGCCGCATGACACACCGCCGTCGCCCAAGCCTTCTAACTCTTCCGGCGACGGCGGTGCCAAATTCTGCGCAGCGTCGTATCGCCTGTCAACGCGGCGACGTTGCACGCTTAACCCCACGAGAACCTCCAGATGCGCCACGCCGGCAACGAAACCCTGGCCGCCCTCACGGCCTATAAAAGTGGCTTCTTCAACATCGGCCTGTTCTCGGCGGTGATCAACCTGCTGATGCTGGCCCCGGCGCTTTACATGTTGCAGGTGTACGACCGAGTGCTTGCTTCGGGCAATCAGATGACCCTGTTGATGCTGACGCTGATGATCCTCGGCCTGTTCGGCCTGATGGGCGCATTGGAGTGGGTGCGCAGCCAAGTGGTGATCCGCCTCGGCACGCAGATGGACATGCGCCTGAACCAGCGGGTGTACGACGCCGCGTTCGAGGCGCAACTCAAGGGCGGCACCCAGGCGGCGGGGCAGGCACTGAATGACCTGACGACGCTGCGCCAGTTCGCTACCGGACAGGCGTTGTTCGCGTTCTTTGATGCGCCGTGGTTTCCGGTGTACCTACTGGTGATCTTCCTCTTCCATCCTTGGCTCGGAATGCTGGCGCTGGGCGGCGCGGTGATTTTGATCGCGCTGGCGTGGATCAACCATCATGTGAGCCAGGCGCCGATGGCCCAGGCCAGCCAACTGTCTATCAGCGCGAGCCAGCAAGCCACCGCCAACCTGCGCAATACCGACACCATCGAAGCCATGGGCATGCTTGCCACGTTGCGCGGGCGTTGGTTCAACCAGCACCAGGCGTTTCTCGCGCAGCAGAACCTGGCGAGTGAAAAGACCGCCGCTGTCAGTGCCTGGTCCAAGGGCGTGCGCCTGGCGTTGCAGTCGCTGGTGCTGGGCCTGGGCGCGTTGCTGGCGGTGCAGGGCGACATCACGCCGGGGATGATGATTGCCGGTTCCATTCTGATGGGCCGGGTGCTCACCCCCATCGACCAACTGATCGGCGTGTGGAAGCAATGGGGCTCGGCGCGCCTGGCCTTTGATCGGCTATCGAAGATGTTGGCGGACAACCCCGCGCGCCCGGCGCGCATGAGCCTGCCGGCGCCCAAGGGGCAATTGAGCGTCGAGCAACTCAGCGCCTGCGCCCCCGGCAGCCGTCGGCCGGCGTTGGCTAATCTGGGCTTCAACCTGCCTGCGGGTGACGTGCTGGGGGTGATCGGGCCGTCAGGCTGCGGCAAGTCAACCCTGGCGCGGGTGCTGGTGGGCGCCTGGGCTCCACTGGCCGGCAAGGTGCGCCTGGACGGCGCCGACCTGACCCAATGGGACAAGCAGCAACTCGGCCCACACATCGGCTATCTGCCCCAGGACATCCAACTGTTTGCCGGCAGCATCGCCGACAACATCGCGAGGTTTACCGAGCTGGATGCGGACAAGGTCCTCGCCGCCGCGCAGATGGCCGGTGTACACGACCTGATCCTGCAACTGCCCCAAGGCTATGACACGCAGTTGGGTGAGGGCGGCGCAGGCTTGTCCGGCGGCCAGAAACAACGGGTGGCCCTGGCGCGTGCGCTGTACGGTTTGCCCGCGCTGATCGTGCTGGATGAACCCAACGCCAACCTCGATGAAGTGGGCGAGCAGGCCCTGCTCCAGGCCATCGCCCAGCTCAAGCAGCAGCGTCGCACCGTGATCCTGATTACCCACAAAGCCAATGTGCTGAGCCTCACTGACCAATTGCTGATCCTCAAGGACGGCCAGTTGCAGGCCTTCGGTCCAACGGCGCGGGTGTTGGAGGCGCGGCAGAAACCGGCAGTCAGCAAACCAGTGTCGACCATGAGCATGAGTTACCGCCTCGGCGAAGGAAAACAGGCATGAGCATGAGCAAACCGATGCTGGTCAGCGACGCATCCCATAACGTGCTGGCGCTGGATGACAAAAAATATTCACGCCTGGGCTGGCTGCTGGTGCTTGGCGGATTTGTCGGGTTTATCGGCTGGGCTGCGCTGGCCCCCCTGGACAAGGGCGTCGCGGTGTCGGGCAAGGTGATGGTTTCGGGCCATCGAAAAACCGTTCAGCACCCAACCGGCGGCATCGTCGAGCGTATCGAAGTGCGCGACGGTGAGGTGGTCAACGCCGGCCAAGTGTTACTGCGCTTGAAAGAAACCCCGTTGCGCGGGCAGATGCAGTCGCTGCGCAGCCAGTACCTCGCGTCCTTGGCCACCGAGGCGCGGTTGAATGCCGAAAGCGAAGGGTTGCCTGCGATCACCTTCGGCCCTGAACTGCTGAATGAGCCGCAGGCGACCAACACCCTGAATCTGCAACGGCAACTGTTCAACAGCCGCGCCCAGTCGCTGGCCACCGAGCAACAAGGCCTGCGCGAAACCATCGCCGGGGCCGAAGCGCAGTTGCGCGGCACGCGGGATTCCCAAGCGAGCAAACTGCAGCAACGGGCGGCGCTCAATGAGCAACTGCAAGGCCTGCGCGAACTGGCGCGGGACGGTTATATCCCGCGCAATCGCCTGCTCGACAGCGAGCGCCTTTACTCGCAGATCGACGGCACCATCGCCGAGGACTATGGCCGCATCGGCCAGTTGCAGCGTCAGGTTTTGGAGCTGCGCCTGCGTATCCGCCAGCTCGGCGAAGACTTCCAGAAAGACCTGCGCAGCCAGTTGGCCGAAACCCGCACCCGCAGCGACGACCTGCGTAATCGCCTGGCGTCGGCCGAGTTCGAACTGGCCAACAGCCTGGTCCGCGCCCCGGCGTCCGGCGTGGTGGTGGGGTTGGACGTGTACACCGAAGGCGGCGTGATCAAGCCCGGTCAGGCGCTGATGGACATCGTGCCCCAGGGCGAGCCGCTGTTGGTGGAAGCGCGGGTGCCGGTGCAGATGGTCGACAAAGTGCACCCCGGTTTACCGGTGGAACTGCTGTTCTCGGCCTTCAACCAGGCCACCACGCCGCGGGTGGCGGGTGAGGTGACATTGGTATCCGCCGACCGCCAGGTCGATGAACGCACCGACGAGCCTTATTACACGTTGCGTGCCCAAGTCAGCACGGCGGGTATGCAGCAACTCGCCGGCGCACAGATCCGCCCCGGCATGCCGGTGGAAACGTTCATAAAGACCGGTGAGCGGTCGATGCTCAACTACCTGTTCAAACCTTTGCTGGACCGCACCCATATGGCCTTGGTGGAAGAATGAAGGCGCTGCTGTTTACCTTGTGCGTGAGCTTTACACCGGCTGCGCAGGCCCTGGGGTTGTTGAATGCGTACGACCTGGCGCTGCGCAATGACCCGACTTTTCAGGCCGCCATCCAGGCGCGTGAGGCCGGTGAAGAGAATCGCGTGATAGGTCGGGCGGCGTTGCTGCCGAATCTGTCGTGGAGCTACAACAATTCGCGCAACGAGTCGCAGGTGACCGCAGGTGATGTCACCAGCGACCGCGATTACCGCAGCTATGCCTCGACCCTGACCTTGCAGCAACCACTGCTGGACTACGAAGCCTACGCGCGGTTTCGCCAAGGCACGGCCCAGGCGCTGATGGCCGATGAGCGCTTTCGCGGCAAAAGCCAGGAACTTGCGGTGCGGGTACTCAGCGCTTACAGCCAGGCGTTGCTGGCCCAGGAACGCATCGAGTTGAGCCGCGCGCAGAAACGCGCATTTGCCGAACGCCTGCAACTCAATGATCGCCTGCTCAAAGGTGGCGAGGGGACACGTACCGATGTCCTGGAAACCCAAGCGCGCCTGAGCCTCGCCCAGGCTGAAGAAATCGAATCCCTGGATGCCCAGGACAGCGCCCTGCGAGAGTTGGAAGCCATCGTCGGCCAACCGCTGCAGATCGAAGAACTGGCGCCGCTGACCCGTCAATTCGATATCCCGCCCCTGGAGCCGAACCGTTTCGAGACCTGGCGGGAAATGGCCATGGCCAACAATCCGGAGCTTAAATCCCAGCATCACGCGTTGGACGTGGCGTCCTACGAAGTGGAGCGCAAGCGCGCCGGGCACATGCCCAAGGTCAGCCTGTATGCCAGCAGCCGCCAGACCCGTTCCGATTCGGAAAGCAGCTACAACCAGCAGTACGACACCAACAGCGTCGGCATTCAGGTCAGCTTGCCATTGTTTGCCGGCGGTTCGGTGTCGGCTTCTACTCGTCAGGCGGGCAATCAATTGAGCCAGGCTCAGTACGAACTGGACGCGCAAACCTCGGCCACGCTGGTGGAGTTGCGCAAGCAGTTCAACCTCAATACCAGCGGCGCGGCAAAAGTGCGGGCTTATGAAATGGCCGTTAGCTCCGCCACGGCACTGGTCACCGCGACGAAGAAAAGCGTCAGCGGAGGCGAGCGCGTTAACCTCGACGTGCTCGACGCCGAACAGCAACTGTTCACCGCCCGCCGCGACCTGGCGAACGCTCGACATGCGTATTTGCTGGCCAGGATTCAGTTGAAGTACTACGCGGGACTGCTCAGCGTGCAGGACTTGCGGGCGTTGGCGGGGTATTTCCAACCGTCGGCCTGACAACGCTGTTTGCCAATACACCAAGCCAATGTGGGAGGGGGCTTGCCCCCGATAGCAGTGCGTCAATCAGCAAACCTTCAACTGACCCACCGCCATCGGGAGCAAGCCCCCTCCCACATGTTGAACTGCTACCAGCCTTGGAATTACCGACGAGTCAGCAACACCCCCGATTCCATGTGGTGCGTCCACGGGAACTGGTCAAACATCGCGCATTGCGTAATGCGGTGCGTGTCATGCAACTGCGCAATGTTCGCCGCCAACGTCTCCGGGTTGCAGGAGATGTAGAGAATGTTGTCGAAGCGACGGGTCAATTCGCAAGTGTCCGGGTCCATGCCGGCGCGGGGCGGGTCGACGAAGACGCTGCCAAATTCGTAGCTCTTCAGATCGATGCCCTGCAGGCGACGGAACGGGCGCACTTCATTCAGCGCTTGGGTGAGTTCTTCGGCAGAGAGTCGCACCAGCGTGACGTTATCCACCGCGTTTTCATCGAGGTTGCTCAGGGCCGCATTCACCGAGGTCTTGCTGATTTCGGTGGCCAGCACTTTGCGTACGCGGGTGGCGAGCGGCAGGGTGAAGTTGCCGTTGCCGCAGTACAACTCCAGCAAGTCATCCGGGCGATCGCCCAAGGCTTCGTATGCCCAGTTGAGCATCTTCTGGTTCACCGTGCCGTTGGGCTGGGTGAACGCGCCTTCGGGTTGGCGGTAGCTGAAGGTGCGCCCGCCCACGTCGAGTTTTTCCACCACGTAGTCGTGGCCGATCACATCGCGCTTGCCCTTGGAGCGGCCGATGATGCTGACATTCAAATCAGCTGCCAGCTTGTTCGCCGCCGTGTGCCAATGCTCGTCCAGCGGGCGGTGATAACACAGGGTAATCATCGCATCGCCGGCCAGGGTGGTGAGGAACTCCACTTGGAACAGCTTGTGGCTCAGGGCGGCGCTGGCTTGCCAGGCGGCCTTGAGTTGCGGCATCAACTGATTGATGCGTTGGCTGGCAATCGGGAATTCTTCGATCAGGATCGGCGTGCGCTTGTCGTCCTGGGAGAACATGGCGTAGTGGCGATCTCCGCCTTCGCGCCACAGGCGGAACTCCGCCCGCAGGCGGAAGTTCTGCAGCGGTGAGTCGAATACCTGTGGCTCGGGCGCGTCGAACGGCGCCAGCAGGTCACGCAAGCGCGTGACCTTGTCTTGCAGTTGAACGGTGTAGCTTGCGGCGTCAAAAGTCATGCGTTGAACCAGCCCAGCTTGATCACGAACAGAATCGACAGAATCACCAGCGCTGGGTTCAGCTCACGGTAGCGGCCCGAAAGCAGCTTGATGGCGGTCCAGGCGATGAAACCGAAGGCGATGCCGTTGGCAATGGAGTATGTGAAGGGCATCGCCAGGGCGGTGACCACCACCGGCGCTGCAACAGTAATGTCATCCCAGTCGATTTCTGCCAGGCCCTGGGTCATCAGCACCGCCACGAACAGCAGTGCCGGCGCCGTGGCAAACGCCGGTACGCTGGCGGCCAGCGGCGAGAAGAACAGCGCCAGCAGGAATAGGATCGCCACCACGATGGCGGTCAAACCGGTACGGCCACCGGCGCTCACGCCCGCGGCGGATTCGATGTAGCTGGTGGTGGTCGACGTGCCCAGCAGCGAACCGGCCATGGCGGCGGTGCTGTCGGCGATCAGGGCGCGGCCCATTTTCGGCATGTGGCCGTCCTTGCTCATCAGGCCGGCGCGCTTGGCGACGCCGATCAGGGTGCCGGAGTTGTCGAACAGGTCAACGAACAGGAACGCGAAGATCACGCTGACCAGGCCGATGTCCAGTGCGCCTTTGATATCCAGCTGCAGGAAGGTCGGGGCCAGCGAAGGGGGCATCGAGGTCACGCCGCCAAACGGGGTCACGCCCAGGACGATGGAAGCGATAGTGACCGCAAGAATGCCGATCAGCACCGCGCCGCGCACGGCCAGGGCTTCCAGTGCGACGATCAGCACAAAACCGAGGGTGGCGAGGATCGGGGCCGCTTTTGTCAGGTCGCCCAGGCCTACCATGGTGGCCGGGTTGCTCACCACGATTCCGGCGTTGTGCAGGGCGATCAACGCCAGGAACAGGCCGATACCGGCGGCAATCGCCGAACGCAGGGGAAGCGGGATGGCGTTGATGATCCACTCACGGATGCGGAAGATCGACAGCAGGAAGAACAGCACCGCCGAAATAAACACCGCACCCAGCGCCACTTGCCAGGTGTGGCCCATGTGCAGGACCACGGTATAGGTAAAGAAGGCGTTGAGGCCCATGCCCGGCGCGAGTGCGATCGGGTAGTTGGCGATCAGGCCCATCACGGTCGAGCCGATGGCCGCCGCCAGGCAGGTCGCGACAAATACCGCGCCCTTATCCATGCCGGTTTCGCCGAGGATGCTCGGGTTCACGAACAGGATGTAGGCCATGGCCAGGAATGTCGTGATGCCCGCGAGAATCTCGGTGCGCACGTTCGTGTTGTGTGCCTTGAGTTGAAACAGCTTTTCCAGCATGCCTGCTCCCTGTGACGCTATCTTGCGTCGTGATTTGTTGACCTCTAAGTCAAAGCACAAACTGCGCCAAACGCCTGTGGTTTCAGAGAGGATCGGAAAAAGCGGCGCATCATACCAGCAGCCGAGGCTGTATGGCGCATGGCCTTGAGGCATACTGCGCCGACGTTCAATACCGGGTCATCGACAGCATGAAAAAAGCCAACGCGTGGAGTCTAGCCCTGATCCCTTGTCTCGGCCTGTGGCTGGGTGCGGCACCGGTCTGGGGCGCGACTGCACCGGCCTTGAGCGAAGTGCGCGTGTTCAAGGTCGAATCGGCCAACTGCACCGAAACCATTCCAGAGCGCACCAGCACCACGCAGATGTGCACGCACCGAGGGCCGACCAAGGTGTCGGTGATGGAAGTAGGCCTGGGTAACAACCCGGTCGGCCTCTTCAACGGCGCGGTGCTCAACGGCCAGCGCACGCCGGTGTGTCAGGTCGGCAACGTCAGCCAGGCCTGCGCTGGCGGGGGCACCTTGATGGGCTACATCTATGTGTTTGACCTGAATGTGGAAGCCCAAGGCTGGTTCGAATACAGCAACTCATCGATCAATCCCCCGCGAAACACCTTGAAGACCCTGCTCAATATCCGCTGATCAATCATCTTGAACGCTCAAAACCCCGGGAAGTCGTACCCCTGAGACGGCGACTTTCCTGAACGCCGCGGATGTACACCAACCCGTGAGGTGTTTATGAGCGCGACCCCCAATGGCGCGGCGGCCCAACCGTTCGTCGCCCACTCCATACGCTTGACCCTCAATGGCCAGGATCGTCAGTTGGACGTATTGCCCTGGACCACGTTGTTGGACTTGCTACGGGAACAACTCGACCTGGTCGGCAGTAAAAAAGGCTGCGACCACGGCCAATGTGGTGCCTGCACCGTCCTGCGCGATGGCAAGCGCATAAACGCCTGCCTGACCCTGGCCGTGATGTGCGATGGCGCCGAGCTGACCACCATCGAAGGCTTGGCAACGGGCGACCAGTTGCACCCCATGCAGCAAGCCTTCATCAAACACGACGCCTTCCAGTGCGGCTACTGCACGCCGGGCCAGATCTGCTCCGCCGTCGGCCTGGCCAATGAAGGCCGTGCCCACGACACTGCACAAATCCAGGAATTGATGAGCGGCAACCTGTGCCGCTGCGGTGCCTATACCAATATCCGCGATGCCATCAAAGACGGCCTGGGAGGTGAGCAATGAACCCCTTCCACTACAGCAAACCTGTCGACGTACAGGAGGCCGTGCACCTGACCAGCGGCGCATCGCGTTTTATTGCCGGTGGTACGAACCTGTTGGACCTGATGAAAGAAAACATCAGCCGTCCCGAACACCTGATCGATATCACCGGCCTGCCACTGCATGGAATTGAAGAAACCGCCGATGGCGGCCTGCGGATCGGTGCGCTGGTGAGCAACGCCGACCTGGCCTGGCACCCGCTGATTGAAGAGCGTTACCCGCTGCTGTCCCAAGCCATCCTCGCAGGTGCTTCGCCGCAACTGCGCAACATGGCCAGTACCGGCGGTAACTTGCTGCAGCGCACCCGTTGCTACTACTTCTACGACGCAACGGTGCCGTGCAATAAACGCGAACCCGGCAGTGGTTGCCCGGCCCGCAGCGGGTTGAACCGTATCCATGCGATTCTTGGCGCCAGCGCGCAGTGCGTGGCCACTCATCCGTCGGACATGTGCGTCGCCTTGGCTGCGCTGGAGGCGCGGGTGCATGTGGAGGGACGTGGCGGCGCACGGGTCATCGAGTTCGCCGACTTCCATCGTCTTCCTGGCGATACGCCGCAGCGCGACAACCTGCTGGCCGACGATGAGCTGATCACTGCAATTGAATTGCCCGCCGACCATCTGGCACGTCACAGCCACTATTTGAAGATTCGCGATCGCGCGTCTTACGCGTTTGCCTTGGTCTCAGTCGCCGCAGCCCTTGAACTGGACGGCGACACTATCGTTGACGCTCGCCTGGCCCTCGGCGGCGTGGCCCACAAACCTTGGCGTGACCGCGCGGTAGAAGCCGCGCTGATCGGTCAGACTGTCAGCCGCGAAACCTTCAGCAACGCCGCCGACGTGCTGCTGCAAGACGCCGAGCCGCTGGAACATAACGGCTTCAAGATCAAGCTCGCGCGCCGCGCAATTATCCGCGCGCTGAGCGACGCCGCCGTTGCAGGAGAACAGCCATGACCGCTATCGGTAAACCCTTGAACCGTGTCGACGGTCTGCTCAAGGTCACAGGCCAGGCGCGTTACGCCGGTGAGTTTCCTGAGGATGGCCTGCTCCATGGCAGCGTGGTGTCCAGCACCATCGCCAAAGGCCGTGTTATCAACATCGACGCGTCCAAAGCGTTAGCGCTACCGGGTGTGGTGGATGTTATCCATCATCTCAACCGCCCGAAAATCGCCAGCTATGACGACGCCTTCGCCGATGACGATGCGGCGGATGGCTCGCCGTTTCGCCCGCTGTACAACGACCGCGTGCTCTACAGCGGTCAGCCCCTGGCATTGGTCATCGCCGATAACCTGGAGTTGGCGCGACACGCCGGCTCGCTGGTGCATATCGACTATGAGTGCGAGGAGTTCGAGACCGATCTGCTCGCCCAGCAGGAACTGGCCTATCCCTCGCCGCAAACCCCGCCCAAGCCGCGCGGTAACTTCCAGGCTGAATGGTCCGGCGCGGCCATCAGCCTCGATCTGCACTACAGCACACCCATTGAACACCACAATCCGATGGAGCCCCACGCCAGCACCGTGCTGTATCAGCCGGATGGCACCCTGCACATCCATGACAAGACTCAGGGCCCGCAGAACTGCCAGGCCTATGTGCAAAAAGTCTTCGGCCTGGATAAAAGTCAGGTGCGCATCTTTGCTGCGTTCGTCGGGGGCGCCTTCGGCTCTGGTCTGCGCCCGCAGTACCAATTGCCTTTGGCGGTGATGGCGTCTCTGGCGCTCAAGCGTTCGGTGCGGGTCACCCTGACGCGCCAGCAGATGTTCACCTTTGGCTACCGCCCGCGCACCCTGCAGCGTTTGCAGATGGGCGCCGCCGCCAACGGCCGTTTGCTGGCGCTGGGGCATACCGCGATTGGCCAGACCTCGCGCTTCGAGGACTTCAGTGAACACGTGGTGGAATGGAGCGGCATGCTCTATCACTGCGACAACGTGCAGCTTACTTATAAGTTGGTGCCGCTGGATGTCTTCACGCCCCTGGACATGCGCGCGCCAGGCGCCGCGTTGGGCGTGATTGGCCTGGAATGCGCCATGGATGAACTGGCCTGCGCCCTGGGCATGGACCCGGTGCAACTGCGGCTGATCAACTACGCCGAACGCAACCAGAACGAAGATAAACCCTGGTCGAGCAAAGCCCTGCGCGAGTGTTACCGCGAAGGCGCCGAGCGTTTCGGCTGGAAGCAGCGCAACCCGGAGCCGCGCAGCATGCGCGACGGCCGCCAGTTGATTGGTTGGGGCATGGCCGGCGGGGTGTGGGAGGCCATGCAAATGAAGGCCAGCGCTAAGGCGCGCATCGATTCGCTGGGCAAATTGACGGTCAGCAGCGCCACCACCGACATCGGCACCGGTACGTACACGGTGATGACCCAGATCGCGGCCCAGGCCAGTGGCGTGGCTGTCGACGATGTCAATTTTCTACTCGGTGACTCGTCTTTACCCACCGCGCCGTTGCAGGGTGGATCGTTTACCGTGTCTTCAGTGGGCACTGCCGTGCAGCAAGCCTGCGAAGCGTTGACGGCCAAACTGCTGAGCATTGCCCGCCAGACTTACCCGGTGTTCAAGGACGCCGAGTCCGTTCGCTTTGAAGACGGCCAACTGCACACCGGTGACGTGAGTGTGTCGCTGGCGCAGTTGGTCAAGGACAGTGGCGAAGACGCATTGGAAGTGCAGGTCGACAGCGAGCCGGACAAAAAACGCGAGGGTTACGCCACCGCCACCCACTCGGCGGTGTTCGTCGAGGTCCAGGTGGACGAAGACCTGGGAACAATCAAAGTGCGGCGTGTGGTCAGCGCGATTGCGGCCGGGCGCGTGGTCAATCCGAAGATGGCCCGCAGCCAGATTCTCGGCGGGGTGGTGTGGGGAATCGGCATGGCATTGCACGAAGAAACCCAGATCGACCATCAACTGGGGCGCTACATGAACCACAGCCTGGCCGAGTACCACATCCCGGTGAATGCCGATATCGGCGAGATTGACGTGGTATTTGTCGAAGAGCACGACGAGATCGTCAATGCACTGGGTTCCAAGGGTGTTGGCGAGATCGGCATTGTCGGGGTAGCGGCGGCGGTAGCCAACGCGATTTACCATGCCACCGGCAAGCGGGTGCGGGAGTTTCCGATCACCCTGGATAAGGTGCTCTGACGCGGTCCAGCAAGCATTGAAGATCCAAACGTGGGAGGGGGCTTGCTCCCGATGGCGGAGTTTCAGTCCAAGCATAAGTTGGCTGATCCACCGCTATCGGGAGCAAGCCCCCTCCCACATTGACCTTATTGCCACATTGAATCACGCAGCGGGCTTGATGCTTTCCTCCACCGGCACATGCATACGATCCCGATTCGCCAGTGTCGGGAACAGTTTTATCCACACTCCGGTTACCACCAGCGTACCGATTCCGCCCATGACCACGGCGGGCACGGTGCCGAACCAGTGCGCGGTGATACCGGATTCGAACTCGCCTAACCACCGGCAAGCGGGGGCGGGAGTTTCCGATCACCCTGGATAAGGTGCTCTGACGCGGTCCAGCAAGCATTGAAGATCCAAACGTGGGAGGGGGGCTTGCTCCCGATGGCGGAGTTTCAGTCCAAGCATAAGTTGGCTGATCCACCGCTATCGGGAGCAAGCCCCCTCCCACATTGACCTTATTGCCACATTGAATCATGCAGCGGGCTTGATGCTTTCCTCCACCGGCACATGCATACGATCCCGATTCGCCGGTGTCGGGAACAGTTTTATCCACACTCCGGTTACCACCAGCGTACCGATTCCGCCCATGACCACGGCGGGCACGGTGCCGAACCAGTGCGCGGTGATACCGGACTCGAACTCGCCTAACCACCGGCAAGCGGGGGCGGGAGTTTCCGATCACCCTGGATAAGGTGCTCTGACGCGGTCCAGCAAACATTGAAGATCCAAACGTGGGAGGGGGGCTTGCTCCCGATGGCGGAGTTTCAGTCCAAGCATAAGTTGGCTGATCCACCGCTATCGGGAGCAAGCCCCCTCCCACATTGACCTTATTGGCACATTGAATCATGCAGCGGGCTTGATGCTTTCCTCCACCGGCACATGCATACGATCCCGATTCGCCAGTGTCGGGAACAGTTTTATCCACACTCCGGTTACCACCAGCGTACCGATTCCGCCCATGACCACGGCGGGCACGGTGCCGAACCAGTGCGCAGTGATACCGGACTCGAACTCGCCTAACTGGTTGGACGCGCCAATAAACAGCCCGTTGACCGCACTGACCCGGCCGCGCATTTCATCCGGCGTCTCCAACTGCACGAAGGAGGCGCGAATGACCATGCTGATCATGTCCGCCGCGCCCAGCACCACCAGCACCGCCAGGGAAAACCAGAACGAGGTGGACAGGCCGAAAGCAATGGTCGCCACGCCGAACACGCCGACAGCGGTGAACATTACCCTGCCAACTTTGCGGTCCACCGAAAAGCGCGCCAGCCACAACGACATCAACAGTGCGCCCACCGCCGGTGCCGAACGCAACAGGCCCAGGCCCCAGGCGCCGGTCAGCAGGATGTCCTTGGCGAACACCGGCAGCAACGCGGTGGCGCCGCCCAGCAGCACGGCGAACAGGTCCAGGGAAATAGCGCCGAGGATGTCCGGGCGGCTGCGGATAAAACGGATGCCGGCCAGCAGCGAGTCCAAGGTGGCCTTGCCTTTGTTCAGTGGGGTCTGGCGGGCGGGCAGGTTGAGGGTCAGCACGCAGGCGATGATGTACAGCACCACCGTGGGGCCATACACCCAGACGCTGCCGAACGCATAAAGCAAACCGCCGAGCGCCGGGGCGACGATGGTGGCCAGTTGCTGGGCCGACTGTGAAGACGCCACCGCACGCGGGAACAGCGCACTGGGCACGATGCTCGGCAGCAGCGCCTGGGTGGTGGGCAATTCAAACGAGCGCGCGGCACCGAGCAGGAAGGCGAGGATAAAAATCATCTCGCGGGTCACGTTGCCGGTCAGGCCGCCGATGGCCAGGGACAGGGCAATCAGCGCCTGTACGGTCTGGCAGATGGCTGCGACTTTGCGCCGCTCGTAGCGGTCGGCCACGTGTCCGGTGTGCAGCATGAACAGCACCCGTGGCACGAACTCCACCAACCCGACCAGACCCAAGTCCAGCACATTGCCGGTCAGTTGGTACAGGTTCCAGCCGATGGCCACGGTGAGCATCTGGAAGCCGCTGGCGGTGAAAATCCGTGCCAGCCAGAACGCGATGAAAGGGCGGTGATGACGCAACAGCAACACGGGTTCACTAGGCATCGGGAATTCGGGTCGAGGCGAGAGGGAGCCGCGAGATTAGCATTAAGTTGTAACAGATAGTTGCTAGAGCTGGGCTGAGGCAGTCTGTCACGCGGCAAAAGACCACATAACTGGACACAGAAAATGGGACTACTCTTTCAGTAATGCTTGATCCAGATCAAAACCTCCGTGGGGATTGATCTGGCGGCCGCAAGGCCAGAATCCCTACGTGGCTGGTAAAAAAAGAAACGAATTGAAATTCGCCACACTCCATATCCGTGGGGGCAGTGGGTGCAGGCTTCCGCCAGCAGCCGGTATTACCTGACAGAGGAAGACTTATGTTCGGTTTGGAGGCGCTAGATCTCGCCCGAATTCAATTCGCGTTCACCATCTCGTTCCACATCCTGTTCCCGGCGATCACCATCGGCCTGGCCAGTTACCTCGCGGTGCTGGAAGGCTTGTGGCTCAAGACCCACAACGACACCTACCGCGACCTCTACCATTTCTGGTCGAAGATCTTTGCGGTCAACTTCGGCATGGGCGTGGTCTCGGGCCTGGTCATGGCGTATCAGTTCGGCACCAACTGGAGTCGCTTCTCGGACTTTGCCGGCGCTGTCACCGGGCCGCTTCTTACCTACGAAGTGCTCACCGCCTTCTTTCTTGAGGCCGGTTTCCTTGGGGTGATGCTGTTCGGCTGGAACAAGGTCGGGCGCAAGCTGCACTTCTTCTCCACCGTGATGGTGGCCGTGGGCACGTTGATCTCGACCTTCTGGATTCTGTCGTCCAACAGCTGGATGCAGACGCCACAAGGCTTTGAAATCATCGATGGCCGGGTGATTCCAACCGACTGGTTCGCCGTTGTCTTCAACCCATCGTTCCCTTACCGCTTGGCGCACATGGCCACAGCGGCCTTTGTTGCCACGGCCTTCTTTGTCGGTTCCTCGGCGGCGTGGCACTTGCTGCGCGGCAAGGACAACCCGGCGATCCGCACAATGCTCTCGATGGCGATGTGGATGGCGCTGATCGTGGCGCCTATCCAGGCGGTGATCGGTGACTTCCATGGCCTCAACACCCTGAAGCATCAGCCGGCAAAAATCGCGGCGATTGAGGGCCACTGGGAAAACAAAGGCAATGAGCCGACCCCGCTGATTCTGTTTGGCTGGCCCGACATGAAGGCCGAAAAAACCAAATACGCGGTGGAAATTCCTTACCTGGGCAGCCTGATCCTGACCCACTCCCTGGACAAACAAGTGCCAGCGCTCAAGGAGTTTCCGCCTGAAGACCGCCCCAATTCGACCATCGTGTTCTGGTCGTTCCGGGTCATGGTCGGCCTGGGTTTCCTGATGATCTTCACCGGTCTGTTCAGCCTGTGGCTGCGTCGCGGCGACAAGATGTACACGTCCAAGCCGTTCCTGTACCTGGCGCTGTGGATGGGCCCGTCCGGCCTGATCGCGATTCTTGCCGGTTGGTTCACCACCGAAATTGGCCGCCAGCCTTGGGTGGTCTACGGGTTGATGCGCACGGCGGATGCTTCATCCGGGCATAGCCTGGCGCAGATGACGATTACCCTGGTGTTGTTCGTGGTGGTGTACTTCGCGCTGTTCGGCGCCGGGTTGGGCTACATGATGCGCCTGGTACGCAAAGGCCCTGTGACCCACGAAAGTACTGAACCGACCCACGGTGGCCCTGGCCAGAAACGCACACCGGCCCGTCCGTTGTCGGCTGCCGATGACGGCAACGATGACGACCACGTCGACATCCAGCACAAGGGGCATTGAGATGGGTATTGATCTTCCGCTGATCTGGGCCGTGATCATCATCTTCGGCATCATGATGTACGTCGTGATGGACGGCTTCGACCTCGGCATTGGCATCCTCTTCCCGTTTATTCCGGGCAAAGTCGACCGCGACGTGATGATGAACACCGTCGCCCCGGTTTGGGACGGTAACGAGACCTGGCTAGTACTCGGTGGCGCAGCGTTGTTTGGCGCCTTCCCGCTAGCCTATTCGGTGGTGTTGTCGGCGCTGTACCTGCCGCTGATCCTGATGCTGATCGGGCTGATCTTCCGTGGCGTGGCCTTCGAGTTCCGTTTCAAGGCCAAGGACCACAAGCGCCACCTGTGGGACAAGGCGTTTATCGGCGGTTCGCTGACGGCCACGTTCTTCCAGGGCGTAGCGTTGGGGGCGTTTATCGACGGGATTCCGGTGGTGGACCGCCAGTTTGCCGGTGGCTCACTGGACTGGCTCACACCGTTCACGATGTTCTGCGGCGTGGCGCTGATCGTGGCCTATGCCTTGCTCGGCTGCACCTGGTTGATCATGAAAACCGAAGGCCCGTTGCAGGAGAAGATGCACAACCTGGCGCGGCCCTTGGCATTCGTTGTGTTGGCGGTAATTGGCATCGTCAGTATCTGGACGCCGCTGGCGCACCCGGAAATCGCGACGCGCTGGTTCACCCTGCCGAACCTGTTCTGGTTCCTGCCGGTACCGATCCTGGTGCTGGTGACCATGTACGGGTTGATCCGCGCGGTGGCGCGTAATGCCCACTACACGCCGTTCCTGTTGACGCTGGTGTTGATTTTCCTCGGCTACAGCGGCCTTGGGATCAGCCTGTGGCCGAACATCATTCCGCCTTCCGTATCGATCTGGGACGCGGCCGCACCGCCGCAAAGCCAGGGTTTCATGCTGGTGGGTACGCTGTTCATCATCCCGTTCATCCTGGGCTACACCTTCTGGAGCTACTACGTGTTCCGCGGCAAGGTCACCCACGAAGACGGCTATCACTAGGAGGGTTGTGGCATGTCCGGCAAACCTACGTTGCACGAAATTGAAGAGGGCGAGAAACAGCCGTTGTGGCGGCGTCTGGGGTGGCTGGCGATGATCTGGACCGGCAGTGTGCTGGCACTGTTCGTCGTGGCCAGCCTGATGCGCATGTTCATGAATGCGGCCGGCCTGACCACCCACTGACATCCCGATCCGGGCTTTGCGGCCCGGTTTTCAAGCCCTGCTTTTTCGTTTGGAGAGGCAGGGCTTTTTTTATTTGCGCGCTTTGAGGATGACGAATTTCGGCGTGGCGGCCACTTGCTCGACACCGCGGAACAGTCGCGCCAATTTGCTGTGATAACCCAGGTGGCGGTTTCCGACTATATAAAGCGCGCCGCCCACCACCAGCGCTTCCCGCGCTTGCTGGAACATGCGCCAGGCGAGGAAGTCGCCGACCACTTGTTGTTGGTGGAACGGTGGGTTGCACAGCACCACATCCAGAGAGTCCGAGGCTTGGCCGGCCAGGCCATCGGCAGCACGCACGCTCACCTCCCGTTCGCCGAGGGCGGCTTGCCAGTTCTCAAGGGCTGATTGCACGGCCATGTACGACTCGTCGAGCAAGGTGTAATGGGCGTCCGGGTTTTGCAGCGCGCTGGCAATCGCCAGCACGCCGTTGCCGCAGCCCAGGTCCGCGACGCGCGCACTGCCCAGGCCTTTGGGCAGGTGCGGCAGGAAGGCGCGGGTGCCGATGTCCAGGCCTTCACGGCAGAACACGTTGGCGTGGTTGAGCAGTTCGATAGCGGGAGTTTCAAGCTGATAGCGCGTTGGGTAGGGCGAGACTGCCGCGGGGCGATCTTCCAGAGTGGCAATCAGCAACCGTGCCTTCTTTACCGCAAGGGAGGCGTGCATCGGCCCGATGTAACGCTCCAGCAACTCACCGGCCGCGCGGGGCAGGTGCTTGACCATCGCCCCGGCGATGACCTCTGCGCCCGGTGCCAGTTGGCCTTGCAGGCGGATCAGCTGTTCTTCCAGCAGTGCCAGGGTTTTGGGTACGCGGATCAGAACTCGGTCAAAGGGGCCGGTCGGCACTTGGTGGGCAGGCACGAAAGTCACGCCATCAAACGCCTTGCCATTGCGTACCAGGTTTTTCTCCAGGCCCTGGGCGGCGAGAAACGAGTCGCCGCTGGAGGTGACCTGCATCTGGCCTTCAAGACTGGCCGCCAAGGCACCGAAACTATCATTGAGTACCAGCACGCGTGTCGCTGCACTCGGCTGTTGTCCGGCCAGGTGGCTGAGCAGGTATTCGTCGGCCGCATCGAAGGCTTGCAGCGGATCGTTATGTTGCTCTGGCTGGCGGATCAGATCGAGCTGGGCGAAGGGGCTGTCGAGCAGGGGCATGGCGGGGGAGGCTCTGGGTAATCGATGGGCGGCGGCAGTGACCTGCGCAACCGTCTGAGTGAACTACAGGCGGGCCCCCAAGGGGCCCTGCACTCAGAATTGGGCGTAAATGTTACTTTTTTTCTACGGGGATTACATGCGGTGTTTCAAGGGCGGTTAAAACAGCCCTGCTTTCGAGGCACAGAGCACGGCGGCGATCTTGTTGTTGACCCCAAGCTTTTTGAAGCAACTGCAAATGTGAAAGCCCACGGTACGTTCGGAAAGGCACAGGATGGTGGCAATGTCTGCGGCAGTTTTGCCCATGGCTGACCATTTGAGGATTTCGGTCTCGCGCGAGGTCAATTTTTTCGCAGGGTTGATACTGGGGCTGGCCGCGTAAGTCTGCGCCACGGCCGCATGCATCGCATGGCAAAGCCACAGGACCTGGCCAGCTTTTTCGTAGAGCTCTTCCGGAGTCACGGCACCTTTACTGCGACCCAGGGTAAGCATGCTGAACACACCCTGGAAATCATGCACTGCCTGGGTCCAACCCAGATGCACACCATACGACTGAGCCAAAGACCACAAGTTGGGTGAGTCTTTAAAGGTTTTTTCCTCCCAGACGATGGGTAACACAGAGCTTTTGCAATGTTTCACCACGGGATCAACGTCAAAAAAGTGCGCCTGGTTGTAAAGGTTGTTCCACTCATCTGGATAGTTATTGAAGCGAACGGGCTTCGTTCGATTGTTGGGTAGGTGTGAACTCATCGTAAAGGAACAGTATTGGAAGCCGAGTGCGAAGGTGTGGTTGAGGGCTATCTCGAAAAGAGTGGTGGCCTCGCTTTCGCCTTCCAGTTTGGGAAGACGTGTATTACGCCAGTTAACCATTAGTAACTCTCCATGTGGGGTCTACATGACATGGGATACCTCCTGAACTCCCAAATGCACGGAAAGGAGTGTAGGACATTACTTACGGTGCAAGAGGAAAATTTCGCTCTTGAACGCAGGGGGTTTAAGAAGATTTTTTAAGGACGGCAAAAGGGGTATAACGGCGCTTAGTTGGTTTTTTTCGATTTTTTAGTGAGTTGAATGATCAACTTAGAGTGGGCGTGTAGCTAGGGCAGAGGGACTAATAGCCAATGGGTTGGACCGCCACTAAATTGCCACTACTTAGGGGCTGCGCGATGCCACTACAAACCACCGGTGTTTCCGTGCGCGACTTTGAGGGACACTAGGGCACCTGTAGAACGGAGCCCCCCATGACGGCCAGTGCTGAGAAATTTACCCGCCAGACCTTGCTCGATGTGCAATCGCTGACCCCCAGCCTGTTTACGCTGCGAACCACTCGCGACCCTGGGTTCCGTTTTACTGCGGGTCAGTTCGTGCGTCTGGGCGTGACCAAGGCGGACGGCACTACGGTGTGGCGCGCTTACTCGATAGTTTCCTCGCCGTTTGATGAGCACTTGGACTTCTTCTCGATTGTGGTCCCTGGAGGCGAGTTCACCAGCGAGCTGAACCGCCTGCGCGTGGGCGATACCTTGATGGTGGAACGCCAGGCTACGGGGTTCCTGACCTTGAACCGGTTCGTCGATGGCCGTGACTTGTGGATGTTGGCGACAGGGACCGGAGTCGCGCCGTTTTTGTCGATCCTGCAGGACTTCGAAGTGTGGGAGAAATTCGAGCGGATCGTGCTGGTGTACAGCGCGCGGGAAGCCAAGGAACTGGCCTATCAATCGCTGATCAAGGAGCTGGGTGAGCGTGAGTACCTTGCCGAGTACGCGCACAAACTGACCTACATTCCACTCGTTACCCGCGAGCACCATCCAGGCGCATTGAGCGGGCGCATTACTACCTCGATTGAAAACGGTGAGCTGGAGCGCGCAGCGGGTGTAGAGCTGAGCCCGGAGCATTCCCGCGTGCTGATTTGCGGCAACCCGCAGATGGTTGATGACACCCGCCAGTTGCTCAAGCAGCGTGACATGCAACTGAGCCTGAGCCGCAGGCCTGGGCAGGTGGCGGTGGAAAACTACTGGTAATAAAAAAGGCGCCTCAAGCAGGCGCCTTTTTTTAAGCCGATCCGGGTTAAAGCGGCTTGTCGTTCTGTGCCTTGAGCAGATCGCGGATCTCCCCCAGCAGCAGTTCTTCCTTGGTCGGCGTCGGCGGCAGGCTAGGTGCTACGGCCTCTTCGCGCTTGAGGCGGTTGATGGCCTTCACGCCCATGAAGATCGCAAAGGCGACGATGACAAAATCGATCACGCTCTGGATGAACTTGCCGTAGGCCAGCACGACGGCGGGAACATCGCCTTGGGCCGCCTTGAGGGTGACCGCCAGGTCACCAAAGTCCACACCACCGATCAACAGACCAATGGGCGGCATCACCACGTCGCCGACAAACGAGGAAACAATTTTGCCGAAGGCTGCGCCGATGATGATACCGACGGCCATGTCGACCACATTACCTTTGACCGCGAAGGCCTTGAACTCACTGATCACGCTCATAGGTTATTCCTTGTTACAGATGAGAAGGGTGAAGCACAGTGTAAGTCAGTCGTATAGGGCTTGTGCGACACAACTGTTAATACTGTTAATTTTAATCGACACATTAAAACGCAAATAGTTTGCAAAGTGCCACCAATCGCGCGCGAAATACTCGCTGTTTCAGTGGGTTACCACATTAATTTCTTAATCGCCCTGGTGGGGTTTTTCTATTTATCTTCTGACTCCCAGGTCACTAGCCTCTGGCAAGCACAACTGAATGTGCACTAAAAAAACCAGAGGAAACCTCGATGAACAACCCAATGAGCCGCAGTCCAGTGCTGGCGCGACATGCGCTGTTGCTGGCGACTGCCAGTCTGCTTTCTCTTTCGGTGCAAGCCGCTAACCTGACGCGAGATAACGGCGCGGCCGTCGGCGACAACCAGAATTCGCAAACCGCCGGCGCCAATGGCCCGGTGCTGCTGCAAGACGTGCAGCTCATTCAGAAGTTGCAGCGCTTCGACCGCGAACGCATTCCCGAGCGCGTGGTGCACGCCCGGGGCACCGGCGCCCACGGCACTTTTACGGTGACTGATAACCTGAGCGACCTGACCAAGGCCAAAGTTTTCGCCGCTGGCGAAGCCACCCCGGTATTTGTGCGATTCTCGGCCGTCGTTCACGGCAACCACTCCCCGGAAACCCTGCGTGACCCGCGCGGTTTTGCCACCAAGTTCTACACCGCTGACGGTAACTGGGACTTGGTCGGCAATAACTTCCCAACTTTCTTTATTCGTGACGCCATCAAGTTCCCGGACATGGTGCATGCGTTTAAGCCTGACCCGCGCACGAACTTGGATGATGACTCCCGTCGCTTTGACTTCTTCTCACATGTACCCGAGGCCACGCGCACGCTGACCGAGTTGTATTCGGACTCTGGCACGCCCGCCAGTTATCGGGAAATGGACGGTAATGGCGTACATGCCTACAAATTGATTAATACCAAAGGCGAAGTGCATTACGTCAAGTTCCACTGGAAGAGCCTGCAAGGCATTAAGAACCTTGATCCAAAGCAAGTCACCGAAGTGCAAGGTCGTGATTACAGCCATATGACTAATGACTTGGTCACCCATATCAACAAGGGCGATTTCCCCAAGTGGGACTTGTATGTGCAAGTGCTCAAGCCCGAAGACTTGGCCAAGTTTGAGTTCGACCCGTTGGACGCCACCAAGATCTGGCCGAACGTGCCTGAGCGCAAAGTTGGGCAGATGGTGCTGAACCGCAATCCGGCGAACGTGTTCCAGGAAACCGAGCAAGTCGCCATGGCCCCGGCCAACCTTGTGCCCGGCATCGAACCGTCGGAAGACCGCCTGCTGCAAGGCCGGGTGTTTTCCTACGCCGACACCCAAATGTACCGCCTGGGTGCCAATGCACTGCAACTGCCGATCAATGCCCCACGGGTCACCGTCAACAACGGTAACCAGGACGGCGCGATGAACTTCGGCAAGACCACCAGCGGCGTGAACTACCAGCCAAGCCGCCTGGAAAACCGCGAAGAGCCGCAAACCGCGCGCTACAGCCAGACGGCACTGTCTGGTAGCACCCAGCAGGCGAAGATTCAGCGCGAGCAGAACTTCAAGCAGGCCGGTGATCTGTATCGCTCATACACCAAAAAAGAGCAGCAGGACTTGATCGACAACTTCGGCGGCTCACTGGCCACCACGGATGACGAGAGCAAGCACATCATCCTCTCGTTCCTCTACAAAGCGGACCCGGCATACGGCACCGGCGTGGCCAAGGTCGCGAAGGGTGACCTGGCCCGCGTCAAGGCGCTGGCTGAAAAATTGACTGACTGACATTGGTGACGGTCGACGCGCCGGTTGGGGCGTCGACCCATGGCAGGAGAAACCCATGCGTATTTCTATCGGTTTGCTGATGGCCATGCTGGCCTTTGTCGCCCATGCCGAATCCCCCGAACCGGCAGCACTCAAGGCACAGTTGCAGGATTATTACTTCGACGCCGCCCGCCGTGGCGACCTCGATATGCTCAACACCTTTATTGAGTCTGGCTACAGCCTCAACACCCAGGACGAAAAGGGCTACACCGCGTTGATCCTCGCCGCCTATCACGGCCAGGGCCGGTTTGTGGAGCGTTTGCTCAGTGCCGGTGCCGACGCCTGTGTACAGGACAAACGTGGCAACACCGCGCTGATGGGCGCGATCTTCAAAGGCGAGCTGAACATTGCCCAGCGCCTGCTGGCCACCGATTGCAACCCCGACCAACGCAACGGCGCCGGGCAGACGGCCGCGATGTATGCAGGCCTGTTCAAGCGCGTCGAATTGCTTGATGAATTGAAAGCCAAAGGCGCTGACCTCAATGCTGAAGACCCGATCGGCAACAGTGCTTCGCGATTGGCCAGCGGTGAAATCCGGACCCCGGCGCCGCGCTGAGATATCATCGCGGTTTTTCGGTTGGAGGTTCTCAAATGGCAAAGGCCAAGCGCATGTACGGCTGCACGGAGTGCGGCGCGACCTTTCCCAAGTGGGCCGGCCAGTGCGGCGAATGCGGTGCGTGGAACACCCTGACCGAAACCATGATCGAAAGCGGCGGCGCTGCGGCGCCCACGGGCCGCGCCGGCTGGACCGGGCAGCAGGCGCAGATCAAGACCCTGGCCGAAGTCAGCGTCGAAGAAATCCCGCGTTTCTCCACCGCCTCAGGTGAACTGGACCGTGTGCTGGGCGGCGGCCTGGTGGACGGCTCTGTGGTGCTGATCGGCGGCGACCCTGGCATCGGTAAATCGACCATCCTCCTGCAAACCCTGTGCAGCATCGCCAGCCGCATGCCGGCGTTATATGTCACCGGTGAAGAATCCCAGCAACAAGTGGCCATGCGCGCACGCCGTCTTGGCTTGCCTCAGGATCAGTTGCGGGTCATGACCGAGACTTGCATCGAAAGCATCATCGCCACGGCCCGTATCGAAAAGCCAAAGGTGATGGTGATCGACTCGATCCAGACGATTTTCACCGAGCAGTTGCAATCGGCGCCGGGTGGTGTGTCCCAGGTGCGCGAAAGTGCAGCGCTACTGGTGCGGTATGCCAAGCAGAGCGGCACGGCGATCTTCCTGGTCGGCCACGTGACTAAAGAAGGCGCGCTGGCCGGGCCGCGAGTGTTGGAGCATATGGTCGACACCGTTCTGTACTTCGAAGGCGAGTCCGATGGTCGACTGCGCTTGCTGCGGGCGGTGAAAAACCGTTTCGGCGCAGTGAACGAACTGGGTGTATTCGCCATGACTGACCGGGGACTGAAAGAAGTCTCCAACCCTTCGGCGATTTTTCTGACCCGTGCCCAGGAAGAAGTCCCAGGCAGTGTGGTGATGGCGACGTGGGAAGGCACCCGACCGATGTTGGTGGAAGTCCAGGCATTGGTGGATGACAGCCATTTGGCCAACCCGCGCCGGGTCACGCTGGGGCTGGATCAGAACCGCCTGGCGATGTTGCTGGCGGTGTTACACCGTCATGGCGGCATTCCGACCCACGATCAGGATGTGTTCCTCAACGTGGTGGGTGGGGTCAAGGTGCTGGAGACCGCATCCGACCTGGCCTTGATGGCGGCGGTGATGTCCAGCTTGCGTAACCGGCCTCTGCCGCACGACCTCTTGGTATTTGGGGAGGTCGGCCTGTCCGGCGAAGTGCGTCCGGTGCCGAGCGGTCAGGAGCGCTTGAAGGAAGCGGCCAAGCACGGCTTCAAACGCGCGATTGTGCCCAAGGGCAACGCGCCGAAGGAAATGCCGCCAGGATTGCAGGTGATTGGGGTCACGCGCCTGGAACAGGCATTGGATGCACTTTTCGAATAATTCAGGGATGGACGCGATGCAACGATCGAATCACTGGGGTGTAGTCGCCCTGTTTATCGCCTTGGCCAGCTTGCCCGCCATGGCCTGGGCGGAGCTGCCAACGGGCTATCGCCTGGCGCAAACGCTGGTGACGCCAGAGGGCAGTGTACTGCAGGTGCTCGAAGACCAGCGCATCAGCCCCCAACTGCACAAGGACAGTTGGGGCAGTGGGCTGGATGAAGACTCGTTCGACGAGCCCGGCGATTTGGTCGACAACCCGCTGCTCGAAGCCCAGGTGCGGTGGGTATCGGCCTCTGGCGAGGTGATAGCTCACGAAGACCTCGGCTACCCCTTGGCCGAGGTCAAGAAAGCCCCGCTCAAAGGGCTGCCCGAGCCTGTGTATTTTTTGACCATCGATCAGACCGCCCCCATGGGCAGCTACAGCGGGCCTGCCACGCAGTTACTGCTGCCCGGCAAGCAGCAACTCAAGCCGTTGAGTTACCAGGGCGCCGACGGCAAAGTCCAGGCGCTGACCCTGGCTCATACCGGCAAGGCTGCGTGGATGATCGCAACGCAAGCGAATGGCGGCGCGGATGAACTGCTGCAGGTGTCATCATTTATGGACGGCGACGGTGAGGATGACTTTGCTACCCGTTATCAGACCTATCGGTTTGTCGACGGGCAGTGGCACGGCGCCTCAAGTCAGAAGAAGGGTTACTGGGACATGGAAAGTGATTTTCCCGCACGTAGTGCGTTCCCCTGAGCCATCACACTTCCAGCAGCGCGCCCAGCTCTCGCTCCAGTTCCTCCTGATCGCCTAGGTTCAACTCGATCAGCCGCCGCAAGTGGCTGATCGAGTCCAGGTCGATGTCTGTGCACACAAACCCCAGTTGACCCACTGCTTCGTGGGTTAGCCGTACTTGCATCTTTATATGCGCCTTGGGATCCAGGCGTATGTCGACCGCGAACGGCAGCGCCTTATTTCCCTTCCACTCTTCAGGCCTTTGCACCAACAGCCCCTTAAGCGATAAATCCACCAGTTGCACTGGCCATTCGTTGCCGTTTTGCCGAAGTTCGGTCTTGGCATCAAAGGCAATCCGGCGAAAACGGCGACGATCAGACGCTTGCTCGGTCATGGTGAAACCCTCTGTGGATAAAAGGATTGTAGCCCCGCGCCATCATTGGGCCGTTTTTTCTGGTTTTTTCTTCGTTGCAAGGCTCTAGACCAACGTAGGGGGGTGGCCTTTAAGGCCAACAGCGCTAAACTCCGAACGGCTGTCCTTTCTGTCCACCCTGGCTGGAATATAAAAATGAAAAATAATAATAGCCTGCTACGCCATCTACCCTGGCTGGTGCTGGCAATCGTAGGAGCGTGCGCCCTGGGCGTAGTGGCCTTGCGCCGAGGCGAGGCGATCAACGCCTTGTGGATTGTGGTCGCTGCTGTGGCCATCTACCTGGTTGCTTATCGCTACTACAGCCTGTTCATCGCTAACAACGTGATGCAACTCGATCCACGGCGGGCTACCCCCGCAGTGATCAACAACGACGGTCTGGACTATGTGCCGACCAACAAACACATCCTTTTCGGTCACCACTTTGCGGCCATTGCCGGTGCGGGCCCGCTGGTCGGTCCGGTACTGGCGGCGCAAATGGGCTACTTGCCCGGCACGCTCTGGCTGATTGCCGGCGTGGTGCTGGCCGGCGCGGTCCAGGACTTCATGGTTCTGTTCCTGTCGACCCGTCGCAACGGCCGTTCCCTGGGGGACATGGTTCGTGAAGAGATGGGCCGTATTCCGGGGACCATCGCGCTGTTCGGCTGCTTCCTGATCATGATCATCATCCTCGCGGTGCTGGCGCTGATCGTGGTCAAGGCCCTGGCCGAGAGCCCTTGGGGCATCTTCACGGTGATGGCGACCATCCCGATCGCGATGTTCATGGGCATCTACATGCGCTACATCCGCCCGGGCCGCATTGGTGAAATTTCGATCATCGGCGTGTTGTTGCTGCTCGGCTCGATCTGGCTGGGCGGGCAAATTGCCGCTGATCCGGTCTGGGCCAAGGCCTTCACGTTCACTGGGATCCAGATCACCTGGATGCTGATCGGTTACGGTTTTGTCGCGGCGGTACTGCCGGTGTGGCTGATCCTGGCGCCGCGTGACTACCTCTCAACCTTCCTGAAAATCGGCACCATCATCGCCTTGGCAATCGGCATCCTGGTCACCATGCCAGACCTGAAAATGCCGGCCCTGACCCAGTTCATCGACGGCACCGGCCCAGTGTGGAAGGGCGGCCTGTTCCCGTTCCTGTTCATCACCATCGCCTGTGGCGCGGTCTCGGGTTTCCATGCGCTGATCTCCTCGGGCACCACGCCCAAGTTGCTGGCCAATGAAAGCCACGCCCGCTACATCGGTTACGGCGGCATGTTGATGGAGTCGTTCGTCGCCATCATGGCCATGGTTGCCGCTTCGGTGATCGAGCCTGGCGTCTACTTCGCTATGAACAGCCCAGCCGCCGTAGTCGGCAGCGATGTGGTTACCGTGGCACAAACCGTCAGCAGCTGGGGTTTTGCAATTACCCCTGAGGCACTGTCGGCCGTGGCGCATGACATCGGTGAAACCACCATCCTGGCCCGCGCCGGCGGTGCACCGACGTTGGCGGTAGGTATCGCGCAGATCCTGCACAGCGTACTGCCGGGTGAAAACACCATGGCGTTCTGGTACCACTTTGCGATCCTGTTCGAAGCGCTGTTCATCCTGACGGCTGTTGACGCAGGTACCCGAGCTGGTCGCTTCATGCTGCAAGACTTGCTTGGCTCCTTCGTGCCTGCGCTCAAACGCACCGAATCCTGGACCGCCAACCTGATCGCGACCGCCGGTTGCGTGGCGATGTGGGGTTATCTGCTGTACCAAGGTGTGATCGACCCACTGGGCGGTATCAACACCTTGTGGCCGCTGTTCGGTATCTCCAACCAGATGCTGGCCGGTATCGCGCTGATGCTGGCGACGGTTGTGCTGATCAAAATGAAACGCCAACGCTACATCTGGGTGACCATGCTGCCGGCGGTATGGCTGCTGATCTGCACCACCACCGCAGGCTTCATCAAGCTGTTCGACGCCAACCCGGCGATTGGTTTCCTGTCGCTGGCTAAGAAGTACAGTGACGCGCTGGCTAACGGTCAGATCCTGGCACCGGCCAAGAGCATCGACCAGATGCAGCACGTGATCTGGAACGCCTACACCAACGCAACGCTGACGGCGCTGTTCCTGTTCGTGGTGTTCAGCATCCTGTTCTATGCGCTCAAGGTTGGCGTCGCCGCCTGGGGCAACAAAGAGCGTACGGATAAAGAAGCCCCGTTCCAGGCAGTACCTGACGCATAACCGAGGATTGCAAACATGTTCAATGACATCAGTCGCCTCGGTAAATACCTCGGTCAGGCCGCGCGCTTGATGGTCGGCATGCCCGACTACGACACGTACGTCGAGCATATGCAAACCAAGCACCCAGACAAGCCGATGATGGACTACAAGGCGTTCTTCCGGGAACGTCAGGAGGCCCGATACGGCGGCAAGGGTGGGCCCAAGTGCTGCTGACCCGTTAGTTCGGGCTGGTGGTGATCTACTGTGGGAGGGGGCTTGCTCCCGATAGCGGTGTGTCAGTGACAGATAAGTGCCTGACACACTGCTATCGGGGGCAAGCCCCCTCCCACATTTGTTTCAGTGTTCCTTCAAGGAGAATTTTTTGTCCTCTCCCATTCCAGTGACCGTACTCAGCGGCTTTCTCGGCGCCGGCAAGACCACCTTGCTGCGCCATCTGCTCAAGGCCGAACACGGCTTGAAAATCGCCGTGATCGAAAACGAATTCAGCGATGCCGGTATCGACACCCAGTTGTTGGGCGAAGAACCGGTGCAAGTCATGACCCTGTCCAACGGCTGCGTGTGCTGCACCATCCACACCGACCTCACCAAGGCTCTCTATCTGCTGCTTGAGCGCCTGGACAGCGGCGAGATCGCCTTCGATCGCCTGGTGATCGAGTGCACCGGCCTGGCTGATCCGGCGCCGGTGGCCCAAACCTTTTTCATCGATGAAGAACTGCGCGAGCGCTACATCCTCGACGGCATCATCACCCTGGTGGACGCGGCCCACGCCGAGCACCACCTGACCCAGACCATCGCCCAGGCCCAGATCGGTTTTGCCGATCGCCTGCTGGTGAGCAAACGTGATTTGGTGGACGACGCCACCTTCGAGGCGCTCAGTGATCGCCTCACCCGCATCAACCGCCGCGCGCCGATTCGTGTGGTCGAGCACGGCAAGATTGATTTGGCAGAACTGCTCGATGTCCGCGGCTTCAACCTAAACGCCGGCATGAGCCTGCGCCCGGTGAGCAAGGCGCCATCCATCGACCGTATTTCCAGCCTGGTGCTGCGCACCGACCAGCCGCTGGATATCGACCGCCTCAGCGAGTTTATGAATGAGCTGTTGGAAGACCACGGCAAGCAACTGCTGCGCTACAAGGGCGTGCTGAACATTGCCGGCGAAGACCGCCGCATGGTGTTTCAGGGCGTGCTGAAGCTCTACGGGTTCGATTGGGACAGCGAATGGGCCGAGGGGGAAGCGCGGGAGAGTGTGATCGTGTTTATTGCCGATGAATTGCCGGAAGACAAAATCCGCGAAGGCTTTGCCAAAGTCTACCAACCCTGATGTGTAATGCAGTCAACTGTGGGAGGGGGCTTGCTCCCGATGGCGGTGTGTCAGTAAACCTATATGTGACTGATACACTGCTATCGGGGGCAAGCCCCCTCCCACACTTGGGCGCATTTCAAACTGGACAATTGGTATAAAAAAGCCCGGCTTAAGAGCCGGGCTTTTTATTCAAGCAACTGCAATCAAGCGCCGTATACCGGCAGTTTTTTGCAGATGGCCTTGACCTTCTCACGGACCGCGTCGATCACGGCTTCGTTGTTCAGGTCTGCCAGGATGTCGCAGATCCAGCCGGCCAGTTCCTTGCACTCTGCTTCTTTAAAGCCACGAGTGGTCACAGCCGGGGTGCCGAAACGCAGGCCCGAGGTGACGAACGGAGAGCGTGGGTCGTTCGGTACCGAGTTCTTGTTCACGGTGATGAAGGCTTTGCCCAGGGCAGCGTCAGCATCTTTGCCGGAAATGTCCTGCTTGATCAGCGACAGCAGGAACAGGTGGTTTTCAGTACCGCCGGACACTACGTCAAAGCCGCGCTCGATAAACACGCCGGCCATGGTCTGGGCGTTCTTGACCACTTGTTGCTGGTAGGTCTTGAACTCAGGCTGCAGTGCTTCCTTGAAGCAGATCGCTTTGGCGGCGATCACGTGCTCCAGCGGGCCACCCTGGGCGCCTGGGAATACAGCGGAGTTCAGCTTCTTCTCGATCTCGGCGTTGGCGCGAGCCAGGATCAGGCCGCCACGTGGACCGCGCAGGGTCTTGTGGGTGGTGGTGGTTACCACATCAGCGAATGGAACCGGGTTCGGGTAGACGCCCGCGGCGACCAGACCGGCCACGTGAGCCATGTCCACGAACAGGTAGGCGCCAACCTTGTCGGCGATTTCACGGAAGCGTGGGAAGTCCAGGATCTGCGAGTAGGCAGAGAAACCGGCCACGATCATTTTTGGCTTGTGTTCAACCGCCAGGCGCTCAACTTCGTCGTAGTCGATCAGGCCGTTGGCATCGATACCGTATTGAACGGCGTTGTACAGCTTGCCGGAGGAGGAAACGCTGGCGCCGTGGGTCAGGTGACCGCCGTGTGCCAGGCTCATGCCCAGAATGGTGTCGCCGCCTTGCAGCAGGGCCAGGTACACGGCGCTGTTGGCTTGGGAGCCGGCGTGTGGCTGGACGTTGGCGTAATCGGCGCCGAACAGTTCTTTTGCACGGTCGATGGCCAGTTGCTCAACCACGTCGACGTACTCGCAACCGCCGTAGTAGCGCTTGCCTGGGTAGCCTTCGGCGTACTTGTTGGTCAGAACCGAACCTTGAGCCTCCATGACCGCAGGGCTGGTGTAGTTTTCCGAAGCGATCAGCTCGATGTGCTCTTCCTGGCGCACGGCTTCTTGCTCCATGGCGGCGAAGAGATCGGCGTCGTACTTGGCAATGGTCAAATCACGGCTGAACATGGCGGTCCTCAAGGATCGGGGGCAGAAAAGGAGGGCATTCTAACCCAATGGGTTTTAGATGGCATATGAAAGGACATCAAGTCGCGGACAAGTGGGATTCACTTAGGGATGAGCGGTGTCATTGCCGGCCTCATCGGGGGCAAGTCCCCCCACATTTGAAACGCATTCCCCTGTGGGAGGGAGCTTGCCCCCGATGAGGCCAGTGGCTTCACCACAAACCATCAGTCGAACATGAAGAGGGCATCATTGCTGAACTGCGCCTCGAACCGATTCGCCGGCATCGGTCGTCCGAACAGATAACCCTGCACCTCATCGCAGCCATGCTCGCGCAGGAAATCCAACTGCTCATGGGTTTCCACGCCCTCGGCGATTACCGCCAGGTTGAGGCTGTGGGCCATGGCAATAATCGCCCGGGCGATCTGCGCGTCCTGTTCGCCGGACGGCAGGCCATCGACGAAGGTGCGGTCGATTTTCAACACATCGATGGGGAACTGCTTGAGGTAGTTGAGCGATGAATAGCCCGTGCCAAAATCGTCCACCGCAATGCTCAGGCCCAGGTTTTTCAGGCTGTCGAGGATGTGCAGGGCTTCGTTGACTTCGCGCATCAGGATACTTTCGGTCAGCTCCAGCTCCAGGCACGCCGGCGGCAGGCCTGTGTCTTTGAGGATGGTGGCAATGCGGGTGCCCAGTTGGCCGTCGGAGAACTGCCGCGCCGAGATGTTCACCGAGACTTTCGGCACGCGCACCTTGTTTTGATGCCAGGTCTTGAGCTGGCGGCAGGCTTCGCTGATCACCCAGTCGCCCACGTCCACCACCAGGCCCAACTCTTCCAGCACCGGAATAAAGTCCCCGGGCGGCACTAGCCCGCGACGCGGATGGCGCCAGCGCAGCAGGGCTTCGGCGCCGGTCAGGCGTTTGCCATCACCGCTGAACTGCGGCTGGTAATAAAGCACGAATTCGTTCTGCTCCAGGGCGTGGCGCAGGTCGCTTTCCAGCTCCAGGCGTTCCAGGGCGCTGGCGTTCATGTCGGCCTGGTAGAACTGGAAGTTGTTCTTGCCGCGTTCCTTGGCGTGATACATGGCGGTGTCGGCGTTTTTCATCAGTTGGCTCAGCTCGTTGCCGTCCTGAGGGCTGAGGGCGATGCCGATACTGGCGGTCACAAAGAACTCGCGGCCTTCCAGCACAAAGGGTTTCACCAGGCTGGCGAGGATCTGTTCGGCCACGTGAATCGCGCGGTTCAGCGCCATTTCACGGCTGACCCGTGGTTGCAGGAGCAAGGTGAATTCGTCACCGCCCATGCGCGCGACAGTGTCGTCTTCGGCCACGCAGCCGAGCAGGCGAGTGGCCATTTCCTTGAGCATGCGGTCGCCGGCGGCGTGTCCAAGGGAGTCGTTGATCGGCTTGAAGCGGTCAAGGTCGAGGAACATCAGCACCACCCACGACTTCTGCCGCTCGGCAGACTGCAACGCGGTGTGCAGGCGGTCTTGGAACAGTGTGCGGTTGGGCAGGTGGGTCAGGGCGTCGTAATACGCCAGGCGGTGAATACGCTGCTCGCTGGCCTTGCGCTCGCTGATATCACTGAAGAAGCATACGTAACTGGCGAGGTCGCCTTCGTCGTCGAACACGGCGGTAATGCCGACCCACGCTGGGTAGTGCTCGCCGTTGCGGCGCTTGAGCCACACTTCGCCTTCCCAGGTGCTGTGCTGGTGCAATTGCTTGAGTACGTAGCGCAGGTGGGCTTCCTGCTGCTCATCCACGGTCAGCATGTTCGGCAACTGGTCGAGTACGTCCGCCACTTCGTAGCCGCTGACTCGGCTGAATGCCTCGTTGGCCTGCACGATATAGCCCGCCGGGTCAGTGATCAGGATCGCCGAGGTGGAATGCTCAAATACCGTGGCCGCCATGCGCAGGTCTTTCTCGGCGCGGCGTTGTTGGCTGATATCGCGGCCGACGCCCAGAATGCCCTCGAAGGCGCCATGCTCGTCCCACACCAGTACCAGGCGCAGTTCGATCGGCACTTTACGCCCGTCGGCGCGCAGGCAGTCAAACAGGAACAGCTGGGTCTGCACTTCATCGCGCAGCTTATTGAGCGCATCGGTGTCGCCCAGCGCACGACTGACCTGTTCCATCAGGCTGTAAATACCCGCCAATTGCGCTGGGTTGGCGATGATCGACTGCCAGCCATTCTTGAACACCCAGTCCACTTCATACCCCAGCACCGCACTGACCGACGGGCTGATGTAGTTGAGGGCCAGTTTGCTGTCGGTGGAGCAGATCACGTCACTGATGCTTTCGGCGAGCATGCGATAGCGCTGTTCGCTGTCGCGCAGGGATTCGCTGGCTTCGATCTGGTCGGTGATGTCTTTGGCGACGCCAATGATGCGGGTGACTTGGCTCGTTTTATCACGGGCCAGGGCCTGCTCACGAATATCAAAGCGCCGCCATTGGTTATTGCGATGGCGGAAGCGCAACTGGCAGTGCAACTGCGTCGCGTAGCCGGCCTGACGCTGTTGCTGGCGCAAATCGTGGTAATACTCGGCGTCTTCAGGGTGAAGCAGGATTTCCCAGAAGTACTCGCCCATTTGCTGCAGTTCGGCCTTTACGTAGCCGAGGGTTTGCCCCAAATGGTGGTTGCTGAAAATCATGCGCTGGCTGACCACGTCCTGCACATACAGGTGATCAGGCACGGTGCGCACCACGTCCGACCAGAAACTCTCACGCTCCACCAGCGACAGTTCGATCAGCTTGCGGCTGGTGATGTCGCTGATGCTGAGGATCACCGCCTTGAAATCGTCCTGCTGCTCCGGCAGGCGCATCACCAGCCACAGGTATTGCTCGTTGCCGACCACATCATTGAGCTGGATCTCCAGTTCAAGCTGGCTCTGCTGGGTCAGGACCGCTTCGAGTATTTGATGGCCGATCGACGTGCTGTTGCGTGGGCAATCATCGATCAGCCGCTCCCAAGCCTTCTCGCACGAGTCCACGTTGAGCAGGCGCACCGCCACTTGGTTGATCTCGGTGATGCGCAGCTCGGCGAGCAGTTGCCTGCATTCTTCAGGTTTGTTTTGCAGCCAGGCGTGAAGGTGTTCGCGGGTCTGCAAGTGCGTCTTGGCAAAAAACGCATTCAGGCCTGACAGGTCCAGGACGCACAGGGCGACGCCGGTACCTTCGAAAATATCCTGATAACGCCGCCGGCCTTCATGCACCTGGCGCTGGCGGCGACGCATATTCAGCAGCACGATTACGGGGATCAGCGAGAAGGCCAGGCCCAACAGGCATTTGCCGATAAACGCCGGCAGCAGTTGTTCCAGCACGGCTGCGCGGTCGAACATGCCGCGCAACTGCCAGTCGCTTTTGCTCAGGGGGGTGACCAGCACACTTTTATTCAAGTCATCCGGGGTCAGGGCACTGGACCATTGCGCCGGCATGCCACTGTCACGGCTGACGACGCGGTGGTTCAGGCTGTTCTCGATGGCCCACATGGGGCGCTGGCCCTGACTGTCCTGGCGGGTCAGGTTGACCAAGTAGTTAGGTGCCAGGCGCAGCGCCCAGTACATTCTTGAGCCGCCGCTGGGCTGGTGCAGCAGCAGATAGATGATGGTGCCGTCTTCGTTATTGCTCAGGTAATACGGTTGGCCGTGGCTGCGCTGCACCAGTTCTTCCAGCCAGGCGCTGTCCTGGCTGTCGTTGGCGCTGTCACTGATCATCGCGCCGCTGGGCGCGAGCAGGGCGATACTGCGCAGCTCCGGCAGCGAGCGCTGCAGCGTGCGCGTCAGGGCCTGTTGCTGTTCAATGTCGCGCGGCGGCTCGACCATCGGTAGCAGGTTCAAGGCGATTTTTGCGCTCAGGGCCATGTTCAGGCTGATCTGCTCAGCCAGGTCGGCGCTGTAGTCGATGGTGTATTGCTGCTGGTTTTTCTGGTTTTGCTGCAGTTGGTCCAGCAGTTGCCAGAACAATAAGGCGAGCAGCATGAGGACGAGCGTCGCCAATGCGCCTTTGAGGGTGCCGTGCAGGGGCGCTCCCGGCGCTATATGAGCGGCGCGCAAGGGAGTTGGCGGCGTGACTTTGGACAAGCTGTGATCCTGCGGTTTGGCTGGACTGGCGCGCGACGTGCACTATAAGCCGGACGCCCGGAGGGCGGCTAGCATGCCTTGACTTGTGGCAAAGTGCCAGCCCTGCTTGGCTGGACTGACCAAGCGCATTGAGGTAGCTTTGCCGGTTACGCGGGGGCGTTCCAGCCCCAGATACTCAGGCTTTTTTCGCTCGCTGGCATTGATGATAGTCAACGGCCCGCGCGGCGCATGGCTTGGCACGGGCTTCGCCCGCTTAATTCATCAGTCACTGACGCTAGGTTCACCATGGCTCAATACGTCTTCACCATGCATCGGCTGGGAAAAGTTGTTCCGCCGAAGCGGGAAATCCTGAAAAATATTTCGCTGTCCTTCTTCCCCGGCGCCAAAATCGGCGTGCTCGGCCTCAACGGTTCGGGTAAGTCCACGCTGCTGAAAATCATGGCCGGCGTCGACACCGAGTTCGAAGGCGAAGCCCGCCCGATGCCGGAACTGAACATCGGCTACCTGCCGCAGGAACCAATCCTGGACCCAACCAAGACCGTGCGTGAAGTGGTTGAGGAAGCGGTCAGCGTGATCAAAAACGCCCAGGCGCGCCTGGACGAAGTCTACGCCGCCTACGCCGAGCCGGATGCCGACTTCGACAAGTTGGCCGCCGAACAGGCCAAGCTCGAAGCCATTCTGCAGGCCAGTGACGGTCATAACCTGGAACGCCAACTGGAAGTCGCCGCCGATGCGCTGCGCTTGCCGGCTTGGGACGCCAAGGTCGAATTCCTGTCCGGTGGTGAAAAGCGTCGTGTGGCCCTATGCCGCCTGCTGCTGTCGGCCCCCGACATGCTGCTGCTCGACGAACCAACCAACCATTTGGACGCCGACTCCGTCGCCTGGCTGGAACATTTCCTTCACGATTTCCCGGGCACCGTGGTTGCGATCACGCACGACCGGTACTTCCTTGACAACGTGGCCGGCTGGATCCTCGAGCTCGACCGTGGCGCCGGTATCCCGTACGAGGGCAACTACTCCGGTTGGCTGGAAGCCAAGTCCGATCGTCTGGCCGCCGAATCCAAGCAGCAATCGGCCCATGAAAAAGCCATGAAGGAAGAACTGGAGTGGGTGCGCAAAGGCGCCAAGGCCCGCCAGTCCAAATCCAAGGCACGTCTGCAACGCTTCGAAGAAATGCAGTCCCAGGAATTCCAAAAGCGCAGCGAAACCAACGAGATCTATATCCCGGCCGGTCCGCGCCTGGGTGACAAGGTCATCGAATTCAAGAACGTTTCCAAAGGCTATGGCGACCGCGTGTTGATCGACAACCTGTCGTTCTCCATGCCAAAAGGCGCGATCGTCGGCGTTATTGGTGGTAACGGTGCGGGTAAATCCACGCTGTTCCGCATGCTGATGGGCAAGGAAACGCCGGATTCGGGCAGCATCGAGATCGGCGAAACCGTGCAACTGGCTTGTGTGGACCAGAGCCGTGATGACCTCGACGGCAGCAAGACCGTGTTCCAGCAAATCTCCGACGGCTCTGACCAGATCCGCATCGGCAACTATGAAATTCCGTCGCGCACCTATGTTGGCCGCTTCAACTTCAAGGGCGGCGATCAGCAGAAGTTCGTCAAGGACCTGTCCGGCGGTGAGCGCGGTCGCTTGCACCTAGCCCTGACCTTGAAAGAGGGCGGCAACGTGCTGCTGCTCGACGAACCGTCCAACGACCTCGACGTTGAAACCCTGCGTTCCCTGGAAGAAGCCCTGCTGGACTTCCCTGGCGCCGCCATTGTGATCTCTCACGATCGGTGGTTCCTTGACCGCGTCGCGACCCACATCCTGGCGTACGAAGACGACTCACAAGCGGTGTTCTTCGAAGGTAACTACACTGAGTACGAAGCGGACCGTAAAAAGCGTTTGGGCGAAGCTGCTGCCCAGCCGCACCGTGTACGGCACAAAAAACTGGCCTGATCCGGCTGGTTGAAAAAAGCGGGGCCTTCGGGCTCCGCTTTTTTTTGCGCTGGGGTTTTGCAGTGTTTTTGATGGCCCTATCGGGAGCAAGCTCCCTCCCACATTTGATTTGTGAACACATCCAAAATGTGTGAGGGGGCTTGCCCCCGATAGCTATTTCCCTGCTGGTGCGTAACCTGCCTTGGCAATCCTCTTTTAAGTGCAAAAAATCCCTGTTTCCTGTGTTTATTTATATCCAATGCACCATTTAAATTCACAAAAGCGACATTTTGCCCTGTCGCGGTGCGACATGAATTGATAAAGTCCGGCTCAATCTCCCTTAAAAGCAATCAATTTGCCGAGACTTTTCATGATCGAATCCGTCGAATCCTTCCTTGCCCGCCTCAAAAAACGCGACCCAGACCAGCCAGAATTCCATCAGGCTGTAGAAGAAGTCCTACGCAGTCTGTGGCCGTTTCTTGAAGCCAATCCCCATTACCTGACCTCGGGTATTTTGGAGCGCATCTGCGAGCCGGAACGAGCGATAACGTTCCGGGTTTCGTGGGTCGATGATCACGGCAAGGTCCAGGTCAATCGCGGTTTCCGTATCCAGATGAACAGCGCCATCGGCCCCTACAAAGGTGGCCTGCGTTTCCACCCGTCGGTGAACCTGGGCGTGCTGAAATTCCTCGCCTTCGAACAGACCTTCAAGAATTCCCTGACTTCGTTGCCAATGGGCGGCGGCAAAGGCGGCTCGGACTTTGATCCAAAAGGTAAGAGCGACGCCGAAGTCATGCGTTTTTGCCAGGCATTTATGAGCGAGTTGTACCGCCATATCGGTGCGGATGTGGATGTGCCGGCTGGCGATATCGGCGTGGGTGCACGTGAGATCGGCTTCCTGTTTGGCCAGTACAAGCGCCTGAGCAACCAGTTCACCTCCGTGTTGACCGGCAAAGGCATGACCTACGGCGGCAGTCTGATCCGTCCGGAAGCGACCGGATTTGGTTGCGTGTACTTCGCCGAAGAGATGCTCAAGCGCGACGGTAAACGGGTCGAGGGCAAGCGTGTGGCGGTCTCCGGCTCAGGCAACGTCGCCCAATACGCGGCGCGCAAGGTTATGGACCTGGGCGGCAAGGTGATTTCCTTGTCTGACTCCGAAGGCACCCTGTACGCCGAAAGTGGTTTGACCGAGGAACAATGGTCGGCGCTGCTGGAGCTTAAAAACGTTCAGCGTGGGCGCATCAGCGAACTGGCCGAGCGTTTCGGCCTGGAGTTCCGCAAGGGGCAAACGCCGTGGGACCTGGCCTGCGATATCGCCCTGCCATGCGCCACCCAGAATGAACTCGGCGCCGACGCCGCCCGCACCTTGCTGCGCAACGGCTGTATCTGTGTGGCCGAAGGCGCCAACATGCCTACAACGCTTGAGGCTGTGGATATCTTTATCGAGGCGGGCATTCTGTTCGCACCGGGCAAGGCATCCAATGCCGGCGGCGTTGCGGTGAGTGGCCTGGAAATGTCGCAGAACGCCATGCGCTTGCTGTGGACCGCTGGTGAAGTGGACAGCAAGCTGCACAACATCATGCAGTCGATCCACCACGCTTGCGTGCACTACGGCGAAGAAAACGGCCGCATCAACTACGTGAAGGGCGCGAACATCGCAGGCTTCGTGAAAGTCGCCGACGCGATGCTGGCCCAAGGCATCGTCTAGGTCTCGGCTTCGATACGCAGCACCTCGATCAGCTGATCGCCAACGGGGCGCTTCCACAGCACCTCATCACCCACCTGGGCGCCCAGCAACGCGCGGCCCAGGGGTGAACCCCAGTTGATCAGGCCTGTGCTGGCGTCGGCCTGGTCTTCACCGACCAACTGGATGCGCTGTTGCTCGTCATGCTCATTGGCGAAGGTCACCCAGCTGCCGATCTGCACCTTGTCGGTGCCGGTGGCCAGCGCCACGACCTGGGCGCTCTGGACGCGTTGGTTGAAGTAGCGTAAATCCCGCTCAAGATCGGCCTGGCGCTGCTTATCGGCCTGCTCACCCTTGGCAGATTCGGCACTGTGCTCAGCCTTCAACTGCGCAACCTTGGCCTGTAACTGCGCCAACCCTTGCGCGGTCAAGTGATTGGGTTGCTCACTGACCTGACGCTCCACTGGCTGATCAGCCTGGGCGGCGGCGTTATCCTCATTTACAAAAGCTCGGCTCATGACGTTCTCCCTCTATGGAGCTTGGGCCATGTTCGCTGCGCTTTAGTTTCGATGGATGTCTGAAAGCGACCTATTGCGAGCGATAGGCCCGAGCGGCATCGCGATCCTTCTCGTGCTGCCAGGCGCGCTCACGGTCGTCCCAGTGATTGTCCTTGTAGTCGCGCAGTTCTTCGTTTTCACGCATGGCCTTGCACTGGCGAAAGCCGTCCTCCCAGCCTTCGGCGTATGTCCGGTCTTTCAGGTAGCGCGGGACATTTTTGCGAAACTCCCCGGAAATCACCCCGGCGGCCTGGCGACCGCTGCTGCAGCCATCGTCAAATCCATCGGCGAAGGCCGGTGGATAACCTCTGGCCAGCAATTCCTGATGAGTCGATTGACAACCCGCCAGCCACACCATCGCACACAGTATTACTGCATACCGCCACATTGCTTGCTCCCTGGCCGTTTAACGGCTGATAGGGGAAGTCTAGATAGGGATTTGTCGGGGAGGTGTGAAAGGGGTGTGAGAAAGGTGTGGAGCACGATGAGATCGGTCGGTGAGTGCCGAACCGGTGATGAGGAAGCTGGGCTCCCTCACCACAAAAGACTATGTGGCCTGGCTGTTCGCCAAAGCCCTGTGTTCCGCCAATTCCTGCTCAATGAATGCCGCAATCATTGCGCGATAGACCTGCTCGGTTACCTCGGGGTTTGCGCCCACGGTCTCCGATAATTCCCGCACCTTGGTGATCACCTGCTCAACCCGCTGTGGGGCCTTGACGCCATCGGTGTCTTTTTTGAAGCGTGCTGCCTGTGATACGTAGCGGCCTCGTTCGGCCAGCAGGGTGACGATTTGCTGGTCGAGGCGGTCGATGTTGTTTCGAACGTCTTCAAGGGTGGTGCAGGTAACGGCCATGTCGAGTCAACTCCTGATTGTGCGGGCAATGCTAACAAAATATGGGAGGTGGCTTGCTCCCGATAGCAGAGTGTCAGTCAGTCAATACTTAACTGAAACACCGCCATCGGGGGCAAGCCCGCTCCCACATTTTTGATTTTCTCCAGGCTTTGGTCAGTAGTGATACCACTTCACTTCAAGCATCACTTCATTCACTGGAGTCGACAGGTGGCTGTACTCGCGCTGTGCGCTCAGGCGCAGGCCCAGGTTACGGGACAGTTCCCACTGTTGGTTGAGGCTGATGCTGCGCCGCACTTCACCATTGGTGAAGAAATCGCCCTTGGCTTCCAGGCTCAAGTTGCCCAGCGGGTTTTTCCACAGCACGCCGGTGTTGAAGCCGGCTGCGGGGGAGATGGCTTCGTTGAAGTCGTTGTTGTGTTCCACGCGCACGGTGCCGAGGGCGAAGCCGAGCATGTCGTCGCGTAGTTGCCAGGTGCCGCCAGCGCCGCCGTTGACGTGGGCGACCAGGGTTTCGTCGTCGTGTTTGCCCGGCACGCGTTCCAGGCCGCCCGTGACTTGCCAGGACCAGGGTTGCAGCAGGGCGTTGCGTGGGGTCAGGGAGCGGATGGTAGCCAGGTCCAGTTGCTGCAATTGCCAGTGGTTACCTTCGTACTGGCGCAGTTTCATTTGCAGGATTTCAATCTGGGCGCCGAGGGGGAAGCCTTCGGCGTTGTCGTTGAGGTCGTGGTAGGCCATGCGCAGGCCGTATTCACCGAAGGCTTTGTCGCCCCGGGTGCCGATGCCAGCTTGCCAGGTACGCGACTCATGGCCGTTTTCCGGCAGGCCGGGAGGCGTGATCTTTAGATCGGGCGCGGGGTTCTGGTTGATCGCGCGCAGCAGTTCGAAGCTGCGTTGGGAGCGTGCGGTGTCCCGTTCAAGGCCATTGGCACGGTAGCGGCCCAGGCGATAGGCGGCGTCGATGATCAGGGCCTGACGTTCGCGGGGTAAGGCTTTAAAAGCAGGCTCTTGTAGTTGCTGCTGGTCATCGCTGACCTTGAGCACCCATTGCTGCTCGTCGCTGTCCAGCGGCTTTGCGCGCTCCAGCAACTCTCGCTCGCGGGACGGTCGGTAGTCGATCTTCTCGACCAGGCCCGCGTCCTTCACCGCCTTGACGGTGTCGGTGGGAATGGCGGTCAGCGGGAATTGCTCGGTCAGGCGCAGGCCGGGGCGGGCCACTTGCAGCAGTTCCAGCAGGCGATAGGAGCAGTTTTCGTCGAAGAAGAAATAGTCGAACTGGATCTGCTTGAGCTCCCACACGTGCTCGACCATGCGCTCGGTCTCGACCTGGGTGAGGTTAAGGCGATATTCCCACAGGTCGCGGTTTTCGAGGCTGCGGTACTCGGAGAGTTTTTCTTGGTAAGGCACCAGCGCGAACAGACCGGGGTAGCCGCCCATCAGGCCTTTCCAGGCGTAGAGAATGCTGTTGTCCGAGCCTTCTATATAGGCGCCGAAGTTGATCGCGTAGCTGAGCAGCGCGGTCTTGTTGCTCTGCACGTCGGCCTGGTCGATACGCAGCAGGGTGTGGCCGAACATCGAGGACGGGCTGTTGAGGTAGGCCGCCGGGAAGATCATCACCGCGCTATGGGGCGAGACGTCCTTGAACCATTGCTTGAATTCGGTGCAGTCCACGGCGGGCAGGTCAGTCAGGTGCAACTGATCCTTTAACCAGCGGGTACGTGCGGGGTAGACGCATTGGGCGTGCTTTTCACCCAGGCTGGCCGGAGCATAGAGTGCTTCAACGGTGGCCTTGAGTTCGGCATCCGGGTGATGGGCACCGTCGGGGGCGAGGAAAAATTTCTGCTCGCTGACATAACTGCGCCAGCCACTGATTTTGCCGGCTTCGTAATGGCCCAGCGAAAGCCAGAACGGCTCGTTGGCCAATTGCTGCAAACGTTGATCATCAAGGTGCGGTGCCGCGTACAGCGGGGCGCAGGCGAGGAGTGCCATCCAGGCAAAGCGTTTGAGCATAGGGGCAACTTAAGTCGGAAATTAGAGAGACCCAAAGGGGAAGCGGGTCCAAAAATAAAACCCGCGCCTGGGGAGGCGCGGGCAGGTCGAGCTTAAGCCTGGGTAGCGTATTTCGCCAGACGGGCATCGCCTTTCAGTACAGCCAGAGTGTTGTTGTGTACGTCTTCAGCGGTCACATCGGCCTTGCTGAAGATTTGCTGGAAGTGTTCGTGAGCCACTGCAGCGAAGTGTTCGCGATCTTCCGGAGCAACGCCCAGTACCACCGCGTAAGTGGTCAGTGCTTCGCCATTACCCTTGGCCATGTCTTCGGACAGCTCGTTCATCATGCCATTCATGGCAATCCAGGACTTGCCGCCGTAGGTCAGCGCGCTGTTGGTGCTGCAACCGTTGGTGCCCGAGGTCATGCCGAAGGTGGCGTTACCCGAAGTACCGTTGGTGGTGGAAGCCAGGAAGTGAGCCGGAGTGCCGCGCTGGCCTTCGAACAACATGTTGCCCCAACCGCAGTTCGGGCCACCTGGTGCTTCAGCCATTGCATTGAGGGAGACGACGGTGAAGAGAGTACCGAGAAGGATCCGTTTCATAGCTTTGTTCTCTTTGTGTGCAAACCAATGGACAAGGGTTCAGGCACTTCATAGCGCCCTAGGGATCGGTTATTAGTCCAACCCGCGCAGTTTGGAGTTTAGGCACGTTCCAAGGGTTCCGTGTGTTTTTATAAAACAATCAGAGATGTCGCGATTTTTTTGTAGGACTCATTCGGTGTCTACGCTTTCACAAAGGCTCGCCTTGCCAGAGCGCGCAACGGGGAGCCAGAATGCCGTCATCTGCCCCGCCTGATGTAAGGAAGCCCGATGCCTGATCCTGTTGCTGCCAGCCTGCGTCTAGCGCCCGAAGCGCTGACTCGTCCTTTTTCCGCTGAACAGTTCAGCTTCTCGACCACCAATGATTTGGAGCCCTTTCGCGGTGTGCTTGGCCAGGAACGCGCAGTTGAAGCGTTGCAGTTCGGTGTGGCCATGCCACGCCCCGGTTACAACGTGTTTGTCATGGGCGAGCCGGGCACCGGTCGCTTCTCGTTCGTCAAACGCTACCTGAAGGCCGAAGGCAAGCGCCTGCAGACCCCGGCGGACTGGGTCTATGTGAATAATTTCGATGAACCCCGCGAACCACGCGCCCTGGAATTGCCAGGCGGTGCTGCGGCGGCGTTCATTGCCGATATCAACGGCTTGGTCGACAACCTGGTGGCCACCTTCCCGGCGGTCTTTGAGCACCCGACTTATCAACAGCGCAAAAGCGCCATCGACCGCGCGTTCAACCAGCGTTACGACAAGGCCCTCGATGTGATCGAACGCCTGGCTTTGGAAAAGGACGTGGCGCTGTACCGCGACAGTTCCAACATCGCGTTCACGCCGATGCTCGACGGTAAGGCGCTGGACGAAGCCGAGTTTTCGCAACTGCCGGAAGTAGATCGCGAGCGTTTCCACACAGATATTTCCGAGCTGGAAGAGCGCCTCAACGAGGAGTTGGCCAGCCTGCCGCAGTGGAAGCGTGAGTCCAACAACCAACTGCGCCAGTTCAACGAAGAAACCATCACCTTGGCCCTGCAACCTTTGCTTGCGCCACTGTCGGAAAAATACGCCGAGAACGCAGCTGTCTGCGGTTACTTGCAGGCGATGCAGGTGTACCTGCTGAAAACTGTGGTCGAGCAATTGGTCGACGACGCCAAGACCGACGCCCAGGCCCGCAAGCTGCTCGAAGAGCAATACTGCCCGAGCCTGGTGGTTGGGCACCCGGTCAACGGCGGCGCCCCAGTGGTGTTTGAACCGCACCCGACGTACGACAACCTGTTTGGCCGTATCGAATACAGCACCGACCAGGGCGCGCTCTACACCACCTATCGCCAACTGCGACCGGGTGCCTTGCACCGTGCCAATGGCGGGTTCCTGATCCTCGAAGCCGAAAAAATGCTCAGCGAGCCGTTCGTGTGGGACGCCCTCAAGCGCTCCCTGCAATCGCGCAAGTTGAAGATGGAATCGCCTCTGGGCGAGCTGGGCCGTCTGGCTACCGTGACCCTCAACCCGCAAATGATTCCGTTGCAGGTCAAGGTGATCATTATCGGTTCGCGCCAGCTTTACTACGCGTTGCAGGACGCCGATCCGGACTTCCAGGAGATGTTCCGGGTGCTGGTGGATTTCGACGAAGACATCCCGATGGTCGACGAAAGCCTGGAGCAGTTCGCTCAGTTGCTCAAAACCCGGACCTCGGAAGAGGGCATGGCGCCGTTGACCTCGGACGCGGTGGCGCGGCTGGCGACTTACAGCGCGCGGCTGGCGGAGCATCAGGGCCGTTTGTCGGCGCGTATTGGTGACTTGTTTCAACTGGTGAGCGAGGCGGACTTTATCCGCCACCTGGCCGGCGATGAGATGACCGATGCCGGCCATATCGAGCGCGCCCTCAAAGCCAAGGCCACCCGTACCGGCCGCGTGTCGGCACGGATCCTGGATGACATGCTCGCCGGGGTGATCCTGATCGACACCGCCGGTGCGGCCGTGGGCAAGTGCAACGGGCTGACGGTGCTGGAAGTCGGTGACTCGGCATTCGGCGTACCGGCGCGGATTTCCGCCACGGTGTACCCGGGCGGCAGCGGCATTGTCGACATCGAACGTGAGGTTAACCTCGGTCAGCCGATTCACTCCAAGGGCGTGATGATCCTCACGGGTTACCTGGGCAGCCGTTATGCCCAGGAATTCCCGCTGGCGATCTCGGCGAGCATCGCGCTGGAGCAATCCTACGGTTATGTGGACGGCGACAGTGCGTCCCTGGGCGAGGCGTGCACCTTGATCTCGGCCCTGTCGAAAACCCCGCTCAAGCAATGTTTTGCCATCACCGGTTCGATCAACCAGTTTGGTGAAGTGCAGGCGGTAGGTGGGGTCAACGAGAAGATTGAAGGCTTCTTCCGTCTCTGTGAAGCGCGCGGTTTGACCGGTGAGCAAGGGGCGATCATTCCTCAGGCCAACGTGGCCACGTTGATGCTTGATGAGAAGGTCTTGCAGGCTGTGCGCGCCGGGCAGTTCCATATCTACGCGGTGCGCCAGGCCGATGAGGCGTTGAGCCTGTTGGTGGGTGAAGACGCGGGTGAGCCGGACGCCGAGGGGCAGTTCCCGGAAGGGACCGTCAATGCGCGAGTGGTCGAGCGTTTGCGTGCGATTGCCGAGATGATCAGCGAGGAAGACTTGAAAGAGGCGGAGAAGGAGTTGGCGCAGCAGGCGCTGGCCGAAGCCAAGCCCACCTGAGTTCTGAGGCCAGGCCGGGTCAAACATGTGGGAGGGGGCTTGTTCCCGATTGCGATAGGTCAGTCATGTAGATGTCGACTGACACACTGCATCGGGAGCAAGCCCCCTTCCACATTTGGAACTGGTTGCGTCACTAAATTGACTTCCTTCTGAGGGACTAATGTCCGTTGGTCCCTACGGCCTTGGTTTGTCGGGTTTTTCTTCTATTCTCTGCTTTAGGGATATTCACAGGAGTCGCTGGATAGAAACAGCCTTGCCCCAGGCCGGGCTGAACACCGATCTGCCGAGGGTCGCCGCCATGCCGCGCAACCTTTGTCTTACCCGCCAGTGCTTTGGCCTGGTCACCCGTATCGAATGCTCCATTCGCCCTCTCGCGGGGGATAACGGGATGTGGACCTTGTTATTTGCCGCCGGAATGTCCGGTGAACAGCCGTCCACCATCAAGTCCCAAGGCCCGTTTCATGGGCCTTTTGCGGCGCAAACCATCCTGGAATCGATTGTGGATAGCCTGACCATGCACGGCTATGAAGTGGCGGGCGACCCACAGATCTGGTGCCTGCATATGCAGGCCCATCTGCGGCAGCTCAATGGCAACCATGAGCCGCTTGCGCTGTAGTGGCGGTCACTTGCTGTCGGGCTTGTCCAGCTTGACCTCGAAGCCGTACTGCACGGTGTTCAGGTCGGTGCGCTGGTAGCTTTCCAGTGCGGTCGGTCGGCCGTAGAAATAATGCACGTCAAACATCGCCGTGCCGTATTCCTCGGCGCGGTGGCTCACCCCAAGGATTTCCTTGAGGTACTGGCCACTGGCGTCCTTGGCATAGAAGCGCCAGCTGTCGGCCGGGAATTCTTTCTGATCGACGATCAGCGCATTGTCCTTGAGCGACAAGCCCTTGGGCAGCTTGGCCACGTCTAACTCACCTTTCTCGATAGTCGCCAAAAACAGCGGGATTGAGCCCACCACAAACGCCGGGTTTTCCGGGAACAGGGTGAGGTCGTAGGTGAGAGTTCCACGGGCCGGATTTAGCTCGAACGCTTCGGTCGGCAGCTCGATGGGGTCGCCGCGCTCACCTTTTTCGTCCGCCGTAAAAAAGGTAATCGGCGATTCGCTGCTGTTGCGCTCTGCACCGACCAGGTCGTCATTAAAGGTGAACGGGTGGTCGAACACGATATGCGCGGCACTGGCGTCTTCGACAGACTGGCTGATGCTGACGCTGTTTTTCAGTTGTTCTTCGGTCATTGCCGAGTCTTTGAGCCAGCTGGCAGCGCTGTCGTCGTAGACGGTGACCGGCATCGGCAAGGCTTGTACGGTCTTTTCCAGGCTGTTCTTGTCGAAGCGCAACACCGGCAAGTCGAGGTCCTTGCGGGTAACGGACGCCGTGGAAAAGTCCATCACGTTGACCTGCAGGGTATCGATCAGGCCGTTGAAATACACCTTGGCGTAATGACTACCCTGCTTATGCTCGAAAGCTTTCTGTTCATCCGTCAGTTGTTTTTCGAACCCCTCCGACCAGGCCTTCTGCTTTTGCATCTCGGCCAACTGTTTCTCGTAGAACGCCACTTGCGCGGCACTTTCGTTGATCGAACCTGAGCGTGTGAGGAATTGCCCGGTAGTGTCGCGCGCCTGCACCAGCAGAGGGTTTGGCGACTCGTCGCCGACTTGCGGGGCCAGTGGCTCGCTGTTGGTCAGCTCGATTTCGGCGTAGTTCTTCTCCAGCAGCAGCAAATTGAGGGTGATATTGCCCTCAGTGCGTTTGTGACCCACGTCCTTTTTCGACAGGTCGAACGTCAGCACCTTGCCCGGCGCGATGACTTCGACCGCGCCTTTTAGGGTGACAGGCTGGGGTTGGCTCTTGTTTTCCGTCTCGATGCCGTCGATGAAGGGGTAGGTCACCGTCAGGTCATCGGGGTTGGTCAGGTTGGAGCTGCTGGGGCTTAACTGAATGCCGGGGTCTGTCTCCGACCATTCCGGCTGGAAGGGGATGACTTTGTTGTTGCTCAAGGTGACCGACTGCCATTCCAGGCCATGGGGGAAGGGGAATTGGTCGGGCATGTTGAAACTGAACGGGAAGACCGGCTGCAAATCCGTCAGGTAGTCGGAGTGTGAAGTCTTGCGCAGTACGAACAGGCCATTGATATAGGTATCCACCAGCGCCTGGGGCGTGGGGTAGTGCTTGAGCAGGGCCAGGTTGTCTTCGCCGTACTCGGCCTCGATGGGCTTGGTGGCCAGTTTGACCCGCGCCCGTTCCAGCAATAGCAGCGAACCGCCGAGGTCGGCGACGGCGTCACGCAGTTTGGGGTCTTGGATGCTGTCGAGGGACTGTTCGAATTTGGCGGTTTTCTCTTCGAGGGTCGTCTGCTTCTGCTCGTCGCTGGGGGAGCAGCCGCTGGCCAGCAGCAATGCCGCGCACAGGCCAATGCTGGCCAAAGGGGATCGCACATCCATCATCTGAGTTTTTCCTGTCCGACGTCATCGAGCCGAGTTGAGATGGGCTCGACACTAGCAGAAAAATTCTCTTACAGATGCCGCCTGGGTCAGTTTTCTCGCGCTTACAGGTGTCTTGTAGCGGCTGGTATACTCGCCGCCATTTTTAGCCAAGCTGTGTGAGATCCCATGGAACGCTTTATCGAAAACACTATGTACGCTTCACGCTGGCTGCTGGCGCCGATCTACCTGGGGTTATCCCTGGGTTTATTGATCCTGGCGCTGAAATTCTTCCAGGAAATCATTCACGTGATTCCCAACATTTTCACCATGCTGGAAGCGGAAGTGATCCTGCTGCTGCTGTCGTTGATCGACATGGCGCTGGTGGGTGGCTTGCTGGTGATGGTGATGATTTCCGGCTACGAGAACTTCGTGTCGCAGCTGGATATCGATGAAAACAAGGAAAAGCTCAACTGGCTGGGCACCATGGACTCTTCGTCGCTGAAGATGAAAGTGGCGGCGTCCATCGTGGCGATTTCCTCGATCCACCTGCTGCGCATCTTCATGGACGCCAAGAACGTCGATCCCCAGCACCTGATGTGGTACGTGATCATCCACATGACCTTCGTGGTCTCGGCCTTTGCCATGGGCTACTTGGACAAGCTCACCAAGCACTGATGCCCTGCGTGCGCTGGCCTTACTGCTCGATGAAGTAGTAAGGCTGGCGACCGATCTTCATCTCCTTGATCACGGTGATCTTCCCGCTCAGTTGGCGGGTGTTGTCCAGCAATGCAATGTTGCCGGGCTTGGCCGTGAGAAAACTGTGTAATTCAGCTTCGGTCTGCAGGATCGGCAAGTAGGCCTGCAGATAGAACACGCTCGCCCCGGCGATGCGCTCATTGGGCTGGAACATCACCACATTCTTACCTTCAGTTTGAAACGCCCTGGCCTGACTGATCACGGGTACGAAAGACTCGCGCTTGTCTGCTTTGGGTGCGAACCAGAACGCAGCCGTCAGGTAGCTGACCATTGCCAGGCTGAACACGCCGATGATCACCCCCCGGTGGTAGCGGTACAGCGCCGGCTTGCGCACCTTGAGCCATTCCAACAGCACACCTGCATATTCTGCTGCGAGCACGGCGGCGGCTGGCGTGAGTGCCATCAGGTAAACGGTGCGCTTGCTGGACGCCAGAGTCAGCAGAGTGAATTGCGCCACCAGCCAGACACTGAAAAACAGGCGGTAGCGATCGCGCACCAGGCTTTTTCGAAAGTGCCACAGGCCCAGGTACACGAGGATATTCCAGGGCAGGAACGCTTGCGGCAGCTTCGCGAAGTAGTAGTAAAACGGCTCGTAATGCCCAGCCTCGACGAACGACCCGCTGAACCGCCCGACGCTGTTGGTCCACAGCACTTCGCCCACGGCCTGCATCCCGCCGCGCTGGAACAGGAAGCCCAGCCAGATCATCAACGGCACCAACGCCAGCACGGTGAACACGCCCGGTTTGAGCCACTCGCCGATACGCAGGCGCTTGTCCATCAGGCTGATGCTGGTCAGGTACACAAAGATCACGATGCCCGGCAACGCGAGGCCCAGCACGCCTTTGCTCAGGGTGGCGATCACCATGCCGGCGGTAAACAGCATCCATGCCCACGCACTGGAACCCTCACGTCCGGGTCGCACGGCTTGGTAGAACGCCAGCAGCGCGGTGGTCACGCCCAGGCTGAGCAGTGAGTCTTCACCCACGCCGCGCACATTGCCCCAGTAACTGGCCATGGTCGCCAGGATCAGCGCTGCGCAAAACGCCAGTGCCTTTGGGCGTCCGAACCTGCGCAGCATTCCATAGAGCAGCATCACGCTGAACAGACCGGCAAATGCCGAAGCCAGCCGTACCGCCCCAGGTGTGCCGCCAAACAGGCGAATCGCTCCGGCGTCCAGCCACAGGCTTAGGGGCGGCTTTTCCAGGAAGGGCTCACGAAACAGTTGCGGTACGACCCAGTCATTGTCCAAGTGCATGGCCATGGCAATGCCCGAGACACGGGCCTCGGTGGAGCCTTGCAGTTCATGGTTACCCAGGGCCAAGAAGAACAGCAGACCAGCAAGCAGGAGCAGCAGAGGAGCGGGACGCGTCATGGAGTCTGGCTACCGAGAGAAGGGGGATCGTTTGAGGGAACGGCTCACAATCGATGAGTATAGGGAGGTGATTCTTAATATTTCATGAATGGGCGTGGGTTATGTCGCTGGGCCAGGAGGTTGACGACCCCCTGGCTTCGCGTGAGGCATTACGAGGCTTTGACTTTGAAGCGGCTCAGGCCCTGTTGCATGGAGTTGGCCCGTTCCGACAGGTTCTTGGCTGCCACTGCACATTGCTGGGAGTTTGCCTGGTTCTGCTGAGTGACTTCGTCGATCTGCTCCAGGCCGATGCTCGCCTGTTGCAGGCCGGAAGCCTGTTCGCTGGAGGCTTGGTAGATCAACGACACCAGGCTGGAAACCGTGCTGGTGCCAGTAACGATATTTCTCAACGAGTCGGCGGTGCGCCCGGCGATGATCATGCCGCGTTGCGTTTTGGTCGAGGAGTCGGCAATCAACGCGGCGGTTTGCTGGGCGGCTTCGGCGCTGCGGGCGGCGAGGCTCCTGACTTCGTCGGCGACCACCGCAAAACCACGCCCCAGTTCGCCGGCACGTGCGGCCTCGATAGCTGCGTTCAACGCCAGCAGGTTGGTTTGAGCGGCGATGTTGTCGATGGTGGTGATAATCGCGGTGATGTCTTTGCCCGAATTGTCGATTTCCGCCATGGCCGCGATCAATTCACTCATCAACTTGTCACTTTCCCCGGCGTCGGCGCGCGAGGCCTGGGATTGCTCGTCCGCCTTCTTCGCATTGGCGGCGTTGTCGGTAGTCTGCGCTGCCATCTGGGTCATAACGGCACTGATTTCGGTGATGGACGATGCAGAATTGGACGCGCCGTCGGACAGCGACTGGCTCAACTCGGTGACCTGCGCGGAACTGCCGGTGATTTGCGTGGCGCTGGCCTGCACTTGGGAAATGAGGGTGTTCAGGTTACCGACCATTTTTTCCAACGATTTGCCGAGGGTGTCGTTGGGCGAGGACAGGCGTACTTCCAAATCCAGGTCCCCTTCGGAAATACGCTCGGCCACACGCACCTGGCGTTGCAGGCTTTCCGACATATCGTTCAAGGCAAAGGACAATTGGCCGACTTCGTCATCAGATTTCTGCACCAGCCGGCGAGAGAAATCACCCAGACTGATATTCGCGGCCAGAGCCGCAGCTTCACGAATCGGGCCGACGATTTTCGCAGTGGCAAACCACAGCGCCAGCAATGCCAGCAAGGAGACACCTACGCCGACCGAGACCTGCCAGATGCTGCTCTTGACGCCGCGTGACTGCAGTTCCTGCTCCAGGGCCAAGGCCTGGCTCATGACCACCGCCTTGGGCAGATGGATCAAAATCGCCCACGGCTTGCCGGTGCGCCCCAGATTGATCGGCATCTGTACTTCGATTTCCTGGGAGTCCTGATTGAGCCGGCTGTCTCCCTGGCCTTTTTGCACATTCGCCAACACCTTTTCCCAAGTGCCTGGCAACAAGCCTTTCAGTGACTGGCCAATGAATTCCGGGCGTTTACTGTCAGCCACCACGAGCCCTTGATTGCTCAGGATCGACACGGAGCCTTTGCCGCCATACAGATCTGCGGACATTTGCTCGCTGAGTTTCTGGATAAACGAGATATCGAAGTCAGCCCCGACCACGCCGTAGAACTTGCCATTGGCAGTGATAGGTACCGATAGCGTGGTCAGCCACACATTTTTGCCTTGCACCACGTAGGGAAGTGGGTCCAGCACGCTTTCTTTCTGGGTGTCCCGTGGGCCTGAGTACCAGCCGCCCTTCAACACGCCATTGGGGTGGCGGGCATCGGAGTCGTACTCAACCAGCGGTTGCACGGCGATATGGCCATCTGAACTGCGTGTCCAGTAGGGGGTGAAGCGACCGGTCAACGGGTTGTTACCGCCCTCATTGATACGAAAGGCTTGGTCCTGGCCGTCCAGCGCATCCGGTTCCCAGCATGAATACGTGCCGTTGAAGTCGGGGTTGTCCTTGAGCACGCTGAGCAGCATCGTATTGATCTGCTCACGGCTGAGGGTCAGTGGGCTCTGCGCACTTTTACTCGCTCCCAGCGTATTGGCCATTGTGCGTGCTGAATCCAAGGCGTTCTGCAGTTTTGCCTGGATGGCATTGGCACGCGACTCAGCCAGGTTTTGCACTTCGCGGATAGTGGCGCTTTCAATCAGGGCTGAAACTTCAGTGCCGACATACGCTTGATTGGCGCTTGAAGAATAAAGGCCATATGAGACCAGGCTCGCACACGAGATAAACAGGCAGAGTCCGGCGGTGAAGCAAATTCGAGTCTGCAATGAGTTGAATTTCATGATATTTCCTGCCCATGCTAATAGTCGTCAACATCATCGAATGTCGACATTTCGGTACTTCTTTTGCACAAGGCACAGTGTTTTATCATTGGCTGCTTAGGCATGGACATGCTGTACAGCGCTTGGAGTTACTTAATGCTCTTTGGGCATCTCTTCGTCGAGCCATAAACGTTCGGTGTTTTTAAAACCGTAACGCTGGGGCGGTACCCGCGCGACAATTCGATCGGGTTGTTCGGGATCACTCAGGTCTATTATTTTCGGCGTTACATAAATATTTAGAACGGGCAGAAAGAACACTTTGATTTTTGGTGTCAGTAACGACTCGGGATGTTGTTCTATCACTACACCGATACTGCCACTTTTCAATTGAACGATAGAACCGACCGGGTAAATACCCACGGACTTTAAAAACGCGCGGAATACCTCGTCATCAAAATGCCCTTCCCATGTGGACATTTGCTGGATGGCGACGGCGGGGTCCCAGCCCTGGTTGTAGGAGCGGTCCGAGGTGATTGCGTCGTAGACATCGCACACCGCAGCCATCCGAGCCACCAGACTGATCTGGTCCCCTACCAACTGATGGGGGTAGCCGGTGCCGTCGACTTTTTCGTGGTGATGCAGGCACACATCCACGACCATTTCGCACATCTGCGAGGTCGCTTGCAGGGTTTTTTCCCCTTCCAGTGGATGGGTACGCACCAACTGCAATTCGTCAGTGCTCAACCGGCCAGGCTTGTTGAGAATGGCGCCCGGTATGGCCATTTTGCCGATGTCGTGCAACAGCCCGGCCATGCCGACGCGACGAATCAGTGCGGTAGAGAGGCCCAATTGATTGCCGAGGGCAATCATCAACGCACACACGGCGACTGAATGCATGTAGGTGTAGTCGTCGATGCTTTTCAGGCGTGCCAGGCTGATAAAGGCATTAGGGTGGCGGGCGATAGAGCTCGAAATGTCTTCCACCAATGCACTGATGTGCTCAAGCTCCAGTGCCCGGCCCATGCGGGCATGGCCGAACATCTCGACAACGGCGGTTTTAGCGCGACTACAGATTTCCTGTGCGGCGACTAATTCGTTTTGCATCGATGTGGGGATGGCTGGGACTGCTGGCGCAGCCGCTGGGGCCGTAGCGACCGGTTTAGCGCCGCAGCCCAAGGCGCACGGCGCCTGCGACGGCTCACCGCCCCGCCAGAATGGCTTTGCCTCGCCATCAGGCGCCTGAAGATCGAGTTCATTGCACTTCAACATGGTATGCCCTCTGTTGATGGTCTTTTTATACGTTGTTCATCAGCCTCCTTGGCTTGAGCAGTGTCGTTTTGCCTTTCAGGTAGGGCTCACGGCCTTGATTCGTGCGACTACGCGACCTGCCAGGTCATCCGGGCGAAACTTCGCGAGGAAGTCATCGGCCCCGACTTTCTTGACCATGGCCTGGTTGAAACCGCCCGATAGGGACGTGTGCAGCACGATATGCAACTTGGCCATGCGTGGGTCGCTGCGGATTTCGGCGGTCAGCGTATAACCGTCCATTTCCGGCATTTCGATATCTGAAATCATCATCAGAAACTCCTCATCCGGGTTGCGCCCCTCGTCAAGCATGGCCCGAAGGTAATCCAGCGCCTGGCGACCATCGTTCAAGGCGACGACCTCGACACCCACTGTCTCCAGGCAGCGGGTCACCTGTTTACGCGCAACCATCGAGTCATCCACGGTCAGCACTCGCAGGTGTCGAGCCTGTTGATTGACCGCGTCATCCACCACACCAATCGAAATTTCCTCGGACGAGGGCGAGATTTCCGTCAGCACCTTTTCTACATCGATGATTTCAACCAGACGATCATCGGTACGGGTAACCGCCGTCAGGTAATTGTTGTCACCGCTGCCCTTGGGAGGCGGATGAATGTCTTCCCAGTTCAAGTTAACGATGTGTTCAACTGCATACACCAAGAAACCTTGAACTCGGTTGTTGTACTCCGTAAGTATGATAAAAGCGCTTTCTTTATCTGTGATGCCGGGCAGCCCGGTAGCCATTGCAAGGTCTAGAATGGGGATGCAAGCACCACGGATATTCGCAACGCCACAAATGTTGTTATTAGACTTTGGTAGTAGAGATAGCTTAGGGCAGCGAATAACTTCTCTGACTTTAAAGACGTTAATGCCATACAGCTGTTGGTCGTTAAAGCGGAATAGCAATAATTCCAGTCTGTTCTGACCGACCAGTTGTGTACGGCTGTTAACGGATGCCATTACACCTGCCATACACACCCCTTTGATTCTGGTTGGAACAGCGTTGATGTCGTAATGACATTATCATATGTAGGGGAATGTAAAATATATGTGAAAGCGAAATACTTTTTAGGTTAATCGTTAAAGCGATAGCCAAGCGGATGATGAGCAATTCAAGTGGATGTTTGAATTAGTTAGTTGGCTAACTTGCTAGTTTAAGTGTTGAGAATGATTAAGATTGGAAGCCAGGATTCAGCAAAGTTATGGCGCCTCATGTGTTCCACGTCCAGCTTTCGGCTAGCGGCGTGTGGCGGTGAGTACTGTCGAGTTCGAAGGGCTGGCTGGTGGTCATGGTTTCAGTGAGGGGAGGGGGGGAGGTAGGACTGAGACGATCAGTCGTTTTAGAAAACCCGCTACTCAAATGGCTAGGCGGGCTGATCCATTTCTTGTCGGCTAAGCCAACATAGATTGCTAATCCCGATTTTGAGAACGCGTTGCAGCAGACGTATCGTTGCTGGCCATACGTTTGAGTACGGCCGTAGCACCTTTAAGTCATGGGAACCGAGTGAAAATAGGCCATCGCCTCTGTGACCGGCCGCGAGCTCTACGGGGTAAACTTGCAGCTGTGCGTGTACGCCAAGCATCTGTACCCGTTGCTGCGCGTAGATCGCCTGCTAGAGGACGACGTGGATGTGGGTGAGTTGCAACTGAGCCACTACCGTCTGAGTAAGCGCGCCGAACACCTGCTTCGCCTGAACGAAGAGACGGGCAAATACACCGTCAAACCCGGCAGTGACGTGGGGAGCGGTAAGCCGCATGAGCCGGAGAAGAAGCGCTTATCCGAAATCATTGAGGCGCTTAACGATATCTTTGGTGCCGAAGTGAGGGACGACGACCAGCTGCAGTTCCTTACTGGCATCGCCCAGCGTATCAGCCGTCAGGAAGATGTGATGGCCCAGGTGAACAACCATTCGGTGGATCAAGTGATGCACGGCCTTTTTCCCAAACGCGTCCTCGATACAGTGTTAGATGCTATGACTGAACACGAGAAACTCTCGCTGGAAGTACTGGATAACGAAACGAAGAGCCGCGCGTTTGCGCTGGTGATTTTGAAGATGCTCAAGACCGCGGCTTCCTTCGATGAGGCTCGCGTGGGCGGCGCCTAAAGCAGCCGCTAAAATTAAGGAGAAACAGTGGCAATTCCGGATTTTCAAAGTGTGATGCGCCCAGTGTTGAGCACCGTGCAGAGCGGTGCGCCGCTGCCGCTCAATGAGTTGCGCGAGAGGGTCGCTGATCAATTCCAATTGACCGAGGACGAACGCAAGGAGCGCCTACCCTCTGGTCAGCAGACGGTGATCAACAACCGAGTGGGCTGGGCTCGTACCTATTTGAATAAGGCCGGGCTGCTATGCATTCCGGCCAAAGGCATGGTGCAAATTACCCCTCGTGGCCTTGATGCTTTGACCAATGGTCCGCAGCGCATCACTGTGAGCTGGTTGAAGCAGTTTCCTGAGTTTGCGGACTTCCATACGGCCAAACCGCAATCAGTTGACGCTCCCTCCCTGCTGAACGTGGGTATTTCCGAAACCACGCCAGACGAACAGTTGGCCGAGGCGCATCAGACCCTCATGCAGTCCCTGGCAGACGAGTTGCTGACGCAAGTCCGGTTGGCCACCCCCAGCTTCTTTGAACAGTTGGTAGTCGATCTTATGATCGCAATGGGTTACGGCGGTTCGCGTAAAGAGGCTGGTAAGGCTACCCAAGCGACCAATGATGACGGTATCGACGGCATCATCAAAGAAGACAAGCTTGGCCTCGATGTTATCTATCTGCAGGCCAAGCGCTGGGCCAATACGGTGCATCGCCCGGAGATTGACAAGTTTATCGGCGCACTGACTCGCCAGCGTGCGCGTAAGGGCGTGTTCATCACTACCTCTGAGTTCTCTGAAGGGGCTCGCATTGCGGCGCTGGGGCTGGACATCAAAGTGGTATTGATCGACGGTGTTGAGCTGGCGCGATTGATGGTAGATAACAACCTAGGCGTGAGCGTTAAGGATGTTTACGAGGTGAAGCAACTCGACAGTGATTACTTCTCGGGCGAGTGACTTGGAACCTGGCCTGCAGGAGCAGTCAAGGCAACTCGGTGGTGTTGCTGTATGTGAAGTGCTTCAATTACTCGCCTTACCTGTAGGCGGTCTTGATCATTCGGAGCCGGGTGCACACGCTTCACAGGCTTTGAGCTGGCGATCGGAAATACGTGTAATTTGAGTGCGCACGAGAAGAACTCCATTCCACATTTGGTATTCCCAAGATTAGCTTCGGGAAGCTGGGAAGACCAAAACCGGTGAAGCTCAAAAGTCGTCTACGGAAGGTAATGGCGGCGAAAGCCCTGATTTCACTGAATTTCAGGCACAAAAAAAGACGTCTGTGGACGTCTTTTTTCGTTGAGCCGAGGTAATCTGAACTGGATTTTTAATCTATTGATTTATAAGGATTTATACGGATAGTTTTTTTGTTTGGAATACTTTTTGGAATACTGTGTTTCTTTGCAAAGCCTTGAGTCGTGATCGGCTGCGCCGATGAGGTCCTGTCATTAGCCATAGCTCGGATATCGACAAAAACCAAAATAGCTCGCAGCGTCACCAGACTACGGCCGGGCCTGGAGGAAGGGCTATCCTTCTCGCCCTTCTACATCACCTCCCGATCTGGACAACCTTCGATAGCTCCATACGGCGGGCTGCCTACGGTTGTTTACCATAAGGAGGAACCTTCCTTTACAATCCACGGCACCGTGGATTGGTTAAAAAAGCTGACGCGGGATGCTGCTTACGACCCGGTTTTGAGCCGATGCTTTTGACTTGGGCGCAATGCCTCCGCCTTGTCACTATCTTGATTGTTCGTGGCACGCCAAATGTCATCTCGCTAGAGTTTGCCGGGACAAGGCAAGAATTAGGCATCCTCTGAGGTCTCGCATTAATCATCAAAATTTAGCGGCTTAAGTGGCCGCCTTCGCTTTTGAGCGATCTGGACAGTGGTAAACCATGAACGCAGTAGAAATCGAGTCCGCAATATCGGAGCTGGCTCTCCAGCCTTTCGACGCGACGGAGTTCCCGTTTGCCTTTTTAGCCGCATTCGGTAGCAAAGACACGGCGCTCAAGCGCCTGCGTGCAGGTAATAACAATGCGTCGGATGTGTCCGGTGGAGTGTTGCTCAGAAGTAACATTCATATAGCCGTATGCGAAGCTGGCACCGTGGGCGAAACCCTCAAACGGTTGCTAGCCAGCCCGGCCACCACAAAAAGCAAAGCCAAGTACGTTCTCGCCACCGATGGTCAAACAATTGAGGCCGAAGAGCTGATCACAGGTGAAACCATTACCTGCGACTATGGGGACCTCCCTAACCATTTCGGCTTCCTGCTGCCGTTGGCAGGCATCTCCACCATCAAGGAGATCAAAGACAACCCCATCGATGTACGTGCTACTAGCAGGCTGAACAAGCTGTACATTGAGCTTCTGGGAGAAAATCCGGACTGGGCCAAGGACGAACGTCGGGCTGACATGAACCATTTCATGGCGCGCCTGGTGTTTTGTTTTTTTGCGGAAGACACCGACATCTTCAATGGAGAGGGTTTATTCACCCGATCTGTAGACCGGTACAGCGAGCGCGACGGCTCCAATACCGATCAGGTGCTGTCCGAAATCTTCCGTTCCATGAACATCAAAGGTATCGATCGCACTAGTGCCCAGCCGCGATTGCCGAGCTGGACTAACGGTTTCCCCTATGTAAATGGTGGGTTGTTTTCCGGGAGTACTGAAGTCCCACGCTTCACGCGCATGGCGCGTACATATCTGCTGCATGCAGGTGAGCTGAATTGGAAGAAAATTAACCCAGACATTTTTGGCAGCATGATCCAAGCTGTAGCGGATGATGCTGAGCGCGGCACGCTAGGCATGCACTACACCAGCGTGCCCAACATCTTGAAGGTGCTGAATCCGCTATTCTTGGATGATTTACGCGCTCAGTTGGGGGAAGCAGGTGATAACGAGCGCAAACTACTGAATTTGCGCCGACGCATGGCGCACATTCGAGTGTTCGATCCGGCATGCGGGTCAGGCAACTTCCTGGTCATTGCCTACAAGCAGCTGCGCGAAATCGAGGCGGAAATCAATCGCCGTAGGGGTGAGGCTCACAATAAGTCAGAAATACCGCTGACCAATTTCCGTGGCATTGAGTTGCGTGACTTTCCGGCAGAAATTGCCCGTCTGGCACTGATTATTGCTGAGTACCAGTGCGACGTGTTGTATCGCGGTCAGCAGGATGCACTCGCCGAATTTTTGCCGCTGAATGCGCAAAACTGGATTGTCTGCGGGAATGCTCTGCGGTTGGACTGGATGAGCATTTGCCCGCCAACCGGGACGGGTGTGAGGGTAACCGGCGATGATTTGTTCGATACACCGCTGGATCAGACGGAAATCGATTTTGAGAACGAAGGTGGTGAAACCTACATATGTGGTAACCCTCCCTATTTGGGAAATACTTGGCAGACACCCGAGCAGAAAGCCGACATCCGTAACGTCTTGAACGGACGCACCGGCTCCACAGGCTTCCTAGACTATGTGGCTGGTTGGTTTGTAAAAGCAGCGGACTGGATTGCAGCAACCAACCAAGGCATCGCTGCATTCGTGACTACAAACTCAATCTGCCAAGGTCAGTCTGTTCCCATTATGTGGCCGATTCTGTTTGATGCAGGCTGTGACATCAGATTCGCATACACGTCGTTTAAATGGGCAAACCTTGCGAGTCATAATGCGGGCGTGACAGTGGCTGTAGTTGGCATTGGAGTGCAAAATAGCGCCACCCGCCGCCTCTACGAGCATCAAGATGACGGCAGCGTTGTCCTACGTGAAGGTGCCTCGATAACGCCGTATCTGACGATGGGGCGGCGCGTCATTGTTGAAAAAAAGAGAGCGCCGATGTCCGACCTTGGCGTCATGGAGTTCGGCAACAAGCCCAGTGATGGGGGGAACCTGCTCTTAAGCCGGGACGAGTTGGAATCCCTCAGTTTGACGTCAGCCCAAAGAGAGCTATTCATCCGCCGTATCTATGGGTCGGCCGACTTCATCAACGGCGGCACCCGGTTTTGCGTTTGGATTGAAGAGAAAAACCTGGCGGAGGCACAGGGCATTCCAGTCCTAAACGAACGTATTGAGGCAGTGCGCAAGGTGCGTTTGGCAAGCCCCGACAAGGGGGCGCAGATGTTGGCAAGACGCGCGCATCAGCTCAAATTGATGCGAATAGGCGAGCGGCACACTATCGTTGTGCCGAGTGTCTCCTCTGAGCGAAGACCATTCCTGCCTTCGGGAATCATCGATAGCCATACAACACTCACCAACTTGGCATTTGGCTTGTACGACGCCCCACTCTGGAACATGGCCGTGATCGCATCACGCTTGCACTTGGTCTGGATTGGGACCGTCTGCGGAAAAATGAAAACCGACTTTCGCTATTCGAACACCCTCGGCTGGAACACATTCCCTGTGCCGCTGCTCACCGAGCAAAACAAAGCCGATCTGACTGCTTGTGCCGAGGATATCTTGCTTGCTCGCGAAGCCCATTTCCCAGCCACCATCGCCGATTTGTACGATCCTGAAAACATGCCTGACAATCTACGCCGTGCCCATGAGCGAAACGATGAAGTGTTAGAGCGTATCTACATCGGTCGACGCTTCAAAAACGACACTGAGCGGCTGGAAAAGTTGTTTGACCTTTACACCAAGATGACGGCAGGTGCAGCCAAAGTCGCACCCAAAATAAAGGGAAAAAAAGCGTGACGGAACCAGCCAGCAATCCGACAAATAGCTATACCGTACCGTCGGTGTCCATTACCACTGCTCGCACCGGCGCATCCAGTAAAGCCAACCAATTGGGCATGCGAACGATGCAAGAGCGCGCCTACACCAAGCGCGGTGAGCAGTACTTGTTAATCAAATCGCCACCAGCTTCGGGAAAATCCCGTGCGCTGATGTTTATCGCGTTGGACAAGCTCCACAACCAAGGCTTGCAGCAGGCCATCGTCGTCGTTCCGGAGCGTTCTATTGGTGGCAGCTTTGCTGATGAGCCTCTTAGCAAGTACGGCTTTTACTGGGATTGGCAGGTATCCCCTCAGTGGAACCTGTGCAATGCCCCAGGCATCGACGAGCCACGTGTAGCCAAGTCCAAGGTTGGGGCGGTTGGTAAGTTTTTGGAAAGCACTGACAAGGTGCTGGTTTGTACGCATGCCACCTTCCGCTTTGCGGTGGAAGAGTTGGGCATCGAAGCTTTCGACAATCGTCTGATCGCCATCGACGAATTCCACCACGTTTCTGCGAACCCAGACAACAAGCTGGGTGGGCAACTAAGCGCCTTTATCGGTCGCGATAAAGTGCATCTGGTAGCTATGACCGGCTCTTATTTTCGCGGTGACAGCGAGGCAGTACTGGCCCCTGCGGAAGAGGCTAGGTTTGAGACGGTCACTTACACTTATTACGAGCAGCTCAATGGCTACCGTTGGTTGAAGTCTCTGGACATTGGATACTTTTTCTACACTGGAAAGTATGTGGATGCCGTCGCCAAGGTGCTGGACCCGGCTTTGAAAACTATCATCCATATTCCCAATGTGAATGCCCGCGAAAGCCTCAAAGACAAGGAACGCGAGGTCAACGAGATAATGAGTGCGCTGGGGGATTGGCAGGGTGTCGATCCGGCCACCGGCTTCCACCTCATTAAGACCAAGGACGGTCGCACTCTGAAACTGGCCGATCTGGTGGATGACAGCGACGCGGCTGGACGCTCGAAAGTGCTCGCCGCGCTGAAAGACCCTGTGCAGAAGAATAACCGGGACAACGTGGATGTGATCATTGCGCTGGGTATGGCGAAGGAAGGCTTTGACTGGATCTGGTGCGAACATGCGCTAACTATTGGCTACCGATCAAGCTTGACGGAAATTGTGCAGATCATTGGCCGCGCAACTCGTGATGCCGAGGGGAAGGAGCGCTCACGCTTCACCAACCTGATCGCCGAACCTTCAGCCGATCAAAGCGCTGTTGCTGAAGCGGTGAACGATATGCTCAAGGCCATTTCTGCCAGCTTATTGATGGAACAGGTGCTTGCACCGCGCTATGAGTTCACCCCTAAAGATACAGGACCGAAAGAAGGTTTCAATTATGGGCTCGATGGTTATCAACCAGGTGGCACTAACCTGGGCGTGAATGAAGCCACAGGCCAATTCCATGTCGAGATCAATGGCCTGACGACGCCGCAAAGCGCAGAAGCTACGCGCATTTGCAAAGAAGATTTGAATGAAGTGGTGACTAACTTCTTGCAGGATAAAACCGTGTTAGAACGCGGTTTGTTCGACAAGGAAAACACCCTGCCCGAAGAGCTGACACAACTCCGCATGGGCAAGATAGTGCGTGAGCGTTACCCAGACTTGAGCGACGTCGACCAGGAAGCCATTCGCCAGCACGCTATCGCTGCAATGAACATTACTCAGCAGGCCAAACTGGTCTTGGGGCAGGCAGATGCAAACGGTGGTGACACCGTCCAAGGAAGTACAGCGCTGCTGGATGGCGTGCGTAAGTTCGTTAACGTACGCGAACTGGACATTGACCTGATCGACCGTATTAACCCCTTCGACGCGGCTTATGCGGTGCTTGCGAAAGCGATGGATGAGAAATCACTGCGTCAGGTGCAGGCCAGCATTGCCGCCAAGAAGTTGAGTATTCCCGAAGACGAAGCCCGTGAGCTGGCGAGGCGTGCGTTGCAGTTCAAGAATGAACGCGGTCGCCTCCCGGATATCAATTCCGCCGATTCGTGGGAGAAGCGAATGGCCGAAGGAGTGGCTGTATTATCCCGTTACCGTGCGCAGGCCAAGGCCGCACAGGCTCTTAGAGAATCCGACAATGGCTGACATGAACGATGACGAACTGCTGGACGCGCTTGGCGTAGAAGTCACTCCACTCAAGGTCGCAAACCGACCGCCTCGTGAAGAACGGATCGTCGCCGGCTTCGAGGACATTCTGCGCTTTTATCAGATCCACGGTCGTACACCACTACACGGTGAAGACCGCGACATATTCGAGCGTTTGTACGCCGTGCGCCTGGATCAGTTACGCAGGTTGCCGGAAGCCCAAACCCTACTGGCTGCGTTGGACGAGCCCGGCCTGCTGTCTGGTGCCTATGTCGCTTCGGTGGATGTGGACGAGCTGGATGAAGACGCATTGCTAGCTGAGCTCGGTTTGGGCGGTGAGTCCGCAGACCAGAACGACATCACGGTGCTGCGCCATGTGCGTTCGAGCACTGAAAAGCGTGCTGCCGAGGAAGTCGCTGACCGTGCTCCTTGTGCGGATTTTGACAAATTCAAACCGCTATTCGAACTAGCTGAGAGCGATCTGAAATCCGGCATTCGCAAAACCCTGCGTTTTGGGCGCGATACCAGCGTTGAAACTGGAAACTACTTCATCGTAGGCGGGCAGCTAGCGTATGTAGCCGGCATAGGAGAAACCATCAAGGCTCCGAATGGCGAAAGCGATGCGCGTTTGCGCGTCATCTACGCCAATGGCACGGAAAGCAATCTGCTGCGTCGCTCCTTACAACGCGCACTTTACAAAGACGACACCGGTCGCCGACTGACAGACCCGGACATGGGGCCGTTGTTTGGTGATGCTTCTGAATCCGACGACATTGAGAGCGGCACGATCTATGTATTGCGAAGCTTGTCGAGCCACCCATTTGTAGCCGAGCACCGCGAACTGATTCACAAGATCGGGGTGACTGGCGGTAAAGTGGAAGCACGCATCGCGGGCGCGGAAAAAGATGCTACCTACATGTTGGCTGGAGTGGAGGTAGTTGCCGCCTATAAGCTGCACAACCTTAATAGAACTAGATTAGAGAATATCTTCCATCGCTTATTTGGCGCAGTGCAGCTTGATCTGACCATAGAAGATCGCTTCGGAAATCCGGTTAAACCGAGAGAGTGGTTCCTTGTGCCACTCCATGTGATTGACGAAGCGGTCGAGCACATTCGTAATGGAACTATTACCGAAATGTTATACGATCCCAAGTCGGCTCGCCTAGTCAGCTAGTATCTATGAAAAGGCGTAGGGTGTCTAAACTAACACCCTGTGCCTACAAATAAATATTCTTAATGGCGTCGTGCTTGACGCCTTAACGCCTTAACACCGACTCGAAGTATTAATTTTTCCACAGATGGTAGTCAGGGTTAAGGCCGATAACATTCTGCTTAGAGTCGTAACAAAACTCCATTGAGCAATTTTCTGTATTGGAAGCTATCGGTACGTAAACGGGAAGCCGAGCACGACTTACTTGGTCGCTACCTCCATCAATTGTTAGATCGCAACTATCACCTTGAGGATCACACCAAATGTCATAGGTTCCGGAAGCATTGGGTGTTGCTTTCACTGAGGTGGCGACAGGTTTTACTACGGTGTTACCTGCTGGAGCGCCTCCGAATAAAGGCCCTGTACCATTTTTATAAGCCCAGTCAGTTCCGTCGGCCCCTGGGTAGATATAAAAGTCTAAGTAAACAAAGTATTTCATATCTTTCTCAGTATTACTTTTGCCACGATAGTTTCGACTGTTATCTATGCATTTTTCTAGCTGCGGAATGCATGTGACGGCTTCGAAGGTAGACTCTTCTCTCATTGTGGATTGACCACTTTGGTCCTGGTACTGTACTACATGTTTTTCTGGTCTGGTTGAATCTGTACAGTGTTTAATGTTGTTTCTTAAAACTTCGCATTTAATGGCGTTCGGGGTTTGATATTGGCTCCAAAGATCTGCTTTAGATTGGGTCGATAAAACTACGAGTGCTGTTGCGACAAGTACTTTAGAGATTTTCATAGCTTCCGCTGCTTTCCTTAACTGGGTTTAAAGTCATGGCATTGATGCCGTGAGGGGCTCGGTTGGGGATCTCGCACGTTACGTCAACGAGCCAAAAAGGGTCGTAAATACCGTGGTCGTTTAGGCATCATAGCGTAACGATTCTCGGCATGGAAAGAATCTCCGCAAGCCTTGATAAAGACCGTGACCTTGTACGTTTGGGGGCTGCTGTGCGTGCTCGTCGACTTGAGCTAGGGCTTTCCCAGGAAGCATTAGCCGACTTCGCGCAGATTGATCGGTCCCATATGGGAAAAATCGAGCGAGGAGAACGAAATGTTACGTTCTTGAATATCTTGCGCATTGCCAAAGCGATCCAACGTAAGCCATCTGAGCTGCTGGGCGACGCTGGGCTTTGAGAGTTACTGTCTTCTCAACGACGACCTCCCAGCCTGTTTGGTACGGGCTGAGAGGCCGTTGCTTTATGCCGCAAGCTTTAGGGCAGCATTTAGTGCTCGTTGCTTGAGAGTTGCCCCTTGGCCGAACCATGCGGAATCCATGCGGTACTCACTACTTCGAGCTCGACGCTCGTGGTCCACATACTCCGTTACAGCGTTGAGTAACCCCCAGGCAGTGCCCTGAGCCGACTCCAGTGTCGATCCGCGTCCCTGTCCTTCGTATAGATTTTGCACCTTCCGCAATGCCCGCTCATTAGGCAGGACTGCCGGTAGCGGACTATCAGGGCTGGTGTCACACAGTACGTTCATGAAGAAACTCATCGCCTCGGGCCACTGAACCTTTCGCTCAGACAGATTTTTCATTCGGTACATGAACTCGTCCCATTGAGAGACGGCGATACCGAGCTGCTTTTTCACCGCTTGTGGATCGAAACGCGTGCTGTGCGGTACTTTGATAGCGTTGGCTACGCCGTCCAGGGCTATGGTCAACGTGTTGTTGCATACCACCCGCACCGTGGTCGGTGTTGCCGTCGTAGCCAGCGTACCGTCACAGGAGGTGGCTAGCAGCAGGTAACCATTCACCTGGTCATTACCACGGAGCGTCGTGCCTTGCCCGGTTCGAGCCAGTGCCCAGAACTTACGACCACCTTTCAGTATCCCAGCCGTTTCCAGTTCGTAGCCTGAAACCTCGGTGAGGTCTCTGTAGAACTCTAATACCTCACGGGGTTGCACCACCTGGTAGCGTTGAGATACGACTGAGAGAGCGACTTTCGTATCGGAGCGATACAGTACTTTCTGCTCAGGAAAGGTGTGAATGCTTCCCAAGTGGCCGATTGAGCCAGCTTTGTAGTGGACCGGACTTTCCTGTATCAGCCAGTCCATGCCCGCTTCCTCTTGCCAGACTTCAAGAGGTTGCTTTTTGGTTAGTTGGTTGCCAAGACCATGCCAAGGAGTAGCACCGACATAAGCCATTTTTTCGATGAGATGAGCCATTTTTTAACTCGCTAACAAAGTTTAATGAAGTTAACAGTATTGTGAGTTATCAGCTTCTGGACGTAAAAGAATGACGGCAACTTAAACACTGGAAGTTATTAAGTATTCTCGTGTCGACCTGCTCCCCCACAGTCGCGCCAGCAATGCCACCTGCTACTCCGCCGAATAGCCCACCTATAAGGGCGCCAGCGATTCCCCCTATCGCAATGCCTATAGGGCCACCAGTAACACCTAAAGTTGCGCCTAGCTCTGCACCTGATAACGCTCCCGTGGCACCACTCGTTGCGCCTCCTACAGATCCAATAAAACCGCCAGTCTTTCGTCCGATATTTCTAGTGGTTATGCGAGATGAATTACAGTTCGGGCATGAGTTGTTCATTTTAGTTTCCGTAGTTGAGTGCTTGGTTGTGGATGGCGTTTCGCTTTGAATAATCCATATATCCAATTAGGTAATATGTGTTTCAAATAAGTTTGATTAGTGTGTTGATAGTTAGCATGAATCTATCTATCAATAAAGAATATTAAATAGTTTTAATATTCTATTTGGTTATAAGTGTGGTGTTCCAGTTAGGTCTACAACCGCTGTGCGTGTTGGTTCTTCCGGAAAGCTTGGGTTAGTTCTTCAGGTCGTCATTCTTACGGCTTACGCGAGGTGTATTTTTTTACGTAAGCACAATTTTGCACGGGATTCGCATGAATATTTAAAGTCGATCCATAGCCAATTTGACTCATGAGAGGTTGACGATGGAAGCGCAGACGCAAAGGCAAATGAGGGTTCTCCGGATGAGGCAGGTCCAGGAACGTATCGGTTTATCGCGGTCCACAATTTATGATCGGATGAACGTCAATTCGCCTAGGTACGACAAGACCTTCCCCAAGCCGATAAAGCTTGGCTGCTCAGCTGTTGGATGGCTGGAAGCGAATATCAACGACTGGATTCAGTCTAGGGCAACCGACTCTGAGTCCTGACCAGCCATTGGTCATATCTGGCGTAGCACTAACTCGATGCTTGTGGTTCTGTAACTATGCCTTTTTGCTCCGAAGCAACGCTTTGCAAATTTCTTCCTGTGCCTAGATTCCCTTCTGAATCACCTATAGAGGAATTCTGGATTCTTTGTTATTGGTATTAATTAGTATTAGTTCTAGGTGTTTGTGAGCATATATACCTATTGATTGCTCTGACTTTTGTCAGTGAGCTATCAATTGTGAATAGGTTTGTCGAGCAATGAAAGTGAGCAATTAATAAGCACTCCGTCAGTCGAGACGTTTGTATGATGCTTATTGCTGTCTAAAACTGTGCGCGCATAGCACAGGTTTATGAAAGATGATGATGTAGAGGTTGGGATGAAAAGAGTAGATAGATACGTTGAAGAGGCGTTGCTGGAAAGTACCACATCGTATTTCGATAGTGATACATCCGCAACCATAGCAGTCAATGGAGAAAGGAGTTCGATACTAAAAATTAGCGCAATAGAGAAGCTTGTTCAAAACGTGGTCGAGACTGATGATGCTGTGGCATATCTCCAGGAGGGTTATGGTGGGCAAAAAATAAAGTTAACCAGCATGGGAGAGCGACTGCTGGTTTACATCTGGGCTAAGCAGGAAATTCAGCGGTATTATCCAATTCATGATTTCAGTCCATTGGTTAAGGTTTTCTTTCAAGCGACTCAAGAGCATGCTCTTCAGTATTATAGTCATCGTAATCCGAAGACTTTTCATGGTGATCTGCTTGCGCTGGTCCATTCGATTAATGTTGCTGTTGAGCGGATTAGACTCTTGGTGCGTGGTGCGGCTTTCAGAAAGCAGCTAAATGCACACCGTAGACTTTCTAATAAAAATTACAAAAGCCTCATTGCGTATATCGATGCTATTTTTAAAGAAACATCACGAGTATTAGTTCTGCGAGTAGATTTAGGATATTCAAAGCTAGTCGGTGGTGGAGGAGTGCGAGAGCAATTAAGTTTCGAAGACGTAAAATTGCATAGAGAAAAGTTAATGGGTGTGTTGAGGCGTAAGCTTCCTACAAACACGTTGCTAGGGCATTCTTGGAAGTTGGAATACGGACTCTCCAAAGGATATCATTATCACTGCATGTTTTTTCTAGATGGTTCTCGGGTCAGGGAGGATATAGGCTGGGCCAGAATGATCGGTGAGACATGGGCCGACAAAGCGACCCACGGAAGAGGGGTGTATTACAATTGCAATCGTAGGAAGGATGCGTATCGTGCTTGCGGCATTGGTATGATTGAGCACTCTGACAAGGATAAGCGAAAGAATTTGCAGAAAGCAGCGATTTACTTAACTAAGATTGAATATTACGTTCGAATTGTTATAGATGGAAGAGCTAGAACTTTCGGTCGTGGAGAGATGCCGAAGCGGGCAGTTAAGAAAAGAGGGCGTCCTCGTAGGTCATCCTCTCTTGGAGTATGAAAACTACCCGGCGGAAGGTGTAAGTATACGGTTTAATGAGTCTCGAAAGCTTGCGTCTTCTTTAGACCATTGTCTCAGATTGCTCACGATCCGATTTTTCGTTAAACTGATTTTGTTACTTTTTATAAAGGCGCTTAGCTCCTCTTCTATTGACTCTGCTGCATGTGTCAGATCATCCCAGCCGTCGCTTGGACGTCTTTGGCTGATTAGCAGCAGTGCCTGATCCTTCGCTAATTGGAATGTTTCACTTCGGGCTGCCGCTGCTGCTTGCGTGGTTCGTCGACGTAGTGCAGCGGGGATATCCAGTAGTGAATTGAATTGCGCATGCACAGCAGCGCCTTCAACGTAGGCGCTGGCCTGCAAAGCCAACGCTATAAAGGCTTCATAATCCTTGCGAGCTATAGCTTGTAGGGTTAAGTCGGTTAGAACGGCAGCACGTAAAAAAGGGTAATGGGGACTGAGAGGAGTTGAAGCAAGATAGTTAATTAGCTCATCATTCAGGCGCTCCTGATCGAGATCGCCGCTCTCTATGTTGGCTCGAATGCTCTGCATGTATTCGTCAAATTCAGTATCTTCGAATATGAGCTCATACGACGTTCGAAGTGATTGTCTTAAACCGTGAATGAATTCATCTATGTTAATTTTAGACAGCTTTTCAAACGACATTCGTATCGTTCCTGGAGTTTGTGGTGTTTTGTCTAATCGTTATTAGGTTGTTCATTTACTAACAATTCACTTGGGGCGCGTAAGTCGTTGCAAGAACCACTGCCATCATGGCGTGCCACTTTATCAGACAGGAAGGCAGCGAAAAACGCTGCCTTTACTTAGCTCTGTAGATCGCAAACTAATGCCTGCTCACGGGCCACCCGAAGATGAGACGTTGGTCTTCCAACTCATTGAAGTGTGGCTTCAGTCCTGGCAGTCAATGATTGCGGCTATTGAAAGGTTTCCGGTAGCCGCTTCCTTGATATGCTCGCTCCACCACTTCATCATTGGGCGTCGACGCTCAATGTAATCGGCCCGATTATACGCGCTACGTACTTCATCCTTGTCGACGTGAGCAAGCGCAACCTCGATCAGCTCAGGATCCCAGCCGTGCTCGTTGAGGATGGTGCTGGCCATTGAGCGCATTCCATGGCTCACAAGGCGGCCTTCAAATCCCATACGCTTCAGCGCCATATTGGCCGTTTGGCTGTTGCAATGGGTTCGGGGATTACGGTCTGCTGGGAAAACATGCTCGCGGTGGCCGCTCAGCGGCTTTATAGCCTCTAGAAGCCCTAAAGCCTGTTCCGTGAGTGGGATGATGTGAGTCCGACGCTTTTTCATCCGCTCCGCTGGTATTGTCCAGATCTTCTTGCCGATATCGATGTCTGCCCACCGTGCGGTAGCTGCTTCTGCGGGGCGAGTCATGGTGTGAAGCTGCCACTCAATCAAGCAACGTGTAGTCCTTTTTATGCTGGCATTGGCCACAGTCATCATTAGTTCTTTCAGTTCGTCTGGCGCGAGCGCTGCCATGTTTTTCTTCTTCGGTTTCTTGAAGACCGAGCGAATCCCGCTGAGTGGATTTGAGTGAATCAGGCCGGAGTTCACGCCGTAAGTCATGATTTCGTTAAGACGCTGGCTCAGTCGCTTCACGGTCTCAAGGCTGCCTTTGGTCTCAAGCGGTCTAAGCAATTTTATGACCTCCGGCGCAGTGATCGCTGAGATCGGGGTCGTACCCAAGTCGGGGAAAACATGCAGCGTCAGCGAACGCCAGATGTCCTCAGCATAGGCAGTCGTGACGGAGTCTTTTTTGAGCTCGAACCACGCGGTGGCTACGTTTCTAAATGTGTGTTCCGTAGTCGCTCTTAAGGTTTTTCGATCCGCGTCGCGCTTCTCCTTCGGATCTATCCCTTGCGCTACCAACTCCCTGGCTTCTACGGTCCGTTTCCGGGCTTGAGCCAAGCTCACCTCCGGAAAGGTGCCAAGGCCCATGTTGATTCGTTTTTTGCTTGCTGGGTGAATGTAGTTAAAATTCCACAGCTTTGAGCCGTTGGCTCTCACCCTCATTTGAAGGCCGTCGCCATCAGTGAGGATGTAGTCTTTTTCTTTTGGTTTCGCTGCTTTGACTTTGACGTCTGAAAGCCGCGTGGCTTGAGCACCCATGGTGATCTCCGATACTGCGTGTATTCCAAAAAATACCAGTCGTGGGTTTGGAATACCACGTGGAATACACGAATTGTAGGATGAACTCAGATACCATCGGACACCATTGGACCTGAAAGCCCCGTATTTGCTGGATTTCAGGCACAAAAAAAGACGCCCTTGGACGTCTTTAGATGTAAAAGTGGTGGAGCCGGGGGGATTTGAACCCCCGTCCGCCAGTACTCCGCTGTCGGTACTACATGCTTAGCCGTGTCTATTAAGTTAACCCTCAGCGACCCGACTGGCAGGGTGCTTTGGGCGAGTTGTGTAAGTTTTAGCCGCTTCGTCCACAACGTACTGCACGGCGATTCTGTTCTATATGACAATCACTTTGGGTTTACAGACATCCCCTGGTGATTGCTGGACCCGAAGGTACCAGAAGCTCAGGTCTAAGGCTGCTTACGCAGCGATAGCGAATTCCTGGCCGTAGTTTTCGTCATTGGCAACTATAAGTAGTTGCAACAGTGGATTTACGAGTTCTGTTACCAACTCGGCATGCACCTAAAGTTTCGCGACCGGCGTCGAATCCTAAACGGCCCCGTGCTTGTAACTCGTTGTTTCATAGTGAGTGACAAGCCTGTGCAGTGTACGCCATACGGTCACCGAAGGCCAACCCGAAGGTTGGCCTTACTGCTTACTTGCCGCCTTTGTTGCTGTTTTGCAGGTCTTGCAGGGTTTTGCTGGTGACTTCGATGCACTGCTTATCATCGCCAGATGCGTGAAATGCCTTGGCTTGGGAGACAATCGTGTCTATTTCCCCACTCTTGCCGGTGGTGTCGGTGGCGAGTGTCGCTTTGGCGTTGTTAATTTTGTCTATATTGATCTGGCACAGGTCTTTTTCACTGTCGGCCGCGAAGACCGGGGACGCCAGCATCGCAGCGGTAACGAACAAGCCAGCAAGAGCGGAACGCTTCATAGGGTATCTCCTTGCGCAAAGGGCTCGACGCTGCTGGCCTTCAAGCGCTGCCAGCGACATCACTGATTGGCCTCGTTCGTCGAGGCCTATTCAAGTGACTACGCTGGCGTGCAGGGGTTCTGTTTTTTTTGCAGGATTATTGGGCGCGGGCCTGGGTGACGCGGTCCACGAGGTACACCAGCCCGTGATAATCAATGCCGCCATGCTGGCTCAAGCCGATTTCGCAGGTGCGGCTGGTGGAGATGCCTTCGCTGCAATATTGCACGGCATCCTTGAGGGTGCGCAGTGAGTGGGCATTGAGTTCTGGCGTGGTAAAGCCTTTGTCGCCGGCAAACCCGCAGCAGTGGATGCCTTCTGGAATCACGACGGTTTTGGCGCAGCGACGGGCTAGGTCGATCAGCGCCTGGCTTTCTCCCAGGTGTTGGGTACTGCAGGTGACGTGTACGGCGATCGGTGCTTCCTGCGGCATGAAATCAAGGCGGTCCATCAGGTGTGTGCGGATAAAGCGTACTGGGTCGTAGAGGTCCAGGCGGGTTTCGCCCAGGTCTTGCACCAGACGTAGGGTGCACGGGCTGGTGTCGCAATAGATCGGATCGAGGCCGCCGCGGCTGGCATGGAGCAGGGCGCCGATCAACTCCTGGCGCTTGTGCTCTGCCTGTTCGGCATAGCCTTTGGAAGCGAACGGCTGGCCGCAGCACAGGCTGTCTTGGTTGTCGGGAAAGACGACCTGGTAGCCAGCCTTTTCCAGCAGGCCCCGGGTTTTGTCGTACAGCGACATCTGCTCTTTATCGCCGAACGCCGGGCCCATGGCGCGTGAGACGCACGCCGCCAGGTAGACCACTCGAGGCCGCTCATCCGTCATAGCCGGGCTGAAATGAATCGCCTTTTCCGGCTGTGGCATAGCGCTGCTCCACTGCGGAATTTGTCCCTTGGACAGCTTGGTCACGGTGGCAGACAGCTTCGTCAGGCGAGGAGCGCCGAGCAGCATGCGAGCACCATTGGCGACATGCAGGGTAAAGCGCGCACCTTGCAGTGCGGTGGCGAAATGGGTGGCGAGCCATTCGGCTGTTTTCGTACGGTCGGCGTCACGACTGCGCAGCTTTTTCACCAAGTCGCCGGTATTGATTCCCACAGGGCAGCGCTGGGCGCATAGCCCGGTGGCTGCGCAGGTGTCGATGCCTTGGTAGTGGTAGGCGGCTTCCAGTTCGGTGGTGTCGACGCCGGCGCGTTTCTTCGCCTGAATGTCGCGCCAGATCACGATGCGCTGGCGTGGGCTCAACGTCAGGCCTTTTGAGGGGCACACAGGCTCGCAGAAGCCGCACTCGATGCACTTATCCACAAGCTCGTCGGCTGCAGGCAGTGGTTTGAGGTGCTTGAGGTGAATCTGCGGGTCGTTGCTGAGCACTACGTCGGGGTTGAGAATGCCGTTGGGGTCGAGCAGGCGCTTGAGCTGCCACATCAGTTGGTAAGCATCGCTGCCCCATTCCAACTCGACGAATGGCGCCATATTGCGTCCGGTACCATGCTCGGCTTTCAGTGAGCCGCCGAACTCGACGGCCACCAGTTGCGCCACGTCATCCATGAACGCTTGGTAGCGTGTGACTTCTTCGGCGCTGTTGAAGCCTTGGGTGAACACAAAGTGCAGATTGCCTTCCAGGGCGTGTCCGAAAAGGATGGCTTCGTCGTAGTGATGTTTGTCGAACAGTTCGATCAGACGGTTTACGCCGATGGCGAGTTGCTCGACGGGAAAGGTTACGTCTTCGATGATCACCGTGGTGCCGGTTTTGCGCACAGCGCCGACGGCAGGAAAGGTGTCCTTGCGAATCGCCCAGAGTCGGGCGTTTTCTACAGGGTCTTCGGTGAAATCGACCTGTTTCTCGACGGGGAAAACGGCCAGGGACGCCATGATCAGCGCCATTTGCTCATGCAGCAAAGAAGGTGATGCCGCGCGGGATTCGATGAGCAGCGCGCAGGCATTTTCCGACAGGTGTTGTACGAAGGCGGGCATGCCGGGTTTGTTCTGGACCGAACGCATGCTACGTCGATCCAGCAGCTCTACGGCTGAGACCGGCTGGGTTTTCAACACGGTTACTGCGTTGCAGCACGTCTCCACATTGGGGAACACAATCAATGCCGAGGCTTTGTTGGGATGATCGATCACGGTGTCGTAGGTCACTGCGCTGATAAAGCCCAGCGTACCCTCGGAGCCGACCAGCAGATGGCTAAGAATATCCAGTGGTTCATCGAAATCCACCAGGGCATTGAGTGACAGTCCTGTGGTGTTTTTCAGACGATATTTGTGGCGGATTTTCGCGGCGAGTTCGGCGTTTGCCCGCGTCTCGCGACCCAGTGTCGCCAGGCGTTCAAGCAGCGCGCCGTGCCGCTCACGAAAGGCGCTGACGCTGGCCGCATCTTCGGTGTCCAGGCAACTGCCGTCGGCCAGCACCAGACGAATGCCAGCCAAGGTGTGATAGGTATTTTGCGCGGTGCCGCAGCACATGCCGCTGGCATTGTTGGCGACGATTCCGCCGATCTTGCAGGCATTGATCGATGCGGGATCCGGGCCGATCTTGCGCCCGAACGGCGCCAGCCAGGCGTTGGCCTGGGCACCGATTACGCCGGGTTGCAGGCGGATCTGAGTCCCGTGCCCGCGAATCTCGCGGCCGTTCCAATTGTCTCCCAGCACGATCAGTACGGAGTCGCTGATCGCTTGACCGGACAAACTGGTGCCGGCCGCGCGGAAGGTCACTGGCACGCGCTCACGCTGGGCCAGTTGCAGCAGAGCTACCACTTCACCTTCCGACTCCACGCGGATCACTAGTTGTGGGACCAATCTGTAAAAACTGGCGTCGGTGCCGAATGCGAGGGTGGAAAGTGGATCGTCGAAACGCCGATCTTTTGGGATCAGCTGTGCGACGTCAGCTAAGAAAGCGGCAGGCAGACTCATGGGGCCTCCAGGATCAGCACCCCCAGGGCGCCGTATTGACACGAATGCGCAATGCCGACGCCGAGGTTACCGCCCGGCGTCGGCTATTACCCTATTGCTTGTGGCTTTAGTGCACCAGCATGCCGGTAAACCAGTAGGCCTGAGCCAGCGTGATCAGCCCGACGATTGTGGCGAAGAACAGGCTGTGCTTGAGGGTGAAGCGGAACAGATCGGATTCTTTGCCCACCAGGCCGGTTGCGGCGCAGGCCACTGCAATCGATTGCGGCGAGATCATTTTGCCGGTAACGCCGCCGCTGGTGTTCGCGGCTACCAAGAGGGTGTCGTTGACGCCGATCTGGTGCGCTGTAGTGGCTTGCAGCGAGCTGAACAGGGCGTTGGACGAAGTGTCGGAGCCCGTCAGGAAAACGCCCAGCCAGCCAAGGAACGGCGAGAAGAACGGGAAGGCTGCGCCGGTACCAGCCAATACCAGCGCCATGGTCGACGACATGCCGGAGTAGTTGGTGACGAAGGCAAAGGCCAACACCATGCCGATCGACAAGATTGGCCAGCGCAGTTCGTAGAACGTCTCTTTTAAAGTGGTAAGACCAATCTTGATGTTGATCTTCAGTACTAGCATCGAAATCAGTGCGGAGAAGAAAATCGCGGTACCAGTGGCTGAAATTGGGTCCAGCTTGAATACCGCTGGAATGGCAGTCGGGTTGGTCACGATGGGTGCGACCTTGACCACCAGTTGGTCCAGGTGCGGGATCGCGAAGTTGAACACCCAGCTGTACATAGAGCCGCCGGCGGCGAACATCGCCTTGAACGGTTTGAGCGTCCAGATAGTCACCAGCACGGTGAGGATCAGGAATGGCGACCAAGCCTTGAAGATCTGCCCCAGGCTATAAGGCGAGGCGACGGTGCTGCGTGGCAAGCCGAAGCCGCCAACACTGGCGGTAATGGCTACGCCGGAGGTTGCGCCCGCAATCTGCGCGCCTGCGGTGCGCTTGGGTTGCCAGACTTTCAGGAACAGGGTCAGGGAAATCAGGCTGGCCAAAGCCGAGGTGATGTCCGGCAGTTCCGGGCCGATGAAGTTGGACGTGAAGTATTGAGTGATGGCAAAGCTCAAGCCAGCGACCAGCGCAGCCGGCCAGGTTTCGCGCACACCGCGCAGGCCATCCATCATAAATACCAGCCAGAACGGCACGAACAGCGACAAGAGGGGCAACTGGCGTCCGGTCATGGCGCCGATCTTGAAGGCATCGATACCGGTCACTTGCCCGGCAACGATGATCGGAATCCCCAGGGCGCCAAAGGCAACGGGCGCGGTGTTGGCAATCAGGCACAAGCCGGCTGCGTACAGCGGGTTGAACCCCAGGCCTACCAGCAATGCGGCGGTAATTGCCACGGGGGCACCGAAACCGGCAGCGCCCTCCAGGAAGGCGCCAAAGCAGAAACCGATCAGCAGCACCTGTAAGCGTTGGTCATCGGTGATCGACAGCACCGAGCTGCGGATGATCTCGAACTGGCCACTCTTGACCGTTAGTTTGTAGAGAAACACCGCCGCGACAATGATCCAGGCAATAGGCCAAAGACCGTAGGCGAAGCCGTAGCCAGCAGCGGCCAGCGCCATATCTACTGGCATCTGGAAGGCAAAGATTGCCACCAGTATCGACAGCGCCAACGTGATGCTGCCGGCCACGTGGCCTTTGAGGCGAAACACGGCCAGGGCCAGGAAGAAAAATACGATCGGAATAACGGCGGCCAATGCGGACAGGCCGAGGCTGCCGAGCGGGCTGTAAAGCTGTTGCCAGGTTTGCATATGGGGTGGCCCCTAATTGTTGTTGGTCAGGCACTTTTTAGTCGATCTGGATAATTGGTATTACCAATTTACAATCGCTGGAGGGTAGGTTAAAAGCCTTCAGGGGATGTGTCAATTTGCCGCTCGCGAAACTTTGGTCGTAGGTCATTGGGTAAGACCATCTGATCGGTTGAATCGAAGCTGTTCTGATAGGTGCTGGAAGGGCGGCGATAGGCCAGAATAGAGGGCCCGGCGAGTGGTCGGGATGGTGGAGAGTGAGTTATGGGGTTTGATCAGGTGCGTCAGCGCCGTTTGTCTGACGATATTGTCGAGCAGCTTGAGGGGATGATCCTTGAGGGCACGCTGAAGTCGGGTGAGCGCTTGCCGGCTGAGCGCGCTTTGGCTGAGCGGTTTGGCGTGTCGCGTCCGTCGCTGCGGGAGGCCATTCAGAAACTGGCGGCCAAGGGGTTGTTGGTGAGTCGGCAGGGCGGAGGCAATTATGTTGCCGAGTCACTGGGCTCGACGTTCAGTGATCCGTTGCTACACCTGTTGGAAAACAACCCCGAGGCGCAGCGTGACCTGCTGGAGTTCCGCCAGACCCTCGAAGCATCCTGTGCTTATTACGCTGCGTTGCGTGCCACCGAGGTCGATCGCGAGCGGCTGACCGCTGCATTCGAGGCGCTGCAGGATTGCTATGGCCGCGTTGATGAAGTGAGTCGGGTCGAGGAGGGTGCTGCGGATGCAAGATTTCATCTGGCCATTGCGGAGGCCAGTCATAACGCCGTGTTGCTGCACACCATTCGCGGCCTGTTCGACCTGCTCAAGCGTAACGTGGTGACCAATATTGGCGGCATGTATCAGCAGCGTACGGAAACCCGCGACATGCTGATCAGTCAGCATCGGGAGTTGTACCTGGCAATTATTGAGGGGCGGGCAGAGCAGGCGCGAGAAGTCTCAACGCGTCATTTGGAATACGTGCAGGAAGTGTTGGCGGAAGTGCGTCAGGAGGTTCAGCGCGTGGCGCGAGCGGAGCGGCGTAAAGGGATGTAGCCGGGGGATTTATTCCGAGGCTACATCGTCACAAGGGTTACTCTTCCTTGCCCTTGTTGCGCACAGCGCGATGCAGTTCCCGGTTGGAATCGCGTTCGCGCTCGGTATCACGCTTGTCGTATTCCTTCTTGCCCTTGCCCAGTGCGATCTCGCACTTGACCAGATGCTTGCTCCAGTACCAGGACAGGCAGATGCAGGCGTAGCCTTTCTGCTGCACGGCAGCGGCGAGCTTTTCCAGTTCGCGTGCGTTGAGCAATAGTTTGCGCGTGCGCACCGGGTCGGCAATTACGTGGGTGCTCGCAGTGGTCAACGGGGTGATATGACTGCCCAGCAGCCATGCCTCGCCATCCTTGAGCAATACGTAGCTGTCGACCAGTTGCAGCTTGCTGGCACGCAGACTTTTTACTTCCCAGCCGGCCAGGACCAGACCAGCCTCGAACCGATGTTCGATGAAGTAATCGTGTCGCGCCTTTTTATTTTGCGCGATGGTCCCTGTGGGGTGTTTCTTTTGTTTAGCCATAGGGGCGGCATTATAGGGAGTTGCGAGCGTGTCGGCTACGGTCAACCTACGTGCTTGAGCGTGTTGGTCGAATCCCGGACAATGCTGGCAGTTCTTTGGTTTTTTTCTCTCGCGGAACGAGCTGTTCTTTCGCGATGTTTGCCGCTCAGCTGTGGAAATAACGCGCACATGACGACGCATATTCAACGTTCGGCCCTGCTGCCCTATCCGGCGCAGGCGCTCTATGACCTGGTCAACGACGTGGCGCGTTACCCGGAATTCCTGCCTTGGTGTTCAACGGCTGAGGTGCTTGAAAGCACTGATGAGCACATGGTCGCCAGTGTCGGTGTGGCGAAAGGTGGGTTGGGCCAGCACTTTGTCACGCGCAATGTGTTGGTGCCGGGCAAGTCCATTGAAATGAATCTGCAGGAAGGCCCCTTTACCCAGTTACACGGTATCTGGGTATTCAAGGCGCTGACCGACAAGGCCTGCAAGATCAGCTTGGACCTATCGTTTGATTACGCTGGCCCGCTTGTGCGGGCGACATTGGGGCCATTGTTCAATCAGGCGGCCAATACGCTGGTAGATGCGTTCTGTCAGCGGGCCAAGCAACTGCATGGTTGAGATTGAGGTGGTATACGCTGCCCTAGATCAGCAGGTCTTGCTGGCGGTAACGGTGGCTTCGGGTACCAGTCTGCGAGGGGCGGTACAGGCGTCAGGAATTGCAGTGCGGTTTCCCGAGTTGGATCTGGCTGATTGTCCTTTGGGGATATTCGGTAAGGTTGTCGCCGACGCTGAAGCGCGCGTTGTGCAATCGGGTGATCGCATTGAGATCTATCGACCTTTGCTCGTCGACCCTAAAGAGGTGCGAAGGCTGCGTGCCGCCAAGGCGGCGTTGATCAAGCAGCAGAACTCATAAGATTGCTAATCATCAGGCAGCAAAAAGCCCGGCGTGCCGGGCTTTTTTGTAGGTGCCGCAATGTTACTGCGGGCTGGTGTCCAGCGGCTGAGGCGTCGGTACCGGAACGGTTTCCACTCCGTCGACGTCCTTCTGAATCTTGTCGAGCAACGAGCCTGGCTTCGCTGGCACTTCGGATTTCGGCTTCTCGCTTTCCTGCGCAGGTGCAGTCACGTTGGTGCCATTGTCTTTGCCGAGCAGGGCTTCATCCCGGCTTACGCCAGGCATGAAGTCACCGGACAGGCTGACAAGCTGGTCATTGCCATTGAAAATGACGCTGACACGTTCCTGTTGGCGTTCACCGCCACCAGGCTGCAGGCTGTAGAGATAATCCCAGCGATCGGCGTGGAAAGTGTCGGTCAGCAGGGGGTTGCCCATAATAAACCGTACTTGCCGTCGGGTCATTCCCGGGCGTAACTGGTCTATCATGTCCTGCGTGACGACATTGCCCTGCTGGATGTCGATTTTGTAAACCCCGGGGAATGAACAACCGGCGAGTGCGAGCAGTCCCACAAAGGTGAAACTGGTTAGCAAGAGCTTGGTGTTTTGCATCGGTGGGCGACTTCCACTATCTTGGCTGGGACAACGTAAACGCCGATCATACCCGTATTAAGAGAAGCTGCGAAGCAGCATCCGCGAGAAAGCTAACCATGGTTGAAAATAGCGAACTACGCAAAGCCGGTCTTAAAGTGACTCTGCCACGAGTCAAGATTCTACAAATGCTCGATTCTGCTGAGCAGCGCCACATGAGTGCCGAGGATGTTTACAAGGCGCTGATGGAGTCTAACGAGGACGTCGGCCTGGCCACGGTTTACCGTGTACTGACCCAGTTTGAAGCCGCAGGGCTGGTGGTTCGTCATAATTTCGACGGCGGTCATGCAGTGTTCGAATTGGCCGACGGTGGTCATCATGACCATATGGTTGACCTGGATACCAATGAGGTTATCGAGTTCACTAGCCCAGAGATCGAAGCGCTGCAGCATAAGATTGCTGAGGAGCATGGCTTCGATTTGGTTGACCACAATCTCGTGTTGTACATCCGTAAGAAAAAGTAAAAATCGATGCAGATTCGCTCTGCAAAACGATTGAAGGCGACCCTAGGGTCGCCTTCGTGCTTTCTACATAAGGAAAAGTCTTGGTCAGGCCTTGGTGGTTACGACCATCTTCTTAGCGTGTGCTAAAGACTCTTTAGTCAGGTCGATACCCCCGAGCATTCGGGCCACTTCTTCAACGCGTTCCGACTTGCTCAGCTTAGATACTGCCGTGTGTGTCGCATCGCTTCCTCTTACCTTGTGCACAAATAAGTGTTGATGCCCCTGGGCTGCTACTTGTGGCAAGTGAGTGACCGTCAGTACCTGCCCTCGATCTCCCAGGCGACGCAGCAACTGGCCAACAATCTCCGCGGTAGGGCCGCCGATGCCTACGTCGACTTCATCGAACACCAGCGTCGGCACCCGGGATGTTTGCGCAGTAATCACTTGGATCGCCAGGCTGATACGCGACAGCTCGCCACCGGACGCGACCTTTGCAAGTGCCTTGAGCGGTTGTCCTGGGTTGGCGCTGACCAATAGCTCAACCTGCTCCAGGCCGTGTGGCTGTAACTCAGTAGTGGTGTTGGCGCGCAATTCAATAGTGAAGCGCCCGCCCGGCATGCCCAGGCGCTGGATTTCCTGCTCAACGGCATCTGCCAGACTGCTGGCGGCCTGTTGGCGCAGCTCGCTCAGTTCGCGGGCCTTTTCCTGGTAATGGCGGGCAAAAGAGCCGAGCTCTTCGCCTAGTCGCTCGATGGATTCGTCATTCGCGTTCAGCGTCTCGATTTCATCCAGCAGCTTTTGCTGCATGGTTGCTACTTCAGTGGGTTGGATTCGATGTTTGCGCGCCAGGGTGTAGATGGTGTCAAGACGCTCTTCTATTTCCTGCAGGCGCGCCGGGTCGGCGTCGAAATGATCCAGGAAGCGGTTGAGTTCGCCCACGGCTTCTTCTACTTGGATTTGTGCACTGGTCAGTAGGGTTGTGGCTTCACTCAATGAGCCCGAAGCGCTGTTAACGCTGGACAATCTGTTTAGGCTCGCCGTGAGCGCATTGAGCACGTTGCCGGAGTCGCTCTCGCTGCACTGCTCAACCACTTGGCGGCAGATACCCAGCAGGGTTTCGGCGTTGGTGAGGTTCTTGTGTTCCTGCTCCAGTTGTTCCAGCTCCGTTTCTCCAAGACCCAGGCTTTCCAGTTCTTCAAGTTGATAGCTGAGCAGTTGGTGGCGAGCGCGCTGCTCGTCGCCGGAGTTGGACAGTCGTTCCAGCTCCTGGCGAGTCTGGCGCCAGCGCTGGGCAGCCAGTTGTACTTGCCGGGCAAGGTCGGTGGCGCCGGCGTATTCGTCGAGCAGGCGGCGGTGGGTATCGGTTTTGAGCAGGGACTGGTGCTCATGCTGGCTATGAATGTCTATCAGCAGTTCACCCAGGGCTTTCAGGTCGCCGAGGGGGCAGGGCGTTCCATTGATATAGCCGCGCGAGCGTCCTTCGGCAGTGATGACGCGGCGCAGGATACATGGGCCGTCATTATTGAGGTCGCGCTCGGCTAGCCAGACTTCGGCTTCGGGGATATCGGCGAGGTCGAAGGTGGCCAGGATGTCGGCCTTGTCAGCCCCTGGGCGCACTACGCCACTATCGGCTCGGTCGCCCAGGGTCAGGCCCAATGCGTCGAGCATGATCGACTTGCCGGCGCCGGTTTCGCCTGTGATTACGCTCATCCCGCGATCCAGTTCGAGATCCAGATGTTCAACGATGGCGTAGTTATGTACGGACAGGTGCACGAGCATGAAGGCCGCTCCCAGGCTTTAGGTCTGGTTATTTATACAGTGTTTTGTTTGGGGCTGACAATCCTGATGCTTAGCTCGATTTGCTCGGTCGAGCAGGTTTTTTAGCGCAAAGAAGAATGGTGGTGCGGGAATTGATCTGTGGCAGGCGAAAGACTTTTGGTAACGCCTGCGCCCTTGAACCTGGAAATTGTGGCCCCATATACCGGAACAGAAGCGCGAGTTGAGTTCGCGCATGATTTTGAAAGGAGAAATCTATGGCTGACGAACAGACGCAGGATACGCAAACTCCAGACGCCAATTCGGCTGCCGGTGATGAACTGGCAACTCGTGTGCAAGTGCTCGAAGAGCAGTTGGCCGCTGCGCAGGATCAGTCGTTGCGTGTTGCCGCCGATCTGCAGAACGTCCGCCGCCGTGCCGAGCAGGATGTAGAAAAGGCTCACAAATTCGCGCTGGAAAAATTCGCCAATGACTTGCTGCCGATCATCGACAGCCTGGAGCGTGGTCTTGAATTGTCTAATCCGGATGACGAAAACATCCGCCCGATGCGCGAAGGTATTGAGCTGACCTTGAAAATGTTTCAGGACACTCTGAAGCGTTATCAGCTTGAAGCCATCGATCCGCAAGGCGGCGAACCGTTCAATGCTGAGCATCACCAGGCTATGGCCATGCAGGAAAGCCATGATCTGGAACCTAATAGTGTGTTGAAAGTGTTCCAGAAGGGTTATCAGCTCAACGGCCGTCTGCTGCGTCCGGCAATGGTAGTGGTGAGCAAGGCTCCTGCACCGGTTGCACCTTCTATTGATGAGCAGGCTTGAAATCCGCCGCAAGGCCCCCATCTATAAGTCAAGCGTTTAAGTGCTACCGCAGTTAGCCACCACTGCTGCGGCAACCAAATTCAAGTTTCGGGAGAGTAAATCATGGGCAAAATTATCGGTATTGACCTGGGGACCACCAACTCCTGCGTCTCTGTGCTGGAAAACGGCGTAGCAAAAGTAATCGAAAACGCCGAAGGCGCGCGTACCACGCCGTCGATCATTGCTTACGCCAACGACGGTGAAATCCTGGTTGGTCAGTCGGCCAAGCGTCAGGCAGTGACTAACCCGCATAACACGCTGTACGCGGTAAAGCGTCTGATCGGTCGTAAGTTCGACGAAGAAGTCGTACAGAAAGACATCAAGATGGTTCCGTACAAAATCGCCAAGGCTGACAACGGTGACGCTTGGGTTGAAGTAAACGGCCAGAAAATGTCGCCGCCACAGATCTCGGCTGAAATCTTGAAAAAGATGAAGAAGACTGCCGAAGACTACCTGGGTGAGACAGTGACTGAAGCGGTGATCACCGTTCCGGCCTACTTCAACGACAGCCAGCGCCAGGCGACCAAAGACGCCGGCCGCATCGCGGGTCTGGACGTAAAACGTATCATCAACGAACCAACCGCAGCTGCTCTGGCTTACGGTATGGACAAGGCCAAAGGCGACCACACTGTGATCGTTTATGATCTGGGTGGCGGTACCTTTGACGTCTCCGTAATCGAAATTGCTGAAGTGGATGGCGAACACCAGTTCGAAGTGTTGGCTACTAACGGCGACACCTTCCTGGGTGGTGAGGACTTTGACATTCGTCTGATCGACTACCTCGTTGACGAATTCAAGAAAGAAAGTGGCATGAACCTCAAAGGTGACCCGCTGGCGATGCAGCGCCTGAAAGAGGCCGCTGAAAAAGCCAAGATTGAGCTGTCTTCCGCTCAGTCGACCGACGTTAACCTGCCGTACATCACGGCAGACGCTACCGGTCCTAAGCACTTGAACGTGAAGATCTCTCGCGCCAAGTTGGAAGCGCTGGTTGAAGACCTGGTTCAGCGCACTATCGAGCCTTGCCGCATCGCTCTGAAGGACTCCGGTATCGACGTTGGTGCTATCAACGATGTAATCCTGGTGGGCGGTCAGACCCGTATGCCACTGGTTCAGAAGTTGGTTACCGAGTTCTTCGGCAAAGAAGCACGTAAAGACGTAAACCCGGACGAAGCGGTTGCCATGGGTGCTGCCATCCAGGGCGCGGTATTGGCCGGTGACGTGAAAGACGTGTTGCTGCTGGACGTAAGCCCGCTGACCCTCGGTATCGAAACCATGGGTGGCGTGATGACTGCGCTGATCGAAAAAAACACTACGATTCCTACCAAGAAATCCCAAGTGTTCTCGACTGCCGATGACAACCAGGGTGCTGTGACCATTCACGTGCTGCAGGGTGAGCGTAAACAGGCTGCTCAGAACAAGTCCTTGGGCAAGTTCGATCTGGCTGAGATTCCACCAGCACCACGTGGCGTGCCACAAATTGAAGTGACCTTCGACATCGACGCCAATGGCATTCTGCACGTCGGCGCGAAAGACAAGGCTACCGGTAAAGAGCAGAAGATCACCATCAAGGCCAACTCCGGTCTGTCTGATGAAGAAATTCAACAGATGATTCGTGATGCTGAAGCCAATGCTGATGCGGATGCCAAGTTCGCAGAACTGGCTGGTGCTCGTAACCAGGGTGACGCACTGGTTCACTCGACGCGCAAAATGATCGCTGATGCTGGCGAGAAAGTGACCGCTGAAGAGAAGGCCGCAATTGAAGCCGCTGTGGTTGCGCTGGAAGCCGCTGTAAAAGGTGACGACAAGGCTGCTATCGATGCCAAGGTTGAGGAGCTGTCGAAAGTCTCCGCGCCAGTTGCTCAGAAGATGTACGCCGAACAAGGTCAGCCCGCTGACGCTGCTGCGCAACAGGCAGAGCCTGAAGCCAAGCACGACGACGTTGTCGATGCTGAGTTCGAAGAAGTTAAAGAGACCAAGTAAGTTGGTCGCCCGGTTGACCGCTATCAAGCGGTGACTGGTAGGATGTCGCCGCGCGGGAGCTTGCTCCCGCGTTGGCGTGTCTGGGGTATGTGAATTTTTACAGCATGCGACAACGCTCGGATGCTGGCGGTGTGATCGGGAATGCTCCTGCTTTCCGATCAATAAATACCGCGTTTTTGGCCGGGTCCCTGGCTAAAAAGTAGTAATGACCAGGATCGTTGAATTGACGTGAGTTGGGTCCGGGCCTGTATTGGGGCTCAACGAGTTTAGTCGGGCTCAGGAGGGTCTGGCTGAACGTCCTTAAGAGTGCAAAGACTTATGGCAAAGCGTGACTATTACGAAGTATTGGGTGTGGAGCGCGGCTCCAGCGAGGCGGACCTGAAAAAGGCTTACCGTCGCTTGGCGATGAAGCACCACCCGGACCGTAATCCGGATAGCAAAGAATCCGAAGAAATGTTCAAAGAGGCCAATGAGGCCTACGAATGTCTGTCTGATCCCAACAAGCGTGCAGCCTACGACCAGTATGGTCATGCGGGTGTCGACCCAAGTATGGGTGGTGGCGGTGCTGGTTTTGGTGGTCAGAACTTCTCCGATATTTTCGGTGACGTATTCAGTGACTTCTTTGGCGGTGGCCGGGGTGGTCAGCGTGGTGGCGCCCAGCGTGGTAGCGACTTGCGTTACACCCTGGAACTGAACCTGGAAGAGGCCGTGCGCGGGACCAGCGTCAATATTCGCGTACCGACATTGGTTAACTGCAAGCCGTGCGATGGTTCGGGGGCTAAGAAAGGCTCTTCGCCGATTACCTGCCCAACCTGCGGAGGTATCGGCCAGGTTCGTATGCAGCAGGGCTTCTTCTCGGTGCAGCAGACCTGCCCGCGCTGCCATGGCCAAGGCAAGATCATTTCCGATCCGTGTGATTCGTGCCACGGTGAGGGGCGCGTCGAAGAGTACAAGACCCTCTCGGTGAAAGTGCCGGCTGGTGTTGATACTGGTGATCGTATTCGCCTTTCTGGCGAGGGTGAGGCCGGGACCCAGGGTGGACCAACGGGTGACTTGTACGTGGTGATCAATGTGCGCGAGCACTCGATCTTCCAGCGCGATGGTAAGCACCTGTTCTGCGAGGTGCCGATCAGCTTTGTCGATGCAGCCTTGGGTGGCGAGTTGGAGATTCCGACCCTTGATGGTCGAGTCAAGCTCAAGATTCCTGAGGGGACGCAGACCGGTAAACAGTTCCGCATCCGTGGCAAGGGCGTAGCGCCGGTGCGCGGTGGCGGTGCTGGCGACCTGATGTGTCGTGTGGCGGTGGAAACTCCCGTCAATCTGGGGCGCCGTCAGCGTGAACTGCTTGAAGAGTTCCGCAGTTCGTTGGAGGGCGATGACACCCATTCGCCGAAAACCACTGGCTTCTTCGAAGGCGTGAAGCGCTTCTTCGGCGACCTGTAAGGAAGTGAGTATGCGACGTATAGCCGTAATGGGCGCTGCCGGGCGCATGGGCAAGACGCTGGTCGAAGCAGTGCAGCAGCGTTCGCCGGCCTCTGGGCTGACTGCGGCGATTGTTCGCCCTGGCAGCACGTTGATTGGTGCGGATGCGGGTGAGTTGGCTTCGCTGGGGCGTATCGGTGTGTCGTTGTCCGGCAACCTGGAGCAGGTGGCTGACGAATTCGACGTGCTGATCGATTTCACGCTGCCGGAAGTGATGCTGAAAAATCTCGCATTCTGCCGTAAGGCGGGCAAGGCGATGGTGATCGGTACCACGGGTTTGACTGCCGAGCAGAAGCAGTTGTTGGTGGAGGCGGGCAAGGATATTCCTGTCGTCTTCGCTGCCAACTTCAGTGTTGGCGTGAACCTGTCGCTCAAGTTGCTGGATATGGCGGCGCGCGTGCTGGGTGATGAGGCGGATATCGAGATTATCGAAACGCATCACCGTCACAAGATCGATGCGCCGTCGGGTACAGCGCTACGCATGGGCGAAGCTATTGCTGATGCGCTTGGGCGTGACCTGTCTAAAGTGGCCGTTTACGGTCGTGAAGGCCATACCGGTGCGCGAGCGCGTGACACCATTGGCTTTGCGACCGTTCGCGGTGGTGATGTTGTGGGTGACCACACCGTGCTGTTCGCCACCGAGGGCGAGCGCCTGGAAATCACACACAAGGCTTCCAGTCGCATGACATTCGCCAAGGGGGCGGTGCGTGCTGCGCTTTGGTTGGAAGGTCGTGAAGCAGGCCTGTACGACATGCGCGATGTACTGGATCTTCACTAATCAGTAGCTAAAACGGGGTCTCAGGATTATCCTAAGGCCCCGTTTTTACCCGCTAAGCGACGTCCTGTCGCATTCTCCTGCCTTTAAGGCTCATTAGCGGTGGACCAAAAAAGCCTTTTTCTGTAAGCTACAGCTTTAGTGTGTCCACTAAAAGCGCGCAGAATAATTCAGTGAAGAAGCGGGGTGACGTGTCCATACGTCACTCCGCTTTTTTACAACCTGCGATCGCCCTTTCAGGCTTTATTTACGGGAGGTCTTCTTGACTAAGCCAGCCATACTCGCCCTTGCTGATGGCAGCATTTTTCGCGGCGAAGCCATTGGAGCCGACGGTCAAACCGTTGGAGAGGTGGTGTTTAACACCGCCATGACCGGCTATCAGGAAATCCTTACCGATCCTTCCTACGCCCAGCAAATCGTTACCCTGACCTATCCGCACATCGGCAATACCGGTACCACACCGGAAGACGTCGAGTCTGATCGTGTATGGTCGGCCGGCCTGGTCATTCGTGACCTGCCATTGGTTGCGAGCAACTGGCGTAACACGATGTCGCTGTCGGATTACCTGAAAGCCAATAACGTTGTGGCGATCGCCGGTATCGATACGCGTCGCCTCACACGCATCCTGCGTGAAAAAGGCTCGCAGAATGGCTGCATCATGGTCGGTGACAATATTTCCGAAGAAGCGGCGATTGCCGCGGCGCAAGGCTTCCCAGGCCTGAAAGGCATGGACCTGGCGAAAGTCGTCAGCACCAAGGAACAGTACGAGTGGCGCTCTACGGTCTGGGACTTGAAGACCGATAGCCACGAGACCATCGACGCGGCTGACCTGCCTTATCACGTGGTCGCTTACGACTACGGCGTTAAATACAACATCCTGCGCATGCTGGTTGAGCGCGGTTGCCGCGTGACCGTTGTTCCTGCGCAAACCCCGGCCAGCGATGTTCTGGCCCTGCAACCGGACGGTGTGTTCCTGTCCAACGGCCCGGGTGACCCGGAGCCTTGCGACTATGCCATCCAGGCCATCAAGGAAGTGCTGGAAACCGAGATTCCGGTATTCGGTATCTGCCTGGGCCACCAGCTGTTGGCGTTGGCCTCCGGTGCCAAGACTCTGAAAATGGGTCATGGCCATCACGGTGCCAACCACCCTGTGCAGGACTTGGATACAGGCGTTGTGATGATCACCAGTCAGAACCACGGGTTTGCGGTGGATGAAGCGACCTTGCCGGGCAACGTCCGGGCAATTCACAAGTCGCTGTTCGACGGTTCCCTTCAAGGCATCGAACGCACCGACAAAAGCGCGTTCAGCTTCCAGGGCCACCCTGAAGCCAGCCCGGGCCCGAACGACGTAGCGCCGCTGTTCGACCGTTTCATTAATGAGATGGCCAAGCGACGCTGACTGAGCGGCCTGCGGGCGGCCCCGAAACCCGGTGGCCCCCGCAGGTTCTTCAAAGATTGTTCAAGACGGCTTGCCGATTGACCTGCGGATTTGAGTGACAAACCCATGCCAAAACGTACAGACATAAAAAGCATCCTGATTCTCGGCGCTGGCCCGATCGTAATCGGCCAGGCTTGCGAATTCGACTACTCCGGCGCCCAGGCTTGCAAGGCCCTGCGCGAAGAGGGCTACCGCGTCATCCTGGTGAACTCCAACCCGGCCACGATCATGACCGACCCGGACATGGCTGACGCCACCTACATCGAGCCGATCAAATGGCAAACTGTTGCCAAGATCATCGAGAAGGAGCGTCCGGACGCCCTGTTGCCAACCATGGGTGGCCAGACCGCTCTGAACTGTGCCCTGGACCTGGAGCGCGAAGGCGTCCTGGAAAAATTCGGCGTAGAGATGATCGGCGCCAATGCCGACACCATCGACAAGGCTGAAGACCGTTCGCGTTTCGACAAGGCCATGAAATCCATCGGCCTGGCGTGCCCGCGTTCCGGCATCGCCCACAGTATGGAAGAGGCCTATGCGGTTCTGGAAACCCTCGGTTTCCCGTGCATCATTCGTCCGTCCTTTACCATGGGCGGCACCGGTGGTGGCATCGCCTACAACCGTGAAGAGTTCGAAGAAATCTGCGCCCGTGGTCTGGACCTGTCTCCGACCAAAGAGCTACTGATCGACGAGTCCCTGATCGGCTGGAAAGAATATGAGATGGAGGTTGTCCGCGATAAGAAGGACAACTGCATCATCGTCTGCTCCATCGAAAACTTCGATCCGATGGGCGTGCACACCGGTGACTCGATCACTGTTGCTCCTGCACAAACCCTGACGGACAAGGAATATCAGATCCTGCGTAATGCCTCCCTGGCGGTATTGCGTGAGATCGGTGTGGAAACCGGCGGTTCCAACGTCCAGTTCGGCATCTGCCCGGACACCGGTCGTATGGTCGTGATCGAGATGAACCCGCGTGTTTCCCGTTCGTCGGCCCTTGCCTCTAAAGCTACCGGCTTCCCGATTGCGAAGGTCGCGGCCAAGCTGGCTGTGGGTTACACCCTGGACGAGTTGTCGAACGACATCACCGGCGGCAAGACCCCTGCGTCCTTCGAGCCGTCCATCGACTACGTAGTGACCAAGCTTCCACGTTTTGCCTTTGAGAAATTCGCCAAGGCTGACGCGCGTCTGACCACTCAGATGAAGTCGGTCGGCGAAGTTATGGCCATCGGCCGTACGTTCCAGGAGTCCTTGCAGAAAGCTCTGCGTGGTCTGGAAGTGGGGGTTTGCGGCCTCGACGAGAAGCTCGACCTGAGCAACCCGGAAAGCATGAGCGTGCTCAAGCGTGAGCTGACTGTGCCGGGCGCCGAGCGTATCTGGTACGTCGCTGACGCCTTCCGTGCCGGTATGACTGTCGAAGACATCTTCGGCATGAACATGATCGACCCATGGTTCTTGGTACAGATCGAAGATCTGATCAAGGAAGAAGAGAAGGTCAAGACCCTGGGGCTGGCTAGCATCGACCGCGACATGATGTTCCGCCTCAAGCGCAAAGGCTTCTCCGATCAGCGCCTGGCCAAACTGCTGGGTGTGACCGAGAAGAACCTGCGCACGCATCGCCATAAGTTGGACATCTTCCCGGTCTACAAGCGCGTTGATACCTGTGCGGCCGAGTTCTCCACCGATACCGCGTACCTTTACTCCACCTACGAGGAAGAGTGCGAGGCTGCGCCGTCGGGTCGTGACAAGATCATGATCCTGGGCGGCGGTCCTAACCGTATCGGCCAAGGCATCGAGTTCGACTACTGCTGTGTGCACGCTGCGCTCGCTCTGCGCGCCGACGGGTACGAGACCATCATGGTCAACTGCAACCCGGAAACTGTTTCCACCGACTACGACACCTCTGATCGGCTGTACTTCGAGCCAGTGACACTGGAAGACGTGCTGGAAATCGTGCGCGTTGAGAAGCCGAAAGGCGTGATCGTGCAGTATGGCGGCCAAACCCCGCTTAAACTGGCGCGTGCGCTTGAGGCTGCTGGAGTGCCGATTATCGGTACCAGCCCGGACGCTATCGACCGCGCTGAAGACCGTGAACGCTTCCAGCAAATGGTTGAGCGCCTTAACCTGCGTCAGCCGCCAAACGCTACCGTGCGCAGCGAAGATGAAGCCATCCGTGCAGCCAGCAAGATCGGCTATCCGTTGGTGGTGCGTCCTTCCTATGTGTTGGGCGGTCGGGCGATGGAAATCGTCTACGAAGAGGACGAGCTCAAGCGTTACTTGCGTGATGCGGTGAAAGTGTCCAATGACAGCCCGGTGCTGCTGGACCACTTCCTCAACTGCGCCATCGAAATGGACGTGGATGCGGTTTGTGACGGCACCGACGTGGTGATCGGCGCGATCATGCAGCACATCGAGCAGGCAGGCGTTCACTCCGGTGACTCCGCATGCTCGCTGCCGCCATATTCGTTGCCGCTGCACATCCAAGATGAGATGCGCGAGCAGGTCAAGAAAATGGCCCTTGAGTTGGGTGTTGTCGGCCTGATGAACGTTCAGTTGGCGCTGCAAGGCGAAGACATCTACGTCATTGAGGTTAACCCACGTGCTTCGCGTACCGTACCGTTTGTATCCAAGTGCATCGGTGTGTCCCTGGCCATGATCGCTGCCCGTGTGATGGCTGGTAAGACCCTGAAGGAAATCGGCTTCACCAAGGAAATCATTCCGAACTTCTATAGCGTGAAAGAGGCGGTGTTCCCATTCGCCAAATTCCCTGGTGTGGACCCAATCCTGGGCCCAGAGATGAAGTCCACCGGTGAAGTGATGGGCGTGGGCGATACCTTCGGTGAAGCATTTGCCAAAGCTCAGATGGGCGCCAGTGAAGTGCTACCGACCGGCGGAACTGCGTTTATCAGTGTGCGTGATGACGACAAACCACTGGTTGCGGGCGTTGCCCGTGATCTGATCAGCTTGGGCTTTGAAGTAGTTGCCACAGCAGGTACCGCCAAGCTGATCGAAGCGGCAGGCCTGAAGGTGCGACGCGTAAACAAGGTGACGGAAGGCCGTCCGCACGTGGTCGACATGATCAAGAATGACGAAGTTACTCTGATCATCAACACCACCGAAGGTCGTCAGTCGATCGCGGATTCCTACTCTATTCGCCGTAATGCCTTGCAGCACAAGATCTACTGCACCACCACCATTGCTGCTGGCGAAGCTATCTGTGAAGCGCTCAAGTTCGGTCCGGAAAAGACCGTGCGCCGCTTGCAGGATCTACACGCAGGATTGAAGGCATGATCAAATACCCAATGACCGTCCAGGGCGCAAAGGCCCTGGAAGAGGAGCACGCCCATCTGACCAAGGTCGTACGTCCTAAGTTGAGCCAGGACATCGGTACGGCCCGCGAGCTGGGTGACTTGAAGGAAAACGCTGAATACCACGCTGCTCGCGAGCAGCAAGGTATGGTCGAGGCGCGGATCCGTGACATCGAAGGGCGCATGCAGAATGCGGTCATCATCGATGTCACGACCATTCCGAAAACCGGCAAGGTGATTTTCGGCACGACCGTGGAAATCGCTAACGTCGAGACGGACGAAAGCGTGGTCTATCACATCGTTGGCGAAGACGAAGCTGATTTCAAACTCGGCAAGATCTCTGTCGGTTCGCCGCTGGCCCGCGCCTTGATTGCCAAGGAAGAGGGTGATGTGGTCGCTGTAAAAACACCTGGTGGCGTGATCGAGTACGAGATTGTTGAAGTTCGTCACGTCTGAAAGGCGGCGCCCGCTTCGTGCGGGCGCCATGCTTTGGCAGCTCTCCCAGATGCTTTGGGTGGGTGGCCTGTGGTTGCTGCACATTGGTGTACTCCCGGTGCTGGGCCTTATTGGCCTGGCTCCGCTGTTGATCGATGAGATCGATGGATTACTGAGTGCGTTGCTGGTGGGTTTTGCAGCGGCGTGCGTGACCCTTCAGGCATTGGTGCTGGTCAAGGCTGAGGGGTTTGTGAGTTTGTGGCGGGATATTCGCGGCCAACTGCTGTTGATGGCGCTGTATGCGTGTGCAATGTATTGCATCGTGCATGTGTGGCTGCCGGAAGCGTTGCGCTGGCAGCTATTCAGCTATCTTGTGCTAGGGTTCTCCGGCTTGGTGTTGGTAGTACAGCCCGCGCCAGGATGGAGTGGCAGGGCGCGCAAAGCACGCCCGTGACCCTTGTGTCATTTGAAGCGATGAACGTTCGACAGTTGCTTGTTGACGCTGAAGTTCTTGCGATACAGCAGCGCCATCTTGCCGATGACCTGAACCAGGTCCGCTTTGCCAACCTTGCACAGTTCTGCAATGGCGGCCAGGCGCGCTTCGCGGTCAAGGATGTTGACCTTGATCTTGATCAGTTCGTGATCGCCCAATGCGCGTTCAAGTTCGGCTAACACACCCTCAGTCAAACCGTTGTCTGCCACAATCAGAACTGGTTTCAGATGGTGGCCAATGGATTTGTACTGTTTCTTCTGCTCTTGAGTGAGCGGCATAATCTGACCCCTGCGTCTGATCTTGTAAAAAGCGGCGGCCAGTTTACCCGAGCGAGTCCGGGACCGCCCAGTTAATCACGACCCGTTTTATTTTCGAGGTGGCCCGTGGCCCGTTCCAAAACTAGCCTTAAGTGGCTGCAAGAGCATTTCAACGATCCTTACGTCAAAAAGGCGCAGAAGGACGGCTACCGTTCGCGGGCCAGTTACAAGCTCCTGGAGATTCAGGACAAGGACAAATTGATTCGTCCGGGCATGAGCGTGATTGATCTTGGCGCGGCGCCGGGTGGCTGGTCTCAAGTGACCAGTCGTCTGATTGGTGGCCAGGGAAGATTGATCGCGTCCGACATCCTTGAGATGGACAGCATCCCGGATGTGACCTTTGTGCACGGCGACTTCACCCAGGACTCGGTATTGGCCGAGATTCTGGAGGCCGTGGGAAATTCGCAGGTAGACCTTGTGATTTCCGACATGGCCCCCAATATGAGTGGATTACCGGCCGTCGATATGCCGCGGGCCATGTTCCTCTGTGAATTGGCACTGGATTTGGCGGGCCGGGTGTTGCGTCCGGGCGGTGATTTCCTTGTGAAAGTCTTCCAGGGCGAAGGTTTTGACGAGTATCACAAGAACATTCGCAAGCTGTTCGACAAGGTGCAGACGCGAAAGCCGGACTCTTCCCGTGACCGGTCTCGCGAGCAATATCTGTTGTGCCGCGGGTTCCGCGGGGTTGAAGGTGCGGCGAGCGAAGAGCGTTTTTGATTTATTCGAGGAGGGCGATAGGTTTTTTTATGTCGCTTTCGTCACGAAGCTTTACGAATATTATGTAGTCAAAGTTTCACAAAGGGTTACAGACGGCGCCTGCCAGAGTTGTAGGTAATGTAGTAAGTTAGGCCGGTGAATATCATGCGAAGCGCGCGCCAGTAGCGGAGCTTGCTTCAGAGGGTAGTTAATTGAACGATATGGCAAAGAATCTGATCCTGTGGTTGATCATCGCGGCTGTCCTCGTGACGGTGATGAACAACTTCTCCAGTCCTAACGAGCCGCAGACCCTCAACTATTCCGACTTCATCCAGCAAGTTAAGGATGGCAAGGTCGAGCGCGTAGCGGTTGATGGCTACGTGATCACCGGCAAACGCAACGATGGCGATAGCTTCAAGACCATTCGTCCGGCAATCCAGGACAACGGTCTGATCGGTGACCTGGTGGATAACCACGTGGTTGTCGAAGGCAAGCAGCCTGAGCAGCAGAGCATTTGGACTCAACTCCTGGTGGCAAGCTTCCCGATCCTGGTGATCATTGCCGTGTTCATGTTCTTCATGCGCCAGATGCAGGGCGGTGCGGGGGGCAAGGGCGGGCCGATGAGCTTCGGCAAGAGCAAGGCGCGCCTGCTCTCTGAGGATCAGGTGAAGACCACCCTGGCTGACGTAGCAGGTTGCGATGAGGCGAAGGAAGAAGTCGGCGAGTTGGTGGAGTTCTTACGCGATCCAGGCAAATTTCAGCGCCTTGGTGGTCGTATTCCTCGCGGCGTGCTGATGGTCGGCCCTCCAGGTACCGGTAAAACCTTGCTGGCCAAGGCGATTGCTGGCGAAGCCAAGGTGCCGTTCTTCACGATTTCCGGTTCTGACTTCGTTGAAATGTTCGTTGGTGTCGGCGCCAGCCGCGTTCGCGATATGTTTGAACAGGCCAAGAAGCACGCGCCATGCATCATCTTTATCGATGAAATCGACGCCGTTGGTCGCCATCGTGGGGCCGGCATGGGTGGTGGCCACGATGAGCGTGAGCAGACTCTCAACCAGCTGCTGGTCGAGATGGATGGTTTTGAGATGAATGACGGCATTATCGTGATAGCCGCAACCAACCGTCCAGACGTGCTTGACCCTGCACTGCTTCGTCCGGGTCGCTTCGACCGTCAGGTTGTGGTTGGTCTGCCGGACATTCGTGGTCGTGAACAGATTCTGAAAGTGCACATGCGCAAAGTCCCAATGGGTGACGACGTAGCTCCGGCTGTGATTGCCCGTGGTACTCCAGGCTTCTCCGGTGCTGACTTGGCCAACCTGGTGAACGAGGCTTCGCTGTTTGCAGCCCGTACCGGCAAGCGCATTGTTGAAATGAAAGAGTTCGAACTGGCGAAAGATAAGATCATGATGGGCGCTGAGCGCAAATCCATGGTCATGTCCGAAAAAGAGAAGCAGAACACTGCTTATCACGAAGCGGGTCACGCCATTGTGGGGCGTGTCGTGCCTGAGCATGATCCAGTCTACAAAGTGTCGATCATTCCTCGTGGTCGCGCCTTGGGTGTCACCATGTTCCTGCCGGAAGAGGATCGTTACAGTCTCTCCAAGCGTGCGTTGATCAGTCAGATCTGCTCTCTGTACGGCGGTCGAATCGCTGAAGAGATGACATTGGGCTTCGACGGCGTGACCACTGGGGCTTCCAACGACATCATGCGCGCCAGTCAGATTGCGCGAAACATGGTGACCAAGTGGGGCTTGTCGGAAAAGCTCGGTCCTTTGATGTACGCCGAGGAAGAAGGTGAAGTATTCCTGGGTCGTGGCGGCGGTGGTCAAAACGCCAGTTTCTCCGGTGAGACAGCCAAGCTGATTGACTCCGAGGTGCGCAGTATCATTGACCAGTGCTATGGCACGGCCAAACAAATCCTGACCGATAATCGCGACAAGCTCGATGCAATGGCTGATGCATTGATGAAGTACGAGACCATCGATGCAGACCAGATCGACGACATTATGGCCGGTCGTGCACCTCGTGAGCCTCGTGATTGGGAAGGTGGTTCGGGTACTTCGGGCACCCCGCCTGTGGTTCAGAACGAGCGCCCTGAAACCCCAATCGGTGGCCCGGCAGCTGACCACTAAGGTTTGAAATGACTTTTGCTTCGTCCTCCCCCCGGTTGCCTTGCGGCAACCGGGTTCTTGATTTGGCCCATACACATGTTATGGGCATTCTTAATGTAACCCCTGACTCCTTTTCCGATGGTGGCCGCTTCAGCCAACTTGATGCTGCACTGCGTCACGCAGAAGCCATGGTGGCGGCCGGCGCGACCTTGATTGATGTCGGTGGTGAATCAACTCGGCCTGGTGCTCGCGTTGTTTCTCCTCTGGAAGAGTTGGAGCGCGTGGCGCCGATTGTCGAGCGCATCGCTCGAGAGTTGGATGTGATTATTTCGGTTGATACTTCCACCCCGGCCGTGATGCGTGAGACTGCGCGATTAGGTGCCGGCTTGATCAACGATGTGCGGTCCCTGCAGCGCGACGGCGCTCTGGATGCAGCTGCGGCTACCGGTTTGCCGGTGTGTTTGATGCATATGCTGGGTGAGCCCGGCAATATGCAGGACAGTCCGCACTATGATGACCTGGTTGGTGAGGTGAGTGGTTTTCTCTCAGAACGCGTTGCCCAATGCGCTGCGGTAGGTATTGCGCCGGAAAGGATCATCCTTGATCCGGGGTTTGGTTTCGCCAAGACCCTGCAACACAATTTAAGTTTGTTCAAACACATGGAGTCCTTGCATGCCCTTGGTCGGCCCCTGTTGGTCGGTGTATCGCGCAAGAGCATGATAGGGCTGGCATTGAGCCGTCCGGTGGGTGAGCGGTTGTATGGTGGCCTCGCACTGGCGGCACTTGCAGTGACCAAAGGCGCACGCATCTTGCGTGTGCATGACGTTGCAGAAACCGTGGATGTGGTGCGCATGATTGCCGCTGTAGAATCTGCCGAATAAGAATGATGGAGCACTTATGACAAAAAAATACTTTGGCACCGACGGGATCCGTGGTCGGGTCGGCGAGTTTCCGATTACTCCAGATTTCATGCTCAAGCTGGGTTGGGCGGCAGGCATGGCGTTCCGCAGCATGGGCGCATGCCGCATCCTGGTGGGCAAGGACACCCGGATTTCCGGGTACATGTTTGAGTCTGCGCTAGAGGCTGGCTTGTCCGCCGCAGGTGCTGATGTGATGTTGCTGGGCCCGATGCCGACTCCGGCGATCGCTTACCTGACGCGTACGTTTCACGCTGAAGCAGGTATTGTGATCAGCGCCTCGCACAACCCTCATGACGACAATGGCATCAAGTTTTTCTCGGGGCAGGGCACCAAATTGCCGGACGAGATTGAGTTGATGATCGAAGAGCTGTTGGATGCGCCGATGACCGTGGTCGAGTCCAGCAAGCTGGGCAAGGTGTCGCGGATCAATGACGCATCCGGTCGTTATATCGAGTTCTGCAAGAGCAGTGTGCCAACCAGTACCAACTTTGCCGGCCTGAAGGTTGTCGTCGACTGCGCCCATGGTGCGACCTACAAAGTCGCGCCAAGCGTATTTAAGGAGCTGGGCGCAGACGTGACTGTGCTGTCGGCTCAGCCCAACGGACTGAACATCAACGAGAACTGCGGCTCGACCCATATGGAGCAGCTGCAAGCTGCTGTCCTGGCCGAGCATGCCGACCTCGGTATTGCCTTCGACGGTGACGGCGACCGCGTGCTGATGGTTGACCACACGGGTGCCGTGGTCGATGGCGATGATCTGTTGTTTATCATTGCCCGCGACCTGCATGAGCGCAACAAGCTGCAAGGCGGTGTCGTCGGTACGCTGATGAGCAATCTTGGGCTTGAGCTTGCGTTGGCAGACCTGGGTATTCCTTTTGTTCGCGCCAATGTCGGTGACCGATATGTGATCGCCGAGCTGCTGGAGCGTAACTGGCAGGTAGGTGGTGAGAACTCCGGGCACGTGGTGTGCTTCCAGCACACCACCACCGGTGACGCGATTATTGCTGCGTTGCAGGTGCTATTGGCTTTGCGTCGCCGCGAAGAGAGCCTGGCTCAGGCTCGTCAGGCTTTGCGCAAATGCCCGCAAGTATTGCTTAACGTGCGTTTCGCAGGTGGAGAAAACCCGATCGACCACCCTGCTGTCAAAGAGGCTTGCGAGCGCGCGACCCTGGCAATGGCTGGTCGTGGACGGGTATTGCTACGTAAGTCCGGCACAGAGCCTTTGGTGCGCGTTATGGTCGAAGGTGACGATGAAATACAGGTTCGCGGCCACGCCGAAGACCTGGCAAAACTGGTAACTGAAGTTTGCGCCTGAATTCGGCTTGCCAGTGATGATGTGGTTGGGTAACATCTGCGCCCACTTTGACCGACGAGGTACAGCATGCGTCGCACTATGGTAGCTGGTAACTGGAAGATGCACGGTACCCGCGCCAGTGTCGCTGAGCTGATCAATGGCCTTCGTCACTTGGCCTTGCCTAGCGGTGTTGACATCGCGGTGTTCCCGCCTTGCTTGCATATCACCCAAGTGGTTGATGGCTTGAAAGGTAAGTCGATTCAGGTCGGCTCGCAGAATTCTGCGGTGGAAGCCATGCAAGGTGCGTTGACCGGTGAGATTGCACCGAGTCAGCTGGTTGATGCGGGTTGTTCCTATGTGCTTGTTGGGCACTCCGAGCGCCGTCAGATGATGGGCGAGCGTGATGGAACACTCAATCGCAAGTTCGCAGCTGCACAGGCTTGTGGCTTGATTCCGGTGCTGTGTATTGGGGAGACCCTTGAGCAGCGTGAATCTGGCAAGACTCTTGAGGTTGTCTCGCGTCAGCTTGGCAGCATCATCGAGGAGCTGGGTGTTGGTGCTTTCGCAAAGGCGGTAATTGCTTACGAGCCGGTCTGGGCCATTGGCACCGGGCTGACTGCTACACCGCAACAGGCGCAGGATGTGCACGCAGCCATCCGTGCGCAGTTAGCGGCAGAGAATTCTGAAATCGCACGAGGTGTGCGGCTTCTATACGGCGGCAGCGTGAAGGCGGCCAATGCGGTCGAACTGTTCGGCATGCCGGATATCGATGGGGGGCTCATTGGTGGAGCTTCCCTGAATGCAGATGAGTTCGGTGCGATTTGTCGCGCCGCGGGAAACTGAAAAAATGCTGGAAACAGTCGTAGTCGTTTTTCATCTGTTGGCAGCCCTGGGCGTAGTTGCCCTGGTTTTGTTGCAACAGGGTAAAGGTGCGGATGCTGGTGCGTCTTTTGGTGCAGGTGCTTCAAATACTGTATTCGGAAGCCAAGGTTCCTCTACCTTTCTTAGTAAGTTTACTGCTATACTTGCCGCCGGTTTCTTCATAACCAGCTTAGGGTTAGGTTACTTTGCTAAAGAGAAAGCTCATGTGCTGACTCAAGTAGGTTTGCCAAACCCAGCAGTGTTGGAAGTACCAAAAGCAAAACCGGCTTCTGATGATGTCCCGGTGCTTCAAGAGCAAAAGTCGGCTACTCCAGCGACTGACGTACCTCCAGCTCAAGAGCAGAAGTAAGAAGGGTTGTAAGCGCTGTATTGCCGAGGTGGTGGAATTGGTAGACACGCAACCTTGAGGTGGTTGTGCCCATAGGGTGTAGGGGTTCGAGTCCCCTTCTCGGTACCAATTATCAGGAGAGCCCGCTGTTGCGGGCTTTCTTGTAGGTGGAAGGTTACATTGACCCTGTAAGGGATCGGTCGTATACTTCCGCCCCAGCTTTGTCGCGGGGTGGAGCAGTCTGGTAGCTCGTCGGGCTCATAACCCGAAGGTCGTCGGTTCAAATCCGGCCCCCGCAACCAGTTTTAGCGGAGCCCCTTTTAAGGGGCTTTTTGTTAGCTGGACACTTTCAACGCCGCTGTTCGACGGCGTTTCAAGGATGGGCGTTTCGCCCATTTTTTTATTTTGCACAGCATGCACATACATGCACGAGGGGGTTCAGGTGTCGAGCAAGCTAGAAGAGTTGCAGGCCTTGTTGGCCCCGGTGGTCGTGGCCCTAGGCTATGAATGCTGGGGTGTTGAGTTTTCGGCTCAAGGTCGCCACTCAATGTTGCGCGTTTATATCGATAAAGAGGGCGGTGTGCTGGTGGACGATTGTGCCATTGTCAGCCGTCAGATCAGCGGTGTGCTGGATGTTGAAGATCCAATTTCCGTTGAATACACCCTCGAAGTTTCCTCGCCAGGCATGGAACGCCCACTGTTCACTATTGATCAGTTTGCAAAATTTGCCGGTGAACAAGTGAAGATCAAGCTGCGATCTCCTTTTGAAGGACGACGCAACTTTCAGGGCCTTCTGCGCGGTGTAGAAGAACAGGATGTCGTGGTGCAGGTAGAAGACCATGAGTTCCTGTTGCCGATCGATATGATCGACAAGGCCAACATTATTCCCAGTTTTGACTGAGACGCGGATCCCGCGGATCCAATGGCTTGCGAAAGGCGAGGCGTACGATGAGCAAAGAAGTACTGCTGGTTGTTGAGTCGGTATCCAATGAAAAGGGCGTACCGGCAAACGTGATTTTTGAAGCGCTGGAGTTGGCTCTGGCCACTGCTACCAAAAAGCGTTTTGAAGACGAAGTTGATCTGCGTGTGGAAATTAACCGCCACACCGGTGCCTATGAGACTTTCCGTCGCTGGACGGTCGTCGAAGAAGCCGATCTTGATGATCCGGCCATCGAAACCTGGCCAAGCAAGGTTGCCGAAACGCACCCAGGCGCCCAGGTTGGTGATGTCGTCGAAGAAAAGATCGAGTCCATCGAGTTCGGCCGCATTGCTGCACAGACCGCCAAGCAGGTCATCGTGCAGAAGGTTCGTGAAGCCGAGCGCGCTCAAGTCGTTGACGCCTATCGCGAGCGGCTGGGAGAAATTATCTCCGGCACTGTGAAAAAAGTTACCCGCGACAATGTGATCGTCGATCTGGGCAACAACGCCGAAGCGTTGCTGGCCCGCGAAGACATCATCTCTCGCGAAACCTTCCGTGTCGGCGTGCGTTTGCGTGCGCTGCTCAAGGAAATCCGCACCGAGAACCGTGGCCCTCAGTTGATCCTGTCGCGTACCGCGCCGGAAATGCTGATCGAGCTGTTCCGTATCGAAGTGCCGGAAATCGCCGAAGGCCTGATCGAAGTCATGGCTGCGTCCCGCGACCCGGGTTCGCGCGCCAAGATCGCGGTCCGTTCCAAGGACAAACGCATCGACCCGCAAGGCGCTTGCATCGGTATGCGCGGTTCGCGCGTCCAGGCAGTGTCGGGCGAATTGGGCGGTGAGCGTGTGGACATCGTCCTGTGGGACGATAACCCGGCGCAGTTCGTGATCAACGCCATGTCGCCTGCTGAAGTGGCGGCAATTATCGTTGACGAAGATGCCCATGCAATGGACATCGCCGTTGGCGCAGACAATCTGGCTCAGGCCATTGGTCGTGGTGGTCAGAACGTGCGTCTGGCCAGCCAATTGACCGGCTGGACCCTGAACGTGATGACCGAATCGGACATCCAGGCTAAGCAGCAAGCTGAAACCGGTGACATCCTGCGCAACTTCATTGACGAGTTGGAAGTCGACGAAGACCTGGCACAGGTGCTGGTAGATGAAGGCTTCACCAGCCTGGAAGAGATTGCCTACGTACCGTTGGAAGAAATGCTCAACATCGACGGCTTTGACGAAGACACCGTCAACGAGCTTCGCGCTCGGGCCAAGGATCGTTTGTTGACTAAAGCCATCGCTACTGAGGAAAAGCTGGCAGACGCCCATCCGGCCGAAGACCTACTCTCGCTTGAGGGTATGGACAAGGATTTGGCGATGGAACTGGCGGTGCGCGGCGTAATTACCCGCGAAGACCTGGCCGAGCAGTCTATTGACGATCTGCTCGACATCGACGGCATTGACGATGATCGTGCCGGCAAGTTGATCATGGCCGCCCGAGCCCATTGGTTCGAGTAATTAGGCGCGGCCTGAGGAGAGAAGTGCATGACGCAAGTCACGGTGAAACAACTGGCCGATGAGGTCAAAACACCGGTAGAGCGCCTGTTGCAGCAGATGCGTGAGGCAGGTCTGCCGCACACCGCCGCCGATGAAGGTGTGAGCGATAGTGAGAAGCAGTCTTTGCTGACTCACTTGAAGAGCAGCCACAAGGCGAAAGTGGAAGAACCGCGCAAGATTACATTGCAGCGCAAAACCACCAGCACCCTGCGTGTTGCTGGTAGCAAGAGCATCAGCGTTGAAGTACGCAAGAAGAAAGTCTTCGTACAGCGCAGCCCGGAAGAAATTGAAGCCGAGCGCAAGCGTGAACTGGATGAACGTCGCGCAGTAGATAATGCTGCTCGTCAGAAGGCTGAAGAAGAATCCAAGCGTCGCGCCGAAGAAGAAGCGCGTCGCCAGCCTGCTGCTGCGCAAACTGCTTCGGCTGATGCGGTCGCCGCGCCTAGCGCTCCTGTGGAAGCTGTGCGCGAGGCCGCTCCGGTTGCCGCTGCACCAGCACCTGCTGCTGATGCCCGTAAGCGTGAGGAACCTCGTCGTCCGGACAAACCACGTGCCGACGATAACAATCGTCGCGGTGGTGGTGGCGATGGCGAGCGCAAAAACGCTCCGCATCGTGCTTCGGTCAAAGAGAAAGCGCCTGCTCCACGCGTTGCTCCACGTACTACCGACGAAGAAAGCGATGGCTTCCGTCGCGGTGGTCGCGGCAAGGCCAAGCTGAAGAAGCGCAACGCCCACGGTTTCCAGAGCCCAACCGGTCCTGTCGTGCGTGATGTGCAGATTGGCGAGACCATCACTGTTGGCGATCTTGCCAATCAGATGTCGGTCAAGGCTGCTGAAATCATCAAGTTCATGTTCAAACTGGGTACTCCAGCGACCATCAACCAGGTGCTTGATCAGGAAACTGCTCAACTGGTAGCCGAAGAACTGGGCCACAAAGTGACCCTGGTCAGCGACACCGCCCTGGAAGATTCCCTGGCAGAATCCCTGAAGTTTGAAGGTGAGACGTTCTCCCGTGCGCCAGTCGTGACCGTAATGGGTCACGTTGACCATGGTAAGACTTCGCTACTCGACTACATTCGTCGTGCCAAGGTAGCTGCTGGCGAAGCCGGTGGTATCACTCAGCACATCGGTGCGTACCACGTTGAAACCGAGCGCGGCATGGTCACCTTCCTCGACACCCCAGGTCACGCCGCGTTTACCGCAATGCGTGCCCGTGGTGCTAAGGCGACTGACATCGTGATCCTGGTTGTTGCAGCGGACGACGGCGTGATGCCGCAGACCATTGAAGCTGTCCAGCACGCAAAAGCCGCTGGTGTTCCTCTGGTTGTTGCCGTGAACAAGATCGACAAGCCGGGCGCCGATCTCGATCGCATCCGCAGCGAACTGTCGGTTCACGGCGTGACCTCTGAAGAGTGGGGCGGTGATACGCCATTCGTTTCGGTTTCGGCGAAAGTCGGTACTGGCGTGGACGAACTGCTCGAAGCGGTCCTGCTGCAAGCTGAAGTACTCGAACTGAAAGCAACTCCATCGGCCCCTGGTCGTGGCGTTGTGGTTGAATCGCGTCTCGACAAAGGTCGTGGCCCGGTTGCGACCGTGCTGGTTCAAGACGGTACCCTGCGCCAAGGCGATATGGTGCTGGTCGGTTCGAACTATGGCCGTGTACGTGCCATGCTCGACGAGAACGGCAAGCCAATCAAAGAAGCGGGTCCTTCCATCCCTGTCGAGATCCTCGGCCTGGATGGTACCCCGGACGCTGGCGACGAGATGAGCGTGCTGTCCGACGAGAAGAAAGCCCGTGAAGTGGCTCTGTTCCGTCAAGGCAAGTTCCGTGAAGTCAAACTGGCTCGCGCTCACGCTGGCAAGCTGGAAAACATCTTCGAGAACATGGGCCAGGCAGAGAAGAAGACGCTTAATATCGTCCTTAAATCTGACGTTCGTGGTTCTCTCGAAGCGTTGAACGGCGCCTTGAATGGCCTGGGTAACGATGAAGTGCAAGTGCGTGTTGTCGGTGGCGGTGTCGGTGGTATCACCGAATCCGACGCCAACCTGGCACTGGCTTCCAACGCTGTACTGTTCGGTTTCAACGTGCGTGCTGATGCTGGCGCACGGAAGATCGTCGAGCAGGAAGGCCTGGACATGCGTTACTACAACGTCATCTACGACATCATCGAAGACGTCAAGAAAGCCCTTACCGGCATGCTTGGCAGTGACGTTCGGGAGAATATCCTGGGTATCGCCGAGGTACGTGACGTGTTCCGTTCGCCGAAATTCGGCGCGATCGCCGGTTGCATGGTTGTCGAAGGCACTGTGTACCGTAACCGTCCAATCCGTGTACTGCGTGAAGACATCGTTATCTTCGAAGGTGAGCTGGAATCCCTGCGCCGCTTCAAGGATGACGCTTCTGAAGTACGTGCCGGCATGGAATGCGGTATTGGCGTCAAGAGCTACAACGACGTCAAGGCTGGCGACAAGATCGAAGTCTACGAGAAGGTTCAGGTTGCTCGCAGCCTCTAACTCGCGCACTTCCGGAGCCACGCCGCGTGTGGGCATGCAAATGCCTCGCGCAGCGTACGGACTCTAAACGCAACGCCCGGTCTGGCTTTTGTCAGGCCGGGCGTTTGCCGCTTTCAGACCCCATGGGTTTCACCGTGTGGCAGTAACAGGTAACAAGACATGGCAAAAGAATACAGCCGTACCCAACGTATCGGCGATCAAATGCAGCGCGAGCTGGCCCAACTGATCCGTCGCGAAGTCAAAGACCCGCGCGTTGGCCTGGTCACCATCACCGCTGTTGAGGTGAGCCGTGACGTGGGTCACGCCAAGATTTTCATCACCGTGATGGGCCAGGACAACAGCGAAGAAATCGCACAAAGCATCAAAGTGCTCAACTCGGCTGCCGGCTTCCTGCGCATGCAGTTGGCCCGCGAAATGAAGCTGCGCAGTGTTCCGCAGTTGCACTTCCACTACGACGAAAGCGTCGTGCGTGGCGCGCACTTGTCTGCATTGATCGAGCGCGCCGTGGCTGAAGACAGCCAGCATCCGTCCACACCTGAAGACGCCAAGGAGTAAGCGGTGGCTCAGGTCAAACGTATCCGTCGCAACGTCAGCGGCATCATTCTGCTTGATAAGCCCATTGGCTTTACGTCCAATGCGGCGTTGCAGAAGGTCCGCTGGCTGCTCAATGCCGAGAAGGCCGGGCATACCGGTAGCCTCGACCCACTGGCCACCGGCGTACTGCCGCTGTGCTTTGGCGAAGCGACCAAGTTCTCGCAATACCTGCTTGATTCCGATAAGGGTTACGAAACCCTGATGCAACTGGGCAAGACCACCACCACGGCGGATGCTGAAGGTGATGTTTTACAGGTTCGCGACGTGACCGTTGGTCGTGCTGATATCGAAGCCGCTTTGCCCGCTTTTCGTGGGCAAATCAGTCAGATACCGCCGATGTACTCGGCTCTCAAGCGTGACGGGCAGCCACTTTACAAGCTGGCACGTGCCGGCGAAGTAGTGGAGCGTGAACCGCGTTCTGTTACTATTGCGCGCTTGGAATTGCTCGCTTGTGAGGGTGAAACCGCACGACTGGCCGTGGACTGCAGCAAAGGCACCTATATCCGTACCCTGGTGGAAGATATTGGTGAACAGCTCGGTTGCGGCGCGTACGTAGCAGAACTGCGACGCACTCAGGCCGGACCTTTCAGCCTGGCCCAGACGGTTACGCTGGAAGAGTTGGAAGCGGTACACGCCGAAGGCGGCAATGAAGCGGTTGATCGCTTCCTGATGCCATCGGACAGTGGTTTGCTGGATTGGCCATTGCTGCACTTCTCGGAGCACAGCGCGTTCTACTGGCTTAACGGCCAGCCGGTACGTGCCCCGGATGCCCCTAAGTTCGGCATGGTGCGAGTACAGGATCATAACGGTCGCTTTATCGGTATCGGTGAAGTGAGCGAAGACGGGCGCATCGCGCCACGTAGACTGATTCGGTCAGAATGACCGAACGAGTGTGGCTGTTAACAGGCACGGTCAACACTCATTTTTAGATACAGGGATTTGTCCCTGGCCTGTTGAGACTGCCCTTTGGGTGGTTTCCTGAAAAAAGGATTGCCTCATGGCTCTCGACGTTCAAGAAAAAGCACAAATCGTTGCTGACTATCAGCAAGCTGTTGGTGACACTGGTTCGCCAGAAGTGCAAGTTGCACTGCTGACCCACAACATCAACAAGCTGCAAGGTCACTTCAAGGCCAACGGTAAAGATCACCACTCCCGTCGTGGTCTGATCCGCATGGTAAACCAGCGTCGTAAGCTGCTGGATTACCTGAAAGGCAAGGATCTGGGTCGTTATCAGACTCTGATCGGTCGCCTGGGTCTGCGTCGCTAATAAGCGATTGCGCTAGAGGTTGGTTGTCTGCCGTGTGTCAGTGGGATTCCCGCTGGCCCATGGTAGGCTCCCAGCCTCAAGTTTTATCTGGATACACGTTTTACCCCCTGGACAAGGGTTGGGCCGATTCCCGACATTGCCCAAGAATTTCGTAAGAAAACAAGTTCCCCAAGAGCCACAAAGAAGGTAGGACACCGTGAACCCGGTTATCAAAAAATTCCAGTTCGGTCAGTCGACCGTTACCCTTGAGACAGGCCGTATCGCCCGTCAAGCCTCCGGCGCAGTGCTGGTTACCGTTGATGACGACGTCACCGTATTGGTGACCGTTGTTGGCGCCAAGACCGCTGACCCGAGCAAAGGCTTCTTCCCTCTTTCTGTTCACTACCAGGAAAAGACTTACGCTGCCGGTAAGATCCCTGGCGGTTTCTTCAAGCGTGAAGGCCGTCCTTCCGAGAAAGAAACCCTGACTTCCCGACTGATCGACCGTCCGATCCGTCCGCTGTTCCCAGAAGGCTTCATGAACGAAGTGCAGGTTGTTTGCACCGTCGTTTCCACCAGCAAGAAAACCGATCCGGACGTCGCTGCGATGATCGGTACTTCGGCTGCCCTGGCTATCTCCGGCATTCCTTTCGATGGCCCTATCGGCGCTGCCCGCGTTGCTTTCCACGAGAGCACCGGCTACCTGCTCAACCCAACTTACGAGCAACTGAAAGCATCGAGCCTTGACATGGTCGTTGCCGGTACTTCGGAAGCCGTATTGATGGTTGAATCGGAAGCTAAAGAGCTGACCGAAGACCAGATGCTGGGTGCTGTACTGTTTGCTCACGACGAATTCCAGGTTGTGATCAACGCCGTTAAAGAACTGGCTGCTGAAGCCGCCAAGCCTACTTGGGCCTGGGCTCCGCAAGCCGAAGCTACCGAACTGCTGGGCGCTATCCGCTCCGAGTTCGGCGCCGCCATTTCCGACGCCTACACCATCACCGTCAAGGCCGACCGTTACGCTCGCCTGGGCGAGCTGAAGGACCAGGTTGTTGCCAAGCTTTCGGGCGAAGAAGGTCAGCCATCTTCCAGCGAAGTCAAAGCTGCATTCGGTGAAATCGAATACCGCACCGTTCGCGAGAACATCGTTAACGGCAAGCCACGTATCGACGGTCGCGACACTCGCACTGTGCGTCCGCTGAATATCGAAGTTGGTGTTCTGCCGAAAACTCACGGTTCGGCATTGTTCACCCGTGGCGAAACTCAGGCTCTGGTAGTCGCGACCCTGGGTACTGCCCGTGACGCACAACTGCTGGACACCCTGGAAGGCGAGAAAAAAGACCCGTTCATGCTGCACTACAACTTCCCTCCGTTCTCGGTGGGCGAGTGTGGTCGTATGGGCGGCGCTGGTCGTCGCGAAATCGGTCACGGCCGTTTGGCGCGTCGTTCGGTTCAGGCCATGCTGCCTGCTGCTGACGTGTTCCCTTACACCATCCGTGTTGTGTCGGAAATCACCGAGTCCAACGGTTCCAGCTCCATGGCTTCCGTTTGTGGTGCTTCCCTGGCACTGATGGACGCTGGTGTGCCGATGAAGGCACCGGTTGCCGGTATCGCCATGGGTCTGGTTAAAGAAGGCGAGAAGTTCGCCATCCTGACCGACATCCTGGGTGACGAAGACCACTTGGGCGACATGGACTTCAAAGTAGCCGGTACCGCTAAAGGTGTTACCGCGCTGCAGATGGACATCAAGATCAAAGGCATCACCGAAGAAATCATGGAGATCGCTCTGGGCCAAGCCCTGGAAGCGCGCCTGAACATCCTCGGCCAGATGAACCAGATCATTGGTCAGTCTCGCACCGAGCTGTCGGAAAATGCTCCGACCATGATCGCGATGAAAATCGACACCGACAAAATCCGTGATGTTATCGGTAAAGGTGGCGCGACCATCCGTGCGATCTGCGAAGAAACCAAGGCTTCGATCGATATCGAAGACGACGGTTCGATCAAGATCTTCGGCGAAACCAAGGAAGCGGCTGAGGCAGCACGTCAGCGCGTTCTGGGTATCACAGCTGAGGCCGAGATCGGCAAGATCTACGTCGGTAAGGTTGAGCGCATCGTCGACTTCGGCGCATTCGTCAACATCCTGCCGGGCAAAGACGGTCTGGTTCACATCTCCATGTTGAGCGACGCTCGTGTTGAGAAAGTGACCGACATTCTGAAAGAAGGTCAGGAAGTGGAAGTGCTGGTGCTGGACGTGGACAACCGCGGCCGCATCAAGCTGTCCATCAAGGACGTAGCAGCAGCCAAGGCTTCGGGCGTTTAATTACCCCTGGCTTATGCTGAAAGAAAGGACCCTTCGGGGTCCTTTTTTTATGGGCGAGGGAAAGTGAAGTGAAATCAGCCGTTTAGCCCACTGCAAAAGCCGCAACTTGCATGCAGGCATGATGGGCTTCATGCAAGTTGCACGATTCCGGAAATTAGCATTATTGTTAAGTTGTTGTTTTATAAGGATTTAATTTATGGCTTCGACTTGGCACACTGCCTGCAATATCCCTGTTAACGCTGCAGCATCAAGGTTTACGTACTGCAGACTTTTAATAAAACAGGAGTTACTCGTATGAAGAAGTTCGCTCTCGCTACTGCTACCGCTCTGACTCTGGCCATGGGTGCTAACGTAGCCTTTGCTCAGACTTCCCAAGCCCCTATGACGTTGGCGGCTGGCGAAGCTACCAAGGCTAAGGAAAGCGTTTCGGATACTTGGATCACCACCAAAGTTAAATCCGACCTGCTGACCGAGAAGGGCATTCCTGGTTCGGACATCAAGGTTGAAACCAACAAAGGCGTGGTTTCCCTGTCCTCGACAGTCGCTATCTCTGACGCACAGAAAGCTACTGCTGTCTCGATCACCAAAAAGATCAAAGGCGTGACCGCTGTTTCCGCTGATGGCCTGATGGCTGGCGGTGCTACCAAAGCAGACGGTATCGATAAAACCAAAGGCGCCGCTCATGACGCCAAAGAAACCACCAGCGACACTTGGATCACCACCAAGGTAAAAGCTGACCTGGTTACCGAGAAAGGTATTCCTGGCACCGACATCAAAGTCGAAACCAACAAAGGCGTTGTTTCCCTGTCGTCGACTGTAGCTGTTACCGACGCACAGAAAGCCACCGCCGTAGCAATCACCAAGAAAATCAAAGGCGTTAAAGCTGTATCGGCCGATGGCCTGAAAGCAGAGTAACGCTCGACAGTTCGTTTGAATTAAGCGGCGGCCACGAGTGAGTTAGATATCCACTCAAATGCACCTCTAAGGTTCATGCGACTGACCATATGGATGTGGTCATTACAGGCCCCGGCACTTGTGTCGGGGCCTGTTCTATTTCTGGTGCCGGTGGTTATTCAGCATCCAGATGCATAGGCGTTACAACGCGACCATCTTTCTCCGCCTGTCCCAGGTGGGCATCAATGAAGTACACGCGGTCGTCTTCCAACTGGCCCTTATCCACCAAGTAGTCCTTGATGGTGCTTGCGCGGTCCTGACCGAGTTGGCGCAGTAGCACGTCGCTGTTGCTCCAGAACTTGATCACGCCGTCACGCAGCTTGGCCGTGCGGTCATCGCGGCTCAGGTCTTTCCACTCCGCCGGCGGCTGTTGTTTCACGCGGATGCGGTAGATGCCTTCGAGCAATGGCGCTTTTTCGCTTTCCGGGACTTCCAGCAAGGACGCCTGGGCCGGAACCTTGTCGCCACGGCGCTGCAGGATTTTGTAATAGTTGTACTGGTATTCACGTTCCAGACGTTGCGCTGCGAGGAAGGGGCCATCGCTGCTGGCAGCGGCCGTGCCTTCAATTTCCAGGCGTAGGGCAGGGCGTTCCTTCAGCGCTTTAGCCAGGGTGTTTAGCGCGCTTTCGGCGTCTTTGTTCAACTCACTTGAGCCGGCAGCGAAGGACACGTTGCTCAGATCTTCCGCTCCGCCGCCGGTGACCAGCCCGCCGATGAACTTGAACGGTGCGGTCGCTGCACGCACCACCAGGTTACGCAGGGTCTGCCACACAATCGGCATCACGCTGAATTGCGGGTTATTCAGGTCACCGGTCACCGGCAGTTCGATGGAGATCTTGCCGTCAGTGTCTTTAAGCAGGGCGATTGCCAAGCGAATCGGCAAGTCCACGGCATCGGCGCTGTCGACTTTCTCACCCAGTTGCAGTTGCTCGACCACCACTTTGTTCTCGGCCTTCAGCTGGCCCTTGGTGATCACATAGTGCAGGTCGAGGTTGAGGCGTCCCTTGCGGATACGGAAACCCGCGAACTTACCTGAGTAGGGCGTCAGGGTCGTCAGCTCGACACGCTTGAAGCTGGTGGCGATATCCAGCGCCGCCATCGGATCGAACGGGTTCACGCTGCCTTTGATCGTCACTGGCGCGTAACGGTCCACCTTGCCCTTGATGTCGACGCTGGCTGGTTTGGCCTGACGGCTGTCAATCGTGCCGATCTGCCCGTTGAGCTGTTGGATGGCTGTGGCGAAGTTGGGTGTCAGGCTGAAGTCGGCAAAGTTGGCCGAGCCATCGTTGATTGCAATCTGCCCGATACGAATGCCCAGGGGTTTATCTTTGCTCGCCGCAGGCTTGGGGGCCGACTTGGCGCCACTGTCGGCCGGCTGCGGGATCAGCAGGTCATCGACGTTGGTGGTGCGGTCATCGTTGATCATGAACCGCGCATATGGCTGCAGCAGGTTGACCTTGTCGATCGACAGGCTGTCGCCGTGCTGGTAGTTCAGGCCCTCGACGACCAGACGCTGCCATTTCAGGAAGTCACGTGTCTTGAGGGTGTCCAGGGTATGCAACTGGTCGACCTGCGCTCGGCCGGTAATCTGCAGCGCCAGGGGCTCGGTGCTCTTCAGGTTCACGTCGAGGTCACTGCCGAGCATGCCGCTACGCAGCTCCAAACGGATAAATGGGCTGATATAAGACTGGGCAACCCGTAGGTCAATATCTTTGGTGGTGACCTTCAGCTTGGCGCTGACTGGGTTGAGGTTGACCACGCCCGTTGCCTGAATCTTGCCTTGCTTGCCCAGGCCGCTGTCGACCTTGAGGTTAAAGGGGCTCTGGTTGAGGCTGTCGAAATTCTGTACATCCACATTCAACGGGCCCAGCTCCAGCGCTACCGCAGGTTTGGCCTGACGGTCGGCCAGATGTACTTGATAGTTGCGCAGTTGCACGTCTTTGAGCAGCACTTGCCAAGGCTTGCTTGGCGCAGTCGGTGCAGGCTTTGGAGAGTCGGCTGTAGCTGGCGCAGTGGCAGGCTCCGGCGCCTTGGCTGGTTTGCTCGGTTGGCTGGCGAACAGTTTCTGCCAGTCCAATTGCCCATCGGCCTCACGAGCAGCCCAGGTCTCCAGCTTATTACTGCGGATCTTGCCGACCACCACTTGCTGCTTGGCGAGGTCCACTGTGGTCTCGCTGACGTCCAGGCGTTCCAGGCGCACCAGTGGGCGGCCATCCGGTGCCTTTAAGGCGAACGGCGCGATGCTGGCGGCGGTGTTGGTCAAGTTCAGTTCGGTTTCTTTGGCCAGGCTGAATTTGTAGTCGGTGCTGAAATTGAGCACACCGTCTTCGAGTACCAGGGGGAGCGCGTCACGCACATATGGCCACCAGGCTTTCATCTTGCCGTCAGTGACCTTTAGCGTACCTTCGGACGTGATCGGCACCAGGCTGAAGTTGCCTTTCCAATCAATTTGACCACCTTCAGGGCCTGCCGCGACCAGGGTCATATCGGCGTTGTCTTCAGGCAAGGTGCTGAGGTTTTTCAGCTCGAAGTCGAGTTTGTTGTAGAGAAATTCGATAGGTTCGCTGGGGCGCAGATCTTGAAAGTGCACATAGCCGCCTGCCAGCTTGATGCTGTCGATACGCAGTGGGAACGGCTTGGCATTGGGGTCGGCAGGGGAGGGTTCGCTTGCAGGGAGCTTGAACAACTGCGCCAGGTTCAATTGGCCAGACTTGTCGAACAGCAGCTCCGTCTTGGGCTGATCCATTTGCACATCGGCCAAATGCAGTGCCCGGGTCCACAGGCTGTCAATCTGCAGATTGGCGTAAAGGCGCTCGAAGCCCACCTGTTCCTTGCCGGGTTCGCCAATCTTCAAGCCCCATGCGGTGACTTCCAGGCTGAAGGGATTGAGTTCAATGCGCTCAAGCCGCGCCGGCACCGTGGCGTAATGGGCCAATTGTTGGTTGGCAACGCGAAGGGCGATGCCCGGCAGAATCAAAAAGCCCAGCAAACTGTACAGGGCAAGGGCGGTCAACAAGGCGCCAGTGGCGCGAATCAATCCTTTGGGCATGGGGCGGCGCCATCTATATCGAACAGGAGTGCCTTGGAGTATGGCACGGGTTTTCGGTTCCGAAGAGCCGGGGCGTTGGGACGCTTCCTACAGCTGGAGTATCAGCGTTTTCAAGGGGGGCTGCTGATCCTGTGAGGGAAAATCCGCACCCGGCGTCATGATTTGCCAGTCGCGCACTGGGCGACCGGCTTTCTCCGCGCATCGCAGGACCTGCTCGCGCCAATCCTCCATGCTGACCTTTGCCAAGTTGTTACAGCAGATCAGCACACCGTTGTCGGCAGTCGCGAGAAGTGCGGGCTTGAGCAGGCTCTGGTAGTCGCGCAACAGGTCGACGGTGCCGAACGCGCTCTTGGCCCAGGCCGGAGGATCGAGCAGCACCAAGTCATATTGGCGCTGTTCAAGACGCGGGTAGCTCGGCAGTTTCTGCCCGCGCCGCTGGGTGATCGGCAGGCCGGCCAGTTGGCGAATCGCCGGAAAGTAGTCCGACTGCACGAACTCCATGCTCGGCAACTGTGGGTTGAGCTGGCCGTTTTCACGCCCGACCGCCAGGTTGCCTTCAGCGAAGTCCAAATTGCACACCTCACGCGCGCCGCCAGCGGCGGCGCTCAGGCCCACGCCGCAGGTGTAGGCAAACAGGTTCAGTACGCTTTTACCGGCGCTGTGATCTTTGACCCAGCCGCGGGTATTGCGCAGATCGAGGAACAGCAACGGATCCTGCCCGGCATGGCGCCCGCGAACACGGTAATTGAGGCCCCATTCGTGCCCGACCATGTCTTCCAGTGCTGCGGGTTCGGCTCGGTATACCGTGTCTTCGCGGTCGATCCGCGAATTGCCGCGGGAGCGGTCGTTGTACACGAGCAGCAACTCCAGGCCCAGGTACTGGTTAATCAGTTGATGCAGGTCCAGTAGGTCTGTGGTTTCCAGCGACTGGTGGAAGCTTTGCACCAGCAACTGCGGGCCATAACGGTCAATGGTCAGGCCGCCGGCGCCCTCCTGGCTGCCGTGGAACAGGCGATAGCAATCGGTGCCCTGGGCATGCAGCTCGTTGATCAGGTCTTGGCGATGATCGAGGGCGGCGCGCAGCGCCTGATTCAAGGGAGACATGGAGCGCGCCTGGCTGTAAATGAGGGCGCGAAGTTTAACAGCTATGGTGCCTTGCCTACACCAACCCCATCCGCCTGTGTGCCCGTTGCACCGAGCCATTGCGCATCGCCCAGCGCAATAACGGCGCGCTACGCTTGACCCCTGCACGGATCATCTGGCGTTGCAGCGGGTTCTGATGCTGATCGAGCATGGTGCTGGCCCAGTCTGGCAGCAGATCGATCCCGGCCTGCATCATCAAGACGCCAAACGGCTTGGCTAAAGTACTGGGCGAGGGGGCGTTCAGCAGCAGGCGCAGTACTTCGCGGCTGCGTTCGTCACACAGCAATTGCGGACGGATACGCTCCAGATAATCGGAAATTTCCTGCCGCGAGCGCGGTACATGCCGCGCCCCCAAGCGCTCCGCCACCAGGGCGATTTCGCTGTAGTAACGATCTTGATCGCGGCTCGACAGAGTCGGGTTGCGATAGCGCAAGTGAGCGGCCATAAAGTTGCTCACCTCGGCTACATGCACCCAAGTCAGTAGTTCGGGGTCGCTCGCCGCATAAGGCCGTCCATCCGGCGCATGCCCGACCACCTGCAGGTGGATGGTACGCACTTTTTCGATCAGCCAGTCGGCGTCTTTGCGCGAACCAAAGGTAGTACCTGAAATGAACTGCGAGGTACGCCGCAGGCGCCCGAGCATGTCCTGGCGAAAGTTCGAATGGTCCCAAACGCCGGCCAGGGCCAGTGGGTGCAAGGCTTGCAGCATCAATGCGCTGATGCCGCCGATCAGCATGCTGCTGAAGTCACCATGGACTTGCCAACTGACCGAGTCTGGCCCGAACAGGCCGGGATCGCCCTTGGGGTTTTCCAGGTCCAGTTGCCCCAGTGACAAGCCGGTGAGGCTCATCAGCTGGGTTTCGATACGGCTGCGGATAAATTCCATGGCGGCTCAGGTTTTCCTAGCGGTTCAGGCGTTTGTCGATCAGGCCGTCCACGACGCTGGGGTCGGCCAGGGTCGAGGTATCACCAAGACTGTCGAGTTCGTTGCAGGCGATCTTGCGCAAGATCCGGCGCATGATCTTGCCTGATCGGGTTTTCGGCAGGGCCGGTGCCCATTGGATCAGTTCCGGCTTGGCAAAGCTGCCGATTTCCTTGCTGACCAGCTCAAGCAGGTGTTTTTTCAGCGCATCGCTGGGTTCCACACCGTTCATGGGCGTGACGAAGGCGTAGATGCCCTGGCCCTTGACGTCGTGGGGGTAGCCCACCACAGCGGCCTCGGCCACTTGGTCATGCAACACCAGCGCACTTTCCACCTCGGCGGTACCGATACGGTGGCCGGACACGTTGATCACATCGTCGATACGCCCGGTGATCCAGTAGTCGCCGTCTTCATCGCGGCGCGCGCCATCTCCGGTGAAGTAGTAACCGGGGTAGGGTTTGAAATAGGTATCAATCATGCGCTGCGGGTCGCCGTACACGCTGCGGATCTGCCCCGGCCAGCTTGACTTAATGGCGAGTACGCCGCTGCCGGCACCGGTGATGACCTTGCCTTGCTCATCCAGCAACACCGGTTGCACACCAAACATCGGTTGGGTCGCGCAGCCCGGCTTGATCCGCTGGGCGCTGACTAACGGGCTGAGCATGATGCCGCCGGTCTCGGTCTGCCACCAGGTATCCACAATCGGGCAGCGTTGTTCGCCCACGGCGTTGAAGTACCAGTCCCAGGCTTCCGGGTTGATCGGCTCGCCCACGCTGCCCAATAAACGCAGGCTGGCGCGGGAGGTGCTTTCCAGTGGTCCGTGGCCCTCACGCATCAACGCGCGCAAGGCTGTCGGCGCGGTGTAGAAAATATTCACCTGGTGTTTATCGATCACCTGCCAGAACCGCGAGCTGTCCGGGTAGCTCGGCACACCCTCGAACATCAGCGAGGTCGCGCCATTGGCCAGCGGGCCATACACGATATAGCTATGGCCGGTGACCCAGCCTACATCGGCGGTGCACCAGAACACCTCGCCGTCACGGTAATCGAGTACGTACTTGAACGTCATCGCTGCCTGCAGCAGATAACCGCCGGTGGTGTGCAGCACGCCCTTGGGTTTACCGGTGCTACCGGAGGTGTAGAGGATGAACAGCGGGTCTTCGGCGTCCATCGGCTCTGGCGGGCAATCGTCGCTCGCAGCGTCAACGGCCTGCTGGTATTTGAGGTCGCGGCCTTCGCTCCAGTTCACGTCGGCACCGGTGCGTTGCACCACTAAGACGGTGCTGACATTCGGGCAACTGGCCAGGGCCTTGTCGACATTCTGTTTCAAAGCGACGGGCTTGCCGCCGCGCACGCCCTCATCGGCGGTGATCACGGTACGGCAGTCGGCGTCGAGAATGCGGTCGCGCAGGGCGTCCGGCGAAAAACCACCAAACACGACCGAGTGCACCGCGCCAATCCGCGTGCAGGCCAGCATGGCGTAGGCCGCTTCCGGGATCATCGGCATGTAGATGCACACCCGGTCACCTTTCTTCACGCCACGGCTTTTCAGCACGTTGGCCAGGCGGCAGACGTTTTGATGCAGTTGACGGTAGGTGATGTTGGAAGACTTTGTCGGATCATCGCCCTCCCAGATGAAGGCCGGCTGATCGGCGCGTTGTGCCAGGTGACGATCAATGCAGTTGTAGCTGACGTTCAGTTGGCCACCGGCAAACCATTGGGCGGCGCCAGTATTGATGTCCGAGTGTTGAACGGTGTGCCATGGGGTCATCCAGTCGAGAAAGCTCTTGGCCTGTTCAGCCCAGAAGGTGTCCGGCTGTTCGATGGATTGGCGATAGAGGCGGTGATAGTCCTCTTGACTGAGTTGCGCAGCCCGGCGGACGGCATCGGCGATGGGAAACGTGCTGATATCGAACATGAGCGATCCTTATTCTTGTTTTTGCGACAAGTCATAAAGATGCACCCTGTGTGGAGCGGGTTCAAGGCCAACGTCCAAAAGGACGTTGGCCTTGCTATACCTGCATCAGCCGCGGTGACGGCCGCGGAAGTAGTTGATCAGGCCCTGGGTCGAAGCGTCCTCAGCCAAGGTTTCTTCGGCGCCGGTCAGACGGTTGTAGACGCCTTTGCCGAGCTCTTTACCCAGTTCAACGCCCCATTGGTCGAACGCGTTGATGCCCCAGATCACGCTTTGTACGAACACTTTGTGCTCATACATGGCAACCAGCGCGCCGAGGCGACGCGGGCTGATGCGCTCCACCACCAGCGTGTTGCTCGGACGGTTGCCCGGGATCACCTTGTGCGGGGCCAGCTTCTGCACTTCGTCTTCCGGGATACCCTTGTCGCGCAGCTCGGATTCAGCTTCGCTGCGGGTCTTGCCGAGCATCAGTGCCTGGCTTTGGGACAGGCAGTTGGCGTACAGCCACTGATGGTGGTCGGACACCGGGTTGAAGCTGACGATCGGCACGATGAAGTCGGCCGGGATCAGTTGGGTGCCTTGGTGCAGCAACTGGTGGTAAGCATGCTGACCGTTGCAACCGACGCCACCCCAGATCACTGGGCCGGTGTCGGTGGACACTGGTTTGCCGTCCTGGCGCACGCTCTTGCCGTTGGATTCCATGTCCAGCTGTTGCAAGTGCTTGGTGATGTTACGCAGATAGTGGTCGTACGGCAGGATCGCATGGCTCTGCGCACCCCAGAAGTTGCCGTACCACACGCCCAGCAGGCCAAGCAGCACTGGCATGTTTTGTTCGAATGGCGCGTTCTGGAAATGCTGGTCCATGGTGTAGGCACCGGACAGCAGTTCCTTGAAGTTGGACATGCCGATGGCCAGTGCGATTGGCAAGCCGATGGCAGACCACAACGAGTAACGGCCGCCGACCCAGTCCCACATCGGGAAGATGTTTTCTTCGCGAATACCGAAGGCCACGGCTGCCGCGTTGTTGCTCGACACGGCGATGAAGTGGCGATACAGCTCAGCTTCCGAGCCACCTTGGGCCAAGTACCAGGCACGAGCGGCCTGGGCGTTTTTCAGGGTTTCGAGGGTGTTGAAGGACTTCGACGAAACGATGAATAGCGTGGTTTCGGCGCGCAGCTTCATGGTCAGCTCGTGGAACTCGCTGCCATCGATGTTCGCCAGGTAATGGCAGCGCACGCCTTTGTGGGCGTAAGACAACAGCGCTTCGGAGACCAGCTCCGGGCCGAGGAACGAGCCACCGATGCCGATGTTCACCACGTCGGTGATCGGCTTTTCGGTGTAGCCGCGCCACAGGCCGTCGTGGATGCGGCCGACCAGGTCGGTGATCTGGTTCAGCACCTTGTGCACGTCCGGCATGATGTTCACGCCATTGACCGAAAGCTTGTCACCCACTGGGCGACGCAGGGCGGTGTGCAGGGCCGGGCGGCCTTCTGACGAGTTGACCGGTTCGCCAGCGTAGAGCGAGTTGATCGCGTCCTTGAGGCCGACTTCCTCCGCCAGCCCTACCAGCAGGTCGCGGGTTTCGCTGGTGATCAGGTTTTTCGAGTAATCGAGGAAAAGTCCGCAGCTGCTCAAGGTGAATTGGGAAAAACGCTGAGGATCGGCATTGAACGCTTCACGCATGCTGAAATCCTGCATGGCTTGGCGATGTTGATTGAGCGCTTGCCAGGCGGGCAGAGCGGTAACGTCATGAGGGGTGCGGTAGTACGCCATCGCTGCGGGTTTCCTTTTATTACGGGGACTGCCTTTAGGACACTTCATAGCCCGGAACATCCAGTCTTATCTCAAGCATTGGGTTCCAGACAGCGCTAACTATAGCGCCGGGCGATTACATTAAACCTAGCGTGTCGATATGTCTTGGCTTTGTCTGCGCTGTGGCCGGTACTTTTTTATACCGGCACAGCGAGCAGGGCAACAGGCGGGGTGTTCAGCGAGGTTTAATTGAGGCTCAGATGCAGGTTGTCGATCAACCGAGTCGTGCCCAGGAAGGCTGCCACCAGGATCACGATGTCCTTGTCCTCAGGGGTTGCCGGGCGCAGATGCACGCCCTGGCGCACTTCGAGGTAATCCACGCGCAGCCCGGCAGCTTCGATCTGCTTGACCTGTTCGGCGCGCAGCGTGGCGAAGTTGTGGTCACCGTCCTTGATGGCTGCGGCAATCTGGCTGAGGCTGCGATACAGCACCGGCGCGATCCCGCGTTCCTCTTCGCTGAGAAAACCGTTGCGCGACGACAGCGCCAGGCCATCGTCGGCGCGTACGGTGGGCTCACCGATGATCTGAATCGGCATGTTCAGGTCATGGACCATGGCGCGAATCACGGCCAGTTGCTGGTAATCCTTTTGACCGAACACGGCCATGTCCGGCTGGACCATGTTGAACAGCTTGCTGACCACGGTCGCCACGCCTTCGAAATGCCCGGGACGGCTGGCGCCGCACAAGCCTTCGGACAGTTGCGGGACGCTGACGCGGGTCTGGCCGGTCATGCCGCCGGGGTACATTTCCTCGACGGTCGGTGCGAACAGCAGGTTGCAGCCGGCTTGCAGTAGCTTTTCCTGGTCGGCGGCGAGGGTGCGGGGATACTTGTCCAGGTCTTCACCCGCGCCAAATTGCAGCGGGTTGACGAAGATACTCGCGACGACAAAGTCCGCTTGCTGAACAGCCTTCGTCACCAGGGTTGCATGGCCGCTGTGCAGGTTGCCCATGGTGGGTACGAAGCCAATGCGTTTACCCGCCTTGCGGGCGTGGGCGACGGCGGCGCGTAGTTCGCGTACGGTTCTTACGGTGTTCATGCAGAGAATCCGTGTTCGGCGCCTGGGAAGGTCACGCCTTTGACTTCGGTAACGTACGCGCTCAATGCCGCGTGGATGCTGTCCTGGCCGGTCATGAAGTTCTTCACGAACTTCGGTACGCGACCCGTGATCGACAGGCCGAGCATGTCGTGCAGCACCAGCACCTGGCCATCAGTGGCCGAGCCCGCGCCAATGCCGATTACCGGCACTTTTACGGCTTGGGTGATTTCTGCGGCGAGTTCGCTGGGCACGCACTCAAGCAGGATCATTGCAACGCCGGCCTGTTCCAGGGCGATGGCATCGGCACGCATCTGGCGTGCCTGGGCTTCGTTGCGACCTTGTACCTTGTAGCCGCCGAGAAGGTTTACCGACTGTGGCGTCAGGCCCATATGTGCGCACACCGGCACGCCGCGTTCAGCCAGCAAGCGAATCGACTCGGCGAGCCACAGTGCGCCCTCCACTTTGACCATGTGTGCGCCGGCGCGCATCAGTTTGCCTGCGTTGAGGAAGGTCTGCTCAGTGGTGGCGTAATCCATGAACGGCAGGTCGGCGATGATGAAGGCGCCGTCGTTACCGCGCTTGACGCTGGCAGTGTGGTAAGCCAGGTCATCGGTGGTAACGGGCAGGGTGCTGTCATTCCCTTGAAGAACCATGCCCAGGGAGTCGCCTACCAGCAACACTTCAACCCCGGCTTGGCAGCTGGCGTGGGCGAAGGTGGCGTCATAGCAGGTCAGCATGGTGATTTTTTCACCTTTGAGCTTGAGGCTCTGCAAGGTGGTCAGGGTAATGTCTGGCATGAAAAGGGTCCTCGTTCAGGCGCTTGGAAACAGCGAGTTACGCGCGTGAGTCTTCGTTTATACAGGCGCACTGTCTTGAGAGCAGTGCTTATAAGGCCTGGATTGCGCCCTTTAGCGCCGGGTTGGCGGCAGCGGGACGCCTATAGTCGTGAGGAGGACACGGGAAGTCAATTGGATGTGTTACCGCATTGTTACGCGTGGGGTGTTACCGCTGTTACTGACGCGTTTCAGCTGTGTGAGCTGGCTTAAACAATGCGTTCCAGGCCGACGAATGGGCAGGCTTCGAGCAAATCGCGCAGTGCCCTGCCATCGGGTAGCTGCAGGGCCTCAGGTGCGAATTCGGACAAGGGGTAGAGCACAAATGCGCGCAGGTGCATCTGGTAGTGCGGCACCTTCAAACGCGGCTCGTCGATCAGGCGATCGCCAAACAGCAAGATGTCCAGGTCAAGCGTGCGCGGGCCCCACCGTTCAAGGCGTTCGCGGCCCTGGTCATTCTCGATGGCTTGCAGCGCATCCAGCAGGTCCAGGGGCGCCAGGCTGCTGTCCAGGGCGGCGACCGCATTGGTGTAGCGCGGTTGGCCCGGGAGCAGGGAGTCACTTTGATAGAAGGCAGAGACGCCGAAGACGGTGGTGTCTGGCAAACGCGCGAGCGCTTCGACAGCGCTGCGCAATTGTTGCTCCGGGGCAGCGAGGTTGCTGCCCATGCCTATGTAGATACGTTCCACGTTTATTCGCCAGCGGCGCCCGAGGCATCGGCGCTGCGTTTGCGCTTGCTGCCGCTGCGACGACGCTTTTTGGGCCCTTCGCTGGCTCCATCACCTTTGCTGCCGAGGTCGCGGATCATGTCGCGGCGCTGGCTGTCGTTGGCGTCCTGGTAGTCGGTCCACCATTCGCCCAGGCCGTCAGTCTGCTCGCCGGCACTCTCGCGCAGCAGCAGGAAGTCATAGCCCGCACGAAAACGCGGGTTGTCCAGCAGCAGGTCGGCGCGTTTGCCGCTGCGGCGGGGCAGGCGTTCCTGCATGTCCCAGATTTCGCGGATCGGCATGGTGAAGCGCTTCGGAATAGCGATGCGCTGGCACTGTTCGGTGATCAGTTCGTGCGCGGCTTCCTGCATTGCCGGAATCGGCGGCATGCCACGGTCCTGCAGGCGCAGTACGCGTTTTGGCAGGGCTGGCCACAACAGGGCGGCAAACAGGAACGCCGGGGTGACCGGTTTGTTCTGCTTGATGCGCAGGTCGGTGTTGATCAACGCTTCGCTGATCAGCGTGTGCGTATAGGTAGGGTTGTACTCCAGTGCTTCGGCGCTGGCCGGGAACAGTGGGTCGAACAGCTCCAAGTCCACGAGCATCTCGAAGGTGTCGGCGGCGTAGCCCGAGAGGAACAGCTTGAGCACTTCTTCGAACAGACGTGCCGAAGGGATTTCCCGCAGCATTGGTGCCAGTTCCCGAATCGGCGCGGCGGTGTGTTTCTCGATACCAAAGTTGAGCTTGGCGGCAAAACGCACGGCCCGCAGCATGCGCACCGGGTCTTCCTGATAGCGCTGTGTTGGGTCGCCGATGAGGCGAATCAGGTTGTTGCGGATGTCGTGTACGCCATTGGCGTAATCGAGGATGCGCTCGCTGACCGGGTCGTAATACAGGGCATTGATGGTGAAGTCGCGGCGTTGCGCGTCTTCTTCAAGAGTGCCATAGACGTTGTCGCGCAGAATGCGCCCGCTCTCGTTGCGGGAAGACTGATTGGTATCTTCCTCTTCATCGTTTTGCGGATGACCGGCGCGGAATGTCGCGACTTCAATGATTTCGCGACCAAAGTGGATGTGCACCAACTTGAAACGCCGACCGATGATGCGCGCATTGCGAAACTCGGCGCGGACCTGCTCGGGCGTGGCGCTGGTGGCGACGTCGAAGTCCTTGGGCGTGATATTGAGCAGCATGTCGCGTACGCACCCACCCACCAGATAAGCCTGGTAGCCGGCGTTCTGCAAACGTTCGACGATGTTCACCGCATAACGGCTGAACTGAGCGCGCTGCAATGAATGCTGATTGCTGTTAAGCACTTCAGGCGTGCTGCGAATGTGTTGCGTACGACGCAAGGGAGAACGGAATGACTGGAACAACTTCTTCAGCATGGGATGCACTGTTTGAAGGAATGTTCGGCCATAACGAAGAATGACCGCATGATGGGTCGGGATTCTAGCATTTAGTCAGGGGATGGTGTAGGAACAAGCTACAGGCATTGCGCCGCAAGCCTTTGAGCACCAAATTCCAGAAACTACAAGGGGAGCCGAAGCTCCCCCAGAAGTAGTTGCGTGCTCTATTTTTATTATTGGTTGCGGGCTTCTTGTTTTTGTTGATCGCCCTCGCCACGAAGCTTCACCTTCATGACACTCCCAATCGGGAGTCAAGAGCAAACGGATTGCTTTGGTCGCTGTGTTGCTGATCTATGATCCAACCAGTTCAGGCTCTGCCTTAGGGCAGTTTTTGTTGTTCTCGGCCTGGTTGCGGGGCAAGCCCCAAATGCAACGCCTCTCCAAAAGAATCAGTTAGCTGCGCCTCCGCCGTGTTGTTTTTATTATGCGTGAGTCGATTCGTCTTATTTTTATTGTCTTGTACAAAGCTTGTTATTGTTTTTGTACTAAGCATATAGCAGGGTGCGTGCCAACTTTCGCAGTGCCTAGTAAAACCGGGGGGTTGAGGGGGTTTCGGGTTTTTGACGGACCAAAAAAAGCCGGGGCTTCGTTACCGTAAGCCCCGGCTTTTGTTACGCAAAAAATCAGCGGTAACAGTTTTTTCACATCATTGGGTGTTACCTAAGGGGGCGCACCCTCAGCTTTCGCTGGCCACACCGGTCTTGCGTCGTGGAATACCCAGGCGCTGGCGCCGTTCCCACAGGCATTTACGGCTCACGCCCAGTTTGCGTGCCAGTTCGGTCTCGGTCATGTGGTCCTGATGCTCAAGGACGAAATGCTGGAAGTAGTCTTCCAGTGACAAATCTTCCGTCGGCTCATGGCTGGTATTGCTACCGCCGCCCGGTGTCGGGGCGAGGCCGATGAAGTCGTCATCCTCCAAGTCACTGAGTTCAATATCGATACCCAGCAGCTCGGCGGAAATTTCTGGGCTCTCCGACAGGATCACCGCGCGCTCCACCGCATTCTCCAGCTCCCGCACGTTACCCGGCCACGAGTAATGCCGAATCGCTTGCTCGGCGTCCGGCGCGAACTTGAGGTCGGTACGGTTGATGCGCGCACTCTGGCGCAGCAGGAACGCACTGGCTATCTCGTTGACGTCGGCGCCACGCTCACGCAGGGCTGGCAATTTGAGCGCGATCACATGCAGGCGGTAGTACAAGTCTTCACGAAACTGACCGATCTTGGCCAGGCTCTTCAGGTCTCGGTGCGTGGCCGCGATCAGACGCACGTCGACCTTCTGCGATTGCACCGAACCTACCCGGCGAATCTCGCCTTCCTGCAACACGCGCAGTAATCGCGCTTGTGCTTCCAGCGGCAGTTCGCCGATCTCATCGAGGAACAGTGTGCCCCCGTCCGCCGCTTCCACCAGGCCCGCGCGTCCGGCGCTGGCGCCTGTGAACGCGCCTTTCTCGTGGCCGAACAATTCGGATTCGATCAGGGATTCGGGGATCGCCGCACAGTTCACCGAGATCATCGGTGCTTTGGCGCGCTTGGAGAGGTTGTGCAGGGCGCGGGCCACCAGCTCCTTACCGGTGCCTGACTCGCCCTGGATCAATACATTGGAGTCCGTAGGTGCCACTTTGCGAATCTTGCTGTACAGGTCCTGCATCGGTGGGCAGGAGCCGATGATGCCGATTTCCCCATTGCTGTTGTCGACACCCGGTTTGTCGGCGGCTTTGCTGGCGGGGCGCTGCTCGGCAGGCGCGCTGCTGGCCGACTGACGGTCACGCAGGATGCGCGCGACGGCCTGGAGCATTTCATCGTGGTCGAAGGGTTTGGCGATGTAGTCCACCGCGCCCATCTTCATGGAGTCCACCGCAGAGCGCAGGCTCGCGTAGCTGGTCATGATCAGCACTGGGGTGCCCTGGCCAAGTTTGATCAGCTCGGTGCCCGGTGCGCCAGGCAGGCGCAGGTCACTAACAATCAGGTCGAACGTGGGAATGCTGAAACGCTCTTGTGCTTCCTGCACCGAGCCGGCTTCGCTGACTTGGTACTGGTTACGTTCAAGCAGGCGACGCAAGGCAGAGCGGATAATGGTTTCGTCTTCGACGATCAAAATGTGCGGCATTGATTCAATTCTCTCGACGGTCTCAGTTCACAGCGGACGTCGCTTCGACATGACGCGGCAAGGTCACCCGAATACGGGTGCCGCGTTGGCTTTCGGTGTCAGCCGGGCTGTCGATGGTGATTTGTCCATAATGCTCTTCAACGATGGAATAGACCAGTGCAAGGCCCAGACCTGTACCTTCACCTGGATCCTTGGTGGTGAAGAAGGGTTCGAACAATCTATCCATGATGTTCTGTGGAATACCGCTACCTTCATCTTCGACGATCAGATCGACCGTATGTTCGAAAGCCTCGGTCTTGACGCGTACCGCACCACCGGCCGGCGTCGCGTCGCGGGAATTGGACAGCAAGTTGATCAGTACTTGGGCCAGGCGTTGTGAGTCACCATCGACCCAATGGTCGGGGTCGCACAGATTGAAAAACTGCACCTCGAAATTGCGCCGGTTCAAGGCGAGCAACCCAATGGCGTCCTGCGCCACTTCGGCCAGGCAGACCGCTTCGTCCTGATTCTGATGGGCGCCCGCATGGGCAAAGCTCATCAATGACTGCACGATTCGCGATACGCGCTTGGTCTGTTCGAGAATTTGCCCGCTGATCTCGGTAATTTCCCCGTCCTCTTCACGCTCTTCCCGCAGGTTTTGCGCAAGACAGGCGATACCGGTGATCGGGTTGCCAATTTCGTGGGCCACCCCCGCCGCTAGACGCCCGATACTGGCCAGGCGCTCGGAGTGCACCAGCTTGTCTTCGAGCATCTGGGTTTCGGTCAGGTCTTCCACCAACAGCACCAAGCCGCTATTACCGGGGGCCAGTGGCTCATCGATGGCCGCTTTGTGCAGGTTGAGCCAACGGGTCTGACCGTCGAGGGCTAAGTGCTGCTTGTGCAAGTGTTCGTCGGGCAGGTTGATAAAGCCCTGCAGCAATTCTTTCCACGGATCGCCGAGTGTATTGAGGCGCGAACCCACCACGCGTTGCGCGGCGATACCGGTGAGTTCTTCCATGGCCTTGTTCCACATCAGGATCTCCTGATCCTTGGCCAGGGAGCACACGCCCATGGGCAACTCTTGCAGCGTCTGGCGATGGTAGCGGCGCAGCGCATCAAGCTCGGCGGCAAGGCCGGTGAGGCGGGAGTGGTAATCCTCCAGCCGGCTCTCGATGAAATGGATGTCTTCGGTGACGTAGTTTTCGCCACCGGCTTTATAGGGCAAAAACGTCTCTACCATGTCCTGGGACACGCTGGGGCCCATCAGGCCAGACAGGTTGGCCTCAATGCGGTCACGCAGACGGCGTAGCGCATACGGTCGGCGCTCGTCGAACGGCAAGTAGAGGTCGCGCAGCGCCTGCTCGACTTCCTTTTGCGCGGCCTTGGCACCCAGGGGCTTGGCCAGTTGGGTGGCGAACTCCTGGGGCGAGGCCGCGTGCAGTTCGCGGCGTTGCGGGCGACGTACGTTATCGACCGCGCAAGCCTCGGCGGCGCTGGTTTCTTCTGGGCTGACATTGGTGAACAGTGAGATCAGGGTGAACATCAGGACGTTGGCGGCCAAAGAAGCAATCGCGGCCATGTGCCAACTGGTGTCGTCCAACACGTAAATCATGTTTAGCAGCGGGATGTAGAAGCCCTGCAGGTTGCCGACCAGCGGTAACAGCATGGTGACGATCCACACCAGGATCCCGGCGAGCAGACCCGCGATAAAACCTCGGCGATTGGCCGTCGGCCAGTACAGCACCGACAGTACCCCCGGCAGGAACTGCAAGGTGGCGACAAACGCGACGATACCCAGGTTGGCCAGGTCTTGCCCGGCGCCGAGCAGCAGGTAGAAACAGTAACCGGCCATGATGATTGCGACGATCAGCGCGCGGCGAGTCCACTTCAGCCAGCGGTAGATATTGCCTTCGGCCGGTGGCTGGTACAGCGGCAGCACCAGGTGATTGAGGGCCATGCCCGATAGAGCCAGCGTCGTGACGATAATCAGCCCGCTGGCAGCAGACAAACCGCCGACGTAAGCCAGCAGCGCCAACGCCGGGCTATTGGCGGCGATACCGATACCCAGGGTGAAATACTCCGGGTTGGTGGTGGCCCCCAGTTTCAGGCCGGCCCACAGGATCAGCGGCACCGCGAGGCTCATCAACAGCAGGAACAGCGGCAAGCCCCAGCTGGCGCTTACCAGCGAGCGCGGGTTGAGGTTCTCGGTAAAGGTCATGTGATACATGTGCGGCATCACAATCGCCGAGGCGAAAAACACCAGGAGCAGCGTTCGCCATGGACCTTCCTGCAACGGAGTGTGCAGGGCGGCGAGGGCGGTCTGGTTTTGCAGCAGCCACAGTTCCAGCTGTTGAGGGCCGTCGAACACACCATACAGCGCATAGAGGCCGACGCCGCCGATGGCGATCAGCTTGATCACCGACTCGAAAGCAATCGCAAACACCAGGCCTTCGTGTTTCTCGCGGGTGGCGATATGGCGTGAGCCGAAAAAGATGGTGAACAGGGAGATCAGTGCACAGAACGCCAGAGCCACCCGATGCTGTACCGGCTCACGGGTGAGGATACTGATGGAGTCGGCCACCGCCTGGATTTGCAGAGCCAGCAGGGGCAGCACGCCGATCAGCATGAACACCGTGGTCAAGGCCCCGGCCCATGTGCTGCGGAAGCGGAAGGCGAACAGGTCGGCCAGGGACGACAGCTGATAGGTGCGGGTGATTTTGAGGATCGGGTACAGCAATACCGGCGCCAGCAGAAACGCGCCGGATACCCCCAGGTAGCTGGAGAGAAAGCCGTAACCGTACTGATAGGCCAGGCCCACGGTGCCATAGAACGCCCAGGCGCTGGCGTATACGCCCAGGGACAAGGTGTAGGTCAACGGATGGCGAATGATCGCCCGCGGAATCATTCCGCGCTCACTGATCCAGGCAACCCCGAACAGCGCGGCCAGGTAGGCGGCGCTGATCAGCAGCATCTGAGTGAGGCTAAAGCTCATCGGCATCTTTTTGGCTCTGCAGGATGAAGGTCACGACGATCAGGATCAGCCACAGCAGATAAGGGCGATACCAAGCGCCCGTGGCATCGATCCACCAATCCATGATGGCGGGAGAAAACAGGTAGATCCCGACGACCAACAGCAGGACCAATCGATAGATGTACATGTTGGCCTCTGATTAGAAAACTGCGGCGATGGTAACGGATGCTTGGCAAGCTGCAAGCGCCTTCAGTTCAATTGCGCTTCGGCCAGGGTGAGTGTGCGCGGGATCTGTGTGGCATCCCAGTGCCGAATGCCCCAATCCAGCAGTTCCCTAGGGCTGGCGTGAAGCAATTCGCTGCCGGGTTGCTGGCCAAGGGCGCGGAGTGCTCTCAATAGCAAAGGTGTGGCCTGGTCGGGCGTCAACGGCGGCGAACGGTAAGACTTGCCTAGTTTGTTACCGTCCGGCTGGATGATCAGGGGCACGTGCAGGTAGCGCGGTTGGCGTAGGCCCAGCAGTTCTTGCAGATACAGTTGGCGCGGGGTGGAGTCGAGCAAATCGGCACCCCGCACGATATCGGTAACACCTTGCCAGGCGTCATCCAGGACCACGGCCAGTTGATAGGCATAAAGGCCGTCGCGGCGTCGGATGACGAAATCGCCTGCTTCGCGCCCCAGGTGTTGTCTGAACTCACCCTGCACACGGTCAGTAAAGTGGTACGAAAGCTCAGGTACACGTAAGCGGATGGCTGCATCTTGCTGCTCGTGACCGGCGTTGCGGCACAAGCCTGGGTAAATCCCATTGTAGGGTTCCAGTTGCTTGCGTGAGCAGGTGCAGGCGTAGGCCAAGCCGTGGTTGAACATGTCGTTCAGCACTTTGGCGTAGGCCTCGTGCCGCTCGCTTTGTCGGACCAGTTCGCCGTCCCACTCAAAGCCATAGCTTTCCAGGGCATGCAGGATCGCCGCCTGTGCACCGGGCTCTTCGCGGGGGGGGTCGAGGTCTTCCATGCGCATCAGCCAGCGACCGTGGTTGGCGCGGGCATCAAGGTAGGAGGCGAGGGCGGCGACCAGGGAGCCGAAGTGCAAATGGCCGCTGGGCGTGGGGGCGAATCGCCCGATATAGGTAGAGGCTGTCATGGGCCGGATACTACTGGAAAATCGGTAAACGCCAGAAACAAAAATGGAGCGTTTACACGCTCCATTCGTTCAGCTCGACAGGATTACTTGCCGACCTGTTTTTCCTTGATTTCAGCCAAGGTCTTGCAGTCTACGCACAGGTCCGCGGTTGGGCGGGCTTCCAGGCGGCGAATACCGATCTCGACCCCGCAGTTTTCGCACCAGCCGTACTCTTCGTCTTTGATCAGTTGCAGTGTCTTGTCGATCTTCTTGATCAACTTGCGCTCGCGATCACGGGCGCGCAGTTCAAGGGCGAACTCTTCTTCCTGGCTGGCACGGTCGGCCGGGTCAGGGAAGTTGGCTGCTTCGTCCTTCATATGGTCAACGGTACGGTCGACCTCCTGCATCAAGTCCTGTTTCCACTTGCTCAGGATCTTGGTGAAGTGCTCGCGCATGGGCTCGCCCATGTACTCCTCACCTTTCTTCTCTACGTAAGGTTCGAAGCCATTGAGGCCTTGAGTCTGCTGTTGCTTTGCTTGGGTGGACATGAATAGACCGCCTCTCACTCTTCTAATCCATTGCGCAGGATTGCAACGTCACCGACACCTGCCGGCCCTGCGGCTGCAAGCGGGCGAACTTACCAGATAGATTCGGGGTGCGCCACTCCCGGTTGTCGAGCCTGTCGCGTCGGGGTTGCAAACTGCAGAGGCCCGTCGTGGCTGGGTATGTTTCGGCTCGAATGTTGATTTTAGTCGTTTTGCGCGCGCTTGCCCGCACCGCACAGGTGGCCGGGCAGGCAATAGAACATGTTTTACCGCGCGGGTTCGGTAGAATCCCGATTTTATCCTCACCGTTAAGGAAGGCTAATGGCTCAGCCCTACAGTGCGCGCAGTCGCGCCATCGAACCTTTTCATGTCATGGCGTTGCTGGCGCGGGCCAATGAGCTGCAGGCCGCCGGCAATGACGTGATTCACCTGGAAATTGGCGAGCCCGATTTCACAACGGCGGAGCCGATCATCCAGGCCGGTCAGGCGGCGCTCGCCAATGGCAAGACTCGCTATACCGCAGCCCGAGGCCTGCCTGAATTGCGTGAAGCCATCAGCGGTTTCTACCAGCAGCGCTACGGGTTGAATGTAGATCCCGAGCGTATTCTGATCACTCCGGGAGGCTCTGGCGCGTTGTTGCTGGCCAGCAGCCTGCTGGTGGACCCGGGCAAGCATTGGCTGCTGGCAGACCCGGGTTATCCCTGTAACCGACACTTCCTGCGCTTGGTGGAAGGCGCCGCGCAACTGGTGCCGGTAGGCCCTGAAGTGCGTTATCAACTGACCGCTGACCTAGTGGCCAGATACTGGGATCAAGACAGTGTGGGCGCGTTGGTTGCCTCCCCTGCAAATCCCACCGGCACGATCCTCACGCGCGATGAATTAGCCGGGCTTTCCGAAGCAATCAAGGCGCGTAACGGCCATTTGGTGGTGGATGAGATCTATCACGGCCTAACCTACGGCACTGATGCCGCCAGCGTGCTGGAGGTCGATGATGACGCCTTCGTTCTGAATAGTTTTTCGAAGTATTTCGGCATGACCGGCTGGCGGCTGGGTTGGCTCGTGGCGCCGCCGGCTGCAGTGAGTGAATTGGAGAAGCTGGCGCAAAACCTTTATATCAGTGCGCCGAGCATGGCCCAATATGCGGCGCTCGCCTGTTTTACCCCGCAAACACTGAGCATTCTGGAGGAGCGTCGTGCCGAGTTTGGCCGTCGTCGCGACTTCCTGCTGCCCGCCTTACGCGAATTGGGCTTTGGCATTGCCGTAGAGCCGGAAGGGGCGTTCTATTTGTACGCCGATATCAGCGCATTCGGCGGTGATGCCTTCGCGTTTTGCCGGCACTTTCTCGAAACCGAGCATGTTGCGTTTACGCCCGGCTTGGATTTTGGTCGCTATCAAGCGGGCCATCATGTGCGTTTTGCCTACACGCAAAACCTCGATCGGTTACAGGAAGCGGTGGAACGCATCGCCCGTGGCTTGCGGAGCTGGCAAGGCTGATGCGCTTTTATCCTCCCCTCGAAGAAGGTCGACTGATTCGCCGATACAAGCGTTTTCTCACCGATATCGAAACTGTTACCGGCGAGTTGTTGACTATTCACTGCCCAAACACCGGTTCCATGCTCAATTGCATGGTGGAAGGCGGGCAAGTTTGGTTCAGTCGCTCCAACGACCCCAAGCGTAAGCTGCCCGGCACCTGGGAGATTGCCGAAACGCCTCAGGGCCGCTTGGCGTGCGTGAACACGGCGCGCGCCAATCAGTTGGTCGAAGAGGCGTTACTGGCTGGTGTGATCACGGAGCTCAATGGCTTTACCGCACTGAAGCGCGAAGTGCCTTACGGTCAGGAGAAAAGCCGTATCGACTTTCGGCTGGAGTATCCAGAGGGTGCGGCCTATGTCGAAGTCAAAAGCGTCACCCTAGGCTTTGATAACACCCGGGTTGCCGCCTTCCCCGACGCAGTGACCCAGCGTGGCGCCAAGCATCTGCGGGAGCTGGCCCACTTGGCGCGCGAAGGTGTGCGAGCGGTGCAGTTGTACTGCGTCAACCTCTCTGGGATTGACGCCGTGCGCCCAGCTTTGGAAATCGATGCTTTCTATGGCGCTGCCTTGCGTGAGGCTAAAGCTGCTGGAGTGGAAGTATTGGCGTACGGCGTGCGCGTGACGTCCGAGGAAATTTGCGTGGATCGCCGGTTGGACGTGCTGCTCGATTAGAGCTCTACCCACAGGCCCTGTTCGTCTTCGCGGCCGCGCAGGGCTTGGAGGCTTTTACCGGAGCACGGCCCGGCAATGCACTCACCGCTTTCGATCAGGAACAGAGCGCCGTGGGTGGCGCATTGGATCAGGCTGGCGCTCTCGTCGAGGAACTTATCGGGTTGCCATTCAAGCGGTATGCCGCGATGAGGGCAGCGGTTGATATAGAAGTAGGCAATGCCGTCCCGGCGTACCGCGAATAATTTGCAACCATCGATTTCAAAACCGAGGCTGCTGTCTGGCGCGAGGCTAGAGGAGGGGCAGAGAAACTTCATTTCAATCCTTAAGTGCCTTGACGTTCAAATGCAAACAATTATCAAATGCCGGCTCGCCCGTTAGCTGACTGGGTGCTCAGTTCGATGCGCGGCAGGGGGTAACTGTCACATCAATGAGTGCCCGAAAGGCCCCGCCTTAGGAAGGAAACCCTGTTATGCGCCTGAGTGCCAGCGCTATTGCGCTTGTTGTCGGACTGCTGGTCAACCCTGGGGCGCACGCCTCTGAACTGCCACAGCGTTGGGTGAGTGCCGGTGGGGCGCTGTCGGAGTGGGTGGCGGCTCTGGGCGGTGAGCCGAAGTTGGTCGGCGTGGATACCACGAGCCAGCATCCAGAGTCTCTAAAAGCGTTGCCAAGTATTGGCTATCAGCGGCAATTGTCGTCCGAAGGCATTCTCAGCCTGCGCCCGCAGGTGCTGGTAGGCACTGAAGAGATGGGCCCGCCGCCGGTACTGGCGCAGATTCGCAGCGCGGGGGTTCGGGTTGAAATGTTCTCGGCGCAGCCGGATTTACCGACCTTGAAAGGCAATCTTCAGCACTTGGGCAAGTTGCTGGGTGATGAGGCTAAAGCCGACGAATTGTTTACCTGGTACGAGAATGCCCTCAGTCAGCAGAAAAGTTGGGTCGCGAAGGCCCAGGCTTCTCAAAAGACCCCTGGTGTCTTGCTACTGATCGGTCACGCCGGCGGCAAGCCGCTGATCGCTGGCAAGGACACGGCCGGAGATTGGATGGTGCAGCAGGCGGGCGGTAAAAACCTGGCCACGCACACCGGTTACAAGCCGTTTTCGGTGGAGTCGTTGGCAGGGTTGAGCCCGGATGTACTGGTATTCGCTGACCGTGCCCTCACAGGTGATGCGGCCCGTGCGGCGCTGTTCAAAGAGAATCCTATCCTGGCGTCGACGCCAGCCGCCAAGAGTGGACGTGTATTTGAGCTGGACCCGACATTGTTGGTGGGAGGGCTCGGGCCGCGCCTGCCGCAAAGCCTGGTGAAGTTGTCCGCCGGGTTATATCCGGCCCAGGCTAAACCAGCCCTATGACCACGCTGGTTAAGCCAAAAACGCTGTTTATCGGGCTGACGCTGTTGTGTGTGTTGGCGATCTGGCTTTCGTTGGCGTTGGGGCCGGTGAGCCTGCCGTTACTCGACACGCTTAAGGCGGCTTTGCGTTTGGTCGGCGTGCCAATTGAAGCGCAGGGCTTGGAGCAGGCCGAGCTTATTCTTGGGCAGATTCGTTTGCCGCGTACCTTGCTGGGCCTGGCGGTGGGCGGCGTATTGGCATTGTCGGGCGTCGCCATGCAAGGGCTGTTTCGCAACCCGTTGGCCGATCCGGGACTGGTGGGGGTGTCGAGTGGTGCGGCGCTCGGGGCCGCCGTCGCCATCGTCGGTGGTGCGTTTTTTGGTGGTTTGCCGGATGCATTCGGGCCGTATCTCCTGTCGCTGTGCGCATTTCTTGGCGGGTTGGGCGTTACCGCGCTGGTCTATCGACTGGGGCGGCGTAATGGCCAGACCAATGTGGCGACGATGCTGCTCGCCGGTATTGCCCTCACTGCACTGGCCGGCTCGGCGGTGGGCCTTTTTACTTACTTGGCTGACGACGCCACCCTGCGGACCCTGGCGTTCTGGAACTTGGGCAGCCTCAACGGCGCGAGCTATTCCCGCCTGTGGCCGTTGTTGATGGTCAGCGCGGGTGTGGCGCTGTGGTTACCGCGCCGGGCGAAGGCACTGAATGCGCTGCTGCTCGGTGAGTCCGAGGCCAGTCACCTGGGTATTGATGTCGAAGCACTCAAGCGCGAGTTGGTGTTCTGCACCGCATTAGGTGTCGGCGCGGCGGTCGCGGCAGCCGGAATGATTGGTTTTGTGGGGCTGGTGGTGCCGCATCTGGTCAGATTGCTCGCTGGGCCTGATCACCGCGTGTTACTTCCGGCTTCAATTTTGGCGGGCGCGAGTCTGCTGCTGTTAGCTGACTTGGTCGCACGGCTGGCTTTGGCGCCCGCGGAGTTGCCGATTGGGATTGTGACGGCGTTCATTGGTGCGCCGTTTTTTCTTTACCTGTTGTTACGGGGGCGTGCCTGATGCTGCGTGTTGAAAACCTGCATATCAGCCGCGGTCGAAAAACCGTGTTGGCGGATGTCACTTTGGACTTGCTGCCAGGCGAAGTGCTCGGCGTGCTGGGGCCCAATGGCGCCGGCAAAAGCACGTTGCTGGGGGCGTTGTGCGGTGAGTTGCATCCCGATCACGGCAAGGTCTGGCTGGGGCAGCAGGCGCTGAGAGACTGGAGCGGATCGCAGCGCGCCCAGCGACTGGCGGTGTTGCCACAAACCTCGACCCTGGACTTTGCATTCCGCGTAGAGGAGGTCGTCGGGATGGGGCGTCTGCCCTATCAGACCGGACGCATGCGGGATGACGAAATCATCGATGCAGCCTTGCAAGCAGCAGATGTTGCGCACTTGAGCGGTCGCAGCTACCTGGCGTTATCCGGTGGCGAGCGCCAGCGCGTGCACTTGGCGCGGGTGCTGGCGCAGCTATGGCCGGGGGAGGAGGGGCAGACGTTGCTGCTGGATGAGCCTACGTCAATGTTGGATCCCCTGCACCAGCACACGACTTTGCAAACTATTCGGACTTTCGCAGATCGGGGCGCGGCGGTGCTGGTGATCCTCCATGATCTGAATCTGGCGGCGCGCTACTGTGATCGTATTCTGCTGCTTGACGGGGGGCGCCCCCACGCTCTGGATACGCCCGTGCGGGTGCTGCGTCCAGAACCGCTTAAAGCCGTGTTTGGTTTGGATGTGCTGGTACAGCCACACCCGGAGCGCGGGCATCCGCTGATCATTGCGCGTTAAAGTCTGCTTTCTTACAGACAAAAAAAGACCCGGCAAGAGCCGGGTCAAATAACCGTGATTAGCCTGATGAGGAGATAATCTGAGAGTCCGAACCAATGGTCTTTCAGTTATCGGCTGATCTCGCGACCAGTTGTGATAATCATAACGATTCTCATTTGATAGTCAACAATTGTTTTTACGTGACCATCCGCTTTCCTTAAACAGATGTTCGAAACCTACGTAAATATTGAGTGTTTTGGTCGATCTAATTCTTCTGGCGCGTTGAGATTGCATCCAGTTGCCGGTTCAACGCTTCCTTACGCTCAACGGGGATGTCGTTCCAGTGCACATCCATCAGCGCCCCTTCGATGGCATACAGCAAAACTTTCGATGCGCGGAAGCCGCGAGTCCTTACAGCTCGATACGCATCGACCGCGCCCAAGCGCCGCAAGTCGGACGCGCTGTGGATGCCCACCGCATGCAGCCACTGCGCTGACGTCTTGCCAAGGTTTTTCAGGTGTTGCAGCTCATCGTTCATCAAGCCTCCTTGCGACGGCCGAATGGTGCGGTGGGTATTCGTGACCAGGCAAGCCTGAACAGGAGTGTAGCGTTCAGTAGGAAAAGCGTGGTTCTTTGGTCCGAAACGGCCAAAAAGCTTATAAGAATGGCGCGGGGATTTTGACGGTGAGCAGGCGTGAGCTGCCCGCTACACGTTGCACGTAGCGGGCTTGAGGCGTGTGTTACTTGGTACGGTAGCGCAGACGCGTGCCGAAATTGACCGACATGAGAATTTCGTCGGCGGTCAACTCAGGCGGAAAGTAAGTGCCCGAAATCTGCGCATGGGCCAGGCTGGCGCCCTCCAGCGAGCAGTCGCGCAAATCCAACCCGCGCAAGTCGGTGGAGCGGAAATACGCGTCGGTAAAATCTACGCCGGTGACATTCAGCTCGCGTAAGTCCAGCCCACGGAAGTCGCCTCCGCGCATGTCGATAGCGCCGTCTTTCGGACGCTCCTGGTTGAAACCGCGAACATCGTCTTTATGCAGGAGCGAGTAGAGCGGGGTATCAAGAAGCTTGGGCTGACTCATGACAACGAACTCCTGTTGGATTTATGGCGCCATTATAGTGCCACTATTGCTCGGCCGTGCGCCCAAGTAGACGACACGACCAAGAAATTTTTCTTACAGGCCTGGCAGGCGCTGACGAATTTGCGCGACCACAGCGTCGAGGGTCCCGCTTTGATTGGTCTCGACGCGTTTGCTCAGCAACAGTTCTTCAGCTGTGAGGGGGTCACGGTTGGCCTGCTGTGCTTCGATAACGGCCAGAGTAGCGTCGGACGGATCGTTTTTGTCTGCCTGACGTTGTGCCAGCCAACTGCTGATAACGGCCTGTGGTGCGTTGCAGTCCAGAATAAGGAAGGGCGCACCGGTGGCTTCGGCAACCTTGGCGGCGGCTTCACGTTGTTCGCGTTTCAGGAAGGTGGCATCCAGTACCACCGGGAAGCCGGCGCGCAGCACGGTATCTGCGAGGTCGTTCAAACGAGCGTAGGTTGCTGTGCTGGCGTCTGCTGCATAGATACCGGCCTGCAGCGTGTTTTCAACTTGCTGCTCGCCGAACAGGCGTTTGCGTTCCACGTCCGACCGCAGGCGCACGGCACCAAGCGCTTCCACGAGGCGCATGGATACGTGGCTTTTGCCCACAGCCGAGACGCCGTGGGTAATCGCCAGGAAGCGTGAAGGAATAGTGCTGTAGCTTTCTGCCAGGTTCGCGTAGTTGCGGTACTGGCGCAGAGTGGTGGCGCGTTGTACCGGGCTTGCTTCGCTCGGCATGCTGAACAACGACACCTTGGCGCGTACCAGGGCGCGGTAGGCTTTATAGAAGTTCAGCACTTCAAGGCCCTGATAGTCGCCGGTCAGTTCCAGGTATTGGCTGATGAAGCGGCGGGCCAGGGACTTGAGTCCGCGGTCTTCCAGGTCCATTGCCAGGAAGCCGGTGTCGGCATACACGTCGGTGAAGCGAAACGGTTCGTTAAACTCGATGCAGTCGAAAATCACCACTTGGCCGTCGATCAAGGTGGCGTTACCGAGGTGGATATCACCGTGGCATTCGCGGGTGAAACCGTCGAGCTTGCGCTGTGCCAGCAGTGGCTTGAGGCGTTCGAAGCTGCTTTCGGCCCAGGCTTGCAAGGCTTCGAGTTGAACCAGGTCTGCCTTATCGCTTAGGAACGGACGGATCTGGTCGAAGTTCTGCCGTACCGGTGCCATCACTTCGTCAGGAGTGCCTGCCGGATGCGTTTGCGGGACTTTCGGTGCCGTGAGATGGAAGTGTGCAATTTGCTTGGCCATTTCATCAATGTGCGCTGCAGTCAGTTCGCCATTGGCTTGCAGGGTGCTGAGCAGTTGGCTTTGCGGGAACTGGCGCATCTTTAGTGCGTATTCGATCACCGGGCCGTCGCCGCCCAATTGAGGCGCTTCGGCAGTGCCGGTAATCGGCAACACGTCCAGATACAAATCGTTCGTCAGACGCTGGTTCAGACGCAGCTCTTCGTTGCAGAAGTGTTCGCGCTTTTCCAGGTCGGTGAAGTCCAGAAACCCGAAATTCATCGGCTTTTTCAGTTTATAGGCGTAAGGGCCGGTCAATACGACCCATGAAATATGGGTCTCGATGACTTGGAACGCTTCAACCGGATGAGGGTACAAAGCCGGGTTTTGCAGGGCGGCGATCAGTGACTGGCTCACGGGCGATCCTTCAGAGTCTGGGGGAAATCATGGCGCGCATTATGGCTGCTACGGACGGTCGTGCAAACCGCTGTCCGGCTCATGTTGATCATCAATAAAGTGCGTATAATCCGCCGCCATGACTCGAACCCGATCTCCCCGTTCCCGTAAAAAACCTCCTTCCCGCGGCCTGCGCCCTTGGCTTGGCTGGGCGCTCAAGCTCGGCCTCGTAGGCCTTGTGGTACTCGCCGGCTTCGCCGTGTACCTCGACGCTGTGGTCCAGGAGAAGTTCTCCGGCAAGCGCTGGACCATTCCTGCAAAGGTGTACGCGCGCCCGCTGGAATTGTTCAGCGGCCAGAAGCTGAGCAAGGATGACTTCCTTACCGAGCTCGATGCCCTCGGCTACCGCCGCGAACCCGTGAGCAACGGCCCGGGTGCGGCCGCTGTCAGCGGAAACACTGTCGACCTGAATACCCGTGGCTTCCAGTTCTATGAAGGCCTGGAAAAAGCCCAGCCGGTCCGCGTGCGCTTTTCCGGTGATTACGTCGCCGAGTTGTCCTCCCTCAACGGCTCGAAATTGCCGGTGGTACGTCTTGAACCGTTGATGATCGGCGGGATTTACCCGAAAAACCTTGAAGATCGCATCCTGATCAAGCTTGATCAGGTGCCTCCGTACCTGCTGGAAACTCTGGTTGCGGTAGAGGATCGCGATTTTTATAGCCACTGGGGTGTTTCGCCGAAGTCGATTGCCCGTGCGGTTTGGGTGAACACGTCCGGCGGCAAGATGACCCAGGGCGGCAGTACGCTGACTCAGCAGTTGGTGAAGAACTTCTACCTCACCAACGAGCGCAGTCTGACCCGAAAGCTCACCGAAGCGATGATGGCTATGCTGCTTGAGCTTCACTACAGCAAGCAGGAAATCCTTGAGGCATACCTCAACGAGGTCTTCGTCGGGCAGGATGGCCAGCGCGCGGTACATGGCTTCGGTCTGGCCAGCCAGTTCTTCTTCGGTCAGCCGCTGTCTGAGTTGAAGCTGCATCAAGTGGCCTTGTTGGTGGGGATGGTCAAGGGGCCTTCCTACTACAACCCGCGTCGCAATCCTGAGCGTGCGCTTGAGCGCCGTAACTTGGTGCTGGATGTGCTTGAGCAGCAAGGCGTGGCCACGGCTGAACAGGTGGCCGCAGCGAAGAAAATGCCGCTGGGTGTGACAACTCGCGGCAAGTTGGCGGACAGTTCATTCCCAGGCTTTATCGATCTGGTTAAACGTCAACTGCGTGAAGACTACCGCGACGAGGACTTGACCGAAGAAGGTTTGCGAATTTTCACCAGTTTTGACCCGATTTTGCAGATGAAGGCCGAAGCGTCAGTCAGCGATACCTTCAAGCGTCTGACGGGTCGTAAGGGCTCCGACGAAGTAGAAGCCGCAATGGTGGTCACCAATCCGGAAACCGGTGAAGTCCAAGCCATGATCGGCAGTCGCCAGGCGAGTTTTGCCGGATTCAATCGTGCTTTGGATGCGGTGCGGCCGATTGGTTCGCTGGTCAAGCCTGCGGTCTACCTCACTGCGTTGGAAAAACCGAGCAAGTACACCCTGACGAGCTGGCTGTCGGATGATCCGCTGTCGGTCAAAGGCGGGGACGGCCAGGTGTGGACCCCACAGAACTTCGATCGCCGTTCCCACGGCACGGTGTTCCTGTATCAAGGCTTGGCGCACTCCTACAACATCTCTACATCTCGGCTTGGCCTGGAAGTCGGCGTGCCGAATGTCCTCAAGACGCTGGCTCGACTGGGCATCACCCGCGAATTCCCGTCGTTCCCATCGATCCTGTTGGGCGCCGGCGCCATGACGCCGATGGAAGTCGCGACCATGTACCAGACCCTCGCCAACGGTGGCTTCAACACTCCGATGCGCGGGATCCGCAGTGTACTGACGGCTGAGGGTGAGCCGCTCAAGCGCTACCCGTTCCAGATCCAGCAGCGCTTTGACGCTGGCTCTATCTACCTGATCCAGAACGCCATGCAGCGCGTGATGCGTGAAGGTACCGGTAGCTCGGTCTATAAGGTGCTTCCGTCCAACCTGACGCTGGCGGGCAAGACCGGTACCAGTAACGATTCGCGCGATAGCTGGTTTGCAGGTTTCGGTCAGGATGTACTGGCCGTGGTGTGGCTCGGTCGAGACGACAACGGTAAGACGCCTTTTACCGGTGCTACCGGTGCGTTGCAGGTCTGGACCAGTTTTATGCGCAAGGCCGACCCGTTGCCATTGAATATGCCGCAGCCGGATAACATTGTGCAGGCCTGGATTGATCCGCATACCGGCCAGGGTTCCGACGCTAACTGTCCGGGCGCAGTACAGATGCCGTATATTCGCGGCAGCGAGCCACCACCCGGTGCTGCGTGCGGCGGCGGTGCCCCTGCGGACGCGGAATCGGTGATGGATTGGGTCAAGGGCTGGATGAATTAAGCAAAGAGGGTTTCAAGTGAACAAGTGGTGTATTCCAGCGATTACAGCTCTGGCTTTGCTCAGCGGTTGCTCCAGCGTGCAGCGCGGCTCCATTCCCGTGGTGGATTCGAGCACTGCCGTCTCCAATAGCGACCGGATCTCGGCCAATGGCGGTTTCCGCCAGACCGTGACCAACCGTCCGGCGCAGGCCAAGCCTCAGGCCGTGCCGCAAGATTCGGGCGTGGTGGTGATGGTGCCGGGCGGCAGCGCCGCTACGTCCGCACCGATCAGTGCCGAGCCATGGACTCCAGGTCCAAGCACCTCCGGACCGATTGAGTCCGCGCCGATTCAGACCGCGCCGATTCAGACCGCGCCGATCAATCAGGGCACTTACAACATGCCGTCGACGCCGAGTGGCATTCCATCTTCCTCCAGTGGCGGCGGCCTTTCGGCTGACGAGCAACTGGACGGTCCGGTGCTGGCCTTGCTGACTACGGCGCAGCAACAACAGGCCGGTGGCGACCTGAACGGCGCTTCATCGAGCCTTGAGCGGGCGCAGCGAGTTGCACCTCGTGAACCGCAAGTACTGTATCGCCTGGCACAGGTACGCATGGCCCAAGGCGATGCGCCTCAGGCCGAACAGTTCGCCCGTCGTGGCCTCACGCTGGCCAACGGTCGTCCCGATCTGCAGGCCAGTCTTTGGGCGTTAATCGGAGATGCGCGCGCCGCACAAGGTGATGCCGCTGGCGCTGCTCAGGCCCGGCAGAAAGCCAAGGTCAGCCTCTGATGGATGTACGGTTTCCCGCGATTGCCGAACAGTTATTGCTGATTGAGCGCGAACTGCGCATACAAGGCTGGTGGGATGAGGTGTCCCCCAGCATCGAGGCGCTCAGCAGTGTTGAGCCGTTTTCGGTGGATACCCTGGACTTTCACCAGTGGCTGCAATGGATTTTCCTGACGCGCATGAAGCAGATCCTCGAACAGGACCTGCCACTGCCCAATGCGTCAGGGATTCTGGAGATGGCCGAGATGGTGTACGCCGATCGGCCGCGCGAGAGCCTCGGTTTACGCAATGCGCTGAAAAAGTTCGATCAATTGATCGTCGACGCTCGTTAATTGCCTGACTGCCGGTTTTTTCGGCAGTCTTGCGCATATTTCTACCGCTTGACGACATTCAGGCGAGTTTTATCCCTCCTCAAAGCCCTTTCTTCTACGTTCTCATGCGCTTAGTTGGAAAAAAGCGCAATTATTGCTTGACTTGAACGGCCTGAAACAGAAGAATCCAAAGTCCGCTGTATCGGGACTGCCAGAAGCAGGCCCGCTCAGCAGATCATGAGGCGCACATCCGCGCCGACCTGTTACACCCGCAACGCGTTACCTCGCGCTGGGTGGGAAAAGCCCGCAACACTTGGGACGATCCCAATACTTGCTCAGTCAGTGCTGACGTAGTCGGCGACCACCGTCGCTCATGCTCTGTTGAGAAGTAAACCTATTAAGACCCGTCGGTTTTCAACGGACGGTATTCTGGCGTTTTAGAGGTGAACAACGTGGAGCTTTTATCTGGCGGTGAGATGCTCGTCCGCTTTTTGCGTGACGAAGGCGTCGACTATATCTACGGGTACCCAGGTGGTGCTCTGTTGCATGTTTACGACGCACTGTTCAAGGAGCCGGCTGTTACCCACATCCTGGTTCGCCACGAACAAGCCGCGACCCATATGGCTGACGGTTACGCCCGTGCCACCGGTAAAGCCGGCGTGGTGCTGGTAACGTCCGGCCCAGGCGCAACGAATGCCATTACCGGCATTGCGACTGCTTATATGGACTCCATCCCGATGGTGATCATTTCTGGCCAGGTGCCAAGCACCATGGTCGGTACCGATGCATTCCAGGAAACCGACATGATCGGTATCTCCCGGCCGATCGTGAAACACAGCTTCATGATCAAGCATGCGTCGGAAATCCCGGAAGTCATGAAAAAGGCGTTCTACCTCGCGCAGTCCGGTCGCCCGGGCCCTGTCGTGGTCGATATCCCGAAAGACATGACCAACCCGGCTGAGAAATTCGAATACGTCTTCCCGAAGAAAGCCAAGCTGCGCTCCTACAGTCCGGCCGTTCGTGGGCACTCGGGGCAAATTCGCAAGGCGGCAGAAATGCTCCTGGCAGCCAAGCGCCCTGTGTTGTACTCGGGTGGCGGTGTGATCCTCGGCGGGGGCTCCGCCCCATTGACCGAGTTGGCCAAGCTGCTCAACCTGCCGGTCACTAACACCCTGATGGGCCTCGGCGCCTTTCCGGGTACGGACCGTCAGTTCGTCGGCATGCTCGGCATGCACGGCAGCTACACCGCCAACCTGACCATGCACCACGCCGACGTGATCCTGGCTGTGGGTGCGCGTTTTGATGATCGTGTGATCAACGGCGCGAGCAAATTCTGCCCGAACGCGAAGATCATCCACATCGATATCGATCCAGCGTCCATCTCCAAGACCATTAAGGCCGACGTGCCAATTGTAGGTCCTGTGGAAAGTGTGCTGACCGAAATGGTCGCTGCGCTTAAGGACATCGGTGAGACGCCGAACAAGGAATCCGTCGCCAGCTGGTGGAAGCAGATCGACGAATGGCGCGGTGGCCGCGGCCTGTTCCCTTACGACAAGGGCGACGGCAGCATCATCAAGCCTCAAACCGTGATCGAGACCCTGTGCGAAGTGACCAAGGGCGACGCCTTTGTGACCTCCGACGTGGGTCAGCACCAGATGTTCGCCGCGCAATACTACAAGTTCGACAAGCCTAACCGCTGGATCAACTCCGGTGGTCTGGGCACGATGGGCTTTGGTTTTCCTGCGGCCATGGGTGTGAAGCTGAGCTTCCCGGACAGCGACGTCGCGTGCGTTACCGGTGAAGGCAGCATCCAGATGAACATTCAGGAACTGTCGACGTGCCTGCAGTACGGTCTTCCGGTGAAGATCGTCTGCCTGAACAACGGCGTGCTGGGTATGGTTCGTCAATGGCAGGACATGAGCTACGGCAGCCGTCACTCTCATTCCTATATGGAATCGCTTCCGGATTTCATCAAGTTGGTTGAAGCCTATGGCCACGTCGGCATTCGCATCACCGATCTGAAAGATCTGAAGCCGAAGATGGAAGAGGCGTTCGCCATGAAGGACCGCCTGGTGTTCCTCGATATTCAAGTGGATACCAGCGAGCACGTTTATCCGATGCAGATCAAAGACGGCTCTATGCGCGACATGTGGCTGAACAAGACGGAGCGTACTTAATCATGCGGCACATTATCTCCCTGCTTCTGGAGAACGAACCCGGCGCTCTGTCTCGTGTTGTCGGCCTGTTTTCGCAACGCAACTACAACATCGAAAGCCTGACCGTGGCTCCGACCGAAGACCCGACTCTGTCGCGCCTGACGTTGACCACCGTGGGCCACGATGAGGTGATCGAGCAGATCACCAAGAACCTCAACAAGCTGATCGAAGTGGTCAAGCTGGTCGACCTGTCGGAAAGTGCCCACATCGAGCGCGAGCTGATGCTGGTAAAGGTCAAGGCTACGGGTGCCCAACGTGCCGAAATCAAGCGGACTACCGACATCTATCGCGGGCAGATCGTCGATGTGAGCGCCAGCGTTTATACCGTGCAACTGACCGGTACAAGCGACAAGTTGGACAGCTTCATCCAGTCGATCGGGACGGCCTCGATTCTGGAAACGGTACGCAGTGGTGTCACCGGGATCGCCCGTGGCGACAAAGTACTCAGCATCTAACCCAAATTAGTGAATGGCCTTACGGCCTGGATATATAGAGGAACCTCATGAAAGTTTATTACGATAAAGATTGTGACCTGTCGATCATCCAGGGCAAGAAAGTCGCCATCATCGGCTACGGCTCCCAGGGTCACGCGCAAGCTTGCAACCTGAAAGACTCCGGCGTTGACGTGACTGTTGGTCTGCGTAAAGGCTCGGCCACCGTTGCCAAGGCGGAAGCTCATGGCCTGAAAGTGACTGACGTTGCTTCCGCTGTTGCTGCTGCTGACCTGGTCATGATCCTGACCCCGGACGAGTTCCAGTCCTCGTTGTACAAAAACGAAATCGAGCCGAACATCAAGAAAGGCGCCACCCTGGCCTTCTCCCACGGCTTTGCGATTCACTACAACCAGGTTGTGCCGCGCGCAGACCTGGACGTGATCATGATCGCGCCAAAAGCGCCAGGTCACACCGTACGCTCCGAGTTCGTCAAAGGCGGTGGTATCCCTGACCTGATCGCGATCTATCAGGACGCATCCGGCAATGCCAAAAACGTTGCACTGTCCTACGCTGCTGGCGTCGGTGGTGGTCGTACCGGCATCATCGAAACCACCTTCAAGGACGAGACCGAAACCGACCTGTTCGGCGAGCAAGCCGTTCTGTGCGGCGGTACCGTTGAGCTGGTTAAAGCCGGTTTCGAAACCCTGGTTGAAGCTGGCTACGCGCCGGAAATGGCCTACTTCGAATGCCTGCACGAACTGAAGCTGATCGTTGACCTCATGTACGAAGGCGGTATCGCCAACATGAACTACTCGATCTCCAACAACGCCGAATACGGCGAGTACGTGACTGGCCCAGAAGTGATCAACGCCGAGTCCCGCCAGGCTATGCGCAACGCCCTGAAACGTATTCAGGACGGCGAATACGCCAAAATGTTCATCAGTGAAGGCGCTACCGGCTACCCTTCGATGACCGCCAAGCGTCGTAACAACGCTGCTCACGGTATCGAAGTCATCGGCGAGCAACTGCGTTCCATGATGCCGTGGATCGGTGCCAACAAGATCGTCGACAAAGCTAAAAACTAAGTCGTACGCATCAAGAGAAAACGCGGCTTAGGCCGCGTTTTTTCGTTTGGGGGCGGGTTCTGGTATAAAGCTGCATCGTTTGCGAGCGAACACTCGCCGCAAGTATTGGTCGAATTTTTTCACACCGTTGCAAGGTAAAGTCCATGAGCGAACGTCCCGAAGAGCCTAACCAGGCTCCTGACGCCGAAAGCCTGCTACCGATCGATGAACATGTCGAAGAAGGGCATGACGCTGAAGGCCGCAAGGTCCGGCATCGTGGCATCTATTTGCTGCCCAATCTGTTCACTACGGCAAACTTGTTTGCCGGTTTCTATTCCATTATCAACTCCATGAGTGCCCAAAGTGCGCTGGCGGCGGGTGATGCGGCGAGTGCCAGCAAGTACTTCGGTTTTGCGGCCATTGCCATTTTCGTGGCCATGGTACTCGACGGTTTGGATGGTCGTGTTGCACGTATGACCAATACCCAAAGTGCTTTCGGTGCCGAGTACGATTCGCTGTCTGACATGGTTGCATTTGGGGTCGCGCCGGCGCTGTTGGCATTTGCTTGGGCGTTGGGTGACATGGGGAAGGTTGGCTGGATGGTTGCCTTCATCTATGTCGCGGGCGCCGCTTTGCGTCTGGCGCGCTTCAACACTCAGGTGGGTACTGCTGATAAACGTTACTTCATCGGGTTGGCCAGTCCGGCAGCGGCGGGTGTCGTGGCGGGTATCGTCTGGGCATTCAGTGATTACGGCATCCAGGGCTCGAAAATGTCTTTCCTGGTGGCGTTAATGGTTGCCGCTGCCGGAATGCTGATGGTCAGCAACATCAAGTACAACAGCTTCAAGGAGCTTGATCTCAAAGGGCGAGTACCTTTCGTGGCAATCCTGGCAGTGGTGCTGGTGTTTGCGGTGGTCTTCAGTGATCCGCCTCGGATTCTGCTATTGGCCTTCTTGGTCTACGCCGCTTCTGGGCCAGTTCAGTACTTGCTACATATGCGCCGGGACAAAACGTTGCCTTAATGTAATTTCCCCCATACTCCGCAGTCTATTGGTGCATCAGTCCTCCAATGCTGCGGAGTTGCCATGTTAATCAAATTGCCTAAAGCGTCCGATTGCCATGAATCGGATGTCACCTCTGAATCCGTCTATCTTTCTCGCCGTAGCTTGATCGGTGGTGCGCTTGCGGGCATTGCTGCCAGCGGCCTGCCGCGTTGGGCCAGTGCAGATGACGCTGCGCGATATGCCGATGTTGAGCCGGGGAAGGCGCCGGGCTGGTTTGCTGGCAAGCTGCCTGCTACTAAATGGCAGGCTGTGACGGTTGAAGGTGAGGCTATCACCCCGTTCAAGGACGCAACCCACTACAACAACTTCTATGAATTCGGCACTGACAAAGGGGATCCGGCGAACAACGCGGGTTCACTCAAGACCGAACCTTGGAGTGTCGTGATTGATGGTGAGGTTGCCAAGCCGGGGCGTTATGCCTTGGAGGACTTCATGAAGCCCTATCAGTTGGAAGAGCGGATCTACCGGTTGCGCTGCGTCGAGGCTTGGTCGATGGTCATTCCATGGATGGGCTTTCCGATCTCCGCGTTGCTCCAGCAGGTTGGGCCAACCTCCAAGGCCAAATACATCCGCTTTGAAACACTCCAGGATTCCAAGAGCATGCCGGGGCAGCGTTCGAGTTTTGGCTTGATCGATTGGCCTTATGTTGAAGGTTTGCGCCTGGATGAGGCGATGAATCCTTTAGCGATTCTTGCCGTTGGGATGTATGGGCGCGAGTTGCCCAATCAGAACGGCGCGCCGTTACGTCTCGTCGTGCCTTGGAAGTACGGTTTCAAGAGTGTGAAGTCGATCGTGCGGATCAGCCTTGTGAGTGAGCAGCCGAAAACCACGTGGCAGAGTATTGCGGCGGATGAGTATGGGTTCTATGCCAATGTGAACCCTACAGTGGACCATCCGCGTTGGACTCAGGCGCGTGAGCGTCGTCTGCCAAGTGGTTTGTTCAGTCCGAATGTACGTGAAACGCAGATGTTCAATGGTTACTCGGATGAGGTTGCTTCTTTATATGCCGGTCTCGACCTGCGGAAGAACTACTAATGCGCTACCCCATCTGGCGCATCGGCGTTTTTATAGTCGCGGCAGTGTGGCCTTTGTTATGGCTATATGAGGCGTGGAGTTTTGTTCTTGGGCCAGATCCAGGAAAGGTACTGGTTGATCGACTGGGGTTGGGCACTTTGATCCTGCTGTTGATCACGCTGGGGATGACCCCGCTGCAAAAGTTGAGCGGCTGGGCGGGGTGGATAGCGGTGCGCCGACAGCTAGGGTTGTGGTGCTTTGCTTATGTGGTACTGCATCTGGCGGCCTATTGTGTGTTTGTTCTGGGTCTGGATTGGTCTCAGCTTGGGGTCGAGCTACGTAAGCGGCCTTATATTATTGTGGGTACGTTAGGGTTCTTGTCGTTGCTGGTGTTGGCGGTGACGTCTAATCGCTATAGCCAACGTCGACTGGGCAGTCGTTGGAAGAAGCTGCATCGCCTGGTATATGTGATTCTTGGGCTTGGACTGCTGCATATGTTGTGGATCGTGCGAGCTGATCTAAAGGAGTGGGTAATTTATGCATCTGTAGGTGCGCTGCTGCTGGTGTTGCGTTTACCACCGGTGATGCGCCGAATCCCACGGCTTATTGCGAAAAAAGCACCTTCTGCAACAAAAGCGTAATTAACGCTTGACCGCAGATTCTGGGAGCCTATAATTCGCCCCACTTCCGGCGCAGTCGAAACGGAAAACTCCTTGTTAAACAATGGGTTGCGCAGTTTTCGGCCGTGAGTTGCTTCAGTTCATCGAAGCCAAAAGGAAGTTGAAAAAGAGGTGTTGACAGCAGCGTGTAACGCTGTAGAATTCGCCTCCCGCTGATGAGAGATCAGAAGCGCAAGTGGTTGAAGTTGTTGAAGAAATCTTCGAAAGCTTCTGAAAATAATCACTTGACAGCAAATGAGGCTGCTGTAGAATGCGCGCCTCGGTTGAGACGAAAGATCTTAACCAACCGCTCTTTAACAACTGAATCAAGCAATTCGTGTGGGTGCTTGTGGAGTCAGACTGATAGTCAACAAGATTATCAGCATCACAAGTTACTCCGCGAGAAATCAAAGATGTAACCAACGATTGCTGAGCCAAGTTTAGGGTTTCTTAAAAACCCAAAGATGTTTGAACTGAAGAGTTTGATCATGGCTCAGATTGAACGCTGGCGGCAGGCCTAACACATGCAAGTCGAGCGGTAGAGAGAAGCTTGCTTCTCTTGAGAGCGGCGGACGGGTGAGTAATGCCTAGGAATCTGCCTGGTAGTGGGGGATAACGTTCGGAAACGGACGCTAATACCGCATACGTCCTACGGGAGAAAGCAGGGGACCTTCGGGCCTTGCGCTATCAGATGAGCCTAGGTCGGATTAGCTAGTTGGTGAGGTAATGGCTCACCAAGGCGACGATCCGTAACTGGTCTGAGAGGATGATCAGTCACACTGGAACTGAGACACGGTCCAGACTCCTACGGGAGGCAGCAGTGGGGAATATTGGACAATGGGCGAAAGCCTGATCCAGCCATGCCGCGTGTGTGAAGAAGGTCTTCGGATTGTAAAGCACTTTAAGTTGGGAGGAAGGGCAGTTACCTAATACGTGATTGTTTTGACGTTACCGACAGAATAAGCACCGGCTAACTCTGTGCCAGCAGCCGCGGTAATACAGAGGGTGCAAGCGTTAATCGGAATTACTGGGCGTAAAGCGCGCGTAGGTGGTTTGTTAAGTTGGATGTGAAATCCCCGGGCTCAACCTGGGAACTGCATTCAAAACTGACTGACTAGAGTATGGTAGAGGGTGGTGGAATTTCCTGTGTAGCGGTGAAATGCGTAGATATAGGAAGGAACACCAGTGGCGAAGGCGACCACCTGGACTGATACTGACACTGAGGTGCGAAAGCGTGGGGAGCAAACAGGATTAGATACCCTGGTAGTCCACGCCGTAAACGATGTCAACTAGCCGTTGGGAGCCTTGAGCTCTTAGTGGCGCAGCTAACGCATTAAGTTGACCGCCTGGGGAGTACGGCCGCAAGGTTAAAACTCAAATGAATTGACGGGGGCCCGCACAAGCGGTGGAGCATGTGGTTTAATTCGAAGCAACGCGAAGAACCTTACCAGGCCTTGACATCCAATGAACTTTCTAGAGATAGATTGGTGCCTTCGGGAACATTGAGACAGGTGCTGCATGGCTGTCGTCAGCTCGTGTCGTGAGATGTTGGGTTAAGTCCCGTAACGAGCGCAACCCTTGTCCTTAGTTACCAGCACGTAATGGTGGGCACTCTAAGGAGACTGCCGGTGACAAACCGGAGGAAGGTGGGGATGACGTCAAGTCATCATGGCCCTTACGGCCTGGGCTACACACGTGCTACAATGGTCGGTACAGAGGGTTGCCAAGCCGCGAGGTGGAGCTAATCCCATAAAACCGATCGTAGTCCGGATCGCAGTCTGCAACTCGACTGCGTGAAGTCGGAATCGCTAGTAATCGCGAATCAGAATGTCGCGGTGAATACGTTCCCGGGCCTTGTACACACCGCCCGTCACACCATGGGAGTGGGTTGCACCAGAAGTAGCTAGTCTAACCTTCGGGAGGACGGTTACCACGGTGTGATTCATGACTGGGGTGAAGTCGTAACAAGGTAGCCGTAGGGGAACCTGCGGCTGGATCACCTCCTTAATCGACGACATCAGCTGCTCCATAAGTTCCCACACGAATTGCTTGATTCATTGAAGAAGACGATAAAGAAGCAGCCCGAAATTGGGTCTGTAGCTCAGTTGGTTAGAGCGCACCCCTGATAAGGGTGAGGTCGGCAGTTCGAATCTGCCCAGACCCACCAATTTTGTGTGGGAAACGCCTGTAGAAATACGGGGCCATAGCTCAGCTGGGAGAGCGCCTGCCTTGCACGCAGGAGGTCAACGGTTCGATCCCGTTTGGCTCCACCACTACTGCTTCTGTTTGTTGAAAGCTTAGAAATGAGCATTCCATTGTGATGATGGTGAATGTTGATTTCTAGTCTTTGATTAGATCGTTCTTTAAAAATTTGGGTATGTGATAGAAAGATAGACTGAACGTTACTTTCACTGGTAACGGATCAGGCTAAGGTAAAATTTGTGAGTGGCTCGAAAGAGCCAAATCGAATTTTCGGCGAATGTTGTCTTCACAGTATAACCAGATTGCTTGGGGTTATATGGTCAAGTGAAGAAGCGCATACGGTGGATGCCTTGGCAGTCAGAGGCGATGAAAGACGTGGTAGCCTGCGAAAAGCTTCGGGGAGTCGGCAAACAGACTTTGATCCGGAGATGTCTGAATGGGGGAACCCAGCCATCATAAGATGGTTATCTTACGCTGAATACATAGGCGTAAGAGGCGAACCAGGGGAACTGAAACATCTAAGTACCCTGAGGAAAAGAAATCAACCGAGATTCCCTTAGTAGTGGCGAGCGAACGGGGACTAGCCCTTAAGTGGCTTTGAGATTAGCGGAACGCTCTGGAAAGTGCGGCCATAGTGGGTGATAGCCCTGTACGCGAAAATCTCTTAGTCATGAAATCGAGTAGGACGGAGCACGAGAAACTTTGTCTGAATATGGGGGGACCATCCTCCAAGGCTAAATACTACTGACTGACCGATAGTGAACTAGTACCGTGAGGGAAAGGCGAAAAGAACCCCGGAGAGGGGAGTGAAATAGATCCTGAAACCGTATGCGTACAAGCAGTGGGAGCCCACTTTGTTGGGTGACTGCGTACCTTTTGTATAATGGGTCAGCGACTTATTTTCAGTGGCGAGCTTAACCGAATAGGGGAGGCGTAGCGAAAGCGAGTCTTAATAGGGCGTCTAGTCGCTGGGAATAGACCCGAAACCGGGCGATCTATCCATGGGCAGGTTGAAGGTTGGGTAACACTAACTGGAGGACCGAACCGACTACCGTTGAAAAGTTAGCGGATGACCTGTGGATCGGAGTGAAAGGCTAATCAAGCTCGGAGATAGCTGGTTCTCCTCGAAAGCTATTTAGGTAGCGCCTCATGTATCACTGTAGGGGGTAGAGCACTGTTTCGGCTAGGGGGTCATCCCGACTTACCAAACCGATGCAAACTCCGAATACCTACAAGTGCCGAGCATGGGAGACACACGGCGGGTGCTAACGTCCGTCGTGAAAAGGGAAACAACCCAGACCGTCAGCTAAGGTCCCAAAGTTATGGTTAAGTGGGAAACGATGTGGGAAGGCTTAGACAGCTAGGAGGTTGGCTTAGAAGCAGCCACCCTTTAAAGAAAGCGTAATAGCTCACTAGTCGAGTCGGCCTGCGCGGAAGATGTAACGGGGCTCAAACCATACACCGAAGCTACGGGTATCACGTAAGTGATGCGGTAGAGGAGCGTTCTGTAAGCCTGTGAAGGTGAGTTGAGAAGCTTGCTGGAGGTATCAGAAGTGCGAATGCTGACATGAGTAACGACAATGGGTGTGAAAAACACCCACGCCGAAAGACCAAGGTTTCCTGCGCAACGTTAATCGACGCAGGGTTAGTCGGTCCCTAAGGCGAGGCTGAAAAGCGTAGTCGATGGAAAACAGGTTAATATTCCTGTACTTCTGGTTATTGCGATGGAGGGACGGAGAAGGCTAGGCCAGCTTGGCGTTGGTTGTCCAAGTTTAAGGTGGTAGGCTGAGATCTTAGGTAAATCCGGGATCTTAAGGCCGAGAGCTGATGACGAGTTAACTTTTAGTTAACGAAGTGGTTGATGCCATGCTTCCAAGAAAAGCTTCTAAGCTTCAGGTAACCAGGAACCGTACCCCAAACCGACACAGGTGGTTGGGTAGAGAATACCAAGGCGCTTGAGAGAACTCGGGTGAAGGAACTAGGCAAAATGGCACCGTAACTTCGGGAGAAGGTGCGCCGGTGAGGGTGAAGGACTTGCTCCGTAAGCTCATGCCGGTCGAAGATACCAGGCCGCTGCGACTGTTTATTAAAAACACAGCACTCTGCAAACACGAAAGTGGACGTATAGGGTGTGACGCCTGCCCGGTGCCGGAAGGTTAATTGATGGGGTTAGCTAACGCGAAGCTCTTGATCGAAGCCCCGGTAAACGGCGGCCGTAACTATAACGGTCCTAAGGTAGCGAAATTCCTTGTCGGGTAAGTTCCGACCTGCACGAATGGCGTAACGATGGCGGCGCTGTCTCCACCCGAGACTCAGTGAAATTGAAATCGCTGTGAAGATGCAGTGTATCCGCGGCTAGACGGAAAGACCCCGTGAACCTTTACTATAGCTTTGCACTGGACTTTGAATTTGCTTGTGTAGGATAGGTGGGAGGCTTTGAAGCGTGGACGCCAGTCTGCGTGGAGCCAACCTTGAAATACCACCCTGGCAACTTTGAGGTTCTAACTCAGGTCCGTTATCCGGATCGAGGACAGTGTATGGTGGGTAGTTTGACTGGGGCGGTCTCCTCCTAAAGAGTAACGGAGGAGTACGAAGGTGCGCTCAGACCGGTCGGAAATCGGTCGTAGAGTATAAAGGCAAAAGCGCGCTTGACTGCGAGACAGACACGTCGAGCAGGTACGAAAGTAGGTCTTAGTGATCCGGTGGTTCTGTATGGAAGGGCCATCGCTCAACGGATAAAAGGTACTCCGGGGATAACAGGCTGATACCGCCCAAGAGTTCATATCGACGGCGGTGTTTGGCACCTCGATGTCGGCTCATCACATCCTGGGGCTGAAGCCGGTCCCAAGGGTATGGCTGTTCGCCATTTAAAGTGGTACGCGAGCTGGGTTTAGAACGTCGTGAGACAGTTCGGTCCCTATCTGCCGTGGACGTTTGAGATTTGAGAGGGGCTGCTCCTAGTACGAGAGGACCGGAGTGGACGAACCTCTGGTGTTCCGGTTGTCACGCCAGTGGCATTGCCGGGTAGCTATGTTCGGAATAGATAACCGCTGAAAGCATCTAAGCGGGAAACTAGCCTCAAGATGAGATCTCACTGGAACCTTGAGTTCCCTGAAGGGCCGTCGAAGACTACGACGTTGATAGGTTGGGTGTGTAAGCGCTGTGAGGCGTTGAGCTAACCAATACTAATTGCCCGTGAGGCTTGACCATATAACACCCAAGCAATTTGCTTGCTTCGAGCTGAAAAGCGAAAGAGCACCAGATTGCGGTGTGTGAAGACGAAATGAACCGAAAGTTCGACTCTTGCAAACACCGAAAGCTATCACATACCCAATTTGCTGAAGCGAGGCCTGCTGGTCGCGACTCAGTACCCGAATTTCTTGACGACCATAGAGCATTGGAACCACCTGATCCCATCCCGAACTCAGTAGTGAAACGATGCATCGCCGATGGTAGTGTGGGGTTTCCCCATGTGAGAGTAGGTCATCGTCAAGATTAAATTCCGAAACCCCATTTGCGAAAGCAGATGGGGTTTTGTTTTGGGCGATCGGAAAGTGCGAAGACGCTCATCCGAGCAATCTTCAGTGCTAAAGTCCATGCCTCGATTTTGCTTTTCCCAAGGAAGCCGTTATGCCGGATGCGACGTCCCCCAGCGCTGGATTTATGGTGGTTCATGGCAATCGCCTGGACGAACTACGCAGCCTGGTGGTGAGCTGGATGCGCCGTTACCCACTGGCTCCCCTGGAAAACGAAATTGCCCTGGTACAGAGCAACGGCATTGCCCAGTGGCTCAAACTGGCCCTGGCGGAAGACCCAGAAGACGGCGACATGGGCGGCTGCGGAATCGCTGCCGCGATCGATGTTCAGCTCCCCGGCAGCTTCATGTGGCAGCTCTATCGCATGGTCTTGGGGCGTGACGAAATCCCCCCCACCTCCCTGCTCGATAAAGCCCCACTCACTTGGCGCCTGATGCGCTTGCTTCCTGAGCTCATTGATCAGCCGCACTTCGAGCCATTGCAGCGCTTTCTGACGAACGACGCAGACTTGCGTAAACGCTACCAGCTCGCGGAACGCCTGGCTGACTTGTTCGACCAATACCAGGTCTATCGTGCCGACTGGCTGGAAGACTGGGCCGCCGGCCGCCACCAATTGCGCAACGGTCGAGGGGAATCCAAGCCCCTTAACCCCGCCAATTGCTGGCAAGCCGAGTTATGGCGCGCACTGCTGTTGGACGTCGGTGAGGAGGGGATGGCCGAAAGCCGCGCCGGCGTCCACCAACGCTTCATCGAACGTATCAATGCTCTTGAGGAGGCGCCGAAGGGCTTGCCTTCCAGGGTGATTGTTTTCGGGATTTCTTCCTTGCCTGCCCAAGCGCTCGAGGCGTTGGCTGGCCTTGCCCGTTTCAGCCAAGTCTTGCTGTGCGTGCACAATCCTTGTCGCCACCACTGGTCCGACATCGTCGCCGACAAAGATCTACTGCGTAACGAATACAAGCGTCAATCACGCAAAGCCGGTATGCCGGTCACCATCGACCCACAAACCTTGCACCAGCACGCCCATCCGCTGCTGGCCGCCTGGGGTAAACAAGGCCGCGACTACATCAGTCTGCTGGACAGTTACGACGACCCGAACAGCTACCGCGCTGCCTTTCGTGATGGCCGCATCGACCTGTTCAGTGACAGCGAACCCACGACACTGCTTAACCAGCTCCAGGACGATATCCTCGAGCTGCGCCCACTCAACGAAACCCGCGACCTATGGCCCGCAGTCGATCTGGAGCGTGACACCTCAGTTCGCTTCCACATTGCCCACAGCGCCCAGCGCGAAGTGGAAATCCTTCACGATCAACTGCTCCAACGCTTCAGCGCCGACCCCACGCTTCGTCCAAGGGACATCATTGTCATGGTCCCCGACGTCGACAGCTACGCACCGCATATTCGTGCGGTCTTCGGCCAGTTGGAAAGAAGTGATTCACGCTTCATCCCCTTTACCCTGACCGACCAAGGTCAACGTGGCCGCGACCCTCTGCTGATCGCCGTCGAACACCTGCTCAAACTCCCCGACAGTCGCTTTCCCGTCAGCGAGATTCTTGATCTGCTGGACGTCCCGGCCTTGCGTGAACGCTTTGCCATCAAGGAGCGCGACCTGCCCACATTGCACCGCTGGATCGAAGGTGCCGGTATCCGTTGGGGGCTCAACGCGGAACAACGGGCCGGCCTCGGTCTGCCAAGTGAGCTGGAACAAAACAGCTGGAGTTTCGGCCTTCGCCGTATGCTGCTGGGTTACGCCGTCGGCACCGGTGCTGCCTGTAACGGCATTGAACCTTACGACGAAATTGGCGGACTCGATGCGGCATTAATCGGCCCGCTGGTGGCTTTACTCGACGCACTCGGCGATGCCCATCAGGCGCTGTCCCAACCCGCAGCTCCCCACGAGTGGGGCGAACGTTTGCAACGCCTGATGCAACTGTTTTTCCTGCCCAGTAGTGAGCACGACGATTACCTGCTGGGTCAGCTTGAGCAACTAAGGGAAACCTGGCTGGTAACCTGCGAGTCAGTAGGCCTACAGGATGAGTTACCGCTTACCGTAGTCCGTGAAGCATGGCTCGCCGGCCTGGACCAAGGTCGTCTTTCCCAGCGATTCCTTGCCGGTGCTGTCAATTTTTGCACCTTGATGCCTATGCGCGCGATTCCGTTCAAGCTGGTTTGCCTGCTTGGTATGAACGACGGCGACTACCCGCGAGCCCAACCACCCTTGGATTTCGACCTGATGGGCAGCGACTATCGCCCAGGCGACCGTTCGCGCCGCGAAGACGACCGTTACCTACTACTTGAAGCACTGCTATCGGCCCGAGACCAGCTTTACATCAGTTGGGTCGGCCGAAGCATCCGCGATAACAGCGAGCGTCCTGCGTCTGTTTTGATCGGCCAACTGCGCGACCATATCGCCAGCGGCTGGCATAACGCAGAACCAGAAAAGCCACTGCTGGACGCGATGACTCAGGAACACCCACTCCAACCCTTCAGCGCCCGCTACTTCCACGAAGGCGATCCGCTGTTCAGCTACGCCCGCGAATGGCAGTTGCTGCACGAAGCGCAGGTGGCCGCACCTGAGCAAGATGATCTGGCACAACACCATCAGGAAGAACCCCTGAGCCTCGGCCAGTTGCAAGATTTCCTACGCAACCCGGTCAAACACTTCTTCAGTCAGCGTCTGAAAGTGTTCTTCGAGGCCGCCGAAGTGCCGCTGGCCGATGAGGAACCCTTCGTTCTCGATGCGCTGCAACGTTACAGCCTGAGCGATAGCCTGTTGAATGCGGCGCTGTCCCAACCCGATCACCTGGACCAAGCCCTCAACGCCCAGGCCCTGCGTTTGCAAGGAAGTGGCTTACTGCCCATGGTCGGTTTTGGCGAGTGCCTGCGCAACGAATTGATCGAGCCCCTGCCGGGTTTGCTGCAACGCTACCAACAATTACTGGCCCTCTGGCCCACTCCACACATCGGTGCCGAACCGATCAGTTTTGAGCATCAAGGCATTGCATTGGAAGGCTGGATCAGCGGCCTGCACCGACGCAGTGATGGCGGATTGCTTAGCGTCACCACCATCCCCAATAGCATTGGATCGATCAAGGCACGCAAGTGGCATCGACTGATCCGCCCTTGGGTCAACCATGTGGTGGCGTGCGCCTGTGGCCTACCGTTGAGCACGGGTCTGGTGGCCAGTGACGATACGTTGCTACTGGCCCCGCTGGATAAGTCCGCCGCCCAGGAACTCCTCTGCAACCTACTGCTGGCCTGGCACAGTGGAATGAGAAAACCGCTGCCGGTAGCCGTAAAAACGGCCTTCGCCTGGCTTAGCCAAACCGACCCGGCCAAAGCGCAGGCGGCAGCGAGCAAAGCCTATGAAGGTGACGGCCTGACCACCGACGGCGAACGCCGCGAAACTCCGGCGCTTACCCGGCAGTTCCCCGATTACGCAGCCTTGATTGCCAGCGAAGAATTCGAAGGCTGGTGCGAAACCTTGTATCGACCGCTGATCAACGCCCCATGGCGATCACTCACAGGCGAAGAGGCCGGCGCATGAGCAGCAAACCCTTGGCCCTGGCCTTCCCGCTGAGTGGCAGCCAACTGATCGAAGCCAGCGCCGGTACCGGCAAGACCTTCACTATTTCTGCCTTGTATCTGCGTCTGGTGCTGGGTCATGGTGGTGATGAAGCCGGGTTCGGTCGCGAGTTGCTGCCACCGCAAATCCTCGTCGTCACCTTTACCGATGCCGCCACCAAAGAACTGCGCGAGCGTATCCGCATTCGTCTGGCCGAAGCCGCTCGTTTCTTCCGCGATGAGATCGAACAACCCGACGCGCTGATCGCTGACCTGCGCGCGCAATACCTCCCGGAGCAATGGCCCGCCTGCGCCAACCGCCTGGACATCGCCGCGCAATGGATGGATGAAGCAGCGGTTTCCACGATTCACAGCTGGTGCCAGCGCATGCTGCGCGAGCACGCGTTTGACAGCGGTAGCTTGTTCACCCAAACCCTTGAAACCGACCACAGCGACCTGCTCGGCGAAGTGCTGCGCGACTACTGGCGGCTGTTTTGCTACCCAATGCGTGACGATGCGCTCAACTGGGTGCGCAACAACTGGGGCGGTCCTGCCGCCTTGATGCCTCGGGTGCGCGCACTGTTCGGCAGCGAAAGGCCCACCGATGAAACCCGCGAACCCGCGGAGCTGATCAATGCCTGCTTGCGGGAGCGCCGAGAAGCCCTGATAGAACTCAAGGCGCCCTGGCAGCAATGGGCCGCAGAGCTGCGTGAAATCTGCCTGCAAGCCGTGGCCGCGAAAGCCGTTGACGGGCGCAAGATGCAAGCGCGTTACTTCGAGCCCTGGTTCGAAAAAATCAGCGCCTGGGCCGCTGATGAAACCTTGGAACAACTGGACATCGGCACCGGCTTCACCCGCCTCACCCCCGACGGCATGGCCGAAGCATGGAAGGGCGACCCGCCGCAGCACCCCGGCATTGAAGCCATGGCCGGCCTCAAAGCAGCTCTCGACGCCTTACCAACCCCTGACGCCGCCGTGTTGCAACACGCTGCCGGTTGGGTGGGTAAACGCTTCGAAGAAGAAAAACGCCGTCGCGCAGAAATGGGCTTCGACGACATGCTGATCCGCCTGAATGCCGCTCTGCAGGCAGAGGGTGGCGAACGCTTGGCCAGCGTGATCCGCGAGCAATTCCCGGTGGCGCTGATCGACGAGTTCCAAGACACCGACCCGGTGCAGTACAGCATCTTCGACAGCATTTACCGCATCGAAGAGAACCACCTCGACAGTGGCCTGTTCCTGATCGGCGACCCCAAGCAAGCGATCTATGCGTTCCGTGGCGCCGACATCTACACCTACCTGCGCGCCCGCCAATCCACCACCGGCCGCCACCACACCTTGGGTACCAACTTCCGTTCCAGCCATGCGATGGTCGAGGCGGTGAACCATGTGTTCCAGCGCGCAGAAACGGGCCGGGGCGCGTTCCTGTTCCGCGAGCCGAATGGCGATAACCCGGTGCCGTTCCAGCCGGTGTTATCCCAAGGCCGCAAGGAAAAACTGCAGGTCGACGGCCAAACGCTACCGGCCATGCACCTTTGGCACCTGCCCACCGACCAGCCGGTGTCCAACGCGGTGTACCGCCAACAACTGGCCGCCGCCTGTGCTACCCAGATTGTCGAGTTGCTCAACGGCGGCCAGCAAGGCACGGCCGGTTTTCTAAGGCCGGATGACAGCTTCAAAGGCGTACTGCCGTCAGACATCGCCATCCTCGTGCGCGACGGCAAGGAAGCCCAAGCGGTGCGCGCCGAGTTGGCCGCCCGTGGTGTGCGCAGCGTATACCTGTCCGACAAGGATTCGGTGTTCGCCGCCCAGGAAGCTCACGACTTGCTGGCCTGGCTCAAGGCCTGTGCCGAGCCGGACGTCGAGCGGCCGCTACGGGCTGCCCTGGCTTGCGTCACCTTGAACCTATCACTGCCCGAACTGGAGCGTCTGAACCAGGACGAACTGGCGTGGGAACGCCGCGTGATGCAGTTCCGTGGCTACCGCGTGATCTGGCGAACCCAAGGCGTGCTGCCGATGCTGCGTCGTCTGCTGCACGACTTCAAACTGCCGCAAACCCTGATTGCCCGCAGCGACGGCGAACGTGTGCTGACCAACCTGTTGCACCTCAGCGAGTTGTTGCAACAAGCCGCGTCGGAACTTGACGGTGAACAGGCGTTGATCCGCCACCTGGCCGAACACCTCGCGTTGTCCGGTCAAGCTGGGGAAGAGCAAATTCTGCGCCTGGAAAGTGATGAGCAACTGGTCAAGGTCGTGACCATTCACAAATCCAAGGGCCTGGAATACGACCTGGTCTTCCTGCCCTTCATCTGTTCGGCCAAGCCGGTCGACGGCAGTCGCCTGCCGCTGCATTACCACGATGAACACGGCAAGTCCCAAGTCAGCCTGCGTCCTACGCCTGAGTTAATCGCCCAGGCCGATGACGAGCGCTTGGCCGAAGACTTACGTTTGCTCTATGTGGCCCTGACCCGCGCCAAACATGCCTGCTGGCTTGGCGTTGCCGACCTCAAGCGCGGCAACAGCAACAGCTCGGTATTGCACCTGTCGGCGCTGGGCTACTTGCTCGGCGCTGGAGCTTCGTTGGGCGAGTCTGCGGGACTGGCGCGCTGGCTGCTGGATCTGCAGGAAGGCTGCCCGGCCATCCATTATGCCCACGTGCCCGATGCCCAAGAGATCATGTTTCACCCGCCGCGCAACCAAGCGACTTTGCTCGCACCGTTGCTGCCTAAGCGCAAAGCTGCCGAAAACTGGTGGATCGCGTCCTACAGCGCCTTGCGAATGGGTGAAAGCATGAGCGTCGCCAACCTCGAAGCGCCAGAAAGCCCACAAGCGCAAAAGCTGTTTGATGACGAACGCCTCGACCCCGACGCACCGCGTGAAGTAGCGGCTTCCGGCGGCGATATTCACCGTTTCCCACGCGGTCCTAACCCAGGCACCTTCCTTCACGGCCTGCTGGAGTGGGCCGGCGAAGAAGGTTTCAACGCGACGTCGCAAGCCATCGAGAACGCTGTAGGTGCGCGCTGCAATCGCCGCAACTGGGAAGGCTGGATCATCACCCTCAGCGATTGGCTGGGTCACTTGCTGCACACGCCATTGCCTGTGGATAACGACCACGTCAGCTTGAGCAGCCTGCAGCAGTATCAGATCGAAATGGAATTCTGGTTCGCCAGCCACAAAGTCGACGTGCTTGCCCTCGACAAGCTGGTCTGCCAGTACACCCATAACGGTGTCTCCCGTGTCGCTGCCGAGCCGGTGCTGCTCAACGGCATGTTCAAAGGTTTTATCGACCTGACCTTCGAACACGATGGCCGCTACTACGTGGCTGACTACAAATCCAACTGGCTCGGCCCTGACGATTTGGCCTACACCCAAGCGGCCATGGAGCAGTCGATCCTTGAGCATCGATATGACCTGCAATACGTCCTTTACCTGCTGGCGCTGCATCGACAGCTCAAGGCGCGTCTGCCGGACTACGACTATGACCGCCACGTCGGTGGCGCGCTGTATGTGTTCTTGCGGGGCACCCAAGCCGTCAGCCGAGGAGCGTTTTTCACCCGGCCGCCGCGTGAGCTGATCGAAGGCCTGGACCTGCTGTTCCAGGGCAAGCCCATCCCGCCCAAGGTTGAGCCTGCCTGGGAACAAGGAGTGTTGTTATGAGCCTGTTGCCATCACCGCTTGAGGCGCTGGAACCCCTGAGCCGCGCCGCCGACCTGGTGCAGTTGCTGGAGCGTTGGGTTGACCGCGGTTGGCTGCGCGCATTGGACAAAGCCTTCGTCGGTTTCCTGCACGAACTCGACCCACACGCCGACCCTTTGGTGTTACTGGCCGCGGCGCTGACCAGCCATCAACTGGGCCACGGCCATGTGTGCCTGGATCTGTTCGAAACCCTCAAAGCGCCAGACTTTGCATTGTCCTTGCCGCCCGAAGGCGACCTGCAAACCGGCGCCATGCTGCTGCCGTCGCAGTTGCTCGACGGCCTCGACGGCGCCCACTGGTGCCACGCATTGGCCGCCAGCCCGTTGGTCGCCCTGGCGGTGGACGGCAGCGAATCGGCACACAGTCGTCCCTTGGTACTGTCGGGCACACGCCTGTACCTGCGCCGCTACTGGACCTACGAAAGGCGCATCGACACCGCATTGCGCTTGCGTCTCGCCACCCAGGAAAGCGTCGCCGCGGATTTGCCCCAGCGCTTGAATGGCTTGTTTGACCAGCCGGCACCCGATGGCGTGATCGACTGGCAAAAACTCGCCTGCGCATTGGCCACCCGCGGTGCCTTCAGCATCGTCACCGGCGGCCCCGGCACCGGCAAGACCACCACCGTGGTGCGCCTGCTCGCACTCTTGCAAGCGCCAGCGGTAGAAACCGGCAGCCCGTTGCGTATCCGCTTGGCCGCGCCCACCGGTAAAGCCGCCGCGCGCTTGACCGAATCCATCAGCCAGCAAGTGCTGTCGCTGACAGTTCCGCAAAGCGTGAAGGAAAAGATTCCGACCCAGGTCACCACGGTTCACCGTTTGCTGGGTAGCCGTCCCGGCACTCGGCACTTTCGCCATCACCTTGGTAACCCGTTGCCCCTGGATGTGCTGGTGGTGGACGAAGCCTCGATGATCGACCTGGAAATGATGGCCAATCTGCTGGACGCGTTACCGCCCCATGCCCGCTTGGTGTTGCTAGGCGACAAGGACCAACTCGCCTCGGTAGAGGCCGGCGCCGTACTGGGTGATTTGTGCCGCGACGCCGAAGCCGGCTGGTACAGCCCTCAGACTCGTCAATGGCTGCAAGCCGTCAGCGGTGAAGACCTCGACGCCAGCGGCCTGCTGGAGGACCTCGACGGCAGCCATCCTCTGGCCCAGCAAGTGGTGATGCTGCGTTACTCGCGGCGTTTCGGCGAAGGCAGCGGCATCGGCCAATTGGCGCGCTGGGTCAACCAGCAAAACGCCGAAGAGGCCCGCAAGTTACTGGCCGCGCGTAGCCATAACGACCTGTTCTGCGTCGGCCTTAAAGGTGAGCATGACCACGCCCTGGAGCGGCTGGTGCTGGATGGGCAGGGCGATGGCGCCCAGGGTTATCGCTATTACCTCAACTTGCTGCACAGCACGCGTCCGGCCCTCGAAACCCCGCGCGACGATCTCGCCTGGACCCAGTGGGCGCAACAACTGCTGCAAGCCTTCGATGCGTTCCAACTGCTCTGCGCCGTGCGCAAGGGCCCTTGGGGTGTGGAAGGGCTGAACGTGCGCATCACTGCAGCCTTGCGCAAAGTGCGGCTGATCGAGGGTGACGAGCAATGGTACGAAGGTCGCCCGGTGCTGATGACACGCAACGATTACGGCCTGGGCTTGATGAACGGCGACATCGGTATCGCCCTGAAGCTGCCCGAAAGTGACGGCGGCCCTCAGGTGCTGCGCGTCGCTTTCCCACGTAACGACGGCCAAGGCGGCGTGCGATTTGTATTGCCCAGCCGTCTGAATGATGTGGAAACCGTATACGCCATGACCGTGCACAAATCCCAAGGCTCGGAATTCACCCACACCGCGCTGATCCTGCCGGACGCCTTGAACCCGGTGCTGACCAAGGAACTGATCTACACCGGCATCACCCGCGCCAAACGCTGGTTCAGCCTGATCGAGCCCCGCGGCGGTGTGTTTGAGGAGGCCGTGCGGCGCAAGGTCAAACGCTTGAGTGGGCTGATGCTGGAGTTGGGTCCGGAGTCAGAAATATCTGACGCTGTGCTATCGTTGCGGCATCACCCCGATAACACCTGAGAGTATCGCTGCATGAACGTGGCCGTCTCGCCCACTGAGCGTAGTTTGAGCTGGAGACGCCTACTGCTGATGGCGGTTCTATGCTTGCTGGCACCTCGCGTATTTGCCGAAGCCCCGGGCCCGGCTGATCAGCGCGCCCAGGCGGTCACCCAAGTGGTACTTGGTATTCTCAGTTATGCCCGCTGGCCCGTGGAGCCTGAGCAACTGCGCCTGTGCATCCTCGGCCCGACTCAATACACCGACGATCTGATCAAGGGCACCACCCAGGCCACCGGTCGTCCGGTTGTGGTGCGACGCCTGCTGGTCGACCACCCCGATGTCGTCAACGCCTGCGATGCCGTGTACATCGGCAAACTCAGCACTGACGAACGCAGCCGCCTGTTTGACTCGTTGATCGGCCATCCGGTGCTCAGCATCAGCGAAGGCGGTGACCAGTGCACCGTGGGCAGCCTGTTCTGCCTGCGCGTGGGCGATGAGCAGGTGTCGTTTGAGGTCAACCTCGACTCGGTGGCGCGCAGCGGAGTGCGTATTCACCCCAGCGTGCTGCAACTGTCCCGTCGTCGGGCGCCGGCCTCATGACAGCCGTGACTGTGCGACCCACTCTGCGCTCCGTTATCGGCCGCGGGCATATGATCCTGGCGCTGGTAGCGGTGACCCTGGCCAGCGTGTCCCTGACCCTGCTCGGCGTCTTGGCGCTGCGGGTCTACGCCGAACACAACCTGCACCTGATCGCGCGTTCCATCAATTACACCGTCGAAGCGGCGGTGGTGTTCAACGACCGCGCTGCGGCCACCGAAGCCCTTAGCCTGATTGCTTCAACTGAAGAAGTGGCCCAGGCCGATGTGTTCGACGCCAGCGGCAGGCTGTTGGCGCATTGGGAACGCCCGGAAACCGGCATGCTCTCGCGGGTTGAACTGGCACTGGCGCATACCCTGCTTGAACAGCCCATCAATCAGCCGATCCTGCACCAGGGGCGGACCATCGGCAGCATCCACCTGACCGGCCACGGTGGCAGCCTGCTGCGCTTTCTACTCAGTGGTCTGGCGGGGATCCTAATCTGTACCGCTCTCAGCGCTTGGGTTGCCCTGCACCTCGCGCGCCGTTTGCTGAAGGGCATCACCGGGCCGCTGCAAAGCCTCGCCGCCGTGGCCCACGCCGCGCGCTGCGAACGCGACTTCGACCGTCGCGTGCCGCCGGCGCGCATCGCCGAACTCGATAGCCTGGGCAGCGACTTCAATGCTTTGCTTGGCGAGATGGAAGCCTGGCAAAGCCACCTGCAAAGCGAAAACGAAACCCTCGCACACAAGGCCAACCATGACAGCCTTACCGGCTTGCCCAACCGTGCGTTCTTCGAAGGCCGGTTGATCCGTGCCCTGCGCAGCGCTGCCAAGGCCAAGGAACAATTGGCGGTGCTTTACCTCGACAGCGACCGCTTCAAAGAGATCAATGACAGCTTTGGACATGCGGCAGGGGATGCCGTGCTCGTGGCCGTCGCCGAGCGCGTACGTGCGCAACTGCGAGAAGACGACCTGGTAGCACGCCTGGGCGGCGATGAGTTCGCCATCCTGCTGGCGCCGCTGCACAAGGTCGAAGACGCCCAGCGCATCGCCGACAAGATCATCGCCAGCATGGACACGCCGATTGCCGTGCCTGGCGACACCCAGGTGTTTACCTCCCTCAGTATTGGTATCGCCATCTACCCCGAACACGGTGTCACCCCCGGCACCTTGCTCAATGCCGCCGATGCGGCGATGTACCAGGCCAAACGGTTTTCCCAGGGCGGCCAGCAAACGGCAGAGTCGGAGCACTCTACCGCCAATGTTCAACACAGGAGTTGATCCCTTGTTTTCTAGCGCGCGCTTTTTACTTATCTCGTTGCTGGTGGCCTTCCTCGCCCTCGGCGGGTGCCAGACAGCCCCACCCAAAGGCCTGAGCCCGGCGCAGGTCGCAGTCCTTAAACAACAGGGTTTCGAACTCACCGACGAAGGCTGGGCATTCGGCCTGTCGGGCAAAGTCCTGTTTGGCAGCGACGTAGAAACCCTCAACCAACCCAGCACCGATATCGTGCAGCGCATCGGTAAGGCCTTGCTGGGCGTGGGCATCGAACGCGTGCGCGTTGACGGCCACACGGACACCTCGGGCAAGGAAACCTACAACCAGCAACTGTCCCTGCGCCGCGCGAAAAGCGTGGCGACGGTGCTTCAAGGCGTGGGCATGAAAGAAGAAAACATCCAACTGCGCGGGCTGGGCAGCGCTGAGCCCGTCGCGTCTAACGCGACAGCGGCGGGGCGCACCGAGAATCGACGGGTGTCGATTGTAGTCATCGCCGACTGACTGGACTCAGCGCGACAGCACTTTGCGATGCAATCAAATGTGTGAGAGGGCTTACCCCCGATGAGGGAGTATCAGTTGATGCATTTTTGACTGATCCACTGCTATAGGGGCATAGGCCTCTACCTAACTCCCAAAGGCTGGCACCTAACTCTGTGGTGAGCGGGCTTGTCCCGCGCTGGGCTGTGAAGCGGCCCCAAAACCAGCCGCTGAGTTCTAACAGGAAACTCCCTGGGTGATAGATGAGTAGATACCCATGTCTTGATGGCCGCCTGATAGCCGACCCAGGATGCTGGCCGAGTACATACCCGTTGCTGCGGTAACGGCGACTCAGGGTTCCGCCCTTACGGCGGCTCACTTTTGAAAAGCGCAAAAGTAAGCAAACCGCTTCTTAAAAAATCGTCGGCGCTGGCCCTTTAATCCGCGAACGTGATCTCCCGCGTCTCCCCCATCAACAACCCCTGGTTCTGCTCCGTCACTTCCCTGATGTAATCCCACAACAACGTAATCCGCTTCAGCTTCCTCAAATCTTCCCGGCAATACATCCAGAACTGCCGCGTAATCGCAATCTGCTCCCCCAGCACGGGCAACAACCGTGGATCTTGCGCTGCCAGAAAGCACGGCAAGATCGCCATCGACCGGCCCTGCTGCGCGGCCACGTACTGCGCAATCACGCTGGTGCTGCGCAGGCTGGCGCTGGCGCCGGGCACTACGTTGGCCAGGTAAAGCAGCTCGGAGCTGAACGCCAGGTCGTCCACGTAGCTGATAAACGGATGCTCGGCCAAATCCGCGGGTTTGCGGATGGGCGGATGTTGGTCGAGGTATTCCTGGGTCGCATACAGCTGCAGCTTGTAGTCGCACAGTTTGCAGCACACGTAGGGTCCGTGTTCCGGGCGTTCCAGGGCGATGACGATGTCGGCTTCGCGTTTGGACAGGCTGATGAAGTGGGGCAGGGGCAGGATGTCTACCGAGATCGCGGGATACGTGTCGACAAAGTGGCTCAGCTGCGGGGTCACGAAAAAGCTGCCAAAGCCTTCGGTGCAGCCCATGCGCACATGGCCGGACAGTGCAACGCCGGAGCCCGAGACTTGCTCGCAGGCCATGTGCAGGGTGCTTTCGATGGACTCGGCGTAACCCAGCAGACGCTGACCTTCGGGTGTCAGGACGAAGCCGTTGGTCCGGGATTTTTCGAACAGCAACGTGCCGAGGGACACTTCCAGTGAACTGATGCGCCGCGACACGGTGGTGTAGTCCACCGCCAGGCGTTTGGCGGCGACGCTGGCCTTGCGCGTGCGGGCCACTTCGAGGAAAAACTTCAGGTCGTCCCAGTTCAGGGAGCCCAGTGATGTGATGTTTTTTTGCATATTGGACCGGCTTTTATGTGCGTTCTTATTAGAGATTTGCACATCTATACTCCAAAAACAGTCCGAACGCCTCATTCTTCAAGGCGATTCAACGCCTTGGTTCTCTAGCATAAATATAAGATTTGGAGACCACATGAACGCATCTGCCGATATTTCCGTGCAACAGGTCAAGTTGCTGATCAACGGCGAGTGGGTCAAGTCCAAGACCACCGAGTGGCAAGACATCGTCAACCCGGCTACCCAGCAAGTGCTGGCCAAAGTCCCGTTCGCCACGGCCGATGAAGTCAACGCCGCCATCGACGCAGCCCATCGCGCCTTCCAGACCTGGAAGCTGACGCCGATCGGCGCGCGCATGCGCATCATGCTCAAGCTACAAGCCTTGATCCGCGAGCATTCCAAACGCATCGCCGTAGTCCTCAGCGCCGAGCAGGGTAAGACCATTGCCGATGCCGAGGGCGACATTTTCCGTGGCCTGGAAGTGGTGGAGCACGCCTGTTCCATCGGCACCCTGCAAATGGGCGAGTTCGCCGAGAACGTCGCCGGGGGTGTCGACACCTACACCCTGCGTCAGCCCATCGGCGTGTGTGCCGGCATTACCCCGTTCAACTTCCCGGCAATGATTCCGCTGTGGATGTTCCCGATGGCCATCGCCTGCGGTAATACCTTCGTCCTCAAACCGTCCGAACAAGACCCGCTGTCGACCCTACTGCTGGTGGAGCTGGCGCTGGAAGCCGGTGTGCCGCCTGGCGTGCTGAACGTGGTGCACGGCGGAAAGGCTGTGGTGGATGCGCTGTGCACCCATAAAGACATCAAGGCCGTGTCCTTCGTCGGTTCGACGGCCGTCGGTACCCACGTCTACGACCTGGCGGGCAAGCACGGCAAGCGCGTGCAATCGATGATGGGCGCCAAGAACCACGCCGTGGTGCTGCCGGATGCCAACCGCGAACACACCCTCAATGCTCTGGTCGGTGCCGGTTTCGGCGCGGCGGGCCAGCGGTGCATGGCCACCTCGGTGGTGGTGCTGGTGGGGGCGTCCAAGCAGTGGTTGCCGGATCTCAAGGCGCTGGCGCAAAAACTCAAGGTCAACGCCGGTAGTGAAGCGGGCACGGATGTCGGCCCGGTGATTTCCAAGCGCGCCAAGGCCCGTATCCTGGAGTTGATTGAAAGCGGCGTGAAAGAAGGCGCCAAGCTGGAGCTGGATGGCCGCGACATTCAGGTGCCGGGCTTCGAGCAAGGCAACTTCGTCGGTCCGACCCTGTTCTCGGGCGTGACTACCGACATGCAGATCTACACCCAGGAAATTTTCGGCCCGGTGCTGGTGGTGTTGGAAGTCGACACCCTCGATGAAGCCATCGCGTTGGTCAACGCCAACCCGTTTGGCAACGGCACCGGGCTGTTCACCCAAAGCGGTGCGGCAGCGCGTAAGTTCCAGAGTGAAATCGATGTAGGCCAGGTCGGCATCAACATCCCGATTCCGGTGCCGGTGCCGTTCTTCAGCTTCACCGGTTCCCGTGGCTCCAAGCTCGGCGACCTCGGCCCGTACGGCAAGCAAGTGGTGCAGTTCTACACCCAGACCAAAACCGTCACCAGCCGCTGGTTCGATGACGACACGGTCAACGATGGCGTCAACACCACCATCAACCTGCGCTGATTCGGGAGACGACCATGAAGATTGCATTTATCGGCTTGGGCAATATGGGCGCGCCAATGGCCCGTAACCTGATCAAGGCTGGCCACGCGCTGAACCTGTTCGACCTGAACCAGACGGTACTCAAGGAACTCGCCGAACTGGGTGGCAGCATCAGCGACTCGCCGCGTGACGCTGCCCAAGGCGCCGAGCTGGTGATTACCATGCTGCCGGCCGCCGCCCATGTGCGCAGTGTCTGGCTGAATGAAGACGGTGTATTGGCCGGGATCGGCAACGGCGTGCCCGCAGTGGATTGCAGCACCATCGACCCGCAAACCGCGCGCGATGTCGCCGCTGCTGCCGCCAAGCAAGGCGTGGTGATGGCCGATGCACCGGTCTCCGGCGGCACGGGCGGCGCCCAAGCGGGCACGCTGACCTTTATGGTCGGCGCCACCCCGGAACTGTTCGCCACCCTGCAACCGGTGCTGGCGCAGATGGGCCGCAACATCGTGCATTGCGGTGACGTGGGCACGGGGCAAATCGCCAAGATCTGCAACAACCTGCTGCTGGGCATCAGCATGGTTGGCGTCAGCGAGGCTATGGCATTGGGTGATGCACTGGGCATCGACACCCAAGTGCTGGCCGGGATCATCAACAGCTCCACCGGGCGCTGCTGGAGTTCGGACACCTACAACCCATGGCCGGGCGTGATCGAAACGGCGCCGTCATCCCGAGGTTACACAGGCGGGTTTGGTGCCGACCTGATGCTCAAGGATTTGGGCCTGGCTACCGAAGCGGCTCGCCAGGCGAAACAACCCGTGATTTTGGGTGCAGTGGCTCAGCAGTTGTATCAATCGATGAGTCAGCGTGGGGAAGGGGGGCAGGACTTCTCGGCGATTATCAACAGCTATCGCAAGCCCAAATAACCCACCAGTGGGACGGCAATTGTAGTGAGCGGGCTTGCCCCGCGCCGGGCTGCGAAGCGGGCCCAATGAAAACGCCGCATTCTTTCAGAAAGAATGCGGCGTTTGTTGTCAGGGCCGCTTCGCAGCCCAGCGCGGGGCAAGCCCGCTCACCACAATAAGTGGCTCAGCTCAGTAAACCGGTGCACCACAAAAACCTCAGGCGAATACAAAATACTTGCGCACCGTCTCGACCACTTCCCATGTCCCCTTCATCCCCGGCTCTACCACAAAGATATCCCCAGCCCGCAGGTGAATCGGCTCCATCCCTTCAGGGGTGATGATGCAGTAGCCTTCCTGGAAGTGGCAGTACTCCCACTTCACATAATCCACGTACCACTTGCCCGGGGTGCAGATCCAGGTGCCCATGATCTTGCTGCCGTCTTCGCTGGTGTAGGCGTTGAGGTTGACGGTGTGCGGATCGCCTTCGAGTTTTTCCCATTTGCAGGCATCCAGGACCGGCAGGGGATGGGTGTCGCGCAGTACGGTAATGGGCGTGGACATGATGGCTCCGAGGCAGGTAATGGGAAGATGCACCCTAAGGCCTTGTGCGTTGCGCCAGTGGTCTGAACTCGACATCGGGATGCCCAGAAGCGCAGGTGAATGCGACTCCTCAGGTCATGCGAAGTCAATGTGGGAGGGGGCTTGCCCCCGATGGCGCCGGGTCAGCCTGCACCTGTGTCAACTGACCCACCGCCATCGAGGGCAAGCCCCCTCCCACATTAATCCTTGGTGGCAGCTCCACCGTGGCCAGGCGACACTTCTGAGCGTAAATAAGTAATTTCCTCGCAGTAAGTGCGAAAGATTTCCCGCTTGGCGCAGGAATTCGCAAGAAAATTCAGCCCTGGCCCTCGTATCATTCACCCCAGTAACCGCCGAGAGCCTTTAAATGAACCCAATAAAAACGTGGTGGGATATCAGCCCGCCCTTGAGTACGGCGACCCCGACCTGGCCGGGTGATACGCCGTTCCAGGAAGAGCGCGTGTGGCAGTTCGGCCCGGAGTGCCCGGTGAATGTAGGGCGCATTACCTTGTCGCCGCACACCGGCGCCCACGTGGATGCGCCGCTGCACTACAGCGCGGACGGTGCACCCATCGGTGAAGTGTCGTTGGATGTGTACATGGGCCCGTGTCGGGTGCTGCATTGCCTTGGCAGCGGCGCGCTGGTGCAACCGCATCAATTAGAAGGCCGTGTGGATAACTTGCCGGAGCGTGTGCTGCTGCGTACTTATCCACACGCGCCGATGACCGAATGGGATTCGAATTTCACCGCCATCGCGCCGCAAACCATTGAGCTGCTCGCCAGCCTGGGCGTGCGCCTGATCGGTATCGACACGCCCTCGCTGGATCCGCAACAGTCCAAGACCATGGATTCCCACAACGCCGTGGCCCGGCATGGGATGGCGATTCTCGAAGGCATCGTGCTCGACGAGGTAGCGGAAGGCGACTACGAACTGATCGCGCTGCCGCTGCGCTTTGCCAACCTGGACGCCAGCCCGGTCCGCGCCATTCTCCGTCCGCTCAAGGAGCCCACGCGATGAGCCAATGTCCCTTCTCTGCTGATTACCAACCGCCGGAAGAATGGCATAACGCCGAGCTGAATTTTTCCGAGTCCATGAGCTACGGCGACTACCTGGACCTGGGCAAAGTCCTCAGCGCCCAGCACCCGCTGTCGCCGGACCACAACGAAATGCTCTTCATCATCCAGCACCAGACCTCTGAGCTGTGGATGAAACTGATGCTCCACGAACTCAAGGCCGCCCGTGAGCATGTGCGACTGGGCGAGTTGCCGCCAGCGTTCAAGATGCTGGCGCGGGTGTCGCGGATCTTTGACCAACTGGTGCACGCCTGGGCCGTGCTGGCGACCATGACGCCTTCTGAATACAAAGCGATTCGTCCGTTCCTGGGGCAATCGTCCGGGTTCCAGTCGTTCCAGTACCGCGAGATCGAATTTATCCTCGGCAATAAAAGCGCGGCGCTGTTGCGGCCTCACGCCCATCGGCCGGAGTTGTTGAACGAGTTGAAAGTGGCGATTGCCACGCCGTCGCTGTATGACGAAGCGATCAACTTGATGACCAAGGCGGGCCTTGCGATTGATCCACAACGCGCCGAGTGCGACCCGACGGCGGCGACCGTTCACGATGAGTCGGTGGAGGCCGCGTGGCGCGAGGTGTATCGCGATCCGAGCCGTTATTGGGATTTGTATCAGTTGGCTGAAAAGTTTATCGATCTGGAGGATTCGTTCCGCCAGTGGCGCTTTCGGCATGTGACCACCGTTGAGCGCATCATCGGTTTCCAACCCGGTACTGGCGGCACCGAAGGCGTGGGGTATCTGCGCAAGATGCTCGACACCGTGCTGTTCCCCGAGTTGTGGCGAGTGCGCTCCACGCTGTAAACAAAAAGCCCCGGATTACCGGGGCTTTTCATTTGCAATGCAATCAAATGTGGGAGGGGGCTTGCCCCCGATGGCGGTGGGTCAGTGGACACATAAGTGACTGACACGCTGCTATCGGGGGCAAGCCCCCTCCCACATGGGTATTACTGCACAGCGGCGACCGCTTTCGCCTTACTCACTCGCAACCGGTAAGCCACATAGATAATCCCCACCCAAATCGGCATCGCATACACCGACTCGCGAATACCCGGGATCGCCAGCATCACGCTGATGATCATCAGCATGAACGCCAGGCACAGGTAGTTGCTGAACGGGAACCAGAAGGTCTTGAACGATGGCGTCACGCCTTGCTCGCCCATGGCTTTGCGGAACTTGATGTGGGTGATGCTGATCAGCGCCCAGTTGATCATCAGCGACGCAACCACCAGCGCAAACAGCAATTCCAGCGCACTCTGCGGCGCCACGTAGTTGACCACCACGCACAGCATCGTCACCAACGCCGAGATCGCCAGGGCCCGCAGTGGTACGCCTTGCTTGTTGAGCTTCATCAGCGCTTTTGGCGCATCGCCTTGCTCGGCCAGGCCGAACAGCATGCGGCTGTTGCAGTACACGCCGCTGTTGTACACCGACAGCGCCGCGGTCAGCACCACGAAGTTGAGGATGTGCGCGGCGGTGTCGTTACCGATCAGCGAGAAGATCTGCACAAACGGGCTGCCGCTGTAGGGGTCGCCCGACGCGCCGAGGGTTTGCAGCAGTTGGTCCCATGGGTACAGCGACAGCAGCACGGTCAGGGCACCGACGTAGAAGATCAGGATCCGGTAGACCACCTGGTTGATCGCTTTGGGAATCACTTTGCGCGGTTCGGTGGCTTCGGCGGCGGTAATACCCACCAGCTCCAGGCCACCGAACGAGAACATGATGAACGCCATCGACATCAACAGCCCCATGCCGCCATTCGGGAAGAACCCGCCGTGGCTCCACAGGTTACTGATGGACGCTTGCGGGCCGCCGGTGCCGCTGAACAGCAGGTAGCAGCCGAGCACGATCATGCCGACAATCGCCACCACCTTGATGATTGCGAACCAGAACTCGGTTTCACCGAAGAACTTCACGTTCAGGGTGTTGATCAGGTTCACCGCAACAAAGAACACCAGCGCGCTGACCCAGGTCGGGATCTCCGGCCACCAGAACTGGATGTACTTGCCCACGGCCGTCAGTTCGGCCATGCCCACCAGTACGTACAGCACCCAGTAGTTCCAACCGGCCAGGAAGCCCGCGTAGCCGCCCCAGTATTTGTGGGCGAAGTGGCTGAACGAGCCGGCCACCGGCTCTTCGACGATCATCTCACCGAGCTGGCGCATGATCAGGAACGCAATGAAGCCCGCAATCGCGTAGCCCAGGATCATCGACGGGCCCGCCGACTTGAGCACCCCGGCCGAGCCGAGGAACAACCCCGTGCCAATCGCCCCTCCCAAGGCGATCAGCTGAATATGCCGGTTCTTCAGGCCACGCTTGAGGCCCACCGGGTTAACCATGTCATCCGCCATTAACGTTCCCTTCTACTTGTTTTTCTTGGGGTTGATTGCACGCCGCACCAGCCCCTCAGAAGTGCTGAGGAGTCAGATATTACTCTGCGTAAACTTTTCGTAATACAGCTGAACGCCATCAAGTGCCTGATCCGCCAGCCATTGTTGGATGGATTCGACCATTGGAGGGGGCCCGCAGACATACATATCCGCCGATCCGTCCCGCAATTCGGCCAAGTCGAAATGTTGGGTGAGGTAGCCGCGCTTTCCGGGCCAGTCATCTGCGGGGTCGCTGAGGACTTCGGTGTAGCGAAAACCCGGCAGTTTCGCCGCGTAGGCCGCGATGCGTGTTGCTTCGCATAAGTCCTCGGCACCGCGCACGCCATAGTAGAGATGCACCGGCTGGTCGCAGCCAGTGGCGGCCAGTTGATCGAGCATGCCCAGCAGCGCCGACAACCCGGTGCCGCCGGCGACCAGCACCAGCGGTTGGGTGACGTGCCGAAGGTAGAACGCACCCAGGGGTGCCTCCATCAGCAGTTCATCGCCGACTTGGCAGCGCTCACGCAGGTAGTTGCTCATCACTCCATCGGGCAGCAAGCGGATCAGAAACTGCACCTGATTGCCCGCCAGGTTGGCGAAAGAGTAGGAACGCCAACTGTCCGTGCCTGGCACCGAGAGGCGTGCATATTGGCCGGGTAGAAAATCCAGTGGCGCGTCCAACTGCACGTTGAGGATCGCCGTACTGGCCGACACCAATTGCACCTCGCTGACCGTTCCGCGCACCTGCACCGGGTTCGGTGCATTGCACAAGCTCGAATCAAAGTCGAAGTAGAAGGTGGCGTCGGACTTCACCCGCGTCTGGCAACTGAGCATCTTGCGTTGTTGCAGGTCGAGGCTTGAGAGGGCTTCGTCGTCCACGTAGTCCTGGGTGTAGTCGCCCGATTCGCAACGACCCTGGCAGGTGCCGCATACACCTTCGCGGCAATCCAGGGGGATCTTGATGCCATTGCGCAGGGCCGCATCCAATAGGATTTCATGGGCGCCCACTGGGAAAAACAGGGTCTTGCCGTCGGCAAAACTGAAGGCCACTTTGTGATTCATGTGTTGTTCTCTACATATTTATGACGTACGTACGGCCTGTTGTGGTGAGCGGGCTTGCCCCGCACTGGGCTGAGAAGCAGCCCCATGAAAGTCGCCGCATTTTTCCCGCCAAACCGCAGTGCTTGCACCAGGGGCCGTTGCGCGCCCCAGTGCGGGGCAAGCCCGCTCACCACAAAAAGCCCGCTCACCACCACAACAAGGGTGCTTTAGAGGTGATAGAAATCCAGCACCGAGTTGATGGTGTCGTTGAGCAGCAGCGCATGCTTGCGAGTGATCAGCCAACTGTCTCCCTCAGGTTTGAGGCGGTAAGTGGCCTGTCCGTAAAACTGCTCCGAAGTCGCCAGCCGATAGAACAGCGTGTGCCAGTTCAGCTTCACTTCCAGCGACCCATCCGCCTGTTCTGCGATGCGCACGTTATTGATCAGGTGCAAGGTGCGCGGCATTGGCGCGGCCGAGGCTGCCTTGCCGGTGCGCAGGCGAAAGATTCGGTCTTCCAAGCCTGAGCGGTTGGCGTAGTAGATCAACGACATCTCGCGTTTGGGATCGCGGGTGTACACATGCTCCGAGTCCCATTGCGGCAGATGGAACTCGCTCTGCGGGTCGAACAGCTGCACATAGGCGTCCCAGTCTTGGGCGTCGCAGAGTTCGGATTTTCGGTAGAAAAACTGCTCGATCCTGTATTGCAGTTGGGCATTCATCATTGCACCTCCCGCAGTGTCAGCGCTTGTCGATCAAGGCCGTTGAGCAGGAACTGCTGCCAGTTGCGGTGCTGGTTGACGTACAGCCCTTCGTGGGTGAATTCAGTGCCGGTCATGGCCGGTTGGATGCCGATGGCTTCACTGTTCGGTGTCGGGCCGGTCTCCCAGCGATGGCTGCCACGGGAGATATCGCTCCAGCGCTCCAGGCGGCCTTGGAAACCACGCTGGGCTTCACGAAATTCCACCAGGTCGTCCGGCGTGCCCATGCCCGATACGTTGAAGAAATCCTCGAATTGGCGAATGCGGTTTTCGCGGTCAGCGTCGGACTCGTTTTTCACCCCCAGGCATTGGCTGATGATCTCGGTCTTGTTCCACGCCACCGGGCGGATGATGCGCAGTTGCGAGCTGATCTGATCGAGGAAGAACAGGCTCGGATAGATGTTCAGATTGCGCAGGCGGTGCATCATCCATTCGGCTTTTTGCTGGCCGTGTTCTTCCACCAGGCGCGGCATGATGGTGGCGTAGCCGGAACGCACGGTCGGGTTGGGCATGTCGCTGAACAACAGGCTGTGGCCGTTGTTGAAGGCGAACCAACCGTCATCGGTATTCGCGTCGCCTGCACCGAGTTTGCTGTAGTCCAGTGTGGTGCCGGAACCGGTGCCGTTCTCGGTATTCACCTGTTGGCGATGCTGCACCGTGGCCACGTAGTTGTAGTGCACGGTGCTCACGTGATAACCGTCCAGACCGTTTTCGTTCTGCAGCTTCCAGTTGCCGTCGTAGGTGTAGGCGGATTTACCCGGCAGCACTTCCAGCTCACCGGTGGCGGATTGCGCGACCATCATGTCGAAGAACACTTTGGCATCGCCGAGGAAGTCTTCCAGGCTGTCCGTGCCGTTCACGTCCAGACTGATAAACACAAAACCTTTGTAGCTTTCGATTCGCGCTTTTTTAAGGCCTCGGGTGGCTTTGTCGAAACCTTCCGGGTATTCCCCCGGCGCCTTGACCTTCACCAACCGGCCATCGCTCTTGTAACACCAGGCGTGAAACGGGCAGGTAAAGGTGGACTGGTTGCCCTTGCCGACGCGGGTGAGGGTGGTGCCGCGATGCTGGCAGGCGTTGATCAGCGCATTGAGCTGGCCTTCGCCATCGCGGGTGATAATCATCGGCTGGCGCCCGGCGCGCATGGTCACGAAGTCATGGTTATGGGCCAGTTCGCTTTCGTGGCAGGCGTAGATCCAGTTCTTTTCGAAGATCAGTTCCATCTCCAGGTCGAACAGTTGCGGCTCGGTGAACATGTCCCGGGCGATGCGGAACACTTCGTCTGCCGGACGAAAATCCAGGCAGCTTTCGATAAAACTTTTCCACTGCTCGACGCTTCTTGCACCACTCATGGGAGGCACCTTTTTGATAGGGGCTAATCGGTGGTTTATTAGAGGCAGCGGGGCAGGGCGTGGGCTATCCGCTTAATGGGGGAAGATGGGCCGCAAAGTTGGGCGCGGAGTACCCAATACGGTGCGGCGAGGTAACGTCATGCGCTACTGTCATAGGGCGCGAGGGGCATGAAAACCGGTGACTTATCCACATAGTCGGCCCTTGCTATCCACCCAGTGGCGCTACCACCGGCGTGGCGCAGAACTTGCTGTCCAACAACGATAACGACGCGCAGTCAGAGCGCGCAAACGCCTAACCGCCGTGGGTGCACCCTGATGAGCAGCCAGACACGCGATATCCATATCCAACGCTTCGACCTCGAAGGCGCCCGCAGCTGGATGTCCGGCATCTGCGGGCCGCACCGCCTGGCGACGACGACCCCGGAGCGCCTGCGTTTTCACCACAGCGCCAATGTGTTCAAGTCCCGCGCGACCACCTTGGGCGTGATCGAATACGGCACCGACGTGACCATCGATATCGAGGATGCCGAGCACTTCAGCAGCTACAGCCTCAGCCTGCCGTTGGTGGGTGAGCAGGAGTTGAGCAAGAACGGTGAGCGCCTGAGTTCCAACCGCGACCAAGGCGTGATCATCTCGCCCAACGAGCACCAGGTGCTGGCGATTTCCGGGGACTGTCGCAAGCTGCAAGTGGTGATTACGCGGGCAGCGATGAGTGAGTCACTGGAAGGTTTGTTGCAACGGCCCATCGACGCACCGCTGCGCTTTGAGTCGGTGATGGATGCGGTGGATGGCGCCCCGGCCTCGTGGTGGCGCATGGCGCGTTACTTTATTGCCGAACTGGAGCGCAGCAGCGAGTTGTATGAACAGGCCGCGTTTACCCGGGATCTGGAAAGCTCGCTGATCAAGGGGTTGATCCTGGCCCAGCCCAATAATTACTCCGAAGAACTGCGCGACGTACTGGGCGTGAAACTGCCGCATTACTTGATCCGCGCGCGCCAATACATTCACGACAACGCCCGCGAAGCGCTGCACCTGGAAGACCTGGAAGCCGCAGCAGGCGTGTCGCGCTTCAAGCTGTTCGACGCTTTCCGAAAGTACTTTGCCCTGTCGCCGATGGCCTACCTGAAGAAGTACCGACTGGGCGCGGTGCGCCAGGAAATCCTTGAGCACGGTTCAATTCGTACCATCTCCGAGATTGCCTTGGGCTGGGGCTTTACTCACTTGGGACGGTTTTCGGCGGAGTATCGCAAGCTGTTTGATGAGTCGCCCAGCCAGACGCTGCAGCGCAATCGCCTGCGCAGTACTTGAGCCTGATGAAGAGCAAAATGTGGGAGGGGGCTTGCCCCCGATAACGGTGGATCAGTCAGCCCATTCATCAACTGGCCCAGCGCAATCGGGGGCAAGCCCCCTCCCACAGGGAGATCGCAGTGTTTGGAGCGTTTCAGATCAGTTCTTCAACCAACTGCAGGCAATGACTAAGCCCCGGCGACTGATCATTCACCCTTCGGCTGAGAATAATCGGCGAGGTCGCGGTGGTTTCCACAATCGGCGTGTAACCGATATCCGCCCGATGCAGCACCTGCACCGACGCAGGCACCAGCGTCACGCCCATGCCAGCGCCAACCAGGCCAATCGCGGTCTGCAGCTCGTTAGTCCACTGCGCCACCTTGAGGCTTAAACCGTGGGTATCGAACAGCGCGATCACATGGTCGGCATAACTGGGGCGTGGGTTGCCGGGGTACAGCACAAACGGCTCGGCGGCCAATTGGGCGAGGGTGGCCGGCGCCGCCAGCAGCGGGTGGCCGGCAGGCAGTACCGCCACCAGTCGATCCTCCACCAGTACACGCTGGTCAATGGCTGGGTCGTCGATGCGGATACGCCCGAAGCCGACATCAATGCGCCCGGCCTTGAGCGCTTCGACCTGCTGCAAAGTGGTCATCTCGGACAAACCCAATTCCAGCTCCAGCGCGTCATGGCTGCGCAGCCGCCGGATCAGCTCGGGCAGTACGCCATACAAAGTCGACGGCGCAAAGCCGATGCCCAGCCAGGTCTTTTCGCCCTGGCCGATGCGCCGGGTGCTGTCGCAGACCTTGTTCAACTGTTCGAGCAGCACATTGGCGTGTTCATAGAAAAACCGCCCGGCTTCGGTCAGTCGCAGTGGGCGGCCGCGTTCCAGCAGAATCACCCCCAGCTCATCCTCCAGTTGCTGGATCTGCCGGCTCAACGGTGGTTGGGCGATGTGCAGGCGTTCGGCGGCCCGGGTGAAGTTGAGGGTTTCGCCCAGCACTTGGAAGTAGCGCAGATGACGCAGTTCCATGACGGCTCCTTTCATACCTTGAGAGTATTGTTCGAGACTAATTCTATATTGGCTCCACGCAAAGAGCGGGAACAGAATCAGCGCAGACCTATAAAGAACCCAGCGGGTATTGCCATGCCGATTTGCGCCATTGAGTCGATCGAGACCATTATCGTCGACCTCCCCACCATTCGCCCGCACAAGCTGGCAATGCACACGATGCAGAACCAGACCCTGGTGATCATCCGCGTGCGTTGCGCCGACGGCATTGAAGGCATCGGTGAGTCCACCACCATCGGCGGTCTGAGCTACGGCAACGAGAGTCCCGACAGCATCAAAATCAATATCGACCGCCACTTCGCGCCGCTGCTGATCGGCCAGGACGCCAGCAACATCAACGCCGCCATGTTGCGCCTGGAGCGCAGTATTCGCGGCAATACCTTTGCCAAGTCCGGCATTGAAAGCGCGTTGCTCGATGCATTGGGCAAACGCTTGAACCTGCCGGTGAGCGAGCTGCTCGGCGGCCGTGTCCGTGACGCGTTGCCGGTGGCCTGGACCTTGGCCAGCGGCAACACCGAACAAGACATCGCCGAAGCCGAAAAGATGCTCGACCTGCGCCGCCACCGCATCTTCAAACTCAAGATCGGCGCCGGTGAAGTCGGTCGCGACCTCGCTCATGTGATCGCGATCAAAAAGGCCTTGGGCGAGCGCGCCAGTGTGCGTGTCGACGTCAATCAGGCCTGGGATGAAGCCGTCGCCCTGCGCGCGTGCAAGGTGCTTGGCGACAACGGCATCGACCTGATCGAACAACCGATCTCGCGCAATAACCGTGGCGGGATGGCCCGGCTGAACCTGTCGAGCCCGGCGCCGATCATGGCGGATGAATCCATCGAATGTGTCGAGGATGCCTTCAACCTCGCCCGTGAAGGTGCGGCGTCAGTGTTCGCCCTGAAGATCGCCAAGAACGGCGGCCCGCGTGCGGTGTTGCGCACGGCCGCGATTGCTGAAGCGGCGGGTATCGGCCTGTACGGTGGCACCATGCTCGAAGGCGGCATCGGCACCCTGGCCTCGGCCCATGCGTTCCTGACCTTGAACAAGCTGGCGTGGGACACCGAACTGTTCGGTCCGCTGCTGCTCACCGAAGACATCCTCACCGAACCGCCGGTGTACCGCGATTTTCAGTTGCATGTCTCCACTGCGCCGGGCCTGGGCCTGGCCATCGATGAAGAGCGTCTGGCGTTCTTCCGTCGTGACAAACACTAAGAGGCGCTTGCCATGTTGTTCCACGTAAAAATGACCGTGAATCTGCCCGTCGACATGAACCCTGAGCGCGCCGCCCGCCTCAAGGCCGACGAAAAAGCCCTGGCTCGACGTTTACAAGAGCAAGGCAAATGGCGCCACCTGTGGCGCATCGCCGGGCTTTACGCCAACTACAGCGTGTTCGATGTCGACAGCGTGCAAGAGCTGCACGACCTGCTGATGCAACTGCCGCTTTATCCCTACATGGCCATCGAAGTGAACGCCCTGTGCCGGCACCCTTCGTCGATCCATGAGGACGACCGTTAAGCCTGTTCTACACCTAACAATTACAAGATGAGGATCGCACCATGTCCATCCGACTGTCCCAGACTGCCCACGCCCAACAGTTTCTCGAAGAAGCCAGCGGCAACCTTAATGACGGCGGTAACCCGCGCATCAAAGCGCTGATCTACCGGATTTTGCGCGACACCGTGAACATCATCGAAGACCTGGACGTGACGCCGGAAGAGTTCTGGAAGGCGGTCAACTACCTCAACGAACTGGGCAAGAACCAGGAAGCCGGACTGCTTGCCGCCGGGTTGGGCCTGGAGCACTACCTGGACATGTTGATGGACGCCGCCGATGAAGAAGCCGGCAAATCCGGCGGCACGCCACGTACCATCGAAGGCCCGCTGTACGTGGCCGGTGCGCCGCTGTCCCAGTACGAAGCGCGGTTGGATGATGGGACGGATGCCGCAGTGCCGCTGTTCATGCGCGGACAAGTGCGCGACACCAACGGTAAACCGTTGGCTGGGGCGATTGTGGATGTGTGGCAGGCCAACACGGGCGGCACTTATTCCTGGTTCGATAACACCCAGTCGGAATTTAACCTGCGCCGACGCATCGAGACCGACGCCCAGGGTAACTACCGTTTTCGCAGCATCGTGCCGTCGGGCTACGGCTGCCCGCCGACTGGACCGACCCAGCAACTGCTCGATCAATTGGGGCGCCACGGGCAGCGGCCGGCACATATCCACTTCTTCATCTCGGCGCCGGGGCATCGGCACCTGACGACACAGATCAACTTGTCGGATGACCCGTACCTGCACGATGACTTTGCCTACGCGACGCGGGATGAATTAATTGCCGAGATTCGCTTCAGCGACGATCAGCAACTGGCGCGGGAGTTTGGGGTAGAAGGGCGGTTTGCACAGATTGATTTTGATTTTGAGTTGCAGACGGCTGATGCGCCGGTAGAACAGAAACGCATGCAGCGAGTCCGCGCCCTCGAAGACTAAATGCGGTCAAAAATATGGGAGGGGGCTTGCTCCCGATAGCGGCGGATCAGTCAACATTTAAGTGACTGACACACCGCCATCGGGGGCAATCCCCCTCCCACATTTGAACTTAGGCGTGGCTGACTATTTGCGTACGACGAGATCAAGCACCTCATCCTTATCCTTGATCTTCTGCAGCACGATTTCCGAGCGTATATCCATCACCCCCGCCGTGCGGTTCAGGTGGTTCACGATAAAGTCCGAAAAGTGCTTGAGGTTGCGCGCCTGCACCCGCAGCACATAGTTGCTGGCGCCGGTGATCACATAGGCGCTGGCCACTTCCGGCCAGCCTTGCACCTTCTTGATAAATGTCTCATGCCAATCCTCCACATCCTGGCGCAACGACAGGTGGACGATGGCTTCCAGCTCGATCCCCAATTGTTCGGCATTCAGCACTGCGCGGTAGCCGCTGATGATTCCTTCGCTCTCCAGCAGACGCAAACGGCGCAGGCAGGCGGAGGGCGACAGTGCGACTTTTTCCGCCAGTTCCTGGTTGCTGATACGGCCATCCTGTTGCAGGAAATGCAGGAGGCGCAGGTCGGTGGCGTCAAGAATCATGGTTTGAATAAATCCGCGTGTTTAGGGGTTAAATTCGAATTTCCTACTGCTTAATTAGCCTGTTACCCACCACTTTGCACGAAAATTCTCTAAAGCTTCGTTCATTATTTGGTTCATTCCCACCTATAAAAACCAGGACTCTCCATGACCTCCCGAAGCCATTGCCAAGCCCTCGACGCCCAGGACCCGCTGGCGCCGTTGCGCAATCAATTTTCCTTGCCGGAGGGTGTGATCTACCTCGACGGTAACTCCCTTGGCGCACGTCCGGTGGCATCGCTGGCGCGGGCGCAACAGGTGATTGCCGAGGAGTGGGGCAATGGCTTGATCCGCAGTTGGAACAGCGCCGGTTGGGCAGACTTGTCCCAGCGCCTGGGCAATCGCCTTGCGCCGCTGATCGGTGCGCGGGACGGCGAAGTGGTGATCACCGATACCACCTCCATTAACCTGTTCAAAGTGCTCAGCGCTGCACTGACGGTGCAGCGCCAACGCGCAGCAGAGCGCAAGGTAATCGTCAGCGAAGCAAGCAACTTTCCCACCGACCTGTACATCGCCGAAGGCTTGGCTGAATTGCTGCAACAGGGTTACTCCCTGCGCCTGGTGAACAGCCCGGACGAACTGCCCCAGGCCATCGACGCCGACGTGGCGGTGGTGCTGCTCACCCACGTCAACTACAAGACCGGCTACATGTACGACATGCAGGCGCTTACGGCCTTGAGCCATGAATGTGGCGCGCTGAGTATCTGGGATTTGGCGCACTCGGCGGGCGCGGTGCCCATCGATCTGCATAACGCCGGGGCCGATTACGCGATTGGCTGCACTTATAAATACCTCAACGGCGGCCCTGGCTCCCAGGCGTTTGTGTGGGTCAATCCGGCGTTGGTCGACCTCGTACGCCAGCCGCTTTCGGGCTGGTTCGGGCATACCCGGCAGTTCGCCATGGAAGCCAACTATGCGCCGAGCGCCGGTATTGCCCGCTACTTGTGCGGCACCCAACCGATCACCTCGCTGGCGATGGTGGAGTGTGGGCTGGCGATTTTTGAGCAGACTGATATGGCCAGCCTGCGCACTAAATCCCTGGCGTTGACGGATCTGTTTATCGAGTTGGTTGAAGCCCGTTGCGCGGCTCATGGCCTGGTGTTGATCACCCCGCGTGAGCATGCCCGGCGCGGTAGCCATGTGAGTTTTGAGCACCCCGAAGGTTATGCAGTGATTCAGGCTCTGATTGCCCGTGGCGTGATCGGCGATTACCGCGAGCCGCGGATTATGCGGTTTGGGTTTACGCCGCTGTACACGAGCTTTACTGAGGTCTGGGACGCTGTGGAAATCCTCGGTGAGATTCTCGACGAGAACACCTGGGACCAGCCGCAATTCAAAGTCCGCCACAGCGTCACCTGATTAAACGCAGACAACATTATGGGAGAGGGCTTGCATCAGATACACAATGGATAAACACCAAAGACCTCATGTGGGAGGGGGCTTGCTCCCGATGGCAGTGTGTCAGTCGCCGGATTGGCAAGCTGATACACCTCCATAGGGAGCAAGCCCCCTCCCACAGGGGATTTGCGGCAACAGACAAATAGTGCAACCACAATAATAAAGGGGCACCCCACGTGACTACGCCAGACACCGGCTTTGCCGAGATCACCCAACGCGAACTGGGCCTTCGGCGCCAGCTTACTTCCGGCCAGATGAGCATGATCGCCATCGGTGGCGCCATCGGCACCGGGTTGTTCATGGGCAGCGCCTATGCCATCGGTTATGCCGGGCCGAGCGTGCTGGTGAGCTACGCCATTGGTGCACTGATCACCTTGCTGTTGATGGGCTGCCTGGCGGAGATGACCGTTGCGCACTCCACCTCGGGTTCCTTCGGCGCCTATGCCGAGTTCTACATCAGCCCGCTGGCTGGGTTTCTGGTGCGTTATGCCTATTGGGCGGCGATTGTGCTGGCGGTGGGCGCCGAGGTCACGGCGGTGGCGATGTACATGAAGTACTGGTTCGCCAACGTGCCGGAGTGGGTGTGGATTGTGTCGTTTTCCAGTGTGCTGATCCTGCTTAATGCGATCAGCGTGAAGACGTTTGGCAACTTTGAATACTGGTTCTCCACCATCAAGATCAGCGCCATCGTCGGCTTCATCATCCTGGCCGTGTATGTGGTGTTCGGCTCCGGCAACCCGGAGTATGGCGTGCAGAATTACACCGCACACGGCGGTTTTTTCCCCCATGGCTTGAGCGGCATGTGGATTGCCGTGATTGTGTCGATCTTCAGTTACCTGAGCGTCGAGATGATCGCTGTGGCTGCCGGTGAAGCCGCCGACCCGGAGCAGGCGGTGAAGAAGGCCTTTCGCGCGACCATCGTGCGCCTGGTGGTGTTTTACCTGCTGACCCTGGCGCTGATGCTGGCCATCGTGCCGTGGAATCAGGCCGGGCAGACTCAAAGCCCGTTCGTCACAGTGATGCAGACCATCGGCATTCCCGGTGCCACCGGGGTGATGAATTTCGTGATCCTGATCGCCGCATTGTCAGCGATGAACAGCCAGCTCTACATCACTACACGCATGATGTTCAGCCTGTCCCGCGCGGGCTTCGCACCCAAGTCCATGGGCGCGTTGAGCAAAAGCGGCATTCCGCTGAATGCACTGCTGCTGTCCAGTTCGGGCATTGCCCTGGCGACCTTGTTGAATGTGGTGTACCCGGAAAGCTCGTTCACCCTGATGATGGCGATCTCGATGTTTGGCGCGATCTTCACCTGGTTCATGATCTTCCTCACGCACCTGTTTTTCCGTCGCTATCGCAAGCGTCACGGCGGGGCGAAGTTGTCATTCCAACTGCGACTGTTTCCCTACAGCACATTGCTGGGTCTGGTGCTGATGGGCGCGGTGATGATCACCACGTATTTCACCGAGGCGTTCAAGATGACGTTGGTGTTTGGCGTGCCGTTCCTGTTGATTCTGTCGGCGGTGTATTACGGGTTCTTCCGCAAGGGCAGGGCCAAGGCGTTGAACAAGGCTTTGGCGTAACCCGGCAGTTGCTCGAACGAACGTGCGCAAAGCAACAGCTGTCGGCGGGCCCAGTCTTCTCCCAGAGGCTGGGCCTTGAAGTGGCGCGCCAAGGGCCAGCGATCCAACGCGGCCTGGGGCACGATGCCCAGGCCAGCACCTCTTGCGACCATCCGAATCACCCCATCAAAGCCCTCGGCGCGGATGCGCGTCTGTAAGCGGAACCCTGCGTGCAGCGCTTGTTCTTCCAGGTACACCGACAGTGCGCTGTGGGCCGCGAGGCCGACGTAATCGTGTTGCAGGCTGTCGATAAAACTCACCGGGCTCGCTGCCAGGGGATGATCCAGGGGCATGATCAGCACCAGCGGGTCATCGCGAAAGGGCAGGGTCTGCAAACCGTGGGTGTCTACTGCATCGGAGATGATCCCCAGGTCGGCCGTGCCCTGACGCAGGGCCTGGATGATGCGCAGGCTGGGCAACTCCTGCAGGTCGATATCGAGGTTGGGGTGTTCGCGTAGAAAGTCCGCGAGCAGTTCCGGCAGGTATTCGCTGAGCGCAGTGGTGTTGCACAGCAGGCGCACTTGGCCTTTGATGCCGTTGGCGTATTCGGCGAGGTCCTGTTGCAGATGGTCAGCCTGTTGCAGCAGCAGGCGAGCGTGGCGCGCGAGGGCTTTACCTGCAGGTGTCGGCGTGACACCCCGGCGGCCCCGCTCAAGCAATTCGATGCCCAGCGATGCTTCCATAGCGCGGATGCGTGCGCTCGCGGCTGCCAGGGATAAATGGCTGCGGCTGGCGCCGGCGGTGATGTTGCCGGTGTCCAGGGTATGCAGGTAGAGGCGCAGATCGATCAGGTCAACGTGCATGGGTGGGGTTCTCGGATGGCTCTACTGGCCGCATCGGGGGCAAGCTCCCTCCCACATTTGGATGGGTGAACACAGTCTAAGTGGGAGGGGACTTGCCCCCGATGCGGCCCCAAGGCTCTTGCTAAACAAGAGGCTGCCTCAGTATATGGCGAATTTCAGAGCGCATCGAAAAGTCGCACACTCTGCCCATGATTACCTTCCTTGCGTTCTACCAAAACCTCGGTCCCGCCGTTACTTTGCTGGTGATTGGCACGTTCCTGCTGGCGGGCACCGTCAAAGGAGTAATCGGCCTCGGCTTACCGACAGTCGCCATGGGCATGCTCGGCTTGGCTATGTTGCCGGCGCAGGCTGCGACGTTGCTGATCATTCCTTCAACGGTCACCAACCTTTGGCAACTGGCATTCGGCGGGCACCTGAGTGGCTTGCTCAAACGCCTTTGGCCGATGCTCGTGCTGATTTTCCTCGGCACCGGGCTGGGTACGGTGTGGCTTGGCATGGAAGGTGGGCACTGGGTGGTGCGCGCGCTGGGCGCGGCGTTGCTGGTGTATGCGTTGAGCGGGTTGTTTTTGCCCACCTTCAAGGTCAAGCCGCAGACCGAACGCTGGTTGGGCCCGTTGTGTGGGCTGATCACCGGCTTGATCACCTCGGCCACTGGCGTGTTCGTGATTCCTGCGGTGCCGTATTTGCAAGCCTTGGGCCTGAGTCGCGATCAGTTGGTACAGGCCCTCGGCCTGTCGTTCACCGTGTCGACGCTGGCGCTGGCGGCGGGATTGGCTTGGCGTGGCACCTTGGGCGGCGGTGAAGTGAGTGCCTCGCTGCTCGCGCTGGTGCCGGCGCTGCTGGGCATGTGGCTGGGCCAAGCGCTGCGCCAGCGCATCAGTGCGGTGTTATTCAAGCGGGTATTTTTCATCGGCATGGCCCTGTTGGGCTGTCATCTGCTGATCAGTGGTTAACAATCTCATGGGTATTCGTGCTTTTTGATCAAAGGTATTTTGCCGGGTGACGGCTTATTCCGAAGGGTCAGGGCCGATAGTCTGCGTCCAGACATTTTCAACCTTCTGGATCCCCTCCCATGAAAAAAGTACTCCTGCTCAACGGCGGCAAAAAGTTCGCCCACTCCGATGGCCGCTACAACACCACCCTGCATGAAACCGCCCTGGCTGTGCTGGATCGAGGCGGTATCGACGTTAAAGTCACCCATATCGACGAAGGCTACGACGTGGCCGAAGAGGTGGCCAAGTTCCTCTGGGCCGACGTGATCATCTACCAGATGCCTGGTTGGTGGATGGGGGCGCCGTGGATCGTCAAGAAGTACATCGACGAAGTCTTCACCGAAGGCCATGGCAGCCTGTACGCCAGCGACGGTCGCACCCGTTCCGATGCCTCGCAGAAATACGGCAGTGGCGGCCTGATCCAGGGCAAGCAGTACATGCTGTCCCTGACCTGGAACGCACCGCAGCAAGCCTTCGACGACCCGAGCGATTTCTTCGAAGCCAAGGGCGTGGACGCGGTGTACTTCCCATTCCACAAGGCCCACGAGTTCCTCGGCATGACCGGCTTGCCGACCTTTTTGTGCGTGGACGTGATGAAACGCCCAGCCATCGAGGCAGACGTGGCGCGCTATGAGCAGCATCTGGCGCAGGTGTTCAAGCTCTCGGTGTAATAAGCTGCACTGAACCGATAACGAGGACCGTCCGTGAAAGCCCGATCCGATGAGCTACAGATCTTCGTCAGCGTCATCGAGTGCGGCTCGATTTCCGCAGCGGCGGAGCAGGTCGGGCAGACGCCGTCGGCGGTCAGCCGTACCTTGTCGCGCCTGGAAGCCAAGCTCGACACCACGCTGATCAACCGCACCACGCGACGCATGGACCTGACCGAAGAGGGCAAGTATTTCTTCGAACAGGCCAAGCTGATCCTGGCGCAGATGGATGAGCTGGAAGAGCGCCTGTCGTCACGTCAGAAGAACCCTGCCGGGCGGCTGCGTATCAACGCGGCCGTGCCGTTCATGCTGCATGGGATCGTGCCGTACATTGCCGAGTTTCGCAGCTTGTACCCGCAGATCCAGTTGGAGTTGAACAGCGATGACTTGATCATCGACCTGCTGGAACAGAGCACCGACATCGCCATTCGCATCGGCGCCCTGGCCGACTCGACCTTGCATGCGCGTTCCCTCGGTTGTACGCCGCTGCATATCCTGGTCAGCCCTGAATACCTTAAGCAATACGGCGCGCCCACCACGGTGGCCGAGTTGGCTGACCACACGTTGCTCGGCTTCAGTCAGACCGAAACCCTCAACCACTGGCCGCTGCGCCATGTGGAGGGTGACCGCTGGCTGATTCAGCCGAGCATCGCTGCCTCCAGCGGCGAAACCCTGCGCCAGTTGGCGCTGGAGGGGCAGGGTATTTGTTGCCTGTCGAACTTCATGACCAGCGCCGACATCGACGCCGGCCGCCTGGTGCCGGTGCTGGAAGCCTTCAACAGCGGTTATCGCCAGCCGATCCACGCGGTCTTCTACCGTAACTCGCAGTTAGCGTTGCGCATCCAGTGCTTCCTGGACTTTATCCAGGCCAAACTGGCGCGGTATGCCTGCTGATTCGTGACTGCCACGCAAGATTGAATTGGGCGTCAGGGGCTTATTCGGTAAGGGTGGAGCCGGGATACTGGGCCTATCACTTACCCAGTCAGGAGAAATCTCCATGAACGTATTCGTTACCGGCGCCGCAGGTTTTATCGGCGGTTCGATTGCCACCGGCCTGGTCAAGGCCGGCCATCACGTCACCGGCCTGGTACGCAGCGCCGAGCAAGCGGCTGAGCTGACGGCCCTGGGCATCGCTCCGGTGATCGGCAGCCTCGATGACGCTGCCGTGCTTACCGAGCAAGCGCACAAGGCCGATGCGGTGATCAACGCCGCCAGCAGCGACCATCGTGCTGCGGTAGAAACGCTGTTGACCGCCTTGCAGGGATCAAACAAGCCGTTCCTGCACACCAGCGGTTCGAGCATCGTGGGCGATGCGTCGGGCGGTAAGGCCAGCGACGTGATCTATTTCGAAGACAACCTGCCGGAGCCGACCGTCGACAAGGCCGCGCGTGTGGCCATCGACAACCTGATCCTGGCTGCCGCCCAGGACGGCGTGAATTCGGCGGTGATCTGCAACACCCTGATCTACGGCCACAGCCTGGGCGTACAGCGTGACAGCGTGCAATTGCCGCGCTTGCTCAAGCAGGCGCGCAAGAGTGGGGTGGTGCGCCATGTGGGCACAGGGCAGAACATCTGGTCCAACGTGCACATCGAAGACGTGGTTGCGTTGTACCTGCTGGCGCTGACGAAGAACGTACCGGGCACGTTCTACTTTGTGGAAAGCAGCGAAGCGGCGTTTGTCGACATGACCACGGCCATCGCTGACGCGCTGAAGCTGGGCAAGCCGCAGGACTGGCCATTGGCCGAGGCTGAAGCCGAGTGGGGTTATGAAATGGCCAATTACGGTCTGGGTTCGAACAGTCGGGTGCGCGGCAAGCATGCCCGCGAACTGCTGGGCTGGGCACCAAAGCGCACGTCGGTGGTTGAGTGGATTCGTCACGAAATGGTGTGATGTTCGCTTGAGACCGAGTCGGCCATCGGGAGCAAGCCACCTCCCGCATTAGAATGCGTTCCAAAACTGGAACACGGCCAAGTGTGGGAGGGGGCTTGCCCCCGATGGCGACCACTCGGTCTTCCAGACTAGCCCCACCCCGCTCATTTCCGTACCATTCCCCGCCTTATCCCCCGCAACTCCCTGGTACCTCATGAACCTCACCCGACTGCGCGCCGATGCCCTGGCCGGCCTCACCACGTCTTTCGCGCTGCTGCCCGAATGCATCGCCTTTGCTCTGGTGGCTCACCTTAATCCGCTGATGGGCCTATACGGCGCCTTTATCATCTGCACCCTGACGGCCTTGTTCGGCGGTCGGCCCGGTATGGTCTCCGGCGCGGCGGGCTCGATGGCGGTGGTGATCGTCGCGTTGGTGGTGCAGCACGGCGTGGAATATTTGCTGGCAACGGTGCTGCTGGGCGGGTTGATCATGGTCGCCTTCGGCCTGCTGCGCCTGGGCAAGCTGGTGCGCATGGTGCCGCATTCGGTGATGCTCGGGTTCGTCAACGGCCTGGCGATCATCATTGCCCTGGCGCAGTTGGAGCATTTCAAGAGTGGTGAAACCTGGCTCAGCGGCACGCCGTTGTATGTGATGACCGGGCTGGTGGCGGCGACCATGGCCATTGTCTACCTGCTGCCGCGCCTCACCCGCGCGGTACCGCCGGCCTTGGTGGCGATCCTCGGCGTGGGCCTGGCGGTGTACCTGCTCGGTCTGCCAACCCGCACCCTCGGCGACATGGCCCACATCGCCGGTGGCCTGCCGACCTTCGCGTTGCCACAGATCCGCTGGACCCTGGAAACCCTCGGCATCATCGCGCCCTACGCTTTCTTGATGGCCATGGTCGGCCTGCTGGAAACCCTGCTGACCCTGAACCTTACCGACGAAATCACCGAAACCCGCGGCTATCCTGATCGCGAAAGCGTGGCGTTGGGTGCGGCGAATATGGTCTCGGGCCTCTTCGGCGGCATGGGCGGTTGCGCGATGATCGGGCAAACCGTGATCAACCTCAGCTCCGGCGGACGTGGGCGCTTCTCCGGGGTGTTTGCCGGGGTGATGATTCTGTTGTTCATTCTGTTTCTGTCACCGCTGATTGAGCGGATCCCGCTGGCGGCGCTGGTGGGGGTGATGTTCGTGGTGTCCCAGCAGACCTTCGCCTGGGCGTCGCTGCGGGTGATCAACAAAGTGCCGCTCAATGATGTGCTGGTGATTATTGCGGTGACGGTGATCACCGTATTTACCGACCTGGCCACTGCCGTGCTGTGCGGTATCGTGATCGCCGCGCTCAACTTCGCTTGGCAACAGGCCCGTGAGTTGTACGCGGATGAGCACCTGGAAGCCGACGGTAGCAAGCTCTATCGCCTGCACGGCACGTTGTTCTTTGCCTCGACCACGCCGTTTTTGAACCAGTTTGACCCGGCCAATGACCCGGATCAGGTGACGCTGGATTGTCGTCACCTGAGCTTTGTCGACTACTCAGCGATTGCCGCGCTGATGACCTTGCGCGAGCGTTATACCAAGGCCGGCAAGCATCTGCGGGTGTTGCATTTGTCTGAGCGCTGCAAGAAGTTGCTCAAGCGTGCGCGGGTGCATCACGACTAATTGAGCCTCTTAGGCGAGGGCGCTTACTACCAAGATTTGCGACCGCTGCGCAGCCCAACGGGAGCAAGCTCTCTCGCCACAACATTACGGCCCGACCAGGTCTTCCAATTCCTGGGCGCGGGTCTGGGTCATGTCCAGCACGCAGCCGGAACCGTTGACTTGGTCGATGGTGCCGCCGGTGGCGGAGCCGGCGAAGGCGCAATTGGCGTCACGGTATTTGATCCACAGGCGCTGCAGGTCCTGCAGTTGCTGCTGGCGCGTGCCTTCCAGGGCGGCGATGGCGGTCTTGTAGGCTTTGTTCAGGCGCGTGTCTTGCACCTTGGTTTCCTTGACGTTGCAGCTGACCATATCGGCAGTGGTGTTGGCGCCGTCCATGCATTTTTTCAGCGCCGGGTTGTCGGCAGCGGCGGCAGTGCCGCATACGGCGAGAAGCAGGACGCCAGCGGCGAATGTGGTGCGAATCATGCTCGATTTTCCTGGCAACAGTGGGTGTGCATTCTATGACTCAGCCCGCAGGGCTGAGTTTCCGGTCTTCTCTGATCTTCATGTAAGAACAGCCCCCCAATTTTCATACGCAGGTGTAGGGCATGTCCCAACGCGACAGCGCTTGTCTGTGGGCGAAACTTACTTTCATAAAATTTGAAAATGCTCCTCGGTAATGATTTATGAGTTTCACAACCAATTCGACGTGACCCTTTCCGAGGAGTACCGCATGGCCGCATCACCGGGCTTCGGGCTGTTGGCATACGCTGCCATCGCCATCATTGCTTTGATCGTGCTGATTGCACGTTACCGACTCAACCCGTTTATCGTCATCACCCTGGTATCCATCGGCCTGGCGCTGATGGCCGGGATGCCGGCGGACACCATCATGGGCTCCTACGAGGCGGGTGTTGGCAAGACCCTTGGGCACATCGCGCTCGTTGTGGCGCTGGGCACCATGCTCGGCAAGATGATGGCCGAGTCCGGTGGCGCCGAGCAGGTGGCGCGCACGCTGATCAATCGTTTTGGCGAGCGCAATGCCCATTGGGCGATGGTGTGCATTGCCTTTCTGGTGGGGTTGCCGCTGTTTTTCGAGGTGGGTTTTGTGTTGCTGGTGCCCATCGCCTTTACCGTCGCCCGACGCGTAGGCGTGTCGATTTTGATGGTCGGCTTGCCGATGGTCGCCGGTTTGTCGGTGGTACACGCGCTGGTGCCGCCGCATCCGGCGGCGATGATGGCCGTGCTGGCGTATAACGCGTCGGTGGGGCAGACGGTGCTGTATGCGATTCTGATCGGTATCCCCACGGCGATCATTGCAGGGCCTGTCTACGCCAAGTTCATCGTGCCGCACATCCACCTGCCGGCAGAAAACCCGCTGGAACGCCAATTTATCGAGCGTGAACCGCGCACCCGTTTGCCGAGTTTTGCCCTGACCATGGGCACCATCCTGTTGCCGGTGGTGCTGATGATGATCGGCGGATGGGCCAACGTAATCTCTACGCCGGGGACCGGTTTCAACCAGTTCCTCTTGTTTATCGGCAACTCGGTCATCGCGTTGCTGGTGGCGACCTTGGTGAGCTTCTGGACCTTGGGGCTGGCCCAAGGCTTCAACCGCGAATCGATCCTCAAGTTCACCAACGAATGCCTGGCGCCGACGGCCAGCATCACCTTGCTGGTGGGGGCGGGCGGCGGTTTGAATCGCATCCTGGTGGACGCTGGGGTGACCAATGAAATTCTCGGCCTTGCCAATGCGTTCCAACTGTCGCCCCTGGTGATGGGCTGGCTGTTCGCGGCGTTGATGCGCATTGCGACCGGCTCGGCCACGGTGGCCATGACGACGGCGTCCGGCGTGGTCGCGCCCGTCGCCATGGGCTTGGGTTATCCACACCCTGAATTACTGGTGCTGGCCACCGGTGCGGGCTCGGTGATCTTTTCTCACGTGAATGACGGCGGCTTCTGGCTGATCAAGGAATACTTCAATATGACGGTAATCCAGACCTTCAAGACCTGGACCGTATTGGAGACTCTGATCTCTGTGGTTGCCTTCGGTCTGACTTACGGTCTGTCCTGTATTTTGTAACCCGGAGCCCCCCATGGACATCCTCTACCAGATCCGCGCCCGCCAGGCTTCTTTCAGCGCCGGCGAAGGGCGTATCGCCAAGCTGATGCTCGATGATGTGGGTTTTGCGGCGTCGGCCAGCCTGGATGAGTTGTCCCAACGGGCTGAAGTCAGTACGGCGACCTTGTCGCGGTTTGCACGCAGCGTCGGTTGCCGCGATCTACGCGATTTGCGCCTGCAACTGGCCCAAGCCAGCGGCGTCGGCAGCCGTTTCCTGGACCCGGCGGGGTTGCCCGAACAGTCGGCGTTTCACCGGCAGATTCTCGGTGATATCGAGGCGACGTTGCGTCAGCACTTGTCGGGGTTCAACCAGGCGAGTTTCGCCGATGCGGTCAGCCTGCTGAGCAAGGCCCGGATGATCCACGCGTTCGGCATGGGCGGCCCGTCGAGTCTGTGCAGCGACGAGTTACAGGTGCGCCTTGTCCGCCTGGGCTACCCGATTGCCGCTTGCCATGACCCGGTGATGATGCGCGTCACGGCCGCCACCTTGGGGCCGGAACATGCGCTGATCGTCTGTTCGCTGACCGGTATTACGCCGGAACTGCTGGACGTGGTGGACCTGGCGCGCAACTACGACGCCCGCATCATCGCTATCACCTTGGCCGATTCCCCCCTGGCGCGATTGGCGGATGTCCTGTTACCGCTGCAACCAGCCGAAACCAGCTTTATCTACAAACCCACCGCAGCGCGCTACGGCCTGCTGCTGGCCATCGACCTGCTCGCTACCGAGTTGGCGCTGGCCCTGCCGGACGACAACCAGGAACGCCTGCGCCGGATCAAACTGGCCCTGGACGATTATCGCGGCGGCCCCGATAGCTTGCCGCTTGGAGACTGATATGAAGTACGACACGCTGATTCGCCACGCGCTGATCATCGATGGCAGCAACACACCCGGTTATGTCGCGGATGTGGGGCTGCGCGATGGGCGTATCGAGACAATCGGTGATCTGTCTGCTGCGACGGCCGAGCATGAAATCGACGCCACCGGCCGCGTGTTGGCGCCGGGGTTTATCGATGTCCATACCCACGACGACACCGTTGTGATCCGTCATCCGCAGATGCTGCCCAAGCTCAGTCAGGGCGTGACCACGGTGATTGTCGGCAACTGTGGCATCAGCGCTTCGCCGGTGAGTTTACGCAACGACCCGCCGGACCCGATGAACCTGCTGGGCAGCGCTGCGGCGTTTGTATATCCCCGTTTCAGCGACTATCGCAGCGCCGTTGAAAGCGCCCATCCAGCGCTCAACGTCGCGGCATTGATCGGCCACACGGCGCTGCGCAGCAACCACATGGACGATCTGCATCGCACCGCCACACCGGATGAAATCACCGCCATGCGCGTGCAGTTACAAGAGAGTCTTGAAGCCGGCGCCCTCGGCTTATCCACAGGCCTGGCCTACGCCAGCGCGTTCAATGCCGAGACCGATGAAGTGCTGCAACTGAGTGAAGAACTCACAGCCTACGGTGCGGTGTACACCACCCATCTGCGCAGCGAATTCGAGCCGGTGCTGGAGGCGATGGACGAAGCTTTTCTGATCGGCCGGCACGCCAAGGTGCCGGTGATTATTTCCCACCTCAAATGCGCCGGGGCGGGTAACTGGGGGCGCAGTCCGCAGCTGCTGGCCGCTCTGGAGCAGGCGGCGAAAACCCATCCGGTGGGATGTGACTGTTATCCCTACGCAGCCAGTTCTTCGACCCTGGATTTGAAGCAAGTGACCGATGCGTTTCGCATCACCATTACGTGGTCCACGCCCCATCCGGACATGGGCGGGCGAGATTTGCAGGACATTGCCGGCGAATGGGACGTCTCCTTGATGGACGCCGCCCGCCGTCTGCAGCCTGCGGGTGCGGTGTACTACGGGATGGATGAAGCGGATGTACGACGCATCCTCGCGCATCCATTGTCGATGGTGGGGTCGGATGGCTTGCCTGAAGACCCGTTTCCCCATCCACGCTTGTGGGGTGCGTTCCCACGGGTGTTGGGGCATTTCAGCCGGGATATCGGGTTGTTCCCGTTGCATACCGCCGTGCACAAGATGACCGGCTTGTCGGCGGCGCGTTTCGGCCTGGTCGAGCGGGGTGAAATTCGCGAAGGGCACTGGGCGGACCTGGTGTTGTTCGACCCGTTGCGGGTGCGGGATGTGGCGGATTTCAAAAATCCAGAGCAGGCGGCAGAGGGCATTGATGGTGTGTGGGTCAATGGCGTGTTGAGCTACAGCGATGGACAGGCCAATGGTCAGCGCCCAGGACGATTCCTGGCTCGCCAGGGAGATTTGCGTCGGGGGTTCAGCGCTCTATAGTGGGCGATCTCAAAAACGGAGCGGTTGCCATGCACTTAGGAAAAGTCACCCCTATCCTGCGGATTTTCGACGAGACCAAGGCGTTGGAATTCTATGTGGAGTTCCTTGGGTTCAAGGTTGATTGGCAGCATCGTTTCGAGGCGAATTACCCGTTGTACCTGCAAGTATCCTTGGGCGAGTGCGTGCTGCATCTGTCCGAGCATCATGGCGACGCTTCGCCGGGCGCGGCGGTGCGGATTCAGGCGCAAGGGGTAGATGCCTACCAGCAGCAATTGCAGGCTAAGGATTACCGTTATGCCAAGCCCAGCGTTGAAGAAACGCCTTGGGGATCGCGGGAGATGAGCATCAAGGATCCATTTGGGAATCGTGTGGTGTTTGTTGAGGAAGGCGAGGGCTGAGAGGCCAATCGCAGACAATAAAAAAACCGCCTTAGTAGGGCGGTTTTTTATTGCAGCCCCAGCTTTTGGCTGGGGCTGCATCTGTGGCGGGTCAGGTATCGCAGCGATTCTTAAACCCGGAAATGGCTGACCATCTGCTGCAACTGGCTGCCCAAACGTGCCAGTTCCACACTCGATTTGGCCGTCTCGTCACTGGCGGTGGCGGTCTGTTCCGACACGTCACGTACATTGACGATGCTGCGGCTGATCTCTTCGGCCACGGCGCTTTGTTGCTCGGCGGCGGCGGCGATCTGCTGGTTCATCGACTGGATGTTCGACACCGTACGGGTGATGTTTTCCAGGGAAACACCGGCTTTGCGCGTCAGCTCCACGCTGCTGTCGGTGAGGCTGCGGCTGTTGTTCATCACATTGGCCACTTGCTGGGTGCCGTTCTGCAAACCGGCGACCAGACCTTCGATTTCTTCGGTGGATTTTTGCGTGCGTTGGGCCAGGCCGCGCACTTCGTCGGCGACCACGGCAAACCCGCGACCGGCTTCACCGGCGCGTGCTGCTTCGATGGCGGCGTTGAGGGCCAGCAGGTTGGTTTGTTCGGCTACGGCTTTGATCACGTCCATCACGCTGCCGATCTTGTTGCTCTCTTGTTGCAGATGGCTCATGGCGTCGGTGGAACGCGCCACTTCGGCGGCCAGGCGTTCGATCTGGGCAATGGCTTCGGCCACCACTTTGTCGCCTGCACGGGCTTGGCCGTCGGCATCGGCAGCGGCCAGGGAAGCCTGTTCGGCATTGCGCGCGACTTCCTGCACGGTAGCGGTCATTTCATGCATCGCGGTGGCGACTTGATCGGTCTCGATCTTCTGGCTGTTCACGCCGGCACTGGTCTGCTCGGTCACGGCCGATAGTTCTTCGGCGGCGCTGGCGATCTGGGTCACGCCGTCACGAATACCGCTGATCAATTCACGCAAGGTGGTGCCCATGCGCTGGATGCCTTGTTGCAGCACGCCCAGCTCATCGCGGCGGGTGACCTGGATGTTGTGGCTCAAATCGCCGGAGGCAATGCGTTCAACCACGGCCAGGGTTTCCTGGATCGGGCGAGTGATCTGGCGGGTGATGACCAGCGCGGCAATGATGCCAACCAGCAGGGCCAGCAAGGTGCTGATCAATTGCAGGCTACGGGCCTGGGCGCTTTCGGCGTCGCGGCGATCCAACTGGATCTCGTAGAGCTTGTCGCTGATGTTGACGATATCAGTGCCTTGGGTGGTCATTTCTGCGCGAGCAGCAACGATATTGGCGTTGGCCACTTTGTAGTTCTGGACAGCCGTGCGGTAGGCGCCAAGAGCGGTTTCCAGCGCGGTCAGCGCGCTTTGCTGGCTGGCGCCAAAGGCGGCACTGAGGTCTTTCAAGCTGGCAATGGCTTTGTCGATCTGTGCGGCAGCGCGGGCTTCGGTATCCGGGCTGACGTTGCCGGTGTAGCCGCGCACTTCGTAGCGGGCCAGTTGGAATTGCATCTTGGCGTCGGCCACGGCCTGGAACTGAGCAAAGTGCTCCGCGCTGTCAGGCATCTGCTTCACGCTGGCTTCCAGCGCGTCGATCTGGGCGTTGGCGCTGTCGGCCTTGTCGCCCATCACTTGGCGAGAGGCATTGCCGTTACGGTAAGCCTCGCGCATTTTGTTCAGGGATTGCTGGTAGGCAGTAATGACCGATTTCTGCTCATTGAGCAGCTTGAGGTTTTCCGGGCTCTTGAAGCTGTCCAGCAGTTTCTGTTGCTGGGCAACGAAGGCATCGAGGCTGGTCTGCACGTTCTGCGCCACGGCTTCGTCACCGTTGGCCAGCATGTATTGAAGGCGCACGATGCGCAGTTTGGTCAGCGACGCGTTGAGCTGGGTGATGTCGCTCATCCAGTTGCTGCGGTCGATCAGGCCGCCCAGGCTGGTCCAGCCAGTGAGTGCCAGGATCGAGGTGAGGACAAGCACCAGGCCGAAGCCCAGGCCCAGTTTGAGGTTGACGCTGATGTTACCGAACCAGCTGTTCATCGAATGCTCCGCAAGAGTGATGTCTGTTTGCTGGACGGTGTTGTTATTTGAGCCAGCCAAGGTGTAGCGCTGTATCGGCGGCGGGATGTGAATCTGAAGGGCGTTTTATTTCAAGTGGCGACGAAGGGTCGTCAGCGGTGTGCAGAACCACTGAGGGCTCATCAAGGGGCGGTCTTGTGTGCTAGTCTGCGGGCCCTTTTAGTTTTGGGCAGCGCGGGAAATCGCGTTGTCCTGCAGCGGAGCCTCTTCATGTCCGAAGTTAATCTGTCCACCGACGAAACCCGCGTCAGCTACGGTATCGGCCGTCAGTTGGGCGACCAACTGCGCGACAACCCGCCACCGGGCGTGAGCCTGGACGCAATCCTGGCTGGCCTGACCGACGCGTTCGCAGGTTCGCCAAGCCGCGTTGACCAAGAGCAAATGGCTGCCAGCTTCAAGGTGATCCGTGAAGTCATGCAAGCCGAAGCCGCCGCCAAGGCTGAAGCCGCTGCTGGCGCTGGTCTGGCCTTCCTGGCTGAAAACGCCAAGCGTGATGGCATCACCACCCTGGCTTCCGGCCTGCAATTTGAAGTGCTGACTGCCGGTGAAGGCGCCAAGCCGACCCGCGAAGACCAAGTCCGTACCCACTACCACGGCACCTTGATCGACGGCACTGTGTTCGACAGCTCCTACGAGCGTGGCCAGCCAGCAGAATTCCCGGTTGGTGGCGTGATTGCCGGTTGGACCGAAGCCCTGCAACTGATGAATGCTGGCAGCAAATGGCGCCTGTACGTGCCGAGCGAACTGGCTTACGGCGCTCAAGGCGTTGGCAGCATTCCGCCGCACAGCGTTCTGGTATTCGACGTCGAGCTGCTCGACGTTCTGTAAGACCTGCTGATTACCTGTGGGAGCGAGCCTGCTCGCTCCCACAGTGTTTTAGGGGGTTGCTCATGGATGAAACTTGCCATTGAGCTCCGTCGCCGGGCGCAACGCTCGGGCATAGCAAAACAGAAACAAATTACGCACCACCTCTTTCAGCACACCGGGTTCACTTGAACTCAGGCCATTGACGTCCAGGTCGCCCTGGTCCTGCAATTCATTCAACGCTTCTTCTTCCAGTACCGCACAGACTTCGCCGGTTTCCCGATGCAGTATCCGCAGGTAAGGGTGTGGGCGGTCCAGCCAGGCATCTATCAAATAAGTCATGGTGCATCTCCTTGATCGGTTTCAATGAGAATAATTCTTATTCGTAGAATAGCAAGCGTCTATTGGCGGTTTCTTGGTTTTTCTGTGTGGATATTGAGGCAGGTCAGGGGGAGGGCAAAACGCCATCCCGCGGCTGGCGCGGGATGGATACAGCAGATTCAGACTTTGCGCACGAACTCGGATTTAAGCTTCATCGGGCCGATGCCGTCGATCTTGCAATCGATATCGTGGTCGCCATCGCACAGGCGGATGTTCTTGACCTTGGTGCCGACCTTGACGACCAGAGACGTGCCTTTGACCTTGAGGTCCTTGATCACTGTGATGGTGTCGCCGTCCTGCAGGAAGTTGCCCACAGAGTCTTTCTTCACGGTTTCATCGCCGGCCACTTCGGCCTCGCCATTGGCGGACCACTCATGGGCGCATTCCGGGCAGATCAGCTGGGCGCCGTCTTCGTAGGTGTATTCGGAATTGCATTTCGGGCAGGGTGGCAACGTGCTCACTAAAGCTCCTTAAAGGTCAGGATGGCCAAAAGTCGCACATTATATAGGGTTTTGTGGTGTTGCAGGCTCTATGAAATCCAAATGTGAGAGGGGGCTTGCTCCCGATAGCGGTGGATCAGCCAGTCATATATCGACTGAACACCGTCATCGGGGGCAAGCCCCCTCCCACATTGGTCTGTGTCTGCAGGTATGGCTTAGTGCGTACGAGCGACTGCAAACTCACTCAGCTCAACCAGGGCGTCCCGGTATTCGCTGGCAGGCAGGGCTTCCAGGCACTTGATCGCACGGGCCACGTAGTCACGCGCCAGTTGTGCGGTGTAGTCCAGGGAGCCCGAAGCTTCCACGGCTGCGCGGATGCTTTCGAGGTCTTCTATGCCGCCTTTCTGAATCGCCTTGCGCACTAAAGCTGCCTGTTCTGGCGTGCCTTCGCGCATGGTGTAGATCAGCGGCAAGGTCGGCTTGCCCTCGGCCAGATCGTCGCCGACGTTCTTGCCCAGTGTCTCGGCATCGCCACGGTAGTCGAGCAGGTCGTCTACCAGTTGGAACGCTACGCCCAGATGGTCGCCAAAGGTGCGCAGGGCTTCGGCCTGTTCGGCGGTCGCGCCACACAATGCCGCGGCGCTGTGGGTGGAGGCTTCAAAGAGCATCGCGGTCTTGCCGCGAATCACTTCCATGTAGGTTTCTTCGGTGGTGCTGGCGTCGCGGACCTTCGACAGCTGCAACACTTCGCCTTCAGCGATGATGCGCGTGGCCTGGGACAGGATCTTCATCACCGGCATCGAGCCCAGTTCGACCATCATTTCGAACGAGCGTGAATACAGGAAGTCGCCGACAAGCACACTTGGTGCGTTACCCCACATCGCATTGGCGGTCTCGCGGCCACGGCGCATGCCGGACATGTCGACCACGTCGTCATGCAATAGGGTGGCGGTGTGCAGGAACTCGATGGTGGCGGCCAGCAGGCGCAGGTCATCGCCTTCGCGGCCCAGGGCCTTGCCGCACAGCAACACTAATAAAGGACGCAGGCGCTTACCGCCCGCCGACGTAATATAGTCGCCAATTTTGGAGACCAGCGGCACTTTAGACGTCAGCTGCTGCTTGATGATGCCGTCGACGGCGCTAAAATCGTCCGCGACCGCGCGGTAGAAAGCTTGGGGTTGCATCAGCGACAGTCGCTCCAGAAGGGTTGCGCGGCATGCTAGGACCCTGACCCCGTAGTGTCAAGGCGCGATGGACGGCCACTTGCAACACCCATTTACCTTGCGTACAATCGCGCACCCTGAACTTCCTGGGCAGCACCTGCCTTACGCAATTGCATTCGGGACGTCCATCCCATGCAGCCATGCCAGCCAATACCTCTTCTTATAAAGCGCTGGGTGAGCAGGATTATCGGAGAAATACCATGTCGTACGCAGTAATTGTTACTGGTGGCAAGCAATACAAGGTCGCCCCAGGTGAATACCTGAAGATCGAAAAACTGGAAATCGCTACCGGCGAATCCGTTACTTTTGATCGCGTTCTGTTGGTCGCCAATGGCGATGACGTGAACATCGGCGCTCCAGTTGTTGCTGGCGCTACCGTTGTGGCTGAAGTGATCTCCCAAGGTCGTCACGATAAAGTCCGCATCATCAAGTTCCGTCGTCGTAAGCACCACATGAAGCGTATGGGCCACCGCCAGTGGTACACCGAGATCAAAATCACCGGTATTCAGGCTTAATTTCAGCCTAATTCCTCACTAGGAGAATTGACTCATGGCACACAAAAAAGCTGGTGGTAGTACCCGTAACGGTCGCGACTCAGAAGCCAAACGCCTTGGCGTTAAGATGTATGGCGGCCAGAAAATCATTCCGGGCAACATCATCGTGCGTCAGCGCGGCACCCAATTCCACGCCGGTTACGGTGTAGGCATGGGCAAAGATCACACCCTCTTCGCGAAAATCGAAGGCGTGATCAAGTTTGAAGTAAAAGGCGCGTTCAACCGCCGTTACGTGAGCGTTGTCGCAGCTTAATTGCGAAATCGCTGGAAAAGCCCTGTCTCGCGACGGGGCTTTTTCGTTTGTGGGGTGAGTCTCTTGCAAAGCTGTTTGTGATGGGCTCCGGCGCTGGATTTGCGGTCGCTGATTGAGGTCGCTGCGCTCATTTTTGCAAGAGTCTTATGTCTTGGTTTCTTAAGCTCGTCCACGCGGCGAGAGGCGTTTTGTTATGAAGTTCGTTGATGAAGTATCCATCCGAGTAAAAGCAGGCGACGGCGGTAACGGTTGCATGAGTTTCCGTCGCGAAAAATTCATCGAAAACGGTGGCCCCAACGGCGGTGACGGCGGTGACGGCGGTTCCATCTACATGATGGCCGACGAAAACCTCAACACCCTGGTCGACTACCGTTACACCCGGCACTTTGATGCCGAGCGTGGCTCCAACGGAGGCAGTACGGACTGCACCGGTAAAAAAGGCGAAGACCTGGTACTGCGCGTACCGGTTGGCACCACGATCATCGATTCCGCGACCCAGGAAGTGATCGGCGACCTGACCAAGGCCGGCCAGAAACTGATGGTTGTGCAGGGTGGCTGGCACGGTCTGGGCAACACCCGATTCAAGTCCAGTACCAACCGTGCACCGCGCCAGACCACGCCGGGCAAGCCTGGTGAGCAGCGAGACCTCAAGCTGGAAATGAAAGTACTGGCAGACGTGGGTCTGCTGGGCTTGCCGAACGCAGGCAAAAGTACCTTCATCCGCTCGGTATCGGCCGCCAAGCCGAAAGTCGCTGACTACCCGTTCACTACCCTGGTGCCAAACCTGGGCGTGGTCAGCGTTGACCGCTGGAAAAGCTTCGTGATCGCCGATATTCCTGGCCTGATCGAAGGGGCTTCCGACGGCGCAGGCCTGGGGATTCGCTTCCTCAAGCATTTGTCCCGCACCCGTTTGCTGCTGCACCTCGTCGACATGGCGCCATTGGATGACACCAGTGCACCAGACGCCGCCGAAGTGATCGTCAGCGAGCTGACCAAGTTCAGCCCGGCCCTGGCCGAGCGTGATCGTTGGTTGGTGCTGAACAAGTGCGACCAGATCCTCGAGGAAGAGCACGAGGAGCGCGTCAAGGAAATCGTTGATCGCCTGGAATGGACGGGTCCGGTCTACGTGATCTCGGCCATCGCCAAAGAAGGCACCGAGCGCCTGACCCGCGACATCATGCGCTACCTCGAAGACCGTGCTGACCGCCTGGCGGCCGACCCGGTGTTCAAGGCCGAACTCGCCGAACTCGACCAGCAGATCGAAGACGAAGCCCGTGCCCAGCTGCAAGCTCTGGACGACCAGCGTGCCCTGCGCCGCAGCGGCGTGAAGTCGGTCCACGACATCGGCGACGACGATTGGGACGAAGAAGACGTGGATGATGAAGACGGTCCAGAAATCATTTACGTGCGCGACTGATTCGTTGCAGTAAACTTAAGCGCCGCTCACATGAGCGGCGTTTTGGTATCTGGGTATTACGTAGCCACGAATAACGTTATGGGCAGCGCTGGGTCGCGCGGCCCTCTATCTAAGGTTGAAGATGATGCGGAGCAAAGTGACAGGTGCGCAGCGTTGGGTCGTAAAGATCGGAAGTGCGCTACTGACGGCGGATGGCAAAGGCCTGGATCGCGCAGCAATGAGCGTCTGGGTGGAGCAGATGGTGGCCTTGCATGAGGCTGGTGTCGAGTTGGTGCTGGTGTCGTCCGGGGCGGTTGCCGCCGGGATGAGCCGTCTCGGCTGGACCGCGCGACCCAGCGCGATGCACGAACTGCAAGCCGCTGCCGCCATCGGCCAGATGGGCCTGGTGCAAGCCTGGGAGTCCAGCTTCGCCGAGCACGGCCGCCACACGGCGCAGATCCTGCTGACTCACGACGACCTGTCCGACCGCAAGCGCTACCTCAACGCCCGCAGTACGTTGCGCGCCCTGGTGGAGCTCAAGGTGATCCCGGTGATCAACGAGAACGACACCGTGGTCACCGACGAAATCCGTTTCGGCGACAACGACACCCTGGCCGCGCTGGTAGCCAACCTGGTGGAAGCCGACTTGCTGGTGATCCTCACTGATCGCGACGGCATGTTCGACGCCGATCCGCGCAACAACCCCGATGCGCAGCTTATTTATGAAGCCCGCGCCGATGACCCGGCGCTGGACGCCGTGGCCGGCAGTGTCGGCGGTGCCCTGGGCCGTGGCGGCATGCAGACCAAGCTGCGGGCTGCGCGTCTGGCTGCACGCTCCGGTGCCCACACCATTATCGTCGGTGGGCGCCTGGAGCGCGTGTTGGACCGCCTCAAGGCTGGCGAACGCATCGGCACGTTGCTGTCGCCGGAACGCGGCATGCTGGCGGCGCGCAAGCAGTGGCTGGCTGGGCATCTGCAAACCCGTGGCACTCTGGTGCTGGACGACGGCGCGGTATCGGCACTGTCCCAGGGCAACAAGAGCCTGCTGCCGGTGGGCGTCAAGCTGGTACAGGGCAGCTTCCGCCGCGGCGAAATGGTGGTGTGCGTAGCGCCCGACGGTCGTGAGATCGCCCGTGGCCTGGCCAATTACAGTGCCCTGGAAGCACAGAAAATTATTGGACAATCGTCTGACGCGATTGTCGGACTATTAGGTTACATGGCCGAACCTGAACTGGTTCACCGCGACAACCTGATCCTGGTCTAACCAAAGGAATATACGATGCGTTTAGTGAAGTTTGCGTTGGGCCTGCTGTTGCTGACGCCGTTGCTGGCCAGCGCCGAAGAGGTTGGCCAGGTGTCGACGGTGTTTAAATTCGTCGGCCCCAACGACCGAATTGTCGTCGAAGCGTTTGACGACCCCAAGGTCGACGGCGTGACCTGCTACTTGTCCCGCGCCAAGACCGGTGGCGTTAAAGGCGGCCTGGGCCTGGCCGAAGATCGCGCTGAAGCATCGATTGCCTGCCGTCAGGTCGGCCCGATCCGCTTCAAGGGCGAACTGAAGGACGGCGACGAAGTGTTCAAGGAACGCACCTCGCTGGTGTTCAAAACCATGCAAGTGGTGCGTTTCCTCGACAAGAAGCGCAACACCCTGGTGTACCTGGTCTACAGCGACCGCCTGATCGAGGGCAGCCCGCAGAACGCCGTGACCGCAATTCCGATTTTGCCGTGGCCGACCGCTCAGTAATCCGCAGGCGGGTTTTGTAATCGGCGTCTATGATTGCAGGCTTGCGGGTTGTAACCTCAAGGCGCCGCTTTGCTAAGAACATGGGATATCTGGAGTTCGTCATGAGTGCTTTCCACGACCTGAAACTCAAAGCTTTGGACGGACAAGAGTTGCCACTGGCGCCCTTCAAGGGGCAAGTAGTGCTGGTGGTCAATGTAGCCTCCAAATGTGGCCTGACCCCGCAATATGCGGCGTTGGAGAACCTCTATCAGCAGTACAAGGACCAAGGGTTTACTGTGCTGGGCCTGCCGTGCAACCAGTTTGCCGGCCAGGAACCGGGCACTGAGGACGAAATCCGCGAGTTCTGCAGCCTGAACTACGGCGTGACCTTTCCCTTAGGCAGCAAGCTCGATGTCAATGGCCCTGAGCGTCACCAGCTCTACCGGTTGCTGGCGGGTGAGGGGGCCGAATTTCCCGGCGATATCACCTGGAATTTTGAGAAGTTCCTGCTGGGTAAAGATGGGAGGGTCCTCGCTCGATTCTCACCGCGTACCCCGCCGGAAGACCCTTCGATCGTCCAGGCCATCGAAAAAGCCTTGAGCTAAATCACTTCTCTTGTGGTGAGCGGACCTTTCCCGCCATGGGCTGCGTAGCAGCCCAAATACCCCACCGCTTTTACCCCTTAATCACCAAAATCAATAGTGCTACCGGGCGCGTTCCACTCCTCATATTATCCGCATCATAAACCCAGTCTCCCGTGGAGTGCTCCATGCCCGTCCAAGCCTTGTTCAAACCCTTCCAGCTCGGTGCACTGCAACTGTCGACCCGCGTGGTCATGGCGCCGATGACCCGCTCGTTTTCTCCGGGTGGTGTACCTAATTCCAACGTCATCGAATACTACCGTCGCCGTGCGGCCGCTGGCGTGGGCTTGATCATCACTGAAGGCACCGTGGTCGGTCACCAGGCCTCTAATGGCTACCCGAATGTCCCGCATTTCTACGGTGAAGCGGCCCTGGCCGGGTGGAAGAAAGTGGTCGATGCCGTGCACGCCGAAGGCGGCAAGATTGTCCCTCAGTTGTGGCATGTCGGCAGCGTGCGCCGTATCGGCACTGAGCCTGATGCCAGCGTGCCGGCCTATGGTCCGATGGAGAAACTCAAGGACGGCAACGTGGTGGTCCACGGCATGACCGCCCAGGATATCAAGGACGTGATCAACGCTTTCGCCCAAGCCGCCAAAGACGCCCAAAGCATCGGCATGGACGGCGTTGAAATCCATGGCGCCCACGGTTATCTGGTCGATCAGTTCTTCTGGGAAGGCAGCAACCAGCGTACCGACGAGTACGGCGGTAGCCTGGCCAACCGCTCGCGTTTTGCCATCGAGCTGATCCAGGCTACGCGCGCCGCTGTCGGCCCTAACTTCCCGATCATCTTCCGTTTCTCCCAGTGGAAGCAGCAGGACTACACCGCGCGTCTGGTACAAACCCCTGAGGCGTTGGGTGAATTCCTCAAGCCGCTGTCCGACGCCGGCGTGGATATTTTCCACTGCTCAACCCGACGTTTCTGGGAGCCGGAATTCGAAGGTTCCGACCTCAATCTGGCCGGTTGGGCGCGCCAACTCACCGGCAAACCAACTATTACCGTGGGCAGTGTCGGCCTGGATGGCGAGTTCCTGCAGTTTATGGTCAACACCGACAAAGTCGCGCAGCCGGCCAGCCTGGAAAAACTGCTTGAGCGCCTGAACAACGACGAGTTTGATCTGGTTGCCGTAGGTCGTGCGTTGTTGGTTGACCCGGATTGGGCCGTGAAGGTGCGTGAAGGACGTGAGGGTGACATCCTGCCATTCAGTCGTGAGGCGTTGACGACTCTGGTGTAAGTGGCGTCAGGGCGGGCTCCAGGTGCCCGTCCTCGCACACACCGCGCAACTGGCGTTCGAACTGCTCGATAATCGCTGGCCAACCCTGGCGACTGGCATGTTGACGAGCATTCAGGCGGGCCCTGCGCAACGTTTCGCGTTCTTCCAGCAGCCAGATGGCTGCATCGCAAAACGCCTCCTCATCCCCCGGCATCGCCAGTGCGCCGCTATAGCCGTGCCGCAGGTGCTGGCTTGCGGCAGCCTGGTCGTACGCCACCACACCAAGGCCTGAGGCCATGGCTTCCAGCACTACATTGCCGAAGGTCTCCGTCAGGCTGGGAAACAGAAACAGGTCTCCCGACGCGTAATGCCGTGCCAACTCTTCACCGCGTTGGGTGCCGCAGAATACTGCTTCGGGCAGGTCGTGCTCCAGCAGCGCCCGTTGCGGGCCGTCCCCGACGACAATCAGCTTCATTGGGCGGGATGGGTAGGTTTTCTGTAGCGCATCAAAGCAGCGCTTGAGCAGCCCGAGGTTTTTCTCCTGGGCCAGGCGGCCAACGTGCAGCACAGCGATATCGTCGTTCTCTAAACCCCAGCTTTCACGCAGTGCATTGTCACGCTTGGTCGGGTGGAATAACTGGCTGTCGACACCCCGCGACAACATTCCCAAACGCTCGAAATGCCGACGCTCCAACTCCAGGCGTTGGCTGGCGCTGGGCACCAGGGTCAATGTCGAACGGTTGTGAAACCAGCGCAGGTAATGCGTGACCATTCGGCTGAGCAGGCTCAAGCCGTACTGGTTCGAATACTGTTGGAAATTGGTGTGAAAGCCGCTGACCACACTGATGCCCAGGCGCCGTGCTGCACGCAGTGCCGACAAGCCCAGCGGGCCTTCAGTGGCGATGTAGAGCACGTCCGGGCGTTGGCGTGTCCACCGGCGCAGCAACTTGTGCATCGACGACTGACCCCACTGCAGGCCCGGATAACCCGGCAGTGGCCAGCCGCGGCACAGCAGGAGTTCGTCGTCGCTGAGCCGGCTCTGATCGACGCCTTGGCGTGGGCGTACCAGTTCGACTTGATGGCCGCGCGCGCGCAAACCCTCGCACAGGCGACCAAGGGTATTGGCCACCCCGTTGATCTCTGGCGGGAAGGTTTCGGTGATGAGGGTGATATGAAGCGAGGCTGTCGTCATGACCCACAGTGTCCGTGTGGGCCATGTCGCCATTGTGTCATCCAGATGATGGATTTATGACTTGGTGACCTTGGGGTTCGCCATCGCCTCGGCGCCTTGCTCGCGCACCCAGAACAAGGTGGCGCCAGCCACCGCTGCCGGCATCATCAGCAGGTTGACCACCGGCACCAGCAGCACCAGATAGACGATCCCGCCAAAGCTCATGCTCTGCCAGCGTTTCTGGCGTAACCAGGCGAGCATTTCGTTCCAGCCCAGTTTGTGGTTGTCTGCCGGGTAGTCGATGTATTGGATTGCCATCATCCATACGCCAAACAGCAGCCACAGTGGCGCGGCGATCAGGTTGACCACGGGAATAAACGAAAGGATAAACAGGCCGATCGCCCGTGGCAGGAAGTAGCCGAGCTTGCGCATTTCTCGGGCCAGGGTGCGGGGGACCATGGCGATCAACTCGCCCCAACTGAAGGCCGGGAAGTCATCGGTACCGCGCACCACCACTTCTACCTTCTCTGAGAGAAAGCCATTGAACGGCGCCGCGATGATATTGGCGAGCATGGTGAAGGTGAAAAACACCATCAGCACCACCAGCACTACAAAGAGCGGCCATAGCAGGTAATTCAAAAAGCTCAGCCAACTCGGCAGCGTCGGCATTAAGTGCTCGACCCACAAGCTGAACTGGTGGCCGGCGAAGTAAATCAATCCGACGAACAGCACCAGGTTGATCATCAGCGGCAGCAGCACAAACAGGCGTAGGCCAGGGCTCAACACCAGTTTGAGGCCTTCACGCAGGTATTGCGGGCCGGAAAGAACAGGGGCAGGCATGGAGAACTCCGAGCAGGATGACGAACGCGCCGACCTTACCGACTTTGTATCCGAGGCGAAAGCGGCGACATCAACAGTAACAAACGCCTCGATTAGCTGGGCTGACAGCATAGAGACCGCCTATGAGCTGGATTGTTAAACCGTATTTCCTTAATCTTGCCCCCCTCTATACGCTGCACCCATTATTTTCAGGATCTGCGAGTTAAAGCCTTCCCCAAGTGCTTCGCAGTCCTTTTTTATTCCAGCCGCCTTGTAGTCCGGGCGGTCGATAGGAGTGAGTCATGTCTGATACCCGTCATTCGCGAGTGATTATTCTCGGTTCCGGCCCTGCCGGTTACAGCGCTGCTGTCTATGCTGCCCGGGCCAACCTCAAGCCGCTGCTGATCACCGGCATGCAGGCGGGCGGTCAGTTGACCACCACCACGGAAGTCGACAACTGGCCTGGCGACGTCCACGGCCTGACTGGCCCGGTGCTGATGGAGCGTATGAAAGAACACGCCGAGCGCTTTGAAACCGAGATCGTTTTTGATCACATCAACCAAGTCGACTTCTCGAAAAAGCCTTACAGCCTGACCGGCGACAGCGGCGTCTACACCTGTGACGCGCTGATCATCGCCACTGGCGCCAGCGCCCGTTACCTGGGCCTGCCATCGGAAGAAGCGTTCATGGGCAAGGGCGTTTCCGCCTGCGCGACCTGCGACGGTTTCTTCTACCGCAATAAGCCGGTCGCTGTAGTCGGCGGCGGTAACACTGCCGTTGAAGAGGCGCTGTACCTGGCCAACATCGCCAGTACCGTGACCCTGGTTCACCGCCGCGAGACTTTCCGCGCCGAGAAGATCCTGATCGACAAGCTGCACGCCCGTGTCGCTGAAGGCAAGATCATCCTCAAGCTCAACGCCACCCTGGACGAAGTCCTGGGCGACAACATGGGCGTGACCGGTGCTCGCCTGAAAAACAACGACGGCAGCTTCGACGAGCTGAAAGTCGACGGCGTGTTCATCGCCATCGGCCACACTCCGAACACCTCGTTGTTCGAAGGCGTGCTGGAAGCCAAAGACGGTTATCTGGTGGTGCAGGGCGGCCGTGAAGGCAATGCGACTGCCACCAATATCGAAGGCATCTTTGCTGCCGGTGATGTGGCTGACCACGTGTACCGCCAGGCCATTACCTCGGCTGGTGCCGGTTGCATGGCAGCACTGGATGCCGAGCGTTACCTCGACGGTTTGAAGGACGCTTCGTTCTAAATCGTTGGAATAAAAAAACCGGCTGCGAGGCCGGTTTTTTTATGAGTGCAATTTAAATGTGGGAGGGGCAAGTTCCCTCCCACATTTTGATCCGCGTCTGACTCAGGATTTGCGGGTAAGGGGCTGCGCGGTGAATTTCACACCGGCCAACCCATGGGCAATCAACGCCCGAATATTGCCGTGGTCGCTGCCCTCAGGCGTCGCCACCACCGAGCGGTAATGCTCACCAAACGCCAGCAGCGCTTCTTGGTCGCTCAAGCCTTCCAGCACCGCCAAACCCAAGGTCTTGCACGACCCTTCATTCTGCCCGGCCGCGTTTTCCACGGTGCCATTGGTGAAGGCCTGCGGTTGGTAATCGTAACCGGCCGCGACAAATGCCAGGGTGTCGGCAAAGACGTGTTCGCCACTGTTGAGGCTGGCGCGCAGGGTGTTCAAATCAGTCATGGGTTTTTCCTTTGGCGAACGCTGCCTGTTGGTCAGCGCTGGCTTCTTTCTGGTATTGGGCTTTCCACTCGGCGTACGGCATGCCGTACACCACTTCACGAGCGTCATCGAGGCTCAGCTCGATCTGGCGCTCGTCGGCCTCGGCCTTGTACCACTTGGACAGGCAATTACGGCAGAAACCGGAGAGGTTCATCAGGTCGATGTTCTGTACATCCTTGCGGCTGTCCAGATGTGCTACCAGCCGGCGAAAAGCGGCGGCTTCGAGTTCGAGGCGTTGTTGATCGTTCATAGGGTCCACTTCAATGTCAGCGGCTGGCCGCCAGGGTAATCGAAACCGATTCGGCAAAGCGCAGCGCATGGGGCTTATCCACTTCGACCTCGGCGTACAGCACCGATTCATTGCTCATCACCAGGTCCAGCAATTCCTGGGTCAGGCGTTCCAGCAGCGCGAAGCGGTTGCCTTCTACGTGGGCGATGATCGCCTTGGTGATAGTGCGGTAGTTCAACGCGTGGTCAATATCGTTGTCGCGCACGGCGTCCTGGGCGGCGTACAGGATGGTCAGGTTGATCAGCACATCCTGCTTGTTGAGGATTTCGTCCTCATTGATACCGATGAAGGTACGCAGACACAGGTCCTTGACCCGGATGCGCGCCATGCCTGGTTGAAGTTGTGGCATTGCTACTTGCTCCGTCCAATCAGTTGCAGGAACTCCATGCGCGTGGTGTTCGACTCGCGGAACGCGCCGAGCATCACCGAGGTGTTCATGGTTGAATTCTGTTTTTCCACGCCGCGCATCATCATGCACATGTGCTTGGCCTCGATTACCACGGCCACGCCGGCGGCCTGGGTCACGTCCTGGATCGCGTCGGCGATCTGCCGCGTGAGGTTTTCCTGGATCTGCAGGCGCCGGGCGAACATGTCGACAATACGCGCCAGTTTCGACAGGCCGAGCACCTTGCCGGTCGGAATATAGGCCACGTGGGCCTTGCCGATAAAGGGCAGCAGGTGATGTTCGCACAGCGAGTACAACTCGATGTCCTTGAGGATCACCATCTCGTCGTTGTCGGAGGCGAACAGTGCACCGTTGACGATTTCTTCGAGGTTCTGCTCATAGCCATGACACAGGTACTGCATGGCCTTGGCGGCGCGCTTGGGGGTGTCGAGCAAGCCTTCGCGTTCCGGGTCTTCGCCCAGGTTCTTGAGGATCTCGCGGTAATGGTGGGGCAGGGATAAGGTCATACAACATCCTCACAAACGGCTTACTTGATATGCCGCCCGCCGTTGACGGTCAGGGTGGTACCGGTGACATAGGGGTTGTCCAGCAGGTAGCGCACGCTCTGGTAAATCACCTCGGGTCCGGGCTCGATGCCCAGGGCTGATTTGGCCAACACCCGAGTGCGATAGGCCGCGTCGTCGTCTTCGTTGAACATCACCATCGCCGGGGCGATGCCGTTGACTTTGATCAGCGGCGCGAACTGCGCGGCAAACGACAGCGTAAGGCTGTCGAGCCCGGCCTTGGTGGCGCAGTAGGCGATGTGCTGGCGGCTACCCTTGCGCACCACGTCATCGCTGATATGCACGATATCGGCAGGTGAAGAGCGTTGCAGCAAGGTCGAACAATGCAGGTTGATCAGGTACGGCGCAAGCATGTGTACGCTGAACATATCGGTAAACGCGCGGCTTTCGTCGCCCGGCGTTTCCGCGACCCAGGCCGAGGCGTTGTGGATGATCGCGCGCAGGCTTTGGGTGTGGGTACTCAGTTCAGCGATAAACGCCAGGATCCCAGCTTCGTTGGAGAAGTCGGCAAACACACCGATCGCGCCACGCTCGCGCAGGGCCTGCACGCCGGGGCGTTCGCTGCGGTAGCTGAAAATCACCGGTTGGCCCTCGTCCAGCAGGCGCTGGGCGCAATGCAGGCCGACACGTTGGCCGGCGCCGGTGATCAGGATCGGGGCGTTCTTTGCAGTCATGGGAGGCTCGCGTCGCTGGCAGGCGCAAATCATACCAGCGACGGGTCGCCCCTGTACTCACGCCGCCGCTTCGGTGGCCTTGCGCGGTGCAGGCGTGGGATGCAGCCAGTTCGCCAACAGGTGTGTCGACAGCGGAATGAACCAGTAAACCATCAGAGGCGTGAGTGCCATCGTGCTGACCAGTACGCGAGGCACCAGGTCGAGCCCATTGAGCAATGGCCCCAAGACAAAGTTGAACAGCAGCGACACCGGGAAAAACGCCAGCCAGATTGCCACGGCCTGCTTCCAGCGCGGCGGACGGGCACCCGCGGCACCAAACCAGCCATCGATGCCGCGCACACGGTGCTCGGAGGGGTCGGCAAACAAATCGCTGCCGCGGCTAAGCCAGGCACAACGGGAGGCGGAGAATTCCCAGGCATGCAGTGTTTTTTCGTCGGCGAAGCGGAAAATGATCTGGAATTCGTCATCGTTGGGCGGCGGTGCAAGTACGCCGGAGCCCAGATAACCGGGGAAGTCGGTAGCCAATTGCTCGCCTTCGCGCAGCCAGGCCATCAGTTCTTCGTAGCGCCCTTTGGCGACGCGGCGCGCAACCATCAAGGTGACGGGAGAGGTAGACATTGTGTATCTCCAAATGTACGGGTGCGCTGATCCGGGTAGGTGGCGCACAAACGAAGCTGCGGGGTGTTGCAGCGACGTAGAAAAAACAGGCAAGGATTATTCCGGTTTTGCTGAAATACGCCAGCGACATTGGTCCGAAAAGTACACACCTTGAAAAAGAGGGGTCTATAGGCGTTAAATGACCACCCAATTACCGCTGGTTTGTTGGTCTTGAATGCCCGTGATTACTGCTCCTGCTGACAGCATTTCGCATCTGGATTCGCCTGATTGCGCTGAGCTTTTTCCAATTCGTGATGTATCAAGATTGACAGGCGTCAACCCGGTCACCTTGCGTGCATGGGAGCGTCGTTACGGCCTGATCCAGCCCATCCGCACCGAAAGTGGGCACCGCCTCTACTCCAAGGCCGATATTGAGACGGTCAATCGCATTCTTGGTTGGATTGAGCGTGGCGTGGCGGTCAGCAAGGTCGGCAAGATTCTCGCCCGCGACGATCAGCAGGCCGAAGCGATTCGCGCTGAGCGCGACTCAGTCGAAGAAAGCGAATTGCCGCAATGGCGGGCGAGGCTGTTGCTGGCGGTCAAGGCCTTTGACGACCGTCAGTTGGAAAGCCTGTATGGCCAGATTCTCGCTACCTATCCCCTCAACGTGGCGTTCCAAGAGATCCTGATGCCTCTCTGGAACGAGCTCTTGCGCCACCAGGGGCGTTTTGGTCAAGCCAGCGAATGGCTGTTTTTCGACGCCTTCTTGCGTATCCATGCCTTTCAGCGCCTGCAAGCGGCGACACTGTCGCCTGCGCCTCGGGTATTGCTGTCAGCCATACCCGGCGAATGCCGCAAACTGGAGTTGCTGGTGGCGGCGCTGTTGATGAGCAGCGATGACCTGGTCGTGAAGGTGCTGGGGATGGGGCAGCCGTTTGATGAGCTGACCCTCGTATGTGAAAAGACTCATCCCCAGGCGCTGATCATCTTCTCCAACCACTCCCATAACGTTGATCTGGCTGGCCGCCTCAATCGTTTGGCGTTGACCCTTGATTGCCCGTTATTTCTTGCTGGCGCAGTGTCGGACCTGGCGCAGAGCGCGCTGGCAGGTTCCTCCATCGGTTGTCTGGGCAGCGAAGGGCGCCAAATGCAACGCCGCTTGCAGCAGTTCCTCAGCGGTAACCTGGATACCTGAACTCAGGCGTGCATCTGCGGGTGCACCAGGCGGTGCTGATGCAGGATGAACTGGCGCAGGCGTTCGATTTCATCCGCATCGCTTTGACTGAGGCGATAGGCAAACAAACCCCGCGCGGTTTCCCTCTCAAAGGCGCCGCGCAGGGCAATGCGCTCATAGCCGGAAGGGCTGAACCAAAGGGAAAAGGTTTTTGGTGGTTTGATACGGCCACGAATCTCCACCAGCACGCCCTTGAATGACACCTCATGCACCCACAGCGCACTTGCGGTGCCCTTGATGTTCTCCAGGGCCACCGGAGCTTCAAGTGCAAGGCGCCAGGCGCGGATCACCGGGCCGTCTTCAAAAATACTCGGCACACCCAGACGCAGATGCACTGCATTGAACTCATCCTCCACCAATTGGAGGGGAAAGGTCAGTTGCTGGTTGTCGAACTGCGCTTGGATGGTGACATGGTCGTGGGCGGCCAGGCGGGTGAGCAAGTCGCGAATCTGCGCACCGCCGTTGACGGTCAGGCTCGACGACGCATCCCGCAGATTAAGTTGCGGGTTGTGTTGCATGTTCTGAATGAAATCCAGCTCATCCTTGGTCAGAAGCGCATCGCGTTGCATTGTGCTTGCTCAATAGAGGGGCATTAAAGTGCCATTATCCGCTCATATGGCCGTATTTTCTAAATTTTGTTCAATCCATTTGTCGACTTGAACGCGGCCAGTTCGGCTTTGACTTGGGCCAGTTCGCTTTCTAATTGCTCGACACGCTGCTGGGCCTTGACCTGGAGCGTGACGTCTTTTTGTACGCCGATAAAATAGGTTTGCTTATCAGCCGTGTTGAACACCGTTGAAAGCGACAGTTCGTTCCAGAAATGGCTGCCGTCCTTACGGTAATTGCGCAGGGTTTCCCGGCACGAACCACCCTTCGCCAAAGCATCCCGAATCACCGTCAGCGCTGGCTGATCACGGTCGCCCGACTGTAGAAAGCGGCAGTCCTGATAGAGGATTTCATCCAGTGTGTAGCCGGTCATCCGTTCGAAGGCCGGGTTCACATAAATCAGGGGCTTTTCATCGCCTTCGCGTTCGGCGACCACGATGCCTTCGTTGGAAGCGTCGATCACCATCTGCATCAGCTTGGCGTTAATCATTGAGCGGTCCGTGGCGTGTTGTTGGAATGGGCAGTTTATGGCAAGTCGTGAATCTTGCACGGTGCGCCCCGAAATATTTGCGTCGCTGTTAATATCCCAGGCTTTCGCTCAACTACAGGATCAGATTGATGAAAGTCGCCATCCTTTCCGGCTCGGTCTACGGCACGGCTGAAGAAGTCGCCCGGCACGCCGCCGGCATCCTCAAAGACGCTGGTTTTGAAGCCTGGCACAACCCGCGCGCGACCCTGGCGGATGTGCAGGCGTTTGCCCCTGAGGCGTTTCTAGCGGTGACTTCGACCACCGGCATGGGTGAACTGCCCGATAACCTGCAACCGTTGTATTCGATGATTCGCGACCAACTGCCTTCGGCCTGGCGCGGTTTGCCCGGTGCGGTGATCGGTTTGGGCGACGCCAGCTATGGCGACACCTTTTGTGGTGGCGGTGAGCAAATGCGCGAGCTGTTTGGCGAGTTGGGCGTGCGCGAAGTACTGCCCATGTTGCGCCTGGACGCCAGCGAGAGCGTGACGCCGGAAGCTGATGCCGAGCCGTGGTTGGCAGAATTGGTCACTGCACTGCGCGCTTGATTGAGCGGTTCTAGCGGTTTTCAGTCCCTTTATTGACGGCGTCTCTTTGACGCCGTTTGTATAGATCTAAACTATTCTCATAGCTGACTCGTACGGTCATCAAGCTGGCTGCGAAGGCAACTCCGTCCGCCAGGGCGTCTGACTAGACTGGCCCATCACTCGAAAAAATAATAAGAAGTGCGCCAAGGAGGTCGTTACCGTGAGCCTAGCCCCTGTTGTGCCGCCACAGAATGTCAAAGATCAGGTCAGTGCTGCCGAGTGGCAAGCCCGTGTCGACCTGGCGGCCTGCTATCGCCTGGTGGCGTTGCATGGCTGGGACGACCTGATCTTCACCCACATCTCGGCCAAGGTGCCGGGCACCGATGATTTCCTGATCAATCCCTACGGTCTGATGTTCCACGAGATCACTGCGTCGAGCCTGGTAAAGGTCGACCAAGCCGGCAACAAGCTGATGGACAGCCCCTACGAGATCAACCCGGCGGGCTACACGATCCACAGCGCCATCCATGAAGTTCGCCACGATGTCACCTGCGTGCTGCATACCCACACCGCCGCCGGTGTGGCGGTGGCGGCCCAGAAACAGGGCGTGCTGCCGATCAGCCAGCAATCGATCTTCGTGCTGTCGAGCCTGGCCTATCACGCCTATGAAGGCGTCGCGCTGAACCACGAGGAAAAGGCCCGCCTGCAAGCCGACCTTGGCGACAATAATTTCTTGATGCTGCACAACCATGGCCTGCTTACCTGTGGCAGTACCATCGCCGACACCTTCCTGATGATGTTCACCTTTCAGCGCGCCTGCGATATCCAGGTGCTGGCGCAAAACGGCGGCGCTGAATTGATCGCCATTGGTCCGCAGATTCTTGCGGGCGCCAAAGCCATGGTCGCTGCTGTCACCAAGAGCGCTCAAGGTATGGGGGGCGCGCTGGCCTGGCCGGCGTTGCTGCGCAAATTGGATGCTCAAGATCCTGGGTATAGAAGCTGATGCCACTTGCCGAGATCCCGCTCAGAGCCTGGCGCAAACGCAGCCAGAGTTTCGAATTTCACGGACGCACCATCCGTTACTGGGTGTCGGGGCAGGGCGAACCGTTGCTGCTGATCCATGGCTTTCCCACCGCCAGTTGGGACTGGCATTACCTGTGGCAACCCCTGGCCCAGCACAACTTGGTCATCGCCTGCGACATGCTCGGTTTCGGCGATTCAGCCAAGCCTCTGGACCATGGCTACTGCCTCCTGGAACAGGCGGATTTGCAACAGGCTTTGCTGGAGCATCTGCGGGTGGATCAGCCGGTGCACGTGCTGGCCCACGACTACGGTGACAGCGTCGCTCAGGAACTGTTGGCCCGGCACTATGAAGGCCGATTCAAGATGGCCAGTTGTGTGTTTCTCAACGGCGGGCTGTTCCCGGAAACCCATCGCCCGGCGCTGGTGCAAAAACTCCTGCTCAGCCCGCTGGGCTGGATGATCGGCCGCGCATTCGGGCGCAATGCCCTGGCCGACAGCTTCGGCCAGATCTTCGGCCCCAACACCCGGCCCAGCGAAAGCGCACTGGACGATTTCTGGAGCCTGATCGACTGCAACGATGGCACGCGCATCCTGCACAAGCTGATCGCCTACATTCCCCAGCGTCGGCGCCTGCGTGATCGCTGGGTGGCGGCGATGCAGCAGGGTGACGTGCCATTGCGAGTGATCGACGGCGAGATCGACCCGATCTCCGGTGTCCATATGGTGGAGCGTTACCACCAATTGGTGCCCCATGCCGACACGGTGTTACTGGCCAACATCGGCCACTACCCACAGATTGAAGCGCCGGTGCAGGTGCTCAAGCATTACCAGGCGTTTCGTGATCGGATTGGGCAGGTTGAAACCCGCATGGCTTATTCCTGAGCCTTAGGATCATCCCCCTGCCTTATCGAGCACCATTCAGCCTTGGCTGTCTTTATTGTGACCGGCAGCCCTGTGCCTGACACTCGACCCATTCCCATTGTCGCCATTGGAGTTCGGTATGAGTGAGTCAGTGCAGTTCCAGGATAAGGTCGTGATCGTCACCGGTGCCGGCGGCGGATTGGGCCGGGCCCATGCGCTGTTGTTCGCTAAACATGGGGCCAAGGTGCTGGTCAACGATCTCGGCGGTTCCACCCAAGGCGAAGGCGCCAGTGCTTCGGCGGCCGACCGTGTAGTGGCCGAGATCCGCGAGGCGGGTGGTATTGCGGAAGCCAACCACGACTCTGTCACCGATGGTGACAAGATTGTGCAAAACGCCCTCGACGCTTTTGGCCGCATCGACGTAGTGGTCAATAACGCCGGCATCCTGCGCGACAAAACGTTCCACAAAATGGAAGACGCCGACTGGGACCTGGTTTACCGGGTGCATGTCGAAGGCGCCTACAAAGTCACCCGCGCCGCCTGGCCCCATCTGCGTGAGCAAGGCTATGGCCGGGTGATCTTCACCGCGTCCACTTCGGGCATCTACGGCAACTTCGGCCAGTCCAACTACGGCATGGCCAAGCTCGGCCTGTACGGATTGACCCGCACCCTGGCGCTGGAGGGACGCAAGAACAACATCCTGGTCAACGCCATCGCCCCCACTGGCGCCACGCGCATGACCGAAGGCCTGATCCCGCCGCAAGTGTTCGAGCGCCTCAAGCCGGAATTGGTCAGCCCGCTCGTGGTGTACCTGGGCAGCGAAGCGTGCCAGGAAACTTCTGGGTTGTTTGAAGTGGGCGGTGGCTGGATTGGCAAGACCCGCTGGGAGCGCAGCCTGGGTGTGGGCTTTGATCCCGAAGCCGGTTTTTCACCGGACGATGTGGCGGCGCACTGGCAGCAGATCTGCGACTTTGAAGGGGCGGCTCATCCCAAGGACAACATCGAGGCCTTGAAGGAGATGATGGCCAACTTGCAGAAGTACAGCCTGTGATCATTGCTTGAAAAAGTTTGAATCTTACGGGGCGCTGATGGCGCCCCGTTTTATTTCAGGCAAAAAAAAGCCGCTGCAAACGCAGCGGCTGAAGTAAGACGTTGGATCAAGGAGCGACAAATCAACGTCAGTGAACACCGGTAACAGATTGAATAAAGACATCAATCTATTTGAGTCTGGCTTTTCTCCCGTTTGGGGAAGCGGGCCGTTTGCCCTGAAAGCCCGGCAAGAATAGTCGTTTGCGACAAGATGAGTAATAGCGCTTCGGGACAAGGACTGTTGTAAAAACTGCAACAGTCTTGACGCTCGCCATCCATGGCCCTGATAACCCGCCATCCACACGGTTCATGCCCCCGCCCAGACCCAGGCCAGAGCGCCCGGTAATCCTTTCGAGCGACAACACGAATCCCTCCTTGGTGCGCTTATCGCTCCTGATGTGCGGCAGTAGGGTGGGGCCTTCTGTCACTCACCGGGGAAGACGCATGACAAAAACAACAATGCGCGCCATCTTCACGCCACAGGCGCTGGCCGCTGCGGTTGCCTTGGGTTGCTGTGCCCAGGCTCAGGCTGTTTCGTTCAATATTGGCGAGATCGAAGGGCAATTCGATTCGTCGTTGTCGGTGGGTTCGAGTTGGGGCATGCGTGATGCCGATAAAAAACTCGTGGGTACCGTCAATGGCGGCACGGGCCAGGCTTCCACGGGGGATGACGGGCGGCTTAATTTCAAGAAGGGCGAGACCTTCTCGAAAATCTTCAAGGGCCTGCACGACCTTGAACTCAAGTACGGCGACACCGGTGTGTTCGTGCGCGGCAAGTACTGGTACGACTTTGAGCTCAAGGACGAAGACCGCGAGTTCAAGCAGATCAGCGACCACAACCGTAAGGAAGGCGCCAAGTCCAGCGGTGCGCAGATCCTCGATGCGTTCGTCTATCACAACTACTCCCTGGGCGACCTGCCGGGCACCGTACGCGCCGGTAAGCAGGTGGTCAGTTGGGGTGAAAGTACCTTCATCGGCAACTCCATCAACAGCATCAACCCGATTGACGTGTCGGCGTTCCGCCGCCCGGGTGCCGAGATCAAGGAAGGCCTGATCCCGGTGAACATGCTGTTTGCGTCCCAGAGCCTGACCAACCAACTGACCGTGGAAGGGTTTTATCAGTTGGAGTGGGATCAGACCGTGCTGGATAACTGCGGCACCTTCTTTGGCGGTGACGTGGCGGCGGATGGTTGCACCGGTAACTACACTGTAGGCAGCCCTGGTATCGCGCCGCTGCAATCGATTGCGGCAAACCGCGGTCAGGGTTTTGTGGTGACGCGCGAGGGTGTGGTGGTACAGCGTGCGGGCGACCGTGATGCGCGGGACTCCGGTCAGTTTGGGGCGGCTTTGCGTTGGCTGGGTGACGACACCGAGTACGGTTTGTATTTCATGAATTACCACAGCCGCACACCCACTGTAGGCACCATCACCAACAACACCACACTGCAAACCATCGGTGGCATCGCCGCCGCCGCTGGAGGTTTCGGTCAGGCCCTCGCCCAGAGCACCATGCTCGGCCGTGGCCAGTACTACCTCGACTACCCGGAAGACATCCGCCTGTTCGGCGCGAGTTTCTCCACAACCTTGCCCACCGGCACGGCGTGGACCGGGGAAATCAGCTACCGGCCCAATGCCCCGGTGCAGTTGAATACCACCGACCTGACATTGGCCTTGCTTAACCCAATCGCCGGCCAATTGGCCTCGCCCATCCGCAGCAATTTCGGCAGCGACAACAAAGGCTACCGCCGCAAGGAAATCACCCAGATCCAAAGCACCATGACCCAGTTCTTTGACCAAGTCCTCGGCGCCGAACGCCTGACTTTGGTGGGCGAAGCGGCCGTGGTGCACGTGGCTGGCCTGGAGGACAAATCCAAACTGCGTTACGGCCGCGATTCGGTCTACGGCGCTTACGGTTTCGAGGGTGACACCGACGGTTTCGTCACCTCCACCTCTTGGGGCTACCGCGCGCGGGCGATCCTTGACTACAACAACGCCATTTTCGGGGTGAACCTCAAGCCCAACCTGTCCTGGTCCCATGACGTGGCCGGCTATGGGCCCAACGGGATCTTCAACAAGGGCGCCAAGGCGATCAGCGTCGGTGTGGATGCGGACTACCGCAGCACCTACACCGCCAGCCTCAGCTACACCGATTTCTTTGGTGGCGACTACAACACCCTGACCGACCGCGACTTCCTCGCCCTCAGCTTCGGCGTGAACTTCTGATTTGGCTTAAAGAAGGACAAGAACTTATGCGTAAGACAATTGCAGTGTTGGCCCTGAGTCTGTTGGCTGCTCACGTAATGGCGGCGGTGTCGCCGGAAGAAGCTGCCAAGCTGGGCACCACCCTCACGCCGGTCGGTGCCGAAAAAGCCGGTAACGCTGACGGCTCGATCCCGGCCTGGACTGGCGGTATCCCGAAAAACGCTGGCGCGGTGGACAGCAAAGGCTTCCTGGCCGACCCGTTCGCCAATGAAAAACCGCTGTTTGTCATCACCGCCGCCACCGTCGACAAGTACAAAGACAAACTCTCCGACGGCCAGGTGGCGATGTTCAAACGCTACCCCGAGACCTACAAGATTCCGGTATACCCGAGCCACCGTACGGTCAACTTACCGGCGGACATCTACGAATCGATCAAGCGCAGCGCACTGAACGTCAAGGCGATCAACGACGGCAACGGCCTGGAAAACTTCACCGGCAACCGCTACTACGCGTTCCCGATTCCCAAGAATGGCGTGGAGGTGCTGTGGAACCACATCACCCGTTACCACGGCGGTAACCTGCGCCGCATCATCACCCAGGCCACCCCGCAGACCAATGGCAGCTACACGCCGATCCGCTTCGAAGAAGAAGTGGCGGTGCCTCAAGCGATCCCGGATATCGACGCGGCCAAGGCGGCCAACGTATTGAGCTTCTTCAAGCAATCGGTCACCGCCCCAGCGCGCCTGGCGGGCAACGTGCTGCTGGTGCATGAAACCCTCGACCAGGTGAAAGAACCGCGCCTGGCCTGGATCTACAACGCCGGCCAGCGCCGTGTGCGCCGTGCTCCGCAAGTGTCCTATGACGGGCCGGGCACCGCGTCCGACGGCCTGCGTACCACCGACAACTTCGACATGTTCTCCGGGGCCCCCGACCGCTACGACTGGAAGCTGGTGGGCAAGAAAGAGATGTACATCCCCTATAACAGCTACAAGCTCGACTCGCCGAGCCTCAAGTACGACGACATCATCAAGGCTGGTCACATCAACCAGGACCTGACCCGCTACGAACTGCACCGCGTGTGGGAAGTGGTCGGCACGGTCAAACCGAGCGAGCGGCACATCTACGCCAAGCGGCACATGTACATCGACGAAGACAGCTGGCAAGTCGCACTGGTGGATCACTACGACGGTCGCGGCCAACTGTGGCGCGTCGCCGAAGGTCATGCGCAGTTCTACTACGACCACCAGGTGCCGGCCTACACGGTCGAAACCCTGTACGACATCATTGCGGGGCGCTACATCGCACTGGGCATGAAGAACGAGGAGAAGAGCAGCTTCGTGTTCGGCTTCGCGGCCAAGGCTGCGGACTACACTCCGGCAGCCTTGAGGGCTGAAGGCGTGCGCTGATCCCGGATCGAAGCGGGGTCAAAATGTGGGAGGGGGCTTGCCCCCGATGAGGGAGTATCAGTCACTGGATTGGTTGACTGATACACCGCCATCGGGGGCAAGCTCCCTCCCACATTGGGTTCTGTGCATGGCCTTCAATCACCCTGCTGAATACTTCTTCAACAACCCCCCGCCACAGGACTAGGGTACGCATCACGTTGCATAACAATAAAAAAGCAGGATGCAGCAATGACCGCCATGACACGCTGCCTGGACCGTCCTGGATTCATGCCCCGGCTGTCCGCCCATCATTTGCTGCGCCCCCGCCTGGCCGAGCCTTTGCTGGCAGCACCGGTCAGGGTCAAGTTGTTATGCGCCCCCGGCGGCAGCGGCAAGAGCGCGTTGCTCGCCGAATGTGCGTTGCAGGCGCCCATCGGTTGCCAGGTGTACTGGTTGCCGCTCAATGGCGCGTCGCTCAGCCCCCTCGACCTGTGCCAACGGCTGGCGCAAAACCTTGGCCTGACGTTTACCGACGAAGCCACATTGCTGCTGGACCTCAGCCGCTGGCAGGCCCAGGCATGGGTGTTCCTCGATGATTTCTGCCGCTTACCCACTCAAGACACCGACGCCTTGCTCGATCGCCTGCTCACCGCCAGCAGCCCGGCCCTGACCTGGTGGTTGGGCGCTCGACGGCGTCCGGCCTGCAATTGGCCTCGGCTGCTGCTCGACGATGAGTTACTTGAGTGCGGCGCCGAACTGGCATTTACCCCTGTGGAAATCCAGGCACTGCTCAGCCATGCGCCGGCCCAGTCCGTCGACAGCGTGCTGCAGTTCAGCGCGGGTTGGTGCGCGGGTGTGCGCATCGCCTTGCTGGGTGATGGTCATCCCGATAAGACGTTGCTCGACTACCTGCAACACGAACTCTTCAGCACGCTGCCGCCGGAGTTGGCCGAGGCTTGGCGGGTGCTGGCCCATCTGCCGCGCTTCAATACTGGCCTGTGCGAACACTTGTTCGGCGCTGGCGACGGTGGCCAATACCTGAGGGATTTACACGCGCTGGGCGCGTTTATCGAGCCGTGGGAAGACACCGACTGGTTGCAGGTTTTCCCGCCCCTGGCGCAACTGATGCACAACGAACCCTGGCCTGCCAGGCGCTCTTGGCATCGACGCGCTTGCCAGTGGTTTTGCACCGAGCAGGATTGGCAGGCCGCTTTTGAACAGGCTCTGCTGGCCGAAGAATATGAAATGGCGGTGAGCCTCTTGCAGCACTTCAGCTTTGAGGACCTGTTCCGCCAGCAGAACGCCGTCTTGCTGTTGCGCCTGCATGAGCAGCATGGCGATGAACTGATGCTCGGCTCGGCGCAACTGGTGGGGTTGGTGACTGCTGCGCTCCTGTTCGCCGGGCGCTTCGAACAGGCGGCTGCGTGCATCGATCAGCTCGCTCGATTTGCCCCGCAACCCTCGGCGGCGCAACAGCGTTATTTACTGGCGCGCTGGCAGGCGCAGTGGGGCTGGTTGCTGCACCTGGGCGGCGATGCCGAGAGTTCCCGTCTGCATTTTCTTGAGGCCCTGCAAGCCTTGCCCGAGAGCGCCTGGACTTCGCGCCTGATGTGCCTGTCGGGGCTGACCCAACAAGCCTTGCTGCGCGGTGAACTGGACGCAGCCCAAGGCCTGAACCGCGAAGCGCTGTGCCTGGCGCGCGCCCATGGTTCGTTGGTGCTGGAGGCGTTGCTGGAGTTGGATCACGCGCAATTGCTGGAACAGCGTGGCGCGCCGTATCGGGCGCAAAGCCTGCTGGAAACGGTGCAGGCGATGTTACTCAAGCAGCGGCTCAAGGCCGGGCCACTGGTTGGGCGCATTGCTTTGCGGCGCGGGCACTTGGCGCTGCGCCAGGGCCAGGACAGCTTGGCCGCCGACTGTTTCGAGACTGGCCTGAAGATGTGCCTGCACAGCCAGGACAAACGCGTGCTCTACGGTTTTCTCGGTCTGGCCTTGCTGGCCGCCAACCGGGGTGATTACGCCCAGGCCTTTGTGCAACTGCGCGACGCCGAACGGCTGATGCAGCAGCGCCAGGTGCCGGACACGGTATACCGGGCGGTGCTGTTGTTGGTCAGTGGGCATTTCTGGTTGCAGCAAGGCCGCGCCGAATTGACCGTGGAAGCGGTGCGCCGTGTGCTGCGCCACTTCCGTGGCCCCCAGGCCAAACAGGCGCCACCGGCCACCCTGGAACTGATTCCACGCCTGGAATACCTGCTGGTGCTGGCGGAGGTGAAACTGGGCTGCGCCGATCAACCTGTGGCACGGCTCAACGCGTTGCTGGAAACCACCCATCAGCGCGGCATGCTCTGCCTGGAAACCGAGCTGCACCTGGTGCTGGGCGAAGTCGCTTGGCAACTGGGCGATGCTGCCTTGGCGCGCCGTTCGCTGCAAACCGGCCTGGAACTGGCCGGGCGTTGTCAGGTGCAACAAGCGATTCGTGAACTGCGTTTGCGCTCGCCGGGACTGTTGAGTGAGCTGGGCATGGAACCCCAGGCGTCAACCCCCGGCACGGTAGAAAACCCCTTGAGCCAGCGTGAATTGGAAGTGCTGCAACTGATCGCCCTGGGCAGCTCCAACCTGGAAATTGCCGACCGGCTGTTTATCTCCCTGCACACCGTAAAGACTCACGCGCGGCGCATCCACAGCAAGCTGGGCGTCGAGCGGCGAACTCAGGCGGTGGCCAAGGCCAAGACGTTGGGCTTGATGGTTTAAATGAACGCCTGACGGTAGTCGCCGGGCGTGGCGCCCATGGCCTGGCGGAAGCGATGAGTGAAGTGACTGGCACTGGAAAAACCGCACAGCAAGGCAATCTCGCCCAAGGGCAGGGCACCGCTGCGCAGCAGGTGTTGCGCGCGGGTCAGCCGACGCGCCAGTAAGTACTGATGGGGCGGCAGGCCGAAGCTTTGGCGGAACATCCGCGCAAAATGGTATTCCGACAGCGCGCACAGGCCAGCCAGTTGCCCAAGGCTGATGGGGTCTTCCAGGTGCTGGTCGATGTAGTCCACCAACAGCCGTCGCTGGTACGCCGCTAAACCACCTTTCAAACGCAGGCCTTCGCGGGCGCCTACCTGGCTGAGCAGGGTGTGGCTGAGCATTTCATGGGCCAGGCTGCTGGTCAGCAGGCGTTCGGCGGGCTCCTGCCAGTTGAGCGCGATCAACTGGTGGAAGCGTCTGGCCTGGCTGTCGTCTTGCAGAAAGGTGCTTTCGCGCAGTTCCAGGGTGCGCGGTTCGCGGTCGAGCAGGGTGACGCAGCCGAGGGCAAATTGCTCTGGGCTGAAATACACGTGGGCCAGGCGGATTTCACCGTTGATCACCCACGCCGACTGATGCTCGGCGGGCAGGATACACAGCTTGTCGGGGCCGCCCTTGGTGCCCGGCTGGTCACGCCGAAAGGTGCCAGTGCCACCGCCGATGTAGCAGGATAAGGTGTGATGGCTGGGCGCCTGGTAGTCCTGGGAATCGTGATGGTTGCTCCACAAAGCTGCCGACAAGCCGTCACCGAGCTCGGCGCAGGCTTCAAGACGTGCGTTGGGCGAGCGGTTAAGGGCTTGAAAGACTTGTAGGGATTCCAGATCTGACATGGTGTGTTCTCCGACGCCTTGCATCCTACTCCGCGAGGTGGGCGCTGTGAGCCCACCGCCCGACAAAAGCGCAAGAATGTGCAAGAGCGCGGCGCCGGTTGAGGGCGACACTGTGGCTCAACCGATGGAGCCCGCTATGAACCTTTCCCTGTATTTACTCACCGTGCTGATCTGGGGCACCACCTGGATCGCCCTCAAATGGCAATTGGGCGTGGTGGCTATTCCTGTGTCCATCGTCTATCGCTTTGGCTTGGCGGCGCTGGTGTTGTTTGCGTTGTTGCTGCTCAGCCGCAAGTTGCAGGTGATGAACCGGCGCGGGCATCTGATCTGCCTGGCGCAGGGGCTGTGCCTGTTTTGCGTCAACTTCATGTGCTTCCTGACCGCCAGCCAGTGGATTCCCAGCGGCCTGGTGGCAGTGGTGTTTTCCACCGCCACGTTGTGGAACGCGCTGAATGCCCGGGTCTTTTTCGGCCAACGCGTGGCACGTAACGTGTTGATGGGCGGTGGCCTCGGGTTGGCGGGCTTGGGCTTGCTGTTTTGGCCGGAACTGGTGGGGCACACCGCCAGTCCGCAGACCTTGTTCGGCTTGGGTCTGGCGTTACTGGGGACTATGTGTTTCTCGGCCGGCAATATGCTGTCGAGCCTGCAACAGAAGGCCGGCTTGCGGCCGCTGACCACCAATGCCTGGGGCATGTTGTACGGCTCCTTGATGCTGGCGACCTACTGTGTGGTGCGGGGCATTCCGTTTGAGATGGACTGGAGCGCACGGTACATCGGCGCGCTGTGGTACCTGGTGATTCCGGGTTCGGTGATCGGCTTTACGGCTTACCTGACCCTGGTTGGGCGCATGGGGCCGGAGCGGGCAGCGTATTGCACGGTGCTGTTCCCGGTGGTGGCGCTGAATGTGTCAGCGTTTGCCGAGGGCTACCAATGGACCGCGCCGGCGTTGGCGGGGTTGGTGCTGGTGATGTTGGGCAATGTGTTGGTGTTTCGTAAGCCTAAGTCTGCCAGTCCGGTCTTCCAGGCGAAGACAGTCTAATGGGGGAGGGGGCGTGCCCCCGAGGGCAGTGTGTCAGCCAGCCCCTCTATAGCTGGCCCACCGCTATCGGGGGCAAGCCCCCTCCCACACTCCCTGCATTTCATACATGTGGCCGAGCTGTCCTTGCTATTTCAGTCCGAGGCGCTTGGCCATGCGGCCCAGGTTGGCGCGGTCCAGGCCCAGTTCGCGGGCCGCGCTGGCCCAGTTGTGTTGGTGGCGTTCCAGGCAGGCGCTGATGATCTGGCGTTGATAGTCTTCGGTGGCCTGGCGCAGGTCGCCGGTGACCACGGGTGCGGCTTGAGCCTGTGCTTCGATGACCGGCGCATTCACCGTCGGCAAGTCCAGATCCTGCGCACTCAAGCTCAGAATCCTCGGCCGTTCGCGACAGTTGCCCAATGCCTTCAACGCGCTGCGTCCGATCAAGTGTTCCAGCTCCCGCACATTCCCCGGCCAGTTATAGGCCAAAAGCGCGGCCTGGGCATCGCTGGTCAGCCGCAGACTGCCCAGGCCCATGCGTGAGCGGTTCTGTTCGAGGAAGAAGCCCGCCAGCAGCAACACATCGCGCCCGCGCTCGCGCAGTGACGGCACTTGCAGCGGGTATACGCTAAGACGGTGGTAGAAATCGGCGCGGTAGTGGCCGTTGCGGACTTCGTCGGCGAGGTCGCGGTTGGTGGCGGCGATCAGGCGTACGTCAACCTGATGCTCCTTGTCCGAACCGAGGCGCTGCAACTGACCGCTTTGCAGCACTCGCAGCAGCTTGGCTTGCACGGGCAGCGACAGTTCGCCTACTTCATCCAGGAACAAGGTGCCGCCGTTGGCCAGTTCGAACTTGCCGCGACGCTCATTGAGCGCGCCGGTAAAGGCTCCGCGTACGTGGCCGAACAACTCGCTCTCCACCAGCGTCTCCGGCAGGGCGGCGCAGTTGAGGCTGATGAGCGGTTTATCCGCACGATTGGATGCCGCGTGGATAGCCTGGGCCACCAATTCCTTGCCCACTCCGGTTTCGCCGGTGATCAGCACGGTGAGGTCGCTGCCGCCCACCAGTTTGATTTCCTCGACCAAGCGTTTGTGGCTTTTGCTCTGGCCGATCATTTCCTTGTGCTGCTGGCCGCTGGCTTGACGGTAGATCTCGGCACGTTGGTGTTCGTCTTCAGCGCGCAGCGCCAGGCGCTCGATGCGTTCGGCGACGTTGACGGTGGCGGCAGCGAGGCTGGCGAAGGCTTGCAGGGCGTCCAGTTCAACCCGTTCGAAACGTTCGGTGTCGAGGGCATCCAGGGTCAGCAGGCCCCAGGGCTGGTCGTCGACAAACAACGGGCAGCCCATGCAGTCGTGCACTTCCAAGTGTCCGTGCAGGCCATCGACCAGGCCGTCGTAGGGGTCGGGCAATTCACTGTCGCTGTCAAAGCGCGTCGGGCCGGGGCTGCCGAGCAGGACGGCGAAGCGCGGGTGCTCGCTCACCTTGAAGCGTCGGCCCAAGGTGTCGGCGCTCAACCCGTCTACTGCCAGCGGCACCAGCCATTCACCGTCCAGGCGCAGCAACGCTGCGGCGTCGCACGGCAGCAGGGCACGCATGGCTTGCAACAGGCGGCGATAGCGCTCGCCTTCGGGCAGGTCGCGGGACAGGTCGGCGACCAAGGGCAGGAGGGTGGTGAGCAATGATTGCGCAGTCATAATGACTCCTTGTAGTCCTTATGACTATAGAGTGTAGGAGGTCATACTGACTACACAATGTTTAAGGTATTGAAAATTAACGATTTATTAGTTGGCATGAATACTGAGTAGCTAAGGGTAATCAGTAAAGAAGCCCAGGAGGCTCTCATGCTTAGTGCCCAAGACCGTGCCATCGTCAAATCCACCGTGCCCCTGCTGGAAAGTGGCGGTGAGGCGCTGATCACCCATTTCTACCGCATGATGCTCTCCGAGTACCCTGAGGTGCGCCCGCTGTTCAACCAGACCCACCAAGCCAGCGGCGACCAGCCTCGCGCCTTGGCCAACGGCGTGTTGATGTACGCGCGGCATATCGACCAGCTCGACCAACTGGGCGACTTGGTGGCGAAGATCATCAACAAGCATGTGGCGTTGCAGATCCTGCCGGAGCACTACCCGATCGTGGGCGCCTGCCTGCTGCGGGCGATTTCCGAAGTGCTGGGTAGCGAGATTGCCACGCCTGAGGTGATGAAGGCCTGGGGCGCCGCCTATGGCCAGTTGGCCGACATTCTGATCGGTGCCGAAGCCGCCATCTACGAAGAGAAAGCCCAGGCCCCCGGCGGCTGGCGCGGTGCGCGGGCGTTTACGTTGGTCAAGCGAGTGGAGGAGAGTGCCGAGATCGTCTCTTTCTATTTCGCGCCTGTGGATAACGGTCCGATCCTTGCCGCCGCGCCAGGCCAATACATCGGTATGAAGCTGGTGCTCGACGGTGAAGAAGTGCGCCGCAACTATTCCCTGTCGGCCCTCAGCGATGCCGGGCAGTATCGCATCAGCGTCAAGCGCGAAGCCGGTGGGCGGGTGTCCAGCTACCTGCATGACCAGTTGCACGTCGGCGCAACCATCGACCTGTTCCCGCCGTCGGGTGAGTTCATCCTGCAGGCCAGCGATAAACCGTTGGTGCTGATCAGCGGCGGCGTGGGCATCACGCCGACCCTGCCGATGCTTGAAGCCGCTCTGGCCACCCAGCGTCCGGTGCATTTTATCCACTGCGCGCGTAACGGCGGGGTGCACGCGTTTCGCGATTGGGTGGACGCGCTCGCCGCGAAGCACCCGCAACTCAAGCGCTTCTATTGCTATGCCGAGGATGACGGCGTGAGCCCAGCGGCGGATAACGTCGGGCTCTTGAGTCTGGAGCAGTTGCAGGCCTGGTTGCCGCAAGAGCGTGACCTGGACGCGTACTTCCTCGGACCTAAAGGTTTCATGGCCGCAATCAAGCGCCACCTCAAGGCCCTGGGTGTGCCCGAGAAGCAAAGCCGCTACGAGTTCTTCGGCCCGGCTGCTGCCTTGGAATAACACGGTCAAAATGTGGAAGGGGGCTTGTCCTCGATAGCGGTGTGTCAGCTGAAGATAAGCTGGCTGATCCACTGCTATGGAGGGCAAGCCCCTTCCCACATTTGGCTCTCTATTTCTTCAGATTAATCCCCCGTTAACCCCCCTCTGTTTAAACCACTCTCTGTGTGTAAACTTGCGGCCATTGGCACAACCAAACAAAGGGATACGGGGATGAGTGACGAATTGCGTTTAGGCAGGGAGCGGCGCTTTCTGGTGTTGCTGGGCATCATCTGCCTGGCGCTGATCGGTGGGGCGTTGTACATGCAGGTGGTGCTGGGCGAGGCGCCGTGCCCGCTGTGCATCCTGCAACGCTATGCCTTGTTGTTGATTGCGATCTTCGCGTTCATCGGCGCAGCCATGCGCACCAAGGGTGCCCTGACCTTTTTCGAAGGGCTGGTGATCCTCAGCGCCGTCGGCGGGGTGGCCGCAGCGGGTCACCACGTGTACACCCAGTTCTTCCCGCAGGTCAGCTGCGGCATCGATGTGCTGCAACCCATCGTCGATGACCTGCCCCTGGCCAAGGTCTTCCCGCTGGGCTTTCAGGTCGATGGCTTCTGCAGCACGCCGTACCCGCCGGTGCTGGGCCTGTCCCTGGCGCAGTGGGCCTTGGTGGCGTTCGTGCTGACGGTGATCCTGGTGCCGCTGGGCATCTATCGCAATCGCCAGCGCAAGGCCTGAACCCAACTGTCAAACGCCCCGGTCCTTCTTTGACGAAGGCCGGGGCGTTTTTGTTTGTAGGCTTTTGTGAATAGAGCGTGACACGGGACAACTGAGGGTGCGCGAAGCGTGCGACATGTTGTCACACAGAGGCCGCCGCAGGACGTTTCTGCTTCGCGAAGCCATCGCTTAAATTTGCAAAAAACGCCCAAGGTGTGCTGTCAGTTCGTGGTCTGGACGACGTTGCGCACCTCGCGGCGGACACACCTTTGCGTGATGTCCCAATGCCTTGTTTTCTGGGGGGTTAGATAGGTTTTGCATGCCCTTACGACGACTGAAGGCCGTGGCGGTTCAGCCTATAACACCGCAATTTTTGTGGTTTTTGTTGAGAATCGAACGCGATAAAATCGCGAACCGTTGCAATATCGGTGAAGGATTATTGCTGTAATCGATAAAAATTATTTCTTTATAAGACATGGTTTATACATCGCTAGCTAACTACAATCGCACGCACTGAATGTCCCGTGCTGTTCAATATTTGAGCACTGGAGCGGTCGAGGGGCAGATGGATGGCTCTGTGCGACCCCAAGGTTCCGGCAGCCTTTCAACTATCCGCACCAAACGGAATTGGTCTGTAACAAGGCCTTTAACCACGAAATCGAATAAGAACTCACCGCAGGTCCGTGAAACGCTCCGTTATGGCGTGCCGGGCAGGCTCTTATTCAATCGAAGAGAAATGCCAACCCTTGGCAGGGTGAAGTGTTGGCGATCAAAACCCAACTGCATTGCGCAAGCTGCTTTAGAGGTCGTGAGATGAGTAAAAACAGGTACCCCCGATTACTAGGCTTTTTGCCGCTGCTTGGCATGATGTTAATGCTGGGAGGCTGCAAGTGGACCTTGATGGACCCAAAAGGACAGATCGGTCTGGATCAACGAAACCTGATCATCACTGCCACCCTGCTGATGCTGTTGGTTGTGGTGCCTGTGATCATCATGACCTTCGCCTTCGCCTGGAAATACCGCGCGTCGAACACCAACGCGACCTACGCGCCTAAGTGGTCGCACTCCACCAAGATCGAAATCGCGGTGTGGCTGGTTCCGATCCTCATCATCATCGCCCTGGGTTACATCACCTATAAGTCGACCCACGAGTTGGACCCGTACCGTCCGCTGGAGTCCGACGTCAAGCCGATCAACATCGAAGTGGTCGCGCTGGACTGGAAGTGGCTGTTCATCTACCCGGACCTGGGTATCGCCACGGTTAACCAGATCCGGTTCCCGGAGAACACCCCGCTTAACTTCCGGATCACCTCCGACGCCGTGATGAACTCGTTCTTCATCCCAGCCCTGGGTGGCCAGATCTACGCGATGGCAGGCATGCAGACCCGTCTGCACCTGATCGCGAACGAAAAAGCTGAAATGGAAGGCATCTCCGCGAACTACAGCGGCGCTGGCTTCACCGGCATGAAATTCAAAGCGATCTCGACGAGCCAGGAAGATTTCAACGCCTGGGTAGCCGAAGTCAAGGCCGCACCTAAACAGCTTGATCAAGCTGAATACGACGCCCTGACCAAACCAAGCCAGAACAACCCAGTCGCTCTGTACTCCGCGTATGAGCCGAACCTGTTTCAGAAAATCGTCGACAAGTACGAAGGTATGAAGCCAGGCAAGCCGGTCAAGCACGAGAAGAAAGAAGTGGCCGCGGTTGAAGGTTCTGACACGGGCTCGCATTCAACTGCTGGGGCAGAGGAGTAAACGATGTTTGGTAAATTAAGTTGGGATGCGGTCCCGTTCCACGAGCCGATTGTGATGATTACCATCGCCATGATCGCGCTGGGTGGTCTGGCACTGTTTGCAGCAATCACTTATTTCAAGAAGTGGACCTACCTGTGGACCGAGTGGCTGACGTCGGTCGACCACAAGAAAATCGGCGTGATGTACATCATCGTTGCCATGGTCATGCTGCTGCGTGGTTTTGCCGACGCCATCATGATGCGTACCCAGTTGGCCATGGCCACCGAAGGTTCGCCTGGCTACCTGCCGCCTGAACACTATGACCAGATCTTCACCGCCCACGGTGTGATCATGATCATCTTCATGGCGATGCCTTTCTTCACCGGCCTGATGAACCTTGCGGTGCCGCTGCAGATCGGTGCCCGTGACGTTGCCTACCCGTTCCTGAACTCCCTGAGCTTCTGGCTGCTGGTATCCGGCGTTGTGCTGATCAACGTCTCCCTGGGCGTCGGCGAATTCGCCAAGACCGGTTGGGTTGCGTATCCGCCATTGTCGGGTATCCAGTACAGCCCTGGCGTGGGTGTGGACTACTACATCTGGGCGCTACAGTTATCAGGACTCGGGACGACGCTGACGGGGGTCAACTTCCTGGCCACCGTCCTGAAAATGCGCGCCCCTGGCATGAAACTGATGGACATGCCGATCTTCACCTGGACCTGCACCTGGGCCAACGTCCTGATCGTGGCTTCGTTCCCGATCCTGGCCGCTACCATGGCGCTGCTGTCGCTTGACCGTTACTTGGATTTCCACATTTTCACCAATGAACTTGGTGGCAATCCAATGATGTACGTGAACCTGTTCTGGGCATGGGGTCACCCTGAGGTGTACATCCTGATCCTGCCAGCGTTCGGTATCTTCTCTGAAGTGATCTCGACCTTTACCGGCAAGCGCCTGTTCGGTCACCACTCGATGGTTTATGCATCGGGCGCGATCTCGGTACTGGGCTTCATGGTTTGGCTGCACCACTTCTTCACCATGGGCTCGGGGGCCAGCGTCAACGCCTTCTTCGGCCTGGCGACGATGCTGATTTCCATCCCGACGGGGGTGAAGCTATTCAACTGGCTGTTCACCATCTATCACGGTCGTCTGCGCATGACCAGCCAGGTTCTGTGGACCCTGGGCTTCATGGTGACCTTCGCCATCGGCGGCATGACCGGCGTACTGCTGGCCATCCCGGGTGCTGACTTCGTACTGCACAACAGCCTGTTCGTGATCGCTCACTTCCACAACGTGATCATCGGTGGCGCTGTATTCGGTTACATCGCTGGTTTCAGCTTCTACTTCCCGAAAGCGTTCGGCTTCAAGCTGCACGAAGGTTGGGGCAAGGCTGCATTCTGGTTCTGGATCTCGGGCTTCTTCGTCGCGTTCATGCCGCTCTACGCACTGGGCTTCATGGGCATGACCCGTCGTCTGAACGCCACTACCAACCCTGAGTGGGTACCGTACCTGTACGTTGCCATGTTCGGTGCAATCATGATCGCTGTGGGTATCGCCTGCCAGTTGATCCAACTGTACGTGAGCATCCGTGACCGTAAGCAGAACGCTTGCGACTCCGGCGACCCATGGAATGGCCACACCCTGGAATGGTCGACTTCGTCGCCGCCGCCGTTCTACAACTTCGCCGTGATCCCTACTGCGAACACCATTGATGCGTTCACCGAAGCCAAGGAAGACGGTACTGCGTACCAGCGTCCTAAGCACTACGAGCCGATCCACATGCCAAGCAACACCGCCACTGGCGTGGTGATGGGTGCGCTGTTGACCGTGTTCGGTTTCGCGATGATCTGGCACATCTGGTGGCTGGCAATCGTGAGCCTGGTGGGCACCATCGGCTACTTCATTGTCCACGCAGCACGTGATGATCAAGGCTACATGGTGCCGGTCGAAACGATCGAGCGCATCGAAGCCGAGCAGCACGCTCGCCTGGTCGCCGAGAAGAAAATCCCGGCCAACCGTGTAGAAACCTCGTTGGAACAGGCTTAAACCATGTCGAACTTAGTGACCAATGCTGGACACGCCCATGTCGATGACCATGGGCACGATGACCATCACCACGACTCGGGGCCGATGACCGTTTTCGGTTTCTGGCTCTACCTGATGACCGACTGCATCTTGTTTGCGTCGATCTTCGCGGTGTACGCGGTACTGGTAAACAACGTAGCGGGTGGCCCGTCGGGCCACGACATCTTCGAACTGCCTTACGTGCTTGGCGAAACCGCCTTGCTGTTGTTCAGTTCGATCACCTACGGCTTCGCCATGTTGGCCTTCTACAAGGGCAACAAGAAAGGCGTGCTGACCTGGCTGGGTATGACCTTCCTGTTCGGCCTGGGCTTCATCGGCATGGAGATCAACGAGTTCCACCTGTTGATCTCCGAAGGCTACGGCCCGCACCGTTCCGGTTTCCTGTCGGCGTTCTTCACGCTGGTCGGCACCCACGGTCTGCACGTTACTGCCGGCCTGCTGTGGATGGCGGTGATGATGTATCAGGTCAATAAACACGGCCTGACCAACACCAACAAGACTCGCCTGACTTGCCTGAGCCTGTTCTGGCACTTCCTGGACGTGGTCTGGATCTGCGTCTTCACCGTTGTTTACCTGATGGGGACTCTGTAATGGCTAATGCACACTCCCATGACCATGACAGCCATGATTCGAGCCACGGCAGCGTTAAGTCGTACGCCATTGGCTTCATCCTGTCGGTAATCCTGACGCTCATCCCGTTCGGTCTGGTGATGTACCCGACCCTGCCGAAGTCGATCACCTTGATGATCGTATTGGCATTCGCGGTGATTCAGGTCCTGGTTCACCTGGTGTACTTCCTGCACCTGGATCGTTCTAAAGAGCAGCGCGATAACGTGATTGCGTTCGTGTTCGCAGGCTTAGTAATCCTGCTGCTGGTTGGCTTGTCGATATGGATCATGTTCAGCATCCATACGTTCATGATGGCGAAGTGAGGTAAGACCCGATGTCGCTTAAGCACTTTATCCAAATCACCAAACCGGGGATCATTTTCGGTAACGTGCTTTCTGTGGCGGGCGGTTTCTTCCTGGCCTCCAAGGGACATGTCGATCTGGCCATCTTCCTGGCTGCGATGATCGGTACGTCCCTGGTGGTTGCTTCCGGTTGTGTCTTCAACAACTGCATCGACCGTGACATCGATATCAAGATGGAGCGCACCAAGAATCGCGTGCTGGTCCAGGGCCTTATCTCCCTGAAGCTGGCACTGATCTACGCGACCGTTTTGGGTGTTGCCGGTGTGGCACTGTTGTACAAGGTGGCCAACCCGTTGGCGGCGCTGTTTGCCGTGATCGGCTTTGTCATCTACGTCGGCCTCTACAGCCTGTACCTCAAGCGCAAGTCGGTTCACGGCACGCTGGTGGGCAGTCTGTCGGGGGCGATGCCGCCGGTGATTGGTTATGTGGCTGTAACCAATAGCTTCGACATGGCCGCGCTGGTGCTGCTGGTGATGTTCAGCCTGTGGCAGATGCCGCATTCCTACGCCATCGCGATCTTCCGTTTCAACGACTACCTGGCTGCATCGATTCCGGTTTTGCCGGTCAAGCGTGGCATCCAGGTTGCCAAGAAACACATCCTGCTCTACATCCTGGCTTTCCTCGTGGCGACCTTGATGTTGACCTTCAGTGGCTACGCCGGCATGAGCTACCTCGCCGTCGCGGCTGCCATGGGCATGTACTGGTTGTACATGGCCTGGACAGGCTACAAGGCGGTGGATGACACCGTCTGGGCGCGCAAGCTGTTCGTGTTCTCGATTTTCACCATCACCGCGCTCAGCGTGATGATGTCCCTGGATTTCCAAGTGCCGAAAGAGCTGTTGCTGACCTACGCACACTGAGTGTCTGAGTAGCAAAAGGCCCCGCCTTCGAAAGAAGCGCGGGGTTTTTTATTGAGTGACCTTTAAACTATGCCCACATCCTACCCATGCAGGACGCAGAACGATGAGTAAAAAAGCCGTAATCGTGTTCAGTGGCGGACAAGACTCCACCACCTGTTTAATCCACGCACTGCCGCACTACGATGAAGTGCACTGCATTACCTTCGACTATGGCCAACGCCATGTGGCGGAAGTCGAAGTCGCCCAGCAGCTTGCCAAGCAGTTGGGGGCCACCGTTCACAAAGTGATGGACGTGTCGTTGCTCAACGAGCTGGCCATCAGCAGCCTGACCCGCGACAACATTCCTGTGCCGACCGTGAACAGCTCAGGTGAAAGCCTGCCCAGCACCTTTGTGCCGGGGCGCAATATTCTGTTTCTGACCCTGGCGGCAATCTACGCCTACCAGGTGAAAGCCGAGACCGTCATTACAGGCGTGTGCGAAACCGACTTCTCCGGTTATCCGGACTGCCGCGATGAATTCGTCAAGGCGCTGAATCAGGCACTCAAGCTGGGCATGGAATATGACGTGCGCCTGGAAACCCCGCTGATGTGGCTGAACAAGGCCGAGACCTGGGCCTTGGCCGATTACCACCAGCAACTGGACTTGGTCCGCCAGCAGACCCTGACCTGCTACAACGGCGTCCTAGGCAGTGGCTGTGGCGAGTGTGATGCGTGCAACCTGCGTGCACGGGGCTTGAATGAGTACCTGCAGAACAAGACGGATGTCATGCAGAACCTGAAGCAGAAGTTGCAGCTGAACTAAGGTGATGAAGCCGATGGGCAAGGCCCATCGGCGTGTTTCAATCAGGCAGCGTTGCCGGTGATATAGCGCTTGAACAACGAACGCGCGCCATAGGCCGGCAGAATATTAAAGAACGCAAAGCCCACCTTAATTGCGATCTGCACATAGATCATGCTCAGGATATCGCTGGTCTGCATGGCGCCGTAGAACGCAATAAAGCAGAACAGGAAGCTGTCGATAATCACCGCAAAGAACGTACTGAGGAAGATGCGCAGGTATAGGTATTTGGAGTTAGTCAGCTCTTTGATCTTGCACAGCAAATACGAGTTGATGTTTTCCGACACCAGGAACGACACCGAAGACGCGATCAACACCGACGACACCTGCACAATCACATCGTTATAGGGACCGTCGAGTTTCCACCCGGGCAAGCCGGGTAAGAAGGTGGAGCCGTAGAGCAAAATGATGATCATCGCGTTGCTGGCAAAGGCAAACAGGATGGCCTTCCGGGCGAGCCTCAGGCCAAAGTTTTCGTTGAGCAGATCCACGATCAGGAAGGTCAGCGGGTATAGGAAAGTGCCCGGCGTAACGATGATGTCGAGGGATTCGATGTAGATCGGTTTCGTCGCGGCAATGCTGGTGAAGATGTAAAAGGTGAAGAGCAGCAGGTTGAGGATGATGTAGATCATCCACGAACTTTCATTGCGATCGTTGAGGTCGTACGCCGTCACCGTGCCCGCTTGGGAGTAGTACTTCTTGTACAGGTTTTTAACTTCCATTTTATTCAAGTTATCCATGATTTCGCTGTTTAAGACTTCGCTCAACTTGACCCGAATGATCTTGCCCGTGGCGATGATCATGATCACCGCCAGGCGCTTGTCATTTTCGAAGCCCAGCAGTTTGTATTTGCTGTTTTCGATCTCGCTTTCATACGTGGTCATTGAAGCGCTCCTCAATGATATCCCCCAGTACACACAGACGTTCTGAGCTGGCGCAGGCTTCACGGCTGATAAACAGCGTGTGGGTAGCCCTGTCGAACACCAGTTTTTCCTTATCGTCGCTCGACGAACCCTTCTGGATGATCAACAGGTCACCCGGCTCATTCGCACCCGGTATAGGGCGCTCCAGTCGCACGCCGATCAGGTTGTGGGAGGTGCCGAAGTAGTACGTGAGCGGGAAGAGGGTAGCCAGTTCGCCAATGCGCTTATCCAAGTGCTGCATGACCTGGCTTTGCTTGAGCACCGGCACGGCTGCGGGGTTCATGTTGCCTTGGGGCGAGGCACTGCTCTCGATGATTTCCTTGGCTTCAAAATCGATGGTCTCGATTTCTTCGTAGGACACGCCGAAGAAGTCGGAAATCTTGCGCAGGGTCGACTGCTGAACATTGACGACCTTGCCTTCGAGGATGTTGTAGATCGTAGTGCGGGTCAGGCCGGCGGCGTTGCACAGCGACAGCTGGGTCTCGCCACGGCTCTTGATCAAGTACTTGATGTTGCTCTTCAAATGCTCGGTTTTTTCTCGTCTGTGCATCACGCGCTCACCACTTCCCTATAGTAAAAACCGTCGATCTTTGAAGACGCCGTATAGATTGTTTCAACAGTGAAACGCCCATCCAGGGCGTTTCATACGTCGCGGCGGGCGCAAGTGTTGCACGCGTGCGACCTAACAATAAAGTCCCGGATGCGAGGGATCCGCATTGCGCAAGGCAAATGGCCATCCGCTCGGTAAGGGGGGGCAAAAGCGAACATTTAATTTGGAAAATGTTTAATTTCCTGTTTAATTGAACGCCACGGTTCAGGACGAACTGATACGCAGCGACCAAGGAAAGGACACCCGCCATGGCATTCAATACCGTACACCTGCAGGATCAGGCTGACCTGTTGCGCCGAGGCATGGCGGACCTGCGCGCCGAGGACCTGGAACTGGCGATGCTGCTGGACGCCGAAGTGGCGCGCCAACATCGCACGCTGTCATTGGTCGCGTCCTCCTGTGCAGTCAAGCCTCGCACCCTGGCGGCTTCCGCGTCCGCACTGGTCAACGTTACTGCTGAGGGCGCGCCCGGCAAGCGTCATCGCGCCGGCTGCGAGAATGTCGATCTGGTTGAGTCCCTGGCGATCCGCAGGGCGCGTGAACTGTTCGACGCCCACTACGCCGGCGTGCAATCGCACTCGGGTTCCAACGCCAACGCTCAAGTGTTGTCCGCCCTGCTTGAGCCGGGTGATACCTTGCTGGGCATGGCCCACGATCACGGAGGTCACCTGACCCACGGCAGCCCCGCCGTGTTTACCGGGGCCTACTACAAAGCGATTCGCTACGGCACCACTGCCGAGGGCCTTATCGATTACGAGCAGGTGCGCAGCCTGGCGCTGGCCCATCGTCCACGGATCATCATTTGCGGCGCATCGGCTTATTCGCGTGTGCTGGATTTCGAGCGGTTTCGTGCGATTGCCGATGAAGCAGGCGCGATCCTGTTGGCCGATATTTCCCATATCGCAGGGCTGGTTGTGACCGGTCGCCACCCCAGCCCGATTAACGCGGCTCACGTCACGACCACTTGCACTCACAAACAGTTGGGTGGCCCGCGTGGTGGGCTGATCCTGTCCGGTCGCGACGCCCATACCAAGGTGCCTGGCTTGAAGGCGACTTTCAGCCGTGTGCTGGATCAAGCCGTCTTCCCGCGTATGCAGGGCGCGCCGGCGGTCAACATGATCGCCGCAAAAGCCGCGGCGCTCGGCTACGCAATGACGGCGGAATTCGACGTTTGCATGGGGCGGGTTCGCGCCCTGGCCGACGAAGCGGCCTACGCGTTTCAGGCCCATGACTATGACGTCGTCGGTGGGCGCAGCGAAAACCATACGGTGTTGATTCGTTTGCGCGGGGACATGACCGGTGCCATCGCTGAGTCGGCGTTGGAAGGCTGCGGAATCGTTGTGAATAAAAGTCGCGTACCCGGCGAGACCCGTTCGTCTGCCGTTGCCAGCGGCCTATGTATTGGCACAGGTTCCATGGCCCAACGCAATGTGGATGCCGATGGCTGTCGGCAAGTCGTCGATCTGGTGTGCCGGGTACTCAACCAGGTGACGCCGCTTGGTGAATACGAGTACCACTTCGAGCCCACTGCGCAGGCGCAATTGCGCTCTGAACTTGAGCATTTGTGTGCCAAATACCCCATCGCGGACTATTGGGAGCACTGAAAGCCCGCCCATGAAAAAAGCCCCGTCGTCGAAAGTCGTACGGGGCTTTTTCATGGGCGCTCGGTTAAATCCGCTGCGTATTGTCTCGTCATACTCACTTGTACGAGCAGTGCGAATCCATCATCCGCCTACAAGGAGTAGTCACCATGGTCAGCGTTAGTCGTCGATCCCTTCTCGCCCTCAGCGCCGCCCTGCCTTTACTCGGGCGCCTGGATTGGGCGGTGGCCGCGTCGTCGGCAACCAAGACTGACAAAGTGCTGCTCAACTACAACGAAAGTCCCTACGGGCCCTCGGCAGCGGCCCGCGAAGCGATGCAGCGCGGCATCGACACTGCAGGGCGTTATCCGTACAAACACATGTACGCCCTGGCCGAGTTATTTGCACAGCAACAAGGGATTGCCGAAGATCAAGTGGCGGTGTTTTCCGGCTCCATGGCCGCACTGCGCTACGCGGTGCTGGCGTTTACCAGCGAAACCCGGGGCCTGGTGATGGCGACGCCGTCCTACGAGGTACCACGCCAGGCCGCCCAATCACGCAAGGCGCCGGTGAAAGAAGTGAACCTCAACGCTGAGCATGCCCACGACGTCCAGGCCATGCTCGCGGCTGACCCCCAGGCCGGCATGCTCTACCTGTGCAACCCCAACAACCCGACGGGCACCGTGACGCCGACCGAGGCCATCCGCCAGGCTTTGGCGAACAAACCCAAAGGCTGTGTGCTGGTGGTGGATGAGGCCTACATCGACTTCGCCGATACCCCAAGCGTGGTGAGCTGGGTCAAGGACCACGACGATCTGCTGGTGCTGCGTACCTTCTCGAAAATCTACGGCATGGCCGGCGCTCGTCTGGGCCTGGCGATCGGCCATCCGGCGCTGCTGGAGCGCTTGGCGGTATTCGGCGGCGACAACGTCCCGGCCGGTTCGTCCTTGCTCGGCGGCCTCGCCAGCCTGGAAGATGTGAAGGTGCTGCCCCAACGCAAGGCGCTCAACGCGCAACTGCGCGAAGAAACCATCACCTGGCTTAAGGGCCGTGGCTTCACTTGCACGGCATCCCAGGCCAACTGCTTCATGATTGACGTGAAGCGCCCGGCAGAGCAGGTCATCGACACACTGGCCGCCCACGGCGTACTGATCGGACGAGTGTGGGAAAACTGGCCGCAGTGGGTGCGGGTCACGGTGGGGAATAAGCGGGAGATGGCGCGGTTTCGCGAAGTGTTTGCGGCGCAGATTCAGGGCGCCAGCTGACACCGCGCAAAAAAAATGTGGGAGAGGACTCCCACATTGATCCGAGGGTGTTGGTTACTGCTGCGCGATGCTGTAACCCGCAAACGCCGTCTGCTGTTGCAGTGCAGTAATCACGCTCTTGCGGCTCAGCGGCTGCTCGACGCCGGCGTTGTCCACAAAGCTTTCGACTTGCAGCTCGGCTTCATCGCCTTCACCCACAAAGCTGAAGCCCAGGAACTCGAACGCCTCGCGGTCGACGTTCAACTTGGAACGTGGCGTGCGCAGCGGCAGCGTCACGCTGATGCCGTCCTTGCTGATCACAAACACTTCAGCTTCTTTCTTGGGGCGAGCCGCCTTGCCCTTGCCGGCGCTTGGGTTGCTGATGGCCTGGTGAGACTGGTTCAGCACCTTGAGGGCCAGGCCGTAGACCAGTTCCTGAAACTCGGGGTCGTCCTTGAAGCTGGACAGGATGCGGCTGATGGAGAATTTGCTGCTCAGGTCTTCCAGCGCGATGTTATCGGCGGCTTCGGCGTCCTTGAGCTGCTTGAGCTGGCCCATCAGGTCGTAGGCCTTGTCGTCGTCGAAGGCGTCGTGGGCCTGGCGGATGGCGACGCGCAGTTCGCGGATCTGGTCGCTTTCCTTGGAGGTGTGGAAGGCGTCCAGCACCATCTCGCTGATGATCTTGGCGGCTGGCACGTGCTGTGAAAGATTGATGGCGTTTTCGTATTCAGCTTTGGCGTGCAAGGCGACTACGGATTCTTCGGCGGAGTGTTCGGTGTAAGAATCGGACATTGAAATTTCACTACTTCAGTAAACGGGGAAGACAAAAAAGCGTCGCGCATTTTCAGGGGGGAGGGGGATCAGGTCAAGGCAGCACAATGCCCCTATCGCGGCGCAAGGCTGCCGACCGGCGGATACGGGCGTTAAACCAATTGCTTGAGGCACGCTTGAAGAATATCCAGTCCTTCTTCCAGCACCGCAGGCTCAATGGTCAGTGGCGCCAACAGGCGAATGATGTGCCGCGACCTGCCGCTGGGCATCAATAGCAACCCGGCGTCTCGCGCCAGGCTCAACAATTGGGTCAGTTGCTGAGGCGCTGGCGTGCCGTCGGTGCTGGTCAGTTCGATGCCGCGCATGGCGCCGACGCCGGTCAGGCGGCCCAGGTACGGCGACAGGCGCTGCGAACGCCAGGCTTCATAACGGCCGACGATCGCTTCTTCCTGCTGCGAGCCCCACTCCTGCAAATGCTCATCGGTCATTGCATCGAGGGTGGCCAGCGCCGCTGCGCAGGCAATGGGGTTGCCGGAGTACGTACCGCCCAACCCACCTTTGGGCAGGTTGTCCATCAACGTCTTGCGCCCGACCACTGCGCCCAAGGGGACGCCGCCGGCGATGCTTTTGCCGAGCAGGATCAGGTCCGGTTCTATCCCCAGGCGCGAGAAGGCAAAACGCTGGCCGGTTCGGCCGAAGCCGGATTGGATTTCGTCAGCGATCAACAGGATGTCGTGTTCATCGCAAAAGCGCCGCAGCGCCTGAGCGAACGCGATATCCAAGGCGAGGAATCCGGCTTCGCCCTGCACCGGTTCGATGATGAAACAGGCTACGTCGCTGATATCGATTTCCACACTGAACAGTCGATCCATGGCCTTCACTGCCTCAGCGCAGCTCACGCCGTTATCGGCGCTGGGGTAGGGCAGGTGATACACCGGGCCGGGCAGGACGCCGACCTTATGCTTGTAGGGCGCCACTTTGCCATTGAGGTTGAGAGTGGCCAGGGTGCGGCCGTGGAAGGCACCGTCAAAGGCGATCACTGCAGTGCGGCCGGTGGCGCCGCGGACGATCTTCAAGGCATTTTCCGCGGCTTCCGCGCCGCTGTTGGTGAGCATGCCGCTGACGGTGTAGTTCACTGGGATAAACGCTGTCAGTCGATCCATGAGTTCGATGTAGGGCGTGTGCGGCGCGGCGTTGAACGCAGAGTGGGTCAACTTCGTCGCTTGTTCACGAATAGCCTCCACCACACCGGGATGGCAATGGCCGAGGTTAAGCACGCCGATGCCGCCGACAAAATCGATATAGCGCTTGCCCGTGGTGTCCCAGACTTCGGCGTTCTTGCCGTGGCTGAGGCTGATGGGATGAACGATGGAAATCGACTGGCTGATGGTTTCGCGGCTCATGAATCTCGGGCTCGGCAGTGGCGGGCGTCGTTTTATCTAAGCCGCAGGCCAGCCCTTGTCGCAAACGAAATAAAGTCGCCGGGTCATTCCAAATCGGAAGGAGCCATTGCCAAAAGTCGTTTGTGGCAACGCGCTGAACCCGTCAAGCGCGGCCTCAATGCGCTGTGGAGCAGAGGCGGCATCCAGTACCCGCCGACAGTGCGTTGACGGGCTTGGCCTACTCCGACACCCCATCTTTCCCCGCCGCTTTGGCGCGATACAGTGCCTGGTCGGCACGCGCCATCAGGGCGGCGGGGGATTCATCCATGCGGCGCTCGGCCACGCCCAGGCTCAGGGTGACGGTGAGATCTCCGCGCATCGGGATCTTGCGCATCGTTCGGCAGATGTTCTCAGCCAACGCCCTGGCGGTTTCCAGTGAGCTTTTGGGCAGCACCACCATAAACTCATCACCTCCCCACCGAGCCAATAGGTCGCCTGGGCGAATGCACCTCTCCAGGCATTCCACGACGTGCACCAGGGTTTGGTCGCCCACGCCGTGGCCATGTCGGTCATTGATTGGTTTGAAGTCATCGATATCCACCGCGATCAATGCCAACGGCAGGCGAAAACGCTGTGCGCGGCCGCACTCTTCCAGCAGTACCTTTTCCAGGCGGTAGCGGTTGGCGACGAGAGTGAGGGCGTCCCGCTCGGCCAGGGAGCGGTTCTCGTTCAGCTGTAGTTGTAGTTGCTGATTGACCCGCGACAGCTCGCGCGTCCGCTCGGCCACCAGTGCCTCAAGGGATTGATTGCGTCGCTCCAACTGTTCAACGGAGGATTTGCGCAGATCGATGTCGCGATGGGCGCCCACCATCCGTGCTACCGAGCCGTCCTCATTGCGCGCAATGACATAGCCGCGATCCTCGATCCATAGGTAGCTGCCATCTTTTTTGCGGCAACGGTATTCGGTTTGGTAGTGAGGGGTACGCTGGTGGACGTAGTCATCGAACACCGTCATCACACGGGGGTAATCGTCCGGATGGATAACGTTTTCCCAGGTAAACACGTTGTTTTCCAGGGAATGGCGAGGGTAGCCCAGCATTTCGTACCAGCCTGGGTTGCGGTAGACGAACCCGGTATTGGCGTTCCAGTCCCAAATGCCGTCGCTGACCAACTCCAGCACGGCATGCAACATGTCGGCGTTAAGGTGGGAAAAATCATGGTCCAGCGGGTTGTTGCCGGAAGTATCGTCCATCTGCGCATTCCTTGCGTGGGCAGGCGCCTAGGCCTGCCAATGTTGTCGCCGATACTCCGTGGCTGGGGCTACTGTACAGCGGGGATTGAAGGCTTTGAATAGGATGGGTGTGCTGCTTTTGGATGATGGCGATTGGCTATTGCTGCGGCGCCACCATCCTTGTTCGAGGTTTGCCGTCCGCGTTGTGCTGGTAAATAGCCTCAGGCTGCCCCCGCTCGTTGAAAAACACTTGGCCAATTCCGGCCGAATTCCATAACCGTTCACCGGCTTCGGCATGTTCCGGGATATGGGGGACCACCTGCATGGTGCGGCGGCGAGTGAACCAGTTCAGGGGCGATCGCGGCGAATAAAGCCAGCGGTTGAGGCGGTCGAACCATTCCAGCAATCGGGGTGGGAATTCGTTTTTGATGCCGCTGCTGGTGATCTGCCAGATTCTCGGGCCGGCGTTGCGGTGGCGGATCAGCACTTCATAGACAAACGAGTAGTGCACGTCGCCCGAGAGGATCACGTAGTTACCCGGCGTGCGCGAGTGGCGGAAGATGTTGAGGATGACCTGAGCTGCGCCGCGATGAGCCATCCAGTTCTCGGCGTCCACCAATAAAGGATGGCCGCACCAACTGAAGATTTTTTGCACGGTCTCGATCAGCTTGACGCCAAAAATCGGCGCGGGAGAGACGATGATGGCTGAGGGATGATCGAGCAGCTCTTGTTGCAGTTCGCTCAAGGCTTCCCAGTCAAGGAGGCCTGATGGGTGCTTGAGCGTGAATTCGCTGCGCCAGCGCCGGGTGCGGGTGTCGAGCACCACCAAGGCCGGCGTTGTGGGCAGGACGTAATGCCACTGCTGGAACTTCAGCAGTGTCTCCACCAACTGGTCCTGCGCGAGCGCGTCCAAGTGATTGTCCTGCGTGTGGGTGACCAGTGTCTGGGTTTGGCCCACCAGCTCAACAAAGGCATCCGGGTTATTCCCCCAACCCTGGCACAGCAGGTAGGCGAGCAGCGCGTTACCTATGATGCGTTTGGAAAACGGATGGCCGTAGGCGGTTTCTTCCCATTGGGCGCTGAGGTTCCAGTCGTCGGTGATGTCGTGGTCGTCAAAGATCATCAGGGTGGAGAGGTGAGCAAATACCCGTGCTACGTCCGGCAAACCCTCACGGAATGTATCCAGCGTCACTTGCTCACGCGCATAGCGCGATGACTCCTCGCCGCTCAGTTGCGGCGGTTGTGGGGTGATCAGGTTCCAAGGGGCAGGCGACCACACCAGCAAGTACATCGCCATGACTTCGGCGAAGGTCACCAGATGGTTGTCGGCGGTGCTACTGGTGAAAATCGGTTTTTTCACGCCGCCAAAAAAACGTTCACGCAGGGTCTCGTTGCTGTCCAGCGCCGGGAGCAGATCGGCTCGGTTGTAGTAGCTGGCATGATGCCCGTAGAGGCTGGCGCTATCGTCTACCACGGCGCCTTCCAGGTATTCGTCGAACAGGCCCAGGCGCGCAATCAGCCCATGGATCGCGCGCAGCATCGGCCCGGCGACATCGTCGGCATACACTTGGTCGCCGCTCATCATCAACAAGGCCGGGCGCTCGGTTGGGTTCTGCGCATTGGCCAGCAGGCGATCAACGCAAAGCAGGCCTTCGTCGGCACTGTGGTGAGGTTTGCGGCACGAGCCGTGCACCAGTTGATGGATACGGCTGTGCAGCACGAAGTTCGGGTATTGGGCGTTGGCGTACAGCAAGTGGGGTGCCCACTGGGCTATGCCGGTGCCGTCGACGAGCAAGTCATAGTCGATGATCACATCCTGCGGCAGCGCCTTTTCCAGCCGTATATCAATCAGGTGGACAAACGCCTCGCGACCCACCTGCACGACTTGGCATTGGTCCTGGCCCAGCGGGATATCCAGGTGCTGCTCGGCAGATTGCAGCCTCAGGGTCAGGGTTAATGCTCGGCTTCCCACCAGCCACAACACCAAGCGTTGGGGGGCCAGTCGCCGCAGCAGAGGGCCGGCGAGTACGGCGGGCAAGGTGTCGGGATGTGGCATGCAGTAAAAGGCTCCGGCCAGGGTTGAACCGGAAAGATTAGCGCAACGGATGTCAGTGTTTTGTTAAGACGCGACGACCTACAAAGACGAGGGGCAGTGCACTGCCCCTCGTACGACGGTTTAAGGCAAGTTGCCCTTGCCCAGGCTGTCTAGGCTGCCGGTATTCCTGTGTCGGCCATCGCGCGCCGAACCGTCAGCGTCCTGAGGTTCGAGCTGCGATTGAGGGCCGTCGATGCTGCGCTTATTGCGTTGAAGGGGGGCGTCGTCATGCGGTGCAGTGGGGTATTGAGCAGGCAGAGGGGGAGAATTTATAGGGCCGAGCATGGAAGTATCCTTCTATCAGTCGAGGGTGACTTCGCCCTGTTGAGCGAAGTGGCGACAAACTTATAGAGGACGAGGGGCGTCGAGCTATAAACGCCCTGCTGCAAGATATGACGGAGGTTGAGGCCCGCTCTCTAGAGCAGGCCATGTCTGGTTATTGCCACAGACCCCTTGCCACAAGGTCGCTGGCGCTTAGGTAGGTGAGTTTTCAATTACGTTCGGCACCGTAAACCGGAACTCGCTGCCGCGCCCCACTTCACTTTCAGCAATGATCTTGCCGCCGTGGGCGTGGACGATGCCCTGGGTGATGTAGAGCCCCAAGCCACTGCCCGTTGGATTGTTTTCGGTCTGGGTCCAATAGCGGTCGAACACATGGGGCAATTGCTCCGGCGCAATGCCCTCGCCGGAGTCGCGCACCGAAAACACGGTCTCCTCACCATTGCTCATGGCACTGATGCCGATAGTGCCTTGGCGCGGCGTGAACTTGATGGCGTTGCCGATCAGGTTCGACAGCACCTGGAACATCCGCTCAGGGTCGCCGTTGATCACCAGATCAGGCTCGGCGCTGAACGACAGGTCGATGCCTTTTTCCATCGCCAGCGGTGCGAGCAACGAGTAAGCCTCTTCGAACATCTGGCTCACATCCAGCGCCACTGGCTTGACCACATAGCGCCCGGCCTCGATTTTCGAAGTGTCGAGCAAGTCTTCCAGCAGCACATTCATACGCCCGGCGGCTTGCTGCATGGTGTCGATGGCCGTGGAAATCCGCCGCGACGTGTGTGGGCCATCGGAGCTGAAGGCCTTTTGCATCATGCCGCACAACATCGAAATGACCGTCATCGGGTTGCGCAAGTCGTGGGATACCACCGCCACCAGTTCATCACGGGCGCGCACGGCTTGTTGCTCACGCGCTACCTGGCGTGCCAGGTCGTTTTCCAGGGCGGAGCGACGCAGGTCATTGGCGGCAAACAGGTCACCATGGCTCCACTTGGTGGAGATGCCGGCCATTTCCACTTTCCAGATTTCAAACGAAGTGCGTGGGCGAAGGCGCAAGCCAGCGTCGGAGTTTTCCAGATCCAGTGGCTTGTTCGGGTCGCCGCTCCAGTTGATGTTCTCCTTCACTTCCGGGCGGAACCACAGCACACCGTTATCCACCGGTTTAGGCAGGCTCATGGCCAGGACACCGCTGGCCATCTGCTGAAACTCAGCGGCCGGCGGGTAGACGGAGGCCAGGTTATGGCTTGAAAACACCGTATCGCCGCTCTCTTGAAGCCACTTGTGCAACGCGCGGATCTGCGCCGGTTCCGGGCAGTTGCCGTAGCGGTGCAGTTGCTTGTCTTCGATGATCGCCACACCGCCGGACAGGGTCAGGTCCATCAGCACTTGGCCTTGCAGGGCCAGGCCATCGAACACGTTGTCCGCCGAGGCTTTCATCGCCTGATCCAGCAACGCCAGGGCCTCGACTTTTTCCTCGCGCTGGCGGCTCAGGTCCAAGGCTTCCATGGCGCTGATCTGCAATGACAACACCTGGCCGATGGTCTGGCAGGCGGTACGCAATTCGTTGGGCACCAGCAGCGGTTCACGGTTGCCGCAGCTGATCAGGCCCCAGAGTTTGTCGCCCTTCATCAGCGAGATGCTCATGGACGACAGCACACCCATGTTCTGCATGTACTGACAGTGAATCGGCGACACACTGCGCAGGGTGGCGAAGCTGAGGTCCAGCGGCTCACCGTTGTCCGGGCGCAGTTTGGGCAGCAGTGGCACTGGCTCGTAGGCCGCGTTGGGAATGATGCGCAACCAGTTGGTGCGATACAGCTCGCGGGCCTGCTCGGGAATATCGGACGCGGGGAAGAACAGCCCGTTGAACAGTTCCATGGACGGCGCGGACGCTTCGGCGATCACTTGGCCGTGGCCTTCCTCTTCGAAGCGGTAGATCAGCACGCGGTCGTAGCCGGTCATGGCTTGGATTTCATGCACGCTGATTTCGTACAGCGCTTGCAGGGTTTTCGCCGCCTGCAAACGTTGCAGCATCTTGCCCAAATCACTGGTGCGACGATTCATTGCACGCGGCTGGAAATTCTCCAGCAACGGTTCGAATTCCAGTATCAGCACGCCCTGATGGCGATGAAGCAGGCCATCGAACTTGGCGCCGTTGAAAGTGACGTGCAGCGGCGGCGCGTCGATAAAGTTGTTGAGCTCGACCATGTGTTGCACAGCCTTAGCGTGCTCTGCGCCCAGCAACCGATGCAGCGGCTGGTCCAGCAGCGTCTCCGGTGCATGATTGAACAGGCTGGCGACGTTGGCGCTGACTTGGATGATCTGCAAGCCGGGGTCAGACAGCGTCAGCAACACACCATGGGGCTGGATGGCCCCCGGAATGCGAATAGGCTCGTCCGCACAGTTGGCAAGCAGCTCTTCAAAATCATCGGGTTTCATAGCAATACCTCCTGGCTGTCGAGCCATTGCTCAAAGCAGCGGAATGTCGAACGGGCCGCGTCTACCGCGTGTTGTTTGGCTGGTGCGTCCAGCGGCTGGTGGCCCAGATAGTCGAGAAAGTCTTTCCAGCGCCGACCAGTCTCGGGGCCATACACATTGAGAAACGCACCGCCGTTATCGGCGTCCAGATCCAGGCGCTGAGCCATTTCCCGGCGCAGTACCTGGCCGCCCAGCGTAGCGCCTTCGAGCACATACAAGGCGCCCAGGCAGGCAGCAGGGGTATCGAGGAGCGGCAGTTGGGTGCAGCGGGGCAGGTCGTTGATAGCCATGTCATTCAGGCCAAGGGCGAGAAGATCGCTCAACAGAGTGGGCGTTTTCACACGCAGTTCTGTGTCATAGCCATCAGGGATCAACTCACAATCGTACAGCGCTGCTTCCATTGGCCCATAAAACCCGTAATACGCCTGGAGCAAGCGTCGAAACCAGTCGGCATTCAGGTATTCGCTGAAAAACGGCAGGCGCTTTTCCAGCGCTACATGCAGCAGGGCCGTGCCTGTGCGCAACGCTTCCAACAACGAGGGCACACCACCGTCAGGGGCCTGTGAATGCATTCAATAAGCTCGAACTGTGGGCCTGCCGGCCATAAATGACGCATAGAATTGGGCAGTGATTCTACACACCTCATGGCCATTGGCTGTACGCACAAGGCGAAAAGCCTGACCAGCGGATCAGAAAAGTCTCTCCTTGCTCATTAATGACCGCAGGGTTTGTCCCAAAGTTCGGCTTCAGTGATGTTGCGATGCTATCAATGCAGGTGCGGGCTTTGCTGGGTCAGTGCCGTTTGCACGCACTCAATCAAGTGTTCGGCGCTCCACGGTTTCGGTAGAAACCGCACAGAGCTACCCAGTTCCGTCGCGATCTTAGTGTTGCCGGATGTCAGCACTACCTTTACCTCTGGCCAACGATGGGCCACTACCCGGCTCAAGTCATAGCCGTTGAGCAAACCTGGCATCTGAACATCACTGACAATCAGGTCGACCGGTTCATCATCCCGCTCCAGAAAAATCATCCCCTCATCCGCCGAAGGAAATGACGTCACATGAGCCCCAAAATCCTCAAGTACATCCACCATTAACGAGCGAATGATCTCGTCGTCTTCCAGTACTAAAATCGATGGCTGAGCCATGATCGTTACTCCACCATCAGGGTTCAGTAAGGTGGAGTGGAAGACCATCGGATAGGTTCGATTGGATATGTCCAAAACGATGGGTGGTTACTCAGAGGGTCTATTTTGCTTGTTTGCGGGGAGGTGCGGCACGATCCCTGTGCTCTGCAATGCACGCAAAAGGCTGTCGACCCTGAATGCTCCCCTGATCGAGCGTGGACCGAAGCGCTGATCTGGATGGGCATGCGTTCCTGACAAACAGGCATAATCGCCCGCATTCGCCGATGTGGAGTTCCCATGAAGTACGTCCTGCTCACCCTCGCCATGATCCTCAACACCCAGTCAGCCCTCGCGGCCGGCGACGCCGAGGCGGGTGGCAAGCTCTTTACCAAGACCTGCGGCGGCTGCCACAGCGTCGGCGAAGGGGCGCGCGGCGGGTTCGGCCCGGAACTCAACGGCATCATCGGCAGGCCTGCCGGCACCACCACCGACTATCAGTATTCTGACGCGATGAAAAACTCCGGCGTGGTCTGGACGCGGGACAAGCTCGCCGCCTATATCGAGGCGCCGAAGAAGGTAGTGAGCGGTACGCGGATGATCTTTTGGGGCATCAGTGATCAGGAGAAAATCGACAACATCCTGGCCTACCTCGAAACCTTCCAACCCAAATAATCACTCCCGTACATTTCTGAACAGCATCAACCGCGCGCTCTCATGCAGCCCACGGGTCAGCGCCTGCAAACGCTGAAACTCTGCGGGATGTTGCGTTGCCACATCCTCTCGCGGCGTCTTTGAGGCCAGGTCATGCAGGGTCGGTGAGCTGCCGTCGTGTTGCATTTGCAACAGGAAGTGTTGGGTCACGCCGCCGATGATTGGGAACGTTCCCTCACGCAACACCAGCGGCACCACGCGTTCCCCTTCCGGAGCAGGCTGTTGGATATCCCGGCCCATGGCGCCATTGGTGAACGGCACGCCTGCCATGCCCGCAACGGTCGGCAACAAATCCGCCAGGCCCACCGCCTGTTCGATCACCCTAGGTGCCAGGCCCGGCGCGTGGATCAACAACGGCACGTTGTTGCTTTCCAGCCCCAGTTGTTCAAAGGCAGGCGCCATGTGCGGGATCTGGCTGATGCGCGTGTTGTGGTCGCCGAAGAACACAAAAATGCTGTTGTCGTAGTAACCACCGGCCTTGGCGATTTCCATCAAGCGGCCGATGTTGTAGTCGAGCAGGCGCACCGCGTTGTATTGCTCGACACTGCGCGAACCGGCTGCCTGGACTTGCTCCAGGGTCACGTCCGCCACCTGGAAACCGTCGTTGTCTTTGGGAATCGTGAAGGGTCGATGGTTGCCGGAGGTTTGCAGGTAGGCGAAGAACGGCTGGTCCTTGGGCATCCTGCTCAACAGTTCGTCACCTTCCTTGAACAGGTCCAAGTCTGAAATACCCCACACATCCACCCGTGGCGATTGCCAGTCGCTCTCTTCAAACAGCTGCACGTCGTCGATGCTCTGGCGGATCAGCGCGTTGATGTTCGCCCAGCCGGCGTTGCCGCCGATCATGTAGAACTTCTGATAGCCCTCGAATGTGTTGATCAGCGTGTGTTGCCGCGTGATCAGCGGGTTGCGTGTGGCAGTCTCCTGGCGGGTGACGTCGGGCACGCCGGTGATGCTGGCCCAGACAGTCTTGGCGGTGCCGGTGACCGGTACGTAGAAGTGCTTGAAGAACCAGCTTTGGCTGGCCAGTTTATCCAGGTTCGGCGTGGGATTGAGCGGGTTGCCGTAGGCCCCGACGGCGCTCGTGCCAAGGGATTCGAGCATCACGAAGATCACGTTCAGCGGGCGCTCGCTGGCCAGGCGATAGGGCTGCACACCCTGGTGGCGGGTGAAATTCAGTTGCTGGGCGTCCGGTTGATCCACCCCCAAGTACTGTGCGACTTGCGGGTAATGCTTACGCACCTGGGCTTCATCGAACTGCGATTGGCCGACCTTGAGGGTGTCGTACAAAAACAGCACCGGGTTCAGGCCCACGGCGGCCACCTGGCTGTTGCCGGAAAAGAACGCATCGCTCCAGCGCAGCGGCACCGGGTTTTCCAGGTTGAGGTTGGCCACGCGCCCCAGCAGGGCGAGCAGCACGGCGACCACGCCAACCACTGAGACTGACGTCACCGCCCATCGATTAATGGGGGTTGGCGCACGGTCCAGGGTCAGGCGCTCCAGGCAGATCAACGCCCATACCCACAACCCCACTGCCGCCAGCCAGCAGGCGGTTATCCACAGCACTGGATAGGTTTCCCACACCATCTGTTGTGAAATCTGTGCGTCTTGCAGGTAGCGCAGCACCGTCGCATTGATGCGTACGCCGAGGTAGGCGTAATGGCCGAAGTCGATGATGTACACCAGGCCGATCATCGCCAGTGCGACCACCAGGTAGGCACGGGCCAGCCAGCGCAGGACTGGCAGCGTGGTGAGGTTCCAGCGCGGCAGCCATGCCAGCACGGCCAGCGGCAGCAGCAGCAACACCGCCAGGCGCAGGTCGAAACGCAGGCCGATGCCGAGGGTTTCCAGCAGTGCAGGGGTTGTCACATCAAGGCCGGAAAAACCCAGCACAAACACCAGTCGCAACGCAGCCAGCAGCACAAACACCAACCCGATCGCGCCCATGCCGTAGCGCAGGCGACGTGATTGCAACGCACTCATCAAATTTTCCATTCTTTAAAGCAGTACAGTTTGAGTTGCATTAATCCAGCGACGACGCAGTAGCCTGCCAAGAGCGGATCAACCAGATAATCCCAATAGTTCTCTGAGGCCTTGAGCCGCAATGCGAACGCCAGCGTGCCGATCACCAACATCCACACCGCCAGCGCATTGCGCAGCCACAGCATCAACAGCGCCGCCACCGCGACCAGCACAATCATCGGTCGAGGGTTGAAGCCCAAGCGGTACGGGTCGAAATAGGTCAGGCCTAACGTGGCCGGGTATAGCACCAGGCTCAGTAGGCCAAACAGCAGCAACATCTGCACCTGATGTGGTCGAGCCAGCGGCTGCACCACGCCCAGACGGCTCAGCGCAACCCACCCCAACAACACCAGCGTGCTGATCGCCAAATCATCGGTAAAACTGCGGACATAGGCCGCCAATGGCAGCTCATTGATCGGGATAACGCTCACCACCACCAGGACTGGCAGCAACCACGGTCGCCATCGGGCGGTAAATCGAAACGTGCTTAACAGCACAAACCCCAACAGCACAAAACTCAAATGCGCCTGCCACAGCAACACCATCACAGACGCTCCGCCAGCCAGGCTTCGTTGAAGCTGACATGTTTGATAAACGTGTTATTCCATGAGTACACCAGGTGGTACATACCGTCCGGGCTGCGGCTGAAGTACGGGTACTCGTACTCGAAATCGCAGCCACGGGGTTTGCACACGCGGTAGTCGAGGCTGCTGAGAAAACGTTGCTCCAGCGGTAAACGCTGCGCGCCGCTGGAGGCGCGAAAGCCTTCGCCGATGATCTCTTTATAAGCTTCGGGGGCGAACGGTTGGCCGAGCGGGTCCGGTGATTCGTCCAGTTGCACCACAGTGCGCCACTGGCTGAGCTGGGCGTCGGTGCCATAGAGGCTGAGCTTGAAGCGGCCGTCCTGCAGGTCATTGAGCGCCACCAGCAACCCATCGTCCACCGTGCCCACCGCCGCCAGCGACGAGTTAGGGTTGGCCGGTTCCAGCGGGTACGGCTGGCTCCAGGTTTGCCCGGCGTCTTCAGTGCGGCTGGCCAGCACGCGGTGATGGGTGTCGCCGGCATAGCGCAACATCGCCACGGCGCGTTGGCCGTCCAGGGGCACGATGGTCGGTTGCAGGGAATTCTTGCCGCGGCTGATACGGAATTTGTCGATCACCGCTCCGTCTGCGCTCAGGTACAGGTACTCGGCAAACTTGCCCATGAACTCGTGGTACACCGGCAGGCCGATGGAGCCGTCGGCGTGGAACACCGGCGCGGCGCGGACCAGGGTGCTGATATTGAAGAACGGCGAGGTCACCAGTTGCCGAGGGGCCGTCCAACTGGCCCCCAGGTCATCCGACACCATCACGTTGATCGCACTGGTGGCCCAGCCGCCCACTGACACCGACACATAAAACATCCACAGGCGTTTATCCGGCGCCAGGGCAATCACCGGGTTGCCGAGCTTGCGGATATAACGCTGGGTTCCGTCGCGGGTGCTTTCCCGCGTGGCCAGCACCTGTTCGGCGCCCCATTCGCCGGTACGTGCATCAAAGCGCGCGGTGCGCACCTGCACATCAGCGGCGCCTTCGCGTGAGCCGGCGAACCACACCGCCATCAAGTCGCCGCCGGGCAGGGCGGTCACGGATGAGGAGTGCACAAAGTCGGTGAGCTGGGTGGATACGAACCGGCTGCTGTACTGCGCCGGCGCCGCCACTTTTGCGGTGTTCGGGCTGGTCTGGGCAAACGGCGCCAGCACATGGGGCGGATGGCTTTGCCAGGCAGCGAAAAACACTGCCAGCAGGCTGCATATCAATAAGGCGGAGCGCATAGGGAACCTGTGGGTAAAAGGATTACTGCGCACGTTCATCCGGCAGGCGCTTCCTGCGACCGGTGAGCATGGATAACGGCAGGTTGTCCCGCACCTGGATACTTTCAAACACGGCAGCCAGTACATGCAGGCAAACCAAGCCAAGCAGCGCATTGGCGGCGGTCTCGTGGACTTGCAGCGGCCAATCGGCGCCCCAGAGGGCATCGACTTCCTGCATCAAAAAGCCACTCACGCCGACGGTGAGTAACGCCAGCAACATCAACAGCATCACCAGCGCGCCAATCGGCGAATGCCCCAAGCGGTGTTGCGGCTTACCCTTGAGCAACGAGCGCGCGTGGGCATTCAGCCTTTTTGGCGTAGGCCAAAAGTCTGCCCACCGCGCGCTGCGCGGTCCGACAAATCCCCACACTGTTCGCACCAGCAGCCAGGCCATGGCGTAATAACCCAGCCAGACATGCCAGTCGTCGCCGGCTTCGTTGAAGAAGTAATTGGCGACGAAGACCCCGGCGATGGAGGCGTGGAACAGCCTCACCAGCGGGTCCCACAGGCGTAGGGATTCGCCTGGCATCAGCCTTTGATCTCAGTCTTCACGGCCTTGCCGGTGACCGGGTCGTGGTAGATCTCAACTTTGCGCTTGTCCTTGTCGAACCCGTAGATCTCATAGCAGTTGCCATCAGTGACCTTGAACTTGCTGATGGTGTAGCCCTCGGCCTTGAGCTTGTCCTGGAAGGCTTTTTCGTCTTGCCATTGCGAGCGCTCGGCGGTGGTGCATTGCGGGCCGGCGAAGGCCAGGGGGCTGGCGAGGATCAGGGACAGCAGGAGAATTTTGCGCATGGAAAAGCTCTCAGCAAATGTGGGAGATTTCACAGTGCAAAACCAACCTTAGGGCAACCTTAGTTGGCAACGAGCCGTAACATCTTTGCTGAAATAGCCCCGGCCATAACCCGGCATGATGCCGCCGATTCCTACAGAGATTTTGCTATGCGCCTACTCCTTGTCGAAGATGACCGGGCCCTTGGCCAAGGGATTCGTGTGGCCTTGGGCGCCGAGGGCTACACCCTGGATTGGCTGCAGGATGGCTTTGCGGCGCTGCATGCGTTGCGCACGGAGAGCTTCGATCTACTGCTGCTGGACCTCGGCCTGCCCCGCCTCGACGGCCTCGACCTGTTGCAGCAACTGCGCGCCGAGCAACATGATCTTCCGGTGCTGATCCTCACCGCCCGCGACGGCACCGCCGAGCGCATCGCCGGATTGGACGCCGGCGCCGACGACTATTTGGTCAAACCCTTCGACGTCGAAGAGCTCAAGGCACGCGTGCGCGCGCTGTTGCGCCGCAGCCAGGGCCGCGCGCAACCGATGCTCGAACACGCCGGCGTCAACCTCGACCCCGCCACTCAGCAGGTGCGTTACCTGGATGAGGACATCATCGTCACCCCCATGGAATATCAACTGCTGCACCAACTGATGGTACGCCCCGGCAAAGTGGTGACCCGCGAGCGCTTGTCTCGCGCGTTGTATGGCTGGCAGGACCGCGTCGAAAGCAACACCTTGGAAGTGTTGATCCACAACCTGCGTAAAAAGTTATCCACAGAGCTCATACGCACCGTGCGCGGCGTTGGCTATGTGCTGGTACTCAAGCCATGACCTCCGTGCGCGCGCGCATCCTCGTGCCTGTGCTGGTGTTGATCCTGCTCGGCGATGCCCTGATCAGTTGGCTGGTGCTGCGCGACAGTCACCACGAAATCGAAGAAGTCTACGACGCCCAACTCGCCCAAAGCGCGCGCCTGCTGCAAGGCGTACTGCGCCAGCGCGACCCCGGCGAGGCGGATTGGGACCGCTTGTACCAGGCGTTTGATCAGGCCATGAGCCGCGTGGGCGAAGAGGGCGTGGCTCATCCCTATGAAACTCGCCTGACCTTCCAGGTGTGGCGCAGCGACGGCCAGCTACTTGTACGCTCAGCCGAAGCGCCGGTGCTGGTCGCACCGCCCGCGACCCTTGGTTCCCACGACATCATCGACAACGGCAACGACTGGTGCGCCTTCCTCCTCGCCGACCCGCAACAGGGCCTGTTGATTTGGGTGGGTGAGCGCGACGACATCCGCCAAGACGTGATCCAACGCATCATGCGTCACACCCTCTGGCCGACCCTCATCGGCGTGCCGCTGCTGACGGTGTTGATCTGGCTGTTAATCGGTTGGGGTCTCAAACCCCTGCGCGCCATGGCGCTGTCGATTCGTGGACGCAATTCCGACACCTTGCAACCGCTGCACCTCAAACCGCTGCCCTCCGACCTGGAACCCATGCAAACCGCGCTCAACCGGCTGTTGGTGCAGGTGGACGAGTTGTTGGAACGCGAACGCCGGTTCATCGCCGACGCCGCCCACGAACTGCGCACCCCCCTGGCGATCCTGCGTATCCATGCGCAAAACGCCCAAAGCGCGGAGACAGTGGAGCAACGACGCGAGGCATTGGAATTTCTGGTAAGCGGTGTCGACCGCGCCACCCGCATCGGCAGCCAGTTATTGACCATGGCGCGCATCGAGCCGCAGTTGAACAACCCTGTGCGCAGCCGTGTGCAATTGACAGAGTTAGTACGCGAAGAATTGGCAGAACTTACCCCGCTGGCCATGGAGAAAGGTGTGGAGTTGGTGCTGGAGGGTGACGAAGAATGCTGGGTTGAAACCGAGCCCGTGGCACTGGCCATCGCCCTGCAAAATCTGGTGACCAACGCTCTCAACTTTTCCCCGCCGGGCAGCGAGGTGAAGGTGGTGATTGGTGCTTTTTGCCTGAGCGTGCAGGACCAGGGGCCGGGGATTGATGAAGCGGAAATCGGGCGTTTGTTTGAGCGGTTTTATAGCCGTGACAATGCCAATGGTGCCGGGTTGGGGCTGGCGATTGTCGAGATGATCGTCGGCAAGATCGGCAGCCGGCTGGCCTTGCACAACCTGGAGCGTGGTGGGTTGTGTGCGCGGTTGGTATTTAACGAAGAAATCCAGAACGGCAGCCCTTCAACTGTCTGAGCTGAAAGGGCATGTGTAGTGAGCGGGCTTGCCCCACGCTGGGCTGCGAAGCAGCCCCAACTCGGCCACCGAGATTTTCCATAGGAACCGCAGGGCTTGGTTTCAGGGCCGCTTCGCGCCCCAGCGCGGGGCAAGCCCGCTCACCACAAAAAAAGCCCGCTCACTAGGGAGATTCTGGTCAGCCTTTAGTCGGCGAATGGAGTTTGAATGCCCCTTGGCTCACTTAGTCGTGTGAGGTAAGGAATAAGTCAAAGCGAGTGGGCAGCTTTAGAGCAATCGCTTTTTCTATTTTGAGTACTTGTTCTTCCGTCAATAGATAGTCAAATACGCAATCCTCCATTTTTTCCCACCCCATAATGTCCATCAGGTCTTGAGTGGACAGAGGTAGCGGCTGTTCAAAGGATGCAAAGTCCTCGTTAGGCAAAACGCCCATAATTGAGTGGTTCATGGTTCTACCGTCCTTTCAGGCTTGGCTGGCTTACGTTGGTTACCGGTCAAATGATCGAACTCGCCGAGATGAATTCCGCGCTTGCAGTACTTTTCCACAGCGCCATGTTGAGCGTCCCATTCATAGATCGTCCCGTCGGGATCTTTCCATCTTGGGCGTTGGCCACCCCCCGTCATTGGAGTTTTCGAGCGAGCCCACTTGGCTTTCGGAAATGCAGCTAGGAGTTTTGGTTTGGGGTGATAGGTATGATCCCCAGCCCGAACACTGACCACCACATACAACGGCCGACCCCCCCCCCCCACTCCACCGGGAACACCAGAATAAAATCCCGATATTCCGGCGGATAAACCGGGTTCACCAAAATCTGCGCAGCCTTCTGGTTTGGCGGGTAAATCCAAATTGCCGGCGCCTGCGGTGCCGCCTCCAACGCTGGGATTCCCAGGGAGTCCCCCGGATTCAACCGCAGGCGTCCAGATCAGCTCCACACCTTGGCCAAAATCCGCCACAAACTGATCGCCACGGCTTTGCAACTGCACCACATCGATCATCTGCCAGTCGGCATTGTTGCCGGTGTAAAACCCATAGCCCTTGAGCGTGCCGTCCTCCAACTGCTCAACATGCAAACGCATCTGTGAGCGCGCCCGTTGCATCGAGCGCAATTGCTCATCGCTGTACAGCGCGCTATCACCCAGCGCCGATGGCCAGGCCAACGCCACTAACCCCATCAACAACGCCCCGGCTACAGAGCCGACAGCAGTCGCTGCCGACTCCAACACCGCTGCACGCAACGCCAACTGCCCCAAGCCAACGGGCAATGCGCTTCCGCTGATCTTGCGCAGCGAGACCGTTCCCCGAGCGTCCACTTCACGCCCGCCCAGCAGGCTGAAATGTCCGTATTCCTTGACCAACTCCAGCGGTACGAAACCGCTGGGATCGGCGTAGTGGGTGATGCCGTCGGGCAGTTGGCAGGGTTTGGTGAATACGCAGCCGGGAGGCTTGGTGGGTGAGGGGCTGGCGCGGGAGGACGGTCGAATAGATGGAGCGATGGCGAAAAACGCCGCCGTGCCGGTTGCGGTGTCAGGATTCGCTGTTTGAGTTGTTGTTCTTCGGTGAGAGGGTATGCGCGCTCTGACATGACAGGCTCACTTCCTTGTGTGGGGACGTGAGCCTAAGAGGGGGATGAGCGGACTAAATCGGATTTGTTCGATGATGGGTGTGGGAAAAGGAGACAGGGCCAGAAGGGCGTTATCGTTTCGAATATTTTGATTTTTACCTGCTGATCAGGTCAGCAGGTGCTTGGAAATCAACCGCGAAATCTCAACAATCGACGTCTTCCCCGTAAATTCAAACTTCACCTTCCCCAGCGAAGAAAAGTAAATCTCCAACTCCGAATCCAGATCAAACGTGCCGGACGTTTCCACCGAGTACGCCACGATATTTTTATACGGCAGCGACGTGAAGTCCTTCTTGCTCCCGGTAATCCCCTGCACGTTCACGGCGATGATGCGCTTGGTGGTAAACACTACGCCGTCGCGCATGGCTTTGTAGGCGTCGACCACTTCCTCGCCGTCCAGCAGCAGGGCGGCTACGCGTTCGGCGTATTCGTTGTTTTGTTTGAGCTTGAAGAAACCTTTGTTGTTGAAGTCGATCATGGGCCTGCCTCGTGGGTGTATGCCGATTTGCTCGTGGATCTGTATCTAACGCGGGCATTTTGAACGCCCTACCATGGCGACCAACCTTACAACCTTGCCCAGATGTTTCAACAACCGGAGCCGCACCATGCCTGAACTATCCAGCTGGCTTGCCTATGCGCTGATCTCCCTCGGCATGGTGCTGACGCCCGGACCGAACATGATTTACCTCATATCCCGCTCGATCTGTCAGGGCCGTACGGCTGGATTGATTTCCCTGGGCGGCGTGGCGTTGGGTTTTTTGGTTTATATGCTTTGTGCGGCGTTGGGAATTACCGCGTTGGTCATGGCGGTGCCGTTTGCCTACGACGCGCTGCGGTTTGGTGGGGCGTTGTACCTGGCCTATATGGCGTGGCAAGCGATCAGACCGGGCGGGCGTTCACCGTTTCAGGTGCGCGATTTACCCAAGGACAGCCCACGCAAGCTGTTCACAATGGGGCTTGTGACCAACCTGCTGAACCCCAAGGTGGCGGTGATGTATTTGTCGTTGCTGCCCCAGTTCATCGACCCGAACGGCCATGGCAGTGTGCTGACACAATCACTGGTGTTGGGCTTTACGCAGATTTTTATCAGCGTGGGTGTCAACGCGGTGATTGCCACCCTGGCGGGCTCCATCGCGGTGTTTTTCGTCACCCGGCCCGGTTGGCAAGTGGTGCAGCGCTGGCTGATGGGCTCAGTGCTGATGGGGTTGGCGGTGCGCATGGCGGTGGAAGGGCGGCGGTAGGTCGCCTCACTGGATGTCTTTCAGATAATCCTTGAGGGTGGTTAACGGCTCGGGCAGTTCATCCAGTTGATGGGCATTTTGCACAGCCGCCGCCAGTCGTTGCAGTTCACGTCCCAGTACTGTGTCGGCACCGCCTACCGCCATCAAAGCCTGGCCCGCACACTCATCAATCTTCACCAAGATTTCAGCCAAATCCCCCTGCCGCACCAACAGCCCAAACACCTCCCTGTCATAGCCAACCATCACCGGATCATCCCGCAAAACCGGGCTGCCACCGTCCACCTCATGCACCAACTTGAGTGCAAAAAGCGCCACAGCTTCCAGCGTCAATTCCATGGTCTTGGTTCCTCAACATACGGGGGGAGGGGGATGATCACTGTTCTGTGTGTGAAAAAAAAGACCTGGCCCACTTTGCGGCGTGCATCACATTAAGGCCTCTGCACAAGGAACGATACTAATTGGCCATGTTCCAACTCGCCGTGCCAAGCGCACCCAAGCAGCCCGCTTTATCTACTTACAAGGACGCAAGCCCCCATGCCCTCATCCCCTTTTCAAGCGCCTTCCAATACTGGTGAGCTGATCGCTAGCTTCCGTCATGGCAAAGCCTTTCTTGTGGTCAGTTTGATCTTTGGTTCTGTGATGCTGGCGATGGCCGGGTTTGTGCTGTACCTGAGCACCATCCTGCCGCAGGGCAACAATGGCCCCGTCACTCTCCAGACGTCACGCGGCATGACCTTGAATTTCAGCGACCCGCTTATGGTGTTTTATGCCACCAGCGCCTTGCTGGCGTTGATCGGCCTGAGCATGTTTGCGGTCTACGCCTGGCACAAAAAGCTGCGTGCGCCCCGTTATGACGTGTATGAGCATGGCATCGAGCGCTTCGTGAACGATGAGCGCGAATACACGGCCTTTGCCGATATCGAGGACCTGTATCTGTTCGGCTCCGGCCAAACCGTGTTGACCGGTATGGTTACCAACGTTGCCTATCGCCGTAATGCTTCGGAACCGTTTCACCGGGTGATCGAGACCCTCAAGGGCTTTCACGATTTCCAGCAACTGGTGCGTGAACTGCACGTACGCGCACGCCTGCCGGCGGTGGCGGCGACGCTGGAGGCGGGCGGGGCGGTAACGTTCAATTGCATCAGCACTGCGCAGGTCTGGGGCAAGCGGGTCAGCGGCAACTTCCTCAAGATCACCACGACGCCAATTCTGGTCAGCGCCGCCTTCCTTGAGTACCAGGGCCGCAAAGTGCCGATGGCATCGTTGCGCACCGTCGACCTCAACGCCTGGACCGAGAACGTGGTGATCAAGGACGACAGCGGCAAGCCCGTGCTGTCGACCATCGCCACCGGCATCCTCAGCCATGACCTGTTCCTCAACACCCTGGATGTGGTGTTTGCGGTTGAAGAACAAGCCCGTGAGTTGGCCTAAGCCCAGGAGTATCAAACGATGATTTATCGCGGCGCAGGCTGGCTCACGCTGTTCACTCCGGTGGCCATGGTGCTGTTGTTGATGGGGTTGTGGCCTGATCCCAGCGTCAAGCCAGGCAATGTCTCGCTGATGCAGTTCCTGATAGGCGCGGGTGTTGGCTCGGCGATCAACGTGGTGCTGGGCTTCGTGCTCAATCGGCATCCGCACGCTGATGGGGTGCGCCATCACTTCTTTTTCATGCCGATGCAGTGGCCGGCGCTGGTGATCACCGTGGTCTGTGCGCTGATCGCCCTGTTGAAATAATCCTACCGGCCGCTCGGTAAGGGCGGCCGCGTGTCGCGTTGTTCCAGATTGACGCGGAACGTGGTGTACGTGTCGCCATCGGCCAGGTAGAGGTTGCTTCGGTACACCTCGACTGCACCATCGAGTTTGATGTGCAGGCCATTGGCGACCCGTTCGATCACTACATTCTGCAAGTCGGTGTCCGAAACCAGGAACGGTGGCTTCTTGCCCAGGCGCACCTTCATCACCTCGTCGCTGCTTTCGTAATCGTCTGCGTAGAACCGCAGGCTTTTGGGCTCCCCTGCGTTCCTCGCGCCTTGCACGATGTACACCCACTGCCCGGGTATGAACGCTTGCTTGAGGACTATTTGCGACGGGAATTGCGGTTTATGTACGAGCGCGTAAGCCAACAGCACTGCCAGGCAGGTTAGAAAGGCCCAACCGAGAAGCGTTTTGGTCCGTTGAGTCATCACTTTGCTCAGCTGTAGTCGAAGGTAAATAACACCTGGCCTTCAATCGGCTCGTAGAACATCACGATCATGTCGGCCCCCGCGGTGCGGTAATGCCAGCCCGGCACGCTGGCGACGTGGAAAAACCGGTTGCCGGCCGGGCTCAAGGGATACACGTTCGAATCGCCACGGTCGGGGTCCAGTTCAATGATCTGCATCGGAAACTCCACCGACTCCACCCAGTTAGCCAAGCCGTCGACTTCGCCGCCCAGTTGGGTGACAAACTCCACCGCATCCAGCGGCTCGCCGTCTTCGCGCGCCAGTACCCCGTGGGTGTTGAACCGCTCGACCGTGCGGGCAAATGCGCGGTGTTGCTCAGCACTGTGACGCTCCAGGTCCGCCCGCGCTCCGGGGTGAGGGTCGGCCAGTTGCGCGTTGCCTGCATGGAGAAAGAAGTAGCGCGGGTCGCCGCATAGGCGGTATCGCCCCTGCTCAAGCTGAAATCCGATCCAGTTGGTTTTCAGCAGGTCACCGTGAAAGCCGTCCCATTCGGTCAGCTCGCCGACAAGACTCTCATAGGGCTCCAATGGGCTCAGCATGTGCACGACGCCCGACCATTCGGGATTCACCTGGCTCAGGTCAAGGCTGAAGAGCGGATGCAGATGCTTGGCCAGTTCCAGTTGATCGGCGACGAACACATCTTCAATCGCCGGAAAGGGCTGCATGCCTGTGGGGATTTGGGTGAAGTCTTGGGAGAGCGTATTGGTCATGGGGTGTCTTCCTTGATCGTGGATATCAACGCAAAAAATCAGGTAACGGGCATGTTAACGCCATGCCCCTCGGGTAAGCGCGGTGCCGGGCAATTCCAACTGTATATACGCAATCACCGCGACCATTACTGCGCAAAACAGCCATTGGAGCGCACTCAGCCCGGCAATCCGATAGATCGCCTGCAACGGTCGCCGCCAGCGGTACTCATACTCGGCAGGCGCCCAGCGTGCCGGCTGGAGCACGCCGATCAAACCGGTCACTGCGTAGGTAGCAAGCCCCAACCATCCAAGCCATTGCCACACGACAAAACCCAGCGCTACTAATGGGCCGCCGTTGCGGATCACCCGATAGCGGCGGTCGGGGATCCATTTGCGGCGCGCACACCAGCGGCTGACGCGTTGGTCGAGGTCTTGCAGGCTCTCGGCCATGACGGTCCAGTAGGTCAGCAGCCACTGGCCGACGCGGGCCATCAACCAGCCGCCCAGTAGGTATAGCGGCAGCATCAATAAGGTCGGGCCGAGTGCGAATCGGCTGGAGAGACTACCCAACGCCAGGCAGGTTGCAAGGACGGCGGTGGCTCGTTTCAGGCCGTGGCGGGTGGGGCGATAGCCGACGAGGGCCTGCCAGAACCACGGGTTGTGATTGGGGAACAAGCCCAGCAGGTCGGGGAACCGTGTGGAAAACGCTGCGGACAGTTGCTCGCAGGCCTGCCAATCGGCTTCTCCGAACGTGGCGGCCAATTGCGCTTGCTGCGCGGGTTTTGCACACATCAAAAACAACGCCGCCGCACCCGGTTGTTGCGCCTGATCTCGCAACGCGTTCAGCCAGACGTATTGCTCGCTGCGCCGGACCAGGGCCTGCCACTGGGCTTGATCGATAGGCACCGCAGCGCCAGCGTCCCAGGCGAACAGCTGGCAGACCTGTTGGAAAAGAGTCGGCGACCAGCTTTCTTGCACCGTGAACAGGTGCAACACCTGCACCTGCAACGCCTGGTGATGGGTCAGGTCAACCAGCCAGCCCTGGCGGCATGCCCGCTCCAGTCGTTCGAAGAACGCCTGAGGCTGGGCGTCTGCCAGGTATTTTTCAAGGTCGTCGTACAGCGCGCCCTTGAGTGCGTGGACCAGACGTTGATGGGGAAAACCGCCGCTGTTTATTTGCTGCCATGGCGTGAGCCATTGGCGTTTCTCAACGCCCCAGGTCAACAGCGGTAGATGCCGGTCGGGTGCGTTGACGCAACGCTGGAACAGCAGTTGTTCAAAGTCGGCGGCACACCCTTGTGCCACGGCGCGGGCCCAGCATTCGTCGACTTTCCAGTCATCGAATTCGGCCAGCAGCGCCATCGCTTGTTCATACGCAGCAGGGGGGAGGGCGTGGGCGACGAGGCTGTCGCCGGCACGCAGTCGCTGCAACGCCCGCTCGTACGCTTCCCGCAGACGCTGGAAGGCGACGGGGTCATCGTCCGGCCGCGTTACCTTGAGCAGCTTGGCGTACTGGCGTTTGAGGGTGCGCTCGTCAGGGCTGGCCAGCAGATCGTCCATGTTCAGCATCGCCAACCGTTCTTTCAGGGGGGAGGGCGATGATCACTGTTCCTGCGCGCTAAAAACAACCCCGCTGCTCACCGCTCCAATATCCACTCCACCCGGCGGTTATGCGCCCGCCCTTGCGTCAGGCGATTGATAGCGGGACTTATCAGGTCTGCGCGGATTCAGTGTGAGGGGAGCTAAGTCTGTGCGCCGGGCGCGCATTGCTGGGGTGGGCTGCTGCATATATTTTGGATCGTGCGGGCTGATCACAGGCTATGCATCTATCTATAGCTGCGCTGCTGCTGGTGTTGCGTGTACCGCCAGTGATGCGCCGAATCCCACGGCTTATTGCGAAAA
>NZ_CP090029.1:2217500-5220000 GCF_021391435.1 Pseudomonas sivasensis | reverse complement strand
TAACAGGCTGATACCGCCCAAGAGTTCATATCGACGGCGGTGTTTGGCACCTCGATGTCGGCTCATCACATCCTGGGGCTGAAGCCGGTCCCAAGGGTATGGCTGTTCGCCATTTAAAGTGGTACGCGAGCTGGGTTTAGAACGTCGTGAGACAGTTCGGTCCCTATCTGCCGTGGACGTTTGAGATTTGAGAGGGGCTGCTCCTAGTACGAGAGGACCGGAGTGGACGAACCTCTGGTGTTCCGGTTGTCACGCCAGTGGCATTGCCGGGTAGCTATGTTCGGAATAGATAACCGCTGAAAGCATCTAAGCGGGAAACTAGCCTCAAGATGAGATCTCACTGGAACCTTGAGTTCCCTGAAGGGCCGTCGAAGACTACGACGTTGATAGGTTGGGTGTGTAAGCGCTGTGAGGCGTTGAGCTAACCAATACTAATTGCCCGTGAGGCTTGACCATATAACACCCAAGCAATTTGCTTGCTTCGAGCTGAAAAGCGAAAGAGCACCAGATTGCGGTGTGTGAAGACGAAATGAACCGAAAGTTCGACTCTTGCAAACACCGAAAGCTATCACATACCCAATTTGCTGAAGCGAGGCCTGCTGGTCGCGACTCAGTACCCGAATTTCTTGACGACCATAGAGCATTGGAACCACCTGATCCCATCCCGAACTCAGTAGTGAAACGATGCATCGCCGATGGTAGTGTGGGGTTTCCCCATGTGAGAGTAGGTCATCGTCAAGATTAAATTCCGAAACCCCATTTGCGAAAGCAGATGGGGTTTTGTTTTGGGCGGGCGGAAAGTGCGAGGGCGGATCAGGGCGAGCTCTCGAATATCCTCATGGGCGGCGGGCCTGAACTGGCCTAATGATTTTGAACACTTCAATCGGGCGCTATATTGGTACCCAAGTCTGAGGTGTTTGGATACTTCGCCAAAAAGTGCGCCTTTATCAAACAGCGCACGGGCGACTACTCGATTCGACGGCTTTGCCTGACGCTGATAGTGCATCCCGGTGGTTATTACAGCGTGGCGGTCTGAGCCGCAATCTATACGCGCCAAAGACGACCAGCGACTGCTGGGTTTGATCAAGCATTCCTGGCTGGAGAGCGGCGGCGTTTACGGCTATCGCAAAATCCATGATGATCTGCGCTAGGTCTGTGAGGATTGTGGTGGTGATTGTGTGGCTAGGCTGATGCATCTTTAAGGTATGCGTTCTCAGACAGGTTATCGACGCCGCCCCGGAAAGTGCGGGGGGAAGCCAACGGTCGCACCACCCAGTTTGTTGAAGCACCAGTTCGATGTCGTGGAATCCAACAGCGTTTGGGTCACTGACATCACCTACATTCGTACGTATGAAACAACGTAAAACGCCGCCATGGTTTCAACAATCAGCTACCATCGGTAGAGTTTGAAAATCGTTACGCAATGAGCTTGCAAGGTGTCTAGAGAATCCGGGGCGATTCACACTGATTGAGAAGGCGCGGGTTGACCGGCAAATAGTTAGGATTATTTTTGCCGTCCCAGTTCGGACGATCAATCGCATCTTGAACGTCAAGGATAACAATCAGGATAGGGGCGGATTGGTCCTTCATCTCATCTCCTTTGGGTAGGGCGGCAGGCCGAGTGTGCTGAGACGAGCCTCAACCAACAGTTGATTGCACTCGAAACCTGCCTACAGCTCTCTGCGAAGCCCTCCATAATGAATCTCAAGCTTATGCAAGTTGAGTTCGGCAGACGCTTACGGATACGCGCACTGCCTAATGCGGAACATTTGCCAGGATTCCTAACGGATATTGCCTTCTACCTAAGCTAGAAATCTCTCAATGGTTGGGCCTGGGTGTTGCCGACGCCTCGGAGTAGCCCAAATTCGTCCAATCGATAAGGCCGATATCGTAATTCGAGATTCGCGCGTTGGCTTATGCGTGATGGGAGGTGAGCGAGAGTGGGCTTTCGATGTCATCACAAGGCTTCTGGGGCGGGGCGTGAGCGCGCTCAACGATCTTTAAGGCTTGTAACTATCTTGTGGGCTGGTTTTGTCTGTTCTCGCCTTCTGGGCACCTTTGCCGGCCTCTGGCGACGTGACTTCACTTTTCCACAGACGAAAAAAAAGACCTTGAAATTCAAGGTCTTTTTTTAAGATGGTGCCCCGAGGGAGACTCGAACTCCCACTCCTTTCGAAAACGGATTTTGAATCCGCCGCGTCTACCAATTCCGCCATCAGGGCTCAATGGCGGCGAAGTATAGAGATGAGATTACCGTTGGTCAATCACGTTTCATGGTCTATTTTCACTATTTCCGCTAAACTTCCCGGCCCTGCTAGACGAACCCCATCATGCGCGTTTCTGACTTTACTTTTGAACTCCCTGATTCGCTGATCGCACGCCACCCTTTGGCCGAGCGTCGCGCCAGCCGACTGCTTACCCTGGAAGGGGTCAGCGGTGCCCTCGCACACCGTCAATTCACTGATTTGCTTAAGCATTTAAAACCAGGCGACTTAATGGTGTTCAACAACACCCGCGTAATCCCTGCGCGGTTGTTTGGCCAAAAAGCCTCCGGCGGCAAGCTGGAAATTCTGGTGGAGCGCGTGCTGGACAGCTATCGCGTGCTAGCCCATGTGCGCTCCAGCAAATCACCGAAGCCGGGTTCGAGCATTCTGATCGAAGGCGGCGGCGAAGCGGAGATGGTGGCGCGCCATGATGCATTGTTCGAGCTCAAGTTCGCCGAAGAGGTTCTGCCTCTGCTGGAGCGCGTCGGCCATATGCCGCTGCCTCCCTATATCGACCGCCCTGATGAAGTCTCGGACCGCGAGCGCTATCAGACGGTGTACTCCCAGCGCCTAGGCGCGGTTGCCGCGCCAACGGCCGGACTGCATTTCGACCAGCCGCTGCTGGATGCGATTGCGGCCAAGGGCGTCGAGACGGCTTATGTGACCCTGCACGTGGGGGCCGGCACCTTTCAGCCGGTGCGTGTGGATAACATCGAAGACCACCATATGCACAGCGAGTGGCTGGAAGTCAGCCAGGAAGTTGTCGATGCGGTAGCTGCGTGCAAGGCTCGTGGCGGGCGTGTAGTCGCAGTGGGTACCACCAGCGTGCGCTCCTTGGAGAGCGCGGCGCGTGATGGTGTGCTCAAACCGTTCAGTGGCGACACCGATATATTTATCTTCCCAGGCCGGCCGTTCCACGTCGTCGATTGCCTGGTCACCAATTTCCATCTGCCGGAATCCACGCTCTTGATGCTGGTGTCGGCATTTGCCGGTTACCCGGAAACCATGGCGGCTTATCAAGCGGCCATCAATAATGGGTACCGTTTTTTCAGCTACGGTGATGCGATGTTTATCACCCGTAACCCGGCGCCACGCGGCCCAGAGGAAACCTTATGAGTCGTATGTCGTTTGAATTATTGGCCACCGACGGCAAAGCCCGTCGCGGTCGCCTTACTTTCCCTCGCGGTACGGTAGAGACGCCGGCGTTCATGCCGGTTGGCACCTACGGCACCGTAAAGGGCATGCTGCCCCGTGACATCGTCGCCACCGGTGCCGAGATCATTCTTGGTAACACCTTCCACCTGTGGCTGCGTCCGGGCACGGAAGTGATCAAGAAGCACGGCGACCTGCACGATTTCATGAAGTGGCAAGGCCCAATCCTCACCGACTCCGGTGGTTTTCAGGTGTTCAGCCTGGGCGCCATGCGCAAGATCAAGGAAGAGGGCGTAACGTTCGCCTCGCCGGTGGATGGTTCTAAAGTATTCATGGGGCCGGAAGAGTCGATGCAGGTACAGCGTGACCTGGGTTCGGACATCGTGATGATTTTCGACGAGTGCACGCCTTACCCGGCCGATGAAGATGTCGCGAGAATCTCCATGGAGTTGTCGCTACGTTGGGCTCAGCGGTCGAAGAACGCCCACGGTGATAACACCGCTGCGCTGTTCGGTATCGTCCAGGGCGGTATGCATGAAAGCTTGCGTAAACGCTCGCTTGAAGGCCTCGACAAAATCGGGTTCGATGGCCTGGCCATCGGCGGTTTGTCGGTAGGCGAACCCAAACACGAGATGATCAAGGTGCTGGACTACTTGCCAGGCCTGATGCCCGCTGACAAACCTCGTTACCTTATGGGCGTTGGCAAACCGGAAGATCTCGTAGAGGGTGTGCGCCGCGGTGTGGACATGTTCGATTGCGTGATGCCAACCCGTAATGCCCGCAATGGGCATCTGTTTATCGATACAGGCGTGCTGAAGATCCGTAACGCGTTCCATCGCCATGATGATTCGCCGCTGGATCCCACCTGTGATTGCTACACCTGCCAGAACTTCTCCCGTGCTTATCTGCACCATCTGGACAAATGCGGGGAAATGCTGGGTAGCATGTTGAATACCATCCACAATTTGCGTCACTACCAAGTCCTGATGGCTGGTTTGCGCGAGGCTATTCAACAGGGTACATTGGCCGCCTTCGTCGATGCCTTCTATGCCAAGCGCGGGCTCCCTGTGCCGCCCTTGGACTGAGTTTTCCGACCCTAAGATTCACTATTTGCAACTGGAGTGCTAAATGAGCTTTTTTATCTCTAACGCCATGGCTGACGCCGCTGCGCCTGCTGCTGCCGGCCCTATGGGCGGTGGTTTCGAGTGGATTTTCCTGGTCGGCTTCCTGGTCATCTTCTACCTCATGATCTGGCGTCCACAGGCCAAGCGTGCCAAAGAGCAGAAAAACCTGCTGGGCAGCCTGCAGAAAGGTGACGAAGTTGTGACCACTGGCGGTATCGCCGGCAAAATCACCAAGGTTTCCGACGCTTTCGTGGTTCTGGAAGTCTCCGACACTGTAGAAATGAAGTTCCAGAAGGGCGCCATCGCCGCCACGCTGCCAAAAGGCACGCTCAAAGCGATCTAAGTAACAACCTTTACCAATCGACGGGGCGCGCAAGGCGCCCCGCGTTATAAGCGGGCGGCGTGATGCTGAACAAATACCCTCTGTGGAAATACGTACTGATCCTGGCGGTGCTGGCGATCGGTTTTATTTATTCCGCTCCCAATCTCTATCCTGATGATCCGGCGATCCAGATCACTGGCGCCAGCACTTCGTTGCAGGTCAATCAGGCTGACCTGGAACGCGCGAGCAAGGCTCTTAACGACGCGGGTATCCAAGTTAAAGCGGCAACATTGGCGGCTGGTGCGAAAGGCGGCTTGTTGCGCCTGACCAAGCAAGAAGACCAATTGCCGGCCAAAGACGTCGTGCGCAAGGCCATGGGTGACGACTACGTCGTTGCGCTGAACCTGGCACAGACCACGCCGCAATGGCTGCGCAGCATTGGCGCGCACCCGATGAAGTTGGGTCTGGACTTGTCCGGCGGTGTGCACTTCCTGCTGGAAGTCGACATGGACAAAGCCCTCGACGCACGCCTGAAAGTCTATGAGGGCGATGTGAAGAGCCTGCTGCGCAAAGAAAAGTTGCGTTATCGCAGCCTGCCGCAGCTCAACGGCGCCATCCAGTTGGGCTTCTCAGACGAAGCTTCCCGCGAACAGGCCCGTGCGCTGATCCGCAAGAACTTCAACGATTTTGACATCGTACCGGCTGACCTGAACGGTCAGGCCGTGCTGCGTCTTGCAATGAGCCCGGCCAAGATCGCCGAAATCCGCGAGTATTCCATCAAGCAGAACTTGACCACGGTACGTAACCGCGTCAACGAGCTGGGCGTGGCCGAGCCGATCGTTCAGCGCCAGGGCGCCAACCGCATTGTGGTTGAGCTGCCAGGCGTGCAGGACACCGCTGAAGCCAAGCGTATCCTGGGTAAAACTGCCAACCTGGAATTCCGTCTCGCAGCTGAGCCAGGCGCTTCCCGCGCGACTTCCGAGGAGTTCGAATTCCGTGAAGGCAATCGTCCGCCTGCGCAAATCGAGCGTGGTTTGATCATCACGGGTGATCAGGTAACCGACGCCAAGGCCGGGTTCGGCGAGCACGGCACACCTGAAGTTAACATTCGCCTGGATGGTCACGGCGGCGAACTGATGAGCCGCGCCACGCGCAGCAACGTCGGTCGCAGTATGGCGGTGATCTTCATCGAGCAGCGTCCTGTTACTACCTACACCAAGCAGATCGTCAACGGCGTCGAGAAAGACGTGCCGGTGCAGACCTTCAAGGAAGAGAAGAAGATCATCAGCCTGGCGACCATCCAGTCGCCGCTGGGTGCTCAGTTCCGTATCACTGGCCTGAACGGCCAGGGTGAATCCTCGGAGCTGGCACTGCTGCTGCGTGCTGGTGGCCTGGCGGCGCCGATGTACTTCGCTGAAGAGCGCACCATCGGCCCGAGCCTGGGTGCGGACAACATCACCAAAGGCGTGGATGCTGCACTGTGGGGCATGTTGTTCGTGTCGCTGTTCATCATCGCCATCTACCGCTTCTTCGGCATCATCGCTACCGTAGCCCTGGCGGGCAACATGGTGATGCTGCTGGCCTTGATGTCGCTGCTGGGCGCTACGCTGACCTTGCCGGGTATCGCCGGTATCGTACTCACCATGGGTATGGCGGTAGATGCCAACGTGCTGATCTTCTCGCGGATACGTGAAGAGATCGCCGCAGGCATGACTGTGCAGCGCGCAATCAACGAAGGCTTCGGCCGGGCATTTACCGCGATTCTCGACTCCAACCTGACCACATTGCTGGTTGGCGGGATTCTCTTTGCCATGGGCACCGGCCCTGTCAAAGGTTTTGCGGTGACCATGTCCCTCGGTATCTTTACCTCGATGTTCACGGCCATCATGGTGACCCGCGCAATGGTCAACCTGATCTTTGGCGGGCGTGACTTCAAGAAGTTGTGGATTTAAGGGGCTGCCATGTTACGTACAATCAACTTCATGGGCGTTCGCAACATTGCGTTCGGCGTCACTGTGCTCCTTACCGTTCTGGCGTTGTTCAGCTGGTTCCATAAGGGCCTGAACTACGGTTTGGATTTCACCGGGGGTACGCTCATTGAGCTGACCTACGAGAAGCCGGCCGACGTTACCTTAGTGCGCAACGAGCTGGTAAAGGCCGGTTATCACGAGGCCGTGGTGCAGAGCTTTGGTGCGACCACCGACCTGCTGGTGCGCATGCCAGGCGAAGATCCGCAACTGGGTCACCAAGTAGCCGAAGCCTTGCAAAAGGTTGGCGGCGACAATCCCGCGTCGGTCAAGCGCGTCGAGTTTGTCGGCCCGCAAGTAGGTGAAGAGCTGCGCGACCAAGGCGGCCTTGGCATGCTGATGGCACTCGTCGGCATCATGATTTACCTGGCTTTCCGCTTTCAGTGGAAGTTCGGTGTCGGCGCGATTGTGTCGCTGATCCACGACGTGATCGTGACCGTAGGTATTCTCGCGTACTTCCAGATAACCTTCGATCTGACCGTACTGGCGGCTGTGCTGGCGATTATTGGTTACTCGCTCAACGACACAATCGTGGTATTCGACCGGGTTCGTGAGAACTTCCGCGTATTGCGCAAGGCGACGTTGATCGAGAACATCAACATCTCCACCACTCAGACCCTGCTGCGTACCATGGCGACATCAATCTCCACTTTGCTGGCGATTGCTGCGCTGATGATCTTCGGCGGTGACAACTTGTGGGGCTTCTCCCTGGCGCTGTTTATCGGCGTTCTGGCGGGTACTTACTCGTCGATCTACATCGCCAACGTGGTGCTGATCTGGTTGAACCTCAACAGCGAAGACTTGATCCCTCCAGCCGCGACTGGCAAGGAGGTCGACGACCGCCCTTAATGAGCGCTTGTTGATCTGCTGTTACAAGAAAGGCACGAGTATTGAACTCGTGCCTTTTTTTTTGCTCCAAGGCTGGGTATAGCGCGGATCTTTCGGTCCGTTTGTGATGGTCAGGAGGTTCAACGTGAACAAGTCGTTACTGGTTGGTGCGGTATTGGGTGCTGTCGGTGTAACTGCCGGGGGTGCTGTCGCCACCTACAGCCTGGTAAAAAGCGGCCCTGAGTATGCGCAAGTGCTGGCGGTGCAGCCGGTAAAAACCCAGATCAAGACCCCTCGCGAAGTCTGTAAGGACGTCGCAGTTACTCGGCAGCGACCGGTGCAGGATCAACACCAGATCGCAGGTACCGTTGTGGGTGCATTGGCGGGTGGTTTGCTAGGTAATCAGATCGGTGGCGGTAACGGTAAGAAGCTAGCGACGGTAGCCGGTGCGGTCGGTGGTGGTTATGCCGGTAACAAGGTTCAAGAGGGTATGCAGAATCGCGATACCTACACCACCACACAAACGCGTTGTAACACCGTCAACGACATCAGCGACAAGGTAGTCGGCTATGACGTGCGTTACACCTTGGATGGTAAGGAAGGCTCGGTGCGGATGGATCGTGATCCGGGTGGCCAGATTCCGGTCGATAAAGAAGGTCGTTTAGTGTTGGGTCAAAACCAGCAATAATTTGAGGCTTGTCATAGTTGAAGGTGTGAGAGGGGGCTTGCTTTTGATGTGGGCGCATCGGTTAATGAGTCTGTAACTGAGCTGCTGTCATCGGAGGCAACATCCCTTTCACATTGATTGGTAGCGTTGCTGGTATTCAAGTTCGCACCAAATCGCAGGCATAAAAAAGCACCCCGAAGGGTGCTTTTTTTATGCTCGCTAGCTTAACGCTTCAGCGAGGCTGGCAGGTGTGGCTGTATAGCCGTCAGCACTGCCTTGAAGCATTTGGTGTTGCCAGCAACGACGTGGCCTTTTTCCAGGAAGTCGTGACCACCGGTGAAGTCGCTCACCAAGCCACCGGCTTCCTGGATCAGCAGAGCGCCTGCAGCCATGTCCCACTCGGACAGGCCTGACTCCCAGAACGCATCAAAACGACCGGCAGCAACATAGGCCAGGTCCAAGCTCGCTGCGCCAGCGCGACGGATACCTGCGGTCTGGCCAACCAGGGCGCGGAACATGCCCAGGTAGTTTTCCAGGTTGTCCATCTGGTCATCGCGGAAGGGGAAGCCGGTACCCAGCAGGGCGCCGTCGAGACTGGTACGGCCGCTGACTCGCAGGCGGCGACCGTTCAGCTGGGCGCCACGGCCACGGCTGGCGGTGAATTCTTCCTGGCGAACCGGGTCGAGGACGACGGCATGTTCCAGGCGGCCACGGTATTTGCAGGCGATGCTTACTGCGAAGTGGGGGATGCCGCGCAGGAAGTTGGTGGTGCCATCCAGTGGGTCGATGATCCACAGGTAGTCTTCGCCTTCGCCGCTACCTTTATGCAGGCCGGTTTCCTCACCCAGGATGCCGTGGGTAGGGTAAGCCTTGCGCAGTGCGTCGATGATTTTCTGTTCGGCGGCGCGGTCTACCTCGGATACATAATCCTTGGCGTCTTTTTCGTCGACCTTGATGGTATCCAGGCGCTCGATGGAGCGGAAAATCAATTCACTGGCGCTGCGGGCGGCGCGCAGCGCGATATTCAGCATGGGCTGCATGGATGTGTCACCTAAGGTTGTTAAAGAAAGCCGAGCATTCTAGCAGAAACTTTCTTCAGGTGAAGGACGACGTTAGCTTTCATGGCATAACCTTAGGCTGTTCTGTAAGATTTGCTCCCCTTTCCCGTGTCCGAGAGCGCCTCCCTTGCTGCAAAACATTCGTGTCGTCTTGGTCAATACCAGTCATCCAGGCAATATCGGTGGGGTGGCGCGTGCCATGAAAAACATGGGGCTGACGCGCCTGGTGCTGGTCGAACCGCGTGTGTTCCCGCATCACGAGGCCGATGCCCGTGCATCCGGTGCCAATGACATCCTTGAAAAAGCCCAGATCGTCGCCACCCTGGAGGATGCTTTGGTCGGCTGCAATCTGGTGCTCGGCACCAGCGCCCGTGATCGTCGTATCCCCTGGCCTTTGCTGGATCCCCGTGAATGCGGCGGCAAAGTGGTGGAAGAGGCTGCTGGTGGCGCTGAAATCGCCTTAGTGTTTGGTCGTGAAGACTCCGGCCTCACCAATGAGGAGCTGCAGCGATGTCACTACCATGTGCACATTCCATCGGACCCTGAATTCAGTTCACTGAACCTCGGGGCTGCGGTGCAGGTGCTGACTTACGAAGTGCGCATGGCGTGGCTGGCAGCTGCCGGTCAGCCAAGCAAAATGGAAAAGGAAGAGGTTGCGTCGACCAAAAGTGGCGAGCTGGCCACCATGGATGAGCTGGAGCGGTTCTATGAGCACCTGGAGCAAACCCTGGTGGCTATCGAATTCCTTGACCCTGACAAGCCGCGGCACTTGATGGCGCGCCTGCGTCGGTTGTACGGGCGCAGCTCGGTAAGCCGGGCGGAAATGAATATATTGCGTGGCATCCTCACGGAAACCCAAAAAGCGGCCCGTGGCGAGCTTCTTAAGCGGAAGGATTAAAAATGTTCGAGCGTTTGCGAGAAGATATCCAGAGTGTTTTCCACCGTGACCCGGCGGCCCGCAACGCCTTTGAAGTGCTGACCTGCTATCCGGGTATGCACGCGATCTGGATTCATCGGCTGTCCGGCGCCTTGTGGGGCATGGGCTGGAAATGGCTGGCGCGACTGGTGTCGAACTTCGGCCGCTGGTTGACGGGTATCGAGATTCATCCGGGGGCCAAGGTTGGGCGCCGTTTTTTTATCGATCATGGTATGGGTATCGTCATCGGTGAAACTGCTGAGATTGGCGACGATGTCACGCTCTATCAAGGTGTGACGTTGGGCGGCACTAGCTGGAACAAAGGCAAGCGCCACCCAACGTTGGGCGATGGCGTGGTGGTAGGGGCCGGCGCCAAGGTGCTAGGGCCATTCACCGTAGGTGCTGGCGCTAAGGTTGGCTCCAATGCGGTCGTGACCAAGGCTGTACCGCCTGGCGCAACCGTGGTGGGTATTCCGGGCCGAATCATCGTCAAGCCGGAAGTTGGCGATGAGCAGGAAGCAAAGCGCAAGGCAATGGCCGAGAAGATCGGCTTTGATGCCTATGGAGTCAGTGAAGACATGCCTGATCCGGTCGCGCGCGCCATCGGCCAGTTGCTTGACCACTTGCAGGCGGTGGACGGGAAGCTGGACGGTATGTGCGGCGCGCTGAAGGAGCTGGGCAGCAGTTACTGTGCGAAAGAACTTCCTGAGCTGCGCGAAGAGGACTTCGCCGAGATCAAGGACGAAGCTGCGACGAAGACTGGTTGAGGTCTTCCAGGCACTGAAAGTCACCTGTGGGAGGGGGCTTGCTCTCGATAGCGGTTTGTTAGTCGTTCACTAAGTGGGCTGGTCCGCTGCTATTGGGAGCGGTTGCCTCCTACACCTTGACCTCCATTGGTCTCGGAGTAGCCGCTAGGCCCTGTTCCCGCTGTTCGTCCCCACCCCATCCTGCTATGATTCGCGCGCCCTTTTTACGGGTAATCCTGACTAAAGTACTAGGTCTTATAGTTGACTTAAATACTCGGGAATCGCATACTTGCCCACATTCTGAAACACCTTGGTAATTGTCCATGAGACTGACTACAAAAGGCCGATACGCGGTGACTGCCATGCTCGACCTGGCTCTGCACGCGCAAACTGGGCCGGTGTCCCTGGCCGATATCTCCGAGCGCCAAGGCATTTCCCTGTCCTATCTTGAGCAGCTGTTCGCCAAATTGCGCCGTAGCAATCTGGTCTCCAGCGTGCGTGGGCCAGGTGGCGGCTATCAGTTGTCCCGCGATATGCAGGGCATTCAGGTGGCCCAGGTGATCGATGCGGTCAACGAATCCGTTGACGCGACCAAATGCCAGGGCCTGGGTGACTGCCATGCAGGCGACACCTGCCTGACGCACCATTTGTGGTGTGACTTGAGTCTGCAGATCCATGAGTTTTTGAGTGGTATCAGCTTGGCTGATCTTGTGACTCGCCGTGAGGTACAAGAAGTAGCCCAGCGTCAGGACCAGCGCCGTTGCAACACTAAGGCGCCGCGTCTGGACAAGATTGAAGCGTCCGCCGTCGAGTGACAGCCGAAGAGCTAACGGCACGCCAGCCAGCCTGATTTAGGAGAAAGTCCATGAAATTGCCGATTTACCTTGATTACTCAGCGACCACCCCGGTTGATCCGCGTGTCGCGCAAAAGATGAGCGAGTGCCTGCTGGTCGATGGAAACTTCGGCAACCCGGCCTCCCGTTCCCATGTATTCGGCTGGAAAGCCGAGGAAGCGGTCGAGAATGCTCGTCGCCAAGTCGCCGACCTTGTTAATGCCGACCCGCGCGAAATCGTCTGGACTTCCGGCGCCACTGAGTCCGACAACCTGGCAATCAAGGGCGCGGCGCATTTCTACGCGACCAAAGGCAAGCACCTGATCACCACCAAGATTGAGCACAAGGCTGTCCTCGACACCATGCGTCAACTGGAGCGTGAAGGTTTCGAAGTTACCTACCTTGAGCCGACCACCGACGGTATCGTCACCCCGGCCATGATTGAAGCCGCGCTGCGTGAAGACACAATCTTGGTTTCCGTGATCCACGTAAACAACGAAATCGGCACCATCAACGACATCTCGGCCATCGGCGAGCTGACTCGCTCCAAGGGCATTCTGTTGCACGTCGACGCTGCTCAGTCCACCGGCAAGGTTGATATCGACCTGTCCAAGCTGAAAGTTGACCTGATGTCGTTCTCGGCCCACAAGACTTACGGGCCTAAAGGTATCGGCGCGCTGTACGTGAGCCGTAAGCCACGCGTGCGCATCGAGGCCACCATGCACGGCGGCGGTCACGAACGCGGCATGCGTTCTGGCACCCTGGCGACCCACCAAATCGTAGGCATGGGCGAAGCCTTCCGTGTAGCCAAGGAAGACATGGCTGCCGAAAACGTGCGCATCAAGGCCCTGAGCGATCGCTTCTACAAGCAGGTCGAGAACCTTGAAGAGCTGTACATAAACGGCAGCATGACCGCCCGCGTACCGCATAACTTGAATTTGAGCTTCAACTACGTCGAAGGCGAGTCGCTGATCATGGCGCTCAAGGACCTGGCGGTTTCGTCCGGTTCGGCCTGCACCTCGGCCTCTCTTGAGCCTTCGTACGTACTGCGCGCCCTGGGCCGCAACGACGAACTGGCACATAGCTCGATCCGCTTTACGTTCGGCCGCTTCACCACCGAAGAACAAGTCGACTACGCCGCGCAGAAAGTCTGCGAAGCCGTCAACAAGCTGCGCGTTCTGTCGCCGCTGTGGGACATGTACAAAGACGGTGTCGATATTTCCAAGATCGAGTGGGCGGCACACTAACTATAGAAGCCGCCACCCAAGCTCTGTAGGAACGTGGCGGAAAACGCAGGCGTTTTTACAGGGTTCCAGAGCGGCCCTGATGAGTGAGGATTCAGTACCATGGCTTACAGCGAAAAGGTCATTGACCACTACGAAAACCCGCGCAACGTCGGCAAGATGAACGCGGAAGATCCTGATGTCGGCACCGGCATGGTCGGCGCTCCGGCGTGCGGCGATGTGATGCGCCTGCAGATCAAAGTCAACGAAGCTGGCGTCATCGAAGACGCCAAGTTCAAGACTTACGGTTGCGGTTCGGCCATCGCCTCCAGTTCTCTGGCAACCGAATGGATGAAAGGCAAGACTCTGGATGAGGCTGTGACTATCAGCAACACCCAGTTGGCCGAAGAACTGGCCCTGCCGCCAGTGAAAATCCACTGCTCCGTACTCGCAGAAGACGCCATCAAGGCGGCCGTTCGCGACTACAAGCAGAAGAAAGGCTTGATCTAAGCATTTGGCGACGAGTAAGGAGTCAACGATGGCTATCAGCATGACAGAAGCGGCTGCGCAGCACATTCGCCGCTCCCTGAATGGGCGCGGTAAAGGTGAGGGGATTCGTCTGGGTGTTCGCACCACGGGCTGTTCCGGCCTTGCCTACGTGCTGGAGTTTGTCGACGAGGTGGTTGAGGAAGACCAGGTGTTCGAAAGTCACGGCGAGAAAGTGATCATCGATCCTAAAAGCCTGACCTACCTGGACGGCACCGAACTCGATTTCGTCAAGGAAGGGTTGAACGAGGGCTTCAAGTTCAACAACCCCAACGTACGCGGTGAGTGTGGCTGCGGCGAAAGCTTCAACATCTGAGGCTATTCGTGGGTACTCCTTGTCATTTCGCTTTATTCGAGCTGCAGCCGAGCTTTCGGCTGGACCTTGAGCAGCTTGCCACGCGCTACCGAGAGTTGGCGCGTGGGGTGCATCCGGACCGCTTCGCTGACGCTTCCGAGCGTGAGCAACGCCTGGCCCTGCAGCAGTCGGCCAGCCTCAACGAGGCCTATCAGACACTGAAGAGTCCGCCAAAGCGCGCGCGTTACCTGCTCGCCATGAACGGCGGCGAGTTGCCGATTGAAGTCACGGTTCACGATCCCGACTTCCTGATGCAGCAAATGCAGTGGCGCGAAGAGCTCGAAGACCTACACGACGAGGCCGATGTGGCCGGTGTCGCCGTCTTCAAGCGCCGTCTGAAAGTGGCCCAGGATGAGCTCAACGAAAGCTTCGCAGCCTGTTGGGATGATGCAGAGCAACGTGAACAGGCTGAACGCCTGATGCGACGTATGCAGTTCCTCGACAAGCTCACCTACGAAGTGCGCCAGCTAGAAGAGCGCCTCGACGATTAACCCAGTGCTGCCCGTGATGCACGCCTGATAGACAGATAAGACCTGATTACCATGGCATTACTGCAAATCGCCGAACCCGGCCAAAGCCCTCAACCGCACCAGCGTCGCCTGGCGGTCGGGATTGACCTGGGCACCACCAATTCCCTGGTCGCTGCCCTGCGCAGTGGCCTGTCCGAACCGCTGCCGGACGCTGATGGGCAGGTCATCCTGCCCTCGGCCGTGCGCTATCACGCTGATCGCACCGAGGTCGGTGAGTCTGCCAAGTTGGCGGCATCTAGCGATCCTTTGAACACTGTGCTGTCTGTCAAGCGCTTGATGGGGCGTGGCTTGTCCGACGTCAAGCAGCTCGGCGACCAACTGCCGTATCGCTTTGTCGGCGGCGAATCCCACATGCCTTTCATCGATACTGTCCAGGGGCCGAAAAGCCCGGTGGAAGTGTCGGCTGATATCCTCAAGGTGCTGCGCCAGCGTGCAGAAACGACCTTGGGCGGCGAATTGGTCGGTGCAGTGATCACGGTTCCAGCTTATTTCGACGACGCACAGCGTCAAGCCACCAAGGATGCGGCGAAGCTTGCCGGCCTCAACGTGCTGCGCCTGCTCAACGAGCCGACTGCTGCTGCTGTGGCCTACGGTCTGGACCAGCACGCCGAAGGTCTGGTTGCCATTTATGACCTGGGCGGCGGCACTTTTGATATTTCGATCCTGCGCCTGACCGGCGGTGTGTTTGAGGTGCTGGCTACTGGTGGCGACAGCGCGCTGGGCGGCGATGACTTCGACCACGCGATCGCAGGCTGGATTATCAGCAGTGCCGGCTTGTCCGCGGACTTGGATCCAGGCGCACAGCGCAACTTGCTGCAAACTGCTTGTGCCGCTAAAGAAGCGCTGACTGATGCTGCCTCTATTGACGTGTCTTACGGCAACTGGTCGGCACCGCTGACGCGCGAAGCCTTCGATGCGTTGATCGAGCCAATGGTCGCCCGCAGCCTCAAGGCGTGCCGTCGCGCCGTACGTGATTCCGGTATCGAGTTGGAAGACGTCGGTGCCGTGGTCATGGTGGGTGGTTCGACCCGTGTGCCGCGTGTTCGTGGGGCAGTTGCCGAGGCTTTTGGTCGCGAGCCACTGACCGAAATCGACCCCGATCAAGTAGTCGCCATCGGCGCAGCGATCCAGGCAGACACCTTGGCCGGCAACAAGCGCGATGGTGGCGAACTGCTGCTCCTCGACGTGATTCCGTTGTCGCTGGGGCTGGAGACCATGGGCGGCTTGATGGAGAAGGTGATTCCGCGCAACACCACCATCCCCGTCGCCCGCGCCCAGGACTTCACCACTTATAAAGACGGCCAGACGGCCATGATGATTCATGTGCTGCAAGGCGAGCGCGAGCTGATCAGTGACTGCCGCTCCCTGGCGCGTTTCGAATTGCGTGGTATCCCTGCGATGGTAGCCGGTGCTGCGAAAATTCGTGTGACCTTCCAAGTCGACGCCGACGGCCTGCTTAGTGTCGCGGCCCGTGAGCTGGGGTCGGGTGTTGAAGCCAGCATCCAGGTGAAGCCTTCCTACGGCCTCACCGACGGCGAAATCGCCAAGATGCTCAAGGACTCGTTCCAGTACGCCGGTGACGACAAGGTCGCCCGTGTGCTGCGCGAACAGCAAGTGGATGCGCAGCGCCTGCTTGAAGCGGTGCAGGGCGCCCTTGAGGCTGACGGCGAACGCCTGCTGGATGCCGAAGAGCGCATGGTCATCGACCTGCAGATGCATGAATTGGCCGAACTGATGAAAGGCACTGATGGTTATGCTATCGAGCAACAGACCAAGCGCTTGTCGCAAGTGACCGATGCCTTTGCCGCCCGCCGTATGGACCAGACGGTAAAAGCCGCCCTGGCGGGACGCAACCTGAATGAAATCGAGGAATAATTAATGCCGCAGGTCATTTTTCTGCCACACGCCGAGCATTGTCCGGACGGTATGGTTGTGGAGGCTGAGACCGGCAAGTCCATCCTCGAAGTTGCCCATGACAACCACATCGAAATCGAAAGCGCTTGTGGTGGCGTGTGCGCCTGTACCACTTGTCACTGCATCATTCGCGAGGGTTTCAATTCGCTTGAAGAAGCCGACGAGCTGGAAGAGGACTTTCTCGATCGTGCCTGGGGCTTGGAAGCGCAATCGCGTCTAAGCTGTCAGGCAAAGGTGGGAACTGAGGACATCACTGTCGAAATTCCGAAATATTCGCTCAACCATGCGGCCGAAGCGCCGCATTGATTCAAGGAACTGTCATGAGCCTGAAATGGGTTGATGTACAAGAAATCGCTATACAACTTGCTGAAGCTCATCCTGAGGTCAATCCTCTTACCGTGAACTTCGTCAAACTGCGTGATCTCGTAATGGCGCTGCCGGAATTCGATGACATCCCGGATCGGGGTGGCGAAAAGGTTCTGGAGGCGATTCAGGGCCTGTGGATCGAAGAAGCAGACTGAGCCGCCTTTTACGCAGTTAGGCAATACCCAATAACCCGCGTATAATTCGCGGGTTTAATTTTTCGTAAATTACCGTTTCTGGAGTTACACCATGGCTGTTCAACGTACTTTCTCCATCATCAAGCCTGACGCTGTTGCAAAAAACGTCATCGGCGAGATCACCACTCGTTTCGAAAAAGCCGGCCTGAAGGTTGTAGCTTCGAAACTCAAGCAACTGTCCAAGGCTGAAGCTGAAGGCTTCTACGCTGAGCACAGCGCTCGTGGCTTCTTCGGCGACCTGGTTGCCTTCATGATCTCCGGTCCTGTTGTTGTTCAGGTTCTGGAAGGGGAAAACGCTATCGCTCTGAACCGTGAGCTGATGGGCGCTACCAACCCTAAAGAAGCTGCTGCCGGCACTATCCGTGCTGACTTCGCTGAATCCATCGACGCCAATGCTGTACACGGCTCGGACTCCGAAGCTGCCGCTGCTCGCGAAATCTCGTACTTTTTCGCTGCTACTGAAGTAACCGCTCGCTAAGCATTGGCTTAAAGAGTGAGGGTGAATCCATGACTACATCGACTGTTAAAACCAACCTGCTGGGTCTGACTCAGCCGGAAATGGAGAAATTCTTCGACTCAATCGGGGAGAAGCGCTTCCGTGCCGGTCAGGTAATGAAATGGATTCACCACTTTGGTGTCGACGATTTCGACGCCATGACGAACGTCAGCAAGGCCCTGCGCGACAAGCTCAAGGCCATTGCTGAGGTCCGTGGTCCCGAAGTTGTCAGCGAGGACATTTCCACCGACGGCACCCGTAAATGGGTGGTGCGCGTGGCGTCCGGCAGCTGCGTCGAGACCGTGTACATTCCCCAGGGCAAACGTGGCACCTTGTGCGTTTCGTCCCAGGCAGGCTGTGCCCTGGATTGCAGTTTCTGCTCCACCGGCAAGCAAGGCTTCAATAGCAACCTCACTGCCGCCGAAGTCATCGGCCAGGTGTGGATTGCCAACAAATCCTTTGGCAGCGTCCCGGCGACCGTCGACCGTGCCATCACCAACGTGGTGATGATGGGCATGGGTGAGCCGCTGCTGAACTTCGACAACGTGATTGCGGCCATGCATCTGATGATGGACGACCTGGGCTACGGCATCTCCAAACGCCGTGTGACCCTGTCGACCTCCGGTGTGGTACCGATGATTGATGAGCTGGCCAAGCACATCGACGTATCCCTGGCGTTGTCGCTGCACGCACCTAATGACGCATTGCGTAACCAATTGGTGCCGATCAACAAGAAGTATCCGCTTAAGATGCTGCTCGAATCTTGCCAGCGTTACATGGCGACTTTGGGTGAGAAACGCGTGCTGACCATTGAGTACACCATGCTCAAGGACATCAACGACAAGGTCGAACACGCGATCGAGATGATCGAGTTGCTCAAGAACACCCCGTGCAAGATCAACCTGATCCCGTTTAACCCGTTTCCCCATTCTGGCTACGAGCGGCCGAGCAACAACGCCATTCGTCGTTTCCAGGATCAACTGCACCAGGCAGGCTACAACGTCACCGTACGCACCACTCGTGGTGAAGACATCGACGCCGCCTGCGGCCAATTGGTAGGACAGGTGCTGGATCGCACCCGTCGCAGCGAACGTTATATCGCCGTGCGTGAACTGAATGCCGCCGACGACATGCCGCAAATCGCTGTGAATCGAATCTGAGAGAGGATCTCTATGCCCTTGCGCCTTGCGCTGCTTCTGCTTGTTACCGGCCTCGCGGCCGGTTGTGTTTCATCGGGCCATGAGAGCCCTTTGCAAACCGGTAAAGGTCGTGATGAGGCGCGAGTTGCCTATGTGCAACTGGGGTTGGGTTACCTGCAGCAGGGCATGAGCGAGCAGGCCAAGGTGCCTTTGAAAAAGGCCCTTGAGCTGGACAACAACGATGCCGACGCCAACGCTGCATTGGCCTTGGTGTTCCAAGCCCAGGCCGAACCTGAACTTGCCGATCAGTATTTCAGAAAGGCTTTGGCCTTCCGTCCTGCCGACCCTCGGCTGCTGAACAATTACGGCAGCTTCCTGTTCGAACAGAAACGTTATGACCAGGCTTCCCGTTATTTCCAGCAAGCTTCTTCCGACACCCTTTACCCAGAGCGTTCGCGGGTCTTCGAGAACCTTGGGGTGACCTCAATGCGTCTCGGCCAGCGCGACAGTGCTCGCCAGCAATTGGAAAAAGCCCTGCACCTGAACAGTCGCCAGCCGCGGGCGTTGCTCGAAATGGCTGAGTTGTCTTACGAAGACAGGCATTATGTGCCGGCACGTGACTATTACGAGCGTTTTAGCCTGCTCAGCGGGCAAAATGCACGTAGTCTATTGCTCGGTGTGCGCCTGGCGACAGTTCATGAAGAACGCGACACGGCCGCACATTTTGGCCAGCAACTCGAACGACTCTATCCCGGTACGCCGGAATATCAGCAATACCTGTCGGAGCAATGATGAAAGCGGCGCACCCGGAAGTTGTAGCAGCTAATCGCGTAAACCCAGGCGAAACCTTGCGTCAGGCCCGCGAAAGCAATGGTTGGTCGCTGGCGGAAGTGGCCCTCAAGCTCAATTTGACCACCACGTCCTTGGGCAATCTGGAAGCTGGCGCGTTCGATAAGCTGCCTGGGCACACCTTCGCCCGAGGCTATATCCGCGCATACGCCAAATTGCTGGGTATCGACCAGACCGTTCTGGTTCAGGAGTTCGACCAATTCACCGGCACCGATTCCCAGGGCAGCAGTGTTCATGGCCTGGGTCGTATCGAAGAGCCAGTGCGCGTTTCCCACACCATTTTGCGAATTGTTAGCCTGTTGCTGCTTGTTGCGGTGATCGGTGGCGGGTTTGTCTGGTGGCAAGACCAAGCCTCTCAGCGCAGTAAAGACCTGACCAGCAGCGCGATGGAGCACGTCGAAGTCGAAAGCGCCGATGGCACCACGCAGATCCATCCGTTGGATGAACCGGAAGACCAGGCTGTTGCCGAGGGGCAGGCCACGTCTGAAGCGCCGCTCGCGACCGAGCAACCGGCCCCGGAAACCGCTCCTGCGACAACCGCCGCTGTGCCTGCTCCTGTAGCGCCAGCGACTCCGGCAGCGCCCACCGCCCAGGCTCATACGCCGGCAGCACCCGCGTCCGCGCCCCCCGCTCCAGCAGCCTCGGCTACGCCAGCTATTTCGCCACCTACCACTCCAGCATTGATCGCCGGTGACGGGCGCGTACAAGTGACCTACATTGCTGACTGCTGGACGCAAGTCACCGATGGCAACGGTAAAGTGCTGTTTAGTGGTCTTAAGCGTAAGGGAGATACTCTTGACCAAGGCGGTAAGCCTCCTCTGACGCTGCGTCTGGGCTTCGCCCGTGGCGCGCAAGTGGCCTACAACGGTCAGCCTGTGGACGTGGCGCCGTTCACCAGTGGCGAGACTGCTCGCCTCAAGTTGGGACAATAGTCATGCACGGCGAATCTCCAATCAAACGTCGCGTATCGCGCAAGATCTGGGTCGGCTCGGTGCCGGTGGGCGGCGACGCCCCCATCGCAGTACAAAGTATGACCAACAGCGACACCAATGATGTAGCCGCCACTGTGGCCCAGATCAACCGTTTGGAAGCCGCTGGCGTGGACATAGTGCGGGTTTCCGTGCCGGACATGGACGCTGCGGAAGCCTTCGGCCGCATCAAACAGTTGGTCAAGGTGCCGTTGGTTGCAGACATTCACTTCGACTACAAGATCGCGTTGCGCGTGGCTGAACTGGGTGTCGATTGCCTGCGTATCAACCCAGGCAACATCGGTCGTGAAGACCGTGTGCGCGCGGTGGTGGATGCTGCCCGTGATCGTGGGATCCCGATCCGCATCGGCGTCAACGCAGGTTCTCTGGAAAAAGACCTGCAAAAGAAATACGGCGAGCCCACTCCGGCGGCGCTGGTTGAGTCGGCATTGCGCCACGTTGAGCACCTTGAACGCCTGAATTTCCAAGACTTCAAAGTCAGCGTAAAAGCCTCCGACGTGTTCATGGCGGTTGAAGCTTACCGGCTGCTTGCGAAGGAAATCGTGCAGCCATTGCACTTGGGTATCACCGAGGCTGGCGGTTTGCGCTCAGGCACAGTGAAATCTGCGGTAGGTCTCGGTATGCTGCTCGCCGAAGGGATTGGCGATACTATCCGCATCTCGTTGGCGGCAGACCCTGTAGAGGAAGTGAAAGTCGGTTACGACATTCTCAAATCCCTGCGTTTACGTTCCCGTGGCATCAACTTCATTGCCTGCCCGAGCTGCTCGCGGCAGAACTTCGACGTGGTGAAAACCATGAACGATTTGGAGTTGCGCCTTGAAGACCTGCTGGTACCGCTGGATGTTGCGGTGATCGGTTGCGTGGTCAACGGGCCGGGTGAAGCCAAGGAAGCGCATGTGGGCTTGACCGGCGGTACACCCAACCTGATTTACATCGACGGCAAGCCGTCGCAGAAGTTAACGAATGACAATCTTGTGGATGAGCTGGAAAAGCTGATCCGCGAGAAAGCGGCCGAAAAGGTCGCCGCTGACGCAGCGCTGATCGCTCGCGGCTGATTGAACGAATTTAAGGATTTGATGTGAGCAAGTCTCTGCAAGCCATTCGTGGCATGAACGACATCCTGCCGGAGCAGACGCCCCTGTGGCGCTACTTCGAGAATACTGTCGCGCGTCTGCTGGATAACTACGGTTACAAGCAGATCCGCATGCCGATCGTCGAGTTCACCGAGCTGTTCAAGCGCTCCATCGGTGAAGTGACCGATATCGTCGAAAAAGAGATGTACACCTTTGAAGACCGTAACGGCGACTCCCTGACTCTGCGTCCGGAAGGCACTGCCGCGTGCGTGCGCGCTGTGCTTGAGCACGGCCTCACCGGTGGCGGCCAGCCGCAAAAACTATGGTACATCGGTCCGATGTTTCGCCACGAGCGTCCGCAAAAAGGCCGCTATCGTCAGTTCCACCAGATCGGCCTGGAAGTATTCAACCTCGACGGTCCGGACATCGATGCCGAGCTGATCGTGATGACGTGGCGCTTGTGGGGCATGCTTGGCATTCGTGATGCGGTCAAGCTTGAACTCAACAGTCTGGGCACCAGCGAATCCCGTGGCCGCTACCGCGTCGCACTGGTCGAGTACCTGTCTGCGCATCTGGACAAGTTGGACGAAGACAGCCAGCGCCGTCTGAAAACCAACCCGTTGCGCGTGCTGGACACCAAGAACGCCGACACGCAAGCCGTACTGGTCGATGCGCCGAAAATGGCCGACTACCTGGATGACGAATCCCGCGTGCACTTCGAGGGCCTCAAGGCTCGCCTGGATGCGGCCGGCATTCCCTACGTAATCAACCCTAAGTTGGTGCGTGGTCTCGATTACTACAGCAAAACCGTGTTCGAATGGGTCACTGACAAACTAGGCGCCCAAGGCACTGTGTGCGCGGGTGGCCGTTACGACGGCTTGGTCGAGCAGATGGGCGGCAAGCCGACCACCGGCGTGGGTTTTGCCATGGGCATCGAACGGCTGATCCTGCTGTTGGAAACTCTGGAACAAATCCCCGCAGAAATCTCCCGCCAGGTGGATGTGTACCTGTGCGCCTTTGGTGAGGCAGCCGAACTGGCGGCCCTGGCCTTGAGCGAGAGCGTGCGCGACCAGTTGCCGAACCTGCGCCTTCAGATCAATGCCGGCGCGGGCAGCTTCAAGAGTCAGTTCAAGAAGGCCGACAAGAGCGGTGCACTGTATGCACTGATCCTCGGCGATGACGAGTTGGCCCAGCAAGTGATAGGTTTCAAACCCCTGCGTGGCCAGGGCGAGCAACAGAACATTGCCTTTGATGCGCTCGCTGCGCACTTGGCCACCTGCGTCGTGCAGGGTTGAAGCTGTCGAACAGCCGAATTTAGCGATTAAGGAGTATTGGGGTGTCGAGTACTGATGATGAGCAGTTGGCCGAGTTCAAGGACTGGTGGCAGCGTAACGGCAAGCCCCTGGTTACTGGCGGTCTGCTGGCTTTAGTGGTGGTGTTCGGCTGGCAAGCCTGGACAAAATATCAGGCCAACCAGTCCCAGGGCGCCTCTATCCTCTATCAGCAATTGCTGGAAACCACCCTGACGCCGGACGGCAAGCCCGACCCTGCGCAAGTGGCGGACCTGGCCGGCAAGCTGAAGAACGAATTCGGCGGTAGCACCTACGCCCAATACGGCAGCCTGTTCGTCGCGAAGGTCGCGGTCGATACCGGCAAGCTGGATGACGCCGCTGCAGAACTGAAGGCTATCGCCGACAAGCCGACCAACCCGACCCTGGGTGAAATCGCACGTCAGCGCCTGGCCCAGGTATTGGCGGCACAGAACAAAGCTGACGAAGCACTCAAACTGCTCGACGGTGATGCGGACAAGGCATTTGTTGCTACTCGCGAAGAGCTCAAGGGCGACCTGTTGGTCCAATTGGGTCGTACCGATGAAGCCAATGCTGCGTACAAGAAAGCCAAGGCGGCGCTGTCTGATGAAGCGGCGGTCGGTGGCTTACAAATCAAGCTCGACGACTTGGCCAAAGGGGATGCGTGACGTGATCCGTTGGAAACATGCAGCATTGCTGGCTCTGGCCGTTCTGGCCGCGGGTTGCAGCAGCAACAGTAAAAAAGAACTGCCTCCGGCCGAGCTGACCAGCTTCAAGGAAGAAGTAGTCCTGCAAAAGCAATGGAGCCGCTCCATCGGTGACGGCCAGGGCGAGACCTACAACATGTTGGTTCCGGCAATCGACGGTGACAACATTGTGGCTGCTGACGTGACCGGCGTAGTGATCTCCATGGATCGCATGAACGGCGATGTGAAATGGAAGACTGACCTCGAATTGCCTGTGTCCGGCGCCGTAGGCGTTGGTTATGGCCTGGTGATGGTCGGCACGCTGAAAGGCGAAGTGGTTGCCCTCGATTCCAGCACCGGTGAAGAGAAATGGCGCGCTCGCGTGACCAGTGAAGTCCTCGCACCCCCTGCCACCAACGGCGACATCGTTGTGGTGCAGACCCAGGATGACCGTGTAATCGGTCTGGATGCCGCTACCGGCAACCAGCGCTGGTTGTACGACAGTACTCCTGCGGTGTTGACCCTGCGTGGTACCAGTGGTCCGGTTGTAACCAACAATCTGGCCGTTGCAGGCCTGTCGACCGGTAAAGTGGTCGCCCTGGACACCCAGAACGGCGTGCCGGCCTGGGAAACCCGTGTGGCAATCCCGCAAGGTCGTTCCGAGCTGGATCGTGTAGTGGATATCGACGGTGGCTTGCTGCTGTCGGGTGAAACCCTCTACGTCGCCACCTATCAGGGCCGTGTTGCGGCGCTGGACCTGCAGAGCGGCCGCGTTAACTGGCAGCGTGATGCTTCCAGCTACGCCGGTGTCTCCCAAGGGTTTGGCAGCGTCTACGTCAGCCTGGCATCCGGCACTGTTGAAAGTGTCGACGAGCGTTCCACCACCGCGTTGTGGAGCAACGACTCCCTGGCTCGCCGTCAACTGTCGGCACCGGAAGTGTTCTCCAGCTACGTAGCGGTCGGCGATTTCGAAGGCTACTTGCATCTGCTGAGCCAGGTGGATGGTCGCTTCGTAGGTCGCGAGCGTATCGACAGCGACGGCCTACGCGCGCGTCCGCTGGTGGTGGGTAACATGCTTTATGTGTATGGCAACAGCGGCAAGCTGGAAGCCCTGACCATCAAGTAAGAACTATGCTTGGGGTAACACCCAGGCGGCCCCGCTTCGGCGGGGCATGCGGCATCTGACGATGCTGCCCCGAGCACCAGCCGCTGCCCTGCAGCGGCTTTTGTATTTTCTGAAATAACGAAGTGGAGAGCCGCATGGTTCCCGTAATCGCCCTGGTGGGCCGACCTAACGTCGGCAAGTCCACCTTGTTCAACCGCCTGACCAGGACTCGCGACGCTATTGTCGGCGACTTGTCCGGTCTGACCCGTGATCGCCAATACGGTGAGGCAAAGTGGCAAGGGCGCTCCTACATTATTGTCGACACCGGTGGTATCTCCGGTGATGAGCATGGCATGGACGAAAAAATGGCCGAGCAGTCGCTGCTGGCCATTGAAGAAGCCGATGTCGTGTTGTTCCTGGTGGACGCCCGCGCTGGCTACACCGCTGCCGACCAGATGATCGGCGAGCACCTGCGCAAGCGTAACAAGCGTTCCTATTTGGTCGCGAACAAGATCGATAACATCGATCCTGAGGCGGCCCGTGCTGAATTCAGCCCGATGGGCCTGGGCGACGCGATCCCGGTTGCCGGTGCCCACGGCCGCGGCATCACGCAGATGCTGGAAATCGCTCTGCGCGACTTCCCGAAGGATGATGCTGAGGAAGAAGAAGGCGAAGAAGAGATCGTTGCCGAAGGTGAGGAAGCCAAGCGCATTCCTGGCCCTAGTGAAAAAGACGGTATCAAGATCGCCATCATCGGCCGTCCTAACGTCGGCAAGTCGACCCTGGTCAATCGTATGCTCGGTGAAGACCGGGTAATCGTGTACGACCAGCCTGGCACCACCCGCGACAGTATCTACATCCCGTTCGAGCGTAACGACGAGAAGTACACGCTGATTGACACAGCCGGTGTGCGCAAGCGCGGCAAGATCCACGAGGAAGTTGAAAAGTTTTCCGTGGTGAAAACCCTGCAAGCGATCAAAGACGCCAACGTGGTGATCTTCGTGATGGACGCCCGCGAAGGCGTGGTGGACCACGACCTCAACTTGCTGGGCTTTGCCCTGGAAGCGGGCCGGGCATTGGTCATCGCGATCAACAAGTGGGACGGCATGACGCCGAGCGAGCGCGATTTCGTCAAGATCGAGCTGCAGCGCCGCCTGTTCTTCGTCGAGTTCGCCGATATTCACTTTATCTCGGCATTGCACGGTACTGGCGTGGGTAACCTGTACGCTTCCGTACAGAATTCTTTCAAGTCCGCAGTCACCCGCTGGCCGACCAACCGTCTCACCCAGATCCTGGAAGATGCGGTGGGCGAGCATGCGCCGCCGATGGTCAACAACCGCCGGATCAAACTGCGTTACGCCCACTTGGGTGGTGCCAACCCGCCGATTATCGTGATCCACGGTAACCAGATCGAGAAGGTGCCTAAGTCCTACGTGCGTTACTTGGAAAACACCTACCGCCGTGTCTTGAAGCTGGTCGGTACGCCGATCCGTATCGAGTTCAAGGGGGGCGAGAACCCATACGAAGGCAACAAGAACACACTGACTGACCGTCAGGTGAACAAGAAGCGTCGTTTGATGACTCACCACAAGAAGGCCGACAAGAAGCGCCGCGACAAGCGCTGATTCAAGCTTTAAAAAGGCGCCGGTGGCGCCTTTTTTACGCCTGCGATTCGGAAAAATAACAAGCCAGCAGGAAGGTTGGTTCAAGCGTGAGGCCTGATAAGGACATCAATACGAGCAATCGTTTTTGTTGGTCCATGACCAGCCCAATGGGCTCGCTGAACTGCTGGTTGAAGTCCAGCTCAACGATGCCGGTGCCGTTAGGCCCGAAGCTTGTATCGATCTCGCCATTGCTATTGAAGCGCGCCATCACGGCCGTTTTGTTCAATACCTCTTCAAGGGTGCCGACCGCTACGATTTTGCCAGAGTCCACCAGCAACTTGTGCCAACGGGTCACGTTTGCCGTGATTACCGGTAGGCCATTGTTGAAGCCGGGATCCGGCACGCCGTCGGGGTCTAGTGAGATAAGCAGTGCTCCTTGCGCAGCAGAGCCGCACGCAAGGATCTTTTCATGGGTGGCAACGAGATCAAGGTATTGATGATCCTGGGTTCGGTACTCGCCGCTGATCGCGAAGGTTGTATCTACCGCACCTTCCGAGGTGTAACGCTGGAGGATTCCCGTCTTGATACCCCTGACATGGACGCTGTGGCCGTAAGCGAGAATCTTGTCGTCCGCTTGAATGGCGAGGCCTGCTAAAGCCGTGTTCTCGCCCGCCTTAAGGGTGTCGATATAGCCACGGCCACTATTGAAGGCGAGGTCGGTTTGGCCGTCGGCATTTATACGGGCTATCAGAGCTCCCCAGTGTCCGGGTTCGCCTGTGTACAAGTGCAGGGTGATTATCTTCCCGGTACTTTGAAGGGCCGCGTCCACGCCTGGCGCTTGGTTGGGGCCTTGTTCGTAGGTGATTGGCAGATTCAGTACCGATAGGCCGTTTTTACCGAACTGAAGGACGGGTGCTCCGGTTAGTTGGCTTTTAGCTACTGCGGGTACGGGAGTGCTTGAGTTGTGCGTCAGGGCTCCGCACAGCAAGTAGGACTGGTGATCCGCCGTGAGCACTTTCAGGCCATTTGAGGGCCATTGCTGATCCGATGGTTCAAAGAGCCCGGTCACGATTCCATTTTTACCGAAACCTTGATTGGGCTGCCCATCTGCTTGCAGGTTGAAATAGACGAAGTGGCCTTGGGTGTAAGTGTTCATATCCTTCAGAACACTGGCGGAAACCAGTAACTTGTCGTCAATGCTGTTCAGTCCATATGCCCTGAAAATCGCTCCATCTTCGATGTTGAGCGGCAAGACTCCGCGTTCACCAAACGACGGATCCAGTTCACCGGTTTTGTGGAGGAGAGTGGTTGACATGGGTTGCCTCGCTGATGGGGTAAGCCTGATTAGTTAGGCGCTTTTTTCTTCGTTGAGGTAACTGTTAGAAATACCTGTTATGCACACTGAGACAGTCCGTTCGTCGCAGAGGACGCGGTAGAAGGCCGATACTGGTCATGGCTATCAATGGCGCGTGTCGGCTTTTTTTCTGACAACCGCATGGGCTATCCTCGACCCTTACCGCGCCATTGCAGCGACAGGTGTTCAGCAGGGACTCACCGAATGATCAACAGCAAGTTACCGAATGTCGGCACCACTATTTTCACCACTATGTCGCAATTGGCTGCCGAAACCGGTGCGCTCAACCTCTCCCAGGGGTTTCCCGACTTCAACGGCCCCCAGGCTTTACTCGATGCCGTGGGCAAACATGTTGCCAGCGGGCATAACCAATACTCCCCGATGACCGGCCTTCCGGCGCTGCGTCAACAGGTGGCGGGCAAGATCGCTCGCAGCTATGGCGCCACGGTCAACCCGGACAGCGAAGTGACCATCACCCCCGGTGCCACGGCTGCGATCTTCTGTGCGATCCAGGCGGTGATCCGCAGTGGCGATGAAGTCATCGTGTTCGATCCCTGCTACGACAGCTATGAGCCCTCGGTCGAACTGGCCGGGGGACGCTGTGTCCATGTGCAACTGAGCCTGCAAGGCTTTGCATTGGACTTTGAGAAGATCAAGGCCGCGCTGTCGCCACGCACGCGCATGATCATCCTCAACACCCCGCACAACCCGACTGGCGCGCTGATCAGCCGCGCCGAGCTGGACCAGTTGGCCGAACTGATCCGCGACCGCGATATCTACCTGGTCAGCGATGAGGTCTACGAACACCTGGTATTCGACGGCGTGCCCCACGTGAGCGTGCTGGCCCATAAAGAGCTGTACCTGCGTGCGTTCGTGGTCAGCTCCTTTGGCAAGACCTACCATGTCACCGGCTGGAAAACCGGCTACGTGGTCGCGCCACCGGCCCTGACGGCTGAATTGCGCAAGGTGCATCAATACGTCAACTTCTGTGGCGTAACCCCGTTGCAGTTCGCCTTGGCCGATTTCATGGCCGAACACCCGGAGCACGTCGACGAACTGCCTGCGTTCTATCAGGCCAAGCGCGATCTGTTCTGCGACCTGCTGGCGCCGTCACGCTTCAGCTTTACCCGGGTGACCGGAACCTACTTCCAATTAGTGGATTACTCACAAATACGCCCGGACCTGGATGACGTCGCCATGTCCCTGTGGATGACCCGTGAACACGGTGTGGCGACTATCCCGGTCTCGGTGTTCTACCAGACCCCACCCCAAGGCCAGCGCCTGGTGCGCCTGTGCTTTGCCAAACGCGAGGAAACGCTGCAACAGGCAGCTGAAAAACTATGCGTGATCTGAGTGCACTGCCGAATTTGAATATCGCCCTGGTCCAGACCACCCTGGCCTGGCACGACCGCCAGGCCAACCTCGAACATTTCGACGGGCTGCTGGAGCAGGCCCGCGGCGCCGACCTCATCGTGCTCCCGGAGATGTTCACCACCGGTTTCTCCATGGACTCGCAAACCCTCGCCGAGCCGGAAAACGGCCCGACCCATCATTGGCTCCAGGCCCAGGCTGCGAAGTACAACGCGGTGATCACCGGTAGCGTGATCATCCAGGCCGCTGATGGCAGCCACCGCAACCGCCTGTTATGGGCGCGGCCGGATGGCGAGGTGTTGCACTACGATAAACGTCATTTGTTTCGTATGGCCGGTGAACACAATCACTACACACCCGGCGAGCGCCAGGTGCAGTTCGAGTTGAAAGGTTGGCGTGTTCGGCCGCTGATTTGCTACGACCTGCGCTTTCCGGTGTGGAGTCGGGATCCCCAGGACACTGACTTGCTGCTGTACACCGCCAATTGGCCGGGCGCGCGGCGCCAGCATTGGAACCGGTTGTTGCCGGCGCGGGCTATCGAGAACCTGTGCTACGTAGCGGCGGTCAATCGAGTGGGCACCGACGGCAAGGGCTTTGCCTACACTGGCGATAGCCAAGTGCTGGATTTCCAGGGCGAGAGCCTGCTGAGTGCGGGGGAGGCGGACGGGGTGTTCCAGGTGTGCCTTGACGCGGCTGAGCTCGCTGCGTATCGCACCAAGTTTCCGGCGAATCTGGATGCCGATAGCTTTCAGTTTGTCTGACAGACCGCTATCGGGGGGGGCAAGCCACCTCCCACACTTTGCTTTGTGAATACATTCAAAATGTGGGAGGGGGCTTGCCCCAGATGCGTCCCTGGCAGGCAACCCAAATCTGGAACTCAATAAAAAGGCCCCTGGGTTCTCACCCAGGGGCCTTTTGTATGACGGCTAAGGTTACGCCGCTTTGGCTTCCTGCTGGCTCAGCGATCGGTTCAGCGCACTGAACAGCGCCTTGAAGCTCGCCGTGGTGATGTTTTCATCAATGCCCACGCCATGCACTGGACGTTCACCGTTCACACGCAGTTCGATATAGGCCGCTGCCTTGGCGTTGGTACCCGCACCGATCGCATGTTCGTTGTAGTCCATGATTTCCACGCCAATCGGCAGGCCAGCCACCAGGGCTTCCAGCGCGCCGTTGCCCTTGCCCTTCCAGTGCAGGTTGGTTTCGCCCTGGCCCTTGCCCGAGACTTCCACTTCGACAAAGCTGTTGCCGTTCTCTTCCTGCAGGCGATGGCTGACCAGCGCGTACGGAGTGTTGGCTTGCAGGTATTCACGCTGCAGCAAGGCGTAGATCTGTGGTGCGGTCATCTCCAGGCCCACGCGGTCGGTTTCGGCCTGGACTACCTGGCTGAATTCGATCTGCATGCGGCGTGGCAAGCTGATGTCGTATTCCTGTTCCAGCAGGTAGGCGATGCCGCCTTTGCCCGACTGGCTATTAACGCGGATCACTGCCTCGTAGCTGCGGCCGATGTCAGCCGGGTCGATCGGCAAGTACGGCACTTCCCACAGCGCATCGTCTTTCTGCTGAGTGAAGCCTTTGCGGATCGCGTCCTGGTGGGAACCGGAGAACGCGGTGTGCACCAGATCGCCGACGTACGGATGACGGGGGTGTACCTGGATCTGGTTGCACTCCTCGACGACTTTGCGCACACCGTCGATGTCGGAGAAGTCCAACTGCGGGTCCATACCCTGGGTGTACATGTTCAACGCCACGGTGACGAGGTCGACGTTACCGGTACGCTCGCCGTTACCGAACAGGCAGCCTTCGACACGGTCGGCACCGGCCATCAAGCCCAGCTCGGTAGCGGCCACGCCGGTACCACGGTCGTTGTGGGTGTGCAGGCTGATGATCACGCTGTCACGGCGGTTGATATGGCGGCCGAACCACTCGATCTGATCGGCATAGATGTTAGGCGTGGCGCACTCCACGGTGGCTGGCAGGTTGAGGATCATCTTGTGCTCAGGCGTCGGGTTCCACACCTCGATCACCGCGTCACACACTTCCTTGGCGAACTCCAGTTCAGTGGCACTGAAGGTCTCTGGGGAATACTCGAAGGTCCACTGGGTTTCCGGCTGCTGGGCAGCGTATTTGACGAACAGCTTGGCCGCATTGACTGCGATGGCCTTGATGCCGTCCTTGTCCTGGTTAAACACGATGCGGCGGAACGACGGCGAGGTGGCGTTGTACAAGTGCACGATGGCTTTCTTGGCGCCGCGCAGGGATTCGAAGGTGCGTGCGATCAAGTCTTCACGGCCCTGGGTCAGCACCTGGATGGTGGTGTCCTCGGGGATGTGATTGTCTTCGATCAGGGTGCGCACGAAGTCGAAGTCGGTTTGCGACGCGGCAGGGAACGATGCCTCGATTTCCTTCACGCCGACGGCGACCAGGGTCTTCCAGAAGCGCAGTTTTTTCACTGCGTCCATCGGCTCGATCAACGACTGGTTGCCATCACGCAGGTCGGAGCTGCACCAGATCGGCGCGGTGGTGATGGTCTTCGATGGCCAAGTGCGGTCCGGGATATCGATGGTCGGAAACGCGCGGTACTTCGAAGACGGGTCTTTGAGCATGCTCATCGGGAAATCCTTTGTTGTAGGGGCCGAGAAAAGGCGGCCTGCCGTGGAACTGTTTTTGGGGATAAAGCGTAGAGACGAGGCAGATCGATTCAGCCTGGCAGTCGTGCGCTGACGAGGCACAGGCTGCGGTGCTGGCGGAGCTGAATGAGGGTGTGAGAGGTTTTCATAAGCTCAACCCTAACCGCCGGGGTGAAAGATGGCAAGCAGGCGAGAAAAATTGAGAGAAGTTCTGCTATTTACGTAGGAGGCGAGATTTTATGCCTGAAAATTCGGTGGGTTATGAATTTAATTGCGCGCGCTTTGCAGCGCACGCAATCGAGTCATTCAGGGCTGGAACGCGCCGATAAAGATCGCAGGGTCCACCCGCGCATCGTTGAGGCTGACGTTCCAGTGCATATGTGGGCCGGTGGCGCGGCCAGTCGCGCCGACCTTGCCCACCACTGTCCCACGCACCAGTTGCTGGCCGACCTTCACGTCTATCTTCGACATATGACAGAACATGCTGATAAAGCCCTGGCCGTGGTCGACGAATACGGTGTTGCCGTTGAAGAAGTAGTTACCGACCAGAATCACCTTGCCGTTCGCCGGCGTCTTGATCGGCGTACCGGCCGGCACGGCGAAATCCAGGCCCGAATGCGGATTGCGCTCTTCGCCGTTGAAGAAACGGCGCACACCGAACTTGCTCGACAGGGGCCCGTTTACCGGTTTATCCAGCACCAGGTTACTCGGCAGGTTGGGGCTGAAGCTGCGGTAGGCCTTGAGCTGTACGGCCAGTTCGCCTTCGATGCGCTTCAGTTGAGCCGGGTCGGGGTTGACCTGGCTTTTGTTTTTCAGGGTGATGCGCTGTTCCGGGTATTTCTTATAGCCGACGATAAACGGCAGACTGCGCCCGCCGCTGCTGATGCGCTCGTTACCCGGCTTGACGCTCAGCGGGATACCGACAATCGCCAGCCAATTGTCCTGTTCCTTGACCACCAGCACCGGCTTGCCTTGATAGGTCGCTTTCGGCGCTGCCGCCGAAGGGCCCAGGTCGACCACGGCCACACCACCCGGCACCGGTTTGTTCAAGGTACGGCTGATATAGCTATCGGCGTGGGCATTAAAGGTAAGGCACAGCAGCATCAACAAACTAAAGAGACGAGGCATCAATCAATCCAATAACGAAAGGGTGACGGGTGTCAGGTGGTTGTCTTCCACGCGCACTTGCAATTGGCCTTCACCGAGACGCGCGGTGAGACGCTGGCCGGTGTGGGTTTGCGCCGCGTTGCGAATGGCATGGCCGCGCTCATCCAGCAGGATGCTGTAACCACGGCCCAATGTCGCCAGCGGGCTGACCACCTGCAAGGTCTGCACCTGGCTTTGCAGTTGCAGGCGACGGGCCTTCAGGCCTTCGCGCATGGCGCGGGGCAAGCGTTCGGCGAGGCTGTTCAGGCGCTGGCGCAATAGCGCCAGTTGACGGCCGGGGTGCTGGCCGGCGAGGCGGGTTTCCAGGCGGATCAGGCGCTCGCGACGGGTATTGAGGCTGCGTTCAAACGCACGGCGCAGGCGCATATCCAGATCATCCAGGCGCTGGGCCTGCTGGCGCAGACGTTCGCCGGGGTGGCGCAGGCGACGGGCCATGCCTTCCAGACGCAGGCGGTCATGGGTCAGGCGGTTACGCATCAGCATGACCAGGCGGCGATGCAGATTTTCCACCTGACGCACCAGATGGCTGGCGTCCGGTGCCAGCAATTCTGCGGCGGCGGATGGGGTAGGGGCGCGTACGTCCGCCACGAAGTCGCTGATGGACACATCGGTTTCATGTCCGACGGCGCTGACAATGGGGGTCACGCAAGCGTCCACCGCGCGGGCTACGGCTTCTTCGTTGAAGCACCAGAGGTCTTCCAGGGAGCCGCCGCCACGGGCCAGAATCAGTGCGTCAAAGCCTCGCGCATCGGCCAGTTTCAGCGCGCGGACAATCTGCGGGATCGCCTCGCGGCCTTGCACGGCGGTCGGGATCAAGGTCAGCTCGATGTTCGGCGCACGGCGGCGGAACACGCTGATGATGTCGCGGATCACTGCGCCGGTGGGCGAACTGATAATGCCAATGCGTCGAGGATGGGCCGGCAGTGGGACCTTACGCTTGGCACTGAACAGGCCTTCGGCGCTGAGTTTTTCCTTCAAGGCATCGAAGGCCAAACGCAGCGCGCCATCACCGGCGGGCTCTACGGTGTCGAGGATCAGTTGGTAGTCGCCACGGCCCTCGAACAGCGAGACCTTGCCGCGCACCTTCACCGCCAGGCCATCTTTCAGCGCCTGGCGCACCCGTGCGGCATTGTTGCGAAACAACGCACAACGTACTTGGGCGCCGCTGTCCTTGAGGGTGAAATACACATGGCCGGAGGCTGGGCGGGCGAGGTTCGAGATCTCGCCTTCGACCCAGATATTGGTGAACACGTCTTCCAGCAACACCCGCGCACGGCCGTTGAGTTGGCTGACAGTCAGGACTTCACGGTCCAGGCCCAGGCGGGCAAAGGGGTCTTTAATCATGGGCGGCAGTTTATAGGCATTCGTGCAAGGTTTGACAGAACTGCTCAACCAACCGGCTCGGCGTCGGTGGGCAGGCCAGGGCCACGGTGCTCAGGCAATCCGGATCGGCCAGCGGTAGAAAGTGCACATTGGCGGGAGCAATGTCCTGCATGGATTTTGGTAATAAGGCAATACCAAAGCCGGCCTGGATCAACTGTAGCTGGGTGGTCTTTCGTGACATGACCCGCGCAGCCTTAGGGAAAAATCCGGCGCGCATGCAGAGCTCGGCCGCCAGATAACTCAGGCCGCCACGCTGTGGGTGGGGGATCGAGATAAACGCTTCATCTTTGAGCTGTTCCAGGTCGACGGGCTCGTTGCTACGTGCCAAACGGTGATTCGGCGGCACAGCAAGCAGCAATTGTTCTTTATATAAGGGCTCCACACGTACCCCTTCACGCTGGCGCAACACCGGCAACCGTAGCAGTCCGATATCCAGCCTACCGTCGGCGATTTCCTCCAGTTGCGCCTCGGATGACAGTTTGACGATGTCCATTGATACGCCGGGGCAACGCTCCAACCACGTGTTGATGCCTTGCAACAAAACGCCGCTCATCGGCACGGTGCTCGAATGGCTCAGCCGCAGGGTGCCGAGTTGGCCGTTGCCGACCTGGGTCGCGGTTTCACTGGCCTTGAGTAGCTCGCTCAGCAAATTGCGTGCCCTCGGGTAGAACGCTTCACCGGCGGCGGTCAGGCGTGGCTGACGCGCGGTGCGTTCGAACAACGGCGTTTGCAGCTGTTTTTCCAGCTCCTTGATCTGTCGGCTTAGAGCCGATTGCGCCACAAACAGACGTTCGGCGGCGGCGCTGAAGCTGCCGCTGTCGGCGATTTCAACGAAGTAGCGCAGTTGGCGAGTGGAAATCACGCGTCATGCCTTTTCGAGATGGGTGGAGGGCTTTGAAGATATTAGTCGCAACCTTCGCCGATGGCTAAAGTGATGGTTATCTCTTTCAAGGAAGACTCCATGAGCCCGCTTGAGCTGATGAACCAGTGGTCGTTTAGCGGTGTGGATTGGCTGGTGATCGGCCTGGGTGTCGTCGTGGCGTACATCGTGTTTGGTATTGCCGGCTTCGGGACGGCGCTGGTGGCGGGGCCTATCCTGATTCTGTTTATGCCGCTGTCGAAGATCATTCCGTTGCTGGTGCTGCTGGATTTTGTCGCGGCCTTTGGCGGCCTGCTGCAAACGCGGCGGGATGTGAATACGTCGGAATTGCTGCGGCTACTGCCGTGTATGGCCATTGGTTGCACACTGGGCGTGGTGTTTTTGCTCAATCTGCATTCGGACTTGTTGCTGCTGTTGATGGGGCTGTTTATCAGCGCCTATGCCGTCTACACCTTGGCAGTAAAAGCCCGTCCCACGCAGCTCGGCAAAGGCTGGTCGATTCCCATGGGCACCGTCGGCGGCCTGTTTGGCGCGCTGTTCGGCAGTGGCGGCTTTTTATATGCGATCTATCTGAACAGCCGATTATCCAAGGACGCGGCGCGGGCGACTCAAAGTGCGCTGATCAGTTGCAGTACCGTGGTGCGCCTGAGCCTGTTCCTGATCGCCGGGGTGTATGCGGATGTGCCTTTGTTGCTGTTGGCGCTGTGCCTACTGCCAGCGATGGGCCTTGGGCTGTGGTTTGGGCGTAGGTTGACGATGCGTATGTCGCGTGAGGCGTTTGTGCGGTTAGTGACGTGGCTGGTGCTGGCCAGTGGCATTGCGTTGATTGGACGGTATCTGAGCACTTGACCGGATTTCTTCAGGGATTAAGCTGCCAGCCTCCCGGGCGTCATCGCGGGCAAGCCCGGCTCCCACAGTTGAGCGCATTCCAATATGGGAGCCGGGCTTGCCCGCGATGACGCCAGAAGCCACACCGCAGGACTCTCATGAACTCCCAAAGCATCCTTGTCCCGAAAATCTCCACCTTGCCCGTCCACGAGCCCCGCGCGCGGGCGATCGTGCGTTGGCTGGTGCGCAAGAACATCATCAAGGAAGAACTCACCACTTGCGGGCGCACCGGCAACCGCATGGCCTACGCCCTGGCCGACGGTGCCCGCGCCGTGGTCCGGCACCCCGAAGCGCTGCCGTTCAACGAGCCGGTCAACGGCCTGGAGATCATCTACAAACGCTGCATCTACACCCCGGCCAAGGGCTTTCTCGAAGAAGCCGGCTGCCCGGAATGTCGCAAGGAGGTCGGCGAGGCGCTGTTTGAAAGCCTGGAAGACTGGATGCCCGGCCACACCGACAACTTCACCTGCCCGCTGTGTGGGCATGAAGATGACATCAATGGGTTTCTGTTCCTGCAGGAATGCGGGTTTTCCAACCTGGGATTCATCTTCAATAACTGGGCAGAGGCGGGGTTCAAGCAAAGCTTCATCGACGAATTCGCCGATTGGCTGGACCAAAAGATCAGTTGGGTTAAGGTCGAACTTTAATCCATCTATCAGTATTACCAAGTTTGTCAGAGTTTTACATTGAGCCCGACAGGGTGCATGTATATAATGGCGCGCTTCCATTTTCCCGCTCGGGAGCCCCCGCGATGCTGCGTATCAGCCAAGAAGCTCTGACATTCGACGACATTCTCCTAGTGCCCGGTTATTCCGAGGTGCTTCCTAACGAAGTCAGTCTCAAGACCCGCCTAACCCGTGGCATCGAGCTGAATATTCCCCTGGTTTCCGCTGCGATGGACACCGTTACCGAAGCCCGCCTGGCCATTGCCATGGCGCAGGAAGGCGGTATCGGGATCATCCACAAGAACATGACCATCGAGCAGCAAGCTGCCGAAGTGCGCAAGGTCAAGCGTTACGAAGCCGGTGTGGTGAAAGATCCAATCACCATCGAAGCCGACGCCACCGTGCGTGATCTGTTCGACCTCACTCGTCTGCACAACATCTCCGGTGTTCCTGTGCTGCACGATGGCGACCTGGTCGGCATCGTCACTTCCCGTGACGTGCGTTTCGAAAACCGTCTTGAAGTCACCGTCCGCGAAGTGATGACGCCTAAAGAGCGCCTCGTGACTGTCAAGGAAGGCGCCGACAAGAACGACGTGCGCGAACTGCTGCACAAGCACCGCATCGAGCGCGTGCTGATCGTCGACGACAAATTCGCCCTCAAAGGCATGATGACCGTCAACGACATCGAAAAAGCCAAGGCTTACCCGCTGGCCAGCAAGGATGACCAAGGTCGTCTGCGCGTGGGCGCTGCCGTCGGTACCGGCAAAGACACCGGTGACCGCGTTGCAGCCCTGGTAGCCGCGGGTGTGGACGTGGTGGTGGTCGATACCGCTCACGGTCACTCCAAAGGCGTGATCGACCGCGTACGTTGGGTCAAACAGAACTTCCCTGACGTGCAGGTCATCGGCGGCAACATCGCCACCGGCGCAGCGGCCAAGGCCCTGGCCGAAGCCGGCGCTGACGCAGTCAAGGTCGGTATCGGCCCTGGCTCGATCTGCACCACGCGTATTGTCGCTGGTGTGGGCGTGCCGCAAATCAGCGCCATCGCCAACGTTGCCGCTGCCCTTGAAGGCACCGGCGTTCCGTTGATCGCTGACGGCGGCATCCGTTTCTCCGGTGACCTGTCCAAGGCCATCGTAGCCGGTGCCTCCTGCGTGATGATGGGCTCGATGTTCGCCGGTACCGAAGAAGCACCGGGTGAGATCGAACTGTTCCAGGGCCGTTCGTACAAGGCTTACCGTGGCATGGGTTCGCTGGGCGCCATGTCCCAGGCTCAAGGCTCGTCCGACCGTTACTTCCAGGACTCCTCGGCAGGCGCCGAGAAGCTCGTTCCGGAAGGCATCGAAGGCCGTGTTCCTTACAAAGGCACCCTGAGCGCCATCATCCATCAACTGATGGGCGGCCTGCGTTCTTCGATGGGCTACACCGGCAGCGCCGACATCGAAGAAATGCGCACCAAGCCAGAGTTCGTACGGATCACCGGCGCCGGCATGGCTGAATCCCATGTCCACGACGTGCAGATCACCAAGGAAGCGCCAAACTACCGCGTAGGTTGAGGCTTCCAGCAAAATGTTAAGTAACCGGGGCTGTTCTTCAGCCCCGAGTTGTTTCTGATTCATTAGACGAGACTGACTTCATGGCCCTCGACATTCACGCCCACCGCATCCTGATCCTCGACTTCGGTTCCCAGTACACCCAACTGATCGCCCGCCGCGTGCGTGAAATCGGCGTGTATTGCGAACTGCACCCGTTCGACATGGATGACGAAGCGATTCGCGAATTCGCACCGAAAGGCGTCATCCTCGCCGGTGGCCCCGAGTCCGTGCACGAAGCCAACAGCCCGCGCTGCCCTCAAGCCGTATTCGACCTGGGCGTGCCGGTCTTCGGTATCTGCTACGGCATGCAGACCATGGCCGAGCAACTGGGCGGCAAGGTTGAAGGTTCCGAGCTGCGTGAATTCGGTTATGCCCGTGTAGATGTGGTCGGCAAAAGCCGCCTGCTGGACGGCATCGAAGACCACGTTGACGCCGATGGCCTGTTCGGCCTCGACGTGTGGATGAGCCACGGTGACAAGGTCACCAAGATGCCGGAAGACTTCCACATCCTGGCCAGCACTCCAAGCTGCCCGATCGCCGGCATGTTCAGCGACGAGCGTCGTTACTACGGCGTTCAGTTCCACCCGGAAGTGACCCACACCAAGCAAGGCGGCCGCATCCTGTCGCGCTTCATCCTCGACATCTGCGAGTGTGAAGCCCTGTGGACCCCGTCGAAAATCGCTGAAGACGCCATCGCCAACGTGCGTGCCCAGGTTGGTACCGACAACGTGCTGCTCGGCCTGTCCGGCGGCGTTGACTCCTCTGTGGTTGCTGCGCTGCTGCACAAAGCCATCGGCGACCAACTGACTTGCGTGTTCGTCGACAACGGCCTGCTGCGCCTGCACGAAGGTGAGCAAGTGATGGCCATGTTCGCCGAGAACATGGGCGTCAAGGTGATCCGCGCCAACGCCGAAGACCAGTTCCTCAACAACCTGGCCGGCGAGTCCGACCCGGAGAAGAAGCGCAAGATCATCGGTCGTACCTTCATCGACGTATTCGATGCCCAGTCCAACAAACTGGACAACATCAAGTACCTCGCCCAAGGCACCATCTACCCTGACGTGATCGAGTCGGCCGGCGCCAAGAGCGGCAAGGCCCACGTGATCAAGTCCCACCACAACGTGGGTGGCCTGCCTGAGGAAATGAACCTCAAGCTGGTAGAACCACTGCGCGAATTGTTCAAGGACGAAGTCCGTCGTCTGGGCCTGGAACTGGGCCTGCCGTACGACATGGTCTACCGCCACCCATTCCCAGGCCCGGGCCTGGGCGTGCGTATCCTTGGTGAAGTGAAGAAGGAATACGCCGACCTGCTGCGTCGTGCCGACCACATCTTCATCGAAGAGCTGCGCAAGGCCGACTGGTACCACAAGGTCAGTCAGGCGTTCGTAGTGTTCCAGCCGGTGAAATCGGTTGGCGTTGTCGGCGATGGCCGTCGTTACGCCTGGGTCGTTGCCCTGCGTGCCGTAGAAACCATCGACTTCATGACCGCCCGCTGGGCCCACCTGCCGTACGAACTGCTGGAGACTGTCAGCGGCCGTATCATCAATGAGATCGAAGGCATCTCGCGCGTTACTTATGACGTGTCGAGCAAGCCGCCGGCGACGATTGAGTGGGAATGATTGGACGTCCGGAATTGTCCGGCACGACCTAGCAAGAAATGCCCTGGAGCCCGCGTAATTGCGGGCTTTTGGCTTTTTGGGTCTGGCAAATTCTGGCAGCTTTGTGCATCGCTAAGACAGTTACTTCATCAACGATACTAACGCTGTATCACATTCTTCCAGTGGGGGGCTAAGCCAGTAGATGCAGGGCATTTTCTGCTCCGCCAAATCAAGGATGGAACATTTATGAAAATACGGATCTGGCTCAAAAGCTTCGCGTTGCTAATGCTGGTGGGCCTGGTGTTGAGTACAACGCTTCACTTCGCGCTTTACCTGCCGTTCATTGTGAAATACGTGGGGGTGGGTAGTTCACTCGGCCAGAAGATGCTGATATTCACTGCCATGGACATCCTTGCTTACCTAGTCTGGGTCTTGCCGGCAGGGTTGTTGTTGATATTCAACTTACGAAAGTCCGCCTACGGTGTAATGCTCATCGTAATACTGACCTCCCTGAAATTCCCAGAGGCTCTTGCGCTGGCGCAATTGCTGATGTGGCTGTGGGCTGTGTGTCTGGTGCTGAGGACTGTGTTGCTGGCGGTGTGGCTAAGCGGGTGCAAACTTCGCGACCTTTATAACTATCACCGTTCTAAATGATTGCGACCCCAGCAGGGCTTCAAGCGAGTTAGAAGAATTCATCCAGCAAGCAGTAAAACCTCATGCGCTGCTCATCAGGCTCAATACCGTAACGCTCGAAAAATGGCTTTACCCATTCCGGCCCAAGGTTACGCCCGATGCTGCGTGCCGCGAGCGCCAAGTCTTGGTATCGGTCGCTGATACCCAGGCGCCCGCAGTCGATGAACCCACTGAAACGGCCGCCTTGCGCCATGAAATTTGGCAGGCAGGCGTCACCATGGGCCACTACCGGATCATGGGTGTTTGGCTGAGTCGACAAGAGTTCGGCCAGCACATCTTCCGCGCTGCGTCCGAGTCGTTCGTCGTCGAAGTCTGTCTCATCGACCAGCCCAGCACGAACGCGCTCCCGCGCGAGCCTGATGCGTTGCTTTAGAGGGTGATCGAAGGGGCATTGCGCGAGGGGTATCTGGTGCAAGGTACTCAGGGCCGTTGCCAGTATGTCGATGGTTTGCGCGGCAGACAGCGTGTTGGCGCTGGCCAGGTCCTGTCCCGGAAGGGCGGTCATTAGCACCCAGTGGTGATGGTTTTCTGTCAGCTCAGCCAGCACGATGGGCGCCGGCAAATTAACCTGCTGGAGCCACCGAAGGCGCTCGACTTCATCCGCAAGCTCACCGAACGCTCCCTGGGGCTCGGCCTTCAGGAACAGGTCTGCACCACAGCCCTGGCTCAGGCGAAACACGTCAGCCCGCGATTCACCGATGGCCTGTTGCTCAATCAGCGCTTGCGGGAACTGTTCACGCCACGCGTTCGGAATATTCACTGTGCTTTCCGTTCTCGGCTCAGCGCCGCGCAATATCCGAAAAGTAAAACTTATCCAACGTATGCCGCGACTCGGTGTACTCGAACTGCCGCCCATCCTGCAAAAACGTCTGGTTGCTCACCACGATCACGTGGCTTTGGCCGTCGAGGTCTAGGTGTGTCTGGTCGTCTTTACTGCGGGGCAGGGCTTCGATGGTGCGTTGGGCGTAGCTGATCTGCAGCTGCAAGGTCTGCTCGATAAACGCGTAGATCGACTGCTCGGCAATTGCTTGGTCCAGGCCAGGGATCAGGTCGGCGACAAAGTGGTTGATGTCGAGAATCACCCGTTTACCACCGATGCGCCGCACGCGTTTGATGCGGGTGATCAGGCTGCCGGGTTCGGCTTCGATGTGTTGCTGCAATGAGCCTTCCAGCGGGAACTGCGTGAACTCGACCACTTCGGTGTGTACGTCATCGCCCAGGTCGGCGTGAGTTTCGTGGAAGCTGACGATGCCACCCAGTTGAAATTCGATCGGGTTGGGCGACAGGACGAAGGTGCCTTTGCCGTGGATTTTTTGCGCAAAGCCGCGTTCCTGCAGCTGCTCGATGGCGCGACGTACGGTGCCACGGCTGGCCTGGTAGCTGTCCATCAATTCGGTTTCGGAAGGAAGGCGCGTACCGCGTTGCAGGCGTTCAGTGGTGATGCTGGCAAGCAGATCCGTATAGATCTGGTTGTATTTGCTCATGTGATGGCTGCTCTGTGCCCGGCTTTCTGTAGGTGAACGGTGCGTTCAAGGCAGGAACCTTAGTGGCAGCGGTGGGGTTTGTCCATTGGGCCTTGGAAAGCGGTAAGCCAATATTTTTAAACTCGTCTGTACGAGTTGTTGCTTTAACTCGTACAGACGAGTACTTTTGGCTTCGGCGTGCTGCCAATGACTGCCCTCAAATAAAAAAATCAAAGTGGAAACCAAGCATGAGCCACGACTATTCAACGATCGCCCGCGAGATTCTCGACAACCTCGGGGGGCGCGAAAACCTTGAGCAAGCTGCCCACTGCGTGACCCGCCTGCGCCTGGCGCTCAAGGACCCAAGCCTGGTCAATAACAGCGCGCTGAACCAGGTCGATCTGGTCAAAGGCTCGTTCTTCACCGGTGGTCTGTTCCAAGTGGTCATCGGCCCCGGCGAAGTGGAAAAGGTCTACGCCGCCCTGCGCGAACAGACCGGCCTCGCCGCTGCCACCATCGCCGACGTAAAGAAGAAGGGCGCCGACAAGACCAACGCCATGCAGCGTCTGGTGCGGGTGTTCTCCGATGTGTTCATGCCGATCCTGCCTGCGCTGATCATCGCCGGCCTGCTGATGGGTGTGAACAACCTGATGGGCGCCAAGGGCATGTTCATCGAGGGCAAGACGTTGCTGGAGGCGTATCCGAACCTGGATGGCCTCTGGAGCCTGATCAACCTGATGGCCAACACCTCGTTCGTGTTCCTGCCGGCGCTGGTGGGCTGGTCGGCGGCGAAGCGGTTTGGCGGCAGTGAAATCCTCGGCATCGTGCTCGGGCTGATGCTGGTGCACCCGGACCTGCTCAACGCCTGGAATTACGGCAAGGCGGTGGCGGGGCTCGACGGCCAGAGCCTGCCGTATTTCGATATTTTCGGCTGGTTCAAGATCGAAAAAGTCGGCTACCAGGGGCAGATCCTGCCGATCCTGATGGCGGCGTATGTGATGAGCGTCATCGAGAAATGGCTGCGTGCTCGCGTGCCCAATGCCATTCAACTGCTGGTCGTGCCGATCACCACCATCGTCGTTACCGGCGTGCTGGCGTTGGCGATCATCGGCCCGGTGACCCGTCACCTCGGCATCCTGATCACCGAAGGCGTGGTCACCCTGTTTGACCTGGCGCCCATGCTCGGCGGGGCGATTTTCGGCCTGCTGTATGCACCGTTGGTGATCACCGGCATGCACCACATGTTCCTCGCCGTGGACCTGCAACTGATTTCCACCCAAGGCGGCACCTTTATCTGGCCGATGATCGTGATGTCCAACCTGGCCCAGGGCAGCGCCGCGCTCGCGGTGTTCTACATGACCCGTAATGCGCGGGACAAAAGCATGGCCTCGACCTCGGCGATTTCCGCGTACTTCGGTATCACTGAGCCGGCGATGTTCGGGGTGAACCTGCGCTTCAAGTTTCCGTTCTATGCGGCACTGCTTGGCTCGGCGCTGGGCAGCATTTTCCTGTCGATGAACAAGGTGCAGGCGTCAGCCATCGGGGTGGGTGGCTTGCCTGGGTTTATTTCGATCGTGCCGAGTGCCATTCCGATGTTTGTGATTGGGATGGTGGTCGCGATGGTGGTGCCGTTTGTTCTGACCTGTGCGTTGAGCATGAAGATTGTTCGGCCGGGTTATCGCGTCGCCTGATCGACCGCTATCGGGGGCAAGCCCCTTCCCACATTTGACCGCGCTCCCCTGTGCCGGCGATAGGGCCCAAGAGGCCGGCACACAATTCAACTGAAGGAACCCAGCATGCAAACCTGGCAACACTCGGTGATCTACCAGATCTACCCCAAAAGCTTCCACAGCCACGCGGGTAACGCCACCGGTGACCTGCTGGGCATCGTGGACAAACTCGATTACCTCCAATGGCTGGGCGTGGATTGCCTGTGGATCACGCCGTTCCTGCGCTCGCCGCAACGGGACAACGGCTACGACATCAGCGACTACTACGCCATCGACCCCAGCTACGGGACCATGGCCGACTGCGACCTGCTCATCAGCGAAGCGGCCAAGCGCGGAATCAAGTTGATGCTCGACATCGTGGTCAACCACACCTCCATCGAGCACGAGTGGTTCCAACAAGCGCGCAGCAGCCTCGACAACCCGTACCGCGACTTCTACATCTGGCGTGACCAGCCGAACAACTGGGAATCCAAGTTCGGCGGCTCGGCCTGGGAATACGAAGCGCAGACCGGCCAGTACTTCCTGCACCTGTTTGACCACACCCAGGCCGACCTCAACTGGGACAACCCCAAGGTCCGTGCCGAAGTGTTCAAGCTGATGCGCTTCTGGCGCGACAAAGGCGTAGGCGGTTTCCGGCTGGACGTGATCAACCTGATCTCCAAGCCTGCCGACTTCCCCGAAGACACCAGCGACGGCCGCCGCTTCTACACCGACGGCCCCAACGTGCACGAATATTTGCAAGAGATGCACCGGGAAGTCTTCGAAGGCCATGACCTGATCAACGTCGGCGAAATGTCGTCCACCAGCCTGGAACACTGCATTCGTTACTCTCGGCCTGAGTCGAAAGAACTGTCGATGACCTTCAACTTTCATCACCTGAAAGTGGATTACCCCAACCTGCAGAAGTGGGTAAAGGCCGACTTCGATTTCCTGCAACTCAAGCGGATCTTGTCTGACTGGCAACTGGGCATGCAGGCCGGTGGCGGTTGGAATGCATTGTTCTGGTGTAACCACGACCAGCCGCGAGTGGTCTCGCGCTTTGGGGACGACGGTGAACACCGCGTGGTCTCGGCGAAGATGCTCGCCACGGCGCTGCACTTCCTCCAGGGCACACCGTTCGTTTACCAGGGCGAAGAGTTGGGCATGACCAATCCGGGTTTCGACGCGATCGAACAGTACCGCGATGTGGAGACCCTCAATATCTATCGCCTCAAGCGCGATGCCGGTGAATCCGAGGCGTCGAGCATGGCCGCGATCATGCAGAAATCCCGCGATAACGGACGCACACCGATGCAGTGGAACACGCAGGCCAACGCTGGTTTCAGCAGTGGCGAGCCGTGGATCGGCGTTGCGGCCAATGCGGCGCAGATCAATGTCGACAGCCAGCGTGATGACCCGGACTCGGTGCTGCATCACTACCGCGCGCTGATCGCCTTGCGTCGTCACGAACCGCTGATTCAAGAGGGCGTTTACTGCGAACTGCTGCAAGACCATCCCCAAGTCTGGGCTTACCTGCGCGAGGGCCACGGCGAACGCCTACTGGTGCTGAACAATTTCTACGGGCAGCCCTGTGACATTCAACTGCCCGAGAGCGTGATCAGTGCGGCGAGCGAGCAGCGTCTGTTGATCAGCAATTACCCCGACTGTCCGCGGCGTACGTCTTCGGTGGTGCTGCGCCCTTACGAATCCTTCGTGCTGCACCTCAAGGACTAAGACCCGTTGTAACCCCCGTATGGGAGTGCGGGGGCGCTGCAAAAAAACATAATAAAAATATCGGAGTGCTTCATGAAAACAACAATAAAGTTGGGCCTCGTTGCATCCTGCCTGAGCCTGCCTCTCGGCGCTCAAGCCCTCGAATTCGCCGGCTATTTGCGTAGTGGCGCGGGGACGTCAACCGGCAGTGGCCCGCAGCAATGTTTCCAACTGCCGGGCGCGCAATCCAAATATCGTTTGGGTAACGAATGCGAGCAATACGCCGAACTGGAACTGCGCCAGGACCTGCTGACCTTTGACGATGGCTCGGTGCTTAGCGTCGATGCCATGGCTTCCCTCTACAACAAGTACGACCGCGAGCTGAAATTCCAGGGCGAGAATAACGGCTCGGCGCGCATGCCGCAGATGTATGCGCAATGGTCGAACCTGCCCGCCCTCAACGGCGGTTCGGTGTGGGCCGGTCGGCGTTACTACAAACGTAACGACATCCATATCTCCGATTTCTACTACTGGAACCAGAGCGCCACCGGCGGCGGCATCGAGGACGTGCTGATCGGCGACCTTAAATACAGCTACGCCATTTCGCGCAAGGACAACCTGTACCAGAAGGAATACGCCACCCGTCACGACTTCAACGTCGCGGGCTTCAAGACCAACCCCGGCGGCGAGCTGGAGCTGGGCTTGAGCTATATCGAGAAAGCCGGCGGTCGCGATACCAACAGCGGCTGGGCACTGACAGCGCAGCACGTGCAAAAACCTTTCCTCGGCGGCAAGAACAAATTCGCCCTGCAATACGGCGAAGGCCCCGGCACTGGCCTGGGCTACACAGGCAATACCTTCCTGGATAAAAGCAGCAAAAGTTATCGCGCCGTGGAGTTCTTCGACTGGCAAGTGACCCCGCGCTTTGGTGGGCAGATCGAGGCGGTGTACCAGAAGGATATTCGCCCCGGCAGCCAGGACCAGACCTGGATGTCCATCGGCGTGCGCCCGGCCTATGCCCTCAGCGAGCAATTCAAACTGGTCACCGAGCTGGGCCATGATCAAGTCGATGCCAGCGGCGGTACGCGCAAGTTGAGCAAATTCACCTTCGCCCCGACATGGTCGCCCAAAGGACCGGATTTCTGGGCACGGCCCGAAGTGCGCTTGTACTACACCTATGCCACCTGGAACGAAGCCGCCAAGCGTGCGGCGAATGAACTGGCGGTTGGTTCGGCGTTATCCGACACCGGGTCCTACGGCACCGCGCGGCATGGATCGAACTTTGGTGTGCAGGTCGAGTATTGGTGGAAGTGATCCCTCTTCTGCCCAATGATTTTTACAGAACCAAACAGCAGGTGACGTCATGACCGCAACTCAACCCCTGGAATTGCTGGCGCCTTTATCCGGCGTGCTGCTGGCGCTGGATCAGGTGCCGGACCCGGTGTTCGCCAGCCGCATGATCGGCGACGGCCTGTGCATCGATCCCACCTCGCAGACCTTGTGCGCACCGTTGACCGGGGTGGTCAGCAATATTCAGAACACGGGGCACGCGGTGAGTATCACCGACGACAACGGCGTGCAGGTGCTGATGCATATCGGCCTGGATACCGTGAACCTGGCGGGCAAGGGCTTCACCCGATTGGTCGAAGAAGGCCAGCGGGTGGAGGCCGGCGAGCCGCTGATCGAATTTGACGCTGACTACGTGGCGCTCAATGCCCGCAGTTTGCTGACCCTGATGCTTGTGGTCAGCGGCGAACCGTTCACCCTGCTGGCAAACGGTGCTGTCGACATCGGTCAGCCGCTGTTGCAGGTATCCCCAGGCGAGCCGATTGAAGCTGCAAGCGAGGAGGAGGGTGATGCGCTGTTCTCCAAACCGCTGAGCCTGCCCAACGCCAATGGCCTGCACGCGCGCCCGGCAGCGGTATTTGCCCAGGCGGCGAAGGGGTTCAATGCGAGCATTTATCTGCACAAGCAAACCCAAAGCGCCAACGCGAAATCCCTGGTAGCGATCATGGCGCTGCAAACCGTGCAGGGCGATATCTTGCAGGTGAGTGCGGCGGGAGAAGAGGCTGAGGCGGCCATCAAGGCGTTGGTGGAATTGCTGGCGCAAGGGTGCGGCGAGCCGGTCGCGGCAACGGTGGCGGTGGTTGAGTCGGTGGTGTCTGCGACTGTGCTGCGAGGTGTTTGCGCATCGCCGGGTTCGGCGTGTGGTCATGTGGTGCAGGTGGCTGAGCCTGAACTGAACATCCCTGAAAAGGGCGCGGGCGAAGCGGTCGAGCGTGCCGCGCTGGCGCGTGCGCTGCGGGCTGCTACGGAAGCGCTGCAAACCTTGCAAGCCAAGGCGGTCGGCAGTGCCCAGGCGGAGATTTTCCGTGCTCATCAGGAATTGCTCGAAGACCCGACCCTGCTGGAACACGCCCATGGCCTGCTCGCCGCTGGCAAAAGCGCAGCATTTTCTTGGCACAGCGCCACGGCGGCCACGGTCAAGTTGTTCCAGGGGCTGGGCAATGCGCTGATCGCTGAGCGTGCAGCGGACCTGGCCGATGTGGGCCAGCGCGTACTCAAACTGATCCTGGAAATTGAGGACCGCGCCTGGGATCTGCCCGAGCGCGCCATCTTGATCGCCGAGCAACTGACCCCGTCACAAACCGCCAGCCTCGACACCGGCAAGGTGTTGGGGTTTGTCACGGTCGGCGGCGGTGCGACCAGCCATGTGGCGATCCTCGCCCGTGCTTTGGGTTTGCCAGCGATCTGTGGTGTGCCCGTGCAAGTACTGGCGCTGGCCAACGGCAAACACGTCCTGCTGGATGCCGATAAGGGTGAGCTGCACTTGGAGCCGAACCAGGCTGAGATCGAACAGTTGAAAGCCGCACGTCAACAACAGGCACAGCGACAGCAGCGCGACGTTGCACAGGCTGCGTTGCCCGCCATCACGCGCGACGGCCATCACGTTGAGGTCACGGCCAACGTCGCCTCATTGCAGGAGGTGGAGCAGTCGCTGACTCTCGGCGGTGAAGGGGTCGGCTTGCTGCGTTCGGAGTTTCTGTACCTCGACCGCAACCGCGCGCCGAGCCCGGAGGAGCAGGCCAGCACCTACACGGCCATCGCCCGCGCCCTGGGCGCTGAGCGCAACCTGGTTGTGCGCACGCTGGACGTGGGCGGCGACAAACCGCTGGCCTACGTGCCGATGGAGGCCGAGACCAACCCGTTCCTGGGCTTGCGCGGCATTCGCCTGTGCCTGGAGCGCCCGGAACTGTTGCGCGAACAGTTCCGCGCGATCCTCGCCAGCGCCGGTCTGGCGCGGCTGCATATCATGTTGCCGATGGTCAGCCTGCTGTCGGAACTGCATCTGGCCCGCAGGATTCTCGAAGAGGAAGCGCTGGCGCTGGGGGTGGGCGAGTTGCCGAAGCTGGGGATCATGATCGAAGTGCCCTCTGCGGCGTTGATGGCAGACGTGTTTGCGCCCCATGTGGATTTCTTCTCCATCGGCACCAACGACCTGACCCAATACACCCTGGCCATGGATCGCGACCACCCACGCCTGGCCAGCCAGGCGGACAGCTTTCACCCGGCGGTATTGCGCTTGATCGCCACCACCGTCAAGGCCGCCCATGCCCATGGCAAGTGGGTTGGCGTATGCGGCGCGCTGGCGTCCGAAGCGCTGGCGGTGCCGGTGCTGATCGGGCTGGGGGTGGATGAGTTATCGGTCAGCGTGCCGTTGATCCCGACCATCAAGGCCACCGTGCGCGAGCTGGACCTGGTCGACTGCCAGAGCATTGCCCGTCAGGTGCTGGGCCTGGAAGAGGCCGCCCAAGTGCGCGAGGCCTTGCGTGGCTTTCACGCGGCGACCGTCGAAACCTCATCTGTGCTGGAGAACTGAGCATGTTGGATAAATTGAAGCAGGCGTTCTGGAAAGCCCTGACCCCGGATTTGATTGCCGAAACGGTCGAGGCGCCGACGCAGAGTCTAGTGTCGGCCGACGTGCTGAGTGCGTTGGGTGGCGCGGATAACCTCACGTCGCAACAGCGTGTGGCACTGACGCGGGTTAGGGTGCAATTGCAGGATGTGGGGCGGTTGGATGAGTCAGCGTTGAAAGCGGCGGGTGTGCCGGGTGTGATGGTGTTGGCGGGAGGTGTGGTGCACCTGATCACTGGCCTACAAGACGACGGTGATCGAATGTGAGCCGTTTGAATGGGGTGTAATTTACTTGCTTTGGTGAGCGGGCTTGTCCCGCGCTGGTTGGTGGCGTTTAGAGCTTAGGGTTGTCTTCCGCAGGCTTGGTCTTGTCCACACCTGGCACATGCAGGTTGCCTTCGACCACCTGGTTGCCTTCCAGCTGCGGCTGCGTCACCCACGTCAGAATGTCGTAGTAGCGCCGGATGTTCGCCACAAAGTGCACCGGCTCACCGCCCCGGGCGTAGCCGTAGCGGGTCTTGCTGTACCACTGCTTCTGCGACAGGCGCGGCAGCATTTTCTTCACATCCAACCACTTGTTCGGGTTCAGGCCTTCTTTCTTCGCCAGGGTGCGCGCGTCGTCCAGATGGCCGGTGCCGACGTTATAGGCGGCGAGGGCAAACCAGGTGCGGTCCGGCTCGGCGATGCTGTCGTCCAACTCATCCTTGATTTTGGCCAGGTACTTGGCGCCGCCCATGATGCTCTGCTTGGGATCCAGGCGATTGGACACGCCCATGGCCTGTGCGGTGTTCTGTGTCAGCATCATCAGGCCGCGCACGCCGGTCTTGGAGGTGACCGCCGGTTGCCACAGTGATTCCTGGTAGCCGATGGCCGCTAACAGGCGCCAGTCGACCTTTTCTTCCTTGGCATAGGCTCGGAAGTGTTTCTCGTATTTGGGCAGGCGCTGCTGCAGATGCTGGGCGAAGGTGTAGGCGCCGACATAACCGAGCACATCGACGTGCCCGTAATAGCGGTCTTTGAGACGTTGCAGGGTGCCGTTCTTTTCCACCTTGTCCAGGTAGCTGTTGATCTCGTTGAGCAGGCTGTTGTCTTCGCCGGCGGCCACGGCCCAGCTCTGGTTGCTGGCGTTGCCCAGGTCGAAGGCCACGCGTACGTTGGGGAAGTACACCTGGTTCATCGCGACTTCGTTGGAGTCCACCAGGGTCAGGTCGATTTGCCCCTCGTCCACCATGCGCAGCAGGTCGACCACCTCAACCGCGTCGGATTCTTCGTACTCGATTGCAGGGTTTTGCTTTTTCAGCTCGGCCAATTGCTCGGCGTGGGTACTGCCCTTGAGCACCATGATCTTCTTGCCCACCAGGTCCGCCGCGTTCGTCGGCCGTGACTGGCCGTTGCGGTAGATGACCTGCGGAGTGACTTCAAGGTAAGGATGGGAGAAACGCACCTGTTGCTGGCGCTGCTCGCTGCTGACCAGGCCGGCGGCGGCGAGCACCGGGCCATTGGTCTTGCCCAGTTGGCCGAACAGGTCGTCGAGGTTGTCGGCAGTCTCGATCTCCAGCTTCACGCCCAGGTCGTCGGCAAAGCGCTTGACCAGTTCATATTCGAAACCGGTTTCACCGTTTCGGTCCTGGAAATACGTGGCCGGGCTGTTCCGGGTAATGACCCGCAATACGCCATCCTCCTTGATTCGCTCAAGCGTGCTGGGTTTATCAACACAGGCGCTGAGCATCAGGAAGAGTCCGGTGGCGATGAGCCATTTGGCGCATCGCGGGCGCAAAGCAGTTGGTGAGAACATCTGCGCAGTATACGCAAACGGCCCACGGCGCCATATCTCGACAGCGGGGGACTTGTCTGCTAGCGCCGCCAAAACTGTGCTGCAGCCCGCAGAAACGTGGCTTGGCGGGCAAATGTGACGGTTAAAATAACTACGCGCAATGCCTTGGATAACGCCCCGATAGTGTGCAAACCGTGCCAACTGACGTCCGGCAGCAGCCAGCGATGCCGTTTCGGGTGCCGTTGGCGATGGTTTACGCTAGAATGCACGGCCTCAAAGCACACCCCTTCCCGAGGCTGTCCCGAAGATGTTGATCCTGCGCGGCGCTCCTGCCCTTTCTGCCTTTCGCCACAGCAAACTCCTTGAACAACTGAGCCAGAAGGTTCCAGCGGTTACAGGCCTGTATGCTGAATTTGCTCACTTCGCCGACGTTACCGGCGTATTGACCGCCGACGAACAGCAAGTGCTCGCACGCCTTCTGAAGTACGGCCCAAGCGTTCCCGTTCAAGAGCCGACCGGCCGCTTGTTCCTGGTTCTGCCACGGTTCGGCACCATCTCGCCCTGGTCGAGCAAGGCCAGCGACATCGCCCGCAACTGCGGCCTGGAAAAAATCCAGCGCCTGGAGCGCGGTATCGCCTTCTACGTTGCCGGCCAGTTCAGCGATGCCGAGGCCGAGCTGATCGCCAGCAGCCTGCACGACCGCATGACCCAGATCATCGTCAGCCAGCTCGAACAGGCTGCCGGTCTGTTCAGCCACGCCGAGCCCAAGCCGCTGACCGCGATTGACGTGCTTGGCGGTGGCCGCGCCGCCCTGGAGAAGGCCAACACCGAACTGGGCCTGGCCCTGGCCGAAGACGAGATCGACTACCTGGTCAACGCCTTCAACGGCTTGAAGCGCAACCCGCACGACATCGAACTGATGATGTTCGCCCAGGCCAACTCCGAGCATTGCCGTCACAAGATTTTCAACGCCAGTTGGGACATCGACGGCCAGAGCCAGGAAAAAAGCCTGTTCGGCATGATCAAGAACACCTACGTGATGCACAGCGAAGGCGTTCTGTCGGCGTATAAGGACAACGCCTCGGTCATCGTCGGCTCCGTCGCCGGCCGTTTCTTCCCGGATCCAGAGACCCGCCAGTACGGCGCGGTTCAGGAACCGGTGCACATCCTGATGAAAGTCGAAACCCACAACCACCCGACCGCGATTGCCCCGTTCCCTGGCGCAGCCACCGGTTCCGGCGGTGAAATCCGTGACGAAGGTGCTACCGGACGTGGCGCCAAGCCAAAGGCCGGCCTGACCGGTTTCACCGTGTCCAACCTGCAGATCCCTGGCTTTGAACAGCCGTGGGAAGTGCCGTACGGCAAGCCTGAGCGCATCGTTACCGCCCTCGATATCATGATCGAAGGCCCGCTCGGCGGCGCCGCGTTCAACAACGAGTTCGGTCGCCCGGCTCTGACTGGCTACTTCCGTACCTTCGAACAGTCCATCACCACGCCCCATGGTGATGAAGTGCGCGGTTACCACAAGCCGATCATGTTGGCCGGCGGCATGGGCAACATCCGTGAAGAACACGTCAAGAAAGGCGAGATTCTGGTCGGCTCCAAGCTGATCGTACTGGGTGGCCCGGCGATGCTGATTGGCCTGGGCGGCGGTGCTGCTTCCTCTATGGCAACCGGCACCAGCTCGGCTGATCTGGATTTTGCTTCCGTACAGCGTGAAAACCCGGAAATGGAGCGTCGCTGCCAGGAAGTCATCGACCGTTGCTGGCAGTTGGGTGACAAGAACCCGATCAGCTTCATCCATGACGTCGGTGCTGGTGGTTTGTCCAACGCCTTCCCGGAACTGGTCAACGATGGTGACCGTGGTGGCCGTTTCGAACTGCGCAACATTCCAAACGACGAGCCGGGCATGGCCCCGCACGAAATCTGGAGCAACGAATCCCAAGAGCGTTACGTGCTGGCCGTCGGCCCTGAAGACTTCGCGCGCTTCCAGGCCATCTGCGAACGCGAGCGCTGCCCGTTTGCCGTGGTCGGCGAAGCCACTGCCGAGCCGCAACTGACGGTCACTGACAGCCACTTCGGCAACAGCCCGGTGGACATGCCCCTCGAAGTGCTGCTGGGCAAAGCCCCGCGCATGCACCGTTCAGCGGTGCGTGAAGCCGAGCTGGGCGATGATTTCGACCCAAGCACACTCGAACTGGCCGACAGCATCGAACGCGTGCTGCATCACCCGGCCGTGGCGAGCAAAAGCTTCCTGATCACCATCGGCGACCGCAGCATCACCGGCCTCGTAGCCCGTGACCAAATGGTCGGCCCATGGCAGGTGCCGGTGGCCGACGTTGCCGTCACCGCCACCAGCTTCGACGTCTACACCGGTGAAGCCATGGCCATGGGCGAGCGTACGCCGCTGGCCCTGCTGGACGCCCCGGCGTCGGGCCGCATGGCCATTGGTGAAACCCTCACCAACATCGCCGCGTCGCGTATCGGCAAACTGTCTGACATCAAACTGTCGGCCAACTGGATGTCCGCTGCCGGTCACCCGGGTGAAGATGCGCGTTTGTATGACACCGTAAAAGCGGTCGGCATGGAGCTGTGCCCGGAACTGGGCATCACCATTCCAGTGGGCAAGGACTCGATGTCCATGGCCACCCGTTGGAACGAAGACGGCACCGACAAGAGCGTGACCTCGCCGCTGTCGTTGATCGTGACCGGTTTTGCACCGGTTACCGATGTTCGCCAGACCCTGACCCCGCAACTGCGCATGGACAAAGGCACCACCGATCTGATCCTGATCGACCTGGGCCGTGGCCAGAACCGCATGGGCGCCTCGATCCTCGCGCAAACCCACGGCAAGCTCGGCAAAGTGGCGCCGGATGTTGACGACGCTGAAGACCTCAAAGCCTTCTTCGCCGTGATCCAGGGCTTGAACGCCGACGGCCATCTGCTGGCTTACCACGACCGTTCCGACGGCGGCCTGCTGACCAGCGTTGTCGAGATGGCGTTTGCCGGTCACTGCGGCCTGAACATCGTGCTCGACAGCGTTGCCGAGGATGCATCCGAGATCAACGGCATCCTGTTCAACGAAGAGTTGGGCGCCGTGATCCAGGTTCGCCAGGACGCGACCCCGGACGTACTCGCTCAATTCAGCGCCGCTGGCCTGGACGACTGCGTGGCGGTGATTGGCCAGCCGATCAACAACGGTGAAATCAATATCTCGTTCAATGGCGATACCGTGTTTGCCGGTCAACGCCGTCTGCTGCAACGCCAGTGGTCCGAGACCAGCTACCAGATCCAACGCCTGCGTGACAACGCCGATTGCGCCGAGCAGGAATTCGACGTGATCCTGGAAGAAGACAACCCGGGCCTGAGCACCAAGCTCAGCTTCGACGTCAACCAGGACATCACCGCGCCGTACATCAAGAAAGGCATTCGCCCACAAGTTGCTGTGCTGCGTGAGCAGGGCGTCAACGGCCAGGTGGAAATGGCGGCGGCGTTCGACCGTGCCGGCTTCAATGCGATTGACGTGCACATGAGCGATATCCTCGCCGGTCGCGTTGACCTCAACGAGTTCAAAGGCCTGGTCGCTTGCGGCGGCTTCTCCTACGGCGACGTGCTGGGTGCCGGTGAAGGCTGGGCCAAGTCGGCCCTGTTCAACAGCCGTGCCCGCGATGCGTTCCAAGGCTTCTTCGAGCGCAACGACAGCTTCACCCTGGGTGTGTGCAACGGTTGCCAGATGATGTCCAACCTCAGCGAACTGATCCCGGGCAGCGAGTTCTGGCCGCACTTTGTGCGTAACCGTTCCGAGCAGTTCGAAGCCCGTGTGGCCATGGTGCAGGTGCAGGAATCCAACTCGATCTTCCTGCAAGGCATGGCCGGTTCGCGCATGCCGATCGCCATCGCCCACGGCGAAGGCCATGCGGAGTTCGCGAGCGAAGAAGCCTTGCTCGAAGCCGACCTGTCCGGTTGCGTGGCCATGCGCTTCGTCGACAACCACGGCAAAGTCACCGAAAACTACCCTGCCAACCCGAACGGCTCGCCGCGCGGGATCACCGGCCTCACCAGCCGCGACGGCCGCGTGACCATCATGATGCCGCACCCGGAACGTGTATTCCGCGCTGTGCAGAACTCGTGGCGCCCGGAAGAGTGGAACGAAGACGGTGCGTGGATGCGCATGTTCCGTAACGCTCGCGTTTGGGTGAACTAAGGTCGTGTACAAGCTTGCCTTCTTTGTGCCCGACAGCCATGTAGAGACGGTGAAAACCGCCGTCTTTGCAGCTGGCGGCGGGCGCATTGGCGACTACGACAACTGCGCCTGGCAAGTGCTGGGCCAGGGCCAATTCCGCGCGTTGGACGGCAGTCAGCCGTTTATCGGCCAGGTTGGCCAAGTCGAAGTCGTCGAAGAATGGAAGGTCGAGTTGGTGGTGGCGGATGCGCTGATCGTGGCTGTTGTGGCTGCGTTGAAGCTGAGCCACCCCTACGAGACACCGGCGTACGAGGTATGGCAGTTGGCGGATTTTTGATTCGTTGACGGCATAAACAAGAAACCCGCTGGCCAGTTTGGTCAGCGGGTTTTTTGTTGCCTGGATTACGGCGCGGGCGTCAGTTGTACCTGGGCGCGTACGGCGTCGATCAAGGTGGTCTGGTAGAGGAAGCGCTGCTGCGCCATGCCCCAGCGATCGATGTAGAACAGGCCCTGGTCATCGACCTGGATCGGGGTCGAGACGATTTCGCCGCTGCGGGATTTGTGCAGCAGGTTGCTTTCGGCCATTGACGGGTGTTCGACCAGAAAGTGGCCGGACACTTTCAGTCGGGTGCGGTCCAGCGGTACGAATGCGGCAGGCTCACGCATGCCAGCCACGCCGACCTTTAGCGTGAAGTCGCTGCGCAGTGCCGTCCAGCGGGTTTCCAGACCTGTCTCCCAGCGGCCGGGGTGGATGGGGGACGCCAGGTTGGGCGCAGCATCGCGGATATGCAGGCTGGCGGCGCCTTGCAGCTCGGCCAGGCCGGGCACTTGCAGGTTGGTGTTGGTGTGGGCGCTGCCGATGAACGCCACCCATTTGTGTGGGCCGTGCGCCGCCTGGTCAGCGTCGATCACCCGTGACGCGAAGTAGCTGAACATCTGGTTGCGCGCCTCTGTGTTTGCGCCCTTGACGTGGTAACTGGCGGTGCAGTCGAGTGCGCGTACACGCAACCCATATTTGTTGGCTTGCTGGATCACTTCGAAGTAGGTGTTGGCGCCACTGTAGAGCGGCATGTGCCCGGCATCCTGGCGTTTGAGGTAGTCCTTGAGCGCGGGCGAAAGGCGTTTGGATTGGCGGAAGGCATCCAGCTCGGCCTGGTGCAGGTCGGTGAGCAAATGTTCGACGTACAGCGTGTCGAACTTGAGCGCCTTGAGTTGCTTCATGTGTTTGATCAGAAACGCCTTGCTCGTCTGCGCGCTGTGGGCCTCGCCGATGACCAGCCCCGCCAGCCGGCTTTCGCTGACAGCGCGCAGAAACGGTTCCGGCTGCGTCTGCCCGCTGAGTCGCGACAGTTCCGGGCGAGCCGGCAGGGTGTGCTGGCTGAAGTACTGCTGTGCATCTTGGGTCAGACGCTCCCGCGTTTTCTTGAACACTGAAAACGCCTTGCGGTGCTCGGGGGCCGGCAGGAAATGACTGTCCAGGCCGTGGGACTGGTATGACTGGGTCTGGATGCTTTCGCGCAGTTCGGCAGCGATATCGTAGTCGCTGTAATGCGTGACCGTTGCCGCACCACTCGACGGGGCTGGGGATTCTACGGTTCGTTCAGGCCCGCGCACGGCCAGGGTGTAATCGGCGGAAGCGTCGCTGGCGTCGATGCGCAAACCCACGGCATGGTCAGCGCCGACATTTTCCACGCGCACAGCAACTGCCTTGTGCAGATCGGCCAAGCCCGGGACTTGATCGGCCGCGCGCATGCGCGCGGGGTCCAATAGGGCAATCCAGCGCTCATCGGGCAGGGCGTCGCTGTCGCCTTGCAGGACTTTGTGCGAGTAGAAGTTGCGCAACGCGGTGCTGCGCGTTGTGGTGGGTGGGGTGTCGCCGAGGTTAAGGGCATCATCCAGGTCGTAGCAGGTCGAGGCGTCCAGTGCCTTGATCTTGATGCCTTTGGCCGAAGCCTTGCGTACCAGCGCCACGTAGGAGAATTCGGCGTTGTCGGCAAAGCCCATTGCCTTGTCGACGAGCTTCAGATGCCGCTCGATGTGCTTCCAGGATTTGCCGCTGTTGAGCTTGTCCAGTTTCAGGCGAAACACATCACCGGGCAGGTATTCGATGTACAGGCGCTTGAAGCCTTTGTTGAGCAGCGCGTCGATGTTCTCGATAAGCACCTGCTGGCCGACACCGCTGCCGGGGATGGCGCCAATGATCAGGTTCGGTGCGCGGCTAAATGCGGGGTTATCGGTGAGCGTGGCCAACGATGTCTCCCGCGTTACGGTAGGTACCTCGGCACGGGGCGCGACGGGCGGCTGCTGGCGGAAAAAGTCCTCGGCGTCGCGGGTCAATTGGCTGACTTGTTGCTGATACACATCGCGCACCGGCTGCAATTCCCGGGACGCCGCAGCGACGGTGACGTGCGGGTTTTGGTACACCCAGTCACCCTGTTGGCGCAGTTGCGCCGTGAGGTCGGGGTTGAGCACCTGCTCCAGTTTGTCCGCGTACTGGGCGGGCATCTCGTAGTGCTTGAGCGCATCGGGGGCCTGCGGGACTTTTTGATACTTCGGCGCGCCGCCAGTCACACCGGTACGGCGCCATACACCTTGGGCATCCGGTGCGGCGAGGCGGGTGGTGGAGACCAGCTTGCCGGTGACCGGGTCGAGGCGATAGAGCAAATAGCGTCCGATCGGGTCCGGAGTCTGATGAGCCCAGAGATATTCGCCATTGAACAGCACCGATTGCATCCCCGCAGGCTTGAGTGGCGCCGGTTCCACGGCGCTGATCAACTGCAGTGTCGGGCTCTGTACTAGGCGCCTTGGGGCCTGGCGCACGGCGAACTGTTGCAAGGTGCCGAGGGCCGGGCGCAGGTCGGTGAACAGCCCGCCGGCGCTGTTGAGCAGGTAACCCATCAAGTGTTCCAGGGCCTGGGCGTTGTCGCCCTGGTGGTAAGCGTGCAGAGCCAGCATGGCGTCCTTGAACGCCAGCGCCAGACCGATGCTCAGGCTCAGCACTGGAAAAGGCGCGGTAGCGATGGCGGCAACCCATTCCACACAGGTCCAGGCGATGCCGCTGATCATCTGAGTGCGGTTGACGGTAGTCGCGTGAACATCATCAATGGTGCGTTGCAGCTTGAGGTCATACACCTCGCGCCGCAGGTCCTGGATCTGGGTTTGCGCGCGTATCGGGTCATAGCGCGGCGGGCTGATGCTGGTTTTATCCAGCCCTTCAGGCAACTGGTGCCGGGCGTCCTCCAGGAATGTGCGCACTCGTCCCTGGGACTGCACCGCGACGCGTTGCACCAGGTAACCGAGCATGCCGGGCAGTTTTTTCAGCAAGTAGTTGAACTGCCTGGCTTCGCGCACGCTGATGCCGTCCGGAGCATTGGGGGTGTAGAGCAGCGTTGGGTCATCGGCATGGGTGAACAGATAGCAGCCGATCACCCAGTCGCCGTCGATGACCAGGCGGTGGATCCCATGGTCGCGGCGGATGGCCGGTGCCGTCTCGCCCATCTTCGCAATACTGCGCTCCAGCCATTCCCGGTCGATGGACGCGATATCCCCCTGCAAGTGAGATTCCAGAGCGGCACTGCGCAATTGCCATTGAGTAATGGCCAGTGTGGTATCGCGGCGCAGCTTGTAGTCCGGGCTGCCGACGTTCAGTAGGCGTGTCTTGATCTCATCGATGTAGCGCTGGCCGATCCAGACGCCGGTGACCGAGCGTGCGACTTTTTCGGCGGTCAATGGGCTCAGGTCGATGCCTTCGGGGCCTTTGAAGCGTGCCGAGCGCGAGAACTTTTCGTCGAGAAAACCGATGCCATCGGCATAGCCGTCGCGATACAGCTGGGTGTAGTTGATGGGCGCAGCCTTAGCCGACCCCGGTGAGTAGGCCCAAACAGTGTCGGGGTCGACATCGTTGCGTGGGCGTCCCAGCAGCTCATTCAGACGGGCGCGCGCCTGCTCATGCAGGTAAGCGCTGAAGCCCGGCACTTGCGCCTCGGACAACGAATAATCGTTGTAGGCGCGCAGACCGCCTTTGGTGTCGTCCGCCAGTTTCATCAGGGTTCGCCGCGTGGTCAGCGGCGCCGCGCGGAACCAGGTAGGCGTGCTGAACTCATCGTCATCCAGGCGCGTGGCCAACACATGGGTGGCCATGGCCTTGAGGCAATCGGCATGGCTGCCGGCGTGTCCGAAGCTGATTTCGCGGTGTTCCTGGGCGTGAAACTTGTAGCTCAGTCCGCTGAGCACCTGTTTCATCTTGGCCCGAAAGCGCAGGGCGACGCGGCTGATCAGGTAATCGGTGAGGGTACCTGGCGGCGATTTGAGGCCATTGTCCAAAGTCCAGCCGAGGATGTGATTCTGGCAGGCAATTTCACTGTCGAACGCCTGGAACTGTCGCTCGCGCGGAGCCTGCGGCGTACACAGCAACACGCGGTCGACGGCGCCGCTGGCGTCGCGCCGGAGCAGCACCCACAGGTCTTGCAGTTGGGCCTCGTGCAGCGCCAGGGTCGTGGCGCTCAGCAATGGATCGCTGCCTTGGCGCACGCGCTGGATCAGTTCGAAATCGTCAGCAGTGAGATGCCCCTGCAGCATTGCGGTGCAGGCCAGCGCGTTGATTCTGTGGTCGAGCATGGCTTCGATGGCCTGGCACAGCTCGGTCTTGGCATGCAGCTGCTTTTGCAGGTCCCTGAAGTCGATACGCGGTTGCAGCGTGCCCATTTGTTGCGCGAGCCAGGCCGGTGTCAGCGCGGCGTAGGTGTCGGGCAGTGGCGCGCCGTCGTAGCTGAGGCTGGTCTTTTCGAGGAAATCGGAACCGGCGTTTTCATCGTCGGGATGCAGGCCGCGCAAGGCCAATTCGACCAGGTCGCGTTTGTGGCTGTATTCACCGATCGGTGTGACGGCGCGGCGGGTGGTCACCAGCAAGCGTTGTGGTTCCAGGTCGTGGATATCCAGGTCATCGCTCAGGCGCTCCAGCCATTGGTGGCGTGCCAGGGTGTACGGCGTGGCCAGGGCGCCGAACATTTGTTCCAGGCGCTGCCGGGACTGGTCGTAATGCTGCAAGTGTTCGGCGAGTCGTGCGCGTTGGGTGTCTGAGGCGCTGCGGTACCAGTCTGGCGCGCTGTGCCGCAACCATCGGTCGAGCAGCAGTTGGGCGCGCCATTGCAGTCGCGCGCCGAGGTCGGGCACGGCGTCGACGATGGCCTGCTCCAGCGCATTGATCAGTGCATGCGCGTCAGTGTGCGGGTTGTCCACCAGGCTCAGGGCGCGGTCGATGTCGGCACTGCGCTTGGCGATCAGTTGGTTGTCGAGGTGCTCGAACAGTGGCCGTTCGCTGATCGGGGTCAATGCCAGCGGCCAGATGGCTTGCGGCGTCAGTGCGCGGTAGTCGGTCGCCAGCATGCCCATGAAGTGAGCGCGCTCGGCGGCGGCGTCCAGGCGTTGGAACAGATCGCTGTTGAGGTCGGCCAGGGAGGCGAAAAATTCAATCCCGCGCGAGGGAGTGAACAGTGCCACGCGGCCAACCGGCGTGCTCGATTGAAGCTCGCTTACCACCGGGCTTGAATGTTCGGTCAGCACAAACGCACCGGCCAGTTCGATGGTTTGCCCCTGGTATTCAAAGGTCAGTGCATACAGGCCGGGGCGTTGCGTGACGCCCAGTGGTACGCGGTCCAGGATCGCCTGCTCTTGAGGGTGGAACAGGCGATCGGCGACCGCGAGTGCGGTTTCGTGGGTCAGTGCGATGTAGCCGGCTTCAAAGGTCATGAAGGATTTGCGCGCTTTGCCGTCGATCTGCTCGCGGCTATCCATGTCCAGCAATTGCGTGTTGAGCGTGGCCTTGAGCGTGGTCAGCAGGGCCTGACCTTCAGTACTGCGCAGATCGCTGTTGTCCAGGTTCTGGTACAGCACGCGGCTGTTTGTCAGGAACTGCTGGCGGTAGTTTTCCAGATGGGTATTCAGGCGCTCCAGGTACGCGAGTGGAGGCGACGCCGGCTGCGTCGGCAGCAGCGGTGCATCGATGTCGAGCAGGTGATGGCCGATCAAGTTGAGTGAGCCTTTGATCTCGTCAAAGGTCAGGGGTGGGGTGGAAGTGCTCACGGGCACAGGCTCCATGCTGAGGATTGGAGCCCTCAGCATGGGCACGACCGCCCCGAACAGGGCGGTAGATAGGTAGGTCAGGCGCCGGCGCGGACTGGCTGGCGAGAGGTCAGGGTCTTGAGTGCGGCGCTTAAGCCTTGGGCCTGCTCGCCGACCAGCAGGTGCCACACACCGGCGTCGATCCGGCTGACACCCTGGCAACCGAGTGCCGTGAGCTGCGCCTGGGACAGCGCGTTTTCGTCGGCCAGGTGCAGGCGCAGGCGGGTCATGGCCACGCATTCCAACTGCACGACATTGGCCTGACCGCCCAGCGCATCCAGCCATTGCTGCGCCACGGTCGAGGCAACGTTGCTGGCTTGAGTCGGCGCAGTGGCGCTGGCAGGTGATGTGCTGACGGAGGTCGGCATCGCCAGACGAATCTCATCGGCAATGCTGTCTGCAAGCGGCCCGACCACTACCTGCAAACTGCCGCCGTTGCCCGGCCGCACGATAGCCATCGCCCCCAGGGCTTTGAGCTCGGCATCCACTGCCTTGTTGCGGTCAACCATGTCCAGGCGCAGGCGAGTGGTGCAGGCACCGACGCTCAGCAGATTGTCCGCGCCGCCCAAGGCACTGATGTACGCCGTGGCGCGCTGGTTGTCGCTCATTGCTTCGGCCGGTGCCACTTGGCCGTCTTCACGGCCCGGGGTTTTCAGGTTGAAGCGGCGAATGCAGTAGCTGAAAACCGTGTAGTAGATCGCCGCGTACGCCAGCCCCACTGGCACTACCAGCCAGCCATTGGTGGACTTGCCCCAGCCCAGCACCATGTCGATAAACCCGCCGGAGAAGGTAAAGCCCAGGTGGATATTCAGCATATTGGTCACGGCCATCGACAGACCGGTGAGCAGCGCATGGATCAGGTACAGGAACGGCGCGAGAAACATGAATGCGAATTCAATCGGCTCGGTCACGCCGGTGAGAAACGAGGTCAGCGCCATCGACAGGAAGATCCCGCCCATCACCTTGCGCCGTTCCGGCAGGGCGTTGCGGTACATCGCCAGGCACGCGGCGGGCAGGCCGAACAGCATCACCGGGAACATGCCGGTCATGAATTGGCCACCTTTGGGGTCACCGGCAAAATAGCGGGTCAAGTCGCCGGTCACTACGGCGCCGGTGGCCGGGTCGGTGAAGCTGCCGAACACAAACCAGGCCATGTTGTTGAGGATGTGGTGCAAGCCGGTGACGATCAGCAGGCGGTTGAACACGCCGAACACGAACGCGCCGATGCTGCCGCTTTCCATCAGCAGCACGCCGAAACTGTTGATGCCGTGCTGGATCGGCGGCCAGATCAGGCCAAAGATCACCCCCAGCCCAACCGCTGAGAACCCGGTGACAATCGGCACGAACCGTCGCCCGCCGAAGAAGGCCAGGTACTCAGGCAGCTTGATGTCCTTGAAACGGTTATACAGCGCACCGGCCATCAAGCCGCTGGCGATCCCGGCGAGCATGCCCATGTTGATGCTGGTGTCCATCACCTTGAGGGTAGAGATCATCACCAGGTAGCCAATCGCACCGGCCAGCCCGGCTGTGCCGTTATTGTCGCGGGCAAAGCCCACGGCGATACCGATGGCGAAGATCAGCGCCAGGTTGGCGAAGATCGCCTGGCCGGCATCGTGCATCACTGCGATGTTGAGCAGGTCGGTATCGCCCAGGCGCAACAGCAGGCCGGCAATCGGCAGGATGGCGATAGGCAGCATCAGCGCGCGGCCCAGGCGTTGCAGGCCTTCGATGAACAGTTGGTACATGGCGGGTCTCCTTTTTCTTGTTGTTGTCAGCTCAGCGGCCAGTGGTGTTGACAGGCTTGGCGTACGGCTTTGGCGCTGCTCAGGTCGAGCAGGCTAAGGCTCAGTTGCCGGCATTGCGCCGCATCCAGGTGGCGGACGCGGTCCTTGATTTCTGCGATTTGCGGCGGGCTCACCGACAGCTCGCTGACCCCCAGGCCGATCAGTGCGGGTGTGGCCAGCGGGTCGGACGCCAGCGCGCCGCAGACGCCAACCCAGCGCCCATGCTTGGCTGCGCCATCGCAGGTTTGTGCGATCAGCCGCAGCAGCGCCGGGTGCAGCGCGTCGACCCGCGCGGCGAGGCCGGCGTGGTCGCGGTCCATGGCCAGGGTGTACTGGGACAGGTCATTGGTGCCGATGGACAGGAAGTCCGCATGTTCGGCCAGTTGTTCGGCCATCAGCGCTGCGGCGGGAACTTCGATCATCACCCCCAGTTCAGGGCGCTGGGTCAGCTTTAGCTGCGCACACAGTTCATCCAGGCGCTGGCGGATCTCCAGCAGTTCGTCGACTTCGCTGACCATCGGCAACAGGATGCGGCAGCGCGCCAACGGTGTGAGTTGCAGCAGCGCGCGCAGTTGCTGGTCGAGCAGTTCGGGACGCACCTGGGCCATGCGAATACCGCGCAGGCCCAAGACCGGGTTGGCTTCGACGGGCAGGGGCAGGTAGTCGAGTTGTTTGTCGCCGCCCACATCGATGGTGCGGATGATCACCGACTTGTCGCCCATGGCATCCAGCACGGCTTGATAGGCCTGGCGTTGCTCCTGTTCATCCGGCGCGGTGCGGCGGTCGACAAAGAGGAATTCGGTACGCAGCAGGCCGACACCATCGGCGCCGTTTTCAAACGCTGTCTGGGCTTCGGCGCTGGAGGCAACATTGGCGGCCACTTCAATGCCTACGCCGTCACTGGTGCGTGCCGGCTGGTGAGCCTGGGCCTGTTGCTGTTGGCGGCGCAGTTTTTGCGCGTCGCGAATCTGGTGCACTTGAGCGTGACGGGCTTCGCTGGGCGCCAGTTCCAGGCGACCGTTGGCGGCGTCCAGTACCACCCGCTGGCCTTGCGGTACGTCGAGGACTTCGCTGCCCAGCGCGACCACGCAGGGCAGGCCTTTGCCGCGCGCCAGAATCGCCACATGGGAGGTCGCCCCGCCTTCGGCCATGCACAAGCCGGCGGCCTGCTGCGCGCTCAGTTGCAGCAAATCCGAGGGCGTCAGTTCATGGGCGCTGACGATGGCGCCAGCGGGTAACTCGAAGTGCCAGGCTTCACCCAGCAAGGTGCGCAGCACGCGTTGTTGCAGGTCGCGCAGGTCGTTGGCGCGCTCGGCGAACAACGGCTTGCCCAATGCCAGCAGCACTGCGCACTGCGCCTGGATCGCATCGCGCCAGGCATGGGTGGCGGCGCTGCCTTGCTCGATGGCACCCGAGGCGGCTTCCAGCAGGGTCGGGTCTTCCAGCAGGGCCAGATGGGCGGCGAAGATGTCTTCTTCCTCGACGTTTTTACGCTGGCGGGCGTGCTCCAGGGTGTTGCGAATTTCACCGCGCACCTGCTCCAGCGCCGTGTCCAGACGTTGCAGTTGTTCGTCGGCCGAATGCTGGCCCGTGTCTGCGGGCAGCTCGATACTGCTCAGGCGAAACAGCGGCCCGCAGACCAGGCCGGGCGCCGCGCAGACGCCTTGCAATACACCGGCTTCGGTATTGGCTCGGCGTGGCGTAACGGCGGCAGGCGCGTGATGTTCTTCTTTCATCGGTGCAGACAGCGCGGCAACCAAGGCCTGCAACGCCGCCTCGCAGTCCTTGCCCCGGCAAGTGACGCGCACTTCGTCGCCTTCGCCGATGCCGAGCCCCATCAAACCGATCAAGCTGTCGCAGGCGGCCGACTTGTCAGCGTAGTGCAAGCGCGCCTGGCTGCTGAATCCCTGGGCCGTCTTGCGGATCAGCGCTGCGGGCCGAGCATGCAAGCCGCCTCGATGGGTGATGTGCACACGGGCGCTGGCTTCTTCGATGGAGTTATCCACAGCCGTCTGAGCGGGCGCTGTCGACCGCGCGATGACCTGCATCAGTGGCTCGCCGACGTTGACGGTTTGCGACGCCAGAGGCAGCACGTCGAAGTGCTCGCCATTGGTTAGGATGATCAGGCTGATAAGGCTCTTGCACTGGCGCGCAATGCAATCCAGGTCAAACCGTACCAGCGCCTGGCCCAGGCTCACCCGGGCGCCCTGTTTGACCAGCAGCGCAAAACCTTCGCCCTTCAGCTCGACGGTGTCGATGCCCAGATGCATCAGCAGCTCGGCGCCATTGTCGGCGCGGATTGTCAGCGCGTGGCCGGTACGCGCGACGTGAATGATCTCGCCGTCGCAGGGCGCATGCAGGCAGTTATTAAGCGGGTCGATCGCAAGGCCGTCGCCCATGGCACCGCTGGCGAATACCTCGTCGGGGACGTTGCCCAGGGTCAGCACCGGCCCACTGAGGGGGGCGCTGAGGGTCACTGCATTATTGTTGTTAGACATGGGCACGGTACTCATCAGGAAAACACGGCACACCACTCAGTGAGTGCGGGTGACTTTGCTCAGGTGGCGCGGTTGGTCCGGGTCCATGCCGCGGGCGACCGCCAGACCGGCGGCCATGACGTAGAAACTCTGGATCGCCAGCACCGGGTCCAGGCTCGGGTGTTCGGCGCGGCTCAGGGTCAGGTCGCGTTCGGCGATATCGTCCGGCGCGGCCAACAGCACGCGGGCACCGCGCTGGCGCATATCGGCGGCCAGGCTCAACAGGCCTGCCTGCTCGGCGCCGCGCGGGGCAAACACCAACAGTGGATAGTTGTCGCCGATCAAGGCCATCGGCCCATGGCGCACCTCGGCGCTGCTGAAGGCTTCGGCCTGGATCGCCGAGGTTTCCTTGAGCTTGAGTGCGGCTTCCTGGGCAATGGCAAAACCGGCGCCACGGCCGATCACCATCAGGCGCTGACTGTCGCGCAGGGCGTCGATGGCGCGGCTCCAATCCTGGCGGGCCGCTTCACGCAGGCCATCGGGCAACGCCTGGCAGGCTTGCAGCAGGTCGGCTTCCTGATTCCAGTGGCCGACCAACAGCGCGCTGGCGCTGAGGGTGGCGATAAAGCTTTTGGTCGCGGCCACGCTGAGTTCCGGCCCGGCGCACAGCGGCACGTGGAATTCACAGGCGGCTTCCAGCGGCGAGTCTTCGGCGTTGACCAACGAGATGCTCAAAGCCCCGCGCTTACGCAGCAGGCGCAGGCTGTTGACCAGGTCCGGGCTTTGGCCGGACTGCGAGAAACCGAACGCCACCTGGCCGCTGACCTTCAACGGCGCTTGCAGCAAGGTCACCACCGACATCGGCAACGACGCCACCGGAATGCCCACATGTTGCATGGCCAGGTAGGCGAAATAGCTGGCGGCGTGGTCCGAGCTGCCACGGGCGATGGTCATCGCCACTTGCGGCGGCTGGCGGCGCAGGCGGCCGGCGATTTCTTCCAGTGCCGGGTTCAGGCGTTGCAGTTGCGCCGCGACGGCGTCACAGGAGGCCAAGGCCTCTTCAAGCATTTTTGAAGACAATGGTTTCTCCTTCGACCATGACGTCGGTGAGTTGCAGGGAGCGGTCCAGGCGCACGCAGTCGGCAAAGCTGCCGGGTTGCAGGCGGCCGCGTTCTTCCAGGCCCAGGTAATCCGCAGGAAATTGCGACAGGCGTTGTGAGGCTTCGCTGATAGGCAGGCCGATCTTCACCAGATTGCGCAGCGCCTGGTCCATGGTCAGCGTGCTGCCGGCCAGGGTGCCGTCGGCCAGGCGTACGCCGCCCAGGCATTTGGTCACGGTGTGGCTGCCCAGCTTGTATTCGCCATCGGGCATGCCGGCGGCGGCGGTGGAGTCGGTAACGCAATACAGGCAAGGGATCGACCGTAGCGCCACGCGTATCGCGCCGGGGTGCACATGCAGCAGGTCCGGAATCAACTCGGCGTACTTGGCGTGGGCCAGCGCGGCGCCGACGATCCCTGGCTCGCGGTGATGCAACGGGCTCATCGCGTTGTACAGATGGGTAAAACTGGTGGCGCCCGCGGCGAGGGCGGCGACGCCTTCTTCATAGCTGCCCAAGGTGTGGCCGATTTGCATGCGTACGCCGCGCTCGCTGAGGGCGCGGATCAGGGCCTCGTGGCCGGCGATTTCCGGGGCGATGGTGATCACTCGGATGGGCGCCAGGCGCAGGTACGCCTCGACTTCTTCCATCAGCGCGGTGTGGGCGAAGTTGGGTTGGGCGCCAAGTTTGCCTGGGTTGATGTAAGGCCCTTCCAGGTGCACGCCGAGTACTCGGGCGCTGCCGGCAGGGCGCTGCTCGCAAAAGCCGCCGAGTTGACCGAGCACGCTGGAGATTTCATCCACCGGCGCGGTCATGGTGGTGGCCAGCAGCGAGGTGGTGCCAAAGCGCACGTGGGTGCGGGTGATGGTCTCGAAGGCGTCGATGCCTTCCATGATGTCCTTGCCACCGCCGCCGTGCACATGCAGGTCGATAAAGCCCGGCAGCAGGTAGGGCAAATCGTTTTGCGTCGGGTCGCAAGGCACGCCTTCAATGGCGGTCACCTTGCCGTGCTCATGCACCAGGCGGCCGCGAATCCAGCCGTGGGGCGTGAGGATATTATCTTCGGACATGGGCAGTTCTCTAAGGCCGCTACTCGGCGGCAAAGTCATATCGACGCAGCTCTGCGACAAAGTCGTAGTAGTCGTTGCGGCAGTAGGTGTCGGTGATTTCAATCGGCGTGTTGTCGGCGGTGTAGCCCACGCGGGTCATCAGCAGCATGGCGGTGCCGGGGGCGATGCCCACCAGGGCGGCGAACTCGTCCGAGGCGTTGACCGCCTGGATATGCTGCAGGGCACGGACGATGGGCTTGCCGATACTTTCCAGGTACTCGTACAGCGAGCTGCCGATGGCTTGCGGTTGCGGCAGCACCGAGGCGGGCATGGTGGTCATCTCAATGGCCATGACGGTGTCGTCGGCTTTACGCAAACGCTTGAGGCGCGCCACTTTGTCGGTGGGCGACAGGGCCAGGCGGATCAGCTCTTCATGGGTCGGCGGGGTGATGTCACGCTCTAGCCATTGGGAGCTGGGCACAAAGCCCTTGAGGCGCAACATCTCGCTGAAACCCGACAGGCGTGAGAGCGGCTGTTCCAGGCGAGGCGTGATAAAGGTACCGGAGCCCTGGCTGCGGCGGATCAGGCCTTGGGCAAACAACACTTCCAGCGCCTTGCGGGCGGTAACTCGCGAGATGCTTAGTTGCTCGCTGAGGACGCGTTCAGACGGCAATGCCTGTTCGGATTTCCACTCGCCGGCATGGATGGCCGCTTCCAGCTTGCGGGCCAATTGCAGGTAAAGCGGCGTGGATTGTTTGTCGTCAGGGCGCAGGGCCAGGATGGGATTCATCTGTCAGGTTTCCGATGCGTTATTGGAGTGTTGTCGCCCGGTATTGGCCGGAAATTAATACCACTTAAATACCATGTCAATGCGGCGAAAACGGTGCAAATCCGGTTTTTATGGCCCTATAACGGGGCTTGGTCTTAAGTGGTATTAGAGAGGTCTTTATAGCGCGCAGAACGGCGCAGCCCGCGCGGTGAACTGGTATTCACCGGCGGGCGCTGTTGAAGGCGGGAAAAATTTTCGAATTATTTTACGAACGGTCGACGATTACGGCCGAATCTCGATCAGGGTGCCGTCTTTGACCAGGGTCCAGACTTCACGCATATCGACGTTGCGCATGGCGATGCAGCCGTCGGTCCAGTCCAGGGTGTGGAACCACTGTTCGGGGTAGTCTTCGGTGTCAGGCGTGCCGTGGATCATGATCATGCTGCCGGGCTTCACGCCTTCGCGGCGCGCGCGGGCGGCGTCGCTGATATTGGGGTAGGAGATGTGCATGGCCAGGTTGAAGCGGTCGCTGGTCTTGCGCCAGTCGATCCAGTACAGGCCTTCCGGGGTGCGGCGGTCGCCCTCTATCAGCTTGTGGCCCTTGGGGTTTTTGCCCAGGGAAATGCGGTAAGTCTTGATCGGCTTGCCGTCGTTGATCAGTTGCAATTGATGGGCGGACTTGAGCACCAGGACTTTTTCGACGGTTTTGCCGCCCAGGGTCTCCACGGTAGAAGCCGGCGAAAGGGTAGCGAACGACAGGCAGAGCAGAGCAAGCAACCAACGCATTAAAACGATTTCCCTTGATGCCGGATTATTATTGGGCGGGCTTGCCCATCGGCGGCACAGCCTCGCTGCGCACCGGGTAGGACTCAAGTCTGCGGTCAGCGAAAAAGCATTCTAAGGTACGTCCCACCGTGCGGAAAGCCAGCTCGGACCAAGGGATGTCGGCTTCGTCAAACAACTGCACTTCAAGGCTTTCGGGGCCTGCGGCGAAGTCCAGGTCGACCAGTTCGGCGCGGTAGAAGATATGCACCTGGTTGATGTGCGGCACATCGATCAGGGTGTAAATCGCCAAGTTGCGCACGCGGGCGCAGGCTTCTTCCTGGGTTTCGCGCGTGGCGGCCTGCTCGACGGTCTCGCCGTTTTCCATAAAGCCCGCGGGCAGGGTCCAGTAGCCGAGGCGCGGCTCGATGGCGCGTCGGCACAGCAGCACTTTATCGCCCCACACCGGCACGGTCCCGGCGACGATATTGGGGTTCTGATAGTGAATGGTCGAGCAATGATCACACACAAAACGCAGGCGCCCGTCGCCTTCTGGAATGCGTTGGGTGACCGGTTTACCGCACTGGCTGCAGAATTTCATGCTGGGGTTCCTGGAAAGTGCGCCTATCTTGGCGTGGCGGGCAGGGGCCTGCAAGTTGTCGTTTAGCGACACCCGCCGGGTTTTGGGGTTGGGCGCCCGCACGCTTTGGTGCATGATGCATGGTAGCCAACAGACCGAGATGACTCATGCTGGACGAGCTACTTCGCCGGGTAAGCAACCACACCCCCCACACGCTGGAAACCGACGGGCGTTTCCCCGAGGCCGCGGTGCTGGTGCCGATTACCCGCAGTGATGAACCCGAGCTGATCCTGACCCTACGCGCCAGCGGCCTGTCGACCCACGGTGGCGAAGTGGCGTTTCCCGGCGGTCGTCGCGACCCCGAAGACCCGGACCTGATTTTCACCGCCCTGCGTGAGGCCGAAGAGGAAATCGGCCTGCCGCCTGGCTTGGTCGAAGTGATCGGCCCGTTGAGCCCCCTGATCTCCCTGCATGGTATTCGCGTCACACCTTATGTCGGCGTGGTCCCTGATTACGTCGAATACCTGGCCAATGATGCAGAGATTGCCGCCGTTTTCAGCGTACCCCTGGACTTTTTCCGACAGGATCCGCGCGAACATACCCACAGAATCGATTACCAGGGCCGCAGTTGGTATGTGCCCAGCTATCGGTTTGGCGAATACAAGATTTGGGGGCTGACTGCGATCATGATCGTCGAGTTGATCAACCTGCTCTATGACGACGCCCAGATCAGCCTGCACCAGCCGCCCAAGAGCTTCATCAATATCTAAGCCATCGTTTGAATGGCAAGCCGTGAGGACACACCATGAAATACCGCCTGGGCGACGCCCGCGTCGAGACGCATCCCAACAGCTGGGTGGCGCCGAACGCCACGCTGGTGGGCAAGGTCAAGCTGGAAGAGGGCGCCAACGTCTGGTTCAACGCGGTATTGCGTGGCGACAACGAACTGATCCTGATCGGCAAGAACAGTAATGTGCAGGACGGCAGCGTGATGCACACCGATATGGGCTATCCGCTGACTCTGGGCACGGGCGTGACCATCGGCCATAACGCCATGCTGCACGGCTGCACCGTGGACGATTACAGTCTGATCGGCATCAATGCAGTGATCCTCAACGGCGCGAAAATCGGCAAGCACTGCATCATTGGCGCTAACTCGCTGATTGGCGAAGGCAAGGAAATTCCCGATGGTTCGCTGGTCATGGGCTCGCCGGGCAAAGTGGTGCGGGAGTTGACCGACGCGCAAAAGCGCATGCTCGAAGCCAGCGCCGCCCACTATGTGCATAACTCACAGCGCTATGCCCGCGACCTGGCTGAGCAGCAAGAATGAACCCGATTGAACGCCCCGTTGGCTCGCCGTGCGTGAGCATTTGCGCGCTGGATGATGACGACATCTGCACCGGCTGCCAGCGCACCGTGGATGAAATCACGCGCTGGAGCCGCATGGACAACGCCGAACGCCGGGTGGTGTTGGGCTTGTGCCACGAGCGAGCGGTGGCGGCTGGGCTGGTGTTTATGGCTTCTGGTAAATCCGGCGCCTGATAGATCGCCATCGGGGGCAAGCCCCCTCCCACACTTAACCGCGTTTAATCTGTAGGAATACGGTCAAAATGTGGGAGGGGGCTTGCCCCCGATGAGGCCCTCCCAGACGACATATTTCAAAATGTGAAGTACCCTGTGCCCCTTGTTCACAGGTCTCTCGCCCCATGCTCTTCCTGATCGCCTACATCAGCAGCGTCGTGCTGATCAACTTCGCTTTCTCCACCGCCCCGCACCTTGACGTGATCTGGTCCGCCTGGGGTGGCCTGGTATTTATTCTGCGCGACATGGTGCAAACCCGCTTCGGTCATGGTGCGATCATCGCCATGTTGGCGGCGCTGGTACTGTCCTACGTCACTTCCGACCCTGCCATTGCCCTGGCCAGTGCCACGGCATTCGCGGTGTCCGAATGCATCGACTGGCTGGTGTTCAGCATCACCAAGCGCCCGCTCCACGATCGCCTGTGGATAAGTTCGGCGCTGAGCATTCCTCTCGACACGTTTATCTTCTTCGGCCTGATCGGCGCGCTGACGCCGGCGGTGGTGGGTACGGCCTTGGCATCGAAATTCGCCGGGGTCACGGTGGTGTGGCTGATCATGGCCTGGCGTATCCGCAAGCGGGCCGTCGCCAACTGAGGCCAATTTTTACAGTTCATGTAAAATGCCGGCCTTTCTCCCCATGATCCGCTCCCCTGAGGACCTGAGATGACCCGAATCGGAACTCCATTGTCGCCAACCGCGACCCGCGTTTTGCTGTGTGGCTGCGGTGAGCTGGGCAAGGAAGTGGTGATCGAACTGCAACGCCTGGGCGTTGAAGTGATTGCCGTGGATCGCTACGCCAATGCGCCGGCCATGCAGGTTGCCCACCGTAGCCATGTGATCAACATGCTCGACGGCGCCGCCCTGCGTGCGGTGATCGAAGCGGAAAAACCGCACTTCATCGTGCCGGAAATCGAAGCCATCGCCACCGCTACCCTGGTGGAGCTGGAGGCCGAAGGCTTCACCGTGATCCCGACCGCACGCGCCACGTCGCTGACCATGAACCGCGAAGGCATCCGTCGCCTGGCCGCCGAAGAACTGGACCTGCCGACCTCGCCGTACCATTTTGCCGACACCTTTGAAGACTACAGCAAGGCTGTCCAGGATCTGGGCTTCCCGTGCGTGGTCAAGCCAGTGATGAGCTCGTCGGGCAAAGGCCAGAGCTTGTTGCGCAGCGCTGACGATGTGCAGAAGGCCTGGGATTACGCCCAGGAAGGCGGGCGGGCTGGCAAAGGCCGCGTAATCATCGAAGGTTTTATCGACTTCGACTACGAAATCACCTTGCTGACCGTGCGCCATATCGGCGGCACCACCTTCTGCGCGCCAGTCGGCCACCGTCAGGAGAAGGGCGACTATCAGGAATCCTGGCAGCCACAGGCCATGAGCCCGGTTGCCCTGGCGGAATCCGAGCGCGTTGCCAAAGCCGTGACCGAAGCCTTGGGTGGCCGTGGTCTGTTTGGCGTGGAGCTGTTCATTAAGGGCGATCAGGTGTGGTTCAGCGAAGTGTCGCCGCGCCCGCACGACACGGGTCTGGTGACCTTGATTTCCCAGGATCTATCGCAGTTTGCCCTGCACGCGCGCGCCATTCTGGGCTTGCCAATCCCGTTGATTCGCCAGTTCGGGCCTTCGGCCTCGGCGGTGATTCTGGTGGAAGGGCAGTCGACCCAGACCGCATTCGCCAACCTCGGCGCTGCACTGAGCGAGCCGGACACCGCGTTGCGTCTGTTTGGTAAGCCAGAAGTGAATGGCCAGCGCCGCATGGGCGTGGCGTTGGCGCGGGATGAGTCGATTGAAGCGGCTCGGGCCAAGGCGACCCGTGCTTCCCAAGCCGTTGTCGTAGAGCTCTAAAAGCATCGGGGGCAAATCGAATCTTCGCACCGCCCCTCCCACACTTGACCGCGTTTAATCTGTAGAAATGCGCTCAAAATGTGGGAGGGGCGGTGCGACGATTCGACTTGCCGCCGATAGCGGTCTATCAGGCAACCTTGTTCAAATCATTATCCCGCGTCTCTTTCAGGCACAGCACAGCAATCAAGCTGAGCAACGCTGCCGCCGACACATACCCGCCGACATAACTGAGCCCGCCCATCGCCACCAGCTTGGTTGCGAAAAACGGTGCCGCCGAAGCGCCCACAATTCCACCCAAGTTATACGCCGCCGAAGCGCCGGTATAACGCACGCGGGTTGGGAATAGCTCTGGCAGCAGGGCGCCCATCGGTGCGAAGGTCACACCCATCAGGAACAGCTCCAGCGCCAGGAACAGTGCCACGGCCCAGGTCGAGCCGTGAGTCAGCAGTGGCTCCATGGTGAAGCCGGACAGGATCGCCAGGACTGCGCCGACGATCAGCACCGGCTTGCGCCCGTACCGATCACTGGCCAAGGCAGCCAACGGTGTGGCCAAACCCATGAACAGCACCGCGAAGCACAGCAGGCCAAGGAATGTCTCGCGGCTGTAGCCCAGGGTCGACACGCCGTAGCTCAGGGAGAACGCCGTGGTGATATAGAACAGCGCATAGCACACCACCATCGATGCGGCGCCCAGCAGCACCGGCAGCCAATGCTGGCTGAACAATTCCACCAGCGGCACCTTTACCGGTTTTTCCTTGGCCACGGCGTTGGCGAACACCGGGGTTTCATGCAATTTCAACCGCGCGTACAGGCCGACCATCACCAGTGCTGCGCTGAGGATGAACGGGATGCGCCAGCCCCAGCTACGGAATTGCTCGTCGTTGAGGCTCATGGCCAGGATCAGGAACAAGCCGTTTGCGGCCAGGAAGCCGATCGATGGGCCAAGCTGCGGGAACATGCCGAACCAGGCGCGTTTGCCCTTTGGCGCATTCTCGGTAGCCAGCAGCGCCGCGCCGCCCCATTCCCCGCCCAGGCCAAGGCCCTGGCCGAAACGCAGCACGCACAACAGAATCGGCGCCCAGGCCCCGATGCTGTCATAGCCGGGCAGCAAACCGATCAACGTGGTGCACACGCCCATCAGCAGCAGTGAAGCCACCAGCGTCGACTTGCGGCCGATACGGTCGCCAAAGTGGCCGAACAGCGCTGAGCCCAGAGGGCGGGCGATAAAGGCGATACCGAAGGTCAGGAATGACGCCAGCATCTGCGCGGTGCCGGAGGTTTGCGGGAAGAATACCGGGCCGATCACCAGGGCAGCGGCGGTGGCGTAAATATAGAAGTCGTAGAACTCGATGGCGGTACCGACGATGCTCGCGGTGGCGACTCGTGCAGTCGAGTTGGTCGGGGCGGCGGTCGCAGCCTCGTTATAGGTGGTGCTCATTGAGTTATCCCTGACAGTCATTGCGCGTTTGGACGCGGATTATTATTGGTCGAACACCCCTGGATCAGGGGTGTGCGCGGGGCGGCTCGGGATGGGAGCGTACACCGGTCAGACGGGATGCTGCGGTGCCTGGACGCGCTCAGTGCGGATAGCACACGGTCGGGCGGGGCTTGGGTAAGCCGACCCGATTATAGGAAGGGGGTTGCGCATCGAACAAGCGGATTAAACGGCCACCGGCACTCGACTGGTGTGCCAGATCAGTACCTTGCTCACCCGGTTGTCCTCGGTTTCGAGGATTTCCAGGCGGTAGCGGCCGATCTTCAGGCACACCGCGCAATCCGGAATGGTCTCCAGGGCTTCGGTCACCAGGCCGTTGAGCGTCTTGGGGCCGTCGCTTGGCAGGTGCCATCCCAGGCTCTTGTTCAGTTCGCGGATCGAAGCGGCGCCATCAATTATGTAGCGGCCATCGGGCTGCGCTTCGATATGCGGGTTGTCCGTACCCTGTTCACTTTCGAACTCTCCGACGATTTCTTCGAGGATGTCTTCCAGAGTAACGATGCCCAGCACTTCGCCATATTCATCCACCACCATGCCCAAGCGCCGCTGCTGTTTGTGGAAGTTAAGCAGTTGCAGCTGGAGGGGCGTGCTTTCCGGTACGAAGTAGGGTTCGTAGGAGGCCTCGAGCAAAGCTTCCTTGGTCAGGCTGGCGTCCGGCAGCAGATGCTGGATCAGTCGGGTGTTCAGTACGGCTTCGACCTGATTGATGTCACTGTGGAACACCGGCAGGCGAGTGCGCGGGGAGGTGCGCAGTTGCTCGATGATTTCTTCGATCGAGTCATCCAGGTTGATACCGTCCACTTCGCTGCGGGGTACCAGGATGTCATTGACGGTGATGTTGTCCAAGGCGTGGATGCCCGGCATGCGAGGGGTGCGGCTGTCGTCGGCCTCGGGCTGCGGCTCATCGTCGTGGTCGGGCTGTGGCTCGTCGCTGTTTTTCACCACGCCGGGCTTTCGGGCAAACGGGCGTAGCAGCAACAGGCTGATGCCATTGAGCAGCCAGGCGGCGGGATAGAGGATTTTCAATGGCACGCCCAGCAGCGTGTTGCCGAAGCCCAGCACCGCTTGCGGATGGCGGGTTGCTAGGGCGCGTGGCAGGTAGTCGGCCAGGATCAGTAGAACAGCGCAGGAGATCAGCCAGCCGAGCCACGGGCCGTTCTGTGCCCAGGCATAAATCGCCAGCAGGGTGCAGAGGATTACCACGGCCGCACGGCACAGGCTGTTGCACAGGATCAGGCTGTGGCGCGGGAAACTCAGGCGGGCGGCAGCCTTGTCGCCCTGACGTGTACCGGGGCGCAGGGCCAGCAGGTGTTGTTGTGCGGCTTCGATGGCGGTAAACAGCGCCGCCCATAACACCAGCAAGGCGATTACCGCGAGCATCGGCCCAAGGGGCAAGTTGTCCATGATTGCTGCCCGTCAAATATGCAGGATGTATTCGCGAACCAGCTTGCTGCCGAAATAGGCCAGCATCAGCAGGCAGAAACCGGCCAGGGTCCAGCGGATCGCCTTGTGCCCGCGCCAGCCGAGGCGATTGCGGCCCCACAGCAACACGCTGAACACCACCCAGGCCAGGCACGCCAGCAGGGTCTTGTGCACTAGGTGCTGGGCAAACAGGTTCTCGACGAACAACCAGCCGGAGATAAGCGACAGCGAGAGCAACGTCCAGCCGGCCCATAGGAAACCGAATAGCAGGCTTTCCATGGTTTGCAGCGGAGGGAAATTCTTGATCAGGCCGGAGGGGTGCTTGTGCTTGAGCTGGTGATCCTGCAGGAGCAGGAGCAGGGCCTGGAACACCGCGATGGTGAACATGCCGTATGCCAGGATCGACAGCAGGATATGGGCGAGGATGCCGGGTTCTTCGTCAATCACCTGCACCGTGCCGGTGGGCGCGAACTGCGCCAGCAGCACCGTCAGTACGCCCAGGGGGAAGAGCAGGACCAGTAGGTTCTCAACGGGGATCCGGTAGCAGGCCAGCAGCGTCAGCGCGATGACCGCTGCAGCGATCAGACTGGCGGCACTGAAAAAGTCCAGGCCCAGGCCGACCGGCGTCATCAGGTGGGTGAACAGGCTCGCGGCATGAGCCAGCAGGGCGAGTACGCCCAGGCCGACCAGCAGGCGTTTGTCCGCCTTGGTGCCTTGGGCAAGACGAGTGCCCTGATAGAAGGTCGCAGCGGCATATAAGAGGGCGGCGGCGAGACTGGGTAGCAAACTGGGTGACAAGGGGACCATAAATCCTGATAGACAAGCCCGAAAGGCGCTGAGTTTGGCATACACCTGCGTTCCACGAAAGACTCCCGGACCAGACAGCGGGTGTGCATGGGCGCAGTCTTCGCTATAATCCGCGACCTGCCCACGCCGCAGGCTCGCCGAGCGCTGTTTTTAATAGCGATTTACCACAGCCTGGGCCGCCATTACCTCGGTCTACAATGCATTTCGATGAATAGGGCCTGAAAGGATCGCGCATGTTTGAAAACCTGACTGACCGTCTCTCGCAGACGCTGCGCCACGTAACCGGCAAGGCCAAACTGACCGAGGACAATATTAAAGACACCCTGCGTGAAGTACGCATGGCGTTGCTGGAAGCCGACGTGGCCTTGCCTGTGGTCAAGGACTTCGTCAACTCGGTCAAGGAGCGTGCGGTCGGCACTGAAGTGTCCCGCAGCCTGACCCCGGGCCAGGCCTTTGTGAAGATCGTCCAGGCCGAACTCGAAAGCCTGATGGGCGCCGCCAACGAAGATTTGAACCTCAGCGCCGTGCCACCGGCCGTCGTGCTGATGGCCGGTCTGCAAGGTGCGGGTAAAACCACCACCGCCGGCAAGCTGGCGCGCTTCCTTAAAGAGCGCAAGAAAAAGTCAGTAATGGTTGTGTCGGCCGACGTGTACCGTCCTGCGGCCATCAAACAGTTGGAAATGCTGGCGGGCGAAGTGGGCGTAACCTTCTTCCCGTCCGATCTGAGCCAGAAGCCAGTCGACATTGCCAACGCAGCTATTAAAGAGGCCAAGCTCAAGTTCATTGATGTCGTAATCGTCGATACCGCCGGTCGCCTGCACATTGATGAAGAGATGATGGGCGAGATCAAGGCGCTGCATGCCGCGATCAATCCGGTCGAGACACTGTTCGTGGTCGACGCCATGACCGGCCAGGATGCGGCTAACACCGCCAAGGCTTTCGGTGATGCGCTGCCGCTGACCGGCGTGATCCTGACCAAGGTCGATGGCGACGCCCGTGGCGGTGCTGCGCTGTCGGTACGCGCCATTACCGGCAAGCCGATCAAGTTCATCGGTATGGGTGAGAAGAGCGAAGCGCTCGAACCGTTCCACCCTGAGCGTATCGCCTCGCGTATCCTCGGCATGGGTGATGTGCTCAGCCTGATCGAACAGGCCGAAGCCACCCTCGACAAGGACAAGGCCGATAAACTGGCCAAGAAGCTGAAGAAGGGCAAGGGCTTCGACCTCGAAGACTTCCGCGACCAGCTGCAACAAATGAAGAACATGGGCGGCCTCGGCGGCCTGATGGACAAGCTGCCGAACATCGGCGGTGTGAACCTGGCGCAAATGGGCAATGCCCAAGGCGCGGCAGAGAAGCAGTTCAAGCAGATGGAAGCCATCATCAACTCCATGACCCCGGCCGAGCGCCGCGACCCTGAGCTGATCAGCGGTTCGCGCAAGCGTCGGATCGCCATGGGTTCCGGCACCCAGGTGCAGGACATCGGTCGCTTGATCAAGCAGCACAAGCAGATGCAGAAGATGATGAAGAAATTCTCCGCCAAAGGCGGAATGGCCAAGATGATGCGCGGCATGGGCGGTATGTTGCCCGGCGGCGGCATGCCGAAAATGTAAAGAATTCGAGCGCAAGTTCGCTTGCGCTCCGACCCACAGGGATGTGGGATCTCCAGCAAACCCGCCGTTGGCGGGGGCTGACCTGCCGTTTTAAACGACGGCTCTATAGCAGATCTGAATGGCACGCTGATAGGCGCCAGAAAAAGACATTTGCAAAAGTCCGGATATTCCTTAGAATATGCGGCCTTTCGGGCACCTATGCCCGCTGTGCATTTAGATTTGCAGCACCGACTACAGGAACGATCTTCACATGCTAACAATCCGTCTTGCCCTCGGCGGCTCCAAAAAGCGCCCGTTTTACCACTTGACCGTAACCGACAGCCGCAACCCGCGCGACGGTTCGCACAAAGAACAGGTTGGTTTCTTCAACCCTGTTGCTCGTGGTCAAGAAGTTCGTCTGTCCGTGAACCAAGAGCGCGTAGCCTACTGGCTGAGCGTTGGCGCACAGCCATCCGAGCGCGTTGCAAAACTGTTGAAGGACTCGGCTAAGGCCGCAGCCTGAGCAATATGAACGCGACGCCAACTGTTGCTGATGATTTGATCGTTATCGGCAAGATTTATTCTGTTCATGGCGTTCGCGGCGAAGTGAAGGTGTATTCCTTTACTGATCCGACAGAAAACCTGTTGCAGTACAAAACCTGGACGCTCAAGCGCGAAGGTAGTGTGAAACAGGTCGAGCTGGTCAGTGGGCGCGGGAGCGATAAGTTCCTGGTCGCGAAGCTCAAGGGTCTTGATGATCGTGAAGAAGCTCGTCTTCTGGCTGGTTATGAGATCTGCGTGCCGCGCAACCTGTTCCCTGAATTGACCGACGGCGAGTACTACTGGTACCAGCTGGAAGGTCTGAAGGTTATTGATCAACTCGGGCAATTGTTCGGGAAAATCGATCATCTTCTGGAAACCGGCGCCAATGATGTAATGGTGGTCAAGCCTTGTGCTGGCAGCCTGGATGATCGCGAACGCTTGTTGCCCTATACGGAGCAATGCGTGCTGGCTGTTGACCTGGCAGCGGGCGAGATGAAGGTGGAATGGGACGCGGACTTCTAAGCGTGGCTAATTTGCGCATTGAAGTGATCAGTTTGTTTCCCGAGATGTTCTCCGCCATCAGCGAGTACGGCATCACCAGTCGGGCGGTGAAACAGGGGCTGTTACAGCTCACCTGTTGGAACCCGCGAGACTACACGACGGATCGACATCACACTGTGGACGATCGCCCATTTGGCGGTGGCCCGGGCATGGTGATGAAGATCAAGCCCCTGGAAGACGCGTTGGTTCAGGCCAAGGCAGCTGCTGGGGAGAAGGCGAAGGTAATTTACCTGTCCCCTCAAGGCCGTCAGCTGAAACAGGCGGCGGTACGCGAACTGGCGAATGAGGAAGCATTAATCCTGATTGCCGGTCGCTATGAAGGCATTGACGAGCGCTTTATTGAGGCTCATGTCGATGAAGAGTGGTCGATTGGGGACTATGTCCTGTCTGGCGGCGAGCTGCCGGCGATGGTCCTGATAGATGCGGTTACACGACTGCTGCCTGGAGCTTTAGGGCATGCGGACTCCGCGGAGGAAGATTCCTTCACGGATGGTTTGCTGGATTGCCCGCACTACACCCGTCCGGAGGTGTATGCGGATCAGCGTGTTCCCGACGTATTGCTAAGTGGCAATCACGCACACATCCGGCGTTGGCGTTTACAGCAGTCCCTTGGTCGGACCTATGAACGACGCGCCGATCTTCTGGAAAGCCGCTCGCTTTCTGGAGAAGAGAAGAAGCTGCTCGAGGAATACATCCTCGCGCGGGACGATAGTTAACAACGTATCGATGGTAGGTCCATTGACTTACCTTAGGAGCACAGCATGACTAACAAAATCATCCTTGCACTCGAAGCAGAGCAGATGACCAAAGAGATCCCTACCTTTGCCCCGGGCGACACTATTGTCGTTCAGGTGAAAGTGAAGGAAGGCGACCGTTCGCGTCTGCAAGCGTTCGAAGGCGTGGTAATCGCCAAGCGTAACCGTGGTGTGAACAGTGCTTTCACTGTTCGTAAAATCTCCAACGGTGTTGGCGTAGAGCGTACTTTCCAGACCTACAGCCCGCAAATCGACAGCATGGCCGTTAAGCGTCGCGGTGACGTACGTAAAGCCAAGCTGTACTACCTGCGTGACCTGTCCGGTAAAGCAGCTCGCATCAAGGAAAAACTGGCTTAAGTCCAGCTTTCCGATGCAGAAAAAAGCAGCCTACGGGCTGCTTTTTTGTGCCTGAAATTTGTCCATTTTCCGGTATTTGCCCATGACTACTCGCCTCGAAGAAATTCAGCGCCGTACTGACCTCTCTGTCACCCATGTGACCAAGGCTGTATTCCCGCCGACGACCAACCACCACAACACCTTGTTCGGCGGCACTGCACTGGCCTGGATGGATGAAGTATCGTTCATCACCGCCACGCGTTTTTGCCGTTTGCCGTTGGTGACGGTTTCTACCGACCGCATCGACTTCAATCATGCGATCCCGGCGGGTTCCATCGTTGAGCTGATCGGCCGTGTGATCAAGGTCGGCAACACCAGTCTCAAGGTTGAGGTGGAAGTGTTCGTCGAGAGCATGAGTGCCGATGGCCGTGAAAAGGCGATCCAGGGCGTGTTCAGCTTTGTCGCGATTGATGCGGACAAGCGCCCAGTACCTGTGCTGCCGGGATTTGCAAACTGAAACATCCTTTTGTAGGAGCCGGCAAGCCGACTTCTACATGCGGTAGCATCCCCCTATTCTTTTCTGCTTCGAGCCCTCATGCCTGCTATCGACCACCCCCTGATCGACCGCTTCCTCGACGCCCTCTGGCTGGAAAAAGGCCTTTCGGACAACACTCGCCAGGCTTACCGCAGTGACCTGGCGCTGTTCAACGGCTGGCTGCAGGAGAATAACCTTGAGCTGGTCAGCGCTGGCCGTGAGCTGATCCTCGATCACTTGGCCTGGCGCCTGGATCAGAATTACAAGCCGCGCTCCACTGCACGTTTTCTATCTGGTGTACGTGGCTTTTATCGCTATCTGCTGCGAGAAAAGCTGATTGCCCTGGACCCGACCTTGCAGGTCGACATGCCGCAACTGGGCAGGCCATTGCCCAAATCCCTATCGGAAGCCGACGTCGACGCCTTGCTCGCCGCCCCTGACCTGAGCGAAGCCATCGGCCAGCGTGACCGCGCGATGCTCGAAGTGTTGTACGCATGCGGGCTACGGGTTACCGAGCTGATCAGCCTGACCCTGGAGCAGGTTAACCTGCGTCAGGGCGTGCTGCGTGTGATGGGAAAGGGCAGTAAGGAGCGGCTGGTGCCGATGGGAGAGGAGGCGATTGTGTGGGTCGAGCGTTATATGCGCGATGCCCGTGGCGAGTTGCTTGGTGGGCGCCCCAGCGATGTGCTGTTTCCCAGCCTGCGCGGTGAGCAAATGACCCGCCAGACTTTCTGGCATCGCATCAAGCACCAGGCCAAGGTCGCCGGAATTGGCAAGAGCCTGTCTCCCCACACGCTACGCCATGCATTTGCCACCCATTTGCTCAACCACGGTGCGGATTTACGCGTGGTGCAAATGCTGCTCGGGCACAGCGACTTATCCACCACCCAGATCTACACCCATGTGGCGCGTGCGCGATTGCAGGATATGCACGCCAAGCACCACCCGCGAGGCTGAAAACCGCCAATTTATCCCGCCGCGGGCTGCCCTGCGGCCCAACTGTGGTAGGCTTTGCCGGTTAGCAAAGGTGACGGTCCCGACCCGTGTCTACAGAGACAGCGGTGTTCCTTCCCGTCCCTGCATCTGCCTTCAGGAGTTCCCATGCGCTTGACCCAGATTATTGCCGCCGCAGCCATTGCGTTGGTTTCCACCTTTGCCGTCGCCGATGATGCTGCCGAGCAGACCATCCGCAAGAGCCTGGCCAACCTGCAACTTGATACCCCGATCGAAAGCATCAGCGCCAGCCCGATGGCCGGCCTGTATGAAGTCAAGCTCAAGGGTAGCCGCGTGTTGTACGCCAGTGCCGATGGCCAGTACATCGTCCAGGGTTACCTGTTCCAGTTGAAAGACGGCAAGCCGGTCAACCTGACTGAGAAAGCCGAGCGTCTGGGCGTGTCCAAATTGATCAATGGCATTCCGGTGGCCGAGACTGTGGTGTACCCGGCCATCGGCGAGACCAAGACTCACATTACCGTGTTTACGGACACCACCTGCCCGTACTGCCATAAGCTGCACGCCGAAGTGCCTGCGTTGAACAAGCTGGGTGTGGAAGTGCGCTACGTAGCGTTTCCGCGTCAGGGCCTGGGTTCGCCGGGTGACGAACAATTGCAGGCGGTCTGGTGCTCGGCCGACAAGAAAGCGGCCATGGACAAGATGGTCGACGGCAAGGAAATCAAGGCCGCCAAGTGCGCCAATCCGGTCTCCAAGCAGTTCGCATTGGGCCAGTCCATTGGCGTGAACGGTACACCGGCTATCGTTTTGGCTGACGGCCAGGTTATTCCGGGCTACCAGCCGGCGCCACAAGTTGCCAAACTGGCGCTGAGTGCCAAATAAACCAGCATCGTCGAACCTTTGACGATCATGGCTCGTTGATCAGTCGACGGGTCATTAATTGAAAGCCGCAGTTGTGCGGCTGTTTTCCACGGCCGACCTAGCGTCGGCCGTTTCATGGGGAGTTCTTCAGTGAAACCGGTCAAAGTAGGCATCTGTGGTTTAGGGACCGTCGGTGGCGGCACCTTCAACGTACTTCAGCGTAATGCTGAAGAAATTTCCCGCCGTGCAGGGCGCGGGATTGAAGTGGCGCAAATTGCCACGCGTTCGCCAAAGCCTCAGTTCGAAACGACCGGTATTGCGATTACCAACGATGTCTTCGCCGTGGCCACCAATCCGGAGATCGATATCGTCATCGAGCTGGTAGGCGGCTATACCGTTGCCCGTGAGCTGGTGCTCAAAGCCATCGAGAACGGCAAGCACGTGGTCACTGCCAACAAGGCGCTGATCGCCGTGCACGGCAACGAGATCTTCGCCAAGGCGCGTGAGAAGGGCGTGATCGTAGCGTTCGAAGCCGCAGTAGCCGGTGGTATCCCGGTGATCAAGGCGATCCGTGAAGGCTTGTCCGCCAACCGTATCAACTGGGTGGCCGGCATCATCAACGGCACCGGTAACTTCATTCTCACCGAAATGCGTGAGAAGGGCCGTACCTTCGAAGACGTGCTGGCAGAAGCCCAGGCTCTGGGTTACGCCGAAGCCGACCCGACTTTCGACGTGGAAGGGATCGACGCGGCCCACAAGCTGACCATCCTGGCGTCCATCGCCTTTGGTATCCCGCTGCAGTTCGACAAGGCCTACACCGAAGGCATCACCAAGCTGACCACGGCCGACGTGAACTACGCCGAAGCCCTGGGCTACCGCATCAAGCATCTTGGCGTAGCGCGCAGCACCCCGGCTGGTATCGAGCTGCGTGTGCACCCGACGCTGATCCCCGCCGATCGCCTGATCGCCAACGTCAACGGCGTGATGAACGCAGTGATGGTCAACGGTGACGCTGCGGGTTCCACGCTGTTCTACGGCGCCGGCGCTGGTATGGAGCCGACCGCTTCCTCGGTGATCGCCGACTTGATAGACGTGGTTCGCGCCATGACCAGCGACCCGGAAAACCGCGTCCCGCACCTGGCCTTCCAGCCTGATTCACTGTCGGCCCACCCGATCCTGCCTATCGAAGCGTGCGAAAGTGCCTACTACCTGCGCATCCAGGCCAAGGATCATCCGGGCGTGTTGGCCCAGGTCGCCAGCATCCTGTCGGAGCGCGGTATCAACATCGAGTCGATCATGCAGAAGGAAGTCGAGGAGCAAAATGGCCAGGTGCCGATGATCCTGCTGACCCACCGCGTGCTTGAGCAGCACATCAACGACGCCATCACCGCGCTGGAAGCCTTGCAAGGCGTTGTCGGCCCGGTCGTTCGTATTCGTGTTGAACACCTGAACTAACCGATTGTTCCAGGGGCCCCGCGCGTTCGGCGGCCTCTGTTCGAGAATGTTTTAGAGGAGCCAGTCATGCGTTACATCAGCACCCGCGGCCAGGCACCGGCCCTGAATTTCGAAGACGTTTTGCTGGCAGGCCTTGCCACTGACGGCGGCCTGTATGTGCCGGAAAACCTGCCACGCTTCACTCAGGAAGAAATCGCCTCCTGGGCCGGGCTGCCGTACCACGAACTGGCGTTCCGAGTGATGCGTCCATTCGTCACCGGCAGCATTCCAGATGCGGACTTCAAGAAGATTCTGGAAGAAACATACGGCGTGTTTTCCCACAGCGCCATCGCGCCGTTGCGCCAACTGAACGGCAATGAGTGGGTGCTGGAACTGTTCCACGGCCCGACTCTGGCGTTCAAGGACTTTGCCCTGCAACTGCTCGGTCGCCTGTTGGATTATGTGTTGGAGAAGCGCGGCGAGCGCGTTGTGATCATCGGCGCTACCTCAGGTGATACCGGTTCGGCCGCCATCGAAGGTTGCAAGCACTGCGAAAACGTCGACATTTTCATCCTGCACCCGCACAAGCGTGTGTCGGAAGTTCAGCGCCGTCAGATGACCACCATCTTTGGCGAGAACATCCACAACATCGCCATTGAAGGCAACTTCGATGACTGCCAGGAAATGGTCAAGAACAGCTTCGCTGACCAGAGCTTCCTCAAGGGCACCCGCCTGGTCGCGGTGAACTCGATCAACTGGGCGCGGATCATGGCCCAGATCGTTTACTACTTCCACGCATCCCTACAGTTGGGCGGCCCGGCGCGTTCGGTGTCGTTCTCGGTGCCGACCGGCAACTTCGGCGATATCTTCGCCGGTTACCTGGCGCGTAACATGGGCCTGCCGATCAATCAGTTGATCGTCGCCACCAACCGCAACGACATCCTGCACCGCTTCATGAGCGGCAATCAGTACGTCAAGGAAACCCTGCACGCTACCCTGTCGCCTTCCATGGACATCATGGTCTCGTCGAACTTCGAACGCCTGCTGTTCGACATGCACGGTCGCAACGGTTCGGCGATTGCCGGCTTGATGGACACCTTCAAGAGCGGCGGCGGTTTCAGCGTTGATGAGGAGCGCTGGACCGAAACCCGCAAGCTCTTTGACTCCCTGGCCGTGGACGATGCACAGACCTGCGAGACCATCGCCGAAGTCTATGCCCAGACCGGCGAACTGCTCGACCCGCACACCGCCATCGGTGTGAAGGCCGCCCGCGAATGCCGTCGCAGCCTGGATATTCCAATGGTGATCCTCGGTACCGCGCACCCGGTCAAATTCCCGGAAGCGGTGGAGAAAGCCGGTGTCGGCAAGGCGTTGGAGCTGCCGGTGCACTTGACCGACCTGTTCGAGCGCGAAGAGCGTTGCACGGTGTTGGCCAATGACTTGAAAGCGGTGCAGGCGTTTGTCAGCCAGCACGGCAATCGTGGTAAGCCGTTGTAAGGCAGACCGCGTACACAAAAACGCCGCTCTCCCTTGCTTGGGTCAGCGGCGTTTTTTGTTTTTTGGCAGCGCTCATTAAGTAAAGGGGCGACCTGCGATAGCGCCCGGCCAAACCCCAAACCACCGCCCATTGCGCAAGCATTTATGTGTCGCCGTTTTTTGCTTGTCATATTGCAAGCGCATGCTGGAAACCTCATCCCCCGGTAACCCCCGTAAATACGAAAAAGCGAACTTTCCTACGTCATAACCAGTCACTTAGGATAGATGCAGTTCCCGTTGAAACGATTGTTCCCGAACTATTGAGTGGTGATCGAGATGGAAAGTATCAGCCTATTGCTCGAAGAAGCACTGACCCCTTATCAGGTTACGCTGACCACTGCGGGTGTTCAGGACGAGTGCTTGGTGACAGTAAAGAATCCTACTGGCGCTATTGTGGTCGAGCGTGAAGTTGACCGTGCCCAATTGATGGATAAACGCGTGCTAGTGGACGTAGTGGACTGCCTGCTGCGTGACATCAAAATTGCAGAAGGCCGATTGGAACCCTCGGTCATTGCCGCCTTACGCAATGCCGCCCAGACCCGTGGCATTGCCCGCGCATGAAGAATTGTTCATCGATGGAAACTTCCTACGGCATGGCCGGTCAGATTTCGTAACAGCAAGAGCAAACATTGTGCTCCGGTGTTTGTGGCTTGCTGTACTGGTCTTTGTTGGCCACGTTTAACCCTGAAGTGTCTCCCCACGCTTCGGGGTTTCTTTTTGCCCGCGATTTGTCAGGGCGTAGTCGCGTCTTGGTAAAACTGGACATGGTCGGTCAGATATTGCGCGCGCAGCGCCGGGTCGAGCCAGGCTGCATAGGCGTGCAGTAGTGGAGCCTGGGGCAGCCCGTTCAACACTTGGTTGATGTGTTCAATTGCCTGGTGGCCCTCAGGCGTATCGGAGCAGCCGATATGCACACGCTGGTAGGGCATGACGCCAGCAATCGGATAGAACGCCAAAGTCAGCGGATCAATCCCCTGGCGCAGGGCGTGATAGCGAATTTCAGTCCAGTAGCCCAGCACGGCTTCCAGGCGACCCAATCGCTGCATTTGCAGCAGGCTGCCCAGGGCGTCGTTTCCGTAGTGCAGCACGCGGGTGGGCGCATCCGTTTGGTCCAGCATTTCATCGATGAGCGTCCCGTAGCTGCGCTCGGCCACCACGCCCAGGCGTGCGCGCTTATCCAGCAGGAGCGCCGCGAGGTCCACCCTTTGCTGTGCGACAAGCGGCGCGAGCACGTCACGGCGGTCCTGACGTACCACCACCCCATTACTGACCATGGAAAAAGCCGGGCGCGAATACACCACCCACTTGGCCCGTTCTGCGGTCCATAGCATGGTGGGGTCGCAGGTCAGTGCGGGGGTCTGAAGTATCTGCAGGCCGCGTGCACGGTTAACGTGCAAAATCTTGTGTTGGTACTCGGGCAGGCGCTCCATCAGCATCGGCAGCAATTCGTCGATGACGCCCTGGCCCTTTTGCGGGCCGTCGAGGATGGTCATCGGGGGCAGGTCGCGGATTAACCAGGTCAAGGTGTCCGCTGCCTTGGCAGACAGCGGCAGAAGCCCGAGCAACGGTGCACAAACACCCAGGAGCCAACGCCGCGCCATTATTGCGAGTGCGCCATCAGATCGCGCCTTGTTCACGTAGCCGGGTGATCGCGGCCGCGTCGTAACCCAGCTCGTTAAGCAGCACGTTGGTGTGCTCGCCCAACTGCGGCCCGACCCACTCGCAGCTCCCGGGCGTGTCCGACAGCTTGGGCACGATGCCCGGCATCTTAAAGTCCTTGCCGCCTGGCAGTTGCGCCTTGAGGAACATCTCCCGCGCCAGGAATTGCGGATCGCCAAGCATGTCCTCGGCGCTGTAGATCCGGCTGGCGGGTACCTCGGCCTTGTTCAGTTGCTCCACCACCTGCTCCAGTGACAGCGAATTGACCCAACGATCAATCACGCCATACAGCTCATCACGGCGGGTATCACGCCCGTCATTGCTCGCCAACTGCGCATCATTCGCCAGGTCTTCACGGCCAATGGCACTCATAAACCGTTTGAAGATTGCATCCCCATTTGCGCCGATCTGCACATGCTTGCCGTCCGCGCTGGTATGGATCGACGACGGTGTAATGCCGGGCATGATGTTGCCGGTGCGCTCACGGATGAATCCGAACACGTCAAACTCAGGAATCATGCTTTCCATCATGGCGAAGATAGCTTCATACAGCGCCACATCCACCACTTGGCCTACGCCGCCATTCACTTCGCGATGACGCAGCGCCATCAATGCACCGATTACTGCCCACAACGCAGCGATGGAGTCGCCAATGGAAATCCCTGTGCGCACTGGCGGGCGGTCCTCGAAACCGGTGATGTAACGCAGCCCGCCCATGGATTCACCGACGGCACCAAACCCCGGCTGGTCTTTCATCGGTCCGGTCTGGCCAAAGCCCGAGAGGCGCACCATCACCAGTTTCGGGTTCAGCGCGTGCAGGGTTTCCCAGCTCAGGCCGAGCTTCTCCAGTACACCGGGGCGAAAGTTCTCGATGAGAATGTCGGCGTCCGTCAGGAGTTGCTTGAGAATCTCCAGACCGTCCGGGTGCTTTAGGTTCAGCGTCAGGGATTTTTTGTTGCGTGCCTGCACGAACCACCACAGCGAGGTGCCCTCGTACAGCTTGCGCCATTTGCGCAGCGGATCGCCGCCATTCGGGGATTCGACCTTGATCACTTCTGCACCAAATTCAGCGCAGATACGCGAAGCGAACGGGCCGGCGATCAGGGTGCCGAGTTCGATGACTTTCAGGCCGGCAAGCGGTTTGGCATTAAACGACATGGGGATCCTTGTCTGCGCGGAGCGGGTGTGTGATGCCTTTTAACATAGGCGAGCGGCCAGGGATAAGCGTGAAACAGCGCAGGATTCGTTGAATGGCACCACCATCAGTTAGACTGGCCGCCTTTCCCTGTCTCTAGAAGCCCGTTCATGGCCCAGCCGTCCACGACCTACAAATTCGAACTCAACCTCACCGACCTCGACCGTTCGGTGTACGAGAGCGTCAAACAGACCATCGCTCGCCACCCTTCGGAAACCGAAGAACGCATGACTGTGCGCCTGCTGGCCTACGCCCTTTTTTACAATGAGCAATTGGCATTCGGTCGTGGCCTTTCAGATGTAGACGAACCGGCCCTGTGGGAAAAAAGCCTGGATGATCGGGTTTTGCACTGGATCGAAGTCGGCCAGCCCGATGCCGACCGCCTGACCTGGTGCTCGCGCCGTACTGAACGTACCAGCCTGCTGGCTTATGGCAGCCTGCGTGTATGGGAAGGCAAAGTGGTGCCGGTGGCGAATAATCTGAAAAACGTACACATCGCTGCGGTGCCCCAGGAGATTCTGGAGGTTCTGGCCAAGGACATGCCCCGCGTAATCAAGTGGGACGTGATGATCAGCGAAGGCACGATCTTCGTCACTGATGACCGTGGCCAGCATGAAGTGCAACTGCAATGGCTGGTCGGCGAGCGCGGTTGAATACTGCGGGGAGGGCTTGCCCCTTCCACATGTGCCCCGTGTTGCCTTCAGCGTTGTCGTTTAACCGTCGTATCAAAGAGAAGCGCCCATCACCCCATGCGTATCGATCCTCGTCCGTTGCCCGCTGTCCTGCCATTTCTCGGTGAATTGCCACCGCTGTTGACCCGTCTTTATGCCGCACGCGGGGTGCAGTCCGAGGCCGAGCTGGATAAAAGCCTGGCAAGGTTGATTCCCTATCAACAGCTCAAGGGCATCGACGCCGCCGTAGACCTTTTGGTGACGGCCCTGGAGCAACGCCAACGCATCCTCATCGTTGGTGACTTCGACGCCGATGGCGCCACCGCCAGCACTGTAGGCACCCTGGGCCTGCGTTTGCTCGGTGCCGCCCATGTCGATTACCTGGTGCCCAATCGCTTCGAATACGGCTACGGCCTGACGCCTGAGATTGTCGCCGTGGCCCTGCAGCGCGAGCCGCAGTTGCTGATTACCGTGGACAACGGCATCTCCAGCGTCGAAGGCGTGGCCGCAGCGAAGGCGGCGGGGTTGCAGGTGTTGGTCACCGACCACCACTTGCCCGGTGACGAGTTGCCGGCGGCAGACGCCATCGTCAATCCTAACCAGCCGGGCTGTGAGTTTCCGAGCAAGGCGTTGGCCGGTGTTGGCGTGATTTTCTACGTGCTGATGGCGCTGCGCGCGCGCTTGCGTGATCTGGGCTGGTACGCGAACAAGCCGCAGCCGAATATCGGCGATCTGCTCGACTTGGTCGCCCTGGGCAGTGTCGCCGACGTGGTGCCGCTGGACGCCAACAATCGCATCCTGGTGCACCAAGGCCTGGAGCGTATCCGCGCAGGTCGCGCACGGCCTGGGATCAAGGCGATCCTTGAAGTGGCCAAGCGCGATGCGGCGCGCATCACCTCCACCGACCTAGGCTTTATTCTCGGGCCGCGGCTCAACGCCGCCGGGCGCCTGGACGACATGAGCCTGGGTATCGAATGCCTGCTCACCACGGATTTCGCGGCGGCGCGGGAAATGGCGGCGCAACTGGACGGCATGAACCAGGACCGTAAATCCATCGAGCAAGGTATGCAGCGCGAGGCTCTGGCCCAGCTCAAGGACTTGCCGGTGGAATCAATGCCCTATGGCCTGTGCCTGTTCGACCCTGAATGGCACCAAGGCGTGATCGGCATTCTGGCGTCACGCATGAAAGAGCGTTATTTTCGCCCGACCATCGCCTTCGCCGATGCGGGTGATGGCCTGCTTAAGGGCTCTGGGCGCTCTGTGCCGGGTTTTCACATCCGTGATGCGCTGGCGGTGGTCGCCAGCCAGCATCCCACTCTGATCGCCAAGTACGGCGGCCATGCCATGGCGGCGGGTCTGACATTGCCAGAGGCGAATTTCCCTCTGTTTGCCGAAGCTTTTGATGCCGAAGTGCGTCGTCAACTGCGTGAAGAAGACCTCACCGGTCGCCTGTTGTCCGACGGCACACTGGCGGTTGAGGAGTTTCACCTGGAGCTGGCCCGCGCCCTGCGGCACGCCGGTCCTTGGGGGCAGCACTTCCCCGAGCCGCTGTTTCACGGGGTGTTTCATTTGGTGGAGCAACGTGTGGTGGGGGAGCGGCACCTGAAAGTGGTGCTCAAGAGCGAATGCGGGTCAGTGAAGCTCGATGGCATCGCCTTTGGCGTGGACCGTGAGGTCTGGCCGAATCCGACCGTGCGATGGGTGGAGTTGGCCTACAAGCTGGACGTGAACGAGTTTCGTGGGAATGAAACCGTGCAGTTGATGATTGCCCACATCGAGCCGCGTTAGATTTTACTAACACCGCAAAACAACTGTGGGAGGGGGCTCGCCCCCGATAGCTGAGTGTCAGTCAACAATGCTGTGACTGACCTACCGCTATCGGGGGCAAACCCCCTCCCACATTTTGATTTGTGTAAGGCCTGGGGTTATTCGCTTTTGGCCTGGTGCTTGACGATGATATCCACCAACCGCTTGGCCAGCGCCGGGTAGTTCTCATCGAAGTGATGCCCGCCGGGCAGCTTCAAAGCCTCGCCCACGGCGGTCTTGTCGGTGCAGCCACTCTCGTCGACTTCTTCGGCGCCGTAGATGCACACCACTTTCTCAGGCGGCAGCTTGGCCATTTCCGGGCCGGTCGCGGCTTCTTTGCCGGCGTTGCCCAGCCAGCCTTCCACTTCGATCTCAAAGCTACCGGTGCGGGCGAAGGCCAGCAGGATGATCGCATCGACGCGCTGTTGCTCGTTCTCCGGCATGCGGTTATAGATCGCTGGCAACACGTCGGCGCCGAACGAATAACCGGTCAGCACAAAGCGCTTGGTGCCCCACTTTTGCCGGTAGTGCTGCATCAGCTCGGTCAGGTCTTTGGCGCTTTGTTCCGGCGTCTTGTGCTGCCAGTAGTAGCGCAGGGTATCGATGCCGACCACTGGGTAGCCGATCTTGGCCATTTCACCGGCCACGTCGCGGTCCAGGTCCCGCCAGCCGCCGTCCCCGGAGAGGAACAGGGTCACGGTGTCCTTAGCCTGGCCTGCCGGGACTTCCACCACGGGAATCGCCAGGCCACCGTTATCCGAACCCACCAGTTGCTTGCGCAGTTCGTTGTTCAGTACTTGCGGGTAGTGAATGTCGTAGTCACTGATGCTGGTTGTGGCGCGTGGTGTATCGCGTACGAAACTGGCGCTTTCGTCGTCAGGGTTGTCATTCCACGCCACCAGCCAGTTGCCGTGCTCTGCAGTTTTCGGCAGTGGATCTTTGCAGCCTTCCTGCGCCAGAGCGAAGCCAACAGAGATGGCATTGGCCTTGTCGTCGTTCTGAGTGGCCAGCCAGCGCCAGGCAAGCGCCGCGCCAGGGCCGATGCCGCTGACCAGCGTCGCTGGGCCCTTGAGCTGGCTCAAGGCGCTTTGCAGCGCTTGTTCCTGCAGCTTGCAGTCATCTTTTGGCAAGACCACCTGGACGATCTGCGCTTTGCCACCCTGGCTCAGGGTTAACAACTGGCTATCGGTCAGGGTTTCGTCGGCCATTACCGCCACGGCCACACGGGCTTTCGGGTTGCCGGCCGGGGTCACGCGGGTCATTACCGAGCCATCGGCCTGGGGCAGTTGCTCCAGGGTCGGCTGCGGGGCAGGGCGTTTCAAATACCAAAAGCCGCCACCCAGAACCAGGGCCAGCAGCACTACAAAGGCCAATACATACCGCCAGGAGCGTCGAATCATCAGCGTTTCACCAATCCAGTCAAGCCACCCGCGATCAGGGCGGCGGTATCGGCCAGTGCCACCAGCGGATCAAGTCCTGCGGGCACGGCCATGTAACGGGGTTCCCAGTCTGGCTGGAACTTGTCTTTGAAGCGGCGCAAACCTTGGAAGTTATACAGTTGCTCGCCACGACGGAACACCATCGAACCCAAACGCTGGGTCAGTGGCGCGCCGCGTCGCGGTTGCAGGCCCGACAACGGCACCATGCCGAGGCTGAAACGGGCGTAGCCGTGACTCTTATAGTGTTGAATCAGACCGACCATCATGAATTCCATGGTCAACTTGGGCGCATCCGGATGGGCGCGCATCAGGTCGAGGCTGGCCAGGTCGTGATTGTAAGTCTCAAGCAAGTTGGCGAAGGCTACCGGGCGTCCTTCGAAGCGAATGATCGCAATCCGAAAATGCTTGAGGTAGTCGTCACTGAAGCGTCCCAGGGAAAACCCTTTTTCGCGCACATTCTTACCGGTAAGCCATGCGTCCGAGATGACTTTTAATTCATCCATCGGCGCCGTACCCGGTTCATGGATCTCCAGGGACAGACCGTCTCGGGTGCCACGGTTCCAGGTGTAGCGCAGATCCTTCATCTCTTTGCCTTTGGCTTCCAGGTCAAAGCGTTTCAGGTCGACGCGCGCCTCTTCGCCCAGCTTGATCGCGGTTAGGCCGATGTCCATGTAGTAGGGCAGGTTCTCTGCCCGTACCTGATAGAACACAGGACGCGCGTGGTGGATGTCGCACAGGTCGCGGAACTGCCAAATCATCTCGGCCCTTGGTTGGGTCGGTCCAATTGGGTCGTACAAGGCCACCAGGCTGCGGCCGCGACGGGCATACATCAGGAAGGCTTCGTCGTTGGGGTGGAACAGCAGCGCCTTGTCACCGGTCAGCGCAAGGCCACCGTCGGGTTGGGACGAAGCCATCAGGATCTTCGAGGCGCGCTCCAGCTCATCCGGGGTCGGCAGGTGGATCACCGGGCGGGCGGTGCGCAGCAACCAGGTCAGCGATACGATCACCAGCAGCACGGCGGCTCCCAGCAATGAGCGCAGGCCGCGTGGGGCGTTGGCATCGAGGGTGAACTGCCACCACAGTTGATGGCTGTACGGCACATCTTGATAGGCAAACAGCAGCAGCCAGATCGAGGCACCCAGCACGCAGACGCTGGACACCAGGTACAGCGGTGAGAACGGCAGTTCTGTCAGGCGGCTGGCGCGGTAGAACGAGCGGCGAAAGATCGCCAGCAGCACCGCCGTCATGGTCATCAGGCTGGCTTCTTCCCAGTCGAAGCCTTTGAGCAGCGAGAGCAGGGCGCCCACCAGCAGCAGCACCATGGTCAGCATCCAGGCCGCCGACAAACGCCGACGCAGGCCCTGGGCCAGCAACAGGCACAGTACGCCTATCAGGCTGGCACCAAAGTGCGAGGCATCAATCAGGCGGTGGGGAATCAGGAAGCCGATGTTTTCCAGGCGTGAATCGATCTCTGGCGTGGCGCCTGAAAACAGCAGGACCACGCCGGACAAAAAAACCAGTACGGCCAGCACTGGCGCCGCCAGACCTGAGGCCACGCGCAGGCTCTGCTGGGTCTGGAATAGTCGTTGCGCCTCGTTGATCAGCAGGAACACGCACGCGATCAGGAGCGGCAACACTACGTAGATCATCCGATACAGCAGCAGGGCAGCGGCCAGTGGTGCGGCGCCGAGCTTGTCTGCAAATGCGGCGAGCAGTATCGCTTCGAACACCCCGACTCCGCCCGGTACGTGGCTGAGCACGCCAGCGGCGAGGGCCAGCAGGTAAACCAGCAGGAATGGACCGAAGGGCGGCGCTTCTGGCAGCAATAGATAGAGGACAGTGGCGGCGGCGGCGACATCCAGGGCAGTGATGACCAATTGCAGGAGCGTCAGGCGCCGGCCGGGCAGGCGCAGGGTGCGACGGCCGACTTTGACCAGCAGGTTGTCCGGGTAAGGTTGCTCCGGCAAGCGGCGGCGGTAAATGCCGATACACAGCGCGGCCGACAACAGCAGCACGGCACCGGCAATCGCGCCGAGCAGGCCTTGCGACAGATGCAGGTAGGTCGACGCTGCAGGCAGGTTGCTCAGTGTCGCGAGTGCGGCCAGCGGGGGCAGGGCGCAGCCCAGGGCCAGGCTGGCGAATACAGTCATATGGGCGACTTCCGAGGCCCCAATGCCATGGCGTGCATATAAACGGTAGCGCACCGAGCCGCCGGAGAGCATCGACAGGCCAATCGCATTGCCAATGGCAAAGGCGGTGAAGCCGCCATGGGCCAGTGTCTTGGCGGGCAGCTTCACACCGGCATAGCGTGCGCCGGAGAACTCATAGCCGAGAAGAATGACAAACCCTGCGACGCCCGCGGCAAATGCTCCCAGCAGTGCAGGCTTAGGCACTTCCAGGATCGAGTCGTGAAGTGCGTACAGGTCGAGTTCCAGCAGAAGGTGGCGGCAAGCGATCAAGGCGATGGCGAACAGCAACAGGGTGACCGCCAGCCCGAGGGGTTGCCGGTACTTGCTGATCAGATCCAGCCAACGCAATCGGGTAGGCGTGATCGGTTGTTCTGCTGTGACGGTGTCTTGTGGTTCAGACGAGTTGGCGCGCATCAATCACCTCGTGGATTGTGCGCGACAGGATGGGGGTATCCAGCCAAGTTACCAATCCCTATGGACAAAATAATTACAAATATTAACGCGTATCACCGGGGGCGGCGACAGCGGCCCTTGGTCGTAGAGGAGTAAGCATAGCGTGCGATGAGATGGACTCTACAAACCGTGTACGGTTTCATGAAAGATGCCATCCCATTGTTTCAGAAGAACTTTTTCACCGGATACAAAAAAGGCCACTCTTTCGAGTAGCCTTTTTTGATGTTTGGTTGCGGGAGCCGGATTTGAACCGACGACCTTCGGGTTATGAGCCCGACGAGCTACCAGACTGCTCCATCCCGCGTCTGTGGGCGGCATTCTACAGCCAAGCGGCGAGGTGTCAACCGTTAATCAACCGATGGTGCAAATAAGTGTGAATTAACCGCCCATGCAACCTAAGTTCTCGATTGAGAAGGCTTTTTGTGGTGAGCAGGCTTGCTCCGCGTCGGGCGCGAAGCGTTCGTAATGAAGTGCACGCGATCCAGGTTTGAAAAACACACGCGCACAAAAAAGGCCACTCTTTCGAGTAGCCTTTTTTGATGTTTGGTTGCGGGAGCCGGATTTGAACCGACGACCTTCGGGTTATGAGCCCGACGAGCTACCAGACTGCTCCATCCCGCGTCTGTGTGTCGGCATTCTACAGAGGATCACGAGTGTGTCAACCTGTGAGTTGAAGAAAAGCGCTTGTGCTTCAATCGGTTAGCTCTCCAGAAAGCCTTGTAAGGGCCGCGCGAGCCAGGCGGGCCAAGGGTTTCGGCTCTATCGGGATGCTGTTTTCGATTGAAAAAATAAATCCATTTGTGAAATTTCCTACCGCTTAGGCAGAAGATTCAAACTACTGGTGCTATATACAGGTGCGAGTGCGATACTGCCCACCCGTAGGATTTCACCCCTCTATATATGACGCAGCGCAAAATCATCCACGTCGACTGTGATTGCTTCTACGCCGCTATCGAGATGCGCGATAACCCGAGCCTGGCGCAAAAGCCTCTGGCTGTGGGTGGCTCGGCGGACCGAAGGGGCGTGATCGCTACGTGCAATTACGAAGCGCGGGCGTACGGGGTGCGCTCAGCCATGTCGTCGCGCCATGCCTTGAAGCTTTGCCCGGACCTGACCATCGTCAAGCCGCGCATGGATGCTTATAAAGAAGCGTCGAAGGAAATTCAGACGATCTTTCGCGACTACACCGACTTGATTGAGCCATTGTCCTTGGATGAAGCCTACTTGGACGTCTCGGACAGCCCGCATTTTGGCGGCAGTGCCACGCGTATTGCCCAAGACATTCGTCGGCGGGTCTCCAACCAATTGCACATCACCGTATCCGCCGGCGTGGCCCCGAATAAATTCCTGGCCAAGATCGCCAGCGACTGGAAAAAGCCCAACGGCCTGTTTGTGATCACCCCGGACCAGGTCGAAGACTTTGTCTCGCAGTTACGCGTGAGCAAGTTGCACGGCGTCGGCAAGGTCACGGCCGACAAGCTGGCTCGTTTGGGTATTGAAGACTGCCTGCAACTGCGCGAGTGGAGCAAACTGGCGTTGGTACGGGAATTCGGTAGTTTTGGCGAGCGACTCTGGAACCTGGCTCGTGGGATCGATGAACGCGCAGTGCAGAACGACAATCGTCGGCAATCGATCAGTGTGGAAAATACCTACGACGTGGACCTGCCGGATCTCTCAAGCTGCCTGGAAAAACTCCCTGAACTGATGGAGACCCTGGCCGGGCGCATGGCGCGCATCGACAGCAGTTACCGTGCGGGCAAACCGTTCGTTAAGGTGAAGTTTCACGACTTTACCCAGACCACCTTGGAGCAGGCGGGGGCAGGGCGGGATCTGGAGAGTTATCAACAGCTGATGACCCAGGCGTTTAATCGTGGTGATAAACCGGTGCGATTGTTGGGTATTGGCGTGCGGTTGCTGGACCTAAGCGGCGGCCACGAACAGTTAGAGTTCTCTTGGTAGAAACCGGAAACAAAATGTGGGAGGGGGCTTGCTCCCGATAGCGGTGGGTCAGCTACGTATAAGCTGACTGATGCACCGCAATCGGGAGCAAGCCCCCTCCCACATTTGGATCTACAGTGTTTTCGAAGTCTCAGCGTGCTCCGGGATCTGCGACTAACCGCCCCGCGTCCTTGGTCAGCGCCTGCAGGAATTCCTGCTGTAGCTCCGGATCATTGCGGGTCAGCTCAATCAGGCTTTGTTCCAGTTCACTGGCTTCTTCTTCCAAGCCCAGCTCCGACAGACGCTTGACCCGGTGCACCCATTGGCTGACTTCGTCGTCTTCCAGGTCGTCGTAGATCAGGCCGTGGGCTTCCAGCAACTTGCCGCGCAAGGTACTGCTGATTGCCAGGGTCGAGTCCGAATGTACGTCGTCCTGGCCATCTTCCACGCTGATCTTCAGCGTCGTGATGCGATTCAGGTCTTGCTCGGCAAACGGGCTGTCCAACAGGTTCAGGCGCAGGACGCCGTTGCGGTCGGTGGTCAGCTCGTGGATCTTTTTGCCGGCGGTGACCTGCACCGGTCGTTCGCTCCAGGGCAGGCTTGAATACTCCACGCGCTTGTCACGCTGGACTTCATCGATACCTGCCAGATTCTGTTGCGCCCGGCCGTGGGATTGCACGTTCATGAACGGGTTGAGACCGTCCACGCCGTAAGTCAGCCAGTCGTGGGTCATGCTGGTAGGCAGGTTGCCGAGGGCGAAGATATTCGCCACGTTGGCACCCGCGCCCGCCACCAATGCCACCGCACCCAGGGGCAACTCATAGAGTTTGCGCCAGGGCTGGTAAGGCGTGTAGCGGTCGTAGCGACGGGTGACTTCGAATTCGGTGACCTCGAACGTCTTCTGCTCGTGAATGCGAACCCGGCGTTGCGGCAGTTCCAGCACTTTGGGATCGCCTACATCGATCTGCAGACTGTGGTCGAGCAACTTACGCTCGACCCGCTCCTCGTGCTCACTGCGTTGCGACATCTGGTTGGCGCAGCCGCTGACCAGCAGGGCGCCGCACAAGGCGGCGCCCCCCAGGGCTCTGGTGTTTCGCTTGAACATGACTTCTCTTGATCTGGTTTTCAGCGACGAATACGCGCCTGAAGGAAAGACAGCACTTCAGCCACCGGCAACGGCTGGGCTTCGGCTTCGGTCCGGCTCTTGTATTCCAGATTGCCATCGGCCAGGCCGCGGTCGCTGACCACGATCCGGTGCGGGATGCCAATCAGTTCCATGTCGGCGAACTTGATGCCCGGGCTGGTTTTCTTGTCCCGGTCATCGAGCAGCACTTCAAAACCGGCGGCGGTCAGTTCGGCATACAGTTTGTCGGTGGCTTCGCGTACTTGCTCGGTTTCGTAACGCAGGGGTACCAGGGCGATCTGGAACGGCGCCAGTGTGTCGCTCCAGATGATGCCTTTCTCATCGTTGTTCTGCTCGATGGCAGCAGCAACCACGCGGGATACGCCAATGCCGTAGCAACCCATGTCCAGGGTGATCGGCTTGCCGTTCTCGCCCAGCACTTCGCACTTCATCGCCTTGCTGTACTTGTTGCCCAACTGGAAGATGTGCCCGACTTCGATGCCGCGCTTGATTTCCAGGGTGCCCTTGCCATCCGGGCTTGGGTCGCCGGCGACGACGTTGCGCAGGTCCGCTACGGTCGGAACTGGCAGGTCACGTTCCCAGTTCACGCCGAAATAGTGCTTATCGTCGATGTTCGCGCCGATACCGAAGTCGCTCATCAACTCTACCGAACGGTCGATGATGATCGGCAGCGGCAGGTTCAGCGGGCCGAGGGAGCCGGCGCCGGCGCCAATGGCGTCGCGCAGTTCGGCATCGGTGGCCATGACCAGCGGGCTGGCCACGCCAGGCTGCTGGGCAGCCTTGATTTCGTTGAGTTCGTGGTCGCCACGGATCACCAAGGCGATCAGCTTGCCTTCTTCCTCGGCGCGCACGATTAGGGTCTTGATGGTCTTTTCAATCGGCAGATTGAATTTTTCCACCAGGGCCGCGATGGTCTTGGTTTCTGGCGTGTCCACCAAGCGCAGTTCTTCAGCCGGCGCTGGGCGTGAGGTTTCGCGCGGTACGGCTTCGGCTTTCTCGATGTTGGCCGCGTAGTCGGAACCGTTGCTGAACGCGATATCGTCTTCGCCGGATTCAGCCAGTACGTGGAACTCGTGGGAACCGGCACCGCCGATGGAGCCATTGTCCGCTTCAACTGCCCGGAACTTCAGGCCCAAGCGCGTGAACACATTGCAGTAAGCCTGGTGCATACGATCGTAGGTGACCTGAAGCGATGCCTGGTCAGCGTGGAACGAATAGGCGTCCTTCATGATGAATTCGCGGCCGCGCATCAAACCGAAGCGTGGGCGGATTTCATCACGGAATTTGGTCTGGATCTGATACAGGTTCAGCGGCAGTTGCTTATAGCTGCTCAGCTCGTTGCGCATCAGGTCGGTGATCACTTCTTCGTGGGTCGGGCCAGCGCAGAAGTCGCGGCCATGACGGTCTTTGAAGCGCAGCAACTCAGGGCCGTACTCTTCCCAGCGCCCGGATTCCTGCCACAACTCAGCCGGTTGGGTGCTCGGCATCAACACTTCGAGAGAGCCGGCGGCGTTCATTTCTTCACGAACGATGGCTTCGACCTTGCGCATCACCTTCAAGCCCATGGGCAGCCAGGTGTACAGGCCGGAGGCCAGTTTGCGGATCATGCCGGCGCGCAGCATCAGCTGATGGCTGATCACGACCGCGTCGGAAGGCGTTTCTTTCTGTGTGGCGAGCAAATATTGACTGGTACGCATGGTAGGCCGTTGTCGGTTGCTTGGACTTGAAATGACTTGGGATTGTACGGGCGCAAACTGCCGCCGTACAGGCATCAGAATATAGGGCTGTTTGAAGGAGCGAGGGGGACGCCTAGTTCTTGCTCGCTATGGGGGCGCCGCAGTCTGGCTTTTAAAGGGCCCCCAAAATCAGTCTTCTGCCGGCGGATTCAACCGAATCCGCCGATTCTCCTGAAACCAGTGCAACGCAATCAGCAGCAGCGTCGGCACCCCCAGCATGCAGGTGATCAGGAAGAAGTTGTGATATCCGAACTTCTCCACCATCACCCCCGAATACCCACCGATCAGGCGCGGCAGCAGGAGCATGATCGAACTGAGCAAGGCATATTGAGTGGCGGAAAACTTGAGGTTGGTAAGGCTCGACAGGTAAGCCACAAATGCCGAGGTGGCCAGGCCGGAGCTGAAGTTGTCCAGGGAGATGGTGAAGATCAGCATCTGCAGGTCGGGGCCCATGTCTGCGAGCATCACGAATAGCAGGTTGGTGCCGGCCGACAGGACACCGCCGATAAACAGGATCGGCAGGATGCCGAACCGCACAATCAGCAAACCACCCATGCCGGCGCCGAGCAGGGTCATGATCAGGCCGAAGATCTTGCTGACCCCGGCGATCTGATCCTTGGTAAAGCCCTGGTCGATGTAGAACACGTTGGCCATCACGCCCATCACGGTGTCGGACATGCGATAGGTGGCGATTAGCCCGAGCAGCAGCAGTGCCTGCCAGCGGTAGCGCAGGATAAAGTCGTTGACCGGTGTCAGCACCGGCGCCAGGCCGCGACGGCCCATGGTCGAGAGGCACAGGGCGGTGAGGATGATATAGAGAATGGCGCGCAGGAACGCGCGGTCCTCCATCAGCAGGTCCCACACGCTGGTGTCGTGGAACACCACGCTTCCGAAGTCGGTGTTGTACAACTGGGTAAACATGGCGGGCACTGACACCAGCAGAACGATCAGCACAAACACCGACATCAGTTGGTGCATGAAACTGTAGCGCCCAGCCTGCAACTGGGTGCGCAATGGCACATTGGGTTCGCGCATGAACAGGGTGGTCAGCAGCGCCGGGATCATCAGCACGCCGAACAGCACATAGGTGCCGGTCCACGCCGAGTGTTTATAGTTGAAACCGGTGGAGCCGAAGCCTTCGGCAAAGAACAGTGCTCCCGCCGTGGCCAGCAGGGCGGCTATGCGGTAGCCGGACATATAGCTGGCGGCCAGCGCGGCCTGGCGGCTGTCGTCGGCGATTTCCAGGCGATAGGCATCGACCGCGATGTCTTGGGTGGCGGACGCGAAGGCGACGACGACGGCAATAGCGATCAGCCAGGACAAATGTTTCTGCGGGTCGCAGAAACCCATGCCGATCAATCCAAGGATCACCAGCGACTGGGCCAATACCAGCCAGGAACGACGCCGTCCAAGTTTGCCGAGCAGCGGCAGGCGCCATTGGTCGAGCAGTGGTGACCAGACCCATTTGAAGGCGTACGCCAGACCGATCAGGCTCGCATAGCCGATGGTCTCGCGGGCCACACCGGCCTCGCGCAGCCACACCGAAAGCGTCGAGAACACCAACATGTAAGGCATGCCGGCGGCAAAGCCGAGCAACAACAGCACTAACGTCGAGGGGCTGGCATAGGCGGCGAGCGCGGCGCGCCAGGTTTTACGGGGCATGGGCTGGAGTCTGCCTCAGGTTTGCGGAAACAAAGCGCGCACTCTAACCGCTGTGCTCTACCGGGCGCCAGCCATGGCGCTGAATATCCACGCGATTATTACGGACAGTGACGCCTTCATCGCGCAAACGCGCACGCTGCTCGTCGCCCGAGGCGCTGCCCACCGGCAGGCTTATCCGACCGCCGGCACCCAGCACGCGATGCCAGGGCAATGTGGTGCCTTCTGGGAGTTGGCTCAAGGTGCGCCCCACCCAGCGTGCAGCGCGGCCCAGCCCGGCCAGTTGCGCCAGCTCGCCGTAACTCACCACGCAGCCGGCGGGGACTTGCGCCAATGTCAGGTACAACGCGGTACGGCGCATCTCGGCCGCGTTTTGCGGGGTGTCGGCAGATTGATTCACTGAGGTGCTATCCGTTGAAAATGTCGGCATATCTGTAAGAAATATGCTGTAAGCAGGGTGTTGAGAATTGAACTCAATACAGATCCTTGAGTCAGTCCTTGCTAACACGTCATCTAAGACGATAATGCCCTCTTTTCGCCAAAACCGAGCCTCGAATCCGCATATGTTGTCCAGAACCCTGCTGTGCCTTGCTGTTTTCAGCGCCTCAACACCTTTGCTCGCCGATACCGTCTGGTTGAAGAACGGTGACCGCCTGACCGGCAAGATCAAGGTATTTGACGGTGGCAAGCTGCTGATCCAGACCGACTACGCGGGTGCAATCCCGGTGGACTGGAAGCAGGTTAAAACCCTGGAGAGCGACCAGGAGTTGTTGGTCAAGCAGGACGCCTACACTGGCGAGAAGGCCAAATCCCTCAAGGCTGCGGATGATGGCAAAGTGGTGCTGGCCAATGGCGAAGCGCCCAAGACTGTAGAACTGGCCAGCATCCAGCAGATCATCAAGCCCAAGCCTGTGATCGAAGACCTGGTGTGGAAGGGCAACGTCGACATGGCGCTGGACTACAAACGCGCCGAGAACGACACCAACGACTACGATATCGACTTCAAAACCACTGCCCGCCATGGCCAGTGGCGGCATACCGGTCAAGGTGAGTACAACCGCGAATTCCAGGACGACGTGGCCACCACCGACAACTGGGCTTTGGAATACGACCTGGACCGGTTCATCACCGAGCATTGGTTCTGGCAAGGGCGTTTGACCTACAAGCGCGACAAAGTGGAAGATCTTGCGCGTCAACGCACGGTCGGTACCGGTCCGGGCTACCAGTTCTGGGACGACGAATTGGGTGCGTTCTCCCTGGGGTCGCTGGTCAACCGCACCGATTATGAATATGCCGATGGCGGTAAGGACAACTTCTATTCCCTGGCTATGAAGTGGAACTACAACCGCTATCTGGTGGGCAAGACCGTCGAGTTCTTCACCACTGGCGAACTGGGCAAGCCTATCGATGCGCCCGCGGATTACTCTCTGGATGCGGAAGTCGGCCTGCGCTACAAGGTCACCGAGTGGGCTTCCCTCAATCTCAAGGCCGAGCGCGACGTTATCAGTGGCGACTCGGAAAGCAGTTTGAGCAAGACCCGCTACACCGCAGGCTTCGGCGTGGCCTGGTAATAAGGCTGCATAAAACCTGCTTGGCAACCTGCGCGGATATTGATTACCTTGTGTTGCGATCCATTCCCATATGGGTTGGGCGGCTGAATACCCTAGGAGTCACACGTTGAGCGCGCACGTTGCCAAGAACGCCCGAGAGCTATTGCTCAAGGAATACCGTGGGGCTCTCGCCACACAGTCAAAAGCCATGCCGGGTTTTCCCTTTGGTTCAGTCGTGCCGTACTGCCTGGACGAACAGGGTCGCCCGCTGATCCTGATCAGCCGTATCGCCCAGCACACCCACAACCTGCAAAAAGACCCCAAGTGCTCACTGCTGGTGGGCGAACGTGAGGCCGACGATGTGCAAGCCGTTGGGCGTCTGACCTACCTGGGTGAAGCCGAGAAGTTGGAGGAGGGCGCCGCCATTGAGGCTGCCGCCGAGCGCTATTACCGCTACTTCCCCGATTCCGCCAACTACCATAAAGCTCACGATTTCGACTTTTGGGTGCTCAAGCCGGTGCGCCACCGTTACATCGGCGGCTTTGGCGCGATTCACTGGGTCGACCAGTTGACCCTCGCCAACCCGTTCGCGGGCAAGGCTGAGCGCAGCATGATCGAGCACATGAACAGCGATCACACCAAGGCCATCGCCCATTACGTCCAGCTTGCCGGCCTGCCTGCCGTGGAGCCCGCGCAATTGGCCGGTATCGACAGCGAAGGCATGCACCTGCGTATCGGCCAATCCCTGTACTGGCTGCCGTTTGCCGAGCCTTGCAACACGCCGACACAAGTACGCGAAGCCCTGGTTTCATTGGCCCACGCCGAAGCCTGGCCGAAAAAAGCCGCGGCTGACGCTTGAATTCACGAAACGGCGACGTCATCTAAGGTGGACTGGCAAGGCATTCTTGCGTTGAGGAACCATTTGATGCGCCCTTTTTTATTGCTCTTTCTGCTGTTCCCGGTGTTGGAGCTGTTCGTATTCGTCCAAGTCAGCAGTGCGATCGGGTTTTTCCCGGCCCTGTTGCTGATCATTCTCGGCTCGATGCTTGGCGTTCTGGTGCTGCGCGTCGCCGGCCTGGCAACGGCACTGCGTGCCCGTGAAAGCCTGAACCGTGGCGAACTACCGGCCCAGACCATGCTTGAAGGTCTGATGATGGCCCTGGCGGGTGGCCTGTTGATCCTGCCGGGTTTCGTCAGCGATGTTGTCGGGCTGTTCCTGCTGCTGCCGTTCACTCGCAAACTTCTGGCGGGCAAGATGCGCCAGCGCGCCGAAGAGGCGGCGATTCGCCAGCGTGCGTTCGCAGACGACCTGCAACCCCGTGGTGGCCCGGCTCCGCGCCAGCCTTTGGGGCGTGAAGGCGATGTGATCGAAGGTGAGTTCGAACACCGCGACAGCAAATAACCGCTTTATTGACACGGCACCTGCGGGTGCCGTGTTGCTTTTATCGCTCGGCGACTGCAAAAAAATTCCGCCGATCGCCCTTGTAATAAGCTTATGCGCCCTTATGTAACGGTCACCGCAAGGTTTCTGGTGGCGACACCAGACAGACTTCCGCGTCTTGCTTGGCGAGGCGCGACCGGCACAGCCGGATAACAACCTGCCGGTACTGACACCGGCCGATGAAAAACACAATTAGGAGAGATCGACAATGAGCAAGCTTCGTCCTCTGCACGACCGCGTCGTAATCCGTCGCAGCGAAGAAGAAAAGAAAACCGCTGGCGGTATCGTTCTGCCAGGTTCGGCTGCTGAAAAAGCCAACCACGGTGTGATCGTCGCTGCAGGCCCAGGCAAGACTCTGGAAAACGGTGACGTACGTGCGCTGGCCGTTAAAGTCGGTGACAAGGTTGTATTTGGCCCTTACTCCGGCAGCAACACTGTGAAAGTCGACGGCGAAGACCTGCTGGTTATGGCTGAGAACGAGATTCTCGCTGTTCTGGAAGACTGATTTCCCCGCTCATTTTCCCGTTACTACAAAGTATTTAAGGAATATCGATCATGGCTGCTAAAGAAGTTAAATTCGGCGATTCCGCCCGTAAAAAAATGCTCACCGGTGTCAACATCCTGGCTGACGCAGTAAAAGCTACCCTGGGCCCGAAAGGTCGTAACGTGATCATCGAGAAGAGCTTCGGCGCTCCGACCATCACCAAGGACGGCGTTTCTGTAGCTAAAGAAATCGAACTGGAAGACCGTTTCGAAAACATGGGCGCGCAGCTGGTCAAAGACGTTGCCTCCCGTGCCAACGATGACGCAGGCGACGGTACTACCACCGCCACCGTTCTGGCTCAGTCGATCGTCAACGAAGGCCTGAAAGCCGTCGCTGCCGGCATGAACCCGATGGACCTCAAGCGCGGTATCGACAAGGCCACCATCGCCGTTGTTGCCGAGCTGAAAAACCTGTCCAAGCCATGCGCTGACACCAAGGCTATCGCTCAGGTAGGTACCATCTCCGCCAACTCCGACAGCTCCATCGGCGACATCATTGCCGAAGCCATGGAAAAAGTCGGTAAAGAAGGCGTGATCACCGTTGAAGAAGGCACTGGCCTGGAAAACGAACTGTCGGTTGTAGAAGGCATGCAGTTCGACCGTGGCTACCTGTCCCCGTACTTCGTCAACAAGCCAGAAACCATGGTTGCCGAGCTGGAAAGCCCGCTGATCCTGCTGGTCGACAAAAAGATCTCCAACATCCGCGAAATGCTGCCAGTGCTGGAAGCCGTTGCCAAAGCCGGCCGCCCACTGCTGATCGTTTCCGAAGACGTTGAAGGCGAAGCCCTGGCGACTCTGGTTGTGAACAACATGCGTGGCATCGTCAAGGTTGCAGCCGTCAAGGCTCCAGGCTTCGGCGACCGTCGCAAGGCCATGCTGCAGGACATCGCTGTTCTGACCGGCGGTACCGTAATCTCCGAAGAGATCGGCCTGAGCCTGGAAAGCGCCACCCTGGAAAACCTGGGTAGTGCCAAGCGCGTGACCATCTCCAAAGAAAACACCATCATCGTTGACGGTGCTGGCGTTGATGGCGACATCCAGTCCCGCATCAACCAGATCCGCGCCCAGGTTGCCGAGACTTCCTCGGACTACGACCGTGAAAAACTGCAAGAGCGTCTGGCCAAGCTGTCCGGCGGCGTTGCAGTGATCAAGGTTGGCGCCGGTTCCGAAGTTGAAATGAAAGAGAAGAAAGCCCGCGTTGAAGACGCCCTGCACGCAACCCGTGCAGCCGTTGAAGAAGGCGTGGTACCTGGCGGTGGCGTTGCGCTGATCCGTGCTCTGGAAGCCTTGGTTGACCTGAAAGGCGATAACGCTGACCAGAACGTCGGTATCGCTGTTCTGCGTCGCGCCGTTGAATCCCCACTGCGCCAGATCGCTTCCAACAGCGGCGACGAGCCAAGTGTTGTGGTCAACGAAGTGAAGAACGGTAAAGGTAACTACGGTTACAACGCTGCAACCAGCGAATACGGCGACATGGTTGAAATGGGTATCCTGGACCCAACCAAAGTCACCCGTTCGGCACTGCAAGCTGCCGCTTCGATCGCCGGTCTGCTGCTGACTACCGAAGTTGCCATTGCTGACAAGCCGAAGGCTGAAGGCGCTGGCGGTGGCGGTATGCCAGACATGGGCGGCATGGGTGGCATGGGCGGCATGATGTAAGCCAGCCTTACCCCTGTACTGAAAAAGCCCCGCCTGCAGTGATGCAGGCGGGGCTTTTTTGTGGGCGTTGCTTTGGGGGTCAGGTGTGCGTTGCGCGCTTGGATGGCCGGTACAGCAACAGGCAATACAGCCCCAGGCAGATCAGCCAGCAGAAAATCGCCGTCCACACGTTATGGGAAAAGAAGTGTGCGCCTTGCATCATACGGCTGACGGAAAAGACGCTGCCCAAGCCGACGGCGAAGATGAATGCGTAGCGAGCCATGCGCGGCTGCCTGTCACGCAGTGCAAAAAACAGCGCGAACAAGGCGAACCCGGTGGCGGCATGACCGCCTGGCCAGCAGCGCCCGGGTTTATCGGTGGGCGGGCGAGGGCTCAGCAGTTTGCTGTAGGTCTCCTGACCGCCGAACTCTTGGACGCTCCATGGGCACTGGACGCCGGTGATGGTTTTCAGCGGAGAGACAAACGCCGTCGCCAGCCCGAGTGAGAGCACCAGGCAGCCCAGTTCGCGGCGATAGGGTTTGAGCCGTTGGAGGACAAACGTGCCGACAAATCCCAGGATCGCCAAGACCGAGAACAGGATGACCAACTCTTTGGCGCGGTCATGCAGGATGTCTTCGAGGAAGAAACTGTAACGCCCGATGAAACCGCCCTCCGCGCCGTTGTAGAACAGCTTGGCGAGGTACATGTCCAGCGAGGTCAGCTCCAGCAACAGCAATAGAAGCGCAGCGCCGCCAGGGATGCCGAGGCATAGCCATAAGTTGAGAGGTTTGGAAGCCGGTACGGCGGGGGTGGTTCGCATGGTGAACCCTGGTGAAACAGTCCCGTACTGACCTGTACGGGACGTTTTGGTTAGCGCGTGCTCAATGCCGGGGCCTCTTCCTTGGGCGCCCTCCAGCTCAGCAACTGTTGTTTGAAGTCATAACTGGCAGCCTGGTAGTAGCTGATCGCCCGCTGGATCAACGGATCATCGCTGCCGACGCGCAGCTCTTTGCTTTCACCCAGGGCTTGGTCGTGGCGGCGTAGGCCCAGGCGCGGGCTGAGAATGGCCAGGTCCTTGCCGTCGAACAATCCCAGGTGCTGGTAGTTACCGACCACGACCCGAGGTGACAGTGGGTTTTCCTGCAGCAGGTTACGGCCAAAGAACGTTGATTCGTAGCTCAGGTTGAGCAGGCCCAGCAGCGTAGGCGCCAAGTCGATCTGGCTGGCCAGTTGTGCGCTTTCTCGTGGGTCGATCAGCTTGGGCGCATAGATGAATAGCGGAATCTGGTAGTTGGTGATGGGCAGATCTTCTTTACCTGCGCTGCCGGCGGTGTGGTCGGCGACGAAGATGAAGATCGTGTTATCGAACCAGGGTTTTTGACGGGCGGCTTCCAGGAATTGGCCGATGGCATGGTCGGTGTATTTCACGGCGCCGTCGCGGCCATTCCCGGATTTGATGTCGATACGCCCATCCGGGTAGGTGTAGGGGCGGTGGTTGGAAGTGGTCATCAACTGCAGCAAAAATGGCTGCTGCTTGGCGTAGTCGGTGTCGGCCAGTTTCAGGGTTTGTTTGTACAGGTCCTCGTCAGCCATACCCCAGGCGTTCTTGAACGAGATTTCCGACTCGGGCACGCTGCTCTGGTCCACGACGCGATAACCGTTACCGCTGAAAAACGCGTTCATGTTATCGAAGTACCCGCGCCCGCCGTACACAAACACGCTGTCGTAACCGACGGCCGTGAGTTGCTGCCCCAGGCTGGCGAAGCCGCTTTCACGACCAATGCGCTTGACGATCGAGCGCCCGGGCGTAGGGGGGATCGCCAGGGTAATTGCTTCCAAGCCACGGTCGGTACGGGTGCCGGTGGCATAGAAATTATTGAAATACAGGCTCTGTTTGCGCAGTGCATCGAGGTAAGGCGTGAGGTTGCGTTCGTCGCCGTTGCTGCCCATGTATTTGGCGCTGAAACTTTCGATAGTCACCAGCACGATATTGGGTTTGCGCGGCGTCCCGGGGTTGGTGATGGCGCGGCGAATATCCAGCGGGTCCTGACCGATAAAACGGGCGTTGGGCTCGCTGAGTTCGGTGCGCATTTGCTGGGCAACGACGTCCGTTGGCAGGGTTTTGTAGAACTGCGGGTAATCCAACTCATTATTACGGAAGGCGGCAAAGAACTGATACGGGCCATTGCTGGCCAGTTCGTTCTTGTAAGCGTTACCGCCCTGGGCGCGTGGGCTGTCTTGGCTGATCAGTTGCAGGCTCAACCCGCTGACGATCAACAGGCCCAAGGCATTCGCCAGCCGGCCACGCATTGTCGGCAGTGGGGCGCTCATCGCCGCGTTGAACGGCTTGCGCAAGGCCAGGCTCAGCACAATGGCCAGCATGGCTAGCAGGCTCAGCAGTTTGCCGATCGGATAGGACTCCAACAGGTTGTTCAATACCTCATCGGAATACACAAGGTAATCAACGGCGATAAAGTTGAAGCGCACGCCGAACTCATCCCAGAACAGCCACTCGGCCACCGAGGTAAACAGCATGGCGAACAGGCTGACGGTGAGCACCGCCTGCAGGAACCAGCGGTGACCGCGACGGCGCCACAGCGCGGGTGGGCATAGCAGCAAATACAGCCCCAGCGGCAGTGCTGCATAGGCCAGGAAACCCAGGTCGTACAGCAGGCCCACGCCAAACACCGGCAGCAGGTTGCCGCCGACTTCATCCAGGTGGGTGATGAGCAGTACGCTGCGAGTGAGCAGGAAAATAACCAGCCAGGCACCGGTTACCAACAGCAAATAGCGCATTGGCGCCATCTTGAGAAACCCCATGTCTATGTTCCTTATATCAATGGGTGGCGATCTTCTGCCTGACACTGTAGTCAGTTTGTGAAGCTATAGTGAAAAACTTGTTCAACTCCTTACAAGGTTGAAAACCTTTATCGTCGTACCTTTCAGCTCTATCCCTTAGCCACACTTGGCCTTAAGCTGCGCGAGCCAACACGGCCGTTACCGCGTACGGAGACACTGCCCATGCGAATTCTATTGGTTGAAGACAACCGCGATATTCTGGCCAACCTGGCCGACTACCTGGGGCTAAAAGGCTACACCGTGGACTGTGCGCAGGACGGTTTGTCGGGCTTGCACCTGGCCGCAACCGAGCACTACGACTTGATCGTGCTCGACATCATGCTGCCTGGCATCGATGGCTACACCTTGTGCAAACGCCTGCGTGAAGACGCCCGCCGCGACACACCGGTGATCATGCTCACCGCTCGCGACCAGTTGGATGACCGGTTGCAGGGCTTCAAGTCCGGCGCCGACGATTATTTGCTCAAACCGTTTGCCCTGTCGGAATTGGCCGCGCGTATCGAAGCCGTGCTACGCCGTGCCCAAGGTGGCGGTCGTCGCGCCCTGCAAGTGGCCGATCTTAATTACGACCTCGATACCCTGGAAGTTACCCGCGAAGGGCGCCTGCTCAAACTCAACCCGGTCGGCCTGAAGCTGCTCGCGGTCTTGATGCAGAAGAGTCCCCACGTACTGCGTCGGGAAGTGCTTGAAGAGGCGCTGTGGGGCGATGACTGCCCGGACAGCGACAGCCTGCGCAGCCATGTGCACCAGTTGCGGCAAGTGATCGATAAGCCGTTCGCCAAACCGCTGCTGCAAACGGTGCATGGTGTGGGTTACCGCTTGGCCGAGGGCCGTGATGGAGTTTAAGCAAAGCCTTGCCCAGCGGATCATCATCGCCTTTGCCTTGATGAGTGCGTTGGTGGCGGGCGCCTTCGCCATGGGCATCGTCGCGACCGTGCACCTGGTGGAAGAGAAGTTGATCTCGGCAGGCTTGGGCGGTGACTTGCAGCGCCTGCTGCTGATGGACACCGTCGAGGACTGGCGGCACCGGCCCGAGCCCGATCAGCTGTTTTACTTCAGCGGTGGCCCCGGCGATTTTGAATTGCCCAAGGACCTGCGCCATCTGGAGCCAGGGTTTCATGAGGTGTTTCGTGAGGCGCTGTCGTACCACGCCATGGTCGAAGTAGTCGACGGTCGGCGCTATGTGCTGCTGCAAGATCAAAGCGATTTCGAAGAGCGCGAGCGCGTGCTGTTTGCCGTGGTGTTGGTGGGCTTCGTGCTCAGCCTGGCGCTGGCGGTGTTCCTCGGTTGGGTGCTGGCCCGTAAGGTGATGGCGCCGGTGGTGCGCCTGGCTCGTCAGGTGCGGCACCGTGACCAGTTGCTTGGCCTGGCGCCGCCCCTGGCGCCCGACTATGCCGCCGACGAAGTCGGGGAGTTGGCCGTGGCCTTCGACGCCACGCTGGGGCGCCTGCGTCAGGCATTGTCACGCGAGCAGTTGTTTACCAGCGATGTCAGCCACGAACTGCGCACGCCCCTGATGGTGCTGGCCAGTTCCTGCGAACTGCTACTGGAAAACCCCGCGATCGATCAGCGTGGGCGTAACCAGGTCGAGCGAATCGCCCGTGCCTGTGAAGAAATGCGTGAACTGGTCCAAACCTTCCTGATGCTCGCCCGTGCCCAACATGACGATGGCAGCATGTCGCCCAAGGTCAACCTGTCGCAGGTGGCTGATGATCTGCTTGGCATTTGGCGCGAGCCCATTGAGCACAAGGGCCTGGAGTTGATCTACCAACCGGGCAACCCTTTGGATACCCGCTACAACGCGACCTTTCTGCATGCCGTGATGGGCAACCTGTTGCGCAATGCGCTGCATTACACCGAACGCGGTTTTATCCGGCTGACCCTGGAGCCTACCGGGTTTGTGGTGGAAGACAGCGGCGTCGGTATTCCCGAAGATAAGCGCGAAGCGATGTTCGAGCCGTTTGTCCGCGGCAGTGACAAGCGCGGTGAGGGCCTCGGATTGGGTTTGTCACTGGTCCAGCGCATCTGCGAGAACCAGGGCTGGAGCGTTACCCTCAGCACTATGGAACCCAATGGCTGTCGCTTTCATGTTCAGTTGAGTCAGGTCAACGCCTGACCGTTTCCCCTGCCGTTATCCTGCCAGAGATCGCCGTAATTCGGCGAAGATGGCCCCATGATATTGCTTGTATCTGTAAAGTCTTGAAATATATGAGATTGGACAGGACAAGTTTTTCACAATGGGTTGACCTGTTGATCACAGGACGCTGCTTAAGGTTGTAGGCATCAGCAACAGGAGATCCGTTGATGCCTACCCCGATCAAACTCGAATTTTCCGACAAGTACGACGACGAACACGCCCACGAATATTTGCTCAAGCATCAGGACAATTTGGCCCGCCGCTTGTCCCACAAGCGCGACGAACAATTGGCCCGTGGTGCGTTGGCGATGGCGGGTGAGCCTAGCCTGGTGCTGGACTTGCCGTGTGGTGCGGGGCGCTTCTGGCCGTTGCTGGCGGAAAAACCCAACCGTGTGATTATTGGCGCCGACAATTCCGCGTCGATGTTGAAGGTCGCAACCGCCGCCCAACCGGCGGATGTGGTGAAACGGGTACGACCTTTGCAGACATCTGCCTTTGATATCGATTTGCCGGATAACTCGGTCGATAGCATTTTCTGTATGCGCCTGTTGCACCACATTGGTGATCCGGCGCACCGACTGGCGATATTGCGGGAGTTTCAGCGTGTTACCCGCGACAGCGTGATCATTTCGCTGTGGGTCGATGGCAATTTCAAAGCCTGGAAACGCAAACGCCTTGAAGGGCAGCGACGCAAGAACGGTGAGCAAGAAGGTTACCAAAACAGATTTGTGTTACCAGCTGCTACTGTTGAAGCAGAATTTGAGCAAGCGGGTTTCCGTGTTCAGGATTCTCTGGATTTCATCCCGCTGTACGCCATGTGGCGAGTGTATGTATTGCGCAAGAGGTAAGAGCATGGCAGTTGAGTGCGTAGCAGGCAGTCACGTAGCTCCCGAAGAAAGATTTGATTATTTCTGGCGCCAACAAGGCGAGTGGGTCGAAGAGCCCAATCGTCGTCGCGGCGGTGAAAGTGGTGTGCAGCGAGTGATGAGCGCCAATGGGCGTCTTCTCTACAGCAAGCGCCAGACTGGCCACATCTACCGCAGTTGGCTGCACCCCTTTGGGCGCCCTACGGTGCTGCGCGAGCGTGATGCCCTCAAGGGGCTGCGCTTGCTGGATGTGCGGGTGCCGGAGTTGGTGTTCTGCGAGGCGCGCCGCGATGCTGAGCACCAGTGGCAGGCGTTGCTGGTTACCGCGTCCCTTGACGGTTTTGACGAAATTGAAAACTGGTACTCCGCGGGTGGCCGTGAACGCTACGGCGAATTGGTCCACGAGCGCGTACTCAAGGAATTGGCCTGCACCCTGGCACGTATGCACAAGGGGCGTTGGCAGCACGGTTGCCTGTACATCAAGCATATCTTTGTAAGGGTGACGGGCGAGGGCGACGCGGCCAACGTGGAAGTGGCACTGCTGGATTTTGAGAAGTGCCGCCAGCGCATTACCGCTCATAAGGCAGCGTCCCACGACATGCTGCAACTGCGCCGCCATTCGTCGTGGAACGATAGCGACTGGGCAAAACTCAGCTACTTTTACGAGACGGCGTTTGGCAGCGCTATCAAGGGTTTAACCAAATGAAGCTAGAAATAGCACGAGGTGTGTTTCTGGTAGGGGCGTTAGGCGTTGCAGCCTTGGCCCTGGCCGCGTGGGAACAGCCTCGCACACAGGTACTCAGTGCGACGCAGGACGGGGCGCAATGCCTGTTGCCGCGCGTCGTCAAGGCGAGTGTGGCGGCCAAGCCTGATCACGAGTTGCTCCTGTTCATGTTTGGAATGTCTCAAGGGATGAGGCCGCAGAGTTGAAACGATTTAAACCACCCCGAAAGGGCCTTGCGATGCGAGGCCCTTTTTTTTGCTTCAAGCCTTATCCGGTTTGGCCAGGAGGGTATAAACGCAGGGCAGTACAAACAGCGTAAACAACGTACCGATCGACATCCCCGTCGCAATCACCATCCCGATATCAAACCGGCTGACGGCACCCGCCCCGGTCGCGAAAATCAGCGGCACCATGCCGAACACCATGGCGGCTGTGGTCATCAGCACTGGTCGCAGGCGAATCGATGCGGCTTCCTCCACGGCTTGTCGGGGCGTGAGGCCCTTGTCCTTACGCAACTGGTTGGCAAATTCCACGATCAGAATGCCGTGCTTGCTGATCAAGCCGATCAGCGTTACCAACCCCACCTGGGTGTAGATGTTCATGCTCGACCAGCCCAGGAACAGCGGAATCAGCGCCCCACAGATCGACAACGGCACCGTCACCAGGATCACCAACGGGTCACGGAAGCTTTCGAACTGCGCCGCCAACACCAGGAAGATAATCGCCAGGGCCAGGCCAAAGGTTACCCACAGCGCCGAGCCTTCCTGAATAAATTGTCGGGACGCACCGCTGTAGTCGAACGCATAGCCGGGCGGGGTTTCTTCAATGGCGATCTGGCGCACGGTGTCGATGGCCTCGCCCATGCTCACGATCGGAAAGCCTGATATCAGCGCCGAGTTGAGTTGCTGGAACTGGTTCAACTGGCGCGGTCGGGCGCGGTCGGTGAGTGTGATCAGGGTCGACAGCGGCAACAATTCACCCTGGGTGTTTTTCACGTAGTAGTTGTTCAGCCAGTCGGGGTTATCGCGGTAGGCCCGTTCTACCTGAGCGATCACCTTGTAACTGCGCCCATCAAGGGTGAACCGGTTGATCTCCGCCTCCGCCAGCAGGGTTGCCAGGGTGCCGCCGAGGTCTTGCATCGACACACCCATCTGCGCCGCCTTGGCGCGGTCGATATCCACCACCACTTCGGGTTTGTCGAAGGCCAGGTCGATGTCGACAAAGGCAAACTTGCCCGACTCCATCGCGCGCTTTTTCACGCGGTTGGCCACTTCCAGCAACGACTCATAGTCATTGGCGGTGTTGATCACAAAGCCAAACGGCAGGCCCTCACCCGTGCCGGGCAGGGACGGCAGGTTGAAGCCGAACACTTGCAGGCCGGGAATCTGCTCGAGGCGATGCTGCACCTCGGGGAGGATTTGCATCTGGGTGCGGTCACGCTCGTTCCACGGCTTGAGCAGGAAACCGCCGATGCCCGATTGCACGCCGTTGAAGCCATTGATCTGGAACGACGAGTAGTACTCCGGAAACTCCTTGAAGATGTTGATGAACTCGTCGGTGTAGGTGTTGAGGTAGTCCAGGTTGGTGGGCTGCGGCGCGCTGGCAATCATGAAGATGATGCCCTGGTCTTCGTCCGGGGCCAGTTGCGACTGGGTGAACTTGAGGAACACCGGGATCAGGCACAGCACGATCAGCGCAAACACGATCACCACCGGCCGCGTATTCAGGGTGCCGTGGAGCATGCGTTGATAGCGCCGCTTGAGTCTGTCAAAAATCCGGTCGAGGCGATGAGCCAGGCCGCTCGGGTTTTCATCGTGGCGCAACAGCAGGGCGCACATCATCGGTGACAGGGTCAGGGCGACAATGCCGGAAATGATCACCGCCCCGGCCAGGGTCAGGGCGAACTCCTTGAACAGCGCCCCGGTGAGCCCTTCGAGAAAACCAATGGGCGCATACACCGCGGCCAACGTGATGGTCATGGACACCACCGGCAGGGCAATTTCCCGCGCGCCTTCCAGCGCCGCATCCAATGGCGTCTTGCCTTCCTCGATATGCCGGTGGATGTTTTCTACGACCACGATGGCATCGTCCACCACCAGGCCGATGGCCAATACCATCGCCAGCAGCGTCAGCAAGTTGATCGAATAGCCCATCAATTGCATGAAAAACAGCACGCCGATCATCGACAGCGGGATGGTGATCACCGGGATCACCACCGAGCGCAACGCGCCGAGGAACAGGAACACCACCACGATGACGATCAGTACCGCCTCAAACAGGGTCTTGACCACTTCGTTGATGGAGGCCTGGATAAATAGCGTGGCGTCGTAGGCAATTTCTGCCTTGAGGGTAGGCGGCAGCTGGGCTTCCAGCTCTGGCATGATCTTGCGCACTTCCTTGATCACCTCCAGCGGGTTGGCGCTGGGGGTAGCCTTGATGCCGATGTACACCGAGGGCGTGCCGCCAAACGAGCTGATGGCGTTGTAGTTTTCCGCGCCCATTTCTACGCGGGCCACGTCCCGCAGCAGCACACGGCTGTCACCGTCGGTTTTAACAGCGATGGCGCCAAAGGCTTCAGCGGATTTGAGGTCGGTGTTGGCGTTGATGCTGGTCACCACGAACTCACCCTTCACCTCGCCGGCGGCGGACAGGAAGTTGTAACGGCGCACGGCGTCGGTGATGTCGCTGGCGCTGAGGCCGAAACCGGCGAGCTTGACCGGGTCCAGCCAGATACGCATGGCGAACACCTGATTGCCGAGGATCTCCGCTTCTGCCATGCCCGGCAGGGTGGCGAGCTTGGGCTGGATGACGCGAGACAAGTAGTCGGTGATCTGCGGGTTGCTCAATTGCTGGCTGGAGAAACTGATGTACATCAGCGCCGAAGCGTCGGCCGCCTCTTTGCTCAACACCGGGTCTTCGGCGTCTTGTGGCAGTTTGTTTTTTACCTCATTGGCTTTGGCCAGCAACTCGGTAAACAAGCGGTCGCTGTTGGCGCCGATGCGCGCGTAGATGGAAATCACCGAAAAGTTCTGGCGACTCACCGACGTCATGTAGTCGATGCCCTCGGCGCTGGCCAGGCTTTGCTGCAACGGCTGAGTGATATAGCCCTGGATGGTTTCGGCGTTTGCACCGGGGTAGGCGGTGGTCACCGTTATCAGGGCGTTTTCCATGGTCGGGTATTGGCGCAGCGGTAACTTGCTGTAGGCCTGCAAACCCAGCAGCACGATGAGCAGGCTGACCACCATGGCCAGCACCGGACGGCGGATAAAGGCGTCTGTGAACTTCATGGCTCAGTGCCCTGCCGGCAGGTTTTTGTCCGGACTGATGGCGATGGGCGTGCCGTTATCCAGCTTGAGCTGACCGGCGCTGACCACCTGCTCACCGGCGCTCAAGCCCTTGCTCACCAGCACCAGGCCGCCGCGTCGTTCGCCGGTCTCGACAAAGCGTCGCTCGGCGATCAGCAGCGGTTGGCCATTGGCGTCCTTTTCCAGCGCGCCGCTTTCGTTCTTCTTCTCGGCCACGGCGTACACCGAGTTGCCGTAGAGGGTGTAGGTAATTGCGCTTTCCGGCACCACGATCTGTGCGGTGGGGTTGGGCAGCAAGACGTCGAGGCTGGTGAACATGCCGGGCAGCAGTGTGTTGTCCGGGTTGGCCAGGGTGGCGCGCACCAGGACATTGCGTGTGCTGTCCTCGACCTTGGGGTTGATTGCGCTGATGCGGCCGGGGAATTGCTGCCCGGGGTAGGCTGAGACCTGCACCTGCACGGTTTGGCCGATGGCGACCTTGGGCACCGCGTGCTCGGGGATATAGAAGTCGACATACAGGCTGCTGATGTCCTGCAAGGTGGCGATCACCGTGCCGCTGGCCAGGTAGTCGCCCACGTCCACCTGGCGAATGCCGATGGTGCCGCTGAACGGCGCGACAATATGCTTCTTCGCCAGCGAGGCCTTGAGCTGGTTGACCGTGGCTTTGTTCTTTTGCAGTTGCGCGGACAGGCGGTCGAACTCGCCCTTGGAAATCGCCTGGCTGCCCACCAACTGGCTGCCGCGTCCGTAGTCCAGCTGGGCCAGGCCCAAGTCGGCCTGGGCAGTTTCCAGCAGCGCGCTTTCTACGGCGCTGTCCAGTTGCACCAGGGGTTGCCCGGCCTTGACCTTCTGCCCGGATTCGAACTTCACGTCTTTGACCGTTCCCGCAATTTCCAGGCTCAGGTTGACGCCTTGCAAAGCCTTGAGCGTGCCCACCGACGGTAGGCGTTGCTGCCATGGCTGTTCGACAGCGGTGGCGACGGCGACACTCACGGGCGGCTTGGGTTTGGAAAAGACCTGGATCTGCTGATAGATGGAAAAGGCTTTATAGCCCGCCAGCAGCAGGACGATTAACAGGACGACACCCAACATGATCAGCATGCGACGGCGCAGCATATTCCGGTTCCTTGGAAAAACTGAGACAGACGAAAACAGACAAGCTCGAAACATTACTCCGAGTGTAGTGGGGATTCCAGACGGTATTTTTGACAGGTCAACGGCCCTGTAATAGCCCGACTTGCCGGCGATGGCGCCTTCAAGCCCTGCGGCGATTTGAAGTACACCATTGCCGGCAAATCGGGCGACTACAGGGGGATGTCAGATCAGGTGGAGATGGTTGTCCCAGAGCCCTGCTGGTAATTCCAGCGGTTTGGCGACCAACTGTTTCTGGCGGCAATCGTAGTAGCGGCAACGGCCTTGGCCGGAGGTGACGACAAATCCATCCTCTACTGCACCGACCCCTGCGCAATCGGGTAACGGACCATCAAGACGCAGTTCGCCGCTGTCCATGTCCCAGATAAAGAAGCGATTGCCACGTGGCGCCGTCAATGCCACCAGGCGCAACTCGCTGTGCACCGCGACGCTGGCGGTGTAATGCCCCATGGCCTGCAATTGCTCGTCTGCCACTGGAAACGCCACGAACGGTTGCCCCGGACGCTTGATCGCCAGCAACTCGGAACGCTCCTGGGACGGCCCCATGAACTGCTGCCCGGTAAGGATGGTGCCATCGCTGGCGATGCCCATATGGCGCACGCTGTTCATCTGCTGGGCCAGGGTTTCCTTGCTGATGAGCGTGCCATCGCGCTGCATCAACACCAGGCTCGGCTCCATGGCATTGAGGTTCATCTCCACGCGGCTTTCGGCTTCGGTGCGAATGCCGCCATTGGCCACGATCAACGTCTCGCCGTCGGGCATCCACGACACCTGGTGCGGGCCAATGCCGTGGGTGGAAAGTTCGCCGCTGTGCACCAGCCGCTCGCCTTCGAACTTATACACACCGAGCAAGCCACGGCCGGGGTCTGACGTATCGTTCTCGGTGGCGTACAGCCAGTCGCCGCTCTTGTGAATCACCGCATGGCCGTAGAAGTGGCGATTGGTGTTCGAGGTGATGGTTTGCAGCAGCGCGCCATCACGCAGGTCGATCAGGTAACTTTCGGTGCCCGGGCGACGGGCGACGAACAGCGCAATCGGCAGTGTCGGGTGGTTGATGATGTCGTGGCAGCGCTGGCCGACCTGAGTGGCAAACACTTGCTTGCCGTCCAAGTGATAGCCCACGGCGTAGTGCTTGCCGTCTGCATCATCGCGCGCCGACAGCAGCAGCGGACCCTTGTCTTTCTGTTTGAACAACGTCCAACCACCCAGTGTGAGTGCGCTGAGCAGTACGCTGCCAACCGCCAAAGCCTGTCGCCTGAGCATCATCAGTCACCGTCGTTGGCGTTAAAGCCCAGTTGGATGCCCAGCGCCTTGGCCAGTTCGCCTTCGTGCAGGCGGTGGACGACGTTGAGGCTGTCATAGATGTCGTTGAGTTGCTGGCGACCGGCGTCATCGTTCAACAGTTCGTTGAGGGTGCGCTGGTTGCTGGCGAACAGTTTCAGGGACGCGGCGTAGGCGGCGTCGATTTTGTCGGCCAATGGTTTCTGATCCGACGGCAGCAGGCCACGCAGGCCTTTGTTGTCGACGCCGACCCATACGGTCTGGGCGGCAGCAAGGCTGGCCTCCAAGCTTTGCAGGGACGACTGGCTGCGCCACGCGTCGGCCTGGAACGGCTGCGGGATGCCCTTGGTCTGGCGGCCCATGGGCGTGCCGAGTTTTTTCTTCAGGCTGTCCAGGGCGGTCACTTGGACGCGCAGCAGGTCGGCGATGGCTTCGTGGGAATCGGCGTAGCGCTGGTTCGGAAACTTGGTCATCTGCGCGAGCATGCCATCGGTGCTGTTCCAGCTGGCTAGGATCTCTTCGGCCAGGGTTTTCTGACGCTCGCCGATGGCCACCAACAGTGGGCAATAACGGGCTTTGTTCGCATCGTCGGCGATGTCGGTCTTGGCGTCGTAGAGGATGTATTCGTAGGCCGACAGGCCTTGCACGACTACGCTGGACTTGGCCAGGGCGGCGCCGTCGATCTGCGGCTGGCTGGTGACCAATTGCTCGACCTGGCGCCCGACCAGGTTTTTCTTGTCCGGCCAGAACTGTATTTGCCATGCACGGTTGCCCTCGGCCAGCGGGCCGATCAGCAGCGGTTGCAACTCGGCCCAGGCTTTTTGCGCATGGATGAAGTCGGCGCGGGCGGTGTCCAGGCTTTCCTTGCCCTGGCAGTAGGCGAGGGCGCTGACGGCCAACTGACGGTCGGCTTCGACCCAGCGGCTGTAGGTCGGCAGGATCACTTGTTTGGCGATCGCTGCAGAGGTCACAGCTTGCGGGTCTTGTGGCGAGCAGGCACCCAGGGCGAGGGCGGCCAGGCTGGTGAACAACAACTTGGGACGGAACATGTCGAGCTCCCTTCTGTAAGTGGGGCGAAGCTTATAAAGAATTCAGGAACGCCAGCAACGCAGCGCGCTGTTCGGCATTAAAGGACAACACATGCTGCTGCGCCGCTTGTGCCTCACCGCCGTGCCAGAGCACGGCTTCCAGCAGGTTGCGGGCGCGGCCGTCATGCAGAAACTGGGTATGGCCACTTACGGTGTGTGTCAGGCCAATGCCCCACAACGGCGGCGTGCGCCAGTCGCGGCCACCGGCCTTGAATTCGCTGCGGTTGTCGGCCAGGCCATCACCCATGTCGTGCAGCAGCAAATCGCTATAGGGGCGGATCACTTGGTTGGCCAATTCAGGCTCGGCGGCATTGGCTGAGGTGGTGAACGTCGGCTTGTGGCACCCCTGGCAACCGGCCTGGAAGAACAGGTTTTTCCCGGCCAGGACTTGCGGATCGTTGACCTGGCGGCGCACGGGCACGGCAAGGTTACGGGTGTAGAACAGCACCAGGCGCAGAATGTTATCGCTGACTTCCGGCTCGCCATCGGCGCCATTGCCGTTGGGCGCCTGTTTGCAGGCCACTTGGGCGTCGGTGCAGTCATCGAAGGGTCTCAGGGACGTAGTGAGGCCCATATCACCAGAAAACGCGTGAACATTTTGTTGATTGAGGTTGGGTTGTCCGGCTTTCCAGCCAAAACGCCCGAGCACGGTTTTTTGCTGGGCGTCATCCCACACCTGATTGGCCCGGCCGACGATGGCTTCTTTATCGGCGGTTTTGGGGTCGGTATTGCGCAGGATGTCCGCGTCGCTGATGGCTTCAAGCAGGCCAAGGCCGATCATCGGCGGGGCGATGCGCGCCGAAAAACGGGTGTCGGGGTGCATTGGGCCGTAGCCGAGTTGGGTGATCTGCAGGTCCGGCTTGCGCAGTTCGACGACGGTGCCGTCCTTGAAAGTGACGTTGACCGGTGTGTAGTCGACCCGCACCTTGCCTTCCGGGGTGACGCCGGGCACGGCCATGTCCTGCAATTGCCCGCCGTATATCGGCTCTGGCACCACGCCTGCTTGCTCGATGAGTTTGGCGTAGGGTTGCTGATCCTGAGTTGGCAGGGCGATCGACAGGCGCACCAGCATCGAGACCGCATTGGCTGCGTCGGGCAACGGCGGGTGGCCACGGCCGTCCTTGATGTGGCAGTTCTGGCAAGCGTTGGTGTTGAACAACGGTCCCAGGCCATCACGGGCGGTGGTGGTGGACGGCGCGATCACCCAAGGACTGCGAAAGAAACTGTTGCCGACGCTGAAGTCCAAGCGGCGCGTCGGCGACAAGTTGGCCGACGGCAGGGAAAACGCGTTCTGGTCGCGCTTATTCACCGTCGTCGCGCCGCCTGCCCGCGATTCACCCGGCTCGGCCTTGGTGAACCTGGGGGCGTCATCGCACGCAGCCAGGCCCAAGGCCATGCATACGACGGACAGACGAAGAAGCGAACGGAACATCGAGTTTCCTGAACGAGCGTGAAAAATATGGTCGCAAAGTCTAACAGGGCCGGGGGGAATGAATAAGAGCAATTATCGTTTGGTGGTCGCCGGTTTATTCCCGCTAGAATGACCGCACATTTTTTCTGGAGGTGGCCAATGCAGGCTCTCGACGCTTTGCTCAACCGTGTTTCCGTGCCGCGTTTGCTGGAGCCGGCACCGACCCAGGAGCAGCGCGACGTGCTGTTCGCCGCTGCCATGCGTGCACCCGACCACGGTCAATTGCGCCCTTGGCGTTTCCTCACCGTAGAAGGCGCCGCCCGTGAGCAGATGGGGACGCTGCTGGCCGAGGCTGCACGCCTGCAAGACGCCGACGCTCCGCAAGCCGCCATCGACAAGGCCCAGAACGGCCCATTGCGCGCACCGTTGGTGGTGGTGGTGATCGCCCGTTTGCAGGAGCACTTCAAGGTACCCAAGTCTGAGCAACTGCTGGCGGCGGCCTGTGCGGCCCACGGCATTCTGTTGGCGGCCTATGCCCAGGGGATAGGTGCGGTGTGGCGTACGGGTGAGTTGTCCTACTCGGCCCACGTTGCCAAAGGCCTGGGGCTGACGGCGGATGAGGAAGTGATTGGCTTCCTCTATTTGGGTACCCCGCAGAACCCGCCGCGTACGGCGCCGAAGGAAGATGTGGCGGCGTTTGTGCAGGCTTGGACGGGTCTCTAAGCAGTACGCGATCAAAATGTGGGAGGGGGCTTGCCCCCGATAGCGGTGTCTCAGTCAATGAATCTGCTGACTGACACACTGCTATCGGGGGCAAGCCCCCTTCCACATTTCACCTGTGGTGTTTCTTAAACCTTGAACTGATCCATGAGTTTCATCTGCTGGCTGGCCAACGCATTGAGTTGGCTGCTGATAGCCGCCGATTCGGTGGCCTGGCCGGTGAGGGTTTCGGTCACGGTGCGGATCGCCGAGACGTTACGGTTGACCTCTTCGGCCACCGCGCTCTGTTGTTCGGCGGCGCTGGCGATTTGCAGGTTCATGTCGCTGATCACCGTCACGGCGTCGCTGATCTTGCCCAAGGCCTGCACGGCCTGATGGATCTGCCCGGCATTGCTCTGGGCCTGGCTTTGGCTTGAGTGCATCGTCGCGACCACGCCACGGGTGCCGCTCTGGATGCGTTCGATCACCAGGCGGATCTCCTCCACGGAATCCTGGGTGCGCTTGGCCAAGTTACGGACTTCGTCGGCCACCACCGCAAAGCCGCGGCCGCTTTCGCCCGCGCGTGCCGCTTCAATCGCCGCGTTCAGCGCCAGCAGGTTGGTCTGTTCGGCAATGCTGCGGATCACTTCCAGCACCGAACCGATTTGCTCGCTGTTGACTGCCAGGGCTTCGACTTCGCCCACGGCCCTGCTGACTTCTTCGGCGAGGATCGTGATGTCCCGCGTACTCTTTTCAATGATCTGCATGCCTTCGCGCGCCGACTGATCGGCACCGCGTGCCGCGCTGGCGGCATTCGAGGCGCTGTTGGCGACGTCATGGGCGGTGGCGCTCATTTCGTTGGACGCCGTGGCCACTTGGTCGATTTCACGGAACTGCACCTGCATGCCTTCGCTGGTCTGGCGGGCGATGGCCGAGGACTGGTCCGCCGTGCCGCGGGCCTCGGTGATGCTTTGCTTGATCTGGGCGATAGTCGGTTGCAGCTTGTCGAGGAAGCGATTGAACCAGTTCACCAGTTCGCCCAGTTCATCCTTTTTACTGTAGGCCAAGCGTTGGGTGAGGTCGCCGTCGCCGCTGGCGATGTCCTTGAGCATCGCGGCCACGCTGTTGATCGGGCGGGTTACGCCGGTGGCGGTCAGCCAGATCAGCAGCAAACCCAGTAGCCCGGCGGCAGCGCCCACCAGCAAGGCCTTGAGGGTGCCGGTCGCCTGGGCTTTGTCGAGGACCTCCTGCAGTTTTACGGTGTCGGCCAGCATCACGTGTTTGGGCAGTTTAATCACCACCCCCCAGGCTTTGGCATCGGCGATCGGCTTGACTGCGTAGACCGCACGAATCGTATCGCCCTGCTCAAGATTGACGTGGCTGTCATTGGCCAGCAGTTGCACGATCTCATTGCCCTCGGCGCCCAGCGTATCGATCAGATTTTTGCCGACCCGCGCAGGCTCGCCGCTGTAGGCGGCAATCAGACCGGTGCTGGAGATAACCTCTAGGTGCGCGGCGCCATCGAACAGCGTCTTTTGGGCCGCATCAGCCAGGGTTTGCAGGCTGTTGAGCGCAATGTCCACACCCACCACACCAATCACTTTTCCATCCACCAGCAGCGGTTGGGAAATGGTGGTCATCAATACCGGTTTGCCGGCCACAGTGTCTTCGTACGGATCCAAGAGGCAGGTGCTGCGGGTGTCACGTGGGCAGGTGTACCAGATGTTGTAGGGGGTGCCGTTTAGGTTGGGGGTGGTCTTGGTCAGGTCTTCCTCGACCATGATGGTGTTCAGGCCTTCACCCCCGGCACGGCTCCAGTAGCTGGAAAAGCGGCCTTTTTCATTGGAGACGCGGGCCTTGTCGTTGATGAATTCGCTGTCCTTACCGTCCAAGCCATCGGGCTCGAACGACAGCCAGATTCCGAGCACCTTGTTGTTGCGTTCAAAGGCGGTTTTCAGGCTCTGATTGAGTTCTTCGCGAAGGGCTGCGGGCTCCAGAGCACGTTTGGCGGCGAGGTTGCGCAAGTCTTTGACTTGGTCGGCCAGGGCGGTGACCGCGGTTAGATTTTCGCCGAAGGTTTTCTGCAACTGCACCGCTTGTTCAGCGGCCCTTGCCTGCAACAGGCTTTGCACGCTGCTGGTGAGCATGCGTGAACTTGAATCGCTGATCAGATGGTCGTTCTGGTCCGTTTCGTACAGATTGATGCTCACGATCAGCGTAATCACCCCCAGCAGGCAAAGGCCGGACAGCAGCACGATTTTCAAGCGGATAGAGAGGGTGTCGAACATAGGTTCACTCACGAATGGTCTTGTTGGAATGCACAGCACGGCCAAGTCCATTCAGCGCTATATCCGGAGCATCGGCGCGGTAGGGGCTTTCATGAGCAGAAGGCGATGGGCGGTAGGAAAACGCCTACAGGTAGGGTTATACGGGCTGTGCGAGCCGTTCGGGGCGTGACCAGATCCACAGATTGCCCAGGCTCATCCCGGCAATCGCCAGGTAGATGGGCCAGCCATGGTCGAGCATCACCAGCATCAGGATCGCGCACAACAGCATGCTCACGGTGGCGCTGACTTTGGCCCGGCGCGCGATGATCTTGCCGTTGCGCCAGTTGAACAGGATCGGCCCAAACAGGCGGTGGTTTTCCAGCCAGGCGCTGAGGCGTGGCGAGCTTTTGGTCGCGGCCCAGGCGGCCAGCAGGATGAACTCGGTGGTGGGCAAACCGGGTATCACAATCGCCACCAGCCCGATGCCCAGGCTGACATAGGCCAGCAGGCCAAACAGGATCTGTGCGATTTTCGAGGTGGATTGGGTTTTGCCGGTCATGGTGAAGCTTTTCTTGGGGAAGGTTTACAAAAAAGTCCGAACTCAAATGCGATCAAAATGTGGGAGGGGGCTGGGTCAGTTACCTATTTGTTGGCTGATGCACCGCTATCGGGGGCAAGCCCCCTCCCACATTGGGTTGCATTTCAATTTGCGGGATCAGGCCAGTTCAGGGGCGCTAGCGTACGCCTGTTCCAGCAACACGGTGAAGCGCACAAACGCATCCACCGCGCCTTTTTCTACTGCGGCCTCTTCCTCGGGGCTGAATTGCAGGCCGTCGAGGGTGCGGGTGAAGCTCTTCCAGCCTTCGGCACGACCGCCGGCTGGCTCACCCAAGTGGCGGGCCCCAAAGGTTTCGCTCAAGCCGAGGTCTACGGCGCGCTTGATCAGGAACGCGGCGCCCAACTTGGAGCCTTCCGAGACGAACAGCCAGCCCAGGGCTTCTGCTTTGCTCGGGTTGCTCACTGCACCGGCCACCGCAGCCGGTACTTCGGTGTCCAGGTCGGCGAGGTCCAGCTTGGCGGCTTCGGCGCGGCAGCGTGCGGCCAGGTCAGGCACGATCTTGATCAGTTCGGCGTCGTTGTACAGGGCCACCAGTTCCGACTGGAACAGGTACTGCGCTACCACGAAACGGGCAAAGTTGGCCTGAGTTTCGAACGGGGCATGGGCCTTTACCAGTGCATCCAGCTTGGTGTGCGGCTCGTTGGTGATCTGGTTCAGGCGCTGGGAGCGCAGGCTTGGACGTTCTGCGTTAGGAGAAGCGGTCATGAAAAAGTCCTTGAGAAGGGGAGCGCCTTGGTGCCCGAAAGAGAGCGGTTATCAACTAGACGAACAAGAAGACGCGGCACAGTAAAAAATCCTCACCTCGTCATTGAAATTTCGACGAGGTGAGAGGGGCTTGGTCAGATATCCCAGATCACGTTAATCGCAAAGTTTCGGCCGGGCTGGGTCAGGCGGTCGAGGTTGGCCGGGCCGGTTACCGCGGCTTCGCCGACGCTGTCGTAGCTGCGTACGTCATCCCAGTTCCAGTACTTCTTGTCGGTGAGGTTGTAGAGGCCGCCATTGATGGTCACGTCGCTGGTGACTTTGTAGTAGGCGGTCAGGTCGACAACGCCGAAGCCGGGCGTCTTGAATGGGCCGCTGGTGTCGCCGTCCGGCGCGTGGAAGGTGGAGCTGTCTACGCGATTCTGCTTCTTCACCAGGGTCCAGCTCAGCAGGCCGCCGTAATTGTCCTGGTCGTAGCCCAGGCCGAACACGCCCTTGAGCGGGTTGACGCTGTTCAGCGGTTCGCCGTTTTGGTCGTTTCGACCGTAGGCATAGGAGACCGCACCCTGGGTGTATAGGCCTTGTGGGGCACCGAATGCATCCAGGTTCAGGCGGCCCTTGGCTTCGGCGCCCTTGACGCTGGCGCGCTTGATATTGACGGCTTGGAACTGCTCGGCAGTGCCGCCGACCACGACGTTGTCTTCGTCGATAAAGTCGCGGTATTTGTTATAGAACACCGCCACCTCGAAGGAACCCTCGTCGAACTTGCCGCGAATCCCGGTTTCGATGCCTTTGCTGGTCTCCGGCTTGAGGTCCGGATTGGGTTCGACGGTGTAGCCCAGGTTCAAGTTTTCAAAGCGGCCGTACAGCGACTTGGCGGACGGCGTGCGGAAACCTTCGGCGTATTGGCCGAACCAGGTGTATTGGTCCGTCAGCGCGTAGGTCAGGCCAAACTTGGGCGTCACGCGGTGCCAGGTTTTCTTCTTGTCGCTCACCGTTTCCGCACCTGTCGGGTTGACGGTGTTGAGGAATTCCTGGGTCAGCTTGGGTTTGAGCTGGGTGTAGTCATAGCGCACGGCGGGGAGGAAGGTCCATTTGTCCCAAGTGATCTGATCCTGTGCGAACAGCGAATAGGTGTTGATGGTCGGGTCGGGGAAGTCGCTGGCCTTCTTCACGCTATCGGAGGCCATCGGGCTGGGCGCGCCGATGGCGGTGCAACCGCTGCCGACGGCCACGCAGGTCGCGCTGCCCTCGCGCGAGCCGGTGACTTTCTGCTGCTTGAGGGTGGTGCCGTAGGTCACTTGGTGATCGGTTTCACCGAGGCTGAACGCTTTGTCCAACTGTGCATCGAAAACCCACTGTTTTTCCTGGTAGAGCGTGTCGCGGGTGCGCAGGACGCGACGACCGGATTGATAGATTTCAGCGGTGGTCTGGTCGGTCTTGGCGATTTGGTAATTGACGCTGGTCTTGATGCGGTCGGCAATCGGCGACTCAAGGGCGAAGCTGTTTTCCAGGCCGAAACGTTCACGGGTGATGGTGTCGTTACCACGACGATCACGGTAGAGGTTGAAGCCTCGGCCGCCGATGAACGGGCCGCCCACCGCGTTCTTCAGGTTGACGTCGCGATCATCCTTGTACTTCTCGTACGTCAGACCCAGGCGGTTGTCATCGCCATAGTTCCAGCCGAGCTTCGCCAGGATGTTAGTGGTGCGCGCTTCTTCCGGGTTGGCGCCTGTGCGATCCAGGCCGGTGGCGTTGTTGCCGTCGTAGGACTCAGTTTCGTGACCGTTGCGCTGGCTCAGGTGCACCAAACCGTCGAAGTCTTGAACGCGGCCGGCGAAGGTGCCAGAGGTCAGCCAACTTTCGTCGGCGGAGCTGTAGCCGGTCTTCAGGCGGGCGCCGAAGTCTTGGCCTGGCTTGATGATGTCAACCGGGTCGAGGGTGAAGTAACTGACGGCGCCGCCGATGGCGCTGCTGCCGTAGAGGGCCGACGCCGGCCCGCGCAGGATTTCCACGCGCTTTACGATTTCCGGGTCTACGTAGTTGCGGCGAGTCTTAGCGTAGGGGCCGTTGAAGAAGTTGCCCGGCACTTCCACACCGTCCACTTGAGTAAGGATACGGTCGCCATCGATGCCGCGAATGTTGAAGCCGGCATTACCTGCTCGTGTACCAGCGCCGCCCACCGAGACGCCGGGCTCGTAGCGCACCAGTTCCCGGATGTTGTTGACGTTCTGGCGGTCCAGTTCCTCACGCTCATGCACACTGACGGTACTCGGCACGCTGTTCACATCCTGCGCGTTACGGGTTGCGCTGATGGTCACCTGTTGCAGATTGAGGGTGCTGCCCGCTGCGCGCTTTTCCAGCACGATGTTGTTATTGCCCAGTTTGCGGTAGCTCAGGTTGGTCCCCACCAACAGCCGGTCCAACGCTTTTTCTGGCGACAACGGGCCGCGTGCGCCAGGAGACGACACGCCCTGGCCCAGCTCTGCGGGCAGGCCGACTTGCCAGCCGGTCACGGCGGTAAAGGCGTTGAGCGCCGAGACCAGCGGCTGCTGTTCGATGCTGAAGGTGTAGTTGCCCTGGCTGCGCGAAACCGGTTCGGCAGCGGTGGCGGCCATGGCCGGCGCGCCGGCCAGCAGGATGGCGGCAGTCAACAAGGACAGAACGGGCGAAGAAGACCGGCGGTTGAAACGAGAGGACATCGAAAGCGCTCCGGGGGACGAATCTTATAGTTGCAAACCGAATCAAATAGGAATCAGTTGCATTGGCTAAGACGAGACGTACCGCCGAAGGTTATCGAGTAAAAATAATTCTCATTTAGTTCAGGATGACCAGCGCCGGGTATTCCGAGAGCTTGGCAGAGGTGATGTGCGCCAGTGAGCGCACGACGTCCAGGGGTTGATCGAGCCGGTAATTGCCGGTGACCGCGACGCTGGCGAGTTGGTCGTTGGTGTTGACGATCCAGCCGGGGTAATAGCGGCGCAACTCGGCGAGCACTTCGCTCATCGGGCAGTTTTCAAAAATCAACCGGCCTTGCACCCAGGCCAGGTCCTTATTGGCGTCCAGCTTGGCCGGTTGGCCGAAGCCTTTGGGGCCGATGCGGATACTTTCGCCGGCGCGCAGGCGTACGCGGGCATCGTCGAAAGTGTTGCTGAGGTCGACATCACCGCGCTGCACTTGCACCTGGGCCTCGCCATTGAGGTAGCGCACGGCGAAGGCGGTGTCGCGCACGCTGGCGCGCACCGGGCCGGCGTCGATTTCCAGGGGCTGGCCATGGTTGGGCACAACTTCGAAAAAAGCCTCGCCCTGGTACAGGCGGGCGATGCGCTGGTGGTCCTTGATGCTGCTGGAGAACGCCGAGTTGGTGTTCAGCAATACTTTCGAGCCGTCGTCCAATTGCAGACGTTGTCGTTCGCCCACCACGGTGAGGTGGTCGGCCTGCAGGCGCACCGGCAGGTTGCTGAAGCTGAACAGCCCGATCAGCAACACGGCGGCGGTGGCGAGCGGTTTCCAATGGGGTTTGATTCGGCGCCAGGCGCTGGGCTTGCGCGGCGCGGCCAGGGCCACCGCGGCGCTGTGAACCGGCGCGCCACCCCAGGCGGCCTGGGCCTTGGCGAAGGCGTTGACGTGGGCCGGATCGCGGGCCAGCCAGGCTTCAAACTCGGCCTGCTGCCCAGCTTGCGGGCACTGCAAGGCAATCAGCCAATCCAGGGCCTGGTCCATAGCCGTGTCTTGCAGCACCTCATGAGCCAGCTCATGAGGGCGCAGTTTATTGGGGTCCGTCACGGTGTTCCTCGGGTCTTCGCCACGTTCTATTCATTATTCCTACAGCTCGGGTCGACATTTCTGTCGCGTGCAGCTTAAGGCCGATCCAGCCGGTCGGCCACACCTACGCAGATGGCCATGATCAATTTCAGTTCCTTTTGCACCGTGCTCAGGGACACGTCCAACTGATCGGCAATCTCCTGATAGCTGCACCCATGCAGGCGGCTGAGGATGAAAATCTGCTGCTGGCGGGCGCTCAATTGGCCCAGGCTGACGCTCAGGTGCTCAAGCAGTTGCTCGGCCTGAGTCGCATCTTCGGGGGTGCTGATAGGGGCGGCGACGCTTTGCAGGATGTCCAGCGGGACATCTTCCTGCAGCGTGCGGGCCTGGATTCTGCGTGAGCGCAGGTGATCCAGCGCGAGGTTACGTGCGGTTTGATAAACGAAGGGTTCAAGGTGATCGATCGGCCGCTCGCTGAGGGCCCGTGTGACGCGCAGGTAGGTTTCCTGCAGCAGGTCCTCGGCGGTGCTGTGGTTATTCACCATCCGCTGCAAGGTGCGTAGCAGAATCACCCGTTGGGTGAGAAAGACTTGGTTGAAGCGAGATTGGCTCACAGTGATACCAGACCGATTTGCAGCAAATGATAATGCTTATCATCAACTCAAATGGCAAGTGGCTATTTCTCTGGGCCTACTTAGAACAATGTGGGAGGGGGCTTGCCCCCGATAGCGGTGTGTCAGTCAACACATTCCTGCCTGATACACCGCCATCGGGAGCAAGTCGAATCGCCCCTCCCAAAGGATCGCTTTATTCGGCGTTACACAGCGCCAGGCAGTTATCCAGCATACGGTTGGAGAAGCCCCACTCGTTGTCGTACCAGGCCAATACTTTGAGCAACTTGCCGCTGACCTTGGTGTGATTGGCGTCGAAGATCGACGACAGCGGGTTGTGGTTAAAGTCACTGGAAACCAGCGGAAGGGTGTTGTAACCGAGGATCTTCGAGTGCTGGCTGGCTTCCTTGAGCAGCGCGTTGACCTCTTCGGCAGTGGCTTCTTTCTTCAGCGTTACGGTGAGGTCTACCAGGGACACGTTGATCACTGGAACGCGCACGGCCATGCCGGTCAGCTTGCCCGCCAGTTCCGGCAGCACCAGGCCCACCGCTTCGGCAGCGCCGGTCTTGCTTGGGATCATATTCTGGGTGGCGGAGCGCGCGCGGTACGGGTCGGTGTGGTAGACGTCGGTCAGGTTCTGGTCGTTGGTGTAGGCGTGGATGGTGGTCATCAGGCCACTCTCGATGCCCAGCTCGCGGTGCAGCACCTGGGCGACCGGCGCCAGGCAGTTGGTGGTGCACGAGGCGTTGGAGATGATCTGGTGGGACTGACGCAGAATGTCGTGGTTCACGCCATACACCACAGTGGCGTCCGCGCCTTTGGCCGGTGCCGAGATGATCACCTTGCGCGCGCCGGCGGTAATATGGGCGGCGGCCTTGTCACGGTCGGTGAACAGACCGGTGCATTCGAATACCACGTCAATCTTGTGTGCAGCCCATGGCAGGTCAGCCGGGTTGCGAATGGCACTCACGGCAATCCGGTCACCGTTGACGGTCAGGCTTTCCTGATCGTGGGCGACCTCTGCGTCGAATGTGCCATGTACGGTGTCGTATTTGAGCAGGTGGGCATTGATCGAGCTGTCGCCCAGATCGTTGATGGCGACGATCTGCAAATCCTGGCGGTAGCCTTGGGTATACAGTGCGCGCAGGACATTACGGCCAATACGGCCAAAACCATTGATTGCGATACGAAGAGTCATTGGAGAGTGCCTGTCGTCGATTTGTTGTAAGAATTACAAGATTATTCGCATAAAAATAGAAAACAAGCCTTTTTAGTGGCAATATTTTGTTCAATCTACAACGAGTGACCTGAATCAACTGGTCCGATGATTCAAACGACACCCTGCCATCCCATGCGCTGCGGGCGTTTGATCAGCATAGACACTCAGGTCGCCACATCCGTTAGCCTGGAGTTCTACACATGCATCCCCGCGTTCTTGAGGTCACCGAACGGCTTATCGCCCGCAGCCGCGCCACCCGCGAGGCTTACCTTGCGCTCATTCGCGGCGCCGCCAGCGACGGTCCGATGCGCGGCAAGCTGCAATGCGCCAACTTTGCCCACGGCGTGGCCGGTTGCGGCACCGAAGACAAAAACAGCCTGCGCATGATGAATGCCGCCAACGTGGCAATTGTTTCCTCATATAACGACATGCTGTCGGCGCACCAGCCGTACGAACATTTCCCTGAACAAATAAAGAAAGCTCTGCGTGAAGTCGGCTCGGTCGGCCAGTTCGCTGGTGGTACGCCTGCAATGTGCGACGGCGTGACCCAGGGCGAGCCGGGTATGGAGCTGAGCCTGCTCAGCCGTGAAGTCATTGCCATGTCCACGGCGGTGGCGCTGTCCCACAACATGTTCGACGCCGCACTGATGCTGGGCATCTGCGACAAGATCGTCCCCGGCCTGATGATGGGCGCGCTGCGCTACGGTCACCTGCCGATGATCTTCGTACCGGGCGGCCCAATGCCGTCGGGTATCTCCAACAAGCAGAAAGCCGACGTGCGCCAGCGCTACGCCGAAGGCAAGGCCACTCGCGAAGAGCTGCTGGAATCGGAGATGAAGTCCTACCACAGCCCCGGCACCTGCACCTTCTACGGCACTGCCAACACCAATCAACTGTTGATGGAAGTGATGGGCCTGCACTTGCCGGGCGCTTCATTCGTCAACCCGTACACGCCGCTGCGTGACGCGCTGACCCGTGAAGCCGCGCATCAGGTTACGCGCCTGACCAAGGCCAACGGCAACTTCACGCCGATCGGCGAGATCGTCGACGAGAAATCCATCGTCAACTCCATCGTCGCCCTCAACGCGACCGGCGGGTCCACCAACCACACCCTGCACATGCCGGCCATCGCCATGTCGGCAGGCATCATCCTCACCTGGGACGATATGGCTGACCTCTCCGAGGTGGTGCCGACCCTGTCCCACGTGTATCCAAACGGCAAAGCCGATATCAATCACTTCCAGGCGGCGGGCGGCATGTCGTTCCTGATTCGTGAGCTGCTGGAAGCCGGCCTGCTCCACGAAGACGTCAACACCGTGGCCGGCAAGGGCCTGAGCCGATACATCCAGGAACCGTTCCTGGTCGACGGCGAGCTGGTTTGGCGTGACGGTCCTATCGAAAGCCTCGACGAAACCATTCTGCGCCCCGTGGCCCGTGCGTTCTCGCCGGAAGGTGGTCTGCGCGTGATGGAAGGCAACCTCGGCCGCGGTGTGATGAAAGTCTCTGCGGTAGCTCCAGAGCACCAGATCGTCGAAGCGCCGGCGGTGGTGTTCCAGGATCAGCAGGATCTGGCCGATGCGTTCAAGGCTGGCCAGTTGGAAAAAGATTTCGTCGCGGTGATGCGCTTCCAGGGCCCGCGCTCCAACGGCATGCCCGAGCTGCACAAGATGACGCCGTTCCTGGGTGTGCTGCAGGACCGTGGTTTCAAGGTGGCATTGGTGACAGACGGGCGTATGTCCGGCGCGTCGGGTAAGATTCCCGCCGCGATTCACGTCAACCCCGAAGCCCAGAGCGGCGGGCCGCTGGCGCGAGTGCGCGATGGCGATATCATTCGTGTGGATGGCGTTACCGGCACCTTGGAGCTTAAGGTGGACGCCGAAGAATTTGCAGCGCGCACGCCTGCCACGGGCCTTCTGGGCAATAACGTGGGGGCCGGCCGCGAGCTGTTTGGATTTATGCGCTTGGCCGCAAGCTCCGCAGAGCAGGGCGCCAGCGCCTTTACCTCTGCCTTGGAGACGCTTAAGTGAAGTTAGCGCTGGTCGGTGATATCGGGGGTACCAACGCCCGTTTTGCAGTGTGGCGGGATTCGGCACTGCATTCGATTCGGGTGCATGCCACGGCGGATTACCCAACCCCTGAAGAGGCGATCAAGGTCTATCTGAAGGAAGAGGGCCTGGAAATCGGGGACATCGGCGCGGTGTGCCTGTCGGTGGCCGGGCCGGTGAGTGGCGATGAATTCAAATTCACCAACAATCACTGGCGCCTGAGCAAGACGGCGTTCTGCAAGACCTTGCAGGTGGATGAACTGCTGCTGGTCAATGACTTCTCCGCCATGGCCCTGGGGATGACCCGCCTGCAACCCGACGAATTTCGCGTGGTTTGTGAGGGCACGCCGGAGCCGTTGCGCCCGGCGGTGGTGATCGGGCCTGGCACTGGTCTGGGCGTCGGCACACTGCTGGATCTCGGCGCAGGTCGTTACGCGGCGTTGCCGGGGGAGGGCGGCCACGTCGACCTGCCCCTGAGCAGTCCTCGGGAAACCCAGTTGTGGCAACACATTTACAACGAGATTGGCCACGTCAGCGCTGAAACGGCGTTGAGCGGTGGCGGCTTGCCGCGTCTGTACCGCGCGATTTGTGCGGTCGACGGTCACGCGCCGGTGCTGGACACGCCCGAAGCCATCACGGCTGCAGGCTTGGCCGGCGACCCGGTGGCGATGGAGGTGTTGGAGCAGTTCAGCGTCTGGCTGGGCCGAGTGGCGGGCAACAATGTGCTGACCACCGGTGGACGCGGTGGTGTGTATATCGTGGGTGGGGTGATTCCGCGGTTTGCCGACTTTTTCATCAACAGCGGCTTTGCCAAGAGTTTCAGCGACAAAGGCTGCATGAGCGACTACTTCAAAGGTATTCCGGTGTGGTTGGTGACCGCGCCGTATTCCGGGTTGACCGGGGCGGGTGTGGCGTTAGAGCAGGCATTTGCTTAGGCAGTGACCTGCCCCCGATGAGGCCATAAAGAACACCCCATAACAACAAGGAGGACCCCGTGAGCGTAATCAGTAAATCGATTCTCCTCGTCGACGACGACCAGGAAATCCGCGAATTGCTGCAAACCTACCTCAGTCGCGCCGGTTTCCAGGTGCGTGGCGTGCCGGATGGCGCGGGGTTCCGCCAGGCGATGAACGAGGCGCCGTGCGACCTGGTCATCCTCGATGTGATGTTGCCGGACGAAGATGGCTTCAGCCTCTGCCGTTGGATCCGCCAGCACCCGCGCCAGGCGCAGGTGCCGATCATTATGCTTACCGCCAGTTCTGACGAAGCCGACCGCGTGATCGGCCTGGAACTGGGCGCCGATGACTATATCGGCAAGCCATTCAGCCCTCGCGAGTTGCAGGCGCGGATCAAGGCCCTGTTGCGCCGCTGCCAGTTTGGCCAGGAGCGCAGTGGGAGTGGTGATGTGCTGGTGTTCGATGAATGGCGCCTGGACATGATCAGCCATCGGCTGTTCCACGTGGACGGCGAGGAAGTGATTCTCTCCGGTGCCGACTTCGCACTGCTCAAGTTGTTTCTCGACCATCCGCAACAAATTCTCGATCGCGACACTATCGGCAACGCCACCCGTGGCCGAGACCTGATGCCGCTGGACCGCATCGTCGACATGGCGGTCAGCCGCCTGCGCCAACGCCTGCGCGACACCGAAAAGCCCCCGAGGCTGATCCGCACCGTACGTGGCAGCGGTTATCAACTGGCAGCCAGCGTGGTTGCCGGCAATGTCCACTGAGCCGGTGACCGAACGCCGGCGCCGCTTCCCGGTACCGCGCTCGCTGCTGGGACGCATGCTGCTGCTGACATTGCTTGCGGTGTTGTTCGCCCAGGCGTTGTCCAGCGTGATTTGGGTTTCGCAGTTGCGTGCTACCCAGCTTGAGGGCCTGGTCACCAGCGCTCGCAGCCTGGCCCATTCGATGACCGCCAGTGTGAGTTACTTCCGTTCGTTGCCGGTGGCCTATCGTCCGCTGGTTCTCGACCAATTGCGTAGCATGGGCGGCACCCGGTTTGTAGTCACCCTTAATGACCGTCCGCTGGACATGCAGGTATTGCCCGAAACCCCACGCAAGCAGGCGGTGCTGGTGGCCGTGGACGAAGTACTTCGCCAGACCCTGGGCGCCGACGTGCACATCTCGGTGGAGTTCGTCAGCGCCGAAGACCTGCGCATCTTCAACGCCGGCCTCAAGCTCGATGAGTTGCCGCGCTCTTGGGCCCATTACGCGCTGACCCTGGAACCGGTAAACCCGCCGGTGCTGGTGACCCAGATCCAACTCGCCCCCGGCGAATGGCTGTACATCGCCTCGTTGCTGCCTGAGCCCTACACCAGCCTTGAAGAACAGGGCCTACCGTCCCAGCAGGTGTGGTTTATCGTGTTGACCAGCGGTTTTCTGCTGTTGTTCATTGGCCTGCTGGTGCACTGGCAAAGCCGCCCCCTCAAGCGCTTGGCGCGGGCGGCGCGAGACATGTCTCTCGGCGCCGATGTGGAGCCGGTGGCCGAAGGCGGCGGCAGTGAAGTGGTGGAAGTGGGCCGCGCGTTTAATGCCATGCGCGAGCGCATCAGCCGCTATTTGACCGAGCGCAGCCAACTGTTCAGCGCGATTTCCCACGACCTGCGCACACCGATCACCCGCCTGCGTCTGCGTGTGGAACTGCTCGAAGACGAAAACCTGCAAACCAAATTCGGCCGTGACCTGGATGAATTGGAGTTGCTGGTGAAGGGCGCGCTGCAATGTGTGAAAGACACCGATATCCACGAGAACATCCAGCCGGTCGACCTCAACCATGTGCTCGAATGCCTGGTAGAGCCTTATGTGGCGCCAAACGGTAATGGCCGTGTGACCCTGGATGGCGCTGCATTGGCGACCTATCCGGGCAAGCCGCTGGCGCTCAAGCGGTGTATCGGCAACCTGATCGATAACGCGTTGAAGTACGGGCAGAACGCGCATTTGCATATCGAAGATGATGGTGCGCAGTTTGTCCTGCACGTCGACGATGAAGGTCCCGGCGTTCCGGAGCAGCGTTTGGAACAGGTATTCGAGCCGCACTTCCGCCTTTCCGGGCAGCAGCAGGGCTATGGGTTGGGCCTGGGGATTGCGCGCAATATTGCCCACAGCCATGGCGGTGAAGTGAGTTTGCAGAATTTGCGGGAGGGGGGCTTACGGGTGACCCTGCAACTACCGCGCACCCTGGATTGAATGCTCGCGGACCCATGTGGGAGGGGGCTTGCCCCCGATGGCAGTGTCTCAGTCTGGTATCTAAAGCAGACCCACCGCTATCGGGAGCAAGCCCCCTCCCACATTTTGATCTTCATTCGGTCAGATGCTTTGGCGCAGGCGGGCCAGATCCCGCAGCGGCGGCGCCCCAAACAATCGGCTGTATTCCCGACTGAACTGCGACGGGCTTTCATACCCCACCCGATACCCCGCCGCTGATGCTTCCAGCCCTTCGGCGATCATCAATCTGCGTGCTTCCTGCAAGCGCAATTGCTTCTGGTACTGCAAGGGGCTCATGGCGGTGATTGCCTTGAAGCGGTGGTGCAATGTCGAAACGCTCAGGTTCACTTCCTTGGCCAGATCATCAATGCGAAGCGGTTGTTCGTAGTTGCCATTGAGCCACTTGATCGCTTGGCTCACCCGATGGCTCTGGCTGTTGGCCACGGCAATTTCATACAGGCGATAACCCTGCGGCCCACGTAGCAAGCGGTAAAGAATTTCCCGGTTGATCAGTGGGGCCAGCATGGCGATGTCTTTGGGCGTATCCAGCAAGCGCGCCAGGCGCAGCACCGCGTCGAGCAATTGGTTGTCAATCCGGTCCACGTACATGCCGCGTGATGTCGGGCGTGTGGGTACGCCCATGGGGCCGGCTTCAGCGATCAGGGCGGTGAGCTGCGCCGGGTCGATATTGATCCGCACCGACAGGTTCGGATCGTCGGGCGTGGCGTCGATGATCCGCCCGGCCACTGGCATCGCCACCGAGAACACCAGGTAATTGAGCGGGTCGTAGGCAAAGATTTCATCCGCCAGGCGCACTTCCTTGCTGCCGTTGGCAAGGATGCACAGCGCGGGTTCCACCAGCACCGGCATAAAGTCGCGTGGCGTGTTGTGGCGGTTCAGGTAGAGCGACGTGATCGCGGTACCGTAGGAGCCATCTTCCCAAGTATGCCTGTGCACGATACTGGCCAGTTCGGCACGCTGCTTTTCCATCTCGGCATCGAGAGGAATGGACTGATATTCGGGCGACGACATGAAGCGTCCTCTGCAGGCGGCTTTGATGGGGTCAGCTTAGCGTCGGCTTTTCAAATAGTGTTAGGTCGATTCTGCACAATCCTTGCCTGATCCTGCGGCATATCGCCAATCAGGCAAGCGTGAGGCCTGTCATCTCCCTGAAATACTGCGTTTGTGCATGGCGCAAAACCAGTGGGCCGAGTACCCGGTTTACGCTTCTCGCAGGATTGTGCAATAAGCCGGCAGGAATCGACTAACCGCGCCTACCTGCGCGCCGTTATCTTTGATCCTGTGGCAGCACACCCTCACCGTGTTTGCCGAGCATCACTTCTCAACGGGAGAGTCGAACATGTCCACCCCCATTCCCGCGAGCCATATGGCCTTTATCCGCGCCCGCACCGGGTGCAGCACCGAACTCGGTGCACGCTTGAGCAGTTTGATCGAACCGGGTCGCCAGGCTCAGGGTTGTCTGCAATTCTCGTTGCAGCATTCCCAGGTCGATCCCGATGTGTGGTTGGTCTCGGGTTTCTGGAGCAGCGAGCAGGCGATGAGTGCCTACTTCAGCTCGCCGGCCCTGATGATCTTTACCGAGCTGTTGAACGACATGGTGGTGCGCAGCATGGACTTCCAAACCTTCACTGATGCATCCGCCACCAACGCCTATGGCGAGTACCTGCAACTCGCTGGGTGAACAGGTTTAGAATGGCCGCCTTTCCATTGGCCAGGACCTGCAACATGGCACGTAAACAATTTGCCCACCACGAAGCCGTATCCGCCGTAGTACCGGGTGAAGGGGGCTACAGCGCCGCCGTCGCCGTCAAGGCACTGGATGGTATGGGGGCACCGAAGTTTCACAAGATCCTGGATGGACAGACTTTCAAGACCGCCTCCGACGCCGATGATGCAGCCACCGTGCAGCTTGAGCGGTTGATCGGTGTGGATGAGGAGGGGCAGCTGACCTGGGCGAGCGCCGCCATCTGAACAACGCCGACAATCTAATGTGGGAGGGGGCTTGCCCCCGATAGCAGTGTGTCAGTCAACAAAGATGTTGAATGTGCCATTGCCATCGGGGCACGCCCCCTCCCACATTTTTGTTGTATTTCAGTCAGGGTTTGCTGGCGCCTGGGCGATACATCTTGAACAGCGCCTCCGGCCCCAGCTGGAAGTAATCCGCCGGGCCGCCACCACGCAGGATCGGCTCGGCGGCGGCGGTGTCGTAGATGCCATCCTTGAGCAACCACTTGGCAATGTGCACCGCGACCACCTCGCCCAGCACCAGCCAGCTCGGCACCAACCCTTTGTCGGCGCGTTGCAGCTGGATAATCTGCGTCACCTTGCATTCGAATGACACCGGGCTTTCGCCCACCCGTGGCACGGCGATGATTTTCGAGGCCACCGGCGTCAGGCCGGACAACTCGAACTCATTCACCTCCGGCGAGACCGCCGCGCAACTCTGGTTCATCTGCTCGGCCAGCGGGCGGGTAGCCAGGTTCCACACGAACTCGCCGGTCTGTTCGATATTGTTCAGGCTGTCTTTGCGCCCGACACTGGAAAACCCAATGATCGGCGGAATGTAGTTGAACGCATTGAAGAAGCTGTAGGGCGCCAGGTTCAGGCGGCCTTCGCTGTCGTGCGACGAGATCCAGCCGATTGGCCGTGGACCAACGATGGCGTTGAACGGGTCATGTGGCAGGCCGTGGCCGTTGGCGGGTTCGTAGAAATGGATATCGTCAGACATGAGCCGGGGTTCCTGCTACGCAATTCTGGGAGGCGGTCATAGTGCAACCCGTGGCAGCGGATTTCCATCAAGCCATGGAATTTTCATTCATCGCCCACCTATTTTTCACAGCGGCCCGTTCAGTCTGCGCTCAAGGTCGACACCCCTATAAGTCGGCCATCGAAAGACTGAGCTTCGGAGCCTTCTACCTTATGAATAAACTTCCTCAGATCACCCTGGCGTTCTGGGTCATGAAAATCTGCGCAACCACCTTGGGCGAAACCGCCGGGGACTTGTTGTCGATGACCCTGAATGTCGGTTATGCGATCAGTTCGATGATTTTGATCAGCGTGTTCCTGGTCACCCTGGTGACGCAACTCTGGTCCAAAACCTACAACCCGGTGCTGTACTGGATCGTGATTTTGTCCACCAGCACTGCAGGTACCACAATGTCCGACTTCATGGACCGTACCCTGGGGCTGGGTTACGCCACGGGGTCGATGATCCTGATTGTGATCCTGATGATCATTTTTGCGCTGTGGCACCTCAGCGGTGACTCGCTGAACGTGAACAAGGTGCAGACCTTCCGGGGTGAGTTGTTCTATTGGATGGCGATCCTGTTCTCCAACACACTGGGCACCGCATTGGGCGACTTCCTGGCGGATGATTCGGGTCTCGGCTTCGCCGGTGGTGCCTTGTTGATTGGCTCGACCATCGCTGCGGTGGTGGCGCTCAAGTACTTCACCCAAATCTCGTCGGTGTTGTTGTTCTGGGTGGCGTTTGTATTGACCCGGCCGTTTGGTGCAACCCTGGGCGACTTCCTGACCAAGCCCCATGAAAAGGGCGGATTGGATTTCGGCACCATTGGATCATCGGCGGTATTGGCGGCGGTGCTGGTGGTGATGATTGCCGGAGCGTCGTATGCGCAGCGGCGGTATGGGCGCAACGAGGTGGCGGAACTGTCCTGATTAACCCAGCGATGTAAAACCAATGGGGGAGGGGGCTTGCCCCCTCCCACATGTTTAGTCCGTGGTAATCCGCGAATGTTTGCGGGTGTCTTTCATGGTCACGTAGACCATCAGCGACACCGCGATACACGCAGTCACGTACCAGTAGTAGCCGGTTTCCATCCCGATGCTCTTGAACCACAGCGCGATGTATTCAGCTGTACCGCCGAAGATCGACACGGTCAGTGCATACGGCAGGCCCACGCCCAGGGCACGGATTTCGGTCGGGAACAGTTCGGCCTTCACCACCGCGTTGATCGAGGTGTAGCCACTGACGATGATCAGCGCGGCCATGATCAGGAAGAACGCACCCCACCAGGACTGGATGGTGTGCAGGGTGGTGAGGATAGGCACGGTGAACAGGGTGCCGAGGATGCCGAAGGCGATCAGGATCGGACGACGGCCGACCTTGTCGGACAGCCCGCCGATGATGGGCTGCAGGCACATGAACAGAAACAGCGTGGCCGCCGAGATGGTGGTGGAGTCGGAGATGCTCATCCCGACGGTGTTCACCAGGTATTTCTGCATGTAGGTGGTGTAGGTGTAGAACGCCAGGGTGCCGCCCATAGTCAGGCCGACCACGGTCATCAGTTCCTTGGGGTGACGCATCAAGGTGCGCATTGCGCTTTCCTTGGCTTTTTCTTTCTTGGTGAAGGACTCGGTTTCTTCCATGCCACGACGCAGGTACAGCGCGACGACTGCGCACAGGGCGCCGATGGCGAACGGGATACGCCAGCCCCACGCGTACAGTTGCTCGGTGGTGAGTACCTGTTGCAGCACGATCAGCACCGCCAGCGCGATGAGCTGGCCGGAGATCAGGGTTACGTACTGGAAACTGGAGTAGAAGCCGCGACGTTCCTTGGTCGCCATCTCGCTGAGGTAGGTGGCGGAGGTGCCGTATTCGCCGCCGACTGATAGCCCCTGCAGCAAACGGGCAAACACCAGCAGGATGGGCGCACCGATACCAATGGATTCATAGCCCGGGCTCAGGGCAATCAGCAGCGAGCCGAAGCACATCAGGTAGACCGAGGCCATCAGGGCTTTTTTACGCCCGACCTTGTCGGCGTACAGGCCCATCAGCCAGCCACCGATCGGGCGCATCAGGAAGCCCACGGCGAAGATCGCGGCGGTGTTGAGCAGTTGGGCGGTGGTGTCGCCTTTCGGGAAGAAGGCTTTGGCGAAGTACAGCGAGAAAGCGGCGTAGACGTACCAGTCGTACCACTCGACCATGTTGCCGACCGATCCGCTGAAGATCGATTTGATGCGGCTGGAGGTGGTGCGTTCTTTTGCCGGCGCTGCCGCCGACCCCAGAGGCAGGGAGTTGGAGTTATCCATTGAAGGATCCTTCATCTAGTTGTTTTTATGGAGCGGCGCGAGCGCTGCCTGGCTGGGCTATAGCAGGAGCTGTGCCAGGTAGATGAAGGCCCGATCTAGAAGGGTTTGCAGATTTTTTTGAGCGGAAACTTGCTGAAGATTCGGGGCCAATGAGCGGAAATCCGCTCATTCGTCCTTGAGGAACATGTCCCGTGCAAGGCCATGGCGCTGCATCTTTTCATTGAACGTCCGGCGGGGCAGTTGCAGCTCCGTTAATACCGCCTTGATATCGCCCTTGTGCCGGGTCAAGGCGGCCTTCAGGCAATGGGCTTCGAAGGCTTCCTGCTGCGCAGCCAGTGATTGCCCGGCCTCGATGCCCTCCGGCTCCGGCTCGCCAAGGCCTAATACCTGGCGTTCGGCGACGTTGGCCAGTTCACGCACATTGCCGGGCCAGTCATGGCTGAGCAGGCGCCCCAAGGCTGGGCCGCTCAACGGCTCGGGCGTGCGGCCTAAGCGTTCGGCAGCGCTGTGGGCAAAGTGCTCGTACAGCAGCGGAATATCTTCACGACGCTCGCGCAAGGGCGGCAGGCGCAATTGTGCGACGGTGAGGCGATAGGCCAAGTCTTCGCGAAAGCGTCCGGCGCGGGCCTCTTCGAGCAGGTCAGGCTTGGTCGCGGCAATGATGCGCAAGTCCACATGGATGCTCTGGTTGGAGCCCAGTCGTTCCAGTTTCTGCTCTTGCAATACCCGCAACAGTTTCACTTGTTGGGCCAAGGGCATGCTTTCGATTTCATCCAGGAACAGCGTGCCGCCGTGAGCGTACTCCAGCTTGCCGATGCGCTTGCCCTGGGCGCCGGTGAACGCGCCGCTTTCGTGGCCAAACAACTCGGCTTCAAACAACTGCTCGGGAATTGCCGCGCAATTGAGCGCCACAAACGGCTTCTTGGCCCGCGGGCCGAAATCATGCAGGCAGCGCGCGACCAGTTCCTTACCGCTGCCGGTCTCGCCACGGATCAACACGTTGACCGGCAAGCTGGCCAAGTCGAGCACCTGGCGGCGCAGGTTCTGCAACCCGCGGGACACGCCGAGCAGGCTGGATTCAAGCTGCGAGCGGTGATCGGCCTGTTGATGCAGGCGACGGTTTTCCAGGATCAGCCCGCGTTTGTCCAATGCACGTCGCAGGCTGTTGAGCAGGGCCTCGGGGCTGAAGGGTTTTTCCAGAAAATCGTAGGCGCCGTCGCGCATGGCTTCGACGGCCATCGGCACGTCGCCGTGACCAGTGAGCAATATCACCGGCAAGTCGGCGTCGCGGCGCTGTACTTCGGCGAGCAATTCCAGGCCGCTGAGACCAGGCATGCGCACGTCGCTCAGGATCACACCGGGAAAGTCTTTGGGCAGGTGCGCCAGGCATTCCTCGGCGCGGCTGAACAACTGCACCTCAAACCCGGAGAGACTCAACCACTGTTCCACGGCCGTGCGAATGCTGGCTTCGTCATCGACCACAATCACCGCATTTAGCATAGGTCCGGCGTCTCCAGCGCGATGGGCAAGGTCAGGGTGAAAGTCGCGCCGTCGCCCTGGTTATCGGCGATCAGGCGTCCACCCAGTTCGTGCACGATAGCGAAGGACACCGCCAGCCCTAAACCGAGGCCGTCACCCACCGGCTTGGTGGTGAAGAACGGATCGAACACGTTGTTCAGGTGTTCTTCGGGGATCCCGCCGCCGCTGTCGCTGACGGTCAAAAGCCAAAGCTGTTGGTCGGCGTGCAGGCGGATCTCAAGGCGCTTGCGCGGTTTGTCGGCCATGGCGTCGAGGGCGTTGCGCAGCAGGTTGATCAGTACTTGTTCCAGGCGGATGGCATCGCCGCGCACCCAAGCCGGGCGTGTCAGGTCCAGCATGACGCCAATGGCTTCATCGCGCAGGCGCGCGTCGAGCAGATGCAGGGACTGGTCGACCACCGTGGCCAGGTCCAGGCGTTCGCGCAGGCCACTAGGACTTTTGCGAGCGAAGGTCTTGAGATGGCCGGTGAGTGCGGCCATGCGCGTGAGCATGTCGTCCAGCGGCGTGAGCGCCTTGTAGGCGTCGTCCACACGGCCGTGATCCAGCAACAGGCGCAGGGTAGCAAGCTGCATGCGCTGGGCCGTGAGTGGCTGGTTGATTTCGTGGGCGAGGGCGGCGGACATCTGCCCCAGCGCCGCCAGCTTGGCTGATTGCACCAAACCATCCTGGGCGGTGCGCAGGGCCTGGGTGCGTTCTTCCACCAGTTGCTCCAGCTCTTCACGGCTGCGCTGGCGCAAGCGGGCCAGGCGCCAGCGTTGGCTCAGGAACAGCGCGAGGAACACCAGCGCCAGCCAGGAACCGGCGGCGGCCAGTCCCGCGTTGCGTTGGTCTTCAAAAGGAAATTGCGGTTTGCGCAGCAGGTGCAGGGCCCAGCCTTCTGCCTTCAATGGCAGGGATTCCCAGATGTATTGGGCGCTGCCGTCGGGGCCGTTGACGCGCATCAGGTGACTGTTTTCGTCGAAGCGCTGCAGGGTGTCGGTTTCCAGCGCCAGCAGTTGTTTCTTGTCGTACTGGCGGGTGGCCTTGAGCTCAGCGAGGTCATTGGCCGATAGCGGCCGCAGGTTCCGATAGCGCCAGCCAGGCTGGTTGGCAATGAACACGATGCCACGCGCATCGCTGACCAGCAGCAAGTCATTCCCCTGGGCCCATTCTTGCTCAAGCTCAGGGAACTCCAGCTTCACCACCATGGCACCAAGGAACTGCTCGTGTTCATCGAGCACCGCGCTGGAAAGGAAGTAACCCGGAATCCCGGTGGTCACACCCACCGCGTAAAAGCGCCCGGTGCCCTGGCTTTTGGTCTGGCTGAAATACGGCCGAAATGCATAGTTGTGCCCGACGTAACTGCTTGGCAGCGCCCAGTTGCTGGCAGCCACGGCCAGGCCGGTGCGGTCCATCAATTCCAGGGTGGACGACTGCGCGGCGCCGTTGATGCGTTCGAGCTTGCGGTTAAGCGCGTCCTGGGTAGCGGTGTCCAACGGGCCCTTTAACGCGCTGATCATTTCCGAGTCCAGCGCGAGCACGGCGGGCAGGGCGCGGTAGCGTTCGATCAGGGTGTGCAGCGAGTTGGCATATAACGCGAGCTGTTGGTTGGCGCGGGCGGCCTCATCCACGAGGGCCTGGCGTTCGGCCTGGCGCGTGGCCAATGCAGCGGCCAGCACCGCACCAGCGATGATCAACAGGGCGTAGAAGGTCAGGCGCAGGGGGCGAGGGATCGCGATCATACGGTGATGAGCAGGCACGGTAAGGGGCAAGCACCATACCACGCGCCATAAAAAAGGCGACTGGGCCATGGGGCCGCAGTCGCCTTTATCCTTGAGGGAAAGTGCTTACTGCACTTCTACCGCCAGGCTTTCACTGATCTTTTGCTGCCAGATGGCAGGACCGGTGATGTGCACGGATTCGCCTTTGCTATCGACTGCAACGGTGACCGGCATGTCTTTGACGTCGAACTCGTAGATCGCTTCCATGCCCAGTTCGGCGAACGCGACAACCCGCGACTTCTTGATAGCTTGCGCCACCAGGTAAGCGGCGCCGCCCACGGCCATCAGGTACACGGCCTTGTGGTCCTTGATCGCGTCGATGGCAGTCGGGCCGCGCTCGGATTTGCCGATCATGCCCAAAAGGCCGGTTTGCTCAAGGATCTGACGGGTGAACTTGTCCATCCGCGTCGCGGTGGTCGGGCCAGCCGGGCCAACCACTTCTTCGCGCACCGGATCAACCGGGCCGACGTAGTAGATGAAGCGACCCTTGAGGTCTACCGGCAGGGTTTCGCCCTTGTTCAGCATCTCGACCATGCGCTTGTGCGCGGCGTCGCGGCCAGTGAGCATCTTGCCGTTGAGCAACACGGTTTCGCCCGGTTTCCAGCTCTGGACTTCTTCCGGGGTCAGGGTGTCGAGGTTGACGCGACGAGCCGACGGGCCGGCTTCCCAGACGATTTCCGGGTAGGCGTCCAGCGGTGGCGCTTCCAGCGACGCAGGGCCCGAGCCGTCGAGCACAAAGTGTGCGTGACGGGTGGCGGCGCAGTTGGGGATCATGCACACCGGCAGGGAGGCGGCGTGGGTCGGGTAGTCCATGATCTTCACGTCGAGCACGGTGGTCAGGCCACCCAGGCCCTGAGCGCCAATGCCCAGTTGGTTGACCTTCTCGAACAGCTCCAGGCGCATCTCTTCGATACGGTTGGACGGGCCGCGCTTTTTCAGCTCGTGGATGTCGATGGACTCCATCAACACTTCTTTGGCCATCACTGCGGCTTTCTCGGCGGTGCCGCCGATGCCGATGCCGAGCATGCCCGGTGGGCACCAGCCGGCGCCCATGGTCGGAACGGTCTTGAGCACCCAGTCGACGATCGAGTCGGACGGGTTGAGCATGGCCATTTTTGACTTGTTCTCGGAACCACCACCTTTGGCCGCCACGTCCACTTCCACGGTGTTACCCGGGACGATGGAGTAGTGGATCACGGCCGGGGTGTTGTCCTTGGTGTTTTTACGTGCACCGGCCGGGTCGGCCAGGATGGATGCGCGCAGGACGTTTTCCGGCAGATTGTAGGCGCGACGCACGCCTTCGTTGATCATGTCGTCCAGGCCCATGGTGGCGCCATCCCAACGTACGTCCATGCCCACGCGCACGAACACGGTGACGATACCGGTGTCCTGGCAGATCGGGCGATGGCCGGTGGCGCACATGCGCGAGTTGATCAGGATCTGCGCCATGGAATCACGGGCTGCCGGCGATTCTTCGCGCAGGTAGGCCTCGTGCATCGCCTGGATGAAGTCAACGGGGTGGTAGTAGGAAATGAATTGCAGGGCGTCGGCAACGCTCTGAATCAGGTCGTCTTGCTTGATCACGGTCATGAGTCGCGCTCCTCTATAAGGGAACATTCAATAAAGGTGGGCTCAGTGGGGTACATCGGTCGGCTGAGCCCACCTTTCCAAGGCACGCCAAAGTGGTGCAGGCGCGACGCTAAAAAGGCGCGGCAGTATAACCCGACGCGGTGGCCGATACACCCGACTATGGTCAAACTGTCGCAGGCATGATTCCCTGTGCGCGTCCCCTGTAATTGAGTCCTTATATGCCTGAACTGTACGTCGGCGAACGCCATTGGTCGGTAACTGCCGGCAGCAATCTGCTGGATGCCTTGAACCAGGCGGGTGTGGCCGTGCCCTACAGTTGCCGGGCGGGCAGTTGCCATGCATGTTTGGTGCGCTGCCGGGGCGAGGTCGAGGACAAGCAGCCCGATGCCCTGAGCCCCGCGCAACGCCAGGACGGTTGGCGGTTGGCCTGCCAGTGCCAAGTGACGGGCGATCTGCAGGTCGAGGCGTTTGACCCGCTGCGTGACGGTTTGGCCGCCCTGGTGGTAGGTGCTGATTGGCTGAACTCGAATGTAGTGCGCCTGCGTCTGCAACCTGAGCGCGGTCTCCGTTATCGGGCTGGACAGCACCTGGTGCTGTGGGCAGGGCACGTCGCGCGGCCTTACTCCCTGGCGAGCCTGCCCCAGGAAGATGCATTTCTGGAGTTTCATATCGATTGTCGGCAGCCCGGTGAATTCAGTGATCTTGCCCGGCAGTTGCAGGTCGGGGATCAACTGCGCCTGGGCGAGCTACGCGGCGGCGCTTTGCAATACGATCCCGACTGGCAATCCCGGCCGCTTTGGCTGCTTGCCTCCGGCACTGGCCTCGGCCCGTTGTGGGGCGTGTTGCGCGAGGCTTTGCGCCAGGATCACCATGGCGCCATTCGTGTGATTCACCTGGCCCATGATGCCGACGGCCATTATCTGGCTGAACCCCTGATAGCGCTGGGTGCACGTCATCCGAACCTTACGGTGGAACTGTGGACCGCGGCCGAGTCGGCCCAGGCATTGGCGCAACTGCGGCTTGTTTCCCGGCAAACGCTCGCCTTACTCTGCGGACACCCCGCCAGTGTCGAGGCGTTTTCCAAGCGCCTGTTTCTGGCGGGACTGCCGCGTAATCAACTGCTGGCCGATGTGTTCCTGCCCCGTGGTTGAGCGCTGAACTCTACAGCCGCGAGACTCACCATGACCGACGCCATCCTGCTGCACCGCGAGCGCGGGTTGCTGACCCTGCAGCTCAACCGCCCGGATAAGAGAAACGCCCTGACCCGCGCCATGTACACGCAACTGGCCGAGGCGCTGGAGCAGGCGGATGCCGACTCAGCGATCAGCGCCGTGCTGATCCAGGGCAGCAGCGAGTGTTTTACCGCCGGTAATGACATCGGCGATTTTCTTGAACAGCCGCCCAGTGATCTCGACAGCCCAGCGTTTCATTTTATGAAAAGCCTACTCAACTGCCGTAAGCCGGTGATCGCGGCAGTGGCGGGAGTCGCGGTGGGGATTGGCACAACCCTCCTGCTGCACTGTGACCTTGTTTACATCAGTCGTGATGCGCGCTTGCGTATGCCGTTCGTCAACCTGGGGCTGTGCCCGGAGTTTGGTTCGAGCCTGATCCTGCCGCGTTTGCTTGGGCATGCGAAGGCAGCTGAACTTTTGCTATTGGGCGAGGGGTTTACCGGGGAGCAGGCTGCCGCCTGGGGCATCGCCACTGAGGCGTTGGGCAGTGGTGAAGCGGCGTTGGCCAAGGCGCGGGAAATGGCTGAGCGTTTTGAAATCCTGGCGCCGGGGGCGGTGCAGGTGACCAAGCAATTAATGAAAAGTGTGGACCGTGATCAGTTACGCCAGGTCATCGAGGAGGAGGGCGCGTTGTTCGTCCACCGCTTGAAGTCACCGGAGGCGATTGCGGCGTTATCGGGGTTTATCGCCAAACGCTAACCCACATTAAAAGCAAAAAGCCCCGCCATTCGCATGGCAGGGCTTCTGTTTTCAGCGTGTCACTCAGACCATTGGGTCGCCAACGTGCAGGATCTTCATGCCGTTGGTGCCGCCGATGGTGTGGTAGCTGTCGCCCTTGGTCAGGATGACCCAGTCGCCTTTCTCCACGACGCCACGCTTGATCAGTTCGTCGATGGCCGCTTGGCTGACTTCATGGGGCGGCAACGAAGCCGGGTCGAACGGAACGGTGTACACGCCACGGAACATGGCCGCGCGGGCCTGGGTTTCGCGGTGAGGGGAGAACGCGTAGATCGGAACCGAGGAACGAATGCGCGACATGATCAACGGCGTGTAGCCACTTTCGGTCAAGGCGATGATCGCTTTGACGCCCGGGAAGTGGTTGGCGGTGTACATGGCTGCCAGGGCGATGCTCTGGTCGCAGCTTTCGAAGACCTTGCCGATACGATGGCTGGAGGTCTTGCTGGTCGGGTGCTTTTCGGCGCCGACACAGATGCGCGCCATGGCCTGCACAGCTTCCAGCGGGTACGGGCCGGCGGCACTTTCAGCCGAGAGCATCACGGCGTCGGTGTAGTCGAGCACGGCGTTGGCCACGTCGGATACTTCGGCGCGGGTCGGCATCGGGTTTTGGATCATCGACTCCATCATCTGGGTCGCGACGATCACCGCTTTGTTGTGGCGGCGTGCGTGCAGGATGATCTTCTTCTGGATACCGATCAGCTCGGCGTCACCGATTTCCACACCCAGGTCACCACGGGCAACCATCACGGCGTCGGACGCTTTGATCAGACCGTCGAGAGTTTCGTCGTCGGCCACGGCTTCGGCGCGTTCGATCTTCGCCACCAACCAGGCAGTACCGCCGGCTTCGTCGCGCAGTTTGCGGGCGTATTCCATATCAGCGGCGTCGCGCGGAAAGGACACGGCCAGGTAGTCCACTTCCATTTCAGCAGCGAGCTTGATATCGGCCTTGTCTTTTTCAGTCAGGGCCGGGGCAGTCAGGCCACCGCCGCGACGATTGATGCCTTTGTGATCGGACAGCGGACCGCCGATGATCACGGTGCAGTTCAGTTCGGTCGGGGTGGCGGTGTCGACACGCATTACCACGCGGCCGTCATCCAACAGCAACTCGTCACCGACGCCGCAATCCTTGACGAGGTCCGGGTAGTCGATACCCACGACGTCCTGGTTACCTTCGGTCAGCGGGTGGCTGGTGGAGAAGGTGAATTTGTCACCGATCTTCAGCTCGATACGCTTGTTGGTGAACTTGGCAATACGGATTTTCGGGCCTTGCAGGTCACCCAGCAGTGCGACGAAGCGGCCGTGCTTGGCGGCCAGGTCACGCACCAGCTTGGCGCGAGCCTTGTGCTCGTCCGGGGTGCCGTGGGAGAAGTTCAGACGGGCAACGTCCAAACCAGCCAGAATCAGCTGTTCGAGGACTTCCGGCGAGTTACTGGCCGGGCCAAGGGTGGCGACGATTTTGGTACGACGGACGGACATGCACAGACTCCTGAGTTCAAGCGCTGAGGAAGGCTACTATGCTCTTTGGTTGTAGTCATTGTTCGTTTGCACTACTTATCGCCGATTCACTTGTTTTCGCGCCGATTGAATAGATGAACATCTTTGAAGATTTTGGACGAGGGGTCGATACACTGCACAAGACAGGAGAACCTTCATGCGAATTTTGCTCATTGCTGCCCTGGCCGTCAGTGTTGTCGGCTGCACCCGCTGGTCGATGGACCACCATTTGAACAACGCCTACCGCGCTTACAAGGTCGGTGACTGCGAGCGTGTCACCTTGGAATTGTCCCAGGTCGACCGCGAGAGCCGCACCCGGCGTTATGTACAGCCAGAGGTCTCGATGTTGCGCGGGCAATGTCTGGAACGACAGAAACTGTTTGTCGACGCGGTGCAAACCTACCAATTCATCATTAATCAGTACCCGTCGAGCGAATACGCCTACCGAGCACGCGCAAGGTTGGACACCCTGCAACAACTGGGTCACTACCGCGGCGTGAGTGTTGCACAGCCGCGTCCAGCCTCATTGTGATGAGATTCGCCACTTTATAACTGGCCTCTTGCCAGTCTTGGGCTATTCTTTGGATGTCCGTTTGTATAGGTTTCTATTCAAATGGAGGCAGGGCCCGGATTCGGCAGCTGTCTAGTGACAGAGCGTTGTCTTTTGTCATACCGAGATCCAGGGAGAGCGAGCAATTACGCTCGTTCCGAATCACTGGACCGGCCACAACCATGGCCACTGCATGGCGATCTCACCATGTTTACCGACCGACGGATTGAGCGGCATCAACTACGTTATTTCCTCCAGGTGTTTAACCGTGTTACCGACAAGCCCATCGGCTATTTGGGCAACGTCTCTTGCGACGGGCTGATGTTGATCAGCGAGTTGCCCATGATGGTCGATGCTGATTTCGAGCTGCGCCTGAAAATTCCCGGGGCTGACGACACCTTCCATGCCGTTGACCTCACGGCAACCTGCCTGTGGAGCCGTGAAGATATCAACCCGCAGCGTTACGACTCCGGGTTCAGCGTGCTTCAGGCTCCAGCGGAATATGGGCAACTGATCAAGTTGTTGTTGCGGTACTTCAGCTTTGACTCATTGCAGGCTTCAGCCTAAGAAGCAGCGAGCGGTCGACGCGGCTGGGGTGTTGCTGTCCAGCCGTAGTCGTACGCTTTTTTCAGAACACTCCCGCTTTCTTCCAATCCAGATAGCGTGTCACCAAGGCTGCTCCCATGTCTGATGGCAACGTATCCAACACCGACAGGCCGTGGGCGTTCAAGCGGTCGTGCAGTTCATTCCGGGTATTGAGGTAGTCGACAGTGCCGCTGTAGGCCAGGGCTTCGGGCAAGGTTTGCACAGGAGACTGGCGCAGTAGATCGAGCACTTCCTCTCGCATGCTGGCCACCATTACCCGATGTTGGCGACTGATGCGCTTGACGGCGCAGAGTAGCGCTTCATCGTCCTCGTCTCGCAGATTACTGACCACAATCACCAATGCCCGACGCTTTTGCCTAGAGAGCAGTTGACTGGCCGCCGCCTCGTAGTCGGCAGTTCGACGGGTGGTGTCCAGGTCATATACCGCATTGAGCAGCAGGTTCAACTGACTGCTCCCTTTGACCGGCGCCAAGTAGCGTGGCTGGTCAGAAGCAAAGGTGCACAACCCCACGGCATCGCCCTGGCGCAAGGCCACGTAACTGAGCAGCAGGCAGGCATTGAGTGCGTGGTCGAAATGGGACAGCTCATCATCCTGGCTCCGCATGCGTCGGCCGCAATCGAGCATGAACACGATCTGCTGGTCGCGCTCGTCCTGATACTCCCTTGCGATGGGGGTACGTTGCCGCGCCGTGGCTTTCCAGTCGATCTGCCGCAGGCTGTCGCCCTCACGAAACTCGCGCAGCTGATGAAACTCCAGCCCCAAACCGCGACGCTGACGTTGACGCACTCCCAGTTGACTCAACCAGTTATCCACCCCCAGCAGTTGTGCCCCGTACAGGCGAGCGAAGTCTGGGTAGACGCGGGTGGCATCCTCGACTTCGATGAAGCGCCTGGCGGACCAGAGCCCCAATGGGCTGGGCAGATGGATTTCGCAGCGGCTGAACGTGAAATGCCCTCGCCGCAGGGGGCGCAGGCGATAGCCCAGTTCACTGCGTGCACCGGGGCGCAACTCAATGGATTGGGGCATGTTCTCCATGCTCAACCCATCGGGGACGTGATCGAACACCTGAACCGTCAGCGCCTGCGAGGAGTCGTGTTCCAGGGCCAGACGTACGTCGCCCCAGCGACCCAGCGCCAGGCTGCCGGGCATATGCCGATGCACGCGAGGCGACGGTCGACGGCGCAGTCGCGCGGCGTCCAGCAAGGCCAGCAGCAACAGCGCCAGGAGCAAGCCCCACGCCACCGAGTGCAAGGTGGCGGGCACCTTGAACTGCAAGGCGGTTGCAGTGCCTAGCAGGATGCTCAAGCCCAGCAGTACGCCAAGCCAAGCTGATAACAGGCGGGTCGGTTTCATGGGCGATTCATTGCCGGGGAGCTGCAATCTGGTCGAGTAACTGTTTGAGTACCTGGTCGACCTCCAGCCCGTCGATGTCCAGTTCTGCCGCTATACGTACGCGATGACGGAGTACTGCAAGAGCGCAGCTCTTGACGTCATCCGGCGTGACGAACTGGCCCCCGCGCAACAATGCTCGAGCGCGGGCGCCGCGGACCAGTGCGATGGAAGCTCGCGGGCCTGCGCCGATGGCCAGACCTGGCCAACTGCGGGTGGCTCGTGCAAGGCGCACGGCATAGTCGAGTACGTGTTCATCCAGGGCTAGCTCACTGGCGATCTGTTGCAGTTGCAGCACATCTTCGGCCTGTAGCACGGTGCGCAACGGTTGCACATCCAGCATGTCGGCCCGTGAAGAGCGTGTCACTTCGCGCACCATATCCAGTTCCTGCTGCGCGTCGGGATAGTCCATGCGTACCTTGAGCATGAACCGGTCCAGCTCGGCTTCTGGCAGGGGGTAGGTGCCTTCTTGCTCGATAGGGTTCTGGGTGGCCAGCACCATGAAGGGTTGCCCGATGGGCAGCGCTTCACCTTCGAGGGTTACTTGTCGTTCCTGCATGGCTTCGAGCAGGGCGGCCTGGGTCTTGGCCGGGGCGCGGTTGATTTCGTCGGCCAGCAGCAGGTGGGTGAATACCGGTCCCTTGCGCAGCTTGAATTGCTCGGTGTGCAGATCGTACACGGCATGGCCAGTGACATCGCTGGGCATCAGGTCAGGGGTGAACTGAATCCGCGCGAAGTCGCCGTCAAAGCAGCGGGCCAAGGCGCGTACCAGCAAGGTCTTGCCCAGCCCGGGTACACCTTCAAGCAATACGTGGCCGCCGGCGATCAGTGCAGTCAGCACATCATCGATCACCTGATCCTGCCCGATCACCGCCTTGCGCAGTTCCATGCGCAAGGCCTGGGCTTGCTGGCTGGCGTGCTGTAAGGCTTCACCGGACAGGGTGTTAGCGCTGGGAAATTCGCTCATAGGGCATTCCTGAGAGTTTGCAGGCATGCCACCTGCCGGCTGAAATCGGCGCTGGAAAGCCGTTTTGCCGGGAGTGGGCCGAGGGCCTGGCTGATGACGTGAGAGGGTTGGCGCGTAAGGTGTTCCAGTACCCGCCATTGTTCTGAGTTGTCGAGATGTTCGAAGCCTGGATGGCGGCGTCGGGCCGCACGTAGGATGTCGTGCTGCAAAGCCTTCAGTAGCGTGCCTTGGCCGCTGCGGCGCAGCAGGAAGTCGGCGCTGGCTTTCAGGTGTTCGTGCAACTGCCGGCGCGCCTTCGAGGCGGGGGCTTGGATCGGGCCCTGGCGCATACCCGCCTGCCAGAGTACGAGGGTTATCAGCGCAATGAGTGCTACCACCGCCTGGGGGAAATATCGCAACAGCAGGGTGAACAGATCATCCACGTCGCTGTTGAACAACAAAGTCACGGCAGTCCCCTGGTTCAGGTGCCACAGCAGCCAGGCATTGTCGTGTTTGCCGATATCGGGTGTTTTCCACAATTCGCTGTCGGTGATTACCGTAACGCGGCCTTGCCCGAGGTTAAGTTGCATCAGGTGGCTAGACCTGGCGCTATTGGCTGAAAATTGTGCCATGTGCTTGGGGTCGATGAGGTTGAAGTCAGTGTCGAAGCTGAAGTAGGCCGGAGCGGTGTCATTGTCGACATAGAGCTTGGTCAGGTCTGGCGTTTTGTTTTTACGGGCCGGTGCGGGTTCTTCGGGGTCGTCACTCAGCGTCTGGTGGATATGCAGGCGATCTAGCAACAGGTCGCCGCTCTTGCCGGTCTCTTCATCCCACAGCGCTTCGGCCACTAACAATAGATGTCCGCCGGATTTGGCCCAATCCAGCAGTTGCCCTACCTGGCGTGGCGACATGTTGCTACGTTCGCCCAGTAACAACAGGCTATTGCCGGCGGCGGGCAGGGTGGCCAAGCGTTCGAGGCTATTGGCATGTGCCACGGCCAGGCCTTGCTGGCGCAGAAAATATTCGGCAGCCAGATAGGGGTTGGCAAGGGCTTCCGGGGCGGGGCCGCGGTCCACCACTTTTTCATAGGGGGTCGCTTTGCTCCAGGCGTAAAATCCGCCCGCAGTAAGCAGGCATGCCAGGAGCAATCCTATCCCTAATAAAAAACGGTTCATCGGGCGCCCTCCGAGCTGAACAGGGCACGCCAATCGCTGCATAATTTTTGCTGTGCTGAGTCGGGTGGGAGTTGATGGCCGTAGGCTAGGTTTTGCCAGTGCCGAGTCAACTCTTCACTGAACGCCAGCAGTTGCGGTTGCTGCAGCAGGTAAACGCGTTGCAGCACCTGGCCTTCAGTGTCGGCGTTTTTAAGTGGCAGGTTGAAGTCATGCAACAAGCGGCTCAGAAGACCACGATACAAAAGACCCAGGGCTTCCCGTGGTTGGCTAGGCCAGAGTTGTTCTGCAGTGCTGGCGATATCCGTGGGCAAGGTCTCGGTGCCCAATTCGAGGCCGAAAAGTTGTGCGGGCACTGGCCTGGCTGCTTTGGGGCCGCGTGGTCCGCGCCGGGTGACAAAGGTGCGTAGCCAGTCACGATAGCGCCACACCAACAGGGCCAGGCCGCCGATAAGTACGCTCCACAGCAGCACTTCCAGGCCTTGGGCCACATGCTTGAAAGTATCGCTGTTGAGGTTATCCAAGAGTGTCTGCAGCCACGCCGGAAGTTTGCCGTCACCGTGTGCCTTGTTTTTAACGGCGGGCTTTTCCTCACCAAAGCGATAGCGGGTGACGGTTTCCGGGTTTTTGAACGGGGGCTTTTCCAGCAGCGAATGGATTGACTGGCTTGCGCTTTCAGGGCTCAGCGGTTTGCTTTCATCAGCCATGGCGGGTGGGGTGTATGGCAGTAATGTCAGCCCTAACGCCAGTAATAAAAGTGACGCCACATTGCTCAGGCGCTGGCGTAGGCGGCGGAATACCAGTTCCAGGTCCCAGGCTTCCAGCACGGTGCGACGATTGAGATAAAGGCTGAAGCCACAGGCGACATAGACGGGCTCCCAAAACACCAGAATCAAGGCGTAGAACGCGTTGCCCAGATGCTCCAGACACACCGCTTCGGAGCCGGTCGCCAGCGCCAACCGCTGCCAATCCCAATCCAGTTCAAGTTGTTGCGGGATGAGTAGATAGAACAGCGCCATGCAGCCAAACCATAGGCCGATTTCCAGGTGCACCCCGACAGTGGTTAACCAGCGAGCGGCGCCGGCGTTGCGCTGCAGCAGTACACCCAGGCGTTGCTGACGCGCCTGGCCGTCCATGCCTTCAAGCTGACTGACCGGCATCACAAAACTGCGGCTGAGGCTGAGTCTGCGCCAGGTCAGGCTGGCCAGCAGTTGGCTGTTAAGCAGTTTTGGCCATTGGCGCACAGCCTGCTTGAGGCTAGGCGCTTCGCCGAACAGGGCTGTGGAGAGGATATATAAAGGTAAGCGGTCGAAAGCCGGTTTCAACCACCAGAACAGGAACATGGCCATGGAGGGGTAATTCCATAGCAGTGCGGTGAGCAACGCAAAAACCGGAAGGGTCACCAGCGCCCAGCTCCCCATCAACAGCAAGCGATGTTCCTGGGCCATTAATACGCCAAGATCCATGGCCTCCCAGGCGGTGCGTGGGCGAATCACCACGCTGGCATCACTCAGACGCATGGCGAGCCCTTCCGGCAAAGGTCAGGTAAGCGCCCACCAACAGCCACAGTGCAGCGCCCACCAGGTATTTGATCCAAGGGGCTACCTGGGTGGTGGAAGACCAGTAGGCTTCGATAAAGGCTGCGATCAGTAGAAACACCATGACGCCGCACAGGAGTTGCACGCTCTTGCGAGCGGCAAGTCGCAAGGATTCGCTTCGTGTCAGTTGCCCAGGTGCAATCAGCGCCCAGCCCAGTTGCAAGCCTGCGGCGCCAGCGAGGGCGATAGCCGTCAACTCAAAGGCACCATGGCCGATGACAAATGACCAGAAGGTCTGCCCATAGCCGATTTCAGTCAGGTGCCCGGAAATCGCGCCGATGATCAGCCCGTTGAATATCAGGAAAAACACACTGCCCAGGCAGAACAGCAACCCGGCGGCAAATGTCTGGAAGGCGATGCCGATGTTGTGCATCACGTAGTAGCCAAACATCATCCAGTCTTCGCTCGATGCTCGCTCGGCGGCTCGACCCAAGCGGCTGGCATCGGGGTCATACATGCCCTGCATCTCCGCCACTTGCTGGGGGCTGACAATGCTGTAGATCAGGTCGGGAAACAGATAGACCAGCAAGGCAATGCTCAGCAGGCTGCCAAAGAACAGCAGGCTGGCAATCAACACGAAGCGCCACTGTTCCCGCACCTGTCGCGGAAAGTCGGCCAGCACAAAGCTCAGCACTTTCGCCGCCAATTGGCTGCGGTGGCGATAGAGTTGTTGATGTCCGCGCAACGCCAGTTGTTGCAGCGGGTCCACCAGGTAACTGCTGTAACCGCGCTCCTGGGCCAGGGCCAGGTGCTGGCATAGACGCCGGTATTGGTGAGGGAAATCGGCCATGTCACCGGCCTTGGCCTTGCCTTGTTCCAACTGTTTCAGTTGTTCGGCAAAGGCTTGCCATTGCGGTTGGTAACGGCTTTCGAAGAGGCTCTGTTTCATGTTGGCCCCAACAGGCCACGGGCCAAGCCATTGAGTTGCTCCACGGCACGGGCGGGGGAGACTTGAAGCGGCGTTGCGAGGATGGAAGCGAGTTCGTGTACCCGCTCGGCGGAGAGTTCGCCTTGGCGTTCCGCGAAACCCAGGATCGCCCGCTGTTCACTCAGGTCCAGGGCAAACGGTAAGCGCAGTGCTACAGCTTGAGGCACCAGGGGGCGTTTCAGGGGCTGTTCTCGGTAGATCACCAGGGTGCCGGCGGCCAGGTCACCAAGGCGTTTGAAGTGAGGGTGTTGCAGGCAACTGATCGCGCCAAGAAAGTAGCCGAACGGCAGCATGTCGACAAACCGCAGCAAGTTGCGGATCAGCGAGGCTGACCAACTGATGGGCGTGCCGTCGTCCTGCACGACCCGCAAGCCCATAACCTGTTTACCCGGTGAGCAGCCCTGATTGAGCACCTCGAACAGCACCATGTACCACCAACTGACCAGGAACAGCAGCAGCGAGCCCAGGCCGATACCAATATTGCCGAGCAGGGCCAGTGGCACCAGAAGTACGCCCATTATCACTGCGCGGGCGACGAGGTCGAAGGCAAATGCCAGCGCCCGTGGCACCAAGCCGGCGGGGCGCAGTGGCAGGTCGATTCCTTCTGGGGTCTCGATCTGGTAGCGGGTATCCAATGGGGTTGATGGCATCGCGATCCTTGGCAGTGCAGAGCGGCTGGGTGGCACGGATGCTAACAGCGTCGGCGATGGAAGCAACTATTCAAGGTTTTGCTGGATGTTTGTACAGGTTATTTGGTGCTGGCCCCGAACAGGGCTCAACGCCTAGACTTTGTGGATCTTCAGCACAGGAATAGCCCGTGACCTCCATTTTCTGGTACGACTACGAAACCACCGGCATCAACCCGCGTAGCGATCGACCGCTCCAGGTAGCTGGCATTCGTACGGATCTCGAACTGAACGAGGTCGGCCCACCGGTCAACATTTACTGCCAGCCCAGCGACGATATTCTGCCCCATCCCGCCGCCTGTGCCATTACCGGGATCACCCCTGCCATTCTGGCCGAAAAGGGCCTGGCCGAGGCTGATTTCATGACTCGCGTACATGCCGAACTGGCGGCTCCGGGGACGTGCGGTGCCGGCTATAACACGTTGCGGTTTGACGATGAAATGACGCGCTACAGCCTGTATCGCAATTTTTTCGACCCTTATGCGCGCGAATGGCAGGGCGGTAATAGTCGTTGGGACTTGATCGACGTGGTTCGCACCGCTTATGCCCTGCGCCCGGAAGGTATCGAGTGGCCGCAGCAGGACGGGCGCGTGACCCTCAAGCTTGAGCGTCTGACTGCCGCCAATGGTATCGACCATGGTCAGGCCCACGATGCGTTATCCGACGTGCGCGCCACAATCGCCCTGGCTCGATTGGTGCGCGAGAAACAGCCCAAGCTTTATGATTGGCTGTTTCAACTACGCAGCAAACAACGGGTAATGGACCAAGTGCGATTGCTGCAACCGATGGTGCATATCTCCGGGCGGTTTTCCGCCGAACGTCATTACCTGGGCATTGTGCTGCCCCTGGCCTGGCACCCGCGCAACCGCAACGCGCTGATTGTCTGCGACCTTGGGCTCGATCCTCAGGGGCTGCTGGATATGGATGCCGACATTTTGCGTCGACGCTTGTACACCCGCCGTGATGAGCTCGCAGAAGGTGAGTTGCCGGTACCGCTCAAACTGGTGCATATCAACCGCTGCCCCGTGGTTGCGCCCTTGAACGTACTGCGGGTCGAAGATCGTGAGCGCCTGCAATTGGACATGAATGTTTTCCAGTCACGGGCTCTGCGGCTAACTGACGCACAGGAACTTTGGCTCGATAAATTGGCAGTTATTTACGGCGAGGAAGATTTTGCACCGAGTGTCGATCCCGAACAGCAGCTTTACGAGGGTTTTATCGGGGATCGTGATCGACGGTTATGTGAGCAAATTCGCGCGGCTGAACCTGCGCAATTAGCTCGTCAGCAGTGGCCTTTTGATGATCACCGTTTGCCTGAATTATTGTTTCGCTACCGGGCGCGTAACTTCCCCGATACGTTGAACAGCGAAGAGCTACAACGCTGGAAATTTTTCTGTCAGCAGCGTTTGTCAAATTCCGAATTTGGCGCACCGAATACCCTTGAGGCATTTAATCAAGCGCGACTGGAGTTGATGGTTAGTGCGACGCCGTTTCAGCAGCAGGTGCTGGAGCAATGGCAGGAATATGCCGACTCTTTAGCTGCTCGTATGAATCTGTGACAGAGGTGTGTAAAAAATACGATCAATAAAAAACGCCAGCATGCTGGCGTTTTTAATGGGTCGCGCATCAGGCGCAGACCTGGTGAAGCTTAGCCCAGCAGGGTAGCCCAACCTTCAACCACGTCACCGCCCCACTTGGCTTTCCACTCTTTCAGAGTTTTGTGGTTGCCACCTTTGGTTTCAATCACTTCGCCGTTGTGCGGGTTTTTGTATTGTTTGACTTTGCGAGCACGTTTGGTGCCGGTAGTTTTCACAGCGCCACGTGGAGCTTTAACTTTCGACTCTGGGTCCAGCAGCGCGATGATGTCACGCAGGGATTTGGAGTACTCACCCATGAGGGTGCGCAGTTTGCCTTCGAATTCCAGCTCGGTTTTCAGTTTGTCGTCTTGGGACAGGTTCTTCAAACGAGCTTGCAGCTCTTTGATAGCTTCTTCGGTGGCGCGGTATTCGTTGATCAGAGACATGTGGACTACCTTATGTAGAACGCTGATTGACAGGGATAGTGGCCTAATAATAGTCAGGCGATTTGCTCAAGTAAACATTTAAGACTGCATTTAGGTGAATTACTTTGAATGTTTGTGAATGCGCTATGCAATCGAGTTAATTAAGTAGGTGATGCACCTGAAGATAATGCCGTTAATTTTTTGTATAACTGCGTCAGCCTGCGCTGTTCGTTCATATAGGGGTGGTAAAACCATACGCTATTAAGGGATGTGCCTCGGGGGCGGATCAGAATAAGGCTCATTGAATACTGCAGTTTTTCTGCACAATCGCTAGAATGGCGGCCTTTGCGAAGTTCTGGAGTTTCCCCCTAATGCGCACTTTTCGGCTGGTGATTGCTTGCCCGGACCGGGTCGGCATCGTTGCCAAGGTCAGTAATTTTCTGGCCTCCCATAACGGCTGGATTACTGAGGCGAGCCATCACTCGGACAATCTCAGCGGTTGGTTCTTCATGCGTCACGAAATTCGTGCCGACACACTGCCCTTTGGCCTTGAGGCTTTTCGCGAGGCATTTGCGCCAATCGCTGAAGAGTTCTCAATGACTTGGCATATCACCGACACCGAGCAGAAGAAGCGCGTGGTGTTGATGGCAAGCCGCGAATCTCACTGCCTGGCCGACTTGCTGCACCGCTGGCACAGTGACGAACTGGACTGCGAGATCGCTTGCGTAATCTCAAACCATGACGACCTGCGCAGCATGGTCGAGTGGCATGGCATCCCTTACTACCATGTGCCGGTCAACCCTCAGGACAAGGAGCCTGCATTCGCCGAGGTTTCTCGCCTGGTGAAGCAGCATGAGGCTGACGTGGTGGTGCTGGCGCGCTACATGCAGATCCTGCCGCCGGAACTGTGCCGCGAATACGCCGGCAAGGTGATCAACATTCACCATAGCTTCCTGCCGTCCTTTGTGGGGGCCAAGCCTTACCATCAGGCGTCTCTGCGTGGCGTGAAGTTGATTGGTGCAACTTGCCATTACGTCACCGAAGAGCTGGATGCCGGCCCGATCATCGAGCAGGACGTAGTGCGTGTCAGCCATAGCGACAGCATCGAGGACATGGTGCGCTTCGGTCGCGATGTCGAGAAGATGGTGCTGGCCCGTGGCCTGCGTTACCACCTGGAAGACCGCGTGCTGGTGCACGGCAACAAGACCGTCGTGTTCTGATCAAGCCGTTTTGATTGAAGAAAAAAGGGCCTGGGCGTTAAATCGTTGCAGGCCCTTTTTCTTTGTCTGTCGTTGAGGATTGATCGATGAGTGACCCACTGGAAAAAGCCACCTCCAAAGCACCGTCGACACTAGGTGAGGGGTGCTTGAGCCGTTACGACCCGGAGGATCTGGACAGTGAGGACGGCACCGAATTTCCCGGTGCCGCCGAGTTATGGGAACGCGAGCAGGCCAAGTCAGATCCCGCCGCAAAATAAAGCGAATCAGATCCGGAAGCTGCCCACCAATTGTTTCAACCGCGCCGCCTGCTGTTCCAGATCGGAGCACGCGCGCAGGGTCGATTGCAGGTTTTCCACGCCTTCCTGATTGAGGGTGTTGATTTCAGTGATGTCCATGTTGATCGACTCTACGACCGAGGTCTGCTCCTCAGTAGCAGTCGCCACTGACTGGTTCATGCCGTCGATTTCCCCAATACGTTGGGTGACGCTGTTAAGACGCTCACCGGCCAGGTTAGCGATTTCCACGCTGTCATGACTGTGTCGCTGGCTTTCGCTCATGGTGCTGACCGACTCCCGGGCGCCGACTTGAAGTTCCTCAATCATCTTTTGTACTTGTTGCGCCGATTCCTGGGTGCGGTGTGCCAGGTTGCGCACTTCGTCGGCGACGACTGCAAACCCGCGTCCTGCTTCACCGGCACGTGCCGCTTCAATCGCAGCGTTCAGCGCCAGCAGGTTGGTTTGCTGGGAAATGCTGGTGATCACTTCGAGAATCTGGCCGATGTTCACGGTCTTGCTGTTAAGCGCTTCTATATTGCTGCTGGAGGCGCTGATCATCGCGGACAACTCAGTCATCGCCTTGATATTGCGCTCAACCACCTGTTGACCGTCTTCGGCCAAATGCCGCGCATCGCTGGCCTGGTTGGAGGCTTGCGCGGCATTACGCGCGATTTCCTGAGCTGCGGCGCCCAGTTCATTGATGGCAGCAGCCACGCTGTTGGTGCGGTTGGCCTGTTCGTCGGAGTTGACCATCGACGAGTTGGATGCGCTGACAACCCGTAGTGCTACTTCATTCACCTGCTCGGTGGCCGAGGACACTTCGCGGATGGACGTGTGAATACGCTCCACGAAGCTGTTGAAGGCATTACCCAGGATGCCGAACTCATCGTGGTTCTGGATGGTCAGGCGACGCGTAAGGTCACCTTCGCCGTCGGCGATGTCCTGCATGGCGCGGGTCATCACATGCAGCGGTTGCAGCAGGACGCGAATCAGCATGCCCAGCAGGGCAATGATGATCACTACGGCAATGATCGTGGCGATCACCGCTGAGGTGCGAAATTCGCTGAGCATGGCGAAGGATTTATCTTTATCCACCGAAATACCCAGGTACCAGTTCACCGACGGCAGGCCTTTGATCGGTGTGAAGGTCACGATGTTGTCCTTGCCATTGGCTTGAACTTCACTGAAGTCGCCGCTGATCTTCGGCGTGCTTTTTGGATACATGTCGGCCAGGGTTTTCATCACCAGGCTTTTGTCCGGGTGTACCAGCACTTTGCCGTCGGCGCTGACCAGGAACGCGTAGCCCATGCCACCGAAGTTCAGCGCGCCAATGTTATCCACCAGGGTTTGCAGGCTCAGGTCGCCGCCCACCACGCCAATGCTCTGGCCGCCTTTGGCGCTGGGGGTGGCGATGGAAATGATCAATTGACCTGTAGCGGCGTCGATATACGGCTCGGTCAGCGTCGAGCCGTTGCTGCTCTGGGCGCCCTTGTACCAGGGGCGAACACGTGGGTCGAAGCCATCCGGCATCTTGGTGTCGGGGCGGATGGTGAAGGCCCCTTTGCTGTCACCAACGTAGGTTGCCATGAAGGACGACGTCAGGGTTTTCTGTTCCAGCAGGCTGGCAACGGTCGAAGGCTCAGGGTTGATAGCGATGTTTTGTGCAGCGTTTTCCACCAGCGCAATACGCCCGGTGAGCCAGGTTTGAATGTTGCTTGCGGTGACATCGCCCATTTCGTGCAGGTAGCTGTTGAGGTCTTCACGAATGGCGTTACGTTGCAGGTAGTCGTTGTAGAGGGTGAATAGAGCGAAGGCCGCGATGACGATAAGGGAGGCTGCAAGCAGGATCTTGTGGCTGAAACGCAGATTTTTATTCATAGCTTGAAGGGTCCGCTAAGGTCTTAATATCCAAAGCGCGTCCTTGTGGAACACGCGGAAGGGTAGCGTAAAAAAAGTTTGATATTTCCGTTGGTCCATGTAGGAGATATCTGAGCGATTTTTAGACTTTATGGGTCTCACATCTCTCTTATCGACCTGGCGGCACTAAAGATTAACCATGGGTGACGAAATGCCTGACTCCACACAACTTCTTATCGGTGCCGGTCTTGATGGCCAGCCAATTGCCCAGGCCATGCGCCTTGCCAACCGCCACGGGTTGATCGCAGGCGCCACGGGCACAGGCAAGACCGTCACGTTGCAGCGCCTGGCCGAAGCCTTCAGTGATGCGGGCGTCGCGGTATTTGCGGCTGATATCAAAGGCGACCTCTGTGGCCTGGGTGCCGCCGCCAACCCTCAGGGCAAGGTGGCCGAGCGTATTGCCGGGATGCCTTTCCTTAATTACACGGCCAAGGCTTACCCCGTCACGCTGTGGGATATCCATGGGCAGTCCGGTCATCCGTTGCGCACCACCATCAGTGAGATGGGGCCGTTGTTGCTTGGCAGTTTGTTGGAGCTGACTGACAGCCAGCAGTCGGCCCTTTACGCCGCATTCAAGGTGGCGGATCGCGAAGGCCTATTGCTGCTGGATCTCAAGGATCTCAAGGCACTTCTCAATCACCTTCGCTACCACCCGGAACTGCTTGGCGAAGACGCGGCGCTGATGACCACAGGCTCCAGTCAGGCGCTGTTGCGGCGCTTGGCTGTCTTGGAACAGCAGGGTGCCGAGGCGTTGTTTGGTGAGCCGGCCTTGCAGCTTGAAGACATCTTGCAGCCCACAGGCGATGGGCGGGGACGTATTCACTTGTTGGACGCTAGCCGCCTGGTGCATGAAGCGCCGAAGGTGTATGCGACCTTCCTGTTGTGGCTGTTGGCAGAATTGTTCGAACAACTTCCGGAGCGCGGTGATGCGGACAAACCGCTGCTGGCGCTGTTCTTCGACGAAGCGCATCTCTTGTTTGCCGACACTCCCAAGGCTTTGCAAGATCGCTTGGAGCAAGTGGTGCGGCTGATTCGTTCCAAGGGGGTGGGGGTGTATTTCGTCACTCAATCGCCGGGCGACTTGCCGGATACCGTGCTGGCGCAACTCGGTTTACGGGTGCAGCACGGCCTGCGGGCGTTCACCACGAAAGAGCAGAAATCCTTGCGGGCGGTAGCGGACGGCTTCCGCCCCAACCCGACATTCGATGCGTTATCGGTTTTGACTGAGCTGGGCACCGGTGAGGCATTGGTGGGTACGCTGCAGGAAAAAGGCACGCCGGAGGTCGTTCAGCGCGTATTGGTCGCGCCGCCGCAATCGCGCATCGGGCCGCTCAGTGCGGCAGAGCGTGCCGCATTGGTGGCCACTTCACCGTTGCAGGGTCGCTATGACAAGCCGATTGATCGGGAGTCCGCCTATGAAGTGTTGATGGCGCGCAAGGAGCTTGGGCCTAACGAAGAGCCTCGGCAGGGCGCCGAGGAGCCCAGCTTCACAGACAAAGCTGGGGCGTTCCTTGGAACAACCGCAGGCAAGGCGCTGAAGTCAGCGATGCAGCAGGCGGCCAACCAGATGGGGCGTCAATTGGTGCGTGGTTTGTTGGGGTCTTTGCTGGGCGGCAGTAAGCGCAAGTAGTGCCTCAGGCCTTGGGCTTGCCATGGGCGGCCAAGCGCTCAAGCGCGGCGCGCAAGCCTGGATCGTTGATGCCGTCGGCCGTGGCCTGAATCGTCTCGGCCGCATGCTCCGACAGGTCCAGAGTGTGTCCGACTGCGCCTTGCTGCACGGTCGGTGGCTGTACCTTGAACTGGATACGCGTCAAGCTGGCGAACTCATCGAATGCCATCAATTGACGCTGCAGGCGTTTTTGCTGATAGCGCAAACGGGTCGCCCAATGACCGTCGGTGACAATCAATAGCAAATTACCTTCACGCCACGACGCCACGTGGCAATGCTCGCGGGCGGCGGGTTGTAGTTGGCTTTCGAGCAGGCGTTGCAAATGGCCCAAGCGTTGTGCATGGCCAAAGATGGCTTTCAGCGGCTTGGCTTCGCGAAGCAACACGCTGGGCGCGCGGGCTGTAAGAGGGCGAAATGCCATGATTGGACACCTTAAGTAACAGAGCGGCCATCTTAGCAGAATGCGTCTGCGCGGCCCCTGACAATGCATTGCCGGGCGGTTTCCCAGGAAATCAATCGGCTCCATGGGTTGAAGTTCGCGCAAAAGCCCTTATTTTAAACAAGCCCTCTCACAGCACCATGCCAGCATCGGGGAACAACGCCACTTTCCTCACCCACGATTCCGGGTAGAATGCGCGTTCGCATGCGGCCGTGAGGGCTGCTCGGGCCACTCACGGTGCGCCCTCCATCCCTATGTGTGGAAGAACCTGCCGATATGTTTGCGCCTTTGTTAAAGAAACTTTTTGGAAGCAAGAATGAGCGCGAAGTCAAACGCATGCTCAAGACGGTGCAGCTGGTCAATGCCTTCGAAGAGCAGATGGTTGCCCTGTCGGACGAGCAATTGCGCGCCAAGACCCAAGAGTTCAAGGCCCGCATAGCCAAAGGTGAAACCCTCGACAAGCTGCTTCCCGAAGCCTTTGCGGTTGCCCGTGAAGCCGGTAAGCGTGTCATGGGCATGCGCCACTTCGACGTCCAGTTGATCGGCGGCATGACCTTGCATGAAGGCATGATTGCCGAAATGCGTACCGGTGAAGGCAAGACCCTGGTAGCTACTCTGGGTGTTTACCTCAACGCACTGTCCGGCAAGGGCGTGCACGTTGTGACGGTGAACGACTACCTGGCTCGCCGGGACGCCAACTGGATGCGCCCGCTGTATGAATATCTCGGCCTGACCGTCGGCGTAGTAACGCCGTTCCAGCCGCCGGAAGAGAAGCGCGCTGCTTACGCGTGCGACATTACCTACGGCACCAACAACGAATTCGGTTTCGACTACCTGCGCGACAACATGGCGTTCAGCATGGATGAAAAATTCCAGCGTGAACTCAACTTTGCCGTGATCGACGAAGTCGACTCCATTCTCATCGACGAAGCCCGTACCCCACTGATCATCTCCGGCCAGGCCGAAGACAGCTCGCGCCTGTACACCGAGATCAACAAGTTGATCCCGCGTCTGGAGCAGCACATCGAAGAAGTGGAAGGCGTTGTGACCAAAGAAGGTCACTTCTCCATCGACGAGAAGACCCGCCAGGTCGAACTCAACGAAGCCGGTCACCAGTTCGTCGAAGACATGCTGACCCAGATCGGCCTGCTGGCTGAAGGCGAGAGCCTGTACTCGGCGCACAACCTGGGCCTGTTGACCCACGTGTATGCGGGCCTGCGCGCCCACAAGCTGTTCCATCGCAACGTCGAATACATTGTGCAAGATGGCCAAGTGGTATTGGTTGACGAACACACCGGCCGTACCATGCCGGGTCGTCGTCTGTCCGAAGGCCTGCACCAGGCCATCGAAGCCAAGGAAATGCTCAACATTCAGGCCGAAAGCCAGACGTTGGCCTCCACCACCTTCCAGAACTACTTCCGTCTGTATAACAAACTGTCCGGCATGACCGGTACTGCGGACACCGAAGCGTTCGAATTCCACCAGATCTACAACCTGGCCGTGATGGTGATCCCACCGAACAAGCCGCTGGCGCGTAAAGATTTCAATGACCTGGTGTTCCTGACCGCCGAAGAGAAGTACGCGGCGATCATCAACGACATCAAGGACGGCATGGCCCAGGGCCGCCCGATTCTGGTGGGTACCGCCACCATCGAGACTTCCGAGCACGTGTCTAACCTGCTCAACAAGGAAGGTATCGAGCACAAGGTTCTTAACGCCAAGTTCCACGAAAAAGAAGCTGAGATCATTGCCCAGGCCGGTCGCCCAGGCGCACTGACTATCGCCACCAACATGGCCGGTCGTGGTACTGACATCCTGTTGGGCGGTAACTGGGAAGTGGAAGTCGCCTCCCTGGACAACCCTACCCCTGAGCAGATCGCCCAGATCAAGGCTGACTGGCAGAAGCGCCACCAGGCCGTGCTCGAATCCGGTGGTTTGCAGGTGATCGCGTCCGAGCGTCACGAATCGCGCCGTATCGACAACCAACTGCGTGGTCGTGCCGGCCGTCAGGGTGACGCCGGTTCCAGCCGCTTCTACCTGTCTCTGGAAGACAGCCTGATGCGCATCTTCGCCTCGGATCGGGTGAAGAACTTCATGAAAGCCTTGGGTATGCAGTCCGGTGAAGCGATCGAGCACCGTATGGTGACCAACGCCATCGAGAAGGCCCAGCGCAAGGTTGAAGGCCGTAACTTCGATATTCGTAAGCAACTGCTTGAGTTCGACGACGTCAACAACGAACAGCGTAAAGTGATTTATCACATGCGTAACACGTTGCTGGCCGCTGACAACATTGGCGAGACCATCGCCGATTTCCGTCAGGACGTGCTCAACGCGACCGTCAGTGCACACATCCCGCCACAGTCCCTGCCAGAGCAGTGGGATGTTGCTGGCCTGGAAGCCGCGTTGAAGAGCGACTTCGGTGTCGACTTGCCGGTCCAGCAATGGCTCGACGAAGACGATCACCTGTACGAGGAGACGCTGCGCGAGAAGCTGATGGCCGAGCTGCTGGCCGCGTACAACGAGAAAGAAGAGCAGGCGAGTGCCGAAGCACTGCGCACCTTCGAGAAACAAATCGTACTGCGCGTGCTGGACGACCTGTGGAAAGACCACCTGTCGACCATGGACCACCTGCGTCACGGCATCCACCTGCGTGGTTACGCCCAGAAGAACCCGAAGCAAGAGTACAAGCGCGAGTCTTTCACGCTGTTCTCCGAGTTGCTGGATTCGATCAAGCGCGATTCGATTCGCGTGCTGTCCCATGTTCAGGTGCGCCGCGAAGACCCGATCGAGGAAGAAGCTCGCCTGCGTCAGGAAGCCGAGGCACTGGCTGCGCGCATGCAGTTCCAGCACGACGAAGCGCCTGGTCTGGAAGCGCCTGAGGTGTTGGGCGAAGAGGTCGATGTGGCCTTGGCTCAGGCGCCGGTTCGCAATGACCAGAAGCTGGGCCGCAACGAACTGTGCTACTGCGGTTCGGGCAAGAAATTCAAACACTGCCACGGCCAGATCGAATAAGATTTTCGCCTGACGCTGCAATACCTAGCGCCGCGACCGGCCTCTGCCGTCGCGGCGTTTTGCCATTAATTTCACCGTCGATCACGACGGCACAGACATCATCTATTTTTTAAGGAGCGCGTTCATGGCTGTTGGTCTTGGTCCTTTGCCCACATTGCACCCGGTTGCCGGTTTTGAGCTCGGTATCGCGTCGGCCGGCATCAAGCGCCCGGGGCGCAAGGATGTGGTGGTGATGCGCTGTGCCGAAGGTTCGACCGTCGCCGGTGTTTTCACCCTCAACGCCTTCTGTGCCGCTCCGGTGATCCTGGCCAAGCAGCGCGTTGCCGGCTCCATCCGTTACCTGCTGACTAACACTGGCAATGCCAACGCAGGCACCGGTGAGCCTGGTCTGGTCGCTGCTGCGCGTACCTGCGCCAAGCTGGCCCAGTTGACTGGCGTGGATGCCAGCCAAGTGTTGCCTTACTCCACCGGTGTCATCGGCGAGCCGCTGCCGGTTGAGAAAATCGAAGGCGCCTTGCAGGCCGCGTTGGACGACCTGTCTGTGGATAACTGGGCGGCCGCCGCCACTGGCATCATGACCACGGACACCCTGCCGAAAGGCGCGAGCCGTCAGTTCGTGCACGATGGCGTGACCGTCACCGTGACCGGTATCAGTAAAGGCGCGGGCATGATCCGCCCGAACATGGCAACCATGCTCGGCTACATTGCTACCGACGCCAAAGTTTCCCGCGACGTGCTGCACAGCCTGATCCTCGACGGCGCCAACAAGTCGTTTAACCGCATTACCATCGATGGCGATACCTCGACCAACGATTGCTGCATGCTGATCGCTACCGGCAAAGCTGATCTGCCGGAAATTTCCGAGGCCAGCGGCCCACTGTTCGCGGCATTGAAGCAGGCTGTGTTCGAAGTGTGCATGGACGTGGCTCAGGCCATCGTGCGTGACGGCGAAGGTGCCACCAAGTTCGTGACGGTTGAAGTCAACGGCGGCGGCAATCACCAGGAATGCCTGGATGTCGGCTACACCGTGGCCCACTCGCCGCTGATCAAGACGGCACTGTTCGCCTCCGACCCCAACTGGGGCCGCATCCTCGCCGCCGTTGGCCGTGCTGGTGTGCCGGATCTGGACGTGAGCAAGATCGACGTATTCCTCGGTGACGTGTGCATCGCCAGCCGTGGCGCTCGTGCCGAGAGCTATACCGAAGCACAGGGCTCGGCGGTGATGCAGCAGGAAGAAATCACCATCCGCATCGAGTTGGGCCGCGGCGATTGCAGCGAAACCATCTGGACCACCGACCTGTCCCACGAGTACGTGAAGATCAACGCGGAATACCGTACCTGATAGAAGAGGATAACCGCGGTGAAACGAGTGCATGTAGCAGCAGCGGTGATCCGCGGTGTCGACGGCAGGATCCTGCTGGCGCGCCGCGCGGATACCCAGCATCAGGGCGGTCTCTGGGAGTTTCCCGGTGGCAAGGTGGAGGCCGGTGAGTCGGTCGCCTCGGCCCTGTCCCGTGAATTACAGGAAGAACTGGGTATCCAGGTCGCCACGGCTCGGCCGTTGATCAAGGTGCAGCATGACTATCCGGACAAGCAGGTCTTGCTGGATGTCTGGGAAGTCTCGGCTTTTACCGGCGAGCCCCACGGTGTCGAAGGGCAACCCCTGGAATGGGTGGCGCCTCGGGATTTGCTCAACTACGAGTTCCCGGCCGCTAACGCTCCAATCGTTGCCGCCGCGCGCTTGCCTGCCGATTACCTGATCACCCCCGGCGAACTCGAAACCCCGACGCTGTTACGCGGGATTCAGAAGGCTGTCGCGGGCGGCATCAAGCTGGTCCAACTGCGTGCGCCGAACGGTTACGACCCCAAATACCGCGACCTCGCGGTAGATGCGGTGGGTCTGTGCGCTGGCAAGGCGCAGTTGATGCTTAAAGGACCGTTTGAATGGCTGGGGGATTTTCCTGCCGCCGGCTGGCACATGACCTCGGCGCAACTGCGCAAATACGCGAGCAAGGGCCGGCCGCTGCCGAAAGACCGTTGGTTGGCTGCTTCCTGCCACAACGCTGAAGAACTGGCGCTGGCAGAAATGATGGACGTGGATTTTGTCACGCTGTCGCCGGTGCAGCCGACCCAGACCCACCCTGATGCCATGCCTTTGGGTTGGGAGCAGGCGGCAGAGTTGATCCGTGGGTTCAGCAAACCGGTGTTTCTGTTGGGTGGGGTTGGACCTGCTGATCGGGAACAGGCTTGGGAAGCTGGGGCTCAGGGTGTAGCGGGTATCAGGGCGTTCTGGCCACAAGTTTGAAACTGCTCTGGCGGGCCTCATCGGGTGCGACGATTCGACTTGCCCCCCGATCAGGCCCTGTCAGTCAGCGAATCATGATCAGTGTGGCTTAGCCGCCGCCTGCCACAAAATCTCCGCAATCCCCTGGCGCCTGGCAATCACCCGCGCCGCCACAAACAGCAAATCCGACAGCCGATTGATATACGCCAACCCCACTCCCTCTAACGGCTCCACCGCGTTGAGGTGCTGACAGCGCCGCTCCGCACTGCGCGCCAGGCTGCGACACACATGGGCCTGGGCGATCAACGCCGAGCCACCGGGCAGGATGAAGTTTTCCAGCGGCCCGACCTCTTCATTCCAGCGATCAATCGCGGCCTCCAGCCGATCCACTTCCGCTGCGTTCAGCGCCTTGTACACCGGCATCGCCAGCTCACCGCCGAGGTCGAATAATCGATGTTGGCATGGGGTCAGTACCTCGATCACATCTTTGAGTTCCGGATGCTTGCCACTCTGCTCTTCCAGGCCCGCCAGTAATAATCCCAGTTGGCTGTTCAGCGAATCGACTTCGCCGATGGCCTCAACTCGCGGGTGGTCCTTGGTTACACGGCGACCGTCGCCGAGGCCGGTTTCGCCTGTGTCTCCAGTACGGGTGTAAATCTTCGACAGGCGAAAGCCCATGGTCAGTGCTCCAGTTGGGTCAGTTCATTGGGCGGCAGTTGGCTGCCCGCCAAGGGTAAGCGCAGGGTAAAACAGGTGCCTTGACCGAGGGTGGAATGCACCTCCATCTGCCCTTTGTGGTTGTTGGTGACGATGAAGTAAGAAACCGAAAGCCCAAGCCCAGTGCCCTGGCCGATCTCTTTGGTGGTGAAGAACGGCTCGAAAGTGCGTTTACGTACGTTCTCACTCATGCCGATACCGTTGTCTTCCACCTGAATCTCTGCCCACGGCGGGTTAAGACGTGTGCGCAGGATGATGCGCCCCGGTTCGCGATCGTCTTCACGCAGATGAATGGCCTGGGCTGCGTTTTTTAGCAGGTTGAGCAGTACTTGTTCCAGCTCGTTGGCAGTGCCGGGCACCGGGCCCAATTGGGGGTCGAACTGACGAATGATCGCCTGGCCCTTGAAGTCGAAACCGATGGCCAGATCGAAGTCGTTACCGGCAATTTCCACGGCCTGGTCGATCAGCGCCGGCAGGTCGCAAGGCGCCATCTGCCGGTTGCTGCGGCGGCTGAAGCTGAGCATGTGAGTGACGATCTTGGCCGCTCGCGCACCGGCTTGCTGGATGCCATCCAGCAATTGTGGCACCTCACGGCCTTCCAGGTAGCGGTTGATCTTTTCCAGTTCGATACCTGCCTGCTCGGCGAATTCCAGGTTTTTGGGTAGGTCGGACGACAGCCGGCGCCGGATGTTCTGCACGTTATGCAGGATCGCCCCCAGCGGATTGTTGATCTCGTGAGCCATACCGGCGGCAAGCCCACCGACCGAGAGCATTTTTTCCGACTGCACCATCATTTCTTCCAGGGACAGGCGCTGAGTGATGTCGTCGATACGGATCACCACGCCCCGCCCGGCTCCGCCCATCAGAGGGTAGAAGGTCAGGGCGTAATGCTTGGGTTCATCATCCTTGATCCAGGTGACACGCTCGATGCGTTCTACCGTGTGCTGCTCCACCGTAGCCTTGATCTGCGGCAGGTACGGCTTGAGCGGTTGAAAAGCGAGGTAGATCGGCTGATTCAGCGCTTCATCCAGACGCGTACCGGAAAGCGCGCTGGCCTCCTGGTTCCACTGGGTGACGTAGAGTTGTTCGTCCAGGGCGATCAGCGCCGAGGGCATCGAGTCGATGATGCTGTTCAGGTAGTTTTGAAAACCGGTGAGTTTTTTCTCGATCTTGCTGCGAACCTGGACTTCCAGCTCCAACTTTCGGTTGGTATGGCGTGTTTCTTCGGCCAAGCCTTGGGCTTGGTCATAAGCGGCCTGGGAGTCGTCCCTTGCGCGCTTGAGCTGCTGTTCGCGAGCTTCGATACGCGAGAGCATAGTGTTGAAAGCTTCGGCCAGGCTGCCGATTTCATCGCGGTTACCACGGCCGGCGCGCAGGGCGTAGTTCTCTTCGCGGGTTACTTGGCGCGACAGTTCTTCCAATTCGTGGATCGGCCGGGTAATCAGGCGCTTGATCTGCCGGGCGATGATCAGCCATAGCAGCACACTGAAAATCAGGATACCCAGGCTGGCCGTCAGCGTGCCGGTGTAGAAGGCCACCGGCAGTTCGCTGCTGGCCACCAGCAGCAAATGCCCGGAAGGCTGGCCTGCCCGGGGCAGGGTGATGATCTGGTTACTGCGAAACTCGGTAACACGCCACGCCTCGATATGCCGATAGTTGTCCGGCAAGTGCAGGCGATCACCGTGTTGCATCTGCGCCAGCCGGTTGCCTTCGCCGTCATACAGGGCGGCGGCGCGTAATGGCGAATAGCTGGTCAGCTCACTGAGCAGGGCATCGGCTTGGGCGGGGGATTCGAGTGCTTCGGCGGCGAGGCCCGGGTTGGATACCAGGCGACCGATGGCCTGCAACGCCTGAGGTGCCATGCTTTCCTGGGAAATCCAGTACGCAGCGCTGATAAAGGTCAGGTTGGCCACCAGCAATACGGTGGTCAACAACACCAACAGGGCGGCCAGCAGTTTCTGCCCAACCGGTAGATTTTCGAGGCGCTGGCGCAGCGGCATCAGGGTTATCCCAGGTGATAGACAGGCGGGCAGGGTAGCGCGTGGTTCAGTCGCGGGGCAATCCGCGTGCAACTAACTGATCAATCAAACGCACCTGCAACTGCTGCAAATGCGGCAGGTTCAATTGGTGGCGTGCGGCCGCCTGGCAAGCATAGCCCAACAGGTAACTGATTTCGGTGCGGCGGGCGTTGGCGACGTCCTGGTACATGGAGGAGTAGTTAGCGGCTGTGGCGTGGATCACCCGTTCCACTTCGTGTTGCAGGTCCAGCGCGGCGTCGGGTTGGCCGCAACATTCCAGCAGCTCACCGAGTTCAGCGCACAGGGTTGCCACTTCACATTGATGGGTTTGCAGTTCGCCGTTGCGGCACTGGTAAAGCACGGTCAGCGGGTTGATCGCGCAATTGAGCGCGAGCTTGCGCCATAGCCTCGTAAGAATGTCGGTGCTCCATTCGTGGGGGATGCCGGCGGCGTGAAGGTCGTTCAGCCACAGCGGTGGGGCAGGGTGGGCTGCATCCCCCAGCCAGGTGTAGCCGTGGCCTGCAAACACCACGCGCCAATCGCCGTCGCGAAACGCGCCTTCGGTGCTGGAGGCGAAGATGCAGCGTGCTTGGGGGAACTGAGCAACCACTGCGTCCTGGCTGCCAAGGCCGTTTTGCAAAAGGACCAGCTCGGCGTGTGGCGACAGGCGATGCTGCAAATGTGCGACGGCGCTCTGGGCGTCGTAGGCTTTGCACGCAACCAGCAGGCGATGAATCGGCTCGGGGTTGTCAGGCGTTTCGCCAATCACCGGATAAGTCTTTTCTATACCGTGTTCGACCAACGTCAGCCCCTTACCGGCCTGATAGCTGGCAAGGCGCGCCTTATCGCGCAGAATCATCCTCACGGGCAGGCCGGCGCGAGCCAAGCGCGTGGCCCAGAGTGTGCCCAGGCTGCCGGCGCCGAGAATATGCCAGGTGGTCGACATCAGTTTGTGCTCCGTAGGGTCGCCTGCGGTGAACGGGGCGAAAGAACCGCTATAATGCCCCGGCATTTTAGCTCGGGCGCGCTCCATCTCTACTGAACCCGCCCCTTATATTGGAGAAATCACATGCCTTCGTTCGACGTGGTATCTGAACTGGACAAACACGAAGTCACCAACGCCGTCGAGAACGCCGTCAAGGAGCTGGACCGTCGCTATGACCTGAAGGGCAAGGGCAGCTTCGAGTTCAAGGAAAAGGAACTGACCGTCAACCTGACCGCTGAAGCCGATTTCCAGCTGGAAGCGATGATCGAGATCCTCAAGCTGTCGTTGGTCAAGCGCAAGATCGATGCACAGTGCCTTGAAATCAAGGACGCCTACGCTTCCGGCAAGCTGATGAAGCAGGAAGCAGTGTTAAAGGAAGGCATCGACAAGGAGCTGGCGAAGAAGATCGTCGCCCATATCAAGGACGCCAAGCTGAAAGTCCAGGCGGCCATCCAGGGTGAGCAGGTTCGCGTCACTGGCAAGAAACGTGATGACCTGCAAGAGGCCATCGCTGCCCTGCGCGCCAAAACCTTCGACATGCCGCTGCAGTTCAATAACTTCCGCGACTGATGGCATTTTGGGGAACCAGCGGGCGATTTTGACGTCCCACGCCCCATAACCTGTGCCTGCACTTGAGCCCTACGGGGCTCATTTGCGTTTTTAGGCCGTCAATAAAGCCGCACATCCGCCAAACAGGAGACGATAGATGGATTTCAATGCTGAAGTGGATCACCTGATCAAGACCTCACAGTCGTGGATCCCGATGATCATGGAATACGGCAGCCGAGTACTACTGGCAGTGATCACCCTGGCCATTGGCTGGTGGCTGATCAACGTATTGACCCACCGTGTAGGTCGCTTGCTGGCTCTGCGTAACGCGGACCTGGCACTGCAACACTTCATCACCAGCCTGGCGAACATTGCGCTGAAGGTCATGCTGATTGTCAGCGTGGCCTCGATGATCGGCGTGGCGACTACCTCGTTCGTGGCGGCCATCGGTGCCGCGACCCTGGCCATTGGCTTGGCATTGCAGGGCAGCCTGGCCAACTTCGCCGGTGGCGTGCTGATTCTGTTGTTCCGCCCATTCCGCATTGGTGACTGGATCGAAGCCCAAGGCACCTCGGGCACTGTCGACAGCATCCAGATCTTCCACACCGTGCTGCGCACTGGCGACAACAAGACCGTGATCGTACCTAACGGCATCCTGTCCAACGGCATCATCACCAACACCAACCGTCAGCCGACCCGCAAGGTGGTGTTTGATGTGGGCGTGGATTATGACGCCGACCTGCAAAAAGCCCGTGACGTGCTTCTGGAACTGTCAAAAGATCCCCGTGTACTGACTGATCCTGCAGCGGTTGCGGTGGTCTCGACCTTGGGCGATAGCTCCATCACGGTTTCCCTGCGTTGCTGGACCAAAACCCCGGATTATTGGGATGTAGTCTTCATGCTCAATGAACTGGCGCGTGATCGTTTAAAGGCGGCGGGGATTGATATTCCGTTTCCGCAACGGGTTATTCGTGTGGTTCAGGAAGCGGCTGTGTAATCAGTTGCTTTATTAACTTGGCCGCTCGGTCAGCTATTGCTGTTAAAGACAAGGGGCTTCATGCCCCTTGTTTTTTGTCACTCCCCTTTGGCAACTATCAAGTTTTAATCGACGCCGAGTAACACAACTAGTAAGCCTAGGTTTCTTAGTTAGCTTGCTATGTAAAATTGAAGCGCTTTTTGTAGGTCATAAAAAAACCGGCGACCTGATTAAGGGCGCCGGTTTTTATTAGCGTTACGCGTTAGCGCAATCAGCTGACCACTGAAATTACAAGATGCTCAGTGGGTATTCTACGATCACACGGGTGTCGACCAGGTTGTCGTAGTTGGTCGCGCGGTAATCGCTGTTGGTGCCGCTGTAGATTGCGTTACGAACGCGGAAGGACAGACCTTTGGCCGGGCCTTCTTGCAGTACGTACTTGGCTTCCACGTCCCACTCGTGCTCTTTACCATCGCTGGAATCTGCAACGGTAACGTTGCTACCGCGAGTGTAACGGGTCATGAAGCTCAGACCTGGCACGCCGAACGAGGCCATGTTCAGGTCGTAGCGAGCCTGCCAGGACTTCTCGTCTTCGCCAACGAAGTCGGAGATTTGCACGGAGTTGGCCAGGTAAACGGTACCGCCACCGTCGACACCGTAGTTGTAACCGGTTTTACCAGAGGACTGCTGGTAAGCCAGGGTGAACTTGTGTGCGTCGATGCTATACGCAGCTGCCAGGCTCCAGACGCGGTTGTCCAGGTCGCCGTTCAGCTTCTTGCCGTCGTCCTTGCTGCGGTAGCCGTTGAAGTCGAAACTCAACGATTGCTTGTCGCTCAGCGGCAGGGTGTAGAAGACGTTGACGTACTGTTTCTTCCAGTAGTCTTCAACATCGGAGGCGTGGAACGCGAAAATGAAGTTCTCAAGGCCCGAGTAGGTAAAGCCAGCGATATTCGCTGCACTCAGCCCTGGGTTTTGCTTGCCGGTAACACGGCTGCGACCGTTGATGCTGTCACGGCCCATGCCGGTTTGCGCGCTCAGTGCGGTGAAGCGGCCAGCGGTCAATTCCAGACCTTTGATCTCGTTGCTGGTGATCAAGGTGCCGGTGGCGACTTCAGGCAGCAGACGGCCGTCGTCGGTAGTGAAAACCGGGCTGGATACGAACTGGTTGCCATATTTCAGCACGGTGTCGGAGATGCGGAGTTTTGCTGCCCCAGCCACTTTGGACTGAGTGGATTCTGGCTCGCCAGCGCCATTGGTTGCGAACAGACCGTTACCGGCACGGCCCGCACCGCCATCAAGCTTATAGCTGCCCATGGCCATGGCATCGACGCCGAAGCCGACGGTGCCTTGGGTGAAGCCGGATTGGTAGGTGAGCAACTCGCTGATACCGGTGTCTTGACGGTAGCCGCTGACTTTGTCGTCGGTGCCGGTGGTGTAGGTACCGTTACCACGACGCACGTTACCCACGCCGTCCTTGTAGTCACGGTTCATGTACATTGCACGGGTTTTCGCGGTCAGGGTGCTATCTTCGATAAAGCCCTTTGCGTCGTCCTGAGAGGACGCGATTGCGAACTGCGAGGTGCCTGCAGAAACAGCCAGGGCGATCATGCTCCACTTCATCACGCGCATCGTGATTTGCTCCTTTGGTTTTCGGAAGAGTACTGCCGTCCCACCTGTATTTTTATCTGGGCGGCTCTTTCTTTTTTGTGTCGGCGCAAAGTTATATCACGCAGACTCTAATGACGATACTTACCAAACTTTCCTTTCAGCTTCTTTACGAGGCTGTCGTAAATTGCTAGCTCCATGTCGCAAATTCACAGTCCTGAATGTTACGGGACTGACAACTTCAATGCTGTTTTCAGACCTCTTTCGAAGTTTGAAACCTTCCGTGGGGCGCATCGAAACGCTGCTGTTCTTTTATCGCGAAACACCTGCTTCCAAACGGGTGTCGTTGCCGACGATGTGAGTGTGAATGCAACAAGCGCGCCCAAACCGGTAACCGAATGTCATTTTTTCGTGAAAAGCGTGGTGGGCGTGTAAAAACCTCATAAGTACGGTGTTTTTACGCCGTTTTGTTTGGGCTTGACGTGCATGGGTTACGCCTGTTCGGTGGTACTAAAACACTGTGCCAGAGAAAAACGTTACCGGTTCACCCTACAAGTGGGTAGTCGGCGGATCCCTTTGATGCACAAGTGGGTCATTTTGGTGCGCCCTTGAAAGGCCCGGATTAGCGTAGCTCAAATATTTGCCTGCCTCTTAAGAGTGCAGGTTTTTATCGGTTTGCGTTACGTTGCTGCCATTCGCCGTGAAGCCTGGCGCGTTCAAAGGTATGCTGGCGCCTGAAACTGACCTGCCGAACGGAGTGCCCGTGGTGTTCGCCTTAGATCAACGTTTGCAACAAGACACACTGGTCATCGGGGACTTCCCGCTGTGCCGCCTGCTGCTGTCCAATGATTCGAACTACCCCTGGTTCATCCTGGTGCCGCGTATCAACGGTATCAGCGAAGTGTTTCAGCTGGATGTCGCAGATCAACATACCCTGTGGCAAGAGACCACGGCCTTGGCGCAGTGGCTGAATGAAGGGTTGGCCGCCGACAAGATGAACATTGGCGCGCTGGGCAACGTCGTCAGCCAATTACATGTGCATGTGATCGTACGCAAGCGTGATGACGCTGCCTGGCCTGCTCCAGTGTGGGGCAAGCATCCGGCCCAGCCGTACACTGAAGAGCAACTGGTCGCCATTCGTTCGCGTCTGCGCGAGCTGCTGCCCGCCGACTTTATCTTTACCCAGGGCTGAACCATGGATCTGCAAGACCGCGTCACTGAACTGGAAAGCCGCCTGGCCTTCCAGGACGACACCATCGAAACTCTGAATGACATCCTGGTCACCCAGCAGCGGGCCGTCGAACGGCTGCAGTTGCAGATGACCGCGCTGCTTAAGCGCCAGGAAGAAATGGGCGGGCAATTCGAGTCATCTGAAGAAGAAGCGCCGCCGCCTCACTACTGATCGACAGGCAATAAAAAAACCGCGACCCAGCCAGGCTGGATCGCGGTTTTTTTGCTGCGACGGCTGGAATCAGCGACGCGGCAATGCAGCGATCACGTCTTCGGCTTGTAGGCCTTTGTCGCGATTCATCACGGAAAACTCCACGCGCTGGCCTTCAACCAGAACACGATGGCCTTCGCCGCGAATGGCCCGGAAGTGGACGAAGATATCGTCGCCCGAATCACGGGAAATAAAGCCGAAGCCTTTGGATGTGTTGAACCACTTGACGGTACCGGTATCCCGATTGGTCATGTCGTAGTTTTGCGACGCGGCCGCGGGGGACGAGCGGTAGAAGCTGATAGCCAGGTGAAGAGCGATGGCGACCACAGCAATTACCAGGCTGAGCAGGATGGCCGGATGGCCGCCGACTTCAGGCATGGGTGCCAGGAGGGTGAGGGTTTGTACGACAACGGTCAGTACCAGCAGCGCGCTGACCAGGTTTTGCAGTTGATGGCGCGTGCCTTTGTTCCAGTAAGGGATTACTGGGGCGAGCGTCAGGTTAAGAAGGCCGAACAAGGCCAGGTACAAAGCGTCATGTTGTTGCAGGTAGGGCAGGCTTTCAGGCTGCAGGCTCGGGATAAAGGACAGCAGCAACGCTGCAACGCCCGTTAGCAGGTGGACGATTTTCAACATTTTGATTAACTCACGTTAAGACGGATCACAAGGAAGAGCTGACTGGCACGGTTCGCTTCTGAACAATGGGAGGCGTTGGGCACGTGCACGGGTATCAGCCTATGCCGCTCGCCGTGAAAAAACGGCGGCGACACGCTGCCTATTTAACAGCAAAGGCTGTGCCTACTCAAATCAAGCATTTTCGTGCTTTGCAGGGTGCGGGGCATTTCTGCGTGAAACGCCGGTCCTAGACAGGTGCGGGTGTTTTTTGGGCGTTTGGCGGGAATTTTCCTGCGTGGCTCAAATGACTTGGTTGCCGCCGAAGAGGGCGTAAAGCGCAGGACCATTTGCCGCACCGTGTCCTTGGCGGGCTGCGCGTCAGCAGCACTCTTGCTACAGTGGTCCTGCACCTGATCAATGAATGCTTGTCAATTGAAGGGGATAAACATGGCAATCGATATCGGTATCAGTGAAGAAGATCGTAAATCCATCGTCGATGGGCTATCACGACTGCTTTCCGATACCTATGTACTGTACCTGAAGACCCACAACTTCCATTGGAACGTCACGGGCCCCATGTTTCGGACGCTGCACTTGATGTTCGAAGAGCAGTACAACGAGCTGGCGCTGGCGGTTGACTCTATTGCCGAGCGTATCCGTGCCCTGGGTTTTCCGGCGCCGGGCGCCTATTCGATCTATGCCCGTCTGTCTTCCATCAAGGAAGAAGAGGGCGTACCCAGCGCAGAAGAGATGATCAAGCAGTTGGTGGCGGGCCAGGAAGCTGTCACACGGACCGCGCGGGGTATTTTCCCGCTGCTTGATAAAGTCAGCGATGAGCCGACTGCAGACTTGTTGACTCAGCGTATGCAGGTTCACGAGAAAACCGCGTGGATGCTGCGCTCTCTGCTCGAAAATCAGTAGTCGTTGACCCGGAGTGGCGCCATCGCGGCGCCACTTGCTTGTTTCCATGCATTTCCTAGCGTTGTCCTACGACTTTCAACGTCCCGTCTTCTGGCTGCCTGCCTCGTCCTGCTGTTTTATAGGGTCACTGCCCAATGGGAGGACCCGTGGGCTGCTGTTTGGCAATGGAGTGTCAGGTGTATGTCACGTGGAGTGGATATTGGAGTAATGGAAACCGGTGGTTTTCATAAGATAAACGTCGACCCCTTCGCCAAGGGGTTCGATATGGGGCTGGCCAAGCCAATGTCCCGATCGGTACGGCTCAATGGGTTTTCCACTTGTCTGCGGCTCGAGCAGATCTATTGGAACATCCTCACGGAAATAGCCAGGATCAATGCCTGCTCTGTCAGTGCGCTGCTGTCCTATGTCGATCGGGAAGTGCACTTGCGGTATGGAGGTGTGAAGAACTTCAGTGGCTTGGTCAGGGTTGTGTGCGTGGTTCATCTATTAAAAGGCCGTGTTGCCTCGCCAAACCCTGAGTGATCGGTCGGCTTTGGGGCCGGTCCGCCGTCGAAGTGGACCAGGCTCCGGGCAGAAAGCCGGCTGCGCTGCCTCGATTTACCAGATATAATCTCGCGCTTTGCTGCTGCCGGGGCTTTCTCCCTCTGCTCTACTCCAAGAGCGGGCGCGGCACAGTAACGATCGATCGCCGAGACATCGCCATGCCCATGTACGACTATCAATGTGCTTCCTGTGGACATCAGTTGGAAGCCATCCAGAAGATCAGCGCCGCGCCGTTGGTCGATTGCCCGGCCTGCCAGGCACCCGAGCTCAAGAAGATGTTGTCCATGCCAGGCTTCCGCCTGAGCGGCAGCGGCTGGTACGAGACCGATTTCAAGACCGGCTCGAAGAAGAATCTGGCCGGCGGCGACAAAGCAGACTGAGTTGAACTCCACGCGCAGGCTACTGCATTATCCGTCCCCTGCTTAACTGTGCGGTGACGAGGCAAGCCTCCACCGAATTTCGAATTACGAGAAGTGAAACCACGACCATGATGCGCAGCCACTATTGCGGCCAACTGAACGAGACCCTGGAAGGTCAGGAAATTACCCTTTGCGGATGGGTTCACCGTCGCCGCGACCACGGCGGGGTGATCTTCCTCGATATCCGTGATCGTGATGGTCTGGCCCAAGTGGTATTTGACCCGGACCGCGCCGAGAGCTTCGCCGCCGCTGACCGTGTGCGCAGCGAATACGTCGTGAAGATCACCGGCAAGGTTCGCCTGCGTCCGGCCGGTGCCGTGAACGCGAACATGGCGTCCGGTGCGATCGAAGTGCTGGGTTATGAGCTGGAAGTGCTGAACGAGTCGGAAACTCCGCCGTTTCCACTGAATGAATATTCCGACGTCGGCGAAGAAACCCGCCTGCGCTACCGCTTCCTCGACTTGCGTCGTCCGGAAATGGCCGAGAAGCTGCGTCTGCGTTCGCGCATGACCACCAGCATCCGCCGCTTCCTCGACGAAAACGGCTTCCTTGACGTAGAAACGCCGATCCTTACCCGGGCCACCCCGGAAGGCGCGCGTGACTACCTGGTGCCTAGCCGTACCCACGCCGGTTCGTTCTTCGCTCTGCCGCAATCGCCGCAGTTGTTCAAGCAACTGCTGATGGTGGCCGGCTTCGACCGTTACTACCAGATCGCCAAGTGCTTCCGCGACGAAGACCTGCGCGCCGACCGCCAGCCGGAATTCACCCAGATCGACATCGAGACCAGTTTCCTCGATGAAAAAGAGATCATGGGCCTGACCGAGCAGATGATCCGCAACCTGTTCAAGGAAGTGCTGGACCTGGAATTCGGCGAATTCCCGCACATGACCTTCGAAGAAGCCATGCGCCGCTACGGCTCCGACAAGCCAGACCTGCGTAACCCGTTGGAACTGGTGGACGTTGCCGACCAACTGAAAGAAGTTGATTTCAAAGTTTTCAGCGGCCCGGCCAACGACCCTAAATGCCGCATCGCGGCCCTGCGCGTGCCTGGCGGCGCGAGCATGCCGCGCAAGCAGATCGACGACTACACCAAGTTTGTCGGCATCTACGGTGCCAAGGGCCTGGCGTACATCAAGGTCAACGAGCGCGCCAACGGTGTTGACGGTCTGCAATCGCCGATCGTGAAAAACATTCCGCTGGACAACCTCAACGCGATTCTGGATCGCGTTGGCGCGGTCGACGGCGACATCGTGTTCTTCGGTGCAGACAAAGCCAAGATCGTCAGCGAAGCCTTGGGCGCGCTGCGTATCAAGCTGGGCCACGACCTGGACCTGCTGACTTGCAAGTGGGCACCGATGTGGGTTGTCGACTTCCCGATGTTCGAAGAGAACGACGACGGCAGCTTCAGCGCCTTGCACCATCCGTTCACCGCGCCGAAGTGCTCGCCTGAGGAATTGGAAGCCAACCCGGCTGGCGCACTGTCCCGTGCCTACGACATGGTGCTAAACGGCACCGAACTGGGTGGCGGTTCGATCCGTATCCATCGCAAAGAGATGCAACAAGCGGTATTCCGCCTGTTGGGCATCAACGAAGCGGAGCAGGAAGAGAAGTTCGGCTTCCTTCTCGACGCCCTGAAGTACGGCGCGCCGCCTCACGGTGGCCTGGCGTTCGGTCTCGACCGTCTGGTGATGCTGATGACCGGTGCCCAGTCGATCCGTGAAGTGATCGCCTTCCCGAAAACCCAGAGTGCTGCGGACGTCATGACCCAGGCTCCGGGTGTGGTGGATGCCAAGGCGCTGCGCGAACTGCACATCCGTCTGCGCGAGACGCCAAAGGCTGAGTAAGGCTGCTGCGTGAAAGCGCTATAGGGTTTTACGCAGTCAAAAAGGCGCATCTTCGGATGCGCCTTTGCGTTAAAGAGCTGTATCCCGCCTGGGGCGGGGTTGATCAAGGTTTCTAGAGAATTTCGGAGTTGTGTTATGGCTGGCCATTCCAAGTGGGCGAACATCAAGCACCGCAAAGAGCGTCAGGATGCCAAGAAAGGCAAGATTTTCACCAAGTGGATTCGCGAGCTGACCGTCGCTGCCCGTCAAGGCGGTGGTGATCCGGGCTCCAACCCGCGTCTGCGCCTGGCACTGGACAAAGCGCTCGGCGCCAACATGAGCCGCGACATTATCGACCGCGCTGTGGCCCGTGGTGCCGGCGCTGCCGATACCGACGACATGGTTGAGCTGACCTACGAAGGCTATGGCCCAGGCGGCGTGGCGGTGATGGTCGAGTGCATGACCGATAACCGCAACCGCACTGCCGCAGCTGTGCGCCATGCGTTCAGCAAATGCGGGGGCAACCTCGGCACCGACGGTTCGGTGGCTTACCTGTTTGAGCGCAAGGGCCAGATATCCTTCGCGCCGGGTGTGGATGAGGATGCGCTGATGGAGGCCGCCATGGAGGCCGATGCCGACGATGTGGTCACCAACGAAGATGGCTCCATCGACGTGTTTACCTCGTTTGCCGGATTCTACGCCGTGCGTAACGCCCTGGAAGCGGCCGGCTTCAAAGGCTCCGACGCCGAGATCGTGATGCTGCCGACCACCAGTGCCGAGTTGGACTTGGATGGCGCGCAGAAGGTGCTGAAGCTGCTGGATATGCTGGAAGACCTGGATGATGTGCAAAACGTGTATTCCAACGCCGACATCCCGGAATCCGTGGCCGAACAGCTAGTCTGAGGAATGACGTAGATCCAAATGTGGGAGGGGGCTTGCTCCCGATGGCGGTCGTCCAGTTAGACATAAGCTGACTGACACACTGCTATCGGGAGCAAGCCCCCTCCCACATTGGAACTACGGTGTATCAAAAAATGTGTTTATCCAACCTGCAGGCGTTATGACTTTAATCCTAGGTATCGACCCCGGTTCGCGCATCACCGGCTTTGGTGTGGTGCAACACACCCCGCGCGGCTGCGTCTATGTCGCCTCGGGCTGCATCCGCACCGGCGCGGGCGAGTTAGCCGAGCGCCTGCAGATTGTTTATCGCGGCGTGCGCGAAGTGATCCAGACCTACGGGCCGGTGACCATGGGCATTGAAAAGGTGTTCATGGCAAAAAACGCTGACTCGGCGTTGAAGCTCGGCCAAGCCCGTGGCGCTGCCATCGTCGCCGGCGCCGAAGAGAGCCTGGAAATCGCGGAATACACTGCTACTCAGGTCAAGCAGGCCGTGGTCGGCACCGGCGCCGCTAATAAAGAGCAGGTTCAGATGATGGTCATGCACATGCTCAAGCTCACCTCAAAACCGCAGATTGATGCCTCTGACGCCCTGGCTATTGCCATTTGCCATGCACACACCCGTTCCAGCCTGCTTCCCCACGGGTTGGGCACAGCACGCAGTCGTGGCGGGCGGCTGCGTCTCTGATAGCATCAGCGCAATCGAAATTTGCGGTCAGGCCTCGTTCTGACCCCCACGCTTTAAGGATTTGAACCGTGATTGGACGCTTGCGCGGCACCCTGGCTGAGAAACAGCCGCCGCATCTGATTCTGGATGTAAACGGGTTGGGGTATGAACTCGAAGTGCCCATGACCACACTCTATCGCCTACCGTCGGTCGGTGAGCCGATAACGCTGCATACCCATTTGGTGGTGCGCGAAGACGCGCAACTACTCTATGGTTTCATCGGCAAGCGTGACCGAGACTTTTTTCGCGAACTGATTCGCCTCAATGGCGTAGGGCCGAAACTGGCGCTGGCCTTGATGTCGAGCCTGGAAGTAGACGAGTTGGTGCGTGCCGTTTCGGCCCAGGACACCTCGGCTTTGACCAAGGTACCGGGTGTGGGCAAGAAAACCGCCGAGCGCCTGTTGGTCGAGCTCAAAGACCGCTTCAAGGCCTGGGAGGTTGTGCCGAGCATGTTCGCCCTGGTGCCGAACCAACCGGATATGCCGGCGGGCCAAGTAGCGAGCGCCGAAAGCGATGCGGTCAGCGCGCTTATCTCTCTGGGCTATAAGCCGCAGGAGGCAAGCAAGGCGGTGTCGGCGATTAAAGACAAGAACCTGAGCAGCGAAGACATGATCCGCCGAGCCCTGAAGGGAATGATTTAAGTGATTGAAGCTGATCGTCTGATTGCGGCCACTGGTCCGCGCGACCGTGAAGAAGTTCAGGACCGGGCCATCCGCCCCCTGAGCCTGGCCGACTACATCGGCCAGCCCACCGTGCGTGAGCAAATGGAGTTGTTTATCCAGGCCGCGCGCGGGCGCAGTGAGTCCCTGGATCACACATTGATTTTCGGTCCACCGGGGCTGGGTAAAACCACCCTGGCCAATATCATTGCGCAGGAAATGGGGGTGTCGATCAAATCCACCTCCGGCCCGGTGTTGGAGCGTCCGGGTGATCTTGCGGCGCTGCTCACCAACCTTGAACCTCACGACGTACTGTTTATCGACGAGATTCACCGGTTGTCGCCCATCGTTGAGGAAGTGCTGTACCCGGCGATGGAGGACTTTCAGCTCGACATCATGATCGGCGAAGGTCCGGCGGCGCGCTCGATCAAGCTCGACCTGCCACCGTTCACCCTGGTGGGGGCGACGACTCGTGCGGGCATGCTCACCAACCCATTGCGAGACCGTTTCGGCATTGTTCAGCGTCTTGAGTTCTATAGCACGGCGGATCTGGCGACCATCGTCAGCCGTTCGGCGAGCATACTTGGCTTGCCCTTGGACCCGGAAGGCGCGTTTGAGATTGCGCGTCGTGCCCGTGGCACGCCACGGATCGCCAACCGATTGCTGCGTCGTGTGCGCGATTTTGCTGAAGTGCGGGCCAAGGGGCATATCACCAAGGCAGTGGCTGACTTGGCGCTGAACTTGCTGGACGTGGACGAGCATGGTTTCGATCACCAGGATCGACGTCTACTCTTGACCATGATCGAGAAATTCGACGGCGGCCCGGTGGGCGTTGACAGCCTGGCTGCGGCCATCAGTGAAGAGCGGCACACCATTGAGGATGTTCTTGAGCCGTACCTGATCCAGCAGGGCTACATCATGCGTACGCCAAGGGGGCGGGTGGTGACGCGTCACGCTTATCTGCACTTTGGGTTAAACATTCCGTCACGATTGGGTGAGATGCCCGTGGTAGACGAATTCCTCGATGCAGTGGACGATTAAAAGCTTCATGGGAGTCGATTTATTCGATGTTTGTGCTGTCCCAGTGTCTGGCGTCGTCATTCAGTCACTGCAAATGTTTCAAAGAATGAAAAAACAGTTGCCCAGCCGGATTGGCAACCTCAGGAGTAAGCACTAGAGTATGCGCGCGCAAAACGGGGATCAGTCGTTCGCACATCGCTGTCGCGTTTATTACGAGGACACCGATGCCGGCGGCATCGTTTATTACGTCAATTACCTCAAGTTCATGGAGCGGGCTCGAACCGAGCGGCTACGGGAGCTGGGCTTTGCCCAATCCCAGCTGGCAGGGGAGGACCTGTTATTCGTCGTGCATTCCAGCGAGGCGCGTTACCACGCGCCGGCGCGACTGGACGACGAGCTTCTGGTTAGCGCTGAAGTAATCGAATTGAACCGTGCCAGCCTGCGTTTCAAGCAGCAGGTCAGGCGGGCAACGGATGCAACGCTGCTCTGTGAGGGGCAGTTCCTGGTGGCGTGTGTACGCACCAACAGTTTGAAACCTCGGGCCATTCCCGAAACTCTACGTGCGGCCTTTGCCGCCGTGAGCGGCGCGGGTAAACAATCAAAGCAGGAGATTTAGCGTGGAACCTACCGTCGTCGACCATTCCTCCATGTGGAGCCTGGTCAGCAATGCCAGTGTTGTGGTTCAACTGGTGATGCTGATCCTGGTAGCCGCATCGGTTACCTCTTGGGTCATGATTTTTCAGCGCAGCAACCTGCTGCGTGCCGGTCGACGTGCCCTGGAGAGCTTTGAAGAGCGCTTCTGGTCGGGTATCGACCTGTCCAAGCTCTACCGCCAGGCCGGCAGCAACCCGGACCCGGATTCGGGTGTGGAGCAAATCTTCCGGGCCGGCTTCAAGGAATTCTCGCGTCTGCGTCAGCAGCCGGGTGTTGATCCGGAAGCAGTGATGGAAGGCGTGGCTCGTGCCATGCGCGTCGCCATCTCCCGTGAAGAAGAGAAGCTGGAGCAGAGCCTGCCGTTTCTCGCCACCGTTGGTTCCGTCAGCCCGTACATCGGCCTGTTCGGTACCGTGTGGGGGATCATGAACTCCTTCCGAGGCCTGGCCCAGGCCCAGCAAGCTACCCTGGCCACAGTGGCCCCAGGTATCGCCGAAGCTCTGATCGCTACCGCGATCGGCCTGTTCGCCGCTATCCCCGCTGTTATCGCCTACAACCGTTTTGCCGCGCGCGGCGAGAACCTGATTGGCCGTTACTACACCTTCGCCGATGAATTCCAGGCGATCCTGCACCGTAAAGTGCACACCAGCGAAGAATAAGCAGGTACTCCCCGATGGCTTTAATCACTCGAGCTCGAACCAAGCGCAAGCCGGTCGCCGAGATGAACGTAGTGCCTTACATCGACGTGATGCTGGTGCTGCTGGTGATCTTCATGGTGACCGCGCCGATGCTCAACCAGGGTGTGAAGGTTGATCTGCCCAAGGTTTCCAGCGAAGCCTTGCCTCAGGACAACAATACCCAGGTCTTGACCATCTCGATCAAGGCTGACAAGACCTATTACTGGAACCTTGGCAGCGAAGTCGACACCCAGAAGCAGCAGGACAAGGCTCTGACCCTGCCGGCGATGACTGATGCTGTGACCAAGATCATTCGCTCCGGCAACGAAGGCGGCAAGCACACCCAGGTCTTCATTCGCGGCGACAAGTCGGTCGACTACGGCTCCGTCATGGGCGCCATGGGCGGGCTGCAGAAGGCCGGCGTCGGTAACGTTGGCTTGATTACCGAGGCGCCCTGATGCAGCAACAGCGAGAGCCGTCCGCCTCGGAAAGCTACTTCTGGCCTAGCGTCTGGGCAATTGCCCTGCACGTCCTGGTGTTTGGCATGTTGTTCGTCAGCTTTGCCATGACCCCGGACTTGCCGCCAGCCAAGCCGATCGTGCAGGCGACCCTGTATCAGCTGAAATCGAAAAGTCAGGCCACCACCCAGACCAATCAGAAGATTGCGGGTGAGGCCCAGAAGTCGGCTGCGCGCCAGACTGAAGTCGAACAGATGGAACAGAAGAAGGTCGAGCAGGAAGCGGTGAAGGCTGCTGCGGAACAAAAGAAAGAAGAGGCGGCTCAAAAGGCCGAGGAATCGAAAAAGGCTGACGAAGCGAAGAAGGCCGACGAGGCGAAAAAGGCTGATGAAGCCAAGAAGTCCGAGAAAGCTGCCGAAGCTAAAAAGGCTGAAGAGAAACAATTGGCTGATATAGCCAAGAAGAAATCTGAAGAAGAAGCGAAAAAAGCTGCCGAAGAAGAGGCCAAGAAAAAGGCCGCTGAAGAGGCCAAGAAAAAGATAGTCGAAGACGCGAAGAAGAAAGCCGCCGAAGACGCCAAGAAAAAAGCTGAAGCAGACGAGGCGAAGAAGAAGATCGCCGACGACGCGAAGAAGAAAGCTGCCGCCGACGCCACCAAGAAAAAGGCCCAGGAAGCAGCGCGTAAATCCGCCGAAGAGAAAAAGGCCCAGGCCTTGGCAGATTTGCTCTCCGACACGCCGCAGCGTCAGCAAGCCTTGGCCGATGAGCGTGGTGATGAAGTCGCGGGCAGTTTCGACGACCTGATTCGGGCACGGGCAGCAGAAGGCTGGACACGTCCACCTTCGGCGCGCAAAGGCATGACAGTAGTGCTGCAGATCGGCATGTTGCCGGACGGTACGGTGACTTCGGTCAGCGTGGCCAAGTCCAGTGGTGATGGTTCGTTCGACAGTTCGGCGGTTGCCGCAGTCAAGAACATTGGCCGGTTGACCGAGATGCAGGGAATGAAACCAAGCGACTTCGCTCCCTATCGTTCATTCAAGATGACATTCACACCTGAGGATCTAGCCTTGTGAGAAACCTTCTTCGAGGAATGCTTGTCGTTATTTGCTGTATGGCAGGGATAGCGGCGGCGGATGAAAAGAACATCCTGGTAACCAGCGGTAGCGACCGGGCCACCCCGATCGCTGTTGTACCGTTCGGTTGGCAGGGCGGCAGTGTGTTGCCGGACGACATGGCCCAGATCGTCAGCGACGACCTGCGCAACTCCGGTTACTACGCGCCGATTCCGAAAGGCAATATGATCAGCCAGCCGAACCAGGCCAGCGAAGTCGTGTTCCGTGACTGGAAAGCCGTTGGCGCCCAGTACCTGATGGTCGGCAACATCGTGCCGGCCGGCGGTCGCCTGCAAATCCAATACACCTTGTTCAACGTGGCCACCGAGCAACAGGTCCTGACCGGCAGCGTTTCGGGCACCACCGAACAACTGCGGGACATGGCCCACTACATCTCGGACCAGTCGTTTGAAAAACTCACCGGTATCAAAGGGGCGTTCTCAACACGCCTGCTTTACGTAACGGCTGAGCGTTTCTCTGTAGATAACACCCGCTACACTCTGCAGCGCTCGGACTACGACGGCGCACGTGCCGTGACGTTGCTGCAATCGCGTGAGCCAATCCTGTCGCCGCGCTTTGCGCCGGACGGCAAGCGCATTGCCTACGTGTCGTTCGAGCAGAAGCGTCCGCGCATTTTCGTCCAGCACATCGATACTGGTCGTCGTGAGCAGATCACCAACTTCGAAGGCCTCAACGGCGCGCCAGCCTGGTCGCCGGATGGTTCGCGCCTGGCATTCGTGCTGTCTAAAGACGGCAACCCGGATATCTACGTGATGAACATGGCTTCGCGCCAGATCAATCGTGTTACCAGTGGCCCGGGTATCAATACTGAACCGTTCTGGGGCAAGGATGGTTCGACCATCTATTTCACCTCTGACCGGGGCGGCAAGCCACAAATCTACAAATCGAGCATTAGTGGTGGCGGCGCGGAACGAGTGACCTTTATTGGTAACTACAACGCTAACCCTAAGCTTTCGGCTGATGAAAAGACGTTGGTGATGATTCACCGTCAGGATGGCTTCACTAATTTCCGGGTTGCGGCCCAGGATTTGCAGCGTGGAACCGTAAAAATCCTCACAGATACCAACCTTGATGAGTCAGCTACTGTTGCGCCCAACGGCACCATGGTAATCTACGCCACCCGCCAGCAGGGCCGGGGAGTCTTGATGCTCGTGTCCATTAATGGACGCGTGAGGCTCCCGCTTCCTACCGCTCAAGGCGAAGTCAGAGAACCGTCCTGGTCCCCTTACCTGAACTGACGCGGCGCTACAAAAAGAAGTACTTAACACACTGGGGTTCATTAGGAGTTTCACGATGGAAATGCTGAAGTTTGGTAAGTTTGCTGCTCTGGCTCTGGCTCTGTCCGTAGCCGTTGGTTGCTCGTCTAAAGGCGGCGACAATGCCGGTGAAGGCGCAGCTGTTGATCCAAACGCTGGTTACGGCGCTAACACTGGTGCAGTTGACGGCTCCCTGAGCGAAGAAGCTGCTCTGCGCGCTATCACCACTTTCTACTTCGAATACGACAGTTCGGACCTGAAACCAGAAGCCATGCGCGCTCTGGACGTTCACGCGAAGGACCTGAAAGCTAACGGCGCTCGCGTTGTTCTGGAAGGTAACACCGACGAACGTGGTACTCGTGAGTACAACATGGCACTGGGCGAGCGTCGTGCGAAAGCCGTTCAGCGCTACCTGGTACTGCAAGGTGTTGCCCCAGGCCAACTGGAACTGGTTTCCTACGGTAAAGAGCGTCCAGTTGCTACTGGCCACGACGAGCAGTCCTGGGCTCAAAACCGTCGCGTCGAACTGCGTAAGTAATTCGTCATGCGAACGTGCCGTCGTGCTCTAACTGTATTGGCTCTCAGCTTCGCACCGCTTGCGGTGTGGGCTGCGGTTCCTGTGGAAGATAGCAACTCTGGCTATAACAATAGCGGGAGCAGCTATCCGCCAGCAGGTTATGGCACGAACGGCGCCTATGCTGGGGGGGCGGCTACGTCCGCCCCTTCGGCACAGGGCGAACTGTTCAACCAGCTGCAACGCATGCAGGATCAATTGGCGCAGCAACAAGGCACCATTGAAGTTCTGCAGAATGAAGTGCGTCAGCTGAAGCAAGAAGGCCTGGAGCGTTACCAGGATCTTGATCGACGCATAGGAGCCGGCGTTACACCTGCCGCTACTCCTGATAATTCTTCTGCCGGTGGCGCGCCAAGCGCCGCTGCCGGTGGTGCAGCAGTAGGGGCCGCGGCCGCGAGCCAAGCCCCTGCCTCCAGCAGTGAACCGGGTGATCCTGCGAAGGAAAAGCTGTATTACGATGCAGCCTTCGACCTGATCAAAGCCAAGGATTTCGATAAGGCCAGCCAGGCGTTTACCGCCTTCCTGCGCAAATACCCAAACAGCCAGTACGCGGGCAACGCCCAGTACTGGTTGGGCGAGGTGAACCTGGCAAAGGGTGATTTGCAGGGGGCGGGCCAGGCATTTGCCAAGGTCAGCCAGCTGTACCCCAAGCACGCCAAGGTGCCGGATTCGCTGTACAAACTCGCTGACGTAGAGCGCCGCCTGGGTCATACCGACAAGGTCAAAGGCATTCTGCAGCAGGTCGTTGCCCAATATCCGGGCACTTCTGCTGCACAGTTGGCTCAACGGGATCTGCAACGCTTGTAAGCGATGCTGTCCGTTTAGAAGAAACCCGCGCCTGGCGCGGGTTTTTTCGTTAGAATCCACGCCCTTTTATGACACCCGCTTCCTGGGGCCTACGCGTTGGCGGGGTTCCTTGAAGTGCCTGACGGAGGCGGACAGCCTGTTTAGCTGTTACGCCCGTGGCGACTATGCAAGACACATTACGCATCACCGAAGTTTTTTACTCGTTACAGGGTGAAACGCGCACCGCCGGCCTGCCCACAGTATTTGTGCGCCTGACCGGCTGCCCGTTACGTTGCCAATACTGTGACAGCGCCTATGCCTTCAGTGGCGGCACCGTTCGGACCCTTGAAGACATTCTGGAGCAGGTTGCTGGCTACCGGCCGCGTTACGTCTGTGTGACAGGCGGCGAGCCCCTGGCTCAGCCCAACGCCATTCCTTTGCTCAAGCAGTTGTGTGATGCCGGTTACGAAGTCTCCCTGGAAACCAGCGGTGCTTTGGATATCTCCGCGGTAGACCCGCGTGTGAGCCGAGTGCTAGACCTCAAAACCCCAGGCTCCAAGGAAGCGCACCGCAACCTTTACGAGAACATCGAACTGCTGACGCCCAACGATCAGGTCAAGTTTGTCATCTGTTCTCGTGAGGATTACGACTGGGCCAACTCCAAGTTGATCCAGTACGGCCTCGAACGCCGTGCCGGTGAAGTGCTGTTCTCCCCCAGCCACCATGACCTGAACGCACGCGATCTGGCCGACTGGGTGGTTGCCGATAACTTGCCCGTACGCCTGCAATTGCAGCTGCATAAATACCTGTGGAACGACGAGCCGGGGCGCTGAGATGACTGATCAAAAGCGCGCAGTCATTCTGCTATCCGGTGGTCTCGACTCCGCCACATTGGTGGCCATGGTGCGAGCGCAAGGCTATAGCTGTTACACCATGAGCTTCGATTATGGCCAGCGTCACCGCGCCGAGTTGAACGCGGCTGCGTGCGTCGCCCGCGACCTCGGTGTGATCGAGCACAAGGTGGTTGGCCTGAATCTAGGCGGGATGGGTGGTTCGGCGTTGACCGACAGCACCATCGACCTGCCAGAAGCACCCTCGGAAGGCATCCCGGTCACTTACGTACCGGCACGCAACACAGTGTTCCTGTCCCTGGCCCTTGGCTGGGCCGAAGTGCTTAACGCCCGCGACATCTTTATCGGCGTCAATGCGCTGGATTATTCCGGTTACCCGGACTGCCGTCCGGAGTTCGTCGAATCCTTTGAGCGCATGGCCAACCTGGCGACCAAGGCCGGCGTAGAAGGGCAGGGGTTTCGTATTCAGGCGCCGCTGCAAAACATGAGCAAGGCCGATATCGTGAAGGCTGGCGTAGGACTTGGCGTCGATTACGCGCTGACTGTTTCCTGCTATCAGGCAGACGAAGGCGGTAGTGCCTGTGGGAAATGTGACAGCTGCCGGCTGCGTGCAGAGGGCTTCAAAATGGCCGGAATTACGGACCCAACGCGTTATTTCTGATTTATTTCAAATAAGGTGTTGAATAATCCTTAGAAATCAGTATTATACGCGCCACCACACAGCGGGTCGTTAGCTCAGTTGGTAGAGCAGTTGGCTTTTAACCAATTGGTCGTAGGTTCGAATCCCACACGACCCACCATTTTTGGCGGTTTAGAAAATCCGGAAGGCCCACGTAAGTGAGGATTTCCGGGTTTTTTTTTGCCTGCGATTTGGAGCTTACCTGCCGGTGCGCAATGCACCAGGCTATACCAGCATTTGGCAAACCTCCCTGTTGACTCTCCCGTTACGGGCACACCCTATTCTGAACGCTCAACTTTCAGGATGAAGTGATGATGAGTAAGCGAGTTCTGGTGATTTTGGGGCATCCCTCAACCGACAGTTTCTGTGGAGCACTGACCGACACTTATGTGGAGGCGGCTACACGTGCGGGGCATGAGGTGCGTCTGTTACGGCTGGATGCGCTGCGCTTCGATCCCGTGCTGCACGATGGCTACAAGCAGGTTCAGCTCTTGGAGCCTGATCTGCTCAAGGCGCAGGCTGATATCACATGGGCTGAGCACCTGGCGTTTGTGTATCCAATCTGGTGGGGAGGGATTCCGGCCTTGATGAAAGGCTTTTTCGATCGGATATTCCTTCCCGGTTTCGCCTTCAAGTACCGCGAAGGCAAAGCCTTTCCCGACAAGCTCTTGAAGGGGCGCACCGCTCACCTGCTGGTCACGATGGATACCCCGCCGTGGTACTACAAATGGTTCTATCGCATGCCGGGGCTGCACCAGATGCGCAAGACCACGTTGGAGTTCTGCGGCATCAAACCGTTGAAGACCCTCACGTTCGGGCCGATCCTCGGTTCCGGCGATTCCCAGCGACAAGCCTGGCTCAAGCAAGCTCAGGAGATCGCTGCTCGTTGACACACCGCTGTACAGCATCGCCTTGCAACAGGCGATGCCTGCTTCATCTCTGCCACTGCATAGCCTTTTGACACTGTCGGGTTTCAGACGCCGCACACATGTGTGAAGATGCGGCGCGCCAAAGTGCGCACCCCCCGTCTGTGCCATAAAAAAGGACTTTTACATGTATATCGGCAAAGCAGCCCAGCTGTCGGGCACGACAGTCAAGACCATCCGCCACTATGAAGACATTGGTTTGCTGCCACCGCCTGCGCGCGAAGGTAAGTACCGGGTCTATAGCCAGCAAAGCGTTGAACTGCTGACGTTCATCAAATGCGCGCAGCAGCTGGGCTTCAAACTCAAGGAAATGCAGGCGATCCTTCAGGATCACCGCGGCCAGGAGCTGCCGTGGGATTTGGCCAACCAGGCCATTGCGGATAAAAAGCTGGAACTGAAGACTCAGATCGAAGGGTTGCAAAGCATCTACGACGGCCTTGAACAGTTCGAAAGCAGCCTCAAGGACGCCCAGTACCAATGCCAGTTTGAACATCTGTCCAAAACGGCCTGAACGAACGTGCTGCACAATCTCATGAAGCGGTGTGTGCGCTTCGCAAACGCCGGCAATCCGTGGGTGCTCAATGGATATGGCCGGCGTCGTCCTCTTCAGCGTCTATCCCAAAGCGCCCTGGCGTTCTGGGTGTTCGCGTTCATCTCCCCGTTGCTCGGGCACAATGGCTGCGAAGAACCACGGAGATATCAGCGTTACTAACAAAATGGTCATCACACCGCTGGAGAACAGAGCCAGCGCGACCAGCGTGCCCAAGTCAATGACCGGCTTGTAGGCGGAAAACAGCAGGGCCAGGAAACCTACGGAGAAAATCACCACGTTGACCACCGTCGAACGCCCGACACTGTGCATCGCCGTCAAAATCGCCTCGTCCACGTGGATACCTTCCTGGACCAGCAACTTGATACGCGACAGCAGGTGCACCGCGTAATCCACCACGCCCACTACAAGGAACGTTACCAGTGTCGTGCCAATGTTCAGCTCAATGTTCAGCAGGTACATAAAGCCGTACACCGTCACCGAGGTGGTCAGCAGCGTCAGCATGCCCAGAATCCCCAGCCGAACGGATTTCAACCAGAACATCATCATCAGCGTGACCACCAGCAGCGCGAGCGAGAAGCTCAGGACTTGGCCCTGGGTGATCTCCGCCAGGATGCCGGTCCAGATTTTCGGCGTACCGGCATGGGTCACCTGCAGGTTGGCCGGCTTGTTCACCAACAGCCAGGCGTCCAGGCGATCAAGCATGTCTTTGTAGTCGCTGGCCACCGAAGAGGTCATGGTGTAGAGCGTCAAGGCCTTGGAGTAGTCGGCATTGAGCACGTTCTGCAAGTCTGAGCCGCCGCCGTTCTCGAACATCATGATGTGTTGCTCGATCAGCGAGTTTCCGTCGACTTCAAAGGTTTCCGCCTGCCCCTCATCGTTGAGCGACGTCACCTGCTCCACGGCCTGCGGTACTCGCAGGTATTCGGGGGTCATGTCATTGAGCACAAGGTTCATGCGCTTGACGTAGGCCGCCACCGAATAGGTATAGCTGACGTTGGGCTGGGACTTGAGAAAGTGGTCGAGTTTGTCGAGGAACTGCACGGTCTCAGTGGTCAGCGCGCCACGCGGAGTCTTGGTATCGAACGCAATCCAGCCAGGTGAAGTGCCCGCGATCCGTGAGCGGTTGATGAACTCATCGGAAACACGCACCGGGCTGTCTTTCTTGAAGTAAGCGATGCCCGAGTCTTCGATATCGACCATGAAGGTAAACACCGTCATCAGCGCCAACATCGGCAAGCTGACCAACAGCACCGGTTTGCGCCAGCGGATCAGGCGGGCACAAAAAGCCACCAGGTAGCGCGAGATAATCGACTCTTTGTGTACGGTTTTACGCAACGGCTGGTCTTTACCCCAGATGGAAATCCACGCCGGAATCAACAGCAGCGAGATGATCAGCGCGGCCGTCAGCCCGATGGACATGAATACCCCGAAATTGCGGATGCTGACGATGTTGTTGGTGGTGGAGATCATGAACGTGGCGATGGTGGTCACGGTGGTCAACACGACCGGGACCACCATGCGGCGCATAGTCTCGCGGTTGGCCTCGCGGTACGTCTTGCCCGCATTGAGTTGCTCATAGTACTCAGCCATCACGTGTATCGCGTCGGCACAGCAGATCGTGAACAAAAATACCGGCAGCACACTGGTAAGCAGGTCGATGGGCACCTTCAACAACGCCATCAGCCCCAGCGTCCAGATCGTGCAGAAGAGGATATTGAACAGCGGCAGGAACACGCCCAAGGGCTTGCGGAAAAAGAACACCAGCATGGAGGTCACGAGCAGGAACACGATCGGAAACAGCAGCGCCAGGTCGTGATCGATGATCTCTTGTTGGGCGGCGATGAAGATCGGGGTTCCGGCGATGAACACTTCATCGGTGAACTGCGGATGTTTGCTCTGATAGTCAGCGACGATCTGGCGAACCTGTTGGTAAGCCCGCAGTTGCGCCTGAGCATCGTCTTGCTTGGTGCCTAACTCGGCCACCACCACCGCGACTTTCCTGTCAGGGGAAACCACTCCACCGACCATTTGCTCATTGCCCATGATCTGGGCTTCGACGAGTTGCGGGTCCATGTCCAAGGCGTGCAGTGTCTTGTGAATCCACAGTTCGCCGTCGGCGCTCAGGCTGATGTTTTCCAGGTCCGCCATCGAGGCCATTTCCTGGATCGGATTGATCCGTTCTGCCAGGAAGGCTAGAAACTGCTGATCGCGTTCCTCCCAGCCCTGGCTGCGGGCGTGATCGCGCAGGGCCTTGGCTTGGGCGTAATCGTTCTGGCTGAACCCATCGCCGAGGATATCGCTGGCCAACAGTTGGGCGCGACTGTCGCTTTCGTGTTTGCCGACAATGCGGCGCAACTCGACCTCATCGTCGGCATTGGCCAGCATCAGCCGGCGAAGGGCCTGGGAGATTTCGAACTGGGCGTTAAGCGACTGAGTGTTAAACACACTGTGCGCATTACTCTGGGCCACCATGACCGAGTCATAGGTGCCGGTGAACTCGTGTTGCAGTTCAATAATGGTTTTTCGCGCTGGATGGCTTTCCTTGAGCAAATAGGGATTGGTGTCCGACATCAGCGAGCCGAGGGCGTAGGTGAAGTAGGCCGTGATCGCCACCAGCACAAATACAATCGTGCGCGCATAGCGCTCAACGAAGTTCAGGTATCGTTCCATAGTTCAATCGGTTCCACGAAAGGCAGGCGCAGTATTCAGCGAGCGGAGACGGCAAATTCAGGCAGGTCGCCAGTTTTGAGGCCGCGTTTGATCGCGGTCTGGTTGAACAGCCAGTCGTCCAGTTCGACGTTGTACTGCAACTGGTTGAACTTCAGTTGGGAGCGCGTGCCGGCGATGAAGTCTTCGGTTTCGCTGAGGGTGATGCTGTCGATTTGATCGACTGTCTCGACTTTCAGCGTCCGCATCTGCTTGAACATCACGCCTTTGACGTCGAAGAAATCCTGACGCATGACCAGCCTGTTCTGCTTGTCGATCCAGACCTTGAGTTGGTTGTAGCCGGTTTTGGCCAGGATCTGCGCAGACACCGGCGTGCGCTCGATGACGTAGCATTCACGCCCGTTGATGGTCTCTTCGCCTACCAGTGTCTGGCTGTAGTCATCGGCCCGGATCTTGTCCAAATCCGCGTAGGAGTAATCACTGCCCATGAATGCGCCACGCTTGTCGGTGGTCGAGATCCGGCGGGTTTGCCGGCTGACCGGCAGGTACATCCATTGGCTGTCCTCGGCACTCAGGGCTTCGTGGGGGTTTTCGATGTGGAATGCGACATTGCGGACATCGTTGGGGGCCGAGAAGTACATGGTGAACTTGTCACTGTCCGGGTAATCCTTTTGCAGGTAGCTGAACTCGCGCACCCGGCTGTTGCCTTGCTTGTCCAGCAGGATCAGCGAAACCTGCGACATGAAGCTCTTGCCGTCATTGCGGTCACGGGCCTGACGAATGATTTCGTCGGCGTTCGGGGCGGCCAGTGCCCCCATGCTGGTGAGCATCAGGAGGCTGGCGGTCAGGACCTTGAGGGGCGGCAACATAGAAATTTCCTTTTCTTGAAGTGGTTTTTTTATTGAGGTCGGAACGGGGCTCAGAACAGATAACCCGCCGACACACGCAGTTGGTCGCGCTGGCTGTATTGGCCAAACGTGCGGTCTTCTTTGCCAAAAAACACATCCACCTCCAGCCCCAGCTTCAGCCAGTCCACGGGGGTGTACGTGAAGATGCCTTGCAGCAAGGCGTCGTCCTTGGCGGGAGGGGACATCGCCAGTACCAGGCGGGATTTGAGGCGGTCACGCAGGTGGGTGCCTTCGGCGGACAGCGTGAACAGCGGCTCGCGTTTGTCCTGCACCATGCCCTGCTGCCAGTCGAGCAATTGCTGCTCCTGCCATTGCACGGAGATCAGCCAGTTGCGCAGCAGGTAGTCCACGCCCAGCAAGGACTTGACCATCGGGCTCTGGCTGCTGCCGTGGTTACGGTACGGATTGGTGACGTGCCAGCGGTCGAAGTAGGCCACCTCACTGCGCACCACGATGCTGTGGCCGGCGTCGATCGCCAGGCCGGCACCGCCCATGCTGTAGCGGGGGAACTGGCGCTCCAGAACCACGCGCTGATCGTCAGCGATACCTTCGACGGCATACACCGGGTCTTGCTGGCGGGCGTTGAGGGCGACAAAGCTGGCGTCCACCGAACCGATCCTGCCGTTGGCGCTCATGCCATAGGAGAACCCCTTTTGCCCGCTATAGTCCGGCTTTGAACCGACCAGGAACAGGTTCGGGTCCGGTACTGCGAACAACGGAGCGTCGAATTCGCTGCCTTGGGCCGGCGCCTGGTTTTTCAGGAAGTCGGTTATCCACAAGGCTTCTACTTCCCACTCGCCCACGGGTTGGGTCAAACGCACCATCGGCACCGCGATGCGGCTGTCTTCAAGCAAGGCCGTCACGCCTTCGCGGTAATCGATAGGGTTGATCTGGTCCAGCACCCGCAACTCATCGGCGCGGCCCCAGACGACTTGCTGCCAACCCACGGTGACCTCACCGTCACCCAGGTAATGGCCCCAATACAGATGCCGCCAGTCGGCACTGAAACGGTAGTCATCCCGTGCCTCCTGGCTATAAGGGTTATGCCCGTCATAGCGCGCGTCGTAGCGTACCCGGCCCTTGGCCTTGTAGTAGCCGCTGTCCCAGTTGTCTTCCAGGTTGGCCTTGAAATACACCGCTTTCTGCGTGACCGGATCATCCCCGTGCAAGCGCAGGGCACTGGCCAATCCCACTTCCGCGTCGGCATGGGTCGGCAGCAAGTCCGCACCCGCCAGGCGTGGCGCCAGCGACATCAGGCCAAGCAACAGGCTGCGTGTGAGCAATGCTGTGTTCATGGCTACATCCCCAACCCGGCGCCGCCGTCGATCATCAGGCTCTGGGCCGTGACGCCGGAGGCCTCCGGGCTGACCAGGTAACGCACCATGGCGGCGACTTCATCAGCCTGGATAAAACGGCGCAACGGCAGCTTTTTCTTGGCATTGCGCAGGATCTGCTCCTGACTGATTCCGGCAATACTGGCTTGAGTCGCCAATTCGCCTTGAAGCATTGGCGTATCAATCCAGGCTGGCAAAATCGCGTTCACGGTAATCCGGCGCGGTGCCAGGTCCAGCGCCAGTGCCTTTGTCATGCCGATAATGCCGTGCTTGGAGGCGCAGTAAGCGGTGTTGCGGACCTTGCCGATGCGGCCCAGGATCGACGACAAATTGATGATTCGCCCTCGGTCCGCCAGCAGTGGCAGGCACAGCGAAGTGACATAAAAGGTGCCGTTCAGATTGACCGAAATCACCTTGTGCCAGTTGTCCAAGTCCTCCGGTTCGTTCTCGTTGCAGACACCGGCGCTGTTGACCAGGACATCGATGTAACCGAGGCGCACCGACAGGTCGTTGAATAACGCTTGCACGCTCGCAAGGTCGGCGATATCGACGCCATGGGTTTCGATGCTTGCGGCAAATGCCCCGTTGCCGACCCAGCTTTGTAGCTGGGCCAGGTCACGGTCCACCAGGATCAGGCGATGGGCCTCGTCGGTGGCGAAGTGTTCCGCAACTGCGCGGCCAATGCCGTTGGCGGCACCGGAAATTAAAAAAGTTCGAGATGCGCTCATGGCATTTTCAACCCGCCATTGACCGACAACACTTCGCCGGTCACATAGGTGGTGCGGTCGGCCAGGTACAGCACGGCCTCGGCGATATCCCCTGGCACGGCAAAGCGCTTGATCAGCAGACGCGACTGGACCTCCTGCTCGTGGGTTTCGAGCAAGGCGGCGGTCATGTCGGTGCTGACGATCCCCGGCGCCACCGCGTTGACGCGGATATTGCGCGGCGCCAACTCGACCGCCAGGGCACGTGTCAGCGCCTCCACACCTCCCTTGGCGGCGGCGTAGCTGCTTTGGCCTTTGCCGGGCTTTTGCGCCGCCACCGAACTCAGGTTGATGATGCAGCCTTGACGCTGGCGCATCATGCCGGGCACCACCTGTTGGCAGCAGAGCAGTGTGCCGATCAGGTTGGTCTGGATCACCTCACTGATGGCCTCGACCGAGAGCGTTGCCAGCAAACCATCCCGAGTAATCCCGGCGTTGTTGACCAGCAGGTCGATGCGTTCGAAGTGTTGTTCAACCTGTTCGAAAAACGCCTTGATGCTGTGCGCATCGCTGATGTCGCACTGCGCGGTAAGGCATTCGCCGCCCATCTTTTCGACTTCATCGCGCACCGCCAGGGCCGCCGCTTCGTCACGCACGTAGTTGAATGCAACCCGGTAGCCGGCCTCGGCCAGTGCCAGGACAACCGCTTTGCCGATGCCGCGACTGCCTCCGGTGACTACCGCTGTTTTAGTGGTCATGGCCGTTCCTTAGAGTGAGTTGTGGGTCTTGAACTGCGCCAGGCCAAAGCCATGGATCGCCGCCAACGCACGAATCTGCTGCACTTGTTCGCGGCTGATGTCGCCGTAGGAGTAATGCTGGGTAATTCCCGCAAGCCCCATCAGCACCGACTCGGCCATGCAGGCATACAACTGGCCCTGTTTCAGGTAGGCCCGCACATTCGGCGCGAGCCCGTCGTCGAACGGCGTCTGGACAATGCCACCGTGCATGTACAGCACGTCGCTGCGCTGGGTGCCGATCGCTTGGTCAACGTTCAGCGGCACGGCGATGTCGCAGATCACGCTGTGTTCGGCGAAATGCCCAGCGTCGAGAAACGGCTGCGCTGCGTTTGCCGCACACAGCACGATGCGTGCGCGCTTGAGTGCTTGCAGGTCATCGGTGACGGTAATGAAGGCGTTGGCCCCCACGCGTTCTTGCACCAGGCGCGAGACCTGCAGGCCCAACTGCGAGCTGCTGCCGAAGTCCTTTAGCAGCGCGTGAATGCCGTCGATGTCGAGCAGGCGCTGCGCCAGCAAGTCGTCGCTGGCCGTGCCCTTGAGAATCGAGCGGGCCGCGTCGGCGTAAATCAGATGGGCGGTTTTTTCCAGACGGAGCAGCGAGCCATCGCGGCCGCTGCCAATCAGGATCACGTGGTCGACAGCGGCTGACAGCAGCGACGCATAGGTCGACGCCACGTTACCGGCCGCGCCGACCACGGCTGCCGTTTGTGCATGCAACTCAAGCCCCTGTTGTTTGCAGCCTTGCTCGATGGCCTCAAGGCCCATGCCGATGGTCAAGGCGTTACCGGACGTCAGCGCCATGTCCGGAATTTTCAGGGCCTGGCAGTTGTTGGTCACGATGGAGGTGTACATCCCCAACCCGGCAACGCGGTAGCCATCGGCGCGTGCGTCCAGGATGCGATTGCCGACTTCTTTGCGAATCACATCGAGATCGCCGCTGATGATGTAGTCCGCCATGGCGTTGGAGTCCATGCACAGTGGGTACAACGTGAACTCCACGGCCATGCCCAGCTTCGAGCGGATCACCACCGGGCCCACGGGCGCCGCCCGGCGTTCCGGTGCGGTGCGTTGCATGAACACACATTTTTGTTCGGTGCTCAGTTGGCCGAGTGAGGGATCGACATCACCGAGGATGTCGGCATCGATCAAGTGATTGATAAAGGCCACGCGGGCGACGATGGGGGTGTCCTGCGGGGCGTTGGGCAGGGCGTTGACCTGGAAGCCGGTGTCGCGCGGCGCGACCGCCGGGATCAGGTCATTGCAAATGGTAGCGGCCAACGGGAACGCATCTCCGCGTTCCAGCATGTCGCAGACCTTTTGCAGGGCTTTGATCAGCCCGTCGATCTCGGCGAATGTGATGCAGGCGGGCGGCTCCAGGCGGATCACATTGGAGTTGCTGCCCGAAGGCGCCACGCGCAGGGCTTCAAACTGCAAGAGGTAGCCGGCAATCAGGTAACCCAAGGCGTCGTTGTACTGGGCTGAAGCCTGCACCAGCGAGCTGTTGGTGCTTTGGTCATGCAGCTCAAAGCCCAGCAACAGGCCGCGGCCCCGCACATCGGCGATCACCCCTGGGTAGGCCGCCTTGAGCTCAAGCAGTGAGGCCTTTAGGTATTCGCCCTTGGTGTGCACGTCCTTGAGCATCGCTTGGTCATCGGCAAACAGACGATTGAGTGCCGAGAGGGCGATGTGGCAGGAGGCATCGTCTTCGGCGAAGGTCGAGCTGTGGATATAGCTGAAGTCTTTTTCATAGTGGCTGCTGCGAATCACGGTGGCCGCGATCTTCATCAGGCCACCGCCCAGCGCTTTGGACAGGCAGTAGTAATCGCCTTGCAGATTGAAATGACTGCTGGCCAGGAAGGTGCCGGTCCGTCCGAAGCCCGACTGCACTTCGTCGATAATCAGCGGGCACTGCTGCTCGTTACACAGGCGACGCAACGCCCGGTAAAAATCAGTCGAGAATTCGATGATGCCGCCTTCGCCCTGGATCGGCTCCATCAGTACGGCGGTGATCGCGCTGAACGCATCGCGCTTGACCAGCAGTTGATCCCCGCTCCATTGCAGGCTCAGCCAATGTCGGGTGTGGCGCGCGGGCAGCTCCTGGAGTTGATGGGGTTGCTGGGGGTCAATGAACTCCACGTTCAGGCCGAACCGCGCGAACGGCTGGCGATACTGGCGGCCGTACGTCAGTTGCACAGTGTTGACCAGCTTGCCGTGAAAACTGCCGCGCAAAGCGACAAAGACCGGCTCGACATGTAATTCGGCGAGGTTGTGCTGGCGCACCGCTTCAACCACCTGGCGCACCGTGGCCGTGTTCAGGTGCGCGGGCAGCAGGCCTGCCGGCAAGTCGAGGTCAGCGACATCCACTTCGCGGTAGGCGCGGTCGCTGGAGGTCAATTGGGCCAGGGTGAAGTCGAGTTCGTCGAACTGGCGTTGCAGGTTTTTCTGACGACGAAACTCGGCATGTTTGACGGCAATTTCGACCGCTTCTGCACCACTGTTAGAAAAGGTCGAAATGTATTGTTCGTTGTTCTTCAGCTCGCGATTGAAGGCTTCGCTCAACGCGCGCGCTAGGGCTCCGGCCGTGCCGCGGATCGACATCTGGGCGTTAAAGGGCACGTCATTGCGCAACAGTGTGCAGAGCTGTTCGACAAACTGCGGGTCGTTGTGACCAAACAACGCCGCGCCATAGCCACCGAGAAAATCCGTCACGGTGACCTCGTCACCCTTGCGGTTGCGGTAGAACAATTGACTGCCCAGTGCGCGTTTGAACTCACACTCAAGCCCCAGGGCCTGGAGCAGATCTACAAACTTTGGGCGAACAAAATCACGGTAATCCATCACATCCATGTCCTATAAAAGAGGAGGGTGTTGTACAAAAAACGTCAGGCGTTATTGGCCTGCTCGCTGTACTTCAATTGGTAACAAGCGCTGAAACCGTTGTCGTCGCGGTTGAGCACCAGGCACTCGGTGAGCGTCGTTGAATAGGGAGCGCCCATCACAAAGGGCAGGTGCGCGGCCACGGGTTGGCTTAGCCCGGCAATCGGTGGCACACGCTGGGCGAGCAGGGCGCAGCGGGCCAGGATCAGGTCCGCCAGGCTGGCAGCCGCACTGAGCAGGCCGGTCACCGGCACGCCACTGGTGATGTGGGCGCCGCCGGTGCGGCCCAGTACGTGGCTCAATTGCCGATCTTTGTCGGGCGTGCCGGTGCCAGTGCACACCAGCAGATCGGTTGGCTGGTCTGGCAGGTTCAGTGCCTCGATAGAGACATGGGCGGTCATTGTTTGCAGGCAGACCTGGGGTTCATCCCCCAGATCTTCGCGACGGCGCAACACTAGGGCTGCCGCGCCTTCACCCGCGATACCGCCCGTGCCTTGCGCGTCGAAAGCTCGCAGGGTCTCCGAGCCGTCCGCACTGATGGTGCCGGCCTGTACCAAGGCGCTGAGTGCCAGGGCATCGAGTTCGCTGCCCGCACCGACAATGATCGCTACATCAATGCGCCCGCTCTGCAACGCGGCACAGGCTTCACGCAAGGCTGCCAGGTTGCCGGAGACGCCCTGCATGTAGGCGTTGCATTCACACTCCAGCTTGAGCGCCAGGCTGGTCACGCCCAGCAGGATATTGCTCAGGCCCTTGAGCACCAGGAACGGATCCTGCGCCCGCTCCTGCAAAATACGTCGGGCCAGCAGGTGCATGTCTGCCCCTTCGCCCTGGCGGCATTCGTGGAGCAATTCGCCGTAGGACGCCAGAGAAGGATGGGTGTATCCACCCTGGCAGCAATAGAGCCCATAGGTCAGGCCGTCTGCACCGGGTGTCAGGTCGGCATCGGCCAGTGCCTGACGAACCGCGCTGATACCCCAGATGACGGCGGGCGTGCAGTAGCGTTGCAGGTTCTGCGCGAGGTCCTGACGACTGCGTTGATGATCGTCATAGTGGATCTGGCCAAAGGCCGTGACCCGCTCGCTATGAAACTGCAAGGAACGCAATGGCTTGATCCCGCTGCGCGACTCGCAGGCCGCAGTCCAGAACGCGTCCACGCCCCATCCGCTGGCCAAGACACAGCCGCTGCCGGCGATAGCGATGGGTGTTTGTGCGGCACTCATTGTGCGTGCTCCTGGTATTTGCCCAGCACCAGGCAGGTATTGAGCCCACCGAAGCCGAATGAATTGCTCAGCGCCACGTCAACTCGGCGGTTGACCGTCTGATGGGCGCAGTAGTCCAGATCACAGTCGTCGGCGGCGCTGTGCAGGTTGAGGGTCGGGGTAATCCGGTCGTGCTGGCAGGCCAGTGCGGTGACGATGAACTCGGGTGCGCCAGCGGCGGCGATCAAGTGCCCGAACTGGGACTTGTTGGCGCTGATTGCCAGCCGTCGATAGTGCTCGTCCTGGGCGAATACCGACTTGATGGCCAGGGTTTCGGCGGCATCGTTGAGCGGGGTGGACGTGCCGTGAGCGTTGATCAGGTCCACCTGTTGCGGGCGGATGCCGGCATCGTGCAAGGCGGTCTGCATCGCCAGGGCGGCGCCTCGCCCTTGCGGGTCGGGTGCGGTGACCTTGTAGCCGTCCAGGCTGCTGCCAAACCCCAGCACTTCGGCATAGGGCACGGCGCCACGGGCAAGGGCGCTCTCCAGGGTTTCGAGCACTACAAAACCACCGCCTTCGCCAGCAACCAGGCCGCTGCGATGGCGATCGAATGGACGGCAAAGCCCGTCGCCCCAGCGTTGCTCGCTGCTGGCTGCGCCCAACAGGTAAAGCGCGGTCATGGTGTCCAGGCTCAACACCGAGTCGGCCCCGCCGGCGACAGCGACGTCGACTTCACCCCTGCGGATCATCTGGAAGGCATTCCCGATGGCCTGGGACGCCCCGGCGCAGGCGCTGCTGATGTTGATCACCGGGCCTTCGCAACCGCTGTCGTCAGCGATCACCCTGGCCAGCCGGTCGTTGCTCTGGCACAGCGAGTGGGCCGCACTGACCTGGTCAGCCTTGGCCATCAAGTGGCGCCATGCAGGGCAAGCCTGCTGCTCGCCGGACACGGTCAGCAGCATGTCCTGAATGTTGTGGGCCGGTGCGCCGGACGCGCACAGTACGGCCGCATCGCGCAGTTGTGCGGCGCTCAGGCCGCTGTCGGTGATCGCTTGGCTGGCCGCCACCCAACCCAACTGGCTGCGTTTTTCCAGGGGTATCTGCCAGGCGCGATGGCCTTTCAAGTAGTCCGGCAGTTGGCGGGTGTCTACTGGCGCAGCGTAACGCACCGGGAAGCTACCGTCGGCCACGCCTTCGGGTTGCCATGGGCGGATGCAGTGCTCACCGCGCAGCATCTGCGCCCACATTGATTGCCACTCGAAACCGAAACCGGTCACGGCACCCAGGCCGGTTATCACAATCCTTGGTGGGCTCATGCCTGTTTCTCCATGGCTTCTTTGGCCAGTAATACGGCGCCCCAATGGCCCGCACGGCTGTGATTGAGCAGCAATGTGTACCCATCGCGCTGGTCGTGAAGGGTCAGGGCGATTTCAGTCAACAGGGCGCTTGCTCCCAGATCGCCGGTCATGGGCCGGGAGCTGTGAAGCGTCGCCTGGGTGTCTGCGAGCAGAAGCGGCAGGAAGGGGGTGTCCGGCGCGGCGACGACATGTGCTACGTCGCGCAAACCTACTTTCTCTCGGCTTAATGCTTGTTGGATGACCTTGTGCGCCACGGCGTTCGAGCGTTCGGGGCAAGCACTGTAACCACGGGCGAACCCGGCGATGCGCAAGGCGCCGTGGGTTGGCGTGCACGACGTCAGCAACAGGCACGCTGCGCCTTCCCCATAACGATCCGGCGCCGGGAGTGCAGGCTGTTCGGTGCTGTCGCGCAGGTACAGCGCGGGCGAGAGGTTCGGGCTACTGCTGACCACAACCCCGGCGTCGGCCCGGCCACCGGCGATGTGTTCGAACGCCTCAATCAGCGCATCGACTCCCGCATTTCCCTGTGAGCAGAAACCGCCCATCGGGCCACGGCAGTGCAGCGCCTCGGCTACATAGGCCATGACGCTGCTGTTGAGCATCATCAGTGCGTGCAGCGGCGGGGTATAAGCGAAGAGTTGTGCGAGCAGTGCGTCCGGTTGTTCGGCGATGGCCTGCACGGCTTCCCAGCAGGAACTGGGGCCGTCCACTTCCGGAATGGCGGCCATCAGCGCCACGCGCTCGCCAGGCAGGTGCAAGTCATTCAACGCGCCGGCAAGCTGCCCGGCGCAATACAGCAAACGGGCGCCCTGAGGTTCGACGCTGCGTTGAATCTTGCGGTCGAACACCGTGGTGGGCAGTCGCGGTACGGTCACGGGATAGGCCAGGTGGTCCGGGGCAAAATCCAACGGCTGGGCGGCCCGCACCGGGCCATGTAAATCGGCGCACTCAGTGCCTGCGTGGTTGAACACCGACGCAGCGATCAAGTAGACGGGTTTTGTCTGGAGGCTGTTCATTTCATGCATTTCCCAACACCAGCGAACTGTTGACGCCGCCGAAACCGAACGAATTGGACAGCACCACCTTGATGGGCTGTTGCTGGGCTTCGGTCAGGAAGTTCAACTCAGGGAACTCGGCATTTGCCGGGTCATAGTTAAGGGTGGGGAGCAGCACGCCTTGCTGCAGACTCATCAGTGACAGCACCGCCTCAATGGCGCCGCTGGCCGCCAGGGAGTGGCCAATGGCCGATTTGTTGGCGGTGAATGTCATGGTGCTCACGGCGGTGCCGAATACCCGCTCAATCGCCAGGGCTTCACTGCGATCGTTGGCCTGGGTCGAAGTCCCATGGGTATTGACGTGATCGACGGCGTCGCAGTCCAAGCCGGCATTCGCGATGGCGGCTTGCATGCAGTGGGCGTAATGGCTGCCATCGCGGCTGCTGGAGGTGATTTTCTGCGCTTCGCAATAGTTGGCGTAACCCAGGACGCGGCCGATCGGGGTGGCCTTGCGTCGTTCGGCATGTTCCCTGGACTCCAGCACGATCATTGCCGCGCCTTCGCCGAGGACGAAACCGCAGCGGTCGTTCATGAACGGGCGGCTCTGTTGTTCGGCAGTGAGGTCGGCCCGCTGGCAAATGGCACCGAGGCCGTCGAAGCTGTAATAGGACAGTTCATGGGCCATCAACTCAACGGCGCCACAGATGGCCAAGTCGATCTCGCCGCGCTCAATGGCGCGAAACGCACTGCCGATCGCCATGGTGCCGGCCGCGCAGGCATCGGAATGGGTGCTGATATGGTCGCGAATGCCGAGCAGGTTGGCGATGTGCCAAGTCTGCTGATCAATCCGTCGAGCAAACGGGCCGCCCGCCAGTGTGTGCTGATCCAAGTAGCGATCAAGGTCGACGCTGCCGGCGTCGTCCATATAGCGGCTGGCCTCTTGCAGGTCACGGCTCACGCAATGCTTGTTGGCGCCGAGGAACACACCGCTGGCCGCGCGGGAGAAGTCCGCGGGAACCAGGCCGGCCTGCTGGAGCGCTTGCCTGGCAACAAACTCCGCGAGCAGGCACTGACGGGGCAGTGGCGTGGCGCCCACCGCAACCTGAGCGCCAATGGCGTGCCACTGATCGTGATCGATATAACCTGCGGCGTTTACCGCAAAACCCAGCTCGGCAAACACCGGGTGTTGACGAATGCACGACCGCTTGGAGCTGATCTGCGAAAACAACGTTGCAGCGTCCAGTACCGTGGGCGCTACCAGCCCGTAGCCTGTGACTAAAACCTCTCGCGGCCCCATGAAAAACTCCTAGGCCGTTTCTGGCAAACGGGACGCGGCAAACTGCTCTACCAGTTGGCGAGAAATTTCGTCGCCTTCCAGCGGCGTCAGTCGCGCACTGCAACCGCCGCACACCACTTGGCGACGCTCATTGAGACGTGCCTGCTCGGCGTTGCACTCAGGGCAGGTGGCGGGCAAGTGGTCAAACATCCGGTAGCACTGTTCGGCCCAATTGCGCACGGTCGTGGCCGCGAACACATCTGCCGGCTGCATGCCTGGACGCAATTGGCCGGGCGCAAATGCGCTCAGGCTTTGCTCCAGAAGGTCCACGCCGGACTGGGTGATACGGCCTTTTTCGACCAGCTCGCTCACGTCGCCAAACACCGCTACCGCATGGTCCAGCACGCTGGTCTTGGGCAATGTGCAGCCGTAATGGCGACCCAGCTGAAAACTCAGGTCGACGATATCCAGGGAGTCGGCATTGAGGTCCTCGACGATGCTGCTGTGTTCGTTCACCTCTGTGAGGTCCATCACCAACAGCTGCGCGAGGATTTCGCGGGTAGTGGTAATGACGCTGTTCAAGTCCAATGGATTGTTCATCGGCTATCTCCCTATAACGCGTGAATGGGGGGCTAAGCAGTGGCGCTGAGGGGCCATTTGCTTGAGGTGATGTGTGAAGGCGGCGCAGCGTAAACCCTCCCCTGAGGGGGAGAGTCAATGTGCCATTACCCTTTTTTGTCGGACAATCGAACGCGTCAAAAGCCAGATTAGGCTTTTGAATCCATTCGATATTCTGTAGCCTTGCGCAGCTTCACTTTTAGCCGTGCTTGATGAACACAATCACTTCGTCCGGCGGCGCCCGAAGGGCTCCAGAGCCGGTGGTACACTCGACTTTCGCGCTACTGCGCCTGCAGGTCTTGCGAACATGACGCAGATATCTGAACGCCTACTGGTTCAAGCCCACCTCGACGCCAAGCAGCCCAAGGCCCTCAGCGCCGATGAAGAGGCGAGCCTGCGTGCCGCCATCGCCGCCGAGCTGAAAGCTCAGGACGCGGTATTGGTTGCCCACTTCTATTGCGATCCGGTGATCCAGGCCCTGGCCGAAGAAACCGGCGGCTGCGTCTCCGACTCCCTGGAAATGGCCCGCTTCGGCGCCGCCCACCCGGCCAAGACCGTACTGGTCGCCGGTGTGCGTTTCATGGGCGAGACCGCCAAGATCCTCACCCCCGAAAAACGCATCCTCATGCCAACCCTGGAAGCCACGTGCTCCCTGGACCTTGGTTGCCCGGTCGATGAATTTTCGGCGTTCTGCGACCAGCATCCCGAGCGCACGGTGGTGGTGTATGCCAACACCTCGGCGGCAGTCAAAGCCCGAGCCGATTGGGTGGTGACCTCCAGTTGCGCGCTGGAAATCGTCGAAAGCCTGATGGACAACGGCGAGACCATCATCTGGGGACCGGACAAGCACCTGGGCACTTACATCCAGCGTCAGACCGGTGCCGACATGCTGCTGTGGGACGGTGCCTGCATCGTCCACGAAGAGTTCAAGTCCAAGCAGCTCGAAGACATGAAGGCGCTATACCCGGATGCAGCGATCCTGGTACATCCGGAATCGCCGACCGCGGTGATCGAACTGGCGGATGCCGTAGGTTCTACCAGCCAACTGATCGCTGCGGCGCAACGACTGCCGAACAAAACCTTTATCGTCGCCACCGACCGCGGCATCTTCTACAAGATGCAGCAGCTGTGCCCGGACAAGGTCTTCGTCGAAGCGCCCACGGCCGGTAACGGCGCGGCGTGCCGCAGTTGCGCGCATTGCCCGTGGATGGCGATGAACACGCTGGAGCGCACGTTGCAGTGCCTGCGTGAGGGCAGCAACGAGATTTTCGTCGAGCCGTCGGTGATTCCTCACGCTGTTCGACCGCTCAAGCGCATGCTGGATTTCACCCAGGCGGCGCGCCTGAAGCTGGCGGGCAACGCCTGAACCGAGGCAAGCTCGGTTAAAAATGTGAGAGGAGGCTTGCCCCCGATGATGGTGTGTCAGTCAATAGAAATATTGAATGTAGAGCCGCTATAGGGGGCAAGCCCCCTCCCACATGTAGATCTTTAATTAAGAAGGGTTTTATTTCTTTTGCTTCGGGATGCGCACTAACTGGGTGTCCGAATAGATGTCATGCCAGCCGCGTTTCTGTTTATCGAACAACGCCCAGATAAACCCCAGCCCCACGCACAACCACGACGCAATCGACACCACAAAGCGCAACAGCGCCTGCCACAGGCTGATGCGCGAGCCATCGGCGTTCTGCACGCGCACGCCCCACACCTGCATGCCCAGGGTCTGCCCGGAATGGGTCCAGAACTTGGCGAAGAAGCCGAACAGCACAAAGAACAGAATCGTCGACAGCAGCGGGTCGCCGTCCAGGGCACCGGATTCGGTGAGGGTGCGCATCCTGGCTTCGCCTAGAAATGCCATCCACACCAGCTTGTAGATAAATGCGGTGACGATCAGCAGGGCGGTGCACAACAGGAAGTCATAGAACATCGCTGCCAGGCGACGGCCCAGGCCAACGGCGGGGAATTCGCCTTGGGGGCTCAGCAGGGGTTTGGACATGGCAGGATTCTCTGAGGAAAAAACGCATTTTACGGAATCGCGTCCATAAAAAAGCCCCTGATGTCATATCAGGGGCTTTTTGTCGCAGTAAGGATCAACCTTCTGCTTGTACTTCGTCAGCCTGCATGCCTTTTTGGCCCTGCACCGCAACGAATGTCACTTTCTGGCCTTCTTTGAGGCTCTTGAAACCGTTGCCCTGAATAGCGCGGAAATGCACGAACAGATCCGGACCGCTTTCTGGAGTGATAAAACCAAACCCTTTTTCGTCGTTAAACCACTTGACGGTACCGCTCTGACGATCAGCCATTTTCTTATTTCCTTGACGCTATAAATTAATGACAGCCCCTTTCACATGAAAGAGTACTGGGCTGGGTTGCAGGAAAGTAAGAGACGTCGAACGGGTTGTAGCACAACTACTTCAGCTACTGCCCAGGTCCAGGTTCCAAGCGACCCATGCAAACACAGTGGGCAAACTCTACGCCAACTAATAGAGAAAAAACAAGCCCTGCAAAACCCCATGTTTTGCTCGGCCTCATGACACTTCGTTGAATAATGTAGAGCGGACTTATTCGATAGATTCGCTCACTTGTTATAGCGGTACACCTATAACAATAACTATCGTGAATGCACTGTTTTATGGCGGTTGCGTTACAGATTAGTGCACGTTAACGCAACCGCGTTACTTATAGGAACAGTCAATCAACCACGATAGTAACGCTGTGGCACGAATGGCATTTTACTTACACGAAGCGGCACCTTTTTCCCACGCACCAACGCAGAGACTTCGGTATCCAGTGCAATGTATGCGCTGTCCAGGTAACCCATGGCCAAAGGGCCGCCGAGGCTTGGGCCAAAGCCGCCGCTGCAGACGCTGCCGATCACAGTGCCGTGCTCATCGACAATTTCTGCCCCTTCGCGCACCGGAGTGCGTTCCTGGGGTAACAGGCCGACGCGTTTGCGGCTTACACCGGTCTGCTGCTGGGTGAAGATTCGGTCGGCACCCGGGAAGCCGCCGGCACGTGCGCCATCGGCACGGCGGGCCTTGGAGATGGCCCACAGCAGGCTGGCTTCAATCGGTGTGGTTTCGGTGTTCATGTCGTGGCCGTACAGGCACAGGCCGGCTTCCAGGCGCAGGGAGTCGCGGGCGCCCAGGCCGATGGCCTGTACTTCGCTCTCGGCCAACAGGCTGCGCGCGAGGCTTTCGGCATTGGCCGCAGGCACGGAGATTTCAAAGCCGTCTTCACCGGTATAACCGGAGCGGCTGACGTAGCAGTCCACACCCAGCAGGCGCAGCGAAGCGAACTGCATAAAGGTCATCTTGGTCACTTCCGGCGCCAGGCGCGCCAGCACCTTCACCGCTGCGGGGCCTTGCAGGGCGAGCAGGGCGCGCTCTTCGAACAGCGGCTCGATGGTGCACTGATCACCAATGTGTTTGCGCAGGTGCGCCAAGTCCTGGTCCTTGCAGGCGGCGTTGACCACCAGGAACAGTTCGTCGTTGCCCAAGTTGGCGACCATCAGGTCATCCAGGATGCCGCCTTGTTCGTTGGTGAACATTGCGTAGCGCTGCATACCTACCGGCAGGTCGATGATGTCCACGGGCACCAAGGTTTCCAGGGCCTTGGCGGCATTGGCACCGGTCAGGCGGATCTGGCCCATGTGGGACACGTCAAATAACCCGGCGTGTTCACGGGTGTGCAGGTGTTCCTTCATCACACCCAGTGGATATTGCACCGGCATGTCATAGCCGGCGAAGGGCACCATGCGTGCGCCCAGTTCGATGTGCAGGGCGTGCAATGGGGTTTTCAACAGGGTTTCGGTGGACATATTCAGCTCCTGAAAAACGTGCTGCCGCGCCTTTAGGCGTCAGCACTCGATAATGTTGACCGCCAAACCGCCACGGGCGGTTTCCTTGTATTTGCTTTTCATATCGGCACCGGTCTGGCGCATGGTGCGGATGACCTTATCCAGCGAAACGAAATGCTGCCCGTCGCCGCGCAAAGCCATGCGCACCGCATTGATGGCCTTCACCGAGCCCATGGCGTTGCGCTCGATGCACGGCACCTGAACCAGGCCGCCAATCGGATCGCAGGTCAGGCCGAGGTTGTGTTCCATGCCGATCTCGGCAGCGTTCTCCACTTGGGACACGCTGCCGCCCAGCACTTCGCACAGCGCCCCGGCAGCCATGGAACAGGCCACGCCGACTTCGCCCTGACAACCGACTTCGGCGCCGGAGATCGACGCGTTTTCCTTGTACAAAATCCCGATGGCGGCGGCGGTGAGCAGGAAGCGCACCACGCCGTCTTCGTTCGCGCTTGGGATAAAGCGCATGTAGTAATGCAGCACGGCCGGAATGATCCCGGCTGCACCATTGGTGGGCGCCGTGACCACGCGCCCGCCGTTGGCGTTTTCTTCGTTGACCGCCAGCGCGTACAGGTTGACCCAATCGAGCACCGACAACGGATCACGCAGCGCCGATTCCGGGTGCTTGCACAGTTGGCGATGCAGCGCGGCGGCACGGCGTTTGACCTTCAGGCCACCGGGCAAAATCCCTTCATTGCGACAACCGGCGTCCACGCAGTCCTGCATCACCTGCCAGATTTTCAGCAGGCCAGCGCGGGTTTCCGCTTCAGGGCGCCAGGCACTTTCATTGGTCAGCATCACTTGGCTGATGGACAGGCCGTAAGTGGCGCAATGGCCGAGCAAGTCCTTGGCGTGCTTGAAGGGGAATGTCAGCGGCGTGGCATCTTCGACAATCCGGTCGGCACCGGCGGCGTCTTCATCCACTACAAAACCACCGCCGACCGAGTAGTACTCGCGGCTGCGAATCTGGATGTTGGCAGCGTCGAAGGCACGAAAAATCATGCCGTTGGGATGGTAGGCGAGGGGCTTGCGAATCATCGCCAAGTGTTCTTTCTCGTTGAACGCAATGCTGTGTTCGCCGAGCAGGTTCAAGCGGCCATCGCTGCGCATCTGTGCCAGGCGTGCGGCGACGGTTTCAGTGTTCACGGTGTCCGGGTGTTCGCCTTCCAGGCCAAGCAACACAGCCTTGTCGCTGCCGTGACCTTTACCGGTGGCACCGAGGGAACCGTAGAGTTCCACCTTGATGCTGCAGGTGGTGGTCAGCAGGTTGTCACGTTTGAGGCCTTCGACGAATCGAGCGGCGGCGCGCATGGGGCCGACGGTGTGGGAACTGGAGGGGCCGATGCCAATCTTGAACAGGTCGAACACGCTTAAAGACATGAGTGGTTCTCCGGTTTCTTATTATGTTTTGGGTGTACTCGGTCAGTGTGGGAGGGGGCTTGCTCCCGATGGCAGTGCGTCAGTCAACAGAGATGTTGAATGTAAAACCGCCATCGGGAGCAAGCCCCCTCCCACATTTGATTGAGTTCAGCCTCAGGTTACGCGTAGCTCTCGATTGAAGGGCATGCGCATACGAGATTGCGATCACCAAACACGTTGTCGACCCGACCAACCGGCGGCCAGTACTTGCCTTCGATCAGCGAAGCAACCGGATACACCGCCTGTTCACGGCTGTAGGGGTGGCTCCATTCGCCCACCAGTTCCGCCGCAGTGTGCGGAGCGTTCTTGAGTGGGTTGTCGTCCTTGTCCAGTGTGCCGTTTTCCACTGCGCGGATTTCTTCGCGAATGGCGATCATGGCGTCGCAGAAGCGGTCCAGTTCTTCTTTGGATTCACTTTCCGTCGGCTCGATCATCAAGGTGCCGGCCACCGGGAACGACATGGTCGGTGCGTGGAAACCGAAGTCGATCAGGCGCTTGGCCACGTCATCCACGCTGATGCCGCTGCTGTCTTTCAGTGGGCGCAGGTCGAGGATGCATTCATGCGCCACCAGGCCGTTGCTGCCGGTGTAGAGCACGGGGTAGTGCTCTTCCAGGCGGCGGGAGATGTAGTTGGCATTCAGGATCGCCAGTTGCGAAGCGCGCTTCAGGCCCGCGCCGCCCATCATGCTGATGTACATCCAGGTGATCGGCAGAATGCTCGCGCTGCCGAACGGTGCCGCACAGACCGCGCCTTCCTTGCGCTCCATGGCCGCGTGGCCCGGCAGGAATGGCGTGAGGTGGGACTTGACGCCAATCGGGCCAACGCCCGGGCCGCCACCGCCGTGAGGAATGCAGAACGTCTTGTGCAGGTTCAGGTGGGACACGTCGCCGCCGAACTTGCCCGGGGCGCAGAGGCCGACCATCGCGTTCATGTTAGCGCCGTCGATGTACACCTGGCCGCCGTTGTCGTGGATGACGCCGCAGATCTCGCGGATGCCTTCCTCGAACACACCGTGGGTAGACGGGTAGGTGATCATCAGTGCCGCGAGGTGATCGCGGTGCTCGATGGCCTTGGCGCGCAGGTCTTCAATGTCCACGTTGCCACGTGCGTCGCAGGCGGTCACGACCACGCGCATGCCAGCCATGTTGGCGGTGGCCGGGTTGGTGCCGTGGGCCGAAGACGGGATCAGGCAGATGTCGCGGCGTTCTTCGCCACGGCTCTGGTGATAGGCACGAATGGCCAACAGACCGGCGTATTCGCCTTGGGAACCGGCGTTCGGCTGCAGCGAGATCGCGTCATAGCCGGTGGCCGCGCAGAGCATGGCTTCCAGGTCGGAGGTCAGTTGCAGGTAGCCGGCGCTTTGTGCGGCCGGTGCGAAGGGGTGCAGGGCACCGAATTCGGCCCAGGTCACCGGGATCATTTCGCTGGCGGCGTTGAGCTTCATGGTGCACGAGCCCAGCGGGATCATGGTGCGGTCCAGGGCCAGGTCTTTGTCTGCCAGCTTGCGCAGGTAGCGCATCAACTCGGTTTCGGAGTGATAACGGTTGAACACCGGGTGGCTGAGGATCGGCGACTGGCGCAGCAGCGCGGCCGGCAGGGTGCTCTCAGTTTCCGCGAAGGCTGGCAGGGCCTTGCCGTCGGCGAAGATCGCCCACAGGGTTTCGATATCGGCTGGGGTGGTGGTTTCGTCCACCGACAGGCCAACACGCTCAGCGTCCACCACACGCAGGTTGATGCGCTGGGCGCGGGCCTTATCGTGCAGGGCGGCGGTGTGGGCGCCGGTGTTGAGGGTGAGGGTGTCGAAGAAGTGTTGCTGCTCGACCTTCAGGCCCAGCGCGGTCAAGCCCTTGGCCAGGATCGCGGTCAGTTGGTGAATGCGCTGGGCGATCTGGGTCAGGCCTTTAGGCCCGTGGTACACGGCGTACATGCTGGCGATGTTGGCCAGCAGCACTTGGGCTGTGCAGATGTTGCTGGTGGCCTTCTCGCGGCGGATATGTTGCTCGCGGGTCTGCATGGCCAGGCGCAGGGCCGGCTTGCCGAAGCGGTCAACAGACACACCGACCAGACGGCCCGGCATGTCGCGCTTGAACGCATCCTTGGTGGAGAAGTACGCCGCGTGAGGGCCACCGAAGCCCAGCGGCACGCCGAAGCGTTGCGCGCTGCCGATGGCGACGTCGGCGCCGAATTCGCCCGGAGGGGTCAGCAGGGTCAGGGCCAGCAGATCGGCGGCCACGGCTACCAATGCGTTGGCGGCGTGGAAGCGTTCGGTCAGTTCGCGGTAGTCGAACACGTCACCGTTGCTGGCCGGGTATTGCAGCAGGGCGCCGAAGAACGGGCTGACGTCGGTCAGTTCACGCTCATCGCCCACAACCACATCAATGCCCAGCGGTTCGGCGCGGGTACGCAGCACGTCGAGGGTCTGCGGGTGACTGTGCACCGAGGCGAAGAAGGCGTTGCTGCCTTTGTTCTTGCTCAGGCGTTTGCAGAAAGTCATGGCTTCGGCAGCGGCAGTAGCTTCGTCCAGCAGCGAGGCGTTGGCGATCGGCAGGCCGGTGAGGTCGCTGATCAGGGTCTGGAAGTTCAGCAGCGCTTCCAGGCGGCCTTGGGAAATTTCTGGCTGGTACGGAGTGTAGGCGGTGTACCAGGCTGGGTTTTCCAGCAGGTTGCGCAGGATCGGTGACGGCGTGTGGCAGTTGTAGTAGCCCTGGCCGATGTAGGTCTTGAACAGTTGGTTCTGGCTGGCGATGGCCTTGATCTTCGCCAGGGCCTCGGCTTCGCTCAGGCCGTCTTCCAGGCCGAGCACGCTGGTGCCCTTGATGCTTTCCGGGATCACACTGGCGCTCAGGGCTTCCAGGGAGTCAAAGCCCAAGCTGGCGAGCATGTGCTGCTCATCTTCCTGGCGCGGGCCGATGTGGCGGGCGATGAATTCGTTAGCGGTGCTGAGATTGATCGTCATGGTGCGCTCCTCAGGCTTCAGCGTTGGCTTTGATCAGGCGGTCGTACGCATCCTGATCCAACAGCTTAGCCACTGCGTCGGCATCGGCCGGTTTAAAGCGGAAGAACCAGCCTTCGCCCATCGGATCTTCGTTGACCAGTTCCGGGCTGCCATCGAGCTTGTCGTTCACTTCGAGGACTTCACCGTCCAACGGCATGTACACACCGCTGGCAGCTTTTACCGACTCCACGGTGGACGCTTCGGCGCCCTTGTCATAGGTCTGCAGCTCAGGCAGTTGCACGAAAACCACATCACCCAGCGCGTTCTGCGCAAATGCGGTAATGCCCACGGTGACGCTGCCATCGGCTTCGGCACGCAGCCATTCGTGATCTTCAGTAAAACGCAACTCGCTCATGGAAATTCCTCAGGGCCAGATTCGTCTGGTGGACGGGATTGGAATAATGGGGAGTTACTTAGCAAGATCGCGGCCAATGTTGTTAATCCTTTATAAATCAATAGCTTAATAATTAAGTCTGCAACGTTGGCCACGGCGGCTGTAGCGATTTCGATACAGTGCGGTGCGCGAAAAAAAGCCTATGTGGATCAAAGCCTTGCATGGCGCGTAAAAAGCAGGGCTGTAGCGATATCGTTCCGCTGTAGCGCTTTCAGTACGGTGAAGGTCGCTTTCAGCCCTTTGTGCAAGATAGATGTACTGCTTTGGGCGTTCCCTGACGCTTTAACGTGCCGTGATCTCGTTATCAGGATGCATCCCATGCGTGCTTCAACTGCAAATTCTCCGGAGCTCACCCAGGCGCGGATGTCCCGCGATTACTTATCCAAAGTGTTTGCCCATCGCTTGAGCCTGACCGCTGTGGCCCAGTCCATGATCCAGGGCTGGCTGGAGGAGCGGTTCGTCGGTGCGCGCCTGCGGGCGCCCACTGCTTGGATCGGTGTGATACAGGCTGGCGGTGGTTACACACAGCTCATCACGTTGAGCGATGCGCTGATCAAACGCTGCATGAGCGGCGAAGCGCTGAACTACACGCCAGGCCATCATCAACTGCTGACTCGCTCGGGCGAGCGGGTGTTCGAGGCGGTGACCGACGCGATCACCGTGGACGACATCGAACAGATGCTCAACGCCCTGGCCCCCGGTGTGCTGGAGGGGTTTGCCGAGCGGTTGGTGGACTACTGGAACGAGCGCGTGTCGGACGGTTCGGCGCACAGTCGCTGGGACGCGGTCGGCCGCCAATTGCGTGCGTGCCTGATGACGGCGCGGCAGAACCCGCCACTAAGCTCGGAGCACGCGCGCGCGCTGCTGGGGCAGGGCGATGAACATACCCAGGTCTGGAGCGACCGCGCGGATCGCGAAGCGTTGGGCCAGCCGCATGTATTGCGGATCTATCAGGTGTTTGCGGTCCAGAACGAACGCCAGGGCGAATGGCTGCCTTTGCTGGTGTTGCAACGTCAGGTGCAGGGCCAGCGTGTCACGCTGCTGTACGTCCCGGCGCTGAACCTGCTGACGCTCGATAACCTCGACGCGTTGGGCAATCTGTTGCCGCGCTATATGAACCACTATTTGCCCGGGGTTCCCGTCCACTGGGTGCTGCGTGAGCCCGAGGGCAACGTGTTCGATGCCCTGGCCCAGACGTTGTTGGAGCGCCAGTTACGCAGCCTGTATCGGGTCGATTGGTCGGCACTGCCGGAGATTGGCAGTTATGAACAGTTGTTCATTTCACTCACCTCACCGCTGGCCTGGTTCGACCCCGACGCACTGCAACAACCCCACGAAGAACAGTTGCCGCTCTGGTTGCAACTGGCCGGCAGCGCAGATCGTCTGGTTTATGGCCAGTGGCTTGAGCGCCTGCAGCAAACCACCGGTGGCGCATCATTTCTGGATGGCCTCGACTCAATAGATGTCTACGCGCGCAACGCCCTGCGCCGGCAAATGCGCCTGGACCGCCCCGGCCAGGCGATCATCGACCCGGATGATTACCAACTGACCTTCGAGCGCACCCAGGGCGGCACCGTTGGCTGGACCCAACGCACCGCCAGGACCTTGACCCAATGGTCGCTGGAAAACCCCTTCGTCACGGCATATGCCAGCGTGCAGATCAGCCATCAGACCCAGCCGGAAAGCGTGCCCGGCTGGCTGACAGCTGCGTACCTCAAGCAACTGATCGAACGCGTGGACGTGGGCAAGCACTATCCGACGCTGCTTGAGCGCGCGTTGATTTCGGACCCGGTGGACTGCCCACGTCGGCGTCGCTTGTTTGTTGATCAGATGACGATCCAACTGCCCATGCGCGCCTTTGAAAACAGCCTGCGCCGGCGCCACGGTTTTACCCGGACCGGCGCCCTGGTGGTGCGCACGATGCTGCAGGACGACCCGCTCAAGCGTGTGCTCAGTGGCGAGGTGATTGTGGCGCGGCCCCTGGCGTTCCTGCTCCATGCCGGCGGGCGTGCCCACAAGGCGGATAACCTGTTTGTGATCGGCCCGCGCGATAACAGCCCGCTGCCCCACATTCTTTATCGGCCGGATCACGTCGACGCCGTGTTGCAACAATTCCCCAGTCGCCAGGCGCTACTTGATGAAATCGCCCGCGTCGACAGCGATCTGCAGCGCCTGGTGCTGCAACGCTTGCCGGACGCCAGTCGGGCGTTGTTCGGCAATGGCGGTTTTCTGCGGCCCCACGTTCAGCGTTTTCTGCCGGGGGATGAATACGACGCGCAGCCCACTTCAAGCCCGGTCCTGCTCAGTGATGAAGTGATATCCGGTGATTTTCTGGCGGTCGTGTTCGATGAAAACGCCCACAGCCTCTGGCAACTGGCGGTGAAGCAGTCGGCGTCCAACGAGGCGTTGCGCTGGGCCGTGTTCAAGAATGATCTGTGGCAATTGTTCAATGCGCTGCTGCCCATGATTCGCGGGCCGGTGGCGGTCGCGGGCTGGCTGTTTCAAACCTTCAAGACGTTTCGCACGGTCCTGGCGCTGCCGCCAGACGCCAGCCAGGAAGACGCCGCCGCTGCCCTCACCGAACTGATCGGTAGCCTGGCCGGGTTGCTCCTGAGCCCGGTGGTCAAACTGGATGAACGTTTGGGCCTGAGTGCGAGCAAAGCCGTCACCACCGGCACGGTGCACACCACGGACGTCATCCCGGTCGGCCACGTTCGCCAACCAACGTCGACGTTTGCCTGGCCGCGTTCGCTCGCGGATATCACCGCTATGGATTATTCCTGGGCTAATTCACGGCTCAAGCTCAATCCGCAGCAGCAGGCAAAGCTTGAGACCTTCCAGTGGGCGCCTGGTCGGGGAGAGCGTGGGCCCGACAGGCCCGCGGTGTTCTCGGCCGACAGCCCGGTGCGCGGCCAGGTCCAAGTGCTGCGCGACGGTGGCGCTGCGAGCCAGGAAAACTACACGTTGCTCGACAGCAAGGTATACGGCGTGACGGCAGTGGAAGGTGGCTGGCGAATAGCTGATCTCAGGGATTCCCAGCGCCTGGGGCCGTGGCTCAGAAAGAGCGCGGATGACGTATGGACAATCGACCTCGGCCTGCGCTTGCTCGGTGGGCAGAAGAGAAGCCCGGCTGCGCGGCGCTATGCGCAAGTCGAGCGCAAGAGTCTCTTGATTAAGGATGAGTACGACGCGGCTGTCGCTGAACTCATAGCGTGCGAACGCAAAGTGAAGGCGGCCGAAAGCCTGTGCGAAAAGGCCCATTCAAGCGCTCAAGGGCAATTTACCGACCAGCACCGGCGCGATGCCAGGATGCGCTTTTTGGCGGAAATGGAAAAACAAGAGGGCGCGCAACAAAAACAACTCAATCTGCTTATCCGCAAGAACAGCATTAAGCCCATGGATGGTTTTGAAAGAGAGCATTGCGCGCAACTGAAGACCATGCTGGAAACCATGCGCCGACGCATGTACGTATTGACCTTCAATCGTCGTGAGGAGCAGTTGCCACCAGCGCGCATAGAGCAAGTGACCGCGCAGTTTGAGGATGCTGACGTGACGGTGTCCCAGGCCGCCGAGCGTGTGCTGAACGAAGAAGCGCATAAGATCGGCGAGTTTCAGCAATCCATGGTTAACCTGAGCTTCTGGGAACGGGTGTTCTACCAGCGTTTGCAGGGTATACCTGGCTATAAATCCTTCGTCGGCGACTTGGCGCCTTCGTCCTATGGTGCGCCGCTCGACTGGAGGACGCTGCAGTTGCAGACCCTCAAACAGATGATCTGGCGTCGACGGCCGACGCCCGAAGAACACGACGATTGCATGCGGGTCAAGTGGGCGATCGACGAGGCGATTCAATCGGCCCAGTCGCAAAAAACCATTGATGAAGCGGGCGTGCTCAGTGTGCGGCAGCGCATTGAAGGTATTCGGGCGATTCTGCACGAGTACGCCAGCACCCTGGCGATACTCGCGGAGTACCGCGAAGCACTGCCGGAGGTGATTCACAGCGACATTGAAGTGCCTGTGGAGTCGACAATCCTCAGCCTGGATCAAGAGTCCCGAATATCGTTGGCCAAACTGCTGCGCGAGCAGGAGGGTAGCCCCCAGGCTACGGCATTGCGACGCCCTGGCGCCGATCAACGGCTGGTCCGTGACTCGAAAAAACGCTACCAACTGGGGCGGGTGCGTGCGCGTACGCCGGATTCGGGTGAAGAGATCGTCGACCTGATCAGCCCGGTTGATCAGCGCGTGGTGGTCAGTTTGCAGGAGCGGGCCGGTTCAACTGAGTTCGAAGCGATTGCCGAGGCGGCGCCCGTTGTGCCGCGTCCGACACGGTCCCTGGAAAACCTCAAGGGCGACGCCCGCCGTTTGTTGCAACGCGAACCCATGGTGCTGCAACAGGCGCGCAATGAGGCGCTCGGCAATACCCCGCCGGAGAACGTTGAGGCGCGGCTGACGCGGCAATCCGCGACCGTCCGGGCGGTTGCCGACAAGTTGCGCAAGGCGCTGCCAGCCGCGCCCGATGTTGTGTCGCAGACGTTGTTGGATGATCTGGAGAAGGCCGCGCGGCGGTACCTGGAACAGGGGCGATTGTTGCGCATCGAGATGATCAAGCGTATGCCGCCCAATGAAAGCGGGATCGCCTGGCTTCATGCTCAAGACCAACTGCAGATCGTGCGCATCGAGGGGCGTATTGCCCTCAAGCGCGTCGATGATTTTTTGCAGGAGTATGTGGTCAAGGACAAGCAGGGCAGGGTGCTGGCGTACGCGCACTTTCATTATTTGACGCCCACCGCAGCGGATGCCGATTTCAAGGCCGGGCATCTGAAACTTCCGGAGCAGCGCTTCACTAGTTTCCGCAGCCTGGCCGACAAGACCGATTCGGATGTGGTCGCGATCTATTACTCGCGCATCAGCGCGCCCATGGCCGAGCGGCTGTTCTTTCGCGCAACTGACTCGGTCAAGCACCGAGGGCGGCGGGCGTTCTGGTGACGATTGGGTTCAGGATTTGCCGGGAATGCCGTACTTGCGCAGGCGATGGGCGATGGCGGTGTGAGAGGTCTGCAGGCGGCTGGCCAGTTGTCGGGTCGAGGGGTAGCTGACGTAGAGTGTCTCCAGCAGGCCGCGTTCGAAGTCCTCGACCGCCTGTTCGAGGCTGTCGACTTCGCCGTCGCTCTGGCGTGCCACCGAGGTGCCGGCGATGTCCAGATCGCCGATGTCCACCAGGCTGCTTTCGCAGATGGCGGCGGCGCGGAAGATCACGTTCTGCAACTGGCGCACATTGCCTGGCCAGCGATTGCCCAACAGCGCCGGGTAGGTGCCTGGCGCCAGGCGGCAGACCGGACGCTGGATCTGCGCGCAGGCTTGCTGCATGAAGTAACGCGCCAGCAACAGAATGTCCTGGCCACGCTCGCGCAGCGGCGGTACTTCGACGTTGAGCACGTTGAGGCGGTAGAACAGGTCTTCGCGGAACGTGCCTTCGGCGACCATTTTTTCCAGGTCGCGGTGGGTGGCGCTGAGGATGCGCACATTGACCTTCACTTCACGGTCGCCACCCACCCGACGAAAACTGCCGTCATTGAGGAAGCGCAGCAGCTTGGCTTGCAGGTACGGCGACATTTCGCCGATTTCATCGAGGAACACCGTGCCCTGGTTGGCCAGCTCCATCAGCCCCGGCTTGCCGCCGCGCTGGGCACCGGTGAAGGCGCCGGGGGCATAACCGAACAGCTCGCTTTCGGCGAGGTTCTCCGGCAGCGCCGCGCAATTCAACGCCAGAAACGGTGCGCTGTGGCGCGTGCTGATAGCGTGGCAGGCGCGCGCCACCAGCTCTTTGCCGGTGCCGGTTTCGCCCTGGATCAACAGTGGCGCATCCAGTGCCGCGACCCGTTGGGCGCGTGCCTTGAGGGTGCGGATCGCCGGTGATTCGCCGAGCAGCGCATCAAAGCCTTCGGCGTGGTCGTGGTGCAGCGCCGACAGTTGTTCGCCGATGCGGTTGGGTTGGTACAGCGTGAGCAGGGCGCCGGCGTCGGTGATCGGCGTGGCGTCCAGCAGCCAGGTCTGACCGTTGATGCTGATCTCGCGCAAGGGCAGGCGAAAGCCCTGCTCCAGCAAGGTATCGAGCAACGCCGTGTCATTGAAAAGCTCGGCGATACTTTCTCCGGCCGGTTCGCGCCCGTACAACGCAATCAGCGCCGGGTTGGCCAGCAGGATCTTGCCCGCACTGTCCAGGGCCAGCACCGGGTCGGTCATCGCTGCCAGCAAAGCATCGAGTTGCAGGTGGCGGCGTTGGCCGGGGAGGATGTCCACCACCCTTACCGCTTGCACGCCCTGAACGCTGAACAGCGCGTCGCGCAATTCTTCCAGTACCTCGGCGCTCAGCGTCGGGGCGTCGATATAGACGTTGGGCGGCACCATTTCCACCGCATCCAGGTTGAGATTGCGCCCACCGAGCAAGGCCAGGACTTCCTGGGTAATGCCGACGCGGTCGATGAAGCTGACGTGGATACGCATGGGGCGCTAACAATTCTGGGGAGCGGGAGGCGGCAAGTATGCCTTGGCGCGCATGTAGATCAAAATGTGGGAGGGGCGGAGCGACGATTCGACTTGCCCCCGATAGCAGGGTGTCAGTCAGCGTATTTCCAGCTGACACACCGCCATCGGGAGCAAGCCCCCTCCCACATTTGGAGCAGGGTTGTGTCAGTTATTCTAAGTGCTCAGGCTTGATCGGGTCGCCGGATTTCACATCCAGCTGATGCCGCACATCCTCGAACATCTGGTCGTACTGCTTGTGCATCGAGCCATTCAACACTGCGATCTTCGGCATCCCGTACTTCTGCGCGATGTTCATCGCGTGCCGCGCGAAGTCGAAGGCCTGGTCCTTGGGCAGATAGAACTCTTCGTTGATGTCCTTACCCTGCACCGAGCCGTGCAGCTTGAACAGCATGCCCGTGCCTTCCTTTGGGTCCTGGCTGACTTCATAGTCAATGCACAGGTTGTAGCTGTAGTCGTCCTTGTTAAGGGCGTGACGTTCGACGTGCAGGTGACCGGGTTCAAAGGTGGCCATAGGCGTATCTCCTCTACTTCACAGATAGGTGATGCCAGGTGTTGCCGTGCTGATGCGCGTGCCGGCGCTGCCCTGGACGATGGCTTCGATGTCCGAGAGTGAACCGATGACCGCAGTTTTGCCAGTCTGACGGGCGAATTCACAGGCGGCCTGCACCTTGGGCCCCATGGAGCCGGCGGCGAAGCCGAGTTTTTCCATGTCATCGGGATGGGCCTGGCCGATGGCCTTTTGCGTCGGTTTGCCAAAGTCGATGAACGCTGCGTTGACGTCGGTGGCGATCACCAGCAGATCGGCGTTCAGTTGCGAGGCCAATAGCGAAGAGCACAGGTCTTTGTCGATGACCGCTTCAATACCTCTGAGCTTGCCGTCTTCACCGTACATGGTCGGGATACCGCCACCGCCGGCGCAAATCACAATGGCGCTTTTTTCCAGCAGCCACTTGATTGGGCGGATTTCAAAGATGCGTTTGGGGCGCGGGCTGGCGACGACGCGGCGATATTTATCGCCATCCGGGGCAATGGCCCAGCCTTTCTCGGCGGCGAGTTTTTCCGCTTCCGCCTTGGAGTACACGGGGCCGATGGGTTTGGTGGGGTTCTGGAAGGCCGGGTCCTTGGCGTCCACTTCCACCTGGGTGAGCAGGGTGGCGAACGGCACTTCAAAGTCCAGCAGGTTGCCCAGTTCCTGTTCGATGATGTAGCCGATCATGCCTTCGGTCTCGGCGCCAAGCACGTCCAGCGGGTAAGGAGAGACGCCGGTATAAGCGGCCGCCTGTAACGACAACAGGCCGACTTGCGGGCCATTGCCGTGGGCGATCACCAGCTCGTTGCCGGAGTGAATCTTGGCGATTTGTTCGGTGGCGATGCGGATATTGGCGCGTTGGTTGTCTGCGGTCATGGGTTCACCACGGCGCAGGAGGGCGTTGCCGCCCAGGGCTACGACGATGCGCATAATTCAATCCTTCTATGGGTGTGAGCACAGAGGCCAATGTGGGAGGGGGCTTGCTCCAGATAGCGGTATGTCAGGCAACTTATCTGTAGCTGATCCGCCGCCATCGGGGGCAAGTCGAATCGTCGCACTGCCCCTCCCACACTTAACCCGTGTAGCCTTTAGATATCCGCGAGTGCCGACACCAGGATCGCCTTGATGGTGTGCATGCGGTTTTCCGCTTGCTCAAAGGCGATGTTGGCCGGCGACTCGAAGACTTCCTCGGTCACTTCCACGCCATTGGCCAGGTTCGGATACCGCGCGGCAATGTCCTTGCCGACCTTGGTCTCGCTGTTGTGGAACGCCGGCAGGCAGTGCATGAACTTCACACGTGGGTTGCCCGAGGCTTTCATCATCTTGGCGTTGACTTGGTACGGCAGCAGTTGCTCGATGCGCTCGTCCCACGCTTCCACCGGCTCGCCCATGGACACCCAGATATCGGTGTGGATGAAGTCCACGCCTTTGACTGCTTCTTTCGGGTCTTCAGTGATGGTGATGCGCGCGCCGCTTTCCTCGGCGAATGCCTGGCACTGTTTGATGAAGTCTTCATGGGGCCACAGGGCTTTCGGCGCGCCGATGCGCACGTCCATGCCGAGCTTGGCGCCGATCATCAGCAGCGAGTTGCCCATGTTGTAACGGGCGTCGCCTAGGTAGGCGTAGCTGATGTCATGCAGCGGCTTGTCGCTGTGCTCGCGCATGGTCAGGGTGTCGGCGATCATTTGGGTTGGGTGGAATTCAGCGGTGAGGCCGTTGAACACCGGGACCCCGGCGAACTTGGCCAGTTCTTCGACGATTTCCTGTTCGAAGCCACGGTATTCAATGGCGTCAAACATGCGGCCCAAAACGCGGGCGGTGTCTTTCATGCTTTCTTTGTGGCCGATTTGCGACGAAACCGGGTCGATATAGGTGACGTGGGCGCCTTGGTCATGGGCCGCCACTTCGAACGCGCAGCGGGTGCGGGTCGACGTTTTTTCGAAGATCAGCGCGATGTTCTTGCCTTTGAGGTGTGGGCGCTCGGTGCCGGTGTATTTGGCGCGCTTGAGGTCGCGGGAAAGGTCCAGCAGGTAGTTCAGCTCGCGAGTGGTGTGGTGCATCAGCGAGAGCAGGCTGCGGTTGCGCATATTAAAAGCCATGGTGGATCTCCTTAGGTTTCGGTTATCCCCTCGGCTGCTGCTGGATAAGCAGCGGCCAAGGCCAAAAATTAATAGTCGATAGGGTCGCGGATGATCGGGCAGGTCATGCAGTGGCCGCCGCCACGGCCACGGCCGAGTTCGCCGGCGCTGATGGTGATGACTTCCACGCCAGCCTTGCGCAGCAGGGTGTTGGTGTAGGTGTTGCGGTCGTAGCCGATCACCACGCCTGGCTCCAAGGCCACTACGTTGTTGCCGTCGTCCCACTGCTCGCGCTCGGCGGCGAAGCTGTTGCCGCCAGTCTCAACCACGCGCAGGGCCTTGAGGTTGAGCGCGGCGGCAACGGTCTCGAGGAAGTTGGTTTTCTCCCGTTGGATGTCGATGCCGTGGGGCTTGCTGTCGTCAGGGCGCAGGGTGAAGGGCACGATCTGGTTGACCACTTCCGGGAAGATGGTCACCAGGTCGCGGTCGCAGAAGCTGAACACGGTGTCCAGGTGCATCGCCGCGCGGGATTTCGGCAGGCCGGCAACGATCACCCGTTCCACAGCTTTGTTCTTGAACAGGTTGCGCGCCAGTTGGCCAATGGCCTGGTGGGACGAACGCTCGCCCATGCCGATCAAGACCACGCCATTGCCAATGGGCATGACGTCACCGCCTTCCAGTGTGGCGGCACCGTGTTCCTGGTCGGGGTCGCCGTACCAGATCTGGAAGTCGGCGTTGGTGAACTCGGGATGGAATTTGTAGATGGCGCTGGCCAGCAGGGTTTCCTGGCGTCGCGCCGGCCAGTACATCGGGTTGAGCGTCACGCCGCCGTAGATCCAGCAGGTGGTGTCGCGGGTGAACTGGGTGTTGGGCAGCGGCGGCAGAATGAAACTGGCGTGGCCGAGGAAGTCGCGGAACATCTCGATGGTCTTGCCACCGAAGCTGCTCGGCAGGTCATCGGCCGACACGCCACCAATCAGGAACTCGGCGATCTTGCGCGGCTCCAGGCTGCGCAACCAGGAGCTGACTTCATCGACCAGGCCCAGGCCCACGGTGTTGGAGGTGATCTTGCGTTCCAGGATCCAGTCCAGGGCTTCGGGGATGGCAACGATATCGGTCAGCAGGTTGTGCATTTCCAGCACATCAATATCCCGCTCGCGCATTTTGGTCACGAAGTCGAAATGGTCGCGCTTGGCCTGGGCCACCCACAACACGTCATCGAACAGCAGTTCATCGCAGTTATTCGGGGTCAGCCGTTGGTGGGCCAAGCCTGGGGAGCACACCATGACTTTGCGCAGTTTGCCGGCTTCGGAATGTACGCCGTACTTCACTTTTTCCGTGGTCATTACAGATCCTCCAAGGAGCAACAGTTACAGAGTCAGGAAGCCGTCGTAGAGGCCATAGGCTGCCACCAGGGCGCCAATGACGACTGCGGCGAAAATCAGCTTCTCGACGTTGGTGAAAATCGGTTTGCCCAGTTCATGCTTAGCCTTGGCGAACAGGATCGCGCCGGGGGCATAGAGCAGGGCGGACAACAGCAGGTACTTGGTGCCGCCGGCGTAGAGCAGCCAGACCGCGTAGATCAGCGCGACTGCGCCGATGAACAGGTCTTTCTTGCGCTCTTTGAGGGCGTTTTCGTAGGTTTCGCCGCGCACCGCCAACAGCAGCGCGTAGGCCGCCGACCACAGGTAAGGCACCAGGATCATCGAGGTGGCGAGGTAGATCAGCGACAGGTAGGTACTGGCGGAAAACAGCGTGATCACCAGGAACACTTGGACCATGGCGTTGGTCAGCCACAGGGCGTTGACCGGCACATGGTTGGCGTTTTCCTTACGCAGGAACTCCGGCATGGTGTGGTCCTTGGCGGCGGCGAACATGATCTCCGCACACAGCAGCACCCACGACAGCAACGCCCCCAGCAGCGAGATGATCAAGCCGACGCTGATCAGCACCGCGCCCCAGTGGCCTACCACATGCTCCAGCACCGCAGCCATTGACGGGTTCTGCAACTTGGCCAGTTCCGGCTGGGTCATGATGCCCAGGGACAGCACGTTCACCAGCATCAGGAACAACAGCACAGTGATAAAGCCGATCACGGTGGCCTTGCCGACGTCGCTGCGTTTTTCCGCACGGGACGAGAAGATGCTCGCGCCTTCGATGCCGATGAACACCCACACGGTGACCAGCATCATGTTGCGCACTTGGTTCATCACGCTGCCCAGGTCTGGGTTTTTTACGCCCCAGATGTCAGCGGTGAAGATGTCCAGCTTGAACGCGAACACGGCGATCAACACGAACAGTACCAGTGGCACCACCTTGGCGACCGTGGTCACCAGGTTGATGAACGCCGCTTCCTTGATCCCACGCAGCACCAGAAAGTGCACGGCCCACAGCAACACCGACGCGCCAATCACCGCTGCGGGTGTGTTGCCTTCGCCGAAGATCGGGAAGAAGTATCCGAGTGTGCTGAACAGCAATACGAAGTAGCCAACGTTGCCCAGCCAAGCGCTGATCCAGTAGCCCCAGGCTGACGAGAAACCCATGTAGTCGCCGAATCCGGCCTTGGCGTAGGCGTACACGCCGCCATCGAGGTCGGGCTTGCGATTGGCGAGGGTCTGGAACACGAACGCGAGGGTCAACATGCCGATGGCGGTAATCACCCAACCGATCAATACCGCGCCAACATCAGCGCTGGCGGCCATATTTTGCGGCAGGGAAAAGATCCCGCCGCCGATCATTGAGCCCACGACAAGTGCAACCAGTGCACCTAATCGAAGTTTTCCGGGGGATTCAGACATTGCATAACTCCAATGCAGGAGAAGAGAGACCACAGAATAATTCCGTGTGCTAATCAAACAGCTGACTCAGATCACTTCATTGGCACATCCCATTGTGAATAAATGACTTAGGCTGGAAACTCGTGGGCGATGAAAATCCTTGGAAACGCGCTGCGCAGAGCGGTTAACCCCATTAAATTTAATTATTTGGCCGGTGAGATGGACGTTTGAAGCTAAACCTTTTTGCCGGATGTGCAAACTATTTGAGCGGTGTTTCACTTATTCGCTATAAATATTAAGAGTTGATGCACTATTTAAAATCTAAATAAGCCTAAATGTTGTTAATTTAAATGCCATTTGGTTATGAACGGATTGATTTAATCGCCATCCCTAATAAACGCTACACTCGCTGATTTAATTAGTTGAGTGCTCAGTTGTCAGCTCAACTCGGTTTTTCAGTCAGGAGTGTTCATGTCTCAACCGGCCCAGAAACTTCGACTCAGCGCCCTGATCGCCTTGGTGGTGGGGTCGATGATCGGCGGCGGGATCTTTTCCCTGCCGCAAAACATGGCCGCCCGTGCCGAGGTGGGCGCGGTATTGATCGGCTGGGCGATCACCGCCGTCGGCATGTTGACCCTCGCGTTTGTGTTCCAGACCCTGGCCAATCGCAAACCCGAGTTGGACTCAGGGGTGTATGCCTACGCCAAGGCCGGTTTTGGCGATTACATGGGGTTTTCGTCGGCTTGGGGCTATTGGATCAGTGCCTGGATGGGCAACGTCGGTTACTTCGTGTTGCTGTTCAGTACCCTTGGCTACTTTTTTCCGGTATTCGGCCAGGGCAATACGCCGGTTGCCATCGGCTGTGCATCGTTGTTGCTGTGGGCGGTGCATTTCCTGGTCATGCGTGGGATCAAGGAGGCGGCATTCATCAACCAGATCACTACCGTGGCGAAGCTCGTGCCGCTGCTGATGTTTATTGTGATCGCGGCCGTGGCCTTTAAAGCCGATATTTTTACCCGTGACATCTGGGGCCTGGGCAACCCGCAGCTCGGCAGCGTGGTGGATCAGGTGCGCAACATGATGCTGGTCACGGTGTTCGTGTTTATCGGCATCGAAGGCGCCAGCGTCTATTCGGCGCGGGCCGATAAACGCTCGGACGTCGGGCGCGCCACGGTGATTGGCTTTCTTGGCGTGCTGGCGCTGTTGGCGCTGGTGAATGTGCTGTCGCTTGGGATCATGAGCCAGCCAGAGCTGGCCAGCCTGCAAAACCCCTCCCTGGCGGGCGTGCTGGAGCATATTGTCGGCCCTTGGGGCGCCCTGCTGATCAGCCTGGGCCTCGCGGTGTCGCTGTTGGGCGCATTGCTGTCCTGGGCGTTACTCTGCGCGGAAATCCTCTATGCCACGGCTCACGACAAGACCATGCCGGCGTTCTTGAAGAAGGAAAACGCCAACCAGGTGCCGGTCAATGCCTTGTGGCTGACCAATGTGATGATCCAGATTTTCCTGGTGATCACGCTGTTTTCCCACAGCACTTACACCACGCTGATTTACCTGGCGTCGTCGATGATTCTGGTGCCGTACCTGTGGTCGGCGGCGTATGCCGTGCTGTTGAGCGGGCGGGGAGAAACCTATGAAGGTGCCCACCGCCATCGCATCAAGGACCTGCTGGTGGGGTTGATCGCCCTGGGCTACGCCCTGTGGCTGCTCTACGCGGGGGGGCTGAAATACCTGCTGCTGTCGGCGCTGCTGTATGCGCCGGGCGTGATCCTGTTCGCCCTGGCCAAGCGCGAACAGGGCCAGCCGTTGTTTACCCATGTTGAGAAGGGCATTTTCAGCTGCGTGATCGCCGGTGCAGGGCTGGCGGCGTATGGGTTGTACAGCGGGGTATTGTCGTTGTAGTTGGGGGACGGTGCTTGCCTCATCGGGAGCAAGCCGCCTCCCACATTTTGATGGGTGAACCTATTCAAAATGTGGGAGGTCCCACTACCTTTTCGACGTAGCGCTGTCGCGCAGCAAACGGGCGAGCTGGCTTGCCTCGCGTTGTGGGGGAAGCGCCCCTGATTAAGACGAATGGGGTGTATCGGGCACTCCTCTGCGCCTGGTTTTGGGGCTGCTTCGCAGCCCAACGCGGGGCAAGCCCGCTCGCCACAGTTACAGTGTTCCTCCTTAACTGACTGGCATTAGGACAAGCCCGCTCGCCACAGGAATGCGCTCGTCTGAAATGGTTTATGCAAGACTCAGGGCTTGCTCCCCATAGCGGCGGTCAAGTCACCATTGCGGCCTGTGCGAGCCCAACTCTCCAGCCGGTAAATCCCATTGCAATGGCGTACCGCCGATGGTCAGCGGGGGCAGCAGCCGGTGGGCCTGGCCCCAGGCGGTTTGTTCCACGACCAGGCCTTGATCTCCAGGTTCTTCCTCTCGCAACGCCGGTTGCTCCGGAGCCTGGCCTGCTTCCACCAGTAACGTCGCGGTGCGCGCCAACGACAACCGCGCCGAACCACCGCGCCCGGACTGCAACCGTTCGCCCAGCGCCTGAATCGCACTGGCCGCCATGAGGTACCCGGTCGCGTGATCCAGCGCCTGCAACGGCAGCGGCACCGGTTTATCCGCGTGTTTCCAGAGCATGCCCTCCTCGGCGATCCCGCTGCTCATCTGCACCAGGCTGTCGAAGCCCCGACGATTTCGCCACGGGCCGCTCCAGCCGTAGGCGTTGAGGCTGACGTCAATCAGGCCGGGGGCTATGTGTTGCAGTTCTGGGGCGGTGTAGCCCAGGTGCTCCAGGGCGTCAGCGCGGTAACCGTGGAGCAGGATGTCGGCGTCCTTGAGCAAACGCTCGAACATCATCCGGCCTTCGGGCGTTTTCAGGTCCAGGCGCGCGCAGCGTTTGCCCAAGGTCATTTCCGGGACCACGCCGGGTTCGTTCCAGGTCGGGGAGTCGATGCGCAGTACATCCGCGCCGAGGCCGGCAAGAAAACGACTGGCCACGGGGCCGGCCAATACGCGGGTCAGGTCCAGCACCTTGAGGCCGGCCAGCGGGCGTGCGGCCGAGCCGAGCCAGGGTTTGTCGGTTGTGGTTTCGAAAGTCCGGCGTTGGACCAACGCCTCGGCGTTCACCGCCAACCCTTGCGGATGTTGCTGCCAGGCGCGCCACGCACGCATCTGCGCCGCGCAGCCACCTTGGTCGACAATCGCCTGTTCCAGTTCGGCGGCGTTCCACGCAGCGACCTTGCCGGCCATCTCGGCGCGGTCGGCGACCTTGCCCAGCACCCGTTCGGCGGCGGCGCGGTGATGGGGCGCGTTGGTGTGCAGGCGAATCCAGCCATCGGCGCTGGCGTAGTCGCCGGCTACCGGGTCCCACAGTGGCGGCACTTGCCAGCCTACCGGGCGGATCGAGGAAGAAAACCAGAAAGAGGCGAGGCGCCGGTCCACACTCACGCTGGGCAAGCGCCTGGTCTGTTGCTGGATCAGTTGTGCGACGGCCTGCCCGGCGGCGCCGATGCTGGCACTGGCCAGTTCGGTGACGGCGTAGGTCGAGGGCAGGGCGCCAGCCTCGGTGAAGGTCAGCGGGGTGTGGGGTAGATCGAGTGCGGCTTGGATGGGAGTCAGCAGGTCAGTCATCGAAGGCCCTCCGTAAGAGAAGGGCCACTATAGAAGATCATCACACCGGCGTTGCAACCCCTGGTTCCAACGGCAGGTCGATGCTGGCGATAAAGCCGCCGTCAGGATGATTGGCCAGGATCAGGCTGCCGCCATGGCGTTCGGCTGCACGCCGCGCAATCGCCAGGCCCAGGCCGTGGCCTTGGGCAGTCTGGCCGGGCGCGCGGTAGAACGGCTCGCCCAGTTGGCTCAGGTGTTCGGCGTCAACACCGGGGCCATGGTCGCGCACGCTGATCAGGATGCGCTCGCCGTGGCGCTGTGCCCGTAACTCGATCGCCTGGCCTGGCGGGTTGAACCGTTGGGCATTGCGCAGCAGGTTGTCGACGGCGCGTTCGATCATGGTCGGCCAGCCCTTCAGCTGCAGGTCATGTTCGCTGGCCAGTTGCACCACTTGGTCTGGCGCGCCGAGCTGGGCGTCTTTTTGCAGGGTCTTGAGCAGGGGGTTGAGGTCGACATCCTCAGCGCTGGCGTTGTCGGCATCGACGCGTGCCAGTACCAGGATCTCGCTGATCAGAGCTTCCAGGCGGTCGCATTCGCGAGTCAGGCGCGGCCAGAGTTTTTCTCGTTCTTCGGGCCCGGCGCGTTCGGCCAGGGCCAGCGCGATCCGCAGGCGGGCCAGGGGCGAGCGCAGCTCGTGGGACACATCGCGCAGCAACTGGCGCTGGCTGCCGATCAGGCTTTGCAAGCGCGCGCCCATGCGATTGAAGTCAGTGGCGAGTACACCGAACTCATCACGCCGATTGGCCAGGCGCGCCAAGCTGTTTTGCTGGTAGGTGGCCTGGCCAAGGTCATGCACCGCACCGCGCAGGCGGCTCAGCGGGCGGGTGATGGATAAGGTGACGAACAGGCTGAACAGGGTCAGCACCACTAGGGCAATGGCCAATGCGCTCAATGGCCACGTCAGGCTGCTGCGGTGCCATTCGTCGAGCTCCGGGTGGGCGATGCGGTAGATCAGCAGGTACGTGTCGCCGGTTTTCTCGCTGGTGTACTCGGCGGTCAGACGGCGCCAGGGAAGGTGGCCTTCCTTGCTGTCGTTCTGTCGGGCTTCAAAGGCGGCGGCGCGGCGCGGGAAGGTGCCACGCACCACTGGCTCGCCGCTTTCGTTCAGCACTTGCACGTCGAGGTGATACTGGCGCTTGCGCTGTTGCAGCAATTCCTGGGCAGCATCTTCGCCCTGGGTTTCGTAGAGTTGGGTCCACTCTTCGGCCAGGTTTTTGAGGCCAGGGTGCCGGCTGAGAATCCAGGCGTCTTGATTGAGCATATGCCCAAGCAAGATCGACAACCCGGCAACCAAGGCGATGGCCAGCCAGAAACTGGCCAGGATGCGCCAGAACAATGAACGCACAGGAAACCCTCAAACAGGAAAAGCCCAGTGGCGGGAGCCACTGGGCTGGGAGCTTTAACGCGGGAGCATTATTGCGCTTTTTGCGGCTGTTGCGCTTTCCAGGCCTGGAATTCCTTCCATTCGGCTCGACGCTGTTCCTGCTTCTTGACGATCTCGTCAAACTTCTTCTGCTGGTCAGGTTTGAGCACGGCACGGATATCGGCCTGCGTTTTCTGCTTGCCGGCGGCGATTTCATCCTGCATGGCTTTCTGGTCAGCGGCCGGGAGTTTGTCCAGGTACTTTTTGGTCAGGTCTTTGCGAGCGTGCCATTGGTCGCCCATCAGCTTGCCGATCTGCTGGCGCTGTTCCTTGCTCAGGTCCAGTTGGCTGAAAGGGCCGCCTTTGCCACGCGGACCGTGTTCACCGCCGTGGCCCGGGCCGCCCATCATGTGGCCTTCAGGACCGCCCATCGGGCCTGGGCCTTCGGGCATCGCGGCCATGGCAACGGTTGGCAGGGCAGCGGCGAACATCAAAGCGATAAGGGTCTTGCGCATGGTGATTCTCCTGTCTCTATTCCGGTGAGTCCGGATGTGAGTAGGTTACCCAGATCAAGGTCAGCGGCAGTCAGGGGAGCGTAAAGCTTGGGTAAAGACGATTTTGTGCTAACTGACAAAACTTTCAGGGGGCGTAGTAATAGCCTCGGCTGCGCAACGCCACGATCCGTGGACGTCCGTCCGGGTGCGGGCCGATCTTTTTGCGCAGGTTGCTCACGTGCATGTCGAGGCTGCGGTCGTACAGGGTCAACTTGCGGCCCAGGGCGATCTGCGCCAGTTCCTGCTTGTCCAAGGGCTCGCCGGGCTGGCGCAGCAAGGCTTCCAGCAGGCGGCTTTCGGAGACGGTGAGGGTAAATTCCTGTTCATCGATGCTGACCACGCCACGCACCGGGCTGAAACACAGGTCGCCCAGCTCAAGCTGGCTGGACACGGCGGCCGGGTGGCTGCGGCGTAATACCGCGCGCAGGCGGGCGGTCAGTTCACGGGGGTCGCAGGGCTTGGCGAGGTAATCGTCGGCACCCAGTTCCAGACCGAGGATGCGGTCCAAGGGTTCGCCCCGGGCCGATAGCATCAGCACCGGCAGCTCCGGGTGATCGTTGCGCAATTGCTTGAGCAGCTCCAGGCCGCTGCCGTCTGGCAGCATTACGTCGAGCACGACCGCTGCCGGAGCACTGTCGGCCAAGGCCTTGCGCGCGCTCAAGCCATCGTGGCAGGCATGCACCTGAAAGCCTTCCTGGCTCAACCAACTGGTCAGCAGCTCGCAGAGCTCCTGGTCATCATCTATCAGTAACAGCTCGCTCATGACTCACTCAATTTAGCCATTGTCGACGGCGACGGTGCCCCCCGCTGGCGAAGATCCCGCACAGCAAGGCGATCAGTGCGACGGCCCCGCCGGTGACAAACCACTGCTGTTGCTCGGTCAGCCATCGGCTCAAGGTACCGCCCTGTGAATCTTTGAGTTGCTGGGCCAGCTTTTGGTTCTCTTGGCGAAGGCGACTCAATTGGGCGCTTTCGCGCGTAGCATCCGCGCTTTGCAGTTGTTTGGTCAGTGCTTCACGCTGCCGTTCGCTTTCTTTCAAACGTTGCTGCAGCTCGCTGATCTGGCTGCCGGTGTTCGAGGTTTCTTCAGCGTGGGCCGTAGCCCCGATTGTTAACACTGCCAACAGACAAAACTGACGTAAGCGCATCGGAACTCCTGATTCCACACGAATATTCAGAACGTTGTCGGCAGGTTACCGAGAATAATGAGTAATAAGCAGCGCGCCGAACGCAATCGGTTCGGCGCAGCTTGGGTTAAGGCAGGACTTGTTTGAACGGCTTGATCACGACATCGGCGTAAACGCCCGCCGCGACATAAGGATCAGCCTTCGCCCAGGCCTGGGCATCGGCCAGGGAGGCGAACTCGGCGACGATCAGGCTACCGGTGAAGCCAGCGTCGCCTGGGTCGTTGCTGTCTACGGCCGGGTGCGGGCCGGCCAGTACGATGCGGCCTTCGGCTTGCAGCACTTTGAGGCGCTCGACGTGTGCCGGGCGTACGGAAAGGCGTTTTTCCAGCGAGTTGGCAACGTCAGTAGCAATGATTGCGTAGAGCATGTCAGTCCTCGGTTTTCGGCGTAGTGGTCTCGGCATCATGCAGGTGGCGCGACAGATAAATGCCCTGGGCGACCAGGAACAACACGGTCATGCCCAGGCTGCCGAACACTTTGAAGTCGACCCAGTAATCCTGGAAGGTAAAGGCCACGAACAGGTTGGAGGCGCCGCAGAAGATGAAAAACACGATCCAGGCGATGTTCAGGCGCGTCCAGACCGGTTCTGGCAGGGTGAGCGCGTGGCCCATGATTCGCTTGATGAGCAGGCGGTCGCCGATGAAGTGGCTGCCGATAAACGCCAGGGCAAACAGCCAGTTCACCACCGGGGCTTTCCATTTAAGAAAGGTTTCGCTGTGGAAGGCCAGGGTCAGGCTGCCGAAGACCAGGCACGCGACCAGGGTCAGCCATTGGCTTTTTTCCAGTTTGCGCTGGGAGATGAAGATAGCGCCGTAGACCACGACAGAGCTGATGATCAGCACAGCGGTGGCGCTGTAGATGCCGCCGAAGGTGAGCTCGTGGCCGGCCAGATCGATGACCCGAGGGTCGAGTTTGTAAACGATGAAGAACAGCAACAGCGGGATGAAGTCGATGAATTGTTTCACAGTAAGAGCCAGAAGCTGGATGTGGCGGCATAATAACAAACATCCTTGGTTGCGAAAGCGCCAGCTGACTTGAGGTTACACACTCCCGTGAATGTTGATTTGCACTGCCACAGCACGGCCTCCGACGGCGCCCTGGCGCCTGCGGTATTGGTTGCGCGTGCGTTTGAAAAAGGCGTGCGAGTCCTGGCGTTGACCGACCACGACACCCTTGAAGGTCTTGACGAAGCGCGCGCAACCGCCCATTCGTTGGGCATGCAACTGGTCAACGGTGTCGAATTGTCCTGCACCTGGGGCGGGGCCACCATTCACGTGCTCGGTTATGGTTTCGATCAAAACGCCGCGCCGTTGATGGAGGCTATCGCGCAATTGCACGATGGCCGCTGGCTGCGGTCCGAAGAAATAAGCCGCAAGCTGGCCCTCAAAGGCATGCCTAATGCCCTCGACGGCGCCCGCGCGATCCAGCAGGAGCTGGGCGACAGCGGCAATGCGCCGGCCCGTCCGCACTTTGCCGATTGGATGGTGCGTGAAGGTTTTGTTAAAGACCGCGCCGAGGCTTTTCGCAAATGGCTGGGCGCCGGCAAGTTGGGCGATGTGAAGCAACATTGGCCGACCCTTGAAGACACCGTCGAGACCCTGCGGGCCTCCGGGGCCTGGGTCAGCCTGGCGCATCCCTGGCATTACGATTTCACGCGCAGCAAGCGCCGCAAGCTGATCAGCGACTATATTGGAGCGGGCGGCCACGCAATCGAAGTGGTCAACGGGCATCAACCCGCCGAACAGGTCGGCAGCCTGGCGATTCTTGCCCGCGAATTTGGTCTGCTGGTCAGTGCCGGCAGTGACTTTCATGGCCCAGGCGGCTGGTCCGAGATCGGCGAGTACCGCGCGATCCCGGAAGATTTGCCGCTTTTGTGGGGGCGATTCAAGCATGACCCCATTGTTGCCACCGTCTGAACAGGTAGAGCTCGTGAGTCAATTCTTCCAGATTCATCCGGAAAATCCCCAGGCGCGCCTGATTAAACAGGCCGTGGAGATTATTCGCGCCGGCGGCGTGGTGATCTACCCAACAGATTCGTCCTACGCCATCGGTTGTCAGATCGGTGACAAGGGCGCGGTCGAACGTGTGCGGCGCCTGCGTCAGCTGGACGACAAGCATAACTTTGCACTGATCTGCAGCGATCTGTCCCAACTGGGGCTGTTCGCCAAGGTCGATACCGGTACTTTCCGCCTGCTCAAGGCCCACACGCCGGGGCCTTACACCTTCATTCTCAACGCCACACGCGAAGTGCCGCGCCTTCTGCTGCATCCCAAAAAGCGCACCATCGGCCTGCGTGTGCCGGAGCACCCGATTGCCCTGGCGTTGCTGGCGGAGCTGGGTGAACCGCTGATGAGCGTTTCGTTGATCATGCCCGGCGACACCGAGCCGCTGGAAGACCCGTACGAAATGCGCCAATTGCTGGAAAAGCAGGTAGACCTGATCATCGATGGCGGCTTCGGCGGCGGCAAAGCCTCCACCGTGATCAACCTGGCCGACGGCGAACCTGAAGTGATCCGTGTGGGTTGTGGCGATCCGGCGCCCTTTATGGTCGAGGCCTGAATGTCGTCAGTGGAAACCGTCGACCCCCAGGCAGGTGCGCAGCAGGAGCTGCCGTTTGCGATGGTGTACGGCCAGGCCGTGCTGGAAATGCCCCTGGATCTGTACATTCCGCCGGACGCCCTGGAAGTCTTCCTTGACGCCTTCGAAGGCCCGCTGGATTTGTTGCTGTACCTGATCCGCAAGCAGAACATCAACATCCTCGACATCCCGGTGGCGGAAATCACCCGGCAGTACATGGGTTATGTCGAGTTGATGCAGTCGGTGCGCCTGGAGCTGGCAGCCGAGTATCTGGTGATGGCCGCCATGCTGGCCGAGATCAAATCGCGCATGCTGTTGCCGCGTTCGGAGACGGTGGAAGCCGAAGAGGACGACCCGCGCGCCGAACTGATCCGTCGCCTGCAAGAGTACGAACGCTTCAAGGCGGCCGCCGAAGGCATCGACGGTCTGAGCCGCGTGGGCCGCGACGTGGTGGTGCCCAAGCTGGATGCTCCCGAAGCTCGCGCACGCAAGCTGCTTCCGGATGTAAGCCTGGAAGAGTTGCTGATGTCCATGGCCGAGGTACTGCGCCGGGGCGATATGTTTGAACACCACCAGGTCAGCCGCGAGGCCCTGTCTACTCGCGAACGCATGAGCGATGTGCTGGAGCGCCTCAAGGGCGGCGGCTTTGTGCCGTTTGTCGAGCTGTTCACTAAAGAAGAAGGGCGACTGGGGGTGGTGGTGACCTTTATGGCGATCCTCGAATTGGTCAAGGAATCCTTGGTCGAGCTGGTCCAGAATGAGCCTTTTGCGGCTATCCACGTGCGGGCGCGAGCCGAATAAAGAGCTGAATCGATGAATCTGACTGAACCCCGCGAACTGGCGCCGTTGCTGGAAGCCTTTCTCCTGGCCTCGGGTAAACCGCAATCCCTGGAGCGCCTGTTCGAACTGTTTGAAGAGGCTGAGCGCCCTGAGCCGCCGGTGTTCAAGAAAGCGCTGGAGATCTTGCGCAAGTCCTGTGAAGGCCGCGCGTTTGAACTGCGCGAAGTGGCGTCGGGTTATCGTCTGCAAATTCGTGAGAAATTTTCCCCGTGGGTCGGCCGCCTATGGGAAGAACGCCCTCAGCGTTACTCACGGGCGATGTTGGAGACCATGGCGCTGATCGCCTATCGCCAGCCGATTACTCGGGGTGAAATCGAAGATGTGCGGGGCGTGGCGGTCAACAGCCATATCGTCAAGACGTTGCTGGAACGCGAGTGGATCCGCATCGTCGGCTACCGCGACGTGCCGGGCAAACCGGCGATGTTCGCCACTACTAAGGTGTTCCTCGACCACTTCAACCTGAAAAACCTCGACGACCTGCCGCCGCTGGCCGAATTGCGTGAGATGGAAGCCGAGCCGGTGCTGGACTTCGACGACGCCCCGGTGCCACCAGGTTTGCAGGAACTTGCCGATGCCACGGCCGAGCCTGAAGAACCGAAAGACGAAACCAGTTTCCACACCCTTCTGCTGGAACTGGACGACATGGAGCAGGGGATCAAGACCGACTTCGATGATTTGCTGCGTGATGGTGCGGCTGAGCCTGAAGCCGAAGTGAACGTTGAAGTTGAGCCTGAAGTCGAAGCTGAACCTGAGGAAGATATCCTTGGCGTGGCTGAAGCCCGCGAGAAACTCCTGGCTGCCGTTGCCGCTCTCGAACCGCCGCCGCTGAGCGATGAAGAAGACGAAGCCCGTGCATTGGCCGAAGCTATTGAGGCGGAACGCCGCGAATTTGAAGACTGATGCGGTCAATGCGGGATGTGAGAAGACATGAGTTCACCCAAAGACCCTTGCATCAGCGTCTGCAAATTCAGCGATGAGATCTGCGTCGGGTGCGGTCGCAGCAAACGCGAAATCCGTGCCTGGAAGAAACTCGACAAGACAGACAAGCGCACTGTCCTGGCCGAAGCCGAACTGCGTTTGTTGGCCTTGGGCGCCACCGGTCGGCGGAAAAACAAATGACTTGGCGCATATCGACTAGTCTCTGATGCGCAACGCGCGCCTTACGCGTATGATTCGCGACCCTTTGCCGACCTATTCGGCCAAAGCCCCGCTTTCAACACTCTTCAGGCCACGCCTGAATCGACCCACCGGGAGGTGCTTAAGATGAACGATAAAGACCAGAACGACAGCCAGGAAATCGGCCCTGCAGGCGAAAAGCTGCAAAAGGTGCTGGCGCGTATCGGCGTGGGCTCGCGCCGCGACGTCGAAGCCTGGATCACTCAGAAGCGCATCAAGGTCAACGGCGTCGAGGCCACCCTCGGTCAGCGCGTCGATCTGCACGATGCAATCACCATTGATGGCAAAGTCATCAAGCGTGAAGAGGCCGCCGAATCGGTGCGCCGCGTGATCATGTACAACAAGCCCGACGGCGAGATCTGCACCCGTGACGACCCGGAAGGCCGTCCGACCGTGTTCGACAAAATGCCTAAGCCTAAAGAAGGCCGCTGGATCAACATCGGTCGTCTGGACATCAACACCACCGGCTTGCTGATGTTCACCACCGACGGTGAACTGGCCAACCGCCTGATGCACCCGTCCTACGAGATGGACCGTGAATACGCGGTACGTGTACGTGGCGAAGTCGATGACGAGATGATCGAGCGCTTGAAAGCTGGCGTCGTCCTCGAAGACGGCCCGGCCAAGTTCACCGACATCAAGCAGGCTCCAGGTGGTGAAGGTTTCAACCACTGGTACCACTGCGTGGTGATGGAAGGCCGTAACCGTGAAGTACGTCGCCTGTGGGAATCCCAGGGCCTGGTGGTCAGCCGCCTGAAGCGCGTGCGTTTTGGTCCGGTGTTCCTGAACTCCGACCTGCCGATGGGCCGCTGGCGCGAAATGAGCCAGTACGAAGTCGACATCCTCAGCGCCGAAGTGGGCCTGACGCCGGTTGCCATGCCGCAGATGAACGCCAAGAGCAAAGACAAGCTTGAGCGCATGCAGCGTAAATCGTCGCGTCCTGTGGCACGTGCCGAGCGCGTGGCGCGCACTGTGCGCCCGGCGCTGGATGCTCCGGCGACCGGCGGGCGTATCTCCCGTCAGCCGCATATTGAAGGTGAGCGTCGTCCAACGGCCCCATCGCGTCAGGAAGGCGAGCGCGCACCGCGTGCACCGCGTCCTGCGCCGGCCGGTGGTCGCAGCAACCGTGGCGAAACGGATCGCCCGGCCGACAACGCCAGCACCAAGCGCCCAGCCAAGCCGGCGGCGAACAAGCGTCCCGGCCCGAAACTGGTCGCGGACGAGCCGTCGGGCAAGCGCCGTGGCGCTCCAGCGGGTTCGGGTCAGCGTCCGGGGTTTGGTCGCAAGAAGCCGCAGTGATGCAATAAGCGCTGCATAAAAAAACGCCAACTGTTGAAGTTGGCGTTTTTTTTTGCGGCGGGATTTGCGCCTGGAGCGTTTCACCGGATCGTTATTCGTCGAGTGATGGTGTGCGGTGTGGGCTAAACAGTTACCACCGGCGTTCACCACCGCGGCACTAGATTGAGCCCTGCACTCACTTATGCCACGAGGCGACGACCATGGATATCCGCATCAATCACCGCTACATGACCCGTGAACAGAAAGCCCTTTTTATCCAGGCCATCCTGCTGCTGAAAAACGACGTCCAAAGTGTCCTGCGTCCCGGACAGCAAATGCGCTATGACGATTACGTACAGGTTCACAGCAACGCCTTCGACGGCCCGGAGGCTTTCACGCCGATGCCGCACCGCTCGCCGCTGTTTTTCCCTTGGCACCGCGTATTCCTGCGTCAATTCGAGCGGGATCTGCAAAGCGCGGTTAACGATACCAGCGTCACCCTGCCATTCTGGGACTGGTCGATGGAGGGCTCAAGCAATCCATTCACGCCTGGCTTTTTGGGCGGCGATGGCGACAGTGCTCAAGCCCAGCGTGTAACGTCGGGCCCATTCGCTTATCAGGACGGGCGCTTTGAAATTCGCCAAGGGGTTCCGGAGGGGGATAAGGGCTTGCGCCGCGAACTGGGCGCAGGGCCCGGCGCGCATCTGCCGAACTCCGAACAAGTGCTGGATGCGCTGGCCAAGACGCCGTATGCCCCAGGGCCGGACAGTTGGGGCAATTTCTGTGAAGGCGTGCTGCATGACCCTGTGCATCGCTGGGTGGGCGGTAACATGTCGATGCCGTCCTCACCCAACGATCCGGTGTTTTTCCTGCACCACTGTTACCTTGACCTGTTGTGGGAGCGCTGGAAGCGTCAGCATCCCACCTCTTTGCCCTATTATCCGGTATCGGATATGCCTGGGCTGGATCGTCAGGCCACACTGGTCTTCCATGCTCCGAACAATCCCGCTCCTTGGCCGGAGACCTGGACTGTTGACAGCGTGATCACGACTGAGAGTCTGGATTACACCTACGGTCTGTTCACCTCAGTACCTGCATCCCTCGGCTCGCCGACGCTGACGACATGCGAGATGGGCTCGCAGAACGTGTGACTCTCCTCTGACACACCTGATCGATCAAGAAAACAGCAGGAGGCTTGCTCGCGCAGACGGTGTGTCAGGCGCTTCACACAGGCGTTGTCATACGGCCTCGCGAGCAAACCCATACTGGCAATATCGTTAGAACGCAAAGGTGCCATCGAACACGGGCTTGTCATCCAGTGCCAGCACCCCACTGGCGAAGATCAGGTCCAAGTGATGGCTGCCTTTCTGCCCTCCACCCAGACCCAAGTGCAGTCCACAGTGGCGCTCCTCGAACCCGGCATTGCGCGCATACAAGTCTTTCACCCCTTCATTGGTGCCAATTCCCAATTCCTCCACCCGACGATTGGACGGGTTGGCGTTCAAGTATTTGTTGAAGTCATCCACCAGCCCAGGCACTTCGCTGGCCACGCTGCAGACGGTCGAGTTCTCAATCCACAGCTCCAGCGGTGATTGCAGCACGCCGTATTTGCGCGCGAACGGGATGGTGCTGAGAAAGGTGCCGACAAACCGTACCTGCCCGTTGATGGCCTCGCTGTGGGTGGCGATCTCACCGGGGGCAAGGTCGTGGTTGCCCACGCCGTTTATATTGGTCCACTTCTTGATGCTGCTCAGCGGCGCCTCAAGGCGTGAGCCGTGCTTATCGGTAAAGCTCAGCACAGTGGCCTGGCCCATGCGCCGGATCAGCGTGGCGTTGAGGTCGGCAATGCGTTGCGGTTCGACGCTGAAGGTGTCGTAGAAGTAGTCACCGTAATCCTTGAACAGTAAGGACTTCTTCCAGTGTTCAGCCATCACACCCTGCAGGGCACGGATAAAGTCAGGGCCTTCGGCGCGAGGGTTGGGCAGGGTCGAGGAATCGTAGAGAAACAGATACAGGTCACAGCCTTCAATAGCCTCGGCCAGGGTGTCGCTGGCGGTCAGGTCCAGGCGCTGCACCTGGAAGTTGAAGCGTGCGGCGTTGCTGTGGTTGATGGCTTGGGCGATGGCATCGTAGCGCTCAGTATGGCCCAGCAGTACGTTTGGGCAGTTCAGGCCGCTGAGGGCCGGGTGGTGGGCGAGGTAGTAGAGAAAGTGTTCAACGGCGCGGGCCTTGTCCATGACGTCTGTCCTTGTGTGCCTTGGGTAAGGGGGCAGGCGCCGTGCACAGCACCTGCCGGATGCCTGCCGGTTAGAAAGGCCACATCGCGGTGCCAAATGGCACTACGGCATCAGCTTGCATCATTTCTACGGCGGCCTCATGGGTCGGCGCTTCAAACCAGTCGTCGAGTTGCAGTTCGGTTTCCAGGTCGTTTTCCAGTGCTTGCATGGTGTATCTCCTAGAGGACGGTGTTTGAGAACGGCCTGCCAACGGGCGTCGCTGGCAAGTGGAATGAACCTAGGAGACCCTGTTGTTTAATGCAAAATATTTATTGACACGGTTTCATTTGGATTTTTTCTTCTGTTTTTTTAGCGGGCGTTTTTTCTGAGGAAATACAGTGAGCTGCCAGCGCCTTTTGCGCGGAAATTTCTTACCGCCAATTTTTCCAAAGATGACAGCTGTAACGCAGTGTTTCCGCTATGTAACGATTAGTTTACGAGTAAGTCTCGGCGTTGTTGGTCAACTCAAGGCTGTAAGGAATCCCTGACAGATCGTCGCACGCACCGTTCGGGGGCGGGCGTAAGCTGTCGAGCGGTGTACAATGCGCCGCGTTTTACTGTGACCCCCTTTGCGTAACCCGCAAAAGGCCAAGACCTCGGGGTTTGCCGACCCTGATCATTCCGCCTGGCCACGAGCCTGGCGGGTTCGATTTCGTCACAGATAAAAACAAACAGGTGACGCATGACCGTTAGAAAGACGCTGTACTCCTTGTGCCTTCGCTGGGGTTTGAGCGGCGCTGCTTGAGGCGGAATTCAAGTCAGCCACGTGCATTCACATCATCAAACCTTGCGTGAGACCCTTTTCATGAGTGGACCCAATTCCTCTTCAGGCGAGCTGAAACGCGGCCTGAAAAATCGGCACATCCAGTTGATCGCCCTCGGTGGCGCCATCGGCACCGGCTTGTTCCTCGGCTCGGCCGGGGTGCTCAAGTCCGCCGGCCCGTCGATGATCCTGGGCTATGCCATTTGCGGCTTCATCGCCTTCATGATCATGCGCCAACTCGGCGAAATGATCGTCGAAGAGCCGGTCGCCGGTTCCTTCAGCCACTTTGCCCACAAGTACTGGGGCGGTTTTGCCGGCTTCCTGTCGGGTTGGAACTGCTGGATTTTGTACATCCTGGTGGGCATGTCCGAGCTGACCGCCGTCGGAAAATACGTGCACTACTGGTGGCCGGAGATCCCGACGTGGGTCTCGGCAGCGGCGTTCTTCGTGTTGATCAACCTGATCAACCTGGCCAACGTCAAAGTCTTCGGTGAAGCCGAGTTCTGGTTCGCCATCATCAAGGTAGTGGCGATCGTCGGCATGATCGCCTTGGGCAGCTATCTGCTGGTCAGCGGCAGCGGCGGCCCGCAAGCCTCGGTGAGCAACCTGTGGGAACACGGCGGGTTCTTCCCCCATGGCGTGGGTGGCTTGGTGATGGCCATGGCGATCATCATGTTCTCCTTTGGCGGCCTGGAAATGCTCGGCTTCACCGCCGCCGAAGCCGATCAGCCACGCACTGTGATCCCCAAGGCGATCAATCAGGTGATCTACCGCATCCTGATTTTCTACATCGGCGCCTTGGTGGTGCTGTTGTCGCTGACGCCATGGGACAGCCTGCTGGCGACCCTTAATGCGTCCGGCGATGCCTACAGCGGCAGCCCGTTCGTGCAGGTGTTCTCGATGTTGGGCAGCAACACCGCCGCGCACATCCTCAACTTCGTGGTCTTGACCGCAGCGTTGTCGGTGTACAACAGCGGCACCTACTGCAACAGCCGCATGCTACTGGGCATGGCCGAGCAGGGCGATGCGCCCAAGGCCCTGGCCAAGATCGACAAACGCGGTGTACCGGTGCGATCCATCCTCGCCTCGGCGGCCGTGACCCTGGTGGCCGTGCTGATGAATTACTTCATCCCGCAACATGCCCTGGAACTGCTGATGTCCCTGGTTGTGGCAACGCTGGTGATCAACTGGGCGATGATCAGCTTCTCCCACTTCAAGTTCCGCCAGCACATGAACCGCACCGGCCAAGTGCCGCTGTTCAAGGCGCTGTGGTACCCGTATGGCAACTATGTGTGTCTGGCGTTCGTGGTGTTTATCCTGGTCATCATGCTGATGATTCCGGGGATCCAGGTGTCTGTGTATGCGATCCCGGTGTGGGTGGCGTTTATGGCGGTGTGTTACTGGATCAAGAACAAGCGCAGTGCCGAAGCGGCGCTGACTGCGGCAAGTGTGCTGAAGTAAGCCCGCTGGCATAAACAGGAAACCCGGCGCTTTGCCGGGTTTTTTGTTGGCGGGGCGGTGATTTGAGCGGATTTCGTCTCAATGATGCCAAACTGTTCAAAGGCGCCGTGATTTCCAAAGCCCAGGCGTCGATGTTGTTGTCCGAGTAGGGCTTGTCCGTTTCGTAAGGTTTTTGATTGATGCTGGTTATTTCCAACAACGTGCACCTGCCCGACGCCGAGATCGAGCTGACCGCCATCCGTGCCCAGGGCGCGGGTGGGCAGAACGTCAACAAGGTGTCGAGCGCGGTGCACCTGCGTTTTGACATTTCGGGGTCGTCGTTGCCGGAGTTCTACAAGGAGCGGTTGCTGGCGCTGCGCGACAGCCGGATCACCAGCGAAGGGGTGCTTATACTCAAGGCCCAGCAATATCGCACGCAGGAACAGAACCGTGCCGATGCGTTGGAACGTCTGGTGGAGTTGATCCTCAGCGCCACCAAGGTGGAGAAAAAGCGCCGGCCGACCAAGCCTACCCTGGGTTCGAAGAAGCGGCGCCTGGAATCCAAGACCAAGCGCGGCAGCATCAAGGCGGGGCGTGGCAAGGTCGACTTTTAGTCGCCGCGTGCCTCGCGGGCCAGGGGCGCTTGCCGGTAGAGGTACACGCTCAGCAGCAAGCCACCGAGGGCGGCGAGGGCGGCGAACAGGAAGATCGACGCAAAACCGAAGCCTGCCGCCACGGCCCCGGCCAACGGACCGGTGATGCCCAGGGACAGGTCGATAAACAGCGAGTAGGCGCCCACCGCCGAACCGCGGCTGGACGCGGGCACCAGGTTGACCGCTTCCACCCCCAGTGCCGGAAACACCAGGGAAAACCCGAACCCGCTCAATGCCGCGCCGGCCAAGGCCAGGTTGGCGTCAGGCGCCAGCCACAGCAACAGCAGGCCGAGGATCTCTACTGACAGGCACGCAATCGCCACGCGAAAGCCGCCGATGCGGTTGATCAAATTCCCGAACAGTAGCCGTGCGCCGATAAAACTGGCGCCAAACAGGCTCAGGGCCCACACCGCGTTATCCCAGTGCTGAGTGGTGTAATACAAAGTGATAAAGGTGGCGATGGTGCCAAAGCCGATGGAACCCAAGGCCAGCGCGCAGCCGTGGGGCAATACACGGCCCAGCACGTTCATGAACGGTAAGCGCACACCGGCCACGATCGGCGCGGCAACCTTGTTCCAGGCCAGCAAAAGGCCGACGACGGCCAGCAGGATAATGCTGACGCCCATGCTCCACAGCCCGAATTTTTTCACCAGCACTACGCCCAACGGCGCGCCGACGGCCAGCGCGCCATAGCTGGCAATGCCGTTCCAGGAGATGACCTTGGCCGTATTCGCCGCGCCAACTCGGCCGATGCCCCAGCCGATGGCGCCAGACCCCACCAGGCTTTCTGCGCTGCCCAGTACCAATCGACCGACGAGCAGGCTGCCCAGGCTGACAGCCGGCAGGTTTGAAAACCACGCAGCGAGCAACATGAACACGCCACTCAGGCCGCAGCCCGCCAGGCCGATCAGCACCGCGCGCTTGCTACCCAGGTTATCGATGATTTTGCCCGCGTAAGGACGGCTCAGCAGGGTGGCCAGGTATTGCACGCTGATCACCAGCCCTGCGATCACCGCGCCATAGCCCAACTCACTGTGGACATAGCCCGGCAATACGGCCAGGGGGATACCGATATTCAGGTAGCCGATAAAGGTGAACAACACGATGGAAACAACTTGCAGCGTGACCGCCATGGGGCGCTGGGTATCTGGCATGGGAAGAGGTCCACTGTCGCAGCAGGTAAAGATAGGCTGCTAATGATACCGGTGCTTTGACGTGTGCAGGGCGGTAAAACGCAAAAACGTCAGATCAAAAAGACGTCAGGTTTTGGTCGGGGCCAGTAATTGGGTGGTGACCAGAGCAGCCAAGGCGTTTTCCTGGGTACCGAAGCGCTTGAGCAGTACGGCTTGCTTGTCCGCGCTGAGGCGGTTCCACACCTCGACCATCTGCAAGGCAGCGTCGAGTACGGCGGTGTCCGGGGTATTGGGGAGGGTATCGGTCATGGCGGGGATCTCGGAGGATTCAGGCAGTGTGGAAAGCGCTCAAAGCTGCGCTTTCCACACGGTCTGGTACGGCGTCAGTCCTGGCTTTTGCTGTCGACTGGTTTTGCTTCTTTGGCCTCAGGCTGCTTCGCGCTGGCCTGCTGCGGTGTTGGCTGCTCAGTTTCGTGCAGGCTTGGGAAGGGGAGATTAGGTATCTCGTGCATCGTCGTCGCTCCTCGCAAGGTCTGTTTTTTCAATCGCAGGTGATTCCGCGCTCTCAAAAAGCTTTGGCAGGATACAGCACTGTAAATGACAAAAAGACTTTTATATCGGCGGATGCACGAACCTTTATGGCTTCACGCAAGTGACAAGAGGTCACACCGTTCAGAACGGCACCTTGCCCAGGATCATGTCGCGGTACATCACAAAATCTCCCAGCAGGCTGTAGAACGGGTGCTGAAAGGTTGCCGGGCGGTTCTTTTCGAAGAAGAAGTGTCCGATCCAGGCAAAGCTGTAGCCGGCAATCGGCACGGCCAGCAATAGGCCTAACGACCCCCTGCCAATGGCATAGGCCAAAATACCGATCACGAGGGTGGTGCCGATAAAGTGCAGGCGACGGCAGGTGCTGTTGGCATGTTCGGCCAAATAGTAAGGGTAAAACTCGGCGAAGCTATTGAATCGCTTGACGTTTTCCACGGTGACCGGCCCTTTTGATTGTTGTGCCGCCCAACAGATGTTCGGCGGGGAGCTTATTTGAGTCTAGAGTGATCAGTGGTAACAGCCAGTGACATTAGATGCCACTTTAGTATCCTTGGATTCCTGGCTGCCGTTATGAGCCTGCTTTATTAAGAAGACGCCATGAGCGAACGAACAACTTCTGCAAGCTGGGCGATGGGGATAGTCAAGGCACTGGAAATGGATGGTCTGGATTGCCGCGCCCTGTTCAAGCAACTGGGCCTTGACTACGCCGCCCTCAATGACCCCGATGCTCGGTTCCCGCAAGACTCCATGACGCGCCTGTGGCAACGGGCAGTCGAGCTGTCGGGCAACCCCGCGATTGGCCTGAACATGGGCAAGGTAGTGCGCCCGGCGTCGTTTCATGTGGCGGGTTATGCGCTGATGTCCAGTAACACCCTAGCCGAGGGCTTCATGCGGCTGGTGCGTTACCAGCGGATCATTGCCGAAAGCGCCGACTTGAGTTTCCGACTGCTACCCGAAGGCTATGCGCTGATTCTGACGGTGCATGGCGATCATCTGCCGCCCACAAGGCAAAGTGCCGAAGCCTCTCTGGCCTGTGCATTGGCACTATGCGGCTGGCTGACCGGCCGTACCTTGCAGCCGCGAAAAGTCATGTTGCAAGGTGAACAACCGGCGGACCTGGAGCCTTATAAGCAAGCTTTCCACGCACCATTGGAGTTCAACGCGCCCTATGACGCGTTGATTTTCGAACGCGCCGACATGGACGCACCGCTGCCGACGGCCAACGAGGCGATGGCGTTGTTGCACGACCGTTTTGCCGGTGAATACCTGGCGCGTTTTTCCGAGAGCCGCGTGACCCACAAGGCGAGGCAAGTGCTGTGTCGTCTGCTGCCCCAAGGCGAACCCAAGCGTGAAGTGGTGGCCCAGACGTTGCACCTGTCCCAGCGCACCTTGCAGCGGCGTCTGCAGGAGGAGGGCACGAGTTTCCAGACCCTGCTCGACGACACCCGCCGCGAACTCGCCGAGCAATACCTGGCACAGCCGAGCATGACGCTGCTGGAGATTGCCTACCTGCTGGGCTTTGCCGATCCGAGCAACTTCTTTCGCGCGTTTCGCCGCTGGTTCGATACCACGCCCGGCGAATACCGGGCGCGGTTGCAAGACACGTCGACCGTCAGTGACGCCAGAACGCCGGGATGCACAGAACAAAGACTGTGATGATCTCCAGCCGGCCCAGCAGCATGCCCAGGGACAGGATCCACTTGGCCGCATCCGGCAGGCTGGAGAAGTTGCCCGCCGGGCCGATCGTTTCCCCAAGGCCGGGGCCGACGCCGGAGACGGTACTGGCGGCGCCGGTGAGTGCGGTCATCCAGTCCAGGCCCAGGAGCGACAGGGCTAACGCGATAGCGCAGATGGTGATGGCAAAGAAAAACGAGAAGGTCAGGATCGAGCGCACGATCTCTTCGTCGAGACGGTGGCCGTTGTACTTCTGCTTGATCACCGCGCGCGGGTGAATCAGCTGGTTCAAGTTGGCCTTGAGCAGGATATAGGCGACCTGGAAGCGGAAGATCTTGATCCCACCGGCGGTGGAACCTGAACAGCCACCGATAAAGCCCAGGTAGAAGAACAACATCAGTGAGAAGTTGCCCCACAGACTGTAGTCCCCCAGCGCAAAGCCGGTGGTCGTGACGACTGAGGTGACGTTCAACGCCACGTGGCGCAGTGCATCCAGCCAGTGCAGGTTGGTGGTCCACCAGTACCAGGTGCCGAGCACCAGCCAGGTCACTACCAGCAAACCGAGCAAGCCCTGTACCTGCTGGTCCCTGAGCAGCGCCCGGCGGTTGCCGCGTAAAGTGGCGACGTACAGGGTGAATGGCAGGCTGCCGAGGATCATCACCACCACCGCGACCCAATGCACCGCCGGTTGTTTCCAGTGGGCCAGGGATTCGTCGGAGGTAGAGAACCCACCGGTGGAAATCGCCGACATCGCATGGTTGATCGCGTCAAACAGGCCCATGCCGGCCCACCAGAACGCCAGGCTGCCGAGGATGGTGATGCCTACATACGCCGCCACAATCAGCCGCGCCACCATGTGAGAGCGGGGCATAACCTTTTCCGAACGATCCGAGGACTCGGTCTGGAACAGGCGCATGCCGCCAATGCGCAGCAGCGGCAGGATCGCTACCGCCATGCCGATAAACCCGATACCGCCTAGCCAGTGCAGCAGCGAACGCCACATCAGGATGCCCGGCGACATGCTGTCCAGCCCGCTGAGCACCGTAGAACCGGTGGCAGTAATGCCGGACATGCTTTCGAAAAACGAGTCGGTGTAGCTGATGTGCTGGGTCAGCAAAAACGGCAGCGCGGCGAACACACACACCACCACCCAACTGGTGACCGTCAGCAGGTACATGTCCCGCGGGCGCAGGTGCACGTGCTCGGGGCGACCGGGGATTACAAGGGCAAGGCCGGCGATAAAGGTGATGAGGCTGGCCCACAGGAACGAGGGCAGGTCGCTGGTGCGTTCGAAGATCACCAGGGTGGCCATGGGCACGACCATGGCGATCGCGAGGGTGATCAGGAAGATGCCGATGATGAAACCGATGATGCGTAGGGTCGGCAACGCCATGAAATGAGCTCGAAATAGGGCAGAGGCGTCATTCTACCTAGGGTGCAGGGCATGTAAACCGGGCCTTGAAAGCGACGCAAATCAAATGAGGGAGGGGGCTTGCCCCCGATGGCGGTGTATCAACGAAGGAAATATCTGCTGAACCAGCGCTATCGGGGGCAAGCCCCCTCTCGCATTGGTTCCTGGGTGGTGGTACTGCTGTGAAAGGCAGGTAAAAAAAAGGCGACCCGAAGGTCGCCTCATTCAACACGGCACTGATCAGAACTCGTGATCAGCGTTATCCGGGTTCAGGTCGCTGATGCCCAGCTTGCCCGCTGCGGCTTCGATCGAACCGGTCTGCTTGACCAGCGAAGCAATCGCGTCGCGCACGATTTGGTTGCCTGCGTCGTTGCCGGCCGCGATCAACTGGTCGTAGTGCTCACCCTTGTTGGCATGATCAACGATGACCTGCATCTTGGCTTCGGTCGCAGCCAGGTCGGCCTTCAGAGCGGTGTCGGCAGCCGGATCGGCCTTGGCTACCAGGGACGACAGGCTCGCGCCGGTCATCTTGGTGCCGTCGACGCGGGTGTATTCGCCCAAGTAGACGTTGCGGATGCCCTTGGCGTCGTAGAACTGCGAGTTGTGGGTGTTATCGCTGAAGCAATCGTGTTCGTCTTCCGGCGAGTTGGCTTCCAGGGAAACCTTCATGCGCTCACCGGCCAACTCGCCCAGGGACAGGCTGCCCATGCCGAACAGCATTTTGCGCAGGCCGTCGGTGGCAGGTTCTGCCTCCAGGGTGGCGCGGTAGTTGTCTTCGACGTTGGGTTTCCAGTTGCCGACCATTTCCTGCAGGTCGCTGACCAGCAATTGGGTCACGGCGCTGAGGTAGGCACGACGACGCTCGTTGTGGCCGCCAGTGGCGCCATCGCCGGTCAGGTAGTCCGAGGCAGGACGGTTGCCGGCGCCAGGGCCGGTGCCGTTCAGGTCTTGGCCCCAGAGCAGGAATTCGATGGCGTGGTAGCCGGTGGCGACGTTGGCTTCGGAACCACCCAGCTCGTTGAGACTGGCGAGTTTTTCCGGGGTGATGTCCTTCACTTCGATCTTGTCTTCGCCGACCTGGATCTCGGTGTTGGCGATGATGTTGGCAGTGGCGCCAGGGTTACCCAGGGCGTGCTCGTAGGATTTGTCGACGTAGTCGATCAGGCCTTCGTCCAGGGGCCAGGCGTTAACCTGACCTTCCCAATCATCAATGATGGTGTTGCCGAAGCGAAACACTTCGCTCTGCAGGTACGGCACGCGCGCTGCAACCCAAGCGGCACGGGCGGCTTTCAGGGTTTCGTCGTTGGGCTTGGCGAGGAAGGCGTCGATAGCGGTTTGCAGGGTTTTTGCGGTGGATTCGGCATCGCTGTACACCGCGAAGACCATATCGGCGTAATGCGCGACAACGGCCTTGGCAGCCGCTTCGTCGACCTGACCGGCAGGAGTGGCAGCCGCTGGAGCGGTGGTGCTGGCGGCCGGGGTCGGCGCCTGGGGCGCTGCGGCCTTGTCTTTACCTTCGCCGCAACCGGCGAGAGAAATGGCAATGGCCAGCAGACTGGCGGTGGCCAGGGGCATACGAATCATGGCGAACATCCTGCTTCGGTTGTTAATAGGGCACGCGGGGGCGCGCAAAACTGCAACATAATGCGAAAGATTTGCATTTTGTGTAAAGGGTTAAACGTGGGAAATATTCAGTATCGTTTTGCCACGTCAGAGAATGGCTGCGTTATTACGCTCAGCCTGCTTCAGAAAAATTGCCAGCTCCCGGGCCTGCAAGGGTTTGCTGTAGTAGTAGCCCTGACCTTCATGACAGCCCTCAGAGATGATGTAGGCCTCTTGCTCGGCGGTTTCCACGCCTTCAGCGATGACCTGCATGCCCAGGCTTTTGCCCAGTTGGATAATCGCCCGCACGATGGTGGCATCGTCGTCGTCGTCCAGCAGGTCTTGGACGAAGCTTTTGTCGATCTTGATCTTGTCCAGCGGCAGGCTCTTGAGATAGCTGAGCGATGAATAGCCGGTGCCAAAGTCATCGATGGCGATCAACGCCCCGGAGCGGCGCAGGCTCAGCAGGTGTTGGGCGGCGGTGCTGATGTCTTCCATCAGCCCGGTTTCGGTAACTTCCAACTCCAGGCTGCGCGGCGGTAAACGGTAAATCTGCATCAGGTTATTGACCACCCGCGGCAATTCGGCGTGGTGCAACTGCACGGTGGACAGGTTGACCGCCATGCGCAGGTCGATGAAGCCCTGGTCATGCCATTCGCGCAATTGCCGGCAAGCCTGGTCCAACACCCATTCGCCGATCGCAATAATGGTGCCGTTCTGTTCGGCCAGCGGGATAAACAGGTCCGGCGGCACCAAGCCGTGTTCTGGATGTTGCCAGCGGATGAGCGCTTCCACACCGACCACATGCTGGTCGCGATAGCTGATCTGCGGTTGGTACACCAGGTGAAACTGGTCACGTCCCAGGGCTTCCCGCAGGTCTTTCTCCAACTCACGGCGACGGCGCATCTCGCTGTCGACGCTGGCGATATAAAACTGATAGCGGTTGCGCGAACGGCTCTTGGCCAGGGTCATGGTCTGTTCGGCTTTTTGCAGCAGCTTCTCGGTGCTGTCGCCGTCTTCCGGGAACAGGGTGATGCCGATGGTGGCCCGCAGGCGAATCTGTTCGTGGTCGAGGGCGAATTCCCCTTCCAGATCGTCGAGGATACTTTGCGCCAGTTCGGCGGCTTCATAAGGCTGTTCGATATCGGCCTGTACCAGGGCGAACTGGTCACCCCCCAAGCGGGCGAGCGCGCCGAGGCGGCCGCTGTGGGCCCGCAGACGGTCGGCCAGGGCGAGTAGCAATTTATCGCCGGCCTGGTAGGTGAACTGCTCGTTTACGCTTTTAAAATCATCCAGCCCCACGCACAACACCGCTACGCGGCGCTGACGGCGGCCGGCGTCGATCAGGATCTTGTCCAGTTGCTCCTGCAGTTTCTGGCGATTCGGCAGGCCGGTCAGGAAATCATACTGGGCCATGCGCAGCAGGCTGCTTTCTGCTTCGTGGCGCAGATGGGTATTACGTTCGATAGATTCGAGTAACTGATTGGCGGTATTGATCCACAACCCTAATTCGTTGCGTTCATGGCCCTTGAGCTGCGGGATCTTGTGTTCGCTGGGGCGGTCCGGGTTGATCGACGTCAGGTGCCCGATAATCCGCGACAGCGGCTTGGTCAGCAGCCAGTGATACACCAAGTACAACACCAGGCCCATGGCCAATGCGCGTAATACCCCGGAAATAAAGATGATCACTGAGCTGACAATAAAGCCTTTGCCATAGGTGGCGGTGTCGAGGGTGATGCTCAGGTCGCCGTAGTACTCGCTGTAGGGGCCTTTGCCGACCAATGCGGTGGTGAACGTGCGCTCCTGTCCCAGAATCAGGTCGGTCAACCAGCGGCTGGAGGAATGCTGCAAAGCGCGGCTTTTTTCCGCGAGCATGGTTTCGTTGGGATGGCCGATGGAGGCCATGCGCACGGCATCGTCCTGAAACAGGCCTTCAATCACCTGCATACCCATCTCGCGGTCCAGGCTGTAGACAGCCTGGGTCGAGGGGTCGCGGAACATGTCGAGGATGCGCTGGGCATCTTCGGCCACGGCCTGGCGCGTCTTGTAGGCATCGAAAACGATCTGCGCCACGCTCAGCGCAACGCCCACGATCAATGCCGACAGCAGCACAACCCGTAGCAACTTCACCGACAAGCTGTTTTTGAGTTCCAGCTTCAAAGGGGCATTCCTTGTCTCATGCGGGTGGCCTTCAATATGCCATGAGTATTGGCAATCTGGTGATGGCAGTCAAAGGAACATTGCAGGGAGAAGGGGATGGATGTTTTGTTCGGGCATGGGGCAGGAAAACGGCGGATTTGATCCGCCGTTATTTGTTACGCGTGCGAGTGCGAAGGGGCGTTAAGCGGGTGGCGGATTAAAACTCAATTTTTGGCGGGGCTGGTGGCTGTTGATCCGCCCCTAACTGAGGAGCCTTGGCGCCCAATATGTCCTTAACCACATCCATCCCTATTTCCGCCGCTTTACCCAGGACAGGCAAGAGCGCGGAGGCTGCGCCGCCGATCATCGACATTGGATTCATCACTGATTCTCCGACATTGAGTGAGAGGTGTATTCCTCTCACCGGTTGGGTGGCGTATTCCTCTTATTGAGTTCCGCACTTCCCGGTCGGTCCAGAGTCGACGCCCACAAAAAAGCCCGGCAATCGCCGGGCTCTTTCTACTGCAAGGGTTGCTTAGGCAGTGAAGGTCTTGCCTTCGAACTGCTCAGCCACGAACTTCCAGTTGACCAGGTTCCAGAACGCTTCCACATACTTTGGACGTACGTTGCGGTAGTCGATGTAGTAGGCGTGTTCCCATACGTCGCAGGTCAGCAGCGGGGTGTCGCCGCTGGTCAGCGGGTTGCCGGCGCCGATGGTGCTGGCCAGGGCCAGGGAACCGTCAGCCTTTTTCACCAGCCAGCCCCAACCGGAACCGAAGGTGCCGACGGACGTCTTGGTGAACTCTTCCTTGAACTTGTCGAACGAACCGAACGCAGTGTTGATGGCTTCAGCCAGCGCGCCGGTTGGTTGGCCGCCGGCGTTTGGCGCCAGGCAGTTCCAGTAGAAAGTGTGGTTCCAGACCTGAGCGGCGTTGTTGAAGATGCCGCCCGAAGAAGATTTGACGATCTCTTCCAGAGTCTTGCCTTCGAACTCGGTGCCAGGCACCAGGTTGTTCAGGTTCACGACGTAGGTGTTGTGGTGCTTGTCGTGGTGGAACTCCAAGGTTTCCTTGGAGATGTGCGGCTGCAGGGCATCGTGTGCGTAGGGCAGCGGCGGCAATTCGAAAGCCATGATGATTCTCCTAATCAGGTCAGTTGCGGTGAGCGCAAGGCCGATCACGGGCGGCCAAACAAGCGCCGGGGAGTTTGTACTCTTTGCGGCGCAGGGGCAGGATCATAGCACCGGGGGTGCGGCAAAACCACGCAACAACTGTGTGGGATAGAGGTTCCAGAGCCTTTTGGAATAAGTTCATGGCGCGCTTATTAATTGGTAAGCCACGCTGAACATCATCACTGCCACCACCAAGTCCAGCAGCCGCCATGTGGCCGGGCGTGCGAGCCAGGGGGCCAGCCACGCGGCGCCGAGTGCCAGGGTGGCAAACCACAGGAATGATGCACTTGCGGCCCCTGCTACGTAGGCGCCAGGTTCGGTCTGTTGCGCGCCGAGTGAGCCGATCAGCAGCACCGTGTCCAGGTAAACGTGGGGGTTGAGCAGTGTCACCGCCAAGGCACTGAGCATCACCGCGCGCAACGAGCGCACTTTGAGGTTGCCGCCTTGTTCCAGGCTCTGTGTCGAGAACGCCCGACGCAGTGCCAGGGTGCCGTACCACAACAGGAAGGCCGCGCCGCCCCAGCGGGCAACTGCCAACAGCAGCGGGTTCTGCGCAAGGACAGTGGCCAGGCCGAACACCCCGGCCGCCACCAGTAGCGCATCACACACCACGCACAACGCCGCCACCGGCAGGTGATGTTCACGGCGCAGGCTTTGCGCCAATACAAAAGCGTTCTGCGTACCGATGGCCATGATCAGGCCCAGCGCCACCAACAGCCCATTCAGATAGCTTTGCCACATAGGGTTTACTCCGAGTCCGTAGCCAGTTGCCGCAACACATGCATCGCGCGTTCTGCATCGGCCCGGCCGACAAATAGATGGTCGTGGTAGTAGCCGGCAATCACGTTACAACTGATCCCAGCCTTGCCCAGCGCACTGGCGAAGGCGGCCGTCAAGCCAACGGCTTCCAGGGCTGAATGCACATTCAGGGTGATCCAGGCGGCTACGTAATCGAAGGCCAACCCAGCGTGTTCGGCTTGCTGGCGTTCCAGGATCAGCGTCAGGCCTTCCTGTTCACGGAAGCTGCCGATCACTTCGCATCCTGCCGGGATGTTGTGATCGGGCAGGGTGCAGAACACGTAATCACCGTCATTGAGGTGAGGGCTCATACTGCGCAACAGGGTTGCCAGGGCGGTTTCGCCGGCCATGTGAGATTCCTTAATAGAAGTAAGCAATGCTGGTCATTCTCACGGGCTTACCTGTATAAGAAAAACCAATACTGCTGATCGCTCATTAGAGAAACTGATGTTCGACTATAAATTGCTTTCCGCCCTGGCGGCGGTGGTGGAACAGGCTGGCTTTGAACGAGGCGCCCAAGTGCTGGGGCTGTCGCAATCGGCGATTTCCCAGCGCATCAAATTATTGGAAGCGCGCATCGGCCAGCCGGTGCTGGTGCGCGCCTCACCGCCGACGCCGACCGATATTGGGCGACGTCTGCTTAACCATGTGCAGCAGGTGCGCTTGCTGGAGCGCGATCTGCAAAGCCAGGTGCCCGCGCTGGACGAAGAAGGCATGCCCGAACGCCTGCGCATCGCCCTCAATGCCGACAGCCTTGCCACGTGGTGGGCTGAGGCCGTCAGTGACTTCTGCGCCGAACAGCATTTGCTGCTGGATCTGATTGTGGAAGACCAGACCGTTGGTCTCAAACGCATGCGCGCCGGTGAAGTGGCTGCGTGTATCTGCGCCAGCGAACGTCCGGTGGCCGGCGCCCGCAGTCTGTTGTTGGGCGCCATGCGCTATCGGGCCCTCGCCAGCCCTGCCTTTATTGCCCGTCACTTTCCACAGGGAGTGCGCGCCGATCAACTGGCCCGCACACCAGCGCTGGTGTTTGGTCCGGACGACTTCCTACAGCACCGCTACCTGGCATCCCTCGGCGTGGACGGTGGTTTCGAACACCACTTATGCCCATCGTCCGAAGGCTTTATCCGCCTGGCGGAATCCGGGCTTGGCTGGGGATTGGTGCCTGAACTGCAGGTGCGCGACCAGCTGGAAAAGGGTGTGCTGATGGAGTTATTGCCAGATAAGCCCATCGATGTGCCGTTGTACTGGCATCATTGGCGCAGTGGCGGGCAGTTGTTGGGCCTGCTGACCGATCACTTGGCCCACGCATGTGGCCAATGGTTGGTGCCGTTGGACTGAGAGCGGTCGTCAAGGCAACAGCGATGAAAAACGAAAGAACACGGGGTAATACATGAAGATTCTGGTCACCGGCGCAAGCGGCTTCATCGGCGGGCGCTTTGCGCGTTTCGCCCTGGAGCAGGGCCTGGACGTGCGGGTCAACGGGCGGCGCGCCGAGGGTGTGGAACACCTGGTACGGCGCGGCGCCGAGTTTATCCAAGGTGATCTGAACGACGCCGACCTGGTGCGCGACCTGTGCCGCGATGTCGAAGCCGTGGTGCACTGCGCGGGTGCGGTGGGACTGTGGGGGCGTTACCAGGACTTTCACCAGGGCAACGTGCTGGTCACCGAAAACGTCGTTGAAGCCTGCCTTAAACAGCGGGTTGGGCGCCTGGTGCACCTGTCGTCGCCTTCGATTTATTTTGATGGCCGCGATCATCTGGGCCTGACTGAAGAACAAGTGCCAAAACGCTTCAAACATCCCTACGCTGCGACTAAATACCTGGCGGAACAAAAGGTTTTCGGTGCCCAGGAGTTCGGCCTTGAAGTGCTCGCCCTGCGCCCGCGTTTCGTTACTGGTGCCGGGGACATGAGCATTTTCCCGCGCTTGCTGAAAATGCAGCGCAAGAAGCGCCTGGCGATCGTCGGCGACGGCCTGAACAAGGTCGACTTCACAAGTATCCATAACCTCAACGAAGCCCTGCTCAGCAGTTTGCTGGCCCCCGGTTCGGCGTTGGGGCGGGCCTACAACATCAGCAACGGCGCGCCAGTGCCGGTGTGGGATGTGGTGAACTACGTGATGCGCCAAATGGAACTGCCTCAGGTCACCCGGTATCGGTCCTACGGCTTGTCCTACAGCGTGGCGGCGTTGAACGAGGCAGTCTGCGCACTGTGGCCCGGGCGCCCGGAGCCGGCGTTGACGCGTCTGGGCATGCAGGTGATGAACAAAGATTTCACCCTCGACATCAGCCGCGCCAGGCATTATTTGGATTACGAGCCGAAGGTCAGCCTGTGGACCGCCCTCGACGAGTTCTGCAGTTGGTGGAAGGCGCAGGATCCGGGGCTCAAATAAGGTCACACCAGGCAACACATCGGGAACCGAATTCAGGGTTCCGGGTCGATCAGTGCGACGGGGCTGGGGTTTATACTCCCGTCGCTCGGCCACCAGCCAGCTAACTCACCGATTCAGGGTTGATTCATGCGTAACGATGCTAAAGACGATTTCGACAACGTTCCCAGCCTGCGGGCCGATCATGGGGATGACGATGATTTCGAACCTTCCCCGGCCACCTCGGTGCGTTCGCGCAACGTGCCGGTCGTCAAGGTCAAGGGCGCCAGCACCGGCCCGCTGTGGGCATTGATCGGCGCGCTGCTGATCGCCTTTGCCGGCCTGGCCTGGTGGAGCTTCCAGCAGATATCCCTGATGGGCCAGCAGTTGGTTGCCACCCAGGAAAGTTTTGCGCGGATCAGCGAAGAAGCGGCGGGGCGCCTGCAGGATATCTCCGGCAAAGTGGTGGCCAGCGAAGCCAGCGTGAACAACGGCAGCGAAGCATTGAAACTGCAGATCAAGCAGTTGGAAAGCCAACTGCTGGAGCAGGGCAAGCAGCAACTCGGCGTAGCCGGCCAGGCCACCGAACTGGACAAGCGTCTCGCACAAATGACGTCCAGCACCAACGAGCTGTCGAGCGCCAATGCCAAGCTGCAAGGTCAGGTGCAGGCCCTGACCGACGCCGTAGCCAGCCTCAAGGCTGCGCAAGGTGATGCAGGCAAGCGCGACGGTGAGATAAAAGAGTTGGTCGCCGACGTTGCCGCGTTGAAAAAACAAGGCAACCCAAGCGCCGCCATCGCCCGTCTTGAGCAGGATTTGGTTGTGCTCAAAAGTGCGCAGGACAACCAGCCGGCCAATAACGATGCGCCGACCAATAAAGAGTTCGATGTGTTCCGCATCCAGACCACCCGCAATATCACTACCCTGCAAAGCCAGGTGCAGAACCTGCAACAACAGCTCAACGCACCGGCGAAGATCACCCCTCTGGGTCAATGACCAAAACCAGCCTTAATGTGGGAGGGGGTTTGGTCCCGATGGCGGTGGATCAGTCAATAGATGTAACGACTGACACTCTGCTATCGGGAGCAAGCCCCCTCTTACATTTGGATTGGATGCTGAGGGTGGAATAATGCTCACCTTTAACATTGTCACTGCTTGGTGACATTTACCTTCCCCTTCGTTACTTGCCCTCATCTCGCCCTTGTTTAGACTCCGGTCACCCCACAAAAAATAATAAGGGCCACCCATGACTACGCAACGACTGCCTGCCAGCAGTTGGCTGAATGCACCTGCCCATCACGCTTGGCTCGCCGCCGAAGGGCAGCGCTTGCTGGCATTCGCCAAGGCCTCGCGTCTGCCTGAAGGTTTTGGCAACCTCGACGAAAAAGGCCAACTGCCAGCCAATGCCCACGCCGAAACCATGAATACCGCACGCATGACCCACAGCTTCGCCATGGCCCATGCCATGGGCTTGCCGGGCTATGCCGAATTGGTTGAGCACGGTGTTGCGGCCCTCAGTGGCCCTTTGCGTGATAGCAAACACGGCGGTTGGTTCGCCACGCCTCAGGCCTTCGATGGCAATACCGGCAAGGCCGCCTACCTGCATGCTTTCGTCGCCCTGGCAGCCAGTTCTGCCGTGGTGGCGGGCGCGCCTGGTGCGCAAAACCTGCTCAATGATGCGACCCACATCATCGACCAGTTTTTCTGGAGCGAAGAGGAGGGCGTTATGCTCGAATCCTTTGCTCAGGATTGGAGTGGCGTCGAAGCCTATCGCGGCGCCAACAGCAATATGCACGCGACCGAAGCCTTCCTTGCCTTGGCCGATGTGACGGGCGATACCCGCTGGCTGGACCGTGCACTGCGTATAGTCGAGCGCGTGATCCACACCCACGCCGCCGGTAACCAGTTTATGGTCATCGAGCATTTCGACCCGCACTGGCGCCCGTTGCTGAACTACAACGAAGACAACCGCGCCGACGGCTTCCGCCCCTACGGCATCACCCCAGGCCACGGTTTTGAATGGGCGCGGCTGGTGCTGCACCTCGAGGCCGCCCGCCTGCAAGCGGGGCTGGCCACGCCGGATTGGTTGGTGAGCGAGGCCAAAGGCTTGTTCGCCAGCGCCTGCGAATACGCCTGGGCCGTGGATGGCGCCCCCGGCATCGTTTACACCCTGGACTGGAACCACCAGCCGGTGGTGCGCGAACGCTTGCATTGGACCCACGCCGAAGCCTGCGCCGCAGCCCAAGCCTTGCTTAAACGCACTGGCGAACTGCATTACGAAACCTGGTATCGGCGCTTCTGGGAGTTCTGCGAAACCCACTTTATCGACCGCATCCACGGCAGTTGGCACCACGAACTCAACCCGCATAACCAGCCCAGCAGCACTATCTGGGGTGGCAAGCCGGACCTGTACCATGCCTGGCAAGCGGTGGTGCTGCCTGCACTGCCCTTGGCACCGAGCATGACCAGCGCATTAAGCGCTGGGCGCTATGTCACCAACTGGTGACATTTGTGCGTCCCTTTGTTACCCGCGCTCGAAAAAACCATGTTTAAACTCCGTGCAGCGCAAGCTCTAGACTTGCATGCATAACAACAAGAAAAGGTATTCAGATGAACGCGATTAATCGCCTCGCCGTAGCTATTTCCGTTGCCTCGTTGTTTCCCCTCAGTGCATTTGCCGCCGACTCCAAAGGTACGGTTGAAGTTGTGCATTGGTGGACCTCGGGTGGCGAAAAAGCGGCTGTAGATGTCCTGAAGGCCCAAGTCGAGAAAGACGGCTTCACCTGGAAAGACGGTGCCGTTGCAGGCGGCGGTGGCGCCACTGCCATGACCGTGCTCAAAAGCCGCGCGGTCGCCGGTAACCCTCCCGGCGTTGCCCAGATCAAAGGCCCCGATATCCAGGAATGGGCGTCCACTGGCCTGCTCGACACTGACGTGCTCAAAGACGTCGCCAAAGAAGAAAAATGGGACTCCCTGCTCGACAAGAAAGTCTCCGACACCGTGAAGTACGACGGTGACTACGTCGCCGTGCCGGTCAACATTCACCGTGTGAACTGGCTGTGGATCAACCCGGAAGTCTTCAAGAAAGCCGGTATCACCAAGAACCCAACCACCCTCGAAGAATTCTACGCAGCCGGCGACAAGCTCAAGGCTGCGGGCTTTATTCCGCTCGCCCACGGTGGCCAGCCTTGGCAGGACAGCACCGTGTTCGAAGCGGTCGTGCTCTCGGTGATGGGTGCCGATGGCTACAAGAAAGCCCTGGTTGACCTGGATAACGCCGCGCTGACCGGCCCGGAAATGGTCAAGTCCCTCACCGAGCTTAAGAAAGTCGCGACCTACATGGACGTCGATGGCAAAGGCCAGGACTGGAACCTCGAAGCCGGCAAAGTCATCAACGGCAAGGCCGGTATGCAGATCATGGGTGACTGGGCCAAGTCCGAATGGACTGCCGCCAAGAAAGTCGCCGGTAAAGACTACGAGTGCGTAGCCTTCCCGGGCACCGACAAAGCCTTCACTTACAACATCGACTCCCTGGCGGTGTTCAAGCAGAAAGACAAAGGCACCGCTGCCGGTCAGCAGGACATCGCCAAAGTCGTGCTGGGTGAAAACTTCCAGAAAGTGTTCAGCATCAACAAGGGTTCGATCCCTGTTCGTACTGACATGCTCAATGAAATGGACAAACTCGGCTTCGACTCCTGCGCCCAGACCGCTGCCAAAGACTTCCTGGCAGACGCCAAGTCTGGCGGCCTGCAGCCAAGCATGGCGCACAACATGGCCACCACACTGGCCGTGCAAGGCGCGTTCTTTGATGTCGTGACCAACTTCATCAACGACCCGAAAGCAGACCCGGCCGACACCGCCAAGAAACTCGGCGCTGCGATCAAGTCAGCCAAGTAAAAGCTGACCTTGTGAGGGGGACCCCTAACCCCTCACAAGGCCTGTTCCTGTAGTCCTTTTTCCCTGTATTGGATTTCCCCATGAGTTCTGTTGCTGTGTTCAGCAAAGCCTCGCCGTTCGATGCACTGCAGCGCTGGCTACCCAAACTGGTGCTGGCGCCCAGCATGTTCATCGTCTTGGTGGGCTTCTACGGCTACATCCTGTGGACGTTTGTGCTGTCGTTCACCACATCCACGTTCCTGCCAAGCTACAAATGGGCGGGTCTGGCGCAGTACGAGCGTTTATTCGACAACGATCGCTGGTGGGTGGCGAGCAAGAACCTGGCGCTGTTTGGCGGCATGTTTATCGGCATCACCTTGGTGATCGGCGTGACGCTGGCGATTTTCCTCGACCAGAAAATCCGCCGCGAAGGCTTCATCCGCACCATTTACCTGTACCCGATGGCGCTCTCGATGATCGTCACCGGTACCGCCTGGAAATGGCTGCTCAACCCGGGCATGGGCCTGGACAAACTCCTGCGTGACTGGGGCTGGGAAGGCTTCCGTCTCGATTGGCTGATCGACCCGGATCGTGTGGTCTATTGCCTGGTAATCGCTGCTGTGTGGCAAGCGTCCGGATTCATCATGGCGATGTTCCTCGCCGGTTTGCGTGGCGTTGATCAATCGATCATCCGCGCCGCGCAGATCGACGGCGCGAGCCTGCCGCGCATCTACTGGAGCGTGGTGCTGCCGAGCCTGCGTCCGGTGTTCTTCAGTGCGGTGATGATCCTGGCGCACATTGCCATCAAGAGCTTCGACCTGGTAGCGGCGATGACCGCTGGAGGTCCGGGCTACTCGTCCGACCTGCCAGCGATGTTCATGTATTCGTTCACCTTCAGCCGTGGCCAGATGGGCATGGGGTCGGCGAGTGCAATCCTGATGCTCGGTGCGATCCTCGCGATCATCGTGCCTTACCTCTACTCCGAGCTGAGGACCAAACGTAATGACTAGTCTCGCCTCTAAACCGTCCATCAGCCTGAGCCGCATCGCGATTTACGCGGTGCTGATCCTCGCCGTGCTGTTGTACCTGGTGCCGCTGGTGGTGATGCTCCTCACCAGCTTCAAGACCCCGGAAGACATCACCAACGGCAACCTGCTGAGCTGGCCCACCGTGGTCACCGGCATCGGCTGGGTCAAGGCCTGGGACACCGTCGATGGTTACTTCTGGAACTCGATCAAGATCACCGTTCCGGCCGTACTCATTTCCACTGCCATCGGCGCATTGAACGGTTATGTGCTGTCGTTCTGGCGCTTCCGTGGCTCGCAGCTGTTCTTCGGTCTGCTGCTGTTCGGCTGCTTCCTGCCGTTCCAGACCGTGCTGCTGCCCGCGTCGTTCACCCTCGGCAAGATGGGCCTGGCCAGCACCACCACAGGCTTGGTGTTCATCCATGTGGTTTACGGCCTGGCGTTCACCACGCTGTTCTTCCGTAACTACTACGTGAGCATTCCGGATGCGCTGATCAAGGCTGCGCGCCTGGACGGTGCAGGATTCTTCACCATCTTCCGTCAGATCATTCTGCCGATGTCGACGCCGATCATCATGGTCTGCCTGATCTGGCAGTTCACTCAGATCTGGAACGACTTCCTGTTCGGCGTGGTGTTCTCCAGTGGCGACTCCCAGCCCATCACGGTGGCGCTGAACAACCTGGTCAACACGAGCACCGGGGCCAAGGAATATAACGTGGATATGGCGGCGGCGATGATCGCCGGGCTGCCGACCCTGCTGGTCTATGTGATCGCAGGCAAGTATTTCGTGCGCGGCCTGACGGCCGGCGCGGTCAAGGGGTAATCATGGCTACGCTTGAACTTCGCAATGTAAACAAGACCTATGGCGCCGGCCTGCCCGACACCTTGAAGAACATCGAACTGTCGATCAAGGAAGGTGAATTCCTGATCCTGGTCGGCCCTTCGGGTTGCGGTAAATCCACGCTGATGAACTGCATCGCCGGTCTTGAGACCATCACCGGCGGCGCGATCATGATCGGTGACCAGGATGTGAGCGGCATGAGCCCCAAGGATCGCGACATCGCCATGGTGTTCCAGTCCTACGCGCTGTACCCGACCATGAGCGTGCGCGAGAACATCGAGTTTGGCCTGAAGATCCGCAAGATGCCGCAAGCCGACATCGACGCCGAAGTGGCGCGCGTGGCCAAGCTGCTGCAAATCGAACACCTGCTTAACCGCAAGCCGGGCCAACTCTCCGGCGGCCAGCAACAGCGCGTGGCCATGGGCCGTGCCCTGGCGCGTCGGCCGAAGATTTACCTGTTCGACGAACCGCTGTCCAACCTCGACGCCAAGCTGCGCGTCGAGATGCGCACCGAAATGAAACTGATGCACCAGCGTCTGAAAACCACCACCGTCTACGTGACCCACGACCAGATCGAAGCCATGACCCTGGGCGACAAAGTGGCGGTGATGAAGGACGGCATCATCCAGCAGTTCGGCACGCCGAAAGAGATTTACAACAACCCGGCCAACCAGTTCGTGGCGAGCTTCATCGGTTCGCCGCCGATGAACTTCGTACCTCTGCGCCTGCAACGCAAGGACGGTCGCCTGGTGGCACTGCTCGACAGCGGCCAGGCCCGTTGTGAGCTGGCGCTGAACGTGACGGATGCGGGTCTTGAAGACCGCGACGTGATCCTGGGCCTGCGCCCGGAGCAGATCATGTTGGCGACAGGCGAGGGCGACAACGCATCGAGCATTCGTGCCGAAGTTCAGGTCACCGAGCCAACCGGACCGGACACCCTGGTGTTCGTGCAACTCAATGACACCAAGGTCTGCTGCCGCCTGGCGCCCGATGTGGCACCCCAGGTGGGCGAGACCCTGACCCTGCAATTCGATCCGGCCAAGGTGTTGCTGTTCGACGCCAAGACGGGGGAGCGTCTGGGCACTGCTGCCTCAGTGCCGACACAGGGACATGCCGATAACGTGGCTCAGTTCAAGGGTCGCTGAACGATATAAGTCGTTGTTTTAGTTAAAAAATGTAACCCGCGTTAGATAAAAACAGTTTAATAACAATAAAGACGAGGATGTAGGGATGAAAAAGCAACACAACAACACTCGGCTGATCTGCCAACTGTCAGCAGCAGCAGCCCTGGTATTGTCCGCCAATGCGATGGCGGCCGATGCATTCAGCGCCGATTCCAAGTGGATGACCGGCGATTGGGGCGGCGAGCGTACCAAGCTGATCGAGCAAGGTATCGATATCAAGGCCGACTACGTTGGGGAGATGGGCGCCAACCTGCATGGTGGCTACAACGACGACAAGACTGGTCGTTACTCCGACCAGTTTGGTTTGGGCGTAGCACTGGATCTGCAAAAGCTGTGGGGCTGGGATAACACTCAGGCCAAGATCCAGTTGACCAACCGTAATGGCCAGAACATCTCCAACGACCGCATTGGCGATCCGCGTGCCGGCACGCTGAGCTCGTCGATGGAAGTCTACGGTCGTGGCCACATGGTGCGTCTGACCCAGTTCTGGATTCAACACCAGATGTTCGACAACAAGCTGGATGTGAAGCTCGGCTACTTCGGTGAAGGCGAAGACTTCAACACCTTCCCATGCGACTTCCAGAACCTGTCGTTCTGCGGCTCGCAAGTCGGTAACTACGTGAACACTTGGTACAACTGGCCTGTCAGCCAGGCGGCCATTCGCGTTAAGTACAACATCACGCCTGAGTTGTACGCGCAGATCGGTGCCTACAACCAGAACCCATCGCAGCTTGAGCACGGCAATGGCTTCAAGCTCAGCGGCAGTGGCACCAAGGGCACCGTGATTCCGGTGGAATTGGTCTGGTCGCCGAAAGTTAACAACCTGCCGGGCGAATACCGTGTGGGTTACTACAAGAGCGCGGCTGATGCACCGGACGTGCGTGAAGACGTCAACGGCGGCAATGCGGTCCTCACTGGCGCAGACTTCCGTACCCGCAGCAGCAAGAAAGGCTACTGGTTCGTTGCACAACAGCAGCTCACCACGCACAACGGCGATGCTTCGCGCGGCCTGAACATCGCAGCGAACGCCACCTTCCACGACAAGGAAACCAACCTGGTCGACAACTACCAGTCCTTGATGCTGGTGTACAAAGGTCCATTCGACGCGCGTCCAAAAGATGACGTCGGCATTGGTGCTGCTCGTCTGCACGTCAACAATGATGTGAAGAAGAACGCTGAGCTGCTGAACGCCGATAATGGCGTAAGTGACTATGACAGTGCGCTGTACACGCCGATTCGCGAAACCGAGTACAACTTCGAAATCAACTACGGCTTCCACGTCACCAACTGGCTGACCGTGCGTCCCAACCTGCAATACGTTGTCCAACCGGGCGGCGTGGATAAAGTCGACAACGCGTTGGTGGCTGGCCTGAAAATTCAGTCTACGTTCTAACGTTGTTGCGATAAGCTCCTTCTCTCTGTGCGCATTTGCGGGTAGCCATGGCTATCCGCTTTTTTTTGGGTGGCACTGTGATATTCGGGACCGTGGCACATGCATGAGCATCCGCTGCAACGCTTTTTCAAATCCTTGCGCGAGCGTCCAGTGTTCGCCTGGGAGCGCTTTCAGATGCGCGATGTGTTGGTGATTGACCATCCGCTGTGTCAGGCGGTGTTCAGTCGGCAGGGCGCGCAACTGTTGCATTTCCAACCCCGTGGCCAGAAACCCTGGCTGTGGTGCGCGGCTAAGTGGCCGCAAGTCGGCGCCATCCGTGGTGGCGTGCCGGTGTGCTGGCCGTGGTACGGCCGTCACCCAAGCGAGAACGCGTGGCCATCCCATGGCTGGGCGCGATTGATCGACTGGAAACTGCTCGACAGCAGCACCGACGACGACGGCGTACGCCTGCACTGGCAATTGCAGTTGTGCGACTGGCAGGTCGACCTGCACGCGCACCTGGGTGAAACCCTGGAACTGCGCCTGAGCACCGAGCATCAAGACGAACTCCCATGCCAGTTGAGCCATGCTTTGCACGCTTACTGGCGTATTGGTCACGTCGATGAGATAGCGCTGTCTGGGCTCGACGGCGCCCAAGGTTATGACCAGCTCAATCGTCAGGCTTGCCAGCAGGAAGGCGAGTTGCGGGTGGACGGTGGGTGCCAGCGGGTGTTCCAGCACGAGGGTGAACTGCAGCTCAAGGATCACGCCTGGCAGCGTGAACTGTGTATCGACACTGGCGACAGTGCGGACACCGTGGTGTGGCATCCAGGCAGCCGGCCGTTGCTGGGGGTCAGTTTTAACGAGGCGTCGGGGTTTGTGTGCGTGGAGTCGGCGATGGCTGGCGCAAGTCTGGCGCCGGGGGAGCGGGCGCATCTCAGCTTGCAGGCGCGGGCTGGGGTTTAGCGGTGTGGCTGATGGCCCTATCGGGGGAAAGCCCCCTCCCACAGTTTGATTTGTGAATACATTTCAAATGTGGGAGGGGGCTTGCCCCCGATGAGGCCAGTGAAGCCAACACACAGACTGGCTTAGTTGAACTCATCCCCAACCGGATACCGGCTGTCATTCAAACTCTCTTTGATCTTGCGCAGATGCGGCTGGAAATCCACGCCGCGGCGCAACGTCATACCGGTGGCCAGCACATCCAGCACCGTCAGCTGAATGATCCGCGAGGTCATCGGCATATAGATGTCGGTGTCTTCCGGCAGCGGAATGTTCAGGCTCACGGTACTGGCCTTTGCCAGCGGTGAATTCTCGGCAGTCACGCCCAGCACCGATGCGCCGTTTTCCCGTGCGATACGTGCTACTTCCACCAACTCGCGGGTACGCCCGGTGTAGGAAATAATCACGAACAGCTCGCCGGTGTGCGCCACTGAGGCGATCATGCGTTGCATCAGCACGTCGGCGTGGGCGGTCACCGACAGGTTGAAGCGGAAGAACTTGTGCAGCGCATCCATGGCCACCGGCGCAGACGCGCCCAGGCCGAAGAAGTGGATCTGCCGCGCCTGGATCAACAAGTCCACGGCCTTGCTGATCAGGTTCGGGTCCAAGGCCTGGCAGGCGCTGTCCAGGGACGCAATGGCGCTGCCAAAGATCTTCAGGGTGTAGGCCTCGGGGTTATCATCGGCCTCCACGGCACGGCTGACATAAGCTGCGCCACTGGCCAGGCTTTGCGCCAACTGCAATTTGAGTTCAGGGTAACCGCTGACGCCGAACGAACGGCAGAAACGGTTGACCGTCGGTTCACTGACCGAAGCGGCCTGGGCAAGGGCGGCAATAGAGAAGCGGGTCGCCTGCTGCGGGTTGAGCAGGATGACCTCGGCGACTTTTTTCTCAGCCTTGTTCAATTCTTCGAGGCGGTTCCGGATCTGTTCCAGAAGATTTCGCACGCGGTCCATTCAGTCTTTCCTTCGGGCGACGATGCAAATAAAGGGCGGCAGCCAATCGACGAGTGGCTTTTCGCGGTGGCCTATCCTACTGAGGGTAGCTGAACACCACCACTCGGAATGCGTATTTCGGGAAAATGTTGTGGTTATTACTACATTTTTCCTTGAGTGATGCCTTGAAAAAAGGTATTTGTAGCTTAACTTGATAAAAGAACAAACATCATGCCTTCGATAACCGTAGAACCCTGCACCTTTGCCCTGTTTGGCGCCTTGGGTGATCTGGCGCTGCGCAAGTTATTTCCTGCCCTCTATCAACTTGATGGCGCTGGGCTGCTGCACGACGACACGCGCATCCTGGCCCTGGCCCGTGAAGCCGGTTCCGAGCAGCAGCACCTGGCTCATATCGAAAAAGAACTGCGTAAATATGTCGGCAACGAACTGGACGAAAGCATCGCCCAGCGCTTCCTGGCGCGCCTGACTTACGTCCACGTCGACTTCATGAAGGCCGACGACTACGTGGCCCTGGCTGAACTGGCGGGTACCGAGCAACGTCTGATCGCTTATTTCGCCACCCCGGCCGCGGTGTACGGCGCGATCTGCGAGAACCTGTCCAAGGTCGGCCTGGCGGAAAACACCCGCGTGGTGTTGGAAAAACCCATCGGTTCGGACCTGGAGTCCTCGCGCAAGGTCAACGATGCCGTGGCGCAGTTTTTCCCGGAAAACCGCACCTACCGTATCGACCACTACCTGGGCAAAGAGACCGTCCAGAACCTGATCGCCCTGCGTTTCGCCAACAGCCTGTTCGAAACCCAGTGGAACCAGAACTACATCTCCCACGTGGAAATCACCGTGGCCGAGCAAGTCGGTATCGAAGGCCGTTGGGGCTACTTCGATAAGGCAGGCCAGTTGCGGGACATGATTCAGAACCACCTGCTGCAACTGCTTTGCCTGATCGCCATGGACCCACCGGCCGATTTGTCCGCCGACAGCATCCGTGACGAGAAGGTCAAGGTGCTCAAGGCCCTGGCGCCGATCAGCCCGGATGGCCTGACCACTCAGGTTGTACGTGGCCAGTACATCGCCGGCTACAGCGCCGGTAAAGCGGTGCCGGGTTACCTGGAAGAAGAGAATTCCAACACCCAGAGCGACACCGAAACGTTCGTCGCACTGCGGGCCGATATTCGTAACTGGCGTTGGGCCGGGGTGCCGTTCTATCTGCGCACCGGCAAGCGCATGCCGCAGAAGCTGTCGCAGATCGTCATCCATTTCAAGGAACCGTCTCACTACATCTTCGCCCCCGAGCAGCGCTTGCAGATCAGCAACAAACTGATCATCCGCTTGCAGCCGGACGAAGGGATTTCCCTGCGTGTGATGACCAAGGAGCAGGGCCTGGACAAGGGCATGCAACTGCGTAGCGGGCCTCTGCAACTGAATTTTTCCGACACCTATCGCAGCGCGCGCATCCCCGATGCCTACGAGCGTTTGCTGTTGGAAGTGATGCGCGGCAATCAGAACCTGTTTGTCCGTAAAGATGAAATCGAAGCCGCGTGGAAGTGGTGTGACCAGTTGATCGCCGGGTGGAAAAAATCCGGTGATGCGCCCAAGCCGTATGCGGCGGGGTCCTGGGGGCCGATGAGCTCCATTGCACTGATCACGCGGGATGGGAGGTCTTGGTATGGCGATATCTGAATTGAAACTGCCTCGTGGCGTAACTGCCCATGAGTACCGCACGCCAGTGCAACTGGCGGACGGCCTGGCCAATGACGTGGCAGAGCAACTGCGCACGGCCATCAGTGCCCGTGGCGAAGCGACCCTGGTTGTGTCCGGTGGCCGCAGCCCTGTGGCGTTTTTCCAGAACTTGGCCAAGCAAGGCCTGGACTGGTCCAAGGTCACGATTACCCTGGCCGACGAGCGCTGGGTGCCGGTGGAACATGCCGACAGCAATGCTGGCTTGTTGAAACAGCATCTGTTGCAAGGCCCGGCCGCCAAGGCCAAGTTTTTGAGTCTGTACAGCGCCGCCGCCAATCTAGAAGACGCTGCCGAGCAGGCCGATCGCCTGCTGGCCGAGTTGCCAGCCATTGATGTGCTGGTACTGGGCATGGGCGATGACGGTCACACCGCATCGCTGTTTCCCAACAGTCCGAACCTCGCCGAAGCGTTGCAGGCCGACGGTACCCGCCGTTGCTGGCCGATGCTGGCGCCGACCGTGCCGCACCAGCGCCTGACCATGAGTCGCGCGTTGCTGGCCACGGCCAACTACACCGTGCTGTCGATTTCCGGCAGTTCGAAATTGACCACCTTGAGCGCCGCCCTGGCCAGTGACGACGTTGCTGCCATGCCGATTCGCGCGTTTTTGCAACCTACTTTAGAGATTTACTGGTGCCCATGAGCCAAGGATCAGCCGCTATGAAAAGCCCCCAACCGACCGTGTCCATGGCGGATAAAGTTGCCTTGATCGACAGCCTCTGCGCCAAGGCGCGGATCCTGCCGGTGATTACCATCGCCCGCGAACAGGACATCCTGCCGCTGGCCGATGCCCTGGCAGCCGGTGGTTTGACCGCATTGGAAGTGACCCTGCGTTCCGAGTTCGGCCTCAAGGCCATTCAGGTACTGCGCGAGCAGCGTCCGGAACTGTGCACTGGTGCCGGCACCGTGCTCGACCGTCACATGCTCGAAGCGGCCGAAGTGGCTGGCTCGCAATTTATCGTCACCCCCGGGATTACCCGCGACCTGCTGGAAGCCTCGGTGCACAGCCCGATTCCTTTGCTGCCAGGCATCAGCAACGCCTCCGGCATCATGGAAGGCTATGGCCTGGGCTACCGCCGCTTCAAGCTGTTCCCGGCCGAAGTCAGCGGCGGCGTGGCGGCGATCAAGGCTCTGGGCGGCCCGTTCGGCGAAGTGAAATTCTGCCCGACCGGCGGCGTTGGCCCGGCCAACATCAAGAGCTACATGGCGTTGAAAAACGTGATGTGCGTAGGCGGTAGCTGGATGCTTGACCCTGAGTGGATCAAGAACGGCGACTGGGCCCGTATCCAGGAAGTCACCGCCGAGGCGCTGGCGCTGCTGGATTGATCTGATTTACCGAATCGTTGTTGCTGTGCTTAACGGCATTTTTGCGGTGCACTTGGTCGGTGTACCGCTTTTTTTTGCCTGTAGAAAAGCGCTTATTCGGCGCTCAACTCGGTAATAGCGTTGATCAGCGCATGAATGTCCTGCGCGGAGGTCACCAACCCTGGCGTCACTCGAATACACGTGCCAAACGCTGCTCCGGTTCGCGTGGTGGCAAACAGGTCGTACTCTTTGAGTAACCGATCGACCATGCCCTGCTGATCGCGGCCGACGAATTTGAACGCGGTAATCCCGCAATACAGCCGTGGATCATCCGAGGTCAGGACCTCAATGCCTTTCAGTGGTCGCACCTGACTTACCCATAAATTGCGCAGGTAATTCACCCGAGCACCTTTGGCTGCTGCGCCACCCAATGCCCGATGTTCTTCAAATACCAATGGCAGTGTCATCAGCGCCGGAAAGTTCGGCGTGCTGTAAGACGTGCGTGCGCGAACATCCGTGATGGGGTAGTGGAATTCGCCCATGTCCGGATCGATGTCTGCCAGGCGTTCCGGAGCGATATACAGAAAGCCCAGGGTCAGCGGTGCACCGATCCATTTATGCAGGTTGAAGCCGGCGAACTGGATACCCAGCTCGGCGAGGTTGAAGTCGATCTGGCCCAGGGCATGGGCGCCATCGAGGATCACGTCGACGTCATGTTCACGCGCCGCCTTGGCGATGGCTGCGACGGGCATCACCAGGCCGGTGCGGTGGGTGACGTGAGTCAGCGCCATCAGCTTTAAACGCGGGTACTCAGCGAAGGCACTGCGATAGGTCTGCAACAGACTGTCGAAACTGGCCGGGTGCGTGTGGGAAAGCTCGATCACCTCTACACCGCGAACCCCGGCCAGCCAACGCATGGCGCCCTTGACGGTGTCGTACTCCAAATCACTGATCAACACCTGGTCGCCCGGTTGCAGACGGTTGTAGTTGCGGATCAGCGACTGCAACGCTTCGGTGGCATTGCGGGTAAAGGCCACCGACTCAGGATCTACATCGATTAATTCGGCCAATTGGCGGCGGATCTCGACGTTCTCGCCCTGTTCAAAGCGCTGGCGCACGTGCAGCGAATTGCTGCGGTTGATAAACGCCACATGGTCCAGATACTGCGCCTGTACTGCGCGGCTCATGCGCCCGAAGTAGCCGTTTTCAAGATTGATCGGACCCGGTTCCAGGTCATACCGCTGAGCGATGGCGTGCCAGTGACGTTCGTTGTTTGCATTCCCTTGCATGGCGCAGTTCCTGATTAATGGCGCGGGGCGGGCTTGCCGTGTTTAGTGCGCAAGGGTTCGAGCAGTTCCGACAAGCCGTTGTGGTCGATTTCCTGCATCAAGGCCAGCAAACCGCCCAGCTCGCCGTGGGGAAAGCCTTCGCGGGCAAACCAGTTCAGGTAAGGACCCGGCAGGTCGGCGATGATCCGGCCCTTGTATTTGCCGAAGGGCATTTCGCGGGTGATCAGCAGTTCGAGTTTTTCGGGGTTCATGGGGGATTCAATGGCGTGAGTCGAGACGTTCGAAAATACAGGCATTCTGCATGAAGGCCAAATGACAGATCATGCAAATAACGTACATACAGATCGTTCAAATATTTTTAAGTTGTTGAAATTAAACATAAAAGTTGTTTTTCAAAACCTGGCACGAGCGCTGCAATCATTAAGACAACCCTTCGTAACCTGCCTAAGGAATTGAAAAATGACTGACATCAATAAAGAATCGATCTCCGTACTCAATGACCTGATCGAGACCAGCATCGACGGCCAGAAAGGTTTCAAAGAATGCGCCGAAGACATCAAACACCCAGAACTCAAGGCGCTGTTTGCCAAGCGTTCCGCTGACTGTGCAACCGCCGCCGCCGAGCTGAAAACCGCCGTGCGTGCCCTGGGTGGTGATCCGGAAGATTCGGGTAGTGTGGCCGGCGCCCTGCACCGTGGCTGGGTCGACGTAAAGTCGATGGTTACCGGTAAAGATGAAGAGGCTGTGCTGAACGAAGCCGAGCGCGGCGAAGACCACGCACTCAAGGCTTATAAAGAAGCGATCGAGAAGATCAACAAGCACAACCTGCTGGGCATTCGTGACTTGGTTGAGCGTCAGTATCACGGCGTACAGCGCAACCACGACCAGGTGAAAGCCCTGCGTAACCAGGCTCGCGCTCAGTCGTAAGCCCTGCTGTGTAACAACTGTGGGAGGGGGCTTGCCCCCGATAGCGGTGGATCAGTCGATATTTCAATGACTGACACACCGCAATCGGGAGCAAGCCCCCTCCCACATTTGTATGGCGTTGGCCTTGAAACCAGACTCAGCCGATGCTGATCGGCGGAAGCTCGGTCAAGGTCACGACCTGCTGTTTGCGTGGCGCGAGGATTTCCGCCTCGCCATCCACTACCAACTCGTCACGCTGATTGAACACGCGAGTGGCGATACGTACGCGAAACTTCGGCAGCTTCTCGAGGATTTCCAGACGCACGGTCAGGGTATCGCCGATTTTGACCGGCTTCTGGAAGGTCATCTGCTGGCCGATATAGATAGTGCCCGGCCCAGGCAGCTCGCAGGCAACGGCCGCGCTGATCAAGGCGCCGCTGAACATACCGTGGGCGATACGCTCCTTGAACATGGTCGCCTTGGCGTATTCGGCATCCAGGTGCACCGGGTTGTGGTCGCCGGACATGGCGGCGAACAACTGGATGTCGCGCTCTTCGACGGTCTTGCTGTAGCTGGCGGTCTGGCCGACTTCAAGGGCTTCGTACGGGGTGTTGGTTACCTGAGTCATCTAAAGGTGCATCCTGTGGCTAAACGGTAAGTATCGGCCGATTTTAAACGGCTGATTTTAAAAGAAAAGTTATTCGCAGCGGGCTGGCCTGCGCAAGGTCAGGGCCTGGTCGAGCCACGTCAGCACATCCGCGGTGACGGCGTCGCGGTTGGTTTCGTTGAACACTTCGTGACGCGCCTGCGGGTACACATTCAATTGCAGATGCTGGCAGCCGGCCTCACGCAGGGCGTGGGCCAGGTTTTTGAGACGCTTGCCCTCACTCACCGGATCACATTCGCCGCCCATCACGAGGATCGGCAGGCCCGGATCAATCTGGGCGAGATTGGACGCTTTGCTGATTTGCTGCAAGCCGCCAAGCAGGTCGATCCACAGCTGGTTGGTACACCGGAAGCCGCAGAGTGGATCGCTGATGTATTTGTCCACTTCATCCGGGTCACGGCTGAGCCAGTCGAACGCCGTGCGGTTGGGCTTGAAGGCCTTGTTGAACGAGCCGAACGACAGGAACTCGATCAGCGCACTTCGCCCCCGTACACCCTGGCGCAGACGTTCGGCCCGAGCGATCACCCGCGCTGCGCGGTACAGCGCTACCGGTTGGAAATTCGAGCCACTGAGAATTGCCCCGTGCAGGCTGGCGCTGTGGTGCAGCAGGTAGGCTTGGGCGATGTAGCTGCCCATGCTGTGGCCCAGCAGGATGATCGGCAGCCCTGGTTGCTGCTGGCCGATGTGTTGATTGAGGCTTGCCAGGTCGCCTACCACTTTGTTCCAGCCATCCTTCTCGGCGTACAACCCCAGCGTACCTTCGTCGGCGGTACGTCCATGGCCACGCTGGTCCGGTGCATACACGCCATAGCCTGCGCTGCATAACGCTTCGGCCAAGCGTCCATAACGCCCGCTGTGCTCGGCCATGCCGTGGGACAGCATGACTACGGCGTGAACCGGGCCGTCGGGCATCCATTGATTGACGTACAGGCGGCTGCGGTCATTCGCGGTCAGCCAGAAGGTGCTGTGGTTCATGGCGCTTCCTTTGCTATGGGTCGTTGCAGTGTATAGCTGATCTGCCGAGGGGCGGGGTATCTGCCTACGCATCAGCGGCAAGATTCATACAATCAATGACACGATTTAGCGTATTTGCCTGTTTGGTCATAGCTGCTAACGTCCCCAAAGCTCCGCTTGTTATAAGCGGCCGGACATACTCAGGTAAGGGGACAAGAATAATGCAACCTGGTTTCTGGAATGACAAACGCGCGGCGGGCGTTCCCAACGATATCGACCTCACGGCCTACAAGTCGGTGATCGAAGTCTTCGAGCGCTCGTGCAAGGCCTTTGCCGACCGTCCGGCATTCAGCAACATGGGCATCACCCTGACCTACGCCGAGCTTGAGCGCCAGAGTGCGGCGTTCGCCGGTTACCTGCAACAGCACACCGACCTCAAGCCCGGCGAGCGCATCGCAGTGCAGATGCCCAACGTGCTGCATTATCCGATTGCCGTGTTCGGCGCCTTGCGCGCGGGGCTGATCGTGGTCAACACCAACCCGCTGTACACCCCGCGCGAGATGCGCCACCAGTTCAAGGACGCCGGCGTGCGTGCGCTGGTCTACCTGAACCTGTTTGGTTCGCGGGTACAGGAAGTGTGCAACGACACCGAGATCGACTACCTGATCGAAGCCAAGATGGGCGACTTCCTGCCCGCCGCCAAAGGCTGGCTGGTCAATACCGTGGTCGACAAGGTCAAGAAGATGGTCCCGGCCTATAGCCTGCCGCGCGCGGTGTCATTCAAGCGTGCCCTGCGCATGGGCTCGGGCCTGGCGGTGACCCGTCACCCCGTGACCCTGGATGACATCGCCGTGCTGCAATACACCGGCGGCACGACCGGCCTGGCCAAGGGCGCGATGCTCACCCATGGCAACCTGGTGGCAAACATGCAGCAGGCGCGTGCGTGCATGTCTCAGGTCGGCGACGACGGCCATCCTTTGATCAAGGAAGGGCAGGAGGTGATGATCGCGCCGCTGCCGCTTTACCACATCTATGCCTTCACCGCGAACTGCATGTGCATGATGGTCACGGGTAACCACAACGTACTGATCACCAACCCGCGGGACATCGGCGGGTTTATCAAGGAGCTGAAAAAGTGGCGCTTTACCGGGCTGCTGGGGCTTAACACGCTGTTTGTGGCGTTGATGGACCATCCGGAATTCAAGACCCTGGATTTCTCCCACCTCAAACTCACCAACTCCGGTGGTACGGCACTGATCAAGGCCACGGCCGAACGCTGGCAGCAAGTCACCGGCTGTACGATTGGCGAGGGCTACGGCCTGACAGAAACCTCACCGGTGGCGTGCACCAACCCCTACGGCAACAAATCGCGCCTCGGTACCGTGGGCATTCCCGTGCCGGCTACCGCGATGAAGGTGATTGATGACGAAGGCGTGGAGTTGCCTCTGGGCGAACGCGGCGAGCTGTGCATCAAGGGCCCGCAGGTGATGAAGGGCTACTGGCAGCAACCGGCCGCCACGGCCGAGAGCCTGGACGCTGAGGGTTGGCTCAAGACCGGCGACATCGCGGTGATCGATGAGGATGGCTTTGTACGCATTGTCGATCGCAAGAAAGACCTGATCATCGTCTCGGGTTTCAACGTGTACCCCAACGAGATCGAAGACGTGGTGATGGCGCACCCGGCCGTGGCCAACTGCGCGGTGATCGGCGTGCCGGACGAGCGCACGGGGGAGGCGGTTAAGTTGTTTGTGGTGGCGCGTGCCGAAGGCGTGAGCCTTGAGGAGTTGAAGACCTACTGCAAGGCCAACTTCACGGGGTACAAGGTGCCCAAGCAGATTGTGTTACGAGACTCGTTGCCGATGACGCCAGTGGGCAAGATTCTGCGCAGGGAGCTACGCGACATCGCCTGACCATGAATTGAAATGCAATCAAATGAGGGAGGGGGCTTGCTCCCGATAGCGGTGTATCAGTCACTGAATGTGTTGACTGAACCACGGCAATCGGGAGCAAGCCCCCTCCCTCATTTGTTTTTGATTGTTCTGAAGGCCCCATTCCAGAGCCTTTCAGTGGGTAATTCGAGCGCCAAAATAATTGTGACTAAATATTGTCCTACAGTCGAGTTTATGACTGTGAGGCCCGCTTTTGGCTCTAGTCGGCCCTTGGCAAAGCTGCTACTCTCGGCGCGCTTTGTGACGTCTAGGCCTGCTTGTAAGCGCCAGATTCACCTAAAAAAACATACACCAATAATAATCGCATCAAATGCGATGATGAATTCGCGTCGCTGAGGAGTGGGCTTCCATGAACGAAGACTTTTGGAAGGATAAGTACCCCGCCGGGATTGCTGCAGAAATCAATCCAGACGAGTATCCAAATATTCAGGCGGTACTGAAACAGTCCTGCCAGCGCTTCGCTAACAAACCGGCTTTCAGCAACCTGGGCAAGACAATCACCTACGGTGAACTGTACGAATTGTCCGGCGCCTTCGCCGCGTACCTGCAACAACATACCGACTTGAAACCCGGCGATCGCATCGCCGTGCAACTGCCCAACGTCCTGCAATACCCGGTCGCGGTATTCGGCGCCATCCGTGCCGGCCTGATCGTGGTCAACACCAACCCGCTGTACACCGCGCGGGAAATGGAACACCAATTCAACGACTCCGGTGCCAAGGCCCTGGTCTGCCTGGCCAACATGGCCCACTTGGCGGAAAAGGTCGTGCCCAAGACCGCCGTCAAGCATGTGATCGTCACCGAAGTCGCCGACCTGTTGCCGCCGCTCAAGCGCCTGCTGATCAACAGCGTCATCAAGTACGTTAAGAAAATGGTCCCGGCCTACCACTTGCCACAGGCGATCAAGTTCAACGACGTACTCGCCAAGGGCAACGGCCAACCAGTCAACGACGTCAACCCGGCGAGCAGTGACGTGGCCGTGTTGCAATACACCGGCGGCACCACCGGCGTAGCGAAGGGCGCGATGCTCACCCATCGCAACCTCGTTGCCAATATGTTGCAGTGCAAGGCGCTGATGGGCTCCAACCTCAATGAAGGCTGCGAGATCCTGATCACGCCGCTGCCGCTGTACCACATCTATGCGTTCACCTTTCATTGCATGGCGATGATGCTGATCGGCAACCACAACATCCTGATCAGCAATCCGCGTGACTTGCCGGCAATGGTCAAGGAACTGTCGAAGTGGAAGTTCAGCGGCTTTGTCGGTCTCAACACCTTGTTCGTGGCGCTGTGCAATAACGAAGGCTTCCGCAAGCTGGACTTCTCTGCACTCAAGGTCACCCTGTCGGGCGGCATGGCCCTGCAACTGGCGGCCGCCGAGCGTTGGAAGGCCGTGACCGGGTGTGGCATCTGCGAAGGTTACGGCATGACCGAAACCAGCCCGGTGGCCACTGTGAACCCGATCCAGCACATCCAGATCGGCACCATCGGCATTCCGGTGCCGTCCACGGTGTGCAAAGTCATTGCCGATGACGGCACCGAGCTGGCGCTGGGCGAAACTGGCGAGCTGTGCGTCAAGGGCCCGCAGGTGATGAAGGGCTATTGGCAGCGCCAGGACGCCACCGACGAGATGCTCGACAGCGAAGGCTGGCTGAAGACCGGCGACATCGCGATCATCCAGCCGGACGGCTACATGCGTATTGTCGACCGCAAGAAAGACATGATCCTGGTCTCAGGTTTCAACGTGTACCCCAATGAGCTGGAAGACGTACTGGCAGGGCTGCCGGGTGTGCTGCAATGCGCGGCCATCGGCGTGCCGGACGAGAAATCGGGGGAGATCATCAAGCTTTTCATCGTGGTCAAGCCGGGCGCGACCCTCACCAAGGATCAGGTGATGGAGCATATGCGCGCCAACGTCACCGCCTACAAGGTGCCCAAGGCTGTTGAGTTCCGCGACGCATTGCCGACCACCAACGTGGGTAAGATCCTGCGTCGTGAATTGCGTGATGAAGAGTTGAAGAAGCTGGGCCTGAAAAAGTAAGCCGATAAAAAACCCGCCGATGCGGGTTTTTTAATGACTGGATTGGAATGCAATCCAATGTGGGATGGGCGGTGCGACGATTCGACTTGCCTCCGATAGGGGGGATCAGTCACCAGATTCAGTGACTGACACTCTGCTATCGAGAGCAAGTCATATCGTCGCACCGCGCCTTCCACCTTTAAATCCGGTGCTTACAGGGCGAAATGCGCGAAGCTCACGTTAGCGCCGGCTGGGCGTACGTCTTTAAGGAACGAATCCTTGTCCGCGCTCAATTCCAACGTAATCTCGGGCTTGCGCTTGCCCGAATTGCGCACTACCAGACCTTCGATATGCTCGCGCAGGAACGCCGTCGGCACCTTCAGGTGCAGCAACTGGTCCGTCTCGGCGTTGTGCATCAACAAGTGAATCCACTCGTAATGGCCCACCGCAATACGACCTAGCGGCAGGTCGAACCACCAGATATTGCGCTTGCGGTCCAGGTCGGTGAAATGGCAGTTGTTGACGCCGAGTACGGCACCGCCCAGTTCCTGGTTTCTACGGGCGATGGCCTGTGCTTTATTGAGTTTCATAACCTTCCTACGGGATCTGTTATTCAGCGTTATAGCCTGAATGTGCCGCGCATTCTCGTGGGTTGGTCGACAAACATAAAGTCAAACCTGCCGTTTTGGACGAAATGCCCGCTGAAAATAATTGAAACTCTGCCGAACGGCCTCTGGTCAATCTTTGTGTAATCACCAAAACCCTTGATTGTTCTTTCGGAGAAATACCATGAGCAGCACATCGGACAAGGCAAAAGGCTTGGCAAACGAAGCGATCGGCAACATCAAGCAAGGCGTCGGCAAAGTGACCGGCAACGACAAGCTTCAAGCTGAAGGTGTGATTCAGGAAAAGAAAGGCGAAGTGCAGAAAGCAGTCGGCGATACCAAAGATGCGGTCAAAAAAGCGACCAAGTAAGTCTGTATCACTGGCTGTATTCGTACAGCCCGGCGGCCATCCACGGATGGCCGTTTTTGTATCCCTTATTGCAACTAAATTTTCGAAATTGTTTCAAAGTCGCCATATGGGCTACTTTGATGTAGAAAACGGCCCCTGAGTCGCCCACGATCTCACCCTCTTTGCGGCGAAAGGAGACGCTATGATCTTTCCGGTTCTCGATGGTCTCAAGCTGCACAAGGTGCTGGTACGCACCGTCAAGGAATTCGTCGACGACGAGATGTCCACCTACGCGTCTGCACTGGCCTACCAGATGCTGTTCTCGCTGTTTCCCTTCCTGCTGTTCCTGATTGCCCTGATCGGTTTCCTGCACCTGCCAGACTTCTTTACCTGGCTGCGCCTGCAGTCGGAACTGGTGTTGCCGCCCCAGGCTTTGGAGCAGGTCAACCCGGTGATCGACCAGTTGCAGCAGTCCAAGGGTGGCCTGCTGTCGGTGGGTATCGTGATTGCGCTGTGGACCGCTTCGGCTGGTGTACGGTTGATGATGAGCGCCATGAACGCAGCCTACGACGTGGTGGAAGGGCGGCCGATTTGGAAGCGTTTTCCGCTGTCGATTTTCTACACCATTGGTATCGCCGGCATGCTGTTGGCCGCTGCGGCGTTGATGGTGCTCGGCCCCCAAGTGATGGAATGGGTGGCGGGGCAGATCGGCATGCAGGAGTTCGTGGTCACCTTGTGGACCATCCTGCGTTGGCCGCTCATCGTGATTTTGCTGATGTTTGCCGTGGCCTTGATGTACTACGTGATGCCTGACGTCGAGCAGAAATTCCGCTTTATCACCCCAGGCTCGGTACTCGCAGTGGTGGTGTGGATCGTGGCCTCCCTAGGGTTTGGCTACTACGTCAAAACCTTCGCCGACTACAACGCCATGTATGGCAGTATCGGTGCGATCATCGTCCTGCTTTTGTACTTCTATATTTCCGCTGCCGTGCTGCTGCTCGGCGCGGAGATGAATGCCGTGATCGAACACATGTCGGCCGAGGGTAAAGATCCCGGTGAAAAAGAGTTCGATGAACCCGGCCACACCGATGAAAAACAGCACGTCTCAGGCCTAGGCCGTGACCACTCCAAGCCCACCCCCGTTGAGCCTGATCAATGATTCGTGAAATCCTGAAAATGGGCGATGAGCGCCTGCTGCGTATCGCGCCACCGGTTCCGCCGGAGATGTTCGACAGCCCCGAGCTGTGGCAATTGATCGACGACATGTTCCAGACCATGGAGCACGTCGGCGGTGTAGGTCTGGCGGCGCCGCAGATTGGCGTCGACCTGCAACTGGTGATCTTTGGATTTGAAGCCAGCGAGCGCTACCCGGACGCGCCGCCGGTGCCGCAGACTATTCTCATCAACCCGTTGATCACGCCGCTCAGCCCAGTGCTGGAAGAAGGCTACGAAGGTTGCCTGTCGGTACCCGGTCTGCGCGGCGCAGTGGACCGTTACCAGCAGATCCGCTACGAAGGTTTCGACCCCAAGGGTGAGCCGATCGTCCGCACTGCCGACGGCTTTCATGCGCGGGTGGTGCAGCACGAGTGCGATCACCTGATTGGCCGGTTGTATCCGTCGCGGATCACCGACTTCAGCAAGTTCGGGTTTATCGAAGTGATGTTCCCCGACATGGACCCAACGGCTGACGAGTAATCCCCCAGACACACTGAAAAAATGTGGGAGGCCAAGCGCCTCCCATATTTGAATCGCGCTTCATATCGGGTTATCGGGTCGGCTTCACGAACTTCAACGTCATCCGATCCGATTCGCCAATCGCCACATACTTGGCCTTGTCCTGCTCTCCCAGCTTCAATGCCGGCGGCAATGTCCACACGCCCTCCGGGTAGTCTTTGGTGTCTTTCGGGTTGGCATTCACCTCGCTTTGCCCCTCCAGTTTGAAGCCCGCGTCGGTGGCCAGTTTCACCACATACGCTGTGGTCAGATAGCCGCTGTGCTTGATGTCTTCCAGCGACGCTCCGTCTTTGGCGCGGTGATCCACAACACCTAGCACGCCACCGGGTTTAAGCACCTTGTAGAACGCGTTGAAAGTGGCCCTGTCGGTATCAGCCAGCACCCAGTTGTGCACATTGCGGAATGTCAGCACCGTATCGACCGAGGCCGGTTTGCCGAATACCGGTGCCTTGGGGTCGAACTCGATCACCTCGGCCTTGGCATAACGCGTAGGGTCGGCGGCAAATTTTTTCTTGAGGTTTTCTTCGGACGTACGCGCGTAAGCGCTGCTGCTCGCGGCCTGCACCGCAGCGATGTAGTGCCCTTGGTCCTTGAGCAATGGCGCCAGCACCTCGCTGTACCAGCCGCCGCCGGGGGTGATTTCGATCACGCTCTGTTTGGCGCCCAGGCCAAAGAATTCCAAGGTCTGCTGTGGATGCCGATACCCATCGCGGGCGCTGTTTGCTGGGTCGCGCCAACTGCCGGCGAGCACGCTGGCGTATTGCTGGGCACTGATGGGGGCGTCGGCTGCCTGGCTCAAGGCCGGGGCGAGGAGGGCGGTGAGGGCGAGGGCTGCAAGCGTCGGTTTCATGATCATCCTGGTAAAGGCCACTGTGCTGCCGAGGCTAGCATGGGCGCTTTACCGGCCGATCACACATTATCTGAGGTCGACCTCACCAACGGTTCTAAGCCCATGGCGATCATCGGTTTGTTGCGCTTGTAACGCACCAGCCGTTCGCTGAGGGATTGGGGCAGGATCGTATCCTGGGTGAATCCAATGCGCTGATACAGGCTTTCCAGGTCTGGATGGCACAGCAGCCATACCGTGCCTTGCACATCAGCTATTGCCTGAAGAATCAAGCGCGCCGCCAACCCTTGGCGGCGATACGCCGGAGCCACAAACACTCCGGTCAGCCATTGCCCGCCTACCACCGGCGACAGGCACAGCCCGGCGACAATTTCACCATCGCGCGCCACCCATAAACGCCCACCTTTGAGGGCCTTCATCGACGAGTCGTGGCTGCGGTAGAACTTGTTCAGCAGCGGCCACAGAGGCTCTGCCAGCAGATCAATGGACAACTCAGTCATGGTGTTCAGACAGGCTTTATAAAGGGGCGCGGATTATAAACCCCTTCTGGCGGGTGATCGGTGTTATACCCAGTGTTACATCCCCTTTCAGTGGAGCACGCATCATGGCCAAAGGTATGGATTCAAAGAAAGCAGCGAAGAAGAAACCGGCAAAGACCGCCGATGAAAAACGCGCCGACAAAAAAACCAAGAAATCCGAGAGCGGCCTGTTCGGTCACTGATCACCGTTCAACTGAAGGATTTTAAGCGGCCAACGCAACCCTCTCTGTTGGCCGTTCCCTGCCCCGCGCTCAACCTCCCTTCCTGCCCCGCCTTGCCATAACTAATGGCTGACTGGTGGCCTTGCATAGCGCCAAGCCCTGTCTATGCTCACCCAGAACCGTTGATGACGCTCGGCGTGTAAAGCGTTTCGGATGGTTATCCCATAAAGGTCTGCCAGCACTATCCAACTGATGAATGGAATGCGCCTAGCCAGGCGCGGGTTACTTAAGGGTGTCCGACATGTTCAACCTCCATCACAAGTCTGACCTGCTTGAAATCCAGCGTTTCTCCTGTGCACTCACCGAATCCAACGCCAAACTCGCCGCTATCAGCCGTTCCATGGCCATGATCGAATTTGATCGCGATGGGGTGATACTCGATGCCAATGACAACTTTTGCAAAACCATGGGCTACAGCGCCGAGGAAATTCGCGGCCAGCATCATCGGATCTTTTGTGACGAGGCCTACACCCATACCGACGCCTACGCCAAGCTTTGGCGCGACCTGGCGCGGGGCGAGGCCCTCAGCGGCACGTTCGTACGCTTGAACAGGCACGGCCAGGAGGTGTGGCTCGAAGCCAGCTATATGCCCGTGCTGGACAGCGACAACCACGTACAGAGTGTGATCAAAGTCGCGTCCGATATTTCCGCGCGGGTCCACCATGAACATGAAAACCAGAGCCTGATCGACGCCATCAGCCGCTCCATGGCGATGATCGAGTTCACCCCTCAAGGCCAGATTCTCAAGGCCAATAACAACTTTCTGAAGACCGTGCAGTACTCACTGGATGAAATCGTCGGCCAGCACCACAGCCTGTTTTGCCATCGCAGCGAAGTAGAGTCGCCGGCGTACAAAGCGTTCTGGGCGTCCCTCAATCGCGGCGAATACCACTCGCACCGCTTCGAGCGCAAAAACAAATACGGCAAAACCCTGTTTTTGGAAGCGTCCTACAACCCGATTTTCGACACCAACGGGCGCCTGTACAAAGTGGTGAAATTCGCCAGCGATATCACCGACCAAGTGACCACCCTGCGCACCGCCGCCGATTCGGCTCACGCCACCTCGGTACAAAACGACGCCTGCGCGCGCAAAGGATCGGAGGTGGTGCAGCAAACCGTGCAGATCATCGAAGAGATTTCTCACAATTTGAACCAGGCGGCACAGAGCATCGACGCGGTGAGCAAGCAGTCGGACATCATTGGCGCCATTGTGCAGACCATCCGCAGCATTGCCGAGCAAACCAATATGCTGGCGCTCAACGCCGCGATTGAAGCGGCACGAGCCGGTGAGCACGGACGCGGGTTTGCGGTGGTGGCCGACGAAGTGCGCAGCCTCGCCGCACGTACCAGCCACGCCACGGTGGAGATTGTGGAGGTGGTGCGCAAGAACCATGATCTGTCGTTGAGCGCAGTGTCGAGCATGCAGTCGAGCTTGAGCCGAACGGGGTTGGGGGTGGAACTGGCGAACGAGGCGGGGCAGGTGATCCTGGAGATTCAGGAAGGGTCACGGCATGTGGTGGATGCGATCGGGCAGTTCAATTCGACGCTTCAACTGCAATAGCCAACCTATCCATTTCCAATTTGGAAAGCCAATCCCTGTGGGAGAGACCAAGTTCTCCCACAGGTTGACCCGATGTGTGGCTTAGATTGCCGCCAGGGTTTCTTTCACCGAGTGCGCAGGATCAGTGGCTTTCGCCGCTACTTGCTGCTCTTGTTGCTGCTTCAACCGGTCGGCCACTTGCCTGGAAATCGCGTCCTGTTTTTCCAGGGACATGTTCTGTACATCCGCCTCAGTCAAACCCTGCTCCTTGAGCAACTGCTCACGGATGCGTTCGGCCGGGGTTTTGCTCATGTACTCCGTGAATTCAGAGCGCGCGCCAGAGGTGGATGTGGTGGCAGGCGTCTCGGTCGAGGAGGTGGTTGCCGTGGTGGAGGCTTGCAACTGCACGCGGGTCTCGGCGAAGGCTTCGTCGATACGGTCGGTGGCTTTGTCCAGGTCCTTCTGCGCGACCGGTACGGTCACACTTTGCTGCGCGGCTTGAACGGCGCCGCTGTACAGCGCACTGGCGGCAGCGTTGGCTGGATCCATATCGGGGCGTTTGAGCTGTTGGACGGTCGATACGGCTTGGGTGTTGTTGTTAACCAGCATGATCGGGCACCTGGAGGAAATGTACGGTGCTACAGCTGGAGCAAATAGCGTGCCGGGCGCGAAAGTCCAGGTTTTGCTGGGGTCGGCTCGGCTGTTGCGGCAAGTGCTGGCCCATCGACGGCCAGCCATTGCCGCCTGCAACTCAGTAGGTGATGGGAATCTCGAATGTCTGAAACGCATCATCCACCGGTTGATAGCCCAGCACACGCGTGGTTTCGCTCAAATCCAGACGCTTGAAACGGTTATTGGAAATGCCGTGGGCGATCAAGTGCTTTACGTCTTTAGTTTCAACCGAACGTTGCAGCAATTGCACTGCATCCCGTGGGCTGAGCCAAGCGCTGAGGTCGCGGGCGTTGTTCAGGTCGTGGCTTTCGGGGAATTCAAAGGCGCCAATGCGCAGTGCGATGGTCGACAGTGGCGTTTTCGCCGCGTAGTAGCCGCACAGCGCCTCGCCATAGCATTTGCTCACGCCATACAGGTTGGCGGGCAGCACTGGCATGCCAGGCGTGATCTGCCGATCCACCGGGTAGCCTTCGATGGTCTGGGCGCTGCTGGCGAAAACCAGACGCTTTACCCCGGCGGCCACGGCAGCTTCGAACAGGTAGGTGGTGGTGAGGATGTTGTTTGGCAGCAGTTCGTCGAACGAGGCGCTGGCATGGGGGATGCCCGACAGGTGCACGATCACGTCGATGCCATCGAGCAGCGCGACGAGCGCGGATTTATCGCTCAAGTCGGCGTATACAAAGCGATGGTCGCCCAGTTCAAAATCCGGCGTGACGCGGTCTGTAAGCGTAAAGCGGTAGCGGTCTTTCGAGGCTTCGAAAAACGTCTTGCCGATTCTGCCGCAGGCGCCGGTGAGCAGTATGTTGAGTCCTTTCACGTGCATGTCCTTAGTTGTGGCCGTCGAGGGCGAAGGTCTGGAAGCCCGGATGCTGGCTGAGGCGTTCGTAATGCGCTGCGATGGCGGGGTAGGGCGGATGTTCCATGGGCGTCATGCGCCAGCGGTGCACCGAAAGGCCGATAAGGACGTCGGCGAGGGTGAATTCGTCGCCGGTGACGTAAGCGTTGGTTTTGGTCAACTGTTGTTCCAGCAGGCCCATCTTGTCATTCCAGCCCTGTACGCCGGCTGCGATTCGTTGCGGGTCCTGATGCTCAGGACTCTGACGCACCAGCGCTTGGAACGCGTAACCCCAGGAAGGGTTGAGCTCGGTGGCTTGCCAGTCCATCCACTGCTCCACCCTGGCCCGTGGCGCGGGTTCGGCGGGCAAGAGGTCGTGGCGTTGGTAGAGGCTGACCAGGTAGCGGCAGATGGTGTTGGATTCCCACAGCACGCCGTGGTCGTCGATGAGCACGGGTATTTGCGCGTTAGGGTTCAGGGCCAGGAATTCGGGGGATTGGGTGGGGGTGTAGCCGATACCCCAATCTTCGCGTACGTATTCGATGCCCAGTTCGTGGCATGTCCACAGGACTTTGCGTACGTTGATGGAAGAGGTGCGGCCCAAGATTTTCAGTGAGTGTCCCATGGTGCTTCCCTGGCAGTGGAGAAGGGACAATCTAGCAGGGGCCGGGGAGGTTAAGCGAGCGCGGTCAAATTGAGGGAGCCGGCAGGCTAGCTCCCTTGATGGATCACGTTCGGCTTGAAGGTCAGGTGCTTTCCCGCACCTGCAACTCAAAGCCCATGTCCACTACCGGCTTGGCGACCTTGTTGCCCGCCATGATCGTGAGCAGATGCTCCGCCGCACGGCGGCCAATGGCTTCGCGTGGCGTGCTGATGCTGCTCAGGCGCGGCACCATAAAGGACGACGCGGGCAAATCGTTGAAACCCAGCACCGCCACGCGCTCTGGCACCTTGATGCCATGGCGCAGGGCTTCCAGCAGCGCGCCTTGGGCCAGGTCGTCGTTGCCGAAGAAGATCGCATCCACGTCCGGATGGGCGGCCAGCAACTGCAGGAACAACTCACCGCCCAGGCCCACGGAAGAAGGACGCGGTGTCAGCAGCTCCAGCGCCGGGTCGTACATTCCGGCCTGTTGCAGGGCGCGGCGGAAACCCTCGCCACGCAGCAAGGTACGTTGGTCCAATTGCGCGCCGATATAGGCCAGGCGCTTGCGGCCACGGGACAGTAAATGCGCCGCGGCTGTTTCACCGGCGGCCAATTGCGAGAAGCCCACGCAATTCACGCCAGCGTTAGGGTCCAGGTCCATCATGTAAACGCAAGGCACATTGCTGGCCTCGACCATTCGTCGGGCGCTTTCGGTGCGATCGAAACCCGTCAACAGCAAGCCCCGTGGCTGATAGGCCATGTAGTTGCGCAGCAGGTTTTCTTCTTCATCGCGGGAGTAGTGAGAGTTGCCGATCAGCACTTCAAAGCCTTTAGGCCGTAGCACCTGATGGATGGCTTCGAGGGTTTCGATAAATAGCAGGTTGGACAACGACGGTACCAACACCACCACCGAATGGCTCTGAGCAGAGGCCAGGGCGCGGGCGGCGGGGTTGACCACGTAGTTGAGCTCGGCAGCTGCCTGTTGGACTTTTTCTACCAGTTCGATGGCCACAGTGCTGATGCCGCGCAGGGCGCGTGAAGCGGTGATCGGACTGACGCCAGCCAGGCGGGCAACTTCGTTGAGGGTCGGGCGACCCGTGGTGCGCGTATTTTTATCGTTCTTAGAGGTCATCAGGCGGCTTGCCAAACAAAAATCGAGGCACTAAGGTAGCGCTGTCTCCAAATGGCTGCAAATTATTGAACTTTGGGTTGCCTGATCCGGTTCAAATGATTGGAGCGGATGCACGCGTCACTCCATAAAAATGACAAGACGGCGCGGGAAAAGCCTGTTTTTGCACGTGCCTTACAGCGTGTGAAGGTAGCGCTATCTGCGTCTTGAGGTGTTTCATGAGTCAACCTGTTACCGCCCTGGTCATCATGGGTGTTGCCGGCTGTGGCAAGACCAGTGTCAGCGAGGCCTTGTGCCGGCTGAACGGCGCCACCGCCATTGAAGGCGACAGCTTTCACCCTGCCGCGAATATCGAAAAGATGAGCGCCGGCCACCCCCTCAACGACGACGACCGCGCCGGCTGGCTCGACATCCTGTGCGATGAACTGCGCCGCTCGCTTAAAGCGGGTGAACATCCGGTGCTCACCTGTTCGGCTCTCAAGAAGAAATACCGTGACCACCTGCGCGAAGCCGCGCCAGGTCTGGGTTTCGTATTCCTGGAACTGACCCGTGAAGTCGCCTCGGACCGCGTGTCCCATCGCCCCGGCCATTTCATGCCGGCCAGCCTGATCGACAGCCAGTTCGCCACCCTTGAATCGCCCAAAGGCGAGCCACTGACCCTGGCCCTCAACGCCAGTGAAGACAGTGTCGAGGCGTTGGCCGAGCAGACCAACGCTTGGTGGCTGCAACACGGCTTTGAACGAACTCATTAATTTTTTGCCGGAAAAGATAGCGCTATCCCCGGCAAGAAATTCAACACCCGCTTTAATAACAACAACAAACAGGAGAGACCCCCCATGTTTGGCATGTCCCACGAGTCGTACCTGCTGCTAGACGCAGTCGTCACTATCATCGGGTTGATCGTTCTGATCACCAAGTTCAAGGTCCACCCGTTCATTGCACTGATCATCGCGGCCGGCTTCCTCGGCCTGACCTCGGGCATGCCCGTGGACAAGATCATCAAAGCCTTCCAAGACGGTTTCGGCGGGGTGCTCGGCTTTGTCGGCATCATCCTCGCGCTGGGCACCATGCTCGGCAAGATGATGGCCGAATCCGGCGGTGCCGATCAGATTGCCCAGACCCTGATCCGCGCCTTCGGCAAAGAGAAGGTCCAGTGGGCCATGATGTTCGCCGCGTTCCTGGTGGGCATCCCGCTGTTCTTCGAGATTGGCTTTGTGCTGCTGATCCCGCTGGTGTTTATCGTCGCGCGCCGCACCGGTGTGTCGCTGATCAAGATCGGCATCCCGCTGCTCGCAGGCCTCTCGGCAGTGCACGGCCTGGTGCCACCGCACCCGGGCCCGCTGCTGGCTATCGGCGTGTTTGGCGCGGACATCGGCAAGACCATCCTGTATGGCCTGATCGTCGCACTGCCGACCGCCATCATTGCCGGCCCGATCTTCGGTACGTTCATCGCCAAGTACATCCCCGGTAATCCCTCCCAGGAACTGGTGGATCAACTGGCCCGCGAGACCGATAACAAGTCGCTGCCAAGCTTCGGCATCACATTGGTCACCGTGCTGCTGCCGGTGTTTCTGATGTTGCTCAAAACCTTCGCCGACATCGCCTTTGCCGAAGGCAACGTGGTGCGCAACTGGATGGACATGATCGGTCACCCGATCACCGCCTTGCTGCTGGCGCTCCTGCTGTCGCTGTACACCTTTGGCAGCCGCCAGGGCATTCACTCCAAGCAAATCCTTAAGCTGCTCGACGCCAGCCTTGCGCCGACGGCCGCGATCATCCTGATCATCGGTGCCGGTGGTGGCTTCAAGCAGATGCTGGTGACCAGCGGCGTGGGTGACGTGATTGGCCATATGGCGGTGAATGCGCAGATCAACCCGATCCTGCTGGCCTGGCTGGTGGCGGCGGTGATTCGTATTGCGACCGGTTCGGCGACCGTGGCGACCATTACCGGCGCGGGCATCGTAGTGCCGGTGGTGGGGATGATCCCTGGGGTTAACCGTGAGCTGTTGGTGCTGGCGACGGGTGCGGGTTCGTTGATCCTGTCTCACGTCAACGATGCGGGGTTCTGGCTGGTGAAGCAGTACTTCAACATGACCGTGGCCGAGACGTTCAAGACCTGGACGGCGATGGAAACCATTCTGTCTGTGGTGGCGTTGATCTTCATCATGCTGCTGTCGTTGGTGGTCTAACAGGCACACCAGCAGCAAGGGTGAAAACCCAATGCAGATGTGGGAGGGGGCTTGCCCCCGATGGCGGTGGGTCAGTCACCAGATGAAGTGATTGAACCTCCGCTATCGGGGGCAAGCCCCCTCCCACATGTTGACCACATTTGTTCAGGTGGATCGGGTCAGGCTTTAGCGACCAGCCCATCCGCCCGGAACATCCCGCGAATCCCGCGCACCGCCTGGCGAATCCGGTCCTGGTTTTCGATCAGCGCAAAGCGCACATGATCATCCCCATACTCGCCAAATCCAATCCCCGGCGACACGCAGACCTTGGCTTCCAGCAGCAGCTTCTTGGCAAACTCCAGCGAACCCATGGCGGCATACGCCTCCGGGATCTTCGCCCAGACGTACATCGACGCCTTGGGATTCTCCACCATCCAGCCCAACTCATGCAGGCCCTTGACCAGCACATTGCGGCGCTGGCGGTACTGCTCGGCGATGTCTTTCACGCACTGTTGATCGCCTTCCAGCGCAGCAATCGCGGCGACTTGCAGCGGGGTGAAGGTACCGTAATCGTGGTAACTCTTGATCCGTGCCAGGGCGTTGACCAGTTCCGGGTTGCCCACCATGAAACCGATGCGCCAGCCGGCCATGTTGTAGCTCTTGGACAGGGTGAAAAACTCCACCGCAATGTCCTTGGCCCCCGGCACTTGCATGATCGATGGGGCTTTCCAGCCGTCGTAGACGATGTCGGCGTAGGCCAGGTCATGCACCACCAGCACGTCGTACTGCTTGGCCAGGGCGATCACCCGTTCGAAGAAATCCAGCTCCACGCACTGCGCAGTCGGGTTGGACGGGAAGCCGAGGATCATCATCTTCGGCTTCGGGATCGACCCACGAATCGCCCGTTCCAGCTCGGCGAAGAAGTCCACGCCCGGAATCAGCGGCACCGAACGCACCTGGGCGCCGGCAATCACGGCACCGTAGATATGAATCGGGTAGCTCGGGTTGGGCACCAGCACCGTGTCGCCCTGGTCCAGGGTGGCCAGCATCAAATGCGCCAGGCCTTCCTTGGAACCGATGGTGACGATGGCTTCCGTCTCGGGGTCGATGTCCACCTCGTAGCGGTCTTTGTACCAGCGCGAAATCGCCCGGCGCAGACGCGGAATGCCTTTGGAGGTGGAGTAGCCGTGGGTGTCTTCACGCTGGGCGACGGTAACCATTTTCTCCACGATATGGGGAGGCGTGGCACCGTCGGGGTTACCCATGCTCAAGTCGATGATGTCTTCGCCGCGCCGACGCGCAGCCATCTTCAGCTCGGCAGTGATATTGAAAACGTAAGGGGGGAGTCGATCTATGCGCGCAAAGCGGCGCGGCGAACCTTGGTCGGCCATTGTTGCCTCGAAGTACGTAAGCGCCCGGAACCGTCCGAGCGACGTCGGCCACTGCGGTGGCCTGCGGAGCAGACAATACGGTCGATGATGGCCAGTTGTCCATATGCGTAGGAAAATTTTCTGCATGGAGTACGGCACGGATATGCCCCTATACTCGATGCGGGTTTGTTCCCTCATAAGAAGGAGACTGTTCGTATGGATCAGCAGACAAAACAACCGTTAGAGCCACGCATGGAAGCAGGCAAGGCCTTGGTGATTGCTGGGGTACAAGGGCGTTATTCCAAGGCGACGGTGGGCGATATTCCCAAGTTGTGGGAGTTGTTCGACACCTGTATCAAGGACATCAAGAAGCGCATCGGCGGTGTGACCTATGGCGTTTGCCATAACCCCAATCACGGCGAATTCGATTACATGGCGGGGGTGGAAGTCCCGAGCAAAAGCGACGTCCCGAGCAACTTCGAAGCCATTGAAATTCCACCGCTCAACTATGCGGTGTTCCCGCATTACGGACCGGTGCAGGCATTGGAACAGACGTACGAGCGCATCATGTTCGAGTGGTTGCCACATTCGGGCTACAAAGTGGCAGGGCCGGATTTTGAACGCTATAGCGCTGATTTTGACGTGAGGAAAGGCACGGGGACGGTGGAGATCTGGTTGCCGGTAGTCAAGGCCTGATGTCACACGACTGAGCTGCGTTGGCAGCTCAGTCGTGGGTATCACTGGCTGAGCAGGCGGCCGATGAAGGAGTGGACACCTTCCAGCACACCGCTGGTTTGCAGTGTTTCACCCGCATTTACCCATTCAAGCTTGTTGATGTTGGAGATTTGGGGTCTTGATTGCGGGTCGCGCCATGCATCGGCCACACCCTGATCGCCAAAGGTGAGGTCCAACTCCCCAGTCGCGGTGTACCTGATCAGTTCGACGAGGCTGCCGTTTGTATTGCGCCACAAGACGACGATTTTCCCATCGGGTTGAACCGTCACGCTGTCATAACTTCCATGACGAGCATCGTTCTCCTTGGGGATTCCGCCATTGAACTGCGGATCAGGTTGGCCGTTGGCAAGCAGGCTCGTCACGAAGTTCTGCTTGCGCGGCAACCGGTGCTCACCGCCGACGACAACTATCCGGCCATCGGGTCCTTTGGCCAGCGCTGAGGCCAGTTTTTCCTCAGTACCTGAAAGCTCCAATTGGACGTAACCTGCGTTACCAAAAGCCGTGTCCGCATCTCCAGCATGTGTGAATCCTTTAATAAGGGCCTTGCCGTTTATAGAGCCCGCAATCAAAAAACCCCTCTCAGTGGTCAATACTGGGCCCATAAGGGCGCCGCGCTCTTCAAGCGGATCTAAAAAGCCGAAGTTGAGTTCCTGGCCGGAACTGCTGAGTTGATAGATAAAACTGCTTGTACCGTCATTAAATACACAAATGATCTTGTCATCGGACTGTAAAGCTAAACCGGCTTTGCTGTTTAAATTCAACTGAATCCGCTTATTCAGCACCACCTCGCCATTATTGCCGAACCTGAAGTCTGAATTGCCGTTTGCTTCGTTGAATCGACTGATAGAGACCGCCACATTGTTGATATGGGTGGCCAGTAACAGTTGCCTGCCATTAGGCTGAATGAGCATGTCGATGAAGGTTTGGCGTTGCTGCATCGCCGTCAGCCCTCGCCCGAATCGAGCGTCGTTCTCTCCCGTAGGCGTTTGTTTGGTGATGCCAATGAAGGGGCCATCCGGCTCGCTATACGGGCCTGCTGTGATGGTTGAACCGTCTTCGAGGACTCGGGAGATCCCTGCGGTGCGGGTGTTTATAACGGTACCGTCTTTGAGTGGAGGGGTGCCAAAGGAAAGATCCGGGCTCCCCGCAGTGTTAAGCGTATTGTTGCTCGGTGGAGTATTCATGGAGGGTCTCCGTGCTGGGCGTTGAGCGTTTCCACGCCTGCTCGTTGCACCGCTTGAGCGACTACCTTGGCATTCCAGTACAGAGCAATCGGCAACGCCTGTATAGCTGTGAACTTTGACAGTGGACAGCCAGGGAGGGTGGGCCAGAGTGGTCGATTTATCGGCGTTGGGATATTTAAAGCAGGCTGGGGTCGTCTCGTCCAAACACCCACTTTAACTTTCGCTCATACCCAACTCGCCCCTTATACGCCTCCCCGCTGTCTACCCATCCCGCGCCCAGATACAACCCCATCGCCGCCACATTGTCGGTGTCCACCGACAACTCCAGCGCCTTGATCTGTGGCCACGTCTCTATCGCTGCCGCCGGCAATGCCTGCAAACACGCCTTGCCGAACCCACTGCCTTGTTGCCGCCGATCCACCTGGAACGCATGCAGCGTGGCGCTGTGTGCATCGGCCCAATGGGGCAGGCAAGGTGGGCGTTTGAGCAAGAGGAAGGCCACCGGAATGTCATCGGCCAGCAGGACGAACCCTTTGACGCCTGGGCTTGGTTTGGCCAGCAGCGAATTGAGCGCGCAATACATATCGCCGCAAAACGGCAGTTGTTCGGGATGAACTTCGATGGCGCTGGCTTGCTGTCGTTGCACAGCAGTGAGCGCCTCGTAGGCGACAAGGCGGGTTTGCATCGGAACGTCCGAACGGCTGCAAGGAAGCGCGCAGTCTAGCGGGTTTGAGGGCGACACAGTGCTTAGTGATAAGCAGGCGGGCCCAGAGCGAGGCGCGCCAATTCACCACATACTCTGAGCCTGATCACTCATCCAGCATCTGCGCCAGCATCCAGCTGCCCGCCGGTCCCGGTGGATACTGCCGCGACCACAGCGCATCCACCGCTACCAGTCGCGGCCAACCGCGCACTGGGAGTTCCACCAGCCCAGTGTTGCCAAAGCGTTCCACCAGCCAACGCGGCAGCTCGGCCCAACCGAAACCGAGCTGGGCCATTTCCATCAGCATCAGAAAACTCGGCGCCGACCAAACGCGGCCGCTGGGGCGGGTTTCATTCGGGTTGATGATGCTCGCCAGCCGAAGTTCGCGGTGTTGCTGCAAGCGCTGCGCGTCGACGTTCGGCAGCGTGGCCAACGGATGCTCGGGCGCGACGAACAGCCCGATTTCCGTGCGTTCAGCCACGGGCGCGCGGCTGAGGTCGGGTGGGTAATTCGCCTGGGCTTCGACAAACGCGATCTGCGCACGACCGCTCTGCACCAGCGCGATCAAGTCTTCGCACTCGGCGATCAGCCATTCCAGTTCAAGGTCCGGGTAACGCTGCTCGAAGGCCTTGAGCGCGAGTTCGAAGCGCTCAGATTGATAGGTATCGGACATGGCAATCGTGACTTTCGGCTCCAATCCCATGGCCAACTGACTCGCGGCCAGCGACAGGCGACTGCTGGCTTCCAGGACTTGCTCGGCGCGTTGCAGCAACACCAGGCCGGCGGGCGTGAGCGTCGGCTTGCGGCTGCTGCGATCAAACAGCACCACATCCAAATCAATCTCCAGGCTGGCTACCGCCGCGCTGACGGTGGACTGGCTCTTGCCCAGTTTGCGCGCCGCCGCCGAAAACGAGCCTTGGGTGGCCGCCTGCACAAACGCCTGCAGCACTTCATTAGAGGCCATGACTATCGCCTTGATCGATGGTTATTGGTTATGAAGTATCGATTCAAAGGGTAATGATGGCAACCGTCGTCACTCTCGGAGACGGGTCATGAACCCTACCAAATCCATCACTGAACGCGTTTGCCAGGCTGTTGGTTTCGAAGCCCTGGCGTTGTTGATCTGCACCCCTTTGTTGGCGTGGATCATGGACAAACCCGCCCTGGAAATGGGCATGGTCACCCTGGCGATCAGCCTGATGGCGCTGACCTGGAACGTGATCTTCAACGGCCTGTTCGACCGACTCAAGGCACGCCTGCAACTGGCCAACAATGGCTGGACCCGTGTGTTGCACGCGCTCATGTTTGAAGGTGGCTTGATTTTGGTGTGCGTACCGCTGATTGCGGCGTGGCTGAATATCAGCCTGATGCAGGCATTTATCCTCGACATAGGTGTATTGCTGTTCTTCCTGCCGTACACCTATGTGTATCACTGGGGCTATGACGTACTGCGCGACAAGCTCCTACAGAAACATTCCGCCCGACGCCTCGATGCGCTGGCCGGTGATCCAGTGGCTGCCGTCGGCCAGCAGGCTGGCAATCGCTCCACCGATATCGTCCGGTAAGCCGGCGCGGCCCAGGGCGGTGTTGCTCGCGACCATGGCATTGAGGTTGGCGTTGTCGCGTACAGCGCCGCCGCCGAAGTCAGTTTCGATCGCGCCAGGGGCCAGGATGTTGACGCTGATCCCGCGCCCACCCAGCTCTTTGGCCTGGTAGCGGGTCAGCACTTCCATGGCGCCTTTCATCGCCGCGTAGGCGGCATAGCCCGGCAGGCTGAAACGCGCCAGGCCGCTGGAGACGTTGAGGATGCGGCCGCCGTCGCGGATCAACGGCAACAGCTTCTGCGTCAGGAAAAACGGGCCCTTGAATTGGATCGCCACCAGTTGGTCGAACTGGGCTTCGGTGGTCTCGGCAAAACTGGCGTGAATGCCGATCCCGGCGTTGTTGATCAGAAAGTCGATGTGATCCTGTGCGAAAACATCCTTGAGCACGCCGGCCACGTCGCCGACAAAACCTTCGAATGTTGCGCTTTGGCTCACATCCAATTGCAGCATGGCGGCGCGGCCACCCAATTGTTCGATCTCGGCCACCAATGCCTGCGCCTCGTCGGCCTTGCTGTGATAGGTGCCGATGATGTCTACGCCTTGCGCCGCCAGGTGCAACGCAGCGTTTTTACCCAAACCACGGCTGGTGCCGGTGATCAATGCGATTTTGCGGGTCATGGTGCAGTCCTCTTCAGATGTGAACGTGGGACTGAGTGTATTTGTCCGCTGCTAACGTGATAAACAGGGCCACACCGGAATCACTGGCCGGATAAGGCGAACAATCCCATGAACAAACTTGAGTTGCTGCGCACCTTCGTGCGGGTCACCGAACTGTCGAGTTTTACCCAGGCGGGCGAGAGTCTGGGGCTGCCGCGATCCACGGTGTCCGAGCATGTGCAGGCGCTGGAAGAACTGCTCGGCGCGCGTCTGTTGCAGCGCACCACACGCAAAGTGCAGGCGACCCAGGACGGGCGCGTGTTGTACGAGCGCAGCAAGGACCTGCTCGCGCATATGGAGGAACTCGAAGGGCTGTTTCGCCAGGACGAAGCGCAACTGAGCGGGCGCATCCGCGTCGACATGCCCAATGTGATGGCGCGGGAACTGATCCTGCCGCGCTTGTCGCAGTTCATGGACGCGCACCCGTTGATCGAATTGGAGATCAGTTGCACCGACTGCCAGGTCGACCTGCTCGCCGAAGGCTTCGACTGCGTACTGCGCGTCGGCGCCCAACCGGACCACAGCGTGGTCGCACGCGTGCTGTGCCGCATGCCGATGATCAACTGCGCGAGCGCGGGTTACGTGCAACGTTACGGCGTGCCCGCGACCTTGGCCGATCTGGCGCAGCATCAATTGGTGCATTACGTGCGGCCGTTGGGTTCACGCTCGGCCGGTTTCGAGTATCAGCAAGGCAACAAGGTGCAGCGCATCCCCATGGCCGGGCGGGTGACGGTCAATAGCACGGATGCGTATCGCGTGGCGTGCCTGGGCGGTTTTGGCATTACTCAGGTGCCGGCCTTGGGTATTCGTGACTTGCTCGCCAGTGGCGAGTTGGTTGCCCTGCTCCCGGACTACCCGGCGCCGCCGCTGGATGTGTCCTTGCTCTACGCGGGCCAGCGGCATTTGCCGTTGCGGGTGCGCGTGTTCATGGACTGGCTGGCGGCCACCCTGCAAGCCCATCTTTAACGGCGCGCCGACAGTTGCTGCGGCGCCAGGAACGCGTCGTGAAAGTAATCCCGGAACGCCTGCATCGCCGGGGTAAATGCCCGCTCGCGGTGCCAGGCCAGTCCGACGCTCATGGGCGTGACCGGGTCGGTGACGGTCAGGGTTTCGATGCGCTTGCCTTCCAGTGACCACGGGCGGTGCACCAAGTCCGACAGAATCGCCACGCCGCTGCCATTGGCGACCATGCTGCGTACTGCCTCCACCGAACTGGTGCGCAGCCGCACCTTAGGCGTTTGCCCGGCCTGTTCCCAATAGCGCATGGCGCTGTGTTCGGCTTCATCGACGGTCAGCAGGATGTAGGGCTCCTGCGCGACATCCGCCAGGCTCACGGCGCCGCGCTCGCACAATGGGTGATGGCTGGGCAGCCACAGGCGACGTTCCGAGTTGAACAGAATCTCGGAAACGATCGCCGGGTGAGTCAGGTTGGCGGTGAGCACCACGGCCATGTCGAACTGGCCGTCGAGCAGACCTTGCTCGATCGCCTGGCGCTCCTGCTCGAAGACCTCGATGGTCACGTCCGGATGCCAATGCTCCATGCGCTGCAAGTGATGGGGCAGGAAGTAACCAAGCACGGTGTAACTGGCCGCTACCCGCAGCACGCCGCTGGCGCGGTAGTCGGGCAATGGACTGTTCAGCGCATCGTCCACGCTGCGCACAATCACATAGGCGCGGTTGAGAAAGTGCCGCCCGGCATCGGTCAAGTTCATGCCTTGGGCCGAGCGCACAAACAGTTGCACGCCGAGCATCGCCTCCAACTCCTTGATCGCCGTGGTCACCGCCGACTGCGAGATGTTCAGGTGGATCGCCGCCTGAGAAATCTGGCCGATCTCAGCGGTGGCAACGAAGTAGCGGATTTGGCGCAAGGTCAGCGACATGAGCGATATCTGTTTTTCAGAAGATAGGGCATCTGATAATAGATCTTCCCAAGGGGTCAAGGCGCAGCCTACTTTTCCAACATCATTTCTGGCGGAGCGACCCCGATGCAGGCAGTGGATTTCAATTCGGACATGGGCGAAGGTTTCGGCCCCTGGACCATCGGTGATGGCGTCGACGCGGAGCTGATGGTCTACATCAGCTCGGCCAATATCGCCACCGGCTTCCACGCCGGCGACCCCGGCACCATGCGCCGCACCGTAGAACGCGCCAAGCAACTGGGCGTGGCCATCGGCGCCCATCCCGGCTTTCGTGATCTGGTCGGCTTTGGCCGTCGGCATATCAACGCACCGGCCCAGGAACTGGTGGACGATATCCTCTACCAACTCGGTGCCCTGCGGGAAATCGCCCGCGCCCAAGGCATGACGCTGCAACATATCAAGCCTCACGGCGCGCTCTACATGCACTTGGCCCGTGACGAAGAAGCGGCCAGGCTGCTGGTGCAAAACCTGCAACTCATCGAACCGACGCTGTTGCTGTACTGCATGCCCAACTCGGTGATCTGGCGGGTGGCCAAGGAGTTGGGGCAACCGGTGGTCCGGGAATTTTATGCCGATCGTGAGTACGATCTGACGGGCTCCATCGTGTTTACTCGCACTGTTCGCGCGCTTGATCCTGCAACGGTGGCGGCACGTGTCCTGCGGGCTTGTCAGACGGGGTTGGTGCGCACCGTAGAAGGCGAAGACCTGTTTATCGAATTCGATTCCATCTGCCTGCACAGCGACACTCCCGGCGCCCTGGAACTGGTGGAAGCCACCCGCGAAGCCTTGGACCAGGCGGGTATCACGGTCAAAACACCCTAATAAGATCGACCCCTTACTTTTTTGCCTGCCTTTCCATAACCATTCCAAGAGGAAGCGACATGGCTGAAACGACCCCCATCCGCTACAGCTTCGGCGGTGATGAACACCTGTTTGCCGAGGTCAGCGACAGCATGTCGTTGGAGGCCTTTTTCAAGGGCATGGCGGTGACCCGAGCGGTGGAGCGCCTGGCGCTGGAAGGCGTGCTGGATGTGTGCCTGGCCAATGCCTCGTTCCAGATCCGCTTCGACCCCGACCGCATCGCGCCCCATGTGTTGCTCGACGCCGTGCAAAGCGCCGAAGCCCAGGCCGTGGCCGAACGCACCTTGCGCACGCGCATCATCGAAATCCCGGTGCTGTACAACGACCCCTGGACCCATGAAACCCTGATGCGTTTTCGCGATCGCCATCAAGACCCCAGCGGCACCGACCTGGAGTACGCCGCGCGCATCAATGGTCTGGCGGATGTGGACGCGTTTATCGCCGCTCACAGCGGCGCGCCGTGGTTTGTGTCGATGGTCGGGTTTGTCGCGGGTCTGCCGTTCATGTTCCAAATGGTCGAGCGTGAGCGGCAGTTGCAGGTGCCCAAATACCTGCGCCCGCGCACCGACACGCCCAAACTCACCCTCGGCCATGGTGGCTGCTTTGGGTGTATCTACTCGGTGCGCGGCGCTGGCGGTTACCAAATGTTCGGCGTGACCCCGGCACCGATCTACGACCCGGCGCAGCAGTTGGCCTACCTCAAGGAGCACATGGTGTTCTTTCGCCCCGGTGACATCGTGCAGTTCAAACCCATAGAACGTGATGCCTACGACCTGGCCGTCGCCGAGGTGGACGCAGGACGTTTCGATCTGCGCATCCGCCCGGTGGAATTTTCCCTCGACGCCTTTCTGGCCGATCCGGTGGGCTATCCGAAAACCCTGCAGGAGGCGCTGGCATGATCAAAGTCCTCAAACCCGGCCTCGCCACCTCTGTGCAGGACCTTGGCCGCGAAGGTTATTACCACTTGGGCATTCCGCCGTCGGGGGCGCTGGACCAATACGCGCTGAGCGCGGCCAACCATCTGGTGGGCAATCCGGTCGGTGCGGCGGGCCTGGAATGCACCTTGATCGGGCCTGAATTGGAATTCCAACAGGATGCGTTGGTGGCACTCAGCGGCGCGCTCATGTCGCCGCGCCTTGACGGTGAAGTGGTGCATCAGGACACCGCGTTCCAGGTGCGTGCCGGGCAGGTGCTGCGTTTCGAATTTCCCAAGGCCGGCGCACGGACTTACCTGGCGGTGGCCGGCGGCATTGATGTGCCCGTGGTGCTCGGCAGTCGTTCCACTTACACCCTGGGCGCGCTTGGTGGGTTTAAAGGTCGGCGCTTGCAGGAGGGTGATGAATTGCCCATCGGTGAGCTCTGCGGGCAGGGCCGGGCGGGCAACAGTTTGCCGATGGCCTTGCGCCGGTCGGTAGGGGGCGATATCACCCTGCGTGTGGTGCCTGGCCTGTATTACGAGCGCCTGACCGATGCCGCCAAAAGCAGCTTTTTTGCCGAACCGTGGACCGTGGGTTCCGAAGCGGACCGTATCGGCTATCGCTTCAAGGGCGGTAGCGCGTTGAGCTTTGAACCACGGGAACAGCCGTTTGGGGCGGGCTCGGATCCGTCGAATATTGTCGACAGTTGCTACCCCATCGGTTCTATCCAGGTACCGGCGGGGCTGGAGCCGATTGTGTTGCATCGAGATGCAGTGTCGGGCGGAGGCTACGCGATGATCGGCACGGTGATCAGTGCCGATCTGGATTTGATCGGGCAGATGCAGCCCAACCAGCGCGCGGGGTTTGTGGCGGTGACGCTGGAGGAGGCCCTTGAGGCGCGGCGGGTGTACAAGAAGCGGCTCAAGGCAATGACGGGACTTTTCAACAACTGACACAACACACATCCAACTGTGGGAGGGGGCAAACCCCCTTCCACAGTTTCAATCTATGTTGTGTCAGAAAAGTTGGGTGAACAGCCAGTAGAGGCTGCCAGACAGAAGAATCGCCGCCGGCAACGTCAGCACCCACGCCATCAGCAAATTGCGGATCGTCCGCATCTGCAACCCGGCACCATTGGCCACCATGGTCCCCGCCACACCGGATGACAGCACATGGGTTGTCGACACCGGCAACCCATACATATCTGCGGCCCCGATGGTCAGCATCGCCACTGTTTCCGCCGCCCCACCTTGGGCGTAGGTCATGTGGGTCTTGCCGATTTTCTCGCCCACCGTGACCACGATGCGCTTCCAGCCGACCATGGTGCCCAGGCCAAGCGCAATGGCCACCGCGATCTTCACCCAAAGCGGAATAAAGCGCGTGGCGTTGTCGATCTGTTGCTTGAACAGCTGCAGTTTGTCTTGGGTGTCGGCGTCGAAATTGCCGACCTTGCCCTTGTCCATCAGGCGAATGGTTTCGCTGGTCAGGTACATGTCGTTACGCACGTTGCCGACCGCCTCGGCGGGGACTTTGGCCAGGGAGCCGTAGCCTTTGACTTCTTCGCCGATATGCCCGGTGAGCGCGGCGAGGGCCGGCACCAGGTCCGGTGTGGCTTGCTTGGTGCGCACGTAGGTCGACAGGACGGGGCGCGGGTCGCCGGGCAATGCCTGCGCCGTGGTTTTCATCAGGGCGGCCTGGGTCACTTCGGCCACCGCCGCGAACTGCAAAGACTGTTCGGCGGGCATGGTGCGGTTCAACGCATAGGCCATGGGCAATGTGCCGACCAGAATCAGCATGATCAGGCCCATGCCTTTCTGCCCATCGTTGGAGCCGTGGGCGAACGACACGCCGGTGCAGGTGGCGATCAACATGCCGCGAATCCACCACGGCGGCGGAGTGTTGCCTTTGGGCGCCTTGTACAGCGACCGGTTCTTCACAAAGGCGCGCATGGCCAGCAGCAACAAGGCTGCAAACGCAAAGCCGATCAAGGGGGACAGTAGCAACGCATAACCAATCTTGGTCGCCTGGGCCCAATCTACCCCGCTGGTGCCGTCACGCCCGTGCATCAAGGCATTCGCCACGCCGACGCCGATGATCGAACCGATCAGCGTATGGGAGGACGAGGCCGGTAAACCCAGCCACCAGGTGCCGAGGTTCCACAGGATCGCAGCGATCAGCAGGGCGAAGATCATCGCGAAACCGGCCGATGAGCCCACCTGCAAAATCAGCTCCACCGGCAGCAGGGCGATGATGCCAAACGCCACCGCGCCGCTGGAGAGCAGCACGCCGAGGAAGTTGAAAAAGCCCGACCACACCACCGCGAAATGCGGTGGCAGCGAGTTGGTGTAGATCACCGTCGCGACGGCGTTGGCGGTGTCGTGGAAACCGTTGACGAACTCGAAGCCCAGAGCGATCAACAACGCGACGCCCAGCAGCAGGAACGGCGTCCAGGTGGTGACCACCGTGCCCAGTTCGTGCATGTCATGCATCAGGCTGTAGGCGGTGAACAACAGTCCCATGGCGAGGACGGCGAAGAAAATGATCACGGTCACCAGGCCAGGTTTCTTGTCCAGGCGCGGTTTTGAATCGACGGAAGATGAGTGCGTGGAGGCAGTCAGGGAAGGGGTGGCCATGCCGGAGCATCCAGGTGATGAAGGATGTCGTTCATAGTCATTGCAGAATGTTACAACGGTGCTGCCGCAGGTCAGTGTTTGGTCAATCAGGCACGCCATTAGTCTGTCTTGCAGCGCACACAGCCGCGAAACTCATAGACACCACCGATCCCTGTGGGAGATGTCGAGCTTCAGCGAGGCTTCGATGGCGGCGGCAGGGCTGGCAGAGGTGTTGGCTGACACATTCTCATCGGGAGCAAGCCCCCTCCCACAGCGGATCTCATTTCAATTTGAAAATCTGCGAAACGCCCAGCGCCCGGCAATCAAGGTAAAGGTCGCGACCAGCGCCACCAAAATCCAGAAGCCTTCCGGGTCTTGTGAAAGCGGCACGCCGCCGACGTTCATGCCAAAAAAACCGGCGATGATGTTGATCGGCAGTGCCAGCACCGTCACCACCGTAAGGGTGAACAGTGTGCGGCTGCTTTGCTCGTTGAGGTTGGCGGCGATCTCTTCCTGCAACAGTTTGATGCGTTCGCCCAGAGCCGTCAGGTCGTTGATGATCAGCGCAAACTCTTCGGTGGATTTGCGCAACTCCTTCACGTCTTCCTTTTGCAGCCATTGCGGCGGTCGGTTGAGCAGGCGCAGCAACGAGCCCGGCTCCAACGCCAGCAAGCGTTGCAGGCGCACCAGTACCCGGCGCGCGGCACCCAGTTCGGCGCGGTTGGTGGACAGGCGCGAGGACAGTAATTGGTCTTCGATATGGTCGACGCTGATGCTGGTATTGCGCACGATCTGCGTCAGCACTTCGCCCTGGTCGCGCAGCAAATGCACCAACAGTTCCAGTGGCGAGCGAAAGTGTTCTCCGGCCTTTACCGACGAGCGCAACTTGTCCACCGAGTGCAACGGTTGCAGCCGCGCGCTGATCAACAGGCGGCTGCGAGCGCATACCCACAGCGTGGAAATATCCGACGAGACCATGCTGCTGAAGTTGAACACCACGTCGTTGACCACCGCCAGCAAGGCCGAGTCGACGTGTTCGATGCGGGTGGAGCGCGAGCCCTCGTGAAGGGCCTCGAAAAACTCTTCAGGCAGTTCCAGGTGTGCCTGCATCCAGCGCTCGCAGGCGGCGTGGGCGAGGTTCAAGTGCAGCCACAAGAACTCCTCCGGGTCCTGCGGTTGCTTCAATGCCGCCAGGGCGGTAGCCGAGTCAATCTGCTCCCCCTTAACACCTGGGCGAAAACGAAAACCGTAAAGCAAGCCAAACAGATCGGAGTCCTGATGGCTGTGATCGATGCTGTGATTCATGGAGGCTCGCAGAGAAAAGGCCTGTAGGACATTTCACAGGTCGCGTGGCGAATAATTACAGGGTTGTTTGACATTTTTATGACAGTCGTTGGTTTATTTCGCATTCGTGACATTTTATTGACCATTTGTCCGAATCCCTTCAAGAAGGCTCTATTCCGGCCGATTCAGCTCATTAACAACCGTTAGGGATGTGCGGTGTCTTTGTCGACAGGGAGGTCAAGGCGTGCACACGCCACTTACCTGTATCGAGGCTTTCCCCGATGAATGTTTTGCGAACCTCCTTGAGAGCACAAATCCTGTCGCTGCTCGGTGGCAGCTTGCTGGCGATATTGTTGATCGCCCTGGCCTGTTTCAACTTCCTCTCCAACGGGGTGCAGAGTTATCGCAGTTTGATTGACGGGCCGTTGCTCACTTCGCAATTGATCGACGAAGCCAACCTGCAGTTCAAGGTGCAGGTGCAGGAATGGAAAAACGTGCTGCTGCGCGGCAAGCAGCCTCAGGATATGGAGAAATATTGGGGCCAGTTCCAGGACCGGCAGCGCGATGTGCAAAGTATCCTCGCTCGCCTGGTCACCCAGACCAGCAGCGACGCGCCGTTGAGCCGACGCATCGAAACCCTGCGCCTGGAGCACCAGCAACTGGGCGTGGCCTATCAGAAGGGCCGTGATGCCTATATGGCGGCGGGTGGTGATGCAACCGTCGGAGATACGGCAGTCAAAGGCGTAGACCGCGCCGCCAGTGAGCAGATGAGCGCTCTGGTCAGCGACCTGCGTGCCCAAGGCAGCCAGCAATCTCAGGCCATCAGTGCCTACGCCGAGCGCACCGTGCTGGTGGGGCTGGCGATTATGTTGCTGTCTGGTGTGCTGATCGGCCTGTTCAGCCTGTGGCTGATCAACCGCAACCTGATCCTGCCGATTCGTGGCTTGATCGACTACGTCACGCAACTCAGCCACGGCCGCTTTGCCGAGCGCGTGGCCAGCCGTCGTCAGGATGAACTGGGCCACCTGGCCGCCGCCGCGAATACGCTGCGCGACTTCCTCGCTGAAACCTTCAGCCGCTTGCAGCGCAGCGCCACCGACTTGGTCAGCGCCAGCGGCGAGTTGAACTCGATTGCCGGCCTGATGGCTACCGGCACCCAAGAACAATTCAACCGTACCGACCAAGTGGCCACGGCCATGACCGAAATGTCGGCCACAGCCCAGGAAGTCGCACGCCACGCTGCCAGTGCCTCGCGCGCGGCCGACGAGGCAGATCACTCGGCCCGCGAAGGCGGTGAAGTGATGAAGGTCACCATCGCTACCATCGGCCAGATGCGCACGGAAATCCTCAACACCGGCACCATCATCCGACGCCTGGAAGCTGACAGCGTACGTATCGGCAAAGTGTTGGAAGTGATTCGCGGCATCGCCGAGCAAACCAACCTGCTGGCGCTCAACGCCGCTATCGAGGCGGCGCGGGCGGGCGAGGCGGGGCGTGGTTTTGCAGTCGTCGCCGATGAAGTCCGCAGCCTGGCGCAACGCACGGCCGCGTCGATCATCGAGATCAACCAGATTATTCAGGCGGTGCAGACCGGCGCGATCGATGCGGCCGAGGCGATCGTCAGCGGCCAGTCGTGCAGCGATGACAGCGTGGAAAAAGTCAGCCAGGCCGGCGCCATGCTCGACCACATCACTCAGGCGGTGGAAGCGATCCGCGACATGAACCGCCAGATCGCCACGGCGGCCGAGGAGCAGACGTCGGTCGCCGAGGACATCTCGCGCAATATCACCCAGATCACCACCGTGGCCACGGCCAACCTCGACAACGTGCAACGCACCGAAGCCGCGAGCCACAATCTGCGCGGTTTGTCCGGTGAGTTGAATGAGGTGACGGCGCGCCTGGGCGCCTGATCAGCCGGTTGGCAGGCTGAAGCTAAACATCGTGCCGTGCTCCGCGGTGGTGGACACTTTGAGTTCACCGCCATGAGCTTCGGCAATCTGCTTGACGATATACAACCCCAGGCCCAGGCCGGCCTGGGGCGTGTTCGTCGCTGGGCGTGAGTAAGGCTCAAAGAGCCGGGGCAAGGCTTGCGCGCTTATCTGGCCGGCGTTTTTCACTGACAGGTGGAAATGGTCGTCCTCAACCTGCGCGCGCACCTCCACCGGGCCGTCATGGCTGCCATGGTGAATGGCATTGGCCACCAGATTAGACAGCAACTGCGCCAAGCGGTCGCGGTCGCCACTGACCCCTTGCAGATCACCGATATCCGCACGAATCTCGCGCTGCGGGTGCACGCTCTGCACTTCCGATACCACATGCTGCAACGCCGCCTGTAACCCCTGGCAGTCGCCGATGTTCAGTGGAATGCCGCTGCCCATGCGGCCCCTGGCGAAATCCAGCACGTCTTCCACTAACTGCGCGGCGCGTCGGCCGCTGGTGAGAATGTGCCGCACGAGGGTATCGGTGGCGGGGTCCGGGTATTTACGCAGCAGTCGTTCGGCACCGAAGTTAATTGCAAACAACGGGTTGCGCAGGTCATGGCCGAGCACGGCGATAAATTGCTCGCGCAGTTCGGCGGTACTGCGTTCTTCCTGCAATTGCGCTTGTGTTTGCTGCGCGGCTTCTTCGGCTTCGATCTGCAATGACAACACCCGCGCAAACGATTCCATGGTCGATCGGATCGTGCTGCTGCGCAGCATGGCGGGATTGGGGTCCAAGGCGCAGATCGTGCCGAAGAAGCGCCCGTCGGTGCGGAATACCGGCACCGAAATGTAGCTTTCGAAGTGGTACAGGCGCGGTGTGTGGTGGTCGTGGTAGATCGGGTCTTCGCTGGCCTTGTCGATCACCACGGAGATATGGGAACCGCGAATCTCGTGGCAAATGGTGGTGGTCAGGTCCAACTCGCCTCCGACGCCGAGGCCGAATCCCAGGCGGTCGAGTACAGCGCAGGCGGTCCAGGTTTCGTCGGTCACCCGCGCAACGGCGGCAAAGCGCAGGCCAGTCATGTCGCTGATCACTTGGAGCATTGCGGGAACGGCACTGATTCGGCCAATGGTGGCAATGTCGACGGCTTTTTGCTCCATGACGTGTTCTCGGTGTGCTGTGCGATGGCGTAATGCCCTGGCTGATGCGGGGAAGTCTAACGACCTTGAATTGAGTCGGGGGAATTTGATTCATAGCGACGGCGCTTTTTCCAGGCATTACTGACGAGCGCCCATAAAAAAACCGCGCCACCCGAAGGTGGCGCGGTTTTGAGGATTCAACTCAGGTGTCTTGCTTGTTTTCCAGCACGGCACCGGTCTTGGCATCGAGCTTGACTTCAAACTTCTTGCCAGCGGTGTCGGTCAGGTCTACGTCGTAGACATATTGATCGGCTACACCGTGTTTGTTGTCCAGCTCGGTGTCGGTAATTGTCGCGCCAGGGTGAGTGGCTACGGCCGCGGCGTTGAGCTTGTCAAAAGGCATCACTGCGCCGGATTTGACCAGGCCTTCAATATGATCCGGACGAACATCCGCTTGGGCCAGGCCGGCAGTCAGCGTCAGGGCAGTTGCGGCGAACAAAGTGGTCAAAGTTTTCATGGTGTATGTCCTTCTTTGGTGAGCTGTTTAAGTGGCGCCAGATTAACTGGCGCAACTTAATTCATCCTTAATGGCGCACTGACACCAACGATGCCTCAGTACTTATAGTCGTTGAGCAAATCCTGCACGCTGGACGACGGCCAGCGCTTGTAGAACTTCAGCAGCTCGGCGGCGCGGTTGGTGAAGATGCCGTCGACGCCGGCTTTCATCACTTTCTCGAAATCCACTGGCTCATCCACGGTGTAGACATGCACCAGCAGACCTTTGTCGTGGGTCAGCTTGTTCATTTCAGGCTTCACCAGGTCCGAATAGCTCTGGTCGCCGTGGTCGGTCAGCTCGGCGGATGGGCCGGTGCCGATGGCGCCGAGGCTCTTGGCTTCGTCGACCCATTTTTCGAACTCGGCGGCGTCTTTCGGTTCTTGCTTGGCGTAGTAGGCGGCCTTGGTCGGCTCGCCGGATTCGGCGAAGGTCTGCTTGGATTTCGGCTCGATGCTGCCTTCACCCACCCACAACAGCAGGATCTTCGGGGTGTTCGGCATTTCTTTCTGCAGCTCTTTGAGGCTGGCGGTCTCGAAGGTTTGCAGCACTACGCGGCCCTTGCCCTGGCCGACGCCGGTGTTGCTCTTGCCCAGCTTGGAGCCGGCGGAGCTCAACCAGCCTTTATCCAACAGCTTGTTTTTGAGGTCGGCTTCGATGCCCGGGAACTGCTTGGGCTCCTTGGTCTCGATGTACAGGCCGGGTTTGTGCTGCGGATTGCCTTCGGCGATCTTGATGATGTCGTCCAGGCTCAGGATCTTCAGACCGACGAAGCCTGGACGCGCACGGTCCGGGTAGGCGGCGTTGAACCAACTGCCGGCATCGAGGCTTTGCAGTTCCTTCCAAGTGAATTCGTTGGCCGGCGCGTCTTTACGCTCGGGAAACTTGGTGGCCACATCGGTGGTGCGCTGCAGGTTGTTGTCGTGCAGGGCGAACAACACGCCGTCCTTGCTGCGCTGCAGGTCCAGTTCCAGGTAGTCGGCACCCAGGTCGCGCGCAACTTTGTAGGCGGCGGCGGTGGATTCCGGAGCGTCGTAGGAGGCGCCTCGGTGAGCGATCACGGCAGGGTGGGGAATGCCTTCGTTGGTTGCCAATTCAGCCGGGCTGATCGGGTCGGCAGCCTGCGCCTGGCCAAGGCCGAGCATCAGGGCCAGCAGCAGGGCGCTCTTGGTAAACGTGACAGGCATATGCGAAGTCCTTTCGTGGAGGTAGCTTTTAGAAGGCCTCCTTTTTAACAATTGATTGCGAAAGGCGCTATCACCAAACCGACATTAACGTGCGCACCCGTCAATTTTCTCGGTTTTTTTGCCAGGCATTGCAGTACTCTTGACCGCAGCCGCCCCGCTAGAGGGCAGTACTTTCCGCCACGCGTGTAAACCATCTTTCCAGTCCCTGTGGGACTTTTCAGTGAGGTTTACCATGCGCATCACTTCCGAGCTTATCTGCCAGGCCGCCGACCAACTCCACGGATTTGTGGGCCTTAATCGCAAGACTGGCCAGTACATCGTACGTTTCAGCGAAGACTCCTTCGGCATGGACGTGGCCGATGACGGGATCATTCCTACCGCCGAATTTGTCTGGCTGCCCGCCCCCGAGCAGACCATGACCCTATCGCGTGAACGCATTCAGTTGCTGCTGGACCAAAACATCGATGACCGCATCAACATCACTGAGCCGCTGCGCGTGTATATGCGTCGGGTTGAGATTCCACAGATCAGTGCGTTGCGCAGTCTTGTGAGCTAGTTCGCTTCAAAACCGTAGGCCCGCTCCACCTTGCACACCCGTGTCTGAAATGCCGAGTACCAGGTGGCGCGGCCCAGCTCACGCACGTTCCGGTGCTCGGCCTGCTGCTTCCACGCCAGGATTGCCGCCTCGCTGCTCCAGTACGACACGGTAATCCCCAGGCCATCTTCCCGCGCCGATTCCACGCCCAGAAAACCAGGCTGCTGCCGTGCCAGTTCCAGCATGTGTGCGGCGGCCTCGCCGTAGCCGTGATCGCCCTCGGTGCGCAGTGAGCTGAAAATCACTGCGTAGTAGGGCGGGGTGGGTGTCTTGGCGATCATGCCGATTGCTCCTGGCACGCCTTGAGCAGGGCGATCGCCAGGGGCGGCGCGATGCCCTTGAGCGCCGCGCGTTCGGGCTGGAACAGAGTGGCGACGAAGAACGGATGGCCGAGCAATTCCACTGCTCGCAGGTCCCCTGCGCAGTCGTGGCCGGTGGCGATCAGATCGCCCTCCAGCAACGCGCTGGCGAATTCGGGGTTCACCCCGTAACGGCAACGATAACCTTCTTCAAGATCAAGGGTCCCGTAGGCCTCGGCGATACGCGTGTAGGGCATTAAACGTACGGTGTCGGTCGCCTCCACCAGCGCGCAGGTCAAGGGTGTGATCACGGCGCGTTTTGCGTCAGGAGCCACTTCACCGTGTTCGGCGTCGGCCCAACCCAGCGCGTTACGGGCATATTCCAGCAATGCATGTTGAAAACCACCGCAGGTGCCGAGCAATGGTCGGCGCTGCTCGCGGGCGAAGCGGATCGCCCGCAGTGCGCCATCGGTATCCCGGTAAGGGGTGGCGGGTACACACCAGAAACCGTCGAAGTCGTGCAGGGATTCCGGCAGGGTGTCGGTGTCGAGCCAGTGCACATCAACAGTCATGCCCAGCGTATCGGCCGCCCGTTGCAGGGCCACGGGAATGGCTTGGTGCGCGGTGACATGCGGGTTGTAATCGCCAATCAGCGCGAGGCGTAAGGGGGTGGCTTTCATCGTGTGCGTTCCATGGCTTGTTGTGGGCTGAGGCGCACTATAGATTGGCGTTCACGCAATCAATATTGGCGTTTGCCCATATGCTCAATGCACCGACGCACTATTCAATTGACTACGCTGACCTTTCGCTGATCCTTGCACTTGTGCGCGGCGGCTCCCTGGCGCGGGCGGCAGCGTTGTTGCGGGTGGATGTGTCCACGGTGTTTCGCGCGATACGACGCTTGGAGGCGGCACTGGGCCAGACACTGTTTGAAAAAAGCCGCGCCGGCTACCTGCCCACCAGCCTGGCCAACAACTTGGCGCAGCAGGCTGAACGCGCCGAACTGGCCCTCGAAGCGGCGCGTATCGGGGTGGAGCAGGGGGGCGAGGTGATCAGCGGCACAGTGCGCCTGACCTGTACTGACTTGGTGCTGCAAGGTCTGTTGCTGCCAGCATTGGCGCAGTTCATGCCGGACTACCCTGCGCTGATCCTGGAACTGAGCACCTCCAATGATTTCGCCAACCTCAGCCGCCGCGATGCAGATATCGCCCTACGCCTGACCAAGACTCCGCCTGAGCATCTCGTAGGACGTTGCCTCGGCACCGTGTCGTACCAAGTCTACGCAAGCGCCGACTATGCCCGCCGTCATGCAGGCCGTGAACTGGCCGACCTGACCTGGATCGCGCCGGATGACTTCCTGCCCGATCATCCCACCGTCGCCTGGCGCCGCGAACACTTGCCGGGAATTCGGCCCAGCTATCGCTGCAACAGCATGTTGTCGGTGACCGAATTGGTGCGGGCGGGAATGGGTGTGGCGGCGTTGCCGGACTTTCTGCTTGATGAGGGTCTGCAACCACTGGGCCCTGCATTGGCAGGGTATGACACGGCGCTGTGGTTGCTCACACGTCCCGATTGCCGGGCATTGCGCTCTGTGGTCACGTTGTTTGATGAGTTGGGACAGCATGTACGATTGCCGGATCGTTAGGTTTTTCGTACGAAGTGCTCATGCATTTCGCACGTCAGGCTTTCGATATGCTCGGTCAGTTGCTTGGTCATTTCCGTCAGTCGGGTGTTTTGCTCCAGCAATTCCAGCAGCTGTTTGGTGGTCTGAGCGGCCTGGGCCTGGCGTTCGGTATTGGCAGTGGCCAAGGCTTCGCGATGCTGTGCGTCGGCGTCTGACTGCGCCTTGTCTCGCGCAGCCTGGCGAGTCTGGGCCAACAGGATCAGCGGCGCGGCATAGGCCGATTGCAGGCTGAACGCCAGGTTGAGCAGGATGAACGGGTACACGTCGAAGTGAGTGATGCCGGTCGCATTCAGAACCACCCACAGCACCACAATCGCGGTTTGCGCGCCGAGGAAGGTCGGGGTGCCGAAGAAACGGGCGAAGGCTTCGGCCTTCAGCGCGAAGGTATCGTTACCGAAAGTCGGCGCCAGGTGAGCGTGGGGGCGGTGGAAACGCATGTGGTCAATAGGTGCGGTTTCAGGCTTCTCTGGGGTCATGGCGGGCTCGGGTCATCACGGTTAAGACGTTGGTTCACTATAGTCCTGGCGACCTGTCTTACACATGAATAACCCAAATCCTACTTAGTGGCGGACACGGTCATTGGCAAACGCACTCACCGCCTGTAATGCCTCGTTAGTGCCTTGGCGTATTTGCAGGATCACGGTGCCGGCGCGGTTGGCCAAGTCCACGCCCTGGGCTGCACGGTCGCGGGTACCGTCCATACTGTCGATGGCTTGGCGCGTTTCGTTCTGGATCATTGCGATCATGCTGGAAATTTCCGCCGTCGAACGGCTTGTGCGTGCGGCCAGTTGCCGAACTTCATCGGCCACCACGGCAAACCCACGCCCTTGCTCACCCGCGCGCGCCGCCTCGATGGCCGCGTTGAGCGCCAACAGGTTGGTCTGGTCGGCGATGCCGCCAATGGTGTTGACGATGGCGGTGATCTGCTGCGAACGCTCACCCAGCTTGGCGATCAGTTGCGAAGAACCGTCGATGTCTGAGGCAATTTCGCGCATGCCGTTGGCACTTTGCTGAATCACTTCGGCGCCTTTTTCCGCGATGTCCTGGGTGTTCAGGGAAATGTGATACGCCTGAGACGCGCTTGCCGCATCGGCGGCATGTTGCTCCACCTTGGCGGTCACGTCCGAGGCGAATTTCACCACTTTGCACAGGCGCCCGCTGGCGTCATATACCGGGTTGTAGTTGGCTTCAAGCCACACCGTCCGGCCGTTCTTATCCACGCGTTCGAATTGGCCGCTGAACAGCTCACCTTGGTTGAGGCGCTTCCAGAACTCGGTGTAGGCCGAACTGTTGGCCAGCTCCGCAGAACAGAACAGGCGATGATGCTTGCCCTGGATTTGCGCGAGGCTATAGCCCATGCGCTGCAGGAAGTTAGCGTTGGCCGTGATGATGGTGCCGTCGAGGTTGAACTCGATCACCGCCATGGCCCGGTCGATCGCCTCCAATTTGGCGCTGGCTTCGCTCTCGGCTTGCAGGCGCGGGGTCACGTCCAAGGCGAACTTAACCACCTTTATCACGTGCCCTGCCTCATCACGGACTGGGTTGTAGCTGGCTTCCAGCCACACCGATTCCCCATTGCTCGCCTGGCGTTCGAACGTTCCGGACTGAAATTGGCCATTGCGCAGGTTCGACCACAACTGGTGATACTCGGCGCTGCGGGCGAACGCCGGTGTGCAGAACATTCGATGGGGCTTGCCCACAACTTGCTCTGCGCGATAGCCCATGGTGTTGAGGAAATTGTCATTGGCCCGCAGTACATTGCCTTGCGGATCGAATTCGATCACCGCCATGGAGCGCTCGATGGCATCCAGCATGCTGGCCTGGTGGGAAACCGTGTTTTGCAGGGCGTTGATGGTTTTTTTATGGGTGTTGAATAGCATGGTAGCGGCTCGGGCAGGCAGCGTCTGAGTTTTCCATGTATAGGCGCCTGCCCCGTACGGCGCTCGGCCTACGGTTGACGTGCTCATTGTCGGCTTCCTGCTGCCGACAGAGGGAGGTGGAACAAGGGATTCAGAGTGATCAGATTGCCAAGAAGTTCGCCCCAAGGGCAGGACCTTTTTTGGGTAGGCGACAGATGGTGGCTCTGTGCTATCTCCGCGGGTGCGCTGGAGGCTGTATCAGGCCGAATAGGCGACTCTTTCGTCGCTGACATTCACCCGGTTGCGGCCGTTATCTTTCGCTGCATATAGCGCTCGATCTGCCGCATTCAGCCACATAGCGGCGCTGGTGAAGGAGGGCTGAAAGTCCGCCAAGCCAATGCTCAGGCTCACGCGCAGCTCAGGGATGTGTGGGGCGCGGTATTTGCTGAAGGTTTCGCGCATGCGCTCCATCACCTGTGCGGCTTCTTCTTGGTTCATTCGCGGAAGAATCACACAGAACTCGTCGCCCCCGTAACGTCCAGCCAAGTCGTTTTCCCGCAAGTGGCGCCTTAATTCCAAGCTCAACTGGCGCAGCACGGCGTCGCCGGCGATATGGCCATGAGTGTCGTTAATCTGTTTGAAGTGATCGATATCGATCAGCGCAATAGTGCCGTGGGTTTGTTGTTGCTGGCACTTGTGGAACTTGAGGTGCAACAAGTCTTTCCAGGACCCGTGATTGAGTAATCCCGTGAGGCTGTCGATGCGGCTCAAGGCACGGAGGGCGCGTTTGTGGTCCGAGAGTTTGATCGCCAATTGATAGCAGATCATGCCGATGGCCATGGGGTAGAAGGTCAGCATCGGCAGGCACGCGTAGACCTGGACCACGCTGATGCCAGGGTTGAAGTGCAGGCCAAACAGCAAAACAGCGACGCCGGCGCCGAGCAGTTGCGCCAGTGCTCCGCGTAACAGCAGGTATCTGCCGCCGGCGGCGACGTTGTTCATGGACACCATGGACAGCAAGGTCACGGTGGTTAACGGCGCGAACTGCAACGTCGCGACCCAAAAGCCGCTGAATAACGCGTCGTACACCAGATTGCGTCGCTCGGCGTCGTAGGGGACTTTGGCGCGGGTCGCCAGTTGATACGCGAGGTGCGGCCAGACAAAACCATTGGCCAACAGCGCTGCCCAGACCCACCCCGGCATCGCCAACGGATACAGGGCGGCTATTACACTGATGCTGCACATGGCAGAGCCGATGATTCTGGGCCTGTAGATGCGCCTGGCAAACGAGAGTCCTTTGCCTTGTCTGTTTTCCATAAAGTCCTGATTGAGCTGCTTTTCTACCTATATGAAGGCGCACGTTCGCTGGATGAACCGTTGATCGGATAAGGCCGATGAATATTGTCAGTTATTCCCGTGGGAATAATCAGTGTCCTTCCAGGCCATTTACGCAAAACAGAGGGCGAAAGCGTCAAATACGACCTTAAGTGTCGCTTACACAACAGGCATTACTGGGCGGGTGTGGGCCTGACTTCGTAGCCGGCCAGGAACAGGTCAATGGCGGACTCGATCACGCTGGCCTGGTTGGCGGCGTCCAGGGTTGGTTGGCCGAGGGTAATCTGCGGCCAGAATGCGAAGGCTTTGAGCAGACTCTGGATCTGATGGGCGGCAAATGCCGGGTCGGTGCAGGAGAGACGGCCGTCTTCCTGGGCGGCGCGCACCCACTGGGTGAAGCCTTCTTCGCGCTGGCTCAGGCGGGTAACCATGTCTTGCGCACGTTCCGGCGAATGAATGGTAGCCGCGATGGCGACTCTGGCGAGATCGAGGAAGTTGGCGTCCGACATCATCTTCATCTTTGCCTCCAGCAATCCGCGCAATTGCTCACGCAGCGGGCGGTCGCTGGCATAGCAGACGTCAAGCTGAGCGACGCTGCTGGCCCAGAGCTGGTGGAGAATCTCGGCGAACAACTCTTCCTTGCTGGGAAAGTGGTTGTACACCGTGCGCTTAGAAACGCCGGCGGTGGCGGCGATCTTGTCCATGCTGGTGACCTCGAAACCGTTATCGCGAAACTCAGCGATGGCAGCAGCCACGATGGCTTGGCGTTTACGGTCGGTGAGGCGTTGAGGGGCAGTCATGGATGGCGCTCAGCTCTTGAAGGAAAATTACACTCGGTAGTTTACTTGCTCCCTGTTTTGTTGCAATCTTGAAACTACACTGTGCAGTGTAATTTATGAGCGGACCGTAGGAGTCACTCTGCAATGGCCACCATCTCACCCCGCGTCGACCGCACGTCTGCAGCGCTCAAGCCAGCAGAGCAGGGCAAGGCGCACTTCAGCAACGACGCCCCTGTGCAACATGGCGGGCTTGGCAAAACGTTGCGTATTTTTTGGAACATGGTGTTTAACAAGCCGCGCACCACGCGACCGGTGGGGGCGATTCCGGTAGAGCCGCTGACGCGCGAGCAACTGTTGGCGGCGCCTGATCACAGCGTATTTCGCTTGGGGCATTCCACTGTATTGCTGAAAATGCGCGGTAAGTTCTGGGTGACCGACCCGGTGTTCGCCGAGCGTGCCTCCCCATTCAGTTGGGCCGGCCCCAAACGCTTCCATCAGCCGCCGATCAGCCTTGAAGAGCTGCCTGATCTCGAAGCGGTGATTCTTTCCCACAACCATTACGACCATCTGGACCGCAAGGCTGTCGTCCAATTGGCCAACAAGACCCGTCATTTTCTAGCACCGCTTGGCGTGGGTGACATTTTGATCAAGTGGGGTGTCGACGCCAGCAAGGTTCGCCAACTGGACTGGTGGCAGGGCACCGAGGTAGACGGCATCCGTTTTGTGGCCACGCCGGCTCAGCACTTTTCCGGGCGTGGCCTGTTTGATGCCAATCAGACCCTATGGTGTTCGTGGGTGATGATCGACGGTGCGCGGAGGATTTTCTTCAGCGGTGACACGGGTTACTTCGATGGCTTCAAGCGCATCGGCGAGCAATACGGCCCGTTCGATCTGACGCTGATGGAAACCGGTGCTTACAACGTTGATTGGCCCCATGTGCACATGCAGCCGGAGCAAACCCTACAAGCGCACATCGACCTCAAGGGCCGCTGGTTGCTGCCGATCCACAACGGTACCTTCGACCTGGCGTTTCATGCCTGGCATGAACCGTTTGACCGCATCATGGCGCTGGCTTGGGAGCGTAATGTGTCGATCACTACGCCACCCATGGGCCAGGCGTTCAGCTTGAATCAGCCTGAGCGTGGGTATGCATGGTGGCTGGAAGTTGAAACTCAAAAAGATGCACAAGAGCAGCTTTTGAGCTGATGGAAGAGGTGTGGGAAAAAGGAGTTTTCATGTTGTTTCAGGGCTGCGACACACGCCAGTGAAGGATGCGATGATCCCCGGAAAATCACGGTTCAGGGGGTAGTTTTGGTGGAAAAAAAATGCAGTAAACATCCGCGAACAGAGGCGGTTTGCCAGTTAGGGCAGCCGCTGGCTGCACTCATGGATATAGCCGGTCGGGCAACGTCGTGCCACGCTCCGTCCTCTGAGCAGCCCCCTCCCCGCAACATCGCTTTTTGTGGCGATCCACACGTTCAAGTCCATCCCAGGGATGGCGTACTGATCCCCGGATATAACGCGCCGGCCCTGCCGATAAAACCCGTGCGTGACCCCTCATTGACGCTGATTGCCTTGAGCGGCATCGAACCCGAGGGACCGGTGATGGTGGAGGTGCCTCTGGTGCAGAACAACAGCACTTTTACTGCCCTCAGCATGCTGGCTGGCCGGCGCGTAGGTTTTGCCGACCGATATGAGCGCAACGGTGATCAAGAACCCCTCAAGCATCGGGCGCCGTTCCTGCGAGCGTTGGAGCAATTACGACAGGCCGGGGCGCTCCTTGTACCGGTGTCTGCACAACAGGTCGATGGCTCGCTGCAATTCGACCTCCACACGCGTAACGAAATCGACGACCTTATGACTGAGCATCGGCTGGATGCGCTGGTCTCGGACAGTCAGAGTGCCGCGTTCCATCAGGCTTGTTGGAGTGGATACCCAAGGCTGGGCGAGCCTTTGGGAGCCGGGGCTACGTTGTGGTTCTACGGTGCAAGATGGTCGAAGGATTCACTGGCAGTCCTGGTGCAGGGGTATCGCAGTGTTCGTGGCCATGCAGATGCACGGTAGGGGCTGACTGTGGCGTCGGGCAATCCCACTCGTTGATCTCCCTACGTAGCGTGCGCCGGCATGAGACCTGGTTAAAGGTGCCGGCTGGTCCGCTGACTTGGATAGGCTTTACGCACCATTCGGCTGGGCATTGGGAGAGTCTATTGATGCGGTGGTTGAGCCCATCAGCCGAGACATGATGCCCTGTGCCACGGGTTCAGGTGGCGTGATATTAAGGCGGCGCGCACTCATTCCCCAGCCCGGCGCAAAGCCTGGGAAAAATACCAGCCCTTCAGCCTCCAGCCGAAACGCCAGCGCCAGGCGCGTTGCATCATCGCTGTCACCCTGGCTTTCAAACCGTTGAATAGCCTCCACCGCCACACCGACATGACGGGCCAGGTCTTCCCGACTCCAGCCCAGCATCGCGCGGGCCTGTGCGCTGTGTTTGGCGGTGAATTGGTGCAGGACGATCTGCTGTTCTACGAAAGAGCTCATTGCCAGAGAGGACATGGGGTTTCTCCAGGGTTCGACGGGGGAGGACAAACTATACTGTGTTTTTGTACAGTTGTTTTGACCGCTCATCAACTGGATTTTTCCGATGGCTTTTTACCACTGGCTATTCCAACCCCGGCGCCTCCCGAATAATCAGGTGATCCAGGTTCTCGATATCCGCGCTGAACACCCCGAACGTTTGCTCGGGATTCTTCTTGCTGGGCACATGCTTGAGCTCTGGCGTCACCCCGTAGAAGAAGCAATACAGCGCACGCTGACTGTCCACTGCCGCCTTGATCTGTTCTAGGAACGCCGTGCGCTTGCGGTAGTTTTCGATGAGTTTTTTGCTCAGATAAACGTTGACCGAGTAGGGCTTCTTGTCGAGCCACACCTTCTTTTCGAAGTCGATGCGAAAGCTGCTGGTGTAGTCCTTGATCGCTTTAATCTTGCCCCAATAGATCAGGCCCTTGCTGTCTTGCAGGTATTCGATCTTCTTGAAAAACGTCCAGTAGGTCGCGGTGTGATCGCCGATTTTCAGCGGCATGCGCTTGAGCGTGTCCTTGTCGTCGATGTTGGACACGTAACATTCCACCGGGTGGGCGAATACGCTGGTTTTATCCGGGGTGGTGTCGCTGGAACTGACGGACGTGCTGGTTCGGTTTGAAGGTGTTTTCGCAGGTGACGCTGGGATTTGAGCTTCGGCACCGGTCACCGGAGTGTTGCGCGGGTACGTTCGTCGGGTCAGTACAAATTCCGACGGGAAATGGTCTTCGCGCTCGTCTTCAGTTTCCCCCGCAGCGCCCCTGTGCGTGCTGGCATAGCGGCAGCCCTCGATATGCTGGGTGCTGGTTTTGTTCTTGAAGTGCGGCGTGCGCACATAGTTGACGTTTTTTGCATTGAATGTGCTCAACGCATTGCCCGTATCGAACGTCCCTCGGCACGCATCGTTGGGGCAGAGGAAATGGTCAGTGTCGGAGTCGTATACGGCAGTTTCGTCGAAATTCAGGTCACGCACGTCGTAGATCGACAGCTTGTCATCGAGACTCAAACTGTAGGCTGTGTCGAATTTCATGAGGCTCGGGTCCGTGAGAAGTTTCGCTATTAATAGCGGGATCCCATGTAAATATCAGCAAGAACCTGCAACCCGCCGCCCACTCAGGAAACACAAGGTGCCACCCACAGCTGTCAGTGCGCCCAAGGCATAGAACATGCTGGTGGGCGCCGCATTGATCAGCAAGTACCCACAAATCACCGGGCTCAACGCTCCGCCAAAGGCGGCCAGGTTCTGTGCACCGTAGTAACTGCCGCGCAGGGTGTCGGGGGCGATGGTGTCGATGAACAGGAACTCCGAGGGGTAGATGATCATCTCGCCCAAGGTGAATACAAACATCGCCAGGCACCAGGTGACCAAGCTGTCCGCCAGGCTGAAACCGATCAAACCGGCAATGAACAGCAACGTCCCCAGCACGATCCAGTAGCGCAGCTGTTCACGCTTGAGAAACCGGCCTATCTGGTACTGCATCAAAATCACCGTAATGGCATTGCATGCCAGCACCGCCGAGAGAATCTTCAGAGCTTGCGCAGGCTTGTAGGCCACCAGCAGAAATTGCGACAGATACAGGGTGTAGCGCCCGTGGACAATGGTGCTTAACAGGCTGCCACCGGTGAACAGAATCAAGGTACGGTCGCTGCGCAATGTGCGCAGGGTGCTGAGAAAGCTCAGCGGTTTGTTGCTTTCGTCCCGTTGAGTCGGTGGGATGCCGATCATCAGGAACACACTGCAGAAGGCAATTGCGCTGGCGATCAGGAACGGCGCCAACTGCATGTGCCCCGCAATTACTACACCCACCATGGGGCCCATGGCGTAGCCGACGTTGGTGAGGGTGTAGCGCAGGGAAAACACCTTGGCACGCTCACCCACTGGCAGATTTTCGCTGATGATCGCTTTGGAGCCAATCAGGAACAGCGCCGACGCGGCTTCGGTGATTACCAGGGTCAGTGTCGTCAGGTAGAGGTTGCTGGCAAAGGTCAGCAACAGAAAACCGATGGCGCTGGAGAGCATGGCCAGGATCAGCAGCTTGCGCTTTTCCAGGCGGTCGATGATGTAGCCGCCGTACAGGCCCAGCAGCGTGGCGATAAACACGGCGATCCCCATCAGCAGACCGATGTCCTGCTGGTTGAGGCCCAGGCGCGTGCTCAGCAGCAGGGCCAGCAACGGGCTGGTCATGGCGCGGCTGACCACGATGGTCACCGAGCAAATCATCAGGCGGCGGATTACCAGGGAGTAGGTGGCCACGGTGGGGCGGATGTCCTTGTTATCTTTTTTGAACAACAAAAATCCAGTGTGGGAGGGGGCTTGCCCCCGATAGCGGTGTACAGCCAAGCATCAGGTGACAGAACCACCGCCATCGGGGGCAAGCCCCCTCCCACCTTTTTTAGACCGAGTTATTGGCCAGCGTTAATGGTGATCTTCTCGACCGCCCCTTGCTCCAGATCCCACTTCTTCAAAATCTTGCCGTAGGTCCCATCATCAATCATGCCCTGCAGCGCCTCACTGATCGCGGTCACCAGTTCAGTGTTGCTTTTCTCAATCCCCAGCCCGGTGAACTGCTTGGAAATCGCCAGCCCAACCGGCTTGTACTTACCTTTATCCAACGACATCAGATAAGGAATCGTCTCGCTGCCCTGCATCGCCGCATCCAACCGGTTCTGCTGCAACTGCGCCCGCGCATCCGCCGAACCTTCAGTCCCGATCACCACGATTGCCGGTTTACCCGCCGCTTCGCAGTTTTCCTTGCTCCACGCGGCAATTTCCGACGGCCAAGTAGTCCGGCGACTGGTGCCGACTTTTTTACCGCACAGGTCAGTCAGTTCCTTGATCTCTTCACGCTTGGCCAGGGTGTACAGCTGCGGGCCACTGGTGAAGTAGTCGACAAAGGTTACGGATTTCTGGCGTTCGGCGGTGTCCGACATGCCCGACAGCACGATGTCCACGCGCTTGGTGGTCAGGCCGCTGAGCATTTGCTCGAAGCCGGTTTCCTGCCACTTGATCTTCACGCCCAGGCGCTCGGCCAGAGCGTTGCCCAGGTCGAAGTCAAAGCCGGTGAGTTTATTGGTGGCCGGGTCCTTGAAATCCATCGGCGGGTAGTTCGGCACGATAGCCGCGCTGATCTCACCCTTGTCCTTGATGGCCGCCGGCAAGGCCGCGAATACACAGGTGGAGGCCATCAGGCCTGCGAGCATCGTTGGGATAAACAATTTTTTCATGGGGGCGTTCTCGTTAGTTTTTTAGTTAAGTGCGAACGGCAGAAATAAAGCTTTGGGTACGCGGGTTTTGTGGGCTTATTAGAATTTCTTCGGGGCTGCCGGCTTCCACAATCTGGCCGGCGTCCATAAACACCATGCGGTTGGACACTTCACGGGCGAAGCCCAATTCATGGGTGACCACGATCATGGTCATGCCGGTGGTGGCCAAATCGCGCATCACCGACAGCACTTCTCCTACCAGCTCCGGGTCGAGGGCTGAGGTGGGTTCGTCGAACAACATCAGCTTGGGACGCATCGCCAGCGCACGGGCAATCGCCACGCGTTGCTGCTGGCCGCCGGACAATTCCACCGGATAGGCATTGCGTTTGTCCGCCAGGCCCACGCGGGCCAGCAGTTCCAGTGCATCTTCGATGGCTTCCTTGGGCGAGCGCTTGAGCACCTGGCACGGGCCTTCGATGATGTTTTGCAACACGGTCATATGCGGGAACAAATTGAAGCGCTGGAACACCATGCCGGTGGCCAGGCGCTGTCGGGCGATCTGCGATTCATTCATCTCATGCAGCTTGTTGCCGACGACCCGGTAACCCACCAGTTCGCCGTCGACCCACAGGCCGCCCTTATCGATTTTTTCCAGTTGGTTGACGCAGCGCAGCAGCGTGCTTTTACCCGACCCGGACGGGCCGATGATGCACATCACTTCGCCTTGCTCGACTTCGATATTGATGTCGCGCAGCGCGTGATACTGGTCGTAATACTTGTTCAGGTTGACGGCCTTGACGATGCTTCTCATGGGGCAAATCTCCTCAACCCAAACTTACGAACGCTTGCCGGCGCCGCGAGCGAAACGACGCTCCAGACGGCTCTGGCCAAATGAAAGAACAGTCACCACCGCCAAGTACCAGATACCGGCAACGATCAGCAGCTCCATGACCCGGGCGTTGGCGTAGTAGATGTTTTGCGCGTTGTGCAGCAGCTCCGAGTACTGGATGACGCTGGCCAGGCTGGTCATTTTCACCATGCTGATGAACTCGTTGCCTACAGGCGGAATGATCACGCGCATGGCCTGCGGCAGAATGATCCTACGCAGCGCTTGCAAGCTCGGCATGCCGATGGACTTGGCGGCTTCGTACTGGCCCGTGTCCACTGACAGCAAACCGGCGCGCACCACTTCGGCGGTATAGGCACCCTGGTTGATGCTGAGGCCGAGCAGGGCGGCCACGAACGGCGTCATCAGGTCAACGGTGTCGATGCTGAACAGGCCGGGAATCGCGATTACCGGGAAAATCAGCGCCAGGTTGAACCACAGCAACAGCTGCAAAATCAGCGGTGTACCGCGGAACAGCCAGGTGTAGGTGATGGCCACATAGCGCAGGATCGGGTTGGCCGACATGCGCATGATTGCCGTGATCACGCCGATCACCACACCCAGCGCCATCGCCAGAATCGACATGACGATGGTATTCACCAGGCCCCATAGAATGGCCTCAGACGTGAGGAACTGACCGATGTAGGACCATTCGATCTGGCCATTGGCGAAGGCGCGCAACAGTGCGGCCAACACAATCACGATCAACGTGGCAAAAAACATCCGTCCGTAATAGCGGCGCGGCACGTGTTCGTACTGGGTTATGTCGAACTGGTTCTCGGACAGCTTGCGCTCTATTTCCAAGCGCTCGGCCGGGGTTTGGTTCATGGTGATTCTCCAAAACTGATGACGCTACTACTGATGTACTCGGTCCAAATGTGGGAGCGGGCTTGCTCGCGAAAGCGTCAGCCCCCGCACCACACCTCTGACAGGCTTAAATCCGAAAGCCCTGATAGCTCTCAGCCCACTGCTGCTGAGCCGCCAATGCAATCTTCAAACGTCCAATCTGCTCTCGAACCCGCTCCGGTGCCGTCCCACCCCAGCCACTGCGTGCCGCAATCGCCGCTTCCAGGGTCAAGCAATCCCGCACCTCAGGCAGCAGCCGAGCATCCACCTCGGCCAACATCGCCGGTGAGGCTTCCCACAACTCAATCTCATGCTTCTCACAGGCTTGTACCAACGCGCCGGTAATCTCATGGGCCTCCTTGAACGGCACACCACGAGTGGCTAGCCAATCCGCCACCTCGGTCGCCAAGGTAAAACCCATCGGTGCCTGGCGCCGCAGTTCGTCCACCTGGACTTTCATGGTCGCCACCATCCCCGCCATGGCTGGAAGTACCAGCAGCAACGTGTCCACACTGTCCAACACGCTGTGTTTGTCTTCACTCAAATCGCGGTTGTACGACAGCGGCAAGGATTTGAGCGTCGACATCAACCCGGTCAGGTTGCCAATCAAACGCCCAGCTTTGCCCCTGGCCAGTTCGGCAATGTCCGGGTTCTTTTTCTGCGGCATGATCGAGCTGCCGGTAGCGTAGGCATCGTCCAACACCACCCAGCGAAACTGGCGCGACGACCACAGGCAAAACTCCTCCGACAGCCGCGAAATATTCACCCCGAGCATGCCCGCCACAAACAGGAACTCCGCCACATGGTCACGGCTGGCCACAGCGTCGATCGAGTTTTCACACGGCCCGGTGTAGCCCATTTCCTTGGCCGAATGCTCCGGCCTCCGCGCAATCGCCGAGCCCGCCATGGCTGCGGCGCCCAATGGCGACAACGCCGTACGCGCATCCCAATCCACCAGACGCTGCACATCGCGCAGCATCGACTGCGCGTGAGCCAGTAAGTGGTGGGCGAACACGATGGGTTGGGCCTGCTGCAAATGGGTAAAGCCGGGGCAGATGCTCTCGACATGCTGCTCGGCCTGTTCCACCAACGCCTGCTGCAAACCCAACACCTCGGTGGTGATGGTTCGCGCATGGTCCCGTAGGAAAAGGCGCAAATCGTTGGCGGTTTGATCATTACGCGAACGTCCGGCGCGCAGCTTGCCGCCCAAGGCGCCCAGGCGTTCGGTCAAGACGCGTTCGATAAAGGTGTGTACGTCCTCGTCATCCAGGGTTGGATGCAGGCGGCCGGCGGTGAAGTCATCGCCGATTTGGTCGAGTGCTTCGAGGGTGCGCAGGGTCTCTGACTCATCCAGCAAACCGGCGCGCTGCAACTCACGGGCATGGGCGCGTGAGCCCGCCAGGTCGTAGGGCGTCAGGCGAAAATAGCGCTCAGGGCAACGTGACAACGCGGCCAACGCAGCAGACGGACCGGTCTTGAAACGAGCGCCCCAAAGGCGGTCGGTGGACTGAGACATGGGTATTCCTCACGCTTGTTTTTAGAAGAGTCGGAGGCAGTAAAAAAAGGTTTTCAACTAAACTGAATCAGCGTCTGACGCGCCGTATTCAAGGTTGCCAAGGGCGGATGTTTATGTTCATTATCGCCGCCTGGCTATGTTCAAGGATTGGGTTGAAGCCTGTTGAATATGGTACTTGAGGTCAACGCGTATTATGGAAACTCCACTTTCCACTTCTGGAAACCTGCCACCCAAACCGGGCACAAGACCACCGCTGCAACTGAGCGGACTGGACTTCAAATTGCTGCGGGTATTCATGGCCGTGGTCGAAGCCGGCGGCTTCAGTGCTGCGCAAAACGAGCTGAACGTGGGGCTGGCGGCCATCAGTAAACAGATCTCTGACCTCGAGATTCGTATCGGCATGCGCCTGTGTACACGGGGCCGAGAAGGTTTCGGGCTGACCGAAGAAGGGAAGTTAGTGTATCAAGCGTCCATCGAGTTATTTACCTCGGTGGACAGTTTCAGAGACAAGCTTAGTTCGGCGCAAAACGAGCTTATTGGTGACCTTAGTGTCGGGATTATTGATAACACCGTGTCGGATGTTAATTCCCCGCTTATTACCGCATTGGGAAAATTACATAGCGAATCACCAAAAATAAGATTGCGCCTACAGGCTTCACAGTTGGACGAAGTTGAACGCGGCGTGGTGGAAGGCCGGTTAATCGTCGGTATCGTTCCCGTGTACCAGCGCCGTGAAGAGTTCGATTACTTCCCGCTGTACGAAGAAAAGGCTCACGCCTACTGCGCCGTAGGACACCCGCTTTTTACTGCGAGCGACATTACGCCGGAGGTGCTGCGCCAATATGAAGTGGTCAACCATCGTTATGCGATCCATCGCGACAAGACTAACTTCGTCAATTACGACAGCCAGTGCGCCTCCGCCTCGCAAGTCGAAGCCGTCGCGATCCTGATCCTTACTGGCCGTTTCCTCGGTTTCCTGCCCGAACACTACGCCAAGCCCATGGTAAGAGAAGGGCGCCTTCGCGCACTGTGCCCGGAGCAAGTTCACTTGAGCACCGCCTTCAACCTCATCCTGCGCCATAACGCCCCGCGCAGCCCGATGGTAAAAGCCTTTGCGACGGCGTTGGGCGTAGACCTCAAAACCGCTGTCTGATCAACCTGCGGTGAGCGGGCTTGCCCCGCGCTGGGCTGCGCAGCAGTCCCAATAAAAACGCCGCATGCTGTCAGACAGCATGCGGCGTTTGGTTTTAGGGCCGCTACGCGCCCCAGCGCGGGGCAAGCCCGCTCACCACAATGGTCAGCACAGCGCTTTCGCCCGCTTCTTCTTCGCATGAAAATGCCGAAACGCCCCGCGCAGCCCGATGGTAAAAGCCTTTGCGGCGGCGTTGGGCGTAGACCCCAAAACCTGTGTTTGATCAACCTGTGGTGAGCGGGCTTGCCCCGCGCTGGGCTGCTCAGCAGTCCCAATAAAAACGCCGCATGCTGTCAGACAGAATGCGGCGTTTGGTTTTAGGGCCGCTACGCGCCCCAGCGCGGGGCAAGCCCGCTCACCACAATGGTCAGCGCAGCGCTTTCGCCCGCTTCTTCTTCGCATGAAAATGCCGAAAATGCGCATCCTGCGCCGCCGCCAACAACTCCCGGTCCCCGCGCGTATCGCCCCAGGCCCGGAGCCGATACTCCCCCAGGTCTCCGTACACCGCCTCAAGCCGCAGCACCTTGTTCTCACACCGGCAGTTATTCCCGGTGAGCTTGCCGGTCAACACCCCGTCGACTACCTCAAGCTCGGTGCCAATCAACTTGATCCCAAGTCGATTGGCAAACGGCTGCAACACTAACGCAGGCGAAGCCGAACACAATGTCACCTCCGCGCCGGAGCCCAACTCCTGCTCCACCGACAACACCCCGGCCGGGCGCATCAACCGCGCCCAATTGCGCTGGCAATACTCCTCGGCCTTCTGTTGCACCCACGTCTTCTCCACCCCTGTCATAAAGGTGCGGATCAACTGCGCTTTCAACTCATCCCGGCTGATCTGCCGAACCAAAAAGCGCAGCCCAGGCACCGCCAGCTTGACCATCCGGCCATAGAACTCGCCGGTACCAAAGGCAAACTTGAGGAAGGGCACGAAACTGTCGTGGTGGGTCAGGGTGCCGTCGAAGTCAAAGACGGAAAGTACTTTGGCGTCAGCGGGGCCGGCTTCGAGCATGTCTGGGTTCACGGGTTGGCCTCGGTCCTATCTAGTATTTTTTGAGCGTGCATCAGGTGTGACAGCAGGAGTTTACTCCCGTGCCAATCTTCCGACCTTGGCGTAAAGCCCCTCGGTGAAAGCCTCCCGGTCACTCGACCGGTGACAACGCTGATGGCAATTGGGGCACAAGGCTACAGCATTGGTGATGCGATCCGAACCCTTCTGGGCCAGGTGCTTGACGTGATGTACTTCAAGAAATGGCAAACCGTCGACCTCAAACGGCGCGTCAGAGCCGCAGCCTTCGCAGACGCCCTCGGCCTCTTTCAGTACCCAAGCGCGTACCTTTGGGTCTCGAACAAAAGCGGTGCTGACGGTCGAGACCTTCTGCGGCTGGGCAATGCCGTCCGGTAGCTGAGTGAAAGGTTGCTGCTGCAGTTTGGACGCACGGCGGATAAGCGTTTGCTCGTCTGCTGTTTGGGCGGCGTCTTCGGATTCGAATACACCCTGCGCGGCAAGTGCTTGGCGGATGCGTTGTTCGACGCCTGAGCCTACGTTCTTCGCAGGCTTATAGCCTTCGATGCGGTCCCAGCCCATACGCACAAGCACGGTGGAGATGTTTTGCATGCGGAATTCGATGGAGCCCTTTGCACGGCCTGCCACTGGGCCTTCGCGCAGGAGGCGGTTTTCGAGGGCTTTGTTGAACGGTTGGCCGCTCTTTTCCCAGGCCAGCATCTTCAAGTACGCCTCGACCGCAGCTGCCAACTCCGCGTCGCTCCAGTCCGTTTTGTCTTTCGTAATGTCCATACAACCGCCGAGGGTAGAAAACCCTCGGACGATACTGAGTAGCCATTATTGCGTCTACGAAATTTCCTACGAGCCAGAAGGATTTGGCGGTCAGCTACTTTGGTAAATTCGCTGCTTTGTAAGGAGAGTCTTTAGTGAGCTCGCATAAAAAAGCCCCGAACAAGTCAGGGCTTTTTGGTGTTGCTGTGCTAAGGAATCAATCCCAGCTCAGCGCGCCGCCAGTCTGATACTCGATCACACGGGTTTCGAAGAAGTTTTTCTCTTTCTTCAAGTCCATGATTTCGCTCATCCACGGGAACGGGTTAGTGGTCCCTGGATACTCTTCTTTAAGACCGATCTGCGACAGGCGACGGTTAGCGATGAACTTGAGGTAATCCTCCATCATCGCCGCGTTCATGCCCAATACGCCGCGCGGCATGGTGTCGCGCGCGTATTCGATCTCCAGCTGGGTCCCTTGCAGGATCATCTGGGTCGCTTCTTCCTTCATCTCGGCATCCCACAGGTGTGGGTTTTCGATTTTGATCTGGTTGATCACATCGATACCGAAGTTCAGGTGCATCGACTCATCGCGCAGGATGTACTGGAACTGTTCCGCCACGCCGGTCATTTTGTTGCGGCGGCCCATGGAGAGGATCTGGGTGAAGCCGCAGTAGAAGAAGATGCCTTCCAGCACGCAGTAGTAAGCAACGAGGTTGCGCAGCAGTTCTTTGTCGGTCTCAACGGTGCCGGTTTCGAACTTCGGATCGGAGATCGAACGGGTGTACTTCAGGCCCCAGGCTGCCTTTTTGGCGACCGATGGGATCTCGTGGTACATGTTGAAGATCTCGCCTTCATCCATGGCCAACGATTCGATGCAGTACTGGTAGGCGTGGGTGTGAATCGCTTCTTCGAAGGCCTGGCGCAGGATGTACTGGCGGCACTCAGGGTTGGTGATCAGGCGGTACACGGCCAGCACCAGGTTGTTGGCAACCAGGGAGTCGGCGGTGGAGAAGAAGCCCAGGTTGCGCATGACGATGCGGCGTTCGTCGTCGGTCAGGCCTTCGGGGTTTTTCCACAGGGCGATGTCGGCGGTCATGTTGACCTCTTGCGGCATCCAGTGGTTGGCGCAGCCGTCGAGGTACTTCTGCCAGGCCCAGTCGTACTTGAAGGGCACGAGTTGGTTGAGGTCGGCGCGGCAGTTGATCATGCGTTTTTCGTCAACGGCGACGCGGGCGGAGGCGCCTTCGAGTTCGGCGAGGCCTTCGGCGACGTCGAGTTTGTCCAGGGCAGCCTTGGCGCGCACGATGGCGGCGGAGTCACTGGCGGTGACGGCGCGTGCTTCGATGGCGGCGGCTGCGCCGGCACCGTCGAGGCGGTCCATGTTGGCTTCGGTGGCGTGGCCGGCGTTGGCGCCTTTGGTGGCTACTTCGCCTTCTTCTTCTTTGTCGAATTCGTCCCAGCTCAGCATGACGTGTCGTCTCCTGCGTGAGGGCTCAAAGGTGCCCGTGTGAAACCGGATGGTTGGGTGTTCACACGGCCCTAGGGCCGCGGTGGATCTTAAGGAATCGTTTGTTGCAGCAGCTAGCGCAGGCATTAAACGGAATAGGGTTACGGGTACTCTGCTTGAGGCTTGAGGTGCGCAGCGGTAGGTGCAAGCTCGCGCGGAGGCCTCAGGTCTGGCTCTTCGTCCCAGTGTAAAGGGATATTGCAGGCCCGATTTACCCGCGCATTATAGGGAAAAATTCGGTTTTGTGTTGCGGTGGATGGTCACGGGCGAGGGCCAAAATGGCGTGGTTTTCGGCCAAAGCGTGTGTTTGCGAGGCTTTGCTGGGGTTGGTTTTTTTTGAGGAGCGATGAGCGGCTTTTTGCGGGTGGGGGCAGGGGACGGGACGTAGGGCGTAATAGAGAGGTGCGGCGGTTGACGCTATCGGGAGCAAGCTCCCTCCCACACCTGGACTGCGTGGTGCCTCAAGCCGGTTCTTTGCCGCAAGAACGATTTCTTGCGGCGAATAAGATCCGGGTGTTTTCTAACTGACTAAGTTGTTAGCCGTTAGAGCAACCGTTGCCCATAATCTTGTAATTAAGAATATGGCGTTGACCCTGGGAGTCTTCATATTCCATCTTCGCAGGTACAACTTCACATACATTCGGAACTTCGCTCATGGACAATACTTTGGCAACGTCCAAGTGGGTGCTGTAGGTGTAATCTTCAACAATCGGGGCGTTCTGGCCGGCCAGCTCGGTCGGGGCTTCGTCGGCCAGGGCGGCGGTGGCGCACAAGCTGCTGAGGGCCATAACTACGAGAGCTTTCATTTCTTTACTTACCTTCTTCAGGGCGAAAGGGGTCACGGGGCCCTTGTGAGGCCACGTGTGTAACTTAGGATTGGTTAGTTCGGATTAACGTTGCCTTCGTGGGGGCTGTTACGTTGTTAATCACTGCCGTGTAAACCACGGCGTCGTGTTGACGGAGTTGATTTTAGGCCTGCGGGTTATATTCATATACCCGTGCTTTTGATAAACACTATTGGCGGTTTTTGTAACAATCCCGTGGTAAAGGTTTTTTCACACAGCGCCAGAAGCCTTGCAGCCCTTGGCCCAGAGCCCTGTCAGCCGATACCAGGGCAATGTGTAGGGGCTTGTTACTACCATCGTCGAATGGTTCTATGGGGTCGCCCCGGCTACAACAGGGCATACAAAAACAACTATTGTCACCGAGGTAAGAAAGATGAGTGCGGCTTCCCTGTACCCCGTTCGCCCCGAAGTAGCAGCCAACACGCTGACCGATGAGGCGACCTACAAGGCCATGTACCAGCAGTCGGTGGTCAACCCCGACGGTTTCTGGCGTGAGCAAGCCAAGCGTCTTGACTGGATCAAGCCTTTCACCACGGTGAAGCAGACCTCGTTCGACGATCACCATGTCGACATCAAGTGGTTCGCCGATGGCACCCTGAACGTGTCCTATAACTGCCTGGACCGTCACCTCGCCGAGCGTGGCGACCAGATTGCGATCATCTGGGAGGGCGATGACCCTGCCGAGAGCCGCAACATCACTTACCGCGAGCTGCATGAAGAAGTCTGCAAGTTCGCCAACGCCCTGCGTGGTCAGGACGTGCACCGCGGCGACGTGGTGACTATCTATATGCCGATGATCCCCGAAGCCGTGGTTGCCATGCTGGCGTGTACCCGCATCGGTGCGATTCACTCGGTGGTGTTTGGTGGTTTTTCGCCGGAAGCCCTGGCCGGTCGCATCATCGACTGTAAGTCGAAGGTGGTGATCACTGCCGACGAAGGCATTCGCGCTGGTAAGAAGATTCCGCTCAAGGCCAACGTCGACGACGCACTGACCAACCCGGAAACCAGCAGCATCCAGAAGGTCATCGTGTGCAAACGCACCAATGGCCAGATCAAGTGGAACCAGCATCGCGACATCTGGTACGAAGACCTGATGAAAGTGGCGGGCACCGTATGCGCGCCAAAAGAAATGGGCGCCGAAGAAGCCCTGTTTATCCTCTACACCTCCGGTTCCACCGGTAAGCCTAAAGGCGTGCAGCACACCACCGGCGGCTATCTGCTTTACGCCGGCCTCACCCACGAGCGCGTGTTCGACTATCGCCCGGGCGAAATCTACTGGTGCACTGCCGACGTCGGCTGGGTCACCGGCCACACCTATATTGTCTATGGTCCGCTGTCGAATGGCGCGACCACGGTGTTGTTCGAAGGCGTGCCTAACTACCCGGACATCACTCGGGTGGCGAAGATCGTCGACAAGCACAAGGTCAACATCCTCTACACCGCGCCGACCGCCATTCGCGCAATGATGGCCTCCGGCACCGCAGCCGTTGAAGGTGCTGACGGCAGCAGCCTGCGCCTGCTCGGTTCCGTTGGCGAGCCGATCAACCCGGAAGCGTGGGATTGGTACTACAAGAATGTCGGTCAATCCCGTTGCCCAATTGTCGACACCTGGTGGCAGACCGAGACCGGCGGCAACATGATGAGCCCGCTGCCGGGCGCCCATGCGCTCAAGCCAGGCTCGGCTGCACGGCCGTTCTTCGGCGTGGTGCCGGCGTTGGTGGATAACCTGGGCAACCTGATCGAAGGGGCTGCCGAAGGCAACCTGGTGATCCTCGATTCGTGGCCGGGTCAAGCGCGTACGCTGTTTGGCGATCATGACCGTTTCGTCGATACCTACTTCAAGACCTTCCGTGGCATGTACTTCACCGGTGACGGCGCTCGTCGTGACGAGGACGGTTACTACTGGATCACGGGACGTGTGGATGACGTGTTGAACGTTTCCGGCCACCGCATGGGCACTGCCGAGATTGAAAGCGCCATGGTTGCCCACCCTAAAGTGGCTGAAGCAGCGGTGGTTGGGGTGCCGCATGACATCAAGGGGCAGGGCATTTATGTGTATGTCACCCTCAAAAATGGCGAAGAGCCCAACGAAGCGCTGCGCCTGGAGCTGAAAAATTGGGTGCGTAAAGAAATCGGGCCGATTGCTTCGCCGGACGTGATCCAGTGGGCGCCGGGCTTGCCGAAGACCCGCTCGGGCAAAATCATGCGCCGTATCCTGCGCAAGATCGCCACGGCTGAGTACGACGGGTTAGGCGATATCTCCACCCTGGCGGATCCAGGTGTAGTGGCGCATTTGATTGAAACCCACAAGACCATGAACGTCGCTTAAGGCGAGGTTGGTTGGACAAAGCCCTATTCGGTGTGAGCCGGGTGGGGCTTTTTTATGTTCGCTTTGAGCTGGTGGGGATCCAGTGTGGGAGGGGGCATGCCCCCGATTGCAGTGGGTCGGTGAATACAGCTGTCAAGGGTCTACCGCCATCGGGAGCAAGCCCCCTCCCACGTTTGGATCTGCGCCACCCGAATAAATATCGGTTTATCGTGTAGGAGGTTTCTGAATGTTACCGGGCGGGGCAAATGTGTAACCCCATGTCCACACATGAGGCAAAGCGCTACGCCCGTGCCCCGAAAAACCCCATTCCAGACACCCCAAGAAATAAGATTAAACGCCAGACTTGCCGTGCCAGAAGGGTTTGCGAATAATAGGCCCGCAATTTGCAGCGTCTACAGGTTTAATGTCTTTTGTCTCTGCATAAAATCCAGGGGCTGTCAATGAGCTGGAACCGCTTTCTCTGTGCTTCTGTAAATTGTTGTCGCATTGAGGAAATATCGGCTTCCGGCCTGTCGTTAGAATGCCGATCACTCGCTCGTCGTCGCCGATGTTGAATTGGTGTCGGACGCAGCACCGCTATTCGGTTTCACCTTCGCCGCATCGTGGGCCATGGCTCATACTGCTGTTTTGCCCTATACCGATGGAGTCCCAAGATGAAGAAACTCGTGCTGTTGGGCGCCCTGGCGCTGTCCGTGCTGTCCATGCAGGCCTTCGCTGAAGGCAAGCCTCTGAAAATTGGTATCGAAGCGGCTTACCCTCCGTTTGCCTCGAAGGCGCCGGATGGCAACATCGTTGGTTTTGACTACGACATCGGCAACGCCCTGTGCGAAGAGATGAAGGTCAAATGTACGTGGGTCGAGCAAGAGTTCGACGGCCTGATCCCTGCGCTCAAAGTGCGCAAGATCGACGCCATCCTGTCGTCCATGTCCATCACTGAAGACCGCAAGAAGTCCGTTGATTTCACTAATCGCTACTACCTGTCCCCAGCACGCCTGGTGATGAAGGAAGGCACCGCTGTCAGCGACAGTCTGGATGAATTGAAAGGCAAGAAGATCGGCGTGCAGCGTGGTTCGATCCACGACCGCTTCGCTCGTGAAGTCCTGGCTCCAAAAGGCGCTGACATCAAGGGTTACAGCACCCAGAACGAAATCTACCTGGATGTGGCCGCTGGCCGCCTCGACGGTACCGTGGCCGACGCCACCCTGCTGGAAGACGGTTTCCTGAAGACCGACGCTGGTAAAGGCTACGCGTTCGTTGGCCCATCCTTCACTGACGCCAAATACTTCGGCGACGGCATAGGCATCGCGGTACGTAAAGGCGACAAGGAAAACCTGGACCGCATCAACGCTGCTATCGCTGCGATCCGTGCCAACGGCAAATACAAAGAAATCGAGAAAAAGTACTTCAACTTCGACATTTACGGCCCAGAAGCCCAGTAAAACGTCGCAGCGGTCTGTCCTAAATGGCGCAAGCAACAGAATTCCTGCGGTTTGCGCCATTTTTTCATCCCCCTTTTCGAGGACCTGAATCATGTTGAAAGGCTACGGGGCCGTCATCCTCGATGGCGCATGGTTGACGCTTCAGCTCGCCTTGTCGTCCATGGCCTTGGCCATTGTTCTGGGTCTGATCGGGGTCGCGTTACGCCTGTCGCCGGTGCGCTGGTTGGCCTGGCTGGGTGACTTGTACTCCACGGTGATCCGTGGGATCCCTGACCTTGTGCTGATCCTGCTGATTTTCTACGGCGGCCAGGACCTGCTCAACCGCGTCGCGCCGATGCTCGGCTACGACGACTATATCGACCTGAACCCTTTGGCCGCCGGTATCGGCACTCTGGGGTTCATCTTTGGCGCCTACCTTTCGGAAACTTTCCGTGGCGCCTTCATGGCCATCCCCAAGGGACAGGCCGAAGCCGGCCTTGCATATGGCATGAGCAGTTTCCAAGTGTTTTTCCGGGTGATGGTGCCGCAGATGATTCGGCTGGCGATCCCTGGCTTCACCAACAACTGGCTGGTACTCACCAAGGCCACCGCGCTGATCTCGGTGGTAGGCCTGCAAGACATGATGTTCAAGGCCAAGCAGGCGGCAGATGCCACCCGCGAGCCTTTTACCTTCTTCCTCGCAGTGGCGGCGATGTACCTGGTGATCACCAGCGTATCGTTGCTGGCGCTGCGCTATCTTGAGAAGCGCTACTCGGTAGGCGTAAGGGCGGCTGATCTATGATCTTCGACTACAACGTCATCTGGGAGGCCATGCCGCTGTACCTTGGCGGCCTGCTGACTACCCTGAAATTGCTCGCCATCTCGCTGTTTTTCGGCCTGCTCGTCGCCTTGCCCCTGGGGTTGATGCGTGTGTCCAAGCAGCCGGTCGTGAACGGTGTGGCCTGGCTCTACACGTACGTGATCCGCGGCACGCCGATGCTGGTGCAACTGTTCCTGATCTACTACGGCCTGGCGCAATTCGAAGCGGTGCGCGAAAGCTTTATGTGGCCCCTGCTGTCCAGCGCCACGTTCTGTGCGTGCCTGGCCTTTGCGATCAACACCAGCGCCTACACCGCCGAGATCATTGCCGGTAGCCTCAAGGCCACGCCCAATGGCGAGATCGAAGCGGCCAAGGCGATGGGCATGTCGCGCTATAAGCTGTACCGCCGCATCCTGCTGCCGTCGGCCTTGCGCCGTGCGCTGCCGCAGTACAGCAACGAAGTGATCATGATGCTCCAGACCACGAGCCTGGCCTCCATCGTCACCCTGATCGACATCACCGGCGCCGCACGCACGGTGAACGCCCAGTTCTACTTGCCGTTCGAAGCCTATATCACCGCTGGCGTGTTCTACCTGTGCCTGACCTTTATCCTGGTGCGCCTGTTCAAGTTGGCCGAGCGCCGCTGGCTGAGCTACCTGGCTCCACGGAAGCACTGATATGGAACGTATCGACCACCTGTTGCCCTGGGGCCACCTGGGCTGCGAGCGCCAACTGAGCGTGTTCCGTTTTGGCAGCGGCGAGCGCAAGGCCTATATCCAGGCCAGCCTGCACGCCGATGAACTGCCCGGCATGCGAGCCGCCTGGGAACTGAAAAAACGCCTGACAGAACTGGAACAGCAAGGCGCACTCAACGGTGTGATTGAGCTGGTGCCGGTGGCCAATCCGATGGGCCTGGGCCAGTTGTTGCAAGGCAGCCACCAGGGGCGTTTCGAAGTAGGCAGTGGCAAGAATTTCAACCGCGATTTCGTCGAGTTGAGCGAACCGGTTGCCGCATTGCTTCAAGGCAAGCTGGGGGATGATCCCCATGCCAATGTGCGCCTGATCCGTCAGGCCATGAGCGATGCGCTCAGCGACTTGCCCGAGCCGAGCAGCCAGTTGCAAGGCATGCAGCGCGTCTTGCTGAGCCACGCGTGCACCGCCGATATCGTCCTCGACCTGCATTGCGACGCCGAAGCCGCGCTGCATATGTACGCGCTGCCCCAGCATTGGCCCCAGTGGCGTTCGCTGTCGGCGCATCTGAATGTGAAGGTCGGCTTGTTGGCGGAGGATTCCGGTGGGAGCTCGTTTGATGAAGCCTGCTCGCTGCCATGGTTGCGCTTGTCCCGGATGTTTCCGGACGCTCAGATCCCGTTGTCGTGCCTCGCGACGACGTTGGAACTGGGTGGTCAAGCCGACACCGGGCGTGATGAAGCAATCTTCCACGCCGAGGGCATCCTCGCATTCCTTGCCGAGCAAGGCCTGATCAACGGCGAATGGCCGGCTGCGCAGCACGAAGCGTGCGAAGGCATGCCGTTTGAAGGCACCGAGTTGCTCTTCGCGCCCCACGCCGGTGTGATCAGTTACCTGCGCAAAGCCGGAGATTGGGTGGACGCTGGCGAACCGATTTTTGAAGTGATTGACCCCCTGCAAGACCGCGTGAGCGTTATCTGCGCCGGTACGTCGGGGGTGTTGTTTGCCGTTGAACGGCTACGTTATGCCCAAGCGGGTTTCTGGCTGGCCAAGGTGGCGGGGCGCGACGCGCTGCGACACGGGCGCTTGCTCAACGACTGACCACCTGTTTTTGTGAGAACCGACCGCATGTACAAACTTGAAGTCCAAGACCTGCATAAACGCTATGGCAGTCATGAAGTGCTCAAAGGTGTTTCCCTGGCCGCTGCGGCCGGTGATGTGATCAGCATCATCGGTTCCAGTGGTTCGGGCAAAAGTACCTTTTTGCGCTGCATCAACCTGCTGGAGCAACCCCACGCCGGCAAGATTCTGCTCAATAACGAAGAGCTGAAACTGGTGGCCAACAAGGACGGCGCCCTGAAGGCCGCTGATCCCAAGCAGCTGCAACGCATGCGTTCGCGCCTGTCCATGGTGTTCCAGCATTTCAACCTGTGGTCGCATATGACCGCGCTTGAAAACGTGATGGAAGCCCCGGTGCACGTGTTGGGCATGTCGAAGAAAGATGCCCGTGAAAAGGCCGAGCACTATCTGGCTAAAGTCGGCGTGGGCCATCGTAAGGATGCGTTCCCTGGCCATATGTCCGGCGGCGAGCAGCAGCGTGTGGCGATTGCCCGTGCCTTGGCGATGGAACCTGAGGTGATGCTGTTTGACGAACCGACTTCGGCGCTGGACCCGGAACTGGTCGGCGAAGTGCTCAAGGTGATGCAGGACCTGGCCCTGGAAGGCCGCACCATGGTGGTGGTCACCCACGAAATGGGCTTTGCCCGCGAAGTGTCGAACCAGTTGGTGTTCCTGCACAAAGGGATTGTTGAAGAGCGCGGCAACCCGCGGGAAGTGCTGGTGAACCCGCAGTCCGAGCGGTTGCAGCAGTTCCTGTCCGGCAGCTTGAAATAATTCCTCCCACATGGATCTCTACATTGGGGTTCTACAGTTGGATCTTTATCGTTTTTAAGCTTTGTGTTGGTTTACGGGCTAGCATTGGCCCTTGTCTTCATTACTGTTACAGGCTTCGGATAGCACTCCATGACCGCCCATAAAATTGGTTTCCTGATTTGGCCCAGCACAAAGGCACTCACGCTTGCGCTGGCTGAGGAGGCCTTACGCGTTGCTCAGCGGGTGCATCCGGATGTGGTTTACGAGCTGTCGTTTTTGCTCGCGGAGCCTGCCACCGAAGGCGCCTGGCAATTGCCGGGCGAACCATGGGCCGGCAAGCTCGAAGGCTTTCAGAAACTGTTTCTGCTGGCCGACGAGCCGCCAACCGTTATTGCCTCGCAACTGAGCACGGCCCTCAAGCAATTGGTGCGGGCCGGGTGTGTGATCGGTGGTTTGTCGGCCGGCGTGTACCCGTTGGCCCAGCTCGGTCTGCTCGACGGTTATCGCGCCGCCGTGCACTGGCGCTGGCAGGATGACTTCGCCGAACGTTTTCCCAAGGTGATCGCCACCAGCCACCTGTTCGACTGGGACCGTGATCGCCTGAGCGCCTGCGGTGGCATGTCGGTACTCGACTTGCTGCTGGCGGTACTGGCCCGCGACCACGGCGCCGAACTGGCGGGTGCAGTCTCCGAAGAACTGGTGGTGGAACGCATCCGCGAAGGCGGCGAACGCCAGCGGATTCCCCTGCAAAACCGCCTGGGTTCCAGCCATCCTAAGCTGACCCAGGCCGTGTTGCTGATGGAAGCCAATATCGAAGAACCGCTGACCACTGACGAAATTGCCCAGCACGTCTGTGTGTCGCGACGACAACTGGAGCGGATCTTCAAGCAGTACCTCAACCGCGTCCCCAGCCAGTATTATCTGGAGCTGCGTCTGAACAAGGCCCGCCAAATGCTGATGCAAACCAGCAAGTCGATCATCCAGATCGGCCTGTCCTGCGGCTTCTCCTCAGGGCCACACTTCTCCAGCGCCTACCGCAACTTCTTCGGCGCCACCCCGCGTGAAGACCGCAATCAACGGCGCAGTAGCAGCCCGTTCGAGTTGTCATCGGTGCCGTCCGAACGCGGCTGAAACCGGGTTGTCCCGCACAGGTACGCGACTGTCTCACTCCTCCATGGGTTCCGGTGTGCCGGGCGGGGTTATGTCCTCCATGTTTTCGTCGTATGTCGCTTCCTCCACGCCCAACTCATAACCCGTCTGCCGGTAATAGGTACGCAAGATCGTCAGGCTTTCGGGAGACAGGGGGTTGCCGCTCACATCCGAGTCATCGTCGAGCGGCAGTGGCATTCCCAGCAGGTCGTCCGGCAAGTGCTCGATCAGATTGTCGCTCAAGTCTACGGCCCGCAGGCGCGGTAGGCTGAAGATCCCCGTGGGTATGTCGCGCAGCCTGCAGTTGTGCAGGTACACCATCGTCAGTCGCGTCATGTTGCGCAGGTCCGGCGCTTGGGTGAGGGTGTTGTCGCTCAGATCCAAGTAAGTGAGCTCCGTCAGGCGTGATAGCTGCTCTATGCTGTCCGGCGTCAGGCGGATCTGGTTATTGCTGAGCTTGAGCAGGCGCAATTGCTTGAGTTCGAACACCCGGTCTGGAATCCGCTGCAGGGCGTGCTGCTCCACTGTCAGCGCAGTCAGGTTTGGGAACGCCTGCAGGAATTCGCCTACGCGAACATGGCGCTTGTCGCCCGTCAGTTCCATCAGCGTCACATGTTCCAGGCGCGCATTCAGGGCTGGCAGATCTCCGGAAAGCTGGCCGTTGAAGATCAGCTTGTGAGTGTTTCGGGCGGGCCATTCGTTTTCATCCAGATCGGTTTCTCTGCGCCAGCAGCGCAGTATCAATTCCTTGAATGCCAGGCGACGCACCTGCTCCTCGGCGCGGGCATTTTCGATCAACAGGGGGTTGGCCAGTTGGTCCATGGCGGGGACGTTGAGTACCCATTCCTCCAGGTCGCTGTCGAGCCGCTCGTATTCGGCACTCAGGCGGCTGATTTGCGCGTCGGCTTCCTCCAGTTCGCCGGGTAGCTCAAAAAAGATGCGCTTGGTGTCTCGCTCCGTGAGGCTGGGGTAGAGCGCGTTGATGCGCTGCAATTGTGTATCGGGAATGCTGGCATTCCAGTGTTCGCCCTTGGCTTGGCAATAGCGCTTGATCGCGTGCAAGGTCGAGGGCGACAGCGGGTTGGCCGACAGGTCGAATGCGTTGCTGGCCGCCCGCGGCAGTTCGAAGGCCTCTTCAGGCAGCTCGCGCAAAGCGTTCTGGCTCAAGTCCACGCGGGCACGCAATACCGCTGGCTGAATCAGCGAGCGGGGCAGTTCGCTCAAGCCAGTGTTACGCAGTGACAGGCTGACCAGGTTGGGCAGCTGGTTGAAATCCGGCAGTCGCGCCAGCGGGTTGTTATCGAGGTTCAGGTGCTTGAGTTCACGCATGCCCTGCAAGGCTTGCTGCGCGGAAGGCGACAATTGCAGCGTGCAGCGGTCCAGCACCAGGTACGACAGGTTTGGCAGGTGGCCGAGTCGCGGCAGTTCACTCAGTGCATAGTTTTCGATATGCAGCGCAGTCAGCGCCGGGAAACTGCGCAGGAACGCATCCAGGCCCAACGGTGAGCCCAAGCCCTTTAAGGCGAGCACGGACACATGATTGAACGAGGTGCGCAGGGCGGGCAAATCGCCGCTCACCGGGAGGAAAAGGCTGAATTCGTAGCTGAGCATCGGCAGCCCGAAGTTGACATCGCCCGAGGTGATATCGCGTCGCCAGCCTGCCTCAAGTGCAACGATGAATCGGTGGCGCAGGGCCTGTTCCTCGGCGGTGACGCTGCTGTCGTTGGCCCAGCCAAGGCAATCCTGACGGATAGTGGGAAATTCGTTCTCCAGCCGACTCATCTCGACGCGACCGGCTGCCAGGTCCCCTGGCAGGCCAAAAATGAAGCGGTTGATTTGGTCACCGTTGAACGAGGGAAACAGTCTTTTGGCCTGCTCCGCGTCGACCCTGGCCGGGATCGCTTCCAGGTAGTGTTGGGTACGCTGGAAGTAGGCTTTGACGCTCTCCAGTGTCGGCTCGGACAACGGGTTGTTGGACAGGTCGAAATGCCGAGTGATGTCGACGGGCAAATCGAACAGGGCGGCAGGCAACTCGCTGATCCTGTTATTGGACAGCATCGCCAGCGTCAGGTGGCTGCGACTCAGCAATCCTTCGGGCAGTTGCTCGATGTCGGTGTTGGCCAGGTCCAGGTATTGCAACTGCGGCATCTGTTCCACATTGGGAGTCAGCGTCAGGGGGTTGTTGTACAGGTCAAGGGTCAACAGGCGCGTCATGTTGTTGATGACCGCATGGCTTTGCTCGGTGAGGCGGATGTTGCAGCTGCTCAGGATCAATTCGTTGAGCGTGTTCATCGAGGCCAGGCTGGGCGGCAGTTCGTCCACGGCAAGATTGCGGATGTTCAGCCGACGCAAGCTTGGAAAAAGCTGCAGGAATCCGTCGATTTCCATGCGTTGGTGCGCACCCTGCAATTCCAGGTGAGAGACATGTTCGAAGCGTGCACTCAGGGTGGGCAACTCACCCAGCAGGGGGGCTGACAGTCGCAGGATATGACCGTTGATGGCTGGCGGCTCATAGAAGTTATCGAGCTCGGTTTCCTGGCGCCAGGCTCGCCGTAGTTGGTGGGCAAACAAATTGCGGTCGCGCCGCAGGTATTCATATTGGAGCGCGCTCAGCGTAGCGCCGGTTGTGGGGTGTACACGGGGTGTCTGGGATTCCCAGACCACCAGGTTCAGGTCCAGTTGGATGTATTCGTTGCGCAACCGGGTTAAGGCCAGTTGTGCACCGCCGGGGGTATTTTGCAGGGCGGCGATCATGTCGCGGATTCTTGCACGCGACAGTTGCGGGCGCAGCGTCTGCAGTTGTTGTTCGAGCGAGGGGCCGCGGCTGGGTCCCGGCACCTCGGGAATGGCTGGCGGGTAACCGTCCATGCCGCCGCGCAAACGCATGACATTGGGGTCGTAGCTGGGTTTGTTGTGCGGGTCGCTCTTTAATATGTCGCGCAAGGTAGGGCGATCCAGCGGGGCATCGCCGATCGCCTGCTTGAGGCGTGGGCCCTGGCCGATATGAAGTTGCAGCGCATTGCGTGCACTGTCAGGCAGGGCCTGCAGGACGGCGGTGTAGAAATCGGTGCTGCCAAACAGTGCGGTCTGGCCGTTCTCGGGGATGAATTGGCCGTCCGGTGTGGCCACCAGCGTACGTTTGGTCGGCGCGTAAGTAGGCCCGATGGCGTCGAGCAACTCGCCGTCAGCGCGGTATTGGCGCAGTTCCAGACGAATCCACTCGGGCCAGCCATTGAGGTTTTCCAGCGAATGCAGCGCCAGCCGGCAAGTGTCCGGATTTTCCACAGCGTCCAGATACAGGCCTTCATAGGCGCGTGTGGTGCGCACTTCATGCAACGACCATTCGGCCAGTTCGGTCAGGCGCGTCGGTACCTTGCCAGCGTCGATCGACTTGAGCTCCTCGCCACTGGCACCGGCCAGTAACTCCTCGGCAACCGGCGTCGGCAGGCCGGGGCGCGAGGCACTGTCGATGAGCTTTTGCACACGTGGGTCGCTGGTGCGGTCCTGGCCGCGGTAGCGTGAGTCGAACAGTGAGAAGCGCTTGTCCTGGGCAATACGCGCAAGTTTCTTGCGCAAAGCGGCTGCGCGGGTGCGGCTGGAGGCGGGAGGCAGCCCGAATTCTTCTTCCAGTAGTTCCTTGCGCTCCGGCTCATTCAGGCTGTCGATCAGGGTGGGCAGCAGGTCGCCGTTGCGCAATTGCTCCTCAAGTACCTGCACAGTGCTGGCCCCGGATTCTCCTAGGAACTCCCACAGGGTGTTGCCGCTGGCATCCACCACCCGCAAGGTCTTGCCGGAGGGCCACAGGCCATAGCTGATCAGCAACTGCAATTGGGTCTGCGGATCGGCCTTGGCGTAGATCGCCGGGTCGTCGCTGTTCATCTGTGTCACAAACTCCTGCAACTGCTGGTCGATCTTGAAGCGCTTGAGGGTGTCGGCCAGTAGCGGTGGTGGCGGCTGCTGGGTGCTGTGCGTTTTGCGCAACGTGTTGTCATGGGTAGCGCTGCTGTCGCGGACCTGCGCTAATTGCGCGTCGCTCAACGAATCGGTCTGGTAACCGAGGCGGCGCATCAGCGTAGTGCTATCCCAGCTCAAGGGGTTTTCCAGCTCGGTGACCCAGGCGCCCTGTCCGTTGGTCATCACGGCCGGACGGTAAGCCGAAGGTCGCGTGGGGTGCTGGATGAAATAGCGGCCGGCGTCTTTCTGCACGTGATAGCGCTCGCCATTGAGGCTAAGGATGTTTTTGTCTGCGTGCAGGTGCAGGCCTTGCGCGTCCGGGCGTGCCTCGGCGGGCAGTGTCACGTCCTGGCGATAGGGGCTGAGGTCGGGTTGCCACAGACGGCGCTGACTGTTGGGCCGCTTGACCGGTTGCAAGCGCTCGATGAAGGCCAGCAGCTGCGCGGGCAAGGCTTCGCGCACCAGTCCTTCGATGATGGGCAATCCGGTGGCGAACAGGCCCAGTTGGACCATCTGCTCCAGCAGGCCCAAAGCATGGCCCAGGGCTTCATGTCGCAGGCCCTCAGCCCAGTCGATGATGCCTTCGAAGGCCTCGTCGAGCACCTGATAGGCGGTATACGCCAGCATCAGTGCGCCCAGCGGCGGCACGAACGGCAGTGCCACGAAGGCAACGATCTGCAGCAGGGTATCGCCGATTTTTTTCAGGAATTCCCAGCGTTCCCAACGTGCGTTCTGGTCGACCTTGGCGGTGGAGACCGCGCGGCTCTGCGCGTCTGCCAGCAGCTTGCTCAGGTGCATCTGGAATAGATGCGCGAAGAGGTCACCGTTGATCCTGAGGCTGCGAAATTGCAGCTGGGGGCTCTGGGTCGGGGTGTCACGCCAACTGGGCAGTGGATCGCCCTGTTTATGCGCATGCCAGGTGACTTGGCTGAGGCGTTGATTGAGGTTGGCGAAGAACACCGCAGCGTCTTCATGGCGGACAAAACGGCTGAAGAACCCTTGAAAGTCCTTCGAGCGCAACCGGGCGACCAGGCTCTGCATGAACGCGGCACTGCTGGGGTAGTGTTTGATCGGGTGTTGCGGATCGTCGGGGATATAGGCGATCAGCGGGACTGCATCGCGACTGTTCTCCAGATCCGGAGCGAACAGCACCACGCCAGTGAGGCGACAATCCATGATGAATAAATCATGGGCCATCAGCGGTGGGCAGCCGTTGTGCGTGGCGTCGCCGTTTTCGATCAGATTGAGTACCGCGGTGTGGCTGGCGGCGGGCAGCTCGTCCTTGAGCAAGGCCATGTACAGAGCGAATTTCAGCGCGCCCAAGTGGCTTTGTTTGAGCCAGTGCTCCAGGGCGTTGCGCGCCACGGGGTTGCCCAGGTCGAGGTACTCGTCCAGGTAGCGTTGGTATTGGCCGCCGATGTCCAGGCGCCGGCAGAGCTGGGTGAATTGCGCGACGCTGATCTTCGCGTCGAGGTCGGGCAGGGGGCTGAACTGCCCTGTGGCCGTGGGTTGCGTGCTGAAGCCGGAGTGCTGCGCGTAGGTCTCGTCTGCTTCGAAGTTGTGCAGCGCCGCTTCCAGCAGTGAGACCGACCAGGTTCTGGCCGCGCCCTGCTTGACGGTAAAACCGACAACGGTCAACGGGACGTACAGTTGCAGGTAGGTGGTGCGCACATCAGTGTCGATGCCGAACTCGTCCTTGAGTGCCGCGTGCAGGCGTTCGGCGCCGAACTGCTCCGGGCTTTTCAGTGCCGCCAGAGCCTTGTCCACGAGGTTCTGCGCGGTCCAGGCGGCGGCGTTGAGTTCTTTGAGCTGTGCATGTTGCGACTCGGTTGCACGGGTATACCAGTCGGCAATCAACGGCGTGCAGGCTTTCAACGCCACGCGCTTGGCGGCACTGGCCGTGCCCAACCAAGGAGGGATAGCGTCGCGGAGAATGTCGAGGTGTGGTGTTTGGGTTTCAGGATGCTGCGCCATGGGCCGTTCCTTGATGGCTTTTGAGGAGGCTCAGCAAAACAGCGCGGGCTTGTCGTTGGGCGGTAGACAGTTAGCGCAGCGCGCTGGGGCTGATTTGCGAAGATCCTGTCATCCCCTGCCCACGAGGCCTGCGCACGGTTTAAACTGCGCCTTTGCGACGCTATTTGTCGCATTGGCGTAAACCCGCTGAAAACGCGGGTTGGCGCTATAAGAAGTTGTCGCTTGGCGGCAAGGCCGCTCTGAAAACTGTCCTTACAATCCCTGCATCGCCCGCCAGTTCCAGGCAGGCGTTCCTCTTCAGGAGACTCCGATGTCCGTTGAGCAAGCCCCGGTGCAACGTGCCGATTTCGACCAGGTCATGGTTCCCAACTACGCACCTGCCGCATTCATCCCCGTGCGTGGCGCAGGCTCCCGTGTGTGGGACCAGGCGGGTCGCGAGCTGATCGACTTTGCCGGCGGCATCGCGGTCAACGTGTTGGGCCACGCCCACCCGGCGCTGGTCGGTGCGTTGACCGAACAGGCCAACAAGCTGTGGCATGTCTCCAACGTGTTCACCAATGAGCCGGCCCTGCGCCTGGCCCATAAGCTGATTGACGCCACCTTTGCCGAGCGCGTGTTCTTCTGTAACTCCGGCGCCGAAGCCAACGAGGCCGCGTTCAAGCTGGCCCGTCGCGTGGCGTTCGACCGTTTCGGTACCGAGAAGTACGAGATCATTGCCGCGCTGAACAGCTTCCACGGCCGTACCTTGTTCACCGTCAACGTTGGTGGTCAGTCGAAGTACTCCGATGGCTTCGGTCCTAAAATCACCGGCATCACCCACGTTCCTTATAACGACTTGGCTGCGCTGAAAGCCGCCGTGTCGGACAAGACCTGCGCCGTGGTGCTCGAACCGATCCAGGGCGAAGGCGGCGTACTGCCGGCCGAGTTGGCTTACCTGCAAGGCGCCCGCGAACTGTGCGACGCCAACAATGCGCTGCTGGTGTTCGACGAAGTGCAGACTGGCATGGGCCGTAGCGGCCACCTGTTTGCCTACCAGCACTACGGTGTGACGCCGGACATCCTCACCAGCGCCAAGAGCCTGGGCGGCGGTTTCCCGATCGCGGCGATGCTCACCCGCGAAGACCTGGCCAAGCACCTGGTGGTCGGCACCCACGGCACCACTTACGGCGGTAACCCGCTGGCGTGTGCGGTGGCCGAAGCGGTCATCGACGTGATCAACACCCCTGAGGTGCTGGCCGGCGTCAACGCCAAACACAACCAGTTCAAGGCGCGCCTGGAACAGATCGGCAAGCAGTACGGCATCTTCACCGAAGTGCGTGGCATGGGCCTGCTGATCGGTTGCGTATTGAGCGATGCGTTTAAAGGCAAGGCCAAGGACGTGTTCAACGCGGCCGAGAAAGAAAACCTGATGATCCTGCAAGCCGGTCCGGACGTGGTGCGTTTCGCGCCGAGCCTGGTGGTGGAAGAAGCGGACATCAACGAAGGCCTGGATCGCTTCGAACGTGCAGTAAAAGCCCTGACACAAGCCTGATAACTACACCTTCTGCCGGCCGGACTGGGTCAAAAATGTGGGAGGGGGCTTGCCCCCGATAGCAGTCTTTCAGTTGATACATCCGGTGACTGATACACCGCTATCGGGGGCAAGCCCCCTCCCACATTGGAATATGGTTGTTCCAGCTATGTCCGGTAATTTTCCCCTATGAGTTTTAGAGTTAAGGAGTGACACCATGCTGGTGATGCGCCCCGCGCAAATGGCTGATCTGGGCGAGGTACAGCGTCTGGCTGCGGACAGCCCGATTGGTGTCACCTCCTTGCCGGATGATGTGGAACGCCTCAGCGACAAGATCGCCGCCAGCGAAGCGTCCTTCGCGGCCGAGGTAAGTTTCAACGGTGAAGAAAGCTATTTCTTCGTGCTCGAAGACACCGCGACCGGCAAGCTCGCCGGTTGCTCGGCCATCGTCGCGTCGGCCGGCTACTCGGAGCCTTTCTACAGTTTTCGTAACGAGACCTTCGTGCACGCCTCGCGCGAGCTGAAGATCCACAACAAGATCCACGTGCTTTCCCAGTGCCACGACCTCACCGGCAACAGCCTGCTTACCAGTTTCTACGTGGTGCCCGAGCTGGTCGGTTCGCCGTGGTCGGAACTCAATTCCCGTGGCCGCCTGCTGTTCGTCGCCAGCCACCCCGAGCGCTTTGCCGACTCGGTGGTGACCGAGATTGTCGGCTACAGCGACGAGAACGGTGATTCGCCGTTCTGGGATGCCATCGGCCGTAACTTCTTCGACCTCAACTACGCCGCCGCCGAGCGTCTGTGCGGGCTGAAAAGCCGTACGTTCCTCGCCGAGCTGATGCCGCACTACCCAATCTACGTACCGCTGTTGCCGGACGAAGCCCAGGAAGCCATGGGCCAGGTGCACCCGCGTGCGCAGATTACCTTCGACATCCTGATGCGCGAGGGCTTCGAGACCGACCATTACATCGACATCTTCGATGGCGGCCCCACGCTGCATGCACGGGTTTCGGGCATTCGCTCTATTGCCCAGAGCCGCGTGGTTCCGGTGAAGATCGGCGAGATGGTCAAGGGTGTCGGCCGCCAATACCTGGTGAGCAACGCGCAGTTGCAGGATTACCGTGCGGTGATGCTGGAGCTGGACTACGCGCCCGGCAAACCGGTGACCCTGGACTTGGCAACTGCCGAAGCCTTGGGCGTTGGCGAAGGCGCGAGTGTGCGCTTGGTAGCGGTATAAAGACTGAGTTTCGCGGGTGGCTGACAACAGCGGCCCGTCTGAGGAGATAGCATGATCGTTCGTCCCGTACGCAGCAGCGATTTACCGGCCCTGATTGATCTGGCGCGCAGCACCGGCACCGGCCTCACGACCTTGCCGGCCAACGAAGAGCGCCTGACCCATCGGGTTGGCTGGGCGGAAAAAACCTTTCGCGGCGACGCCGGGCGTGGCGATGCGGACTACCTGTTCGTGCTGGAAAACGACGAAGGCCGCGTGGTGGGGATTTCCGCCATCGCTGGCGCCGTTGGCCTGCGTGAGCCTTGGTATAACTTCCGAGTGGGCCTGACCGTCAGCGCCTCCCAGGAACTGAACATTTACCGCGAGATTCCGACGCTGTTCCTGGCCAACGACCTCACAGGCAATTCCGAGTTGTGCTCGTTGTTCCTGCACGCCGACTACCGCAACGGCCTCAACGGCCGCATGTTGGCCAAGGCGCGCATGTTGTTTATCGCTGAGTTTCCGCAGTTGTTCGGCAACAAGATCATTGCCGAGATGCGCGGCGTGTCTAACGATGCCGGGCGTTCGCCGTTCTGGGAAAGCTTGGGTCGTCACTTCTTCAAGATGGAATTCAGCCAGGCTGACTACCTCACCGGCGTGGGCAACAAGGCGTTTATCGCCGAGCTGATGCCGAAGTTTCCGTTGTACAGCTGTTTCCTGTCGGAAGACGCGCGCAACGTGATCGGCAAAGTCCATCCGGACACCGAACCCGCGCTGAGCATGCTCAAGAGCGAAGGCTTCAGCTACCAGGGCTATGTCGATATCTTCGACGCCGGCCCGGCAGTGGAGTGTGAGACCAGCAAAATCCGTGCGGTGCGCGACAGCCAGTCGCTGGTGCTGGCCATCGGCACGCCGGGGGACGACGCCACGCCGTTCCTGATCCATAACCGCAAGCGCGAAGAGTGCCGCATCACCGCCGCACCGGCCCGCCTGGCGGCAGGCACGCTGGTGGTCGATCCGCAGACCGCCAAACGCCTGCAACTGGTGGTGGGTGATCAAGTGCGCGCTGTACCGTTGTCTGCTGCTCGGGAGTCGAAATAATGAATTCGCTGTATATCGCAGGTAGCTGGCTGTCTGGCCAGGGTGAGTTGTTTGAATCACGCAACCCGGTGACTCAAGACGTGCTGTGGGCCGGCAACGGCGCCACTGCCGAGCAGGTCGAGTCCGCTGTGCAGGCCGCGCGCCAGGCGTTCCCGGCCTGGGCCAAGCGTTCGCTGGAAGAGCGCATCAGCGTGCTGGAAGCCTTCGCCGCGACCCTTAAACGTCGCGCCGATGAAATCGCCCGCTGCATCGGTGAGGAAACCGGCAAGCCGTTGTGGGAATCGGCCACTGAAGTCACCAGCATGGCCAACAAAATTGCGATCTCGGTGCAAAGCTACCGGGAGCGTACTGGCGAGAAGAGCGGCCCCCTGGGTGACGCCACCGCCGTGTTGCGCCACAAGCCCCACGGTGTGGTGGCGGTGTTTGGCCCTTACAACTTCCCTGGGCATTTGCCCAACGGGCATATCGTCCCGGCCTTGTTGGCGGGTAACACCGTGCTGTTCAAGCCGAGCGAGTTGACCCCCAAAGTCGCCGAGCTGACCGTGCAGTGCTGGATCGAAGCCGGTCTGCCGGCGGGTGTGTTGAATCTGCTGCAAGGTGCGCGGGAAACCGGTATCGCGTTGGCGGCCAACCCAGGCATCGACGGTTTGTTCTTTACCGGTTCGAGCCGTACCGGCAATCACCTGCACCAGCAGTTCTCCGGACGCCCGGACAAAATCCTGGCCCTGGAAATGGGCGGCAACAACCCGCTGGTGGTGGACGAAGTTGCTGATGTGGATGCGGCGGTCTACACCATTATCCAGTCGGCGTTTATCTCTGCCGGCCAACGTTGTACCTGCGCCCGTCGCCTGCTGGTACCGGAAGGCGCCTGGGGCGATGCATTGCTGGCGCGGCTGGTGGCGGTGAGTGCGACGATTAAAGTCGGTGCGTTCGACCAGCAACCGGCGCCGTTCATGGGCTCGGTGATTTCCCTTGGCGCTGCGAAAGCGCTGATGGATGCCCAGGAGCTGATGCTGGTAAATGGCGCTGTCGCGCTGCTGGAAATGACCCAGCCGCAGGATCAGGCCGCTTTGCTGACCCCAGGCATCATCGACGTGACCGGTGTGACCGAGCGCGAAGACGAAGAACTGTTCGGCCCGCTGTTGCAGGTGATCCGCTACGCTGATTTTGAGGCGGCGATTGCCGAGGCCAACAACACCCAGTACGGCCTGGCCGCCGGTTTGTTGTCGGACTCCGAGGCGCGTTACCAGCAATTTTGGCTGGAAAGCCGCGCCGGGATCGTCAACTGGAACAAACAACTGACCGGCGCTGCGAGTACCGCACCGTTCGGTGGGGTGGGGGCGTCGGGCAACCATCGGGCCAGTGCGTATTACGCGGCGGATTATTGTGCGTACCCGGTGGCGTCGCTTGAAACGCCAAGCCTGGTGGTGCCGGCCACGCTAACCCCCGGCATTACGCTGATCTAAATGTGAGAGGGGGCTTGCTCCCGATGGCGGTGTGTCAGTTGATGAATCAGGTGACTGATCCACCGCTATCGGGGGCAAGCCCCCTCCCACAGGGGTTCAGTGGTGTATTCAAGTAATTTGATGCCTATAAAAACAGATGTTCGTGGAGCCTCGCCGATGAAATCCTATGAAGTCAATTTTGACGGTCTAGTGGGGCCGACCCATAACTACGGCGGTTTGTCCTTCGGCAACGTCGCGTCCCAGAGCAACAGCCAGCAGCATTCCAACCCCAAGGAAGCAGCGTTGCAGGGCCTGCAAAAAATGAAAGCCCTGATGGACATGGGCTTTGTGCAAGGCGTACTCGCGCCCCAAGAGCGCCCGGACGTGGCCGCCTTGCGCAGCCTTGGCTTCAGCGGGACCGATGCCCAGGTGATCCAGCAGGCGGCCAAGCAGGCCATGCCGTTGTTGGTCGCCAGTTGCTCTGCGTCGAGCATGTGGGTGGCCAACGCCGCCACGGTCAGCCCGAGCGCCGACACGGCGGATGGTCGCGTGCATTTCACCGCCGCCAACCTCAACTGCAAGTACCACCGCAGCATTGAACACCCGACCACCAGCCGCGTGCTGGGCGCGATGTTTGCTGACCAGAAACACTTTGCCCATCACGCCGCATTGCCGGCGGTGGCGCAGTTCGGCGACGAAGGCGCGGCCAACCACACGCGTTTTTGCCGTGAATATGGCGAGGCGGGGGTAGAGTTTTTTGTGTTCGGCCGCAGCGCGTTCGATCCCCGTTACCCGGCCCCCCAGAAATACCCGGCACGCCAGACCCTCGAAGCCTCCCAGGCCGTCGCCCGTCTGCACGGTTTGAAAGACGACGGCGTGGTCTACGCCCAGCAGAACCCGGCCGTGATTGATGCGGGTGTGTTCCACAACGACGTGATCGCGGTGGGCAACGGCGAAGTGCTGTTCTATCACGAGGATGCGTTCCTCAATACCGAACAGATGCTCGCCGAACTGCAAGGAAAGTTGGGCAAAGTGGGCGGCAACTTCCAGTCGGTGTGCGTGCCGCGCGCCCAGGTCAGCGTCGAGGACGCAGTGCGTTCCTACCTGTTCAACAGCCAGTTGCTGACCCGACCTGACGGCTCGATGCTGTTGATCGTGCCAGAAGAGTGCCGCGCCAATGAGCGCGTGTGGCATTACCTGCAAGGCCTGACCGCTGCGGGTGGGCTGATCCGCGAAGTGAAGGTCTTCGACCTCAAGCAGAGCATGCAGAACGGCGGCGGCCCGGCGTGCCTGCGCTTGCGCGTGGCGCTGAACGAAACGGAACTGGCGGCGGTGAATCCAGGGGTTATCATGACCGCGCCGTTGTACGACACGCTGACCCAATGGGTCGACAAACACTACCGCGACAGCCTGCGTGAAACCGACCTGGCTGACCCGCAGTTGCTGCTTGAGTGCCGGACGGCACTGGATGAACTGACGCAAATCCTTAAACTGGGCTCGGTTTATCCTTTCCAGATCAATTAACGCCGCACGGCTGAGAACTATTTTATGACCACCGACACCCTAAAGCTGATCCTTGAAGACACCGACGGCACCCAGCTGGAAACCTCCTGCACCCGCGTCGCCGTGGTCTGGCAGGGCAAGGAAATCTGGATCCAGCACGACGGCCGTGGCCAACTGCTGATCGGTGTGGACGTCGAAGAAGGCGATGCCGAATACGCCAACCTGCTGATGCGCCCACTGGCCACCAACCTGATGAGCCTGCAGCTGGAAATGGAACCGGCCGACGTTGAAGGTGATGACGACGATCACGTCCACGGCCCAGGCTGCAACCACTAAGGAAGCTGCGTATGCTCGCCCTCGGCAAATTGCTTGAACTGACCCTCGCCGGTCGTGAACCGGCGCAAAAAATTCAATCGACTGTCGACGGCGTGCAGATGCGCTGGCTCAGCGAGGGCGCGCTTGAAGTGCGTCCTCCTGAAGCACGGGACAATGGCAGCGACCTGCTGCTGTCGTCCGGCATCCATGGCAACGAAACCGCGCCGATCGAACTGCTCGACCGCTTGTTGCATGGCATCGCCCGTGGGGAGATCAAACCCCGCACTCGTATTCTGTTCCTGTTCGGCAACCCCGAGGCGATGCGCCGCGGCGAGCGTTACCTCGAACTGGACGTCAACCGGCTGTTCAACGGCCGTCACGAAAAAAACATCGGCCCCGAAGCCATGCGCGCCGCCGAGCTTGAACAACTGGCCCGTAGCTTCTTCAGCCAGCCTGGCCGTTCGCGCCTGCATTACGATTTGCACACCGCCATTCGCGGCTCGAAGATTGAGCAGTTCGCCCTGTACCCCTGGAAAGACGGGCGCCAGCATTCGCGTCGCGAACTGGCGCGTTTGAACGCTGCCGGCATGGAAGCGGTGCTACTGCAGAACAAGACATCGATCACCTTCACGGCGTTTACCTATGAGCAACTGGACGCCGAAGCTTTCACCCTGGAACTGGGCAAGGCGCGGCCATTCGGGCAGAACCAAGGGGTGAATGTTTCCCGCCTGGAGCTGCGCCTCAAACAGATCATCGAAGGCACGGAGCCTGAGACTGACAGCCTGGACGGGTTGAAACTGTTCGCCGTGTCGCGTGAAGTCATCAAGCACAGTGATGCTTTCCTGCTGCACTTGCCGGCTGACGTGGAAAACTTTTCGGAATTGGAAAAGGGTTATCTGCTGGCCGAAGATGTGGCCAAGACGCGTTGGGTGATCGAGGAGGAGGGCGCACGCATCATCTTCCCCAACCCTAAGGTGAAGAATGGTTTGCGGGCAGGGATATTGATTGTGCCGACCACGGACGCTGGCCTGGCATAGGTCTCAAGGCGTAACCGGATGCAAATGTGGGAGGGGGCTTGCCCCCGATGGCGGTGTCTCAGCTACAGATGAGCTGAATGACACACTGCTATCGGGGGCAAGCCCCCTCCCACATTTTGTTTTGCAGTGTTGCTTAGACCGCTACCGCCCGTGGCTCGCTACGACGGATCGCCCGTACCTTGTGCAGGGTATCTGCGCAGGTCTTCGCCGCTTCCTGGCCCTTGTGCACAAAGTGATCATGGAAGAACGCGTGGTGCTCGCTGCCCGCGTGGAAGTGATGCGGCGTCAGCGATACCGAGAACACCGGCACTTCAGTTTCCAGCTGCACCTGCATCAGGCCGCTGACCACCGATTGGGCGACGAATTCGTGACGGTAGATACCACCGTCCACCACCAGCGCGGCGGCAACGATACCGGCGTAACGACCGGTCTTGGCCAGTAGCTTGGCGTGCAGGGGCATTTCAAAGGCGCCGCCGACTTCGAAGAAATCGATGTCCGATTCCTGGTAGCCCTGGGCGATCATTTCGGCGAGGAAGCCTTTACGGGATTGGTCGACAATATCCTTGTGCCAGCAGGCTTGGATAAACGCGACGCGCTCGCCGTAGTGGTTTTTGCTTTTGCTGTCGATAGCGGTGGGTTGCATGTTCTGACTCCTGTTTAAGAAAAAAACAGGGCGTTATGAATCGAATGGGATTTAAGGGTACGCATGCGTCAATAGGCGCGCGGCCCTTAGGTCTCAATCCCGTTCTCTCTTCATCCGGACTATGACCGTCGGCCCCGGGATCACACCGGGTCTGCTGACCTTGTCGCCGTCCCGCGTGAGCAGTTCGAGGCGCCAAGCGCTCGCGGGCTATACACATTGCGTGTAATTACCGCCGGTGGGGAATTACACCCCGCCCTGAGAACGTTGCCACCAGAACCCTGGCGGCGGGGAGATTTTTAACATGGTTTTTCAAAAACTGCACGGACGCCGTATCGATAACCTATATCGGTTTGTTTGGTTGGTATTCGATTGAATGTAAACGGGGCTTGATATTCCGGGGCTTTGCCCGCAGTAATCATCGATAAAAGGACGTACTCAACCTGTTAGAGGCCTGTTTCATGACCGTGATTGACCTGCGCAGCGATACCGTGACCCAACCCACCCCCGGCATGCTGGACGCGATGGCCACTGCCGTCAGCGGCGATGACGTCTACGGTGAAGACCCCAGCGTCAATCTGCTGGAAGCTGAATTGGCCAAGCGCCTTGGGTTTGCTGCGGCGTTGTTCGTGCCCACCGGCACCATGAGCAATCTGCTGGCGTTGATGGCTCATTGTGAGCGCGGCGAGGAATATATCGTCGGCCAGCAGGCCCACACCTACAAATATGAAGGCGGTGGTGCAGCGGTGCTGGGTTCGATCCAGCCGCAGCCGCTGGAAGTGCAGGCGGATGGCTCCCTGGATTTGAACCATGTACGGGACGCGATCAAGCCGGACGATTTCCACTTCGCCCGCACCCGCTTGCTGGCTCTGGAAAACACCATGCAAGGCAAAGTGCTGCCCTTGGAATACCTGGCCAAGGCGCGGGCGTTTACCCGTGAACATGGCTTGGCCCTCCATTTGGATGGCGCGCGAATCTACAACGCGGCGGTCAAGCTTGGGGTGGATGCGCGGGAGATCGCCCAGCATTTCGATTCGGTGTCGGTGTGCCTGTCCAAGGGGCTAGGTGCCCCCATCGGCTCGGTGCTGTGCGGCTCTACGATGTTGATCGCCAAGGCCCGGCGTTTGCGCAAGATGGTCGGTGGCGGTATGCGCCAGGCCGGTTCCCTGGCTGCGGCGGGGCTGTATGCTTTGGATCATCAGGTGCAACGCCTGGCTGATGACCACGCCAACGCTCAGTGGCTGGGCGAAGAGCTGCGCAAAGCGGGGTATGAGGTCGAGCCGGTGCAGACCAACATGGTCTACGTGCAGATCGGCGATCAGGCCCAGGCCTTGAAGGCCTTTGCTGCCGAGCGCGGGATCAAGTTGAGCGCCGCGCCACGCCTGCGTATGGTCACTCATCTGGATGTCAGCCGGGCGCAGATCGAGCAGGTGCTCGCGACATTCGTCGAATTTTCGCGCAAATGATCGTGCAGACCGTCTAATTGAGCGTCTCTATCGCATAAACACGCTGTACCCCCGGCAAAGGGCCGATATAATGCGGCCTTTTGCCGTCGCTCCGTCTGATGATGTTGCGCACTGGCCTTTGGCCGCAGCCTCCGTGGAAGAACCTAATGAAAAGCGCAGAAATCCGTGAAGCCTTCCTTCGCTTCTTCGAAGAGCAAGGTCACACCCGTGTCGCCTCCAGCTCTTTGATCCCAGGCAATGACCCAACCCTGCTGTTCACTAACGCGGGGATGAACCAGTTCAAGGACTGCTTCCTGGGCCAGGAAAAGCGCGCCTACACCCGCGCCACCAGCAGCCAGAAGTGCGTACGTGCCGGCGGCAAGAACAGTGACCTGGAAAACGTCGGCTATACCGCCCGTCACCACACGTTCTTCGAAATGCTGGGTAACTTCAGCTTCGGTGACTATTTCAAAAAAGATGCGATTACCTTCGCCTGGACCTTCCTGACCGGCGTGCTGAAGCTGCCAAAGGAAAAACTCTGGGTCACCGTCTACGCGACGGACGATGAAGCGTATGACATCTGGACCCAGCAAATCGGTGTGCCTGCCGAGCGCATGATTCGCATCGGCGACAACAAGGGCGCGCCCTACGCCTCCGACAACTTCTGGACGATGGGCGATACCGGCCCATGTGGCCCTTGCACCGAGATCTTCTACGACCACGGCGCCGACATCTGGGGTGGCCCGCCGGGCTCGCCGGAAGAAGACGGCGACCGTTACATCGAGATCTGGAACAACGTATTCATGCAGTTCAACCGCACCGCCGATGGCGTGTTGCATCCGCTGCCGGCGCCGTCGGTGGACACCGGCATGGGCCTGGAGCGGATCAGTGCGGTGATGCAGCACGTTCACTCCAACTATGAAATCGACCTGTTTACCAACCTGCTGAGCGCGTCGGCGGCGGCCATTGGTTGCGCCAATGAGGGCCAGTCTTCGCTCAAGGTTGTGTCGGACCATATTCGCTCCTGCGGCTTCCTGATTGCCGACGGTGTGCTGCCGTCCAACGAAGGCCGTGGCTATGTGCTGCGCCGCATCATTCGTCGAGCCTGCCGCCACGGTAACAAGTTGGGCGCCACCGGCAGCTTCTTCTACAAAATCGTTGCCGCCTTGGTGGCCGAGATGGGCGAAGCGTTTCCAGAACTCAAGCAGCAGCAGGGCAACATCGAGCGCGTGCTCAAGGCTGAAGAGGAGCAGTTCACCAAGACGTTGGAGCACGGTCTGAAGATCCTGGAACAGGACCTGGCTGAGCTCAAAGGCACCGTGGTGCCGGGCGATGTGGTGTTCAAGCTTTACGATACCTATGGCTTCCCGATGGACCTGACCGCTGATATCGCCCGTGAGCGCGAGCTGACCATTGATGAAGCCGGCTTCGAGCGTGAGATGGAAGCCCAGCGCGTACGTGCTCGTTCCGCCAGCTCCTTTGGCCTGGACTACAACACCCTGGTCAAAGTTGATGTGCCTACCGAGTTCACTGGCTACAAGGCGACCCTTGGCTCGGCCAAGATCGTTGCCCTCTATAAAGATGGCAAGTCGGTCGACGTTCTAAATGAAGGCGACGAAGCCGTTGTGGTCCTGGACCAGACGCCGTTCTACGCCGAGTCGGGCGGCCAGATCGGTGACTGTGGTTTCCTGAGCTCGACATCGGGTCGTTTTGAAGTGCGTGACACCACCAAGACCGGCGGTGCGTTCCTGCATCACGGCGTGTTGGTGCTGGGCAACTTGACGGTCGGCGCGCCAGTGGACACGCAGGTCGATGCCGAAGTACGGCATGCAACCGCCTTGAACCACTCGGCCACTCACTTGCTGCACGCTGCATTGCGTCAGGTGCTGGGTGAGCACGTCCAGCAGAAGGGTTCGTTGGTCGATAGCCAGCGTCTGCGTTTCGACTTCAGCCACTTCGAAGCGATTAAGCCGGAGCAGATCAAGGCCCTGGAAGATATCGTCAATGCACAAGTGCGCAAGAACACCCCGGTTGAAACCGAGGAAACCGATATCGAGACCGCCAAGGCCAAGGGCGCCATGGCACTGTTCGGCGAGAAGTACGGCGACAACGTGCGCGTACTCAGCATGGGCGGCGACTTCTCGGTGGAACTGTGTGGTGGTATCCACGCCAATCGCACGGGCGACATTGGCCTGCTGAAGATCATCAGTGAAGGCGGTGTGGCCTCCGGTGTGCGACGTATCGAGGCGGTGACTGGCGCTGCGGCCCTGGCCTACCTCAATGCGGCCGAAGAACAACTCAAGGAAGCGGCCAGCCTGGTCAAGGGCAGCCGCGACAACCTGATCGACAAGCTGTCCGCCGTGCTGGAGCGTAACCGTGCTCTGGAAAAACAGCTGGAGCAGTTGCAGGCCAAGGCAGCCAGTGCGGCGGGCGACGATCTGTCGTCTTCTGCGGTGGACGTCAAGGACGTGAAAGTCCTGGCGGCGCGCCTGGATGGTCAGGATGGTAAGGCGCTGTTGGCCCTGGTCGATCAGTTGAAGAACAAGCTCGGCCGCGCAGTGATCCTGCTCGGCGGTGTCCATGAGGATAAGGTCGTTCTGGTTGCCGGTGTAACCAAAGACCTGACTGGCCAACTCAAGGCCGGTGATTTGATGAAGCAAGCCGCCGCGGCGGTGGGCGGGAAGGGCGGTGGTCGTCCGGACATGGCGCAAGGCGGTGGTGTCGATGCCGGTGCTCTGGATGCGGCCCTGGCCCTGACCGTGCCGTTTGTCGAGGCAGGTATTTAAGGCGCTGTTAACTGGCCCGTGGTCTAGTCGCGGGCTTGTTCGGTGCTGGTTGATTGGATATTTAGGCGCCCCTTTACGGGCTGAGGCGGCTTAGAAATGGCTTTGATCGTACAGAAATTTGGAGGCACCTCGGTCGGCTCTGTCGAAAGAATCGAGCAGGTTGCCGACAAGGTTAAGAAATTCCGCGATGCTGGCGACGACCTGGTGGTGGTGCTGTCGGCCATGAGCGGCGAGACCAATCGCTTGATCGAGCTGGCCAAGGCAATCAGTGGCGACCAGCAACCGCTCCCGCGTGAGCTGGACGTGATCGTCTCTACTGGTGAGCAGGTGACCATCGCCTTGCTGGCCATGGCCCTGAACAAGCGTGGCGTGCCTGCGGTGTCCTACACGGGCAGCCAGGTGCGTATCCTCACCGACAGTGCGCACACCAAGGCGCGTATTCTGCAGATCGATGATCAGAAAATTCGCACTGATCTGAAAGCTGGCCGCGTGGTAGTTGTAGCGGGCTTCCAGGGTGTGGATGAACACGGCAACATCACCACCCTCGGGCGTGGCGGTTCGGACACTACCGGCGTGGCCCTGGCGGCAGCTCTCAAGGCTGATGAGTGCCAGATCTACACCGATGTGGATGGCGTCTACACCACTGACCCGCGTGTCGTTTCCGTGGCCCAGCGTCTGGACAAGATCACCTTCGAAGAGATGCTGGAAATGGCCAGCCTCGGTTCCAAGGTTTTGCAGATCCGCGCGGTGGAGTTCGCCGGCAAGTACAACGTTCCGCTGCGCGTATTGCACAGCTTCAAAGAGGGTCCGGGCACCCTCATTACTATTGATGAAGAGGAATCCATGGAACAGCCGATCATTTCCGGCATCGCTTTCAACCGCGATGAAGCCAAGCTGACGATCCGTGGCGTGCCAGACACCCCGGGCGTGGCCTTCAAGATTCTGGGCCCGATCAGTGATGCGAATGTTGAAGTCGACATGATCGTGCAGAACGTCTCGCACGATAACACCACCGATTTCACGTTCACTGTGCACCGCAACGAGTACGATGCGGCATTGAAAATCCTGGAGAACACCGCGAGCGAGATTGGCGCCCGTGAAGTGGTCGGCGATATCAAGATTGCCAAGGTGTCGATCGTGGGTGTGGGCATGCGTTCCCATGCCGGCGTTGCCAGCCGTATGTTTGGGGCTCTGGCCAAGGAAAGCATCAATATCCAGATGATCTCCACGTCTGAAATCAAAGTCTCGGTAGTGATCGAAGAGAAGTACCTGGAGCTTGCTGTGCGCGCGCTGCATACCGCGTTTGAGCTAGACGCTCCGGCCCGACAGGGCGAGTGATGTAGTGCCAGGAAGGCGCGGTCTACCGCGCCTTTCCTTTTTTTGTAGGGCGCATGGTCTTTTGTGTGCGCTCGACAATACTTAGGTCGTTAGGGCTATGACTCTCGGGTCGTAGGTCGAACGCCTTTTTTTTGCAGACTGTTGTTCCTGAAATGAAATGCGTGAGGAGAAAGGTATGCTGATTCTGACTCGTCGGTGCGCAGAAAGCCTGATTATCGGTGATGGCGAAATCACCGTGACCGTGCTCGGCGTCAAAGGCAATCAAGTACGTATCGGGGTTAATGCTCCGAAAGAGGTAGCGGTCCACCGCGAGGAAATCTACCTGCGGATCAAGAAAGAGAAGGACGAAGAACCAAGCCTTTAATTTTTATCGTTTTTTATGTTTGCAAACGGGGAGGAACGTGGTTAATATACGCCCCGTGTTGCGGAGAGCTGGCCGAGTGGCCGAAGGCGCTCCCCTGCTAAGGGAGTACACCTCAAAAGGGTGTCGGGGGTTCGAATCCCCCGTTCTCCGCCATTATTTGCTTAGTACGTTGCAATCTGGTTTTTTCGGTAAGTTGTTGAAAATTAACGAAAAAATAGCTTTACATAGAGATTGAACGGCCTATAATGCGCGGCAACAAATGCACTCGTAGCTCAGCTGGATAGAGTACTCGGCTACGAACCGAGCGGTCACAGGTTCGAATCCTGTCGAGTGCACCATTTAAGAGTTAGTTGCAGTAATGCGGTTAACTTGGCTTCAACCAGTTGTGATCTGGTCTAAAAACACAATCTGCACTCGTAGCTCAGCTGGATAGAGTACTCGGCTACGAACCGAGCGGTCACAGGTTCGAATCCTGTCGAGTGCACCATACAAACAAAAAGCCCGCCTAGTGCGGGCTTTTTGCCGTCTGGGGTTTGTGTCGGACTTTATCTTTTTCTCCTTCCTTGTGTGTTTTCCCTTCGCGCCGTGGCGTCGCAGTTCTAAGATGCAGCCAATACTCAGCTTTGGCTCGCAAGCGCTTGTTCTTTCCAGTTTTTTGACATTTAAGATGGTCGGTCGGTGTATCATTGCGCCCGTCAGCCCCGCCGGGGCTTGTGGAATACCTCCATGGACTTACCCAGTAGTTACTCAGTACCCCGCTTTACCAATCATGAATTGACTGATTGATCCTTCCGGCGTGCCCCGCTGCTGGGAGTGGAGTTCGCCTATGACCGAAGTAGAAGTAAAGAAAACACAAGAAAGCCTGCAAGATCGCTTGGCTCAAGTCATTGAGCTGCTGCAGCGCCAGCGCGTGGTCGAAGACCTTACGCATCGTCAGGAAGGTCCAAACCACGACCGCGTCGAAAACCTGGTTCACCGGCAAAACCTCGTCGAATTGCAGCGCAAGCTCGATGATCTGCACTCCGCCGACGTTGCCTACATTCTCGAAGCCTTGCCGCTCGATGATCGACTGACCCTCTGGCAGTTGGTCAAGGCCGACCGCGACGGCGACATCCTGCTCGAAGTATCCGATTCTGTTCGTGAAACCCTGATCGCCGACATGGACGATCACGAGCTCCTGGCTGCGGCCAGGGAAATGGACGCCGACGAACTGGCTGACCTGGCCCCTGAGCTGCCCCGTGATGTTGTCCATGAGCTGATGGAGGCACTCGACGGCCAACAGCGTGAGCGCGTGCGCTCCGCGTTGTCCTATGACGAGGACCAGGTCGGCGCGCTGATGGACTTCGAGATGGTCACCATCCGAGAGGATGTCAGCCTTGAAGTGGTGTTGCGTTACCTGCGTCGTTTGAAAGAGCTGCCGAGTCATACCGACAAACTGTTCGTGGTTGACTACGAAGGCATTCTCAAGGGCGTGCTGCCGATCAAGCGGCTGCTGGTCAACGATCCTGAAAAAAGGGTTGCTGACCTGATGGCTAGCGATACCGTCAGTTTTCATCCGGACGAAGACGCCTACGACGCGGCGCAGGCTTTTGAGCGCTACGACTTGATCTCGGCGCCCGTGGTCGACAAGAACGGCAAGCTGATCGGCCGTCTGACCATCGACGAAATCGTCGACCTTATTCGTGAAGAGAGTGAAACCGAAGTCCTCAACATGGCGGGTTTGCGTGAAGAGGAAGATATTTTTGCGTCGGTCTGGCGTTCGCTGCATAACCGCTGGGCCTGGCTGGCGGTGAACCTGATCACGGCATTTATAGCCTCTCGTGTGATTGGGCTTTTTGAGGGGTCTATCGAAAAACTGGTGGCTTTGGCTGCGTTGATGCCGATTGTGGCAGGTATTGGCGGTAACTCCGGTAATCAGACCATTACTATGATCGTACGCGCCATGGCGCTGGATCAGGTGAGTACCGCCAACTCTTCCCGCCTGCTGCGCAAGGAGCTGGCAGTGGGTCTGATCAACGGCCTGGTATGGGGTGGTGTGATTGGTCTGGTGGCTTACTTGCTCTATGGCAGCTGGTCGCTGGGGGTGGTGATGACCGCCGCTATGACGCTCAACTTGCTCCTGGCAGCGCTAATGGGTGTGCTGATCCCCATGACCCTGGCGCGCCTCGGCCGAGATCCAGCCATGGGCGCCAGCGTGATGATCACCGCCATGACCGACAGTGGCGGCTTCTTTATCTTCCTGGGTCTGGCGACGATCTTCCTGCTCTGATCCCTTCCGACGGCGGGGGCAAATTTGCCCCCCCAGCCTCGCGTTATCTTTCTAAAATCCGGGCAAAAAAAAGCCAGCACATGGCTGGCCTCGGCTTTCAGTTGCAGATCAATTGGCTTCTGCGGCCGCCTCTACGTCGTGCGCGATAAGCGAGACGAGGGCATTTTGTTGGCGATGGGAGAGCTGACGAAAACGCTGCAGCAGTTCGCGTTCATGCAGTGACAGCTCAGGACTATCCAGGCGCATGCTCAACTCGTCACCTAGCGCACCTTCCTGAATAAGGCTCTGTTCCAGGCGCGCGATGATTTCGGAGTTCATGCTGCGGTGATGATTGCGAGCCACCTCGGCAATGCGTTCCCGCATTCCGTCTGGCAGACGTACGACGAACTTGTCAGCCGTACGGCTGGAATAAATTGCCTGTTTCAATGGGCGCATATATTTAACCGGTTAGTTCAGGGGAGCGGTTTTTGGAATTGGCCGCAAGCGATGAGAGTTAAGACAAGACTCACGACCAAAGTTCAACCCGAATTGCAAAGAGGCCGCATCATGCCTCAGATTTGCCAGTTCCTTGGCGTCAATTCTGTGACAAATATTGAACTGCCTAAAGGCTTTATGCCAGCACTGATTTGCATTTTTGCGGACTGGTTGGAAAACTTTTCTGCGAGAGGGGCGCTTGACGATCTTCCCGTAGAACGGGCCGCAACGGGGCATTCGGGCGGCACATCGTATAGCAAAGTGGCCTTTTGCCCCTGTCTTTAAGACTAGTGGCAATTTGCCGATTTACTAGGGCGAGGCGACATAAGGTAGGACGAAGGGGGAGGGGGTCAGCGCAAAACCGGGTCGAATTTGATGCGGCGACCCATAACAAGGGTCAGCAGTAGAATGCAGGCGCAGACACCGCTCGCAATCAGTGCGTTGAGTTGAGTGTCCTGGGACTCGGCACCCAAGCCGTAGATGCCAGTGACAGTGGTCAGGCACAGAAAAAGCCAGGCAGTTTTGGTCATGAGCGGTTACCTTAAAAAACCCAGTGTTCGGAGGCCGGGGCGGCCTGAGTGCCTTGAGTCAAGCGTACCGGGGATTGCGCGTTCGGCGTCATGACTGCCAGCTGCGGGCGTTGTTGCAAGTGGTGCGGAACAGCCTGGCTGATCTGTGCTGGGTCATTATCGCCCGCCGACTGAAAATGGAATGTGACCAGCGTAGCCAGAGCGATGGCGTTAAGGGTTAACAAAAGGGCACTGTTCATGGTCATGTTCTCCGCTTAACGCCGTGGCTGAAGGGGTGGTATGGGAGAAGTATTGCAGGTGTCGTGCCAATCTATTAGTTCAATAAAATCAATGGTTTAGGTATTTATAAAGATGTCAAAGGCTTGCAATTTGCAATGCTGGCATTTTGGGGGAGTGCATTTTGCACGATTGGCCTGAGTGCCCGTATTTGCGGGTCGAAACCGCAACCTCCGGGGCGCGGATCCTCCTACACTCAAAAAGCCCACGGACGACATGACAAAACCTAACTCGGCCGTTAACATGCACGCCGTCCGTCGCAATGCCCTTGGCCCGACGGCTGTCATTTGTCCCAGTAGCTCAATTGGATAGAGCATCCCCCTCCTAAGGGGAAGGTTGGCCGTTCGAACCGGCCCTGGGACACCATATATTCCCTGCCTCGTAGCGTTTTTTTGATTCCTCTAAATGCATCCATGGGTGCATGGTGGGTGCAGGAATCCAAGCCTCTCGCCCTAGAAACTCTCTTCATCCTCATATCCGTCCCTTTCTTCAGCCGAACATTGCCTACACTCGCAGGGCGCAGACCAATCTCGTGCTTATAGGGGGGTGCCTAGGTTGACTATTAACATCGCAATCGCCACTTATGATGCAATCGTCCTGGGGTGTGACAGCCTTTCAAGCCAGGTAGAGCAAGCAATTTTGCCTTTCCGGAACGGGGGCGGCTTTGCCCGAGATGCTGATGGGAACGAATTGATTGATGCGACAGGCCATAAAGTGGTTTCTGCCGCGGAGTTGAGACCTTACGTAACCAATGTATTCGGTGGCGCACAGAAGATGTTTTGTCTTTATGAAGACGAGGACACTACCGTGGCTGCAGTCACTTCTGGGATGGCCACCCTTTGCGGGGTTACGATTGCGGGAGTGGCCAACCGCTTCAAAAAGAAAAACGCTGGAGAGGGAGCTACCTTTCGTACTGTTCAAGCCGTCGTTGAGGCATTTTTGGCACACGTTCGGCAGGAGTGGGAGGCCGAGGTCGAATATGCGACCGCTCCAGAAGAGCTAAGACCTTATTTTCCAGACCTTCAGTTCATCGTGGGCGGTTACGGCACGGATGATGCTACTAGTAAGGTGTTCAAGCTATCGGTCAGCGCTTTGACGTTTGAAGAGCAGTTCGCTTGGAGGAGTCGTTCGGGAACCTGTTTTGCTGGGCAGTCGGATTTCGTTGAACGGCTGCTCGTTGGGGTTGATGGCAGGCTTGCAGATCAAATTAATGTGACCGTTGGTCAATTAATGGCCAGCCAGGCGCCGGCGATTGTCCAAGCTTTTACCGATCAATTGAGAGCTGCAGGTGGCGAAATACCTGACGGATTCACGTTTGCCACGCCAGATTCTCCTGTTGAGCTACCATGGTGGGACAGTGTTGCTCGTATTGACTTTGGAAATTTACCTGCACAGTATGCCGTCGATTTAGCGGAGCTTTTGGTTAATTTGCAGTCAGGAATGCAACGCTTCGCAAGTGGTGTAGCGACCGTAGGTGGAAGGACTCACATCGGGGTGCTCAAGAGGGGCGAGAAATTCGTCATGCTCAATGAGCCAAAATTGGTACATAACCACACGGGTTATTCTCATGATTTATAGCAATCGCGATTCGTCCGGTCAGATTGGTTCAAAAACGCAGGAAGAGCGAGGCAGCTTTGCCGGTTCTTTTGCTTGCTCTGATCGCAGTGGCGCAATTCCTTCGCTGCAGGATTCCCGCCCTCCTGTGCAACCCAGCACCTCGGTGAAAGGGTGTTCGACTACGTTTCGAAACGGGATGATTGAGGTCGCTTAACAGTATTTCAGCGACAAAAAAGGCCAGCATTAGCTGGTCTTTTTGTTTTCTGATGCGTGTAGGTCGCGAATTCTTAGCACTGTAGTCGTCGAGCAATCAGCGTGACGTGCGGTTGCCCTAATACCTAGTCCCGTGCCGAGCAACTCGGTGACGCGCTTATGCAGGTCTGCATCGACTGGCCGACCCTGATACTTGCCCGCGGCCTTTGCCTTCTCTATGCCCTGGGCCTGGCGCTCGCGCCGCTGTTCGTAATCCTTGCGCGCAATCGCAGCCATCATCTCCACCAGCATCGAGTTGATCGCTCCCAGCATCCGCCCGGTGAACTCGTCGCCCTTGGTGTCCTGCATTCCCTGGTGGCTGGTCGGCAGGTCGAGCGCGACGATTCGCAGGCCCTTGGAGTCGATCGCGGCCTTGAGCTTTTGCCAGTCCTCCACTGGGAGTCGGGATAGGCGGTCAATCGACTCCACCAGCAACACGTCACCCTTGCGGGCATCCTTGAGCAGGCGCAGCAGCTCCGGCCGGTCGGCGGTGGCGCCGCTGGCGTTCTCCAGGTACACGCTCGCAATGACCTTGTTATGGTCGCTGGCGAACTGCTCGAGCGAGGCGCGGGCCCGGCCGGCGTCTTGCTCTTCGGTGGATGCTCGGAGGTATGCGCGGATGAACATGATGGGTGCCTGTATCAGTTAGGGCGTTCTACTAATACTGTTGCACTTTGGGTGTTACTTATCAAGCGAAAAGCCCGAGAAAGGCAAAATAAGCCTGTATCTGGATAGGCATACCCTAGTGAAATACTTGTGATGTCATTATGATTCCGCGCTCTCCAGCATTGAATTACCAATATGAAAAATCCTTATGCCGTCGGTTTCTACTGCGCAGTAATTGCGTTATTTGTTTTAGCGGGGGGAGTATTTTTTGGGCGGCTCGGAGATGGCGGCGCTGACAAGGCTTTTGCCTTTGTCAGCTCTTTTGCGTCTTTGATACAGGCCATCGCTGCAATCGTCGTTGGTGGAATTGCGTTTCATGGGCTAAGCGCCTGGAGGAATCAGATTATTTATGGAAAGGCCTTGGGTGTCATCTGGGACGCTCAGGTCGCCCTTAGGCAGATTGAAAGCTCCGGTAGTCTTTACCTCAGTCGCGCAGACCTCGTTAATCGAGGTAGTAGGACGCAAGTGCAGATTGCGGACGAAATCAGCGGTACGCCGCTTGGCCAAGCTTTTTTACAGTTTAAACATCAATGTATTTTGTTGGACAAAGTCGTGGTTAAGGAAAAAACAGATTGGCAGGATCGTGCTGCCAGTTTAGAAAAGGCTATCCAAAAACTCGCAATTGAGATTGGAAAGCCCGCTCCTGATCCTGATCGTGGCATCTTTGGCATCGTCGGGAAAAGGTCAGAAAAGAAAGTTGAAGAGTATCTTTCAGAAGCTGATGACCGGGTTGATAGGATGAGTTCGCTTCTCGACGGCCTTGAGAGGAAATACATAGTTTGATGTGATCTGGCGCCAGCCTAGCGGTGGTGTTCTGTGTATCGTTCCGTTGGTTTTATACCTGGTCCTCCGCATAAATCGCGGCGCTGATGATTGCACCTCCTACCCGCCGCTTGCCGTAGCAGAGCGGTACCGGGTTACCGGAGGCCGTGGTGTTCTTGGCGCTGCCGAAGGCGTAGCCCGGGGTGTTCTCGGGCGCCGCGCTAGTCTTGAGGCCGCCGGCCTGGGGGCTGAGCATCTGAATGACGCCGCCAGCCACGAGCGCAATCCCAGGGGCAAGCGTTGCGCCGTTGGTAAATGCGCTGGCCACGATCAACACGATGCCTACGATGGTCTGGAGTATGCCGGCGCGCTTGCTCCCGGTGATCACTGGAACCACCCTTATTTCCCTGGCCCCGCCGAGAGTCAACTCGGATTCGCCTACGTTCTTCCTGTTGCGGAAAATTGCGAACTCCAGGCCGATAGACCTTGCTCGCGCGATGTCGCTCAGAAAGCCCGGGTGATTCACATCAATCGCCCTCAGCGCCTCCCTGGTATCGCCATGAGCGGACAGAGCATAGGTGTGTCGACGGCCGTATTTCTTTGCCAGTGAGCCACTGAGCAGAATGGTCGTGCGCGGTGCATATTCGATGGCAGTCATACCCGATCCTCAGCGTAAATAGCAGCGCTGATGATCGCGCCACCCCAGCGGCGGTGGCCGCAGCAAAGCGGTACCGGGTTGCCGGAGGCTGTGGTATTCCGAGCGGAGCCAAACGCATATCCCGGCGTGTTTTCTGGTGCTGCGCTCGTCTTGAGGCCGCCAGCCTGGGGGCTGAGCATTTGGATTACGCCGCCGGCGACCATACCCACTCCTGATGCAAACAGCCCAGCTGATACCGGGGGCGCCCAGAACGTGAAGAATGAGGCTGCGATCAGCACGGCGCCGATGACGGTTTGCAGAACTCCAGAGCGTTTGCTGCCTACGATCACAGGGGCAATGATGATGTCGCCTTTGCCTTGAAATCCAAGCTCACCCTCACCGATATTTTTCTTGCCTCGAAAGACTGCGAACACGAGCCCGCGAGACTTTGCGTTTGACAGAAACCGTTCAAACCCTGGGATCTGCACTGACAATGCTTTGATCGCCTCGGCCGGCGTGCGGACGGAGAACTGGTAGGACTTACCGAACTGCCGTAGTTGCCCGCACAGCTTGATAGTGGTGAGTGGGGCATATTCAATTGCTGTGGCGGCCATGGGGCCTCCTATAGATTGGTAGAAGGGGCTGGAAGCCCAAGGCGAATGGCGAGTACAGCGCGCGACATATGCGCCTGGTCGATGGTCAGTTGCTCCTGGCGCGGGTCGTAGTTCCACACCCGGTTGTAGATCGTCTCGCTGGCCCGGGCGCCGCGAAATGTACCCCTCAGCAGGTCGGCCGAAACCCTGGCCTCTTCTTCGGTGAAGAAGGGGCCGTCGACTGTCACCTGCTGGCCACCACTGACGTGTTGGACCTCCCACACCGTGTAACCGGCGTCGGGCCCCTGGATCAGTTCGTAGGGTTTGAATTTCTGCGTTTTGCACGCCTCGGTAAAGCGCTCTTGAAACGTCATGTCTTCTTACTCAAAGAATCAGCCGGCTGATGGGCGCTACCTAAACTTGCGTAGCGCACGGATGATCAGTTAGGCCGCTTCGGATTGATCAGGGGCCGCTTTTGCAGAGGTGCGAGTGGGCATTTTCGCTAGCCATTCGCGAAGCGCTTCGGAGCCCTCGCAGCCCGATCGCCACTTCTCAAACCGGCCGGTGTACCCATTAGAATTGGCAACCATGCCGCTCAGTGCGACACCAGCATTGGAGGCGGTGGCCAGCACGTCATCGTAGATCGCTAGCATCTGCTTGAGCCCTTCAATGTCTTCGGCGCGCGACGCGGCAATGCCTGCGCGCGAAAGGCTGTCAGCCGCCTCTGGCGATAACCCGGAGAGCATTGGGTTTGCCCTGAGCACCGCCTCTACAACGTCGGGGTGACTGCCTGCGCGCGCTTCAGCTACTAGGCGCTGACGCTCCTCCGGCTTGAGGCCTCGCACGATGGCTCGTAGCTCCTGATCGGCCAGGAAACCAACAACGTCCGAGCTAGCGCGCGGCGTGACCGCTGCAAAGCCGCTGGCCACCGTTTGTGCCAACGTGAGCATATCTTTTGCCGCCTTCTCCATCGCCGGCATCAGGGCGGGGATGATTCCATCAATCTGCTCCTTGCCCTTACGCTCAATGGCAGCGGCGTTGAGGTCCTTGTTCTCGCGAATCGAGAGGATCTCTTCTCCGAGGTCCTTGAACGCCTCCAGCGACAAGCCCTGCAAATGGCGAACAGACTTCAGCAAGCCACCGGCCTGCCAGGTGCCTTTGGTGCCATCGGGTCGCTGAATATTGAATGTTCTTGCCTCTACCTGGGAGTGCTCGTATTCGGAGTAATGGAGGTTGGCCAAGCCAACTTTGAGGACGGATCGTTTGCCGATTTTCATTGGGTTACCTTTTGATTGTCTGGCCGTGGTTCGGCCGGTTTTGGTCTGATGCTTCGCTCAGAATTTCGAGTAGGGACACGTTTTCTCGGGTGCCACCGCCGGTTGCTGTTACGTGCAACTCGTCCATAAGGGCGCTGATCTCTCGTACGTCACGATTGAATTGAGTGAGCCCTGATTGCTGACGCAGCTTGGCCACCTGGTTACGGATGTTCATGGCGGGCCTCGATGATCAGTTGGTACTGTTCTGCGACGTGCTCTTTGATGTTTTGCCCATCAGCCAGCGGTGCGAAGATCCAGGCACCAGAACTTGGGAATGGCCGCATATCCATCACACCCACTGGAGCAGGGCGGCGGAGGCTTTCGATTGCTCGGACGTGGAGAATGAACGCCTCTGCCAGATTGGCCGCGTCATAGCTGTTCATGGTGCACAGTGGGAAGTGCATGACCGACTGTACGCCGAGGACGGGATAGTTGAAGGAGTGGCCCACTGTCTTGGGGTAGTCCATCTCCTCCTCAACCGCGTCAACCCTGCAGTCCACCACCGTCAACATAACGAGCACTGTTTCTTCGTCTTCGGCGCCGATCTTTTCTGCAATTCGCTTGAGCTCGGCCCGCATCCACTTAATGCTCATTGCCGCATTCCCTCCATCTGTTCGCGGAGTTCTTCGACGGCCTTCTGTAGCTCGGCAACTTCGATGACCCGGGCAACAGCGCCTAGCCCTTCGATCAGTGCCTTGCCCTGGTCGGGCGGTAGCTCGCCGGCGGCAACTGCGCGAAGGATTGATTTGGCTGCGCTGGGCAAGTCGGTGTCGTCGAGTTCGAAGCACACTGTTTCGGCAGTTGGCTTGATTGGCGGTACCAGTCGTTCAAGGATCAGTCGGCAAGCCTGCATATCGCCCTTCTTGGCCGCTGTCAGAACCTTCTTTGTCACGGCGTCTGCACCTTCCGCGAGTCGGGCGCGCAGCTCTTGCGTCTGGCCGGATCGGCCGCCGGGATTACCCGATTGCCCCGGCTTCCACTTGCCGGCTTTATCGCGATCAGTCATGCGGTGGGCGATTCCATAGCGATGACCGGTTTGTTTTCAGCGAGCGCTATCAGCAGGGCGGAGGCTTGAACGCTTCCGTCGGCTGCGGCTTCGCGAAGGCGGCCCCAGGCGGCAGCGACCTCGGAGCGAGTTGGTTTGTGCTGGCGTCCTCGGGCGGGCTTAGCTGTGTTCATAGATGCGGCCTCGAATGGGGTTTGAGTGGCTCAAAAACTCACATTAGGCATGATCTGATCATTTATCCAGTGCTTTTTAGGTGCACCTAAGGTGATACACAGAACGGGATTGAATGGGACTGAAATAGTTGGTTTTGGCGGGATTGGAGAGGGCGTTTTTGTTGCAGTAAATCGAGGGTAGGCAAATTGATACAGGGCTGGGATTTCAGCTCAGTCCAACCTCAGATTGCGGATGGAGCGGGGAGGGCTGACCTGCCGTTTTGGAATGGCAGGTTTTGTCAGATTCTCGCGCCACGTTTTGCGAGATATGAAAACGTGGCGCGTATGGGATATGAGCAAGTTTGCTCACATCTTCCCTCATTGGGGAAATACCACTGATCGGTGGGATTTGCGAACCACAGAGAAATCCTCGGCAGTTAGCAGAACTGGCAGGGTGAGATAGTCTCACTTCGGTCGGGATGGTTTAAGAGCCAGGATCACATTAAGGGGCTAGTGTCACAGCAACGCGTGCTCCAGCCTGCTGTCAGGCTTGGCTCAGCTATCTACAGCAGGATAGCTCGGTTACGCTTATGTCTTCCATGGATAGGGGCTATGCGAATGATCTTTCAATCATTGTTCAATTACCTGCACGGTGCGTGGCAAGAATTAGCGCTGGGCGGGCTCGTCGGCTACCTAGTAGCCGCTCTGAAGCCACTGTCGACAATAGTCAAAGGCGTCCTCGATTACCGTAAGGGCAAAGGCCGGGTAAAGGCGGAAGGGAAGCTCATCCCTGGGTTGGGTGATCGGCAAAAAGCAGCTAGGCACAACAACAGGGACGGATTCCGCGCTGGGCAACTGCTTGAGGTCTTCGAAGTGAAGGTTAGAAACATCGGTAGTGTGCCAGCGTTCGTTGAGGATGTTTGGTTATCGGACCGCGACGGTTCGACGTATCACGCTTATAAAAATACCTCGCCGCATGGTTTTCTCGTTCCTATCGGAGACCAGGGCGCGATTGCTATCGATCCAGGTTCGTACCATAACTTTGTGGTTCGTATTCCTTTCGATAAAGACATAGATGAGCTAATGCACTGGTGTGTGTCCTTCAACAATGGAGTGATCTGGAAGGCCCACCTTCTGAATTGGCGTCAACGTGTTGCCCTTATGGTTGGTCGACGATAGATTTCAGTGTTACCGGCATCTCGCTCCCGCTCGAGGCCCATGCAGCAGTCAGGCGAGAGGGGCTGATTCGGCTCATTTGGTCTGTCTCGCCGTTGTAGGAGCGAGCACCGATGAAATCGGAACGACTCCCGATCTGCCAGATAGACCAAACCATCTCAGTGAGATGAAATTGTCTCAGAGAGCACAAGGCGTCACACTGCGCATCAGTCCAATTTCAGCAGGGAAGCATCACGCTGAGGATGATGCTTCGTATTGTACGAGTAATGAACAAGGAGAGGGCGTGGAATTGCGTAAGATTATAAATAGTTCTATAGGGACGGCACTTCTTGTTGTGCTGGTTGCTTTTATAGTTATTTTTACGATTAGCTCGGCTTGGGAGTTTATAAGTACTACTGTTTTTCCAAATACTACTTTAGGTGTCTACAATAGAGGGTTTTGGGAAAATGTGCTTGTTGAGCTGCATGGGATGCTTATAGAGCTTGCCGTTGTTGGTGTGCTTTTATTGTGGCTGGATGGACGGCGAGAGCATGCAAAATCTATATTGCAGAGTAAGGAGGAGCTTACTGATTACGCGGACCTTGATTTTCCGGAAGCCCACTTGAGAAAGATGGGTGCTCTAAAAAGATTAAGTGTCGCCGGAAATACAAATTTCAGTGTAAGAGATTTGCATTTGGTGGGGCGTGAGTTGAAGGGCTTGAAATTAAAGGGTAGTAGTGTGATTGGTATGAAATTAACTGGGGGGAAGATAACTTCAACTACTTTTGATGGTGTTGACATGAGGTCTTCAAATTTTGTTGATTGCACAATTAGAAATACAGCTTTTATATCCGTGAAGATGTATAAGTGCAAATTTCAGGGTGCTACCCTGGCTGGTGTTAAGTTTGAGGGTGTGGATATAAATCAGGCAGAATTTATTAATTGTAAGATGCCTAATACGATTTTCAAAATGGTTAGCTTAGCGGGCGTGAGGTTTGACGGTGCCGATTTGGGTCGCTGCAGTTTCCTGGGCGCACAAGATATAGATGTAGCTCAATTGGCTAAAGCTAAGAATTTAGATTATATATCGATTTCGAAAGACTTATTGGCGGACTTAATGGTTCTGCGGCCACATATTAAGTTTCAGCGGGATACTCGTCGGCCTTAAGGGAATTGAACCCTCTCACTAGTAAACTAGCTGACCCGCATCTGGCCACGAGCGTTGACAATACGTCAGCACTTCATTTTCGTCAAGTCAGCAGCAGCCCACGGCAGGGCGTAATAGCCACAGGCAGTTCAGGTGGCCCGACTCATGGGGAGCGGGCAGAGCAGGAATTTTGATCGGCATGAAGAGCTACGTACCCGGCCCTTATCTGTTCTCTATCGCGAGCTTGAGGCAACGAGACCTGATGAGTCAGCTTGCTAGGTCCGTCTCGTCGATGTGGGAGCGACTCCCGATCGACCAGATAGACCAAAACGTCTTTGTGAGATCAAAACGTCACACCGCTGGCGCAGATGCTGGGTTGGGCGGCGTGCTGACGGCGATCGATGCTCCCAGATCTACAAGATCTTGAAAGGTCGACTTTGAGCTAATCAGAACAGCAACGGCATCCGCCTCGTGAAATTCGGTATCTAGCCTATAGTCAGCTTTCACGCGCTGGCTATGCAATTGAAGAAGCTGGTAGCTAACTTTTCTAAATTTCACTGTTTTCTCGCGAGTTGGCGCGAGCCCAACTTTGTAGTAGTCGGAAACTTTTTTATGGGAGCTGCCACCACACGCAGAGAGTGGGGGGGTGAGTAAAGTGTCTGCGTAAGCCAAGGCACAATGATACAGCCCGTAGTAGGCTCTGCTTGATGCGCTTCTATAGGTGATTTCGCTCCCAGATCCTGAAGCCATAGCGCGGTCAGCTTCATCAATGAAGCAGTAGTTTGTAACAGGCATAAGATATCCTTATCTTTAGTGTTGTGAGCTATCTGGGCGAGTTGGAGTGCGAGTGGCATAAGTGAATGCGTATATCATTCTATTCCACTCCGAAAAGTCAAAATCTTCAGCGACTAGAGTTGCCATGTCTTCATTCATTTTGGCGAGTGTTTCGCCTGAACACATTACTCTAAGTTCTAAAGATAAGTAATCATGCCCGTCTGAGTTTACAGTATTTACAATGCACTCAGTAGGGCGAACATCGTACTTTCTGATGACTTCTTCCGCTTTCATAAAGGCGTGATTATAATTGTCGTCAGAAATCTTTAAACGTTGAGCGGCTTTTTTTGCGCTGTCGTACTGCTCGATATTGTATTCATTCATAATAGCCTCATCCTGAGTTGCTTTGATGTATGAACTTAAAATGCTCTCGAAAGCTTGAAATCTTCCAGTGCAAGTAACTAGTTCTGCTGCTTTGAGCGCACAGAAAGTATCGGTCCTGTCCTTTTTGAGCGCGTCACAATAGCGGTCAAATGCAGAAGTATAGTACCCCAAGTGCTTAAGAGATATTGCATAGTTCTTAAGCATGGTTGGGTGGTTGCCGCTGCACCGGAGAGACGCTTCATGACTTTCAAGTGCTTTGTCTTTTTCGCCAGTTAAGGCGAAAAAAACACCAGCAGCCATAAAACCAACTTTGGCATCCTTACTTTTAAGTGCTTCAATGTCGCGTTTGAAACTAGCTTTTTCAAAAGCGCTCAATTGCTTTTTACTGATGCTTAAATCATTTAAGCGATCAATGAGTTCAGATGCAATTGTTTTCGGGACTGCCATGGCCTCTCCAAAATTCGCCCCCATCCAAAGCGGCGATAATCTTATGCACAGGTTATCCACAGGATAATCACAGCGCCGTAGACAATTACAGCTTTTTCTCTACCTCATCGTCAACAGGATTTACACGCTCAGCTACAGCAAAGATGTCCTCATGCTCTTGGAAAGCAGGGGGCTTCAAAAATTCCCCCTTTGGAGGCAGGGTAGCTCAGCACAAAGGAAATCTCCGAGATTATGCGGCTATGCGGCTCCAGGCCTGTCTTCATCACACACTCTATTGTGATCATGTGCATTGTCGCTTGGGAGCCTTTTTCGGGACCTCGTCTCTGTACCGTTCCCTTCGCCATGGCAGATGGTGAAAGTTTCGGGTGCCGGCGCCGATCCGCGCCAGGTCATCAGGCAGATGCGGCTGTAATTTCCTCCAGTGCAGCGAGTTGGGGTTTTCCACCGGTGGTGGGGAACCCAGCCCTTTTACGAGCCTCTCGCGAAACCACCGAGAATTCCTCGGTAGTTGCCACGCAAACCCGTGTTATCTCGGCCGTGCAGATCCCCCAGATTTGGGGCTGCAATTATTTTGCATTTTTCCTGTTGCGTTACCACTCACAAAAATGCATCATCTTCATATCGTAAGTGGTAACGGAGGCAATATGGCAGGCCAAGACAAACAGAAGCAGCCCCTGTCGGCGGCAGAGCGTCAAAGGCTCTTCAAGGATCGTCAACGTGAGGCAGGCTTCAGGCACACCACGGTTTGGATTCACACCGAAACAGAGGAGGAGGGTAAGCAAGCAGCGCGGGATGGCAAGCCACTCAAACCGATGGGCACGAAAGATCCCTTGAGCTGGGCTGCGGGATGGATCAGTGAGAAGGGTAAGCAGTAGGTGAACGGATCGTTCACCTCCGGCGATCAGCTGAGAAATTAGCCGATCAGGTCGATGGTCCAGGCTTGGGCCATCTCAGAAGAGGTGCCAAGCCGCTGCGCGAACAGCGGCTTGGCGATCACACGACGAAACTTGAAGGTGAACGTCATGCAACTTTACCAAAATATCAGTAACGCCCTGAAAGGCCAAGATAAGCCTGAATTTGAAGGGGGTGGCTCGGTTGGCACTGAGGTGGCCGACTCTAGCGCCTTACATCTGCCCCTCTTCACCGAGAAGCAACGAACCTTGGTGGTTGAGCTCATTCTCGCAGAGCGGCGCCATGCTACCCGGTGGTGGACGCACCTGAGCGAGATGCGGCGGCGTAGGGAGCTCCCTGAGTGGGTTGCGGCGGACATTGGCACTCATGATGAGCATGACCTTCTGCTTGAGAGTAGAAAGGCCGTCAATCAGGCTTTGTTCGGCTCGGATGACCTGGGCGGCGATCAGCCTTACCGCGCGGTGGTGTTGGAGTAGGGCTGGCAAACATCGGAACCTCCGCGGCATCTAGGGCACTACCCCGAAACAGGGTGGTGCCCTTTTTCATTTGTCGGCGGTCGGTGCCTTCTCAGCAAAGTAGATCAGGTTGAGCTGTATGCCTCCAACCACTCATCAACACTCTGGTCCTGTGGTGGCTTAGGTGTGTGTATGGGGGAGTAAGGACGTACCTTGTTACCGTCCTCCCTTATTACCTTGTTTCCGTGGTTTTCAACGCACGTAGTTGAATTCGGCTGAAACCCTTGTAGATCGTGCTCTGTAGCAGGTTCCTTGTGCCCTGGAGTTGTGCCCTCCTTGTGCCCTCCTTGTGCCTTAGTTGTGCCCTCCTTGTGCCCTAAAATCGCCGACCGCGCTTGATCAGCATCGATGGTCACGTGTCGGATTGACTGCACGTCAAGGCGCTCATTGGTTACGCTGCCCGCCAGCAAGAAACTGGATAGCTTGCCCATGCACTTGTGGAACCGCTGCATCCGATCTGGCATCTGCAAACCCATGGCCAGCCAGAACTTGTAGAAGTGGCTCCGCTCACCCACACGGAACTCGCCAGCAGGAAGAGGATCACCGGCCTTGCCGCCCGCCGTGGTCCGCTTTCTAGCCAGGTCCACGTTGAAGATGGCGTATGCGGGTTCACCTGTGATCACCGATGCGAAAATTAGAGTCAAACCTGCAGCTCTGCGCTTCCCGTAGTGACCAGTGCGGTGTCCCACGTACTCGTAGGCGTCAATGCCTGCCGCAACCAATACCGATCGGCAGATCTCCCGCGCATTGGCGTTCATCCACTCAGGCGGTACAGGCTTGCCGCTCGCCGGTTGAATGACGAGCTGCCCAAGCTCAATGCTCACCGCGTCACCGCGGCTAAGTAGTTTTGTGGCTAGGCATTCCACTGAATCGACCTCAGCGTAATTCGGCTGGATAAAGAACGGGCCGAAGCCCGCCAGCAGCTCGCAGGCAGGCACAAAGGACGCCGCAATTTAGCGGCGTCCTTTGTGGTCTCCGGATTACGACGCTTCGCGCATCAGGATGTACTTGGCAACGCGGTGTGGCGGCCGGCCTGGCTCAGTGGACTGATGCGTCCAGTAGGTGCGGATTTCGTGACCCTTTTTCCTGAGTCGGCGAATGGTGTTTGGTGGCTGGACAATATCCAGTTCCTTTGCGGCCTCGATGGTCGATACCGGCCCGTTTCGCAGGGCCTCCATCATCTTGCGGTCTTGCTCAGTTGAAGAATGGCGTGTCATAGTTTGCCCTTCACGTTGGTGCTATCCAGTGTGTTTTCGCTAAGGCGGTGTTCTAGCACCGCCTTGGCAATCTCCCGCGCAGTCCTGCGCAATCCCCACTCCTTATTCTTTTCGCACTTCACCGTGCGCCGACCTTTGCTGCGCGCTCGACGAACGCCTTCAGCTCGGATGCCAAAGCCAGGCGCCGGCGGCCGATCTTGAAAGTCTTGATTTCGCCTTGAGCGATAAGCTCGTATGTGGCGGAGCGAGAGATGCCCAAGATTCGGGCAGATTCCTCGACGCTCAACGACAGCGGCGCCATTTTTTGAGGTGCTTGTTCCATAGGATTCTCCAAATGCCCATCGAGAGTGATTGGGCAATGTGAGAATCCTATTGCCGTATTTGCATGTAGTCAACTGCAATCATGAGCTGATTGTGAACGCATGGACTTCGGCGGACGCAAAAGGTACGATTCGATTTATGCGTAAATTGATGAGTGCAGATGAGATGGCTAAGAACAAGCCCAACCAGGGCGCACGGAAGACAGAGACCTTGACTTTACGTCTCGACCCCAAGGTTAAGCTGATGATCGAGCTCATCTCTCGCATTCGACGACAGTCCATCACCGGCGTGGTGGAAGCTGCGATCGAGGAAATCGCTTTTGATTTGGACGCCCCGGTCGTATCGGCGGGCGAGCCATGGCCTATGTCTCTGCTGAGCGCAGTGAGCGAAATATGGTCGACAGATGAAAGTGAGCGCTTTATCCACCTATGCACCCACCTTCCTTCTCTGATTACTTACGAGGAGCAGCGGATTTGGGAAACGATTAAAGCGTCCAAAGTCTTTCTAACCGATGGCATCGAAGAAAACGCTCAGTTTTGGGATGTCCCGGGGGTTGGATACATTGACAAGCATAGCGTCCGAATTTGGTGGCCTGATTTGCTGGCTCACGTTGAGGAAAACAAAGAAAGCCGCACCATCGTGCCCTTTGAGCCGCCTCTCTAAATCAGCTCTACCGCGGCGGCCTTGGTACCTGGCGCCAAGTGCGCGTAGCGCAAAGTCATCTTGATGTCGGCGTGCCCCAGCAGATCCCGTACCGTGTTGAGCGGTACGCCAGCCATTACCAGGCGTGAAGCGAAGTCGTGCCGCATATCATGCCAGCGGAATCCGTCGATCTGCGCCCGCTCAAGCAATTTGAGCCAGGCGCTTTTGACGTCCTCAAAGCGACCGCCGCCCTGACCTGGGAAGACATACGGCGACTTGCTCACCTGCTTCTTCCAGGCTTCCAGCACACCAATAGTCTCCTTGTTCATCGGGATGTGGCGCGTATCGCTTGTCTTGGTGGTGGCCCCGGCGACTGTGATTGTCTTCGTGTCGAAGTTCACCGCTGACCATTCCAGGTCGAACAGCTCTCCGCGCCTTATGCCGGTATTCAACGATACCAACACCATTGGCTTCAGGTGATCGGTGAAGGGCAGTTGCAGCAGGCTTGGCATCGGCTCTCTGTGGCGGTCCGTCCGCCAGATGTTTGCACTCTCACGCTCGGCCCGCATTTCGTCCTGTCTAGCGTTCAAGGCATCGCGTAGGCGCTTGGTCTCGTCGGCAGTTAAATAGCGAATCACCCCCTTTGAGTCGACTTTGAGCTGTTTCAGCTTGGCCAGAGGATGCTCGTCGATGTAATCCCACTCGACCGCCCGGCTGAATACTCCGCTGATAGAGCCCATTTTCCGGTTGACCGTGGAGGGCTTGTTGCCGGCCTGCATCCATCCTGTGCGAATCTGCTCCAGGTCTCGCCCGGTGATCGCGTCCAAGCGCTGGGGCATGATTGAGTCGAAGTTATTGCTGAGGGTGTGCTGCGTCTTCTCGTGGCCTTTGTGATGAGCCTTGAACCAGGGCATATAGGTGTCGTCGATGAAGTCGCGCAGCGAGGGCAGGGTGGCGCCCCTTCGGCCTTGAGTGACCGCCAGAGGCTCTCCATGTGATCGGGCTTCTGCAAGGTACTGAGTGGCCTCAGTGCGCGCTTGATCAAGCGTGAGAATGCCGACACGGCCTAAAGTCTTCTTTCGGCCGCGGGCCCAGGTGACGACGTAAGACTTTGCACCTGCCGCAGTAACACGCACGAATAGACCGCCGACGGTGGTATCGTGAACCTCGTATTCGTTGCCAGTGACCTGCAGTGATCCCAGCAGTTTGGCTGTTAGCTTCTCTTTCAATTTGTTCCCATGGGTGCATTGTGGGTGCAAAAAGAACTATACGGGGTCGTTTTTACGGACACAACCGGACGCTAAGGCCAATAGATACTGGATTTCATCAATGGTGGCTGGACTTGGTTTGACCCTCCTAAGGGGAAGGTTGGCCGTTCGAACCGGCCCTGGGACACCAGTTCCAAAGCCCCGCACAGACTATTCTGGGCGGGGCTTTTTTGTGCGTGCTCGGTCTTTTCAAACAACAATCGAACCTTGCCGCCGATCAATGTTCACAGCAGGTGCTGTCGGGTATTTTTCGCGATGGTGTACCTCTTACGACGCCCTGTGTCGTCTGAGCTGTTCAAGCAAATTAATCCCCGGAAACAGCTCATACCGCCTGTCCGGAACCGGCCACCCAGGACTATCATGCCGATAGCCCTGTCTCTCACTGCAAGGAGCCGCTCGGAACGCCGATGCGTCAGATCTGGAAATCTTTTCGAGCCCTTTATTTCGCGTCCTTGATGATGCTGATCGGCTCTGGCCTGCTCAGTACCTACCTGGCCTTGCGTCTGGCGGCCGACCATGTCGACAGCCTATGGGTGGGTGCGCTGATGGCGGCCAACTACTTTGGCCTGGTTTTGGGCGGCAAGATCGGGCACCGCTTGATTGCGAGAGTCGGGCATATCCGTGCCTATGCCACCTGCGCCGGTATCGTCGGCGCGGCGGTGCTGGGCCATGGCCTGATCGACTGGTTGCCGGCCTGGATCGTGCTGCGGATGATCGTCGGCCTCGGAATGATGTGCCAGTACATGGTCATCGAGAGCTGGCTCAATGAGCAGGCGGATGCCAAGCAGAGGGGCGTGGTATTCAGCGGCTATATGATCGCGTCCTACCTTGGGCTGGTGCTGGGTCAATTGATCCTGGTCATGCATCCCCAGCTTGGCCTTGAGTTGCTGATGCTGGTGGCGCTGTGCTTTGCCCTGTGCCTGGTGCCGGTGGCCATGACTCGACGTATTCACCCGGCGGCCTTACACCCCGCGCCGATGGAGCCGCGTTTCTTTATCAAGCGCGTGCCCCAGTCGCTAAGTACAGTGCTGGGTGCGGGGCTGATTGTCGGTTCGTTTTACGGTTTGGCGCCGCTTTATGCGTCCCAGCAGGGGCTCACGACGGAGCAAGTCGGCCTGTTCATGGGTAGCTGCATTTTTGCCGGGCTGCTGGTGCAGTGGCCTCTGGGCTGGTTGTCGGATCGTTATGATAGGGCGCTGTTGATTCGTTGTTTTGCCTTGTGCCTGGCGGTAGCGGCCTTGCCGCTGGCGATCATGACTCAGGTGCCGCTGGAAGTGCTGTTTGTCGCGGGCTTCCTGTGTTCGCTGGTGCAGTTCTGTCTGTACCCGCTGGCGGTGGCGTTTTCCAATGACCATGTGGAAGGCGATCGTCGAGTATCGCTGACCGCCATGCTGCTGGTGACTTATGGCGTTGGTGCGAGTATCGGGCCGTTGCTGGCAGGCGTGATCATGAAGATGTTCGGCAGCCAAATGCTGTATGCCTTCTTCAGCCTGTGTGCGTTGATCCTGGTGTGGCGCATCCGGCCGAAGGCGGTGACCAATTTGCATCAGGTGGAGGATGCCCCGCTGCATCACGTGGCGATGCCCGACAGCATGTCGAGTTCGCCGCTGGTGGCCGCGCTTGATCCACGGGTCGATGAGCAAGTGGTGCAGGAGCAGATGCAGAATGTCCCTGATCCTAGTCCTGAGCCTGAGCCGGAAACTGATCCCCAGGCGCCAGTAGATGAGCCAGCCTTTGTCGGGCCGCCGGAACCTCTGGGGCCGGAAGAGCATCCGCATGACTTGAGCAGGGCGCGCCCCTGAAAGTAAAAACGGGCAGATCCCCAAAGGATCTGCCCGTTTTTTTGCCGTAATCTTTAATGATTAAAAATCGTCGTCCTTGTCGAAGCGCCGCGCTTCTCGCTGCAGTTGATACACAAAACGTTCGACTTGGCGCTGCACCAGGCCACTCATGTTGTGGAAGCGCACGCCGGCAAAGGTGGTGTTTATCTTCTCTTCGAAGTGCAGGTAACGCAGCTCGACCGAAGTGGTCATGCTGCCAAACGGCAGGGCGGCGATAAAGCGGTCGTATACCTGGCCCAGTTGCAAGCGTTCGGAGATGTCGCCTTCAAAGCGCAGTTTGCAGCCGGTGGCGGAGATATCGAGCAATTTGCCGTTGACAGGCGCCTTGAGTTTTTCGCCGCCGAGCTCGATGTTCACCAGTTGTGCCAGCTTCAGCGCGGCGCGAAATGCATTGCGGCGCTGATGGTAGACCACCTCGTCCGGCAGGCTGCCGGTGTAGATACGGTGGCCATCTTTTTCGCTGATTTTGAGGTTGCCGGTGCTTTCCCAGGCGACGCGCACGCCGTCGTGGAAGCCTTCGATACGGAAGGGTTCGCCGTTTTCGAGGTGGCGTTCGCCATCACGGGGGATCATTTCGTCCAGCGCCAGCGTGCTGCTGTCACGGTTAACGTCCACCAGATAGCTCTGGAAGCGCTGGCTGCGCTCATGGAAGGTGATGATCAGCGGGTCATGGCTGTCTTGCAGCATCCGCAAGGTGCCTGCGATTTCCAGAGGCGTGGTGAGCACCTTGGGTGGCTGCGGCGCATCTTCCGCATTAAGGGCGTTGAACACGGTTCTTCCATCTCCAGACAAAATACGACTACACGCAAGAACCGGCATTTTGCCAGCATGTGGCGCGCCTTGGATAGGGCGCACAGTAAACTGGCGTCAGGCTTGGCTGCGGGTGCTTGGCTTGACCAGGCGCGAGGTTGATCCCTGGGCGTTATACAGTGCCGGCGGCTCTCCGCCGTGGAGTATGCGCAACTGGTTGGCGGTCGTGGCTTGCTGAAGCTGGATCGACTGACCGTTAAGCAGGTTGGCTTCCTGGCACTGGGCGAGCAATTGGTTGAGTTCTTTGCTCTGGCTCAAGAGCTGATCGCCGACCGAGGAGTGGCTGGCCAGCTGCGCCAAGCCGTCGTGGTCTGCCGGCAGGCCAAGGCTGATCAGGATCTGGCTGCGTTTTTTGCCGTGCTGTTCCAAGAGGACAATCAGCGACTGTTTGCGGGCCAGAATTTCTTCCAGCAACGGCATATCCCGGCCGTAAAGGGCCAGTGATTCCTCTCTTAGCAGCTCCAGCAATTGTTGCGTCGGCGCTAGATCATCAATGATCAGTTGCAGCAAATGTTCGTCGTGATGCATGGCTGGCCTTGGGTTTTAAGCGTCCAAAAGCCCTGCGCAGGCCTTTGCCTAGCGCTCGGCTTCGAAATTAAGCAGCTTGCTGGCTACACGGTTGCTGTCGACTTTATAGCTGCCATCGGCGATTGCCTGTTTCAATTCGGCCACACGGGCTTTATTGACCACGGGTTGATCGCGCAGCGAGTCAGTGACCTTCTGCAACTGTTGAGCCTCATTGCTCAGGTGTACGGATTCCCCGCTCTGGCTGGCCTGTTCTGCCTTGACGGGCAGCGCCGGGGCCTTGGCTTCTACGCTGTCCTTGGTGCTGGTGGTGCGCGTAGTGCCTGACGTCGTCGGGGCGTTATTCAAACGGCTGAAATCGATGACCATGATAAAAAAACCTCTGGGTATTTGGACGCTTGCCATGTTTTCGGCCATACCCGGACAAACTTTAGGCGCGAATGACAATAAATCTCCGCACGGGACTTCTCGTGCACAGTGTAGGAAAACCCAGCGTCCTGTACCAGTAATCTATAAAGCGACCTCGACTTGCCCTGGGGCTGTCACCCGCGCCTTGATCACGCGGTTGGAGTTGAGGTTCTTGACTCGAATCTGTTCGCTCATGCCGCCGTTGGACAGTGCTTCGCCAGGCATTTTCACATTCAATCCTCCGCTGCTCGCGGAAATCACCACCTGATCGCCCTTGCGAATGACCTCGGCCTGTTCCAGATGCACCAGCGTAATCACCTGATCGGTGACCACTGGTCGGGTCAATTTCTGCCCGATGGCCTGGTCCACTGATGTGAGATAGCCCTGGTTGATCAGGCTGATGTCGCGTTCACGCAGCACAACGTCTTCAAAACCAATGATGCCGGTGCGTTTCAGCGGTCGGGCCACCACCACTACATCGCGGAATAGCTTGACCTGTGCCGGCACAAACACCGTCCAGGGCGAGGCGCCATCGCAGCGCACCCGCACCGTCACGCGGCCGATAGGCTGAGCGGGGCTTTCCAGGGTCGCTGTCAATTCCTTGTCGCACATAGGCATGCGCAGGCGCGGGTCCAACTGGTTGACCTGGATTTCATAACGGCCCGGTGTCTGGGTGGTCGCCAGATAATCTTCTACAGTGAACTCAAGAAAGCCCTGAGTGACGCCGATAAGTAGATCAGGCAAGGTGACGTTATCTGCGCGGGCCGTGGCGCCGAGGCAGGAAGCAAGCAATGCCACCGAGGCGCAGAGCAATCTGCGGTACTGTGGGAATCGAAGGCGTCGGGAAACTGTCGTTTTAATATCCATGGCCAATAAATAGCAAAGCTCGTGCCGTTTAGTGTTGGGTGCGCGTCGCACCTTCAAGGTTTTAGCGTAGGAGTCTGGGCATGGCAGGAGTAATGGATTCAGTAAACCAGCGCACACAGCTGGTAGGGCAGAATCGCCTGGAGTTGTTGCTTTTTCGCCTGGATGGCAAACAGCTGTACGGCATCAATGTGTTCAAGGTGCGGGAAGTGCTGCAATGTCCCAAGCTGACGATCATGCCCAAGTCCAGCCCTGTGGTGTGTGGCGTAGCCAACATCCGTGGCGCGACCATCCCGATTCTTGACCTGGCCCTGGCCACCGGTTCGGCTGGCCTGCAGGACCGCGAGAACCCGTTCGTAATCATCACCGAGTACAACACCAAGACCCAGGGTTTCCTGGTTCGCTCGGTGGAGCGCATCGTCAACATGAACTGGGAAGAGATTCATCCGCCGCCCAAGGGCACTGGCCGCGACCACTACCTCACGGCAGTGACGCGGGTCGATAACCAGTTGGTGGAAATCATCGACGTGGAGAAGATCCTCGCCGAAGTTGCGCCGACCTCGGAATCGATTTCCGTGGGCGTGGTGGATGCCGAAACGGCGCATAAGGCGGTCTCGCTGCGTGTGCTCACGGTGGATGACTCCTCGGTGGCACGCAAGCAGGTGACCCGTTGCCTGCAAACCGTCGGCGTGGAAGTCGTGGCGCTTAATGATGGTCGCCAGGCGCTGGATTACCTGCGCAAGCTGGTGGATGAAGGCAAGAAACCGGAAGAAGAATTCTTGATGATGATCTCCGACATCGAGATGCCGGAAATGGACGGCTACACCCTCACGGCTGAGATACGCAGCGATCCACGCATGCAAAAATTGCATATCATCCTGCATACTTCGTTGTCGGGCGTATTCAATCAGGCGATGGTCAAGAAGGTCGGTGCCGATGACTTCCTGGCCAAATTCCGTCCTGATGACCTGGCATCCCGGGTAGTCGACCGGATCAAGGCAGCAGATCACAGCTAAGGGCTTGTTGCCCTGGCGGTCTTACGATTTTAGAGGCGGTATCAGTGTCTACGGGTAATTTGGATTTTGAACAGTTCCGGGTCTTCCTGGAAAAAGCCTGTGGCATATTGCTCGGTGAAAACAAGCAATACCTGGTATCCAGCCGTCTTAACAAACTGATGGAGCAGCAGGGCATCAAGTCCCTGGGCGAGTTGGTTCAACGGATCCAGGGGCAGCCGCGCAGTGGTCTCAAAGAAATGGTGGTCGATGCCATGACCACCAACGAAACCCTTTGGTTTCGTGATACCTACCCCTTTGAAGTGCTCAAGAGCAAAGTGCTGCCGGAGGCTATCAAGGCCAGCCCGGGCCAGCGTCTGCGTATCTGGTCGGCAGCCTGCTCCTCGGGGCAGGAACCGTACTCTATCTCGATGTCCATTGATGAGTTCGAACGGACAAACATGGGTCAGTTGAAGGCCGGGGCACAAATTGTTGCCACTGACCTGTCCGGCACCATGCTCACTAATTGCAAGACCGGCGAGTACGACAGCCTGGCTCTGGGACGTGGTTTGTCACAGGAACGCCTGCAACGTTACTTCGACCCGAAAGGGGCGGGGCGTTGGGCGATCAAGGCGCCAATCAAGAGCCGCGTTGAGTTCCGCTCGTTCAACCTGCTTGATAGCTACGCCAGCCTTGGCAAGTTCGACATGGTATTTTGCCGCAACGTGCTGATCTACTTTTCGGCCGAAGTGAAGAAAGACATCCTCTTGCGCATCCACGGCACCCTCAAGCGTGGCGGTTACTTGTTCCTCGGTGCTTCCGAGGCGCTCAATGGCCTGCCGGATCATTTCCAGATGGTGCAGTGCAGCCCTGGGATCATCTACCAGGCCAAGTAATAAAGCGTACGCGGTCAAGAATGTGGAAGGGGGCTTGCCCCCGATAACGGTGGTTCAGTTGATGCATCTATCACTGATACACCGCTATCGGGGGCAAGCCCCCTCCCACATTTTTTTTGTGCGGCAATCCTCAGGATAGCGGCAAGCCGGATTGCCGCTTTACTGGCGCTACGCGGAGACCCGTTGCCGCTTTTCTGGCATTGCCGCCGGCAATATCCCCGTAAACCCTTGATTCATGGGCTTTTCAGAAACTGGCATGCGCTTTGCTATAACCCAGTTAACGAACAGCAGGTCAGCCTAAAGGTTTCCGCCATGAGCATCAGCTTCGATAAAGCGCTCGGTATCCACGAAAAAGCCCTGGGCTTCCGCGCCCAGCGTGCTGAAGTCCTGGCCAACAACATTGCCAACGCCGATACCCCGAACTACAAGGCTCGGGACCTGGACTTCTCCGCCGTGCTTGCCGCACAGCAGGACAAGACCAAGAACGGCACCTTCGCCTTGAACATGACCAACAACCGTCATATCGAAGCACAAGGTCTGAGCAGTGGTGACGAGTCGCTGCTGTATCGCACGCCGATGCAGCCGTCGATCGACCAGAACACCGTCGACGCCCAGCTGGAGCAATCGGCCTACGCCGAGAACTCGGTGAACTTCCAAGCCAGCTTTACGCTGCTCAACAGCAAATTCAAAGGGCTGATGTCGGCCCTTCGTGGAGAGTAAGCCATGTCCCTGTCCAGTGTTTTCAATATTGCCGGTAGTGGCATGAGCGCCCAGACCACGCGTCTCAACACCGTCGCCAGTAACATCGCCAACGCCGAGACTGTGTCTTCGAGCATTGACCAGACCTACCGTGCGCGTCACCCGGTCTTCGCGACCATGTTCCAGGGCGGCCAGAACGGCGGCAGCGATTCGTTGTTCCAGGAGCAGGGCGCAGCAGGCTCTGGCGTGCAGGTGCTCGGCGTGGTCGAAGACCAGAGCAACCTCGAAGCCCGCTACGAGCCGAACCACCCGGCTGCGAACGAAAAAGGCTACGTGTACTACCCGAACGTCAACGTGGTCGAGGAAATGGCCGACATGATTTCCGCCAGCCGCTCGTTCCAGACCAATGCGGAAATGATGAACACCGCCAAAACCATGATGCAGAAGGTCCTGACCCTGGGTCAGTGATAAGGGGCGCCAAATAATGGCCATCGTTGATACGTCTACTAATTCGGCAGTCCAGGACCTTTTCAATTCCAAGGTCAGCACTGCAACAAACAATGTCGCGAGTACGGCTGCTGCTGCTACCGGCAATCAGTCGTTGGGTAAAGATGCATTCCTGCAGCTGCTCGTCACCCAGCTAAAAAACCAGGACCCGCTGTCGCCTCAGGACAACGGTGCATTTGTGGCCCAACTGGCCCAGTTCAGCAGCCTGGAAGGCATCAACACCCTCAACGACTCGGTGAATGCAATTTCCAGCAACTTCAGCTCCTCCCAGGCGCTGCAGGCTTCGTCGCTGGTTGGGCGTTCGATCATCACCCAGACCGACAAGGCCCTGGTGGATACGAGCAAGAGCATGAACGGTTCGGTAGCTGTGACTGCAGCCACCGGCAACGTCGCCATCAAGATCACAGACAAAGATGGCAACTTGGTGCGCACCATTGATATGGGTGCCCAGAGCGCCGGCACTGCGAGCTTCATCTGGGATGGCAAGAACGATGCGGGTGAGGTGGCTCCAGCGGGCACCTACACCTTCGCGGCCACGACCAAGAATGACGCGGGCGATTCAGTGGCCCTGGCCACTTCGTTGCCGGCAACGGTGACCAGCGTGACTTTGAGCAAGACCGGTGGCGAGATGCTGCTGAACCTTGCGGGTGGCATGGGCAGCGTCAAGCTGTCGCAAATTCAGACTATCGGTACATAGAGCCGGCTAACTACGGCAGAGGGAGAGAAACATGTCTTTTAATATCGGCCTTAGCGGCCTCTATGCGGCCAACAAACAATTGGACGTGACTGGCAACAACATCGCCAACGTCGCGACCACTGGCTTCAAGTCGTCCCGTGCGGAATTCGCCGACATCTACGCCGCATCCAAATTGGGCACCGGCCAGAACAGCATCGGCAATGGTGTGAACCTGGCGGCGGTGTCCCAGCAGTTCACCCAAGGTGACGTCAACAACAGCGGCGGCGTGCTGGACATGGCGATCCAGGGCGGTGGCTTCTTCGTGCAGAAGGGCAGCGACGGTTCGCTGGAATACACCCGTAGTGGTGCGTTCCGTGCCGACAAAGACGGCTATATCACCAACAACACCGGCACCTCGCGCCTGCAAGGCTACGCAGCGGATGAAGACGGCAAGATCATCAAGGGTGGCTTGACCGACCTGCAACTGAACTTGTCTTACCTGCCGCCGAAGGCGTCCACCAAAGTGGATTCCACCAGTAACCTGAACTCGTCGGAGCCGGTGATCAATCAGACCGACAAGCCGTTCAACCCAAGCGACACCACCACCTTTACCACTCAGTACAGCACCACCTTGTACGACTCCCAAGGCAACTCGCACGCCATGGTGCAGTACATGGTGAAAACCGACGCCAACGAATGGAATGCCTACACGTTGATCGATGGTCGTAACCTGGATGGTTCCAAGCCGACAACGACCGGCACCACTGCACCTGTGCCATCGACCATCACTTTTGATGGTGCCGGTAAGCTTAAAGATGTTGTTACCGGTGGCGTGAGCAGCAAGACATTGACGCTCACTGGCTGGGTCCCAGGATCGGTGACCGATGGCAATTGGACGCCAAACGAAGCGACCGCCGGGCCAATTGCCGTGAATATGGGCAATATCACCCAGTACAACTCTGCCAGCTACCGCAACCCACCGACTACCGACGGCTACGCCACCGGCCAGATCACCGGCCTGAAAATCGACGGCAACGGCGTCATGTTCGCCACGTTCAGCAACCAGCAGAGCAAGGCCATTGGCCAGATCTCCCTGGCCAGCTTCAACAACGAACAGGGCCTGCAGCCTGCGGGCAGTACCGCTTGGAGAGAGACCTTCTCCTCGGGCCAGCCGGGTTACGACACCCCGCAATCCGGGACCCTGGGTTCGATTGTGGCCAACTCCCTGGAGAACTCCAACGTCAACCTGACCAACGAGCTGGTAGACCTGATCAAGGCCCAGAGCAACTATCAGGCGAACGCCAAGACCATCTCCACCCAGAGCACCATCATGCAGACCATCATTCAGATGACCTGATGCGGTAATGCTCCACAAGAAGCCCCTCGTGAGAGGGGCTTTTTTGTGGATGTAAGAAAAGTGTGTTTGAAACGGTCCCCACGCGTGAGAGCGATCAAACCGCAGGCAAAAGAAAACCCCCGACCAGCCCAGAGGGTTGATCGGGGGTTTCGAGTAAGCGCTGTTGGGCGCTTACCTGCTCAGCTTATTGGCAAGCTTCGCAATCCGGCTCATCAATCGCGCAGGCCTTTGGCACGGGTGCCGGACCGGCTGGAGCAGCGAGTACCGAGTCATCACCATGGTTGCCGCTGGATACAGCGTTCAGCTTACCGGTGTTGATGGTCGACTTCTCGGTGCTGGTTGCGGCCAGGGCACGGAGGTAGTAAGTGGTTTTCAGGCCACGGTACCAAGCCATGCGGTAGGTCACGTCCAGCTTCTTGCCCGAAGCGCCAGCGATGTACAGGTTCAGGGACTGAGCCTGGTCGATCCACTTCTGACGACGGCTGGCGGCGTCAACGATCCACTTGGTGTCCACTTCGAAGGCGGTCGCGTAGAGCTCTTTGAGTTCTTGCGGGATGCGCTCGATCTGCTGCACGGAACCGTCGTAGTACTTCAGGTCGTTGATCATGACCGAGTCCCACAGGTCGCGAGCCTTGAGGTCGCGAACCAGGTACGGGTTGATCACGGTGAATTCGCCCGACAGGTTCGATTTCACATACAGGTTCTGGTAGGTCGGTTCGATCGACTGGGACACGCCGGTGATGTTGGCGATGGTCGCGGTCGGTGCGATGGCCATGATGTTGGAGTTACGAATACCTTTCTGCACGCGGGCACGTACCGGCGCCCAGTCCAGGGATTCTTCCAGGTCAACATCAATGTACTTCTGGCCACGTTGCTCGATCAGGATCTGTTGCGAGTCCAGCGGCAGGATGCCTTTGGACCACAGCGAACCCTGGAACGTCTCGTAGGCACCGCGCTCGTCGGCCAGGTCGCAGGAAGCCTGGATCGCGTAGTAGCTGACCGCTTCCATGGACTTGTCGGCGAACTCGACCGCTGCATCCGAACCGTAAGGGATGTGCTGCAGGTACAGCGCGTCCTGGAAGCCCATGATGCCCAGGCCAACCGGGCGGTGCTTGAAGTTGGAGTTCTGCGCCTGTGGCACCGAGTAGTAGTTGATGTCGATTACGTTATCGAGCATGCGAACTGCGGTGTTGACGGTGCGCTCCAGCTTGGCAGTGTCCAGCTTGCCGTTGACGATGTGGTTCGGCAGGTTGATCGAACCCAGGTTGCAAACGGCGATCTCGTCCTTGTTGGTGTTCAAGGTGATCTCGGTGCACAGGTTCGAGCTGTGAACCACGCCCACGTGCTGCTGCGGGCTGCGCAGGTTGCATGGGTCCTTGAAGGTCAGCCATGGGTGGCCGGTTTCGAACAGCATGGACAGCATCTTGCGCCACAGGTCTTTGGCCTGGATGGTCTTGAACAGCTTGATCTTGCCTGGGTACTGGGACAGGGCTTCGTAATACTCGTAGCGTTCTTCGAAAGCCTTGCCGGTCAGGTCGTGCAGGTCCGGCACTTCGGATGGCGAGAACAGGGTCCACGGGCCGTCATCGAAGACACGCTTCATGAACAGGTCAGGGATCCAGTTGGCGGTGTTCATGTCGTGGGTACGACGACGATCATCACCTGTGTTCTTGCGCAGCTCGATGAACTCTTCAATGTCCATGTGCCAGGTTTCCAGGTAGGCACACACAGCGCCTTTGCGCTTGCCGCCCTGGTTGACCGCTACCGCGGTGTCGTTCACGACTTTCAGGAACGGTACGACGCCCTGGGACTTGCCGTTGGTGCCCTTGATGTACGAACCCAAGGCCCGCACCGGCGTCCAGTCGTTGCCCAGGCCGCCTGCGAATTTGGACAACATGGCGTTGTCGTGGATCGCGTGGTAGATGCCCGACAGGTCATCCGGCACGGTGGTCAGGTAGCAGCTCGACAGCTGTGGACGCAGGGTGCCGGCGTTGAACAGCGTCGGGGTCGACGACATGTAGTCGAAGGACGACAGCAGGTTGTAGAACTCGATCGCACGGTCTTCTTTGTGTTTCTCTTCGATCGCCAGGCCCATGGCCACGCGCATGAAGAACACTTGCGGCAGTTCGAAGCGGATACCGTCCTTGTGGATGAAGTAACGGTCGTACAGGGTTTGCAGGCCCAGGTAAGTGAACTGCTGGTCGCGCTCGTGATTGATCGCCTTGCCGAGTTTTTCCAGGTCGAAAGTGGCCAGGATTGGGTTCAGCAATTCGAACTCGATACCCTTGGCGACGTAGGCAGGCAGGGCCTTGGCATACAGGTCGGCCATTTCGTGGTGGGTGGCGCTGTCGGCCACGCCCAGGAAGCCCAGGCCTTCGGCACGCAGGGTGTCCATCAGCAGGCGCGCGGTCACGAACGAGTAGTTCGGCTCGCGTTCAACCAGGGTACGGGCGGTCATCACCAGGGCGGTGTTGACGTCGGTCAGGGCCACGCCGTCGTACAGGTTCTTCAGGGTTTCGCGCTGGATCAGGTCACCGTCGACTTCTTCCAGGCCTTCGCAGGCCTCGGTGATGATGGTGTTCAGGCGGCCCAGGTCCAGCGGTGCAAACGTACCGTCGGCCAGGGTGATGCGGATCGACGGGTGAGCTTGTACGGCGGCTTCTTCGGCCGGGGAGCGCACGGCGCGCTCTTTGGAGCGGGCGTCACGGTAGATCACGTAGTCGCGCGCAACTTTTTGCTCGCCGGCACGCATCAGGGCCAGTTCGACCTGGTCCTGGATTTCTTCGATGTGGATAGTGCCGCCCGACGGCATGCGACGCTTGAAGGTCGCGGTGACTTGTTCGGTCAGGCGGGCAACGGTGTCGTGGATGCGCGACGAAGCGGCAGCGGTGCCGCCTTCAACTGCAAGAAACGCTTTGGTGATAGCGACGGTGATTTTGTCATCGGTGTAAGGAACGACAGTGCCGTTACGCTTGATCACGCGCAGTTGCCCTGGTGCAGTGGCGGACAGATCCATATTCGAATCTGCTGCCAGCGGCACGGAGCCCTGCGGGTTCTCGCGAGTTGTGTCGGTTTGCATGGGGGGTTGTCTCCACATTCTATATTTATTTGGGCACCATCACGGTGCCCACCGTTCCGTCCTGAAGCACTTACAGCAGGCGTTGGCCTGGCATAACAACTTCGGGACAGGAGGAAGGGGGGCTGTTCGCGCCGCTTCCATGCCGAAGTCTTCGGTTCGGGGCTTTAATGCCCTTGGCCGTATTCCTGGTGGGTGACAGTTGCCAGGTTCAAGCACTGCAACACCCGTACCGTTTTCTGCTATTGGAGCTTGAAAACGGCTGCCATCCGCTTGAGCGGTTTGGGCTTTCAAAAAATGCTTGGGTTCGACCAAACAGGAGCAAGAAAGGGCTTGAGTTTCTTGTCTGACTTGTGTTGGGTCTTTTCGCTCAAAACCCTACATGTAGGGTTTTTTTAGCGCCGAGGTACAAGATAATGCGTTTTGGGGGGCTTAGCAACGCACGACCTGTGGATAACGCTGTGGGTAAAATGTGTATGAAACGTGGAACGCCCGTGTAGGCCGCAGTACTGCTGGATTCGGCCGTTTGTCACCGAATATTCCAATATAAAAACAGCCGGTTGGATTTTTGAGGGCGCGAACCCTACCACAAAAAAACGCGATCACCGAATGGATTTACCGGCTTGTGTTCCAGGGTTGGGGCATGGCTACAATCGGCCTTCAATAGAGGCAGTATTGTGCTTCCCGTACATGACAATAATTAGAATCGAGGTAGCGCATGGAGCAAGAAGCCTGGCAAATCCTGATCGTCGAGGACGACGAGCGATTGGCCGAATTGACCCGTGAGTACCTGGAAAGCAACGGCCTGCGTGTTTCGGTTGAAGGCGATGGCGCCCAGGCCGCAGCGCGTATCATCGCCGAGCAACCAGACCTGGTGATCCTCGACCTGATGCTGCCCGGCGAAGATGGCCTGAGCATCTGCCGCAAGGTGCGCGAGCGCTACGAGGGCGTGATCCTCATGCTTACCGCGCGCACCGACGACATGGACCAGGTGCTGGGCCTGGACATGGGCGCCGACGACTACGTATGCAAACCCGTGCGCCCCCGGCTGTTGCTGGCGCGTATCCAGGCGCTGCTGCGGCGCAGTGAGCCCGCCGAATCCGCAACGGTAGAAAACCAGCGCCGCCTGGAATTCGGCCCGTTGGTGGTAGACAACGCCCTGCGCGAAGCCTGGCTGCACGACGGCAGTATCGAACTGACCAGCGCTGAATTTGACCTGCTGTGGCTGCTGGTGGCGAATGCCGGGCGCATCCTGTCCCGCGAAGAAATCTTTATCGCCCTGCGCGGTACCGGCTATGACGGCCAAGACCGGTCCATCGATGTACGCATCTCACGAATTCGCCCGAAAATCGGCGACGATCCGATCCATCCGCGTCTGATCAAGACCATTCGTAGCAAAGGCTACTTATTCGTCCCTGAAGCCGCCGCCGATATGTCGCTGTGAACTCGATCTTCCTGCGTATCTACGGCGGCATGTGCGCGGCGCTGATCCTGGTGGCGCTGTTGGGCGTACTGGCCTTGCACCTGCTTAACGAGGTGCGCAGCGGCCAATACCGCGAGCGCCTCGCCCATGGCACCTTTGCCTTGATGGGCGACAACCTGCAACCCATGAGCGCTATCGAACGCCAACGTGCCTTGGCGGTGTGGGAGCGCTTGCTGGGGATCCCCCTGGAACTGCGCAGCCTCACCGACGCACAGTTGGACCTCAGCCAGCGCAACAGCCTGCAACGCGGCCAGGTTCTGGTGCAGCAGACCGGCCCTCACGCCGCCCGTGTTCTGCGTCTGGTCAGCGATAAAGAGCAATGGGTGCTGACGGGCGAGGTGCAGCAGATCAGCGAACAACTGGCCCGTGCGACCATTTACCTGCTGGCTGACGAATTGGTGCGCTTCCCCGTGGCCGAGCAGCCGCAAAGGTTGGCGGATATAAAAGAAGCCAAGGGCTTTGGGTTCGAAATGCACCTGATGACCCTCGACCAGGCAGATATGGACGACGACCAGCGCCGCCGCGTGTCGGAGGGCGATACGGTGATGGCCCTGGGCAAGGGTGGCGACTCGATCCGCGTGTTCTCCGGCATCGTCGGTACGCCCTGGGTGCTGGAACTCGGTCCGCTGTATCAAATGAACCCGTACCCGGTGCAGTGGCTGGTCCTGATTGCTTTGATTGGCCTGACCTTGATCGGCTTGATCGTCTATCTGCTGGTGCGTCAGCTTGAGCGCCGGCTGCGTGGCCTGGAGGCGGCCGCGACACGCATTGCCAAGGGCAATCTGGAAGTACGCGTGCCGGCCCGGGGAGCGGACTCGGTGGGTCGCCTCGCCGCGGCCTTCAATGGCATGGCTGAGCACTTGCAGCAATTGCTGGCGATTCAGCGCGAACTGGTACGTGCGGTGTCCCACGAACTGCGCACGCCGGTAGCGCGCCTGCGCTTCGGATTGGAGATGATCGGCGACGCTGCTACCCCAGAGGCCCGGCGCAAGTACCTGGAAGGCATGGACAGCGATATCCAGGACCTCGATGGCCTGGTGGATGAAATGCTCACCTACGCAAGGCTGGAGCAGGGCGCACCCGAGCTGAGTTTTCAGCGAGTGGACCTTGATGCGTTGCTTGATCAGGTGATTGGCGAATTATCGCCACTGCGCCCACAGGTGACTGTGGCGCGGGGTATCTGCTTGTCATCGGCCCACTGGGATAACGCCTGGGTCGACGCCGAACCCCGCTATTTACACCGTGCCCTGCAAAATCTGGTGAGCAATGCCATGCGCCACGCGCAGAGCCAAGTGCTGATCAGTTATCAGGTGGGTCAGGTGCGCTGTCGAATCGATGTCGAGGACGATGGCCCCGGTGTGCCGGAAAACGCCTGGGAGCGTATTTTTACGCCCTTCCTGCGGCTCGACGACAGCCGCACCCGAGCGTCCGGGGGCCACGGCCTGGGCTTGTCGATTGTACGGCGGATTATCTATTGGCACGGCGGGCGCGCATTGATCAGCAAGAGCAACAACCTGGGTGGGGCGTGTTTCAGTTTGAGTTGGCCGAGGGGGCAGGATAAAACCTGACCTATCAGGCGCTGATGCTCACGAGGCTCAAGAGCTGCCCATCATTCACCGCAAACTGCCCAACCAACTCCTTGCCATGGCACCACTCATCCGACAAGTCAGTCAGCAACCGCAGCTTTATATGCCCGGTCTCGGTCCACTCCACCACCTCGGCATGCTCAAAGTAGAAGCGCTTGTGCACAATCGGGTAAAGCGCCTTGAACAGGCTCTCTTTGACCGAAAACGTCAGCGTCACTAGCAGGGCAATCTGCTCTCGCGCCACACCGCCCATACGCTGCAGTTCGTCGGCTGTCAGAATTTCCCCGGCCAGACGCTCTGCGCGCTCCAGCGTGAGTACATTTTCCAGGTCCATCCCCAACCCGCGCCATTGCGCCTTGTACCCGACAATCGCCGCGGCATGCCCGGTGCTGTGTGTGATCGAGCCACTGATGTGCGCGGGCCAGACCGGTGCACGGTCTTCGCCGATAGCCGGGATGCAGTCAAGCTGATCGAGGTGTTGCAGAGCGGCGCGGGCGCACAGGCGACCGGCCAGAAACTCGGCTTGGCGTTTGGCCACTGAGCGCTGGATGCTCGCCGGTGCCGGCACTGCGCAGCGTTGGAAATCACCGGCTGCCAACAATGCCGGGTCGAAGTGAGTGCCGAGAAACACTGTTCCCGGTAATGGTTCGGGCAGTGGCCAATGGGCGTCGAGTGGTGTGCAGCAAGCGGGCAGAAGATTCATGGGCGGTATTTTGCCGAGTTGAGGCGCCAGAGGATAGCCCGCGGCGGCGCACCGCCTGTTCAGGGGGAGTTCAGGGGCTTTTGCGTAGGCTGACCTCAACAGCCAAACGCGTATGAGGTAACACCATGACTGCGATCAAAAAGCTGATGTTGGCGTTGACCATGCTCAGTGCTACCGCAGGGGTCCAGGCCTCTGATGGTGACTTTGCCGCATTCGGCCGCGAGAAAACCAAGAAAACCAGCACCTTGATTCAACGTGTCAGTTTCGAAGACGCGAGCAGTCAGCCTACGCCTTGGGGCCAGTCCCTGGGCCTTGCTACCCCACAGCCAGCCTACCGCACCGGTTACGCGCACCTGAGTGGCCAGTTCAATGGCATTAAACTGCGCCCGCAAGACCTGCAGGGCCGCTATGATGTCCCCCTGTCGGACAGTTGATTTGCTTTGGAGAGCCTTATGAAATTGCTGGTGGTGGAAGATGAGGCGCTGCTGCGTCATCACCTGTTTACCCGCCTGACCGACAGCGGCCACGTGGTCGAAGCTGTGGCCAACGCCGAAGAGGCGCTTTACCAGGTCGGTCAATTCAACCATGACCTGGCGATTATCGACCTGGGCCTGCCCGGCATGGGCGGCCTGGACCTGATCCGCCAACTGCGCAGCCAGGCCAAAACGTTTCCGATCCTAATCCTCACCGCGCGCGGCAACTGGCAGGACAAGGTCGAAGGCCTGGCCGCCGGCGCTGACGACTACGTGGTCAAACCATTCCAGTTCGAAGAGTTGGAGGCGCGCATGAACGCCTTGCTGCGCCGCTCCAGCGGGTTTACCCAATCGACTATCGTTGCCGGGCCCTTGCTGCTGGACCTCAACCGCAAGCAAGCGTCCCTCGACGAACAGCCCCTGGCGCTGACCGCCTACGAATACCGCATCCTTGAATACCTGATGCGCCATCACCAGCAAGTTGTCGCCAAAGACCGCTTGATGGAACAGCTTTACCCCGACGACGACGAGCGCGATCCAAACGTCATTGAAGTCTTGGTCGGCCGCCTGCGCCGCAAGCTGGAAGGCCCCACAGGGTTCAAGCCGATCGACACCGTGCGTGGCCTGGGCTACCTGTTCAATGAGCGCTGCCGTTGATCCGCTCGTTACGTGTGCGTTTGATGCTGGCGGCAGCGACCCTGGCCGTGTTGTTCATGTTGGGCTTGTTGCCGGCCATGCAGGGCGCTTTCAGTCTGGCGTTGCAGGACTCCATCGAACAGCGCCTGGCGTCGGACGTGACGACGCTGATCTCCGCCGCGCGGGTCGAAAACAACCGCCTGCTGATGCCTGCGCAGTTGCCGGACGAACGTTTCAACCTGACCGATAGCCGTCTGCTCGGCTATATCTACGACCGCGAAGGCCACTTGGTGTGGCGCTCGCGGGCTACCCGGGAAGAAAACATCAACTACAAGCCGCGCTATGACGGGCGAGGCAATGAATTCGCCAGGATTCGCGAAGCGGACGGCCAGGAGTTCTTCGTCTATGACGTGGAGGTCAAGCTGCTCGGCGGCAAGAGCGCGGCGTTCAGTATCGTCGCCCTGCAACCGGTGCGCGAATACCAGCTGACCCTAGAAGGCCTGCGCGAAAACCTCTACTTGGGCTTCGGCGCGGCGTTGCTGGTGCTGCTGACGTTGCTGTGGCTGGGCCTGACCTGGGGCCTCCAAGCCCTGCGGCGGCTGAGTCAGGAGCTTGACCAGATCGAAGGCGGCACCCGCGAAAGCCTGTCCGAACAACACCCACGTGAATTGCTGCGCCTTACCGGCTCCCTCAACCGCTTGCTGCACAGTGAGCGTGAACAACGTACGCGATACCGCGACTCCCTCGATGACTTAGCTCACAGCCTGAAAACCCCGCTCGCCGTGTTGCAAGGCGTGAGTGAAGACATGGCCAAGCGCCCAGAAGACCGCGATCAGGCCTGGGTGCTGCAATCGCAGATCGAACGCATGAGCCAGCAGATCAGCTACCAGTTGCAGCGCGCCAGTTTGCGCAAAAGCGGCCTGGTGCGCCATCAAGTGCGCCTGGAACCGGTGCTGCAAAGCCTGTGCGATACCTTGGGCAAGGTCTACCGTGACAAGGGTGTCAGGGTGTCCTTTGAACTGCCGCACGCCTGCGATGTGCCGATCGAGAAGGGTGCCTTGCTCGAATTGCTCGGCAACCTGCTGGAAAACGCCTATCGGCTGTGCCTGAGTGAAGTGCGAGTTAGTCTGGTCGAGAACCTCGAAGGCATTGAGTTGTGCATAGAAGATGACGGACCAGGCGTGCCGCCAGATCAGCGCGCGCGGATTTTGCAACGGGGCGAGCGGCTGGACCGCCAGCATCCGGGGCAGGGGATTGGGTTGGCGGTGGTCAAGGACATCATAGAAAGCTACGGCGCGCGACTGACCCTGGGAGATTCACCGCTGGGTGGCGCGGCGTTCAAGATCCACTTTCCATCTGTGTGATATTCAGTGGCTGGGCTGACCCTATCGGGGGCAAGCCCTCTCCCGCATTTTGAATTTATTCAAGCATCAAACTTTGTAAACGCAGTCAAAGGTGGGAGGGGGCTTGCCCCCGATGAGGCCCTCACACACAACGCCTCTCTAACTCTCCCGTGCGCGATAGGCCCCCGGCGTTAACCCTGTCCACTTCTTGAACGCCCGATGAAATGCCGACGGTTCGGAAAATCCCAACTGCTCGGCAATCTCATGCAACGACAAATCCGCCCGTCCCAGATGGTAGATGGCGATGTCCCGCCGCAACTCATCTTTGAGCGCCTGAAAGCTGGTGCCTTCTTCGCGCAAATGCCTGCGAAGGGTTTGTGGGCTGATGTGCAAGTGCTGAGCGACGGCTTCCAGATCCGGCCACGGCGTGCGATCGCGGCTCAGTAGGCGTCGCAACTGACTGCTCAAGCTATCGCCTTCATCCGGGCGTGACAGCAGGTCAGCGGGAGAGCGCTCCAGAAAGTGCTTGAGGGTGCGCTCATCCTGCAGCAGCGGCATGTTCAGGTAGCGGGCAGGGAACACCAGGCTACTGTTCGGCGAACCGAACACCCGGTCGCAGGGGAACAGCAGGTCATATTCGCTGGAGTGGGCCGGCATCGGGTAGCTGAACGTGGCCTGGTGCAGTCGGATGCGCTGGCCGATCAGCCAACTGCCCAGGCGGTGCCAGATCACCAGCAGGCATTCGCTGAGGAAGTGATCCGGGTCCCACAGTTGGGAGTCATCCAGGCTCAGGCGGGCCATTTCGCCTTCCCGTGTGAGCTGCCAACGCGGGCCTTGTGGGAATAGGCTATAAAATAATAAGCCGCGTTCCAGGGCTTTCTCCAGCGTGCGGCAGTGGATCAACGCATGGCACATCATGGCGAAAGTGCCACGTTTGCTCGGACCGTCGGCAAAGCCCAGGTATTCGTCGTCCAACGCCAGCCAAAGCATCTGGAGCAACCGGGTAAATTGCTCCGGCGCAATGCGGGCGCGAGGTTCAGTCAACTGCTCGGGGGTGATGCCCAACTGTTGCAGCAGGCCCGAATAATCGTAACCGGCCCGACGCGCTCCGCCCAGGGCGGCCCGTGCGTAGTGACTGGCGATGGTGCGTTCACGCATGCGGGGCCCTCGTCCATGGAATGGCGGATGGTAGTCAGCACCTGGCAAGGCGACAAGGCGGATATCCGCCAAATTGTAGGACGCGATTGGGTGCGGTGGCGGAAATTCGCCAACCGATTTGGCGCCTGGCGAGGCGTCTGAAAACCATCAGCCCTGATGCCTAAAGGCCTTTAGGGCTTTTGAGCAAAGTGGCACGGCGTTTGCGATAAGGATTACAGCGCAGGCCTGGACCTACAGGCTTCGCAAACAACAAATCCCTCCAGTGCAGGAGGGTTCGCAATTCAAGTGTCGTGGGCAATGGCGGATATTTGCCACACGGGACGATTGAGGAATTTTGCAATGACGACTCGTCAGCCAATCTACAAATCCCTGTATTTCCAGGTGATCGTTGCAATCGTTATCGGTATTTTGCTCGGTCACTTCTACCCGCAAACCGGTGTGGCCCTTAAGCCACTGGGTGACGGGTTTATCAAACTGATCAAAATGGTCATCGCCCCGATCATCTTCTGCACCGTTGTCAGCGGCATCGCTGGCATGCAAAGCATGAAATCGGTCGGCAAAACCGGCGGCTACGCGCTGCTGTACTTCGAAATCGTTTCCACCGTCGCCCTGCTGATCGGCCTGATCGTGGTGAACGTCGTGCAACCGGGCGCCGGCATGCACATCGACGTAGCGACCCTGGACGCTTCCAAAGTCGCTGCCTATGTGACTGCTGGCGCAGACCAGAGCATCGTTGGCTTCCTGCTTAACGTGATCCCGAACACCATCGTCGGCGCCTTCGCCAACGGCGATATCCTGCAAGTGCTGATGTTCTCGGTGATCTTCGGTTTTGCCCTGCATCGCCTGGGTGCCTACGGCAAGCCGGTGCTGGACTTCATCGATCGCTTCGCCCACGTGATGTTCAACATCATCAACATGATCATGAAGCTCGCGCCACTTGGTGCCCTGGGCGCCATGGCGTTCACCATCGGTGCCTACGGTGTAGGTTCCCTGGTGCAGTTGGGCCAACTGATGATCTGCTTCTACATCACTTGCCTGTTGTTCGTGCTGGTGGTGCTGGGCGGTATCTGCCGCGCTCACGGTTTCAGCGTCATCAAGCTGATCCGCTACATCCGTGAAGAGCTGCTGATCGTATTGGGTACTTCCTCCTCCGAGTCCGCACTGCCACGCATGCTGATCAAGATGGAGCGTCTGGGTGCCAAGAAATCCGTAGTAGGTCTGGTAATCCCGACTGGCTACTCCTTCAACCTTGACGGTACTTCGATCTACCTGACCATGGCTGCCGTGTTCATCGCTCAAGCGACTGACACCCACATGGACATCACCCACCAGATCACTCTGCTGCTGGTGCTGCTGCTGTCCTCCAAAGGCGCTGCTGGCGTGACCGGTAGTGGCTTCATCGTTTTGGCTGCAACCTTGTCGGCTGTAGGCCACCTGCCGGTTGCCGGCTTGGCGCTGATCCTGGGTATCGACCGCTTCATGTCCGAAGCCCGCGCACTGACCAACCTGGTCGGTAACGCCGTTGCCACCATCGTTGTGGCTAAGTGGGTCAAGGAACTGGACACCGACAAGCTGCAAAGCGAGCTGGCGTCTGGCGGTACCGGTATCTCCGAAACCCGCGAAATCGATGACCTGGGCGTGGCCGAAGGCCCTGCACCTGTCGTCAAGTAAGCCGCTGAAGGCGTGAGCCCACGCTAGCAGCTATACGCAAACGCCCCGACTGGTTCGGGGCGTTTGCGTTTCTGCTCGGCCACTTTTGAATCGCTTTGCTTTACAGTAAATGAATATTTCATCAACAACGCTGGCGGGAGACTGAATGGACAGTGTGGATTTGAATGTCCTGCGCAGCGTGCTGGAATGGCGCCGCGCTGGACAGCGAGTGGTGTTGTACAGCGTGGTCCAGACCTGGGGCAGTGCACCGCGTCCGCCGGGGGCAATGCTAGCCCTGCGGGGCGACGGCGTGGTGATTGGCTCGGTTTCCGGTGGTTGCATCGAGGATGACTTGATCGCGCGGTTGCAGGACGGCCGCTTGCCTGATGACGGCCCGCCGGTACAACTGGTGACCTACGGCGTTACACGCGACGAAGCTGCGCGTTTTGGGTTGCCGTGCGGCGGCACGCTGCGCTTGACCGAGGAGCGGGTGGATGACTGGGGCTGGGTAGAGATGTTACTGGCGCGCTGCGAGGATCATCAGATTGTTGCTCGGGAGCTAAACCTGGCAACCGGCGAAGTGACCCTGAGCGGCGCGAGCAAGACTGATGTGGTGAGTTTCGACGGTGAACGCTTGCGCGCCATCTATGGACCACGCTGGCGCCTGCTGCTGATCGGCGCCGGGCAACTGTCGCGCTATGTGGCGGAAATGGCGCGTTTGCTGGATTTCGAAGTGCTGATCTGCGACCCGCGCGAAGAGTTCGTGTATGGCTGGGAAGAGCAACATGGCCGCTTCGTGCCGGGTATGCCTGATGAGGCAGTGTTGAATATCCAGACCGACGAACGCACGGCGATTGTCTGCCTCACACACGACCCGCGCCTGGATGACATGGCGTTGCTGACGGCGTTGAACTCCAATGCCTTCTATATCGGCGCGCTAGGTTCAAGGGTCAATACCCAGAAGCGCCGTGAAAACCTCGCCGCACTGGGTTTGTCGGCGGAGGCGATTGCCCGCTTGCATGGGCCGATTGGTTTGCATATCGGCAGCCATACGCCGGCGGAAATCGCGCTGTCGCTGATGGCGGAAATTGTCGCAATCAAGAACGGCGTGGCGCCTATGCAGAAAAAGCCTTTGCCGGTGGTAGCTGAGTGACCGTGACGGCGATTGTGCTGGCGGCAGGGCAGGGCAGCCGCTTCCGCGCAGAAGCTGGGGCCGACCAGGATAAATTGCTGGCGCTCTGTGTAGGTCGCGATGGCGTGACGCGACCGGTGATCGAGCAGGTGCTGTTGAATCTGCCGGAAGACGTAGTGGAGCGCTGGGTGGTGACCTCGCCAGATCGTTCGGAGGTCATTCGGTTGGCGAAGGTGTATGGCTGCAAGGTCTTGCTGCTGCAGTCGGCTGGCATGGGCGACAGTATTGCCGCAGCTGTCGCGGCCAGTGCTTCGGCGCAGGGTTGGCTGGTGGTACTGGGGGATATGCCGTTTATTCAAGCGTCGACGATCGAGCGCGTGATAGACGGCCTGGATAGCATCAATGTGCCGGTACATGCCGGTCAGTATGGCCACCCGGTTGCCTTTGCCCGTGCATTTGGGCCCGCCTTGATGGCGCTGAGTGGCGATCGTGGTGCCAAAGCGTTATTTGTACAGGCTGTTTTGAAGGAGGTGCGGGTGGAGGATTCCGGTGTTTTGTGGGATGTGGATGTGCCCGCGTTATTGCATTACCGCTGACCGGCAGACAAAAAAAAGCCCCGCCTGATCACTCAGGCGGGGCTTTTTAGTGGCTGATGGAATCAGACGAGGGGTTTAGGCTCGTGCTCTTCTTCCAGGGCCTTGTGCTCTACCACGGCTTCAGCAACCGGAGCAGGCGCTTCGACAGCTTCGACTAAAGCCGGAGCGGCGGCGGCAGCAGCAGCGGCGGCTGCCTCAGCTTCCTTGCGGCGACGACGCACTTCACGTGGATCGTTCGGCGCACGGCCGTTTTCGCTCAAGGCGCTGGCAGGAGCAGCTTCAACCACGGGTGCTTCAACTTCAGCAACAACCGGGGCTTCAACAGCCACTGGTGCAGGCTCGGCAACTACGACTTCAACCACCGGTGCTGGCGCTTCCTCTACAACAGGCGCAGGCGCGGGAGCTTCGACCGGGGCGGCAGGTTCGGCAGTCCATTGGAAGGCGGTCTGTTCTTCGCGAACTTCACGCACCGCTGGGGCAGCCTCTTCGACAGCCGGAGCTTCAACTACGGCTTCAACCACTGGCTGAGGTTCAACAACCGGCGCAGGTTCAATGGCGACCGCTTCGGTTTCTGGCTGGGCGTCGCGAACCGGGGCTACTTCCACTTCCGGAACCACTGGGGCTTCGATCGGGGTAGTTGCCTCAACAGCGGGGGCCTCAACGACCGATGCTTCAACCGCTGGGGTCTCGGCAACTGGTGCTTCTACAGCAGCGGTTTCTTCAACGGCTGCAGTAGCGCGTTCAGCTTGCTCGTGAGCCTGGGCTTCAGCAGGAGCGCTGATGACCGAGCTGGCAACGGCAGCAGTAACGGCCAGGCCGGCAGCCAGTTCGGCACCCGTCGGTTCGTTAGCTTCGTTGGTTGCGCCCTCAGCGTTCTCGCCGGTCTCTTCCGAGCCTTCGATTACGTTGCCGTTGGCATCACGCTGGCGCTCGCGACGGTTGCTGCGACGACGCTGACCACGGGAGCGGCGGCGAGGACGATCGCCTTCGGCGTTGTCCTGACCATCTTCCTGCAGTTGCTCTTCGCCGGTCAGTACTTCTTCCTCTTCGCTGGCGGAAGCAGCTTGCTCGGCGCGTGGTTGACGCTCTTCACGCGGAGGGCGCGGCTGGCGCTCTTCACGGGGGGCGCGTTCTTCACGCGGCTGGCGGGCCGGGCGCTCTTCGGTAGTCGCAGCAGCGGCAGCAGCAACGGCTGGCGCAGCGTCCAGCGGCTCACGCAGTTCACGTACGCGTTCCTCACGCTCGCCACGTGGCTTGCGATCTTCACGCGGAGCACGTGGGGTGCGAGGTGCGCGCTCTTCACGCGGTGCGCGTTCTTCACGGGCTACGGCTGGTGTTTCTTCACGGGCTTCACGAGGCGCACGCTCTTCACGTGGTGCGCGTTCTTCACGCGGTGCCCGTTCTTCGCGCGGCTTGCGCTCTTCGTCACGGCGACCGTTGCGGTTGCGGCTCTGCTGACGGCCGTTGCGACGTTCTTCGTTACGTGCCGGGCGCTCGGAGGCTGGTTTTTCAACTACAACCGGGGCCACAGGCTCTTCTTTGGTAGCGAACAGGCTGACTAGCGATTTCACCAGGCCTTTGAACAGGCTCGGCTCAGGCAGGGCGGCTGGTGCAGCAACCGGTGCGGCAGCTTCAACCGGCACTGGTGCGTTGGCACGGGCTGGCGCGGTTTTCACAGCAGCTTCCTGGCGAACCAGAGTGCGGGTCGCGGCGGCTGGCTGGACTTCTTCCACTTCGGCAGCGGCAGCAGCGATTTCGTAGCTGGACTGGCCGCTGTGGGCTTCCGGGCTGTCGTCACGCAGGCGCTGTACTTCGAAGTGCGGCGTTTCGAGGTGATCGTTCGGCAGGATGACGATACGGGCACGGGTGCGCAGTTCAATCTTGGTGATCGAGTTGCGTTTTTCGTTCAGCAGGAAAGCGGCGACCGGGATTGGCACTTGCGCGCGGACTTCGGCGGTGCGGTCTTTCAGGGCTTCTTCTTCGATCAGGCGCAGGATCGCCAGGGACAGCGATTCAACGTCACGGATGATGCCGGTGCCGTTGCAACGCGGGCAGACGATGCCGCTGCTCTCGCCCAGGGATGGACGCAGGCGCTGACGGGACATTTCCAGCAGGCCGAAGCGCGAGATGCGGCCGACTTGCACGCGGGCACGGTCAGCTTCCAGGCATTCGCGGACTTTCTCTTCCACGGCGCGCTGGTTCTTGGCTGGGGTCATGTCGATGAAGTCGATCACGATCAGGCCGCCGATGTCACGCAGGCGCAGTTGGCGGGCGATTTCTTCAGCCGCTTCCAGGTTGGTCTGCAGGGCGGTTTCTTCGATGTCGCTACCCTTCGTGGCGCGCGCCGAGTTGATGTCGATGGACACCAGTGCTTCGGTCGGGTCGATCACGATGGAGCCACCGGAAGGCAGTTCGACGACGCGCTGGAAAGCGGTCTCGATCTGGCTTTCGATCTGGAAGCGGTTGAACAGCGGAACGCTGTCTTCGTACAGCTTGATCTTACTGGCGTACTGCGGCATCACCTGGCGGATGAAGGTCAGGGCTTCGTCCTGGGCTTCAACGCTGTCGATCAGCACTTCGCCGATGTCCTGGCGCAGGTAGTCGCGGATGGCGCGGATGATCACGTTGCTTTCCTGATAGATCAGGAACGGCGCGGAACGATCCAGGGACGCTTCTTTGATAGCAGTCCACAGTTGCAGCAGGTAGTCGAGGTCCCACTGCATTTCTTCGCTGCTGCGGCCCAGGCCGGCAGTGCGCACGATCAGACCCATGTCGGCCGGTGCGATCAGGCCGTTCAGCGCTTCACGCAGTTCGTTGCGTTCTTCGCCTTCGATGCGGCGGGAAATGCCGCCGGCACGTGGGTTGTTCGGCATCAGCACCAGGTAACGGCCGGCCAAGGAGATGAAGGTGGTCAGGGCGGCGCCCTTGTTGCCACGTTCTTCTTTTTCGACCTGGACGATGACTTCCTGGCCTTCGCTCAGGACGTCCTTGATGTTCACGCGGCCTTCGGGGGCTTTCTTGAAGTATTCGCGGGAGATTTCTTTGAGGGGCAGGAAGCCGTGGCGCTCGGAGCCGAAATCTACAAAGGCAGCCTCAAGGCTTGGTTCGATGCGAGTAATACGGCCTTTATAGATGTTGGCCTTCTTTTGCTCGCGTGCACCGGATTCGATGTCCAGGTCGTAGAGGCGTTGGCCATCTACCAGTGCAACACGCAACTCTTCGGGTTGAGTTGCGTTAATCAGCATTCTTTTCATGTTGTACCGTCGGTTTCCGGGCTGCCGGAAACGGCGTTCGGCACACACGACTTCTCACGGTCGGTGTCAGGTGCGTCAAGAGTGGTTGGCCACTCCAGTGTCCAGCAAAATCGGCCAATTGGGCCGGTATCGCGACGGACGCGTCCTGCTTGTTAGCGGTGGTGACAAAGGCACCACTTCAACAAAAGCTAAGGTCAGGAGGAGGAATCAACCGGCGACTGTGGACGAGATGAAGCGTCTAAATATAAGCCTAGTGCTACACGGTCCGACGGTTGTGCATCTCCACCCTACACGTATCCCTGATAATTCGGGTGCTGCCGCGCGCAGAATCCGCAGCGGGTTGGCATTTACCGTGTACTCCAATGGGGAGTTCACGCTCATGGCTAAACAAGACTGAATGTGGGCGACTGCGCTCTCACTCAGCTCTTAACAGGCGTTGTTTCCGAAGCATTCGCCGTGGTCTGGCACAAGACTGACTGCACTTTGTGAACTGGCCGTAAATATCGGCGCAGAATGCGAGTATTCACTCTGCGTTCTGCACTCGCTTCAGGCCTCATGTCACCTGCGCTTGTTACAATCTCGAACCTTCCAGGGTGGCGAAAGCCCCGTAGGACGGCCTCGCGTCCTGATGAATTGCGATGGTCAGGGCCGGCAGCTTGCCGCAAGTCCTCTGTCCAGGCCGCTTTTGGCGGCGTTCGCGACTATAGCAGCAATGATTAAGTGCTTCAATTCCATAAAAAATTGTTATCATCGCCGCCATGACGACTACCGCCCCCCAGACCCCCAGACCCCCAGCGTCCAGCTGCTTGAGGTCTCGCCGGAATATGCCGGCCAACGCATCGACAACTTTCTCCTGGCCAGGCTCAAAGGCGTGCCCAAGACCTTGATTTACCGCATCTTGCGTAAAGGCGAGGTGCGCGTGAACAAGGGTCGTATCAAGCCCGAGTACAAGCTGCAGGCGGGCGATATCGTGCGTGTGCCGCCAGTGCGCGTGCCTGAGCGGGACGAGCCTGTTCCCCTCGCTCAAGGGCTGCTGCAGCGCCTTGAGGCGTCGATTGTCTTTGAAGACAACAAACTAATCGTGATCAACAAGCCCTGTGGCATTGCTGTGCATGGTGGCAGCGGCCTAACGTTTGGGGTGATCGAAGCCTTTCGCCAGTTGCGCCCGGATGCCAAGGAGCTGGAACTGGTCCATCGCCTGGATCGCGATACTTCCGGCCTGTTGATGATCGCCAAGAAGCGCAGCATGTTGCGGCACCTGCACACCGCCCTGCGGGGTGATGGCGTGGACAAGCGCTACATGGCGTTGGTGCGTGGCAACTGGGCCAGCTCAATCAAAAGCGTTCGTGCGCCGCTTCAGAAGAGCAATCTGCGCTCGGGCGAGCGCATGGTCGAAGTGGACGAGGAGGGTAAAGAAGCCCTGACCCTGTTCAAGGTGCTGCGCCGCTTCGGTGACTTCGCCACCCTGGTCGAGGCCAAACCGGTCACTGGGCGTACCCACCAGATTCGCGTGCATACCTTGCATGCGGGCCATTGCATTGCCGGTGATACCAAGTACGGCGACGAAGACTTTTCCAAGGAAATTAGAGACTTGGGCGGTAAGCGCCTGTTTCTCCATGCCTACATGCTGACTGTGCCGCTGCCTGATGGTGGCGAGCTGAAGTTGCAGGCGCCTGTCGATGAGATGTGGGCCAAGACCGTGGAGCGTTTGAGTGTCGCACCTTGATTACAAGCTGCTGATTTTTGATTGGGATGGGACGCTGGCCAACTCCATTGGTCGCATTGTCGAGTCGATGCACATGGCGTCCACCCGTTCAGGCTTTGCGTTATGCAGCGATCAGGCGGTCAAGGGCATTATTGGTCTGGGGCTGCCTGAAGCCATCCGTACCCTGTATCCCGAAATCAGTGACGCTGAACTGATAGCGTTTCGCGAGCATTACGCTGATCACTACATTGCGCTGGAGGCAGAGCCTTCGCCGCTGTTTGAGGGCGTTGTGCAATCGCTGGCGGCGTTCCGGGCGCAGGGCTACCACTTGGCAGTTGCTACCGGCAAGGCTCGTCGCGGGCTGGATCGGGTGCTCAAGGCTCATGGTTGGGAAGATTACTTCGACATCACCCGTGCTGCGGATGAAACCGCCAGCAAACCTCACCCTCTGATGCTGGAGCAGATCCTTGCCCATTGCGGCGTGTCGCCGCGTGAGGCGCTGATGGTGGGCGATGCTTCCTTCGATCTGATGATGGCGCGCAACGCCGGCATGGACAGCGTTGCAGTCAGCTATGGTGCCCAGTCCGCTGAGGCGTTACAGCAATACGAGCCTAGGGTCACGATTGATCATTTTTCTGAATTGCAGGCCTGGCTCGGTCGGGCTCAATAAGTCTTTGCTGGGGTTGATGGCATGAGTGATGAGTGGAAAGCGCCTGAAAAGGCTGAAAGCGGTGACGACAAGAGTTGGAAGCTGCTGGAGAAGACGCTCCTGGCCAGCGTCCAGGAGCAGCGTCGTGCGCGGCGCTGGGGGATTTTCTTCAAGCTGCTGACCTTTACTTATCTGTTGCTCATGCTGGCGCTGTTCAGCCCGCTGATGGATATGGAAAAGAGCGCAACCCGTGGCGCGAACTACACCGCGCTGATCGAGGTGCGCGGTGTAATTGCCGACAAGGAGCCGGCAAGCGCCGATAACATCGTCGGCAGCCTGCGTGCTGCGTTCGAAGATCCCAAGGTCAAAGGGGTGATACTGCGCATCAACAGCCCGGGCGGCAGCCCGGTGCAATCGGGTTATGTGTATGACGAGATTCGCCGCCTGCGTGGCCTGCACCCGGATATCAAACTGTACGCCGTGATTTCCGATCTGGGTGCTTCGGGTGCTTATTACATCGCCAGTGCCGCTGATCAGATCTATGCCGACAAGGCCAGTCTTGTGGGCTCCATTGGTGTGACGGCGGCCGGTTATGGGTTTGTTGGCACTATGGAGAAGCTGGGTGTTGAGCGCCGCACCTACACCTCGGGCGAGCACAAAGCGTTTCTGGATCCGTTCCAGCCGCAAAAGCCCGATGAAACCCAATTCTGGCAGAGCGTGCTGGATACCACTCATCGCCAGTTCATCGCCAGCGTGAAGCAGGGGCGCGGGGATCGTCTGAAGGATAAAGATCATCCTGAGCTGTTCTCGGGGCTGGTGTGGTCCGGTGAGCAGGCGTTGCCGCTGGGTTTGATCGATGGCCTGGGCAGTGCCAGTTCGGTGGCGCGGGATGTGATTGGCGAGAAGGAGTTGGTGGATTTCACGGTTGAGGAATCGCCGTTTGATCGCTTCTCCAAGAAGCTCGGTGCCAGCGTGGCTGAGAAGCTGGCGCTGTACATGGGCTTCCAGGGGCCGACGCTGCGCTAATATCTCAAGTCTGTCGTAGGTCAAAATGTAGGAGGGGCGGTGCGATGATTCGACTTGCCCCCCGATAGCGGTGGATCAGTCAATCCAAGGTTGGCTGATACGCTTCTAGCGGGGAAAACCCTCTCCCGTATTTGGTATGCGGTGTTCTTAAGGGAGTTGCACGCCTTCGCTGAGTAGCATATCTACCAAGCGAATCAGCGGTAAGCCGACAAGGCTGGTCGCATCTGGCCCGTCGGTGCTTTGGAACAAACTCACGCCCAGCCCTTCCGCCTTGAAGCTGCCCGCGCAGTCATATGGTTGTTCGACACGCAGGTAGCGCTCGATGCGCGCTGCATCCAGCTCGCGCATGTGCACGGTAAAGGGCACGCAGTCGACCTGGCAGTGCCCCGTCTCGCTGTTCAGCAGGGCCAGGCCGGTGAGGAAGCTGACACGCTTGCCGCTGGCGGCCAATAATTGCTCACGCGCATTTTCGAAAGTGTGAGGTTTGCCGATGATGCGGCCTTCCAGTGCGGCGACCTGGTCTGAACCGATGATCAGGTGTCCTGGGTGGCTGGCGGCGAGGGCGCGCGCCTTTGCTTCGGCCAGGCGCTTGACCAGCTCGATGGCGGACTCATTTGCAGCATGGCTTTCGTCGATATCCGGCGAGCTGCAGATGAATGGCAGGTGCAGGCGACTGAGCAATTCCCGGCGATAAACCGAGCTGGAAGCGAGTAATAAAGGCAGCATGTACGACTCCTCAAGGCAGTCGCCGATTCTAGCGGGGCGACCGGCTGACGCACAGGGCTGAATTTCCTTTGACATGGCTGGGTGCATCCCTATAATGCTGCGCCTATGTTGAATGACCCGATTCCACCTCACGTTGACCCGCGCAAATTGGCTGATCGTGGCACTTCCCTTCAAGGTGAATTGCTGCTGGCCGATTTGGAGAGACTCTGCGACCCGCTTTCCGACACTGTCGGTACGGTGCAGGCCAAATTCGTTTTTGAACGAGATGAACGTAAATCTGTGGTAATCCACAGCTTTATCGACACCGAGGTCAAAATGGTTTGCCAGCGTTGTCTTGAGCTGGTCACCCTGCCGATCCACAGCGAGTGCAGTTATGCCGTGGTAAAGGAGGGTGCGAATACCCAGTCGTTGCCGAAAGGTTATGACGTGCTGGAACTGGGCGAAGATCCTTTGGATCTGCATGCACTGATCGAGGAAGAGCTTCTGCTCGCCTTGCCCATTGTGCCTGCTCATCATCCGGAAGAATGCCAGCAGCCGGAGGGTCTCGATGACGAGGCCGAGCCGAGCGAGGACGAGGTAACGCGGTCCAACCCGTTCAGTGTATTGGCGCAGTTAAAGCGTGACCCAAACGTTTAGGAGTTAATCAATTATGGCTGTTCAGCAGAACAAAAAATCCCGTTCCGCCCGTGACATGCGTCGTTCGCACGATGCCCTGACGGCGAGCACTCTGTCTGTAGAAAAAACCACCGGTGAAATTCACCTGCGTCACCACGTATCGCCAGAAGGCGTATACCGTGGCCGTAAAGTGATCGACAAGGGCGCTGACGAGTAATCACTTGTCTGCTCAAGTCATCGCGATTGACGCAATGGGCGGGGACTTCGGTCCCCGCAGCATTGTTCAGGCCTGTATTGCCAGCCTGATTGCTACGCCCTCGCTGCACCTGACCCTCGTCGGTCAACCCTCACTCCTTGAAGAATTGATCGCCAGCCATCCGGTTGTGGATCGCGCGCGCCTGACGATTACGCCGGCCAGCGAAACCATCAGCATGGATGACAAGCCTGCTTCGGCCCTGCGCGGCAAGCCTGACTCTTCAATGCGAGTGGCCTTGGAGTTATTGCGTGATGGCAAGGTGCAAGCCTGTGTCAGTGCAGGTAACACCGGGGCGTTGATGGCACTGTCACGGTATGTGCTCAAGACGCTGCCTGGCATAGACCGGCCCGCGATGGTCGCGGCGATTCCAACGCAGAAAGGCTACTGCCAACTGCTGGACTTAGGTGCGAACGTGGATTGCAGTGCCGAGCACTTGTTCCAGTTCGCCGTGATGGGCTCGGTGGCCGCAGAAGCGCTGGGTATAGCCCGGCCGCGTGTGGCCTTGCTGAATATCGGCACTGAAGACATCAAGGGCAATCAGCAGGTCAAGCTTGCCGCCAGTCTGTTGCAGGGCGCGCGGGGCTTGAATTACATCGGTTTTGTCGAGGGTGACGGTGTTTACCGCGGCGAAGCGGATGTGGTGGTCTGCGATGGGTTTGTCGGCAATATCCTGCTTAAATCCAGCGAAGGCCTGGCGACCATGATCGCTGTGCGCATTGAGGCGTTGTTCAGGCGTAATCTGGTATCGCGCATCGTAGGTGCTCTGGCGCTACCGTTGATGCGGCGTCTGCAGGCCGACCTGGCTCCGGCGCGGCACAATGGTGCGAGCTTTCTGGGGTTGCAGGGGATTGTGGTGAAGAGTCACGGTTCAGCCGGTGTTGAAGGCTTTCAAAGTGCTATTGCGCGGGCCTTGATCGAGATTCAGGAAAACCTGCCGCAACGCTTGCACGGCCGTCTTGAGGATCTGTTGCCTTAGGCGAATTGGCTCGGGAGTGCTTAAATGTGACCGGCCAGTTCAATTGACCATCCAATCTGTCAGTTTCGCGCGCTCCCATAGTCGGCGCGCGCATTTTTGACGACCAGATCATTAGGGGCTTGTTACATGTCTACATCCCTCGCATTCGTCTTTCCAGGGCAGGGTTCGCAGTCCCTCGGCATGTTGGCCGAGCTGGGCGCGCAATACCCGCTGATCCTGGATACCTTCAAGGAAGCTTCCGAGGCCCTGGGTTACGACCTGTGGGCGCTGACCCAGCAGGGGCCGGAAGAGCAGCTCAATCAAACCGATAAAACGCAACCGGCCATCCTGACCGCTTCGATCGCCTTGTGGCGCCTGTGGCTGGCCGAAGGTGGCGCGCGCCCGGCATTCGTCGCCGGTCACAGCTTGGGCGAATACAGCGCCTTGGTTGCTGCGGGCAGCCTGACCCTCGCCGAAGCGGTCAAGCTGGTCGAGCGTCGTGGTCAACTGATGCAGGAAGCCGTTCCGGCCGGGCAGGGCGGCATGGCCGCTATTCTGGGCCTGGACGACGCCGTGGTGATCGAAGCCTGCGCCGAAGCGGCCCAGGGCGAAGTGGTCAGCGCAGTGAATTTCAACTCCCCTGGCCAGGTGGTGATCGCCGGTGCCAAGGCGGCAGTCGAGCGCGCCATCGAAGGCTGCAAGGCGCGTGGCGCCAAGCGTGCGCTGCCGTTGCCGGTGAGCGTGCCGTCCCACTGCGAGCTGATGCGCCCGGCGGCCGAGCGTTTTGCCGAGTCCATCGCAGCCATCAACTGGCAGGCACCGCAAATTCCCCTGGTGCAGAACGTCAGCGCGGCCGTGGCGGTCGACCTCGACACGCTCAAGCGGGACCTGCTGGAGCAACTCTACAAGCCTGTGCGCTGGGTCGAGTCGGTCCAAACCCTGGCCGCCAACGGCGCCACCGAGCTGGTCGAGTGCGGCCCAGGCAAAGTCCTGGCTGGTCTGAACAAGCGTTGCGCCGACGGCGTGTCGACTGCCAACCTCAATACCCCGGATGCCTTCGCTGCTGCTCGTGCGGCGCTGGCCTGATCCCCGAACTTAGGAGAAGCCTGCATGAGTCTGCAAGGTAAAGTTGCACTGGTTACCGGCGCGAGCCGTGGCATTGGCCAGGCTATCGCCCTGGAACTGGGCCGTCAGGGTGCCGTTGTGATCGGCACCGCCACTTCCGCTTCGGGCGCCGAGCGTATCGCCGCGACCCTGAAGGAAAATGGCGTTCAAGGCACTGGCCTTGAGCTGAACGTGACCAGCGATGAGTCTGTGGCTGCTGTATTGGCCGAGATCACTGCACAGTTCGGCGCACCGGCTATTCTGGTGAACAATGCCGGTATCACGCGCGACAATCTGATGATGCGTATGAAAGACGACGAGTGGTACGACGTGGTCGATACCAACCTGAACAGTCTGTTTCGCCTGTCCAAGGGCGTTTTGCGCGGCATGACCAAGGCTCGTTGGGGTCGAATTATCAATATTGGCTCCGTAGTGGGTGCCATGGGCAACGCAGGCCAAGTAAACTACGCAGCTGCCAAGGCTGGTCTGGAAGGTTTCAGTCGTGCTTTGGCACGTGAGGTCGGCTCGCGGTCGATTACGGTCAACTCGGTGGCCCCAGGGTTCATTGACACCGATATGACCCGCGAACTGCCGGAAGCACAGCGTGAAGGCTTGCTGACGCAGATTCCGCTGGGCCGTCTGGGCCAGGCTCAAGAGATCGCGAATGTGGTCACTTTCCTGGCATCCGACGGTGCGGCATACGTGACTGGGGCTACAATCCCGGTGAACGGCGGGATGTACATGAGTTAAATTGTGACGGATCGCTTCAAAAAAATGTCATACGAGCTGTCTAAAATCCGTTATAAAGCTGCAACTTAATTTATAGGCAGGTGGCGGACCGGGTACAGGGTGAAGCTTTCAGTTGAAAAGCTGAAAAGGCTTTCTATACACTTACCCACTGGCCAGCTGCCTGAATTTGTCCATTAGGAGTTAAACAAGGTATGAGCACCATCGAAGAGCGCGTCAAGAAAATCGTTGCCGAGCAACTGGGCGTCAAAGAAGAAGAAGTGACCAACACTGCTTCCTTCGTAGAAGACCTGGGTGCCGATTCCCTTGACACCGTTGAGCTGGTGATGGCTCTGGAAGAGGAATTCGAGACCGAAATCCCGGACGAAGAAGCTGAAAAAATCACTACTGTTCAAGCTGCTATCGACTACGTTACTGCCCACCAGGCGTAATAGTTTGTAGTCGTCGCTTGCTGTTAGGGAAAACCGCACTGCTGTAACGGCGTGCGGTTTTTTCTTTAGCGGTGATGAAAAAGTAAGCTCTGAAGCAAAGTGTCGTCATTAGAAAAAGGAGAGTGCTGTGTCGCGTAGACGCGTCGTAGTCACCGGTATGGGTATGTTGTCGCCACTGGGTACGGATGTGCCGAGCAGTTGGCAGGGCATTCTGGCTGGCCGCAGTGGTATTGGTCTGATCGAACACACGGACCTTTCTGCCTATTCCACCCGTTTTGGCGGCTCGGTAAAGGGGTTCAATGTCGAGGAATACCTCTCGATCAAAGAGTCCCGCAAACTCGACCTGTTCATTCAATACGGCCTGGCAGCCGGTTTTCAGGCAGTGCGTAACGCCGGCCTGGAAGTCACTGATGCCAACCGTGAGCGCATCGGCGTGGCGATGGGGTCTGGTATTGGTGGTCTGACCAATATCGAAGAAACCAGCCGCACGCTGCACGATACTGGCCCTCGTCGAATTTCACCGTTCTTCGTGCCTGGCTCGATCATCAATATGATTTCCGGCTTCCTGTCCATCCACCTGGGTGCACAGGGACCGAACTACGCCATCGCTACTGCGTGCACCACCGGCACGCATTGCATCGGCATGGCAGCACGCAACATTGCCTACGACGAAGCCGACGTGATGATCGCCGGCGGTGCCGAAATGGCAGCCTGCGGCCTGGGTATGGGCGGCTTTGGCGCGTCCCGTGCGCTGTCGACCCGCAATGACGAGCCGACCCGCGCCAGCCGCCCATGGGACAAGGGTCGTGACGGCTTCGTACTGTCCGATGGTGCCGGTGCCCTGGTGCTGGAGGAGTTGGAGCACGCTAAGGCGCGCGGAGCCACCATCTATGCCGAGCTGATCGGCTTTGGCATGAGCGGCGACGCCTACCACATGACCTCGCCACCGTCTGACGGTGCCGGCGCTGCGCGCTGCATCACCAACGCATTGCGTGATGCGAAGGTCAATGTCGATCAGGTGCAGTACATCAACGCCCATGGCACTTCGACCCCGACCGGTGACTTGGCGGAAGCTGAGGCCATCAAGTCGGTGTTCGGCGAGCACGCGTACAAGCTGGCTGTCAGCTCCACCAAGTCCATGACCGGTCACCTGCTGGGTGCGGCGGGCGCGGTCGAGGCGATCTTCAGCGTGATGGCCATCAAGGATCAGGTCGCTCCGCCGACCATCAACCTGGATGAGCCGGATGAAGGCTGCGACCTGAACTTCGTACCGCACGAGCCGCAACAGATGCCGATCGACGTTGCGATCTCCAACTCGTTCGGATTTGGTGGCACCAACGGTTCCCTGGTGTTCCGCCGGTACGCCGAGTGATGCACAGCTGGGTCGACGGTCAGCCAGCGGACAGCGTGCCCCTGAAAGATCGTGGCCTGGCGTATGGCGATGGCCTGTTCGAGACCGTCGCCGTCAAGGCCGGGCAGCCCCTGCTACTCGACCGCCACCTGCAGCGCCTTGATGAGGGCTGCAGGCGCTTTGCGTTCGTGGTCGATCTCGGGTTGATCCGCAACGAAGTGCATGCCTATGCCGCCGCCCTCGGTGACGGTGTCCTCAAGCTGATCCTTACCCGTGGCGACAGCCTGCGCGGTTACGGCATCAATCCCGACGCACCTGTGCGCCGTATCCTGCAGGGCAGTCCGCCCGCCACCTATCCCCACGCCCATGGAGCCGACGGCATTCGCCTGTTTCCGTGCGCTACCCGTTTGGCGGAGCAGCCCTTGCTGGCCGGCCTGAAGCACCTTAACCGCCTGGAGCAGGTGATCGCGCGTGCCGAATGGCAAGATGTCGAACATGCCGAAGGTTTGATGCTTGATATGTCCGGCCGCGTAATTGAGGGCGTATTCAGCAATCTGTTTCTCGTGCGTAACGGCTTGTTACTAACCGCCGATCTGAGGCGTTGCGGTGTCGCGGGCGTGATGCGTGCCGAGATCCTAGACCAGGCACAATTGCTGGGCATCCCGGTGGCCGTGGCCGACATCACTGTCGAGCAACTGCAGCAGGCCGACGAAGTCTTTGCCTGTAACAGCGTGTATGGCATTTGGCCGGTGCGCGGCTGTGCTGCGATGAGCTGGCCGGTTGGGCCGCTCACCCGTAAACTGCAGGGCATTGTTCGCGCGCTATTGGATATCTGAGTTGATACGAAAACTGGTTGTACTGCTGCTGATCGGTCTGTTCTCGGCGGCTTTGCTGTTGGGGGTCTGCGCCTGGAAATACGACGCTGCCTTGAAGCAGCCGCTGAATCTGACCCAAGAGCAGTTGCTCGATGTGCCGGCAGGGGCGACTCCGACCGGCACCTTCAATCGACTGGAAGCCGACGGCGTGATCGACGGAGCCTTCTGGCTGCGTCTGTATTGGCGCTTTAACCTCGACGGCCAACCGCTGCATAGCGGCGAATACCGCATGACGCCCGGCATGACCGCCGAAGGCCTGATTGGCCTCTGGCAGCGTGGCGACGTGGTGCAATACAGTCTGACACTGGTGGAAGGCTGGAACTTCCGCCAAGTGCGTTCGGCCCTGGCCAAGCATGAAAAGATCGTACAGAGCCTCTCCGGCCTGAGTGACAGCGAAGTGATGGAGAAACTTGGTCACCCTGGGGTGTTTCCCGAAGGGCGATTCTTCCCGGATACGTATCGGTTCGTGCGCGGCATGACCGACGTCGAATTCCTTAAAAAAGCTTACAACCGCCTGGACGACGTACTGGCCCAGGAATGGAGCAAGCGCGCCCCCGATGTGCCGTACACCGACCCTTATCAAGCGCTGATCATGGCGTCTCTGGTGGAAAAAGAGACCGGTGTGCCGGAGGAGCGTGGCCAGATTGCCGGTGTGTTCGTCCGCCGTCTGAAGATCGGCATGCTGCTGCAGACCGACCCTACGGTGATCTACGGCCTGGGTGAGCGTTACAATGGCAAGTTGACGCGCGCTCACCTCAAGGAATCCAACCCTTACAACACCTACATGATTGCCGGGCTGCCGCCGACGCCAATCGCCATGGTCGGCCGCGAGGCTATCCATGCCGCATTGAACCCGGTGCCTGGCAGCAGCCTGTATTTCGTCGCCCGTGGCGATGGCAGTCATATTTTCTCCGATGACCTGGGTGCGCATAATGCCGCCGTGCGTGAGTTCCAGCTCAAACGCCGTGCCGATTACCGCTCGAGTCCGGCACCGGTGGTAAAACCGCCGGAAGATGCAACGCCGCCAACGGAAGCGCCCGCCGAGCCCGTGCTGGACACCACCGCGCCGCAAAGCCGGCAATGACTCTGACTAAGGACTGCCTGTGACTGGCTTGTTTATTACCCTGGAAGGCCCGGAAGGCGCCGGCAAAAGCACCAACCGCGATTACTTGGCAGAGCGCTTGCGTGCCGAAGGCATCGAGGTGGTGTTGACCCGTGAGCCCGGCGGTACGCCTTTGGCCGAGCGCATCCGTGAAGTGTTGCTGGCCCCAGGCGAAGAACAGATGAACCCGGACACCGAGCTGCTACTGGTGTTCGCTGCCCGGGCACAACATCTGGCCGAAGTGATTCGCCCGGCCCTGGCCCGCGGTGCCGTGGTGATTTGCGACCGGTTTACCGATTCCACCTACGCCTACCAGGGCGGCGGCCGCGGCTTGTCATTGGCGCGCATCGCTACCCTGGAAACGTTCGTGCAAGGTGATTTGCGTCCTGACCTGACCCTGTTGTTCGACTTGCCCGTAGAAGTGGGCATGGCTCGCGCCAGTGCTCGTGGTCGTCTCGATCGCTTCGAACTCGAAGGCCAGGCGTTCTTCGATGCTGTGCGCAGCGCGTTTCTCAAACGTGCTCAGGTCGAACCTGCTCGCTATCACCTGCTTGACGCATCCCAGCCGTTGGCGAAGGTGCAGCAGGCCATCGACGGCTTGTTGCCAACACTGTTGGAGCGCGCCCGTGGCTGAAGCCTACCCGTGGCAGGACAGTCTCTGGCAACAGTTAGCCGGCCGCGCCCAGCACGCTCATGCCTACTTGTTGCATGGGCCAATCGGTATTGGTAAACGGGCCCTTGCCGAGCGCCTGATGGCCAGCCTGCTGTGCCAGCGTCCGGTTAACTTGGAGGCTTGTGGCCAGTGCAAATCCTGCCTGTTGCTTAAGGCTGGTAGCCATCCGGACAATTACCTGCTGGAGCCCGAGGAAGCCGACAAGGCGATCAAGGTCGACCAAGTGCGTGATCTCGTCAGCTTCGTGGTGCAAACCGCGCAGATGGGCGGGCGCAAGGTGGTGCTGATCGAGCCGGTAGAAGCGATGAACATCAACGCCGCCAACGCCCTGCTCAAAAGCCTGGAAGAACCCTCCGGCGATACTGTGCTGTTGCTCGTGAGCCACCAGTCAAGCCGCCTGTTGCCGACCATCCGCAGCCGCTGCGTGCAGCAGGCCTGTCCGCTGCCAAGCGAGGCGATAAGCCTGCAATGGCTGGCGCAGGCACTGCCAGACTGCTCCGCCGATGAACGTGTCGAACTACTGACCCTGGCCGCCGGTTCGCCCTTGGCGGCAGTGAAGCTGCAAGCCCAAGGCGTGCGTGACCAGCGCGCGCTGGTGGTGGATGGGGTTAAAAAACTCCTCAAGCAGGAACTGTCTGCGACACAACTGGCCGAAAGCGCCTGGAAAGACATTCCCCTGTTGCTGCTGTTCGACTGGTTCTGCGACTGGTCGAGCCTGATCCTGCGGTATCAGTTGACCCAGGATGAAAATGGCCTGGGCCTGCAGGACATGCGCAAGGTGGTGCAGTATCTCGCGCAGAAAAGCGCCCAGGACAAGGTGCTGTCCATCCAGGACTGGATCCTCGCCCAGCGCCAGAAAGTGCTCGGCAAGGCCAACCTCAACCGTGTGCTGTTGCTTGAAGCGCTGCTGGTGCAGTGGGTGGGCTTGCTCGGCCGCCGTTAATTTCCGTGGCCGACGGATGTATCGTCGGCCAGACACTTTCCGTGACTCAAGTTGTAACTTCCTATGCTCGTAGATTCCCACTGCCACCTTGATCGTCTTGACCTCGCCCAGCACGGCGGCTCCCTCGATGCCGCCCTGGAAGCGGCTCGCCAGCGCGGAGTCGGGCATTTCCTGTGCATCGGCGTCAGCGCCGACAACGCCGCCGACGTCAAAGCCTTGGCTGATCGTTATGCCGACGTGGATTGCTCAGTGGGTATCCACCCGCTGGACCTCAAGCCTGGCGAGGCCCCGGCCCTCGACTGGCTGCTGGGCGAACTCAACCATCCGCGTGTAGTGGCCATCGGCGAGACCGGCCTGGATTACCACTACGAACCCGAAGCTGCCGAGTTGCAGCAGGCATCCTTTCGCCTGCATCTGCAAGCCGCCCAGCAGACGGGCAAGCCGGTGATTGTTCATACCCGCGGCGCCCGTGCCGACACGCTCACCTTGCTGCGCGAAGCCGCGTTGCCCCAGGCCGGCGTATTGCACTGCTTCACTGAAGACTGGGACATGGCCAAGGCGGCGTTGGACCTGGGTTTCTATATCTCCCTGTCGGGTATCGTCACTTTTCGCAATGCCGACGCGTTGCGTGACGTGGCCCGCCAAGTCCCGGCCGATCGCCTGTTGGTGGAAACGGACTCGCCGTACTTGGCGCCCATCCCCCATCGCGGCAAGCCGAACCTGCCGGAGTACGTGCGTGATGTGGCGGATTATCTGGCGATGCTGCGGGGTGAGTCCTACGAGCGTTTTGCGCAACAGACTACCGAGAACTTCAAGCGCCTGTTTCCATTGGCTCACGTCGTTTCGTAGATCCAGGGTCAAATTGCGGGCAAAAAAAACCCGGGTTCTGGGGGGTGAATCCGGGTTAAGACCATTAGGAGTAAAGCAAGGGCACACAGTCCGTCGGTACCCAGGTCGGCGCTTCACTTGGGGGAGATGTCACGCCGACAGTTCAAGTATTGATCAGTATCTGATTCAGTCCAGTCGCGACTGATCGTTTTTTAAACAGATTTGGAATACACGCGCTTCGCTTGAGTTCTCATTAGGCCGGTGCACGGGTGCAGTTGTTGCGTATTATTTCTGACTGATAGCCATGAAATCGTTGGCAGTCTGAAAGTAAAGTGCATGGCGGGTTCACATAGACGTTGCCCAACGACCGTTCAGTCGGGATAATCCCTCGCACTGGGTAAATCGTATCGCCATGTAATCTTGGTCATGCGCAACCCTCCCTATTCCGACCTTTGCAGACCTCTTCCTCATGCACAAAGAACCCCGTAAGGTCCGTGAGTTTCGCCGCCGTGAGCAGGAAATTCTCGATACCGCACTCAAATTGTTCCTCGAACAAGGCGAAGACAGCGTCACCGTCGAGATGATCGCGGATGCCGTGGGTATCGGCAAAGGCACGATCTACAAGCACTTCAAGTCCAAGGCGGAGATCTACCTGCGCCTGATGCTCGACTACGAGCGCGACTTGAACGAGCTGCTGCATTCGGCCGATGTCGATAAAGACAAGGAAGCGCTGTCCCGCGCCTACTTCGAGTTCCGTATGCGTGATCCGCAGCGCTATCGCCTGTTCGACCGCCTGGAGGAGAAGGTCGTCAAGGGCCATCAGGTGCCAGAGATGGTCGAAGAGCTGCACAAGATCCGCGCCTCGAACTTCGAACGCCTGACCCTGTTGATCAAGGGCCGCATCAGTGAAGGCAAGCTTGAAGACGTACCTCCTTATTTCCACTATTGCGCGGCTTGGGCCTTGGTGCACGGCGCCGTGGCGCTGTACCACTCGCCATTCTGGAGCAATGTGCTGGAAGACCAGGAAGGTTTCTTCCAGTTCCTGATGGACATTGGCGTACGCATGGGCAACAAGCGCAAGCATAGCGCCGAGCCAGCAGCCGTAGAGTCTTCGCCCGTGGAGACGCCGGCGTCGTAATCTTTACTGCCAGGCGTAGTACCCCAGGAATATACTCAGGCAAGGACCTTGCTAAAAGCTGATTTATCAGTCAGTTTTTAGCGCGCCCGAATCATCCTCTGCCGGAGTGATCCATGATCGTTGATCGTCAAGGCAGGCGTTTTCGCAATTTGCGGATCAGCCTGACTTCAGCCTGCAACTACGCGTGTACCTACTGCGTGCCCAACGGCAAGCGGCTGGTGGCTGCCCAAGACGAACTCTCGGCCGAGGCCATGGCCCGTGGTGTGGCTTACCTGATCGAAGCGGCGGGCATCGACCGACTGCGCATCACGGGTGGCGAGCCGCTGGTCAGCCCCAAGCTGGAAGCCTTCATGGGCGCAGTCGGTGGCATGGGCCTCAGCGATATCAGCTTGACCACCAACGGCCAGTTGCTGGCGCGCAAACTGCCGCTGTTGGTGGATGCCGGCATTCGGCGTATCAACGTCTCTCTCGATACCTTGGACGCGGACGCCTTCCGCAGCATCGCCCGTGGTGGCGACTTGGCCACCGTGCTCGATGGCATGGACCAAGCGCGCGCTGCAGGAATCAAGATCAAGGTCAACATGGTGCCGTTGCGCGGCCAGAACCTCGACCAAGTGATGCCGCTGCTCGACTACTGCCTGGAGCGTGGTTACGAACTGCGATTTATCGAGTTGATGCGCATGGGCCACCTGGCCAAGGATTCCAACGCGTTCCTGCAGCAATTCGTCAGCCTGCAGCAACTGCTCAGCCTGATTGGCGAACATCACGAATACCTGCAAGCCAACGCACCGGTGGACGCAACCGCAGTTCGCTACGAGGTGCCGGGCAAAGGCTACTTTGGCGTGATCGCCAACGAGAGCGTTCCATTCTGCCGTACCTGCTCACGGTTGCGCCTGTCGTCCACCGGCTGGCTGCATGGCTGCTTGTCTTCCAGCAACCGCCACTATGTCGGCGACCTGCTCGACAAACCGCGCCACCAGGCACTGCCGGCACTGCAAGGCTTGCTGATGAAAGCCCTGGGCGACAAACAGGAAGTGGCATTCTCCGGCGGCGCGACGATCATGAAGATCATCGGCGGCTAACGCTATCCCAAGGTTACCCATCACCCAATATGGGAGTTGCCTTCAAGCTGGCGCAGAACCTGCATCTCACGTCCATTCGCCGGTTTTCCGTCACCGGCTTCTGGAGGATTAGGATGCGTAATCTGGTTTTGTTGCTGGCGTCATTGACGCTGAGTGGTTGCATGACCGTCAGCGATATGGCCGAAGGCACCCGCTATCAGATGAGCGACGCCGGGTTGCTTGACCACAGTGATACCCGCCGTACCGCCTCGGTTCGCATACAGCCGGACTCCTTTGTTTTCATCGCGCAGGGTGCCTTCGTGCCGCCGGGCAGCGCCTATCCGCGACCGAACGTGGTGGCCGAAGAAGCCTTCAACGGATTCGTCGAATACTTCCCCATGGTGCGCCGCGCCCGTCAGCCCGAAGGTTTGGAACAGGCGATGGCCGAAGCTCGTGCGGCAGGCGCCCATTACCTGCTGTACTGCCGATTCGCCAAGGCAGATGACCGTATCGGCAACGCCGACGAATGGGCCGATCAAGAGGCTCTGGACCGGGTAGGGCTAGACAGTGGCGTAATCCAGATCATGTTGATCGAGACCAGTACCCAGTATTTGATTGATACTGCACGCATTCGCAGTCGTGGCGGTTTACTGACGTTCCACGACAATCGGCCACAAGACTTGATTGCCCGCCCGCTGGCGCAGTACGCCCGCGGCCTGCTGGGTATGAGCGATCAGTAAGGCCAGATCAAAAAAAGGGAGAACCCCATGACCGATTCCGCCAAGGCCAACGACCTTTTGGCCCAACTGCCCAAAGGCAAGGGACCGGCGCCGGTGCACCTGTGGAACCCGGACTTCTGCGGCAACATCGACATGCGCATCGCCCGCGATGGCACTTGGTTCTACCAAGGCACGCCTATTGGGCGAAAGCCGATGGTCAAGTTGTTCTCCAATATCATTCGCCGCGATGGCGATGATTATTTCCTGATTACTCCCGTGGAAAAAGTCGGCATCACCGTCGATGATGCGCCCTTTGTCGCGTTGACCCTGGAGGTTGAAGGGCAGGGTGAAAGCCAGTTGCTGCGCTTCACCACCAACGTCGATGAACAGATCGAAGCTGATATCGAACATCCGCTGCGGGTGGTCATCGACCCCGTCACCCAGGAACCTGCGCCCTATCTACGGGTGCGTACCAACCTCGAAGCGCTGGTGCACCGCAACGTGTTCTATCAATTGGTCGAGCTTGCTGTAAGCCGTCCGATCAACGGTCAGAACTGGCTGGGCGTGTGGAGCGGTGGCGAGTTTTTCCCGATCGGCGTGGAACCTTGAGGCCGGTTTTTTCACCTTCTTGAAATAATAAGCTTGCTGCTAACGGGCGCTTTCGGTTATCAATTTGTACATGATTAGACATGTTCGATTTGATAAGAAAAAACGCGTCGTCGACGAGCTCATCCGCCGTATCGAGGGTGGGGTGATGGCCGACGGTTTCCTGCTGCCAGGCGAGCACCAACTAGCGGAAGAGTTTGCAGTCAGCCGCGGCACCCTGCGCGAAGCCCTGGCCGAACTCAAGCGGCGCAACTACATTGCGACCCAGAGCGGCGTCGGCTCCATCGTCACATTTGACGGCATGGTGCTCGATCAAAACAGCGGGTGGGCCCAGGCCTTGGCGGACAATGGCGCCTTGGTGACCACCGATGTCCTGCGCCTGGAAGCGGTGACGCGCCCCGACCTGTTCAGCCGGTTCGGCACCGATCAATTTATCGCCCTCGACCGCCGCCGGCGCACCACCGATGGTGCCGCCGTGTCCCTTGAACGTTCGTTGATGCCCGCGTCCGGTGGCCTGGAAAGCCTGCCCCGCGTCGGCCTGATCGACAATTCCCTGACCATCACCCTGGCGGCCTACGGCTATGTCGGCGCCGAAGGTGACCAGTGGATCGGCGCCGAACCCCTCAGCGATGAAGACGCCCTACTGCTCGGTCGCCCGGCGGGGACCGTATTCCTCAAGGCATCGCGCACCACCTATGACCGGCGCGAGCGTTTCATGGAGCACGTCGAAAGCTTGCTTGACCCTCTGCACTTTCGCCTGCACCTGCAAATTGGATCTTCGAAATGACCTCGAATAACCGTGCCGTTGGCGCTTTCTACGGTCTCGCGCTGGGCGATGCCCTGGGCATGCCTACTCAGTCCCTCAGCCGCGAGCAGGTGCGACAGCGCTTCGGTGCTATCACCACCTTGGAAGATGCCGGTGCCGACCAACCTATCGCGCCGAACATGCCCGCCGGTTCCATTACCGATGACACCGAACAGGCAATTCTGGTCGGCGAGTTGCTGGTTGAAGGCCAAGGCAAGATTGAGCCCACCGTGCTCGCCCAGCGCCTGATCGACTGGGAAGCGGTGATGCGTGCCAAGGGTTCCCAGGACCTGCTCGGCCCGTCGACCAAGCGTGCCATCGACATGATCCTTGCCGGTCATACCCCGGAAGAGTCCGGCCGCTACGGCACCACCAACGGTGCCGCCATGCGCATCACGCCGGTGGGAATCGCCGCCGATGTCAGCGACCCGGCAGCGTTTATCCAGGCGGTCATCCAGGCGTGCCAGGTCACCCACAACACCACCTTGGGCATCTCCAGTGCAGCGGCGGTGGCGGCGGTGGTGTCAGCCGGTATCAACGGTGCGGACCTCGGCGAAGCGTTGAATATTGGCGCCCAGATCGCCCGACAGGCGGAAGGCCACGGTCATTGGGTTGCTGGCGGGCGTATCTCCACCCGTATCAGTTGGGCGCGCACTCTGAGTGTCGGCAGCGGCGACAAAGCGTTGTTTGCTGAACTGCTCTACGAATTGATCGGCACCTCAGTCGCCTCCCAGGAGTCGGTGGTGGTGTCGTTTGCCCTCGCCCAGCAAGTGGCAGTGGGGGATATGAACGCCTTCGAGGCTTTGTGCCTGGCCGCCAGCCTTGGCGGTGACACCGACACCATCGCGGCGATTCTGGGTGCAATGCTCGGCGCCTGTTTAGGCATGCAGTGCTGGCCTGCGGCAATGATTGAACAGATCAAGGCCGTGAATGGGTTGGACTTGCAGCCGTTGGTTGAAGATCTGTTGAAAATGCGCTGAGTCAGGACAGTTGGGAAGACCGATTCACCTTGCACACCTGCCACAACCACAACAATACCGGCACCAGGAGCACCCCTCATGAGCAGCACCTCTTCCGGCCAAAGCGCCGGACAATTGGAAACACGCGGCATCGAACCGGTCCCCGAAGGCGAGTGCAATGGCCATCCGCTGCAACTGTTCTGGGTGTGGTTCGCCGCCAACATCAGCATCCTCGGCTTGCCGCTCGGCGCGACGTTGGTGGCGTTCCGTGGCCTGGCAATCTGGCAGGCGATCATCGTGGCGATCCTCGGCGCAGCAGGCTCCTTCGCGGTGGTGGGCATCATCTCCATCGCTGGCCGTCGTGGTAGGGCTCCCAGCCTGACCCTGTCCCGCGCTATCTTCGGCGTGCGCGGCAATATCGGCCCAACGCTGGTGTCGCTGATGTCGCGCCTGGGCTGGGAAACCGTCAACACCACCACCGCCGCCTTTGTGCTGCTGTCGTTGTGCTCGATCCTGTTCGGGTCGCCGGTCGAGGCCAAAAGCGCGCCGGTGCTGACCCTGATCTTCATTGCCATCTTCGTGTTGCTGACCCTGTCCGTTTCCGGCCTGGGCCATGCCACCCTGCTGGTCATCCAGAAGTGGGCCACGTACGTGTTTGGTGCGTTGAATATCCTGGTCGGCGGCTTCCTCTGCGCCACCATCGACTGGAGCGCCGTGTTCAACGCCACACCCGCACCGCTGAGCGCAATGATCATCGGCATAGGCACCATGGCCGCCGGCACCGGTATCGGTTGGGCCAACGCCGGTGCCGACATGTCGCGCTACCAGCACCGCAGCGTCAAGGCCGTGCGTCTGGTGGCATCCGCCGCGTTTGGTGCGGGCATTCCGCTGGTACTGCTCATCACCCTCGGCGGCTTGCTGTCGGTGGGCAACAACGACCTGGCCTCGGCCACCGACCCGATCATCGCGATCCGGGACATGCTGCCTACCTGGATGGCCGTGCCGTACCTGATCACCGCGTTCGGCGGTTTGCTGCTGTCCAATAACCTGTCGGTATACTCGGCCGGTCTCACCACCTTGACCCTCGGCTTGAAGGTCAAGCGCGTGCACGCAGTGATCGTCGACATCGTCGCGATCTTCGCCGGTTCGATTTACTTCATGTTGATTGCCGACAGTTTCTACGGTCCGTTCATCACCTTCATCTCGTTGCTGGCGGTGCCGATTACCGCGTGGGTCGGGATCTTTGTGGTCGACCTGATCCACCGTCACTACTACAGCCCCAAGGATCTGCTGGACGTCAGCCCCAGCAGCGCCTACTGGTATCGCGGCGGTGTGGAGTGGCGTGCGTTCGGCGCGTGGGCCGTGGCGATTGTGCTGGGCTTCAGCTTCACCACCATCGGTACCACCGCCGAAAATATCTGGTTCGCCGGGCCGCTGTCCGACTCCTGGCTGGGCCACAACGGCCTGGGCTGGATTGTCACCTTTCTGGTGGCCGGCGGGATTTATGCGGTACTGGGCGGTGCGGCTGATCGTCGCCCAGCATTAGTAGAGAGCCCCAATGTCTAGATTGCTGCACACCGGCCAGGTCATTGTTGACCTGATCATGGCCCTCGATACCTTGCCCGCCACCGGCGGCGACGTGCTCGCCAAGTCCGCCGGTTTCGAAGCCGGCGGCGGCTTCAATGTAATGGCGGCGGCACGACGCAATGGGTTGCCGGTGGTTTACCTGGGGCGCCACGGCAACGGCCGCTTTGGCGACCTGGCCCGCGCGGCGATGCAGGCCGAGGGCGTGGAAATGGCCCAGGCGGCAAGTGAGGGAAAGGACACCGGGTTGTGTGTCTCGCTGACCGAGGCCACCACCGAGCGCACCTTCATCTCCCATATCGGCGCTGAAGGTGACTTGACTGCCGATGACTTAGCGCGCGTCGTTCCCCAGGCTGATGATTATGTATACGTCAGCGGCTACAGCCTGCTGCTGGAAGGCAAAGCGCAGGCCTTGCTCGATTGGTTGCTGGCGTTACCCCGCGCTATCACCGTGGTGTTCGACCCGGGCCCGCTGGTCAAGGCGCCCGATTCTGCACTGATGATTGCCTTGCTGCCACGTATCGACATCTGGACCAGCAATGGCCCGGAAGCCTTGGCGTTTACCGGTGCGAAAACACTGGCGGACGCACTGCTGGACCTCAATCGGCATCTGCCTGATGGCGCGCTGCTGGTGGTGCGTGATGGGCCGAATGGCTGTTGGGTCAGTCGTCACGGACATGCCGACCATGTACCAGGTTTTAAGGTGAGGGCAGTGGATAGCAATGGCGCGGGTGATGCGCATGCGGGGGTGTTTATCGCAGGTTTGGCCGCGGGTTTGACACCGTGTGAGGCAGCGCGTCGGGCGAATGCGGCGGCGGCGCTGGCGGTGACCCGTTGGGGTCCGGCCACCTCGCCTGGCACCGATGAAGTTGACGCTTTGCTCACTCACTGAGCGCGGAGCAGACATGTGGAAGGGGGCGTGCTCCCGATTGCAGTGCATCAGCCCATGTACAGGTAGCTGACATACCGCTATCGGGAGCACGCCCCCTCGCACATTTGGTTGGTGTGGAGGCTACTGACCGGCGTCCAGTTTGCGCGCCTCATCCACTCCAGATGCCGTCAGCTTGATCGGCAAGTTCAGCGAGTATTCACCGGCGTCGTCGGTGGTCACATGCCCATCCTTGATAAACCCGCGGTCCTGTAGGAACGCCAACACACTGGCGACCTCCTTTTCGCCGCGGTAGTTATCCAGCACCTCCTTGCCCAAACCTTGTGGGTGGGCGTGCAGCAGGCGGGTGAGGACTTCTTTTTCAAGGTTTCTATCGACGTTCATGCGTACCTCTTCACTGGGAAATGATCGGGTGTTCATCTTGCGGTCGAGTGCTTAAGGCGCAGGTTGTTTCGGCGCGCCGGGCAGGTTCGAGTCGTCGCCTTTGTTGATCTTCGGCTCATTGATCGACGGGCCCATTTTACCGTTGCCGACTGCGGCAGGTGCCTGGCGCTCGGTGTCGTGGCCCTTGGTATGCGGGTCGGCGCCGTTGGCGTTATCAATGACTGCGCCACCATTGGTATCCAGGCCAGTGCCCATGGATTTTTGCGATTCGGTGGTGGCGTCAGGCGTAGGATCGGTCGGGCCGGTGGTCGAGCTGGCAGCGACGGCGCTCAGCGATGCGGCGGACAGCAGGCCGGTGAGGGCGAAGGCAGCAAACTTGGAAGGCTTCATGAGGATATCTCCATAGAATTAATGTCCTTACCCTCTATTGGTCAGTTGCCGTTTGTTGATGGTGCCTTGATGGCGACGAACGGTATCAGCGCGCCTGTAAGATTTTGTGTGGCGCGGCCCCTCACCACTCCCGCCGCGCCACCCCCGGCTTTGTCGTGTGCGTGCGGGTGCTTGCAGCAGCGCAGGCCGGCGTAACTGCACGGCCCATGAAAATGCGCTGCAATCAGTCATCAAAGCGCCTTAGTATGTCGGCTTTGAAATTGCCCAAGGCTTGCCCATGACCATCGAGATTCGCCCCGCCGTGCCCAGCGATGCTGCGCAGATCCTGACGTTCATCACTGAACTCGCCGAGTACGAGAAAGCCCGGCATGAAGTGATCGCCAGCGTGGTGGATATCCAGCGCAGCCTGTTCAGCGAGGGCGCCACCGCCCATGGCCTGATCTGCTTGCGCGATGGCTTGCCGATTGGTTTTGCGGTGTTCTTTTTCAGCTATTCCACTTGGCTGGGCAGCAACTGCTTGTACCTGGAAGACCTCTATATCAACCCCGAGCAGCGCGGTGGCGGGGCGGGTAAGAAGTTGCTGCGCCACCTTGCCAAGATCGCGTTTGATAACGGCTGCGCGCGCTTCGAGTGGAGCGTGCTGGACTGGAACGAGCCGGCGATCGCCTTCTATAAATCCATCGGCGCCCAGCCTCAGGAAGAGTGGGTGCGCTATCGCATGGAAGGTGATGCATTACGAGATTTTGCCCTGGGCTGATTGTCATCCTGCCTACAAAACCGGCCAATTCAGGGCCGGTTTTTTTATGTCTAAGTTCACAATATGGGATGCAAATTTATATATTGAGATATTTCGGGATCTGGGTTTATAGTCGGCGACATCAGCACTCACTACCAAAAATAAAACAGGTGAAGCGATGCAGGCACAACCGTTGTCACTCCCCGCCGTGCCCGAGCCCACTTACGGCGAGCGGCTCAAAGGCAAGGTGGTGATCATTACCGGCGCCGCCCAAGGCATTGGCGAAGCGATCGTCGCGTGTTTCCAGGCCCAGCAGGCGCGCCTGGTTATCGCCGATATTCAGGGTGAAAAAGTCGAGAAGGTGGCCGCCCATTGGCGCGAACGCGGTGCGCAGATTTACGCGCAAGCCGTCGACATCACTTCAAAAGAGCAATGGCAGGCGCTGGTCAATGTGGCCATTGAGCGCTTTGGTCGCGTGGATGTGCTGGTCAACTGTGCTGGCGTCAATGTGTTCTGCGACCCGCTGGAGATGACCGACGAAGATTGGCGCCGCTGCTTCGCCATTGACCTCGACGGCGCCTGGTTTGGCTGCCGCACGGTGCTACCGCACATGATTGAGCAGGGCGTCGGCAACATCATCAATATCGCCTCTACCCATTCCAGCCACATCATTCCTGGTTGCTTCCCGTACCCCGTCGCCAAGCATGGCTTGCTCGGCCTCACCCGAGCCCTCGGTATCGAATACGCGCCCAAGGGCATTCGCGTTAACGCTATCGCGCCGGGCTATATCGAAACCCAACTCAACGTCGACTACTGGAACGGTTTTTCCGACCCCCACGCCGAGCGCCAGCGCGCATTTGACCTGCACCCGCCCAAACGCATCGGCCAGCCGGTGGAGGTGGCGATGACTGCGCTGTTTTTGGCCACCGACGAGGCGCCCTTTATCAATGCCACCTGCCTGATGATCGATGGCGGGCGGTCTGTGATGTATCACGACTAGAACTTTTACCGCTCAATAACAATAAAAGGTGTCGTTCATGAAAAAAGCTCTACGCGTCCTTGCCGCCGCCGTTGCTTTAAGCAGCCTCAGCAGCCTCGCATCCGCCGAAGAAGTGAAGATCGGCTTCCTGGTCAAACAGGCCGAAGAACCCTGGTTCCAGACTGAATGGGCCTTCGCCGAAAAAGCCGGCAAGGAACACGGTTTCACCGTGATCAAAATCGCCGTGCCCGATGGTGAGAAAACCCTTTCCGCCATCGACAGCCTGGCCGCCAACGGTGCCAAGGGCTTTGTGATCTGCCCGCCGGACGTGTCCCTCGGCCCAGCCATCGTGGCCAAGGCCAAGCTCAATGGCTTGAAAGTCATGGCCGTGGATGACCGTTTCGTCGATGCCAAAGGCAACTTCATGGAGGACGTGCCGTACCTGGGCATGGCCGCTTTTGAAGTCGGTCAGAAACAAGGCGCCGCCATGGCTGCCGAAGCGAAAAAACGTGGCTGGGACTGGAAGGACACCTACGCGGTGATTAACACCTTCAACGAACTCGACACCGGTAAAAAACGCACCGACGGCTCGATCAAATCCCTTGAAGAAGCCGGCATTCCGAAAGACCACATCCTCACCGCCGCACTGAAAACCCTCGACGTCCCTGGCAGCATGGACGCCACCAACTCGGCGCTGGTCAAGCTGCCCAGCGGTGCGAAAAACCTGATCATCGGCGGCATGAACGACAACACCGTGCTCGGCGGCGTGCGCGCTACCGAAAGCGCGGGCTTCAAAGCGGCCAACGTGATCGGCATCGGCATCAATGGCACCGACGCCATCGGCGAACTGAAAAAGGCCGACAGCGGCTTCTTCGGCTCCATGCTGCCAAGCCCGCATATCGAGGGCTATAACACGGCGCTGATGATGTACGAGTGGGTCACCAAAGGTACCGAGCCACCGAAGTACACCGCGATGGATGAAGTCACCCTGATCACCCGCGCCAACTTCCAGGAAGAACTGACCAAGATCGGGCTGTGGAAATGAGTGCGGCGGCCCTGCGGTTTGAGGGTATCGGCAAAACCTTTCCCGGGGTCAAGGCGCTGGACGGCATCAGCTTCAGCGCCCAGCCCGGGCAGGTGCATGCCTTGATGGGCGAGAACGGCGCGGGCAAGTCGACGCTGCTGAAAATCCTCGGCGGCGCCTACATTCCCAGCAGCGGCACGGTGCAGATCGGCGAGCAGACCATGGCGTTCAAATGCGCTGCGGACAGCATCGCCAGCGGCGTCGCGGTGATCCACCAGGAGCTGCACCTGGTGCCGGAAATGACCGTGGCGGAGAACCTTTTCCTTGGGCACCTGCCGTCGCGTTTTGGGGTGGTCAACCGGAGCCTGCTGCGCAAGCAGGCCCTGGCGTGCCTCAAGGGTCTGGCCGATGAAATCGATCCTGAAGAAAAGCTCGGGCGCTTGTCCCTGGGCCAGCGCCAACTGGTGGAAATCGCCAAGGCGCTGTCCCGTGGTGCCCATGTGATCGCGTTCGACGAACCGACCAGCAGCCTGTCGGCGCGGGAGATCGACCGTTTGATGGCGATCATCACGCGCCTGCGGGATGAGGGCAAAGTGGTGCTGTACGTGTCGCACCGCATGGAAGAAGTGTTCCGGATTTGCAATGCCGTGACGGTGTTCAAAGACGGGCGTTACGTGCGCACTTTTGATGATATGAGTGCGCTCAGCCACGACCAGTTGGTGACCTGCATGGTCGGTCGCGACATTCAGGATATTTACGACTACCGCCCGCGAGAGCATGGCGAGGTCGCACTCAAGGTCGACGGCTTGCTGGGGCCTGGCCTGCGTGAGCCGATCAGTTTCGACGTGCGCAAGGGCGAGATTCTTGGCTTGTTCGGGCTGGTCGGGGCAGGGCGCACGGAGCTGTTTCGTTTGCTCAGCGGGTTGGAACGCAGCAGCGCTGGCAGCCTTGAACTCTGTGGAGAGGCGCTGCAACTGCGTTCCCCGCGCGACGCCATCGCCGCCGGTGTGTTGCTGTGTCCCGAGGACCGCAAAAAGGAAGGCATCATTCCGCTTTCCAGCGTCGCCGAGAACATCAATATCAGCGCCCGTGGTGCCCATTCCTCGTTCGGCTGGTTGCTGCGCGAGCCCTGGGAGAAAGGCAACGCCGACCAGCAAATCAAGGCGATGAAAGTCAAAACCCCGGATGCGCAACAGAAAATCATGTACCTGTCCGGCGGCAATCAGCAGAAGGCCATTTTAGGTCGCTGGCTGTCGATGCCGATGAAGGTCTTGCTGTTGGATGAACCGACGCGGGGCATCGACATCGGCGCCAAGTCGGAGATCTACCAGATCATCCATAACCTGGCGGCCAGCGGCATTGCGGTGATCGTAGTGTCCAGCGACTTGATGGAAGTCATGGGTATTTCCGACCGCATCCTGGTGCTGTGCGAAGGCGCCCTGCGCGGTGAACAAACCCGTGAAAACGCCACCGAATCCAACCTGCTGCAGCTGGCCCTGCCGCGCCGCGTGACGAACTGAGAGACGACCATGAACACTCAAAACAACGCGTTGCCCACCGCACGCAAACCCTTCGATCTGCGCGCACTGCTCGACAACTGGGCGATGCTGTTGGCGGCGGTGAGCATCTTTGTGCTGTGCGCCTTGCTGATCGACAACTTCCTCTCACCGCTGAACATGCGCGGCCTGGGCCTGGCGATTTCCACCGTGGGCATCGCCGCGTGCACCATGCTGTTCTGCCTGGCGTCGGGGCACTTCGACTTGTCGGTGGGCTCGGTGATCGCCTGTGCCGGCGTGGTGGCGGCGATTGTGATGCGCGACACCGAGAGCGTCATGCTCGGCATCGGCGCCGCGCTGCTGATGGGCCTGATCGTCGGGCTGATCAACGGCATCGTCATCGCCAAGCTGCGGGTCAATGCGTTGATCACCACCTTGGCCACGATGCAGATCGTGCGCGGCCTGGCCTACATCTTTGCCGACGGCAAGGCGGTTGGCGTGTCCCAGGAGCAGTTCTTTGTGTTCGGCAACGGCCAGTTGTTCGGCGTGCCGGTGCCGATTTTGATCACCATCGTGTGCTTTGTGTTTTTCGGCTGGCTGCTGAACTACACCACCTACGGGCGCAACACCATGGCCATCGGCGGCAACCCGGAAGCGGCGTTGCTGGCAGGGGTGAACGTTGACCGCACCAAGATCCTGATCTTCGCCGTGCACGGCCTGATCGGCGCGTTGGCCGGGGTGATCCTTGCGTCGCGCATGACCTCAGGCCAGCCGATGATCGGGCAGGGTTTTGAGCTGACGGTCATCTCTGCGTGCGTGCTGGGTGGGGTGTCGTTGAGTGGTGGGATTGGCATGATCCGCCATGTGATCGCGGGGGTGTTGATCCTGGCAATCATCGAGAACGCGATGAACCTGAAGAACATCGACACGTTTTATCAATACGTAATCCGCGGTTCGATCCTGCTACTGGCGGTGGTCATCGACCGCATGAAACAGCGTTGAACCAAATCCTATAAAGGCCAAATGTGGGAGGGGGCTTGCTCCCGATAGCAGTGGGTCAGGTAATGAATATGTAGCTGACACACCGCCATCGGGAGCAAGCCCCCTCCCACAGTTTTAATCGGCGGAGAATTAGAACACGGTGTTTTGGCTGTAAGTTTGTCCTGGGTTCATCAATACGAGATCTGCGGTTTGATCCTGCTACTGGCGGTGGTCATCGACCGCATGAAACAACGCTGATTCAAGCCCTATGAGGTTCAAATGTGGGAGGGGGCTTGCTCCCGATAGCAGTGGGTCAGGTAATGAATATATAGCTGACACACTGCAATCGGGAGCAAGCCCCCTCCCACAGTTTTAATCGGCGGAGAATTTGAATACGGTGTTCTGGTTGTAAGTTTGTATTGGGTTCATCAATGCGTGATCTGCGGTTTGATCCTGCTACTGGCGGTGGTCATCGATCTCATGAAACAACGCTGATCCAAACCCTATGAAAGCCGAATGTGGGAGGGGGCTTGCTCCCGATAGCGGAGTGTCAGTTTGCACATTTGTCTCTGACACACCGCCATCGGGGGCAAGCCCCTCCCACCTATAGATCTCAACTGTATTGACGGGCGGTATTTGCCATAATGCCCGCGCTTTCATACTTATAGGCCCGATATGCAGGAAAACGCCCACACCCCCGTCAAAGACGCCGCCCCCACCGGCACCCAGACCCTGCTGCGTGGCCTGGGCGTGGTGCAGGCAGTGGCGGCCGGTGCGCGGGATCTGAAAGAGATCGCCAAGCGCATCGGCACCACCCGCAGCACCACCCACCGCCTGGCCAGTTGCCTGGTGGATGAGCGTTACCTGCGCGTAGTGCCGCAAGTCGGTTACCTGCTGGGGCCAAAGTTGATTGAACTGGGCTTCCAGGCACGGGAAGAGCTGCCATTGGTGACCCTGGCGGTGCCGTATCTGGACGAGTTGTCCGCGCTGACCGGTGACACCATCCACCTGGCGATTCGCGAATTTGACGACGTGCTGTACCTGCACAAGAACCCCGGCCGTAATGGCCCGGAAATGCGTTCACGGGTCGGCCATCGCATGCCGTTGGCGCGCACGGGCGTAGGCAAGGCAATGCTGCTGGATGACACGGTGCAAGAGTGGCAACGCTTGTACGAAACCAGCCTGCCGGCGGGAGGAAAAAACCTGCAGTGGCCGCAGCACCCGGAGCAATCCTGGGCACAGTTCGAGCAGCGTATGCATGAATATGTGGTGGGCGGTTATGCGTTCGATCTGGAAGACAACGAACCGTCGATCCGCTGCGTGGCGGCACCGGTGCGCGATGCGAGCCGGCGAATCGTCGCCGGCATCAGCATCGCCAGTACCGTGCCTTATATGCCGCTGGAGAAAATGGCCGAGCTGATCCCTGTCATCAAACAAGTCGCAGCGCGGCTTTCAGCGGAGTTGGGCGCGAAGGTCTGATCAGACCTTCAGGGTCGCCATGTCGATGACAAAGCGGTACTTCACATCACCGGCGATCATGCGGGCATAGGCCTCGTTGATCTGGCGGATGTCGAGCATTTCGATGTCGCAGGTGATGCCATGCTCGGCGCAGAAATCCAGGACTTCCTGGGTTTCGGCAATGCCACCGATCAGCGAACCGGCCAGTACTTTACGGCCCAGCACCAGCTTGGCTGCATTCACCGGCGGGTCCACTGGCTCGATCAAACCCACCAGGATGTGCACGCCGTCAAAGCGCAGCACGTCGAGGTAGGGGTTCAGGTCGTGCTGCACTGGGATAGTGTCCAGCAAGAAATCAAAGTGCCCGGCAGCGGCTTTCATCTGCTCGGCGTCGGTGGACACGATCACGTGGTCGGCGCCCTGGCGACGGCCTTCTTCAGCCTTGCTCGCGGAGCGGGTGAACAGCGTGACTTCCGCGCCCATGGCTTTGGCGAACTTGATGCCCATATGGCCCAGACCGCCCATGCCCAGGATCCCGACTTTATCGCCGGCCTTTACGCCGTAGTGCTTGAGCGGCGAGTAAGTGGTGATGCCGGCGCACAGGATCGGCGCGGCGCTGGCCAGGTCGAGCTTGGCCGGAATCTTCACCACAAAGTGCTCGCTGACCACGATGCTGTCGGAATAGCCGCCCATGGTGTTGCTGCCATCCACACGATCCGGCGTGGCGTAGGTCATGGTCGGGCCTTCGAGGCAGTATTGCTCCAGGTCCGATTTGCACGCTTCACAGTGACGGCACGAATCGACCATGCAGCCTACGCCGACGAGGTCGCCGACTTTATGCGCGGTAACGCTGGCGCCGACGGCAGTGACCTTGCCGACAATTTCGTGGCCGGGCATCAGCGGGTACACAGCGATGCCCCATTCGTTGCGCGCCTGGTGGATGTCGGAGTGGCAGACGCCGCAGTACATAATCTCGATCGCCACGTCATCGGCGCGCGGGCTGCGGCGTTCAAACGACATGGGGGCGAGGGGAGTGGTGGCCGACTGGGCGGCATAACCGATGGCGGTATACATGGTGAAACCTCGCAAAAAGCAGTGACAAGTGAGGCGGGCCATTCTCCCCATCGACCGTCGAGGCGACCATGGCGATTGCTCCGAGTCTCATGCCTATTCGTCCGGGAGTGCCCCTTGTTTGGATTTATGTGCCGCCAGACCTGCGATGATGCTCTCATCCCTTTTTCGCGAAGTTTTTTGCCATGTTGTTGACCCGCCATCTCGACGCCAACGCCACGTTGGTTTCCCTGATTGAGGGGCTCACGCCCTGTGACGGTTTTTCCCCTACCCATCTGCCCGGTGTGAAGGTGCTGCGCGCCAGTTGCGACGTGGCGCGCGGACCGCAGATCTATGAGCCGAGCCTGATGTTCGTGGCCCAAGGCAGCAAACTCGCTTATCTGGGGCCGCGGACCCTGGAGTATGGCGCTGGGCATTACTTGATCCAGGCGATGCCCGTGCCGTTCGAGTGCGAGACATTCGCCATGGCGCCCGGAGCACCGCTGTTGGGTGTGTCGGTGGGTATCGACCGTGTGGTGTTGGGGGAGTTGGTGATGGCCATGGGCATGCAGGCTGGGCCGCCACCGACCCCGCAAACCCTGGAGTCGATGAGTTCGGTGGTGCTGGATGACGCCATGCGCGGTTGCGTCGAACGGTTGTTGCAGTGCCTGCACGATCCGCTGGAAAGCCGGATCATGGGGCCAGCGCGGGTGCGCGAATTGTTGTTCACCGCGCTGCGCGGGCCGCAGGCGGATGTGCTGCGTGCGTTGGTAGAGCAACAGGGGCAATTCTCGCGGATTGCCACGTCGTTGAGTCACCTGCATGCCCATTTCGCCGAGCCGCTCAATATCGAGACGTTAGCCGGGTATGCGCACATGAGTGCGTCGACCTTCCATGAGCACTTCAAGCGCTGCACCTTGCTGTCGCCGGTGCAGTACCTCAAGCGTCTGCGCCTGCTCAAGGCCCAGCAATTGCTGCTGGTGGAAGGCATGGGCGTGGCCCAGGCGGCGCACAACGTGGGTTACCAGAGCACGTCGCAGTTCAGTCGCGAATACAAGCGCTACTTCGAGCGCAACCCAGGGGAAGAGCGCGCGGCTTAGTAGTAACGTCGCGGGTCAGAATCGATCAGGCTGGCCAACTTGGTCAGGGCGAAGCGCAGCTCGTCCTGACTGGTGGGCGACATCAGTACCAGCCGTACACTGCGCGTCACCCCGGAACGTTCGGCCTGGAACTGAGTGCCACTGAGCACCAGCACCCCATTGGCCCGCGCCAGCATGGTGAATTCGTCGCTGGTCCAGGGTTCGGGCAGCGTCAGCCAGACATGGTAGGAGTACGGCTGGGTCTTGAGTTCGTAATTGGCGAAGATCTCTTGGGCAATCGCTTGGCGCCCGGCGGCTTCGTTGCGCTGGATACGGATCAGTTTTTTGTCCAGGCCTTCGGTGACGACATTGCTGGCCAGTTGCGCAGTCAGTGGCGACGGCATCCACACGCTGCTGCGGACCATCGACGTCAAGCGTGACAGTAGTTTTGGCGGGCTATACAGGTAGCCGATGCGCAGCGCAGGCATCACCGACTTCGACAGGCTGGTCAGGTACACCGAACGGTCCGGGGCGAACGCCGACAGCGGTTTGATTGACGGGTCGGTGGCGAGAAAACCGTAGATGTCATCGTCGAGAATGATGAAGTCGAACTCTTCGGCCAGCGCCGCGATTTGCGCCCGACGCTTTTGCGACATGATCGCCGCCGTCGGGTTCTGGCAGGTTGCCACGCAGACCAGCATCGCCGGTTTTTCGCGCTGGCACAGTTCGCGCAGTGCCTCGGGGATGATGCCTTCGTCATCCATCGGCACGCCCCGCAGACGGCGCTCCAGGCCGTGGGCCAGGGAAATGATGCCGGGGTAGCAAAGCGCTTCGCAGAGCACCAGGTCGCCGGCGTTGGTCAGGGCGCTCATGGCCACCATCAAGCCATGCTGGGCCCCGGCGGTAATGATCACTTGCTGCCACTGCGCATCGGGCAACGAATGCCGCAACCACTGTGCACCCGCCTCGCGATGAGCCGGGTGGCCGCCATCGGGTGCGTAGTCCAGGGCGCGCGCGAAATCGGTGCTCTTGGCCATGCTCACCAATGCATCGCGCAGCCAGTATTCCAGGGTTTCGCTGTAGGGCTTGATGATCGACAGATCGAGCAGTTCGGACTGCCCAAGATTCAAGGGTACGGACGCGCTGTTACTCGCCGGCAGTTCCAACTGCTTTTGATTGAGCACATACGTGCCGCGCCCCACTTCACCCTGCACCAAGCGACGCCGCTGGGCTTCGCTGTATGCGCGGCTGATGGTGCCCGGCGTGACATTCAGCGTCGTGGCCAGCTCCCGCAGGGTCGGCAGGCGATCGCCTTCGTTCAATACGCCGTTGCCGATATCGCGTGCCAACGCATCGGCAATCGACAAATACATCGGCTGGCCGAATTCGCTTAGCTGGGGAACCCACATGAATGATCACTGCCCATCGTAGAAATGATGAATATCCGAGCATATCACATGGAGGTTAGGCAACTAATAAATCGACACAATTGGCGAATTGATTCGATTGATCCCGTGATTGAATCGATATTGATCGCTAGGTTCAGATATTTTTTGGTTTTTTAATCGCCTTATAAATCAAATAATTAAATGCGTAACGGCGCAAAAACAGGCACGTATAGCAAAAAAACATCCCGTAACAACCTCGCCAGCTATTGAATCAACTCAATTTCTTCAAATACACTCATCTCGAATCGAAGCAATCGACTCAATCTTCCCCTGTTCACTGCCCGGCCCCGCCGCGCCAAGTCGAGACATCATGGACACATTCAGAAAGGATCTATCCCTGTCAGCCGTCATCGCGGGCTTTATTGCCGTGATCATTTCTTATGCCGGCCCGTTGATCATCGTGTTTCAGGCGGCCAAGGAAGCGCACCTGCCCAATGACGTGGTGTCTTCGTGGATCTGGGCGATTTCCATCGGCAGCGGCATCACTGGCCTGTTCCTCAGCTGGCGCCTACGGGTTCCGGTGATTACCGCGTGGTCCACACCTGGCGCGGCATTGCTCGTTTCGATGCTGCCGACGGTGACGCTGCCACAGGCCATCGGTGCCTATGTGGTCGCGTCGGTGATCATTGCCGTGGTGGGGTTGTCCGGCGCATTCGACAAGTTGATGAGTCGACTGCCCAAGGCCATCGCCGCTGCCATGCTTGCCGGCATTCTGTTCCGCTTCGGCGCCGAGCTGTTTACCTCGATCAAGCTGCAACCCGCGCTGGTACTGGCGATGATCGCGGCCTACCTGATCTTCAAACGCCTGTCGCCGCGCTACGCAATTCTTTCGGTGTTGATTATCGGCTGTGCAGTCGCCGCCTCGTTTGGAGAGTTGAACAGCACGGCAATTACCATCGCCGTGGCGCACCCGGTGTTTATCGCGCCGGAATGGAGTTGGCACGCCATCATCAACATCGGCCTGCCGCTGGCGCTGGTGACGCTGACTGGGCAGTACGTGCCGGGCATGGCAGTGTTGCGCACTTCGGGCTACAACACCCCGGCGCGCTCGATCATTTCGGTGACGGCGATCGGTTCGGTGCTGATGGCACCGTTCGGTTCCCACGGCTTCAACCTCGCCGCGATCACCGCTGCCATCTGCACCGGCCGCGAAGCCCACGAGGACCGCGACAAACGCTACATCGCCGGGATCGCCTGCGGGGTGTTCTACATCCTGATGGGCACCTTCGGCGCGACCCTGGCTTCGGTGTTTTCCGCCTTGCCTAAAGAGTTGATTGCGTCCCTCGCCGGGTTGGCCCTGTTCGGTGCGATCAGCGCCGGGCTGACCGGTGCCATGGCCGACGAGAAGCAACGGGAAGCCGCGTTGATCACCTTCCTGGTCACCGCCTCGGGCATGAGTTTCCTCGGCTTGGCCGCGGCGTTCTGGGGCTTGATCTTCGGTCTCGTCGCACACTTCGTGCTGACCTACACCCGAGAAAGCAAGGCCATCGCGATGGCTGAGGGCAGCCGTCCATGACCGCACGTTACGATTTCATAGTGGTGGGCGGTGGCATCGCTGGCGTGTCGGCGGCGTATGAGCTGGCGGCCCACGGCAGCGTTTGCCTGCTGGAGCAGGAGCAGCAACTGGCCTATCACACCACTGGCCGTTCGGCGGCGATCTCCATGGAAAGCTACGGCAACCAGCAGATCCGCTCGCTGACCTGCGCTTCCCGAGGCTTTTTCGAGAACCCGCCCGAAGGCCTGGCCGAACACCCGCTGTGGTCGCCACGCGGTGCCTTGATCGTGGCGCAAGCGCAGCGGGTGGACAAACTGGCTGCGCGGTTCACCGCGGTGCTCGGGCAAGTGCCCACGGCAAAGTTCCTCGACGACAAACAGGTGCTCGAACTGGTGCCCTACCTGGCCGAAGGCGCCTGGAGCGCCGGCATCTATGAGCCCAGCGCGTTCGACCTGGATGTGCACGGCATTCATGGCGCCTACCTCGGCGGCCTGCGGGGGCGCGGCGGTGTGGTCAAGCGCGAAGCCGAAGTGGTGCGCGGCGAACACCGCAACGATCACTGGACCTTGCACACCGCTGACGGCCAACGGTTAGAGGCGTCGATCGTGGTCAACGCTGCCGGCGCCTGGGCTGATGAGTTTGCCCAGCGTTGCGGGGTGCCCAAGGTTGGTGTGCGGCCGTTGCGCCGCACGGTGCTGGCGGTGGATCCGCAGTGCGACGTGCACCACACGCCGTACCTGGGCACGGTGGACGAAGACATTTTCATCAAGCCGGAAGCCGGGCGCCTGATCGTCTCGCCCTGCGATGAAAACCCGTCGCTGCCCTGTGACGCGCTGCCTGACGAGCTGGACCTGGCGATCACCATGGACCGTCTGCAAAGCACTACGCGCCTGCGTCCACGCTCGATCATCAACAAGTGGGCAGGCCTGCGTACCTTTGTTGCCGACCGGTCCCCGGTGCTCGGCCAGGATCCGCAACACGAGAGCTTTATCTGGCTAGCCGCCCTCGGTGGCTACGGCATTCAAGCCGCGCCAGCCATTGCCCGGCTGTGCAGTCACGCGGCGTTGGGCATCGCCATGCCGACCGATCTGGCGGCGCTGCAACTCAACTACCAGCATTTCTCCCCGGCGCGTTGCCGCGACGAGGCGTTTTCCAGCCTGGCCGTCAAACAGGTTGCCGATTTGCACTAACCCTCCACCCACTTCACAAGGAACGTCACCATGCAGACCAACGCTCAACACCAGTCCGTCGCCAAGCCTTTCCTGGGCGAAGAAAACGTGATCTTCACCGACAAGGCGCCGCTGCCCCTGGGCACGTATTCCCAAGGGATCAAGGTCAGTCACGGGCAAACCATCTACCTGTCGGCACAGACTCCCGTCTCGGCGCTGAACAACGAGGTGCTGGCCAAGGACTTCGAAGGCCAGTTGCGTCAGACCCTGGACAATCTGCAGCAAATGGCCGAGGCCGCAGGCGGCACTTTGGCGAACGTGGTCAAGGTCACGGCGTTCATCACGGACTTGAGCGAGTTCCCGACCCTCAACCGGGTGATGGAGGAGTACTTCACCCAGCCATACCCGGCGCGCACCACTGCCGGGGCCAGCGCCCTCGCGCGCAATACCCTGGTCGCCATCGACGCCATCATGGTGGTCTGAAGCCCACTCTCTGCGTGCAGTGCCCGTCGGTCCGGGGCAGTGGACCGACGTCGGCAGCAAAAGCACCCGCACCGCGTATTTTCAGGGGGTTGGTCATGAAACATTCGTACAGCGAGTATGTGTTGCAGTGCCTGGTCTGCGATCGCAGCTACCAGCCGCATGAGGTCAGCTACTACTGCCCTCATTGCAAAACCGACGGTGCCCTCGATGCGCTTTACGATTATTCGACGCTCAAGCGCGAATGGTCCAGGGACACCCTGGTCCATGATCACGCCCGAGGCATGTGGCGTTATGACCGGCTGATGCCATTGCGTTCGACGCAGTTCATCCCGCCGCTGCTGGTGGGGAACACGCCGCTGTATTCGCGCCCGGAACTGCTCGGTAGGGGCGCGCGGATCAAGGTCTATATCAAAGATGAATCGCGCCAGCCCACCGGCTCGCTGAAAGACCGCGCCAGCGCCCTGGCGGTGGCCCATGCCATGCAGTCCGGTGCACGTACCGTGGCGGTGGCCAGTACCGGCAACGCCGCCTCGGCCCTGGCCGGGATGAGTGCAAGCCTGGGCCTGCATAACGTGATTTACCTGCCCAAAAGTGCGCCCCGCGAGAAGCTCGCTCAGATGCAAGGCTATGGCGCCGAGATTGTGCTGGTCGATGGCCAGTACGACGAAGCCTTCGAACAATGCCTCAACGCCTGTGAAACCCACGGTTGGTACAACCGCACCACCGGGATCAACTCGTACATGAGCGAAGGCAAGAAAACCGTGGCCTTCGAGATGTGCGAGCAGCTCAACTGGCAGGTGCCGGATCTGGTGTTCGTGCCGGTCGGTAATGGCTGCATTCTGGGCTCGGTCTACAAGGGGTTCTTCGACCTGCTGCAAATGGGCTGGATCGAGCGTATTCCACGTCTGATCGGCGTCCAGGCCGAGCACAGCAACTTTATGTACCGGGCCTGGCGCAGTGACCGGCCGATGCAGCAGATTGAACGCATTGCCCCCACCAGCCTGGCCAGCAGCATCAATGTGGCCTTGCCGCGCGACCGTCTCAAAGCCATGCGCGCCGTGACGGCCAGCGGCGGCGAGTTCATTTGCGTCAGCGATCCGAGCATTGTCGCGGCGGCTTCCCGCCTGGCCGCCAGCACCGGTGTGTTTCCCGAGGCCGGCGCGGCGAGTGCCTTCGCCGGGCTGCTCAAGTACGCCGAAGCACACCCCGACACCCCGCAGACCGCCGTGATCCTGATCACCGGCAGCGGTTTGAAAGACACCTCCATTTTTCTCTCCAACTCGACCAGAGGCCAGACACGGGTGCAATCCCAGCCCCTGGCCGACCTGCTGACCTAGGAATCCCACCATGAGCCTGCAAAATTTCGACCCCGCCATTGCCCGCCTGATCGACCGTGAACGCAATCGTCAGGAAACCCACCTGGAGCTGATCGCTTCAGAAAACTATGTGAGCGACGAAGTGCTCCAGGCCCAGGGCTCGGTGCTCACCAACAAGTACGCTGAAGGTTATCCGGGCAAGCGGTATTACGGTGGTTGCAAGGTCGTCGACGAGATCGAAAACCTGGCCATCGAACGCGCCCGCAAACTGTTCAATTGTGAATACGTCAACGTTCAGCCGCACTCCGGGTCGCAGGCAAACCAGGCGGTGTTTCTCGCGGTGCTGGAACCCGGCGATACCATTCTGGGAATGTCCCTGGCTCATGGTGGTCACCTGACCCATGGCGCATCGGTGAATTTCTCGGGCAAGTTCTACCAGGCGTTTTCCTACGGCCTGGACCCTGACACCGAGACCCTGGACTACGCCGAAATGGAAGCCCTGGCCCGGCAGCACAAACCGAAGATGATCATCGCCGGGGCCTCCGCCTATTCGCGCACCCTGGACTTCCAGCGCTTTCGCAAGATCTGCGATGAGGTAGGCGCCTACTTGATGGTGGACATGGCGCATTACGCCGGTTTGATCGCGGCGGGCGTGTACCCGTCGCCGGTCGGCATTGCCGACTTCATCACCTCGACCACTCATAAAACCCTGCGTGGCCCGCGCGGCGGCTTGATCCTGGCTAAGGCGCAATACGCGGCGTTGCTTGATAGGACGATTTTTCCGGTCTACCAGGGCGGCCCGCTGATGCATGTCATCGCAGCCAAGGCTGTGGCGTTCAACGAGGCGCTTAGTGATGGGTTCAAGCATTACCAGCAACGGGTGATCGACAACGCCCGCACCATGGCCGACGTCCTCACTCGCCGTGGTTTGCGTGTGGTGTCGGGAGGCACCGATTGCCATATGTTCCTGCTTGATCTGCGCGCGATGAACATCACTGGCAAGGATGCCGAAGCGTTGCTGGAGAGTGCGCACATCACCTTGAACAAGAATGCGATTCCCAACGACCCGCAAAAACCGGCGATCACCAGCGGCATTCGCATCGGCACGCCGGCGTTGACCACCCGGGGCTTTGGGGAGGCGGAGTGTGCTGAAGTGGCAAACCTGATCGCCGACCTGCTGGAGCAGCCGAACAACGCGACGCTGCTGGAGAACACCCGGCGCCGGGTGATGCACCTGTGCGAGTGCTTTCCGGTTTATCTACTGAGCTGACGCAAACAAAAAAGCCAACGCTTTTGGGCGTTGGCTTTTTGTGTTTCAGGCAATCGTCTTACATGTTCGGGTAAGTCGGTCCACCTGCGCCTTCCGGCGTGACCCACGTGATGTTCTGCGAAGGGTCCTTGATGTCACAGGTCTTGCAGTGCACGCAGTTCTGGGCGTTGATCTGGAAGCGCTTCTCGCCGTCTTCCTTGGTGATCACTTCATACACACCGGCCGGGCAGTAGCGCTGTGCCGGTTCATCGTAGAGCGGCAGGTTGGTGCCGATCGGGATGCTCGGGTCTTTCAGCTTCAAGTGGCACGGCTGCTCTTCTTCATGGTTGGTACCAGAGATGAACACCGAACTCAGCTTATCGAAGCTCAGCTTGCCGTCTGGCTTGGGGTAGTTAATCTTCGTGCTGTCTTTGGCCAGCTTCAGGCAGGCGTAGTCCGGCTTGGTGTCGTGCAAGGTGAACGGCATCTTGCCGCCGAGGATGTTCTGGTCGAACCAGTTGAAGCCCGCACCGAGGATCGGGCCGAACTTGTGCATCGCCGGGCCGAAGTTGCGGGTGGCGAACAGTTCTTCGTAGAGCCAGCTGGCTTTGAAGCTGTCGACGTAATTGGTCAGTTCATCACCGCCTTCGGACTCTGCCAGCAGGCGCTCGGCCACGGCGTCGGCGGCGAGCATGCCGGACTTCATGGCGGTGTGGCTGCCTTTGATCTTGGCCACGTTCATGGTGCCCAGGTCGCAGCCGATCAAAGCGCCGCCCTTGAAGACCATCTTCGGCAACGAGTTGATGCCGCCCTTGGCCAGGGCGCGAGCGCCGTAGCTGATGCGCTTGCCGCCTTCCAGGTACTGTGCGAGCACTGGGTGATGCTTGAGGCGCTGGAACTCATCGAACGGCGACAGGAAAGCGTTGCTGTAGGACAGGTCGACGATCAGGCCCACGACCACCTGGTTGTTTTCCAGGTGATAAAGGAAGGAGCCGCCAGTGTTCTCGTTGCTCATGATGTCCAGCGGCCAACCGGCGGTGTGGACCACCAGGCCTGGCTGGTGCTTGGCCGGGTCGATTTCCCAGATTTCCTTGAGACCAATGCCGTAGTGCTGGGCGTCGGCGTCGCTGTCCAGGTTAAAGCGCTGGATCAACTGCTTGCCGATATGCCCACGGCAGCCTTCGGCGAACAACGTGTACTTGCCACGCAGTTCCATGCCTGGGGTGTACACGCCTTCTTTAGGATTGCCTTCGCGGTCGACGCCGAGGTCACCGGTGATGATCCCGCGCACCACGCCGTTCTCGTCGAACAGTGCTTCCTGGGCGGCGAAACCTGGGTAGACTTCCACGCCCAGATTCTCGGCCTGCTGGGCGAGCCAGCGGCACAGGTTGCCGAGGGAGATGATGTAGTTGCCTTCGTTGTGCATGGTCTTGGGCACGAAGAAGTCTGGCACTTTGGTGGAAGCTTCGGGGCTGCGCAGTACATAGATGTCATCGCGCACCACGGGAGTGTTGAGCGGGGCGCCGAGTTCTTTCCAGTCCGGGAACAGTTCGTTCAGGGCCCGTGGTTCAAACACGGCACCGGAGAGGATGTGTGCGCCGACTTCGGAGCCTTTCTCGACCACGCAGACGCTGATTTCCTTACCGGCTTCGGCGGCCTTCTGCTTCAGTCGGCAGGCGGCGGACAGGCCAGCCGGGCCAGCGCCGACGATGACCACGTCGAATTCCATGTATTCGCGTTCCACAGGCTATCTCCTACTCAAGGCTCAACAGGCTTTTTTTCTAATGGGTGGAGGTTCGGTGTCGTCTTGCGGCAACGGCAAGACCCACCTTTCTCTCTAGGTGGCGCATTATATATAGACCACTGTCAGCGTCCAATACAAACGTTTGTTTGAATTGCCCGCAGGCTAGGAAAATCAAAGCAACGCGGCTTATGACTGGCCATTTTGCCGTATTGACCAGAATAGGCGTTCCGGTCAATATACGGTCGGTTTTGCGCTTACCGTAGGCAGACAGCAGGTTTCAAGAGCACGTCCAAAAGCGAAACAGGTGACGCGCGCCTAAACACCGGCGCGCAGTTTACACGCCGCGATAAAGAATGACCTCTCAGTCACCACTGACGAACGGTCGTCATTTCCCGTGAGCAAGGTCATTTGCCCAGGTTTTTGGAGGTGCCCTTGTGTGCCGATGAGCATCAACCGCCAGGTTCGCCTAGGCGACTTTCTTTTCACCGGAGAGTAACGAGGAATCCATGAAGGTTCTTGTAGCTGTCAAACGCGTTGTCGATTACAACGTGAAAGTTCGCGTCAAGGCGGACAATTCCGGCGTCGATCTTGCTAACGTCAAGATGTCGATGAACCCTTTCTGTGAAATCGCTGTGGAAGAAGCCGTACGCCTGAAAGAGAAAGGCGTAGCGACTGAAATCGTCGTGGTTTCCATCGGTCCTACCACTGCTCAAGAGCAGCTGCGTACCGCCCTGGCACTGGGCGCTGACCGCGCTATCCTGGTCGAATCCGCTGAAGACCTGACCTCCCTGGCCGTTGCCAAGCTGCTCAAGGCTGTTGTCGACAAGGAACAGCCTCAGCTGGTGATCCTCGGCAAACAGGCCATCGACAGCGACAACAACCAGACTGGCCAGATGTTGGCTGCACTGACCGGTTACGGCCAAGGCACCTTCGCCTCGAAAGTCGAAGTAAGCGGCGACAGCGTTGCCGTGACCCGCGAAATCGACGGCGGCGCACAGACGGTTTCCCTGAAACTGCCGGCCATCGTCACCACCGACCTGCGTTTGAACGAGCCGCGCTACGCGTCCCTGCCAAACATCATGAAAGCTAAGAAGAAGCCTCTCGAAGTGCTGACTCCGGACGCTTTGGGCGTTTCCACCGCCTCCACCAACAAGACCGTCAAAGTCGAAGCGCCGGCTGCACGCAGCGCGGGCATCAAGGTCAAGTCGGTGGCTGAACTGGTCGAGAAACTGAAAAACGAAGCGAAGGTAATCTAACCATGACTATCTTGGTAATCGCAGAACACGACAACAAAGTGCTGGCCCCGGCCACGCTGAACACTGTTGCTGCTGCCGCCAAAATCGGTGGCGACATCCACGTGCTGGTAGCAGGCCAAGGCGCTGGCGCCGTGGCTGAAGCCGCTGCCAAAGTGGCTGGCGTGAGCAAAGTACTGCTGGCCGATAACGCCGCCTACGCTCACCAGCTGCCGGAAAACGTTGCTCCACTGGTTGCAGAGCTGGGCGCTGGCTACAGCCATATCCTGGCTGCCGCTACCTCCAACGGCAAAAACATCCTGCCACGCGTTGCCGCGCAGTTGGACGTTGACCAGATCTCCGAGATCATCTCGGTTGAAAGCGCCGACACCTTCAAGCGCCCGATCTACGCCGGTAACGCCATTGCCACCGTGCAATCGACTGCTGCCGTCAAAGTCATCACCGTGCGTGCCACCGGTTTCGATCCGGTTGCTGCTGATGGTGGTTCGGCTGCCGTTGAAGCCGTCTCCGCTGCCCACGACGCTGGCACTTCCAGCTTTGTTGGCGAAGAGCTGGCCAAGTCGGACCGTCCTGAGCTGACCGCTGCCAAGATCGTCGTATCCGGCGGTCGTGGCATGCAGAACGGTGACAACTTCAAGCACCTGTACGCCCTGGCCGACAAGCTGGGCGCTGCGGTTGGCGCTTCCCGCGCCGCCGTCGACGCAGGTTTCGTACCCAACGACATGCAGGTCGGCCAGACCGGCAAGATCGTGGCGCCACAGCTGTACATCGCCGTCGGTATCTCCGGCGCGATCCAGCACTTGGCCGGTATGAAAGACTCCAAAGTGATCGTTGCGATCAACAAGGACGAAGAAGCACCGATCTTCCAGGTGGCTGATTACGGCCTGGTGGCGGACTTGTTCGAAGCCGTACCTGAGTTGGAGAAGCTGGTCTAATCCAGCCGCTTCACTTATAAAGAGCCCGGTCTTGCGACCGGGCTTTTTTTTGTCCGGCCTTTTTGAATATCGGAGAAACCGCCATGGAACTGCGTCCCTGGGCACTATTGCTGGGCCTGTCGCTGCTGCCGAGCCTGACCTTGGCCGCTGGCAAATGTGAGCGCCTGGTGATCACCGGCAGCCCTGACGCACCGCCCTTGTTATGGCGCGACCCCCAAGACCCCACGCACCTGATCGGCGCCACCGCCGACGTGCTCCAGCAAGTGGCAAAGGACCTAGGGTTGAAGGTCGACCTGCTTTACGGCGGCAAGCGTTCCCAGGCCTTGGATGAGGTGCGCAGCGGCCGTATGGATATATTCGCCGACACGCCGCTAAACCTCGGCGAGCTGGAAAATCTTGATTACATCCACCCGGCGTTGGTGCAGACCGATTATCTCGTCTGGACGCGCAAAGACTCGGCACTGGTCTACACCACAGCTGCCGACCTGCACGGGCACAAGGGTGCAGTATCGGAGCGTTCCCGTTTTAGTGCCGGATTCGAAACCTTCGCCGGTGAGCAACTGACCTTACAGCGCCTGCCGACGTTGACTCCGGCGTTCCAGAAACTGCTGCTGGGGGAGGTGGAGTACGTGCTGGCGGGACGTTATTCCGCAATGGCCATGGCTCAGACACTGGGCATGAGCAACGACCTGATCGCCCGCGATGTTCCGATCGATCAGCCGGGGCTGTACCTGGCGATTTCCCACAACTCGGCCTGCAATGATCCGTGGTTGCGCGGACAGCTCACCAAAAAGATGACAGAATTGCCCGGGTCTGGTGTGACGGAAGCCGCGCTGCAGCGCAATCTGGAGCGTTGGAAAGCGCAATTGCAACAACCCGTCGGCACCCCAACAAAGTAGGGATTTTCAGTGACTCTTCGACCTTTTTTCGCGGCCCTCGCCGTTGTCGCTCTGGCGGGATGTGCGGCCGATCCTGCGCCGAATGAACAAATTCGCCTCACCCAGCAAGCCCTGGAGCAAGCCAACGCGGTGGGTGCCAGCGCCGATGAATCCCCTGAACTGAAGCTGGCCGAAGACAAATTCGCCCAGGCCAAGGCCGAAATGGCCGACCAATCCTACAAAGACGCGCGCATGCAGGCCGAACAGGCCGAGTTGGACGCGCGCCTGGCCGAAGCCCAGGTGCTGACTCGCAAGAGCCAGGAACAACTGAACGTGCTTAACACCCGCATCACGCGCCTGCGCAAGCAATTGCAGTTAGGGGAAGCCCAATGAGTCGGATGATCCGTGGAGTGGGTTTTACCGTGCTGCTGGGCAGTGCGGTGCTGGGCGGTTGCGCCAGTCACCCGAATGGCGAGCAAGCCTTGCAACAGGCCGGCAGCGACTTCCAGAAGGTCAAGGAAGACGCCAACGTGCTGCGCATCGCGCCTAAAGACGTGATTCGCGCCGGTGAATCCCTGGCGCGGGCTGACCGCTTGTCCAGCTACTGGGGCAGCGGCGCCGACGTGGTGCATTACGCCTACCTGAGCCAGCGCTACAGTGCCATCGCCCGTGAACACACCGAGCAGTCACTCAACGAGGAACGCGCCGCCAAGCTCGAACTGGAACGCCAGCGCCTGCAACTGGCCCTGCGTGAAAGCAAGCTGATCAGCGTGCAGCAACAGGGCAAATGGCTGGAAGAACAGATAGCCAGCCTGACCACCACCCAGACCGATCGTGGCCTGGTGATGACCTTGGGCGATGTGCTGTTCGATACCGGCGAAGCGGAGTTGAAGAACTCGGCCAACCGCACCGTGCTGAAAATCGTGCAGTTCCTGCAATTGAACCCCAAGCGCGTAGTGCGCATTGAGGGTTACGCCGACAACACCGGCGGCCAGCAGGAAAACCTCAAACTGTCCCGTGACCGCGCGCAATCGGTGGCCGATGTGTTGGTGGATCTGGGAATCGACGAAAAGCGTATCCAGGTCGAAGGCTATGGTGACCAATACCCGGTGGAAGCCAACGCCTCCGAACGAGGTCGCGCGCAGAACCGTCGGGTCGAGATTGTGTTTTCCGACGAGAAAGGCCAACTGGGCGCCGCTCGCTAAAGGCTTGCCCCGATCAAAACTGTGGGAGGGGGCTTGCCCCCGATGACGGAATATCAGTCACCGAAAAAGCTGACTGAACCACCGCTATCGGGAGCCAGACCCTCCCACAGTTGTTTCGTATACACCTGAAAATTCTATCCGCCACCCTTACAGTTTTTACTGTCACTCCCGCGCGCGCTCGACTATTGTGGCAACTGTCCCCGTACACTTTCAAACTGTGCCGGTATGTTTCACACAAAAATAAAATACCCGTGAAATCGAGTGCTGCGTCATGACCAATCTGTTGCTTTACCAACGTATCGCCCAGCAACTGGCTGAGGACATCCGACGCGGTGTCTATCAACCGGGTGAGCGCGTGCCCTCGGTGCGCAAGATGAGCTCCCAGCTCAATGTGAGCCACGCCACGGTATTGCAGGCTTACGCCAACCTGGAAGACCAGGGGCTGATCCGGGCGCGGCCGCAGTCCGGCTACTACGTGCACCAGACGCCAGCGCTCACGGCGCCGACACCGGACATCGCACGGGTCGAGCGCCCGGGGTTGGTTACGCGCAGCAGCATCATTCAGCAGGTTTTGGGCGAATCGCGCCGCGAAGGAGTGTTCCCGCTGGGCGCCGCCGTGCCGAGTGTCGACTACCTGCCGGTGCGGGCGCTGCACCAGCAGTTGGCCAAGGTCACGCGGTTCCAGAGCCCGCGCGCGTTCAGTTATATGTTCAGCCCAGGTTTCGAGCCGCTGCGCCGCCAAGTGGCGATCCGCATGCGCGATGCGGGCGTTGTAGTTGACCCGTCCGAAGTAGTCATCACCCACGGTTGTGTCGATGCATTGCAGATGTCTTTGCGCGTGCTGACGCGCCCCGGCGACTTGATCGCGGCTGAATCACCGACGTATTACGGCTTGCTGCAACTGGCCGACTTGCTGGGCCTTAAAGTCATTGAGATCCCCAGTGATCCGTCCACCGGCATGAGCCTGGAGGCCCTGCAACTGGCAGCCAACCAATGGTCGATCAAGGCCCTGGTGCTGACCACGCGCCTGAGCAACCCCTTGGGCGGCACCATGCCCGAGGAGCGGCAGAAACAGTTGCTGCGCCTGGCCTCGGATTTCGATATCCAGATTGTCGAGGACGATATCTACGGCGAGTTGATGTTCGAAATCGGTCGCACCAAGGCCCTCAAGGCCTACGACCGCCTGGACCGGGTGATCTATTGCTCAAGCTTCTCCAAGACGTTGTCGCCGGGTGTGCGTATCGGCTGGATGATCGCCGGTAAGTACCAGCAGGAAATTCAGCGCCTGCAAATGTTCAGCACCCACTCGGCGTGCAGCGTCACTCAGATGGGCGTGGCGGCGTACCTGGAGAACGGCGGCTACGACCGGCATCTGCGCCACATCCGCCAGGAATACCGCAAGAATCTCAGCGCCTTCCAACTGGCAGTGCAGCAGTATTTCCCCGAAGGCACCCAGATGACCCGTCCGACCGGTGGTTTTATCCTGTGGGTCAGTTTGCCCGGACGCGTCAATACCCAGGAACTGCACGTGCGCGCCCTGCAACAGGGCATCAGCATCGCGCCGGGGTTGATCTTCAGTAACACCGAGCAGTTCAACCACTGTATTCGCCTTAACTGCGGCACCCCGTGGAACCGCGAGGCAGAGCGGGCGCTGATGACGTTGGGGATGCTGGCCAGCCAGTTGTGTCAGGAAACCGCGGCAGGATTTTGAGGCGTTGAATGGGGACAACTCCGATAGCTGGCTAATCACCGCCCTTGTCATGGCGCGCACAACAAGCGAGCATATGGCCCTCTGCCGTTAATGCTGTAGGCGATATGACCTCGATTGTTCGTGCTGTTTTGGTGATTGGCCTGTTAAGCCTGTGCAACGTCAGCACAGTGCTGGCGGCGGCACCTGTGACTGAAAACAAGCCTGCTGCCACTACCGAGCAGAACGCTCCGGCAAAGAAACCAAGCCCCGCCAAGCAAGCCTCCGTTACGAAGAAACAAGCCGCCACGGCGAAAAAGCGTGCAGCGAAGGCGAAAAAGTCCAAGTCAGCCCAGGAAGTGGCACAGACCAAGCTGCCACCGGCACAGTTGGATCTGTCGCTGCCGTCGGACATGGTCAGGCACCTGCAGCCCCTCGGCACCATGCCCAAGCCCCAGAGCGTGCCGTTGCTGCCGCCGATGTTTGGCGAAAAGCCCACCGACAACAGTGCCTTCCAGATCAATGGACGTCTGCTCAGCAATGAGATGAAGCTACAACTGCGGAACGAAGAGCGCCGTGACGTGGAAGGTGCCGCGCTGGAATTCGAGTTCAAGCAATAAACGTTTCCTATAGACGTGACGCAGGCCAATGACCATCTGTCGCAGACTGGTCAGTCATGTTTTTTTTATGCGAAAAACCCCTGTTAGACCATTTTAAAACGGCTGTTTAAGGGCGTACTCTAGCCCGGCCATCCCTATTGAGTCGTCGAGGACCTGCTGGTCATGAATTGCCGTGAAGGCTGTGGCGCTTGCTGCATCGCTCCCTCCATCAGTTCGCCATTACCCGGAATGCCCCATGGCAAACCGGCGGGCGAACGCTGCCTGCACCTGTCGGTCGAACAGCTGTGCCAACTGTTCGGCCAACCGGAGCGCCCGGCGGTGTGCAGTGATTTCAAGGCGGATATCGATGTCTGCGGCACTGATCAGGCCGATGCGATACGGTTGATCGGCTGGTGGGAGCAGATGACGGCGGCTTGATGGGCTTTACTATCGGAACTTCAACAATAAGGAATACAACAATGGGTTCGCTGAAACGAATGGCTGTGCTGTGCGGGTTTACGGTGTTGTTCGCTGCCACTGCCCAGGCTGAGGATTGGCAAGTCGCGAAGGATGAGGACGGTATCAAGATTTCCCTGAGCGAAATCGCCGGCTCCAAGTACAAGGCGTATCGCGGTGTGACCGTGATCAAGGCCCCCGTGGCCAAGATCCAGGCCCTGCAGGAAGATGTGGCAGGCGCCTGCTCATGGATTCATGAGTGTAAATCCCAGAAGTTGGTGGACAGGAAAGGCGATGAGGCCTGGACCTACACCCAGTTCAAGGCGCCGTTCCCGGTGACCGATCGCGATTCGTATATCCATGTCACCACCACCAAGGACGCCGATGGCAGCGTGACCCGCAAGTTGCAGGGCGTGCCTACCTACAAGCCTGAAGAGAAAGGTTACGTGCGTGTTGCCCAGGTTGAGGGTTTCTGGAAGCTGGTGCCTAAAGGCGCCAATGAAACCGAAGTCACTTATCAGGTTCACACCGAGCCAGGCGGCAGCGTGCCTTCGTGGTTGGCGAACAAGTTTGTGGTGGACGCGCCGTTCAACACTTTGAAAGCCTTGAAAGAACACGCTGAAAAATAAGTGCAGTTGATCAGGTGTCTCCGGACTTGAGCGGAACGTTTTCCGAGCCCTCAAGGTCCAGATAGTTGTAAGCCCAAACACGGGTTTTATCGAGGAGGCACCGATGCAAAAGTGGCAGATTACCTTCGTTGATGATCACGGCGTCCAGTCCGTGGAGCAGTTCACCTGCGACCAAAAGCCCAGCCTCGAAGATGCGGCACACATGATTCGCAACAAGTTGGTCCCCGTCGCAGCAGAACTCGACCTCAATGACCTGGAGGGCCGCAAGCCCGAGCCTACGGTCAAGATCCTGAAAGACCAGAACAGTATCCAGATCCTCGATATCTCGCCCGCCGTCTGAACATTCCCGCTATGCCATCCATGCGCCTCTGGTGGAGGTGATAGCTTCGCGCTACTCTGCAAGTGAGATCAGCGAATGAATCGCTAAGGTCTGGTCTTGTCAGCTACATGCTTGTTTTCCTGCGGTGATGTTATTGCCGTGGTGCCCGCGCCAGCAGCGCGCGGGGCTTTGGGAAGCACGGAAAGTCTATCCATCAGTTTGAGGAGGACGTTTCATGAGCACAGCCTATCAAGAAGACATCAGCACCAACGTTCTGCGCCGCATGAAAGAGGGCGGCTTCGACTTTTCACGCTTCCACCCCATCGAGTTCTACGCCATTTTCCCGGATGAGGAACGGGCGCGCAGGGCTGCGGGTGAGTTTCGTGGAGAATCACTGAATGCCCAGGTCAGCGCGCGCGACGATGGCGCCTGGTACCTGGAACTGAGCAAAATCATGTTCGCCACCTACGACGGCATAGGAGACTTCGAGCAGGACTTTGAGGCGGTGGTCGAGCCGCTGGGCGGGATCATTGAAGGATGGGGCGTCAAGCAGGAGGTGCGTGGGTTACCCATGTAGCGCAATTGTATGAGTAACGCAGCGTATCGGCTGACCTTAGGGTCGGCCGATTTTGTATGGGTTGCGAGAAAATTCCTGGAACTTGCGCTGCCTTTTCGTGCACCAAAAAAAAAGCCATCCTAAAAGGATGGCTGAAAGGGAAGACCTTAGGAGTCAGTCAGTACACGAGCTGTCACGGTACCGAGTGTGCAAGGGGTAAAGCTGTAGGAAAGATCCTGTTCAGCTGATGGAGGCGATTATCCGCACCCTTCGTCGGGCAGTGAAATCAACTCTGGCTATGCTGTTGATAGTCAAAGCCTGCATTGCGATGAAGCGTGCAGCAATGCGACGGGCGTTCTGCGCACCAGGACGGTGCGATCAGCGCTGCGCTTTTATTTAACTCACTGATTTTTAAGTGTTTATGCCGCTGGCACGGGCCTTGCGATGGTTCTTGCGTCCGGGTGACAAGGAGTACGGCATGATCCGCACTTATTACGACGAAATGTACGATGGCGCGGGGCAGGTCCGCCCCCATTACCGCGAGTTCGCCCGCTGGTTAGCCGAGACCCCTGCAGAACTGCTGGCCCAGCGCCGGCGTGAAGCCGATTTGCTGTTTCATCGCGCCGGTATCACCTTCACGCTTTATGGCGACGAGCAGGGCACCGAACGCCTCATTCCTTTCGACACCATCCCCCGCAGTATCCCCGCCAGTGAGTGGCGAATTGTGGAGCGCGGCTGTATCCAAAGGGTCAAGGCGCTGAACATGTTCCTTGCCGACCTGTACCACGAGCAACGCATCATCAAGGCTGGGATCATCCCCGCCGAACAGGTGTTGGCTAACGAGCAATACCAGTTGGCGATGCAGGGTTTGGACCTGCATCGCGACCTGTATTCCCACGTCTCCGGGGTCGACCTCGTACGCGATGGCGACGGCACTTACTACGTGCTTGAAGACAACCTGCGCACACCGAGCGGCGTGAGCTACATGCTCGAAGACCGCAAGATGATGATGCGCCTGTTCCCCGAACTGTTCGCCGCCCAGCGCATCGCGCCCATCGACCACTATCCCAACCTGTTGCTCGACACCCTTAAAAGCTCCAGTCCTTTGGATAACCCCAGCGTGGTGGTGCTGACGCCAGGGCGCTTCAACAGCGCGTTCTTTGAACACGCGTTCCTTGCCCGGGAAATGGGTGTGGAACTGGTGGAGGGCGCCGATCTGTTCGTACGTGATGACCGCGTCTTCATGCGCACCACCGACGGACCTAAGGCGGTGGACGTGATCTACCGCCGTCTCGATGACGCGTTCCTCGACCCGCTGGCCTTCAACCCGGATTCCATGCTCGGTGTGCCGGGCCTACTGGCGGCCTATCGCTCCGGCAACGTGGTGCTGGCCAACGCCATCGGCACCGGGGTGGCGGATGACAAGTCGGTGTATCCCTTCGTTACCGAGATGATCCGTTTCTATCTGGATGAAGAACCGATCCTAAAGAACGTTCCTACCTTTCAATGCCGTAAGCCTGACGAATTGTCCCACGTACTGGCCAACCTGCCGGACCTAGTGGTCAAGGAAACCCAAGGCTCCGGCGGCTACGGGATGTTGGTGGGGCCGGCGTCCACGGCGGCTGAAATCGAAGCGTTCCGGGCGCGAATCAAAGCCAAGCCTCATGCCTATATCGCACAGCCGACCCTGTGTTTATCCACCTGCCCGACCTTTGTCGAAAACGGTATCGCCCCGCGCCACATCGACCTGCGCCCGTTTGTGCTGTCCGGCAAGGAAACCCGTGTGGTGCCGGGTGGCTTGACCCGTGTGGCGCTGCGCGAAGGTTCGCTGGTGGTCAACTCGTCCCAGGGCGGCGGCACCAAAGACACCTGGGTGGTTGAGGACTGAATGCCATGTTGAGTAGAACTGCCTCGGATTTGTATTGGATGTCGCGCTATCTGGAGCGTGCGGAAAACCTCGCGCGCATGCTCGATGTCAGTTATTCGCTGTCGCTGATGCCCCAGGATGGGCGTGGCGATGGCCTGCATGAATTAGCCATGCCGCTGCTCATCACCGGCACCCTGGATGATTACCGCGAGCGCCACGGTGAATTGCATGCCGAACGCCTGCTGCACTTCTTTGCCCTGGACGCGGCCAACCCGGCGAGCATCTACAGTTGCCTCGGCTCGGCGCGGGCCAGCGCCCATGCGGTGCGTGGGCGAATTACCGCCGACATGTGGGAAAACATCAACGCCACTTGGTTGGATATTCGCGATATCGCTCAGCAAGGTCTCAGCCGCTACGGTATGAGTCGCTTCTGTGAGTGGGTTAAGGAACGCTCCCATCTGTTTCGAGGGGCGACCTACGGCACCATCATGCGCAACGATGCATTCCGTTTCATTCGTTTGGGCACCTTTATCGAACGCGCTGACAACACCCTGCGTTTGCTTGATGCGCGCTATGAAATGGCCGGCGACCGTGCTGAAGCCGTCACCGATGGCACGGCCCACGCCTACTATCAATGGAGTGCCTTGCTGCGGGCGTTGTCGTCGTTCGAGGCCTACACCGAGATCTATCGCGACGCCCCTGGCGCCCGGCAAGTCGCCGAATTATTGCTGTTACGCGCCGATGTGCCGCGCTCGCTGCGTGCCTGCAGTGAAGAAATCGACCAGATCCTTGCCAGCCTGCCCGGCCTCAACGGTCGACCGGCCCAGCGCTTGGCCGCCGAAATGGACGCGCGCCTGCGCTTTACCGCGATCGATGAAATCCTTGAGGAAGGCCTGCACGCCTGGCTGACCGACTTTATCCCCCTGGTCCGCCAATTGGGCGACGCCATCTACAGTTCCTACCTGGAGGCGGCATGAGACTCTCCATCAGCCACGAAACCACCTACCACTACGAGGACCAGGTTCGCGCCAGCATCCAATACCTGCGCCTGACGCCCCATGACAGCGAGCGTCAGCACGTGCTCAGTTGGCAACTGGACCTGCCGCGCCCGGTGCGCGCCCAAGTGGACCCTTTCGGCAATATCCTGCACGTGTTGACTCTGGACGAACCCCATGACGCCATCATCATCGGCGCCCGTGGCCAAGTGGATATCGACGAATTACGCGAAGCCGAGCATGAGAGCCAGTCGGCGTTTCCGTTCCTGCGTTGCACGCGCCTGACTGAACCGGATGACGCCTTGCGTGGCTTTGCCGCACAGCATTGTCGTCAGCGTCGTGATCGCACCGCGCTGATCGATCTGATGCACGCGCTCAACCAAGCGATGGTCTACACGCCAGGCGCTACTGAGATCGACACCTGCGCTGCCGAGGCCTTCGCTGGGGCTGCGGGCGTGTGCCAGGACCACACCCACGCGTTCCTGGCCTGCGCACGCAGCCTGGGCATTCCTGCGCGGTATGTGTCGGGGTATTTGTACACCGAAGACAGTACGCATCTGGCCAGCCACGCCTGGGCCGAAGCTTGGTTGGATGACGCCTGGTACAGTTTTGACGTGACCAACCAATTGGCGCGCCCGGAGCGGCATCTCAAGCTGGCTGTGGGACTGGATTACCTGGATGCCTGCCCCGTACGCGGCATGCGTCGTGGCGGCGGGCATGAGCAAATGCACGCCAAGGTGTTTGTGGCGCCGACGCCGGTGGTTTCTGTGCAGCAGCAATAAATGATGAGTGGGTCGTGGCTTGTTGGGGGGAGAGAGCTTTCTTTGGTGAGCGGGTTTGCCCCGCGCTGGGCTGCGAAGCAGCCCCAAGACCATCCGCCGCGTAATGCCTGCCCGACAAAATTCTGCTGTATTGGGGCTGCTGCGCAGCCCAGCGCGGGGCAAGCCCGCTCACTACACGAAACTGTCTTTCGAAGGAGGCTGGCTCAGGGCTGCTGCTTACGCCCCGCCATATGCTTCAAATACCCCACCAATAAATCCAGCTCGCTGTCAGGCAATACACTGGCAGCGAACGCCGGCATCTTCGCCTGGGGCCAATGCCTCAAACTCTGCGGATCACGGATATAGCGCTTTAGGAAATCCCCACCGAAATATTCGGTAGGGCTGTAGGGGATATTCAGATCCGGACCCACCTGCGCATCGCCTGCACCATTGAGGCGATGGCAGGCCAGGCAGTTTTTCTGGAACAGTGCAAAGCCCTGGTTGATGGGATCATTCGCCGCCAGTTCCGGATCGGGTAGCAGCGCGGGGAAGCGCTCGGCTACGGTCTTCAATTGCTTGATTGTCGAGACTTGAAACGGCCACTGCTCGGGGCTGATGTGCCCTGCTTGCGGGTCGGTCCACACCAGATAAAACGGGCCGGCACTGTGTTTGCCATCGGCCAGGGCGGGCCACGGTTTGGCCGGATCTTCCACGGCCAACCACGCGCGCGCGCCGTGTTGTTCCAGCAGCGGTGCGGCGGTCAGTTCTGCAGCGAAGCCATCCAGGGCAACGGCTTGCACATGGCTCTGTGGCGTTAGGCCTGGTAAGAGCACCGCCAGCGGCACCGCGCGAAAGGTCATATTGCGCTTGTAGGAAACGTCATCGACGATCTGCACCGTCTGCGCATCCGGATGCTTGAGCAGTTCGGCGGTCTGCCAGGTCTTGCGGGTGTGGTCCAGTTCGATAGTCAATTGCGCCGCGGCTGCGGGCAGAGCAAGCAACAAGGCTAAGAGTGCGAAGATCGGTTTCAAGACAGAGGCCCCGGGTTAAGTGGCGATGGGGCTCACGATACCGGAAAAACGCGCGTAAAAAGGCAGCCCCTGCAACGGGGTCGCTATGCACGAAGTCCCGGCAGGTGCTGCCAAAAAGCTGCAATCCTGATGCACAAAGCGCGGAGGATAGAGGGTCACCCAATGACCTTGGTCAAATTGGGCAGGATCAGAATCAGTGTGGTGGCGAACAGAATAAGTCCCGCCTGACGTACTTTCGAATGCTTGAACATGGCTGACTGCCTTTTGTTGTTATTCCTGAGCGTCAAATACGTGCCGTTTTATTTCAGTATGGCGCTATGACGTGTCACTTTTCTTACAGTTGCTCCAGCAAAACCCGGCAGCAACATCTTACTGATTGAACCTTAGAGCCCTCGTTCTTCGCGGCTTAGATCCATTTCATATCAGCTAATCAGGATTTCAGCTTAAAAAGGCATGAGGCAGAACGCCATCTTGGCGCCAATGCCTTGGCTAGACAGCTAAAACGATTAATCAGCCTATGCGCTTAGGGGCCTACCGTTCGTCCGAGCGTGGGGGTCAAAAGCAATGAGCGCATCCGTCATTGAAACCGTGTCAATCGGGCCTAAGGTAAGGGCACTACTGCGCAATGGTTCGAGGATGTCATGACCCAAGCTTTGATCTTTGATGCGATACGCACGCCCCGGGGCAAAGGCAAGGCAGACGGCGCCTTGCACAGCGTGAAACCGGTAAATCTGGTGGCAGGTCTGCTCACGGCGCTGGCGCAACGCAGCGACCTCGACACCCACCAAGTGGATGACATCGTGCTCGGCTGCGTCACCCCAGTGGGCGACCAAGGCGCCGACATCGCCAAGACCGCCGCCTTGGTAGCGAACTGGGCGATCAGCGTCGCTGGCGTACAGGTCAACCGCTTCTGCGCCTCGGGCCTTGAAGCAGTGAACCTGGGGGCGATGAAAGTGCGCTCCGGCTTTGAAGACCTGGTGGTGGTTGGCGGAGTCGAGTCTATGTCCCGTGTGCCCATGGGCAGCGATGGCGGTGCCTGGGTGCTGGACCCGCAGACCAACCTGCACAGCCACTTCACACCCCAAGGCATCGGCGCGGATCTGATCGCCACCCTGGAGGGTTTCAGTCGCCAGGATGTCGATAGCTTTGCCCTGCAGTCCCAGCAGAAAGCGGCCAGGGCCAGTGCCGACGGTTCCTTCAGCAAGTCGTTGATCGCGGTGCAGGACCAGAACGGTATTGTCCTGCTGGACCATGACGAATTTATCCGTGGCGACTCGACCCTTGAAGGCCTGGGCAATCTCAAACCGAGCTTCGAGATGATGGGGCAAATGGGCTTCGACGCTACGGCTCTGCGGGTCTACAGCCATGTGGAACGCATCAACCACGTACATACCCCGGGTAATAGCTCGGGCATTGTCGACGGCGCCGCACTGATGTTGATCGGCTCTGAAGCGAAGGGGCGCGAACTGGGCTTGCAACCGCGGGCGCGCATCGTCGCCACGGCAGTTACCAGCACTGATCCCACCATCATGCTCACGGGGCCCGCGCCAGCCACACGAAAAGCCTTGGCCAAGGCCGGTTTGCGCGTGGAAGACATCGATCTGTTCGAGGTCAACGAGGCCTTTGCCTCAGTGGTGCTCAAATTCATCAAGGACATGGGCATCAATGCCGCACGCGTCAACGTCAACGGCGGTTCCATCGCAATGGGCCACCCGTTGGGCGCCACTGGTTGCGCGATCCTTGGCACTCTGCTTGACGAGCTTGAAGTGCGCCGGCAGCGCTACGGCCTGGCCACCCTGTGTGTCGGCGGTGGCATGGGCATCGCCACTATTATCGAACGTCTCTGAGCCTAAGGAATTTCTAATGACCGATGCCATTCGTTACGAAAAAGGCCAGGACCAAATTGTGGTGCTGACTCTCGACATGCCCGGCCAGAGCGCCAACACCATGAACGGTGTTTACCGCGATGCCATGGCCGCTGCGGTTCTGCGCCTTGAGTCGGAAAAGGACCACATTGCCGGCGTGATTATCACTTCTGCAAAGAAGACTTTTTTCGCGGGCGGTGACCTCAATGAACTGATCAAGGTCGACAAGTCCCACGCCAAGGACTTCTATGAGAGCGTGTTGGTGCTTAAAGCGCAGTTGCGTCGCCTGGAAACCCTCGGCAAGCCGGTGGTGGCTGCGATCAACGGCGCGGCGCTGGGCGGCGGCTGGGAGATTTGCCTGGCCTGTCATTACCGTGTCGCGCTGGATGACAAATCGGTGCAGCTTGGATTGCCGGAAGTCACCCTCGGCTTGCTGCCGGGCGGCGGTGGCGTGGTGCGTATGGTGCGCATGCTCGGCTTGGAAAAAGCCCTGCCGTATTTACTGGAAGGTAAAAAAGTACGGCCGCAACAGGCGCTCCAGGCGGGGTTGATCAACGAACTGGCGGTGGACCGCGATGGCCTGCTGGCCAAATCCCGCGCTTGGATTCTCGGCAATTCCGAGGCTAAACAACCCTGGGACAACAAGGCGTACCAGATTCCCGGCGGCACTCCCTCGAACCCAAAAGTCGCGCAGATGCTGGCGATTACACCGTCGATCCTGCGCAGCAAAACCAATGGCTGTTTTCCGGCTCCAGAGAAAATCCTCTGTGCTGCCGTTGAAGGCGCTCAGGTGGACTTCGACACCGCGCACCTGATCGAAACCCGTTACTTCACCGAGTTGGTCACCGGGCAAGTGGCGAAAAACATGATTGGCACCTTCTGGTTCCAACTCAATGAAATCAACGCCGGCAGCTCGCGACCCAAGGGTTTTTCACCTTACGTGACACGCAAAGTGGGTGTGCTTGGTGCCGGGATGATGGGGGCTGGAATTGCGTATGTCAGCGCCTGTGCGGGGATCGAGGTGGTGCTCAAGGACGTCACCCAGGCCGCCGCCGAGAAGGGCAAGGCACATTCGGCCGCGCTGCTGGACAAGAAGGTCAGCCGTGGGCAATTGACCGCCGAGCAGCGGGAAGCCACCTTGGCGCGGATTTACCCTACTGCCTCGGATGCTGATTTGGTCGGCTGCGATTTGATCATTGAGGCCGTTTTCGAAGACCGTGAACTTAAGGCCAAGGTTTCGGCCGCCGCGCAACATGTGGTCGGAGCCGACGCGGTGATCGCCTCCAATACCTCAACGTTGCCCATCACCGGCCTTGCTAGAGCTGTGGCGGATCAAGGCAAATTTATCGGCCTGCATTTTTTCAGCCCGGTGGACAAGATGCCTCTGGTTGAAATCATCAAGGGCGCCCAGACCTCGGACGAAACCCTGGCCCGAGGTTTCGATTTCGTCCTGCAAATCAAGAAAACTCCGATTGTGGTCAACGACAGTCGCGGCTTCTTCACCTCGCGGGTGTTCGGCACGTTCACCAATGAAGGCATCGCCATGCTCGGTGAAGGTGTGGCCGCGCCGATGATCGAGACCGAGGCGCGCAAGGCTGGTATGCCGGTGGGGCCGCTGGCGGTGTCCGATGAAGTGTCCCTCAGCCTCATGAGCCATATCCGACAGCAGACGGCCAAGGATTTGCAGGCCGAAGGTAAGACGGTGCCAGGGCATCCGGCAACGGCGGTCATCGATCTGTTGGTGAATGAATACAAACGCGCGGGCAAGGCGGCGGGTGGCGGTTTTTACGAGTATCCCGCTGGAGGGCAGAAGTACCTGTGGCCGGAGTTGAAAGCCCGCTTTGAACGGCCGGGCCAGCAGATTTCGCCACAGGATGTGCGCGACCGTTTGCTGTTTATCCAAGCCATCGAAACTGTGCGCTGTGTGGAGGAGGGCGTGTTGATGTCCACCGCTGATGCCAATGTGGGATCGATCTTCGGCATTGGTTTTGCGGCGTGGAGCGGTGGGGCGTTGCAGTTTATCAATCAGTACGGCTTGAACGACTTCATCGCCCGTGCGCGTTATCTGGCTGAGCAATATGGGGAGCGCTTTGCGCCGCCAGTGTTGTTGCTGGAGAAAGCGGCGAGGAGTGAAGTGTTTCGGTGATTAATGGAGGGGCTTGCCTTGAAGGGGTGTTTCAAGGCAGGCTCTGGGTGTTCAATATTCCCATCGCCGTGTCAGGTATTTTTTATGTCGCTACGCGTCTGCATCCTGGAAACCGATATCCTGCGTCCAGGCTTGATCGATCAGTACCAAGGTTACGGGCAGATGTTCAAGCGCCTGTTCTCCAAGCAGCCGATTGCTGCCGAGTTTGTGGTTTACAACGTGGTGCAGGGCGAATATCCGTCAGACGATGAAGTGTTTGATGCCTACCTCGTTACCGGCAGCAAGGCCGATTCCTTCGGTACCGATCCTTGGATCCAGACCCTCAAGACCTACTTGCTGCAGCGCTATGAGCGTGGCGACAAATTGCTCGGTATCTGCTTCGGTCACCAGTTGTTGGCATTGCTGCTCGGCGGCAAGACTGAGCGCGCCAGCAAAGGCTGGGGCATGGGCATTCATGACTACAAACTCGATGCCAAGGCTCCGTGGATGAGCCCTGAGGTGCCTGAGTTGACGCTGTTGATCAGTCACCAGGACCAAGTCACCAGCTTGCCGGACAATGCCACGGTCATCGCCTCCAGCGATTTTTGCCCGTTCGCGGCGTATCACATTGGCGACCAGGTGCTGTGCTTCCAAGGCCACCCGGAATTTATCCACGACTATTCGCGCGAGTTGCTGGAGATTCTTCAGACAACCCTCGGGGAAACGGTTTACACGAATGGTGTCGCCAGCCTGGAGCGCGACCACCACGGCGCCACCGTGGCGGAATGGATGATGCGGTTTGTGGCGCACAAAGCTTAAAGCCAGCCCGAGCGTTTGAAACTGGCCCACAGGCTGGTGCATCCCACCGCAATAAACCCGAGCACCGCAAAATAGCCATAGTGCCATTGCAGCTCGGGCATGTTCTGGAAGTTCATCCCATAAATCCCTGCCACCGCGGTGGGGAATGCCAGGATCGCCGCCCACGCGGCAAACTTGCGCTGCACCACGCTCTGGCGTGACGCCTCCAGCAACACACCGATTTCGATCGTCTGGCTGGCGATGTCGCGCAGGGTGGTGAGGTCCTCCATCTGCCGTGTCACGTGGATCTGCACATCACGAAAATACGGGCGCATGTTCTTATCGATAAACGGGAAGCTCAGCTTCTGCAACTCCTGGCTGATCTCCACCATCGGCGCCACATACCGCTTGAGCCGCAGCACATCGCGGCGCAGACCGTGGATCTTCTGAATATCGCGTTCGCTCAGTGAACTGCACAGTACGTTGCGCTCCAGTTCATCGATCTCGGCGTGGATCGCCTCGCTGACCGGCTGGTAGTTTTCGGTGACGAAATCCAGCAACGCATAGAGTACGAAATCTTCCCCATGCTCCAGCAACAGCGGGCGCGCCTCACAGCGTTGGCGCACAAAGCCGTAGGACGCTGAGTGACCGTTGCGGGCGGTGATGATATAGCCGGTGCCGGCAAAGATGTGGGTCTCGATAAACTCCAGCTTGCCGTTCTCGCGCACCGGTGAATAGGTGACGATAAACAGCGCATCGCCGAAGGTTTCGAGCTTGGGGCGGCTGTGTTTTTCCAGGGCGTCTTCGATGGCCAGTTCATGCAGGTTGAACTGGCGCTGCAGGTTGGCCAGCTCTTGGGCATCGGGCTCTTCCAGGCCGATCCACACAAAATGCCCGGGCTTGGCGGCCCAGGCGGCGCCTTCATCAAGGGTGATATCAGAGACTTTCTTACCGGCGCTGTAGACGGCGGCCGCAACAACTCTACCCATGGTGCTGATCACTTCTTGTTTGGAGGACAGATGTTGGGCAGCTTAGCTTGAATGGCGTTCCGTTGTAGACGTCGTTGCGGCGAGCTTTGTGTGGTGAGCGAGGTTGCTCGCGATGGGGAAGGAGCGCCCAAATAACGTGTTCAGGCGGACTGCACTTCGCGGTCCAGTTCTGCAATGCATGCATCCATCTGCGCCTGACACGCCTGCATCAACGCAGGGACGTCATTCGCTGTCAGCCCGGCTGTAGGAACGGGTGGCAAAGAACGTATGAGCACATCACCACTGTTCCAGCGATTAAGCTTCATATGAACGACGTAATTGCTGACGCACACCTGCACGATAGGTACACCCGCCGCAATCGCCATATGAAACGCGCCTTTTTTGAACGGCAGCAGGCCCTTGCCCAGATTGCGCGTGCCTTCCGGGAACACCCAGATCGACGTGTCTTTGTGTTGCAGCGTATGGGTGGTGGTCAGCATCGCACGGCGCGCCTTGTGCGCATTGCCGCGGTCGATCAACACATTGCCTGCCAGCCAGAACAACTGGCCGAACAACGGCACCCATTTCAGGCTCTTTTTGGCAATACACACTGTGCGATGGGGCACTACAGTGCCCACCACGAACAGGTCATAGTTGGACTGGTGGTTGGCGATGACCACGCAGGTGCCGGGCTTGTTGCGCAGCGAGTCGACATCGGCCTTCACGTTCAATCGCAAGATGCGCATCGCGGGCAGCGCATACAGGCGCGCGCACAGGCGGCTGTTGTCCGGGTTGAACGGCCGGCAGATACCTAGAAAAACCCCGAGCACACCCGCCACCATAAAGTGCAGGCCCATCAACAACATACGCAGCAGAAAAAGCATCGACACGGCCTATCGGGACAAAAGGTGGCGAAGTGTACGGATGTGCACTGACTTCGGCAATTACCCAGGTAGAGGTCGGAGATAGGCGATGTTTAAGCGTATGTTTCAACATGTGCCGACACTGGCTGGCTAGAGCGGCTAGGGGCGTTTCGGATTTACGTGTAAGAAAAAGCCCGACACAAAGTCGGGCTCTGGCACAGCAGGTGTAGGGACTTAGCTCAGGTTGTGGCCCTGATCCTGGATAATTGCATCGTCCAAGGCTTCCAGGAGCGCTTTACGCACTTTCAACTTGGTGTGCTTGTGGGCATTCATATTGATCTTCTTCAACTGGCGCGCCGCTTCCAGTGCCGCTGCATGCAGTTCTTCAGGCGCCACCACCTTGTCGAGGAAACCGGCCTGCAACGCGCCCTGCGGGTCAAACATCTCGGCATTGATCACCGAGCGGTGGAACGCCGACTTGCGCAGACGATCCCGCGCCAGCTCGATCCCTGCGTGGTGCATGGTCATGCCGATTGCCACTTCATTCAGTCCGATGCTGAACGGGCCTTCCACCCCAATCCGATAATCGGCCGACAGCAACAGAAACGCGCCCTTGGCAACTGCATGCCCAGGGCACGCCACAATTACCGGGAATGGGTGCGACAACAGACGACGCGCCAACGTCGAGCCCGACGTGACCAGGCCGATGGCCTCTTTAGGGCCTGCCGTCATCACTTTCAAATCATAACCACCCGACAAAATCCCCGGCGTGCCGGTGATCACCACCACCGCCCGATCTTTCTCGGCTTGGTCCAGCGCTGTATTGAACGCACTGACAACATCCGGAGAAATGGCATTCACCTTGCCGTTGCTCAAGGTCAGGGTCGCGATACCGTCTTCGAGGTGGTAGGCAATCAACTCACTCATGACGCGGTTCCTTGTAGGACTTGTTATAGAAGAATGCAGCAGACGTTACCCACCACGCCCGTTCCGGTAAAGCGCAATGACTGACTGGCCAGTCAGCCTTTTCCCGTATCCCTGGTCGAAAATGGCCTGCAGCCGGGCACAGTATCCAGCGAAGACCCTCTGAACCCTCCCCGAGATTGGCATAATCACCGTCCTCCCGCGGGCCCATTCCGGTATAACCGTCTAACCGCATGAAAATTCTGAAAAAAACCTTTGCCATCAGAAAGGCTTTCGACTACATTAGCGCGCCTCGACAGACTGAACTGGTTTGACGAGATACGGTGAAGTGTCCGAGTGGCTTAAGGAGCACGCCTGGAAAGTGTGTATACAAGAAATTGTATCGAGAGTTCGAATCTCTCCTTCACCGCCACATTAAGTAAACACAAACCCCTGATTTTCCTAGAGAAAGTCGGGGGTTTGTGGTTTTTGGGATTCAAAAAAAGCCCCGTTAGCGGGTTTGCGACAGGGTTATCTCGTATGGGCGCTCACGAAGGTCCTACGTACGGTTCCCATCGCCCCAAAGAAACCCACCCGATCGATAGCTTGCTTTAAATATGTGTGTATCCGTATATTCGGTTATTCACATATAGCAAGTGGCCCACATGATTACGCCTCCAGAAGTGTTTAAGAGCCTTGCAGAGGAAACTCGCGCACGCGCTACTTTGCTGATTGCCTCCCAAGGAGAGCTCTGCGTCTGCGAACTGATGTGCGCTCTCGGCGACAGCCAATCGAAGATCAGCCGTCACCTCGCACAGTTACGCAGCAGTGGTCTCCTGCTGGATCGTCGGCAGGGACTCTGGGTTTACTACCGCTTAAATCCGGACCTTCCCAGCTGGGTGCACGAGATCCTGCAAGTGACGTTACGAGCCAACGTTCACTGGCTGCAGGGCGACACTTCCCGTCTACAGAATATGGATGGACGCCCTGTCCGCGATGTTGCCTGCTGCTAATCCCAACTGTTAACCCTATCGAAGCTGGCGCTGCGCCTAAGTGTTTAATGCCCGCGAAGAGTGGAAGGAGTAATTAATGCGAGTCTTGTTCATGTGCACGGCCAACAGCTGCCGAAGCATTCTTTCAGAAGCCATGTTCAACCACCTGGCGCCGGAGGGTTTCAAAGCGGTGAGCTCCGGAAGCTTTCCCAAGGGGCAGGTGCTACCTCGCAGTTTGACGACTTTGACCCAGTCGGGCATTTCCATCGAAGGCTTGAGCAGCAAGGGCAACGAAGCCTTCGAAGATAACCCTCCGGATATCGTCATTACCGTATGCGACAAGGCAGCAGGCGAGTCTTGCCCGGTGTATTTCGGCCCAGCCGTGAAAGCTCATTGGGGCCTGGAAGATCCTTCCGATGTGATGGGGGGCGAAGAAGAAGTTGATGCCGCTTTCCGAGCCACGCTCGCTTGCATCGAAAAACGCTGTAAAGCGTTCTTTGCGCTTCCCTTCAACAGCCTCAGCCGCGATGAACTCAAACGCGAGCTGGATCAAATCAGCAAACACTGAGAAGGAGGACATATGTCAGAGCAACTGCCCAACCTAGACCTCTCTCTGTTCGACCCCCTGCCAATTGCATCTCGCCCGAAAGATCAAAAGCCTCGAATTCTCTTGCTGTATGGGTCGACCCGCGAGCGCTCTTTCAGCCGTCTCCTCGTCGAAGAAGCTGCGCGTTTACTGGAGCACTTTGGTGCGCAAACCCGTGTGTTCAATCCTAGTGGGTTGCCACTGCCCGACGACGCATCGGTGAATCATCCTAAGGTGCAGGAACTGCGGGATCTGATGTTGTGGTCGGAAGGTCAGGTCTGGTGTTCACCAGAACGGCATGGCGCGATGTCAGCGGTGTTCAAGGCGCAGATCGACTGGGTGCCTCTTGAACTCGGCGCTGTTCGCCCCACCCAGGGAAAGACCCTGGCCGTGATGCAGGTCTGCGGTGGGTCACAGTCCTTCAATGTGGTTAATCAGTTGAGGGTACTGGGTCGCTGGATGCGCATGTTCACGATACCCAATCAATCCTCTGTACCGAAAGCCTATATGGAGTTCGACGAGGCAGGCCGAATGAAGCCTTCTGCTTTTTACGATCGCGTGGTCGATGTGATGGAGGAACTGGTGAAGTTCACCCTGTTGCTGCGTGACCAAAAGGCGTTTTTGGTGGATCGTTACTCGGAACGCAAGGAAAGCGCGGAACAGCTCATGGCGCGCGTGAACCAGCGTTCAATCTGAGTTCAATCAATGTCCATTGAAATCAGAGCGGCACGGCTTGGAGATGCTGTTGCCATCCAGGCTATCTATGCCTCGGTAGTGACCGGCTCGGCTATTTCCTTTGAAGAGGTGCCGCCTAGTATTGAAGAGATACAGCAGCGCATTGAGCTAACGCTGCGGATCTATCCATATCTGGTGGCGGTTCGAGAAGGCAAGGTGGTCGGCATATGCTTATGCAAGTCAGCACCGAGCTTCTGGTTCGGCAGGGCTATCGTCCGGCCTATGCTGGCATTTCTCAGCCCAATTCAGGCAGCGTCAAGTTGCATGAGCGGTTTGGCTTCCAACACATCGGTACCTATCCTCAAGTCGGTTATAAGCTCGGTCAGTGGCACGATGTGGGCTATTGGCACCTTGAGTTAGCGGATAAAAGCCAGCCGATCGGGCGTCTGTTGGTCTCAGAGCCATGCCCATCGCCCCTCAATGCCTGTGCCGATGATGCACATCCGGAAAATGCGCATGGCTGTGCCTCAGCGGACTGTGCACATGCACATGGCTATGGGGCTCAGCCGGATCCCACTCAAACCCATGCTCATGTTGGTGATGTTCATCATGCACATGCCGATGTCCGTGCTCCATGGCCTCATGCTGATGATTATGGGCATGCCGTTCCGTCAGGTGCAGCCAAACGCCCATGGCCATCAACGCCGATGCAATCCAGAAAGCCAATGTCACTGACTCACCCAACATCAGCACCGCAATCGCGGCACCCAGAAACGGCGCGGTAGAAAAATAGGCTCCCGTGCGTGCACTGCCCAGTCCGCGCAGCGCCAGCACGAACATCACCAGGCTGATGCCATAGCCCAGAAAACCAACCAGCAAGATAGGCGTCAGTTGCGCCATACCCGGGATTTGCGCTCCGAAATAGAGCGCCAACCCGCCATTCACCAGCCCCGCAATCAACCCCTTGGTCCCGGCGATAAACAGCGCGTCCGACGCAGACACTTTGCGCGTCAGGTTGTTATCAATCCCCCAGCACAGGCACGCCACGGCAACCGCCAGCGGCCCCGTCCAGTCATGGCTCGTGCCACCGCCGTCGGCCCATGACAACACCACGCCGCCCAGCACGATGGCGATCATCCCCAGGACGATGCGACGGTCGGCGTTTTCCTTGAACACGACCCAGGCGATGACGGCGGTCAGCACTGATTCCAGGTTGAGCATCAGGGAGGCGGTTGCGCCGGCCGTGCGGGTCAGGCCGAACATCAGCGCGACAGGCCCGAGGATGCCGCCGAATGCGATGGCGCCGAGCAGCCAGGGCCATTCCGATGAGGTCAGTCCGCTGGGTTTCCAGCCACGATCACGGATCAGGCGCACGCCGGCGAGACCGACGCCGCTGCCGAGGTAGAGCAGGCCGGCGAGCAGCACGGGCGAGAGGCCCAGGCCGAGGTTTTTGGCGAGCGGGGTGCTGGCGCCGAACAGGGCGGCGGCGGCGAGTGCGTAGAGGATACTGAGGTTCATGGGTCATCCTCGAAAGGGTGGCCCATGATACGTCGCGGGCTCAGGTGAAAGCCCGAGCGGATTTACTGCGCGGTTTTCAGCTTGATCACATCACCGGAAATCTTGGTGGTGTAACCGCTGAGGACCCAGGCCCAGAACCAGTTTTCCTGCACTTGGGTGTTGATCAGCGCATCGCCGCCTTTTGCTTTGATGGCGGCATCCTGGGCGCGCACGAAACGGCTGTTCTGGCCGATCGGGATCACGCCGAACAGCATAATGCCGGTGGCGCTGGCTTCACTGTGGCCCAGGACGGTGTATTGGCTGCTGTCGTATTGCGGGGATTTGATGGCGGTGCCGGTGCAGCCTGCAAGCGTGAAACCGAGAACGGCTGCTGCAACCACTTTACTGATGTACTTCACTGGGAAACTCCATGGACTAAAGCCCGAGATTCAATTCTCGGGGGGCGTACTTTAATCGCCCCGGCAGGGGATTGAAATCAATCTTCCCGTCGTCAGATGTGCAACCACGCCAGGCTGCCTAACACCACCGCCACACCCGCCGCCGTATACGCCATGCGCTTCAACCACTCCTTCCTTGTGAGCAACGTAATTGCCGCCAGCGAAATCGCGATCTGAATCGCGGTCATCGCCTGGGCCCAGCGGTGGTGCTGGTGCAACGCCTGTTCTGATTTTTCATCCCATTCCCGCGAGGTGGCCTCAAGCTTTTCTGCCTGCTGGCGCACGTCTTCCTTCTGGCTTTTGTAGCGCTCGATCTCGCCCTTGTAATGCGCAGCGTCTACGCCGATATGGGTGGCCAACTCCGCCAGGTTTTGGCGGCTGGATTTGGCCTGGTAGTAGTTCCACTGGTTGGCGGCTTCGGTCTTGATGATGGCCGCGTTGTTTTTGTCCATCGCCGCTTCGCTTTCGGTGGAACCGGCCTGGTAGCTGAGCATGGCGCCGAGAGTGGCCATCAGCGCGGTCATGACGGCGATTCGGCTGGCGAAACGGTCTCCTCTTGCGTGGGCATGTTCGGTGGTGTGTTCGATGTGTTTTTCGTGGGGGCTGGGGACTTCGAAGGCTTCGGACATGGCGGCGGCTATGAAGGGACTGAGGGAGTCTGATTCTTCACCCGTGCGGCTGTCTCAAGGCTGTACGTAACGCCGAATCAGCCGCGTATACACCGCGATATTGATCACTAACACCAATGCACCCAGCGCCAGTTGAATCTGCGGAGTCAGGCCAGCCGGATAGATGAGCGTAAGAATGTAGTGTTCGATGAATCCGCCGCCGTAGCCGTCTTGACCGGCGAGATGGCGAAGCAAGTTTTCCCAGCGCGTGAGTGGGCACGGCAGGTGAAAGACCTCGACGGCCACGCCCCACGCGGCAGCGGGCAAGTGCAGCCAGATAACCGGCCGCCACTTAAGGGCCAGCAGCCCGCCGAATAATACGAACAGGATAAAACACAGGTGAAACAGCACGAGGCTGTCGGCAGCTAGACGGTAGAGCATTGTGCGCGCTTCAAAAAGGGGAGGGCGTAGTCTAAGGGTTGCCCGCAGGTAAGCGGGACCGTTATTGTGCTGAATCCTTTTAGTCCTTCCTCCCAAGGATCTGTTGTGATGAATTCGCCACGTACCGTTGCCCCGATCAAGGCTGTGATTTTCGATATGGACGGGTTGTTGCTCGATACAGAAGGCATCTACACCGAAGTCACGCAGATCATCGCCGAGCGCTACGGTCGTACTTATGATTGGGGGATCAAGCAGCATATTATTGGCCGTGGCGCCCAGGACCTGGCCGATTACGTGGTCAAGGCATTGGACTTGCCGATCACACCGGCGCAGTTTCTGGAAATTCGCGAACCGTTGATGAGCGAGCGCTTTCCAAAGGCCCTGGGCATGCCCGGTGCCGAGGCGCTGGTTCGGCACTTGAAGGCACACAACATTCCGATTGCCGTGGGCACCAGTTCGTCGCGCAATTCGTTTGGCCACAAAACCACGTTGCACCGCGAGTGGTTTAGCCTGTTTGGGACCATCGTTACCGCAGATGACCCCGAAGTTGGCGCCGCCAAACCTGCACCGGATATCTTCCTTACCGCCGCGCGCCGCCTGGGCGTTGCCCCTGAGGATTGCCTGGTGTTCGAGGATTCGCCCTTTGGTGTAACGGCTGCGAAGGCCGCCCATATGACCGCCATCGCCGTGCCCGACGAAGCCATGGCCGACAGCAAGTACCAGCATGCCGATCAGATCATCCGCAAGCTTGCGGACTTTGACCTGGCGGCCTATGGCTTGCCGCCAATCTCCTGACCTTACTCGGTAAAAAATGTGGGAGGGGGCTTGCTCCCGATGGCGGAGTGTCAGTCACCATTGAGCTGGCTGACACTCCGCCATCGGGAGCAAGCCCCCTCCCACATTTGTTTTTGCAGGGATTCAGAAAATTTGGTTTTGCAGGGATTCAGAAAATCAGGCGCTGAACCCACCATCAATGGTCAGGCTGGCACCGGTGATATACCCCGCTTCCGGTCCGGCCAGATAGGCCACGAAACTGGCAATCTCTTCCACATGTCCGTAACGCCCCACCGCCATTAACCCGATCAGGCTCTCGGCAAAATCACTGTTTGCCGGGTTCATATCGGTGTCCACCGGCCCAGGCTGCACATTATTGATGGTGATGCCCCTCGGTCCCAGATCTCGCGCCAACCCCTTGGTCAGGCCCACCAGTGCCGCTTTGCTCATCGCGTACGGGCCACCTCCGCCAAAGGGCATGCGTTCAGCATTGGTGCTGCCGATGTTGATCACCCGACCACCTTCACCCATATGCTTGGCGGCTTCCTGGGTAGCGATAAACACGCTGCGCACGTTGATCGCCAAGGTTTGGTCGAAGTCTTCCAGCTTGAAGTCTTCCAGCGGTGCGATGGCCAGCACGCCAGCGTTATTCACCAGGATGTCCAGGCGGCCAAAGGCTTCCACGGTGGTATTGACCGCGTTGCGGATCGCAGTGGCATCGGCGCTGTCGGCGTGAATCGCCAGGGCTTTGCCGCCGGCGCTGATTACGCTGTTCTGCAACTCTTCTGCCTTGGCGGCCGAGCTGACATAGGTGAAGGCGACCGCTGCGCCTTGGGCGGCGAGGCGCTTGACGATGGCGGCGCCGATACCGCGGGAACCGCCTTGAATCAAGGCGACTTTGCCGCTGAGGTTGAGTGTGGTCATGTCGATCTCCTGGCTGTTCAAGGCAGGCTGCCTTGTTGTTGGAGCCGAGTATCGACTTCACCCAGCCCTACCGGTAGACCGTGATTGCTATAGTCTGTGTAAACCTAAAGTTTAGAGTGGGGCGTGATGGAAAGCTTTGGAAGTATCGAATGCTTCGTGCGCAGCGCCGAAGGTGGCAGCTTTGCCGAAGCGGCGCGGCACTTGAGCCTGACCCCGGCGGCGGTCGGTAAAAGCGTCGCCAAGCTGGAAGCGCGCCTCGGTGTGCGGCTCTTCCAGCGCAGCACCCGGCGCCTCACGCTGACTGAAGCCGGCAAGCTGTTTCTAGAAGAGGTCAGCGCCAGCCTTACCACTATCCAGAACGCCGTCGCCAACCTGGCCAGCGCCGAAGGGCGACCGGTGGGTACGCTCAAGGTCAGCATGGGCACGGTGTTCGGCAATCGCTATGTGGTCCCGCTGCTGGGGGAGTTTATGCGGCGTTTCCCGGATATCAGCCCGGACTGGCATTTTGATAACCGCCAGGTGGACCTGATCGGCCAAGGCTTTGATGCCGCGATTGGCGGCGGTTTTGAACTGCCCCAAGGCGTGGTGGCGCGCAAGTTGACGCCCGCGCACCGGGTGCTGGTGGCTTCACCGGGTTACCTGGCGCAACGCCCACCGGTGCGCGAGCCCGAAGACCTGTCGCGGTGCAAAGGTATCCTGATCCGCTCACCGCAAACCGGGCGTATCCGTTCCTGGCAGTTGACCAGTGTCGAACGTGAATGCCGCCCGCTGGTGCTCAAACCCGGCATGACCATGAGCGACTCCGAAGCCGCCTGCCGCGCCAGCGCTCAAGGCTTGGGAATTGCGCTGGTGAGCATGCCCATGGCCGTGCCGTTCCTCGACAGCGGCGAGGTGGTAAGGGTATTGCCCGACTGGTACGTCGACGACGGCAATATTTCCATCTACTACGCCGAGCACAAACTGCTGCCCGGCAAGACCCGGGCGTTTGTGGACTTCATCATTGAGCAGTTTGCCGAAAAAAAACTGGGGCAAAGGTTCAGCGCAATCTAAAACCAGACGCAGCTCGAAATGTGGGAGGTGGCTTGCTCCCACATTTGATTTTCAGCGGCCGAACCGGGTCGGCCAGCCAATGACCTTCTTCGGCCGAGGCGTCGCGTAAGTCCGGATCTTCGACGTCGACAACCCCAGCCGCACCAAGGATTCGGCGATGGTCACCGCCGCCGTCACGCCATCCACCACCGGCACCCCGGTGCGCTGGCGAATCTGCTCATCCAGCCCGGCCATGCCGCCGCAACCCAGGCAAATCACTTCGGCCTTGTCCTCGCGGATGGCCAGTTCCGCTTGGCGCACGATGGCTTCCATCGCGGCCAACGGGTCTTCTTCCAGCTCCAAAACCGCCATGCCACTGGCCCGAACTGAAGCACAGCGCTGGTACAGGCCGGCAAGTTTCAGGCGGTCTTCGATCAGCGGCACGGTGCGGTCCAGGGTGGTCACCACCGAATAGGCATGGCCCAGGAACATCGCCGTGCTGGCCGCCGCTTCGGTGATATCCACCACCGGCACATTCAATAACTCCTGCAAACCTTCCCGGCCGTGTTCGCCGTAGCCGGCCTGGATCACCGCATCGAACGGTTGGTCGTAAGCCATTACCCGGTCCATCACGGCGATGGCGGCCAGGTAGCTCTCAAAATTGCCTTCAACCGATTCCGCGCCGAAGTACGGGGTAAGTCCGACAATCTCAGTGCCCGGCGAGGCCACGGCCCGCGCTTGCTGGGCGATGGTTTCAGTGATGGATTCGGTGGTGTTGACGTTGACCACGAGGATACGCATGGAAGGTCCTTACTCAGTGACTGACGTTATCGACGGCAATGCTTTCGCCGCTGACATCGGCGTAGAACGGCTGGCGCTTGGCGATCAGCAGGTACAGCAACCCTGCAATACCGGCGCCAAACAACCAGGAAAACGGTGAGACGCTGGCAAATCCCGGCAACAGCGCCAGCAGGATGGCGATGATGGCCGCAGGAATAAACGCCGCCACTGCACGCATATTCACCCCACGGCTGTAGTAATAAACGCCATTCGGGTTTTCGCTATACAGCTGCGGTACGTCCACCTGGCTTTTACGGATCAGCCAGTAGTCAACCATGATCACCCCGTACAACGGGCCTAGCAGTGCGCCGAGGCCAGAGAGGAAATACACGATCACCAGCGGGCTGTTGTAGAGGTTCCACGGCAGAATCAATACAGCCACGGTGGCGCTGATCAGACCCGCACGGCGGAAGTTCAGGTACTTGGGCGCCAGGTTGCTCAGCACAAAGGCTGGCGCAACGAAGTTGGCCATGATGTTCACCGCCACGGTGACGATCAGGAACGCCAGGCAGCCCAGCACGAGAAAGAAGGTATTGGGGATGGCCGCGATGATTTCAGTCGGGCTTTCGATCACCCGGCCATTGAGTTGGAATTGTCCGCCGCAGAGCAACACGGTGATTGCGGCAAACACCAGGATATTCACCGGCAAGCCCCAGAAGTTGCCGACCAGAATGGTCTTGCGGCACGGCGAAGAGCGTGCAAAGTCGCAGAAGTTGAGGATCAGCGTGCCGTAGATCGCCAGCCATAGCGCGCCGCCGGCAAAGATATTGCGCCACATCTCGCCACCGCTCAGCGGTTCGCGGATCGACCAGGCAATGTTGCCGCCGGCCTGGAAGTACATCCAACCGGCCAGCGACGCCACAGTCAGCAAAATCACCGGCCCGGCGAAGCCTTCATAGCGCCGTACCATCTCCATGCCGTAGGCCAGGATCACCAGTTGTACGAACCATATCGCCACAAAACACGCCCAGCCAAGGGATGACAGGCCGAGGATTGAGTTGTGGTCATAGTCGGCAAACCCTGGATGAATTGCCGTCAGCAGCACGCGGAAAACCACCGAGGCCAGGTAGGTCTGGATACCAAACCAGGCAATCGCAATGACCGCGCGGATCAACGCGGGAATCTGTGCGCCGTGAATGCCGAAACTGATACGGCTGATGACCGGAAACGGTACGCCGGTCTTCTGCCCCATATACCCCGACAAGTTCATGAAGAAGTACACCAGCGCCGCACCGATCCCCAGGGATAACAGGATCTGCCAGCCGCCGAGGCCCAGTGCATATAAGCCAATGGCGAACGAATAGTTGGCGATGTTGTGCACGTCATTGGTCCACAACGCAAAGATGCTGTAGCGCCCCCACCGACGGCCTTCGATCTTGGTCGGCGCCAGGTCTTTATTGTGCAGGCGTGGGCTGAGCACTAACGGGCCGGGGCATGCGGCGTCCGGGTTCAGGGCGGAGGAGGGCAGATCCAGTGCGATATTGTTCGAGAGGCTTGTACGCATTCCGGCAGGCTCCAGCATATCTGCCGGGAAGAGGCAGATGGCAAAGTGTATGTATGTTTTGTATTTATTGTATACAAAGCGCAATTCACCTTAAGCCACATGCGTGCCAGTTTTGGATCTATGAAAGTCCTGGGTAATTTCGTTTTTATAGGTTGGTTAAATAAATAACTGAATTTAAAGAGATATAAATTGACCGACTGAACAGCTATTTATTTTTGGGTTGCCAGTATGCGATTTGCCAGGCCAATCGAGGGGAGGGGAGAGGTGTTACGTTATGGTGCGGCCGAATAAGAATTGCACACATAAATGGCACCGATGGTTACATGTATGTGTACATCTCCAACACTCAATACAAGACAAATGTGGGAGGGGGCTTGCCCCCGATAGCGGCCTGTCAGTCAATCTATGTTTGACTGGAAAACCGCTATCGGGGGCGAGCCCCCTCCCACATTTTCTAACCGCGTCAGCCCTTAGGCCTTGCTGATGATATTCCCGGCGTGCAGCCCGCATTCTTTCTGCGTGGCTTCTTCCCACCACCAACGACCCTCTCGCTCATGCTGGTTCGGCAGCACAGGCCGGGTGCATGGCTCACACCCGATGCTGATAAAACCGCGCTCATGCAAGCTGTTGTACGGCAGCTCCAGCATGCGGATATAGCCCCAGATCTCTTCGCTGCTCATCTGCGCCAGCGGGTTGAATTTGTATAGGGTGCGTTCCGGGGTAGAGAAGGCGGTGTCGATCTCCAGCGCCGCCACTTGGCTGCGGGTGCCAGGGCTCTGGTCACGGCGTTGGCCGGTGGCCCAGGCACTCACGCCCGACAGCTTGCGGCGCAGCGGCTCGATCTTGCGCACGCCGCAGCATTCGCCATGACCATCCTTGTAGAAGCTGAACAGACCTTTCTCCTTGACGAAGGGCTCCAGCTTGCTCTGGTCCGGCGAAATCAGTTCGATGTCGATCTTGTAGAAGTCGCGCACCTGCTCGATAAACCGGTAGGTCTCCGGGTGCAGACGGCCGGTGTCGAGGCTGAACACCTTGACGTTCTTGTTCAGCTTCCAGGCCATGTCCACCAGCACCACGTCCTCGGCGCCGCTGAAGGAGATCCACAGGTCATCGCCGAACTGGCTGAACGCCAGCTTGAGAATGTCCTGGGCGGATTTGTTGGCGTAAGTCGCGGCGAGTTCAGCGACGTCGAAGGCTTGGTTCATCAGGACGGTTCCTACAGGTCAGTGGCGCTGAGCGCTCTATAGGGGAGCGATGGTATCAAAATCCGCTCCGCGTTGCGGCGGCGAGCTTGAATCGCTAGAGTTCGGCAGTCCTTTTGCTCGCTCAACTAACAACATCCAATAGGAGTGTCTTGTGGAAATTGCCTGTCTCGACCTGGAAGGGGTACTGGTACCGGAAATCTGGATCGCCTTCGCCGAAAAAACCGGTATTGAATCGCTACGGGCCACCACCCGGGACATTCCTGACTACGACGTGCTGATGCAGCAGCGCCTGCGCATTCTCGACGAGCACGGGCTCAAGCTCGCCGATATCCAGGCAGTGATCGCCACGCTCAAGCCTTTGGACGGCGCCATCGAGTTCGTCAACTGGCTGCGCGAGCGTTTTCAGGTGGTGATCCTGTCCGACACCTTCTACGAATTTTCCCAGCCGCTTATGCGCCAACTGGGTTTCCCGACTCTGCTGTGCCACCGCCTCATCACCGATGAATCCGACAGGGTGGTGAGCTACCAACTGCGCCAGAAAGACCCCAAGCGCCAGTCGGTATTGGCGTTCAAGACTCTTTACTACCGCGTGATCGCCGCTGGCGACTCCTACAACGACACCACCATGTTGGGCGAGGCCGACCGTGGGATTCTGTTCCATGCGCCGGAGAATGTGATTCGCGAGTTCCCGCAATTCCCGGCGGTGCATACGTTTGAGGATTTGAAGAAAGAGTTCATCAAGGCGTCGAATCGGTCGCTGAGCCTCTAAAGCGGATTGTGGCGAGCGGGCTTGCCCCCGGAATGGGACTGCTGCGCAGTCCAACGCGAGCAAGCTCCCTCGACACAAGAGGTCTACCTGCTACAACCCTTCCAGCGTTTGCAGCAAAACCCGCACCTTCGTCAGCGACTCCTGATACTCGGCCTCCCACTGCGAATCCGCGACAATCCCGCCGCCGCCCCAGCAGCACACTTGCCCATCCTTGACCAATAAGCTGCGAATGGCGATGGAGCTGTCCATCTCGCCGCGTACGTCCAGGTACACCAGCGAACCGCAGTACAAGCCGCGTCGGGTGGGTTCCAGTTCGTCGATGATCTGCATGGCGCGAATCTTCGGCGCGCCGGTGATGGACCCACCAGGGAAGCTGCCGGCGATCAGGTCGAGGGCGTCTTTGTCGTCGGCCAGTGTGCCGGTGACGCTGCTCACCAGGTGGTGCACGTTGGGGTAGCTTTCCAGGCTGAACAACTCCGGCACGCTCACCGAGCCGGTGCGGCAACTGCGCCCCAGGTCGTTGCGCAGCAGGTCGACGATCATCAGGTTTTCGGCGCGATCCTTGGGGCTGGCCAGCAGTTCCGTGGCGTGGGCGGCGTCTTCTTCAGGCGTGACACCGCGTGGGCGAGTGCCTTTGATCGGGCGGGTTTCGACCTGGCGCTCGCTGACGCGCACGAAACGCTCCGGTGACAGGCTCAATACCGCGCCGTCATTGGGCAGGCTCTGGAATCCGGAGAAGGGCGTCGGGCAGGCTTCGCGCAAGGCGCAATAGGCGACCCAAGGATCACCGCTGCACGGCGCACGAAAACGTTGGGCGAAGTTGACCTGGTAGCAGTCGCCGGCCTGGATGTAATCCTGGATGCGCTCAATGGCCTGATGGTAAGCCTCGACGCTGAGATCCGGTGCCATGGGGCCCTGCAATTTGAAGGTTGCAGGGGCGGTGGCAGCGTCACCGCTGAACAGCGTGATCAGTCGCTGCCGTTCGCTATCGGCCAGCGCCGGGTGAAATACCAGTTGGCTGGTCTGTGCCAAGTGGTCGCTGATCAGCGCCCAGGCATACAGTCCAAAACGCGCATCCGGCAGGTGCAAATCATCCACCGCCAAGTGCGGCAGCTGTTCCAAATGCCGGCCAAAGTCGTAGCTCAGGTAGCCGATCAAGCCACCGGCAAACGGCAACTCATAGCCGTCGGGCAATTTCGCTTCACCCAACTGTGAAAGGTTTTTCCGTAATCGCCGCAGGAAGTTGCTGCCGCTTTCGTCAGGATCCACTGCAAGAGTCGCCTCGGGCCAGGCGCTGAGCAGGTCATAACGACCGCGTTCGGCAGCAGGTCGGCCGCTGTCGAGCAGGACCGCGCCGGGTGCATGGCGAATCGCCGCAAAATACTCGGCGGGGTTGGCCCGATAGGGCAGCGGGTGTACTGAACAGGTCGACATGCGAGGGTGGATCAGCCAAGGCGCGGGGGAGGGGATTGTAGTCCCCTGTAGGATTTGCTCCTAGAGGGGATGTCGGCGATAGACAGTTCGAAGACCGGATCAGCCTTCTACGGGAGGAATATGCCCAAACATTTCCTGCACAAACTTCACCCGCTCTTCCGGGGTTTCCGTCACGCCGGCGGCTTTGAGTGCTTCCAGTCGTGCTTCTACCGCGTGGGTGCGCAAGGTCAGGCCGCAATCGTTGGCGATCTGGATGTTCAGCCCTGGCCGCGCATTGAGCTCCAGGATCAGCGGGCCTTTTTCCTGGTCCAGCACCATGTCCACACCGATGTAGCCCAGCCCGCATAGCTCATAGCAGCCGGCGGCCAGCTTCATGAAACCGTCCCAGTTGGGCAGTTGCACGCCATCCACCGCGTTAGTGGTGTCGGGGTGTTTGGTGATGATGTTGTTCAGCCAGGTACCGCGCAGGGTCAGGCCGGTGGCAAGGTCCACACCGACGCCAATCGCGCCCTGGTGCAGGTTGGCCTTGCCGCCGGACTGGCGGGTCGGCAACCGCAGCATGGCCATCACCGGGTAGCCCATCAGCACGATGATGCGGATATCCGGAACGCCTTCGTAGCTGATGCTCTTGAAGATCTGGTCGGGTACCACGCGGTACTCGATCAGCGCGCGGTCACGGTGGCCGCCCAGGGAATACAGGCCGGTGAGGATGCTGGAAATCTGATGCTCGATCTCTTCATGGCTGATGATCTTGCCAGACACCGTGCGGTAGCGCCCTTCAAAACGGTCCGCCACCACGAGAATGCCGTCACCGCCGGCGCCCTGGGCCGGCTTGATCACGAAGTCGCTGCGCCCACCGATAATTTCATCGAGCTTGTCGATTTCCTTCTCGGTGGAGATCACTCCATACATTTCCGGCACGTGGATACCCGCCGCGATCGCCCGTTCCTTGGTGATGATCTTGTCATCCACGATCGGGTACAGGCTGCGCTTGTTGTACTTGAGCACGTAATCGGCGTTACGCCGGTTGATGCCCATGATTCCCCGCGCTTCCAGGGCTTTCCAGGTCTTCCAGAAACCGAACATTACTTATCAGCCTTCAAGAACGCCTTGAAACGCACCAGCTCAGTCAGGCGGTAGCCGCGATAACGACCCATGGCCAGCATGAAGCCCACCAGGATCAGGAGGATCGCAGGGAAGGTGAACACGAAGTACACCAACTCCGGCACGCTCATAATCAAGTGCGCCAGGGACGCAGCGAACAACGTACCAATCGCCACTTTCAACGCATGGTTGGCACCGCGTTCTTCCCAGGTGATCGACAGGCGTTCGATGGTCATGGTCAGGATCACCATCGGGAACAGTGCCACCGACAGCCCGCGCTCCAGCCCCAGTTTATGGCTGAACAGACTGATGGCCGCGATCAGCACCACCACGAAGGTCAGCACCACCGACAGCCTCGGCAGCATTTGCAGCTTCAAGTGTTCCAGGTACGACCTGAGTGACAGCCCCAGTGCCGTAATAATGGTGAAAAGCACGATTCCGAAGCCCAATTGCGTCTCGCGGAACGCGAGGGCAATCAGCACTGGCGTGAACGTGCCCAGGGTCTGCAGGCCGATCAGGTTGCGCAGGATCAGAATCACCAGCACGCCAATCGGGATCATCACCATGATCATGAACGTCTGCTGGGTTTGCAGTGGCAGGCCGTACAGCGAGTATTCGAGGAAGTTGGCGTCGGTGTTTTCATCCGTCAGCTTGGCCAGGCGAATCGCGTTCATTTCGCTGTTGTTCAGGCTGAACGTCACCATGGCTTTCTTGCCGCCGTCGACCGTGATCAGGTTTTCATCGCCGGTCCACCACAGCAAGCGGTCGCTGGGCAGGCCCTGTTCGCCGGTTTCCGGGTTGAAGTAGAGCCAGTCATTGCCATTAAAGCTGCGCAGCCAGAGTTCGGGCGTTTGCGGCTGGTCGGCGACCAGGCGGATGGTGTGGACCTTTTCCACCGGCACGTGGGCGATGGACAGCAGCAACTCGACGATCTTGGCTTTGTGAGGCGTGGACGGGTCGCCGGCCAGCAACAACTTCACATTGTCGTCGTTGAGGTTGTTGGTGCGCTTGATGGCTTCGGTAATGAAGGTTTCGACGTCGGCCGAATGCTGGCGGATCGGCGCCAGCAGGGCTTCGGCGGCGATTTTTTCCGGGCCTTCCACCGCGATGCTGTCGCGGAACGTTGGGCCTTTGATCTTGGTTTTTTCACCGCTGTAACGCTTGGTCAGCACCAGGCGGTAATACAGGGTCTGGTTGCCGTTAGCGCGGCGTGCCGACCAGGTGACCTTACGGTTACCGTCAATACGATTGACGCTCACCCCATAGTTGTTCGAGATAAAGCTCTCATTAAGGCTGACGAAGTCGCGGCTCAGGGGCGGCACGAACATCTGGATCTTCACCGGGTCCTTCGGATTGGCGACGAACTCGACCTTGGCGTCGATGTTCCACAAATCGTCGGTCGCGTCCTCAGTGACAGGAATGCCCAGCACGAAGATCTGGTAGGCGGTGACCGAAATACCCAGCACCACCAGGATGGCGATCAGGATTTTCAGGTGCAGGGTAAGAGAGCGCATTCGGTTTACTCGGCGGTATGAGCGTCGGCGGCGCAGGCGGGTTTGCCTGCTGCGTATTTAAGACTGGGGTCGACCAGCGCATCAAAGCGTTTCAACGCTTCGGAGCCGATCAGCAGCGGATATTGGAATGCGCTGCGGTCAGTCAAGTTCACTTCGATGCTGCGTAAAGCGGTGCCCATGCAGATATCCAGGGCTATCACTGGACGGGCGGTGTAGTTCTTGTCCTCATCGGGGTCGTAGTCACCGGCGCGGCGTTTGATCTTGCTGACGCGGGCCAGGGGCCGTTCGATGGGGTGGGAATGGGCGGTGTCGATGGCCAGGTAGAAGCGCACCCAGGATTCGCCGTTGCGCTTGAAGCGCTTGATATCACGGGCGCTGAGGGAGGCGGTCTTGGCGCCGGTGTCCAGCTTGGCGGCCACTTCAAGGTCGATGCCAGCCAATTGGGCATATTCATTGAGGCCATACACGGTCTTCTCGGCGGCAACGCCAAGGCCGGGGATGAACAGTAGGCAAAACAGGGGGAAGGGCTTGAGTCTCATAGATCCTGAGGCGGTGCAGTGCGATGTTCAATTCAAGGCGACTGGCATTGCTGCGCAAACTCCCTCGTGCGCCGTTTCATCAAGCGATGTCAGGCAAATGCGGCGGCATTCTAACATGATGCTTTTTTGGCGCCACCGCTGGCAGGCGGCCATGCTCCGAACGCGTGCAACAAGGGTTATTAGACGATTGTCGACAATGTGTATTTATTCTTTGACTATCCAGGCCTGATTGGCTAGTTTTTGCGGCATTGCTTTTTAAGGTGTCGACAATATGCTGGTTCAGCCTGAAGCTCCGATAGTCGTGTCGGACGAATCCCAAACGATGTCGGAGAACGTTTTCCGGCGCATCCAGGCCGCCATCGTCAAAGGCGAGATCGCCCCCGGCAGCAAGATCTCCGAACCGGAACTGGCCCGCACCTACGGCATCAGCCGTGGCCCGTTGCGTGAGGCGATCCACCGCCTGGAAGGCCAGCGCCTGCTGGTGCGCGTGCCCCATGTGGGCGCGCGGGTCGTGTCCCTGAGCCACGCCGAGCTGATCGAACTCTATGAAATCCGCGAATCTCTGGAAGGCATGGCCTGCCGCCTGGCCGCCGAGCGCATGACCGACGCCGAAATCGAAGAGCTGCGCCAAGTGCTGCACACCCACGAACGGGATGCTGCGTTCCAGGCCGGCGTCGGCTACTACCAGCAAGAAGGCGACTTCGACTTTCATTACCGGATAATTCAAGGCGCCGGTAACCGCACCCTGACCCAAATGCTCTGCGGCGAGCTGTACCAGTTGGTGCGCATGTACCGCATCCAGTTCTCCACCACCCCCAATCGTCCACGCCAGGCTTTTGCCGAGCATCACCGCATTCTTGACGCGATTGCCGATCGCGACGGTGAACTGGCCGAACTGCTGATGCGCCGTCATATCGGCGCGTCCAAACGCAACATTGCCCGTCACTTCCCGGACGGCGCCCCTGATAGAGGTGAGTCATGAGTTCGAACAATAAAAGCACACCCGGCCAGCGTTTCCGTGACGCAGTCGCCAGTGAACAGCCGTTGCAGGTAGTCGGCGCAATCAACGCCAACCACGCGCTGCTGGCCAAGCGCGCTGGCTTCAAGGCGATCTACCTGTCAGGCGGGGGCGTGGCGGCCGGTTCCCTGGGCGTGCCCGACCTGGGCATCACTGGCCTGGATGACGTGCTCACCGACGTGCGCCGCATCACCGACGTCTGCGACCTGCCGCTATTGGTGGACGTGGACACCGGTTTTGGCTCCTCGGCGTTCAACGTGGCGCGCACCGTCAAATCGATGATCAAGTTCGGCGCCGCTGCGATTCATATCGAAGACCAGGTCGGCGCCAAGCGCTGCGGCCATCGTCCGAATAAAGAAATCGTGTCCCAGCAGGAAATGGTCGACCGCATCAAGGCCGCCGTGGATGCGCGCACCGATGACAGCTTCGTGATCATGGCGCGTACCGATGCCTTGGCCGTCGAAGGGTTGGAGTCCGCCCTGGAGCGTGCCGCCGCCTGCATCGAGGCTGGTGCCGACATGGTGTTCCCGGAAGCCATTACTGAACTGGAGATGTACAAACTGTTCGCCGCCCGTGTGAAAGCGCCGATCCTGGCCAACATCACCGAATTTGGCGCGACGCCGCTGTACACCACCGAACAGTTGAAATCTGCTGATGTTTCCATCGTGCTGTATCCGCTCTCGGCCTTTCGCGCCATGAACAAGGCCGCCGAGAACGTTTACACCGCGATCCGTCGCGACGGCACCCAACAGAACGTGATCGACACCATGCAAACCCGCATGGAGCTTTACGATCGCATCGACTACCACACCTTCGAGCAGAAGCTCGACGCGCTGTTCGCCGCGAAGAAGTGACGAACACGTCTCCCTGAATAACGACAAAATTGGAGAAAAACCATGGCTGAAGCAAAAGTACTGAGTGGCGCCGGCCTGCGTGGCCAGGTCGCCGGGCAAACTGCACTGTCCACCGTGGGCCAGGCCGGTGCCGGCCTGACCTATCGCGGCTACGATGTTCGCGAACTTGCTGCCGATGCGCAGTTTGAGGAAGTCGCCTACCTGCTGCTGTACGGCGAATTGCCGACCAAAGCCGAATTGGCCGCGTACAGCCAGAAGCTGAGCAAGCTGCGCGACCTGCCGCAAGCGCTCAAGGAAGTGCTGGAACGCATCCCCGCCGACGCCCATCCGATGGACGTGATGCGCACCGGTTGTTCGTTCCTGGGCAACATCGAGCCGGAAAAAGACTTCAGCGTGCAGCGCGATGTCACCGACCGCTTGCTCGCCGCCTTCCCGGCAATCATGTGTTACTGGTACCGCTTCAGCCACGACGGTAAGCGCATCGACTGCGTGACCGACGAGCCGAGTATCGGTGGTCATTTCCTGCACCTGCTGCACGGCGAGAAACCGAGCGAGCTGCATGAGAAGGTCATGAACGTCTCGCTGATCCTTTACGCCGAGCACGAATTCAACGCCTCGACCTTCACCGCTCGCGTGTGTGCCTCGACCCTGTCCGATCTCTACTCCTGCGTCACTGCCGCCATTGGCTCCCTGCGCGGTCCGCTGCATGGCGGCGCCAACGAAGCGGCGATGGAAATGATCGAGCGTTTCGGTTCGGCAGAGGAGGCTGTCGAAGGCACCCTCGGCATGCTGGCGCGCAAAGACAAGATCATGGGCTTCGGCCACGCGATCTACAAAGACAACGACCCGCGTAATGAAGTGATCAAGGGCTGGTCGAAAAAACTCGCTGACGAAGTGGGCGACACCGTGCTGTTCCCTGTCTCCGAAGCCATCGACAAGACCATGTGGGAACAGAAAAAACTCTTCCCTAATGCCGACTTCTACCATGCCTCGGCGTATCACTTCATGGGCATTCCGACCAAGCTGTTCACGCCGATCTTCGTGTGCTCGCGGCTTACAGGATGGGCAGCCCACGTATTCGAGCAACGCGCCAACAACCGCATCATCCGTCCAAGCGCCGAGTACACCGGCGTCGAACAGCGCAAGTTCGTGCCAATCGAACGTCGCTGAAGGCTGACGATCCCAGGATTGGAATGAGGTCAAAGTGTGGGAGGGGGCTTGCTCCCGATGGCGGTATGTCATTCAACACCTATGGCAACTGATAAACCGCTATCGGGGGCAAGTCGAAACGTCGCACCGCCCCTCCCACATTTGAATCGCATTTCAATTCTGGATCGGCCCAGGTCTTCCTTTTGTAATCACCGTGACCGAGTCCTGACGATGAACACAGAATTTCGCAAACCGCTCCCCGGCAGCCGCCTGGATTTCTTCGACGCCCGTGCGGCAGTCGAAGCAATCACCCCTGGCGCCTACGCCACCTTGCCCTACACCTCCCGCGTACTGGCAGAAAACCTGGTGCGCCGCTGCGACCCGGCCACTCTCAATGCTTCCCTGAGCCAGTTGATCGAACGCAAGCGCGATCTCGACTTCCCCTGGTTCCCGGCGCGTGTGGTGTGCCACGACATTCTTGGCCAGACCGCGTTGGTCGACCTCGCCGGCCTGCGCGATGCCATCGCCCTGCAAGGCGGTGACCCGGCCCAGGTCAACCCGGTGGTGCCGACCCAATTGATCGTTGACCACTCCCTGGCCGTCGAAGCCGGGGGTTTTGACCCCGATGCGTTCGAGAAAAATCGCGCCATTGAAGACCGTCGCAACGAAGACCGTTTCCACTTTATCGAGTGGACCAAAAAGGCCTTCAAGAACGTCGACGTGATCCCGCCGGGTAACGGCATCATGCACCAGATCAACCTGGAGAAAATGTCCCCGGTGATCCAGGTGCGTGACGGCGTGGCGTTTCCGGATACCTGCGTCGGCACCGACAGCCACACGCCCCACGTGGATGCTCTGGGCGTGATCGCCATTGGCGTCGGCGGCCTGGAAGCGGAGAGCGTGATGCTCGGTCGCGCCTCGTGGATGCGCCTGCCGGAAAGCGTCGGTGTCGAGCTGACGGGCAAGCTGCTGCCGGGCATCACCGCCACCGATATGGTGCTGGCGCTGACCGAGTTCCTGCGCCAACAGAAAGTCGTCGGCGCATGGCTGGAGTTCTTTGGCGAAGGCGCATCAAACCTGACCTTGGGCGACCGCGCGACCATCTCCAACATGGCCCCGGAATACGGCGCCACGGCAGCGATGTTTTATATCGACCAACAAACCATCGCCTACCTGAAACTCACTGGCCGTGAAGATCAACAGGTCGCACTGGTCGAGCAATATGCGCGTCACACCGGTCTGTGGGCGGATGATTTGAAAGGCGCGCAGTACGAGCGCGGCCTGACCTTCGACCTGTCCAGCGTCGTGCGCAACATGGCCGGCCCGAGCAATCCCCACGCCCGCGTCGCCACCCGCGACCTGGCGGCCAAAGGTATCTCCGGACAGTGGGATGAAGTGCCAGGGCAAATGCCTGATGGCGCGGTGATCATCGCCGCCATCACCAGTTGCACCAACACCAGCAACCCGCGCAACGTGATCGCCGCCGGGCTGTTGGCGCGCAATGCCAACAAGCTGGGGCTCAAGCGCAAGCCGTGGGTCAAATCCTCCTTGGCACCCGGTTCGAAAACCGTGGCCATGTACCTGGAAGAAGCCGGCCTCGGTCACGAACTCGATAAGCTCGGTTTCGGCGTGGTGGCGTTTGCCTGCACCACCTGCAACGGCATGTCCGGCGCGCTCGACCCGGTGATCCAGCAAGAGATCATCGACCGCGACCTGTACGCCACCGCCGTACTGTCGGGTAATCGCAACTTCGACGGGCGCATTCACCCTTACGCCAAGCAAGCCTTCCTCGCGTCGCCGCCGTTGGTGGTGGCGTATGCGATTGCCGGCACCATCCGTTTCGACATCGAGAAGGACGTGCTCGGCCTCGACGCCGACGGCAAGGAAATCCGCCTGCAGGACATCTGGCCGAGCGACGAAGAAATCGATGCGGTGGTCAAGGCCTCGGTCAAGCCGGAGCAGTTCCGCGCGGTGTATATCCCGATGTTTGCGATCCACGAAGACACTGGCCCCAAAGTCGCGCCGCTGTACGACTGGCGTCCGCAGAGCACGTATATCCGCCGTCCGCCGTATTGGGAAGGTGCGCTGGCCGGAGCGCGTCCGCTGAAGGGCATGCGCCCGCTGGCGGTGCTGCCGGACAACATCACCACCGATCACCTGTCGCCGTCCAACGCGATCATGCTCGACAGCGCTGCCGGTGAATACCTGGCGAAAATGGGCCTGCCGGAAGTCGACTTCAACTCCTACGCAACCCACCGCGGCGACCATTTGACCGCGCAGCGCGCAACGTTCGCCAACCCGAAACTGTTCAACGAAATGGTGGTGGAAAACGGCAAGGTCAAACAGGGTTCCCTGGCGCGCATCGAGCCGGAAGGCCAGGTTACGCGGATGTGGGAAGCCATCGAAACCTACATGGAGCGCAAGCAGCCGCTGATCATCATCGCCGGTGCCGATTACGGCCAGGGCTCGTCCCGCGACTGGGCGGCCAAGGGCGTGCGCCTTGCTGGTGTGGAGGCGATTGCCGCCGAAGGTTTCGAGCGCATCCACCGCACCAACCTGGTGGGCATGGGCGTGTTGCCCCTGGAGTTTTTGCCGGGAACCGACCGTCACACCTTGCACATCGACGGCAGTGAAACCTATGACGTGGTCGGCGAGCGCACCCCGCGTGCGCAGTTGACCCTGGTGATCAATCGCAAGAATGGCGAACGTGTCGAAGTGCCGGTGACCTGCCGCCTCGACACCGCCGAAGAAGTGTCGATCTATGAGGCGGGCGGCGTGTTGCAACGTTTTGCCCAGGACTTCCTGGAATCGGCGGCGACCGCTTAAGAGGACAACCATGGCACACGTACCGCAAATCAAGATCCCCGCCACCTATATGCGTGGCGGCACGAGCAAGGGCGTATTTTTCAGCCTCCAGGACCTGCCCGCCTCGGCGCAGGTACCGGGCGCTGCCCGCGATGCCTTGTTGTTGCGGGTGATCGGCAGCCCCGATCCCTACGACAAACAAATCGACGGCATGGGCGGCGCCACATCGAGCACCAGTAAAAGCGTGATTCTGGCCAAAAGCACCCGCGCCGAGCACGACGTGGACTACCTGTTTGGCCAAGTCTCCATCGACAAACCCTTTGTCGACTGGAGCGGCAACTGCGGCAACCTGTCGGCGGCGGTGGGTTCGTTCGCCATCACCGCCGGGTTGGTCGACCCGGCTCGCATTCCGCACAACGGCGTGGCCGTGGTGCGTGTGTGGCAGGCCAATATCGGCAAGACCATCATCGCCCACGTACCGATTACCGACGGCGCTGTGCAGGAAACCGGCGACTTCGAACTGGACGGCGTGACCTTTCCGGCCGCCGAAGTGCAGCTGGAATTCATGGACCCGGCGGCAGAAGAAGAGGGCGGCGGCGGCTCGATGTTTCCCACCGGCAACCTGGTCGATGACCTGGAAGTGCCCGGTGTCGGCACCTTCAAGGCCACGCTGATCAACGCCGGCATCCCGACGATTTTCATCAACGCCGAAGACCTCGGCTACACCGGCACCGAGCTGCAAGGCGCGATCAACGGCGACCCCAAGGCTTTGGCCATGTTCGAGACCGTGCGGGCCTATGGCGCGTTGCGCATGGGCCTGATCAAACACCTGGACGAAGCCGCCCAGCGCCAGCACACGCCGAAGGTCGCATTTGTGGCCAAGCCTGCGGATTACGTGGCGTCCAGCGGCAAGGCGATCAAGGCTGGCGATGTGGATTTGCTGGTGCGCGCCCTGTCCATGGGCAAGCTGCACCACGCCATGATGGGCACGGCTGCCGTGGCGATTGGCACGGCAGCGGCGATTTCCGGGACATTGGTCAACCTCGCCGCAGGCGGCATTGAACGTAATGCGGTGCGCTTCGGGCATCCGTCCGGCACGTTGCGCGTGGGGGCTGAAGCCACCCAGGTGAACGGTGAGTGGGTGGTGAAGAAAGCCATCATGAGCCGCAGTGCACGGGTGTTGATGGAAGGTTTCGTCCGCGTACCCGGCGACTCTTTCTAAAGTCCAACACCAATCCCTTGTGGGAGAGGCGGTGCGACGATTCGACTTGCCCTTGATAGCGGTGTGTCAGTCGACACATTCATCACTGATCCATCGCCATCGGGGGCAAGTCGAATCGTCGCACCGCCCCCCCCCACAGTCATAAGCAGGCATTCAGACCTGCGAAACGATCAACCCTGACCCTGAGGATGCAACAACCCTAACTCACTTTGGAGATCTGCCATGAGCACCAACGTCGACCAGAACAACCGCCCCGACTACGACCAGGTTCTGCAGGACATCGCCGACTACGTCCTCACCTACCGGATCGACTCCCCAGCCGCCCTCGACACCGCCCGCAACTGCCTGATGGACACCCTCGGTTGCGGCCTCCTGGCGCTGCGTTTTCCCGAGTGCACCAAGCACCTGGGGCCGATCGTCGAGGGCACGGTGGTGCCGTTCGGTGCGCGAGTGCCGGGCACGTCGTTGCGCCTGGATCCGGTCAAGGCCGCCTGGGACATCGGCTGCATCGTGCGTTGGCTCGACTACAACGACACCTGGCTCGCCGCTGAATGGGGCCACCCTTCGGATAACCTCGGTGGCATTCTGGCCGTGGCCGATCACCTGTCGCAAAAACGTGTGGCCAATGGTGATGCGCCGCTGACCGTGCGTGCGGTGTTGGAAGCGATGATCATGGCCCACGAAATTCAGGGCGTTATTGCGCTGGAAAACTCGTTCAACCGTGTCGGCCTCGACCATGTGCTGCTGGTCAAAGTCGCCTCGACGGCGGTCACTGCCAAGCTGATGGGCGCCACCCGTGAGCAACTGCTGGCGGCCTTGTCCCACGCGTTTGTGGATGGGCAAGCGCTGCGCACTTACCGCCATGCGCCGAATGCCGGCTCGCGCAAATCCTGGGCGGCGGGTGATGCATCAAGCCGTGGCGTGCGCCTGGCGGATATCGCGCTGCGTGGCGAGATGGGCATTCCCGGTGTCTTAAGCGCGCCGCAGTGGGGCTTTTACGACGTGTTGTTCAGCCACACCAACAAGGACCTGGCGCTCAAGCCCGAGGACAAGCGCGCGTTCAGTCTTTCCCAGGCGTACGGCACCTATGTGATGGAAAACGTGCTGTTCAAGATCAGCTTCCCCGCCGAGTTCCATGCGCAAACAGCCTGCGAAGCGGCGGTGACCTTGCATCCTCAGGTCAAACATCGACTGCATGAGATCGAGCGCATCGTGATCACTACCCATGAGTCGGCGATCCGCATCATTTCCAAGGTGGGTCAGTTGGCCAATGCCGCTGATCGCGACCACTGTTTGCAATACATGACCGCCGTGCCTCTGGCGTTCGGCAATCTGGTGGCCGAGCAGTACGAAGATGAATTCCATGCAGCCCACCCGATCATTGATGAGCTGCGCGACAAGATGGTCATTGTCGAAGACCCACGCTACAGCCGCGAATACCTGGAGGCCGACAAACGTTCCATCGCCAATGCAGTGCAGGTGTTCTTCAAGGATGGCTCCAGCACCCAGCAGGTGGCGGTGGAATATCCCATCGGCCATCGTCGCCGTCGCGTGGATGGCATTCCGTTGCTGGAAGACAAGTTCAAGGCCAACCTGGCGACGCGGTTTACCGCGCAACGCAGCGCCGAGATCTTTGCGTTGTGCAAGGACCAGGCGAAGCTTGAGGCCACAGCTGTAAACCGCTTCATGGACCTGTTCGTGATCTAGCAGGCGACGCAAAACTAAAAATGTGGGAGGGCGGCGTGACGATTCGACTTGCCCCCTCCCACATTTGAATTGCGTTCATTCGAACCGTAGGATCACCCGGCGATTGTGCTTACTCTTCTTCTCGATCTTTTCGCAGAACACCCGGCCGATTTCCTCAGTGTTGATCACGTGGGTGCCGCCGCACGGCTGGATGTCGATCCCGGCAATTTCAATCACCCGTACCGAACCTTGGATCACCGGGGGGGCGACCGCTTGGGTGCGGGTGATCTGCAACAGGGTGGAGTATTCCGTGGCAGCCATCGACAGGGTTTTCACCGGGTGAGCCTGTTCGATCAGCGCGTTGAGGTCGCGGGTGATGCTGTCTTTGTCGAGGGTCATTTCCGGCAGGTCGAAATCCAGGCGACCTTTGTCGGCACTGATGCTGCAGCCCGTTACCGGTGCATCGATGAGCGAGCACAACAAATGCAGGCAGGTGTGCATTTTCATGTGCTGGTAGCGCCGTGCCCAATCCAGCCCGGCATCCACCTTTACTCCGGCAACCAGTTGCTCGGGGCAGTGTTCAACCTGGTGCCAGATGATCGAGCGCAGTACTTGGTCGCGTACGGTGCCGATCACTTCGACCCGCGTACCATCGGGTAAGGTCAAGTGGCCGGTATCGCCCGGCTGTCCGCCGCCGGTGGGGTAGAACAGTGTGTGCTCCAGGGCAATGCCGTGTTCGCTTACGGCAATCACCCGGGCGCTGAATGCGTTCTGGTAGGGCGCGCTGTCATACAGCGCCAGGGTTTCCATGGAGTGCACGGACATGTTCAACCTCCGACGATCAGTGGGCTGGCTTGCAACAGGTGGCGCACCATTGCACTCAAGCCAGGGGGGGAAAGCAGGGTTATTTCAAATTCCGGGCCGCAGATTTTCAGGTTCAGCGGCAGGCGCGGCAGTTGATTGCCTGCTTCGACCCGGTGCAGACGAAATTGGAGGTGATGACGCTCCTTCACTGTCGGCTCCAGCATCAGCCCAGGCAAAGGGTGGAAGTCGGCGTCCAGCACCGTCACCTTGTGGCTGGCGTTGACCTCGCCGACCACGTGCAAGCGCTCCTCCAGGGCGAAGGCGCCAAGGTAGCTGCTGTGGTCCGATTCATCGTTTTTCTGCAGTTGGATCTGGTTGACCACCTTGACCTTGGTCCCGGCGGGCACGTCCTGGGTGATCACGCAGGACGGGCTGATAAACACGTTATCGCCAATTAACACATACCCCAGCACCCGGGCACCGGAGCCGACTTCGACGTTGTTGCCCAGGCGTGGATGGCGCTTGCCGTCAGGGTTGTTGGCAATGCCTCGAGCGCCGAGGGTCACGCCGCAGAGGATGTAGCAGTCGTTGCCGATCTCGCAGGTTTCACCGATGACCGTGCCGTAGCCGTGGTCCAGTACAAAGCGCCGGCCGATGCGCGCCGCCGGGTGTATCTCGGCGCCGGACAGCACTTTGCCCTGGTTGCTGAGCTTGAGGGCGATGCGCGAGAACACGCCGTTGGTCTGGTCAGGGAAATTCCACACCAGGTGCGCAAGCCGGTAATACAGCACCGCCTTGAACGAGGCATAGGATTCCAGAATCAGCTCGCCGCGACCGCGTGAAGCCGGGTCGCGGTAGGCATAGGCGATCAGGTCTTCGGCCACCGATTGGGCGGCGCTCTGGATCAGCGGCGCCAGGTGCGGTTCCAACTGTTTCATTTGCGCAGGCGTCAGGGTCTTGATGAGTTGGGTGAGCAACTCATCATGCAGGTGTTGCATGTCGATAAAGCCGCCCATGGAGGAACCCCCGCATTCTGGCTGGTTGGAAAACCGGTTATTCGAAGCTGGGCAGGTAGCTGTCGGCATTGTCGTAGACCATGGTCAACACCACCGTTTCGGGCGGCAGTTCGGGGGCAAGCCTGGCGACGGCCACCATATTGGCGGCGGAGGAGAGGCCCAGGCTGATGGCGTCGGTGCGCATGATGCGTTTCATCATGTCGATGCAGTCTTGGCGCGAAACCTTGAGCATGCCGTCAATCACATCGAGGTTGAGGATGCTCGGGATCAGCCCAATCGACAGGCCCTGGATATGGTGCGGCGCGTGTTGGTTTTTCAGCAGGTCACATTCTTCCGGTTCCACGCCCATTACGCGTAGTGCCGGCCAGGCGGCTTTGAGGGTTTCGCCGATACCGGTGATATGGCCACCGGTGCCGATGCCGCTGACGAAGTAGTCCACGCGGCGATCACCAAAGGCGCGGAGGATTTCCGGCGCGGTGGTGTCGCGGTGAGTCTGCGGGTTGGCGCCGTTACGTTGCTGGTTGAGCATCACGTAGTTGGGGTTTTCCAGCTGCAACTCCATGCATTTTTCACCGTGGGAATTGTTGCCCAGGCGGCTGTCCGACAGCACCACCTTGGCGCCGTACAGGCGCAGCAGCTTCTGTTTTTCAGGGCTGTAGTTGTCGGGAATCACCAGCACTACCTTGTAGCCCAGCACGTTGCCGGCCATCACCAGGCCGATGCCGGTGTTGCCGCCGCTGGGCTCGATGATGGTTTGCCCGGAATCGCGCATCAGCACGCCCCGGCGCTCGGCGTCGAGGATCATGCCGAGGGCGATGCGCGCCTTGTGGCTGCCGCCGGGGTTGAGGGATTCGAGCTTGGCGTAGACCTCGATGCCGAGGTCTTCGGAAAACTGCGCCAGACGCACGATGGGCGTGTGGCCGATGGCATCGAGGATCGAGTTATGCAACATCAGTCAGTCCTCAACTCAGTACAAGGGCATGTCGGGTTCGACGTCGCGAACCCAGTGCTTCATGCCGCCTTGCAGGACTTTGGTGTTGGCAAAACCTGCCGCGAGCAGCGTACTGGCCGCTTGCTCGGCGCGGGTGCCGGCGTAGCAGATCAGGTAATGAGTGTTGTCGCGGCTGAGGCGGTCGAGTTGACCGTCCAGCTCGGCGAGGGGGATGTGCACCACCCCCGGTAACTTGCACACCTCCAGTTCGCTGGCGTCGCGCACGTCCAGCAGCACGTCGGCGCTGTGCGGGTGTTCGAGCAATTGCTTGAGAACTCGCGGCTTGATGTAGCGCTCTTCAGCGAGTGAAGGTGCGCTGGGCATGGTGTCGGCGCATACGGCTGGCGCGACCGTTTCACTGTGGCGCAGTTCGGAGCAGCACGGGCAGTCGGCGCGGCGTTTGAAACGGATTTCACTGAATTTCATCGCCAGCGCATCGAAGCGCATCAAGCGCCCGGACAGCGGTTCGCCAATGCCGATCAACAGCTTGATGGCCTCGGTGGCCTGGATCATCCCCACCACGCCGGGCAGTACGCCAATCACGCCACCGGCGCTGCAATTGGGTGCCAGCTCTGCGGGCGGTGCGCTGGGGAACAGGCAGCGGTAGCACGGCCCGCCCTTGTAGTTGAGGACGCTGATCTGCCCGTCGAAACGGTAAATGGCGCCATACACCAAGGGTTTTCCAAGCTGCACGCAGGCGTCATTGACCAGGTAGCGGGTGTCGAAGTTGTCGGTGCCGTCGATCACCAGGTCATAGGCACCCACCAACTCCAGGGCATTGTCGGCATTCAGGGCGGTGTCGTGGGCGTTGATCTGGATATGACTGTTGAGGTCTTGCAGGCGTTGCTTGGCGGATTCGACCTTGGGCATGCCGAGGGTACTGTTGCCGTGGACGATTTGGCGTTGCAGGTTGCTGCTTTCCACTACATCGAAATCCACCAGGCCCAGAGTGCCGACACCGGCCGCCGCCAGGTACAGGCTGATGGGGGAGCCCAGGCCACCGGTGCCGATGATCAATACCTTGGCTTTTTTCAGGTTCAACTGGCCTTCGCGGCCGACGCCCGGCAGGGTGATGTGGCGCACGTAACGCTGTACTTCCTCGTTGCTCAGAGTGTCGAGGTCTATGCCGCCGGACGTGGCGAGTAGCACTTCGATTTTGGCTTGTTCCGGCAAGGGTTCGTCGGCACCGATCAGCTCTTCTTCGGCGGTAAACAGGAAGTGTTCCTTGAGCTGGTTGTTCTTCTCGTGAAACAGGTGCGCACGCAACTGCGGGTGGCTGGTGCAGAGGTTTTCAATGACTTCGCGCAATGTCGATCCGGTGCTCTCAAGGGTCGATTCCGGCAGCTTGGCCACGCGAACCAGGATATCGGGGAAAGAGACAGCGTTCATGGACAACTCCGTGTGCAGGTCGTTGAAGGGTTGAAGAGCGAAATGTTTGCCATCCCAGGCAAATAGCTTGGAACCGAGGGCCTGGCCCTGGCGAACATCCACCACCAGATAGCTCACCGGGTAGATCGGCTCGCCCAGGAACAGCGCCTTGTCCTGGTCCTCGTCGCTGAAATACGCGCCGACGTCCGGGTGGGAGTGGTAGATCACCACCACGGGGTTGTCGCTGCGAAATGCCTTGTTCAGCAGCAGGGTGTCGGCCACCGAGAAGGTGTAGCCGCTGGCCGCGCTGCGCGGGTACATCTCGGGGTTCTTGTGGTGCAATTCATTTTGGATATTGCTGCCCAGGTACACGCTGCCGTCGGCAAAGACGTAGCCACAGCATTCCTCGGGATAGCTGCGGCTGGCGTGGGCGTAGATCTGTTCCAGGGCGGTGGGGCGGAGGACTTCCATGTTTCTCTCGCGTTGGTTGTGGGTCAATTTTTCTTGGCCATGAGTTTTTCAATCGGCAACTTGGTGATCGCAAAGCCAGCCAGCAGGATGGCCGAATACAGCATCAGGTCGCGTGAAATCGCCACGCCTTCGTACCAGGCGCCGATGATCACCGCGAATACCGGGAAGATGATGAACACGAACGACAGGATGATCGGGCTCAAGCGCTTGAGCAGCATGAAGTACACGATGAACCCGCCCACCGAGGCCACCAGTCCGAGGTAGAACAGGGCACTCCAGGAGCGCAGGGTGATGTCTTCAAAGGTGGGTGTTTCAAACCACAGCCCGGCGACGAACAGCATCAGCCCGGCGATGCCGATGGGCAGGGTGTTGTAGGTGATCACGCTGATGGCGCTGCCTTTCTGCTTGGTAATCACGTAGCACAAGGCATGCATGATCGCGGCGGTCAGAATCGCCAGTACGCCGAAGAACTCGGCGTGGTCCAGATGCAATCCCTGGCTCCTGATGATCATGTAGAGGCTGCCGAAGCCGATGCCGATGCCGACCACTTGGGAAAAGTAGATGCGCTCGCGCAGAAATAGCGCGGAGAAAATCAGGATGAATACCGGCATGCAACTGAAGAGCAGGGCGGTCAGGCCGGACGAGACATGCATCTCGCCATAGTTGAGCAAGTAGTAGGGAACGCTGAAGTAGGACAGGGTCACGAACACGAAGAACCAGCGGCTTTCGCGGGGAAACAGGATCGGCTCGCGCCGCACCATGGCAAAACACAGGAACAGCGGGAACGCGATCAGGAAACGCAGGCCGGCAGAGGTCAGTGGCGGCACGCTTTCCACGGCAATTTTGATGCCCAGCCAGGTCGTGCCCCAACTCAGGCACACGATTAGGAACATCACACTGGTGATCAGCCCGGCCAACCACTGTTTTTGAGTGTTGGTTTTGGCGGTGTTTTCTATAACGGCGGACATTGGCATCGTTTATTGCTTCCCTGAGCCGGAATTGAACTCTATATTGAACTTGTAATGAGTTATTAAATTCGGCGATTGAACCCGTAAAAGCACACTATTAGGGCGAAAGATGGCTGTCAAAACAAATATTGACATGGTGTCAATTATGCGTGAGGGCTTGTCCAACGGTCAGGGCGTGAAGTACAAGCGCCTGTCCGATGTCATGGAACGGGGCATCCTCGAAGGCTTGATTGAGCCGGGACGAAAACTGCCGCCCCATCGGGTGCTTTCCGACAATCTGGGTGTGACCATCGGCACCATCAGCCGGGCCTACGGTGAGTTGGAGCGCCTTGGCTTGGTGGTTGCGCGAGTTGGTGACGGAACATTCGTGCGCAAGCGTGGGATGGAGCGCCAGCGCGATGAAGGCTTTCGCAACGTCAGCGAGGAGCCGCGCCAGTACTTCGATATGAGCCGCAACATGCATATCCCCGGGCAGGAGACGGCGTTCCTGGCCCAGAGCTTCCAAACCTTATCGACCAACGCCAAGTTCCTTCAGGACATCAGCGCCTATACCCCGGACGCTGGCCTTCCGCGCTACCGCGAAGCGGGTGCGCAATGGCTGGTGCAGAGGGATTTTCATCCGATTCCCGAGCAGGTCATCTGCGTCAATGGCGGCCAGCACGGCCTGCTCTGCGCGATGATGGCGCTGCTGCGTGCCGGCGATACGGTTGTGACCGAGCAACTGACGTATCCAGGCTTGATCACCGCGGCGCGCATGCTTGGCATCCGCCTGATCGGCCTGGAGATGGATGACGAGGGCGTGTTGCCGAATGCGCTGGACGAAGTCTGTCGAAACCACCGGATTTCGGCGCTGTACTGCACGCCGACGATCCAGAACCCCACCACCGCCGTGTTATCGGTGGCGCGCCGCGAAGCGCTGGTTAAGGTGTGTCGCGAGCACAATCTGCTGATCCTTGAAGACGAAGCTCATGGCGTATTAGTAGAAGACCGGCCGCCGCCCCTCAGCCATTTCGCCCCCGAGCGCACGATTTTGATCAGCAGCCTGAGCAAAGCCGTTTCCGCCGGGCTGCGCGTGGGCTATGTGCATGCGCCGCCGGCGTTGGTCAGCCGTATTTCGGCGGCCTTACGTTCTACGTGCTGGATGGCTACGCCGGTGACGTTGGAACTGGCCACGCAATGGATCGAAAATGGCACGGCCGAATACCTGCTGCGCCAACAGATCAACGAGATCAGCCGGCGTAAAGCCTTGGTGAGTGACCTGCTGGAAGGCCTGGCATACCGCACCCACCTCAATAGCCCGCACTTCTGGATTGAAGTGCCGGAGCCGTGGCGTGCGTCGGAAATCGAGGCGGAGCTCAAGCAGAACAATTACTTGATCGCCACCGCCGAAGCATTTGCCGTAGGGCAGACGGCGGTCCCGCAGTTTATTCGGGCGAGTATCTGCAATACCTCGGGAGATGATCAGTTGTTGCGAGCGGGGTTTGATGCGTTGGCCACAGCGTTGGGGCAGGGCGGGGGCAGGTTCCATCTGTAGAGCTGAATGTACGCCGACCCAAATGTGGAAGGGGGCTTGCCCCCGATGGCGGTGGATCAGTCAATTAATCTGTCAACTGACACGCCGCCATCGGTAACAAGCCCCCTCCCACAGGTTATTTGAACCTGCGCTCCACACCTTTCTCCACCAGAATCTTCGCGGAAATCTCTTCCACCGAAAAATGCGTGGAATTGATGTGCGCAATATTCTCGCGACGGAACAGATTTTCCACTTCGCGCACTTCAAACTCGCACTGGGCGTAGCTTGAATAGCGGCTGTTGGGCTTGCGCTCGTTGCGGATGGCGGTGAGTCGGTCCGGGTCGATGGTCAGGCCGAACAGCTTGTGGGAGTGAGCGCGCAGGGCGGCCGGGAGTGTCAGGTGCTCCATGTCGTCTTCGGTCAGCGGGTAGTTGGCCGCGCGGATGCCGAATTGCATGGCCATGTACAGACAGGTGGGCGTTTTGCCGCAGCGCGACACGCCCACCAGGATCAGGTCGGCTTTGTCGTAGTAATGCGTGCGGGCGCCATCGTCGTTGTCGAGGGCGAAGTTCACCGCCTCGATACGCTCCATATAGTTGGAGTTATGCCCAATGGAATGGGACTTTCCTACGGAGTAGGAGGAGTGTTCGCTCAGCTCCTGCTCCAACGGCGCCAGGAAGGTCGAGAAGATGTCGATCATGAAACCATTCGACGTTGCGAGAATCTCACGGATGTCTTGATTGACGATGGTGTCGAAAATGATCGGCCGAAAGCCGTCTTTTTCAGCCGCAAGATTGATTTGTTGTACCATGGCCCGCGCTTTATCCACGCTGTCGATATAGGGCCGCGTGAATTTGGCGAAGGTATTGTTTTCGAACTGCGCGAGCAGGCTCTGACCCAATGTTTCGGCTGTAATGCCGGTGCCGTCGGAGATAAAGAAAGCAGATCGTTTCATTTGAGCCCTGGGCCTTAAGCTGATGGCGAATCTTGGATATGATAGGCGCGATTTTGCCGTCCCGCAGTGGGCCGCATTCTCACTTATTTTCCAGGTCCAGGCCACAAGCGCGGGCGTTAGCTCCTACTGAGCCGCCGGCGTCCTGAGCTTTTCCAACACAGAAAGTGGAGAGATCACCTTGGTAGAGTACGTAGTTTCCCTCGATAAGCTCGGCGTCCATGATGTAGAGCACGTGGGGGGCAAGAACGCATCCCTCGGCGAGATGATCAGTAATCTTGCAGGCGCTGGTGTCTCGGTGCCCGGTGGTTTCGCCACCACGGCCCAGGCTTACCGCGATTTCCTCGAACTGAGCGGCCTGAACGCTCAGATCCACGCCGCGCTGGACGCCCTGGACGTCGATGACGTCAATGCCCTGGCCAAGACCGGCAGCCAGATCCGCCAATGGATCATGGACGCCGAGTTCCCCGAGAAGCTCAACGAAGAAATCCGCACCGCCTTCGCCACATTGTCGGCCGGCAATCCGGACATGGCTGTCGCCGTGCGCTCCTCGGCCACCGCCGAAGACTTGCCCGACGCCTCCTTCGCCGGTCAGCAAGAAACCTTCCTTAATATCCGTGGCGTGGAAAACGTGATCCGCGCCGCCAAGGAGGTGTTTGCCTCTCTCTTTAACGATCGCGCCATTTCCTACCGCGTACACCAAGGTTTCGACCACAAGCTGGTGGCTTTGTCTGCCGGTGTGCAGCGCATGGTGCGTTCGGAAACCGGCACCGCCGGCGTGATGTTCACCCTGGATACCGAGTCGGGCTTCCGTGACGTGGTGTTTATCACCGGCGCCTACGGCCTGGGCGAAACCGTCGTACAGGGCGCGGTCAACCCGGATGAATTCTACGTACACAAGCACACCCTTGAAGCTGGCCGTCCCGCCATCCTGCGCCGCAACCTGGGCAGCAAAGCCATCAAGATGATCTACGGCGACGAGGCCAAGGCCGGTCGTTCGGTGAAAACCGTTGATGTGGACAAGGCCGAGCGTGCACGTTTCTGCCTGTCCGACGCGGAAGTCAGCGAGTTGGCAAAGCAAGCGATGATCATCGAAAAGCACTACAAGTGCCCGATGGACATCGAATGGGCCAAAGACGGCGACGATGGCAAGCTGTACATCGTGCAGGCCCGTCCGGAAACCGTGAAGAGCCGCACTTCGGCCAACGTCATGGAGCGCTACCTGCTCAAGGAAACCGGCACCGTGCTGGTGGAAGGCCGTGCCATCGGCCAGCGCATCGGCGCCGGCAAGGTGCGGATCATCAAGGACGTGTCCGAGATGGACAAGGTCCAGCCAGGCGACGTACTGGTCTCCGACATGACCGACCCGGACTGGGAACCAGTGATGAAGCGTGCCAGCGCTATCGTCACCAACCGTGGCGGGCGTACCTGCCACGCGGCGATCATCGCTCGTGAGCTGGGCATTCCGGCAGTTGTAGGTTGCGGCAACGCCACCCAACTGTTGAAGGATGGTCAAGGCGTGACCGTGTCCTGTGCCGAAGGCGACACCGGTTTCATCTTCGAAGGCGAACTGGGCTTTGACATCAAGCAAAACTCCATCGACGCCATGCCGGACCTGCCGTTCAAGATCATGATGAACGTCGGCAACCCGGACCGTGCCTTCGATTTCGCGCAGTTGCCGAACGCCGGTGTGGGCTTGGCCCGCCTGGAGTTCATCATCAACCGTATGATTGGCGTGCACCCCAAGGCGCTCTTGAACTACGACGGCCTGCCGCTGGATATCAAGGAAAGCGTCGACAAGCGCATCGCCGGTTACAACGACCCGGTGGGCTTCTACGTCGAGAAGCTGGTGGAAGGTATCAGCACCCTGGCGGCGGCGTTCTACCCGAAAAAGGTCATCGTGCGCCTGTCGGACTTCAAGTCCAACGAATACGCGAACCTGATCGGCGGCAAGCTCTACGAGCCGGAAGAAGAAAACCCAATGCTGGGTTTCCGTGGCGCCTCGCGTTACATCAGCGAAGCGTTCCGTGATTGCTTCGAGCTGGAATGCCGCGCGCTGAAACGTGTACGTAATGAGATGGGGCTGACCAACGTCGAGATCATGGTGCCGTTCGTCCGAACCCTGGGCGAAGCGAGCCAAGTGGTGGACCTGCTGGCTGAAAACGGTTTGTCCCGTGGTGAAAACGGTCTGCGCGTCATCATGATGTGCGAACTGCCGTCCAACGCCATCCTGGCCGAAGAGTTCCTGGAGTTCTTCGACGGTTTCTCCATCGGTTCCAACGACCTGACCCAACTGACCTTGGGCCTGGACCGCGATTCCGGGATCATCGCTCACCTGTTCGACGAGCGTAACCCTGCGGTTAAGAAGCTGCTGTCCAATGCTATCCAGGCCTGTAACAAGGCCGGCAAGTACATCGGCATCTGCGGCCAAGGCCCTTCCGACCACCCTGACCTGGCCCGTTGGCTGATGGAACAGGGCATCGAAAGTGTCTCGCTGAACCCCGACTCCGTGCTGGAAACCTGGTTCTTCCTGGCGGAAGGCCAAGCGTCCGCCTAAAGTCGCTACGTCAAAAGTGCCGGTCACTCGTTGTGGGTGACCGGCATTCTTATCTGTGCAGGGCGGATCTCCTTCCGGACGCCGCCCTTTTTTGTGCAAGAGCATTATGCAAAGCAGCAGCAATCTGTTTCCCGTCGCCCTGATCAGCGCTGAGCGTCGTGGCGACCTGAGTGAAGATGTATATCGCCTCAAACCCGGTAATAGCCCCGACGGCACCGTTGAGCTGGCAGTTACCCGTTTGGGCCTTGCCGATATCCCGGAAAACCGGGGCATCCCGGTTATTTTGTTGCACGGCAGTTTTTCTAATCGGCGTTTCTGGTATTCGCCTAAAGGCATCGGCTTGGGTGCTTTCCTGGCGCGCCAGGGCTTCGATGTGTGGATACCGGAAATGCGCGGCCATGGTTTGTCCAAGCGCAATCATGACTACGCCAAAAATCGGGTCGCCGACTACGCGCGCTATGATTTGCCGGCTATCGGCGCGTTTGTGAGAGAGCAAAGTGCGCAGATCCCCCATTGGATCGGGCACTCCCTGGGCGGCACAGCCTTGGCGGCGGCGCTGGGTGGTGAGCACCTTGGCGCGCCGGCAGTGGCTTCCGTGGCCTTGTTTGGTTGCCAGGTCAGTCGCACCCACTGGCCATTGAAGCTTCCTCCGGTGGAGTGGACCGGTCGATTGCTTCTGAAACGCTTCGGGGAATTGTCCGGCTCGCGCCTCAAGCGCGGTCCGGAGGATGAGCCCGCAGGCGTGCTGATCGAAGCCATGCGTTGGAATGGCCTGTTTGGACGCTTTGGCGAGGGTAAGCAGGACTGGTGGAAAGGCCTGGCAACCGTCGATGTGCCGCTGTTGGCCGTCAGTGCTGCCGGTGATCAACAGGACCCTGATTGGGCATGTCGCAAGTTGTTCGAGCAAATCGGTTCTGAGCATCGGCAGTACCTTTGCCTGGGCCGCCAGCAAGGTTTTACCGAGGATTTCGGGCACGTGGAAATGCTGGTGAGCAAGGCCGCCCAGGCCGAAGTGTGGCCGCTGGTGGCGCAATGGTTAAAAGATCCGCTCACACCGTTGCTTGGCGCCCCGGTCGATACAGTGGCGACGGTTTGACGCAGCGCTCTGCCAAGGGCGTTTCGCTTGTGCGAGGTTGCGGCTAAGATATGACGCGCTGAACGCTTCTGGTCATATTCAGTCGCGCAGTGGCTCTTGCGTTGCGGCGAGGCGAAAGGGATGTTCCCCGTCCGCTTCGGCCGGTACTTCTTTGAAAGACACTTCTCTGGCAGAAAGGAATTTTTCGATGAACCATTACGTGACCCCCGACCTGTGCGACGCCTACCCGGATCTGGTGCAGGTGGTCGAGCCGATGTTCAGTAATTTTGGCGGCCGAGATTCCTTTGGCGGCGAGATTGTCACCATCAAGTGCTTCGAAGATAACTCGCTGGTCAAGGAGCAAGCCGACCAGCCGGGCGCCGGCAAGGTGCTCGTGGTCGACGGGGGCGGTTCCCTGCGGCGCGCGTTGTTGGGGGACATGATCGCCGAGAAAGCTGCAAAAAACGGCTGGGAAGGGTTGGTGATCTACGGTTGCATCCGTGATGTCGATGTCATCGCGCAGACCGATCTTGGCGTCCAGGCCCTGGCCAGCCACCCGATGAAGACCGACAAGCGCGGCATCGGTGACTTGAATGTGGTGGTCACATTTGCCGGCGTGACCTTTCGTCCGGGTGAGTACATCTATGCGGATAATAATGGCGTGATTGTGTCGCCAAGCCCGCTGAAAATGCCTGAATAAACCGCAATAACCGACGGGGTGAGGATGTTCGAGGAAGAAAACGCGCAATGGGGGCTGGTGCATGCCCTGGTGCTGGACGGTAAAGGCGGTGCGCGTTCGATTGCCCGGACTGAGCTCGACGACTTGCAACTGCAGCCCCAGGAAAGCCTGTGGCTGCATTGGGATCGCAGCCATCCGCAGACCCAGACCTGGCTGCGTAAATCCAGTGGCCTGAGCGAATTTGCCTGCGACCTGCTGCTGGAGGAGAACACCCGCCCGCGCTTGTTGCCGCTGCCAGAGGGCGAGCTTCTCCTGTTCCTGCGCGGGGTTAACCTCAATCCGGGTGCAGAGCCCGAAGACATGGTGTCGGTGCGTATCTTCGCCGCCGCCAGCCGCGTGATTTCCTTGCGCCTGCGCCCGCTGCGCGCTACCGATGAACTGCTTGTGCAACTGGCGGAGGGAAAAGGGCCAAGAACTGCGTCTGAACTCATCCTTTATATGGCGCAGTACCTGACCAATAAAGTGCAGGATCTGGTCACGGACCTCTCTGAAGTCGTGGATTCCGAGGAAGAAAAACTCGATACCGACGAACGGTATACTCCGGAGCACGGCAGCGTGTTGCAGATCCGTCGACGAGCGGCAGGGCTCAAGCGATTCCTCGCGCCGCAGCGGGACATTTTTGCTCAACTGACGCGGATCAAATTGCCATGGTTTTGCGATGACGATGCCGACTATTGGAACGAATTGAACAACAGCCTGACCCGCTATCTGGAAGAGCTCGAATTGACCCGCGAGCGCGTGGGGCTTGTGCTGGAGGCTGAAGACCGGCGCTTGAGCGTGCGCATGAACCGCACGATGTATCGCTTTGGGATCATCACTGGAATCTTCCTGCCCATGAGCTTCTTGACCGGCTTACTGGGTATAAATGTGGGAGGTATACCTTTCTCTCAGAGCCCCTATGGCTTCATCATTGCGTGCCTGTTGATGGTGTCGGTGGCCCTCGGACAATGGTGGCTATTTCGGCGGTTACGCTGGGTTTGAGCTGAATATCACCTGAATGTAGGAAGGGTCCTATGTGACCCCAGGAATTTTCCCCTCGTCTTTAAAACACTTGCGAGAGGTCTTTATGCACGATCCGTTCGAACAGTCTTTACGTGACATGCTCAATGCCTCGCCGTCCAACCGTGACGACGATGCCTGCCTGGGCCGCGTGTTGAAAACCGCTAACCGCCAGGTGGGCGCGGGTGACCTGTTCGGTCTGCTCGGCCGCTGGGTGCCGGCGTTGATGATGGCCTTGAACAACGGTTCGGCCCACGTTTCACCGGTTTCCCGTCGTAAACCTCTTGCTCGCACTGCTGATAAGGCTGATTGAATATGGAACTTGATCTCTGGACCCAGAGCCTGGTCACTGCAATGACCGCATTGTGGACCAAGGTGGCGAACTTCATTCCCAACCTGTTTGGTGCTCTGGTCCTGGTATTGCTGGGCTTTGTCGTGGCCAAGCTGCTCGATACCCTGCTGTCCAAATTGCTCGCTAAACTCGGGCTTGATCGCCTGATGGCAGGCACTGGCCTGACCAAGCTGCTGGGGCGTGCCGGGCTGCAAGTGCCGATCTCCACGTTGATCGGTAAGATCGTCTATTGGTTCGTTTTGCTGATTTTTCTGGTTTCTGCGGCTCAATCCCTTGGACTTGAGCGAGTTTCAGCTACGCTCGACATGCTGGCGCTGTATTTACCGAAAGTTTTCGGCGGCGCGCTGGTACTGCTGGTAGGTGTTCTGCTGGCGCAACTGGCCAATGGGCTGGTGCGCGGCGCTGCCGAAGGCGTGGGGCTGGATTATGCTGCTGGCCTGGGGCGAATTGCCCAGGGGTTGGTGATCATCATCAGTATTTCGGTCGCGATCAGCCAGTTGGAGGTCAAGACTGACCTGCTCAACCATGTAATTGTGATCGTTTTGATTACCGTTGGTCTGGCCGTTGCGCTGGCCATGGGCTTGGGAAGCCGGGAAATTGCGGGTCAGATTCTTGCGGGAATCTATGTGCGCGAGCTGTATCAAGTTGGGCAACAGGTGCGTGTAGGCGAGGTCGAAGGGCAAATCGAGGAGATCGGCACGGTCAAGACGACGGTGCTGACCGATGACGGTGACCTGGTGTCGTTGTCCAATCGGATTCTCCTGGAGCAGCAGGTCAGTAGCCGCTAATCCGGTAAACCCTGCTAATGTACGCCGCCGCAAGCTCGGCTGACCGGGCTGTAGCGGACATTGACCTGACTGTCGGCACGACTTGTTTTGAATAAAGCCCAAACGCTGTCCACGCGCTATGACCCCCGTGAGCTCTCTGATGAGGAGTTGGTCGCGCGCTCGCACACGGAGCTGTTTCACGTCACTCGCGCGTACGAAGAATTGATGCGCAGATATCAACGCACTCTGTTCAACGTTTGTTCAAGGTATTTAGGGAACGATAGAGATGCGGACGATGTCTGTCAGGAAGTGATGCTCAAGGTGTTGTACGGCCTGAAGAACTTTGAGGGTAAATCGAAGTTCAAGACCTGGCTCTACAGCATCACGTACAACGAGTGCATCACGCAGTATCGGAAGGAACGGCGAAAGCGTCGCTTGATGGACGCTTTGAGTCTGGACCCCCTTGAGGAGGCGACTGAAGAGAAGTCGCCGGCACCCGAGGAAAAGGGCGGACTCGATCGCTGGCTGGTGTATGTGAACCCGATTGACCGGGAAATTCTGGTGCTGCGATTTGTCGCAGAGCTCGAGTTCCAGGAAATCGCTGACATCATGCACATGGGTTTGAGTGCTACAAAAATGCGTTACAAACGTGCTCTAGATAAATTACGTGAGAAATTTGCGGGCGAGACTGAAACTTAGTGCGTGGCAAATATCTCTTACGTGTAGGCAAGTTCTGTTAGACTTGTCGCCGAGTTGTCCCCCGGTTTGTGGGACTGCTTTACAATCACCAGATGGGGATTTAACGGATGAAACTGAAAAACACCTTGGGCTTGGCCATTGGTTCTCTTATTGCCGCAACTTCTTTCGGCGTTCTGGCACAAGGCCAAGGCGCAGTTGAAGGCGAGCTGTTCTACAAGAAGCAGTACAACGATAGCGTCAAGCACATCGAAGACGGCTTCAATCCTGGCGCTCGCATCGGTTACTTCCTGACCGACGACCTGTCCTTGAACTTGTCCTACGACAAAACCAACCACACCCGTTCGAACGACGGTACTGGTAGCCAGAAGATCAAAGGCGATACCGGCAGCCTGGTTGCCCAGTATCACTTCGGTCAAGCTGGTGTTGACAGCCTGCGTCCATACGTTGAAGGCGGTTTCGGCCACCAGAGCCGTGGCAACGTACAAGCTGACGGCCACAGCGGTCGCGATCAGACCACTTTCGCTACCGTCGGTACTGGCGTGAAGTACTACTTCACCAACAACCTGTACGCTCGTGCCGGTGTTGAAGCTGACTACGGTCTGGACAACGGCAAGTGGGACTACTCCGCACTGGTCGGCCTGGGCGTAAACTTCGGCGGTAACGCTGGCGCAGCTGCTCCAGCTCCTACTCCAGCACCAGCTCCAGAGCCAACTCCAGAGCCAGAAGCTCCAGTTGCTCAGGTTGTTCGTGTTGAGCTGGACGTTAAGTTCGACTTCGACAAATCCGTTGTTAAGCCTAACAGCTACGGCGACGTGAAAAACCTGGCCGACTTCATGGCTCAGTACCCAGCTACCAACGTAGAAGTTGCTGGTCACACTGACTCCGTAGGTCCAGACGCTTACAACCAGAAGCTGTCCCAGCGTCGTGCTGACGCTGTTAAGCAAGTCCTGGTTAAAGACGGCGTTGCTCCTAGCCGTGTAACTGCTGTTGGTTACGGCGAATCCCGCCCAGTTGCTGACAACGCAACTGAAGCAGGTCGTGCTGTTAACCGTCGCGTAGAAGCGTCGGTTGAAGCTCAAGCTCAGTAATTACTGAGTAGAAAAAAGCCCGGCTCAGGCCGGGCTTTTTTTCGCCTGGAATTTGCCTCAGGCACTGGCCGCTGCCGTGATGTAGGCCACTTGGTCGGTGGCGGCAACACTGCCAATCACCAGGATTGCAGGGCTCTTCAAGGCAAAGGAATGAGCATCCTCGTGCATGCGTGACAGCTCACTACGGCATTCGCGCTGCTGGGGCAGTGATGCATTTTCGATCATCGCCACTGGCATATCAGCTGCCATCCCGCCTCCGAGCAATTGCTGGCGAATCTCCTCCAGCTTGGCCACGCCCATGTACACCACCAATGTCGTTCCACCTTCTGCCAGCGCGCGCCAATTAACGCTGCTGTCGTCTTGAGTGTGGGCCGTGACCAACGTCACGCCGCGGCTGACACCGCGCAATGTCAGAGGAATCGCGCAGTTCGTCGCACCCGCCAGCCCTGCGGTGATCCCGTTGACCAACTCCACCTCGACGCCACGCTCGCGCAGCCACATGGCCTCTTCACCACCGCGTCCGAAAATGCACGGATCGCCACCTTTGAGCCGCACCACGCACTTGCCTTGGCGGGCGTAACGCAGCATCAGGCGATGGATAAAATCCTGCGGGGTTGAGCGGCAGCCACCGCGTTTACCCACGGTAATCACACGAGCCTCGGCGCAGTGCTCCAGTACGGCCGGGTTGACCAAATCATCGATCAACACTACATCGGCTTCGTTCATTGCCCGTACGGCTTTGAGGGTCAACAGTTCTGGGTCGCCGGGGCCTGCGCCCACCAGCCAGACTTTTGCGTTCATGTGTTTTTCCTCGTCTAGAGCTGACGTCAGCTATGAAAGAGTGAATACAGAAGAATCAGATTGATCAGCATCGAGACCAGGCCCAAGGTGCGCCAAACCTTCAAAGGTTCGCGCTCAAGGAGTGGCTTCGGACGGATGCTCAGCTCTTGGCGATCAGCCTGCTCCAGCACCAGCAGCCATTCCTCGGCAGTCTCGTAGCGATGCGCGGGCTGCGCTGCCACCGCGCGTTCCAGGCTCAGAGGGAGCCAGTCCGGGAGGTCCGGACGATAGCGGCTGGCGGTGACGGATTGGGCAAATCTAGGTCGTTGGAAAGCTTCGATTTCACCGTAGGGGTAGTGCCCGGTCAGCAGGAAATACAGCGTCACACCAACGCTATATAAATCCTGTTGTGCTGTAGGACGGTCGCCATTGAACGCCTCAGGCGCGATAAAGCTCGGAGTGCCGGGCAGCACATGGGCGCGATCCTCTGACAGGCCCGAGCAATACGCCAGACCGAAATCCAATACTCGCAATTCTCCGTCGTCCCCCAGCAGCAGGTTTTCCGGCTTGATATCGCGGTGCAGGATCTGCCGTCGATGCAGCATGCCCACCGCGCGCAGCAAACGCTCGGCGACGGACTGCCATTGCGCCAGGGGCAGTGGGCCCTGGCGCTGAAAGAGCTCGGCGAGGGTCATACCGGGATATTCACGCATCACGTAGTACAAATGCTGACGCCCGCTGGCCGTATGGACTTCCGGAAACGCCCGCCCGGCAACCCGTCGCAGAAACCATTCTTCCGACAACAATGCCTGACCGCCGTCGCTGTCATTATCGCGGCTCAGGGGCAGCGTTTTCAGCAGCCAGGGTTGCTGCTGGGCATCGCGTACCCGGTACAACAATGACTGCCTGCTGTGTGCCAGGACGGCGTCGACCTGCCAACCTTCAAAGTGTTGCCCGGCTTTGAGTGGCGGTGGCAAGGGCCATTGCTGCAGCTGCACCAAGGCGTCACCGAGCGTGGCCTCGCCGACCGTGTCGACACGCACCAGCAGGGCGCTGGCATTGTCCTGGCTACCCGCCAGATGCGCGGCGTTGATCAGGGTGCTTACCGCCAGGTCGAGGTCGGTTTGTTCACGCAGGATCGCGCTGATGCTGTGATCGGCCAGGGTCGCCCACACGCCATCGCTGAGCAGCAGGAAACACTCACCCTCGCGCAATTGACCGTCGAGAAAATCCAGGACCAGATGTTGATCCAGGCCAAGGGCACGCTTGAGAACATGCTGCATGCCCGGCTGTTCCCACACATGGTCTTCGCTGATGCGCTGCAACTCGCCGTCCAGCCAGCGATATGCCCGGCAATCGCCGACATGGGCCAGGGTGAAGCGCTGGCCGCGAAAGACCAAGGCGCTGAGGGTGGTCAGCAACGGTTGACCTCCCCCATTGGCCTGCAGCCAGCGGTTCTGTGCGAGTAGCAACCGCTCCAGTGCCTGTGCCACGCCCCAGGTTTGCGGCGTGGCGTAGTAATCCAGGGCCAGGGCCTGCAGAGTTGATCGGGCGGCCAGGCCACCGTCTGCACACTGGCTCACGCCGTCGGCCATGGCGCACAGATAGCCTTTGCTCGCCGCCAGTTCCGCAGCGGGGGTAACCACCCGCAGCGCATCCTGGTTTTCCGCCCGTGGGCCGATGGCACTGGCGTGGGCGATGCTCAGTTGCAGGCTCATCAGACGCGCGCGGCGGTCACAGCGGCCGAACCCCAAGTAGTTCTCCAGCGGCGCTTGACGCCATGCAGACCGAACCAGGCCAATACGCCCAGGCTCGCGAACAACCACAAGGCCAATTGATAGCTTCCGGTGCTCTGCTTGATCGCACCCATGCCCGCCGCCAGGGCGAAACCGCCGATGCCGCCGGCCATGCCAATCAGGCCGGTCATCACGCCGATCTCACGGCGAAAACGCTGTGGTACCAGTTGGAACACAGCGCCATTGCCTGCGCCCAAACCGAGCATGGTGCAGACGAAAAGCGCCAGCGCCGCGTAGGAACTGGGCAGGTTGAAACCGACTGCCGCGATGCAAATTGCTGCGACGCTGTACATGCCGAGCAGTGTGCGGATCCCGCCGAAACGGTCGGCCAAGGCGCCGCCCAGTGGGCGCATCAGGCTGCCACCGAACACGCAGGCGGCGGTGTAGTAGCCGGCGGTCATGGGGCTCAGGCCGTATTGATCGTTGAAATAGCCGGGCAGGGCGCTGGCCAGGCCGATAAATCCACCGAAGGTCACGCTGTAGAAAAACATGAACCACCAACTGTCGCGGTCGCCCAGAGCCTTGAAGTAATCAGCCATGGACTTGGCTTTAGCGCGTTCAGGCGCATTTTTCGCGAGCCAGGCGAACACGATCAGGGTCAGGATCAGCGGAATCAGTGCGAAGCCGAACACGTTGCTCCAGCCAAAGGCCGCCGCCAGTACCGGGGCCAACAATGCAGCGAACACTGTGCCCGAATTACCGGCGCCGGCGATGCCCATGGCCTTGCCCTGGTGTTCGGCTGGATACCACTGGGACGCCAACGGCAACGCCACTGCAAAGGATGCGCCGGCCATACCGAGGAACAGCCCTAGCAACAAGGCTTGTTCGTAGCTGTGAACCCCCAGTTTCCAGGCGCCGAACAACGCGACAATCACAATCACCTGGCCAATCAGCCCGGCTGTCTTTGGGGATAGCTTGTCCGCCAGCATGCCCATCAGGAAGCGCAACACAGCGCCCGCAAGGATCGGTGTCGCCACCATCAAGCCGCGTTGTTGAGTGGTCAGGTGCAAGTCGGCGGAAATCTGTACCGCCAGCGGGCCCAACAAATACCAGACCATGAAGCTCAGATCGAAATACAGGAACGCGGCAAACAGGGTCGGGGTGTGCCCGGATTTCCAGAAGCTTGATTTCATCACGCACCTCAACGGTTGGGAGTCTTGTAAGAAGGCCTAGTGATGGAGCAGCCGGCTGAGGCCGCCCCACCGGCCCCGTGCTGCTGGGGCCAAAACGAAAAAACGCCGCCATCGGGTTCGCGAGGGCAAACCGGATGTGCGACGTCTTTGTCGTGGAGGGGCAACCGCCGTTGGTTACCTGTGATGATTGTTTAGCAAGTCCCGCGCCACATCAGCCGAGCAGTTCACTCATGGCGATGATTTGCTCTGCCACTTGGATCAGTTTCTGTTGGCGGCTCATGGCTTGGCGGCGCATCAGTGTGTAGGCCTCTTCCTCATTACAGGCCTTCATTTTCATCAGCATGCCCTTGGCCAGTTCGATGCGCTTGCGCTCGGCCAACTGCTGGTCCCGCGCCTGAAGCTGGGCGCGCAAGGCCTGGTCGCTTTCAAAGCGGGCCATGGCCACGTCGAGGATCGGTTGCAGGCGCTGGGCCTGGATGCCCTCGACGATATAGGCACTGACACCGGACTTGATGGCCTGGCGCATCACGTTCGGGTCGTGCTCGTCGGTAAACATCACGATAGGCCGGGGCTGGTCGCGGCTGACGAGCACCACTTGCTCCATCACATCGCGGCCCGGTGACTCGGTATCGATCAGAATCACATCCGGGCGCACTGTTTCGACGCGTGCCGGCAAGTCGATGGTCAGGCCGGACTCATCGATCACCTCGAAGCCAGCTTCGATCAGCGCCGTACGCAGGCGCCCGACCTTGCGCGGGGTGTCATTGATCAACAGGATTCGCAGCATAGAAGTGCTCCTGTCAGCGCAAGGCTTGGCGGTTGGCGTGGTCGGCGATGGCATGCAATCGGAAACTGCGGGCGTAGCCGACGGGGTCCGAGCCGTCCCACACCTTGCCGTCGATCAGTTGGCTGCTGCGCATGTCCTGGCGTTGCGCATTGATGCCCAGCGCGTCTGCCGCCTGGCGATACAGCGCCAGTTGCTGGACCTGGCGGGCAACGCCCAGGTAATCAGGGTCTTCGCGCAGCAGGCCCCAGCGTCGAAACTGGGTCATGAACCACATGCCATCGCAGAGATATGGCAGGTTCACTTCGCCATCGGCGAAAAAGCGCAGGGCATGGGGATCCTGCCAGTGGTTGCCCAGGCCATCGTCATAAATGCCCAGCAGGCGGGGTTCGATGCAGTCGAGAGGCGCGTCAAGGTACTCGCGGCCGCTGAGCAACTGCGCGGTGGAACGCCGGTTTTCGATACTTTCTTCAATAAAGCGGCTGGCTTCGAGGATAGCCATGACCAATACGCGGGCGGTGTTGGGGTATTGGTCGACGAAGGCCTGTGTGCAGCCGAGCACCTTTTCTGGATGGTTCGGCCAGATCGCTTGGGTGGTTGCCAGTGTAAAGCCCTGGTTTTGCGCGACTGCGCTGGCACTCCAGGGTTCTCCGACGCAAAAGCCATCAATCCGACCAGCTTGCAGGTGCGCAACCATTTGTGGGGGCGGTACCACGACGCTGTCCACATCCTGTAACGGATGAATGCCCTGACTTGCGAGCCAGTAGTACAACCACATGGCGTGGGTGCCTGTGGGAAAGGTCTGTGCGAAGGTCAGTTTTGTTCGGCTTTGGTGCACGTGGCGATCCAATGCCTCAGGAGTGACCACCCCTTGTCGTTGCAGGGCGTGGGACAGGTTGATGCTTTGACCGTTCTGATTCAATCCCATCAGCACCGCCATGTCGGTGGGTGCGACGCCGCCGATGCCCAGGTGAACGGCATAGATCAACCCGTACAGGCTGTGGGCGGCGTCCAGTTCACCGCTGACCAGTTTGTCCCGCAGGTTGGCCCACGAGGATTGGCGCTTGAGGTTTAGCGTCAGGCCATAAGGTTGAGCGAAGCCCTGGGTTGCCGCCACCACCAGGGAGGCGCAGTCGCTCAAAGCCATGAAGCCCAGGTCGAGGCTGCTCTTTTCCGGAGCATCACTGCCGTTGACCCAGGCCAGTGGGTCTCTTGTCGGGCTGCTGCCAACCGAATCGTTCATCAACACCTACCTTTTCTTTCAAAAAAAAGCGCCGTTCCCTCAGATGGCGATGCAAGGCCATTGCGGGTAACGACGCCTTTGTCCGTAAGCTCGCTCCGCCGTTGGAGTGCGCTCTGATACCGAGTGCAAAGCAAGGCACATGCCACGGGCCTGGAAGCGCTGTCGGCCGTCACCTTTCCATCAAGATTGAAAATGGACGGCCTCTCAGTATGGCCGCCTCTCACTGCCAGGCCGCCCAGGAAACCTACGGTGTACGCTGACTTTCCCTTAACGACTCCCTGCCTCTGGCTACTGCTTGCCGCGCTGATGCTGGGAGGTGCCGATGCCCATGGCGAAACCTATCAGGCGCAGGACGAGAGCCTGCATACCGTCTTTACTGCCTTGTCCGTGCCTATGGGCCTGCCCATTGTCGTGAGCAGTGAAGTGGCGCGCACACGCATCAGTGAAGTCATTGACCTCGATACACCTCAACACGCCCTGGAGACGCTTGCATTGCAATACGGCTTGATCTGGTACGGCGACGGGCAGGCGCTCTACATCTATGACGTCAGCGAAGCAAAAAGCTCGACCGTGACGTTGTTGCATATATCCGTCGACAGGTTTCGTGCCCTCATGCGCCGCTCTGGGGTTGATGAAACGCGCTACCCCCTTAGGATCAGCGGAGCTCGGACATTCTCCGTGTCGGGTCCGCCTAATTATGTCGATCAGGTGTTGCAACTGGCCCAATTGATGGACCTTGAACGTGCTGATTTGCGCGTGGGTACCCAGGCGTTTGCTGTCGTCCAGGTACTCAACACCCATGTTGCTGACCGGGTGTACTCCATGGGCCCGGAAAAGGTCACGGTGCCGGGGATCGCGTCGCTGATCGACACCCTGCTGGCGTCTGAGGAGGACGGACCACTGGCCGACAAGAGTCTGGTGGTGATCCCCTATTTGGATACCAACAGCCTGCTGATCAAGGGCGAACCTGAGCAATTGGGATTCATCGAGCGATTGATCGCCGAGTTGGACACACCCAAGCGGTCTGTCGAAGTCTCGCTCTGGATGGTGGACGTGGAGCGTGACGACCTGAAAAAACTGGAGCCTGCCTGGGATAAGGAGGCGAAGGGTCAGGCCACGCGAATCCTGGAACCGATTGACGATAACCGCTTGATGGCGCAAATCGCCACGCTGGAGCATCGGCGGCGAGCGAAAGTGATGACGTTACCGGTGATTCTCACCCAAGAGAACGTGCCAGCGGTATTTCAGGATAACCACACCTTCTATCTGCCCGCTCCCGGACAGGATCATGCTGATTGGAAGCCTGTGCATTACGGCTCCCAAGTCAGCGTGTTGCCGCGTTTTGCCGAAGCGAATCAGATCGAGATGCTTCTCCACGTTGAGGATGGTCGCCAGATGAGCCAGGTAGGTCGGCGCGGCAAACCGAGCGCGGTCGGACGGGTGAGTGTCAGTAGCGTGGTGCAAGTGCCGCAGGGCAAGCGCCTGTGGTTGGGGCCGTTTAGCCGTGAGGCCAATGAGCAGGGACGAAACGCCGTATCAAATGGCTCGGCCAAGGTTCGTCTGTTTGTGATTCAGTCCCGGGCCATGGGTAGCGAGAAGGCCTTACCGGCAGGCGTTGGTGCGCCGCCGTTGACTGCGGCGCAATACGAACGAGTGCAACGTGCGTTTGTGCACCCGGGTCGCGATATCTCTCCGTGAAAAAGGTGCTAACCCGTGCATATGGAAATTCTTCTACAGGAACAACTGGTCAGTTTCAGGCGCCTTTCAGCCTTTGCGCCTGGGAAGGTGCTGCCATTGGCGCCTGGAATCAACCACTGCGTGGAGGTTCGGGTTAACGGCCGGCTATTGGCGTTGGGGGAGTTGGTGCAGTTGGAGGATCGCCTGGGGATTGAATTGCACGAGGTCTATCGAAAAGGGGCATCTGACAGTTGTAAATGAACGGTCTTACAGGGTGATGCTGAAAAGCGGCGGCTGTATGGGTTTTTTCCTAGCGTGGGCTGCAAGGCGGTTTTTTATAGTCATGACGTGGGCACAAGAGCCAGTACTGGAAATAAGGAATGAGTCGGATGCCGAGGTGGATATGGCCGTCGTGAATGATGGGTTGACTGCGACTTCCCTGTATTTCTCCCAGTGGATACTGCATGGCGATGGTCGTCTAAGCGGTAAAGTCAGCGATGTTCAGTTGCCGCCCAAGGAGCTGCATGTTTTGCGGTTGCTGCTTGCCTCTGGCGGTGTCCTGATGACCAAGGATCATTTGCTTGAACTGGCCTGGCCACAAGGGGAGGTCGCGGAGGAGTCACTGACCCGTTGCATTTACTCGCTGCGCAAGCATCTTGGAGCCGACAAGGGTTTTATCAAGACCATCTACGGTCGTGGGTATCGCTTCACCTGTCCGGTGAACGTTGAGCGGCATGGGGCCGGGCATACGGATGCCGCGCAGCACCTGTGTTCGGCCTGTGGCCAGCTCAGGCGTGGCTAAGCTGTGGCGCAGGCTGCTGTTGCTCGGCCTATTGATCAGCGCAAACCAGGCGTTTGCCTACTGCTGGGAGGAAACCGCCAGTCGCTACGGTATCGAGCCTGAATTGCTGCAGGCTATCGCTGCCGTGGAGTCGGGGTTTCGTGCAGATGCGATCAACCACGCAAACCAAAATGGTACGCGTGACATCGGCCTGATGCAGATCAACAGTATCCATTTGCCCCGCTTGCTCAAGCTGGGCATTACCGAGGAGCGGCTGTTGAGTGAGCCGTGCCTCTCAGTGGAAGTAGGCGCTTCCATACTGGCCGATTTCATTCAGCGCTTTGGCTACAACTGGACGGCGGTAGGTTCCTACAATGTTGGCGCCGGCTCAGGCCCTCAGCGCGACGCATTGCGCATGCGCTATGCAGAGAAAATTTGGGCACGCTATGAGTTGCTCGTACAGCAGCGCTATTGATGTTTGGGTAGCACGCCTCGCGTGCACCCCGTCACCCCGGCTATAATCGCCGCCACCTTTCGCCGCCATCCGAGTCTAGCCCGCCCATGTATACCCTGGCCCGCCAGCTGTTGTTCAAACTCTCCCCGGAAACCTCCCACGATCTGTCCCTGGACCTGATCGGCGCCGGTGGCCGCCTGGGGCTCAACGGCCTGGTGTGCAAGGCACCCGCAAAAATGCCGGTATCAGTGATGGGGCTCGACTTCCCCAACCCGGTCGGACTGGCCGCCGGCCTGGACAAGAACGGCGCGGCCATCGATGGCTTCGCGCAACTGGGTTTCGGTTTTGTCGAGATCGGCACCGTGACGCCACGGCCGCAGCCCGGTAACCCCAAGCCGCGGATCTTCCGCCTGCCTGAAGCCGAGGCGATCATCAACCGCATGGGTTTCAACAACCTCGGCGTCGATCATCTGCTGTCGCGGGTTGAGGCTGCGAAGTACAAGGGCATCCTCGGCATCAATATCGGCAAGAATTTTGATACACCGGTTGAGCGAGCGGTGGACGATTACCTGATCTGCCTGGACAAGGTCTACGCCCACGCCAGCTATATCACCGTCAACGTCAGCTCGCCGAACACACCGGGCTTGCGCAGCCTGCAGTTCGGTGACTCCCTCAAGCAATTGCTCGAAGCCCTGCGCCAGCGCCAGGAAGATTTGGCAGTGCGCCATGGCAAGCGCGTGCCGCTGGCCATCAAGATCGCCCCGGACATGAGTGACGAGGAAACCGTACTGGTGGCCCAAGCCCTGGTGGATTCGGGTATGGACGCAGTGATCGCTACCAACACCACCCTCAGCCGTGTCGGCGTCGAAGGGTTGGCCCATGGCGACGAAGCCGGTGGCCTGTCAGGTGCGCCGGTGCGGGACAAGAGCACCCATATCGTCAAGGTGTTGGCTGCTGAGTTGGCCGGGCGTTTGCCGATCATTGCAGTGGGCGGTATCACCGAAGGCAAGCACGCAGCCGAGAAGATCGCTGCCGGCGCGAGCCTGGTGCAGTTGTACTCCGGGTTTATCTACAAAGGCCCGGCACTTATTCGTCAATCGGTGGATGCGATCGCAGCATTGCGTTGAAGGATCGCCCAATAAAAAGGGCTCCTTAAAAGGAGCCCCTGGGCCGAAGCCCGCCGCCTTGAGAGGGCGTGCGTGGTTAAGTCGTAATCTATTCGTGGTGGTGTCGGAATTAAGTGCCCTTGATTAGCCGACGGCGTGAAGTTCGTTGAGTCTGTGGATTCCCGCAGTGCCAGTCATACCGTCCCAGTTGTCGCCTCGTCCTTCTCGCCAGCCGTTGATCCAGGCTTGGCGTACCGACGGTAGAGTAAATGGGCAAAGCTCACGGGATTTGCCATGAACGCCATATTGATATCCGCGTAAAAAAGCTCTTTCCAACGGATCACGCTTAAGTCTTCTCATAGGGTGTTTCCCTCACTTGTTGACTGTCTTGATATCCTTCGGCCTCGTCTGAGGCCGGGCAGAGTTTTTCTGCCGTTGGTGGGCTCGCTGCCGGCGTGGCGAGCCTAGGTGTTGGCGTCGTTACGGCGCCAACCTGTGTTGAGTTCTAACCAATAGGTCACACGGATTCAATGATCGTTTTGTCATAAGCACGTAACGATTACGATGCTATAGCCATAAGCTGGGATGGCTTTTCGCCCCTTTTTTGAGGCAAAGCCAGCTATGATGCACCCTGCAAAGAGGATGGGTTTAATCCTTTAGTGAGAATGCTGGCCCGTTGCGGTCGGTTACTATTCGACGAAGGGTCGGAATATTTCTTTTTGTTGCTTAAAAAAATCACTCTGCCCCGTCAATAAAGGCTCAAGGGCCCGTTAGACGGGGTGGGACGGCACATTCGTGCCACGCGAGCACTCTTCGAGAAAAGTGCTTGATTGAAAACCGAACCGGCGATGCGTCGCCCGTTCATTTATTGCTGAAAAGCCTGGAATGCCCCATGTCGGACCGTTTTGAACTCTTCCTCACTTGCCCCAAGGGCCTCGAAGGCCTGCTGATCGAGGAAGCCGTCGGGCTTGGCCTTGAGGAAGCCCGCGAGCACACCTCGGCCGTGCGCGGCATGGCCGACATGGAAACCGCCTATCGCCTGTGCCTCTGGTCGCGCCTGGCCAACCGCGTGTTGCTGGTGCTCAAGCGCTTCCCGATGAAGGATGCCGAAGACCTCTACCACGGCGTGCTGGACATCGAATGGGCCGACCACATGGTCTCCGACGGCACCCTGGCGGTGGAGTTCAGCGGTCACGGTTCGGGCATCGACAACACCCACTTCGGCGCGCTGAAGGTCAAGGACGCGATCGTCGACAAGCTGCGTACCCCGACCGGCGAACGCCCGTCCATCGACAAGATCAACCCGGACCTGCGCATTCACCTGCGCCTGGACCGTGGCGAAGCAATCCTGTCCCTCGACCTTTCCGGCCACAGCCTGCACCAGCGCGGCTACCGCCTGCAGCAGGGCGCGGCGCCGTTGAAGGAAAACCTGGCGGCGGCGATCCTGATTCGTGCCGGCTGGCCGCGTATTGCTGCCGAAGGCGGCGCGCTGACTGACCCGATGTGCGGTGTGGGGACCTTCCTGGTCGAAGGCGCGATGATTGCCGCCGACATGGCCCCCAACCTCAACCGCGAACTGTGGGGCTTCACCACCTGGCTTGGCCACGTGCCGGCGCTGTGGAAGAAACTTCATACAGAAGCCACTGAACGTGCCGCCATCGGCATGAACAAAACCCCGCTGTGGGTGCGTGGCTACGAGGCTGACCCCCGTCTGATCCAGCCCGCGCGCAACAACATCGAGCGTGCTGGTCTGAGCCATTGGATCAAGGTGTACCAGGGCGAAGTCGGCACCTTCGAGCCGCGCCCGGACCAGAACCAGAAAGGCCTGGTGATCTGCAACCCGCCCTACGGCGAGCGTCTGGGTGACGAAGCCAGCCTGTTGTACCTCTACCAGAACCTCGGCGAGCGTCTGCGCCAGGCCTGCATGGGCTGGGAAGCCGCGGTGTTCACCGGCGCACCGGACCTGGGCAAGCGCATGGGCATTCGCAGCCACAAGCAGTATTCGTTCTGGAACGGCGCGTTGCCGTGCAAATTGCTGCTGATCAAGGTCAACCCGGATCAGTTCGTTACCGGCGAGCGTCGTACCCCGGAACAGCGCCAGGCTGAACGTGAGCAGGCTGTTTACGACCAAGCCCCGGTCGAGCCACAAGAGCGCCAGTACAACAAGAACGGCAACCCGATCAAGCCAGCCCCGGCTCCTGTGGTCGAGCAGGCGCGCCTGAGCGAAGGCGGGCAGATGTTCGCCAACCGCCTGCAGAAGAACCTCAAGCTGCTGGGCAAGTGGGCCAAGCGTGAAGGGGTGGATTGCTATCGCGTGTACGACGCCGATATGCCCGAATACTCCATGGCCATCGACCTGTACCACGATTGGGTGCATGTGCAGGAATATGCCGCGCCGAAGTCCATTGACCCGGAAAAAGCCTCTGCACGTATGTTCGATGCGCTGGCGGCGATCCCTCAGGCGCTGAACATCGACAAGAGCCGCGTGGTGGTCAAGCGTCGTGAGCGCCAGAGCGGCACCAAGCAGTACGAGCGCCAGAGCGCCCAAGGCAAGTTCACCGAAGTCAGTGAAGGCGGCGTGAAGCTGCTGGTCAACCTCACCGATTATCTCGACACCGGCCTGTTCCTAGACCATCGCCCGATGCGCATGCGTATCCAGAAGGAAGCGGCCGGCAAGCGTTTCCTTAACCTGTATTGCTACACCGCCACCGCCAGTGTGCATGCAGCCAAGGGTGGCGCGCGCAGCACCACCAGCGTCGACCTGTCCAAGACCTATCTGGACTGGGCGCGTCGCAACTTCTCCCTCAACGGGTTCTCCGACAAGAACCGCTTGGAGCAGGGTGACGTGATGGCCTGGCTGGAGGCCAGCCGCGATGAGTTCGACATGATCTTCATCGACCCGCCGACCTTCTCCAATTCCAAGCGCATGGAAGGCATTTTCGACGTGCAGCGTGACCACGTGCAGTTGCTGGACCTGGCGATGGCACGCCTGGCACCGGGTGGTGTGCTGTATTTCTCGAACAACTTCCGCAAGTTCGCGCTGGAGGAAAACCTCAGCGAGCGCTACACGGTCGAGGAAATCAGCGACAAGACCATCGATCCGGATTTTGCGCGCAACGCCAAGATCCATCGGGCCTGGAAAATCACCGCTCGCGGTTAACCAACAGCCTGAAGCCGCAAGCCTGGTTTAATCCGGTCTTGCGGCTTTTTTACGCTGGTCAAACTCTGGGCCGATAGCTATAACTTAAGGCCTAGCCAAAGTGACACCCCCGCACGCTGGCGTTGTGAGTGTTGCTTATGCCGATGCAAGCCGTTCGCCCGAAAATCCTAGGCTTTATCAGTGAACAGGCGTCGGCTTGGCTGGTGGCATTGGTGGTGTTTCTGGCGGGCTGTACCCTGACGCTCATCGTCGCCTGGGCGTCCTTCGATCTCTATCAACAACAGGTGCGCCAGCGTTTCCAGTTGCTGGTCAACGAGCGGTATACCCGCCTGCAGGAACGCTTCGAAGATCAGGAACAGCGCTTGAACAGCCTGCGGCGGTTCTTCGTCAATTCCGACGACGTGTCCCGTGAAGAATTCGATGGTTTCGCCCAGCCTTTGCTATTGCGCACCCGGGCCTACGCCTGGGCGCCGCGCGTGTCTCGCGATCAACGCAGCCAGTTCGAACAAGAGGTGTCCCGCCAGCGTGGTGCGCCCTTTGTCATCCGTGAGTTAAATAGCGCCGGAGAACTGGCCCCGGCGCCTGAGCGTGATGAATACGTGCCGGTGCTCTACAGCCAGACTCAAAGTCTGCTGGGCTCTCCATTGGGTTTTGATCTGCTGGCCCAGCCCCTGCGGCGCTCAGCCCTTGAGCGCGCACAAAAAAGCGGCAAGCTGGCGGTTTCCCAGCCCATGCAACTGGTAGGCGTTGAGCCTGCTTATGCCACTGGCGTATTGCTGGTGGCGCCGGTCAGTCACCTGTCCACTTCCGAGCAGTCCCAGCATGAGCCCTTTGGCTACGTGATGGCCGTGATCAGCATGCGCCAGTTAGTAGCTGACGGCTTGCCCAAGCCGGAACGGGACAACCTGGTGATGCAGATCGTCGATACCTCCGACCTACAGAAACGTGTGCTCTACGAATCGAGCAATAGCGTGGCAAACGGCGACCTGATCGGTGCGCGCCGTCTTACCTTGGGGGACCACGTTTATGCCCTGACCCTGCGTCCGAGCCAGGTGTTCGACCAGACTAACCATTCTTCGTTGATCACGATCCTGACGATGGGCGGGTTGCTCAGCCTGTTGCTCAGCGCTTTGCTCTATGTGCTGGTGAGCCAACGCCAGCGCGCCGTGAAGCTGGTGGAACAGCGTACCGTGCAGTTGCGCCTGCGTGAGCAGGAGTTACGCGGTGCCCATGGCCAACTGCGCAGCGTGCTGAATGCGGCGACCCAGGTCGCCATCATTGCCACCGACTTACGCGGCGTCATCAACACCTTCAATGCCGGTGCCGAACAAATGCTCGGGTTCTCAGCCGAGCAGGTGGTGGGTAAGTTGACCCTGGAAAGCTTGCACTTGGCGTCGGAACTGGAAGCCCGTGCAGCTAGCCTGAGCGTGGCCTTGGGCAAGCGAATCCCTGCCAGTCAGGCGATGCTGGTCGAGAGCCCGGATAACCTGCACGAAGCCCGGGAATGGACCTTGGTGCGCGAGGATCGCAGCCAGTTGACTGTGAACATGCTGGCCACTGTGTTGCTGGATGATCACGGTTTGTGGATCGGGCACTTGGCGATTTACCTGGACATTACCGAGCAAAAACGCGCTTACGAAGCATTGGCGGCCCGTGACCGCCTGCTCAAGAAACTCAGCGCCCATGTGCCCGGCGGTATCTTCCAGTTCACCCTGGAACCCCGCGAAAACTGGCGGTTCATCTATGCCAGCGATGGTATGCGCGACATTTATGAAATCGAAACCGGTGTGTTGCAGCAGGACGCGAAGAAAGTTTTCGAGCGTATCCACCCGCTGGACGTGGAGCGGGTACGAGCCTCGATTCGCCTGTCGGCGTTGCAGTTGAGCCATTGGCGCGAAGAGTACCGGGTGCAGTTGCCACAACGGGGTCTGCGCTGGATTCGCGGCGAAGCCACACCGGAAGAGTTACCGGGTGGCGGTACGCTGTGGCATGGCTACGTGTCGGACATTTCCGATTTGAAGCGGGTTGAAGAGGAGCTACGCGCACTGTCCATCACTGATTCCCTGACCGGAATTCACAATCGACGCTATTTTCAGGACCGACTCAGGGCCGAGATGGTGAGGCTCAATCGGACCAGCGGGGCATTGTCGGTGATCATGCTCGATATCGATCACTTCAAGCGCATCAACGACAAGCATGGTCACGCGGTCGGCGACGCGGTGTTACAGGAGTTGTGCAAACGCATCGGCCAACGCTTGCGTCGTTCCGATGTCTTCTGTCGGCTGGGTGGCGAGGAATTCATGGTGCTCTGCCCCAACACCGGTGGCGAACAGGCCTACAGCCTGGCGATGGAATTGTGGCAGTCGCTGCGCAACGAGCCTATGGACGCGGTGGGCATCGTCACTGCCAGCTTTGGTGTGGCCAGTTGGCGGATCGACGAAGGCATTGATGGGTTGTTGCTGCGCGCCGACTCGGCCGTTTATGTAGCCAAGCAGGCGGGCAGGGATCGGGTAGAGGCGACGCCGCTGTGTTGAGTGACCTTTGTGGTGAGCGGGCAAGCCGCTCACCACAGGCCCCAGTTCAGCGTCAGAGTACTGGGGCTGAAGCCGCCAATTTAGGTTGGCGATACAGGTCCAGCAGCACCTGATCCAGCACCGACGAAGCGCCCCATGGCTTCGGATCGTTGAGAATCGCCACCACCGCCCAGGTATTGCCGTTGTTGTCGCGGCTGAACCCGGCAATGGCGCGTACGGTGTTCAAGGTGCCGGTCTTGACGTGGGCTTCGCCGCGCATCGCAGTGGTCTTCAGGCGTTTGCGCATGGTGCCGTCGGTGCCGGCAATCGGCATCGAACTGATGTATTCGGCAGCGTAAGGGCTTTTCCAGGCGGCTTGCAGCATCGCGGCCATCTCGCGGGCGCTGACCCGTTCGGCACGGGACAGCCCGGAGCCGTTCTCCATCACCAGATGTGGTGCAGTGATACCTTTTTTCGCCAGCCACTGACGCACTACACGTTGCGCGGCCTTGGCGTCGTCGCCGTCGGCATCGTTGCGAAACTGCGCGCCCAGGCTCAGGAACAACTGCTGCGCCATGGTGTTGTTACTGTATTTGTTGATGTCGCGGATGATTTCCGCCAGGTCCGGCGAGAATGCGCGGGCCAACACCTTGGCATCCTTGGGCACGGGTGCCTGGATATCACGGCCCTGGATGCTGCCGCCCAACTCCTGCCAGATTGCCCGCACGGCGCCGGCGGTATAGGTGGCATGGTCGAGCAGCGACAGGTACGTCTGGGAGCTGCAGCCGTCGCCCAGTTGGCCACTGACGGTGACCGTCACGCTGCCATCGGCGGCAGTGACCGGGTTGTAGCGCACGTCGCCGGTGCATTGCTTGGCGTTGGAAACCTTGACCTGATTGTCGATGCGAATACTGGCGATCGGCGGCTCCACCGATACGATCACACGGCCTGAGTCGTTGCGGGTCACAAAGCGCAGGGCCTTGAGGTTGACCAGCAGGGCGTCGGGCTTAACCAAGAAGGGCTTGTTCTCGTCGTTGCCGTCGTCATTGAATTCCGGCAGTTGTGGCGGGATAAAGAAGCCACGGTCCAACACCAGGTCGCCGGTGACTTGCTGTACGCCATTGGCGCGCAGGTCGCGCATCAACAGCCAGAGTTTTTCCATATTCAGCTTGGGATCACCGCCGCCCTTGAGGTAAAGGTTGCCATGCAACACGCCGCCGCTGAGGGTGCCGTCGGTGTAGAACTCGGTTTTCCACTGGTGGTTGGGGCCGAGCATTTCCAAGGCGGCGTAGGTGGTAACCAGCTTCATGGTGGAAGCGGGGTTTACCGAGACGTCAGCGTTGAAGACGGTGGGGGTACCAGGGCCGTTCAGGGGGATCATCACCAGTGACAGCGCGGTGTTTTGCAGCTTGGCTTTGGCCAGGGCCTGCTGAACATTCGGGGGGAGGGTGTTATTGACTGGGGCAGCTGTGGCGCTGAGGGCCAGTGGCAAGAGGAGACCGGCTAGCAAGACTGAACGTAAAGATTTGATCATAAGAAATGAAACCCTACTGCTGAGGAGGGTGAAAAAGGCGAGGGGTAAATAGGAAAAATCCCTCATTGGTCATGAAAGTGTCGGCATTATGCCCCAAGGTGGGCGCGCTTGTGGCTGAACCATAGCTGGAAATCAGCGTTTTTTTTACAGGCAAAGTGCCGCCTGTCCCAGAGAGTCGGGCAATCGTCGCCTTAAACTGCTAAAGTGCCGCCCGTTATTACTTATGAGGATTGTTCCAATGGCGACTAACCGTTCCCAGCGTCTGCGCAAAAAACTGTGCGTTGATGAATTTCAAGAGCTGGGTTTCGAACTGAACCTGGACTTCAACGAAGGCCTGAGTGAAGAAGCTATCGACGCTTTCCTCGAAGCATTCATCAAAGAAGCCATGGAAGCCAACGGTCTGGGCTATGTCGGCGGCGATGACTTCGGTCTGGTTTGCCTGCAGAAGCGTGGCTCGGTCTCCGAAGAGCAGCGCGCTGCTGTTGAAGCCTGGCTGAAAACCCGTTCCGAGCTGACCAAGGCTGAAGTCAGCCCGTTGCTGGACGTGTGGTATCCGGAAAAGCCGATCAACGCGGCTAAGTGATACTGAAAAAAACGGCGACCTGAGGGTCGCCGTTTTTTTATGCCTTGCGCCAGTTCAGAATCAGCAGCGTCAATACCCCCGCCACAATCCCCCAGAACGCCGACCCGATGGAAAACAACGTCAAGCCTGACGCGGTGACCATAAAGGTGATCAGCGCCGCTTCCCGTTCCTTCGGCTCATTCATGGCGATACTCAAGCCGTTGATGATCGAGCCAAACAACGCCAATGCCGCAATCGACAGCACCAGCTCCTTGGGCAATGCTGCGAACAATGCCGCCAACGTGGCGCCGAACACGCCAGCAATCCCGTAGAAAACCCCGCACCACACGGCCGCGGTGTAGCGTTTGTTGCGGTCTTCGTGGGCATGGGGCCCGGTGCAGATGGCTGCGCTGATCGCCGCCAGGTTGATGCCATGGGAGCCAAAAGGTGCCAGTACCAGCGAGGCCAGGCCGGTGGCTGTGATCAGTGGTGATGCCGGCACGTTGTAGCCGTCGGCGCGCAACACGGCGACGCCGGGCATGTTTTGCGAAGTCATTGCCACCACAAACAGCGGAATGCCGATGCTGATCGTCGCGGCCAGTGAGAAGTGCGGCGTGGTCCAGACCGGCGTCGCGACTTCCAGGTGGAAGCCGCTGAAATCCAACAGCCCCATCACCCCGGACAGCGCGGTGCCGATCACCAGCGCGGCCAGCACCGCATAACGTGGCGACAGACGCTTAATGATCAGATACGTGAAGAACATCCCCAGCACCAGGCCGGTGCGATGCTGCGCGGCAACGAAAATCTCGCTGCCGATCTTGAACAGGATCCCTGCCAATAAGGCCGCCGCCAGTGAGGCAGGAATGCGTTTGACCAGTTTTTCAAAGCTGCCGGTCAGCCCGCAGATCGTCACCAGCACCGCACAGGTGATATAGGCACCGATGGCTTCGCCATAACTCACGCCGCCCAGGCTGGTGATCAACAGCGCCGCGCCAGGCGTGGACCAGGCAATGGTGATCGGTGTGCGATAGCGCAGGGACAGGCCGATGCTGCACACCGCCATGCCGATGGAAATTGCCCAGATCCATGAGGAAATCTGCGCAGTGGTCAAGCCGGCGGCTTGCCCGGCTTGGAACATCAGCACCAGGGAACTGGTGTAGCCGGTCATCATCGCAATGAAACCCGCGACGATGGCCGATGGAGAAGTGTCGGCCAGCGGGCGCAAAGGCGCTTGAGTGGCTTCGGTCATGGAGAGGTGTTCCTTTTACCTGGGTATTTGCCGGTGATGGCGCAGATTCAAGCCTAAACTCAAACGTAACTAGTCATTGCAATACAGCCGCCGGCGCAATCAGCCGTACAGTGTGTTGGCGCATTGGGTTGTGTACAATGTGCCGTGTTTTTAGGTGATACTTGCCAGCGACCCTCGCTTGCCGTATTACCGTTAATTCGCCGCCGTTCTCCAAACCCGAGTGCCCATGAACGAACAGTTGCAACCTCTCAAGAAACAACCGCGAGCCGGCAAGGCCGGTCGCAGCGGAACCCAGGACGATATCGTCTATGCGCATATCTTCGAGGCCATCCTCGAACAACGCCTGGCGCCCGGCACCAAATTGAGCGAAGAAGCACTGGGCGAAATCTTCGGCGTAAGCCGCACCATCATTCGTCGCGCACTGTCGCGCCTGGCCCATGAAGGCGTCGTGCTGCTGCGGCCCAATCGCGGCGCTGTGGTGGCGAGTCCAAGCGTGGAAGAGGCGCGCCAAGTGTTCCTGGCACGGCGCCTGGTGGAGCGGGCGATCACCGAGTTGGCGGTGCAGCATGCTACCGCCGAACAACTGGCCGAGCTGCGCCAGATGGTCAACGACGAGCGCGACAGTTTCTCCCGTGGTGATCGCGGTGCGGGTATCCGCCTCTCCGGCGAATTCCACCTCAAGCTGGCCGAAGCGGCAAAGAACGCGCCGCTGATCAGCTTCCAGCGCAGCCTGGTGTCCCAGACCTCACTGATCATAGCCCAGTACGAAAGCGGCAACCGCTCGCACTGTTCGTATGATGAGCACACCCAGTTGATCGACGCGATTGAAGCGCGGGACGCGACACTGGCGGTGAATTTGATGATGCATCACATGGATCACATCGACAGCAAGCTCAACCTCGACGAGGAAAGTGCGTCGGATGATTTGCATGCGGTGTTTTCGCATTTGCTCCAGACCAAAAAGCCGGGGCGTTCTTCGGTCAAACTGTAATTTCCCCGTTTCACCCGGAAACAAATGTGGGAGGGGGCTTGCTCCCGATAGCGCTGGATCAGTTAACACATGACTAACTGAACCACTGCCATCGGGAGCAAGCCCCCTCCCACGTTTGGTTTTGTGTAGCGGTTGAGATCAGCGTTGGTGCACGAGTTGGCCGGCAGCGTAGGTCTGCAACACCGTCCGATCATCCCCCAGCGTCATCAGCACAAACAACGTCTCGGCAATGTTGTTCGCCTGCTTCAAGCGATAGCTGAGCAACGGCGTGGCGTTGTAATCCAGCACCAAAAAGTCCGCATCCGTGCCCGGCTGCAACGTGCCGATCTTGTCCTCCAGGCGCAGTGCACGCGCTCCGCCGAGGGTCGCCAGGTACAGCGATTTGAACGGGCTCAACCGCGCCCCTTGTAGTTGCATGACCTTGTACGCTTCGTTCAACGTTTGCAGCAGCGAGAAACTGGTGCCGCCGCCCACATCAGTGCCCAGGCCCACATTCAACTTGTGCTTCTCGGCCATTGGCAGGTTGAACAACCCACTGCCGAGGAAGAAGTTCGACGTCGGGCAGAACGCTACCGCCGAGCCCGTCTCTGCCAGCCGCGCGCACTCGTCATCACACAGGTGCACGCCGTGGGCAAATACCGAACGCTCGCCCAGCAGGTTGTAGTGGTCGTACACATCCAGATAGCCTTTGCGCTCCGGGAACAACTCCTTCACCCATTCGACTTCCTGCTTGTTCTCACTGATGTGCGTCTGCATGTACAGGTCCGGGTACTCGCCCAGCAGTTGCCCGGCCAATGCCAGTTGTTCCGGCGTGCTGGTCGGTGCGAATCGCGGCGTGACGGCATAGTGCAGACGGCCATTACCGTGCCAGCGCTCGATGAGCGTCTTGCTTTCCTGGTAGCCGGTTTCGGCAGTGTCGGTGAGGTAGTCCGGCGCGTTGCGGTCCATCATCACTTTGCCAGCGATCATGCGCAGGTCGAGTTTCTCGGCCGCTTCGAAGAATGAGTTCACTGACTGCGGATGCACGCTGCCGAACACCAGCGCCGTGGTGGTGCCGTTGCGCAGCAGTTCCTTGATGAAAATATCCGAGACTTCGTCGGCGTGGGCCTTGTCGGCAAATTGGCTTTCACACGGGAAGGTGTAGGTGTTGAGCCAGTCCAGCAACTGCTCGCCATAAGCACCGACCATGCCGGTCTGCGGCAGGTGGATATGGGTGTCGATCAGGCCTGGGGTGATCAGCGCGTCCTGGTAATGGGTGACTTCGATGTCGGCCGTCAGGGTCGGCAGCAGGTCGCCAGCATGGCCGACAGCGCTGATCTGGCCGTTGTCGATCACCAGCAGGCCGTCTTCGAAATACTCATAGGACGCTTCGATCCCAACGATGGCGGGGTCGGCGATGCTGTGCAGGATGGCGGCACGGTAGGCTTTGCGAGTCAAAGGCATGGTTATCTCAATTCGTGGCTTGGCTGCGGCGTGACACCGGCAGCAATTTGGCAATGGGTTCGGCGCTCGCGGTGTGCTGGCCGAAATTAGCGTTATAGGTGGCGATGATTTCGCCGGCGATGGAGATGGCGATTTCTACCGGTAATTTGCCCTTCACCTCGGTGAGGCCCATGGGGCAGCGCATGCGTTGCAACTGCGCGGCGTCGAAGCCACGGTCACGCAGGCGGTGTTCAAACTTGACGCGCTTAGTCTTGGAGCCAATCAGGCCGAAGTAGGCGAAGTCATTGCGCTTGAGCAGGGCGGCGGTGAGTTCCAGGTCCAGCGCGTGATTGTGGGTCATGACGATGCAATAACTGCCCGCCGGCAAGTCAGCAATTTCGTCGACCGGTTCTTCGCTGACGATTTTACGCACGCCCTGGGGGATATGTTCCGGGAACTCCTGATCGCGGGAATCGATCCAGCGTACCCGGCACGGCAGGCTCGCCAGCAAGGGCACCAGCGCGCGGCCGACGTGACCTGCGCCGAATACCGCAATCTGCGCCTGCACCTGGCCCATGGGTTCAAACAGCAACACGGTGACGCCACCGCAGCACTGGCCCAGGCTGGCGCCGAGGCTGAAGCGCTCCAAATGAGTGTTTTGCTGGCCGCGCGCGAGCATGTCGCGGGCGATCTGCATGGCCTTGTATTCCAGGTGCCCGCCACCGATGGTGTCGAAGGTCTGCGCGGCGCTGATTACCATCTTCGAACCAGCATTGCGCGGCGTGGAGCCGAGTTCTTCGATGATGGTCACCAGTACGCAGGGTTCGCCTCTGTTTTGCAGGTCGGCGAGGGCGCTGATCCAGTTGTTCATGTTTACCTCAACATTACTGTTGTCAGTCAGGCCGCTATCGGGGGCAAGCCCCCTCCCACATTTGAAGGTATTCACAGATCAAAATGTGGGAGTGGGGCTTGCCCCCGATGGCAGCGCCTCGGTCTAGAGCGAAGCCATCTCGGTATCAGCCTCAACTACCTTCGCAGCAGCCAACTTGCGCATCTGCTCACACCCCCACAACACTCGCTCCGGCGTCGCTGGCGCATCGATTTTCGGCTGATGGCGATAGTCACCCAGGCTCGCCACCGCATCCTTTATCGCGCACCACGAGGCAATCCCGAGCATGAACGGCGGTTCACCCACGGCCTTGGAATGGAACACCGTGTCTTCCGGATTTTTGCGGTTTTCTACCAGCTTCACCCGCAGATCCAACGGCATGTCCGCCACCGCCGGGATCTTGTAGCTGGCTGGGCCGTTGGTCATCAGCTTGCCCTTGTTGTTCCACACCAGCTCTTCCATGGTCAGCCAACCCATGCCTTGGATAAAGCCGCCCTCCACCTGGCCGATGTCGATGGCCGGGTTCAGCGAGGCGCCTACGTCATGCAGGATGTCGGTGCGCAGCATTTTGTATTCGCCGGTCAGGGTGTCGACGATCACTTCGCAGCAGGCTGCGCCGAAGGCGAAGTAATAGAACGGCCGCCCGCGTGACTGGCTGCGGTCGTAGAAGATTTTCGGGGTCTTGTAGAAGCCGGTGCTCGACAGCGACACCTGAGCGAAGTAGGCCTGCTGGATCAGTGCCTCAAAGGTCAGGATCTGGTCACGCACGCGCACATGGCCGTTGTGGAATTCAACGTCCGCCTCGCTCACGTCGTATTTGCGCGCCGCAAATTCCACCAACCGTTGCTTGATGGTTTCGGCGGCATTCTGCGCGGCTTTGCCGTTCAGGTCCGCGCCGCTGGAAGCGGCGGTCGGCGAGGTGTTGGGCACCTTGTCGGTGTTGGTGGCGGTGATTTGCACGCGGTCGATTTCCACCTGGAACACTTCGGCCACTACTTGCGCCACCTTAATGTTCAAACCCTGGCCCATCTCGGTGCCGCCGTGGTTCAGGTGGATACTGCCGTCGGTGTAAATATGGATCAGCGCACCGGCCTGGTTCAGAAAGCTGGCGGTGAACGAGATGCCGAACTTCACCGGTGTCAGCGCCAGGCCTTTCTTCAGGATTGGGCTGTGGGCGTTGTACAGGCGAATCGCTTCGCGGCGCTCGGCGTATTGGCTGCTGGCCTCCAGTTCGGCGGTCATCTCTTCGAGCATGTTGTGCTCGACGGTCTGGTAGTAGTGGGTGACGTTGCGCTCGGTCTTGCCGTAGTAGTTGGCCTTGCGCACCGCCAGCGGGTCCAGCGCCAGATGGCGGGCTATGGCGTCCATAACTTCTTCGATAGCGACCATACCTTGGGGCCCGCCGAAGCCACGGTAAGCCGTGTTGGACGCGGTATTGGTCTTGCAGCGATGGCCGTTGACCGTGGCATCGCCCAGGTAATACGAGTTGTCGGAGTGGAACATGGCACGGTCGACAATCGAGTTGGACAGGTCCGGCGAGCAGCCGCAGTTGCCGGCCAGCTCCAGGTTGATGCCGTGCAGGCGGCCGCTGTCGTCGAAGCCCACGTCGTATTCGATATAGAAGGGGTGGCGCTTGCCGGTCATCAGCATGTCTTCCACACGCGGCAGGCGCATTTTGGTCGGCTGGCCGGTGAGGCGCGCCACCACTGCGCACAGGCAGGCGGGGCTGGCGGCCTGGGTTTCCTTGCCACCGAAACCACCGCCCATGCGGCGCATGTCGACGACGATTTTGTTCATCGACACATCGAGTACTTCGGCCACCAGTTTCTGCACTTCGGTGGGGTTTTGTGTGGAGCAGTAGACGATCATGCCACCGTCTTCGGTGGGCATCACCGACGAGATCTGGGTTTCCAGGTAGAAGTGTTCCTGGCCGCCGATGTGCAGAGTGCCCTGGATACGGTTTTTCGCCGTTGCCAGTGCGCCTGCCGAATCGCCGCGTTGATGGGTATGACTGTCGAGCACAAAGTGTTTTTTGCGGTAGGCCTCGACCACGTCCAGCACCGGTTCCAGGTCTTCGTATTCGATCACGGCGGCCATGGCGGCTTTGCGTGCGGTGTCCAGGTCACGGGCGGCAACCGCCAGTACCACTTGGCCAACGAACTGCACGGTGTCGATGGCCAGCAGCGGGTCGCCGGGCATCAGCGGGCCGATGTCTTTCAGGCCCGGTACGTCTTCGTGAGTGATAGCGATGCGCACACCTTCGAAGGCGTAGCAGGGCGCGGTGTCGATGCTGATGATTCGGGCGTGGGCGCGGTCAGACATGCGCGCATACAGGTGCAACTGGTTGGGGAATTCCAGGCGGTCATCGATGTACTGCGCCTCACCGCTGACGTGCTTGGCGGCGCTGTCATGCTTGACGCTGCGACCGACTCCGGAGGTCAGGTCCTGGGCGAACAGCTCGGCGAGTTCGGCCTGGGTTTTTTCCACGGCGTGATGGTTAGACATAAGCGGTCACCCGAGTCTCGATGTGCGGCGTTTGCAGTTCGATGAAGTATTTACGCAGCAGGTTCTGCGCGCTGAGCAGGCGATATTCCTTGCTGGCGCGGAAGTCCGACAGCGGCGTGAAATCCTGGGCCAGGGCGGCGCAGGCTTTCTCCACGGTGGCGGCGTTCCAAGTGGCGCCGACCAATGCGGCTTCGCAGCTTTTCGCGCGTTTTGGTGTCGCGGCCATGCCGCCGAACGCGACGCGTGCCTCACGGATTACGCCGTTGTCGATCTGCAGATTGAAGGCTGCGCAGACGGCGGAAATGTCATCGTCCAGGCGCTTGGAAACCTTATACGCACGGAACAGCGTATGGCCCTTGGGTACGATGATTTTCTCGATGAATTCACTGTCCTGGCGGGCGGTCACGCGGTAGTCGATGAAGTAGTCTTCCAGGGCCAGAGTGCGGCGTACGTCGCCCTTGCACAGCACGATCTGCGCGCCCAGGGCGATCAGCAGTGGCGGTGAGTCGCCGATGGGTGAGGCGTTACCGATATTGCCGCCCAACGTGCCCTGGTTGCGGATTTGCAGAGAGGCGAAGCGGTGCAGCAGCTCACCGAAGTCCGGGTATTCGTGATGCAGTGCGGTGTAGCAGTCGGAGAGGGCGGTGGCGGCGCCTATTTCCAGGCGGTCGTCGAACGATTCGACGCGCTTCATTTCTTCAATATTGCCGACGTAAATCATCACTGGCAGCGTGCGGTGAAACTGAGTGACTTCCAGCGCCAGGTCGGTGCCGCCGGCCAGCAGGCGGGCTTGGGGGTAGGCGTCATAGAGGTCGGCCAGGTCGGCCACGGTCAGCGGCACCAGGCAGCGTTTGTCGCCGCTGTTGAGCTCGCCCGTTTGGGTCGGCGCGATGGCTTTGAGGCGTGCAATGGTCTCGGCCTGGCGGCTGTCGAACTGATCCTGGGGCTTGTTGCAGCAGGCCTGTTCGGCGGCCGCAAGAATCGGGCGGTAGCCGGTGCAGCGGCACAGGTTGCCGGCCAGGGCTTCATGGGCTTTCTGGCTGTCGGGAGCGTCGCTGTTCTTTTGCAAGGCGAACAGCGACATCACAAACCCTGGGGTGCAAAAGCCGCATTGCGAACCGTGGCACTCAACCATGGCTTGCTGCACGCTGTGCAGTTGGCCTTGGTGCTTGAGGTCTTCGACGCTGATCAGTTGTTTGCCGTGCAGCGACGACACAAAGGTCAGGCACGAGTTAAGGCTGCGATAACGAATCTGCTCGACGCCTTGATCGTCGCGATGCAGCTCGCCGACCACCACGGTGCACGCACCGCAGTCGCCGCTGGCGCAGCCTTCCTTGGTACCGGATTTGCCCACGTGCTCACGCAGATAGTTGAGCACGGTCAGGTTGGGGTCCAGGGCGTGCTCGCTACGGAGTTCCTGGTTGAGTAAAAACTGGATCACGGAAGGCCTCGCAGACTCATTATTGTTGTTAACCGCTTTTCGCCGAATCTAGTCATGTCTGACTTTTCGGTCAATGATTTTCTGACCAGCAGGTCAAGAAAATGCGATCGCAACACTCTCAATTATGGTCCAGTCTTTTGGAACCGGCGTTTTTGCGGGCTTACGCTGCTCAACCGCTGCTTATTTCATGCCAAATTCGCCACGGTGGGCGTAGCGCCATCAGCCAGCCAATGCGCTACACTGCCGCGCTTGTACCGATAGAAGATTTTGAAGGGAAAACATGACGTTCAAGGCGCCGGACAGTCTCGCCGAGCAAATCGCTCACCACCTCGCCGAACGCATTATTCGCGGCGATCTCAAGCCTGGTGAGCGCATCCAGGAACAGAAAGTCACGCTGGCACTCAATGTCAGCCGTGGTTCCGTGCGCGAAGCCTTGCTGATCCTCGAACGGCGCCACCTCATCGCGATCCTGCCGCGCCGTGGTGCCCACGTGACCGAGCTCACCGCGCACAAGGTGCAGAGCCTGTGCACGCTGATGAGCGAGCTGTACATCCTGCTCGGCAATGCCGTCGCCGAAGGCTGGCAGACCCAGGCCGACATGGCGCCGTTCGTGCAGATCCAGCAGCGCCTGGTGACCAATTTCGAGCGTGAGGACATCCGCGCCTTCGTCGAAGAATGCTTTAACGTGATGCGCGCCGCGTACCCCTTTGCCAACAACCCGTACCTGCAGGAAACCGTCGAGAACCTGCAGCCGGCGATGAACCGCGCTTATTACTTGGCCCTGGATCAACGCAAGGCCTCCATGAGCGAGTACCTGGCGCTGTTCGAGCAACTGCTCGCCGCCGTACTGGCCCGTGACGTGCCGCAGATTCGCCTGGTGCTGTCGGCCTACTGCCAGCGCAGCAGCTCGTTGGTCATCGCAGCGTTGGCGGACGGCTAAGCGTGCGGCTCAAGTGCATCAAACTGGCGGGGTTCAAATCCTTCGTCGACCCGACCACGGTGAACTTCCCCAGTAACATGGCGGCGGTGGTCGGGCCCAATGGTTGCGGCAAGTCGAACATCATCGACGCCGTCCGTTGGGTGATGGGCGAGAGCTCGGCAAAAAACCTGCGCGGCGAGTCGATGACCGACGTCATCTTCAACGGCTCCACCAGCCGCAAGCCGGTGAGCCAGGCCAGCATCGAGTTGGTGTTCGATAACTCCGACGGCACCTTGATCGGCGAGTACGCAGCCTACGCGGAAATTTCCATCCGCCGCAAAGTCACGCGCGACAGCCAGAACAGCTACTTCCTCAACGGCACCAAGTGCCGTCGACGTGACATCACCGATATTTTCCTTGGCACCGGCCTGGGCCCGCGCAGCTACTCGATCATTGAGCAGGGCATGATCTCCAAGCTGATCGAAGCCAAGCCCGAAGACCTGCGTAACTTTATCGAAGAAGCGGCCGGCATCTCCAAGTACAAAGAGCGCCGCCGCGAAACCGAAAACCGCATCCGCCGTACCCACGAAAACCTTGCCCGCCTCACCGACCTGCGCGACGAGCTGGAACGCCAGTTGGAGCGCCTGCACCGCCAGGCCCAGGCGGCCGAGAAATACCAGGAATACAAGGGCGAAGAACGCCAGCTCAAGGCACAACTCTCGGCCCTGCGCTGGCAGGCGCTGAATGAGCAAGTGGGGCAGCGCGAAGCGATCATCGGTACCCAGGAAATCAGTTTTGAAGCCTTGGTGGCGGAGCAGCGTAACGCCGACGCCAGCATCGAGCGTCTGCGCGACGGGCACCATGATCTGTCCGAACGCTTCAATCTGGTGCAAGGCCGCTTCTATTCGGTAGGCGGCGACATCGCCCGTGTCGAGCAGAGCATCCAGCACGGCCAGCAGCGCCTGCGCCAATTGCAGGACGATCTGAAGGAAGCCGAACGCGCGCGTCTGGAGACCGAATCTCACCTGGGCCATGACCGCACCTTGCTGCTGACCCTGGGCGAAGAACTGGACATGCTCACCCCAGAGCAGGAAATCACCAGCGCCGCCGCCGAAGAAGCCGCCGCCGCCCTGGAAGAATCTGAAACCACCATGCATGGCTGGCAGGAACAGTGGGACGCTTTCAACCTGCAATCCGCCGAGCCGCGTCGCCAGGCCGAGGTGCAGCAGTCGCGCATCCAGCAACTGGAAACCAGCATGGAGCGCCTGGCCGAGCGCCAGCGCCGTTTGCAGGAAGAGCGCGTATTGCTCGCCGCTGATCCGGAAGACGCCGCGATCATGGACCTCAGCGAGCAACTGGCCGAAAGCGAAATGACGCTGGAAGAGCTGGAAGCCAGCGAAGAACAGCAAGTAGAGCGCCTTGAACAATTGCGTCAGCAGTTGCAACAGGCGACCCAGGCCCAGCAGCAGGCACAGGGCGATTTGCAGCGGCTCAATGGTCGGCTGGCATCCCTTGAAGCCTTGCAGCAAGCTGCGTTGGACCCAGGTACCGGCACCGCCGAATGGCTGCGCGACCAGCATTTGGCAGAGCGGCCACGCCTGGCGGAAGGCCTGAAGGTCGAAGCCGGCTGGGAATTGGCAGTGGAAACCGTGCTCGGTGCCGATCTTCAAGCAGTGCTGGTGGATGACTTTGGCGGTTTCGACCTGGCCGGGTTTGCCCAAGGCGATCTGCGTTTGCTCAGCCCCGCCGCCGATGGTGCGCGGGTGCCGGGCAGCCTGCTGGATAAGGTCGAGGCCGCCATTGACCTGTCGCCGTGGTTGGGCCAAGTCAAACCGGTGGATTCCCTGGAGCAGGCCCTGGCCCGGCGCGGTCAATTGGCAGCCGGCGAAAGCCTGATCAGCCGCGATGGCTATTGGGTCGGCCGGCACTTTTTGCGGGTTCGCCGCGCCAGTGAAGCGGAAAGTGGCGTTCTGGCCCGTGGTCAGGAAATCGTCAACCTGATCGCTGAGCGCGAAGAGCGTGAAGCGACCCTCGAAAGCCTGGAAACCGAACTGCAAACCCTGCGCGCCACCCAGCGCCAGCAAGAGACCGGCCGCGAACACCTGCGCCGTCTGTTGCAGGACGAAGCGCGTCAGCAAGGCGAGTTGAAGGCGCAACTGTCGGCGAGCAAAGCCAAGGCCGAACAACTGACCCTGCGCCGTACCCGTCTTGATGAAGAAGTCGCCGAGATGGGCGAGCAACGCGCCCTGGAACATGAACAGATCGGCGAAGCGCGCCTGCACTTGCAGGAGGCGCTCGACAGCATGGCCCTCGATACCGAGCAGCGCGAACTGCTACTGGCCCAGCGCGACAGCTTGCGCGAACGCCTTGACCGCGTGCGCCAGGAAGCCCGGCAGCACAAGGATCACGCGCACCAATTGGCGGTACGCCTCGGCTCGCTGCGCGCCCAGCATGATTCCACACGCCAGGCCCTTGAACGCCTGGAGATGCAATCCGAACGCCTCACCGAAAAGCGCGAGCAACTGAGCCTCAATCTGGAGGAGGGCGAAGCGCCGTTGGAAGAGCTGCGCCTCAAGCTCGAAGAATTGCTCGACAAGCGCATGACCGTCGACGAAGAACTCAAGACTGCGCAGATCGCCCTGGAAGACGCCGACCGCGAATTGCGCGACGCGGAAAAACGCCGAACCCAGGCCGAGCAGCAGTCCCAATTGATTCGCGGCCAACTCGAACAACAGCGTATGGAATGGCAAGCCTTGACCGTGCGCCGCAAAACCTTGCAAGACCAATTGCTGGAAGACGGCTACGACCTGCACGGCGTGCTCAACACCCTGACCTCCCAGGCCAACGAGAAAGAAGCCGAGGAAGAACTTGAGCGGATTGCTGCACGTATCCAACGCCTGGGCGCGATCAACCTCGCGGCCATCGATGAATATCAGCAGCAGTCCGAGCGTAAACGTTATCTGGATGCCCAGGACGCCGACCTGGTCGAAGCCCTGGATACGTTGGAAAACGTGATCCGCAAGATCGACAAGGAAACCCGTAATCGCTTCAAAGATACCTTTGATCAGATTAATAGCGGTTTACAGGCGTTATTCCCAAAAGTTTTCGGCGGTGGCAGCGCTTACTTGGAACTGACGGGCGAAGATCTACTCGATACAGGGGTAACGATCATGGCGCGGCCTCCAGGTAAGAAGAACAGCACCATTCATTTGTTGTCCGGCGGCGAAAAAGCCCTGACCGCATTGGCCCTGGTATTTGCCATCTTCAAATTGAACCCGGCGCCGTTCTGTATGCTCGACGAAGTTGACGCTCCATTGGATGACGCTAACGTTGGACGCTATGCACGACTGGTCAAAGAGATGTCCCAGACCGTGCAGTTCATCTATATCACCCACAACAAGATCGCCATGGAAATGGCTGATCAGTTGATGGGGGTGACGATGCATGAACCGGGCTGTTCGCGTTTGGTCGCAGTGGATGTCGAAGAAGCGATGGCGATGGTGGAATCCTGAGCTGCGCCATGACAGATAGTTTTCATGCGATGTCAGGTGATTTAGCGGTCAGGTGAAAGTGGCAAATGGACATATTTGTTCAAGGCATTTTGACAGACGGTGTAAAGTTATCTTTGGTCGTGCTAGTTTAATGTCAATTTTTCGTGTGCGTGGGCAAAACGTCAGTCAGAACATAGAGTTGGCGCCACGTTTTAAAGCGGTTTGCACGGTGCTAAACCCCTTATTTTTCAGCATTTTTTATTAGAGGCACGGGATTACATGGAAATCGGTCTGCGCGAGTGGCTGATCGTCATCGGCATTATTGTCATTGCCGGTATTCTTTTTGATGGCTGGCGCCGCATGCGCGGTGGCAAGGGCAAGCTCAAATTCCGTCTGGACCGCAACCTGTCCAACTTGCCTGACGACGACGGCAGCGCCGAGCTGCTGGGGCCGCCCCGTGTGCTGGACACGCATAAAGAGCCGCAACTGGACGAGCACGACTTGCCGTCGATGAGCGCGCCGTTGCGTGAAGCCCGTGAACCGTCTTCCAAACGTGGCAAGCGCGCCAATGCCGCCGTGGCCGAGCCCCATCAGGGCGACCTGAACCTCGACGTCGACGAAGGCCCGAGTTTCAGCAGCCGTGACGATGACTTCCCGGACGAAAACGTTGGCAAGAACGCGCCGCGCCAATCGGTTAACGATCAGCCTGCTGCTGAAGAAGTGCTGGTGATCAGCGTGATCTGCCGCGACGCCGCCGGCTTCAAAGGCCCGGCCCTGTTGCAGAACATCCTCGAAAGCGGCCTGCGCTTTGGCGAGATGGATATTTTCCATCGCCACGAAAGCATGGCAGGCAACGGCGAAGTGCTGTTCTCCATGGCCAACGCAGTCAAGCCCGGCACCTTCGACCTGGACGACATCGACCTGTTCAGCACTCCAGCGGTGAGCTTCTTCCTTGGCCTGCCAGGCCCGCGTCACCCGAAACAAGCGTTCGATGTGATGGTGGCTGCAGCCCGCAAGCTCTCCCAGGAGTTGAACGGCGAACTGAAGGACGACCAACGTAGCGTCCTGACTGCCCAGACCATCGAACACTACCGTCAGCGCATCGTCGAATTCGAGCGTCGCGCCCTGACACAGAAACGCTGAGGTTTGGCTTCAAGCGTTGTCGATAGAATTAAGCGCACCAACATTTGAGCAGCTTCGGCTGCTCTTTTGCTTTATGAGAGAACACCCATGACCGCCGCCCACACCCGCATCCTCGAACTGCGCGCTGAACTGGATCAGCACAACTACCGTTACCACGTCCTCGACGAGCCGAGTATTCCGGACGCCGAGTACGATCGGCTGTTCCACGAGCTCAAGGCTCTGGAAGCTGAGCATCCGGAACTGATCACGCGGGATTCGCCGACGCAGCGGGTGGGCAGCGCGGCGTTGTCGGCGTTCACTCAGGTCAAGCACGAGATCCCGATGCTCAGCCTGGGCAACGCCTTTGATGAAACCACGATGTTGGAGTTTGATCGCCGGGTGACTGAAGGCCTCGACCTGCCGGTGGGCGACCTTTTTGGCGCTGGTGCCGAGGTGGAGTACAGCTGCGAACCCAAACTGGACGGCCTGGCGGTCAGCCTGCTGTATCAGGACGGTGAGTTGGTGCGCGGCGCCACCCGAGGTGACGGTACCACTGGCGAAGACATCAGCGTCAACGTGCGCACCGTGCGCAATATCCCTTTGAAACTGCACGGCAGCGGCTGGCCGGCGACCTTGGAGGTGCGTGGCGAAGTCTTTATGTCCAAGGCCGGCTTCGAACGGCTCAATGCCTCGCAACTGGAAGTCGGCGGCAAGACCTTCGCCAACCCGCGCAATGCCGCCGCCGGCAGTCTGCGTCAGTTGGATTCGAAAATCACCGCCAGCCGCCCGCTTGAATTCTGCTGTTATGGCATTGGCCAGGTAACTGCTGACATCAGCGATACCCACATCGGGAACCTGCAGCAGTTGCAAAAATGGGGCATGCCCATCAGTCATGAACTGAAGCTGGCCAAGGGTATTCAGGATTGCCTCGACTACTACCGCGATATCGGCGAGCGGCGCAACAGCCTGCCCTATGAGATCGACGGCGTTGTCTTCAAGGTCAACAGCATTGCTGCTCAGCGTGAATTGGGCTTCCGCGCCCGTGAGCCGCGCTGGGCCATCGCCCACAAATTCCCGGCGATGGAAGAACTCACTGAGCTGCTCGACGTGGAATTCCAGGTCGGCCGCACCGGCGCCGTCACCCCGGTAGCGCGTCTGAAGCCCGTCAAGGTCGCGGGTGTGACTGTGTCCAACGCCACCTTGCACAACATGGATGAAGTGGCGCGTCTGGGCGTCATGATTGGCGACACTGTAATCATCCGACGCGCTGGAGATGTGATCCCTCAAGTGGTGTCCGTAGTGCTTGAGCGACGTCCGGCCGATGCCCGCGCGGTACCGGTTCCCGAGAGCTGCCCGGTGTGCGGCTCGCACGTGGAGCGCACTCAACTGGTCAAGCGCAGCAAGGGCAAGGAAACCGTCAGCGAAGGCGCCGTGTACCGCTGCGTCGGGCGCCTGGCCTGTGGCGCTCAGCTCAAGCAGGCGATCATTCATTTCGTCTCGCGTCGGGCCATGGACATTGATGGGCTGGGTGACAAGACCATCGAGCAACTGGTGGATGAAAAACTCATCGGTTCGCCAGCCGACCTCTACACGCTCAAGTACGAGCAGATCATCGACCTGGAAGGCTTCGCCGACATCTCCAGCAAGAAGCTGATCGCCGCCATCGAGAACAGCAAGACTCCGACCCTCGCGCGTTTTATCTACGCGCTCGGCATCCCCGACGTGGGCGAGGAGACCGCCAAAGTGCTGGCACGCTCGCTGGGGTCCCTTGAGCGCGTGCAGCAGGCGTTGCCGCCGGTGCTGACGTACTTGCCCGACGTGGGCCTTGAAGTGGCGCACGAGATCCACAGCTTCTTTGAAGACAGCCATAACCAGGAAGTGATTGGCGCACTGCTGTCGCCGGAGAAGTGCGGCCTGCAATTGCAGGATCAGGGCGACCTCAGCGCCGAGTTCGCCGCTAGCACCACCTTGGGCGGCTTGCTCGACAAGCTGCACGTACCGTCCGTGGGCCCAGGCGCTGCGCAGAAGCTGGCGGACAAGTTCGGCAGCCTGGAAGGCGTGATCAAGGCCGACTGGCTGGACATGCGCCAGGCGCTGCCCGAAAAGCAGGCCAAGGCCGTGCGCGACTTCTTCGACAACCCGGACAACGCCCAGCACGCCTTGGCCATTGAGCAGCAGCTCAAGGACTTCGGCATGCACTGGCAAAGCGAGAAAAAGGTCGTAGAAGGCTTGCCTGAAGCCGGACACACGTGGGTACTCACTGGCTCCCTGGAGCTTATGAGTCGCGACGTGGCCAAGGAAAAGCTCGAAAGCCTCGGCGCCAAGGTGGCCGGTTCCGTCTCGGCGAAAACCCACTGCGTGGTGGCCGGGCCGGGTGCTGGTTCGAAACTGGCAAAGGCCAGCGAGTTAGGCTTGAAGGTGCTGGACGAAGAGGCCTTCGTGGCCTTTCTCGCCACGCACAACATTCCAGTCAGTTGACCCTCACCTGTAGGCGTCCGGCTTGCCGGCGATCGCGCGCCAAGGAGTGCCATCGTCGGCACGCCTGACGCCTATAGGGATGTCATCCCATTTTTGGAACGATCTTCGAAGGGAATTGATCTAGTCTTGGTCACCCCAGGAAGAGATCGCCATGTTCCGCTACTTCGAGCAACTCAGTTCGCGCATTGCCGCACCGTTCATGGCCGAATCCTCGCGCAACAGCAAGGTTTGGCAATGTCGTTGCGGCCAGTCCCTATTCTTTCGCAACAGCCAATGCCTGGCATGCGCAGCGCTGCTGGGCTATCAACCCCGGCAAAGTCGCTTGTCCTCGCTGCAACCCGGCCCCGTCGAAGGCACCTGGCTGCAGGACGATAACCTCGACGCCGGCGCCTTTCGCCGCTGCGCCAACCTTGACACGCCTGCCGCCTGCAACTGGCTGATTCCGGCCCACAGCACCGCACCGCTGTGCGTGGCCTGTAGTCTCAACCGCACGATCCCCGACCTGTCGATCCCGGAAAACCATGAGCGCTGGCGCAAGGTAGAAACCGCCAAGCGCCGGTTGGTGGCGCAACTGATCAGCCTGGGCCTTAGCGTCGTGCCCAAGAGCGTTGACGAAGACACCGGCCTGGCCTTCGATTTCGTTGGCATCGACCTGGAAGGCAACGCCCCGATGACGGGCCATTCGAACGGCTTGATCACCCTCGACATCAAAGAAGCCGACGACGCCCACCGCGAAAAAATCCGGGTGCAGATGCGCGAGCCTTACCGCACCTTGCTCGGTCACTTTCGCCATGAGGTCGGCCACTATTATTGGGATCGCCTGATCGCCAATACCCACTGGCAGGAGTCCTTTCGCACCCTGTTCGGCGACGAACGCGCCAGTTACGCCGACGCCCTTGACCAGCATTATCAAAACGGCCCGCGTCCTGACTGGCAGCAAACCTGTGTCAGCGCCTACGCCACCATGCACCCTTGGGAAGACTGGGCCGAAACCTGGGCTCATTACTTGCACATGATGGACGCCGTCGACACTGCCCTGGGCTTTGGCATGAGCGCCCGCGAGATGGACCTGGATTACCAGCCGTTCCCCCTTACTACGCTTTATGACCCCCAACATCCCAGCGGTCCTGCGTTCCTGTCGTTCGTTAACGCCTGGATTGAACTGGCGGGCATGCTCAATGAGCTGTCGCGCGCCATGGGCCAGCCGGATTTCTACCCGTTCGTGCTACCACCGGCGGTGATCGCCAAGCTGCACTTCATCCACCTGGTGATCCAGGAAGAGGGCGGCCGGGCGGATGAGGTGTTGCAGGCACAATGATCAGCCAATGTGGGAGGGGGCTTGCTCCCGATAGCGTTGGGTCAGTCACTGATTTATTGGCTGGCAGTCCGCTATCGGGGCAAGCCCCCTCCCACAGGGGATGGCGGGGAAGCTGATGGCCATGGCAAGTGCTTGAACCCCTTCATATTTTTAATCCGTCACCAACGGTTGTAACTTCCGATGAGATCGGTACAATGGCCCCGCTTGCCGAGAGGCAGGCGTCGTTATGGTGACCCCATCGGTCCCCCCGCAACGATTACCCGTGAACCTGGTCAGAGCCGGAAGGCAGCAGCCACAGCGGGAACATTGTGTGCCGGGGTGTGGCTGGTGGGGTTGCCTCCATAACGCCCCTCCTTGCAATACCCCTTCGATTCAAATCCAGATTTCTTATTTTCAGCCAACTGCCGATGTTTATTGCGCAGTCGATGACGGCTGTTTCACAACTTTCCAAACCCCCGCTGGACAACCCTAAACCGCCTTGTTAGTTTGCGCCGGCCACTTGTTTCAGAATATGACAATGGCGCTGAATTGATATTGAAGTGCTATCACTTCTTTAACTAACAAGGATGTCTGTGATGAAAAGCCTGCAAGGTTTACCTCGTCTTATCAGTGCTTCGGTAGGCGCTCCGGGTAAAGCCCGCAACTTGCCCGCCGATGTGCAGTGCATCCAATATTTATTCAATCTGATCATTCCCAAGATGGGTTTCCCGTTGGCCGAAAACGGCAAATGCGATGGTCAGTTGGTGCAGTGCATCAGCCAGTATCAGTTTCGCCATCTCAAATACGCCCATCCAGATGGTGTGGTCGACCCCACCGGTCGCACGTTTAACAGCCTGATCGAAGAGGCGGTGAAGGTGCCGGTGAAGTCCTTCCCGACGATGCGTATACCGAGTTTTCTCAACGCATTTGGCAACAACCAGGGCGACGCGGTGCAGGCCACGGTCAATGTGTACCTGGACCGCATGCGCGCGATGATTGAGGCCGAGCGGCGTAACCGGCAATTGATGCTCCAGGCCACGTGCGACGGGGGCATGACCCTTAGCGAAACGGACTTCCAGAACGCCGCTACGCAACTGGGTAGCGGTATTTCGGTGAATATCATCAAGGCCTTCGCCACCGTGGAATCTGGCGGGCGCTCCGGCTTCGGGCCGGCCAAGCTGCCGGTGATCGCCTTTGAAGGTCACCTGTTTCGCAAATACACCAAGCACATCTATGACCAGGCGCACCCGCTGCTGTCCTACCCCTACAAGAAAAAAGCAGGGCCGCAGTGGCAGGCGAACAACAAGGACCAGACAAAGGCCTGGGAAACCATGGCTACCGCATTCGCCCTGGATCAGGAAGCCGCATTGATGTCGGCATCGTGGGGCATGTTCCAGATCATGGGTTTCAACTTTGCGTCGTGCGGGTACAAGACGGTATTTGAGTTTTCGGCGGCATTAAAGGTGAATGCTGGCAACCAACTAAAGGCGTTCCTCGGCTTTTGCAGTAAGAGCCCTGCGTTGATGAAGGCCATGAAGGCCAAAGACTTTACTGGAATGGCGCGTAACTATAACGGTGAGGACTACGGCAACTACGACGTCCTTATGCAAAAAGCCTACGAAAAACTTGAAGGGAAAAAATAGGATGATCCGTTTACTCGCGATAGGTGTGTTGTCGTTGTGCGCCGTGGCACCTGCCATGGCTGGTTCGGCCGCGCTGCATTCGGGCAAGTACGAAGGGCTGATGCTGGCAGTGACGCCGGAGCATCAGGTCGAAGGTTTTTACACGGAATCAATGGGTGAGGGCGTGACGCGCAGCTGTGCGTTCTACCTGCAAGGTAAGCCCGACGCGCTCACCACTTGGCTCGACGACGCCTACCCTGGCAGCGTGGCGCCGTCGTCTGACGGTGTGACCCTGACCGTGGAAGAAGGCCGTCAGCACCCCGGCTGCATCAACGTACTGATGCCGGAAATCGCCACCGGCCTTGATCTGACCCAGACCGCCAGTAAGAAGTGGATCGGCCTGGTCACAGTGTCTGCCGACAAGGCTTACCTGCAGAAAACCCCCGGCGCCAAGGCGGCCAAGCGTCCGTATATCGTCAAGAACGATGTGGTAGGGGTGCTGGCGTTTAAGGATGGCTGGGCTCAGGTTGAGTTCATCAATGCTGAGGATCGCTCGTTTAAGGGTTGGATCACCCAGGATCAATACAGTCGTCTGGCCGCGCCCACTGCAAAAAACTGAGCAGAACCGCGCACACAAAAACGCCGCAACGTGTCCAGCACGCTGCGGCGTTTTTGTGTGCGGCGGTCAGGCCTTGTTGCGGTTGAACAGCTTGCGGATCACCGCGAATAACGCCACGACACCCACCACCAGAAACTTCTTCGCGGCCAGCAGGAAGATCCCGATCTTGGCGAATAACCCGGCCTTGGCGGCAATCCCGCCGGCAACCAACGCGGCTAGGCCGTAAGTGGCGAGCTTGTCGGTTTTCGGGTTGAAGTCGGTGTAGAGGTTGCCGTCGGTGAAGTTGGTAAACGCCAGGACCTTGGGCAGTTCCTGCTTGATGGTCGGCAGGTCGGCCATCGCCGCGACGGCGTTGAGTTCCAGTACGCCCTCACGGCCCAGCACGCGGATGCTGTAGTTGAGGGTGTTCTGGTCGGCGTCGTCGGCCTTCAGTTCACGGGCCCAGTACATCTTGTGGGTGGTGTCGTCGTAGCGCGGCGGCTCGGCCCAGCCCACCAGATGCAGGCCGGCGTAGCCTTGTTTCTGGCGTTCCTTGTTATCTGTTTCGTCTTCTTCCTGCATTTGCTTGAGCAGGTCGGAGTAGTCGATTTTCGCGGCATCTTCGTCGGAAATATGCCCGTCGGCCTTGTAGCTGACGATGACGCCCCAGCCGCGTTCCGACAGTGGGCTGACGGCTTTAGGCACGATCATGCCCAGGGTCTTGAAGCCCGGCGGGTTGCCCCAGCCATCGGTGAGCAAGCGCTCAGTGTCGGCGGGGTCGAGGTAATAAAATTCGTCGTTGAGCTTGAGGGTGGCAATGCCACTTGGCAGCGTGACGGTGCCGGTCTTTTGCTTAAGTGACGCCAGAAAGTGCTCGGCCGTTTCGGCGGGGGCACTGGCTTCAACGGGGGCAGGCGAGGCAGCAGCAACGGCAGGTGCGGTAGGCAGGCTCAGAGCGGCCGCCGCCAACAACAGGCGGAAGTAATTCATGGTAGTCCCTTACATTTTGAATTAATTTCGTAAGAGGATAACCGAAACAACATGTTGCGAGTTAGCCGAAAGTCTCCCGCAACAGCCCGGCGAATGCATCCCGTGCCAGGTGGCGTTGGGTGTCCTTGTGCCAGAACAGCAGGTTATCCACGGCCGCCAGCTCTTCAAATCGATAAGACGCCAGCTGATTGGCCTGCTCATAGCGCGCCAGGATGCCTTCCGGCGCCAACGCCACGCCAATCCCGGCGCTGACGCAACCGATGATCGTGCCCCAACTGGCATAGCTGGCAATGGTCGGTTTGAAGTTGTGCGGCTTGACCCAGTTTTCCAGTGCTGCGCGATACGGGCAGCCAGGCGGCCAGACCAGCAAGGTGCGGCCGGCGAGGTCCTCGGCGCCATTGATGGGTGCACTGGATGCGCTGGCGATCAGCACCAGGCGCTCGCTGTAGACCACGCTGTGTTCGAGCTTGGAGCGTTTGTTGCCGGCGGCCACGAGCGCCACGTCCAGGCGATGGTGTTGCAGGTCGTCGAGCAACGGGCCCCAGGCGCCTGTCACCAGTTCCAGGCTGACATCCGGGTAGCGCCGGTGATACTCCGCCAGCAGCGGCGGCAAACGTCCGCTGGCGCTGGATTCCACCGCGCCGATACGCAAAGTGCCACGGGGAATGGCGCTGGCGTCCACGGCGCGTTTGGACTCATCCACCAGCGCCAGAATGCGCTCGCAGTACTCCAGGAAAATCTCACCGGCGGCACTGATCGCCAGCCCACGCCCGGCGCGGATGAACAGTGGTGTGCCCAGCTCGCCTTCCAGCTGCTTGATGCGCGTGGTGATGTTGGACGGCACGCAATGCAGCAGCACGGCTGCTTGGGCCACGCTGCCGGTTTGTGCCACGGCTCGCACCATTTTCAGTTGGGCCAGTTCCATTGCTCAGTTCCAGTGATTGCAGAAGTCAGAAACGGTTAATTGTCCTGCGCCTTACGGGGGCGAAGACTGACGGCACACCTTCTCAGTTTCTGGACGCCGTCGATGAATAACCCTTCACTCGCAAAGCTTACGCTAGTCATCGCCAGCGTCATCCTGTGTTGGGCCTATTCGCCGATTGGCGTGCACATGGGGCTGCACAGCTACAGCCCCGGACAATTGGCGTTGTTAAGGTTTTTGATTGCGTCGGTGTTCATGGGCGGTGTGGCACTGGTGATGGGCATCGGTCGTCCGCGCTTGCGGGATTTTCCGTGGTTGCTGGTGCTGGGGTTCTTCGGCGTGTTCCTGCACCACACCAGCCTCAACTATGGGCAGCAATGGGTCACGGCAGCGGCGTCCAGCGTACTGGCGCAGTCGGCGCCGCTGTTCAGTGTGCTGATCGCGTTTTTCTGCCTGAAGGAGCGGGTCAGCGCTTGGCGCTGGGGCTGCGTATTGCTGGGGCTGCTCGGCGTGCTGGTGGTGATCTGGGGGGATCAGGGGCTGGGTGAGATCGACCCGCGTGGCTTGTTGATCCTGCTGGCGGCGGTGTCGTGGAGTGTGTATTTCGCCCTGCAGAAGCACTATGCCCACCGCTACAGTCCGCTGACTATGGCGTGCTACATGGTGTGGGCGGGCACCCTGATGCTGTGCGTGAACCTGCCGGGCCTGCCTGCTGCGGTGGTGCAGGCGCCGTTGGCGGAGAACGTCGCGGTGCTGGTACTCGGTATTTTTCCCAGCGCCTTGGCGTATCTGGCTTGGGGTTATGTGTTGAAGCATGTGGAGGTCAGTCGCGCGTCGGTGGCGATGTACCTGATCCCGCCGGTGGCAATGGTGATGGCCGCAACGTTGCTGGGTGAACACATTGCCTTGCAGGTGATGCTGGGCGGTGTGATCGTGCTGGCCAGCGTGGCGGCGATCAGTCTGGAAGGGCGCTGGCGGTTAGTCGTTCAGACAAAACGCACGCAAACGCTGGCCATCGAAGTCCAGGGCCGGCGGTGACTGGATAAGGACGGCGCCGCGTTCTACCCATTGGTCGTGCAGCAAGAAGCCCACTTCACCGCCGGCTGTAAGCTGGACTGCGGCTCGACCCGAGCCCGAGCCTATAAGGAGCGCCTGTCAGTTTTTGTCAGGGGCGAGCAGGGGCGCCGGGTTTTCGCCGGTGTACAGCTTGATGATGTCGTCGATTTCGCCGGACATTTTCATCCGCAACAAGGTGCGCAGGATTTTTTGCGCCGGCACGTCGGGATCGTTACGCACGATGCAACCGAGGTTTTGCTCGTCAATCAACGCGACCTTGTGCAGCCGCTGGCTGATCGGCATTTTCTGGTTGAAACGGTCGACGATCCATTCGTTGCTCACCGCATAGTTGAATCGCCCCGCCACCAGTTTGTGCAGCACCAGCTCTTCGCTATGGGCGTCGTCGCGGGTGAGTTGGCCGTTGGCAAACAGCGAGTCGAGGGCGGCATAGCGATAGTTGAGCACCGTGCCGATCGGCTGAGGTGCCAGCTTGAGCACCTGTACCGGCTGGTTTTGCGCGCTGACCAGCACATTGCGCTGCACCATTAAAGGCAAGCTCCAGAGGTAGTCGCCGGACAGGTTGTCGACCCACGCCTGGGTGACATAACAGCGCACATCAATGTCGCCGTGTCCCATGGCCGCAGAGATGCGTGCCCGGGCCAGCACGTGGAACTGCGCCGGATGGCCAACCTGGGTGGCCAGGCTCAGCATCACGTCATACAAAATGCCCTGGGTCGGCCGACCGTTCTCCAGTTGCACCATGGGCATCGCCCAACTATCGGAAACCGAGAAGCGCAGCGGTGCAGGCGCCGCCAGGCAAGCCGTGGTCATCATCCATAAAGCGCCCAGGACTACGCGCATACACTCTCCGGGTTCAGGCCTTTTGGAGGCCAGTCAGCAGAGCTTAGTCAGATTAGGCGAGCGTGCCGGATGCAATTTCCCCCTTGCTCCGCTAGCATTACCGGCTTCCGCTTCCCAGTTGCGACGGTTTTCGATGAGTTATCAGGTTCTTGCACGTAAATGGCGTCCGCGCTCGTTCCGCGAAATGGTCGGCCAGACCCATGTGCTCAAGGCTCTGATCAATGCCTTGGACAGCCAACGGCTGCACCACGCCTACCTGTTCACCGGTACCCGGGGCGTGGGCAAGACCACCATTGCGCGCATCATTGCCAAATGCCTGAACTGTGAAACCGGTATCACTTCGACGCCTTGTGGCACTTGCTCGGTGTGCCGCGAGATCGACGAAGGGCGTTTCGTCGACCTGATCGAGATCGACGCCGCGAGCCGCACCAAGGTCGAAGACACCCGCGAGTTGCTCGACAACGTGCAGTACGCGCCTAGCCGCGGTCGTTTCAAGGTCTACCTGATCGACGAAGTGCACATGCTGTCCAGCCATTCCTTCAACGCGCTGTTGAAAACCCTGGAAGAGCCGCCGCCCTACGTCAAATTCATCCTGGCCACCACCGACCCGCAGAAACTTCCTGCAACGATCCTGTCGAGGTGCCTGCAGTTCTCCCTGAAAAACATGACCCCCGAGAGCGTGGTCGAGCATTTGACCCACGTGCTGGGTGTCGAGAACGTACCGTTTGAAGACGACGCGCTATGGCTGCTCGGCCGTGCCGCCGATGGTTCGATGCGTGATGCCATGAGCCTTACCGACCAGGCCATCGCCTTCGGTGAAGGCAAGGTCATGGCCGCCGATGTGCGCGCCATGCTCGGCACCCTCGACCACGGCCAGGTGTTCGATGTACTGCATGCATTGATCGAAGGGGATGCCAAGGCGTTGCTCGAAGCCGTGCGCCACCTCTCGGAGCAAGGCCCGGACTGGAATGGCGTGCTCTCGGAAATCCTCAACGTCTTGCACCGCGTCGCTATCGCCCAGGCTTTGCCGGAAGGTGTCGACAACGGCCATGGCGACCGCGACCGCGTGTTGGCCCTGGCCCAGGCGTTGCCGGCCGAAGATGTGCAGTTCTACTACCAGATGGGCCTGATCGGTCGTCGGGACTTGCCTTTGGCGCCGGACCCGCGTGGGGGCTTTGAAATGGTCCTGCTGCGCATGCTGGCGTTCCGGCCAGCTGATTCGGCCGATGCGCCGAGACAGCCGCTAAAGCCAGTGGGGATCAGCCAGGCCACAGTTGATTCCGCCAAACCAGTGGCTGGCGTGGCGGTGGTTGCGCCAGTGGTTGCTGCCCCGGTTGCGCCGGCGCCTGAGCCAGCCCCTGTGGTGGTGGCACCTGTGGTTGAGCCGGAGCCGGTGGTTGAGCCCGAGCCTGTCGTCGACTTGCCTTGGAATGACCCGGTAGAAGCCGAGGTCGAAGAACTCGAACAGCAGCCCTATGTTGAACCCGTGCTCGAAACCGCCAGCGAGCAGCCTGAGCTGACGCCGATGCCCGCGCCGACACCGGACAGCGTGGTGCCGGCCGCACCTGAGTGGGTTTCAGCACCGGTTCCCGAGCCGACAGTCGCCCAGGTTGAGGCCGCAACCCCAGGCATCGACCTCGACGACGAGCCGCCGCTGGACGAAGACTACATCGAGCCGGACATGGATTCGGCCTACAGTTACCTGGACGATTTGGCCAGCGAACACACCGCCGAACCGGCCCCCGAGCCCGAAGCAGAACCCGCGGCAGCCCCGGCCACCGGCCTGGCGTTGCAATGGCTGGAACTGTTCCCGAAACTGCCGATCTCCGGCATGACCGGCAGTATTGCCGCCAACTGCACCCTGATTTCCGTCGACGGCGACCATTGGCTGTTGCATCTGGATCCGGCCCACAGCGCCCTGTTCAACGCGACCCAGCAACGGCGCCTCAACGATGCCCTGAACCAGTACCATGAGCGCACGCTGACTATCACCATCGAGTTGATCAAGCCCGAGCAGGAAACCCCGGCCCAAGCCGCAACCCGTCGGCGTATCAACCGTCAGCGCGAGGCTGAGGATTCGATCCACGCAGACCCGCTCATCCAGCAAATGATGCAACAGTTTGGTGCGGTCGTTCGTCACGATACTATTGAACCTGTCGAAGCCCCGGTGACCCAAGCGTCATGACACCGGGCTATTAATTGATCCACGTACTTTTGAGGTGATTCCCATGATGAAAGGTGGCATGGCCGGCCTGATGAAGCAGGCGCAGCAGATGCAGGAAAAGATGGCCAAGATGCAGGAAGAACTGGCCAACGCCGAAGTCACCGGTAAAGCCGGGGGCGATATGGTCAGCGTGGTGATGACTGGGCGTCACGACATCAAGCGCGTTAGCATCGACCCAAGCGTGCTGCCAGGCGTGGGCGAAGATGACCTGGAAATGCTCGAAGCGCTGTTCGCCGCGGCCGTCAACGACGCCGTGCGCAAGATCGAAGCCAATAGCCAGGACAAAATGTCCGGCGTGACCGCTGGCATGCAACTGCCACCGGGCATGAAGATGCCTTTCTGATTCTCCAGCGTTAGCTAGACTCCAATGCCAGGCCCAGTGCCTGGCATTTTTGTTTGTGCCTATTCAATCGAATCCCGATCGAACCCTGGCCTGGCACCCATGGTCTGCAACCTATACCGATGAATTCGATAAGGAGCCCCTGATGCCTCAAGAACTGACCCTGAACCAACGTATCGTGCTGGTCTCGCGCCCTCAAGGCGCGCCCACTCCGGAAAACTTTCGCCTGGAGCGCGTGAGCTTGCCGGAGTTGGCGGACGGCCAAGTGCTGCTCAAGACCCTCTACCTGTCCCTTGACCCCTACATGCGCGGGCGCATGAGCGACGCACCGTCCTACGCCGCCCCGGTGGAAATCGATGAGGTGATGACCGGCGGTGCTGTCAGCCGTATCGAGCAATCCCGTAACCCGAAATTCGAAGTGGGTGATCTGGTGGTCGGCGCCACGGGTTGGCAGAGCCACAGCATTTCCGACGGCCGCAACCTGATTCCGGTGCCCAAAGGTCTCGCCAGTCCGTCCATGGCGTTGGGCGTATTGGGGATGCCGGGTATGACCGCCTACATGGGCCTGATGGACATTGGTCAACCCAAGGCTGGGGAAACCCTGGTGGTCGCCGCTGCCTCCGGCGCAGTCGGTTCGGTAGTGGGCCAGGTCGCCAAGCTCAAGGGCCTGCGCGTGGTCGGGATTGCAGGCGGTGCGGACAAGTGCCGCTATGTCGTGGATGAACTGGGTTTTGATGCCTGTATCGACCATAAGAGCGCAGACTTCGCTGATCAACTCGCCCAGGCTTGCTTCAATGGCGTGGACATCTATTTCGAGAACGTCGGTGGCAAGGTGTTCGACGCCGTGGTGCCTTTGCTCAAACCCAAGGCACGCATTCCTTTGTGCGGGCTGATTGCCGGCTACAACGCCCACGAAGCCCCCAGCGGGCCTGATCGCTTGCCGGCGCTGCAACGCACGTTGCTGACCAAGCGGGTGCGCATCCAGGGCTTTATCGTGTTTGATGACTACGGTGATCGTCAGCCAGAGTTCCTCAGTGCCATGGCGCCCTGGGTCCGCGACGGTAAGATCAAGTTCCGCGAAGACGTGGTCGATGGCTTGGAGCAGGCGCCCGAAGCCTTTATCGGCCTGCTTGAAGGGCGCAACTTCGGCAAGTTGGTGGTGCGGGTCGCGCAGGATTGAGGATTTGACGCTAATCCGGGGCGCGGGTATAAACCGCGTCTCGTTGTTTTGTCGGACCATTGCCCCATGAGCTTCAGCCCCCTGATTCGCCAACTGATCGACGCCCTGCGCACGTTGCCGGGTGTCGGCCAGAAAACCGCCCAGCGCATGGCGCTGCAACTGCTGGAGCGTGATCGCAGCGGCGGCACCCGGTTGGCCCAGGCCCTGGGCCAGGCCATGACGGGCGTCGGCCACTGCCGCCAGTGCCGAACCCTCACCGAAGAAGACCTTTGCCCGCAATGCGCCGATCCGCGTCGCGACGACACGTTGCTGTGTGTGGTGGAAGGCCCGATGGACGTCTACGCGGTGGAGCAGACCGGTTATCGCGGGCGTTACTTCGTGCTCAAGGGCCACCTGTCGCCGCTGGACGGCCTGGGTCCGGAGGCCATCGGCATTCCGCAACTGGTGGCACGTATCGAAGAGCAGGGCACCTTTACCGAGGTGATCCTGGCCACCAACCCGACCGTGGAAGGTGAAGCCACCGCCCATTACATCGCCCAACTGCTGAGCAACAAAGGCCTGATCACTTCGCGTATCGCCCATGGCGTACCGTTGGGTGGGGAGTTGGAGCTGGTGGATGGCGGCACGCTGGCGCATTCGTTCGCCGGTCGCAAGCCGATCGCGCTCTAACAATAAACACCAGCCAAATGTGGGAGGGGGCTTGCTCCCGATGGCAGTGGATAAGTCATGAATCTATTGGCTGACACACTGCTATCGGGAGCAAGCCCCCTCCCACAATGGTTTTGCGGTGTGATTGAGATCTGTGTTGCTAACCAAGCAAGCGCTTGGTAATTTCGCTCCACCTCTCCGTGGAGCTTGCCGATGTCTGCCTATCAGGACTACTTCGACCCCAGCCACCAATTGCTCCGCGACAGCGTGCGCCGTTTTGTCGAGCGGGAGCTGTTACCGGGCATCGAGCAATGGGAGGAGGCGGAGAGCTTTCCCCGAGCGTTGTACCTTAAGGCCGGTGCGGCGGGGATCCTCGGTATCGGTTATCCCGAATCCTTGGGCGGCAGTCACGAGGGCGATCTGTTCGCCAAGGTGGCCGTCAGCGAGGAATTGATGCGCTGCGGCTCCGGCGGCGTGGTCGCGGGATTGGGCTCGCTGGATATCGGCTTGCCTCCCATCATCAAATGGGCGCGGCCCGAAGTGCGCGAACGTGTGGCCCCGCAAGTGCTCTCGGGCGAGAAGATCATCGCCTTGGCCGTCACCGAACCCAGCGGCGGCTCCGATGTAGCCAGCCTGCGCACCCGCGCCGTGCGTGATGGCGACGTTTACCGGGTCAGCGGCAGCAAGACCTTTATCACCAGCGGCAACCGCGCCGATTTCTACACCGTTGCTGTTCGTACCGGAGGGCCAGGCTTTGGCGGCATCAGCCTGTTGCTCATCGAAAAAGACACCCCGGGTTTCACCGTCGGCCAGCCCCTGAAGAAAATGGGTTGGTGGGCGTCGGACACGGCAGAGTTGTTCTTCGATGATTGCCAGGTGCCCGTAGGCAACCTGATCGGCGCCGAGAACATGGGGTTTGCCTGCATCATGGGCAACTTTCAGAGTGAACGGCTGGCGCTGGCGTTGATGGCCAATATGACCGCGCAGCTTGCGCTTGAGGAAAGCCTCAAATGGGCCGCGCAGCGTGAAGCATTTGGCAAGCCCATTGGCAAATTCCAGGTGCTCAAGCATCGCTTGGCGGAAATGGCGACAGCTGTGGAAGTGTCCAGGGAATTCACCTACCGCCAAGGCGCCAAGATGGCCGCTGGCAAGAGTGTGATCAAGGAGATATCCATGGCCAAGAACCTGGCCACCGATACCGCCGATCGGGTGACTTATGACGCCGTGCAGATCCTCGGCGGCCAGGGCTATATGCGCGGCAGCCTGGTGGAGAGGCTGTATCGCGACAACCGTATCCTGTCGATCGGCGGCGGCACTCGTGAAGTGATGAATGAAATCATCAGCAAACAGATGGGGCTTTGAGGCGGCTTACCTGCCTCATCGGGGCAAGCCCACTGCCACATTTTGATGTGTAAACACCTTCAAGTGTGGGAGGGGGCAGCCCTTGATAGCGTCATTCCCGCCAAATATTACCGCTCGGACAGCGCAAATTGCGTCAGGCAAAACGTCGGAATCCCCATGTCTTCCAAACGCTGCGAGCCACCCAGCTCCGGCAAATCAATAATTGCCGCGGCTTCAAAAATCTTCGCACCCATGCGCCGCACCAGGTTCGCCGCAGCGATCAAGGTCCCGCCTGTGGCGATCAGGTCATCGAACATCAGCACCGAGTCGCCTTCGCACAGGCTGTCGGCGTGCACTTCCAGGAAAGCTTCGCCGTATTCGGTCTGATAACCCTCGGCCAGGACATCGGCCGGCAGCTTGCCCTGCTTGCGGAACAGGATCAGCGGTTTGTTCAGTTGGTAGGCAATGATCGAACCGATCAGAAACCCGCGGGCATCCATCGCGCCGATGTGGGTGAAATCGGCTTCGACATAGCGATGGGCAAAGGTATCGGCCACCAGGCGCAGGGCCTTGGGCGATTGGAACAGCGGCGTGATGTCACGGAAGATCACCCCAGGCTTGGGGAAGTCGATGACGGGGCGGATCAGGGATTTGATGTCGAACGAATCGAAGGTCATCGTCGAAGAGTCCTGGGAGGAAAACGGACTCGAAGTATACCTGCGGCCTCACCGATTGGCGCGGCCACAAGTGTCTGCATCAACCCTCTAGAGAACCACCCGCCAACGCACACAGCTGGATCGGGTCGAGAATGTGCACTTCCTTGCCTTCGGCGGCAATCAACTCGTTCTGCTGGAAACGGGTGAACACGCGGGACACGGTTTCCACCGCCAGGCCCAGGTAGTTGCCGATTTCGTTACGCGACATGCTCAAGCGGAACTGGTTGGCCGAGAAACCGCGTGCCCGGAACCGGGCCGACAGGTTGACCAAGAATGTCGCGATGCGCTCGTCGGCGGTTTTCTTCGATAACAGCAGCATCATCTGCTGATCGTCACGAATTTCTCGGCTCATCACGCGCATCAACTGGCGGCGCAGTTGAGGTAATTGGATGGCCAGTTCGTCCAGGCGTTCGAAGGGGATTTCGCACACCGACGTGGTCTCCAGCGCCTGGGCCGACACGGGATGCATCTCGGTGTCCATGCCCGACAAACCCACCAGTTCGCTGGGCAGGTGAAAACCGGTGATCTGCTCCTCGCCGTTGTCGCTCAGGCTGAAGGTCTTCAACGCGCCCGAACGTACTGCATAGACGGAGTCGAACTGATCGCCCTGGCGAAACAAAAACTCGCCTTTCTTCAGCGGGCGACCACGTTTAACGATGTCGTCCAGCGCATCCATGTCTTCCAGATTCAGCGAAAGTGGCAGGCAGAGGGGGGCCAGGCTGCAATCCTTGCAGTGAGCCTGGCTGTGAGCGCGCAGTTTGACTGGCTCGGACATTTCTTAAATCCTTGTGGGAAAACACACATAAGACGTAAGGGTAACGCACTGGGGGGCAGTGAGGCCAGCGTGTACAAAAAACAGACAGCCGTATAAAGCTTTGTGTATCGGTGCCGATACATATGTGTACGTTCATGAGCAGGAGCTCAGCGCATGTTGATCATCGCCGCCAACAACCCCTCCATCCGTGTGCCAAACCCAGAGCCGGCCCCGCCCGCTGCGGCGGTTGAGACGCAGGATGCCGTGTCAACGCCTGCCACGAGCGAAGGCGTGAAGGTGAGCATTTCGCCGGATGGCTTCAAGGCTGCGGGTGCGGCCAAAAGTGCCAACGCCGATATCGACGACAGCGGTCTGGACGACAACGTTAAGCAAGTTCTTAAAATGATCCGTCAGTTGAAGCAGCAGATCGCCGAAAAATTGGCGGAGCTTCAGGCCATCGCCGCGGACAAAAGCCTGACGCCGGAGGAGGTTCAGGCCAAGGTCGCTAACGTGCAAGGTGCCATCAGTTCCTTGCAGGCCGGCTTGATGACGGCCCAAATCTCCTTGGCCAAGGCCATGAAAACCATGAGTGCCGATCAGGCGCTCAAGGCCGCTTCGTTGTCGATGTAACTAGATCACCCGTGAAAACCGTTGCCGGTTCTGGTGTTCCAGGTACGCGTCGAACACCATGCACACCGAGCGCACCAGTAAGCGCCCTGCGGGCAGCACCCGAATGCCCTGGGCGTCGAGCGCGATCAGGCCGTCCTTGGCCATGGCCTCAAGTTGCAGCCAGATCTCATCGAAGTACCCGCGAAAATCAATATTGAAGGCCTGTTCGATACGCTCGAATACCAGGCTGAAATTGCAGATCAACTGCTGAATCACTTCCCGTCTTAGTCGATCGTCTGTGGTGCAGACCAAGCCACGGCTGGTCGCCAGCTGCGCGCCGGCCAGGGTGTTCTGGTAGCCGTTGAGGTCACTGCTGTTCTGGCAATACAAGTCGCCGATCTGGCTGATCGCCGACACACCCAGGCCGATCAGGTCGCAATGGCCGTGGGTGGTGTAGCCCTGGAAATTGCGTTGCAGCGTGCCTTCTTCCTGGGCGATGGCGAGTTCGTCATCCGGCAGAGCGAAGTGGTCCATGCCGATGTAGCGATAACCCGCCTCGGTCAATTGCGTGATGGTGGTTTGCAGCATCAGCAGTTTTTCCGCCGGTGCTGGCAGCTCGTCGCTGTCGATGCGCCGCTGGGGCATGAAGCGCTCCGGCAGGTGCGCATAGTTGAACACCGACAGGCGATCCGGTTGCAGCTTGATCACTTCTTCCACGGTGCGCGCGAAGTTGATCGGCGTTTGCTTGGGCAGGCCGTAGATCAGGTCGATATTGATCGAGCGAAACTGCAAAGTGCGCGCCGCATCGATTACTGCGCGAGTCTCTTCCAGGCTTTGCAGGCGGTTAACGGCCCGCTGGACCTCGGGGTCGAGATCTTGCAGGCCAATGCTGACGCGGTTGAAACCGAGTTCACGCAGCAGGCCCATGGTGGCCCAGTCGGCTTCGCGCGGGTCGATTTCGATGCCGTAGTCGCCGGAATCATCATCGAGCAAATTGAAGTGCTGGCGCAGGGAGCCCATGACCTGACGCAGTTCGTCGTGGCTGAGAAACGTCGGCGTGCCGCCGCCGAAATGCAACTGCTCCACCGGCTGTTTCGGGTCGAGGTGGCAGGCCACCATTTGGATCTCCTGCTCCAAGCGGTGCAGATATGCCTGGGCGCGGCCACGGTCCTTGGTGATTACCTTGTTGCAGGCGCAGTAGTAGCAAATGTTCGCGCAGAACGGCACATGCACATACAGCGACAATGGGCGCACAGCCTTGCGACTGTCGCGCAGGGCGTGTAGCAGGTCGAATGTGCCGACCTGGCTGTCGAATTGTACGGCGGTGGGGTAGGACGTATAGCGCGGTCCCGCCAGGTCGTAGCGATGAATCAGATCGGTGTCCCAACGAATGGCGTCGAGCATGCGGGCGTCCCCCGGATAGGCTAGTGGGCCGAGTCTAGAGGCGTGGAGCAGAGGGCATCTTGATTTGCATCAACGAGCAGCGGCGCTATGCCACATGGCCTTTTAGTGGCCCATCAGCCAGTGCTGGTGCGGCCCTGGCAAGGTCCAAATACCGAACACAATGACCAGCAATCCACCGGCCATGCGCACGCTGCGTTTGCGCAATAACGCGGTGACGCGTTCGGCGGCCAGCCCAGTCGCCAGCAGCACGGGCCAGGTGCCCAACCCGAACGCGAGCATCAGCAAGGCACTGTCCAGCGCATTGCCCTGGCTCGCGGCCCACAGCAGGGTGCTGTAGACCAAACCGCACGGTAACCAGCCCCACAGCGCACCCAGCAGTAAAGCGCGAGGCAGGCTGGACACCGGCAGCAAACGGGTGGCAACGGGCTGGATATGCCGCCACAGGCCGCGCCCCAGGCTTTCGATACGGGTGAGGCCGCTCCACCAACCGGCCAGGTACAGGCCCATGCAGATCAGCAGCAGACCGGCGAGCACGCGCATGAACATCGCCGCCGGGCTATTGGCCACGGCCCAGCCGGCCAGGCCGATCAACAGCCCAGCTGTGGCGTAACTGAGGACTCGCCCCAGGTTGTACGCCAGCAGCAGGCGAAACCGGCGACTGCGTTGCTCCTTGGGAATTGCCAAAGTCAGCGCGCCCATCAGCCCGCCGCACATGCCCAGGCAATGACCGCCGCCCAGCAGGCCCAGGATCAGCGCGGAGACCAGCAGCGGCGCCAATTCAAGCATGAGGTGGGTCTTTGGGCGGTTGTTCCGGACCGTTGGCTTCGTCGATGGCGGCCAGGTGGTTCGGGTCCTGGTCGTCGAACAGCACGCTGTGGGCCGGGCCGTCGAGGTCATCGTACTGGCCGCTGTCCACGGCCCAGAAGAAGATGTAAATAGCGATGGCCACTATCAGCAGCGCCGCCGGAATCATCACGTATAAAGCTGGCATCTGCACTCCATGCCCGCGCGGCTCACGCGGGCAGCGGGCGGGTGATTGAGGGGGCGCTGGCGGCCTGTGCGCTCGGCACGCGAGTCAGGCGCAGGGCGTTGAGTACCACGGTCAACGAACTGATGGACATGCCGACTGCCGCCCAGATTGGCGTGATCCAGCCCAAAGCAGCAAACGGCAACATCAGGCCATTGTATAGGCCCGCCCAGAGCAGGTTTTCAATAATCACTCGTCGGGTGCGCCGCGCCAGGCTGAAAGCCTGCACCAGAGCGTCGAGGCGATTGGAGAGCAACACCGCATCGGCACTGGTCTTGGCCAGGTCGGTGGCCGAGCCCATTGCCACGCTGATATCGGCGGCGGCGAGGACGGGGACATCGTTGACGCCATCGCCGAGCATCAGCACCTTGCGACCTTCCTTGTGCAGCTGTTGCAGCACGTGCAGCTTGTCGTCGGGACGCAGGCCGCCGTGGGCCTCGTCTATGCCCAGCTCAAGGGCGACACTGGCGACCATCGGCGAACTGTCCCCGGACAGCAGCAGTGTGCGCCAACCGCGCGCCTTGCAAGCGGCGAGCAGGGCGGGGGCGTCGCTGCGCAGGCGATCATCCAGTACGAACCAGGCGAGGGCGCCGCTGCGGTCTCCCAGCAGCAGCCATTGCCCGGCGTCGTCCGGCGGAGCGGGGATCGGGCAGCCACTGAGTTCGCAGACGAAACCCGGCTGGCCGATGCGCAGCAGACGCTCGCCCACTCGACCTTCCAAACCGAGACCGGGGGTACTGAGCACTTCGTCAGCGGCCAATGGCGCACGGCCAAAGGCGCGGGCAATCGGATGTTCCGAGCGGTTTTCCAGGGCGGCGGCGAGACCCAGGCAGTCGTCGCTGCCCAATTCGCCCAGCGGCCGGATCGCGCGCAGGGCCAGGCGACCTTCGGTGAGGGTGCCGGTCTTGTCGAAGATCACCGTGTCGATCTGGTTCAGGCCCTCCAGCATATGGCCACGGGTCAGCAGCAGCCCGAGTTTGTGCAGGGTGCCGGTGGCGGCGGTCAAGGCGGTAGGTGTAGCGAGGGACAACGCACATGGGCAGGTCGCCACTAACATCGCCAGCACGATCCAGAACGCTCGTGATGAGTCCAGTTCCCACCACAGCAGGCCGATTAGCGCAGCGGCGATCAGCGAACACAACAGGAACCACTGCGCGGCGCGGTCGGCGATTTGCGCCAGTCGCGGTTTTTCGGCCTGGGCGCGCTCCAGCAGGCGCACGATGGCGGACAGGCGGGTCTCGTGGCCAAGGGCGCGCACTTCGACGGTCAGCGCGCCGTCGACGTTGAGGGTGCCGGCGGTGACGGTGTCGCCGACTTGGCGCGGTTGCGGCAAGTACTCGCCGGTGAGCAGGGACTCATCAATGCTGGACTGGCCATCGAGGATCACGCCGTCTGCTGGCAGCACCGCGCCCGGATGCACCAGCACCCGGTCGCCCAGGGCCAGTTCGCTCAACAGGATGCGTTCGCTCTGGCCGTCGTCTTTCAAGCGCAGGCACGACGCAGGCAACAGGTTGACCAACTGCGCAGTGGCCGCCGCCGTGCGCTCCCGGGCACGGCGTTCCAGGTAGCGACCGGCCAGCAGGAACAGTGCAAACATGCCCACTGCATCGAAATACAGCTCGCCGACGCCGGTGATCGCGGTCCATATTCCCGCCAAATAAGCCCCGCCAATGGCGAGGGATACTGAAACGTCCATGGTCAGGTGGCGCGTGCGCAGGTCGCGCATGGCGCCCTTGAAGAACGGCGCGCAGCTGTAGAACACGATGGGAGTTGTCAGAAACATCGCCACCCAGCGCAGGATTACATGCAGCTCCGGGCTCAGGTCGATATTGAATTCCGGCCAGGTGGCCATGGTTGCCATCATTGCCTGGAACCACAGCAGCCCGGCGACACCGAGTTGGCGCAAAGCCAGGCGGTTTTCGCTGGCCAGTTGCTCGGCGGCGCGGTCGGCCTGATAAGGATGGGCGGCATAGCCGATATGGCGCAGCTCACTGAGCACTTGGCTCAACGGCAATTGCCCGTCGGCCCAGCGCACCTGCAAGCGATGGTTGGACAGGTTCAACCGCGCCTCGGCAACGGCGGGCAAGCTGCGCAGGTGTTTTTCGATCAGCCAGCCACAGGCGGCGCAGCTGATGCCTTCCATCAACAGGGTCGTTTCAGCCAGTTCGCCTTGGTGGTGCACGAAGGGTTTTTGCACGTCGGCGCGGTCGTACAGCGCCAGTTCGTCCACCAGTTGCACCGGCAGCGTTTCGGGGTTGGCCGAGGCTTCGCTGCGGTGCTGGTAATAGCTTTCCAAACCTGCGGCCACGATTGCTTCGGCCACCGCCTGGCAGCCCGGGCAGCAGAGTTCGCGGCGCTCACCGAGGATATCGGCGGTGAACCGGCTGCCGGGCGGTACGGGCAGGGCGCAGTGGTAGCAGGGAGTGGGGGTGGTCATGGTTCGGGATCTTTGGTGGCTGGGAAGGCCCCATCGCCGGCAAGCCGGCTCCTACGAGAGGGGGTGTAGGTCTGTAGGAGCCGGATTGCCGGCGATGCGCGAAGCGCAGGTGTTTATTTTTTCAGGTCTTCGGCACCCTGCAACGGTTCATCACCCAACAGCAAGTCTTTGTCGTGGCTGACTTCTTCTTCCTCGAACAGCCGCCAGGTCTTGTCGCCTTCCACGCCCAGCAGTTCCACGAAGCGGCGGCCTTCGACTTTGTCGGTGACCTGGCCGATGTAGCGGCCGGGTTCGCTGTCGCTGCGGGCCAGGTTGATTTTGCGATCTTTCTCCGGCTGAGTCGGGGAAATCAGGTTCAGTTCCAGGGTGTTCGGGTTGCTGTAGCCGGTGAGCTTCAGCTCGACTTCACCGGTCAGTTCGTCCAAATGCAACTTGGCGCGCAGTTGCAGGGTCTGCGCCAGGCGTTCGCGGTCCAGTGAGCGGTTGATGCCCTTGCCAGCCTCGTAGTAGTTGTCGTTGACCAGGTTGTCCGGGTTGTTTACCGCGATGGTCACCATGGACAAGGTCAAGGTCACCGAGCAGGCGAGGATCCCGATGATGATCCAGGGCCAGAGGTGCTTGTACCAAGGGCTTGCGGAAGTGGCTAAGGGCATTGTTCCGTTCTCTCTTTATCGAACTTGTGGGCCGATGAATCGGCTCTTGGCTTCAATGTTGACGCTGGCGTCATCGGCATCGGTGAGGGTGAATTTCACCTCGTTGGTGCTCGACGGCAGTTGTTCCGGCGCACTCGACAGTTCCACTGGCATGCTGACGATATCGCCGGCAGCCACCTTGATCTCGCGCCGGCCCTGCAGCTTGAGGTCTGGCAGGCCTGATGCGTCGAGCACGTAGGTGTGGTCGCGCTGGTCCTTGTTCATGATCTTCAGGCTGTAGACGTTTTCGATACGGCCTTCGGCGTTTTCGCGGTAGAGCACGCGGTCTTTGCTCACGTCGAAGCCCACCAGCGACCGCATGAAGAACGCCCCGGCCAACAGGCTGATCATCGCCAGCAACACCAGGGCGTAACCGATCAGGCGTGGGCGCAGCTTGTGGGTTTTCTGCCCGGACAGGTTGTGCTCGGTGGTGTAGCTGATCAGGCCGCGCGGGTACTCCATCTTGTCCATGATGTTGTCGCAGGCGTCGATGCACGCGGCGCAGCCGATGCACTCGATCTGCAGACCGTCGCGGATGTCGATGCCGGTGGGGCACACCTGCACGCACATCGTGCAATCGATGCAGTCGCCCAGGCCTTGGGCCTTGTAGTCGATCCCTTTTTTACGCGGGCCACGCAGCTCTCCACGACGTGGGTCGTAAGAGACGATGAGGGTGTCTTTGTCGAACATCACGCTCTGGAAACGCGCGTACGGGCACATGTAGATGCACACCTGTTCGCGCAGCCAGCCGGCGTTGCCGTAGGTGGCGAGGGTGAAGAAACCGACCCAGAAATACGACCAGCCATCGGCCTGGCCGGTGAAGAAATCGAACACCAGTTCGCGGATCGGCGAAAAGTAGCCGACGAAGGTAATCCCGGTGGCAAAACCGATCAGTAGCCACAGGCTGTGCTTGCTGAATTTGCGCAGGAATTTGTTGGCGCCCATCGGCGCTTTATCCAGCTTGATGCGTTGGTTGCGGTCGCCTTCGGTGACTTTTTCGCACCACATGAAGATCCACGTCCACACGCTTTGCGGGCAGGTATAACCGCACCACACGCGGCCGGCGTACACCGTGATGAAGAACAGGCCAAACGCCGCGACGATCAGAATGCCCGACAGCAGGATGAAGTCTTGGGGCCAGAAAGTTGCACCGAAAATGAAGAACTTACGCTCCGGCAGGTTCCACCACACGGCCTGGTGACCGCCCCAGTTCAACCACACCGTGCCGAAGTAGAGCAGGAACAAAGCAGCGCCGCCGAGCATTCGTAAATTGCGGAACAGGCCGGTAAAGGCGCGGGTGTAGATTTTCTCGCGCGGGGCATAGAGGTCGACGGTAGCGGTCGAGTGTTTGGCAGGCGGGGTAACGTCATGTACCGGTATTTGGTCGCTCATCATTGCATCCCACGGCGGTGGAGATTTGCCTCGGCCAGTACGTGCCAACCGGGGTCAAATTAGGGGTCTTGCAGTGGCGTAATGATACGCCCCCGATGCTGCGCAAGGGGTGCGACCTTTGGTCGCGTTGGGGAAAATCAATTGATGGTGTACGTGATCTGGATCAATTGACTTGTGAAGTATGGACGGTTTTTGCGGGCTCAACCTTCAAAAAGCCGAAGATCCAATGTGTGAGGGGGCTTGTTCCCGATAGCGGCGTGTCAGTCAGAGTCACTAATACTGATCCACCGTCATCGGGAGCAAGCCCCCTCTCACAAGGGTTTTTTGGTGTTTCTGGGTAAGGGGGGAGCCTTACTGCTCCTCGGCCTTCTTATCCCCATGGGACAAGCTGTAAACATACGCCGCGAGCAAGTGCACCTTGTCATTGCCTTGCAATTGTTCCTGCGCCGGCATCTGGCCCTGGCGGCCGAAACGGATGGTCTGCTGCAGTTGGGCGAAGCTCGAACCGTAGATGAAGGCGCCGGGGTGGGTCAGGTCGGGCGCGCCCATTGCTGGGGTGCCTTTACCGGCTGGGCCGTGGCAGGCCACGCAGTTGGCGGCGAAGAGTTTTTCGCCGTTGGCTACGTCGGCCTTGACGCCTTCGGGCAGTTTGCGGCCGTCGAGTTGGGTGACCACGTAGGCCGCCACGTCGCTGACACCCTCTTCTTGCAGCACCGGAAGCCAGCCCGGCATCACGGCATGACGGCCTTTCATGATGGTTTCCTTGATCGTCGCCGGCTCCCCACCCCAGCGCCAGTCGGCGTCAGTCAGGTTGGGGAAGCCGTAGGCACCCTTGGCGTCGGACCCGTGGCACACCGAGCAGTTGGACGCGAACAAGCGGCCACCCATCTTCAGGGCTTGCGGGTCCTTGGCGACTTCCTCAATGGGCATGGAGGCGAATTTGGCGAAGATCGGACCGAACTTGGCGTCCGACCGGGCCATTTCCTTTTCCCATTCATGCACACCGGTCCAGCCGGTCTGGCCATTGGCGAAGGGGGTTTGTTTGTCGTTGTCGAGGTAGTTGTAGCCCGGCAGCAGGCCTTTCCAATTGCCCAGGCCTGGGTACAGCACCAGGTAGCCAAGGGCAAAAATGATGGTGCCGACGAACAGCATGAACCACCACTTGGGCAACGGGTTGTCGTACTCCTCGATGCCATCGAACGAGTGGCCGACGGTCTCGTCGGTTTGCTCGGCGCGCTGGCCCTTGCGGGTCGACAGCAACAGCCAGGTCAGGGCGAAAATGGTACCCAGACTGAGGACTGTGACGTACAGACTCCAGAACGTAGTCATTCTTTGTTACTCCTAGAAGCTTGCTCGACGTGCTTGATGGCTTCGGGATCATCCGCAAAGGGCAGCAAGGTCGCGTCTTCAAACTCCGACTTGCGCTTGGGGCTGAACACCCACAACGCCAGGCCGATAAAGGCCACCATCACCACAACGGTGCCCAGGCCACGAATCATCCCGATATCCATGAAGAATCACCGTTTGCTTTTGATGATGGTGCCCAGGCCTTGCAGGTAGGCCACCAATGCGTCCATTTCGGTCTTGCCCTTTACGGCTGCGGCTGCACCGGCGATGTCTTCGTCGGTGTAGGGCACGCCCAGGGTGCGCAAGACTTCCATCTTCTTCGCGGTGTCCTTGCCGTCGAGCTTGTTTTCCACGAGGAACGGATACGCCGGCATTTTCGATTCAGGCACCACGTTGCGCGGGTTGTACAAGTGCGCACGTTGCCAGTCATCGGAGTAACGCCCGCCAACACGGGCCAGGTCAGGGCCGGTGCGCTTGGAACCCCACAAGAACGGGTGGTCCCATACGCTTTCGCCGGCGACCGAGTAGTGGCCGTAGCGTTCGGTTTCGGCGCGGAACGGGCGGATCATCTGCGAGTGGCAGCCCACGCAACCGTTGGCGATGTAGACGTCGCGGCCTTCCAGTTCAAGGGCGGTGCGCGGCTTCATGCCTTCCACCGGCTTGTTGGTCACGTCCTGGAAAAACAGCGGAACGATCTGGGTCAGGCCGCCGATACTCACGGCGATGACCATGAAGAAGGCCAGCAGGCCGATATTCTTCTCGACTACTTCATGCTTCATCAGTGGGCTCCCACAACGGCGATCTTGGCGGCGGCTTCGGCTTCTGCCGGGTCCGAGGCACGCACGGTGCGCCAGACGTTGTAGGCCATGAACAGCATGCCAGCAGCGAAGAACGCACCGCCCAAGGCACGGACGATGTAGCCCGGATGGCTGGCTTGCAGCGCTTCGACGAACGAGTAGGTGAGGGTGCCGTCATCGTTGATCGCACGCCACATCAGGCCTTGGGTGATGCCGTTGACCCACATCGAAGCGATGTAGAGCACGGTGCCGATGGTGGCCAGCCAGAAGTGCGTGTTGATCAGCCCGACGCTGTGCATCTGCGCACGGCCGAACAGTTTGGGGATCATGTGGTACAGCGCACCGATGGAGATCATCGCCACCCAACCGAGGGCACCGGCGTGAACGTGGCCGATGGTCCAGTCGGTGTAGTGGGAGAGCGAGTTGACGGTCTTGATTGCCATCATCGGCCCTTCGAAGGTCGACATGCCGTAGAACGCCAGGGATACCACAAGGAAGCGCAGGATCGGGTCGGTGCGCAATTTATGCCAGGCACCCGAGAGGGTCATCATGCCGTTGATCATGCCGCCCCAGCTCGGAGCCAACAGGATGATCGACATCGCCATGCCCAGGGACTGCGCCCAGTCCGGCAGTGCGGTGTAGTGCAAGTGGTGCGGGCCGGCCCAGATGTAGAGGGTGATCAATGCCCAGAAGTGCACGATGGACAAACGGTACGAGTAAATAGGACGTTCGGCCTGTTTCGGCACGAAGTAGTACATCATCCCCAGAAAACCGGTGGTGAGGAAAAAGCCTACGGCGTTATGCCCGTACCACCACTGGATCATCGCGTCCGTCGCGCCGGCATACGCCGAGTAGGACTTGAACAGGCTGACCGGCAGCGACGCGTGGTTGACGATGTGCAGCATCGCCGTGACCACGATGAACGCACCGTAGAACCAGTTGCCCACGTAGATGTGCTTGGTTTTGCGCTTGACGATGGTGCCGAAGAACACCGCACCGTAAGTCACCCACACAATCGCCAGCAAAATGGCGATCGGCCATTCCAGCTCGGCGTATTCCTTGGTGGTGGTGTAGCCCAGTGGCAGGCTGACGATGGCGCCGACGATGACCGCCTGCCAACCCCAGAAGGTAAAGGCGGCGAGGCCATCGGAGATCAGTCGCGTCTGGCAGGTTCGCTGCACGACATAGTAGGAGGTGGCAAACAATGCACATCCGCCGAAGGCGAAAATCACCAGGTTGGTGTGCAGCGGGCGTAGGCGACCGAAGGTCGTCCATGGCAAGTCGAAATTCAATTCCGGCCAAACCAGTTGCGAGGCGATGAACACCCCGAGCCCCATGCCAAGGATCCCCCAGACCACCGTCATGATGGCGAACTGGCGGACTACCTTATAGTTATAAGCAGTCGGACTGATTGCTGTGCTCATTCTAAGGTTCCACGGTTTAGGTTTTTTTATAGGTAAAATCGGCCGCAAGTATGTAGAAAGCGAGGGGCCATTGCAACGCAATGGCTGACCTGGATCAATGCGTTCCACGCCAGATTCTGCGCCCTTTCCATGTTTGGCGTAAGGACAAAATCAGAAATCGAAAGCTGATCGAGTGGACAGGAAATTTTGGGGGTCGCAACGACTGTCGTCGCGTACGCCAAGATCGGTCCGCTGTGCAAGCAAGCGTAGACCCGAATGGCAGTAGGGGAAAGTTGTGCTTTGGAGGGGTGTGACACTTGGTCGCGTAGCGCGGTAGAGCTGCCGCCCCAAATTGGGGCGGCAGTCAGGTGTTACTGAGCTGCGCTTTCTGGCATTGCACCATCAGCGTTGTGAGACAGGCTGTACACGTAAGCTGCGAGCAGGTGCACTTTGTCGTTGCCCTGCAACAGTTCCTGCGCCGGCATCTGGCCCTGACGGCCGTGGCGAATGGTCTGCTGCAATTGCGCCAGGCTGGTGCCGTAGATATAGCCGCCTGGCAGCGTCAGGTTCGGCGCCCCCATGACTTCCATACCGTGGCCTTCCGGCCCATGGCAGGCCACGCAGGTGGTGTTGAACGCCGCTTTGCCCGCATCCAGGTCGGCAGTGCTATCGGCCGGCAGTGGCAACTTGGCCAAATCGTGACGTACATAGGCAGCGACGTTTTTCACACCGTCGTCACCCAGCACCGTACCCCAGGCCGGCATCGCCGCGTGGCGACCGTTCAGGATGGTGGTCTTGATGGCCTCAGCCGAGCCGCCCCAGCGCCAGATGTTGTCTGCCAGGTTAGGGAAGCCGAACGCGCCCTTGGCGTCCGAGCCGTGACACACCGCGCAGTTGGACGCGAACAGGCGACCGCCCATCTTCAGCGCTTGCGGGTCTTTAGCGACTTCTTCCACGGGCATGGCCGAGAATTTGGCGAAGATCGGCCCGAACTTGGTGTCGGCCTTGGCCATCTCCTTGTCCCACTCCTTGGCCGAGGTCCAACCGTCTTCATAGCCCGGCAGCACACCTTTCCAGTTCCCCAGGCCCGGGTAGAGCACCAGGTAGCCGACCGCAAACACCAGGGTGCCGGCGAACAGCATGAACCACCACTGGGGCAGCGGGTTGTCGTATTCCTCGATACCGTCGAAGGCGTGGCCCATGGTCTGGTCGACACTGCCCTTGGTCTCGCCCTTGCGGGTGGCGATCAATAGCCAGGTCAGCCCGATCAGGCTGCCGAGGGTCAGTACGCAGATCCATGTACTCCAGAATAGGGTCATGGCCGATTGCTCCTTGTTGCAGGCTCTTCTTGAGCGTCGGATGGAGAAGGTTCATCGGCGAAGGGCAGCAGGCGCGCCTGCTCGAATTCCTCATTGCGCCGGTTGTTGAACACCCACAGCGACAGGCCGATAAAGGCGATGGCAACGACCAGCGTGCCAAGGCCGCGGATGGTGCCCGCATCGAATTCAAATCCCATGGCTCACCTCTTGCTCTTGATGGCAGTGCCGAGTACTTGCAGGTACGAAACCAGCGCGTCCATCTCGGTCTTGCCCTTGAGGCTGGCCACGGCGCCACTGATGTCGTCGTCGGTGTATGGCACGCCGAGGGTGCGCATTACTTTCAACTTGTTCTCGGTGTGGCTGCTGTCGACCTGGGCCGTGACCAGCCACGGGTAGGCCGGCATCTTCGACTCGGGCACTACGTTGCGCGGGTTGTACAAGTGCGCGCGGTGCCAGTCGTCCGAGTAGCGGGCGCCAACGCGGGCCAGATCCGGGCCGGTGCGCTTGGAGCCCCACAGGAACGGGTGATCCCACACGCTTTCGCCCGCCACCGAGTAGTGGCCGTAGCGTTCGGTTTCGGCGCGGAACGGACGGATCATCTGCGAGTGGCACTGCACGCAGCCTTCGCGGATGTAGATGTCGCGGCCTTCCAGTTGCAGCGCGGTGTAGGGCTTCATGCCTTCCACCGGCTTGTTGGTCACGTCCTGGAAGAACAGCGGGACGATCTGGGTCAGGCCGCCGATGCTCACGGCGAGCACCATGAGCAGCATCAACAGGCCGACGTTCTTTTCAATCGTTTCGTGTTTCATCACAGACTCCTCAGGCCAGCTGCGCAGTGGTGGCGGCTTCGACAGGCTGCGGCGAACGCACGGTGCGCCACGTGTTGTAAGCCATCAGGAACATGCCGCTGAGGAACACCGCACCGCCCACCAGCCGCACGATGAAGCCTGGATGGCTGGCCACCAGGGTTTCGACGAAGGAGTAGGTCAAGGTGCCGTCTTCGTTGATCGCACGCCACATCAGGCCCTGGGCGATGCCGTTGACCCACATCGAGGCGATGTAGAGCACGGTGCCGATGGTGGCCAGCCAGAAGTGCGCGTTGATCAGGCCGAGGCTGTACATCTGCTCGCGACCGAAGACTTTCGGGATCATGTGGTACAGCGCGCCGATGGAGATCATCGCCACCCAACCGAGGGCGCCGGCGTGTACGTGGCCGATGGTCCAGTCGGTGTAGTGGGAGAGGGCGTTGACGGTCTTGATCGCCATCATCGGGCCTTCGAAGGTCGACATGCCGTAGAACGCCAGGGACACCACCAAAAAGCGCAGGATCGGGTCGCTGCGCAACTTATGCCAGGCGCCCGAGAGGGTCATCATCCCGTTGATCATGCCGCCCCAGCTCGGAGCCAGCAGTACCAGAGACATCACCATGCCCAGGGACTGCGCCCAGTCCGGCAGCGCGGTGTAGTGCAAGTGGTGCGGACCGGCCCAGATGTACAGGGTGATCAGCGCCCAGAAGTGCACGATGGACAAGCGATAGGAATACACCGGACGTTCGGCCTGCTTGGGCACGAAGTAGTACATCATCCCCAGGAAGCCTGCGGTGAGGAAAAAGCCTACCGCGTTGTGCCCATACCACCACTGCACCATGGCATCCGTCGCACCGCCGTAGAGGCTGTAGGACTTGGTCAGGCTGACCGGGATTTCCAGGTTGTTGACGATATGCAGGATCGCCACGGTGATGATGAACGCACCGAAGAACCAGTTACCGACGTAGATGTGCTTGGTGTTGCGCTTCATCACCGTGCCGAAGAACACGATGGCGTAGGCCACCCAGACAATGGTGATCAGGATGTCGATCGGCCATTCCAGCTCGGCGTATTCCTTGGAACTGGTGTAGCCCAGCGGCAAGGTGATCGCAGCCAGCAGGATGACCAACTGCCAACCCCAGAAGCAAAACGCGGCGATTTTCGGCGCGAACAGCTGCGTTTGGCAGGTGCGTTGCACCGAGTAGAACGAGCTGGCAAACAGTGCGCAGCCGCCGAAAGCGAAGATCACCGCGTTGGTGTGCAGCGGGCGCAAGCGGCCGAAGCTGGTCCAGGGCAAATCGAAGTTGAGTGCGGGCCAAACCAATTGGGCGGCGAGAAAAACCCCGAGCCCCATGCCGACGATGCCCCACACCACCGTCATAATGGCGAATTGGCGGACCACCTTGTAGTTATAGGCGGTACTTAAAGTAGTGTTCATGGTTCCCCATCCACGGTTCAACCCAAGCAAATGCGGCACTTGGGCTGGAGTTATAGGCAGACTAAATAGCGAGGCAAGCATGGGCAAAGAGCACAAGGCCAGTATTGACGGGGATCAATGGGCGCAGTGTGTGCGGGAACACGGCTGGTTGTGGGATGTAGCGAAAGGGTCTATCGCGCGTACACCGGTGACGCTGATCCTGGCCCACGGCGCCGGCGCACCGATGGACTCATCCTTCATGAACGACATGGCTGCACGCCTTGCCGGGCATGGCGTCAACGTGTTGCGCTTCGAGTTTCCCTACATGGCCCAGCGTCGATTGGATGGTGGCAAACGCCCACCCAACCCGGCGCCGAAACTGCTGGAAGCCTGGCGCGAAGTGCATGCCGAGGTGCGACGTCATGTCGCTGGGAAACTGGCCATTGGTGGCAAGTCCATGGGCGGGCGCATGGCGAGTCTGTTGGCCGATGAATTGGCCGCGGACGCGTTGGTGTGCCTGGGCTATCCGTTCTATGCGGTGGGCAAGCCGGAAAAACCGAGGGTCGAGCATTTGGTCGAGCTAAAGACGCCGACGTTGATTGTGCAGGGCGAGCGCGATGCGCTGGGCAATCGGGCGACGGTGGAGGGGTATGTGTTGTCACCGAGCATCGAGGTGATGTGGCTGGTGGCGGGGGATCATGATTTGAAGCCGTTGAAGGCTTCGGGGTTTAGTCATGAGCAGCATTTGGAGGCTGCGGCGGTGCAGGTCGCCAGGTTTCTCGGCGCCTGTTAGGGACGTATCGGGACGTAGGTATCTACACATCTTCGATGCAAACATACCCTGAGAAAACGAGGCTCTTGTGGGGAGCGGGCTTGCCCCGCGCTGGGCTGCGCAGCAGCCCCAAAACCTGCCAGTCGGGTGTTGCTGAAAAAATGCGGTGTCTGGATTAGGGCTGCTTCGCAGCCCAGCGCGGGCAAGCCCGCTCACCACAGAGTTATGTGTCTGCCTTTAAGCGTTGTGTAGATAACCCTGCCCCCGAGAGCGGTCTAGCGGTTAAAACGCTCCACCAGCGAGTACTGGGTATTGGCGGTATGCGTCAATTCCTCACTCAACTGCGCCGAGTTCATCGCCTGCTCCGAGGTCTGATCTGCCAACAGCGCAATGGTGCTGATGTTACGGCTGATCTCTTCGGCTACCGAGCTTTGCTCTTCAGTCGCCGCTGCAATTTGCGTGGTCATGTCAGTGATATGCGCCACCGCCTCACTGATGCCCACCAACGCCTGATCCGCTTCCATCACCCGCGCCACACCTTCTTCGGCCTGGCGATGCCCGGCGTCCATGGTTTGCACAGCGGCGGCGGCGGTGTGTTGCAGCTTGGCGATCAGAGCATGGATCTGCCCGGTCGACTCGGCCGTACGCTGCGCCAGCTGCCGTACTTCGTCGGCTACCACGGCAAAGCCACGGCCCATCTCGCCGGCACGAGCGGCTTCGATAGCGGCGTTCAATGCCAACAGGTTGGTCTGGTCGGCAATGCCCTTGATCACGTCAACAACGCCGCCGATCTCATCGCTGTCCTTGGCCAGTTGAGTGACGGTCACGCCCGTCTCACCCACGGCAATTGACAGACGCTGAATGGCCTCGCGGGTTTCCCCCGCGATATCCCGGCCGCGACCGGTCAAGCGATTGGCTTCCTGAGTGGCGTCCGCCGTGCGCTGCACATGGCTGGCGACTTCCTGGGTGGTCGCCGCCATCTGGTTGACCGCCGTGGCCACCTGTTCGGTTTCCACGCGCTGGCGTTCCAGGCCGCTGGAGCTGTTGTGGGCCAGGGTGTTGGACTGCGCCGCTTGCTCGTTGAGATGCTCAGCAGTGTCCTGCAAGCGTGTAAGGCATGTCTTCAGACGCGCTTCCTGGCTGAGGATCGACATCTCCAAGCGCGCCTGAGCGCCACGGCTGTCGGTGTACATCTGCGCGATCAACGGGTCGGAGGTGGTCTGCTCGGCCAAACGCAGCAGGCGCTTGAGACCGCGCTGTTGCCAGCTCAGGCCCAGCAGGCCCAACGGCACCGACAAACCCGCCGCCAGGGCAAAGCCCCAGTGGGAGTTGAGCGACACGCCAATCATGAAGCTCAACTGGCTGATCAGGATAAACGGCAGCCAGTCCTGCAACACCGGCAGCCACTTGTCCCGCTGGGGAACGGCCGACTTGCCCTGGTTGATACGTTGGTAGAGCGCTTCGGCCCGGCGGATCTGCTCGGCGGTGGGCTTGATGCGCACCGATTCGTAGCCGACCACCTGATTGCCTTCAAAGACCGGCGTCACATAGGCGTTAACCCAGTAGTGATCGCCCGTCTTGCAGCGGTTCTTAACGATGCCCATCCATGGCAAGCCTTGTTTGAGCGTGGCCCACATATGCCCGAACACCGCCGCCGGCACGTCCGGGTGACGAACCAGGTTGTGCGGGGCGCGTACCAGTTCTTCGCGACTAAACCCACTGATCTCGACGAAAGCGTCGTTGCAGTAGGTGATCACGCCTTTGGCATCTGTGGTTGAGATCAACCGTTGCTGAGCGGGGAAGGTACGTTCGCGCTGGGTAACGGGTTGGTTATTACGCATGGTTGTTCAATCCGCAAGGCTTTCAGGGGGTATCGACCGGAACGGGGGTTTATTTAACTTATTTTTGCAACAATCCCTCGGTCGGACGCCACCTCACTGTTCTATTTGAGTTTTCCGGTATTGAGAATGTCGATCGCCATAGGCTGCTGGATAGTGCTGCGCTAACTACTCGTGGATAAAAGCCATATGCTCAGTAGCGCCTTGGCTCAACTTGGTGAGTGTGGCATCCGGGTTAATGGGGTAAATACCGAAGCATCTGGAATACATTGAGAAGGCCATGGCATCCGGGGACGCGCTGTACGTCAATGCCGTTTCCGTTATAGAAGCCGGGCAGCTACTGGAACGCCAGGCTCAGTGCCAACACGATAAACAGCCCTTGTCCCGTCTAAATCACTTTGGCCAATTTCCCCGGTCGCAACACCAACCACAACGCCCCCCCAATCAACACCCCGCCGTATAGATGCGCCATCGATAACGGTTCGTCGAGCAACAACGCCCCCCACAGCACCCCAAACGGCGGGATCAGGAAGGTAGTGGTCATCGACCTCACCGGTCCAATAGCCGTCAGCAACCGGAAGTACAAAACATACGCCAACGCCGTACACCCCAACCCCAACCCGAGCAACGATGCCCACACCTCCCAGCCACCCCAGCTCGCGGGCGGATGCAGGGCGGCGCTGTAGGCGAAGAGCGGCAACAGAAACAACGTCGCGCCGAGCATGCTGCCCAAGGCGGACAGGCGACTGTCTAACCCGCCACGCTGGTCCAGCCAACGCCGCGCGAGGAAGCCGGCGAAGCCGTAACAGGTGGTCGCCACCAGGCAGGCCACCGCACCCATCAGCAGCTCAAGATCAAAGGCCACCGGCCCGGCGCGCGTGAGTACGCCTACACCAAGCAGGCCAAGGCTTACCCCGGCGATTTTTGAAGCGGTGAGCCGTTCGCTGAAGAACAGCCCGCCGATCAATACGCCCATCAGCGGCGTAGTGGCATTGAAGATCGCCGAGTAACCGGCCGGCAGCACTTGGGCGGCCACGGAGTACATGGTCGCCGGGATCCCGGAGTTGATCACGCCGAGCAACAGGACTGTCTTGAACTTGCCCTGGAAATCCCAGCGCACTCGCATTACTGCCAGCATCACCAGCAGGCCGGCAGCGGCAATCGATACGCGGAAAAACGCGGTCGGCACGGGGCCGATTTCCGGGGCGATGATGCGCATGAACAAAAAGCTCGCGCCCCAAATGGCAGCCAGCCCCAACAGGTACAGGGTGTCGACAGGTCTCACGGAATATTCCTACATCAATAAGGCCGCGAGTGTTGCCCAGTCACCTGTCCGACACAATCACTGTTTACACGACAAACCGCGTCACCAAACCGTTGAGGTCCACTGCCAGGCGCGACAATTCCTGGCTGGCGGCCGAGGTCTGGGTAGCGCCGGCGGCGGTCTGGGTGGACAGGTCGCGGATATTCACCAGGCTGCGGTCCACTTCGCGGGCCACCAGCGCCTGTTGCTCGGCGGCGCTGGCGATCACCAGGTTGCGCTGGCTGATCTGCGAGATGGCGGCGGTGATTTTCTCAAGGGCGCTGCCGGCGCTGTTGGCCCGTTGCAGGGTCTGGCCAGCGTGCTCTGCGCTGCTGTTCAACGCTTCGACGGTGTCCTGCGTGCCTTGCTGGATACCGCTGATCATCTGCTCGATTTCTTCGGTGGAATCCTGTGTGCGCTGCGCGAGGGAACGCACCTCGTCGGCAACCACCGCAAAACCGCGCCCGGCTTCACCTGCGCGCGCCGCTTCAATCGCAGCGTTGAGGGCCAGCAGGTTGGTTTGCCCGGCAATACCACGGATGACTTCCAGCACCTTGCTGATGTCCTGGGCCTGTACCGCCAGGCCTTCGGCTTTGTTCGAGGCGCCGAGTACTTCATCCACCAGGTTCTGGATCGAGCTGATGGTTTCGCTGATCTGGTAGTGGCCGTGCTTGCTGTCTTCATCCGAGGCCTGGGACGCTTCGGCGCTGGACACCGCATTGCCCGCCACTTCGTCCACGGCCGCGCTCATCTGGGTAACGGCGGTGGCGGCCTGTTCGATTTCATCGTTTTGCGCTTGCAGGCCGCGCGTGCTCTGTTCCATCACCGAGCTCATTTCTTCGGCGGCCGAAGCCAGTTGTTGCGCCGATTCGCTGATCCCACGGATGGTGGTCTGCAACTGCGTCTGCATGGTGACCAGGGCGCCAAGCAGTTGGGCCGGCTCATCATTGCCGCTGACGTTGATCGGTTGGCTCAAGTCGCCGGCGGCGATGGTGCGCGCCACGGACAGCGCCTGGCTGAGAGGCGCGGTGATGCTGCGGGTCAGCAGCCACGCCAGCAGCAAAGTGGCGATCAGTGCAATCACGATGATCAGGCCGACCACCCATTGCGCGCTCGAATACATCTGTGCGGCGGAGTCCGCAGCGGCTTCGACACCGTTCTGATTGAAGACGATCAGCTTTTCCAAACTCTGGGTGAGGAGGGTGCCTTGAGGCGCAAGGCGGTTGTTGAGCAGGTCAATAGCGTCTTGTTGCTGATCCTTATCGATCAAATCAACCATTTGGCCGACGATCGCCAAGTAGCCGGCCACGTCAGTTTTGACCTGCTTGAGCATCTCGCGCTCTTCGTCATTGGTCAGCAGGGTTTCATGGCGGGCCAGCAGGGTTTGCAGTTCGTTGCGCTGCAGGGTGATCAGGTTTCTGCTGTTGTCACGCACCCGGGACTCATCGGTGGTCACCAGGCGCAAAGCCTCCAGGCGGATACTGGCCGCGAAGGCCGCGCTGTCGTGGATATTCTCGATGCTCGGCATCCACGACTGCTCGATGACCAGCGCGCTTTCGCGCAGCTTGGCCATCTGCCCCAGGCCGAACAGGCCAACAATCACCAGCAAGCTGGCCAACACCCCAAAACTCAGACTGGCACGCAGACCGATCCTCATGTTCCTCAATGACATCTCAATGCTCCTTGGGCAATTAGAACCTGCTCCCGGATCGGTCTTTTGACCTTGTTAGGGTGGGAGAGGGCGCGCTGTATATCAAAGTGCCATCAAGGTGGTAATCGGGGTTTCCCTTAGTTGGATCCAACGCTTGAGGCGGGATCAAAATTGGAATTGGCACCGCTATTTCTGGCACCAAGTGCCAAGCCCCGCCGTTAGCGGCTATTGGTCAAACGGATGAGGACTAATAGGTGTTTTTATTGACCGTATGGTCGAATTAAAAAAATTGAAAACAAATGTACGATGTGAACGAAGTTGTACAACGCAGCGCAAAAAATCAGCCTTCTCCTGCTTACGTACACTGGCTAAGCTCAGGGCTTCCCGATGCTCGTTCGAGGTTTTCCGCATGTCGCAACCCACGCCCGCCCTCGCTATCGCCCGCACGATCCTCGACGGCTTCGACGATTACCGTGAGCACTTTCGCCAGATCACCGATGGCGCCCGCGAGCGTTTCGAAAAGGCCCAGTGGCAGCAGGGCCAGGCGGCGTCTGCGGCGCGGATCAACCTGTACGAAGAGAAGGTCTCTGAGGTGATCGCTGGCCTGCGCGCCCGTTTCGAAGACGCGGACTTACTGGATGTCGACCTGTGGCCCTTGGTCAAAAGCGCCTACATCGACTTGATCGACCTGCGTTTCGACGATGAGCTGTCCGAGACTTGGTACAACTCGATCTTCTGCGGCCTGTTCAGCCACGACCTGATCAGCGACGGCTGCATGTTTATCCACACCACTCGGCCCAGCCTGCGTCGGGCGCGGGCAGCGCAGACCCGCACCTATACGCCCGCCGGTAAAATCGGCGAGATGCTTGCGCAGATCTTTGCGGACTACCGTTTCAGCGAGCCCTACGCCGATCTGAACGCAGACCTGCAGCGCCTCGAAGCGCAATTACGGGAAAACCTGCCCGATTGGGTATGCAAGGACCCGGACCTCAAGGTCGAGTTGTTTTCTTCGGTGCTCTACCGCAACAAAGGCGCCTATCTTGTAGGTCGCCTCTACACCCGAGAGGAACAATGGCCCCTGGTGATTCCGTTGTTGCACCGCGAAGGGCAGGGCATCCAGATCGATGCGTTGATCACCGACGAAGCCGATGTGTCGATCATCTTTTCGTTTACGCGTTCCTACTTCATGGTCGACGTACCGGTGCCCGCGGAGTTCATCGGTTTCCTCAAGCGCATCCTGCCGGGCAAGCACATCGCCGAGCTGTACACCTCCATCGGCTTCTATAAGCATGGCAAGTCGGAGTTCTATCGCGCGCTGATCAATCACCTGGCCACCACCGACGACCAATTCATCATGGCGCCGGGCGTGCGTGGCATGGTCATGAGTGTGTTCACGCTGCCGGGCTTCAACACCGTGTTCAAGATCATCAAGGACCGCTTTTCACCGTCGAAAAACGTCAACCGCGCCACGGTCATCGAGAAGTACCGGCTGGTCAAAAGCGTCGACCGTGTGGGGCGCATGGCCGATACCCAGGAGTTTGCCGACTTCCGTTTCCCCTTGAGCAAGTTCGAGCCCGAGTGCCTGGCCGAGTTGCTGGAAGTCGCCGCCGGCACCGTCGAAGTAGAGGGCGACACCGTGCTCATTCGTCACTGCTGGACCGAGCGGCGCATGACCCCGCTCAACCTGTACCTCGAAAACGCCAACCCCGCCCAGGTGCGCGAAGCCCTGGAGGACTACGGCTTGGCCATCAAGCAACTGGCGGCGGCGAATATCTTCCCCGGCGACATGCTGCTGAAGAACTTCGGCGTCACCCGCCACGGCCGCGTGGTGTTTTATGACTACGACGAAATCTGCTTTCTCACCGAAGCCAATTTCCGCCACATCCCCGAGCCACGCACGCCCGAGGATGAAATGGCGTCGGAACCCTGGTACTCCATCGGTCCGCTGGACGTGTTCCCAGAAGAATTCCCGCCGTTCCTGTTCGCCGACGCCGGGCAGCGCAAGCTATTTGATGAATTGCATGGCGAGTTGTACAACGCCGACTACTGGAAGGGACTGCAAGAAGCGATTCGCGCGGGGAAGGTGATTGATGTGTTTCCGTACCGACGCAAGGAGCGCGGTTACTCCTGAAGGGCGAGGTGTGCTGGAACCCCCGCCCTGAGTCAGCCGGCGTCAGACGATGACACATACGCCCTTGGTTGCCTCCACGCCCATGCTCCTTAAATGTTGCAGCGCGGGCCTCAAGTCACTTTGCTTGGGTAAGTAATGGCCTGACGTATTGGATAGACAGACTTTCCCCAGCAGGTTTTTTTTCATGTACCCGGCACTGACGATCTTCTGCGACTGACCGGGGCCAGCGCCGATTTCGGCAATGGCGGGGTGAGACATCCACTTGGGTGGCACGTTTTTGTCGATGTTGCCGACTACCAATTGGCCGCCTTGGGTTAGCACAAACTTATTCAACGAAGTCGGTTTATCCAGGATCTTCAGGTCTTTTGGCTGATTGACGTTCACCAACTGACCTCTGGGGCTTCTGGGGTTCAGCGCCGCGCCTGCCAGGTGCAGTTCCGCATTCAGGTCCCGCGCTTTTGTATTGTTCAGCAGCGCATAGCCAACGGAAGTGCAGCAGGGTAACGGCGAGCCCTTATAAGGCGTGACGTCGTGATGTGTGTTGGCGTGTGAATGCGAGAAACTGCCGCTGGTAGAGCGATGGGGATTAATAGGCATACGAAATCCTCTTGGGGGGGGCAGATTTGAACCCCGCGTCGCTCGCTCAATACATCGGATTTCAGCTTTAACGCGTGGGAAGGGTGGTCGGATTTTTGTAGGAACCGTCCTTGTGATGGGGTTGCCAGCGGCGTTACCCGATGACGCAACGTCTCCCGTCCTGCCGAAATCTGCGACAATCGCGTCCATTCCATCGACTGATGCTGCGCAGGCCTCACCTGCCTCACCCAAAAGACCCTTGCCGCCCTGATGACTGACCAAGCGCCCGCTATTGACCAACTGCTGAAAAACCTCGATCACGCCATGCTCGCCGACCGCCACCGCTTGCGGCGGCAGTTGCTTGAGCTGCGCAAGAAGCCCGACGAGGAAAAACTGGCGCAGTGGGTCACGCGCATGCAGGCGTCCTGCGCCCAGGTCACGGCACGGCGCGCCAGCCTGCCGGTGATTCGCTACGACGACAGCCTGCCGATTGCCGCCAAGCGCGACGAGATCAAGGACGCGCTGAACAAACATCAGGTACTGATCATTGCCGGCGAAACCGGTTCGGGTAAAACCACCCAGTTACCGAAAATCTGCCTGGAAATCGGTCGCGGCCAGTACGGTTTGATCGGTCACACCCAGCCACGCCGAATTGCCGCGCGCAGCGTTGCCAGCCGGGTTGCCGAAGAGTTGGCCACGCCTTTGGGCGCGTTGGTGGGCTATCAGGTCCGGTTCGAGGATCAGAGCGATTCCAACACCCTGATCAAGCTGATGACTGACGGCATCCTGCTGGCGGAAACCCAGAACGACCGTTACCTGGAACGCTACGACACGATCATCGTCGACGAAGCCCACGAACGCAGCCTGAACATCGACTTCCTGCTCGGTTACCTGAAAACCCTGCTACCGCGTCGCCCGGACCTCAAGGTCATCATCACCTCGGCCACCATCGACCTGGAGCGCTTTTCCAAGCACTTCGACGATGCACCGATTGTCGAGGTCTCGGGTCGCACGTTCCCGGTGGACACGTGGTACCGCCCGCTGACCCTGGAACAGGACGAAGAGGGCAACCGCGTCGAGGATGACTTGACCGTTGACCAGGCGATTCTCGCCACCCTCGATGAAATTGCCGCTTACGAGCGCAGCGAACGGCGCAGCCCCGGCGATGTGTTGGTGTTTTTGCCGGGCGAGCGCGAGATTCGTGACGCCGCCGAGATGCTGCGCAAGGCCCAGCTCAAGCACACGGAAATCCTGCCGCTGTACGCGCGCCTGTCACCGGCCGAGCAGCAGCGGATTTTCCAATCCCACCCGGGCCGGCGCGTGGTGCTGGCGACCAACGTCGCGGAAACCTCGCTGACCGTGCCTGGCATTCGCTATGTGATCGACAGCGGCACCGCACGCATCAGCCGCTACAGCTACCGCGCCAAGGTGCAGCGCCTGCCGATCGAGGCGATTTCCCAGGCCAGTGCCAACCAGCGTAAAGGTCGGTGCGGCCGGGTCGAGCCGGGTATCTGCATCCGTCTGTTCAGCGAAGAAGATTTTATCGGGCGGCCGGAATTTACCGATCCGGAGATCCTGCGTACCAACCTCGCCGCCGTGATCCTGCAGATGCTGCACCTGCGCTTGGGTGAAATCACCGACTTCCCGTTTATCGAACCGCCGGATGGCAAGGCGATCAGCGACGGTTTCAACCTGTTGCAAGAGCTCTCGGCCGTGGACCGCAACAGCCAACTCACCCCGCTGGGCCGCCAACTGGCGCGCCTGCCGGTGGACCCGCGCATGGGGCGCATGTTGCTGGAAGCCGCCAAGCTCGGCAGTTTGCAGGAAGTGCTGATCGTCGCCAGCGCCATGTCGATCCAGGACCCACGCGAGCGTCCGCCGGAGCGCCAACAGGCCGCCGACCAGGCCCATGCACAGTGGAAAGATCCCGATTCGGACTTCGCCGGGCTGGTCAATTTGTGGCGCGGCTTTGAAGAACAGCGCCAGGAGCTCACGGCCAGCCCGCTGCGCAATTGGTGCCGCAAGAACTTCCTCAACTACCTGCGCCTGCGCGAGTGGCGTGATTCCCATCGCCAGTTGAGCCTGATCTGTCGTGACATGCAGCTGACCATCAACAAAGAACCGGCTGATTTCCCGAAACTGCACAAAGCGGTGCTCTCCGGCCTGCTCAGCCAGATTGGGCAGAAGACCGAAGACGGTGATTACCTCGGTGCGCGCCAGCGGCGCTTCTGGATTCACCCTTCGTCGGGTATTGGCAAGAAGCGTCCGCAATGGCTGATGACCGCCGAACTGGTGGAAACCACCAAGTTGTACGCGCGGATGGTCGCCAAGATCGACGCGGACTGGATCGAACCGCTGGCCGGGCACCTGATCAAGAAAAACCACTTCGAGCCGCATTGGGAGAAGAAGCGCGGCCAAGTGGTGGCGTTTGAGCAGATCACCTTGTTCGGGTTGATTGTGGTCGGGCGCCGGCCGGTGCATTACGGGCCGATTGACCCGGTGGTGTCCCGCGAGCTGTTTATCCGCGAAGGCCTGGTGCGCGGCGAGATTCAATCCCGCGCCAAGTGCCTCACGGCCAACCAGCAACTGCTGGAACAACTCGACGAACTGGAAGCCAAGGCCCGCCGTCGCGACATCCTGGCCGATGAAGAAACCCTGTACGCCTTCTACGACGCGCGCTTGCCGGCGGAGATCCACCAGACCGCCACCTTTGACAGCTGGTACAAGGTCAACAGCCAGAAAGACCCGCAACTGCTGATCATGCGCGAAGAAGACGTGCTCGCCCGTGAGGCCAGTGAAGTCACCGCCGCGCATTACCCGGACACCCTGCACTTGGGCGACCTGGAACTGGCCCTGAGTTACCACTTCGAACCCAACCACCCGCGCGACGGCGTGACCCTGCGCGTACCGGCGCCGCTGTTGCCGGCCTTGCCGCCGGAACGTTTGGAATGGCTGGTGCCGGGGGTGATCGAAGCCAAGTGCATCGCCCTGGTGCGCAACCTGCCTAAAGCGCTGCGCAAGAATTTCGTGCCGGTGCCGGACTTCGTAAAGGCCGCACTGCAACGCATCGAGTTCGGTCAGGGCTCGCTGCCCCAGGCGCTGGGGCGTGAACTGTTGCGCATGACCGGCGCGCGGGTCAGCGATGAAGCTTGGGCCGAGTCGGCGCAGCAGGTGGAAAGCCACCTGAAGATGAACCTGGAAGTGGTTGACGGCCAAGGTAAGTTCCTCGGCGAAGGCCGCGACTTGGCTGAGCTGACCGCACGCTTTGCCGAAGCCAGCCAAGCCGCGTTGGCCGTGCCGCAAACGGCGAAAAGCCAGCAGCCGGTGGAAGCCAAGGTGTTCGCCGCCGTGGCCGAGAAAACCCAGCAAAAGATCGCTGGGCTGTCGATGACGGTGTACCCGGCGCTGGTGGAAGAAAACGGTACGGTCAAGGAAGGTCGTTTTTCCACCGCCGCCGAGGCTGAGTTCCAGCATCGCCGCGCGTTGCAGCGTCTGCTCATGCAGCAACTGGCGGAACCGGCGAAATTCCTGCGCGGCAAGCTACCCGGCCTCACCGAGTTGGGGCTGATGTACCGTGAATTGGGGCGTATCGACGCGCTGGTGGAAGACATCCTGCTGGCGAGCCTCGACACCTGCGTGCTCGAAGGCGAAGCCAGCCTGCCGCGTGATGGCGCTGGCTTGGCCGCTTTGGCCGAACGCAAGCGCGGCAGTTGGACCGAACACGCCGAACGCCAGGCGCGCTTGACCCTGGAGGTGCTGAAACTCTGGCATGGCTTGCAAAAGCGCTTCAAAGGCAAGATCGACCTGGCGCAGGCGGTGGCCTTGAATGACATCAAGCAGCAACTGAGTAACCTGGTCTATCCAGGTTTTGTGCGGGAAACCCCGGCGCAGTGGTTCAAGGAGCTGCCGCGTTACCTCAAGGCCATTGAGTTGCGTCTGGAAAAACTGCCGAGCCAGGTGCAAAAAGATCGGGTGTGGAGCAGCGAGCTCAGCGGTCTGTGGGTGCAATACCAGAACCGCCTGAACAAGCATGCCCAGGAAGGTAAGCGTGATCCTCAGTTGGAGCTTTATCGCTGGTGGCTGGAGGAATATCGGGTGTCGTTGTTTGCCCAGCAGTTGGGCACCAAAGTGCCGATTTCCGACAAGCGCTTGAGCAAGCAGTGGACGCTGGTCGAGGCCTGATCCCTTCACGATTTTCAGCATCAACAAGGTTTCAATGTGGGAGGGGGGGGCTCCCGATGGCGGTCTATCAGAAACAAATTCTGTAACTGACACACCGCTATCGGGAGCAAGCCCCTACCACACATTAAAAAGGTGTTTGTCTGGGAAGTGGCGCCAAACCCCAGCGTTTGTGGCAAACTTCGCGCCCATAAATGCCGGGATCGTCGTAGCAGCGACGCGATGGAATAAAGCGATGCCAGTTTGATGTCCGCTGGGCGGAATAGAACTACTCACAGTTTGGTACGACGGTACCAATATCTTCTGCCTGACAGATTTAGAGGAACGACCGTGCATAACGTCGTCATCAGCGGCACTGGCCTTTACACCCCTGCCAACAGCATCTCTAACGAAGAGCTGGTGCAGTCTTTCAATACCTACGTGCAGCAGTTCAATGCTGACAACGCCGCTGCCATCGAGCGTGGCGAGGTGCAGGCGCTGACTGAGTCCAGCGCGGCCTTTATCGAAAAGGCGTCAGGCATCAAGAGCCGCTTCGTGATGGACAAAGACGGCATTCTCGATCCGCAGCGCATGGCCCCACGCCTGCCTGAGCGCAGCAACGACGAATGGTCGGTGCTCTGCCAGATGGCCATCGGCGCCGCCGAACAAGCCCTGCAGCGTGCAGGCAAGACCGCCGCCGACATCGACGGCGTGATCGTCGCCTGCTCCAACCTGCAGCGCGCCTACCCGGCCATTGCCATCGAAGTCCAGGAAGCCCTGGGTATCGCCGGGTTCGGTTTTGACATGAATGTGGCGTGCTCCTCGGCGACCTTCGGCATCCAGAACGCCGCCAACAGCATCCAACTCGGCCAGGCCCGGGCGATCCTGATGGTCAACCCGGAGGTCTGCACCGGCCACCTGAACTTCCGCGATCGCGATAGTCACTTCATCTTTGGTGACGCCGCCACCGCTGTGGTCCTGGAACGTGCCGACCTGGCAACGTCCGAGCACCAGTTCGATGTGGTGAGCACCAAGCTGCTGACCAAGTTTTCCAACAACATCCGCAACAACTTCGGCTTCCTCAACCGTGCGGCGGAAGAGGGCATCGGCGCGCCCGACAAGCTGTTCGTGCAGGAAGGCCGCAAAGTCTTCCGCGACGTGTGCCCGATGGTGGCCGAGCTGATCGGCGTGCACCTCGAAGAAAACCAGTTGAACGTGGCCGATGTGAAACGCTTCTGGCTTCACCAGGCCAACCTGAGCATGAACCACCTGATTGTGAAGAAACTGCTGGGCCGCGAAGCCACGGTAGAAGAGGCCCCGGTGATTCTCGATACTTACGCCAATACCAGCTCCGCTGGCTCGGTGATTGCGTTTCACACCTACCAGGATGACCTGCCCAAAGGGTCGGTTGCGGTGCTCAGTTCGTTCGGTGCAGGTTATTCCATCGGCAGCGTGATCCTGCGCAAGCGTTGATCCTGCGACAGGCCTTGCAGTGAAATCGAGGTAGACAATGGCAGCAGCGGACGACGCGCATCTGCTTGAACGCCTGCTCAAGGGTGATCAACGGGCTTACAAGGAGTTGGTCACCACCTACCAGAGCGCCATGCGGGCGGTGGCATATGCCATCGTCGGCCAGCGCCATGCCGACGAAATCGTCCAGGACGCCTGGCTGTCGGTAGTGCGCAACCTGTCCAAGTTCGAAGGCCGGTCCAGCCTCAAGACCTGGCTGCTGACCATCACCGCTAACGCCGCCAAGGGGCGCTACAAGCAGAATCGTCGTGAGGTGTTGCTCGACGATTTGCCTTCGCCCCACGGCACCATCGGCGATGACCGCTTTACCCCCGACGATGGCCACTGGGCGGTCGCCCCCTTTGCCTGGCATCAGGACACGCCGGAAGCCTTGCTGACCGAGGATGAGCTGCGTGATTGCCTGGAGCATACGCTGCTGAGTTTGTCGCAGTTGCAAAGCAGCGTCCTGGTGCTGCGTGAACGCCAGGGCCTGGAGTTGGAGGAGATTTGTAATCTCCTGACGCTCTCACTCTCCAATGTCCGTGTGCTGTTGCATCGAGCACGGCTTAAAGTCTTTGCCACGGTGGAGCATTTTGAGGAAACGGGCGAATGTTGACCTGTAAAGAACAAGTGGCACGTTCCAGTGACTATCTCGATGGGCAATTGACCTTTCGCGAGCGCTTGCTGGTGCGTCATCACTTGATGTTCTGCCCGAACTGCCGCCGGTTTATCCGTCAGATGCGCCTGATGCAGGCGACCCTGAAGATCATGCCGGATGAGCCGGTGAAGGATGTGGATGCCTTGGCGCAACGGCTGGCTGCCGAGCGGCTCAAGGATCAATAAAGGCGGGGTAGAAGCAGACTCGCGTGGCGCGATCGAACGGATGATGGGGATCGATCTCGCCACGCAAGGCTGTTGCAACCACCTCGGGCCGTCCTGGCCCAAGGCTTATTACACGTACTGTTAGAACTTGGCTTCTGCGTCCAACTGCAGGGTATTGGCATTGGCGTCGCGGTAACCTGCGACGCTGGCGTAGTCTGCCTTGGTCAGGAAGTAAGTCGCGCCGATGGCGAAGTTCTTGTCGATGTCGTAACCGACCTTGAACTTGTGGCCCCGTGCACCGGTGAAGCCGCCGGCGAAGTCCGAGTCGGTGAGGGCACCCACCACCGCGTAACGCTGCACATCGCGGTAGTTGTAGTCCAGGTTCAGGCCAAACACCTTGGACTTGGCACCCAGCAACCAGGCTGTGTCCTTGTCTTTATCAGTGGCTTTGGTGTTTTGCACGTACTGGCCGTAGAACGACAACGGTACGGCCAGGCCGCCGATATCGATTTGGCTGAAGCCTTCGTACAGGCGGTATTCGCTGGCATTGCCGGCCGTGGTGTTCGCCACGGTTTCAGCCGGTGTCAGGCACTGGAAGGAACCGGCGGTCGGGCAGCGGCTGTCTTCGTCATTCTGGAACGCATAGACACTGCCGCCCAGCGTCAGCTTCAGGTTGTCGGTCAGGGTGAAACGCGAGCCCAACTGGCCGGCGGTCATGCGCAGGTCATTGCGAAATTGCACGCCGTCGCCATTGACGTTGTCTTTGAGGTTGTAGTTACCCAGGCTGCCGAACAGCTCGGCGCTGCTCCCCAGTGGGTATTTGTAGGTCAGGGCCAGACCTTCCGGGTTGATATCGCTATCCCAGATCACGTCGCCCATGCTGACCCACGGTTGCAGCATCTTGCCGCCGATCACGTGCAGGTTTTTGATCTGGTCCGGGTGGTAGTCGATGTAGCCCAGGTCCAGCCAGATCGACTTCTTGTTGAAGTAGCCATCCAGGTCCTGGTTGGTGGAACGGGCGTCGTCGCTGCTACCGGTAGCAATGCGGATGCCGGTATCCACTTGTGGGTTGATTTCGGTGTAGGCACCCAGACGCGCGCGGATGCGCTCACGGTCCTTGTCCTTGCCGCCATTGTTGGGGGTGCCATCGATCTTGATTGTCTCGTGGCGGAAACGTACGTCACCCTTGAATTGTGTCTTGGCTGCCCAAGCCAGCTTCTGGTCGAAGCTGCTCAGCTCATTGGTTTTTTTCGCGGTGGCCGCGATCTGTTCGTTGCTCTCTTGCTGAGCTTGCCGGGCGATCTGCTGTTCTTTCTGGTCTTTGGCCAACTCGTTTTGCAGTTCGGTGTACTGCGAAGCGGTGATCTGGCCGTTGGCCTTGAGCATGTCGAGCAGTTTAGCGTCGACTGCAGCGCTGGCCGGAACGCTCAGGGCCAGTAACAGGCCGCCGCACAGGGCCGCCGCAGTTTTAGTGGAAGCAAGACGCATATCAATCTCCGAAAGTGAGGAGGGATGGCAAACCATCCAGGACACAACCGACCGATGACGGACGGAAAAATAGCCGACTGGTAGAACCAGGCGCTCTAAAAACAGGCGTCAGTATCGCGATGGTTTATGACGCAGCAGTGGCGAAGTGATGTCATCTGTGTGACAAATTCTTTTGCTTCGGAACTATTGTTTTAGAGCCTTGTCGGGCGATTTGAGGGTGTGTGAAACCTAGCGATAAGCGATACTCGCGGAGCTTTTACGCCCTGATGTAGTGAGGATGCCGATGCCGTTGCAACGCCTGCAAAGCTTGTCCGAAATAGCCCCGCAGACCTGGGATGCCTTGGTGCCTCAGGCCCAACCGTTCGTGCGGCACGCGTTCCTGAGCGCCCTCGAAGATAGCGGCAGCGTCGGCCCGCACTCCGGCTGGCAGCCGGAGCATTTACTGCACTGGGAAGGTGATCGGCTGGTGGCGGCACTGCCGGGTTATCGCAAGTGGCATTCTTATGGCGAATACGTGTTCGATCACGGTTGGGCCGATGCCTGCGAGCGGGCCGGTATCGAGTACTACCCCAAAATGCTGACAGCTGTACCGTTCAGTCCGGTCAGTGGCCCGCGCCTGTTGGCGGCCAACGCACAGGACGGTTTCGAACTGCTCAACAGCCTGCCGGGCTACCTGGAAATCGAAGGGCTATCCAGTGCGCATATCAACTTTACCGATGCCTTGGCCGATGAGGCCTTAGCCCTGCAACCTGGCTGGATGCAGCGCCTGGGCTGCCAGTTTCATTGGCAGAACCGTGGCTACCGTGACTTCCAGGATTTCCTCGACGCCCTGAGTTCACGCAAGCGCAAGCAGATGCGCAAAGAGCGTGAGCAAGTGGCGGGGCAGGGTATCGACTTCGAATGGTTGCAGGGCCATGAGTTGAGCGAGGCGCAGTGGGATTTTGTCTACGCCTGCTACGCCAACACCTACGCGGTGCGCCGCCAATCGCCCTACCTGACCCGCGCGTTTTTCAGCCTGCTGGCCGAACGTATGCCCGAGGCAATCCGGGTGGTGCTGGCCAAACAAGGCGCGCGGCCGGTGGCCATGGCCTTCAGCCTGATCGGCGGTGATAGCTTCTACGGCCGCTACTGGGGTTGCCTGGCGGAGTTCGACCGCCTGCATTTCGAAACCTGTTTCTACCAGGGCATGGACTACGCCATTGCCCACGGCGTGCAACGCTTCGACGCTGGCGCCCAGGGCGAGCATAAATTGATTCGCGGGTTTGAGCCGGTGATCACCCACTCATGGCATTACTTGCGCCATCCAGGGTTGAAGAATGCCGTGGAGGATTTTCTTGAGCGTGAGCGGGTAGGGATTCTGGCGTATGCCGAAGAGGCGAGGGCGGCCCTGCCTTATCGGCAGGGCTGACCCCCGCTGGTTTCAGGCTGAGTCCTCCCTGCCCAGCCATCGATAGGTAACACCGCCGATGACCGCACCGAGGATCGGCGCGAGCCAGAACATCCACAATTGCTGGATCGCCCACCCGCCCACGATCAGTGCCGGCCCGGTACTGCGAGCCGGGTTGACTGAGGTGTTGGTGACAGGGATGGAGATCAGGTGGATCAAGGTGAGCGCCAGGCCAATGGCAATGGGCGCGAGGCCCTTCGGGGCGCGGTGGTCGGTGGCGCCGAGGATGATCAGCACGAACATGGCCGTCATCACCAGCTCGCACACCAACCCCGCCGCCATCGAATAACCGCCCGGCGAATGCTCGCCATAGCCGTTGGAGGCCAGCCCGCCGGCCAGTTCAAAGTCCGGCTTGCCGCTGGCGATGAAGTACAACAATGCGGCGGCGACTACCCCGCCAATGACTTGGGCCACGATGTACGCCGGTAACTCCCTGGCCGGAAACCTCCCGCCCACTACCAGCCCCACCGATACCGCCGGGTTGAGGTGACAACCGCTGATATGCCCAATGGCAAACGCCATGGTCAGCACCGTGAGCCCGAACGCCAGGGACACGCCCAACAACCCGATCCCGACAGCAGGAAACGCGGCGGCCAACACCGCACTCCCGCAACCGCCCAACACCAGCCAAAACGTACCCAGCCCCTCTGTGACTGAACGCTTGAACAAAGACATGCAGCACGTCCTTGATAGATCACTCTACCGAATCAGTAAATCAATGATGCTCCCTGCAGATTTACTTCAGCGCCCGTCTGGGCACTGCACTCAGTACAGCACGGTTTTTACACAAATCCAGGCGATGAAAAAGCGCCAAAGGGCTGTGGGCGTTGGCGCGAACTGCACATTCTACTGAGGGGCTGGCTACTGAATGGCTGTGAGCAAATGTGGGAGAGGGCTTGCCCCCGATAGCCGTGTGTCAGTCACCGATGCAGCAACTGACACACCCTCATCGGGGGCAAGCCCCCTCCCACATTTTGAACGGCGTATAGGATTGAAATCCTCAGTCGATTCCGACAAACCCGCCCGTCTGGTGCTGCCACAACCGCGCATACAAGCCCTTATGGGCCAGCAACTCGGCATGGCTGCCGCTTTCGGCAATCTGGCCTTTCTCCAGTACCACCAAGCGATCCATCCGCGCAATCGTAGACAAGCGGTGTGCAATCGCAATCACGGTCTTGCCTTTCATCAGGGTTTCCAGGCTTTCCTGGATCGCCGCTTCCACTTCCGAGTCCAGGGCCGAAGTGGCTTCGTCCATGATCAGGATCGGCGCATCTTTGAGAAGCACGCGTGCGATGGCAATACGCTGACGTTGGCCACCGGAGAGTTTCACCCCGCGTTCGCCCACGTGTGCATCCAGCCCGGTGCGGCCTTCGGAGTCTGACAGCAGTGGGATGAACTCATCGGCGCGAGCCTTGTGCACGGCGGCCCAGAGCTCTTCGTCGGTGGCGTCGGGCTTGCCGTACAGCAGGTTGTCGCGGATCGAACGGTGCAGCAGCGAGGTGTCCTGCGTGATCATGCCGATTTGGGCGCGCAGGGATTCCTGGGCGACCTCGGCTATGTTCTGGCCATCGATCAGGATGCGCCCGCCTTGCAGGTCGTACAGACGCAGCAGCAGGTTGACCAGGGTTGATTTGCCCGCCCCGGACGGGCCGATCAGGCCGATCTTTTCACCGGCCTTGATCTCAAGGTTCAGGCCGCCAATGATTCCGCTCTGTTTGCCGTAGTGGAAATCCACCTGCTCAAAGCGTACTTCGCCACGGGGCACCGTCAGGCGCGGCGCGTTGTCGCGGTCAATCACCGCCAATGGCTGAGCGATGGTCTTGAGACCGTCCTGCACCATGCCGATGTTTTCGAAGATGCCGTTGACCACCCACATGATCCAGCCGGACATGTTGACGATACGGATCACCAGACCGGTGGCCAGGGCAATCGCGCCCACGGAAATCAGCGACTGTGTCCATAGCCACAGGGCGAGGCCGGTGGTGGTGACAATCAGCAGGCCGTTCATGGTGGTGATCACGATGTCCATGCTGGTCACCACGCGGCTGGCCAACTGGGTTTTTTCGGTCTGCTCGATGATCGCTTCCTTGGCGTACTCCTGTTCGGATTGGGTATGGGCGAACAGCTTCAAGGTGGTGATGTTGGTGTAGCCGTCGACGATGCGGCCCATCAGTTTGGAGCGCGCCTCGGAGGAAATCACCGAGCGCTCCTTCACCCGTGGCACGAAGTAACGCAGTGCCAGGCTGTAGGCGATGATCCAGGTCACCAGCGGGATCATCAGGCGCCAGTCGGCCTCAGCGAACAGCACCAGCGAACTGATGGCGTAGATCGCCACGTGCCAGATCGCATCCACCGCCGCCACGGCGGAGTCGCGCAGGGAGTTGCCGGTCTGCATGATGCGTTGGGCGATACGACCGGCGAAGTCATTCTGGAAGAAGTTGAGGCTCTGTTTGAGCACATAGCTGTGGTTCTGCCAGCGGATCAGGCTGGTCATCCCGGGGCTGATGGTCTGATGCACCAGCAAGTCATGCAGTGCGCCGAAGATCGGGCGCAGCAACAGGGCGACCACGGCCATCCAGATCAGCTCGGTGCTGTGGACCTGGAAGAAGTCAGCGGGCGGGGTGCCTTGGGCGAGGTCGATGATGCGGCTCAGGTAGCTGAACAGCGCGACTTCGATCAGCGCACCGATCAGTCCCACTACCAGCAAGGCGGCAAAGTGCGGCCACACCTGGCGCAGGTAGTAGAGGTAGAAGGGCAGGACTTTATCGGGAGGGGCTTCGCTGGGTGCGTCGCGGAAAATATCGATCAGTTGTTCAAAACGACGATAGAGCATTGAGTATGACGCCCGCTGTGCGGGCTCTCCTTTCAAATGCGCGCGCCGCCTTGTGGGCCGCGCGCGGAACTACCTGCTACCTCAGTCGATGCGCTTGGCCGACTTGATGTACACAGGATCGATTGGCACGTTCTGCATGCCCTGCTTGGTAGTGGTTTGCGAGTTGACGATCACATCAACCACGTCCATGCCCTTGACCACTTTGGCGAACACGGCATAACCGGCATCGCGACCCGGATCGAGGAAGGCGTTGTCAGCCACGTTGATGAAGAACTGGCTGGTCGCCGAGTTCGGGTCATTGGTGCGCGCCATGGACAAGGTGCCACGCACGTTATGCAGGCCGTTGCTGGCTTCGTTCTTGATCGGTGCTTCGGTCGGCTTTTGCGACATCGACTGGGTAAAACCGCCACCCTGGACCATGAAGCCCGGGATCACACGGTGGAAAATCGTGTTGGTGTAGAAGCCCTTGTCGACATAGGCCAGGAAGTTCTTGGTACTGATCGGCGCCTTGACCGGGTCCAGTTCGATTTCAATGTCGCCGTTGGTGGTGGAGATCAATACGTGTGGCGCCTTGGCGGGTTCGGCCGCCATCAGGTTGGCAGCGAACAGAACGGAACCGGCAAAGAAGGCGATTTTTTTCAGCATGGGTCAGTGATCCTGGGTAGTGGTTTCGACTGTCTCTAGAAAATCGAGCAGGGTGGTATTAAAGACTTCGGGTTGGTCCAAGGGCGTGGCGTGGCGGGAATCCTTGATCACCACCAGCCGCGCATCGGGCAGCAGTTTTACATAGTTTTCTTTCTGGGCCACGGGGGTGTAGTCGTGGTCGGCGCTGATGACCAGGGTTGGACAGGTAATCCTCGAAAGTCGTTCCTGCACGCCCCAGCCCACAATCGCATCGAAGCTGGCGAGATAAGCACGTTTGTCGTTTTTTGCCCAGCGTTCGGCCATCTTGCGGCGCAGGTCGGCCTGCGCGGGTTTGGGGAACAGCCGGTCGCCGAGGGCCTTGCCGATGGTCGCCAGGCTGAGCACGCGGGCCAGTGTCCAGCGCTTGGCCCACTGCCAATAGTCATCGGCACTGCGCACCTTGACCTCGGGTGCGCCGTTGACGATGCACAGGCTTCTGACCAACGTAGGTTCATCCACGGCTAACTGGAAAGCGATCATGCCGCCCATGGACAGGCCCACCACATGAGCGGCAGGCAGGTTCAGGTGCTCGAACAGCGCCACCACGTCATGGGTGAACCCTGGGATGCTGTAACGCTCACGCGGTTTGTCTGAGCGACCATGACCGCGTACGTCCACCACGATCACTCGGTAGTGCCTGGACAGTACCGGAATCTGCAATTCCCAATCCTGGCTGCTGGAGCCCAGGCCGTGGATCAGCACCAGCGGTGTACCGTGGCCGTATTCCTCGTAGTGCAGGCTGCATCCTTCGTGGTCGAACCAGGCCATGGATGAACTCCGTTTCAGGCTTGTTGGGGGGCGGCGAAAGGTGCGTCCAGGGGCGCCGTGTCAAACGTGCGCAGTAACTCCACGAGAATCTGCGTCGCTGGCCCCAGGGGTTTGTCCTTGTTCGAGTACAGGTAGAACGCGGGGTGACGGCTGCCGCCCTGTTCCAAGGGTAGTTGCTTGAGCACGCCCTCGGCGAGTTCGCGTTCGATCATGTGCCGCGGCAGCCAGGCGAAGCCCAGGCCGCTGCCGACAAAGGCGGCCGCGGTGGCCAGGCTGCCGACGGTCCAGCGTTGTTCGGCGCCGAGCCAGCCCACATCCCGTGGCTGCTGGCGGCCGGAGTCGCGGATCACCACTTGCATCTGGCTTTCCAGGTCCTGGAAGCTCAGCTCGCGATTCATACGGTGCAGCGGATGCTCGGGGTGGGCCACGGCGACGAATTCCACGTCGCTCATTTCCGTGCCCAGGTAACCGGGGATGCTGAAGCCGCAGATCGCCAGGTCGGCCACGCCTTCGATCAACAACTCTTCAACGCCGGACAACACCTCTTCACGCAGGCGCACGCGGCAACCACGGCTTTGCGGCATAAAGGCCGTGAGGGCGCGCACCAGGCGGGCGTTGGGGTAGGCAGCGTCCACGACCAGCCGCACTTCGGCTTCCCAGCCCTGTTCCATATGGTGGGCGAGGTCTTCCAGCTGACTGGCGTTTTTCACCAGTTGCCGGGAGCGGCGCAACAGCACTTCACCGGCGTCAGTGAGCACGGCTTTGCGCCCGTCGATGCGCAGCAGCGGCACGCCAAGCTGGTCTTGCATACGGGCCACGGTGTAGCTCACCGAAGATTGCGAACGGTGCAGCGCTTCGGCCGCCTGGGCGAAGCCGCCATGGTCGACCACGGCTTGCAGCGTGCGCCATTGATCGAGGGTAACGCGGGGCGCTTTCAAGATAGGTTCCTCTTGTCCTAAGCTGGCGGTCCTTATTGGAGACTGCCGAATGAGAAAATTTTGTTATGTGCTGTTGGCGCTGCTGCCGATGAGCGCGTTTGCGTACCCCATCGACGTGACAAAAAAGATCAGTGGCGTGAGCGTGGACTACACCGCCTCAGACGTGGACGGCGACATCAGTTCGATTCAACTAAACAACTACGGCACCAACGATGCCTTGTGCTCGGTAGTCTTCACCAATGGCCCGGAGGCCCCCCGCCGACGCACGGTCTCGGTGCCGGCAGGCAAAAGCACCAACACCACGGTCAAGTTCAACCGCGCCATTATCAAGATGCGGATTGCCTTGGACTGCGCGCCAAAATAAAGGGGTAGCGGAGCATGTCTACAGGAATACTCCGCATATCAACAAATTTCTAGATGGGTTATAGCAGTTTTTTGCGCTTTTTTATCGAATGAGCCATGGTTAATCTTTTCTCCATCGACTTACAGCATTTACAGATGGAGCCTACGAAGCCATGTCCAACGTTCTGATCATCGAAAGCAGCGCCCGCCAGCAGGACTCGATCTCCCGTCAACTGACCCAGCAGTTCATCAGCCAATGGCAGGCCGCCCACCCGGCAGACCAGATCACCGTGCGCGACGTGGCCCTCAACCCGGTGCCACACCTGGACGCCAACCTCCTTGGCGGCTGGATGAAACCTGCGGATCAGCGCAACGACAGCGAGCAGGTGTCCCTTAACCGCTCCAACGAATTGACCGACGAACTGCTCGCCGCCGACGTACTGGTGATGGCCGCGCCGATGTACAACTTCGCCATCCCCAGCACCCTCAAGGCCTGGCTGGATCACGTGTTACGCGCTGGTGTGACCTTCAAGTACACCCCCACCGGCCCACAGGGTCTGTTGACCGGCAAGCGTGCCATTGTCCTGACCGCGCGCGGCGGCATCCACACCGGCGCCAGCTCCGATCACCAAGAACCGTACCTGCGCCAGGTCATGGGGTTTATCGGGATTCATGACGTCACCTTCATTCACGCCGAAGGGGTGAACCTGAGCGGTGACTTCCAGGAAAAGGGCATCAACCACGCCAAGGCCCTGCTGGTGCAGCTCGTGGCATGAGCCGCTTGATCCTTTAATCGTCAGATAATCGCGCGGTGTTTATATCGCTCCACGCAAACCCTTCAAGTACGCGTACGAACCTCCCTTTGCACTTGTTGCTCCTAAGTGCTCCTGCCCGACTGACGCTTTAGCGAGGTCGGGTTTTTTTTGCCCTGAGTTTCTTCAAACCCTGAAAACCTTTAATGTCGCGCCCATTCGAAGCGAGGCACACATGGGCTATCTACTGGTTGTCACCCTGATTCAGGCATTTTCCTTCAATCTGATCGGCGAATACCTCGCCGGTCATGTCGACAGTTACTTCGCTGTGCTGGTACGCGTCGTGCTGGCCGGGCTGGTATTTATCCCGCTGACCCGCTGGCGCTCGGTAGAGCCGGCCTTCATGCGAGGCATGCTGGTGATCGGCGCGCTGCAGTTTGGCGTGACCTACGTGTGCCTGTACCTGAGTTTTCGCGTGCTCACGGTGCCGGAGGTGTTGCTGTTCACCATCCTCACGCCGTTGCACGTGACGCTTATCGAAGATGCGCTTAACCGGCGGTTCAATCCCTGGGCCCTGGTCGCCGCCTTGGTGGCAGTGGCGGGGGCGGCGGTGATTCGTTTCGATCAGATCACGCCTCACTTCCTGATGGGCTTCCTGCTGCTGCAACTGGCCAACTTCACCTACGCCGCCGGGCAAGTGATGTACAAGCACCTGGTAGCGCGTTATCCGAGTGACCTGCCGCACTACCGGCGCTTCGGTTACTTCTACCTCGGTGCGTTGCTGGTGGTGTTGCCGGCGTTCCTGCTGTTCGCCAAGGCCGACTTTCTCCCGCAAGCGCCGCTGCAATGGGGTGTGTTGGTGTTCCTCGGGTTGGTCAGCACGGCGCTGGGCATGTACTGGTGGAACAAGGGCGCGTGTTTGGTGCATGGCGGCACGCTGGCGGTGATGAACAATCTGCATGTACCAGTGGGGTTGTTGCTGAACCTGCTGATCTGGAACCAACACGAACCCCTGGGCCGCCTGGCGTTGGGTGGGTTGGTGATTCTCGGGGCGGTGTGGATCAGTCGGTTGGGCATAAAGCCTGCGCCTGGCGTAAAGTCTGCGACGTGATGGCCCCAAGGCATGCGTGAGCGGCAATGAAAGTCTGTTATAGAAAAGAACGGTGTGGGGGCGGCAGAGTGGACAAGATTGATGAACTGATCATTGCAGCCTTGAAGGACGACTCCCGGGTCAGCCTGGCGCAATTGGCGCGGCAAGTTCATAAGTCGCGAACAGCGGTGGAGTCGCGTGTCCAGAAGTTGATTGAAAAGGGCATCATCCTAGGCTTCACCATCAACGTAGCCGAGGGCGATGAGACCCTGCAAGCGGCGTTCTTGATGCTGACGCTCAATGGCAGCAACTGCCACCTGGTGTTTCCGAAGATCCAGCAGTTCAGCCAAGTGGTGCACGCCTACTCACTGTTTGGCGACGTGGACATGATGCTCGACGTTCGCTACAGGAGCTTTGAAGAACTGATGGTCTTCAAGGAAAGCCTGCTTAACATCGAGCATGTGAAGGAAGTCGTGGTCAACCCCGTGCTGAAGGCCTGGCGCTAGGCGCCGGCCGTTTCTTCAACTGTTGGCTTCAGGCGTGATCGCGAACCGTTTCAAGGAAGTGATGGCTAAGGTTCGGCATTTTCTGACGAAGCGTGTCCACCAGCTCTTCGATGACGCCTTGGTTGAATTGAAGCGACGTGTCGTCATGCCCCAGGATCACCACCAGAAGCCTTGACGAGTCCTTCGTCAGCCGGAAGTCATGGGCGTCGGCGTCAACCTTGCCGATGCTCGCCAACGGCACATCCCCGCAGGTATAGACGATATCGCCAACGGGAATGGTGATGGCCTTCTTGGCGAACAGTGGGCGTAGAACCCTCGGTTTGTCCGAGCGCATCACGTAGATGTCATCTTTCTGATGATAGGTGTGCACACCGATGCTGACCCCATGGCGGATCGAGACTGCGTTATAGGCGTCAACGATGTTGTTGATGGGGTACACGCCTTTGGCGATGAAACGCCGCAGCAGCTTTTCGTTGGCGCTGACGGTGTTTTCGTAGCCGAGTTTTTTGAGCTGCTTGGCAAACCCTTCATACACGATGTTCGAGTCCAGCTCATTGAGGCGGGATGCGACGTGGTTCAGGTTGCTCTGCAACACCCCGACGAAGCTTTGGTCGTCTGAAACGGTGATGTCTTCGATAACCGCGGCGCACGCATTATTGATGCCCAGCTCACAGGCTGATTTTTTGATGATCAAGCGACTTTGCATAACCTTAGCCCCAGAGTAGTTTTCGAAGGTTCGCGGTACTGGTGTCCAGTTGCAGCGCCGAAGGACTCTGTAGCCAGAACAGCCCCGGACAGGTGGCGAAGTCAATCGTGACCGGCGTGGTATGACCGGGAGCGATGAAGTACCGGTGGCCGCAATAGGCCTCGTCCGCCTGGGCACTCTGGAGGGCCTGGGGAGAGGGAGGATCGAAGGTGCGTTGTGCATCGGAGCAGAAGAAACCGATCCGGCCATGGCTGATCTGGCTCGCTGCATCAGCTTGCGGGCGTGGGTGGCCGAGGTAGCTGTCGATCGACAGCGACAGCAAGTCGGGGTGATAGACCTGTTGAAACAGAAGGGGCGCGATGCCGCCGTGCAAGCGACCTCCGGCTTCAATCATCACCGGCCCGGCATCGGACCAAATGATCTCCATATGAATCGGCCCGACCCGCACGCCGAGCGCCGCGGCTGCCTGGCGGGCGTAATCGGTCAGCGGTTGCAGGTGCGCAGCCTGGGGATCAAGCGTGTCCAGGCTTTCGTAGACAAACATGCTGCCGTTCTTCTGGATCTTGGTGTACTTGCAGACACTGGCAATGATGTACGTGCCGTTGAAGGCGACCATATCCACCACGTACTCCGGCCCCGCGATAAACGACTGCACGATAAACCCGAGGTTGACCTCACCCAGGTCATTCTTCTGCTGCCAGGCCGCGTTTCTCAACGCGGTTTCTGCTTCGCCTTTGCCTTGGGCAAACACCACGCCTTCGGTGGCGGCCGAATTCAGCGGCTTGACCACATAGGTGGCCGACTCTTCCAGCTTGGCCACCACTTCGCCAATGCGGCTTGGCGAGCTCAACAGGTGCGAGTCGATGTGCGCCAACTGGTGTTTTTTCAGCGCCTGCTGCATGGAGAATTTGTTGCGCCGCAGGTCGCTGGTGATACGGCTGTTACCCGGAATGCTGAGCAACTCCGTCAGGTAGTCCGTGAGGTAGATGGCGGTTTCGCAACCGGCGATTACTGCGCTCAAAGACAACGTTTCCAGGGTGATCAGCAGGCTCTCTTCCCAGTGATACACCTCATGGAAATTCTCAGCGACCAGGTCGTTGGTGAAGTGTTCGGGCAAGGCGCGTGTGGAGATCACGGCGATGCACCGTATGCCCTGCGCGTTGAGCAGGGGCGCATAGAGCTTGCCCGTGGAGAATGGGTCAACAATCAGTACGGTTTTCACGTCGTGCAATCCTTATTCCGTGGTGGCGGCAGGCGAGGCTGCGGGGGTCAGGTTCCACGCCAGTACGGCAGTGGCCAACAGGCCGGCGGAGACGATCATCAACAGCCGTGCGCCTTCGAGTCCGAGAAAGCCCGAGGTGGTAAAGAACGTCAGGATCATCGGTGCCGAGCCACTGACCAGCAGGTAGTAGAGCGAGCTTTTCGCGGCGATGACGTCGGCTACCCGGTCGTTGGGCGCCGATTCGATCAGGGTTTTACGCAGTTGGATCCGCAGGCTGTTGATGCAAAAGCCCAGCAGGAACGCAGCGGCCATCATCACGTAGAGACTCTGGAAGTAGACGATTGCCACGTCCGCCAGAATCACCAGTGCGATGGCCCCATAGCTGTTGAGCTTGATACGCGGAAGCACGGCGGCGCTGAAGGCCCCCAGGCCGGCCAGGCCACTGGCGACGCCAAACAGGGTGGCGTTCCACTCATTGAGCTTTTGAAAAACGATAGGCACCAGGCTGTTGAACGCGCCGATATGGAAGCCGATCATGCTCAACACAATGATCAGAATGTAGAGGTTGCGCGGCAGGTCCAGCGGCGCGGCGGCGGTGGAGGCTGCGGTCTGATCGGTGCCTTTTGCGCTGGGGCTGTCGGCCACCAGGTAGACGCCCGCCAGTGACACAATCGCCGCCAGGCTGATGATTTGCAGCGTCTCGTTGACCGAGAACACATCCACGATCAAACCGCCCAGGAGCGCACCGCCGAAGGCACCGATCTGGATGGAGGTTTGCATCAACCGCGCGCAGGTATCGCTGTCGGTGAGGCCTGCCAGCACCAGCTTGGTGTTTTTCGATTCCAGGGTACTGATGGTGAAATAGTCGGTGACGCCCACCACAAACGCGATCGCCAGGAAGCCGATCGGCAGCAAGGCGGCCTGGGTAAACGACAATCCCAGGACGGCGGCGAACGCAGCCAGGCGTATGTACAGCAGCCGTTTCAGGCTGAGTTCAATCGTGAAGAACTTGCCGATGTACTGTTCACATAAATAGGGCACCACGGTCGCTACACACAAGGTGGCGCCTACCAGGAATGTGGACCCGGTGGTCTCAAGGCCAAACCAGACCATCGCGATCACAATCGCCATGTCGAGGCCGGTGAAGAGGGTCACGATTGAATAGAACGCGGTCAGTGTCGAATTAGTCTTCATGGGCTTCATCCGTCGTAACGGGAGAGTTTAAGTAGCGGCACGCACCGTTCGGTGTCGCCGACCACGGTGCTGATCTGGTTTCTGACGCGCACGGTGGGCAGCGCCTTCTTTTCCAGGTTGCAGACCTTGTAGGCGTTGTCGTGCCAGGGACAGATCACGCTTTGGCCGTCGCCCGTCACTTCGCCCATGTGCAGTGGGCCGCCACGATGGGGGCACGAGGTGGGCAGCAATTGCGTCGAATACGCGTGACGCTTCAGAAAATAGGTTCTGTCCTCCACGGCCACGTAATGGGCGTGGGTGATATTCAGGCTGATGGCTTTCATTGGGTGGCCCATTCAGATGGCGGTGACGGTGTACGTGCAGGACGGACTGACGATGCGCGTGCCATGGAGCATTCCCTTGGGAATCACGACGCCTTCGCCGGCGATGAGGCGCACAGTCAATTCGGGGCTGGCGATAAACTCCAGCTCGCCGGATTCGACCCAGAACAGTTCGTCATTGGGGTGGGTGTGCAGCACCGAGAGCTCGTGTTCAGCCTCGGTGATTCGCAGGTCCACCGGCTTTTGGCCCTGTAGCTGCGAAGCCTTGGCGCGATGTTCATCCAGCTCGTCATGCCATTTGATATGGGCATACAGTTCCTCGTCGGCGATGTCCTGAAGGAGCTTGAACTCTTCAAAGCCGCGGATAAGGTCGGGGATGATCTTGGTGCCGAACTGCTTGATCATGGGAATGATCAGGCGCTGAAGTGCCATTCTGCCGTGGTGCACATCGATATGAGCATGCTCATCGAAGTAGGCAGTGGAGACCTGGCCATCGAAGATGGTCTTTATCGCACGGGACTGGTGCTTGGTCGTCAGCGCCAGCGTGGCTTCGGTGTAGTACATGGCGCCGATGTAGCGGAACAGTTCGCCGTGGTTGGCCGACACATAGTGGAAATAGTTGGTCAGCGACAGCGACGCCGGCGTGTAGAACTGCCAGTAATGGTGCACGTGGTGTGACATGTCCATGTCCTGGAGCATGTCTTCAAAGATGGTGCTGTGCTTCTTTTTGTCGACGCCGTAGCCATACTCGTCGATCAGGATCTTGAACAACTCGCTGGTGTACACACCGCAGTTACCCAAAACATTGCGCGCCATGGCCGAGGCTTCACTGAGGAAATCCCCTGCGCATTGGGTCATGAAAAAACGCGCGGCACGCTGGGGGTTGCGGCTGGTGGTCAGCACCTCATGCAGTTTGGAGTCGGCTTGGGCTACATCATCTAAGACTTTATCGGTGTGGGCGACAAAAGAGTCCAGGCACCAAGGACCATTGATGTGCACTTCTTCCTTAAGCCAGTTGTATAAGTAGTGTTCCAGTAACGGGCGGATCTTTTTGCCACTGGCGGCATGTTGGGGGTCATAGAACTGTTTGAACGCCTTTAAGTCGAGTTCTAATGGCGGCTTGGGCAAGAAGACTAAGTCTTGCTCGTAGATATTCAATAACAAGCGTTGTGCCAACAAATGCTGACTGTCTGAAAGTTGGTCGCTGGTCAGGCTGGTGGTGATGATCGAGTCGGTCACGTCCTGCGGCCTGGAAGGTCGCTGATAGGGACTAGTGGTATAAAAATCGCGAGGTTGAGCAAAGGCACTAGCACCACAATAGTGGGTCAACGCTTCGGCATTCGAAGTTAATACAAAGTCTGCCGCATTATCAGAAAGCTGAGTTGTCCATAACATGAGGGATGGCCTTTATCTGGCGTTGTTTGATGGCCAAATGCTAAGGCGTTGGTTTTTTTAAAAACAGATTAGAAATAGTGCGCACAAGTAGTGAAAATCACTAAAGGCGTAGGAGAAATTTTCTTTATTGTCTGCGTCAGTTGATTATTCGGTCGCAGCGGCTACACATAGTTGCCGGCGATTAGCGGGATATTGCGCCGGCGAGGCGCGTATTTTCACCTCGCCGGCTTCGGGCTCACTGCAGGGCTGGCGTGCTCTGGGGGCTGGGCGTCAGCGCCAGAATTCCTGCCCGTAGATCGGTGCCACTCGGTTGCTGGTACAGACTCAGTCCAAACTCCGGCAACACCGCCAGCAGGTAATCGAAGATGTCCCCCTGGATGCGCTCGTAATCGGCCCACGCCGTGGTGCGGGTGAAGCAGTAGATCTCCAGCGGCACGCCCTGAGCCGTGGTTTGCATCTGGCGCACCATGCAGGTCATGTTCGGCTGGATGTCCGGATGGCTTTTCAGGTAGGCCAGGGCATAGGCGCGGAAGGTGCCGAGGTTGGTCATTCGGCGACGGTTGGCCAGTATTTGTGCGCTGTGGCCCTGGGCTTCATTCCAGGCCTTGAGCTCTGCCTGCTTGCGTCCGATGTAGTCGGTGAGCAGGTGCACCTGGGTCATGCGCACCTCTTCGTCATCGCTCAGGAAACGCACGCCGCTGGCGTCGATGAACAGGCTGCGCTTGATCCGACGCCCGCCGGAGGCTTGCATGCCGCGCCAGTTCTTGAACGACTCGGACATCAGGCGCCAGGTAGGAATGGAGACGATGGTCTTGTCGAAGTTCTGCACCTTGACCGTGTGCAGAGTGATGTCCACCACGTCGCCGTCGGCGCCGACCTGGGGCATTTCGATCCAGTCACCGACCCGCAGCATGTCGTTGCTGGTGAGCTGCACGCTGGCGACGAACGACAGTAGCGTGTCCTTGTACACCAACAGAATCACCGCCGACATCGCACCCAAACCCGACAGCAGCAACAGCGGCGAGCGGTCAATCAGGGTGGCGACGATGATGATCGCGCCGAACACGAACAGCACCATCTTCGCCAACTGCACGTAACCCTTGATTGAGCGGGTGCGTGCGTGTTCGGTGCGGGCATAGATGTCCAGCAGGGCATTGAGCAGGGCGCTCATGGCCAGGACCAGGAACAGGATGGAGATGGCCAGTGCCACGTTGCCGATGAACAGAATCGCGGTTTTGCTCAAATCCGGCACCAGGTACAGGCCGAACTGGATCACCAGGGACGGCGTCATTTGCGCCAGGCGGTGGAAGACTTTGTTGTGCCGCAGATCATTGAGCCAGTGCAGCGACGGTTGGCGGCCGAGCAATTTGACGGCGTGCAGGGTGAGGTATCGCGCTACCCGTCCGAGCAGCAGGGCCACCACCAGCAACACCATAAAACCAAGGCTGGCATGCAGCACCGGGTGTTGGTCGAGGGCGCCCCATAGGTCTTGGACGTTGAGCCAAAGCTGTTTGATATCCATGGGTGAAACCGATTCCTCTGTAAGACAAGACGGCGCGATTAGAGCATCTAAGTGCGACAAAGTTGACGTTGTAGACAAATGCCCTGACAAAAAAGCACCTGATTCGCACCGTTCGCGTAAAGAAACTCGGTTTGGGCGCCCGAAACCGTTACCCTATGCAGCTGATATTTTGTATTTCTTCGAGGTAGCACCCGTGTTTTCCCAATTCGCCCTGCACGAACGCCTGCTCAAAGCCGTGGCCGAGCTAAAATTTGTCGAGCCTACGCCTGTGCAAGCAGCGGCCATCCCGCTCGCGCTCGAAGGGCGTGACCTGCGGGTGACGGCTCAAACTGGCAGCGGCAAAACCGCCGCTTTCGTCTTGCCGGTTCTGAATCGTCTGATCGGCCCGGCCAAAGTCCGCGTGAGCATCAAGACCCTGATCCTGCTGCCGACCCGTGAGCTCGCCCAGCAGACTTTGAAGGAAGTGGAGCGCTTCTCGCAGTTCACCTTCATCAAGTCCGGCATTATTACTGGCGGCGAAGACTTCAAGGTCCAGGCCGCCATGCTGCGCAAGGTGCCGGACATCTTGATCGGCACCCCAGGCCGTATGATCGAGCAACTCAACGCCGGCAACCTCGACCTCAAGGAAGTCGAAGTGCTGGTGCTCGACGAAGCCGACCGCATGCTCGACATGGGCTTTGCCGACGACGTTCAGCGTCTGGTTGCCGAATGTGTCAATCGCCAGCAGACCATGCTGTTCTCCGCCACTACCGGCGGCTCGACCTTGCGCGAAATGGTCGCCAAGGTGCTGAACAACCCTGAGCACTTGCAGGTCAACAATGTCAGCGACCTGAATGCCACCACGCGCCAGCAGATCGTCACCGCTGACCACAATGTGCACAAAGAACAGATCCTCAACTGGCTGTTGGCCAACGAGACCTACCAGAAGGCCATCGTGTTCACCAACACCCGCGCTGCCGCCGACCGCATCTACGGTCGCTTGGTTGCCCAGGAATACAAGGCTTTCGTGCTGCACGGCGAGAAAGACCAGAAGGACCGCAAGCTGGCCATCGATCGCCTCAAGGCGGGCGGCGTGAAGATCCTGGTGGCTACCGATGTGGCTGCCCGTGGCCTGGACGTTGATGGCCTGGACCTGGTGATCAACTTCGACATGCCACGAAGCGGCGACGAGTACGTGCACCGTATCGGCCGTACCGGGCGTGCCGGCAACGATGGCCTGGCCATCTCGCTGATCTGCCATGGCGACTGGAACCTGATGTCGAGCATCGAGCGCTACCTCAAGCAGTCGTTCGAGCGCCGCACCATCAAGGAAGTCAAAGGCACCTACACCGGGCCGAAGAAGGTCAAGGCGTCGGGCAAGGCTGTTGGCGTGAAGAAGAAAAAGACTGACGCCAAGGGCGATAAGAAGAAGACAGGCGCCAAGTCGCCGACCAAGCGCAAGATCGCCAACCGTCCGAAGACCGATAACCTGTCGTTGGTCAGCAAAGACGGCATGGCCCCGCTTAAACGCCGCAAGCCCGAAGCACCGGCTGCTGAATAAGCCAGCGCTGATGTGAAAAAACCGGACATCGTCCGGTTTTTTTATGCCTTCAGTTTTTGGCTTTTGCCGCAGCTTCTTTCAATTCTTTAAGGCGGGCGTCGATGAGCTGGCACTTGTCAGGGAATTCCGCGCTTTCAGTGTCCAGGTCCATCTTCTGCAGCTCGTCGTTCATCTCTTTGGCTTTGGTGGGGTTCTGCTCGGTGAGCTTGGTCACTTCCGTCGCCAACTGCTCTCGTTTCGCCGTGGCCTCTTCGGGCGTGCAGGCCCAGGCGGGCAGGGCCGTGAGCAGGGCGGCGGCGATGGTCAGGTTTCTCAAGGTGTTCATGGTACGTACCTCCTTGGTGATGATGTGCGGTTGAGGGGGCGAACGTCTTGAAAGTTCAGAGAAATGACGTCCGTCTGGCGGGCTGAACGGTGGCAGGTGTGGCATGTCACACCTTTTGACGGGCTACTTTTTCTTAGGCCTGCAGGAGGAATCAGGATGACGACTTACAACTGGGATCTAATCGAACGTCTGCTGCACGAAGTGCAGAACGGCGAAGGCAGCTTTGCCCCGCGCAAATACGCCGAGCAGGAAGCGGCCGAGAAGGCCACGGCGGGTGAGAACACCGGCAATCTGGATGCGCTGAAAAAGACCGCAGCGGATTATGAAGCGCTGCTGTTCAAGCGCGGTTTTATTGAATCGCGCCCCGAGGCAGAGGGCGGAAATGGTGAGAACTTCATTTTGACGCAATTGGGTGCCCAACTGCTGGCGCTGATCGACAGTTCCATTCCCGGCAACGATCACCCGCGCCAAGTGCTGGATGAGCAGCCGGATGCACTGGACCCGGCAACCTTCGCTGAAGTGGCGTCCAAAGCGCAGATTGCCTGACGGATATTCGCGGACCCAGTGTGGGTGGCAGCCCCTCCCACATTAAATCCCGGCGGCCTTGAGGCATTTGAGTGCCTTGAAGTCGCTGCGTACGCCGTCGATTTTCTGCGTGAGTTTAAGGCGTTGCTGCGGCGTACTTTCGGCCATCACGTCGACAATCAGGCTGCGCGCCGCAGCTTCGGTCTGGGCGTAAGCCGCGCGATATTGCGGGGTCCATAGGCTTTCGCGGTCCACCAGCAGTTGCTGCATCTTCTGTGGGAATTCGGCGCTGTGGCGTTGCTGCACCGCTTCGATAAATTGCGCCTGCCAATGGGCGCGATTGCCGATCCATTCCTGATTCTGTTCGCCCAGCGCGACGGACCACGCGGTGACGCGATTTTGCTGGCTAGCGCTCAGTGGGCCCATCCAGGTGTCCAGGCGTTTGTTCATGCGCTCGGCGCGGTCCTTGATTTGTTGGGCGAGGGGCGGCTTAAGGTAGTCATCCTGGCGTTTACGCAGATCCTTGGCCAGGGCGTCATTCATTTCTTTGACCTGCTGATCATTCAGTCCCTGGAGCAATTCGATGGCTGATGGGGTGATTTCGCGGGCGACTTCAGCGATTGCCTGTTCGGCTTCAGCGGTGCGCGTTTTCAATGCAGCATCGGTGACCTGGTTTTCGTCGACCATCTGTTGCAGGCGATCGAGCCAATCGAGATAACCCGGCAACTGCGTGGTGCAATGCCAGGCCAAGTGTTCTTTGAGCTTATCGTTGAACCAACTCTTCTGCCCGGCGTTCATGTCCAGGTAGTCATTGAGGGTCCAGGGGATGATCACGTCCAGGTTGCGGTAGGCCAGGCCCACGCGGTTGCAGCCGGCGAGTGCCAGGCTTAGGGTCAGCAGGGCCACCAACAGTTTGAGCTGACGCAGCATGGGCGTTTCCTTGGGCAGAGGGATTCAATGCATGTGAACCCGCGCCAGGCGCTACAGTTCAGCCCATCAATAAAACGACCGCGCGGCCTTTAACGTCAACAGCCCGTCGCATTGCGAATTGTGTCCGGAGTACGCCGAGCAGTCGCCGCCGCTAAGGCTGGAGTCGCTGTAAATCAGGTCCAAGTCGATGCCCTTCCAGGCGCGGGAGAATTGAACCGACCAGTCGCTGAAGCTGCTGATGGTGCCGCCGTCCACCGAAGCTGGAGTGCCCAATTGGTGGGTGGTGTACTTCATGCTGACGCCGATGCCGAAGGGTTGGGTGCCGCCGAGGTCGGCGAAGAGGGTGCTGTCCTGGCGGTCCGGGTCGTTGCTGAAGGAGGCACCGAAACGATTGCCCAACAGGTTCAAGCCACCGTAGAACTCTTGGCTGTCGAGGGGGCTGAGCTTGGGGTAGCTGTAGTGGATCAAGCCGACTTCGTAGCCGAGCGTCTGGTCGAAGGGGTGTTTGAAGCCCATGTAGGAGTCGACTTCGAGGGTGCTTGCCGAAGACAGGCCCATGTTTGGCGAGAACTGGCCGAAGTACAGGCCGCTGTTGTGGCTGAGGTCCAACCCCCCGTGGAAAGAGTCGCTGCCCGGCGAGGTCGGCTTGACCAGGCCCTGTGCCATGCTGCGGCTGGGGGTGGTGCCTAATTTCAGGTCGAAGTCGCCCAATTCGCGCTGGAAGATCTGCGCTTCGGCAAGGGGGCAAGCCACTAATGTGCTGACCAGAAAAATGCAGGATTTGAGCATGCTTCACTCCATGAAAAGCGAGGAGCAGTAACGGAGAAAATCGGGCAGATGCCCGTGCTAGACGTGTGCAAGGATACCGGCGAATGCCAGGCGATGAGGCCCGTTCGTCGATTAACGCAATATTGAATGTAGAAGGAGGGTGTTTCGGGCTCTAGTCCTAGCGCCTTGGAGGCAAGACGCTTAGGGACCAGGTATTTTGCGCGGTGTTACTTTTTACCCAGGCTGATCTGCTTGGACGGGCCGAAAGTCTGGCCGCTCACGCCTTTTGCAATTTGCTGGATTTCGCCACCGGACTTGAGGAAAGCAGCGATTTGGCTGTTGATCGATTCGCTGGTTTCAACGGCTGGAGCTGGCTTTGCTTTGCTGTTGGATGCTTTTACGCGCATGGCGGCCACTAACCTGTAGAAAATTAACTTGGCCAGGCATCGTACAGGAAATACTTGACAATTGCTTGGCAAATATCCCCTGGGAATAATTGGTGCGGCTGGAAATAACCGAAGTTCATCGTTGAAATTAGGCCCTAACTTACTGTTTTGACTCGAAACCACCTAGCAAAGCAGTGCTGGTGGAAGGGCAAAACTCAGTCGAATGATCGGACGAGCGGAGCGATGCCATCGTAGGGCCATGCCAGGCCGCGATTTTTCAGGCGCGCGCGCGTGGCGGGCGCAACTCGGGTAGAATGCCGCCCACGCAATGAGGGTATTGGAAATGGCTCTAGTCGGGCGCTACAACAGCTTACAAGTGGTTAAACACACTAACTTCGGTTTGTACCTTGATGGTGCGCAAGATGGCGAAATCCTCTTGCCTAATCGGTATATCCCCAAAGATATTCCCAGTGAAGATGAAGACTGGCTTAACGTTTTTATTTACCTGGACAGCGATGACAAACTTATCGCCACCACCGAAAAACCCAAAGTTCAAGTCGGCGAATTTGCCAGTTTGAAAGTGGTGGAAGTCAACAGTATTGGCGTGTTCCTCGATTGGGGTCTGCCAAAGGACCTTTTGCTTCCGTACTCGGAAGAAAAACGTCAGATGACCGCCGGTGAATACTGCGTGGTGCACGTCTATCTCGACAAGCACACCAAGCGTATTACCGCCACCGCGCGCCTTGACCGCTACCTGGACAAGACGCCGGCCAACTACGTTGTGGGTCAGGAAGTGGACCTCTTGGTGGCCGAAGCCACTGATATGGGCTTCAAGGCGATCATCAACAACAAACACTGGGGGCTGATCCACAAGAACGAAGTGTTCAAGTTCCTGCGTCCCGGCAAGGAAGAGAAAGGCTTCATCAAAGAGATCCGCGCCGACGGCAACATCAGCCTGAGCCTGCAACCGGTCGGCCAGGAAGCGGCCTCCAGTCTCAACTCGAAGATCCTCGCCAAGTTGCGCGAAAACAACGGCACGTTGCCGGTCAGCGATAAAAGCGACCCGGCAGTAATCAGCAACTTGTTCGGCGTGAGCAAGGGTAACTTCAAGAAAGCTATTGGTGCGCTCTACAAGCAGGGTCAGATCGTGATTCACGCGGATCGCATTGAACTAAGCTGAGTAGGGTTTGCTCTTCTGTAGGAGCGAGCTTGCTCGCGAAAAGGGTACATCCGATACCGCGATGGGCCTGAGATATTTTCGCGAGCAAGCTCGCTCCTACAGAGGTCCGCTTGATGTCTAAAAAATCGTTGTTCGCCTACCTCGGCACCTTGCTTGCTTTTCTGGTGCTCGACGGCCTCTGGCTCGGCGTCCTCATGGGCCCTACCTACAAATCCTTGCTGGGCCCGCTGATGCTTGATCAGCCCCGCCTATTGCCCGCAGTGCTGTTCTATCTCCTGTATGTCCTCGGTTGTGTGGTGTTCGTGGTCTTGCCAAGCATCAACTGGCAACGCGCAGCGCGTTTGGGTGCCTTGCTGGGTCTGGTGGCCTATGGCACCTATGACCTGAGCAACTGGGCCACACTGCAAGGCTGGTCTGCGAGCTTGGCCCTGATGGACATGGCCTGGGGCACCTTCCTGACAGCGGTGTGTTGCACGGTTGGACACGTGTGTGCACATCGGGTGCACCGATGATTGTGTACAGGATTTATGTGCACCGTTGCTGAGCGCGGTCCCCGCGACTAAACCGTCATAAGCGCCTTTGGAGCACCGTCGTAGAGGGATTGTGTGCCATTGGCACGCATTCTGCTGACTGTCTCGTATACAAACCTGGCCGCCTCCCGTATGCATCCCCGTGACGGAAGCGCAGGCCGGTATTACGAGGAGCCCAGCGATGACCGAACAATTGCCCAAAGGCTATAGCCCGCGCCTGTACAACGAGGATCTGGGCCCACTGCCGCAGAAGTGGAACTGGTACAACATTTTTGCCTTCTGGATGAGTGACGTGCACAGCGTCGGTGGTTATGTATTCGCTGCCAGTCTGTTCGCCTTGGGGCTAGCCAGTTGGCAGGTGTTGATCGCCTTGCTCGCGGGTATTTGCATCGTGCAATTGATCGCCAATCTGGTGGCTAAGCCTAGCCAGCAGGCCGCCGTTCCTTATCCAGTCATCTGCCGGCTCGCATTTGGTGTGTTTGGCGCGAATATTCCTGCGGTGATTCGTGGCCTGATTGCCGTGGCCTGGTACGGGATTCAGACTTATCTGGCGTCCAGCGCTTTGATCATCGTGGTGTTGCGCTTTTTCCCACAGATGGCGGTGTATGCAGAACCGCATTTCGCCGGTCTGTCCTACCTGGGCTGGTTTGGTTTCCTCAGCCTGTGGGTACTGCAAGCTGCAGTTTTCTGGGCCGGCATGGAGTCTATCCGCCGCTTTATCGATTGGGCGGGGCCGGTGGTATATGCGGTGATGTTTGCCCTGGCTGGCTGGATTGTTTGGAAGGCTGGCTGGTCGAACATCAGCTTTACTCTGTCGGAAAAGTCCCTGTCGGGCTGGCAAGCGTTCGGCCAAGTGATCGTAGCCACGGCGCTGGTGGTGTCGTACTTCTCTGGGCCAACCCTGAATTTCGGCGATTTCAGCCGCTACTGCCGCAGCATGCAGGATGTGCGACGCGGAAACTTTTGGGGCCTGCCGGTGAATTTCCTGGCCTTTTCCCTGGTGACGGTAGTGATCGTCTCTGGCACCTTGCCGGTGTTTGGCGAAATGCTCCACGACCCGATCGCCACGGTTTCGCGTATCGACAACAACATGGCCGTGCTGCTTGGCGCATTTGCCTTTGTGACCGCGACCATCGGTATCAATATCGTCGCCAACTTTGTGTCCCCTGCGTTTGACTTCGCCAACGTCGCGCCAAGCAAAATCAGCTGGCGTGCCGGGGGCATGATCGCAGCGGTAGCCTCGATCTTTATCACTCCATGGAACCTGTTCAATAACCCGCTGATGATCCACTACACCCTGGATATCCTCGCGGCGTTTATCGGGCCGCTGTTTGGGATTCTGTTGGTAGATTTCTACCTGATCAAAAAACAGAAAATCGATGTAGATGCGCTGTTCGATGACAGCCCAAGCGGGCGCTATTACTTCGACGGCGGCGTGAACTGGACAGCGGTCAAGGCGCTGGTGCCCGCAACACTGGTGGGCGTCGCGATCACCTTCACACCGGCGTTACAGGGCATGGCCAACTTCGCCTGGTTTACCGGCTGCTTCCTGGGAGGGCTGTTTTTCCTGGCGCTGTCACGGCGCGAACAGGTGCGCACGCAAGCGCCTTTGGTTGCTGGCTGACCAATATCCCCCCCGCCAAGAACAGGCCTGTACCGGCAATCACCAATGCCGGTTGCAGGCCGCCGCTTAGATGGCTGCTCGCCGACGCCAATAAGGGCCCGCTCAATTGGCCGATGGCAAAGCTGGCGGTCAGCAGACCGGTGCTGCGCTGGTAGCCGTGGGGCGCCACATCCCGCAAGCGCGCCATCACCAATTGCATACAGGCCAGGAACGGACCGCCGCAAAGCAGAACGCCCAGTGCCAACCCCCAGCCATCGCCCAGCAAGCACGTGAACACTCCGGCCGCTTGCAGCCACAGGGTTGTCATCAGCCAGCGGCGAGTAGCGTCTGGATCTTTGCGACGCAGAGTCGCCACGCCCACGCCAATCGCTGCCAGCAGGCCAAAGCACGGCCAGAACAGATCGGCCTGCCAGGCCCCTTTGAACTGGGCGCTGGCCATCTGTGACAGGAAGGTCGCTGGAATGATGTAACCCAGTCCGAATAGCACATAAACCCAGCACAGGTGCGTGATGCTGCCGTTGCTGCCCGCGTCGCTATGACCGGCGCCAGGGGCGCTGGCACAAGGCTGCGGCAAAAACGGCAGGATCGCCAGCAGCATCACCAGTGCTACAGCGCCATAGATCAACCATAACGTGGCGGAGTTTTGCCCCAGCAGGTTTGAGCCGAGCGCCAATAGCCCGGTCAACAGAATCCCCAGGCCCGGCCCGGCAAATACCAGAGCACCCAGACGCGGGCGTCCGGCGGCGAGCGCCAGCGGCTGACTCAAGCTAGTGATCATCACCAATGCCCAGGCACTTGCCACGCCAGTGCCAAAGCGCAACAGCAGATGGGGCCAGAACCCATGGGCCCAAGAGGACGCAAAGGTCAGCAGCACACATAACCAGAGCCCACCGTACAGCCGACCGCGTACATGACGGTGACCGCGGGCGAAAATCGAATCCACCGCGCCCACGAAGTAGCCGAGGTAATTGGCGGCGGCGATCAGGCCGGCGTCGGTCAGGTCGATCTGCCCTTCGCTAAGCATGTGGGGCATTTGTGGGGTGAGGGCGAAGCGGCCAATGCCCATGGCCATCATCAGGGCGATGGAGCTGGCGAGTAAGCGAATCAGGGGTGACATGGTCAGGTGTCCTGCTGAGAAACGAATGACCCTCAGCCTAAGGTGTGTTGACTTTCTGTAAAATTGAATAATATTGAGTAACTTATTCAGTTTTGGAGAAAGTCGTGGAGTTCAGTCAATTGCGCATTTTCCAGGCCGTGGCGGAAGAGGGGTCCATCACCCGCGCGGCTGAGCGCCTGCACCGCGTGCCGTCAAACCTATCGACCCGACTCAAACAGATGGAGGAACAGCTCGGTGTAGAGCTGTTCCTGCGCGAACGTCAGCGCTTGCAGCTGTCTCCGGCGGGCAAGATATTGCTGGACTACAGCACCCGTCTGCTGGCACTGCACGATGAAGCCCATGGCGCCGTGCAAGGTGGGCAACCGGCCGGCGACTTTGTTCTGGGCAGCATGTACAGCACTGGAGCAGTGCATTTGCCCAAGCTGCTGGCGCGTTATCACAAGGCCTACCCAATGGTGAATCTGCAGGTGCAGTCAGCACCCAGTGGTGAGTTGCTGGAAGGTCTGATCACGGGGCGTCTGGACGCAGCGTTTGTGGACGGCCCGCTGACCATCGCCAGCCTGGACGGCGTGCAGTTATGCGAGGAAAAACTGGTGCTGATCTGTGAAGCCGACCACCCACCCGTGCGTGGCCCCCAGGATGTTGCCGGCCGCTCGGTGTTTACGTTCCGACGCAGTTGCGCTTATCGCACACGCCTGGAGAGCTGGTTTTCCCACGAGCGCGTAGCCATGGGACGGGCGATTGAGATCGAGTCATATCAAGGCATGCTCGCTTGCGTGATTGCCGGTTCAGGAGTGGCGTTGATGTCCCAAGCTATGCTCGACAGCCTGCCAGGCAAGGACAGCGTGTCCGTTCATCCACTGACAGGGCATTTTGCCACTGCGACCACCTGGTTGATGTGGCGAAAGGGTATGCTCGGCGCTAACCTCAATGCGTGGATCGACTTGCAGCAAGAGGGCCAGGCGACGGTAATGAAAGACACCCGCGCCATTGCCTGACCGGTCCGTCAGAATTCGGATGAATTCAGTAATAGTTCGTTGTGGTTTCGTTCAAGCAATATGTAGGACTTAGGGCTACTATCAGTGTAGGAAAAGGCGACATAGCTTGCGCCTACAAGCATTACCCTCAAAGGGGGCAAACCATGAAAGAGAAAATCCAAAACTGGCTCCATGATCTGGGCGTTGCGCTGGGCTTGATCGAGCCTCCGCTGCAGCCGGTGCCGATTCGTACGGATGACGAGCAGCGTCGCCCACGTCGCAGATGAGGCCCCGGGGAGCGCTCGCGCGATGAATACCTCTCTATGTCGTGGGAGCGCTGCCAGGTAAATCGGATGGCTGTACGACGTGTGAGTTGCGTCATTCGCCTTTACTGACTTCGGTAAACCCGAAGCTATGTATGTGGTCCTCGCCAGTGGCGCAATCGTGATAATGGCCCTTTACCTCCATCTCACCATTGAAACTTCCATGAACTTCAAAGCTGAACCAGTCTTTAAATGCTCGTTCTATGGGCAGTGTGGCAAATGAAGTCCCGTTTTTATAAAACATGAGCTTGTATATTCCAGTGCAGACGCCTGCGTGGGGGCCGCTCATATGCACGCGGTCGCCTGTCTTAAGTTGCGGTGGAACTGTTGACGCAGCGGGGTAGCTAGGATCGCGCTGTTTCATTTCATCACCTCATGGGTTATCGGGTAGCCAAGCCAATTTCTTCAGATTTGAAATGGCCATGTCAGGCTATTACGGCCCTCAGCGGTCCTTCTACTGTGATAACTACCAGTTCCGACCAATGGCAGCTGGGTGAACTCAGGGAAAACAGGTGCAGCATCCGCGTGCATCTGATGCAGTAAATTCCTCCCGAACATATTCGTTGGGTAACGCCTCGTAGACACGGGTTGCAGTCCGTAAGTGAGCGTGCCATTCAGGCTGTGCTTTTTTAAGACCGGAATTGGACTACCCGTTTATCAGAAGCGGTTGGGTTAGTTAGTTTGAAATATCGGAGTAGTTTGAGTTTCGTTAAGTAATGATTTGTACCGCTTACTGATATAAAGCTTCCTGAAGAAAACGGGTTTATGAAGGGTGAGTTTTAGGGCTTTAAGTATTTAAAGTGTTGGCCCCAACTTATTTAACTCCTATCTCCAGGCATTAGTCAGCCAGAATTGTTGGAGACGAAACTATGCTGCTCTCTCACGTTCCGCCAGTTGCCGCGTCACTCATCGCCACTACCGAAAATATTTTACATATCGCACCTACGTCGAACCGTTGGAAGGCTGATGCACCCAGCAACGTAGTGTTTTTCCCCCCGAACTCAACCAAGCAAGCGCTGCTGCTACAGATCGGGCTCGTGCGCCCTTCAACGATCATTATTGGAGATCAGGTTATCGATGGGGAGGTCATTGACCTATGGCGTTTAAGCCACCCATTTGGAGATCTCTGTCTGATTCGCCGAGGCACAAGTCTGGATAAGGTGCGGTTGGATTTATGCGAGTCAAACGGCATTCGAGTGGTCAACACACCTGGGGTCAACGCGCCGCACGTTGCGGCTTATATCGCGCACTGGCTGACACTTGCCGATGGCTCTACACCCCAAGACATCTGCGTCCTGGGTTACGGAAATGTGGGGAAAGAGCTGGTCAAGTTGTTACTTGATCGAGATCCGCATGTTCGGATCAAAGTGTTGAGTCCACGCAGCCAGGCGTGTCCAGATAGCCGAGTCTCATTTGTGTCGGACTGGTCCGAGGCACTGCAAGGGGCTCGTTCTATCGCCATTTGTTTATCCCTGAATGATGATTCTGCCCATCGCATTGATCGGGCCCTGATTCAATGTATGCACAGGCAGGCGCGTCTGATCTGCGTCGCCAAACCAGATGTGTTCAGCGACGATGCGTTGCAATCCCTTTCACTGGCTGAAGACGTCCAACTTGTCTTGGATTACGGGCCTGCGACATTGGAGGCGTTTCGGATGCGTACACAAGCGCTCGGTTGCAGTGTCGCCACCTGGCGCAGACCGGCGACGCTGACTGCACAGGCGGCAACCACCGAAGCCTGCCATTGCGACCTTGATTATGCCGTCGCTGTTCAATTGAGCTTGATGGCCCTGCGTGGCCTTGTCAGGCGTAAACTTGCACGCTCACTGACGATCCCCACACTGCATGCACATGCCGATGCGCCCCGTGTATCAATCATCGGCAGAGGGATCAACGGCCTGCTCCAGGCCGTGATGTTTCGCTTGGCGAATTATCAGGTAACAGTCTATGGAGGCAATCGGGACAGTGATGGTGCCAGCCATAAGCGTATGAATATGCGCCATCTTTCAGCAACTGAGACGACTGCAAAGCCGCCACATAACGACTATTTACTTCCAGGAAATCAGTATCTGGCCATTGAGTGCAACCGCGCCGGCATTGAGTTGTTTGAAAAATTTCTGGCTGACAACCCATCACTGGAGCAATTTGCGCGAGCGCGGGTTGTGCGCGCTTATAGGGAGACAACCAGTGAAGTAGATGCCGCAATACGCGAGCAGCGCGAGATCGAAAGCAGACCGTGGCCTAGTGGCAAACCTGGAGGTGAGCTCAGAGAAATCAGCCCACAGCAACTCCAAGCGCTTTGTGGCATCCATGGAGTCGGTAGGGCTATTGAAGTATCAGGCTACGATGTGGAATTTGTTCACCTAATGGATGAGATTGAGGTGCTGTTGCAGTGCTCTGGGGTTCAGTTCCAGCCTCAGCATCTGAGCCGTGTCCAAATTGCTGAGCTGAGCAAAGAACATTTCGTCGTCAGTGCCATGGGCGTAGAGGAGCCAGAGGTTATCGCGATCATCGGCTGGTTTTTCAAGCTGCCTGCTGTGGGTAATGAAGGCGCTGAAATGCGGGGGCTCAAGCTTCAATACGATCTGCCAATTGGTGTCATGAATTGCCGCTTGGACGGGCACTGCATTCTCGTCTCCGGTGGACAGGTCCCGCCCGATTCGGCGCCGGAGCACAAAGAGCAGATCCTGGCAGCTTGTCTGGCCGCTGTTTCTCTTCACTTTCCAATGTCTTATTGCAGTGCAATCGAAAGTGGCGACTTGCATATTGTCGAATGTGCCAGGCCCGGCACCTCAGATGGACTTTCGATCGTTTATTGGGCCGCCCATCATCAAATCGCCGCCGGAGGCACCTATGCCGGAGGCACAACCCAAGGATTGGTATGGGCCTCCCTGGTCCAGGAAATCATCCAGGCAAACCAAAACCTGTCAGTTGGACGATAAAAAAACGGGCGCGACATCCGACGTCGCGCCCGCTGAAGAAACCGCTCTTGATTCTGTGAGGCGTCAAACCACCCGAGTCGCCATCGCCTCCGGCCGCCGGGACAACAAACTGACCAGCACAAAACTCACCAGCCCAACCGCCAGGCTGTAGTAAATCGGCGTGTTCGCATCCAGCCCATCCTTGAACATGAACACCAGCGCCGTCACAAAGCCCAGCGTCATGGACGTAATCGCCCCCGACGTGGTCGCGCGCTTCCAGAAGATCGCGCCAATCAACGGGATCAACATCCCGCCGACCAAAAGGTTATAGGCCAGGGTCAGCGCGCTGATTACATCGCTGACCACCAGCGCGATACCCAGCACGGCGATACCGGTCAGCATCGTGAACAGGCGGTTGATGTTGAGGCTCGACTGCTTACCACCACGCAAACGCGGCAGCAGGTCCTCGGTCAGTACGGTGGAGGCGGCCAGCAAGCCGGCGCTGGCCGTCGACATCATCGCCGCCAGTGCTGCCGCGATCACCAGCCCACGGATGCCGTCCGGCAGCGACAGTTTGACGATGGCCGCAAACGCGTTGTTGACGTTGTCCAGGTCCGGAATCAGTACATGGGCCGCCATGCCGATCAGCGCACAGGCCAGTCCGTAAAGGATGCAGTAGAAACCGGCGAAGGTGCCCGCGTACTTGGCGACTTTTTCATCACGGGCGGTGAACACCCGTTGCCAGATGTCCTGGCCGATCAGGATGCCGAAGAAGTAGATCATGAAGTAGGTAATGATCGTGTCCCAGCCGATCGCGGTGAAGCTGAAGCTCGACGCCGGCAGCTTGGCTACCAGTTCATCCCAGCCGCCTACGCGGTACAGGCAGATCGGCAGCAGTATAAACATCAGGCCGACGGTCTTGATCACGAACTGCACGATGTCTGTGAGGGTCAGCGACCACATGCCGCCGATGGTCGAGTACACCACCACCACGCCGCCGCCCAGCAGTACCGAGATCCAGAACGGCAGGCCGAACAGCACTTGCAGCACGGTACCGATGGCCAGGATCGAAGTTACGCCGATCATCAGCGCGTAGGCCAGCATGATCACCGCACTCGCTTGGCGAGCCATGGGGTTGTAGCGTTTTTCCAGCACCTGGGTAACGGTGAAGATCTTCAGTTTGAGCAGCGGCTTGGCCAGGAACAGGTTCAGCGCAATGATTCCCATGCCCAGCGCGGCGCACAGCCAGAAGCCGGAGATGCCATGCACATAACCCAGGCGCACGGTGCCGACGGTGGACGCTCCGCCCAATACCGTCGCGGCCATGGTGCCCATGTACAGCGACGGGCCCAGGTTGCGCCCGGCCACCAGGTAGTCTTCGTGGGTCTTGGCGCGGCGCATGCCGTAATAGCCGAGCACGAGCATGCCGGCGGCGTAGATGAGTACGACGAATAAATCCAAAGCCATGACGGCGAGTCTCCGATTATCTTTTTTATGAGGTCAGGCGGCGTGTTGCATCGCCGGTTTAGCGAGCGAATCCATGCTCTTGCTGCGTGGATCAGTCGGTCCATAAACAGAGGCCGGCTCCGGGAACACTCGCAACAACGTCAGGTAAACCACTGACGCCAACCCCAGCGTTACCGGCAGGCTGATATCGATGCCATCGGCCAAATTGCCCAGCGGCCCGACAAACTGCCCCGGCAGGTTGACGAAGCACAGGCCCACCAACGCGCTCGGAATCCAGGCTCCCAGCCCGCGCCAGTTCCAGCCATGGCTGAACCAGTAGCGCCCGCCGGTTTCACCGCGGGTGAACACTTGCAGGTCATCCGGGCAGTAGAAGCCGCGGCGCACGATCAGGCCGATGATCATCATCACCATCCACGGCGTGGTGCAGGTGATGATCAGCACGGCGAAGGTCGACACGCTCTGCACCAGGTTGGCGGCGAAACGTCCGATAAAGATGAAGGCAATCGACATCACCCCAATCAGCAGCGTGGCCTTGACCCGCGACAGCAGGCGCGGGAATACGCTGGACATGTCCAGCCCCGTGCCATACAGCGAGGTCGTGCCGGTGGACATGCCGCCGATCACCGCGATCAGGCACACCGGCAGGAAGAACCAGGTGGGTGCAACCGCCAGCAGGCCACCGACATAGTTGTTGGCTGCGATGTAATCCGGTGCCTTGATCGCCACGATGGTCGCGGTGGCGAGGCCAAACAGGAACGGGATCAAAGTAGCGATTTGCGCCAGGACCACTGCCAGCATGATGCGCAGTTTCGGCGTCTCACGGGGGATGTAGCGTGACCAGTCTCCGAGGAACGCGCCGAAGGAAATCGGGTTGCTCATGGCTACCAGCGCAGCGCCGATAAACGCGGCCCAGAAGCCGGTCTGGCCCATGGCGACGCTGCCTGAGAAGTGGCTGTCAAAGGCTGGCGCGAACGCGAAGATCCCCAGCAAAAACAGCAGGCTCGCCGCCCACACCGCAATTCGGTTGACCCACAGCATGAAGCGAAAGCCGTAGATGCACACCGTGAGGACAAGCAGGGCGAACAGGCCGTAGGCCAGGCCCAGGGTCAGGTCGGTTTCCGGCAGGCCAATCAGACGTTTCGCACCTCCGACCAGCGCATCGCCTGAACTCCACACCGACAGTGAGAAGAAGGCAATTGCCGTCAGCAATGACAGAAACGAACCGACAATCCGCCCGTGCACCCCAAAGTGCGCACCGGAAGACACCGCGTTGTTAGTGCCATTGATCGGCCCGAACAAGCCCATAGGCGCCAGGATCAGAGCACCCAGCAGCACGCCCAGCACAATGGCCCAGACACCGGCCTGGAATGACAAGCCAAACAGCACTGGGAACGAGCCCAGCACGGCAGTGGCGAAGGTATTGGCACCGCCGAAGATCAGACGGAACAGATCCTTGGGGTTGGCGGTACGTTCGTGGTCCGGAATCTGTTCGACCCCGTTGGTTTCAATCTTGCGAATACTGTTTTCGTTGTTTTTATTATTCATGATCAGCTCCGATCACATTGGCTAAGGGGGCGGCAGCCCTTCCGGCACAGCGGACAAATGTTCGTGACAGGCCAGCCACAGGCCTTGTTTTTGTTGTGTGCGTAGCCCTTGCCGTTTGAAGACAATGGTCTCGCGTTCCTGGCTGAAAAATTGCTCCCCGTTCATGCGCAACTCGGTGGCCACGTCATGAATAAATATCGCCACATCCTCACCTTGCAGGCTAACAGACGGGTTGCTCGACGTGCAGGACAGCACCTCGAAGCCCTCGTCCGCGCGCCAGCTGTCCCACAACGCCTGGTAGGCATCGCGGCTGAGCAGCGGTTGGGGGAGGGTGTAGAACACAAAGCTGGCATCGGCCGTGAACGCACCGAAGTAGGCGGCGCGGTCATTGCGGGCGAAGGCCGCCACCAGGTCGGCGGCGGCTTGCAGCACCTCGTGCGTGCTCATCAGCGATGCGCCACGCCGGGCAGTACGCAGAGCATCTCGTACAGCAGGTTGGCGCCGAGCAGCGAGGTGTTGCCGGTGGTGTCGTAGGGCGGCGAAACTTCTACCAGATCACAACCAACCAGGTCGAGGCCCTGGCAACCACGGATGATCTCAATGGCCTGGATAGTGGTCAGCCCGCCGATTTCCGGAGTGCCTGTGCCGGGGGCCCAGGCGGGATCGATGCCGTCGATGTCGAAGCTCAGGTACACCGGGCCGCCGCCAACTTTCTCCCGCACTTCGGCCATCAACGGCGCGAGGGAGTGGTGCCAGCATTCTTCCGCCTGGACCACGCGAAAGCCCTGTTTGCGGCTCCAGTTGAAGTCTTCCGCGGTGTAGCCCTGGGCGCGCAGGCCTATCTGCACCACGCGGTCGCAATCGAGCAGGCCTTCTTCCACGGCGCGGCGGAAGGTGGTGCCGTGGGCGATTTTCTCGCCGAACATATGGTCGTTGACGTCGGCGTGGGCATCGATGTGAACCAGCCCGACCTTGCCGTGTTTCTTGTGGATCGCCCGCAGGATCGGCAGGGTGATGGTGTGGTCACCGCCCAGCGTCATGGGGATCACATCGTGTTCTAGGATCTCGTCGTAGGCTTCTTCGATGATGCGCACGGCGTCGAGCAGGTTGAAGGTGTTGATCGCCACGTCGCCGATGTCAGCCACGGAAAGCGAGTCGAACGGTGCTGCGCCGGTGGCCATGTTGTACGGGCGGATCATCACTGATTCGGCGCGGATTTCACGCGGCCCGAAGCGGGTGCCGGCACGCAGCGAGGTGCCGATGTCCAAGGGCACGCCGACAAAAGCAGCGTCCAGGCCTTTGGCCGATTGCAGGTGGGGAAGACGCATCATGGTGGCGATGCCGGCGAAGCGCGGCATTTCGTTGCCGCCCAGTGGTTGGTGGAAGATCTTGTCCACGGGATTGCCTCATCGTTGTTTTGTTTATTAGGGGCCGATTCTGCGAAATGCGAAGGAAGGGAAGAATCGGCAGAGGCAAATACTTAGTTCAGGTTTTTCTAAACTAATGCACGCGAGTAAACTGCCCCGGTCCTTACCCGGAGCCGACCATGGCCAACGCCTTGCCCGACCTCAAACTCCTGCGCATCTTCGTCAGCGTCGTGCGCCACCAGGGGTTCGCCAACGCTCAGCACGAACTCAACCTGTCCACGTCGGCCATCAGCACCTATATGAGCCAGTTGGAAAGCGCGTTGGGCCTGGTGCTGTGCCATCGCGGGCGCGGCGGCTTCAGCCTCACCAGCAAGGGCGAGTTGTTTCACCAGGAAACCTTGCGCCTACTCGGTGAACTGGAAGGCTTCGAGCAGTACGCCGCCGCGCTCAAAGGGGAGTTGCGCGGCACCCTCAAGCTCGGCGTGCTCGATTCCACCGTCAGCGACAAGGCCCTGCCGTTCGCCGAAGTGATCGGCGCCTACAGCCTGGAACATCCGGCGGTGCATCTGCATCTCTCGGTGATGAGCCCGTACGAATTGCAATTGGGTGTGCAGGACAACCGCCTCGACCTGGCCATCGGCGCCTTCTCCAACCGTATGAGCGGGCTGATCTACATGCCGCTTTATCGCGAGCAGCATTGGCTGTATTGCAGCACGCGGCATCCTTTATTCAATGAGCGACGCATTCCCGAACAAGTGATCACCCAGCAACGCATGGTCGGACGCGGCTACTGGAGCCAGGCGGAACTCGCGCGCCACGGCTTCAAGCACAGCGCCGCCACGGTGGAAAGTATGGAGGCGCAGCTGATCCTGGTGCTGTCCGGCGCCTATATTGGTTACCTGCCGGAGCATTACGCCCAGGCCTGGGCCGACAAGGGTGACCTGCGCGTATTGCTGCCAGCCACCTTTGGCTATCAAGCGCCATTTTCGATGATCATGCGCCGGGGCCGCAGCCGTGAGCCGCTGATCCAGACCTTCCGCGATTTGCTCAAAGCCCAGCTCAATCAGGCCTGAAGAACCATGTCCAGACCCCAATGCTCCCGTTGCCTCAGGCCCACTGCCCATTGCTTGTGCGCGCTGATCCCCAACCTCGATAGCCGCACCCGCGTATTGCTGTTGCAGCACCCGAGCGAGGTCAACCATGCGCTCAATACCGCGCGGTTGGCGGCGCTGGGATTGAACAATGCGCAGTTGGTGGTGGGCGAGGTCTTTGATGACTTGCAGGCCCTGTTGAACCCGCCCGGCTACCAGGCGAGGCTGTTGTTTCCTGCTGACGATGCCCAGCCGCTGCAAGCCTACGCGCCAGGGGCTCAGCCGCTGTTGCTGGTGGTGCCTGACGGCACTTGGCGCAAGGCGCGCAAGCTGTTGCACCTCAATCCCTTGCTGGCGGCGTTGCCTCGGGTGACGCTGGCTGAGGCCGCCGTGTCCCGCTATCGACTGCGCAAGGCGCCCGGGCCAGGGGCGTTGTCGACGGTGGAGGCGATTGTGCAGGCGCTGCAAGTGCTGGAGGCGCCGGTGTCGTTTGAACCGTTGCTCAAGCCGTTTGATGCATTGATCGAAGGGCAGATTGCAGCGATGGGTGAGGAGGTCTTTCGGAGAAATCATGGCGATGGGCATTTGGGCTAGGTGGGGTATCGAGGCGCGGCCATCGGGAGCAAGCCCCCTCCCACATTCGACCGAGTTCCAGCATGAGAATGCGGTCCAGTGTGGGAGGGGGCTTGCTCCCGATGGGGTCCCCAAGCTCACCCTCTTTTCCGCTTATTCCTTTAAGCCATAAGCACCACACTTTGCGTGATATGGCCCGCCGGCCTTTCCCGGTATGATGTGCGCCCCGCAGTCTGGATTGCGAATACGCCATGACCTTGCAGTACCCTACAATCGCCGATTGCGTCGGCAACACGCCCCTGGTCCGCTTGCAACGCATGGCGGGTGAAACCAGCAATACCCTTTTGCTCAAGCTCGAAGGCAACAACCCGGCCGGCTCGGTAAAAGACCGCCCGGCGCTGTCGATGATCACCCGCGCCGAGCTGCGTGGGCAGATCAAGCCTGGTGACACCCTGATCGAAGCCACCTCGGGTAACACCGGCATCGCCCTGGCCATGGCCGCCGCGATCAAGGGTTACAAGATGGTGCTGATCATGCCCGACAACGGCAGCGCCGAGCGTAAGGCAGCGATGACCGCCTATGGCGCCGAGTTGGTGCTGGTGACCCAGGAAGAAGGCATGGAGGGCGCCCGCGATCTCGCCGAGCGCATGGCCGCCCAAGGCCGTGGCCAGGTGCTGGACCAGTTCGCCAATGGGGACAACCCCGAAGCGCACTACACCACCACCGGCCCGGAGATATGGCGCCAGACCCAAGGCACCATCACCCATTTCGTCAGCTCCATGGGTACCACCGGCACCATCATGGGCAACTCGCGCTACCTCAAGGAGCAGAACCCGGCGATCCAGATCGTCGGCCTGCAACCGATGGAAGGCGCGGCCATCCCAGGCATTCGTCGCTGGCCCGAAGAGTACTTGCCGAAGATCTACAACGCGACCCGCGTGGATCGCATCATCGACATGGCCCAGCGCGAAGCCGAAGACACCACCCGCCGACTGGCCCGTGAAGAAGGCATCTTCTGCGGCGTGTCGTCCGGCGGTGCCGTGGCGGGTATGTTGCGCTTGTCCAAGGAAGTGGAAAACGCGGTGATCGTCGCGATCATCTGTGACCGAGGCGACCGTTACTTGTCGACCGGCATTTTCGACGAACCCAACTGATGGCCAAGCACGAGAGAGGCCTGCGCTTCCAACCGACGGGCGGCAGCCGGGCCCCACAGATTCCAGTGGGCAAGAAACAACGCCTGACCATTGAGCGCCTGGCCAACGATGGCCGTGGCATCGTCTTTTTTGAAGGCCGCACCTGGTTCGTCAATGGCGCGCTGGCCGGCGAAGAAGTCGAAGCGCGGGTGTTGGGTACCCACGGCAAAGTGGTCGAGGCCCGCACCGAGCGGGTGTTCAAGGCCAGTGAACTGCGCCGTCCTGCACCGTGCGCGCACTTCGGCCGCTGTGGCGGTTGCAGCGTGCAGCACTTGCCCCACAACGAACAACTCGCCCTGAAACAGCGCATGCTCGCCGAGCAACTGTCCCGCGTGGCCGGTGTCGAACCGCAAGAGTGGGCCGCACCGTTGAGCGGCCCGGAGTTCGGTTACCGGCGCCGTGCCCGCGTGGCGGTGCGTTGGGATGCCAAGGCAAAAAAACTCGACGTGGGTTTCCGCGCCGTTGCCAGCCAGGACATCGTCGCCATCGATGATTGCCCGGTGCTGGTACAGGCCTTGCAGCCGATCATGCAGCGCTTGCCCAACATGCTCCGTCGTCTGAGCAAACCTCAGGCACTGGGCCATGTTGAGTTGTTCAGTGGCTCGTCCGTCGCGTTGTTGCTGCGGCATATGGCGCCGTTGTCGGAGGCGGACCTGCTGATTCTGAAAGAATTTTGTAGCTTCCATGAAGCCCAGTTGTGGCTGCATGGCGAAGGCCAGCCGGAACCCTTTGAGGCCGATCAGTCACTAGGTTTCCGATTGGACGCATGGGGCTTGGAGTTGGCGTACCGGCCGGGGGATTTTGTCCAGGTCAACGCCGGGGTCAACGAGGCGATGGTTGCCCAGGCCCTGGACTGGCTGGCGCCGCAACCTGATGAACGGGTGTTGGACCTATTTTGCGGCTTGGGCAATTTTGCCCTGCCACTGGCCAAACAGGTGCGTGAAGTGGTGGCAGTGGAAGGGGTGCAGACCATGGTGGACCGGGCTGCACAGAACGCCATCAGCAACAATTTGCATAATGCGCAGTTTTTTCAGGCCGATTTGTCCCAGCCTTTGACTGACGCGGATTGGGCCAAACAGGGCTTTTCTGCGGTACTCTTGGATCCACCCCGCGATGGTGCCCAAGAGGTTGTGCGCAAGCTCGCCACCCTGGGGGCCAAGCGCCTGGTGTATGTGTCCTGCAACCCGGCGACGCTGGCGCGGGACACGGTTGAGTTGGTCAAGCAAGGCTACCGGCTAAAACGGGCCGGGATCCTCGACATGTTTCCGCAGACGGCGCATGTCGAGGCGATGGCGTTATTTGAAGCGGGCTAGGATGCCCGTTTAATCCGACTGGCCTGCATTCTCCAAGGCCGTGAACTGCCAGGGAGTTTGCAGCAAAAGGTCGGCATGATTTTTGGCGCATCCAAGGTGCGTCGTAGGGAAGGTAAGCAAGATGGTACAGGTGAGAGCACACCAGCCGATCAACACCGACGGCAGTATCAACCTGGAGGCATGGCTGGATCATGCCATCAGTGTCGACCCGGCACTGGACCGTGAAGCCTTGAAAGCAGCCTGCGAGTTCGCTCGCGAGTCTGAGCAGCAAGACAATGCGGCCAAGAACCTGTGGGCTGAAGGCACTTCCAGCTTTCGCACCGGGTTGGAAATCGCCGAGATTCTTGCCGATCTCAAGTTGGACCAGGATTCGCTGATCGCCGCCGTGCTCTATCGCGGCGTGCGTGAAGGGCACATCCAGTTGCCTACGGTCAGCCAGCGTTTCGGCGCAGTGGTGGCCAAGCTGATTGACGGCGTCCTGCGCATGGCGGCCATCAGCGCGAGCCTCAGTCCGCGCCAGTCCATGGTGCTGGGCACCCAGGGCCAAGTCGAGAACCTGCGCAAGATGCTGGTCGCTATGGTCGACGACGTACGCGTCGCCCTGATCAAGCTGGCCGAACGCACCTGCGCGATCCGTGCGGTAAAAACCGCCGACGACGAAAAGCGCAACCGCGTTGCCCGCGAAGTCTTCGACATCTACGCCCCCCTGGCTCACCGCTTGGGCATCGGCCATATCAAATGGGAGTTGGAGGACTTGTCCTTCCGCTACCTGGAACCCGATCAATACAAACAGATTGCCACGCTGCTGCATGAGCGGCGGCTCGATCGCGAGCGCTTTATCAGCGACGTGATGGGCCAGTTGCGCTCCGAGTTGCAGGCCACCGGGGTCGACGCCGACATCAGTGGCCGTGCCAAGCACATCTATTCCATCTGGCGCAAAATGCAGCGCAAGGGCCTGGCCTTCAGCCAGATCTACGACGTGCGTGCGGTGCGCGTGCTGGTGCCGGAAATGCGCGACTGCTACACCGCGCTGGGCATCGTTCATACGCTGTGGCGTCACATTCCCAAGGAGTTTGACGACTACATCGCCAACCCCAAGGAAAACGGCTATCGCTCTCTGCACACCGCTGTGATCGGCCCCGAAGGCAAGGTACTGGAAGTGCAGATCCGCACCCACGCCATGCACGAAGAGGCTGAGCTGGGCGTGTGCGCGCACTGGCGCTATAAGGGCACCGACGTCAAGGCCGGGTCCAACCAGTACGAAGAGAAAATCTCCTGGCTGCGCCAAGTGCTGGAATGGCATGAAGAGCTCGGCGACATCGGCGGCCTGGCCGAACAGCTGCGTGTGGATATCGAACCGGACCGGGTCTACATCTTCACCCCCGACGGCCACGCCATCGACCTGCCCAAGGGCTCGACGCCGCTGGACTTCGCCTACCGCGTTCACACCGAGATCGGCCACAACTGCCGGGGCGCCAAGATCAACGGGCGTATCGTACCGCTCAACTACAGCCTGCAGACCGGTGAGCAGGTCGAAATCATCACCAGCAAACACGGCACGCCGAGCCGCGACTGGCTGAACCCGAACCTGGGCTACATCACCACGTCGCGGGCACGGGCGAAGATCGTCCACTGGTTCAAATTGCAAGCGCGCGACCAAAACGTCGCCGCCGGCAAGACCCTCCTTGAGCGCGAACTGGCTCGCCTGGGCCTGCCGCAGGTGGACTTCGACAAGCTGGCCGAAAAGGCCAACATGAAGATTGCCGAAGACATGTTCGCCGCCCTGGGTGCCGGCGACCTGCGCCTGGCGCAACTGGTCAATCTGGCCCAGCAGTTGGTCGAGCCGGAACGCGGCAACGAACAACTTGAGCTGATCCCCCGTAAAGCCACCGGCTATAAGCCTGGCAAGCGCGGTGATATCCAGATCCAGGGCGTGGGCAACCTGCTGACGCAAATCGCCGGCTGCTGCCAGCCGCTGCCGGGGGATGCGATCGTCGGTTACATCACCCAGGGCCGTGGCGTGAGCATTCACCGCCAGGACTGCGCCTCGGTGCTGCAACTGGGTGGGCGCGAGCCGGAGCGGATTATCCAGGTCAGCTGGGGCCCGGTGCCGGTGCTCACCTACCCGGTGGACATCATCATCCGTGCCTACGACCGTTCCGGTTTGCTGCGTGACGTCTCGCAAGTGCTGCTCAATGAGCGGATCAACGTGCTGGCGGTCAACACCCGCTCGAATAAAGAGGACAACACCGCGTTGATGTCCTTGACCATCGAGATCCCGGGGTTGGACGCATTGGGCCGGTTGCTGGGGCGGATTTCCCAGTTGCCGAATATCATCGAGACACGGCGTAACCGCACACCATGATTCGCGGAATGAATGCAGGCTAAATGTGGGAGGGGGCTTGCTCCCGATAGCAGGCTGTCAGTTGATACATCTGGTGGCTGACGCACCGCTATCGGGAGCAAGCCCCCTCCCACACTGATCGGACACAGAAAGATGTATTCACTTGAAGACCTGCTGCACCTGATGAGCCGCCTGCGAGACCCGCAATATGGGTGCCCGTGGGACCTCAAGCAAACCTACGCGACCATCGTCCCGCACACCCTCGAAGAAGCCTATGAAGTGGCCGACGCCATCGAGCGCGGCGACTTCGATCACCTGCAAGGGGAGTTGGGCGACCTGTTGTTCCAAGTGGTGTATTACAGCCAGTTGGCGCGGGAAGAGGGGCGTTTCGAATTTGCCGGCGTGATCGACAGCATCACGCGCAAGCTGATCCGGCGTCATCCCCATGTGTTCCCCACCGGTGATCTGTATGCGCCACTGGATATCCCACAGTTGAGCGAAGAGCAGGTCAAGGAGCGCTGGGAGCAGATCAAAGCCGAGGAGCGTGCGGAAAAATCCGACGCACCTGAGCAGCTTTCCCTGCTGGATGATGTGCCCACGGCGCTGCCGTCCTTATCCCGTGCCGCCAAATTGCAAAAGCGCGCCAGCCAGGTCGGTTTCGACTGGCCGTCTGCCTTGCCGGTGGTGGACAACGTGCGCGAAGAGCTGGATGAAGTGCTCGAGGCCATGGCCGATAATGACTCGGTAGCCATTGCCGATGAAGTCGGTGATCTGCTGTTTGCGGCGGTCAACTTGGCCCGTCACCTCAAGGTTGACCCGGAAACCGCACTGCGTGGCGCCAATGCCAAGTTCGAACGACGTTTCCGATTTATCGAACAGGCATTGCGCGACACCCGTCGTCCCATAGAAGATTGCACCCTCGAAGAGTTGGACGCCCTATGGGGCGAAGCCAAACGTCAGGAAAAGAATGTGTCCAGCTGCGGTTGAGCAGTTGCCTAAGTGAGTAAGCACCATGAGCCTTTCCCTTCGCGACCAGTTGCTCAAAGCAGGTCTGGTCAACCAAAAGCAGGCCAAGCAGGTCGGCAAAGAGAAACAGAAGCAGCAGCGCCTGGTCCACAAAGGCCAAGCCGAGGTCGATGACACCCAGGCACGCCTGGCTGCCGAGGCACACGCCGAAAAGGTCAAACGTGACCAGGAGCTGAATCGCCAGCAGCAGGAAAAAGCCGAGGCCAAGGCCCGCACGGCTCAGGTCAAGCAATTGATCGAAACCTCGCGCCTGCCCAAGCTGACCACCGAGGATTACTACAACTTCGTGGATGACAAGAAGGTCAAGCGCCTGTCGGTCAACACGCTGATGCGTAACAAGCTGAGCAACGGCTCCCTGGCGATCGTGCACCACGGCGGCGGCTACGAAGTGATCCCGCGTGAAGCGGCGCTGAAGATTCAGGAGCGCGCACCAGAGCGCATTGTGCAACTCAACATCCTCACAGAAAGCCAGGTGCCGGATGAGGACGATCCGTACGCGGCTTACCAGATCCCGGATGATCTGATGTGGTAAAGCGTTCAAGCACCTGAGTGGTAAGCAGTACCTCTCAAAACAACAAACCCCGCTCAAAAGGCGGGGTTTGTGTTTTCAGGCGTCGGGCTGCGTGGGCCTTGTGCCGAAATCCTGCGAATATTCAGGAGCTTTGTGCCTGGCGTTTCATCTCAAGCGACTCAAGCTCGTTTTTATAATTGTGAGCGTCGCTCTCGTTGTGAAACATGCCGACCAGCAGGTCTTGTTGGTGTACATCCCAGATGTGAATCCCATGGCCCAGCGCTTCGTGGGACATATGTGCATCGTCGCGTTCAGTTACTTTTACAGTCATCTGCTTGCTCCAATTTCTGGTGGGTATGCGGCAAGTCGTCGCAGGTCTTTTTATACGATTTGTTAGCTTGCTAAGTAAACCGCTTTGGCGGTTTATGACAGAAGTTTCATGTTGGGCGGCAGCCTGATAGGGCTGTGTTGGTCATGCCGGCGCCATCGGGAGCAAGCCCCCTCCCACAGGGGAAAGTGTTCGCAGTTCAAATGTGGGAGGGGGCTTGCTCCCGATGATGGCAGACACTTGAACCCAAAACCGCCAGACGAAAAAAAGCCCCGCATTCAGCGAGGCTCTTGTTCAGCTCATCCGCGCAATCAGTTGCCTTTGACAGCCTTGCCGTCAACGGTACCGTCTTGCAGCATGATGTTGTATTCCTTGCCGTCGGTCTCAACCTGACGCAGGGCGACCAGGATGCCGCCCTGGTCCTTGGCAAACCACATCTGGGTGATGCGCTTGCTTTGGGTCGGGTCACGCACGCGCTCGACCTTGATCGCGTCGATGGAGCCTACCTTGGTCTGGACCTTTTCCGGGCCGATCACGCGGAAGTCGTAGGTGTCGACGTCGGTCCCTTCAACCACGTTGTAGCTCATGCTTTTCTTGCCGGCTGCCACATCGCGTTGCAATGCGAGCTGGTAGGTCGACTTGTCGAGCATGTTGCTTTGCAGGGCCACGTTCACCGGGTCTTTGTTTTCAAAACCGGTAACTTTCTTGGCGGTCTGGTCGAAGTCCAAGTTGATTTTCTTTGCCTTGCCCAGGCCGCCACGTTCGAAGCTGTAGCTCACGGGTTGCAGGGTGTCCTTGTCGAAGCGGATCACGCTGGTTTCGGTCAGGCTGGCGATCATCATGGATGCCTTGAAATTCAAGGTCCACGAGCCGTTGTCGTTCTTGGTCAGGCTGCGCTCAGCCGAACCACTCATGGGCAACTGTTTCCAGTCGGCGGTGTAGCTGGCGGAGAAGGGGTGAAGGTCGGCTGCCTGCACGGCAGGCAAGGCGAACAGCGCAACAGCGAAAAGCAAGGCGCGACGCATAAAATCTCCTAGGTTCGAATCAAGTGGCCGCTGGCCGCAAGTAACTGACCGTCCAATAATGCACCCTGGTCACCAAGAATCAACCGCCCCTCGGCAAACCAGCGCACAGCCAGCGGGTAAATCCTGTGTTCCTGGGTATGAACCCGTTGCGCAAGTGTCTGCGCCGAGTCGTCAGACTCTACCGGAACCACTGCCTGTACGACCAGAGGCCCGCCATCGAGTTCCTCGGTGACAAAGTGCACGCTGCAGCCATGCTCACTGTCACCGGCTTCAAGGGCGCGCTGATGGGTGTGCATGCCTTTGTATTTGGGCAGCAGGGAAGGGTGGATATTCAGCAGGCGCCCGTCGTAGTGCCGCACGAAATCGCCGCTGAGGATTCGCATGAATCCGGCCAGTACCACGAGTTTGGGGTTGAAGGCATCGATGAGTTCGATCAAGGCGCTGTCGAAGGCCTCGCGGCCCTCGAAAGCCTTGTGATCCAGCGAGCGGGTTTCGATACCCGCGTCCCTGGCACGTTGCAGGCCGTAGGCGTCGCTGCGGTTGGAGATCACCGCAGCGATGCGCACCGGGCTGTCGCCGGTGCGCGTGCTGTCGATCAGGGCCTGCAAGTTACTGCCGGTGCCGGAGAGCAGCACCACAACATCACAGGTCTGAGACATCAATGAGCCTTGAGGTTCTTCAGTTCAACCTGGGCCGCGCCCTCGGCAGCGGTGGCGATCTGGCCGATGACCCAAGGCTGCTCGCCGGCTTCACGCAGGACGTTCAGCGCAGTTTCAACGTGCTCTTGCGCTACGCAGATCACCATGCCCACGCCGCAGTTCAGCACGCGGTGCATTTCGGTTTCATTGACGTTGCCTTTCTCTTGCAGCCAGTCAAATACCGCAGGACGCTGCCAGCTGGCCACGTCGACGATCGCCTGAGCGCCTTTTGGCAAGACGCGCGGGATGTTGTCCAGCAGGCCGCCGCCGGTGATGTGGGCCATGGCTTTGACCGCGCCAGTGTCCTTGATCAGCTTGAGCAGTGGCTTGACGTAGATGCGGGTCGGGGCCATCAGCAGGTCGGTCAGTGGCTTGCCGTCGAGTCGGATGTTCTCGATGTCGGCACCGGACACTTCGATGATCTTGCGGATCAGCGAGTAGCCGTTGGAGTGCGGGCCAGAGGATGGCAGGGCGAGCAGGGCGTCACCGGCAGCCACTTTGGAACCGTCGATGATTTCGGCTTTCTCTACAACACCCACGCAGAAACCGGCCAGGTCGTAGTCTTCGCCTTCGTACATGCCTGGCATTTCAGCGGTTTCGCCGCCTACCAGGGAGCAACCCGACAGTTCGCAACCCGCGCCAATGCCGGTTACCACTTGGGTAGCGGTCTCGACGTTGAGCTTGCCTGTGGCGTAGTAGTCAAGGAAGAACAATGGCTCGGCGCCGCATACCACCAGGTCGTTGACGCACATGGCCACCAGGTCGATGCCGATGCTGTCGTGCTTGTTCAGGTTCAGTGCCAGGCGCAGCTTGGTGCCCACACCGTCGGTGCCGGAAACCAGAACAGGCTGCTTGTAGCCGGCCGGGATTTCGCAGAGGGCGCCAAAACCGCCCAGGCCGCCCATGACTTCGGGGCGCGCAGTGCGCTTGGCGACGCTCTTGATGCGTTCGACCAATGCTTCACCGGCGTCGATGTCTACACCGGCGTCCTTGTAGCTCAGGGAGGGTTGCTTGCTCATGATCCAGGCCTTTAGGGGGGATTCAGGGGTAACGACCGAGCGGGCAGGGGCTTTTGGTAAAAGGCCCAGCCGATGACGGTCTGCGAAGGCGCGCGATTTTATCAGGCTTGAGGGGCAGCGGCCATCCTCGGGCCGACGGGCAGGGCCATATAGGTTAAAAAAATGCTAATCGCGTCAGCCGTGGCACGTATTAAGGTATAGCCTTGAACCCGCTATCGTTATGACAGCATGAAAACTTACCAGGACCCTGTGAATGTTTTACCGGTTGCCGTGGTCACAGCCTTGGCAAACCGAGTTCACGCGGTCTGTTCCAGCCGCTAAATTTGTCGTTCGGGAATCTTCCATGCGTCTGTGTAAATTCTTCTTTATGGGCTGCTTGTCGTTGGTCAGCCTGGCGAGTCATGCCGAAACCCTCAATGGTCTTTATCAAGTACTTGAACCCGTCAGCAGCCAATCGCCCCAAGAGCGCGACCAGGCCACCCAGCGCGCGGTGCAGACCCTGGTAATCCGCCTGACCGGCGACGCCAAAGCCGCCGACGGCCCAGGCCTGGCGGCGATTCGCAAGGATCCGCAGCAAATCATCACGCAATACGGTTACGACGCCGGCCCACCCGAGAGTCTGCAAGTGGATTTCGACCCGGTCAGCACCGACCGCGCTCTGCGTGATGCGGGCCTGTCGATCTGGGGCAGCAATCGGCCGTCGATCCTCGGCTGGTGGTTGAACGATTCCACTGAAGGCAGCAGCCTGGTGGGGGATGGCCAGACCGTCGCCCAGGCGCTGCGTCATGCAGCCCAGCACCGTGGCTTGCCGTTGCGTCTGCCGCTGGGCGATCTGGATGAGCAGGTCGTCGCCACGGCGCCGAACCTGGAGAGTGCCGACGCCACACCGTTGCGCGCCGCATCCGAGCGCTACGGCGCCGACGCGTTGCTTGCCGTGCACGCGCGTCAGGAAGGTAACCAATGGCAGGCCAAATGGCGCCTGTGGCTGGGCGACAAGAGCGAACAGGGCACAGCCCAAGGCGCCGACACCGGCGCGGTGGCCGACGCAGTGATGCTGGCGGTCAGCCAGAAATTGGCGCCGCGTTTTGCGGTCAAGCCTGGCGTGAGCACCGAACAACTGCTGGAAGTGCAGGGGATGACCCTGGAGCGCTACGCGGCACTGGGTCATCTGCTGGAGCCGTTTGGTGGCCAGCCGCAGTGGGTTGACGGCAATCGCATTGTGTATCGGGTTAACGGTAGCGCCGATCAGTTGCGCACCCAGTTGAGCCTGGCCAAGCTGCAGGAGATCCCTGCGGGCGAGGCGCCGGCTACGCAGCCAGTCGCTGAGGGCGCGCAACCGGCCGCTGCACCTGAGCCTCAGGCGCAACTGCGTTTTCGTTGGTAACAGTTCTTCCTTATATAGAAGCAATGGAGTGGTTTATGGCGGATACGCGTCGTTGGGTGTGGCTTGGCGGGATCGTCCTGCTGTGCGTTTTTGTGTTCTTGCTGCATTCGATCCTGACGCCGTTCCTGGTTGCGTTGCTGCTGGCCTATCTGTTCGATCCGGTGGTGGATCGTTTGGAGAAAGCCGGGCTGTCGCGGACCTTGGGCGTAGTGGCGGTGTTTGCGCTGTTCACCTTGATCATCACCGCGCTGGTGCTGGTGTTGGTGCCGATGCTGGCCAAGCAACTGTTTCGTCTCTATGAGTTGGCGCCGCAGATGCTCGACTGGTTGCAGCACACGGCAATGCCGTGGGCCCAGGCCAAGTTGGGGTTGTCGGACGGCTTCTGGAAGTTCGATAAGGTCAAGGCGGCGATCAGTGAGCATATGGGGCAAACCACCGATATCGTCGGTGTGATCCTCAGTCAGGCGACTGCGTCGAGCCTGGCGTTGATCGGCTGGCTGACCAATCTCGTGCTGATCCCGGTGGTGGCGTTCTATCTGCTGCGCGACTGGGACATCATGATGGCCAAGATCCGCAGCTTGCTGCCGCGTGATCGTGAGGAGCGCATCGTCTCCCTGGCCGGTGAGTGCCATGAAGTCCTTGGCGCATTCGTGCGTGGCCAGTTGCTGGTGATGCTGGCCCTGGGCGTTATCTACGCCGCCGGCCTGATGGCCATCGGCCTGGAGCTGGGCCTGTTGATCGGCCTGATCGCTGGCCTGGCGGCTATCGTTCCTTATATGGGCTTTGTGATCGGCATCGGCGCGGCGCTCGTGGCTGGCCTGTTCCAGTTTGGTGGTGACCTGTATCCGATGCTCGGGATTGTTGCGGTGTTCATGGTCGGCCAGGCCCTTGAGGGCATGGTGCTGACGCCGTTGCTGGTGGGTGACCGGATCGGTCTGCACCCGGTGGCGGTAATCTTTGCGATCCTGGCGGGGGGCGAGCTGTTTGGCTTTACCGGCATCTTGCTGGCATTGCCGGTGGCGGCGGTGATCATGGTGCTGGTGCGCCATATGCACGATTTGTACAAGGATTCGGATGTGTACACGGGCGTCGAAGACCCCGACCTGTAACCGCTGCTTCATAAACCCGGCTTCGGCCGGGTTTGTTGTTTATGGGGGGATGGCGTCAAACAATCCGCGTAAAACCGGCAAGTTAACGCAAACCTTTGATTTTGCTTGTGGTCTGCTGCATTGTGCGCCCCGCGTCACGGGTATAAACTTTGCAAACTTTACACAGAGGCCACTAGCGGTTCGATGGGAGCCGTTCAGTCAGCATGAAACCGATTCAGCTGCCCTTAGGTGTGCGTCTGCGTGATGACGCCACCTTTATCAATTACTACCCAGGCGCCAATGCCGCTGCACTCGGCTATGTCGAGCGGCTCTGCGAAGCCGACGCCGGGTGGACTGAAAGCCTGATCTATCTGTGGGGCAAGCACGGCGTGGGGCGTACTCACCTGTTGCAGGCCGCCTGCTTGCGCTTCGAGCAAATGGGCGAGCCGGCGGTGTACCTGCCTTTGGCTGAATTGATGGACCGCGGTATCGGGATCTTCGACAACCTTGAGCAATACGAGCTGGTATGCCTGGATGACCTACAGGCGATTGCTGGCAAGGCCGATTGGGAAGAGGCGCTGTTTCATCTGTTCAACCGCCTGCGAGACAGCGGACGGCGCTTGTTGATTGCTGCCTCCACATCGCCCCGCGAGTTGCCCGTCAAACTGGCCGACCTCAAGTCGCGCCTTACCCTGGCGCTGATCTTCCAGATGCGCCCGCTCTCCGACGAAGACAAATTGCGCGCCCTGCAACTGCGTGCCTCTCGCCGCGGCCTGCACCTCACCGACGAAGTCGGACACTTTATCCTCACCCGTGGCACTCGCAGCATGAGTGCGTTGTTCGATTTGCTCGAACAGCTCGATCAAGCCTCTTTGCAGGCCCAGCGTAAACTGACCATTCCCTTTCTCAAAGAAACCCTCGGCTGGTAGCAACCCCTTTGTTTGCAGGGGTTTTGGCAAATTCCAGGCGTCAGAAAACCCGCGTTTGGGCCGGTTTGGCCACGCGAAAGGTGCGTATAGGGTGTTAAGGGCTTAGATGTCATAGTCCAAACAGGAAGTCACATAGATCACGATTGAATTTGCAAATCGATGTGATAGAGGGCATAGTCTCGGCTTCTTTACACATCAGCCACGGTCGTGCCCATGCTAAATCGCTTCGCACCCCTCGTGCCTCTCGCACTCGTTACCCTGTTGTTTGGTTGCGCCTCCCACCCTCAGCAGGTGGTTGAGCAGCAAAAGCCTCAACAACATTCCCAGGCAAAATTTGTTGCAGCGCAGTCTTCCACTGTCTATGAGGAAGAAGTTGCAACAGAGAAAGAACTGGCCGATTTCTCCGGCAGCAAGCCTTATCAGCTTCCAGTTCTGGCCGACAGCATTCTCGAACGCGGCATGTCCCTGATCGGTACCCGTTACCGTTTTGGCGGTACTTCCGAAGCCGGTTTCGACTGCAGCGGTTTCATCGGCTATCTGTTTCGTGAAGAAGCTGGCATGAACTTGCCACGCTCCACTCGCGAAATGATCAACGTGAACGCACCGTTGGTCGCGCGCAACAACCTCAAGCCCGGTGATCTGCTTTTCTTCAGTACTGCAGGTCGTGGTCGTGTCAGTCACGCCGGTATTTACCTGGGTGATAACCAGTTTATCCACTCCAGCAGCCGTCGCAGTGGCGGTGTCCGAGTCGACAACCTGGGCGACAGTTACTGGAGCAAAACCTTCATCGAAGCCAAGCGCGCACTCGCCATGGCCCCGACGACCGTTACCGCTAGCAAGTAAACTTAAAGTGATACTTGAAGTTTGACGTGTAAGCGCTAGAATCCCTGGACATTGTTGTAATCCGTTCGCGCGAGCCTTGCTTGCGCGTTCTGGTTTTCAGCGTTCGGCAGCGAAAGCCGCATCCAGACCAGGATTGTTCTGCACATGTCGACGTCAGCCCGCCTAGTTCTTCTCGTTTGCGCCGCGCTGCTCAGCGCCTGCGCCAGCCGTCCGCCGCCTGCTCCTGTCGCGGTCAAGCCCAAGCCGGTATTCAACTACGCCACCCAGAATTTCTCGCCTGCTGCCGAAGACGTGCTCTTCCGTGCGCTGGGCCTGGTCGGCACGCCTTATCGCTGGGGTGGCAACACGCCGGACTCGGGCTTTGATTGCAGTGGCCTGATCGGCTTTGTGTTCCGTGACGCCGCCGGCATTTCCCTGCCACGCACTACCCGTGAGCTGATCGTGATGCGCGCTCAGGACGTGAGTGAGCAGAACCTGCAAACCGGTGACCTGCTGTTCTTCGCCACCGGTGGTGGTTCGCAGGTCAGCCATGCTGGGATCTATGTGGGCGAGGGCCGCTTTGTCCATGCGCCGCAAACCGGCGGTACGGTGAAGCTCGATACCCTGTCCAAGGCGTATTGGCAGAATGCCTATCTGAGCGCCAAGCGGGTATTGCCAGCAAACCTGGCACGTAATCCCTGAACCCAATACCTAACTAAATGTGGGAGGGGGCTTGCCCCCGATAGCGAAGTATCAGTCACAGTGTCTGTGCCTGACCCACTGCTATCGGGAGCAAGCCCCCTCCCACATTGGTTTTGTCATGCTTCTGGGGGCGTTTATTTGGCCGCCGACACCCGCCATACCTTGTTCCCCACGTCATCCGCCACCAGCAAGTCCCCTTGCTGATCAATCACCACGCCCACTGGGCGGCCCATGGCTTTCTCATCTTTATCAAGGAAGCCGGTCAGCACGTCCACCGGCTGACCTTTAGGCAGGCCTGCGTCGAATGGCACGAAAATCACCTTGTAGCCGCTGTGCGGCTTGCGATTCCACGAGCCATGCTGGCCGATGAATGCGCCGTTGCTGAACGGCGCCGGGAGTTTGCTGCCCTCGGCGAACGTCAGGCCCAAAGAAGCGGTGTGCGGCCCTACGGCGTAGTCCGGCGCAATGGCCTTGGCGACCAGGTCCGGGTTCTGCGGCGTGACGCGCACATCCACATGCTGACCGTAATAGCTGAACGGCCAGCCATAGAAACCGCCGTCCTTGACCGAGGTGATGTAGTCCGGCACTAGGTCGCTGCCGATCTCGTCGCGCTCGTTCACCGCTGTCCACAGCTTGCCGCTCTGCGGTTCCCAAGCCATGCCATTGGGGTTGCGCAGGCCGGAGGCGAAAATACGGTGCTGGCCGCTGGCGCGGTCGACTTCCCAGATCGCGGCACGCCCCTGTTCCGCCTCCAGGCCGTTTTCACCGACGTTGCTGTTTGAGCCGACGCTCACGTACAGCTTGCTGCCGTCCTTGCTGGCCACGACGTTTTTCGTCCAGTGGTGGTTCAGCGGACCGCCTGGCAAGTCGACCACCTTGGAGCCTTGGGCCTTGATGGCAGTTTCGCCTGGCTGATAGGGGAAACGCAGCAGCTTGTCCGAGTCGGCCACATACAGGTCGTTTCCGACCAGGGTCATACCGAACGGCGAATTGAGGTTTTCCAGAAACACCGTACGTGTTTCGGCGACGCCGTCGTGGTCGGCATCGCGCAGTAGAGTGATACGGTTCGGGCTCGGCACCCCGGCGCCGGCACGTCCCATGACCTTCTCCATGACCCAGCCGCGTATGCCCTTGGCGTCATCCGGTTTGGGCGGTGCGTTGGTTTCCGCCACCAGCACATCGCCATTAGGCAACACATACAGCCAGCGCGGGTGGTCGAGACCCTCGGCGAACGCGGCCACTTGGGTGCCGGGGGCTGCCGTTGGCTTCGCGCCATCTGGCCAGCCGATGGCTGGAGCGATGTTGACGGTAGGGATCAGCGTTTTGTTCGGTTCCGGCAGTCTGGGCGAGGGGCCGGTGCCGTCGGAAACCTTCAGGGTTGAGCTTTCTCCGCACGCCGCGAGGGTGCCGGCAAGCATGATTAACAGGGCGAGTCTGGTTTTATGCATGGTGTTCTCCTTGATACCTGTAAGGGTAGAGGAGGGCGGTGGTGCGATGGTTCAAGTACTCGACCAGCTTTCATTGACGCTCCATCCCCAACCCACTAACCTTCGCCGCTTGTTCCAGGTGCTCTGTGACCCGTGGGTCGACAGAGTGAAACAGGGAAGCCGGTGAGTGAGCGCGCTTGTACACAGCGCCGCCGCAATTCCGGCGCTGCCCCCGCAACGGTAAATGAGTCAAGACGCTGCTTTTGCCACTGTATCGCGTGCGATATGGGAAGGCGCAGCGTTGGCCTGCTTGCTCTCTACAAGAGCTGCGCCACTCATGAGCCCGGAGACCGGCCTGGATCATCCAACAGCATCACGGTGGGCGATGCTTGGCTGTCTGTTTTTTCTTTTTCCTGCCCGCCGTTTTTGTCCAGCCCCAACGGAGAGCTGCCATGACCGATACCCCCGACCGCGACGAACGCCACCTGGCGCGCATGCTGCGCAAAAAAGCCGTGATCGACGAGCGCATCGCCAACTCCCCTAACGAATGCGGCTTGCTGCTGGTACTCACCGGCAACGGCAAAGGCAAGAGCAGCTCGGCGTTTGGGATGCTCGCTCGCGCCATGGGCCATGGGATGCAATGCGGTGTGGTGCAGTTCATCAAGGGGCGTAACAGCACTGGCGAAGAGTTGTTCTTCCGCCGCTTCCCCGAGCAAGTGCGTTTCCACGTCATGGGCGAAGGCTTTACCTGGGAAACCCAGGACCGCCAGCGCGATATCGCCGCCGCCGAGGCAGCCTGGGCGGTATCCCGCGAACTGCTGCAAGACCCAACCATCGGCCTGGTGGTGCTGGACGAGCTGAACATAGCCCTCAAGCACGGTTACCTCGACCTGGACCAAGTGCTCAGCGACCTGCAAGCCCGCCCGCCGATGCAACACGTGGTGGTCACTGGCCGTGGCGCTAAGCCGGAGCTGATCGAGATGGGCGACACCGTCACCGAAATGGGCATGCTCAAACACGCATTCCAGGCCGGTATCAAGGCACAGAAGGGCGTCGAACTTTGAATCAGCCCCGTCATTGCCCGGCCGTATTGATCGCCGCACCGGCGTCCGGCCAAGGCAAAACTACCGTCACCGCCGCCCTGGCTCGTTTGCACCGCAATCTGGGACGTAGGGTGCGCGTGTTCAAATGCGGTCCGGACTTTCTGGACCCGATGATCCACGAACGCGCCAGCGGTGCGCCGGTGTATCAATTGGATATGTGGATGGTGGGCGAGCAGGAAAGTCGCCGCCTGCTGTGGGAAGCGGCGGGGGAGGCCGACCTGATCCTGATCGAAGGCGTGATGGGTCTGTTCGACGGCACGCCCTCCAGTGCCGACCTGGCGCGGCACTTCGGCGTGCCAGTGCTGGGCGTGATTGATGGCACCGCCATGGCCCAAACCTTTGGTGCTCTGGCGCTGGGCCTTGCGCGCTACCAGCCGGATCTACCGTTCGCGGGCGTGTTGGCCAACCGCGTCGGCACGTTGCGTCATGCGCAATTGCTCGAAGGTAGCCTCACTGAAGGCCTGCGCTGGTACGGCGCGCTGTCCCGCGAGACGGGAATCGAGCTGCCGAGCCGTCATCTGGGCCTGGTTCAAGCCAGCGAACTGAATGACCTCGATGCACGCCTGGACGCCGCCGCCCAAGCCTTGGGCAGCAGTTGCGAAGTCGCTTTACCGCCGCCCGTGACCTTCGCCGCGCCTGAAGTGATCGAAGCTGAGCCGTTGTTGGCCGGTGTCCGCATTGCCGTGGCCCGCGACGAAGCCTTCGCCTTCACCTACGGCGCCAGTCTTGACCTGTTGCGGGCGATGGGCGCTGAGCTGACATTTTTCTCCCCGATCCACGATCGCGAATTACCTGACGCCGACAGTCTGTATCTGCCTGGCGGCTACCCGGAACTGCACCACCAGGCGTTGTCGGAAAATACTCCGATGCTCGACGCCATCCGTGCTCACCATGCGGCGGGTAAGCCGTTGCTCGCTGAGTGTGGCGGCATGCTCTACCTGCTGAACTCCCTCACCGACGTCGACGGCAACCGCGCCGAACTGCTCGGCCTGTTGCAGGGTGATGCAGTGATGCAAAAGAAACTGGCGGCCCTGGCGCTGCAAAGCGTCGAATTGCCGGAAGGCGTGCTGCGCGGCCATACCTATCACCACTCCCTGACCAGCACCGAATGGCAACCGATTGCCCGTGGTCTGAGCCCCAATGGTGGGCGCGGGGCCGAAGCGGTCTACCGACAGGGGCGGATGACGGCCTCTTACGTGCACTTCTACTTTCCGTCGAATCCGGCTGCTGTGGCCGCATTGTTTTTACCCACGATAGCGCCATGACTGACAACGCCTTCCCCCAGGCCGACCGCGATGCCGTTTACCGCGCCATTGCCGAACGCCGCGACATGCGCCACTTCAGCGGTGGCACTGTCGCCCCTGAATTGCTCCACCGCCTGCTTCAGGCCGCGCATCAGGCGCCGAGTGTCGGCCTCATGCAGCCCTGGCGTTTTATCCGCATCAGCGACCGCCACCTGCGCGGGCAGATCCAGCAACTGGTGGAAGAAGAGCGCGTGCGCACAGCCGAGGCCCTTGGCGAACGTACCGATGAGTTCATGAGGCTTAAGGTCGAAGGCATCAATGACTGTGCCGAAGTACTGGTGGCGGCATTGATGGATGATCGCGAGCGCCATATTTTCGGCCGGCGCACCTTGCCGGAGATGGACATGGCCTCGCTGTCCTGCGCGATCCAGAATCTGTGGCTGGCCGCTCGCGTGGAAGGCCTTGGCATGGGCTGGGTCTCGTTGTTTGAGCCCCAGGCCCTGGCCGATTTGCTGGGCCTGCCGCCCGGCGCAAAACCTCTGGCTGTGTTGTGCCTGGGGCCGGTCGTCGAGTTCTATCCGGCACCGATGTTGCAGCTCGAAGGCTGGACCGAACCGCGTCCGCTGAGTGACATGTTGTATGAGAATACGTGGGGAGTAAGTCAATGAGTGTGGCCTTGCTGTGTGTCGCTGCAGTGGCGTTGGATGCGCTACTGGGCGAGCCCAGGCGCTGGCATCCGCTGGTGGCGTTCGGCAATTTTGCCGGGCGCATCGAGCAACGTTTCAACAGTGGCGGCCGTGGCTGGCGCAGTCACGGCGTGACGGCGTGGTTTATCGCCGTGGTGCCGCTGACGCTGCTGGCCACCGCGTTGTCGTGGGCGCCTTATATCGGCTGGGTGTTGGAGATTCTGGCGTTGTACTGCGCCCTCGGTATGCGCAGCCTCGGCGAGCATGTGATGCCGGTGGCCCAGGCGTTGCGCAGCGATGACCTGGATGAAGCCCGCACGCGGGTGAGTTACCTGGTGAGCCGCCAGACCAGCGAGCTGGATCGCACCGAAGTCGCCCGCGCTGCCACCGAATCGGTATTGGAAAACGGCAGCGATGCGATATTCGCCGCGCTGTTCTGGTTCGTGGTCGCTGGCGTACCGGGCGTGGTGCTCTACCGATTGAGCAACACCCTTGATGCCATGTGGGGCTATCGCAACGAACGCTTCGAGCGCTTCGGCTGGGCCGCAGCGAAAATCGACGACGTGCTCAACTACATTCCGGCACGCCTGGTGGCCTTGACCTACGCCGTGCTCGGCAAAACCCGCCTGGCCCTCAAATGCTGGCGCACCCAGGGCCCGACCTGGGACAGCCCCAACGCCGGGCCGGTGATGGCTGCCGGCGCAGGCGCCTTGGGTGTTGAATTGGGTGGTGCTGCGATTTATCACGGCGAAGTGCACCAGCGTCCGCCATTGGGCGAAGGCCCGGCGGCGGATGCCGACTCCATCGACCGAGGCTGGCAACTGGTGCAGCGCGGCGTATGGTTGTGGCTGCTGATCCTATGTGTGGGGGCGCAATTCTATGCTTGAACACGGTGGCCGACTGCGTAAAGCATCCATTCAATACGGGATTGCCGAGGCCGACTGGCTTGACCTGTCCAGCGGTCTCGCGCCTTGGCCCTGGCCGATCCCGCCGATCCCGCTGCGTGCCTGGGCACGATTGCCAGAGACCGACGACGGCTTGGAACAGGCTGCCAGCGAGTACTACGGGGCCGCGCATTTATTGCCGGTGCCCGGTTCCCAGGCGGCGATCCAGTTGCTGCCGCGCCTGCGCCGATCCGGCAAAGTCGGCGTGCTGTCGCCTTGCTATGCCGAGCATGCCGAAGCCTGGCGCCGCGCCGGGTATGTGGTGCGCGAGGTGCAGGAACAGGAAGTCGACTTCTTCCTCGATAGCCTCGACGTTTTGGTGGTGGTCAATCCCAACAATCCTACAGGCCAGAGCCTGACTCCCCAGCGCCTGCTGGACTGGCACACACGGCTGGCCCAGCGCGGCGGCTGGCTGGTGGTGGACGAAGCGTTTATGGACGTGACGCCGGAGTTGAGTTTGGCAGGCCAGGCTCATCAGGTCGGTCTGATTGTGTTGCGCTCGTTCGGCAAGTTCTTCGGCCTGGCCGGCGTGCGTCTGGGATTTGTGCTGGCCGAACGCAAGTTGCTCAAGTTGCTCGCTGAACAGGTCGGGCCTTGGGCCGTTAGCGGACCGACGCGCGTGTTGGGGCAAGTGTGCCTGCGCGACACTGCCGGGCATACCCGTCAGCGGGCGCGTTGCGTCGAGGCTGGCGAGCGATTGTTCACGCTGCTTGAGCGCCACGGATTTCAGCCTCAGGGCGGCTGCGCGTTGTTCCAATGGCTGATCACCCCGCACGCCGAACGCATGCACGAATTCATGGCCCAGCGCGGCATCCTCCTGCGCCTGTTCGTCCACGACAGCAGCCTGCGCTTCGGCCTGCCCGACACCGAGGCCGATTGGTTGCGACTCGACGCCGCACTGGCCGCCTATAAGGATGCTTCATGAGTACGCTGATGGTGCAAGGCACCACGTCCGACGCCGGCAAAAGTACGCTGGTGACCGCGCTGTGCCGCTGGCTGGTACGCCAAGGCGTCGCAGTGGTGCCGTTCAAGCCGCAGAACATGGCGCTCAACAGTGCCGTGACGGCCGAAGGCGGCGAGATCGGCCGCGCCCAGGCGGTGCAGGCCCAGGCAGCTAATCTGGCGCCTCACACCGACATGAACCCGGTGCTGCTCAAACCCAACAGCGACACCGGTTCCCAAGTGATCATCCACGGCCGCGCCGTGACCACCATGAACGCCGTGGCCTATCACGACTACAAAGCCATCGCCATGCAGGCAGTGCTGGCCTCCCACGCACGGTTGAGCGAAGCCTATCCGGTGGTAATGGTGGAAGGCGCAGGCTCCCCGGCGGAGATCAACCTGCGCGCCAATGACATTGCCAACATGGGCTTCGCCGAAGCCGTCGACTGCCCAGTGCTGCTGATCGCCGACATCAATCGCGGCGGTGTGTTTGCCCATCTGGTCGGCACCTTGGAATTGCTTTCGCCCACCGAACAAGAGCGGGTCAAGGGCTTCGTCATCAACCGTTTTCGCGGCGATATCGCGCTGTTGCAACCCGGTTTGGATTGGCTGCAAGCACGCACTGGCAAACCGGTGGTGGGGGTTTTGCCCTACGTGATGGATTTGCACTTGGAGGCTGAAGACGGCATCGACCAGCGTCAGATCGACAAGGCGGCGCAGGTGCTCAAGGTGGTGGTGCCGGTATTGCCGCGCATCAGCAATCACACGGATTTTGACCCACTGCGCCTGCATCCTCAGGTGGATTTGCAGTTTGTCGGTCCGGGCCAGTCGATTCCTGCCGCCGACCTGATCATCCTGCCGGGCTCGAAAAGCGTGCGCAGTGATTTGGCGTATCTGCGTGCCAATGGCTGGGATACCGCCGTAGCACGGCATTTGCGGTATGGCGGCAAGGTGCTGGGGATTTGCGGCGGGTTGCAGATGCTGGGCGAGCAGGTGCATGACCCATTGGGGCTGGAAGGAGCGGCGGGTTCCAGTGAGGGGTTGGGGTTGTTGGCGTTCAGCACGACTTTGGAAGAAGAGAAGCAACTGCGCAATGTGCGGGGGCGGTTGTTGCTGGAGGATGCTGAGGTCAGCGGGTACGAGATTCATGCGGGTGTGACGTGTGGCGCTGCCCTGTCGAACGCCGCCGTGCTGCTGGAGGACGGTCGCCGTGACGGCGCGCAAAGTGCTGACGGGCAGATTCTCGGCACGTATCTGCATGGCTTGTTCGAGACCCCGGCGGCCTGCAGTGCGTTGCTGCGTTGGGCAGGGTTGCAGGATGTGCAGGAGGTGGACTACCACGCCCTGCGCGAGCGCGATATCGAACGCCTGGCCGATCTGGTGGAGAACCATTTGGACACCGATTTGTTGCGCAAACTGTGTGGGATTTAATGGTGTACACACGGTTCAAAGGTGGGAGGGGGCTTTCGGTGTACATATCCATTCCTGCGTTCGGCCAGCGTGGTTTACGGGGCGACTTCAGATCAAAAGCAGGATCAAAAACGACTCGCTTCGCATCGTGGATGGGTGAATGGGTAGGGGGTGTCTCATGCTTCAACTGATTTTAGGCGGCGCTCGTTCCGGTAAAAGCCGCCTGGCCGAAAAGCTCGCCAGCGACAGCGCTTTGCCCGTCATCTATATCGCCACCAGTCAGCCGCTTGACGGCGAGATGAATGCCCGCGTTGCCTCGCATCGCGAGCGTCGCCCTGATCATTGGGGTTTGATCGAAGAGCCTGTCGAGCTGGCGCGTGTGCTACGCGAAAACGCCGCACCCGGTCGCTGCTTGCTGGTGGATTGCCTGACCCTGTGGCTGACCAATCTGCTGATGCTCGAAGACGCAGAGCGCTTGGCGTTTGAGCGCGATCAATTGCTGGAAACCCTGGCCACGCTGCCGGGGGAAATCATTTTTGTCAGCAACGAGACCGGAATGGGTGTCGTGCCGCTGGGCGAATTGACTCGCCGCTATGTGGATGAAGCCGGTTGGCTGCATCAAGCTTTGGCCGAGCGGTGTCAGCGTGTTGTCCTGACGGTTGCCGGCCTGCCCCTGACTTTGAAAGGTATTGCGTTATGACTGACACCTGGTGGCTCAACCCTTGTAAGGCGATTGACGCCTCGGCGTACGAACAGGCCTTGGCGCGCCAGCAGCAATTGACCAAGCCGGCCGGTTCCCTCGGTCAGTTGGAAGCGCTGGCCGTGCAATTGGCTGGCTTGCAGGGCCAGGTCAAACCGTCGGTTGATCACGTGTGGATTGCGATTTTTGCCGGGGATCACGGCGTGGTTGCCGAAGGTGTGTCGGCGTATCCCCAGGAAGTGACCGGGCAGATGCTGCATAACTTTGTCACCGGTGGTGCGGCCATCAGCGTACTGGCGCGGCAATTGGATGGGCAGTTGGAGGTGGTCGACCTCGGTACGGTGAACCCGTCGCTGAGCCTGCCGGGCGTGCGTCACCTGAATATCGGTGCGGGCACCGCCAACTTCGTCAAGGGCCCGGCAATGACCGTGGCTCAGGGGCAATTGGCATTGCAAGCGGGTCGCGACAGCGTGCTGCGTGCCCGTGAAAGCGGTGCGCAGTTGTTTATCGGCGGCGAAATGGGCATCGGCAACACCACCGCCGCCAGTGCGTTAGCGTGCGCGTTGCTCGATTGCCGCGTCAGCGATCTGACCGGCCCGGGTACAGGGTTGAACGCTGAAGGGGTGAGCCACAAGGTTGCCGTGATCGAACGCGCGTTGGCGTTGCATGCCGGGCAGCGTGGTGACGCACTGCACACCCTGTTCAACCTGGGCGGCTTTGAGATTGCTGCATTGGTGGGAGCTTATCTGGCGTGCGCCCAAGAAGGCGTGGTGGTGCTGGTGGATGGGTTTATCTGCACGGTCGCCGCACTGGTGGCCACGCGTCTGAATTCGGACTGCCGCGATTGGCTGTTGTTCGGCCATCGGGGCGCTGAACCGGGTCATCGTCATGTGCTGCAAAGCCTTGATGCACAACCGTTGCTCGAACTCGGCTTGCGCCTGGGCGAAGGCAGCGGCGCCGCGTTGGCGGTACCGTTGTTGCGCCTGGCGTGTGCGCTGCACGGGCAGATGGCGACCTTTGCTGAAGCGGCCGTGGCAGACCGTCCGGCATGATTTTGCACCTGGACCTGCTGCGCCACGGCGAAACCGAGCTGGGCGGCGGCCTGCGTGGCAGCCTGGATGACGCCTTGACCGCCAAAGGCTGGGAGCAGATGCGCGCCGCCGTCATAGCGCAGGGGCCTTGGGACCGGCTCATCAGTTCGCCGCTGCAACGCTGCGCGCGCTTCGCTGATGAGTTGGCGGCGCGGCTGAAGGTGCCGGTGAGCTTGGAAAAGGACCTGCAAGAGCTGCACTTCGGCGCTTGGGAAGGACAGAGCGCGGCGGCGTTGATGGAAACCGACGCCGAAGGCTTGGGCCTGTTCTGGGCAGATCCCTATAGCTTCACGCCACCTGAGGGTGAGCCGGTCAGGGAATTTTCCGAACGTGTTTTGAGCGCCGTCTCACGCTTGCATCAGGCCTATGCCGGTGAGCGCGTGCTGTTGATCAGCCATGGCGGGGTGATGCGTTTGCTATTGGCCCAGGCCCGAGGCTTGCCCCGCGAGCAGTTGCTGAATGTCGAAGTTGGCCATGGTGGGCTGTTCAGCTTGCAGGTCGCTGCCGATGGCGTGTTGAAGGAAGGAATCTGACGATGCTGCCGTTCTGGATTGCCCTGCAATTTCTCAGCAGCCTGCCGATTCGCTTGCCGGGCATGCCGCAGCCGCAGGAGTTGGGGCGCTCGTTGCTGTTTTATCCGGTAGTCGGGCTGCTGTTCGGGTTGCTGTTGTGGGGTTTGAATACGGCGCTGATGGGGGCGCCATTGTTGCTGCATGCCGCGCTGCTGCTGACGGCCTGGGTGCTGCTCAGTGGCGGGTTGCACTTGGATGGCCTGGCGGATAGCGCGGACGCCTGGCTCGGTGGTTTTGGCGACCGTGAGCGCACCCTGACCATCATGAAAGACCCCCGCAGTGGACCGATTGCGGTAGTCACCCTGGGCTTGGTGTTGCTGCTCAAGTTCACTGCACTGGTGGCCTTGATTGAGCAACACAACGGCGCTGCGCTCATTTTGGCACCGCTGATCGGGCGGGCCTCGATGCTGGCGTTGTTTCTGACCACTCGTTATGTGCGTGCTGGCGGATTGGGTCAGGCATTGTCGGATCATTTACCTCGGCTCGTCGGCCAACAGGTGCTGATCCTCAGTGCTCTGGCCTGCATTCTTATCGGGGGATTCAGTGGTGGGATCGCGGTGCTGCTCGCGGCGATCTGCTTCATTGGTCTGCGCCAGTTGATGGTCAATCGCCTCGGCGGCACCACCGGCGACACCGCTGGGGCCTTGTTGGAGCTGCTGGAAGTCGCTGTATTGGTCGGTCTGGCGCTGTAACACTTTCTTGCATTTCAATAATCGCGGGTATATACACGTTCCATGCTTGCCTCCCAATGTTTATGCACCAACCTGCGACGCGCCGCCCGTGGCGTCAGCAGGCACTACGACGGCGCCCTCGACGGCTTCGGGATCAACGTTGCCCAGTATTCTTTGCTGTGTAACCTGCAGCGCCTTGATCAGCCGAGCATTTCCAGCCTGGCGGACGCCATGGGGCTGGACCGCAGCACCTTGGGGCGCAATCTCCGGGTGTTGGAGTGCGAAGGATTGGTCCAGTTGGTCGAGGGCAATGACCTGCGAAATCGCCTGGTGCTGCTGACCGAGGCCGGTGCAGAACGGCTGGCTGCGGCCTTGCCAGCCTGGGAAGCAGCGCAACAGAAATTGATCGATCAACTCGGCGCGGATAAACGCGAAACCTTGTTGGCCTTGCTGGATGAGCTCGCCTGAAGGCGAGCTTGTTCGAACATAAGCGGGTATATACCCGCGAGCGGAGAATAAGAAATGACCTCGATGTGGCGCACCAGTGGTTGGATCCTAGTGGGGAGTGCGCTGATCCTGGCGTTGTCATTGGGGGTGCGGCACGGTTTCGGCCTGTTCCTTGCGCCAATGAGCAGTGAATTCGGCTGGGGTCGAGGCACGTTCGCCTTGGCGATTGCGCTGCAGAATCTGATCTGGGGCCTGGCGCAGCCATTTGCGGGGGCGGTGGCCGACCGATTCGGCGCGACCAAAGTGGTATTTGTAGGTGGAGTGCTGTACGCCGTGGGCCTCGTGTTGATGGGCCTGTCCGATTCCGCGTGGTCGCTTTCGCTGAGTGCCGGTCTGCTGATTGGTATCGGCCTCTCTGGAACCTCGTTTTCGGTGATTCTTGGGGTCGTCGGCCGTGCCGTGGCGCCGGAAAAACGCAGCATGGCCATGGGTATTGCCAGCGCCGCAGGTTCATTCGGCCAGTTCGCTATGGTGCCCGGCACCTTAGGCTTGATCAGTTGGCTGGGCTGGTCCGCAGCACTGCTTGCGTTGGGCCTGATGGTAGCGTTGATCTTGCCGCTGGTCAGCATGCTCAAGGATCGGCCGCTGCCGGTACTGGCCGGGCAGCAGACCTTGCGCGAGGCATTGCACGAAGCCTGCGGACACTCCGGATTCTGGCTGCTGGCCTTTGGCTTTTTCGTCTGTGGTTTCCAGGTGGTGTTTATCGGTGTGCACCTGCCGGCCTACCTGGTGGATCAGCACTTGCCGGCCACCACAGGCACCACCGTGCTGGCATTGATTGGCCTGTTCAATATCGTCGGTACCTACACCGCCGGTTGGCTGGGTGGGCGTATGTCCAAGCCGCGTCTGCTGACCGGGTTGTACCTGTTGCGAGCGGTGGTGATTGTGCTGTTCCTGTGGGCGCCGGTGACCCAACTCAGCGCCTACCTGTTCGGCATGGCGATGGGCTTGCTGTGGTTGTCCACGGTGCCGCTGACCAACGGCACCGTAGCCACCTTGTTTGGCGTGCGAAATCTTTCGATGCTCGGTGGGATTGTGTTCTTGTTCCATCAGATTGGTTCGTTCCTCGGCGGTTGGTTGGGCGGGGTGGTCTATGATCGAACCGGCAACTACGATTTGATCTGGCAAGGTGCCATTGTGTTGAGCCTGCTCGCAGCCGCCCTCAATTGGCCGGTACGCGAGCGGCCGGTGGCGCGTCTACAGGCGCAAATGGAGGCGGCATGAGCCTGAAAGCACAGGGTTTATTGATTATTGCGGGGCTCATCCTGCTGGTGCTGGCATGGTGGGGCTGGCAGCGCGGCGGGCTGGCATTGATGCAACTGGGTATGTCGATCTGTTAAGTTCGATCCCTGAACTCTTGAAAGGACGTTTCGACATGCAGATGCGCTGGCTGGCTGTACCTGTGCTGATGGCGGCTTTTGGCGGTGTGGCGTTGGCTGCTGATTGCCCACCTTTGCTTGAAGGCCAATTGCCCAAACTGCGCGCCAAGGAATCCATCGACCTGTGCCAGCGCTTTGCCGGCAAGCCTTTGGTTATCGTCAACACCGCAAGCTTTTGCGGATTCGCCCCGCAGTTCAAAGGCCTCGAAGCCTTGTATCAACGCTACAAGGATCAAGGGCTGGAAGTGATCGGCGTGCCGTCCGATGACTTCAAGCAGGAAGCCAAGACCGGCGAGGAGACCGCCAAGGTCTGCTACGTGAACTACGGCGTGACCTTCACCATGACCGAGCCGCAGAAGGTCAAGGGCCCTGATGCAGTGAATCTGTTCAAGGTGTTGGCACAGCAGAGCAACGCGCCGAAGTGGAATTTCTACAAGTACGTGGTGGATCGCCAGGGTAAGGTGATTGCCGATTTTTCCAGCCTGACCAAGCCGGACAGCCCGGAGCTGATCAAGGCGGTGGAGCAGGCGATAGCGTCTAAACCCTGATCCGCGCCCAATGAAAAGCCCCGCCTCCTTTGCAGGAGAGCGGGGCTTTTTTACACCTGCCTGAATCAGAAGGTGTAGGTCATGCCCAGGCCGAAACCGTTGGCACTGTTTTCGTACTTGGCGCGATAGCTCGACGGCGCCGCAGTGTTATTGACCTTGACGTCTTCTTCCTTGAGGTAGGAATAAGCCAGGTCTACCGTCATGTTATCCATCACTTTGTAGCCCAAGCCAACACTGAAGATCGTACGGTCGCCAGTAGGAATGCGCGGCGAACGGTCGGTGTTGTTGGTTGGCGACTGGTCGAAGGTCAGGCCAGTACGCAGCACGACCTGTTTGGTCAACTGGTACGAAGTACCCACGGCGTACGCCCAGGTGTCATGCCAGTTTTGTTCTTCAGTAATGTTGCTGATTCGGCTCGGGGCCAGGATGCCGCCGTTTGTACCGGTCACGCCTTCGTTGTTAACAGTGATTTCTTTCAGGCGGCTCCAGCGGGTCCAGGTTGCACCGCCATACAGTTTCCAGGCATCGGTCAGGTCTTGAGTGACCGACAGATCGTAGGATTCTGGCGTTTCAATTTTCAACGATGCGTCGTAGCGGTTGTTACGCAGGAACCCTTGGGTGGCTGCCGGGCCGCTGACGGTCGTGTGACCCTCAAGCTTGTACTTCACTTTGGAGTGGTAGGTCAGGCCGACTCGGGTGGTATCGGTGGCTTGTACCAGTACGCCGACATTGAAGCCCAGCGCGGTATCGTCGCCCTTGATTTTGACATTGGTATCGGAGAATGCAGGGGACAAGGTCTTGTCCGATTCCAGCACGCCGGAAATCCGGTTGATCGTTGGACCAAAGCCGATCGACACACGATCGTTGAACGCGTAGCTGACAGTTGGCTGGAAGGTCATGACCTTCACTTCACTCTTGCTGCCGAAACCACGGCCCTGGAAGCCGTTTTCATAGTCGGTCACCAGGCCGAACGGTGCATACACACCGAAGCCGATGGCCCACTGATCGTCAAGTTTGTTGGTGTAGAAACCGAATGGCACGGCGGTGAACGGTACCATGTCACCTTTGTTCGAGCCGCTGGAGGCGCCGCCCGTGTCCTTGATGTTGGACGAAGCATCAATGGCAGCAACACCGCCCGTGATCTGCTGGCCATTCAGGCGAGCCATACCGGCAGGGTTACCGTAAACAGTGCTTGCATCATCGGCAGAAGAGGAGCGACCTGCGAAACCCGTACCCATCCCGCTCACGCTTTGTTCGTTCAGTGCAAAGCCGCTTGCGAACAGTTGGGAGGATGCCATGGCAACGGCGAGGCTAAGTGTGGTCTTGAGCATTACTTTTTTCATTATTAGAACTCCGTGGTGATCACCGCTGCGGAAAGTACCAATAAAATTAACATCGCGCTATAGGCTGTAATGTCGGAGATAGAGCGTTTTTGTAGGACAATCCGACCAAAATTCAGCGTTTTTGGCGAATCTTGCAAATTGCCCGGTCAGCAGGCCACGTGATTCATGGGTGAAACACAGGTTTGCCAGGTTTGGGTGAAATCTCGCAGCCTTCCTTGCGGATGAAATATTTCTTTCCAGATACGTGCCATCGCTAAAACGTCACCGGATTGAGGCAGGGCAGGGCTGTGTTGTTCCACCAGAAGCCATGCGATGGCGGTGGCGTAACGCAGGTTTACGGTGAGCTCCAATTGTGGGGCGCTGAGAAAGGCGTGTTGGCTGGCCAGCCCGCGCACCAGGCTGGCACGCTCGGGGTCGAGTGCCAGGTAGGTGTCCCACAAGGCGCGATGACGGGGTTCGGTGATGCTGTACAGGCCGTGACCGCGTCGATCGTGCAAGGCGGAACCCAATTCCGACTGGCTGGCCGCGATACCCAGGAGCAGAGACTCTGCCGTTGGGCTCTGTCGGTCGAGGTACATCAGCGTCGGCCGGATTACATAACGACACAATTCACTGGCAGCGATACCCATACAAGCCTCAATCCGTGAAAGTGGTCGACGAGACCTGAGAAGGAGGGGGCTTGGCAGCAGTGGATCGGATCTCAGGCTCGCCGGAAGCGGATCACGCCGCTTGAGTTGAAGTGTAGTGTCATATTCGCGATGTAAAGGCCTGTTTTTAAAACATCTTATTCAACCAGTTATAATGTTTATATCGATTTGAACTTAGTAAAACTTCGCAATTCAGGAATCGCAGGCAATAAAAAACCCTGTGTTTTAAACAGGGTTTTTTGTGTTTCAGCGACTCGGGTCGATCAGGCAACCAGTGCCTGACGGGTACGCTCGATCACGGCCTGCAGCGGTTCTGCGCTGGAGTATTGATCGGGGTACAGGCGTTCGCTGTGACGAGCGATGCCGTGTTCGTTGACCAGTGTGAAGCTGAAGCAGCCTTTGCGAGCGGCCATGATCAGGCAGTTCATTGGGGCAAAAGCATTAGTGAGGGTGCGAATGGCATCCTGAGTATGGATTTGAGCGTTCATATTATTGGTGTTCCTACAAATGACACGGATTAAGAGCCGTGCAACGTTAAAACGTTCCAGTAACGTTGATCACCATTGATCAAACGAAGAACCTGACTGGAACAAAGCAGCCAGTTTGAAGCGCTAATAAGTTAGGCGCGCTTGGGCTGGCAGGTAGGTACTTAGGAGGGCAGGCAGCACAACAGGGGCAAAGGTTCTGGGCCCAGGGTGAAGATCCTGATCAATTTGCAGGTTGGTTCGGTCAGAGTATGGAAACTTCGCGACACCCTTTGCTTGTTCAAAGGCAATGTCGTCGCAAGTGATACCTGGAAACCTTCGAGGTGGTCGATCCCGTGTTGTTCAGGGGAGTTGTTCGACCAGAATTGACTTTCAGCTTGGTACTAACGCCGCGGATAGTAACGGAATGAAACAGGTAATGGAAGTGTGTTACCAAAAAAACTTCAATCAGCCAGCCAGCAGGCTGCGGTAGACCAGTACGGTGATAGCTGCGGCCATCGAACAGCCCAGCCCATAGGCGGCTAAGGTCAGGCGCAGTGATTGGCCGGTCTCAACGACCTTCATCACATCGCGCATATCGTTGATGCGGCCTTCGCCGAGCTCGATGCACAGGCTTATGGCCGTGAAAGCGGCCGACAGCAAGATAGCGATGGCGAACAGCGCGCCATCTGGCGATGGCAGCGCGGCATTAATCCACAATGAGATGGCGCAGATGGCCAGTAACAGCACAGCGAATAACAGAATTCCTTTCATCGACCTAGTCCGCATTGCGTTGCCCGTCGGGCAGTGTGGAGAGCCGGTAAAGATTTGAAAAGTCCCCAATTGGCTTCGCGGTAACGTTTTTGAAGGCAGTCGCTCCAAAAAAAGCCGGGGATATAACCATCGGATCGGTACTTGTGCACATTGGTTGCGGCAGGTGTAACCAGGCTGTCCATCGCATCGCAGCCTCGCCATTTGCCTGTAATGGAAATTTAAGTCAATGAAAAATCTGGCTTTTTTTTATTGGTGAAAAAATCGTCAGTTTGACTGCGAGCCCCGCTCCATGGGCCTTTGCGCGAGTTTAAGGTAGGTTGTCCACTGAGTTATCCACAGCTTCTGTGGATTGTCCCAAGCGCTTGCTCTAGCACGGGCGTGCACGGTTTTTTGAGCTTTACCTGTACGAAAAAAAGAGTAGAGTGGCGCGCCTTCCGTTCTGTCCCACAGTGCTTTATGAAGTTTCGCTCAGTATCACCTTCTGTTACCGACACCCTACAGACTGTTACCGCACCCAAGCGCTTCTCATTGAAAGTGGCCCTGTGGTTGCTCGACAGCCCGCGCCTGGGACACAGCAGCAACGTCAAACACTTCGCCGGACGCTTGCTCAAGCAGCCGGCTCGTGAAGGCGTCGTCGCCGCACAAAGCCGCTTGGGCCAATTGATGTGCCGTGAATGCGGCAATGCCCGCGACCGCCGTATCGGTCACGACCTGCTGCGCATGGCCGCCCGTGCCGGTGACCTGCGCGCCCAACGCGAACTGGGCCAGGTCGAAGACTGAGCTGTCTTCCCGCCCTATGCTTGGTTAACCTTGCTCCTTTTCGGTGATGGCAGAAATGGCTATGGCTTTTGACTGGACCAGTATTGCCCTGGGCCTTGCAGGCGCTGCAGTGCCGTTGTTGGCCGTGTGCTGGCAGCTCCAGCGGCGGTTGACCGCGCGCACCACTGGCTGGGAATTGCTTGAAGAGCGCCTGGCCACTGCGCAACTGGCCCAGGAAGGCCTCGCCGCGCAACTGGATGCCAGCCGCGATGAAATCAGCGACCTGAGCCAGGCCAACGCCGCCAAGCAGGCCGACCTCGCCGCTGTGCGCCGCGAAGTCGAACTGCTGCAGATCGACCGTGACAACGCCCGCGACGCCGCCCACGCCTGGAACCTCGACCGCAGCGCAAAAGACACCGAATTACGGCGCCTCGACGCCCTGGCGGCCGGCTTGCGCGCCGAACTGCGTGAGCAACAGGACAGCCATCAACAGCGTCTGACTGACCTGCAAGGCTCGCGAGATGAGCTGCGCGCGCAGTTCGCCGAATTGGCCGGCAAGATCTTCGACGAGCGTGAACAGCGCTTTGCTGAAACCAGCCAGGAACGCCTCGGACAGTTGCTCGATCCGTTGAAGGAACGCATACAGTCCTTCGAAAAGCGTGTGGAAGAGAGCTATCAGAACGAGGCGCGTGAGCGTTTTTCCCTGGCCAAGGAGCTTGAGCGCTTACAGCAACTGAACCTGCGTCTGTCAGACGAAGCCACCAACCTGACCCGCGCCCTCAAGGGCCAGAAAACCCAGGGCAACTGGGGCGAACTGATCCTTGAGCGCGTGCTGGAACATGCGGGACTGGAGAAGGGGCGCGAGTACCAGACCCAGGTCAGCCTCAAAGGGCCGGACGGCGAACGCTTTCAGCCGGATGTGCTGATCATGTTGCCTGGCGACAAGCAGGTGGTGGTGGATTCCAAGGTCAGCCTGACGGCGTATCAACAGTACGTTGCGGCTGATGATGAAGTGATTGGCCAAGCGGCGCTGAAACAGCACGTGCTGTCGCTGCGCAATCACGTCAAAGGCTTGGCCGGCAAGGACTATAAGCGCCTGGAAGGCCTGCACAGCCTGGATTTCGTCTTGCTGTTCGTGCCGATCGAAGCGGCGTTTTCCGCTGCGTTGCAGGCCGAGCCGAATCTGTTTCAAGAGGCCTTCGACCGCCATATCGTGATCGTCAGCCCTACGACCTTGCTTGCGACACTGCGGGTGATCGACAGCCTTTGGAAGCAGGAACGCCAAAGCCAGAACGCCCGGGAAATCGCCGAGCGCGCTGGTTGGCTGTATGACAAGTTTGTGCTGTTTATCCAAGACTTGGACGAAGTGGGCAACCGTCTTCAGCAGTTGGATAAGGCCTACAGCGCCGCGCGAAACAAGCTGACAGATGGACGCGGAAATCTGGTCAGCCGCACCGAGCAATTAAGGCTGCTGGGTGCTCGCGCGAGCAAAAGCCTGCCGGCGGATTTGCTGGAGCGGGCGATGACCGATTCAGATGGCGTCGCACACCTTCCCGAATAAACGCAGCGCTAAGGGTGGGGGGCGCATCCGATTTATAGAGGTAAGTGTCGACTCAGCAACGCCCGCAACGCCGCCGGCTTCACCGGCTTGGCCAGATAGTCCAAGCCAGCCGCATGCACCTCGGCAACCATCTCCGGACGGCCGTCGGCACTGATGACCACACCGGGAATAGGCTCCGCCAACTGCGCGCGCAGCCAACCCATCAATTCAGTGCCGGTTTCTCCATGATCCAAGTGGTAATCCACCAGCGCCAGTTGCGGCCGCACCCCTTCGGCTAACAACGCCGCGCACTGCGCCTGGTCGGTGGCGGTCCACACTTCGCACCCCCAGCGCGTCAGCAGGCTGCGCATGCCGATCAGGATGCTTTCTTCGTTATCCACGCACAGCACTTGCGCGCCGCTCAATGGCTGGCCGTTATCCGCTGTCGGCTTGGGCTGCGGGCTGGCCTGGTTGCGCGCCAGTGGCACGCGCACGCTGAACACGCTGCCTTTGCCCGGCCACGAGCGCACGCTCAGACGATGGCCCAGCACCCGGCACAGGCCGTCGGCAATCGCGAGGCCCAAGCCCAGGCCTTTCTCGGCGCGGGTCTGATGGCTGTCCAGGCGCTTGAACTCTTCGAAGATCACCTTCTGTTTATCCTGCGGAATACCGGGGCCTCTGTCCCACACCTCCAGACACAACTCGCCCTTGCGCCGGCGTACGCCAAGCAGCACCGGGCCGTCGGCATAACGGAAAGCGTTGGTCAGGAAATTCTGCAGGATTCGTCGCAGCAGCTTGATGTCGCTGTCGACCCGCAGGCGACTACCGCGCAGGCGGAAGCGCAAACCTTGCTCCTGGGCCAGTGCCTTGAATTCCGCGCCTAGAGTGTCGAACAGCTCGTTGAGCACAAAGGGCTGGCGTTGCGGATTGATTTTGCCGTTTTCCAGGCGCGAGATATCCAGCAGGTCGCTGATCAGGTCTTCGGCGGAGCGCAGCGAACTGTCCAAGTGCTGCACCAGTTGCCGGGCTTCGCTGGACAGGCCGTCGTTCTGGTGGGAGAGGGCGGCTGAGAACAGGCGGGCGGCGTTCAATGGTTGCATCAGGTCATGACTGACGGCTGCGAGAAAGCGTGTCTTCGACTGGCTGGCGGATTCGGCCACGCCTTTGGCGTCGGTGAGCGCCACATTGAGCTGCGACAGTTCATGGGTACGTTCGGTCACCCGCTGCTCAAGGCCTTCGTTCGCTTCGGTGAGCGCCTGCTCGGCTTCGCGGAACGCGGTGATGTCAGTGAAGCTCATGACAAATCCACCACCGGGCATCGGGTTGCCAATCAGCTCAATCACCCGTCCATTCGGGAACAAACGCTCGGAGGTGTGCGCGCGGCCCTGGCGCATCCAGTGCAGGCGTCGCGCCACATGCACTTCGGCTTCGCCCGGGCCACAAAGGCCGCGCTCGGCGTTGTAGCGGATGATGTCGGCGATTGGCCGGCCGACGCTGATCAGCCCGTCGGGGTAGTTGAACAGTTCCAGGTAGCGTCGATTCCAGGCCACGAGCTTGAGCGACTGGTCGACGACGCTGATGCCTTGGGTAATGTTTTCGATGGCACCTTGCAGCAGCGCGCGGTTGAACTGCAGCACCTCCGACGCTTCATCGGCGATGCGTACTACGTCCTCCAGCTGCATTTCCCGCCCTTCAATCGCAGCTTTTACCACCGCACGCGTCGAAGAGGCGCCGAGCACACCGGCCAACAGGCGTTCGGTGTGGGCGATCCAGTCGTTATCGGCATTCTGATTGGGGTTGAAGCCTTTGCCCTGGCGGTAGGCAAAGCGAATAAAGCTCTGCTGGGCACGTTCTTCACCAACAAAACGTGCCGCCAGGCTGAGGAGGTCGCTGATCTGTACCGACAGCATTGAGCGGGCGTTGGCGCGCTGGCTGATTTCCTGGCCGATAAAACGCCCGGCTTGCCAGTGCTCCGACACCCGCGTGCGCGACAGCATCGACACCCACACAAACAGCGTGAAGTTACCCGCCAGGGAGAACACCGTGCCCAGGGTCAGCGACGTGACGGATAAACCCAACGGGTGGGAATGCATCCACGTCAGCCCAGGGAAAAGGCTGAGGGACCAGCCCAGGCTTTTCGCCGTTACGGGTAGGACCAATGTGTAGAACCACAGGAATGTGCCCGCCGCCAAGCCGGCAAACACACCGCGGCGGTTCGCCTGCTTCCAATACAGCGCGCCAAGCATGGCCGGGGCGAGCTGGGTCACGGCGGCAAAAGCGATCTGTCCGATAGTTGCCAGGCTTGCCGTAGAACCCAGTAAGCGGTAACTCACGTAAGCCAACAGCAAAATGATCACAATGCTGACCCGGCGCACCGAGAGCATCCAGTGGCGGAACACCTCGAACGGGCGCTCTGCGCTGGAACGGCGCAACAGCCACGGCAGCAACATGTCGTTGGAGACCATGGTCGACAGGGCGATGCTCGCCACAATCACCATGCCGGTGGCCGCTGAGGCGCCGCCGATAAATGCCAGCACCGCCAACGCCGGATGGGCTTCGGCCATGGGCAGGCTGATTACGTAGGAGTCCGGCAACACCGAGCCGGGCAGCAGCATTTTGCCGCCTAGGGCGATGGGGATGACGAACAGAGCGGCGAGGATCAGGTAGGCGGGGAATACCCACTTGGCTACGCGCAGGTCCTGCGGGTCGATGTTCTCTACTACCGTCACATGAAACTGTCGGGGCAAGCAGATGATCGCCATCATCGCTACGCCAGTCTGCACCACCATTGACGGCCAGTTGACGGTCTCCTTCCAGTATTCCTCCAAGCGTGGCGCGAGCATTGCCTGGCTGAACAGGTCGCCGAAACCGTCGTAAAGGCCGTAGGTCACAAACGCGCCCACTGCGAGAAAAGCGAACAGCTTGACCAGGGATTCAAACGCAATCGCCAGCACCATGCCACGGTGGTGTTCCGTGGCGTCGAGGTTGCGCGTACCAAACACAATGGTGAACAGCGCCAGCACCAAGGACACGATCAGTGCCGTGTCCTGGGCCCGCGTGCCGGTGGTATCGGCGCCCGCGCCGATCAGCAGGTTCACCCCCAGCACGATGCCTTTGAGTTGCAGGGCGATATAGGGCAGCACGCCCACCAGGCAGATCAGCGCGACCACCACTGCCAGGGACTGGGATTTGCCATAGCGTGCGGCAATGAAGTCTGCGATGGAGGTGATGTTTTCCTGCTTGCTGATCAGAATCATCTTCTGCAGCACCCAGGGTGCCAACACAAGCAACAGCACCGGTCCCAGGTAGATCGGTAAAAACGCCCACAACTGTTCGGCGGCTTGGCCTACGGCGCCGAAGAACGTCCAACTGGTGCAATACACCGCCAGAGACAGGCTGTACACCCAGGCGCGCACGCGCGGCGGCAATGGCGCGCGACGGCGGTCACCGTAGAAGGCAATGGCAAACATAATGGCCATATAGGCCAGGGCAACGGCTGCAATCAGCCCGCTGGACAGCGTCATGGTAACTCCGAGCATAGAAACACCCGGGTATTCCTGCCCCGGTTGGACAGTCTCGCATGATGGCTGAGGTTAGTCAGTGTCGACCAAGGTCGTGTGGGATCTAATGTCGCAGGGCGGCACTTAGCGCGGTGGCAGGGTTTTCTGGCGCAGGATGTAGATCGTGACCAGTACCGCACTGGTCAGCATGAACCCGCGTGCCCACGGCAGCGGCACCAAGTAGCACGAGAGGCCGATGCTCAGCCACATCAAGCCAATGGCGTAGACCTTACCCTTGAGTGGGATGCCATTGCCGTCCAGATAGTCGCGAATCCAGGGGCCCAGGCGCGGATGTTCCACCAGCCACTGGTAGAAACGCGGGGAGCTTCGAGCGAAGCAGGCGGCGGCGAGCAGGAGGAAAGGCGTGGTCGGCAATACCGGTAGGAAAATGCCGATTACCCCCAGCGCTACGCTTAACCAGCCGATGGCCAGCAGCACGTAACGCAGGAGGAGCGAGCGATTGCCCATGGGTGTCACGGGCAAGGGACTCAGTGGTGACGAGGCTTGAGGATCGCCGGTTTTTCGTCAGGAGCGTTGCACAGCAGGTACAGGGCGGTCAGGGCTTCCGGGATCTGTACGATCATGTCGTCCATCAGGTTGGCGTCGGCGGCGATGTCGGAAAACTCAGCTTCTTCTTCAAACAGCCCTGAACCGACCATGATCGGCAGCAGCATTTCGCTGACTTCTTCCTCGGCAGTTTCGAACCAGGCAGCTTCACGCAGGAACACGCCTTCCATGAAACCGATGCACCAGCCGCGCAGGTCGGAGTCGTCCGGATCTTCGCCCAGGTCCAGCTCGCATGGCAGTTCGAATTCCTCATCGGAGGCCAGTTGGCGAGCGATGTGGGCCTTGAGGGCCAGCAGGGTGGATTCGATTTCTTCGCGCTGGGCGTCGTCTGCGTAATGAGGCTCTTCAGCGAATAGCGCGTCAATCCATTCACGGTCGGGAACGACGTCGGAGCAGATCGAAAGGGCGGTCAGGTAGCCGTGGGCGGCCACATAGTCCAGCGCCTCGTCATGCAGCTCATCGGCGTCGAGGAAGGCTTGCAGGCGGGTTAGTTGCTCAGCGAAGGACATTGAAGGACTACCTTGGGAATAAACGATGCTGAATTCTAGGCGTTCTTGCGCGCCCAAGCCAGTCGGCATGCAGATTTGCCCGGTTTTAGAGACGGGCTGCAATTCGTCAGCGGCGCCCTTTGCCGGATGGTGCTCGGGTATACTGCCGCGTTTTGTGATGCCCCAGCAGGCCAAGCGCCAGGTCGAGAAAACTCCACTTACGGATTATTTTCCGTGAGGTCGGATTTTTTCGACCAGCCTGTATAGAGGGATTTCGGCACTATTTTGTTGGAGTTATACATGCTCGATCAGGCTCAACGCGTCCTCAAGGACATCTTCGGCTACGACAGCTTTCGTGGCCGCCAGGGTGCGATCATTGAGCGCGTGGCCAAAGGCGGTGACGCCCTGGTACTGATGCCTACCGGCGGCGGCAAGTCGTTGTGTTTCCAGGTGCCTGCATTGTTGCGCAACGGGCTGGCCGTGGTGGTGTCGCCGTTGATTGCATTGATGGACGACCAAGTGGCGACCCTGGAAGAACTTGGTGTCGCCGCCGCCGCCTTGAATTCCACCCTCAGTGCCGAGCAGCAGCGTGACCTGGCCGCACGCATCAAGCGCGGTGAAGTGAAAATGCTCTACCTGGCCCCCGAACGCCTGGTGCAGCCGCGCATGCTGGCGTTTTTGCAGAGTCTGGAAATTGCCCTGTTCGCCATCGACGAAGCTCACTGTGTATCCCAATGGGGGCACGATTTCCGCCGCGAATATTTGCAGCTGGGTCAACTGGCGGAGCTGTTCCCGGACGTTCCGCGCATCGCCCTGACCGCCACCGCCGACAAGCGCACCCGCGAAGAAATCGTTGAGCGCCTGCACCTGCAGAACGCCGAGCGTTTCCTGTCGAGTTTCGACCGACCGAATATTTTCTACCGCATCGTGCCCAAGGAGCAGCCGCGCAAGCAGTTGCTCGCGTTCCTCTCTGAACGGCGCAGCGACGCGGGCATTGTCTATTGCCTGTCGCGCAAGAAGGTCGATGAGGTGGCCGCGTTCCTCTGCGAGCAAGGCTACCCGGCGCTGCCGTACCACGCCGGTCTACCTAATGAAACGCGCTCCGCTCACCAGAAGCGCTTCCTCAACGAGGAAGGCCTGATCATGGTGGCGACCATCGCGTTCGGCATGGGCATCGATAAATCCAACGTGCGTTTTGTCGCCCATATGGACCTGCCAAAATCCCTTGAGGCTTACTACCAGGAGACCGGGCGTGCTGGCCGTGATGGTTTGCCGGCGGATGCGTGGATGGTCTACGGCCTGCAGGACGTGGTGATGCTCAAGCAGATGTTGCAGAACTCCGAAGGCGATGAACGGCACAAGCGCTTGGAGCAGCACAAACTCGACGCCATGCTCTCGTTGTGTGAAGAGACTCGCTGCCGCCGTCAGACCTTGCTGGCGTATTTCGACGAAGACATGCCGGAGCCTTGCGGCCATTGTGATAACTGCATCGATGGCGTGCAGACCTGGGACGCTACCGAGCCCGCACGCCAGGCGTTGTCGACCATCTACCGCACCGGTCAGCGTTACGGTGTGGGCCATCTGGTGGATGTGTTGCTGGGTAAGGACAACGAAAAAGTCCGCAGCTTCGGTCACGAAAAACTCTCGGTCTACGGCGTCGGTAAAGCCCGCGCTGAGGGCGAGTGGCGTTCGCTGTTCCGCCAGATGGTCGCGCGCGGCCTGGTGGATATCGACATTGAAGGCTACGGCGGCCTGCGTCTGAATGACAGTTGCCGCCCGCTGCTCAAGGGCGAGGTCAGCCTGGAACTGCGTCGCGACCTCAAACCGCAAACCACTGCCAAGACCAGCACCAGCCAGGCCAGCCAGCTCGTGCGAGGCGAGGAGCGCGAGCAGTGGGAAGCCTTGCGCACCCTGCGGCGCAAATTGGCACAGGAACACAGTGTGCCGCCTTACGTTATTTTTCCCGACTCCACCTTGCTGGAGATGCTGCGCGAGCAGCCCACCACCATGGCCGAGATGGCGCGGGTCAGCGGCGTCGGTGCACGCAAACTGGAGCGCTATGGCCAGGCGTTCCTCGAAGTGCTCGGCGGCCAGGCCGAAGCACCGAAGGAAATCGCCGACATTCGGCACGAGCTGATCAGCCTGGCGCGCGCTGGCATGACGCCGATCCAGATCGCGGGCCAACTGCAATGCTCGGAGAAAAACGTCTACACCCTGCTTGCTGAATCCATTGGCAAGCAGCAGTTGTCCCTGGAGCAGGCCCTTGATTTGCCGGAAGATTTGCTCGGTGAAATCCAGGATGCATTTCTCGACGGAGAAGGCGAACTGCCACCGGTAGCCGAGATTGCGCCACTGTTCACAGGACGTGTTCCAGAGGGTGTTTTGTACTGCGTGCGGGCCGCTTTGCAGTCTGAATTCGAAATTTAGTGTGCCAATTACGACAATGTAACGATTCAGTTCATAGCAACTCTTGCCTAGTGGCATGGCTCATGCTTAGCTGGCTAATAATTAGCCACACTTTATTTTCAGTCTAACCCATGAGTTTTTTATGCCGTTAACCGATCAACACCGATTTGGCATGCAGCTGGCGCAAATGTCCCGAGGTTGGCGCGCCGAGCTAGACCGCCGTTTGGCGGGGCTGGGCTTGTCCCAGGCGCGCTGGCTGGTGCTGCTGCACTTGGCCCGTTTTGAAGAAGCTCCCACTCAGCGTGAGCTGGCGCAAAGCGTTGGCGTAGAAGGGCCGACCCTGGCTCGCTTGCTCGACAGTCTCGAAGGCCAGGGCCTGGTGCAACGCCAGGCAGTGGTTGAAGACCGCCGCGCCAAGCGCATTCTGCTGTGTGACACCGCGCGGCCGCTGATCGAACAGATTGAAACCATCGCCACTGAGTTGCGTCACGAGCTGTTCGTGGGCGTGGATGAAGCGGATTTGAGCGTGTGCATGCGCGTGCACGGGCACATCCTGGCGAATCTGGAAAAGTCCTGAACCCAAGTGCAGTGAAGATCAACGTGTGGGGGGCTTGCTGCGGTGAGCGGGGCAAGCCCGTTCACCACAATTAGCCGCTCCAACACTGATTCAGCGTTGTCTCAGAACGTCTGCCCCAGGTTCAGGTACACCGCCTTCTGATTATCATCGTTGAACCCGTAGCTGAAATTCAGCGGCCCCAACGGTGTATCAAACCCCAGAAAAATACTCGCAGCGTTTATATAACCGCTGTCGAACTCATTGTCGTTGTTCCATGCCCGGCCCCGCTCCAGAGACGCGCCCAGGTACAACGGGAAATCCAACGGTAAGTACGAGCGCGGCGTCAGTCGGCGGTAGTACACCGCGCGCATCAGGCTGATGTTCTGCCCGGAAATCGCATCCTGGCGGAAGCCTGACAACTGTCGTGCACCGCCCAGCAGGAAGCTGGAAATCACCACATCGGAATCATCCAGGGTGCGCCCATACCGGCCGCCCAGCACCAGTGTGTCCGGGCCATGGCTCATGGCCTTGTCCAGCTTGAATTCCCATTGTCGATAGCGCTGGTCCGAACCCAGTCCCGGTTCGAACTCGCGGTAGGCCAGGCCGATGTCCTCACCGGTGTGCGGGAAGTACACGTTATCCAGGGTGTCGAAGGAGTACTTCAGTTCATAGAAACCTTCGCTGAAGCTCACACTCGGCAGGTCGCGGTCGCCAATGCGCACATCCGCCTTGCCCCAGGCCTCGCCGACACCGAAGCGGATCTCGCCGCTGTTGCCGATCTGCCGCCCCACGTTCAGGCCGAAACCATAGCGTTCCAGGCGGTATTCGGAGATGGGGTCGTTGTCCAGAATCAGCTCGACGTTCTGCGCCTGGGCGCTGAGATAGGGCGCGATGAAGTAGCGCGAGCCAGCGTCCATCGGTTGATAGAACTCGCTGTACAACTCTTGCCGATCACCGATCTGCACGCGGGTCAGCCACTCGGCGCCGAGGCGATTGATGCCGTTCATGCGGTAGCTCGCGCCGAGGTTAAAGGCGCTGTCGCCGCGCATATCGTCCGACAGGTTCAAGCCCAGGCGCAGGTAGTCGGTGCCGCTGCGCTTGCCCCGCGCGCTGATCACCAAGGTGTTGTCGTGGCCTTTTTTCACCACGCGGTATTGCACCTGCTCGAAGTAATCCAGGCCGTACAACGTGCCCATGTCGGTTTGCAGACGGCCAAGCTCCAACGGTTCGCCCAACGGTTGGCGGATGTAGTAGCGGATCACGTCGTCGCTGACTTTCGAATCGTTCTCCAGCTTGATCGCGGTGATCACCGGGGTTCGCTCGCCTGGAGTCCGCGCGGCCACCAATTCGGGGTCAACCGGTTCGGCAGGGCGCAAATGGGCCAGGCGCAGGTCGAGGGCGCGGGTGGCGCGGTAGCCAGCGTCGATCATGTCTTTGGCGCGGCCGAAATCGGTCACGCCAAAAGCGGACAGTGGCGGCTGGATCAGTACGTCCTTGGGATTGAGGGCCTTAAGCTGTTCTTCTGAGTTGCGCCGGGTCATCAGGGTGATGGACTGGTTGAGCACATCTACCACGGTCGCGAGTTGCTTGCGTGAGCGCAGCGGGGTGCCGATGTCGACCACGATGGCGATGTCCACGCCCATCTCACGCGCCACATCCAATGGGATGTTATCGGTCATGCCGCCATCCACCAGCAGCCGGCCATCCAGCTCCACAGGGGCGAACACCGCCGGGATCGACATACTGGCGCGGATTACCTGGGGCAGGTGGCCCTTGCGGAACACTACTTTTTCGCCGGTGGTGATGTCGGTGGCCACGGCGCGAAAGGGGATCGGCAGCTTGTCGAAATTACGCGTGTCGCTGCTGTGGGCGAACATGCTTTCCAGCAGCAGCGCCAGATTCTGGCCCTGGATCACGCCCAGGGGCAGGCCGAGACTGCCGTCATCGCGGAAGCTGAGTTTCTGCTTGACCAGGAAATCCCGGTCATCCTGCTTGCGCCGAAACGGCACGTCTTCACGCGGCGGCGCGTCGGATAACGCCTGCTGCCAGTCGATGCTCAGGGCGAGCTTTTCCAGCTCGTCGATCTTGTAGCCCGAGGCGTATAACCCACCAATCACCGCGCCCATGCTGGTGCCGGCAATGGCGTCGATATGGATGCCCTGTTCTTCCAGGGCCTTGAGCACGCCAATGTGCGCCAGGCCGCGGGCGGCACCGCCGGACAGCACCAGGCCGATTTTCGGTCGGGGTGGTTCAATGGCGTCGGCAAGCAGGGGGACGAGGCACAGAAACAGGCAGGACAGCAGGCGGCGCATCAGGAATCTCAGGGCTGGGCGATAAAGGCCGGTATTATAGCCACTCGATCCTCATCACTCGTCATGCCAGGAACTTGTCAAATGATGTCCGTCAGCAAACCCGAGATCGTTATCACCTATTGCACCCAGTGCCAGTGGCTGCTGCGCGCCGCGTGGTTGGCTCAGGAACTGTTAAGCACCTTTGCCGATGACCTGGGCAAAGTGTCGCTGGAGCCAGCGACTGGCGGCGCGTTTCGTATCACCTGCGATGGCGTGCAGCTTTGGGAGCGTAAGGCTGACGGTGGTTTCCCTGAGGCCAAGGTGCTCAAGCAGCGCGTGCGCGATCAGATCGACCCTCAGCGTGACCTGGGGCACAACGACCGTACACAGTGAAGGTCACCGCCATCGGCTGACGGTGACTGATGGAGGCCGCTACTTGGCGGCCATTTTGCTTTTGATGAAGCCCACGACCCACGTCAACACCAGGCCTCCGACGCCGCCGCCGACAATATTGCTGCCGACCGCCGCCACATCCAGCGCCTCACCGCCCGAAGCGCCCGTCAGTGCCGTCACGATCTGGCCCAGTACAAGCCCGCCGACACCGCCCAGCATGGTATTGAGCCCGGTCCCCAGGCTTTGTTTGGTCATGCCGGCCAAATTGCCGCCGACGGCACCGCTGATGATTTGAACCAGTAAGCTGATAAACATTTCCATGATGTAGCCTCTGCATCGCGTTTAAGGAGTGACTACTCGCTTGCAGCAACTGCAGGGCACACCAAGGCTGTCGTCGAGCGGTCAGTTATCCGTTGAACGACTCCAGACTGTTGCGGATGTTTAAAGTATAGATCAGGTCGTTGCAGTCGGCTGTTTGGCCTGGCTGGCGCTGCCCATCAGCCCTGAGAGCACGATGGCGACGATGATCAGCGCGCCCCCCAGCAGCATGCGCAGCGTCGGGGTTTCGGCGAACAGCAGCCAGGCCGCGGTAATGCCGTAGACCGGCTCCATGGCAAATACCACGGAGGCGGTACGCGCCTTGATTACTGCGAGGCTGGCGACAAACAGGCTGTGGGCCAAGCCTGTGCAGAACACGCCGAGCAGGCCGATCCACAACCAGTCCAGCGCGCGCACATCCGCCAACCCCGGCGCGGCCACGGGCAATAGGCACACCGCAACGACCACGTTCTGGCACAGGGCTGCCTGTACGGCAGGAATGCGCCCGGAGCTGGCACGGTTGTTCAGCGACAATAAAGAGAACAGCAGCCCCGACGCGATGCCCCACAGCAGGCCGCCGGTGGCTTCGCTGGCCAGGTTGAAGTCCGGCGTCACCAGCACCAGGCCAACGGTGACCAGCGCCACCAACACGACTTCATTGGCGCGGATACGCTCGCGGAAGATCAGTCCTTCAAGGATCACGGTAAACGCCGGAAACGCCGTGAACCCGAGCGTGGCGACGGCCACGCCAGCGACTTTGACCGCCATAAAGAACGTCACCCAATGTGCGGCCAGCAACACGCCGCTGACCAGCAGGCGTTTCCAGTCGCGCAGTTCCAGCGTTTTCCAGGGTGCGTTGCTGACGAAGCGCGCAAACACTGCCAGGGCAATCACGGCAAATGCGGCGCGACCGAATACGATAATGGCCGGTGAGGCGGCCGCCAGCTTGCCGAATACGCCGGTAAGGCCAAACATCAGTGCGCCGATATGCAGGGCGCCGAGGGCTGAACGGGGAGTCATTGCGATCCTTGAACCAACGGGAGTGACAGGACCGCAGTCTAGAGGGTGCTACTACGCACGTCTGTCGCGCAGCTCGCGATTTTTAGCGCCAGCCTCGCCCTATGCCGAGCGCCGCAACGCGCCCGGAGAGGCGCCAAACTCGCGCAACATAGCGGCGGCAAAGGCACTTTGCGAGGTGTAGCCGACACGCTCGGCGATTTCACCGATGGGCAATGGCGTTTCGCGCAGCAGGTTCAGGGCCAGTTGAAGGCGACGGCTGCGGATGTAATCCATGGGCGTTTGGCCGCACTCGGTCACAAAGCGCGCATGCAGGCGCGCCACCGACAGGCCGGCAATCCGCGCAAGGTCGGCGACCTGCAGCGGATGGGCGACGTGGCGCTCTATATGCGTATTGAACGCCGCATACGGCAGGCGCCGGCCAGGTACCGGTTGGGCCAGTGAATGATTGAGGCTGGCCAGCAACAGCACCGCGCCCTGTTGCACGATCAGTGGGTCATCCACCGGGCTATGGGCCAGCCATTGCACCAGTTGGTGTTGTCGCGAATCCAACGCCAGGCGCGCCGGTTGATCCAGCAAGCGGCGGCTTGTATCGGCGTGTTCACCCAACGATTGCAGCACCCAATGCTCCGTGGGCACATCCAGCACCAGGCAGCGGCTTCCATCGCGACTGCCGCAGGCATGGTGGGCAGAGAAGGGCAGGACCATCACGCTGCTTTCACGCACCTGGCTGCCACGGCCATCGACTTCCAGGTCCAGATGACCGGACAGGCCGAACACCAACTGCGCATGTTCATGGCTATGGGCGATGGGCGCTTCGAGGTAGTGGCGCAGGGTGAGGGTAGGTCTCATCGCGGTCTCCTATGCAGGTCGCCAGTCTACAACGCTTCGCGAACACCGAGCGTTGTCATCAGACTGACGCACAGTTGTCATGGGCTATTAATCGCTATGGCGCAAGCTCGCGTAAACAGCGTCGAGTGATGCCCATGACCAGTGCCGAGTTCACCAAGCCCAGCCGCAAGCAACGGGTACGTACCCTGTGGATTTCCGACGTGCACCTGGGCACCCGGGATTGTCAGGCCGAACATTTGTCGCAATTCCTCAAGGGTTACCACGCCGACAAGGTGTACCTGGTGGGCGATATCATTGACGGCTGGAAAATGCGCGGCGGCATGTATTGGCCCCAGGCCCATACCAACGTAATCCGTCGCCTGCTGACCATGGCCAAGCGCGGCACCGAGGTGATCTACGTCACCGGCAACCATGATGAGTTCCTGCGGCGCTATTCCAAGCTGATTCTGGGCAATATCCAGTTGGTCGATGAAGCAGTGCACGTCACCGCCGATGGCCGGCATTTGTTGGTGATCCACGGTGACCAGTTTGATGTGATCACCCGTTATCACCGCTGGCTCGCATTCCTCGGCGACTCTGCCTACGAATTCACCCTCACGTTGAACCGCTGGTTGAACCATTGGCGTGCGCGGTATGGCTACGGCTATTGGTCGTTGTCGGCGTATCTGAAGCACAAGGTCAAAACGGCCGTGAGCTTTATCAGCGATTTCGAAGAAGCCATCGCCCATGAGGTGACCAAACGCGAGTTGCACGGCGTGGTGTGCGGGCATATCCACCATGCGGAGATTCGCAAAGTGGGCGAGGTGGATTACCTCAACTGCGGGGATTGGGTGGAGTCGTGCACGGCATTGATCGAGCACTGGGATGGGAGTATCGAGTTGTATCGGTTGGCGGACGCGCAGGCGAAAGAGGCGCTGCTGAAAGCCGAGATGGTCGCCAGCTGAAGGGTGTACTCGGTCAAAATGTGGGAGGGGGTTTGCCCCCGATGAGGGAGTGTCAGCCAGTACACCTGTCACTGACCCACTGCCATCGGGAGCAAGCCCCCTCCCACATTTTCAGTCCCGGTTTCGTCAGTTGGATACGTCGGCGATGGCTTCGGCCAGGAGTGTCAGGCGTGTCGCATCAATACCCGCCACGTTGGCTCGCCCCGAACTGACCATATACACGCTGTGCTTTTCCCGCAGTTGCTTGACCTGCTCGGCACTCAAACCGGTATAGGAAAACATCCCGCGTTGTGCGCCGATGTGCGCAAAGCGCTCCGATAAACCATGGGGCGCCAACGCCTCCACCAGTCCGGAACGCAACTGCGCGATCCGCGCACGCATGGCTTCGACTTCCTCGCTCCACTGCTTTTTCAGCTCGGCATCACCGAGGATAGTCGCGACCACTGCCGCACCATGGTCCGGCGGCGTAGACCACAGATTACGCGCGATATTCGCCAGTTGGCTGCGTACATCCGTCAGCTTCTCGGCGTCTGCAGCGCACACGATCAGCGCGCCAACACGGTCGCTGTATAGGCCGAAGTTTTTCGAGCACGAGCTGGTGACCAATACTTCCGGCAACTCTCTGGCAAACAAGCGCACCGCCCAGGCGTCCTGCTCCAGGCCATCGCCGAAACCCTGGTAGGCGAAGTCGATCAGTGGCAGCAGTTGGCGCTCGCGCACGATCTGCAGCGCGTGGCGCCAGTCATCCTGGGACAGGTCGAACCCGGTGGGGTTGTGGCAGCACGCGTGCAGCAGCACCACATCACCTTTTGGCACGGTGGAAAGGGTCGCTAGCATCGCCTCCACATCCAGGCGGTTGTCGGCGCCTACATACGGATAGTGGCTGACCTTGAGCCCGGCCTTGGCAAAGATGCTTTCGTGGATTGGCCAGGTCGGGTTGCTCAGCCACACGCCGCGTCCTGGAAGGTTTTGAGCGATGAAGTCGGCACTGAGGCGCAAAGCACCGGTACCACCCGGGGTTTGCGTGGCGCCGGCCCGGCGTTCACGGATAAGTGCAGAATCGGCACCGAGGACCAGCTCGCTGATCAATGTGCCGAACGCTGCATTACCGTGGCCGCCGATGTACGTCTTGGTGGTTTGGGTGTCAACCAGGCGCTGTTCGGCGAGCTTCACTGAATGGGGAATCGGCGTCAGGCCCTGATCATCTTTATAGACGCCCACGCCGAGGTCGAACTTGTTCGGGTTGGTGTCCTGGGCATACAGGTCCATCAGCCCGAGGATCGGGTCGCCGGGCACGCGGCCAATGGCATCGAAATGCATTACTTGCGGCCCTCGGCGTCCTTGGCCACTTCGTCGGTGCGCGCGGCCATGATGAAGTCGTTGCGGTGCAGGCCTTTGATGGAGTGGCTCCACCACGTCACGGTGACTTTGCCCCATTCGGTGAGCAGGCCCGGGTGATGGCCTTCGGCTTCGGAGATTTCACCCATGGCGTTGGTAAAGGCCAGGGCGAATTTGAAGTTCTTGAACAGAAAAACCTTTTCCAACTGCATCACGCCGTCGCGGACTTCGATGTTCCAGTCTGGGATCTGCTTGAGCAGCACCGGCAATTCTTCATCGCTGACTTGTGGGGCATCGGCGCGGCAGGCTTCGCAGTGGGCTTGGTTCAAGGTGGTCATGTGGTGGTGTCCTGAATTCGAGTGTTTAAAAACGGTCGTCAGTGGCGTCACCCTAAAGCAACGCGGGGCCAGGGAACAGACTCACCTGGCCTTAAAAGCCACGGTTCACGCGGCCTTGGGTTTTGGCGGGAATTTCGGCGCATGCAACCCAAGCTGCATACCGCGCTCGACCATGCCCATGATGTCTTCCTGCGCGACTTCGAACAGGCGCTTGAGGTTGGGCAGTACGAAATACAGCGGTTGGAGGATGTCGATGCGATACGGCGTGCGCATCGCTTCCAGCGGGTCGAAGGCCTGGTGCTCGGGCTCGTCCGACAGGCAGTACACACTTTCCTTGGGCGACGACAAAATCCCGCCACCGTAGATGCGCCGACCCTCGGGCGTATCCACCAGGCCGAACTCGATGGTCATCCAGTACAGGCGCGCCAGGTACACCCGTTGCTCCTTGGTGGCCGCCAGGCCGAGCTTGCCGTACGTGTGAGTGAATTCGGCGAACCAGGGGTTGGTCAGCAGTGGGCAGTGGCCAAAGATCTCGTGGAAAATATCCGGCTCTTGCAGGTAGTCCAGTTCTTCACGGGTACGAATAAAGGTCGCCACCGGAAATTGCTTGTTAGCGAGCAATTCGAAGAAGGTCTGAAAGGGGATCAGCGCGGGGACCCGGGCCACTTGCCAGCCGGTGGTCTCGGCCAGCACTTTATTGATTTCGCCCAACTGTGGAATGCGGTCCAGGGGCAGGCCAAGTTTGTCGATACCGTCCAGGTATTCCTGGCAAGCGCGGCCTTCGATCACTTTCAACTGACGCGTGATCAGAGTGTTCCACACCGCGTGTTCTTCCGGCGGGTAGTGGATAAAACCTTGCGCATCGGGCTCGCGGGCCACGTACTGCGTCTGCTTCATACGGCTCTCCTGCTAGGCATTCGTTCTTGTTATGTCCTGCGATGAACCTATTGATAACCCGCGCGGAGCAGGATTCCATCTGTCTGTGAGCGGATCTTGTAGGAAAAAATACCGATTTTCGTAAAGTAATCGTTACGCTCGTGTGGTTCATCGCGCCGTTGGGCTGTGAAAAGCACACAAGCTGTCACATAATCTTGACGACTATCTGCGCCCAGCGACAAAAAGACGCGGCGCCTACCCACTTTTTCGGGCCCTTTCATGCGTATCAAAGTGCACTGCCAAAACCGCATCGGCATATTGCGGGACATTCTCAATCTGTTGGTGGAGTACGGCGTCAATGTCGCCAAGGGCGAGGTCGGTGGTGAGCATGGCAATGCCATTTACCTGTTTTGTCCGAACCTGGTGAACATGCAGTTCCAGGCATTACGTCCGCAGTTCGAAGCCATTGCCGGGGTGTTTGGCGTGAAAAGGGTAGGGCTGATGCCCAGCGAGCGCCGGCACATGGAGCTCAATGCCTTGCTCGGTGCGTTGGAGTTTCCAGTGCTGTCCATCGACATGGGCGGCTCCATTGTCGCCGCCAACCGCGCGGCGGCGCAGTTGCTCGGGGTGCGCGTGGACGAAGTGCCGGGCATTCCGCTGTCGCGCTACGCCGAGGACTTCGACTTGCCGGAACTGGTGCGCGCGAGCAAGTCGCGGATCAATGGTCTGCGGGTCAAGGTCAAGGGTGACGTGTTCCTGGCGGACATAGCGCCACTGCAATCCTCCGAGCACGACGACAGCGAGGCCATGGCTGGCGCCGTGCTGACCCTGCATCGCGCCGACCGCGTGGGCGAGCGCATCTACAACGTGCGCAAGCAGGAACTGCGCGGCTTTGACAGCATCTTCCAAAGCTCCAAAGTCATGGCGGCGGTGGTACGTGAAGCCCGGCGCATGGCGCCGTTGGACGCACCGCTATTAATAGAAGGCGAAACCGGCACTGGCAAAGAATTGCTGGCCCGCGCCTGCCACCTGGCCAGCCCCCGTGGGCAATCGCCGCTGATGGCGCTCAATTGTGCTGGTCTGCCGGAGTCGATGGCTGAGACCGAGTTGTTTGGCTATGGCCCCGGCGCGTTCGAAGGCGCGCGGGCCGAAGGCAAGCTCGGGCTGCTGGAGCTGACGGCGGGCGGTACGTTGTTTCTCGATGGCGTGGGGGAAATGAGTGCGCGCTTGCAGGTGAAATTGCTGCGCTTCCTGCAGGATGGTTGCTTCCGTCGGGTGGGCAGTGATGAGGAGGTGTACTTGGATGTGCGGGTGATCTGCGCAACCCAGGTGGATTTGTCCGAACTCTGCGCCCGTGGCGAATTCCGCCAGGACCTTTATCACCGCCTCAACGTGCTGTCGTTGCACATCCCACCACTGCGCGAATGCCTTGATGGGCTGGGGCCGTTGGTTGACCACTTTCTTGACCAGGCCAGCCGTCAGATCGGCTGCCCACTGCCCAAGCTGGCGCCGGCGGCGATGGAGCGACTCAGTCACTACCACTGGCCGGGCAATGTGCGGCAGTTGGAAAACGTGCTGTTCCAGGCCGTGTCGTTGTGCGAGGGCGGGACGGTCAAGGCCGAGCATATTCGCTTGCCGGATTATGGCGTGCGTCAGCCGCTTGGCGATTTTTCCCTGGAGGGTGGGTTGGAGGCGATCGTCGGACGGTTCGAGAAGGCGGTGCTGGAGAGCCTGTATGCCGAGCACCCGAGCAGCCGGCAGTTGGGCAAGCGGCTGGGGGTATCGCACACCACCATCGCCAATAAGTTGCGCGATTACGAAATTCTGAAGGCTGATAAATAACCTGTGTGGTTGGGGGCTGCTTCGCAGCCCGGCGCGGGGCAAGCCCGCTCACCACAGCAAGCCCGCTCTCACATTTGATCTGCGTCGTTGCCGTAAGCGGCAGTAGTCCGCCGTTTTTTCGACTATCCCCAGTCCTTCAAATCCTGCTGACTCAACGCAAACCCCCGTACTGTCTGGGTTTTCCCCTTTTTTTAAAAGTTGGTTCGCAAATTGCTTAAGCCTCATCAGTACAGCGGTGGGCGGCAAGCCTGCGTCAGAAAGAGGAAAGAATGTGGACAAGTACCTTTATGTGGCAATGACCGGCGCCAGCCAGAATGCTCTGGCGCAGAAGGCCCATGCCAACAACTTGGCGAACATTTCCACCAACGGCTTTCAACGTGACCTGGAACAGGCGCGTTCGATGCCGGTGTTCGGTGACAGCTTTCCGGCGCGGGCGTTTGCCCTGACCGAACGTCCAGCCACCGACTTCACTCCCGGCGCGATGATCGAAACCGGTCGTGATCTGGACGTGGCGGTCAACGGCGACGGTTGGATGGCGGTGCAAACTCCGGATGGCAGCGAAGCCTATGTGCGCAGCGCCAGCATGAACGTCGATGCGTTGGGCGTGCTGCGCGCCGGTAACGGCATGCCGATCATGGGCAACGGTGGCCCGATTGCCGTGCCGCCCCAGCAGAAGATCGAAGTCGGTTCCGACGGCACCATCAGCATCCGCGCCATGGGCGAAGGCCCACGGGTGATGGCTGAAGTGGACCGGATCAAGCTGGTCCAGCCCGACCTGAAGAATATGAATAAAGGCCTCGATGGCACCATTCACACCAAAGATGGCCAGCCGGCCGTGGCCGATGCGAGTGTCAAGCTGACCTCGGGTTTCCTGCAGGCAAGCAACGTCAATGCCGTGGAAGAAATGACGGCAGTGCTGGCGCTTTCCAAGCAGTTCGAGCTGCACATCAAGATGATGAACAGCGCCAAAGAAGACGACCAGGCCATGACTCGCGTCATGCAGATGAGCTGATCAGCGCTCACTCACTAATTTGCTAAACGGCGCCAACAAACAGGCGCACGAAGGAGAACACCATGCTTCCGGCTCTATGGGTTGCCAAAACAGGTCTGTCCGCCCAGGACACCAACCTGACCACCATTTCCAACAACTTGGCCAACGTGTCGACCACGGGCTTCAAACGTGACCGCGCTGAGTTCCAGGACTTGCTCTATCAGATCAAGCGCCAGCCAGGTGCCCAGTCGACCCAGGACAGCGAATTGCCGTCGGGCCTGCAATTGGGTACCGGTGTGCAAATCGTCGGCACCCAGAAGAACTTCAACGCCGGTAACCTGCAGCAAACCGGCCAGCCGCTCGACATGGCTATCAACGGCAAGGGCTTCTTCCAGATCCTGCAACCGGATGGGACCACTTCGTACACCCGTGACGGCACGTTTCACCTGGACGCCAACGGCCAGATCGTGACGGCCAACGGTTTCGCCCTGGAACCGGCCATCGTCGTGCCGAACAACGCCCAGACTTTCACCGTCGGCAACGACGGCACCGTGTCCATCACCGTGGCCGGTAACCCGGCATCGCAAGTGATCGGCAACCTGCAAACCGCCGACTTCATCAACCCGGCTGGCCTGCAGGCCATGGGTAATAACCTGTTCCTGGAAACCGCCTCCAGCGGCGCGCCGCAAATCGGCACCCCTGGCCTGAACGGTTTCGGCACCACGCTGCAAAGCACCCTGGAAACCTCCAACGTGAGCACCGTTGAAGAGATGGTCAACATGATCACCACTCAGCGTGCCTACGAGATGAACTCCAAGGTGATTTCCACCGCCGACCAGATGCTCTCGTTCGTAACGCAGAATCTGTAATCAAGTCTATGGGGCGCTCTTGAAGGCGCCTGCAACACCGTGAGGTATGGGTCATGAATCGCTATGTTTCCGTTTTGGCATTGAGTGGGATTGCCGTGCTCGCGGGCTGTGTCGCCCCGACGCCCAAACCCAATGACCCGTACTACGCGCCGGTGTTGCCGCGCACGCCATTGCCGGCGGCGGCCAACAATGGCTCGATCTACCAGGCGGGTTTCGAACAGAACCTGTACAGCGACCGCAAGGCGTTCCGGGTTGGTGACATCATCACCATCACCCTGAACGAGCGGACCCAGGCCAGCAAGAACGCCAACTCGCAGATCGGCAAGACCAGCAAGGCCAGCATTGGCCTGTCCTCGCTGTTCGGCGGTGTGCCGAACACCAATAACCCATTGGGCAGCGGTGACTTGAGCCTCGATGCCGGCTACAGCGGCGACCGTGCTACCAACGGCAAGAGTGCGGCGGCGCAAGGCAACACACTGACCGGTTCGATCACCGTGACCGTGGCCGACGTGTTGCCCAACGGCATCATCGCGGTACGCGGTGAAAAGTGGATGACCCTCAACACCGGTGACGAACTGGTGCGCATCGCCGGCATGGTCCGTGCCGATGACATCGCCACCGACAACACCGTGCCGTCGACACGGATTGCCGATGCACGCATTACCTACTCGGGTACGGGTTCGTTTGCTGATGCGAGCCAGCCGGGTTGGTTCGACCGTTTCTTCCTTAGCCCGCTGTTCCCTTTCTAGGTGGCCACTTTGAAACTCAAACAGCTGATGGCTGCCGCACTCCTGCTTTCGTTAAGCGCTGTCGCCCAGGCCGAGCGCCTGAAAGACATTGCGAGCATCTCCGGCGTGCGTTCCAACCAGTTGATCGGTTACGGCCTGGTAGTGGGGCTCAACGGCACGGGTGACCAGACCACCCAGACCCCGTTCACTCTGCAGACCTTCAACAATATGCTCTCGCAGTTCGGCATCAAGGTGCCGGCGGGCTCGGGCAACGTGCAGCTCAAGAACGTCGCGGCTGTGTCTATCAGTGCCGACTTGCCAGCGTTCTCCAAGCCGGGCCAGGTGGTGGACATCACCGTGGCCTCCATCGGTAACTCGAAAAGCCTGCGCGGCGGCACGCTGCTGATGACACCGCTTAAAGGTATCGACGGTAACGTCTATGCCATCGCCCAGGGCAACCTGGTGGTGGGCGGGTTTGACGCCGAAGGTCGTGACGGTTCGAAGATTACCGTCAACGTGCCATCGGCCGGTCGCATTCCTGGCGGTGCCACGGTGGAACGTACCGTGCCCAGTGGTTTCAACCAAGGCAACAGCCTGACCCTGAACCTCAACCGTTCCGACTTCACCACCGCCAAGCGCGTGGTCGACAAGATCAACGACATGCTCGGCCCTGGCGTGGCCCAGGCCATCGACGGCGGCTCGATCCGTGTAACTGCGCCGCTGGATCCAAGCCAGCGTGTGGATTACCTGTCGATCCTGGAAAACCTTGAAGTCGACCCAGGCCAGGCGGTGGCCAAAGTCATCATCAACTCGCGCACCGGCACTATCGTGATCGGCCAGAACGTCAAGGTGTCGCCGGCAGCGGTGACCCACGGCAGCCTGACCGTGACCATCACCGAAGACCCGATCGTCAGCCAGCCTGGGCCGTTGTCCAATGGCCAGACGGCAGTAGTGCCGCGCTCGCGGGTCAATGCTCAGCAGGAAGCCAAGCCGATGTTCAAGTTCGGCCCCGGCACCACGTTGGATGAGATTGTCCGCGCGGTGAACCAGGTGGGCGCTGCGCCAGGCGACTTGATGGCAATTCTTGAAGCCCTGAAACAGGCCGGCGCCTTGCAAGCCGACCTGATCGTAATCTGAGGCCGTGGCCATGGATATGCGCAAGAGCGGGATCAGCAGCACGGCGGACTCGGGGTCTTACTCCGACTTGAACCGGCTTAACCAGCTCAAGGTCGGCGACGACAAGAACAGCGAAGGCAATATGCGCAAGGTGGCGCAGGAGTTCGAGTCGCTGTTCTTGAGCGAGATGCTCAAGTCGATGCGTTCGGCCACCGAGGCCCTGGGCAAAGACAACCCGATGAACACGCCTGCGGCCAAGCAATATCAGGAGATGTACGACCAGCAACTGGCGGTGTCGTTGTCCCGTGAGGGCGGTGGTATCGGCCTCGCCGACGTGCTGATGCGCCAGATGCAGAAGAACAAACCGGTGGACGCCGCTGCGGCCACTTTGCAGGGCCCGGCAGCCGCTGAACCGGTTAAGAAAGTCGACGTGCCGACGGAAATTGCCGCCGGCACCCAGGCTCAGGGTCCGCTGGGTCGTTCCAATGGCCAGCGTCCGTTGTGGGCTTACCGCGTGGCAGAGCCCCAGGCCGGTGCCGCTGCTGCTCATAGCAACGATATGGAGCTGATGAACCAGCGCCGGATCGCCTTGCCAAGCAAGCTGACCGATCGCCTGCTCGCCGGCATCGTTCCGAGCACCCAAGTGGCGACCGAGGCCAAGGCCGCGCCGCTGCGTAACAGTGCCTCCGATGACAACGTCGTCAATAGCACCGCACGCAGTTTTGCGGTGCCCAGCGACCGTATGCAGATCTACAGCCGCGCCGTGGCCCAGCCGCCGCTGGCACCGGCGAAGAAGGCGTTCAGTTCGCAGGACGAATTTGTCGCCACGATGTTGCCGATGGCCAAGGCGGCTGCGGCGCGCATTGGTATTGATCCGAAGTACCTGGTGGCCCAGGCCGCCCTGGAAACCGGTTGGGGCAAATCGGTGATGCGCGCCGAAGATGGCAGCAGCAGTCACAACCTGTTCGGCATCAAGGCCGGCCAGAGTTGGCAGGGCGGTCAGGCGCGTGCGATCACCAGCGAGTTTCGCGATGGCGCGATGGTCAAGGAAACGGCGCAGTTCCGTTCCTACGACTCCTACCAGGACAGCTTCCACGACCTGGTGACATTGCTGCAAAGCAATGATCGCTATAAAGAAGTTGTGAAGTCGGCCGACAACCCGGAACAGTTTGTGCGCGAGTTGCAAAAAGCCGGTTACGCCACCGATCCGGCCTACGCCAGTAAGATTTCGCAGATCGCAAAAACGATGAACAGTTATCAGAATTACGCTGCCGCGGGCGCGACCACTCATTTATAAGGTCTGAACCATGAGTTTGCTCAATATCGGGATGTCGGGGCTTAACGCCGCTCAAGGATCGTTGTCGGTCTTGAGTAACAACATCGCCAACGCCAATACCGCGGGCTATTCGCGTCAGCAGACCACCCAGAGCGCGAACGCGTCGAATCAGTACGGCGGCGTGTTCATCGGCAGCGGCACCACCCTGGCCGACGTGCGCCGGGTCTACAACGAATACCTGGACACCGCTTACCAGAACAGCACCTCGCTCAACAGCGATGCCAAGGCTTACCTGGACCAGATCAGTGCGGTCGACAAGACCCTGTCGGACAAGACCACCGGCATGTCCGCCGTGCTCAGCTCGTTCTTCGCGGCGGTGCAGACCGCCTCGGCCAGTCCGAACGATACTTCGGCCCGTCAGATCCTGCTTACGAACGCCCAGACCCTGACCAACCGGTTCAACACCATCTCCAGCCAGTTGAGCCAGCAGAAAGAGACCATCAACAGCCAGTTGACCTCGATGAGCGATCAGGTCAACCAACTGACGTCGTCGATTGCGTCCCTCAACAAGCAGATCGCCCAGGTACAGGGTTCGTCGAACACTTCCCCGGCCAACCTGCTGGACTCCCGTGCCGAGGCTGTACGCTCGCTCAATGAGTTGATCGGCGTGACCGCCACGGAAAAGAACGGCGTGTTCAGCCTCAGCACCGGCAGTGGCCAGTCCCTGGTGCTGGGCGATCAGTCCAGCAGCATTTCCGCGGTGCCGAGCAAGAGCGACACTAGCCAGTACACGATCCAGCTCAATGCGCCGGGCGGTACCGCCCTGGACTTGGGCAACGTGATCAGTGGCGGCAGCATTGGTGGCCTGCTGCGTTATCGCAGCGATGCGCTGATGCCGGCAATCAATGACTTGGGGCGTATCGCGATTGTCACTGCCGATGCGCTCAACAGCCAGTTGGGCCAAGGCCTGGACCTCAATGGCGAGTTCGGCGCCTCGATGTTCACCGACATCAATAACGCAGCCTCCGTTGCCCTGCGTAGCCAGGCGGCCCAAGGCAACCTGGGCGACGGCGCCTTGGGCGTGACGATCAAAGACAGCAGCCAGTTGACCAACTTCGATTACAAGGTCAGCTTCAACGATGGGACCAATCTCAACAAAGTGACGGTCCTGCGATCCGACGGCAAGGCTATGGGCACTTATGACTTGAGTGCCACGCCGCCGCCGGTTATCGACGGTTTCACCCTGGCGGTCCAGAGCGGCGCAGTGCAGGCGGGTGACAGCTTCAAGGTCAGCCCGACCGCCAACGGCGCCAAGGAAATCGGCACCGTGCTCAGCGATCCGAGCAAGATTGCCTTTGCCGCGCCGTTGCAGGGCGAGGCGGGTAAAACCAACCAGGGCACCGGCACCTTTACGCCGCCGACCCTCACAGTGCCTCTGGATATCCAGGGTGGCGCCGACACCGCGCAATTGCGTACGGGCATTGAGCACTCGATGCCGGTGACGATGGTCTTTGGTAAGCCCGCGGCCGATGGCACTCAGGCTTACACCCTCAGCAACGCCCAGGGTGATCCGATCGGCTCCGGCACTATCATTCCAGGCCAGGCCAACAAGATCAGCATCAGCGTGCCGATGCGCGATGCCGGCGGTGTCTTGTTGTCGCCAGCCAAGAGCTTCAGCTTCGACACCACGGTGGGCGGTTCGCCAGCGAATGGCGACAGCACCTCCTTCTCGTTCAATGCCTCCGGCAAGTCCGACAACCGTAACGCCCAGGCTCTGCTCAACCTGCAGACCAAGTCAACCGTAGGTCTCGCGGCCGATGGCAGTGGCGGCACCAGCCTGGTGGGGGCCAACAGCAAGTTGGTCTCGACCGTCGGCGCCAAGGCCGCAGCGGCCACCACAGACACCACAGCGACCAACGCGCTGTTGACGGCCAACAAGAACGCACGCAACTCCGTATCCCAGGTCAACCTGGATGAAGAAGCGGGCGACATGATCAAGTTCCAGCAGTACTACACAGCGTCGTCGCAGATCATCAAGGCTGCGCAAGAAACCTTCAGCACGCTGATCAATAGTCTTTAAGGGAGTCTGGGACGATGCGCATTTCTACACAGCAGTATTTCGACACCAGTGCCAGCAAGTATCAGAACAATTATTCAGGTGTGGTGCAGGCCCAGCAGCAGGCCAGCTCCGGCGTGCGTGTGCAGACCGCCGCCGATGATCCGGTGGCTGCCCAGCGCTTGCTGATGCTGCAACAGCAGAAAGATATGCTGTCGCAGTACAGCGGCAATATCACCAGTATTCAGAACAAGCTGACTAACGAAGAAAGCATCCTGGATGCGATTAACACCACGATCCAGGCCGGCAGCCAACTGGCGCTGCGTGCCGGTGGCGTGACCAGTGATGCTGACCGCAAGTCCATTTCGGTTGAGGTGGGCGCGCTGGAGGATCAACTGTTGGGCTTGCTCAACAGCAAGGACTCGGCCGGCAACTATCTGTTCTCAGGCTCCAAGACCGACACGCCGCCGTACTCGCGCAACAACGATGGTACTTACAGCTATCAGGGCGACGAGAACGAGCTGAGCCTGCAGGTATCCGAGACCCTGACGGTTCGCACCGGCGACACCGGCAAGACCATCCTGGAAGGGGCGGTCAATACCAGTCGCACCCAGTCCAATTACCTCGCGCCTGCCACTGCGCCGGTGGCGCCTGCGATTTCGCCGCCGCTGGTCGACGACCACAAGGTCGCCTTATCGAGCGGCCTTGTGACTTCGGGTTCCGACTACACCCGGCAGTTTGCCGACGGCCAGCCGTACAAACTGACGTTCACCAGCAGCACCCAGTACGTCATTACCGACAAAGACAACAACGACATTACTTCGCAGGTTGCCGGTAACGGGACGTTCGACTCCACCAAGGAAGGCAGCGCCAGCGTCAACCTGCGTGGCGTCAAGTTCGATATCACGGTAGACCTGACCGACCTTGCCACCGGACCTGATGCCGATGCGCTGGTCAAGGGGCGTGAGTTCAGCCTCAGCGCCAAGCCTGACGGGTTCAACATCGCTCGAACCCCGAGCAACACTTCCAGCGCGCAATTGACCAATGCCAGCGTCAGCAGTGCGGCCAACTATTCGAGCACGTTTCCTAACAGCGGCGTATTGATCAAGTTCGACGACACTGACCCGACGGCCTACAAGGTCTATGCCCAGCCGTATAACGCCGGCAGCAAACCGATCGTGGACAATGGCGTCATCACTCCCGGCACCGGCACCCCGCCAGGCCCGAGCACCATCACGGCGGCAGGCGTTACCTTCGAACTGAGCGGCACGCCGAACGTTGGCGACCAGTTTTCGGTGGGCAACACCACCCAAAAAACCCAGAACGCCCTCGATACCCTGGGCCAACTGCGTATGGCTCTGGAGCAACCGGCAGACGGCATTCCGGGCGCGCGGGTCAAACTTCAGGACGCCTTGAATGCCGCCGTCAGTAACCTGACCAGCTCGGCCGACCAAGTGGACAACGTACGTGGCTCCATCGGTGCGCGTGAGAATGCGTTGACGGTGCAGGCCAGCGCAAACACTAGCATCAGCTTGGCCAACACCACGACCATGAGTGCACTGGCCAACGTCGACATGGGTGAGGCGGCGATCAACCTGACGCTGCAGCAAACCATGCTCGAAGCCTCGCAGCTGGCGTTCGTGAAAGTCTCGCAGTTGAGCCTGTTCAACAAGATGTAAGTGGCGCCAAGTCAAGCGGCCCGCTCTGGAAACAGGGCGGGCCGTTGTCGTTTCTGGGGTTAAATTGTTGAAACGTTTTGCATAAAGCGCACAAAATTGAGTGACCTGTGAGTCATAAAGCGCATCTTCACTGTATCGTGTGAAAAGGATAAGTCGTCACAGGGTCCTTGCGGGGCGGCTTTCAGCGAGATTTTTATGGGGTTATCCCCTTTATTGTCAGCACTCCGGGCGCAGTCCTCGGGGTGTTCTCCAGCTATTTAGTATTGGGAAGCCACAATGATTGGCATAAAAAGCATCGCCAGTTACGTGCCGGCAGACGGGATCGATAACTACGCCCAGGGTGCCAAATTCGCCAAGGATGAAGAATTCATCATTGGCAAGATCGGTTCTGCGTTCCTGCCGCGCAAGGAAGCCGCGCAGGAAACCTCCGATCTGTGTGTCGAGGCGGTCAACGCTTTGTTTGCCAACAACCCGGATCTGAAGCGCGAATCGATTGACGCGCTGATCGTCGTCACCCAGAACGGTGATGAAGAGGGTTTGCCCCACACCGCCGCGATCGTCCAGGACAAACTGGGCCTGCCGACGCATGTGGCGGCCTTTGATATTTCCCTGGGCTGCTCCGGCTACGTCTACGGTATCTACGCGATGAAGGGCTTCATGGAAGCCACTGGCCTGAAAAACGGCCTGCTGATCACCGCCGACCCGTATTCGAAGATCGTCGACCCGGAAGACCGTAACACCACCATGCTGTTCGGCGACGCCGCTACCGCCACCTGGATGGGTGAAGACGCGCCGTGGTTGCTGGGCAAGTCCAAATTCGGCACCGACGGTTCCGGCGCACCGCACTTGAAGGTCAGTGATGGCGTGTTCTTCATGAACGGTCGCCAGGTCTTCAACTTCGCCTTGCTCAAGGTGCCGGCGCATTTGCACGAGCTGCTCAACGAGTCGGACCTCAAGGCTGATGAGATCGACGCGTTCTGCATTCACCAGGGCAGTGCGGCCATCGTTGATGCCGTGGCACGCCGTTTTGAAGATGCCCCAGTGGACAAGTTCATCAAGGACATGGTCGAGACCGGCAACACCGTGTCGTCGAGCATTCCACTGCTGCTGGAAAAGCACGTGATGGACGCCAAGTGGAAGCGCGTGGCAATCAGCGGTTTTGGTGTGGGTCTGTCGTGGGGTTCGGCGATTCTGTATCGCCCGTGACGCTTTAATAGGCTGCATAAAAAAACGCCGATGATCTAGAGATCATCGGCGTTTTTTATTTGGCGCCAGAAAAGCCAATGAATCCGGGGTTTTGAGCTGATGTAAGCCGTTGAATTGCAAAGGGTGGCACGGCGCCAGTAAAAAAAATCAAAAAAATCCTCAAGCAACTGCCTACCACGACGATAACTATTACGTAGGTTCTCAGGCCACACCCGGCGGTTGCCAGGGCCGGAAGCCGCAGTATCCATCCAACGAGGATTTCGTCATGGCTTTAACAGTAAACACCAACATTGCTTCGATCACTACTCAGGGCAACCTGAACAAAGCTGGCGGCGCCCTGGCCACTTCCATGCAGCGCCTGTCTTCCGGCCTGCGTATCAACAGCGCTAAAGACGACGCAGCTGGCCTGCAGATCGCTAACCGCCTGACCAGCCAAATCAACGGCCTGGGTCAAGCAGTAAAAAACGTGAACGACGGTATCTCCATCGCTCAGACCGCTGAAGGCGCGATGCAGGCTTCGACCGACATCCTGCAAAAAATGCGTACCCTGGCTCTGTCTTCCGCTACTGGCTCCCTCAGCGCTGACGACCGTAAGTCGAACAACGACGAATACCAGGCTCTGACTTCGGAACTGACCCGTATCTCGCAAACCACTACTTTCGGTGGCCAGAAGCTGCTGGACGGTTCGTACGGTACCAAAGCTATCCAGGTTGGCGCCAACGCTAACGAAACCATCAACCTGAGCCTGGAAAACGTTGCAGCCAACAACATTGGTTCGCAGCAGGTCAAAACCAAGGCCATCGTGCCTAGCGCAACTGGCCTGGCTGGCGGCGACATCACTGTTACCGGCAACGGTCAGACTAAAACCGTAACTTACGCTGCAGGCGCTTCGGCTAAAGACATCGCTGCGGGCCTGAACGGTTCGATCGGTGGCCTGACCGCTACCGCCAGCACTGAAGTCAAACTGGAAGTAGGCGCTGCCACTCCGTCGAACTTCAAACTGGCTGTAGGTAGCGGTGCCGCTGTTGATTTCGTCGGCGTGAAGGACCTGGCCGGCCTGGCTGACCAGCTGAAATCGAACGCTGCCAAACTGGGCATCAGCGTTAACTACGACGAATCCAACAAAACCCTGTCGGTTAAGTCGGATTCCGGCGAAAACCTGTCGTTCTCGGGTGCTGATGCCAACGCCCAGGCCAACATCCTGGTTGGCGCTAAAGACGGCGCTGGCGCATTCGCCACCCCGGCTGCTCTGGGTGCTGCTGCAATCGTTGTGACCGGTCAGGTTTCCCTGGATTCGGCTAAAGGCTACTCCCTGAGCGACGCTGGTACTGGTGTATCGGACTTGTTCTCGGCTGCTACCGTTTCGTCGACCAAGACCACCATCTCTAACACCGACGTGACCGACGCTACCAACGCTCAAAACGCGCTGGCTGTTATCGACAAGGCCATCGGCACCATCGACGGCGTTCGTTCGGGCCTGGGTGCTACCCAGAACCGTCTGACTACCACTGCAGACAACCTGCAGAACATTCAGAAGAACTCCACCGCTGCACGTTCCACCGTTCAGGACGTCGACTTCGCTTCCGAAACCGCCGAACTGACCAAGCAACAAACCCTGCAGTCGGCTTCCACCGCGATCCTGTCGCAGGCTAACCAGCTGCCATCCGCTGTACTGAAGCTGCTTCAGTAATCTCAGCGCTTGGTAACTAACGGAAGGGCGCGTCTACGTGCCCTTCCGTTTTTTCGGTTTAGAGGAGATTGGACATGGACATGAGTGTAAAGCTGAACCAGTCTTATCCGCCGGTTGCACCTCAAAGCGCACCTGCCAAGGTAGTGGCTGACAACAACGTTCTGAATGTCCAGGCAACGCCCGCGATTAGCCAAGAGCCCGCACGCGCCGACCTGGAAAAAGCAGTCACCGATATTCGCGATTTCGTTCAAGCTACCCAGCGTAGCCTCGATTTTTCCATTGATGATTCCACCCACCGTGTGGTGGTCAAGGTCATCAATACCGACAATGGTGAAGTGATTCGCCAGATTCCGTCGGAAACAGCATTGAAGCTGGCACAGAACCTCAGCAGCGCAAGCAACCTGTTGTTTGACGACAAGGCCTGAGCTGGCATGAAACTTGTTGCTGTCCTGTCTTGAGGCGTAATAAGTCAAGATAACGGCAGCCACCGAACAGGAGATAGATGATGGCGGGTTCAACGGTAAGTGGTATCGGTTCGAACATCGATACGCAAGCGATCGTGACATCCTTGGTTAACGCCGAAAAGGTGCCCAAGCAAACGCAGATCAATACCGCGTCCGCGAAAGCGACCACCACGCTGTCTTCGATCGGCAAGGTTCAGGCAGCGCTGGATGCGTTTCGTAACGCCCTGGACACCATGTCCAAGGACAGCAGCTTCACCGGTTTGAGCGGTTCGTCGTCGGATGAAAAGACCGCGACCATGACGGCCAGCAATACGGCCTCGAACGGCAGCTTCCGGTTGATCGTCGACCAGTTGGCCCAGGCGTCCAAGCTGTCGAGCAAGAACTTCAGCGGTGGCACTTCGACGGTTGTCAACGCGACGGATAAGCCGACCACGTTGACCATCAGTCAGTCCGGCAAGGCTTACGACCTCAGCGTTCCAGCGGGCGCGACCCTGCAGCAGGTACGTGACTCGATCAATACGCAGTTTGGCACGTCGGGGCTGAGTGCCAACATCCAGACCGATTCCAACGGTTCTCGATTGATCCTGACCTCTACCAATATGGGGACGGGCTCGGACCTCACGCTGTCTGGCACCTCGGGGCTGGATGTGGACGCCACGGTCGTTGATTATCCCAAGGATGCGCAATACAGCATCGATGGTGTTTCGTCTGTGTCCAAGTCCAACACCATCACTGGTGCTCTTAGTGGCGTGGATATCAAGCTGGTAGCTACGTCGACTTACAAAACGGGCACTACGGGTGACAAGAACGCCACGCTCATCACCGTCAGCACCAACAACACCGCGCTCAAGTCCGGGGTCAAGGGGTTCATTGACACCTACAACGCCCTGATCACAGCGATGAACGCCGAAACCAAGGTCACCACGAACCTGGACGGCAGCACCACTGCGGCAGCGTTGACGGGTGACTCGACCATGCGTTCGTTGCAGAGCACGATCCGCAATGAGTTCAACGCGCTGTCGGGCAACGGGGCCTTCAAGTCCCTGGCTCAGTTCGGCGTGACCACCAGTTCGACCACTGGTCTGCTGGCGATTGATGACAAAAAGTGGGACGCGGCGGTTAAAACCAACGGCGCCGACATCAACAGTATGTTCAGCGGTAAAGACGGCATGCTGGCGCGGATGAAAAGCGCCACGGATGACTTTGCCAAGGCGAGCACCGGTATCTTGGCGACGCGTTCGACGTCCTTGTCGGACACGCTGAAGGACCTGACCAAAGACCAGGCCACGCTCGACGAGCGCATGACCCTGCTCACCAACAGCCTGTCGGCCAAATACAACGCCATGGACACCCTGGTCGCCCAATTGCGCCAGCAAAGCACCAGCGTCATGACCACGCTCAACGCCTTGAACAACGTCAAGACCAATAGCTGATGCCTGCGCATGAAAAAGGCCAGGCAATCTGCCTGGCCTTTTTTTATCGCGGGACAACTGGCCCTAAAGCTTTTTGCGAACCCGTCGACATATTGGTTACTAGAATCCTTTTCGCTGTCGCCCGTCACGAGGTAGAAACATGAATCCCATGAGAGCCCTTCGCCAATACCAGAAGGTCAATTCCCATGCTCAGATCTCCGAAGCCAGCCCTCATCGCCTGGTGCAGATGCTGATGGAAGGCGGGCTCGACCGCATGGCCCAGGCCAAGGGCGCGCTGGCGCGTGGCGACATCGCCCAGAAGGGGCTGATGCTCGGCAAGGCCATCGATATCGTGATCGGTCTGCGTGACGGCCTGAACGCTGAAAAGAGTGATAACCCGGCTTACGTCCAGCAGTTGGAAAGTCTGTATGCGTACATGACCAACCGTCTGATGGAAGCCAACCTGCATAACGACGCTGACATGATCGACGAAGTTGCCCGTTTGATGATTACCGTTAAAGAAGGCTGGGATGCGATTGGCGCGCCACAGGCTGCAGCAGAATAAGGCCTGGGTGCCTTGAGGAACACGTCATGAGCCAAGCACTGCAACGCATTGATGAAACCCGTGAGGCGCTGATGGGCGCGCTGGCAGACCGTAACTGGGACGCCATTGGCGAGCTGGATATGGGCTGTCGCGACGTGATCGAGCAGGTGCTCAGCGAAGCACCGGTGGATGAGGATGCGTTGCGTGAAAAGCTTGAGAGTCTGTTGGCGGTATACCAGCAATTGCTTGAGGTGACGACCGGCGAACGCCAGGCGATTTTCGAAGAGATGTCGCAGATCAACCAAGCGAAAAATGCGTCAAAGGTTTACCATCTGTTCGGCTGAACAGTCGAAGTTAATCCTACCGGCGCGTCATAAATTTGACCGTGCCAGCATTTTTGACTTAACTAGTGCTGTTTTCAGATTTCAGACGTCTATAAGGTAAGAAGTCTTACAGGCGCCTCGATTGCCCTCAATCTCGGGGCAGGAAGTTTTACTAGGGAAGTTGCTATTGCATGTGGCGTGAAACCAAAATTCTGCTAATCGATGACGATAGCGTCCGCCGCCGCGACTTGGCGGTGATTTTGAATTTTCTTGGCGAAGAAAATCTGCCCTGCGGTAGCCATGACTGGCAGCAGGCGGCCAGCTCATTGTCATCGAGCCGTGATGTCATTTGTGTGCTGATCGGGACAGTAAATGCTCCAGGCGCTGTTTTGGGCTTGTTAAAGACACTGTCTACGTGGGATGAGTTCCTTCCGGTCCTGCTGATTGGTGATATTTCTTCTGTCGAGCTGCCGGAAGACCAGCGCCGCCGCGTGCTTTCCAGCCTGGAAATGCCTCCCAGCTACAGCAAATTGCTTGATTCCCTGCACCGTGCCCAGGTCTATCGCGAGATGTACGACCAGGCCCGCGAGCGCGGTCGCCACCGCGAACCTAATCTATTCCGCAGCCTTGTCGGCACCAGCCGCGCGATCCAGCACGTGCGCCAGATGATGCAGCAAGTGGCCGATACCGACGCCAGCGTGCTGATCCTCGGCGAGTCGGGCACTGGCAAAGAAGTGGTCGCGCGTAACCTGCATTACCACTCCAAGCGCCGCGACGGGCCATTTGTGCCGGTCAACTGCGGGGCGATCCCTGCAGAGCTGCTCGAAAGCGAACTGTTCGGCCATGAGAAGGGCGCCTTTACCGGGGCGATCACCAGCCGTGCCGGGCGTTTCGAGCTGGCCAACGGCGGCACCCTGTTCCTTGACGAAATCGGCGACATGCCGCTGCCGATGCAGGTCAAGCTGTTGCGCGTATTGCAGGAGCGCACCTTCGAGCGCGTGGGCAGCAACAAGACCCAGAGCGTCGACGTACGCATCATCGCCGCTACCCACAAGAACCTCGAAAGCATGATCGAGGTGGGCAGCTTCCGTGAAGACTTGTACTACCGCCTAAACGTTTTCCCAATCGAGATGGCCCCGCTGCGTGAGCGCGTGGAAGACATCCCGCTGCTGATGAATGAACTGATCTCGCGCATGGAACACGAAAAGCGCGGCTCGATTCGCTTCAACTCCGCTGCGATCATGTCCCTGTGCCGCCATGGCTGGCCGGGCAACGTCCGTGAGCTGGCCAACCTGGTGGAGCGCATGGCGATCATGCACCCCTACGGTGTGATCGGCGTGGTCGAGCTGCCGAAGAAATTCCGCTACGTCGACGACGAAGACGAGCAGATGGTCGACAGCCTGCGCAGTGACATGGAAGAGCGGGTCGCCATCAACGGCCACACCCCGGACTTCGGTTCTACCGCCATGCTGCCGCCGGAAGGTCTCGACCTCAAAGACTACCTCGGCAACCTGGAGCAAGGCTTGATCCAACAGGCCCTGGACGACGCCAACGGCATCGTCGCCCGTGCCGCCGAGCGCCTGCGTATCCGTCGAACCACCCTGGTGGAGAAGATGCGCAAGTACGGTATGAGCCGCCGAGAAGGTGATGAACAGGCAGATGATTGACGCCTGTTTTTCAAGCCGCTGATTAATCAGCGGTTTTTTTTCGGCACAAGTATTGCTACAGCCCTCGCAACGTTCCGTTTAACTGACGGTCAGCCAAGCGAGAGAGCATGATGCCCCACGCCGCCCAACTATCTTCGGCCCCTGCCATCCAGGGACTGATTGCGCCTGTAGAACCGCAGACCCGCCAGGGTCTTGAACAAGCGTTCTCGCAGTTCAACCAGATGTCGAGCCAACTGACTGATTCCTACAGCCTGCTGGAGGCCCGGGTCTGCGAGCTGAAAGGCGAACTGGCGGTAGTTAGCGCCCAGCGCATGCAAGAGCTGGCCGAGAAAGAGCGCTTGGCCAACCGTCTGCAGAACCTGCTGTCGCTGCTGCCCGGTGGCGTTATCGTCATTGACGAAGAGGGCCGCGTGCGCGAAGCCAATCCGGCAGCCTGCGACATGCTCGGCCTGCCGCTGGAAGGCGAGCTGTGGCGCCACGTCATTACCCGCTGCTTTGCGCCGCGCGAGGATGATGGTCACGAAATCTCCCTTAAAGACGGGCGCCGCCTGTCCATCGCTACCCGTTCCCTGGACGCAGAGCCGGGGCAATTGGTGCTGCTCAACGACCTGACCGAAACCCGTCACCTGCAAGACCAATTGGCGCGCCACGAGCGTTTGTCCTCGTTGGGCCGAATGGTCGCTTCTTTGGCGCATCAAATCCGTACGCCGTTGTCGGCGGCATTGATTTACGCCAGTCATTTGACTGATGAACAATTGCCCGCTGCCACACAGCAGCGGTTTGCTGGTCGTCTCAAAGAGCGCCTGCATGAACTGGAGCATCAGGTACGCGACATGTTGGTGTTTGCCCGCGGCGAATTGCCGCTGACTGACCGCGTGACACCTGCCCAATTGATGCAGGCCCTGCAAGCGGCGGCGGCCACCCATATTCAAGACACTCAGGTACGTTGGCAGTGCGACAGCCACCTTGGCGAGTTGCTGTGCAATCGCGACACCCTGGTGGGCGCGTTGCTTAACCTGATCGAAAACGCTATCCAGGCCAGCGGCCCGGGCGCACGGCTCAAGGTGCACCTGTACAACCGCGAGCAAACCCTGCGCCTGTGCATCAGCGACAGCGGTGCCGGCATTGATCCTGTGGTGCTTAAGCGCCTTGGCGAACCCTTTTTCACCACCAAGACCAATGGAACCGGCCTCGGCCTGACCGTGGTCAAGGCTGTGGCGCGTGCCCATCAGGGAGAATTGCAGCTGCATTCCCGGCTGGGGCGTGGCACTTGTGCATTGATGAGCTTGCCGCTGTTTTCATGCGCGGCAAGCGCGGAGTAAAAAGTAATGGCTATCAAGGTTCTGTTGGTGGAAGACGATCGCGCCCTGCGTGAAGCATTGGCGGACACGCTGCTGTTGGCGGGTCATGACTACCGGGCGGTCGGTTCTGCCGAGGACGCCTTGGACGCGGTGGAGCAGGAAGCCTTCAGCCTGGTGGTCAGTGACGTGAACATGCCCGGCATGGACGGCCACCAGTTACTGGCCTTGCTGCGCGCGCGCCAACCGCAACTGCCGGTGTTGCTGATGACTGCTCACGGCGCGGTGGAGCGTGCGGTGGACGCCATGCGCCAAGGCGCGGCGGATTACCTGGTCAAGCCGTTCGAACCCAAGGCGCTGATCGAACTGGTGGCGCGGCACGCCCTGGGCGTGATCCCTGCCAGTGAAGGCGAAGGCCCGATTGCCTTCGAACCGGCCAGTGCGCAACTGCTTGAACTGGCGGCCCGGGTGGCGCGCAGTGATTCCACGGTGCTGATCTCCGGCGAGTCCGGTACCGGTAAAGAGGTGCTGGCGCGTTACATCCACCAGCAATCCACTCGCGCCAAACAACCGTTCATCGCCATCAATTGCGCGGCGATCCCCGACAACATGCTTGAAGCCACCTTGTTCGGTCATGAAAAAGGCTCGTTCACTGGCGCCATCGCTGCCCAGGCCGGCAAGTTCGAACAGGCCGATGGCGGCACCATTCTGCTGGATGAAATCTCGGAAATGCCTCTGGGCCTGCAAGCCAAGCTGCTGCGGGTGCTGCAAGAGCGCGAAGTGGAGCGCGTCGGTGCGCGTAAACCGATCCAGTTGGATATCCGTGTGGTCGCCACCACCAACCGCGACCTCGCTGGCGAAGTGGCGGCGGGGCGCTTCCGCGAAGACCTGTTCTACCGGCTATCAGTATTCCCCCTGGCCTGGCGCCCGCTGCGTGAGCGTCCGGCGGACATCATTCCGCTGGCCGAGCGCTTGCTGAACAACCACGTCAAAAAAATGAAGCACGCCCAGGCGCGGCTCTCGGCCGAGGCGCAAGCGTGTCTCATCAGCTATCCCTGGCCGGGCAACGTGCGCGAGTTGGATAACGCCATCCAGCGCGCGCTGATTCTGCAACAGGGTGGCTTGATCCAGCCCCAGGATTTCTGCCTGGCCATGGGCAGTGGTGCGGCCCCATTGCCTACCTTGGCGCCCACGCCGGTGGTTGCAGAGGCTGAGTCTGCCGGTGCCCTGGGTGACGACCTGCGTCGCCGCGAATTCCAGATGATCATCGACACCCTGCGCGCCGAGCGCGGCCGTCGCAAAGAGGCCGCCGAGCGTCTGGGCATCAGCCCGCGCACCCTGCGCTACAAGCTGGCGCAGATGCGCGACGCCGGGATGGACGTCGAGGCGTATCTGTTCGCCACATAACCGGTAACAACGGCGATAAGGTTTGTCGCCTTTTCTTACGAGTTGATACAGAGCTGGCACCCTTGTTGCTACCTCCCCTAGTAATCGCTGCGTAGTGTCAAAAATTTGCGGGTTGGAGAGAGAAGTTCATGAGCCAGGGTATTGAGTTCAATCGGTTGATGTTGGATATGCGCTCCATGCAAATGGATGCCATGGCTCAACCGAAATCCGTCGCGCCAGCGCCGGAATTGGGCCAAAGCAGCTTCGCCGACATGCTCGGCCAGGCCATCAACAAAGTCAGTGACACCCAGCAAGCTTCCAGCCAGTTGGCCACCGCGTTCGAGATCGGCAAAAGCGGCGTGGACCTCACCGATGTGATGGTCGCCTCGCAAAAGGCCAGCGTCTCCTTTCAGGCTCTGACCCAAGTGCGTAACAAGTTGGTTCAGGCCTATCAAGACATCATGCAGATGCCGGTTTAAGGGCGAGATTTAAGTCATGGCAGAAGCAGTCTCCGACAACGTACCCGCCAAGGCAGACGGCAAGCCGCCGCTGTTTGGCCTGTCGTTCCTGGAAAACCTCTCGGAAATGACCATGTTGCGTCAGGTGGGCCTGATGGTCGGCCTGGCTGCCAGCGTGGCGATTGGTTTCGCCGTGGTGTTGTGGTCGCAACAACCCGATTACCGTCCGCTTTACGGCAGCCTGGCGGGCATGGATTCCAAGCAGATCATGGAAACCCTCGCCGCCGCCGACATCGCCTACACCGTAGAGCCCAACTCCGGCGCGCTGTTGGTTAAGGCCGATGACGTGGCCCGTGCGCGCATGAAGCTTGCCGCTGCCGGCGTAACGCCGTCCGACAGCAATATTGGTTTTGAAATCCTCGACAAGGACCAGGGCCTCGGGACCAGCCAGTTCATGGAAGCCACGCGCTACCGTCGTGGCCTGGAAGGCGAGCTGGCCCGCACCATCTCCAGCTTGAACAACGTCAAGGGCGCCCGTGTGCACTTGGCCATTCCGAAAAGCTCGGTGTTTGTGCGCGACGAGCGCAAGCCAAGTGCCTCGGTACTGGTGGAACTGTTTTCCGGCCGTTCGCTGGAGCCTGGCCAGGTTCTGGCGATCATCAACCTGGTGGCCACCAGCGTTCCCGAACTGAGCAAGTCGCAAATCACCGTTGTCGACCAGAAGGGCAACCTGCTGTCCGACATGGCGGAAAACTCCGCGCTGACCCAGGCCGGCAAGCAATTCGACTACAGCCGCCGTATGGAAAGCATGCTCACCCAGCGTGTGCACAACATCCTGCAACCGGTGCTGGGCAACGACCGCTACAAGGCTGAGGTGTCCGCCGACGTGGACTTCAGTGCCGTCGAGTCGACCTCCGAGCAGTTCAACCCGGACCAGCCAGCGCTGCGCAGCGAACAGTCCACCAGCGAACAACGCACCGCCAGCAATGGTCCGCAAGGTGTGCCGGGTGCCCTGAGCAACCAGCCGCCAGCCCCGGCTTCGGCCCCGCAAACCACCGGTGGCGCTGCTGCCACCGCTGGCGCGATCCAGCCCGGCCAGCCATTGTTGGACGCCAACGGCCAGCAGATCATGGACCCGGCCACCGGCCAACCGATGCTCGCCCCGTACCCGGCGGACAAGCGTAACCAGTCCACCAAGAACTTCGAACTCGATCGCTCCATCAGCCACACCAAGCAGCAGCAGGGTCGCGTCAATCGCCTGTCGGTGTCGGTGGTGGTCGATGACCAGGTCAAGGTCAATGCGGCGGATGGCGCCGTTACCCGTGCGCCGTGGAGCGCCGACGAATTGGCGCGCTTCACTCGCCTCGTGCAGGACGCCGTCGGCTTTGACGCCAGTCGTGGTGACAGCGTCAGCGTGATCAACATGCCGTTCTCCGCCGAGCGCGGTGAAGTCATCGCCGAAGCGGCGTTCTACACCCAGCCGTGGTTCTGGGACATCGTCAAGCAAGTGCTGGGTGTGTTGTTCATCCTGGTGCTGGTGTTCGGTGTGCTGCGTCCGGTGCTCAACAACATTACCGGCAACGGCAAGAACAAACAGCTGGCGGCGTTTGGCGGCAGTGACGTCGAGTTGGGTGGCATGGGCGGCCTGGACGGCGAACTGGCCAACGACCGCGTCAGCCTCGGCGGCCCGCAAAGCATCCTGTTGCCAAGCCCGAGCGAAGGTTACGACGCTCAGTTGAACGCAATCAAAAGTCTGGTAGCAGAAGACCCGGGCCGTGTGGCCCAGGTCGTGAAAGAGTGGATTAACGCAGATGAGTGATCGAGCCGCTGTTGCCAAGCTCACCAAGGTCGACAAAGCCGCAGTCCTGCTGCTGTCGCTCGGTGAAACCGATGCCGCCCAAGTGCTGCGCCACATGGGGCCCAAAGAGGTCCAGCGTGTGGGCGTGGCCATGGCGCAGATGCGCAATGTGCACCGTGAGCAAGTCGAACAGGTGATGAGCGAGTTCGTCGAGATCGTCGGCGATCAGACCAGCCTGGGCGTCGGCTCCGACAGCTACATCCGCAAGATGCTCACCTCGGCCCTGGGCGAAGACAAGGCCAACGGCCTGATCGACCGCATCCTGTTGGGCGGCAACACCAGCGGTCTGGACAGCCTCAAGTGGATGGAACCGCGCGCCGTCGCCGACGTGATCCGCTTTGAACACCCTCAGATCCAGGCCATCGTGGTGGCGTACCTCGATCCGGACCAAGCCGGTGAAGTGCTTGGCCATTTCGACCATAAAGTGCGCCTGGACATCATCCTGCGCGTCTCGTCGCTGAACACCGTGCAGCCGGCGGCCCTGAAAGAATTGAACACCATCCTGGAGAAGCAGTTCTCCGGCAACTCGAATGCCTCGCGGACCACCTTGGGTGGTATCAAGCGTGCGGCAGACATCATGAACTTCCTCGACAGCTCGGTCGAAGGCCAGTTGATGGACTCGATCCGCGAGATCGACGACACCCTGTCCGGCCAGATCGAAGACCTCATGTTCGTGTTCAACAACCTCTCCGATGTCGACGATCGTGGCATCCAGGCGTTGCTGCGCGAAGTGTCCTCCGACGTGCTGGTGCTTGCCCTCAAAGGCTCGGACGAAGGCGTCAAAGAGAAGATCTTCAAGAACATGTCCAAGCGTGCTTCCGAACTGTTGCGCGACGACCTGGAAGCCAAAGGCCCGGTGCGCGTCAGCGACGTGGAAACCGCGCAGAAAGAAATCCTCACCATTGCCCGCCGTATGGCCGAAGCCGGAGAAATCGTTCTCGGTGGGAAGGGCGGCGAAGAAATGATCTAAGGCGCCCCTGATGTCGAACAAAGATGAGGCGCCCAGCGATCTGATTCGCGCACGGGATGTCGGTGGGTTCGACATCTGGTCGTTGCCCAGCTTCGACCCGCATGTGCCCGAGCCTGAGCCGGAACCCGTTGAAGAAACGCCGGTGGAAATGGAAGAAGTGCCGCTGGAAGAAGTCCAGCCACTGACCCTGGAAGAGTTGGAAAGCATCCGCCAGGAGGCTTACAACGAAGGCTTCGCTGCGGGTGAAAAAGACGGTTTTCGCAGCACCACTCTCAAGGTGCGCCAAGAGGCCGAAGCGGCGCTGAGCGTCAAGCTGGCCAGCCTGGAACGTTTGATGGGTGTGTTGTTCGACCCTATCGCCGAGCAGGATGCGCAGATTGAAAAATCCATGGTCGGCCTGGTGGAGCATATTGCACGCCAGGTGATCCAGCGCGAACTGGTGCTCGACTCCAGTCATATCGAAAGCGTGATGCGCGAAGCACTCAAGCTGCTGCCCCTGGGTGTCGGCAATGTGCGGCTGTACATCAACCCGCAGGATTTCGAACAGGTCAAAGCCCTGCGCGAGCGCCATGAAGAAACTTGGCGCATCGTCGAAGACGCAGCGCTTCAGCCCGGTGGTTGCCGGGTCGAGACCGAACACAGCCGCATTGATGCGACGGTGGAAACCCGCATCAGCCAGATCATGGCCAAGCTGCTGGATCAAGTCCACGAGCAGGTGTTGAACCCCGCCGAACCTGACCTCAGCGTCGACCTGGACGCCGCCGATGCGCCTTGATCGCACCAGCTTCGTCAAGCGCCTGAGCGGCTACGTCGAGGCCACTGAATTGCCCGGCCAGCCGATCCTTGAAGGGCGTCTGTTGCGCATGGTCGGCCTGACCCTCGAAGCCGAGGGCCTGCGCGCCGCCATGGGCAGCCGCTGCATGGTGATCAACGATGACAGCTACCATCCGGTGCAGGTCGAAGCGGAAGTGATGGGCTTTTCCGGCAACAAGATCTTCCTGATGCCCGTCGGCAGCCTGGCGGGCATCGCCCCCGGCGCCCGCGTGGTACCGCTGGCCGATACCGGCCGCCTGCCCATGGGCATGAGCATGCTCGGCCGGGTGCTGGACGGCGCCGGTCGTGCGTTGGACGGCAAGGGCGGCATGAAAGCCGAAGACTGGGTGCCGATGGACGGCCCCACCATCAACCCGCTCAACCGCAACCCCATCAGCGTGCCGCTGGATGTGGGCATCCGCAGCATCAACGGTTTATTGACGGTCGGCCGCGGCCAGCGTCTGGGCCTGTTCGCCGGTACCGGTGTGGGTAAGTCGGTGTTGCTCGGCATGATGACGCGCTTTACCGAGGCCGACATCATCGTGGTGGGGCTGATCGGCGAGCGGGGCAGGGAAGTTAAGGAATTCATCGAGCACAGCCTCGGTGAAGAAGGCCTCAAGCGCTCCGTCGTCGTCGCCTCCCCAGCGGATGATGCGCCGTTGATGCGTTTGCGCGCGGCCATGTACTGCACGCGCATCGCCGAATATTTTCGCGACAAGGGCAAGAACGTCCTGTTGCTGATGGACTCGCTCACCCGTTTTGCCCAGGCCCAGCGGGAAATCGCCCTGGCCATCGGCGAACCGCCGGCGACCAAGGGCTACCCGCCGTCGGTGTTCGCCAAGCTGCCGAAACTGGTGGAGCGCGCCGGTAATGCCGAGGCCGGTGGCGGCTCGATCACTGCGTTCTACACGGTGTTGTCCGAAGGCGATGACCAGCAGGACCCTATCGCCGACTCGGCGCGGGGCGTGCTCGACGGCCACATTGTGCTGTCGCGCCGTTTGGCCGAAGAAGGGCACTACCCGGCTATCGATATTGAAGCGTCCATCAGCCGGGTCATGCCGGCGGTGGTCACGCCGGAGCATATGGTCCGCGCGCAACAGTTCAAGCAGTTGTGGTCGCGCTATCAACAGAGCCGCGACCTGATCAGCGTTGGCGCCTACGTGGCCGGTGGCGATCGCGACACCGACCTGGCGATCGCCCTGCAACCGCAGTTGGTGACTTACCTGCGCCAAGGCCTCAACGACAAGATCAGCATGGGTGAAAGCGAAGCGCATCTGCATTCCATCTTCGCCCCTGCGCCAGGCGGCTAAGCCATGGCCAACAGCCGCGCCGCGCGCCTGGCCCCCGTGGTGGACATGGCCGAAAAGGCCGAAAAAACCGCCGTACAGCGCCTGGGTTATTTCCAGGGCCAAGTGCGCTTGGCGGAAAGCAAGTTGGGTGACCTGGAACGCTTTCGCGGCGAGTACCAACAGCAATGGATCGAGCGCGGCACCAAGGGCGTTTCGGGTCAGTGGCTGATGGGCTACCAGGGCTTTCTCAACCAGTTGGAAACCGCCGTGGGCCAACAGCGCCAGAGCCTGGCCTGGCACCAGAACAACCTCGATAAGGCCCGCGAAAGTTGGCAAGAGGCGTTTGCCCGGGTCGAAGGATTGCGCAAGCTGGTGCAGCGCTATATCGATGAAGCGCGGGCGCTGGAAGACAAGCGTGAGCAGAAGTTGCTCGATGAGCTATCACAACGTCTTCCCCGCCAATCACAATTCTGAATGTGCGAGGGGGCTTGCCCCCGATAGCGATAGATCGGTCACTGAATTTGTTGACTGACCCACCGCTATCGGGACCAGGCCCTCTTCCGCATTTGACCTGCGGTGTTGCCCGGATCTCATTCGCCTGCTACACCTTGTGTCTATGCCCATGACAAGGAAGCAGTCGCATGTCAATCGAGTCAGAAGTATCCCTGGACGGGAAGAAGTTGACGATCGCTATCAAGGGACGGTTTGATTTCGGCAGTCATCAGACGTTTCGTGACGCCTACGAGCGTTACTACAAAGTGCCTGAGCTGTATGTGGTCGATCTGAAAGAAACCACGTACATGGACAGCTCGGCCTTGGGCATGCTCCTGCTGTTGAGGGACCATGCTGGCGGCGAAGAGGCGCGGGTTGAGGTGGTCAACACCAACTCCGATGTGCGCAAGATCCTCGCCATCTCCAACTTCGACAAGCTGTTCGACATCAAGTGAGCGCCCAGGCCCCCGCGGTTGAGCCGCTGACGATCCTGATCGCCGATGATAACGCTGCCGATCTTCTATTGCTGTCGACCATTGTGCGGCGCCAGGGGCATCAGGTGCTCACCGCTACCAACGGCGAGGAAGCCGTCGAAGTCTTCGCCCGCGAACGGCCGCAGCTGGTGCTGATGGATGCTTTGATGCCAGTGATGGATGGCTACGGCGCTGCGCGGTGGATCAAGCAACTGGCGGGGGAAGAATTGGTCCCCATCATTTTCCTCACCTCCCTGCGCGAAAGCGCTGCCCTGGCCGAGTGCCTGGATGCCGGCGGTGATGACTTCCTGCCCAAACCCTATAACCAACTGATCCTGGCGGCCAAGATCAACGCCATGGACCGCCTGCGCCGCCTGCAAGCCACGGTGTTGCAGCAACGCGACATGATTGCCAAGCACCACGACTACCTGCTGCATGAGCAGCGCGTGGCCAAGGCAGTGTTCGATAAGGTCGCCCACTCCGGCTGCATCAATGCCGCACCGAACATCCGCTACCTGCAATCGCCCTATGCGCTGTTCAATGGCGACCTGCTGCTGGCGGCCTACACGCCGTCAGGCGACATGCACGTGCTGCTCGGCGATTTCACCGGCCATGGCTTGCCGGCGGCGGTGGGCGCTATGCCCCTGGCGGAAGTGTTCTATGGGATGACCGCCAAGGGCTATGGCCTGACGCAGATCCTTCGGGAGATGAATGCCAAGCTCAAGCGCATCCTGCCGGTGGACATGTTCTGCTGCGCCACCCTGTTGTGCCTGAGCACCGAGCGGCGCGTGGTGGAGGTGTGGAACGGGGGCATGCCCGACGGTTATGTGCATGACATCGCCAGCGGCAAGCGCACCCCGATGCAGTCGCGGCATTTGCCGTTGGGGGTGTTGTCGGCGCAAGCCTTTGATGACCGCACCGAAGTCTGGCCCATGGCGTTGGGCGACCGTGTGTTCCTGCTGTCCGACGGCGTGTTGGATACCGCAGATGCCAACGATCAACTGTTCGGCGCCGAGCGTTTGCAGCAGGTCTTTGCGGCCAATCGCGAGCCCAATCGTCTGTTTGAAGACATCGAACAGGCCCTGGCGGCGTTTCGCGGTGAAGCGCGTGACGACGTGAGCATGGTGGAAATCACCCTGCAGCACGGCCAATCCCTGCGCGCCACCGGGCCGTTGTATGCCGACAGCGGCCAATCCTGCCCGCTGGATTGGTCGGTGAGCTTCGAGTTTCGCGCCGAGACCCTCAAGCGCTACAACCCTTTGCCCTATCTGCTGCAACTGCTGCTTGAGATCCATGGCCTGCGCGAGCAGAGCGGGGCGCTCTACAGCGTGATGGCTGAGCTGTATTCCAACGCCCTGGAACATGGTGTGCTGGGGCTGGACTCGCGGCTCAAGCGCAATGCCCAGGGGTTTGCCGAATATTACCGCCAGCGCAATGACCGCCTGGCGAAGTTGAACAGCGGTTACGTGCGGGTGCATGTGCAGGTGGTGCCCACCCACATGGGCGGCAAAATGACGTTGCGCCTGGAAGACAGCGGGCCGGGTTTCGACGTGGAGCAGATGCTGGCACGGCCGCTGGACGTCGATCGTCTGTCGGGTCGGGGCCTTAGCCTGGTGCGCCAGTTGAGCAGCGACGTACGCTGGTCTGACGGTGGGCGCAGTGTCTGCGTGGAGTTTTGCTGGGGGGCTCTGGCATAATCCGCCGATTCTTGATCAAGGAGCGAGCAAGTGGCAGAGATTCATATGGACCCGCAGGTGTTGTCGGGTTTGCAGGAGGTTATGGAGGGCGAGTATCCCAAGCTGCTTGATACCTTTCTTGATGACTCCCAGAAACGCATCGAGGCCCTGCACCAGGCGCGGGATGATTCCAAGGCGTTGGGACGGATTGCGCATAGTTTCAAGGGGAGCAGTGGGAACCTTGGGGCGCTGCGGTTGGCGCAGTTGTGTCAGTCGCTTGAGGCCAGGTCTTCTGAGCCGGCTTCGGACTTGGGGGAGTTGGTGGATCAGATTGATCGGGAGTTTGCGTTGGTGCGGCCGTTGTATGAGCACGAAAGGCAACGGTTTCAACTTTGATGGGTGACCTGTCCGTTACCGAATAACGGATAGGTCCACCCAAAAAGCCGCAATCCAACAAACCTGGCCCAACTCTTGCTCTACCTCCAGGTACTGCATCCCCGACCCCCATGCAGTGGAGACCTTTACCTATGCCAGTCGCCCCCAATTCGCTTCTTCAGGCTGCCCCCGCGGCCAAGCCTCAAGCGCCCGCTGCCAACCCCCAGGTAGCGGCTGCGGACCCACGGGACAAGGGCCCTGGCTTCGCTCAAGTGTTCGCCAGCCAAGGCTCGAAACCGTCGGTCAAAACCGACGACAACGCGGCTAAACCCACACGCGACAAGCCTGTCGACGCCAGCGCCAAGCCGGCTGCCGGTACCGACAAGCCTGCCGCCAGTACACCGGCGGTTGCCGATAGCGGCAAGACCTTGCCTGCCAAGCCGTCCGACGACAGCGCCAATAAGGATGACGACGCACCCGCCGATCCAGCACTCGCGCAGCAGCCCCCGACTGATCCCGTCGTCGACCCGGCCATGATTGCCGCTGTCACGCCTGTGGTCTTGCCGGTGGAAACCCCGGAACCCGCCGCTGCCGCCCAGGACGACAAGGCCCTGCCGTTGGTCGTTGTGCCCATCGCGGCGACCGAGGAGGTCAAGCCGGCCTTCGATCCTGAGGCTGATCCCCTGGATGCCATGCCGGCCGTGCGCCTGGCGATGGAGCAGGGCGGGCATGTGTCGGCCAGCAGCCAGGCGCCGGCCAAAACCGCACCGACGACTACCCAGGACCAGCCAACCGCCGCGCAGAACTTTGCCGCTGGCCTGGCCACAATGGTCGACCAGCAAGCCACCAAAGACAGCACTGACCAAGGCGGTGACAAGGCCTTCAGCGGCTTGATCGAAGACGGCCTCAAAGACCTTAAAAACGCCACCAGCGACACCCGTGTCGATGATTTCGCCAATCGTTTGGCGGCATTGACCCAGGCGGCCACGCCGAAAACGGCCAACGCGTTGCCGCCGGTGACGAATGCGCCACTGGCCATGCACCAGAGCGGTTGGACCGACGAGATCGTCAATCGGGTGATGTACCTGTCCAGCGCCAATCTCAAGTCGGCGGAGATCCAGTTGCAACCGGCTGAACTCGGTCGTCTGGATATCAAGGTCAACATGACCGCCGACCAGCAAGCCCAGGTCAATTTCATGAGCGCCCACCCGGTGGTGCGTGAAGCGCTGGAAAGCCAGTCGGGTCGCCTGCGGGAAATGTTTGCGCAACAGGGCATGGGGCAGGTGGACGTCAACGTGTCCGACCAATCCCGTGGTCAGGAGCAGCAACAGCAGCAGGCCCAAACCAGTGGCGTGAGTCGCAGCGGGCGAGGGGCTGACAGCGGCGACAGTGGCAACCACATTGATGTGGCTGAAGCCGTGGTGCCAGTGAGTTCTACAGTGATCGGCTCCAGCGCCGTCGATTACTACGCCTGACTTGAGCCGCGTACAGATCCAAATTGTGGGAGGGGGCTTGCCCCCGATGAGGGTGTATCAGTCAACCGATGTATGAACTGACACACCCTCATCGAGGCAAGCCCCCTCCCACATTTGTTTTGTGGTGTTCGTTCGTCTCTGCCTGCCAGACAACTCTGGCATAACACTTGCTCTTGCCTATCCGTAGATCTATGAATTCCCGAATAGTGACGGATTATTGGCATGGCGAAGAGCGACGACGCAGCAAAAGCACCCGCACCGGCAGACAAAGGCAAGCTCAAGCTTATCCTGATGATAGTCGTGGGCCTGCTCCTGGCCATCGGGGCCTCGGTGGGCGGCACTTGGTACATCATGCATAGCAGTGCAAGCAAACCGGCACCTGCCGCCGAAACCGCCAGTAACGTCAAGCCACCGGCAATCTTCGAGCCGATGCTTCCGGCCTTTGTCGCCAACTTCAATCAGAACGGTCGCCAACGCTACCTGCAAGTGAGCATCACCTTGCTGGCACGGAATGCGGCGGACCTGGATGCCCTCAAAGTGCATATGCCGGTGATCCGCAACAACCTGGTGATGCTGTTCTCCGGGCAGAGCTTCGACACCTTGGCCACCCCGGTGGGCCAGGAAATGCTGCGCCAGAAGGTCACTGCCAGCGTGCAGGAAGTGGCCCAGAAGGAGCTCGGCAAAGTCGTGGTCGAGCAGGCGCTCTTCACTAACTTCGTATTGCAGTAGGATCACGACATGGCCGTGCAAGACCTGCTGTCCCAGGATGAAATCGACGCGCTGTTGCATGGCGTCGACGACGGTCTGGTACAGACCGAAATGGCTGCCGAGCCCGGCAGCGTCAAAAGTTATGACCTGACCAGCCAGGATCGCATCGTCCGTGGACGCATGCCGACGCTGGAGATGATCAACGAACGCTTCGCTCGCTACACCCGGATCAGCATGTTCAACATGCTGCGCCGCTCGGCGGACGTGGCGGTGGGCGGCGTGCAGGTGATGAAGTTCGGTGAGTACGTGCATTCGCTGTACGTTCCCACCAGCCTTAACCTCGTCAAGATCAAGCCGTTGCGCGGCACTGCGCTGTTCATCCTCGACGCCAAGCTGGTGTTCAAGCTGGTGGACAACTTCTTCGGCGGTGACGGTCGTCACGCCAAGATCGAAGGCCGTGAATTCACCCCCACCGAATTGCGCGTCGTGCGCATGGTGCTGGAGCAGGCCTTCATCGATTTGAAGGAAGCCTGGCAGGCGATCATGGAAGTCAATTTCGAGTACATCAACTCGGAAGTGAACCCGGCCATGGCCAACATCGTCGGCCCGAGCGAAGCGATTGTGGTGTCCACTTTCCACATCGAACTCGATGGCGGCGGCGGCGACCTGCACGTGACCATGCCGTACTCGATGATCGAGCCGGTGCGCGAGATGCTTGATGCCGGTTTCCAGTCCGACCTGGACGACCAGGACGAGCGTTGGGTCAAGGCCTTGCGCGAAGACTTGCTGGACGTCGACGTGCCGCTGAGCGCCACCGTAGCCCGTCGCCAATTGCGCCTGCGGGATATTTTGCACATGCAGCCGGGAGACATCATCCCGGTCGAATTGCCGGAAGAAATGATCATGCGCGCCAATGGCGTGCCGTCGTTCAAGGTCAAGCTGGGTTCCCATAAGGGCAACCTGGCGCTGCAAGTGGTTGAGCCGATCAACCGTCGCTGATGCATCCCCTATTTATGAATGTTTGCTCCGCCGAGGACATGTAATGGCTACCGAACACGAAAACACTTCCGCCGAAGACCAGGCTCTGGCTGACGAATGGGCCGCGGCCCTGGAAGAAACCGGCGATGTTGGCCAGGACGATATCGACGCCCTGCTGGCCGCCGATGCCGCCACTGCCCCCGCAGGTAACCGCCTGCAGATGGAAGAGTTTGGCAGCGTGCCGAAGAACAACGACCCGGTGACCCTCGATGGGCCGAACCTGGACGTGATCCTCGACATCCCGGTGTCGATTTCCATGGAAGTGGGCAGCACCGACATCAACATCCGCAACCTGCTGCAACTCAACCAGGGCTCGGTGATCGAGCTGGATCGCCTGGCGGGTGAGCCCTTGGACGTGCTGGTCAACGGCACCCTGATTGCCCACGGTGAAGTGGTGGTGGTCAACGAAAAGTTCGGCATCCGCCTGACGGACGTGATCAGCCCAAGCGAACGCATCAAGAAGTTGCGCTGATATGAAGCGGCTGATGGTGGGACTGTTGGTCGCGCTGCCATTGGGCGCTTGGGCCGCAGAGCCGGTGGCCCAGGCGGCCGCCGCGGCGGCGCCGGTCGGCAGCGGCCTCGGTGGCCAGTTGACCCAACTGGTGCTGGGGCTGTTGCTGGTGGTTGGCCTGATCTTCGTGTTGGCCTGGCTGTTGCGCCGCGTACAGCAGGTGGGTCCGGGTAACGCGCAGGTGATCGAGATGATCGGCTCCCGCGCCCTCGGCCCGCGTGATCGGCTGGTGCTGGTGCAAGTGGGTGAAGAGCAGATCCTGCTGGGCCTCACTCCTGGCCGCATCACCCCGTTGCATGTGCTCAAGACCCCAGTGAACGTGGATCAGTCCAAGCCCGCCACGCCCGAATTCGCTCAGCGCCTGATGGAACTGCTGGGCAAGGATCAGAAGGATAAGAAGTAATGCGCGTGTTATTGACGCTCATGCTGTGGCTGGCGGCGCCGTTGGCGTTTGCCGCCGACCCGTTGTCGATCCCGGCGATTACGCTGGGTACCAACGCGGCCGGGGCCCAGGAGTATTCGGTCAGCCTGCAGATCCTGCTGATCATGACCGCGCTGAGTTTTATCCCGGCGTTTGTGATGCTGATGACCAGCTTCACGCGGATCATCATCGTGTTTTCGATCCTGCGTCAGGCCCTTGGCCTGCAACAGACGCCGTCGAACCAGATCCTCACCGGCATGGCGTTGTTTCTGACCATGTTCATCATGGCGCCGGTGTTCGACAAGGTGAACCAGCAAGCCCTTCAGCCCTATCTGGCGGAAACCATCACCGCCCAGGTGGCGATTGACCGGGCACAGGTCCCTATCAAGGATTTCATGCTGTCGCAGACCCGCTCCAGTGACCTTGAGCTGTTCATGCGCCTGTCCAAGCGTACCGACATCGCGACCCCGGACCAGGCGCCGCTGACCATTCTCGTACCGGCCTTTGTGACTTCCGAGTTGAAGACCGCGTTCCAGATCGGCTTCATGATCTTTATCCCGTTCCTGATCATCGACCTGGTGGTGGCGAGCGTGCTGATGGCCATGGGTATGATGATGCTGTCACCACTGATCATCTCGTTGCCGTTCAAGATCATGCTGTTTGTGCTGGTAGACGGTTGGGCGCTGATTATCGGCACCCTGGCCGGCAGTTTCGGCGGGGTATAGCGCAATGACGCCAGAAGTAGCCGTCGACCTGTTCCGAGAAGCGCTGTGGCTGACCACCATGATGGTTGCCGTGCTGGTGGTGCCGAGCCTGTTGGTGGGCCTGCTGGTGGCGATGTTCCAGGCTGCCACCCAGATCAACGAACAGACCTTGAGCTTCCTGCCGCGCCTGCTGGTGATGCTGATCACCCTGATCGTCGCCGGCCCGTGGCTGGTGCAAACCTTTATGGAATACATCCTGCAGCTGTACGGCAGTATTCCTCAGTTGATCGGCTGATCGGGTGAATTCCCTGCTGGCATTGACCGACACCCAGATCAGCACGTGGGTGGCGTCGTTCATCCTGCCGTTGTTCCGCGTGACCGCCATGTTGATGGCCATGCCGGTGTTCGGCACGACCCTGGTGCCACGCCGGGTGCGCCTGTATTTGGCGGTGGCGATCACGGTGGTGCTGGTGCCGGGCTTGCCGCCCATGCCGTCGGTGAATGCCCTGGACCTGAGTGCCCTGATGCTGATCGCCGAACAAGTCCTGATCGGTGCCATGTTGGGGTTTTCCCTGCAACTGTTCTTCCAGGCGTTTGTGATTGCCGGGCAAATCATCTCGATCCAGATGGGCATGGGCTTCGCCTCCATGGTCGACCCCACTAACGGTGTGTCGGCCGCGGTGATCGGGCAATTCCTGACGATGCTGGTGACCTTGCTGTTCCTGGCGATGAACGGGCATCTGGTGGCGTTCGAGGTGCTGACCGAAAGCTTCACCACCTTGCCGGTGGGGTCGGGGTTGGTGGTCAATCACTTCTGGGAAACGGTCGGGCGCCTCGGTTGGGTGCTTGGGGCTTCGCTGTTGCTGGTACTGCCGGCGATTACCGCATTGTTGGTGGTCAACATCGCGTTTGGCGTGATGACCCGTGCGGCACCGCAGTTGAACATCTTTTCGATTGGTTTCCCGTTGACCCTGGTATTGGGCATGGGGATTTTCTGGATCGGCCTGGCCGACATTCTCAATCAGTATCAACCGCTGGCGACCGACGCCTTGCAGTTCTTACGTGATCTGGCACGGGCGCGCTGAGCCATGGCCGAGAGCGAGAGTGGTCAGGACAAAACAGAAGACCCCACGGAGAAACGTAAAAAGGACTCCAGGGAAAAGGGCGAGATTGCGCGCTCCAAAGAGCTCAATACCGTTGCGACCATGATGGCCGGTGCCGGCGCCTTGCTGATCTACGGCGGTGGTTTGGCGCTCGACTTGCTGGAGCTGATGAAGCACAACTTCACCTTGCCTCGTGAGGTGTTGCTTAACCCGGATGCGATGGGGCAATACCTGTTGCACTCGGGCAAGATCGCGATCCTGGCGGTGCAGCCCATCCTGATTACCTTGTTGCTGGCCGCGCTGATCGGTCCGGTAGCCCTCGGAGGCTGGCTGTTTGCCGCGAGCAGCATGGCGCCCAAGTTCAGCCGCATGAACCCCGGGGCCGGGCTCAAGCGCATGTTCTCCGCCAAGGCCCTGGTGGAGCTGCTCAAGGCCCTGGCCAAGTTCATCCTGATTCTGTTTGTGGCGCTGATGGTGTTGTCGTCCGACATCGACGACCTGCTGCTTATCGCCCACGAACCGCTGGAGTCGGCGATCATCCACAGCGTGCAAGTGGTCGGCTGGAGCGCGCTATGGATGGCCGCCGGGCTGATCATCATTGCGGCAGTGGATGCGCCGATCCAGCTGTGGGAAAGCCACAAAAAACTGCTGATGACCAAGCAGGAAGTGCGCGACGAACACAAGGATCAGGAAGGGCGGCCCGAGGTCAAGCAACGCATCCGCCAGCTGCAGCGGGAAATGTCCCAGCGCAAGATGATGGCGTCGGTGCCCGACGCCGACGTGGTCATCACCAACCCGACCCACTACGCCGTGGCCCTCAAGTACGACCCGGAGAAGGGCGGCGCACCGATGCTGCTGGCCAAGGGTAGCGACTTTACTGCGCTGAAAATCCGCGAAATCGCCGTGGCCCACGACATTCTGTTGCTCGAATCGCCGGAACTGGCGCGGTCGATCTTCTACTCCACCGATCTCGATCAGGAAATCCCCGCCGGGCTTTACCTGGCCGTGGCTCAGGTGTTGGCGTATGTCTATCAGATCCGCCAATACCGCGCGGGCAAGGGCAAGCGTCCGGACCCGCTCAAGGATCTGCCGATCCCACCGGAATTGCGCCGCGACTCCTGATTATCAACTGCCCCGAACTCTCCCTCCCGGCTCCATCCTTCCCCCTACCACTCGTCGTTGTCGGTCGTCTACCTGTCAACTTTGACAGTAGCTGCCGTCCCTTTATCGCGGTTCCATAACACTGGGTTTTCCACGCACATTGCTGTGCGTGAGGCAGAGGGTGTTGCAATGGAAGTGGTTAAAGGGACGGTCGAGGAATACGACCGCAAAACAGGGGAGGGAATGATTGCTATGGATGGCGGCGACGAACACGTGTTGGTGGATCTCACGAGTTCTGCAGGGATTTGGCTCAGAGAGGGCCTAAGGGTGCAATTTACGAGGATCCACCGCCCTGAGGGCGTATTCGCGTCCCATATCAAGATTATCCAGTGAGTCTCGTGTGGTGTGCTGAGCGAGGTCAGGAGAGCGGCAATGTCGACAGGTACGGTGAAGTGGTTTAACGGGGAAAAAGGCTATGGCTTTATCAGTCAGGATGGTGGGGGAGATCTCTTCGTCCACTATTCGGCGATCAAGGGCGAGGGCTATAAAACCCTTGAGGAGGGGCAGAAAGTGGAGTTCAAAGTAGAAACAGGTCAAAAGGGTGATCAGGCTACCGAAGTGCAAATCGTCAGTTGAATTGCCCGGCCTGATAGTGCTCCAGCGTGCTTGGGAGCAATCCGCGTTTTTTAAAGCAAAAGTTGGAAGGCTTCTTGCAATACCGCCTCCAGGACGCCTTCCGGCGTCAAAAGTTTGCTTCAAGGAAACGAGGAATACCGGTGGTGGATCGCTCTCAAATGCTCGGCACGGCCCGTACGACCCTGACTGACCTCTCGCGGGGCAATCTGGGTGTGCCGTTGTTGTTGCTGGTGATGCTGGCAATGATGATGTTGCCGATGCCGCCGTTCCTGCTGGACGTGTTCTTCACCTTCAACATTGCGTTGTCGGTCGTGGTCCTGTTGGTGTGTGTTTACGCCCTGCGGCCGCTGGACTTTGCGGTATTCCCGACGATCCTGCTGGTGGCGACCCTGCTGCGGCTGGCGCTCAACGTGGCGTCCACCCGCGTGGTCATGCTCCACGGCCAGGACGGCCACGCGGCCGCCGGTAAGGTGATCCAGGCCTTCGGTGAGGTGGTGATCGGCGGTAACTACGTGGTCGGTATCGTGGTGTTCGCGATCCTGATGATCATTAACTTCGTGGTGGTCACCAAGGGCGCCGGGCGGATTTCCGAGGTGAGCGCACGCTTTACCCTCGACGCCATGCCCGGCAAACAAATGGCCATCGACGCCGACCTCAACGCCGGTCTGATCGACCAGAATCAAGCCAAGACCCGCCGCCTGGAAGTGGCCCAGGAAGCCGAGTTCTACGGCTCCATGGACGGTGCCAGCAAATTCGTGCGCGGTGACGCCATCGCTGGCCTGTTGATTCTGTTCATCAACCTGATCGGCGGCATGGCCGTCGGTATCTTTCAGCACGGCATGACCTTCGGCGATGCGGGCAAGGTGTACGCCTTGCTGACCATCGGTGACGGTTTAGTGGCGCAATTGCCATCACTGTTGTTATCTACAGCTGCAGCCATCATGGTGACCCGTGCGTCGGGCTCCGAAGACATGGGCAAGCAGATCAGCCGGCAGATGTTTGCATCGCCCAAGGCGTTGGCCGTGGCGGCGGGCATCATGGCGATCATGGGCATTGTCCCGGGCATGCCCCATGTGTCGTTCCTGAGCATGGCGGCCATGGCGGGCGGTGGTGCCTACCTGTTCTGGAAGAAGCAAAACGCGGTCAAGGTCCAAGCCCTGCAAGAAGTTGCGCGTCAACAAGAACTGCTGCCATCGCCAGCCCGCGCCCAGGAAACCAAGGAGTTGGGCTGGGACGACGTGACCCCCATCGACATGATCGGCCTGGAAGTTGGCTATCGCCTTATCCCGCTGGTGGACCGCAACCAAGGCGGCCAATTGCTCGCGCGGATCAAGGGTGTGCGCAAGAAGCTCTCGCAGGACCTGGGCTTCCTGATGCCCACCGTGCACATCCGCGACAACCTCGATCTGGCTCCGAGCGCCTACCGCCTGACCCTGATGGGGGTGATCCTGGCTGAAGCCGAGATCTATCCGGATCGCGAGTTGGCGATCAACCCAGGCCAGGTGTTCGGCAGCCTCAACGGCATTACCGCCAAAGATCCGGCTTTCGGCCTGGAGGCGGTGTGGATCGAAATCAGCCAGCGCAGCCAGGCGCAGTCACTGGGCTATACCGTGGTGGACGCCAGCACGGTGGTCGCGACCCACCTCAACCAGATTCTGTACAAGCACTCCCACGAGCTCATCGGCCACGAAGAAGTCCAGCAATTGATGGGCTTACTGGGCAAAGCCTCGCCAAAACTGGCGGAAGAGCTGGTGCCCGGCGTGCTGTCGCTGTCGCAATTGCTCAAGGTGCTGCAAGCGCTGCTGGCCGAACAGGTACCGGTACGCGACATTCGCAGCATTGCCGAGGCCATCGCCAACAACGCCGCCAAGAGTCAAGATACCGCCGCGCTGGTGGCTGCGGTGCGTGTCGGATTGTCCCGTGCAATCGTGCAAAGCATTGTAGGGCTTGACTCTGAGCTGCCTGTGATCACCTTGGAACCAAGGTTGGAACAAATATTGCTCAATAGTATTCAGAAGGCAGGACAAGGCCAGGAAGAGGGCGTTCTGCTGGAGCCAAGCATGGCTGAAAAGCTGCAGCGTTCGTTGATCGACGCCGCACAGCGTCAGGAAATGCAGGGCCAACCGGTGATTCTGCTGGTGGCAGGTCCGGTCCGCGCGATGTTGTCGCGGTTTGGACGCTTGGCAGTACCGAATTTGCACGTTTTGGCTTATCAGGAAATTCCTGACAACAAGCAAGTGACTATCGTCGCGACAGTAGGGCCCAACGGCTGAGGGTAGTGGGTTATGCAAGTTAAGCGTTTTTTCGCCGCCGATATGCGTCAGGCCATGAAACTGGTCCGTGATGAGCTGGGCGCCGACGCCGCGATTATCGGTAACCGTCGTATTGCCGGCGGTGTCGAGCTGACGGCTGCCCTGGATTACACCCCCTCGGCGCTGGCGCCGCGTGTACCGAACATGGAGCTCGAAGACGAGCTGCGCAAGACCGCTTCGCGCATCGTCTCGGCCCAGGCTGAGCTGAGCATGCGTGGCGACAGCGATACCACCACCAATCGCCAGTTGTTCGCCGGGCTGCCGCTGACCGCTGCCGAACCACTGGTTGAGCCGACCTTCGTCGAGCCGCCGCGTCCTGCCGCGCCAGCCCCGGCCGCCGCAGTTGACCAGCGTGTGTTCGACTCGATGCGCTTTGAGCTCAACGGCCTGCGCGAACTGCTGGAAGTGCAGCTCGGCTCGCTGGCCTGGACGCAGCTGCAAGGCAGCAAACCGCAACAGGCCAACCTGTGGCGTCGCCTGCAACGCATTGGCTTGTCCGGCCCGTTGTCCCGCGACCTGCTGGCCCTGACCACCGAAATCGAAGAACCACGCCAGGCCTGGCGCATGTTGCTGGCCCACCTGGCGCGGATGATCGCTACCCCGGAAATCGAACCCCTGGAAGAGGGCGGTGTGATCGCCATGGTCGGCCCTGCCGGCATGGGCAAGACCACCACCCTCGCCAAGCTGGCAGCGCGTTATGTGCTCAAGTACGGCGCGAATAATATCGCGCTGGTGAGCATGGACAGCTACCGGATCGGCGCCCAGGAGCAGCTCAAGACGTTGGGCCGCATCCTCAATGTACCGGTGACCCACGTCGACCCGGGCCAGTCCCTGGCCAACGCCCTCGATCCGCTGCTGCGCAAGCGCGTGGTGCTGATCGACACCGCCGGCTTGCAAGCCAGCGACCCGGCGTTGCGCATGCAACTGGAAACCCTGGCCGGGCGTGGCATCAAGTCGAAAAATTACCTGGTGCTTGCAACCACCAGCCAAAAACAGGTTCTTACCGCTGCGTACCATAGCTACAAACGCTGTGGCCTGGCCGGTTGCATCCTCACGAAACTGGATGAGACCGCCAGCCTGGGTGAAGTGTTGAGCCTGGCTATCAGTCATGAATTACCGGTTGCCTACCTGACCGACGGGCCGCGGATCCCGGATGATCTTCATCTGCCGCGCCGTCATCAGTTGGTCAGCCGTGCCGTCAGCGTGCAAATGCAAGAAGAGCCTAGCGAGGAAGCGATGGCCGATATGTTCGCCGACCTCTACCACAACCCGGCAAAACGGGTCGGTTGAAGTCAGGATGAACACCGTGAAATGTACCTACATTGATGGTCTGCAAGCGATTCACGCGGCCAAGCCATGTAGCCTGCGTCTAAGCAAGACAAGGTAAAGAAATAAAATGGGCAGCATGCATCCCGTACAGGTGATCGCGGTGACCGGCGGCAAAGGTGGCGTCGGAAAGACTAACGTGTCAGTGAATTTGTCCCTGGCCCTGGCAGAGCTTGGCCGTCGCGTCATGCTGCTGGATGCTGACCTGGGGCTGGCGAACGTCGACGTTCTGCTGGGACTGACGCCCAAACACACCCTTGCCGATGTGATCGAGGGGCGCTGTGAGCTGCGCGACGTGCTGCTCCAGGGCCCTGGCGGGATCCGCATCGTGCCGGCTGCCTCCGGTACCCAGAGCATGGTGCACCTGAGCCCGGCGCAGCATGCCGGCCTGATCCAGGCATTCAGTGATATCGGCGACAACCTCGACGTGCTGGTGATCGACACCGCCGCCGGGATCGGCGAGTCCGTGGTCAGCTTTGTGCGCGCCGCGCAGGAAGTCCTGCTGGTGGTCTGCGATGAACCCACCTCGATCACCGACGCCTACGCCCTGATCAAACTGCTTAACCGTGACTACGGCATGAACCGCTTCCGCGTCCTGGCCAACATGGCCCAGAGTCCGCAGGAAGGGCGCAATCTGTTCGCCAAGTTGACCAAGGTCACGGATCGCTTCCTCGATGTCGCCTTACAATACGTCGGTGCAGTTCCCTACGACGAGTGCGTGCGCAAGGCTGTGCAAAAGCAGCGTGCAGTCTACGAAGCGTTCCCTCGTTCCAAATGCGCATTGGCGTTCAAGGCTATTGCCCAGAAGGTCGATACCTGGCCGTTGCCCGCCAACCCTCGTGGGCATCTGGAGTTTTTCGTCGAGCGATTGGTACATCAGACGAGCGCAGGACCGGTGCTATGACAGCGAATGGCTACAACGCCTACAAGAAATCTGCCCGTGACAGTCAGGGTGAGTTGATTGAGCGCTATGCGCCGCTGGTCAAGCGTATCGCCTATCACTTGCTGGCTCGCCTGCCCGCCAGCGTGCAGGTCGAGGACCTGATCCAGGCCGGCATGATCGGCTTGCTCGAAGTGTCGACCAAATACGATGCCAGCAAAGGCGCGAGTTTCGAGACGTATGCGGGTATCCGTATCCGTGGCGCGATGCTTGATGAGGTGCGTAAAGGTGATTGGGCGCCGCGTTCGGTGCACCGAAATACGCGCATGGTCAGCGACGCAATTCGTGCAATTGAAGCAAAAACCGGTCGCGACGCTAAAGATCATGAAGTTGCGGCCGAACTCCAATTGAGTCTCGACGATTATTACGGGATTTTGAACGATACCTTGGGCAGCCGCCTGTTCAGTTTCGACGACCTGTTGCAGGACGGCGAACACGAAGGGCTGCACGAGGACGGCGCGAGCGCGCATATGGAACCGTCACGCGACCTGGAAGATGAACGCTTCCAGGGTGCATTGGCGGACGCCATTGCCAACTTGCCCGAGCGCGAGCGGTTAGTGTTGGCGCTGTATTACGACGAAGAGCTGAACCTCAAGGAAATCGGTGAGGTCCTGGGGGTCAGCGAATCGCGTGTCAGCCAGTTGCACAGCCAATGCGCAGCCCGCTTGCGGGGGCGTTTGGGAGAGTGGCGAGCGCGCTGACAGGCAGTGTGGGGAGCATTGCAAAGCGATACCGCGAAGGTGATAGGCCTTCGTGGGTTCGATCCGTGGTGCCCCCGGCAGTCCTTTTTGTGTAATGCCTGTTGATTGAAATGGCGCGTCCAGGTGCTGGGCGCGTTTAAGACTGCTTGGAGGTCGAATTGGACAAGAACATGAAAATCCTCATCGTTGATGACTTCTCAACGATGCGGCGGATCATAAAAAACCTGTTGCGTGACCTTGGGTTCACAAACACGGTCGAGGCGGATGACGGCCTTACGGCGATTCCGATCCTCAACAGCGGGAGCATCGACTTTCTGGTAACAGACTGGAACATGCCGGGCATGACCGGTATCGACTTGTTGCGCCACGTGCGTGCCGACGAAAAACTGCGCAGCCTTCCCGTGTTGATGGTGACCGCCGAAGCCAAGCGTGAACAGATCATCGAAGCCGCCCAGGCCGGGGTCAACGGTTACGTAGTCAAGCCATTCACTGCACAGGCCTTGAAAGAGAAGATCGAAAAGATCTTTGAACGCATCCACGGCTAATGCCATCGCGGGGGAGCTATGGAGCATAAAGAAACGTCACAGGGAGACTTTGAGTCGACCCTGAAAAAGCATGCTCACCAGTTGGTCGACAGCCTTGAAAAAGGCCACTTCGGCGACGCGGTGCAGTTGATCCATGAGCTCAACCAGACCCGTGACCGCGGCCTGTACCAGGAAGTGGGCAAGCTCACACGCGAGCTGCACAGTGCGATCGTCAATTTTCAGATTGACCCGCACATGCCCCAGGCCGAAGAAATCTCGCAGATCACTGATGCCACCGAACGCCTGTCCTATGTGGTCAGGCTGACCGAAGCCGCGGCTAACCGCACCATGGACCTGGTGGAAAATGCCACGCCTCTGGTCAACGGCATGGCCAATGAAGCCCAGGCCCTCAGCGTTGACTGGGGCCGCTTCATGCGTCGCGAAGTCGGGGCCGAAGAGTTTCGTGAATTGGCCCGTCGGGTCGACGGTTTTCTGTCGCGCAGCGAACAGGAAAACCGCACGGTTTCCAGCAACCTCAATGACATTCTGCTGGCCCAGGATTACCAGGACCTCACCGGTCAGGTGATCAAACGTGTAACCCAGTTGGTTACCGAAGTGGAAAGCAATTTGCTCAAATTGGTGCTCATGGCTGGCCAGGTAGACCGTTTTGCCGGCATCGAACATGACCGCGAAGCGATCCTCTCTGAAAAAGATCCACAAAAACATCTCGCCAAGGGTGAAGGTCCGCAGATTCATGCCGATAAACGTGAAGACGTTGTGTCAGGTCAGGATGACGTAGATGACCTGTTATCCAGTTTAGGCTTCTAAGGAGCACCCACATGAGCTTCGGCGCCGATGAAGAGATCCTTCAGGATTTCCTTGTAGAGGCCGGCGAAATTTTAGAGCAACTGTCCGAACAACTGGTCGAGCTGGAAAGCCGACCGGATGATGCGAACCTGCTCAATGCAATTTTTCGCGGTTTTCATACTGTAAAAGGGGGCGCCGGCTTCCTCCAGCTCCATGAGCTGGTGGAGTGCTGCCACATCGCCGAGAACGTTTTCGACATCCTGCGCAAGGGTGAGCGTCACGTTGATTCGGAATTGATGGACGTGATTCTCGAAGCACTGGATGCGGTCAACGGCATGTTCAGCGAAGTTCGCGAACGTGCCCCGATCACGGCGGCCACCCCGGAACTGCTGGCCGCCCTGGCGCGCTATGCAGAGCCAGCCGACACCACGGCAGCGCCGGTGGTTGAGGCCGCGCCTGAGCCGGTGGCGGAGCCTGAAGCGGATGTGACGGACAACGAGTTCGAACAACTGCTCAACTCCCTCAGTGCCGTCAAGGCCGAAGCTGAAGCACCGGCCGCCGTTGCCCCGGCAGCGGCACCGACCAGTGAAGACATCACCGACGCCGAGTTCGAATCCCTGCTCGACCAGTTGCACGGCAAAGGCCAGTTCGCCGCCGATGCGGTGGCGCCTGTCGCGGCTGCCGAAGCGCCTGCGGCCCCGGCCAGCACCGACATCACCGATGACGAATTCGAAGCCTTGCTTGACCAGTTGCACGGCAAAGGCACGTTTGCGGTCGACGCCCTGCCGGAAGTGGCGGCAGCGCCTGCTGCTGCGGCGGCTGCCAGTGCCAAGCCTGCGGACGATGGGTTGATCTCTGATCACGAATTCGAAGCGCTGCTGGATGATTTGCACGGCAAGGGCAAGTTCAGCGAAGTCGCCCCAGCGGCTGCAGTCGCCACGGCAGCACCGGCTGCTGCTAAAGCGGCTGCGCCTGTGGCAGCGGCCAAGCCCGCAGCCCCGGCTCCAGCTCCTGCGCGTGCGGCTGCGCCACCACCGGCGGAAAAACCGGCCAGTGAAGCCGAAACCACCGTGCGGGTTGATACCGCGCGTCTGGACGACATCATGAACATGGTCGGCGAGCTGGTACTGGTGCGTAACCGCCTGGTGCGCCTGGGCTTGAGCAGTGGCGATGAAGCCATGCAGAAGGCCGTGTCGAACCTCGACGTGGTGACGGCTGACCTGCAAACCGCGGTGATGAAAACCCGGATGCAGCCGATCAAGAAAGTCTTCGGCCGCTTCCCGCGCCTGGTTCGTGACCTGGCGCGCCAGCTGAAGAAAGAGATCAACCTGGAACTGGTGGGTGAAGAAACCGACCTCGACAAAAACCTTGTCGAGGCCCTGGCCGACCCGCTGGTCCACTTGGTGCGCAACGCTGTCGATCACGGCGTCGAAACCCCTGAAGAACGCGAAGCCTCGGGCAAGTCCCGTGGCGGCAAGGTGATTCTGGCGGCGGAGCAAGAAGGCGACCACATCCTGCTGTCGATCACCGATGACGGCAAGGGCATGGACCCGGCGATCTTGCGCAATATCGCCGTCAAGCGTGGCGTGATGGACAAGGACGCCGCCGACCGCCTGACCGACACCGAGTGCTACAACCTGATCTTCGCCCCTGGCTTCTCGACCAAGACCGAGATTTCCGACGTGTCGGGCCGTGGCGTGGGCATGGACGTGGTGAAGACCAAGATCAGCCAGCTCAATGGCTCGATCAACATCTACTCGACCAAGGGCCAGGGCTCCAAGATCGTCATCAAGGTGCCGTTGACCTTGGCGATCATGCCGACCCTGATGGTGATGCTGGGCAACCAGGCGTTCGCCTTCCCGTTGGTCAACGTCAACGAGATCTTCCACCTCGACCTGTCGCGCACCAACGTGGTGGACGGTCAGGAAGTGGTGATCGTGCGTGATAAAGCGCTGCCGTTGTTCTACCTCAAGCGCTGGCTGGTTGCATCGGCTGCCCATGAGGAGCAGCGCGAAGGCCATGTGGTGATTCTCTCGGTGGGCACTCAGCGGATCGGCTTTGTCGTCGATCAACTGGTTGGCCAGGAAGAAGTGGTCATCAAGCCTTTGGGCAAAATGCTGCAGGGAACCCCGGGCATGTCGGGTGCGACCATTACCGGTGACGGTCGGATCGCGCTGATTCTCGATGTTCCGAGCATGCTCAAGCGTTACGCCGCACGGCGTATTTGATTCTGGCGGGGCAGGGCGGTAATGCCCGCCCCGCCTAACGGAGTGTTTATGGCAGTCAAGGTCCTGGTGGTGGACGATTCGGGTTTCTTCCGCCGCCGCGTCTCGGAAATTCTTTCCGCCGATCCAAGCATCCAGGTGGTCGGTACGGCCACCAACGGTAAAGAGGCGATTGATCAAGCCATTGCACTAAAGCCGGACGTGATCACCATGGACTACGAGATGCCGATGATGGATGGCATCACGGCAGTTCGGCACATCATGCAACGCTGCCCGACCCCGGTATTGATGTTCTCCTCGCTGACCCATGAAGGTGCCCGAGTGACCCTCGACGCGCTGGATGCCGGTGCGGTGGACTTCCTGCCGAAGAATTTCGAAGACATCTCGCGCAACCCCGATAAGGTCAAGCAACTGCTGTGCGAGAAAGTCCACAGTATTTCCCGCAGTAACCGTCGCAGCCTGTTCAGCGCCCCAGCACCCGCCCCGGCGCCGGTAGCTGCGCCGTCTGCGCCCACCAGTTCCTCGTTCAGTCGCCCGGCGCCTGCCCCGGTTACCCGGCCTGCGCCGCCGCCGGTACGCACGTCAGCACCGGCTGCCGCGCATGCCCATTCGCCAGCGCCCAAGCGCAAGGCTTACAAGCTGGTTGCCATTGGGACTTCCACCGGTGGCCCGGTGGCCTTGCAGCGCGTATTGACCCAATTGCCGGCCAACTTCCCGGCGCCGATCGTGTTGATCCAGCACATGCCAGCGGCGTTCACCAAAGCGTTTGCCGAGCGTCTGGACAAGTTATGCCGCATCAGCGTCAAGGAAGCCGAGGATGGCGACATCCTGCGCCCTGGCCTGGCGCTGCTGGCCCCAGGCGGCAAGCAGATGATGGTCGATGGCCGTGGCGCGATCAAAATCCTTCCGGGTGACGAGCGCCTCAACTACAAGCCGTGCGTGGACATTACCTTCGGTTCGGCGGCCAAGTCCTACGGTGACAAAGTTCTGGCGGTGGTGCTCACCGGCATGGGCGCCGACGGTCGTGAAGGCGCGCGCCTGCTGAAGCAGGGCGGCAGTGCGATCTGGGCCCAGGACGAAGCCAGTTGCGTGATCTATGGCATGCCCATGGCCATCGTCAAGGCTGACCTGGCCGACGCCGTTTACAGCCTGGACGACATCGGCAAGCATCTGGTGGAGGCCTGCCTCTGATGGATGTATTGAGCCTGATCGGCATCATCATGGCGTTTGTCGCCATTATCGGCGGCAACTACCTCGAAGGCGGCCACCTCGGCGCCCTGGCCAACGGCCCGGCGGCGCTGATCGTGATTGGCGGCACCGTGGGCGCTGCGTTGTTGCAGTCACCGATGAGCTCGTTCAAGCGTGCGATGCAGATCGTGATCTGGATCATCTTCCCGCCACGTGTCGACTTGGCCGGTGGCATCGACCGGGTGGTCAACTGGAGCCTCACCGCACGCAAGGAAGGCCTGCTGGGCCTGGAAGGCGTGGCCGATGCCGAGCCCGACAGCTACTCGCGTAAAGGCCTGCAGTTGTTGGTCGACGGTGCCGAGCCGGAAGCGATCCGCAGCATCCTGGAAGTGGATTTCTACACCCAGGAAAGCCGCGACATCAACGCCGCCAAAGTGTTTGAAAGCATGGGCGGCTACGCGCCGACCATCGGCATCATCGGTGCAGTCATGGGCCTGATCCACGTGATGGGCAATCTGGCCGACCCTTCGCAATTGGGCAGCGGCATCGCCGTGGCGTTCGTCGCGACTATCTATGGTGTGGCCAGTGCCAACCTGGTGCTGTTGCCGGTAGCGAGCAAGCTCAAATCCATTGCCATGCGCCAGTCCCGTTACCGCGAGATGCTGCTCGAAGGCATTCTCTCGATTGCCGAGGGCGAGAACCCGCGCTCCATCGAATTGAAGCTTCAGGGCTTCATGGATTGATGGGGAGTAATGCCAATGAGCCGTCGCCGTCGCGAGCCTGAGGAACACGTCAACCACGAGCGGTGGCTGGTGTCCTATGCGGACTTCATCACCTTGCTGTTCGCATTTTTCGTGGTGATGTACTCCATCTCGTCGATCAACGAAGGCAAGTACAAAGTCATTTCCCAGGCGCTGATCGGCGTGTTCAACGACGCCGACCGTTCGCTCAAGCCGATCCCCATTGGCGAAGAGCGGCCCAAGAGCGTCACCCCGGCCAAGCCGCTGGTCAACGACAGCGACGAAACCGCGGCCGGCGTGGGCGGCACCAGCGACCCGCTGAAAAGCATCGCCGATGACATCAGTGCCGCGTTTGGCGACCTGATCAGCTCCAACCAGATGACCGTGCGCGGCAATGAGTTGTGGGTGGAGATCGAGCTCAATTCCAGCCTGCTGTTCGCCAGTGCCGATGCGTTGCCCAGCGACCAGGCGTTCACCATCATCGACAAGGTGGCGGCGATCCTCAAACCGTTTGAAAACCCGGTCCACGTCGAAGGTTTTACCGACAATGTGCCGATCAGCACCGCGCAGTACCCGACCAACTGGGAGCTGTCCTCGGCCCGTGCCGCCAGCATCGTGCGTATGCTCGCGATGCAGGGTGTGAACCCCGGGCGCCTGGCGTCGGTGGGGTATGGCGAGTTTCAGCCGGTGGCCAATAACGCCACCCTGGAAGGCCGCGCGCGCAACCGTCGGGTGGTGTTGGTCGTCTCACGCAACCTGGATGTGCGCCGTAGCCTGACCGGCACCGGCACCGCCAATGCAACACCGGATGCGGCCTTGAGGCGCGCTGGCACACAAACTGCACCGGCCCCTGCAAAGCCGCCGGTTCGGCAGAGTGCCGTCAATTCTCCGTCACCGGCTCAATAACCTATGCAATGTCTCGGTCGCGCACGTGCCCACCGGGAGGAACCATCCGAATGAGAGTCTGGGCAGTTGCCAATCAAAAAGGTGGAGTCGGCAAGACCACCACCTCCATCGCTTTAGCCGGCTTGCTGGCCGAGGCGGGCAAGCGTGTGGTCGTGGTCGACCTCGACCCCCACGGCTCGATGACCAGCTATTTCGGTTACGACCCGGACGCGCTGGAGCACAGCAACTATGACCTGTTCCTGCACAAGGGCAGCGTGCCGAGCGACTTGCCCGGCCAACTGCTGCTGCCGACCAGTAACGAGAGCATTTCCCTGCTGCCGTCCAGCACCGCGCTGGCCACCCTTGAGCGCCAGTCGCCGGGGCAGAGCGGCCTGGGCCTGGTGATCGCCAAGACCCTGGCGCAACTGTGGCAGGACTTCGATTACGCGATCATCGACAGCCCGCCGTTGCTCGGCGTGCTCATGGTCAATGCCTTGGCGGCCAGCCAGCAGTTGGTGATCCCGGTGCAGACCGAGCACCTGGCGGTCAAAGGCCTGGAACGCATGGTCAGCACCTTGGCGATGATCAACCGCTCGCGTAAACAGGCGCTGCCGTACAGCATTGTGCCGACCTTGTTCGATCGCCGTACTCAGGCGTCCCTGGGCACGTTGCGCGTATTGCGTGACGCCTATCCGCAGACCATCTGGAACGGCTACATCCCGGTGGACACGCGCCTGCGCGATGCCAGCCGCGCCGGGCTGACGCCTTCGCAGTTCGACGGTAAAAGCCGTGGTGTGTTGGCCTACCGCGCATTGCTCAAGCACCTGCTGTCCCAGCAGCTTGTTGCGCAGGTGGCGTGATGAATCGTCCTGTCGAACTCAAGACCCGGCCGCAACTGGCACTGGAATCCTACCTGGATGCCTTGTTGCAGGAAGCCACTGCAGAAGAATTGCCGGAACCGATCCTGGTCCTGGAACCTGCGGTAGAAGAACCGTCGTCCAGTACCCTGGATGAGTTCCAGTTGGCCGTATTGGAAGAGCAGGCGCGTGATGCCTACGTCGCGCCGGTGATCGTGCCGGTCGCCGTCCCGGTGGTCATGCCCGTCGCGCCGGTGGTGGTCGAGCCCGTGGTGGAAGTGCACCTGCCACCGAATATTACGCCGCCGCCCGTGAGCGGCGATGGTCGTCCGGCCTGGGCGGCGGAGCCTTTCGAATGCCTGCTGTTCGACGTCGCCGGCTTGACCCTTGCGGTGCCGCTGGTGTGCCTGGGCTCGATCTACTCCCTGGCCGGCCAGGAACTGACGCCGCTGTTCGGGCAACCGGAGTGGTTCCTCGGAATCCTGCCGAGCCAGGCCGGTAATCTCAAGGTACTGGACACCGCGCGCTGGGTGATGCCCGATCGCTACCGCGACGACTTCCGCCAAGGCCTGCAATACGTGATCTCGGTGCAGGGTTACGAGTGGGGGCTGGCGGTGCATCAAGTCAGCCGCTCGTTGCGCCTGGACCCTAACGAAATCAAATGGCGCAGCCACCGGGGCCAGCGGCCTTGGCTGGCGGGCACCGTAATCGAACACATGTGCGCGTTGCTCGACGTCGCCGAACTGGCCGAGTTGATCGCCAGCGGTGCCGTCAAGTCGATGCCCGTGAACATACGCAGTTGATTGAACAATAAGGGCCGCACGCGAGTGCGGTCGACGAAGCACACACGCCGTTGGTAACGGCATTTGAAGGGGTCATGGGTATGAATAAGTCAGCATCTGCACAAGGTTTGGATGATCCGATCCTGCAATGGGTTACCTTCAAACTGGACAACGAAACCTACGGCATTAACGTGATGCGCGTGCAGGAAGTGCTGCGCTACACCGAGATCGCCCCGGTTCCAGGTGCGCCGAGCTACGTGCTGGGCATCATCAACCTGCGCGGCAACGTGGTGACGGTGATCGACACCCGCCAGCGTTTTGGCCTGGATACCGTCGAAGTCAGCGACAACACCCGTATCGTCATCATCGAAGCCGACAAGCAAGTGGTCGGGATCATGGTCGACAGCGTGGCCGAAGTGGTTTACCTGCGCCAATCGGAAGTGGAAACCGCGCCGAACGTGGGTAACGAGGAATCAGCCAAGTTCATTCAGGGCGTGTGCAACAAGAACAACGAACTGCTGATTCTGGTTGAGCTGGACAAGATGATGAGCGAAGAAGAGTGGTCGGATCTGGAGAACATCTGATTGTTCCTTGAAGCAGCAGTGATTGTCCTGGCCCTGCTGTGGGCCGGGACGCTGGCGTTTATGCTGCGCTATGTGCGCCAGCAGCGAGAATTGGCCATGCAACAGGCCGAGCGCGATGCGCTGCGCGACCGGCGCATTCTGGAGTTGGTCAAGCGGGTTGATCACTTCCAGCAAAGTGCGGTGAGGGTCGGGGATGAGGTGCATGAACTGCGCGCCATCCTCGCGCCGTTGCCGGACAAGCTGGCGCAGATTGAGCAGCGCGACCCTGCGAGCCTGTCGTTTGCCCAGGCAGCGAAGCTGGTGGGCATGGGTGCGACGGTGGATGAACTGACCCAATCCTGCGGTTTGACTCAGGCTGAGGCGCAATTGATGAGCAAATTGCACAAAAACTGAGGATTAATTTTCACACCTGAAAAACCGCTATAACCCTTGAGTTAGAGCGTTGCAATGTGACAGTCATGGCGGTCTGCAGTGGCCGCTTTTGCGAATCAAGTCACAGTGCCATGTTTTGCTGGGGCACTTTTGTGTCGTTGTGGTGACAAAGCCTGCGCATGTAGGAAGTTTCACTCACAAGGATGCGAAATGTCTCTCGTCGCTGTATCTAGAACAAAACCATCAGTTTTGCTGCAGTCGTGCGTTTCCACCTGTACTGCAGTTGGTTTGCTAGCCAGCGCGGCTGCGTTTGCGGCCGAGCCGCAAGCGCCGGCCCAGCAATTGATCCAGCAGCAACAGCGCGAGCGTGCACAACGCGAGCAGCTGGAACCGTCGCCCGACGTTCGCCTGCAAGCGCCCCAAGACACCGAAGCCAGCCTGCGCCTGCCGCGCGATGAAACGCCGTGCTTCAAGATCGACCGCGTGGTGCTCAGTGGCGACCAGGCCGAGGATTTCCAGTGGGCCCTGCGTGCCGCCAACCCGTCCGATGATCCAGTGCAAGGGCGTTGTGTTGGCGCGCGCGGGATCAACCTGACCATGAAGCGCATCCAGAATGCGATCATCGCCAAAGGTTTTATTACCACTCGCGTGCTGGCCCAGGCCCAGGACTTGAATCAGGGCACCCTGTCCCTGGTGGTGGTGCCCGGCCGGATCAAACACATCCGTTTTGCCGCCGGCACCTCGGCCCGCGCCAACTATTGGAATGCGATGCCCGCGTCCGATGGCGATGTGCTGAACCTGCGCGACATCGAACAGGCGCTGGAAAACTTCAAGCGCGTGCCCACCGCCGAAGCCGACGTACAGATCACCCCCGCCGAAGGCGCCGATGCGCAGCCAGGTGAAAGCGATGTGGTGATCGCCTGGAAGCAGGCCGTGCCCGTGCGGGTCAGCCTGTCGGTGGACGACTCCGGCAGCAAGCAGACCGGCAAGTACCAGGGCAACGTCGCGCTGTCGCTGGATAACCTGGCGACCCTCAACGACCTGTTCTACATCAGCTTCAACCACGACCTCGGCGGCGGCGAAAGCGGCGACCGTGGGTCCAAGGGCCACACCATTCACTATTCGGTGCCCTACGACTATTGGCAGTTGAGCCTGACCTCCAGCGAATACGACTACCACCAGACGATCGCCGGGGTTAACCAGGCGTATTCCTACAGCGGCCGCAGCCGGACCAATGAGGTGCAGCTGTCGCGCGTGATCTATCGCGACGCGGTGCGTAAGACCACCGTGTCCCTCGGTGGCTGGAGCCGTACCTCCAGCAACTACATCGAAGACACCGAAATCGAATTTCAGCGCCGGCGCATGGCCGGTTGGCAGGCCGGGATCAATCACCGTGAATTCATCGGTGCGAACACCCTCGACCTTGGCGTCGGCTATCGCCGTGGCACCGGTGCGCGCGATGCCTTGCGCGCGCCCGAGGAAGAAAACGGCGAAGGCACGTCGCGCTCGCAGATCATTACCGCCAACGCGCAATTGCAAGTGCCGTTCAGCGTCGGCCAGCAGAAGCTGCGTTACATCGGCGGCTGGCGCGGGCAATGGAACCGCACGCCGCTGATTCCCCAGGACCGCTTTTCAATCGGTGGGCGCTACACCGTGCGCGGCTTTGATGGCGAGCAGATTCTGTCGGCCGAACGCGGCTGGACCTTCAGCAACGACCTCGGCCTGAGCCTGGGCAACACCGGTCAGGAGCTCTATCTGGGCGTGGATTACGGCCAGGTTGGCGGGCATTCCACCGAGTACTTGCTGGGTCGCCGCCTGGCCGGTGCGGTGGTAGGCCTGCGCGGCGGCTACAAGCAGTTTTCCTATGACATCTACACCGGCAAACCTCTGGAAAAACCCAAGGGTTTCCAGACCGCCGACGTGACCAGTGGCTTCAGCGCCAACTGGTCATTTTGAAGGAGGCCAGCATGTCGGATGACACCCTCGAAGTGCTCGCGCCCACGGGGCCCGACAGTCCCATCGACGAAGCCCAAGTGCTGGGTTCGGCGGTGTGGTTGTGGATGCACTCGGCGGCGCATCGCGATGCGCCATTGCACAGCCTGTCGACCCTGTTGCTGCCGGCGATCAAGCGCCGTCAGTTCATCCTGATCAGCGAAGCGGGGCGCCCGGTGTTTTTCCTGTCGTGGCTCAACCTCAGTGCCGAGGCCGAGGCGCGCTACCTGCGCGAACCAGCCGTCTGCCTGCCTGCCGCGGATTGGGACAGCGGCGACCGCCTGTGGATCAACGACTGGGTCGCGCCGTTCGGGCATACCCGACGAGTCAGCGGCCTGTTGCGACGGCGGCTGTGGCCCGGGCGGATCTTCCGTTCGCTGTACCACCGAGGCGATGAGCGCGGACTGCGCGTCATGAATTTCCAGGGTATCGCCGTCCTGGACCTGGAGGCGCAAGCCTGGTTTGCCACTCACCCGTTACCCAGCGACGCGCTCTGATCAGCCACCGCGCAAAGGACTTGCATGAATAAGCATCTGTATCGAATTGTTTTCAACCAGGCTCGCGGCCTGCTGATGGTGGTGGCCGAAAACGTCAAGAGCGCGTGCAAGGCTCCCGGCACGACCGGCGCCGTAGCGCGCCCGGGTACGGCGGTTGCCACGCTCACGCCGCTGCGGTTTGCGCTGATGCTGGGCATGGGCTGGGTCGCGCTGGCGGCGCCGGTACAAGCGCAGGTGGTGGTCGATGGCTCCGCACCGGCGGGCCAGCGCCCGACCATCGGCGCCGCCGGCAACGGCACCACGGTGGTGGACATCACCCGGCCAAGCGGCGCGGGCGTGTCGCGCAACACCTACACCCAGTTCGACGTGGACAAGCGCGGGGTGATCCTCAACAACGGCGTGACCAACAGCCAGACTCAACTGGGCGGGTGGATCGAAGGCAACCGCAACCTGGCCAACGGCAGCGCACGGGTGATTCTCAACGAGGTCAATTCGAGCAACCCTAGCCAGTTGCGCGGCTTTGTCGAAGTGGGGGGCTCCAAGGCGCAGGTGGTAATTGCCAACCCGTCGGGCATCACCTGTGAAGGCTGCGGGTTTATCAACGCCGACCGCGCGACCCTGACCACCGGGCGCGCGCAGTTCGAGAACGGCCTGATCAGTGGCTATGAAGTCTCGGGCGGCAAGATCAGCATCGGCGGCGAAGGCATGGACACCAGCCGCGCCGACTACACCGAAATCATCGCGCGCACCGTTGAGGTTAACGCGGGGATCTGGTCCAAAGACTTGACCATCAAGGCCGGCGCCACCGGCGCGGCACCGACCGACACGCCAACCGTCGCCATCGACGTGGCGCAGTTGGGCGGCATGTACGCGGGCAAGATCACCTTGGTCGGCAATGGCGCAGGCGTGGGCGTGCGCAACGCCGGGCAGATCGGCTCCAGCGCTGGTGAAGTGGTGATCGGCACCGACGGCCGGATCGAAAACCACGGCCAGATCAGCAGCGCCACCGATTTGACCGCCCGCGCCGACAAGGGCATCGACAACGACGGCACGCTGTACGCCCAAGGCAACCTGGCCGTGCACACCGCTGGTGATATCGACAACCGTGGCATCGTGTCCGCCCAGGGCAATGCCGCGCTGACCGCCACCGGCGCCAATTCGGCGATTCGCAGCCACGCAGGTTCCGCATTGGCCGCGGGCGTGGACAGTACCGGCAAGCTCGGCAGCAGCGGTTCGCTGACGCTGACCTCGGCTGGCACCTTGACCGCCAAAGGCCAGAACCTCGCCGCGCAGACCCTCAAGGCCAGCGCCGCCCAGGTCGACCTGAGTGACAGCCAGACGTCCGCCCAGACCGTTGAGTTGACCAGCACCGCCGGCAATCTCGACTTGCGTCGCAGCCGCGTCACCGCCGGCCGCGCCCTCACGGCCGACGCTAACCAGAGCGTGCTCAGCGATGCAGCACAGGTAGGCGCGGCACAGATCAGCGTGACCGCGCTGGACCTGTCCAACGTCGGCGGCAAGTGGGTGCAGACCGGCAGCAACGGTATGCAGATGACCGTCGCGCGCAGCCTCGACAACGGTGGCGGTACGCTGTCCAGCGGTGGCGCCCTCGTCGTCAGCGCTGACACCCTGAACAACGCGGATGGCCTGGTGCAGTCGGGTGGCCTTGGCGACTTGTCCGTCACCGCGCGCCAGCACCTGAACAATCAGAAGGGCAAGCTGGTCACCGCCGCGCAATTGACCCTCAACGGCGGCACCCTGGACAACAGCAGCGGGCAGATCACTGCCGGCGGTGCGCTGGGGATCAAGGCCGCGCAGTTGAACAACGCCAATGGCACCGTCGCGGCCACGCAAACCTTGACGGTCAAGGCCGACAGCCTGCAGAACCAGGGCGGTACCCTCGGTTCGGTGGCCGCCGACCTGATCCTCAACAGCGACACTAGCGTGCTCGACAACCGTGGCGGGCGTCTGGAGGCAGCCAAGGCGCTGACCCTCAATGCACTCGGCCTGAACAACCAAAGTGGGGTGATCACCGGCGCGCAACTGCTGCTCAATACCCAGGGCCAGCAACTCGACAACAGCGCAGGCACCGTCAACGCCAGCGACACGCTGAGCGTCGACAGCGGCGCGTTGATCAACGACGGCGGCATCATGCAGGCCAAGTCGGACCTGCGTGTGGATACCCACGGCCAACAGCTGAGCAACCGCAATTCCGGCGCCACCGGCGGCATCCTCGGCCAGCGCGACGTCACCGTGCGCGCCGGTCAAGTGTTCAACGACCAAGGCTTTATCGGCAGCGCGCGCACCCTGGACATCAACGCCCAGCAACTGAGCAACCAGGCGGGCCTGTTGCGCGCCGACGGGCATCTGTTGCTGACCGCCGCGAGCGTGGACAACAGCGCGACCCAGGGCGCGAACCAGGGCATCAAGGGCCAGAGCGTCGATCTCGACACCGATACGCTGACCAACCGCGCTGGCTCAATCGTGTCCGACACCACGCTGAACGTGAAGGGCAGCGGCAGCGTGGACAACGACGCGGGCATCCTTTCGGCGGGCAGCGTGCTGACCCTGGCCGATCGCAACCCGGCGCAGAAAAGCCTGGCCATCAACAACGGCGCGGGCACCCTGATTGGGGGCCAGTCCGTGTTGCTCGACAGTGCCAATTACAGCGGCGCCGGCAAGGTCCAAAGCCTCGGCGACCTGACCTTCCGGTTGACTCAAAACTTCATCAACAGCGGCCTGGTGCAGAGCAACGGCGACCTGTCGCTGCAGACTGGCGGCACGATGACCAACCAGGGGGCGGTGCAGTCCGGCGCGCTGGTGCGCGTGGATGCCGGCGCTATCGACAACGGTGCCAACGGCGTGATCAGTGGGCGGCGTGTGCAGGCCAACGCGGTCAACCAATTCGACAACCGTGGCGTGGTCGACGGCGAGACGACCCGCCTCAGTGCTGCGACCCTGAACAACCTCGGTACCGGGCGCCTCTACGGTGATCATTTGTCGATCACCGCCGGTACGCTCAACAACATCCTCGAAGGCGCAACGGCGGCGACCATCGCGGCACGCAACCGCCTGGATATCGGCGCTCAGGTGATCAACAACCGTGAGCACGGGCTGATCTTCAGCGCCGGCGATACGGTGATCGGCGGCTTGCTTGACGCCAACGACCAGGCCAGCGGCCAGGCACAGGTGCTCAACAATGCGAGCGCCACCGTCGAAGCCCTGGGCCATCTGAGCGTCAACGCCAAGCAGATCAACAACACCAACGAACACTTCGCCACCGACCGCGTGCTGGTGTCCAACCAAGTGCTGCAGGAGTACCTGCTGTCGGGCTCGACCAACCGTTACACGCCGGACCAGATCTCGCTGTACAACGACGAGGTGCTGCACCTGGTCACGCCGGAAGGCTACGGCACGCGCTGGAACCGCTATGACTACACGCGCAGCGTCACCGAGACGCAAATTGTCAGCTCCGACCCTGCGCAGATGCTTGCCGGTGGCAACCTCACGTTGATCGCCGACCAAGTGCTCAACGACAAGAGCCGGATCATTGCCGGGCAGGCGCTCAACGGCAGCATCGGCCAAGTGATCAACACCGAAGTGACCGGCGAACGGGTCACGGCCGACAACGGCAGCGTGGCCAATTACTATCGCATCCAGCGCAAGGGCCGTGACCGCCAGGGCGTCGGCCTGACCGGTTATACGCCGGCGCCGCTGATCGAGCAGATCTCCCTTAAACCCACGGTGTACACCGAGTACGCGGCCATCAACGGCAGCGGCACCCAGGTTGGCGCGCTGGTTCTGGCCAACGTTACCGATAGCACTGCGGGTACCGGTGAGCTGGCGGGCGCTGGCCGCACCCACGCCGTGAGCCCGATCAGTGAAGTGAAGGCACTGACCCAACTGGACGCGGCAGGCGCGGTGGAGCAGATCCGCACGGGTGGTTTCAACCCCGACCTGCCCAACAGCAGCCTGTTCCAGACCAACCCGAACAGCACCGCCGGTTATCTGGTGGAGACCGACCCGCGCTTCGCTAACTACCGCAAGTGGTTGTCTTCGGACTACATGCTCGGGCGCCTGAACCTCGACCCGGCGGCCACGCAGCAGCGTCTCGGCGACGGCTTCTACGAACAGAAGCTGATCCGTGAGCAAATCGCGCAACTCACCGGCCGGCGCTTTCTCGACGGCTACGCCAGTGATGAGGAACAGTATCGCGGCATGATCGACAGCGCCGTGACCCTGGCGGATCAGTGGAAACTGATTCCTGGTGTCGCCCTGACCGCCGAACAAATGGCGCAGTTGACCAGCGACATCGTCTGGCTGGTGTCCAAGGACGTCACGCTGGCGAGCGGTGAAGTTCGTCAGGTGCTCGTGCCGCAAGTCTATGTGCGGGTTCGCGAAGGTGATCTGGATGGCTCCGGCGCACTGATGGCCGGGCGCACGTTGAACCTTGATGTGCGCGGTGATCTGGTGAACTCCGGCAGCCTGTCCGGGCGCGATGGCGTGAACATCAGCGTGCAGAACCTCGACAACCTCGGCGGCCGTATCCAGGGCAACGACGTGGCCCTGACCGCCAGCCAGGACATCAACAACATCGGCGGCCTGATCAGCGCCAACAGCCGTCTGGCCCTGAGCGCCGGCAACGACATCAATGTGCGCTCGGTCACCACCGACAGCGAGAGCGATCAGGGCACCCGCACTGGCTTGTCGCGGGTGGCGGGGTTGTACGTGTCGGCACCGGCGGCGAACCTGATTGCCACCGCCGGCAACGATATCAACCTGCAAGCCGCGCAAGTGAGCAACACCGGCGTCGGCGGCAAGACGTCGCTGGTGGCGGGCAACGACATCACCCTGACCACAGTGAAAGAGTCCTACACCCAGTCCAACCAGTGGGATGGCGACAACTGGCGCAAGGAAGCCGGACGCAATGAAGTCGGCAGTTCGGTGCAGGCCAACGGCGATGTTCGCGTGGGCGCCGGGCGTGACGTGCAGGTGCGCGGGGCGATGGTCAACAGCGACGCGGGGGCTGTTGCTGTGAGTGCGGTGCGCGACATCAATGTCGAGGCCGGCGAGCGCTTCAACAGCGCCGACGAAGCGCACAAGGTCAAGGGCAGCAACGGGATGTTTTCGAGCAAGACCACCACCACCCGCGACACGGTCAGCCAGACCACCGCACAGGCCTCGACCTTCAGTGGCGAGCAGGCGGTGATGCAGGCCGGCAACAACATCACGATTACGGGTAGCAACGTGGTTTCCACATCGGGCACGGTGCTGGCGGCGGGCAACGACATCAAGGTATTGGCAGCCACCGAGCAACTTGACGAAAAACACATGAAGGATGTGAAGACCAGCGGGATGTTCAGCGGGGGCGCCATTGCCGTCACCGTTGGTTCCAAGCAACAGACCAATAAAGACAGCAGTCAGCAGACTACGGCGGCCGCGAGCAACATTGGCGCAACCGACGGCAACGTGCTGATCAGCGCCGGCGGCGAATACCGTCAGGTGGGCAGCAATGTGAACGCGCCCAATGGCGATGTGTCGATCGACGCGTCCGAGGTCAATATCCTCGAAGCGCGCAACCTCAGTGCGCAGCAGCAGGAGCAGCGCTTCAAGCAGACCGGCGTGAGCCTGACCCTGACCAACCCGATCGTGAGTGCGGTACAGACCGGCCAGCGCATGAACAAAGCCGCTGAACGTACCGATGACAAACGTATGAAAACTTTGGCGGCGCTGAGTACTGTGTGGGCCGCCAGCGATGCGCACACTCAGGTCATGGCTGACCCGGCGGCGGCGGGCGGTATCAACTTGAGCATTGCCCTGGGCATGAACAAGAGCGAGAGCAAAAGCGAGCAGACCAGCAACACCGCAGCCGCTTCGACGGTCGCGGCGGGTGGGGATGTGACGATCGTGTCCTCGGGCGGCACGCGCAACAACAACCTGACCGTGCAGGGCAGTGAGATCACGGCGGGCAACAATGCGTTGTTGAAAGCTGACGGCAACATCCTGCTGGCGGGTGCGCAGAACACCATCGAGCAACACAGCACCAACAAAAGCGTCAACGGCAGCCTTGGCATCGGCATCTCGTTTGGTAGCGAGAAAAACGGTCTGAGCTTCAACGCGTCCGCCTCTCAGAGCCGTGGCAATGCCGATGGCAATGACTTGGTGTGGAGCAATACCCACGTGACTGCCGGCAAAGAGGTCAGTCTGATTTCCGGTAAGGACACCACCCTGCGTGGTGCGGTGGTGTCGGGTGAGACGGTCAAGGCCGATATCGGCGGCGACCTGAATGTCGAGAGCCTGCAGGACACCAGCACCTTCGCGTCCGAGCAGAAGAGCATGAGCGCTGGGATCAGCATCTGTATCCCGCCGGTCTGTGCCGGTGCGGCGACCGCTAGCTTCAGCTCCACCAACGCCAAGCAGAAGTCCAACTTTGCCAGCGTGATCGAACAATCGGGCATACGTGCCGGCGACGGTGGTTTCGACATCAACGTGCGCGGCAATACCGACCTCAAGGGTGGCGTGATCGCCAGTTCCGACAAGGCCATTGCCGACGGCAAAAACAGCCTGACCACCGGCACGCTGACGGTGTCCGACATCCACAACGTGTCCGAAGCCAGCGCCAAAACTTCAGGCGTCGACCTGAGTTCGGACATGCTCGACGGCAAACTGGGCACGGCCAAGGCGCTGCTCGCCAACAGCATCAACAACGGCTCGGACTCCGACTCCGCCGACAGCGACACCCGCAGCGCGATCAGCGCCGGCACCTTGGTGATCACCAATGCCGAGCGCCAGCGTGTGGTTGGCGGCATGACGGTTGACCAGACAATTGCCAACCTGAACCGCAACACCGAGGCCGCCCATGTCGCCGTGGGACGGTTGGATGTGGCGGAAATGGGGCGCAAGGTCGCGGCTGAGCAGGAGATCAAGCGTGAGTTCTATCATCAGGTCTCGCTGCTGGCGGATGAGGCGTATCGCAAGATCTTTATCGAGAAGGCGCGGGTGTATGAGGTCTCGAAGGACAAGGAGGGCAAAGTTCAACGTCGCGAACTGAGCGACGAAGAGAAAATGAACCTCAAGAAAGGGCCGGACGGCAAAGTGCATATCGCCAACAACGGCATTTTCAATGATGCCGACGCTGCGGCCAAATACGCCGAGCAGCACAGTTCGGCTGATAGCGGGCCGCAATACTTGATCCATTTCGAGCAAGCCAACAACTTCACTTCCGAGCTGATGATCGCTGCTTATCAGAAGAATCTGGAGAATGATTTCTGGGGGTTGTCCAATGCAACGGTGCAAACCAAAGACTACATGACGCAGTTCGGCCAGAGCGGGTTGCACATCGATGGTCACAGCCGGGGCACGTTGACCACTGGCAGCGCCATGGAGTCGCTGGCCCGTGATCCGGCCAACGTGGGCATTCTCGGCAAAACGTCGATGAACTTCTTCGGTGCTGCCTACAGCGTGCAGAAGGCCGACTCGTTGTTAGGGGTCTTACAGAGTCGTTCAGGGGTGAGCTCCGAATCACAGCGCGAGGCGATGGAGCTGCGCTACCAGAATCACAATCTCGATCCGGTTGCGCGCTTGCCGCTCGTAGGGTTCAACCCCGCTACGGGCGGTACGGTCCCGGACGGCAGCGTGCGTGTATGGGAATGGCTGAAAGTGCTTGGCGGCGATAAGACAGTGCACAACTGCTACGGCAATGGAGGGCCCGCCTGCAAGCCCTTCTGGAAAGATTCAACCGATGGCGTTCCACACTTTAAGCGCGCCGGAGAATAAGGAAGAACGTTATGTTGAGAAGTACGTTGCTGTTGACTATTGGCGCTGTGTTACTGACCGGCTGCACGGGGAGGGGCTTTCAACCGCCGCCGCCGGAATTCACCAATTGGAAAAAAAGTGGGGTCTCCCAAGAAGGCGTCAAGAGTGCGATGAGAGCTTGCGGGTATATCAACCTGACAGGCACGGGGGACACAACGCCTATTGACCAGGTACTCACACAGTTTTATTGCATGAAAGACTCGGGTTTCAAGCGCACAGATAACATTGACCTGTGCAAAGAAGGCCGTATTGGTGAATCACCGGTGTGCGAAGGCCGCCGTTAATCGATCACTGAAAGGTCGCAGGGAATGAACGATTTACGCAAACCTTAAGGAACACCCCTATGTCCAGGAGCGGGCTGCTGTTGAGTGTTTGCGCTGTACTGCTGGTCGGCTGCACAGGCAGGGGTTTTCAGCCGCCGCCGCCTGATTTTGTCTATTGGCAAAAGAGTGGGGTCTCTGTAGAGGGCGTCAAGAGCAGTATGCTCGCGTGCGGGTACGAGAATGTGGCGGGCACGGGCGGCGGCTCAATCGATGAGCGGCTTAGGAGCTTCTACTGCATGAAAGATGCGGGCTTCACACGCAAAGATAACTTGGACATGTGCAAGCTTGGCCGTATCGGCGAATCACCGGTGTGCGAAGGCCGTCGGTAACCCATCCCTAAAAGGAAGCAAGGAATGAACGATTTACGCAATGGACTGTACGGCGTCGCGCTGGCATTGGCGGCGACAGGGTTGGGCGGTTGCGCCTCGTCGATGACGGTCACCGGCGAGCCGGGGGTGAGGATGGGCCAGAGCTATGCACAGGTGCTCGCGGTGGTCAGCCGCAACAACGCCGTGACCAAGCAGGTCGATGGCGAAGGCTTCCGGGCGGAGGGTTACTCGTCGATGTTCAAGGACTGCCGCATCAAGTACTTCATCTTTCAGGGCGCCGATGGCTTGCAGCAGGTGAAGTACGAGCCCGCACCGCAGTTGTCGGTCAGCCAGAATTGCCGTCAGCCGTAAACAGCCCTTTATTCCTTTGCGAGTTGACTGCTGATGAGCGTTTTACGTGGGGTTCCCGTGGCGTTGCTGGTGCTGCTGACAGGCTGCGGCCAAGTGGCGAATATCCGTTCCTTGTCCACCGGCTACGTCGCACCAACGTCTGGCGAGACTGCCCGTGTGCGGTTGATCACCGATGGTCTGGTGCGCGCGGTGCCGGGGCGTGATTGCCTGGACTGGAATGTACCGGGCGCTGGGGTGATGGCGTCGACGAAAGCGGGCTTCCCCGATCACAACGGCGAGAGCCTGGGCATGCCTGGGCCGATTTACTCGTGGGCGGCTGCGGTTTCGTCGGAGTTGGTGGTGCCGGCGAACACCCCGATCGCGTTTCATTACTTGGGGAAACTGCAGTATTCCCGGCAATGCTCCAGCACCATGACCTTTGTGCCTCGGCCGGGGATGGACTACATGGTGCAGGCGTCCATCTATGCGAGCTGTTCGTTCCAGCTGCACGAGCTGCCGCCGGGCGGTAAGCAATGGGTCGAGGTGGAGCCTGCGCCCAAGGGCAAGGTGTCGATGTGCAACGCGATGGATAATTTCTAGCGAGCCAATTATTTTTCGACCTTAATGACTTTTTCCTACTCCTCAAAGGTCAACATCCTTCAAGCACCATTGACTCCAGGAGTACGCCCCCCATGACCACCCCCAAGGCACTGTTGATCCTTCACGGCAAGCAAGCCCTCAACGAGGACGTACGCGCGGCCGTGCTGGCCCGGCGCGAGTCGGGTTTGGAGCTGGCGGTGCGGGTGACGTGGGAGGGTGGTGACGCTCAACGGCTGGTCAAGGAGGCTGTGGACGGCGGTTACACCCACATCATTGCCGGCGGCGGCGACGGCACCTTGCGCGACGTGGCCGAAGCCATGGCCCAGGCCAAGAGCGACGCCAGCCTGGTGCTGATGCCCCTGGGCACCGCCAATGATTTTGCCAAAGCTGCCGGCGTGCCGTTGGAGCCTGCCCAGGCCCTGGCATTGCTGGATGTGCCCCCTAGGGCAATCGACCTCGGCCAGGTCGGCGGGCAGATTTTCCTGAACATGGCCACTGGAGGCTTTGGTAGCCAGGTCACGGCCAATACCTCCGAAGATTTGAAGAAAGTCCTCGGCGGCGCTGCTTATCTGTTTACGGGCCTGACGCGCTTCAGCGAGTTGAGGGCCGCCTACGGTGAGCTGGAAGGACCGGACTTTCACTGGAAGGGCGAGTTGCTGGCGCTGGGTATCGGCAACGGCCGCCAGGCGGGCGGGGGGCACATACTGTGCCCCGGCGCATTGGCCGATGATGGTTTGCTCGACGTCAGCATTCTGCCGGCGCCTCAGGAAGTGGTCGGCACGCTGCTCAATCTGGTGAGCGACGGTGGGATCGACAACATGTTCGTACGGGCGCGCCTGCCGTGGGTCGATATCAAGGTGGCGCAGGGCTTGTACATCAACCTCGATGGCGAGCCGCTGGAAGGTGACGACCTGCACTTCGAGGCGTTGCCCAAGGCGCTTCGCGTGCATTTGCCGGTGGATTCGCCCCTAGTCGTCCAGGCTGATGATCTGCTCGCGCACAGCGAATAACACCAGGCCTGCCACATCAAATATCTGCAGACGCTTCATGATTTGCGAACGGTGGGCTTCTACGGTCTTGATGCTCAGGCCCAGGCCGTGGGCGATCTCACGGGTGGATTTGCCACGCACGATCAGGCGCAGGATCTCCAGTTGGCGTGCCGTGAGATTATGGCTTTGACCGGCGGGCGTGATCGGCCCCTGGCTGCGCACCAGCGCCTGGTTGATCACGGTGTGGGCGATCGCCGGGCTCAGGTAGCGCTCGTTGTTGCGCAAGGCTTGCAGCGCGTGTTCCAGCTCATTGGCGGTAGTGTCCTTGAGCAGGTAGCCATGGGCACCGGCTTGCAGCGCGCGCATGATCAACTCCGGGTCGGTGTGCATCGACAGGATCAGCACCTTGCTCTTGGGGTGCGCACTCTTGAGTTGCTTTAAAGCGTCGAGGCCGCCGGTGTGCTTCATCGACAGGTCCAGCAGCACAATGTCCGGCAGCAAGCGATTGAACTGCTCCAGCAATTGGGCGCCATCGCTGGCTTCGCCCGTCACCGTGTAGCCGGGAATATCCTGGATCAGCGCACGCACGCCGGCCCTGATCAGGGCATGATCGTCCACCAGAAGTAATGTGCAGGTCACTCGATAACCTTAGGGGCGCTGGCCCGTTCGAGGGCGCGGGGCGCCCAGGGGAAGAGCGCTTCGATGCGCGTCCCGTTACCTGGATGACTGCTCACGGACAATGTGCCGCCAAGCTGATCAACCCGCTCGGACATGCCCGCCATGCCCCGCTGGCCTTCCAGGCTGGGATTGATGGCGGGCAAAAAACCCTGGCCGTCATCACAAATGCTCAGCGACAGGCCTTCGGGTAGACGTTGCAGGCGCACCAGCAGGTTGTGTGCCTGGGCGTGGCGCAGCATGTTGGTGACGGCTTCCTGGGTGATGCGAAAGGCCGCCACGGCCATTTCTTCCGGGATGCCGGTCAGCCGTTGCTGGCATTCCAGGCTCCAGTGCACCGGGGTGTTTTCCAGGGTCTTGAGCAGGTGCGCGCGCAGGCTGGCTTCCAGGCCCAGGCTGGCGAGCTGTCGGGGGTTGAGGATGGCAGAGACGTCGCGCACCTTGGCCAGGGTCTCGTTCAAGGTGTTGCACAAGACGTTGCACTGGGTTTGCAGCTCATCCGGCATACGGCGCTTGAGCCATTCGCTTTGCAGCTTGGCGGCGGTCAGCAGTTGCCCGATGTCGTCATGCAGTTCGCGGCTGAGGCGGTGGCGTTCGTTTTCCTGCACTTGCAGCAGGCGATCGGCCAATTCCTGGGGCTGGAACTTGATGGATTTGCGCGAGTACCACTGTTGCAGGCCTACCACCAATAAGGTGGCCAGGTTGAGCAGCAGTACCATCAGCGGCAGCGTTGCGGAATGGGCGTAGGCCCACAGGCTCAGCAGCAGCGAGCCAAGGCATAGCGTGAGGATCAAACGGCGTGCATTGCTGCGGGACGCGGACCTTGCGATGAATGTCTTGAGGCTGGCATGCATAGCGGATGGAGCCAATGAAGGTTCGCTGCGGGAAGACCGGTCGACACTGACCGGGCGCTGTTTGAGATACGTTATTGAATCGTTTTCAAAGTTAATAAATTCAATCACTTTGAGGGGGTGATAGTACCACTACTCTTACCTTCGGTCGCCAGGCGCCTGTCTGGCGGGATTATCTAAGCGCGCAAATATTCAGGGACGATAGTCCCAAAGTTAATGAAGGGGGGGATGTATTACTTCAACAGGAATGTAGGGGTTATGGCTAATTGATATCTACGCATGCGCCATTCAGTTTCAATGGGTTGGTTAAACCTGTCGTTTTTAGAAAACTGCGCGTTATTTACGACCTCATAACCGCTCAGGACGAGGGGTGTAAACGCTGCTGCGGTTTATATCTGAAATCCTTTTGTGGGATTTGCAATGTGACCGTAGCAATCAATGAGGTTTGTTCCGATTCATCCAGTGCCAATAGGCCTGTCTTCGCATCGATAAGCTCCAGTTGCCAGGCCAGCAGTCTCAGGCAATCTTCCAGGGCGCTCAGGGCCTGATCATGCAGCTGCAACGGGTTTTCGGCGTTGGCGATCACGTATTGGATATGCCGCGAAAATTCGCTGATCGCCTGCAGGGCCAGGCAATCGGCTTTTTCGGCGAGCTTGATCAGGCTGGCTTTCATGCAGTCGATGGCGTCGCTGTCGTTGCGAATCAGATGCAGGTGACTCAGGCACTCTTCCGACTTGGCCAGCAGGTTTTCAGCCTCGTGCAGGAATTCGGGAAGTGCAAGTTGCCACTCGTTACCGTCGTTCATCATGCAAGTCTCCACAACATAAGGTGGGGTGATGAGAGGTCGCATTGGGTGAGTGGCGTAAAACTACTGCTGAAAGATAACTGGAGTCTGTAGGTAGCTTCTGAGCGTTCAGTAGGACGTTTATTTGAATTATGGCGACGGCTGCGCGCGGCCCTCGTGAGCAGGCTCAATTGCACACCTTCAGTTGCCGCGACGTGAGTGTCTGGTAGACCCGTGGAACGAGGGCTTGGGATGGCAAACAAAGCCTGACTCCATTCATGCAATGAGAATGGCGTCACATTAATGACTATTAGATAAAGCGAATATCAGGTTGGGCCTGATTGCTTATAGGGGAATCCCTTACATGGCGGAACTTTACATCGCTTTGAATGTCCGGCAACGCCGATGTACCGCTGTCTGGAGAGGTTCATGCAGTAGAGCATGATGTCAGTGTGACATCAATGAATTTACGTGGCATTTTAGCAGGGGGTCAAGGTCTGGCTTTCGCCGCCGATAACAGCAGTAATGAATTGCACAATCCCTTCGCGCATCTAGCTGCGCACACCAGGAGCTTTTGATGGCCGGCATTCTCGACACAGTAGACCAACGCACGCAACTGGTGGGTGAGAATCGCCTGGAGATCCTCATGTTTCGCCTGGCCGGGCGGCAACTGTTCGCAATCAACGTGTTCAAGGTGCAGGAAGTCCTGCAACTGCCCAAGCTGACCCTGATGCCTCAGCGTCACCCCTTCGTGTGCGGCGTGGTCAACCTGCGTGGCCAGACCTTGCCGGTGATCGACCTGTCCCAGGCCATCGGCATGCGCCCACTGGTACCGGGCCCGAACAGCACCATCATCGTCACCGAGTACAACCGCTCGGTACAGGCGTTCCTGGTGGGTGGTGTGGACCGCATCGTCAACATGAACTGGGAATCCATCCTGCCGCCGCCGACCAGCGCCGGGCGTCAGCACTACCTGACCGCCATCAGCAAGGTCGATGACCAACTGGTGGAGATCATCGATGTGGAAAAAGTCCTCGCCGAGATCGTGCCCTATAACGCCAAAGTTTCCCGTGAAAAACTTGAAGACCCGGTGTTGGAACGTGCCCGTGGCCGCGAAGTGCTGCTGGTGGACGACTCCAACGTCGCCCTGTCGCAACTGCGCGACACCTTGGGTCAACTGGGTGTGAAGATGCACATCGCCAGCGACGGCCTCAAGGCACTGAACATGCTAAAGGCCTGGGCCGACGCCGGCCACGTAATGACCGACAAGCTTCTGATGATCTTCACCGACGCCGAAATGCCCGAGATGGACGGCTACCGCCTCACCACCGAAATTCGCAACGATCCACGCCTGCGCAAGCTCTACGTGGTGCTGCACACCTCGCTGTCGGGCAGCTTCAACGACTCGATGGTGAAGAAGGTTGGGTGCGACAACTTCCTGTCCAAATTCCAGCCCGACAAACTGGTGGATGTGGTGCGCCAGCGACTGATGCTGGACGAAGCCACCGCTTGACCTTAGGGTTGCATCTTTGCCCCTCAGGAATGCAGGCCCATGCTTCGTCTCAGCGCGTTGTACCGTTACCCCTTGAAGTCCGGCAAGGCCGAAACCTTGCAGCACATCGGCCTGGATAAACTCGGGTTGAATGGGGATCGACGCTGGATGCTGGTGGACGAGGCCAGCGGGCGTTTCCTCACGCAGCGGGCGGTGGCGAAGATGAGCCAACTCTCTGCGCTGTGGAACCGCACGGGCGGCCTGACCTTGAGTTCGCCTGGCTACGCGCCGCTGGACGTGGCGCTGCCCGGCAGCGACGCCGAGTTGCGCGGCGTGACCATCTGGCGCGACACCTTGCGCGTACCGGACGCCGGTGATGAAGCTGCCGCCTGGGTCAGCGACTTTATCGGCAAGCCGACACGGCTGGTGCAGATGCCCTTGGACCGCGCCCGCACCACCCAGGCCGGTTTCGGGCGTGATGATGATCAGGTGGCGTTTGCCGATGGTTATCCGTTGCTGCTGATCGGGCAAGCGTCGCTCGACGACCTCTCGCAAAAAATCGGCCGCCCCATGGAGATGCTCCGCTTTCGCCCGAACCTCGTGATCGAGGGCGGCGAAGCTTTCGCGGAAGATGGCTGGAAGCGTCTGCGCATTGGTGATGTGGAGTTTCGCGCCGTGAAACCCTGCTCACGTTGCATTCTCACCACCATCGACCCGCAAACCGGTGAACGCAGCGCCGACCGTGAACCGTTTGTCACGTTGGAGGCTTATCGCAAGACGGAGGACGGCGCGATGTTCGGCCAGAACCTGGTCAACGATGGTAATGGACGCCTGGAAGTGGGCATGCCAGTGACCATTCTCGAATAGCCTTCGGCGCCCATAAAAAATGCCCGTCTCCCACGAGACGGGCATTTTTTTGACCGGGCGAATGCTTAGCCGCGGTACTCGCACAGGTAAGCAGTATCCACGGCGACCTTCAGTTGGAACTTGCTGTTGGCCGGTACGTGGAACTGGCTGCCGGCGGCGAAGGTTTCCCACTCGCTGGCGTCAGGCAGTTTAACGGTCAGGGCGCCGGAGACTACGTGCATGATTTCACGCTGGGCGGTGCCGAATTCGTATTCACCCGGGGCCATCACGCCGATGGTCGCCGGACCTTCTGCGGTGCCGAAAGCGATCGACTTGACGGTGCCGTCGAAGTACTCGTTGACTTTGAACATGGGCGAATCCTCGGAAAAAGGGTCTGGAAAGGTCGGCCAGTATGCCCAAGGGCAGGGAAGCTGCCTAGACCGGTAAAATCAGCGGCAACAGGCGCGCGGTATTGCGTGCATCTTCCAGCGCCCGATGTTGCTGGCCATGGAACTGCATTCCCGCCAATTGAAGGGCGCCATTGAGGCCCAAGGGCTTGTCCAGGCGCCGGGCCTTGGCGAAGCGCTGCTTGAGGTTCACATGAGGTGTCTTGGCGAGTGCACTCACCAGGCTGTTGCGCTGCCATTCGAGCTCAAGCTGCGCGCGGTCATAGTCACCCCAACTCGCCCAGCCTTCCAGGCGCGGTTGATGCTGGCCCAGCCAGCGTTCGAACAGCGGCCACACCTCGGTGATGGGCGCGGCGGTGTCGATATTGGCCTGGGTGATATGGGTCAGCTGGCGGCAAAAGGGCGTCAGCAATGGGCGCCGCAATGGCCGCACAAAGCGCTGGAAGTGGTCCAGTTCGCGGCCCTGGCGGTTAACCAGGCTCGCGCCGATCTCGATGACTTCCATCTCCGTCACGGGCCAGCCGCCTTCATCCGTTGTGGCTTCAAGGTCAATAATCAGCCAATGAGGCATTGTGCAGGTTCCCGTACTCGTCCCTTCCTGATGGGGATAGAGCGTAGCCCGGCCCTGTAGTTCCGCCTAGGGACTATTCGATCTCCAGCAATACCTGCCGATTGCGCACCTGATCGCCTGCCATTACCTGCACGGCCTTGATCACACCGTCGATGCCCGCCGTGAGCGGGTGCTCCATTTTCATGGCTTCAAGCACCAGCAGCAGTTGGCCTTTGCCGACACGCTCACCTGCACGGACCCGCACATCGACAATGGCGCCATCCATCGGCGCCTTGACCGTGCCGCTGCTGGCGTCGGCCTGGCGGCTGGCGACCTGTTGGGTGCGGTTGGTCACGGTCAGGCCAGGTAGCCGTAATTGGTCGCCGTCGAGGTGGTAAGCGATACGGCGCCGGATCCCGTTGAGCACGCGCGTGGCGTAGCGGCCGTCGGTGCTGAGTTGCAGGTCGTCAACGGTGACCGTTTGAAGGTCGCCGTTGACCTCCAGGCAGCATGTCCAGGGGATGCTTGCGTTATTGCGCCATCCCGCCAGACCCAGGGCGTGCTGGTCAGCGCTGTGGTGATAAAACAGCGCGGCGGCCAGGGCAAGCTGTTCTGTTGACGCGGCGGGCGCCGGGATTTCGCGAAAGTGCTCGGCGATAAACCCGGTGCTGAAATGGCCGTCGATAAAGTCCGGTTGCTTGAGCAGATCGGCCAGCAGTTGCTGGTTGGTATTGACGCCCAGCAGCACGGTGTCCTCCACAGCGCGAAGCAGCTTGCGGCGCGCCTCTTCGCGGGTGGCGCCGTGGGCGATGATCTTGGCTTGCATGGCGTCATAGAACGGGCTGATTGTTTGGCCTTCGCTGACGCCATGGTCAATACGTACGCCTGCGGCCGGCTCCCAGCGCAGCACCTCACCGGTTTGCGGGAGGAAACCTTGGGCCGGGTCTTCGGCGTACAGGCGCACTTCCATGGCATGGCCGCTCAGGGTCACCTCTTTTTGGCTCAATGGCAGTGGGTGGCCGGCGGCGACCAGCAGTTGCCAGGCCACCAAGTCCAGGCCGGTGATCAACTCGGTGACCGGGTGCTCCACTTGCAGGCGCGTGTTCATTTCCAGGAAGTAGAACTGACCGTTGCGGTCGAGCAGAAATTCCACGGTGCCGGCGCCGACGTAATTCACCGCGCGCCCGGCCTTTAGCGCCGCCTCGCCCATGGCCTGGCGCAGTTCCGGGGTCATGACAGGGCAGGGCGCTTCTTCGACGATTTTTTGGTGGCGACGCTGGATCGAGCAGTCGCGTTCGCCGAGGTAGATCAGGTTGCCGTGGCTGTCGCCGAACAGTTGGATTTCGACGTGACGCGGGTCGATCAGTGCCTGTTCGAGGATCAGTTCGTCACTGCCGAAGGCGTTCTGCGCTTCGGAGCGGGCGGTGCGCAATTGCTCCAGCAAGTGCTCGGGTTTGTGCACCAGGCGCATGCCTCGGCCACCGCCGCCGGCGCTGGCCTTGATCATCAACGGGTAGCCGATGCGGTCGGCCTGGTGTTGCAGGGTGGCGTCGTCCTGGGCGCTGCCCTGGTAGCCGGCGATGCAAGGCACGCCGGATTCCAGCATGGCGAGTTTTGACCGGCGCTTGCTACCCATCAGTTCGATGGCCTCGACGCTGGGGCCGATGAAGATCAGGCCGGCGTCTTGGCACGCGCCAGCGAAACCGGGGTTTTCCGAGAGGAAGCCGTAGCCGGGGTGTATGGCGTCGGCGCCGGTTTTTTCGGCGGCCTCAAGGATGGCCGGGATGTTGAGGTAGGACTGTTGTACCGGGGCGGGGCCGATGCGCACGGCTTCGTCGGCCATCTGCACGTGTAGGGCCTGGGCGTCGGCGTCGCTGTAGACGGCGACGGTGCGGTAGCCCAATGCCTGGGCCGTGCGCTGGATGCGGCAGGCGATTTCACCGCGGTTGGCGATCAGGATCTTGTTGAACTGCGGCATAGGTGTTTTCCCTGGGACTGAGTACATATCCGTTTCTTCGGTAACGGCAATCTATGGTTCCGCGCTTACAAAGGGTGGCCTTCGCCCCAACACTCGGTACCCGGCCGAGGCTCGGTGTGCCAGCTTGTTTGACTGGGCGATCGCAGTTCGAATGTGGGAGGGGGCTTGCTCCCGATAGCAGTGGTTCAGTTACACATCTGTTGGCTGATACACCGCCATCGGGAGCAAGCCCCCTCCCACATTTGGATCTCCACCTATCAGATAGGTCTTACCCTGCTTTTGACCTGCTTTTGATCTGACCCTTACATCCTTTTCGCTGACGAAGTCAGCGGTCTTTTGATCTTGATCTCAGGCGCCCCGTTAAACACGCTGGCCGCACACCGAGCCTGGGCGAGGTGCCGAGTGTTGGGGCAAGAGCCTTTTGCTTGTGTTTGGCTGGGCTGGCATTCCGGCTCTTCCAAAGTGAGTCGCCGTAAGGGCCAAACCATAGGCAGCCGTTACCCAAATAACGGATATACCCCCAATCAACGAGCCCACTCAGGCCGACGCCTCTGCAAAAAAGCCCGAGTCCCCTCAACCCCCTCCGCCCCGCTGACCGCCTCGGCAAACCACTGCGCCCCGCGATCCAACACAACCCCAATCGGCTCATCCACGCTGGCCAACAACAACGCCTTGGTGCGCGCGTTGGCGCCTGGTGCGCAGCGCAGCACCTGCCCCAGGACTTCATCCAAACGCTCCGCCAACGCCTGCGGATCGCGCTCGGTGAAGTGCACCAGCCCCAGCCGTTCAGCTTCCTGCCCATCAAATCGCGCGGCGGTCAGTGCCAGTCTCCGCGCCTGGGTCAGACCGATCCGCTTGACCACAAACGGCGCAATCTGCGCCGGCAGCAACCCCAGGCTGGTTTCCGGCAAACCGAACTGCGCCTGGTGATCGGCAATCGCGATGTCGCTCACACAGGCCAAGCCAAACCCGCCGCCGAGCACCGCGCCTTGCAGCACCACGATGACCACTTGCGACACGGCTTCAACCTCTTGCAGCAACGTGCCAAAGGCCCGGTTCAGCGCCTGCAATTGATCGCCTGCGCTGACCAAGTCCTTCACGTCGGCTCCCGCGCAGAAATGCCCGCCGGCGCCGCTCAGAACCACCGCGCGGACTTGGTCGTCGAGTTGGGCCACTACCGCTCGCAGTTCGTTGACCATCTCCAGGCTCATGGCGTTGCGGCATTCGGGCCGATTGAGGGTGATGTGCAGCACGCCGTTATGGGGCTCCAGCAGCAAGGTGCTCATGGTTTTTTCCCCGGTAGCGTGCCCATCAGTTTGCAGATGATGCCCAGCATGATTTCGTCGGCACCGCCGCCAATCGATACCAGACGCACATCGCGATAAGCACGGGCTACGGGGTTGTCCCACATAAAGCCCATGCCGCCCCAGTATTGCAGGCAACTGTCGCTGACCTCACGGCCCAGGCGTCCGGCCTTGAGTTTGGCCATGGAGGCCAGGCGGGTCACGTCCTGGCCTTTGATGTATTGCTCGGTGGCCTGGTAAACCAGCGCCCGCAGGCATTCGATTTCGGTGGCCAGTTCGGCCAGGCGAAAGTGGATCACCTGGTTGTCGATCAGCGCTTTGCCGAAGGTCTGGCGTTCCTTGCAGTACTCGATGGTGCTGTCGATGCAGTACTCCAGGCCCTTGATCATATTGGCTGCGCCGAACAGGCGTTCTTCCTGGAATTGCAGCATCTGCATCATGAAGCCCGCGCCTTCGTGGCCGATACGGTTGCGCTGGGGGATGCGTACGTTGTCGAAGAACACCTGGGCGGTCTCGGAGCTGTGCATGCCGAGTTTTTCCAGGGGCGGGCTGACGCTGATGCCGGGGGTGTTCATCGGCAGCATGATCAGCGATTTGTTGATGTGCGGCTTGTCGTCCGAGGTGTTGGCCAGCAGGCACATGAAGTCCGCGCTGGGCGAGTTGGTGATCCACATTTTGCTGCCGTTGATCACGTAGTCATCGCCGTCCTTGCGCGCGTAGGTCTTGAGCCCGGCAACGTCGGAGCCGGCGCCGGTTTCCGAGACGCCGATGCAACCGACTTGCTCGCCGCTGATGGCCGGGCGCAGGAATTCGTCGCGCAGTGCATCGCAGCCGAAGCGGGCGAGGGCGGGGGTGCACATATCGGTCTGCACGCCGATGGACATGGGAATGCCGCCGCAGCGAATGGTGCCGAATTCTTCGGCGGCGACGATCGAGTAGCTGTAGTCCAGGCCCATGCCGCCGAATTGTTCGGGTTTGGAAATGCCCAGCAGCCCGAGGTCGCCGGCCTTGCGTAAGATCGCGTGGATGGGAAAGCGCCCGGCTTTTTCCCATTCGTCCACGTAGGGGTTGATCTCGCGATCGACGAAGGCGCGGACGGTGCGGCGCAGTTCCTGATGTTCCTGGGTGAAGATCATTGTTCTTGTTCTCCTGTTAGAAACGCGCCACACCGAAGCTGTTGGGCTGCAATTGCCGCACCTCGGCGTCATGGCAAATATCCAGCAAAAAGCCGAGCAACGTGCGGGTATCCCGGGGATCAATCAGCCCGTCATCCCACAGGTTTGCGCTGCCGTACAGGGCGGTGGATTGGCTGTCGAGCTTCTGCGCGGTGACCTGTTCCAGCATGTCCAGCACCTTGGGGTCGGGCACCAAGCCGTCTTTGAGCTGCTTGGCCTCGGTGACGATGCGCAGCACCTTGCCCGCCTGCGCGCCGCCCATCACCGCCGTGCGGCTGTTGGGCCAGGCGAAGATAAAGCGTGGGTCCAGACCCCGGCCACACATCGCATAGTTGCCCGCACCGTAGGAGCCGCCGACCACCACGGTGAGTTTAGGCACCCGCGCATTGGCCACCGCCTGGATCATCTTCGCGCCGTGCTTGATTACGCCTTGTTGCTCTGACTCGGTGCCGACCATAAAGCCAGTGGTGTTGTGCAAAAACAGCAGCGGCGTGCGGCTCTGGTCGCACAGCTGGATAAACTGCGCAGCCTTGCTCGCGCCTTTGGGCGTGATGGGGCCGTTGTTGCCGATCACGCCAATGGCGCGGCCCTGGATATGCAGGTGGCCGCAGACGGTGTGGGCATCGAACTCGCCCTTGAATTCAAGGAATTGGGAACCGTCAGCCAGCCGCGCCAGGATCTCGCGCACGTCGTAGGGTTTTTTCGGATCATCGGGGATCAGCCCCAACAGTTCCTCGGCGCAGTACAGTGGTTCTTTGTAGGTGCGTTTTGGCGCAGACGGCAGGCGGTCATCCCAGGGCAGCAGGCTGACGATCTCACGCACGATACGCACGCCATCGGCGTCGTTTTCCGCCAGGTATTCGGCGGTGCCGGCCGTTTGCGCGTGCATCTCGGCGCCGCCCAGTTCTTCATCGGTGGCCACTTCGCCCGTCGCCGCCTTGAGCAGTGGCGGCCCGGCCAGGAACAGCTTGGCCTTGCCGCGCACCACCACCACGTAATCCGACAACCCCGGTTGGTACGCGCCACCCGCAGTGGCCGAGCCGTGCACCACGGTGATCTGCGGCAGGCCCATGGCTGACATGCGCGCCTGATTGGCGAAGCTGCGTGCGCCTTCGACAAAAATCTCGGCGGCATAGTTGAGGTTGGCGCCGCCGCTTTCGGCCAGTGTCACCACCGGCAATTTGTTCTCCAGCGCGATCTGCTGCAGGCGCAGGGATTTTTTCAGCCCGGTAGGAGAAATGGTGCCGCCCTTGATCGCGCTGTTATTGGCCACCACCAACATGCGCACGCCGCTGACGTAGCCGATTCCTGCGATCAACCCACCCCCGGCTGCGCTGCCGTCCTTGTCGTCGTGGAGTTTGTAGCCGGCCAGGCTGGCCAATTCCAGGAACGGCGCACCGGGGTCAAGCAGCAAGTTGAGGCGCTCGCGGGGCAACAATTGGCCCCGTTTGTCGAACTTGGGCTTGGCTTCCTGGGCCTTGCTCAGCAGGTTTTGCTCCAGTTGGCGCAGGTGCTGAATGCTGTCCAGCATGGCCTCACGGTTGCGTGCGAACGCTGCGCTGTGGGCGTCGATCAGGCTTTCAATCACCGGCATGATTTATTTCCCTTCCTTGAGCACGTCCGGCAGGTAAGCGCGGTGAAAACCATTGAACGGTTCGCTCGGCGGCTGGGCCTTGTGCAGCGGCCAGGCACGGCTGCCGAGGCTGGCGGCGCCGTCGATGCGCAGGGTGCTGCCGCTGATAAATGCAGCGGCGGGGCTGAGCAGGAACACAATGGCGGCGCTGACTTCCGATTCGGTGCCGATACGCTTGAGCGGCACGTGTTCACGCAGGGTGGGGATCACCGCCTTGAACGCGCCCTCGTAGGTGTCCATGCCGCTGGAGGCGATCCAGCCCGGCGCCACGGCGTTGACCCGAACCCCGGCGCAGCCCCATTCGAAGGCGGCGGTTTTGGTGAAGTTGTCCATGCCGGCACGGGCGGCGCCGGAGTGGCCCATGCCGGGCATGCCGCCCCACATGTCGGCGAGCATATTGACGATGGCGCCACCGTGTTTGCTCATGGATTGGTTGAACACTTCGCGGGCCATCAGGAAACCGCCCACCAGGTTGGTGCGCAGCACGGTTTCAAAGCCTTTCTGATTGATCGACGCGAGCGGTGATGGGTACTGACCGCCAGCATTATTCACCAAACCGTGGACCTGGCCGTGGTCATTCAGGATTTGGCTGACCAGCGTCTTCACCGCCTCTTCATCGCGAATATCGCAGGCGCTGCAATGGGCGATGCCGCCGTCTTCGGCAATTTCCGCCGCGACCGCTGCGAGCTTGTCCGGCTTGCGTCCGACCAGGATCACCTGGGCGCCGAGCGCCGCCAGCTCATGGGCGGTGCAGCGGCCAATGCCACTGCCGCCACCGGTGACAATCACGGTGTGACCCTGGAATAGGTCGGCTTTGAAGATCGAGTCGAAGGCCACGGCAACGCTCCTGTTATTGGCATTGATCGGCAATGTGTTGCGGCACCGCGATGGGAATTTCCAGCAGTTGCTGGGCGAAAGCCTTGCCTTGGGGGTCGATGCGCAGGCTGGCAATGCCGCCGCCGCCCAACGCGTTTTCCAGCAGGAAATTCAGGCTGTGGCTGCCGGGCAGATACCAGCGCTCGACGCGGCCGTGCAGCGGGTCGAGCACGTGGCTCATCCAGTCGACGATCACTGCGGGCGTCAGCGCTTCGGCGATCCATGGCAGGTACTCGGGATCACGGGCGATCACGCCGATATTGCTGTGATTGCCCTTGTCACCGGAGCGTGCCACGGCGAGTTTCACGAGGGGCACGCTGGCGTCGGCGCGACCTTGGGGCTTGGGTGGATCCATCGGCGCGGCGGGCAGGGTTGGGGCGTCGGTGATGGGTAGCGCGCAAGCGTGGCGTTCACCTTGGAAGTCGATCAGTAACTCACATGAGGACTTGTCGATCAGAAACGAAAACAACCGAATCAACGGATACACCGTCGGGCGACCCCCTAAGATTCCGGTCAACCCCGGCGCCATCCCGGTAGCGGCCTGGGCGATCTCGCGCGCGAACAGCACCAGCGCCTGCTTGCTCGGGTGTCGCACCGCCAACTTGACCACCACTTCACGACAGTCATGACGCATCGCATGTGCGCCATAGGTTGCTTCGCTGCCCAGCAGCTCGATATTCACCTCGGTGTACGGCGCCCAGCCGCGTTGGCTGAACAGTTGCGAGGTCTTGTTGATGATCGCCTGGCTGACCCGCTCGGCCTTGGCCACCGCGTCGATCCCGGCAATCAGGCAACTGGCGGTGCAACGCGAGCCATCGGGATACGTGGCGCTGACCTTGTACTGGTCGGTGGGTGGCGAACCCTTGGCGCCGTGCAGGTGCACGCGGTTTTTTCCCTGCTGCTGCAGTTTGACCTGGCTGAAATCGCAGATCACGTCGGGCAACAGATAGGCGCATGGGTCGCCGATTTCATACAGCAACTGTTCGGCCACGCTGAGTTCGCTGATCAACCCGCCGGTGCCGTCGACCTTGGTTACCGTGAACTGGCCGTCGGCGCTGACCTCGACGATGGGGAAACCGATGTGTTCGTAGTCCGGCACATCGCGCCAATCGGTGAAGTTACCGCCGGTGCACTGGGCGCCGCATTCGATGATATGCCCGGCCAGGGCCGCTTGGGCGAGGCGGTCGTAGTCGTGCCAGGGCCAGTCGAATTCATGCACCAGCGCTGCGCTGACCACGGCGCTGTCGACCACGCGGCCGGTGATAACGACATCGGCGCCCAGCGCCAAGGCTTGGGTGATGCCCGGTGCGCCAAGGTAAGCGTTGGCGGACACGCACACCGGCGGCAGCGGTGTGCCGCTGAACATATCGGTAGTGCCCGTGAGGTTTTTCAATTGGGGTTGCAGGTCATCGCCCAGCAGAACGGCTATTTTCAGCGGTACCTGGGCTTTATCGCAGGCCGCTTGCAGGGCTGCGGCGCAGGCTTGGGGATTAATGCCGCCAGCGTTGCTGATTACGCGGATGCCCTGGCCCTGGATATCGGCCAGCAGCGGCGTCAGCACCTCGACAAAATCCGTGGCGTAACCGGCCTGGGGGTCTTTCATCCGTGCGCCGGCAAGGATCGACATCGTGACTTCCGCCAGGTAGTCGAACACCAGGTAATCCAGCTTACCGCCGTGCACCAACTGGGCGGCGGCAGTGCAGGTGTCGCCCCAGAAGGCGCTGGCACAGCCGATACGAACCGTCTTGCTCATGAGAAATCCTTCCTCGAATGGCTGTTGGCGAGACTACCAAGCAAGCGCTTGGTTTGTAAACTCCAGTCACAAGTTTTAGCCAAGCGCTTGCTTGGTTGGCGGCCACGGCCTAAATTGCCGGCCAAGACGTCAGTAGAAGTAGAGGAGAGCAGCATGGATGAGCACAAAGCCCTGCGGGTGATGCGCACCATGGTCGATGGCGGCCAATTGACCGATCCCGACAGCGCCCGGGGCAAGTTGCTGCAAACCGCGGCCCACCTGTTTCGCAACAAGGGTTTCGAGCGCACCACCGTGCGTGACCTGGCCAGTGCGGTGGGCATTCAGTCCGGCAGCATCTTTCATCACTTCAAGAGCAAGGACGACATCCTGCGGGCGGTGATGGAGGAAACCATCCACTACAACACGGCGCTGATGCGGGCTTCGCTGGAGGAGGCGACAAACGTGCGCGAACGTGTGCTGGCGCTGATTCGCTGCGAGTTGCAGTCGATCATGGGCGGCAGCGGCGAAGCCATGGCGGTGCTGGTGTATGAATGGCGCTCACTGTCGGCGGACGGCCAGGCCCAGGTCCTGGCGCTGCGCGACGTGTACGAAGACCTCTGGCTGCAAGTGCTGGGCGAGGCCAAGGCTGCTGGCTACATCAAGGGCGATGTGTTTATCGCGCGCCGCTTCCTCACAGGCGCATTGTCCTGGACGACCACCTGGTTTCGCGCCGAGGGCAGCATGACGCTGGAGCAGTTGGCCCAAGAAGCTTTGTTGATGGTTCTGAAAGCCGACTGAGGCGCAAGCTATTAATTTGCTGGCGGAAAGTTGTCTCGCCAGACAAAAACGCCTAGCTTATCGCCATCAGAGTTTTGAACGGTGTGTGCCTTGATGTTTTCGCCATGGCGGCTGGCTGCAGGACTTACCTTTTGGGCACTGGGCACCGCGTGGTGGATGCCGGCGTCGGCTGCGCAATTGGTGCGCATCGGCGCGGCGCATTTCCCTCCTTATACGGTGCGCCCGGAGCAGGGCGCCGACACGGGATTGCTGCCGCAACTGGTGGAGGCCCTGAACGCCTCGCAAACCGACTACCAATTTGTGCTGGTGCCGACTTCCATTCCTCGACGTTTCCGCGATTTCGAGCAGGGCCGGATCGACATGGCCATCTTCGAAAACCCCGCGTGGGGCTGGCAGAAAATTCCCCATACCAGCGTCGACATGGGGCTGGAGGACGCGGAAATCTTCGTCGCCCAGCGTGAACCCGGTCGCGGCCAGGACTATTTCGCCGACCTTGCGGGCAAACGCCTGGCGGTGTTCAGCGGTTATCACTACGCCTTCGCCAGCTTCAACCCCGACCCCAAGAACATGGCCGAGCACTTCAACGCCACCTTGACCTATTCCCACGACAGCAACCTGCTGATGGTTGCGCGCGGGCGTGCGGACATTGCCTTGGTGACCCGTTCGTACCTGAGTGACTTCATGGTGCGCAATGCGGATATGGCCGCGCAGTTCCTGGTGTCTGAGCGTATCGATCAGGTCTATCACCATTACGCCTTGCTTCGGCCGAAGGCGCCGATCACGGGCCAGGCTTTTTCCGCGTTGCTCAAGCGTCTGCGCGATGACGGCGAGATGCTGAAGATTTTCGAGCCGTACCGCATCGACGTGATGCCGGTACCTTGATCGGCTAAATTTCCTCTCCCGGCTCACGTCACTTCTTTATCTGTCGACGGTTACCGTGAGCCCCTCCCATGTCCAATCTGAATGACCTGTCGGTCCTGCCGTTACCGGCCGGGCCTGCCTTGAATGCTGATGAAACCGAAAGCCACCTGAGCCTGACCCTGGAAGGCCAGCCGCTGGCGCGTTTGCGCCTGGAGCGTGGCGATGACCTGCAGGTGCGTTTGCAGACGCCCGCCGAGGTGCCTTCCCCCCGCGCCTTGTGGGCTGCCTGCTACTGGTTGTTTACCAAGGAGCCGACTCGGCAACGTCTGACCTGGCACCTTGAGCATGCGCCCGAAGACGCCTTGCGCAGTGGTTTGCTGGTGGCTAGCGAGATCGCCGGGCAGTACCGATGTGAGCGCACCCTGTTCTGGCAATTGCCCCAGCCATGGTTGGGACTCTCGCCCAGTGGCAGCTACCCGCAGCAGATGATCATCAGCGCCGGCAAGCGCCACCCCGTCCGTGCGCCGAAGCCTCGGGGTGAGGTTTACCGGCGTTATGACGCACGTCTTGGGGCCTGGATTTCCCTGCGCACCGTTGAGGTCGATGTGGATTTGGCGCGCTTCAATCGCTGGCAGAACAGCACGCGCGTGGCGAGTTTCTGGCAGGAAACCGGCAGCCTGGAGCAGCACCGGGAATACCTGGATAAGCTCGCCGCCGATCCGCACACCCTCACGCTGATCGGCTGTTTTGATGATGAACCCTTTGCCTATTTCGAAGCCTACTGGGCCAAGGAAGACCGTATCGCGCCGTTCTACGATGCCGCTGACTACGACCGTGGCATCCACATGCTGGTGGGGGAGGAACATCATCGCGGTCCGCACAAGGTCGCCAGTTGGCTATCGGCGCTGGTGCACTACCTGTTCCTGGATGACCCTCGAACCCAACGTGTGGTGGCAGAACCGCGCGCCGATAACGCGAAGATGATCGGCCATATGCACAACCAGTGTTTCCACTGTGAAAAGGAGTTCGATTTCCCGCACAAGCGCGCGGCGCTGATGATTTTGGGGCGGGAGCGGTTTTTTGAGCGGTGCGGGCTGGTGTGAGCGGTGGGGGCGGGCGTGCTCGCCCCCATTATGGGCAGATCCGTGTGGATCAGACGCGTCGTGCAAACGTATCGCTATGGCTGCCCGACACCTTGCGGCAGTGCACCAGCGCATCGCGAATCATGAAGTTCACCAACGTTGGCGAAACCCCCAACTCCTTGGCGATGTCCTTTTGCGGCACGCCGTGCAGACGGTACATCTCGAACGCGTAACGGGTGCGCTGGGGCAGCTCAGTCAGGGCGTCGGCGATGTTTTCCAGGGTGTTGAAATTGATGTGGGAGGTTTCCGGTGAAGCGCCGTGAATAACCACATTCAAGCCTTCCTCTTCCGTCCCGGAGTATTTGAGCTCCAGGGCCTGCTTACGGTAGTGATCGATGGCCAGGTTACGGACGATCTGGAACAGGTAACTCAATTGGGCCTTGAACGAGGATGTGATCGTCGGCGCCGATTGCAGGCGGAAGTAGGCATCCTGCACGACGTCTTCGGCGCGGGAGCGGCAGCCGGTAATTCGTGCTGCGATCTTCACCAGAATCAGTCGGTTGTCGACGAATGCCTGGAGAAGTGGTGAGTCGCACCTGCCTGTGGATACTTGTTCCGTCATGGAAATCACCTTGAAAAATAGGTTGGGGGAGGGCGTCCTTGCTGAGGCCTCCTACACATCGGGCAACAAATTAGGCTGAATGATAATGATTGTCAAATGAGAAGACGAACTAATCTTATGCTTTCTTGTTCGGCGTGAACCACGTCTCGCTCATGCCTGGCGACTAATTATTTGCCGGTGCCGTCCGTTCTTCTGGGTGAAAGGTCCGTTAGTCAGGCGGCCAAGGATCAGCACCCGCAGGAGGACGAGATGGGTTTTTATCGTGCATACAGCGTGTTTCAGTTTGGGGTCTTCGAGCGATGAGCGCGCCGACCCGACTGCGCCTGTTCTGCCTGCCCTATTCAGGCGCCAGCGCCATGGTCTATGCACGTTGGCGCCGGGTGTTGCCCGAGTGGCTGCAGGTATGCCCGCTGGAATTACCCGGTCGTGGCATGCGCATGGACGAGCCCTTGCAGCGCGATATCAAGGCCTTGGCTGCGCAACTGGCGGACGAAATCTGCCACGAGTTGAGCGGCCCCTACGCGTTGTTCGGCCACAGCCTCGGCGGCCTGCTCGCCTTTGAATTGGCCCATGCGTTAAACGCACGCAACGTCCCTGCGCCGCTGGCGCTGTTCGCTTCCGGCACTGCCGGCCCGGCGCGTCGCGATGTCAGCGAATACGCCATTGAAAAGACGGATGAGCAACTGATCGCCCGTCTGCGCGAACTGCAGGGCACCGCCGAAGCGGCCCTGGCCAACCCCGAATTGATGCAACTGATGCTGCCGATCCTGCGCGCTGACTTCCTGCTGTGCGGCAGCTTCACCTACGGCGAGCGTGAGCCGCTGGGCATGCCGATCCATGTATTCGGTGGCAAGCAGGACAGCGTACGCGCCGACCAATTGCTCGACTGGCAACTCGATGCCGCCAGCGGCTTTTCCCTCGATATGTTCGACGGCCACCACTTCTTCCTCATGCAGCACGAAAGCACCGTATTGCGCTGCCTGCGGCGCTACGCCGAGGAACACCTGGCCCGCTGGCGCAATGGCGCGGCGCGGCAGTTGGTCGCCGGCTGATAGCTACTCAATTTCCGAATTTCCCGTAAGCCGATTTCAGGCAGGAACCCCATGATGGACGCCTTCGAACTTCCCCGCACCCTGGTCCAGTCCCTTCAACGTCGCGCCGCGCAGACCCCGGACCAGGTGGCTCTGCGCTTCCTCGCCGAGTCCGCCGAGCACAGCGTTGTGCTCAGTTATCGCGACCTCGACCAGCGCGCCCGCACCATTGCCAGCGCCCTGCAGGCCAATGCCGCGCTGGGCGACCGCGCAGTGCTGTTGTTCCCCAGCGGTCCGGATTACGTCGCGGCGTTTTTTGGCTGCCTGTACGCCGGGGTGATCGCAGTGCCGGCCTACCCGCCGGAGTCCACCCGCCGTCATCACCAAGAGCGTTTGCTGTCGATCATCAGCGACGCCGAACCGCGCCTGCTGCTGACCATTGCCAGTCTTGCCGATGGCCTGGCGCAGATCGAAAATGCGCCGCCGGTGTTGAGTGTCGATACCCTCGATGCGCCAGTGGCCGATGCCTGGATCACCCCCGATCTACAGCCCGACGACATCGCGTTCCTGCAATACACCTCCGGCTCCACAGCGCTGCCCAAAGGCGTGCAAGTCAGCCACGGCAATCTGGTGGCCAACGAAGTGCTGATCCGCCGTGGCTTTGGCATCGACCTCAACCCCGACGACGTGATTGTCAGCTGGCTACCGCTGTACCACGACATGGGTCTGATCGGCGGCCTGTTGCAACCGATCTTCAGTGGCGTGCCGTGCGTGCTGATGTCGCCTGCGTACTTCCTTGGCCGGCCATTGCGCTGGCTGGAAGCGATCAGCCAATACGGCGGCACCATCAGCGGCGGCCCGGATTTCGCCTACCGGCTGTGTAGTGAACGGGTCAGTGAGTCAGCCCTGGAACGCCTGGACCTGAGCACGTGGCGCGTGGCCTATTCCGGCTCCGAGCCGATCCGGCTCGACACCCTGGACCGCTTCGCCGAGAAATTCGCCGCCTGTGGTTTTAGCTCAGACAATTTCTTTGCGTCCTACGGCCTGGCCGAGGCCACGCTGTTTGTCGCTGGCGGCACCCGGGGTCAGGGCATCCCGGCGCTGCGCGTCGACGAGACGGCGCTGGCCGCCAACCGCGCCGAACCGGGGCAGGGCAGTGCGATCATGAGTTGCGGCACCAGCCAGCCGGAACACGCGGTGCTGATCGTCGATCCCCACACCTTGAATGAGCTGCCCGACAACCGCGTCGGCGAACTCTGGGCCACCGGTCCGAGCATCGCCCACGGCTACTGGCGCAACCCCGAAGCCACAGCCAAGACCTTCGTCCAGCATGCCGGGCGGACCTGGCTGCGCACCGGCGACCTGGGCTTTATTCGCTTTGGTGAGGTGTACATCACCGGCCGCCTGAAAGACCTGTTGATCGTGCGCGGTCATAACCTCTACCCGCAAGACATCGAGCAGACTATCGAGCGCGAAGTGGAAGTGGTGCGCAAAGGCCGGGTTGCGGCGTTTGCGGTGAATGACCAGGGTCTGGAAGGCATCGGCATCGCCGCTGAAATCAGCCGCAGCGTGCAGAAAATCCTGCCGCCCGAGGCGTTGATCAAAGCCATCCGCCAAGCCGTGGCCGAAGCCTACCAAGAAGCGCCGAGTGTGGTGGTGTTGCTCAACCCCGGCGCATTGCCCAAGACCTCCAGCGGCAAGGTGCAGCGTGCGGCCTGCGCGCTGCGTCACGCCGACGGCAGCCTCGACAGCTATGCGCAATTCCCCGATCTGCAAGGGTTGGCGGGCGATGCTGCGCTGGAATCCGAACTGCAACAGCAGATCGCGGCGATCTGGTGCGAACAGTTGCAGGTCGCGACCGTTGCTGCCGACGATCACTTCTTCCTGCTCGGCGGTAACTCCATCACCGCTACCCAAGTGGTCGCACGCCTGCGTGAAACCCTCGGCCTGGAGCTGAACCTGCGCATGCTGTTCGAGGCGCCGACCCTGTCGACGTTTGCCGCCAATGTTGCGCAATTGCAGCAGGACGGCGGCGTGGCCCAAGGTGCAATTCATGCCTTGTCACGCCAGGACGAACTGCCTCAGTCCCTGGCTCAGAACCGCCTGTGGATCACCTGGCAACTGGACCCTCAGAGCAGCGCCTACACCATTCCCGGCGGCTTGCGCCTGCGTGGCGAGCTGGACGAAGACGCAGTGCGCCTGAGTTTCCAGCACCTGATCCAGCGCCACGAAGCCCTGCGCACCCGCTTCTACGAGCGCAACGGCCAGGCCTTCCAGCGTGTTGACGCCAACGTGGCGTTCGACCTGCAAGTCATCGACCTCAGCGACCTGCCCGCTGCCGAGCGCGAAACCCGCGCGCAGCAGATTCGCGAAGACGAAGCACGCACTCAATTTGATCTGGAAAAAGGCCCGCTGCTGTGGGTGACACTGGTGCGCCTGGACGACGAAGACCATCAACTGCTGGTGACGCTGCATCACATCATTGCCGATGGTTGGTCGCTCAACATCCTTATCGACGAGTTCTCGCGCCTCTACGCCGCGGCCTCCCAGGGACAATCCCTGGAACTGCCGGCCCTGGCCCTGCAATACGCCGACTACGGCAGTTGGCAACGTCAATGGCTGGCCGAAGGTGAAGGTCAGCGCCAACTGGCGTACTGGAAAAACCAACTGGGGGACGAGCACCCGACCCTGAGCCTGGCCACCGACCATCCGCGCTCCGCGCAGCACATCCGCAGTGCTTCGCGCCATAGCGTGCGCCTGAGCGCCGGCCTCAGCGAAGCGATTCGCCAGACCGCCCAGGCCAATGAGTCCACGCCATTCATGCTGTTGCTGGCGGCGTTCCAGACCTTGCTCTATCGCTACAGCGGCCAGCGCGATATCCGCATCGGCGTGCCCAATGCCAACCGCCCGCGCCAGGAAACCCAAGGCCTGATCGGCTTTTTCATCAACACCCTGGTGCTGCGCGCCGAACTGGACGGGCGCCTGCCGTTCAACCAGCTATTGGCCGCCACCCGCGAGACCGCACTGGGTGCCCAAGCCCATCAGGACCTGCCCTTCGAGCAACTGCTGGAAGCCTTCCCTCAGGCCCGCGAGCAGGGCTTGTTCCAGGTCATGTTCAACCACCAGCAACGCGACCTCAGCGCCTTGCGCCGCCTGCCGGGCATGCTCGCCGATGAGCTGCCGTGGCACAGCCGCGAAGCCAAGTTCGACCTGCAACTGCATACCGAAGAAGACCGCAACGGCCGCCTGAGCCTGGCGTTCGACTACGCCGATGAGGTGTTTGAAGGCGCAACCATCCAGCGCCTCGCCGAGCACTTCATCAACCTGCTGCACGCCATCTGCGAGCAACCCCAGCAAGCCCTCGGCGACCTGCGTTTGCTGCAAGCGGACGAACAGCAACCGTGGAGCCAAGCGCCGTGTGCGCCCGCCCAGCAATGGTTGCCCGAGCTGCTCAATCAGCAGACTTCGGACAACACCGCGTTGGTCTGGCAGGACGGCAGCCTGACCTTCGCCCAACTGCATGCCCAAGCCAACCGCCTGGCCCATTACCTGCGCGACAAAGGCGTGGGCCCGGACGTGTGCGTGGCTATCGCCGCCGAGCGTTCGCCACAACTGCTGATCGGCCTGCTGGCGATCATCAAGGCCGGTGGCGCCTACGTGCCGCTGGACCCGGATTACCCCGCTGAGCGCCTGGCCTACATGCTCAAGGACAGTGGCGTGCAACTGCTGCTGACCCAGACCGCAGTGTTGGAAAAACTGCCGAGCGCTGACGGCGTGTGTGTCATCGCCATGGACAGCCTGCATCTGGAAAGCTGGCCGACCCAGGCGCCGGGCCTGCACCTGCACGGCGATAACCTCGCCTACGTGATCTACACCTCCGGTTCCACCGGCCAGCCCAAAGGCGTCGGCAATACCCATGGGGCCCTGGCCGAGCGCTTGCAGTGGATGCAGGCCACTTACCAACTGAACGACACCGACGTGCTGATGCAAAAGGCACCGATCAGTTTCGACGTGTCGGTGTGGGAATGCTTCTGGCCGTTAATCACCGGCTGCCGCCTGGTGCTGGCCGGCCCTGGCGAACATCGCGACCCGCACCGCATCGCGCAGTTGGTGCAGGAACATGGCGTGACCACCCTGCACTTTGTGCCGCCGCTGTTGCAGTTGTTCATCGACGAGCCGCTGGTACCCGAATGCACCAGCCTGCGTCGCCTGTTCTCCGGCGGTGAGGCGTTACCAGCCGAGCTGCGCAACCGCGTCTTGGCTCAGTTGCCGGCGGTGCAGTTGCACAACCGCTATGGCCCGACCGAGACCGCGATCAACGTCACCCACTGGCACTGCACCGCTGAAGATGGCGAGCGCTCGCCGATTGGCCGACCGCTGGGCAATGTGATCTGCCGCGTATTGGACGATCACCTCAACCTGTTGCCAGCCGGTGTGCCGGGCGAACTGTGCATCGGTGGCATCGGCCTGGCGCGGGGGTATCTGGGGCGTGCCGGTTTGACCGCCGAACGGTTTATCGCCGACCCGCTGGGCGAGGCGGGTGCGCGCCTGTATCGCACTGGCGACCGTGTGCGCTGGAATGCTGACGGCGTGCTCGAATACCTGGGGCGTCTCGATCAGCAGGTCAAGCTGCGCGGCTTCCGCGTGGAGCCGGAAGAAATCGAAGCGCGCCTGCTGGCGCTGGACGGTATCGCCCAGGCCGTGGTGCTGGTGCGCAATGCCACACTGATCGGCTACTACACCGCAAGCAGAGCGCTGGACGAACAGGACGTGAAAGCCGCCCTGGCCGCCGAGCTGCCCGAGTACATGGTGCCCGCGCAACTGATGCGCCTGGACGCCATGCCCCTGAGCCCCAGCGGCAAGCTGGACCGCCGCGCATTGCCGGAGCCAGTGTGGCTAACCCGCGAACACATTGAACCCGAAACCCCGTTGCAACAGCAGATCGCCGCAATCTGGCGCGAAGTGCTCGGCCTGCCGCAAATCGGCCTGCGCGATGACTTCTTCGCCCTCGGCGGCCACTCATTGCTGGCCACGCAAATCATCTCCCGCACCCGCCAGGCCTGTGACGTTGAGCTGCCGCTGCGTACCTTGTTTGAAGCCAGTGAACTGGGCGCGTTTGCCGAGCAAGTCGGCCTGATCCAGGCCTCGGGCCAGCGCAACCAGCAAACCGCGATTGCCAAAGTCGACCGCAGCCAACCGGTGCCGCTGTCCTATTCCCAGCAGCGCATGTGGTTCCTCTGGCAGATGGAGCCGGACAGCCCGGCCTACAACGTCGGTGGCATGGCGCGCCTGCGGGGCGTGCTGGATGTGGGGCGTTTCGAGGCGGCGTTGCAGGCCTTGATCATGCGCCACGAAACCCTGCGCACCACGTTCCCCAGTGTCGACGGCGTGGCCTATCAAAAGGTCTCGCCGCAGACCGGCGTGCGCATGGACTGGCAGGATATTTCGGCGCTGAATGAAACCGAGCGCGAGCAGCGCTTGCAGCAGTTGGCCGATCACGAGGCCCACACGCCGTTCAACCTGGAAACCGGCCCGTTGCTGCGCGCGTGCCTGGTCAAGGCCGGCGAGCAGGAACACTACTTGGTGCTGACCCTGCACCACATCGTCACTGAAGGCTGGGCCATGGACATCTTTGCCCGTGAACTCAGCGCGCTGTACGAAGCCTTTATCGACGAGCGTCTGTCGCCACTGTCGCCGTTGCCGGTGCAATACCTCGACTACAGCGTGTGGCAGCGTCAGTGGCTGGAGTCCGGCGAGCGTCAACGCCAGTTGGATTACTGGACCGCGCAACTGGGCACCGAACACCCCTTGCTGGAACTGCCCGGCGACCGCCCACGACCACCGGTACAAAGCCACCAGGGCGAGCTGTACCGCTTCGATCTGAGCGACGCGTTGGCTGCCCGCGTGCGTGCCTTCAATGCCGAACGCGGCCTCACGCTGTTCATGACCATGACCGCGACCCTGGCCGTGTTGCTCTACCGCTACAGCGGCCAGACCGACCTGCGCATCGGCGCCCCCGTGGCCAACCGTATTCGCCCGGAAAGCGAAGGGCTGATCGGCGCATTCCTCAATACCCAGGTGCTGCGTTGCCAGCTCAATGGTCAGATGAATGTCGGCGAGTTGTTCGAGCAAGTACGCCACACCGTGATCGAGGGCCAATCCCACCAGGACCTGCCGTTCGACCATCTGGTGGAAGCCCTGCAACCTCCGCGCAGCGCCGCGTACAACCCGTTGTTCCAGGTGATGTGCAACGTGCAGCGCTGGGAATTCCAGCAGAGCCGTCAACTGGCCGGCATGACCGTCGAATACCTGGCCAACGATGCTCGCGCGACCAAGTTCGACCTCAACCTGGAAGTGACCGACCTCGACCATCGCCTGGGTTGCTGCCTGACTTACAGCACTGATCTGTTCGACGAGCCGCGCATTGCGCGCATGGCTGAACATTGGCGCAACCTGCTGGAAGCGTTGATTGCAGACCCCGATCAACGCCTCAGCGAACTGCCGCTGCTGACCGCCACCGAACAACGCGCATTGCAGGACAGCCTGGGCGTTGAGGCCGGTTTGCATCGTCTCGACCAGTGCATTCATCAGCTGTTCAGCCAGCAGGCGCAAATGCGTGCGCAGGCTCCGGCGCTGACCTTTGCCGGCGTAACCCTCACTTACGCGGAATTCAATGCACGCGCCAATCGCCTGGCCTGGATGCTGCGCGAACGCGGCGTCGGCCCGCAGGTGCGAGTCGGCTTGGCGCTGCCACGCTCCCTGGAAATGGTCATTGGCCTGCTGGCGATCCTTAAGGCCGGCGGCGCCTATGTACCGCTGGACCCGGAATACCCGCTGGACCGCCTGCACTACATGATCGAAGACAGCGGCATCGGCCTGTTGCTCAGCGACGCGGCGATGTTCGAAGCCCTAGGTGAACTGCCGGCCTCGGTGGCGTGCTGGTGCCTGGAAGACGACTCGCCAGTGCTGGTGAATTACCCGGCCGATGAGCTGCCATTTATCAGCCTGCCGCAACACCAGGCGTACCTGATCTACACCTCCGGCTCCACCGGCAAACCGAAAGGCGTGGTGGTGTCCCACGGCGAAATCGCCATGCATTGCCAGGCTGTGATCGAGCGTTTCGGCATGCGCCCGGACGACTGCGAGCTGCATTTCTATTCGATCAACTTCGACGCCGCCACCGAGCGTTTGCTGGTGCCGTTGCTCAGCGGCGCGCAGGTGGTCTTGCGGGCCCAAGGCCAATGGGATGCGGAGGAAATCTGTGGGCTGATCCGCACCCATCGCATCAATATCCTCGGCTTCACCCCAAGCTATGGCAGCCAGTTGGCGCAGTGGCTGGCGACTCAACACCAGACCCTGCCCGTGCGCATGTGCATCACCGGCGGTGAAGCCCTGACCGGTGAACACCTGCAGCGCATTCGCGCAGCCTTCCAGCCAGAGGTGTTCTTCAACGCCTATGGCCCGACTGAAACCGTGGTGATGCCGTTGGCCAGCCTGGCGCCGGAGCACTTGGAGGAGGGCGCCGGCAGCGTGCCGATCGGTAGCATTATCGGCGACCGTATGGCCTATATTCTCGACGCCGACCTGGCCTTGGTGCCCCAAGGCGCAACCGGCGAGTTGTATGTCGGCGGCGCGGGCCTGGCACAGGGTTACCACGAGCGCCCGGGCATGACGGCGGAGCGTTTTGTCGCCGATCCCTTTGCCGCCAATGGTGGCCGCCTGTATCGCACCGGCGACCTGGTGCGCCAACGCGCCGATGGTCTGGTGGAGTACCTGGGGCGTATCGACCATCAAGTGAAAATCCGTGGTTTTCGCATCGAGCTGGGCGAGATCGAAACCCGCCTGCTGGAGCACGAAGCTGTGCGCGAAGCGGTGGTGCTGGCGCTGGATTCGCCGAGCGGCAAACAGCTCGTGGCGTACCTGGTCAGCGACGCAGAGCACGGCCCGTTGCGCGAGGCGCTGAAGGCGCATCTCAAGGCGCAACTGCCGGACTACATGGTGCCCGCGCACCTGATCGTGCTCGACAGTATGCCGTTGACCGCCAACGGCAAGCTCGACCGCCGTGCCTTGCCGCAACCGGACCCCGAGGCCAATCGCCAACAGTACGTAGCCCCGCGCAACGAACTGGAAAGCACCTTGGCCGCGATCTGGTGTGCGGTGTTGAACGTGCAACAAGTCGGCCTGGACGATAATTTCTTTGAACTGGGCGGCGACTCCATCCTGTCGATCCAGGTGGTCAGCCGTGCGCGGCAGGCAGGAATTCATTTCAGCCCCCGCGACCTGTTCCAGCACCAGACGGTGCAAACCCTGGCCGCTGTGGCCACGCGCTCCGAGCAGGTCACGGCGGAGCAGGGCGTACTCACTGGCAGCTCGGGCCTCACGCCGATCCAGCATTGGTTCTTTGACACCGACGTCCCGGCGCGTCAGCACTGGAACCAGGCGTTGGTCCTCAAGCCGCTGCAATTGCTCGAACCCCATCGCCTGGAGCAAGCGCTGCTGGCGGTGCTGGAGCACCACGACGCCTTGCGCCTGAGCTTCACGCGGCGCAATGCGCAATGGCATGCCGAACATTTGACCGTGCCCCAGGGCGGCGTGCTGATGCAGGCGCAAGTGCGCGATATGGCCCAGTGCACCGCCTTGTTCACCGACACCCAACGCAGCCTCGACCTTGAACGCGGCCCGCTGCTGCGCGCCTTGCTGGTGGATGGCCCCGAAGGCCAGCAACGCCTGCTGATCGCGATTCATCACCTGGTGGTGGACGGCGTGTCGTGGCGTGTGTTGCTCGAAGACCTGCAGAATGTGTATCGCCAACTGAGCGAGGGCGAGTCCGTCAGCCTGCCGGCCAAGACCAGCGCCTTGCGTGACTGGGCCGCGCGGTTGCAGGCTTATGCCAGCAGCGAATCCCTGCGTGAAGAATTGAGCGTGTGGCAGGACCACTTGGCGGGCCCGACGGTGGCGTTGCCGGTGGACCGTGCACAGGGCACGTTGCGCAATCGCGATGCCGACACGGTCAGCGTGCGCCTGGATGCCGAACACACCCGTCAGTTGCTGCAACAAGCCCCAAGCGCATACCGCACCCAGGTCAATGACCTGTTGCTGACCGCCTTGGCCCGCGTGTTGTGCCGCTGGAGCGGGCGTGACTCGGCGCTGATCCAACTGGAAGGCCATGGCCGCGAAACCCTGTTCGATGAGATCGACCTGACCCGCAGTGTCGGCTGGTTCACCAGTGCCTATCCACTGCGCCTGACGCCCGTGCAAATCGAAGAAGCGGCCGGGCAGGGCGCCTCGATCAAGGCGATCAAGGAGCAACTGCGGGCGGTACCCCACAAAGGGTTGGGCTATGGCGTGCTGCGCTACCTGGCGGACGACCTGTGCAAGCAGGCCATGGCCGCGCTGCCAACCGCCGACATCACCTTCAACTACCTCGGCCAGTTCGACCAGAGCTTCGGCAGCGAGGCGCTGTTCCACCCGCTGGATGAGTCGGCGGGCCTGGCCCATGACCCGGATGCGCCGCTGCCCAACGCCCTGAGCGTCGACAGCCAGGTGTATGGCGGTGAGCTGGTGCTGCGCTGGACCTTCAGCCGTGAGCGCCACGATGCAAACACCATCCGCGAGTTGGCCGAGGCCTACGTCGCCGAGCTGTACAGCTTGATCGCCCATTGCCTCAAGGATGATGCCGGTGGCCTCACGCCGTCCGACTTCCCCCTGGCACAACTGACCCAGCCGCAACTCGACAGCTTGCCGGTCCCGGCCAGTGCCATCGAAGACGTGTACCCGCTGACTCCGATGCAAGAGGGCCTGTTGCTTCACACTTTGCTGGAGCCGGGCACCGGTCTGTACTACATGCAGGACCGCTACCGCATCAACAGTGCCCTGGACCCTGAGCGTTTCGCCCAGGCCTGGCAAGCGGTGATCGCCCGTCATGAAGCCTTGCGTGCCTCGTTCTGCTGGAACGTTGGCGAAGACATGCTGCAAGTGATCCACAAACCCGGCAGCACGCCGATTGAATACCTGGACTGGAGCAACGATCCCGAGGCTGAGCAAGAGCCGCGTCTGCAAGCGCTGCTCAAGGCCGAGCGTGAAGCCGGCTTCGATCTGCTCAACCAGGCGCCGTTCCACCTGCGCCTGATCCGCGTCGGCGAAGCACGCTACTGGTTCATGATGAGCAACCACCACATCCTTATCGATGCGTGGTGCCGTTCGCTGCTGATGAATGACTTTTTCGAGATCTACATGGCCCTGGGCGAAGGCCACGACGCGCAGTTGGCCACGGCGCCGCGTTATCGCGACTACATCGCCTGGCTGCAACGTCAGAACCTGAATGAAGCGCGCCAGTGGTGGCAACAGAACCTGCAAGGCTTTGAGCGCACCACGCCGATCCCGAGCGACCGCCCTTTCCTGCGCGAACATGCGGGCCACAGCGGCGGCATGGTGGTGGGCGACTGCTACACCCGTCTTGATGCCCGCGATGGCGCGCAACTGCGTGAACTGGCACAGGCCCACCAACTCACCGTCAACACCTTTGCCCAGGCGGCATGGGCCCTGGTGCTGCGCCGCTTGAGCGGCGATCGCGACGTGTTGTTCGGCGTTACCGTGGCCGGGCGTCCGGTGGAAATGCCGGAGATGCAACGCACCGTCGGGCTGTTTATCAACAGCATCGCGCTGCGGGTAAAGCTGCCGGAAGACGGTCAACGTTGCAGCGTGCGTCAGTGGTTGAGCGGCTTGCTCGACAGCAACATGCAATTGCGCGAGTACGAATACCTGCCATTGGTGACCATCCAGGAACACAGCGAATTGCCTAAAGGCCAACCGCTGTTCGACAGCCTGTTCGTGTTCGAAAACGCCCCGGTGGAAACCTCGGTGCTGGACCGTGCACAAAGCTTGAATGCCACCTCGGATTCCGGCCGCACCCACACTAACTTCCCGCTGACCGCCGTGTGCTACCCCGGCGATGACCTGGGCTTGCACCTGTCTTACGACCAGCGTTACTTCGACGAAACCACCGTGCAAAACATGCTCGGCGAGTTCAAGCGCCTGCTGTTGGCGCTGGTGCAGGGGTTCCATGGCGACATGGCCGACCTGCCGTTGATTGGCGAGCAGGAGCGTGAATTCCTGGTTGAAGGCTGCAACCAGAGCGCACACGCCTATCCGCTGGACCGTAGCTATATCGAGCTGTTCGAAGCGCAAGTGAGCGAGCATCCGCAGCGGATCGCCGCCAGTTACCTGGAACAGCAGTGGACCTATGACGAACTCAACCGCCGCAGCAACGGCTTGGGCCATGCATTGATCGCGGCGGGTGTCGGCCTGGATCAACCGGTGGCCTTGCTGGCCGAGCGTAACCTCGACCTGCTGGGCATGATCATCGGCAGCTTCAAGGCCGGTGCGGGTTACCTGCCGCTGGACCCGGGCCTGCCAAGCCAGCGCTTGAGCCGCATCATCGACATGAGCCGTACGCCGTTGCTGGTGTGCACCGAGGCGTGCCGCGAGCAGGCGATTGAGTTGCTCGACGGTTTTGACTGCCAGTTGCTGGTGTGGGAAGAAGTGCAGGCTCGTGGTGAGAACCCAGGCATCTACAGTGGCCCGGACAACCTCGCCTATGTGATCTACACCTCGGGCTCCACGGGCTTGCCCAAAGGCGTGATGGTCGAGCAGCGCGGCATGCTCAATAACCAACTGAGCAAACTGCCGTACCTGGACCTGAGCGCGGCGGACGTGATCGCGCAAACCGCGTCGCAAAGTTTCGACATTTCCGTGTGGCAATTCCTCGCCGCGCCGCTGTTCGGCGCGCGGGTGGACATCGTGCCGAACACCATCGCCCACGATCCCCAAGGTTTGCTGGCTCACGTTGAGGCACAAGGCATTACCGTGCTGGAGAGCGTACCGTCGCTGATCCAGGGCATGCTGGCCCAGGACCGCATCAGCCTCGACGGCCTGCGCTGGATGCTGCCCACCGGTGAGGCGATGCCGCCGGAACTGGCGCACCAATGGTTGCTGCGTTACCCGCAGATCGGTTTGGTGAACGCTTATGGCCCTGCGGAATGCTCGGATGACGTGGCGTTCTTCCGCGTTGATTTGGCATCGACCCGTGGCACCTATCTGCCGATCGGCACGCCGACTGACAACAACCGCCTGTACCTGCTGGATGGCGCGCTGGAGTTGGTGCCCCAAGGGGCTGTCGGCGAGTTATGTGTAGCCGGCACGGGGGTGGGGCGTGGTTATGTCAGCGATCCGTTGCGCACCGCTCAAGTGTTTGTGCCGAACCCGTTCGGCGCACCGGGCGAGCGCCTGTATCGCACCGGCGACCTGGCGCGTCGGCGCAGCGATGGTGTCTTGGAGTACGTCGGGCGTATCGACCATCAAGTGAAGATTCGCGGCTACCGCATCGAACTGGGTGAAATCGAAGCGCGCCTGCACGAGCAACCGCAAGTGCGCGATGCAGCGGTGGGCGTGCAGGAAGGCGTCAACGGCAAGCATCTGGTGGGTTATCTGGTGGCCGCTGATGAAACCCTCAACCCAAGCGAGCGCCTGGACCGCATCAAGCAACACCTGCGCGCCGAGCTGCCGGAATACATGGTCCCGCTGCACTGGCTATGGCTCGACCGCCTGCCGCTCAACGCCAACGGCAAACTCGACCGCAAGGCCCTGCCGGAACTGGAAATCGGCCAGTTGCACAGCCAGGATTACCTGGCACCGCGCAACGAACTGGAAACCACCTTGGCCGCGATCTGGGCCGAGGTGCTCAAGGTCGAGCGCGTGGGCGTAGAAGACAACTTCTTCGAACTGGGCGGGCACTCGTTGCTGGCCACGCAGATTGCCTCACGGGTGCAGAAGACCTTGCAGCGCGATGTGCCACTGCGGGCGATGTTCGAGTGCAGCACGGTGTCGCAATTGGCCGAGTACATCGAGGGATTAGCGGCCAATGAGATCAGCGCGGAGAAGGTGGATCGGTTGAGTGATTTGATGGCGGAGTTGGAAGGGCTTTAATCTTCGCTGGGTTTGAGGGCCTCATCGGTATCTACACAACTTTCAGTGGTCTGTGCCCCAACACTTGGCACCTCGCTTAGGCTCGGTGTGCCCGAACGAAGGCTCTGGAGCCGACCGGAGTTGGGTCTGGTGTACTGGGTTAAAAATGTGGGAGGGGGCTTGCCCCCGATGAGGGAGTGTCAGTTGATGCATCTTTGGCTGACCCACTGCTATCGGGGGCAAGCCCCCTCCCACACTTGAATGTATTCACCAATAGAAATGTGTGAACCCAAACCACTGTGGGAGGGACGGTGCGACGATTCGACTTGCCCCCGATGACGTCAGACCAGGCGCCGCTTACTTCGGTCCCATAATCTTCACCAACTTATCCGGGGACGGCGCGCCTTGCTGTTGCTGCAAGCCACCCTTGTCATCCAGGTAGAAGATCGCCGGCGTCGCCGACAGTTCGAGCTCATCCATCAACTTCATGTTGGCATCGAGCTTGGCTTCGATATCGGCCGGGATTTTCGGCAGTGCCTGCAATTTGCTGCTCTTGCCGGCGGCTTCGTGTTCTTCCAGTGCTTTTTGCGGGTCTTTGGCGGCGAACAGGGCGGCCGATTTGGCGGCGCTGTCTTCGCGGATGATGCCGACCATGATGTGGCGCAACTGCACCTTGCCGGATTTGACCCACGGCCGGGCCTGTTCCCAGAACATGTTGCAGTACGGGCAGTTGGGGTCGCTGAAGAGGTAGACGATACGCGGTGCGTTTTTGTCGCCGTCCTGGATCCAGCTGCTTTTTTCCATCTTGGCCCAGACTTCCTTAGCCATCGGCGCGTACACCAGTTTTTCCAGCGGCGCGGTGCTCAGGTCATCGCCCTGGGCGTCGTACAGGTTGCCGGCGATCACGTGTTTGCCGTCGGCGGTCAGGTACAGCGCCATGCCTCGATTCTGGTATTGCGCGGCATAGCCGGTGAGGCCGCTGGGGGCGTCGAACTTGCCGATGATCTTGGCGCCCTTGGCTTCGATCTGTTTGATCGGTGCCGGCCAGTCATCGGCGTGGGCCAGGTTGGCTGCCAGCGTCAGTGGTAAGAGGCTCAACAGGTGGCGGAGGCTTCGCATGTGGGTTTCCTTGTGGCAGCAGGGGCGGTGTCGAAGGGTTCCATGGCACGGGCCAGGCTGGCCTGGGACAACTCGCCCAAGTGGCTGTTGATGAGGCGTCCATCAGCTTGGTAGAACAAGGTGGTCGGCAGGGCCATGGAGCCCACGGCCTGGCCGAGGCGACCGCTGGCGTCAAACAGCACGTTGTCCAGGTTCAGGCCTTGGGTGGCCAGGTAGGTGCTGACGCTTTGCATGCTTTCGGCCTGGTTGACGAACAGGAAGGTCACGTCAGGGCGCATGCGCTGGGCGCTTTCCAGCACCGGCATTTCGCGGCGGCATGGCGGGCACCAGGTGGCCCACAGGTTGATGACCAGCGGTCCGCCCTGGTAGTCCGCCAGTTGCACCACTTCGCCATTGGCGTTGCGCAAGGTGATGTCTGGCAGGCGTGTGCCTTTTTCATACACGCTCAAGGACAGGCTGGTCATGCCCCAGAACAGCAGACCGGTGATGACCCCGGCGCTCAACGGCTTGCGCAGCGCCGGGCGCCGCCAGCCGTAGAGCACAGCGCCGATGAGCAGGGCGATGATGCCTGGCCAGGCGAGAAAGCCGCCGTCGCGCAGGTCGACCATCTGCAGCCAGTCGCTGCTGTAGTAACTCCAGTACATCAGCACAAAGCTGACGCGGGCCGCGAGCATGCCCAGCAGAAACAGGCTGAACAGCACTGACTCCGGGTTTTCACCACCACGCTTGGCCACGCGCCAGCCCACCAGGGTGGCGAGAATCAACGCGCTGATCAGCAGGATGTGATTCAGCGCGATGGCGAAGGTGCCGATGGTCAGGGTCAGCATCAGAGGGCGTCCCGGGTTTGCGTCCAGCGTTGCAGGAAGGCGTCGGCATTCACTTCGCCGGTGATGCGTTGTGCGCGGCGTTCTTCACCGTCGGGGCCGATCCAGACAAAGCTCGGTGGCCCCGGCACCTTGTAGCGGCCCAGCAGTTCGCGGCTGGCGGCATTGTCGGCGGTGACGTCCAGGCGCAGCAGGCGCACGTCTTTCAGTGCGTCGAGAACTGCGGGTTTGCCGAACACCTGTTTTTCCATGATCTTGCACGACACGCACCAGTCGGCGTAGTAATCCACCAGCACCCATTGGCCCTGGGCCTTGGCGCTGTCGAGTTGGTTTTGCAGCACGGCGGGGTCACTGATGGTCATGAAGGCGTCATGGGCGGAGGGCGCCCCGGCGACCTTCGCGCCGCTGTACACCTTCAGCGGTTGCCACAGGTCGTCGCTGCCACCGGCCGCACCCACCACCAGCACCGCGCCCCACAGGCCCAGCACCAGGGAGCCGGCGCCGAATACCTTGGCCGCCAGGCCGTACTCGCGGGCGAGGGTCCAACCGCAGTAGGCCATCACCAGGGCCAATGCACCCCACAGGCCGACCCACAGGCTTTCGCCAACTACCGGACGAATCATTAGCACGGCGGTGCCCAGGAACAGGAAGCCGAAGATGCCCTTGAGCACGTTCATCCAAGTGCCCGGCTTGGGCAGGAAGCGGTTGCCGACAGTCACCAGCAGCAACAACGGAATGCCGATGCCGATGCCCATGGCGAACAGGATCAAGCCACCGTGCAGCGCGTTGCCGCTTTGGGCGATATACAGCAGGGCGCCAGCCAGGGGCGCGGTCATGCACGGGCCGACCAGCAGGCCGGACAGCGCGCCAAGCACACCGGCACCGATCAGGCTGCCACCGCTTTGCTGGCGGCTGACGTTGTCCAGTCGGTCGCGCAGGAAGGCGGGCAGTTGCAGTTCAAAGAAGCCGAACATCGGCAGGGCGAGCAGCACAAACAGAGCGGCGAAACTGCCCAATATCCACGGCGTTTGCAGCAGGGCGGCGAGGTTGGCGCCGAGCAACGCAGCCAGTACACCCAGCGCGGCATACACCAGCGCCATGCACACTACGTAGCTGCTGGCCAAGGCAAAACCACGGCGAGGGCTGGCGCCGCTGCCCACCACCAGACCGGCGAGGATCGGCAGCATCGGCAACGAACACGGTGCAAACGCCAACAGCAGGCCCAGGCCGAAGAACACCAGCAGGCTCCAACCCAGGCTGCGCTGTTGCAGGCCGCTGGCCAGGCTCTGGTCCTGGGCTTGAGCGGTGGCCGCTACGGCAGGATTGCCACCCAGGTCCACGGTGATCGACTGCGGTGGGTAGCACAGGCCAGCATCGGCGCAGCCCTGCCAGCCCAGCTTGATCTGGCCGGTGGCGCCAGCAGGGAGCTTCACTTCCAGGCCCTGGCGGTACACTTCCTGCTCGCCGAAGAACTCATCGCTATGGGCTTCACCTTGCGGCAGTGCCGGCTGTGCGGTCAGGCCCTCGAACTTCATGCGCTGCTTGTACAGGTAATAACCGTCGGCAATCTGCCAATACAGCTGGGTCTCGCCACTTTCAAGACGTTCGGAGGTAAAGGTGAAAGCTTTGCCCACCGGGAGGAAATCGGGTTTGGTCTCAAACGGGTTGCCCGGCGCGGCTTGGGCCAACCCGGCGAACAACACCAGCAGAAAGGTAAAAAGATGCCGCATGGTCAAGCCTTAGTCCGATACAAGTGAGGCACACAATGTGTGGCGTTGATTAACCGATGATTAACCGGCGCTATTCTAAAGTGTAGGGATTATCTGAGCTTGCCTCTTTTCACGGCATAATCTGCGCTTAATCCGCTGCACCTTTAATCACCCCATCTTTTATGAAGGGTTCACCATGCACGTACTGGTCTGTGAAGACGACGAACTGATCGCCAGCGGCATCGTGGCCGGCCTCACCGCCCAGGGTTTTACCGTCGAGCGCGTGGCTACGGCTGCGGCTGCTCGGGCGATGCTCAAAGCGGCGACTTTCGACATCATGGTGCTCGACCTCGGCCTGCCCGACGAAGACGGCCTCAAGCTGTTGCAGCAACTGCGCAGCCAGGGCCTGGAGATTCCGGTGCTGATCCTCACCGCGCGGGACTCGGTGACCAACCGCGTCGACGGCCTGCAAGCCGGCGCCGATGACTACCTGCTCAAACCCTTCGACTTGCGCGAATTAGCTGCCCGCCTGCAAACCCTGCTGCGCCGGATGGCAGGGCGCAGCGTCAACTTGATCGAACACGGCCGGTTGACCTATGACCCCAGCAGCCGTGAAACCCTGTTGGGTGGCCAGCCGGTGGATTTGTCCCGGCGTGAGCAGGCGCTGTTGCAGGCCCTGCTGCACAACAAGGGCCGTGTGCTGTCCAGCGAGCAGCTCAAGGACAGCGTCTACGGCTTTAACGATGAGCTGGAAAGCAACGCACTCAACGTGCATATCCACCACCTGCGGCGCAAATTGGGCAATGGCATTGTCGAGACCGTGCGTGGTCTGGGCTATCGCCTGGGCCCGGCGGATGATGGAGAGAACGTTTCGTGAAGAGCCTGCGCCTGCGCCTGACGTTCAAGCTCGGCGCCGCATTCGTGTTGATCTGGGCCCTGGCAGCGGCCTGGATGCTCAACGACCTGCGCAACCAGATGATGTTCTCTCTCGACCAGCGCCTGGTAGCGTCGGCGCGCATGGTGGCGGGGCTGACCGAGCAGATGCCGGGCCTGGCCAGTGTCAGCGGCGGCGCGCATTTCAGTGCCGAGCAACTGCATGTGCCGGGCGGCATGGCCTGCCAGGTCAGCTCCTTGCGCGGGGAAATCCTCGCGCGCAGCCACACCACGCCGGATCAGGGCCTGGAGTCCCAACGCAGCGGTTTTCGCGACCAAGAGATCGACGGCGTGGGCTGGCGCAGCTTTACCCTGTCCCGTGGCGATCTGCTGATCACCACCGCCGACCGCCAGGTGGAGCGCGAGGCGTTGAATATGTCGATCCTGCTGGCGGCATCGGTGCCGGTGGGCGTGGCCATGCTCGGTTGCCTGTGCCTGCTGTGGTTGGGCATTGGCCAGAGCCTGCTGCCGCTCAACCGTATGCGCGATGCGCTGATGCGGCGCAGTGCGGACTCTCTCGAACCCCTGCAGATCCACCCGCTGCCCAGCGAACTCAAACCGCTGCTCGACACCCAGAACCAACTGTTGCAGCGTATCGCCAAGACCATTGAGCGCGAACGTCGCCTCACTGGCGACGCGGCCCACGAACTGCGCAGCCCGCTGACGGCGATCAAGACCCACCTGCAAGTGGCGCGCATGACCGAAGGCGCGGCCCGCGACCAGTCCCTGGCCCACGCCGAGGAGGGCGCCGATCGCCTGCATCGCACCCTGGAACAATTGCTGTTGCTGGCGCGAGTGGAAGGCAGCCTGTCGTTTGACGATGGCGTGCAGTCCAGCGCCGAAGACGTCGCACGGCTGGCGATCCAGGATGCCAATGCTGGCGATAACTCACGCATCGACCTGATCCTGCCGGACAACCTTTCCAGCGCTCCGGTGGAAATGCCCGTCGGCCTGGCGGTTGCGGCCCTGCGCAATCTGCTGGACAACGCCTTGCGCCACACCCCGGCGGACACTCGCGTGGAACTCAGTCTGTTCACCCAGGCAGGCAACGTGGTGTTTCGCGTGCGTGACCACGGCAAGCAGATTTCCAGCGAAGACCTGCAGTACTTGACCCAACGCTTCTGGCGTAATGGCAACAGCGAAGGCTGCGGCCTGGGCTTGGCAATCGTGCAAGCGATTGTGCAGCGCTGTTCCTGCTCGTTGACGTTCGACAGCCAGGCGGATGGCCTGCGCGTCGAGCTGGGTATGCCGTTGCGGCGCTGATCTTTTTTCATCTGCCAAATAGTTACCGCCCTCTTGAAGTTCAGCGCTTCAGGATGGCGGTAATTTTTTTGCACTTGAACGGGCCGAAGGACTCGGCCTGTACTGAAAAGGACAGTTCTTATGTTAGTCATCGATACCACTTTTCCTGCCAAAGGCTTCAATGAACGCAACGGTGAAACCGTGCGACAGTTGATCCTGCATTACACCGCAGCTCCCTTCACATCCTCCTTGCAGACGCTGACGCAGGAGGGGGTCAGCGCTCACTATCTTTTGCCCGACCCGGATGAGCCTGGTTACCGCGCTGCCGGGTATGACGAACTGCGCGCGTTTCGCCTGGTGGATGAAACCAAGTCTGCGTGGCATGCCGGTGCGAGCCAATGGGCAGGGCGGGATAACCTCAATAGCCGCTCCATTGGCATCGAGATCGTCAACCTGGCACGGGACGATGCGGGTGTCTTTATCTTTCCTGAGTACTCGCACGAACAGATTGAAGTGTTGAGTGCATTGGTGCGCGACATCCTCGGACGCTACCCGCAGATCGGCCCGACCGACATTCTCGGGCATTCGGACGTGGCCTATTGGCGCAAGAGTGATCCAGGGCCTCGACTGCCTTGGCGGTGCTTGTACGACGCCGGTGTAGGTGCCTGGTTCGATGAGGCGGCGCGGACGATGTATCAACGCCGATTTTGTGTAGGGCTGCCGCCGGAAGTGGAAGTGGAGCGTGCGTTTCAGCGATATGGGTATAGACCGGCGCAGAATCGACAGGCGTTTGAGCTGCGCACGCGGGCGTTTCAGATGCACTTTCGGCCGGGGGATTATCGTGGCGTATTGGATGCCGAGACGTGCGCGATCCTGTATGCCTTGAATGAGAAATACCGAGGACTTTGACGCAGAGCACCGTTCAACGGCATCAGTTAACGATCACCAGCCCTAAATCCCTCAGCCGCTGATGCGTTTCCAGAACAGGAAATCCGTGCGCATGCCCTTGGGCCAGACGCCAACGGATTGGCAGTTTGGTCACCATCATCAGCGTATTGAGGGATAGAGAGATGTCTGTCGCTACCAGCCGTATCGAAAGCGCCCCAGTGCATGTCAGCCCGGCGCCTGTGGAAACGCTCTACCAGTTCGACGAAACACCGCTGCTGGCCCGTCAGCGCCAGCAGGAATCCAATGCGCGCAGTTATCCGCGGCGTATCCCTTTGGCGCTCAAACGCGCCAAGGGCATCTACGTGGAAGACGTGGAAGGCCGCCAGTTCATCGACTGCCTGGCCGGGGCCGGTACCCTGGCGCTGGGGCATAACCACCCGGTGGTGATCGACGCTATCCAGCAAGTGCTGAGTGATGAGCTGCCGTTGCACACCCTCGACCTGACTACGCCGGTCAAGGATCAATTCGTGCAGGACTTGTTCGGTCTGTTGCCGGCCGAGTTGGCGCGGGAAGCCAAGATCCAGTTTTGCGGGCCCACTGGCACCGATGCGGTGGAAGCCGCGCTGAAACTGGTCCGTACCGCCACAGGGCGCAGCACCTTGCTGTCGTTCCAGGGCGGTTATCACGGCATGAGCCAAGGCGCTTTGAGCCTGATGGGCAGCCTGGGGCCGAAGAAGCCCTTGGGGGCGTTGCTTGGCAATGGCGTGCAGTTCCTGCCGTATCCCTACGATTACCGCTGCCCGTTTGGTCTGGGCGGTGCGCAAGGTGTGCGGGTCAACCTGCACTACCTGGAAAACCTGCTTAACGACCCGGAAGCTGGCGTGTTGCTGCCGGCAGCGGTGATTGTTGAAGTGGTGCAGGGTGAAGGCGGCGTAATCCCGGCCGACCTCGACTGGCTGCGCGGCCTGCGACGCATCACCGAACAGGCGGGTGTGGCGTTGATTGTCGACGAAATCCAGAGCGGTTTTGGCCGCACCGGCAAGATGTTCGCCTTCGAACACGCGGGCATCATTCCGGATGTGGTGGTGATGTCCAAGGCCATCGGCGGCAGCTTGCCGTTGGCGGTGGTGGTGTACCGCGACTGGCTCGACACCTGGCTGCCGGGCGCCCATGCCGGCACGTTCCGTGGCAATCAAATGGCTATGGCGGCGGGTTCGGCGGTGATGCGCTACCTCAAGGAACACGACCTGCCCGGCCACGCAACAGTTATGGGCGAGCGCCTCGGCGAACACCTGCGCATTCTGCAACGCGACTTCCCGCAGTTGGGGGATATTCGCGGTCGCGGGCTGATGCTCGGTGTGGAACTGGTCGACCCGGACGGCACCCTCGATACCCAGGGCCACCCTCCGGTGCACCGCCAATTGGCGCCGCTGGTACAGCGCGAGTGCCTCAAGCGCGGGCTGATCCTGGAACTGGGTGGTCGCCATGGCAGCGTGGTGCGCTTCCTGCCGCCGCTGGTGATCACCGCCGCTGAAGTCGACCGTGTGGCCGAGATCTTCGGGCGTGCCCTGGCAGCCGCCGTGGACAGCCTCTAATTTTTCGACGGCTTGGTACGTTTCTACAGATATCAGTGCTGCGCGTGGTGCGCAGCCAGCTTTTTGCGATGGAGAACAGCAATGACCTCAGTATTTGACCGCGACGACATCCTGTTTCAGGTAGTGGTCAACCATGAAGAACAGTATTCCATCTGGCCAGACTACAAGGTCGTGCCGGAAGGCTGGCGCACCGTGGGCAAGAGCGGCATGAAGAAAGAGTGCCTGGCCTACATCGAAGAAACCTGGACTGATATGCGCCCGTTGAGCTTGCGCCAGAAGATGGATGGAGCAGCGCTCGTTTAAACATGGCGGTTTGTGTCTGGTAATCAGGCTCTATGGGGTGAGCGCGCTTATTGTGGCAAGCGGGCCTGGTGCGGTGAGCGGGCTTGCCCCGCGCTGGGCTGCAAAGCAGCCCCACTCCAGCCACTGAGTTGTATCAGATACACCGCATTCCACCCGTTCAGGACCGCTTCGCGCTCCAGCGCGCGGCAGGCCCGCTCACCACAACAAGCCGCTCGGCAAAGGTGGGTGCGGCTGCTTCAAGCGTCCTTCTCTTTCTCCAACCCACCCGAAGCTCCCGTCACCACCTGCACACTCAATCGAGGCGTGGCCAGATCCAACCCGGCCTCGTCCAGATGCCGTTTCAGCGACAGGTTGAACGCCCGTGACACTTCCCATTGCTTGATCGGCGCCGTCTTGAACCGGGCGCGCAGGATCGCGCTGCCTGACTCAAAGCTTTCCACCCCCTGGATCTCCAGCGGCGACCAGATATTGCGGCGCTGCAGCGGGTCATTGCGCATTTTTTGGCCGACATCACGGATCAGCTTGATCGCGTTATCAATGTCCATGTTGTACGGAATTGCCACCCGGAAGATCGCGTAGCCGAACTCTCGCGAGTAGTTCTTGATGCTCTTGATCTCGCTGAACGGAATGGTGTGCACAATCCCGTCGATGTCGCGCAGGCGCACGGTGCGGATGGTCAGGCCCTCGACGGTGCCGAGGTGGCCGCCTACATCCACGTAATCATCAATCGCCAGGGAATCTTCGATGATGATGAACAGGCCGGTGATCAAGTCTGCCACCAGCGACTGCGCACCAAAACCGATGGCCAGGCCGATCACACCGGCACCCGCCAGCAGCGGTGTGACGTTCATGCCCATATTCGCCAGGGCGACGATGGCGGCAATGATGAAGATCGTCACGAACAGCACGTTGCGGATCAACGGCATCATGGTCTGCGCCCGCGCATTGGCCAGGCCTTTGCGCGAGCGGGTGAGGGCGTGGTGGATCGCCGTGTCGCTGAGGATCCAGATCAGCCAGGCGAACAGCAGCGTACCGGCCAGGCCGAACAGTTTGACCGCGATTTCATGCCCCTCGCCTTCGGCAAAGCCAATCAGCGACAGGCCCCAGACCCGCAGGCCCAGCTCGATAAACACCAGCCATACCGCCAGGTGGGCCAGGGTGTAGATGAAGCTTTTCAGGCGCTCGGAGTACAGCGCATGGCGCTTGTGCCCGCGTTGCGGCTTGAGAGCATGGCGGCGTACCAGACCGTTGATGACCATGCACAACACCAGCAACACCGTGCACAGCAGCGATTGGCGCAGGGCGGTGCTGGTGTCGCCGGCAGAGACGAACGTGGCAAACAGCGAAATGCCCACCAGCAGCAAGGCCGGGAGGTACCAGAACGAACCGATGATCGAGAGGGTGTCGCTGAGGGCGCGACGGGTGAGGCGGCGCGACAGTGGTTGGTTGCGTATCAGGTGGGCGATCGGGCGGCGAAACCGCAGGATAAACACGCCGGTGGACAACGCCGCCATCACATTGGCGACGGTTGCGGCGGTGTGAGACAGGTGTTGGCCGAGTGCGGTTACCAGGCGTGGGTCGCTCAGGGCTTCACCAAAAGCGGCAAAGCTGCCGATCCACCACAGCGGACGAAAGGCCTGGTGCCGCAGGATATACAGCGCACGATGGCGGTGCGGGCCGTCGAGCAAAGAGAACGCGATCACGCAGATGGCTGAGAAACAGGTACCGACCACCAGCGCGTAAGCCAACACCATCGCCAGGGATTTACCCAGGGAAGAGGGCAGTGCGTAGCTCATGTACACGGTGATCACCAGCGCGATCAGCCACGGCCCCAGTTTGCGCAGGGCAAAGCGCACCATGTCCCAGGTGCGCGGGTGTTGCGGCAGTTCTTCAGGCAGGCCGAACCGTTCGCGGACGCGGTGGCTGAGCCATATCAGCACGTAGGCCAGCAGGCTCCACACCGCGAGAATAAGCGCAAAGCCAAAAATGATTGGCAGCCATTCGTTGGCTGGCAGCATCAAGGCGTCGAGTTCGTCCTTGGCCTGGTCGATCTCATCGGACCAACGCCCCAGCGGGCTGTCGTTGCCGGAGAACTGTTGCTCCAGGGTCGACAGCGTGCTGCCGATCAGCCCAAGCACGCCCTGTTCGGCGGCCGGCTGGGCTTTTTGTGTGGCGGCGCGGAGTTTTTTCAGATCGCTGAGCAGTTGGGTGCGCTGCTGGTCGTTTTCCAGGGTCTTGATCACCTCGTCCAGCGATTGGCCGAGGGGCACTTCTGCCTGGGGCTGGGACTTGTTAGTGCTGCCGAGCAGGCCGGGCAAACCGACTGCTTGGGCAGAAGTAAGCGGCAGCAGGGTGAACAGGGCGATCAGCAGGTAGCAGGGCAGGGCAAACAGACGGGAAAGCACGAGGCGGTCAACCTTGGAAACGACGGGTTGAGCGAGTGTACGAGTGCACGCGTCATTCGGCCAGTTTGGCGAGGATCTTGTACACCACGGTGCCCAGGATCAGCAGCATACCGATCCACATGCCGAACACGCCGAGGGGCTTGTCGCGAAAGTTGAAGCCGACCGCGAGCATGATCATGCCGATCAGAATAGGGATAAGCATGGCGTGGAAGGAGGACATGGAGATCATGGTGCGACGGCCTTGTCGGAGTGGGAATACTGACAAGTCTAGGTCGGATTGCGGGAAGTGCAGATGATGCAGATCAGGTGTACGCAAAACCAAATGCGGGAGGGGGCTTGCCCTCGATAGCGGTCTGTCAGTCAGCTTGTTTTTAGCTGACCCACCGCATCGGGGGCAAGCCCCCTCCCACATTTCTGGCTGTATTCAGCCTTTGGATCAGGGCAGGTCGCGACTGGCGTAGAACGCACCCAGTACCTTCACCAGATGCGCCAGGTCATGGCTGCCGCACAGTTCACGAATGGAGTGCATGGCAAACGTCGGCAGGCCGATGTCCACGGTACGCACGCCCAGGTGGCTGGCGGTGATCGGGCCGATGGTCGAGCCGCAGCCCATGTCGCTGCGCACCACAAAGCTCTGTACCGGCACTTCTTCGGCCATGCACAGGTGGCGGAAGAACCCGGCGGTTTCGCTGTTGGTCGCGTAGCGCTGGTTGCTGTTGACCTTGATTACCGGGCCGGCATTGAGCTTGGGGCCGTGGTTGGCGTCGTGCTTGTCGGCGTAGTTCGGGTGCACACCGTGGGCATTGTCCGCCGATACCAACAGGGATTTCTGAATGGTACGTACGAATTCATCACCTTCCGGCAACAGGCGTCGCAGGGTCTGTTCCAGCATCGGGCCATCGGCACCGCAGGCCGAGCAGGAACCGACTTCTTCGTGGTCGTTGCACACCAGTACGCAGGTTTCGTCGGTCTCGCTGGTAAGCAGGGCTTGCAGGCCGGCGTAGCACGACAATAGGTTGTCGAGGCGCGCGCCGGCGATGAAGTCGCCATTGAGGCCAATTACAGCTGCACTCTGGGTGTCGTAGAAGCTCAGCTCGTAATCGAGCACCACATCAGCGTTCAACCCGTGCTCGCGCGCCAGTTGCTCGGTGAGCACGGCTCGGAAGTCCACGCGCTCGTCACCGGCAAACTGCGCGAGGATCGGTGGCAGTTCGGTCTGGGCGTTGATTGCCCAGCCCTGGTTGGCTTCGCGGTTCAGGTGAATGGCCAGGTTCGGGATGATGGCGATGGGCAGCTTGAAGTCGATCAGTTGGCTTTCGACTTTGCCGTCGCGGCGGAACGTCACGCGGCCTGCCAGGGACAAGTCGCGGTCAAACCACGGCGCCAGCAAGGCGCCGCCGTAGACTTCCACTCCCAACTGCCAGAAGCCCTGGCGTTGCAGCTCGGGCTGGGGCTTGACCCGCAGGCACGGGCTGTCGGTATGGGCGCCCACCAGGCGAATCCCGCCCTGCAGCGGCGAGTGACGGCCGAGCTTGAAGGCGATGATCGAGGAGTCGTTGCGGGTCACGTAGTAGCGACCGTTGGCTTCGGTGGCCCAGGTTTCGCGCTCGTCGAGACGCTGGTAACCGGCCGCTTCCAGGCGCTGGGCCAGGGCGGCAGTGGCATGAAAAGGAGTAGGGGAGGCCTTGAGGAAGTCGATCAGGCCTTGATTCAACGCTTCGCGCATAAATAGCTCCAGACAGCAATGCGCGGAGTTTACCGTTCGGTGACGGGAAGTGCACAGTACAAATGTGGGAGGGGGCTTGCCCCCGATTGCAGTGGGTCAGTCAACAATACAGTGACTGATTCTCCGCCATCGGGGGCAAGCCCCCTCCCACATTTGTTCTGTGTTCACAGCTTTAGAAGGGCGCTGGGCACTCGAAGCGCAAACGCTCGCCACTCTGCGGATGAGTAAAGCTCAGCATGCTTGCGTGCAAGCACAGGCGCGGCCACGCAGCCAGGGCTTGCTCATGGGCATACAGGCCGTCGCCGAGCAATGGATGACCGATCGACAGCATGTGCACGCGCAACTGGTGTGAGCGCCCGGTGATCGGCGTCAGCTCCACACGGCACCAGTCGCCGCAACGTTCCAGCACCTTCCAGAAGGTCATCGCGTGTTTGCCGAACTCGTGATCCACCACATGCCGTGGTTTGGTCGGCGGGTCGTAGCGCAAGGGCAGATCAATGCTGCCGCTGTCGAGTTCCGGCTGGCCCCAGGCCAATGCGGTGTAGGCCTTCTCGGTTTCACGGTCGTGAAACTGGCGGGACAGTTCGCGATGGGTATCGGCATCCCGGGCGAGCAGGATGATCCCCGAGGTTTCCCAGTCCAGGCGATGGACGATGCGGGCTTCGGGGTAGCCGTTTTCCTGCAGGCGGGTGATCAGGCAGTCCTTGTTGTCGTCGGCGCGGCCAGGCACCGAGAGCAGCAGGGTCGGCTTGTTCACCACCAAGACAGCGTCGTCCTGATGCAGGATATGGATATTGGACAGCGGCATTAAACAGCCTCGTAACAAACGCCAACGGCGGCTCGCCCACCCGGTTCCCGCTATGGGATCAAGGTGTGCGAGCCGCCGTGGCGGCCGCCTGTTCGATCAACGATCAGGCAGGGTGATATTGAGTTCCAGAATCGAGCAGCTGCCGTCATTTTCCAGAGCGACATGCACGTCATCGTTGCCGATGTTGACGTACTTGCGGATCACCTCGACCAGTTCCTTCTGCAAGGCTGGCAGGTAGTCCGGGGTGCTGCGTTGGCCGCGTTCGTGCGCCACGATGATCTGTAGACGCTCTTTCGCGACCGACGCGGTGCTTGGCTTTTTGTTGGCGCGAAAGAAGTCGAGAAATTTCATTGTTTAGTTGCCTCCAAAGATACGCTCGAAGAATCCCTTCTTCTTAACATCGAGGAAGCGATGTTCCACGGTCTTGCCCAGCAAGCGATCAACCGCATCGCTGTACGCCTGGCCGGCGTCGCTCTGGTCGTCAAGAATAACCGGGACACCCTGGTTGGAAGCCTTCAGGACGGCCTGGGATTCCGGGATCACGCCCAGCAGGGTCACCGCGAGGATGTCCTTGACGTCCTCGACACCGAGCATTTCGCCGTTGCTGACGCGCTCAGGGTTGTAGCGGGTGAGCAGCAGGTGCTCCTTGATCGGGTCTTCACCTTTCTCTGCGCGCTGGGACTTGCTGGCCAGCAGGCCGAGCATGCGGTCCGAGTCACGTACGGAGGACACTTCCGGGTTGGTTACCACGATGGCTTCATCGGCGAAGTACATCGCCAAATGAGCACCGGTTTCGATGCCGGCCGGGGAGTCGCAGACGACGTATTCGAAGGTTTCCTTCAGTTCAGCGAGGACTTTGCCTACGCCTTCTTTGGTCAACGCATCTTTGTCACGGGTCTGGCTGGCGGCCAGTACGTACAGGTTCTCAAGGCGCTTGTCCTTGATCAGGGCCTGTTGCAGGTTGGCTTCGCCGTTCACCACGTTGACGAAGTCGTACACCACACGGCGTTCGCAGCCCATGATCAGGTCGAGGTTACGCAAACCGACGTCGAAGTCGACGATGACTGTCTTGTGGCCGCGCAGAGCGAGGCCGGTACCGATAGCGGCGCTGGTGGTGGTCTTACCCACACCACCCTTGCCGGATGTAACCACGAGAATCTTGGCCAAGGTGTTTCACCCCTAAGGAAAAAGGACTTTTCAGTCCCTGAAAAACATCTCTTGGAACTCGCTGCAGGCGGACGGTCTTTGTAGGAAAAAGACGGGTTAGCGTAGGAAAAACGCCAACCTTCAGATGTTCCTACACAAGTATTGCCGGTTTCGCTGTGCTATCAGAGTCTAGAGATGCTTGGAAAATGCGGCAGTATCCGTTAAAGACGGATGATGTTCAACACATCGCCCGACAGGCTGACCTGCACCCCGGCCCCCCACAGCGGATCACGGCGCAAATCTTCGGAAACCTTGTACTGGCCTGCGATGGACACTAGCTCAGCGGTCAACTGCTGGCAAAAAATACGGGCCTTGGTATCACCCTTGATGCCGGCGAGGGCACGTCCGCGCATCGGGCCGTATACATGGATGTTGCCATCGGCGAGAAGTTCCGCGCCGGGACTGACCGAGGAGATGACAACCAAGTCGCCGCCCTGGGCGTAAATTTGCTGCCCACCGCGTACGGGAGAGGTGATGATCTTTGTAGGCTTTATCGTCGGCTCCGGTGGTTTTTCCGGTTTTTTCTTCTCTTCACCGACCAATGGTTCGAGCGGACGCTCGCGTGCGCCGGACGGTGGCAGTACTGGCAGTTCAATGGCGATGGCCGCGGCAATGTCTTCGATACGGCTGGCACGAATGGCCAGAGTGCGCAGGCCATGGGAGCGGCACACGCGCATCAGGCCAGGCAGATCGACAGCGCCCTGGCCGGCCGGCAGTTTGTCCAGGGCCAGCACCAGCGGGGCGTTGTTGAAGAAGTTTGGCGCCAGGGCGACCTTGGCGGCGAGTTGGCGGTCCAGGGCGTCGAGGTCGTTACGGGCGAGTTCCAGCACGGTGATGGCGAGCATGCTGCCTTTCAGCTGGAACACGGGATCTTGGTCTAGCGGTTCGGTTTGGCTCATGGTCGGCATAAAGCGGCTTGTCACGAAAAGTGTCGAGACTTATAACGAGAACATCCACTGGCCGCAAGCCGGGTCGAACCGTTGTAGAATGCGCGGCCCTGTCTTTACCGGAATCTGTAATGGATCGCCCGCGTTTTCGAGCTGCATTTTTTCACCCGCGTTTCTGGCTGCTATGGCTTGGGCTCGGCCTGCTGTGGCTGGTCACCCAATTGCCATACCGCGCGCTGCTGGCCATTGGTCGGTTACTGGGCGCGGGTATGTACCGTGTGGCCAGCGAGCGTCGCCGCATCGCCGCGCGTAACCTGGAACTGTGCTTCCCGGAAAAAACCGCTAAAGAGCGTAAGCAGCTGCTCAAGGAAAACTTTGCCTCCACGGGCATCGCCTTCTTTGAAATGGCCATGAGTTGGTGGTGGTCGCGCCAGCGCCTGTCGCGTCTGGCCCATGTCGAAGGCCTGGAGCACCTCAAGCAGGCCCAACTCGATGGCAAGGGCGTGATCCTCATGGCCCTGCATTTCACCACCCTGGAAATCGGCGCGGCGCTGTTGGGCCAAAAGCACACCATTGATGGGATGTACCGCGAGCACGGCAATCCGTTGTTCGACTTTATCCAGCGCCGTGGCCGCGAGCGCCACAACCTTGATTCCCTGGCCATCGAGCGCGAAGACGTGCGCGGCATGCTTAAGCTGCTGCGCGCCGGCCGCGCCATCTGGTACGCACCTGACCAGGACTATGGCGCCAAGCAAAGTATTTTCGTACCGCTGTTCGGTATCCAGGCCGCCACCGTCACCGCCACCAGCAAGTTCGCCCGCCTGGGCAAGGCGCTGGTGGTGCCGTTCACCCAGGAGCGCCTGGCCGACGGCAGTGGTTACCGCCTGGTGATCCATCCGCCGTTGACCGACTTTCCCGGCGAAAGCGATGAGGTGGACTGCCTGCGCATCAACCAGTGGGTCGAAACCTCTGTACGCGAATGCCCCGAGCAATACCTGTGGACCCACCGCCGTTTCAAGAGCCGGCCACCGGGCGAACCCAAGTTGTACGAAAAAAGCCGCCGATAAGGTGAGATTTTCCCCACACGGAGTGATGCGATGCGCCCAGCTGAACCGGTAACAGGCTTGATTCTTTCCGGCGGCGGGGCGCGAGCGGCGTATCAGGTGGGTGTTTTGGCGGCGATTGCCGAGCTGTTGCCACCAGGGGCACCCAACCCGTTTCCGGTGATCGTCGGCACCTCGGCCGGGGCGATCAATGCGGTGACACTGGCCAGTGGCGCGATGGATTTCACGGCGGCGATCCAGCGTCTTACTGCCTTTTGGCAGGGCTTTCGCAGCCATCTGGTGTTGCGCAGTGATTGGCCGGGGGTTATTCGCCAGGCGAGTCGTTTCCTCATCCACAGCCTGTTGGGCCTGGGCGCGCAAGTGCCGGTAGCGTTGCTTAATAGCTCTCCGCTGCGGGACTTGTTGCAAGAGCGCCTGAACCTGGGCGGCATCGACGAAGCCATCCGAAACAAGCATTTGCACGCGGTGGCGGTCACCGCGTTCGGCTATGAATCCGGGCAGGCGGTGACCTTCTATCAAGGTGGCGGCACCATTGATGCGTGGTTGCGCCATCGGCGTATCGGCGTCCCGACGCAACTGACGGTTGAGCACCTGCTGGCCAGTTCAGCGATCCCTTTGCTGTTTGCCCCGGTGAAACTCGACCAGGAATATTTCGGTGACGGTGCGGTGCGCCAATCAGCCCCGATCAGCCCGGCGCTGCACCTGGGGGCGACCCGCGTGCTGGTGGTGGGCGTCAGCGGCAACCCGCGGGGCAACGAGCCGTCGGTGCAGCGCACCTACACCGGTCAGGAACCGACCCTGGCCCAGATCGGTGGGCACATGCTCAACAGCACGTTCATCGACAGCCTGGAAAGTGATATCGAATTGCTGGAGCGTCTGAACCAGTTCAGCCATCACCAGCCAGCCGACAGCGCGGCCCGAGGCCTGGCACCGGTGGAAGTGCTGGTGATTGCGCCAAGCCAGCCGATCGATGAAATCGCGGCAAGGCATCGGCAGGAATTGCCGGCGGCGTTGCGGTTGTTCTTGCGTGGGCCGGGGGCGACCAAGACGAGCGGGGCGGGGGTGCTGAGTTACTTGCTGTTCGAGGCGGGGTATTGCAGCGAGTTGATTGAGTTGGGCAGAAAAGATGCGCTGGCCAAGCGTGAGGAGATCATGCGGTTTTTGGGCCTGCCGCCTATCTGAATGTGGGAGGGAGCTTGCTCCCGATAGCAGTGTGTCAGTCAACAAATAGAGTGACTGACACTTCGCTATCGGGAGCAAGCCCCCTCCCACATTTGTATTGCATTGGCTTTTAGAAGTGATACTTGACCAGGAAGCTCGCCGTGTCCTGGGTGGTCTTGAATGCACCCGAATCTTCGATCCCGTACTTGTTCTTCCAGTAGTCGTACTCAAAACCCACATACAACTGCTTATCGCCCCAATGCAGCGCTTTACCCAGGTCGTATTTAACCTGCGGGTTGAAGTGCAGGTTGGCGTGGTAAGTGCCACGGGCGTTTTTGTCGTTATCCACCACCCAATCCATGAAGCCGTCGATCAGGATGTCGGAGCTGCCGACGGGAATGGTGTAGGCCCACACCGGGGTGATCTGCCAAACGCCATCACCCGCGCGATTGCCTTCGGTCTGGCGCTGATAGAAGTTCAGTTGGAAGTAGTCGAAACCAGGGATGTTCAAGTCGAACGCCGGGCCGAGCAGGTACGACTCGTTATCGCCTTCGCCGAACTCGTAAGTGAAGGCCAGCAGCACATCCTTGATCGGGCCGAAGGACAGGTCTTTGTCGAGGATTTTACCGAATGACAACCGTGGGCTGATCTCGCCGTAGTAGGTGCTTGGGCCGACGTTGCCGTCTTCCTTGCCGTTGTAGAAGATGCGGTCGACGAACACAAAGTTGTCGCCGTACTTCCACGCGTCGGCGTGTTCGAAGGTGACGGTTTGCTGGATCTGCGGGTTGACGGTAAAGCTCTTGCCCCACAGGTACGTCAGGCTGTTGTTCTGCCACTGCAACAAGTCACCGGCCACGGCCTGACCACCCGCAAGCAGGGATCCTGCCAGCATCAGGCCTTTGAACATAGGTTTCATTCGGTTGCTCCCGAGTTAAGGTTTTGTGGTTTTTCTTCTACGCAGGCGCTCTGGTGTGGCGCCTTTTGGTTCGCTGCAAAAATCGTCTGTTTGGTCAGCTTTAGTGCTTTTAGCAAGAGCTGCGCCAAGGTGTTTGAAACGCCAAAAAATCCCCATCGGCTGCAACAAATGCAGTCGAATACAGAGGCGTTTTGTGCACCGTGGCAGCAGACATTAGGCCGGGATAAGTTGGCCTTGCAGTCAGCTTTTACATTCGCTGTTTTTTTTTGAGTCGATTCGAGCGGGCGCGGAGAATACTGGCTCCCAACCCTTGGCTCAAGTGCGCTCTTACAGAGCGTGTCGGGCATAAATGGGGCACGGCTGATGGCCGCCCCCAGGTGGAGGGTGTGCATGGTGGGGTTCCTTGTTCGTTATTGTTTTTGTTGTTGTAACGAAGGAATCAATGCGTATGAGCGACGGCAGGGCGTTCTGAACCGCCGAGGATGTTGAACAGGATATTCAGTGACAACGCGCTGAGGGTGGCCATGGCGATGCCACTGTGGGTAATCGGGCTCATCCACAACGGCAGTTGGGCGAAGAACTCCGGGCGCACCACGGGGATCAGGCCCATGCCGATGCTCACCGCTACCAGCAACTGGTTACGGCGGTCGGCGATGTCAGCTTCCTGAAGGATCTTGATGCCGGTGGCTGCGACCATGCCGAACATGGCAATCGCCGCACCGCCGAGCACTGCCGGTGGAATCGATGCCACCAGGTACGCCGCTTTGGGCAACAGGCTGAGCACAATCAGGAACGCGCCGGCCATGATCGTCACCGAGCGGCAACGCACGCCGGTCATCTGCACCAGGCCGATGTTCTGGGCGAATGAGGAGTGGGTAAAGGTGTTGAAGAACCCGGCGAAGAACGACGCGCCGGCATCACACAGCAAGCCCCGACGCAGCATCTTGGGGGACACTTCCTGACCGGTGATCTTGCCCAGGGCGAGGAACATCCCGGTGGATTCGACAAAGATAATCACCACGACCAGGCACATCGACAGGATCGGTGCCAACTCGAACTTCGGCATGCCGAAGTGCAGCGGTGTCACCACCTGCACCCACGGCGCCTGGGCCAGGCCGCTGAGGTCGACCATGCCAATGATGCCGCACAAGCCGTAGCCAAGCCCCATACCGATCAGCACCGAAATGTTCACCCAGAAACCGCGCATGAAGCGGTTGATCAGCAGGATGGTAGCCAGTACCAGCGCGGCAATCGCCAGGTAGATCGGCGAGCCAAATGTGGCTGCCGCGCTGCCGCCGCCGGCCCAGTTCACGGCCACGGGGAATAGCGAAAGGCCGATGGCGGTGATCACGGTGCCAGTCACCAACGGAGGGAAAAAGCGCACCACCTTGGACATGAAGGGCGCAATGATTATCCCGAAGAACCCGGCCGCGATGGTCGCGCCGAAGATACCCTGCAAGCCGATACCCGGCATGCCGGCCATGGCGACCATGCTGCCGACGGCGGCAAAACTGGCGCCCATCATCACCGGCATACGAATGCCCACCGGGCCGATGCCGAATGACTGGATCATGGTGGCGATACCGGCCACCAGCAGGTCGGCATTGATCAGGAAAGCGATTTCTTCACGGCTCAAGCCCGCGGCCTGGCCAATGATGAGGGGTACGGCGACGGCGCCGCCGTACATCAGCAAGACGTGTTGCAGGCCTACCAGAATCAGTTGCAAGAGGGGCAGCCGCTCCATGGCAGGGGCGGCAGGAATCTGCGGTTCGACTAACTCGGTCATGCAACACCTCGGATCTTTTTTATTTTTGTGTTGTGTGGAACGCAATCTCTAAATCACTACAAGTCCCCTGTGGGATGGGGGCTTGCCCCCGATTGCGGTGGTTCAGTCACTGATGTTTTGAATGACACACGGCTATCGGGGCCGAGCCCCTCCCACATTGGAACTGTGTGAATCTGTCAGTTGGTACGCGCCCCCTGGTTGATCCACGTGCCAATCAAATCCCGCTCCTGCTGGGTCATCTGGGTGATGTTGCCCAGCGGCATGATCTGGCTCGCCACGGCCTGCGCCTGAATGCGTGCTGCCTGTTGCTGGATCTGCGCCGGGGTATCGAACATCACCCCAGCCGGAGCGGTGCTGAACAGCGGGCTGGTGGGCTTGGCCGAATGGCACACGGCGCAACGCTCCTGGATCACCCCATGCACCTTGTCGAAATCAATCGTCGCCTGGGCGGGTGCCGGCTCGGCGGCGGGAGCTGCTGGAGCCGCGGGTTTCAAACCACCACCCAACGCCGTTTCAGGCAGTGGCTGGTATTCGATGGCCGCAGGTGCCTTGGCAATCGGCTCTGCCGGTTTTGGCCCCGTGACGTATGCCAGGCTGATCATCGCCAACGCGCCGACCGGTAAGGTCCATGCATACTTCTGGCTGTTGTGACGGGTGTTGAAGTAGTGCCGTACCAACACCGCCGCCACCGCGATACCCGCCAGGATCAGCCAGTTGTATTGGCTGCCGTAGGTGCTCGGGAAGTGGTTGCTGATCATGATGAACAGCACCGGCAAGGTGAAGTAGTTGTTATGGCGCGAACGCAGCAATCCCTTGGCCGGCAGGGCCGGATCCGGTGTGCGGTTCTCAGCGATGGCCGCCACCAGCGCGCGCTGCGCCGGCATGATGATGCGGAACACGTTGCCCACCATGATGGTGCCGATCACCGCACCGACGTGCAGGTAGGCGCCACGGCCGCTGAACACTTTGCTGAAGCCATAGGCCGCCGCAATCAACAGCACAAACAGGATGAAACCGAGCAGGGCAGGGCGTTTGCCCAGGGCCGAGTCGCAGAGGAAGGAGTAGATGAACCAGCCGGCGAACAGTGAGCCAATGCCCAGCAATACGCCTTCGGTGCCGCTGAGGCTACTGCCAGGTGCGAGCAGGTACAGCGTCGGGTTGAGGTAGAACACGACGCACAGCAGCGCGACGCCCGACATCCAGGTGAAATAGGCTTCCCATTTGAACCAGTGCAGGTTGTCCGGCATGGTCGGCGGGGCCAGTTTGTATTTTTCCAGGTGGTAGATACCGCCACCGTGGATCGCCCACAAGTCACCGGCGAGGCCGCTCTTGGGGTTGACGCGGTTGAGGTTGTTTTCCAGCCAGACAAAGTAGAACGAAGCGCCGATCCAGGCGACGCCAGTGATCATGTGAACCCAGCGCACGCTAAGGTTCAGCCATTCCAACAGATGTGCTTCCACAGTCTTTACCTCTCGCCTGTCACCCTTGTTGTCGGGTGATCCGGCCTTCTCTTATTGGTGGGGGGCGAGGATCAACCGCTCATCCTCTTTGAAAAAATGCTCATCGCAGTTATTGCCTGTGCCACTGCGATCAACCACCAGGAAGTCATCCCGCTTTTCGATCGTCAGCACCGGGTGGTGCCAGACGCCGCGATGGTAATTAATGCCCTGCCTGCCGTTGGTGACGAAGGCGCGGACCAAGCCCGATACAGGTGCATCGCCAAGTGGCGCGACCACGATCAGAAAGGGGTTGCCGAGCAGCGGTATAAAAGCCTGGCTGCCCAGCGGGTGTCTTTCCAGCATGCACACGGTCAGCGGCATATCCAGCGCGTCGGCGCGGAAGATGCTGATGATGGCGTTGTCTTCAGGCTGTGCGGTTTCTACCGTTGCCAGCTTGTGAAAGCGCATGGTCGACCCGTTGTTGATCATGAAGTGATCGCTGCCGTCGGTTTCGATAACGTCTCCGAAGGGGGCGAAGGCTTCTTTGGTCAGGGGTTCGATCATCAGTGTGCGCATGGCTGTCTTCTTATCCGGATTCTGTGTTGGTTATGCGGTTGCTTGTGGGTGTGATGAACGTGTGTGGTGAGCGGGCTTACCCCGCGCTGGGCTGCGAAGCGGCCCCAACAAGATCACTGCGTTTCTTCTGTGAAAACGCGGTGTCTGCATCCAGGGTCGCTTCGCGCCCCAACGCGGGGCAAGCCCGCTCACCACAACAAGCTACTTTGCCACAGGATTCAGCGTTTACTTGGCGACTTTACCCAGTACACGCAGGCGGCTCACGCCCCCATCCGGGAACACGTTCAGGCGGATGTGAGTGATCGGGCCCAGTGCCTTGATCTGCTCGGCGAAGGTGTGTTCGGCGTGCATTTCCAACTTTTGCGCCGGTAGCAGTTCGCGCCAGAACAGCGATTGGGTTTCGATCTGGCTGTCGGTGCCGCCTTTCACGAAGGCGCCTTGGATCGAGCAGGTGTCCGGGTAGTTGCCCTTGAAGTGCAGGGTGTCGACGATGATCTTCTCGATCTCGCCCGGGTGGCCCAATGCGACGATCACCCAGTCATTGCCTGGTGTACGACGACGAGCGGTTTCCCAGCCATCGCCCATGTTGATGCCACGACCTGGGTTGAGAATGTTGCTCATGCGGCCGAAGTGTTCATCGGAGCACGCCAGTGCGCGGCCGCCGTTCAGGGCAGACGCCAGGTCGACCTGTTCGTTGTCGCCCACCGACGACCAGTCGCGGAACGGAATACCGTACACACGCAGACGGGCTACGCCGCCGTCCGGGTAGATGTTGAAACGCAGGTGGCTGAATGCCTGATCGTTGCTGATCTCGTGGTAGTGGTGGCTGTTGCCTTGCAACTCGACGGCCGACAGCACTTCGGTCCACTGGGTGTTGTCATCCGGGTCGCCCGAGGCCAGGAAGCAGGCTTCCAGGGACGCCGACGGCGGGAAGTTGCCGGTGAAGAATGAAGTGTCGATGTCCAAGCCCTTGATCGAACCCGGTACGCCCAGGCGGATCACTGCGCTGTCGTAGCCTTCGAAGCGCTTGCGGCGTGACTCCCAGCCGTCCATCCACTTGCCGTTGTCATCGAAAACGCCCTCCTTCCACACGGCCGGGGTCGGCTGGAACAGGCGGTTGGCGTCAGCGAACCAGTCATCGGTCACCGAAAGGATCTTGGTGCCCAGACGGGCGTCGGCCAGGTTGACGAACTTCTCGAAAGGTACGGCGTAAGCTTTCATTCTTCTTGTCTGCCTTATATAGAGTGGCTGGGGATGGTCGTTTAGAGGGTCAGTAAACGGAACAACGCGATCTTGTTGATCTCGGCCAGGGCGCATTTGAATTCGGCGTCCGCCGAGTTGTGAATGCGCGTCTCGAATGCGGCCAGGATCTGATGCCGGTTGCTGCCTTTTACCGCCATGATGAAGGGAAACTTGAACGTGGCTTTGTAGGCATCGTTCAGCTCGGTGAAGCGCGAGAACTCTTCGGCCGTGCATTGGTGAATCCCCGCGCCAGCTTGCTCATCAGTGCTGGCTTGGGTGAGTTGGCCCTGGACGGCAGCTTTGCCGGCCAGGTCCGGGTGGGCGTTGATCAGGGCCAGTTGACTGGTGTGATCAGCGCTCAACAGGATGTCGCTCATGCGCTGGTGCAGGGTTTCGATCTGGTCGATCGAAGGGTCCTGGCCCAGGTCGAAGGCCTTTTCGGCCACCCATGGCGAGTGTTCGTAGATATCGGCAAAGGCGGCGACAAACTCATCGCGGCTCAAGGTCGATGGCTTCAGGGTCTTGAATGCAGTCATTTGGCCGCTCCCGTGTACGGGTGGGTTTCATGCCAGTGACGGGCGATATCGACGCGGCGGGTGAACCACACGTGTTCATGGCCCTTGGCGTATTCGATAAAGCGCTTCAGCGCAGCCAGGCGCGCCGGGCGGCCAATCAAACGGCAATGCAGGCCGATGGACAACATCTTCGGCGCCTCGGCGCCTTCGGCGTACAGCACGTCGAACGCATCCTTCAGGTATTCGAAAAAGTCATCGCCCTTGTTGAAACCTTGCACCTGGGTGAAGCGCATGTCGTTGGTGTCCAAGGTGTAGGGGATCACCAGGTGCGGCTTGCCGGTGGAGTTGTTGGGTTCCCAGTAGGGCAGGTCGTCGTCGTAGGTGTCGCAGTCGTACAGGAAACCGCCTTCTTCCATCACCAGGCGACGGGTGTTCGGGCCGGTGCGGCCGGTGTACCAGCCCAGCGGGCGTTCGCCGGTCAGTTCGGTAAGGATGCGGATGGCTTCGAGCATATGCTCGCGCTCTTGGGCCTCGTCCATGTATTGGTAGTCGATCCAGCGGTAGCCGTGGCTGCAGATCTCATGGCCGGCCTCGACCATGGCGCGAATCACGTCCGGGTGGCGTTGGGCGGCCATGGCCACGGCGAAGATGGTCAGCGGGATATCGAATTCTTTGAACAGCTTGAGGATGCGCCACACGCCGGCACGGCTGCCGTATTCGTACAGCGACTCCATGCTCATGTTGCGTGCGCCTTGCAGCGGTTGGGCCGAGACCATTTCCGATAGGAAGGCTTCGGACTCTTTGTCGCCGTGCAAAATATTGCGCTCGCCGCCTTCTTCGTAATTGAGTACGAAAGACAACGCGATGCGTGCCTTGCCCGGCCAGTGGGGGTGAGGAGGGTTACTGCCGTAACCGATCAGGTCGCGTGGGTAGTCAGCGCTCACTGCAGTCTTCCTTCTTGTTCGTGGTAGCAAGTGCGTGGCGACCGGCAGAAAAACCTGGTGGCGTCACAGCGATGAGCTGATTGTATACAACTTGATGATCACTTTGTAAGCCTGTATTTCTGCATTTTTTCCAGGCGGTCGCCGCCGATTAGCTTTGCAAGAAACTTGCCTGGTTGGTCAGTAAATGGATGAAAGGGCGTTTAAAAGCAAGGCTTGCTGTGAATTTGCAGTGAGGATAGCTGCGCGAAGTGGTGAGTAAAACTTTGTAATTTTTATTGTGTACAATTTTTATTAAAAGTGTCTTAATCAGCGCATCGCCGGATTTTGCATGCCCTGTAAAGGTGCGGCCTATTTTCACTCTACTCAAGGGAGCTCCGTTCCATGGGACGACTGACCACACACGTACTCGATGCCGCCCACGGCTGCCCCGGCAGCGCCATCCAGGTTGAACTGTACCGCGTCGAAGGCACGCAGTTGGAGCTGGTCGCCAGCGCCCTGACCAACAGCGACGGTCGTTGCGATGCACCGCTGCTGCAAGGCGATGACTACCGCACGGGTGTTTACCAGCTGCAATTCAGCGCCGGCGATTACTACCGTGCCCGTGGCGTGCAGTTGCCGGAGCCGGCCTTCCTTGATGTCGTCGTACTGCGTTTTGGTATCAGTGCCGAACAGGATCACTACCACGTGCCTCTGCTGATTTCGCCTTACAGCTACTCTACCTATCGCGGTAGCTGAGTCGTCACCTCGCTTCACACCCCCAAAGCTCTTCGTTGGTTTCGCCCGCGCACACTGCGGGCTTTTTTTTGCGCGCAGAAACGTTCAATTATCTAGCGCCTTATTGGCGTGATTGCTCAATAGGCTAGGTGTTTTCCTCGACGAAGACACTGCCGTGACCTCACTTACCGACCCTGATGACGACGCGCTACAGGCCCTGCGTACCCAGCTCACGCTGCGTATCAACAGCAGCCTCCATCCCAGTCGCCTGGTCAATCGACTCGCGCTGGCGGACTTGGGCTGCGCCGAAGCGGCGACTACCCTCAGCCGTCTGATCAGCGCTGCGCCCCGGGTGCTGCGGGTGGTTCGTGCCGAGCTGCGCAAAGCATTCGAACTGGACCCGGATCGCCTGCTCTTTACCGAACCCAAGCCGCCCGCCGCCGCGCAGAAAACCGACAGCCTGACCGACCGCGCCTTGCGCCTGATGGTGTTGCCGTCGGTGTCGATCAACCTCAATCAGTTCACCGCCCTGAGCGACAAGGACGACCCGAACCGCCGCTTCACGTTCACGCCCCTGGAGGCGCTGCGCCGGGTGATCGCCCTCAACCTGTTTGACCGGCTCGCCCAGGCGCACAACGGTTATTGGCAGGGGGTGGCTGCCGGCACCTGGCTGACGCGTCAGGAGCGATGGGTGCAGGTGCATCAGCAACTGTTCGCCCACCAGGCCTTCATCGCCCGTCAATTGGACGAGCTGTCGAGCGCCGGGCGGGTCATGGTCCAGGCGTTGGTGGATGCGCCGACGGTGGAGGCGCGCCAGCGTGCGGGCGAGCGTTGGGCCAGTGTGCAGGCGTGCGAGTTGATGTGGCCTGGCGCCGGGCCGCGGTTGATGCCGATCCCTGGCGCCCTGCATATTTATCGTGAGGGCGACCCGATGGGCATGCCCCATGTGATGTATCTGCCGGGCGTGCAGCGCAACTTTTATGAGTACCCCTCGTTCGACCAATTGCAGTGCGCCCTGGTGGCGCTGATCAACGGCGCGCTGTTCGACGACCTGTGGCAATGCCTGCCCCTGCGACGTCGGCACGAGGTGTGTGAGCCGGCCTCGACCGCTGCCGCGGGTCGCGGCGTAAGGTTGTCGGGCGATGCATTGGCCTACAGCGCGCAGGCGGTACTGGACGCGCAATGGGAAAACGAACTGGCCTGCGCTGTGTCGATCAACCTCAAACAGGTGTTTTCCGCCACGCCCCAGCCTGCGGTGACGAACGCCACACGCTTTCTCGCCTACATTGAACGGGCACGCCGGCACTGGGTCGGTAAACCACGGCTGGAGCGGTTGCGCCGTGAGCTGCTGGATTGGGACCAGCATCGACGACGCCAGGAAATCATCTTCGCCAGCACCGCGTCGGGCCTGGCGATCAACACGGCACTGCGCCAGGTCAAGCGTTACGAAAAGGGCCTGATGGCGCTGCTCGATCACAGCGACCCGGTGGTGGACACGCCAGCCTGGCTGGAATATGTGGCGCTTGAAGCACAACTCAAGGCCCACGAGGACACCCTGGCCGCACAGGTGCAGGACGCGCAACTGCGGCTGTTCGAGGCGGCGTACTGGGGGGAACGCCCCAGCGGCCAACTCAAGCGCGCGAGCGCTTATATCCTCGGCCTGAAGGACCTGTTGCGCGTTGAAGTTCAACTGCAGCACCGGCTCAAGCGTCTGCGCGCGTCCCATCGGGACCTGCTGCTCGAAGTATTGGATGCACCGCTGGCCAGCAAGCGCGAGGGCAGTCTTACCCGTGTGCTGTCGGTGCGGGTGGGCGATGACTGGCCGCTGCACAGCGTGTTTGCGGTTACGCGCCAGGCTGCGCTGGATGCTCCCGAGCGGCGAGAACCGGTGGTGTTGTGTGCACTCGGGCGCGAGGGCGGTGTGGCTGGGTTTTCCTGCCTGGGGGAGTTGTCCCGGAGTGTTGAGGCCAGCCTCGGCAGTCGCGATACGTCGCTGTTATGGGGTTACGTCGAGCGGCAGCAGCGTCAAGCCGTGCGCGCACGAGTTGCCGCGCGCATGCTGAAAGTGAGCTATCACGCCATCGACGGCAACCCCCTGCTGCTGGCACTCAAAAGGCTGCTCAAGAGCTATGTTCTGCTGCAGCACAGCGAGAATATTTTCAATGGAATTGAAGACCCTCAACTCAGCCGCCAATTGCTGGCGGTCGAGCTGCATGAGCACCTGCTTGCCCCGGCCAACCAAGCGTTGATCCAAGCACGCGACCATGTTGATCTGGTCCGCAAAGCCGCAGAAGCGAAAAAAAAGCTGCCATCGTGGCTGACTGACGCGACGGCGGCGCAGGTCAACCGCTTCAAGCGTGTGCAAGGTCGTTACCTGAGCAGCGTATTTGCCTATGAAGAGCGCCTCCAGCAGCGCTTGCCCGATGTGCACGCTTTTGCCCGCGACCTGCTGATCGCGCGTTTGCGGGAAGACGGCCTGTACCCGGAGTTGAACATCGACACGCCATTTATCGAAATGCCCGATCAGGTCGATGGCAGGTTTTGTGGCTGGGAAAGCACCTGCACGGTGGGCGATCGCAACGAAGCCCTTACTCCCAGCGCGACGCGCACGCAGTTCAGTCTGCTGCAACTGGCGCTGCACAACCTGGACCCGAAGATGCGGCCCACCTATTGGCGCTTCCGGCACGCCACCTATCTGCAACCGGCATGGAAGCAACGCCTGAGCGTCAGCTACTTGGTCAATATGGTGTCCTCGCTGGACATCGGCGGCCAGTACGAGGCGTTGATCCAGCGCACGTTCCACTCGCCTGATCCGCGTGAGCACGGGCGCGTCCCGCCACTGTTGAGGCGCGCGTTGGGGGCGGGTATCGACGCCGACCGCTATTCGGCGCTCAGGCAGGGGGTAAGCGAGCAGGGGCTGAGTCTGTTCAATACGGCGATCGGCGCCCGCGCCCCCGAAGATCTGCGCAGAAACGGCCATCACGTGCAGCTCTATGTGGTGCATCTGGCCGGCCACACCCTCCTGCATGATCGCTACATCGCCGGGATCGTGGTCATCCATGACCAGATTTCCCAGGCCTGTGTGGTGTATTGGCCCACCGCGCCGCAGGCAGGCAGCCTTAGCGAATATGCCAGCCTGCAATTGGCGCGCGAGCATCTCAATGGCATGAGTTCGTTGCCCGCGAATGTCACGGCGTTGGCCCGGCACGTCGCGCCCGGTTGGGCGTTCGAAGCGATCGACCACCACGGCCGCAAACCGAGCAAGGGGTCACGGTTACCCGGCCCGTTGGATTTCGTGCCGACTTTCGTCATGTTGCAAGGGCTGTGGCACGTCGCCGAGTTCGTGCGTTCATTCAAGGTCAGGCACCTGGAACCCACGGCGCTTGTCGAGCTGATTGAGCAACAAATCCGTGAGCAGATCGACAGTGATCAGACGAACTGGCTGGTACTGGTGCCGACTGCACACTGGGACGCTCGCGCCCTGTTGTATCAGGCGCGGGTGCTTGAGCAGCAGCGCCGGGCGCAGGCCATCAGCAACTCCGGCAAGACCTTGGAGAAACACCGAGAGCAGCGACTGGAGGAGCGCAGCGATAGCCGTCGGCGTGCCTTGTTGTCGCTTGCCGTGCCGTTCTTCGGCCTGGGTAACCAGTTGTATGAATTGCTGCTGATGTCGCGGCGTTATCACCGCGAGGGCGACCCTCGGGACGCGGTGGCGGTGGCATTTGGTGCGGTGTTCCTGGCAGTTGACCTGCTGCTGACCTTTGTCCCTGGGCCCAAACTCAAACCGGGGAACCTGGCCCGTCCGGGGCTGCGCTCGATAGGCACGGGTCTGCACCGCCTGCATCGCGCAGCGTTCTCGGAGTTTGGCCAGGTCGCGCACGTGCCCAAGTTGCCCGGCGCGGGTACGGCGCTCAAACCCCTGGAACGCTTTCGCGTCCAGGGCCTGCCCCAAGGCGCGATCGCCTTGAAGGGGGCGGGTGAAAAAGGTGTCTACGTGAAGCGCGGCGAGCATTTCGTGGTGGACGGAACGCATCACTACCCGGTGTACCGCCGCGAGGGTGAAGGTTTTTTCCGCCTGAAGAGCAAGGACGCGGCGGGGCAGGATGAATTAATCCTGACGCTGCACGAACCCGGCGAGTGGCTGCTGGGGGCGGACGCGCCGGTCGCCGGTCCGAGCTCGGCAGTACTCAACCCGTGGCGCGCGGCTGCTACGCAGTCGGATTGGCAACCACCGGTGGTACCCACTGCGACCCGGGAACGGATTCACCGCTCAAGCGTGGCGTCCCGTCATTGGTTCGATTGGCGCCTGCATGGCGCCGATGATGTGGGCGTCGGGTCCTCGGTGAACGGCGTGTTTCATGTGCACATGGATCCTCCGGGATTCCCTTACGATGCCATCTATGTCGGGAGCCGCTATGACACGCCGACGCAATCGGCTATTGGCTACTACCGGTTGTTGCATCAGGGTGAGCACGTGCCCGTGAGCGACATGGCCTTTATTTCCAGGAACGAGCCGCTGGTGTCCAGGGCTCGCGTTGATATCGAACACTGGACCAGCAGCGGCCTTGATGAACAGCCGATTCCTGTGTCGCGTACGTCAACGGGCGAATGGCAGCTGCATGCGCCGCTGTTCGATGGGCCATTGGAGCCGTCGGTCGAAAGGGCGTTCCCGACGCTGACGAGCAGCAGCCGAACCTTTGCGGTGGCAAGGCTGATCGAGTTGGCGGACTCATCCCGTTCAGTCACCGCCAGCCATCTGCTTAACGTGCGCGCAACGCTGGACAGCTGGTTAACCCCAAGCCCCGTGCAACTTGGCCAGACCGATGACCTGCTGCGCATGTTGCGACCCACCGAACGGTACGGCGGCTATACCTATATCGGTTTCGAAGGCCGGGCGCCGGGCTTCACACGCGTTGACTTCACGCCCACCATCGCGCTTGACGAGGTGCTCAAGGCCGGCGGCGCGCAGCATTCGGCTCAGAGGCAGATTGCCCAGGGCGCAGCCACCCGCGCGACGCTGGAGCAGCAGGGCTTCAGGGTGCAGGAGTGGAGTGTAAAGCGCGGCACGGTCCGCAGTCCCGAGTGGCTGGTGACCCACCCCCAGTCAAACGCGCTGTACTACATCACCTTCCAGTGGTTGGATCGCGGCAGCATCTTGCTCAGGTCAAAGCTCACCCACGCATGGTTCAATCAAGCCATCAAACAACATCGGACTTCCGCCATGGCCGCGTCGGTCCGGGAGGCGCTGAGCGAACAGCGCCTCGTGCGGATGATGGCCGGCATTCAATGGCCGAGGCATGGCAATCGCCCGCCCACGGTGTATTTCGTCAAAGTGAGCCCGCGCGAGCGTTGACCAGTGAAATAACGCCGGCACCACCGAACAGGCTCGCGCTGATGCGGTTGAACCAGCTCTGGCCCGCGCCGCTGCGCAGGTACCGCGCGGCGCCATGGGCGCCGAGGCCGTAGGCGAGCTTGCAGGCCAGGTCGAGCAGAGTCCACGTGGCGATCATGATCAGCAGTTGCGGGAGGAAGGCGTGCTGGCTGCTGAGAAATTGCGGCAGGAAGGCGGCGAAAAACAGGATGTCCTTGGGGTTGCTGGCCCCGAGCACAAAGGCCCGGCCAAACAGCGCGCGAAAGCGCGGCACTGGCGCAGCCTGGGGCACTGTCGCGCCCTGGGAAGGCTGGCGCGATTGCTGCCAGCTCTGCCACGCCAGGTAGAACAGGTACAGCGCGCCGACGATCTTCAGCGCGTTGAACACCTTTTCCGACGCAAGCAGCAATGCGCCCAGGCCCAGCGCCGAAGCGCTCAGCAGACAGATCGAGGCAAACACCCCGCCCAGAAACGCCGGGTACGAGCGGCGCAGGCCGTAGTTGAGGCTGTTGCTGATCATCAGCAACGACAGCGGCCCCGGGATCAGGATCACTACCAGCGCAGCGCCGCTGAACAGCAGCCAGGTTTCCAGACTCATTGCTTGCTCCTTGTTATAGAAAGACGAACTTGGCGATAAAAATCACGCACAGCACCCAAAGGCTGGCGGAAATCTCGCGGTATTTTCCGGTGCCGGCCTTGAGCGCCACGTAGGTGATAAAGCCCAAGGCGATGCCGTCGGCCACCGAAAATGTCAGCGGCATCATGATCGCGGTGACGATCGCCGGAATGCTGTCGGTGGCCTCATCCCAATTGATGTGCGCCATGCTCGCCATCATCAGCATCGCCACGTAGATCAGCGCACCGGCGGTGGCGTAGGCCGGGATCATACCGGCCAGCGGCGCGAAGAACATCGCCGCCACGAAGAGGACGCCCACGGTCACGGCAGTCAGCCCGGTTCGACCACCTGCGGCCACCCCGGCGGCGCTTTCCACGTAGCTGGTTACCGGTGGCACACCGACCATGGCGCCGAACACGCTGGAGGCGCTGTCGGCCTTGAGGGCGCGGGACAGATTGTCGATCTTGCCGTCAGCCTTCACCAGCCCGGCCCGTTGCGCAACGCCCATCAGCGTGCCGGCGGTGTCGAACATGTGCACAAACAGGAAGGCGAACACCACGCTGATCATGCTCACATTGAACACACCCTTGATGTCCATCGCCATCCAGGTCGGCGCCAGGCTCGGCGGGGTGGAGAGGATGCCGTTGTAGTGCACCAGGCCCAGTCCCCAGCCGGCCAGGGTTACGGCGATGATGCTGATGAGGATCGCGCCGAACACACGGTGGTAACTGAGGATCGCGATGAGCAGGAAACACACGGCCGCCAACAGCGGCGCCGGCTCATGCAGCGAGCCGAGCTTGATCAGCGTGGCCGGGCTTTCGACGATGATGCCTGCGGTTTTCAGGCCGATCACACCGAGAAACAGGCCGACCCCGGCGCCCATGGCATGGCGCAGGCTGACCGGGATGCTGTTGAGCAGCCATTCCCGCACGCGTGAGAGGGTCAGGCCCATAAACAGCACCCCGGAAATAAACACCGCACCCAGCGCGGTTTCCCAGGTGTAGCCCATAGTGCCGACCACGGTGTAGGTGAAAAACGCATTCAAACCCATGCCGGGCGCCAGCCCAACCGGCCAGTTGGCGTACAGGCCCATCAGCAGGCAACCGAGTGCGGCGGCGATGCAGGTAGCAACGAACGCCGCGCCGTGATCGATGCCGGCGTCGGCCATGATGTTGGGGTTGACGAAGATGATGTAGGCCATGGTGATGAAGGTGGTGAGGCCGGCGATCAGCTCGGTCTTCACTGTGGTGCCATGCAGGCGCAGCTTGAACAGGCGTTCCAGCCAGCCGTTCGATGAGGGGGCAAGGTCCAGCGTCGGGGCTTCGGATTTGCGGCTATCCACAGCGAGTACTCCTCAAGAGTTTTATTGTTATTTCCAGCGCCGGTCACATGAGTGGGCAACAGCGCTTTGAGGTACTGGCGGGCTTTGTTGACCAATAGGTCAAGAACTCGCACGAAGCGAATTATGCTTTTGTATACAAAGAAAGCAAATAATGTTTTCTATTTTGTGTGCGAAAGAGATGAAAGGCAACTCGTGAGGCAAGCGGGCTCGCCACAACCGGCCTGTTCGCCACAGGGATTACGGCTGACCAGACAGTGCCTGGTTCACCGCCAACCATCCATTTACAGCCTCTTCCCCGGCTTCATTGAACGCTCGTTGCAACAGCTTCACCTGTTCACGGCGCAATGACTGCTCAAAACGCAGCCCTTCCTCGGTCAATTCCAGCAAGCGTTTGCGCTTGTCGGTCTCGGACGCGACGCTGTCGACCAAGTGCATTTCCTGCAATTGGCGCAGCGGAATGTTCAGCGCCTGTTTGCTCACACCGAGCAACTCCAGCAGCTCTTTCACGCTCAAGGCCGGGTAGCGCGAGATAAAAAACACGATGCGCTGGTGCACTCGACTCAGGCCTCGACGTTCGAGCATTTCGTCGGCCTTGGCGGTAAATGCCTGGTAGCCGAAGAAGAACGCTTCCATGGCCTGTTGCTGGCTGTTTTGGTTTTTAAGGTCAAGCATGTTGACGTATCCGCTCAAGCTGTCGTAATTTCGGTCAACCAGTTTGACGTATTTCCCACAGCCTTCGCTAGCGGTGACCTCCATGGCCTTCTCCGAACGTGTTACGCGCCTTAAAAGCTCCTTGATCCGTGAAATCCTCGCCGCAGCCCAGCGTCCGGAAGTGATGTCGTTCGCCGGTGGCCTGCCGGCCGAAGCCATGCTGCCTGCGCTGAACTGGGATGACATGCCGCTCAATATCGGCCAATACGGCATGAGCGAAGGCGAACCACACTTACGTGAATTACTGGCCGCCGAGGCGCGGGCACTGGGCGTGCCGTGCGAGGCCAGCCAGGTCATGGTGGTCAGTGGCTCCCAGCAAACCCTGGATCTGGCGGCCAAGCTGTATATCGACAAAGGCACGCAGGTTCTGCTGGAAGGCCCGACGTACCTCGCGGCGTTGCAGATCTTCCAACTGTTCGGCGCCGAATGCCTCACTGTCCAGTTGGAAGCCGACGGGCCGAACCTCAGCGCATTGCGCGCCAGCCTCGAACGCCATCGCCCGGCGTTTATCTACCTGATCCCCACGTTCCAGAACCCGTCGGCCGTGCGCTACAGCGAGGCCAAGCGCGAGGCGGTCGCCGCGTTGCTCGATGAGTTCGGTGTGACCCTGATCGAAGACGAGCCTTATCGCGAACTGACCTTCGACGGCGGCAGTGCGCGCCCCATCGTCAGTCGCCTGCAAAAGGCCAGTTGGATCTACACCGGCACCGTGTCCAAAACATTGTTGCCTGGCCTGCGGGTCGGCTACCTGATCGCCAGCCCGGACTTGTTCCCGCACCTGCTCAAGCTCAAGCAATCGGCGGACCTGCACACCAACCGCGTCGGCCAATGGCAGGCGATGCAATGGATCGGCAGCGAAAAATACCAACAACACCTGGTGGAGCTGCGCAGTTTTTACCGCCAGCGCCGCGATGCATTCCAGGCCGCGCTGGAGCGCCATTTTGGCGATCTTGCCGACTGGCAAGTGCCTCAGGGCGGATTATTCTTCTGGCTGACCTTGAAACAGCCGCTGGATACCCGCACCTTATTGGCCCAAGCGCTGGGCCAGAACGTTGCGTTCATGCCCGGTGAACCGTTCTTTTCCGAGCCGGACCAACACCTCGGCTCGTTGCGACTCAACTTCAGCCATATCGACCCGGCCCGCCTGGACGAAGGTCTCAAGCGCCTGGCCGCGGTGGTCCGTCAAGCACAGCACGCGCAAGCGGCATAAGGGGAGCCCCATGTATAAGGTTTATGGCGATTACAAGTCGGGCAACTGCTACAAGATCAAACTGATGCTTAACCTCTTGGGCGTCCCGTACCAATGGGTGGATGTGGACATCCTCAAGGGTGACACCGAAACCCCCGAATTCCTGGCCAAGAACCCCAACGGCAAAATCCCCGTGCTGGAACTGGAAGACGGTACTTGCTTGTGGGAATCCAACGCGATCCTCAACTTCCTCGCCGACGGCAGCGAGTTCTTGCCGATCGAACCGCGTTTGCGCACGCAAGTGTTGCAATGGCAGTTCTTCGAGCAGTACAGCCACGAGCCCTACATTGCGGTAGCGCGGTTTATTCAGCTTTACCTGAACATGCCAGAGGATCGCCTTGAGGAATACAAAACCACCCACAAAGGCGGCTACAAGGCATTGCGGGTGATGGAGCGTCAGCTGCAAACCACACCCTATCTGGTGGGCGAGCAGTATTCGATTGCCGATATCGCGCTGTATGCCTACACCCATGTGGCCCATGAAGGTGGTTTTGATTTAGCGCCGTACCCGGCTGTGCAGGCCTGGTTGAAGCGCGTGGCCAGCCATCCTAAGCACGTGGCAATGCTGGACTGACAGGCAATGGATTTGGGGGCGATGGCTGCTCGGGCGCAAGCGCGGTGAAAGGCAATTGGCGCGCAGCGAGTGTGTAAAGCCATCGCAGGCCTGTGTCAGAGCGCTGGGATAATCGAGTCAGGCCCATGATCCAGGCCACTTCTGCGCGGGATACCTTCGAGGGGGCCTCCGGGTGTGCCTGGACGTTGCGCAGTGTCAGCAACGCCAGGCCGATGGTCCAGACCATGAACCGACGAATACCTGGATGCCTGGCTGGGATCAGCAACGCGAACTGCAGCGCTCGCTGTAAGTGAGCGTTGGCGGTGCCAACCATTTGCCCTACAACTTGGACATGCTTGGGATCACGGGCTCCGGCCTGCAAAACGCAAAGCTGCAGATGATATTCGGCCAGTAGATCCTGCGGCAGCCAACAAACTCCCCGGGAACGATCCTCCCACTGATCCTTGAGAATATTGGTCAACTGCAACCCGGTGCCGAATGAGCGTGCCAGGTGTTTCAGGGTTTCGCGTTGCGTTGACAGTTGCGGCTCAAAGTCGATGAAAAACTCGGTTAGTGTTTCCCCGACAACGCCCGCTACGTAATAGCAGTAGCGGTCCAACTCCGTGCGTGTAGCCAATCCCTGTAGACCGGCCTTGTCCTGAAACTCGGCCATCCCTGCGGTCATTATGTTCAGGCAATCAAGGATCGCCCTTCGCTTGGCCGGATTGAGCGTGTCGTTAACGGCCAATATCAAAGGCATATGTCTGATCAGCTCGCGCTCGGCTGCAAGGGTTCGCTCCGTCAGGTGCTGAGTCAATTCATCGCTCAAGCATTTTGCGTCCCCCTGGCCACTGATCACCTCAAAATACCGACGTTGGTAATAGCGTTTTTGAGCGGACGTGAGACCGGGTTCGTCTTCTATCGTGTCTGCCATTCGGCACAGCAGATAGGCATTAGCTACTGCCGGGCGAAGTTCGGCCGGCAATTGAGGAATGGTCAAAGCAAACGTGCGCGATACCTGGGGAAGGATTTCATCCTGGTACGCGAGAGGCGCGTGGGGATTTTCCATCATGGCCTGCAGTCGCCAGTCTTCCAGCCGACAGGCCGGGTGAGCGAGGATGACGTTGAACCAGGCGGTCAACGCTTCGGGCGCGGTGTCGACCCACTGCTGCAAGGCCGGGATTTCTATCCAGCGCCATTCAGAGGCCTCGGTTGGGTTGGCCTGCGGTTCGCCATCAAACGTGCCGATATAAATATGATCGAACTCATGCTCGATCAATTTCCCTGGGACGCGGGCCTGGTAGGTCAGCGTCATGACCTCACGCAAAGGGCAGGCCAAACCCATCTCTTCACCGAGCCGTCGATGGGCGGCGTGTTCAGTCTCTTCGCCGGGGCGCGGATGCCCGCAGCACGTATTCGTCCATAGGTTCGCGGAGTGATATTTGCCGGCAGCGCGCCGTTGCAGGAGCAGCCGACCTTTGTGGTCGAATATGAAAATGGAAAACGCTCGGTGCAGCAGCCCTTCACGGTGCACCTGCAGCTTTAAACCAGTACCGATTTGACGATCGTTCCCGTCCACCAGTATCAGTGTTTCTTCCATGTCTTAAATCTCGTGTTGTGCGCCGGTGGGGGGCCGATTCAGTTTGCTGAAACGCGCCAGTGCCGGCAGGGAAAATACACGCCATAGCCGTGATAGTGCATCAGCCGGGCAGTGTCTGGCTCAGGAGCTCAAAACACCGCTGCGCCGCCGGGCTCAGCCCCATCCCGCTTCGACTGATCAACCCGATCTCCCTGTTCACTCCGGGATGATCGATGTTGATGCGTTTCAACCCTTCCAGACTGTCCGCCGCCGACTCCGGCAGCACACTGATTCCCAGCCCCTGGCGCACCAACGCCAGCACCGTCGACATGTAGTTGGCCTCCATGCCGGCGTTCAGCGTCAGCCGTGTTTCATCAAACAGCGCATCCACGTGCTCGCGCACACTGCTGTCGCGCCCGGTGAGGATGATCGGCTGGTCTGCCAATTGCTCCAGGGTCAGCTGGCGATGGTGGGCGAGGGGGTGATCCAGCGGTACAAACGCACACAACCGATCATTCAGCACCGGCAGAAAATCCAGTCCATGGCTGAGTCGTGCACGTACGCCGATGCCAAAATCCACTTCCCCTGCGCGCACCTGGGCATGAATGCGGTGGGCGACCAGGTCATGCAACCGTACTTCGATGCCGGCGAAGCGTTCGCGAAACAGGCGCAAGGCCGGCGGCAGGGCGCCAGCGCACACTGAGGGCAGGGCGGCGATGGTGACCACCCCTCGGCGCAGGGCGGCGAGGTCGCGCGAGCCGGTGACAATGTTGTCCAGGTCCAGCAGCAATTTTTCCATGGGGCCACGCGCCTCCTGGCCGGCAGCGGTGATGCTGACATGGCGCGGGCTGCGGTCGAGCAGGGTGACACCCAGCCAATCTTCCAATTGCTGAACTTGAACCGTGAGTGCCGAAGGCGACAGATGCAGCTCATTGGCCGCCTTGGTAAAGCTGCCGGTACGGGCGACTGCGAGGAAGGCTTGAATATGCTGGATGCTATTTTTCATAGGCGCGGCTTCATTTTGTTTTTCCGAACATACGGTGGTGAATATTCCAATTTACAAAGAGTAACGCGCTTCCAATACTCCAGGGAAAACAATAACCGGCCAAAAAGGCCGCTCTGGAGTAACCCATGCTCGCAACCCTGGGTGTCATTACCATCCTGTGCCTGCTCGCTGCCGTCATGAGCAAACGCCTCTCACCACTGGTGGCCCTGATCGCCTTGCCGATCATCGCCGCGCTGCTCGGCGGGTTCGGCCTGCAAACCAGTGCCTTCATCATTACGGGGATCAAGAACGTCGCCCCGGTGGTGGGCATGTTTGTGTTTGCGATTCTATTTTTCGGGATCATGACCGATGCCGGCATGCTCGACCCCATCATTGATCGCATCCTGCGTACGGTCGGGACGCGTCCAACACGCATCGTCGTCGGTACCGCGACCCTGGCCCTGCTGGTGCATCTGGACGGTTCCGGCGCGGTAACGTTTTTGGTCACGGTGCCCGCGATGCTGCCGCTGTACACGCGGCTGGGGATCGACAAACGCATCCTCGCCTGTGTGTGCGCTATGGCCGCCGGCGTCAACTTTTTGCCCTGGACCGGCCCGGTGCTGCGCTCTTCGGCAGCGTTGCATGTGCCCGTGGCGGACCTGTTCCAGCCGCTGATCCCGGTGCAGATCGTCGGCCTGATCTTTGTTTTCGCCTGTGCCTGGTGGCTCGGCCAGCGTGAAGAAAAACGCCTGGGCCTGGGCGTTGGCTCCAGCGTGGATGCGATGCCGCAACGGGTGCTCAGCGACGACGACATCAAGCTGCGTCGGCCGCGCCTGTTCTGGGTCAACCTGATCCTCACTGTGCTGGTGATGGTGGTGATGATTGCCGGTTGGGTCGACCCGGTGGTGATGTTCATGCTCGGCACCGTGGTGGCGCTGTGCATCAACTACCCGAATGTCGACGCCCAGCGCGCCCGCATCGACGCCCATGCGAAAACCGCCCTGACCATGGCCAGCATCCTGCTCGCCGCCGGGGTGTTCACCGGCATCATGCAAGGCACTGGCATGCTCAAGGCGATTGCCGAAGTGGCGGTGTCGCAGATTCCGGCCGGCCACGGAAAGCTGATCCCGGCAGTCGTGGGCTTTCTGTCGATGCCGCTGAGCATGTTGTTTGACCCCGATTCCTACTATTTCGGCGTGATGCCGGTGATCGCCGAAGTCGGCAAGGCCTTGGGCGTCGACCCGCTGCAAGTGGCCCAAGCCTCGTTGCTGGGCGTGCACACCACCGGTTTCCCGGTCAGCCCGTTGACCCCTGCGACCTTCCTGTTGGTGGGCCTGTGCAAGATCGAACTGGCCGATCACCAGCGCTTTACCATCCCTTTTCTGTTTGCCGCGTCAGTGTTGATGACCCTGACTGCGTTGCTCCTGGGAGTGATCTGAGATGAAAACCTTGCGTATCGGTTCCGGCGCCGGCTACTCCGGCGACCGTATCGAACCTGCCGTGGAACTGGCCGAACACGGTGACCTGGATTACCTCGTGTTCGAATGCCTGGCCGAACGCACCATCGCCTTGGCGCAACAGGCCCGTATCAGCGATCCACAGGGTGGCTACGATCCGTTGCTGAGTGAGCGCATGCGCCGCGTGTTGCCGTTTGTTGGAAGGCAGACCGCGCGTCGTCGCTTGCGCGTGATCACCAATATGGGCGCGGCCAACCCGGTGTCGGCGGCGCTTGAAGTGCGGCGGATTGCCAGTGAATTGGGGTTGAGCCTCAACGTTGTAGCTGTGGTGGGTGACGACGTGCTGTCAGTGTTGCAGCCCGATCACGTGCTCGATAACGGACAGACCGTTGGCTCACTGGGTGAGCGGTTGATTTCCGCGAATGCCTACCTGGGTGTCGACGGCATTATCGATGCGTTGCACGCCGAGGCGGACGTGGTGATTACCGGGCGCGTGGCAGATCCGTCGTTGTTCCTGGCCCCGCAGATGTTTGAGTTCGGTTGGGCGGCGGACGATTGGCTGCGCTTGGGCCGTGGCACATTGGTCGGGCATTTGCTGGAGTGTGCAGGGCAGGTCAGCGGTGGTTATTTTGCCGATCCTGGTTTCAAGGATGTGGACGATTTGGCGCGCCTGGGTTTCCCGTTGGCCGAGATCGATGCCGACGGTGAGGCCGTGATCACCAAGGTTGCGGGCTCCGGGGGGCGGGTCAGCCGCGCGACGTGTACCGAACAACTGATCTACGAAGTGCATGATCCGGCGGCGTACCTGACGCCGGACGTGACGGCGGATTTTTCCCAGGTGGGGTTCGTCGAAGAGGGGGTTGATCGCGTGCGTGCCCAAGGGGCCAATGGCCGTGCGCGACCCGAGCAACTGAAGGTCAGCGTCGGTTATCTCGACGGCTGGATCGGTGAGGGGCAGATGTCCTACGGCGGCCCGGGTGCAGTCGCACGGGCGCAACTGGCGCGGGATGTCGTACTCAAGCGTTTGGAACTGATGGGTGTGAAGATGCAAGACCTACGCGTCGAACTGATTGGCATGGACTCGCTCCACGGTCCACGCAGCAGCGTAGAGCCCTGGGAAGTGCGCCTGCGCGTGGCGGCGCGTTGTGAAGACCGAGGGGACGCGGTGCGCGTCGGTAATGAAGTGGAAACCCTTTACACCAACGGCCCGTCCGGCGGCGGCGGTGCCAGTAAAAGCGTACGGCAAGTGGTGGCAGTGGCCTCGTTGCTACTGCCCCGAGACGCGGTCAGCCCGAGGATCGAAGCATGAAACTGCACACGCTGGCCCATTCCCGCACCGGGGATAAGGGCGACACCTCAAACGTCTCAATCATTGCCTATCGCGCCGAGGATTATCCGTTGCTGCGTGAGCAGCTCACGGCCGAGCGTGTGGCTGCGTACTTCGCCGGGCTGTTGGAGCCGGGTGCGGCACCGGTTCGACGCTATGAATTGCCGAACGTGCAGGCGTTGAACTTTGTGCTGCCGGGGATTCTGCGTGGCGGGGTGACTCGCTCGCTGGCGCTGGATGCACACGGCAAGTGCCTGGGCTCGGCGCTGCTGGATCTGGAATTGATAACACTGGACTGAATGTGGGAGGGGGCTTGCCCCCCGATAGCGGAGTGTCAGCCGGCTAATCCAGTGACTGACACTCCCTCATCGGGGGCAAGCCCCCTCCCACATTAGTTTTGCGATGTTTGTCAGATCGCGGCAAACCGCTTATCGAGGTAATCGATGATCACCTTGGAGTCATACATCCAAGTGGTCTGGCCGTTTTCTTCGATGCGCAGGCACGGCACCTTGATCTTGCCGCCTTGCTCCAGCAGGGTCTGGCGGTCCTGCTCGTTGTTCTTCGCATCCTTCAGCGCCACCGGCACATTCAGGCGGTGCAGGGTGCGGCGGGTCTTCACGCAGAACGGGCAGGCGTGGAATTGATACAGGGTCAGGTCCTTGGCCGCTGCGTTCACCTGCGCCTGTTGTTCGGCAGGGCGCTGCTTTTTGCGCGGACGGGTAAGTAAGTCGCCGGCGATGATGACGTGGCCGAGGCCCACTCGAAGTGCTTTGACGAACATGGCTGAAACCTCTTGCCCATGAAGAAGGGGCCGCAGCTTACCTTAATTCTGCAGGCGAAAAAAAACCGGCGATGAACGCCGGTCTTTTTCTGCGCAGCCTATTACTTGATCAGGCTGAGGAACTCGCTGCGAGTGGCCGCGTTTTCGCGGAACTCACCCAGCATCACAGACGTGATCATCGACGAATTCTGTTTCTCCACACCGCGCATCATCATGCACATGTGCTTAGCTTCGATCACCACCGCCACGCCCAGGGCGCCGGTCACTTGCATCACGGCATCAGCGATCTGGCGGCTGAGGTTTTCCTGGATCTGCAGGCGGCGCGCATACATGTCGACAATCCGCGCGACCTTGGACAGGCCCAGCACTTTGCCACTCGGGATGTACGCGACGTGGGCCTTGCCGATAAACGGCAGCAGGTGGTGTTCGCACAGCGAGTACAACTCGATGTCCTTGACCAGCACCATTTCGCTGTTGTCGGAGCTGAACAAGGCACCGTTGGTGACTTCTTCCAGCGTCTGCTCATAACCGCGGCAGAGGTACTGCATCGCCTTGGCGGCACGTTTTGGCGTGTCGAGCAGGCCCTCGCGGGAGACGTCCTCGCCGAGTTGGCCGAGGATCGCGGTGTAATTCTGTTCCAGGGACATGAAACTACCTGTGGGATTTTCGCAAAGCGCAAGGTTACGGTGGCGGACACATCGCTGCAAGCCTGACGATGTCACTTGTTACTCGTCACGGCCTTCCATCATCGTACGCTTGAGCATCACATACACCGCCCCCGCGCCGCCGTGGCGGGCCTGGCAGGAGGTGAAGCCCAGCACTTGAGCGTGTTGGCGCAGCCAGGTGTTGACGTGGCTTTTGATCATCGGTCGCTTACCGTCCAGCCGCACGGCTTTGCCGTGGGTGACGCGTACACAGCGGATTTCGAATTTGGTGGCTTCAGCGAGAAAGGCCCACAGGGTTTCCCGGGCTTTCTCCACGGTCATGCCGTGCAGGTCGAGGCTACCTTCGAAGGGGATCTGGCCGACCTTGAGCTTGCGCATCTGGCTTTCCTGCACGCCATCGCGGGCCCACATCAGCTCGTCTTCGGGGCCGACGTCGATCACGAATTGGTCCGACAGGCCATCCACGGTGGTGGCGTCGGTGCGCACGGTCGCGGCCTGGCGCAGTTTGGCGATTTGCGCCCGATCAGCCTTGGGTTTGCCGGTATCGGCGCGGTCGTGCTTGATCGGCTTGACGCCGCGCAGCTCGTTTTTGAACAGGGAAAAATCGTCGTCTTGCATGTCGGCCTCCGCGAAGGGCGGGCAGTTTACCTAATTCGCGGCGGCCGGGCGCAGGAAACGCTATCCAAGCGCCATCAGTCGTGTTTTTTCATCAGGTGTGCAGCGATATTCAGTGATAACGGCTGGCGCATTTTCCGACGGCTACGACGACACAACCACACGCCCAGCCACAGCACCAGCACGCCGATGCCCAGCAGGAGGGCAGAGCCACCGGGGCTGGCATTCAGTTCGCCAAGGGCCGGTGAATGACCAAACAAGCCGGCGCCACCAGCGCCCGCAAGCAACAAACCTACAATCGCCAGCAACGCGGCAATGCCGGCCACCAGACGCAGACGCCAGTTACTCGGGCCCTTTGGGCGCAAGCGACGAGCGTCAAAACCATCGGATATCTTCATTCCGACCTTTCCTCCAGGGTATCGGCCCTTCGACCGGAAGATACGCGGCTTGTTCCTGTACCCGAGGCAAATGCGCCAAATCAAAAGGCTTAGCGGATGAGCGGGGCAATAAACATTGCCGCGCCGCTCATCAGAAGGGCGATCAGATCAGATCTTTGGTCAGCGCAAGGGTGGCGAAGTTGTCGGCCATGATGGCCATTTCGGTTTGCTGTACGTGCTCGGCAGTCAGGATGCCGCCTTTGTAAGGCAGGTCGCGGGTGGCGCAGGCGTCTTCCACCAGGGTGCAGCGAAAGCCCAGGTTCTTGGCTGCGCGCACGGTGGTGCTGACGCTGGAATGGCTCATGAAACCGCAGACGATCAGGTCCAGGGAACCGAGGTCTTGCAGGTGCTTTTCCAGGCCGGTGCCATGAAAGGCGCTGGGCAGAAGCTTGCCGATAATGGTTTCGTCGCCTTGAGGCTCAAGGCCGGGAATGAACTCACCGCGTTCGCCCTGAGGGTCGAACAGGCCACCGACGGTACCCAGGTGGCGCACATGCACGATCGGACGGCCAGCGTTGCGCGCTGAGGTCACAAGCTGCTTGATATGGTCGACCGCCGCGTCCATGCCCGAGAGGGCGAGTGGACCGCTGAGGTATTCCTTCTGGGCGTCGATGATCACGAGGGTCGCATGGTTCAGGTTGGCTGCTGCGTAACCGCGACCGCTGAGTTGAAACATCGTCTTTGGAACGGACATTCTGGGGCTCCTGTGAGGGGGGCTTTTGCGACATTGTCCACTGGCTGAGCAGTTCTGTGAATCGCTACCATCGTAAGCTACGCCGTTGCTGGCGTGCAGCCATGTCAAGAGGCGGGCTTGTTTAACACAATGCTGGCAAATTGGATGAAATCCGATGGGTGGCGCCAAGTTTTCGTACATCGTCGGTACAGGCGAAGGCTGTTAGAATCGCCAGTCGTTTTTTCCAGGAGTCTGCCCCCGTGATCACTTCCCGCCTGCGCACCTTGCGCGACCATATCCGTTGGGCTGTCAGCCGTTTCCATGGGGAAGACCTGTTTTTCGGCCATGGCACCGACAACGCCTGGGATGAAGCCCGGCAATTGGTGCTCGGCGCCTTGAGCCTGCCGTGGGAAATTGCCGACAGTTACCTGGACTGCAACCTGGAAGAAGAGGAAGTCTCCCATGTGCAACGCCTGCTTCACCGCCGTATCCATGAGCGCGTGCCGACCGCCTACCTGCTGGGTGAGGCCTGGTTCTGCGGCATGTCGTTTATCGTCGACAAGCGTGTGTTGATCCCGCGTTCCCCCATCGGCGAACTGATCGAAAACCGCTTCGAACCGTGGCTGGCCCAACCGCCGGCGCGCATCCTCGATCTGTGCACCGGCTCAGGTTGCATCGGCATCGCCTGCGCCTACGAGTTCCAGGACGCCGAGGTCGTGTTGGGTGACTTGTCCTTCGAAGCATTGGAAGTGGCCAACCAGAACATCGAGCGTCACGGCGTCGACGAGCGCGTATACACCGTGCAGGGTGATGGTTTCGACGGCCTGCCAGGCCAGCGTTTCGACCTGATCGTGTCAAACCCGCCGTATGTGGACGCTGAAGACTTCGCCGACATGCCGGACGAATACCAGCATGAGCCGGAGTTGGGACTGGCCTGTGGCGATGACGGTTTGAACCTGGTGCGCCGGATGCTCGCCGAAGCGGCGGACCATCTGACCGAGAAGGGTTTGCTGATCGTAGAAGTGGGCAACAGCCAGGTGCACGTTGAGGCGTTGTACCCAGAGGTGGACTTTGCTTGGCTGGAGTTCCAGCGGGGCGGGCACGGGGTGTTCATGCTCACGGCCGAGCAGTGCCGGGCGCATCAGGCCGTCTTTGCCGCCAGGGTCTGAGTGGGTCATGCGGTCAGTGTGGGAGGGGGCTTGCCCCCGATGGTAGTGTCTCAGTCAACACATTCATGACTGAATACACCGCTGTTGGGGGCAAGCCCCCTCCCACATTTTTATTGCAGTGCAACCTATTAGCGGTGTGTCGCAATCCAGATCAACAGCCCTGCCTGGAACACCGTAAACGCCACCAGACAGGTGATGGTGAAACGTAGCCCGCTGTCCTCGCGCTTGAACTTGGTGACTTTTTCCTCTTCCTTGCGCAGCTTCACTTCCTGTTCCAACAGGTTCTGTTCGGCCTGTTGCAGCATCTGCGCGGCTTCGAGGATCTCGACGAACTGCACCTTCTCAGTGTTCCAACTGTCCAGCACATCACCGACCTTGCCTGGCTGTACGTTGCCTTTGAGGTGCTGCACATCGGCATACGCCACATCAAAACCCTGAATGCGCAAGAAGTGGTCGCGGCGCAGGCGCGTGGCTTCGTTGAGTGCGTCCTTGTTGGCCAGGTCGACGCCGTCGACGCGGTAGTGCGACCACTTCTTCTTAGCCCAGGCAGCGCCTTGAGCCACGAGGAAACGGCCGATGCCCCGGTTGGCCGGCTCGATTTCCAGGCTGTTGCCCGGACCGAAATGCACGCGATGGGTGTCGTGGTCGACCCATATATCCAAGTGGTTTTGTTCGCGACGCACACGCTGGCCGGGCAACTGAATGACCATGCGCAACAGGCTGTGTTGCTTGTCATTGCGCTCGGCATAGCCGAACTGCACGAACCTCAACGGCCGCAGGCCAGTGGCGCGGTCGGTGGCCAGGGGGGCCAGGCGCAGCATCTTGAAATGTTCGGCCTGGACATCCGCCCACGGCAGAGGCGCCGCGTCGACGGCCTCGGTTTTTTCAGCCGGGGTGTCGGCGGTCGGTTCTGGTGTTGCTTCAGTGGTTGTCATGCGGCGCGATCCTGTCCAAGCCCAGCCAGCCGACAGTCTTTTTGCTGTCGACTCTTGGCTTATCGGCCGTTTTTGCGAGGACTGGAGGCAAATTGTCGCTTAACGGGGTTGAAGTCCGGCGATAAAGCGCACCACGCGGTTACCCAGCTCTGCGGCGAGGGGTAATTGCGGGTCATTGTAGGAGGCCAATTGCTGCTTCACGTCATTGGGCACGATGCGCATGACGTGGTTCATGCCTTCGATCACCGTCAGCTCGGCATCGGGCTTGGCCCTTTTCAGTTGCTGGGCGTCACCGACACCGACCTGTATATCGTTGGTGCCCTGGACGATCAGTGCCGGCATGCGCAGTTTGGCAAAGGCCGCGGACGGATCGGCGCGGAACAGGCTGATCAGGTAAGGCTGCACACTGGGTCGGAAAATAGCCTCCAGCGGGCCAGGTACATCGGCATCCACCTGACCGGCCTTGAGGTGATCGAGGATTTCATTACTGCGCAGCAGCAGGGCAGGGGGCAAGTGATCGGCCAGTTGCTGGCGGATGACCTGGTCCACCGGACGAGCGCTACCTGACAGGGAGATTACACCGGCCGGGTCGAGTTGCGGGGCGGCGAGGGCGGCGACCAGCGCGCCTTCGCTGTGGCCCAGCACAATCAGCGGGCCCATGCGTTTGTCGGCCTTGAGCATGTTGCCCCAGGCCACTGCGTCGGCCACGTAGGCGTCGAGGGTCAGGTTACGCTCGTCAGGTGTGGCGGCGAGGCTTGCCGCCACACCGCGCTTGTCGTAGCGCACGCTGGCGATGTTGTGTCGTGCCAGCACCCACGCCAGGCGCTTGAGACTGTCGTTGCGCGCGCCGTCGGCACTGTTGCCGTTGCGGTCGGTGGGACCGGAGCCCGCGATAATCAGCACCACGGGCACCGGATGGTCGGATTGGGGCAGCAGCAGCGAACCAAACAGCTCGCCGCTGCCGGTGTCCAGGCTGATGGGCCGTTGCAGTACGACGGGGGACGCGGCGTGGGCCACGGCGGTAAACAGGGTGAGGGTAAACAGCAAAACTCGCAGCATCATCGCGCCATCATTGGTGAAGTGTCGGTTGGACCTGTGCCGACCGGTAAGGTTTCGAGGATGAACTAGTCGGTTGGCCCGCGTATACTGGCGCGCTTGGTTATCACCCCCGAGTGATTACAACTGATTTCACGGAGCGCCCTGCATGTCCGGCAATACCTTCGGCAAGCTGTTCACTGTCACCACCGCAGGCGAAAGCCACGGCCCGGCGTTGGTCGCCATTGTCGACGGCTGCCCGCCCGGCCTGGAACTGTCCCTGGAGGACCTGCAGCGCGACCTCGATCGCCGCAAACCCGGTACCAGTCGCCACACTACCCAGCGCCAGGAGCCCGACGAAGTCGAGATCCTCTCCGGCGTCTTCGAAGGTCGTACCACCGGTTGCGCCATCGGCCTGCTGATCCGTAACACCGACCAGAAGTCCAAAGACTACTCGGCGATCAAGGACCTGTTCCGACCGGCCCACGCCGACTACACCTATCACCACAAATACGGCGAACGCGACTACCGTGGCGGTGGCCGCAGTTCCGCGCGCGAAACCGCCATGCGCGTGGCCGCTGGCGCCATCGCCAAGAAATACCTGGTCACCCAGGGCATCGTGATCCGTGGCTACATGAGCCAGTTGGGCCCGATTGAAATCCCGTTCAAGACCTGGGACAGCGTGGATGACAACGCTTTCTTCTGTCCTGACCCGGATAAAGTGCCGGAACTGGAAGCCTATATGGACCAGTTGCGCCGCGACCAGGACTCCGTCGGCGCCAAGATCACTGTGGTCGCCGAGGGCGTCAAGCCAGGCCTGGGCGAGCCGATCTTCGACCGTCTGGATGCAGAACTGGCCCATGCACTGATGAGCATCAACGCCGTAAAAGGCGTGGAAATCGGCGCAGGCTTCGCGTGTGTGTCCCAGCGCGGCACCGAGCACCGCGATGAGATGACCCCACAAGGTTTCCTCAGCAACAATGCCGGTGGCATCCTTGGGGGCATTTCTTCCGGTCAGCCAATCGTTGCGCACCTGGCGCTCAAGGCCACGTCGAGCATCACCACCCCAGGCCGCTCGATTGACGTCAACGGTAACCCGGTGGATGTGATCACCAAGGGCCGCCACGACCCGTGCGTTGGCATCCGGGCTACGCCCATTGCCGAGGCAATGATGGCCATCGTGTTAATGGACCACCTGCTGCGCAACCGTGGGCAAAATGCTGAGGTGCAGGTGAGCACTCCGGTACTGGGCCAGCTGTGACGGGCTGGTTGTGACAGCGCTCCCTTATTGGCGCCTCTCCAGCTTCTACCTGTTCTACTTCGCCCTGCTGGGGGCGACGGCGCCGTTCTTGGCGCTGTACTTCGATCACTTGGGCTTCTCCAGCGCGCGTATCGGCGAGCTGGTGGCCATCCCCATGCTGATGCGCTGCGTGGCGCCCAACCTGTGGGGCTGGCTGGGCGACTATACCGGCCGCCGCCTGGCCATCGTGCGTTTTGGCGCAGTGTGCACCCTGGTCGGTTTTTCGCTGATTTTCGTCAGTAAGACCTACGCCTGGCTGGCTTTGGTGATGGCCCTGCATGCGTTCTTCTGGCACGCGGTGCTGCCGCAGTTTGAAGTGATCACCCTCGCGCACCTGCAAAAACAGACGTCGCGCTACAGTCAGGTACGGTTGTGGGGCTCCATCGGCTTTATCCTCACCGTGGTGATCATGGGCCGGCTGTTCGACTGGCTGAGCCTGGATATCTACCCGGTGGTGGTCGTGGTGATCATGGCCGGGATTATTGGCGCGAGCCTGTGGGTGCCGAATGCGCAGCCTGCCAGCCAGGGTAATCGCCTTGCCGGTGAGGGTTTCCTCAAGCAGCTGCGTAGCCCTGGCGTGTTGGCGTTTTACGCGTGTGTTGCGCTGATGCAGATGAGCCATGGGCCGTATTACACCTTTCTCACGCTCCACCTTGAGCACTTGGGCTACAGCCGTGGCGTGATCGGCATGCTGTGGGCCTTGGGAGTAGTGGCCGAAGTGCTGATGTTCCTGGCCATGAGCCGTATCCTCACGCGCTTCTCGGTACGTCGGGTGTTGATGGCCAGTTTCCTGTTGGCGGCGCTGCGCTGGTTACTGCTGGGCTCGTTTGCCGAATTTCTTTGGGTGCTGCTATTGGCGCAGGTCATGCACGCGGCTACCTTCGGCAGCTTTCATGCAGCGGCGATTGCCTTTGTGCAACGCAGCTTCGGCGATAAACAACAAGGCCAGGGCCAGGCGCTGTACGCCGCTTTGGCCGGCACCGGCGGTGCGCTGGGCGCGCTGTATTCCGGTTATAGCTGGAACCTGTTGGGGCCGACCTTCACCTTTAGTATTGCCAGCGTCGCCGCCCTGGCCGCGGCCGTTATCATGGGTCTTCGATTGCACGAACAGAACCAAGGAACCCTTCAATGAGTTATGTCGCTGTCTACCACGTCGCTTCACCGGATACGCCGAACAAGGTCTTGACCCATGCCGAAGACATCGCTGCGACCCTGGCCGAGCACGGTGTGCGGTTCGAGCGCTGGCAGCCCAGCCCGATCGAGAAGGGCGCCAGCGAGGCTGAAATGATTGCCGCCTATCAGCCGCAGATCGACGCGCTGGGCGACGTTTCGGTGGAGGTGTTCAGTGTCACGAGCGACCACCCTCAGAAGGACGAGCTGCGGGCTCGGTTCCTCTCTGAGCGCCGTAACAGCGAAGATGAAGTGCGTTTTTTCATCGCGGGCCAGGGCCTTTTCAGCCTGCACATAGGCGACTACGTATATGCCGTGCGCTGCGAGAAAAACGACCTGCTGGCGATCCCGGCCGGCATGGCGCACTGGTTTGATATGGGCGAGAACCCCCACTTGGTCACACTGCACTTAGCTAAAACGGTGCAAGGGGCGGTCCCGGCATTCACCGGCGATGATATTGCCAGCCGTTTCCCAGGTTTGGATGATTGAAACCAGGCAGCTGGAATGTTCAATCCCGCCAAGTTGGAAGTTGTTGTGGGAAGAGGCTTAGTTGCTTGTAGGGCTTGGCTGTTTATCGCGGCCAATGCGCACTGAAACCATTCGTTATGTAACTCTTTGCGGCACCAGTTGTATCACCTGTCAATAGGAGGAATCCGAAGGGTGATAGGAGATCAGCCAAAAAGAAGGAGAAATGTAATGAATGGGCCAGAGGAGCCGTGTCCGCCGCCGTATTTCGTGCCCAACGCGCTCAGGAGACGCCTGAGTTTGTCCGGCAAGCCGCTGACCCCAGCGGAATTGGAGATCTTACGCTGGGCTTCCGAGGGCAAGACCGTCTGGGAAATCAGTCAGATCCGTGCGACGTCCGAGGCTACCGTCAAATTTCACCTGCGCAATATCTACGGAAAATTGGAAGTCACCAACCGTGTACAGGCGATGAACGAGGCCGCGCGCCAAGGCCTGTGCTGACCTCAACGAAAAAGGGCCGCGACGCTCAACGGCGTCGCGGCCCTTTTTTATGTGCAGTACTTAAGCCGAATGGTAAGTCGGCAGGGCAAAGCGGTTCTGGCTTTGCAGCATCGAAATTTGCGGCAGGTCACTGGCTTGCTCGGCCAGGTCGCGGCGAATGGCACTGATCACCCAGGTAAGTTGGTCGGCAGTGTGCAACTGCTGGTAGGAGATCGAACGCTTGACCTGTTTGCCCTCACCATTGCGCAGTGTCAGCAGGATGCCGCCGTCTGGACGTGGCTGGGTGGTGACGTCGTAGTTGGAGAATACTGAAGCGAATTTATCTTGGATCAGGCTCATGTCTATCAGCTCCGTTGGCTCAATTTGGCAAGCATGGAGTGATAGGTGCAGTGATTGTGCCAGCTCCTGATTTATTAAAATATCCTTGTAAATCAATGGCTTATAAAAAATTGAGATTTTCAGATTCGTGCAAATTGCATGAAGGGCCATCATGCATCCTGCATTTTGCGTTACTTGGCGCGGCCGGATGGGCATGCCGCTATCCATAAAGACTCCCTTTGCGGGGCTAAATTCCCTTTTTCAGTCGTCGTCTGTTGGGATACAAAACTTTTCAAATCCCGCGTGTACAGTCGAAGAAGGGCTGACGTATTTTCCTTCAATGCACTCGGCCTCCTTCTTACGGAGAAATGGGTGCTTTTGGATCATACGAACAATAAGAAAAAGGATGTTCCACCATGAGCCACCCGCAGAACGACATGATCACCTGGGGCAAGCTGTTGCGTAAGGTGCCCTCCATTGTTCGTGCCCTGCCACGCGTTGTGCGTGGCATGCGTGCCGCCAATGTCACAGACCCCGCGCAGCCTTGCGGATTGGGCTGGCACTTTGAGCAAGCCACCCTGCGCAATCCGGATGGCAACGCTTTGTTGTATGGCGATCAGGTGCTCAGCTATACCGAAGCCAACCAGCGTGCCAACCGTATCGCCCATCACCTGCACGCCCAGGGCATCGGCAAGGGTGACGTGGTGGCTCTGTTTGTTGAAAATCGCCCCGAATTACTTTTGAACGTGCTCGCCGTGGCCAAGCTGGGTGGCATCTGCGCGATGCTCAACACTGCGCAAACCCAGGCGGCGCTGGTGCACAGCCTGAACCTGGTGAGCCCAGTGGCCATTATTGTCGGTGCGGAACTGGTGGCCTCCTATGAAACCGTGCGGGATCAGGTCGCGATCAAGGCTGATCGAACCTGGTTCGTCGCCGATCAGCAATCCACCGAGGTGCCCGACGGTTATATCGACCTGATGGCGGTCAGTGCCGAGTGCCCGCTGGACAATCCGGCCAGCACCGCGCAGGTCTTCTTCAATGACCCGTGCTTCTATATCTACACCTCCGGCACCACCGGCCTGCCCAAGGCCGGGATCATGAAGCATGGCCGCTGGACCAAAACGGCCGTCAGCTTCGGCAGTATCGCCCTGGACATGGGGCCGGATGACGTCCTCTATTGCACCTTGCCGCTCTACCACGCCACCGGATTGTGCGTGTGCTGGGGCTCTGCAATTGTCGGCGCGTCAGGCTTTGCCATCCGCCGCAAGTTCAGCGCCAGCCAGTTCTGGGACGATGCGCGCAGATTCAAGGCAACCACCCTCGGTTATGTCGGCGAGTTGTGCCGTTACCTGCTCGACCAGCCGCCCAGTGGAAACGACCGTGATAACCGCGTCACCAAGATGGTCGGCAACGGCCTGCGCCCTGGCGTGTGGGCGCAGTTCAAGGCGCGCTACGGCGTTGAGCATATCTGCGAGCTGTACGCGGCCAGCGACGGCAATATCGGCTTTACCAACGTATTGAATTTCGACAACACCATCGGCTTTTGCCTGCAGCATTGGGCTCTGGTGGACTATGACCACGAAGGCGGCGAGCCGCTGCGCGGCAGCGATGGCTTTATGCGTAAGGTGCCCTCGGGCGGGCAGGGGCTGTTGCTGGCGAGGATCGATGAAAAATCGCCCTTCGACGGCTACACCGATCCGGAAAAAAATCGCCGGGTGGTGCTCACTGACGTGTTTGAAAAGGGCGATCGCTACTTCAATACCGGCGATTTGTTGCGCAGCATCGGCTTCGGCCATGCGCAATTTGTCGATCGCCTTGGGGACACTTACCGCTGGAAGGGTGAAAACGTCTCCACCACCGAGGTCGAGAATGTCCTGCTGCAACACCCCCAGATCGCCGAAGTGGTGGCGTATGGCGTTGAGATCGAGAACACCAACGGGCGCGCGGGCATGGTCGCCATCACCCCCAGCGAGTCCCTGGCCGCGCTGGACATGCGCGAGCTGCTGCAATTCGCCCACGGCCAGTTGCCAGCCTATGCGGTGCCATTGTTCCTGCGGATCAAGGTCAAGATGGAAACCACCGGTACCTTCAAGTACCAGAAGGTCAAGCTCAAGGAGGAGGCTTTCGATCCGGACAAGGCCGGCAATGACCCGGTGTATGCCTGGCTGCCGGGTTCGGACTGCTACGTGCCGGTCACCGGGCAATTACTCGCGCAGATCCAGGGCGGTCAGTTCCGCTATTGATTGTGGCTATGGGGGCTTTTGACAAAAAAGCCATGACAGGTGGGAACTCCCTCGCGACACTGGCGCCTATTCAGTACCAGATAAGGAGCCCCACATGTCCGACCAGCCTAAACAAATGACCGAAGACGAAGCCGCCGAATTTGCCGAGCAAGTCTTCGACGTGGCCCGCCGCGGCGACGCGGCCATGCTTGCCGCGCTGTTGGCCAAAGGCTTGCCGGCCAATTTCCGCAACCACAATGGCGACACCCTGCTGATGCTCTCGGCCTACCACGGCCACGCCGAGGCGGTGAAAGTGCTCCTGGAGTTCAAGGCCGATCCACTGATCGCGAACGACAAGAACCAACTGCCGATTGCCGGTGCAGCCTTCAAGGGCAACCTGCCGGTGGTCAAGGCGCTGATCGAGGGTGGGACGCCGGTAGAAGCCGCGTCCTCAGACGGTCGCACCGCGCTGATGATGGCGGCGATGTTCAACCGCGTCGACATGGTCGATTACCTGCTTGGTCAGGGCGCCAACCCCAAGGCCACAGATGCCCAGGGCGCGACGGCGCTGGCAGCGGCCCAGACCATGGGCGCGGTGGATACGGCGGCGCAGTTGCAGAAACTGGTGTAGGCTTTGCGCCCTCAAAAACCAGCCCGTTACAGGATCGCCCCATGAAAACCGCCCTCGTCGAACTTATCAGCAAAATCAGCGCCGGGGTCATGGGCGAGGACGAGGTCGCGCGCATCGCCGATGAGGCTGCCCAGGCCTACGCCGATCCTGCTGCATTTCTGGCAGCCAACCCAGACATCAACTACGACGACACCTTCCCGATTCCTTTGGGGGAGTGGGTGGTGGTCGGCAGCCTGCCAGAGACCGTGCTGTTCCAGGCCGACACCTATGGCGATCTGTTTGCGCAGATCGTCGCCTCGTTCGGTCCGGGTGTCGCGTTCAACCTCAAGCCCAAGCAACTGGCCAAGGCTGACGGCCTCACCGCGCTGAACCGCATCCAGATCCAGATGAGCGCCCTGAGCCCGGAGGATGGCGGCTATGTGCTGCTTGATTTCAGCCTGCCCTTGGATGACGAAATCCAGACCGTATTGGTGTTTGGCAACGACCTGCCACGGGTGCTTGAGCTGTGCGCCGAAGTCGGCATCAAGGCGGAGCCGTCCCTGGAAGCGCTGAAGGTGGCGGTCCACGTCTGAAATAAAACGGAACCCCTGCCAGGGCTGACTATCCTACAAGTGCATGCCCTCACTTAGGAGCGACACCATGGGTTCCACATTTAATGGCTTGATTGGGCTGATCATCCTCGCGCTGGATATCTGGGCGATCATCAATGTGTTTAAAAGCGGCGCGAGCACTGGCGCCAAGGTGTTGTGGATCCTGTTGATCCTGCTGCTGCCGGTACTGGGCCTGATCATCTGGGCGATTGCCGGGCCACGGGGTAACGTGCGGATTTGATCGCTTCACTCCGTCTGGAGTGGGCACAGTAAATGTGGGAGGGAGCTTCTCCCGATAGCGGTGTATCAGCCACTCATCTGGCATTGACACATTGCGATCGGGAGCCAGTCCCCTCCCACATTTCGTTTCAGGATGCCTGTGTGATTTTTGTATCGAAATATTCGCTGTACAGAATTTTCACAACCCATCCAAGACAATTCTCCGGCTTTTTCTGCCTGCTATTAAAGGCGGTGCAGCGGTGCACGTTCAGTAATTAATAGCCTTGCTGTGATTGATCGGGCACCATTCGCGCCACCGCGATATTTCGTCACTTAAACTTCCAATGGGTCCTGAAACGACATGGCAAACCCGGACGCCCTGAGTCAGCAGCGAGCTTCTAATCGCCTGCTGCAACCGACCGTCAAATCCCATCTGGCATACACGCTGCTCTGCGCACTGGTCATGATGGTGATGTTCTCCCTGCTGCGCCTGGCGCTGCTGGTGTACAACCGCGAGATGATCCTCGACACCCCGGCCTCGACCTTCCTGGAAGCGTTCGCCAACGGCCTGCGTTTTGACATACGCCTGGTGGTGTATCTGCTGATCCCGCTGCTGCTGGCACTGTTCAGCGTACGGGCCATGGCCGCGCGTGGGTTCTTCCGTTTCTGGCTGACCATTGCGTCCAGCATCGCCCTGTTCCTGGGCTTGATGGAGATGGACTTCTACCGCGAGTTCCACCAGCGCCTCAACGGCCTGGTTTTCCAGTACGTGAAGGAAGACCCGAAAACCGTGATGAGCATGCTCTGGTACGGTTTTCCGGTGGTGCGCTACCTGCTGGCCTGGGCCTTAGGCACGCTGATCCTGAGCATCGCCTTCAAAGGCGCTGATCGCGCGACGCGCCCACGCGGCCCATTCAGCGGTGGCAGTATCGGCACCCGCCAGGTCGCGCCGTGGTACAGCCGCATCGCGGTGTTCGTGGTCTGCCTGCTGATCGCTGTGGTTGCCGCCCGTGGCACTCTGCGTCAGGGCCCGCCGCTGCGCTGGGGCGACGTGTACACCACCGATTCGAACTTCGCCAACCAGTTGGGCCTCAATGGCACCTTGTCGCTGATCGCGGCGGCCAAGGCTCGGTTCGGTGAGGACCGCGCCAATATCTGGAAGGCCACTCTGGATCAGCCGTTGGCGACCCAGACCGTGCGCGACATGCTGGTATTGCCCCAAGAGAAACTGGTCGATACCGACACCGCCGCCGTGCGCCGTGACTACATGCCGCCGGCCGAGAAGACCCTGCCGATCAAGAACGTCGTGGTCATCCTGATGGAAAGCTTCGCCGGTCACTCGGTAGGCGCATTGGGCCGTCCGGGCAACATCACGCCATCCTTCGACAAACTGTCCAAGGAAGGCCTGCTGTTCGACCGCTTCTTCTCCAACGGCACTCACACCCACCAGGGTATGTTCGCCACCATGGCCTGCTTCCCGAACCTGCCAGGCTTTGAATACCTGATGCAGACACCGGAAGGCAGCCACAAGCTGTCGGGCCTGCCGCAGTTGCTCAGCGCGCGTCAGTTTGACGACGTGTATGTCTACAACGGCGACTTCGCCTGGGACAACCAGTCGGGCTTCTTCAGCAACCAGGGCATGACCAACTTCATTGGCCGCAACGACTTCGTCGACCCTGTGTTCTCTGATCCGACGTGGGGCGTGTCCGACCAGGACATGTTCAACCGTGGCCTGCAAGAGTTGAAAGCCCGCGAAGGCGGCAAGCCGTTCTACGCACTGCTGCAAACCCTGTCCAACCACACGCCGTACGCGTTGCCGACGCCATTGCCGGTCGAGAAAGTCACTGACCGTGGCAGCCTCAACGAGCATTTGACGGCCATGCGTTACTCCGACTGGGCCCTGGGCCAGTTCTTTGAAAAGGCCCGCAAGGAGCCGTACTTCAAGGAAACCCTGTTTGTAATCGTGGGCGACCACGGCTTCGGCAACGAACAGCAGATCACCGAGATGGACTTGGGCCGCTTCAACGTGCCAATGCTGATGATTGCACCGGGCATGCAGGAGAAGTTCGGCGAGCGTGACCACACCGTGGGCACCCAGATCGACATCGTGCCGACCATTATGGGCCGCCTCGGTGGCGACACCCTGCACCAATGCTGGGGTCGTGATCTGCTGAACCTGCCGGAAGGCGACAAAGGCTTTGGCGTGATCAAGCCTTCGGGCAGCGACCAGACCGTGGCCTTGGTCACCGCAGACCGCATCCTTGTTCTGCCTAAGGAGATGCCACCGAAGTTGTGGGAATACGAACTGGGCGCTAACCCGACCGGTAAGGTGATTCCTGAATCGCCGGACGAGGCTGCGTTGAAGCAGAAACTTGAGTCTTTCCTGCAGACGGCCACCAAGAGCCTGTTGGATAACACCGCCGGCGTAGTTGACGGCAAGCCGGACTAATTAACCGGCAATAAAAAAGAGGCCTTTTCAGGCCTCTTTTTTTATGCGGTTTTTATATCCGGCCGAGCAACAACAACACCAGCAGGACAACCAGAACAACACCCAGGATACCCGACGGGCCATAGCCCCAGTTGCGGGAGTGCGGGAAGACTGGCAGACCACCGACCAGCAGCAGGATCAGGATGATGATTAGAATGAGGCTCATGGTTTTATTTCCTTATAGGCCTTGTGCAAGGACTGATGATTTAACGTTACGACCGCAGGTTTAATTACGAGCGCCTTAACAACTCCGACTCCTGCGCTTCGCATAAAATTCCGTGTTTTTTTAAAGCATTTTGCAAACACGCTTATTTCTTTTAATGCGCTCGCAGCTGCGTCGTACTAGTTGAAAAAGATTGAACTTAGGCAATGCGCAAGCATCCGACCCGGCCCACGGTTTGCCTGGGGCATTCATCAATCTGATGGTGCGTGGGTGCAGGAAAAACCTTCGCTACACTGCCGATCACTTCTTCTGTGAACCACAAGGCAGCTTCCTATGCAAAATCGCATGATGATCACTGGCGCCGGGTCCGGCCTGGGTCGTGAAATCGCTCTGCGCTGGGCCCGCGAGGGTTGGCAATTGGCCTTGTCGGATGTCAGCGAGCCAGGCTTGCAGGAAACCCTCAAGCTCGTGCGCGAGGCCGGGGGCGATGGCTTTACCCAACGTTGCGACGTGCGCGACTACAGCCAGCTCACCGCGTTTGCCCAGGCGTGCGAAGTGAAGCTGGGGGGCATCGATGTGATCGTCAATAACGCTGGCGTCGCCTCGGGTGGTTTCTTTGCCGAACTGTCCCTGGAGGATTGGGACTGGCAGATTGCGATCAATCTGATGGGCGTGGTCAAAGGCTGCAAAGCGTTCCTGCCGCTGCTGGAAAAGAGCAAGGGCCGCATCATCAACATCGCCTCTATGGCGGCGCTGATGCAAGGGCCGGCCATGAGCAACTACAACGTAGCCAAGGCCGGTGTGGTGGCGCTGTCGGAAAGCCTGCTGGTGGAGCTCAAGCAGCAGGAAGTCGGCGTGCATGTGGTATGCCCGTCGTTCTTCCAGACCAACCTGCTGGACTCGTTCCGTGGGCCGACGCCGGCGATGAAGGCCCAGGTGGGCAAGTTGTTGGAGAGTTCGCCGATCTCGGCGGCGGATATTGCCGATTACATCTATCAGCGTGTCGCCGAAGGGGAATTCATGATCTTGCCCCACGAGCAGGGCCGGATGGCCTGGGCGTTGAAGCAGAAGAATCCGCAATTGCTCTACGACGAAATGACTACCATGGCCGACAAGATGCGCGCCAAGGCACAGGCTGTTAAAGGCTAATCAGGTGTTGGTCTGTCAGGCAAATTACCTACTGGTGTAGGTGTTGCCTGATTTAGCTGCGCGCCATTGTTGCATCAACCTTCTGCGCGCATGGTCGAGGTCCTGTCACTCCAAAAGGACAAACGCCATGCTGGTCTTAAGCCGCGCTGTAGGCGAAATCATCTCCATCGGTGATGAGATTACCGTGCGCATCCTGGAACTGAACGGCGACCAAGTGAAATTCGGCATCGCCGCGCCAGCGGGGATCAATGTGCACCGCGCCGAGGTGCATCAGAAAATGCTCGAACGCCAAGCCACTCAATCCCAACCCGCCACCAACCCCTAAAACACCCTCAGTCGAACAGATGCTTGGGCACATCGTGCTTGAGCATCAACTGGCATTGCTCGCTTTCCGGGTCGAACACGATCAGGGCCTGGCCCTTGGTCAGCGCTTGGCGCACGCGCAGCACGCGGGTTTCCAAGGGCGTGTCGTCGCCATTGTCGGTGCCGTCGCGGGTCACGAAGTCTTCGATCAGGCGGGTCAGGGTGTCGACTTCAAGAGCGTCGTAGGGAATCAGCATACAAGCCTCAGATAGAGAATCCCGGCGATGCTACTGTGCCGGGACCCGGGTTGCCAGCAGTGGCTGTTACTCGCCTGAGGACTTGTTGCCCACCAGACTGTCCACCGACGGCACGCGCGTGTCGCTCTCCATCTGTGTTTCATGCTCGATTTGATGACTGAAGCGGTCCAGTGAACCCTGGGCCGGCTGCGCGTCGCTGGCAAAGACCGGCGGGCTGAGGATGTACGCGCCGAGCAAGCGGCTCAGCGCCGCCAGGCTGTCGATATGGGTGCGCTCGTAGCCGTGGGTCGCGTCACAACCAAACGCCAGCAGCGCTGTACGGATATCGTGCCCGGCCGTCACCGCCGAGTGTGCATCGCTGAAGTAATAACGGAACAGATCGCGGCGCACTGGCAGGTCGTTTTCCGATGCGAGGCGCAGCAGGTGGCGGGACAGGTGATAGTCGTACGGCCCGCCGGAATCCTGCATCGCCACACTCACCGCATGTTCGCTGGAGTGCTGGCCGGGGGCGACCGGGGCGATGTCGATGCCGACAAACTCACTCACATCCCACGGCAGGGCTGCCGCCGCACCGCTGCCGGTTTCTTCGGTGATGGTGAACAGCGGATGGCAGTCGATCAGCAACGGCTCGCCGCTGTCGACGATGGCCTTGAGCGCGGCGAGCAGGGCGGCGACCCCCGCTTTATCGTCCAGGTGGCGTGCGCTGATATGCCCGCTCTCGGTGAACTCGGGCAGCGGGTCAAAGGCGACGTAGTCACCGACGCTGATCCCCAGGGAGTCGCAGTCGGCGCGGGTTGCGCAGTAAGCATCCAGGCGCAGCTCTACGTGGTCCCAGCTCACCGGCATTTCATCCACGGCGGTGTTGAACGCATGCCCGGAGGCCATCAGCGGCAACACGCTGCCGCGAATCACACCGTTGTCGGTGAACAGGCTGACGCGGCTGCCTTCGGCAAAACGGCTGGACCAGCAGCCTACTGGCGCCAGGGTCAGGCGGCCGTTGTCCTTGATCGCACGCACGGCGGCGCCAATGGTGTCCAAGTGCGCCGACACAGCACGGTCGGGGCTGTTTTTCTGGCCCTTGAGGGTTGCGCGGATGGTGCCGCGGCGGGTCATTTCAAACGGGATACCCAGCTCTTCGAGGCGCTCGGCGACGTAGCGCACGATGGTGTCGGTAAAGCCGGTAGGGCTGGGAATGGCGAGCATTTCCAACAGCACTTTTTGCAGGTAGTTGAGATCCGGTTCGGGGATGGTTCGGCTCATAAAGACTCCTGATGAAATAAGGGCAACCCGTGGGGCTGTCGTGGCGAGCGGGCTTTTTGTGGTGAGCGGGCTTGACCCGCGCTGGGCTGCGAAGCAGCCCCTAGTCCAGGCAACGCGCGCTTCGAGTCAACACTCATTGGCAGGTTTTGGGGCTGGTTCGCAGCCCCGCGCGGCAAGCCCGCTCACCACAGGGTTATTGAGCCGTCGGCTGGCTATGGGGAAATAACAGGTCCACAAACTTCTCTGCCGTCGGTTGCGGTTCATGGTTGGCCAATCCGGCCCGCTCGTTGGCTTCGATAAACACGTACTCAGGTTGATCGGCAGCGGGGACCATCAGGTCCAGACCGACCATGGGAATGTCGAGGGCACGGGCGGCGCGCACGGCGGCGTCGACCAGGGTCGGGTGCAGGATCGCGGTGACGTCTTCCAGGCAACCGCCGGTGTGCAGGTTGGCGGTGCGGCGCACGGCGAGTGTCTGGCCACGGGGCAGGACACTGCTGTAGTCATAACCGGCGGCGTGCAGGGTGCGTTCGGTTTCCGCGTCCAGCGGGATTTTGCTCTCGCCGTCGGTCGCCGCTTGACGTCGTCGGCTCTGCGCTTCAATCAGCGCGCCGATGGAGTGCTGGCCGTCACCGGTGACTTCAGCAGGGCGGCGGATAGCGGCGGCGACCACCTCGAAACCGATCACCAGGATGCGCAAATCCAGCCCTTCATGAAAACTTTCCAGCAGCACGCGGCTGTCAAATTGGCGCGCAGCCTCGATGGCCTGCTGCACTTCTTCGATACTGTGCAGATCCACCGCCACGCCCTGGCCTTGCTCGCCATCCAGGGGCTTGACGACGATGCGCTGGTGTTCATCCAGGAATTCCAGATTGTCATCAGCACTGCCCGCTAATTGTTGCGACGGCAGCTTCAAACCGGCGGCTTTAAGCGCCTTGTGGGTCAGGCTCTTGTCCTGGCACAACGTCATGCTGATCGCGCTGGTCAGGTCGCTCAAAGACTCACGACAACGCACGCGCCGCCCGCCATGGCTGAGGGTGAACAAACCGGCGTCGGCGTCATCCACCTGCACATCAATACCGCGCCGGTGTGCTTCTTCGACAATGATCCGCGCATAGGGATTGAACCCCGCCTGCGGGCCAGGGCCGAGGAACAGCGGCTGGTTGATGCCGTTCTTGCGTTTGATCGCAAAGGTGGTCAGCGCGCGGAACCCGAGCTTGGCATAGAGGCTCTTGGCCTGGCGGTTGTTGTGCAGCACCGACAGGTCGAGGTAGCTCAGGCCCCGGCTCATAAAGTGTTCCACCAAGTGGCGTACCAACACCTCGCCCACACCGGGGCGCGTGCACTGCGGGTCGACCGCCAGGCACCACAGGCTGCAGCCGTTTTCCGGGTCGTGAAAAGCCTTTTGATGGTTGAGGCCCATCACGCTGCCGATCACTGCGCCGCTGTCTTCGTCCTCGGCCAGCCAGTACACCGGGCCGCCTTGATGGCGCGGCGTCAGGCGCTCGGCGTCAACCGGCAACATGCCACGGCACTGGTACAACTGGTTGACCGCCAACCAGTCGGCCTCGGTCTGCACGCGGCGAATACGAAAGCCGCGAAACACCCGGGTGGCGGGGCGGTAGTCAGTGAACCACAGGCGCAAAGTGTCCGAGGGATCGAGGAACAACTGCTGCGGATCAATCCCGAGGATCTGCTGCGGCGCGGCCACATACAGCGCGATGTCGCGTTCGCCGGGTTGTTCGTTGAGCAGTTCCCCCGCCAGGCTCGCCGGGTCCGGAAACGTATGGCCGATCAATAGCCGGCCCCAGCCGCAATGCACGGCAATAGGCTCGGCGGCCAGCGGGCTGCCATCTTCGGCGAGTCGGGCTTGCAGGCGCTCGTAGGTTGGCGCCTGGCCCTTCAGCAAGCGTTGGCTGTAAGCCGCTGCGTGGGGTTTCATCAATCAGATTCCTTGTTCGCTGAGCCACAGGTTCAGCGCTGCCAATTGCCACAGCTTGGAGCCGCGCAACGGGGTCAATTGGCCTTGGGGGTCGGTCAGCAAGCGGTCAAGCATGGCCGGGTTGAACAGGCCGCGATCCTGGCTCGGGTCCAGCAGCAATTCACGCACCCAGTTGAGAGTGTCGCCTTGCAGATGCTTGAGGCCGGGCACCGGGAAGTAACCTTTCTTGCGGTCGATGACTTCGCTCGGGATCACCCGGCGTGCCGCCTCTTTGAGCACTTGCTTGCCGCCGTCGGGCAACTTGAACTTGCCCGGGACGCGTGCCGACAGTTCCACCAGGCGGTAATCCAAGAACGGCGTGCGTGCTTCGAGGCCCCAGGCCATGGTCATGTTGTCGACGCGTTTGACCGGGTCGTCCACCAGCATCACCGTGCTGTCCAGGCGTAAAGCCTTGTCCACTGCCGCATCGGCGCCGGGCATGGCGAAATGTTCGCGTACGAAGTCGCCGGCGGCGTCGTTGGCGGTCAGCCATTTGGGCGCGACGGTGGCGGCATAGTCGTCGTAGCTGCGGTCGAAGAACGCCTCGCGGTAGGCGGCATACGGGTCGCTGGCGCCGTCGACATGCGGGTACCAGTGGTAACCGGCGAACAGTTCGTCGGCGCCCTGGCCGCTCTGCACCACTTTGCAATGCTTGGCCACTTCCCGCGACAGCAGGTAGAAGGCGATACAGTCGTGGCTGACCATCGGTTCACTCATGGCGCGGAAGGCGGCCGGGAGTTGATCGATGATCTCGCTTTCGGCGATGCGCAATTGGTGATGACGGGTGCCGTAGTGCTTGGCGATCAGGTCGGAGTATTGGAACTCGTTGCCTGCCTCGCCACCGGCGTCTTCAAAACCGATGGAGAAGGTGGACAGATCCTGCACGCCGACTTCGCGCAGCAGGCCAACGAGCATGCTTGAATCCACACCACCGGAGAGCAATACGCCGACATCCACGGCAGCACGTTGACGGATCGCCACGGCTTCGCGGGTGCTGTCGAGTACGCGGTCGGTCCAGTCTTCCAGCGTGAGGTTTTTCTCGTCCTCATGGGGGCCGTAAAGCAGCGTCCACCAGGTTTTCTGTTCGGTGTTGCCATTGGCGTCGATGCGCATCCAGCTCGCTGGCGGCAGTTTTTCGATGCCTGCCAGCAAGGTGCGCGGCGCCGGCACCACGGCGTGGAAGTTCAGGTAGTGATTGAGCGCTACCGGATCGAGGATCGGGTTGATATCGCCGCCCTTGAGCAGCGCCGGCAATGCTGAGGCAAAGCGCAGGCGTTGACCGGTGCGCGACAGGTACAGGGGTTTTACGCCGAGACGGTCACGGGCGATGAACAGGCGCTGGGCGTCGCGTTCCCAGATGGCGAAGGCGAACATGCCATTGAGCTTGGGCAACAGCGCTTCGCCCCAGGCGTGGTAACCCTTGAGCAGCACTTCGGTGTCACCACCGGAATAGAAGGCGTAGCCAAGGGCTTCCAGCTCTTCACGCAATTCCGGAAAGTTATAAATCGCGCCGTTGAACGCCAGGGACAGGCCCAATTGGGCGTCGACCATCGGTTGGGCGGAGCCGTCCGACAGGTCCATGATTTTCAGGCGTCGATGGCCCAGGGCAATCGGCCCTTGGGCATGGAAGCCCCACGCGTCAGGGCCGCGTGGCGCCAAGTGATGGGTGATTCGCTCCACCGCTGCCAGGTCGGCAGGTTGGTGATCGAAACGTAACTCGCCAGCTAATCCGCACATAAATTCCTTACCGGTTTTTCCGTTGGGGAGAGAAAAGGTCACCGCGCACAAATGGCGGGTACCCAGAAACTGACCGGGGTGCATCGGCGGAGTTTTAGATCAATCTGTTATAAGGCAAAAGGCCGTAGGTCTTGTATCGGCCCGGTGTCTACCCAAAACCGCAGCGCAGCAAGCGGGGTTTTTATACCGCTTTCGTCCGACATCGTCGGTTTAGCGTGGGCGTGGGCATGGGCTACCTGGAAGGCGACATCACCCGCCTCAACGAGCAGAAAGCCCGCCAATTGTGGCTGGACGAGCGCTTGCCGCGCGATTCGCGCAGCACCTCCACCTGGCAGGGACTTAGGGATGAACCGGGTTCGGATGGCCTGTTCAAGCTGCTCTCGGAGCTGGGTGGCACGGCGGACTCCATGAATGCCCGTGAAGACATGACGCACAGGGTCCGGCGCGTGCTGCAGGCGGCCGTTGACGACACGCGCTTGCGCGCGGCGATCAGCGCGCGGGCGTGTTCACGTTGCTGCGCACCAGCGCGCGCACCGCGAAGCGATTGGGGTGACACGCCTCGGCCACGCTGCGCGGCAGTGGCAGCGGTTCGTCGTGCAGCCAGGCGGCGAGCAGCTCGCCGCATAGCGGTGCGGTGATCAACCCGCGCGAACCGTGGCCGCTGTTGACGTACAGGCCGTCGAGCCACGGGCACGGCGCCTGCGGCACGTGGCGGGCGTCCTTGCGCAGCGCGGCGTAGGTGTCGGCGAACGGCGCGCTGTCTGCCAGCGGGCCGACAATCGGCAGGTAGTCGGGGCTGGTGCAGCGGAAGGCGGCGCGACCCTCAAGGTCCTCGGCCGGGAGGGCGTCGGCGTGCAGGCGCTGTACCAGGTCTGGGGAGATCTCGTGCAGCAGCGCCAGGTTGCCCGCGTGCTCGGCGGCGGTGGGCGTGAGGTCCTGGCTTTTGAAATCAAAGCTGGCGCCTAGGGTATGTTCGCCCAGGCGAGCCGGTGCCACGTAGCCTTCGGCGCACACCACGCTGCTCAGCGCTGCGCTGGCGGCGGTTTGCGGCAGGCGTGTGATCTGCCCGCGGATGCGTTTGAGTGGCAGCTCCGCACAGGCGGCAAACCGCGTGACGTCGGCGGCGCCCGCCAGCACCACCACCGGCGCGCTGGCCAGCAGGGTTTCACCGTCCCAGGCCTGCCAGTGGCCGTCGACTTTGCGCAGTTGCAGTACGTCACGATGGGTCAGCAACTCAACACCCGGTTGTGTGGCTTGCCACTGGCACAGTGCGGGCGGATGCACCCAGCCACCTTCAGGGAAAAACAGCCCGCCGGTTTGCAACGCGATGCCGGCCCGGACCTGGGCCTGATCCTTGTCCAGCAGATGCAGCAGGTCTGGTGCAAACGCCTGCGCCAATTGTGCCTGGCGTTCGGCTTCCTTGGCATTGAAGGCCAGTTGCAGCACGCCGCAGCCGTCCCAATCCACCCCGCGTTGCAGCTGTTCCAACAGGCGCCGGGTGTGGCCGAAGCCACTGACGATCATCTGCGACAACGCTGTGCCGTGGGCCGATAGCTTTAGGTACAGCACGCCTTGCGGGTTACCCGATGCCTCTTCGGCCAAGCCGGCGTGGCGTTCCAGCAGGCTGACCTGCCAGCCGCGCGCCGCCAGGCTGGCCGCGCTGGCGCAACCGGCGAGGCCGCCGCCGATCACCAGGGCGCGGCGCTCGCCGTTAAATGCAGGTGGTCGCGCGAACCAGGGTTTGATGGCAGCCGGCGCGGGTGTCTCCGCCGGCCAGCCAAGGAACTCGCCGCGCAGGATTTCCCACTTGTGGCCAATCCCCGGCGTGCGCTTCATCTTGAACCCGGCGGCGTTGATCAGGCGCCGCACCCAGCCGGTGCTGGTGAAGGTGCTAATGGTCGAACCCGGCGCGGCCAGGCGTGCCAGCTCGGCAAACAGCTCGGCGGTCCACATGTCGGGGTTTTTCGCCGGGGCGAAACCGTCGAGAAACCACGCGTCGATCTGCGCATCCAGTTGCGGTAGCTGCTCCAGAGCATCACCGATCAACAGGGTCAGGGTGACGCGGCCATTGTCCAGCACCAGACGCTGGAAGCCCTGGTGGATGGCGACATACTGCGCCAGCAACTGCTCGGCCCAGGGCTTGAGTTCTGGCCACAGGGCCAGAGCACGTTGCAGGTCGGCGTGGCTCAGGGGGTACTTCTCCACGCTGACAAAGTGCAGGCGGGCGCCGGACACGGCGTGCTGATCAAACAACTGCCAGGCACACAGGAAATTCAACCCGGTACCAAAGCCGGTCTCGCCAATCACCAATCGTCCGCCCACGGGAAGCGCGGCAAAGCGCTGTTGCAGGTGGTTCTGTTCAAGGAACACATAACGGGTTTCGTCCAGGCCCGACTGATCGGAGAAGTACACGTCGTCGAAGACCCGCGAACGCGGGCGTCCCTGGTCGTCCCAGTCAAGTTGGGCATGTGGCGATACGGGGTTCATGGGCAACTCGGCAAAGGCAAGGCGGCCATTCTAGCCGATCGTGGCGGTGGCGACCGATCCGGGCTGGGCGGTGGTGGTAGCCCGCTGATACTTGCATGCAAAAAATGCCCGAATCGGTCCGGGTAACGATCAACTATCTGCGTAAATTCAAAGGCTTGCGTCGGGGTATGGTGAATGACTGATTAATGGGCAATAAGGGATATTGCAGATGCCGGACCAGGATGATTTGACCAAGACATGCACCCAATTGACGCAGCGCCAGTTGCAAGCCGCGCTACTGGAAATCACCAGCGACCTGCCCAAGGCCGAGGTCCTGCAAAAGCGCCTGCCGGGCTGGCTGATAAACGCCCCCAAAGGTGTACTGGAGGCACTGGAACGGGACGCGGCGCAGATTGATGAGGCCAGGGCCGCTGTCGCCGGACGCCTGCTCCCATTACGCTCCCTGGATGAGTTTTGCAGTGCGCAATTGAAGGCTTACTGCCAGAAGCACTGGCAGGTCACGATTGAACCGCAGAAGGACCTGTTCGTGCGGGCCTTCTATGAATACCAGAAAGAAGTCCTGCCGCTGGATTATGTCAGGACCATCAAGCTGGAACAGCAGACCCTGCTGCACATGGCCCTGCAGAACTTTACCGAGGACGAGACGCAAGAGGCGCATTTTCCACAGCAGTCGCGGCTGCAATTCGGCTCAGCCTCACGTGGGGTGATCCCCGTCTCCGTGCAGGCATTTGCCAAGGGCTGTCGCGACCTTGATGTAGGCGGCTTGTATCAGCAGCACATCAGTGACGTGTTCAACCTTGACGCTGGCGCGCCGGGCGATGACGCCTACCTCAATGGTGTAGCGCTCGACATCGGTTGGATGAAAACCCTGGATGTGAAAATCGACGCGCACATTGCCTGCATGCGTGGCGATATCACCGGCGAGACCTATGACCTGTTATGCACACTGCTGGATCGGAAGATGGATCCTGAGCAGGCCAGGGGCCTGTTGTTTCAAGGGCGCCAGGTTATCTGGCAGGGCTTGAATGCGCTGGATTGCTGCCTGTGGAGCGTGCTGGTGTTTTCCGGCTGGCCAATTGCCGATTACCCGCAGGAGCCCTGTGTGGTGTACATGCCCAATGAGCCGGGGCGACCGTTTTTTGAGTACCCATCGCTCAACGATTTCAAGGTCTACCTGGACTTGAAGCTGGAAGTCAGCACCTACCGCACGTTCTTTGCGCGTTACCTGGGCGAAATAGACCGAGTCGGTTTTTTCAGTCGTTTTGACCAGCACCGTACCTTGGGCGTGTTGGAGGCCAGGGCCATCACCACTAGCCTGGCGCAGCACTTTTTTGCGACCTATGCGGGCAAACTGCAAATCGACGCCCGCACCCTGGCGGTCCCGGTGGTGGATGTCGACGAGCAGGTGCGCAAACAGCGTCTGCAGGAGTATCTGGACGCCGGGCTGACGTTGCTCAACCTTGCTGGTTTTATAGTCCCGGCATTGGGCCTGTTGATGACCAGCGTGGCGGTGGGACAGATGCTCGGCGAGGTGTACGACGGTATCGAGGACTGGCGCCGTGGCGACAAGGAGGAGGCGCTCGGACAGTTGGTGGCCGTGGCGCAGGACATCACGTCAATGGTGTTGTTCGCCGCGGGGGCCAAGGTGGTGGGCAAGGTATTCAAGCGCACCCGACAAAGCTATGCCGGTTACTTCAAAACGTTGGAAGCGGTGCGTTCGAGGGATGGGCAGCCACGGTTGTGGCGGCCTGACATCGGACAGTATTCCCACGATCATCACCTGATCGACGACGTGGCTGCCGACGCGCAAGGCCTCTACCAGGTGGGCGCTCGCTCATACGTCAAAGTCGGCGACAACCTGCATCAGGTGACCTATGAGCCGCAGCAGGGACTGTGGCGGGCCAGCCACCGTACGCGGCAAACGGCCTATCGTCCGGTGATGCTGCACAACGGTGAGGGGGCCTGGCGTTTTTCATTCGAAGATCCCGAGGAGTGGGAAGACCAGGACTATTTGTTTTCCCGCCTGGAGCCGAGCAGTCGTCACCCCGCATTGGACTCGCGCAAGCTGCGGCTGGTTAACGACATCATCGACAAGCCCCACCGCTGGGGGTATCACCTGGCGCAGGAATGCCTGCCCTTTGCGGCGCGCTTTCGTGATCTGTATGAGCGTTTTCGGTTGGAGCAGTCGATTCGCGACCTGGTGTGGCTGTTGGAGCGCGGGGGGTACCGCAATGGGCAAAGTGCGACCGCGCAAATGCACGCGTTGCCGCTGCTGCCGGGTTGGCCCCAAGGTCGTTATTTTGAGGTGCTGAATGCTCAAGGTGGCGTCACGGCGCGTTATCCCGCCGCCGGCCCGTTTGAGGCGTCTCAGGCATTGCGCCTCAGCGAGCAGGCCCTGGGTGAAGGGCAGGTGTTTGACGTGTTGCTGTCAGGCCTGGATACGCAACAAAAGGTCGGACTGTTGGGTGAAGGCGTGTCCGCCAATGAGGAGCACACAGCGTTGGCGCGTCAATTGCTCGCACAGCTCAAGGCTGATCGAAGACCGTTGTTTGAACAGTTGTATCAGGCCTACGACGGGCCAGTGCCCGAGGAGTGGGCGCCGCTGCGTCAGGCCTGCCCGCAACTGCCCACCCGCGTGATGCGCGAGCTGATGGCCCAGGCATCCTCCGTTGAGCGCCAAGCCCTGCGCGACACTCAGCGGGTGCCAATGGCCCTGGCAGAAGCGGTGCGCTTGAGCGCAGAGACACAGCGCCTGGATCGTGCTTTGGCCGGTTTCGAGCAGCCGGAGTTGGCCGGTCTCGACACCCAGTGTGTGGCGGTGCGCATGCTGCCGCGCGTCGAAGGTTGGGATAGCGCGTTGCAACTGGAATTGCGCCAGGATTCGCCCACCGGGTCACTGTTGGCCCTGGGCGCGAGGGAGGGCGCGAGCGTACGTCGAGTGGTGGTCAGTTCGGCGGCGGGCTTTTCGCCGTTCGACGCCAACGGCGTCAGTATGGGGCCGACCCAGGCCGGTTCCGACGGGCTGTTCGAGGCGATTATACAAACGCTCTCGGACACCCAGCGCAGCGCCCTGGAACTCCCGCTGAACCCGAGCGAAGGTGGATGGAGGTTGCGCCGTAGGGTGGCGGCCCGCGCGCAGAGCGAGCGTGTGGTGGCGGGCGAAGCGTTTTCCGACAAGGCTGGCGAGCCACTGGAACAGGAGGTCTCCTGCCGCATGGCGGACTCTCCGACCAGCCCGCTGCCGCTCGCTTCACCTCTGGTGCGCAAGGTGCGCAAAATCTATCCGCTGTTCAGTGACGTACAGGCAGCAGAGTTGCTGCGCAGCCTGGGGACCGATGCCCTGGCCCAAGCCAAGGCCGTTGCCCGTCTGCAGGCTGACCTGGAACGCCTGCGCACGGTCCTCAAACACTGGAAGAGCAACGTCGGCGACCTGGCGGCGCAGCCGGGCATGGGGGATGTCCGCGAGAGCCGCCAGCAAGTGGCCGAGCGGATTGAAGCCTGCTGGCGCCGCCAGAGCTTTGTCCTCGACGATCAACAAGTGCCCGTGCCGGGGCTGATATTGGATGGCATGCGCGTGGGCGCATTGCCGAACCTGCCCCCCGAAATCCGCTTTGACCATGTTCGGCAACTGTCCCTGAAAAACATGCGTCTGGGCGATGATGTGGCGTATTTCCTCAAGTGCTTCAAGGGGCTGCGGCGCCTCAACCTGGACCGCAACCGCCTGAGCCGGCTCCCGGAATACCTCTCGCGGATGCCCGAACTGAACAGTTTGTCCTTGCCCCACAATCAACTGGCGCTGACGACGTATACCCAGCGAAAACTGGCTGATATGCACACGCTGCGTCTGTTGGACCTGAGCCACAACCCCATCGAGGCGCATCTGGACGTGAGTAACATGCGCGATTTGCAAACCCTGTTACTGCAGGACGCCAGGCTGGTGGACTTGCCCGTCGGGATCGCACGCCTGGCCCATCTGGAACAGGTCGACCTGCGCAGCAACTGGATCACGGTATTGCCCGACTGGTTGTTTGCGTCGACACGCAGGTACAGCCAGGCGATCAATCTGGGTGGCAACCCATTGTCCTCGACGACAATGACGGCGCTGATTCGCTACCGCGATGCAGTGGGCATTGGCATGGGCTATGTGGAGGACGATCAGTCACGTTTCACCGAGTTGAAGGCCAGGCGGACCTGGCTGCCGGACGAGGTAGCGGCCGCCGATGCCGGCAAGCGGGCGATATGGGCCAACCTGCGCGACGATCCGGAATCGGTGCCGCTGATGACGTTGTTGGCGCAACTCTCCGGCGCCGCCGACAGCCGTTACGTGCGTGAGGACATGACCCGGCGTGTCTGGGAGGTCCTGCAGGCGACCCATGACAGCGTCGAGTTGCGCGAGCAGGTGTTTCAACTGGTGGCCCATCCGGCGAACTGTGTCGATGGCGCGACAGAGATTTTCAGCCAGGTCGAAGTGCTCAAGGCCGTGGCGAACGCCACGCGCCAGGCCGGCCGTGGGCAAGGCAACTCCGGGGTGCTGCTGACCCTGGGGCGCGGCTTGTTTCGCCTCAGTGAGCTGGAAAAGATTGCCGCCACTTACGCCGCCGAACATGCCAGCGAAGACCCGCTTGAGGTCAGCCTGGCGTATCGGGTCGGTTTGGCGAAGATCCTGCAGTTGCCGGGGCAACCCAAACACATGCGCTACGGGTCATTGGCTGACTTGACCAGCGAGAACCTGGAGCGGGCGCATGAGCAAGTCCTCATTGCCGAGCTGTCGCCGGTATTTTTGCGGTTTATTGCCCAACTCTCGTTCTGGAAGGCCCATCTCAAACAGCAGTTTCCCGAGACGTTCAGGCGCGCTGCCGAGCCGTTTGACAGTCAACAGCAGGCGCTCTTCGAGAACAGTCAGAACCTCACCGATGGTGAATACCTGGCACAAATGGAAGGCCTGCGCGCGCCGCGCAGGCAGGCGATCAACGAGGTGATGGAGCGGCTGACCCAGCAGATGATGAAGTATCAGGACCTGGATATCTGCCATCTACCTGAAGACTAGCCGGCAGGGTTGCTGATTGATCCATGGCAAGCGCTATTCAATTGCTTGCCCGTGGTGCAGCCCAATCCGCTAGTCTTGATTGATCTTGGAAGGGAGTTGCCCATGTTCGAATCCGCAGAAATTGGTCACGCCGTCGACAAAGACACCTACGACGCCGAAGTGCCGGCCCTGCGTGAAGCGTTGTTGGAAGTGCAGTACGAGCTGCAACAGCAAAAGCGCTTCCCGGTGATCATCCTGATTAATGGCGTAGAAGGTGCTGGCAAAGGCGAGACCGTCAAGCTGCTCAATGAGTGGATGGACCCGCGCCTGATCGAAGTCCGTACCTTCGATCAGCAAACCGATGAGGAACTGGCCCGCCCGCCGGCCTGGCGGTACTGGCGGCAGTTGCCCGCCAAGGGCCGCATGGGTGTCTTTTTCGGCAACTGGTACAGCCAGATGCTGCAAGGCCGCGTACATGGGCAGATCAAGGACGCGCGTCTCGATCAGGCCATCGCCGGTGCCGAGCGCCTGGAAAAAATGCTCTGTGATGAAGGTGCGCTGATCTTCAAATTCTGGTTTCACCTTTCCAAGAAACAGATGAAGGCGCGGCTAAAGGCCTTGGCCGACGACCCACTGCACAGTTGGCGCATCAGCCCGCTGGACTGGCAGCAATCACAGACCTACGACAAGTTCGTGCACTTTGGCGAGCGGGTGCTGCGTCGCACCAGCCGCGACTACGCGCCGTGGCATGTGATCGAAGGTGTCGACAGCAATTACCGCAGCCTCACCGTGGGCAAGCTACTGCTCGAAGGCATGCAAACCGCGTTGAAACTGCCCAAAGGCAAGGCCAGCGGCATGAACCCCGCGCCGCTGATACCGTCGGTGGACAAGAAGGGGCTGCTCGACAGCCTCGACTTGAGCCAGCATCTGGACAAGGACGATTACGAAGAACAACTGATCACCGAACAGGCGCGCTTCTCCGGCCTGATGCGTGACAAACGCATGCGCAAGCACGCCTTGATCACGGTGTTCGAAGGCAATGATGCGGCGGGCAAGGGCGGCGCGATTCGCCGGGTTGCAGCGGCGCTGGACCCACGCCAATACCATATCGTGCCGATTGCCGCGCCCAGTGAGGATGAACGCGCCCAACCGTACCTATGGCGGTTCTGGCAGAAGATCCCGGCGCGCGGCATGTTCACCGTGTTCGACCGCTCGTGGTACGGCCGCGTGCTGGTGGAGCGAGTCGAAGGTTTCTGCTCTGCGGCGGACTGGATGCGCGCCTATGGCGAGATCAATGACTTTGAAGAACAACTGCGTGATGCGGGCGTGATCGTGGTCAAGTTCTGGCTGGCGATTGACAAGGACACGCAGTTGGAACGCTTTCAGGCCCGTGAGGAAATCCCTTTCAAACGCTTCAAAATCACCGAAGACGACTGGCGCAACCGCGACAAGTGGGACGACTACCGCGCGGCGGTGGGCGATATGGTTGACCGTACCAGCACCGAAATCTCGCCCTGGACCCTGGTGGAGGCCAATGACAAGCGCTGGGCGCGGGTCAAGGTGCTTCGCACGATTAACCTTGCTTTAGAAGAAGCGTTCGCCAAGTCCGACAAGCACGATAAAAAGAAGAAGAAATAACTACGCGGTTTGCGCGCCGTGCTGGTTGGGGAGCGCAGACTTTTTTTGGTGAGCTGGCGTTGTGTGGTGCGTTTGCTTTTTGTGGTGAGCAGGCTTTGTATGGTGGGTTCGCTTTTTGTAGTGAGCAGGCTTGCCCTGCGCTGGGGCGCGAAGCGGCCCCAATCCAGTCGCCGCGTTTCTCCAGGCAGAACCCAATGGCCGGTTTTAGGGCCGCTTCGCAGCCCAGCGCAGGGCAAGCCTGCTCACCACAAAGGTTGTGTTCGCCATCAGGTATAGGCTCACCGCAAAGAGCCTATTCACCTCAACAATCGACCCCACCCGTGCGGGTTGAGGAGAGCAGGATTTTTTGCGGTGATTGTGCTTTTTGTGGTGACCCGGCTGTGTGTGGTGATTTTGCTTTTTATGGTGAGCTGCCGTTGTGTGGTGTGTGGTGACTTTGCTTTTCGCAGTGAGCAGGCCTGCCCCGCGCCGGGGCGCGAAGCGGTCCCACCCCAAAGTCCCACTGCTTCAACCAGCCATGGTTTTGTATATGCCGGGTGAATGATCATCGCGGTTGCCTGGGCCTGGATCTATCCTCGATCCATCGCCCAACAACCACAAGATCGAGGTAGCCCATGCGTGAAGTAGTCATCGTCGACAGCGTACGAACCGGCCTGGCCAAGTCCTTTCGCGGCAAGTTCAACCAGACCCGTCCGGATGACATGGCGGCTCATTGCGTCAACGCGCTGCTCACCCGCAACGGCATCGACCCGGCGACGGTTGAAGATTGCATCGTCGGCGCGGGCTCCAATGAGGGGGCCCAGGGCTACAACATCGGGCGTAACGTGGCGGTACTGTCGCAACTGGGCACTGGCACGGCGGGCATGACCCTCAACCGCTTCTGCTCATCGGGCTTGCAGGCGATTGCCATCGCTGCCAACCAGATCGCCTCGGGCTGTAGCGACATCATCGTCGCCGGTGGCGTCGAGTCCATCAGTCTGACCATGAAAAGCGTCAACACCGACAACCTGATCAACCCGCTGCTCAAAGAGCAAGTACCGGGCATTTACTTCCCCATGGGCCAGACCGCCGAAATCGTCGCGCGCCGCTACAACGTCAGCCGCGAAGAACAGGATCTCTACGCCCTGCAAAGCCAGCAACGTACCGCCCAAGCCCAGGCCGATGGTTTGTTCAATGACGAAATCGTGCCGATGGCGGTCAAGTACAAGGTCGAGGACAAAAACACCGGCGCGGTGCAGATTCTCGACGGCGTGGTCGATCGCGACGACTGCAACCGCCCCGACACCACCCTGGCGAGCCTGCAAGGCTTGAAACCAGTGTTCGCCGAGGACGGCTCGGTGACAGCGGGTAACTCGTCGCAACTGTCCGACGGCGCCTCGATGACCCTGGTGATGAGCCTGGAAAAAGCCCTGGAACTGGGGCTCAAGCCCAAGGCGTTTTTCCGTGGCTTCACCGTGGCTGGCTGCGAGCCGGACGAAATGGGCATCGGTCCGGTGTTCTCAGTGCCCAAGCTGCTCAAGGCGCGTGGCTTGCAAGTGGCGGATATCGACCTGTGGGAACTCAACGAAGCGTTTGCCTCGCAGTGCCTGTACGCGCGCAATCGTCTGGAAATCGACAACGCCAAATACAACGTCAACGGCGGATCGATTTCCATCGGCCACCCGTTCGGCATGACCGGTTCGCGGCAAGTGGGGCATCTGGTGCGTGAGTTGCAACGGCGTAACCTGCGTTACGGCGTCGTAACCATGTGCGTGGGCGGAGGCATGGGCGCCACCGGTTTGTTTGAGGTCGCACGCTAGTCACTTGAGTTTCGCGCTTCGGGTCGTTCGTACTCGATCAATGCAGAGGGGGGCTTGTCCTCCCTTTGCGCATCTGCTGTTCAGTTATCTCAAAACCGCACTTTTAGTTGCTTGCTTAGTTGGGGTTTTCCAACGGGAGCGGTGATTTTTTAGTGCCTGTAATCTCATTCTTACAGATGTAATCTTGGTTAAAATATTCTCATTAATCTGCGTGTAGTCTAATTCCTTCAGCACTTTTTAAAGTTTTGGCAGATTGCCATGTTTTTCCTGCGAGTGTTAGTGGCTCACGGCTACTTCGTTAAGGGAAATGGACGGCTTACTTGTTTGTGCGTCATGTACAAACTTTCCCTGTGTTGAGCGGTGTCGCGAATTGCAATGCAATAAGTTGGAAAAACAACTTGGCGGTCACCGACTTAATGGCACGGGTCACACCGTTCGTTTAATCAGTCCTGCGCTGACGCGTTGCAGGACGCCTTATGACATTTGATAAGTGGGAAATTGTGAATGAAAACTAAACTGAAAACTGTGCTCTTGGCTGTCGGCGTTTTGGCGGGGACTGCGTCCGTTGCTCAGGCCGCGGATGGAACGGTCACGTTTCTGGGCTCGGTACATTCGGGCGCCTGCTCCATCAAACCTGACTCCGTCGATCAGACCATCCGACTGGGTGCGATCGCCAAACACCAGTTGGAATCAGGCGGCAAGTCCGAAGCCCGTCGTTTGCTGATCGAGCTTGAAGGCTGCGACTTGTCCAACCTCACCGACAATACCGTCACCACGACCTTCACGGGAGCACCTTCCAGCGTTGTTCCAGGGGCGATCGGCACGGTGGGTGGCGCCGGCGGCGTGGGCATCATGATGACCCACGGCGGTGACGTGGTTGAGCTTGGCGTTCCTACAACTCCGCAGATCATTGCTGCCGGCAATAACACGCTGGAGTTCGGGGCTTACGTCCAAGGTGCCGCCACGGGCGCCATCACTCCTGGCGATTTCAGCGCAGTCACCAATTTCACCTTGGCTTATCAGTAAGTGTTTCCCCCGCCACCGCGGGTGGCGGGGGACGCTGTCGGGAGATCCAGGTGAAAACATTCATGCGTTTCGCTATCGCTTCTTCACTAACGACGTTGGTCTGCCCTTACGTTTTTGCGCAAGAGGCCTCACAGGGCGAGGGCGTTGTCCTGCTTGGGGGACAAGTCGTCGACTCAGCCTGCGGGTTGGAGCTGGCCAGTATCGACCAGACCATCGAGATGCCACCAGAGCCGGTTGGCCGGCTTTTACGTAACACGCGCGGAGAAGACCATCCCTTCCAGTTGCGCCTGATCAATTGCTCGTTGACTCGGCCGGACCCGTTGCGCCCGGGGGTAACTCTGCCTGATTGGGAGCATATGCGAGTGACGTTTGACGGGCCCACCGACAGGCTAGGGCTCTCCTTTGCGGTGTTTGGCGACTCGCAGGGGGTCGCCCTGCACATTGTGGACGCCGCCGGCGAAGAGAGTATTCCGGGTCAGCGGATGGCACCGACACCGTTGGCGGAGGGCGATATGACACTCAACTACAGATTCTATCTGGTCGGCAATGGACTGCCGCTGGTGGCGGGACCCCACAGCGCCGCAGTGCGGTTCAAGTTGGAATATTTTTGAACATTGATGGGCAGGCATGCATGTTGAATACGGCGAAGATCAAAAATACGCTGCGCCCGGGCCTGTTTGGTGGGCTTATATCACTGGCGGGAAGTGCATTGGGCGCCGCAGATATCGAGTTTAATACGGACGTTCTTGACCTGACTGATCGCACTAATATTGACTTGTCTCAGTTTGCGCGCAGCGGGTTTATTTTACCCGGCACTTATTCGATGGTTGTGCAGATAAACGGTCAGCCTATTGCTGAACAACCGGTGGCGTTCTATCCGCCCGATAATGATCCCAAGGGTAGCCAGGCCTGTTTGTCCCACAGTCTTGTGGAACAGTTGGGCCTTAAAGTGTCCGAAGCCGACAAACTGGCATGGTGGAAAGGCGGCGAGTGCCTGGACATTCAAAGTTTGCCTGGCATGGACGTCCAGGGTGATCTGGCCAGCTCCACGCTGAGCATCAACTTGCCCCAGGCATACCTTGAGTACAGCGCCATCAACTGGGATCCGCCTTCACGCTGGGATGAAGGCGTGCCGGGGCTGTTGATCGATTACAGCCTGACGGCGCAGTCCAACTATCAACGAAACGACGGTAACCGCAAAAACCTCAGTGGCAATGGCACCGTGGGGGCTAACGCCGGTGCCTGGCGCCTCAGGGCGGACTGGCAAGGGCGCGTCGAGAGCGGCCGACAAGAAGCCGCAGGGCCTCAAAAGCTGGAGTGGAGCCGCTACTACGCGTATCGCGCTATTCCGGCGTTGAGAGCGCGCCTGTTAGTGGGTGAGAACTACCTGTATTCGGATCTGTTTGACAGCTTCCGCTTTACCGGTGCCGCGCTGAACTCTGATGAAAGCCAGTTACCACCCAACCTGCGTGGTTACGCGCCGGAAGTTGTCGGGGTGGCCAAAACCAATGCGAAAGTCATCATCAGCCAGCAGGGGCGCGTGCTCTACGAAACCCTGGTGGCGGCAGGCCCCTTTCGCATTCAGGACTTGCAGGACGCGGTGACGGGCAAGTTGGACGTGCGGATCGAAGAACAGGATGGCGTGGTAAACAGCTTCCAGATCGACACGGCGGGCGTTCCCTACCTGACGCGTCCGGGCCAAGTGCGTTACAAGCTGGCCGCGGGTCGACCGTCCAATCTGCAATACGGTGCGGATGGCGACTTTTTCGGTACCGGGGAGTTTTCCTGGGGGATCAGCAATGGCTGGTCGTTGTTCGGCGGCGGCATGACCGACAACAACTACCGAGCCGTGTCCGTGGGCGCAGGGCGCGACTTGCTGGCGTTCGGCGCCGTTTCGCTGGACGTGACGCAGTCGCGCGCCCATGTGTGGAACGAGACGCTCTCGGGTAAATCCTACCGCCTTCAATACTCCAAGAACTTTGAAGAGTATGACAGCCAGGTGACCTTCGCCGGTTACCGGTTTTCCGAGAAGAATTTCTTGAGTATGAGTGAGTACCTGGACGCCCGGCATTACGGGTTGAACGGCGAACTCGGCGGGCGCGGCGATTATCGCGATTCAAGCGAGGGCTGGAAGCCGATTGGCGGCAGCAAGGCGCTTTATACGGTGACGGTCAACAAACAGTTTCGTGACCTGGGCGCTACCGTCTACGCCAGTTACCACAAGCAAACCTATTGGGACCGGCCGGACACTCAGCGTTGGAACCTGTCGTTGTCGCGTTACTTCAATGTGGGCACGGTCAAGAATATGAACCTGTCCCTGAATATGTATCGCACCCAGGAATACAACTACAACGACAACGGCATGGCGCTGACGGTCAGCCTGCCGTTTGGACGCACCGGCACCCTGTCGGCGGATGCCAACAGGGCCGCCGGCAAGAACACCTTTGCAACCCGCTACAGCGATCGGATCGATGAGCGCAACAGCTACCAGCTCAGTGCCAGCAATGCCTACGGCAGTGGGTATCTGAGTCATATGGGGGATCAGGCCGACATCGACATCAGCGCCAGTACGCAAGAGGGTGGCTACAGCAGCCTGGGTGTGTCTGCCCGTGGTGGTGGCACGCTCACGGCCCACGGTGCGGCTCTGCACCGTACCACCAGCACCGGCGGCACGCGCCTGATGATCGATACCGGTGGGGTGCCCGATGTACCTGTTCGCGGTTACGGCTCACCGACTCGCAGTAACGGCTTTGGCAAGGCTGTCATCTCCGACATCAGCAGCTACCAGCGTACGGTGGCCAGCGTTGATCTGGAGCGCTTGCCGAGCAATGTCGAAGCGACTGAGTCGGTCACCCAGTTAACGCTCACCGAAGGAGCGATTGGTTACCGCACGCTGGATGTGATTGCCGGCGAAAAAGCCATGGCCATTCTGCGCCTGCCGGATGGCAGTTCACCGCCCTTCGGCGCGACGGTGAAGAACATGAAGCAACAGGACACCGGGATTGTGAATGACAGCGGCAGTGTCTACCTGAGTGGCTTGCGGGCTGGCGAGCAGATGGTCGTCAGTTGGGGCGGCGACGAACAATGCGTCCTTACGCTTCCCGCCATCCTGCCCGTTGATGGTTTGACGGACACCTTGCAACTGGGCTGCCACAGGATCGCCGCAACCCCATCCTTGCCCGGGCCAGCCACGCTGACCGGGGAACTTATCGATACGGAGAACACAGCCTCATGATGCTTGATATGCGCCTCACCCCTCCGGCTTTCGTGCTCCTGGCTCTGGGTTTGAGCCAGAGCGCCGGCGCCGCCGTCGGCCTAGACCGTACCCGCGTTATTTTTGATGGCGGTAAAGATGCCACCAGCGTGAGCATTACCAACAACAATACCCAGCTGCCGTATCTGGCCCAAGGCTGGATTGAGGATGAGGCGGGTAAAAAAATCACCTCGCCCTTGATCGTGCTCCCGCCGGTTCAACGCTTGGAGCCTGGTAAACAAAGCCAGGTGAAAGTTCAGGCTTTACCAGCAGCCAAGTCGTTACCGCAGGATCGGGAGACGGTCTACTACTTCAACTTGAGGGAAATCCCGCCGCGCAGCGATAAATCCAACACCCTGCAAATTGCATTGCAGACCCGCATCAAGTTGTTCTATCGACCACAAGCTATTACGCCAAGCCAGCAAGACCTGTCCAACCCCTGGCAGCAGAAACTGACCCTGACCCGCGAAGGCGATCAATACCGGGTTAACAACCCGACGCCTTATTACGTGACCCTGGTGGATGCGCGCAGCAGCAAGGACGGCAAAACCGCGCCGGGCTTCGCGCCGCTGATGATCCCGCCCAAAGACGCATTGACCTTGGGCCCCACGGCCAGCGCACTGGGTACGGCCCCTTACCTGGCCTATGTGAATGATTACGGCGGCCGTCCGCTTCTGGCCTTCACCTGCAATGGCAACACGTGCCAGGTGAACACGCAGGCCGCATTGCCGAAAGAGTAATGCGGCTGGAGAACGTCATGAAATCGAACAATGTGAAGGTCTTGGGCAGCTTGTTGTGGATCCTGGCGATGGGCGTACACGCCGAGGATGACGAGGATATTGAAGGTATGAGCGGGATGCTGAATGTGCTCGGGTCCATGCATGAATCGCCTTGCAGCCTGGAGATGGCGTCACTGCATCAAACGGTTGATCTGGACGCCGTGTCGAGCAGCCAGCTGCAGCGGCCCGGTGACCAGGCGACTGCTAAGGCTTTTCAACTGCGCTTTACCGATTGCCAGCGCACCGCCGGCCGCGTGCGCAGTGAACGCACCGGCAACCTGGTATGGAGTGCCTACCAACCCGTGCTGTCGGTGGCGTTTTCTGCGCCTGCCGATCCCGATGATCCACGGCTGGTCAAAGTGCAAGGCATCACCGGGATGGGCCTGCAATTGACCGACGCCCTGGGCCGGGACGTCCAGTTGGGTTCAAGGGGCGAAGCTTTGTTTCTGCCCGTGGGACGCAACATTCAGACCTGGCACGTACGGCCCACACGCACCGCTGCGCCACTGACCAGTGGAGCATTCAGGGCCGTGGTGGATTTCAGGCTCAACTATGAGTAAGGGCAGAGCGATGGATAGACCAATCAGCCCACGGGCCATTCTGATCGCTGTTTGCCTGATAGGGGCCGTCAGCCAGAGTGTGCAGGCACAGACCAATTTGACGATTCGCGCGGTCATCATTGCCCCTCCGCCGTGTGTCATTAACAGTGGCAATACGCTGGACGTGCCGTTTGGCAATGACTTGCAGACGTCACGGGTGGACGGGGTGAATTATCGTCGCGATGTGCCGTACACCGTCACCTGCAGCGCTCCCCACAGCAATGCGTTGACCCTGGCGCTCAACGGCACAGGCGCCTCGTTTGACAGCCGCGTGCTCTCTACGCGCAAGGCGGACCTTGGGGTCAAGCTGTTCGTGAACGGCGCTGACTGGCCGCTCAACACCCGGGTGAACTTTACCTATCCCAATTTCCCGGTGGTGCAGGCGGTGCCCGTCAAACGCGCGGGCAGCCAACTGAGCGGCGGGGCGTTCGATGCCGCTGCGACCCTTGTGGTCGATTACCAATGACGGCGACCTATATGAGGAACGACCAATGAAGGTTTGGCCACAGCGAGCATTGCTCGCGCTGTGCTCCATCGGCCTGTGCAATGTTGCATCGGCCAACCTGACGTTCAGCGGTACGTTGAACGAGCCGCCACCCTGCACGATTGAAGGTGGCAAGACCATTGAAGTCGACTTTGGCGACGTCGGGGTCAAGCGCATTGATGGTGTGAAATACCGAAAAGGTATCGGTTACGCGATTAATTGCGGCACCGACACGTTGCCGTGGGCGTTGAAGTTGAGTGTCAACGGCACCCCCACCGCGTTTGATGGCTCTGCCGTGCAGACCAGCGTGCCGGCGTTGGGTATTCGGGTTTTTCAGAACAGCCTGCCATTGCCCCTCAATACGCCAATGGACATCACCCTGTCGTCACCGCCGACATTGGAAGTCGTTCCGGTGCAACAGCCCGGGGCAGTCCTGACGCCGGCCCGGTTTACGGCGGTGGCCACGTTGTTGGCCGAATACCAGTAGGAGCTGAGTCGATGCGATATGAAATTGTGCATAAGGGTGCGTTGGCAGTGCTGCTCGTCCTCGGCCTGACCCCCTTGGGGTATGCGGCGGACAACCTGAGCTTCAAGGGCAACCTGGTTGAAGAGGCCTGCACACTGCGCCCCGGTGATGAGGCCGTAACTCTGGAATTGTGGGACCTGACCAGCAAATACCTCTATCTCAACACGCGATCCGTGGGCAAGCGTTTCAGGCTGCACCTGGAGGATTGTGACACCACGATCGGCGACTCGGTGACCATCATGTTCGGCGGCACGGAAAACACCGCGCTGCCCGGTTTGCTCGCGCTCGATGGCGGCAGTGGTGCCTCGGGGATCGGGGTGGGCATGGAAACGCTGAGTGACAAGCCCTTGCCCTTGAATGCCGTCAGCGACAGGCAACTGCTGAGCGATGGCAGCAATGTCATTGAACTCAAGGCCTACGTACAGGGCGAGCCGAATGCGATCAGGGATCAAACCATCGGGCACGGCGCGTACACGGTGACCTCCACTTTTACATTGGACTATCCGTAATCGTTCACAGCTGAAAGTGGCCTTGGCTAACCTCCAGCGCCTCCGGGGGGGCTGCAAGGCACGGCGTGACGTGCGATGGGTATTCGGATTTTTCACGACAGCTTGCCAGTGCCCCTCATTACGTCAGTGGACATCACCTTTTCGTCACTGCCGACATTGAAGGTGGTGGCAGTGCACATAAAAAGCCTCAGGCGAACCTCAACGCTCTCTCGGGCGGCTTTGACGCACACGGTGAAAGCGCGTTGGGTCACGCGGGGAGACAGGCAAAGAGAGATTAGAAATGAAACGATTATTTGGAACCACGGTGCTTCTCGTCTTGATTGGCGTGACTACAAACTTGCGCGCTGCTGAGTGCCGGGTAGACGGTGGGGCGTGGATAGGCGGAAACCCTAACCTGCAGGTTCCCGTCAGGGTTCAGGCGGATGCTGATAAGACACGTATCATGCTTGAGGGCGCGAATCTGGAGTGCAGGTTTAAACCCTTCCCGGGCTTTCCTCCCTCGAGAGAGGACTACTGGCGAACCTCGACCAGTGTCGGTTCGGCCTGGACTCCAGGCCCAAAGTTTGCCGCCCAAATCACCGGCCTTCGTATAAATGGAGCGTTTTACAACAATCCCGTTCCCAACGGCATTTATATCGCCACGATGCCCAATAACCTCATCGGTTATCCCATCAATGTGACCCCTTACATCATGCTGCGTAACAATCCCAGCAACCCCATCGACATTCGCGTAGGGGACGCCCTCGGCGTGCTGCGTCTGCAGCAGACAAACAATTACGACACATCCTCGGCGAGTCTGACGGTCACTTATTACGCCGCCAACAATTTCACCATCTCGCCCTCAACCTGCACGATCAACAATAACAACCCGATCGAAATCAACTTCGGCGACGTCCACCAACGGGCAATCGGCACCGATCCGCTGTCAACGTCCGTGGTCAGTAACCGCAGACTCACTTACTCCTGCCCTGACGGCGGAATCAACACACCGATCACCATTACTTATAAAGGCACGCGCTCCTCGTTCGACTCGCGGTTGCTGCTCATGAGCAATGCCGACGTGGGCACGGCGCTCGTGCGCGGCGGGGCTGCGGTAGCCGTTAACGGTTCATTCCTCACCCGAATCACCAACAGTGTGGGCGGAGACGATGTGACGTTTTCGCTGGTGCGGCGAACCGGCTCACTGCCGACTCCGGGGGCTATCAGCGGCAGCGGTGTACTGGTGATGGGGGTGCCATGACTCGGTCTGCGGCAGATGAATGATCGATACCCAAAACACACCGCATCGCCCTAGAATGCCAGCTCCTCCACCTCTGGTTTTTTGGGGCACTCATGCACATCTCTTCCGGCCGCTGGGTCTATGGCTTTGGCTTGACCCTGCTGACCGCGTTCCTCTGGGGCATTCTGCCGATCAAACTCAAGCAAGTGCTGCAGGTGATGGACCCGATCACCGTCACCTGGTTTCGCCTGACCGTGGCCGGCGGTTGTCTGTTCGTCTACCTTGCGGCCACCAAGCGTCTGCCCAGCCGCAAAGTGCTCGGCCCCAAGGGCGGTTGGCTGGTGGCGATGGCGGTATGCGGCCTGGTGGGCAACTACGTGTTGTACCTGGTGGGCCTGAAATCGCTCAGCCCCGGCACCGCACAGTTGGTCGTGCAAATGGGGCCTATCTTTTTGATGATCGCCAGCGTGTTTGTGTTCAAGGAACGTTTCAGCCGCGGGCAAGTGGTGGGATTGATCGTCTTGATCGCAGGCTTCGGCCTGTTCTTCAACCAGCGCCTGGAGGAATTGTTGACGTCCCTCGGCACTTACACCGCCGGGGTGCTGACGATCCTGCTCGCTACGTCGATCTGGGTGTTCTATGCCCTGGGTCAGAAGCAATTGCTGACCGTGTGGAATTCGCTGCAAGTCATGATGGTGATCTACCTCACCTGTGCCTTGTTGCTCACGCCCTGGGCCCATCCGCTGGAAGCGCTGCAACTGAGCCCGCTGCAAGGCTGGCTGCTGTTGGCGTGCTGCATGAATACGCTGGTGGCCTACGGCGCGTTTGCCGAAGCCCTGGCCCATTGGGAAGCCTCGCGGGTGAGTGCGACCCTGGCGCTCACGCCGCTGGTGACCTTTGTGGCGGTCGCCTTGGCGGCCTGGCTATGGCCAGACTACGTGCAGGCCGAAGAGATCAACGCCCTGGGCTATGCCGGGGCGCTGGTGGTGGTGCTGGGGTCGGCGACTGTCGCGCTGGCGCCATCGTTGCTCGCCGGGCTCAAGGCCCGGCGGCTGCGTTTGGCGTCTTAATGCCCGGCTTCGAGCATATTTTCCGGGCGTACCCACTGGTCGAACTCTTCGTCAGTGAGGTAGCCCAACTCCAGCGCGGCTTCCCGTAGCGTCAGCCCCTCGGCGTAGGCTTTCTTGGCGATCTCTGCTGATTTGTCGTAGCCGATATGCGGGTTGAGCGCCGTCACCAGCATCAGTCCACGCTCCAGGTGTTCGGCCATTTTCTCGGCGTCGGGCTCCAGGCCGGCAATGCAATGCTCCTGAAAGTTATTGCAGCCATCGGCGAGCAGGCGGATCGACTCCAGCAGGTTGTGGATGATCACCGGCTTGTACACGTTCAACTGCAAGTGTCCCTGGCTCGCGGCGATACCGATGGTCACGTCGTTGCCCAGTACTTGGCAGGCGAGCATCGACAGCGCTTCGCACTGCGTCGGGTTGACCTTGCCCGGCATGATCGAACTGCCCGGCTCGTTGGCCGGCAGCTTCACTTCCGCAAGCCCCGCACGCGGTCCGGAACCGAGCAGGCGCAGGTCGTTGGCGATTTTCATCAGGGCCACGGCCAGGGTTTTCAGGGCGCCGTGCAACGTCACTAGCGGCTCATGGCCGGAGAGGGCGGCGAATTTGTTCGGTGCGGTGACGAACGGCAGCCCCGAGAGCGCTGCCAACTCGGCTGCAATGGCCTCGCCAAAACCATGGGGCGAATTGAGCCCGGTGCCCACGGCCGTGCCGCCCTGGGCCAGTTCACACACTTGGGGCAGGGCGCTGCGGATGGCACGTTCGGCGTAGTCGAGTTGGGCGATAAACGCCGAGAGTTCCTGGCCGAACGTGATCGGCGTGGCGTCCATCATGTGCGTGCGGCCGGTCTTGACCAGCTTCATATGCCGCGCGGCCTGCTCGGCCAGACCGCCGGAAAGCGTAGCGATCGCCGGTAACAAACGTTGATGGACGGCCTGCACCGCCGCAATGCTCATGGCCGTCGGGAAGCAATCATTGGAACTCTGGGAACGGTTCACATGGTCGTTTGGGTGTACCGGGCTCTTGCCGCCGCGTTGATTGCCTGCCAGTTCGTTGGCACGGCCGGCGATCACTTCATTGGCGTTCATGTTGCTCTGGGTGCCGCTGCCGGTCTGCCACACCACTAATGGGAATTGGTCGTCATGGTTGCCGGCGAGGACTTCATCGGCGGCCTGTTCGATCAGGCGGGCGATGTCGGCGGGCAGGTCGCCGTTGCGGTCGTTGACCCGTGCGGCTGCCTTTTTGATCAGGGTCAGGGCGTGCAATACCGGCAAGGGCATGCGCTGGTCGCCGATGGCGAAATTCACCAGCGAGCGTTGGGTCTGGGCGCCCCAGTAAGCGTCATCCGGGACATGCACTTCTCCCAGGCTGTCGGTTTCGATACGGCTCATCGGGCACACTCCTTAGGTTCGTTTGCGCAGTTTAGGCCGTGATTGACCTGGTGGGTTCCCTAAAAGACTTTTCATCGGGCAATCCGCGCCCGGCAAGGCCTGGGGTTGAGCCGCGAGGTTTTTTAGGCGCAGAATGGGCGCCCTTGGGGTCTTACCTCGCCAGCTAGAAAGGAAACTCGATGACTCGTCTTCGTGCCATCTGTACCGCGGTTGCTCTGGTTTGCGCCAGCGGCCAGGTTTTTGCCGATACCGCCAGCCACAACGCCAGTGCCGAAGCCTTCCTTACCCTGGCCCATGCCGACAAGCTGGGTACCCCGGTGTACATGCAAGTGCAGCAAATGTTCGCCCAGCGTTTCGAGCAGACTAAGGCGCCTGCCGCCAAGCAGTCCGTACTGGACAGCTACCAGGCCAAGGCCAACGCCGCCCTGGACCAAGCTATCGGCTGGCCGAAGCTGAAGCCGGACATGGTCAAGCTCTACACCACCAATTTCAGCGAATCCGAGCTCAAGGACCTGGTAGCGTTCTACCAGTCGCCACTGGGCAAGAAAGTCCTGGAAAAAATGCCGCAACTGACCCAGCAATCGGCCCAGATGACTCAGGCCAAGCTGGAAAGCGCCGTTCCGGTGGTCAACAAGCTGTTGGAAGACATGACCAACGAGCTGACGCCTAAAGCCGCTCCGGCCAAGAAGAAGTAAGCAGGAATGATCATGCAACAGCGTATCGAAACGGCGCTCGCCGCCCTGGACCCGCAACACTTGAGCGTGCTGGATGAAAGCCATATGCACAGCCGTGGGTTGCAGACCCACTTCAAGGCCGTGCTGGTCAGTCAGCAGTTCGAAGGGCTCAATCGCGTCAAGCGCCACCAGAAGGTCTACGCCACCCTGGGTGACCTGATGAGCGAGTTTCATGCGCTGGCGCTGCATACCTACACGCCTGAAGAATGGGCGACAATCGACGCAGCCCCGGCCTCGCCGACCTGCGCCGGCGGACATTGACGGGTTATCCCTGATAGAATCCGCAACGCGCCGCTTAGTCGGCGCGTTTTTTTTGCATCCGGTTCACCCTTTACGAGGGTAGCCACCTGGAGAGAACACCCATGACTCAACCGATCGTCGTGGCGGCACTGTATAAGTTCGTCACCCTCGAAGATTACGTCGCTCTGCGCGAGCCCTTGCTGCAGGCTATGGTCGACAACGGCATCAAAGGCACCTTGCTGATCGCCGAAGAAGGCATCAACGGCACCGTTTCCGGTAGCCGCGAAGGCATTGATGGCCTGATGGCCTGGCTGAAGAACGACCCACGCATGGACGACATCGATCACAAAGAGTCGTACTGCGAGGACCAACCGTTCTACCGCACCAAGGTCAAGCTCAAGAAAGAGATCGTGACGCTTGGCGTAGAAGGCGTCGACCCGAACAAGAAGGTCGGCACCTACGTCGACCCGAAAGACTGGAATGCCCTGATCAGCGACCCGGAAGTGCTGCTGATCGACACTCGTAACGACTACGAAGTGTCCATTGGCACCTTTGAAGGCGCAATCGACCCGAAAACCACCAGCTTTCGCGAATTTCCCGACTATATCAAAGCCAACTTCGACCCGGCCAAGCACAAGAAAGTCGCCATGTTCTGCACCGGCGGCATTCGGTGCGAGAAAGCGTCGAGCTACATGCTCAGCGAAGGTTATGGCGAGGTTTACCACCTCAAGGGCGGCATCCTGAAGTACCTCGAAGAGGTGCCTCAGGCAGAAACCAAGTGGCAGGGCGACTGCTTTGTTTTCGATAATCGCGTGACCGTGCGCCACGACTTGAGCGAAGGCGACTACGATCAATGTCATGCCTGCCGCACACCTGTGAGCGTCGAAGACCGCGCCTCCGAGCACTACGTGGCTGGCATTAGCTGCCCTCATTGCTGGGATAAGCTGCCGGAGAAAACCCGCCGCAGCGCGATCGACCGGCAAAAGCAGATTGAACTGGCCAAGGCCCGCAATATGCCGCACCCGATTGGCTTCAACTACAAGCAAACCCCTTCCGAGGCCTGACCTATGTCCGCGCGCCTGCTCTATGTAATGGATCCGATGTGTTCCTGGTGCTGGGGCTTTGCCCCGGTGGCGCAGGCGCTGGTTGAGCAGGCCCAAGCGGCCGGTGTGGACGTGCACCTGGTGGTGGGCGGCTTGCGCACCGGCAGTGGCGCGGCGCTGGAGCCGACGACCCGACGCTACATCCTCGAACACTGGCAGGCCGTCACTGAAGCCACGGGCCAGCCGTTCAAGCGCGAAGGCGCGCTGCCCGACGGTTTTGTGTATGACACCGAGCCGGCCTGCCGCGCCATCGTCACCGCCCGTAGCCTGGCGCCGGATTGTGCCTGGAAACTGCTGGGCCTGATCCAACGTGCGTTTTATGTGGAGGGGCGCGACGTGACCCTTGCCAGCGTGCTGGTTGAGCTGGCCGAGCAGGCGGGCATCCCGCGTATCGAGTTTGCCGGTGCGTTTGACCGCGCCGAGCAGCACGCGGCCACGGCGGCGGACTTTACGTGGGTGCAGGACCTGGGTATCGCCGGTTTCCCGACGTTGTTGGCCGAGCGCAATGGTCAACTGGCATTGCTCACCAACGGCTATCAGCCGCTGACGGAACTGTCGCCATTGCTCGCCCGATGGCTGGAGCGAGCAACCTGTGCAGGATGAGCCTAAACGCATTGACCGCCTGACCTGGGCGGAAATTCGCCGCCTGGCCTTGCGTCACAAGAAATCCCTGTGGATCGCCAATGGCGTTGCCGTGCTGGCGACCTTGTGCAGTGTGCCCATCCCCTTGCTGTTGCCGTTGCTGGTGGACGAAGTGCTGCTGGGCCATGGTGATGCCGCGCTCAAGGTGATGAATCACGCATTGCCCCTGGGTTGGCAGAAGGCCGCCGGTTATATCGGCCTGATGCTGGTGGTCACCCTGGCCCTGCGTTGCGGCGCACTGGTGTTCAACGTGGTACAGGCGCGGCTGTTTGCGCGGTTGGCCAAGGACATTGTGTACCGCATTCGCGTGCGTCTGATCGAGCGGCTCAAGCGCATCTCCCTGGGCGAATACGAAAGCCTGGGCAGCGGCACGGTCACCACTCACCTGGTCACCGACCTGGATACCCTGGATAAATTCGTCGGCGAAACCCTCAGCCGCTTTCTGGTGGCGATGCTGACGCTGATCGGCACTTCGGCGATCCTGGTATGGATGCACTGGCAACTGGCATTGCTGATCCTGCTGTTCAACCCGTTGGTGATCTACGCCACGGTACAGTTGGGCAAGCGCGTCAAACACCTCAAGAAGTTGGAAAACGACAGCACCTCACGCTTCACCCAAGCCCTGACTGAAACCCTCGACGCCATCCAGGAAGTCCGCGCCGGCAACCGCCAGGGCTTTTTCCTCGGGCGCCTGGGCCAGCGCGCCCAGGAAGTGCGTGACTACGCGATCCATTCCCAGTGGAAAACCGACGCGTCCAGCCGCGCCAGCGGGTTGCTGTTCCAGTTCGGCATCGACATCTTCCGCGCAGCGGCAATGCTCACCGTGCTGTTTTCCGACCTGTCCATCGGCCAGATGCTCGCGGTGTTCAGCTACCTGTGGTTCATGATCGGCCCGGTCGAACAATTATTGAACCTGCAATACGCCTATTACGCGGCGGGTGGGGCGCTGACGCGCATCAATGAGCTGCTGGCGCGTGCCGACGAGCCGCAATACGCCGGTGGTGAAGACCCGTTTTCCGGGCGTGAAACCGTCGGCATCGAAGTTCGCGGCCTGGATTTCGGTTATGGCGATGATCTGGTGCTCGATCAACTGAACCTGCAAATTGCTCCCGGCGAAAAAGTCGCGATTGTCGGCGCCAGCGGTGGCGGTAAAAGCACCCTGGTGCAACTGCTGCTCGGGCTGTACACGCCGCAGGCGGGCACTATCCGATTTGGCGGTGCAACCCAGCAGGAGATCGGCCTCGAGACTATCCGCGAGCACGTCGCGGTGGTGCTGCAACACCCGGCGCTGTTCAACGATACCGTGCGTGCCAACCTGACCATGGGCCGCGAGCGCAGTGACCAGGCCTGCTGGCAGGCCCTTGAAATTGCCCAGTTGGAGGCTACGGTTAAAGCGTTGCCTCAGGGTCTGGACAGCGTAGTGGGGCGTTCCGGGGTGCGTTTTTCCGGTGGTCAGCGTCAGCGCCTGGCGATTGCGCGCATGGTGTTGGCCGAACCCAAAGTGGTGATACTCGACGAAGCGACCTCCGCCCTGGATGCCGCCACTGAATACAACCTGCATCAGGCGCTGGCGCGGTTCCTCAGCGGGCGTACTACACTGATCATCGCGCACCGTCTGTCGGCGGTAAAACAAGCCGATCGAGTCTTAGTGTTTGACGGTGGTCATATCGCTGAGGATGGCGACCATCAGCAGTTGATTGCCGATGGTGGTTTGTACGCAAAACTGTATGGGCATTTGCAACAAGTACGTTGATTTAGCCTAGGCTGTGCTATCCGAATGGGTGTTTTGCGTGCGTATCCAGCAGTGCATATGCAAGGGAATTCATGAAGCAAAAGCGGACTCTAGGAACGCCTAGGCTGTTGGGCATTGTCTGGCCCTTTATCGCCGTCGTGCTGTTCCAGGCATTATTGGGCTGCGTCAGTCTCTACATGCTCTCAGCGGTACGAGGCTATGTGGGCGGCGAGAGCTTATGGTCCAAGGGCCAGAAGGACGCCATCTATTATCTGACGCTCTATGCCGACAACCGCGACCAAGCCACCTACCTCAAATACCAGCAAGCCATCGCCGTGCCTCAGGGCGGGCACGAACTGCGCATTGCCCTGGACCGCCCCACGCCTGACTTGGAGGCCGCACGTCTGGGCATTCTCAAGGGCGGCAACCATCCGGATGACGTCAACAGCCTGATCTGGCTGTACCTCAACTTCCGACATTTCAGCTACCTGGAAAAAGCCATCGAACTGTGGACAGTAGGGGATGGCTACCTGGTTCAGCTGGATGAGCTGGCCCGCGAGATGCACAGCGCAATCAGGGCCGATCAAGTCAACCCTAACGATGTGCGGCAGTGGAAGGCCCATATCACGGCCATCAACGAAGGCGTGACGCCGGCTGCCAAGGCCTTCAGCGATGCTCTGGGCGAAGGCTCGCGCATGATTCTGCGGTTGCTGCTGATCACCAACCTGGCAACCGCCCTGGGCCTGATCGTGCTGGCGCTGTTGCGTACCCATAAGCTGCTGACGCAGCGTCATGCCTTCGCCGATGCCTTGCAGGCCGAGAAGGAGCGGGCGCAGATCACCCTGGAGTCAATTGGCGACGGGGTGATTACCACCGATGTAGACGGTGCAATCACCTATATGAACCCCGCCGCCGAGGCCATGACCCACTGGAACTCTGGCCAGGCTCAGGGCCTGCCCCTGGCGGCGCTGTTCAACCTGCTGGATGACGACGCCCAACCCGATGGATTTACCCTGATCGAGCACATCGTCAAGGGGCAGTTTAAGGGGGGCAGCGAGCATTCAAAAACCATCCAGCGCCTGGACGGCAGTACGGTATCCGTCACCCTGGTGGGCGCACCGATCAGAAGCGCCGGCAAAATCAGCGGTGCGGTGCTGGTGCTGCACGATATGACCCAGGAGCGCCAATACATTGCCAACCTGTCGTGGCAGGCCACGCATGACGCCTTGACCGGCCTGGCCAACCGCCGCGAATTTGAATACCGGCTGGAACAGGTCCTGCACATGGCGCAGCAACCTGAGGGCGGGCGGCATGCGTTGATGTTCCTCGACCTCGACCAGTTCAAGCTGGTCAACGACACCTGCGGCCATGCGGCGGGAGATGAGTTGCTGCGGCATATCTGCGCGCTGCTGCAATCGGACCTGCGTGAGGGCGACACCCTGGCGCGCCTAGGCGGCGACGAATTCGGCATCCTGCTGGAGAATTGCCCGGCGGCTGCGGCGGAAAAAATCGCCGAGAGCCTGCGCCACACGGTGCAGAGCCTGCATTTTGTGTGGAAGGGCCGGCCGTTCATGACCTCCGTGAGCATTGGCCTGGTGCATATCTCGCAAACCCCGACCACCTTGGAGACTTCGCTGCGCGCCGCCGATATGGCCTGCTACATGGCTAAGGAAAAAGGCCGCAACCGCGTGCAGGTTTACCACGCTGACGACTCGGAGCTGTCCGTGCGTTTTGGCGAGATGGCCTGGGTGCAGCGCCTGCACATGGCACTGGAGGAGAACCGGTTTTGCCTGTACGCCCAGGAAATCTCACCGCTGGGAAATACCGATGCTGGCAACGGGCATATCGAAATCCTGCTTCGCCTGCATGATGAGGCGGGTCGGACCATCCTCCCCGACAGCTTTATCCCTGCCGCCGAGCGTTACGGTTTGATGACGTCCCTCGACCGTTGGGTGGTCGAGAACGTGTTCAAGATCATCGCCCGTTGCATGCACGAGCGTCCGGGCCGGCCTATGGCCATGTGTGCGATAAATCTGTCAGGAATCACCATTGGCGATGATGATTTTCTCGGGTTTTTACATGAAAAATTCGGTACTTACGGCATCCCGCCAGAAATGATTTGTTTTGAAATAACTGAAACCAGCGCAATAGCAAATTTAGGCAGCGCCATTCGCTTTATTAATGAACTCAAGGCCTTAGGTTGCCATTTCTCCCTGGATGATTTTTGCGCCGGGATGTCCTCGTTCGCGTATCTGAAACATTTACCTGTAGACTTCCTGAAGATCGATGGAAGTTTCGTAAAGGATATGCTGGACGACCCGATTAACCGCGCAATGGTCGAAGTGATCAATCACATCGGCCACGTCATGGGTAAGCGCACAATTGCCGAGTTTGTTGAAACACCGCACATCGAACAGGCGTTACTCGATATTGGTGTGGATTACGCTCAGGGCTACCTGATTGAACGACCGCAATTGTTTACCTTTGATAGTTTGCAGTGTCGACCTGTGCGGCCGCAGCCTCTGTTATTGAAGGCGCCCGGCACATTCCGCTGAAACATTTGCTGGTCTGTAAATCACACTTAAAAAGGAGCCTTAACAGTGATCGACACCTTCAACAGAACCGGCCCGCTTATGGAAGCCTCAAGCTACCCCGTCTGGGCTCAGCAATTGATCCAGGACTGTAGTGAGAGCAAGCGCCGAGTTGTCGAGCACGAACTGTACCAACGCATGCGTGACAACACGCTCAGCGCCAAGACCATGCGTCACTACCTCATTGGTGGCTGGCCTGTGGTGGAACAGTTTGCCTTGTACATGGCACAGAACCTCACCAAGACCAAATTTGCGCGCCATCCAGGAGAGGACATGGCGCGACGTTGGCTGATGCGCAATATCCGCGTGGAGCTGAACCACGCCGACTATTGGGTGCATTGGGCCCGCGCCCACGGAGTCAGCCTCGAAGAGCTGCAGGCCCAGAATGTACCGCCGGAGCTGCATGCGCTGAGTCATTGGTGCTGGCACACCAGCTCATCCGATTCGTTGATCGTGGCCGTGGCTGCGACTAACTATGCCATCGAGGGGGCGACTGGGGAGTGGTCGGCCGTGGTCTGTTCCACCGGCGTGTACGCGGCGGCGTTCCCCGAGGAAGACCGCAAGCGTGCGATGAAGTGGCTGAAGATGCACGCCCAGTACGACGACGCTCACCCTTGGGAAGCCCTGGAAATCATCTGCACCCTGGCCGGCATGAACCCGACCAAGGCGTTGCAGGTAGAGCTGCGCCAGGCCGTGTGCAAGAGCTATGACTACATGTACCTGTTCCTGGAAAGCTGCATGCGCTTGGAAAAAGACAAGCCAGCCACCGCCGTGCGTGAACGCCCGCTGCGCGTCGCCAGCGAAGCTTGATGTAACGCGATGGCGGGGTTCTACCCCGCCATTGCCAAGCGGTTACGGCCTTCGCGCTTGGCCACGTACAACGCGTTGTCGGCCCGGCGCAACAGGCTTTCGACCGACTCGGCGGCCAGCAAGGTCGAACAACCGAGGCTTACCGTCAATTCGATCCGCTTTCCATCCGCCCAGTAATCCTGAGCCTGTGCTGCCTGCCGCAGGCGCTCGCCCACCATCGCCGCCGCATCCCGGCCGGTGTTGGAGAGCAGGATCAGAAACTCCTCTCCGCCAAACCGAAACACCATGTCCACGTTACGCAACTGGGCCTTGATGGCCGCTGCGACGGTGCGCAGTACGGTATCGCCGGCCGCGTGACCGTGGGTGTCGTTGATTACCTTGAAGTGGTCGATGTCCAGCATCAGCAAGGACAATGGGTGCAGGTGCCGGCGCGCCATGTCTATTTCCCGTTGCAGAGTCTGGTCCATGGCAATGCGATTGCCCGTCTCGGTCAGGGGGTCACGCAGCGCGCTACGGGTCGCGGCGCGATAGAGCAGGGCATTGCGCATCGGGTAGAGCAGGGTGGCCAGCAGTGACTCAAGCTGACCTAGTTCGTCTTCGGCGAGGCGTTGGTTGCGACGGAAGATCAGCTCACCCAAGTGTTCGCCTTCATGGCTGAGGCTGTAATTCACCGAGTGGTGGCCGCGCTGGCCGAACTCCAGCCGCAGATCACTGGCCTGATGGCGATAGTGCAGGGCATCAAGGGGCACCAAGCGCTGGATCTCACGGAAGAACAACCCGAGGATGCGATCCGGCTCCAGGCTGGTCTGCAATTGCATTCCCAGTTGCTGGCGAAGTTGCGCGACGGTCGTCGGGCGGCGAGGCAGGAGCGATGGCTGGCCAAATCCCAGGCGTTGCAATTTGGCACTGTCGAAGTCAATTGCGTTGGTCTGGGTAGGTGTTTTCATAAGCGATCGGCCTCTAAGCTCTTAGCTGTCTTACAGGCTCGATGAGAGTGGCGAGTGCCAAGCGTCTAACTGTTCCTTCAGTTCCGTAAAACATTGGGAACAGTTTAGACCGCTTTGCAAAGCGTTATAACCCTTGGGTGCCCCCGCACGTCATGTCATCGCTTAGCCTGCTTGAACGTGGTTAGAGCGAGATTCATGCCATTTCGTTTACTTTAAAAATAATCCTTATGAATCAACGGCCTTTTTTCACGCAGCAAAAGGCCATCGGCGCATGACGTCAGTTATTTGGCTGATTGAACCAAAGTGGTGTGGTCAATCTGGTCAATTGACGTGACGCCAGTGAGTGTCATCGCCACGCGCATTTCCTTGGCAAAGATGTCCAGCAGGTTCTCCACGCCATGCTGCCCGTCGGCGGCCAACGCGTAGGCGGTGGCACGCCCCAGCAGGCAGGCCTTGGCACCCAGGGCCAGCATGCGCACCACGTCGAGCCCGGAGCGGATGCCTGAGTCCACCAGCACCGTCAGCTCATCGCCCACGGCTTCGGCAATCGGTGGCAACGCTTTGGCAGTGGACAACACGCCGTCCAACTGGCGGCCGCCATGGTTGGAGACCACGATGGCATCGGCGCCAAAACTCACGGCGTCCTTGGCGTCCTGGGGGTCGAGGATGCCCTTGATGATCATCGGTCCTTTCCAGAACTCGCGGATCCACTCCAGGTCTTTCCAGCTGATGGACGGGTCGAAATTGTTCGCCAGCCAGCCGATGTAGTCTTCCAGGTGGGTAGGCTTGCCGAGGTATTTGGAGATATTGCCCAGGTCGTGTGGACGGCCCATCAAACCCACGTCGAAGGCCCATTGCGGCTTTGTGACCGCCTGTAGCATGCGCCGTTGCGCCGCAAACGGCCCGGACATGCCCGAGTGGGCATCACGGTAGCGTGCGCCCGGCGTGGGCATGTCGACGGTGAACACCAGCGTGGTGACGCCGGCCGCCTGGGCGCGCTCCAGCGCATTACGCATAAATCCGCGGTCCTTGAGCACGTAGAGCTGGAACCAGATCGACTGCGAGCTCTGGGAGGCCACTTCTTCGATCGGGCACACCGACACCGTCGACAAACAGAACGGAATACCCTTGTTGGCCGCCGCCTTCGCCGCCTGCACTTCGCCGCGCCGCGCGTACATGCCGGTCAGGCCCACGGGGCTGAGGATCACCGGCATGTCCAGTTCCTGGCCGAATAGCGTGGTCTTGAGGCTGAGGTTGTCGACATTGCGCAGGATGCGCTGGCGCAGGCTGATCTCGGCCAGGTCCGAACTGTTCGCGCGCATCGTGTGCTCGGCGTAGGCGCCGCCGTCGATGTAGTCGAACAGGAAGCGCGGGAGCTTGCGCTTGGCGGCAGCGCGGTAGTCAGAGGCGGACGAAATGATCATGCACGGAATCTCGGCAAGGCAAGGTGCCTCCAAGATAGGCAAACTTCTGTCATGATAAAAACAACTTTTATCGCTAGTAGTCAGTCGAAAAAGGAATACTGATGAACCTGAGAACACTGCGTGCCTTTGTCGAAGTGGTTCGCCAAGGCGGTTTCTCTCAAGCCGCTGAAGTGGTGTCCCTGACCCAGTCGAGTGTGAGCAAGGCGATCAAAACCCTGGAGGACGAACTGGGCATGCCACTGCTCAACCGCCTTGGCCATCGCAATCAACTCACCGCCGCTGGCGAAATCGCCTACAGCCGCGCCCTGGTTTTGCTGGCCGAACACAACGATCTGGTCGCCGAGATCAATGACTTGCGTGGTCTCAGACGCGGTGTATTGCGCATCGGCCTGCCGCCGGTGGGCTGTGGCGTGTTGTTTGCGACGATGTTTGCCACCTATCGCACACGCTACCCCGATATCGACATCGAACTGACCGAGTACGGCAGTAAACGACTGCGTGAATGCCTGGAAGCAGGTGAGGTCGACCTGGCGGCCCTCTTGCTGCCCATAGACGAAGGTTTCGACTACCAACCCGTGCGCAACGAACCGCTGATGGCCGTCCTGCCGATCAGCCACCCCCTGGCCCAGCGCAAACGAATCGACTTCACCGACCTGGCAGATTCGCCGTTTATCCTGTTCGAAGCCGGCTTCGCCCTCAACGCCAAAATCCTCGCCGCGTGCGAGCGCAAAGGCGTGCAACCGCGTGTGGCAGCGCGCAGCGGCCAGATCGACTTTATCGTCGACTTAGTATCCGCCGGCCTCGGCGCGGCCTTCCTGCCGCGCATGCTCGCGCACAAGCACCAACACCCCGGCATCGCCCTGATCCCCCTGGACGAACCTCATACCGACTGGCACATCGCCCTGGCTTGGCGCGCCAGCGCCCACTTGCCACCCGCCGCTCGGGCCTGGTTGGAATTGGCCAAGGAGTCACAGCTTTCAACCGGCCATCCGGATTAATCGCCCAAAATGTCATGGAAAGCTTGACTTCTCCTTTTCAATCAGTAACATACGGCGCATTCCGCGATAGCTCAGTTGGTAGAGCAAATGACTGTTAATCATTGGGTCCCTGGTTCGAGTCCAGGTCGTGGAGCCAGATAGAGAAAGCCTGCAGAGATGCAGGCTTTTTTTTGCCTTGGATTTCTCCGGGGCGATAGAAGCGCACAGCATGAGTGCATCTCGCGATGGCCTTGGCGCGCCGGTGCGTCAGCCGGTCTTCACGCAATCTTCGGTGCGAGTAAAATTTTTTTGTGGTCGCCGCTTGAAATTTTTTCCCCTGATCCTACTTAGGTTTTACGCGATGCCGAATGCGGGTCGCGTATCAAATCACTTGGAGAAAACTCAGGAGATTTTGCAATGGCTACTACTCTCTCGTTGGCCCCTCTGTTCCGTCATTCCGTTGGTTTTGACCGGTTCAACGACCTTTTTGAATCGGCGCTTCGCAGCGAGGCCGGTACCACCTATCCACCTCACAACGTCGAAAAGCACGGTGATGATCATTACCGGATCGTCATCGCGGCCGCAGGACTGGTTGAGGATGACTTGGAGATCCAGGTGGAAAAAGGCGTGTTGACCGTCGCCGGTGGCAAGCGTGAACACGATGAGGGCATCACTTACCTGCACCAAGGCATTGCCCAGCGCGCGTTCCGTCTGTCGTTCCGCCTGGTCGACCACATTGAAGTGCAGGGCGCGCAACTCGCCAATGGGTTGCTGAGCATTGATCTGCTCAGGGTGGTCCCGGAGGAAGCGAAGCCTAAGCGCATTGCGATTGGCGGTGCGGCCAAGGCTGACGTGAAATCCATCAGCGAGCAGTAAGGCTGGAATGAATAAAGGCGCTCTTCGGAGCGCCTTTATTCGTATGGGCTAAAGATGGGGCAGGTGGGCTGCGACTTTTACCGGTGGTTGTTTTAGTGCCCGCCCCGGTGCCGAATGGGCGGCGCGATGGACGCGGCAATATCCCATGTCAGCATGAGCTGGCTGATCGCCCCATCGATCGTTGCATGCGGCACGCCATCGCGCGCCAATAGCGACACGCCCTGCAAAAAGCTGTCAAACACACTCGCCATCACCGCCGCCTCCGTCGTTTCGGGTAGCTGGCCTTCACGCTTTGCCCGCTCAACACACGCCACAATCCCCGCCCGTGTGCGCAGGCGCGACTGGGTCAACCCATCCGCCACCCGTGCATTCTCCGGGCTCGGTGCGCTCATCACACCCAGTGCCACCATGCAGCCCTTGGGGTGGCCGTCTTCACACTGCATGCGCGCCGATTGGCGCAGCGCCGTCTCGACGGCCTGACGCGGTGGCAGGGCTTGGTCCCACAGGCATTCGGTGACCTGGGCGTAGGTCGCGAGGTAACGCTGCACGCACTCATCGAACAGCGCCTCCTTGGAGCCGAATGCAGCATAGAAACTCGGCGCGGAGATCCCACCGCCCAGGCCAGCCTTGAGCTGGGCCAGGGAGGTGGCGTCGTAGCCGTGCTGCCAGAACAGGTGCAGGGCCTGTTCCACGGCCTGTTCGCGGTCGAAATTACGGGGGCGGCCCATTTGTGCCATGTCAGGTCTCCGATGGGGAAAACGAGATAAATACTAGTCGATACATAAGTCGTTGACAACGCGCACCGATCGCCCGCAACATCTATATCGATCAGTATCTAAGTCTTGCCTAGGAGTTTCTCTTGACCCCCTCACTCACTTTATCGGCCGCATCCGAGCGTTTGCCCATCGGGGCCTTGCTCGCCCTGGCGATGACCGGTTTTATCTGCATCGTCACCGAAACCTTGCCCGCCGGCCTGTTGCCGTTGATCAGCGACGATCTGGGCATTTCGCCGTCCATGGCCGGGCAAATGGTCACGGCGTACGCGCTGGGTTCGGTATTGGCGGTGATTCCCATGACCATCGCCACCCGTGGCTGGCGCCGACGCAACGTGCTGCTGCTGACCATCGTCGGCTTTCTGCTGTTCAATTCGATCACCGCGTTGTCGTCCCACTACGGCGTGACGCTGGTGGCGCGCTTCTTCGCCGGGGTGGCGGCGGGGTTGGCTTGGAGCCTGCTGGCCGGTTACGCCCGGCGCATGGTCGCGCCGCATCAACAAGGTCGAGCGTTGGCGCTGGCGATGGTCGGCACGCCGATTGCGCTGTCGCTGGGGGTGCCGCTGGGTACCTGGCTGGGTGGGCTGGTGGGGTGGCGGACCACGTTCGGCCTGATGTCGGCCGTGAGCCTGGTGCTGATTGCCTGGGTGCTGGTGAAAGTACCGGATTATGCGCCCCAGCCCGCGCATCAACGTCTGTCGCTGGGCAAGGTGCTGACCACTCCAGGCGTGCGCCCGGTGCTGGCGGTGGTCATCAGTTGGATGCTCGCGCATAACATCCTCTACACCTACATAGCCCCGTTTGTGGCCCAAGCCGGGTTAGCTGAGCGCGTGGACCTGGTACTGCTGGTATTTGGCATCGCCGCGTTGGCGGGGATCTGGATCACCGCCAAATTGGTTGAGCCGTTACTGCGCAATACCGTTTTAGTGAGCCTGGTGATGTTTGCGGCAGTGAGCCTGGTATTCGGTGTTCTTGGCGCAGTGCCCGCGGTGATCTACCTCGGCGTGGCGGTATGGGGCTTGAGCTTCGGCGGTGCGGCAACGCTGCTGCAAACCGCCCTGGCCGACGCGGCGGGCGAGGGGGCGGATGTGGCGTTATCGCTGAACGTGGTGGCGTGGAACAGCGCAATCGCCGGCAGTGGTGTGGTGGGCGGTGTGCTGCTGGATACCTGGGGCGTGGCCTCGTTTGCGTGGGCGATGCTCGTGTTGATCGGCGTGGCGCTGGCAATTGTCTGGGCGGCGCGTGCCCATGGTTTCAGGCCGGGGCGAAGGGCTGGTGTTGAGACAGCGACTCAATAAACCTTCGGTCGAGCGCCATAGGGTGTACGCTGGGTCTCAATTCATCGGATATAAGCCCGTCATGTCCACGCTAAGCGAAGAGAGCCGCCGGATCGTAGCTTCTCTGGCGCACCGTGTTGGTCCCAGCGCTGATACCGCGCGTATCGCCGAAGTGATCGTGTCGATACTGCAAGGCATGGATGCCGCACTGACGCCGATCATCGGCCAGCAGGGCGTTGTTGCGTTGACACGCCGCAGCATCCACCTGAGCGCCTCCATTCATCCCCACCTGGCCAGCACGTTTGAACGTGCGCAGGCGGCGCCGGATCTGCTCGGCCTCAAATCCGTGCTGGTTGAGCAAAGTGAAGCGGATGCCCTGCTTTTCGGTGAAGGGCTGCTGATCACCTTTTACACGCTGCTGACCACGCTGATTGGGCCTTCGCTGACTGCCCGTTTGCTGCGCGACGTATGGAAACCTTCTTTGAGCGACACCCCTTCGCAGGAAAATTCGCCATGAGCACCAAAGTAACTATCAACCGCCTGGCTACCGGCGTGCCAGGGCTGGACGAGGTGCTGGGCGGAGGATTGCCGGAGTTTTCGTTCAACCTGATCGCCGGCCCCCCCGGCTGCGGCAAGACCACGCTGGCGCATCAGATGATGTTCGCCCTAGCGACACCTGAGCGGCCCGCGCTGTTTTTCACTGTCTTGGGTGAGCCGCCGTTGAAGATGTTGCGTTATCAGCAGCAGTTCGACTTTTTCGACAACGATGCGATCAACCACTCGATTCGCTACATCAACCTGGCTGACGACACGCTGGCAGGTGACCTGGATGAAGTGCTCCGGCGCATCGTCAGCGAAGTGGAGGCGCATTCACCGTCGCTGGTGTTTGTCGATTCCTTTCGTTCGGTGGTGCTGGCCAGCCAGACTCAGCACAACCCCAACAACAACCTGCCGCAGTTCGTTCAACAACTGGGCATGTTGATGACCACTTGGCAGGCGACCACCTTCCTGATTGGTGAGTACTTCACCGAAACCGACACCAACCCGATATTCACCGTAGCTGACGGGTTGATCTGGCTGCGCCAGAGTGTTGAGCGCAATTCCATGGTGCGCAAGATGGAAGTCATGAAGATGCGCGGCCAACCGACTTTGCCGGGTTTGCATACCTTCCGCATCGCCAGTTCCGGCATCAATGTGTTCGCACCTGCGCCGCTCAACCCGGTCGAGATACCGATGACGCTGCCGATGCAGCGCTTGAAAATGGGCGTGCCACGCCTCGACGAAATGCTTGGCGGCGGTTTGCCTCGCGGCTATTCGCTGCTGGTGGCGGGGCCTTCTGGGTCGGGTAAGAGCATCCTGGCGGCGACCTTTCTGGCCGAGGGTGCGCGCAATGGCGAAACCGGCGTTATCGCGGTGTTCGAGCAACGGCCCAACCGCTCGCAAAACGCTACCCTGGCAGACCTGATCCAAAGCGGAAGGGTCAGCCTGGTGGACAGCCGGGCGCCGGATTTGTCCATCGACGAAATCGTCCAACTGTTGCTGAGCGAGATCAGCCGCTTGAACGCCACGCGGGTGGTCATCGATTCGCTGTCGGGCTTTGAGCTGGCCCTGGCGCCGACCTTTCGTGCGGACTTCCGCGAGTCGCTGTCACGCATGGTCACCGCGTTGACCCGCGCCGGGGTCAGTGTATTGATGACCTCGGAGCTGGAAGACCGCTACACCGATCTGCGCTTCAGCCCCTACGGCACGGCGTTCCTGACCGATGCGATCATCGTGCAGCGCTACATCGAAGTGCGCAGCCGCCTGTTGCGCATCATGGCCGTGGTCAAGGTGCGTGCCAGTGCCCACAGCGATGAGCTGCGCCAATATCACATCAATGACGATGGCCTGCAGATCGGCGAGATGCTCGCTGACCAGGAAGGGCTGCTCGGTGGTCGTCCGACTAGCCAGCCAATTAAGGAACGATAATGTCTGAGTTGACCCATGAGTAAACGCGCTGGAGAGGACGAGCGTGAAGCAGCCAATGCTGCCCACGAACTCTTCCTGCTCGGCCAGAAAACCGTTGAAGCCCGAGCGGTACTGGCCGCATTGCAGCAGCAACTGAGTGACGCCAACAGTCGCCTGGAGGATTCCCAGCACGTCGAGCAGTTGATCGAGGCCAACCAGCAGTTGGTGCTCGCCATACTCCTGGCCCAATCCGTACCGGTCGCCATGCCGGGCATGGAAGAGCAACTGTTTCAGGAACTGCGTGAGGCCAACGCGCAACTGGTCATCGCAGCGCTCGGCGCCCAGGACCTGCAGGCGACAGCGGAGCGAGCGTTGGACCAGCAGAAAGGCATCCTTGCGATGGTCGCCCATGAACTGCGTAATCCGCTGACCCCCATCAAGCTGATTGCCGAGCGAATGGTACGGCTGCCCAGTGATCAACTGCCGCGCATGCGCGAGTTGATCGAGGGCCAAGTCCAACATATTTCCCAACTGGTCGACGACTTGCTGGATGTCTCGCGCGCCAGCACCGGCAAGCTGCGTATCAACTGCAGTGAAGTGGACATGCTGCGTATTCTGAATGCCGCCGTCGATGCCTGTAGCCCAGTGATGATTGCGCGAAAGCAACAGTTTGATGTCGAGCTGCCTGACGCTGCTCTGATCGTCAACGGCGACCCGGGCCGACTCGCGCAGATTTTGCACAACCTGCTGGCCAACGCTGCCAAGTACACGCCCGTAGGCGGCACCATCAGCATGACGGCCACCGTGACCGCCAAAGTGCTGCGGATCAGTATTGCCGACAATGGCATCGGTGTTACCGCCAAGGCACTGCCGTTCATTTTTGACCCGTACGTGCAAGACACGCATGCCATCGGCTTCAACGTGACGGGCCTGGGCATTGGCTTGACGGTAGTGCGTGAATTGGTCGAAGCCCACGGCGGTAAGGTGACGGGGATGAGTGATGGGCATGGCAAGGGCAGCGAATTTGTGGTGACGCTGCCCCTGGTGCGTTAAGGGATCAACCGCGCTTCGCGCAACTTATCGAACACCTCGAAAAATGCCTGGTCGCTCGCCTGGTAGGCGGTGAACCCCATCTTCCGGCTCTTGGACATGTCCGTGACCACCTCGATCGGGCGCCCCAAGTCGGCATCGGTGTGCCAGGGCGAGGCGAGGCGGCTGATGTCCGTTTCCTTCAGCCCATGCTCCGCAGCGAGCTGGCTCCAGGCGGCCTGATCGTCGGCCATCTGACTCTCAAGCGGCGAGGGCTGGGCCGGGAAGTCTGCGGGTACAAGGCCAAAATAATCGGCAATCTGCCCCCACATCCATTTCCATCGGAACACGTCGCCGTTAGTGATGTTGAACGCCTGGTTGGCCGCCGCCGGCGTGGTGGCGGCCCACAGCTGTTGTTGTGCCAATTGCCGCGCATCGGTCATGTCGGTGAGGCTGTCCCATTGCACGCGGGAACCTGGGAATACAAATGGGCGCCCAGTGTGTTTGCAGACGCTGGCGTAGACGGCGAGGGTGGTCGCCATGTTCATCGCATTGCCCACGGCCACGCCGGTGACTGTGTGCGGGCGATGCACGCTCCAGGTGAAGCCGTCCTTTTTGGCGGCGGCGAACACTTCGTCTTCCTGGGCGTAATAGAAGTTCTCCACATCCAGGCGGCCTTGCTCTTCGCGGAAGGGGGTTTGCGGCAGGCTGCCCTTGCCATAGTTTTCGAACGGCCCGAGGTAGTGCTTCAAGCCGGTGACCAAGGCCACATGCTGCACGCTGCCGGCGGGGCGCACGGCATCCAGCACGTTGCGCACCATGGCGGCGTTGACGCGGATGTTCTCGGCTTCGGTGGCCTGGCGCGACCAAGTGGTGATGAATACGTGGGTGGGTTTCAGATCGGCCAAGGCCTGTTGCAGCGATGCCGGGTCCTGCAAGTCGGCGGCGACTGGAATCACGCCCGGCACCTGTGATGGCTGGCGGGACAGCGCGGCGACCTGCCATTGTTGTTCAAGCAGTAGCTGGGTGATAGCGCTGCCAACGATGCCGCTGGCGCCTACGACGAGTGCTGTCTGGGTCATAAAATTCTCCCGAGGATGTAGGCTTCTGAGCCCCAGCGTGTAGGAGAGGTTCAACCTTATCCGTGAGTCTCGCGGCACCAAACAGACGAATCAGGGTCCATAAGCCCCGCACGAACATTCGCGCTTCTCCGTTACCCTCACCATAAGATTTAAAGCATGTACCTACGCACTATCGCTGTCGGGCTGTCGGCCCTTGTTTTGTTTTCTACCGCTGTAGATGCCCGCAGTCTGGCAAACCCCTACACCCCCACCGAACAACGCGCCTCATTCGATGGCTGTGCCGATCTCTTCCCTGCCGCCGCCCCAATTAAGACGGCCACCGTTCCGGCGTCGATGAAACCCCTGGCGCTGTGTTCCGAGACGTTTGCGGTGCTCTACTCACAGACCAGCAAGACCCCGTTGGTGGTGGTCGAACGCCTGAACGCTGCGCAGTTGAAAGATGCCAAAGGCGAGGAGCGCACCAACCAGTTCTATGCCGACCCGCGCATTCCAAAAGGCGGCCGCGCGGAGCTGAGCGACTACCGCAGCCAGCACCCGGCCGTTGACCGCGGCCACCAGGCTCCGGCCGCCGATGCTCCCAACGCCCGCGCCATGGCGCAGTCGTTTGCGCTGTCGAACATGGTGCCCCAAGACCCCACCAACAACCGCAAGATCTGGAGCAAGGTCGAGGCGGACGTGCGCAAGTTTGCCAAGCGCGCCGGCGGTGATGTGTATGTGTTTACCGGGCCGCTGTTTGACCAGGGTTACAGCACCATCGGCGACAACAAGGTCTGGGTGCCGACGCGCCTGTTCAAGCTGGTGTACGACGCCTCCAGCCAGCGCGCCTGGGCCTACGTGCTGCCCAACGCCGAAACGCGCATCCAGAAGCCGATGGATTACGACACCTTCGTGAAAAGCACCGGGCTCAAACTGCTGGGTAATCTTCCGGTGTCGGGGTCGATTGGGCGCTCCTGAATACGCGGCTTACTTGGCTTTTTTCAACGCCTTCAAGCGTTGGGTTGCACGTTGCACCGCGGCCATTTTCTCGGGGCGTTTCATGCGTTTCCACTTGCGGATGTCGTCCTTGCTGCGTCCACAGCTGACGCACAGGTCGCCGCTGAGCTGACAGGTGGAGACGCAGGGGTTTTCGATGTCTTTAGCCAAGAGGTCACCTGGAGATGGGGTAAAGGGGGCGCACTCACGCCAAACGAAACTCAACGGTGAGGTGGCTCACTTCATGCACCGGCTTGAGGCGCTCGCGAATGCTGTCGGCATCCGTGCTCGCCTGGCCGACCACGCTCACAATCGCCGCGTGGGCGTCGGGGCCGACGCGCCACACGTGCAGGTCGGTAATCCTGGCGTCGCCGGGTTGCTCGACCAGCTCGCGGATTTCGGCGGCGACGTGCTCATCGGTTTGATCCAGCAGCACGCCGGCGGTTACGCCCATCAGGCTCCAGGCCCAACGCGCAATCACGATGGCGCCGACGATACCCATCACCGGGTCCAGCCACACCCAGCCCAGGTAGCGCCCGGCCAATAGCGCCGCAATGGCGAGGACGGAGGTCAGCGCATCGGCGAGCACATGCACATAGGCGGATTTCAGGTTGTTGTCGTTGCTGTGGTGATGATGCTCGTGGTCATGCTCGTGGTTGTGGTCATGCCCGTGGCTGTGGCCGTGCCCCAGCAACAGCGCACTGACGATGTTCACCACCAGGCCCACGATGGCAATCAGGGTCGCGGTACCGAACTGCACCGCGGTGGGTTCAAGCAAGCGGATCACCGACTCGACGCCAATGCCCAGGGCCACCAGCGCCAGGATCAGCGCCGAGGCGAAGCCACCCAGGTCGCCCACTTTGCCGGTGCCGAAGCTGTAGCGCGGGCTGCGCGCGTGGCGTTTGGCATAGGCATAGGCTGCGGCGGCAATGCCCAAGGCACCGGCATGGGTCGCCATATGAAAACCATCAGCCAGCAAGGCCATGGAGCCGGTGACGTAGCCGGCGGCAATTTCCGCCACCATCATTACCACTGTCAGCATCACCACCCACAGGGTGCGCCTGGCGTTCTCTTCGTGGGCAGCGCCGAGGAACACATGCTCGTGGGCGTGGTTTGTCATGAGCGTCATTTGGCGTAACGCCGGATGGCTTCGAGCAGTTCTTCGACACCTTTGTTGCGTTCTTCCTCGCTGAGGGAGGGATCCGCCACGTGCGCCCTGGCGTGCTCTTCGATGATCTCTTCCATCAAGCCGTTGATGGCGCCGCGCGTAGCGGCCACCAAGTGCAGGGTCTTGGCGCAGTCAGCGTCCGACTCCAGGGCTTTTTCCACCGCCTGAATCTGCCCGGCGATGCGTTTAACCCGTTTTATCAGGCTGTCTTTGTTGGCTGCGATATGGCTCACGATATACCCCCCCTACCTATAGTGGGGCGGATGGTGTCATACCCCACCCCCCTATACAAGGACGCCGAAGCGAGGGTTACTTGGGCCGATCCAACCGATGCCGCAGGGTGTAGACCGCCACACCCACTGCCAGGATGCCCGACAACGCGCCGACACCCAGTGCCCAGCGCGGGCCCAGGTGGTCCGCGACCCAGCCGACGATAGGCGCACCGATCGGTGTGCCGCCCAAGGCCACGCCGACGCGCAGGGCAATCACTCGGCCGCGCATGGCGGGTTCGGTGGTGAGTTGCATCAGGCTGTTGGTGGTGTTGCTGAAGGTCATGGCACCGACGCCGATGATCACCAGCGCCACGGCGAACAACCAATAGTTCGGCGCCAGGGCCGCCAGCGTGCAGCCAATGCCGAAGATCGCCGCACCGTTGAGCAACGACTTGAACTGTGGCCGCTCGCGTCCGGCGGCCAGCAGGGCGCCGGCAATGGTGCCGATGGCCAGCGTCGAGGAAAGCAGGCCAAAGGCGCGCGCATCGGTATGGAACGCAGTTACCGCCATGGTCGAGATAAAAATCGGGAAGTTCATGCCGAAGGTGCCGATCAGAAACAACATCAGCAGGATCGCCTTCAAGTCCGGCCGTGCCCACACATAGCGCAGGCCCTCGGTCAGGCTGCCCTTGGTGCGCAGTGCCCGCACCTTGGCGTGCTGTCCCGACACCCGCAGGAAGAAAAGCGAAACCAGCACCGCAAAGAAACTGCTGCCATTGAGCAGGAATGCCCAGCCGGTGCCCACCGAGGCGATGGTCAGGCCCGCCACGGCCGGGCCGATCATGCGCGCCATATTGAACGACGTGGAATTGAGTGCGATGGCGTTGGACAAATCCTTCTCGGCCACCAGTTCCGCGACGAAAACCTGCCGCACCGGCGCATCGAACGCCGACGCGCAGCCGGACAGAAACGCGAACACATACACGTGCCACAGTTCGACAAACCCAGTGACGGTGAACACCCCCAGCGTCAGTGCCAGCAGACCCATGAGCGCCTGAGTGACCATCAGCAATTTGCGCTGGTCGTAGTGGTCGGCGGCAAAGCCGGTCCATGGCAGCAACAGCAACTGCGGCCCGAACTGCAACGACATGACGATGCCAACCGCCGCAGCGTTGTGCGGGGTCAACTGGGTCAGCACCAGCCAGTCCTGCGCGGTGCGCTGCATCCAGGTGCCGACATTAGAGACCAACGCCCCGGCGGCCCAGATGCGGTAGTTGGGGCTGCGCAGGGAGCGGAAGGTACCGAGGAAACTCATAGCGGTATTCGTGACTCCTCAAACAGGACGAGGTGATTTGAACAGGCGCTGCCGGCGCAGTACTCAGCCACAGTGACGGTCAATGTGGGAGTTGTCGAGCCCTGGCGAGGCTGCGATGGCGGCGGCATTGCCAACCTCTACGTTGCCTGACACTCCGCTATCGCAGCCTAGCTAAAGCTCCACAACTCCCACAGGCTATACTCGCCCGTTCGAAATCCCCCCTTCAAACAAACCGAGATACCCCATGAGCACCTCTCTCCCTATCACCCCCGCGCGCAAGCCAGTCGCGCCGTTGGTGGCCTTTGTCATCCTGGTGCTGGGCGCCTTGTTCCTGCAAAACAGCGTCGGTTCGCGCCAGGTGCTGTTGCTGGTGGTCGGCGCGGCACTGGGCTTGACCCTTTACCACGCTGCCTTCGGCTTCACCTCCGCTTGGCGCGTGTTCATCAATGAGCGCCGTGGCGCTGGCTTGCGGGCGCAGATGGTGATGCTCGCGCTGGCAGTGCTGCTGTTTTTCCCGGCGCTGGGGGCGGGCACGTTGTTCGGGCAGCCAGTGGTCGGGCTGGTGGCGCCGGCCGGGGTGTCGGTGGTGTTTGGTGCGTTTATTTTCGGCATCGGCATGCAGTTGGGTGGCGGGTGTGCCTCGGGCACGCTGTTCACCGTGGGCGGCGGTAATGCGCGGATGCTGGTGACGTTGTTGTTCTTTATCTGCGGCTCGCTGATCGCCACACACCATGTGGACTGGTGGTTTGCGTTGCCGGCGTTCCCGGCGGTGTCCATCGTCAAGAGCTTCGGCGTAGTGCCCGCGTTGCTCGCCAGCTTAGCGATGTTTGCGCTCATCGCGGCCGTCACCGTGCGTCTGGAGAAGCGCCGCCACGGCCAGCTTGAAGAAGGCGTGACCAGCGAACATCAGGGCTTGCGCCGCTTCCTGCGTGGGCCATGGCCATTGGTGTGGGGCGCGATTGGTTTGGCGTTGCTCAACTACGCCACCCTCGCACTGGCCGGGCGGCCGTGGGGCATCACTTCGGCGTTCGCCCTGTGGGGCGCCAAGGTGGCGAGCGGTTTGGGTGTGGACGTAAGCGCTTGGGCGTTCTGGCAGATGCCGGGCAATGCCAAGGCCCTGGCGGCGCCGGTGTGGGAGGACATTACCAGCGTCATGGACATCGGCATCGTCCTCGGTGCGCTGTTGGCCGCCGGGCTGGCTGGGCGTTTCGCCCCCAGCCTGAAGATCCCGGCCCGCTCGCTGATCGCTGCGGTGATCGGCGGCCTGCTGCTCGGTTACGGTTCGCGCCTGGCGTACGGCTGCAACATCGGCGCGTACTTCAGCGGCATCGCCTCGGGCAGCCTGCATGGCTGGGTGTGGCTGGTGGCGGCGTTTATCGGTAACAGCGTAGGCGTGCGCCTGCGGCCGTTTTTCTTTGTGGGCGAGCGCCGTCAGGTGGCGCTGAGCGGCTGCTGAGTCAGTCTTGCGGGGAAACGCTTGGCGCCTGATCCGCTTCAGCCGCCAGTTTTTCCCGCTCTGCTTTGCTGATGTACCTGTCCTTGGATTTGGGCGCCAATTTGGCGCTGGCCTTTTTGGCCTTGGCCTTGAACAGTTGCTGCAGTTTTTTCTGGCGATTCATGGGTGTCTACCTGGGTTAAACGTGCCCGGATGATACCAGCTTAAAAATCGCAGCCAATGGCTAGCAAGGCTGCGCCGCCAAGCTGTTGCTGACCCTGCGTCCCAACACCAGCACCGTCACAAACCCGCAACCTACCAGCGCCGTGGCCAGGCTCAACAGCACCGCGCTGCCCATCTGGTCGACGATCTGCCCGCCAAAGAACGAGCCCAGGGCAATGATCACTTGGAACAACGCCACGAACAGCGGCATGCCGCGCTCGACATCCTTGGGCGCCACCACAAACATCCAGATACTCGCGCACGCCGGGAAGGCGCCAAAGGCAAAGCCCCACAGCGCGATCAGCATCGCCGCGCCGGTCATGCCGGTGGCGAAGTACGGGAACAGCGCGGTGCTGGTGCCGATCATCAACGCCACCAGCAGCAAGGTATTGCGCACGCTGCGGTTAGCCGCGAACCCGGCAAAAATATTGCCCATCACGCCTGCGACGCCATACAGCAGCAACAGCGAACCAATGGTCGGCCCGTCGAAGCCAGAGCTGTGTTTGAAGAACGGCGCGACATAGGTGTAGGCCGCAAAGTGCGCCAGCCCGATCAGCAACACCGCGATCAATCCGACCCGCGCTTGTGGGTTGATAAATAAAGCCGGCAGATCACTGATGCGAATGGCCTTCTCCGGCGTGAGTCTTGGCAGCAGGAACATCTGCGCCAACAGTACCGGAATGCCCACCAGCGCGGTCACCAGGAACGTCATGCGCCAGCCCATCAGGCCACTGAGCCAGGTGCCGACGGGCACGCCGAGTACGGTGGCCAGGGTCACGCCCATCATGATGATCGAAGTCGCCTTCGCTACGCCCACACCCTTGGGCGCCAGGCGACCGCTCAGGGCAATGGCCGTGGCCCAGAAACCGCCGATGCTGATGCCCAGCAATACACGGCCGAACAGCAGCAGGTTGAAGTCGCTGGCAAAGGCCACGACCGAGTTGGCGATGATCATGATCAGCGTCAGGCCGATCAGCAGATAACGACGGTCCATCGTGCCAATGCTCACCGACAGAAACGGTGCAGCGAGGGCGGCCATGATGCCGGGCAGCGTCACCATCAAACCCGCGTGGCCGGCACTGATACCGAGGTCGGTGGCGACATCGTTGAGCACGCCCACCGGCAGGAATTCACTGGTCACCAGGGCAAAGGCACCTACCGCGACCGAGAGAATCGCCAGCCACTGCTGTTTGACACTTTGTTGATTATGTTCGGGACGGCCGCTGGGGGCCTGGAGGGCGCTTGGCATGATGCTGGGTTCCAAGGGGGGATGTCGCCTGAGGCCAGGCGCATGGGAAGAAGAAGTGGGAAGCGATTATAGGAAGGGCCGTTGGTCGGCCTATAGGCGAGCGGTTCGATAGTAATCATCAGTGGTATCGATGTGAGGACCTTGGGCCGCTCCCATCCATACCACTTTGAGTTGAGTGTTCCGCCTTAATCAGTTCCGAAACGACCGACTCAAAAACCCAGTAATCAGCCCCACAACCTGCTGCTGAATCACTCCCCGCGCCCGAGCGCCTTCGCCATCCCGGCAAATCATGCCATCCCCCGGCGAGCTCTCTTCAATCAACGCAATCGCCCCCGGCTTGCAGATCGACATAAAGCTGAAGTGGGTAGCGTCGGCGATCTCCACATACTGCGTCGAAGCTTTTGCCATCCGCCGGACCATATCGGCGGACTCCAATTCAGGCGCCATATCTTCCGTTGGCACACCCCCCGCAATCACCAGCGCCGGCACCGGCAATGCGGCGAGGCTGGCGTCGGTAAAGCCGCGCGACAGGCCCAGGTCCAACGACACAATGGCGGTGACGCGTTTGTCGCTCAAGTCAGCGGCCAGCTTGGCCTTGCCCTCTGGCGTGGCAGCGGGATTCATCTCGTGGTAGCCAATGCAACCGCCCAGCTTGGGATAGGTGCTGCACTCCTTGGCGAACAGGTCAGGATCGAAGCGTGCACCGGCGATTTCCAGCACGGTCCAGCCGCCGAGGGAATGGCCTACAGCGGCGATCTGTTTGTTCGCCACCGCGCCGAATTGCGTGGGCTGATCCAACACTGCATCGATAGCACGGCTCAAGTCCGCCGGGCGCTGCCATAACTGCGCGGCGGCTTGCGGGCTGCGGTCCTTGGTGGTGGTGCCGGGGTGATTGACCGCCGCGACGATATAGCCCTGATGGGCCAACGCACTGGCCAGCCATGTCTGTTTACCCCAATTACCGCCGTAGCCGTGGGAGAGCACGACCAGTGGATGTTCGCCGCTGGCGGGTGGTGCATCGGGTACGGCGAGGGCGCCGATGAAGACTGCGTTGTCGGCGATCAGCTTGGGTTGGGTGGTGGTGGTAGCGGGGTACCAGACGACCAGTTCGAGTGGTCGGTTGTTTTGCGCATCGGGCAGGGTGGTGGTCTTGAAGCCGACGAGGTTTTCGGCGGCGAAGGCGGGAGCGGTGAGGCAAATCAGGAACAGGGCGCGTAGAGCGGTTTTCATTGTTGTTATCGTCCTTGAAATGAGCGGCGAAGCATGACCTGAAACAAGCGGTTTTGGTAGAGGGGAGGCGGGACTAGGACGTTACCGACGCATTCCTACTTATTAGTATTACAGATTGCTCTTTCGTGAATTTAGGACGTTGCTATCTTACTTCGGTTAAAAAAGCGTGCGACGGTAGTGCCGTACTTCCTACCGTTGATTAATAAGGTGAGGGTTATGAAGATTCCAATCGAGATGTTGACTTTAATGCTTGGTTTGAATGTTCGTAAGTTCATGCTCGTTTTGTTTGCGCTCTTGCTATTTGTGTCTGCTAGTTTGGCGTTGGCTGAAGAGCGATCTTTCACTAAAGATGATGCGCCAAGTCCTGTGCTGGTTTTGTCCAATGAGGGTGTTGGATTAGCCAATTTCTACGCGAATTCGTTGGACTTTCCCAGTGGTACTTTGCCTGATCCGAAAGAGTTACTAGAGATCGCGTGGCGTACAACGTACTACCCTGAAAGTGCCAATTCAAAGGTCGAACTCTGTTACTTTCGCCCCTATAGTTCTCAACCTAATTGCGTGGATATCGCTCCTAACTCATCTGGCGTTACTATGAATTTAATGCCCAGAGTTTCAATCACGAATCACGTGTTGTCATCAAGCATTATGTCTTAGGGGGCACACCACCCTACAGTCGTCCTGCTGGCGTTGATACAGTGACTTTTCGATATAGGTACTAACTCGTAATACCGTGCAAGGGTCACTTATTACGGTGACCTCTGCTCTGATAAATAAAAACGTGCAGTTGGTAAGATTTTAGCCGCCTCTACAGGGTGAATTCTCATGGCAACTATCCACGCTTATTCCTCAGTGCCTAACAATCGCTTGGCTAGCAGTCCGGTTAATGCCGCAACCTCACCAGCAATGCAGACAACGGCAGACACGGCTGGTGCATCTACCGCTACACACACTGATAGTGCGCCCCACACCGTATCGGTTTTGGCTCGTCAGTTGAGCGAAGCCTCAGTGCGCGCCGACACCCGCACCGCAGAGGCACCCGCCGATCCGCCGGACTCGATCATCGGCGACAGCTACCTTACGGATAAAGCGCAGCATGACGCCGAGGTGCCAGACACCGATCTTCCAGAGCTCCTGGCCCGCGCCCGACAGGCAACCGCCTTCATCAACGGTTCCGACAGCAACCCCTTCAAGGGCTTGGGACGTGATCAGTTGATCCTGATCGCCCATGACGACAGCGGCGCATTCACCACCAACGAACGCCGTGCCGCATGGCAAGAGATGGAATCTACGGCACCCGCCCAGGCGAGCAGCGCGAGTCAGGCATCGATTGACGGCCATGCTCTGATGGTCGCTCGCGTGTTCGGCAACTACGAACCGCCGGTGGCCCAGCCACCATTGACCTCCTACAACCTAACTCAGAGCTCTTATCATTTCCTCAACCGCGATGATCGTGCCGTGATCTCGCAGATGTACGCTTACGCGCAGGCTGAAGGTGCTGATCTGGCCTTCGTCGATGACTTGGCCTGGCAGCTCGGCCATTATCGACATCTCTGCGACGGCGGTCAGCAACTGAGCCACAACAATGGCTATACCTCGGAGGGTTATCGCATCACCTTCCACTTCAAGGAGCAGGACGCGGCTATTGCCTCGCGCATTCTTAATGGTTCGGCCATCAACAGCACCCGTATCGACCCAGGCTTCTTAAGGCATATTCTGAACCCGGACTACGGATCTCTCTCCAACATCGGCGGAATACCGTTCCTTGAACAGATGGTGCTCAAGTTCTCTGCTGAAGGTGCTTCACAAGCCGCGCTCGGCAGCGAATTCGCCACCTTCAACCGGATCGAAAACAAGGACAACGTCCTGGTCACGACGAACACGGACACCAAACTGCCGCCCTCAAAGGTAGTTGCCACCAACGTTAATGGCGTGTGGAGTTTGACCGAACTGGGTAAGTCCGCTGGCTACACGCTGGACACCGCTACCGGCAAGCTGCATCGACCAACAATGCCTCCAGAGGATGAAGCTCAGCAGGGCTTCATCCTGGAAACCTCTGTTGGTTCCGCGCAGAGTCGCTCCCTTATGGATGCCCTTGCCGACAGCGACGATCCGCCCCCCAAGCGAGCGATCTGGATGAACAATCTGTTCAGCCTGCTTGACTCGCCTGAGTAGCCTTACAAAGCCCAAATTAAATAGCGGGCATGCGGGATTAGGAAAATACCTGCGTATTCCTACTTATTAGTATTACAGAGCTGTCCTTCAATGTTTTAGGAAGTGCGTGGGTTTCTACGGTTAATGAATCGTGCAATGGTAGAAGTGTGATTCTTACCGCTGGATCCATTGGGCTCTTACGTATTAACTCCTCAAGCGATGGTGGTGATTATGAGTGGCTCGATAGTGATTCGTTGCTCCGTAAATGCAAACAAGCCTGTGCGTGCCCTTGTTACTGCTCTGCTGGTATTGGCTAGTGGGGTGGTCGTTGCGGAGGAAAGGTCTATTTCAAAGTCTGGGGACCCCAGTCCCGTATTGGTGTTATCCAATTCCGATACTCATCCGGGTGTAGGGTTTGCGAGTTTCAGTGTTGTTAGCTCGGACTTTACCCCAGGAACGCTCATTGATCCCAAACAGTTAGTGGAAATTCAATGGAGTACAACGTTTTACCCTGACAGCATCAGGGAGGACGTGAGGCTTTGCTATTCAAGGCCCTTCAGCTCTCAAGAGGATTGCAGGAGAATCACTCCGCGTTCGTCTGGCACAGTGCAGGATTTTAACACTCAGTCGTTTGGTAATGGCTCGCGAGTTAGAATCTATCATGATGTATACGGGGGCACACCTCGCTATACGCGTCCTGCTGGCGTCGATTCAGTCGTATTAAAATATAGCTATTAATCAACTGAAAAGTATTTTGTCCGTTTGGGTTTTTGGCTCTTTTACATGGAAAACAATGATATTAATGATGTGGCAGCGGCGCTGTCCTCCTATTTAGGAAGAGTGATCCATGATATCTATTAATCTTCATGCGTCGTCAGCCACTAATCGTATGGCAACAAGTAGTACTTCCAACGCCGAGCCCGTGTTTGCGGTTTCGTCAGATAAAGAAGAGCCCATTGCCGCGTCAACTTTGAACGGTGAAGTTACCAACAGCACCGTCTCAATCCTGGCTCACCAGTTGAGCGAAGCGGCAGCGCGTGCTGAAAAACGCGCGGGCTCGGAGAGCGAAAACCCGTTCCACTCGATTACCGGCGATAACTACATTGCCAACAAAAAACAACACGGTGCAGCGCTTCCCAATACCGATAACCCGGAGCTCCTGGCTCGGGCCCGGCAGGCCAACGGCTTCGTCGATGGCATTGACAGCAACCCTTTCAAAGGGCTTGCGCGCGATCAGCTCAGCCTGATTGCGAAGGACGTTGGCGGTGCCTTCACGCTCAATGAGCGACGTTCAGCGTGGGAAGAGTTGCAAGCAACCGCAACCCCAATGGTTGCCAACCCGAAACTGCAACCTGCAAATGGGCGTGATCACCTGGTTTCGCGTTTGTACGGGGGGGGTGAACCGCCGGTCGCCAAGCCACCTGCCACCGTCTATAACGGCACTCAAAACCACGCCGATTTCCTCAACCCTGAGGATCGTGCCTTGATCTCGGATATGTACTCTTACGCCGCAGCGGAGGGTGCTGACCTGCGTTTTGTAGATCACGTGGCCATAGCACTCGGTACCTATCGTCATTACAGCGACGGCCTTCAATTCGGGGGGAGTAACGTTCGCTATGACGGGGAAGGGTATCAGGTGACGTTCGATTTCAAGCCAGAGGACGCCGCAATCGCGTCAAGCGTCCTGGAGGGTTCGGCGATCAACAGCACCCGTATCGACCAGGGTTTCTTGCGACACATTCTGGACCCGGCCCAAGGTGCGTTTACAAACATTGGTGGCATACCGTTCCTGGAGAAGATGGTAAAAAAATTCTCTAATGAAGGGGCTGATCAGCCCCCACTCGCCAGCCAGTTCGCCACCTACCACAAAGTCAGGTACGAGGACCATATTGTCCAAACCACCAACAAGGACGTCAGGCTACCGCCCTTCAAGGCACTCACGGATAACGTCAACGGCGTTTGGACCCTCACCGAACACGGCAAGGCAGAAGGCTACACACTGGACAAAACCACTGGCCGGATAAGCAAGCCGGTCGCCTCTTTCGACAGTCAGACATCACAACGCTCAGTCTTGGACGACATTGTCCGCCAATCGCCCAAAAGCTACTTCGCGGACTGTGTTGTCGGTGACCGTGAGGCGTTCGCCATGCGAAGAGTCTGGCCCGGCCATTTTTTCATGCTGATGAAAAACCAATAATTATGAGGACTTGATAAGCGATGCCCTAAGGCACCGCACAGTCCTCATGCCTCAATGAGATTTCAAAGCTGACGATTTCAATAACGCCTACGCGTGCGTCAACCCCGTCAACGTATCCGCAATCGTCTTCGTCCGCTGCGCCGTGCCCTCGGTCGCACGGCTGGACGCTTCCAACGCGTCCAGCATCTCTCGCAGTGCGCCCACACCGGTGGACTGGTCTTCAATCTGCTGGGCTACCCGCTGGATCTCACTCGACAGCAGGTCAATATCCACGCCAATTTCCGCCGCATTCTTACGCGTGATTTCCGCCAGCTTGCGCACCTCGTCTGCCACTACTGCAAAGCCCCGGCCCAAGTCGCCCGCGCGCGCCGCTTCAATGGCCGCGTTGAGCGCCAGCAAGTTGGTCTGCCCGGCGATCTGCTGGATTACCTGCACAATCGACTGGATCCGTAAACTCGACCCGGCCAGCGTGCGCGCACCTTCCACCGCCACATCCGCCTGGCTCGACAACCCCTCCACCGTGGCCCCGGCCTGGGCCGATACGCTGTTCTGCTGGTCGATGGTGCTGACCAAGTCATCCATCGACGCGTGCAACTCACCGGAGTAATGCTTGAGCTGCGCCGCGATTTCTTCCTGCTGTTGCTCAGCCTGGGCCAGCACCTGGCCCAAGTCCGCCAGGCCTTCGAATACCGGCAGGATATTGTTGTCCAGCCCACGGGTGTTCAGGGTGTTGGAGAAATCATTGTTCTTGAACGCCGCAATCTGCTTGACCACCACATGGTTCAATCCCGCCAGCTTCTTCACCTGACGGCGTAGGAAAAATGCCTTGAACTCGCCGTAATGAGCGATGAAATTGTCCACATACTCGTCACTGAAACTTGCGCCCTTGGCCACCCGAAAGAAGAAAATCGCGGTCAGCGTCTGGTTCAGGTTCAACCCCAGAATCTCCCCAAAGGTCGAGAATCCCGCCAACGGCACATCGCCAAACGTCCCCGCCATGCTGCCCAACTCGGCGCCGTTGTTCAGCCGACGCAAGATGCAGTCATTCAAAATCCCCGCCACCGGTTGGCCACCCTTGCCACGCAGGAACTGTTCATAGTCCAGGCGCGTCGCCTCACGCAACGGCGTACGCCGCACCATCACCAACTCCTCGCCCGGCGCCACGTCGCAAAACAACTGCACGATCTGCTGCTCGAAGTCGATACGCGCGATGGACCGCACAAACAACTCACTGCCCACCCGAATCGCAAACGAATAATCCGCCAGCTTCGACTCCAATGCCTGCGGCGCACAATTAAACGCATCACACAGTGCCTGCACCATGCTCTTGATATTGCCGGCGCTGTCGATCACCTGGTCAATCGTGCGGTCCTCCACCGAGGCCGTCAGCACACTGAAGGTCAAATCCGCCGGTTTGAAATTCTGGCTTTTGAACACCCCAAATCGCACCTGCGCCGCCGTCTTCACAAACACAATCTGCGCATGATTCTGATAACTGCGTTGACCGTCATGAATCAGCGTCTTCTGGAAATCCGACTTACCCCCGGCCGATCCCCCTACAAACAAACACGGAAACCGCCCCGACTCATACAGCGCCTCCATAAAAAACGACTCCGACGCCGACAACCCGTCGAACACCACATACGCCAACGTATCGCGATGATCGATCGGCGTGCGCACCTGCACCCGCTTGATATGCCCCACCAACTTGGCAATGCGCTCCTGCATCCCCAACCGCTTACCGCCGCCACGAATGTCCTCACACTCCAGCGGCACCATCACCACCTCGGCCGAGGCGATCAGACTGTCGTCGAACAGCTGCAACACCACCCGGTCCCAGCGCTCGCCGGTGGCGCAATACAGCGAATTGGGCGCATTGCAGAGTTCGCCGGAAGTGGTGCACAGGCTGATGGTGGATTGGGGGAAACGGCGCTTGAGCTTGGCGGCGATGGCGTCGATGTCCAGATGCGGCGAGATAAAGCCGGTGATCAGGGTGGGGGCGATGCGCAGGGCGGTGAGGGCGGCGTCCAGGTCGTTGGCAGTGCTGGTGAGCGTGGCGGTGCCTTGACGATCGGCCCGGGCTTTTTTTAGAAGGGAGAGTGGGTTCATGTGGTGGACTCGATCGAGTGGTGATGCAGGGGTAGGCATGCGGTTAGTAGGGTTATCGGCAGGTTGGGTGGGGACTGGAGGGTGGGGGATGCGACGGATGGACGCGGGGGTGGGGAGTTTTCCTATTACTGACAGGGTGCTTTCGGCCAAAAGGAGCCAGTCAGATGCGTCTATAAAATCAGAGACGTTTCAGTCTTCTCCGCCCTTCCCTAAACGCGGCAATGGATGGCAACATGCCTCTACTGCCCAAAACACATGACGAACGAAGCAGAGAGGGTAAGGATGCCTAGAAAGACTTTAGTTTTCGGAAACGGGCTAGGAATGGCATTGGATCCACGCCATTTTTCACTCACAAATGCAATGGCTGACGTATGGAATGATCCATTTGCTATATCAGACATCCATAAAGACTTAATCAGTCAGTGCATGGGGGCCGTCGGCGCAATACCTCAAAGAGAAGACCAACTCGACCCTCTGCACCTGGTAATTTCTGCCTGTAAAACTCTTAGCAGTATAAATAGATCTCAGAGAATGAATGTGCATTGGCTTTCACAAGAAGGCCTTCAATTTCCTATTGCAGTCGGAAATTACATACACAAAGTTGCTACTAGATTGCATTTATATCATGGCGAACTGCCTCGACCATTCTTAGAGCCTTTAATTCGTTTTGTCCGAAATACAAAATCCCACATAGCAACCCTCAATTACGACAAACTGTTATATGGTGCATTTTTAGATGCTAATTTAATGGGCGCCTACAACACTACCACGTTGGTAGATGGCATGGTCGGGGCTGGCTTTAGCTCTGACGCACTTGTACGACTATATAACAATAATTTTGGATACTACTTGCACCTTCATGGTTCCCCCTTATTTTTCGATCACCATGGGCTAGCGCGAAAAAGAGACCGTAATGAACTTGACCCCCATTCTCCCGAGGGCTCGGACCATATAGTTCTCACACATGTACGCCATAAGCGATCGGTAATCGGCTCATCAATTGTGTTGTCGACATACTGGAATTATCTAAACTTTAGTCTTAACGAGTCGCAGGAAATTATTGTTTTCGGCTACTCTGGCGAAGACAGTCATTTGAATGATGTGATCGCGGCACACGCCCAATCCAAGCACATTGTAATCGTCGAATGGTCGGGCATAGGCCAGACCCAGCAGCAACGACTTGATTACTGGGCTCAAAAATTTAAGACGACAAACTTTCACCATTACTACTTGGCGAATATTTTGACATTCACACAGTGGGATCAAGCATACTAAGCTAAAATTTTAATTTTTAGAAAAAAATACGACTGCAAACAATTAAAATGGAATCCGGAAGTGCTTATGGAATTAGGTCCGTGGAGTTGGTTGGAAATTGCAAAGCTCACCTCAAGCCTCTTGGTGCCAGGTGCTTTAGCTATTTTCGGTGTTTACATCCATCGCGTTACGAAAAAATTTGAACATCTGCAGTGGCGCAGTCAGAAGCTGACTGAAAAGCGTCTTGCTATATATGATGATCTTGCCCCTCAGCTCAATGATCTACTTTGCTACTACACATACGTTGGCAATTGGCGAGATATCCCCCCACCCGATATAATTGCAATGAAGCGCATCATCGACAAGAAGATTCACCTTGCCGCTCCGTTGTTCAGCGATGAGTTTTTTGCTTCATGCATCGAGTTTCAGAACCTTTGCTTCGAGACAAATACTGGTTGGGGCCGCGATAGCTGTCTTCGAACACCTTTCGAGCGTCGCAGAGACGCTTGGCTCAAAGAGTGGAATACCGAATGGGAGAGTTGCTTTAGCAAAGCAGCAGTCGACCCGACTCTTGTGCGCAAATCGCATCAACGTCTAATGGACACGTTCTCGAAGGATATTGGCGTGCACCCTTTGGCAACCGCACGTTGAATGAAATAATGTAAAATTGATTATAGTAAATTCTTTTTACAGGCTGAAAACGAACAATTAGTGCCTTGGGTCGAAGGCGGACGTTGGCTAGTGGCTGCTGTCCGCCCTAAGTGAATGTCATCAGCAGCGTACTTCCGGTGAGAAATATTAACTTGCTGCCGATCCATACAGTCTTAGCTAATACCCTACGAGGGCACTGGTGCAGGACTGAGCGGTTTCGTACTGTGGAGCAGAATAGATCTACTCCGAGGAAGGGCTGAAATGAAAAATAATTTTTACGACGATGAATCGAAAAGGGTTTGTGTGGGTTGCATTGGCGAAAGTTTTTTGCAGGGAAAAATCGCAGTTGAAGTTGCCGGGAAGTGTTCCTACTGTGATGAAACTAGTTCTCCGTGCATTGAAGTTGAAGAACTTGCGACTCAGGTCGAATCGGCTTTCGAAGCCCACTACGAGCGCACCGCTGAAGAGCCGAATGCCTTCGAGTCCGCGATGCATAGAGACAGCGAGATTGATTATGACTGGGATCGGGAAGGCGATCCCATCTTAGATGTGATAGCAGATATATTAGGGTGTGAAGAAAACATTGCATCCGACGTGCTTGAGATTCTCAACGTAAAATACGATAACCGAGACCCAAGCGACTCGCATGATGAATGCGAGTTCGCCTTTGATTCCTACTACATACGGAAGAGTTCTTCCGCTGGAGATTGGGATGAATTATGGTTGCGACTAGAGCACGCGCTGAAGCATGAAAGTAGGCTTTTCAATCAGGAAGCTTTGACAATCCTGAACTCAGTCTTCGCCGATTTGCACAAAACGCGCTCACGCACTAATGGGTTGGCACTAATCAAAGCAGGTCTCGGCGAGAATATTTCTGCGCTTTATCGTGCGCGTGAATTCTACTCAGCTGAATCGTTGCAAAGCGCGCTAGTTAAGCCGGTTGAGGAACTCGGACCACCTCCAGGACGGCTTGCCAAACCAGGCAGGATGAACTCATCCGGAATTGCGGTCTTCTATGGTGCTCTTGATTTAGGATCTGCTTTAGCCGAGGTTCGCCCGGTAGTTGGAAGTAATGTAGTAACGGCAAAGTTCAACATCATTCGTCCAGTCACATTGCTTGATCTACGCGCATTGGAAGGTCTTCGCTGTGAAGGAAGCATTTTTAATCCGCTCTATGCAAAGGAGTTAGCGCGTCACGACTTTCTGCAAACACTCAGCAAACGCTTGGTACTCCCGGTGATGCCAAACGAACAGGATCACGAGTATTTGATCACCCAAGCGGTGGCCGACTATCTGGCTTCGCTTCAAACACCTAATGTGGACGGCATCATTTTCCCCTCTGTACAGGATGGGGTCGGAGTTAACGTTGTCTTGTTTCACAAGGCGGCGTGCGTGGAGTCGCTGGGCTATCCACCTTCGACTGAGTTCAATGCTCAGGTGGTGGATTATGATCCAGACACCGGAGATGTGTACCCTTGTTATACCCTTCAAATAAATCAGCCGGCTGTACCAACTGAAAAAGCTGAATTCGATTTCCCTTTTCTGGATTCCTACGACTCGAGCCAGATCCATGCCAAGCATCGAGAACCTTTCCTGAGGCTCGACCTGCAAACCTTGCAAGTCCATGCCATCAAAGCGGTAGAGGTGAAAGCGGAAGCAAAAGCAGTCATGGTGAGGGTAGACACTGCAAGTCCAAATCGAAAGTTACATTTCAGCGCCGACGATTTTTAACTATTTTGAGGGCGTTTGCTTTGTTGTCACCGTCCGCCTCTGGCCGATAGCTGCCCTTCATGATAGCCAGTTACTAGCCACTACCTGTCAGTCGACTGATTAGACCGGTACGGTTACGCTGGCGTTTTAGCATGCACGGAAGAGCGTATGACAGAGGTGTACCAAGGAAGCTGTTTATGTGCCGCTGTCCGTTATGAGCTATCCACCACACCGCAAGCAGTGAGTCATTGTCATTGCAGCCAGTGTCGCAAAGGTCATGGGGCGGCATTTGCTTCTTACGGCAGCGTTCCGCGTAGCGCGCTGCAAATACTTAGCGGCGCCATCCATATCAAAACCTATGCATCTTCAACGACGGTATCACGCGAGTTCTGCGTGCAGTGTGGTTCGGCCTTGTTCTGGTCACGGTCTCAAGGCGAGTTTGCCAGTTGGGTTTCAATAGCATTGGGTACGCTCGATTCGCCGTTCTTCCCTCGAAAGCAGAAACACGTTCATCTCGACTCCGCAGCTCACTGGTACATTCCAACCACCCCATGCCCTCCAGTTGATTGAGGTCTTCTGGGCGAAAGCTGCCTGTCGCTCTGACCCCTTGTTGTTGACCGATATAGGCATTGACGTAAAATCGCCACCCCCAAAAAATCAGCTTGCATAGCGAGAAGGAGCTTCGATGCAACGGGTGATGATTGTTGGTCAACCTGGGTCTGGCAAAAGCACTTTGGCGCGCGAGCTTGGCCAGCGCACGGGCTTGCCGGTCGTTCATATCGACACTATTCACTGGCAGCCAGGTTGGATAGAACGAAGCCGGGACGAGAAAACGCAGCTTTGCCTCGATGTCGAGGCCCGTGATTGCTGGATATTCGAAGGGGGCCATTCGGCCACTTGGGAAAATCGGATGGCCCGTGCAGATCTTTTAATTTGGATTGATCGTTCGGCGACGCTTCGATTCTTGCGCGTACTGCGCAGAACGCTGCTCCAACGGGGTCAATCTCGGCCTGACTTGCCCGAGAACTGCCCCGAACTGCTGGCGAACCTGCCGGAGTTTTTTAGATTCATGTGGCGGACGAAAAAAACAGCGCGAGCAAAGATGCAGCAACTCGTGGCAACTGCACCATCAACCTGCCGCGTGGTTTATCTGCGGTCTAATCGAGAGGCCAGGATGTTTATCGCGAGTATTGAAAATTCGGCTGGTCAGGGTCCGCGAGATTGATCGACGGCTGACTGCTTCTCTACGGAAGCTGCCGATCACGAACTCGCGTTGAGACGGGTTAGGGGAGGGGTCTATTTATTCCTAAAGAAAATCGTCGAGTCTTCGTAAAGAGAGTCACAAAGACTCAGCGATCTATCGAGTTGGTAGAAGGTTAGCTGCCCGCTCCAGCTCCCTCTCGTTCCATCAACTTACCCGCCAACAAAACCCCCAATTCACTCAACGGGTGAATCGCCAACGCCACATCTCGTTGCTTCCCGGTCAGCTCATCTGATAGGTCCAGCAACAACGCAGTAATCGAAGAAAAAGTCTCATAGCTATCAGCAATCAACACTTCACTGCTGGCATCGTCAGCAACGCTGAACAGCGTCGTCGTGTGCGGGGGAGGCGTCTCCAGCGGTTCTGCCCCCGCGTTGAGGTAGTGATCAATCGCACGATGCGCCGCTTGATTCAGTTTCAGGTCGGGACCGTTCCTCAGCCTTGCACCCGTGGTGGTGTGGAGTCGGATACTGGCGTTTCTGGTTCGTCAGCGAGTTGCATGGCCGACAGCGCTTTCAGCTTGTGATGGGGGCCGATGAAGCGTGTGTCGCCATCCAGTACCGTGAGCGTGATCCGTTCTGAAACGCACCGATGGAATGGGGTGAACATGCTTTTTTTTGGGTAGTAAACGCCTTCCGACGTCTCGGAATATTTTAAGGCGAGCATCGCTTTTTGCAGTGCAGCGGGGCTGATACGACTGGCAACGCGCCACTCGGCAAGTGCGGCGTCGCGGTACATGCTGTAAGTCCGCCCTATGCATGCGCCCAGGGTGCCGCCGTAAAGGACGTTGCTCTTGAATGTGTCGGTTATGCCCATGATGTGTGCAGCAAACAGCAGAATGGCCGTCGCTACAAAACAGAGGAGGATGCTTTCCAGTAGTGCCAATGCCTTGTAAGGGTCAGCGGCCAGTTGGTCTTTGAGCTTAAGTCGGGTGATGGCAGTGTCGGCGTGTTTTGGCGCGTGGGTGTTAAGCGGTTTCAAGCGTTACCCCTCCTGGGTTGAGTTTTCCTGATCGAGAACAACTCGCATTCTACGTAAAGTGAAGCGGCCATCCCCGTTTTTGCTCGATTCAACTTGGTATTTCCCAACATCCCCCCATAACTACCCCTGTCTCCATTAACAGCAAGGACAAACCATGACCAACCCAACCGAAACCGCCATCCTCGCCGGCGGCTGCTTCTGGGGCATGCAAGACCTGTTGCGCCGCTACCCCGGTGTGCTGCACACGCGAGTCGGCTACACCGGTGGCGATGTGCCGAATGCCACCTATCGCAACCATGGCAACCATGCTGAGGCGATTGAAATCGTGTTTGACCCGGCGGTGATTTCCTACCGGCAGATTCTTGAGTTCTTTTTCCAGATCCATGACCCCAGCACGCCGAATCGGCAGGGCAATGATCTTGGGCCGAGCTATCGTTCGGCGATTTACTACCTGAGCGAACAGCAAAGGGATATTGCCGAAGATACCGCGGCTGATGTGGATGCCTCCAAGCTGTGGCCAGGGCGTGTGGTCACGGAAATTGAACCCGCCAGGGAGTTTTGGGAGGCGGAGCCGGAGCATCAGGATTATCTGGAGCGGATACCGAACGGGTATACCTGCCATTTCATCCGTCCGAATTGGAAGTTGCCCAAGCGGGCTTCATCGGGGTCAGCTCCCTGAGCGCCTGCGCCCAGCCAAGGACGAAGATGTCCAAGCCTCAAATGGCGCAAAAAACGCACACAGGGCATGCAGGATGGCCGGCGTGGTCATCACTGCCTACGTCCTTGTCGTCAGAAAAGTCGCCATTTCAGTGCTTCGGCCAAGTGCCATCGCTCGTTAGGTAGGAATGGCCAAGTCCGGTTGATTCAAATCCCTTCCTGCTCCATCAGCCTGGCCGACAGCGCTTTCAGCTTGAAATAGGGGCCTGCGAAGCGCGTGCCCCCATCCAGTGTGGTGAGCGTGATCCGCTCTGAATCGCACCGATGGAATGGGGTGAACATGCGTTTTTTCGGGTAGTAAACGCCTTCCTGCGTCTCGGAATACTTCAAGGCGAGCATCGCGTTTTGCAGTGCAGTGGGGCTGATATGCCGGGCAATGCTCCACTCGGAAAGTGCCGCGTCGTGGTACATCCAGTACGTCGCGCCTATACATGCGCCCAGTGTGCCGCTATAGAGGACGTTGCTCTTGAATGTGTCGGTTATGCCGACGCTTTGTGCAACGAACAGCATAAGGGCCGTCGTTACCAAACAGAGGAGGGTGCTTTCCAGCAATGCCAATCCCTTGTAAGGGTCTACGGCCAGTTGGTCTTTGAGCTTAAGTCGTGTGATGGCCTTGTCGGCGTGTTTTGGCGCGTGGGTGTCAAGCGGTTTCAAGCGTTACCCATCCTGGGTTGAGTTTTCCTGATCGAGAACGGCTCGCATTTTACGCAAAGTGAAGCGGCTGTGTAGGACGTTTTCCTTGGGCCCCATCTCTATCGTTTGCCGCCTCACCGGCTCCCCCTTCACTCCGGCTTCTTGTAGGCCTTGTACTCGTTCTGCAGCACGATATGGTCCGCCACGTATTTCGCGTCGTGCCACACCCCATAGATAAACGACGACGCACGGTTCACCAGATTCGGCAGGCCCAAAAAGTAAACGCCGCTTTGCGCCGAGATTCCGCGTTTGTGGAACGGCTCGCCTTTCTCATCAAACGCATCCACCTTCAACCAGCTGAAATCGAACTTGAAGCCGGTTGCCCAGAGAATGGTGGTTACACCGGCTTCAGCCAGGTTGAGGCTGAGGATCGGATCAAGCAGGCACTCCGGGTCGGGCAGCAGTTCCCAGGCTTGCGGTTCCAGCGGGAATGGCAGGCCGTTGGCTTCGATATACGCATCCGCATCACGCAGTACATCAAAATACGCACGATCCCCTTCGGCCACGTTTTCGGCCAGGCCCGGTTGGAAGGTCATGACGCCGTCCTCCCAATTCTGGGTAACGCCTACCAGGTGAATGCCTTGGTGCGCCAGTCGGCGGAAGTCGACGGTCTTGCCGCCTTCATAGCCACTCACTGCAAACGCCACGTGCTTTTTCTTCGGCTGGATTTTGACTTCGTCCCACAAACCCAATGCGCCCAGCCACCAGCAGTAGTCGCGGCTGCGGTAGGCGCGGGGTGGGCGATAGTGTTCGCCGACGGAGAGGTACACGGTTTTGCCGGCCTTTTGCAGTTCTTCGGCGATTTGTGAGCCTGAGGCGCCGGCGCCCACTACGAGTACGGCGCCTTCGGGGAGTTGGCCGGGGTTTTTGTAGGTGGACGAGTGCAGTTGGTAAATCGGTGCGGTGGTGGGGACGATGTTGGGGATTGAGGGGCGTTGGAACGGGCCGGTGGCGGCGACGACGTTGGTGGCTTCGATCACGCCGGCCGAGGTCGTGACTTTGAAGCCGGGGCGGCCGAGGTGGCGCTCTACTTGTTGCACTTCTACGCCAGTGCGCACCGGAGCCTGGAGTTTGTCGACGTAGGCTTCGAAGTAGTCGGCCATGCGTTCTTTGGGCGGGAAGGCTTCGGGGGAGAGGCCTTCGAAGGTCAGGCCGGGGAAGCGGTCGTGCCAGGCGGGGCCGTTGGCGACCAGGGAGTCCCAGCGTTCGGAGCGCCAGCGTTCGGCGATGCGGTGGCGTTCGAGCACGATGTGGGGCACGCCCATCAGGGACAGGTGTTCGCTCATGGCGACGCCGGCCTGGCCTGCGCCGACTACTAGGGTGTTGATGGTTTCGACGGTCATTGGCGTTTCCTGGAAAGTAAGAGGTTTATTAGCAACACCGAGGGTCCACATTGGGTCTGCTGTGTTTTCGAGTTCGCATTTAAGGCTTGAGCAACTCGGCCACCGCCGTCAGCGCCAATTCATATCCCAACGCCCCCAGCCCGGCGATCACACCGGTGGCGGCCCTGGACACGTAGGAGTGATGCCGAAAGCGCTCGCGCTTCCAGATATTGCTCATGTGCGCTTCGATGATCGGGCCGCCGAAGGCCAGCAGCGCGTCAAGGATCGGCACTGAGCTGTAGCTGAGGCCGGCGGCATTGATCACCAGGGCGTCGCTGTTCAGGCGCGCCTCTTGAATCCAGTCCACCAGCACGCCTTCGTGGTTGCTTTGGCGAAAGTCCAGGGTCAGGCCCAACTCGCCGGCGTGGCGTTGGCAGCGGGCTTCGATGCTGGCGAAGCTTTCGTTGCCGTAGGTGCCGTGCTTGTCCAGCCCGTAGAGGTTGGCATTAGGGCCATTGAGGAAGTACACGCGGTGGGGCATGACGGGCTCCAGGTTATTCGGCGACGGTCAGCACGACTTTGCCGACGTTGGCGTTGGCTTCCAGCAGGCGATGGGCATCGGCCGCTTGAGACAGGGGCAACTGCGCGTGGATCTGTGGGCGCACCACACCGGCCGCCAGCCAGGGCAACACGCGCGAGCGGATACACGCCGCCAGGCGGGCTTTTTCAGCGTGGCTTTTGGGGCGCAGGGTGGAGGAGGTGAGGCTGAGGTTTTTGCGCATCAGCACCTGCAAGTCCAACTCGATGTTCGCGCCTTGCAGGAATGACAGGCTCACATGCCGCCCGCCCATGGCCATGGCCGCCAGATTGCGCGCGACATAGGGGCCGCCGACGTTATCCAGCACCACGTCGACGCCGCGTCCTTGGGTGCAGTCGTGCACCACCGCGACGAAGTCTTCCAAATGGCGGTCAATCGCACGCCATACACCCAGCGGTTGCAGCATCGCGACCTTTTGCGGGCCGCCTGCGGTGGCGATCACCCGCGCCCCCGCAGCCTGCGCACACTGCACGGCAAAGCTGCCGACGCCACTGGCGGCGCCGTGGATCAGCACGCTGTCGCCGCTGCGCAGGCGCCCGAGCTCAAACAGGGTGTGCCACACCGTGAACGCCGCTTCCGGAACCGCAGTGGCAGCGTGCAGCGATAATCCCGCCGGCACCGGCAGGCAGTGCGCCGCCTGGGCCACGCAGTACTCGGCGTAGCCGCCGCCGTTGAGCAAGGCCATCACGCGATCGCCCACCGCACATTCATCCACGCGGCTGCCCACCGCGACCACAATGCCCGCCGCTTCCAGGCCCAGCACATCGGTAACGCCGGGTGGGATTGCTGAGCCGCTGCGTTGCATCAGGTCGGGGCGATTGACCCCGGCCGCCACGACGCGAATCAGCACCTCACCGGGTTGCAAAGCCGGCACAGGGCGTTCCACCACCTGCAGCACTTCAGGGCCACCGGGCTCACGGGCAATCACCGCTTTCATACGGATACGGTCCAGTCGTCCGGCACCACGGCGATCACATCGATCTCCATCAGCCACTCCGGTTGGCCCAGGCCTGAAATCACCAGGCCGGTGGAAATCGGGAACACACCTTTGAGCCATTTACCGACCTCCTGGTACACCGGCTCGCGGTAGCGCGGGTCGATCAAATAAGTGGTGGTCTTGACGATGTGCGACAGGTCCGAGCCCGCCTCTTCGAGCAGTTGCTTGACGTTCTTCATCGCCTGTTCGGCCTGGGCGCGCGGGTCGCCGATGCCGATCAGGTTGCCGTCGAAATCGGTACCGATCTGGCCGCGCACATAGATGGTGTTGCCGGCGCGCACGGCCTGGCACAGGTCGTTGTCCAGCGCCTGGTTGGGATAAGTCTGTTTGGTGTTGAACATGCGGATGCGGGTGTGGGTAGGCATATCGAAGGGCTCGTCGTAAGCGGGATGAAACCAGCTTCACATCGCCCCCTCTCGGGCGAAACCAGCATTTGCGCGGGGTAGTGCTTAGGAAAAACCGAAGCCCCTGTAACTCATCGGCTCGCCCATGACCCGGCACGAACCCTGCAACGCTCGCCGTACAGTCATTGTTGAGGGGCAGGCGTCATGCTCAGTCGTATTACTCAGCGTCAACTGGAGTATTTCGTCGCGTCGGGAGAGGCGGGCAGCATCAGTGCTGCGGCCGAACGCATTCATGTGTCGTCGCCGTCGATCTCGGCGGCGATCACCCATATGGAAGCTGAGTTGGGCATCCAGTTGTTTATCCGCCACCACGCCCAGGGCATTTCCCTCACGGCGGTGGGGCGTCTGGTGATGCTGGAGGCCAAGCAGATCCTGGAGCAGATGAGCAACCTCTACACCATCGCTTCGGAGTCACTGAACACCGTGCGCGGGCCATTGCGGGTCGGATGCCTGGAGTCGCTGGCGCCGATGATCACGCCGGAATTGGTATTCGGTTTCGGCCGTGCGTTCCCCGGTGTGCGCTTGACCCAGGCCGAAGGCAATCATGAGGAACTGCTGGAAAAACTGCGCAGTGGCGAACTGGATATCGCCCTGACCTACGACCTGGTGACCAGTCCGGATATCGACTTCCAACCCCTCGCGCACCTGCCGCCGTATGTGATGGTGGGCGAGTATCACCCGCTGGCGAGCTTGCCCGCGGTCAGCATGCAAGACCTCGAGGCCTACCCGGTGGTGCTGCTGGATACGCCCTGGAGCCGCGACTATTTCCTCAGCCTGTTCATCCAGGCGGGCACCACGCCGAACATCATCATGCGTTCCACCAACCTCGAAACGGTGCGCGCCATGGTCGGCAATGGCATTGGCTATTCGTTTGCGAACGCGCGGCCCAAATCGAATATGTCCCAGGACGGCAAACGCGTGATCCGCCTGCGCCTGGCCGGTACACATCGGCCGATGAAGCTGGGTTACGCCACGGCGAGCAACACCCAGTTGTCCCGTGTGGTGTCGGCGTTTGCCGAACGCTGCCGCATGTTTGTCTCCGACCAGTACATCCCCGGCATGGCGCCGCCGAGCTTTTTTGACCCGCATGCGGTGCGGGTGTTGAGTGATGTGAGCTGAGATTGCACCAATAGATGGCGTGGGCGGGGAGGCGAATTCAGACGCGCACCATTTCGGCCAGTGCATGCTCTCTCCAGAACACAGCAGGGCAAATGTGGGAGCGGGCTTGCCCTCTCCCACAGTGGATTTTTGCTTCGCTCAGGACTGCATAGGTTCTGCCTACCCAGTGCCCCGGCTTTTACGAATTGACCCCAAGACCCCGCCGCCACGACTCTCATCCCATCGAGGCAGACCCACTTCATTTTTTGCAAGGCGCAGCGACGATGACATTCGACTGGAATTACATGTTTGGTTTGCTGGCTGATGCCGAGTTCTGGCGTGCGACGTGGACGGTGATCAAGCTCAGTACCCTGACCTGGGTGTTGAGCATCGGCCTGGGCTTTCTGCTGGCGCTGGCCAAGCAGTCCAAGCATGGCCTGCTGAGCGTGCCGGCGCGGGGGTATATCTGGTTGTTCCGCAGCCTGCCGCTGTTGGTGCTGCTGATCTTTATCTACAACTTGCCCCAGGCATTGCCGGGCACCTCGGCGGTGCTGGCCGACCCGTTCTGGTCCGGCTTGTTGGCGCTGGTGATCTGCGAAACGGCGTATGTGGCCGAGATCCATCGCGGTGGCTTGCTCTCGATTCCCAAGGGCCAAGGCGAAGCGGCGCGGGCGTTGGGGCTGAGGTTTTTCGGTACCCAATGGCGCGTGGTGATCCCCCAGGCGCTGCGTGTGGCGTTGCCGTCGCTGGCCAACGAATACATTTCCATCGTCAAGCTCACCTCGTTGGTGTCGGTGATCTCTCTGACCGAGATCCTGATGGTCGGCCAGCGCCTGTACTCGCAGAACTTCCTGGTGATCGAAACCATGGCGGCGGTGGCGTTCTTCTATGTGTTTATCGTCACGGTGTTCGACTTTTTGCTCAAACGCCTGGAGCGCTTTCTCGACGTCAACCAGCGCAATGTCTCCCGCGTGCCGGATGCACATGTGCTGGCCTTGGCTACCCAACAGCGCACCGCCCTGCAACGCCCGGAAAGTAACGGCGCTGCGGCGCTGCAAGCCTCGCGGTTGCACAAGGCCTACAACGACATCGAGGTGCTGGGTTCGGTCAACCTGCTGATTCAGCCGGGTGAAGTGGTGTCGGTAATCGGCCCGTCGGGCTCCGGCAAGACCACGCTGATCCGCCTGCTCAACGGCCTCGAGCAACTGGACAATGGTGAGGTTCATATCAATGGCCTGCCGTTCATTCACCTGAACAAGGTGGGCGCGCAAAAGCCCCAGTACATCGAGCACGCCGAGCATCGCCTGAACATCGGCATGGTGTTCCAGAGCTTCAACCTGTTCCCGCATTTGAGCGTGCTCGACAACCTGCTGATGGCGCCGAAGTACCACCGCCTGGGTCGCACCGACGCGCTCAAGCAACAGGCATACGCGCTGCTGCACAAGGTCGGCATGCTCGACTATGCCTGGAAGTACCCGCACCAGTTGTCCGGCGGCCAGCAGCAACGCGTGGCCATCGCCCGCGCCTTGATGATGCGCCCGCAAATCATGCTGTTCGACGAGCCCACCTCGGCCCTTGACCCGGAGAAAGTCAATGAAGTGCTGCAGGTGATCGAAGCCCTGGCCGGGGAGGGCATCACCATGGTGATCGTCACGCACGAGATGAATTTCGCGTTCAAGGTCTCTGATCGGATCGTGTTTATGGAGAAGGGGCGTGTGGTCTGCGATGACACGCCCGAGGTGTTGCGCCGCGGCCAGAACCCACGCGTGGAGGCGTTCCTCAAGGACGTCTCGCTGGCGTGATCTCTTTAACGTTCAGGAAAAAACAACATGATTGAGCAAGCACACATCGAACAATTCCAGCGCGACGGCTTCCTGGTGGTAGAAGGCGTGTTGTCGCTGGACGAAGTGGCCGCGCTGCAGCATGACTTCGACCAGTGGGTAGAAGAGAGCCGCAGCCATGACCAAGGCTGGGGCGCCACCGTGGATGGCCGCGCGCGCTTTGACCTGGAGGGTGACCACCGCGCCGATCACCCGTCGTTGCGCCGGGTGAGTTCGCCCACCGAGATTTCCCCGGCGTATCAGCGCGTGGCGTTGCACTCGCGCATGGCGGCGATTTCCGCGCAATTGGTCGGCGCCAGCGGCGCGCGTTTTCACCATAGCAAGATCAACTCGAAACTGCCCCACACCGCCACACAGGTGAAGTGGCACCAGGACTTCCTGTTCACGCCCCACAGCAACGACGACATCGTCACCGCGTTGCTGATGGTCAGTGAAGTGACCCCGCAGAACGGCCCGCTGAATGTGATCCCCGGTAGCCACAAAGGCCCGCTGTGGTCGCACTGGCAGGATCAGCGTTTCACCGGTTCGGTGGACGATGCCGTGGTCGCGCAACACTGCCAGCATCCGGTCGCCTGCTACGGCCCGGCCGGTTCCGTGTGCTTTATGCACACGCGTCTTTTGCATGCTTCCAGCCCTAATGAGACCGAACTGCCGCGCACCCTGTTCATCAGCGTCTATGCCGCTGAAGACGCGCTGCCATTCGGCGAAAACCCGTTGCCCAGTACACACGCCGGCCTGCTGGTGGCCGGTGAAGAAAGTGGCTTGGTGCGTTCCACCAACAACCATATGCGCCTGCCACAGAAACCCCGTGGTGCGTCGTTCTTCGTGCAACAGGCCGGACAAGATTCTGCCACTGCCTAACCTCCTAAAACCTTGCGGGTAATGACCATGACAGCGTTTCGTAACAGTGTTCGTCCCCTTGCCGTGTGCCTGCTGGGCGCTGCGGTTGCAATGACCTCGTTGGCGGCCTCGGCGTTCCAGCAGGAAGGCAAGATCATCGCCGGTTCCGACGTGACCTTCTTCCCCTATGAGTACATGGATAACAACAAGCCTGCGGGCTTTGATATCGAGTTCATGGACGGCCTGGGCAAGGTCATGGGCCGCAAGGTCGAGACCCTCGACACGCGCTTCCCCAACTTGATCACCGGCCTGCAAGCCGGGCGTTTCGATGTGACCAACTCGTCGATGTACATCACCGCCGAGCGGGTCAAGGTCATCGACATGATCCCTTACCTCAAGAGCGGCGAATCGATCCTGGCCCTCAAGGACAGCGCCTTCCAGCCCAAGACTCCGGAAGAGTTCTGCGGCCACAAGATCGGCTCCATGGGCGCTACCTCGTGGCTGGCGCAGATGAACAAGCTGTCGGCCGAGTACTGCGTGGCCAAGGGCTTGAAGCCGATCCTGATCAGCGAATACAGCACTGACCCACAAACCACCCAGGCCCTGTTGGCCCACGCGGTGGAAGCGCAAATTACCGACGCCGCCGTGGCCCGCGGTGTGATCGACAAGCTCGGTAGCCGCGTGGTGATTTCCTCCGACACCCTGATCTATCCGGTGCTGAACGGCTTCGGTGTGAAGAAGGGCAATGACACGGTGAAGCAAGCCTTGCTCGACGGTCTGGAGAAATATCGCGCCACGCCTGAATACGCGGCCTTGCTGAAGAAGTACAACTTCGAGGCGCCGACTGAGGCCGACCTCGCGGCGCTGATGCCGAAGTAACCCTACCGCGCGGCCGCAGCCTTGCGGTCGCGCTCTGAGGAGTCCGATCCATGGCGTTATCCCTCGAAGAACAGACACGCATCGACCTGGCGGCGACCTTTCGCATCATCGCCCACCTAGGCATGCATGAAGCGGTGGCCAACCACTTCAGCGCCGCGGTGTCGGCCGATGGCAAACAGTTTTTGCTCAACCCGAAGTGGAAGCACTTCTCGCGTATTCGCGCCAGCGACCTGGTGTTGTTGAACGCGGACGATCCCGCCTGTGCCGACAACCAAAATGTGGATTCGACGGCCTGGTCGATCCATGGGCAGATCCATCGGCTGCTGCCGCACACCCGCGCCGTGTTGCATTTGCACCCGGTGTACACCACCGCGGTGGCGTGCCTGGCCACGCCGCATATCCCGCCGATCGACCAGAACACCGCACGCTATTTCAACCGCGTGGCGGTGGATGAACTCTACGGCGGCATGGCCGATACGGAGGCGGAAGGCGCGCGCCTGGCCGGCCTGCTTGATGGCAAAACCCGGCTGTTGATGGGTAACCACGGCGTGATGGTGACCGCTGCGTCCATCGGTGAAGCCTTTGACGATATCTGGACCCTGGAACGCTCTTGCCAGATCCTCGTGACGGCCTGGTCCACCGGGCAGCCGCTGCGGTTGTTGTCCGATGAAGTGGCGGAGAAAACTGCGCGGAGCTGGGAAGGCATCGCGGATTTCTCACGTCGGCATTTTGAAGAAATGAAGCAAATGATGATCGACGCCGACCCCTCGGTACTCGATTGAGGAACGCCCCATGACCTTTTCCGTTGTCGCCCGCTGCGCCGAGACCGGCCAGTTGGGCATTGCGATCAGCTCGTCGAGCATTGCCGTGGGGGCGCGTTGCCCCTGGCTGCGTGCGGGTGTGGGCGCGGTAGCGTCGCAGAACATCACCTTGCCGAGCCTGGGGCCGCAAGTGCTGGATTTATTGGAGCAGGGCATGGCGCCGAGTGAGGCGCTGGCGGCAGTGTTCGCAGGGCAGGAGCACAGTGATTATCGCCAGGTGACGGTGATTGACCGCCAAGGCCGTACCGCGCACTTCAGCGGTGCGCAGACCTTGGGGATTCACGCGGCGGTCAGTGGTGAACAGTGTGTGGCGGCGGGGAATATGCTGGCCAATCCAGGCGTGATTGGCGCCATGGTGCGGGCTTTCGAACAGGCCTCGGGGCACCTTGCCGACCGACTGCTGGCGGCGATGCACACGGCGGTGGCTGAAGGCGGCGAGGCGGGGCCAGTGCATTCGGCGGCGCTGCTGGTGGTCGACGACGTGCTCTGGCCCATCGTCAACCTGCGCGTCGATTGGGCGGATAAAGACCCTATCGGCACGCTCGACAAACTCTGGCAGGCCTATCGCCCGCAATTGCAGGACTACATCGACCGCGCCCTCAACCCGCACATTGCTCCCGGCTATGCGGTACCAGGGGATGACCGATGACCAGCAGTCGCGACCTGCTGGCGCAACTGGTGCGCTTCGACACCACCAGTCGCGAATCCAACCTGGCCTTGATCGACTGTGTTCGCACCTATTTGCAGGACCACGGTGTGACCTGCGAGCTGGTCTACAACGAACACAAGAGCAAGGCCAACCTGCTGGCGACCATCGGCCCGGCTGATGTGCCCGGCATCGTGTTGTCCGGGCATACCGATGTGGTGCCGGTGGACGGCCAGCGCTGGAGCGTGGCGCCGTTCGAGCTGACGGAGAAAGGCGGCAAGTTGTACGGGCGTGGTACCGCCGATATGAAGGGCTATATCGCCTGCGTGTTGGCGTTGGTGCCGGCGTTGGTACAGGCGCCGCTGCGTATGCCGGTGCATATCGCGCTGTCCTATGACGAAGAGGTGGGTTGCCTCGGCGTGCGTTCGTTGCTTGAGCGTTTTCATGGGCAGGCGGTCAAGCCGTTGCTGTGTGTGATCGGCGAACCCACCGAACTCAAGCCGGTGCTCGGCCACAAGGGCAAGTTGGCGATGCGTTGTGACGTGCATGGCGCGGCCTGCCATTCGGCGTATGCGCCGTCCGGGGTGAATGCCATCGAATATGCCGCGCGGTTGATCGGTGAGCTGGTGCGGCTCGGCGAGTCACTCAAGGCACCGCGGCATCTGGATGAACGTTTTGATCCGCCGTTTTCCACGGTTCAGACCGGACTGGTCAACGGCGGCAAGGCGTTGAATATCGTCCCGCAGAATTGCACGTTTGATTTTGAAGTGCGCGCGCTGCCGGCCCAGGATCCCTGGCAGGTGGCGCAGCAGTTACGCGCCTATGCCGAACAGACTCTGCTGCCCGCGATGCAGGCGGTGAACGGGCAGTGCGCGATCAGTATCAGCGAGCTGTCCAGCTACCCGGGGCTGGCGACTTCTCTGGACAGCCAGGCCGCCGGATGGATCGCGCAGTTTTGTGGCTCGCGAGACTTCGGCACGGTTGCGTTTGGCACCGAGGGCGGGTTGTTTGATCAAGCTGGCATTCCCACCGTGGTGTGCGGGCCGGGGAGCATGGAGCAGGGGCATAAGCCGGATGAATTTATCAGCGTGGAACAACTGGAGGCCTGTGACCGAATGCTGGAGCGGGTGCTTGCGTTCGTGCGCCCGTAGGCGGCGGGGGGAAATCGCGAGAGCCTGTATAAAACGCTGAAAGGCGGTTCTAAAACGCGCTATGAGACGATTCAGAAACTGATGCTGTCGTTAGGCGTGGAACTGACGGTTCAGCCGATTGCGGCGGTGGCAAGCAAGAAAACCGCCAGAGCAAAGCGGGCTGCGGCCGGTAAACCCTGCCACGTGGTTTAGCGAGCGACCACAACCCTGAAAACACCAAGGCCTCCTGTGGGAGGGGGCTTGCTCCCGATAGCGGAGTTTAAGTCGATACATTTCTGGCTGACACACCGCAATCGGGAGCAAGCCCCCTCCCACATTGGATTGATTGTGTTTTGGAGGTCGGGCCTCCCTTAGAACCCAGCTCTTCAGCGCACCAGGCAAGGCTGCTTGTTGTTAAAACTCCACCCCGGAATCAAAAATTGCATCGCCACGCTGTCATCCCGCGCGCCAAGGCCCATGCCTTTGTACACCTCGTGCGCCTTGGCCACGGCGTCCATGTCGATGTCCACGCCCAGGCCAGGCTTGGCGGGTACCTTCACATAACCGCCTTCGATTTTCAGCGGCTCCTTGGTCAGGCGCTGGCCGTCCTGCCAGATCCAGTGGGTGTCGATGGCGGTGATATCGCCCGGTGCGGCGGCGGCCACTTGGGTGAACATCGCCAGGGAAATGTCGAAGTGGTTGTTGGAGTGCGATCCCCAAGTCAGGCCCCAGTCGTTACACATCTGCGCCACGCGCACGGAGCCCTGCATCGTCCAGAAGTGTGGATCGGCCAGGGGGATGTCCACCGATTGCAACTGGATCGCGTGGCCCATTTCGCGCCAGTCGGTGGCGATCATGTTGGTGGCGGTTTTCAGGCCCGTGGCGCGACGGAATTCAGCCATGACTTCGCGGCCCGAGTAACCATTTTCGGCGCCGCAGGGGTCTTCGGCGTAGGCGAGCACGTGGTGTTGATCGCGGCATAGGCGGATGGCTTCTTTGAGCGACCAAGCGCCGTTTGGGTCCAGCGTGATGCGTGCATCGGGGAAGCGTTCGGCGAGGGCGGTGACGGCTTCGATTTCTTCGTCGCCGCTTAAAACGCCGCCCTTGAGTTTGAAGTCGTTAAAGCCGTATTTGGCTTTGGCGGCTTCGGCCAGGCGCACCACGGCTTCGGCCGTCAGGGCTTTTTCATGGCGCAGGCGGAACCACTCGTCGTCACTGTCGGCCTCGTTGCGGTAGGCCAGGTCGGTGGCGTTGCGGTCGCCCACATAGAACAGATAGCCGAGCATCTTCACCGCGTCGCGCTGCTGGCCCTCGCCGAGCAATGCGGCCACCGGCACTTCGAGGAACTGCCCCAGCAGGTCGAGCAGGGCGGCCTCCATCGCGGTGACGGCATGGATGGTGATGCGCAGGTCAAAGGTTTGCAGGCCACGACCAGCCGAATCCCGTGAGGCAAACGTGCTGCGCATTTGGTTGAGGATGCGTTGGTACTGGCCGATGGGTTGGCCGATCACCAGGCTGCGGGCGTCTTCCAGGGTTTCGCGGATGCGTTCGCCACCGGGCACTTCACCAACGCCGGTGTTGCCCGAGCTGTCCTTGAGAATCACGACGTTGCGGGTAAAAAACGGCCCGTGGGCGCCGCTGAGGTTGAGCAGCATGCTGTCGTGGCCGGCGACGGGGATGACCTGGAAGTGGGTGACGACTGGAGTATTCATGGCAAATTCCTAAAGAGGCTCAAAGAGGTTTGCTGAGGGCCGCGCCGGTTGGCGCCACGCCTGGCGACGTCAATGGGGCAGAGGGCGTGGTCTTGGCGAAAAACACCAGGATCGCCGCCAGCACTGAGGTACCGGCCAGGCCGTAGAGGCCGCCTTGGATCGAGCCGGTGGTCTGCTCCAGAAAGCCGAAAGTGGTCGGCGCAACGAAGCCGCCCAGGTTGCCGATGGAGTTGATTAGCGCGATCACGGCAGCGGCAATGCGTACGTCCAGATAACCCTGGGGGATCGGCCAGAACAGCGAAGACGCCGACTTGAACCCGATGGCCGCAAAGCAGATCGCCACAAAGGCAAACACTGGCCCGCCGGTGGTGGACATGAACATGCCGGCCGCTGCAATCAACAGCGCCGCCGCTACCCAGGCCTGTTGGAACTTGAACTTGCCCGACAGCGATGCGAAGGCATACATGGCGATGATCGAGATCAGCCACGGAATCGAGTTGAAGAAGCCCACCTGCACATCACTCAAGTCACCCATCTTTTTGATGATGCTCGGCAGCCAGAATGTCGCCGCGTAAATGGTCAGTTGGATGCAGAAGTACAGGGCGCAGAACAGCAGGATCTGGCGGTCCTTGAGCAGCTTGCCAAGGGTCGGTTTGACGCTGGTCAGCGCCTCACGCTGGCGTTGCTCCTCGTCGATGGCGCCGACCAGTGCGTCCTGTTCTTCGCGAGTCATCCATTTGGCGTCGTGGGGCTTGGAGTCCAGCCAGAACCACACGAAGAAACCGATCACCACCGAGGCCAGGCCTTCGATGGCGAACATCCATTGCCAGCCGTGGAAGCCAAAGCCTTCGATCTGCAATAGCACACCCGACAGCGGGCCAGAGATCAACGAGGCCACCGCCGAGCCGCTAAGGAAAATCGCAATGGCTTTACCGCGCTCCGCGCCCGGCAACCAGCGTGTGAAGTAGTAGATCACTCCTGGGAAGAAGCCGGCTTCGGCCACGCCCAGCAGAAAGCGCAGGATGTAGAAGTGGGTTTCGTTTTGGATGAAGGCCATCATCGTCGCGACGATGCCCCAGGTGAACATGATGCGGGTCAGCCAGATACGCGCGCCGACCTTTTGCAGCAGCATGTTGGAGGGCACTTCGAACAGGGCATAACCGATGAAGAACAGCCCGGCACCGAACCCATAGGCCGCTGCGCCGATGCCCAAGTCGTGCTCCATGTGCGTGCGCACAAAACCGATATTGACCCGGTCGATGTAGTTGAGGATGAACATGATCACGAACAGTGGGAGCACATGGCTCTTCACTTTGCGCACGGCGCGCGCGAGGACCGGATCACTGTGTGGTGCGGCAGATGCATGGCTTGAATTGTTCACAATTCAAAACTCCCCCTGATTATTTTTATGCGGGTTTGCGTGTTTTGTTGATAGACATCATACAAGTTGATTTCTGGAATTCGCAATCCAGTGATTGATGTTTTTGTGTTTATAAGGTCGTTGTTGGAATGATTTTTTGTTATTGGCCAATGTTTATTGGGGTTTTTACCGGTTGGAGGGGTTGAAATGACTCCGTATCTAAGGTGCCGGTCACCGTGGCGCGATCCTGTCATCAGATTGGTTGTCATACAAGCTGGATGGTTTTTCAATCAACCTCGGCGGCGTCCTTTGTCTGGGTGTTAAGCTCGCTCCAGCCCAACCCCGTGGACTTGCAGTAATGCCCAATGAAACCCCAACCCCCGTGCGTAAACGCTCCACCAACCTGGCCCAGGGCGTGGTCGACGCCCTGACCCAGCGCATCCTGCTCGGCCAGTTGAAACCCGGCGAAAAGCTGCCGTCGGAATCCACCATCGTGCTGGAGCATGGCGTCAGCCGGACGGTGGTGCGCGAGGCGCTCTCCAAGTTGCAGGCTTCGGGGCTGGTAGAGACGCGTCACGGCATCGGCACCTTTGTGCTGGAGCAGAGCGCCCAACAAGGCTTGCGCCTGCATGTGGATACGGTCGCCAGCGTGCGCAACATGTTGGAACTGCGCCTGGGCCTGGAGGTGCAAGCGGTGGCGCTGGCTGCACTGCGTCGCACCGATGCTCAACTGGCACGCATGCGCGAAGCACTGGACGACTACCAGGCCTCTCTCGCCAACAACGACAGCTGCGTGGAAGAGGACAAACGCTTCCACCAACAGATCGCCGAAGCCACCGGCAATACCTTCTTCACCGAAATCATGTTGCACCTGGGTAATGCGATGATTCCGCGCACTCAGGTGAAGGTGGACGAACGTGGCGGGGCGGACTTTGCCAAACTCGGGCAATTGGCGAACCTGGAGCATGAGGCCATTTTCAATGCGATCAAACGCCAGGATCCGGACGCCGCACGCGCCGCCATGGTGTTGCATCTGACTAACAGCCGGGATCGATTTTCCGGGGAATGATAAGGAACACAGGTTGAACGAACACACCTTGTCCATGCGCCTGGAGCGCGTGGCAGCGCATGTGCCGAATGGCGCGCGTCTGGCCGATATCGGCTCGGACCATGCCTATCTGCCGGTGGCGTTAGTGCGCCGTGGCGTGATCGACGCGGCGCTGGCGGGAGAGGTCGCGACCACACCGTTCCAGGCGGCCGAACGGACCGTGCGTGACAATGGCCTGGAGCAGCAGATTACTGTGCGCCTGGCCGATGGCTTGGCGGCCATCGAAGCGCGTGACGGCATCACGGCCATCAGCCTCTGCGGCATGGGCGGCGAGACGATCCGCGACATCCTTGAGGCCGGCAAAGCCCACCTGAGCGGCGCTGAGCGGCTGATCCTGCAACCCAATGGCGGTGAGCAACCGCTGCGCCTTTGGTTAATGCGCAATGGCTATCGCATCGTCAGCGAAGAGCTGTTGCATGAAAACCGCTTTTACTACGAAATCATCGTCGCTGAGCGCGCAGACCCTGTGGTGTATACCGCCGAACAACTGTTCTTCGGCCCGTTACTGATGCAGGCCCGTAGCCCGGTGTTTTTGGCCAAGTGGCAGCGCGCGTTACGCCTGAGGCAGAAGACCTTGGCTGCCTTTGAGCGTGCGCAGGCGGTGCCCGAGGCGAAGCTCCAAGAGATTAGCCAGCAGATCCGGTGGATGCTCACACTGCTGGCTTGATACATACCCATTCAACCGTGATAAATCAGGAACCCCGCAATGGCAGACGCTACCGACCACGCCTTCTACGATCGCGCCGACGCGCACATCGAACTGTCGAACGAACAACTGAAAACCTTCGAAGACCTCGGCCAAGTCAGCGCTTCAATGATGTTCGGCACGACGCGGTTCAACGCCTGGGCGTGCGCACGCAACTTCAAGTCCGGTGAGCACATGGCCGAGGAGCGCGAGGCGATGCTCAAGTATTTTTGTGATCAGTATCGGTTGATGCTTGAGGACAATCTGGACGATCACATCAAGAACTTCAGTCGCTACATGCAGGCCAAATAGTCATTGCTCACTGCCTCTCACATAAAGCGCGGCGCCCTTCAAGTTTGGCTGGTTTGCTGCCGATAGGATGCCTGTGAATAAAGGTGTTCTGGACTGCACCTGGGCCAGTCGTCTCCGGCGGTTACAGCAGTCTTGCCAACACTGAGTGCTTTTGCCCCATTTTCGAGCACTCCATCGGCTCCAAAAGCGTGCCGCCCGCCCTGTTTCAGGGCTGTTGTTCGGCGGCCCGTATCTTGCTAGAGCCAAGCTAATCAATGACATGGCACTTTGCCGTTAGTCATTTCACGGCTTGGCCCACCGTGCACCACGTGGGTTGTTTGAGGGAGTAGTCGGACATGCACAGCTTGTTATCACCCGGTATCCGCCTGCTCGGACGTATGGGGTTTGCGCGCAAATTCCAAGTGTTGTTTTTCCTGTTCATGCTGCCCCTGGCTGGGAGCCTCTGGATGATCGGCCAGGACTATCGCGATAAATTAGGCGTGATTTCCACCGAGCAGTCCGGCGTGCGCCAACTGTTGGCCCTGGATGCACTGGACGGTCAATTGACGGCTCAGCGCAACCTGGCTGCGCGTTGGAAAGCGGCGGACATCCTGCACGCGCCGACGCCGGCGGCGAAGGCGGCGATGGACAAGGTCGATACGAATTTCCCGCTGATCCAGCAAAGCCTGCAAGCCTTGGGCGATGAGCTCAAAGCGCAGAACGCCAGCGCCGACATCCTCGCGCGCTACGAGGCGTTGCAGGCCACCGTCAAAGGCATGGACTCCGCTTCGCTGCGCACCGTGGGTTGGTGGCCGGATGGCTACGACCGTTTCACCTCGGCGCTGAGCGCTATGCAAACCCTGCGCGAACAGATCACCCTGGACGCCGGGCTGATCCTCGATCCCTGGCTGGAAACCTACATGCTCATGCAGATGGGCACACAGCAGACGCCAGACCTGATCGAGCGTATCGGTCGTATGGCGGGCGTCGGGCAGTCGTCCATTGCTTCGGGGCAGTTCACCTTGCAAAGCCGTTTGCAGATGCGCGACCTGCGCAGCCGCATTGGCGACGCGCGCGACCAGTTGGCCAAGGCGGCGGCTGCGCTCAAGGCCAAGCAATTCGACGGCATGGAGCCCTGGACGGCGCAGTACGACAACAGCCTGCAACTGTTGGATAACGAGCTTAAAGTGCTCGACGACGGCGTATTCGGCGGCACCATCAAGCTCGATACCGCCGGTTTCGAGCGCAGTGTCGACGCCATGCTCGGTTCGCTCAGCGCACTGCGCGTGCAGTCGCTGACCTCCCTTGACGAGCGCTTGAGCTACTACCACCGCAACGCGAACGAGCGCTTCATTCCTCTGGCGATGACCTTCGGCGTGCTGGCCCTGGCCGCGCTGTACCTGTTCATGTGCCTGCAAGCCTCCATACAGCGCAGCGCAAGAGGCATCACCACCCTGGCCGAATCCTTGCGCGACGGTAACCTGTGCGTCGAAGTGGCGGTGGAAGGGCGGGACGAGCTGGCACTGATCAGCACCGCGCTGAACGTGGCGGTGGTGCAATTGCGCACCAGCCTGCTGGGGGTCAACCACGAAACCCAGCAGCTCGGCTCAGCGGTCCTCACCCTCAATTCGCAATCGGGCAGCACCCTCAGCGAAGTCGAAGACCAGCAGCATCAAATCAGCCAGATCGCCGCCGCCGCTACGCAGTTGGCCGCGACGTCCATGGGCGTCGCCAGAAGCTGTGAACAAGCGTCGGGCAGTGCCCAGCAAACACGACGCATCGCCGAAGACAGCAGCCGCGACAGCCAACGCACCACGGCCAGCATCCAGCAACTCAACCAACGCCTTACCGATACGGCTGATGCTTTGCAGCAAGTCAGTCAGCAGGGGCAGCAGATTCAGTCGGTGGTCGACACCATTCGCGGCATTGCCGAGCAGACCAACCTGCTCGCACTCAACGCGGCCATCGAAGCGGCCCGCGCCGGCGAGCAGGGCAGGGGCTTTGCGGTGGTGGCCGATGAAGTGCGCAGTCTGTCCCAACGCACCCAGGCCTCCACGGCGCAGATCGCCGGCACCGTCGACAGCCTGCGCGCGACCGTGAGCCAGGCCGTTACGCTGATGGGCGCTGCGTGCGAGCAAGCATTGACCGACGCCGAGTCCGTCACCGGCCTGGGTACGCGCTTGGGCGAGATTGCCGGCGCGGTGCAGAACGTCACCGACACCCTGGCGCAGATCGCCACAGCGGTGGAAGAGCAAGCGGCGACGGCGGACGAAGTGAGCGGCAACATCCAGCAAGTCGATCAGGCGGCAGGACGTTTGCTGGATGGCGCGCGAGCGGTCAACCGGGCGGCGGACACCTTGAGCAAGGGCAGCCAGGCGTTGAGTGACAACACCGCGCGGTTTCGTTTGAGCTGAGTGCTATTTGGCTGCGGTGCGCAGGACTTCAATCCACAGCGCACCTTTGCCTGAAGCCGCCTCACCCACGCGCTTCAACGCACCTGCGCCGCTGACCGCGTAGGTACCGACCTTGTCGCTTTTCTCGCCGGTCACCAGCAACCATTGGCCATTGGGAGAGAAGGCGATATTGCGCGGTTGTTTCTCTTCGACCGGGTAGTTGTCGAGAAACATCAGGCCACCTGTAGCCGCATCCACCGCAAACGCCGACACCGAGCTGCTGGTGCGCTCGCTCATCAGCAGTAGGGTGCCATCCGGGGACAAACGCAGGTCGGCGGCCCAGATGCGTGGCGTCGGGTCGTCCTTCAAATCATTGTTGCGCGCGTCCCGCACTTCGCCGTGGGCCAGTTTCAAACGCGCGGGAATGCCGTTGGCTACGCCGATCTGCGTCAGCGCGCCGGTGCTGTCGTCAATGGAAAATGCAGTGACGGTGCCGCTCATTTCGCCGACCACATACAGGTATTTACCGTTGGCTGAAAACGCCAAGTGCCGAGGCCCGGTGTTGGCCGGCACGCTCACGTAGCCGGTGCCGATCGGCGTGAGTGCGCCGGTGTTTGCCTCGAAGCGATATTGCAGCACGTGGTCGTTGCCCAAGTTGCCGGCGTAGGCAAAGCGATTGCTGGGGTCGGTGCGCAGGGAGTGCGCGTGAGGGCCGGTCTTGTAGGTGAGGATCGGCTCGGGCTTATCGACGGGCTGCACACTGAGGGTGTCGGCCCCATAAGAGGCCGCGAGCAGGTAACGTCCGGCGCGGTCGGTGGCCAGGTAGGCCATGCTTTCTGCCAGCGGGGCCTTGGAGCGTGGCGTCAACCGCCCGCTGGCTGGATCAATGCTGAAGCTCTGCACTTGAAACGGCTTGACCCGCAACGCGGCATACAAGGTTTTACCGTCGGGGCTCAGGGCCATGGGGTTGACCTGATCACCGGCTGTTACCTGGTCAACCAGGCTCAACGCGCCGTTGCTCTCGTCCAGCCGGTATTGGGAAATCAAGCCATCGCCGGGGCTGGAAATGTACGCGAAGGTCGCAGCGTTGGCGTGTGCACTGAGTCCGCAGGCAATGGCGGCGGCCATGAGGAGGGGTTTATTCACGAGTGAGCCTTTATTGTTATGTTTGTGATCAGTCATCGTATGACTGTATTTCTGTCTCCGCAATAGTTGGTTTTTGGGCTCACTTGGCTGTGTCTCTTGCGACGCACCGGTATGCCTGACCCACAGGATTACATGTGGTCAACAAGTGACAGTTGCTCGTCCCCTGAGGCGCGCTAGCGTTAAGGCTCTTCAGGCATTTCACGTAGAGCACCGGATGCGCCCCGCACCTCAATCACACCGTCTGTGTCACGGCCGTTACTCGGAACACGGTCGCAGCTACCTCATCACCGCCGTGGTTCATCAGCGCCAGCGCTTATTCACTGACCTTTACCTGGGTCGCCTGCTGGTTGCCGAATTCCGGCAGGCTCATGAACTGGGACTGGTCGGTTCACTGGCCTGGGTCGTCATGTCTGACCACATTCACTGGTTGTTTGAGTTGAAGCAAAAGGCGTTGGCAGACGTGGTGCGACGTATTAAGTCGCGCAGTACGCTGGTCATTAACCAGCGTCGTCAAAGTAAAGAGCGTGTTTGGCAACCCGGCTATCACGATAGGGCAGTGCGTGCGGACGATGATCTTCGCAAGATGGCGCGTTACATCATTGCCAACCCTATACGAGCCGGCCTGGTGGAGCGGGTGGGGGATTATTCGTTGTGGGATGCGGCGTGGCTATGAATAAGAGGGGCGAACTCCTGTGTTTGGCAGACTTCCCTGGTGAGCAGGTTTTTGTGGTGAGCAGGCTTCTCTGGTGAGCCGGTTTCTGTAGTGAGCAGGCTTCTTATTGAGTGGTTTTTGTAGTGAGCAGGCTTCTTACAGTGAGCAGTGGCTTTTGTGGTGAGCGGGCTTGCCCCGCGCTGGGCTGCGAAGCAGCCCCAAAACCTGCCAGCGCGATCTATCTGACGAAACGCGGTGTTCTTGATGGGGCCGCTTCGCAGCCCTAAAACCTGCCAGCGCGATCTACCTGACGAAACGCGGTGTTCTTGATGGGGCCGCTTCGCGGCCCAGCGCGGGGCAAGCCCGCTCACCACAAAAAAAGCTTGCCTGCCACGCGTTACATCATTGCCAACCCTTTACGAGCCGGTCTGGTGGAGCGGGTGGGGGATTATTTGTTGTGGGATGCGGCGTGGCTATGAAGAAGAGGGGCGAACTCCTGTGTTTGGCAGACTTCCCTGGTGAGCAGGTTTTTGTGGTGAGCAGGCTTCTCTGGTGAGCAGGTTTCTGTAGTGAGCAGGCTTCTTACGGTGAGCAGTGGCTTTTGTGGTGAGCGGGCTTGCCCCGCGCTGGGCTGCGAAGCAGCCCCAAAACCTGCCAGCGCGATCTACCTGACGAAACGCGGTGCTCTTGATGGGGCCGCTTCGCAGCCCAGCGCGGGGCAAGCCCGCTCACTACAGAAAGCTTATTTGCTACCTACAGCAGGCTGACCACAAAAAGCTTATGTGCCACCTACACGCAGGCTGACCAAAAAAAGCCCGCACATCACAAGAGCGGACGTGCTTTGCGCTGCTGTTCCTTCTTGCCGATTCAGGAACCTTCAGGGCCCACAGGGCTCACTTGTTAGGTCGCCCTGTTTCATTGCCGAAAGGAATCCGCATGCTGTCAGCCTCGCCAGCCATTCCCCAGTACGCCCCCGTCGAACGCGAACTCAGCCTGCGTGCCGTCGTCACCGGCACCGTGCTCGGTATTTTGCTCACACCATCCAATGTGTACGCCGGCTTGAAGATCGGCTGGTCGTTCAACATGTCGATCATCGCCCTGCTGGCGGGTTATGCGATCTGGCAAGGCTTGGCTAAGCGTTCCACCGAGCAACTGCCGTGGACCTTGCATGAGAGCAATATCAACCAGACCGTCGCCTCGGCCGCCGCTTCGATCATCTCTGGCGGTTTGGTGGCGCCGATTCCGGCCTACACCTTGTTGACCGGCAACCAGTTAGACGCGTTGCCGATGATCGCCTGGGTGTTCTCGGTGAGTTTCCTGGGCATTTGGATCGCCTGGTACCTGCGCCCCTCGTTGCTCAATGACAAGGCGCTGAAGTTCCCCGAAGGCATGGCCACCCTGGAAACCCTGCTGCACATCTACAACCACGGACGCGAAGCCGCGACACGTTTGAAGGTGCTGCTCAGCGCCGCTTTGCTGTCCGGATTGGTGAAGTGGGTGGACACCTTCATGTGGGCCTTTCCGCGCTGGTCGCCGACAGCCTCTTGGGAGCGTCTGACCTTTACCGCCGATCCTTCGCTGTTGCTGCTGGGGTTCGGCGGCATTATCGGTATTCGCGTCGGCCTGACTCTGCTGCTCGGCGCCTTGATTGCGTGGGGTGGCCTGGGCCCGTGGCTGCTGGCACAAAACCTGGTGACGTTGCCGGCAGACAGCAGCGGCCCGCAATTCGCTGCATTGGTGGAATGGTTGCTGTGGCCCGGTGTGAGCCTGATGGTGTGTTCCACCTTGGCCTCGCTGACGATTCGTTTGTGGGCGTTGCGCTCCTCCACTAAAGCTGACGGCGGCAAGATGTGGAGCGTGCCCAAGCCCGGACCGGCCGCTGGTTTTATCCTGTCGATAGGCTTAGTAGTCAGTCTGCAAGCGCTGTTGTTCGGCATCAATCTGTGGATGGCATTGCTGACCATTCCCCTGGCGATCTGCCTGGCGGCCGTCGCCGCCCGCGTGGTAGGTGCCACCGGTATTCCGCCGATTGGCGCCATCGGGCAATTGTCCCAACTGAGCTTCGGCATCGTTGCTCCCGGCCAGGTGCCGATCAACCTGATGAGCGCCAACACCGCTGGCGGCTCGGCGGGGCAATGTACGGACTTGATGAACGATTTCAAGGTGGGCAAAGCGATTGGTGCTACGCCGCACAAACAAGTGATCGCGCAGATCCTGGGGATTTTCATCGGCAGCATCGTTGGCGTGTTTGCGTACCTGGCGCTGATTCCGGATCCGCAGTCCATGCTGCTTACCGAAGAATGGCCGGCGCCCGCGGTGGCGACGTGGAAAGCCGTGGCGCAAACCCTGACCCATGGGCTGGATTCATTGTCGACGAGCATCCGCTGGGCGATTGCCATTGGCGGCGGTGCAGGCGTGTTGTTGGGCGTGCTCGACAGCCTGTTGCCGGCCCATCGTTCCCGCTACTTGCCGAGTGCCGCCGCGCTGGGGTTGGCTTTTGTCCTGCCGGCTTCGGTGTCGTTGATGATGGCGATGGGCGCGGTGCTCACCTGGTTGGTGAGCTGCCGTTGGCCAAGTATCACCGAGCGCTTCGCGATTACCGCAGCGGCGGGGTTGATTGCCGGGGAGAGCATTACCGGGGTGGGCGCATCGTTGTGGCAGATGGTGGGCTAGTCGCACACCCACCGTGCCCGGGTTTACTTAGTTGGCAAATGCATACTCGCCGCCCTGTTCCAGCGCCTGGCGATACGCCGGCCGCGCCTGGAACCGCTGCACCCACGCTGACAGGTGCGGGTACGCCTGCAACTTGCCCTGGGCCTTGGCGATTTCGCCGATGAAACTCATCTGGATGTCTGCACCGCTCAGCTCATCACCCAGCAGATACGGTGCGTGCCCCAGCGCATCGTTCAGATAGCCCAAATAGTTGGCGACCTCGGATTCGATGCGTGGATGCAACGGTGCACCGGCATCCCCCAGGCGTCCCACGTAGAGGTTAAGCATCAGCGGCAACATGGCCGAACCTTCGGCGAAATGCAGCCATTGCACGTATTTATCGTAGTCGGCCGAGGCAGGATCGGGTTGCAGGCGGCCGTCGCCATGGCGGCGGATCAGGTAGTCGACGATGGCGCCGGATTCGATCACCACATTGGCACCGTCTTCAATCACCGGGGACTTGCCCAGGGCGTTGATTGCCTTGAGTTCAGGCGGTGCGAGGTTGGTCTTTGGGTCGCGCTGGTAACGTTTGATTTCGTAGGGCAGGCCAAGCTCTTCCAGCAGCCACAGGATGCGCTGCGAGCGTGAGTTGTTGAGGTGGTGAACAATGATCATGGGAACTCCACGGGGCAGGGGGTGTGCATCAACAGACCGCTGGGCTGGCGCAGAGTGCCCCAGATCCCAGCGTCCTGGCGTTGGGCTGATCAGCGCACGACATCCAGCGCGGTGTATTGATTCACGTAGTGGAACTGGCTCGACGTCGACTCCAGCGTCAGGGCCACGCCCAAGTCCTCGATAAACGCACGCGAGGTCTTGTAGTCGCCCTGGTCGCACTCAAGCTTGATGGCGTCGCCGGTCAAGGAGGCAAACACCTGGCGCGCCGGGAAGCGCTCACCCACCTTGCAGATCAATGAGGTGTCGGTGGGGGTGTCGGTGGGCTTGGCGGGGACGTTCAGCATCTGCATGTCTGCGCGCAGGATCTGGCCAGGGGCCCAACTGCTCGGCACTTTCAACTCGACTGCGAGGGTTTGCAGCACTCGCCCATCGCCGACGCCGTTCATCTTCGACTTCAACTGGATCAAGTCGGCGAGCACCAGGCGATCGACGTTGAAGGCGTTGCCGTACACCTCATTCTTCTTCAGCAAGCCGCCGTCGGCGGTGAAGGTGACCGAGGTCGGACTGTCCTGGCTGCCGTCGCCTTTCTTGGACAGGTAGGAGTAGCTCAACCTCTTGAATTTCGGCTGCAACAGCGGCGAATCGAGGCGTTGGAGCACGCTGGCAGGTACGTCGACATCGTTGATGCTGGTTTCTACCACGGTACGCGGGTAGTCAACCGGTGCAATGTCCGGCCGCAGCCAGGCCAGCAGCGCAGCATCGACGCCGCCCTGTACCGAGCAACTGACGCGTGTTTGCTCGCCATCGGGTTCGACGATCAGCACGCGCTCAACGTTGCGTGTGCCCGGTGCCTTGCCCGGTTGCGGTTTGATCGCCTGCCAGCGGTCGCCGACCTTGAGTTCACTGCGAATATAAGACCCGTCGATTTTTTGCAGCCGCGCGGGCACGTCCAGCAGTGGTGCCAGGTGCTGGGCCACCTCGTCCACACCGCCTTGCACGACAAAACCCCAGTAATAGTAGCGTCCCAACTGATCAAGGTCGGCGGCCTCGTCGGCGTACGACAACAGCTTCAAGCCTGCGATGGGCGGCGCGCTGACGGGCACCTGATTGGCTTGGCGGTCGGCACGGTTTTTAACGGCGATCCAGGTGAAGTCCTTGTCCTGCTTGAGCGGCGCATAGGCCTGCCACGCGGCGCGGTGCGTGTTCAGGCTGCTGAAGAAGGTTGCGTCGCAGCGCGTGAAGGCCTTGAGCGTCTCGGTCAATGCGGCGTCGTCGGCGTGGGCGATGGCGGGCAGCAAGAGGGCAGAAGCGAGAAGCAGGGCGGGCGACTTCATTGAGCGGGATTTCCGTATCGGGGCGGGAGGAGGGCATTATCCAGAGATTACGAGGCAGCCACTAGCGTTGCAGACGCACACGCCAATCGCCACCGTGCTGGCGCTGGCATTCCTCTTCAGAGTCAAAACGCACACAGCGGTCAACCTGTACGGGCGCTACCTCGGCGTCATCTAGCGCCGCAGCGGTCAATTCACGCATGCGCTGGTCGACACCGGTCGCAAGGGCGTGGTCCTTGTTTGCGCGCGTATCGAACACCCAGATCACCCGCAGGCTTTGGGGAAAGGCTGTGTAATCGACAGTGTGGGTCAACCATTCGAAGCCGGGGATTTCGGCTTTGGCGGTTTCGCAGGCGTCGGTCAGGGTGGCGACGAGTCGGCGCTCAATGCGGGCGCTGTCGCGTTTGGTCGATGGCATAAGGGCTCCGGGGGCGCAGGGAAAACAAACAACGGCGCGACAATGGCAGAACCCCGGGCCCTTTTCCACGTCCAACCTCGCGACATTCACGCCTGAATGATATGGAATCCGTGACCAAAGCTTTTGCCGCACTTGCCTTTCTCCTCCTCGGCGCTTGCACGCAGTACCGCTACATCCACCCTGAAACCCCACAGGGCCAGCAGTGCGTGGCCGAGCTGGATGCCAACGTCAACGCCTGCGAACAGCGCGCAAAAGACAGCGCCGAGGGCCAGCGCGTGTTGGATGAGGCGCAAAGAAACAGCTACCAAACGTGCACTCATCAATTTTCGTCGAGCGCCTCGAACCCCGATCCGTGCTCCGGTTTGAAGCCGAGCAGCGTGGCGTCCGTGCAGAGCAACACCTGTCGTGAAGGCTATACCGACAAGTTCATCGCCTGCGGCGGACGGCTGGAAGAGATCAAGGACAAATAACCCGCAATGGACCAAAAAACCCAACTGATCCTACTCGCAGAGCAGGCCACCGAGGACCTGTTCCGCTGGAGTCGTTTTGTCGCCCATACCGAGTTTCTGTGGCAGGACATCACCCTGGTCACCGACGCTGACGCTTGGCAACGCCAGTGGTTTGAGCTGGAAATCGTCAACGGCCTGGCGCTATCTGAGTGGGAAGAAGACGGCCAACCGAATAATTGGTCGGCGCGCTGGCGTGAAGGCTATCAGCAGGAGGCGGTTGAGTTGGTGAATGAGCTGCTGGGGTTGCTGGGGGCTGCGACGTTTCAGATCCACTGATCATTCTCGGCAGTGCGCTCACCCCCTTCATGCCCGGTGTTCAGGATGCCGCGTGGTTCGATCATCATCAGCTTGGCTTCGCCGTCGGCCGCCGTCCTGTGTTCGACGCCACGCGGCACCACGTACAGCTCGCCCGGAGCCACATACACCGGGCCGTCCGGGAGGTCGATACGCAAAGTGCCTTCAAGCACCAGAAAGGCCTCATCGGTTTCCGGATGCGAGTGCCAGATGAATTCGCCTTCGATCCGCACGACCTTGAACTGGTAGTCGTTCATTTGCGCGACCACTCGCGGGCTCCACAGTTGATCGATGAGCGAGGCTTTTTGGGTGAGATTTACCGGGTGCTGGGCCATGGTGGATCCTCGGGTGGGGTGAGAGATCCAAGGCTACTCACGTTGCGGGTCAGTGGGCTTGTACGATCCTGCAAGGGCAACCATGAAGCTGTCAGGCACGAATGGGGAGCGCCAAGCCAAACAGCACAAAAAAACCACCACAGACTTTATTGAACCGGCGCCCGGTCCTCGCCAACCAAGGCCTGACCCGGTGCGCCGCGCTGGCGACCAGATACTCAACCCCAAACTCCACCCCGGCGTAGGTCAGTGCGATGGCGGCCGTCTGGGCGATCAGGCTCCTGTGCGGATCCAGGAACGGTGGGATAAACGCGGTAAACAGCAGCAACGCCTTGGGATTTGAAAGGGCCGATACCAGGCCTTGGCGCAACAGTGACCAACCGCTGAAGCCAGCCGTATCGGCAGTCTCAAGCGTCATCGGCGCAGCCCGCCACAGTCCGAAGCCCAGCCAGATCAGGTACAGACCCCCGGCCACCTTCAGCGCGTTGAACCACGCGGACGACGCCTGAATCAGTGTGCCCAGGCCCAGCGCGCAAAACGAAAGCACCACCGCAAAACCGAGCACTCCGCCGGTGATGGTGAACAGCGTTTTGCGGCGCCCGTGAATGGCACCATGGGTCAGCACCAATAACGCATTGGGCCCCGGCACGACCGCGATACCGCAGCAGGTAAACACATAGAGCAACCAGGTCTCGAATGGCATGTTCAAATCCCGCAGTGGTGATTCAGGCGAATCATCATTAGGGCTGGGCGGTTATCCTGAAAAGCGCATAATTCACATCGCAGTCATTCGATTAACGCATAGAGGTAGCCCCATGCTCGCCAGCGATCTGCAGATTGATTGGCTCAAGTGCTTCGTGGCGGTGGTGGATGCTGGTTCGCTGTCGGGCGCAGCGCACGAGGTGAACCGATCCCAGTCCGCCGTCAGTATGCAGATGAAAAAGCTTGAAGCCGCGCTTGGACGGCAACTGCTGAACCGTGGTCCGCGCCACCTGCAACTGACCGCTGATGGCCAGACGCTGCTGGGCTATGCCCGCCGCCTGCTCGCCCTGCATGCTGAAACCCAGGCGGCTTTTCATGGGGAAGCACTGACCGGTCGCATCCGCCTGGGCGTCGCCGAGGACTACGCGGCCAAGTACCTCACACCGCTGCTCAAGCGCTTTGCACCGCGCTACGCAGGCGTGGACATAGAGCTGACCTGTGAACAGTCGACCACCTTGATCCCGCGTGTGCGAAGCGGCGATCTTGACCTTGCACTGGTGTCCAGGGACTCGCCGCAAAGCGGCACGTTTCTGTTCAAGGAACCCATGGTGTGGGTGGGCTCACCGCAGTTCGAACTGTGGCGTCGAGAGCCGGTGCCCATCGCTGTTTACGAAAGTGAAAGCCTGGCTCGGCGTTATGCGGTGGACTCACTGACCCGCCAGGGCCGCCAATTCAAAGTGGTCTACAACAGCTCAAGCCTCGCTGGCCAAGTGGCCGCCGTCGAAGGTGGACTGGCAATTGCCGCGATCACTCAGTGCAGCGTGCCGGCATCGCTGCAGGTCTTGGGCAGTGAGCAGGGGTTGGGGAACATTGCGCCGATGGAGGTTTCGATCTTGCGCAGCCGAGCTTCTCGCGGGTCCAAAGCCGTCAATGGTCTTCACGCGTTCATCATCAGTGCGCTGAGAGGCTAGGCGGGTCATTGAGCTAAAGGTTGCTCCAGCACCGTCGATAACCTTGAGGAACCCGCCAATCATGGACCGATTAAATGGCTCTCTCCGTCAGTTCCGCCTATCCCTCGCCGGCCAATGTCACCCTTGCGCCTTCCAATCAGACGCTTACGCCCCAGCCGCTGACGGATGTCGCCAAGGAAGCCCTGGCAAACGCCGCGCCAGCCGCCATCTACCATCCCAGTGAAGACACCAGCACCACGTCGAAACCACTGGAGGTCGTCGACGTCTGGGTGGGTCGCTCTGAATCGCCGGAGTACCCTCGGTTCGCCGAAATCTTCAAAGGTGCGCACAACACGTTGAAAGCCTCTTTCCAGGCCTTCCAGTCAACTCTGTCGACTACAGCTCCCGACCTTGCCAGCAAAAAATACGGCTTCACCGTCGACGCTGACGGCAGTCTGAAAGTGCTCAATACCGCCGGCCAGCTCAACAGCTCGGACACCCAGCGGCTCACGGATCTGCTCAACAAATCCCTGGGTCTCAAAACCGCAGCCGTCGCCTACCGAGATGCTGCCATCGACATGACAGACGCCAGCTCGCCCTGGTCCGGCAGCGTCATGGGTTACTACAGCCTGACCCAGGAAAACTTCGCCAGCTCCATTGATCTGGCGCCGCTGTTCAAAGACACGCATAGCATGGTCCCAGCAGAGTTCAGGGATGCGAAGTTTTTGACGCAGTTGGCCTATAAGGGTGAGCGGGCGACTCAGGAGACGGAAGCGGCGATGTATGAGCGGCGTGCGGCGCAGCGGTTCAGTGCGCAGGCGTGAGTCGCTTGGGGTTTTTTTGGTGAGGTGCTTTCTGTGGTGAGCGAACTTTGTGTGTTGAGTAGGCTTTCTGTGGTGAGCGGGCTTGCCCCGCGCTGGGCTGCGAAGCAGCCCTAAAACCAGGCACTGCGGTTTTTCTGAGAAATTGGGGTGGCCTTATTGGGGCCGCTTCGCAGCCCAGCGCGGGGCAAGCCCGCTCACTACAAGAAACCTGCACACCACAGGAGAGCCCGCTCACCCTCCTGACCGACTTGGATGAAGTCGGCCCAATTCATAGCCAGGGAAAACCCAAGATGCGTGGCGCACTCGTTAACAGTCTGATGCTTCTCACCATGGCGATATCCGGCGCCGGATGCACCACCTACGCGTCCAGGCCAATCATCAACGACCGCGTTGAAGCCGCCAAAACCGAAAGCATCCCAAGCTTCACTTATGAAGTTGACGCGCCCTGGAAGGACAGCCGCTTCGGCAAGCGCGCCTACCAGGCCACACAAGAAATAATCCCGGCGGCGCAAGACATCAGCTCAGCACCGCTCGCGTCGTCGGGCGCTGTATTAGCCATAAAAATCTCGGAGTTTTCATCGGGCGGCGCGTGTACGCAGGAGTACCTGACGGGCTTGAGTCTTGGCTTGATTCCCAGCTGGTGTACCCGGCCTACACTGTTCACGTTTCAGTTCATGCTCAATGGCAATCACGGCGTGTGCAGGCAGAAAACCTATTCAATCAGTGCCCAGACGTTTTCACATATCACCGCGATTCCATTTGCCATGCTCGATACCCGGGACCAGCCACTCACGCTGTATCAGGCAGCGCTGAAAGACTTCCTCCAGCCAGCACAATGCGCGACGCCCTGACACCGGCTTCAAATCGGCCTGTCCACCACCCGCGCATTCCACAGGTCCCGATAGCGCTCCCGCCAACCGGGACTGCTTTGATCCAGCCACGTCAGCGTCGCGTCAATGGTGTCGTCGCTGATGACGAAGTGATTGATGTGCTCCGCGATCCGTTCCTGCGACACGTGCAGCAAGTCCAGGTAGGCATTGAACGAGTCCGCCAGCACCACGTACTCATCGCCTTGCTGGCGACGCCCCGTCCAGGCGGGTAAACCTGCGACCATCGCCCCCACATCCTGGCGCCCCTCGCGCAGGTCAAGTAGCAACACGCTGGCGCCGCCATCGCGGCCGATCGGCAATAACCCTGTCGCGGGGAAGCCAGGTTGCTTGCGCAGTTGCTCCAGTTCAAAGGGGTTGGATTCATACTGCTCGCTGGGGTCCAGGCCATACAGCAAGAAACTCAGCAGCTCTTTATCGCCATTGCTCATGGTCGCCAGCACGTCGTATTCCACGGTGGCGCCGTTGCAGGTCTTGAGAAACTGCCGGTAATCGTCCGGCAGGCGGGCGCCGAGGGTGGCTTCCAATTGCGCGAGGGCGTGGTCGGATGCGCTTTCTCGGGTGTCGTCGAAGATCAATCCACGGTAGTCAGTCATTCGGGCCTCCCAGCACCTTAGTAAAAATCATAATAGAGCGCCCATTCCCCGGTTTGGTTGTGCTTCCAGAACATCAGGCTGCCACTGTCGATCACGTTGAGGTTGATCTTCGGGTCCGACGAAATCTGGAACACAAACTCGAAACCTTCACCCGGATCCACCCCCGACTGGCAGAACGAGGGGTAACCGCCGATCTTGTGTTCGTAAGCATGGGTGATCAAGTCGTAATAGCTCTGTATCTCGCCCGCGCGCTCCAGCGTGAGAATGGCTTGCTCAAGGTCCGCGGGGACACCGCCGCCATCCCACAGAGGGAAGTCCTCCGGCACCGCTTCTGCCTTCAACGGGAAAGGTTTGAGAAATGTGCCCGGTACCGGCAGCGCCTTGCGCACCAATACGTCATCGGGACCATATTCGCGGATCACCCAGTTATTTCCCATCGGCTCAAAGTCTTCAGGAAACGGGTCCGAGATAAACACCGTCAGCACACGAACCCCCGCCAGCAGCGGGCTGTTGAAGGGCAGGGCGGGCAGGTAAAACTGCGCGTAGGGCAGCAAGGGTTGTCCGGCCTGATTGGTGGGTACGCCTTCATCCGGGCGGAACAGGAAGACATTCCCCAGCCAGCTTTCTTCATCGGTGCCGAGAGGGCGAAAGCCGCCGGCCATGAACTTCACGGCTGGGCGGGCCAGGCGTTGCTTGATTTGTTGAATGTCCATGTCGCTGTAAACCTTCCTTTTGCTACAGGCACAAAGGCCGCAGATTAGCAGTGCGCGGGCGCGGTGCCCAATTGGCCTCCTTCACGAGTTGGATTTCAGCCGCCCCAGAATCGCCGTACGCAAACACCCCCAGGCGATCACGCCGATAATCAGCACCTCGGCGACACCCACCAGCACATTGAATGAAAACACCAGAGGTTGCTCGGCCCAATAGAAGTTCGTCGAACCCGATCGAATGCCACTGACCCGCAGCCGCCCGGTAAACAGCGCGCGCACCAACGCGATCACATGCTTCAGCTCCAGCACCGCCAGGAAAACACCCAGCAGGGACAGCAGGGCGCGTGCGGGCCTGCCGAGTTTGTCGGTGGACTCAGCCATGGGTGCCGGCCCCTCGGATTTGCGCCGCCGGGCGACCTTCGCCGGTGATGGCGCAGGCCTGTAGGGCGCCTCGGCCGCCGACCCAACGTGCACCTCAGTGGGCACGGCCACGTTCAGATAGTCAGCCAGTTCTCGCAGCCACATATCGGTGCGTGTGCTCCCCGGTATCACGGGCACGTTGTCGGTGGTCAAGCGCTGCTCGGTGCCGTCGCGCATCACCAGCCACAACTGGGTGTTGGCCGGCTCTGCCTTTAGACGGCGGCGCAGTTCGAGGTGGTGGGCTTTATCGATGCTGAAGGTTGACTGCACACGCTCGCGGCCACCGAAAAAGTTTCGAGTGCGGCGCTTGCCTTCGCCGTTAGCCCGCGACAACAACAAGCTCTCGCGGATGCCGGTGTACACCATCAGCAGCAGGCCAAGGGCAGGAATGAGCAGCAGGCCGAGCACGATCAGCAGCGAGGTCAGCGGGTCCATGTCCGCCCACTGCGAGCTGCTATCGGTGAGCCAAAACACGACGAAGGCCTGTGGCAGGGTGAACGCCATTGCGCCTGTCAGCAGTACCAATGCGCTTTGCACCCCGTTGCGCGAGTGGATGTGCAAGTCACCCTGCGCGGTGCGCTCGAAGCGATGCCCAATCAATATGCAAATCTCCTGAAGCGCCTTGAGGGGCAGCGATTGGCGGCCGAGGTCGGCATTAACGCCATGGAGAATACCTTAAGCCGAGACGCCACGCGTTTCCCGGCCCGGAATGCCAGGTAGCGGTCATATTCAAGGGTGAACGCTGGGTTCGGTGTGTCGTTGGCGTGGGTGTAACGCACCACACGTATCGTGTCGCGCATTTGCCGTGCGTCTTCGCCCTTGAGTCCTCACAAGATGCCTGCTCAGGCGCGCGGTGATGCGGTGCCGAGCGCTGCATGACAATGAAATGCCATGATGAAGGCATCTTGAGTTTTAAACCGGATGACTCGCAAACACCCCTTTGCAGGGCATATCGGTCTACCATGCCATCCCCCGGCAGTGGTTCCACGCGCTACCGACCTCTCTCTCGCAAGGTATCGCCTCATGTCCATCGACCAAATCAGCCTCCCCAAGGGCGTCGGCCCGCATGCCACCAAGCTACTCGACGCCATCACCGGCGCGTCCACCCATGAAGAACTCAACCGCGCAGGCGGTAAGGCGGAAGGGTTTGTGTTGGGTCTGGAGGCTTCCAAGGCCATCAAGAGCCAGATCGCTGAGTCGCTGTATGTGGCTTATGACGATGCGGCGAGTCATCGGGCCAGTGAGTTGAAGGGGTAAACCTCAACGCCCTCCCTGATGTTGTACAGTCGACTTCCACCAAAGGGCTGATTAACTCAGGGATCCCATGACATTGACCGTCGACACCTTGCTCAACCTGGCCATGGCCAACCCCATCAACGCCGAAATCACCGCGCGTCTGCCCGACCTCGGTGTGGAGCAATGCATGCTCACGGCGGGATGTCTATTCCAGGCGGTGTGGAATCATCAGTCCAATCTCCCTGCCGCGCAGGGCGTAAAGGACTACGACGTTTTCTACTTCGACACCGACTTGTCCTATGAGGCCGAGGACGCTGTGATTCGCAGGGCCGAGCAGTTGTTCCAGGATTTGGGCGTGAATGTTGAGGTCAAGAACCAGGCGCGGGTTCACCTCTGGTATGGGCAGCGGTTTGGCCGACCATATCCGCAGTTGCACTCGGCTAAACAGGGGGTGGACCGTTACCTGGTGGCGGGGACGTGCATCGGGTTGGAGATCGCCACCGGTGAGGTGTATGCGCCCTATGGGCTGGCGGATGTGGAGCAGGGGATTCTTCGGATTAACCCACTGCACCCGGAGCCGGAATTGTTTGCGCGCAAAGCCAGGAGTTATCAGGTGCGGTGGCCGTGGCTGAGGATTGTGGAGCCGGTTTGAGCACCGTGCAGTCCATTTTTGTGTGGTTGATTGAATTTATCTGCGGCGGTTTGAGTCACTGATGCTATGCGTGGATTTCTTTCAACCGACCTCAAGGACCGACCATGACCTTCTTCATCTTCCTGCTCGCCTGCGCCGCCGCCGCCAGCACCGGCATCCTTTTCAAACCTGGCGCCTGGTATGAATCCCTCGTCAAACCCAGCTTCACCCCGCCCAATTGGCTGTTCCCGGTCGCGTGGACGATTATCTACCTGCTGCTGGCCTGGGCCGGTTATCGCCTCACACTGATCCCAGGCAGCGAAATGGTATTGGCGCTGTGGGCTGCGCAGATCGCATTGAATACATTGTGGACCCCGGTGTTCTTCGGCGCCCATCGCATCTTTGCGGGGATGGTGATTATTGCGGTGCTGTGGGTAACGGTGGCGACAATGGTGGTGATGGCGGTGCGTCTGGACCTGATCACCGGCTTGATCCTGTTCCCGTATTTGGCGTGGCTGTGCGTAGCGGCGGCGTTGAATTTCTCGATCCTGCGGAATAACCGTTGATGGCCCACCAACCTTGGCCGGCCAGCGAGTCGGATTTGGCCCAGATGCGCCGCTTCAATCAAAAGCTCGCCTGGATGCCGCGCTTCAAGATCCGTAACCGCGTGACGCCGCGTTTGATCCAGGGGTTGTTGCGCGTCAGCCAAACGCTCAAGAAGGCGCCAGCGGCGCAGTGCAAGATCTTCGACAACGTCCCCGTACGCATCCTGCGGCCAGTCGGCAAGCCTAAAGGCGTGGTGCTGGATATCCACGGCGGCGGCTGGGTGATTGGCAATGCGCAGATGGACGACGATCTTAACCTCGGCATGGTTAACGCATGCGACGTGGCGGTTGTGTCGGTGGATTACCGGCTGGCGGTGGATACGCCGGTGGAAGGGCTGATGGAGGATTGCCTGGCGGCGGCGCGCTGGTTGCTCTGTGAGGATGAGTTCAAACAGCTGCCGGTCATCGTCGTCGGCGAATCGGCCGGCGGGCACCTTGCGGCGGCGACGTTGTTGGCGCTCAAGCAATGGCCGGAGTTGCTCCAGCGTGTGAGCGGCGCAGTGCTGTATTACGGTGTTTACGATTTGACCGGTACGCCGAGTGTGCGCAACGCCGGGCCTGAGACCTTGTTGCTGGACGGACCAGGAATGGTCGATGCGCTGCGCATGCTGACGCCTGATATCAGCGATGACGAGCGCAGACAGGCGCCGTTGTCGCCGCTGTATGGCGACTTCGACGGCCTGCCACCGGCGTTGATGTTTGTGGGTGAGTTGGACCCGCTCAAAGACGACACACTGTTAATCGCTGAACGGTGGCCACAGGCAGAGGCCCATCTGCTGCCGGAGTCGGCCCATGGATTTATCCATTTTCCGGTGGCGATGGGCGAGGCGGTGTTGGCGTATAGCCGACGGTGGATCTCGACGAGGATCAGTGGTGAATAGGTGTTTTGGTGGGGCAGCCCTGCTCACCACAACTGGACCCCCATTCACCAACCGTCCCGTATCAGACAAGTGACTGAAGGTTCTACGCTTCAGAGTGCTGGGTAGTCGATGTAACCCTCGGCACCTGGCGTGTAGAAGGTGTCTTTGTCGGGCACATTCAAAGCGGCACCACTGAGAAAGCGCGCGGGCAGGTCCGGATTGGCCAGGAACGCGCCGCCGAACACCGCCGCATCGGCTTTGCCCTCGGCGATCAAGGTGTCGGCGCTTTCCCGTGTAAGGCCGCCTCCGATCAGGTAGCGGCCCTCGAACAATTCTCGCAACGCAGCGTGATAGTCGAAGCTCGCCCCGAACAGTGCCACATGCAAGTAGGCCAGTTTCAGCTCGCGCAGTTGCTTGACCAGGTAGGTGAAGGTTTCCTGCGGGTTGGCATCGCTGATGTCGTTGAAGTTCATCTCCGGGGAAATTTTGATGCCCACGCGATCACTGCCTACTTCATCGACCATCGCGGCGAGCACTTCCAGTACGAAGCGGCTACGGTTTTCCACCGAACCACCGTACTGATCTTCGCGTTGGTTGCTGCTGCTGGAGAGGAATTGCTCGGGCAGGTAACCGGAGGCGGCGTGCAACTCCACCCCGTCAAAGCCTGCCTCGATTGCCCGGCGTGCGGCATGACGGTAGCTGTCGACCACGCCACCGATCTGCGTGACGCTCAAAGCATGGGGCGTGACGAAATCCTGCAGGCCGGTCGCGGTCCAGGTCTGGCCCGCCGGTTTGATCGCAGAAGGGGCCAGCGGCAGCGCGCCGTCGGGCAGCAGTGAAGGGTGAGAGACTCGCCCGCAATGCATCAGTTGCATGAAGATGTGCCCGCCCTGGGCGTGCACGGCTTGGGTGACAGATTTCCAGGCGGCCACGTGTTCGGCGGTTTCGATACCTGGAGTGCGGACGTAGCCTTTGCCCGACGCGTCGGGAAATACGCCTTCCGAGATGATCAAACCGGCGGTGGCGCGTTGGGCGTAGTAAGTGGTCACAAGGTCGGAAGGCACACCGGCGTCGTTGGCGCGCGAGCGTGTCATCGGCGCCATGATCAGGCGGTTGGCGAGGGTGTAGCGACCAAGGGAAAGGGGAGAGAAAAGAGCATTCATGGCGGTGTTCCTCATCAGTGATGGGGTTATGATTGATCAATCCGATTTCGGGATAAATGCCTGAAATACGAAATGACTAATCCACTGATGGGATAATACTGTGGAATTTCTCAACGATATGGCGCTGTTTGTCGAGGTGGTGAAGGCACGCAGTTTCAGTCGCGCGGCCGAAAGCCTGGGCATGCCGAACTCGACGCTGTCCCGGCGCATCAGCGAATTGGAAAAAGGTATCGGCCTGCGGCTGTTGCACCGCACTACGCGCAAGATTGAGCCCACTGAGGCGGGTCAGTTGTACTTTGAGCGGTGCAAGCGCATCGTCGACGAGGCCCGCCTGGCCCATGAACAACTCGGCGAAATGCTCGCCCAACCCAACGGCGTGCTGCGCGCTTCGTTGCCGGTGGATTTCGCGATGGTCTACCTGGCGCCGTTGATTGCCGAGTTTTCCCGGTTGTATCCGGACATCACGTTCGAACTCGACTTAACGCCGCGCCAGGTCGACTTGATCAGCGATCCAGTGGACGTGGTCATTCGCATGGGCGAGCCCGCCAATTCCCACCTGATCGCGCGCAAACTCGCGAATATGCGGCGAGCGTTTTACGCCTCGCCCCAGTACCTGGAACGCGCCGGACTGCCAGCTCAGCCAGCAGATCTGGCGCATCACGAATGTTTGCGCATGCGCGGGTCAAGGGCGCATCGATGGGGCTTGGAGTCGGGGTCGGAGAAGGTGGACGTCGACGTGAGCGGGCGGTTTGAGCTCAACAGCGTGGGCATGCTCAGACGCCTGGCCGCGTTGAACCTGGGGATTGCGCTGCTGCCCGAAGGCATTGCCGAGCAGGATGTGGTCAGCGGGACACTGTGCAGAGTACTGCCCGACTGGCATGGCTCGTCGGTTTCAGTCTATGCCCTGACCGAAACGCGGCTGCTGCCCGCGAAGACCCAGCGGTTTATCGAGTTTTTGCGCGACAAGCTGGAGGATGCATGACTGGCCGGGTAACCTTTCGCCTCCCACTCAAACGAAGGGATGTACATGAGATTCTTCAACCCGGCCTCAAGCGCTCAGCCCCATCCGGCCTGTCCGCCTGCAGCCCTGAAGGGCACTTCATTCTGCGAGTTGCTTGAGTGAACGAGCTGACGCTACGGCCGGCCAGGATCACCGACCTGCCCGCGGTTTACCGGGGCGAGCGGGGATACATCCAGCGTTGGGAGCCTGCACACGAAGTGGCCTGGCAAGAACAGTTGGAACGGCACCTCGCACGTTGGGTCAACAACGTTGAGCGATTGACGGTGGCCATGCTCGACGGACAGTTCGCCGGTTATTCGATGTGGATGCTCGAGGACGGTCTTGCCGAGTTGTGCACGATCAACGTCGGCGAGGCATATCGGCGCAAGGGTATTGGGCGTGCATTGCTGGAGGCCTACCGGGCGGCGGCGGGGCAGGCTGGTTATGCGCGGTTGAGCTTGTGCGTGCGTGCGGACAACCCGGCCCGGTTAATGTATGAGGCGGCTGGGTTCGTGTGTGTGGGAACAGCCGCCAACGGGTATTTGCGGTACGAGCGAGTGAGTGAATGATCAATATCCAGACGGTCACGGTTGCCGACATTCCAGAGGTTCTGGCCTTCGTCCTGGCAGCCCGTGCCGAGCTGTTCCCCAAGCTCAGCGATACCAGCATGCCCGCCGACCTGGCGCAATTCGAGGCCACTTACCTTCACGGCGATGGGCACTTCCTGATCGCTCGCCAGGACCACCAGATCATTGCCGCCATCGGTTATTTGCCCTACGACGATCGTTTCCCCCAATTGAATTACCAAGGCCGCAAGACTGTGGAAGTGGTGCGCCTGTTCGTCCTTCCGGCCTTTCGCCGCTTCGGTCTGGCGGGGGAGTTATACCGCGCGTTGGAGGGCAGGGCGCGGGCGGATGGCGTGGATGTGGTGTATCTGCATACCCACCCATTCCTGCCTGGGGCGATTGATTTTTGGGGGCGGCAGGGGTTTGAGATTGTGGATGTCGAGGCCGACCCGGTGTGGCAGACGACGCATATGCAGCGGAGTTTATAGGTTTGCGGTGAGCGCGCTCGTTGTGGTCAGAGGGCTTCTTGTGGTGGAAGTATTTCCTGTGGTGAAAGTACGTCCTGTGCTGAACGTATGTCCTTTGGTGAAAGTGCTTTCTGTAGTGAGCGGGCTTGCCCCGCGCTGGGCTGCGCAGCAGCCCCAAAACCAAGCACTGCGGTTTTTCTGAGGAATTGCGGTGGCCTTATTGGGGCCGCTGCGCAGCCCCCAAACCAGGCACTGCGGTTTTTCTGAGAAATTGGGGTGGCCTTATCGTGGCCGCTTCGCAGCCCAGCGCGGGGCAAGCCCGCTCACCACAAAAGGCTCATCGGTCACATAACGCCCGGCCGCGTGGAAGTGCTGTCTGTGGTGAAAGTGCTTTCTGTAGTGAGCGGGCTTGCCCCGCGCTGGGCTGCGCAGCGGCCCTAAAACCAGGCACTGCGGTTTTTCTGAGCAATTGCGGTGGCCTTATCGGGGCCGCTTCGCAGCCCAGCGCGGGGCAAGCCCGCTCACCACAAAAGGCTCATCGGTCACATAACGCCCATTCGCGTGGAAGTGCTGTCTGTGGTGAAAGTACTTGCTATGGAGGAAGTGTTTTATGTGCTGAAAGTGCTTTTTTTTTGTAGTGAAAGTACTTCCTGTACTGAAAGTGCTTTCTGTGGTGAGCGGGCTTGCCCCGCGCTGGGCTGCGCAGCGGCCCTAAAACCAGGCACCGCGGTTTTTCTGAGGAATTGCGGTGGCCTTATTGGGGCCGCTTCGCAGCCCAGCGCGGGGCAAGCCCGCTCACCACAAAAGGCTCATCGGTCACTTAACGTCCATCTGCGGTGCTCACCGAGCGCCTCAGTTGGAACGCAACCGCAGTATCTGCGCCCCATCAAACGGGTCCGTCAGGTAATGCCCCTGCACACCGAACGTCTCCTGCAACCGCTGCGGTGTCAGCACGTCCAGCGGTGTGCCCAGCGCCACCAATTGTCCGTGATCGAGCACCGCCAATCGATCACAGGTCAGGGCCTGATTAAGGTCATGCAGCGCGATCAGCGTCGTCACCGGTAACCCTTGCACACCCTTCAAGATTGCCAGTTGATGTTGAATATCCAGGTGATTGGTCGGCTCATCCAACAGCAGAATCTGTGGCCGTTGCGCCAAGGCGCGGGCGATGTGCACACGTTGGCGTTCGCCGCCGGAGAGGCTGCGCCAGGCGCGTTGGCTCAGGTGGGTGGCGTCCACATCGTGCAGGGCCTGGCACACGATGGCGTCGTCCTCGCGTGACCACGGGCTCAGCGCCGACAACCATGGCGTGCGCCCCAACGCCACGGCGTCGAATACGCGGATGGCGTCGTCGGTGTCGGCCTGTTGCTCCACCACTGCCAGCTGTTGCGCGATGGCGCGGCGGGACAGGTCGCCCAAACGCGTGCCCCCAAGCCGTACCTCACCAGAGGCGGGTGTTCGCAACCCCGCCAGCAGTTTGAGCAAGGTGGATTTACCGGAGCCGTTCGGGCCGACAATCCCCAAGGTTTCCCCCAACTGCACCTCAAGATGAATATCCCGTAGCAACTCGGCATCGCGCACCTTGAAACCCAGGCCCGTACAACTGAGCACTTTCATCGCGCATTCCTCCGCCCGATCAGGATCAACGCGAACACCGGCGCGCCGACCAGGGCAGTGACCACGCCCACAGGAATCACTTGGCCTTTGATCAAGGTGCGCGACAGCACATCCGCCGCGATCAAAAACAGCGCGCCGCCCAAGGCGCTGGCTGGCAGCAACCGCGAGTGCCCGGTGCCCAGCAACAGGCGCACTGCATGGGGGATCACCAGGCCGACAAAGCCGATGGAGCCGACAATCGACACCATCACCGCCGTCACCAACGCCGCGCAGCCCACCAGCACAAATTGCACGCGGCGCACCGGAATGCCGAGGGACGCCGCCGAGTCACTGCCGAAGGTAAACGCATCCAGCGCACGCCGATGCCACAAGCACACCGCCAAGCCGGCAACCGCCACCGGCACCGCCAGCCACACCGAAGGCCAGCGTACACCGCTGAGGTTGCCCAACAGCCAGAACATGATGCCGCGGGCCTGCTCGGAACTGGCCGACTTGGTAATGAGAAACGCGGTCAGGGCATTGAACATCTGCGAACCGGCAATGCCCGCGAGGATGATCTGGCCGGTACCGCTCATAGAGCCGCTGGCCCGCGCGAGCAAGATCACCAGGGCAAACGCCGCCATGGCCCCGACAAACGCGCCGGCCGACAGTGAAATCAACCCGCCGCCCACGCCCATCAGCGCCACCAACACCGCGCCGGTGGAGGCGCCGGCGCTGATACCCAGCAGATAGGGATCGGCCAGCGGGTTGCGCAGCAACGACTGCAAGATCACCCCACAGGTGGCCAGCCCCGCACCGCACGCGGCAGCGACCAGGGCGCGCGTCAGGCGGTAGTTCCACACCACGCCTTCGTCGATTGGATCGAGCAGATAGCCGGCGTTCCACAGCTTATTGGCGAGCACTTGAAGCACCACCTGCGGCTCGATGGACGTTTCGCCGATGGCCACGCCCGCGAGTAGGGCGGCTAAAAGCAGGGTCAGGGCGAGCAGGGTGCGGATCACGCTTTTACTCATTTGCGCAGGTCGTAGCCGTCGATGGCGCCGGCCAGCTGTTCAAGGCCATCGAACGTGCGGAGGCTGGCCTGCAGCGCCAAGGCGTCGAGGATGATGATGCGGTTGTGTTTGACGGCGTCCATGTTGCGCGTGACCGGGTCGCTGCGCAGGAAGGCGAGTTTCTTTTCATGGTCGTCGGCAGGGTAGCGGCGACGGTCCATGCGGGCGATCACCAGGAACGTCGGGTTGGCCTTGGCGATGGTTTCCCAGCCAACGGCGGGCCACTCTTCATCGGACTGCACCACGTTGTGCAGGCCGAGGGTTTCGAGCATGAATTCGGGGATGCCCTTGTGGCCCGCCACGTACGGGTCGCTGGCTATCTCGGAACTGGAGAACCACACCAGCGCGCTGGCTTGCTTGAGGCCTTTACTCTGCGCCGTGGCAACGGACTTGGCCAGGCGCGCCTTGAGGTCGTCGTTCAGCTGTTGGCCGCGCGCCTGCACGTCGAAAATCTCGGCCAGTTGGCTGATGCTCTTGTAAAGGGTCTCGATGCGGAACGGCTCTAGCCGCGTGCCGTCGGCGCCCACCAGATTGTCCTTGCCTTCGCAGTCGGAAGGCAGCAGGTAGGTGGGGATCTTCAATTCGTGGAATTGCTCACGGGTGCCCACCACGCCTTGCGGGCCGACCACCCATTCCAGCTCGGCAGCCACCAGTTGCGGGCGTTTGGCGATCACGGCTTCAAAGCTTGGCTCGTTGTTGGCCAGGCGTTCGATTTTGTCGTTCTGCGCCTGGTACTGGGGCAGCACACTGTTGAACCACAGCGAGGTGCCGACCACTTTGTCGCCGACGCCCAGGGCATACAGCATTTCGGTGGCGGCCTGGCCGATGGTCACGCTGCGTGCGGGGGCTTGCGGGAAGGTCACGGCGCTGCCGCAGTTTTGGATCGTCAGCGGGTAGTGAGTGGGCGCCGCTTGAGCCAGGGCACAGAAACCCAGACCGGTGATCAGGGCAGTAACGCGTGGCAGCATGGGGCGATCTCCGTGTGAACCGTAGGTGAAGCAGGGGCAGTACGGCTCGGAAATACGCCCTTGAACGCTGCCGGTCGGGCAGGCAAGGATGTCCTTCCCGGACACCCCGCCGGTTAGTGATTGTGCTGGGCCGGCAGGTCTCCTGACTGATGCGTCTTCGCCACGCTCCAGCCTTCCCGGACGAGGTCCAGTGGCGTTAAGGAGCAGGCTCGGCACCTACAGTTGCGGGGGCAGTTTCGATTGACGCCGCGGGCGGCGTTTCGAATTCCCTATTAGTCCCATGGGGGAACCGGCGGCGCTATGGTAGTTGATTCAGCCTCGCAGAGGGAGGCTGAGCTTCAGTTCGCGTGCCGGTGGCGCGATCTTCGATGTCGCGCCAAGTCATGGCGCCTATCGTTAAAAAGTCGCTAGGACGTTCGCGCCTCGCAAAAAGGAGACGGCCAATGTGTGTTCGTCAGTAGCTTCGCAATCTGTTTTTTGCTTGATCCCGCCTAAATGCGCGATCAGATCGCTCACCACAACACGGCCGCCTGCCATGAAAGGCCCGCTGCGCAGCCGGGGTTATTTTCGATCCAGCCACACCGTCTGCGCATTGCAGAACTCGCGAACGCCGAAGTGCGACAGCTCGCGACCGAATCCACTTTTCTTCACGCCGCCAAACGCCACCCGTGGGTCGGAGACGCTGAAGGCGTTGACGAAGATCCCGCCGGTTTCCAGCTGATTGGCGATATCCCGTGCTTTCGCTGCGTCAGTGGTGAAGATGCTCGCGGTGAGGCCAAATTCGCTGTCATTGGCCAGGGCCACCGCGTGGTCGGCGTCGCGGGCGGTGATGATCGAGGCCACGGGGCCGAACAGTTCCTGTTTGAACGAGGTCATCTGGTCGGTGACGTTGGCGAGTACGGTCGGCTCGTAGTAGTTGCCGTCGCCTGTGACTTTATGGCCGCCGAGCAACAGGGTCGCGCCTTCCTCCAGGGTGGCCTGGACCTGACCGTGCAGCTCGTCGCGCAGGTCGAAGCGGGCCATTGGGCCAATGTAGGTGGCAGCTGATGTGGGATCGCCCATCACCAAGGCACGGCTGGCGTCGACGAACTTGGCCGTGAAGGCTTCCACAACACCGGCTTCGATGATCAGGCGCTTGGCGGCGGCGCAGACTTGGCCACTGTTCTGGAAGCGGCCGATGAGCGCGGCTTGCACGGCGGCGTCGAGGTCGGCGTCGTTGAGCACGATGAACGGGTCGGAGCCGCCCAGTTCCAGCACGCATTTTTTCAACGCGGCACCGGCCTGGGAGCCGATAGCGATGCCGGCGCGCACGCTGCCGGTGAGGGTCACGGCGGCAATACGTGGGTCCGCGATGGCTTTGGACACGCCCTCGGGGGTGACGTTGATCACTTCGAATAAGCCTTCAGCAAAGCCGGCTTTACGGAACGCTTGTTGGATCAGGTAGGCGCTGCCCATCACATTCGGCGCGTGTTTGAGCACGTAAGTGTTGCCGGCGAGCATGGTTGGCACGGCGCCGCGCAGTACCTGCCATACCGGGAAGTTCCACGGCATTACGGCGAGAATCGGGCCCAGCGGGCGGTATTCGATGTGGGCGGTGCCGTTGTCGACCAGGGTCGGTTCCGGGGCGAGCATGGCCGGGCCTTGGGCTGCGTACCATTCACTCAGTTGCGCGCATTTTTCGACTTCGGCACGTGCCTGGGCGATGGGTTTGCCCATTTCCAGAGTGATCATCTGCGCCATGGCTTCGGCTTGCTCGCGCAAGGCGGCGGCCAGGGCTAACAGCAGCTCGGCGCGCTGGCTCACCGGCTGGCGGCGCCATGTGCGGAAGGCGCTGGTGGCGCGGTCGAGGGCGGCATCCAGCTGCGCTGTTGTTTCGTAGGGATAGTTGCCGACGGTTTGGCCGTTGGCGGGGTTGATCGATAAGGCGTGGGTGTTCGCGTTCATGGCACCGTCCTGCGTGTACGTTGGGAATGGAGGTCAGCGTACGGGGCTGGATCTTTTCTGGAAACTGAATAATATTAAGCAATACGTTCACAAATGGAGAATGAATTGGATCTCGTGCAACTGGAAATCTTCAAGGCCGTCGCCGAACAAGGCAGCATCAGCGCCGCCGCGCAGTTGATTCATCGGGTGCCGTCAAACTTGACCACGCGGATCAAGCAACTGGAGCAGGATCTGGGCGTGGAGCTGTTTATCCGCGAGAAGAGCCGACTGCGCCTGTCGCCGGCGGGTTGGAATTTCCTCGGTTACGCGCGGCGCATTCTCGATCTGGTGCAAGAGGCCCGCGCGACGGTGGCGGGGGAAGAACCTCAGGGGGCGTTTGCCCTCGGCTCCCTGGAAAGCACGGCGGCGGTGCGTATCCCGGCGTTGCTGGCGGCGTATAACCAGAAGCACACCAAGGTCGAACTGGACCTGAGCACCGGGCCGTCGGGCACCATGATCGAGGGGGTATTGTCGGGGCGCCTGACCGCCGCGTTTGTCGACGGGCCGGTGCTGCATTCGACCCTGGAGGGCGTGGCGGTGTTTGAGGAGGAGATGGTGGTGATCGCGCCACTGCACCATGCGCCGATCAGCCGGGGGCAGGACGTAAATGGCGAGAACATCTATACGTTCCGCTCGAACTGCTCGTACCGGCATCACTTTGAACGCTGGTTCTCACAGGATGGCGCGGTGCCGGGCAAGATCTTCGAGATTGAGTCCTACCACGGCATGCTCGCCTGCGTCAGCGCCGGTGCTGGGCTGGCGCTGATGCCGCGCAGTATGTTGGAAAGCATGCCCGGGTTCGCTGCGGTGAGTGTGTGGCCACTGATGGACAGCTTTCGCTTGCTGAACACTTGGTTGATCTGGCGGCGGGGGACTGTTTCGCAGAGTTTGAACAGCTTTGTGAAGTTGCTGGAAGAGCGCGGGCTGGTAGCCGCCTGAATCCACTGTGGGAGGGGATAAGTCCCGTCCCACCTGTTTTTTTATCAGCCGCCGAACTGGAAGGTGCCCATGGCGAGTTTCGCCATGATTGCTGTCGCACCCAACTGCACCAGCCACAACGCCAAACCACCAAGGAATACACCGAGGGCCACCTGCAACACCAAACTCTTCTGCCGCTTCACCTGCGGCGCGCGTGGGGTGTAGTCGTGCAGTTCGTCGCGGTCGGCGCGCAGGTCCAAGTCGTCGTTTCTCATAGAGCTCTCACAGCAAAGGGGCGGTCAGGGTTCAGTCTAGGGGCTGGACACAAAAAAGGGGAAACCATGGCTTCCCCTTCTGTGCAACGCTAGCAGGTTTACAGCACCTGAACGATTGCCTGTGTGACCGCAGCAATGTTCGACTGGTTCAACGCCGCCACACAGATACGCCCGGTATCCAGCGCGTAGATACCAAACTCGCTGCGCAGGCGGGTGACTTGCTCAACGGTCAGACCGGAGTAGGAGAACATCCCACGCTGGCGACCGACGAAGCTGAAGTCGTGGCCCGGCGCAGCCTTGGCCAGTTCGGCAACCATCTGCTCACGCATGCCACGGATGCGCAGGCGCATCTCGGCCAGTTCGGCTTCCCACTGGGCGCGCAGTTCAGGGCTGTTCAACACGGCGGCAACGATCGCTGCGCCGTGGGTTGGCGGGTTGGAGTAGTTGGTGCGGATCACACGCTTGACCTGGGACAGGATGCGCGCGCTTTCTTCCTTGGAGTCGCCGACGATGGACAGCGCGCCCACACGTTCGCCGTACAGAGAGAACGACTTGGAGAACGAGCTGGAGACAAAGAAGGTCAAGCCCGATTCCGCGAACAGGCGCACAGCGGCTGCGTCTTCGTGGATGCCATCGCCAAAGCCCTGGTAGGCCATGTCGAGGAACGGCACCAGGTTCTTGGCCTTGACCACGTCCAGCACGTTTTGCCAGTCGGCCGGGCTCAGGTCGACGCCGGTCGGGTTGTGGCAGCAGGCGTGCAGCACCACGATGGACTGCGGCGGCAGGGCGTTGAGGTCTTCGAGCAGGCCGGCGCGGTTCACGTCGTGGGTGGCGGCGTCGTAGTAGCGGTAGTTCTGCACCGGGAAACCAGCGGTTTCGAACAGCGCACGGTGGTTTTCCCAGCTCGGGTCGCTGATGGCGACGACGGCGTCTGGCAGCAGTTGCTTGAGGAAATCAGCGCCGATCTTCAGGGCGCCAGTGCCACCAACGGCCTGGACGGTCACGACACGACCAGCTTCGAGCAGTGGCGAGTCGTTCCCGAACAGCAGGGTTTGAACGGCCTTGTCATAGGCGGCGATACCGTCGATCGGCAAGTAGCCACGGGCGGCGTGTTGCGCCACGCGAATGGCTTCCGCTTCGGCAACGGCACGCAAGAGTGGAATCTTCCCCTCCTCGTTGCAGTAAACGCCTACGCCAAGGTTGACCTTGGTGGTTCGTGTGTCGGCGTTGAATGCTTCGTTGAGGCCCAGGATAGGATCGCGTGGTGCCATTTCGACAGCGGAGAACAGGCTCATTTTTGCGGCAGCTCTATGGGGGAAGGGAGGGACGTGTCGCGCTCCAGCCGAATGCACTAGAGCGGTGCACAAACGGGGAGCTAGTATAGAGGCCATCACGGCTGAGGGCGACAACCGAAACGGCTTTTCGGCCAAGTTTTTCGGTTTATTTGCTGACCGTTAGTCTTATTGCAACGTCGATCCCAGATGGCAGGCAGGACGATTGCCTTGAAACCCGTCACATTCGCCACCACTTCTATGGCTATCATGGTTTTTTCCTACTGCTCGCTCTGAAAGTTCGCGGGTGGTGGTCTATTTATTCCCCGACGGGTTTACAGTCCGGGGTGACTTCAAGAGGTACGTTATGTCGGATTTCCAACTAGTCACCCGCTTTGAACCCGCTGGCGATCAGCCAGAAGCCATTCGCCAGATGGTCGAAGGCATCGAGGCCGGCCTGGCTCACCAGACGCTGCTCGGGGTGACCGGTTCAGGCAAGACTTTCAGCATTGCCAACGTGATCGCACAGATCAACCGGCCCACCTTGGTGCTGGCGCCAAACAAGACCCTGGCCGCGCAGCTCTACGGCGAGTTCAAGGCGTTCTTCCCGAATAACGCAGTGGAATACTTCGTTTCCTACTACGACTACTACCAGCCTGAAGCTTATGTGCCGTCTTCCGACACCTTTATCGAGAAGGATGCGTCGATCAATGACCATATCGAGCAGATGCGGCTGTCGGCGACCAAGGCGCTGCTGGAGCGCAAGGACGCGATCATTGTCACCACGGTGTCGTGTATCTACGGCCTGGGCAGCCCGGAAGCGTATTTGAAGATGGTGCTGCACGTGGACCGTGGCGACAAACTCGACCAGCGGGAGTTGTTGCGCCGCCTGACGAGTTTGCAGTACACCCGCAACGACATGGACTTTGCCCGCGCCACCTTCCGCGTGCGCGGCGACGTGATCGATATTTACCCGGCCGAATCCGATCTGGAAGCGATCCGCATCGAGCTGTTCGACGATGAAGTGGAGAGCCTCTCAGCCTTCGACCCGTTGACCGGCGAGGTTATCCGCAAGCTGCCGCGCTTCACCTTCTATCCGAAAAGTCACTACGTGACCCCGCGTGAAACCCTGATGGGTGCCATCGAGGGCATCAAGGTGGAGTTGGCCGAGCGCCTGGAATACCTGCGGGCCAATAACAAGCTGGTGGAAGCCCAGCGTCTTGAGCAGCGCACCCGGTTTGACTTGGAGATGATCCTGGAGCTGGGCTACTGCAACGGCATTGAAAACTACTCGCGCTACCTCTCGGGTCGCGAATCCGGCGCGCCGCCGCCGACGCTCTATGACTACCTGCCCGATGACGCGCTGCTGGTGATCGACGAATCCCATGTCAGCGTGCCGCAAGTGGGCGCTATGTATAAGGGCGACCGCTCACGTAAAGAGACGTTGGTGGAGTACGGTTTCCGGCTGCCGTCGGCACTGGATAACCGACCGATGCGCTTCGACGAGTGGGAGGCTATTAGCCCGCAGACCATTTTTGTGTCGGCCACACCGGGTAACTATGAGGCCGAGCATGCCGGCCGCGTTATTGAGCAACTGGTGCGTCCGACCGGCCTGGTGGACCCGGAAATTGAAATCCGCCCGGCGCTGACCCAGGTCGATGACCTGCTGTCCGAGATCAATAAGCGTGTCGCTTTGGAAGAGCGGGTGCTGGTCACCACGCTGACCAAGCGCATGTCCGAAGACTTGACCGACTATCTGGCCGACCACGGCGTGCGGGTGCGCTATCTGCACTCGGATATCGACACGGTGGAGCGCGTTGAGATCATCCGTGATCTGCGCCTGGGTACCTTTGATGTGTTGGTAGGCATCAACCTGCTGCGCGAAGGTTTGGACATGCCGGAAGTGTCGCTGGTGGCGATCCTCGATGCGGACAAGGAGGGCTTTCTGCGCTCCGAACGCTCGCTGATCCAGACCATCGGGCGGGCGGCGCGAAACCTTAATGGCAGGGCGATTCTCTACGCGGACCGCATCACCGGTTCTATGGAACGGGCGATTGGCGAGACTCAGCGTCGTCGCGACAAGCAGATCGCGTTCAACCTGGAAAATGGCATCACGCCCAAAGGCGTGTTCAAGGACGTCGCCGACATCATGGAAGGCGCCACCGTGCCCGGTTCGCGCAGCAAGAAGCGCAAGGGCATGGCCAAGGCCGCAGAGGAAAGCGCCAAGTACGAGAACGAACTGCGCTCGCCGAGTGAGATCACCAAGCGGATCCGCCAGTTGGAAGAGAAGATGTACCAGTTGGCGCGGGATCTGGAGTTCGAGGCGGCGGCGCAGACGCGGGATGAGATTGGCAAGTTGCGCGAGCGCTTGCTGGCTGTCTGATCTGCGGTGGCTGGGCGGGCCTCATCGGGGGCAAGCCTCCTCCCACGCTTTGACTTGTGAACACCGTCAAATGTGGGAGGGGCGGTGCGACGATTCGACTTGCCCTCGATGGTTACGCCTCGGTTTTCCAGAAATCACCCAGGCTGTTACCATTCGCCCCTTGTTTCAATTTTAAGTTTTATCGCCCATTCGAGACCCGCCATGACCACCGTCCGCACGCGCATTGCGCCATCGCCTACTGGGGATCCCCACGTCGGCACCGCCTACATCGCCTTGTTCAACTACTGTTTTGCCAAGCAGCACGGCGGTGAATTCATCCTGCGGATCGAAGACACCGATCAACTGCGCTCCACTCGCGAGTCTGAACAGCAGATTTTCGATGCCCTGCGCTGGCTGGGCATTACCTGGGCTGAAGGCCCGGACGTCGGCGGGCCGCACGGTCCGTATCGCCAAAGCGAGCGCAGCGACATTTACAAGCAATACACACAGCAGCTGGTCGACATGGGCCATGCGTTCCCGTGCTTCTGCACCGCCGAAGAACTGGACCAGATGCGCGCCGAGCAACAGGCCCGTGGCGAAACCCCGCGCTACGATGGCCGCGCGCTGCTGCTGTCCAAGGAAGAAGTGGCTCGGCGCCTGGCTGCTGGCGAACCGCACGTTATCCGCATGAAAGTGCCGAGCGAAGGCGTGTGCGTGGTGCCGGATATGCTGCGCGGTGACGTCGAGATCCCATGGGATCGCATGGACATGCAAGTGCTGATGAAGACCGACGGCCTGCCGACGTACTTCCTGGCCAATGTGGTCGACGACCACCTGATGGGCATCACCCACGTACTGCGTGGCGAAGAGTGGCTGCCGTCGGCGCCGAAACTGATCCTGCTTTACGAATACTTCGGTTGGGAACAGCCGCAGCTGTGCTACATGCCGCTGCTGCGTAACCCGGACAAGAGCAAGCTGTCCAAGCGCAAGAACCCGACTTCGGTGACCTTCTACGAGCGCATGGGCTTCATGCCGGAAGCGATGCTTAACTACCTGGGCCGTATGGGCTGGTCGATGCCGGACGAGCGTGAGAAGTTCTCGTTGCAGGAAATGGTCGACAACTTCGACCTGTCACGCGTGTCCCTGGGCGGTCCGATTTTCGATGTCGAGAAACTGTCCTGGCTCAACGGCCAATGGTTGCGCGATCTGCCGGTGGAAGAGTTTGCCAGCCGCGTGCAGCAGTGGGCGTTGAACCCCGAGTACATGATGAAGATCGCGCCGCTGGTGCAGGGCAGGGTGGAAACGTTCAGCCAGGTTGCACCGTTGGCTAGTTTCTTCTTTGCCGGGGGCGTTAACCCGGATGCCAAGCTGTTCGAGTCCAAGAAGCTCTCTGGTGACCAGGTTCGTCAGTTGATGCAGTTGATCCTGTGGAAGCTGGAAAGCCTGCGTCAGTGGGAGAAGGATGCGATCACTGCGACGATTCAGGCGGTGGTTGAATCCCTGGAACTGAAGTTGCGTGATGCCATGCCGCTGATGTTTGCTGCGATTACCGGGCAGGCCAGTTCGGTGTCGGTGCTCGATGCGATGGAAATTCTCGGTCCGGATCTCACCCGTTTCCGTCTGCGCCAAGCCCTTGATTTGCTTGGTGGTGTCTCGAAGAAAGAAAACAAAGAGTGGGAAAAGCTGCTGGGCGCTATCGCCTAAGCAGGCCGTTGCAGTGACGAAACCCCGGTTTTCCGGGGTTTCGTCGGTAAGTGATTGTTATCCCGGCAAAAAAATTTGGAAAATGTTGAAAATAAATTTGACACACTTCCAAGCCGCCATTAAGATTCGCCCCGTCATCACCGATGAGGGGCTATAGCTCAGCTGGGAGAGCGCTTGCATGGCATGCAAGAGGTCAACGGTTCGATCCCGTTTAGCTCCACCAATTTACAGTTTCAAGGTCTGGCCACACCGTCCTTGAATAGATCAGGTCTCAGCTCTGATCGGTTGTACAGAAGGTTTTGTCCCCTTCGTCTAGTGGCCTAGGACACCGCCCTTTCACGGCGGTAACAGGGGTTCGAGTCCCCTAGGGGACGCCATTTTCAACAAGCAGCTCGAAAGGTCTGCTGCGCCGCGAGGCGAAAAATCTGGGGCTATAGCTCAGCTGGGAGAGCGCTTGCATGGCATGCAAGAGGTCAACGGTTCGATCCCGTTTAGCTCCACCAATTTACAGGTTCAAGGTTCCGGCCACACCGTCCTTGAATCGACCGATCTCAGCTCGGTCAGTTGTATAGAAGGTTTGTGTCCCCTTCGTCTAGTGGCCTAGGACACCGCCCTTTCACGGCGGTAACAGGGGTTCGAGTCCCCTAGGGGACGCCACGATTACCCGCTCTGCGGGATTTTTAAGGGTCATTCAATTATTGAATGGCCCTTTTGTTTGTCTGGCGTTTGACCACTTCTCTCATCATCTCCTTTCTTCCTGTTCTGACCAGTGGTCATGACTGTCGCTTGCTAAATATTATTATGGTAATAATATTCAGCCCATGAGAGTCGGAGGCTTTGATGAACGATAAAAAAGCGCAAACCCGCGAACGCATTCTGCAGGCCGCCAGCGCCGCGTTGATCCAGCGCGGCCCGGCCGAGCCGAGTGTCGGTGAAGTCATGGGCGCGGCGGGGCTGACCGTCGGCGGCTTCTACGCGCACTTTGAAAGCAAGGATGCGTTGATGCTGGAGGCCTTTACGCAACTGCTGGCACGGCGTCGCGCCTCCATTGACGATATGGACGCGCAGTTGACCGGAGAAGAGCGCAGGGGGTTGGTTGCGGCGTTTTACCTCTCGCGCAAGCATCGCGACTCCACCGCTCAGGCCTGCCCGATTCCAGCGACTGTAGGGGAGATGGCTCGCCTGCCGGACGCCTTTCGCGACGCGCTGAGCGAACATGTCGAGTTGATGGCTGCTCAGCTTGCCGCAAGCCCTGAAGACACCGACAAGGCCTTAGCCGATATGGCATTAATGATCGGTGGCCTGGCCTTGGCCCGCGCCTTGGGGCCGGGTGAGCTGTCGGACCGAGTGTTGCGCGCTGCCAAGTCGGCTGTGCGATAGGAAGAGGGCTCGCAAAATGGGCGCGTTAACCTGGATTCGTCGCTTCAACGGCACGCTGGGGTACCTGGCGCCGCACACGGTGGCCAACAAGATGCGTCGAGCCTTCATGACGCCCCGCGACCTGCCGCCCCGTGACTGGGAGTTACCGCTGCTGGCGCAATCGGAGCGCATCACCTTGCGCTTTGGCTTGTCGGCCCTGCGCTGGGGGCAGGGTCCGGCAGTTTTGTTGATGCACGGCTGGGAAGGCCGGCCAACCCAGTTTGCCAGTCTGATCACCGCCTTAGTCGACAACGGTTACTCCGTGATTGCTCTGGACGGCCCTGCCCATGGCCGCTCACCGGGGCGTGAGGCTCATGTGCTGCTGTTTGCTCGCGCCATGCTGGAGGCGGCGGCCGAGTTGCCGCCCCTGCATGCAGTGGTCGGCCATTCCATGGGGGGCGCCAGTGCAATGTTGGCGGTGCAGTTGGGGTTGCGTACCCAGGCGTTGGTCAGTATCGCTGCACCGTCGCGTTTCCTGGATGTACTGCGTGGTTTTACCCAAATGGTCGGTTTGCCAGCGAAGGCGCGTTCGGTGTTTATTCAGGAGGTGGAGCAAACATTCGGAATGCCACTCAAGCATTTGGATGTGGCCCACTATCAAATGAATATTCCCGGGCTGATCGTGCACGCTGAAGACGATACCTTTGTCCCCGTCAACGCCTCCCAAGCCATTCACGAAGCCTGGTTCGACAGCCGCCTGCTGCGCCTGGAACAAGGCGGCCACCAGAAAGTACTGGCCGATCCGCGGGTGATCGATGGTGTGCTGGAGCTGTTGGCGGGTTGTCGTCTACAGGCGCGGCAAAGCGCCTGATACACTGCCTCCCGCCGCCATTAATCGACTGGGAGCAAGGCATGGGCTGGGATTTGGCAACGCCGTTTATCATTGACCTGCAGGTCGCCCCTGAGGATATCGACGGCCTGGGGCACGCAAATAATGCGGTGTACGTGTCCTGGCTGGAGCGCTGTGCCTGGCGTCATTCCCAGCGTTTGGGGCTGGACCTGACCGAGTATCGCCGTCTGGACCGCGCCATGGCGGTGGTGCGCCATGAGATCGATTACCTGGCGGCAGGCTACGAAGGTGACGAGCTGCAACTGGCCACCTGGATCGTCGATTGGGACCAGCGTCTGAAGATGACCCGCCGCTTTCAACTGGTCCGCCCGCGTGACGGTGCAACCCTTCTGCGCGCGCAAACCACCTTCGTCTGCATCGAATTGTCCACGGGCAAGCCCAAGCGCATGCCGAGCGAGTTTCTCGATGGCTATGGCCCCGCCCTGACAGGGGGTTAACGGTTGCCGTAGGAAACCCAGTAAACTGCGCCACGATTTTTGTTGAGTGTTTTCCATGCAAATTGCTTTGGCGCCCATGGAAGGGTTGGTCGACAACATCCTGCGGGACGTGTTGACCCGTGTGGGCGGTATTGACTGGTGCGTGACCGAGTTTATCCGCGTCAACGACCGCCTGCTGACCCCGGCGTACTTCCACAAACTTGCTCCAGAGCTGCTGCACGGTGCCCACACCGCTGCGGGCGTGCCCTTGCGCGTGCAATTGCTCGGTTCCGACCCCGTGTGCCTTGCGGAGAATGCCGCACTGGCCTGTGAGCTGGGTTCGCAAGTGATCGATCTGAACTTTGGCTGCCCGGCCAAGACCGTCAACAAGTCCCGAGGCGGTGCCGTGCTGCTCAAGGAGCCGGAGTTGCTCAACCAGATCGTTGAACACGTGCGGCGTGCGGTGCCTGCCCATATCCCGGTGACTGCCAAGATGCGCCTGGGCTTCGATAGCCCGGATGGCGCGCTGGTGTGCGCCACGGCCCTGGCCGAAGGCGGTGCGGCGCATATCGTGGTGCATGCGCGTACCAAGGCCGATGGTTACAAGCCGCCGGCTCATTGGGAGTGGATCCCGCGGGTCCAGGACGTGGTCAAGGTGCCGGTGTTCGCTAATGGCGATATCTGGAGCGTCGAAGACTGGCGCCGCTGTCGGGAGATCAGCGGCGTAGAGGACATCATGCTTGGCCGTGGCCTGGTGGCGCGCCCTGACCTGGCGCGGCAGATTGCAGCAGCGCGCGCAGGCGAGGAAGTGGTCGAAATGACGTGGGCAGAGATGCAGCCCATGCTCCGCGAGTTCTGGACCCAGTCGGTAGCGCAACTGACTGAAAAACAGGCGCCTGGGCGATTGAAACAATGGTTGGCGATGTTAACGCGTAATTACCCGCAGGCGGTGGAACTGTTTACCGCCCTTCGTCGCGAGACGGATGTGCGGCAGGTAAGTTGTCTATTGGGTATGAGTCATCCTGACGTGCTTTAAATGTTGATGTAAGTCGTTCGGGCTGTATGACAAATTCAACGTGAGCGGTTGGCATTGATCAAGGAACTTTTTGGGGGGGATGGCCACGTAAGGGTTGGGCGTCAGGTAGTTAGTGCGTAAAAAATACTGGTCTTCTGTATTGCTGCTATCTGCCGTCTTAACTCGGATAAATATAGGACTAAAATTCTTATGCGTGATCCAGTTGTGAGCCGTACCTATGGCGTTAATTCCGTTTACTCCCCTAACTGCGGTTCCAGTGCGACGTTGCCCATCCGTGCCTCAGGCCCTGGTTGCGGCATCCGGTTTGGGTGTTATAACCCGCCCCCGCCAACATACTGTGTACCCTGCAAGCCAGCCCCGCCAAAGCTTTGCAGGCCTTGTAAGCCAGCCCCGAAGAAGCAGAGTTTTTTTTCCAAGATTGGCAGCTTTTTCGGAAAAGTCTTTGACAAAGTCGGCAGTGTTTTCAGTGGAATTGGTAAGGTGTTGGGGGGAGTGGTAAAAGCACTTAGTCCGCTGATAAGTCTGGCGGCGCCGTTATTAGGTCCGGTCGGGTTGGCGATTTCCGGTGCGGTTAGTATCGGTGGTTCACTTGCTGCTTCGATGTTTGAAAAGGTGGGTGGGGCCATGAGCGGATTGAAGTCGTTTTTTAAAGCGTAATGTTTTAGCAATTGATTAATGTATTGGCGTTGGCCTGAAAAATAATCGACTGTCGCTGTTCGTCATGAAAGTAGCAGTCGACTATTTAATAGTTATATCAGCAATTGCCTGAACTCTTTCAGCGGTAGCGGCCTGCTGTAAATGAACCCTTGATACAGATGACACCCCAACGCTTGCAGGAATGCCAGTTGCTCGGGGGTCTCCACACCCTCGGCAATCACCTCCAGATTCAAACTGCGAGCCATCGCCACGATCGCCCTGATGATTTCCGCGTCGTTTGGATCATGGGTCGCGTCTCGCACAAACGACTGATCGATCTTCAGCGCGTCCACCGGCAGGCGCTTGAGGTATGTCAGTGAAGAGTAACCGGTGCCAAAGTCATCCATCGCAAAGCTCACGCCGAGCTTCTTCAGGCGGCGCATCTTGTTGACGGTGTCATCCAGGTTCTGGATCACGATACCTTCGGTGATTTCCAGTTTCAGAAGGCTGCAGGGCAAGGAATGCTGCTTAAGGCTGTGTTCCACCCGTTCCACGAAATCGTTCTGGCGAAACTGCCGGGGGCTGATATTCACGCATAGACTGAAATTCAGCGGGTCCACCAAGCCTTCTTTGATCAGTTGCCCAAAGGCGGCGCAGGCCTCATCAAGGATCCAGGTGCCCACTTCAAGGATCAGGCCGCTGTCTTCCAGCACCTTGATAAATTCCGACGGTGACTGCGCACCCAATTGTGGATGCTGCCAACGCACCAGTGCCTCCGCACCGACGATCTTGTTACCGCGCGCATCCACCTGGGGTTGGTAATGAACGCTGAATTCGCCGCGCGCCAGGGCCAGGCGCAGGTCGGTTTCCATGCGCAGGCGTTCGCTGGCGGCTTTTTGCATGCTGTTGTGAAACATCTGCGTGGTGTTGCGCCCTGAGTCCTTGGCGCGGTAAAGGGCAATGTCGGCTCGCTTGAGCAGGTCGGCCGGTGTGGAGCCGTGATCGGGAATCAACGCCACGCCAATGCTCGGCGTGACCTGCAATCTGTGCCCGTCCAGGAACATCGGCTCCGAAAGCAATTCACGCAGGGTGTCGGCCAGTTCCTGCACCTGGCTGCTGACTTCCTGGCGCGAGCCATCCAGGCCGCTGAGCAGCACCACGAATTCATCGCCACCCAGGCGCGCCACGGTGTCTTCCATGCGCACGCTGGCTTCCAGCCGCGCGGTGACGATTTTCAGCACGGTGTCGCCGACCGGATGGCCCAAGGAGTCATTGATGTGCTTGAAGTGGTCAAGATCGAGGAACAGCAGCGCGCCGCGTAGGTTATGGCGTTTGAGCAGGGCGATCTGCTGGCTCAGGCGGTCCATCAACAGCGCACGGTTGGGCAGGTTGGTCAGCGGGTCGTGGTAGGCCAGATGGCGGATCTGCGCCTGGGCGTTTTTCAGCAGGCTCACGTCCCGCGCGGTCAGCAGCAGGCACGGGGTTTCATTCAGGGTGATGGGCTCGACCGAGACTTCTACTGCCAGCACTTCACCGCGTTTGTTGTGCCAGAGCATTTCCAGATGGTGAATGCGGCCCTTGATCTGCAACTCGGCCAATAGCGCCGAGCGTTGGTTCTCATCGGCCCAGATGCCGATCTGGTAAAAAGTCAGGCCAATAGCTTCTTCAGCTCGCAAGCCGGTCAGGCGGCAGAAGCCATCGTTGACCTCCACATAGCGGCCAGTGTCGCGCTCGGTGATGGAAATCGCGTCAGGGCTGGAATGGAAGGCCTTGGCGAATTTCTCCTCGCTGGCCTTCAGCGCGGCCTCGGAGCGCTGTTGTTGGGTGATATCGCGCAACGTCGTAACGATGCACGCTTGATCTCCGACCTTGATCAGGCGGCTGGAAATCATGCAGGTCAGGCTGTGGCCATTCTTGTGATGCACTACCACGGCCACGTTGCTCAACGACTGCTCGCGAATGACCCGCTCGATACGCTCCAGGCGCTGGCTGGAATCATCCCATAGGCCGATCTGGTCAGCGCTCTTGTCGATTACCTCGGCAGCGCTCCAGCCAAAGGTTTGGGTAAAGGCCGGATTGATCTCGATAAAGGCGCCACTCTCCAGGCCTGTGACGCAGATCGGGTCGGGGCTGGCCTGGAACAGGCTGGCGAATTTTTCTTCGGAGGCGCTCAGGCGTTGTTCGCGCTCCACTTGGTCTGTGATATCGAGCAGCGTGCCGGCCATGCGCAGGGGTAAACCTCGCTCGTCGCGGTACAGGCGAGCACGGCTTTCCAAGTAGCGCGAGCTGCCATCTTCCATGGCCACGCGGTAGGTCAGTTGGTAGTTTCCGGCAGGGCCTTCGCGCAGGGTGCGGTAGGCGTTGCGCATGTTGTCCCGTTCCTCGTTGGGCATGCCTTCGAAAAAGGCGTCGAAGGATTCGTGGAACGGTTCGGACGGCAGACCGTGCAATTGGGCTGCGCGCGCCGAGCCATAGAGCATGCCGCTGGGAATGTGCCAGTCCCAAGTGCCCAGTTGTGCCGAGTCCAGTGCCAGGTCGAGGCGCTCCTGACTGTCCTTGAGCGCCTGCTCTGCATTTTTGCGTTCGGTGGTGTCGAGGAAGGTGCTGATCAGATAGGCCTCACCCTCCAACTCGACTTTTTGCGCGCTGAGCGTGCCATTGTGGACTTGGCCGTTGCTGGCGCAAAACTGCACCTCCATGGTAATGGGCTCGCCCTTGCGCTGCGTGGCCTTGACCAATTGTGCGCGTTGTTCCGGGTGGCGCCACAGGCCCAGTTCCAGGGTCGTGCGGCCGATGGCATCGCCCAAGGGCCAGCCGAAGAGCATCTCGAAATACTGGTTGGCTTCGCTGATCAGGCCGTCGGCCCGGCGCGTCAGCAGTACCATGTTCGGGCACAGGTGAAACAGCGTGGCGAAGCGTTTTTCGGAGTGCCCGAGGGCGTTTTCACGTTCACGCTGGTGGGTAACCTCGCGGATCACCCCGATCATGCGGCGCCGACCGGTTTTGTCCGGCTGCAGGCTGCCGTTGATTTCCAGCCAGTGAAAGCTGCCGTCAGGCCATTGGATGCGGTGATGCATGGCCTGCTCAAGCGGCTCGCCGGCCAGTACGGCGTGAAAAGCCCGTACCACTCGGGCGCGATCCGACTGGGCCAGCAAATCAAGGTAGTCCAGGTCCTGGGGCAGCGGTTGGCGCGGATCAAAACCAAACAACGCCTGGGTGCCCCGTGACCAACTTATGCGGCCGGTGTCTATTTCCCAGCACCATGCGCCCAGCCGCGCAGCGTTAAGGGCTGCCAGCAGTTGTGGCGCGCTCTCCCAGCTTTGTTCCGCCTGTTGAGGGTCCAGCGCGTAAATGCGGGGTAGGGGTGGCACGGGGTCGACGGGGTTGCGCATTATCAAAGGGCCTTGATTCGATGGGCAAACAGCACGGTTTTACTCAGAACCCGAGGCCGCACAGTGTCATGCCGGTATCCCTGGCAAATCCATCTGTGCGTCCAATAGGCTCATGAAAGCCCGCGCAGCATTCGACAGCGTCCTTTCGGTGTGCACGATATAGCCTAGCTGGCGACTGAGTTGTATGCCTGGCAAAGCGATACTTGCCACCTGATCGTCGAGCATGGTGCGCGGCAACACGCTCCAGGCCAGGCCGATAGACACCATCATTTTGATAGTTTCCAAGTAGTTAGTACTCATCGCGATGTTCGGGGTAAGGCCTTGGGCCTCGAACAACCGGCTGACAATATGGTGGGTAAACGTGTTGCCGCCAGGGAAAACCGCCGGATGGCCGGCAATATCAGCCAGGCTGATGGAGCCGTTACTGATCAGGCTATGCTCCGGCGCCACCACAAAGTCCAGCGGGTCGTCCCACACTGGCGTGGCGCGCACCAGGTTGTGGGGATCGGGCGCCAGGGTGATCACTGCCACTTCAGCGCGGCCATGGAGGATTTCTTCGTAGGCCACTTCAGAATCGAGAAATTGAATATCCAGCGCCACGTTCGGGTATTCCCGTGTAAAGGTTCGCAGGATAGGCGGCAGGCGATGCAGGCCTATATGGTGGCTGGTGGCTAATGTGAGTCGCCCGCTGACCTCGCCGGTAAGGTTGGTGAGGGCGCGGCGGGTGTCGTCCAGCACATTGAGAATCTGGTAAGCGCGCGGCAGCAAGGCGCGTCCGGCCTCGGTCAGGCCGACTTCACGGCCCAGGCGATCAAACAGTCGCACCTTCAATTGCTGTTCCAGGCCGGCGATACGTTTGCTGATGGCCGGTTGGGTCAAGTGCAGGCGTTCTCCAGCGCCGGAGAAGCTGCCGATCTCGGCGATGGCGATAAAGGCATTGAGGTTGGCCAAGTCCATTGTGGTATTCCAGTTGGTAATCCAAAGCATAAAAAATATGAATTTGAGTTATTTAATGTAGCGCCATACCATCAGCCTCACAAGCCAAAGGGTTATTGAAAAGCCCGGCGAATGAAATACCGCTGATGAGGACCGACTGATGGCCGGCAAAACGCTTTACGACAAGCTTTGGGATTCCCATGAAGTGAAACGGCGCGATGATGGGTCGTCGCTGATCTATATCGACCGTCACATCATCCATGAAGTGACCTCGCCACAAGCGTTCGAAGGCCTGCGACTGGCCGGGCGCAAGCCTTGGCGCGTCGACTCGATCATCGCCACCCCGGACCACAACGTACCGACCACCCCGGAGCGCAAGGGCGGCATCGACGCCATCGTCGACACTGTGTCGCGGTTGCAGGTGCAGACCCTCGATGATTACTGCGATGAATATGGCATCACCGAATTCAAGATGAATGATGTGCGTCAAGGCATCGTCCATGTGATCGGCCCGGAGCAGGGCGCCACCTTGCCAGGCATGACCGTGGTTTGCGGTGACTCCCACACGTCGACCCACGGTGCCTTCGGCGCCCTGGCTCACGGTATCGGCACCTCGGAGGTCGAGCACGTGTTCGCCACCCAGTGCCTGGTTGCCAAGAAAATGAAGAACATGCTGGTGCGCGTCGAAGGCAAGTTGCCGTTTGGCGTCACCGCCAAGGACATCGTCCTCGCTGTGATCGGCAAGATCGGCACCGCTGGCGGTAACGGCCATGCCATCGAATTTGCCGGCAGCGCCATTCGCGACCTCTCCATCGAAGGCCGCATGACCATCTGCAACATGTCCATCGAAGCCGGTGCCCGCGTGGGCATGGTGGCGGCGGATGAAAAGACCGTCGAATACGTCAAGGGTCGTCCTTTCGCACCGGCTGGTGCCGATTGGGATGCCGCCGTCGAAGCCTGGAAAGACCTGGTCTCCGACGCTGATGCGGTGTTCGATACCGTGGTCGAACTCGACGCTGCCCAGATCAAGCCGCAAGTCAGCTGGGGTACTTCGCCGGAAATGGTCCTGGCCGTCGACCAGAACGTGCCGGACCCGGCTCAGGAAGCCGACCTGGTCAAGCGCGGTTCCATCGAGCGCGCCTTGAAGTACATGGGCTTGAAGGCCAACCAGGCAATCACTGACATCCAGTTGGATCGCGTGTTTATCGGTTCCTGCACCAACTCGCGGATCGAAGACCTGCGCGCTGCGGCGGTGATCGCCAAGGGACGCAAAGTCGCCTCGACCATCAAGCAGGCCATTGTGGTTCCGGGCTCAGGCTTGGTTAAAGCCCAGGCTGAAGCCGAAGGCCTGGACAAGATCTTCCTCGAAGCCGGTTTTGAATGGCGTGAGCCGGGCTGCTCGATGTGCCTGGCGATGAACCCGGACCGCCTGGAGTCGGGCGAGCATTGCGCGTCGACCTCCAACCGTAACTTCGAAGGGCGTCAGGGCGCCGGTGGCCGTACCCACCTGGTGAGCCCGGCCATGGCCGCCGCCGCTGCCGTCAACGGTCGTTTCATCGACGTTCGCGAATTGATCTGAGGAATACCCGATGAGAGCTTTTACCCAACACACAGGTCTTGTCGCGCCGTTGGACCGTGCCAACGTGGACACCGACCAGATCATCCCCAAGCAGTTTTTGAAGTCGATCAAGCGCACCGGTTTCGGCCCTAACCTGTTCGACGAGTGGCGCTACCTGGACGTGGGCTACGCCTACCAGGACAACTCCAAGCGCCCTCTGAACAAGGACTTCGTGCTTAACGCCGAACGCTACCAAGGCGCCAGCGTGTTGCTGGCCCGGGAAAACTTCGGGTGCGGTTCCAGCCGCGAGCACGCGCCGTGGGCCCTCGAAGAATATGGCTTTCGCAGCATCATCGCGCCGAGCTATGCCGACATCTTCTTCAACAACAGCTTCAAGAACGGCCTGTTGCCGATCATCTTGACTGACGAAGAAGTCGACGAGCTGTTCAAGCAAGTGGAAGCCGATGTGGGCTACCAGTTGACCGTCGACCTCGCTGCGCAAACCGTGACCCGTCCGGACGGCAAGGTGTACCACTTTGAGGTGGACGCCTTCCGTAAACACTGCCTGATCAACGGCCTGGACGATATCGGCCTGACCTTGCAGGACGGTGATGCGATTGCGGCGTTTGAAGCCAAGCACCGAGCGAGCCAGCCTTGGCTGTTTCGCGACGCCTAAATTGATATAGGCAGGACCGGCCTCATCGGGGGCAAGCCCCCTCCCACATTTGGAATGCGTTCCCCTGTGGGAGGGGGTTTGCCCCCGATAGGGCCGGTACTAGCAACGCAACCCTTGAAGGATGCCACCATGACCAACACCGCCCACACCCAAGTCGTGCAAAAACAATTCGGCGAACAGGCGTCTGCCTACCTGAGCAGTGCCGTGCACGCCCAGGGCACAGAATTCGCGCTGCTGCAGGCAGAACTGGCCGGGCAGGGCAGTGCGCGACTGCTGGATCTCGGTTGCGGTGCCGGTCATGTGAGCTTCAATGTGGCGCCGCTGGTCAAGGAAGTGGTGGCCTATGACCTGTCCCAGCAGATGCTTGATGTGGTGGCTGCCGCTGCGCAAGATCGCGGCTTCACCAATATCAGCACCGTAAATGGCGCCGCCGAGCGCCTGCCGTTCGCCGATGGCGAGTTCGACTTCGTGTTCAGCCGCTACTCGGCCCACCACTGGAGCGACCTTGGCCTGGCCCTGCGTGAAGTGCGCCGCGTGCTCAAGCCGGGCGGCGTGGCGGCCTTTGTTGACGTGTTGTCACCGGGTAGTCCGCTGTTGGACACTTACCTGCAGACCGTCGAGGTGCTGCGCGACACCAGTCACGTGCGCGATTACTCCGCCGCCGAGTGGATGCGTCAGCTCAGCGAAGCCGGTTTGCATGTACGCAACAGCAGCCGCCAGCGCCTGCGCCTGGAATACACCTCGTGGGTCGAACGTATGCGTACACCGCAAGTGCTGCGCGCCGCGATCCTGGAGTTGCAGCAGGCGATGGGCCAGGAAGTGCGCGATTACTACGAGATTCAAGCCGACGGCACCTTCAGCACCGATGTGCTCGTGGTATGGGCCGAACGCTGATTAATTTTCCCGACCTGCCCACGGGCAGGTCGCTCGATGAAATGAGGAACCCATGAGCAAGCAGATTCTGATTCTCCCTGGCGACGGTATTGGTCCGGAAATCATGGCCGAAGCGGTCAAAGTCCTGGAACTCGCCAACAGCAAGTACAGCCTGGGGTTCGAGCTGAGCCACGACGTGATCGGCGGCGCCGCCATCGACAAACACGGCGTGCCACTGGCCGATGAAACCCTGGACCGCGCCCGTGCTGCCGATGCTGTGCTGCTCGGCGCCGTGGGTGGTCCGAAGTGGGACAAAATCGAACGTGACATCCGCCCTGAGCGCGGCCTGCTGAAGATCCGCGCGCAACTGGGCCTGTTCGGCAATCTGCGCCCGGCGATCCTCTACCCGCAACTGGCCGACGCGTCGAGCCTGAAGCCGGAAGTGGTGGCTGGTCTCGATATTCTGATCGTGCGTGAGTTGACCGGCGGCATCTACTTCGGCTCCCCACGCGGCGTGCGCGAACTGGAAAGTGGCGAGCGCCAGGCCTACGACACCCTGCCGTATAGCGAGAGCGAAATCCGCCGTATCGCCCGTGTCGGTTTCGACATGGCCCGCGTGCGCGGCAAGAAAGTCTGCTCGGTGGATAAGGCCAACGTACTGGCCTCCAGCCAACTGTGGCGCGAAATCGTCGAGGAAGTGGCCAAGGACTACCCGGATGTCGAACTGAGCCACATGTACGTGGACAACGCCGCCATGCAACTGGTGCGCGCGCCGAAGCAATTCGACGTGATCGTCACCGACAACCTGTTCGGCGACATCCTGTCCGACCAGGCGTCGATGCTCACGGGCTCTATCGGCATGCTGCCTTCGGCGTCGCTGGACACCAACAACAAGGGCATGTACGAGCCTTGCCACGGTTCGGCGCCGGACATTGCGGGCCAGGGCATTGCCAACCCGCTGGCGACCATTTTGTCGGTCTCGATGATGCTGCGTTACAGCTTCAACCTGAGCGATGCGGCGGACGCGATCGAGAAGGCCGTGAGTCTGGTGCTGGATCAGGGTTTGCGCACCGGTGACATCTGGTCGCAGGGTTGCACCAAAGTCGGTACGCAAGAAATGGGCGACGCAGTAGTCGCCGCGCTGCGGAATCTGTAATCTCTCGGGCCCGCTTGCAGTTGTTGCTGCAAGACGGCCCACTTTTTAACAAGGTGTAGTTGCGATGAAACGTGTAGGTCTGATCGGTTGGCGCGGTATGGTCGGTTCCGTGCTCATGCAGCGGATGCTGGAAGAGCAGGATTTCGATCTTATTGAGCCGGTGTTTTTCACCACCTCGAACGTGGGTGGCCAAGGGCCGTCCGTGGGCAAGGATATTGCCCCGCTCAAGGATGCCTACAGCATTGACGAGTTGAAGACACTCGACGTGATCGTGACCTGCCAGGGTGGCGACTACACCAGCGAAGTCTTCCCGAAACTGCGCGAAGCGGGCTGGCAGGGTTACTGGATCGACGCCGCGTCGAGCCTGCGTATGCAGGACGATGCCGTGATCATCCTCGACCCGGTCAACCGCAAGGTCATCGACCAGCAACTGGATGCCGGCACCAAGAACTACGTCGGTGGCAACTGCACCGTCAGCCTGATGCTGATGGGCCTGGGTGGCCTGTTCGAAGCGGGTCTGGTCGAGTGGATGAGCGCCATGACCTATCAGGCGGCCTCCGGTGCCGGCGCGCAGAACATGCGTGAGCTGATCAAGCAGATGGGCGCCACCCACGCGGCCGTCGCCGATCAACTGGCCGACCCGGCCAGTGCAATCCTCGACATTGACCGTCGTGTGGCCGAAGCCATGCGCAGCGATGCTTACCCGACCGAGAACTTCGGCGTGCCATTGGCCGGTAGCTTGATCCCATGGATCGACAAAGAGCTGCCGAACGGCCAGAGCCGCGAAGAGTGGAAGGCCCAGGCCGAGACCAACAAGATTCTCGGCCGTTTCAAGAGCCCGATCCCGGTTGACGGTATCTGCGTGCGCATCGGCGCCATGCGCTGCCACAGCCAGGCGCTGACCATCAAGCTGAACAAAGACGTGCCAATCGCCGATATCGAAGGGTTGATCAGCCAGCACAACCCGTGGGTCAAGCTGGTGCCGAACAACCGCGACATCAGCATGCAGGAGCTGAGCCCGACCAAGGTCACTGGCACCCTGAATGTACCGGTGGGCCGTCTGCGCAAGCTGAACATGGGCAGCCAGTTCCTCGGCGCGTTTACCGTCGGCGACCAACTGCTGTGGGGCGCGGCTGAGCCGTTGCGTCGCATGCTGCGGATTTTGCTGGAGCGTTGATCGCTTGAAGCAATAACAGAAACCCGCGTTCTGGTGACAGGCGCGGGTTTTTTTATTGTTCTTTTGGGGCCTTTCGTGGGCAAGCCGCCTCCCACATTCGACCGAATTCCAACATTGAAATGCTGTTCATCGTGGGCGGGGGGCTTGCCCCGATAGCGCCGTCAGCCATGGCCCCACCCCCAGGTTAATTGCCTCACCTCCAGCCACCCGGTAAAGTGCCGCTCCCCCCGCAATGCCCGAGGCAGCCCCCATGACCCAGACCTTTGAAATTGCCGTGATCGGCGCCACCGGCACTGTTGGCGAAGCCCTGGTGCAGATTCTCGAAGAGTTGGCATTCCCGGTCGGCACCCTGTACTTGTTGGCCGGCAATAATTCCGCCGGTGCGTCGGTACCGTTTCGCGGCAAGAACGTGCGGGTCAGGGAAGTTGATGAATTCGATTTCAGCAAGGTGCAACTGGCGTTCTTTGCCGCCGGTCCAGCCGTCACCCTGAGCTTCGCCCCACGTGCCACGGCGGCGGGTTGTTCGGTGATCGACCTGTCCGGTGCATTGCCCGCCGAACAGGCGCCACAGGTCGTGCCGGAGGCCAATGCCCACGTCCTGAAGAGCTTGAAAAAGCCGTTCCAGCTCGGCAGTCCGAGCCCGTCCGCGACCAACCTGGCGGTATTGCTGGCGCCGTTGCGTGGGCTGCTGGATATCCAGCGCGTCAGCGTCACGGCTAACCTGGCGGTGTCTGCTCAAGGACGTGAAGCCGTCAGCGAACTGGCCCGTCAGACCGCCGAGCTGCTAAACGTGCGCCCGCTGGAGCCGAAATTCTTCGACCGGCAAATGGCCTTCAACCTGTTGGCACAAGTCGGCACGTCAGATGCCCAAGGTCATACAGCCCTTGAGAAGCGTCTCGTACACGAACTGCGTGCTGTGCTTGAATTACCGTCACTAAAGATTTCTGCGGCCTGCGTTCAAGCTCCGGTGTTTTTTGGCGATAGCCTGACGGTGTCGTTGCAATTGGCTGCGCCGGTCGACCTTGCTGCGGTCAACCGTGCGCTCGACGCTGCGCCGGGTATAGAACTCGTGGAGGAGGGGGATTACCCAACAGCCGTTGGTGATGCGGTAGGCCAGGACGTGGTCTATGTCGGCAGGGTTCGCGCCGGTGTGGATGACCCGGCGGAACTAAATCTGTGGCTGACGTCAGATAACGTACGCAAAGGCGCTGCACTTAACGCCGTGCAACTGGCGCAGTTGTTGATAAAAGGCCTTGCGTAAAAGATACTTGGCCGCAATTTGTAGATTGATTCTAGCCAGGCGCTATGCTTGGCCCGAAGTGCAACAGAAGCGTGTCGGTAACCTATCGGCTCGCCATGCCTTATGGCAAGCGGTTACCAACCTTCTCGCAGGCCGGGGAGTGTTCAAACAAAGGATGAGGCTATGGTTCAAGTTCGCAAACTGGTGTTAGCAATAGCGGCCGCCTCGGCGCTGTCCTCCGGTATGGCGCAGGCGCTGCAGCTGGGGGAAATGACCCTCAAGTCGAAGTTGAACCAGCCGCTGTCGGTGGAAATCGAATTGCTCGATGTCGGTGGCCTCACCGCGTCCGAGATCACTCCTAGCCTGGCGTCCTCGCAGGCGTTTGTGGATGCCGGCGTCGATCGCCAGGCATTCCTCAATGACCTGACATTTACCCCAGTGATCAACCCCAACGGTCGCAGCGTGGTGCGTGTCACCTCCAGCAAGCCGCTGCCTGACTCTTACGTTCGCTTTCTGCTGCAAGTGCAATGGCCCAATGGTCGTTTGATGCGCGACTACAGCGTATTGCTTGATCCGTCCAAGTTCGACCGGTCGACACCGGCCGCTGTGGCGCCAGCCCCACGCTTGGGCGCACCTGCCAGCGCCGCGCCTGCCGCAAGCAAACCGGCCCAGCACACCACCACCTCCCGCGACACCCTATGGGAAATCGCCGAGAAACACCGCAATGGCGGTTCGGTGCAGCAGACCATGCTTGCGATTCAGGCGCTTAACCCTGGCGCCTTTATCGACGGCAATATCAACCGTTTGAAAACCGGCCAGGTGCTGCGCCTGCCGGACACTGTCCAAAGCACCGCACTGCCGCAACCCCAGGCGATTGCCGAAGTTCGCGCGCAGAATGATGCCTGGCGCCAGGGGCGTCGCACGGCAGCCAACCAGGCCGCCGGCAAGCAACAACTGGACGCCACCAAGCGTACCCAGGCGGGCAGTGCGCCGTCGACCACCAATGCCCAGGACAACTTGAGCCTGGTTTCGGCCGAGGCGGCCAAGAAGGGCGGCAAGGGCAAGGCGGGCGACAGCCAGGGTCTGAGCGACAAGCTGGCGATGACCCAGGAACAGCTGGATACCACTCGCCGCGATAACGACGAACTCAAGAGCCGTGCAGCTGACCTGCAAAGCCAGCTGGATAAACTGCAAAAACTGATTCAATTGAAGAATGATCAGTTGGCCCGTTTGCAGGCGGAAAAAGGCGACCCGGCGACGCAGGCAACGGCTGCAACGACTGCAGCGGCGATGCCCGCGCAGTTGGCCAGCGAACCGGCAGCCACTCCGGCAACCCCCGCCGAACAGGCGGCAACACCAGCACCAACGCCGGCCGTTCCGGTAGCTGCTCCCGCACCGGAAGCGGCTACACCGGTTGCCGCAGCTGACGCTCCCGAAGGCAAGTTCAATGACCTGCTGACCAACCCGGTTGTCCTCTCTGTGATCGGTGGTGCGGCGGGCCTGGTGGTGTTGTTGCTCCTGCTGCTGTGGCTGCGCCATCGCAATGCCCGTCGCGAAGAGGAAAAACACCTGCGGATGGCGCGTGCATTGGCCGAAGAGCCGCAATTTACCTCTGATATCGAACACGACCTTCCTTCGGATAGTTTCGAGGGGCTTGAAGTCCCGCCGCCGAACGTCAAGCTGTCCGCCGCTCCGGCGCCCGCTCCAGTGGTTGAGCCTGCAGTGGTAGTGCCGACGGTCGCCTCCGTGCTCGCGCCGCTGGCCGTTGCCGTTGCGCCGCAAAACGCCAACGACGCACTGGTGCAAGCCCAGTCCCATATCGACCGTGGTCATCTGAACCAGGCCGCTGATGTGCTCGAACAAGCCATCAAGCACGAGCCCAAGCGCAGTGACCTACGTTTGAAGTTAATGGAGGTCTACGGCCTGCAAAGTGACAAAGACGGTTTCGTGACCCAGGAGCGTCAACTGGTGGCCAATGGTGAAAACCACGCCCAGGTCGAGCAACTGAAGTCGCGCTTTCCGGCGATGGCGGTGTTGGCGGCAGGCGTCAGTGCGGCGGTTGCTGCCGCTGCGCTGGATGCTCAGTACGTCAAGGATTTGCTCGAAGACAAACCGGCAGCACCCAAGCCAGAGGCTTTTGACACCGATTTTGATTTGAGCCTGGATGATCTGGAGGCTGCTTCACCGGCCGAGATCAAGGACGATCAGCAGACATTCGAGTCGCTGCTGCGAGAGCAAACCGCCACTAAGCCGGCCTCGGATGACCTGTCTGACTTTGATTTGGGCCTGCAGTTGGATGCGCCGACGTCAGCTCAGTCCGATGATGACTTCCTGTCCGGCCTTGAAGATCAGATGAACGACGTGCCTGCCGTTGAGCCGCCTACGCTGACGCCTGCGCCCGTGGATGACTTCGACCTGCCGGAAGATTTTGATCTGTCCCTTGCCGATGAGCCGGACGCAGTCGTCAAGCCTGACGCGTTTGCATCGGAGCTGGACGATGTCAACGCCGAGCTGGATCGCCTGTCCCAGAGCCTTGAGCATCCACCCATCGAGCCATCTTTCACTGCTGAAGACGCAGCCTTGGGTGGTGATGAGCCTGAGTTCGACTTCCTGTCCGGCACTGACGAGGTCGCTACCAAGCTCGACTTGGCCCAGGCCTATATCGACATGGGCGATGCGGACGGCGCTCGGGACATCCTGTCCGAAGTACTGACCGAGGGCGACGAGTCCCAGCGCGGCGAAGCCAAGGAAATGCTCGGCAAAATCTGAAGGTCGATACCGCTCTGATGTGGGAGGGGGCTTGCTCCCGATAGCAGTGGATCAGCCCAGCAGGTGCTGATTGACACGGCGCTATCGGGAGCAAGCCCCCTCTCGCATGTGGTCTGCGTCAATCTCCAATAAAAGCGCCCGTCACACGGCTGCCGCATTTATAATGGCCGCCTTTGCGCAACTCATCAGGCTCTCAGTTCTTGGCAAATATAGATAACGCGGCCGCCGAAATGGCGGCCGCAGGCTTTTACCGCATCGCCCTGGGCGTGGAATACAAAGGTTCGCGCTATCGCGGCTGGCAGCGCCAGGCGTCTGGCGTGCTGACGGTACAGGAAACCCTGGAAAAGGCCCTGTCCAAGGTCGCCGATTCGCCCGTTTCGCTGATGTGCGCCGGACGTACCGACGCCGGTGTGCATGCCTGTGGCCAAGTGGTCCACTTCGATACTCAGGCCGAGCGCACGATGAAGGCTTGGGTGATGGGCGCCAACATCAATTTGCCCCACGACGTCAGCGTCAGCTGGGCCAAGGTCATGCCAGCGCATTTTCATGCGCGCTTCAAGGCGATTGCGCGGCGTTACCGCTACGTGATCTACAACGACCAGATCCGCCCAGCGCACCTTAACGAAGAAATCACCTGGAACCACCGTCCGCTGGATGCCGAGCGCATGGCCGAGGCCGCGCAGCATCTGGTGGGTGTGCATGATTTCAGCGCCTTCCGTGCCGGCCAGTGCCAGGCCAAGTCGCCGATCAAGGAAGTCCACCACCTGCGTGTGACCCGCCACGGCAAGATGATCGTGCTGGATATACGCGCTGGCGCGTTTTTGCACCATATGGTGCGCAATATCGCCGGCGTGCTGATGACTATCGGTACCGGCGAACGCCCGGTCGAATGGGCCAGGGAAGTGCTGGAGAGCAGGGTTCGCCGTACCGGCGGGGTAACTGCGCATCCATTTGGCCTATATCTGGTGGATGTGGAGTACCGCGACGAGTTCGAACTGCCCCAGCGATTTATCGGGCCGCACTTCCTTACCGGATTCAGCGAACTTGGCGGCTGACGCCCGGAAAAGCTTTTGTTACCATCCGGGACTTTCTCGGTACAACCCTGAGGTTTCTACGATATGCCCGTCGTTCGCAGCAAGATTTGCGGGATTACCCGCATAGAAGATGCGCTTGCGGCAGTCGAGGCGGGCGCAGACGCCATTGGTTTCGTGTTTTATGCCAGGAGCCCGCGGGCGGTGAATGTGTTGCAGGCGCGGGCGATTATTGCCGCATTGCCACCGTTCGTGACTACCGTGGGTTTGTTCGTCAATGCCAGTCGTTGTGAACTCAATGAAACCCTGGATGCCGTGCAACTGGACATGTTGCAGTTTCATGGCGACGAAACCCCGGACGAATGTGAAAGCTATCAGCGTCCGTATATCAAGGCGCTGCGCGTGAAGTCTGGGGACGATATCGCCAGCGCGTGTGCCGCCTACGGTGGCGCCCGCGGGATTTTGCTGGATACGTATGTCGAAGGCGTGCCCGGTGGCACCGGCGAAGCGTTCGATTGGTCGCTGATTCCTGAGGGATTAAGCAAGCCGATCATCCTGGCAGGTGGGCTCAATCCCGCGAACGTTGCGGCAGCCATTGAGCAGGTTCGCCCTTACGCCGTGGATGTCAGCGGTGGCGTGGAGCAGGGCAAGGGTCTCAAGGATCACGACAAGATTCGCGCATTTATGCAGGCTGTGCGCGGGATGTGACGGCTGGCAGTCTGCCGCCGTCCATAACTACCACTGTGTAAAACAGCCCGGTGCCGTCTGAGGATGGTCCGGAAATGAAGTGGCAACCCTGCGCTGGCAGGTTGTCTGGAAGGCTGAGGATGCAGGCTGGAAATGGCAGGTCGAACGTCTGACCCCGTCCAGCCGGCGTCATCGCCACATATGAATTTAGCTCAAGGGCATACGCGGGGCTGTGTTCAAGCCACCGGTACTGGAGAAAGAAAGCATGAGCAACTGGTTAGTAGACAAACTGATCCCTTCGATCATGCGTTCCGAGGTGAAAAAAAGCTCGGTTCCTGAAGGTCTGTGGCACAAGTGCCCTTCCTGCGACGCGGTGCTGTACCGTCCGGAGCTGGAAAAGACCCTGGACGTTTGCCCAAAGTGCAACCACCACATGCGTATCGGCGCCCGCGCCCGCATCGACATCTTCCTGGACGCTGACGGCCGTAACGAGCTGGGTGCTGACCTGGAGCCAGTGGATCGCCTGAAGTTTCGCGACGGCAAGAAGTACAAGGACCGCCTGACCGCTGCACAAAAGCAGACCGGTGAGAAGGACGCGCTGATTTCGGTTAGCGGCAAGCTGCTGGGTATGCCGGTGGTGGTCTCGGCGTTCGAGTTCTCCTTCATGGGCGGCTCCATGGGTGCCATCGTCGGCGAGCGCTTCGTGCGCGCCGCCAACTACGCCCTGGAAAACCGTTGCCCGATGATCTGCTTCGCCGCCTCCGGTGGTGCGCGTATGCAGGAAGCCCTGATTTCTCTAATGCAAATGGCCAAGACCTCAGCGGTGCTGGCGCGTCTGCGCGAAGAAGGTATTCCGTTCATCTCCGTGCTGACCGACCCGGTCTACGGTGGTGTTTCTGCCAGCCTGGCGATGCTGGGCGATGTGATCGTCGGCGAGCCCAAAGCCCTGATCGGCTTTGCCGGCCCGCGCGTGATCGAGCAGACCGTTCGCGAGAAATTGCCGGAAGGTTTCCAGCGCAGCGAGTTTTTGCTGGAGCACGGCGCAATCGACTTGATCATCCCGCGTGGTGAACTGCGTCCACGTCTGGGTAACCTGTTGGCGCAAATGATGGGCCTGCCGACACCTGTGTACGTCGCGCCTAAAGTCGAGCCTATCGTCGTACCGCCAGTGCCTGCGAACCTATGACCCAACGTACCCTGGGCGAGTGGCTCGCCTACCTTGAGCAGTTGCATCCGTCCGCCATCGACATGGGCCTGGAGCGCTCGCAACAGGTAGCGGCCCGCCTCGGGTTGGGCCGTCCGGCATCGCGTGTGATCACGGTGACCGGCACCAACGGCAAAGGCTCTACCTGCGCCTTTGTCGCCGCGCTGCTGCAAGCCCAAGGGCTGAAGGTAGGCGTGTACAGCTCACCGCACCTGCTGCGCTACAACGAGCGGGTGCAACTCAATGGCCTTGAGGCCACTGACGAGCAACTCTGCGAAGCCTTCGCCGCACTGGATGCCGGCCGGGGCGAGACTTCCCTGACTTACTTCGAGATGGGCACCCTCGCGGCGTTCTGGTTGTTCGAGCGTGCGCAGTTGGATGTGGTGGTTCTGGAAGTCGGTCTGGGTGGGCGTCTGGACACAGTCAACGTGGTGGATGCCGACCTGGCGCTGGTGACCAGTATTGGTGTTGACCATGCTGACTACCTAGGGGATACCCGCGAGTCGGTGTCTTACGAAAAGGCCGGAATTTTCCGCCAGGGCAAGCCCGCGCTGTGTGGTGATCTGGATCCGCCGCAGCCCTTGCTGGACAAGGTGCGCGAGCTGGATTGCCCGTTCTACCTGCGTGGCCGCGAATTTAATCTTGAAATCGGCGCGCAGCACTGGCAGTGGCAAGGGCGGGATGCCCGTGGCCAAGTTGTAGAGCTGCGCGATCTGCCGCTGCTGAACCTGCCGATGGAAAACGCCGCGCTCGCCTTGCAAGCCTATCTGCTGCTGGATCTGCCTTGGCATGCCGAGCAGATTGCTGCGACTTTGCTGGCAACCCGAATGGTGGGCCGCTTGGATCGTCGCGCATTCGAGTGGCAGGGCAAACGCCTCAACTTGTTGCTGGATGTAGGTCATAACCCTCATGCGGCCGAGTACCTGGCGCAGCGCCTGGCGCTTACGCCGCCGGTGGGGCGTCGTCTGGCCGTCTTTGGCTTGCTTGCCGATAAGGATCTGGACGGCGTGATTGCACCGTTGCGGGGCAGTGTTCAGGCGTGGGCGGTGGCGCCGCTGGATACCCCGCGCAGTCGTCCGGCCGCAGAGCTTAAAGTTGCGTTGCAGAACCTTGGTGCGCCCGTGACGTCGTATGCAAGCGTGACCGCTGCCCTTGAGGCGCAGTGCGCGTTAGCGACGGCCGAGGACGAGATTCTGTTGTTCGGATCATTTTATTGTGTTGCCGAGGCGCTTGAGTGGTTGGCCCGGCGCTCCACGGAGGAAGCTGCACATGGCATTACTGGATAGCGCATACAAGCAGCGAATGGTCGGCGCCCTGGTATTGGTGGCATTGGCGGTGATTTTCCTGCCGATGCTGTTTTCCCGTCAGGACGAACAGCGCCAAGTGGTCGTCGAGGCCCCGGCTGCGCCCGAGGCACCGTCATTGCCGCAGGTGCAGGTTGAGCCGGTTGTGGTCCCTGAGCCCCAGGCCTTGCCTGAGGAAGAGCCTGTGCCGACCGATGAGGAAATGGCGGCGCCCTCTACGCCGGTGCAGCCGAGCGTGCCGGTGGTCAAGCCCGCTCCGGCTCCAGTCGTAGCCGCCAAGCCTGCCGCACCGGTGCCTGCGCCCAAGCCGGTAGCGCCGCAACCTGCCGCGCCGGGCAAGCCGGACGTGGGTCAGAGCCGTATCGATCCTAACGGTTTGCCGATCAGTTGGTCGATCCAGGTGGCTAGCCTGGGCAATCGCGAAGGTGCCGATGCCTTGCAGAAGAAGCTGCGCAGCCAGGGTTACAACGCCTATATCCGCAGTGCCGATGGCAAGAATCGCGTGTTTATCGGGCCGCTGATCGAGCGTGCCGAGGCCGACCGCCTGCGTGACTTGCTGGATCGCCAGCAAAACCTGAAGGGGTTCGTTACGCGTTTCCAGCCTGAGCGCGGCTGAGTTCGTATCGATTTTGGCTTGGAATGCGATCAAATGTGGGAGGGGGCTTGCTCTCGATGGCGGTGTGACAGTCAACGGATGAATTGACTGATCCACCGCCATCGGGAGCAAGCCCTCTCCCACATTGGTTTTTCAATGGGTTGAAATGGTGCTGGCTCGCCACAAACTATTGATTTGCAAAGCAGCTGCAATCACAGCTTACCGATAGCCCGGCGCTCTGCTAAAATGCGCCGCCTTATCTGTCCGTAGGCTCAAACGTGCCATTTACCTGGGTTGATTGGGCGATTGTTGCAATCGTCGCCATCTCCGCTTTGATCAGTCTAAGCCGCGGCTTCGTAAAAGAAGCACTGTCGTTGCTGACCTGGATCATCGCAGGAGTCGTAGCCTGGATGTTCGGTGGTTCACTGTCGGTCTACCTGGCCGGATACATAGAGACACCCTCGGCTCGCGTCATCGCGGGCTGCGCCATCATGTTCATCGCCACGCTGCTGGTGGGAGCAATGGTCAACTATCTTATTGGCGAATTGATACGTGTCACCGGCCTCTCCGGGACCGATCGATTTCTCGGCATGGCCTTTGGTGCCGCGCGTGGCGCGTTGCTGGTGGTCGTGGCGGTCGGGCTGTTGAGCCTGGGGCCGGTACAGCAGGATTCGTGGTGGCAGGAGTCGGTACTCGTGCCAAAATTTCTATTAGTTGCAGATTGGTCCAAGAACCTCATCTTGGGGTGGAGCAGTCAGTGGCTGGCCAGCGGGATCAGCGTACCCGCTGATCTTCCGTTCAAGGAACACCTCTTACCGGCCAAAACGCCTCAGTAAGCTGTGTTCAGTCAAGATTCATTAAGTAGGGGTTGCGTCGCATGTGTGGCATCGTCGGTATCGTCGGTAAGTCGAACGTCAATCAGGCGCTGTATGACGCGCTAACCGTCCTCCAGCACCGCGGCCAGGATGCTGCCGGTATTGTGACCAGCCACGACGGCCGGTTATTCCTGCGCAAGGATAATGGGCTGGTACGTGACGTGTTTCATCAGCGTCACATGCAGCGCCTGGTCGGACACATGGGCATTGGCCATGTGCGTTACCCGACTGCTGGTAGCTCGACCTCGGCTGAGGCTCAACCGTTTTACGTCAACTCGCCTTATGGCATCACCCTGGCGCACAACGGTAACCTGACCAACGTTGAGCAACTGGCCAAAGAGATTTACGAGTCTGACCTGCGCCACGTCAACACCAGCTCCGATTCGGAAGTGCTGCTCAACGTGTTTGCCCACGAGCTGGCCCAGCGCGGCAAGCTGCAGCCCACCGAAGAAGACGTGTTCGCCGCCGTGATCGACGTGCATAACCGCTGCGTCGGCGGTTATGCCGTCGTGGCGATGATCACCGGATACGGCATCGTTGGTTTCCGTGACCCGCACGGTATTCGCCCAATCGTGTTCGGCCAGCGTCACACCGACGAAGGCGTCGAGTACATGATCGCGTCCGAAAGCGTGTCCCTCGACGTGCTGGGCTTCACCCTGATCCGCGACCTCGCGCCGGGCGAAGCGGTGTACATCACCGAAGACGGCAAGTTGCACACCCGTCAGTGCGCCGTAGCGCCGAAACTCACCCCGTGCATCTTCGAGCACGTCTACTTGGCGCGTCCGGATTCGATCATCGACGGCGTTTCGGTATACAAGGCACGCCTGCGCATGGGCGAGAAACTGGCCGACAAGATCCTGCGTGAGCGTCCTGAACACGACATCGACGTTGTGATCCCGATCCCGGATACCAGTCGTACTGCGGCGCTGGAGTTGGCGAACCATTTGGGCGTCAAGTTCCGCGAAGGCTTCGTGAAGAACCGCTACATCGGCCGTACCTTCATCATGCCGGGCCAGGCAGCGCGCAAGAAGTCGGTACGCCAGAAGCTCAACGCCATCGAGCTGGAATTTCGCGGCAAGAACGTGATGTTGGTGGATGACTCCATCGTGCGCGGCACCACCTGCAAGCAGATCATCCAGATGGCCCGCGAAGCCGGTGCTAAGAACGTGTATTTCTGTTCCGCAGCGCCTGCCGTGCGTTACCCGAACGTGTACGGTATCGACATGCCGAGCGCTCACGAATTGATCGCACACAACCGCACGACCCAGGACGTGGCCGACCTGATCGGCGCCGATTGGCTGATCTACCAGGATCTGCCGGACCTGATCGAGGCTGTCGGCGGTGGCAAGATCAAGATCGACCAGTTCGATTGCGCTGTGTTCGACGGCAAGTACGTGACCGGTGACGTCGACGAGGCTTATCTGAACAAGATCGAACAGGCGCGTAACGACTCGTCGAAGATCAAGACCCAGGCGGTGAGCGCGATCATCGATCTGTACAACAACTGAGTAAACACCGGCCCTGAGGGGCCGGTTTTGTATCTTAAATAAAGAATTGAGTAAGGAGTCGCAGCATGAGTCAGGAATGGGATGCCGGTCGGTTGGACAGCGACCTCGACGGCGTAGCTTTCGATACCCTGGCTGTGCGCGCTGGCCAGCACCGTACGCCAGAGGGCGAACACGGTGATCCGATGTTCTTCACCTCCAGCTACGTGTTCCGCACTGCCGCCGATGCGGCTGCGCGGTTTGCGGGCGAAGTGCCAGGCAATGTGTATTCCCGCTACACCAACCCGACCGTGCGCGCGTTCGAAGAGCGCATTGCGGCCCTGGAAGGCGCTGAGCAAGCGGTGGCCACGGCCACCGGCATGGCGGCCATCCTGTCGGTGGTGATGAGTCTGTGCAGCGCTGGTGACCACGTGTTGGTGTCGCGCAGTGTGTTTGGTTCGACCATCAGCCTGTTCGAGAAGTACTTCAAGCGCTTCGGTATCGAAGTGGACTATGTGCCCCTGGCAGATTTGTCCGGCTGGGACGCTGCAATCAAGGCCAACACCAAGTTGCTGTTCGTCGAGTCCCCGTCCAATCCGCTGGCCGAGTTGGTGGATATCGCCGCGCTGTCCGAAGTGGCTCACGCCAAGGGCGCGATGCTGATAGTCGACAACTGCTTCTGCACGCCGGCCTTGCAGCAGCCGCTCAAGCTGGGCGCGGACATCGTCGTGCACTCGGCTACCAAGTTCATCGACGGCCAGGGTCGTTGCATGGGTGGCGTGGTCGCCGGTCGCGGCGAGCAGATGAAGGAAGTGGTGGGTTTCTTGCGTACTGCCGGCCCAACCCTGAGCCCGTTCAACGCATGGATCTTCCTCAAAGGCCTGGAAACCCTCAGCCTGCGCATGAAAGCTCATTGCGCCAACGCTCAGGCTCTGGCCGAGTGGCTGGAGCAGCAGGACGGTATCGAGAAAGTGCACTACGCCGGCCTCAAGAGCCATCCGCAACACGAGTTGGCCCAGCGCCAGCAGCGTGGTTTCGGTGCCGTGGTGAGCTTTGAGGTGAAGGGTGGCAAAGAGGGCGCCTGGCGCTTTATCGACGCGACGCGTCTGATCTCCATCACGGCCAACCTGGGGGATAGCAAAACCACCATTACCCATCCGAGCACCACCTCCCACGGGCGCCTGGCGCCGCAGGAGCGTGAAGCGGCCGGCATTCGGGACAGCCTGATCCGCATCGCGGTAGGCCTGGAAGACGTGGCCGACTTGCAGGCAGACCTGGCCCGCGGGCTGGCTGCCTTGTGATCGAATGGTCCATGGAGGCTGCAGCGGCCAGTAATGGGCGCGTCGCACTGGTGACTGGCGCGGCGCGAGGTATTGGCCTCGGGATTGCCGCGTGGCTGATCAGCGAAGGTTGGCAAGTGGTATTGACCGACCTGGATCGCGAGCGCGGCTCCAAGGTGTCTAAGGTGCTGGGCGAGAACGCTTGGTTTATCACCATGGACGTGGCTGACGAGAAGCAGGTTGCCCAAGGGGTTGCTGAAGTGCTCGGGCAATTCGGCCGCCTGGACGCGTTGGTGTGTAATGCGGCGGTGGCCGACCCGCGCAATATCACCCTGGAAAGCCTGGACCTGGCTTACTGGAACCGCGTGCTGGCGGTGAACCTAAGCGGGCCGATGTTGCTGGCCAAGCACTGTGCGCCTTACCTGCGTGCTCACGGCGGGTCCATCGTCAACCTGGCGTCGACTCGGGCCCGTCAATCGGAACCCGATACCGAGGCTTACGCGGCGAGCAAGGGCGGCCTGCTGGCCTTGACTCATGCCTTGGCAATGAGTCTTGGGCCGGAAGTGCGGGTGAATGCGGTCAGCCCTGGCTGGATCGATGCCCGTGACCCCGCTGCGCGCCGTGCCGAGCCGTTGACTGACGCCGATCATGCCCAGCATCCGGCGGGCAGGGTGGGGGTAGTGGAGGATGTGGCGGCAATGGTGGCGTGGCTGCTGTCGCGCCAGGCCGGGTTTGTCACTGGCCAGGAGTTCGTGGTGGACGGTGGTATGAGCAAGAAGATGATCTACAGCGAGTAGTGGGTCTTGAAGCAATTTTGTCTTTTTCAGAAAAACTTCAAGCAGGCTATTGACTTAGGTCCGCTACCTGCGTAAATTTCGCGGCCTCAACGAAGCAAAGGGTGATTAGCTCAGCTGGGAGAGCATCTGCCTTACAAGCAGAGGGTCGGCGGTTCGATCCCGTCATCACCCACCACTTCTTGAGAGTTTTACCTTCGGGTAAAACGCAACGTTAAAAGTTGCACCGACGCGCAGCGGTAGTTCAGTCGGTTAGAATACCGGCCTGTCACGCCGGGGGTCGCGGGTTCGAGTCCCGTCCGCTGCGCCATATTTTCCAGGTCTGACTTGTCCGGCTTGAGATTGAACAGCCAAGGCTGATTGATCAGATGTTTAAAGACAGTTGAGGTGTTTTGCTCAACTGATCAAGCGATACGCAGCGGTAGTTCAGTCGGTTAGAATACCGGCCTGTCACGCCGGGGGTCGCGGGTTCGAGTCCCGTCCGCTGCGCCATATCTGCCTCAAGGCCCACTGAACGCCTTGAAGCACAAAGTAAGCCTTTGGCTACTTTGATCCGATAGCAAAGACCCTGGTCGAAAGACCGGGGTTTTTTGTGTCTGCGATTTGGTGGTGTGTTGCTAGAGCCGGCGAGCCGGCGAGCCGGCTCCTGCGGCATTGTTAGAATCCCAGTTTGTCGCGCAAGCCGTAGTACCACGCCCCCAGCGCCGCAAACGGCGTGCGCAACAGTTGCCCGCCCGGGAACGGGTAATGCGGCAGGTCGGCAAACGCATCAAAACGCTCTGCCTGGCCTCTCAATGCCTCCGCCAGTACCTTGCCCGCCAAGTGGGTGTACGTCACGCCATGGCCGCTGCAGCCCTGTGAGTAGTAGATGTTGTCGCCAAGGCGCCCCACCTGCGGCAAGCGCGACAGGGTCAGCAGGAAGTTGCCGGTCCAGGCGTAGTCGATCTTCACATCCTTGAGTTGCGGGAAGGCCTTAAGCATCTTTGGGCGGATGATCGCTTCGATATTCGCCGGGTCGCGCGCGCCATATACCACGCCGCCGCCGAAGATCAGGCGTTTGTCGCTGGTGAGGCGGTAGTAGTCGAGGAGGTAATTGCAGTCCTCTACGCAGTAATCCTGCGGCAGAAGGGTCTTGGCCAATTCATCCCCCAGCGGTGCAGTGGTGATCACTTGCGTACCGCAGGGCATCGACTTGGCTGCAAGCTCCGGTACCAGGTTGCCCAGATAGGCATTACCCGCGACGATGATGAACTTGGCCCTGACCTTGCCCTGGGCTGTGTGCACGACCGGATTGGCGCCACGCTCGATACGCACTGCCGCCGATTGCTCGTAGATCGTGCCGCCCAGGGATTCTACGGCCGCGGCTTCGCCGAGTGCCAGGTTGAGCGGATGGATGTGGCCCCCGCTCATGTCCAACAGGCCGCCTACGTAGTTGTCACAGGCCACCACCTCACGGATGCGACGCTCGTCCAGCAACTCCAGCTGAGTATGGCCGTAGCGCTCCCACAGGCGCTTCTGCGATTCCAAGTGGCCCATGTGCTTGCTGTTGAGTGCGGCGAACACGCCGCCGTCCTTCAAGTCGCACTGGATCTGGTACTTGGCTACCCGCTCGCGAATGATCCTGCCGCCCTCGAACGCCATCTGCCCCAGCAACTGAGCTTGCTGAGGACCTACGCTGCGCTCGATCACATCGATGTCGCGGCTGTAGCTGTTGACGATCTGCCCGCCATTGCGGCCCGACGCGCCAAAGCCTACCTTGGCAGCTTCAAGCACCGTCACGCGAAAGCCGTTCTCTAGGAGAAACAGCGCACTTGAGAGTCCGGTATAGCCGGCACCAATGACGCACACATCGGTTTCGACTTCACCCTGCAGCATCGGGCGCGGCGGAACGGCATTCGCGGAAGCGGCGTAATACGACTGTGGGTAGGGGGTGTTCGCCATCCTGGAACCTCTGTTTTATATTTTTTACGAGTGCGCCGATCCTACCTGAGTTGAAAATTGCCTGCCAGCCACCTAAAAAATGCAGGTAGGTTGGTCGCAAATAAAAAATTCGCATATTCATAGGCTTAGCTGCAAAAAAGATGTTGACACCCCTCCGGAATTCCGTAGAATGCCGCCTCACAGCAGGCACGTAGCTCAGTTGGTTAGAGCACCACCTTGACATGGTGGGGGTCGTTGGTTCGAGTCCAATCGCGCCTACCAAACAAAATCCGCTCTGCTGGGCGGTCTAGAAGGGCTCACCGAAAGGTGGGCCCTTTTTTGTTGTCTGCGATTTGAAAAGTATCATTTCGTTGCCTGCCTCTCACTAGATGGTCTTCTTCATTCCCTCATCCGTGCCAATCCAGCCAGTTCGGGCTTGGATTCCTTTTTTGCAATGCCAGCCCTTGCGCGTTCACTTTCTACAGCTGAAATCTCAAGATCTTTGACGGGGTGTCGATACTGTCGTAGTGCCATCTTTTTGGGTGGGTGATGTTAAAACAGGGAGAAGCAACATGTCGGGTGTAGAGTGGTATTACGCGCTGAGCGGTTCGCGACAGGGACCTTTTACGTTTGAGCAAATGCAAGGTTTCTTGAGTTCGAACACTATCAGCGCGCAAACAAAAGTATGGCCGGGCGAGGGCGATTGGGTCGCGTTGAAAGACACTGACTTGGCCCAAAGCATTCCACGCCCCTCGGGCCCACCACCTCTTGCAGCAACAGAAATAGACAACCGATTTGTATGGGCGTTGGCGGGCGTCCAGTTGGCGGGTGGGTTGATCGAATACTTTTCCGGTATGAGTATTTGGTGGGTTTTTGTGATCTTCAACGTAGCCCTGTGTGTTGTCGACGAAAAGCGTTTGAAAGCAGCCGGTCATGCCGCGCCACAAAGCTGGTGGGCGTTGATTGTTCCTGTTTATCTTTGGAAGCGAGCGGCGCTTTTGAAGCAGGAAAAGCACTATTTTTACGGTTGGGTGGCGGCGTTCGTTGTATCGGTCGTGCTGGGAATGTTCGGTGGCCAGTCCGCTATCGAAGAAGCGGCATGCCCAATTGTCACCGACATCATTCATAAGCAGTTTTACCAAACGTCATCGTGCGTTGCCGTGACGATTGACGACGAGATTAAAAGTGGTCTCTATCGTGCGAGCGCCTTGCTCGATAACGGAAATGAGATCGACATCACCATCGAGGAAAAGGGCAAGCAGATCCTTGTTCGGATTCCTCGCCAGTGATCGCATTGGCGTGACCAGTAAAAGCCCAACATTGTGTTGGGCTTTTTTTTGCTGCTGCGACTAAACGTGCAAGGCTTGTCTAAAGTAATTGCCTGGCAGGCCGATGCATTCTCAAATCTCTGAACGTCGGATATTTGGCATGCTTATCAACATTAGCACTACCGTTTCCGTAGCAAGCACTCCAAGTACTGTCACGTCGACGGATACCGCCACCACCGAAAGTACACGTACCGCCAGCAGTTCCTCCGCTGGCGCGAGCGCTGAGACTAAAGGTGCGGCCGGCGCGGGCGGCGGCCAGGCCTCATCGAGCTCGCAGGAGTCCGATCGGGTCAAAGAGTTGAAAAAACAGATCGAGCAGTTGCAGCAGCAGCTTCAAGAACAGCAGCAGGCCCTTCAGAAGGCTCAGTCCAGTAGCCAGAGTGCAGACGCCAAGGCTGCCGCTATAGCCGCGGCTCAAACGCAAATTGCAGGCACTGCTGCCGCATTGCAGACGGCAACTTCGGCGCTATTGCAGGCCGTCACGGATGAGGGGGGCAGCGCGTCCGGCTCGATGGTCAGCACCACCGCCTGATCGCAGAAAAGTGTGTTGAACCGCCGTTTTTATCCGCGGTTCAGCACACTTTCTCCTGCACCCTTGGGCAATCGATACACATCCACCAGCGCCCACACCCCCAGCAACGCCACCCCGATGAACGCCACGTGGAAATCCCCCGCCTGCGCCTGAACCTCATGGCCTTGCACGGTCATGGATGCGCGCAACAACAGCGCAGCCACTGTCACGCCCATGCCCATTGCCAGTTGGAATGACAGGCTGAACAACGCCGACGCTTCGCTCATGCGTGCTTTGGGCACATCTGCGAAGCCAATCGAGTTGTAACAAGTGAACTGCATTGAACGTGACAGCCCGCCCACAAACAACACGGCCGCAATCAGCGAAAACGGCGTCTGTGCCGTGAACAGCGCGCACGCCATTATGGACACCACGCCGATTACCCCATTGACCAGCAACACTCTGCGAAAGCCGTAGCGTTGCATGATGGCGGTGGTGAAGGGTTTCATCGCCAGGTTGCCGGCAAACACCGCAAGTACCAACAGCCCCGCGTCCACTGGCGACAGGCCAAATGCCACCTGAAACAGCAGGGGCAGCAGGAAAGGCAGGGCGCTGATGGCAAGGCGAAACAGTGAGCCGCCGTAGATGCTCACGCGGAAGGTGTTGATGGACAGTGTATCGAGCGGCAACAGGGGAGCGCTGTAGTGCCGACAATGGCGCACGGCCCATACCGTCAGCAGTAAACCTGCCGCAACCAGCGCTGCGCCCGGGATGAGCATTTCGCCTGCCTGGTTGCCCAGCCATTCCAGCCCGCCCAAGAGGGCCACGCAGGCGCCTGCCAGCAGTAAAAAACCCTTCGTATCGAACTTGCGCACATCCGCCTCGCGGCCTTCCGGTACCAGCCACAGTGCCGCGACCAAGGCCAGGGCGCCCAATGGAAGGTTCACGTAGAAGATCCATGGCCACGATGCATGAGTCACGATCAGTCCACCCGCCAGCGGCCCAAGAATCGGCGCCACCAAGCCGGGCCAGGTAATCACTGCGACCATCTTCACCAAGTCTTTTTTATCGGTATTGCGCAGCACCGCTAGACGCCCGACCGGCACCATCAGTGCGCCACCGATGCCTTGCAGGACGCGGGCAAATACGAACATTTCGAGGCTTTGGCTGAGCCCGCAGAGCAGCGAGGCGAGGGTGAAAACAATGATCGCGCCAGCAAATACCCGGCGTGCACCGTAGCGGTCGGCGATCCAGCTGGACAGCGGAATGAAGATCGCCACGGCAAGAATGTAGGCGGTGATGCCAATGTTCATGTCGACCGGCGTCACGCCGAATGCCGCGGCCATGGTTGGCAGCGCGGTGGCGATCACCGTGGCGTCGAGGTTCTCCATAAAAAAAGTCACGGCGACCACCAGGGCGATCAGGTGGGTTTGCGTGCTGAGGCCGGTGTCGGCTGTGGATGAGGTCACCGGTATTTCCCCTTGTTGGATGAGGGATGGCTGCTTGGCGTCGGTCTCAGCCGTTCCATATTTAAAGTTGTAATGAAGGCGCCATAAGCACGCGGCGCCACGATGCGCGAATCTGTCGCCGACTGTCTACAGGTTGTTAACGGTGTGGGCTCCAGTCGCCGACAAAATTTATTGGTTCGCAGCAACAATTTTTCTTGTTGGACACCTTCCGCTTTCAGGCAGCACAGTTGCTGCCACTGACGCTCGCCCTGACGGGTCAACAATAAAAAAACCGAGCCGACTGCACGCCACTTCCTGCTGTGAACCCTTTGTTCACATCCTGCTGTAATGGCGCCGCAGCGCGCACTTAAGGACCTCTCCGCCATGCAAACTGTTGTGAACTTATGGCCGTTGATCGGCGTACTTGTGATCGTGGTTGGCTTTGTTTTACGTTTCAATCCGCTGTTGGTGGTCACCGCTGCGGCTATTGCCACCGGGCTTGCTGCCCACTTCCCGCTGGAAAAAATCCTCGCCACCATGGGTGATGGCTTCCTTCAGACCCGTGCCCTGCAATTGATCCTGTTGTTGCCTCTGGCCGTCATCGGCTTGCTGGAGCGCCATGGCTTGCGCTTGCATGCGCAAAACTGGATTGCACGGTTTGAGCGTGCCACTGTCGGGCGTCTGCTGATCATCTATCTGTTCGTGCGTGAATCCACCGCCGCCATGGGCTTGACCAGTCTGGGCGGGCACCCGCAGATGGTGCGCCCGCTGTTGGCACCGATGGCCGAAGGTGCGGCGGAAAAGCGCTACGGCAAGCTGCCGGACAAGTTGCGGCATAAAGTGCTGGCCATGTGCGCGGCGACGGACAACGTCGGGCTGTTTTTTGGCGAAGACATTTTCGTTGCGTTTGGCGCCATTGCATTGATGCACACGTTCCTGCTGGGCTCTGGGATTGATGTCGAGCCGCTGCACATCGCGGTGTGGGGTATCCCGACGGCGATCTGCGCCTTCATCATCCATGCGATCCGCTTGCATCGGTTTGATCGACGATTGACGCGTGAGATGACTCCCGTCGCCACGCCGGCAGGGGCCTCCCAATGATTATTTCCATTCAATACCTCTACTGGCTGGCTGGTGTGTTGTTGCTGATCACCGCAGGCATGATTCTGTTGGACCGAACCCATCCCAAGCGCTGGTCCAGCGCCTTGTTCTGGCTGCTGTTTGCCATACCGTTTCTGGTGGGCGAGCGCCTGCCATCGGTGGTGATCGGTGCGGGTGTGGTGGTGATGGCATTGATAGCAGGGTTCGGCGGCGTGGGCCGTGGCACTCATGTCGAGCTGCACGATAAGGCCTCGCGCGCCAGTGCTGGCCGCCTGGGCCACAAGCTGTTTATACCGGCGCTGGCCATTCCCCTGACCACGGTAATCGGCTCGGTATTGCTCAAGCACACCGAGATCGGCGGTATACCGTTGCTGGATCCGAAAAACACCACCTTCGTGTCTCTCGGTATCGGCTGTCTGATCGCTCTCGGCCTGGCCTGCTGGCTGACCCGCGATACGCCGGTGCAGGCCTTGCGCGAATCACGCCGCCTCACCGAAGCCCTGGGCTGGGCCATGGTGTTGCCGCAGATGCTGGCGATGCTCGGGCTGCTGTTCAATGAAGCGGGCGTCGGCACGGCTGTCGCCCACGTCACCACCACTTACATCAACCTGGATTTCAAGTTGGTCGCGGTGATGGTGTATGTGTTGGGCATGGCACTGTTTACGGTGATCATGGGCAATGGCTTCGCCGCTTTCCCGGTGATGACTGGCGGCGTCGGTGTGCCGGTGTTAGTGGGCATTTACGGCGGCAACCCGGCAGTGATGGCCGCCATCGGCATGTTCTCCGGTTACTGCGGGACCCTGATGACGCCAATGGCCGCCAACTTCAACATCGTGCCGGCGGCGTTGCTGGAATTGCCGGACAAGAACGCAGTGATCAAGGCCCAGTTGCCGACGGCGCTGATGATGCTGGTGGTCAATATTGTGCTGCTCTACCTGTTGATGTGAGGTCTTGTATGCGTACCGTACTGCTGACGGGCTTTGAGCCCTTTGATCAAGATTCGGTTAATCCGTCCTGGGAGGCCGCACGCCAATTGGACGGCGTGCAGCTCGCCGAGGATGTGCAGATTGTTGCGCGTCGGCTGCCCTGTGCCTTCACCACCGCCCCTGAGTGTCTGGTGCAACTGATCAATGAACTGCGTCCAGTCATGGTTATCGCCACTGGTCTGGCGCCGGGGCGCGGCGAGATTTCCATCGAGCGGGTGGCGATCAATATCAACGACGCGCGTATCCCCGACAACCTGGGGTATCAGCCCATCGATACGGCAGTTGTCGTGGATGGCCCGGCGGCCTATTTTTCGACGCTACCGATCAAGGCCATGGTCAAGGCGGTGCGTGGGGCGGGGATAGCCGCGGCGGTGTCCCAGACGGCGGGCACGTTTGTCTGCAATCAGGTGTTCTACCGTTTGCAGCACGTGCTTGCGGGCACGGATGTGCGCAGTGGTTTTATTCACGTTCCCAACCAGCCATTGATGGCGCTGTCGAGCTTGGTCGATGGGTTGCGCGTCGCAGTAGCTACGGCGTGGAACACGCCGGTAGACGTGGTGGAAGTGGGCGGTCAGGTCAGTTGACGCCGCCCCAGGGATGACACTTCGGCTTGCCGGTGGCGGCAAGAGGCGATTGTTTACGCCTCGCGGCCAGGGAAAAACAGTTCGAAACAGGTCACGCCGTCCTTGCTGCTGACGCTGTACCGGCCGTGATGCAACTGCATGATGGTCGCCACAATCGACAGGCCCAGGCCATTGGACTGGGCCGAACGTTCCCTTGATTCATCCACCCGATAGAACCGCTCAAACAGTCGCGATAAATGCACGGCAGGGATGGTTTCCCCCTGGTTGCTGACTCGCAGGTGGATGCCCTCGGCGTCTGCAATCGCCTGGATCAACAACTCGGAACCCGGTTCGCCGTATTTGATGGCGTTGGCGCACAGGTTCGCCAGGGCCCTGCGCAGCAGCATCGGTTCGGCCCAGATCACGCCTTCACCCTCGGCACGAATGCTGATGTCCGCATCGCCTGCCAAGCCTTCAAAGTAATCGGCAATGCGGGCCACTTCATCGGTGGCGCTGAGTGCCTGGCGCTGGCGCAGGGCGCTGGCCGGGTCGGTGCGGGCCAAGAACAGCATGTTGTCGAGCATTCGCGCCAGGCGCTCAAGCTCTTCGACATTGGAGGCCAAGAGCTGCTGATAACTTTCGATGCTGCGGTTCTGTTGCAGGGCAACCTGGGTTTCCCCCAGCAGGTTGTTGATCGGCGTGCGCAGTTCGTGGGCCATGTCGGTGGATACTTGGCCCAGTTGCGCAAAACCCTTGGCCAGGCGCTCAAGCATGGTGTTGAACGACTCGATCATCGGCAGCAGTTCTTTTGGTACTCCCTGGCTGTCGATGCGTTCGGCCAGGTTGCCGACGCCGATCCCTTGAGCGTGTCGGGCCAGTCGACGTAACGGTAGCAGGCCGCGATGCACCAGCAGGTAGCCCACCAGTGCGAGGAAGATCGCGGCGATGCTCGCCAGTACGTACACGCTCAACCGATAGCTGGCGAGCATGGCGGTACGCTCGGTCATCAGGCGCCCGCTGGTGACTTGCAGGCTCCCCAGGTCGCCGGAGTCTATGGATGCGGCCAAGGTGGAAAAGGGCACGCCATTTACGCCCGGCAAATGCTGCACATCGCTCAGCGTGAGGATGTGGCCTTTGGGGACCGGCTCGACTGCTGGCAGATCGATGTTGGCGGGGTTTACCAGCAGCAGCGGTTTTTGGCCGGGTGCGGCGATGCTCAGCACCGATTCGCGGTTGCCCAACATATTCTGGAACAGTTCCGGCTTGGTCTTGATCAAGTCCAGTGTATTGCTGTCGTTAAGCAGGTTGCGTAGTTGATCCACGCGGGAAATCAATTGCACATCGTCGCGGCGGATCAGCTCGCGCTCCAACTCGCGGTACAGCGCCACGCCGACGGTAGCGAGCAGTGCAAAGGCGAGCAGGGCGAAGATCAGGGCCAGGCGTAGTGTCAGGGAATAATGGCGACGGTGGGTCATGGTTGGGTATCGAAACGGTAGCCAATGCCCCGCACGCTGTGGATCAACTTGAGCGTGAACGGGTCGTCGATTTTCAGGCGCAGGCGCCGTACGGCCACGTCCACCACGTTGGTGTCGCTGTCGAAGTTCATGTCCCATACCCGCGAGGCGATCAGCGAGCGCGACAGCACTTGGTCCTGATGGGTGGCGAACAGGTGCAACAGTGCGAACTCCTTATTGGTCAGGGTGATGCGTGTACCGGCGCGAGTGACGCGGCGTTTCAGTACGTCGATGTGCAAATCTGCGATTTGCAGGTGTTCTTCTTCCCTGATCGGGCCGCGACGGGTCAGGGTACGTAAGCGTGCTACCAGCTCGGCGAAAGAGAAGGGCTTGATCAGGTAATCATCGGCACCCAGCTCCAGGCCCTTGATGCGATCGGCAATATCGTCGCGAGCTGTCAGAAAAAGCACTGGGGTGTCGGAGTCTTTACGCAGGCGGCGCAGTACTTCCCAGCCGTCCATTTTCGGCATCATCACATCCAGCACGATCACGTCGAACGGCGTTTCCAGTGCTTGGTGCAGGCCGTCCACGCCGTCCTGTGCCAGGCTTACGGAGTAGCCCAGTTCCTGCAGACCGTTGAGGAGGTAATTACCGGCCTTGGGTTCGTCTTCGACAACGAGGATGTTCATGTGAAATGCCTTGATTCAATACGTGGCGCCAGTGTAGCTCGATCAATTGTCACTGGCGCAGGCCATGGCCTGCACTGGGTAGTTGAGTCGTGTCAGTGCGCTCACGGTAACCCCGTACTTCAAACAGCCAGCCAACAGGATGATGACAAATTCGTAATGATTGGCTGGCTGTTGGGCGTCAGCGTTTACAACCCAGTAGGTGATCCGTAGATTGCACCGGGCCGATTATTCGTTTCAGCTTACGAGGAAACCCCGCAGTGTCTATCCGAGGTTCAGCTGTATCAGCCCGCCCTTACCGCGCCTTCCTGTTCGATATGGATGGAACCCTGCTCAACTCCATTGCCGCTGCCGAACGAGTGTGGGGCATCTGGGCTGAACGCCATGGGCTGGACGTGGCGGCCTTCCTGACCACCATTCATGGTGCGCGGGCGATTGACACTATCACGCGCCAGGCATTGCCCGGCGTCGACCCGCAAGTTGAAGCGCAGTGGATTACCGAGGCTGAAATCAACGATGTGGAAGGCGTCGTGGCGATTCCCGGTGCCGTCGAGTTTCTCAATAGCGTGCCTGGTGATCAGTGGGCATTGGTCACCTCTGCGCCGAAGGCGTTGGCATTGCGTCGGTTGCAGGCAGCGGGTATCGCGCCACCGGCGGTGTTGGTAACGGCCGAGGATGTGGCCATCGGCAAACCGAACCCCGCCTGTTATGAGCTGGGTGCGCAACGCCTGGGCGTGCCGGTGCAGGATTGTCTGGTGTTTGAGGATGCGACGGTGGGTATCCGTGCGGGGAAGGCGGCGGGTGCGGATGTGCTGGTCGTAACATCGACGCACCTCAAGCCCATGCCCACGGAGCATCCATCGATTGAAGGGTATGAACAGTTGCAGGTGCATCGCAGCGCTGATGGCTTGTTGTACCTGCAGAGCGCAGTGGACTGACACAAAAAAGCCGAGTCCGTATCCGGTCTCGGCTTGGTTCGCTTGGTCAGCCGCCTGTTTTATTTTCGGCCCGCCGGCACAGCTGACGCTGCAATGCTTTCTGGATAGGCTTGAGGCAGAACATGAACAGGTACGCACACAGCAGCAGTGCCAAATCAAACCAGGACTTAGGATAGGCGGGGTCCGAACCTTCGACTTCCAGCCGCAGGCCATATTCTACGCCCACAAAGGCCAGCCCAATCAGCAGGGCAATCATCCAGGATCTGGAAAAAAATGGCTGCGCGGTAATAGGCCTCATCGACGTGCTCCTGAGTCCACACGGATGGAAGTATGTCAGTCAGGAGATTCGGCTTTGGATAGTGGAACAAGTTCCAGACGCGAGGATAATTTCATCTTTGGGGCGCATGGACTTTGGACGACGCTAATCACTCATTCAGCCCAAGAACAGTCCAATAGGCTTTCGCCAGCCGTTACATGAACGAAAGGGCTGGCTACTGAGTGCGCCTCAAGGCGTCTGGTTTTTATCCGGAGCGGTCAGGCCGGCCTGGATGCGCTGGTAGATCTCCTCGCGATGCACGGCAACATCCTTGGGGGCGTTGATGCCGATTCTTACTTGCTGGCCGCTGACGCCCAGGATGGTGATCGTGATGTCATCACCGATGTTTATGCTTTCACCGACTTTGCGGGTGAGTATAAGCATGGACTTCTCCTTGATTGCTTTTAGGACACATGTTTCAGACAGGGCAGGTGTCGGATGTGTGTAGCTTACTGCTAAGCGCTTCCCTGTGACTGCCTCTTTTAGGACGCATAGAGGCGACATTAATTCCCATGGCGGCATCATACAGGTCTGGGATACATCATTCGCATTGTTTAAGCCAACGTTTATGACGGCCAGAATAGACAGTGAATGATAAAGTTGCCTCTTTATCCTTAGAGGAGCAGGGCAGTGCGTAAAGTAGCGATGGCAATTGCGGTGTTGGCACTGGCCGGTTGCGGTGAAGGCAAACGCGTCGACGCCCCCAAGGCCAAGCCTGCCGTGACCGAAAGCCAGCCACAAACCGGCGCGATTGCCGCCCAAGAGTGGGACCTGCGAGTAGGTCCGCCGGACCACAAACTGCAGGCGATCACCGACCTGACCGCCTGGTTGCTCGAACATGGTTTCAATTTTTATATCGTTAAGGTCGACGGCAAGGACGAAGTGCTGTTGGGGCCGTTCGCAACTAAGGCCGAAGCCGAGGCAAAGCAGACCCTGCTTAACGAAAAGATGGCTCGTGCCAAGAAAACTGACACGGTGTCTGAGATCATCGAACACCAGCCTGCGCAGTAACGGGCCGATTGGGCGGCAGTGCCGCCCATCTTCAACCGCAGGCTTTCAGGTTGACCGGGCCGACAAACTCATTGCCACGCCCCATCACACACGCCACCGTCTGGTTACGCTGGCGCTCCCAGGCTTGGACCGGGTAGGTTTTGTTCCAGGCTTCGTACAACTGGCGATCCTGTTTCGACAGGCGCAAGCCGTATTGTTTGCTCATGTAGAAGTAGGTTCGCGCGATCATCCCGCGTACGGAAGGTCGCGGCATCACCTTCTTGGCCTTGAAATCCACTTGGGTCAGGCATGAACCGTACTGCCCGCGTTGCACTGGCAGCCAGCCAAAGCTGAAGTTGCTTCGGTCTCCATTGACCTCGCCGATACTCGGCACCAAATTGTGCAGGTCTGCTTCGGCACGCTTGAACACGTCATCATGGCGCGTGCAGTTCTTGCGCCCGCCATTCTGCCAGCACTGGCGCTGATGTCCGATCTGCCAGGCCGGAACAATGTGTTCCCACTCGATGCGTGCGGCGCGGTTGGCGTTTTTGCGTGGGATATATCCGCAGGCTTTCAAGTCAACGCGGTTGCCGCTGTACTTGCAGCCGCAATAGAACTCGGTGGATTGCGGGGCGTAGAGTGTCCAGGCAACTTTTTTGGCTTCACTGAAGGTTCGGGGCGCCTGAGCGTGAGCGGTAACGGCAAAAAACAGGCAACATACAGCAATAAAACGGGCACTCATTCAATCAATCTTCCTTCGGCACAACCCAGAAAATCTGCACGCCACCGTCATCCCGGTAGGCTAGGGTGACGTTGTCGTTCTCCGCAATCTCCTCCAACAAGCGCTGCCAATCGTCCTCTGGTTCCTCCGGCAAGCGGAAGATCAGGGCTGCCTTGGCTTTTTGGGCATTGGTGGAGTTGATGATTTTTTGCACGCGAATGGCCAGGCGTGTGTAGGCATTGGGCGGGGTAGGTACTGCGGAAGATGACTTTGCCACGGAGCATTCCTTAATAAGCTGTACGTGCATACAGTATTTAAGTGTAGGCAATTTCGCAACTGCTTAAAATTTAAGAGATTCGTCTGGCGGCGAGTTAGGGGGTTGGGTGTAGGGCGGGGGGAGAGGGATAGGTAGGTTGTTGTGGCGAGGGAAGTTGTTCCCGCTGGTCCGCGAAGCGGCCCAAAAAAGAAGCTTTCGGGCGCTGCGTACATGAGCGGGAGCAAGCTCCCTCGCCACATACAAGGTTCAGTCAGGAATCAATATTCCCAGAAAATCCGTTGAAGCTCTTTGCTGTCTTGGGTCTTGGTCAGGGCAACCATTGCCAGAATCCGCGCTTTCTGCGGGTTCAGGTCGAGGGCAGCAACCCAGTCGTATTTGTCGTCAGGCTGTTCAGCGTTACGCAACACCATGCCGCCGGCATTCACGTGGGAGGAGCGAATGATCTGCACGCCTTGCTTGCGCAGTTCCACCAGGGCAGGCACCACTTTGGAAGATACCGAACCATTGCCAGTACCCGCGTGGATGATTGCTTTGGCACCAGCCTGGGCCAGGGCTTTGTAGGCTGTGTCGCTTACGTTGCCGTAGCCGTAGGCGATTTCGACGTCCGGCAGGCTTTTGATGTTCTTGATGTCGAATTCCGAATCCATGGTATGGCGCTTGGCAGGCAGGCGGAACCAGTAGGATTTGCCTTCAACCACCATGCCCATTGGGCCCCATGGGCTCTTGAAGGCTTCGGTCTTGATATTGATCATCTTGCTTACGTCGCGACCCGATTGGATCTCGTCGTTCATGGTCACCAGCACCCCTTTACCGCGCGCGTCCTTGCTGCCGGCTACAGCCACGGCGTTGTAGAGGTTGAGCATGCCGTCGGCCGACATGGCGGTGCCTGGGCGCATGGAACCAACTACCACGATTGGCTTGTCAGTTTTTTCCACCAGGTTCAGGAAGTAGGCGGTCTCTTCCAGGGTGTCGGTACCGTGGGTGATCACGATGCCATCCACGTCTTTGTTGTCAGCCAGTTCGGCGACGCGTCGACCCAGTTGCAGCAGGTTTTCGTTGTTGATGCTTTCGGATGCAATTTGCATCACTTGCTCGCCACGCACATTGGCAATCTGGCTAAGTTCAGGAACACCGGCGATCAATTGCTCGATACCGACTTTGGCCGCCTGGTAGGTAGCGCTGTTGGCCGCACTGGCGCCAGCGCCGGCAATGGTGCCACCGGTGGCGAGAATTACCACGTTGGCCAGTTTGGTCTTGGATTCAACTTCCTTTGCCTGAGCGGCAACAGGGAACAGCAGCAGAAGGGCTAACGCGCCCGGAACAAAGTTCTTCAGTGCAGATTTCATTGTTTTTCTCTCTGGTTTTTGATGAGTGCTGTAGCAGGTTCATCTAGAGCGCCCGGGCGGTTCTGAATGCCACGAGGTGCTGGGTAGGAGCAGGATTTGTACCAGGCTGATTAAGTTCTTGGATATAAATTAACTAGCTGATTTATAACAATAATTGTCGTTCTTATGGCGGGTCCCGCAATGCTTCTGTCCGGCTTTCCGAACACGCTGCATGATTGCGTTCGGTTGTCCGAAGATGATCATCGGGAAATACTGACTCGCATGAAGAGGTCTGTCGTTTCAGAGAACGAAGCGTTGGGGGGAATGTTTAATAACGTCCTTTCGCTGGACGGGAGGACAGAGGCTAGAGGCCTTAGATGAAAGGCTGTGTTCTACCGTTGACAAATCTCGACAAGGTTCTCATAGTTTGATTAACGCAAACGTTTGCGAGATGTTTCACGCGGTGCTCCCTGAGTGCTCTGAAACATCGAATCAGCCACCCGTGTGGGATGGCTGCCGAAGGACTCTTCGGTGCAAGCGTTGCTCACAATAATCATAAGATCGGAGTGAACCCATGAAGCTGCCATTCGCTGGACGTCTTCTTGCTGTCGCTGTGCTTGCTGCCGCATCCGCCGCTTTACCTCTGTCCTCTGCCTTTGCTGACGACGCCGCCGCCAAACCCAAGGTCGGCCTGGTGATGAAATCTCTCGCCAATGAATTCTTCGTCACCATGCAGGACGGTGCCAAGGCTTACCAGAAAGACCATGCCGCCGATTTCGACATGATCACCAACGGCATCAAGAACGAAACTGATACCAGCGCGCAGATCGATATCGTCAACCAAATGATCCTCGCCAAGGTTAACGCCATCGTCATCGCGCCTGCTGACTCCAAGGCACTGGTCACCGTACTGAAGAAAGCCTCCGACGCCGGTATCAAGGTCGTCAACATCGACAACCGCCTGGACCCCGGTGTACTGAAAAGCAAAAATCTCGATATTCCCTTCGTTGGCCCCGACAACCGCAAGGGCTCCAAGCTCGTGGGCGACTACCTGGCCAAGCAACTGGCAGCAGGTGACAAAGTCGGCATCATCGAAGGCGTACCGACTACCACCAACGCCCAGCAGCGCACCGCCGGCTACAAAGATGCGATGGACGCTGCCGGTATGAAGATCGTTTCCACTCAATCCGGCAACTGGGAAATCGACCAGGGCCAGAAAGTCGCCTCGGCCATGCTGAGCGAATACCCGGACCTCAAGGCCTTGTTGGCCGGTAACGATAACATGGCCCTGGGCGCTGTCTCCGCGGTGCGTGCGGCAGGCAAGGCGGGCAAGGTAATGGTCGTGGGTTACGACAATATCGAAGCGATCAAGCCGATGTTGCAGGACGGCCGCGTACTGGCTACCGCCGACCAGGCAGCTGCCCAGCAAGCGGTATTCGGTATCCAGAACGCCCTTAAGCTGGTCAAGGGTGAGAAAGTCGATGCCAAAGACGGCGTGATCGAAACCCCGGTCGAACTCGTCCTCAAGAAGTAATTCTGGCGGCACCCAACAGCGCCCGCTCGTCCTGAGCGGGCGCCTGGAGATTTTCCTATGTCATCTTCCGCCCCGAACGCTGTCCTCTCGGTCAGCGGTATCGGTAAGACCTATGCCCAACCGGTTCTGTCCGACATCACCCTCACGCTCAACCGTGGGGAAGTGCTGGCGCTGACCGGCGAGAATGGCGCAGGCAAAAGCACCCTGTCCAAGATCATCGGCGGGCTGGTCACGCCGACCACCGGGCACATGCAATTCAATGGTCAGGATTACTGTCCTGCCAGCCGTACCCAGGCTGAAGCGTTGGGTGTGCGCATGGTCATGCAGGAACTCAACCTGCTGCCGACGCTGACCGTGGCCGAAAACCTGTTCCTGGATAACCTGCCCAGCCACTGTGGCTGGATCAGCCGCAAGCAACTGCGCAAAGCCGCGATCGAGGCCATGGCCCAAGTCGGCCTGGACGCCATCGACCCTGACACGCTGGTCGGCAGCCTGGGCATCGGTCACCAGCAAATGGTTGAGATCGCCCGCAACCTGATTGGCGACTGCCATGTACTGATCCTCGACGAACCCACGGCCATGCTCACCGCGCGTGAAGTCGAGATGCTGTTTGAGCAAATCACCCGCCTGCAGGCTCGGGGCGTGGCGATTATTTACATTTCGCACCGGCTGGAAGAGTTGGCCCGTGTTGCCCAGCGCATTGCGGTATTGCGCGACGGCAAGCTGGTCTGCGTCGAACCGATGGCCAATTACAACAGTGAGCAATTGGTCACCTTGATGGTGGGGCGCGAGCTGGGTGAACACATCGACCTGGGGCCGCGCAGCATCGGCGGCCCGGCCCTGACTGTGAAAGGCCTGAGCCGCTCGGACAAAGTCCGTGACGTGTCCTTTGAAGTGCGTGCCGGCGAGATCTATGGCATTTCCGGCCTGATCGGCGCTGGCCGTACCGAATTGCTGCGTCTGATCTTTGGTGCCGATCTGGCCGACAGCGGCACCGTGGCCCTGGGCTCACCGGCCAAGGTGGTGAGCATTCGCTCTCCCGTGGATGCGGTGGGGCATGGTATCGCCCTGATCACTGAAGATCGCAAGGGTGAAGGCCTGCTGCTGACTCAGTCCATCAGTGCCAATATTGCCCTGGGCAACATGCCGGAAATCTCTGGCGGCGGCGTGGTAAACAGCCGCGATGAAACCGCGTTGGCCAAGCGCCAGATCGACGCGATGCGCATCCGCAGTTCCAGCCCGGCGCAACTGGTGTCGGAACTGTCTGGCGGCAATCAGCAGAAAGTGGTGATTGGCCGCTGGCTGGAGCGCGACTGCTCGGTGATGTTGTTCGACGAACCCACCCGCGGAATTGATGTAGGTGCCAAGTTCGACATTTATGCCTTGCTCGGCGAATTGACCCGCCAGGGCAAAGCGCTGGTGGTGGTATCGAGCGACCTGCGTGAGCTCATGCTGATCTGCGACCGCATCGGCGTGCTGTCTGCCGGGCGTCTGATCGAGACCTTTGAGCGTGACAGCTGGACCCAGGACGAATTGCTCGCCGCCGCCTTTGCCGGCTATCAGAAACGTGATGCGCTGCTCAATGACGCAGTGCTTAGGGATACCCCATGAAAACCACAACTACCTCCGGTAAAGCGGGCGGCAACTTCTACGGACTGGGCACCTACCTGGGGCTAGCGGGCGCCTTGCTCGCGATGATTGCGCTGTTTTCGGTGCTCAGTGACCACTTCCTGTCCTATGACACCTTCAGCACCCTGGCCAACCAGATCCCGGACCTGATGGTGCTGGCGGTGGGCATGACGTTCATCCTGATCATCGGCGGTATCGACTTGTCGGTGGGCTCGGTGCTGGCCCTGGCGGCGTCGGCAGTCAGCGTGGCGATTCTCGGGTGGGGCTGGAGCGTGTTGCCGGCCGCTCTGCTCGGCATGGGCTGCGCCGCGTTGGCCGGCACCATCACCGGCTCGATCACCGTGGCCTGGCGGATCCCGTCGTTTATCGTGTCACTCGGTGTGTTGGAAATGGCACGGGGCGTTGCGTACCAAATGACCGGTTCGCGCACCGCCTACATCGGTGATTCGTTTGCCTGGCTGTCCAACCCGATTGCGTTTGGTATCTCGCCGTCGTTCATCATTGCCTTGCTGGTGATCATCGCTGCGCAGCTAGTATTGACCCGCACCGTGTTCGGTCGTTACCTGATCGGTATCGGCACCAACGAAGAGGCCGTGCGCCTGGCCGGTATCAATCCCAAGCCTTACAAGATTCTGGTGTTCAGTCTCATGGGCCTGCTGGCCGGTGTCGCGGCGTTATTCCAGATCTCGCGTTTGGAAGCCGCGGACCCGAACGCTGGCTCCGGTCTGGAGCTGCAAGTGATCGCCGCGGTGGTGATCGGCGGCACCAGCCTGATGGGCGGGCGCGGTTCGGTAATCAGTACCTTCTTTGGCGTGTTGATTATCTCGGTATTGGCCGCTGGCCTGGCACAGATCGGCGCCACGGAGCCCACGAAGCGCATCATCACCGGTGCTGTGATCGTGATTGCAGTGGTTCTCGATACGTACCGCAGCCAACGTGCTAGTCGGCGGGGCTGAACCATGGCAACGATCAAGGATGTGGCGGCGCTTGCAGGGATTTCCTACACCACCGTGTCCCATGTGGTGAACAAGACGCGCCCAGTGAGTGAGCCGGTACGGGTCAAGGTCGAAGCGGCCATCAAGCAGCTCGACTATGTGCCCAGCGCCGTCGCGCGCTCGCTCAAGGCCAAGACCACGGCCACCATCGGTTTGCTGGTACCCAACAGCCTCAACCCGTATTTCGCGGAGCTGGCACGAGGCATCGAGGATTACTGCGAGCGTAACGGCTACTGCGTGATCCTCTGCAACTCCGACGACAATGCTGAAAAACAGCGCAGCTATTTGCGGGTGTTGTTGGAAAAGCGCATCGACGGCTTGATCGTGACCTCGGTGGGTGGTGATGACAGCGGCCTCGCCGCTGGGTTGAGCGCGGTGCGCACGCCCATGGTGATTGTCGACCGGGCGCTGGACGGCATTGATGTCGATCTGGTGCGCATCGATCATGAAGAGGGCGCCTACCTGGCGACCCGGCATTTGCTTGAGCTGGGGCATCGGGACATCGCCTGTATCGGCGGCCCGGCCCACACCCGTGTCGCGCAAATGCGCCTGGCGGGATACCAGCGCGCGCTCCGCGAGGCCGGTGTGGACGTTGCGCCCAATCGCACCCGGGAAAGCGACTTCACCAGCACCGGCGGTTATGCTGCTGCCGTGCAATTGCTGGCGCAGAACCCGCCCAGCGCGATTTTTGCCAGTAACGACATGATCGGCTTCGGCGTATTGCGTGCTGCAGCTGAGCGTAATATCCGCGTGCCCGGCGAGCTGTCGGTGATCGGATTTGATGATATTCAAATGGGCCGCTATGTGTACCCGGCCCTGACCACGGTCGGCCAGTCGATCCTGCAACTGGGCGAGACGGCCGCCGAGCTTTTACTGCGACGAATTGCAACACCCCAACTGCCGATCGATCAACGCATCGTGACGCCGAGCATCGTATTGCGCGAGTCGACGGCGCCCGTCGCCGGTGTGTTCGCGCAATACCGCTGAACCGAATTGATGAGTACTGATGTATGCCAGCAAAAGTAGTGGTAGTAGGCAGCTTGAACATGGACCTGGTCACCCGCGCCAGCCGGCTGCCCCGTGCCGGTGAGACCCTGATTGGCCAAACTTTTTCCACGGTGCCGGGCGGCAAGGGTGCCAACCAGGCCGTTGCATCGGCGCGACTGGGTGCGAGTGTGGCGATGATTGGCTGTGTCGGCACCGATGCCTACGGCACTGAGTTGCGTGACGCATTGCTGGTGGAAGGTATCGATTGCCAGGCCGTCAGTACCGTGGACGGTTCCAGTGGCGTGGCGTTGATCGTGGTGGATGACAGCAGCCAGAATGCGATTGTGATTGTTGCCGGCAGCAACGGCGAGCTGACGCCCGCGTCACTGCAGGCGTCTGATGCGGTGCTGCAGGCCGCCGATGTGATCATCTGCCAGCTGGAAGTGCCGATGGCTACCGTGGCCTATGCGCTCAAGCGCGGTCGTGAACTGGGCAAGACCGTGATCCTCAACCCTGCGCCGGCCAGCGCACCGTTGCCCGCCGAGTGGTATGCCTCGGTCGATTATCTGATTCCCAACGAAAGCGAGGCCACCGCATTGAGCGGTGTGACAGTCGACTCTCTGGACAGTGCCAAAGTGGCTGCCACGCAACTGATTAAAGCCGGTGCCGGCAAAGTCATCATCACTCTGGGCGCCCAAGGTGCATTGTTTGCGGATGGCAGTGGCTTTGAGCACTTGGTGGCGCCCAAGGTCAAGGCGTTGGATACCACGGCTGCTGGCGATACCTTTGTCGGTGGTTTTGCGGCGGCCCTTGCCAGCGGTAAAAGCGAAGCCGAGGCCATACGTTTTGGTCAGGTCGCTGCAGCATTGTCAGTCACACGTGCGGGTGCGCAACCTTCCATTCCTACGCTGCATGACGTTCAAGGTTTTGTACCTTTATGAAAAAGACCCCTCTGCTCAATATCGCTCTGTCGCGGCTGATAGCTTCCCTGGGCCATGGCGACATTCTGGTGATCGGCGATGCTGGTTTGCCGGTGCCGCCCGGCGTCGAGTTGATCGACCTGGCGCTTACAAAAGGTATTCCTGATTTCATCAGCACTTTGCGTATCGTGCTCAGTGAGATGCAGGTGGAAAGCCACGTGCTGGCGGAAGAAATCCTGCTCAAGCAGCCACCTGCGCTGGCGCAGTTGAACGTGCTGAGTGAACAGGCCGCCCTCGGCGAGCGACGTCTGCTCAGTCATGAAGCGTTCAAGCAACTGAGTCGCCAGGCGCGCGCGGTTGTGCGCACCGGCGAATGCCAGCCTTACTGCAATATTGCGCTGGTGTCCGGCGTAACGTTCTAGAGTTCCCCAACGACAAGGAGTGTTTTATGCAACGTGGTCTTCCAATCCTGAGAAATCTGTTTCGGAGTGTCCTGCTTTTGTCCGCGCTCACTGCTGCAAGCGCCCACGCGGCGGAAAAAATCGACCTCATCATCGACACTGATCCAGGTGCCGACGATGTAGTGGCCTTGCTCTTCGCCATGGCTTCCCCGGACGAATTGAACATCCGTGCGCTGACCACCGTCGCCGGTAACGTGCGCCTGGACAAGACCTCGCGTAACGCACGCCTGGCCCGCGAGTGGGCGGGGCGTGAGGACATTCCGGTCTACGCCGGTGCACCAGCGCCGATGCTGCGCAAACCGATCTATGCCGAAAACATCCATGGCAAGGAGGGCATTTCCGGCGTCACCGTGCATGAGCCTAAAAAGGGCCTGGCCGAAGGCAATGCCGTTGATTACCTGATCAAGACCCTTCGTGCTGCCAAGCCTCACAGCATCACTATCGCCATGCTGGGTCCGCAGACCAACCTGGCGCTGGCACTGACTCAGGATCCGGAAATCACCCAGGGCATCAAAGAAGTGGTAGTGATGGGCGGCGCGCACTTCAATGGAGGCAATATCACGCCGGTTGCCGAGTTCAACCTGTTCGCCGATCCGATTGCTGCAGAGATCGTGCTCAAGAGTGGCGTCAAGCTGACTTACCTGCCGCTGGATGTGACCCACAAGGTACTGACCAGTGAGGCGCGTCTGAAAAAGATTGCCGACCTCAAGAACAACGCCAGCAAGGTCGTCGGCGATATTCTCAACGAATACGTCAAAGGCGATATGGAGCACTATGGCATCCCGGGCGGCCCGGTACATGACGCCACCGTTGTTGCGTACCTGCTCAAGCCTTCGCTGTTCAGTGGTCGCGAGGTCAATGTGGTGGTGGACAGCCGTGAAGGCCCGACATTCGGGCAGACCATCGTCGATTGGTACGACGGTCTGAAACAACCAAAGAATGCGTTCTGGGTTGAGAACGGCGACGCTCAGGGCTTCTTCGATCTGCTGACTGAGCGCCTTGCGCGGCTGAAGTAAACCGATTGCCGGTCGACGTTCGTCGGCCGGTTCTTATTCTCGCTCGGGGTTGTGTGCCCCCATGTGATCGGCCGGGTATTTCTCGAATACCTGGCCAATGAAGGCTTGTGCCGCCTGAGTGCCGAGTTCCTTGACCAGCAGGTCTATACCGATGATTGCCAGTTCCTCTGGGCTTCCGGGGCTGTAGGAGCTTTGTCCTTGGGGCCACTTGGCTTTGATGTCGGCTTGGAGCGTTACGGTGGTCATGGAGGTCTCACGAGCTGAAATACTGGGTAATGCGCTGGGGCGCGGCTTTACCGGGCGCAGTTAAGCATTTTGCGCGGCGTTTGGCACTGCTACTTAGGCATGAAGCAAGTGCTGTGCGACACTGTGCTCCTGTTTAATTGCCGGGGAATACCGCGTGCAGATCGATTTGAATGACCCCGAGAATCTCACCCTGGCCGCCGTGCGCCAATTGATCGCCAGTGCCAGTGATGACGAACATACTCAACTGCGTGTGACCAAGGCCGGTATCGCCTACCTATCATCTGGGGTAGTCGGGGGCACTGACATAGATGGCCTGTTGTTTCGTCTTGAGACCTGGGCAAAGGGCTCCGGTTACGTCGGAAATGTCGCTGCCAGCGACGAGGTCTGGGTCACACAGGTTTTCAACGCGCTGAAGCAAAACTGGCCCAAGCCACCTTTTGACTACATCGACATCTACTGATTATGTTCATATCTGGTCACGATTGATCGGGCGAATGCCTGCTGATAGTCAGGCAGACTTGCCCGACTGCGATTTACGTCTTGAAACCAATCTGCAAGACGGTTGTCGCACGATCTCTGTTCATTTTTTCAATAGGAGGCTTCATGCCTTGGAAGCTCGCATCATTCGGTACTTTGTTGGCAGCACTCGCGTTGGCGGGTTGCAGCACCCCGGGTACCTCTGAGCCAGCCAAAGACGCCGCAGTGACCGATGCAGGTCATAGCCGCTGTGAGTCAAAGGCTGCCGAGTTCACAATCGGCCAGAAAGCTTCGCCTCAGTTGCTGGAGCAAGCCCGGGCCCGTGCCGGTGCGCAGAATGCTCGCATCCTCAAGCCCAACGATATGATCACTTTGGAATACCGCTCCGACCGCTTGAACCTAAACGCTGACGACAACTTGGTGATCACTCGCGTCAATTGCGGCTGATCACTGCTTTTGCAGCGCCCATAAAAAACCCCGCCACATGGACGGGGTTTTTTTAGCTCAGCGGAGAATTACTCGCCGCGAACCTGTGCAGCTTGCATACCCTTTTGGCCTTTCTCAGCCACGAAGGAAACGGTTTGGCCTTCTTTCAGGCTTTTGAAACCGTCGCTTTCGATAGCTTTGAAGTGTACGAACAGGTCGTCACCGCCACCTTGAGGAGTGATGAAGCCGAAGCCTTTTTCATCGTTGAACCATTTAACGGTGCCGGTTTGGCGATTAGACATGGTGTATCTCCAAGAAACATATATTTTCAGTAGTGCTGTGCTGCTCAGGCCAACTGGGCACACCGGGCTATCATAGTCGAAATGTTCGGCTTGGGAGCCCCCCCAAGGCATTGTTTGCCAATCAATAGCGTTGCATTTAGTGCTTAGGTCGGCTGAAAGCCCCGGTCTACGGGGCTTTGGCGCGAAATATCAGCTGTTAAAAAAAGCCGTAAAAGCTGCGTAATTTGTGAGAAATGGCAGTTTTCGGGCGATTTTTCCAGCAGAGCGGCCGTCTGATCTGGCGCCGATCTTACTTTTTCTTCACGACTTTGCAGGATGAAATTGCAGCCACCGCTTTGTTTTTAAGTGGTGCGCTGGCGTTCGGATTGGTCATCAATTCCTTGATTTCGGAACTGCTCAATTCGGCGTTGATCTTGTCGGCGCCACATTCGCAGTGGGCTTTGGCCGTTTTGACGTCAACGTTCTGGCTGGCGGCCGCGCTGCAGTCGTTGATGAAACTGTCACGGGCACCGGCTGGCCAGTTGGAGGGCGCAGCAGCCTGCGCGCCGATGGAAAGGAGGCTCAGGGTAGCGGCGAGAGCGAGGGTAGAAGTAAAACGCATCATGGGATGCTCCTTTGGGTCGAGGACAAACAGCGATTCTCAGTGGGTTTGAGGTAGTGCGTACAGCTCAAGTTCCGTTTTGCAGCTATAAAGGCTGGAATTAGTAGTTACCTGGCCTGGCGCCGGCGCGATGACCGTTCATCTGTGCTAGCATCGCTCCCCTGGCTATTCCCGGGCGCGCCATTTGCCGCCTCGCCATGTTCTTTTTGTTCACTCCAGTCACTCTGGTTCGATTATCGGTTGGCCGAAAGGCTCCTGCCGCTGTAAGGCAGGCGTTCATCACTGAACGGCCTGGTATTGGATCTTGTACTGGCTCATCCCAACCCACGTGACCTTTGGTAGGGGTCACCACTAGGAGAGGAGGCGCCATGCCAACTATTACTCTTCCCGATGGCAGTCAACGTTCATTCGATCATGCTGTATCCGTATCCGAGGTCGCCGCATCCATTGGTGCCGGTCTGGCAAAGGCGACTGTGGCCGGCAAGGTCGACGGCAAACTGGTTGATGCCAGTGACCTGATCACCTCTGACGCCAGTCTGCAAATCATCACGCCCAAGGATCAAGAGGGGCTGGAGATCATTCGCCACTCTTGCGCGCACTTGATTGGTCATGCGGTCAAGCAGTTGTACCCAACCGCGAAGATGGTAATCGGTCCGGTTATCGAAGAAGGCTTCTATTACGACATCGCCTACGAGCGTCCTTTCACTCCGGACGACATGGCTGCCATTGAGCAGCGCATGCACGCGCTGATCGAGAAAGATTACGACGTCATCAAGAAAGTCACCCCGCGCGCCGAAGTGATCGAAGTGTTCACTGCTCGTGGTGAGGACTACAAGCTGCGTTTGGTGGAAGACATGCCGGACGAGCAGGCCATGGGCCTGTACTACCACGAAGAATACGTCGACATGTGCCGTGGTCCGCACGTGCCGAACACACGCTTCCTCAAGTCATTCAAGCTGACCAAGCTGTCCGGCGCCTACTGGCGCGGCGACGCTAAGAATGAGCAGTTGCAACGTATCTACGGCACTGCCTGGGCTGACAAGAAGCAGCTGGCCGCCTATGTCCAGCGCATCGAAGAAGCTGAAAAGCGCGATCACCGTAAGATCGGCAAGCGCCTGAATCTGTTCCACCTCCAGGAAGAAGCGCCGGGTATGGTGTTCTGGCATCCGAACGGCTGGACCCTGTATCAGGTGCTTGAGCAGTACATGCGTAAGGTGCAGCGTGATAACGGTTACCTGGAGATCAAGACCCCGCAGGTCGTTGATCGCAGCCTGTGGGAGAAATCCGGGCACTGGGCCAACTACGCCGACAATATGTTCACCACCCAGTCGGAAAACCGCGACTACGCCATTAAGCCAATGAACTGCCCATGCCATGTGCAGGTGTTCAACCAGGGCTTGAAGAGCTACCGCGAGTTGCCGATGCGCCTGGCCGAGTTCGGTGCTTGCCACCGTAACGAGCCGTCGGGTGCGCTGCACGGCATCATGCGCGTGCGCGGTTTCACTCAAGACGACGCCCACATCTTCTGCACAGAAGAGCAGATGCAGGCTGAATCCGCTGCGTTTATCAAGCTGACCATGGACGTTTATCGCGATTTCGGTTTCACCGACGTCGAGATGAAGCTGTCCACTCGTCCGGAAAAGCGTGTCGGTTCCGACGAACTGTGGGATCGCGCCGAAGCGGCACTGGCCGCAGCGCTTGATAGTGCGGGGCTTGCGTACGACCTGCAGCCGGGCGAGGGCGCGTTTTACGGTCCGAAGATCGAGTTCTCGCTGAAAGATTGCCTTGGCCGCGTCTGGCAGTGTGGTACTCTGCAGCTCGATTTTAACCTGCCGATCCGTCTGGGAGCCGAATACGTCTCCGAAGACAACAGTCGTAAGCACCCGGTTATGCTGCACAGGGCGATCCTCGGCTCGTTCGAACGGTTCGTCGGGATCCTGATCGAGCACTACGAGGGTGCATTCCCCGCGTGGCTGGCTCCGACCCAGGCAGTGATCATGAATATCACTGATAAACAGGCAGAATTTGCCGCTGAAGTTGAAAAAACTCTCAACGAAAGCGGATTTCGTGCCAAGTCCGACTTGAGAAATGAAAAGATCGGCTTTAAAATCCGCGAGCATACTTTGCTCAAGGTCCCCTATCTTTTGGTTATTGGAGATCGGGAAGTCGAGATGCAGACTGTCGCTGTGCGTACTCGTGAAGGTGCTGACCTGGGCTCTATGCCCGTCGCCCAGTTCGCTGAGTTCCTCGCGCAAGCGGTTTCCCGGCGTGGTCGCCCAGATTCGGAGTAATTATTATTAAGCGTGAAATGAGACAAGATAAACGAGCTGCACCGAAAGCCCCGATCAACGAGAATATCTCGGCACGCGAGGTTCGGTTAATTGGCGCTGACGGCGAGCAGATTGGCATCGTCTCGATTGATGAAGCGCTTCGTATTGCAGAAGAGTCCAAGCTGGACTTGGTGGAAATCTCCGCCGATGCAATCCCACCTGTTTGTCGGGTGATGGACTACGGCAAGTCGATCTTCGAAAAGAAGAAGCAGGTTGCCGCGGCGAAGAAGAACCAAAAGCAGATTCAAGTAAAAGAAATCAAGTTTCGTCCAGGGACGGAGGAAGGGGATTACCAGGTAAAACTGCGCAACCTGGTACGTTTCCTGAGTGATGGGGACAGGGCCAAGGTATCCTTGCGATTCCGCGGCCGTGAGATGGCCCACCAGGAGCTGGGGATGGAACTCCTCAAGCGGGTTGAAGCTGACTTGCTTGAGTACGGTTCGGTCGAACAGCATCCTAAGATGGAAGGACGCCAACTGATCATGGTCATCGCCCCGAAAAAGAAGAAGTAATCAACAGGGCACGGCAGGCCTTCTGATTATGTTTATCAACTGAATGCGGAGTATCCGAACATGCCAAAGATGAAGACTAAAAGTGGTGCTGCTAAGCGGTTTCTGAAAACTGCTAACGGTATCAAGCATAAGCACGCTTTCAAGAGCCACATCCTGACCAAAATGTCGACCAAGCGTAAGCGTCAACTGCGCGGTAGCAGCTTGCTGCATCCGTCTGACGTGGCAAAAGTCGAGCGCATGCTGCGCCTTCGTTAATTTTGGATCAAGAATAGAGGAAGTAACTCATGGCTCGTGTAAAGCGTGGCGTCATGGCCCGTAAGCGTCACAAAAAAATTCTGAAACTTGCTAAAGGCTACTACGGCGCGCGTTCACGCGTATTCCGTGTTGCCAAACAAGCGGTAATCAAGGCAGGCCAATACGCCTACCGTGACCGTCGTCAGAAAAAACGTCAGTTCCGCGCTCTGTGGATCGCTCGTATCAACGCCGGTGCGCGTGTTAACGGTCTGTCCTACAGCCGTTTCATCGCTGGCCTGAAAAAAGCGTCCATCGAAATCGACCGTAAGGTTCTGGCTGAACTGGCCGTGAACGAAAAAGCGGTGTTTGCTGCGATTGTCGAGAAAGCTAAAGCCTCCTTGGCTTAAGTACCCCCGACAGTCACCTTGGGCTGCTCCTGTAGCCCAAGGTGGTAAACGTCATAAATAGGGGAAGAGCCTTCAAGCTCTTCCCCTATTTTGTATCTGGAGTCTGTACATGGAAAACCTGGACGCGCTCGTCGCTCAAGCTCTTGAGGCTGTGCAAAGCGCTGAAGATATCAATGCCCTGGAGCAAATCCGGGTTCACTACCTTGGCAAAAAGGGTGAATTGACTCAGGTGATGAAGACCCTGGGGAATTTGCCAGCCGAAGAGCGCCCGCAAGTCGGCGCGCTGATTAACGTTGCCAAGGAGCGCGTCACAGAGGTTCTCAATGCGCGCAAGGCGTCGATGGAGGAGGCCGATCTCGCGGCCAAACTCGCCGCCGAGTCTATTGATGTAACTTTGCCTGGCCGTGGCCAAGCCTCGGGCGGTCTACATCCGATCACCCGGACTCTGGAACGTATCGAGCAGTTCTTCACCCATATAGGCTATGGCATTGCCGAAGGCCCTGAGGTCGAAGACGACTATCACAACTTTGAGGCGCTCAACATCCCAGGCCATCACCCGGCCAGGTCGATGCACGACACCTTCTATTTCAACGCGAACATGCTGTTGCGCACCCATACCTCACCGGTACAGGTCCGCACCATGGAAGCGAACAAACCGCCGATCCGCATCGTCTGCCCAGGTCGCGTTTATCGTAGCGACTCCGATATCACCCACTCGCCGATGTTCCATCAGGTCGAAGGCCTGCTGGTTGATCGCGATATCAACTTCGCCGACCTCAAAGGCACCATCGAAGAGTTCCTGCGAGTGTTCTTCGAGAAAGAGCTGGCGGTACGTTTCCGTCCATCGTTCTTCCCGTTCACCGAGCCTTCCGCTGAAGTCGACATGGAATGCGTGATGTGCAGCGGTAAAGGCTGCCGAGTCTGCAAACAGACTGGTTGGCTGGAAGTGATGGGCTGCGGCATGGTTCACCCCAACGTGCTGCGCATGTCCGGGATCGATCCGGAAGAGTTCTCGGGCTTTGCCTTCGGCATGGGCGTTGAGCGTCTGGCCATGCTGCGTTACGGCGTGAACGACTTGCGTCTGTTCTTCGACAACGACTTGCGGTTCCTCGCGCAATTTCGCTAGTCGTAACGAATCTTTAGGAGAGCAGGATGAAATTCAGTGAACAATGGCTGCGCGGCTGGGTAAGCCCGCAGGTAGATCGCGACGCGCTGGTTGCTCGTCTGTCGATGGCCGGTCTTGAGGTCGATAGCGTAACGCCGGCCGCCGGTGTTTTCAGTGGCGTGGTTGTGGGCGAGGTGCTTAGCACCGAGCAGCACCCGGATGCCGACAAACTGCGTGTGTGCCAGGTCAGCAACGGCGCGGAAACTTTCCAGGTGGTGTGCGGAGCGCCCAACGTGCGCCCGGGTCTGAAGATTCCGTTTGCCATGATCGGTGCCGAACTGCCAGGCGATTTCAAGATCAAGAAGGCTAAGCTGCGCGGCGTTGAGTCCAACGGTATGCTGTGCTCCCAGGCGGAGCTGCAGGTAGGCGAAGGTAACGACGGCTTGATGGAGCTGCCGGCGGATGCGCCTGTTGGCCAGGACATTCGTGTCTACCTGGAACTGGAAGACGCCAGCATCGAGGTCGACCTGACCCCAAACCGTGGCGACTGCCTGTCCCTGGCTGGGCTGGCCCGTGAAGTGGGCGCGCTGTACAACGCCCCGGTTACCCGTCCAGTAGTTGCCGCCGTGCCTGCGGTACACGATGAAGTGCGTCCGATTGAGGTGCTAGCGCCAGCTGCCTGCCCACGTTACCTGGGCCGCGTAATTCGCAACGTCGACCTGTCCAAGCCAACTCCACTGTGGATGGTTGAGCGCCTGCGCCGCGCCGACGTGCGCAGCATCGACGCTGCCGTCGACATCACCAACTACGTGATGCTGGAACTGGGCCAACCGCTGCACGCATTCGATCTCTCCGAAATCAACGGTGGCATCCGCGTACGCATGGCTGAAGAAGGCGAGAAGCTGGTTCTGCTCGACGGCCAGGAAGTCAGCCTGCGCGCCGACACCCTGGTGATCGCTGACCATTCCCGCGCTCTTGCGATCGCCGGCGTAATGGGTGGCGAGCACAGCGGTGTTTCCGCGACCACTCGCGACATCTTCCTTGAAAGCGCATTCTTTGACCAAATCGCCATCGCTGGCAAGGCCCGTTCCTATGGCTTGCACACCGATGCGTCGCACCGTTACGAGCGTGGCGTAGACTGGAAGCTGGCCCGTGAAGCCATGGAGCGCGCCACTGGCCTGCTGCTGGATATTACCGGTGGCGAAGCCGGTCCGATCACCGAGACTGTCAGCCAACAGTACCTGCCATCTGTGGCACCGATCACCCTGCGCGCTAAAAGCGTTGAGCAAATGCTCGGCCTGGTCATCGCACCGGCTGAAATCGAGCAACTGTTGTCGGCCCTCGGGTTGAATATTTCTGCAGGTGGGGAAGGGCAGTGGCATGTTGAAGTGCCAAGCCATCGCTTCGATATCAGCCTGGAAGTCGATCTAATCGAAGAGTTGGCTCGTCTGTACGGTTACAACCGCCTGCCGGTTCGTTATCCGCAAGCGCGCCTGGCACCGCAACCCAAGGCCGAGGCGCGTGCGCACTTGCCAGAGTTGCGTCGTCTGCTGGTTGCCCGTGGTTACCAGGAAGCGGTGACCTACAGCTTCATCGATCCGAGACAGTTCGAACTGTTCAACCCTGGTGTCCAGCCCCTGTTGCTGGCCAACCCGATCTCCAACGACATGGCCGCGATGCGCTCGTCTCTATGGCCTGGTCTGGTGAAGGCCCTTTCCCACAACTTGAACCGCCAGCAAGACCGCGTGCGCATGTTTGAAAGTGGTCTGCGTTTCGTTGGTCAGTTGGACGGTTTGAAGCAAGAGCCGATGCTGGCCGGTGTTGTCTGCGGCAGTCGCTTGCCGGAGGGCTGGGCGCAGGGCCGCGATGCTGTGGACTTCTTCGACGTCAAGGCTGACGTGGAAGCCGTCCTTGGCTTTGCGGGTGCATTGGATGCGTTCACCTTCGTTCCTGGCAGCCACCCGGCGCTGCATCCAGGGCAGACTGCACGTATTGAACGTGAAGGTCGCTTGGTAGGCTTTGTCGGTGCTATCCACCCAGAATTGTCGAAAACCCTCGGTCTCGACCGTCCAGTATTCGTTTTCGAGTTGGTCCTGGCTGAAGTCGCCTCGGGCAAGATGCCTAAATTCAGCGAGCTGTCGCGCTTCCCAGAAGTGCGCCGCGACCTGGCACTGATCGCTGACCGTGAAGTTGCCGCCACTGCCGTTTTGGATGTTATCCGTGAAAATGCAGGGGAATGGCTGACAGACCTCAGGCTATTTGACGTCTATCAAGGTAAAGGCATTGATCCGCATAGAAAAAGCCTTGCAGTTGGCTTGACCTGGCAGCATCCATCGCGCACTCTTAATGACGATGAGGTGAATACCACGACACAAAATATCCTCACCTCGCTCGAACAAAGGTTGAACGCCACGTTAAGGAAGTGACGTATGGGGGCTTTGACGAAAGCTGAGATGGCGGAACGTCTGTACGAAGAGTTGGGTCTGAACAAGCGCGAGGCCAAGGAATTGGTCGAGCTGTTTTTTGAAGAAATCAGACACGCTCTGGAAGACAACGAACAGGTCAAGTTGTCCGGTTTCGGCAACTTTGACCTGCGTGACAAACGCCAGCGGCCTGGCCGCAATCCAAAAACGGGAGAAGAAATCCCGATCACGGCTCGCCGTGTGGTCACCTTTCGTCCAGGGCAGAAGTTGAAGGCCCGAGTTGAGGCTTATGCTGGAACCAAGTCATAACGACGAGCTACCCGTCATCCCAGGCAAACGCTACTTCACCATTGGTGAAGTCAGCGAGCTCTGTGCGGTAAAACCGCATGTGTTGCGCTACTGGGAGCAGGAGTTTCCTCAACTTAACCCCGTCAAACGCACTGGGAACCGTCGGTATTATCAGCGCCAGGATGTGCTGATGATCCGACAGATCCGCGCGTTGCTGTACGACCAGGGGTTCACCATCAGCGGCGCTCGCCAGCGCATGTCCGGTGATGAGGCCAAAGACGATACTACCCAATACAAGCAAATGATTCGCCAGATGATCTCCGAACTAGAAGATGTTCTGGTGGTTTTGAAGAAGTAATACAGGCTTTTAAAATACTTCCACATTTCAAAAGCTTGCGGTATATTCCTGATCGCTTCGTTCAGAAGCGAACCCAGTAAAACGCCTAGTCGGGGCGTAGCGCAGTCCGGTAGCGCACTAGCATGGGGTGCTAGGGGTCGAGTGTTCGAATCACTCCGTCCCGACCATTATTCCTGAGTAATATCAGACACTTGAGCCGATCAGATAGATCGGCTTTTTTGTGCCTGCGCAAAACTGGCGCAAAACTACCCAGTGATTTCGCTGATATTCAGGTCCGGAATCGCCTCTGACCAGATGATTTCCTCATGGTCCCGCTGGTAGTTTTTGGTCATGCCCTCGCTCGCATGGCCAGCGATCTTTTGCCCATCCTTTCCGGCTTTCTTGTACAGGTGCAGCGACAGCGCTCGCACTTCGTGAAAGCCCGGCATTTCCTCTTCCTTCCATCCCGCGTAGCAGTTCGCCGCCCTCCCTGGCCTCCTTGAATGCTCGCGTCAAATACCGCTCCTCAACCTTCGTCCAGTGGTCCTTTGTCTGTGCTTGCTTCTGTTTCAGCCGATCTGGTTTACGGTGCACCAAGTAGGGCGAGGCGTGCGCAGTAGTGGTCGAATTCTTTGAGAGTTAGCGACTGATCAACGAGGAACTGAGTGATCATCCGCTGAACAATTACCGCCTCTTCCTGAGTGCTTGCAGCGTGCTTGAGGATTTCGAGCACGTCGTCGATAAGGATGTGAGCGCTCATAGGTTGCCATCCACGTCGTCTTCGAGCTCTTCCCGTTCTGCTGCAACCGCGTCAAAGGCGTAGGGCCTGTGCAAATCCATGGCGATTCGTTCCGCGGCTTCGATGGGACGCTGTTCGCCCATCAGTTCCGCAGCGTGCCCGCGTGAATCCGCCTGACTGCCAAGGATCGAGGAAAGGAACAGTCGAGCGAACGAATCAGGCTCGTCCAGGCCATCGATCTGGCGCTGATTCAGGATGCCCTGCAGGTAAGTGCAATACCGATCAAACGTCACCACCTGCGGTTGGCCGTGGCGACGCTTCCACTTGATGTCCATGCCGTACACCAACTGTTCCGCAGAATGTTCAAGCCACTCCTGTTCCGGATTCGCGTCGCTGACCTCTGGAGGCAACTTAGCGTCGAAACGCTCCTGGCAAATCTTCAATGCTGCGTTCATGGTCGCCTCCAAGGTGGCGGGTTGTTCACCTGTATTCGTCAACACTCATGCCTCCCGCTGGTTGCCGATGGGCGCGGGGGAGGAGTGCTGACGTATTAGAGGTGGGGAAGGGGCCGGAATATCGCTTTTTGAGGGGGCTCGTCTTATTTCAAATAAGTGGCAACGTATCTGAGGCTGTGCCAGCATCCGGCAATAAACTTTGGCAAGGAAGCTGAACAATGCTCGATGCTCTGGAAGGCACGCCACTGTGGGTTTACGGCGCATTTCTCTTGGTCTGCTACTACGGTTTGAGTGCCAGGAAAACCAGTCGTGAAAGTCAGCGGTCGCTGATCATCACACCGGTTGTTTTGGTGGTCTGGTCACTCCTTTCTCTCAGCTACGCGGACCGCGTTGAGTTGACCGTGGGCAGTTGGGTCACGGGAATGCTTTTAGGTGGCTTAGTCGCATTTGCACTATTTCCTCGACGCGGACTGACTTTGGACGAGGAGGGCAAGCACCTGATCGTTCCTGGGACATGGAAAGTTCTTGGTATCTCGCTTCTCTTTTTTGCCGTGAAATACTTCATCGGTTATCAAGCTGCCGTACATCCAGAATTCTCGGCCACTGTGGGAATGCTCGCCCTTGCTGGTGCCGCATCAGGGTTTACGGTCGGCTTGTTCTGCGGACGCACGGGTGTCTTCTACTTGGCGTGGCATGCACTTCGAGATGTCCATGAAAGCAAACGCACTATCTGAGCTCGGTCGTTGATAGCTCGATGCGCTCTCATAGAGACGATCGGGCAGCAGCCTTGCAGTCGGCTGCCGTCATTCGATGACCGTCTTCGCACTCAACGACGCGACCGCCGTTAAAGAGCCTTTTCCGGCGCCGGTTGGTCGTTGGGTTGGGCGATGATTGTTTTGAGCTCTGCGCTCATGGGGAATTTGAGATTCAAGCCTTTGGGAGGGATGGGCTGAGTAAACCATTTATCGTAGATGGCGTTGATTTCACCCGAGACAAAAAGTGACTTGATCGAGTCATCCACGACTTTTTTGAGATCCGGATCACCCCGACGCATTGTGCAACCATAGATTTCGTTGGATTGCGGGGTGCCAGTCACCACCCAATCTTCCGGTTTCTTCGCCTTGGCCATCTCGCCCGCCAGCAATGCGTCGTCTTGCATAAACGCAATGGCGCGGCCGGACTCGAGCATTTGGTAAGACTCGCCAATGTCTTTGGCAGAGATTACGTTCATGTTCATCTTTTTCTCGGCATTCATGACCTTGAGCATCCGCTCGGCAGTGCTGCCAGCAGTAGTCACTACGTTCTTGCCGTTGAGATCTTGAAAGTCCTTGTAAACCGAATCCTTCCTGACCAACAGGCGGGTGCTGGCTTCAAAAATGCCGACCGAGAAGTCGACCTGCCGAGCTCTCTCGGCGGTATTGGTTGTGGAGCCGCACTCCAGGTCCACAGTGCCGTTTTGCACCAGTGGGATACGCGTCTGTGATGTCACCAGGTTGTACCGTACGTTCAGCTTGGGCATACCGAGTTCTTGCTTGATAGCCTCGACAATCTTTAATTGAATGTCATGGGAGTAGCCCACCGGCTGACCGGATCCGTCGGCAATATAAGAGAACGGAATGGACGAGTCTCGGTGACCCAGGGTGATGGTCCCCGAGGTCTTGATTTTCTTAAGCGTGCCGGTGGGTTCGGCAGCCATGAGGGCAGTACTACTTAAGGTCACAGTCAGGGTAACGCCCAGGATTGCAGGGAAGGCACGCATCAAAAGCTCCTCATTAGGGTGAAGCGAGAGGTCTCGCGGGGCTTGGCGACTCGCTTGTTGTTAGTGACGGTCCAGCCAGACGGTCTGTGCATTACAGAATTCGCGCACACCGAAATGCGACAGTTCACGGCCAAAACCGCTTTTCTTTACGCCGCCGAAAGTGACGCGTGGATCGGTTGCGCAATAGCCATTGATGAATACGCCTCCGGTTTTCAGTTCGCCGGCCAGCTTCTGGGCAAGTTCGACATTGCTCGTGTAGATGGTCGAGGCGAGTCCGAATTCACTGTCATTGGCCAGTTCCAGAGCATGTGCGGCGTCCCGCGCAGTGATGATCGATGCCACGGGTCTAAGGCCGGAAACGTTAGTCATGACACCGTCCTTTAGGATGGGAATGGATGCATAGCTTTTAAGCAACAGCGCCGGTTTTGAATCAGATCGCGCGAGCCAAAATGGATTGTGCGCGACCAATGACCGGCGCATCGACCATTTGCCCATCCAGCACGAAAACGCCTTCACCTGAACGAGCGGCTTCGATAATGCGTTGCGCCCAGTGCAATTCTTCCTGGCTTGGTTTCAGCGCCTGATGAATGATCGCGACTTGGGTTGGATGGATACACAGCGCGCCACCAAAGCCCATGTCGCGTGCAAAATGAACAGCACGTAGCAGCCCTGCGGTGTCCTGGATCGACGGAAATACCCCATCCAACGCTGGAGCGAGCGCGGCAACCCGGGTTGCAAGCAAAACGGCGTAGCGCGCATGGCTAAGGATTTCTTCAGCGGCAGGGCTGCCAGTAGACAGGTTCAGGTCCAGACCCAGATCCAGACTACCGAACGACAACCGCTCAACGCCTTGAGTGCCGGCAATTTCGTTGAGTGCTGACAAGCCCTTCGCGCTCTCGATGATTGGCCAAATCGGTTTTTCGGTACCGGCAGCTGTGGTGACCTGTTTCGCGCTTTCTGCTTTGGGCAGCAGAATTCCGATAACGCCGGCGTGGCGTCGGCAAAGATCCAGATCCGCAACATGCGCCCAGTGATCCGGGGCATTCACTCGGACCAGAATCCGTGCATCCGGGGCTTCGCTCAGGAACGCGTCGAGATTATCCCTCGCCTGCTCCTTGAGGTTTTCTTGCACGGCATCTTCCAAGTCAACGATGACTCGATCCGCTCCGGTGGCAATAGCTTTTGAGATGCGCTCTGGTCGAGTGGCCGGCACAAACAGGGCGGAGCGAACAATTGATTCGCTCATGGCGTTGCTCCATTGCTGAACTCGATCTCTCCAATCTGTGCTGTGCCGTCCTGATTGCCAGCCCAGACCTGTGCCTTGCCGTTTTCGATTAGACGTCCGCCCACCTCGAAAGGTTTAGGCGAAATCAGAGGTCGTACTCCGCGGAATGCGAAACGCTCCAGGCGCGCAGTTGGATGCGCTTTGGTAAAGGCACGCAAACTCAACGTGGCGATCAATGGACCATGTACCACCAGCCCCGGATAACCTTCGTTCTCTGTCACATACGGCCAGTCATAGTGAATACGATGACCATTGAAGGTCACTGCGGAATAGCGAAACAGCAGGGTTGGAGTGGGCTCTATCCGTTCCTGCCATTGGCCTTCAGGTAGCTTTTCGGTACCGTTCAGTTTGGGCGGGGAAGGTTCACGGTAAACAATGTCCTGATCGTCTTGAAGCGCGCGTTTGCCGTCCTGGAAAAACTCATGGCGTACTGTGACGAACAATAAGGAACCCGTGCGACCGTGCTTCTCCTCGACGTTGAGGATGGTCGATACACAGGTCACTTCAGCATCCACTTTTAATGGCTGGAAAAACTCAATTCGGCTTCCCGCCCACATACGATTGCGGTTACGGGCCGGCGGCAAAAATCCCCCAAGCGCTGGATGGCCGTCCGGCCCCAGTTCGCTGGCACCCACCGGCTCCTGAAAAAATGCCCAGTGCCACAGGGGCGGCAGCGGCTCACCGGGTTGTGGTGCCGACTCGCCCAATGTCGCGGCAATGCGTCTGACCAGAGTGAAACTGATCCGGTCCTGGCTTTCCTGACGTCGTCCAATCCAGGCGGAAAAATCGGAACTGATGCTCATATTCTTTGCTCCAATTGGTCAGTGATCAGGCCAGGGTGGCCATTTCTGGAATCGCTTCAAAAAGATCCGCCACCAGGCCGTAATCGGCCACCTGGAAGATCGGCGCTTCTTCGTCCTTGTTGATCGCAACGATCACTTTGGAGTCTTTCATGCCGGCCAGGTGCTGGATCGCGCCGGAGATACCGACGGCGATGTACAGCTGTGGAGCAACGATCTTGCCGGTCTGACCGACCTGCATGTCGTTCGGAACAAAACCTGCGTCGACCGCGGCGCGCGAAGCACCCACGGCAGCGCCCAGCTTGTCGGCCAGGGCGTACAGGTGTTTGAAGTTGTCGCCGTTCTGCATGCCGCGGCCGCCGGAAACGACGATCTTGGCAGCGGTCAGTTCCAGACGATCGGACTTGGCCAGTTCTTCGCCAACAAAGCTGGAGATGCCAGCGTCGTGGGCAGCGGAGACGGCTTCAACGGCAGCCGAACCACCTTCAGCAGCAACCGGGTCGAAACCGGTGGCACGCACAGTTATCACCTTGATCGAAGCGGTCGATTGCACGGTAGCGATGGCGTTACCGGCGTAGATCGGACGCTTGAAAGTGTCTGCGCTTTCGACCGAGATGATCTCGGAAATCTGGTCAACGTCCAGCTGGGCGGCAACGCGCGGCAGGATGTTTTTGCCGTTGGAAGTGGCGGCAGCCAGGATGTGGCTGTAACCAGCGCCCAGCTCGGCTACCAGCGAAGCAACGTTTTCCGGCAGCTGATGCGCGTAAGCGGCATTGTCAGCGTTCAGGACTTTGCTCACGCCAGCGATTTTCGCAGCAGCTTCAGCCACGGCGCCAGCGCCCTGGCCTGCAACCAGAACGTGGACGTCACCGCCGATTTTTGCAGCAGCAGCCACGGTGTTCAGCGTGGCCGGAGCCAGCACTTTGTTGTCGTGTTCAGCAATAACCAAGATAGTCATTTCAGGCTCCTTAACTCAAAGTACCTTCGCTTCGTTTTTCAGTTTCTCGACCAGTTCCGCCACCGACTTGACCTTGATACCCGCGCTGCGTGCAGCCGGCGCTTCGACTTTTACGGTCTTGTTGGTGGAGGCGGTGGAAACGCCCAAAGCGTCCGGAGTCAGCACTTCGAGAGGCTTCTTCTTGGCTTTCATGATGTTTGGCAGGGACGCGTAGCGCGGCTCGTTCAAACGCAGGTCGGTGGTGACGATGGCTGGCAGTTTCAGGGAAACCGTCTGTGCGCCGCCGTCGATTTCGCGGGTGACAGCAACGCTGCCGCCGCTGATTTCGACTTTCGAAGCGAACGTGCCCTGACCGTAGCCGCTCAATGCAGCGAGCATCTGGCCAGTCTGGTTGTTGTCGCTGTCGATGGCTTGTTTGCCAAGGATCACCAGCTGTGGCTGTTCCTTGTCGACAACAGCTTTCAACAGTTTGGCAACAGCCAGGGAAGTCAGATCTTCGGCGGATTCGACGAGGATGGCGCGATCGGCACCCAGAGCCAGCGCGGTGCGCAGTTGCTCTTGAGCGGTGGTCGGGCCGATGGAGACGACGATGATTTCAGTCGCAACACCTTTCTCTTTCAGGCGTACGGCTTCTTCCACTGCGATTTCGCAGAACGGGTTTATCGACATCTTGACGTTGGCGAGGTCTACGCCGGAATTGTCCGCCTTGACGCGAACCTTGACGTTGTAGTCGACCACTCGTTTCACAGCTACCAGCATTTTCATTGGGCAGTGTTCTCTCGAAAAACTTTGATCGTTGCAGGCAGGTTTTTTGTTTTCAGATGAAGGCTAAATCGCCCCGGCTGCGCGCATTAGTTCAATACGGTCTGTATCCAGCCCCAGTTCCCTGAGCACCTGTTCGGTGTGCTGACCGAGACCCGGTACGGCATCCATACGTGGCTCGAACGCGCTGTTGCTGCCGGGAGGTATCAAGCTCGGGACGGTACCGGCGGAGGTTTCGACTTCCCGCCAGCGATCACGCGCCTGAAGTTGCGGATGGTCCCAAACACCTTGCATGTCATTGACCCGAGCATTAGCAATTTGCGCATGCTCCAATCGATCAAACACGGCATCGAAATTGAGTGTGGAGAACGATTCAACGATGAGTGCCCGCAGCGCCTGGCGGTTTTCGACGCGCTTGAAGTTGGCAGAGAAGCGTTCGTCTTTCGCCAGTTCAGGAGTAAGCAGTACCTTGTCGCAAAACAGCCGCCACTCTCGTTCGTTCTGCAACCCCAGCATGACTGTGGTGCCGTCACCGATAGGGAAGGGGCCATAGGGGTAAATCGTGGCGTGCGCGGCGCCGGCGCGAGGGGGAGGGGGAGAGCCGTTGTAGGCGTAGTACATCGGGTAGTTCATCCACTCGACCAGGCTTTCCAGCATGGACACATCAAGGTGGCTACCTTCGCCAGTGCGTCCACGCAACAGCAAGGCAGACAGAATTCCGGTGTAGGCGTACATGCCGGCCGCGATGTCAGCAATCGAGCAACCTGCCTTGGCCATTTCTTCCTCACCTGGTCCGCCGGTGACCGACAGGAAACCGCCTTCGCTTTGGATCAACAGGTCATAGGCTTTTTTCTTTTCATACGGGCCGCCTGCGCCGTAGCCTGAAATGTCACAAACGATCAGGCGCGGAAACCGCTGATGCAAAGCCTCAAATGAAAGTCCCATTCGTGCTGCGGCACCCGGCGCCAGGTTCTGCACCAGGACATCGGCAGTGGCCAGCAAGCTGTCCAGCACCTCGGTGGCCGAATCTTGTTTCAGATCGAGGGTCAGGCTTTCTTTCGAACGATTGGTCCAGACAAAGTGCGAGGCGAGACCGTTGACGCGTTGGTCGTACCCTCTGGCGAAGTCACCCGTGCCTGGGCGTTCGACCTTGATCACGCGCGCGCCAAGATCGGCCAATTGTCGGGTGCAGAAGGGAGCTGCAATGGCATGTTCAAGGCTGACGACGGTAATGCCATCGAGCGGACGGACGCCTTTGGATTGGCTCATGATTATTATCTCTTTTGTCATGGCTCCCCAGTCGCGCCTGTTCGAGCCGACGCGCTGGGTTTTACGCTGATCCTTTAAAAGGAGCGCGGCAGTTCAAGCAGGTGTTCGGCAACGTACGACAGGATCAGGTTGGTGGAGATGGGCGCCACCTGATACAGACGGGTTTCACGGAATTTGCGCTCGACGTCGTACTCGCAGGCAAAGCCAAAACCGCCGTGAGTCTGCAAGCACGCATTGGCGGCTTCCCAAGAGGCTTTCGCCGCCAGGTACTTGGCCATATTGGCACTGGCCCCGGCGTTGATACCGCTGTCGTATTCCTCGCAAGCACGCCAGCGCATCAGGTCAGCCGCTTCGATTTCAATGTGTGCTTCAGCGATGGGGAACTGAACGCCCTGGTTCTGCCCGATAGGGCGTCCGAACACGACGCGATCACGCGCATAGGCGCTGGCTTTTTCGATAAACCAGCGGCCGTCACCAATGCATTCGGCTGCGATCAGTGTGCGCTCGGCGTTCAGTCCGTCCAGGATGTAGCGGAAACCTTTGCCTTCCTCGCCGATGAGGCTATCGGCAGGAATTTCCAGGTTGTCGAAGAACAGTTCGTTGGTTTCGTGATTGACCATGTTGGCGATCGGCTGCACGGTCATGCCGTTGCCGATGGCCTCCCGTAGATCGACGAGGAAGATCGACATGCCCTCGGATTTTTTCTTCACGTCGGCCAACGGCGTGGTACGCGCCAGCAAGATCATCAGGTCGGAGTGCTGGACCCGCGAGATCCACACCTTCTGTCCGTTGATCACGTACTTGTCACCGCGTTTGATCGCTGTGGTCTTGATCTTGGTGGTGTCGGTGCCAGTGGTGGGTTCAGTGACGCCCATCGATTGCAGGCGCAATTCGCCGCTGGCCAGTTTCGGCAGGTAGTAGCTTTTCTGCGCCTCGCTGCCGTGTCGTAGCAGGGTGAACATGTTGTACATCTGGCCGTGCACGGTGCCGGAATTACCGCCGCAGCGGTTCACTTCTTCCAGGATTACCGAGGCCTCAGCCAGCCCGAGGCCGGAGCCACCATATTCGACAGGGATCATCGCTGCCAGCCAACCTGCGTCGGTCAGTGCCTTGACGAAGGTTTCCGGAAAACCTTTTTCCTCATCGACTTTACGCCAGTAAGCTGCATCGAATTCAGCGCACAGAGCGCGTACGCCCTCGCGGATGGCATTGAGTTCTTCAGAGTTGTGATCAGTCATTATTATTCTCCTCCACGCGTCACGCACAGCACCTGCCCTGCGTGACCGGGACCGGGCAAAAGGCAATCAGATCGGGTTGAAACCCAGGGCGGCACGAAAGCGATTCTTGATGTAGTGACCATCACGTGGTGGCAGCACCCGTGGCGGGTTTTCCGCCTTGATTTTGATCGTCGCAAGCTTGACGCCATCGCGAGTTGCAAAGCGCTCGCGCAAGTTATGTACGCCTTCCATGTCACGGATTTCGTCGGTCCAGCTGAAGCCGCAAGTCTTTGCGACCTGATTCAGGGAAATACCAAAACCGGCGTGGCTGACTTGCATGCCGGTTTCACCAAAGTGACCGTTATCCAGCACCGCGATGGTTAGGTTGGCAGGCTTCTGCAGTGCCACCGTGGCCAGTGCGCCGAACCCCATGAGCAACTCTCCGTCACCGGTGACCACCACCACCGATTTGTTTGGCTGCGCATTCGCCAGGCCCAGGCCCACAGTGATTGCGCTGCCCATGGCGGCCCAGAGGTAATAATTCAGATCGTTGTCACCGGCGGCCATCACGTCATAGGACGCAGAGCCCAGCCCCGTCACGACCAGCACGTCTTTGCGGTCGGCCAGTAAGGCCTTGACCACTTCGCGGCGGCACAGAGTGTGGTTTGCGCTTACTTGACCCATTTCTTTTCTCCAATCAGGCGCTGGCCGAGCAGCAGGGCAGTGGACGAATCACCGTTGAAGGCCATGGTCGCGGCACCGTGCAGCAGCGGGGCGACGTCTTCCGGGACGTCCGCGCGCCAGGTCATCACTTTCATCAGGTTCAGGGAGGCTTCTGTGGCCTGGCCCATCGGGTTCTGCCACGCGTTGAATTCGGCCCAGTCGCCGCGCATGGTGACCACCATCAACAGCGGGAAGCCGGCACAGACTTGAAGTGCCAGAGTGTTGATGCAGTTACCGACTCCGCTGGACTGCATCAGGAGGGCACCGCGTTCGCCGCCAAGCCATGCGCCGGCGAGATAGCCGATGCCTTCTTCCTCGGTGGTGAGGACAACAGCCTTGATGTCCGGGTCTGCATACGACATACGGATCGCCGCCGAGTGGCCTGCATCCGGTACGAAGACCACGTGTTTGACGTCGTGGGCCTTGAGCACGCGGAACACGTCCTCTTGCCAATCCTGTCCCACGGTGTGTTCAGCTTCTGTTGACATGCCAATCTCCCAAGCAGTGCTGCTTTTGTGTTTTCACCCATTCTGGGAGGGATGGAGGAGAAGGACGACTACCGTTTTTGTCTTTGAGATATGCCCATTTTGTATAGCTGGGGGATGAATGCGTGGCCTCTTGGGCAACGGCGATAGCCACGCATTATGGGAAGGGAAATGATTGACGCAGAGAGGTGCAGAACGTACGGATCGCCTCGCAAGCCCGGCGCAATGAAGCGTCATCCAGGGCGTAGGCAATACGAATGTAAGGAACAAGGCCAAAGGCGCTGCCATGCGCGACATCTTCGTCGGTGTGCAGTACTCGGCCGGCATCAAGACGCCCGTCTTCGACTCAAGTCAGTTCAAGGATCTTGATCTGGATTTGCAGGCATGGCCAAACCGGGAAAGGTAACCACGGTTCATCAAGAGCATTCATCACAAGTAGCATCGGTATCCGCTATCCAATGATTTTAAAAGGGCCCATGGATCATCATGGGCCCTTTCAAAAAACCACGGTAATCGTCAGTGCCTCAGATCCTTGCAGCCTGCGATTTGATGCAGCCCCTAAGTCCGGTGCGTTCTTCGATCTCACCCGAGCCGCTGATGTAACCATAGCGGGACAGGTTGGGCATTAGCATCGCTGCGATGAACGTGATGGTTACTACGGCCGCGACGTAGAAGAAGAAATACTCCTCAATACCCTGCGACCGAAGCGACAAGGCGACGTATTCGGCGGTGCCACCGAACGCCGCGTTGCCGACGGCATAAGGAAAGCCCACACCCAATGCACGTACCGCTGGCGGGAACAGTTCAGCTTTGACGATACCGGCAATCGGGGTGTAGAGCGACGCGATTGCCAGGCCGCCAAATACCAGCAGGAACGCTGTAAATGGACTACTGACTGATTGCAGTGAATAGAGCAGGGGGATCACCAGTAGCATGGCCAACCCGGAAAACAACAACATATGGACCTTGATTCCGATTCGGTCAGCGAGCAGACCAAAGAGTGGCTGACAAAACATGAAACCGACCAGGGCGGCCGTCATGATGAAACTCACCGTTTCCGGACTAAACCCCGCAGAGATCACCAGAAATTTCTGCATGTAGGTGGTGAAGGTGTAGAAGTAAAGTGAACCGCCAATGGTAAACGCGACCACCAGTGCCACTGCGCGTTTGTGTTTGAACATGCCACGTAGCGAGCCGGCATCTTTGCGGTTCATTTCTTTTTTTGTGGCGGTTTCATGCATCGCGCGACGCAAATACACGACTACGATAGAACTAAAGGCGCCGATGAAAAAAGGAATTCTCCAGCCCCATTCCCGCAATTCCTCGCCGGTAAGGGTTTGTTGAAGTATGACCACGGTCATCAGGGCGAGGAGTTGGCCTGCGATGATGGTGAAGTACTGGAATGATCCATAGAAACAACGGCGTCCAGGTGTCGCGATTTCACTGATGTAGGTGGCGCCGGTGCCGTACTCCGCGCCCACTGACAGCCCCTGAATCAGCCTGGCAACGACAAGCAAAACTGGCGCCGCCACACCGATGGTTTCATAGGTCGGCGTGACGGCAATCAACAAGGAACCGGCGCACATCATGAACACCGAGATAATCATCGATACCTTGCGGCCGCGGGTATCAGCAATCCAGCCAAAAATCCAACCGCCGAGCGGCCGCATGAAAAAGCCGACGGCGAAGACGCCGGCGGTTGCGAGCAACTGACTGGTGGTGTCGCCTTTGGGGAAAAACGAGCTCGCAAAATAGATGGCGGTATAGGCGTAAATGAAAAAGTCGTACCACTCCACCAGATTGCCCGAGCAGGCACCCATGATGGCTCTGACACGATTCGGACTTTTCATCTGATCGGACTTTTCAGTGTGGCGTGTTGAGTCGCTGGTTGATGCAGACATTCTGTTCACCCTTGTTTCAAGGCGAGACGATACGAGGCCCACGCTGATGCGTGTCCGACGTTGCTAGCTCGATGGGTTGATGTGCTTAACGCAAGTGCTGTGACCCTTCGACGACCAAGGCACATGAAGCGGGGGGGTGTATATGAGAGGTCAGCTGTTCGCTGACTGTATAAGGCGGGTCGGTCAGGTAACGAGAAAGGTAGTAAATCATGGCGGCAAGCCCTCGAATCTTATTCTTGTAGTCAGTCGATCGCTCTTGGCGTCGACGTTGATTGCACGCTACCGCAGAGTGACGAGGGTAATAAGCCGTCAGCCAGGTCTAACTGATATACCGAAATTCTATAGCTTGTCTTGCAGCCCCTACGGGCTGGGGGATACAGCCGGCTATAAAGCCATTAGGCCCCATGCGACGCGGGCCCTGTGGCATTCCAGGAAACGCTAATGCGTTTACACTCATACTACTTTCGACGCATTTCGCGCCGAGCCCGACTTTGACTGGCCTGGTAATGGATGTCGTTCAACTCAAAACCTTGATTCACGTGGCCGAGCTAGGCAGTCTCAGCAAGGCCTCAGACCGGCTTCACATCGCACAACCGGCACTCAGCCGACAAATTCGAATGCTGGAAAAAGAACTCGGTACCTACCTGTTTGATCGACATGGACGAGGCATGGAGATTACCGATGCTGGTCGCGAGGTGCTGGCGCATGCCACTCGAATCATGGAGGAAATGGAATCCATTCGAAGTTCGGTGGTGGGCGGAAAGACCTCTTTTCGGGGAACGGTCGTCATCGGTACGACGCCGACGGTAGCGGAAATTGTCACCGTTCCTTTAGTGCGCAAAATCAAAGAGGCGCATCCGAATCTTGCCGTCAGATTTTCCTCGGCCTTCAGCGGTTATCTGCTGGATTGGGTTCAGCGTGGCGAATTGGAACTGGCGATTTCTTACGATCCCCAACCCCTGCATACGCTGCGTATCGTGCCGGTAATGATGGAAAACTTGCTGCTGGTCGGACCTGCCAGTGCCAAGCTGCGCCTGGATGTGCCGGTGTCATTCGAGTCTTTGGCCGAGCAGCAGTTGGTGTTGCCAAGCGCCCGCCACAGTCTTCGCGTGATTCTGGATAATTGTGCGCGAGAAGTCGGCATCAAGCTCAAAACCAGCGTTGAAGCTGACTCCTTCGGCGCGATGATTGACCTGGTTCGTAATGGCTTCGGTTTGACAGCTTTGCCACTGGCATCGATTTATACGCAGATTGAATCGGGAGTGCTCAGTGCTGCACCTTTGGTCGACCCTATTCCCATGCGTAAATTGGTCCAGGTATTTCCCGCGGACAGGCGAGTCAGCCCGGCTGCAAAATTTGTTGGGGATGCGTTCATCGAGATTGCTGCCGATCTAGTAGGTCGCGAAATCTGGGCAGGGCACATGCTTTGAACAACATCAATCCTCGACCATGAACCTATGAAGGAAACCCCTGTTGTGTGAGTTCACGCCGCTTTTGGCCCTTTTTCGCGCTGCCTTTGGCACCAATCCTGTCTGATATTTCTCTTCCTTTCTCAGCTTTTTCGCATGTCAGATAGCCTTGCCAAAAGCCCTGTTTCCGGGCGATTAGGGCGTTTTTCCTCACCGGCTCCGCGGCGCTAAACCCTGGAAGCTCAGTTCCGATTCTTCGTTCTTAAAGGTCACCATCCAACATCCGCGAAACCGGCTGTACGTCACGCGGGCCGTGCCTTTGAAGACAAACGGAAGCAGCGAAAGCCGGACTTCCGATTGTGCGCTAGGGAAACGGAACAGAGCGCGGGGAGGGCGCATCTATTCGAATTGATTGCTGACGGGCTGTGGGCCTCCTGAAGACCCTTTGATCACAAGGCCCAGGGGCCGATTTGGAATCAAACAATCGCGTTCGAGAGCCTGCCTCATACCTCCAAATTCGACGTTTTTGGGCCCAAACCGCAGTGCCAAACAGACCGCAAATTCACCCGACTTCTTGCTGTTTTGGTGACAAACCATTTTGCAGGTAGTTGGCACCGATTGAGTGCCGCTGAACCCTCGAAAGATCCGTCGGCCAAGGCTTCTAGCGGTCAGCTCGGAATCTCTTGCAAGGTCCTGGTCGGTGCCAAATCCGCTGCTAACTCACAGCGCTATACCGAGAGGTTCGCTCAGTACGTTGTGGCGATGACCTGTGCTAATTGCATATCAGGCATGAACGGTGGGCTGTAGGTCGAGTGATAGTACCTGGACGCCTGCTCAAACTGGGCGCCGCGGATCTCGCCCTCTGAACCGATAAACGCCAGTGCATCGGCCTTGGCGGCGCCGAAATATTTGCTGGGATGACTTGTCACATCACTGGCGAAGGAGCTGAAGAAGGTGGGCCCCGATGTCGTCCAGAACATGGCGCGGTCGCCGGGTTTCTTGATCTCTCCTGCCATCGCTTGAGTGGCAAATAACGCCAGGCCTGCGATGGTTGCTGCCTTCCATGAGTCCATTCGTCGTCGCGCCCCTTTTGTTTAATCAGCCCAGAATAGCAGCGCAGGCGCGGTGATTTTGCTGGGCTGGAAAAATTTCCCATATCCGGCGCATCCATCTCGGCCAAGGAGAAGCTCAATCAGGCCTAACGCGCACGTATCAAAACGTTTGCCCCATGGAAAACTGGAACACCTGCTTATCTGCATTCTCCGGCGTTCGAATCGGATACGCCAAGTTCACACTCAGCGGCCCCAAAGGGCTGTACCACGTCACGCCCACGCCTACCGAGCTGGCCATCTGGCTCAAATCCACGCTGCCACAGCCCTGGGTGGTGCTGAGGTAGCACTTGTCCGAATACACCGTGCCTACATCCCAGAACACTGAGGTCCGTACAGATTTGTTGTCTTTGATAAACGGCACCGGGAACAGGTATTCCGCCCCGCCGGTTATCAGGATATTGCCGCCCAAAGCCTCGGTGTCGCGGTCGGTGTAGTACGCCTGGCCGGCGCTGGAGTAGGCGCCGGTGGCCGGGGTGTTGCGTGGGCCGAGGGTGCCACTTTCAAAACCACGCACACTACCTTCGCCGCCTGCCGTGTAGGTTTCGTAGAAGGGCAGGCTATCGGTCGAGCCATAGCCGCCGCCGTAGCCAAGCTTGGTATGGAAGCGCAGCGACGTGCTGTTGGTGATAGGCAGGAAGGTCTGCCCCGAGTAGTCGATCTTGTAGAAGCTCAGGTCGCTGCCGGGCACTGTCACCATCACGTTGAGGTTCTGTGAGTGTCCGCGGGTGGCCAGTACACCCTTATTCAGCGTCGATTCCGACCAGCCCAGGTTGGCCTTGAAGTTGGTGAACTCCTTGCCTTCGCGGTCGACGAAGTCGTAGATCTCGTCTGCGCTGTAGGTGCCCGGTTCAATGCTGTCGTGTTGCGCCGTGAGGCCAAAACTCAGGCGAGAGGTTTCGTTGATCGGGTAGCCCAGGGTTGTGCCAAGGCCAAAGCTATTGATTGCGTAATAGGAAACGCCATCATCGTAGTAGTCGTTGTAGTCAGTCTTGCTGTAGAACGCGTTGTAGCCCAGGCTCACGCCGTCGGGAGTGAAATAGGGGTCGGTAAAACCGATGTTGTATTTGCTCTGGTACGACGAGCGGGTCAGCCCCAGGCTGGCGTAATTACCGGTGCCCAGGAAGTTGCTCTGGCTGATCGAGCCGCCGAGGATCAGGCCCGAACTTTGGGCAAAGCCGACACTGGCGGTAATCGATCCAGACGCCTGTTCTTCCACGGCGTAGTTCACGTCCAGTTGGTCATCCACACCGGCCACCGCCGGCGTTTCCACGTTCACTTCCTTGAAGAAGCCCAGACGGTCAAGGCGCACTTTGGATTGGTCGATCAAGTAGGTCGACGCCCAGCCACCTTCCATCTGGCGCATCTCACGGCGCAGCACCTTATCGTCTGTCTTGGTGTTGCCACGGAAGTTGATCCGATTGACGTAAGCCCGCTTGCCGGGGTCGACGGCGAAGGTAACGTCAACCGTATGATCTTCCTCATGCACCTGCGGAACGCCGTTGACGTTGGCGAACGTATAGCCCTCGTTTCCCAGGCGACGGGTGATCAGCTCCGAAGTGGTGGTCATCAACTTGCGCGAAAACACCTGGCCCTTTTGTACCAGCAGCAGCGAATTGACCTGATCCTCAGGCACCTTCAGCTCACCACTCAGCTTCACCGAACGGACCCTGTATTTCTGACCTTCCTGGATGTTCACGGTGATATACACGTGTTTTTTGTCCGGGGTCATGGAGACTTGGGTCGAGGCGATATCCATGTTGATATACCCACGGTCCAGGTAGTAGGAGCGCAGCCGTTCGAGGTCGCCGGAGAGTTTTTCCCGAGCGTATTTATCGTCGTTCTTGAAAAATGACAGCCAGTTGCTGGTCTTGAGCGTGAACTGGTCGATCAGTGCTTCATCCGGGAATGCTGTATTGCCCACCACATTGATGTGCTGGATCGACGCCACTTCGCCTTCATCAATCTTGATCTTCACGCCCACGCGATTGCGCGGTTGGGGCACGACCTCAGTGTCGACCGAGGCCGAGTAGCGGCCCTGGGCAACATATTGGCGCTGCAATTCGTTGCGCACGCCTTCCAGCGTGGCCCGCTGGAAAATCTCGCCCTCAGCCAGGCCGGACTGCTTCATGCCTTTCATCAGGTCTTCGGTGGAGATTGCCTTGTTACTCTCGAACTCGATACTGGCAACCGAAGGCCGCTCAACTACATTAATAATCAGCACGTCGCCTTCGCGGCTAAGTTGAATGTCCTGGAAGAACCCGGTCTTGAACAGCGCGCGGGTCGAGTCCACCAGGCGCCGGTCATCCGCTTCATCGCCTACGTTCAGCGGCAATGCCCCGAACACACTGCCAGCAGAGACCCTTTGCAGGCCGTTGATTCGGATATCCGAGATTTTGAAACCCTGGGCGAGCACCAGTGAGGCATTGAGCAGCAGCGCAACCGAGCAGAGCAGGCGCGAAAAATTCATCAAGATCTTTTCCAGAATACAGCGCCGGCGCAGCCGGACGGGTGAACAGGCAGCTTAAGAGCGTGCGGCGTTTGGTGCGGTTAACCGAATGTCAAGTTAGGTAAAGGTTGGCCTGCAAAAACGCGCCAGGGCCAATAATGCGCGACCACCCACTGACGAGCTCGCGATGATCTCCGTACTGTTAGTCGACGATGACCAGGAACTCACTGGAATGCTGAGCCAATACCTGGAGCGCGAAGGATTTGCTGCGACCGCCGTGCACACGGGCGAGGAGGGTGAAGCAGAGGCGTTGTCGGGGCGCTACAGCATTGTGGTGCTGGACGTCATGCTGCCCCAGCGCTCGGGGATCGAGGTGCTCCGGCGCATTCGCGCCGTCAGCCAGGTGCCGGTGGTCTTGCTCACCGCCCGTGGCGACAACATCGACCGCATCACCGGCCTGGAACTAGGTGCCGATGATTATGTACCCAAGCCCAGCTCCCCCGGTGAGCTGGTCGCTCGCCTGCGCGCCATCATGCGCAGGGTGCAGCCAGCCGGCCAGCCGACCTCGGAGATGATCAAGACCGGCTCGCTGGTGTTGTGGCCGGGCAAGCGCCAGGCAATATGGAAAGGAGTTGAGCTGGGCGTGACCAGCACCGAGTTCAGCCTGCTCGAAGAGCTCGCCCGCAGTGCCGGGCAGGTGGTGAGTAAAAAGGACCTGTCGTTGAACGCCTTGGGTTGCCCGTTGACCCGCTACGACCGGCGTATCGACGTGCACATCAGCAGCATTCGGCAAAAACTCGGGCCACGCGCGGATGCCAAGGCGTGGATTCAAAGCGTGCGCGGCCTCGGCTACCTGTTGATTGCCGAATGACCAAGCCCAGCCTGCTGTTCTGGAAGCTGTTCCTGGCCTTCTGGTTGGCCACCAGCCTGACGTTCCTGGCGGGGGTCGGCGTGATTGAACTGGGCAGTTTTCGCGCGGGTGATCCGCACGTGGAAGCCATTCTTACCAGCGAAGAAAGACTGCTGGAGCAATTTGGTGTCGAAGCGGCCACCCAACTGCTTAACGTGTGGGAGCATCCCTCGGACGAGGCCATTGGGGTGTATGACAGCGCGGGCCACCTGGTGGCCGGTTCAACGGTGCTGAACCCGGTCTATGAGCGATCAATCATCAGTAAGGAAGGGCTGTCGCTGTCGGTCAAGTCCACCCATGCCCCCGACGATCACGGCAGGCCCTGGCGCCAGATTCCGCTGATTATCGGTACGCTGATGAGTGCGTTGTTCAGCGGTTATATGGCGTATTACCTGGCCTGGCCCCTGGCTCATCTTAAGCGGGCCATGAGCGACGCGGCCCAAGGGCGTTTTGAAACCCGGGTCAAGCCCGCCATGGGCAAGCGCCGAGATGAAATCGTCGACCTGGCCGAAGACTGCGACCGCATGGCCAACCAGCTGAAGGTGCTGGTGGAGGCTCAGCAGCACTTATTGCACGATATCTCCCATGAGCTGCGTTCACCCCTCACGCGCATACAGGCCGCTATCGGGTTGTTGCGCCAGGATGTGGCGCGCGTGGAAATGCTCGAACGCATCGAGCGCGAATCCGAGCGCATGGACACGCTGATCGAGGCGCTGCTCACCCTGGCTCGTCTGCAGGGGCGCCCCGAAAGCATTGAGCGTGACGCCGTGGACATCGTCGAGTTGCTGGGGATGATTGTCGAGAATGCGCAATTCGAAGCCGGCATCAAAGGCTGCCGCGTGCAACTTGGGGCATGTCCGCCATTTATTGCCTGTGTCAGCGGCGAATTGCTGTACCGCTGCTTCGAAAACGTGATCCGCAACGCTGTGCGCTACACACGGCCTGGCACCACGGTGCAGGTGTCGGCCCGGATCAGCAGCGATGGGAACCGCCTCTGCGTGCACATCACCGACCAGGGGCCGGGTGTCGAAAACCGCCGGCTGCGTAGCATTTTTAACCCGTTCGAGCGCGGTGCAGGGGACGCCAGCGTGGGCTTTGGCCTGGGCTTGGCCATTGCGGCCAGGGCAGTGCAAATGCATGGCGGCAACATTGTGGCGCGCAACGAGCCGGCCGGGGGACTGACGGTGGAGGTCAACCTGCACAGCGCGCGATCTTTACACGACATTACACTGGCTTGACCGCCCTGTACGTCGCACCTCTTTAGACTGGTCACCATTGATTGAGTGGAGGTGGCGATGTTTCAGGTGCATAAAAAAGGCTTTGTGCCCGGCAGGAAAATGGTCGATGGCCTGGTCCCTTATGACTTCTTTTGTGAAGACAGCCCGGCGATCAATCTGTTTGTGTTTACCGGCGCGGCCACGCCGGATGCGACCGTGCAGGAGCAGACTTTATGGGGTTTCACCCGGCTCGAACGTTTTGAAGCAATGACCGGCGCCCTGTTGAGCAACAAGCAGCACGCCGGATGGTTTCAAAGTGTCAGCGTCCTCACCGGACCCAGCCAGAACGGAACGCAGAGCGTGAAATTCCAGCGCGTGCTGAAGATCATCAAGCACGCCAGCGCCACCCGCAACGTCGACTACGAGATCCTGACTGACGAAGGCGACACCTACTTCACCCGTCAGACCGTTGCGCAAGACACCGCACAAACCATCATCTATTCGGCCGAATCCGTCTGATTCTGCACGGGCAGGTGGCTGTTACCGGCGACCGCACTGCCCCGGCACGGGGCATTTTCTGAGCCATTTGGTAGCACATTCCTACATCGTCTTTGCGCGTGCCGTCAGGCACTTGCGACCTATTTCATCCAAATCAATCACTTGGCTTACCCCATGAACGATTGGCACGCATTCTGCATTTTTGCATCCGTGGATAATTGGATACAAAAATTCAAAAGGTGCAGCCGATGCAGTTCGCCCCCGCTTACGTTGACCGCCAGCCTCTCACCGCCGAGGAGGAGGCCTACAAGTTCCTCCTCGACGCCATCTGCGGTGGCCGCTACCACAAGGGCGACCGGCTGATTGCTGAGGATATCGCCAGCGAGATCGGCATGAGCCGCATGCCGGTGCGCGAGGCGTTCCGTCGCCTGGACGCCCAGGGCCTGGTGACCTTGCGTCCCAACCGTGGCGCCATCGTCAGCGGCCTGGATATCGATGAACTGCACGAAGTGTTCGAGATGCGCAGCGCCCTGGAAGGTCTGGCGGTGCGCGTCGCGGTGGGCCGTATCGGTGAGCGGCAACTCGCCGCGCTGGAGCGCCTGCTCGACGAGATGGACGACTACCGCGATGAAAGCGCCGTGTGGGTCAGCCGTCATCGTGCCTTCCACGAATACCTGTGCAGCCTCAGCGGTCGCCCGCGCCTGATGAAGCAAATCTCGGCGCTGTACTCGCTGGTGGAGGCGCCCATGCGCTTGTGGTTGCAACACGGCGAAAAACCCCTCAGCGCGCGTCAGGAACACGCGGTGATCCTTGAGGCGATCCGCGCCGGTGATGGGGCACGCGCTGAAGCGGTGGTGCGCGAACACATCGAAGGCACCGTGCCCGCCCTGATCCAATTCCTGCAATCCGAACAATAAGAAAGCTGTCGTGTGTTGACGTTGAGTCCTGCCCCCGTTACTTAACGAACTGGAGTGTCTGGTCATGCATAAACGCCGTGCCTTGCTGATGGCTGTCTCCCTCGGCCTCTGTACCCAATGGGCTTTTGCTGCGCCCCAGGTGCCGGAGCGCCTGCAGAAAGTCGACAAACTCACCTACTGCTCGGGGATGGATTCACCGCCCCTGGTGTCCTTCGACGAAACCCAGCAACCGCGCGGGCTCACTGTCGATCTGGGGCTGGAAATAGCCAAACGCCTGGGCGATAAGCACGTGCAATGGCGGGTGATTCCGTTCTCCGGGCTGGTGCCGGCGTTGCTCGCCCAGCAGTGCGACATGATCGTTGACCAACTGTTCGACAAACCCGAGCGGCGCCAGGTGATCGACATCGTCAACTACATGTATTCCAGCCAGTCGGTGGTGGTGCCCAAGGGCAACCCCAAGGGCATCAAGACCCTGGATGACTTGTCCGGGCACAAGGTCGCGGTGCTCAACGGTTCGACCATCAAGACCCTGCTCGATACCCAGAATGAAAGCCTGACCAAGGCCGGCAAGCCGCCGATGAAACTGGTGGTCTACAACACCGACACCGATGCCTTTCAGGCCCTGCGCATCAGCCAGGTCGACGCATACGGCACCACCGTGGAAACCGCCGGCTACTACGCCGCAATGGCCCCGGATCTGTTCCAGGAAGGTGTGCCCGCGTTTAGCCGCATCCTCACCGGCCTGGGCATGCGCAAGGACGACCCGCAGCTCACCGCCGCCGTACAGCAGGTGATCAGCGACATGCGCAGCGACGGCAGCTACGTGCAATTGCTTAACAAATGGCATGTCAGCAGCGACACACTCGACTGAGGCGCACCGACGATGAATTTCAATTGGGATGTGTTCTGGCAGTACCTGCTCCAGCCCAGTGGGGTGTACCTCACCGGGCTGTGGCTGACCTGCCTGATCAGCATATTGGCGATGCTGCTGGGCTGTGCATTGGGTTTGGCGGCGGCGCTGTTGCGCCTGTCGAAGAACCCACTGCTGCACCTGCCGGTGCGCTTTTACGTGTGGTTGATGCGCGGCACACCGTTGCTGGTGCAGATCGTGTTTTTGTACACCGCACTGGCGGCCGGCGGGATTTTCCGCTTCGAAGACATCGAGCTGTTCGGCCTGATCGTTCCCGGCAATATCCAGGCAGCCATTATCGCCCTGGGCCTCAACGAAGGTGCGTACATGGCCGAGATCATCCGCGCCGGTATCGGCGCGGTGGATAAGGGCCAATACGAAGCGGGGCGTTCCCTGGGTATGGGCTTTGCCAAACTGATGCGGCGCATCGTGCTGCCCCAGGCGTTCCGCGTGATCGTGCCGCCGTTAGGCAATGAGTTCAACGTCATGCTCAAGAACACCACCCTGGTCAGCGTGATCGGCGTGCAGGAACTATTGCTTAGCACGCAGATGATCACCTCGGCGACCTTCCGCGTGTTCGAGCTGTACCTGGTGGTCGCCCTGTATTTCCTGACGCTGACCACCCTGTGGGGCTTCTTCCAGCGCTGGCTCGAAAATCGCTTCGGTCAGTCCGATCGACCTTCCTCGCCACCGCCGGCCGCCAGCCGTATGTTCGGTCGCAGCACCCTGAAATTGCTGAGGGGACGTTAACCATGGCGCACCAAAGTGAAGAGCTGATCATTGAGGCTTTGGATGTTCAGAAGTCGTTCGGCGAGTTGCAGATTCTCAAGGGTATCTCTCTGCAAGTGCGGCGGGGCGAAGTGGTGGTGCTGATCGGCGCCTCCGGCTCTGGCAAGACCACCTTTATCCGCTGCATCAACCTGCTCGAAGATATCCAGGGCGGACGCATTCGTGTCAACGGCCGCGCCATGGGCTATCGCGAACGCAGCGACGGCAGCCTGGTACGCGATTCGGAGCGCAACATCGCCCGTCAGCGCCGGGACATCGGCATGGTGTTCCAACGCTTCAACCTGTTCCCCCATATGACTGCGCTGGAAAATATCATCGAGGCGCCGATCCAGGTGCTCGGCACCCCGCGTGCCCTGGCGCTGGAACAGGCGCGCGGCTTGCTGGCGCGGGTCGGCCTGGCCGACAAAGCCGACCATTACCCGTCAATGCTCTCCGGCGGCCAGCAGCAAAGGGTAGCGATTGCCCGCGCGCTGGCGATGAAGCCCCAGGCCATGTTGTTCGACGAACCCACCAGTGCCCTCGACCCGGAAACCGTCGGCGAAGTCTTGCAGGTGATGAAGGAGCTGGCGGAGGAGGGCATGACCATGGTGGTGGTCACCCATGAAATGGGGTTTGCCCGTGAAGTGGCCGACCGCGTGGTGGTGCTCGATCAGGGCGAGCTCATCGAGCAGGGGCCGCCGGAACAGATCTTCAGCCACCCCAGCCATCCGCGTACCCGGGCCTTTCTCAGTCGCGTGTTATGACCCTTTTTGAAGAGCGTTTGCCATGTTGAAATTTTCTGCTCACGAGTACCCTTATCCGTCGCAACGCCAGAGCGTGTTTGCCCGTCGCGGCATGGTCGCCGCGTCGCAACCCCTGGCCGCTCAGGCCGGTATCGAAATCATGCAAAAAGGCGGCAACGCCATCGATGCCGCCATCGCTACGGCCGCCGCCCTGACGGTGGTAGAACCCACCGGTTGCGGCCTGGGCGGCGATGCGTTTGCCCTGGTCTGGTGCAAGGGCCAGTTGCACGGCCTGAACGGCAACGGCCACGCGCCGGCGGCCTTGAGTATTGAGGCGGTCAAGGCCGCCGGGCATGAACAGATGCCCCTGTATGGCTGGACCCCAGTCACGGTACCGGGTTGCCCGTCGGCGTGGGCTGAGTTGTCGCAACGCTTCGGCAAGTTGCCGTTCGCCGAGTTGCTGCAACCGGCGATTTCCTTGGCGCGGGAAGGCTTTGCGCTGTCGCCGGTGGTCGCCCATCAATGGCAGATATCCATGAACGAATTCAGCCCGCACCGTGACGAAGTGCTGGACGCGTGGTTCGATACCTTCCTGATCGACGGTCGCGCGCCACGCGCCGGTGAGATCTTCCGTAACACGGCCCAGGCCCGCACCCTGGAAGAACTGGCCGCTACCTGCTGCGAAAGCCTCTATCGCGGCGCGCTGGCCGAGCGCCTTGACGCCCACTCGCGCGCCAGTGGAGGCTACCTGCGCGCCAGCGACCTCAAGGATTACCGCGCGCAGTGGGTGGAGCCGATCCATATCAACTACCGCGGTGTGGATGTCTGGGAAATTCCGCCCAGCGGCCAGGGCCTGGTGGCGTTGATGGCGCTGAAAATCCTCGAAGGCTTCACCTTCGATCACCGCGACAGCCAGCAGACCTGGCATCGCCAACTGGAGGCGATGAAACTTGCCTACAGCGATGGGCTGCACTACATCACCGACCCCGCGCACATGCGCGTGGCGGTGGCCGACCTGCTCAGCGACGACTACAGCCGCCGCCGCCGTGACCAGATCAGCGAGCAGGCGCAGCCGCCCAAACCTGGCGACCCCCACGCCAGCGGCACGGTGTACCTGGCCACGGCGGACGCCGAAGGCAATATGGTCTCGTTTATCCAGAGCAACTACCACGGCTTCGGCTCCGGCGTTGTGTTGCCCGACAGCGGCATTGCGCTGCAGAACCGTGGGCAGGAATTCAGCCTCGACCCGGCCCATGCCAACCACCTGGCACCGGGCAAGAAGACCTTTCACACCATCATCCCCGGCTTCCTCACCCAGGACGGCCAGGCACTCGGCCCGTTCGGCGTGATGGGGGGGTATATGCAGCCCCAGGGTCATGTGCAGATGGTGATGAACCTGGTGGACTTCGGCCTCAACCCCCAGGCCGCGCTGGATGCGCCGCGCTGGCAATGGCTGGGTGACATGAAGGTTGGCATCGAACACGGCGCCTCGCGGGGCCTGGTCAATGCACTGGCGCGGCGTGGTCATACCGTGCAGACCGACAGCGACCTGACCGATTACGGGCGCGGGCAGATTATCCTGCGTGACCCGGTCAGCGGCGTGTTGTGTGGCGGCACCGAACCACGTGCGGATTCCCATATCGCGGTGTGGTAAGGCGCAGCATGCCCGGCCGCTGCGTGGCGACGGAACCCTTCGACATCACCGGAAACACCGGCGACAGGTGAATCAAAAACCCCATGAGACGCTCCATTTCTGCATGCTGAAGGAGTTGGGATAGTATTGAGGCCCTGGTCGTCATTGGTCTCTGAATCGAGGCTGTTTTCGATAAAATTTCTCACCCCGTCGAGCACGCACCGAATGGCCAAACCCGCTTCTTACACGCTGGACCTGGACGGCTTCGACTGGTCCATCCTGGCCCTGGTGCAGCGCGACAACGCCTTGCCCCTGCGTACTCTCGCCGAGAAGGTCAACCTCTCCACCGCCGCCGTGCAACGCCGCATCAAGCGCTTGGAAGAGGGTGGAGTGATCATCGCGAATGTGGCCCTGGTGGACCCGGTGAAGGCCGGCAAGCCGATCACCATCATTGCCGAGGTTTCCGTCGAACGTACCAGCATCGACGCGCTGTCGACGACCAAGGCCAGCTTCTCCGTGCCCCAGGTGCAACAGTGTTATTACGTCACCGGCGAAGCGGATTTCGTGCTGGTGCTGAACGTTGCCAGCATGCAGGAATACCAGGATCTCGCCGCCCGGCTGTTCGCCGAGAACCCCAACGTGAAGTGGTTCAAGACATTGGTGGCGCTGGATCGCGTCAAGGTAGGGCTGGAAGTGCCCATTGGCTAAAAAATAACTCTCGAAGCCTGTCCCCTTTTTTCACCTCGCCTGTCATTCCAGGCAAGTGAACAAAATCGAGAGCTTCCTCCAATGTCCGCAGTCCTACCCTTGCGTTTGCGCCCGTTGCTCAAACTGAGCCTGATGCTGAGCCTCAGCGCCAGCCCATTGTTTGTTCCTACAAGCTTTGCCGAGGACGCCGCCGCGCGTCGCAGCTATCAGGTGCCTGCCGGCAGCCTGAGCGCAGCGTTGACCCGTTTTGCCGGGTTGTCGGGCGTCAACCTGTCAGTGGATCCCGCGCTGGTCAGCGGGCGCAGCAGCAGTGGTTTATCCGGCGAATACGGCGTGGAGGAGGGCTTCGCGCGCTTGCTGCAAGGCTCTGGCCTGCAACTGCAACCCATGGGCGAGCAGGCCTATATGCTGGTGCCAGCGCCGGACGGCAGTACCCTGGAACTGGCGCCGACCTCTATCCTCGGCACCACCGGCCTGTACGACGGCGATACTTACGCCGGTGGCCAAGTGGCGCGCCGTGGTTCCCAAGGTTTGCTGGGCACGCGGGACTTCATGGAAACACCGTTCAGCATGACCACCTACACCGCCGATGCGGTGAAGAACCAGCAGGCGCGCACCCTCGGCGACCTGATCAACAGCGACCCCTCGGTACGCGCCACCAACCCGGCCGGTGGGCGTTATGAGCAGTTCACCATTCGTGGCTTCAGCCTGTTCAACAGTGATGTGTCGTACAACGGCCTCTATGGCGTATTGCCGACCTACACCATCGACATGGAAATGGCCGACCGCGTCGACATCTTCAAAGGCCCGACCCAACTGATCAACGGCATCTCGCCGCGTGGCAGTGTGGGCGGCGGCATCAACGTGGTGCCTAAGCGCGCCACCGACAAGGACATCACCTCGTTTACCGGCACCTGGGCCTCGGATAGCCAAGCCGGTGGCGCGGTGGACGTGGGCCGGCGCTTTGGCGAGGACAACAAGTTCGGCCTGCGTTTCAACGGCGTGAAGCAGTCCGGCGACACCGAATGGGATCACCAGAGTGTCGACCGCGAGATGGCCGTGCTGGGCCTGGATTTCCGGGGCGAGCGCCTGCGGTTGTCCACCGATATTGGCCGCACCGAACGGGATACCGATGCGCCCCAGGAACGTGTGCAGGTAGCGGCCGCCGCGCCGGTGCCGAGCGCCAACGATGTGCGCCGCAATTACGCGCAATCCTGGAGCAAGGCCCGCACCAAGGACACCTTCGGTACGGTGAATGCCGAATATGACCTGAGCGATTCGGTGATGCTCTACGGCGGTGTAGGCGCGCGTAAAAGTAATCACGAGTTCCTGCGCCATGCGGTGTCGGTGAGCAATGCGGCCGGTGACTTCCGCGTGCAGCCCCGGGATTTCACCCGTGATGAAAACGTGCGAACGGCCACGGCGGGTGTACGCAACTGGTTCCATACCGGGCCGGTGAGTCATGAGGTCAACCTGGCACTCAGCGACTTCTATATGGACTTCACTAACGGTGGCGCGCGTTATCCAGAAGGCACGAGCAATCTCTACAACCCTGTGCAAACCCCTACGCCGTCTACGGCCACGCGCCAGGATGCGAAGGTCTACACCGAAAACCGTTTCAGCGGCGTGGCCCTGTCTGACACCCTGGGCTTCTTCGAAGACCGCTTGTTGCTGACCCTTGGCGCGCGCTGGCAGCGGGTGAAAGTCGACGACTGGAGCGATGGGGTCAAAGGCAAAACCAACTACGACGAAGAAAAACTCTCGCCATCCGGTGGCTTGCTGTTCAAGGCCACCGACAAACTGTCGCTGTACGCCAACTACATGGAAGGCTTGAGCCAAGGCAAGATCGCGCCGTCCACGTCGCGCAACGAAAACGAGATCTTCCCGCCGTTTGTCAGTCGCCAGGTGGAAGTGGGCTCCAAGTACGACGCCGGTGCTTTCGGCGTGACGGCCGCCGTGTTCCGCATCAAGCAACCGGCCTACGAGACCAACGCCACGTCGAGGCTGTTCGGGCCTAACGGCAAGCGCGAAAACTCCGGTGCGGAACTGAGTGTGTTCGGCGAGCCGCTCAAGGGTGTGCGCCTGCTCGGCGGCGTGATGTACATCGACAGCAAACTCAAGGACACCACCAACGGCACCTACGACGGCAACCGCGCGCCGGCCACGCCCAAGTACAACGTCAACGTTGGCGCCGAATGGGACGTGCCGATGCTCGAAGGCCTGACCCTGACCAGCCGTGGCATCCACTCCAGCTCGCAGTACCTGGACCAGTCCAACGTCAAGGAAATCGACGCCTGGAACCGTATCGACGTGGGTGCACGGTATGGGTTCAAGGTCGACGATAAGCACATCACCCTGCGGGCGAATGTGGAGAACGTCGCCGATAAACGCTATTGGAGCTCGGCGGGTGCGTCGGATGACAGCGAGCCGGGGCTGACCCTGTCGACACCGCGCACCTATCTGCTCTCTGCCACCGTCGACTTCTAGACGCCGATCAAATGGGGGAGGGGCAAGTCCCCTCCCACAAATGAGAATGTTTTTTGATCACGCCGCTCTGATATGGAATAGTACCCGCCGTTTTCCCCAGCCGGTCCAGCTGGGGTGTTTTAACGCCGAGGTCCCTTCATGCAACTGTTGCGCTCCATCCCCATCCTTGCTGCCTGCCTGCTGGCGTTCTCTTCAAGCCTGTTAAGTGCTGCCCCCATCGATCTCAACGACGGCCAGCACGCTGTGCATCTGCCCGATGCGCCCAAGCGTGTGGTGGTGCTGGAGTTCTCCTTTCTCGATAGCCTCGCCGCCGTTGACGTGACCCCGGTCGGTGCAGCGGATGATGGCGACGCCAACCGCGTCTTGCCCCGTGTGCGCCAGGCCATCGGCCAGTGGACGTCAGTGGGCCTGCGTTCGCAGCCGAGTATCGAGGAAATCGCCCGGCTCAAGCCGGACTTGATCGTCGCCGACCTCAATCGCCATCAAGCGCTGTACAGCGACTTGGCCAGCATCGCGCCAACCTTGTTGCTGCCTTCGCGCGGTGAGGACTATGAGGGCAGCCTCAAGTCCGCCGAGCTGATCGGTAAGGCCTTGGGCAAAAGCCCGCAGATGGAAGCGCGCATCGCCCAGAACCGCGCGAACCTGACAAAAATTGCCCAACAGATTCCCGCCGGTGCCAGCGTGCTCTTCGGTGTCGCCCGCGAAGACAGCTTTTCGGTGCACGGCCCGGATTCGTACGCTGGCAGCGTGCTCCAAGCCATCGGCCTGAAAGTGCCTTCGGTGCGCGCCAATGCCGCCCCCACCGAATTCGTCAGCCTGGAACAACTGCTGGCCCTTGACCCCGGTTGGTTGCTGGTCGGCCATTACCGTCGCCCGAGCATCGTCGACACTTGGAGCAAGCAGCCACTCTGGCAAGTGCTCGGTGCCGTGCGTAACAAGCACGTGGCCGAAGTGGATGGCGACAGCTGGGCGCGCAACCGTGGCGTGCTCGCTTCGGAGCAGATCGCCGAAGACGCCTTGGCGATTCTCAAGGGCGGCAACGCCGTACTGAGCCAATAAACATGGCGCGTAGTCTCGCGGCGGCGGGCATTGTGCTGCTCGGCGCCGTGCTGTTCTGGTTGTCGTTGTACAGCTGGTCACCGTTCACCCTGACTGCGACAGATGCGTGGAATGGCTTGGTTCATCAAGGTGCTGTCGGCGGCAATATGGCATATATCGTTGCCCAATTGCGGGTGCCGCGCGCGGTGTGTGCGGCGCTGGTGGGTGCTTGCCTGGGCCTTGCCGGGGCACTGATGCAAGGCATCACCCGTAACCGCCTGGCCTCGCCGTCGTTATTTGGCGTGACGGCGGGAGCGGCGTTGGGGCTGGCGTTGTTTTCGACAGGATTGGTTGCACCGCCGTTTGCCGGTGGCGCCTTGCTGATGACCTGCATCGGTGGCGCGTTGGCCTGGGTCACGGTGTTCAGCCTCGGTGGCGCCTGGTCGCCGACCACGGCCCAAGGTCGCTTGGTATTGGCCGGCGTGGCGGTGGCGGCGTTGTGCGCTGCCTTGACCCGGCTCACGGTGATTCTGGTGGAGGCTCAGGCGCAAAGCGTATTGAACTGGCTGGCCGGCTCCCTCGCCAATGTGGGCGCTGCCCAAGTGCAACTGCTGTGGCCGTGCACCTTGATCGGTGGCCTGTGGGCGCTGTGGTGTGCGCCACGCCTGAACCTGATCAACCTTGGCGAAGACGCCGCCCGCTCGTTGGGCGTGGGCATCGCCAGCCTGCGCTTGCAGGTGTTCATTGCCAGCCTGTTGCTGGTGGGCGCCAGTGTCTGCGCGGTGGGGCCGATTGGTTTTGTCGGCTTGATTGCGCCGAATATCCTGCGCCAGTTTCTCGGCAATGATTACCGCTGGCTGATCCCGCTGAGTGCGGCGTTGGGCGCGGTGATCGTGCTCGGCGCCGACCTGCTCAGCCGCGCCGTGGCCTTTCCGGTGGAAACCCCGGCCGGTGTAGTCACTGCGCTGATCGGCGCACCGTTCTTTCTGTTTCTTGCCAGGCGCGCCCTATGATCCGCCCACGTTTTCGCCTGTGGTTGCTGCTCGGCCTGTTGCTGCTGGCGACCTTCGTCAGCCTCAGCGCCGGCACGTTGTGGCTCAAGCCCGCGACCGTCTTCGATCGCCTGCTGGCCCATGACGCCCTCGACTTCGAAGTGTGGAACCACCGCCTGCCGCGCAGCCTGATCGCCATCCTCGCAGGCGCAGCCTTCGGCCTGGCCGGTGCGATCGTGCAAGGCGTGATCCGCAACCCGCTGGCCTCGCCGGAAATCCTCGGCGTGACCCAAGGCGCGGGGTTGGCGCTGACCGTGGCGATCATCAGTTGGCCGCACCTGCCGATTGCCTGGCTGCCGTTGGTGGCCTGCCTGGGCGGTGCCGGCGGCGCTTTGCTGCTGGCGTTGTACAACACCGGCGTGAGTTTTTCCGGTGTGCGCTTCGCGCTGTCCGGGGTGGCGATTGCGGTGACCTTGTCCAGCGTCACCGAGTTTCTGATCCTGTCCCATCCGCTGGATATCAACACCGCGCTGCTCGCGCTCACCGGCAGCCTCTGGAGCCGCAACTGGCACCATGTGGCGCTGGTGTTGCCGTTCCTGCTGCTGATCCCGTTGGGGCTATGCCTGGCCAAACCGCTGAACCTGATCGCCCTCGGTGATGAAGCGGCTCATAGCCTGGGGACCGCATTGAGTCGCACGCGCTGGCTGGCGATGGCGTGCGCGGTGCTGCTCACCAGCCTGGGCGTAGGCGTGATCGGGCCGATTGGGTTTATCGGTCTGGTCGCACCGCACATGGCGCGGCGGCTGGTGGGCGGGCATCACCAGTACCTGCTGCCGGCGGCGATGCTGGTCGGCGCGCTGTTGCTGGTGCTGGCCGACACCCTCGGGCGCACGTTGATCGCGCCCAGCGAAATCCCCGCCGGGGTGCTGACGGCGGTGATTGGCGCACCGTATTTTCTTTGGTTGCTGGCACGGTTCAAGGGTTGATGACATGAGTATTCTCCAGGCCCGCGAGCTTGATATCGGCTACGGCGGCACACGCATCGTGCAGGGGCTTTCGTTTGTGCCACCGGTGGGAAAAGTCACCGCGCTGATCGGGCCCAACGGCTGCGGCAAGTCCACGTTGCTCAAGGCCTTTGCGCGCATTCTCAAACCTACGCAGGGTGAACTGACGCTCGACGGCCAGCCTTACAGCGCCTTGTCCGCCCGCCAGCTGGCACGGCAGATCGCGTTTCTGCCCCAGGTATTGCCGGTGCCGGAAGGCGTCAGCGTGCGCCAGTTGGTTGCCTACGGCCGCAGTCCTCACAACTCATTGTGGGGACGCCTCAGCGGCAGCGATCAATCCCAGGTAAACCAGGCCCTGCAGCGCCTGGAACTGGACAACCTGGCCGACCGCGCCCTGGCGGATCTGTCCGGTGGCCAGCGCCAACGCGCGTGGCTGGCGATGGTGCTGGCGCAGAACGCGCCGGTGGTATTGCTGGATGAACCGACGACCTATCTCGACATCAGTCATCAGGTCGAACTCATGGACTTGATGTGCGAACTGGCCGCCGAAGGCAAGACCGTGATCACCGTGCTCCACGACATCAACCAGGCGTGCCGCTATGCCGATCATTTGGCGGTGATGCACGGCGGTCATCTGGTCACCGATGGCGCGCCGGGCCAGGTGATCAGTGCGCAGTTGATGCGGGAGGTCTTTGAGGTGCAGGTGCAGATCATCAATGAGCCGGTTTCCGGTACCCCGATGTGCGTCGTCGAAAAAAGCACCCGTACTCAAGCCTGACGCGTTAAAAATGTGGGAGGGGGCTTGCTCCCGATAGCGCTGAGTCAGTACAAGCTGTTCCAACTGAACCACCGCCATCGGGAGCAAGCCCCCTCCCACATTTTGATCTTTAGGGGGGCAGTTACTTAGCTTTATCTTTACGCATTTACGATCAACACATTGCCGGACTGGAATCCACTCAACTGTGGGAGGGGGCTTGCTCCCGATGGCGGTGCTTCAGTTGGAATATCAAGTGACTGACACCCCGCCATCGGGAGCAAGCCCCCTCTCACATTTTGATCTTTAGGGGGGCAGTTACTTAGCTTTAACTTTACGCATTCACGATCAACACATTGCCGGACTGGAATCCACTCAACTGTGGGAGGGGGCTTGCTCCCGATTGCAGTGCAACAGCCAAAACATCAAGTGACTGACTCAGCGCTATCGGGTGCAAGCCCCTCTCACATTTTGATTTCAGTGGACTTCGGATTTCCACACGGCCTGCTTCACCTCAATCGCCTTGGGCAACAACCGGTTCTGGAAGAACAAATCCGCCGTCGCTTGCTGCGCCTGAATAATCCCCTCATCAATCGGCAAAATCGGCGATGGCGGGCGGTTATCCATATAGCGGGCGATCACGTCACCGGGCAGGCCCATGAAGGCTGTCAGTACCTTCAAACTGTCCTCACGCTGGCTGCGGGTCAGTGCTTCGGCGTTGGTCAACTCACCCAGCAGATCATGGATAAATCCACCGTTGGCCTGGGCATATTCACGCCGCGCGGTGTACACCGGTCCCGACAACCCCAAGCCTTCACCATTGGCCAGCACATGGCTGGGGCTCTGGCTCAAGGCGAGGGACGAGTAGGGCTCCCAGATCGCCCAGGCATCCACGCTGCCTTGTTCGAACGCCGCGCGGGCATCGGCGGGTGGCAGGTACACCGGCTGGATGTCCTTGTAGCTAAGGCCCGCTTTGTTCAGCGCGCGCAGGATCAGGTTGTGGGAGCTGGAGCCTTTCTGGAAGGCAACTTTCTTGCCTTTCAAATCCGCCACCGAATGCAGTGGGCTGTCATTGCGCACCAGAATGGTTTCGGCGCTGGGCTTGGGCGGCTCGGCGCCGATATACACCAAGTCGGCGCCCGCCGCCTGGGCGAACAGCGGCGGGATGTCGCCGGTGGAGCCCACATCCAGTGCGCCCACGTTGAGCGCTTCAAGCATCTGCGGGCCGGCGGGGAATTCGATCCACTTCACATCCGTCTGCGGGAAGCGTTTTTCCAACAGACCATGTTCTTTGGCCAGGACTAGGGCGATGGAGCCTTTCTGGTAGCCGATGCGCAGGGTGTCCGGCTCGGCCGCCCACGCGGTTTGGGTCATCAGTAAGACCAACAACAGTGTCGGGATCTTCATGCCGGAGTCTCCTTGAAGCGATTTTCCGGGCGCGCCAAACCGAGGTTTTCCCGCAAGGTCGTGCCGGTGTATTCGGTGCGCAACAGGCCACGCCGTTGCAGTTCAGGCACCACCCACTGGGCGAAATCCTCCAGCCCACCGGGCAGATGAGGCACCAGGATATTGAAACCATCCGCCGCGCCGTTTTCGAACCAGTTTTGCAGCTCATCGGCAATCTGCGCGGGCGTGCCGATCAGGCTGTAATGCCCGCGACCACCAGCGATGCGCCGCCCCAGCTGTCCCAGGCTCAACTGTTCGCGATGAGCCAAATCACTGAGCAATTGCTGACGGCTCCGTTGCCCGCTGTCGGTCAATGGCAGCTCCGGCAACGGCCCATCCAGTGGGTACCCTGACAGGTCGAAATTGCCCAGCATGCGCCCCAGCAAGGCAACGCCGACTTCGGGCTCCACGAGATCCTGGAATGCCTCGAATTTTGCCTGGGCCTCGGCCTCGGTGTGCCCGACCACCACAAACACGCCGGGCATGATTTTCAGCGAATCCGACTGACGTCCATACCCGTCCAGGCGCCCTTTGAGATCAGCATAAAATGCCTGGGCATTGGCCAGCGAAGTCTGTGCGGTAAACACCACCTCGGCGGTCTGTGCCGCCAAATCGCGGCCCGTTTCCGAAGAACCCGCCTGCACGATCACCGGCTGGCCTTGAGGCGAGCGCGCCACGTTCAGCGGGCCTTTGACCCGGAAGTGTTCGCCCACATGATCGAGCACATGCCGCTTCGTCGGCTCGTAGTAGGTGCCGCTGGCTTTGTCGCGCACGAAGGCGTCGTCTTCCCAGCTGTCCCAAAGGCCCGTCACCACCTTATGAAACTCGCGGGCGCGGCTGTAGCGCTCGGCATGGCCCACGTGTTCATCGCGGCCGAAATTTTGCGCCTCTGCAGCAGCGTCCGACGTCACCAGGTTCCAACCCGCCCGCCCCCCTGACAGGTGATCCAGCGAGGCGAATTTGCGCGCCACATGGTAGGGCTCGTTGTAGGTGGTGGTCGCCGTGGCAATCAGGCCGATATGCTCCGTCACCGCACTCAACGCCGAGAGCAGGGTCAGCGGCTCGAAATGATCCGATCGCGCCATATGGCTGGCGATCTCGCCCGTGGGCGCGGCAATGCTGTCGGCTACGAACAGTGCATCGAACCTGGCCGCTTCGGCCACCCGCGCCAAGTGTTTGTACTGGGCGAAATCCAGCCCGGCATTTGCCGGTACGTCCGGATGGCGCCACGCGGCCACATGGTGCCCGGTGGCCATGAGAAAGGCGCCGAGTTTCAGCTGACGGCTCATGTTAGAAATCCTTGCGCAGTTGCACGCCGAAGTAACGTTCATCGTCACGAGGTACGGCGCGGTAGATGTAGTTGCCGCCACTGGCCAGCAATGGCGAGTAGGACTTGTCGGCGAGGTTTTTGGCCAGCAGCGCCACGCGCCAGCCATTGCTGTAGTCCGCCAGGGCCACGCTGGCGTTCCAGATGCCGTAGGCGCCTTGTTTGGTGTCGAGGTTTTGGCTGATGTCGTACTGCACTTCGCTCTGCCAGCTGTAGTCGGTGCCCAGTTCGATATCCAGGCCGTTATCCAGTGGGATGGTGTAGTCGGCGCGTACGTAACTCTTCCAGTCCGGGCTGTAGGGCAGCGGCTTGCCGTTGACGTTGCAGGTGGCCGCCGCGCCCGCCGGGCAGGCGAATTCGTCGATGCGTGCACGGGTGTAGGCCAGGGCGCCGGAGAGCTTGAGTTGCTGGGTGGCCTGCAAGGCGTAATCGAGTTCGACGCCTTCGGTGCTGACGCTGCCGGCGTTGATCAGGCGGGTCACCACTTGGCCGGCGACCGAGTCGAAAAAGTTGGCCTGGTAGTTGTCGTAGTCGCTGTGGAAAACCGCCAGGTTGGTGGTCAGTCGGTTGTTCCAGGCAGTGGCCTTGATCCCGGCTTCCCAGGTGTTGGAGGTTTCCGGCTTGAGCGCATCGGTATCGCGCGGCTGCATGTTGAAGAACACGTTGTAGGCCGGGCCTTTGTAGCCGCGCGAGTAGGTCAGGTAGCTGGTGATGTTATCGGTCAGGTCGTACTGCACGCCGAGGCGCCCGGACCAGCCATCTTCGTCCACTGAACCCGAGCTGGACGTGGCCGGTTGAATCCCACTGACGGTGGTGGCCGAGGTGGATACGCGGCGGTGATCGTATTTCAAGTCGTCATGGGTGTAGCGCAGGCCCGCGATCCCGCGAAAGCGCGGGGTGAAGTTGAGCGTGGTCTCGCCAAACACCGCGTAGCTGTCGCTGGTGGTGCTGTAGTCGGCGACGCCGCGGTCGGTGCGCGTGGTGGTGGTGAGCGTGCGCTGGTAAGTCTCTTCGTCCTTGCCATGCATGTAGAACAGGCCGCCGACGTACTCCAGGAATTCACCCTTGGGCGAGGCCAGGCGCAACTCTTGAGAGTACTGGTCGAAGGCCAGCTCACCCTTGTCGGCAGTGCCGGGAAACGCGGCGGTCACGCTGCCGAGGCGGTCGCCATCCTGGTATTGGGTGTTGTCCCAGCCGCGCCAGGCGGTGATTGAGGTCAGGGTGTAGTCGCCCAGGTTCCAGTCCAACTGGGCGGACAAACCTTTGTTGGTGTCCTCGACATGGCTGCGCGTATCGGTGTTGATGTCGCGGTTGTCGCTGGAAGCCCGCACCGGGCTCAAGGCGTTGCTGAATGCCGGGGTCAATGACTTACTGACCACACCATTCGGTGCATCGTCGTGAGACTGCATGTAGTCGGCGATCAGCGTCAGCGTCACGTCGTCGTTGGGGGTGAATTCCAACTTGCCGCGAATGCCTTTGTGGTTGTAACCGTTGACCTCCTGACCGTTGTGCTGGTTGTCGACGTTGCCGTCATAGCTGCCAAACAGCGTGCTGACCGAGCCTTTGAGCACGTCCGGAACCAGGCTGCCGCCGATGCCGAAACGGGTGCGGCTTTCATTGCCGCTGTAGTACGACTGGTCGATGTAGCCGTGGGTCTCGGCGGTGGGGGCCTTGCTGGTGATGTTGAGCACACCGGCCGAGGCGTTCTTGCCGAACAGCGTGCCTTGGGGGCCGCGCAGCACTTCGATGCGTTCCAGGTCCAGCAGGTCGAGGGTGGCCTGGCCGGGGCGCGCATAGACCACGCCGTCGATCACCGTGGCCACGGTCGGCTCCACGCCGGGGGAGGTGGAGATGGTACCCACGCCGCGTACGAATAACGAGGTGTCCTTGTTCGATGCGCCGGTACGGAAGTTCAGCGACGGCACCTGTTGCGCGATGCTCGCCACGCCGTTGCGGTTGTCGCGCTCCAGTTGCTCGCCATCGAGTACCGAGACCGCCACCGGGACTTTCTGCAGGGATTCTTCGCGGCGGGTGGCGGTGACGGTCACCGCTTCGAGGGTGGCTTGCGGCTCGTCGGCGGCAACGGCGACGCCTGCCGGAAGTGCGGTCAATCCGGCGAGGAATAATAAGTGAGTGTGTTTGTGCATGCTGTGCCCGCTCAAAAAATGCCCTGGTCCGCTGCGGTTCTACGACCGTCAGCGCCTGTGAAACTGTCTTGGACATTCGCTTGAGCGAGTAGCAGACAGCGCGCTTTGTTAGCGCTAACATCGGCATTATTGTTAGCTCTGCTTTAGAGCGTCAAATACTTAAAAATTAGTCTCATATTCTTTTTGGTTGTTAACAGGATTCTCCCGTGAGCGAAGAAAAACCGCGCAAACGCCGTGGCGCCGGGCGTGTCACCTTGAATACCGTGGCGCGCCAGGCTGGCGTGTCGGCTATTACGGTGTCGCGTTATTTCAACCAGCCGGAACAGGTGTCCCCAGAACGCCGCGAACGCATTGCCCAAGTAGTCGCCGAGCTGGGTTACGTGCCCAACCTGGTGGCCGGCGGATTGGCGTCGGCGCGTGGGCGGATCGTGGCGATGGTGATCCCGAACATTTCCGGACCGATTTTTGCCAATACCATTCAGGGGTTCAGCGATACCCTCAGTCGCCATGGCTACCAACTGTTGCTGGCGTCGAGTTACTTCAGCGCCGAGCAGGAAGAAAGCGCGGTGCGGGCGTTTCTGGGTTGGTCGCCAGCGGCGCTGGTGCTGACCAGTCGCTTCCACAGTGCGGCGACCGAAAAGATGATTGCCGACGCGGACATTCCGGTGGTGGAAACCTGGGACTACGTGCCCGAGCGCGCACCGGTGCAGATCGGCTTTTCCCACTACCAGGTCGGCGTCAGCGCCGCGCGTTACCTGCATGGCAAGGGCTATCGGCGCATGGCCTTCGTGCAGAACAGCGTGGCGGGTGACTTCAGCGCCCATGAGCGTGGGGAAGGATTTGCGGCAACCCTGGTCGAGCTGGGCGTGCAGCCCCAGGTGTTCGTCCCGGACGCCGGCCGCGCACCGTTCGAGGCGGGCAAGCAGGCCATGGAGGCGCTGATGAGCCACGCCACCCCACCGGAGGCGATCTTCTTCGCCAATGACAACCTGGCCGCCGGTGGCCTGCTGGCCGGGCAGCGTTCCGGATTGAAGTGCGCGGTGCTCGGGTTCGGTGATTACCCGTTTGCGGAAATGCTGCTGCCGAGCCTGAGCACCATCAAACCGCCGGCGCTTGAGATTGGTGTGCTGGCGGCGACGCGGGTCCTGGAAAGCCTGGGGGTCTTACCGGTTGCGGATGACGTCCAGCGGCTGAATTTCTTGCAATGTCAGTTGATCGCGCGTGAGAGTGCCTGACACAACCGGGCGCTACTCACGCGGGCTCGTATGCTTATGTGCCGGTCCGACGAGCTGCCTTCGGGTAGGCCTTGTTTGCCCAGGCGATATCGCCTGGGCTGAGCATCGAGTTTCTTGAGTGGAAGGTATTACTCGTCGTCAACGCGGGGTTGATCGCGTAGTGCATGGCTGAGTCTTCGTCATACGGCAGAAAATCATAGGTAGCGCTGCGCGGCAGGGGCAGCAAGTTGGCTTGCTGGTAGTGACGGGGTATATGCCGGTCAAGTTTGGCCAGGTCCCACGGGATATTCGCGTCAGGATGCTGATGGGCATGCCGGGCGCCGAGCATGTGGCCGAATTCGTGCAACACGGTGTGGGCGAATGAAGTCGACGAGTAGTCTATCGGCAGGTTCATGGTCGGCATTCCGGGGGATACTTTTTGTGCATCGGTACCGACCATTGAGACCCCGGAACCTTGATGAATCGGCACCCCCGAGATGCGAACATCGCCTTCTTCCCCGCTGACGAATTCGAACTTAAGGTTGATATGGGGCAGCCACTCGCTGGCGGCCTGCTTGACCGCCTGCACATAAGGGTCGTCCATCTCGTAGTCATACATGGCGATTTTGAGGGTGCTGTGCTGCGGCCAGTATTTATCGGGCTCACCCACATCGCGGCGACTTCGGGAGAGGCGTTCGGTCGGTTGAATGCTGTCGCCGTCCTCGGCGGGCGAGGGGGGTGGCGCGGGCAGCGGAGGCGTGAATAGTCTTGAAGCGATCATGGCGTCTTACTCGGGTTATCTGGGACAAGTCCGAGCATTGATTGGCACGGATCGCCCAGAGCGTTCCATTGAAGCCCCGACACTCGCCCGAGGTTTATTTGCGGCGCGGTGGCATTTTGGATACGGTGCAAGCCTCTTCCTCCAGGACTTTTCCATGACCGAGTCGCCGCCGAAAACCCGCCGCGCACCCAAAGGTGAAAAACGCCGCGAAGAGCTGCTGGATGCGGCCTTGCAAGTGTTTTCCCTGGAAGGCTACAGCGGTGCCTCGATGGCGCAGGTGGCGGGGATCGTAGGGATTTCCGTGGCCGGGTTGCTGCACCATTTTCCGAGCAAGATCTCGCTGTTGATGGGCGTGTTGCAGCGGCGTGATGAGGTCAATCAGCGGATTGCCGATGAAGTGCGTGCGGAGAAAACCCTCAATGGTTTGCTCGGCAGCCTGCGCGCAATCAATCGTTCAAATGCCACGGCGCCTGGCGTGGTGCGCGCGTTTACCATCTTGAATGCCGAAAGTCTGTTGGATACCCAGCCGGCCTGGGCGTGGTTCCAGGCGCGCTACGCGGCGATTCACCAACGCATGCAAGGACAGTTTGCCGACCTGGTGGCGGCGGGGGAGGTGCGCGGCGACGTGGACATCGCCGGGCTGGTGGAGGAGATCCTGGCCATGATGGATGGCCTGCAGATCCAGTGGTTGCGGTTTCCCGAGCAGGTGGATCTGGTGGCGCGCTTCGACGCCTACATTGCGCGGGTTGAAGCGGTCATTCGAACCTGAGTCAAACACAGTCAAAAATGTGGGAGGGGGCTTGCCCATCCCACATTAGACCGAGTCGGGATCAGTTACCGGAAGCACTGCCCTGGCTGCTGTCATCGCTCATGTCATAGCCATCACCTTCACTGGTGCCGCTGTCGCCTTCATTCTGATGCAGCACACCGCCAGTCTTCACCTGTGGCAGCTCACGCAACGTCGAATTGAGCGCTGAACGCGGCAACGGGTTGCTGGTGGTCGTCGACAGTTCCTGGCGGAACGGGTTGACCAGCTTGGCGTTCAGGCGAATGTCCTGAGACGACGCGCCCACCGACAAGTTGAAGCTGTCGGCGTCCACCACCCATTGCTTGCTCTTGACGTCGTAGTAGGCCAGCGAGCGATCGTTAAGCTCGATGGTCACGCGCTTGCTCTCGCCCGGCTTCAAGAACACTTTCTTGTAGCCCTTGAGTTCCTTGAGCGCCCGCTCGACTTTCGGATTGTTCTGGCCCACGTACAGCTCGGCGACTTCGGCGCCCGCCACCTTGCCGGTGTTGGCCAGGTCGAACGACACCTTGATCGGCGCCCCTGCAACTGCAACCCCTGGCGTCACGCTGATGTTGCTGTAGCCGAAGGTGGTGTACGACAAGCCATAGCCGAACGGGTAGAGCGGCTTGATGCCTTTTTTCTCGTAACCGCGATAGCCCAGGAACAGGTCGTCCTTGTAGCTCATCTCAGCCAGGGTTTCCTGGTTGTCGAACTTGGGGAAGGTCGCGTAGATCGGGTTGTCTTCGATGTTGCGCTCGATGCTGATTGGCAACTTGGCCGACGGGTTGACCTTGCCCAGCAGGATCTCCGCCAATGCCTGGCCGCCGTTCTGCCCAGGGTAGAACGCATGCAATGCGGCCGGTACCTGGTCGATCCAGTCGCTCATTTTCAACCCGGTGCCGCCGTGCAGGGTGACGACAGTATTGGGGTTGACCTTGGCGATGCTCTGGATCAGTTGGCCCTGGAACTCCGGCAGGTCGAAGCTGTGGTCAAAGCCTTCACCTTCGTATTCATTGCTGTTGCCCGCAGCCACCAGCACGGCGTCGTACTTGGCCAGGTCCTGTGGCGCCACCAGCGAGGCCCAGCTCATCTGCACGCCCACCAAACCGCCCATGGTCGAGAGGTAGCCGTTGCGGCGCGAGTATTCCAGCTTGATGTCGACGGCTTTGCCAGCCTCAAGATTGACCTTGGCGAATACCGGAATGGTCGGTGGGATGCTGTTGTTGGGCAGCGGCTTGCCGTCGCCGTTATCCAGCACTTTCTTGCCGTTGACGTAGAGACGCACGGCACCGTCGGCGCGAATCTTGAACACCTGCTCGCCGCTGACGGTCGGGGTGATCTGGCCGCTGTAGCGAATCGAAGTGGCCGCCGTATCGCCGTTCACCGGCAGGCTGTCGGTGGACCAGTCCAGGTCGACATGGCGATCGGTGCGGCTGGCCGCCGGGTCGCCGGACCAGTTGGTGTTGCTGAAGAACTCGGTCTTCACGCCTTTGACGCTGTTGCCGTCGCTGTCCGTGTGAGTCCAGTTGGAGGCCGTCGGGTCCAGGGACAGGCCGTCGATAAACTCGACCTTGGCACCCGGCGCCAATTGCTGCAGACCGCTCAGCTCGCTGATGTAGTTGGCCGCCATCACATTCGCGCTGCCGAAACCGGTGGGCGGGGCGTATTTGGCCAGGTTGCCGACCACCGCGATGGTCTTGACCTTCTTGGCATCCAGAGGCAGCAGGTTGTTCTGGTTTTTCAGCAACACGATGCCTTCGCGCGCCGCGTTCAGGGCCACGCGGTTGCTGGTGGCGCTGTTCATGTTGTGGCTGGTCAACGGCGCTTTGCTGTCGAACTTGTACAGGTAGATCTGCTTGAGGATGCGCCGCACCTTGTCATCGATGGTCGCGCTGCTCAGCTCGCCGCTGTCCAGGAACGGCTTGAGCACCGTGCTGTTCATCTGGTAGCCCATCATGTCCAGGTCGGTGCCGGCCTGCGCCGCCGGCAAGCCGTTGACCACCGCGTTGTAGTCACTCTGCACGAAGCCTGGGTAGCCCCATTCGGTCTTCAGGATGTCGCGCATCAGGTGTTTGTTCTGGCAGGCGAACTCGCCGTTCACTTTCTGGAACGCACACATCATCATCGCCACCTTGCTGTTCTTCGAGGCGGACTCGAAGGGCGGCAGGGTCATCTCGCGCAGCACACGCTCGCTGATGATTTCGTCGAGGTGGAAGCGATTGCTTTCCTGGTCGTTGGCCGCGAAATGCTTGGCGTTGGCCCACACGCCACGGGACTGGATACCGTTGATCACTGCCGGCCCCAGGCTGGCGCCGAGGAACGGGTCTTCACCGGACAGATACTCGAACGCACGGCCACTGTAGGGCATGCGGTACAGGTTCACGCCGGGGCCGGTGACGAACTGATAACCGCCGCTGGCGGTGTCGTAGCCCAGTGCACGACCCAGGTCGATGGCACGGCGCGGGTTCCAACTGGCGGCCAGGTTCGGTCCGGAAGGGTAGACCACGCCCTGGGCGTTGCCTTCACTGGTGTAGCGCACACCGACGCCGCCGTCGGCACCGTGGATCTGTGGGATGCCGTATTGGGTCAGCGGCTTGACGTCCCAGCCACCGGTGCCGCCGATGTAGGCGAGTTTTTCTTCCATGGTCATCTTCGCCAGGGTTTTGTCCGCGGCCTTTTCTGCACGGTTCACCCGGCCTTCGTCCAAGGCAGGGCTGGTGGCCGCGTGCACCTGGGACACGGCCAGCGCCAACAGGGCAAACGCCGACTGCGCACCGATCATCTTGCGTTTATTCATGGGGTTTCTCCGACAACTGTTTAGTAAAAATAGGGTGACGCTCGTCACTTTTTCGTGGGCAATAGTTCGCCTTGATCGCAATGTTTAACCGATGGCTAATTGCAATTACTTGGCGGGTTTTGCAGATTCTGTAAGTTTAATAATTGTGTTAATTATTGTTGTGGATGATGTCTTGGCGATATCACGAGATGGCATTTTGAACCGCGAAAACGTGATAATTAAGGCAATTCTTGCGGTTATAAGTCAAACGAAAGCTAATTTTTGCGTGAAATAAGAAATATTTCATTACGATTTTGAACTAAGACTAAACCTACCAGTCGATTGGTTTAAGAAAATAGATGGTGGCATGGCGAACTAGTGGCGTTGCTCGGTAGTTCTAAAAGGCCATGTTTTATACACGCTGTCATACACAACGCTTTGCTGTAGGGTCTTGAACCGATTCAAGGCGCCACGTGAGCGTTTCGCAGTTTTTTATCTGGAGAATGTTTATGAAAAAGTCCCTGCTGGGTGCCGGTTTTGTGCTGGGCGTTGCATTGAGCGGCGCGGCCATTGCGGCTGAAGCCACCGACGCGGATGCCAAGTCCGGCGCCGCCGATTCCACCGTGTTGACCCAGTCCCACGATGCCAAGGCTGCCAAGAAGCAGAAGGCAGAAACCACCAAGGGTGGCCGACCGTTGAATGGCAGCCAGGCCGCGCCGAAGACCTCGAACTAACGGCGAAACGCGGCCCCCTGCGGGAGGGGAAAGCCCACTCCCACAGGGGTTCCCAGTAGCCCTTTAGAACATCGCCCCTCAGATAGCTACTCATGCCAAGTCCCTCAACGCCCATCAACGCCTGCCAGATGCACATCCCGCACACCGAACAGGTCTGCGCGTGGCTGATGCAGCACGCCGGCTTGAAAACCGTTGACCTGGAGCGCGCCCGACGCCTGTCCCAGGAGTCTGACGACACCGAATTACTCGGCCTGCTCACCCGCCTGGGACTGGTCTCCGAAGTGGAGTTGGCCCGCGCCTGGGCAGACCTGCTTGGCGCACCGCTGTTGCTGGCGGACGCAGCGCCGCCGTTGCTCGACCCTTTGCCGGCCCTGACCGAGCGTTTTATGCGCCATCACCAAGTGGTGCCCGTGGGCTGGAGCCAGGGCGGGTTGCGGGTGCTGGCGGCCAACCCGGCGTTGGTTTATCCGTTCCAGGCCATGGCTTATGCCTGCGGTGTGCCGGTGTGGCTGGCGGTGGGCCCGCGCAATGAAGTCGATACCCTGATCGAGCGCTATTACGGCCAGGGCCGCTCGGCGATGGGTACCCTGATCGAAAACCTCGACGAACAGGGCGGCGCGCTCGAAGACATCGAACACCTCAAGGACATGGCCTCCGAAGCGCCGGTGATTCGCCTGGTCAACCTGATCCTGCAGCGCGCGGTGGAACATCGCGCCTCGGACATCCATATCGAGCCCTTCGAAAATCAGCTCAAGGTGCGCTACCGCATCGACGGCGTGCTGCACGAGGCGGAGGCGCCGCCGTCCAGTTCATCGGCGGCGGTGATTTCGCGGGTAAAGATCATGGCGCGCCTGGACATCGCCGAACGCCGCCTGCCCCAGGACGGGCGCATCATGCTGCGCATCCAGGGCAAGGAACTGGACTTGCGTGTGTCCACCGTGCCCACCAGTTTTGGCGAGTCGGTGGTCATGCGTTTGCTCGACCGCCAGACCGTGCAGTTCGATTTCCAGAGCCTGGGCTTCGATGGCCAGCGCCTGGAAACCTTCCTCGAAGTGCTCGAACGCCCCCACGGCATCCTGCTGGTCACCGGTCCGACTGGCTCGGGCAAGACCACCACGCTGTACACCGCGCTGTCGCGGCTCAATACCGCCGAGCGCAAGATCATCACCGTGGAAGATCCGGTGGAGTACCAGCTCGAAGGCATCAACCAGATCCAGGTAAAACCGGCCATCGGCCTCGACTTTGCCGGCGCGCTGCGCTCCATCGTGCGTCAGGACCCGGACGTGATCATGATCGGCGAGATCCGCGACCTGGAAACCTGCCGCATCGCCATCCAGTCCTCGTTGACTGGCCATTTGGTGCTGTCGACCCTGCACACCAACAGTGCGGCGGCGAGTATCACGCGCTTGCTGGACATGGGCGTCGAAAGCTACCTGATCGCCTCGACCGTCAACGGCATCCTCGCCCAACGCCTGGTGCGCCGTCTCGATCCTGCCACTCGAGAAGCCTTCGAAGCACCGGCCGAATTGATCGCCGAACATGGCCTGGATCGTTTTACCGAGCAGCGCCCGATCATGCTCTATCGCCCTCGCGCCGACGCGCCCGGCGGCGGCTACCACGGCCGCAGTGCAATCACTGAATTGCTGGTGATGAACGATGAACTGCGCAGCCTGCTGATGCGTCAGGCCGACGCCGCCACCCTGGAACAGGCTGCCCGTCGCAGCGGCCTGCGCACCTTGCATGAAGAAGGCCTGCGCCAGGCCGTAGCCGGGGTTACATCCCTGGAAGAAGTGCTGCGCGTTACCCGAGGGGAGGGCACGTGAGCCTGTTTAAATACCGCGCCCTCGACAGCCAGGGCACGCCGCAAAATGGCACCCTAGAAGCCAAGGACCAGGATGCCGCCGTCGCCGCGCTGCACAAGCGCGGTTTGTTGTTATTGCACATTGATGTGGCCGGCGCTCAAGGGCTACGCAACGCCCTTGGGCGCGGCCAGTTGAACGGCGCGGCGTTGGTCAGTTTTACCCAGCAACTGGCCACGCTTTTGGGCGCCGGACAGCCGTTGGAACGCTCCCTGGGCATCCTGCTCAAACAGCCCGGCCAGCCCCAGACCCGCGCGTTGATCGAGCGCATTCGTGAGCGCGTCAAAGCCGGTCAGCCTTTGTCCAAAGCCTTGGAAGAGGAGGGCAGCCAGTTCTCGCCGCTGTACCTGAGCATGGTGCGTGCCGGCGAGGCCGGCGGCGCCCTGGAAAACACCTTGCGCCAGCTCAGCGACTATCTGGAGCGCAGCCAACTGTTGAGGGGCGAGGTGATCAATGCGTTGATCTATCCGGCGTTTCTGGTGGTCGGCGTACTAGGTTCACTGGCGCTGTTGCTGGCCTATGTAGTGCCGCAGTTCGTGCCGATCTTCAAAGACTTGGGCGTGCCGATCCCATTGATCACTGAAGTGATCCTGAATCTCGGCCAATTCCTGGGTGCCTACGGCCTGGCGGTGTTGGCCGGGTTGATCGTGACGATCTGGACCCTGGCCGCTCGCCTGCGCGACCCCCGGCGCCGCGAAAAATACGATCGCCGCGTGTTGGGCATTCGCCTCATCGGCCCACTGTTGCAACGGGTCGAAGCCGCCCGCCTGGCGCGCACCCTGGGCACCTTGCTGAGCAATGGCGTGGCCCTGCTGCAAGCCCTGGTCATCGCCCGGCAGGTCTGCACCAACCGCGCCCTGCAAGCGCAAGTCGCCCAGGCCGCCGAGTCGGTCAAGGGCGGCGGCACCCTGGCGAGTGCCTTTGGCTCGCAGCCGCTGCTGCCGGACCTGGCCTTGCAAATGATTGAAGTCGGCGAACAGGCCGGCGAACTGGACAGCATGCTGCTCAAGGTCGCCGACGTATTCGACGTTGAAGCCAAACGCGGCATCGACCGCTTGCTCGCTGCGCTGGTGCCGTCCCTGACCGTGGTCATGGCGGTGCTGGTGGCGGTGATCATGCTGGCGATCATGCTGCCGCTGATGAGCCTGACCAGCAATATATGAACCCTCAAGGACCCACCTCCATGCGCTCAAAACCTGCACGCCGCCAAAGCGGTTTCACCCTGTTGGAAATGCTCGCCGTGATCGTACTGCTGGGCATCGTCGCGACCATCGTGGTGCGCCAGGTCGGCGGTAACGTCGACAAGGGCAAATACGGCGCGGGCAAGGCGCAACTGGCCAGCCTTTCGATGAAAATCGAAAGCTACGGGCTGGATGTCGGCTCACCGCCCAAGACCTTGCAGCAACTGGTCGAAAAACCGGGTAACAGCGCCGGTTGGGCCGGGCCGTACGCCAAGCCGTCGGACCTCAAAGACCCGTTTGGCCATGCCTTTGGCTATCGCTTTCCTGGCGAGCACGGTGCGTTTGACCTGATCTTCTACGGCCAGGACGGCCAACCCGGCGGCGAAGGCTACAGCGCCGACCTGGGCAACTGGGAATAACCCACGACCATGCCCAACGCCCAACGCGGCTTTACCCTGCTGGAGATGCTGGTGGTGATCGTCTTGATCAGCATCGCGGCCGGGTTGGTCGGTTTTGGCCTGCAACAAGGTCTGCGTGCGGCGAAAGAGCGCCAGGCGGTCGGGCAGATCGTCGAGGCGCTGCGCAGCACGCGGGCCCGGGCGATTGTCGGTGGCACCACTGAAAGTACCGTCTTCGATTTGCGCGACTTGAGTTTTCAGGCGCCCGGTCGTCCGAAAAAACACTGGCCCGCCGAGCTACAGGTAACGCTGCACACCGCCGAGCAAGCGGGCTCGGCGGTGGATTTCTATCCTGATGGCAGCTCCACCGGCGGCAACGTGCTGCTTGTCAACGGCAGCCGACGTTGGCGCATCGACATTGGCTGGCTGACCGGCAGCGTCCAGTCCAAGGCCCTGCCATGAAGGACCAGCGCGGTTTTACCCTGTTGGAAATGCTCGCCGCGCTGACGCTGATGGCGATCTGTAGCACGGTGCTGCTGGTCGCCTTCGGCCAGAGCGCGCGCTCGTTGTTGCAGGTAGCCCATAGCGACCGCCTTACCCATGCCGCCTTGAGCGTAATGGATCAGGAGGGTACCGGGCCTCTGGCGAGCGGCACGCGCCAGGGCGAAATGGACGGCATCGCCTGGCAACTGCGCATCGCCCAACAGCCCAGCCGCATCGGCCAGGCACATTTGTTTCGCCTGGACCTGAGTGTCAGCGAAGGCCCGCGCCAGGCCAGCTTCAGCACCTTGAAACTGCGCGCCGCCGGGGCTGGATTGTGAAGCGGCGCCAGCAGGGCTTTACCCTGCTCGAAATCATGATCGTGCTCAGCCTGCTGGGGGTGCTGCTGACCCTGGTCGGCGGCGCGTTGCTCGGTGCCAATCGCGCGGTACTCAAGGCCCAGCGCTACACGGTCAGCCTGGATGAAATGCGTGCTGCCCAGCAGTTTTTGCGCACCGCCATCAGCGAGGCGTTACCGCTGGATGTGACCGAGGACGACAGCCAGGTCGATGGTTTTTTCGCGGGCGGACCGCAGCGCATGCAGTTTGTGGCGACCTTGCCCGGTGTGCTCGGTGGCGGCATTCAGCGTTTCACCCTGCAACTGACTGGCCCTGAGGCGCAGCGTGATTTGCAGGTGGCGTTTGCGCGGTTTGAGTCTCTGGCGCAGGTCAGCGTGCCGGCGTCACGCAGCGAGCCACAGGTGTTGCTCAAAAGCGTCGAAGACCTGCAATTCAGCTATCGCGGCTTGTCGCCCAAGGGCCAGGCCACCGGCTGGATCAGTGAGTGGCCGTGGACCAAACGACTGCCCTACGCGGTGCGGATTGCCGCCCGCGTCGACGGCCCGGTGCCGTGGGTGACCCAGGTGGTTGCTTTGCGCCTGAACCTGTCCGGCGGGGCGCCCGAATGATCAAGCACCAACGGGGTGTGGCCCTGCTGCTGGTGCTCTGGGTGCTGGCCTTGCTCAGTTTGCTGCTGGGCGGGCTGGCCGGTTGGGTACAGCTGGAAACGCGCCAGGCCGCGTGGCATCGCCAGCACACCCAGGCCGTGCTGGCGGCGGAGGCGGGCGTGGCGCTGGCGATGCAAGCCGTGGCCGACCCGTTACAGCGCAAACAGTGGATTGCCGACGGGCGTGAAATCCCGCTGGTGTTCGACGACGCCCAACTGCACGTGAGCCTGCGCAGCGAGCGCGGCAAGTTGTACCTCAACAGCGCCGAAGTGGGGGATTTTGCCCGCTTGGCCCTGGCCTGCGGCGCCACACAGGCCCAGGCCAAGCAGTTGGCCAGGGACTTGGAAGTGCGCCGCAACCAGGGCCTTGCACCGTTTCGGGTGGTGGAAGAAGTGCGACAACTGCCGGGCATGACCCAGGCCTTGTACAGCGCGCTGGTGCCGGAAATCAGCCTGTGGAGCGGCCTGGATCGGCCCGATCCGGCGTTCGCGAGCCCGTTGATGCGCCGCGCTTTGAACCTGCCGCACCAAAGTGCGGTGGGTGCCGACCCCGGTGATGTGCTGGTGGTCAGCAGCCGCGCCCAACGCCCCGGCGGTTACCACGCCGAGCTGCAAGCCACGGTGTTATTGAGCCCCGCGCAAGGCAGCGCACAACCTTATCGAGTACTACGTTGGCAAGAATGAATGAACACTTAACCGCGCGTCTGCACCTGCTGACGCAGCCGCTCGCCCGGCGCTGGCACGGCAGCCTGCTGCAACAGGGCTGGCGCCTGTGGCTCAAGGAGCTGCGTGGCTGCCTGCCGGGGTGGTTGTTGCCCCATGACATTCCCGAGCACGTCTACCCGTGGCCGATCACTGCGCCTGTGGTAAAGCTCACCGGCGAGGCGCGCCAGGTGTTGTTGCTGGCACCGGACGCCGTGTTGGTGCAGAGCCTGCAATTGCCTGTGGCCGCCGCACGCAACCTGTCCACGGTCGTCGGTTACGAACTGGACCGCTTCACTCCGTTCGACGCCGCCCAGCTGTACTTTGTCGCGCGTCAGGAACGCCGCACGGCCGCCCATCTACAGGTGACGCTGGTGGCGATCCTGCGCGAGCGTCTGGACCAGATCCTCGATGACTGCGCGGCACTCGGCTTGCAACCCCACGCCGTGGACGTATACGACCGCGCGGGCGTGCCCATGGGCATCGACCTGCTGCCGGCGCCGTTGCGTCCGCGCCAGCGCCCGGCGGGCAAGGGCTTGCAGCGCAGTCTGCCGTGGCTGTGCGGCGCCTTGCTGATTGCCGCCATGGTGCTGTGGCTCAACGACCGCCAGCGCGTGCTCGACGCCATGCAACAGAGCGTGCGTGCGCAAAAGGCCCAGGTCGCCGAGGTCCAGGCCCTGCGCCAGCAACTGCTCAACACCCGGGGCGCCGCGCAGTACTTGATCCGCCGCAAGGCCGCGCAGCCGCCCTTGGCCGCATTGCTCAATGAACTGACCGCCTGCCTGCCGCCCGACACCTGGATCGACCAGTTGGAAGTCAACGACGGTGCCGACGTGTCCTTCTCCGGGCAAAGCGCCAAGGCCAGTGCCCTGATCACCCGCATCAAGAACTGCCGCAGCCTGGAAAACGCTCAGTTCGAAGGGGTCATCCAACCCGATGCGCAAACCGGCAAGGATCAGTTTTCCTTGCGCGCCCACCTGCACCAGGAGGCCGCCGATGCGCCGACCACTGACACCCCGTGAACGCCGTGGCGCGGCCTTGATCGTCCTCGCGTTGGTGCTCGGCGGCGCGTATTGGCTGTTGATCGACAGCTGGTTCGCCGGCCCGTTGCGCACCCTGGGCGAACAGGCCGAGCAGCTGCGCGAACAGCAGCAACGCTACGCCGGCGTGCTGGTCCAGGGCGACAGCTTGCGCCAGCAACTGGAAGAAGCGCGCCAGGACCCGGCCAGCAGCACCAGCCTGTTGCCCGGCGATGACCCCAGCGCGGTGGCCGCCGATTTGATGCAGCGCATCGCCGACCTGATCAATAGCCGCGCCGGTCTCGGTGGCGGCTGCAGCCTGACCCAGCGCATGCCCATTACCCCGGAGCAGGACGATGCCGAGCCCTATCGCCAGGTCAAAGTCAGCCTGACCCTCAACTGCGCCATCGAGCCCTTAACCGCGATCCTCCATGAACTGGAGTACCAGCGACCGTTTTTGTTTGTCGATGAAATGAGTATCCGCCGCGCCCCGGACGCACCCGCCAGTGGCGGCGCCGGCAAATTGGTGGTGCACCTGTTGGTGCGTGGCTACCTGCAACCGGCTGCCGCCGCGCAGGTGCGCCGATGATCAGCACCTTGCGTCCCCTGGAGTGGGGCTTGATCGGCGTGGCCGGGCTGTTGGGGCTGCTGATGGCCGGCATCCTCAGCAGCATCGGCGATGCGCCCCAGTGGTTGCCGCCCCCCGCGCCCGACACACGCGCCAATGCCGCCACCAAGGTGCTGGTGGCCCCGAGCGCAACCCTGGACAGCCTGGCCGGCACCTGGCAGGCACCGTTGTTCAGCCCCGACCGCAGCCCCGACCGCGCGGTGGGCCAAGGCACTGTCTCCAGCCTGTCGAGCCTCACGCTGACCGGCATCGTCCTCGACGGTGACCTGCGCGTGGCGCTGCTCAAGCGCGCCGACGGCCCACCGTTGAAAGTCCACCAGGACCAGACCCTGCCCAATGGCTGGCGCCTGGAGCACCTGACCCCCCGCGACGCCCGTTTCGTACTCGACGGCCGCAGCCAAACCCTGAGCCTGCGGGCCCTGCGTTTGCCGCCGCCGTCCAGCACACCGCCGATTACCCTTCCTCGCGAGTCCACCCCTTGATCGATACCTTCCCTGGCGCCTTGCGCACCACCGCATTTTGCCTGGCCACCGCCGTCGCCCTCGGTGGCTGCGGGACATTCCCCGACCACCTCGACCCGGACGAGGCCCTGCTGCACGAAGCAATGCAGGGCACCGGCTCGCAACGTCCGCCCGTGGACCCGGCCAGCGAACAGGCGCCGGTCGACAGCGGCCAGCCCCAGACAAAAACGCCGCCCCAGCGCCAACTGATTCGCGGCAACCAACAGTTTGTGCGGCAACCGGTTGCGGCACCGTCTGCGAAGGAGGAGGGCGGCGGCGACATCGTGTTCAACTTTGCCGACCAGCCGATTGAAGCGGTGATCAACAGCGTGATGGGCGATCTGCTGCACGAGAACTACAGCATCGCTCAGGGCGTGAAGGGCAACGTCAGCTTCTCCACCTCCAAACCGGTGAACAAGCAGCAGGCGTTGTCGATTCTGGAAACCCTGCTGTCCTGGACCGACAACGCGATGATCAAGCAGGGCAGTCGTTATGTGATCCTGCCGGCGAATCAGGCGGTGGCGGGAAAACTGGTCCCCGAAATGCGCGTGTCGCAACCGTCCAGTGGCCTGTCGGCGCGGTTGTTTCCGCTGCGCTATATCTCCGCCACCGAAATGCAGAAACTGCTCAAGCCGTTCGCCCGCGAAAATGCCTTCCTGCTGGTGGACCCGGCGCGCAATGTGCTGAGCCTGGCCGGCACCCCCGAAGAACTGGCCAATTACCAGGACACCATCGACACCTTTGACGTGGACTGGCTCAAGGGCATGTCGGTGGGCGTGTTCGGCCTGCAACGCGCCTCGGTGGCCGAACTGATGCCCGAACTGCAAAAGATGTTCGGCCCCGACAGCGGCATGCCCCTGGCGGGCATGGTGCGCTTTCTGCCTATCGAGCGGACCAACTCGGTGGTGGCGATTTCGTCGCAGCCGCAGTACCTCAGTGAAGTCGGCGACTGGATCCACACCATCGACGAAGGCGGCGGCAACGAGCCGCAGATGTATGTGTATGACGTGCGCAACATGAAGGCCACCGACCTGGCCAAGTACCTGCGGCAGATCTACGGCACAGGCGCGATCAAGGACGACACCCCGGCCAAAGTCGCCCCCGGTTTGCGCACGGCAACATTGTCGTCGCCGGGCACCAACAGCACGTCCGGCAGCACGCCGGGTGGCCTGAGCAACAACCTCAATGGCAACCAACCCGCCGCAGAGGATGAGGAGCAGGAGCCCGAAGTCGAGCAGGACACCGCCGAGCAGGGCGCGACCGAAGACGCCCCGGCCAAAAGCCTCGACGCCGGCACCCGGATCACCGCGCAAAAAAGCAGTAACCAACTGCTGGTCCGCACCCGGCCGGTGCAGTGGAAAGAGATCGAATCGGCGATCAAACGTCTCGACAATCCACCGCTGCAAGTGCAGATCGAGACGCGCATTCTCGAAGTCAAACTCACCGGTGAACTGGACCTTGGCGTGCAGTGGTACCTGGGGCGCCTGGCGGGCAATTCCACCAGCACCACTGTGGCCAATGCCTCCGGCAGCCAAGGCGCGTTGGGGGGTGGCGGTGCTGGGCTAGGCGCGGATTCGTTGTTCTACTCCTTCGTCAGCACCAACCTGCAAGTGGCGCTGCATGCATTGGAAACCAACGGTCGCACCCAGGTGCTGTCGGCGCCGTCGCTGGTGGTGATGAATAACCAGCCAGCGCAGATTCAGGTGGGGGACAACATTCCCATCAGCCAGACCACGGTTAACACGGGTACCTCGGATACCACCTTGAGCAGTGTTGAATATGTGCAGACCGGGGTGATACTCGACGTGGTGCCGCGGATCAATCCGGGTGGATTGGTGTACATGGATATTCAGCAGCAGGTCAGTGATGCGCAGGATCAGGCGTCGAGTAACAGCGACACGCCGACTAATCCGCGTATTTCCACGCGGTCGGTGTCCACCCAAGTGGCGGTGCAGAGTGGGCAGACGGTGTTGCTGGGCGGGTTGATCAAGCAGGACAACGCCGAGTCGGTGAGTGCGGTGCCTTACCTTGGAAAGATCCCGGGGTTGCGGTGGTTGTTTGGGAATACAAGCAAGTCCAAGGATCGGACGGAGTTGATTGTGTTGATTACGCCTAGGGTGATTACCAGCAGTAGTCAGGCGCGGCAGGTGACGGATGATTATCGGCAGCAGATGCAGTTGTTGCGGCCGGCTCGGTAGGTCTGGGTATGTATGTGGTTTGATGTGGGGCTTGCTTCGGATCTGCGGTTTGTCGGTGTACATACCCGTTATTCAGGTAATGGCGGCTTATGGTTCCGCTCTTACAGCGGGTCACTTTTGTAAAGGCCGGAATGCCGGCCAGCGTGGTTGACGGGGCGACTCCAGATCAAAAGCAAGGCCGCGGCGGCCTTAGAGCCGACCGCATTCCAAATGTGGGAGGGGGCTTGCTCCCGATTGCAGTGGTTCAGTTACAGCTCTGTTGGCTGACACACCGCCATCGGGAGCAAGCCCCCTCCCACAGTTTGATCTCCGTAGATCAGACAGATACCTAGGCTCGGTGTGCCCGTAATCCGACATTGATTTGGCGGCGGCCCCCCAAATCAACATCGAATTCCGGCCAGCGTGGTTGACGGGGCGATTCCAGATCAAAAGCAAGGTCGCGGCGGCCTTAGAGCCGACCGGGTTCTTAAGCCGAACGCATTCCAAATGTGGGAGGGGCGGTGCGACGATTCGACTTGCTCCCGATTGCAGTGGTTCAGTTACAGCTCTGTTGGCTGACACACCGCCATCGGGAGCAAGCCCCCTCCCACAGTTTGATCTCCGTAGACCAGACAGATACCTAGGCTCGGTGTGCCCGTAATCCGACATTGATTTGGCGGCGGCCCCCCAAATCAACATCGAATTCCGGCCAGCGTGGTTGACGGGGCGATTCCAGATCAAAAGCAAGGTCGCGGCGGCCTTAGAGCCGACCGGGTTCTTAAGCCGAACGCATTCCAAATGTGGGAGGGGCGGTGCGACGATTCGACTTGCTCCCGATTGCAGTGGTTCAGTTACAGCTCTGTTGGCTGACACACCGCCATCGGGAGCAAGCCCCCTCCCACAGTTTGATCTCCGTAGATCAGACAGATACCTAGGCTCGGTGTGCCCGTAATCCGACATTGATTTGGGGGGCCGCCGCCACGCGCCATCCATGGCGCAGGGCGGCTAAACCGGCATCCCTGCCGGTTTAGCCCCCAAATCAACATCGAATTCCGGCCATCGTGGTTGACGGGGCGATTCCAGATCAAAAGCAAGGCCGCGGCGGCCTTAGAGCCGACCGCATTCCAAATGTGGGAGGGGCGGTGCGACGATTCGACTTGCTCCCGATTGCAGTGGTTCAGTTACAGCTCTGTTGGCTGACACACCGCCATCGGGAGCAAGCCCCCTCCCACAGTTTGATCTCCGTAGATCAGACAGATAGGTCCTAGCCTGCTGTTCTGCTTTTGATCTGCTTTTGATCTGCTTTTGATCTTTATCTTAGGCGCCCCGTCAAACACGCTGGCCGCACACCGAGCCTAGGCGAGGTGCCGAGTGTTGGGGCAAGAGTCCTTGGTTACTTTGGGATGGGCCGGCATTCCGGCTCTTTTCCAAAGTGACCCGCCGTAAGGGCGAAACCAATACCCGCCGTTACTCCAACAACGGATATCCCCCAATCCACCTAAACCCCGCACCCAAAAAAACATCATTATTATGAATAAAGTAATTAATAAATAATGAAATTAGAGAATATTAGCTTATATCAAAACAGCATTATATTTTCAAAACCCATTCCGTTATGTTTGATCGCAACAGCCTACCCCTGACCTCGGATGGTACCCAGCGTAATCAAGATTCTGCGCGCCATAACCGGGTGATCATCCCCCGCAGCAGAATCGTTGGAAGTGAGTTCAACGTATGTTGCCAATTCAATCCCCGCAGTCGCCCTAACCCCAAATCGCCGCAATAGCCCCATAAAACCGAGCACCGCGCATCGCCGCGTGACTGCCCGACTTCGCGATTTGGAAATACAGGCACGCCTATGAAGCAAACGTCAAAACCCACCGCCATCCTGGCACTGGCAATTCTGGCCAACACCGCCCATGCCCAGGACGACAGCACCTTGTCCACCGTGGTGGTCACCGGCAACCGTGGTGCCGAGCAGCGCACGGTCACCAGCAGTCCGGTGCCGATCGATGTGGTCAGCGCCAAGCAACTGCAAAGCACCGGCAAGCCGGGTTTGATGGAGGCGTTGAGTGCGGTGATCCCATCGCTGACCCTGCCGGAAAAAACCGGTTGGGACGCCAGCGGCATTGCCCGCGCGCCGAACCTGCGGGGCATGAGCGCCGCCGAAGTGCTGGTGCTGGTCAATGGCAAGCGCCGCCACACCGCCGCGACGCTGAACATCAACGGCATCAACACCGGCGCCGCCCCGGCAGACCTGGACCTGATCCCCATCAGCGCCATCGACCATGTGGAAGTGTTGCGTGACGGCGCCGCAGCCCAGTACGGCTCCGATGCCATCGCCGGGGTCATCAACGTGATCCTCAAGGCCGACACCAGCGGCACTTCGGTGACCAATGCCGGCCTTGGCTATGACGGCAAAAAACAGACCGTGCAACAAAGCCTCAACAAAGGCTTTGAGATCGGCAACGGCGGCATCGTGCAACTGGCACTGGATGCCCGCAGCCAAAACGATGACAACAAGGCCAGCGCCAACGGCTACACCTACGCACAGGCCTATGAGCAAGCCGGCCGTTCCACTTATGGCGGCTACGGCACGCCGAAGACCAACCTGCTGACCCTGGGCTACAACGCCGAGTTGCCTATCGACGACGATTTCAGCCTGTATTCCTTCACCACCTATTCACGGCGCAAGGCCGAGCAGGGGCAGAATTTCCGCCTGCCGACCATCACCAACACCATCACCACCGGGCCTAACGGTTACCCCGGTGGCTACACGCCGACTTGGTACATCGATGAGGACGACTTCCAGGCTGCGTTTGGCGGCAAGGGCACCGTCGGCGAGTGGGACTGGGATTTGTCCACCACCTACGGGCGCAACGAAGCGGAGCAGGCCACCACCCATAACCAGAACCCGTCTTTGGGCGAGGCCACGCCGAACAGCTTCACCTCCGGCACTTGGATCAGCACCGAGCTGACCACCAACCTCGACTTCAAGCGCGGCTTCGATATCGGCCTGCAAAAGCCGCTCGACCTGAGTTACGGCTTCGAGCATCGGCGCGATACCTATGAGGTGCAGGCCGGTGATTACGAGTCTTATGCCAACGGCGGTTACTGCGTAGCCCCAGGCAATTGCGCATCAAGCGGGGCGCAGGTCACCAACGGCATTTCGCCGGATGAAGAAAGCAACGCCTCGCGCAACAGCCTGGCCAGTTATGTCGATGTGGGCTTCAACCCGGTGCCGGACTGGTACGTGGGCACCGCGTTTCGCTACGAGCATTACAACCAGGGCGTGGGCGCCACCCGCAGCGGTAAGTTGACCACTCGCTACGATTTCACCCCACAGTTCGCCGTGCGCGCCACGGTGAGCAATGGCTTCCGCGCGCCGTCCCTGGCCAACAGCCTGTTCAGTGCGCGTTCCACCACCTATGGCGTGGTGGACGGGGTGTATCAGTCGATCAACTACGGGGTGCTGCCCACCGGTTCGGCGGCTGCCCAAGCCCTGGGCGCCCAGGATTTGAAACCCGAGCGCTCGACCAACTTCAGTCTCGGCTTCACCCTCACGCCCACCGACCGCCTGAGCTTCACCGCCGACGCCTACGTGATCAACCTGCGCGACCGCATCACCTTGACCGGCACCTTGCTGGGCCCGGAAATCACCCAGGTGCTGCAAGGCAACGGCATCACTTCCACCTCCGGCGGCCAGTACTTTATCAACGGGGCCGACACCCGCACCAAAGGCCTCGACCTGGTCGGCAACTACAGCCAGGACCTGGGCCAGTACGGCGCGCTGAAGTGGACCGCAGCGTTCAACTGGAACCAGACCAAAATCCTCAACTACAAGGAATCCACCACGATCCTCGGCACGTCCTACGACCTGATGGACCGCCAGGCACGCAACCTGATCACCGGCGTACAGCCCAGCACCAAGCTGATCCTGGGCGGTGATTGGAGCATTGATCGCTTCAACCTCAACCTGGCCCTGACCCGCTACGGCTCCTACAAGGAGGTCAATGTGTCCGCCGACCGCAGCCTCGACCGAGTCTACGCGGCCAAATGGATCACCGATCTCGACCTTGGCTACAACCTCACCAAAGACCTCAACGTGGCCATCGGCGCCAAAAACCTGTTCGACGTCTACCCCAAGAAACAAGGCGTGCCCAGCAGCACCATGGTCAGCAGCTACGGCACCTATTCGCCCTACGGATTCACCGGCGGGTACTACTACACCCGCTTGACCTATGCCTTCTAAGGCCGAGGAATAAACCATGCCTATTGTTGCCAAACCCTATGACCTGATTGACCAGCCCCGCGAGGTTCGCCAGGTCCGTGTCTCCCCACCGATCAAAGCCCTGCAAGTGGTGCCTGCCCGGCACCCGTGGCGTTGGGCCGGGTCGATCTTCGCCGCTCTGGTGCTGCTCGCGATCGCCCATTCCCTCGCCACCAACCCGCGGTGGGAGTGGGGTGTGTTCGGCCAGTGGTTCTTCTCGCCGTCGGTGCTGCGCGGGCTCGGGCAAACGTTGTTGCTGACGCTGTTGAGCACGGTGTTCAGCGTGATCCTCGGCACGGCGCTGGCCCTGGCGCGACTGTCCGGCTCGCCGCTTTTGGCGGCCCTGGCCTGGGGCTATATCTGGTTTTTCCGTTCGATGCCGGCGTTGCTGGTGCTGATCATCCTGTACAACTTTGCCTACCTGTATGACCACATTGTGCTCGGTGTGCCGTTCACCAGCGTGGTGTTTGCCGAGTGGTCGACGGTGGACGTGCTCAGCCAGTTCACCACGGCGGTTCTCGGTTTGAGCCTGATGCAGGCGGCCTACGCGGCGGAGATCATTCGCGGCGGCCTGATCGGTGTGGACGCCGGTCAGCATGAAGCGGCAGCGGCGCTCGGTTTGCCTGCATCACGCCGCATCTTCCGGATCATCCTGCCCCAGGCATTGCGCTCGATCCTGCCGTCGGGCTTCAACGAGATCATCGGCCTGGTCAAGGGCACGTCCATCGTCTACGTGCTGGCCCTGCCGGAGCTGTTCTACACCGTGCAGGTCATCTACAACCGCACCCAGGCGGTGATCCCGCTGCTGATCGTCGCCACCGTGTGGTACCTGATCATCACCACCGTGCTGACCAGTGCCCAGTATTACGTCGAGCGTCATTTCGCACGGGGAACGGCAAGGGTGCTGCCGCCCACGCCGTTGCAGCGCATACGCGGTTGGCTCAAGGAGAAATCCCATGAGTGAAGCGCGTGCAGGACGTATCCAGATCCAGGGCGTGGGCAAGCGCTTTGGCAGCCAGCAGGTGCTCAAGGACATCGACCTGACCATCGACCCCGGCAAGGTCACGGTAATTCTCGGGCCGTCCGGCTCGGGCAAGTCCACCTTGCTGCGCACCATCAACCACCTGGAGAAAATCGACAGCGGGCACATCACCATCGACGGTGAATACGTCGGTTATCGGCGCAAAGGTGACCTGCTGTATGAACTCAAGGAGCGGGAGATTCTCAAGCGCCGTATCGACGTGGGCTTCGTGTTCCAGAACTTCAACCTGTTCCCGCACCTCACCGCTTGGGAAAACGTCGCCGAAGCGCCTTTGGCCCACAAGCGCTGGAGTAAGGCTGAGGCGCAGTCCAAGGCCGCAGAGCTGTTGGCCAAGGTCGGCCTGGCGGACAAGGTCGATGCTTATCCACGCCAGCTTTCCGGCGGTCAGCAACAGCGCGTCGCCATCGCCCGTGCCCTGGCGCTGGACCCGAAGGTGCTGCTGTTCGACGAGCCCACATCGGCCCTCGACCCCGAGTTGGTGGGGGAAGTCCTCGACGTGATCAAGGGCCTGACCCAACTGGGCGTGACCTTGGTCATCGTCACCCATGAGATCGGCTTTGCCCGTGAAGTGGCCGACCACGTGGTGTTTCTCTGCGACGGCCAACTGATCGAAGAAGGCCCGCCTGAACAGATTTTTCGCCAACCGCGACATCCCCGCACCGTGGCCTTTCTCGGCAAAGTGCTTTAGTTAACGGAGTGACTGCCCATGTTTATCTCTACCGCTCGTATCGGCCTATTGGCGCTTGCCGTCAGCACCGCACAAAGCGCATTTGCTGTGCAGCAGGTCGACCTCAGCCCCGACCGCGTGCGCGTTCATGTGCCGCGCAACGAGGCGGCCATCGCGCAGATCCCGCCGGGCTTCAAGTTCGCCCAGCCGGGCAAGTTCACCGTGGCTGTGTCCGGCGTGGCCGGACCACCCCTGGCGCTGCTGGCCAGTGACGACAAAACCACCATCGGCAGCGAAGCCGACACCGCGCAACTGGTGGCCGACAGCCTTGGCCTGCAACTCAATGTGGTGCAGACCAGTTGGGAGGATTGGCCCCTGGGCGTCAGCTCGGGCAAGTACGACGCGGTGATCAGCAACGTCACCGTGACTGAGGCGCGCAAGAAGCGTTTCGACTTCGCCACCTATCGCCAGGACGTGCTCGGCTTCTACGTCAAGACCACCAGCAAGATCTCTGAGATCAAACAGGCTGCGGATATTGCTGGGCTGAAGATCATCGTCGGCTCCGGTACCAACCAGGAAAAAGTCCTGCTGGCTTGGAACGAAGCCAATGAAAAGGCCGGCCTCAAACCCGCGCTGTTGCAGTACTTCGACGACCAGGCCGCCGCGCAATTGGCGGTGCAGTCCGGGCGCAGCGATGCGCTGTTCGGGCCTAACTCGGTGTACGCCTATTCGGCGGCGATCACCGGGGGCATCAAGCGCGTCGGCACGGTGAACGGTGGCTGGCCGTTGCAGGCCGACATCGCTGTGACCACGCGCAAGGACAACGGCCTGGTCAAGCCTATCCACACCGCCCTGGAAGGCGCGATTGCCGGCGGCCAATACGAACAGGTGCTGCAACGCTGGGGCCTGGATGTGGAGCGCGTCGACAAGTCGCTGATCAACCCACCGGGCCTGCCGGATTAAGGAGCAATCGACATGGGACTGACACGACGTGAAGCGTTGTCGAGCATAGCGGCGGTAGGCGGCGAAAAAGCCGTCAAGGATGCACTGGCGGCATTAGGTTTGGGGCCGTCGTCGCATCGCCGTCCGCAACCGTTGAAACTCAAGGAAGGCTTGGGGCAAGGCACCCGCGTGCTGGTGTTGGGCGCCGGGATCGCCGGTCTGGTCACCGCCTTGGAGCTGACCCGCGCCGGGTTTGACGTGCAAGTGCTGGAGGCGCGTGAGCGGGTCGGGGGGCGCACCTGGACCCTGCGCCATGGCGACCGCGTGGACTACAAGGATGGCCGCACGCAAACGGCGGCATTCGATCAAGGGCATTACTTCAACGCCGGCCCGGCCCGGATTCCCAGCCAGCACCGCACGATCCTCGACTATTGCAGTGAGCTTGGCGTGCCGTTGGAAGTGCTGGTCAACAGCAGCCATGGCGCCCAGGTAAGGCCCGATGTGCAAAAGCCGGCGTTCAGCGTTGGCCAGGCGATCAATGATGCGCGGGGGCACTTGTCCGGCCTGCTGGCCAAAGCCGTGCAGCGTGATGCCCTTGATGATGTGTTGAGTACTGAGGAACGCACGCGGTTGCTGGCGTTTTTGCAGGTGTACGGCGATCTGTCCCAAGCGCTGGCCTTTGAGGGCACGATTCGCTCGGGGCACCTTGAGTCTCCTGCCCATCCGGGCGCGTTGCCGGCCAGTCGCAGCCCGTTGACGCTGGATCAACTGCTGCACCCGGAACTGTGGGGCGCATTGCTGCACACCGAGTTTCCGGAGTTTTCGGCGACCATGTTCCAACCAGTCGGCGGCATGGACCGCATCACCGACGCGTTCTATCAACGGGTGAGTGATCACGTGCAGTTGGGGGCCGTGGTGCGTCAGATCCGCCAATTGGAGGACGGCGTGGCGGTGACCTATCACGACCAGCACAGTGGCCGCGAACAGGTGGTGCGTGCCGATTACCTGATCTCGACGTTGCCGCTGCCGTTGCTGGCCAAACTCGATACCGACTTCAGTGACCCGATCAAAGCCGCGCTGCTCAGCACCCGCAGCGACCAGGCGACCAAAGTGGCGTGGCAATCCCCGCGCTTCTGGGAAACCGACTACCGCACCTATGGCGGGCTGTCGTGGATCGAACATCCTGCGCGCCTGTTGTGGTACCCGAGCAACGACCTCAATACCCGCGAAGGCCTGCTCGTAGCCGGCTATGTAACCGGCGAGGGCGCCGATGCGTTTGGCGCAAAACCCTTCACCGAGCAATACGCCACGTCCAGAGAAGCGGTTGAATTGCTGCACCCCGGTTTCTCCAAACACCTGCGTAACCCGCTGGCCGTGACCTGGGAACAGATCCCCTACAGCGAGGGCCCGTGGTTGCAACGCGAACACTTCCCGGCTGACGCAAGCAGCCTGCTCGAAGCCGGCCATGGCCGTGTGTACTTCGCCGGCGATGGTCTGGTGCAAAGCGGCGTGGGCATCTGGCAGGAATCGGCGGCCAACTCGGCGCGGCATGTGATCGCGCAACTGGCCGAACGGGTAACCCAACAACGACAGGTCGCGGCACTCGCCGCCTCTTAAGGAGACACACCATGAGCGACAGCATTCAACGTACCAGCGTCGGCGATTTTCCGATCTCGCAGACCGTCACCGTGCCGGCGTCCGCCAGCCTGATCTTTGTCAGCGGGACCTTGCCGGACGCTGCCGATCCTCAGGTGCCGGGGGTCTATGGAAACACCGAAGTACAGACGGTTTCGGTATTCAACAAACTGCGCAAGGTTCTTCAGCAGCAGGACCTGGATCTGGGCGATATCGTGCAATTGCGGGTGTTTTTGGTGGGGGCTGAAGAGACCGACGGCAAGCTGGATTTTGCCGGGTTGCAACGTGGGTATACGCAGTTCTTCGGTACGCCGGAGCAGCCGAACAAACCGGCACGGACGGCGTTGCAAGTCGTCGCGCTGCCATTGCCCGGAGCGTTGGTTGAAGTCGAAGCCATCGCTGCCCGCACAGCCTGATTCACGCGGTTAACAGTGTGGAAGGGGGCTTGGCCCTTGATGAGGGCGTGTTAGTTGATGCCTCTTTGACTGACCCGCAGCCATCGGGGGCAAGCCCCCTCCCACAGTGTGATCTTTTTTTTGCCAGTCAGTCCTCATGTTCGTTATGGAGAAATCCCTATGTCCACCTCACCCCGGCAACTCAAATTCGGTGCCATCCTCACCGGTGTCGGCACTGCGCAAAACGAATGGCTGCACCCGCAAATCCCCGGCGATGCCAGTGTCGATATCGACTGGTACCGTGCCCAGGCGCAACAGGCAGAAGCGGCCAAATTCGATCTGGTCTTCATCGTCGACAGCCCCTACATCACCCCGGATTCCGCGCCGCATTTCCTCAACCGTCTGGAGCCACTGACCCTGCTTTCGGCCATCGCCGGTGCGACGTCGAAGATCGGCCTGGTGGCCACGCTGACCACGTCCTACACCGAACCCTTCAACGTCGCCCGCCAGTTTGCCTCGCTGGACCTGATCAGCTGCGGCCGCGCCGGTTGGAACGTAGTTACCACCGGCCTGGAAGGCGCGGCTGGCAACTTTGGCCGTGAGCAGCATATTGATCACACCGAGCGCTACCGCCGCGCGGCCGAGCACCTGAGCGTGGTGCAGGGGCTGTGGGATTCCTATGAAGACGACGCCTTCGTGCGCGACAAGGCCAGCGGCGTATTCCTCGACCCGCAACGCCAGCATCGCCTCGACCACCAGGGCGAGTTTTTCTCAGTGACCGGCCCGTTGAACATCGCGCGTTCAGCCCAGGGCCAGCCGGTGATTTTCCAGGCGGGTATTTCCGAGTCAGGCCGCAGCCTGGCGGCGAATTACGCCGAAGGCATTTTTGCCGGCGTGGGCAATTTTGAAGACGCCCAGGCGTATTACAGCGACATCAAAAAACGGACTGCTGCCGCCGGACGTAACCCTGATCACGTGACCATCCTGCCGGGCATTTCGCCGATCATTGCCGACACCGACGAACAGGCCCAGGCCATCGACCGCGAGCGCAATGGCGAGCTGGACCTGGACAAAGCGCTGGTGCAACTGGGGCGGCCGTTCAACTACCACGACTTCAGCCAATACCCATTGGATGAACCCTTCCCGGAGCTGGGCGACCTGGGCAGCAACGGCTATCGCGGCCATGCCGAAAACATCAAGCAAGTCGCCCGTGACCAAGGACTGACCCTGCGCCAGGCGGCGCTGCGTTTTGCCAAGCCGTTCTCCAGCTTTGTTGGCTCGCCCAAGACCGTGGCCGACGAGATCGAACGCTGGTTTGTCGAAGGTGCGGTGGATGGTTTCAACATCCACGTGGGCGCACCGGATGACTTCGCGCGGTTTACCGACCAAGTGCTGCCGTTGTTGCGTGAGCGTGGGTTGTTTCGCAGTGAGTACAGCCACAGCACCTTGCGTGGGCATCTTGGGCTGCCGGTGCCGGTGAATCGGCACACGGCTGCGCGGAGCGAGGCGGCCTGAGGGTTACCACCATTTCCAGCGGCCCTGTTGTTTCAGGGTCGCGATGATGGCTTCGCGTTTGTGGCGTAGCTCTACCGACTTTTGCCGCAGTTCGCGGCAGCGGTTGCTGTTGAGGATCAGCAGGCCGACAAGTGGGCCGAGTAGGGCCAGTGCGTAGAGATAGGTGTTGGGGCGCCACAGGATGGCGGGTAGGGATATCAGCAGGCAGAGGAGGTAGATCGCGACGTTTATCCATACCCAATGGATTCGGCCGTAGAGCACTTCGTATTTGGCCAGGGCGAAAACTGCGGCGACTACCATGCCGCCAATAAAGGATGCGTTAGTGGATGTATGAATAGGAAGTGCAGAAAAATAGGTCATTGCGACCAGCAGCGTTACCAACCCTATTGAAAAGCATCCTGCAATAAGGTCGGCGCCTATTATTGGCATGAAGCGTCTTAGGAGTTTGCGCGGATCTTCGATAAAGAGCTCTGAGTGATAGGCATCTTCTCCTGTCATCCCTTTCCCGTCGTTTATGCTTTTAAGGTTGTTCAGACTGTTGGTTTTTCTTCGCTTATTCACTCGGTCACCTCTTCGTATAGACCGATTGCGAGTGTCTTGACGTTTCCGTTCATTGCACTGCTGGTAAACCCCAATGTTGCTGCCAAGGCATCTCTTATATGGTTGGCGGTGGCTTGTTTCATTTCGGTTGCGCTAATGCGTTTGGACGCCCGACCCGCTGCCTGTTCCAACTTGAGTAGCTGAGTGGTGAGGCGTGGGTCGCGGATTCTGAGCAACTCGTTGTTCAGTTTTGCCCGCTCTTGTCGGGATAGACCGCTAAGGACTTGTCGCAGGTTTTTTCCTGTCACGCGCGTAGCAGTGTTAGCCGCTTTAACCGTTACAAGCGCCGAGCTTGTGACGCCGAGCAACGCCACACCATCCAGGACAGTCATTGCAGCGTCATACCATGCATTCAGCCACAGCACCTTGCGCGGGCATCTTGGGCTGCCGGTGCCGGTGAATCGGCACACGGCTGCACGGAGCGAGGCGGCCTGAGGGTTACCACCATTTCCAGCGGCCCTGTTGTTTCAGGGTCGCGATGATGGCTTCACGTTTGTGGCGTAGCTCTACCGACTTTTGCCGCAGTTCGCGGCAGCGGTTGCTGTTGAGGATCAGCAGACCGACCAGGGGGGCGACGAGGGTCATAGAGTAGAGATAGGTGTTGGGGCTGTAGGCGATGGTGGGAAGGGATGCCAGCAGGCAGGTGAGGTAGATCGCGACGTTTATCCAGACCCAGCGGGGGCGGCCGTATAGCACCTGTAACTGGGAAATAGAAAACACCGCGCTTATTGCTAAGCCGATAAAGAACCAATTTCGTAACATCGTACCCTTAGGCGCTCCGGATAGATAAGTGCCCAATATCAGCACCCCGGTCATGGCAATTGAAAAACACCCGGCAAGCATCCAGCCGCCGATGACTGGCATATAGCGTTTGAGCAGTGGTCGTGGATCTTCTATATAAAAAATAGAGTAATAGAGATCTTTTCCAGTCATCGTTTTCCAGTCAGGAAAATTACTGCTACTACTGTCGTGCCCTAACTTCTCGAGGGTTTTCAACGCTCTCCGTTTTTTCATTGTTTGAACTCCTCATAGAGGCCGATAGCGAGCGTCTTAACGTTCCCCGAGGCCATACTGCTTGAAAATCCAAGCGTTGCAGCCAATACATCTCTTATATGGTTGGAGGTGGCCTGTTGCATGTTTGTCGCACTGATGCGTTTGGTGGCGGTTCCAGCGGCTTGTTTCAGCTTGAGCAGTTTTGTGGTCAAGCGCGGGTCTTGGATTCTGAGCAGCTCGTTGTTGAGTTTTACTCGTTCTTGTCGGGTAAGCCCTCTTAACACTTGTTGAATGGGTTTTCCCGTGACTTTCGTACTTAAGCTGATAGTTTTTATCGCCGTTAGGGCGGATGTAGTCACCCCTAGTAGTGCAATGCCGTCCAGTACAGCGACTGTCGCTTGATACCAATCCTCGCCGTCGAGACGATCTATCGTTTGCGGGCTAAATGCTTCAACACCGGTTCTGCCTAATCCGATAAGACATTGCGCAGTACTCGCAGCCGCAGCTCCTGTGGCGACAAAGGAGATCACCGCACTGGCTCCCGCAGTGAATGGCATAAACATAAACCCACTCCAGATCACCACCCAGCTCAGCAGCGCCCCTGTACACGTCACGGCCGTAATGAGTGCCTCGCTCATCCATTCCGACTCTCGAGGCTCATGCTCCAACATCCGCTTGAACTCCACCGGCCCCACATACCTCGGCGCTTCCCGCAGCACCACTTTGATCGGCCGCACGCTGCAAATCGCCTGGAACTCCCGCAGTACCACCACGTTGAACTCCCCATCGATATACACCACCCCCGCACCAATCAACGCCGGGTCGGCGTCTATGGCGAAGAACAACCGCCGCAGGTCGAGGCTGCTTTCAATGCGTTGGCGTGTGGTGCGGTGGGCTGAGGGGAATCCATCCTTGAACAGAGCGGCCGTCATTCCTTAACTCCTTTTTTTGGGAGCTGAGAGAGTAAATACGCCGCAACTGGGATGAATGTCGGAAGCTTCGCCATTTACAGTCGGGTACGTCCTGAAGCGATGTTGACGTCTTGTATGCCCGCTCCTGATTGAGGAAAAGTGCGCGCCACGTCACTTCCGGCGGACCACAGGACAAGGAGCCAACATGGCAGTCGACATGTTTTTGAGACTGGGCGACATCAAGGGTGAATCGCAAGACTTGGCCCATCGTGACGAGATCGATATCACCAACTGGGGGTGGGGATTATCGCAAACGGGCTCGATGCATTCCGGCACGGGAGGCGGTTCGGGCAAGGCCGACTTCACCAACCTGAACCTGACCAAACCCCTGGATAAATCCAGCCCCAACCTGATGATGGCGTGCGCCACCGGCAAGCATTACCCCGAAGCCAAATTGGTGGTACGCAAGGCCGGCGGAACCAGCCCGGTGGAGTATCTGGTGATTACCTTGAAGGAAGTCATGGTGGTGTCGTACAGCACCCGCGCTGACACGGCCGATGATGTTTTGTACGACAGCATCGCCTTGAACTTCGCCACCGTCGACGTCAGCTACCAGCCGCAGAAGGCGGATGGCGCCAAGGACGGTGGGCCGGTGAAGTTTGGCTGGAATATTCGGCAGAACGTCAAAGTCTGATCCCTTGCCGCCAACCCGGTTGTCTACCCGCTCGACGGCAATGCGACGATGGCAGCGTTGGGCACCAAACTGCTCAACCGCCTGTTCCTCAGCCCCATGCTGCTGCGCATCGAACACAATGTGCCCACCTTCGACTGCATGCCGCAGGTGGGCGAGGGCGCCCAGCATGACCCGCTGACCACGTGCCCAGCGGCGCCGCCTGTGCTTAGAGGATGTTCAACGGGTAGCTGACAATCACCCGATGCTCATCACTGTCCCGTTGGGTCGTCACTTCAGTGCGCAACGACGCATGGCGCAGGGCAATGCTCAGGTTCTTCAGCGGCCCCTGCTGGATCACGTAGCTCACCGTCAGGTTGCGCTCCCACTCGCTTTTATCCCCTGTGGGCGTGCGGATGTTCGAGCCGCTTTCGTACATGCCCATAAAGCTCAGGCCTGGCACGCCGACCGAGGCGAAGTCATAGCCGTAACGCACCTGCCAGGTGGTTTCCCCGGCGCGCTGGAATTTGCCGATCATCGACTCGGTCATGAAGTAGGCCGTGGAACCGTCACCCTGGTTCAACCACACCGCATCGCTGTCGCCGCTGACCTGTTGCAGGCCAGCGGCAATCGTGTGGCCGTTGACCAGGTAGGTGAATTGGGCGCTGCTCAGGCGGCTGTCGACCTTGCCCTTGGTCACGCCGTTGCCGTAGTAGCCGAAGGTGTAGAACGCTGGGTCGTTGCCGTTGGCGCCGTCGGAGCGGTTGTCGAAGTGGCGCAGGTCGGTGCGCAGGGTGCCCGGGCCGATCTGCCAGTCGTACTTGAGGCCCAGGAAGTTCTGTTTGTAGAAGTCCTGCAGGTTGCCGTAGTAGTACTGCAAGGTCAGGTCTTTGGTCGGTTTGTAGTCGACGCCGCCGTAGTAGAACTTGTTGACGAACTCACCGGTACGCGCGTTGTTGGCGCCGGGAATCGACATGCCCATCTGGTCGCTTGAACCACGGCCCTTCACGTGTTCCAACTGGCCGAGGGTGAAGGTGAAATGGTCCAGGTCCTTGGACTGCACCTGCCCGCCATTGAAGGTCTGTTGCAACATGCGGTCGGTGGACATCACCACCGGCAGCATCGGCACCAGAGTGCCGTATTTCAGCTCGGTCTTGGCAAAGCGCGCCTTGGCCGTCAGCCCCAGGCTGCCGAACTCATCCACTGCGCGGCCATCGCTGTCGGTGGGGAACACGTTGCCGTTGAACGCGGTGCTTTGCGGGTTGTAGTGGCGCCCCTTGCCGGAGTCCAGACGCACACCGAACATGCCGATGGCGTCCATGCCGAAGCCCACGGTGCCTTGGGTGTAACCGGACTCGAAGTTGGCGATAAAACCCTGGCCCCATTCCTGGGTGTAGTTGGGGTCGGCGGCGCCGCTGCGGTTGTCGGCGTTGCTGAAGAAGTTGCGGGCCAGCACATTTAGCTTGCTGTCTTCCACCAGGCCTGCGGCGTAGCCCTGCTGGGCGATGATCAGGCCACAGAGGCCGGCGAGTACGGTTGGTGCGCGATTGAAAAGCTCCATTGGTGTCATCCCCATGTGTGATTGGTTTTTTGAGGGCAGTCAAAAGCGGCAGTGAAAGTTTTCTATTTTTTTTCAGGAGCGGGAGCAACGGTGGCCGGCACGACGTGCAGTCGCACCGGCGGTAAGCGGTACAGGATGAACAGGGCGAGCACGCCAATCCCCGCGCACAGCAGCAGGCCCACGCCCACCGACTGGGCCAGCGCATCGCGGGCCAGCTCCAGCCATGGCGTGGCGTCGAGATTGGCGTGCAACAGCACTTGTGGGTCGGCATACAGGGCAATGCCCTCGGCGTGGCCCGCCGCAAGAAACACCCGTTGCAGATGGGTGCTGTAGAGCAGGTTGACCAGCACGCCCATGCCGGCAGTGCCGAGCAAACCGCCCACCAGACGCAGGGATTGAGTGAGCGCGGTGGCGATGCCGAGGAACTGCCGTTCGGCCAGGGTCTGGGTGAATACCGTGAGGTTGAGCAGGATGAATCCCAGGCCCAACCCGGCCAGTAGAATCAAGCCAAGCAACTCATTGAACGACGCGCTTCGTCCGACCACTGCCAACCCCAGGCACGCCAGCAGCAACGCGACAAAACCGGCCAGCGGCAACCAGTTTGGGTTGCGCAAACGGGTCACGATGCGGCTGTTGACGATGGCGCCGAGGGTGATGCTCAACGCCAGCGGTGTGATCAACACACCGGCGTCCTGAGGCGAATACCCGTAGGCGCCTTGCAGTAAGAGCGGCAGGTAAAACAGCAGCGAAAACATGATCGCCCCGGCGGCCACCGACAGCGTGAACAGCAGTTGCAGGCTCGGCAGGGTGAACAGCGCGGCCGGCAACAACGCATGCGGGCAACGCCGCTCCCAGTGCCACAACGCAATGATCGCCGCGATGCACCCCAGACCTAACGCCGCGCTGAGTGCGAGGCTCGAATGCCCCAGCCATTCCACAAACAATTGCAGACTGCCCAACGCCAGCGCGATCAACAGTGCGCCGGGCCAATCCAGACGAATGCTGCTGTGTTGTTGCGGGCGATACCACGGCAGGAAACGCCAGGCAATCAACAGCGCCAGGCAGCCCAACGGTAGGTTGATATAGAACACCGAGCGCCAGCCGAAGGCGCCGGTGAGATAGCCCCCCAGCCCCGGGCCGATGGCATTGACCACGCTGAACAGCGCACTCAACAGCATCTGCCAGCGCAGGCGCTGGCGGGTGTCGGGAAACAGTTCGGGGATACAGGCGAACGCGGTGCCGATCAACATGCCGCCGCCGATGCCCTGCAACGCACGGCCGATCACCAGCACCAGCATGTCGTTGGCCAGGGCGCAGGCCAGGGACGCCAGAGTGAAGATCAACGTGGCGGCCAGTACGAACGGCTTACGCCCGTAGTAATCCCCCAGCCGCCCGAAAATCGGGATGGTGACGATGGACGCCAACAGATAACCAGTGGCGACCCATGCATAGAGTTCAAAGCCGTTGAGCTCGGCCACGATGCTCGGCAACGCGTTGCCGATCACGGTCTGGTCGAGCGCCGAGAGCATCAGCACCAACGAGATGCCAATCATCGCCAGCAAGGCTTGCTTGAAACTCAGGGGAGGGTGGGCCGCCGCGGTCATCGTCGATCCTCAGCGCAACGCGGCAACGGCAGCGGCAATGCGCGCGCAGCCTTGGTCGAGGGTGCTGATGTCGGTAGCAATCGACATGCGAAAGAACGGTGCCAGGCCATAGGCCGTGCCCGCCACTACCGCCACGCCCTGGCTTTCGAGCAGGTACATCACCACTTCGCTGTCGCTGTTGAGGGTTTTACCCTCGGCGGTTTTTTTACCTAGCAGACCGCCGCAGTTCACATACAGATAGAACGCGCCGTCCGGCTTGCGGCAGCTCAGGCCGGGGATTGCATTGAGCAGTTCAAGGCAACGGTCGCGTCGTTGCTGGTACACCTCGACGCTGTGTTTGACGAAGTGTTGGTCGCCGTTGAGCGCTTCCAATGCCGCCGCCTGACTGACTGAGCAGGCGTTACTGGTGGACTGGGATTGCAGGGTCGCCATGGCGCCGATCAGGTCGGCGGGGCCGGCGGCATAACCGATGCGCCAGCCGGTCATGGCGTAAGTCTTGGACACGCCGTTGACCACCAGGGTGCGGTCCTTCAAGGCCGGTTCAATGGCCAGGATGTGTGGGTTGTCCAGACCGTCGAAGCGGATGTGCTCGTAGATGTCATCGGTCATCAGCAGCACCTGCGGATAGTCCAGCAGCACGTCGGCCAGGGCGCGCAGTTCGGCGTGGCTGTAGCTGGCGCCGGTGGGGTTGCTCGGTGAGTTGAGCAGCAGCCAGCGGGTGCGCTCGGTGATCGCTTCGCGCAACTGTGCTGGGGTCAGCTTGAACCCGTTGTGTTCCGGGCAGGCCAGGGTCACCGGCTCGCCTTCGCAGGCCAGGACCATGTCCGGGTACGACACCCAGTAGGGCGCAGGGATCAGCACTTCATCACCGGCGCCTAGGGTGGCGGCGAAGGCGTTGAAGATCGCGCTCTTGGCGCCGCTGGTCACCAGTACATGAGCGGCGGTGTAGCTCAGGCCGTTCTCGCGGGCCAGTTTATCGACGATGGCCTGGCGCAGTTCCGGGGTGCCGGCGTTTTGGGTGTAGCGGGTTTCACCGCGCTCGATGGCCGCGCTGGCGGCTTGGCGGATGTGGGGGGGGGTATCGAAATCCGGCTCGCCCACTACCAGGTTGATGATGGACTGGCCTTGGCGACGCAGCTCGTTGGCGCGGTCGGACGCGGCGCTGCTGGGCGATGGTTTGATGCGTTGCACACGGGCGGCGATGCGGGAGGCGGTCACGGGCGTTCCTCGATGATGGCGTTGATGGCGTCACAGTACGAGGGCCGGGCGAGGGGGCCATAAGACGAGTTTGTTCTGGGTTGATAGGCAGTGCTTATGGCTGGGCTTGCACCAAGCAGGTGCGTCCAGGCCTGGCTGCTCCGAGCGGGTGCTTTGGGTGGGGGATCAGGAGCAACCATAGCAAAGCCTTATGGCTGGTTATGCGGGTGGCCTGTCTTTTGCAAACCTGCCAGGTGTTCACAAATCCAAATGTGGGAGGGGGCTTGCTCCCGAAAGCAGTGTGTCAGCCACAGATGCATCCACTGACACTGCTATCGGGAGCAAGCCCCCTCCCACATTTAAGGCATCACTTGTCCCTTACATGAGCACCGCCATTTTGAACCTGCGTCGATTGAAGTATTTCGTAAAACTGGTCGACATCGGCAGCATGACCCAGGCCGCTGATGTGTTGCATGTGGCGCAACCGGCGTTGAGTCAGCAACTGGCAACCCTGGAAGCCGAGTTGCAACAACAATTGCTGATCCGCACCAAGCGCGGCGTGACGCCGACTGAGGCGGGCAAGGTGTTGTATGGCCATGCGCAAATTATCCTGCGCCAGTGCGAACAGGCTCAGAGCGATATCAATGCCACCGGCCATGCCTTGTCCGGGCAGGTGTCGGTGGGGCTGGCGCCGGGGACGGCGGCGTCGACGTTGTCGCTGCCGTTGCTGCGCACCGTGCGCGAACGTCACCCCGGCATTCTGCTGTACCTCAATGAAAACTTCGGCACCACGTTGAGCGAACTGATCATGAACGGCCGCATGGACATGGCCGTGCTTTACGGCGGGCGGGAGGTGCATGGTTTGAGTTTTGTCTCGCTGCTGCGCGAGCCGCTGTACCTGGTGAGTGCCGACCCGGCCATTGCCAGTCGCGAAGACATCCCGCTGGCCGAGTTGGCCGACATGGACATGCTGTTGCCGCGCCCCTACAACGTCATGCGTCGGATGGTGGACGAAGCCTTCCTGCGTATCGGCCTGGGTGTGCGGGTAGTGGCCGAGATTGAATCGTCCACCACGCTCACCGCCGCCGTGGCCGACCACTTCGGTTCGACCATCCTGCCTGAGTCGTCGGCGCGGGTCATGGCTGCGGACCCTTCGGTGCATATGTGCCGCATCGTCGAGCCCGAGGTGGAGGCGCCGTTGGCGTTGTGCCTGTCCGGGCATTTGCCGTTGTCCGTGCCGGCCCAGGCGGTCAAGGCGATTCTGCTGGAGCTGGTGGCGCAGATGCGTGGCAGCGCCGTGTGAGGCGTCATAAGGTCGGCTTATCACCCCAAAGCCAAAGCGTCTTGGCCGCGTTTCGAGGGGCTCGGTAGATTGGGCTCATCCACTCAAGACACGCTCGACAGGCAGGGGCCATACATGGATTCAGCACGTATCAAGGGGTTGATGGATTTGCTGGCCGAATCCGATCTGCTGGAACTGAGCCTCACCGAAGGCGACAGCACGCTGCGGCTGTTCAAGCAGGCGGGGCAGGGGACTACCAGCGTTGCACCCACCGTGGTCGCAGCCCCCAAAGCTGCACCGGCTGCCAGCGCCGTTGAAGTCAAAGCCAGCCTTTATGGCGTGCTGCACCTGACGCCCGCCGTCGGTGAGCCGCCTTTTGTGACCGTGGGGCAAAGCATCGAGGCCGGCCAGACCGTGGCGGTGATCGAGGCGATGAAAATGTTCCACCCGGTAAAGGCCAAGGTGGCGGGCCAGGTGGTTGAGATCCTGGTCGAGGCCGGGGTTGAAGTCGACGCCGGCCAGTCGCTGTTCCGGCTCGGTTGACCCTTACGCGTATTCGTTATTCAGGTGAATCCAATGTTCGACAAAGTGCTGATCGCCAACCGTGGCGAAATCGCCCTGCGCATTCAGCGTGCCTGCCATGGCCTGGGCATCAAGACCGTGGCGGTGTTTTCCGAAGCGGACCGTCACGCCCACTACGTGCAAAACGCTGACGAATCGCTGTGCATCGGTCCGGCCGCGCCGGGCATGAGCTACCTCAACCAGACGGCGTTGCTGTTCGCCGCCAAGGTCACTGGCGCCCAGGCGATCCACCCTGGCTACGGGTTCCTTTCGGAAAACGCCGGGTTTGCCGAGCGCATCGAAACCGCCGGCCTGACCTTTATCGGCCCGAGCGCAGCCTGCATCCGCACCATGGGCGACAAGGTGGCCGCCAAGCGTGCCATGCGTGAAGCCGGTGTGCCGTGCGTGCCGGGGCCTGATTCGACAATGCCTACCGACGACGCCAGCATTCTCGCCATCGCTGCCGAGATCGGTTACCCAGTGATCGTCAAAGCCGCCGGTGGTGGCGGTGGTCGCGGCATGCGTGTGGTGCAGGCCGAAGCCGAGTTGCTCGCTGCCATCGCGCTCACCCGTGAAGAGGCGCGGTTGGCCTTTGGCAACCCGGAGCTGTATATCGAGAAATTCCTCGGCCACCCGCGGCATGTGGAAATCCAGGTGCTGTGTGATGCCCACGGCCATGCGATCTGGCTCGGCTGCCGCGACTGTTCCCTGCAACGCCGCCACCAGAAAGTGTTGGAAGAAGCGCCGGCACCGGGCATCGATCCGGCATTGATCGCCAAGGTCGGCGAACGCTGCGCTGAGGCCTGCCGCCAGATTGGCTATCGCGGTGTGGGCACGTTTGAGTTCTTGTACGAAGACGGCGAGTTCTTTTTCATCGAGATGAACACGCGTCTGCAAGTCGAACACCCGGTCACTGAAATGACCACCGGCATCGACATCGTGCAGCAGCAACTGCGCATGGCCCGCGGCGAAGTGTTGGGCTTGCGCCAGGAGGATGTGCAGTTGAACGGCCACTCCCTGGAGTGCCGGATCAACGCCGAAGACCCGATCACCTTTATGCCCACACCCGGCTTGATTCAGCGTTGGGAAGTGCCCGGCGGATTTGGCGTGCGGGTTGATTCCCATGTCACCACCGGCTACCGCGTCCCGCCGTACTACGACTCGATGGTGGCCAAGGTAATCACCCACGGCGCCACGCGGGAAGAGGCGTTAGCGCGGATGCGCCTGGCCCTGAGCGAAATGATCGTGGACGGCATCAGCACCAATATCCCGTTGCACCGAGACATTCTCGACGATCCGGCATTCTGCGCCGGCGGTGTCGACATTCATCACCTGGAGCGCTGGTTGCAGCAAAGGAGCCCGACATGAACACCGCACCTTCCATCAGCCTGCTGGGCTCCAGCGCGTTGCTGTTCGAGGCGCCGGGCGAGCTCGACCTGGGCCCGCAGCAGCGTATCTGGCGCCTGGCCCTGCAAGCGGGCGAATGGCCGGAAATCCACGAAGCCGTGCCGGGCATGAACAACCTGATGCTGACGTTCCTCACGCCGCCCCGTGAACTCAACGGCGTGTGCCAGCGCCTGCTGGATGCCTGGGAACAGAGCCAACCGCTGCCCCTGGAAGGGCGAATTGTCGAGTTGCCGGTGGTGTACGGCGGCGAATTCGGCCCGCACATGGCAGACGTGATCGCCCACACCGGGCTGGATATCGAGACCATTGCCAACCTGCATTGCGAGCCGCTGTACCCGGTGTACGCCCTGGGCAGCCACCCCGGTTACTGCTACCTCGGTGGCATGGACCCACGCCTGGCCACGCCCCGTCGCCAGGTGCCGGTGCTGAATATCGGTGCGGGCTCTGTGTCCATCGGCGGCGTGCAGACGGGCGTCTCCGCCTCGGCCGGCCCCAGCGGCTGGAACACCATCGGCCGCACCGAGATGGCATTTTTCGACCCCGCCCAAACCCCGCCTGCCATCTTGCGGCCGGGTGATTTCCTGCGCTTGCGCATCGAGAGGATCATTCGATGATCGAGATTCTATCGGCCACCGCCCTGGCCACCGTGCAGGACCTCGGTCGTTTCGGCAGCCTGGGTTACGGCGTAGGTACCTCGGGCGCCATGGACCATCTGGCCCTGGCCTTGGGCAACTTGCTGCTGGGCAATCCCGAAGACGCCGCTGCGATTGAAATCCCGCTGTTTACGTTTGAAGTTCGCCTGCTGCAGGACTGCGCCTTTGCCCTGACCGGCGCCGCCTGCGACGCCACGCTGGACGGCCAGCCGTTGCCGCCGAACTGGGTTTGCCAGGGGCGAGAAGGTCAAGTGTTGAGCCTGGGGTATCCGACGTCTGGCAGCCGCGCTTATCTGTGTTTGGCGGGGGGCGTGGACGTGCCGTCGGTGCTGGGTTCACGCAGCACGCAATTGCGTGGCGAGTTCGGTGGTTTGGACGGCCGAGCGTTGCAGCAGGGCGATCGACTCGCTGCCTTGCGACCAGGCCTCAGCACCTTGGCGCTGGACTTCGGCGTTTTGGCGCCCAGCCTCTCGCTGCCGTTACAAGTAGACGGCGTGCCCGCGATGCGCGTGGTGCCCGCCGCTGAATACGAGCGCTTCCAGGAAACCTCCCGCGCCGCGTTCTGGGCCGGCGAGTGGAAGATCACCACCCAGAGCAATCGCTATGGCTACCGCATGGAAGGTGAACCGCTGCTGCCCATCGCACCGATGGAAATTCGCTCCCACGGCATCGTGCCCGGCGTAATCCAGGTGCCCCATGGCGGTCAGCCGATCATCCAGATGCGCGACGCGCAGCCCAGCGGCGGCTACCCCAAATTCGGCAGCGTGATCGAGGCTGACCTATGGCGTTTGGGGCAGGCGCCGATCGGCAGCAAAGTGCGCTTTATCGAGTGCAGTTATGAAGAGGCCGTTGACGCCTTGGAAACCAATCGACGTTACCTGCGTGAAGTCAGCCGTCTGGTGGAGCTGCACCGTCAAGGAGTTAAAGCATGACGCTTGAAGAAATTCGCCAACTGGCGCTGTGGCTCAAGGAACACCACTTGGTTGGCGCAGAGGTGAGCAGGCCTGGCGTGCACCTGACCCTCAAGCGCGGTGCGCCTGCCGTCAGTGTGGTCACGCCAGTCGCGGCTGCGGCAGTGGATGACAAGGTGCTGCGCACCACCGGCCTGGGTCGTCTGCTGCTGACTCATCCGCAACAAAACCAGCCGTTCGTGGCTGTGGGCGATCAGCTTAGCGCCGGTCAACTGGTGGCCGTGCTGCAAGTGGGTGAGCTGTTGCTGCCTCAGCGCAGCCCGAAAGCCGCCAAGGTCGTGGATATACGCGTGCCGTGCGGCACCACCGTCGGCTACGGCGAAGCCTTTCTGGGCCTGGAGTATCCGGTATGAAGATCGATTTGAATGCCGACCTCGGCGAAGGCTTCGGCCCGTGGCGCATGGGCGAGGACGAAGCACTGATGAGCCTGATTTCCTCGGCCAACGTCGCCTGCGGTTATCACGCCGGCGACCCGTTGATCATGGACACCACCGTACGCCTGGCGAAAGCCGGTGGCATCGACCTGGGCGCGCATGTGGGCTTCCCGGATTTGATGGGCTTCGGTCGTCGCCAAATGAACATCGAGATCAAGGAACTGGCCACCTATGTGATCTACCAGCTCGGTGCGCTGGCCGGGATGGCGGCTGTGAATGGCCATCGCATGACCCATATGAGCTTCCACGGCGCCCTGGGCAATATGGCCGCCGCTGATGTGGCGCTGGCCGAGCCGTTGGTGCGGGCGGTGGCGGCGTTCGACCCCACGCTGATCATCAGCTCTTCCAGCAGCCGCGCCATCGAAGGCGCGGCCGAAAAATGTGGTCTGCGCGTTGCCACGACGTTCCTCGCCGACCGCGCCTATGACGATGACTGCCTGCTGGTGCCACGCAAGGTCGAGGGCTCGGTGATCAAGGAGCCTGCGGCAGTCTTGCAACGGGTGCGGCAGTTGCTGGAGGAGGGCACCGTGACCGCCCTGAGCGGCAAGGTGCTGCGGGTGCCGGCCCACTCGATCCTGCTGCACGGCGATACCCCCGGTGCGGTCGACCTGGCGCGCACCATTCGCCAGGAAATCGAGCAATTGGGCGGGCGGATTACCCCGATTTCCCAGCTGCTGGCGGCGTCATAAGCAGGCCTTATCGCCACACAATCATCGCGTCTTGGTCCAGCGCCTGAAGGCTGGATAGAGTCGAACCATAACCCGCGACACAAGGATCACCCCATGCCATTTTCCGACTACAAAACCGCACTGGTCACCGGCGCCTCATCGGGCATCGGTGCCGCCGTTGTGGAGCGTCTGTGCCAGGAAGGCGTGCAGGTGCATGCCCTGGCCCGCAGTGCCGACAAGCTGCAGGCACTGGCGGCAAAGACCGGCTGCATTCCCCACGCCATCGACGTGACCGATATTGCCGGCCTGACTCGGTTGTTCGCCGAAAACACCTTCGACATCCTGGTCAACAACGCCGGTGTCGATAAACCCGGCTCCTTGCTCAAGGCCGATGCCGACGGTATCGACCTGCTGATCGACGTCAACCTTCGCGCGGTGTTGCACCTGGCGCGCCTGGCGTTGCCGGGGATGGTCGAGCGCGACTGCGGGCACATCATCAACATCAGCTCGATTGCAGCGGCCTACAACTTTGGCGGCAACTCTACCTACCACGCGACCAAGGCCGCGGTGAGCATGCTCTCGCGTCAATTGCGCATTGATGCCTTCGGCAAGCGCGTGCGGGTTACCGAGATCTGCCCAGGCCGAGTGGCCACGGACATCTTTGCCCATGTGCATGGCGACTCCGAGGAGACCTACAAACGCTTCGTCGAAGGTTTTGAATTGCCCCAGGCCGAAGACATCGCCAACGCCATTGCCTTCGCGATTGCCGCGCCGATTGCCGTAAACGTCGGGCATATGGAAATCACCCCCACCCTGCAAGTGCCGGGCGGGCTTTCTACCGCGCGACCTCAGGATTATCAGGGCTGAAACCAGCCCTCTAAAACAGAACGGATCGATCCGTCATTGCTGCACCGCGCCACGGCCACGCCGGGTGACTTTGATTTCTGCCCTAGCCCAATGCCGATAGGGATTGACCATGAAGCAAGACTTCGATTTGGCCGCGATTCTGCAAGGCGAGTATGCCGAGCTGATCGTCAAGGGCATCGAAATGACCTTGCAGCTGGCGTTGTTCGCCTGGCTGCTGGCGATGGTGCTGGCGCTGACGCTGGTTACGGTGCGCCTGACCGGCAACAAGCTGGCCGACCGTCTGGTGGCGGGGTACGTGTCCTACCACCGCAACGTGCCGACCCTGGTGCAACTGATGCTGTGGTACTTCGGCGTGCCCACGTTGCTCAGCGAGTCCGCGCAACTGTGGCTGGCCAACCACAACACCGAATACCTGTTTTCGGTGATCGCCCTGGGCTTGTGCCAGGCCGCGTATTTCTGTGAAGACATGCGCAGCGGCCTGCGCGCCATTCCGGCCGGGCAGACCGAAGCGTCCAGAGCCCTGGGACTGGGCTACGTGCGCTCAATGCGCTACGTGATCCTGCCTCAGGGGGTGCGCAACTGCCTTCCGTCCTTGATCAACCACACCGTGTTGTTGTTCAAGAACACCAGCCTGGCCATGGCAATTGGCGTGATGGAGCTGACCTACGCCAGCCGCGAAGTGGAGAACTATACGTTCCGCACCTTTGAGTCGTACCTGGTGGCCACGGTGTTCTACCTGGTGTTTTCACTGCTGCTGATGGGCGCCGGGGCGTTGCTCGCTCGGCACTTCAGCAAAGCCCTCGCGAGGTAGATGGCGATGTTCGATATCGTTGAAATCCTGCAGAACAACTGGACGTTGTTCCTCATCGGTCAATACCCCCACGGCCCATTGGGTGGCCTGGCGAGCACCCTGATCCTGGCCGCGCTGGCATTGCTGTTGGCGTTCCCGTTCGGCTTGCTGCTGGCGCTGGCGCGGGTGTCGCCGTGGAAAGGTTTGTACTGGGTCGCCACGGTGTGGGTCTACGTGCTGCGCGGTATTCCCTTGCTGATGGTGATCTTTTGGACGTACTTCCTGGTGCCGTTGCTGATCGGCCATAACATCACCGGCTTCATGACCATGCTCTGCACCCTGGTGATCTACCAGAGCGCCTACCTGTGCGAAATCATTCGCGGCGGCATCCAGGCCTTGCCGAGTGGGCAATACGAAGCGTCCCGCGCCCTTGGCCTGGGCTACGTGCGCACCACGCTCTGGGTGATCCTGCCCCAGGCACTGTACAACGCGTTGCCGAGCCTGATCAGCCAGTTCATCTCGATCATCAAGGAGACCTCACTGGGCTACGTGATCAACGTGCAGGAGGTGACGTTTGCCGCCAACCAAGTCAACAACCAACTGCTGACCAAGCCGTTCCAGGTGTTTTTCATCCTGGCGATCATCTACTACCTGCTGTGTTTCGGCCTGACCCGCCTGGCCGGTTATGTGGAACAGCGCATTGCGCGCAAGCGCCTGGGCGACGGAGGGCAAACCCTGCCTGGCCAACCGTTGCTGGCCACCGATAATTGAAGAGGGCTGCGCTCATGCATCCAATGATCATGTTTTCGAAAATCAATAAATGGTACGGCGAGTACCAGGCGCTCACTGACATCACGGCCGAAGTGCAACCCGGCGAAGTGGTGGTGCTGTGCGGCCCTTCGGGGTCGGGCAAATCCACCTTGATTCGCACGGTCAATCGCTTGGAAGACATCCAGGCCGGCCAGATCCTGTTCGACGGCCAGGACGTTCACGGCACCGACGCGCAGATCAACCGCCTGCGTAGCCGCGTGGGGTTTGTGTTCCAGAGCTTCAACCTGTTCCCGCATCTGTCGGTGCTGGAAAACATCACCCTGGCCCCCAACAAACTGCGCAACCTCAAGGGCGCGGCGGCCAAGCAAAAAGCCATGGAGCTGCTCGACCGTGTCGGCCTGGCCCACAAGGCCGGTGCTTACCCGGCGCAGTTGTCCGGCGGGCAACAGCAGCGCGTGGCAATCGCCCGCGCACTGGCGATGGAGCCGCCAGTGATGCTATTCGACGAGCCCACCAGTGCCCTCGACCCGGAAATGGTCGGCGAAGTGCTGAGCGTGATGAAGGGCTTGGCCAAGGACGGCATGACCATGATGTGCGTGACCCACGAGATGAATTTCGCCCGCGAAGTGGCCGACACCATCTGGTTTATGGATGCGGGGCAGATTCTGGAAAAGAGCAGCCCCGAGGCCTTCTTCACCCAGCCCTCGCACCCGCGAGCGCAACGTTTCATCGCCGACCTGCGGGCCCATTGAGCTGCGGCGGTTTTGCTCCCTCTGCCATTTTGCTGGTCCAACTTTCTGGAGATTTCCCATGGGTATGAAGCATCTGTTTACTGCGCTGGCGTTGGGGCCACTGGCAATCGCGGTCGCACAGGCCGACCAACTGAGCGACATCATGGCCAAGCAATCCTTGAGCTGTGGGGTGTACGCCGACGTCCCGCCATTTTCCGCACCGGACCCGAAAACCCGTGAGCTGGTCGGCATGGACGTCGACCTCTGCAAAGCCCTGGCCAAGACACTCGGCGTAGCCCTGGAACTCAAGCCACTGTCGGTTGAAGCGCGTATTCCTGAAGTGAAAATGGGCCGTGTCGATGTGATCTTCGCCAACCTGGCCTACACCAAGACCCGCGCCGACCAGATCCAGTTCAGCGACCCTTACTACATCGCCAAGGAAACCCTGGTGGTGCGCGCGGCGAATGCCGACCAGCCGAAAAGCTTCTTCAAGGACAAGCGCATCAGCTCCACCAAAGGCTCGACCTCCGAACAGTCGATCCGCCTTGCCGGCGCCACCCCGGTGACCTTCCAGGACACCGGCTCGGCCTACATGGCCCTGCAACAGAACAAGGTTGTGGGCCTGGTGACCAACACCATGACCGCCCTCAAGCTGGTCAATCAGGCCAAGGCCGGTGGTGTGGAACTGGCGATTGCCAAAGAACCGATGGCCTTGGAGCCGATTGGTGCCGGTATGCGCCGCGACGAGCCCGCGTTTTTGGCCAAGGTCAATGAGTCGCTGATGGCGATGGAAAAGGCCGGGGAGATCGACGCGATCTGGGAGCGCTGGATCGGCCCGAACACCGAGTACAAGATGGTGCGCGAGGACAAGGTGCAGCCTTTGAGCGCGTTGAAGTTCGAGCCGTTGCCTTAAGGGTAATCGGTCACAAAAAAGCCCGCCGTGTGTGATGCACGGCGGGCTTTTTTACTGGGTGCTCCAGACAGGGTTCAGATCCTCATCAATCATCCAGTGCGGCTGGCCAGGTGTGATACGCACGCCGCCGACCCAGCGCTCATGCGTTGCATGGTCGGGCCAATGGGCTCGGCCATGGAGCACGTCCTGTCCCAAGGGGGTCAGCGCCAACATGCGTTGCGGCCATGGTTTTTGTGGGTCTGTCTCGGTCAGCAACGGCTTGTCGCCATCGATCAATGGCCGCAACAGCACCTGAAACATCATGTCCCCCATGGACGGCAGCGGGTCGCGCTTGGCCATCAATTCGGCGAACACGCGACCGAACGGCAACGGCCCAGCTTCGGCGAGGTAGGTGAGGGACAGGCGCTCGGTCAGCGACAGACCATCGTGTGTTCCCGGCAATTCCTGCACCTGGCGCAACAGCGCCGGGGCAAGCAAGGGCAGGGCGGGGTGTTTGCCGTGGGCCAACGCTGCCCATGCCATGGGAGAACTGTCGCAATAGGCTGCCCAGGCCCGTTTGGCCAGTTGCACGGCCTCGTCCCCGATCAGTCTGCGTTGCGGCCAGAGCCAGGCGAGCACGTCCGGCGCCAGTTGGCCGATGCCGATAAAGCGCTCGACGCCGGGAATGCGGTCCACCTCGATCAGCTCCAGTTTGCCCGGTGCTTGTTCAAGACCGGCCAAGGCGCGGATCAGGAACAACTGGTCATAGGCATCTGCCTCACACCACAACACGCTGTGTTCGGCGCTGGCCAGGGTTTCGAGGTGGTTGTATTCATCGTCGACACGGCGCGCTGCATCCGTCTCATTGATGGCAAAGGCTTGGCTGATAAAGGCACTGCGCATCGCACGAAATGCCGGGCTGGGCAGATCACGCACCGGACCCATGCACAGCGGGTCGCTGAGCATGTGGAACCGGCCCTTGAACCCCGCCACCTGCAGGCTATGGGCGATGTCATTGCCGCAGCGCCAGTGGGTGGTGCGCGCTTCATCGCTGGCTGCAAAGTCGGGATGGCGGGCGGCGAAGTCAATGGCGTCGATATGGGCCTTGAGCTTGGGCCAACTGCTGAAACCCAGTTGTTTGGCCACCTGCCATTGGGCCTGGGACAGTGTGGCAGCCGGGTCTTGGCTTTTCAGGTGCCGCAACAGTTCCTTGGCGCGCTTGCGCTGCTGCTCAAGGTTGAGACGGCCATCGGTGTTGGAAGATAGGGGGCGTTGCGACATACGATCTCCTTGCACAGACCTTTTCCGCTTTAAGGTTGGGAGTCGTAGAAATGAGGTGAAGCTTGAGTGTCTTGGGCGCAGCCCTTTCCGCGGAAGGTGGCGTAGAGAGCGCCAGGCGGGAAATATAGGCAGTGTGGCGCTCGATTGCAAATCAGGTATGCGCCCCCGATAGGGTTTAAGAATCGTCTTAAAGTCATGCGCTCCTGCTGACGGTTACCGTGTGCACCGTTGAATGATCGACGTTGCTGCCCAACTGTCAGGTTTACCCTATGTCCACTAAAACGCTCCGCCTCTTGATTGCCGATGCTGACCTTCAGCAGCGGATCAGGATTGAGAAGATGCTCAATCTGATGGGCTATCACCGCATCGCGCCCTTGAGCTCGTTCGATGAGTTGCGGGTGCTGACGCGTTCGGGAGGCGTGGCATTCGACCTGTTGATCATCAACAGTGCATTGGTGAGTTCGCCGCAGGAGAACCTGCTGGAGTACTGCCACGCCAACCCGTTGATTCGCCACACGCTGATTTACGATGGGCAATGCACACCGCATGTGCTGGTAGCGGGCAATCAGCCGACCTTGCACCTCTCAGTGCCGCACTTGCCGGACTTTATCGCGCTGCAGCATTGCATGGGGATCGTCGATCCTGCCCCTCGCATACGCGTGGGTAAGCGGCCGACCTTGCGCGTTGCTGACAGCCCCAATCCAGCATCGGCGCGCTTCCAGGGTGACCCGGCCTTGGTGGCGTGCGCAGTGGGGCTGTCGCCCAGGCGTTGAGGGGGTCAGGGTTACTTGTCTTTGCGTGCATCCATGGTTTTCTGATGCTCGGCCAGGAACGGCTGCTCCGCCGGATCAAAGCGATCAATGCCGGCCGTAAAACGATGCCAGTACGGATACAACGGTTGGCGCCGTGTCACCGCTTCGATACGCGAGGACTGTTCGTCGGTGAGTTTCAGTTCGGTGGCCGCGAGGTTGTCGCGCAGATGCGCTTCAGTGCGGGCGCCGACGATCAGCGAGGTAATCCCCGGACGATCCTTGAGCCACGCCAGGCAGGTACGCGCCACCGACACGCCGTGTTCATCACCCACGGCGGCGAGGGTTTCGATGATGTCCAGCGCACGCTCCTGGTCATGCACGTAGGGTTCCGGCCAGTCGCTGCCCTGGCGGGTATTGGCCGGCGGTTTTTGCCCACGGCGCGTGGAGCCGGTCAGCAGGCCTTCGCCCATTGGCCCCCACACCAGGGTGCCGACGTTCTGATCCAGGGCCAACGGCAGCAACTCGTACTCGGCCTCGCGGGATTCCGGGGTGTAGTAGATCTGTTGGGTGATCGGCTTGAGCATGCCGTGCAGTTCGGCCTTGCCCAGGGTTTTCATCATCTGCCAGGCGGTGAAGTTGCTGGTGCCGAAGTAACGGATTTTCCCCGAGCCCACCAACAGCCGCAGGGCTTCGAGGGTTTCCTCGATGGGCGTCATGCCGTCCCAGTTGTGCAATTGGTAGAGATCGATGTGGTCGGTACCGAGGCGCTTCAAGCTGGCTTCGCAGGCGCGAATCAGGTGGTAGCGCGAGGAGCCGGAGTTGTTCGGGTTGCTGTCTACCGGGCTGCGGCCCTTGGTGGCCAGCAGGATATCGTTGCGTTTGTCACCCAGGGCCTTGCCGACCACTTCTTCGGCCAGACCGTGGGAATAGAGGTCGGCGGTGTCGACCATATTGACCCCAGCATCGAATGCGATATCGAACATACGCTTGGCCTGGGGCACGTCCACCGATCCGCATTTTTCAAACTCGGCGCGACCGCCAAAGGGCACGGTGCCGAGGATGATTTCGGATACCAGCAGGCCCGAATGGCCCAGTTGTCGGTATTGCATGTCGTCTCCTACTTAACGTTGAACCTGAGTTTCTGAACAACGTGGGTGGCGATAGTTTGAATTTTTTCATGAAAACTTCCTGCGCCTGCTTCACCATTGCGCCCAACAGGTTTTAAGAGGAATACCGCGTCCATGAGCGCCCTGATAGAAACCCGCGCCCTCACGCGTATCGACGAGCGTCGCCAGGTGGCTTTGCTGCAACCCACGGATTTCACCTTGAAGCGCGCCGACCGCGTCTCCATCACCGGCTCATCGGGCTCTGGAAAAAGCGTCTTCCTGCGTGCGCTGGCTTTGCTCGATACGCCGAGTTCCGGGCAAGTGCTGTGGAACAACCAGCCGATCGTCAACGCGCAGATCCCCCATTACCGCAGCCATATCAGCTACCTGTCTCAACGCCCGGCGTTGCTCGAAGGCACGGTGGAGGACAACCTCAGGTTCCCGTTCAGCCTCAAGACGCTGCACCAACGCCGCTTTGACCAGGACGTGGTGACGACCTTGTTGGGGCATGCCGGCAAGGCGGCGGATTTTTTGACCAAGAACGCGTTGGACCTGTCGGGCGGTGAGTCCCAGGTGGTCTCGCTGATCCGCACACTGCAACTGAACCCCGAAGTGCTGTTGCTCGACGAGCCCACCGCCGCCCTCGACCCCGCGTCATCCCGTGACGTGGAAGCGCTGATCGACGCCTGGTTCGCCGGTAACAAGTCCCGCGCCTATATCTGGGTATCCCACGATCTGGATCAGGCACAGCGCATGAGTGACATCCACTTGCACATGAGTGCCGGTGTCCTCAGCGGAGCGACCCAACCATGAATTATCAAAACCTCACCGCCCTGGACATGGGCATTGCCGCGTCGCTGATCCTGGTCAACGGCGCGCTGTCGTTGCTGCTGCGCCTGGGCCTTGGACGCCAGTTGTTATGGGCGGCGGTGCGCACCGTGGTGCAACTGCTGGCCATCGGTTACCTGCTGGGCTGGGTGTTTGAATTCGCCTATTGGTACGTGGTGCTGCCGCTGATGTGCGCCATGACCCTGATCGCCGGGCTTTCGGCGGCGGGACGTGGGCGGCGTACGTATCGGGGGCAGCGGGTCGACAGCATTCTGTCGGTGTGGGGCAGTTCGTGGCTGGTGACGGCGGTGGGCTTGTTTGCGGTGATCCGCATTCACCCATGGTACGAGCCGCAATACGCGATCCCGATCCTTGGCATGATCCTCGGCAACACCTTAACCGGCGTGTCCTTAGGGATTGAGCGCATGACCCAGGAACTTACCTCGGGCCGCAACACCATCGAAATGATCCTGGCCCTCGGCGGCTCACGCTGGGAAGCCGCCCAGGAAGCCATTCGCCAAGCCGTGCGCGCCGGGATGATCCCCACGCTGAACCAGATGACCGTGGTCGGCATCGTCAGTCTGCCCGGCATGATGACCGGCCAAGTGCTGGCCGGAGAGAGCCCTGTGGACGCGGTGCGGTATCAAATCGTGATCATGTTCTTGATCGCCGCGTCATCGGCGTTGGGCACGGTAGGGGCGGTGTTGCTTACCTATCGGCGGTTGTTTTCGGTGAGCCACCGCTTTTTGCGCGAGCGACTGGAAGAGCGCTGACAAACCAGCCCCTGTGGGAGCCAGCTTGCCGGCGATGGCGGTCGATCAGGCAACCTCAGGTTATCTGGCCTACCGCTTCAATCCACCTCCGCCACACCAAAATCGAGCACCACCTTCATCGCCTGGGTCTTGTCCGCTGCCAGTTCAAACGCCTGCACGGCTTGCTCGAACGGCACCGTATGGGAGATCACCGGCCGTACATCAATGACCTGGCGATTGAGCAAGTCCACCGCCTGGGCAAACTCACTGTGGAAGCGGAAGGTGCCGCGCAGGTCGATCTCGCGGCTGACCAGCAGGTTCAGCGGCAGCGACACTTCACCGCCCAACCCGACAGTGACCAGCACGCCGCGCGGGGCGATGCAGTCCAGGCCGTTGCGCAGGGCTTGGGCACTGCCGGAGACTTCGAACATCACCTCGAAGTAACCCTTCTCGGCGGTGTAGCGTTTGAGCGCATCGATGCCGTCGGCGATGTTATGGGTGCGCGTGGCGCCCATTTTTTCCGCACAGGCCAGTGCGCTGGCGGACAGGTCCACAGCGACGATTTCAGCGGCACCGGCGGCGCGCAGGCTGCCGATCAGCAGGTTGCCGATGGGGCCGCAACCGGTCACCAGTACGCGCTTGCCGAACACCGCGCCGGCCCGTTGGATCGCATGCAACCCGACCGACAACGGCTCGGCCAGCGCACCTTCGGCGAGGCTGACGTGATCGGCCAGCACATGTGCCTGATGCGTCTCGATCACCAGGCTCTGGCGAAACGCGCCCTGGATATGCGGAAAGGGCATCGCGCTGCCGTAGAAGCGCATGTTCAGGCAATGGTTGGGCAGGCCTTGATGGCAATAGCGGCAAGCGCCGCACGGGCGTGACGGCGATACGGCAATGCGCTGGCCGACCTTGAACTGGCCGGCGTCCGAGCCCACGGCGTCGATCACTGCCGATACTTCATGGCCGAGCACCATCGGCTCGCGCAGGCGCACAGTGCCGAAGCCGCCCTGCTGGTAATAGTGCAAGTCCGAGCCGCAGATACCGCCGCGGGCGATGCGTACACGCAGTTGCTCGGGCCCCAGAGCAGGGGGTTCGTCCTGGGGGCTCACCCGCAGGTCTTTTGAGGCGTGGCAGACAATGGCGTGCATAAGGTTCTCCAGGGTTACAGCGACGCGGTGATGCCACCGTCGACATACAGGATATGACCGTTGACGAAACTTGCGGCATCGCTGGCCAGAAACACCGCTGCACCGGCCAACTCGGCGACGTCGCCCCAGCGGCGGCTCGGTGTGCGCTGCACCAGCCAGTCGCTGAATTCGGGGTTGGCCACCAGGTTGGCGTTCAACTCGGTCTTGAAGTAACCGGGGCCGATACCGTTGACCGTCAGCCCGTGCGGGCCCCAGTCGATGGCCATGCCTTTGGTCAACATCTTCAAGGCGCCTTTACTCGCCGCATACGGCGCGATGCCCGGGCGGCCCAATTCACTTTGCACCGAACAGATATTGATGATGCGCCCCCGTTTGCGCGGAATCATCGCCCGCGCCACGGCCTGACCCACCAGGAAGGCGCTGTCGAGGTTGGTGCTGATCAGTTCGCGCCAGTGCTGCTCGCTGTAGTCTTCCAGCGGCCCACGGCGTTGCATACCGGCGTTGTTCACCAGGATGTCCAAGGGGCCGAAGCGTTCCTCGATCGTTGCCACCCCGTCCTGGATTGCTGCGCTGTCGGTCACGTCGAAGGCCTGGGTGTGCACCTCCAGGCCTTCGAGGGTCAGCAGGGCGGCGGCGTCACGCAATGTGCTGCGGTTACGCCCGTTGAGCACCACCCGTGCGCCCGCTTGGGCCAGGCCACGGGCGATGGCCAGGCCGATACCGGCACTGGAACCGGTGACCAGCGCCAGCCGGCCGTCGAGGCGAAAGGTGTCTAGAACGCTTTGCATGGGCATATTTCTCCGGGCGCGCTTGTGATAATCAAAACGCTGTCTGATGGGCTTAACTTCACCTCGGTGTAGGGCGCAGGTCCAATGTTCATTTATGATCGGCTGATCAATATCCGTGATAACCAGGAGGGCTGGATGGAACTCAAGCACTTGCGCGCCTTTGTGGTACTGGCCCAGGAGCTGCATTTCGGCCGGGCGGCGGGGCAGTTGTCGATTGTGCAACCGGCGCTGAGCATGCAGATCAAGCAACTCGAAAGTGGCTTGGGCGTACGCCTGCTGGACCGCAATCGGCACTCGGTGACATTGACCGATGCCGGCCGGGTGTTCCTGCCGGAGGCCCAGGCGACCCTGCACCAGGCCGCGCGGGCGGCGGAGGCGGCGCGGGCCTCCAACCGGGGGGAAATCGGCCGAGTGCGGCTGGGCTTTGTGTCGTCGGTATTGCCGCAACTGTTGCCCGAGTTAATCCGCGCGGTGCATCAGCGCTACCCGCGTATCGAGCTGGAACTCAAGGACATGCCTGGCCCCGATCAAGCCGCCGCGTTGAAGCATGGCCGCCTCGATTTCGGCTTGATGCGCCTGCCCGCCGCCTACCCCGGTGTGCAGACCCGCGTGGTGTTGCGCGAGCCGTTCTGTGTGGCCTTGCCGATGGATCATCCGTTGGCCGCACAGGATTCGATCCAGCCCGGCGATCTGCTCGACGTGCCGGTGTACATCCTCGCGCGGCGCTATGCGCCGGGGTTCTACGACGAATTTATCCAGGCCGTGGGCATCCCGCTGCAGATCGCGTCCGAGCTGGGCGAGTTCACCACCATGCTCGCGCTGGTCTGTGCCGGGTTGGGCGTCGGCGTTTTGCCGCAGCAGGCTGCGCGGGCGTTGCCAGCCAACTGCGTGTCGCGGCCGCTGGTATTGGGAGCGTTTCAGGCCAGCACGGGGTTGGCTTGGACCGAGTTGGACAGCGCAGTGAAGACCACGCTGTTTACGCTGATCGTCGAACTGTTTGGCGAGTGATTGTTTCACCCGGTGAAATGCTGGATTGTAAAACCTGGTGATTCCATTGATCGACGCAGCGGTGGAACATCTCAGGTGTCGGAACCCCCACCTTTTGGAGCCTTACATGTCCCAGCCTGCGATCAAACTCTATGGTTTTCCACTGTCCGGCCATTCCCATCGGGCCGAGCTGATGCTGTCCCTGCTGGGGCTGCCCACCGAATTCATCCTGGTGGACCTCAAGCAAGGCGCCCATAAATCCGCTGATTTCACGGCGACGATCAATCGCTTCGGCCAGGTGCCGGCGATTGACGATAACGGCACGGTGCTGGCGGACTCCAACGCGATCCTGGTCTACCTCGCCACGAAATACGGCAACGGCCACTGGCTGCCAAGCGACCCGGTGGGGCAGGCGCGTGTACAGCGTTGGTTGTCGGCGGCTGCCGGGCAACTGCATGCCGGGCCCGCGACTGCACGCTTGGCCACGGTATTTGGCGCCGACGTGGACGCGGCGGCCACCATCAGTCGCGCCCATGCCTTGTTGGAACTGGTGGAACAGCAACTGAGCGAAACCCGCTTCCTGGCTGGCGAGCAGCCGAGCATTGCAGATATCGCGTTCTACACCTACGTGGCCCATGCGCCGGAAGGTAATGTGTCGCTGGTCGACTACCCTAAGGTGCGCGCCTGGCTTGCCAGTATTGAGGCCCTGCCAGGTTTTGTGGGCATGCCGCGTACGGCGGTAGGTTTGCAATCACAGTAACCTTCCTGAGGCGCATCGATGGACCGATTTCACGAAATGCAGGTGTTCCTGGCGGTGGCCGAGGAGGAGGGTTTCGCTGCCGCCGCGCGCCGCCTGAACACCTCGCCGCCCAGCGTGACCCGCGCCATCGCGGCCATGGAACAACGCATCGGCACCCAACTGCTGGCGCGCACTACGCGCAGCTTGCACCTGACCGAAGCCGGCCAGCGTTACCTCGCAGATTGCCGGCGCATCCTCGCCGAGTTGGACGAAGCCGAAGAAGCGGCGGCGGGCAGTTATTCGATCCCCTGTGGCCACCTTACGGTGACCGCACCGGTGCTGTTTGGCGAGCTGTATGTGGCGCCGGTGCTGGGTGACTATCTCGACCGCTTTCCCCAGGTGAACATCAATGCCTTGCTGGTGGATCGGGTGGTCAACATGGTCGACGAAGGGATTGATGTGGCTGTGCGTATCGGCCACCTGCATGAACCGGGGCAACAGGCGATTAAGGTGGGCGAGGTGCGCCGTGTGGTGTGCGCGTCGCCTGGTTATCTCGACCAGCACGGTCGCCCGCTGCACCCCGAGCAATTGCGTGCAGCGCAAATCATCGGCCTATCCTCCAGCCATTTGGTCAGTGAGTGGGCGTTTGTCGACGCCGGCCAGCCGCTGACGGTACCCATCGAACCACGCCTGGTGGTCTCGGCGAACAACGCGGCGATCAACCTGGCGCGCCTGGGCTGGGGCATGACCCGTGTGCTGTCGTATCAAGTCGCGGCAGCGGTGGCGGCCGATGAACTGGAGATTGTGCTGGAGGCTTTTGAACCGGCGCCGCTGCCGATCCAGGTGGTGTTCCAGAGCAGCGGGCGTGTGCCGGCCAAGGTCAGTACGTTTGTGGATTTTCTCAGCCAGCGCCTGGGCCAGGACGCCGCGCTCCAACGGCACGGCTGATGGAGCGCTTTCGCGATATGCAACTGTTCGCCGCCATGGCCGGGCAACCGAGCCTGGCCTCGGCGGCGCGCCGTGCGTGCGTCTCCGGCCCGACCTTGGTACGTGCCATTGCGCGGTTGGAAGCACGCCTGCACGTGACGTTGCTGCAACGCAGCACTCAAGGCGTGAGCCTTACGGACGCCGGCAGCGCCTACCTGGCCGACTGCCTGCAACTGCTGGCCAGCGTGGACGCCGCCGAAGCCTCGGCCAAGGGCGCGCATGTGCAGGCTCAGGGCAATCTGCGGGTTTTCTTGCCGCTGTTGTTCAGCCGTTACCTGATGGCGCCGGTGTTGGCCGACTATCTGGAGCGTTACCCCGACATGCGCGTAGTGGCGCGTTATCACGACTATGACCCCAACCTGCACGAAGAGGGCCTGGACGTGGCGATCCTGGTGGGCGAGCTGCCCAGCTCGTCACTGATCGCGCGGCCGCTCGGGCAGGTGCGGCAACTCCTTTGCGCCAGCCCCGATTATCTCGCCACCCACGGCGAGCCCCGGCACCCGAGCGAGCTCAAGCAGCATCGGCTGATCGCCAGTGCCGAGCACGTGCATTGGGATTTCCCAGGCTATTTGCTCAAGGCGCGTGCGCGGTTGAGTTGCTCCACGGTACAAGGCGCAATCAATGCCGCCGTGCAGGGGGCGGGCGTGGTGCGGTGCCTGAGCTACCCGCTGCACGGGCCGTTGGGCAGCGGGCAATTGCGCCGGATCTTGCCGGCCTATGAAGGGCCGCCGCTGCCAGTCAATGTGGTGTATCGCGAGGGCCGCAACGCGCCGATGCGTGTGCGCAGTTTTGTCGACCATTGCGTGGCGGCGTTGCGGGAACACCCAGCATTTCAGTTGGCGTAACAGTGGATTGTCTGGGGTGGTTATTCCCTCTGTTGGCGGGCAGGGCGCAGCATCGCAGCATCTAACGGGAGGTCATCGCCATGAATCCAATCGAACTATCCCCCTGGCATGCCGGCGAACGGCAGATGCAGGAAAGCGCCGGCGTCGCTGAGCGCATGGCTGTGGTCGGGCCCAAAGTAATTCGTGATCACTTGCCTGAGCAGCACCGGGATTTCTACCCTTTGCTGCCATACCTGTTGCTGGGTGTGGTGGACGAACAGGGCATTCCGTGGGCGACGATGGTTGAGGGCGCACCGGGTTTCGCCCATTCGCCCGAGCCGCAGACCCTGCAAATCGACAGTCTGCCCAATACCAGCGACCCCGCTCGCAATGCCGTGCGGCAAGGAGCGTCCGTGGGGCTGCTGGGCATCGACCTCAACACCCGCCGTCGCAACCGCATGAACGGCCGCATCGGCGCCCTGGATCACGAGGGTTTTTCGGTGGACGTGGTGCATACCTTCGGCAACTGCCCCAAATACATCCAACTGCGGCCGGTGGACGGTATCGCACGCAAACCCGGCACCGTGGCCGAGCGCTCCAGCAACCTCGACGCTGGCGCCCAAGCGATGATCCGCAACGCCGACACCTTCTTCGTCGCCAGCTATGTGGACGCTGAAGGCGAACGTTCGGTGGACGTGTCCCATCGCGGCGGCAACACCGGCTTTGTGCGCGTCGACGGCAACGTGCTGACCATCCCGGACTTTGCCGGCAACCTGTTCTTCAACACCCTGGGCAACCTGGCAGCCAACCCGGTGGCGGGTCTGCTGTTCATCGACTTTGATTCGGGCGACGTATTGCAGATTGCCGGAAGCACCTCGCTGATCCTCAGCGGTCCCGACGTGGCAGCGTTTGAAGGCGCGCAGCGGTTGTGGACGGTGACCGTGGAACACGTGGTAAGGCGCCCGGCGGCGTTGGCGTTGCGTTGGGAGTTTGAGCAGTTTTCGCCGTTCAGTCTGGCGATGGGGGGGTGGTAGTGCGCGTGCCGTTCTGGTCGAAGTGAACCCTGTACTAATGACCACAGGTAATAAGAAACGCGTGTTTAAACCTGTCATAAGTCACAGGTTACAACTCACGTTTATTCCACTTCAATACCGGTTGAAAGCGCGGCGACCTCACATTGATAGTGGAGCGGGAGATCAACATGTTTGAAGACATCGAACTGTATAAGTCTAATAAAGGGACGGCCACCGGTACCATGAACGGCAAGGTCGTCAGCCTGAGCGATGATCAAACGTATCCCTTTAAGGCGACATGGATCTACCGTGACAACCAAAATGGGACGTTGAGTTTACGTGGCACAGTGGATGATCTGGAAAGCCCTGGTCGGACATCGCTCATTGGACTGGCACTCACTCCTGAGAGCGCTCCCAGCGGCACCTATAGTATCGGCGTAAACCCTGAGAGCGCTCACAGCGACACCTGTAGTGTCGGCGCAAACCCTGTGACGCTGACGTTGCTTTACATGACTTTTATCCGAGACACCGGTGTCACCACAGATTACGAAGGGATTGAGGGTTGGGTTGAGTTGAAAAGCGCCTATCCTGCAAAACCGATCAGCGGAAAGCTGTGGTTTAAAACAAGACCACGCGTGGGACGTGCGTACGAGGTCGAGCTGGACTTCAATATCCCAGACTTTTAAGACGTAGAGCTTCAGGTGCTTGTCGGTTTAATTCAGTCTGGCACTGAGGGAAGGTCAGGCCGGGTCGTACCGTAGACCACTTCCGGGAACAGCTGGTTGGTCATCTCGATGATCTTGTTCTGTGCGTCGATAAACTTGCCCATCCGCGCGCCACCTGAAGTCGAGTCGTACAGCGCCTGGCCGACCTGGCGGCCGTTCTCGAACACCTGGATCTGGGCAAAGCTCATGTACAGCGCCATGTCCCAGCTCCATTTGCCAATGTAGGTGGTCGACAACGCACAGCTGGCAGGCGGGCTCCCGGGCGGCAATTCGCGGGTGTGAAAACCCTTGCTGCGCAGTTGCGCGGTGTAGGTGGTGTTGAATCCTTCGCGCAGGCCTTCTGCGGGGATCGTGCAGATCTCCGGGGACTGGGTGGTGGACAGGGAAACTGGGGTGACGGTTTGCGTGATGCTGCAGCCGGTAAGGGCCAGGGCAAGTGCGGGAGCTGCGATCAGGCGCATAGTGACGTCCATGTGGGGAGTAATGGCTGGATGATAGCAGTGAAGTCCTGATGGCGATTACGATCTGCAGTGCTCAGCGTCGCGAGTGCACACATTGTGTTGTGGCAAGCGGGCTCTTTGTAGTGAGCAGGCTTGCCCTGCGCTGGGTTGCGCAGCAGCCCCAAAACCCATCACTGCGGAGTGTCTGGCAAACGGCATTCCTCAGTACTGGGGCCGCTTCGCAGCCCAGCGCAGGGCAAGCCTGCTCACCACAATAAACCTGCTCACGTCCATGTGGGGAGTAATGGCTGGATGATAGCAGTGAAGTCCTGAGGGCGATTACGATCTGCAGTGCTCAGCGTCGCGAGTGCGCACATTGTGTTGTGGCAAGCGGGCTGTTTGTGGTGAGCAGGCTTGCCCTGCGCTGGGTTGCGCAGCAGCCCCAAAAACCATCACCGCGGAGTGTCTGGCAAACGGCATGCCTCAGTACTGGGGCCGCTTCGCAGCCCAGCGCAGGGCAAGCCTGCTCACCACAAAGAGCCTGCTCACCACCACAAGTCCACTCACCATCGCGGCCACTTCTTCTTGTGTGATTGCCAGCCGTGCGCAACTGGATGGCATTGGGTGGTATTTTCATTTGCCGGGTTTTCTTTTGGAGTCATTTTCAGCGCAGCTGCTGTACGCGCTGGGTGGGGCGACGATCAGAAGAATGCGTGTCGAAAACCCGGACTTTATTCTGCTTAACCGAACGAGCGGTGTTTGTCTCATTGGCTTTGCTGCCTGGCAGATGTATCGCTTATTGAGACATGAAACTGTTTGAGTCAGCCTTATGCTCCAACTAACAACAAGGACCCGTTATGCAACGCAATGTCATCAATCCCGCAAGCGTATTCAACTCTCTGCAATATGGCTTCAGCCAGGCAATTGAGGTTCCCGTTGGCCGGCGCATTCTGCTTTCAGGCCAAGTCGGGGTGGATGCCCAGGAGCGTACGGTCGGCCCAGGCATGGCGGAGCAAATTGCTACCTCGCTGGACAATATCGAAAAGATCTTGGCCGAGGTCGGTGGTGATCTGTCCCATGTGGTGATGCTGCGGCTATATATCGTCGAGTCCGCACGTGATCAGCAGGAGCCGATAGCTGAGGCCTTGCGTGAGCGCTTTCCCCATAACCCGCCGCCTTCTTCGTGGATTATCGTCAGCGGCTTGTCGTTGCCGCAATGGTTGATCGAGGTCGAGGCGGAGGCGGTGATTACGCTGAAGTAGGGCTTCTCGATCATCGTTGTGAGCGGGCTTTCGTAGTGAGCAGGCTTGCCCTGCGCTGGGCTGCGCAGCAGCCCCAAAACCCACCACCGCGGAGTGTCTGGGAAGCGGCATTCCTCAGTATTGGGGCCGCTTCGCAGCCCAGCGCAGGGCAAGCCTGCTCACCACAATAAGTCTGCTCACCGCAGTAGGCCTGCCCACCACAATAAGTCTGCTCACCACAGTAGGCCTTCTCACCACAATAAAGTCTGCTCACCACAGCAAGCCTGCTCACCACTGTAGGCCCGCTCGACAGCACTCACCCGACAGTTCCGCTAGCGCTGGCTCGTCAGCACCGCCCCATCCCCCCATGCACCGCCCAGCGCGGTATACAGGTTCACCTCCGCCACCAGCTGCGCCAGCCGGTCCACGATCAATGCCTGTTGCGCGCTGAACAGCGAGCGCTGGGCATCGAGGAAGGTCAGGTTGCTGTCCACGCCGCTACGATAGCGGTGTTGGGCCAAGTCGTAATACGCCTGGTTGGCGGCGACGAAGTCCCGTTGCGCGTTGAGTTGGTCGGTAAAGGTCTGCCGGGCCGCCAGGCCGTCGGCGACTTCCTGGAAGGCGGTCTGGATGGACTTTTCATACTGCGCCACGCCGATGTCTTTTTGCAGCTTGGCGTAGTCGAGGCTGGCGCGCAGGCTGCCGGCGTTGAAGATCGGCAGGTTGATTTGCGGCTGGAAGGTCCAACTGCCGGAGCCGCCCTTGAACAGCCCCGACAGTTCGGTGCTGGTGCTGCCGGCGTTGGCCGTAAGGCTTACCGACGGGAAGAATGCCGCACGGGCGGCGCCGATATTGGCGTTGGCCGCGCGCAACTGGTATTCGGCCTGAAGGATATCCGGGCGGCGTTGCAGCAGGTCCGACGGCAGCCCGGCGGGCACACGGGCTATCAGGTCATCCGCCAGAGGACGGGACGGCAGGGTTTGGTCCACCGGGCCGCCCACCAGCAGGGCCAGGTTGTTGAGGTCTTGCGCAACCTGGCGCTCATACCGTGCCACGCTGGCGCGGGTGCTTTCGACGCTGGTGCGCGCCTGCACCACGTCCAGGGCCGAGGCTTTGCCCGCCGATTTGCTGCGGCTGGTCAGGTGCAGGCTGTGGTCGTTGGCCGCCAGGGTTTGCTGGGCCAGGGCCAGCAGTTCCTGGTCGGCGCGCCAGGTGAGGTAGGCATTGGCAACGTTGGCCACCAGGCTCAATTGCGCACTGCGCCGTGCCTCTTCGGTGCCCAGGTAAGTGAGCATCGCCTGTTCGCTGAGGCTGCGCACGCGGCCGAAAAAATCCAGCTCATAAGCGCTGATGCCGAGGGTGGCGGAATAGGTGGACGTAATCGCCGGTTTACCGGTGCCGTTCACAGCCCCAGGCACACGCTGACGGGTGCCGGCACCTGTGGCGGACACCGCCGGGAACAGATCGGCCCGTTGGATGCGGTACTGCGCCTGGAATGCCTCGACGTTCAGCGCCGCCACCCGCAGGTCACGGTTATTGACCAGCGCATCGCGGATCAGCTGTTGCAGTGCGGGGTCATGGAACAACTGCTGCCAGTCCGAGGAGGGCGTCAGCGTGCCGGCCTGTGCCAGCGCATACACACCGCTCTGGGGGTACTGGCCAGGCGTCGGTGCTTCGGGCCGCTGGTACTCGGGGATCAGCGAGCAGCCACCCAGCACGAAGACCATGCCGGTGAGGGTGAGTTTTTTCATCAAGCGCCTACCATCCATTTGGCCAAACCATGCCGGCCACTCACACCCAGCTTGGCGGCGGCGCGTTTGAGGTAGGTCTCGATTGAGCTGTTTTTAACACTGAGTTTTTCCGCCAACTGCGGCACGGTGCCGCCGGTCAACAGCCCGAGGCACACCTCCTGCTCGCGGGCCGACAGGGTGATGTCTCCGAGAGAAAGGCGCTTATAGAACTCACGCTGCAATTGCGATTGCTCAAGCAGTGTATGGCCCGGCTCGGACTGGTCGTGCGGCGCCTGGCGCAGGATCTGGGCGTGGCGTTCGATCAGCGGCAGCAGCGTGTCCGACAGGCACTTGAGAAACGACAACTCGGCCAGGGAAAACCCGCGCTGGGTCGGCGGCCGGTAGAACGAAATCACGCAGCGCCGGCTACCCTGGCGCGACACGAGGTTGCACTGGTGCGAGGTGCCGCGCGGGTGTGCGCTGTTGGGTCTGGCGTTCATCTGGATCAGCAGTGGGTCCTGCATGCTGAGCATTTGCAGCAGCAGCGGGTGGTCATCCAACTGGCACACCGCCAGGGGCGGCGGCAAGTCCTGCTTCTGGCCGGCGCTGCCGAGCAGCTTGATATCGAGCACGCGATCGCGCAGCTCGTCGAGGGTCCACTCACTGAGGTCCACCAAGTGGATCGGCACCCATTTGCTGACCAGATGCAGCATATGGTCGGCAAACGCCTCATGGCCGCTGTGTGCAATCAATTCACCCATTTCAGCGAAGAAATTCGGGCTCTGTGTGTTACCCATGCTGCGCTTCAAACTCATAGCCATCTCATCCTTGATGTCGAAAACCGTCAACGAACTCCCTGGGCCTCTGGGGGGCGATCCGTTCCTCATGAACGAGAGTCGGCACTCGAGATTTTATTTAGCCAGGGGATTCTTCCTACGTATGTAGCGGAAACGAGGGACACAAACTGCCATAAAAACCACGTCATTAATTTGACGTTTCTGAGAGCTGTTTCCGACTAAGTGAACGGCTGAGTCTTTTTGAATTTAACTTAAGTTTCTGATTTACATAGAAAATATATTTATCGAGATGAGGTTGTAAAAAATCAGTAGCGACCGCGTATAGCCAATTTCCTACAGCTCTTTAATCGTTTCAGCTGTGAACCTTCAGTCAACCGGGATCCATCCATTTGAATGTCCGGGTTTAGGGTGACAGACAGCCCCAACCCCCCATGCTCAAATCCGGCAATTTCGCCGTAATGGGGCTCCCTGCGCGGCCAGTGCCTGACACCCATGAGAAGGATCTTATGCAGCAATTTTCCAGCCTGCCGGCCAGTTTTCCCCTCACCGCGGCCCAACAGGACATCTGGCTCGACCAACTGCGGATGGGCGATTCGCCGCTGTACAACATCGGCGGTTATGTCGACTTCGAAGGTGCAGTGGTGCCTGAATTGATTCAACGAGCTGTCGAGCAGTTGGTGGCCCGGCACGATGCGCTGCGCACTCAACTGCACAGCGACGACCACGGCTTGCCTCGACAAACCTTCGCCCCCGCGTTGTTGACCGAAGTGGCGCAGCACGATTTATCCGCATTGCCCGACCCGCAGGCCGCCAGCCAGGCCTTGATGCAGGCGCACATGGCGCGGCCTTATCAGAGGGAAGGCGCGCCGCTGTTCCACTTCTTCCTGATCAAACTCGCCGACAACCACTACCGCCTCGGCACCCAGGCCCATCACGTGATCCTTGATGGCTGGGGTTTTGGCCAGATGCTGCAATCCCTGGCGCAGCTCTACACCGGCCTTGAACAAGGCCGTTCATCGGAGCCGGCGGCACCGTCCTATATCGACTTTATCGACGCCGACCAGCGCTACCGCAACTCGTCTCGCTTCGTCCGCGACCGCGCCTACTGGCTGGACAAATACCAGGTGCTGCCGGAACCGTTGCTCACGCCCAAGCACCTCGCTAACGCGACCAGCAACACCCTGGCGCAACCCTTTTCGGTTGCTTTGCTTGACCGCATGGAACAGGTGGCCAGCCGTTATCAGGCCTCGGCGTTTCATGTGCTGTTGGCGGCGATGTATGTGTATTTCACCCGCACCGCCCAGCGCCCGGATTGGGTGGTCGGGCTGCCGATTCTCAACCGCTCCAACGCGCGTTTTCGCGCCACCGTAGGGCTGTTTGCCCAAGTCAGTGCGGTGCGTTTTCAGTTCGATGAACAACTGCCGTTCGGCGCCTTGGTGCGCGGCGTGCGCGACCAGCTCAAGCAGGATTTGCGTCACCAACGGTTTCCGTTGAGCGAGATGAATCGCGAACTGGGCCTGCGCCGTGCGGATCGCGCCCAACTGTTCGACCTGTCGGTGTCCTTCGAACAGGACGACCATGAACTGCGCTACGGCGCCACCCAGGCCCGCGCGATCAAGGTGTCCAACCACCATGAACCGCTGCCGATTGCCATCCACTTGCGCAGCAACCGCTGCCAGGGCACCGCGACGCTGCATTGCGTGTACAACGAGGCGTACTTCCAGCACGACGAGGTGCTCGCCTTGGCCCAGCGCTTTACCGGGTTGCTGGAGCAAGGGCTGGATAACACCGAGTTGCCTGTCGGTGCGTTCTCCATGGTCACGCCCGCCGAACAGGCCCGACTGCACGAGTGGAACGCCACCGCACAGCCGATTGCGCAGCCGCACACCCTGCACGCACGCATCGAAGCCCAGGCCGTGCGCACGCCGGACGCAGTGGCCGCGATCTACCAGGGCCGTCAGTTGACCTATGCCCAACTCAATCAAAAAGCCAATGGATTGGCCCATCAACTGATTGAGCTGGGCGTGCAGCCCGATGATCGCGTGGCGGTTCTGGCCCGGCGCAGTTTGGACACGCTGGTGGGCCTGCTGGGGATCCTCAAAGCCGGCGCCTGCTACGTGCCGGTCGACCCGGCCCATCCCGCTGAGCGCTTGAGCTATCTGCTGCAAGACAGCGCGCCGATTGCGGTACTCACCCAGCACGATTTGCGGCATCGCCTGCCTGCCCTGGCGCTGCCGGTGGTTGAGTTGGACCGACCGACGCTGCAGGTGGGTGCCAACCCGCACGTTGCGGTCAAACCGTCGAACCTCACCTACGTGATCTACACCTCCGGCTCCACCGGCTTGCCCAAGGGCGTGATGGTCGAACACCACAGCGTCTGTAACCTGGTGGACTGGCACTGCCAGGCCTTTAATCTGCAGGCGGGCAGCCACACCGCCAGCGTCGCCGGCTTCGGTTTTGACGCGATGGCGTGGGAAGTCTGGCCGGCGTTGTGCGTGGGGGCCACGTTGCACCTGCCGCCGGCCCATGACGGTGCGGAAGACATCGACGCGCTGCTCGGTTGGTGGCGCGCGCAGCCGTTGGACGTGTGCTTCCTGCCGACCCCCGTGGCCGAATACGCCTTCAGCCAGCGTTTGGAGCATCCGACCCTGCGCACCTTGCTGATCGGCGGCGATCGCCTACGCAGCTTCACACGCGCACAAACCTTTGACGTGATCAACAACTACGGCCCCACCGAGGCCACCGTGGTTGCCACCTCCGGTCGCGTCGATGCGGGCCAGCCGTTGCACATCGGTGCGCCCGTCGCCAACGCGACCGTTTACCTGTTGGATGACCAGCAGCGCCCGGTGCCCATTGGCGTGGCGGGGGAGTTGTACGTTGGCGGTAAAGGCGTGGCGCGCGGTTACCTGAACCGCCCGGAACTGAGTGCCGAACGCTTTCTCGACAACCCCTTTGCGCCGGGCCGGATGTACCGCACCGGCGATCTTGCGCGCTGGCTGGCCGACGGTCAGCTTGAATACCTGGGCCGCAATGACGACCAGGTGAAAATCCGTGGCATGCGCATCGAGCTGGGGGAGATCGAATCGGCCCTGGCCACCCACGCGGACGTCCAGGAAGCCGTGGTGCAGTCTCGCGACGGGCAATTGCTCGCCTGGTTTATCCCATGCCAGGCCGTCGACATCGAAACCCTGCGCACCCATCTGCAAAACTCATTGCCGGACTACATGCTGCCAGCGGCCTACATGCCCCTGGACGCGTGGCCCTTGACCGCCAACGGCAAACTCGACCGCAAGGCACTGCCGGCGCCGACCCAGGCGGCATTCGTCACTCGACGGTTCGAAGCGCCGCGCGCCGGTGTGGAGGCCGTCCTGGCGCAGCTTTGGGCCGAGCTGTTGCAGGTGCAGCACGTGGGCCGTCACGACCATTTCTTCGAACTGGGCGGGCACTCGTTGCTCGCGGTGCAATTGGTGCAACGCATGCGCCAGGCCGGTTTGCGCGCCGATGTGCAAGTGCTGTTCGGCCAGCCGACGCTGGCGGCGTTGGCGGCGGTGAGTGAAGGCAGCGAGGTGCAAGTGCCGGCCAATCGCATCCCTGCTGACTGCCGCCACATCACCTCGGATTTACTGGCGCTGACCGAGCTGGATCAAACCAGCGTGGACGGCATCGTCGCGGCTATTCCCGGGGGCGCGGCCAACGTGCAGGAAATCTACCCCCTGGCGCCGCTGCAGGAAGGTCTGCTCTACCACCACCTCACCGATGAGCACGACCCGTACCAGCAACAGGCACTGTTCAGCTTTGAACGGCGCGAGCAATTGGACGCCTTTGCCCAAGCCTTGCAACAGGTGATCGACCGCCACGATATTTTGCGCACCAGCCTGGCCTGGGAAGCCTTGGAGCAGCCGATGCAGGTGGTGTGGCGCGCGGCGCGCTTGCGTGTTGAGCCGTGGCGTGAGGGTAATAGGCCTTTGGACTTGCGCCAGGCACCGTTGATGGCGCTGGACTATGCCGAAGCGCCCACGGGTTGGGTCGCCCGATTGCGCTTTCATCACTTGGTGAACGACGCCACGTCTACCACGATTCTGATGCAGGAAATTCGCGCCCATCTGCTCGGCCAACAAGCGCAATTGCCGACGCCGGTGCCTTATCGCACGGTGGTGGCGCAGTCTCGTTCACCGGCGCGCCAGGCGGCCCATGAGGCGTTCTTTCGTGAACTGCTGGGGGATGTGGACGAGCCTACGTTGGCCTTCGGCCTGCAGGAGCGCCAGGCCAATCGTAGCGACACCGAAGAAGCCCAGCGTGCCCTGAGTGATGACCTCAATCTGCGCTTGCGTGCTCAGGCCCGTAGTTTGGGCGTCAGTGCAGCCAGCCTGTTCCACCTGGCCTGGGCCCAGGTGCTCAGCCGCGTAGCGGGCCGTGATGATGGCGTGTTCGGCACCGTGTTGCTCGGCCGTTTGCAGGCAGGCGAGGGCGCCGACCGGGCCTTGGGCATGTTCATCAATACCCTACCATTGCGTCTGCATCTGGCCGGGCAAAACGTGGCGGACGCATTGCGCGACACCCATCGCCAACTCAGCGCCTTGCTCGCCCATGAGCAAGCGTCGCTGGCCTTGGCCCAGCGTTGCAGCAGCGCGACTCCGCTGTTCAACAGCCTGCTCAATTACCGTCATACCGATGCCGAGCGCGACCTCGTCCTGGTGCCGGGCATCGCTTTGGTCAGCGCCGAAGACATCCTCAGCTACCCGCTGATGCTCAGCGTGGACGATACCGCCAGCGGTTTTCATCTCAAGGCCAAGGCACCGCGCAAGGTCGGCGCCGAGCGAATCCTGGACTACCTGGAAACGACGCTGATCAACCTGGCGGATGCATTGGAAAATACACCGCAAGCACCGTTGCGGGACGTGCAGGTGCTGCCCGCCCGTGAAGTGCAGACACTGCTGTTGGACTTCAACGCCACCGCAACCGACTACCCCGAAACCCTTACCGTCCAGGCGCTGTTCGAAGCCCACGCTCGCCACATTCCGCACGCGGTGGCGGTGCAGGCCGGCGAGCAGAAACTGACGTATCGCGAACTCAACGAGCGCGCCAATCGGCTGGCTTTTTACCTGCGCGAGCGTGGCGTGCAGCCGGATTCCCGCGTGGCGCTGTGCGTCGAGCGCGGCCTGGACCTGGTGGTGGGGTTGCTCGCCATCCTCAAGGCCGGTGGCGCCTATGTGCCGCTGGACCCCGGTTACCCCCGCGAACGCCTGGCCTATATGCTCCAGGACAGCCAACCGGTGGCGCTGCTGGTGCACGCGGCCACCCGCGACTTGCCGGGTGAAGTCGCCATCCCGGTGATCGACTTTGACCACTGTGCCTGGAGCCACGCGCCGGAGGGCAACCCATCGGTGCCGGGGCTGAGCGTCGCCAACCTGGCCTACGTGATGTACACCTCCGGCTCCACCGGCACGCCCAAAGGCGTGATGATCGAACATCGCGGCCTGGGCAACCTGATGCACTGGGGCTCGCAACTGTGCCCTAACGCCGAGGGCGGAGCGCTGTTGCAGCGGGCGCCGTTCAGCTTCGACGGATCGGTCTGGGAGCTGTTCTGGCCGCTGGCCAATGGCATGCGATTGGTCCTGGCGCGGCCCGATGGTCATCGTGAGCCGGCCTACCTGGCACACGTGATTCGCGAGCAGCAGATCACCGTGATCAAATTCGTACCGGCGATGTTGCAGCAGTTCCTTGAGTTGGAAGAATCCGCCCTGTGCACCAGCCTCACCGATGTGCTGTGTGGCGGCGGCGAGCTCACCGAAGCCCTGGCCCGTGGCGTGCAGGCGCGCTTGCCCAAGGTGCGCCTGCACAACGTCTATGGCCCCACCGAAGCCACTGTAGACAGCAGCGCCTGGACCCTGGAGCCCGGCGCGCCAGTACCCGCGCTGCAATTGCCCATTGGCCGGGCGATCAATAACACGCGCCTGTACGTGCTGGATGCACACGACGCGCCGGTGCCCATGGGCGTCAGCGGCCAGTTGCATATCGGCGGTGTCGGTGTGGCCCGTGGGTATCTGGGGTTGGAGCAGATGACGGCCGAGCGCTTTATCGACAGCCCGTTTGTACAAGGTGATCGGCTGTACCGCACCGGCGACCTGGTGCGCTATCTGCCGGACGGCAACCTGGAATTCCTCGGGCGTAACGACTTCCAGGTCAAGCTGCGCGGCGTCCGTTTGGAACTGGGGGAAATCGAATCGTGCCTGTTGGCACATCCGGCGCTGCGTGAGGTGGCGGTGTTGATTCGTGATGAGCGTCTGCTTGCCTACTTCACCGTGCGCGGCCCGGCGCCGAGCCTGGAAGACTTACGCACCCATGTGCTGGCGCAGTTGCCGGAATACATGGTGCCGTCGGCCTTCGTACAGCTTGATGAACTACCGCTCAACCCCGCCGGCAAACTCGACCGCAAGGCCCTGCCAGAACCGGGGTTGGAGGCGGTCCTCAGCCGCGCCTATGAAGCGCCCCAGGGCGAAGTGGAAACCTTGATGGCCGGGATCTGGGCGCAGGTGCTCAAGCTGGAGCGGGTAGGGCGCCACGACCACTTCTTCGAACTGGGCGGGCATTCGTTATTGGCCGTGAACCTGGTGGCGCGCCTGCGCAAAGCGGGGTTGGAGGTGGATGCGCGGACGTTGTTCAGCCAGCCGACGCTGGCGCAGTTGGCTGCGTGCACGGTGGCGCAGGTGGTGAAGGTGGAGGTGCCGCAGACGGCGATTCCGCAGCTCAATCGTCGGCGGCGGATCTGAATATGAAAGCAGTCAATGTGGAGCAGGCAACTGCGGATACAGGATCAGTTCCAGGTACCCCTTGGAATAACGCTTGCCTCCAAGCGGCAGTTGCCCGGCCTCGCGCATTTCACTGGTGCTGTTGACGCGCATCAGCACGCCTACCGAGCCGTGTTGGCGCGCGTCGTTCAGCCAGGCCTGTACCTGATCCAACTCGATTTTTCGCGTGCCTGAATCTGCGAACTGCAAGCCGTAGCGCAACTCGCCCTCGGTGTCATACAGCGCCACATCGGCGCGTTGCAAGCGCCAGGCCAAGGCGCTGGCACTGCCCAGTTCGTTGCTCAACAGGGCATGGGTATGTTGCAACTCGTCCAGGTGTTCCAGCACGAACTGGTCGGGCATTTCGTTATCGGCGATCTGCGCCGGCATGCTCGCCGGCAGGAGGATCACCAGCACGCCGATGCCCAAGGCCGGCATGGCCCACAGCGTGAGCGGACGAAAGGCTTGCAGCAGGTTAGTGAGGATCCACACCAGCAACACGATAAAGGCCAGGGACAGGCTGAACATTTCGGCATGGCTGTTGCTGTACAAGGGCTTGGCGATTTGCAGGTAGATCAGGCCGATCATGGTCGCCATGCCGATCACGAAGTTGAGCAGGCCATTGCGGCTGATCTGGCGGGCGCGGCCGTTGCGCAGCAGGTCGCTCAAGGTGTGGCCCATCAGCAACGCCAGGGGCAACAGGCACGGCATGATGTAGGTCGGCAGCTTGCCGTTGCTCAAGCTGAAAAAGCCCAGGGGCAACAGCAGCCATAGGGTCAGGAAACCGATGGCTGGCTCGCGTTTTTGCTGCCAGGCCTGGCGCAGGGTGCTGGGGAGTAGGCCGGCCCAGGGCAGGCAGGACACGGCGATGATTGGCAGGAAGAACCACCAGGGCCTTACGTGTTGCGCGTCGTCGGCGCTGAATCGGCGGATGTGTTCATTCCAGAAAAAGAAGCGCCAGAAATCCGGTTCCTGGTTGTGGATCGCCAGGACCCAGGGCAAGCACACCAGCACTGCGACGCCAATCGCCAGCGGGCCATACCGCAGCAGCTGACCCAGGCGCCGCTGCCAGAGCACGTACGGCACGGCAATCAAGACCGGCAGCGCCCACGCCAGGAAGCCCTTGGTCATAAAACCCATGGCACAGGCAAACCCCAATAGCGTCCAGGCTCCCAGTCGGCCGCGCGACGTGCGGCTGTCGAGGGCGAACCATAGCGCCACCAGGCTTAGGTTGACCCACAACGTAAACTGCGGATCGAGGTTGGAATACCCCGCTTGCCCCGCCACGAGGCCAAAACTCAGGTACAGCAGCGCGCAGGCGAAGCTTTTGCGCGGATCGCTCCACAGGCGCCGGGCGATCAGGTACGCCAGCAGCACGCTCAATCCGGTGGTCAGGGCCGAGGCGATGCGTGCACCGAACAGGTTCTGGCCAAACACCGCTTGGCCCAGGGCGATCAGCCAATAACCGGCGGCGGGTTTTTCGAAATAGCGGATGCCCATGAAGTGCGGCGCCACCCAATTACCGGTCTGCAGCATTTCCTGGCTGATCTGGGCGTAGCGGGTTTCATCCGGGATCCACAGGCCGTGCAGGCCCAAGGGCAATAAATAGAACGCGGCGAAGGCGAGTAACAATAGGTACAGCGGATTTAAACGCGTCATGAAAACGTCGCTCCTTGACGTTTAAGGCCAGGGTTTTTAAGTAATAAGCTCATCGTGCAAACAGTCACTGCGGTCACTAAGTAACAGGAGAGAGTCAGGGGGTGCTTAATTAAAAGGCGCAACTAAACATGCCAGAACAGGGCTGTCTTGTTGCTGAACACAGGCAATGACTTAGAGGTGTTTGAGCGCAGCCGGCCAGTCCGGATTGTTCATGATGCCCAGGGTCTTGAATTTACCGTTGGGCAACACTTGCACGAACAGGGCGCTGCCGTACTCGGGGAATGCCGCATGGGGGAAGCCCTGGGTTTTTTCGAAGTCGGCGATGCAGCCACTGTGCGTCACAAATACCAGGTTGCGTCCCGGCTGTTTGTGGCTGAGCAGTTCTTCACCCATGGCGGCGCCGCAGACGGCCTGCTGGCCGGAGGTCAGCTCGTTTTTACCGAACATAAAGCGCAAGGTCTGGGCGGTACGGATGGCCGGGCTGGCGAGTACGTCGCTGCCTTCCATGCCCAATGATTTAAAGGCGTTGCCGAGGTTTTCGGCGTGTTCGCTGCCGTTGATCGTCAGGCCTTCAACTGGCCCCAGGCACGGATTGGTAGAACGGTCGCAGCGCTCTTCATGACGCACCAGCACGATCACGTCGCCGTCACGCCACAGCGGCATAACCTGTGAGGTCAACAGACTGTTGCCCACGCCAAGGTCCCGTGGCGAGGCCGGCCAGAACAGGCTGCAAGCGAGCAGCACGGTGATCACGGCAATGCCTGGATACAGCCGTTGCAGGCGCTTGAAAAAAGTCCGGGGCGAGCGCGGTTTGGTCAGGGTAATGTCTACCACTTCATTCACCTTGGACATTGTTGGCAATGTTGTATTAGTTAGGCGCAATGTGTTGGCGAATAGCCGCAGTGGAGCAGAAGGCTGTCACAGGGCTGCTGTCTTTTCGCTGAACATGGGGCGGTTAAAAGTTATCAGGCGTGGCAACTTAATAAGTGGTCGACGCGTGACGCATAACCGGCAATTTAGAGGTGGGCGAGTGGGCATCCGGTGAAATCCATGTGAAAAATTTGCGTGGCCCCAAGGCGCAGCCGTTATTCTCGATGGCCGCCCATCAATCGAGTGCTCCCATGCTGCAGGCGCAAGGTGTCTTCAAAAGCTATGCCACCCCTCAAGGCCCGTTGGCGGTGTTGGCAGGTGTGGATTTGCACCTGGCCGCACGCAGCAGCCTGGCGTTGATGGGCGAGTCGGGCAGTGGAAAAAGCACCTTGTTGCACTTGGTGGCGGGGCTTGATCGGTTGGATCGCGGCAGTATCCAAGTGGGTGAGCAACGCCTCGACCAGATGAGCGAGGCGCAACTGGCTCACTGGCGGCGCACTGAAATTGGCCTGGTGTTCCAGCAGTTCAACCTCATTGGCAGTTTGCGCGTCGACGACAACCTGGCGTTCCAGGCCCGGCTGGCGGGGCGCTTTGATCCGCTCTGGCAGGCGCAGTTGGTGGAACGCCTGGGCCTGGGCGACTTGCTCAAGCGCTATCCGGAACAGCTCTCGGGCGGCCAACAACAGCGGGTCGCGGTAGGGCGTGCCTTGGCGTCGCGGCCAGGCTTGCTGTTGGCTGACGAACCCACCGGCAACCTCGACGAAGCCACCAGCGACGAGGTGTTGCAACTGATGCTGGACCTGTTGCGCGACAGCCCCACCAGCTTGTTGATGGTCACCCACAGCCCCCGTATCGCCGCACGGCTGGACCAGCAGGTGGTGTTGCATCACGGCCGCGTCCTGCCTGCGGATGCTCGCTGAAATGGCGGTGTTTTATTGGACACTACGCGCGTTGCTCAGCCATTGGCGGCGCCACCCGGTGCAGTTTTTCAGTGTGCTCACCGGCTTGTGGCTGGCCACCGCACTCTTGACCGGCGTGCAGGCCCTCAACAGTCAGGCGCGCGACAGCTATGCCCGCGCCAGCCAGTTGATCGGCGGCGAACCCCAAGCCAGTCTCAGTGCGCCGGACGCTGCCAGTTTCCCGCAAACGCTGTTTGCCGAACTGCGCCGCGCGGGTTGGCCGGTGTCGCCGGTGGTGCAGGGGCGGTTGCAGCTCAAGGGGCATGAGGACGTGCGCCTGCAATTGATGGGCCTCGACCCGCTGTCGTTGCCCGGCAGCGGCGCGGTAGCGGGGCAGCGCTTGAGCCAGGCGCAGATGCTCGCCTTCTTTGACCCTCCGGGGCGTACCTGGATCGCGCCGCAAACCTTGCAGGCCCTGGGGCTGCACGAAGGGCAGCAACCCCTGGTGCTGAACGGGCAACGCCTGCCGCCGTTGCAAGCCCAGCCGGACATGGCGCCCGGGATGTTACTGACCGATATCGGCTTTGCTCAACCTGTGCTTGAGATGCCTGGGCAGCTGTCGCGGCTGCTGCTGGACAAGGCCTTCGCCGCCAGCCATCCCACGCCTCCCGCCGGGCTGCAACTCCGGCAGGGCGAGGACAGCAACTTGGCGCGCCTCACCGAAAGCTTCCACCTGAACCTTGATGCGCTGGGCTTCCTGTCCTTTGTGGTGGGGCTGTTTATTGTGCACGCCGCCATCGGTCTGGCCCTGGAGCAACGCCGCGGACTGCTGCGCACCTTGCGTGCCTGTGGGGTCAGTGCGCGTTTGTTGATCCTCGGGCTTGGGGTGGAATTGGGCGCGTTGTCGCTGCTGGGCGGCGTGCTCGGCGTCGCCAGCGGATACCTTCTGGCCAGCCTGCTGCTGCCGGATGTGGCTGCCAGCCTGCGCGGCTTGTATGGCGCCGAAGTGCCGGGACAGTTGAGCCTGAGTCCATGGTGGTGGCTGGCGGGGTTGGGCTTGAGCCTGTTGGGTGCTTTACTGGCCGGTGCCAGCAGCGTGTGGCGGGCGGCGCGCTTGCCGTTGCTGGCGCTGGCCAACGCCCAGGCCTGGCACGAGGCCCATGGTCGCTGGTTACGGCGTCAGGGATGGGTCGCCGGAACGGCATTGCTGATCGCGCTGTTGGCGCTTTGGCTGGGCGACAGCTTGGCGGCGGGGTTTGTATTGATGGCGACCTTACTGCTCGGCGCGGCCTTGGGCTTGCCGGTATTGCTCAACGGGCTGCTCAAGGCCGTGTTGGGGCGCAGCCGTTCAGTGCTTGGCCAGTGGTTTCTTGCCGATTGCCGCCAACAACTGCCGGCTTTGAGCCTGGCACTGATGGCGCTGCTACTGGCCCTGGCCGCGAATATCGGCGCGGGCTCCATGACCTCGGGCTTTCGCCACACCTTCAATCATTGGCTGGAACAACGCCTCACTGCCGAGCTGTACCTCAACCCGCAAACCCCGGCCCAGGCGGATCAGCTCAGCACTTGGCTGGCGCACCAACCGCTGGTGCAGAGGGTGTTGCCTACCTGGCAGATCGCCGTGCAAGTGCAGGGCTGGCCAACGGATCTGTTCGGGGTGGTCGACGATCCGACCTATCGCGAGCACTGGCCCTTGTTGGACGCTGCCGATGCACCTTGGGACCGGTTGCAGCGTGACGACACCTTGATGCTCAGCGAGCAGTTGGCGCGCAGGCTTTCAGTCAGGCTCGGGGATTCGATTGATATCCCCACGCCTCAAGGCCTCTGGTCACCCAAGGTGGTGGGGATTTACGCGGATTACGGCAATCCCAAGGGGCATATCCTGGTCAATTCCGAACACCTGCTGGCGCACTGGCCGACGCTCTCACCCGCGCGCTTCAACCTGCGCGTCGCGCCGTCTGATGTAGCGCCACTGGTGCGAGAAGTGCAGCGCGCATTTGCCCTGGACGACAGCCGCATCGTCGATCAACAGCAACTCAAGGGCTGGTCGAGCCAGGTGTTCGAACGCACCTTCGCCGCGACTGCGGCCCTCAACAGCCTGACCTTGGGCGTGGCCGGCGTAGCGCTGTTCATTAGCCTGCTGACCCAGAGCCAGAGCCGCCTCGGCCAACTCGCACCGCTATGGGCGCTGGGCGTGACACGTCGACAATTGATGTTGCTGAACCTGGGCCAGACCTGGCTGCTGGCGGTGCTCACCCTAATGTTGGCGTTACCGCTGGGGGTGTTATTGGCATGGTGCCTGGACGCGGTGATCAACGTGCAGGCCTTTGGTTGGCGGCTGCCGCTGCAGGTGTTCCCGTGGCAGCTCGCACAATTGCTTGGGCTGGCGATGCTCGCCACATTGTTGGCATCGGCCTGGCCGTTGTGGCAGCTGTACCGCAGCCGTCCGGCGGATTTGCTGAGGACCTTTGCCCATGAAGATTAAGGCGTTGATGTGCGCGTTATTGCTGCTGGCGGCTTGTGACAAAGCCCCCGCGCCCCAAGAGAGCTTTGCAGGCCTGGGCAGCGATGCGGCGGACTTTGCCCAAGTGCTGCCCGGCAAGGTGTTCAGCTTTCCCGAGGACCATGGCCCCCATGACGGTTTTCGCATCGAGTGGTGGTACGTCACCGCCAATCTGAAGGACGCCCAAGGCAATGTGTTCGGCGTGCAATGGACGCTGTTTCGCAACGCCTTGAAAGCCGGGCCGACCCAGGCCGGCTGGCGGGATTCGACGGTGTGGCTCGGCCATGCCGCCGTCACCTCCGCCAACCGCCACTACGCCGCCGAACGGCTTGCCCGTGGCGGCGTTGGCCAGGCCGGTGCCCAGGCAGCGCCGTTCAATGCGTGGATTGACGATTGGAACTTTGCCAGCCGTCCTGGCGCGGCCAGTGCATTGGCGGATATGCAACTCAAGGCCAGTGCAGAGCACTTCGCCTACGACTTGCGGCTGACCTCCAGCCGTCCATTGGTGTTGCAAGGTGACAACGGCTACAGCCGTAAATCCGACCAGGGCCAGGCGTCGTATTACTACAGCCAGCCGTTCTTCACCGCCAATGGCAGCGTCAGCATCGATGGCACAACCTATCAAGTCACTGGCCCGGCGTGGCTCGACCGCGAATGGAGCAGCCAACCACTGAGCGCCAGCCAGACTGGTTGGGACTGGTTCTCCCTGCACCTCGACCGGGGCGCGCAACTGATGCTGTTTCGCGTACGCCAGAAGGACGGCGGCGGTTATCTCACCGGCACCTGGATCGACGCCCAGGGACGTACAGAGACTTTGCATAACGCTGACATCCAGCTGACACCGCTGGAAACCACGGCCATCGATGGGCGCAACCTGCCGACGCGCTGGTCGCTGAAAATACCTGGCAAACAGCTGGATATCACCACTGAAGCCGTCAACCCGAACGCCTGGATGAACCTGAGCATTCCGTATTGGGAAGGGCCGGTGAGGTTTGACGGGGGCGTGGGCTACCTGGAAATGACCGGGTATTGAGGGTACTTCCGTAAGCGCTTGTCCGCGTTGACGTAGGTAACTTCCCAAATGTTATCCAGCCTTCCTCGGGTTGTGTCCGGGATGTATCTGCTTGCTTATATTTCGACGCCATCTTCATTGCATCCCGGATGTAAGGCATGGCGCAGAGCTATCTCAACGACCGCACGATGGACTATCCGAGTGTGAAATCCCGCTTGATGGGTAGTGCTCCGAGCCGGCAGCGTTCTGATCATTTTGATGTGTTGAATCGGCACCTGCGCCATGGGCTGGTGACGCCGGGTCAGATGGTGATTATTCCCGATGCCTACAGCGTGACGTGTTCGTTGGAGGAGGCCTGGTTGATGCGCCGGGCGGAAGAAATTCACCGGCAGTTGGCGCAAGACGCGTCAGTCGGAACGGCGGTGATCAATAACTATGACTTGCTGCAGAGCTTTCTGGCGTACAGCTCGATCGGGGTGGGCAGCGTGACGTCGGCGTGGTCGCGGCATCTGGACGCGGTGGCGCATACGCTGGAGGACATTGAGCGGTTGCATCAGCGCTTTCGGGACGGCGGGTTGGACCGGCAGGCATTTTTTCGCCAGCGCCAGGTGTTGTTGTCGCTGCTGGACACCCAATTGCAAGGCGCGGCGCGCTATGGCACGGGTTTGCGGGGCAATCAGGGGTTGAAGAAGCTGCTGGGGATTTCCACGAAAAGCTATCTGAAGAAGGGTGAGATCGCCGGGTACGCGCAGCGGATTCGGGAGATCGCGCAGATGTCAAAGTGGTTGGGCAAAGGCACGTATGTGGGGTTGGCGCTGGACGTGGGCGTGGCGGGATTGGAGATCAAGGAGGCGTGTGTGACGGGGCGGGAGGCTCTGCTCTAGGTGATAAAGGTGCGTTACTGGGTGGAAAGATTCTAGAGGTTAATGGTGAGTTGATCTTCGAGCCACAGGAAGCTTAATCGTGTCGTTTTTTCTTGCCTTTACCCTTGTGCATTTTGTTGGGATGTTTGTCGTTTTGGGGCTGATGCTGTTTGCCGAATACACAAAACTGGACAAGGTGGAGAGTTATTTCAGTCAGAACGAAAGAGTCCGCGACAATAAGCGATTCTGGAGACGAAACCAGTGGATCGACAGGCAATACCGCATGTTGTTGATGTTTGAGTACCTGTCAGACTCAGCGCGTCATGTGAAAGCAGGTGTGGTGACTGAGGCCGAACTGGCGTCTGTTCCGTTAACACTCAGGCGTTGGGTGTTGTGGCCCTATTATCTCGGCTTAATTTGGACTATCGCCACAGTCGTCTGGGTCGTTTGGCGAAGATGGTGCGACATCCCGATTGACTGAAACTTAAAGGGTGCGACCAAACTGCTCCTGCATTCACTCCCTTGGCACTTAAGCGTTGGGCCGTATGGCCATACCGTCTCGCGATGATTTGGGCTATCAGTTGAGGTTATTGGTGCACTTGGCTATAGGGAAAGCGTCCTGTTCTTTTTTTTAAAACACTCTAGAGGTCGATGGTGACTTGATATTCCAGCCAGAGGGGGCTTAGCCATGGATTTTTTTCTGGTCTATACCGTTGTCTGGTTTGTCGGGACGTTTGTTTTCTTAGGATTGGTACTGTTTGCCGAATATACGAAGCTCGACGAGCTGGAAAGTTACTTCAGTGAAAATGAAAAGGTTCGTAGACATAAGCGTTTTTGGAAAAGAAATCAGCGAATCGACCGGTATCATCGCATGGGGTTGATGGTCGACATTCTGTCGATGCCCAAGGCCTTCCTGAAAGCAGGCCTTGTGACTGAGGCCGAACTGGCATCTGTTCCTTTAGCGCTTAAGCGTTGGGCGTTGTGGCCGTATCGTCTTGGTTATGTTTGGACTATTGCCGCAGTCGTCTGGGCCGTTTGGCGAAGCTGGTGCGACATCCCGATTGACTGAATCTCAACGGGCAGCTTGACTGCATACATAGCTGTCGGCCTACGTGGTTGACCGGGCGACTTCAGATTAAAGGCAGAAGCGCGGCAGCCTTAGAGTCGATCGATTTTTTAGTGAACTCAGTCCAGATGTGCGATGGGGCCTGACCCCAGTGGCAGTGGGTCAGTCATAGATGTATCAACTGACACTCCCTCATCGCGGGCAAGCCCACTCCCACATTTGATCTTCATGCATCAGATAGACCTCCGGCTGGCTTAGGCTTGTTCTCTGCTTTTAATTTTGATCTCAGGCGTCCCGTCCGGACCAAACTGACCCTCTCTTCACTCCGGCTTTAACGCCAGTTGCAACGGCACGCGCGCCATGCTCGTGTTCGTCAACGAGCCCAGGTACAACCAGTCGCCATACTCCCGCGCCGTGGTAATCGGTGAGTAGTTGTCCGCGCTGCCATCCTGCAAGTTGGCGATGACCTTGCCGTTGGTATCCAACCCCAACACAAAGGCTTTGCGCTCGATGGGCTTGGGCACCACCATCAGTGCGCGCACCATCACTTTGCGCAGCAGTGGGTAGCCGGCGAAGCTGTCCAGCAACGGGTTGCGCGGTGAGTAGAGCGCTACCCAGAAACGGTCCCGGCCATTGAAACTCAGGTTGTCCGGCAGGCCGGGCAGGTTGTCGATAAACAGGTCGTGGCTGCCAGTACGTTCGCCTTTGAGCCAGTAACGGCTGATGCGGTAGGCGCCAGTTTCATTCACCAGTACGTAGCTTTCGTCCGGGCCCAGGGCTACGCCGTTGGCGAATTGCAACTGGTCGAGCAACACCTCGGTGTTGCCGTTGCTGAAGTCGTAACGCAGCAGCCGCCCATCGCCGCCATGTTCGATCACCGCTTCGCCGTCCTGCCCATAACCCCAGCGGCTCGACGCATCGCTGAAATACCCATAACGGCCGCTGGCGTCCACGATGACGTCATTGGTAAAACCGAAGGGCGCGCCATTGGCGCTGGTGCTCAGGGAAGTGAGTTGGCGGTTCGAGTCCAGCGCGAGCAGGCCTTTCACCCCATCGGCAATGATCAAGCGCCCATCCGGGTGCATCGCCAGGCCTAGTGGGCGACCGCCCGTATTGGCCAGTACTTCCAGGCTTTGACTGTCGGGCGATGTGCGGATGATGCGCCCGTCATGCAGGCCGCTGATGAGCAAACCCTGTGCATCCAACAGCAACGCCTCCGGTCCGGCGATGTCCTGGGCGCCGATTTTCTGTACAGCCTTGAGTCGCTGGTTTTCGGCGAAAGGGCCATCCTTCATCGATGGCGCTTTGGGCGGTGACCAGTTCACCGGTTGTACCTTGGTGGGCATCAGCAGCAGAAAGGCGACCACCGCCAGCAGCAACACAAACAGCAGATGGCGCAGTTTTTTTGGACGGGTACTCATGACGATTCCTGGTTGTCGTTGGGGTTCGGCTCCCAGTGCAGGGTGCCGAACAGGTAATCCATCAGGGGAAGGACGATATTGAAATTGCGCCCCTGCATCAGCTCGCGGCGATGGTGCAAGGCATGCAGCCGGTGCATCTGGCGAATCCACGGCAGGCGCGCCACCGGATGCTCCGCAGGCAGGTGCTCGCAGGCGTGGAACACTTCGTAGAACAGGTAGCCCAGGAGCATGCATCCGGCAAACAGCCCAGCAACGTTGGGGCTCAGTTGCTTGAGCAGCCACCAGGCGGGGAGCGTGATGGCCAGGCTGTGCAGCACGATCAACCAGGCCGGGAACAGGATCACCCGCCAGTCCCGTGGGCTGTCGTAAGTCATGTGGCCAGGGGTGAAGAAACTGTGGTGGTCACCGGTATGGCGTGCGTAGAACAAGCGCGCAAAGGCGTGTTTGTGATGGCCGAGATGGCGGTGCACGAGGTAGATGCAGAGGTTGAAGAACAGCAGGGTCAACGGCACGGTCAGCCATTGCAGCGCTGTGATCTGCTCAGTGCTGGACCAGGCCAGGGTAATGCAGGCGATGCCGTAACCCAGTACAAAAAAACCATGAAGCCAGGGGTTGTAGCGAGCGGAAACCGCGGCGCGGTAGCGGGCACGGAAAGCCTCGGTAGCGTCGGGCATGGTCGGGACTCATATTATTTTTGGGTGGTGACTGAGCTTAGTCCGCCTTCGCGATTGTGCGAGTCCATAGTCCGTTTCACAGCAGCGGATCCCAGCGTTGCGACCAGTCACCTTCGGCCTTGACCACGTCGCGCAGTAACTCCAGGGCCTGCTGCAACACCGCCGAATCCCGTGCCCGCGAATACACCAGGTAGGTTGGGAAACTGAACTCCGGCGCCTTGGCCACACGCTGCATCACACCGCTGTCCAGATAGCTTTGCACCACCCGCGTGCGGAAATACCCGGCGCCGCCGTTTTCGAGGATGTACTGCAAGGCCAAAGGCCCGAGGTTGAAGCTCACCGCAGCGCGGGCCTTGTCGGGCAGGGCCGCGTCATGTTGCTGGCGAAAGCCCGGGCCCCAGTCGATGTAGACGTACGGCGCCGGCTTGCTGACCAATTGCACCAGGATCAGCTTTTCTTCCAGCACCTGCTCCACCTGCAACCCCGGCCAGTACTGCGGCTGGAACACCAACGCAGCGTCGAGCACGCCCAGTTCCAGTTGGCGCAACAGGTATTCGCCTTCACGCACTTCGGTGCGCAATGCGTGGCCGGGAATATGCTCGCGCAGCGCCTGGGCCCAGCCGAGCATCAGCGGGTTGCACAGGCTGACCTCTCCGCCGATATGCAGCACATTGCGATAGCCATCGGGCAACGGCAGGTCGCGGCGCGCGGCTTCCCAGGTTTGCAGCAACTGGTTGGCGTACACCACGAAGGCCTCGCCGTCAGCAGTCAGGCGTGCACCCGCGCGGTTGCGGATGAACAGCGTACTGCCCAGTTGGCTTTCCAGGCTTTTGACCCGTGCGGTGATGGCGGTCTGGGTGACGTGCAGTTTCTCGGCCGCCGCCGCGAGGCTGCCGCAGCGGGTGATTTCGAGGAAGGTGCGTGCCAGTTCGATGTCCATGAAAACCCCTGGGGATGAATGGGGGGCATTGTAGAACTGATCACTGAAGAGGGGGGGCGTGGAATGCAATTCAACGGTGGACCTGCTCCCTGGCATGCCCGTCAAGACAGCGAGTGGAGGGCGGCGGCTGTTTGCCAAGGGCCAGGAAATCGCCCACCCATCGGCTGATACACCCTCCGCCGTCCGGTTTGGCGGGCTCCCTGAGGCGCAGGTGTGTGACTTGAAAGGCGTCTGCCGTGCCCTGTTCAGCGTTGACCAGCACCATGCGTGCGACGCGTTCGGGAAACTGCACCGCGTAACGGCTGCCCAGGCGGGTTGCGTGGCCGTTACCCAAAAAATGCAATCGTGGGTCGCCCAGTTGTGCGCGTACATACTCCATGTCCTGAACTGCCTGTTCGACGTCATGGGCCTGAGTGAGTTCGCGAGGGCTGAGTTCAATCACATCGTAGCGGTTGAGCAGAGTGCGGTAGGCCTGTGTGTAGTAGGTCTCCCAACGGCTGACGAGGTGAATGCTGAACGTACTTGCGCTGTTTTCCTGCAGTGTGTCACCGGGTTGGACGAATACCACACCTTCACGACTCAGTGGCTCACGGGCGCCGACACGGGTCAGGTACAGGCGTTGAGTGCCTTCCCCGGGGGCCGCGTGGTTACGCGGTACTGTCACGACGCCGCACTGGGTGCGCGCCAGCACCTCAGGAGCCATCTGTTCGTCTGTGGGGAGGGTGCAATCGAGCAGCCAATCGATGGCGGTGGGCTTGATCAGTGACTCTGCCTGGACAAGATGAGTGACCAGCCAGAGACAGCCGCATGCGAGGTGTTTTGCAACATTCATCAGGAGGTCCCGGGCAGCCGTGTGGAAGCGGCTTTTTACCAAGGATCCTGAGGTGACGAATGTAGGGGCGTGAGACGACTGGTGTACGAAACAAGAGTTTCGTTTATCAGATATTAGTCTTCCAACCGCCACCCAATGCCTTATACAGCGCAATGCTGGCCTGCAGGCGTGACAGTCGCAATTGCACGTTCAAGTCCTGGGCAGCATAAAGCGTGCGCTGGGTTTCCAGTACCGTAAGCAGGTCCTCGGCGCCCGCTTGGTAGCGGCTTTCAGCAATCTGGAAGGCGGTCTGGGCCTGCTGCAATTCTTCCGTTTGCCATTGGCGCTGCTGGTCCAGGCGCGTGATGCTGCTGAGGGCTTTTTCCACATCGGCAAAACCGTTGATGATCGCACCGCGATAGGCGTACAGCAGCTCATCCTGGCGCGCTCGGGCCTTGTCGCGTTCGGCGCTTAAACGGCCGTTGTTGAAGATCGGCCCTGCCAGTCCGGCAGTCAGCGTGTAATACGGGCTGCGCAGGATGTCCACGGCCTTGTAGGCGTCGGAGCCCAGTGTGGCGCCGAGGGTCAAGGCTGGCAGCATCGCGGCGCGCGCCACGGTGACGTCCGCTTGCGCGGCGGCCAGTTGGGCCTCTGCCTTGGCAATATCGGGGCGGCGGCTGAGCAACTGGCTGGGCATGCCGGTGCCGATGGTTGGCCATGTCAGGGCCTGGAAGGGCTCGGCGCCCAGGTCCAGGGTTTGAACCGGCTGGCCAAGGAGGGCCGCGAGGGTGATCTGGGATTCTTCGGCCTGTTGCTGAATCAATGGCAGTTGGCGTCGCTGGCTGGCGACCAGGCTTTTCTGTTGGGCCAGTTCCAGCGCCGTGGCGGAGCCCGCGTCGTAGCGGGTTTGCACCAGGTCGAGCACGTTGCGTGCATTGGCCAGGTTCAGCTCGGCGATTTGCTGGCGCTGATGTGCGGCCAGGGTTTGCGCGTAGCGGTCGGCCACGTTGCTGAGCAAGGTCAGTTCCACGGTGGCCTGATCGAACTCACTGGCCCGCAGGCCCTGCAGGGCGCTGTCTCGGGCGGCGGCGCGGCCGCCCCAGAAATCCACTTCATAACTGGCCGTCAAGCTGGCGCCGAAATTGTCGACCGCGTCGTCGCTCTGCGAGACGTCCAGGTCTGGTCCGCCCTGGCCGTGCAGCAGCTTCTGGTGGCTGGTGGCGAGGTCGAACTTCACCTCGGGTAGCAACGGCGCCCCGGCGATCACTGCACTGGCCTGGGCCTGCCGCACACGGGCCATGGCGGCGGCCACGTCGACACTGTCACGCCGGGCCTGTTCGACCAGCCGATTCAACTGCGGGCTGCCGAATTGCGTCCACCAGTGCTGGTTGGTGCTCTGGGCCGCGTCGCGCTCGGCGAACTGCCAGGCGGCCGGCGGCGCAATACCGCTGTCCACCGCGGGTGGATCGCCGGCGCAGGCATTGAGCAGCAGGCACAGGCTGATCAGGGACAGCTGCGAGGGGATGGATCGTTTATTCACTGGTCAACGCCTTAACCGGATCGAGCCGGGCAGCTTTACGGGCCGGCATAAAGCCGAATACGACACCGGTGACCAGCGCACAACCAAATGCGCCAAGCACCGCCACCAGGGAAAACTGCACCGCCACCTTGGCCAGCACCAGTACGCCGCCCACCAGCAGGGCCAGGGCAATGCCGCACAAGCCGCCGACCACCGAGAGCATGACCGCCTCGGTTAGGAACTGGCGCAGGATGTCGCGTTGGCGCGCACCGGTAGCCATGCGGATGCCGATTTCGCGGGTGCGCTCGCGCACGGTCATCAGCATGATGTTCATCACGCCAATACCGCCCACCAGCAAGGAAATCGCGGCAATTGAGCCCAGCATCAGCGACAGGGTGTTCTGGGTACGGGCCTCGGCCTGAATCATTGCGGCGTTGTTGGTCAACTCGTAGTCGGGTTTGCCGTTGTGCAGCTTCTGCATAAGTTGGTCGATGGCCACTTCGGCTTCGTGGACCCTGCCTGCATCGGCGGCGGCAATCACCACGTATTCGGGGTCGTAGCTGCCAAACAAACGCACGCTGGCGGCGGTGTAGGGGATGGCGATACGATCGTCGCTGTCCTTATCGCCGGAGGCGGCGCCTTTTTCCGCCAGCACGCCGATCACCTGGAAGGGCACGTTCTCGATCAGGATGTATTGTCCGATCGGATTGACCTGGCCCTTGAACAGCTTTTCGCGGATACGGTGGCCGATCACCGCGACCGTAGCCCCGCTGCGCTCGTCGGCGGTGGTGAAGTAGCTGCCCTCGACCACCGGCCAATTGAAGATATCCGGGAAGTTGGTGTCGTTGCCGCCCACGTACGCCATGTAGTCGACGTTGCCATAGCGCACGCCTGCTTTGCTGCCGTTGACCGGCATGATGCGCTTGACCTGGGGCAACGCACCCAGTGCCTCGACGTCATTGAGGGTGATGACGCCCAGTGGCGTGCGTGGGTTGGGCGATGCACCGCTCAGATAAAGAATGTTGGAGCCGAACGCGCCCATCTGCGCCATGACCTGGCGCTTGCTGCCTTCGCCGACCGCCAGCATCACCACCACCGACGCCACGCCGATGATGATCCCCAGCAGGGTCAATGCGGTGCGAAAACGGTTGATCCACATCACCCGCCAGGCGGCTTGTACCGCGTCCACCAATTCGGCTTTCCACGCGCCGTTATGCTCCGCACCGTCGACCAGGCGTTGACGCAGGTCCACGGCTTGCAACGCGCCGCTGGCGGCTGTTGGGGCGGTTTCACTGTCATCGGCCGAGTCGCTGATGATCAGGCCATCGCGGATCTCGATGATGCGGTTGGCCCGCGCGGCGACTTCGCGGTCGTGGGTGATCAGGATCACCACGTGGCCCTGGCTGGCCAGTTCGTCGAGCAGGGTCATCACCTCGGCGCCGCTATGGCTGTCGAGGGCACCGGTGGGTTCGTCGGCGAGAATGATATGGCCGCCGTTCATCAGTGCGCGGGCAATGGACACCCGCTGCTGCTGACCGCCGGACAGTTGATGTGGACGGTTACCGGTACGCTCGGCCAGGCCCAGACGCGTCAGCAGGGCGTTGGCTCGGGCATGGCGTTCGGCCGCGCTGATACCGGCGTAGATCGCCGGCATCTCGACGTTCTCCTGGGCCGTGCCTGAAGGAATCAGGTGGTAGCCCTGGAACACAAAACCAAAGGCCTCGCGGCGTAGCCAGGCCAATTCATCACTGTCCAGGTGGGCGACGTTTTCCCCGGCAAACAGGTAGTCCCCGACCGAGGGCCGATCGAGGCAGCCGAGGATGTTCATCAGCGTGGACTTGCCGGAGCCGGACGCGCCGACGATGGCGACGAATTCCCCGGCATGGATCGACAGGTCGATGCCGCGCAACACGTCCACCTGTGGGCTGTCGCCACCGCCGTAGGACTTGCGGATGTTCTTGAGTTCGATCAGAGGCGTGGTCAACTCAACCCCCGCTGCCAGCAGCCGGGCCGATCAACAGGTGGTCGCCTTCGTTCAGGCCACCGAGTACCTGCACCCGCAGGCGATCACTGATGCCCAGTTGCACCTCGCGCTCCTCGATGCGGCCGTTCTCCGTGACAACACGGGCGATCTGTTTGTCGGCGCTGTGGCTGCCCAGCAGGGCGGCGACCGGCGCGGTCAGGGCATCCTTGACCTGGCTGGCGACAAAAAACACTTGGGTGGTCATTTCGGCCATCAACGCGTTATCGCCGTTGTCCACATCCAGCAGCACGGTGTACAGCACGACGCGGCCGGTGCCGCTTTTGCCGGAGCTATTAGGGCTGCCGCTGCCCTGGGTTTCGTTCAAGGGCTGGGGTGGAATCGGCAAGATCTGCCGCACGGTGCTGGTCCAGCGCCGGTTGCCGCCGCTCAGGGTGGTGAAGTACGCCGTCATGCCGGGTTTTACATGGCCGATGTCGGCCTCCGAGACTTCGGCCCACACGGTCATCGGCGACAACTTGGCGATGCGCAGGATCAACGGCGTCTGCTGCTGGGCATTGAGGGTCTGGCCGACCCGCGCGTCCACGGCAACCACCGTGCCGGTCATTGGCGCGTAGATACGCGTATAGCCCAACTCCGCTTCATCGCTGCGCAGGCTGGCCTGAGCCTGGAGGATCTGCGCCTGGAACATATTGACCCGGGCCTGGGTGGCGCTCAGTTCCGCCTTGGCGGTCTGGACATCCTCTTCGCGGGTGGCGTTGCCGGCGACCAGACGCTGCTGGCGCTGGTACTTCTGCCGCGCCAGTTCGTGCTGGGCCTTCTGCTCCTGCAGCTGGGCCTTGAGGTTTTCGATGGCGTAGCGGCTGGCATCGAGCTTGGCTTTTTGCGTCGAGGGGTCGATCTCTACCAGCAATTGGCCTTCCTGCACCTGGTCGCCGGCTTCAACGTGGATCTTGCGAATCTGCCCGGACGCCTGGGCGCCCACGTCCACGTAACGACGTGGCTGCAGGGTGCCCAAAGCGGTCACGCTGTTTTCGATATCGCCGCGGGTCACGGTGACGGTGGTCAGCGTGTCGCGGCCGGTCGGCAGTACTTGCCAGGCGGCGACCGCGATGACGGGAATCAGGCACGCCACAACTAGCAGGGCGCGTCGGGCAGGTCGAGGGCGTTTCATGCTTAGGTTCCAGCCAGGAAAGTTCGGAGCGCAGTTGCGCAGAGCTGACAGTTAAACGAGAGAAACGCGTGAGGATTTAGGCTGTTACACACTGTGTAACGGGTCGTTTGCGTAAAAAAAACGACCGGTGGCGCAAGACTTGTTTAAAAGTAGATGAGAATTACTATAAATTGCACGCACCCAAACTGCCATTACGCTATGGGTTGTCATTTTCAGGTACTCAAGGAACGGATATCGCCTTTCTGTGGCGGTCGGGAGTCATGTTGGAAAACTACTATCGCGAGCTGGTGTGTTTCCTCAACGCCAAGCTGGGCAACCGTCAGGTGGCCGAAGATGTGGTGCATGACGCCTACGTTCGGGTACTTGAGCGTTCCAGCGCTGTCCCCATCGACCAGCCCCGCGCGTTTTTATACCGCACGGCGCTGAACCTGGTGATCGACGGGCATCGGCGCAACGTACTGCGCCAGCACGAGCCGCTGGAAATACTCGACAGCGAAGAACGCTTCTCCCCCAGTTCCCCTCACGCCAGCCACGACCAAGGCCAACGCCTGGAGCTGCTTGATCGTGCTCTGGCCGAGTTGCCGAAAGCCTGCCGCGACAGCTTCCTGCTGCGCAAACTCGACGGGCTGACCCACCTGCAGATTGCCGAGCGCCTGGGTATTTCCCGCGCCCTGGTGGAAAAACATATCGTCAACGCCATGAAGCACTGTCGGGTGCGGATGCGCGAGTGGGAAGGGCACTGATCGCTGATCAGGTAAATTTTATTTCACTGTCCTCGTTTCCTATCAACACATGACCTGTTGTGCAGGTCTTGAAGGTATTCCTGCCCCATCGCCAAGGGGCTTATCCAGAGGACACTGGAATGACACAGGCAATTGCTTCGCCCGCGGTTCACGACCTTATCGGTATCGGTTTCGGCCCATCGAACCTGGCGCTGGCCATCGCTCTGCAGGAACGAGAGAAAACCCAGGGCAAGCTGGACGCGCTGTTTCTCGACAAGCAGGCCGACTACCGCTGGCATGGCAATACCCTGGTGACCCAGAGCGAACTGCAGATTTCGTTCCTCAAGGACCTGGTGACCCTGCGCAACCCCACCAGCCCGTACTCCTTCGTCAATTACCTGAAAGCCCACGACCGCCTGGTGGACTTCATCAACCTGGGCACCTTTTACCCGTGCCGCATGGAGTACAACGACTACCTGCGCTGGGTCGCAGCGCAATTCCAGAACCAGGGCCGTTATGGCGAGGAAGTACTGGCCATCGAGCCGATCCTGCATCAGCAGCAGGTCGAGGCCCTGCGCGTGATTTCCCGCGATGCCCACGGTGAGCAGCACGTGCGCACGACGCGCTCGGTGGTGGTCAGCGCCGGTGGCACGCCACGAGTGCCTGCGGCGTTCAAAGGGCTCAAGGATGACAACCGCGTATTTCATCACTCCCAGTACCTGGCCCGCGTGGCGCAGCAACCCTGTGTGGACGGCAAGGCGATGCGCATCGCGATCATTGGCGGTGGCCAGAGCGCGGCTGAAGCCTTCATCGACCTCAATGACAGCTATCCGTCGGTGCAGGTCGACATGATCCTGCGCGGTTCGGCGCTAAAGCCGGCCGATGACAGCCCGTTCGTCAATGAGGTGTTCTCGCCGGCCTTCACCGACCTGGTGTTCCAACAAGTGGGGGCCGAGCGCGAGCGTTTGGTCGCGGAGTACCAGAACACCAACTATTCGGTGGTCGATCTGGACCTGATCGAGCGTATCTACGGGATTCTCTACCGCCAGAAAGTCTCCGGCATCGCCCGTCACGCGTTCCGCACCATGACCGTGGTGGAAAAAGCGGTGGCCGGCCCGATGGGTATTGAGTTGACCCTGCGCAACAATGCCAACGGTGACATCACCGTCAATCATTACGATGCGGTGGTGCTGGCCACCGGCTACGAGCGTCAGATGCACCGCGAACTGCTGGCGCCTCTGGAAGCGTATATGGGTGATTTCGAAGTGGCTCGTGACTACCGCATCGTGACCGACGATCGCTGTAAGGCGGGTATCTATATCCAGGGCTTCAGCCAGGCCAGCCATGGTTTGAGCGACACATTGCTGTCGATTCTGCCGATTCGCGCGGATGAAATTGCCGCGTCGTTGTATGAATACGACCGCAGCCGAGGCAAAGCGCGTTCGGTGCAGGACCTGCTGTTGGCCACCGCCAGCTGACAGACTGCACTTGTGACCCGGAGGGCTGCCTGATACTGTACAAAAAACCAGTATCGGTAGCCTTCCATGCAGTTGATCGAAAAACTCAGCATCCTCGCCGACGCCGCCAAGTACGACGCTTCGTGTGCCAGCAGTGGCGCACCCAAGCGCAGTTCGGAGGGCAAGGCGGGGCTGGGTTCAACCGATGGCATGGGCATCTGCCACAGCTATACGCCCGACGGCCGTTGCGTGTCGTTGCTCAAGGTGCTGCTTACCAACTTCTGTCTCTACGACTGCCAATACTGCGTTAACCGCCGCTCCAGCGACGTGCCCCGCGCGCGTTTCAGCCCGGAGGAGGTGGTCACCCTGACCCTCGACTTCTACAAGCGCAACTGCGTCAGCGGGCTGTTTCTCAGCTCCGGCATCATTCGTTCGGCCGACTACACCATGGAGCAGCTGGTACGGGTGGCGAAGCTATTGCGTGAAGAGCATGACTTCCGCGGCTATATCCACCTCAAGACCATTCCCGACGCCGACCCTGCGCTTATCGCCGAAGCCGGGCGCTACGCCGACCGGCTGAGCGTGAACATCGAACTGCCCACCGAGGCCAGCCTGAACACCCTGGCGCCGGAAAAACAAATCGTCACCATCAAGCAGGCCATGCAGACCATCTACACCGGCGAACAGACCGTGTTCAACGAACCTCGCGCCCCGCGTTTCGCCCCGGCTGGGCAGAGCACGCAGATGATCGTCGGCGCCGACGATACCGATGACAGCACCATCCTGCACGGCGCCGAGGCGCTGTATGGCAACTTCAAGCTGCGCCGCGTGTATTACTCGGCGTTCAGCCCCATCCCCAACAGCCCGAAAAGCGTGCCCCTGGCTGCGCCGCCTTTGATGCGTGAGCACCGTCTGTACCAGGCGGATTTCCTGCTGCGCAGCTATGGCTTCAGCGCCAATGAATTGTTCGAAGGCCCCGGCCATCTGGCGTTGGATATCGACCCCAAGCTGGCTTGGGCCCTGGAGCATCGTGAGGTGTTTCCCCTTGATCTGAACCGCGCCGAACCCACGCTTATTGCGCGCATCCCAGGTATCGGCCTGCGCACCACCCAACGCCTGGTGGACCTGCGTCGTGAACGCAAGATTCGCTTCGAAGACCTGGCCCGCATGCGCTGCGTGCTGGCCAAGGCCAAGCCGTTTTTCATCACCAGCGACTACCACCCGCAACAGGCTGACAGCACCAGCGTGCTGCTGCGCGAACAACTGCGCGATCGTCCGCAACCGCAACAGATGGGGTTGTGGGGATGATCAGCCTGGAATGCGACAACCTGTTCAGCACCTGGCGCGAACAGGCGCGCTGGTTGCTCAGCCATCAGGTCGACCCCAGCCAGGTGAGCTGGGGTGAGGCCGAAGTGGCGGATTTGTTCGCCACTGACGAGGCGATTCCTGAAGGTCTCGGTCCGTTTCAGGCGCGTATTCCCAAGGCGCTGATCGAGCTGCTGGAGTCTGCGGCCTGCTATCACGGCGACCAGCGTTGGAGCCTGCTGTATGAGGTGCTGTGGCGGGTCAGCCATGGCGACCGCACGGCGATGCTGGCGGGCGACAAGCTGGGCAGCGAATTGCAGCGGCGCATCAAACAGGTCAGCCGTGAAGCCCATCACCTGCATGCGTTTGTGCGGTTCATCGCGTTACCGGCAGAGGCGGGGCCTGAACTGCCGGAGTATGTGGCCTGGCATGAGCCGGCCCATGACATCTTGAAATCGGCCAGCCAGCACTTTGTCGGGCGTATGGGGCGTCATCGTTGGATGATCGCTACGCCGTTGGATGGGGTGTATTACGACGGTGAACAGCTGATTCATCAGCGCGAGTGCCCCGAGGCGTGGCAGCAATTGGCGCAGAATGTCGAAGACCCGCACAGCGCTATGTGGCTGACTTATTACAGCCATATTTTCAATCCGGCGCGGTTGAATCCCAAGGTAATGGAAGGGCACTTGCCCAGCCGGTTCTGGAAGAATCTGCCGGAGGGCAAGTTGATACCGGGGTTGATCAGCGAGGCGCGTACGGGGAAGCAGAAGGATGGGCAGGCGAAGCTGGTGGCGGCGCGCCAAGGTAAGAAAATCTTAAGCGGGCATGGTTAAAAATGTTGGAGGGGCTCAGGCCAGTTCGATGGCGGTATTTTTCACCACCGCCAACTCCGGATGCGCCACCAACTTATCAATGTGCAACTCATCATTGTTCAGCCAGATCTCCGATACCACCCGGTAATGCTCCATGTCCCGACAGCGCATGCGCAGACTGTAGTCAAACGGCCCGCTGATCAACTGGCATTCGAACACCTGGGGGCAGGCTTTGATGCAAGCTTCGAAGGCCTTTTGCGCCGAGCGCCCGCTTTGGTTGGACAAGGCCACCAGCACCAGCAACGACAGCCCTGGCGAGACCATCTGCACGTCGATGATCGCCCCATACCCACGGATCACTCCACGGCGCTCCAGCTTGCGCACCCGCTCCAGGCAAGGCCTGGGGGTGAGGTGCACCAGTGACGAGAGCTTTTCATAGGTGATCCGCCCCTGATGGCGCAGTACTTCGATGATTGCCTCATCGATGCGATCCAGCGCGGGGGAGGTATGGGGTCCGTTGGCCTTGGTATCCATGGGTTTCACTTCAAACGGTTGGAAAGAAATTGCTGCAAGCGCTCGCTTTTGGGGTGGTCGAGGATCTCGGCGCTGCCTTGTTCCTCGACCCGTCCCTGGTGTAAGAACAGCACTTGGCTGGACACCTGGCGGGCAAAGCCCATCTCGTGGGTGACCATCAGCATGGTACGACCTTCCTCGGCCAACGTCTGTATGACTTTGAGGACTTCTCCTACAAGTTCTGGGTCCAGTGCGGACGTTGGCTCATCGAACAGAATGATTTCCGGCTCCATCGCCAAGGCCCGCGCAATCGCCACGCGCTGTTGCTGGCCGCCGGACAGGAACGCCGGGTATTGATCTGCCACGCGGCCTGGCAGGCCGACCTTGTCCAGGTACATCCGTGCGCGTTTTTCCGCCTCGGCCGCACTTACGCCCAGCACCCGGCGCGGCGCCATGGTGATGTTTTCCAGCACGGTCATGTGGCTCCACAAGTTGAAGTGCTGGAACACCATGGCCAGGCGCGTGCGCAGGTTCTGCAATTGCGCCTGATCCGGGGCACGGGTGCCGGCACGTCCTTGCTGCATTTCTATGCTGATGCCGTCCAGGGTGATGACTCCAGCGTCGGGCTGCTCCAGAAAGTTGATGCAACGCAGCATGGTGCTTTTGCCGGAGCCGCTGGCGCCGATCAGGCTGATTACATCGCCTTGGCGCGCGTTAAGGGAAACACCCTTGAGCACTTCGTGCTCGCCGTAGCGTTTATGAATGCCTTCGACTTGCAGCTTGATGGCAGCAGTTGCAGCCTTGGTAGCGGGTACATCGACAGGATAAGTGGCCAGGGCCTGCGCGGACTGATTCATGGGTTAGCCTCGGGTAGGAACAAGAAAACGCATCCAGCGACGTTCGGCCAGTCGAAACAGGCCCACCAGTGCAAAGGACAGCAACATGTACAGCAGGGCAGCGATGCCAAAGGCCTGGAACGTCAGGAACGTCTCGGCATTGGCGTCGCGGGCCACTTTGAGGATATCGGCGACGGTGGCGGTGAACGCCAGCGAGGTGGCGTGCAACATCAGGATCATTTCATTGCTGTAGGCCGGCAACGCGCGGCGCAGGGCGGCGGGCACCACCACAAACAGATTCAAGCGCCAGCCGTGCAGACCGTACGCGCGGGCGGCTTCGATCTCGCCATGAGGGATATTGCGAATCGCCCCGGCGAAGATCTCCACGGTGTAGGCGCAGGTGTTCAAAACAAACGCCAGCAGGGTGCAGTTCAGCGCATTGCGGAAAAACTGGTTGAGCAGGGCGTTGTCCTGTACCACTTCAAGGCTGTAGAGCCCGGTGTAGCAAATCAGCAGTTGGATATACAGCGGCGTGCCGCGAAACAAGTAGGTGTAGACCTCCACCGGCCAGCGCAGCCAGAAGTGCTCCGAGACCCGCGCCAGTGCCAGGGGAATCGACAGAATGAAGCCCAGCACCACCGAGATGATGAACAGCCACAGGGTCATGGCCACGCCGGAAAGGCCCGAGCCATCACTGAACAGGTAGGCCAGGCCGTATTGCTGGAACAATTCGATCATCGCGCCATCCCCTTGATGCCGAGGTTATAGCGCCGCTCGAGGCGCTTGAAGATGCGGTTGGAGAGGGTGGTGATCACCAAGTAGACCAGGCCGGCAAGGATCAGGAAGTACAGCGGCTCGTTGGTGGTCTTGCCGGCGTTTTGCGCGGCTTTGACCAGGTCCGACAGGCCGATGATCGACACCAGCGCCGTGGACTTGAGCAGTACCAGCCAGTTATTGCCCAGGCCTGGCAGAGCGAAGCGCATCAACTGCGGAAACAGCACCAGATGAAACCGCTGCCAGCGACTCAAGCCATAGGCGGTGGCGGCTTCCAGTTGGCCGACCGGCACACTGAGGATTGCGCCACGGAAGTTCTCGGTGAAATACGCGCCGTAGATAAACCCCAGTGTGATCACGCCGGCGGTAAATGGGTCGATTTCAAAATAGTCCCAGCCGACGCGTTCGGTCAGGTCGTTGAGCCACAGTTGCAGGCTGTAGAAAATCAGCAGGATCAGCACCAGGTCCGGCACGCTACGGATCAACGTGGTGTACAGCGTGGCCGGCACCCGCAGCCATTTGGCGCTGGACAGCTTGGCGCCCGCGGCGAGCAGGCCGAGGGTGAGGCTCAAGGCCAGCGCGAGGAACGCCAGCTTGAGCGTCATCCAGGCACCCTGGGCCAGCATGGGGCCGTAGCCTTGCAGGTTGAGGAGTTCGTTCATGGGGGAATCTCTAAAGGGCGCAGACATACCCCTGTGGGGGGGCTTTTGTGGGAGGGGGCTTGCTCCCGATGAGGGTGTGTCAGTTGATGCAGTTGTGACTGACCCACCGCTATCGGGAGCAAGCCCCCTCCCACACAAATCTTTTCCCACAGGGATTGTGTTGGCTTATTCGTTGTAGATGTCCTGATCGCCGAAGTACTTCTTCTGGATCTGCGCGTAGGTGCCATCGGCCTGGACGGCGGCGATGCCCTTGTTGATCAGCGCACGCAATTCCTGGTCGTTCTTGCGCAACCCCATGGCGATATCCAGCGGCAGGGTCGGGTCCTTGAAGGCCGGGCCGGTCTTGAAGTCGGCGCCTTCAGGTTTGGACAGGAAGTTGAGCTGGGCTTCGAGTTTGTCGGTGAGGGTGGCGTCGAGGCGGCCGTTTTGCAGGTCGGCGTAGTTCTGTTCCTGGGACTGGTAGGCCTTGACCTGAGCCCCGAGCTTAGCCAGGTGCGCACGGGCATAGGCTTCCTGCAACGAGCCTTGCAGTACGCCGACCTGCTTGCCTTTCAACGATTCAGGCGTGTCGCCGAAGTCGGCGCTTTTGCGGGTGATCACGGAGGTTGGGCTGAGGAACAGCCGGTCGCTGAAGTCGATGACTTTTTCACGGGCCGGCGTCACGGCCATGGACGACATGATGGCATCGAATTTGCGCGCGCGCAGCGCCGGGATCATGCCGTCGAATTCGTTGTGCACCCAGGTGCATTTGACTTCGAGCTTGGCGCAGATGGCATTGCCCAATTCGATATCGAAGCCTTGCAGGCTGCCGTCAGCGGCCACGGATTCAAAGGGTGGGTATTCGGGGAATACGCCGAAGCGGATTTCTTTCCAGTCCTGGGCGTGGGCGGCGCTGGCGCACAGTGGCAACAGCAACGCAGCGAAAAGTGATCGCAGTGGAATCATGTGTCAGTCCCTATATTTTGTAATTGATGTCAGGGCAGTAAAAAGGGTGCGGCTTGCATTCATTCGGTGACTCTTCGGTCGGGCTCAGAATGCTTGATGGTGGTGCTTTTTTTGTGTCGTTTACCCGGTGCTCAAAGCGCAAATTGCGCTGTTAAAACGAGCATTGCAGCGGAATCGGCTGTTGCACCCGCTGAATCGGCTTTTCAGCTCTGTAAATCGGGCCTGCCCTCGGCGCAAAGGGGTAGGCCAGAGCGGTCTCACGCGCGCTTTTTGTGCTGTGCGCGTGGCTGCTGGGCCAGGCGTGCGAACAGGTCTTTCGGGTCGGCCAGGTCCGGCACCAACTCCAACTCGCTGCCCACATCCAGAGCCTTGGCCACGTCGAGCACGTAGCGCAGGGCCGAGTAGTCTTCGATGGCAAAACCTACCGAGTCGAACAGTGTGATCTGGCGCTCATTCTCGCGGCCGGCTACCTGGCCGTTGATCACCTGCCACAGCTCGGTCACCGGCGAGTCTTTCGGCATGTGCTGGATCTCACCTTCGATACGGCTTTGCGGCTCGTACTCGACGATGACCCGGGCGCGCTCGACGATGCGTTGGTCCAGTTCGGTCTTGCCTGGGCAGTCGCCGCCCACGGCATTGAGGTGCATGCCTGGTTCGATCATCTCGTCAGTAAGGATGGTCGCGTAGGCCTTGTCTGCGGTCACGGTGGTGACGATATCCGCGCCCTTGACCGCTTCCGCCACGCTGCCGGCCAGGATCACCCTGATCGCCGGGAAGGCCTTGAGGTTGGCTGCCAGTTTGGCAGTGGCCTTGGCGTCGATATCGAACAGGCGGATTTCGTTGATGCCGAGCATGGCGTGGAAGGCCAGGGCCTGAAACTCGCTCTGCGAGCCGTTGCCGATCAACGCCATGCTGCGGCTGTTGTCTCGGGCCAGATAACGCGCGACCAGCGCCGAGGTGGCGGCGGTGCGAATGGCGGTAGTCAGGGTCATTTCTGCCAGCAGCACTGGTTTGCCGGTGTCCACGTCGCCCAACGCACCGAACGCCATGACGGTGAGCATTCCGGCGAGGGTGTTTTTTGGGTGGCCGTTGACGTACTTGAAGGCGTACAGCGACGCGTCTGACACCGGCATCAACTCGATCACGCCATCCGGCGAGTGGTTGGCCAGGCGCGCGCACTTTTCAAACTCCTGCCAGCGCAGGTAGTCAGCGCGAATGTACTCGGCCATCTCGGTGATGCAGGTTTGCAGGCCTTTTTGCGAGACCAGGTAGCTGAGGTCGTTGACGTCGATATAGCGGGTCATGGCAAGACTCCTTATTGAAATGAGGGGCGGGCGGGCAGGTGCACTTCCGCGAGCATGCAGCGGGCACTGCCGCCGCCGATGCGTTCGATGTTGTCGATATTCACCACCACAGGCCGCGTATGGCGTTCCACATGCTGGCGCTGGGCCGGTTGCAGTGCGCCCCAGGCGCTGGCAGACATCACCAGCAGCGGCTGGCCGTCGCGGTCGTGGACTTCAAGCATGTTGCCGGCGAAGGCTTCCAATTGGTCGAAGTCGAGGGCGAGGATGTCCTTGCCGGTGTCGCGCAGGGAGCGTTCCAGGGCCAGGCGTTCGTTTTGGTCGGGCAGGGCTTGCAGGCACACCACCGAAAGGTCGCGGCCGACGCTCATCATCACGTTGCTGTGGTAGATCGGCGCGTGGTGGCGGTCAACCGCATGGAATACGCAGAGCCGGTAGTCGAGGCGTTCGGCGAATTCGCGCAGCGCATCCTGATGGGTGCGCCCGGAGTGGCAGGCGTAGCTGATGCGGTGTTGGCGGTCGAGCACCATGCTGCCGGTGCCTTCGAGGAATATGTTCTGTTGTTCGAGGTGGCTGAGGTCGATGGTGCTGTTGATCGCAAAACGTTGCTCCAGCACTTGCAACACACCCTTGTTGCGCTCCAGTCGTCGGTTCTGGCCTTCCATCGGGTACAGCACCAGGCTGCCGTCGGCGTGGCTACTCCACCAGTTGTTGGGGAAGATTGAGTCGGGAGTGTGGGGCGCCGGAGTGTCCTGCACCACCAGCACTTCCACGCCGTGCTGGCGCAGGGTGTCGACATAACCGTCGAACTCTTCCAGCGCTTTCTGCTGTGCGCTGAGCGGGTCAAGGGGCGGGCGTTGAAAGCGGTTGTTGATCGCAGTGTCCGGGTTGAAGGCAAAGCGCGCCGGGCGAATCATCAAGACGGTGTTGGTGGTTTGCATGGGTGCACGGATCCATGAGTAAGGCGGTGAACAAAGATGCAGTGGGGCTATTTTGTGGCTTGTGCGGGATGAATCCCGGCTGAAACCAAGGGGCGGCTCAGCCGGGAAAGCTGAAAAGGGGGGTAGGCCAGCCGAATCGGCTGCGAGAGGTGGAATGCGGTCAAAATGTGGGAGGGGCAAGCCCCCTCCCACATTGGTACAGTGGCGCCTGTTATAGCGCCGTCAGCCAGGAGGAATCATGTCTACCGCCGTTCGTCTCGCCCAACCCACCGATGCCGAAGGGATCAGCCAGGTCATCCTGGCGGCCCTGCACAGCAGCAATGCGCGGGATTACCCGGCGGACGTGATTGCCCGTGTGGCGAGCAACTTCACGCCGGACGCGGTGTTGGCCTTGCTCAAGCGCCGTGTCGTGCTGGTGGCGATTGAGGATCAGAGGGTGGTCGCCACGGCGGCACTTGATGCCAATGTGGTGCGCTCGGTGTTCGTCAACCCGACCTTGCAAGGGCAGGGCATTGGCCGGTTGCTGATGATGGAAATCGAACTACGCGCCCGCGAAGCAGGAGTCACCGTATTAAGTGTGCCGTCTTCGCTGACCGCCGAGCCGTTCTACACCAAGCTGGGGTTTCACACGGTGCGCGATGTTTACCATGGCAACGAGCGCACGCTGGTGATGGAAAAGACGTTGTCATCGCGCTACCCCATCGGGCCATATCGCGATCGTCCGCATCGCGCGCAGGTGATTGAGCTATGGCAGGCGGCGTTTGGTTATGACACGGCCCATAACCTGCCGAGCCTGGCGATCGATAAGAAGCTGGCGGTCAATGACGGGTTGTTCTTCGTGGCGACGGATAAAAAAAACGTGATCGGCACCATTCTCGCCGGGTACGACGGGCATCGTGGTTGGCTCTATTCGGTGGCGGTGCACACGGACTACCGGCGTCATGGCCTGGGCTCTTCGCTGGTGCGGCATGCGGAACAGGCGTTGACGGCGCTGGGCTGCATGAAGATCAACCTGCAGATCACCAGTGGCAATGAGGCGGTGGCGGGGTTTTACGAGGCGCTGGGGTATGGGGTGGAGGCGAGGGTCAGCATGGGTAAGAAGATTGCCGAGAATATCCCGAAAGAGTCTTGAATACGCCGGAGAGCAAATGTGGGAGGGGGCTTGCTCCCGATGGCGGTGTATCAGTCAACAGATTCATTGACTGACCCACTGCTATCGGGGGCAAGCCCCCTCCCACATGGGATATGCGTTGAGGCTGTTAGACCTTCACGATCCAACCCGCTGGTGCTTCGACGTCGCCGGTCTGCACACCGGTCAGCTCTTTGTAGAGCTTCTGGGTGATCGGGCCGACTTCGGTTTCGCTGTGGAACACATGCAGGTTGCCGTTGTACTGGATGCCGCCGATCGGCGAGATCACCGCAGCAGTACCGCAGGCGCCGGCTTCCTTGAAGTCAGCCAGCTTGTCGATGAACACTTCGCCTTCGACCACTTCCAGGCCCAGGCGGGTCTTGGCCAGTTCGATCAGCGACAGGCGGGTGATGCCTGGCAGCACCGAAGGCGACTTCGGCGTGATGAACGTGTTGTCGTGGGTGATCCCGAAGAAGTTGGCCGAGCCGACTTCTTCGATCTTCGAGTGAGTCATCGGATCCAGGTAGATCGCATCGGCGAAACCGGATTTTTTCGCTTCAGAGCCCGGCATCAAGCTGGCCGCGTAGTTGCCGCCCACTTTCGCAGCACCGGTGCCTTGTGGCGCGGCGCGGTCGAAGGTGGAGATCTGGAAGTTGTGTGGCACCAGGCCGCCCTTGAAGTAGGCACCGACCGGAATGCAGAACACCGAGAAGATGAACTCCGGCGCGGTACGCACGCCGATGTTGTCACCGGTACCGATCACGAACGGGCGCAGGTACAGCGCGCCGCCACTGCCGTACGGCGGGATGAAACGCTCGTTGGCCTTGACCACCTGTTTGCAGGCGTCGATGAACACGTCGGTCGGCACATGGGGCATCAGCAGGCGGGCGCAGCTGCGTTGCATGCGCGCGGCATTCTGGTCCGGACGGAACAGGTTGATCGAGCCGTCCTTGCAGCGGTAGGCCTTGAGGCCTTCAAAGCACTGCTGGCCATAGTGCAGAGCGGTGGAGCCCTCACTGATGTGCAGCACGTTGTCGTCAGTCAGGGAGCCTGCTTGCCACTCGCCGTCTTTAAAGGTCTGGATATACCGTTTGTCGGTCTTGATGTAGTCAAAACCCAGCTTGTCCCAATTGATGCTTTCGTTACCCATGACACCCTCTATCTTTGGTCAAGTCGGTTTTTTTCTGAATGGGCGCAACAATACTTCATTCTTGGCTTGTGTGGGAGCCACTGGGTGGAAGCCTTCAGCCTCTGTTTTGACCGATCCACCGCTATCGGGGGGCAAGCCCCGTCCCACATGTGGAATGCATTCCCCTGTGGGAGGGGCGGTGCGACGATTCGACTTGCCCCCGATGGCCTCACCACGGTTTTACAGATGCAACGCGTGGCCCAATGCGCGCAGCGCAGCTTCCTGCACCGCCTCGCCGAGCGTCGGGTGAGCGTGGATGGTGCCGGCTACATCCTCCAGGCGCGAACCCATTTCCAGGCTCAGGCCGAACGCAGTGGACAGCTCAGATACACCCACACCCACGGCCTGCCAGCCGACAATCAGATGATTGTCACGCCGCGCCACCACTCGCACGAAGCCGGTTTTCGACTCCAGGGTCATCGCCCGGCCGTTGGCTGCGAAGGGGAAACTCGACACGATGCAGTCCAGGCCTGCCGCCTTGGCGTCGTCCGGGGTCTTGCCGACCACCACCAGTTCCGGGTCGGTAAAGCACACCGCCGGGATTGCCGCCGGGTTGAATTCGCGGTGTTGACCGCTGATCAGTTCGGCAACCATTTCGCCCTGGGCCATGGCGCGGTGGGCGAGCATCGGCTCGCCGCTCAAGTCGCCGATGGCGTACACATTGCGCATGCTGGTCTGGCAACGGCTGTCGATCTTGATTGCCGCGCCATTCATCGCCAAGTTCAGCGCTTCAAGGTTCCAGCCTTGGGTGTTGGGTTTGCGACCCACGGCCACCAGGACCTGATCGGTCTTCAGCGACACCGTATCGCCGTTCGGATCACGCACTTGCAGGCAGTTGTCGGCAAACCCGGTGACGCTGTGCTTGAGGTACAGCTTCACCCCCAGTTGCTTGAGAGATTCGTTCACCGGCTGGGTCAGCTCGGCGTCGTAAGCCGGCAGGATGCGATCCTGGGCCTCGACCACACTCACCTCAGCACCCAGCTTGCGATAGGCAATCCCCAGCTCAAGGCCAATGTAGCCGCCGCCCACCACAATCAGGCGCTTGGGCACCCGGGTCGGCGCCAGGGCTTCGGTGGAGGAGATGATCGGCCCGCCAATTGGCAGCATCGGCAGGTTGACGCTTTTCGAACCGGTGGCCAGCAGCAGGTGTTCGCACTGGATGCGCTGGTCGCCAACGTCGACGGTCTTGCCGTCCACCACCTTGGCCCAGCCGTGGATCACCTGCACTTTGTGCTTTTTAAGCAGTGCGGCGACGCCAGTGGTCAGGCGGTCGACGATGCCGTTTTTCCATTCAACGCTTTTGCGGATGTCCAGGGTCGGCACATCCACTTCGATACCCAGTTGCGAACCCTGGCTATGGTGGATGGTTTGCTGAAACTGCTCGGCCACATGGATCAAGGCCTTGGACGGAATGCAGCCGATGTTCAGGCAGGTGCCGCCCAACGCCTGGCCTTCCACCAGGATGGTCGGGATGCCCAGTTGGCCGGCACGAATGGCGGCCACATAACCGCCAGGGCCGCCGCCGATAATCAGCAGCGTGGTATGCAATGTCTGAGTCATGCCATTACTCCAGGAACAGGCTGGCGGGTTGTTCGAGCAGGCCGCGAATGGCCTGGATGAATTGCGCCGCGTCCATGCCATCGACCACGCGGTGATCGAAGGAGCTGGAGAGGTTCATCATTTTGCGAATCACGATCTGGCCCTTGATCACCATTGGCCGCTCAACGATACGGTTGACGCCAACGATAGCCACCTCCGGCAAGTTCAGCACCGGGGTGCTGACGATGCCGCCCAAGGCGCCCAGGCTGGTCAAGGTAATGGTCGAACCCGACAACTCGTCACGACTGGCCTTGCCATTGCGCGCGGCCGTGGCCAAACGCGCGATTTCCTCGGCATTGCCCCACAGGCTGCGGGCTTCGGCGTGACGCACCACCGGCACCATCAAGCCCACGTCGCTCTGGGTGGCGACGCCCACATGCACCGCGCCGAGGCGGGTGATGACCTGGGCTTCGTCGTCATAACGCGCGTTGATCTGCGGGAAATCCCGCAGCGCCACGACCATGGCGCGCACGATAAACGGCAGTAACGTCAGCTTGCCGCGCGTTGCGCCATGCTTCTCGTTGAGGTGCACGCGCAGCTCGTCGAGGGCGGTGACGTCGATCTCTTCCACATAGCTGAAATGCGCGGCACGGCGGGTGGCGTCCTGCATGCGCTGGGCAATCTTGCGGCGCATGCCGATCACCGGGATCTGTTCTTCGGTGTTGCGTTCGGCGTAAGGGTTGGCTGCCGTCGAAGCGTTTGACGCCCCTTGTTGCAGGTAGGCGTCGAGGTCTTCGTGCAGGATCCGCCCGGCGGGGCCGGAGCCCTGGACCAGACGCAGTTGAATTCCGGCATCCAGCGCATGCTTGCGCACGGCGGGGGAGGCCAGGGGGCGTTCATCGGCATCGCGGGCCACAGGGGCCTGTGCGGTCACGACGGGCGCGGGCTTGCTTTCAACCACTGGTGCAGGTTTGGCCTCGACAACGGGAGCAGCTTTCACCGGCTCCGCCACCACGGGCGCCTCCTTGGCGTTGCCCGCACCTTCTACTTCAATGCTGATCAGAATACTGCCCACGGCCATCACTTCACCCGGCTCGCCGCCAAGGGAAATCACTTTGCCGTGCACCGGCGAGGGAATATCCACCATCGCCTTGTCGGTCATCACATCCGCCAGCACCTGGTCTTCGACGACCATGTCGCCGACCTTCACATGCCAGACCGACAGTTCAACTTCCGCGATGCCTTCGCCAATGTCCGGCATCTTGATAACGTGCGTGCCCATTCAGACCTCCATGACCCGTTTCAACGCCGCGCCCACTCGGGACGGGCCTGGGAAATACGCCCACTCCTGCGCGTGCGGGTAAGGGGTGTCCCAGCCGGTGACGCGTTCGATCGGCGCTTCCAGGTGGTGGAAGCAATGCTCTTGCACCAGCGCCACCAACTCGGCACCAAAACCGCAGGTGCGGGTGGCTTCGTGCACCACCACGCAACGGCCGGTTTTCTTCACGGATTTGACGATGGTCTCCAGGTCCAGCGGCCACAGGCTGCGCAGGTCGATGACTTCGGCGTCGATGCCGGTTTCTTCGGCAGCGACTTGGGACACATAAACCGTGGTGCCGTAGGTCAGCACGGTGACTGCCGACCCCGGACGCACAATGGCGGCCACGTCCAGCGGCACGGTGTAGTAACCGTCCGGCACTTGCGCTTGCGGGTGTTTCGACCACGGTGTTACCGGGCGGTCGTGGTGGCCATCGAACGGGCCGTTGTACAGGCGTTTAGGCTCAAGGAAGATCACCGGGTCATCGTTTTCGATCGAGGCGATCAGCAGGCCTTTAGCGTCGTATGGGTTGGACGGCATCACCGTGCGCAGGCCGCAGACCTGGGTGAACACCGCTTCGATGCTCTGGCTGTGGGTCTGGCCGCCGTAGATGCCGCCGCCACAGGGCATGCGCATGGTCAGCGGTGCAGTGAACTGGCCGGCCGAGCGATAACGCAGGCGCGCCGCTTCGGAGATGATCTGGTCGGTGGCGGGGTACACATAGTCGGCAAACTGAATCTCAGCCACCGGGCGCAGGCCATAGGCACCCATGCCCACGGCCACGCCGATAATGCCACTTTCCGAGATCGGTGCGTCGAACACCCGCGAGCTGCCGTACTTGGTCTGCAAGCCTTCGGTGCAACGGAACACACCGCCGAAGTAACCCACGTCCTGGCCGAACACCACCACGTTGTCATCACGTTCAAGCATCACATCCATGGCCGAGCGCAGGGCCTGGATCATGGTCATGGTGGTGGTGGTCATGGCGGTTTCCAATTCGATGCTGTTGTTGTGATCGTTCATGTCAGACCCCCAACTCTTGACGCTGGCGCTTCAAGTGCTCCGGCATCTCTTTATAGACGTCTTCGAACATGGTCGCGGCGCTTGGGATCTGGCCACCGGCCAGGGTGCCGTACTGTTCGGCCTGTTTCTGCGCGGCGATCACCTCGGCTTCAAGTTCAGCACTGACCGCCGCGTGTTCCTCTTCGGACCACTGGCCAATCTTGATCAGGTGCTGTTTGAGACGAGCAATCGGATCGCCCAACGGGAAGTGGCTCCAGTCATCGGCGGGGCGGTATTTGGACGGATCATCTGACGTGGAGTGCGGGCCGGCACGGTAGGTGACCCACTCGATCAGGCTCGGGCCGAGGTTGCGCCGCGCACGTTCAGCGGCCCAGGCGGAGGCAGCGTACACGGCGATAAAGTCGTTGCCGTCCACGCGCAGGGAGGCGATGCCGCAACCGACGCCGCGTCCGGCGAAAGTGGTGGCTTCACCGCCGGCGATGGCCTGGAAGGTGGAGATAGCCCATTGGTTGTTGACCACGTTGAGAATCACCGGCGCGCGGTACACGTGGGCAAAGGTGAGGGCGGTGTGGAAGTCGGATTCGGCGGTGGCGCCGTCGCCGATCCAGGCCGAGGCGATCTTGGTATCGCCCTTGATCGCCGAGGCCATGCCCCAGCCCACGCCCTGAACGAATTGGGTGGCGAGGTTGCCGGAAATGGTGAAGAAGCCGGCGTCTTTCACCGAATACATGATCGGCAACTGGCGACCCTTGAGCGGGTCGCGCTCGTTGGACAGCAACTGGCAGATCAGGTCCACCAGTGGCACTTCGCGGGCCATCAGGATGCTTTGCTGGCGGTAGGTGGGGAAGCACATGTCGTCGATGTTCAAGGCCAGGGCCTGGGCGCTGCCGATGGCTTCTTCGCCGAGGCTTTGCATGTAGAACGACATTTTTTTCTGACGCTGTGCGACCACCATGCGGTTGTCGAAGATGCGCGTCTTGAGCATCGCACGCATGCCTTTGCGCATGATGTCAGTGGAGACGCCTTCGGCCCACGGTCCCAAGGCTTGGCCCTGGTCGTCGAGTACGCGGATCAGGCCCTTGGCCAGGTCGGCGGTGTCGGCGGGTTCTACGTCGATGGCGGGTTTTCGCACCAGGCCGGCGTCGGTCAGGCGCAGGTAGGTGAAGTCGGTCTTGCAGCCTGGTCGGCCCGAGGGTTCAGGGACGTGCAGGCGCAGTGGTTCGTACTGCTGGGTCATGGCTTCTACGCTCGATCTTGTGAATTTCTTGTAGTGGGCGCGCTAGCTGACAGTCAGTCTTCGGGTAGAAGAAATCTTGTCCTACAACAATCATAGGCGTGGCGTAGAAGAATATTTATCTCTGTTTCGTTGCGCCTGGGATCAATTGCGGATAAAAAACCTGCATAAACATAATAAACAGGTGATTTTGTCTCATGCGCAAACTGGACCGTACCGATATCGGCATTCTCAACGCTCTGCAGGAGAATGCCCGCATCACCAACGCCGACCTGGCCCGCTCGGTCAACCTGTCGCCCACGCCGTGTTTCAACCGGGTCAAGGCGATGGAGGAATTGGGCCTGATTCGCGAGCAGGTCACGCTGCTCGACGCCGATTTACTGGGGCTGCACGTCAACGTGTTTATCCATGTGAGCCTTGAAAAGCAGAACGAACTGGCGTTGCAGCAGTTCGAAGGCGCGATTTCCGACCGGCCCGAGGTGATGGAGTGCTATTTGATGGCCGGTGATCCGGACTATTTGATTCGGGTGTTGGTGCCGACGATCCAGTCGCTGGAGCGGTTCATGATGGACTTTCTGACCAAGGTACCGGGGGTGGCGAATATCCGCTCCAGTTTTGCCCTCAAACAAGTGCGTTACAAAACAGCATTGCCGCTGCCAAGAGATGGACTGATGGTCTAATAAAGTGGCGCGGTTTCCCTTGGCACGTTAATAGTTAGCTAGACAACTAAACTCGCTATTTAAATATTTAGGGTTGCCAATAAAAAAATACCTAATTAGTCACGTATTTTTCACGTCTGGTTTAACACATTAATCCCCATCAGGCCGTGAAGTTCGCGGCCCAGGAAAGGGGTGCGCCGCGATGTCCATGAGAGCCTTGAAGCTGAACTTCCGTACCACACTTTGTTTTGGCGTGGTGTGTCTTCTGCTGTTGATCCAAGGAGCAATGACGCTGATAAAAGTCGATAAAGTCTATTCATCGACGGTTGAAATCGAAACTAACTGGCTTCCCAGTATTCGTTCGGCAGGTGAAATAGATTCGGCTTTTTACAAACTGCGTCTTGATCTACGCCGTTATGCCATGGATATCGGGCGCCAGGATCCGGCCTCCCTTGAGAAGCTCAAAGCGACGCGCAAGGAAGCCCTTGATATTGCAGAGCGTTATGCGCCGTTAGTCTCAAGCCCCGAAGAACAAGCCAAGTACAACGACGCATTGACTGGCATAAAGAACTACAGCCAGAAGATGGATGAGTTCCTCGCGCAATCCTCGACGTTGTCTGCTGAACAGATGTCGACTTATTTGCGTGACGTCAATGGGCCGATTGCCCTTGATGTACAGCGTTCCATCAGCGAGTTGATCGCGTTGAATTCCGGTGGCTCCAATACGGCGGTTCAGGTGGCTTCCAGCGAATATGACGCGGCGCGTCTGTTCACTTGGATATTGATGGGCACCTCCTTGATGGTCACCGTCGTGGTTGCAAGCCTGTTTACCCGCAGCATCATTACTCCGGTCCGTGAACTGTTGGTATCAACCGGCAAGATTGCTGACGGCGATCTGCGCGTGGCGATTGCCATCAATGGCAACGACGAGTTGACCGAGTTGCAACGATCTACCGCGTCTATGCAAATGAACCTGAAAAGCACCTTGCAGCATATCTCGGAGGCGTCCGGGCAATTGGCTGCGGCGGCGGAGGAGATGAGCGCCATTACCCGCGAGTCCAGCGCCGGTATTGAACGCCAAAGCATGGAAACCGATCAGGCCGCCACGGCGGTTAACGAAATGACGGCGGCCGTGGAAGAAGTGGCGCGCAATGCGGTGTCGGCTTCCCAGTCAACACAGGATTCCCAGCGCTCGGCCAAAGTCGGCCAGGAGCGTGTGAAGCAAACCATCGCCTCCATCGAGAAGCTCAGCGCCACGGTGCAGCAGACCGGCGTCGAAGTCGAAGGGTTGGCCAAGCAGGCCCAGGATATTGCCCGAGTGGTTGAAGTGATCCGTTCAATTGCCGAGCAAACCAACCTGCTGGCCTTGAACGCCGCCATTGAGGCGGCCAGGGCAGGGGAGCAGGGCCGAGGCTTTGCGGTCGTCGCCGACGAAGTACGGGCATTGGCCCATAGAACCCAGACCTCGACCCAGGAAATCGAGCAGATGATCGCGAAAATCCAAACATGCTCCAGCGAAGCGGTGTCTTCCATGGCCCTTAACCGCAACGAAGCAGTGGATTCATTGAAGATCGCCCATGAAGCGGGCGCCGCGATTACTCAGATCACCGACGCCATTACCGACATCAATGACCGCAACCTGTTGATCGCCACGGCCTCTGAAGAACAGGCCCATGTGGCCCGCTCGGTGGACCAGAACCTAATCAGCATCCGTGATCTTTCCATCCAGAGCTCTTCGGCGGCTGGTCAGACGTCGATTGCCAGCCAAGAGCTGTCGCGGCTGGCGGTGGACCTCAAGCAGATCGTGTCGAAATTTGCCGTAGCCTGATCACACCTGCGTAACACCCACGGAACATTCAATGGCATGGACGCCATGCGGGGCGGCTTTAGAGCTGGTTCAACGGAATCTTCAAGTAAACCACCCCGTTTGCCTCCGCTGGCGGCATATGACCGGCCCGCACATTCACTTGGATCGCCGGCAACAACAGCGTGGGCATCCCCAGCCCAGCATCGCGTTGGGTGCGCATCGCCACGAACGTCGCTTCATCCACTCCGTCATGCACATGAATATTGCCCGCTCGCTGCTGCGCCACGGTCGTCAGGCATTTTGCCTCGCGACCCTCGGGCGGGTAGTCATGGCACACGTACAGCTGCGTGTCGGGAGCGAAGGCCAACAGCTTGCGCATCGACGCATACAGCTGCCGCGCATCGCCGCCAGGGAAGTCGCAGCGGGCCGTGCCGACATCGGGCATGAACAGGGTGTCGCCGACCAGGATCAATCGATCCTCGATCAGATAAGCCATGTCCGCCGGGGTGTGGCCGGGCACGTGCAACGCCTGGGCCTTGAGGTTGCCGATGTGAAAGATTTCATCCGGCGCAAACAGGTGGTCGAACTGCGAGCCGTCGACGCGAAATTCCGGCTCCAGGTTGAACAGGTTCTTGAACACGCCCTGCACCTTGCTGATCGACTGACCAATGGCGATCTTGCCGCCCACTGTCCGGCGCAGGTACGGCGCGGCGGACAGGTGGTCGGCATGGGCGTGTGTCTCCAACAGCCACTGCACTTGCAAGCTGTGCTCACGCACAAAGGCAATAACCTTGTCGGCCTGGGCGGTGTCAGTACGCCCGGAGGCCGGGTCGTAGTTGAGAACCGAATCGACGATGGCACAGGGGCCGCCGTCCGTTTCATAGACGACGTAGGTGTAGGTCGACGACGTCTCGTCCAGAAAGGAATGAATCAACGCTGACATGACGGCTGCCCCTGATGCTGAAAAAAGTGATTACAATCACTTTACATTTACACATAATGTTTTGAGCTTAAGTGAGGCAAAGGACCCGAGGCAAATGGAATCTACTCTGAGTGAAGGCGAAGTCGCCCAGTTGCGCGCGTCGGCGTCCAAGGCCTGTGCGTTGCTCAAGGCCCTGGCCAATGAGGATCGCCTGTTGATCCTGTGCCAGTTGACCCAGGGCGAGCGCAACGTCGGCGAGCTGGAAACCATGACCGGTGTGCGCCAGCCCACCTTGTCACAACAGTTGGGCATCTTGCGCGACGAAGGGTTGGTCGCCACCCGTCGGGAAGGCAAGTACATCTTCTACGGGCTGGCCAGCCACGAAGTGATCCAAGTGATGAAAACCCTGTCCGGGCTGTACTGCGGCGCGGTCATAAAAAGCTGGGCGTGACGCCATACGGCAACGACCCTTGTGTGCATTGACGATAAAAGGCATCAGACCATGACCGAACAACACTGGGGCCCATCCATCAGTGGCGATATCGTTGTCATCGGCGGCGGTTCGGCTGGCATCGGCCTGCTGGCCAGCCTGCTCAAGCGCGACCCCGACCTGAACATCACCCTCATCGAACCCAACGACCACCATTGCTACCAGCCGGCCTGGACCCTCGTGGGCGGCGGCGCCTATGACCTGAAAAAGACCCGCCGCCCGTTGGCCGACGTGCTGCCTAATGGCGTCACTTGGATACAGGCAGCGGTCAGCGAGGTGCTGCCGGACGAGCAAACCCTCTTACTCGACAGCGGCCAGCGGGTGAGTTGGCAACATCTGATCGTGTGTCCCGGCCTGCGCCTGGCCTGGGAGGCTATCGAGGGCTTGCAAGACACCCTCGGTCGGCACGGCGTCACCTCCAACTACAGCTACGAATACGCCGCCTACACCTGGCAGTTGGTGCAGCAGTTGAAGGGCGGCAAGGCGATCTTCACCCAGCCGGCCATGCCGATCAAATGCGCCGGCGCGCCGCAGAAAGCCATGTACCTGTCCTGCGATCACTGGCTCAAGCAGGGCCGTCTCAAGCACATTGATGTGGAATTCAACCTGGCCGGCGCGGCGCTGTTCGGGGTGGCGACCTTTGTGCCGCCGTTGATGAAGTACGTTGAAAAATACAACGCGCGCCTGGCGTTCAATTCCAATCTGATGAAAGTTGACGGTCCGGCACGCAAGGCCTGGTTTGCAGTGAAAGACGCCGAGGGCAATACGACGGTTGAAGAGAAATCCTTCGACCTGCTGCACGTCGTCCCGCCGCAAGTCGCCCCGGACTTTATCCGCCAAAGCCCGCTGGCCGACGCCGCCGGTTGGTGTGAAGTGCACCCCCATACCCTGCAACACCTGCACTACCCGCACATCTTCGGCCTGGGCGATGTGTGCGGCACCACCAACGCCAAGACCGCCGCCGCTGTGCGCAAGCAGATCGTGGTGGTTGCCGAAAACCTGCTGGCCCTGCGTAAGCAAGCAACCTTGCCGCTCAAGTACGACGGCTACGGGTCCTGCCCGCTGACGGTGGAGAAGGGCAAGGTGGTGCTTGCCGAGTTCGGCTACGGCGGCAAGTTGCTGCCGACCTTCGCCCTCGATCCGACCAAGGCGCGCCGTTCGATGTGGTTCCTCAAGGCTACGCTGCTGCCGTGGTTCTACTGGAACGGCATGCTCAAGGGCCGCGAGTGGCTGACCCGTCTGAGCAAGGTGGACTGAATGCTGCTGGCCAGTGTGTTGGGTGTGTTGATGGGCCTGGTCATGGGCCTGACCGGTGCGGGCGGCGGCATCCTTGGGGTGCCGGCGTTGGTGCTGGGATTGGGCTTGAGCATGACCCAGGCCGCGCCGGTGTCTTTGCTGGCGGTGGGCGCGGCGGCGGCCGTCGGTGCGATTGATGGCTTGCGCCACGGCCTGGTGCGTTACCGCGCCGCGCTGCTGATCGCCTTGCTAGGCGCGCTGTTCTCGCCGCTGGGGGTATTTCTTGCTCACCAAATGACGGAACCGGTGCTGATGGGCTTGTTCAGTGCGCTGATGGTGCTGGTGGCCTGGCGCATGTTGCAGCGTGAAAAGGTCGAGGCCGGGCCGAGTGATCACGGCGCCGCCTCCTGGGGCCAGAAGAACTGCATGCTCAATCAACAGACCGGACGCCTGGCCTGGACCGCCAAATGCAGCGCCACCCTGGCCGCGCTCGGCGCCGTGACCGGTGCGGTCTCCGGTTTGCTCGGCGTGGGCGGAGGCTTCCTGATCGTGCCGGCGTTCAAACAACTCACCGACGTGCAGATGCGCGGCATCGTCGCCACCTCGTTGATGGTGATCAGCTTGATCTCGCTGATCGGCGTGGCCGGTGCGTTGCATGCCGGGGTGAGCATCGAACCGGTGGGCTGGGTGTTTATCGGCGCCAGTATCGTCGGCATGCTGGTCGGCCGGCGCCTGTGTTCCGTGATCCCCGCGCGCACCTTGCAGGTGGGGTTTGCCAGTCTGTGTGTACTGGTGGCTGTGGGCATGTTGGCCAAGGCCGGTCTTACGCACTAAGTGCCGGGCCTGTGACCGGGCCCGTCTTACACCAGAGTTGCCGGGCACCCGCTGCCCGTCCAAAGCACCCTGAAACCACGGCCAAGGCAGCGTAGGCCGTGGCCTGGCGCTTTTCGATAATCGCCTCCGACATCAAGTCCCCGTTGCGGAGCGCGCCATGCATAACAATAAAAATCTCCCCCTGCGTCTGTTACCTGCTTTTATCGTCGGCCTTAGCCTCAGCCCGTTCGCTGACGCCGAAATCATGCTGTACGACAAGGACGAAACCACCTTTTCCACCGACGGCTACATCAACGCTTTCTACGTCAACAGTGACGTGGACCGCGCCGGCGACCAATACGACCGCCGCCAGTCCCGGGTGAAGATGGGTTTTCTGCCCAACTACTTGGGCTTCAACATGGGCAAGCAGGTCGACGACCTCAAGCTCGGCGCCCGCGCCTCGTTTTGGGTGACGATCAACGACAGCGAAACCAACGGCACCGACACCGCCATCGATGTGCGCCAGTTTTACGGCACCGTGGCGAACCCAGAGTGGGGCGAAGTGCTGATCGGCAAGGACTTCGGCCTGTTCGCCCGCTCCAATATCCTGCTCGATGAACTGCTCGCCGGTTACGGCCAGGTCAGCGACAGCCTTGGCCTGGTGGACGGCGGCGGTGTGTCGTTCGGCAATATCGGCAGCGGCTACCCGTACCCGTTCCCCACCTCGCAGATTACCTACCGCACCCCAATGATGGACGGCCTGCGCGTGGCCGTCGGCATCATGGACCCGGTGGACACCAACGACAGCAGCGCACTGGGCAAGGCCTACCAGAAGAACCCGCGCACCGAGAGCGAGATCACCTACCAGTTCGACCTGGGCGGGGCGAAGATCTACAGCTGGCTCAATGGCAGCTACCAGACTTCGGACAACACCGACTCCACCGTCGAATCGGTGACGTCCAAAGGCCTGGGCTATGGCGTACAGGCGAAAATCGGCGGCTTGTCGCTGACCGGTTCGGGCTTCCAGGCCAAGGGCATCAACCCGTTCTTCACCAACAATGCCGGGGAAGCCACCCTGCGCAACGTGGACAGCAACGGATACCTGGTGCAAGGCTCGTACAAAGTGGGCAAGAACCGTCTGGCGCTGTCCTACGGCAAGACAGAGGACGACGGCAACGGCGTGGTGGGCAGCGGGGCGGATTATGAGACGCGCGGGATTGCGTTGTTTCATGACGTGAACGACAACCTGAAGCTGGTGGCGGAGTACAACCAATTCCAGATCAAGGGGCATGACACCCGTGCGCAGAATGAAGACACCGATACCTTTGCGGTAGGTGCGGTCCTGACTTGGTAAGCCATTCAAAAATGGGGGAGGGGCGGTGCGATGATTCGACTTGCCCCCCACAGGCAAAGATATCTATGCCTCTTTGGTGAAAACACATTCTGGGAAAATAGTGCTTTCGTGGTGAGCGGGGCAAGCCCGCTCACCACAGCGTTATGCGTCGGCTTTTAGGCAAGGTGTAGATACCTATGCCCCGATGGGGTGGATCGGTCAGTGGAGAGACTCATCCCATCGCATCCCCCCACCCAGTACCCAAGTAGCATAGGTCCCACCCCCCGCCCTTCGTACACTCATGCCTCAGAGGGGGAACCAACGATGCATAACAGTGAAGGCGTAATCAGCGCCATGTCCCAGGCCACCGACGCCGGGCAGGCGGCTGAGGAGTTGGCCCGTCAACTGCTGCACCCTTACCTGGGGTTTGTGCTGTTTTTCTGTTCGGCCTCCTACGATTTGCAGGCGTTGGGCCAGGCCCTGCAACAGTGCTTCGGTAACGTGCGCGTGGTGGGTTGCACCAGCGCCGGCGAGATCACGCCCCAGGGCTACGGCCGCAATTGCGTGACGGCGATGGGCTTTAACCACGCGCACTTTTCCATCGCCACCGAGCTGATCGATCAGGTGGAACACTTCAGCCTGATCGACGCCCAGCAGATGGTCGAACGCCTGGTCGGCGGTTGCCGCAGCAATACCCTGGCGCCGATCAAGGGCAACACGTTCGCCCTGACCCTGCTCGATGGCCTGTCCAGCCGTGAAGAAGTGGTGCTCGCGGCCCTCAGCGCCGCGCTTGGCGACATCCCGCATTTTGGCGGTTCGGCCGGCGACGACAACTTCCTCACCCACACCCACGTGTACTTTAACGGCGCCTTCCACAGCGGCGCGGCGGTGGTGGTGTTGGTCAATACCTGGCTGGACTTCGAGGTGTTTACCACCCACCACATTCTGCCGCGCAGTGAAAAGCTGGTGGTGACCGGCGCCGACAGCCCGTCGCGCCGGGTCTTCGAGCTCAACGCCGAACCTGCCGCCGAAGAGTACGCGCGGCATATCGGCGTGGCCGTGGCCGATCTCGATCACCGCGTGTTCGCGGCGCACCCGCTGGCGGTGCGCATCCACGATCAGTATTACGTGCGCGCGATCCAGCAAGTGCACGACGACTTGAGCCTGAGTTTCTACTGCGCCGTGGAAAACGGCATCGTCCTCACCGTAATGAAGCCCGGGCCGATCCTGCCGAACCTGCAAACCCTGTTCGACGGCCTGCAAGCGCGCCTTGGCGACCTGCTGTTGACCATCGGCTGCGACTGCTTCCTGCGCCGCCTTGAGCTGGAAGACAGTGACAATCTGGAACAGATCGGCGGCTTCCTGCGTGACCAGCGGGTGATGGGTTTCAACACCTACGGAGAACAGTTCAATGGCATGCATATCAACCAGACCTTCACCGGGGTCGCCATTGCCCGAGGCCGGCGCTGAACTGCTCGCCCAGGTTGCCCAACTGCAACAGGACAACCACAAGCTGGCGCGGATCAACGCCGCGCTGATCGAGCGCATCGAGTCCGGCGTGACCCAGGGCAACAACCCCTACACCACCTTCCAGCATTCGGTGGTACTGGCCGAGCAAGTGCGTGAACGCACCGACGCGCTGAACCAGGCGATGGCCGAACTCAAGGCCAGCAACCACTTGCTGATCAACGCCCGGCTGCGTGCCGAAACCCTGCGCGGCGAACAGGTGGCGGCGCAGAAAGCCCAGGAAAGCGAGCGCTGGATTCGCTTGATCACCGACCACGTTCCGGCCCTCATCGGCTACCTGAATGCTGACCTGGTCTACGAGTTCACCAACAAAGTCTACGAAGAATGGTATTGCTGGCCGCGCGGCATGATGCTCGGCCAGAGCCTGCGCGAAGTCCACAGCGAACAGCACTGCCAGCGCCTGGACGCCTACGTCGCCCGCGCCTTGGCGGGGGAGAGCGTGACCTTTGAATTCGCCGAGACCAATATCAATAACCAGGAGCGCTACATGCTGCGCTCCTATGTCCCCAATCTGCTGGCCAGTGGCGAAGTGGTGGGGATCTTTGTGCTGATCCGCGACATCACCGAACGCCGCCGCACCGCCGAGGCCCTGCATCAGGCCTATCAACACTTGGAGCAGCGTGTCGCCCAGCGCACCTCGGAACTCACTGCGCTTAACGACCAGTTGCTCAAGGAAATCGACGAGCGCCGCCGCATGGAAACCCGCCTGCGCGAAGCCAAGCTCGAAGCCGAACAGGCTAACCTGTCGAAAACCAAATTCCTCGCCGCCGTCAGCCACGACCTGCTGCAACCGCTGAACGCCGCGCGATTGTTCACCAGCGCTTTGCTCGAACGCCCCAGCGAACAGTTGGTGCGCAACGTGAGCAATTCCCTGGAAGACGTGGAAAACCTGCTGGGTACTCTGGTGGATATTTCCAAGCTGGATGCCGGGGTGATCAAGGCCGACATCGCGCCGTTTGCCCTGAGTGAATTGCTCGACAACCTGGCAGCCGAATACACCGAATTGGCTCGCAGCGAGGGCCTGGAGCTGCATTTTGTCGGCTGCTCGGCGCTGGTGCGCAGTGATATTCAGTTGCTGGCGCGGATTCTGCGCAACCTGCTGAGCAATGCGATTCGCTATACCTACAAAGGGCGTGTGGTGCTGGGATGTCGCCGCCAGCACCAGCGCCTGTCGATCCAGGTGTGGGACAGCGGCATGGGCATTGCCGAGGAGCGGCTGGAGGAGATTTTTCAGGAGTTCAAACGCGGCGATGTGCAGCGTCCGGATCAGGACCGCGGGTTGGGCCTGGGGCTGGCGATCGTGGAAAAAATCGCGGGGATACTGGGTCATCGCATCAGCGTCAAATCCTGGCCGGGTCAGGGCTCGATGTTCTCGGTGGAGGTGCCGTTGAGCGCCACGGCACCCAAGTCACTGCCGATGCTGGCCATGAGCGAACCGATGCTCGAACGCCTGCAAGGCGCACGGGTGTGGGTGCTGGATAACGACGCGGCGATCTGCGCGGGCATGCGCACCTTGCTGGAAGGCTGGGGCTGCCGGGTGATTACCGCCTTGTCGGAACAGGATTTGGCACGGCAGGTGGACAACTACCATGCCGAAGCCGACTTGCTGATCGCCGACTATCACCTCGACGACGACCAGAACGGTGTAGATGCCGTGGCACGCATCAACGCACGCCGGGCCAGTGCAATCCCGGCGCTGATGATCACCGCCAACTACAGCAATGAGTTGAAGCAACAGATCCGCGAATTGGGGCACACCTTGATGCACAAGCCAGTACGCCCGATGAAACTCAAGACCGCCATGAGCCACCTGCTCGGTCGGCCCTGACAAACGGAGATCAAGTGTGGGAGGGGGCTTGCCCCCGATGGCGGTGTTTCAGTCAAGTAGATGTCGACTGACCCACCGCTATCGGGAGCAAGCCCCCTCCCACATTTGACCGGTGTTGTGTTTGGAAGATTGGCTGCGCAGTTACGGCCAATGAAGCCCAAGACTGCCACGAGCCCCCCCTCGGTCGGCCCTGACAAACGTAGATCAAGTGTGGGAGGGGGCTTGCCCCCGATGACGGTGTTTCAGTCAAGTAGATGCCGACTGACCCACCGCTATCGGGAGCAAGCCCCCTCCCACATTTTATTTGTATTGTGTCTGGAGGATTGGCGGCTCTGGTACGGCCAATGAAGCTCAAGACCGCCACGAGCCACCCCTCGGTCGGCCCTGACAAACGTAGATCAAGTGTGGGAGGGGGCTTGCCCCCGATGGCGGTGTTTCAGTCAAGTGGATTCCGACTGACCCACCGCTATCGGGAGCAAGCCCCCTCCCACATTTGACCGGTGTTGTGTCTGGAGGATTGGCGGCGCAGTTACGGCCAATGAAGCTCAAGACTGCCACGAGTCACCTGCTCGGTCGTCCCTGACAAACGGAGAACCAATGTGGGAGGGGGCTTGCCCCCGATGGCGGTGTTTCAGTCAAGTAGATGCCGACTGACCCACCGCTATCGGGAGCAAGCCCCCTCCCACATTTGACCGGTGTTGTGTTTGGAGGATTGGCGCCGCAGGTTCGGCCAATGAAGCTCAAGACCGCCACGAGCCACCCCTCGGTCGTCCCTGACAAACGTAGATCAAGTGTGGGATGGGGCTTGCCCCCGATGGCGGTGTTTCAGTCAAGTAGATGTCGACTGACCCACTGCTATCGGGAGCAAGCCCCCTCCCACATTTGACCGGTGTTGTGTTTGGAAGATTGGCGGCGCAGTTACGGCCAATGAAGCTCAAGACCGCCACGAGCCACCTGCTCGATCGGCCCTGACAAACGGAGATCAAGTGTGGGAGGGGGCTTGCCCCCGATGGCGGTGTTTCAGTCAAGTAGATGCCGACTGACCCACCGCTATCGGGAGCAAGCCCCCTCCCACATTTACCACTGTTGTGTCAGGCGGGTCAGCGGCGCAGGTACGAGCCGAAATCGATATCCCCGGCACTGAGGATTGCCTGCACCCGGTTGTGCACGTTCAACTTGCGCAGGATCGCCGACACGTGGGCCTTCACGGTGGTTTCGGCAATCTCCAGGGTGTAGGCGATCTGCTTGTTCGACTCGCCCTTGGTCATCCGCTCCAGCACCAGCAATTGCTTGCGTGTCAGGGCTTGCAGCAGTTCGGGGGCGAAGCCGGGGTTTTCGTTGAGGCGCCGGTGGGTGCCGGGCTTCTGGGTGCGGATGATGTCCGGCGGCAGGTACACGTTGCCGTTGAGAATCTGCTGGATCGCCTCGGTCATTTGCAGGCGTGGCGAGGACTTGGTGATAAAACCCACGGCGCCATAGGTGATGGCTTGCAGCACGATCTGCTTGTCCTGCTCGGCCGAGACGATCACCACCGGAATGGTCGGTGCCTCGTTGCGCAGGTTGATCAGGCCATTGAGGCCGTGCATGCCGGGCATGTTCAGGTCCAGCAGGATCAGGTCGAGGTCGTCGTGTTCCTGGGTCAGCGCCAGGGCGCTGTCCAGGTCGGCGGTTTCCATCACTTCGCTGCCGGGAAAGCCGTCGCTGATGACGTTATGGATCGCTTCGCGAAACAGTGGGTGATCGTCGGCAATCAGGATTTTGTACATGGCCGTTCACCTTTCTTATTGTGATGTTTGAAATGGCTCGGGTTGGGCGACCGTCACCGGCAGCTTCGCCGCCTCCCAGGCATCCAGACCGTCGCGATACCAGTACACAGAGGTATAGCCGAGGTTGGCGGCACGTTTTACCGCGTTCCAACTCAGCCAGCAATCGGAGCGGCAATAGAAGACCAACGGTCGCGTGAGGTCGCCGCCGCTGTAGGCATACAAGTGGCGCACGAAATAGCTTTGCCACTCCGGCGTGAGGTCGCCGTCGCCGGTATTGGCCAGCCAGTGGCTGCCGGGCAGGTTGGCGTGGGGCTGGTCTTCGATGAAGCGGCCTTGCAGCCATTGGCGGCGGTACACATCGATCAGCACCGGCGCCGGGCTTTGGCCGAGCAGGGTTTGCAGGGCCGCGGTGTCGACAATCGTGGCGCCAGGCAGGTGGTCGGGCGTGGGGCTGCGGTACAGGCTGATGCGGTAGCCGTCGGCGGAAAACAGTGGGGTGTCGGCCTGGACGTGGGCGACGAACAGGCACAGCAGTGCCAACAGAGGCAGTCGGGCGTGCAGCATGGCAGGGCGATCCTTATCGTTATGCGCGCATTACACGTGAGTCCCGAGCCCTTGGGAATGCGACGATAGACAGGAAAACCAGTACCAAAGTAGTAGTTTTATCGGCTTCAGCCTTTTTTGCGCAGTACGGCATGCTGGGGATTGAAGGTCAGCACCGCCAGCAGCGTGAACAACAGGGTCAACCCCAGGCACACCGCCAGGGCCAGGCCGGCGAAGCGTTCATACAGGGCAAAGCGCACCAGTTCCACGGCGTGGGTAAACGGGTTGACCGCGCACAGCCAGTACAGCCATTCGCTGGAGTCGCGCATTTTCCACAGCGGGTACAACGCCGACGACAGGAAAAACAGCGGGAAAATCACGAAATTCATCACCCCGGCAAAGTTCTCCAATTGGCGAATCGCGTTCGACAGCAGAAGGCCCAATGCACTGAGCATCAACGCCACCAGCAGCAACGCCGGCAGGGCAGTCAACAGGCCCATGGCTGGCGGTTGCACGCCGTAGACCCAGGCAATCGCCAGGAATCCGTATACCTGCAACAGCGAGATCAATGCCGTGGCCAACAGTTTGCTGCACAGCAAAAACGTGCGCGGCAACGGGCTGGTCAGTAACACGCGCATGCTGCCCATCTCGCGGTCGTAGACCATCGACAACGAGCCCTGCATGCCGTTGAACAGCAGGATCATGCAGGCCAGTCCCGGAATGATGTAGACCTCGTAGGGGATGTAGGTGTCGTAGGGCTCGATCACCGAGATGCCCAACGCGGCACGGAACCCGGCGGCAAACACCACCAGCCACAGCAACGGGCGCACGAGGGCGCTGAGAAAGCGCGTGCGCTGCAACACAAAACGCAGCCACTCACGCAGCACGATGCCGCGCAGGCATTGCCAGTAAGCGTTCATGCGGCGGCTCCCGTCACAGTGGGTCGGGTCAATCGGGCGAACACACTGCCCAGGTCGCCGCCTTGTTGCTGGATCAACTCATCAACTTGCCCGCTGGCCACCAGGCGGCCTTGGTGCAGAATCATCAGTGCATCGTTGGCCTGCACTTCGTCGAGCAAGTGAGTGGTCCACAGCACGCTGATGCCGTGCTCGGCGCACAGGCTGCGCACATGCTGGTTCAGCGCCAGGCGGCTGGCCGGGTCGAGGCCGACGCTGGCTTCGTCGAGCAACAGCACGCGCGGTTCGTGCAGCAGGGCGCGGGCGATTTCTACGCGGCGCCGGTGCCCGCCGTTGAGTTCGCGGACTTTTTCGCGGCGGCGCTCGGTGAGGGCCTGGCGCGTCAGTTCGGCGTCGACCCGTGCGTCGGTCTGGCGCCGCGACAAACCGTGCAGCGCGGCGTGGTAGCGCAGGTTCTGCTCAACGCTCAAGTCCAGGTCCAGGGTGCTTTGTTGGAATACCACGCCCAATTGCTTAAGGGCGGCGCGCGGCGCATCGCGCAGGGAATGACCGCCCACGCGAATGTCGCCGCTTTGCAAGTCATACAGCCGCGTGAGCAGGGCGATCAAGGTGGATTTGCCGGCGCCATTGGGCCCCAGCAATGCCGCAAAACGCCCTGGCGCCAGGCTGAAACTCACCTCGCACAAGGCCTGCCGTGCGCCATAGGCGAAGCTCACGTCGCGCACCTCCAGGGCGTTCATGGCGTCACCACCACACCCCACGGGTAACGCCCGACTTTCACCGACTTGACCACCTTGAGGCTGTCCACGTCGATCACCGACACATCACCGCTCACGCCGTTGGTGGCGAGCAACTGTTTCTCGTCCGGGGTAAATGCCATCTGCCACACGCGGCGGCCCACCAACAGATAGTCGAGAATCTCAAAGGTCTTGGCATCAATCACCGCCACATGGTTCGCCGGGCCGAGGGCGACAAAACCGTATTTGCCGTCGGCGCTGAGCTTGATGCCGACCGGCTGGACTTTGTCCGGGTGCACGCCCTTGATCTTGAAGGTCAGGGTCTTGAGGATCGCGCGGCTGGCCACGTCGAGGATGGTCACGGTGCCGCCGATTTCTGCCGAGGCCCACAGCTGCGAGCCATCGTGGTTGAACTCGACGAAGCGCGGGCGCTGGTCCACCAGGGTGCTGTCGGCCAGGGTCTGGGTGCTGGTGTCGATCCAGTGCAGCATGTTGGTGGTTTCGCTGGTGTTCACCGCCCACTTGCCGTCCGGGCTGACGGCCATGCCTTCGGGTTCGACGCCGACGTTGATCTGGCCGAGCACTTTGGAGGTCTCGGTGTCGATCACGGTGACCAGCGCATCGTCTTCGTTGGACACGTACAGCCAGCGGTTATTGGGGTGCAGGGCGAACTGCTCGGGGTCTTTGCCGGAGGGCAGTTCCTTGATGATCTTGCGCGTGGCCACGTCCATCACCTGCACGCGGTCCGAGTCGCTGGCGCAGATGTACAGCAGCTTATTGTCATGGGACAGCAGCAAGCCTCGCGGGCGCTGGCCGACTTTGAGGGTGTCGGTGACTTGCAGGGTCTGCATGTCGATCAGGCTCAGGCTGTTGTCTTTCTCGTTGGAGACCCAGGCGGTACTGGCCACGGCGTGCCCGGCGGCAAGCAGCAGGGCGCATGAGAGCAGGGTGCGGCGCATGGCGGATTCCTTATTATTGTGGGTAGGTGATCAAGGGAAGCGGCAGGTCACCTCGGGTTTGTCATAGCCCAGGCTGTCCATTTCGTTAGTGGGGTGCAGGAAGCCTTCCTGGGGCGATGTGCTGACCAACGCGCGGGGTTGCACGATGGGAATCGGTTGGCGCAATTGGCCGTTCCAGGCGCGGTAACTGAGCTTGCGGCCCTTGAAGCCATCCAGGGGCAGTTGCTCGCTGATTTCCAGATCACGGATCGCCATGGGCTCGACCTGACGCAGCTTGCTCACGGCACTGGCGACGCTGCGTACGGCCATCCAGGCGGCGAAGTCGCGGTCGTTCATCCAACGTCCGGCCAGGGCCTCGAAGCGTTTCTGCAGTTGGGCGGCGCCGTAGGTCTCGACGGTCTTGTGCCAACCGGTGGGCGTCAGGCCCTGGGTGCCGGCGACGGGGCGCGGGTACCAGGTCTGGTAGGGCACGTACTCGCCGAAGTCGCCGCGCTCGTCGGCCACCAGCACCACGTCGTATTCGGCGGTCTGAGTGAACAGCGGCATATCCGCCTGGGCGCTGCGGCGTTGGTCGTTATCGAAGCGCCAGGCTTTCTCCGCCACCAGACGCACGCCGAAGCGTTTGGCGGCGCGGCGCAGAGCGGCGGCGTAGGCTTGGTCATCCTCGGTGGGGCCGACGATCAACAACGCTTTCTGCCATTTACGGACGACCAGGAACTGCGCCAGCGCATCGGCGAGCATCGCCCGGCTGGGCAGCGTATGCAGCACGTTGCCCAGGCAGTCGGTGCTGCGCAGGCTGTCATCCGGGCTGCCGGCATTGAACAGCAGGCTGTCAGGCAACGCGGCGCTGAGTTGGCGAAGGCTTGCGGCGGGGGCGTTGACCACGAACAAACGCAGGCCCTGGGCATGCTGGGCTTGGGCCGCGGCGAGCAGGGCGTCCGGCGTATCAACCGTGGCGGTCGTCAGGCTGTAGCGCTGGTTGAGAAAGGCGCCGGTGCTGTTGCTGTCGATGATCGCCAATTCGGCGCCGCGCTGCCCGGCATCGATGGGCTCGGGAATTACATTCGACAGCAGCGGGCCTGGATCGGGCCGATAACCCAAGTAGCCGATCTGCACCTGCAAGGGCTCGGCGGCCTGGCTGGCGGTGGCCACCCCGGCTGCGCAAGCAATCGCCAGCAGATAGATCACGGCGTAAGGGGCGAGCTGGCGCATAAGGCACTCCATGACAGGAAGCGCCAGCATAGAAAGCCTTAAGGTCGCTGCAAATATGCAGAAAGTAGCGCTGGGGCAGTACCAAGGTAGTAGCTCGCAGCGCGTGAAGCGGTCTTAGCATGACGCTTCAGTGTGTTGTTCGGGAGTTGGCTATGTCGGCGTTGTGGCGCATCAATCTATGGGTCTGCGGCTTCTTCGCCCTGGTGACCTGCGCCTGCACCGCGCTGTTGCTGCACCAGGCCCTGGCCGATGTGGAGCGCGAGTTGCAATCGGCCGAAGCGGTGGTGCACTACCTGAGCGAAACCGCCGAGCGCGACCCGGCCAGCCTGCAACCCCGCCTCACCGCGAGTTTGCGTCATGTACGCGTGCACTGGCTGGCGAGCGGCGACACCGCGCAAGCGCCGGCCTCGGACGGACTGGACGCCTGGCTTGGGCGCCTGCTGTTCGTCGAGGCGCGACGCAGTGCCCAGGTGCTGGACTTGCCGGACGGTCGGCGCGTGTCCATCGCCGTCGACCCACGGGATGAAATCGACGAAGTCTGGGATTCCTTGCAACAACTGTTGGGCCTGTGCGCCCTGGCGTTGGCCCTGAGTCTGTTGACTATCCGCTGGGCCGTGCGGCGGGGCATGGGCGTGCTCGATGAATTGCTGCGCGCCCTGCAACAGGTGTGCGCCGGCCAGCTCAATGTGCGTCTGCGCGGTGAAGGCGCGCCGGAAGCGCGGCAACTGGCGCTGCACTTCAACCGCATGACCGACGCCCTGGAGCAGGCGCGCACCGATAACACCCGGCTCACCCAGACCCTGCTGGCGGTGCAGGAGCAGGAACGCACCCACCTGGCGCAGACCCTGCACGATGACCTCGGCCAATACCTGGCCGGCATTCGCGCCCAGGCCTGCCTGTTGCGGCTGGTCGCCGATCAGCCGCACGTGCTGACCCGTACGGTGGGGCTGCTGGAAGATCATTGCGAGCACTTGCAGCAAGGTTTCCGCGCCCTGGTCCACGACCTCTACCCGGTGGCGTTGCAACACTTGCCGATGGGCGAGGCGTTCTCGATGCTGGTAACGCAGTGGCAGGCCAGCCATGGGATTCCCTGCCAATTGCAGGTCAGTGCCGACCTGCCGGCGTTGTCCGGCGCCAACAAAACTCACCTGTACCGCCTGCTCCAGGAAGCGCTGACCAACATCCTGCGGCATGCCGATGCCAGCCAGGTGCGCGTGCGCCTGCAACACCGCGGTTCACGTCTGCGCCTGTGGGTGCGTGATAACGGTCGCGGTGCAGTCACGCCCCAGCGGCCCGGCGTGGGCCTGTATTCGATGGCCGAACGCGCCCGCTGCCTGGGCGGCGAATTAAAGATCATCAGCCACCCCGGCGGCGGTTGGGCGCTGGCGTTGAACATGCCGTTGGAGGCCTCATGAATATTCTGTTGGTGGATGACCACGCCGTGGTGCGCCAAGGCTATGCCAGCCTGCTGCGCGCGCTGCTGCCAGCGGTCGAAGTACGCGAAGCGGCCAGTGGCGAAGAGGCCCTGAGCCGGGTGCAGGAGGCGGTGCCGCATCTGGTGATCATGGACTTCGGCCTGCCAGGCATCAGCGGCCTGGAAACCACGCGCCGCCTGCGCCAGCGCTTGCCACAATTGCGCGTGCTGTTTTTCAGCATGCACGACGAGCTGCCGCTGGTGCGCCAGGCGTTGGACGCCGGAGCCTCCGGTTACCTGACCAAAAGCTCGGCGCCCGAGGTGTTGATTGAAGCCGTGCGGCGCATCCTCGACGGCCACGCCTATATCGAACAGGCCCTGGCCACCGAGCTGGCCTACACCCCCAGTGATCAACGTTTGCAGGGCATGACCCCGCGCGAACTGGAAATCTTCCTGATGCTGGCCAAGGGCACGCCCACCCGAGCGATTGCCGACCAGCTGAATATCAGCAGCAAGACCGTGTCCAATCACCTGACCTTGCTCAAGAGCAAACTGCAGGTGAGCTCCCATGCCGAGCTGGTGCATCTGGGAATCGACATGGGGGTGGTGCGGGTGGTTGGATAATTGGGTGTGCACAAACCCACTGTGGGAGGGGCGGTGCGACGATTCGACTTGCTCCCGATAGCGGTGTATCAGTCAGCTCATCTGTCACTGACACACCGCTATCGGGAGCAAGCCCCCTCCCACATTTCAATGGCGTCGTTTCAGCGATCCCAGGTCGTTGGGCAATCCTGGCAGCCCTCCATATTCGCATCCTGAAAATTCCCATAATGTTGCCGCGCACCGGTTAGCGTGGCGTTTTCAAGGTTGCTCTCGCCGAACTTCGCTTCTTGCAGATTGGCGTCGCTGAGGTCAGCATTTTGCAAGTCGGCCTTGCTCAGCCAGGTCATCTCCAGGTCGGCCGCACGCAGGTTGGCCTTGTGCATTTTGGCCCCTGACAGCCGTGCAAATTGCAGGTAGGCCGCACTGAGGTTGGCGTTTTCGAACTGCGCCCCTTGGGCGAACAGGCCCCAACCCTGGATCGCCATCAGCGTGGCACCGCTAAAGTCCGCCAAGCGCAGGTTGCTTTGTTGCAGGCTGGCGCGGGTCAGGTTGGCGCCTTGCAGCTGGGCCTTTTCCAGGTTGGCCAGGTCGAGGTTGGCATGGCGCAGATCTGCATCGCGCAGGTCAGCGCCTGCCAGGTTCATTTTGCTCAGGTTCTGATTTCGAAGGTTGGCGCCCTTGAGGTTGGCGCCGGGGCATTGGCTGTGTTCGGCGATGGTGCAGCCGTTGACGATCAACGGGGCGTCGTCGCCATCGTCGGCGTGGGCCAGGGGTAGGGATAACAGGAGTAGCAAGGGCAGGTAGTTCATTGCGAGACCTCTGGAGATACTGTGGTGAGCGGAATTGTTATGGTGAGCGGGCTTGCCCCGCGCTGGGCTGCGAAGCGGCCCTGGCATTCCTCCAGCACCTGCGTGCGCTCAGGTTCTACGACTGCTGCGCAGCCGAGCGCGGGGCAAGCCCGCTCACCACAAAAAAACGCGGCCCGGCATTTTCTGACGGGTTACTTCTGGGCGTCGTCGCCATGGTCGGCGTGGGCCAGGGGTAGGGATAACAGGAGTAGCAAGGGCAGGTAGTTCATTGCGAGACCTCTGGAGATCCTGTGGTGAGTGGGCTTGTTGTGGTGAGCGGGCTTGCCCCGCGCTGGGCTGCGAAGCGGCCCTGGCATTCCTCCAGCACCTGCGTGCGCTCAGGCTCTACGACTGCTGCGCAGCCGAGCGCGGGGCAAGCCCGCTCACCACAAAAAAACGCGGCCCGGCATTTTCTGACGGGTTACTTCTGGGCGTCGTCGCCATCGTCGGCGTGGGCCAGGGGTAGGGATAACAGGAGTAGCAAGGGCAGGTAGTTCATTGCGAGACCTCTGGAGATCCTGTGGTGAGTGGGCTTGTTGTGGTGAGCGGGCTTGTCCCGCGCTGGGCTGCGAAGCGGCCCTGGCATTCCTCCAGCACCTGCGTGCGCTCAGGTTCTACGACTGCTGCGCAGCCGAGCGCGGGGCAAGCCCGCTCACCACAAAAAAACGCGGCCCGGCATTTTCTGACGGGTTACTTCTGGGCGTCGTCGCCATGGTCGGCGTGGGCCAGGGATAAGGGATAACAGGAGTAACAAGGGCAGGTAGTTCATTGCGAGACCTCTGGAGATCCTGTGGTGAGCGGAATTGTTGTGGTGAGCGGGCTTGCCCCGCGCTGGGCTGCGAAGCGGCCCTGGCATTCCTCCAGCACCTGCGTGCGCTCAGGTTCTACGACTGCTGCGCAGCCGAGCGCGGGGCAAGCCCGCTCACCACAAAAAAACGCGGCCCGGCATTTCCTGAAGGGTTACTTCTGGGCCGTTTTGTTATCCCAGCTCGGGATCTTGAACACCCAGAAGGACCCGCCTTGCGCTACCGGTTTGGTCAGCTCGGCCATGTCGCCGCCCCACAACGGCACCGCGCCGCCGTAGCCGACGGTCACGCCGATGTACTGTTCGCCATCCTGTTCCCAGGTGATCGGCGGCGAGACGATGCCGCTGCCGGTCTGGAACTTCCACAGCTCCTTGCCGGTTTTGGCGTCGAAGGCCTTGAAGAAACCGTCGCCGGTGCCGGTAAACACCAGGTTGCCCTTGGTGGCCAACACGCCGGCCCACAGTGGCAAGGCTTCCTTGTGCTCCCACACCACCTTGCCGGTAGTCGGGTTCATCGCGCGCAGGGTGCCGACGTGGTCGTCATACATGCGCTTGATGCGGAAACCCATGCCCAGGTAGGCCGAGCCCTTCTTGTAGTTGACCTCTTCGGTCCAGTATTCCTCTTTCCACTGGTTGCCCGGAATGTAGAACAGGCCGGTGTCCTGACTGTAGGCCATGGGGTTCCAGTTCTTGCCACCCAGGAACGGCGGCGAGACTTCCACCGGCTTGCCTTTGGTTTCACCCGGCAATGGCTTGGCCGGACGCTGGCCTTCGTTCTCCACCGGACGCCCGGTCTTCAGATCGATATGGCTGGCCCAAGTGATGTTGTCGACAAACGGGAAGGCGTTCTGCAGCTTGCCGTTGTTGCGGTCCACCACGTAGAAGAAGCCGTTGCGGTCGGCGTGGCCGGTGGCCTTGACCACTTTGCCGTCCTTGTCCTTGTAGTCGAACAGCACCAGTTCGTTGTTGCCGGAGAAGTCCCAGGCGTCGTTCGGGGTGTGCTGGTAAAACCATTTCACTTCGCCGGTGCTCGGGTCGACGCCAACCTGGCCCGAGGTGTAGAGGCTGTCGAAGTCGTGGGGGTTGCCGTCCTTGGCGGTGCGCGCCCAGGTGTTCCAAGGGCCAGGGTTGCCGGCGCCGACGATGATTGTGTTGGTCTCGGCATCGAAGCTTGCGCTCTGCCAAGGCGCGCCGCCGCCGTGGCTCCAGGCCTCGACCTTGCCGGTTTCGGTGGTGGGGTCATCCGGCCACGAAGGGGCCTTGACGTCGCCGGTGGTGGTGCTGTCCTTGCCGTTGAGGCGGCCCATATGGCCTTCCACGAACGGGCGCATCCACACTTCTTCACCGGTGTCGGGGTCGCGGGCAAACAGCTGGCCGACCACGCCGAATTCATCGCCGGAGCTGCCGTGGATCAGCAGCACCTTGCCGCTGACCTTGTCTTTGATCAGCACCGGGGCGCCGGTCATGGTGTAGCCGGCGGCGTGGTCGCCGAATTTCTTGTTCCACACCACTTTGCCGGTGTTTTTGTCGAGGGCGATCAGGCGCGCGTCGAGGGTGCCGAAGTAGATCTTGTCGCCGAAGATCGCCGCGCCGCGGTTGACCACATCACAGCACGGGCGAATGTTGTCGGGCAGGCGGTGGTTGTAGGTCCACAGGCGCTTGCCGGTCTTTGCATCCAGGGCGAACACGCGGGAGTAGGAGCCGGTGACGTACACCACGCCATCGCTGACGATGGCCTGGGATTCCTGGCCGCGCTGTTTCTCGTCGCCGAAGGAATAGGACCAGGCCGGGGTGAGTTTGAACACGTTCTTGTCGTTGACCTGGGCCAGTGGGCTCCAGCGCTGGGCGTTGGTGCCCATGCCGTATTGCAGCACGTCCTTGGTGGTCAGGTGGTCGTTGGCAATGTCTTCCCAGGTGACGTTGCGTGTCGATTTGGCAGGCTCGGCGGCTGCGAAGGTTGCAGCACTGAGGGACAGGCTGCCCACCAGCATAAAGGCTTGCACGGCAAGGCTTAAAGGTGAGCGGGCGGGTAGCGATCTTATTGTCATGGTTGCAGTTCCCAGTGGAGGTTTTGGCCTGCACAGGGTGGAACGCCGGGGCGCCGGGCGGATACGGAAAAAGTCCCGCTGTGGCCGGGAAGACTTCCCGGACCGCCGCTGTTTTAGGTGTGCCCCACAAGCCCTACTACCAAGGGAGGAGAGGGCGGCCACCAAAGCAGCATACGGCCCATGCCCCGGGGTTTCTAAGATGGTTGCCATAGCCTCTGCAATGAGGTTTTGCGTGCAATCCTGAGGGCAAAAATAATGACAACAAAACACAATGCCTGGCTCGTGGCTGGCCTGTTGGTGGGTGTATTCGGCGCCGGCTCTGTTTGGGCCCATGGCAACGTGGTCCCGCAAGCAGTGGAAACCAAGGGCCTGACCTCGATCAAGGACGCCGGCGTGCCGGTCAACGAAGACGGCTGGGCGGCGGTCAATCCGTACCGCACCTCGCCTGAACACGACCGGGCCGTGGAGATTGGTTCGTCCGCCTACAACCAGAACTGCGCCGCTTGCCACGGCCTGGAAGCCAAGTCCGGTGGTATCGCCCCCGACCTGCGCATGCTCGATGTGGGCGAAGCCGGTGATGAGTGGTTCGTCGAGCGTGTGCGCCATGGCGCGGTGCGTGACGGCCGCGTGTACATGCCCAAAATGGCCGACTACCTGAGCCAGGAAGCCTTGTGGGCCGTGCGCACCTACTTGGACAGCGTGCACGTCGAGGAGTAAGCCATGCGCCTGTTCGCTTATGTGCTTGGCCTGGCCCTGCTGTGTTGCCAGCCGGCACAGGCGCAGGTGCGCAGCTATGACCAGATGATCGCTGACGGCGAAATCAAGGTGGCGGTGTACAAGGACTTCGCCCCCTACAGCTTCGAAGACGGCGCCAACGCGCGGGGGGTCGATGTGGAACTGGCCCAGGCCCTGGCCACGGCGCTGGGGGTAAAGCTCAAGTTGATCTGGGCGCCGGCCGGCGAGAAGCTCGATGACGACCTGCGCGACTACATCTGGCGCGGCAGCCAGTTGCATAACCAGCAACTGGCCGACCTGATGATGCGCGCGCCCTACGATCGCGATTACGCACAAAAGCGCAACGACCAGGGCGAACTGGAAAACGGCCATGTGGTGATGTTCGGGCCGTACCAGAACGAACAATGGCAGGTGGCCTATGACCATCGGCGCCTGGACACGGTCGCCAGCGTGGCGGTGTTCGAGCAGCACCCGATTGGCGTCGAAGTCGACAGCGTGCCGTCGTTCTACCTCACCTCGGTGTTCAACGGCATGCTCGCCGCCAAGACCCATCACTACCCCGACGTCCCCCAGGCCTTTGCGGCGATGAAAGCCGGTGAGGTCGATGCGGTGATGGCGATGCGCGGCGAAGTCGATTGGCAGGTGCATGAAGCCCACGACCCGCAACTGGCCCTCGCCGAAAACGCCTACCCGAACATGGGCAAGCAACGCTGGGAGATCGGCATGGCGGTGCGCGAGAGCAATCGCCAGCTGGCCTACGCGGTGGAAGAGGCGCTGGAAGGCCTGATCCGCGACGGCGCGGTGCAAGCCATCTATGCCCGTTACGGCCTGCAGTACGAAGTCCCCGAGATGTATCAATAGGAGCAGGCGATGAACTGGCGACTGAGCTGCATCCTGGCGTGCTGGCTGCCGCTGGCGGCTCACGCCGTGGAGATCGACCCGGTGCCGTCGGTGATGTGGGACTTCTATCACAAGCAGTTCCTGGCGCAGGCGCCGTTCGTGTTCGACGACCGAGTCAAGCTGCTCGCGCCGCCGTTCGCCGAAGATGCGCGCCAGGTGCCGCTGGAAATCGACGCCCGCGCCTTCAACGGCCATGTGGTGAAAATCCTCGCCTGGGCCGAGCTCAACCCATTGCCGAAAATCGTCGACTTCCAGCCCAAGGCCGGCGTGCTGCCGTGGCTGTCGCTGCGGATTCGTATCGAACAGGCCACGCCGTTGCGTGCAGCGGTGCTCACCGATGACGGCCTGTGGCATGTGGGCTCGACCCTGATCGACGCGGCAGGTGGCGGCTGCACCGCGCCCAGCGTGGTACGCACCCAGCCCGGTTGGGAAGAGCACATCGGCGAAGTGCTCGGCGGCCGTTACCCGCGTGGTGAGTTCAGCCGCGTGCGTGTGCAGGTGGCGCACCCGATGGACAACGGCATGGTCAGCGGCATCCCCGAGTTTTTTATCAACCATGCGCAACTGCGCGGCCAGGACGGCCAGGTGCTGGCTGATCTTGAGCTGTTCCCGGCGGTCAGCGAGAACCCCAACCTGGCCTTCGACATCGACGCGCCGGGGCCCACCCGACTGGTGCTGCGTGACAACAGCGGCAACGAGTTCGACGCGGCCATCCCCTGACCAGAAGGAGCGCGGCATGCGCTGGATTCTATTGTTGTGCCTGGGCCTGAGCTTGCCCGCCCTGGCAGATCTCGACTACGCCCTCAAGCCCCGGCTGATCGCCGACGACACCTGGCTACTCGAAGGCAGCACTGACAATTTTGCCAAGGCCAATGGCGGCAATATCGTCAACACCGCCTTCATCGTCACCGAGGCCGGCGTGGTGGTGATCGACACCGGGCCGTCGCGGCGCTACGGCGAAGCGATGCGCGAGGCCATCGCCCGCGTCACCCCCAAGCCGGTGATCCAGGTGCTGATTACCCATCATCACCCCGACCATGCGCTGGGCAACCAGGCCTTCAAGGACGTGCCCATCGGCGCCCTGGCCGAGACCACGCGGCTGCTGCATGAGCAGGGCGACGGCATGGCGGAAAACCTCTACCGCATGGTCGGCGACTGGATGCGCGGCACTGAAGTGGTGTTGCCCACTCAGGTGCTGGAACCCGGTGTGCTGAGCGTCGGCCGTCACGACTTGCGCCTGCTCGCGCTCACCGGCCACACCGGCGCCGACCTAGCGATCTTCGACCAGAGCACCGGCGTGCTGTTCGCCGGCGACCTGGTGTTTTACCAACGCGCGCTCACCACCCCCAACAGCCCGGGGCTGGCGGTGTGGCTGGCCGACCTCGGCACCCTGCAAGCCTTGCCCTGGACCCTGATCGTGCCCGGCCATGGCCCGGTGGCCAGCGACGCGCAACCCTTCACGCAAATGCGCGACTACCTGACCTGGCTCGATCAACTGCTGCGTGACGGCGCTGCCAAGGGCAACGACATGGCCGAGATGATCCGCAGCCCCATCCCCGAACGCTTCGCCGCGATCAGCTTGAGCCGCTATGAACTGATCCGCAGCGTCAGCCACCTGTACCCGCGTTACGAGCGCGAGCAGATGCAACCGCTACTAAGGAACTAGCAAACTCGATACTGCGGTCAATTGTGACAATGGCCCCTGCGCCCAAGAATCTGCACCAGACCGGGAAAATTTCCCGGGTATAACAAAAAACCGCAGAGGTAGCCGTCATGACCCAACCCGCACGTCGCCAACCCTTCGCCTTGAGTGTGTTGCTCGGTGCCATCCTGTTATCCGGCCAGGCCATGGCCTCGGTCACCGATGAGGACATCCTCCAGGACCCGAAAAACCCCGGGCAGATCGTCACCAACGGCCTGGGCGTGCAGGGCCAGCGCTACAGCCCCCTCGACACCCTGAACGTCGACAACGTCAAGGAACTGCGCCCGGTCTGGGCGTTTTCCTTTGGCGGCGAAAAGCAGCGTGGGCAACAGGCGCAGCCGATGATCAAGGACGGGGTGATGTACCTCACCGGTTCCTACTCGCGGGTGTTCGCGGTGGATGCGCGCACCGGCAAGAAGCTCTGGCAGTACGATGCGCGTCTGCCCGATGACATCCGCCCGTGCTGTGACGTGATCAACCGTGGCGTGGCGCTGTACGGCGACCTGGTGTTCTTCGGCACCCTCGACGCCAAGCTGGTGGCGCTGAACAAAGACACCGGCAAAGTGGTGTGGAGCAAGCAGGTCGCCGATCACAAGGAAGGCTACTCGATCAGCGCCGCGCCCCTGGTGGTCAACGGCAAGCTGATCACCGGCGTGGCCGGTGGCGAATTCGGCGTGGTCGGCAAGATCCAGGCCTATGACCCGAAAAACGGCGAGCTGCTGTGGAGCCGCCCGACGGTCGAAGGCCATATGGGTTATGTCTACAAAGACGGCAAGGCTGTGGAAAACGGCATCTCCGGCGGCGAGGCGGGCAAGACCTGGCCGGGGGATTTGTGGAAAACCGGCGGCGCGGCACCGTGGCTGGGCGGCTATTACGACCCGGAAACCAACCTGCTGCTGTTCGGCACCGGCAACCCGGCGCCGTGGAACTCGCACCTGCGCCCTGGCGACAACCTTTACTCGTCCTCGCGCCTGGCGCTGAACCCGGACGACGGCACCATCAAGTGGCACTTCCAGAGCACGCCCCACGACGGTTGGGACTATGACGGCGTCAACGAGCTGGTCTCCTTCAACTACACCGAAGGTGGCAAGGAAATCAAAGCGGCGGCCACCGCCGACCGCAACGGCTTCTTCTACGTGCTCGATCGCACCAACGGCAAGTTCATCCGTGGCTTCCCGTTTGTCGACAAGATCACCTGGGCCACGGGTCTGGATAAGGACGGTCGTCCGATCTACAACGAAGCCAGCCGCCCAGGTGCGCCGGGCAGCGAAACCAAGGGCACTTCGGTGTTTGTCGCACCGGCGTTCCTCGGTGCGAAGAACTGGATGCCGATGGCCTACAACCGTGACACCGGGCTGTTCTACGTGCCGTCCAACGAGTGGGGCATGGACATCTGGAACGAAGGTATCGCCTACAAGAAAGGCGCGGCGTTCCTCGGCGCGGGCTTCACTATCAAGCCGTTGAACGAAGACTACATCGGCGTACTGCGCGCCATCGATCCTAAGACGGGTAAGGAAGTCTGGCGCCACAAGAACTTCGCGCCGCTGTGGGGCGGGGTGCTGACCACCAAGGGCAACCTGGTGTTCACCGGTACGCCGGAAGGTTTCCTGCAAGCATTCAACGCCAAGACTGGCGAGAAGGTCTGGGAATTCCAGACCGGCTCCGGCGTGCTCGGTTCGCCTGTGACCTGGGAAATGGACGGCGAACAGTACGTCTCGGTGCTCTCCGGCTGGGGCGGCGCGGTGCCGTTGTGGGGCGGTGAGGTGGCCAAGCGCATCAAGGACTTCAACCAGGGCGGCATGCTCTGGACCTTCAAGCTGCCCAAAGAGCTGGTCGCCAAACACTGAATCTACGACCAAATGACAAGTGCCCCCCTGCCAACGGCGCATTCGCCCGGCAACGGGGGCTCTTTACTATCGGGTCATCGCCTGTTGACCGACAGGCCCGGACCCAGACAGAGGCTTTAACATGATCTACGCACAACCTGGCACCCCTGGCGCTATCGTCAGCTTCAAGCAGCGCTACGGAAATTACATCGGCGGAGAGTTCGTCGCCCCGCTGAGCGGTGAGTATTTCACCAACACCTCGCCAGTGACCGGTGAAGCGATCGCTGAATTCCCGCGCTCCAACGCTGCCGATATCGACAAAGCCCTCGACGCCGCCCATGCCGCCGCTGACGCCTGGGGCAAGACGTCGCCCCAGGATCGCTCCCTGGTGCTGCTGAAAATCGCCGACCGTATCGAGCAGAATCTCGAAGTACTGGCCGTGACCGAAAGCTGGGACAACGGCAAGGCCGTGCGCGAAACCCTCAACGCTGACGTGCCCCTGGCCGCCGACCACTTCCGCTACTTCGCCGGCTGCATCCGCGCCCAGGAAGGCGGCGCCGCCGAGATCAACGAACACACCGCGGCCTATCACTTCCATGAGCCATTGGGCGTGGTCGGGCAGATCATTCCGTGGAACTTCCCGCTGCTGATGGCCGCCTGGAAACTCGCCCCGGCCCTGGCTGCCGGTAACTGCATCGTGCTCAAGCCGGCCGAGCAGACGCCGCTGTCGATCATGGTGTTTGCCGAGCTGATCAATGACCTGCTGCCACCGGGCGTGCTGAACATCGTTCAGGGCTTTGGCCGCGAAGCCGGGGAGGCGCTGGCCACCAGCAAGCGCATCGCCAAGATCGCCTTTACCGGCTCGACCCCAATCGGTGCGCACATCATGCATGCGGCCGCCGAGAACCTCATTCCGTCTACCGTGGAACTGGGCGGCAAGTCGCCGAACATCTTCTTCGAAGACATCATGCAGGCCGAGCCGCAATTCATCGAAAAAGCGGCCGAAGGCCTGGTGTTGGCGTTCTTCAACCAGGGCGAAGTGTGCACCTGCCCGTCGCGGGCGCTGGTGCAGGAGTCGATCTACGACGACTTCATGAAAGTGGTGATGAAGAAGATCGTTAAGATCAAGCGCGGCAACCCGTTGGACACCGAGACCATGGTTGGCGCGCAGGCGTCCGAGCAGCAATACGACAAGATCCTCTCCTACCTCAAGATCGCCCAGGAAGAGGGCGCCGAGCTGCTCACCGGCGGCGCGGCCGAGCGCCTGGAAGGCGACCTGTCCAGCGGTTATTACATCCAGCCGACCCTGCTCAAGGGCCACAACAAGATGCGCGTGTTCCAGGAAGAAATCTTCGGCCCGGTGGTGGGTATCACCACCTTCAAGGACGAAGCCGAAGCCCTGGCCATTGCCAACGACAGCGAATTCGGCCTCGGCGCCGGGCTGTGGACCCGCGACATCAACCGCGCCTACCGCATGGGCCGGGCGATCAAGGCTGGCCGCGTGTGGACCAACTGTTATCACCTGTACCCGGCGCATGCGGCGTTTGGCGGCTACAAGAAGTCGGGCGTGGGGCGTGAGAACCACAAGATGATGCTCGATCACTACCAGCAGACCAAGAATTTGCTGGTGAGCTACGACATCAATCCATTGGGTTTCTTCTAACCCTCGCATTGCAACGCGGTCCCCTGTGGGAGGGGGCTTGCTCCCGATGGCGGTGGGTCAGTCAACAGTGATGTGGCTGACACATTGCTATCGGGAGCAAGCCCCCTCCCACATTTTGATCGGCGTATACCCGCTACCAATGCGGGTGCGAGCTCCTTCGAAAGTAGCATTCGCACCCCCATCCCCCCATGCATTAATGCCTCTACCGGAATCTTCCGGCACAACAAGAGGACTCTCCCCATGTGGACCAAACCCGCCTTCACCGACCTGCGTATCGGCTTCGAAGTGACCATGTACTTCGCCAGCCGTTGATCCATCTCCGGCCAGCCTCGCGCTGGCCGGTGCCGTATTGGGAATGACCCTTTGGTCTGATTGCATTCGCCTGCGAATGGGTTAGTGTGAAGCGCATCTCCCAAAAATAATAAGAACAGGCTTTCCAATGAGCCCCAATCTGAGCCTCCTGCGTAAATTCGTCTCGCCTGAAATCATCTTCGGTGCCGGCTGCCGGCACAACGTCGGTAACTACGCCAAGACCTTTGGTGCGCGCAAGGTGCTGGTGGTCAGCGACCCCGGGGTGATCGCCGCCGGTTGGGTTGCCGATGTGGAAGCCAGCCTGCAAGCCATCGGTATCGACTACTGCCTGTACAGCGCTGTGTCGCCCAACCCGCGCGTCGAAGAAGTAATGCTCGGTGCCGAGGTGTATCGGGAAAACCATTGCGACGTGATCGTGGCCATCGGCGGCGGCAGTCCGATGGATTGCGGCAAGGCCATCGGCATTGTGGTCGCCCATGGGCGTAGCATTCTTGAGTTCGAGGGCGTGGACACCATTCGTGTGCCCAGCCCGCCGTTGATCCTGATCCCCACCACCGCCGGGACGTCGGCGGATGTCTCGCAGTTCGTGATCATTTCCAATCAGCAGGAGCGCATGAAGTTCTCCATCGTCAGCAAGGCGGTGGTGCCGGATGTGTCGCTGATCGACCCGGAAACCACGGCGAGCATGGACCCGTTCCTGTCCGCCTGTACCGGCATCGACGCGCTGGTGCATGCCATCGAGGCGTTCGTGTCCACCGGCCACGGCCCACTGACCGACCCCCATGCGCTGGAAGCCATGCGCCTGATCAACGGCAACCTGGTGCAGATGATCGCCAACCCCACGGACATTGCCCTGCGCGAGAAAATCATGCTCGGCAGCATGCAGGCGGGCCTGGCGTTTTCCAACGCGATCCTCGGCGCCGTGCATGCCATGTCCCACAGCCTCGGCGGGTTTCTCGATTTGCCCCACGGTTTGTGCAACGCGGTGCTGGTGGAGCATGTGGTGGCGTTCAACTACAACTCGGCGCCGGAGCGCTTCAAGGTGATTGCCGAGACCTTTGGCATTGACTGCCGTGGCCTCAACCATCGACAGATCTGCGGACGATTGGTCGACCACCTGATCGCGCTCAAACATGCGATTGGCTTCCACGAAACCCTGGGGCTGCATGGGGTGCGCGTGGCGGATATTCCGTTCCTGTCCGAGCATGCGATGGACGACCCCTGCATCCTCACCAACCCTCGTGAGTCCAGCCAGCGTGACGTCGAGGTTGTTTATGGCGAAGCGCTCTGACGACCAGCAACAAGCACTGGCAGGGCTGCTGGGCTTGGGCAATCACTCGGCACGCAAGAGTCACTACCCGGAACTCACCGCGCGCCTCGACGAGCTGGAGGCGGAGCGCAACCGCTATATCCGTCTCAACGATGAGCTGGAGCAGCGCGTGGCCGCGCGCACCGATGAGCTGCTGGAAGCCAACCGCAACCTGCAACAGCAGATCGCCCAGCGTGAGCAGGTCGAGCAGGAATTGCGCGATGCGCGCGACGCCGCGGAGGCTGCCAACCGCAGCAAGGACAAATACCTCGCCGCCGCGAGCCATGACCTGCTGCAACCGCTGAACGCGGCGCGGCTGCTGATCTCCACCCTGCGTGAACGCAACTTGCCCAGCGTCGAGCAGGTACTGGTGGAACGTACTCACCAGGCGCTGGAAGGCGCGGAAGATTTACTCACCGATTTGCTGGATATTTCGCGGCTCGACCAGGCGGCGGTCAAACCCGACGTGGCGCTGTATCGCCTGGATGAACTGTTTGCGCCGCTGGTCTCGGAGTTCCAATCGGTGGCGCTGGCGGCCGGGCTGAACCTGCGCGCGCGTACCGGCCATTATGCGATTCGCACCGACTTGCGCCTGGTGACGCGGATTCTGCGCAACTTCCTCAGCAACGCCTGCCGCTACACCGACGAGGGCTGCATCCTGCTCGGCGCGCGCCGCCGTGGCGACCGCCTGCGCCTGGAGGTGTGGGACACCGGGCGCGGCATCGCGGCCGACCGGCTCGACGCGATCTTCCTCGAATTCAACCAGCTCGACGTCGGCCGCGCCTCGGACCGCAAAGGCGTGGGGCTGGGCCTGGCGATTGTCGAGCGTATCGCCGAGATCCTCGGCTACCCAGTGGCGGTCCGTTCGTGGCCGGGGCGTGGCTCGATGTTCAGCATCGAGGTGCCCATCAGCGAAGAGATGCCCCTGGCGATCAGCCAACTGCCGGTGCTGCCGACCACGGGCAACCCGCTGCCGGGGCGGCGTTTGCTGGTGATCGATAACGAGGTGAGCATCCTCGAAAGCATGCGCGCGCTGCTGGTGCAGTGGGGCTGTGAGGTGGTCACCGCCACCGACCAGGCCGGTGCGTTACTGGCGTTGCAGGGCAGGGCGCCGGAGTTGATCCTCGCCGACTACCACCTCGACCACGGCGTGGTGGGCGCTGCGGTGGTCAAGCATCTGCGCGAGCATTTCGCGCAAAAGATCCCGGCCGTGATCATCACCGCCGACCGCACCGACCAATGCCGTCGTGTGCTGCGCCGCCTTGACGCGCCGTTGTTGAACAAACCGCTCAAGCCCGGCAAGTTGCGGGCGGTATTGAGCCAGTTATTGACCTAGGGTCTTGATACCCGTCAACACCCGTTGCGGCGCTTTGCCCCATGCTGCCTGCCTGATTTAGAGCACGACGGAGCCCGCCATGAACGCCCCCGCAACAACCGCAGCATCCTTCAAGTTGCCCCTGGGCCTGGTGATCGGCGTACTGGCGATGGTCGGCGTGCTGCTGTTGCCGCTGCCCGCCGATCTGCCGGTGGCCGGGCAGCGCATGCTGGCGATCCTCGCGTTTGCCGTGGTGGTGTGGATCACCGAGGCGGTGTCCTATGAAGCCAGCGCGATCATGATTACCTCGCTCATGGCATTTTTGCTGGGCACGGCGCCGTCGCTGCAAGACCCCGCCCATCTGATCGGCTCCAGCCCGGCCATCAGCATGGCGCTCACCGGCTTTTCCAACCCGGCACTGGCCTTGGTGGCGGGCGCGTTGTTCATTGCGGCGGCCATGACCCACACCGGCCTCGACCGGCGCATCGCCCTCGTGACCCTGACCCGCGTCGGCACCAGCACCCGCGGCATTCTGCTGGGGGCGATTGCGGTGACCATCCTGCTCAGCCTCGTGGTGCCCAGTGCCACCGCGCGCAGTGCCTGTGTGGTGCCGATCATGATGGGCGTGGTTGCCGCGTTTGGCGTGGACAAGCGCTCCAATATTGCCGCCGGCCTGATGATCGTGGTGGCCCAGGGCACCAGCATCTGGAACGTCGGCATCCAGACCGCCGCCGCGCAAAACCTGCTGACCGTGGGCTTTATGGACAAGATGCTCGGCCAGCGCGTGTCGTGGATCGACTGGCTGATCGCCGGCGCGCCGTGGGCGGTGATCATGTCGGCGGTGTTGCTGTTCCTTGTGATCAAGCTGCTGCCGCCGGAAACCGACAGCATTCCCGGTGGTAAAGAGGCCGTGGCCCAGTCCCTGGTGGACATCGGCCCGATGACCGGCCCGCAGAAGCGCTTGCTCACCGTGTCGGTGCTGTTGCTGTTGGCGTGGGCGACGGAAGGGCGCCTGCACCCTTTCGACACCACCTCGACCACCTACGCCGGGCTGGTCTTCCTGCTGTTGCCGGGGATTGGGGTAATGACCTGGAAGGATGTGCAGTCGCGTATTCCGTGGGGCACGGTGATTGTATTCGGCGTGGGCATCAGCCTCGGCACCGCGTTGCTGACGACCCAAGCCGGGCAGTGGCTGGGCTCCCAGGTGGTGGCGCACACCGGGTTGGATCAGGTCGGGCCGTTGGGGGTGTTTGCGATTTTGGGAGCGTTTTTGATTGTGATCCACCTGGGCTTTGCCAGCGCCACGGCGCTGACCTCGGCGCTGTTGCCGATCCTGATTGCGGTGTTGCAGACCTTGCCCGGGGAGTTCAACCGGTTGGGGATGACCATGCTGCTGGGGTTTGTGATGAGCTACGGGTTCATCCTGCCGATTAATGCGCCGCAGAATATGGTGTGCCTGGGGACTGGGACGTTTACGGCGCGGCAGTTCGCCAAGGTGGGGATTCTGGTGACGGTGATCGGGTATGGGCTGATGTTGGTGTTTGCGGCGACTTACTGGAGTTGGTTGGGTTGGATCTGATCGGGAAGGCGGTTCTGGATGGGCATGCAATCCAAAGAGAGCAAGCCCCCTCCGACTTTTGACCGTACCCGCTCCAGGCATCAATTCCATGCCCAAGATGGCAAGATGAACCCCGCTCAGGTTTACTACTCTGAGTAATGGTTTTACCGACCTCACCCGTCGGGTCATCTAGGTCATCGAATGGATAAATACACCCCCCACACCTGGGAACCCCACGAGCGCCCGAGCCTGCCCGGTTCGCCGTCGACGCCGTGGCACCCTACGCACAAGCGTTGGCTGTATGCGCTGGTCGGTGTGCTGGTCGCGATCACTGGCGGCCTGGGAAATGCCCTGGTCATCGCCAACCTGCAATACCTGCAAGGCGCCCTCGGCGCGACCACAGCGGAAATGGCCTGGCTGCCCGCCGCCTATGTGATGACCAACGTGTGCATGAACCTGCTGCTGGTGAAGTTCCGCCAGCAGTTCGGCCTGCGCGTGTTCACCGAGGTGTTCCTGGTGCTGTACGCGCTGGTGACCTTCGGCCACTTGTTCGTTAACGATCTCAGTTCGGCCATCGCGGTGCGGGCGGCCCATGGGATGGTGGGCGCGGCCCTGAGTTCGTTGGGCTTGTACTACATGATCCAGGCGTTCCCCGCCAAGTGGCGACTCAAAGCCCTGGTGCTGGGTTTGGGCACGGCGCAGTTGGCGTTGCCGCTGGCGCGGTTGTTCTCCGAAGATTTGCTGCAAATCGCCGAGTGGCGCGGTTTGTACCTGTTTGAATTGGGGATGGCGCTGATCTGCCTGGGGTGTGTGTTCTTGCTCAAGTTGCCGCCGGGTGACCGCTTCAAGACCTTTGAGAAACTCGACTTCCTGACCTTCGGCATCCTCGCCACCGGCGTGGCGTTGCTCTGTGCGGTGCTGTCCCTGGGGCGCATCGACTGGTGGCTGGAAGCCCCGTGGATCGGTATCGCGTCAGCCTGTTCCCTGGTGTTGATCATGGCCGGCCTGGCCATTGAGCATAACCGCGCCAACCCGATGTTGATGACCCGTTGGCTGGGCAGCGGCACCATGATTCGCCTGGCACTGGCGGTGATCCTGATTCGCATGGTGCTGTCGGAGCAGTCCACCGGTGCGGTCGGGTTCATGCAGATGTTGAACATGAGCTACCAGCAGATGCATACGCTGTACGTGGTGATGCTGGCCGGCGCAATCAGCGGGCTGGCGGTCAGTGCGCTGACGATCAACCCGGCTCATCTGCTGATGCCGCTGGTGATCTCCCTGGCGCTGATGGCCACGGGTTCGGTGATGGACAGTTTCTCCAGCAACCTGACCCGGCCCGAAAACCTGTATATCAGCCAGTTCCTGTTGGGCTTTGGCGGCACTTTTTTCCTGGGACCGACCATGGTGTTGGGCACCAAGAACGTGCTGACGAACCCGCGCAATCTGGTGAGTTTTTCGGTGATGTTCGGCATTTGCCAGAACCTCGGCGGCCTGATTGGAGCTGCGTTGCTGGGAACGTTCCAGGTCGTGCGGGAGAAGTTTCATTCCAGCATGATCGTCGAACACTTGACCTTGCTCGACCCGCGTGTGGCCGCGCGGGTGAGCAGCGGTGGCTCGGCCTATGGCGGTGTCATTGCCGACCCCGAGCTGCGCAACCTGATGGGTATCCGCAGCTTGGCCACGGCGGCCACCCGTGAAGCGAATGTCATGGCTTACAACGATGTGTTCATGCTGATTGCGATCATCGCGATCCTGACCATGCTCTGGATATTTATTCGCAGTCTGTGGCTGATGAGTACCACCCAAGCAGCAGCCCCTCCCGTTCAACCCAGCGGCGCACCTTCATGACCGAACCTTCGACAACCACCACCACCGCCATTGCATCCACCCCGGAAGGCACCATGCCGCCCGGCGCCACGGTCACCGAGCCGCGCTCATTGCGCGTGCGCATCCTTTCGTCCATGGGCTTCGCCGCGATTGCCATCGTCGGGGTACTGATCGTGCTGTATGCCTGGCAACTGCCGCCGTTCAGCAGTGCGGTGGAAACCACTGAAAACGCCCTGGTACGTGGCCAAGTGACGATTATTGGCCCGCAGCTCAGCGGCTATGTGTTCGAGGTGCCAGTGCAGGACTTCCAGTACGTCAAGGCCGGTGACTTGTTGGTGCGCCTTGATGATCGCATCTACAAGCAGCGCCTGGACCAAGCCTTGGCGCAACTGGCGGTGCAGAAGGCCTCGCTGGCCAATGTTGTGCAGCAGCGCAACAGCGCCGAAGCGACCATCAAGTTACGCCAGGCTGCGCTGGTAGACAGCCAGGCACAGGCGCGTAAAAGCACTGCGGATTTGCGTCGTAACGAGGAGCTGATCAGCGACGGTTCGGTGTCCAAGCGCGAGCTGGACGTGACCCGTGCTGCCAATGCGCAGACGGTCGCCGCCGTCGCCCAAGCCCAGGCCAGCCTGGAAATCGCGCGGCAGGATTTGCAGACGGTGATCGTCAATCGCGGCTCCCTGGAAGCGGCGGTGGCGAGTGCCGATGCGGCGGTGGAATTGGCGCGGATCGATCTGTCCAACACCCGCATCACCGCACCCCGCGACGGTCAGTTGGGGCAGATTGGCGTGCGCCTCGGTGCCTACGTCAACTCTGGCGCGCAGCTGATGGCACTGGTGCCGAAGCAGCTGTGGGTGATTGCCAATATGAAAGAAACCCAAATGGACAATGTGCAGGTCGGCCAGCCGGTGACCTTTACCGTGGATGCGCTGAACCACCGCAAGTTTCATGGCACGGTGCAGCATATTTCGCCGGCCACCGGCTCGGAGTTCAGCCTGTTGCAGGCGGACAACGCGACGGGCAACTTTGTGAAGATTGCCCAGCGCGTGCCGGTAAGGATTACGGTGGACCCGGATCAGGCTGAGAGCGAACGGTTGCGGCCGGGGTTGTCGGTTGTCGTGAGTATCGATACGGCTGGGCGTCTGAAAAACTCTCCACCCTGACATCACTGACAAAACCTAAATCAAAACTGTGGGAGGGGCTTGCCCCTGATAGCTATAGGTATTTACACAACTTTATAGCAGTCAACGGTAATCACGATGCGAAGCGAGCCGCCGTAAGGGCGGAACCCATAGCGGCCGTTGGCTGAATAATGGATATGTACTCGGTCTGTTCCAGCATCCTGTTCGGCTGTCAGGCCGCTATCGGGGGCAAGCCCCCTCCCACATTTTGAATGTATTTCAGGGTGAAGTTGAGTTGGACCGACTGATTGTGTTCCAGCAGTTTCAGGCCCGGCCGTCCCGCCAGGTGATGAGCATTCACCGGATGACTCACCGGCTCGATGCAAAAGAACCCCTGCCCCGGCGGGCAGTACAGCAGGAAGTAATCGGCCCCGCTGGCCTGGCATTCCAGCGCATAGCCCAGGTCCGGCTGTTCGATCCGGCAATACCCGTCCCACTGGCAAAAGCCGTTGTCCACCAAGCCTTGGGGCAGGGCATTCATTTCCTGGAAATCCCACTCGTCCGGCACCGGTGCCAAGCCGGTCGGCAGCTTGGACGCGTCACTCATCCACACCTGCGCGGCCTTGGCCTGCAACCGGGTACCCGGCCGACGCGGAAAGTACGGATGCAAGCCCACGCCATGCCACGCCGCTGTTTCGGCCAGATGGGTCACGCGCAGTTCGATACGCAAGGCCCCATCGCTCAAGTGAATCCGCTGCTCGGCGCGATAGGCAAAAGGCGTCTCGCAGACCACCTCCAGCACCACTTCATCTGCCGACTGGCTGACCACCTGCCACGCTTGTTGCCAGGCCGAACCGTGAATCGGCAGCGGATCGGTCAGGCTGTTAGGCGTGAGCACCAGCCAACCGTCGGGGTTATCGAAACCGCCGTGGGCAATGCGGTTGGACCAGGGCACCAACGGATAGCACCCCAGCTTGCCCGGCAAACCGGTATGGATCGCCTGCTCATCGTTATGGCGCAGCAACGGCTGCCCGGTGGCGCGCACCGTCCAGTTGACGATGCTGCCGCCCACGGCCGGATTCAAGGTGAGGTGGGTCAGGTTATCTTCAAGTTCAATCAGCATTACAGCACCACGCTCGGCAGCCACAGCGACAATGCTGGAATGTACGTCACTGCTATCAGCACCAGGAACAGCACGGCATAAAACGGCACCAGCGCCTTTACGGTTTTCTCGATGGTGGTTTTGCCCACCGCTGCGCCGACAAACAGCACCGCGCCCACCGGCGGGGTGATCAGACCAATGCCGAGGTTCACCAGCATGATCATGCCGAAGTGCACCGGGTCGACGCCGATACCCAACACCACCGGCAACAGGATCGGCGTGAGGATCAGGATCAGCGGCGCCATGTCCATCACCGTGCCGAGCAACAGCAGCATGGCGTTGATGCACATCAGGATCACGTAGCGGTTGTCCGACAGCGTTAGGAACAGCGTGGTGATCTTCGCCGGGATCTGCATCAGGGTCATGATGTAGCCGAAGCTGGCGGCGAAGGCGATCAGGATCATCACGATGGAAATCGTGCGCACCGTGCGGTGCATCAGCTTGGGCAGCTCGCGCCACTTGTAGTCGCGGTAGATGAACATGGTCACGAAGAACGCCCACAGCACTGCAATCGCGGCAGACTCAGTGGCAGTGAAGATGCCCGAGAGGATGCCGCCGAGGATGATCACCATGGCCATCAGGCCCCAGAGCGCATCGGCGGCAATCTTCAGCGCCTGCTTCAGGGGGATGACTTCGCCTTTGGGGTAGTTGCGTTTCTTCGCGAAGATCAGGCACAGCACCATCAGGCACGCGCTCATCAGCAGGCCCGGCACCACGCCGGCCATGAACAGCGAAGCGATGGACACAGTGCCGCCAGCCGCCAGGGAGTAGAGCACCGAGTTGTGGCTGGGTGGCGTGAGCAAGGCCTGCACCGAGCCGCTGACGGTCACCGCCGTGGCAAATTCCCGTGGATAGCCACGGCGCTCCATTTCTGGAATCAGCACCGAGCCCACCGAAGCGGTGTCCGCCACCGACGAGCCGGAGATCGCGCCGAAAAACGTCGAGGCCATGATGTTCACCAGGGACAGCCCGCCGCGCACAAAGCCCACCAGCACCCCGGCAAACGCCACCAGCCGCCGCGACATGCCGCCCTCGGCCATGATCGCCCCAGCCAGCACAAAGAACGGTATCGCCATCAGCGAAAACTTGTTCACCCCGCCGGCCACCTGAATCATCAGGGCCTGGAACGGGATATCGATCCACCACGCGCCGATCAGCGCCGACAGCCCCAGGGCATAGGCCACCGGCATGCCGATCAGGATCAGGGCGATAAAGCTGCCCAGCAGAATCAATGCGTCCATATCAGGCAGCCCCTTCGTTTTCTTCTACCAGGTCGAAGCGCACCACGCGCCGGTTGCTCTGGTCGCCCAGCAGCAGTTTTTCCAGCACGAAAATCAGCGTCAGCACGCCCCCGATGGGGATCGGCATATAGGTGATACCCACGCGCAGGGTGGGGATGGCGCTCATGAACTGGTTCCAGGTGGACAGGCACAACTTGGTGCCCCAGATCGCCATGAACAGACAGATTGTCGCCATCAGCAGTTGCGAGAAAATGCCGACGATTCGGCGTTGGGCAGGTGGCAGGCGGTCCGTGACCATGGCCACCGACATGTGCGCCCCGGCACGATAACTGGCGGCTGCGCCGATAAAGGTGAACACGAGCATCAGCAGGATAGCGGTGGGCTCCGGCCAGCTGGAACCGGTGCCGAGGATGTAGCGGGCAAAGATGCCCCAGGGAATGATCAGTGCGACCCCGAGGACCGAGAGACCGGCGACCCAGATGCAGGTCATGTAGATACGGTCGTTGATGCGCAGCAGTAGATTCTTCATGGCGTTCACCGTCACCGGGCGCGTCGATGCCGACCGCGCCAGGCCTTGTCAGGGAATGGGGCGTTACTGAACGGCGTCGATACGCTTGATGATGTCGGCGTAAGGCGCGCCGTACTTGGCTCGCACCGCGGCGGTGGCGTCGTAGAAGGGTTTTTTGTCGACGGTGATGAACTCGACCCCGGCCTTCTTGAGTTTTTCCTCACTGCTGGCGGACTTGGCGTCCCACAGCACGCGCTCATCGGCCTGGGCGACCTTGGCGGCTTTTTTCACCATGTCCTGCTGGGCGGGAGTGAGTTTGTTCCAGGTGATTTTCGACATCACGATGGGCTCAGGCAGGATCAGGTGTTCGGTGAGGGTGTAGTACTTGGCGTTCTGGAAGTGGTTGTGTTCCAGCAGGGTGGGCGGGTTGTTCTCCGCGCCGTCGATGACACCGGTCTGCAAGGCACTGAAGATCTCGCCGGTGTCCATGGCGATGCCGTTGGCGCCCATGGCGTTGAAGGCGTCGATGAACAGCGGGTTGCCCTGCACGCGGATCTTCATGCCCTTGAGGTCTTCGATCTTGCGCACCGGTTTCTTGGTGTAAAGGTTGCGCGTGCCGCCGTCCATCCAGGCCAGGGCCACGAGGCCGAACTCGGAGTCGGTGATCTTGGCGAGGATTTCATCGCCGATCTCGCCGTCGATGACCTTGCGCATATGCGCCTGGTCGCGGAACACGAACGGCAGGTTGAAGACGTTCACGTCCGGCACCACCGGCCCGACGATGCCGAGGCTGACGCGGGTCATCTGCACGGCGCCCACTTGGGCCTGTTCGACCACTTCTTTCTCGGAGCCCAGCACGCCGCCCGGGAAGTACTTGAACGTGAGTTCGCCGTTGCTTTCCTTGGTCAGCGCCTTGCCCATGTTTTCTTCGGCGACCACGGTGGGGTAGCCAGCGGGGTGGATGTCGGCGAATTTGATTTCCAGCGCGTGAGCGGCGCTGCTGAGGGTGAACACTGCGGCGGCGAGCAAGGTGCGTTTGAAGTCCATTGGGGGTCACTCCTGTCTTGTTATTTTATTGTTGTATTCAAGGCACAGCGATGCAGCTAGAGGGTGAAGGTGGGCTCCGGCAATCCGGTGACGCCGGGGTTGAGCGCAAACACGCCGCCGGCGATGGACTGGTCGCTCTGGTCATCACGGATCGAGGTGACGAAGAGGGTGTCCAGCCGACTGCCGCCGAAGGCGCACATGGTGGGTTTTTTCACCGGCACGCTCAGGGAGCGATCCAGGCGACCGTCGGGGGTGAAGCGGTGGACCAAACCGGCGTCGTTGGCGCAGATCCAGTAGCAGCCTTCGGCGTCAACCGCGGCGCCGTCGGGTCGACCCAGGAAATGGTTCATGTCGACAAACACGCGGCGATTGGACGGCGTGCCGGTCTCGATGTCGTAGTCGAAGGCCCAGATCTGCTGCACCAGCGGGTGGGAATCGGAGGCGTACATCGTGCGGCCATCGGGGCTGAAGGCCAGGCCATTCAGGGTGATGAACCCGTCAAGTTGGGCGTGGGGCGCTGAACCGGACGCATAACGGTAGAGGATGCCTTGCGCCGCATTGGCGCTCATGTTGAGCACCATGCTGCCGGCCCAGAAACGGCCCTGGCGATCACAGCGGCCATCGTTCATGCGCATGTCCGGGCGTGGGTGTTTGACACTGGCCAGAGGGGTGGTGTCGAGGCTGTCGTCGTTGTGTGCGGTGAGTTGGAAAAAGCCGGTTTCCATGCCTGCGACCCAATTGCCCGCATTGGTGCGGGCGATGCAGGCGAGCATCTGCGGGGCTTTCCAGGCGGCGACATGGCCGTTGCCGGCGCTCCAGCGCTGCAGGCCGCCGTTGGGAATATCCACCCAGTACAGCGCGTTTTCCTCAGGCACCCATACCGGGCATTCGCCCACGGCATTGCGGGCGTCGACGATCAATTCAGCAGTCATGGCAACTCATTCCCTTGGGTTGATGTGAACTCAGTCACCGAACGGTCCGGCTGCGCAGAATGCGCCACCCTGATAGACCTTGGCCGGGTCATCGGCTGCCACTGGCGGCTGGGCTTCGACCTGGGCGCGGAACACTTCGGACGTGTCTTTGGGCACAAAACCCAGGTGTGCGGCGTGGCGGTTGTCCCACCAGGTGTCGAGGTTATCCGACATGCCGTAGACCACGGTGTGGCCGACGTTCGGCGTGTACAACGCGCGTTCGAGCAGTTGAGTGAGGTCGTCGAAACTCAGCCAGGTGTGCATCATCCGACGGTTCTGCGGTTCCGGGAACGAGGAGCCGATACGGATGCTCACGGTCTCGATGCCGTAGCGGTCGAAGTAGAAGCTGGCCATGTCTTCGCCATAGGACTTGGACAGGCCGTAGTAGCTGTCGGGCCGGCGTGGGGAATGGGCGTCGATGGTTTCGGTCTGCTTGTAGAAGCCGATCACATGGTTGGAGCTGGCGAAGATCACGCGCTTCACGCCATGGCGGCGGGCGGCTTCGTAGATATGGAATGTGCCGCTGATATTGGCACCGAGGATTTCTTCAAACGGACGCTCCACCGAGACACCGCCAAAGTGCAGGATGGCGTCGACGCCTTCCACCAAGTGGTGCACGGCTTGTTTGTCGGCGAGGTCGCACGGTTGGACTTCCTCCGATGCATCGGCAGCCGGGGCCATGGCGGCGATGTCGGACAGACGCAGTACCTGGGCGTAAGGGCGCAGGCGCTCGCGCAGGACTTTACCGAGGCCACCGGCGGCACCGGTGAGCAGCAGGCGGTTGAAGGGAGCGGGAGCGGGGGTGGTCGTGGTCATGGGGATTCCAAATTTTTGTTGTAGGTTGTCGTATGACTATGCCGAAGTATTGTTAGGGAGCCCCCAGGTTGTCAACGTTCTTGCGGACAGAGTGCGGAGCAAAATGTGGGAGAGGGCTTGCCCTCAATGAGGGCGTGCCAGTGAATGCATCTGCTACTGACCCACCGCCATCGGGAGCAAGCCCTCTCCCACAGGGGATTTTCTTGGGCTGGGAGACTGAGCTCTACAGCAGGGAGATTGGATAGCTGATAAAGATCCGGTTTTCGTCGAATTCGTTGGTGCTGAAATCCCGACGCATGGTCGAGTTCCGCCACTTAACGTTCAGGTTCTTCAACGCACCGCTCTGCACGGTGTAGGCCAGCTCCGACTCACGCCCCCACTCCTTGCCATCAGTGATCGCCCCGGTGTGCACGTTGCTGCCGCTGATGTAGCGGTTCATCAGGGTCAGCCCCGGTACGCCGAGCACCACGAAGTTGAAGTCATGTCGCACCTGCCAGGATTTTTCCTTGGCGTTGTCATAGCTGGCGTTGTAACTGTCGTTGGCCAGGGTGCCGCCGCTGGTGCCGTTGACGCGCATCCACACGCTGTCGCCGGTGAGTTTTTGCAGGCCCACATAGAAGGTGTTGCCGCCGTATTTGGCCGAGAGCAGGGCGAAGGTGGTCTTGTTGTCCAGGTCGCCGGCCAGGGCGCTGCCGTCTTCCTTGCCGCTGAAGAAACCGAGGTTGGCGCCCAACGTCCAGTCGCCTACCGGCTGGCTGTGGGTGAGGTTGACGTAGCGCTGCTGGTAAATGTCGCTCAGTTCGGCGTACCACAGGCCGACCTGGGTGCGCTTGTCATTGAAGCTGTATTCGCCGCCGCCGAAGTTGAACCGGTCGGAGGTGAATGCCGCTTTGCCGTTCATGAACATGTCTTCCATGCTCGCGTCGTTGCGCGGGCTGTTGCCACGGAACTGGCCGCCGTAAAGGGTCAGGCCGGCGATCTCGTTGGACGTCACCTGGCCGCCGCGAAAGGTCTGGGGCAGGGAGCGACCATCGTCGGAACGCAGGATCGGCAGCACCGGCATCCATTCGCCGACCTTCAGTTCGGTCTTCGACAGTCGGGTTTTCAGCGCCACACCCAGGCGTCCGAAGTTGTCGGCGGGGCGGCCGTCATCGTGGATTGGCAGCAATTGGGTACCGCCAGTGCCTTTGCCGCCATCCAGTTTCTGGGAATACAGGCCCAACACATCAAGGCCGAAACCCACCGTGCCCTGGGTGAAGCCCGACTTGGCATCGAGAATGAAACTCTGCGTCCACTCTTCGGCCTTGCCCTGGGCGTTTGCCGGGTTGGTGAAGTTGCGGTTGAAGTAGGCGTTGCGCAGGTTGAGCGTGGCTTTGGCGTCGTCGACAAAACCTTCGGCGTGGGTGATGAGGGGCAGGGTGAAGGCCAGGCCGCCGAGACCGATAAGGCCGATACACGACGAGGAATTACGGGCGAATTGACTCACAGTGACGCTCCCTTTGATTTGTTGTTTTTATTATTTGTTATACGTCGTCGTACAACATTAGGGCGGATATTTGCGGGGTTTTCGTGGAGTGTCAAGCAGAAGTTATACGATGACTAAGTGAAGGCGTTAACAGTCAATGTGGGAGGGGCGGTGCGACGATTCGACGTGCCCCCGATAGCAGTGGGTCAGTCACAGATGATGTCGCTGATACACCGCCATCGGAAGCCAGGCGAGTCGACGCACCGCCCCTTCTATATTCAGTCAGCCAGGACCATCGGCGGCAAAGTGCCGAGGAGCGAAACAGCGGCTACTGCGCAAACACCCAGCAGCCACTCCACCATCACGCTGACCTTCAAACTGCCCAGCTGCTGTTCGCAACGATCAAGGCGCAGCCGGTTCAGCAGTGCCAGGGCCAACATGCCCAACACCAGCATCACCTTGATCAACAGAATCAGGGCAAAACCACTGAACAACGGCGTGGGCCACAGTTGCCCGGTCAGTACGCGCACATTGATCAAGCCAGTCACCAGCAGGCCCGCGACCAGGCCATAGCCCACGCCACTGAAACGACGCAGGACAGGTGCCAGCTCATCACGGTTCGATTGCCTGAGGATCATAACCAGCAGCAATAACCCACCCAACCATGCACCGACGCACATCAGGTGCACTACTTGGTTGAGGATCAACAGCTGCCCGCTCAGCCCGTCGAGCATGGCGCCATGGCCGACCGGCGCGAGGGTCATCAGCAAGAGTGTGATCAGCGGCAGGCGCGGGGCCTTCCACGCGGTCATCAGGGCGATGGCCAGCAACCCATTCAACATCAGATGCCAGGTCCATACCTGGCCAAAAAAGGTCTTGCCCAGCACCAACTTCACGGTCGACGGTTCCAACGCTGCCGCCCATGAGCCCGCCATGCTGACGGTGATCAACATTAACCAGATCACACCCGACGCGAGAGCCGTCCATGCCAGGCCACGGGTCAGGCGCAACAATTGTCGGTCCAGCACGGGCTGCGGTTTGGCGCCTAGGAGCCAGGGCCTGAACACACAGGCCCCGAACATCAGCAACACGACGATGAAATGCACAAAGCGGCACAGCACCAGCAGCGTCGCCATGGATTATTGGCCGACCTTGAAGCTGTATTCGCCGTTGCTCTTGTGGGTGTCGACCGAGACGGCATTCCACACCACCTTGTAGTTACCGGCCGCCAATGGCGCGGCCGGGGTGACTACGAGGGTTTTCTTGTCGGCGCCTTCGGTATCCAGGCCCTTGATGGCGATTTCGGTGCCGTCCTTGCTCAGGGACACCTTGGTGAAGGTGGCTTCGATGCCTTCGCTGAAGGTCAGGCGCAGATCCTGGGGGGCCGTGACAGTGCTGTCTGCCGCAGGCGTGGCGCTTTTGAGATGAGCATGGGCAAATGCTGCGGAGGCACCCAGCAGGGAGGCGAGCAGGGCGACAGTGGTCAGGGTTTTCTTGATCAACATTGTGCAATACCCATCAATGGTTAGGAGCGGGCAGTGTACGAAGTTTCGACTGCGCCTGTCGCCCCGATCTAGAGCGGGTGGTAGTCTTTGGCGTATGTCTTTGTCAGGGAGCCCTTATGGGCAATCACAAGATCGGAATTCGTCGGATCAACGTCGAAAAAATCCTGCTGGCGGCGGAGAAAATCTTCGCCGAGAAAGGCTACGGCAGCACCGCCATGGCCGACATTGCTGAAGAAGCGCAATTGCCGCGCTCCAACCTGCATTACTACTTCACCACCAAAAGCGAACTGTACAGCGCCGTGCTGTTCGACCTGCTGGAGGTGTGGAAACAGGACGCCCTGAGCTTCGAAACCTTCGATGACCCGCGGGTGGTCCTCAGCAGTTACATCCGCGCCAAGATGCAGCGCTCACGCACGCGGCCCTATGGTTCGAAGGTCTGGGCCAACGAAATCATCCACGGCGCGCCAACACTCGGTGAGGCGCTGGACGAGAGCCTGTACGACTGGGCCAAGATGAAGGAAGCGAAAATTCGCCAGTGGGTGGAAGACAAACGCATCCTGCCGGTGGAGCCGTCGAGCCTGCTGTATATGATCTGGGCATCGACCCAGCACTATGCCGACTTTGACCATCAAGTGAAGATTTTGAATGATCACCAGCCGTTGTCGGATATGCAGTTCGAGAAGGCGATCCAGACGGTGACAGGTGTGATTTTGCGCGGGATTGGGTTGGAGCCTTGAGTGGGATGGGGGGCTGAGGGCCTCATCGGGAGCAAGTCGAATCGTCGCACCGCCCCTCCCACCTTTACTGCATTTTGTCTGAAAGAATGCAGACAACTGTGGGAGGGGGCTTTACTGCATTTTGTCTGAAAGAATGCAGACCATTGTGGGAGGGGGCTTGCCCCCGATAGCGGCCTACAGGCCTACAGGCCTACAGGCCTACAGGCCTACACCGCCTCCCGGTAGGGATTCCTCGGATCCTGCGTCCAATTCAAAAACGGCTTGCCCGTGTCGATAGGCACCATCTCGATACAATCCGCCACTGGGCAGGTGATCTGGCACAGGTTGCAGCCCACGCACTCATCATCGATCACCTCGTACTTATGCGTGCCGTCCGCCTGCTTCAAGCTGGCGATGGCCTGGTGAGAGGTATCCTCACAGGCAATATGGCAACGCCCACAGCCAATGCACGCCTCTTGGTCGATCTTGGCGATCACCTGGTAGTTGATGTCCAGGTACTTCCAGTCCGTTGTATTGCCCACAGCCCGCCCGGAAAACTCTTGCAAGCTCGCGTAACCCTGGCTGTCCATCCACCGCGACAGCCCGTCCTTCATCTCCTCCACGATGCGAAAACCATGCAGCATCGCCGCCGTGCACACTTGCACCGCGCCGCAACCGAGGGCGACAAATTCAGCGGCGTCGCGCCAGTTGCCGATGCCGCCAATGCCGCAGATCGGCAGGCCTTTTGTCTGCGGGTCGCGGGCGATTTCCGCGACCATGTTCAAGGCAATCGGCTTGACCGCCGACCCGCAATAACCTCCGTGGGTGCTTTGCGTACCGACGATGGGGAGGGCGACCATGCGATCCAGGTCCACGCTGGTGATGGAATTGATGGTGTTGATCAGCGACACCGCATCCGCACCGCCGCGATAGGCCGCCCGCGCCGCCACACGGATGTCGGTGATGTTCGGCGTGAGCTTGACGATCACCGGCAGCGAGCAATAGGTCTTGCACCAGCGCGTCACCTGTTCCACATACTCCGGCACCTGGCCCACCGCCGCGCCCATACCGCGCTCGGGCATGCCGTGGGGGCAGCCGAAGTTCAGCTCGATACCGTCGCAACCGGTGGCTTCCACCAGGGGCAGAATGTTTTTCCAGGACTCTTCAACACACGGCACCATCAGCGACACGATCAGCGCGCGGTCGGGCCAATCCTTTTTCACCTGGGTGATTTCCCGCAGGTTGATCTCCAGGGAACGGTCGGTGATCAGCTCGATGTTGTTGATGCCCAACACTTCACGGTTGGCGCCGAAGTGCGCCGAGTAACGTGACGACACGTTGACCGCTGCGGGGTCCTCACCCAGGGTCTTCCACACCACGCCGCCCCAACCTGCTTCAAACGCACGCACCACGTTGTAGGCCTTATCGGTGGGCGGCGCGGAGGCCAGCCAGAACGGGTTGGGGGCTTTGATACCGGCGAAGACAATCGAGAGATCGGCCATTACGCAGCCTCCACATTGAGCATGAGTTGGGCGTGCATGGCTTCGGCGGCCAGCTTGCCGTGTTGCACTGCCTGTACGGTGAGGTCCTGGCCGAGGCTGACGCAGTCGCCGCCGGCGTAGACCCCAGGGATGCTGGTGCGTAGCTGTTCGTCGACGAAGATGCGCTCGCCCACGCGGTGCAGCTGTTGCGCCAGGGGATCGTGCAATGCGTCGTTGTCGAAGCCTTGACCAATGGCCTTGAAGATTGCATCGGCAGCCAGTTCGAAGGTTTCCCCGGTGGGGAGCAGGCGGCCGTTTTCCACGCGGGTGCGGGCGAAGCGCATGCCGCGTACGTGGCCCTTGTCATCCAGCAGCACTTCTTCGGGCTGTGCCCAGGTTAATAGGCGCACCTGATTAGCCTTGGCGATGTCTTGTTCATGGTGAGTGGCGCCCATATCGGCAAGGCCACGGCGGTAGACGAGGTTCACATCGCGGGCGCCGAGGCGGGCCATTTGCACGGCCATGTCGATGGCGGTGTTGCCGGCGCCGAGCACGATGCAGCGGTCGGCCAGGGGCAGTTGAGTCAGGTCATCGGCCTGGCGCAGCTCGCGGATGTAATCGGTGGCGGCGAGCAGGCCGGGGGCGTCTTCGTGGGGCAGCCCCAGTTGTTTGCTGGCGGCGAGACCCAGGCCGAGGAATACCGAATCGAATTGCTGATGCAGTTCGCTCAAGGTCAGGTTGTCACCCAGGCGCTGGCCGTGGCGGATTTCGATGCCGCCGATTTGCAGGAGAAAATCCAACTCCTTTTGGGCAAAGTCGTCCACCAGTTTGTATTTGGCGATCCCGTATTCATTCAGGCCGCCGGCTTTTTCCCGCGCTTCGAAGATCACCACGTCGTGGCCATGCAGGGCTGCGCGATGGGCACAGGCCAGACCGGCTGGCCCGGCGCCCACCACGGCGATGCGCTTGCCGGTGGAAGCGGCGCGCTGGAAGGGGTGTTCGCTGAAGTGCGCATTGTCGATGGCGTAGCGTTGCAACAGGCCGATCAGCACGGGCGCGCATTCTTCGCTGTTGTTACGCACGCAGGCTTGTTGGCAGAGAATTTCGGTGGGGCAGACCCGGGCGCAGCTACCGCCGAGGATATTGGCCGAGAGGATTTTCTGCGCGGCGCCTTGGACGTTGTCAGTGTGGATATTGCGGATGAACGAGGGGATGTCGATTTCGCTGGGGCACGCGTTCACGCACGGGGCGTCGTAGCAATACAGGCAGCGCGAGGCTTCCAGTTGGGCCTGGCGGGCGTTGAGGGGCGGCGCCAGGTCGGTGAAATGGCTGGCGAGGGTGGCCCCGTCTTCATGGGGATGGGGGAGGTGGGTCAGGGTCTGGATCACGGTGTTGGCCTCACGGTTATTGAGGTGCTGCCTCTGATGGGCATTGGTTTTTTGTGTTGTCTGTTTGGGCCTCATCGGGGGCAAGCCCCCTCCCACATTCGACCGAGTTGTATCTGAATGAATGCGGTCAAGCGTGGGAGGGGGCTTGCCCCCGATGGCGGTCTCAGCGCTTCACAACAACCGGCCTGGAATGCTCCGCCCGCTTGCTCAACTGCTCAAACACCGACGGATACGCCGGCCGTTCCACATACCGCCCGGCCCCGCGTTCGGCGCGCAGGTCGCCATCGGCCCAGACCAGTTTGCCCTGGCTGATGGTGTGGCTCGGCACGCCGCGCACGGTCTTGCCTTCGAAGATGTTGAAGTCGACCTTTTGATGGTGCGTCTTGGCGGAAATGGTCCGCGTGCCTTCGGGGTCCCACAGCACCAGGTCGGCATCCGCACCCACGCGGATCGCGCCTTTGCGTGGGTACAGGTTGAAGATCTTCGCGGTGTTGGTGGAGGTCAACGCGACAAACTCCTGCATCGACAGGCGCCCGGTATTGACGCCTTCGTGCCACAGCAGCGCCATGCGGTCTTCGATACCGGCGGTGCCGTTGGGGATCTTGCTGAAATCGTCACGCCCGGCAGCTTTTTGCTCGGCGCAGAAGCAGCAGTGGTCGGTGGCGGTGGTGTGCAGGTTGCCCGATTGCAAGCCATGCCACAGCGCTTCCTGGTGCCCGCGCGGGCGGAACGGTGGACTCATCACATAGCCGGCGGCGGTTTGCCAGTCGGGGTGTTGGTAGACGCTGTCGTCCAGCAGCAAGTGGCCGGCGAGCACTTCGCCGTACACCGCCTGGCCCTTGCCACGGGCATAGGTGATTTCATCCAGCGCTTCTTTGGTGGACACGTGCACCAGGTACAGCGGCGTGCCGATCGTCTCGGCGATACGGATCGCACGGCTGGCCGCTTCACCTTCTACCTGGGACGGGCGCGACAGCGGGTGCGCCTCCGGCCCGGTGATGCCCTGGGCCATCAACTTGCGTTGCAGGTGATACACCAACTCGCCATTTTCGGCATGCACGGTGGGCACGGCGCCGAGTTCCAGGCAGCGCTCGAAGCTGGCGACCAGGGTGTCGTCGGCCGCCATGATTGCGTTCTTGTAGGCCATGAAGTGCTTGAAGCTGTTGATGCCGTGATGGCTGACCAGCTCGGCCATTTCCTCGCGCACCTGTTCGCTCCACCAGGTGATTGCCACGTGGAAGCCGTAGTCGGATGCCGATTTTTCGGCCCAGCCGCGCCATTGGTGAAACGCTTCCATCAAGGACTGCTGCGGGTTGGGGATCACAAAATCGATGATGGAGGTGGTGCCTCCGGCCAAGCCCGCTGCTGTACCACTGAAAAAGTCTTCACTAGCCACGGTGCCCATGAAAGGCAGTTGCATGTGGGTATGGGGGTCGATGCCGCCGGGCATCAAGTATTGGCCGCTGCCATCGAGTATTTCAGTGCCGGCGGGAATATCCAGATCCGTGCCAATGGCGCGAATTAGACCGCCTGCGCATAACACATCGGCGCGGTAACTTTCATCATGGGTAATAACGGTAGCGCCACGGATCAACAGCGACATGTCGAGTTCCTCACAGGCTTGACCGGCTTGTGCCAGTTCTAAGTGTTGTAATACTGCTGCCGATGGTCGGTTAATTCCTGTCATCGGTGACAGGAATAGAAGCTAGCCCGAGTTTTTCGATTGAGCAAGAAGATTTTTAATAAGCTTATATCCATATTAAGTATCTGATTTATAAGTATTAAAAATTAAAATCACCAAAATGTAGCGGCCTCTCACCATTTTGACGCACTTGACAGGATCTCAATATGAGCAACATTTCTTATTGCAAATCAGACGGTTGAGATATGCCTCTTGACGGGGCTGGGAAATAAAAATAATTGTGTTGCACCAGATTGAGTCCCGACAGTTCGGGCAACTTCCACGTTATTCGGCCTGAGTCGCGTGGCAAGTACCGCAGGTTCAATCGGAAAGCTGATTAACTTCAGTCAGTTATATGAGCGGTAAGGGTGTGGTGGCGGTTTTCGGCACGGTTATTGAGTGCAGAAACGGCTGGCCGGGCCCGTGATGTCATGTTGTTTACGAGGTACTCCGGCCACCTGCACTCACCACGCAGGTGAGCAAAAATAATTCGAAAAAACCGTGGAGCGGCCATGCAACAGAACAGATCGCAAGTCATAGAACGCAACGGCCTGTACGAACTCGACGCCGGCCCCGACGTCCTCGACAGCCCTCGCTATAACCACGACATGGCACCGACCAAGGTGCATGAACGAACCTGGAACAAATGGCACATCACCGCGCTGTGGGTCGGCATGTCGATCTGCGTGCCCACCTACACGCTGGGTGGGGTACTGACCGCTTACTTCGGGTTGTCGGTGGGCGAGGCGCTGATGGCGATTTTGCTCGCCAATATCGTGGTGCTGATTCCGCTGACCCTCAACGCCTTCCCCGGCACCAAGTACGGCATTCCGTTTCCGGTGTTGCTGCGTTCGTCCTTCGGGATCCTCGGTTCCAACGTGCCGTGCCTCATCCGCGCGCTGGTGGCGTGCGGCTGGTTTGGTATCCAGACGATGTTTGGCGGACTGGCGATTCACCTGTTCCTGGGGTCGATTTTCGAGGGGTGGAAGTCCCTAGGCGGCACCGGTGAAGTGATCGGCTTCATGATTTTCTGGTGCCTGAATTTGTGGGTCGTATTGCGTGGCGCTGAGTCGATCAAGCGTCTGGAAACCCTGTCGGCGCCGTTGCTGGTAGCTGTGGGCATTGGCCTGCTGGTGTGGGCGATGCCGAATGTATCTATCAGCGAGTTGATGGCTATTCCTCCCAAGCGCCCTGAAGGGGCGAGCCTCACCGGTTATTTCATGGCCGGCCTTACCGCGATGGTGGGCTTCTGGGCCACCTTGTCGCTGAATATTCCCGATTTCAGCCGCTACGCCAAAAGCCAGAAGGATCAGATCCTCGGGCAGATTTTCGGCCTGCCGCTGACCATGTTTCTGTTCGCCGCCCTCGGCGTGATCATGACCGCGGCGTCAGTGAAGCTGGTAGGCGTCAGCGTGTCCGATCCGGTGACCCTGATCGGTCATATCCAGAGCCCGGTGTGGGTGGCCGTGGCCATGGCGCTGATCATCGTCGCGACCTTGTCCACCAACACTGCCGCGAACATCGTCTCGCCCACCAACGACTTCCAGAACATCGCGCCCAAGCTGATCAACCGCACCACGGCGGTGATCCTCACCGGCCTGGTCGGGCTGGTATTGATGGGCCATGAACTGCTGAAAAAACTCGGCCTGATCGTCTCGGATGTGAGTCTGGAAACCGTGTATTCCAACTGGTTGCTGGGTTACTCAAGTTTGCTGGGCCCGATCGCCGGGATCATGGTGGTGGACTACTTCATCACCCGCAAACAGCAACTGGACCTGGCCGGCTTGTACCGCGACGACGTATACCCGGCGTGGAACTGGAGCGGCTTTATCGCCTTTGGCGTGCCGGTGGTGTTGACGTTGCTGTCGTTGGGCAGTGATGCGTTCAGCTGGTTCTACAGCTACGGCTGGTTTACCGGTTCGGCGTTGGGCGGGTTGTTGTATTACGGCCTGAATGCCAGGCGCGGAATCAGCCCGGTCGTTGTCAATTCATAAGAAATACAAGCCTGAGGAGATCCCCATGAACGCTGCCCTTGACGTTCTGCAATCGACCCACCAGCACATCAACCGCGACCGCTTGTGGCAGTCGCTGATGGACCTGGCCAAACTCGGTGCCACCCCCAAGGGCGGCGTGTGCCGCCTGGCCCTCACCGACCTCGACCGCAAGGCCCGCGACCTGTTTGTGCAGTGGTGCGAAGACGCCGGTTGCACCGTGACCGTTGACGGCATTGGCAACATTTTCGCGCGCCGTCCCGGTCGTAATCCCAACCTGCCGCCCGTGATGACCGGCAGCCATATCGACACTCAGCCCACGGGCGGCAAGTTTGATGGCTGCTTTGGTGTATTAGCCGGGGTGGAAGTGCTGCGCACCCTGAACGATCTGAATATCGAAACGGAAGCGCCGCTGGAAGTGGTGGTGTGGACCAACGAAGAAGGCTCGCGCTTTCCGCCCTGCATGATGGGCTCCGGAGTGTTTGCCGAAAAATTCACCCTGGCGGAGACGCTGGCCAAAGTCGATGCGGATGGCGTGAGCGTGGGTGATGCGTTGAATGCGATTGGGTACGCGGGAACCCGTCCTGAGAGTGGGCACAAGGTCGGTGCGTATTTCGAAGCGCATATCGAACAAGGGCCGATTCTGGAGGATGAGAAAAAGACCATCGGTGTGGTACTCGGCGCCCTCGGACAAAAGTGGTTCGACCTGAAGCTGCGCGGCGTTGAAGCGCATGCGGGGCCGACACCGATGCACCTGCGCAAGGACGCCCTGGTAGGCGCGGCGGCAGTGGTGGCGGCGGTGAATGCGGCGGCGTTGGGGCATCAGCCCCATGCTTGCGGGACCGTGGGTTGCCTGCAGGCGTATCCCGGCTCACGCAACGTCATTCCTGGCGAAGTGCGCATGACCCTGGACTTCCGTCACTTGGAACCGGCGCGCTTGGATTCGATGATTGCCGAGGTGCGCAAGGTCATTGATGACACCTGCGCCAAGCATGGCTTGAGTTTTGAAATGGAACCCACGGCCGACTTCCCGCCGCTGTACTTCGACAAAGGCTGCGTTGACGCCGTGCGCGATGCGGCGAATGGGCTGGGCTTGTCGAACATGGACATCGTCAGCGGGGCAGGTCACGACGCGATCTTCGTCGCCGAGTTGGGGCCGGCGGGGATGATCTTTGTGCCGTGTGAGGGGGGGATCAGCCATAACGAGATCGAGAATGCCGCCCCGGATGATCTGGCGGCGGGGTGTGCGGTATTGCTGCGCGCCATGGTGGCTGCATCGGCAGCCATCGCCAGCGGCAAACTCGCCGCCTGAAATGCCGGTAAAAAATGTGGGAGGGGGCTTGCTCCCGATTGCGGTGTATCAGTTACAGATAATCTGACTGACCTACCGCAATCGGGAGCAAGCCCCCTCCCACATTTGAACGGTGTTGTTTCAGCTAGTGTTGCCAGACGTTAGACCCAGATGGCATCCCACAATGGGTAGTCGCCAATCCGCTCCACCAGGCCCGCTCGCAATGGATTAGCCACCACATATCGGGCCATTTTCACCAAGTCATCTTCCTTGCGTAGCGCCCGGTCATGGAAGCTCTCTTGCCAAAGCCGCCCCTTGCGTCCGCTTGCACCATTAACGGTCCTGGTGCTTTTTGACTTCACCTGGCACATCAAGTCCGCCAGCGAGCCTTTTTTCAGTTCAAGCAGCCAATGGAAATGGTCCGGCATGATCACCCATGCCAGGGAATTGGCCAGCCCTTGGTACTGGGCCAGCCGAAATTGCCAGACCACTAAGCGAGCGAGATGGAAGTTGTTGAATATCGGTATGCGTTCGTGGGTGTTGGTGGTGATGAGGTAGATGCGGTTGGGTTCGCTGAAGCGGCTGATGCGCAGGCGGTGTGAAGCGGGTAAATCTGCCATTCCCTGGCCCTCTCTAGATGTGCTTAGAGAGGCTAGATTGGAGAGCAAGAGGTTGATGGGCAGGCTTTTGGCAGGATGTGTCGGGAAGGTCGCCATCGGGGGCAAGCCCCCTCCCACATTGGCTCAGCGGTGTTCATACATTGTGTGTCTGACGCGGGACCAGTGTGGGAGGGGGCTTGCTCCCGATGAGGCCGGAACTGACGCTGCCGAAACCTCATTGGACGTGGAAGTACCTTGTTTTGAGGCTGTGGTGTAAGGCATGTCTTACTCCTTTGTACGAAGTCTCTTTTGTTCTTCTCCTCGCTCATCATCTTGGCTATCTGGTGTTAGGTTCTGCCGCGCAAAAACCTAATGCAGAGGAAGCATGCAATGGCGAACCCTATAACCCCGCCTGGTGTATCTGTTGACGAAAATATGGCCACCGCTTTTCATAAAAAGAATGTACTGAAAGCCGGTTCAGCGTTTATGTACTCTTGGTTTTATACTCAGGTCCGCAATCGCGGCCCGTGGGACTACAAGCAAATTTCCAAAGAATATGAAGCGTTTGGAAATTTTCACTATGTTGCGGTGGGGATTGCGGCGGGTTTCAGCGAGGAAGTGCTTTTACGCGCAGCGGGACTTGCTCAAACCAGAGCGGGTACGGATAAACCCGAGTTTGGTCGTTGGTGGGGGGATGCGCCTTTCGGTGACGATCCAGTCGACCAATATTGGATCAAGAAAGGAATCAGCTATGCCAGGTTCAGGAACTACTAGAAAGTCGCTTTACTCAAGGGTTACAACGATTTTGCTGGCGCTTTGCTTGGTGTATATCGCTGGTGATTGGCTGCTTTCGCCGGGCCGTCCGCAATTGACGGAGGTTGTACTCCGCGTACCGATCAGTGATGACGCTTCGATCTATGGCGTCAAGGATGATCGCGGAGGGGCCACTGTTCCGTTCAGTTACCGATATTACGTTTACCGCACCTTGGGAACCGATAGTGAAATATTGGCTGTATTGAAAGATGCCCATCCGTTTCTAGTTACGCGTGACGGGGCGGTAAAAGTTGATGTCGAGAGCCGTTCGATTACGGTTTCGGTGTCGGGGGATGTATCCGACTATCACAGCAGTACCCTGTATCGGCATGCCAATGGTAGTGATTACACAGCGGTGAGTGTTTTTCTTAATAGTCGGCCAGAGGGCTGAAATGTGCGGTGGCTCAGTCAGTGGTGGTTGACTGAGCCACCGCTATCGGGGGCAAGCTCTCTCCTGGATTTAGCTTGAACTGTGCCTGGAGGTGATGTCAGGCGCCAGGTTGCCAGCCGCCGCCGAGTGCCGTCAGGAGTCCTACACTGGCCTGCAGCTGCCGCGTCTGCACCGCCTGCAATGTCCGTTGCGCTTGCAACGCCGCCGTCTGCGCCGTCACCACATCCAGGTAACTCACCGCACCCGCTTGATAGCTGTTCATCGCCAGCGATTGCGTGTGTTGCGCCGCGTCCGCCGCGGCTTGCTCATCCTGCGCTTCCTGCTGCAAATCCCGCAGTTGCGCGAGGTTATCTTCCACCTCGCGCACGGCCTTCAGTACCTGGCTGCGGTACTGCGCGGACGCTTCTTCAAACTCGGCCTTGGCTTGGCGTTCATTGGCATTCAGGCGGCCACCGTCAAAGATCGGCAGGTTCACCAACGGCCCCAGCGCCCAATACCGATTACCTGCCGACAGCAGATTCCCCACGCCTTGCGTTTGCCCGCCGATCAGCCCGGTCAAACTGAAATCCGGATACCACGCCGCCTTGGCTACGCCGATATTCGCGTTGGCCGCAAACACCCGGCGCTCTGCCGCCGCAATGTCCGGGCGACGTTGCAGCAGGTGGCTTGGCAGCTGCGAGGGAACCCCTGGCAGGGCGATCAGTTGCTGGCCGGGCGGCAGCGTAAAGTCGCTGGCTGCCACACCCACCAATTCACCGATGGCGTGCTCGGTGAGGTTGCGTTGCCCGCGTACCTCATCCAATTGCGCCCTGGCCTGCGCCAGTTGATTTTGCGCACGGGTCAGGTCCAGCTCCGAGGCTATCTGGCCCTCATAACGGCTGCGGGTCAGTTGCAGTGCCTGGCTGAAATCCTCCAGCGAGCCAGTAAGAATCCGGCTCTGCGCATCCAGCCCATTGAGCTGCACGTACAAGGTCGCCAACTGATGCTGCAAACTCAGGCGCGCTACCGCCAGGTCATCCCCGGACGCTTGCGCCTGGGCGTCACCGGCCGCGACCTGATTGCGAATTTTGCCCCACAGGTCCAGGTCGTAACTCAACGAAAAACCGGCGGTGTTGCTGTTGTACACCGACGGCTGCGTCTCCCCCCGTAGCGGCCGCGAGTCAGATTGGCGCTGGCGCAACGGTTGTGCGCTGGCGGTAATCTGCGGGAACAGCCCGGCATGTAACTGACTGGCATAGGCTTGGGACGCATCGAAGTGCGCCAGCGCTGCAGCCAAGTCCGGGTTGGCCTTGAGCAATTGCTGTTGCAGGTCATTCAGGCGCGAATCGTTGTAGAGCTTCCACCATTCGGGGGCCAGTTGGTCGGACGGCTGCGCGCTGTGCCAGGGGCCGTTGTTGGTCTGCTCGCGGTAGTTGGCCGGCAGGTCAATCGACGGCACCTTGTAGGTGGGCGCCATCGAGCAACCTTGCAATACCAGCAGCGTCAACGCAGCGAGTGGTTTAAGCCCTGTGCGCATGCGCACCTTAAGCCTTACGCGCATGCGCACCTCCGGCGTCGGCCAGTTGCACAGCGTCGCCTTCGCGCAGAGCGTCGGGCGGGTTGTCGACCACGCGGTCGGCAGGTTTCAGGCCCTGGTCGATTACCAGGCGTTCGCCCAGGTCGAGGCCGATATGGATGGCTTGCAGGTGCACATGGTTCTGCCCATCCAGTACCGCGACCTGGGTGCCTTGGGCGCGAAAGATCAACGCGCTGGCCGGGATGCTCACACCATGGGTGTCGGCCGGAATCGGCAGCGTGGCTTCGGCGTAATCACCTGGCAGTAGCGCGTCGTCGGGATTGTCGACCACGAACTGCGCGAGCAGGGTGCCGGAGCGGCGGTCGATGGCAGTGGAGTCGCCGATCAGCCGTGCCTTGAAGTGCTTGCCAGGGTGTTCGGGCACGGTGAGCCGGGCTTCCAGGCCGGGGTGAATCACTGCCGCGTAGTTCTGTGGAACGGGTACATAAAGCCGCAGCTGGTGCGTATCCGCGATGCTGAACAACTCCGGGTCGCTGTCGGTGTCGGCCTTGATCAATTGGCCGATGTCGGTGTTGCGCGCCGTGATGGTGCCGGCGAACGGCGCGCGAATCGTCTTGTAGCCTTCCAGTGCGGACAGCCGCGCATAGTCGGCAGCAGCAGCCTGGGCATTGGCTTTGGCGGCCGCGGCGTTGGAGGTTTTTTCATCGGCTTCCTGGCGCGATACGGAGTGGCTCGCCAGCAGGTTTTGCCATCGGGTTGCGGTGGTTGCAGCGAGGCGCGCATTGGCCTGTTCCTGCACCAAGCGTGCATGGGCTTGCGCCAGTTGCTGGTCGAGGTCGGGGCTGTCGATTTCGGCGAGGACTTGCCCGGCCTTGACCTGGCGGCCGATGTCGACTGTCCAGTCCTTCAAATAACCGCTGACCCGGGCGTGGATCGGCGCCTTGCTCCACGCCTCAAGGTGCGCCGGCAGGCGCAAGGTATCGCCGGCCACATTCTGCTTGGGTTGAAACACCATCACTTGCGGGATGGCGGCTGTCTCTGTCCAGGCGGTGACCGATTGCTCGTGCAGCGTGCGGGCATGCAAGCCGTTGGCGACCAACAGGGCAGCCACGGTCAGGCCGCCGACACCCATGAACATCAGGCGCTTGCGCGAGGGTTTGTGATCAGACGACATGTGGGGTTTCTCCTGCAACTGCGCGACTAGGGTGACGCCCGTGGACCAGGCTGAAGACCACGGGAACAAACAACAGGGTGGCGATGGTGGCGAAGATCAAACCACCGATCACCGCACGGCCCAGCGGCGCGTTTTGCTCCTCGGACAGCGCCAGGGGCAACATGCCGATGATCATCGCCAGGGCGGTCATGCACACCGGGCGGAAGCGCGTGTAACCGGCCTCCAGCGCGGCCTTGAGCGCATCACCATGTTCGGCCAGGCGCTCACGGCAGAAGCTAACCACCAGGATTGAGTTGGCAGTGGCTACGCCCATGCACAGGATCGCGCCGGTCAAGGCGGGCACCGACAACGAGGTGCCGCTGAGGAACAGCATCCACACGATCCCCGCTAACGCCGCTGGCAACGCAGTGATGATCACAAACGGGTCGGCCCACGATTGGAAGTTGACCACGATCAGCAGGTAGATCAGCACCACCGCGCCGAGCAGGCCGAAGCTCAAGCCGCTGAAGGCTTCATGCAGCGCGTCGATCTGGCCGTGCAGGCTGATCGTCGCGCCTTTTGGGCGCATGGACGCGGTGTCATCCAGCACCTTTTGCACGTCGCGGGCTACGCCGCCGAGGTCGCGGCCTTGCACGTTGGCGTACAGGTCCAGGGTCGGTTCGATGTTGTAGTGGGTCACCACCGCCGGGCTTTGCACGCGGGAGATGGTTGCCACACCGCCGAGGATCTGCGACTGCCCGTTGGCGCCGGTGACGGGCAGCGCTTCCAGTGATGGAAGGCTGTCGAGGCGGTATTGCGGGGTGGCGGCGACGATGGAATAGGACACGCCGTTGGCCGGGTTGAGCCAGAAGGTCGGCGCGGTTTGCGAGCTGCCGGCGAGAGAGGCGACCATGCTGTTGGTCACGTCGCGCTCGGTAATGCCCAGGCCGTTGGCGCGCAGGCGGTCGACATTCACCTGCAGCGACGGGTAGCCGGTTGACTGCTGGATGCGCAGGTCGGCGATGCCGGGCACGTGTTGCAGGCGACGTTCCAGCTCGACGGCATAGGCGCGGTTTTCTTCATCGCTGCGCCCGGAGATTTTCACGTCCAGCGGCGCCGGCGCGCCGAAGTTGAGGATCTGGCTGCTGATGTCCGCCGGCAGGAACGCGAAGTGGCTGCCGGGGAAACTTTGCGGCAGCGCTTCACGCAGTTTTTTCACGTAGTCGGCGGTGGGCGCGTGGTGTTTTTTCAGGCTGACTTGAATGTCGCCATCCTGCGGGCCGATGGTGCCGCTGCTGCTGTAGGCCATGTCGATGCCGCTGAGCGGGATGCCAATGTTATCGACAATGGTGTCCAGTTCTTCGGCAGGGATGACCTCACGGATCCGCGCTTCAATGCGGTCGAAGGCGGCGGCGCTTTCTTCGATGCGCGTGCCCAGCGGCAGGCGCACATGCAGGGCCAGCGCACCGGCATCCGTGGCCGGGAAGAAGTCCTGGCCAAGGCTGGGCAATAGCAGGAATGAGGCGAGCACACAGGCCAGAAAACCCACGATAAAGCGCTTGCGATGACCCAGGGCCAATGTCAGCAAGCCATGGTAGGTGTCGCGGATATTCGAGAAGTGGCGCTCGAACCCTTGCTGGAAATTCAGCACGGCTTGCAGCGCGGCAGTGCGCGGTTTCGTGTGCTGCTCACCCTCATGGTGGTTGATAAATTCATCCTCCGGATGATGTCCCGCGCCTTGCTCCGGCGTATGCGGCTTGAGCAGGAACATCGCCAGCGTCGGCACCAGGGTGCGCGAAAGAATGAACGAGCTGGCCATGGCAAAGATCACCGCCAGCGCCATGGGCCGGAACAGATAACCGGCAATGCCTTGCAGCAGGAACATCGGCACGAACACGATGCAGATGCACAGCAGCGAGACGAACGCCGGGCCGACAATTTGCGCGGCGCCGTCGAGGATCGCGGTCTTCACCGCCTTGCCTTGTTCCAGGTGCCAGTTGATGTTTTCGATGGTCACCGTGGCGTCGTCCACCAGGATCCCCACCGCCAACGCCAGCCCGCCGAGGGTCATGACGTTGAGGGTTTGCCCGCTGACGGCCAGCAGCGCAATCGCTGAGAGCACTGCCAGAGGAATCGACGCCGCAATAATGATCGTGGAGCGCCAGCTGCCGAGGAACAGCAGGATCATCGCGCTGGTCAGCAGCGCGGCGATGATGCCTTCCTGGGCCACGCTGCCCACCGATTGCTTGACGAACACCGAGGCGTCGCCCAGCAACGAGGTCTTCAGTGACGGTGGTAGGGTCTCGTTGATGCGCGGCAGCATTCCACGGATACCGTCTATGATCGACAGGGTGGAAATGCTGCCGTTTTTCAACGCCGGCATCAGCACTGCGCGATGACCGTCGACGCGCACGATGTTGGTCTGCGGCGGCGAGCCGTCACGCACGTGGGCAACCTGGCCGATGGTGATCAACGCGCCGTCGACGGTCTTGATCGGCAGGTCGTTAAGCTCATCGATGGCCTTGGGGCTGTTGTTGAGCAGGATGGTGTATTCGTTGGGGCCGAGCTTGGCAGTGCCCACCGGAATGATCTGATTCTGCAGCGCCAGGGCATTGCCCACATCCTGGGCCGACAGGCCTTTGGCAGCCAGCGCTTGCGGGTCGAGGTCGAGGGTGATCTGACGCTGCTTGCCACCCATCGGTGTGGGCATGGCCAGGCCGGGCAGGGCGCTCAACGGCAGGCGGATGTTGTTCTGCACCAGGTCGCGGATCTTGGCTTCCGAGAGGCTTGGGCTGGAAAACGCCATTTGCAGGATCGGCACCGTGGACGCGCTGTAGTTGAGGATCAGCGGCGGCGTGATGCCCGGCGGCATTTGCTTGAGCACGGTTTGTGACACGGCGGTCACTTGGGCATTGGCGGTGCGGATATCGACGCCGGGTTGGAAGAAGATTTTCACGATGCCCATCCCTGGCAGGGATTGGGATTCGATATGTTCGATGTCGTTGACGGTGGTGCTCAGGGAGCGTTCGTAGGTGTAGATCACGCGGCCCGCCATGGCGTCCGGCGACAGGCCGTTGTACTGCCAGACCACGGCGACCACAGGGATGCCGATATCGGGGAACACGTCGGTGGGAGTACGCAGGGCCGCCATCGGCCCGATGATGCAGATAAATATGGCCAACACGATAAACGTGTAGGGCTTTTGCAGTGCGGTCTTTACCAGCCCGAGCATGCGTGAACCTCCGAGGGAGCAGGATTGCAAACCCCGGCAGTCTTGCCCGACCCACCTAACACGCGCCTTTCAGCCAGGTGAAGGAACATTTAGGTAAGGGCTGAAGATCGTTTCATATGGATTCATTTGTTCCAGGCAGCGCTGCTGGTCACGCTTGTCACCCATCGGACATATCGTCTTTTTGGAGTACTGCCATGTCACTTAAACCTCTGTTGTTGATCCCTGCATTGGGTGTCGTATTGCTGCTGTCGGCGTGCGCCGGCCCGATCCCTAAAGCGGATCCGAGTGAGGCCTGGATTGGTCTGACAGAGGATGCGCCGAATGACTTGCTGGCTGAGCGCGTGGACGGCAAGCGTGTGGATGACGGGCGCTATTTCGAGGTAAAACCGGGGGCTCACAGCCTGGATGTTACGTTGTACGAAGAGGAGCCCGGCGACGACAATCAGCGGGATTGCCAAGGCCGGGTCGAATACGAAGCCTTTAAGGCGGGTGAGCACTACACGCTGGTGGAATCCAGCCTGGGCACCACCGTGCGTGCATCCTTAAAGGATGGCCACGGCAAGGAAGTTGCGGCGACGCGGGACTTCAATTGCATGCCTGGCTAGGCGTGGTGTGCCGCTGCCTTTAGGGGCTTGGCAGGTTTTACGTGGGGGTGATGGTGCCGACGGGTAATGCGCAACACCCCCCACAACATGGCGCCGGCAACCGCCAGCCAACCGCAGATCAACATCACAATCGTCGTTGCAAGGCTCATTCAGGCCTCCTTTCGCCCAGTACGGGGCACACACAGTCTTCTCAATGGACAGTCTAGCTACCTGACGGTTGCCTGCTATTGACCAATGGTCGTGTTCATCCAACTTGTTTGCTCTATCTCAGGCGGTAAACCCTGGCTTTGGGCTATACCCGCGTGGCCGAGCGCCCTATGATCAGGGCCCTTACCGGCAGTTGATCAAGAGAGTAAAAAATTGCGGTTACGGTCGAACGTTAAATCATCCCTGTTGCTGGCCTGCGCCATGGGCCTCGCGGCCTGTTCCGGGCATCCTTCGAAACTGCCGGGCTTGCCGGAGCGCGTCGAACTCAATGGTGTGCCGACCTTTCGCAGCGAGGCTTATCAGAGCGGTCCTACGGCGTTAGCCAGCATGCTGTCGCAACAAGGCATTGTCATGACACCGGGTTTGCTGGATAAGCCGCTGCGTTTGCCGGGCGGCGAAGCGGACCTGGAGCGCAACATGCAAGTGTTGGCGCGTGAGTATGGGCTGATGGTGTATCCACTGGATGCCAAACTGACGGCCGTGCTGGCGCAAGTGGCGGCGGGTTATCCGGTGATGGCGCGGGTGGGCGGCGGGCTGTGGTCGGATGCGCACTATGTCGTCGTGGTGGGCTTCAATCAGCAGAAAAGCACGGTTCTGCTGCGCTCGGGCATGGACCGGCGTTTATTGATGAGCTTCAGCGACTTTGAATCGAAGTGGGCAAGCGCCGGGCACTGGGCGATCCTCACCCAGCGTCCGAGCCAGTTGCCAGCGAATGTGGATGCCCAGCGTTGGCGCGAGGCGGCAAATGCGACGGCCCAAGCCGGGCAGGAGCAGGCGGCGGCCCAGGCGCTTAAAGTATTGTCAGAACACCGATAAAAATGTGGTGCGGCGCCCTTTAACGGTGGGCTTGCGCCGCATTCGAGCGGTTCTTCAGATTTTTGTCGGCCTTGTAGCGCAATGCCACGTCCGGCACCGAACCGCCCTTGCCGGTCTCGACCCAGCTGCGAATACGGCTCGCATCGGCAAAGTGCGTGAACTTGCCGAACGCATCCAGGATCACCAGCGACACCGGGCGATTACCCATGCTGGTCACCAGCACCAGGCAATGGCCGGCCTGGTTAGTGAAGCCGGTCTTGGTCAACTTGATATCCCAGTTGGCGCGGTTGATCAGGTGGTCAGTGTTGGAGAAACCCAGGGTGTAGTTGGGCTTGCGGAACGCAACGGTCTTTTCCTTCGTGGTGCTCAACTGGCTGAGCAGCGGGTAGTGCCGTGCGGCAGCCAACAGCTTGCTCAGGTCGCGGGCGGTGGACACGTTGTGTATCGACAGGCCGGTGGGTTCAACATAGTGGGTGTTGGTCATGCCCAGCGCCTTGGCCTTGGCGTTCATCGCCGCGATAAATGCCGGGTAGCCCCCCGGATAGTGGTGGGCCAGGCTGGCGGCGGCGCGGTTTTCCGATGACATCAGGGCGATCAGCAGCATTTCCTTGCGAGGCATTTCGCTGCCGATTTTTACGCGGGAGAACACGCCTTTCATTTCCGGCGTGTCTTTGATGTTGATGTCGATGTACTCATCCATGTTCTGCTTGGCTTCAAGCACGATCAGGCCGGTCATCAACTTGCTCACCGACGCAATCGGCACCACCACGTCGGGGTTGCTGGCGTAGATGACCTTGTTGGTCTGCAGGTCCACCAGCATGGCGCTGCCGGATGCGATCTGCAGTTTGGATGGGTCGCGCGGCGCCTGGGTGGATTCGGCGGCGTGCGCAAAGGTGCCTGTGAACGCAAAAAATAGGCTGGCAATAGAAAGACGAATTTTCACGCGGATGAACTCGCTAAAAAAGTAGGAAATACCGTTGAGCAACGGTTTCTTTGATAAATGCCGTTACATTTTAGGAGTATGGACGATGGAGTGTCGAATGTTCTTCTAAAACCAGACGAAAGTGCTTAAAAACTAAGAAAAAACAGGTTTTTTTCGGGCAATAAAAAGCCCTGCGATAAGGCAGGGCTTTTTCAGTACGACTGGTTATTAACCGTGCAGGGTCTCTGCGGCGTACAGGGTGTTCTCCAGCAGGCAAGCGCGGGTCATCGGGCCGACGCCGCCTGGCACCGGGGTGATCCAGCCAGCGCGGGGCAGGGCAGTGTCGTACACCACATCGCCTACCAGCTTGCCGTCTTCCTGACGGTTGATGCCCACGTCGATAACGATGGCGCCTTCCTTGATCCACTCACCTTTGACCAGGCCCGGCTTGCCGGCGGCTACGACAACGAGGTCGGCACGACCAACGTGGCCTGCCAGGTCCTTGGTGAAGCGGTGGGTAACGGTCACGGTGCAGCCGGCCAGCAGCAGCTCCATGGCCATCGGGCGACCGACAATGTTGGACGCGCCGACCACAACTGCATCAAGGCCGTACAGATCGACACCGGTACTTTCCAGCAGGGTCATGATGCCTTTTGGCGTGCACGGGCGCAGCAGGGGGATGCGCTGGGCCAGGCGGCCGACATTGTAAGGATGGAAGCCGTCGACGTCTTTGTCCGGGCGGATTCGCTCCAGCAGCTTGGACGCGTCCAAGTGCTCGGGCAGTGGCAGTTGCAGGAGGATGCCGTCGATCGCAGGGTTGTCGTTGAGGCCGTCGATCAGATCGGTGAGTGCCTCTTGGGTGGTGGCGGCAGGCAGGTCATAGGCCTTGGATATAAAGCCGACCTCTTCACAGTCTTTACGCTTGTGCGAGACATAAACCTGAGAGGCAGGATCGCTGCCGACCAGGATCACCGCGAGGCCAGGCGTGCGCAGGCCTTGCTGGCTGCGCTCGGTGACTCGTTTGGCGATCTGCTGGCGCAGGCTGGCGGCGATTGATTTGCCGTCGATAAGTTGTGCAGTCATTACGCGTGATTAACCATCGAGAGGGGGAGGAAAAGTGCGCGCATTCTCGCACGCCACGGCGTGAGGGCAAAGGCGCTTGGTCTGCAAATTGGCCTAACCCCTTAAATAAAATGAATTTTTTTCAAAAAAGATTTGACGGGTTTCCGGGCCCTCTATACTATTCGTCGCACTTGTCGGGCACAGCCTAGCACTGGTTAAGAAGGTCGAGCAGAATTGTTGTACTGCAAGGCTGGAAGCACTTAGTTTGTAATCCTCCAAGAGTACAGATTAATAAGGCGCCCGTAGCTCAGCTGGATAGAGCATCCGCCTTCTAAGCGGATGGTCGCAGGTTCGAGTCCTGCCGGGTGCGCCATTAGGCAGCTTTGGCACAAGTAGCGCTATATGGTGGGCGTAGCTCAGTTGGTAGAGCACGGGATTGTGACTCCCGTTGTCGAGGGTTCGATCCCCTTCGTCCACCCCATATTTTGAAAAGGCGCCAGATTAATCGTCTGGCGCCTTTGCTTTAAGAGCTTCAAACGCGGATGTGGTGGAATTGGTAGACACACTGGATTTAGGTTCCAGCGCCGCGAGGCGTAAGAGTTCGAGTCTCTTCATCCGCACCAATTAAAGCTTCGCCAAGCCGTCAGGCTGGGTGGGGTCAACAAAGAAGATGTTCGAGTTCTTTGTTAATGCAATATGGTGGGCGTAGCTCAGTTGGTAGAGCACGGGATTGTGACTCCCGTTGTCGAGGGTTCGATCCCCTTCGTCCACCCCATATTTTGAAAAAGCGCCAGATCAATGATCTGGCGCTTTTTTTTGCATCTGGAAAAAGCCGGGTCTTGTTTCTGTGGGCGGTTGCGGTCGAGTAGTGCGAGGCGCCTAGAGATTATGGTTGTCAAAAAAGCAAGCATTCTCAATGCCTTGGCGTTAGAATCGTTGCCGGTTTTGAACGTGTAGGACTGATGCTCGTCTATAGAGAGGTCAGTACCGCTATTAAATAGCGATAACGGCGCAGTACCTGAAAAGGGCTGTGCCGTTTTCGTTTAAGCGTTTCGAGTTTCAAGGGCGGGGCGCTTCATCGTATTTGTGTTTCTCGATGCTGCTTCCCTGTCGCCGGTCTTGCTCGCAAGGCTGGCTGCCGGGGGCTGCGTTCCTGGTCCTTCTATATATAGAAGGGTTGGCGCAGAGCCCTGGCGTGATGAGCTGTATTTGCTAACGGGATGAGGTGCACGCGTGCACTTGAACCTACAAATGGCCTGCTGTTTTTTTACCCGTTTCCAGTAGGGTGACTTCTTGAGTTTGACCCTCTAGAATGCATGCCCTTGATTCTGGGGTCGGAAACGGCCGGCTAACGTCTGTGCAACGAGGAATATTCATGCAAGTTTCTGTTGAAAATACTACTGCTCTTGAGCGCCGCCTGAGCATCACCGTGCCGGCAGAGCGTATCGAGACTGCGGTCAACAAGCGTCTGCAGCAGACTGCCCAAAAGGCCAAGATCGCTGGTTTCCGTCCAGGCAAAGTGCCGATGAGCGAAATCAAGCGCCGTTTTGGTGCTGATGCGCGTCAAGAAGCTGTAGGTGACGTGATCCAGGCTTCCTTCTACGAAGCCGTTGTTGAGCAAAAGCTGAACCCAGCTGGCTCGCCTTCGATCGAGCCTAAGTCCCTGGAAGCTGGCAAGGACCTGGAATATGTTGCCGTATTCGAAGTGTTCCCAGAGTTCGAAGTCGCTGGTTTCGACGGTATCGAAATCGAGCGCCTGAGCGCTGACGTCGCTGATTCCGACCTGGACAACATGCTGGAAATCCTGCGCAAGCAGAACACTCGTTTCGAAGTGGCCGATCGTGCCGCCCAGAACGAAGATCAGCTGAACATCGATTTCGTTGGCAAGGTTGACGGCGAAGTGTTCGCTGGTGGCTCTGCCAAGGGTACCCAATTGGTACTCGGCTCCAACCGCATGATTCCTGGTTTCGAAGACGGCCTGGTTGGCGCCAAAGCCGGCGAAGAGCGTGTTTTGAACCTGACTTTCCCTGCTGACTACCAAAATCTGGACTTGGCTGGCAAAGCTGCCGAGTTCACCGTGACCGTCAACAGCGTTTCCGAGCCTAAGCTGCCAGAGCTGAACGAAGAGTTCTTCAATCAGTTTGGTATCAAGGAAACCGGCATCGAAGGCTTCCGCACCGAAGTTCGCAAGAACATGGAGCGCGAGCTGCGCCAGGCCATCAAGTCCAAGGTTAAGAATCAGGTCATGGACGGTCTGCTGGCTGCCAACCCGATCGAAGTGCCTAAGGCTTTGCTGTCCAATGAAGTGGATCGCCTGCGCGTTCAAGCGGTTCAGCAGTTTGGTGGCAATATCAAGCCTGACCAACTGCCTGCCGAGCTGTTCGAAGAGCAAGCCAAGCGTCGCGTTGTGCTGGGTTTGGTCGTGGCTGAAGTGGTCAAGCAGTTCGACCTCAAGCCTGATGAAGATCGCGTTCGCGAAATGATCCAGGAAATGGCTTCGGCCTACCAGGAGCCTGAGCAGGTTGTGGCTTGGTACTACAAGAACGACCAGCAACTGAACGAAGTGCGTTCGGTTGTGCTGGAAGAACAAGTTGTGGATACTGTTCTGCAGAAGGCTAAGGTGACCGATAAAGCGGTCTCTTACGAAGAAGCAGTCAAGCCGGCGGAAGCAGCACAAGCCGACTGATTGTCCAACTCGTTGGAAATTCAACCATAAGCCAGCCTCGCGCTGGCTTGTGCGTTTTCAAGACATGACTATTTGGGAGTAACTGCAGAGCATGTTCCGTAATTCCTATATTCAGCAGAACTCTGATATCCAGGCCGCAGGCGGCTTGGTCCCGATGGTTGTCGAGCAGTCTGCTCGTGGCGAGCGCGCCTACGACATCTACTCGCGCCTGCTCAAGGAGCGAGTGATCTTTCTGGTGGGCCCGGTAGAGGACTACATGGCCAACCTGATCTGTGCGCAGCTGCTGTTCCTTGAAGCGGAAAATCCGGACAAGGACATCCATCTCTACATTAACTCGCCGGGCGGTTCGGTGACGGCAGGTATGTCGATCTACGACACCATGCAGTTCATCAAGCCTAACGTCTCGACGACCTGCATTGGCCAGGCCTGCAGCATGGGCGCGTTCCTGCTGACGGCGGGTGCCGAGGGCAAGCGTTACTGCCTGCCGAACTCGCGCGTGATGATTCACCAGCCACTGGGCGGTTTCCAGGGCCAAGCGTCGGACATCGAAATCCACGCTAAGGAAATCCTCTTCATCCGCGAACGTCTTAACACGCTGATGGCCAAGCACAGCGGGCACACGCTGGAAGAAATCGAGCGCGACACCAACCGCGACAACTTCATGAGCGCCGAAGCCGCACGTGAATACGGGTTGATCGATGCAGTGATCGAAAAGCGCCCCGCTTAATATAAGCCGCTCAAAATAGGGCTGGTCGGCGTGTCCGATCATCGGCGGGCTTGAAAAAGCCCGCATAAGCCTTCATCTTGTGTTGCAAGCCTATCGGATTTGGATCGAACGAAGGACTGACACCCGCAACGGCGAGGACAACGGCAAGCTGCTCTATTGCTCCTTCTGTGGCAAAAGCCAGCATGAAGTACGCAAGTTGATTGCCGGCCCCTCGGTGTTTATCTGCGACGAGTGCGTCGACCTGTGCAATGACATCATCCGCGAGGAGGTGCAGGAAGCACAGGCCGAGAGCAGCGCGCATAAACTGCCTTCGCCTAAAGAAATCAGCGGCATCCTTGATCAATATGTGATTGGTCAAGAGCGTGCAAAGAAGGTTCTGGCCGTAGCGGTGTACAACCACTACAAGCGTCTGAACCAGCGTGACAAGAAAGGCGACGAAGTCGAACTCGGCAAGAGCAACATCTTGCTGATCGGTCCTACAGGCTCGGGTAAAACCCTGCTTGCAGAAACCCTCGCTCGTCTGCTGAATGTTCCGTTCACCATCGCCGACGCTACCACCCTCACTGAGGCTGGCTACGTGGGTGAGGACGTCGAGAACATCATTCAGAAACTGCTGCAGAAGTGCGATTACGACGTAGAGAAGGCCCAGATGGGTATTGTCTATATCGACGAAATCGACAAGATCTCGCGCAAGTCTGACAACCCGTCGATCACCCGGGACGTTTCTGGTGAGGGCGTGCAGCAGGCTCTGTTGAAGCTGATTGAAGGCACGGTTGCTTCCGTACCGCCACAAGGCGGCCGCAAGCACCCGCAGCAGGAATTCCTTCAGGTTGATACGCGTAACATCCTGTTCATCTGTGGCGGTGCGTTCTCTGGGCTGGAAAAAGTTATTCAGCAACGTTCCACCCGGGGCGGTATCGGTTTCAGTGCAGAAGTGCGCAGCAAGGAAGAAGGCAAGAAGGTGGGCGAGTCCCTGCGTGAGGTTGAGCCTGACGATCTGGTCAAGTTCGGTCTGATCCCGGAATTCGTTGGCCGTTTGCCGGTCCTGGCCACATTGGACGAGTTGGATGAGGCTGCTCTGATTCAGATCCTCACCGAGCCGAAAAATGCCCTGACCAAGCAGTACGCCAAGCTGTTTGAGATGGAAGGTGTGGACCTTGAGTTCCGTACTGATGCCCTCAAGTCGGTAGCCAAGCGGGCGCTGGAGCGCAAGACCGGTGCACGTGGTCTGCGTTCTATCCTTGAAGGCGTGTTGCTCGACACCATGTACGAAATTCCCTCGCAGTCTGAGGTGAGTAAAGTGGTGATCGACGAAAGCGTTATAGAAGGTAAGTCCAAGCCGCTGTATATCTACGAGAACAGTGAGCCGACTGCCAAAGCTGCGCCAGACGCGTAAGCGTTTCGCAGTTTCGGTACAAACAAGGGGCCCCTAGGGCCCCTTTGTTTTTTGTGCGACTTTCATCTTGAAGCGTTTACTGCGTTTAACTGCTGGCAATAAGCTTGTTTTTTTTGCATGCAGCCCCCATCTTGGTTTCAAGCTTATTTTTCAACTGTCATAGAGGCGAAATCATGAAGACAACCATTGAATTGCCTCTCCTGCCGTTGCGTGATGTCGTCGTTTATCCGCACATGGTTATCCCGCTGTTCGTGGGGCGCGAGAAGTCTATCGAAGCCCTTGAGGCAGCGATGACGGGCGACAAGCAGATCCTGCTGTTGGCCCAGAGAAATCCTACCGATGATGATCCAGGCGAAGACGCCCTGTATCGCGTCGGTACAATTGCTACTGTCCTGCAACTGCTCAAACTGCCTGATGGCACCGTCAAGGTGCTGGTAGAAGGCGAGCAACGAGGTGCTGTAGAGCGTTTCATGGAGGTGGATGGTCACCTGCGCGCCGAAGTGGCGCTGATCGACGAAGTCGAAGCCCCTGAGCGCGAATCCGAAGTTTTTGTACGCAGCCTGCTCTCGCAGTTCGAGCAGTATGTGCAGTTGGGCAAAAAAGTCCCGGCTGAGGTCCTGTCTTCCCTCAATAGCATTGATGAGCCAAGCCGTCTGGTCGACACCATGGCCGCACACATGGCGCTGAAGATCGAGCAGAAGCAAGACATCCTCGAAATCATCGACCTGTCGGCCCGTGTTGAACATGTCCTAGCGTTGCTGGATGCCGAAATCGACCTGTTGCAGGTTGAGAAGCGCATTCGTGGTCGCGTGAAGAAACAAATGGAGCGCAGCCAGCGCGAGTACTACCTGAATGAGCAGATGAAGGCCATTCAGAAAGAACTTGGCGACAGCGAGGAGGGCCACAACGAAATCGAAGAGCTGAAAAAGCGCATTGATGCCGCAGGCCTGCCGAAAGACGCTCTTACCAAAGCTAATGCCGAGCTGAACAAGCTCAAGCAGATGTCGCCGATGTCCGCTGAAGCGACCGTAGTGCGCTCGTATATCGACTGGCTGGTGCAAGTGCCGTGGAAGGCCCAGACCAAAGTGCGTTTGGACCTGACACGTGCCGAGGAAATTCTCGACGCCGATCACTATGGCCTCGAAGAAGTCAAAGAGCGGATTCTCGAATACCTCGCCGTGCAAAAGCGCGTGAAGAAAATTCGTGGTCCGGTGTTGTGCCTGGTCGGCCCTCCAGGTGTTGGTAAAACCTCTCTCGCCGAATCGATTGCCAGTGCGACTAACCGCAAATTCGTGCGCATGGCGCTCGGCGGTGTGCGTGATGAGGCGGAAATTCGTGGTCATCGCCGAACTTACATCGGTTCGATGCCAGGAAGATTGATTCAAAAGATGACAAAGGTGGGTGTGCGCAACCCGCTGTTCCTGCTTGATGAAATCGACAAAATGGGCAGCGACATGCGTGGCGACCCGGCATCGGCGTTGCTGGAAGTGCTCGACCCTGAGCAAAACCATAATTTCAACGACCATTACCTAGAAGTCGACTACGACTTGTCTGACGTAATGTTCCTCTGCACTTCCAACTCCATGAACATCCCGCCGGCCTTGCTGGATCGGATGGAGGTGATTCGTCTACCGGGTTACACCGAGGACGAGAAGATCAACATTGCGGTCAAGTACCTCGCGCCCAAGCAAATTTCGGCGAATGGCCTGAAGAAGGGCGAGATCGAATTTGACATCGAAGCGATCCGCGACATCGTGCGTTACTACACCCGCGAGGCCGGTGTGCGGGGCCTTGAGCGCCAGATCGCGAAGATTTGCCGCAAGGCAGTCAAAGAGCATGCGCTGGAAAAACGCTTCTCCGTGAAGGTGGTGGCCGACTCCTTGGAGCACTTCCTGGGTGTGAAGAAATTCCGCTACGGCCTGGCCGAGCAGCAGGATCAAGTCGGTCAGGTGACTGGCTTGGCGTGGACCCAGGTGGGCGGGGAATTGCTGACCATCGAGGCTGCTGTGATTCCAGGCAAAGGCCAGCTGATCAAGACCGGTTCCCTGGGTGACGTGATGGTTGAATCCATCACTGCCGCGCAGACCGTGGTGCGCAGTCGCGCCAGAAGCCTGGGGATCCCCCTGGACTTCCACGAGAAGCATGACACTCACATCCATATGCCGGAAGGTGCTACGCCTAAAGATGGCCCTAGCGCTGGCGTAGGCATGTGCACGGCCTTGGTGTCTGCATTGACCGGCATCCCGGTGCGTGCCGACGTTGCCATGACTGGGGAAATCACCCTGCGTGGTCAGGTATTGGCCATCGGTGGTCTGAAAGAGAAATTGCTTGCAGCACACCGGGGTGGTATCAAAACAGTGATCATCCCTGAAGAGAATGTTCGCGACTTGAAGGAAATTCCTGACAACATCAAGCAGGATCTTCAGATTAAACCGGTTAAATGGATTGACGAGGTCCTGCAAATTGCGCTGCAATACGCGCCAGAGCCCTTGCCGGATGTGGCTCCGGAGATAGTTGCCAAGGATGAAAAACGAGAGTCTGATTCCAAGGAAAGAATTAGCACGCATTAATGTGAATAAGCCTGGAGGCTTCCTTGACAGCTTTTTAGAGCCCTTGTTATAAAGCGGCTCTTAAGTGTCTGTAGGCCATTCAGCACTGGTTTTTGCTGTTTACCAAAAAACTTAGAATCATACTCAATAGATATATAAGGGGACTTAGAGTGAACAAGTCGGAACTGATTGATGCTATTGCTGCATCCGCTGATATCCCGAAAGCTGCTGCTGGCCGTGCGCTGGATGCAGTAATCGAATCCGTCACTGGCGCTCTGAAGGCCGGCGACTCCGTGGTACTGGTAGGCTTCGGTACGTTCTCTGTGACTGACCGCCCAGCTCGCACTGGCCGCAACCCACAGACTGGCAAAGCACTGCAAATCGCTGCTGCCAAAAAACCAGGTTTCAAAGCCGGTAAAGCCCTGAAAGAAGCCGTTAACTAAGCTTCGTTCAAGCCTTTGCTACCCGGGTCGGACGCAGGTCTGGCCTGGCAGCGGAGCGGTAGCTGACCCACGTATCCATTGGGTCGCCACGCCGGGGGTGCAAGTTCAACCCCCCGTCCGCTCCGCCAGTTACGAGAAGGCGCATCCTCGGATGCGCCTTTCTTCTATCCGGATTCTACCCACGCTCCACGGTTGCCAATTTTTGAAGTTCAACCGTTTCTGGGGGACGCATGCTGCAAAATATCAGGGACAATTCACAAGGCTGGATTGCCAAGACCATTATCGGGATCATCGTCGCATTGATGGCGTTCACCGGTATCGAAGCCATTTTCCAGGCTTCGGGTACTAACAAGCAGGACGTGGCCAAGGTCAACGGTGAAGAAATCACCCAGACCGAGCTGAGCCAGGCCGTCGACATGCAACGTCGACAGCTGATGCAACAGTTGGGCAAGGATTTCGACGCTTCGCTCCTCGACGAAAAACTGCTGCGCGAGGCGGCTCTCAAAGGCCTGATCGACCGCAAGCTGTTGCTGCAAGGTGCTGCCGATTCCAAGTTCGGGTTCTCTGAAGCTGCATTGGACCAGGTGATCCTGCAAACGCCGGAATTCCAGGTTGACGGCAAGTTCAACGCCGAACGCTTTGACCAGGTGATCCGTCAGTTGGGCTACAGCCGTCTGCAGTTCCGTCAGATGATGACCCAGGAAATGCTGATCGGTCAGGTTCGCGCAGGCATTGCCGGTAGCGGCTTTGTCACCGATGCCGAAGTGCTCGCATTCGCCCGTCTGGAAAAACAGACTCGCGATTTCGCCACCGTCAACATCAAGGCCAACCCTGCGGCGGTGAAGCTCACCGACGAAGAGGTCAAGGCTTACTACGAACAGCACGCCAAAGAGTTTATGACCCCGGACCAGGTGGTCATCGACTATCTGGAATTGAAGAAGTCTTCTTTCTTCGACCAGGTCAACGTCAAGGACGATGAGCTGCAGGCGGCCTATCAGAAAGAAACCGCCAACCTCGCTGAACAGCGTCGCGCGGCGCACATCCTGATTGAAGTCAACGACAAGGTTTCCGACGCGCAAGCCAAGGCTAAGATCGAAGAAATCCAGGCACGCCTGGCCAAAGGTGAGAAGTTCGAAGCCCTGGCCAAGGAGTTTTCCCAGGATCCTGGCTCTGCCAACAACGGCGGTGACCTCGGCTTCGCTGGCCCTGGCGTCTACGATCCGGACTTCGAAACGGCCCTGTATGCGTTGAAACAGGACCAGGTCTCGACGCCGGTGCGCAGCGCCTTCGGTTGGCACTTGATCAAGTTGTTGGGCGTTGAAGCACCGCAAGTGCCGACGTTCGCCAGCCTGAAAGACAAACTGACCCGTGAGCTCAAGGCCCAGCAGGTAGAGCAGCGTTTTGTCGAAGCGACCAAGCAATTGGAAGATGCGGCATTCGAAGCTTCTGATTTGGCTCAGCCTGCCTCTGACCTGAAGCTGACCGTGCACACCTCCGCACCGTTTGGCCGTGAAGGTGGTGACGGTGTCGCGGCCAACCGTGCCGTGGTCACCGCTGCGTTCAGCCCGGAAGTGCTGGATGAAGGTGCCAACAGCACCGCCATTGAGCTGGACCCGGAAACCATCATCGTGCTGCGTGCCAAAGAGCACCGCAAACCTGCGCAACTGCCGCTGGAAAGCGTTGCTGCGGCAATCCGCACGCAGATGGCCAAGGAGCGCGCCAGCGCGGCTGCCAAGACTCACGCTGACGAGCTGATCGCCAGCCTGCGTGATGGCAAGACACCGCTGAACCAGCCGGTCGACGGTCAGGCGTGGAAAGTCACTGAAGCGGCTACTCGTAGCCAGGAAGCGATCGATCCAGCCGTATTGCAAGCCCTGTTCCGCATGCCTAAGCCTGCGGTCAAGGACAAGCCGACCTTCACCACCGTGACCCTGGCTGACGGTAGCCTGGCGATCGTGCGCTTGAACGGCGTGAATGAAGCTGCAGCCCCATCGGAAGAAGAAAAGGCCCAATACCGCCGCTTCCTCGCTTCCCGTGTCGGCCAGCAGGACTTCGCAGCGTACCGCAAGCAGTTGGAAACCAAGGCTGATATCAAGAAGTACTGATGTTGGTTTGAACAAGAAGCCCCCGGCCTGAAAAGACCGGGGGCTTTTTTATGTGCGCTAGACTGGGTGCTCGGTATCGTCGACCCAGGAGTTCCATGCATGTTGATTCAAGGAATGGACGGCTTGCTGATCCGCCGCGCCCGTGTGGCGGATGTTTCTGCCGTGCTCCAGGTGTTCGACGAGGTGATTGCATGGTTCGTTGGCATAGGCAATACCCATCAGTGGGGCACCGAGCCCTGGTCGGCGTTGCCCCGGCGGGTCGCGCAAGTGGCTGAAGCCTGCGCGTTGCCCGGGGCGTGGGTGGTAGAGGATCCCGCAGGGCGTATCCGTGGAGCGCTGGTTTTGGGCGATCCCATGCCTTATGTACCGTTGGCGACTGAGCCCGAGGTGTATGTGCGCCTGTTGATTGCCGCGCGTGACCCGCGTGTTCGCGGCCTTGGGCGGCGCATGATGGCCTTTGCCGATGACCAGGCCCGGGCAGTAGGCGTCACGCGTTTGCGTGTGGACTGCTACGGCGGCGGGAGAGGGGATCTGGTGCGTTTTTATGAGTCCTGTGGCTACGAGCGCATTTCAACATTCGACTTGGCGGGCTGGCCGGGCCAACTGCTGGGGCGCCGTCTGTGATGCGCCGGCCCAGGCCAGTAGCATCAGTAGCATAACGGCCCATGGAAAGCCCGCGACGCCCCAGCCCTGAAGCAACACGCCACCCGCCAGCCCGCCACCGGCTATCCCCAGGTTCCACACGGTCACCAGCATTGATTGTGCGGTATCCGCCGACTCGCCCGCCGATTGGGCCAGTGCGGTTTGCAACAGCGCCGGCAGGCCGCCGAACGCCAGGCCCCATAACGCCACGGCGGTATAGATGACTGCCGGCACGTTGATCCAGAACGCCAGCGCCAGGGCGATCAGGCCAAACAGCGCACAACTGATTAATAGTAAGGCGCGCAGCCACCGGTCAATCAACACACCTGCCAACCAGATGCTCAGCACCGCCGAGAGGCCAAACACCAGCAGCACTCGGTCAATATCCGCATCGATCCCGGCGGGCACCAGCAACGGGGCAATGTAGGTGTAGAGAATGTTGTGGGCCAGCACGTAGGTAAACGTTACCCACAGCACCGGACGAATTCCTGGCAGGTTCAGCACCTGGCGCAGCCCCAGGCGTTTATCCGCCCGTTCGCCGGCAAAATCCGGCAGTTGCCAGCGTGCCCAGGCCAGTAACACCAAGGTCAGCCCGGTCATGATTGCAAAACTCAGGCGCCAGCCAACGGCGGTGCCGAGGAAGGTGCCCGCAGGCACACCCAGTGACAGCGCCAGCGGTGCACCCAGCATGGCCACGGCAATGGCGCGACCTTGCAGGTGTGGCGCCACCATTCGGCTCGCATAACCCGCTAGCAACGCCCAAAGCAGCCCGGCGAAGACCCCGGCAAAAAAGCGCGCTACGAGGGTCAGCCCGTAGTGGCTGGACAGCGCGGTTACGCTGTTGACCAAGGCAAAGCCGCCGATGGCCATCAGCAGTAATGGTCGTCTGCGCAAGCCGCGGGTCAGCAGCGTCAGGGGGATGGCTGCCAGCAACGAGCCAAGGGCATAGACCGTGACCAGTTGACCGACCAGGGCGGGCGACACGCCTAGGCCTTCGCCTACCTGGGGTAGTAATCCGGCGGGCATGGCTTCGGTGAGGATGGTGATAAAGCCGGCGCTGGCCAGGGCCAGTAGACCGCCCAGCGGTAATGAATCCCGCTGGGCTGATGCGGTGAGTGAAGTGCTGCTGCTCATGACGTTTTATCCAGGTAAAAGGGCAAGCAGGCAGAGTAGGGGGCTGTGGTTGACGGAAAAACAGGCTAAGGTTCCGAACTTATCGGACGTAAGTGTCCGCAATCGCTGAAGGCGGGATCATGGACAGCTTGGGCAGCCTTTCTGTGTTCGTGCAGGTGGCGCAGACGCTCAGCTTCACCGCCGCCGGCCGTGTGCTGGGGGTGTCGTCGTCGGCTGTAGGCAAAAGCATTGCGCGGATGGAAGAGCGCCTGGGCGTGCGGCTGTTTCACCGCAGCACGCGCAGTATCACCTTGACCAGTGAAGGCTCGCTGTTCCTTGAACGGTCGCGGCGGATTCTCGCTGAGGTGGAAGCAGCCGAGCAGGAACTGACAGACGCCGGTGCAACCCCACGGGGCAAGCTGCGCATCAGTGTGCCGCAGGTGCGGGGCTTGTTGATGCCAGTACTCAGTGACTTTATGCGCGTCTATCCGGATATCGAGTTGGATGTGGATTTCTCTGACCGTATGGTGGACGTGATCGAGGAAGGTTTCGATGCGGTGATTCGCACGGGCAAGCCGGAAGATTCGCGGTTGATGGCGCGCCACCTGGGTCACTACCAGTTGGTGCTCGTCGCCACACCGGGATACTTCGCCCAACACGGCACCCCGCAGCAACCGCAGGACCTGAATGGCCACGCCTGCCTGCGCCACAAGTTCTGCGCCACGGGCAAGCTCGAGCCCTGGCCGTTGCGTCTTGCCCCGGATGCTGCGGAACCGCTGTTACGTACGCCGTTGGTCAGTACCACCATTGAGTCTCTGAACCACGTGGTGCTCGAGGGTTTGGGCATTGCCTGCCTGCCGGACTACATGGTCAACCAGGCCGTGGGCGAGGGGCGCTTGCAACGGGTGTTGGATGATTACTTGGAACACCGGGGCAGTTTCTGGATGTTGTGGCCCGGTCGCCATACTTCGACCAAGGTACGCGTGTTTATTGACCATATGTGCGCCGGGCTTTTCCCTGCAGGCCCCGGTGCGTAACCCTGTGACGTTTTACCGACAGGAATGCGCGCGCCAAGGCCTCGTTCTGTTGCACAATACCGCCCAGACCGTTTTCCTCAGGATCTTCAATGTCAACATCATTCCACTTGCGTAGCCTCGGGCTGGCGCTGGTGCTGGCGGGCGCCGCGGGCTGCTCGTCACCCAAGACCGCTATTTATGAACATGAGAACTTCGACGACTCCGGTACGTTTTCCCGGGATTACCCCGTTAGCGATGTAGCAGCGTGCGAGGCCGCGCGGCGTGCCTTGCTGAGCCAGGGCTACATCATCACCAGCAGCGACCCGAAACTGGTCGTGGGTAACAAGAGTTTCCAGCAGACCGGCGAAACTCACCTGCAGATCAGCTTCAACGTGGTGTGTGCCGATGACGGCAAAGGTAAAAAGCACTCGACGATGTTTGCCAACGCCCTTCAGGATCGCTATGCGCTGAAGAAGGTCAACAACTCCGCTAGCCTCGGTGTAGGCGTGCTGGGGTCGGTGTCGATGCCGATTGGCTCCACCGATGACTCGATGGTGAAGGTGGCGAGTGAAACGGTGTCCGCGCCGAAGTTCTACGATCGCTACTTTGCGTTGGTGGACGTCTTCCTGCCCCAGGAAGTGAAGAAGGCTGAGCATATCCCCGAGCAGCCAAAGGCGGACCTCGGTGTGCCGGAGCCGAAGGCCGCACCCGCGGCGGAGAAAGTCGAGGCGCCGAAGGAAGAGCCTGCCGTACCAGCTGCTTCGGAGCCGGTTGTGCCTGCGCCTGAAGCCGCACCGATTGCCCCGCAGGCCGAGCCCGTACCCGCCACGACCACGCCGGACCTGCCGGCGCCGACAGAAGCGATTCCGCCCCTGCCAACGCCTGCGCAGTAGTTCAGACCGCTACGGGATTCACCTTGTCGACGTTGATCCCGTAGCGTTTGATCGCTTCACTGACCTTGTCGCGACCGATCATGCCGTCATCCGCCAGCGCCTTCACGGCGGCCAGGGCGATGAAGTGGCGATCCACCTCAAAGAACTCACGCAAGGCTTCCCGGGTGTCTGATTGCCCGAAGCCATCAGTGCCCAGCGCGACAAAGCGACGGCCCGGCACGAACGGACGAAGCTGATCGGCGAACAGTTTCACGTAATCCGTCGCCACCACCACTGGCCCCGTGTGCCCGGCCAGGCATTGCTCTGCGTAACTCACGCGAGGCTCGCTTTCCGGGTGCAGCAGGTTCCAGCGTTCGGCCGCATGCCCGTCACGGCGCAACTCGGTGAGGCTGGTCACGCTCCACACGTCGCCGTGCACACCGAAGTCGGTGGCCAGCAGTTCAGCGGCGGCGATCACTTCTCGCAGGATCGAACCACTGCCCATCAGTTGCACTTGCGCCTCAGGGTTGGCGCTGAGCCTGTACATACCTTTGAGAATGCCGCCTTCCACGCCTTCGGGCATCGCCGGGTGCGGGTAGTTTTCGTTGAGCAGGGTGATGTAGTAGTAAATGTCCTCTTGCTCAACGTACATGCGCCGCATGCCCTCGCGAATAATCACCGCCAGTTCGTAGGCAAAGGTCGGGTCATAAGAGATGCAGCACGGAATCACCGACGAGAGGATATGGCTATGACCGTCGTCATGCTGCAAGCCTTCGCCCATCAGCGTGGTACGCCCGGCCGTGGCGCCCAGCAAGAAACCACGCGCGCGCATCGCCCGCCGCCCAAGCCAGGTCGCCGACGCGCTGGAAACCGAACATCGAATAGAAGATATAGAACGGCACGGTCATCAGGCCGTGGTTGCTGTAGGACGTACTCGCCGCGATCCATGAGGAAATGGCGCCTGACTCATTCAGGCCTTCCTGCATGATCTGTCCGTCCTTGCTCTCCTTGTAGTAGCTCAGTTGTCCGGAGTCCTGTGGGGTGTAGAGTTGGCCGACGGCGGAGTGGATGCCGATCTGACGGAACAGGCTCTCCATGCCGAAGGTGCGTGATTCGTCCGGCACGATGGGCACGATCAGCTTGCCCATGTGCGGGTCTTTCAGCAGCGTGCCGAGGATGCGCACGAAGGCCATGGTGGTGGAAATCGCGCGCTCGCCAGTGTCCTTGAGCTGAGTGGCGAAGGCGCTCAGTTCGGGGATCTGCAGCGATTCGACCGCAGTGTGGCGCGCGGGCACATAGCCGCCCAAGGCCTGGCGACGTGCAGCGAAGTAACGGGCTTCTTCGCTATCGGCTATGGGCTTGAGGTAAGGAATTTCAGCAAGTTGCTCATCGGGCACTTCCAGGCCGAAGCGGTCGCGGAAGGCCTTGACGGCGTCGGCACCCATCTTTTTCAGTTGGTGGTTAATGTTCTGGCCTTCGCCGGCTTCGCCCATACCAAAGCCCTTGACGGTTTTTGCCAGGATCACCGTCGGTTGGCCACTGTGACGCACGGCGGCGGCATAGGCGTTGTAGACCTTGTCCGGGTCATGGCCTCCCCGTGAGAGTTTCCAGATGTCGTCGTCGGACAGGTCCGCAACCAGTGCCAGCAACTCCGGGTATTTGCCGAAGAAGTGTTCGCGCACGTAGGCGCCGTTCTGGGATTTGTAGTTCTGATAGTCACCGTCCACGCATTCCATCATGCGTTGGCGCAGCAGGCCGCTTGTGTCTTTTTCCAGCAGTGCATCCCAGCCACCACCCCAGATCACTTTGATCACATTCCAGCCGGCGGCGCGGTACAGGCTTTCGAATTCCTGGATCACCTTGGCGTTGCCGCGTACCGGGCCGTCCAGGCGTTGCAGGTTGCAGTTGACCACGAAGATCAGGTTGTCGAGTTTCTCGCGTCCGGCCAGGGAAATGGCGGCCAGGGATTCCGGCTGGTCCATTTCGCCATCACCCAGGAATGCCCAGACCTTACGGCCCTGGTGTTGCTTGAGGTCACGAAACTCCAGGTAGCGCATAAAACGCGCCTGATAGGCCGCCGTGATCGGCCCCAGTCCCATGGACACCGTAGGAAATTGCCAGAAGTCCGGCATTAGTCGTGGGTGGGGGTAGGACGAAATGCCCTCACCACCGGCTTCACGGCGGAAGTTATCCAGTTGTGCTTCGCTGATGCGGCCTTCGAGGTAGGCGCGGCCGTAAATGCCAGGCGAGGAATGCCCCTGGATGTACACCAGGTCGCCGTCGAAGCGGTCGGTGCGGCCACGGAAGAAGTGGTCGAAGCCGACGTCGTAAAGCACAGCGGCTGACGCATAAGTGGCGATATGCCCACCCACACCGGAGTGTTTGCCTGCACGCAATACCATGGCCATGGCGTTCCAGCGGATAAACGCATTGGTGCGGCGTTCGATGGCCAGGTTGCCGGGGTAGGGCAACTGGCGATCCACCGAGATCGTGTTGACGTAAGGCGTGGTCACCCGCCCATAGAAGTCGCCATGCCGCGCCACGTCGAAATCCAGCAACTGATCGATCAGGTAATGGGCGCGCGGGCGGCCTTCGGTGGACAGCACCGATTCGATGGACTCCAGCCACTCGCGGGTTTCCTGTGGATCGACGTCGCGTCTGACTGCGTTGTTCGGGGTCATGTGAGGCTCCAGGGTCGGCAGATTTCAAGTGGCGGGCTCCTTGTGGGAACGTCGTCAATGTTGTTGCAATTGCAACTACATGGCCGAATCTAGCGCGGGATGAGCTACTATTGCAACCTTCTTGAAATCCACCGGATGGTGTTGCATGTCGTCGAAAGAGCCCGATGTATGGTTCCGTTTTGTCAGGGCCCACAGGACGGTCATCCGTGAAATCGAGCGCCGCCTGGCGGCCGCCGACTTGCCCCCTTACGCCTGGTACGACGCACTGTGGGGTCTAGAAAGCGGCCCCGAAGGCACCCGCCGCATGCACGAGTTGGCCGATGTGTTGGCCATTGAGCGCTATAACCTCACGCGCCTGGTAGACCGCCTGGAAAAGGAGGGCCTGGTGCTGCGTTCACGCTCCGACGGCGATGGCCGCGCGGCATTTGCGTCGATCACCGATACCGGCCGGGCGTTGCGTAAAAAAATGTGGAAGATCTACGAAAGTACGGTGGACGAGTTGTTCCTGTCGCAGATCGAACCGGAGCAGCGCCGGGCGTTTGCCGAGGCGTTGGAGCGTACCGCCGGGATGGCGGTGGAGGCGGGTGTTCAAACCCGTGGCCGACGCAAAGCTGAAACCTGATGCAGATCTCATGTGCGAGGGTGCAAGCCCCCTCCCACAATGGAATGCATTGCCGTCCATTTCAGTGCGTAGCTGATTGCAATCGCGCTTCAAAGCCCTGGCGCTAAATCCGCATAACGCTGCTACGTTTAATCTTGAAGTGCAGGAACATCATGGCGCAGACATTTTTTCGTCATGACGGCACTTTAGGCTGGTGATGCAGGTCATTTATCTGCAGCCACTTTTAACGTCAAGAAGGAGTCCATGATGGACGATTACCAGGAAGAACTGCTGGAGTACCAGGCCTTTGAATTCGATCCGCTGGATCCGGCCGACGACGCCACCGAGCTGTAAGACCGACTTCAGGCGGAATGCCGCTGACTGCGGCGAAATTCCCCTGGGGTCTGGTTGTTCCATCGCTTGAATGCCCGTTGAAAGGCTTGGGCTGAGGCAAAGCCGAGCAAGTAGGCGATCTCGCCGAACGCCAGTTCCGTATCGCGAATGTAGGTCATGGCCAGGTCGCGGCGGGTATCGTTGAGAATCGCGCGGAATTGAGTGCCTTCTTCGGCCAGTTTACGGCGCAATGTCCAGGTCGGCAGCTTCAAGCGTGCCGCCACTTCTTCCAGGTCGGGTTCCCGGCCGCCGTTGAGCATCGGCCCGAGCAACCGGGTAATGCGCTCGCGCAAACTGCGGGTGCGGGTCAACTGCTCCAACTCCCTTTCACACAATTGCAGCAAGAGCTGCCAGGTACTTGGGCAATGCTGCGGGTTACGCATTGCCAGGGTGGATTGGCTCAGGCGCAACTGGTTGGCCTCGGCACCGAAGTGGACCTGGTTGGCGCCCAATAGGCTGTACTGCTCGCTGTACTCGGGGGCATCGAACTCGATGTCGATTCGTTGCGCCAGCAACGGTTGTTGAGCCAGGTTGGCGAGCTGATGCAACCAGCTGGAAATGATCGAGTCCACCACAAAACGGTTGTAGGCGTTGTAGGGGCTGATGGAATAGAAACGCAGCCAGGCGCCTTCGGCATCCTCATGAAAACTCGATTGCCCGCGATAGTTGGCACCATACAGCGGCTCAAAGCGCGTCAGGGTGCGAGCGGCTTCGCGTACGTTAGGCGCCTGTGCGGCGGTGACACCAGCCAGTCCCGCTTGGCTCAAGCGGCTGAGTTGCCCCATGCGCAAGCCCAGGCCGGGGTCGCCGGTCAGTTGAATGGCCGCATGGCCCAGGCGCATATAGCGCGGGATCGACAAGCGCGCGCCAGCTTCGGCGAGGCGCGCCGGGTCTAGGCCGTATTGCAGCAAGAGCGGTTGCGGGTCCAGGCCGTGGCTGTGGATCGCGTCGGCCAGGGTGTGCACGAAGCCCACCGACAAATCCCCGAGGCGCACCGGCTTCACCGCGTTACAGCCAGATATTCAGCAGGCGCGCGCCACGGGCGTCGCTGTCGGCGTTGATCTGCCCGTTGTGACTCAGGAAACTCTGCCCGGCAGTGCCCAAATCCCAGAACTGCCCGCGCAGAAATACGCTCATGCCGGCGCTGGCCTGGCTGATCGGTTGTTGGCTGATCAAGGTCAGGCGGCGCCACGCTTCGCCCTCACTGAGCTCTTCGGGCTTGAGGCTGATTTCCTGTGGAGTGGAGACGCTTTTAAAACCGCGCCATGGTCGATCCCAGGTCTCGCGGCCAAGCACAAAGGCCGGCACTGCAATCAGCTGCGCGCCTTGTTCGTTGAGCTTGCGGTAGTTGTCCGGGTACCAGCTGTCACTGCCCACTAGCACGCCAAGGCGGCCGGCCGGGGTGTCGACCACGCTGACGATATTTTCGTCTCCAGGCTCGATAAAACCGCGCTCATCGTAGATCGGGTAGAGCTGGCGTTGCAGATTGCCGACGGGCAAGCCGTCTGCCGCAAATACCACGCTGGCGTTAAACAGCGCGCCATGGCCGACCTGGAGTTGCCCTTGGCTCACACTTGGGTTGGGCAGGGCAATGGAGCCAGCGACCACCGTGACCCCGAATTCCTTGGCCAGGCCGCCGAACAGCACTTGATAGTCACGCGCCATGGCCGGGGCTTTCATGCGCAGGTAGGCGTCGTTGGTGCGGTCATCGCCCGTGGCGCTGATCCAGGCACGCAGGAATTGCAAGGGATTGCTCAGCGACAGCCAGTGCATCGCGTCCTTCACATGCAGCGCTTGGTACACCTCGTTTTTTTCGCCGGTGAGCATCAGCCAAGTGCCGATGTGTTCAGGCAGTACCACAATGGTCTTTTCGTTGATCAGGCCCTGGTCCCGTGCGTTTTGCAGGTACGCCGCAAGCTTCAGGTGCAGGCGTTCCAGGCTCTGGTAGTCGGCGGGGAATAACTCCGGCTGGATGCCCAGCAGGTTACCTCGATCGGCGGGTTGGCCTTCGTTGACGGCGAGGGTGCTGCGCAGGTCCGACAGGTAATGCGCCACGGGGCGCTCCTGGGTCCAGACCAGATACGCGGCGACGGCGGCAACCAGGGCCAGGGTGACGGTAAAAGCTAGAAGTTTACGCATGGGGGAACAGACAACAGACCAAGTGCAGGGTTCGCTGACTAGGGTAGGGCCCATGCGGCGGCTTGCCAAGGGGCGCTGTGCGTTTGGATCAATAAGTTGTGAGTTTCGGTCATTGAGCGGTAGGGGATCGCCTCTTAGTCTGTGGGACATAAACCGATGGCAGGCCATTCGAGCCTTCCACGTCCCGTGATGATCCGTTGTGGAGCTGTACCATGACCGCTGCTGCCTACCCGCACCTGCTGGCCCCGTTGGACCTGGGTTTTACGACCTTGCGCAACCGTACTCTGATGGGTTCGATGCACACCGGCCTTGAAGAAAAACCCGGTGGCTTCGAACGCATGGCGGCTTATTTTGCCGAGCGCGCCCGTGGCGGCGTGGGCCTGATGGTCACCGGTGGCATTGGCCCCAACGATGAAGGCGGGGTGTACGCCGGTGCGGCCAAGCTGACTACCGACGAGGAAGCGCAAAAGCACAAGATCGTGACCAAGGCCGTGCATGAAGCGGGCGGCAAGATCTGCATGCAGATCCTCCACGCCGGCCGTTATGCCTACAGCCCCAAGCAGGTCGCGCCAAGCGCCATCCAGGCGCCGATCAACCCGTTCAAGCCCAAGGAATTGGACGAAGAGGGCATCGAAAAGCAGATCCAGGATTTCGTCACCTGTTCGCTGCTGGCCCAGGTCGCCGAGTACGACGGCGTGGAAATCATGGGCTCCGAAGGTTATTTCATTAACCAGTTCCTTGCCGCCCACACCAACCACCGCACCGACCGTTGGGGCGGCAGCTACGAAAATCGCATGCGCCTTGCCGTGGAAATCGTGCGGCGGGTGCGCGAAGCGGTGGGGCCGAACTTCATCATCATCTTCCGCCTGTCGATGCTCGACCTCGTGGAAGGCGGCAGCACTTGGGAAGAAATCGTGCAGTTGGCCAAGGCCATCGAGCAGGCCGGTGCGACCATCATCAACACCGGCATCGGCTGGCACGAAGCGCGTATTCCGACCATCGCCACCAAGGTGCCACGCGGCGCGTTCAGCAAAGTCACTGCCAAGTTGCGCGGTGCGGTGCAGATCCCGCTGATCACTACCAACCGCATCAATACACCGGAAATTGCCGAGCAGATTCTCGCTGAAGGCGATGCGGACATGGTTTCGATGGCGCGACCGTTCCTCGCCGACCCGGAGTTCGTCAACAAGGCCGCCGCCGGGCGTGCCGATGAAATCAACACCTGCATCGGCTGCAACCAGGCCTGCCTGGACCACACCTTTGGCGGCAAGCTGACCACCTGTTTGGTCAATCCCCGTGCATGCTACGAGACCGAACTGAATTACCTGCCGGTCAAGCAGATCAAAAAAATCGCTGTGGTCGGCGCCGGCCCTGCGGGTCTGGCCGCTGCCACCGTAGCCGCTGAACGCGGTCACCACGTGACGCTGTTCGACTCGGCCAGCGAGATCGGCGGCCAGTTCAACATCGCCAAGCGTGTGCCCGGCAAGGAAGAGTTCTTTGAAACCCTGCGCTACTTCAAGCGCAAGTTGCAAACCACCCACGTCGAGCTGTGCCTCAACACCCGAGTGGATGTCGCGCAGCTGGCGGCTGGCGGCTACGACGAGATCATCCTGGCCACCGGCATCGCGCCCCGCACGCCGGCGATTGCGGGCGTGGAAAATGCCAAGGTGCTGAGCTACCTGGACGTAATCCTTGAACGCAAGCCGGTGGGCAAGCGCGTCGCGGTGATTGGCGCTGGCGGTATTGGTTTCGACGTGTCGGAATTCCTCGTGCACCAGGGCGTGTCTACCAGCCTGGACCGTGAAGCATTCTGGAAAGAATGGGGCATCGACACCCAGTTGCAAGCCCGTGGCGGTGTGGCCGGCATCAAGCCTCAACCCCATCCTCCGGCCCGTGAAGTGTTTTTGTTGCAGCGCAAGGCTTCAAAGGTCGGCGACGGTCTGGGCAAAACCACCGGCTGGATTCACCGTACCGGCTTGAAGAACAAGCAGGTGCAGATGCTCAACAGCGTTGAGTACCTGAAAATCGACGATGACGGCCTGCATATCCGCATCGGCGCCGAGGGCGAGCCGCAGCTGTTGGCGGTGGACAATATCGTCATCTGTGCCGGCCAGGATCCGTTGCGTGAATTGCACGACGGCCTTGTCGCAGCGGGCCAGAACGTGCACCTGATCGGCGGCGCCGATGTGGCGGCCGAGTTGGATGCCAAGCGCGCCATCAACCAAGGCTCGCGCCTCGCCGCGCAGCTGTAAGACGACGCAAGGGGCGGTGTTAGACTACCGCCCCTTTTTTTATTCAGATGCCGCCCGATGGGTCCTTTCGATTGGCTTCCCCATGCTCCGCTTGAACCGTTAGCACTGGATTGGCTCAACGGCGTCGAGTTGGCCGTGCTGCGCCTGGACCGCATCGACCCGCTGATCAGTGGCAACAAGTGGTTCAAGCTCACCGAGCACTTGGCCCAGGCGCGACAGGCAGGCGCCAGCGGCGTTATCAGCCTCGGCGGCGCCTATTCCAACCATCTGCACGCACTGGCGGCGGCGGGCAAGCGTTTTGGCTTTCCCACTGTCGGCCTGTTGCGCGGTCATGCGCAAGACACGGCTACCGTCCAGGATTTGAAAGCATTCGGCATGCAGCTGCATTGGCTCGGTTATGGCGGCTATCGTGCGCGCCATGAGCCGGGTTTCTGGGAACCTTGGCGCGCGCTTTATCCGCATCTGTATTCCGTGCCTGAAGGCGGCAGCGGATTGGCCGGCGCAGTGGGGTGTGGGGTGTTGGTCGAACAGGCCCGTGAACAACTGAGAAACCTGGGTTGGGCCGATTACGACGGCTGGTGGCTGGCAGCAGGCACCGGCACCACGCTGGCAGGTTTAGTCCTGGCAGAGGCGGGCGCCCATCCGGTGTTCGGCGCAATGGCCGTGCCGGACGATCATGGTGTGGCGCAAAACGTGAGTGCCTTGGTGCAAGGTGGCTATACATTGCTGGATGCCAGCCGGGGTGGCTTCGCCAAGGTCGACCCGCTGTTGCTCGACTTTATTGAAACCACGGAGCAGGCCTGCGGCGTGCCGCTGGAACCGCTGTACACCGGCAAAGCCCTGCTGGCGTTGAAGCAGCAGATCGAGGCCGGGCACATCGCGCCCGGTACTCGCCTGATCTTTGTGCACACCGGCGGCCTGCAAGGCCGCCGAGGGCTTACAGCCTAGCGCGCTTACCCGGCATCATCCGCAACGCTGTGTTATCGCGCATCACATAATGATGAAAGATCCCCGCCAGGGCATGCAGGCCGATCAGCCAATACCCGATTTGGCCGAACAACACGTGCCAGCTTTCAATCTCTTTGGCCAGTGGCTTGTTCTCGCCAATTAACGGCGGCAACTCCATGCCATAGAACATCACCGAATGCCCCTCGGCACTGACGATCAGCCAACCAGCAATCGGCATACCGATCATCAAGGCGTACAGCGCGGCGTGCATCAGGGTGGCGAGCAGGCTTTGCCATTGCGGCGGGGCGGGGACGATCTTCGGCGCCACCCCCAGGCTGCGCGCGAACAGACGCAGCCATACCAATACAAACACGGTGAGGCCGAACATGAAGTGCATCTCGACGATCAAGGTGCGGGCGCCGCTGCCTTTGGGGAACTGGCCGCGTAACTCTATGCAGGCGTAGACCACCGCCAGCAGCACCACCATCAACCAGTGCAGCGCAATCGACATGGTGCTGTAGCGCGTATCGGAATTTTTCCACGGCATCGCTCGGTTCCTTATTCATCAGGGTAAACCTCCGCTCTTTGGCGACGGAGTCTTTTTACTTTATGCCTGTTTTGAACGATTTGCCCGGCGCGAATGCCTTTGTATTGACGCTTGTCAGTGGCTTTGCGGCATTTCACCGCGCGCCAGACGCTGGTTAACATCGGCGATCACCGCCGGCAGGTCAGTGATGGTATCGATCAGGTAATGCGGGCGTGAGCCTTCGAACATCGCCTCGATGCGTGTGCGTTCGCTGGCCAGGGTGGCGGCATCGAGGGCTTGAAACTGTTCATAGGTAAGCCCCAGGGCATTGCCGGAGCAGGTCAGGGCCACGGTCCACATTCCGGCGCGACGACCTTCGAGTATGCCGGGCACGGTGTCGTCGACCTTGAGGCACGCCGCCACATCATCAATTCCGAGGGCAATTACATTGGCCAGGGCCTGGGCCGGCCATGGGCGGCCGTTGGGCACTTCATCGGTGGCGACCACATGGTCGGCGACGTAACCATTGGTGGCGGCCAGGGCGACAACCTTGTCCATCACCTGCTTGGGGTAGCCAGAGCAGGAGCCAATCTTGATGCCTTGCTCACGCAGTTGAGCGATGGTGTCGAGTGCGCCGGGGATCAGCGCCGAGTGTTCGGCGATCTTCTCGATCTGCAACGGCATGAAGCGCTGGTAGATGGCGGTCACGTCGTCGTCGGTGGGCGTGCGGCCGAACGCTTTGCGATAACGTTCGGCGACTTGCGGTTGGTCGCAAAGGGTGCGGATATGGTCCCACTTGCCCATGCCCATCGGGCCACGGGCTTCTTCGATGGAGACTTGCACGTCGAACTCGGCGAAGGCCTCCACAAAAATCTGAGTCGGTGCGAAGGAGCCGAAGTCGACGACGGTGCCGGCCCAATCGAGGATGACGGCCTGGAGGGTGTTGGGGTTTTGATAGTTCATGGTTCAGATCCTGTGGGTTATGGGGAGAATCAGATGTCCAACACTTCCATTTCTTGCAGCACCTCGGCGATCGCCTTGACCGCCGTCTGCATGCCGGTTGCGTCGACATGGCCGATGCAGCCGACGCGGAATGTTTCCACTTGGGTCAATTTGCCGGGGTACAAGATGAAACCCTTGGCCTTGACCCGCTCGTAGAAGTCCTTGAACTGGTAGCGCGGGTCTTTGGGGGCGTGGAAGGTGACGATGATCGGTGCCTGGATTTCGGCCGGCAGAAAACTGCGCAAACCAAGGCTGGCCATGCCGTTCAGAAGCGCCTGGCAGTTGTCGGCATAGCGTCGATGGCGTGCAGGCAGGCCACCTTCCTCCTGGTATTGCAGCAGCGCTTCGTGCAGGGCGGCGACCACGTGGGTCGGTGGGGTGAAGCGCCACTGGCCGGTCTTCGCCATGTAGGTGTGCTGGTCGAACAGGTCCATCGCCAGGGAATGGCAGTTGCCTTGGGCGGCGGCCAGTGCCTGCTTCTCGGCAAAGACGAAGCCCATGCCGGGCACGCCTTCGAGGCACTTGCCCGAGGCGGCGATCAGTGCGTCGAACGGCACGTTTCGGGCATCAATTGGAAGGGCGCCGAAGGAACTCATGGCGTCGATGATCAGGCGCTTGCCGTGGTTCTTAACGACCTGGGCGATCTCCGGCAACGGATTGAGAATGCCGGTGCTGGTTTCGCAGTGGATCAACGCGACGTGGGTGATGCCCGTGTCGGCCTGGAGCAAACGGTCCACATCGGCGGCGGTGGTGGGTTCGTCTTCAGCGGTTTCAAAGGTGCTGAAGTCGCGGCCCAGCACTTCACAGATCTTCGCCAGGCGCTTGCCATACGCACCGTTGATCAGGACCAGCACCTTGCCATTACGCGGGACCAGGGTGCCGATGGCCGCTTCGACGGCAAAGGTGCCGCTGCCTTGCAAGGGCACACAGTGGTGGCTGTCAGCACCATTGAGGATTGCCAGCAATTGCTCGCAGACGCTGGCAGTGAGTTGGTTGAAACGGTCATCCCATGAACCCCAGTCCACCATCATGGCCTGACGGGTGCGGTTGGATGTGGTCAGGGGGCCAGGGGTCAGCAGGATCGGCGCGGCAGTGGTCATCTCAAGTCCTCGCAAGGCATCGGGGGTTGAAGCTACGGCGCCTAAATTGCAGTTTGGCTTGTCATCAATCAAATTGTTTGTTGTTATGCGAGCTATCAGTGAGGCCGATGACTATGAACCTGTTCCAACTGCGCGCATTCGATGCCGTGGCCCGCGAGGGCAGTTTTACCCGTGCTGCCGCGCGGCTTTTCATCAGCCAACCGGCGGTGACCGGGCATATCAAGGCCCTGGAGGAGTACTACCAGATCCCGTTGCTACGGCGCACCGCCCGACGGGTTGAGTTGACTGAAGAGGGCGCACGGCTGGCGGCGATCACACGGGCGATCTTCGGCCTGGTGGACGAAGCCCAGACGATGCTGGAGGCCAACCGCCAACTGCTGACCGGGCGTCTGGAAGTCGCGGCGGACGGCCCGCACTTGGTGATGCCGATGATTGCCAGCCTGCGCGCGCGCTACCCCGGGATTACCGTCAACCTGCGCCTGGGCAATGCCCAGGAAACCCTCGCCGCGCTGTTATCCGAACATGCGGATGTGGCGGTGCTCACCGAAGTGGAGCCGCGCAATGGCCTGCACCTGCAACCGTTGAACGAGTCGCGGATTTGCGCATTGGTGCCGGCCAGCCATCCGTGGGCGCAGCAACCCGAGGGTATTCGCCTCGAGCAACTCAACGACGTGATCATGGTGCTGCGCGAGCCCAGCTCCATCACCCGGCGTACCTTCGATGACGCCTGTGTGGCGGCGAATGTGCAGCCCAAGGTGCTGCTGGAACTGGACAGCCGCGAAGCGGTGACCGAAGCCGTCGCCGCTGAGTTGGGAGTGGGCGTGGTCTCGTCCATGGAAGTCAGCCCCGACCCACGCGTGCAGGCCGTGGCGATTGAGGGCGATGGGCTGGTCAACCGGCATACACTCGGTTGCATGGAGCGGCGCCGTTCGTTGCGCCTGATTCAGGCGTTTTTCGAGTTGGCGCCGAGCTGAAGGCTGTCGCGCACGATCTCCAGGAACGTCGCCACCACCCGGCGGGAACTCTGTTCCTTGAGGCATACCAGGGTTTCTTTCATGCGCTGGCTGCAATCGCGGATCGGCATGGCGCACACCCGTGAGTCGGCGCCGAACTCCGCCGCCGAGACCACGCCCACGCCGATGCCCACCACCACCGCTTCACGCGCGGCCTCACGGCCTTCCACCTGGATCGCCGGACGAATGCGCAAGCCTGCCTGGCTCATTTCCTGTTCAAGGGTCTGACGGGTGACCGAGCCGATTTCACGCAATACCAGCGGCGTGTCGTCCAGGTCAGCCAAGCAGATGGACTCGCGTCCGGCCCACGGGTGGTTGCGCGCGACAAAGGCGAGCAATTGGTCGTCAGGCAACGGCAGCGACAGCAGGCGCTCATCGTCGACGTCGCGGCCCAGCAAGGCCAGGTCGGCCTGGTAGTTGTACAGGCGAAACAGCGATTCGTCGGTGTTGCCGGTTTCGATCTTCACGCTGATTCCCGGGTACAGCTGGCAAAAACGCGCGATCTGCGGCAGCACATGCACGGGGGCATCCACGGCGAGGGTGAGGGTGCCGGTGAGCAACGCGCGGGAGTCCTGCAACAGTTCCTCGGCTTCGGCCTCGATCACAAACAGGCGCTGGGTGATGCTCAGCAGGCGTTCGCCCAGGTCTGTCAGGCGCACTGAGCGCTTGTTGCGATGAAATAACAGCACGCCGAAGCGCTCTTCTAGTTTGCGCACCTGGTCGGAAATCGCCGGTTGCGTCAGGAACAACCGTTCCGCGGCCTGGGTGAAACTGCCGTGTACGGCCACGGCATGAAAGGCTTTGAGTTGGGTATGGGACACCGACATCGCAAATCCTCTTACAAGCTGAGCTTATATTTGAAATACGATAAATCGATTTTACCTATTAGTCAGCCATTGCTTTGATATGTCTCAACCACTGTAGGTTGAGTCCTACAACCTCCGGTGGTCATGGGCTCTGGGACACCGGACTCATCTGACCAATGTCGCGCTTTCCAGGGCTCGGCATTGCAGTGCTTAACCATAAAAACAACAGGCATTTGCTTCTCGATTCTGCCGGCACACTCACCTGAGGTCAGAAACACCATGAATATCCCTATGGGTAGCATCAAGCGTTGGCGTGTGCAGATTTTCGCCATCACCTGGCTGGCGTACGCCGCGTTCTATTTCACTCGCAAGGCGTTTTCCGTGGCAAAGCTGGGGATCGTCGACGACCCGAGTTTCCCCCTCGACAAAATGATGATGGCCAACCTGGATGGCATTTACCTGGCGGCCTATGCCGTCGGACAGTTCACCTGGGGCATGCTGGCTGACCGCTTCGGGCCGCGTGTCGTTGTGCTCGGCGGGTTACTGATTTCTGCCGCTGCGGCGCTGGTGATGGGCACGTTTGCCACCTTGCCGATCTTTATAAGTTGCATGCTGATCCAGGGCTTGGCGCAGTCCACCGGCTGGTCTGGACTGTGCAAGAACCTCGGCAGTTTCTTCCCGGCGCAGCAGCGCGGGCGGGTGCTGGGGTTATGGAGTTCGTGCTACGCCTTCGGTGGCCTGGTGGCGTCGCCCTTTGCCGGGTGGTGGGCCTACACCCTGATCGGCAGCTGGCATGCGGCGTTTATCTCCAGTGCGGCGGTGGTAGCGTTTGTGGCGGTGCTGTTCTTTCTCTTCCAGCGCAACACGCCGCAGGACGTGGACTTGCCGGCCGTGGAACCGGAGCCGCTGTTGAGCGCCGAGGAGGCCGCCGCCGAGAAGCGCATCAGCGTGCTGGAACCGCTGCGGGCCATCTTGCGTAACCGCACCGTCTTGACCCTGGGGCTGGCGTATTTCCTGTTGAAACCGGCGCGCTACGCGATCCTGTTGTGGGGCCCGGTGATCGTGTATGAGCAAATGCCCTCGGTCGGCAAGGTCGGCGCGGCCATCGTGCCGACGGCGTTCGAACTGGCCGGTTTGCTGGGGCCAGTGCTGATCGGGCTGGCGTCCGACAAACTCTTCGGTGCCCGACGCATGCCGGCCTGCGTGCTCAGCCTGCTGGCCCTGACCGTGGCCTTGGCGCTATTCATGGGCGCGCTGCACACCGGCAGCGTGCTGCTGGTGATGGCGTTGTTGTTTGTGATGGGCCTGACCCTCTACGGGCCGGACTCAATGATCAGCAGCACCGCCGCCATCGACTTCGGCACCGCCAAGGCGGGGGCGACAGCCGCAGGCTTTGTGAACGGTTGCGGTTCGGTGGGGGCGATCCTCGGCGGGTTGCTGCCGGGCTACTTCGATACGGTGACGGTGTTTATCGTGTTTGCCGGTGCCGCGCTCTTTTCCTCGCTGGTGCTGATGCCCTACTGGAACGCCAGGCCGGCCGTGCTGGCCCAGGTCGGGGATTTCGTGCCGGACCGCGGTCTTGCGATCAAACCCTTGCGAACCTGAGGGGTATGGCCGGTTTTTGGTGGATCAGAGCGTTTTTGCCCTATAAACTCTGCCCCCAAAGCGCCGGCCAGTAGACGTTTCGGCGCGATGTATAGAAGAGAGTGAGTCATGGGCGCACAGTGGAAAGTCAAACATAAAGAAGCGGCATCCAATGCCAAGGGCAAGATCTTTGGCAAGCTGGTGAAAGAAATCACCATCGCCGCCCGCAATGGCGCCGACACCGCGACCAACGCTCACCTGCGTCTGGTGGTGGAGCAGGCCAAGAAGGCCTCGATGCCCAAGGAAACCCTGGAACGCGCGATCAAGAAGGGCGCCGGTCTGCTCGGTGAAACTGTGCAATACCACCGCGTGACCTACGAAGGTTTCGCCCCGCACCAGGTGCCGCTGATCGTTGAGTGCGTAACCGACAACATCAACCGCACCGTGGCGGAAATCCGCGTGGCGTTCCGCAAGGGGCAGTTGGGTGCTTCGGGGTCGGTAGCCTGGGACTTCAACCATGTCGGCCTGATCGAAGCGTCGCCGGATACCCCGGATGCGGATCCGGAAATGGCTGCGATTGAAGCCGGTGCACAGGACTTTGAAGACGGCGAAGAAGAGGGCGCGACCCTGTTCATCACCGAAACCACCGACTTGGACGCAGTGCAGAAAGCGTTGCCCGAGCAGGGTTTCACCGTGCTATCGGCCAAGCTGGGCTACATCTCGAAAAATCCGGTCAGCGGTTTGACGGAAGAGCAGATGGCTGAAGTCGAAGCCTTCCTCGAAGGTTTGGACAACCATGATGACGTGCAGGATATGTTCGTGGGCCTGGCGGGCTGATTGAATTTATAGCTGTACAACTGTGGGAGGGGGCTTGCTCCCGATAGCGGTGGTTCTGACCCACTGCAATCGGGAGCAAGCCCCCTCCTACTTGGTTTTAAGAGTGTTGGGTAGATGCCAGCAAGGCGTTGATTTCTTCGAAGCTCGGTCGCGCCAACACATCCGGCTGACAGCACATTTTTTGGAGTTCCAAGAGTTCACCGCTCAACCCCGTTTCAACCCGCTCCAACAATTCCCCCAGCAACACCCCGAACGCCCGCACTTCAAGTCGCTGTAACGCCCGTGTCTCCAAGGTATCCGTCGTGGCATGGAACGACGCTGCGCCAAAATCCCCTAGCAGGCAATCGCCCACTTCATTCCACAGAATATTGTGGCCGTACAGGTCGCCATGGGTGATGCCGTGCCTGTGCAAATGAGCGGCCACCGAGGCGATACCCTGGGCCATGCGCAAGGCCACATTGGCACTGAAACGGGCAGTCGGTTCGTAGATGTCGCGGGTGCACGAAGTCAGGCTCGGCAGGGCGGCGAGGTTGCGGTAACTGGGGTCAATCAGGTCCATCACCAGTGCGGCCTGGTGATCGGGATGGCCGACTACACGGCCCTCGACCTTGATCAGATTGGGATGCAGCCCGGCGGCGATGCAGGCCTGCATTTCGTGCAGCGGCGAGCCATCGCTGGTGATGGTGCCTTTATAGAGTTTGACTGCCACCGGCTTGGCCTGCGGTTTCCATAGGGCCTTGCGGATCACCCCCGAGGCGCCTTCGCCCAGCACTTCGGCCAATTCCAGTTCTGCCCACGGGATGTCCGGCGTTGCGTCGTCTGCCGCCACATCCACTGCCATTTCCACCGGGTTTCCGGCATAGGCCAACCAGGTCAGGCTTGGCAGGGCTAACAGCCATTGCGGCAGATGGGTAAAGCGGTTGGACGCGATGCGAAGCAATTCGAGGTTGTGACAGTTGGCCAGGCTTTCCGGCAGGGCCGCGAGTTGGTTCCCGGCGAGCATCAGTTTTTGCAGCAGCGGCCGCTCGCCCAACGCGTCGGGCAACTGGCTGATGCGATTGTCGGTGAGGATCAGCCAGCGCAACAGCGGCGGTAAAGCGGCGGCGGGAACGTGGCTGATCTGGTTGGCCTTGAAGCCGATCATGCTCAACTTGGCGCACTGCCCCAGGCATTCCGGCAGCTCAGTAAAAGCGTTGTCCGAGCAGAAGAGCACGCGAAGGTGCGGCAGGCGGTGCAGGTCGTCGGGCAGGCGGCTCAGGGCGTTACCGCTGAGGTTGAGGATCTCCAGGGAGTCGGCCAGCCCGAAGATTTCTTCTGGGAATTCGGTGAGCCCGCAGGACAGGTCCAGGCGCGTAACGCCGGCCAATTGGCCAGCCTTGAGTTGGGCGAGGGTATTCATGAACGGCGCGGTCACTCGGCAAGGGGGCGTAAATGGCGCTCATGATACCGGGTCGGGCACCGGTTGCGGGCTGGGGTGTTGCAGTTGATTCAGGCGGCTGGCGGTGCGCGCCAAGTCGATGGCCTGACCGCTCATCGCCTGTGCCAGCGGTTGTTCGCCGATCAGGATCAGGTGCTTGTCTTTGTCGTAGAGCACGTCCACTAGGTTGATAAAGCGCTGCTGCACAGCGATCGGGCACTCGGCCAAGTGGGGCAGGCCGTCGATGATCCAGTGATCGAAATCCTCGCACAGCAGCAGGTAGTCCATCACGGCTGTCAGCTGTTCGCAGAGGTCGCTGAAGGTGAGCGCGATGGTGCGAGCGTGATGCTGGCGGCAGATCAATTGTCGGTTGCCCACCGTCAGGTGCTGCGCCGGGCCATCGGTGACCGGCAGGCCGAGCGCCGCACGCTGGGTCGGTGTGCCCGGCCACACGTATTGCCCGGTGGTAAAGCGCTGCACGGAATGAGCCTGGGGCAGGCTGCGGAAATCCTTGGGCGAGCTGACTTCCAGCACCTCCATGCGCGTGGCGATCAAGTCGATCACCGGTTTGAACCGCTCGTGGTACAGCGGGTTGGGTAACAGGCCTTCGGGCGCATAGTTGGAGGTGACCAGTACCAGTACGCCGCGCTGGAACAACGCCTTGAACAGCCGGGTAATCAGCATGGCATCGCCGATATCGTGCACGTGGAACTCGTCGAAACACAGCACACGGCAGCCGTCGAGCAGTTCGTCCAGGGTGACGGCCAGGGCATCCTCGGCCTTCTGGTGGGCGAACATGCCCCGGTGCAACTGGGCGAAAAAATCATGGAAGTGCACGCGCTGCTTTTCGGCGAGGGGCAGCGCCTGGAAGAAACCGTCCAGCAGCCAGCTTTTGCCGCGACCTACCGGGCCGTGCAGGTACAGGCTGCGGGTGGGTTGGCCAGCGAGCAGGCGCTGGGTCGCGCGCGCCATGGCGGCGATTGCCTGGGCCTGGCCGGCGCTGAGGGTATAGCCCTGTTGCCGGGCCTTGTTCTCAAAGAACGTCTGGATGGGCGAGTCGTCGTGGCCGTCGGTGTGTTTACCGAGCAAGCGACGGATTAAAGGAAGCACGGCCAATGGGATTCACTCTGTGTGTCGAGGTCGCTTACTTTAGGTCGCTCGGGGCGATTTGACCAATACAGAAGGGCGCGGCCAGCTATCTCTAAACGGCATGGAGCACAGGTAATCCTGTCCACACTGGCAGATTTTTTCTCAGTGACTACCCTTCTACATGGCAGTCACCCCTGTATAAGGATTTGGGGCAGTGAAGGGACGAGCAGTATTGACAGTCATGGGCGCGATGCTCTGCAGCACGGTTTACGCGGCGCAACTGCAAGTTGTGGTGCGCATCGATGTGCAACGGGGCTGTCAGTTGGTGGGCACCACCCGCAGCGCTGGCATCGAGCAACTTGGCGTATTGGATTTTGGCAGCGGCCCGCGTCTGGATGACCCGGCCGGGCCGTTGAGTGCGGCGCTGATCAGCCAGCGCCAGCCGCGCCTGGAATGTAACCCCGACACCCCGTACCAGATGCGCGTCGATGGCGGCCTGAACGGTGGCACCGGCGAAGTGCGTTACCTGAGCACGGGCATCCCCTCCGGCAAACCCATTCCTTATCGCATTTATGCCGACGCCGCGCGGCGTGTTCCGTTGCCAGTGAATGTCCCGCTCAGCGGCCGTGTGCCGGACTCTGGCTCCGTCGATCTGCCGCTGTATGGTCGTATCGAACCGCTCAAGGACATCCCGGCCGTCGGCCGTTACACCGACCTGCTCAAGGTAACGGTCACATGGTGAACCGTGGCTGGACCCTGCTGGCCATGGGTGGCCTGTTGCTGCTGGCTGAAGACGCCCGGGCGGCGGTGGCCAGCGGGTTTATCCAGGCGCACATGGTGATCACCGCCAGTTGCGAAGTGAGCAAGGGCAACGACACAGCGCCGGTCAGCCCGACGGGCGGCACCGCCATGCTGGACTTTGGCAGCCAGGGACCTACGTGGAGCAACCCCTTGGGGGCGAACATCTCAGACGGCAGTAACGCGCCGCTGACAGTCTCGTGCAACCCGACGGTCGCCAGCTTCACCGTGACCATCGACGGCGGCACCAATGCCGTCGGCACCACCCGGCGCCTGAGCAACGGCCGCCAGACTATCCCTTATCAACTGATGGCCGACCCGCGGGGGCGTATCCCTTACACCATCGGCCAGCAACGCAGTTTTGTAGCCGCTAATGGCACGCAAATGACCATCCCGGTGTGGGGCGCCGTGGTGGCCAATACCACGGCCCTCCCTGCAGGAACCTATACCGACACATTGACGGTGACACTGGATTGGTAAATCAAAAGGATGACGATCATGCATGCACTTGTATCTCGACTCGGCGTTTGTGCACTGGGTCTGGCGATGGCCTCCAGCCTGAATGCGGCCACCACGGTGACCGGCCAGATCACCTCCAGCCTGACACTGATTGCCAGTTGCCAGGTCAACGGTTCCGGAGCGGCTACTGGTCTCAACTTCGGTAGCTTGAACTTCGGCACCACCAACAGCCTGTTTACCAATGCTGACGCCCAACTGCTGGGCGGTACCGGCACTGGTGGCGCGCTCTCGATCCTGTGTTCCAGTGGCACCACGCCAGCAGTGAAAGTGCGTGCCGGTGCCCATGATGGTGCTTCTCCGGGAGGCACCCGTGCACTGGCCGACGGCGCGGGTAACTTCGTGCCTTACGACTTCTACACCGACAGCGGCCATTCGGCGCTGCTGGCGATTGACGGCGTGATCACCCTCGCGACCAGCACCGGTGTGGCGCAAACCGTGAACCTTTATGGTCGGGCAGTGGGCAAGGCCGGGCTGCCGGCGGGCACGTACTCGGACACCGTGGCCGTTGAACTGACGTTCTAATGCGCTGGCTTCGCGCATTGCTGGCCTGTGGGCTGGTGGTGCCGCTGCCGTTGGCGGCAGTGACCAGCCAGAGTTTTCAGGTGAGCGCGACGATTACGCCGGGCTGCCTGATCGTCGGCGGCGGCGCCAACTACGGCGCGCTGAACTACGGCAGTTACTCGGCCCTGGCCACCAGCACCGTGACCGCGGCGCTGACCGGCGGCGTGACCCTGCAATGCACGCCGGGGGTGGCGTTAAGCATGAGTGTCGACGGCGGCCTGCATAACAGCAGCGGGCGCAACCTGCAACTCAACAGCGGCAGTGCGCGAGTGGCTTATCAGCTGTTTCGGGACGCGGCGTTCAGCCAGAGCCTGGGGATCAGCCAGAGCGTCAGCGTGGCGTACAGCGACGCAAACAACATCAGTCTGCCGATCTATGGGCGGGTGGTTTTACCGGGCAATCAGCCTGGGGGGACGTACAGCGACACGCTGCAGGTGCAGCTGACGTGGTAGGGCTTATCGGTAAAAGGAGTGGTTTTATGCGTTCACCTTCCCGGCGGCTGTGGGCCGCAGGTATTGCCTTGGGGGCGTTGTGCACGACGGGGCTGGTGCAGGCCGCCAGTTCGGTGCTGATCTGGCCTATCGACCCGGTGCTGGAAGCTGATCAACAGGCCAGCGCGCTGTGGCTGGAGAACCGCGGAACGGAAACCGCGAGCCTGCAGATTCGCGTATTTGCCTGGAGCCAGAGTGGCTTTGACGAGCAGTACCAGAACCAGCGCGATGTGATCGGCAGCCCACCGGTGGCCAGGATCGAACCGGGTCAAAAGCAACTGGTACGCCTGACCCGCACCCGTGAAGTGCCGCCGGGCCAGGAGTTGGCCTACCGCATCATCATTGATGAAATTCCCTCGCCATTGCAGGTGCCCACGCCGCCGGAAGGCAAGAATACGGCGGCGGCGATTCGTTTCCAGATGCGCTACTCGGTGCCGTTATTCGCCTACGGCGCGGGGCTGTGGAGCAAGGAGGACGCCACGCGTCAGCGTGACCCGGCGGGCGCGGGCAAACCGGACCTGAGTTGGCACAAGGTCACAGTCGCGGGGCGCAATTACATCGAGGTGCGTAACCAGGGCGCTGTGCATGCACGATTGACGGACGCGTCGTTCAAGCAGAGCGGACAGACGCGGCCGCTGGTGGAGGGCTTGTTGGGTTATGTGCTGCCCGGCGCGACGATGCGCTGGCCGGTGCCGGAGGCTGTGTCGGCCGATCAGCCGTTGCAGGTTCGCGTCAATGGTGCGGCGCAGTTGGAGAGCCTGGCGCCGAAGCGTTGAAGGCAGTGTAACGGGGCGGGGAAGCTCCGGGTTTTAAGCAGATGGAGATGTCCATTGAAGGACACAACGCCATGGTGAGTCGTGGTCGGGCTCGTCATCTATGGCTGTCGGTGGTGGTCAGCGGGCTGTGGGGCGTGGCAGTGGCTGGCGACCTGCCGCCGCCGCCGAGCAGCATGGAGGCTGTCGCCGATGCACAGTTATTTCTGGAGTTGGTGGTCAACCAGATGGACACCGGCCGCGTCGTTGCAGTCGATCAACGTGCCGGGCAGCTCTATGTGCCGGCCGGTGCGCTGCAGGACGTGGGCATGAAATTGCCCGGTGAACTCAGCGGCAGCGTGGCCCTGGACGCAATCCCCGGCCTGCACAGCGATTACGACAGCAACGGCCAGCGCCTGCTGATCGACGTGCCGCCGTCGTGGTTGCAGGAGCAGTTCATCGGCAACCGCAACACCTACCCGCGTACCCAGGCCATGAGCAGCTTTGGCGCTTTGCTCAACTACGACCTGTACTTCAACGACACCGATGAAGGCGGCAGCTACCTCGCGGCCTGGAATGAAGTGCGGCTGTTCGACAACTGGGGCACCTTGTCCAACACCGGGCAGTATCGCCAGACCCTGGCCGGCGGTATCAACGACAGCACCCTCAATAATGGTTACCGGCGCTACGACACCACCTGGCGTTTCTCGGATGATGAGCGCTTGCTCACCTACGAGGCCGGCGACGTGATCAGCGGTTCGCTGCCCTGGAGCAGCTCGGTACGCTTGGGCGGGGTGCAGTTGTCGCGCGATTTTGCGGTGCGCCCCGATCTGGTTACTTATCCCTTGCCGCAATTTGCGGGCGAGGCGGCAGTGCCGTCGTCGGTGGATCTGTTCATCAACGGCTACAAATCCGAAAGCGCGCTGCTGCAACCGGGCCCCTACACCCTGACCAATATCCCGTTTATCAACGGCGCGGGTGAAGCGGTGGTCGTCACCACCGACGCCCTGGGTCGCCAAGTGTCGACCACGGTGCCGTTCTACGTCACCAGTACGCTGTTGCAACAAGGCCTGACGGATTTTTCGGTGGCGGCCGGCACGTTGCGCCGCGACTACACCGTGCGCGACTTCTCCTATGGATCAGGGGTGACCAGTGCCACGTTGCGTTATGGCTACTCCGACAACCTCACTCTGGAAAGCCACGCCGAAGCCACCAGCGATCTGACCCTCGGCGGGCTGGGCGCCAATGTGCGCCTGGGCAATTTTGGCGTGCTCAACACTGCCCTCAGTCAAAGCCAGTTCGAAGGCCGCAACGGCCAGCAACTGAGCCTGGGTTATCAGTACAACAGCACCCGTTACAGCCTGTCCTACCAACGGGTGGAACGGCGCGCCGATTACGCCGATCTGACCCTGGTCGACACGCCCTACGCAAGCCTCAGCAAGCGCAGCGAACAGGTGACCCTGAGCCTCAATCTGCAGCGTTTTGGCAGCCTGGGCCTTGGGTATTTCGACGTGCAGGCAGCGGACGATTCCCGCACGCGGCTGCTCAACCTGAGCTGGAGCAAACCGTTGTGGCGCAACACCAGTTTCTACCTGTCGGCCAACCGCGAGATCGGCGATAGCAATTGGGCCATGCAGGCACAACTGGTAATCCCGTTCGACCTCAACGGCAGCCTGGCGTTGAGCACCGAGCGCGGAAAGGACGGCACCCGTCGCCAGCGCGTCAACTACAGCAGTGCGGTGCCCAGCCAAGGTGGGTTCGGCTACAACCTGGGGTATGCCCAAGGCGATGCACCCAGCTATCGACAAGCTGACTTGACCTGGCGTTTGCAGTCGGTGCAATTGCAGGCCGGCGTGTACGGCAGCAGCGATGCCGAGACGCGCTGGGCGGATGCCAGTGGCTCTCTGGTGTGGATGGGCGGCGACACCTTTGCTGCCAACCGCATCAACGATGCATTTGTGGTGGTGAGTACCCAGGGGTTTGCCGGGATTCCGGTGCGTTACGAAAACCAGTTGGTGGGAGAGACCGATCGCAATGGGCATTTGCTGGTGCCATGGAGCAGTGCGTATTACCGGGGCAAGTATGAAATCGATCCGCTGAACCTGCCGCTCAATGTGCAGAGCCCTAACGTGGAACAACGAGTTTCGGTGCGCCGTGGCGCGGGTTATCTGCTTGAGTTCCCGCTGCGGCGAGTGCTCGCTGCGAGCGTTACCCTGGTGGACAGTCAGCATCAGGAATTACCCCTGGGCAGCCTGGTGGTCCATGAGCAAAGCGGCCAGCAGGCGGTGGTGGGCTGGGATGGTCTGGTGTACCTGGAGAACCTGTCGGCCCACAACACCTTGCAGGTGACGTTGGGACAAGGGCGAGCCTGCCAGGCGACCTTTGATATCGATGAGCAGCAACAAGGCGTGCCGCTGATCGGGCCGTTGGTGTGCCAGTGAGAGGCAGGGCATGGTTGCTGCTCGGGCTGCTGCAGGCGGGCCCGGCGATGGCGGCGTGCTCGGTGGTCACCACCGCGCCGGCCAGCTTCGGCTCGATCAGTTCAATGACGGTGCGCACTGCCGCGCAGACCAGTTCCACGGCCAACGCCGGTTTGAGTTGCACGTCGGCGCTGATTTCGCTGTTGGTGTCGTCGGACCACTTCTACGCCACCGTTACGTCGGCCCAGAGTGGCATGGTCGGGCCGACCGGTGACGTGATCGGTTACACCCTTTACGGCAACAACAGCAGCAGCTATCCGATTACCCGAGGCACGCAATTCGATTTTGGTGGATCCGGGGGGATTGCCCAGGCGTTGGGGCTGATCGCAGGGCCAGGGACGAAAACCGTGCCGCTGTACCTGAGCAGTATCACGGGCAGCAATGTGGCGGCGGGGCTATATACCGAGACGTTGAACATTGCCTGGAACTGGAACTATTGCTCGGGGATCGGCATCGGCGGCGTCTGCCTGGGACGGGACATTGGTAATGCCGTCGCGACCCTGACGGTCAGCATGATCGTCACCAACGACTGTCAGATCACCGCGCCCAATATCAGCTTTGGCAGTGCTCCGGTGATCAGTGGGTTCACTGCCGTGACCGGACAAACCATCAACATCGCCTGCACCAAGGGCAGTGCCTACACCGTGGGCCTGAGCGACGGCCAGAATCCGCTGAGTGCTGGTGGGCGGCGGCGCATGATTTCAGGCAGCAATTACCTGGCCTACGACATTTTCAAAAGCGCCGGCACCACGCGGTGGGGCAGTGTTGGCGCAGCGCGGCGGGCCAGTTCCACGGCTGAGGTCAACCCCGGCAATGGCTTGGGCACCGGCAGCCAGGTGTTCAACTACAACGCAAAAATCTACAGCGACCAGACCACCCCAACCGCCGGCACCTATCTCGACAATGTGGTGCTGGACGTGGGGTTCTAGAACGGCTGAAGGGAGGGTGGCGGCTGATCCGTCGGGCTGACCACCGCATAGTTGTAGCCGCCGCCGGACCAGTATTGCGCTTGTAATCCATCCGCCGTGCGCTGGCCGCGGGGCAGGAAACCGTTGTCCGGGCCCGGTGGGCGAATGTAGAAACTGATGCGCCGACCCTGGGGATCTTCGTACAGCACCATGGCGGCGGCGCCTTGGTCGGTGGTGAGCAATCGACCGCTGACCGGCTTGAAGCCCGACTGACTCAAGTCCGGCAGGCGGTGGGCCTGGTTGAAGTAGCGGTCGAGCCACGCCTGCATGGTGCCGCTGTCCTGGCCGTTGTAGTCGGCGGGCATGATGCCTTCCTGGGCAAACAGGCGGAACGCTTGCATCGCGTCGGCCATCGGCAACATCGGTGCTTGTGTGGCTTCACGGGCGTGCCAGCCGCCGAGGCCGCCCAGGCTGACGGCAATCAGCAATACCGCCGCCGTGGCGAAGTGGCGGCGCGATTGATGCTTGATGCGTTGGCGAATCAGCGCCGGGTCCAGTGCCGGGTTGGCCGGCTGTTGCAGGGCGCCGCTCAAGGACGCGCGCAGCAGTTGCGCGTCCTGTTGCCAAGCCTGGACCCGGGCCGCGACGTCGGGATGGGCCGCCAAATAGGTGTCGAGCACACGGCGATCACTCTCCAGGAGCTGGTGGTCGACGTAGGCATGCAGGTCGCGTTCGCTGGGGGGCAGGCTGATCATTTGAGTATCCGCAGGGAAGGGCTGGCAATTTCGCCATCGCTGAGTTGACGCAAGGCTTGGCGTGCCCGGGACAGGCGCGACATCACGGTGCCCACTGGCACGTCGAGGATGTCGGCGACGTCCTTGTAGCTCAGACCTTCGACCGACACCCATAACAGCAGGGCGCGCTGTTCGGTGTTGAGTTGATCGAAGGCTTGCAGGGTCGACTGGGCGATCACGGTGCGCTCCACCGACGGCTGCGCGTCATCGCGGCCGGTAAAAAACTCCAGCATGCGTGCATAGCGCCGGGTGCGGCGGTGGGCGTCGAGGAACTGCCGATAGAGGATCGAAAACAGCCACGCGCGCAGATCGCCCTCAACGCGTTTGTCGGCCCAGCGGGTAATCGCCCGTTCCAGGGTGGACTGCACCAGGTCATCGGCGCTGCTGGCGTTACGGGTCAAGGACACGGCAAAACGCCGCAGCCTGGGGATGAGTTCACGTAACTGTTCGTCGAGTTCATGCATGGGTGTCTGGCTGGTCACTACGCTGGGACTAGAGAGACGTCCGGCGTTAAGGGTTATTCCAGGCTAGGAAAAATAAATCCACGGCCAGGGAATAGAGCAGATCGGCATTCGTCTCAATGCTCCGACCTTTAGTTTCACCCCCTAAGGCCTCTGGCCCTGGAGTTTGTTCATGGTAGATCACTCATCACCGCCCCGTCCTGCGTTGAGCACTGCGAGCCTGATTGCGCGACTCGCCGGTATTGGGGCCGTAGTTGCTGTCGTTGCCGGGGCATTTGCCTACGTCAACGGCACGCTCGACCCACAGCGGCTGCGGCCGAAAACCTTGGTCAATGCCCTGGAAACGAATAACGGCGTGCACCCTGGTTTTCGCCGTAACCATGCCAAGGGCGTGTGTGTGGCCGGGTATTTCGAGAGCAGCCCCGAAGCCCGTGCGTACTCCAGTGCCCAGGTGTTCAGCGAGGCCAAGACGCCCCTGGTCGGCCGGTTTGCGTTGCCCAGTGGTAACCCATATGCACCGGACAGCAGTGTGCCGATCCGCAGCTTTGCCGTGCAGTTCAACCAATCCAACGGCCAGCAATGGCGCACGGGTATGAACAGCATGCCGGTGTTCCCGGTAGGCACGCCCGAGGCGTTCTACCAGATGCTCAAAGCGGGTGCGCCCGATCCGGCCACCGGCAAGCCGAACCCGGCGAATATGCCGGCGTTTTTCGCCGCGCATCCCGAGACGGCGCCGTTTTTGGCGTGGGTCAAGACCGCCAAGCCATCGGCCAGTTACGCCACCGAAACCTATAACGGCATCAACGCGTTTTACCTGGTGAGCGCCGATGGCAAGCGCCAGGCCGTGCGCTGGGGCGTGGTGCCGCAGAGCCAGGATGCGGCGGGGGATACTGCGCCGGGCGGAGCTGACTTCCTTGAGAAAGACTTGGCGCAGCGCCTGGCGTCAGGGCCATTGCGTTGGCAGTTGAACATCACCCTGGCCAACCCCGGCGACCCACTCGACGATGCGAGCAAGACCTGGACCGGCGAGCATAAAGTGTTGAACGCCGGCACCCTGGTGCTGCAAAGCAGCCAACCTCAGGCCGACGGTGATTGCCGCGACATCAACTTTGACCCGCTGATTCTGCCCAGCGGCATCGAAGCCTCAAATGATCCGCTGCTGGCCGCCCGCTCGGCGGCGTATGCCAGTTCGTACCTGCGCCGTGCCGGTGAAGTCGGCCCGTTGCACAGTGCCCCTCAGGAGTCGAAACCATGAATGCCCACCCTCGGTTTTTTGCGCCCCTGGCACGTCTGCTGCACTGGTTGATGGCGCTGATGGTCATCGCCATGTTGTTTATCGGCGCGGGGCTGGCGGCGTCGGTGTCGGAGCGGCATGAGTGGTTGATCCACCTGCACAAGCCGCTGGGGATTGCGATCCTGGCGTTGGTGATCGTGCGATTGGTGGTGCGTTTTTCCACCCGTCAGCCGCCGTTACCGTCTGACTTACCGCAGTGGCAAGTGCTGGCGGCCAAGGCATCCCATCTGGTGCTGTATGGGTTGATGCTGGTATTGCCGCTGCTGGGTTGGGCGATGATCTCGGCGGCAGGTGATCCGGTAATGCTCAGCAGTTCGGTGCAGTTGCCGGCGCTGGTGGCGGCTAACGCGCCGCTGTTTGCGCTGCTGCGCAAGGCCCATGGGTATCTGGCTTACCTGCTGTTTTTCACGGTGCTGTTGCACTTGGCGGCGGCGTTGTTCCATGGACTGATTCGGCGTGATGGGGTGTTGCAGAGTATGACCGGCACCAGGGACTGATGCCGGCTGAGGGCAGGGGCGTTAGCGCAGGACCGTGACGATATCGGCCACGGTACTCAACACATCCTTGCCCAATTGCTTGGACCGCTCACCCGACCAACCGGTTTTCGGGTTGGGGGCGTCGTCGTTGTCCTTGAATGGCATTTCCAGGGTCAGGGACAGGCAGTCGTATTTTTCGCCGACTGCATTGCACGCCAGGGTCATATTGGCTTCGCCCGGCAAGTCGCGGGTGTAGCCATGTGTGGTCTGGAAGTCTCGGGTCAGCGCACTCAAGTGGCGGCGGAAGTGTTTTTCCAGCGCTTCGATACGCGGGGTATAGCCCGGGTTGCCTTCGCAGGCGGCGGTGAACACGTAGGGGATTTCTTCGTCACCGTGGATATCGAGGAACAGGTCCACACCGTACTCTTCCATCTGTTGCTGCACGAACAGCACTTCTGGACTGATCTCCTGGCTGGCGCTTTGCCAGGCACGATTGAGGTCCTGCCCCATGGCGTTGGTGCGCAAGTGACCGTGGAAAGCACCGTCGGGGTTCATGTTCGGCACCAGGTACAGGTCGGCAACGGCCAGGAGTTTTTTCATCTCGGCATCGCCGTCCTGTTGCAGGCGCTCGATGATGCCTTCCATAAACCATTCGGCCATGTGTTCGCCGGGGTGCTGTTGGGCGATGATCCAGATGTTGCGACGGCCTTCGCCGCCTTTGCCACGGCGCAGCAGTTGGATATCGCGGCCTTCGACGCTTTTACCGGTCGCCAGCAGTTGAGTGCCGGCGTATTTCAGCGCCAGCTCTATCAGCCGATCATGGCGTTCACGGCTGTAGGGCTCGAAGTAGGCGAACCAGGCATGTTTCTCGCGGGTTTCGAGGCTGATGTGCAGGATCTCTCCGTCGAAGCGAGTCGGTACTCGGAACCAGTTGACGTGATCATAAGACGCGACAGCGTGGTAGCCGCTCCAGGCATGCTTATACGAGGAGCCACCCGCGTTGCTCAGGCGAAAGGTGTGGGTGTGGCCCACGTGCATGCCTTCGGCCTTGAAGTGGAACCATTGGAAATGGTGGCTGCGGGTATCGGGTCGAATTGCCAGCAACAAATGGTATGCATCGCTGGCGTCGAGTACTTGGATATTGCCACTGTCGAAGTCGGTGCTGATCTTGATGGAAGTCAAGGCCACGGTCATAGTCTGGTTGCCTGAATATGAGTGTTGTGACGACTATATTACACAGGAGTCTGGTAAAGACTGGACGCAAAATTGTTGCGAGAAGGGGGGCGTCATCCGTGACGCTGCCGCAGCTTAAAATCTATGAGATTGATTCTCAAGCGCTATTTCGCAGAGATCTGAGCCAGAGCGCCCGACTGACTTTCTTTTGGCGATGGTCTTTTGCTACCATGCGCGCCATCGAGCAACACACAGTCTTCATTAGCCTGAAGCCACGCCAGGGAAACTGGCAAAAAAAAGACCCGGCCAAAGAGCCGGGTCAAAAACCGTGATTAGCCTGATGAGGAGATATTCCAAGAGTCCGACCTAAGGTCCCTTGGTTTATCGACTGATCTCGCGATCAGCTGAGCCCAATAATAATCATTATCATTTGCAAGTCAAATGTTTTTATCCCTGTGATAGAAATATTTTTCTTCGCGCCTCTTACGCGTTCGTCTGAGCCTCCGATGCCTGCAGCGACCGCTCTATCATCGCCTTCGCCATATCAATCAAATACACCACTGAAAACGCCAGGTCGCGCTGATTGCCTTGATGGCTGCTCGCCGATTCATAGGCCGTAGCGGCGGCGCTGCGCAACAGCTCTGAGGCGTGCACCAGCGCTTCTTCCTGACTGATGCCCGGTTTAAGTGTGAAAAAACCTTCGTCCGGGACGGGTGCTGACATATTTCCTTTCAAGTAAAAGTCCAGCGCCCTCTGGGCAGCACCGCTGCTGCGCAGGTTGTAAACGTCGTCACTCTTGGTGGCTTCAGGCAGGAGATACGGGCTCGTTGTCATAAGGGGCGGTACTCTGTGTGGGTGTCGAAAACCTTGAGCCTGATAATAGTACGTATCGTATTTATGTCGTTTTATGGATTACTACAAACTGTTTATTGCCCTGAAAAATACCTGCCGTATTGTCTGGCGCCATGGATAACTGGATAGCGTTGGTCAAGGCCAACATGAAAGACCGCAAGGTCACACAGGGTGAGCTGGCTGAACGCTTGGGCATGTCCCAGGGCGGTGTGGGCCATTGGCTCAACAAGCGGCGCGTGCCGAGCCTGGCAGACATGAACCGGGTCCTGGAAGAGTTGGGGCTGGGCTACCTGGAAGTGGTGCAGGAGGTGCGTGAGAAAACCGACGAAGTCCCCATTCAGGCTAAACAGTACACACCGTATTTTCGCTACCCGGTCAGCGAGTGGAGGGGCCTGTGCGAAGTGCGCGAAGAGCGCCCCGCTTATGGCGCCGCGGGCTTCGAGCTGTCGGACTACCATGCCCACGGAGATGCCTTTTGGCTGCCCGTGACGGGGGACGCCATGACGGCGCTTAGTGGCCTGAGCATCGCTGCGGGCATGATGATTCTGGTGGATCCCGCAGTCGCCGCACAACCCGGCAGGCTGGTGGTCGCCCAATGGGCAGACAGCCCCCAGGCGACCTTCCGCCAGTTGATGGAAGAGAGCGGCGAGCTCTACCTGGTGCCGCTCAACCCTACCTACCCGAAACGGCTGTTCACCAAGGATTGCCGCATCCTTGGCGTCGTCGTGCAGGCCACGGCGAAGTTCTAATCAGCGGTTTCGAGTTCCACCAGCGCGCAACCTTCGGCAACCATTTCGCCTTCCTGGCAGAACAGCGCCTTGACCACTCCGGCCTTGGGCGCGCGGATGCTGTGCTCCATCTTCATCGCTTCGAGCACCACCAATTGCGTACCAGCTTCAACCGCTTGGCCAACTTCCACCAGCACTCGCACAATGCTGCCGTTCATCGGCGCTGTAAGGCCACCTTGATGAGACTGGTTTGCCTCGACGGCGGCAATTGGGTCGAACAGGCTCACGCCATGCATCTCGCCATCCCAACGCAAGAACAGGGTGCCCTCGCGACGTACTGCCAGATGTGAATGACGCACGCCGTGATGGTCGATCAGCAGGCGCTCCCCGCACAGTCGCGGAACATCTTCGCCCACTGTCACTCGGCGATCCTGCCCATTACAGCTCAAATGCAGGGAAACCTCGGCAGGTAGCCCGGCACGAAACCCACGGGTGTCCGCCCAAGGCCCTTCACCCGCCGGCAAGCTCTGCATAAATGCCGAACCCGCCGCCTGCCAGAACTCATCGCTCAACTCACCGGGCACGGGCAGCAACTCATCCTGATAACGCGGAATAAATCCGGTATCCAGTTCGGCCGCCGCAAATGCGGGATGGCCAATGATGCGCCGCAGGAAGCCCAGGTTGGTCTTGATCCCGCCGACGGCAAACTCATCGAGCATACCCAGCAATCGCAGGCGTGCCTGCTCACGGTCCTCGCCCCAGGCAATCAACTTGCCGAGCATCGGGTCGTAGAACGGCGAAACGCTGTCCCCTTGGCCAACGCCGCTGTCTACCCGACGCCCCGGGCCCGACGCGGATTCGCGGTACAGCGCCAAGTGCCCGGTGGCGGGCAAGAAGTCATTGGCCGGGTCCTCGGCATACAAGCGCACTTCAATCGCATGGCCGATCAGTGGCACCTGTTCCTGGCTGATCGGCAGCGCTTCGCCCTGGGCGACACGAATCTGCCAAGCCACCAGATCCAGGCCGGTGATGGCCTCGGTCACCGGGTGTTCTACTTGCAGCCGCGTGTTCATTTCCATAAAGAAGAACTCGCCGCGCGCATCCAGCAAAAACTCCACGGTACCGGCGCCAACGTAGCCGATGGCCTGGGCGGCACGCACGGCGGCTTCGCCCATGGCTTTGCGCTGTTCAATACTCAGCCCCGGCGCTGGCGCTTCCTCGACGACCTTCTGGTGCCGACGCTGGATCGAGCAATCGCGTTCATTGAGGTACAGGCAATGCCCCTGTTGATCGGCAAATACCTGGATCTCCACATGGCGCGGCTTGAGCAGGTATTTCTCCACCAGCATCTGGCCGTTGCCAAAAGAGGACAGTGCTTCACGCTGGGCGGAGGCCAATGCTTCGGCGAGTTGGTCGACGTGCTCAACCACCTTCATGCCCTTGCCACCGCCGCCCGCTGTGGCTTTTAGCAGCACCGGATAACCAATACGTTCGCAGGCGGCGCGGAAGGTTTCCAGGTCTTGGGCTTCGCCGTGATAACCCGGCACCAATGGCACACCAGCGGTTTCCATCAGCGCCTTGGCGGCGGATTTGCTACCCATGGCGTCGATGGCCGAGGCGGGCGGGCCGAGGAAGATCAGGCCGGCGGCTTCAATCGCCCGGGCAAAACCGGCGTTTTCCGACAAAAAGCCGTAGCCCGGATGAATCCCTTGGGCACCGCTGGCGTGGGCGGCCGCGATGATCTTATCGATTTGCAGGTAACTTTCCGTGGCCTTGCTGCCGCCCAGGTCCACGCGAATATCCGCCTCGCGACTGTGCCGCGCATCACGGTCGATGGCGCTGTGCACGGCCACGGTGGTCAGGCCCATCGCTTTGGCGGTGCGCATCACCCGGCAGGCAATCTCACCCCGGTTGGCTACCAGCAGGGTCGTCAGTGTACTCATGGGCGCGGCTCCTGGGATTGCCAGCTCGGTGACCTTTTTTGCAGGAACGCCCTCAATCCTTCCTGCCCCTCGGCACTGACGCGAATCCGCGCAATTGCGTTTTCGCAGTAGCGGCGCAGTGCTGGGGTGAGGGCGCCGTTGCCCACTTCACGCAGCAGATCTTTACTCGCGCGCATCGCTGCCGGGCTGTTTTGCAACAGGTTGGCAATCCACTGCTCGACCTGGGTATCCAGCTCACCGGCCGGGTAGCTTTCGGCCAGCAAACCGATATCTCGCGCACGTTGGCCACCAAAGCGTTCGGCCGTCAGAGCATACCGGCGCGCCGCGCGTTCGCCGATGGCCTGCACCACGAACGGACTGATCACCGCCGGCGCCAGGCCAATGCGCACTTCCGACAGGCAGAACTGCGCGTCATCGGCGCCGATCGCCATGTCGCAGCAACTGATCAACCCGAGGGCGCCACCGTAGGCTGCGCCTTGCACCACGGCCAAGGTCGGGATTTTCAGCTTGGCCAGGTTGTACATCAGCTCTGCCAGTTCGCGGGCGTCGTCGAGGTTGGTGTGGTAATCCAACTCGGCTGACTGCTGCATCCAGGCCAGGTCCGCGCCGGCACTGAAGTGCTTGCCGCGTCCGCGCAGCACCAAAAAACGCAGGGTTGGGTCGCCTTGCACCTGGTCGAGAGCAATGATCAATTCGCGGATCATTTCGGCATTGAACGCGTTGTTCTTGGCTTCACGACTGAGCCACAGGGTGGCGAAGCCACGGCTGTCGGTGATCAGTTCGAGGGTGTTGAAATCGCTCATGGGTACAGCTCCGATTACATGCGGAACACGCCGAAGCGGCTCGGCTCGATAGGGGCGTTCAGGGAGGCGGACAGCGCAAGGGCGAGCACCTCGCGGGTCTGCTGCGGATCGATGACACCGTCGTCCCACAGGCGCGCGCTGGAGTAGTAGGGGTGGCCCTGGGTTTCGTACTGATCGAGGATCGGCTGCTTGATCGCGGCCTCTTCTTCAGCACTGAATGCATTGCCCGCACGCTCGGCCTGCTCACGCTTGACCTGCACCAACACGCCGGCGGCCTGCTCGGCGCCCATGACCCCGATGCGTGCGTTGGGCCACATCCACAAAAAACGCGGGTCGTAGGCGCGGCCGCACATGCCGTAGTTACCGGCGCCGAAACTGCCGCCGATGATCACCGTGAACTTCGGCACCTTGGCGCAGGCCACGGCGGTGACTAGCTTGGCGCCATGCTTGGCGATGCCGCCGGCTTCATATTTCTGGCCGACCATAAAGCCGGTGATGTTCTGCAAAAACAGCAGTGGAATCCCGCGCTGGCAGGCCAATTCGATAAAGTGCGCGCCTTTTTGCGCCGCCTCGGCAAACAGAATCCCGTTGTTGGCCAGGATCGCAATCGGGTAGCCGTGCAAGTGCGCAAAACCGCACACCAGTGTTGTGCCGAACAGCGCCTTGAATTCATCGAACACCGAACCGTCCACCAACCGTGCGATCACTTCGCGCACATCGAATGGCTGCTTGGCATCCGCCGGGATCACGCCGTACAGCTCATCGCTGCTGTACAACGGCGCCACTGGCGCGCGTTGCACCAACTGGCCCTGCTTGCGCCAATTGAGGTTGGCCACACTGCGTCGGGCCAGGGCCAGGGCGTGTTCGTCGCTGTCGGCATAGTGGTCGGCCACGCCGGATATCTTGCAGTGCACATCGGCCCCACCGAGGTCTTCAGCGCTGACCACTTCGCCCGTGGCGGCTTTCACCAGCGGTGGGCCGGCAAGGAAGATGGTGGCCTGCTGGCGCACCATGATCGCTTCGTCCGCCATGGCGGGGACATAGGCGCCACCGGCGGTGCACGAGCCCATCACTACCGCAATCTGTGGGATGCCTTGGGCGCTCATATTGGCTTGGTTGAAGAAGATCCGCCCGAAGTGCTCGCGGTCGGGGAATACTTCATCCTGGCGCGGCAGGTTGGCGCCGCCAGAGTCCACCAAGTAGATACACGGCAGGCGGTTCTGCTCGGCGATGGTCTGGGCGCGCAGGTGCTTTTTCACGGTCAGTGGGTAATACGAACCGCCTTTCACCGTTGCGTCGTTGACGACGATCATGCATTCGACGCCTTCCACGCGACCGATCCCCGCGATTACCCCGGCTGCAGGCACGTCTTCGCCGTACACCTGATGGGCGGCCAATTGGCTGAGTTCAAGGAACGGCGAGCCCGGATCGAGCAGGCGATTGATGCGCTCACGGGGCAGCAATTTGCCACGTGAGGTGTGCCGCTCCTGCGCCTTGGCGCCGCCGCCTTGTTGCACATGGGCGAGCAAGGTGTGCAGGGCGTCGACCTGTTGGCGCATCGCCGCGCTGTTGACGGCAAACTCCGCCGAACGCGGGTTGAGTTGAGTGTGCAAGGTGGCCATGGGGCGCTCCTTCAGCGAGTTTCGTTGAAGAGTTCACGACCGATCAGCATCCGCCGAATCTCACTGGTGCCGGCGCCGATTTCATACAGTTTGGCGTCGCGCAGCAGGCGGCCGGCGGGGAATTCATTGATGTAGCCGTTGCCGCCGAGAATCTGGATCGCGTCCAGGGCCATTTGCGTGGCGCGTTCGGCGCTGTAGAGGATCACCCCGGCGGCGTCCTTGCGCGTGGTTTCGCCGCGCTCGCAGGCCTGGGCCACGGCGTAGAGGTAGGCGCGGCTGGCGTTGAGTTGGGTGTACATGTCGGCGACCTTGCCCTGGATCAGCTGGAACTCGCCGATGCTCTGGCCGAACTGCTTGCGGTCGTGGATGTAGGGAACGATCAGGTCCATGCAGGCCTGCATGATCCCGGTAGGGCCGCCGGACAGCACCACACGCTCGTAATCGAGGCCGCTCATCAGTACTTTTACGCCGCCGTTGAGCACCCCGAGGATGTTTTCCTCGGGCACTTCGACGTCATCGAAAAACAATTCGCAGGTGTTGGAGCCGCGCATACCCAGCTTGTCGAATTTGCTGCTGCGGCTGAAGCCCTTCCAGTCGCGCTCGACGATAAACGCAGTGATGCCGTGAGGGCCTTTTTCCAGGTCGGTCTTGGCATAGATCACGTAGGTGTTGGCGTCGGGACCATTGGTGATCCAAGTCTTGCTGCCGTTGAGCACGTAGCGGTCGCCGCGCTTGTCGGCGCGCAGTTTCATAGAGACCACATCGGACCCGGCGTTCGGCTCGCTCATGGCCAGAGCGCCGACGTGTTCGCCACTGATCAGTTGGGGCAGGTATTTGAGTTTCTGTTCGTGATTACCGTTGCGGTTGATCTGGTTCACGCACAGGTTCGAGTGTGCGCCGTAGGACAGCGCTACAGACGCCGAGCCACGGCTGATCTCCTCCATGGCCACCACATGGGCCAGGTAACCCAGGCCGGCGCCGCCGTATTCTTCGGCCACGGTAATGCCCAGCAGGCCCATGTCACCGAACTTGCGCCACAGGTCGGCGGGGAACAGGTTGTCACTGTCGATCTGAGCCGCGCGAGGCGCGATCTCCTTGGCCACGAAGGACTGCACCTGGTCGCGCAGCATGTCGATGGTTTCACCGAGGGCGAAGTTCAGGGACGGGTAACTCATGGACAGGCACCTTAAATATCAGCGTTGTTGTTGTATGGAGGGCTCATCAGAGGAGGGCGCTCACCTTTACGTTAACGTAAGCTTGCGTTGTGGTGCTGTCAATCGTAGTTTACGTTTACGTCAACCTACAAAAAAGACAACAGGGGTCGTTATGGATCAACCGCAGCCGAGCTATAGCCGTGGCGCTCAGGACAAGGCCTTGTTGGCCATGACCATTGGCCAGGCCTTCGATCGCACCGTCGCGCAATACCCTCAGGGCGAAGCGCTGGTAGTGCTTCATCAGCAACGTCGTTATACCTGGCAGCAATTGGCCGAGACGGTTGAACTGCATGCCCGCGCGTTCCTCGCATTGGGCATGCAGACCGGCGATCGCCTGGGCATCTGGGCGCCCAATTGCGCGGAGTGGTGCATCAGCCAGATCGCCAGCGCCAAGCTCGGCGTGATCCTGGTCAACATCAACCCCGCGTATCGCAGCAGCGAGCTTGCCTACGTGCTCAAGCAATCCGGCTGCCAATGGCTGGTGTGTGCCGGTTCGTTCAAGACCTCCGATTACCACGCTATGTTGCAGGAACTGAACCCCGACCTGCGCGGCCTGATCAGCCTTCACCCCGAGCCGCCCGCGGGGTTTATGCCTTGGTCGCAACTGGCGAACCTCGGCGCCAGCGTTGCGCCTGAGCAACTTCACGCGCGCCAGGCCAGCCTGCACTTCGATCAACCGGTCAACATTCAATACACCTCCGGCACCACCGGTTTCCCCAAAGGCGCCACCCTCAGTCATTACAACATACTCAATAATGGTTACATGGTCGGCGAAAGCCTGGGCCTCACCGCGCAGGATCGTCTGGTGATCCCGGTGCCGCTGTACCACTGTTTCGGCATGGTGATGGGCAACCTGGGCTGCATCACTCACGGCACCACCATGATCTACCCCAATGACGGCTTTGACCCGCTGCTGACCCTCACCGCCGTCGCCGAAGAGCGCGCCACCGGCTTGTATGGCGTGCCCACCATGTTCATCGCCATGCTCGATCATCCGGGCCGCGCCGACTTTGACCTGTCCACCCTGCGCACCGGCATCATGGCCGGCGCCACGTGCCCCATCGAAGTGATGCGCCGGGTCATCAGCGAACTGCACATGGGCGAAGTACAGATTGCCTACGGCATGACCGAAACCAGCCCGGTGTCGCTGCAGACCGGCGCCAATGACGACCTGGAACGCCGCGTGACCACTGTCGGCCGCACCCAGCCGCAACTGGAAAACAAGATCATCGACGAGGCGGGCAACACCGTTGCACGCGGCCAGATCGGCGAACTGTGCACCCGTGGCTACAGCGTGATGCTCGGCTACTGGAACAACCCCGAAGGCACCCGAGAGGCCATTGACGACGCCGGTTGGATGCACACCGGCGACCTGGCCAGCATGGATGAACACGGTTACGTGTGCATTGCCGGGCGCAACAAGGACATGATCATTCGCGGCGGCGAAAACGTGTACCCACGGGAGCTGGAAGAGTTCTTCTTCACCCATCCGGCAGTGGCTGACGTGCAGATCATCGGCATTCCCGATGCGCGCTACGGCGAAGAAATTGTCGCCTGGATCAAGCTCCACCCTGGCCATGTGGCCAATGCGCTGGAGTTGCAGGCGTGGTGTAAGGACCGCATAGCGCACTTCAAGACGCCTCGGCATTTCAAGTTTGTGGAGGAGTTCCCGATGACGGTGACGGGCAAGATCCAGAAATTCAGGATGCGCGAAATCAGTCTCCAGGAGCTGCAGGGCGACGTCTGAAACGCGGTGCATGGCTACCGCTTCGGTATGGGGCCCATTGCCTAGAGTGGCGGGATATTCCGCTATCTGAAGGCGATGCACATGACAGATCCAGCCACACCTGACATTGAGGAGGATCAGGGCCCTCACGTCACGGTAATCCGCGACAACACGCCCGGGTGGTACACCGATGCAGTAGACGCGCGTAAAACCGAACTGACCGCAGTGGGCCTGCGTATTCCGGATTGGTACAAACAGGCGCAAGCGCCAGCCAAGGAGCGGCTCAAGAAGGTTCACGAGCGCAGTCGGCGCTCGCTGAACCAGCTCGATCAGTTGCTTGGTTCGCTGCAAAATCCGGCGGACTACGCCGAGCCATTACTGGTTGCCGCCATCGAGAAAACGTTCGGTAAACGCCTGGACGTTCGCCAGGTGTTCTATGCGCGCAAGATGGCGAACACCACATGCAACCCCGGACCCGCTGAGTTGGAACCCGACAGCGAGCATGCACTGGCGCCCGAGTTTTATTTCTATAAAGGCCTGAGCCTGCTTGAAGCGGCGCTGAATAACTTCACTGCGAGTGAGGCCACCGCACCGGTGTGCGGTGATTGCCACCTGATCACCTGTTACAACTTTCACAGCTACCGCGTACGCGTCATTCATTCTGTGTGGAGTGTCCAGGCGCAAAAACTGGACATTGACGCCTATCGTTTTGCCCAGTTGTGCCGGGAGCTTGACCTGGGCAAGTCATACTTCGAACACGTGCGTGCCACGATCAATGCACACATAAACGCAGTGCCAGACGCGCCGCCCGGAAAGCTCTACAGCACGCTGATCACCAGCCATCGAAACCAACTGGAACTGGCCGCTGAGATCGCCTTGATGAAGGCGGATATCGACCCGTCTCAGCATGCGCTGATCAAACAGATCCTGATCGACCCGGTTGGACGCAAATGGGCGGGTGATGATGTCGCGTTCTGTCGATTTCGGCTGCTGGGGCTGGAGCTGGACAGCATCCTGATCATCGGCCCGCGGGTGATGGAGCAGTACCTGGTCAACTCCGAGATCGTGCCTCGGCCTTGCATGGTTTACATCCCCGGCGATCCGCTTTATCCGCTAAAGGCCTATGACAACGTGGGCGCTTTCACCGAAGCACTGACCCTGCGCCTGTGCCGCGCGAAGTACCGAACGTTCTTCAGCCAATTTGTGCCACTGGCCGAGCAGAATGATTTTTTTGCCAAGCTTAAAATGTTGCTTGACCCTGAGGATGGGTACCGCATCAGCGATAATTTTGATGCAAACAAGAGAACGCCGATCCAGCGCCAGGGGGACTACGGCAAGGTCTGGAAAGACGTGTGGTACGACAGCGCGCTGCAGCGCGTGCGTTCGATCATGAACAACGCCAGTGCCGGCGCGGTCTCGACTGACGACATCACTACGCGAACCTACAATGCCTGGCTCTGGTCGTGGGGCAGCAAGGCCCTGGATATTCTTAATCTGGCGGCGTTCGTGGTGCCGGTGCTCGGTGAAGTGATGCTGGTGGTTGGGGCGATACAGATGGCTCGCGAGGTGTGTGAGGGCCTTGAGTCATGGTCCGACGGCGACACGCACCAGGCCTGGGCGCATCTCTCGGCGGTGGCGCTGAATGTGGCGGGGCTGGCGGTCCCCAAGGCGCTGACGGTGTTGAAGGACACCGCGTTGGTCAGACGGCTGGTGCATGTCCAGATGGGCGGGCGACCGCGTCTGTATGACTTCAGCCCGGGTGCCTACAAGCATCAGGTTACATTGCCGGCCGGTCTTGTACCGCAGTCCGATGGACTCTATCCCCACGAGGGGCGCCTGTACTTGCCGGCTGCAGGTGGCGGCCACTATGAAGTCCAGGCCGCACGGGGCCGCAATGCCTTCACACTGATCCATCCCGAAGGTGACACGCGTTATGCACCGCGTATCCGGCATAACGGCGAAGGCGCGTGGGTGCACGAGTTTGAACAGCCTTTGAGTTGGGATCGCACAACCTTGTTGCGCCGTATGGGCCCCCGTGTCGAGCGCCTGAGCGATGACCAGTTGGAGCAGCTTCGGCTGATCAGCGGGGTGTCCGATGATGAACTGCGCCGTATCTATGTCGAGCAGCAACTGCCGCCACCGATATTCAGCGAAACCCTGCGGCGCTTTGAGTTGGCGGGCAAGCACCAGGCGTTTATCGACCAGTTGAGCAGCAATGATCCGCAGGTGTTCGGCCGGGTCGACGCGACCTTGCAATTGAAATTGCTGGTGGACAATGGCCTGTGGCCAAAATCCAGGGTGCTGGTGATCTTTGATGCCGAAGGCAATCTGACCTGGCGTTCTGACCGCGTCAGGACGCGCAGCCAGGTGGTGAAGCTTGATGCCGAGCAGACCGACAGTGGCATGTTGCTGCCGGCTTTTCTCAAACAATTGAGTGAGCCTGAAATCCGTCAACTGCTCGACGAAGAGGCCGTGCTGGACGATCTCCGTACTCGCCTGGATATTGGTGGGCTGACGGACGAGGAAGGCGATCCCATTCCCCGGCCGGCAAGCCGAGAAGACTTGGAGGCAAAGGCGCAGCTTATGATGCCCGCGCAGCGTACGCCCGAGGCGAGAGCACTCAGGTACCGTGACCGGTTGCTGGAGGTGGCGAAGAACACCCAGGGCAAGCTGTACCGCGAGGAGGTTTTGGCCGGTGATAGGCCCAGCAATACTCATGCACAGCTGATCCAGAACAGCTTCCCCGGACTGCCCCGGCTCGCCGCCGAGGAGCTGGCCAACCATGCCAGCCCCGAGGAGTTGGTGCACCTGGACAGCACATCCCGGTTGCCCCTGCGTCTGGCCGAAGAGGCTCGTTGTTACCTGCAAAAAGCACGGGTCATGCGTGCACATACCGACTTGCTGTTTGACAGTGAATTGACCATGGATGGCGTACACCTGGCGCTGCACAAGCTGGCGGCGCTGCCCGGCCGCCTCGACGGTGTCGGCATCGAGTTGCGTGCAGGCACCTATGACGGGCCGGTGCTGGACCGCATAGGCCGTTCGGACGCCCCGCGACAGCGGCGCCTTGTGCGCGTCAGCATGAAGGAATGGGCGGTGTACCGCGAACCGCAGGTGGCTTCGTACCATCGTGCCGATAAAGACGCGTTCTACAGCGCGCTACTGGTGGCCACTGAGGATCAGGGCCTCGACATGCCGCGAATACGCGAATCGACGCCGACCTTGAAGGCACAGATCACCACTCAGCCGTTGAGCGAACAGGCCAGCCGCCAAGCCCTGGGCCTGCAAGCGATCAAGCCGGGGTTCAAGTCGCCCATGCGCCTGGCCGACGGGCGCATCGGCTACCCGCTCAGCCCGGTGGGTGGCGCGCAGCAATGGCCCTCGGTGTGCGTGATGAAAGCAATGATGCTGTACCCGTCGAAATCCATTGAGGCGGTGGTCGAGATGCTGGGGTTGCAAGGCCGTGGCAGTGCGGCGCTGGTGGCCAGGCTCAATCAGCTTGAACAAGAGTTCGCACAGCTTGACCGGGAATTGGTCGCCTGGCAGCAACAAGGTGAGCCCGGTTACCGCAGCGCCAGGCGTCGGGTCAGCGCGACCGTGCGATACGCCTGGCAGCGCGAGTCGGCTACGGCGTTCGCGGCGGATGGCACGTCTATCGGGCATGTCCTGGACCTGTCTGGTGAAGTCATCGACGAGCTTCCGCAGCTCAGTGCCAATATGGACCACGTGGGCCGCCTGACTTTACGGCGCATGGGGCTGTCGGACAGCTCCCTGCCGTTTCTGCAGTCCTTCGGCGGTTTGCGCTGGCTGGACATGCGTGAGAACAACCTCACTCAACTGCCGGAGTTCGCCAACGCGGGCGTTGGGCTGACCAAGCTCAACCTGAGCCGCAACGATATTCGCCTGACCGAGCAAAGCCGAGCGCGCCTGGAAGCCATGCATGGCCTCAAGATTCTAAACCTCTCCGGCAATCGCAACCTGGGATGGACCGCCGACGTGCGCAACATGCGCAGTCTGAACCAGCTGTATCTGAGTGATACCGGGACCACTCGTTTCCCGGCGGGCGTCGAGCAACTGACTCAACTGGCGCGGATCGACCTGCATACCAATCGGCTCACGACACTGCCGGAGTACGCGTTCCAGCATCTGGAACGGATCTCTGTGCATGACAACCCCTTTTCGGAGGCTACCCGGGTGCGCCTACCCGGTGAGTTTCCGGTGAATCAGGCGCAATGGGCAGACCATGTCACCGCCGACGAAGCGCGGGTACTCTGGCTGGCCGATACACCGACGGCGCTGCAGGCCGAGCGCAGGATCCTGTGGGATGACCTGAGTGCCAGTGCCGACTCGGCGCCGTTCTTCACGGTACTGGCCGACACCACACGCAGCGCCGAATATGCCTCATCCAACACCCGTGCAGCCCTGGCGGCGCGGGTGTGGGACATGCTGGAAGCAGCACAGCAAAGTCAAGACATCCGCGAAACGCTCTTCAGCACCGCAGATGATCGAGTCACCTGTGGCGATGGCACCACGGTGGAGTTCATGAACCTTGAAAGGGAACTGATCGGCGCAAGGGCCCTGGTACAAGCGGGGGATGCGCACGCGGAGGGCGCACTGATCAGCACCGCGAAAAAACTGTTTCGCCTGCATCTGGTGGACACCCTTGCGCAACGGGACGTCGAGGCGCGAGGGCCTGGGTTCACCGAGCAGGTCGAAGTCATCCTGGCCTATCGGGTCGGTCTGGCGGACCGGCTGGACCTGCCCGTCAAATCCCGCGGCATGTTGTTTCCCCAGCAAGCCAATGTAAGCCCGGCAGCACTCGACCAGGCCTATACGCAGGTGCTCGCGCATGAGCGGATGGTTGCGGATGAGTCAGCGTTTTTTGCCGAGCGGCGTTTCTGGCAACAGCACTTGCGCACTCGCTACCCTCAGGAGCTTGAGGCCTTGACGGCGCCCGGTACCGCGCTGAACCGGGCCAAGGGCGAGGCGCTCGAAGCGGTCTCGGACTGGCAGGCGCTGGAGGATAGCGCGCCGGACAGGGCGCAGTGGCAGGCAACACACACCGAATTGGTCGATAACCTGATGACTGTGCTGGGTAAGCCCAGGGAAGAGATTCTGGTGGATGGTTCGATGCAAAGTGCGTTCTATATCGAGCAGTTCAACCTGCTGCGCGTGGCGCAGTGGGAGCAAGAAGAACAGGCCATGCGCACGCTGACGCGGTCGGTGCTCAACAACGCCGCCGCGGAGCAGGGGACAGAGGTCTGAAAAGGCCATGTGCAGAAAGCACAAAGGGGACCCGAGGGTCCCCTTTAATTTGTCGTTGCGTGCTCTTTTTTATTATTGAAGGGCGGCCTGTTGTTGTTTTTGGTAGCCGTGACCCTTTTACCGCTGTTTTTAGCGACCCCCATGCGGGGTCAAGAGCAAACGTATTTTTTTGAGCGCTGACCTGCTTCTTCGTGACCGATCCAACCAGTGGGTAGCTACCTGAGGTAGTTTTATTTTTCTCTAACCGGTTGCGGGTTTCGGCGAGCCGTACCCTGCGAAGCACATCTTCTCCAAAAAAATCTGTTAGCTGCGTCTCTGCCGTGTTGTTTTTGTTATGTCAGAGTCGTTTCGTCTTATTTTTATTAGGTTTGGCGCTTTTTATTCTTGTTATGCCATAGAGATAGCAGAAGCCGTGCCAACTTTTAAAAACACTTTAAAATCAGTAGGTTAGTTTTTTGTTCGGATTTGGCTCACGCAAAGTTCGACAAAATATGTTCCCGTGTTACTCGATGTGTAGTCGTGCGGTAACACATTGTCACGGCTGCTCTACTCAAACGGCATTACGGACCTTGGCCACCCGCGAACCCGTAGGGCGGCCCAGGACCTGGCTGATTTGCAGGCCTGCGGCAATCAATGCTTGCAGGTCGATGCCGGTGTCGATCCCCAGGCCGTTGAGCAGGTAGACCACGTCTTCAGTGGCAACGTTACCGCTGGCGCCCTTGGCGTAAGGGCAGCCGCCGAGGCCCGCGATAGAGCTGTCGAACACACTGATCCCCTCCAGCAGACTGGCGTAGATGTTGGCGACCGCCTGGCCGTAGGTGTCATGGAAGTGGCCCGCCAGTTTGTCCCGTGGCACCTGCGCACTGACGACATCGAACAGCCGCCGGGTTGAGCCCGCCGTGCCGGTGCCGATGGTGTCGCCCAGGGAAACCTCGTAGCAGCCCATGGCATACAACTCCCGCGCGACTGCGGCAACTTGCTCTGGCGCAATCTCGCCTTCGTAAGGACAACCCAACACGCAGGACACATAGCCGCGCACGCTGATGCCATGTTGCCGGGCTGCAGCCATGATCGGCGCAAAGCGTTCCAGGCTTTCACTGATGGAACAGTTGATATTGCGTTGGGAAAACGCCTCGGACGCTGCCGCAAACACCGCGACTTCTTTCACCCCGGCCGCCAGCGCATCCTCAAAACCCCGCAGGTTCGGTGCCAGTGCGCCATAGGTCACGCCGGGCTTACGCTGGATCTGCGCAAATACCTCGGCCGAACCGGCCATCTGCGGTACCCACTTGGGCGAGACGAAACTGCCAACTTCGATGTAGCTCAAACCCGCCGCGCTGAGGGCGTCCACCAGTTGCACCTTGTCGGCCACGCTGATGGGTTGGGCTTCGTTCTGCAGCCCATCGCGCGGACCGACTTCGACCAGGCGCACATGGGAGGGGAGTGGATTTGATGGGTGGGACATGGCAGTTACCTTCTGATCAATGGCCAGCCTGGCTCATGGTGTGCGCGAGGGCCTGGGTGCAGCGCTCTTCGGCGGTGTCCAGTTCCAGTTTCATCTGTTCGATATCCAGCAACTGTTGCTCAAGCTGCTCACGGCGCTCTGCGATCTTGGCCAGCATGCTGTTGAGCTGGATGTGGTTGCCGCTGCTGGGGTCGTAGAGTTCGATGAGCTCGCGGCATTCGGCCAGGGAAAAACCGATGCGTTTGCCGCGCAGGATCAGCTTGAGGCTGACCTTGTCCCGTGCCGAATAGATGCGTTCCTGGCCCCGGCGCTCCGGGGTCAGCAGGCCTTGTTCTTCATAGAAGCGAATGGCGCGAGTGGTGATGTCGAGCTCGCGGGCGAGGTCGGAGATGCTGTAGGTGATGCTCATGGCGGCGCTCAAGAAGGTCCTGGCGCTAAGCTAATGGCAGGTTGACGTAAGCGTCAAGGCCAGCTTCGCTGACTATAGGGGGCAAGCCCCCTCCCACAAGGTGCGCGCTTCAACCTCAGGCTTGTTGTTTGTCCAGCTTCTTCTCATGGGCCGTAACTTGCTGGCACAACTCGATCATCTGCTCACGCATCCAGCGGTTGGCCGGATCCTGGTCGGTGCTTTCGTGCCAGTACAGGTGCGTTTCCACCGGAGGCACATCGTTGACCGGCAGGTTGACCCAGTGCAACTCATGGCGCCGTGCGAAGCGTTCGGGCACGGTCATCACCATGTCGGTCTGCTGCAGCACTTGCGAGGCCATCAGGTAATGCTGGGAGCGCAGGGCGATCTTGCGTTGCAGGCCCATTTTTCCCAAGGCCAGGTCGACATGGCCCAGGCCGTTGCGGCGGCTGGAGATGTGGATATGGGTCAGCCCCAGGTAATCGTCGAGGGTCAGCTTGTCCTTGCCCGCCATCGGGTGGCCCTTGCGCATGGCGCACACGTAGCGGTCTTCCATCAGCTTGACGTGGCGCACTTGCGGGTCGGTGTTGAGCGGCGCATCCACAGCAAAATCCAGGCGCCCGGCGGCCAGTTCTTTGGTGGTTTCGCGGCGCTTGGACAGGAAACTTTCGATCACTACCGTCGGCGCCAGACGGCGCAGGCGCTGGAACAGCGCCGGCAGAATCACCGCTTCGGTGAGGTCGGTCATGCTGATGCGGTAGGTCTTGGCCGCCTGTTGCGGATTGAAGATACGGCTTTCCTGTACCGACACTCGCAGCAACGACAGCGCATTACGCACCGGGCCGATGATGTTCTGCGCCATCGGCGTGGGCACCATGCCCTGAGCGGTGCGTACAAACAGCGGGTCGTTGAAGGTCTCGCGCAGGCGTGCCAGGGCGTTGGACACCGCCGGCTGGGTGATGCCGACGATCTGACCGGCGCGGGTCAGGTTGGCTTCGGTATAGATCGCGTCGAAGACGATAAAGAGGTTGAGGTCGACCTTGCTCAGATTCATTGGGTTGCGCTCTTATTGTTAGGTGGCGATTTGTTGCGTGCTGAGACGCCGATCATATATCGGTGATGAATGTTAATACACGCCGAGAATAGGCTAGGTAAATTATGAGCGCTGTTCTAGCATCGATTGCATGACCTAAACAACCTCTCAAAGAAGGGAGCTGCTCATGGATTTCGCCTATTCGCCCAAGGTTCAGGAACTGCGTGAACGCGTCACCGCGTTTATGGATGCTTACGTTTACCCGGCCGAGCCGGTGTTCGAACGCCAGGTCAGCGAAGGCGACCGCTGGCAGCCCACCGCCATCATGGAAGAGTTGAAAGCCAAGGCTAAAGCCGAAGGCCTGTGGAACCTGTTCCTGCCCGAATCCGAACTGGGCGCCGGCCTGACCAACCTCGAATATGCGCCGCTGGCCGAAATCATGGGCCGTTCGCTGCTGGGCCCGGAGCCGTTCAACTGCTCGGCACCGGATACCGGCAACATGGAAGTACTGGTGCGCTACGCCAACGAAGAGCAGAAACAACGCTGGCTCGAACCGCTGTTGCGCGGCGAGATTCGCTCGGCCTTCGCCATGACCGAACCGGACGTCGCCTCGTCGGACGCCACCAACATGGCCGCCCGCGCCGAACGCCAGGGCGACGAGTGGGTGATCAATGGCAAGAAATGGTGGACCTCCGGCGCCTGCGACCCGCGCTGCAAGATCCTGATTTTCATGGGCCTGAGCAACCCCGACGCGCCACGCCATCAGCAGCACTCGATGATCCTGGTGCCGGTGGACACCCCCGGCGTGAAAATCGTGCGCCCGCTGCCGGTGTTCGGCTACGACGACGCGCCTCACGGCCACGCCGAAGTGCTGTTCGACAACGTGCGTGTGCCCTATGAGAACGTACTGCTTGGAGAAGGTCGCGGCTTTGAAATTGCCCAAGGTCGTCTTGGCCCAGGCCGTATCCACCACTGCATGCGCTCCATTGGCATGGCCGAACGTGCGCTGGAGTTGATGTGCAAACGCGCGGTCAGCCGTACCGCGTTCGGTAAACCATTGGCACGCTTGGGCGGCAATATCGACAAGATCGCCGACTCACGGATGGAGATCGACATGGCGCGCCTGCTGACCCTGAAAGCGGCGTACATGATGGACACCGCGGGCAACAAAGTGGCGAAAAGCGAAATTGCGCAAATCAAGGTGGTGGCGCCAAACGTAGCGCTGAAGGTCATCGACCGCGCGATCCAGATCCACGGCGGCGCAGGCGTCTCCAACGACTTCCCGCTGGCCTACATGTACGCGATGCAGCGCACACTGCGCCTGGCCGACGGCCCGGACGAAGTGCACCGCGCTGCAATCGGCAAGTTTGAAATCGGCAAATATGTGCCTAAAGAGTTGATGCGCAGCGGGCAGTAATACGGCGTCGCCTGCAATCGGGGGCGAGCCCCCTCCCACATTCGACAGTATTCCTACTGGAGATACGCGGTCACCTGTGGGAGGGGGCTTGTCCCCGATGAGGCAGGATCAGGCACTGAAGATCCGGCAGTCCTCAGTACACCCAAACCTCCACCCGCCGATTTTTGATCCGCCCCTCATCCGCCGTATTCGCCGCCACCGGCATCTGCGCACCAAACCCGCGAATATCTCGCAGTACTACGCCGCTCTTGACCAACTCCCGTCGCACCGCCATCGCCCGCAATTTAGACAGCAGCGCCGCCCGCTGCGGATCGTTCTTGGTATCGCCGAATCCCACCAGCGACACCTTTTTGTCCAGCTTGTCGTGACCCTTGAGATACGCCACCACCCGCTGTACATCCTGGCGCGCCTTGTTATCCAGGCTGGCGCTGCCTTCTTCGAAACGAAAATTCACGGTCAAGCGCTGAGCGTCCCGAGCGATGGATTGATAGTCATCCGGCATTGTCGGGCGCGGTTCCACGGCCATGGCCTGCACCTGCTGCGCAATAAATCCACTGGCCGCCACAATCGCCTGGCCTTTGCTGCTCTGGGCAAAGTCCACCAGCGCCTTGGCCCACGGGTTATGTGCGGTGGGCGGCAGGTAAAAGAACAATCGGCGCGACAGCGGGTAATCCTCGGTGGCGATCAGGCTGTTGAGCGGCAACATCGGTTGCGAGTCGCCATCCACAATCGCCACGGCCTTGGCGTGGCGCACGTAGGGCAGCCCAATAAAACCGATGCCCTGAGGGTCCTGGCTCACCGCATCGGACAATGCCTCGCTGGACTCGAAACGCTTGGCCGAGGAAACCAGGGGCTTGCCGCGCAGGCGCAACACCAATTCCTTGAAGGTGTCGTAGGTGCCCGACTGGTCATCGCGGGCGTAGATATGAATCGCGCCGCCGATGCCGCCCAGAGCCTCCCAAGTGCTGACCTCACCGTTGAAGATCTGCGCCAGTTGCTCGGTATTCAGTGTATTCAGCGGGTTCTGCGGGTTGAGGATGATTGCCAGGCCGTCGATGGCGATCACGTGTTCGGCGTCGGGGCTTTTCAAGTCACCAAGTGGTTCAAGGTCTACCAGTTCGCTGTCCTTGATCGGTCGGGACGAGGCCGCAAGGTCGGCGCTGGTTTTCTTCAGGGCGACAAAGCCTGTGCTGGAACCGTGGGCTGCGACGTCGATAGTCACCGTTTTGCCCTGGCGTGTCTTGCCGATCACACGCTGTTCATTGGCGCCCTCGGCTGGTTCGCTGTGCACGTTCTGCAACCCTTGATGCTCCATCAAACCCTTGGCCAATGCCGGGGCCAGCGCCGCGCCAATGGTGTTGGAGCCCTGGATGTGCAAGGCCGGGCCTTGATCGGGAACGGGTAGGGGGGCAGCCACAACGGAGAGGGAAAATGCGCAACACAACAGGAACAGAACGCGCAGCATCATGCCGGCACCTTCTCAAGCCAAAGGGAGTGCCGCGAGATTAAGTCAGTTGGATTTCAATAATGTGACTGACACTCAAATGATCAAAGGTGTGGGAGGGGGCTTGCCCCTTCTCCCACATTTGACCCGAGTACAGTCAGGGGGATCAGCTCAGTTCAAGCCAGATCGGCGCATGGTCCGAGGGTTTTTCCAAACCACGCAGGTCGTAATCCACGCCGGCATCCTTGACCCGTGGCAGCAAACCGTTGGAGGCCATGATCAGGTCGATTCGCAGCCCACGCTTGGGCTCATCTTCAAAGCCGCGGCTGCGGTAGTCGAACCAACTGAAGCGGTCGGTCACGTCCGGGTTGAGGTGACGGAAGCTGTCCACCAGGCCCCAGTTTTTCAGGCGGGCCATCCATTCGCGCTCTTCGGGCAGGAAGCTGCACTTGCCAGTTTTCAGCCAGCGCTTGGCGTTGTCGGCGCCGATGCCGATGTCGCAGTCTTCCGGGGAAATATTCACATCGCCCATCACCACCAGCGCCTGATCGTTGCTGAACTGGCTTTCCAACAACTGTTGCAGGTCTTCGTAAAAGCGCTGCTTGGCGGGGAATTTGGTTGGATGGTCGCGGCTTTCACCCTGTGGGAAATAGCCGTTCATGATGGTCACCGGGTTGCCGTTTTCATCGGCGAAGGTGCCCCAGATAAAACGACGCTGGGCGTCTTCTTCGTCATTGGCAAAGCCTTTGTGAAGGCTCAACGCAGGCTGACGCGAAAGCAGCGCCACGCCGTAGTGGCCTTTTTGGCCGTGGTAGTAAACGTGATAGCCCAGTGCTTGTACTTCGGCCAGAGGAAACTGGTCGTCGTGGACCTTGGTTTCCTGCAGGCCGATTACATCGGGTTGATGCTTTTCAATCAGCGCCGCCAGCTGATGGGGGCGGGCGCGCAGCCCGTTGATATTGAAGGAGACGATTTTCATGGTCGGCGGTCCAGTCTGGCAAAAGGGCGATGCTAGCGGACAAGTCGGACGGGGGCCAGCGTGGCGGTAGGACAGATGCGCTGCTAATGTCTGGGAACGACTGGTGCTGCGTAGGTTCGTACCCATAAGAACGCCATCTATTGAGTGGCGCCCAGGGAGATTGATTGTATGACTGACACTGCCATTGACGAAGTTCGCTTGCTCAACAGCGGCTATTCCCGCGAGGCCCGCTCCCTGCTGTACCAGGCCTATCGGCATGAGCCGACGTTTGCCTACATCTTCGAAGCCGAACGCCCAGGTTATGAGCAGCGGGTACGCGCCACCGTGCGGGAGCTGGTCAAGCAGCATTTCTTTCAAAAACTTCCGGCGATCGGTTTGTTTGTGAATGATCGGCTGATCGGAATTGCCTTGATCGCACCCCCGCAACGGCGCCTGGGGATCACCGAGAGCTGGGCGTGGCAACTGCGCATGTGGCTGAGCACTGGCGTGCGCGGTACGCGGCGTTATCTTGATTATCATCACGCCGTGCTGGCGTGCCTGCCGAGCGAATCGGTGCATGTGCTGCCGCTTTTGGGCATTCACCCGCAGTTCCAGGGCAAACACTACGGTGAACAGTTGCTGGAGGCGGTGCACAACTGGTGCGCCGAAGACCCGCACTCTTCGGGTGTGGTGCTGGACACCGGCAATTCCCGCTACCTGGATTTCTACAAGCGCCAGGGCTATGAGGAAATCGGCGAAGTCGCTGTAGGGCCTATCTTGGAGCATGTCTTTTTCCACCCCAATCCCCAGCTGTTACATGCTGCAACGGCTTAATGCAGAATTTTTCAGAATCGTCTGAGTTCTAAGTTTTCCCCCAGCTCGTGTAGCATCCGCGCCTATGAAGTTTCCAGGAAGATTTACCAGCGGCTTGGTTCTGCTGTTCACAAGCTGCGGCGCCTTTGCGCTAAGCGAATTGGACGTGCGGATCAAACCCTCAAACGACGCGTTGAAAGCCAACATTGAAGGCTACATCGGCGGGGTTGGCGATCGTGACGAAGAGGCCTTGCTGCGGTTCAGCCGTGGTGCCGAAGAGCAGGCGCGCAAAGCGGCGCAGGCACTAGGCTTCTATCAGCCAAACATCGACAGCGAGGTGAAAGGCGGCAAGAACCCGCGCCTGATCCTCCGCGTCGACCCCGGTGAACCGGTGCATTTACGCAACGTGACTATTCGGGTCGACGGCGAGGCTGCGAACCTTAAGTCTTTTCGCGTGCCTGCCAGCGATGATCTTATCTCCGGCGCCGTGCTCAACCACGGCCACTACGAAGACGCCAAGCGTCTGATTCAGAATCAAGCCTCGCGCTACGGCTTTTTCAGCGGGCGCTTTACCAGCCAGAAACTCGCGGTGGACCCACAAGCAGGCGTCGCCGATATCGAACTCATTTATGACAGCGGCCCGCGCTACAGCCTGGGCAAGGTCAGCTTTGCCGGCGACACGCCGTTTGATGACGAACTGCTGCAACGCATGGTGCCGTTCAAAAACGGTGACCCTTACGACTCCGAACTGATCGCCGAACTCAACCAGAACCTGCAAGCCAGCGGCTTTTTCGAAGGGGTGCGCGTGGATGCCAGCCCCACCGCCTCGACACAAGACGTGATCCCGGTGGCCGTCAATCTGGACACGCGCAAGCCCCGCACCATGGGCCTTGGCCTGGGTTACTCCACCGACGTCGGTCCGCGCGGCAAGGCCAATTGGACCCGTCACTGGGTTAACCCCCAGGGCCATAGTTATGGCTGGGAAGCCGAACTCTCGGCTCCGCGCCAGAACGTCGGCCTGTGGTACGACATTCCGCTGGACCCGCCGCTCACCGACAAACTGCGCTTCGCTGGCGGCTACCAGAATGAAGAACTGGCGAACACCGACACCCTGAGTAAATTGCTTACCGTCGGCCCCGAATGGCACAGCAAGTTGCCCAGTGGATGGACACGGGTGATTTCTCTCAAGTACCAGCGCGAAGAATATCGCCTGGGCAACGACTCCGGCCTGAGTAACCTGCTGATGCCTGGCATCAGTTATTCCTACCTGCGCAGCGATAACCGCATCGACCCCCACAACGGCTACCGCCTGCAATTCGACACGAAGGTGGCGAAGGAAGGCCTGGGCTCCGACACCAACTTGCTGTACGGCACGGCCATGGTCAAAGGCCTGACTACCCTGTGGGACAATCATCGTTTCCTGGCGCGGGCGCAGTTCGGCGGCAGTGCCACCAATGGCTACAAGTCGGTGCCACCGTCGTTGCGCTTCTTTGCCGGTGGCGATCAGAGCGTGCGCGGTTATGAGTACCAGACGCTGTCGCCCGAGAACGACCAAGGTGATCGCATCGGTGGCCGCTACATGGTGGCCTTGAGCGCCGAGTATCAATATTCCATTGCCGAAAAATGGCGGATCGCGACCTTCATCGACCAGGGCAACTCGTTCAACACCCTGGAACTGCCCAGCCTGAAAACCGGCGTGGGTGTCGGTATCCGCTGGGTATCGCCGGTGGGGCCAATCCGCCTCGACCTGGCCCATGCCCTGGAAGACCCGGGCGGCGTTCGTTTGCACTTTTCCATGGGGCCTGAGCTGTGATGCGTGGTTTGAAAATAGCGGGGCTGGCCGTGGTGGCCATCCTCGCCGTGCTGTTGCTGGCACTGTGGGCGGTACTGGGCAGCCAGGCGGGCAGCCGCTGGGCGTTGGGCCAAGTGCCGGGTTTGAGTGTGGAGAATTTCCAGGGCCGTTTGGGCGGCCAGTGGAGCGCCGATCATCTGCTGTGGCAGCAAGACACCAGTCGCGTGGAACTCAAGGCGCCCGCGTTCGAGTGGTCGCCAGCCTGCCTGCTGCGCATGACCTTGTGCATTGATCGGTTGGATGTGGATCAGGTCATTCTGCAATTTCCACCCAGCACCGAAGAAAGCAGTGGCCCCCTTGTACTGCCAGATCTGAAATTGCCGGTTGCTCTCCAGTTAGGCGACGTTCGCGTCGGTAGCCTGGTGTTCAACGGCAGCGAAGAGCTTAAAGGCCTGCAACTGGCGGCGCATTGGACCGCCGCCGGGATGCAGATCGACTCAGTGCATCTGCAGCGCGACGATCTGGTGCTGGACCTGTCTGGCCTGTTGCAACCCACTGGCGACTGGCCGTTGACCGCCAGCGGAAACTTGAGCCTGCCTTACGCGCCCGGCGGCGCGCCCTGGAAAGTTGCCCTTAAGGTCGACGGCGACCTGCTCAAGACCCTCAAACTCGACGCCGACAGCAGCGGCTACCTGCCGGCCAAACTGCAGGGCGAGCTGCAACCCCTGGCTGAAAACCTTCCGGCCCAGTTGCACATCACCGCTGACGGCTTCAAGCCCAGCGCCGATCTGCCCGACACCCTGCAACTCAATCAACTGGACCTCACCGCCAAGGGTGATCTGAAAAACGGCTACCAACTGCTCGGCAAGGCCGTGCTACCGGCAGAGAAAGGTCCGGTGAACCTGCTGCTGCAAGGCAAAGTCGACGCCAACGGCGCGCAAATTGCGGGCCTGGACCTTAATGCCGGTGACAAGCAAAGCCTCAAGCTGAGTGCCAACCTGGATTGGCAACAAGGCTTCACAGCCGATGCCAGGATCGACTGGCTCGACTTCCCCTGGCATCGCCTCTATCCCGTGATCGACGAACCCCAAGTGACGGTGCGTACGTTCAACGGCGAGATTTCCTATAAAGACGGCAACTACCTGGGCAACCTCAAGGCCGACCTCGACGGCCCGGCCGGCAAGTTCAATGTGGTCACGCCGTTCAGTGGCGACCTCAAGCAAGTCTTCCTGCCCGAGCTGAAACTCACCGCCGGTCAAGGTAAGGCCGAAGGCCATCTGAACCTGCAGTTCGCCGATGGCATCGCCTGGGATACCGCGCTGGACCTGTCGGCGCTCAATCCGGCGTACTGGGTCGCTGAACTGCCGGGTACGTTGGCCGGGCCGTTGCGCAGCAAGGGCGAGTTCAAGAACGAGCAACTCAAGCTGAATGCCGACCTCGACCTCAAGGGCCGCCTGCGGGGCCAAACCGCCGTGCTGGCGGCCAAGGCCGAAGGTGCAGGGGAGCAATGGACCCTGGCCAACCTGGATATTCGCCTGGGTGACAACCGCATTAACGGCAGCGGCAGCCTGCAACAACGCCTGGCCGGGCAGATCGACATCAAGCTGGCGCGCCTCGCCCAGCTCTGGCCGCAGTTACGCGGGCAGATCAATGGCCGCCTCGACGTAGCCGGGAGCCTGAACGCGCCTCAGGGCAAACTCGACATCAAGGGCCAGCAACTGGCGTTTGCCGACAACCGCCTGCAAAGCCTCAGCCTCGGCGCTACCCTCGACAGCGCCCAGCGCGCCAAGATCGACCTCAAAGGCAGCGGTATTCAAAGCGGCGACACCCAGATCGGCACCCTGACCGCCAGCGCTCAAGGCGACATCAAGAACCAGAAGGTCCAGCTCGACTTGGCCGGTCCGCTGGTCAAGCTGGCCCTGGCCCTGGACGGCAACCTCGACAAAGGCAACTGGCGCGGGCGCCTGGCCAGCGGGGATGTCCAGGCCGGCGGGCAGGATTGGAAGCTGCAAGCCCCGGCGAAAATCGACTACATGGCCGACGGCAAGCTGACCTTCGCGGCGCACTGCTGGGTCTCCGGCGGCGCCAGCCTGTGCGGCGAAGACCAGCGCCTGATGCCCGAGGCCAAGTTGCGTTACCACCTCAAGCAATTCCCAATCGACAGCCTCGCGGCCTTTTTGCCCAAGGATTTTGCCTGGCGCGGCAGGCTCAATGCCGATGTCCAACTCGACCTTCCCGACAGCGGCCCCAAGGGCTTGATTTCGGTGGATGCCAGCGGCGGCACTTTGCGCGTCAAGGACAAGGACCAGTGGCTGGATTTTCCTTACGACACCCTCAAGCTTGAAACGACCCTCAACCCCAAGCGCATCGACACACAGTTGAACTTCCGGGGTGGCAAGCTCGGTGAATTGCTGTTGCAGGCGCAGATTAATCCGCTGCCGAAGAACAAGCCGATCACTGGCAATTTCAGCCTCACCGGGCTGGACCTGGCAGTGGCGCGTCCGTTTGTGCCGATGGTGGAAACCCTCAACGGCAAGCTCAACGGCAACGGCCGGATTTCCGGTGGCCTGCTCGCGCCGCAGATCAACGGCAATGTGAACCTGATCGGCGGCGAAGTCTCTGGTCCGGAGTTGCCCGTCAGCCTCGAAGGCTTGAACGTGCAGGCTCTCATCGCCGGCGAAAGCGTGCAGCTCAACGGTGGTTGGCGCAGTGGCAAAGCCGGGCAGGGCAGCCTCAAGGGCCAGATCGACTGGGGTCAGGCCCTGGCCGTGGACCTCAGTCTGCAAGGTTCGCAATTGCCGGTCACAGTCGAACCCTACGCCACGCTGGAAGTGGCGCCGGACCTGAAGATCACCTTGAAGGACGACAAACTGGCGATTGCCGGGAAAGTGAAGATCCCGCGTGGCGACATCACCGTGCGCGAATTGCCGCCGTCGACGGTCAAGGTCTCGGACGACACTATCATCGTCGGCAGTCAGACCGAGGAGGGCAAGCCAGCGATGGCCATGGCCATGGATATCGACGTGGCAGTGGGCGAAGACCAGCTCAACTTCTCAGGCTTCGGCCTCACCGCCAAGGTGCAGGGCCATGTGCATATCGGCGACAACATGGACACTCGTGGCGAGCTTTGGCTCAACGATGGGCGCTACCGCGCGTACGGGCAGCGGCTCAATGTGCGGCGGGCGCGCCTGCTGTTTGCCGGCCCTCTGGACCAGCCGTTCCTGGACATCGAGGCAGTGCGTGTCACCACAGAGCCGTCCCGGACCGTGACCGCCGGTATTCGCCTGAGCGGCAGCGCCGAGCAACCGACTACGCAGATTTTCTCCGAGCCGGCGATGGCCCAAGAGGATGCGTTGTCGTACTTGGTGCTGGGGCGTTCACGCACCACCACTGGCGAAGACAACAACATGCTCGCCGAAGCGGCGCTGGGCCTGGGTTTGATGGGCAGCGCCGGGGTGACCTCGGACATCGCCACCAAGTTGGGCATTCAGGACTTCGACCTCGACACCCAGGGCAGCGGCAATAACACCGCCGTGGTAGCCAGCGGCAAGATCACCGAGAAGCTCAGCCTGCGCTATGGCGTGGGCGTGTTCGAACCGGCCAGCACCATTGCCTTGCGCTACCTGCTGAGCAAGAAGGTATACCTGGAGGTGGCGAGTGGCGTGGCCAGTTCCCTCGACATTTTCTACAAGCGCGATTTCTAAGTCTTAGTCGGTCAAAAAATGTGTGAGGGGGCTTGCCCCCGATTGCGGTGTGACAGTCAGCAGATGTAGTGACTGACACACCGTGATCGGGGGCAAGCCCCCTCACACATTTGCTCCCGCCTGTCGTCGAATTAGCAAGCAAGCTAATTATTCCATTTGACATTCGCTGCCTAAGCAGTAACATCTCGTCATACATTCGCTGCCTAGGCAGCAATAAGGTGACTTTCGATGCCCCATTTCACCCCCGAAAACTTCCACAACTGCCATCTCGGCCTGTTGCTGGGCCGCGCTGCGATCCTCAAGGACCGCATCATCGACACCCATATGGAACCCCACGGCATCACGGCCGCGCAGTTCAAGGTGTTGATCATCATGGCCCAGTTCGGCGTCGACACCCCGGCGGAGCTGTGCCGCAACCTGTCCCTGGACAGCGGTTCGATGACCCGCATGCTCGATCGCCTGGAGCAAAAAAACCTGCTCAGCCGCAAGCGTTCCGAGCTGGACCGACGCCAGGTGCAGTTGGTGTTGACTGCCGACGGCCAGCGCCTGGCGGACATGCTGCCGCACATCGGCGCCCAGGCGCTGAACCAACTGGCGGGCGTATTGGAGCCCGGCGAGTTGGAAACCCTGGAACAGATCCTCAAGAAAATTCTGATAGCTGCGGGTGATCCCATCACCCTTCAGCGGGTAGGTAAATGATGAATCCACGTGCCCTATGCCTAGTGCTGGTCGCCATGAGCATGGCCGGTTGCGCCAATTTCAGCGGCCTCGACACCCAAGGCCAGCGCCTCGACGCCAACACTCTGCAAGCCGGTAAATCCCTGAGCGGCGTGACCCTGTCGAGTGCGGCCTGGCCCAGCGCCGATTGGTGGAAAGGCCTCGGCGACCCACAGCTCGACGGCCTGATCCATGAAGCCCTGCAAAACAGCCCCGACATGCAAGTGGCGAGCGCCCGTGCCCACCAGGCCGAAGCGGCCGCCTACGCCGCCGACGCGTCGCGCATGCCGACCCTGGATGCCAGCGCCGGTGTGACCCGTTCGCGCCTGGCCAAGGATCAGGACCCGCTGGGGCAGGGCGATGCGTACTCCACCGTGCGAAAAATCGGTGCCAGCTTCAACTACACCTTCGACCTCTGGGGTGGCCAGCGCGCCGCCTGGGAAGCTGCATTGGGCCAGGCCCGTGCCGCTGAAGTCGATCAACAGGCCGCGCGCCTGACCCTGGCTGCTGATGTGGCCAAGGCCTACAGCGACTTGGGCCAGGCCCATATCGTGCGTGACCTGGCCACTGACGACCTCAAGCGCACCCGGCAAATGCTCGATCTCAGCAAGCGCCGCCTGGATTCGGGCATCGACAGCCACTATCAGTACCAGCAGACCGAAAGCCTGGAGGCCAGCTCCCAATCGCAATTGATCGACGCGGAAAAACAACTGCAGAGTGCCAAGATCGCCCTCGCGGTGCTGCTCGGTAAAGGCCCGGATCGCGGCAATGAGCTGGCGCGTCCCAGTGTGTTGAAACCCGCTGCCGTTGCTGTCCCGTCGATGTTGCCTGCCGAACTGTTGGGCCGTCGTCCGGACCTGATCGCCGCACGGTGGCGTGTGGAGGCGGCGAGCAAGGACATCGCGGCCAGCAAGACGCGCTTCTACCCCAACCTCAACCTGAGCGCGAGCGCCGGGGCCGAGTCGTTGCTGGGGGATGCGATGTTCGGGTCGGCCAGCCGCTTCTTCAATATCGCGCCAACGATCTCGCTGCCGATCTTTGACGGCGGCCGCCTGCGCGCCGGCCTCGATGCCCGCGACGCCGACTACGACCTCGCCGTGGCCCAATACAACAAAACCCTGGTGCAAGCCTTGGGTGATATTGGCAACACCCTTTCGCAACTGCGCGAAACCGGCCGGCAGATCCAGGCCCAGCAACACGCTACCGATATTGCCCAGCAGTCCTACGACACGGTGCTTCAGCGGTACGGCTCCGGGATCGGTAACTATTTGGACGTGCTCAGCATCGAACAGCAATTGCTGCAGGCCCAGCGTCAGCTGGCGACCCTGAATGCCGGGCAGATCGCTCTATCGATTCAATTGATGCAGGCCCTGGGCGGCGGGTTCAACGCCGACAACGTGGCGTCGACCACCCCAGCCACTCGCACGGAATAATTTGAGGTATTTGTCATGGCCACTGCCGAAAACACTAACGTTACAGAACAACCCAAAGACAACAACCCGCGCAAACGCAAAGTCATGCTGATCGGCCTTGCGCTGATCGTCATCCTCAGCGTCCTCGGCGTATGGGCCTGGCACGAATTCTACGGGCGCTTCAACGAGAGCACCGACGACGCTTATGTGAACGGCAACGTGGTGGAAATCACCCCGCTGGTCACCGGCACCGTGGTGAGCATCGGCGCGGACGATGGCGACTTGGTCCACGAAGGCCAAGTGCTGGTCAACTTCGACCCGAATGACGCCGCCGTCGGCCTGCAAAGTGCCCAGGCCAACCTGGCGCGTACCGTGCGCCAGGTGCGTGGCTTGTACAGCAACGTTGATGGCATGAAAGCCCAGGTCAACGCGCAGAAAGCCGATGTGCAGACCGCTCAGGACAACTACAACCGTCGTAAGACCCTGGCCCAGGGCGGGGCGATTTCCCTGGAGGAACTGTCCCATGCCCGCGACAGCCTGACGGCCGCCAAGAACGCCCTGACCAACCTTGAGCAGCAGCTCAAAACCAGCAACGCCCTGGTGGATGACACGGTGATCTCGTCCCATCCGGACGTGCAAGCCGCCGCCGCGCAATTGCGTCAGGCCTACCTGACCAATGCGCGCAGCACCCTGATCGCGCCGGTCACCGGCTATGTCGCCAAGCGCTCCGTGCAACTGGGTCAGCGCGTGCAGCCGGGTACCGCATTGATGGCCGTGATCCCGCTGAACCAGCTGTGGATCGACGCCAACTTCAAGGAAACCCAACTGCGCGACATGCGCATTGGCCAACCGGTGGACATCGAGTCGGATATCTATGGCAGCGATGTGAAATACAGCGGCACCGTCGACAGCCTCGGCGCCGGCACCGGCAGCGCGTTCGCCCTGTTGCCGGCGCAGAACGCCACCGGTAACTGGATCAAGATCGTGCAGCGAGTACCGGTGCGCATCCATATCAATGCCGAAGAGTTGGCCAAGCACCCACTGCGCGTTGGCTTGAGCACCGTGGTGAATGTGGACCTGCACGACCAGAGCGGTCCCGTGCTGGCGCAACAGCCGCCACAAAAGGCCTCTTTCACCACCAACGTGTATGACCGCCAATTGGCCGAAGCCGATGCCATGATCACCCAGTTGATCCATGACAACAGCGTCGCCGCTCCCAAGGCTGTGCAACGCTGATGAGCAATAACGCCTCGTTCACGCCACCCAGCCTGTTGATGGCCACCATTGGCCTGTCGCTGGCGACTTTTATGCAGGTGCTCGACACCACCATCGCCAACGTGGCGTTGCCGACCATTTCCGGCAACCTGGGCGTGAGTTCGGAGCAGGGCACCTGGGTGATCACCTCGTTTGCGGTGAGCAACGCCATCGCCTTGCCGCTCACCGGTTGGTTGAGCCGACGCTTTGGCGAGGTGAAGCTGTTTCTGTGGGCGACCATTCTGTTTGTGCTGGCGTCGTTCCTGTGCGGTATTTCCACTTCGATGCCCGAGCTGATCGGCTTTCGGGTACTGCAAGGCTTGGTGGCGGGGCCGTTGTACCCGATGACCCAAACCTTGTTGATTGCGGTCTACCCGCCGGCGAAGCGCGGCATGGCCCTCGCGTTACTGGCGATGGTCACGGTGGTCGCGCCGATTGCCGGGCCGATCCTCGGCGGCTGGATCACCGACAGCTACAGCTGGCCGTGGATCTTCTTTATCAACGTCCCCATCGGCATCTTTGCGGTGATGGTGGTGCGTGCGCAGCTGAAGAAGCGACCTGTGGTCACCAGTTATCAACCGATGGATTACGTCGGGTTGTTAAGCCTGATCGTGGGGGTCGGCGCCTTGCAGATCATCCTCGACAAGGGCAATGACCTGGATTGGTTCGAATCCAACTTCATCATCATCGGCGCGGCGATTTCGGCGATTGCCCTGGCGGTGTTCGTCATCTGGGAACTGACCGATAAGCACCCAGTGGTCAACCTGCGGCTGTTTGCCTACCGCAACTTCCGCATCGGCACCATCGTGTTGATCCTCGGTTACGCGGGCTTCTTTGGCATCAACCTGATCCTGCCACAATGGCTGCAAACCCAGATGGGCTACACCGCCACCTGGGCCGGCCTGGCGGTGGCACCGATCGGGATTCTGCCGGTGCTGATGTCGCCGTTCGTGGGCAAGTACGCGCACAAGTTCGACCTGCGTCTGCTGGCGGGCCTGGCGTTCCTGGCGATTGGCTTGAGCTGCTTCATGCGCGCAGGCTTTACCAATGAAGTGGACTTCACCCACATCGCCCTTGTGCAGTTGTTCATGGGGATTGGTGTTGCACTGTTCTTTATGCCGACCCTGAGCATCTTGATGTCCGACCTGCCACCGCACCAGATTGCCGACGGTGCGGGCCTTGCAACCTTCCTGCGTACGTTAGGCGGCAGTTTTGCGGCGTCGCTGACCACCTGGATCTGGATTCGCCGGGCGGACCAGCACCATGCGTACATGAGCGAGAACATGACCACCTATGACGCGGCCACGCGCAATGCGCTGGATGCGTTGGGTGGGGCAGGGCACAAGGCCTATGCGCAGTTGGACCAGATCCTCACCAGCCAGGCGTACATGATGTCCACCGTGGATTACTTCACGTTGTTGGGGTGGATGTTCATGGGATTGATGCTGCTGGTGTGGCTGGCGAAGCCGCCGTTTGGCGCCAAGGCGGGGCCGGAAGCAAGCGGCCACTGATCCACACGGACTGGAATGCAATCAAATGTGAGAGGGGGCTTGCCCCCGATAGCGGTGGGTCAGCCAAAAAATGCTGACTGATCCACAGCCATCGGGGGCAAGCCCCCTTCCACATTTTTATCTCTGTTCACATTGGATCAGTGGTGTTTGAGGTCTCAGGCGCCAGGCAATGCCAGCTGCGGGTTCACAAAATCAAACGCCGCCAACTGAAACCCTTGCTCATCCACCTGCAACGCCCAACCCTGCTTGTCCCAATCCCCCAGCACAATGCGCTTGGCCGCCTGCTCGCCAATCTGCAGTTTGTGGATCGCCGGGCGGTGGGTATGGCCGTGGACCAGGGTGCGCACGCCGAACTGCTGCATCACCCGCGGCACTTCCTCGGGGGTTACATCGACAATGTCGTTGGCCTTCATGCGCGTCTGCGCCCGGCTCTCACTGCGCAGCTTGCGCGCCAGCTTGTGGCGGGTGCGCAAGGGCAAGTGACGCAGGATAAACAGCACAATCGGGTTACGCAGGATGCGCCGCAGCTTCATATAACCCACGTCGCGGGTGCAGAGGCTGTCGCCGTGCATCAACAGCACGGGTTCGCCATACAACTGCACGACACTCGGGTCCTTGAGCAAGGTCGCGCCTGCTGCTTTGCAGAACGCCTTGCCGATCAGGAAATCGCGGTTGCCATGCATGATAAAAATCGGGGTACCGCTGTCGCTCAGCTCGCGCAGGGCTGCGCAAATCGAACGTTGAAAGGGGGTCATCCCATCGTCGCCAATCCAGGCTTCGAAGAAGTCCCCCAGAATGTACAACGCCTGGGCGCCACGGGCGCGGCCGTGGAGCAGATCCAGAAACGCCCGGGTGATGTCCGGGCGCTCCTCTTCCAGATGCAAATCTGAAATCAGCAATATCACCCAACGATCTCGGCTTTCTCGACGATTACGTCTTCTGCTGGAACGTCCTGGTGACCGGCTTTGGACGTGGTGGACACGCCTTTGATCTTGTCGACAACGTCCTGGCCTTCGGTGACTTTACCGAACACGGCGTAGCCCCAACCCTGCACGTTCTTGCCGCTGTGGTTCAGGAAAGCGTTATCGGCCACGTTGATGAAGAACTGCGCGGAGGCCGAATGCGGCTCCATGGTACGGGCCATGGCGACGGTGTACTTGTCGTTGGAAAGGCCGTTGTCCGCTTCGTTCTGGATGCTTGGGCGCTTGTCTTTCTTCTCTTTCATGCCTGGCTCGAAACCGCCGCCCTGGATCATGAAGTTACCGATGACGCGGTGGAAAACGGTGTTTTCGTAGTGGCCAGCGTTCACGTACTCGATGAAGTTGGCGACGGTGATCGGCGCTTTCTCGGCGTTCAGCTCGATGACGATCTCGCCGTGGTTGGTGGTCAGTTTGACTTGAGTCATGTTCACTACTCTTTCAGGAAATTCGTGGGTTTGAGCGCCTTGGCGCCTTACCGGTTTGGCTAAACTGCGGCCAAGGCGCGCAGTTTAGCGTGCCTTGCAGGAATTTCGAGGTGGTTTTTTACCGCGCCCGTCATAAAAGCAGCAATAAATGCAGCAGTTTTTGACCGCGCTCTGTCAGCAGCTTGACAGCATCAGCTATGATACGGCCTTTGTTTTATCTGGCCCCAACCGGCCACGAACCTGTCTGTTCAAGGATCCTATGAGCAAGCCCACTGTCGACACTACCTCGAATTCCAAGGCCGGACCTGCCGTCCCGGTCAATTTCCTGCGCCCGATCATCCAGGCGGACCTGGATTCGGGCAAGCACACGCAGATCGTCACCCGCTTCCCGCCAGAGCCCAACGGCTACCTGCACATTGGTCACGCTAAGTCGATCTGTGTGAACTTCGGCCTGGCCCAGGAGTTCGGTGGCGTCACGCACCTGCGTTTCGACGACACCAACCCGGCCAAGGAAGACCAGGAATACATCGACGCCATTGAAAGCGACATCAAGTGGCTGGGCTTCGAATGGTCCGGTGAAGTGCGCTATGCCTCCAAATACTTCGACCAGTTGTTCGACTGGGCCGTCGAGCTGATCAAGGCCGGCAAGGCCTACGTCGACGACCTGACCCCGGAGCAGGCCAAGGAATACCGTGGCACGCTGACCGAACCGGGCAAGAACAGCCCGTTCCGCGACCGTTCCGTGGAAGAGAACCTCGACTGGTTCGCCCGCATGCGCGCCGGTGAGTTCCCGGACGGCGCCCGCGTACTGCGCGCCAAGATCGACATGGCTTCGCCGAACATGAACCTGCGCGACCCGATCATGTACCGCATCCGCCATGCCCACCACCACCAGACCGGTGACAAGTGGTGCATCTACCCGAACTACGACTTCACCCACGGTCAGTCGGACGCCATCGAAGGCATCACCCACTCCATCTGCACCCTGGAGTTCGAAAGCCATCGTCCGCTGTACGAGTGGTTCCTGGACAGCCTGCCGGTTCCGGCGCACCCGCGTCAGTACGAATTCAGCCGCCTGAACCTGAACTACACCATCACCAGCAAGCGCAAACTCAAGCAACTGGTCGATGAGAAGCACGTGTTTGGTTGGGATGACCCGCGCATGTCGACCCTGTCGGGCTTCCGCCGTCGCGGCTACACCCCGGCGTCGATCCGCAATTTCTGCGACATGGTCGGCACCAACCGTTCCGACGGCGTAGTTGACTTCGGCATGCTCGAATTCAGCATCCGTCAGGACCTCGACGCGAATGCTCCGCGCGCCATGTGCGTCTTGCGTCCGTTGAAAGTCGTGATCACCAACTATCCGGAAGACAAGGTCGATCACCTCGAACTGCCGCGTCATCCGCAGAACGAAGCACTCGGCGTGCGCAAGCTGCCATTCGCCCGTGAAATCTACATCGACCGCGATGACTTCATGGAAGAGCCGCCAAAAGGCTACAAGCGCCTGGAGCCGAACGGCGAAGTGCGCCTGCGCGGCAGCTACGTGATCCGCGCCGACGAAGCAATCAAGGACGCCGATGGCAACATCGTTGAGCTGCGTTGCTCCTACGATCCGGAAACCCTCGGCAAGAACCCTGAAGGCCGCAAGGTCAAAGGCGTGATCCACTGGGTGCCGGCTGCAGCCAGCATTGAGTGCGAAGTGCGTCTGTACGATCGCCTGTTCCGCTCGCCTAACCCTGAGAAGGCCGAAGACAGCGCCAGTTTCCTCGACAACATCAACCCTGATTCCCTGCAAGTACTCACTGGTTGTCGTGCTGAGCCATCGCTTGGCGACGCACAGCCGGAAGACCGTTTCCAGTTCGAGCGCGAAGGTTACTTCTGCGCGGATATCAAGGACTCGAAATCAGGCGCTCCGGTATTCAACCGTACCGTGACCTTGCGTGATTCGTGGGGCCAGTGATTCTGTTTTAAGGAACTGTCGTGCTAACGATCTACAACACACTCAGCAAGACCAAAGAAGTCTTCAAGCCGCTGGATGGCAACAAGGTGCGCATGTACGTGTGCGGCATGACCGTGTACGACTACTGCCACATCGGCCACGGCCGCAGCATGGTTGCCTTCGACCTGGTGACCCGCTGGTTGCGTTTCAGCGGCTATGACTTGACCTATGTTCGCAACATCACCGACATCGACGACAAGATCATCAACCGCGCCAATGAAAACGGTGAGTCGTTCGACGCGCTGACCGAGCGCATGATCGCCGCGATGCATGAGGACGAGGCTCGCCTCAACATCCTCAAACCGGACATGGAGCCGCGCGCCACGGACCACATCCCTGGCATGCACGCCATGATCCAGACCCTGATCGACAAGGGTTATGCCTACGCCCCCGGCAATGGCGACGTGTACTACCGCGTCGCCAAGTTCATGGGCTACGGCAAGCTGTCGCGCAAGAAGATCGAAGACCTGCGCATCGGTGCGCGTATCGAAGTCGACGAAGCCAAGCAGGATCCGCTGGACTTCGTGCTGTGGAAAGGCACCAAGCCCGGCGAGCCGAGCTGGGAATCCCCATGGGGCGCCGGGCGTCCGGGCTGGCACATCGAATGCTCGGTGATGTCCACCTGCTGCCTGGGCGAGACCTTCGACATTCATGGCGGCGGCAGCGACCTTGAGTTCCCGCACCACGAAAACGAAATCGCCCAGAGCGAAGCCGCCACCGGCAAGACCTACGCCAACGCCTGGATGCACTGCGGCATGATCCGCATCAATGGCGAGAAGATGTCCAAGTCCTTGAACAACTTCTTCACCATTCGCGACGTGCTGGAAAAGTACCACCCGGAAGTAGTGCGTTACCTGTTGGTGTCCAGCCACTACCGCAGCGCCATCAACTACTCGGAAGACAACCTCAAGGACGCCAAGGGCGCTCTGGAGCGGTTCTACCACGCGTTGAAAGGCTTGCCCGCCGTTGCACCGGCGGGCGGCGAAGCGTTCGTGGCACGGTTCACCGAAGTCATGAACGACGACTTCGGCACACCCGAAGCCTGCGCGGTGCTGTTCGAAATGGTGCGTGAAATCAACCGCCTGCGCGAGAGCGATCTCGACGCAGCGGCTGGCCTGGCTGCTCGCTTGAAAGAGCTGGCCAGCGTGCTGGGCGTATTGCAGATGGAAGCCGATGACTTCCTGCAAGCCGGCGCCGAAGGGCGTGTGGATGCGGCTGAGGTTGATGCGCTGATCCAGGCGCGTCTGGCGGCTCGCGCAGGCAAGGACTGGGCGGAATCCGACCGTATCCGTGACCAACTGACCGCGATGGGCGTGGTGTTGGAAGACGGGAAGGGCGGGACGACGTGGCGGTTGGCTGATCAAGCCTGATTGGCAAACGCTGGATGAAAAACGCCCCGACTGGTTCGGGGCGTTTTTTTGCACACCGTTTGAGTGAGCGGCTCACCCGATCGAGTGTGGGAGGGACGGTTTGAGGATTCGACTTGCCCCCGATAGCGCTGTGTCAGCCAACATACCTGCCAACAGTGCCGCCGCCTTCGAAGCCTCGCTAAAGCTCGACATCTCCCACATTGGGAGAGTGCCTGCGTCCTCGAAGGCGGGAAACCGGGCTTCCTGCGACTAGTGCGATGGGTGGGCTCACGGTCTGTTCCTTCAGAGGACCGTAGCTGGAAAAAGGACGGATCTAGCCGCCGGAAACCTGCGAAAGTGGTGTTAGATACGCAGGTGCCGTAGTGACGTCATACGCATTCTTTGTCGCGTCGTTATGAATCGTCTCGTGGTATCTGCCGTCCTTGAAATGCAGGGCGACGCCATCATCGACCGCGTAGGCGGGTTGTGTGCCTTTGAGCCGGACAAGCTCAACAAACGAAGTCTCTCTTCCCGCCTCTGAACTGAAATGCGGACACAGCGCTCCTGGCAGAAAACCCAGGCCGGCAATCAGGGCGAACGCTCCCCCTGAATCGGAGTGCCCGTATTCAAACCAGCAAATCGCCCCAGCGCTGACACCACACAGGACCTTGCCGTTTTCCCATGCCTTTGTCAGAAGGCCCACTGCGCCAAATTCACGCCAGATAGCCAGCATGGCGCGGGTATTCCCGCCTGCCACGTAGATGATGTCGGCTTGCTCAAACAACGAAGACATATGATCCGGGCTGGGAAAGGGTGGAATGAAAAATGTCAGCGTGCGTACGCTGCAACCAGCGCTCTCATATTTGGCCGTGAAGTCAAAAATCTTGACTCGGTCATCCCCACTGGCTGTGGAGATATAGAGCACAGTAGGGCGTGTTTTGCCTGATGAAGCGACGATCTGTTCGTCAATGTGCGTCATGCGCTGCATGTCTTCGGCGGACTCGCCGCCAATGACAATAATATGTTTAGTCATCCTGACCTCCAGTCCGTGTTACGCGGCGCGAGTGCCGGCTGTCAGTTGATATCGACTCTGAACAAAACCATTGTCCGACACCTGGGTTCCGACATGGCGAAGCCCATGCTCACTGCCAACCTGGCTAAACAATGGAATGCCTTGCCCCAGCAAAACCGGGATACGCGTAATGATCAGCTCATCAACCAGGCCCGCTTCAAGAAACGCCTGGACCGTTTGGCCACCGTCGATATAAAGATGCTTCATACCGCGTTCGGCTAACGCTACCACGAGTGAGGTCACGTCTCCTGCCATGACCTCGACCTTGCCCTCCAAATGCTCAGGTAGCTCCAGTCGTTGGCGGGAAAGCGCAATGACCGGCGTACCCTCATAGGGCCATTCGGGGAAGGACAAGACTTTCTCCAGGGTTTTGCGGCCCATCACGAGCGCATCGACCGTTGCGATGAAGCTTTCATACGTCACGCCGTTCAACTCGGCGGTTTCGTATTCCGGTTTGTGCAACCACTCGATATCACCGTCGGGGCGAGCAATAAAACCGTCGACGCTGGCTGCGATAAAAACCGAACATTTGATATCCATGGCGAAAACTCCTTTTTGCGTGTGGACGTAACGGCAGCCTGCGGGTGATGTTGGGCTGGGCGCCAATGTTACTTTAATCATCAGGTGCAACAACCGAGCGCCAATATAAATAGCCCTTACGCCCCTTTTTGAGTGCTAGGACGTATAGGAAGTTGGTTGATCCAGGACGTTGGACGATGTGCTCCATGGCCTGCGACCCCCTGAATCCGGATCCTAACTTTTTGGTTAGCCCATTACCTTTTCGTGCGTTCTTGTGGCCTCTTCGTCCCGTTCCTATCCTGTGGTCTCCGTTTATCCAGGAGTAGGTTTCCCATGAGTTTTGATCTTCAACTAAAGGGCCTTCGCGCCTTGGTCACTGGCGGCACCAAAGGTATCGGCGCCGCAGTGGTTGCCGTGTTGCAGGAACAAGGCGTCCAGGTGATTTCGGTCGCGCGTTCGGCGGTGGAATCGACACCCGAAGGCGTGCATTTCATCGCCGCCGACCTCGGCACTGCCGCCGGTTGCGCGTGCGCCACCGACTCGGTGAAAAGCCAGTTCGGCAGCGTCGACATCATCGTTAATGTACTCGGCGGCTCCAGCGCGCCAGGCGGCGGTTTCGCGGTGCTCGATGATGAGCAGTGGGCGAGTGCGTTGGGCCAGAACCTGATGGCGGCGGTGCGAGTGGATCGGGCGCTGTTGCCAGGAATGATCGAGCGTGGGGCCGGCGTCATTATTCATGTCACGTCGATCCAGCGTGAGTTGCCTTTGCCGGAGTCCACCACGGCGTATGCCGCTGCGAAGGCGGCTTTGGCGACCTACAGCAAGAGCCTGTCAAAGGAAGTCACGCCCAAGGGCATTCGGGTGGTGCGTGTTTCGCCGGGTTGGGTGGAGACGGATGCGGCGGTGGCGCTGGCAGAGCGTCTGGCGCAAGAGGCGGGCACAGATTATGAAGGTGGCAAGCAGATCATCATGCAAGCACTGGGTGGTATTCCGCTCGGGCGTCCTGCCAAGCCTGAAGAAGTCGCTGACTTGGTTGCCTTCCTGGTATCGCCGCGTGCAGCGTCTATCAGCGGCACTGAGTATGTGATCGACGGCGGCACCGTTCCCACGGTTTAGGCCTCGGGTTTGGCCGCTTGCCACTTGAGCAGGCCATCCAGCACCGGGCACAGGCTCTGACCCCATTCGGTCATTCTGTATTCCACTTTGGGCGGCACCACCGGGTAGACCGTGCGCTGCACCAGGCCATCGGCTTCGAGTTGGCGCAATTGCTGAGCGAGCATCTTCTGCGAGATATCCGGGATCAGTCGCTCAAGGTCTGAATAACGCTGCACCTGACCGCCGAACAGGTGGAACAGGATGATCAGCTTCCAGCGCCCGCCGAGCCAGTGGAGGGTGCTTTCGACATCGGCCGCGGCGGTGGCGGGGGTGTAGGTTTTGCTCATCGCGTACGTCCTGGAACAGTTCGGAAAATTGCTATTTGTTCTGATGCCCGCGCCATCATGGCCTTAGAAGGGCGCCACGACCAAGCCGATGTTCAAGCTGGCGGTTATTTGAATGAGCACAGATCCAAATGTGGAAGGGGCAAGCCCCCTCCCACATTTTTACCGTGTTCGCCTCAGAGCTCAGCGGCGCCTGCTGACTTCAGCGGGCACGTCATCACCGGCCATGCGCTTACGAAACAGCGCCGTACGGGCCAGCAGCACACCAGGTCCCCAATGTCGAGGCGAGGACAGGCGGCTGCATGTGCTGGAAGACGTCCTTCATGCGCAACAACCCGGTCGCACCGATCAGCGCAAACACGCTGCCGTGGAGTGGCTGGCAGGTGTTCACTATGTGCCGAGTGGTGTACCGGACGATGGTTAATTACAGTTGCCGGGTTTGACTCGCGGCAATGTGCCTGAGTCACCTTTCTTGACAAACATCAATTTATGATCCTGACTTAAATCAGAGAACGTTAGCGTAGTGTGCGGCGAAACAGTTTTATCTCTTAAAGAATTTTGATCTCCTCACCGGTACGAAGGATATTGGAATGAATAAGATATTAACTGTATTGGCGCTACTGGTGTGGATGCCGATCTCCCAAGCTCAAAGTGTGTGGATGCAACTGCAAAGTCAGCACGATTCGCTAGATGTTGCTGAAGTTTCCCTCGGTAATTACAAGGTGCCTCCGGCGATTTTGGCGGAACATGCCGATGTTGAGCGGGGATGGAAAGTTATTACTGTGGACGCCAATGGCAATACGCTTTATAGCAGCACCATTAACGACAGTCGTTATCGTCGCGGCGAAGTTTTTAATGAGATAACAGGTGCAATATCAAGTGTCAGTGCGGAATCTGCTGTAGAAGGCACTGAAGAAGTATTACTTCCTTACGACAGCCAAGTGTCCAGGATCAAGATCTTTCGTATTGACCTCAAGGCGGTTGACTCACTTGATGGTGCAGCGATGCGTAAGCCGTTACTGGAACTCGATCGCCAGGCCATCGAACGCTTGGCGAAGCGAGCACCTTTGCGTGGTGTCCTAGGCGATATCGACAGCGACAAGGTGGTCATGCTTAATCCGGACGGTAGCAACCAGAGAAAGCCGCTGGTGTTTGCCATTGTCGGCGATGGTTATGCCCAAGACGATATGCAGGCCTTTCGTGACGATACCCAGGCCGCCATCGATATTATTATGGGCGATACTGTGTTCGATGCGATTAAAGATAAAGTGGGTTTTTTACGCTTTGACCATGTTTCGCCGGTATCGGGTGAGCCGGATACTAAGAATATTGAAACGATCATGCGGCACAGTAATCAACTGGGGCATGGCATCTATGACGTTTCGATTAAACTTTCAAAATTTACATACCATCAGGTCGGCGTCGGCGGTCTCGCCAGTACCAATAAGATTTATATCTTTAAACCGTCTGCCAATACGCCGCTGGCCATCACCTCGATTCCCCATGAAATCGGTCATGCGTTGTTCAGGTTGGCGGATGAATATGCGTCCTATGACGCTGGCGAGACGTGCTTCGATGTCGAGCCTGCGGCGCCGAATATCACCCGTCAGACTGACAGGGAAAAAATCAAGTGGGGCGATCTGATCAGTCCGCAAACGCCTTTGCCAACCGAAGAAAATGCGGTTGAAGCTGGCACGTTAGGCCTTTACACCATCCACAAGGACTGTACGTACGGCCCCGCACCCCAAGGCATCATGGGCGGTGGACGTTATGGTGTGAAGGGGCACGAGGCTGGTTGGGGGGCGGTCAACGAGCGGCAGATTCGCGGATTGCTGCATGCGTACCTGGGTAACGACGTGCCGCTTGTTTTTGCCCCGTCAGTTGTCATGAAGATAAAAACCGGGGAGAAACGTGAGCCCATAGCGTCTTCTTACCGCAACAGTCGCGCTCCCCTGACGGTGGAGGCGGGATCGACGAGTGTGCCCAATGCAGGCGGAGCGCCGTTTACGTATCGTTGGAAGATCCCTGTTGAACTCAATCCGCAGGTCAACGGGCGTTACGCGATGATTGAGGCCCCATCGGCGCCGCAATTCATGGAGTACCCGGTCGAGGTGCAGATTACTGACGGCAAGATGGCGAACACCCGGAGTGAGACGCTGAAAGTCCTTCCCTCCGTGCGGATCAAAGGGGAAATCATTGGCGCCTCTTCCGCTAACGGAGGGACCTGGGTGGAATTGACGGCCGACATCTCCCACGAAGGCGCAGAGAACCCCGAATTTCAATATCGCTGGACCGTGCCGGACGGATGGACCCAGCCCATCGGCGTGACGCAGAAGAGTTTGCGCATCGTTGCCCCCACGCCCTCTGTCAGTACGCCCTTTGCGTTCAGTGTCAGTGTCACGCCGCTGATGAAGTTACCGGGCACCGAGAACGATCCTTATCCTGAAAAAATCAGCCTTCCGGCCGATACCGTGACACTGGAGACCTCCGTTGTCGTCAGGCGCAGGCAACCCGTAGACACTGACCCCTATGCCAAAATCCAGGGACCTTCGTCGATAAAAAGCGCTCAAACCTTTCAGTTGGATGGGTCCAGTTCAGAGATCCCCCATTCTTCGGCCAAGATGACATATCGGTGGAATGCCGCTGATTTTGAGCCATCCAGTTCATCCGCAGTGGCGCCTGATTTCAACGCGCCTGAGAAAGCGGGCAGTTTCCCGGTATCGCTGACGGTGACCAACAGCGAGAACCGCAGTAATACCGTCACGCGCAGCATTCAGGTCGAGTCCGATGAGCCCACGCCCGAACCCGACAGGGTAGAGGGGCCGCAGACGCTGATGTCCGGTGAGGTGGCTGTCTTTACCGCCGTCGTCAATGATCTGCGGGATGTTCGCGGCTATAGCTGGGCGTTTTCGCCGGCGTTTGCTTACCAGAATGTGAGTGCCCCGAATATCGTGGCGAAGGCGCCCGAGGTCACGCAAAGCACGACCGGCAGGGTTACGGTGCTGGTTTACCGTACCGGTTCCCCCAATCCGACTTCACTGTCCAAGGACGTCGTGATAGAGCCCAAGCCAGTGGATAGCCCTGCACCGCAGGCGATAATCAGCGGTCCAATTTCCGTGGAGGCAGGCAAGACGTTGACTCTGTCGGGCGCGGGGTCGAGCGGCGGCAACCTGCGTTATGCATGGACGGCAAATGAGTTTTCGCCGGCGTCTTCCTCCGGGATCGGTCCGATCCTTACCGCGCCTGCCACGGCTGGCCCACGCACCATCAACCTTATGGTGACCGATGCCGACAATCGCAGCGCCAGTGCAAGTCATACGGTTAACGTCACAGCCCAACAAGCCGGTAACTGCGCGCCGGTCTGGGTGGCGACCAAGGCCTACGCGACGCCCAACGAGAAGGTGTCCTATGACGGTTACAACTACGAGGTCGCCCACTGGACGCAGAATAATCGGCCTGACCTGAACTTTGTATTGAGCGGTTCAGCCAAGCCGTGGCGGCGCTTGAGTCCTTGCACGCCCTGAGGCGGGCGGACCTTCAATCACTGTTGGAGCGAAGTTTGCTCGCGAAAACCTGAGTGCGCCACGATTCAGCATGAAGTGCTGCGTTATCGTTGACGAGCTTCGCGAGCTAGCGCTGATAAAGTGCCGGAGCTACGGTGTTTTATCAGCGCGGCGGCTGCTGACTTCGGCCGGCACGTCATCACCGGCCATGCGCTTGCGAAACAGTGCCGTACGGGCCAGCAGCAACGTGGTCACCGGCACGGTGATCGACAGCAAAATCGGAATCAACCACCCGTGCAGCACCGGCCCGGACTTGAGTACCGAAAAATACACGATCGACGCCAACGCTACACACCAGGCTCCCAACGTCGAGGCCAGGGCAGGCGGGTGCATGCGCTGGAAGAAGTCCTTCATGCGCAGCAAACCGATCGCGCCGATCAGCGCAAACACACTGCTCAACACCAGCAGCACCGCGACCACGATTTCCATCCAGAACGGCATCATTCAATCACCTCCCCGCGCAGCAGGAATTTCGCCAGGGCAAACGAGCCCACAAAGCCAAACAACGCAATCAACAGCGCCGCTTCAAAGTAGGTGTCACTGGCATAACGAATACCGAGCACCAGCATCATCAGCATCGCCAGGATGTACAGATAGTCCAGCGCCAGTACCCGGTCTTGAGCTGAAGGGCCTTTGAACAGGCGGATCAGCGTCAGCACCATGGCCAGGGAGAACAGGAACAGGCTGAACAGGATTGCATTGGAGAGCAGGGCGCTCATTCGAAGATCTCCATCAATGGCCGCTCGTACGCGCTTTTGAAATGTTCGATGAAGGCCACTTCATCCTCCAGATCGAAGACGTGCAGCAGCAGGATGCTGCGATCCAGCGCCAGTTCCGACCAGATGGTGCCGGGCACTACGGTGGTGATCATCGACAGGGCGGCAAGGCCGTTGGCGTCACGCAAGTCCAGGGGGATCTTGATGAAGCGCGAACGCGGTGGGCGCGAGCCGCATGTCAGCACAGCCCAGGCCACTTGCAGGTTGGAGACGATCACATCGCGGCCCACCAGGAAGAACAGGCGGATGATTACGCCAGGTCGGCGGATACGGATCGGCAGCGGGCGCAACGGCGCCATCAGCAGTGGGGCGAGCACCCCCAGCGCAGCACCCAGCAGCAGATGGCCAGGGCTGACGGAGAGGTTCAGCACCAGCCACAGCACCCACAATGCCAGGGACAACCACGGGGCAGGGAGCAGACGCTTCATGGTTGCACCTCCAGAGCGGCCGTCTTGGCTTCAGGGCTGAGCACTGGTCGCGTGGCCATGACCGCCATCACGTAGCTTTCCGGGTTGTTCAGGCTCTGGGCGGTGGCTTGGGTGTAGCGCATCAGCGGCTCGGCCTTGAAGGTCAGCAGGATGCTCAGGCCCAGCAGGAAGAAAATCGGCACGCATTCGTAGCGGCGCAGCAAGGGCGATGGACGCTCCTCCGGGGTCCAGAAACGCTGGACACCCAGACGGGCGAAGGCGATCAGCGAGGCCAGTCCGGACAGGATCAGCAATGCCATCAGGCCCCAGGCCGCAGGGCGAATCGGGCCTTCCTGGCCGCTGCCCAGGCCCAGTGGATTGACCAGCGCACTCAGCAAGCTGAGCTTGCCGATAAACCCGGACAGCGGCGGCATGCCGATGATCAGCAGTGCGCAGGCGACAAAACTCAAGCCCAGGAACGCCATGGTCCAGGGGATCACCTGGCCGACTACGGCTTTCTGCTCGTCATCCAGGTTGACCCCTGGACGCGGGTGCAACGACTCCATGGCCTTGGGCAATGCATCGATTTCTTCATCCAACGGCAGGTCATTGGCCGAGCGCGAACGCTCGATCAATTCGGCCAGCAGGAACAGCGCACTCAACGCCAGGGTCGAGCTGACCAGATAGAACAGCGCCCCAGCGGTCAGGCTCGGCTGGGCGAAACCCACCGACGACAGCAGGATGCCGGCCGACACAAGGATGCTCAGGCTCGCCATGCGCTCCAGGCGTTGCGCCGCCACCATTGCTAGCCCAGCGAAGACGATGGTTGCCATGCCGCCGTACACCAGCCAGTCGCCACCAAACAACGCCGAAGCGCCGGCCTGGCCGGAGAACAGCAGCGTCCACAGGCGCAGCACGGTGTACACGCCGACTTTGGTCATGATCGCGAACATCGCCGCCACCGGCGCGCTGGCCGAGGAGTAAGCGGGCGCGAGCCAGAAGTTCAGCGGCCACATGCCGGCCTTGGCCAAAAACGCGGTGGCGAGGATCGCCGCACCGGCATGCAGCAGGCCACGATCGGCCTCCGGTACCAGCGGGATTTTCAGTGCCAGATCAGCAAAATTCAGCGTACCGGTAACGCCGTAGATCATCGCCGCGCCAATCAGGAACAGCGACGACGCCAGCAGGTTTATCGCAATGTAATGCAGGCCCGACGACACCCGCGCGCGGCCCGAGCCGTGCAGCATCAAGCCGTAGGACGCGGCCAGCAGCACCTCGAAGAACACGAACAGGTTGAACAGGTCCGCCGTGAGGAACGCGCCGTAAAGGCCCATCATCTGGATCTGGAACAGCGCATGGAAGCTGGTACCGGCACGGTCCCAGCGGGCCATGGCGAACAACAGCGCGCTCACGCCGATAATCCCCGTGAGCACCAGCATCAATGCCGAGAGTTGATCCACCACCAGCACGATGCCGAATGGCACCTGCCAGTTGCCCGGCAGGTAGACGCCAATCGAGCCGGGCCCACCTTTTTGCGTCCAGTACAACAGCAGGATCGCGATGCCGAGGCCGATGACGCTGGAGAACAGATTGATCTTGGCTTTGAGCGGGCGGCGTTTTTCGCCGAGCATCAGCATCAGCGCTGCGGTGAGCAACGGCAGCAGGATGGGGGCGACGATCAGTTGGTTGACCCAGTTCATTCCTTGGGCTCCCGGCCGTCCACATGGTCCGTGCCGGTCAGGCCCCGTGACGCCAGCAGCACCACCAGGAACAGTGCGGTCATGGCGAAGCTGATCACGATGGCCGTCAGCACCAGTGCCTGGGGCAGGGGATCGGTGTAGTTGAGCAGGTCTTGCGGCACGCCGTCCTTGATGATCGGCTCTTTACCGATAAACAGGCTGCCCATGCTGAAAATGAACAGGTTGACCCCGTACGACAACAAGCACAGGCCCATTACCACCTGAAACGTCCGTGGCCGCAGGATCAACCAGACGCCGGAGGCCGCCAGGACCCCAATGGCAATTGCGATGACTTCTTCCATCAGGCGGCTCCTTCTGTTGCGGCGACTACTTTGGCCTGGTTACTCGGTTTATGCGCGCGCACCGACTGGTGACCGAGGGCAGTGAGCATCAGCAAGGTCGAGCCGACGACCATGGCGTAAACGCCGACGTCGAAGAACAGCGCGCTGGCGACATGAATATCGCCCAGCAGCGGCAGGCTGAAATGCCAGGTGTGCGTGGTGAGGAACGGGTAGCCGACAAACAACGCGCCGATCCCGGTCAGCGTTGCCGAGAACAGGCCGAAGCCCATCCAGCGCATTGGCCGCAGGCTCATTTGTGCCTCGACCCACTGCGTGCCGGCCACCATGTATTGCAGGATAAACGCCACTGACATCACCAAGCCGGCGACAAAACCGCCGCCCGGTTGATTGTGGCCGCGCATAAACAGGTAGAACGACACTACAAGGGCAATCGGCAGCAGCAGGCGTACCAGCACTGCCGGCACCATCATAAAGCCCAGGGCGGTATCGCTGGCCTGGCGCGGGTTGACCAGGTCGGTCGCCACGTCCGGCGCCAGTTGGCGCTGTTGTGCAGGCAGCTGCATGCTTTCCTTGGACGGGCGGAAGCGCCGCAGCAGGGCGTACACCGTCAGCGCCACGGCGCCTAGCACGGTGATTTCGCCGAGGGTGTCGAAGCCACGGAAGTCCACCAACATCACGTTTACCACGTTGCTGCCGCCGCCTTCGGGAAGGGCGCGGCTCAGGTAGAACGAGGAAATATCGTTGGGCGTCTGGCGCGTCAGCATCGCGTAGGACAGCAGCGCCATGCCGCCACCGACCACGGTAGACAGCAGGAAGTCACGCAGGCGGCGAATGCGCGCCTTGCGTAGCGAGCTGGGCAGTGGCGAGACTTCTTCGATCCGCCGTGGCAGCCAGCGCAGGCCGAGCAGGATCAGCACGGTGGTGACCACTTCGACCACCAGTTGAGTCAATGCCAGGTCGGGCGCGGAGAACCATACGAAGGTGATGCACGTCATCAGGCCGCACACGCTGACCATGGTCAGTGCCGCCAGCCGGTGGTATTTGGCTTGCCAGGCGGCGCCCAGGGCGCAGGCAATTGCCAGCAGCCACAGGGTCACGAACACGATGGAGCCGGGGATCTTCGGCCGGTCGCCCCAACTGAGGCCGCTGTTGAACATTGGGATCATGGCGCCGATCACCGCAACGATCACCAGCAGGAACAACTGGGTCTGCAGCCGCTTGGTGCTGATGCGTTTTTCGATTTTGCGCACGCCGCGCATCATCACCACCAGGCTGCGCTCAAAGCCGCGCTTGCCGTTGAAGTAGCTGATGACCGGCGGGTACTTGAAACGGCCGAGCTTGAGCTGCTTGCGCAGCATCAGGTAGAGCACCACGCCACCGGTCATGGCCACTAGGCTCATGATCATCGGCGCGTTCCAGCCATGCCAAATGGCCAGGCTGTACTTCGGCAGTACACCGCCGACCACCGGCAGTGCCGCAGCGGCGAGGATCGAGCCGACCACCTGGGCCGGGAAAATGCCCACCAGCAGGCAGGTGAATACCAGCAACTCGACGGGGGCACGCATCCAGCGTGGTGGCTCGTGGGGTGTGTGGGGCAGGTCTTTGGCAGGCGGACCGAAGAACACATCGACTGTAAAACGCAGCGCATAGGCCACGCTGAAGGTGCCGGCGATGGTTGCGATCATAGGCAGGGCGATTTCCACCCACTGAGTGGCCGAGATAAACACGGTTTCGGCGAAGAACATCTCTTTGGACAGGAATCCATTGAGCAATGGCACGCCGGCCATGGATGCGCTCGCCACCATCGCCAGGGTCGCGGTGAACGGGATCAGGCGTACCAGGCCGCTGAGCTTGCGGATGTCGCGGGTGCCGCTTTCGTGGTCGATGATGCCCGCCGCCATGAACAGCGAGGCTTTGAAGGTGGCGTGGTTGAGGATGTGGAACACCGCCGCGACGGCCGCCAGCGGGCTGTTGAGGCCCAGCAATAAGGTGATCAGCCCGAGGTGGCTGATGGTGGAGTAGGCCAGCAGGCCTTTGAGATCATTCTGGAACATGGCGCAGTAAGCGCCGAGGAGGAGGGTGAGGGCGCCGGCACCGCCGACGATCCAGAACCATTCTTCGCTGCCCGACAGCGAGGGCCACAGGCGGGCCAGCAGGAACACGCCGGCCTTCACCATCGTCGCCGAGTGCAGATAGGCAGACACCGGGGTCGGTGCCGCCATGGCGTGGGGCAGCCAGAAGTGGAACGGGAACTGCGCGCTTTTGCTCAAGGCGCCGATCAGCACCAAGGCCAGCATGACCGGGTACAGCGCGTGCGCGCGAATCTGATCGCCCGCCGCCAGCACCAGGTCCAGGTCATAGCTGCCGACGATATGCCCCAGCAACATCACGCCTGCCAACAGGCACAAACCGCCTGCACCGGTGACCATCAACGCCATGTAGGCGCCGCGTCGCGCATCGGCGCGATGGTGCCAATAACCGATCAACAGGAACGAGAACAGGCTGGTCAGTTCCCAGAAAAATACGATTTGAATCAAGTTGCCGGAGATCACCAGCCCGAGCATCGCGCCCATAAAAGCCAGGAAAAATGCGAAGAAACGTGGCACCGGATCGTCCGGCGACATGTAGTAGCGCGCATACAGCGCCACCAGCGCGCCGATGCCGAGCACCAGCATCGAGAACAGCCAGGCAAACCCATCCATGCGCAACACGAAGTTCAGCCCAAGGCTGGGTAACCACATGAATTCTTCGCGGATCACGCCACCGTGGGCGATCTGGGGGTAGAGCAGGGCGACTTGAATGGTGCCGACCAGGGCCACAAGGCCGGCCAACAGGGATTCGGTGTTACGTGCATTGTGCGGCAGCAAGGCCGCTAGACAGCTGCCAATGAATGGCAGAAGCAGTAGAACTATCAGGGACATAGGCTTCTAATCTGCGGGAGTTTGGGATGCATCATACGTGCCGCTTTGATGATCACCAAACGGCAAGATGTGGCAGGATCCTACAAGGTAGGCTGAAACTTCCCATTTGGCATTGTTTCATTAGGCTGGAATTACCCCTGTGGCGAGGGCGTATGCTCTTGCCGGGCTGCGAGGCAACTCCAAAACACGAACCTCAATTCTGACGCTCTTGCTCCAGCTCTTCAGCCAACGCGAGCGCTTTCTGCCCCTTCGTCTTTAATTCGCTGACAATCACTGCCACCACGATCAACACCGCCCCCAGCATCGCAATCGGCGGGAACCGCTCGCCGGCAATCCGCCCCACCACACCGGCCCACACCGGCTCGCCGGCGTAGATCAACGTGGCTCGTGTCGGTGAAACGCTCTGTTGCGCCCAGTTCATCGCGACTTGGATTACCGCGCTGGTCAAGCCCAAGCCCACGGCGCTGAAAAGCAGCAACCACGAAAACCCCGGCAGCGCCTCGCCCATCGGCACCACCATCAAAAACGATAGGAGTGAGGCTGTGGCCAATTGCACCACCGTCACCCGGCGCACATCCACCTGACCGGCAAATGCGCTGATCAAGATGATTTCCGCCGCAATCGCAATGGCACCGATCAAGGTCGCGATTTCACCTGGGCTGAAATTCAGCGAAGCCCCCGCAGGCCCGGTCAGCAGCATCAACCCGGCAAACGCGAGCATGATGCCGATGCTCGGCATTAACCCAGGGCGACGGCCGAGTACCAGCCATTGCAACAACGGCACGAACGGCACGTAGAGCGCGGTGATAAACGCCGACTGGCTGCTCAGGATCGTCTGCAGGCCGATGGTCTGCAAGCCGTAGCCAAACATGATCGCCACACCGATAAACACCCCCGCCTTCAATTCAAACAAGGTCAGGTCGCGCAGCGTGCGCAACGAGAAGAAACCCACCACGATGGCCGCAGCCGCAAAGCGCAGACCCACGAAAAACATCGGACCGCTCACCGTCATAGCGTGCTGCACCAATAAAAAGGTGCCGCCCCAGATCATGGTGATAAACACCAGAATGCATTCGGCTTTGCTGAAGCGGTTGAAACGCGAAGGGGTTTTGGTGGTGGTCATGGCGGCTCGGTCTTGCACAGGGAAAGGTACGGACCGCACAATGCGCCGCACGCTGGGCAGTATACTGCGCACACCCACCTATTGAGCAATATAGTGCACAAAGAAAATCCACAACGGGCCTCGGTCCTGCAGCACGTCAGCCAAAACGTTCGTCGCCTGCGCCACGCCGCCGACCTGAGCCAGACCGCGCTCTCGGAAAAATCCGGGGTCAGCCGGCGCATGCTGGTGGCCATCGAAGCAGGCGAGAAAAACGTCAGCCTGTCCACCTTGGACCGCGTGGCCGAAGCATTGGACGTAGCCTTCAGCGACCTGATCCAGGCTCCGGACGTACGCGATCACAGCCGCATCAACGAACTGGCCTGGGCCGGTGAAATTGCCGGGAGCAAGGCGGTATTGCTGGCCAAGGCCACCGCGCGGCGCGAGGTTGAATTGTGGGAGTGGCGCCTCGAACCCGGTGATCGCTATTGCCCGGACCCCGACCTGGAAGGCTGGAGCGAGCAGCTGTTTGTGTTCGAGGGCAGCTTGACGCTGGTCGTGGGCGACCAGGAAAACACCATCGGCGCCGGCGAATTCTTCATGTTCGCCAGTCACCAGCCCCACGCCTATCGCAACGATGGCGAGGTCGCCGTGCGCTTTGTGCGCAACGTGGTGATTTAGCGGCCTTGTCTACAAGGATGCTGATGAGCACCTGTCAAGTTTCACAGCTTGTTTGTCTCATGTGCCGGGCATAGGTTTATGGCATCACTGCCCTGAAGTGGTTGGTTGGCGGCGATTTAATCAATCACTGGAGGATGCACCATGAAAGACGAACAAACCCCCGTGCTGGTGAACCCCGCACCATCCCTGGAGCCATCACAGGGCGGTGTCGTCCAATATGCTGATGTGGAGGCTGAAGAGCTCAAATTGGTTATCAAACCGTTCGTTGGCATGAAAATAGGTCAAACAATCATTGGGAAGATTGAGGGGAATGGCACCAGTTACTTCAGGGTTGAAGTTAAATCGGTAGAAACCTTGGAAATTCCCGCGTGGACTGGAAAACCGGTTTTTTTCACGTCCCTCGTTTATGTGAGTTTTGAGGTGGAAGGGCTTTCGCCGCCTTATAAATCGGACCTTGGTAAGTACATTGTCGAAGGGGCTCCTCGCACCCCTGCATAGAGCGTGTTCCATACGTTACTGTTTGCAGGTGAACAGTGACTAGACAGTTTGCTGTATGACAGCGCTCCCGTTCTTTGCGAGCTTTTAATTTAACTCATTGTTTTTAAAGTTATTTTTCATGTGGCACGACTCCTGCTGTAGCTCCTGCATATCCCTGGAGCCTGGAGTCGGCCCATGTCAGCCCATCCTCAACACCCTGCCCATATCATCCGCTCGGACGCGGAGGCCATCGAGGTCGCCACGCGCCTGGCCGAACGCTTCGCCGTCGATGCCAGCGTGCGCGACCGCGACCGTCGCTTACCGGTAGACGAACTCGACGAGTTCTCCGCCAGCGGCCTGTGGGGCATCACTGTTCCCAAGGCCTACGGTGGCGCCGGTGTGTCTTATGTCACCGTGGCCGAAGTGATCAAATTGATCTCCGCGGCAGACCCGTCCTTGGGGCAAATCCCACAGAACCATCTGGGTGTCGTCGACATCCTCCTGCAAACCGCCACCGAGGAGCAGAAGCGCTATTACTTCGGCAAGGTGTTGGCGGGCTACCGCTTCGGCAATGCTTTCTCCGAGGCCAAGAGCAAAAACGCCGGCACCTTTGACACCCAAATCCGGTTTCACGGTGATAGCGCGCAAATCAACGGTGAAAAGTTCTACTGCACTGGCGCACTGTTCGCCCATATCGTGCCCACGGTGGGCAATAACGAAAAGGGCCAGGCGTTCATTGGTTTTGTCGAGCGCAACGCGCCAGGCCTGACCGTGATCGATAACTGGGACGGCTTCGGCCAGCGCACCACCGCCAGCGGCGGCGTGACCCTCGACGGCGTGACTGTGCCCTTGAGTGCGGTGATTCCCGCCCACCTGGCGTTTGACCAACCCACGGCCGATGGGCCCATTTCGCAAATCATCCAGGCAGCGGTGGATACCGGCATTGCCCTCGGCGCCCTTGAACAGGCAAAAATTTTCGCGCGCCAGGCCCGTCCCTGGATCGACAGCCAGCAGGATCATGGCTGGCAAGACCCGTTCACCATCGCCGCCATCGGCGATCTGGAATGGCGCGTGCACGGCACCGAAGCGATCCTCGCCAAGGCCGGCATCGCGGTTGACCAAGCCTTGGCGCAACCGAACGAAGACACCGTGGCCAACGCGTCGCTGATCGTCGCCCAAGCCAAGGTGCTGTCCGCCGAAACCGCCTTGCTCGCCAGCAGCAAACTCTTCGAACTGGCCGGCACCCGTTCGGTCACGGCCAAGCACAACCTCGACCGCTTCTGGCGCAACGCGCGCACCCACACCCTGCACGACCCGGCCCGCTGGAAATACCACCTGATCGGCAACTTCGTGCTCAACGGCGTGAAACCTGCGCGCCACGCCTGGAACTGAGGAACCTGACCCATGACTGCCTTGAATCTCGCGCGCCAACTGCTGGACAGCACCCGCCGCCATGTCGAAAAAAGCGCTGACCCCTATGTGATCAGCCGCTTCGGCGACTTGCAGATCCGTGTGGATGTGGCCGCTGCCTTGCTCGAACGCGCCGAAACCCACCCGAGCCCGGTGGCCGCCACCGAGGCGCAGATCGCCGCCGCCGAAGCCCTCATCGCCGCCAGCAACGCCGAGTTTGAACTGACCGGGCAACGGACCGCGCTGCCGTCGACCCTGGATGATCCGTTGCGCAACAAATACCAGGTTGTCGGCAACTACCACCTCAACGGAGTGCTGTGATGTCCCGTGAAATCCGCTTGAACGCTTTCGACATGAACTGCGTCGGCCATCAATCTCCCGGCCTGTGGGCGCACCCCCGTGACCGTTCGTGGCAGTACAAGGACCTGGAATACTGGACCGATCTCGCGAAAATTCTGGAGCGCGGCAAGTTCGACGGTCTGTTTATCGCCGACGTGCTGGGCATCTACGATGTGTACAACGGCAACGGTGATGCGGCGATTCGCCAGGCCACCCAAGTGCCGGTCAACGACCCGTTGTCGCTGATCGCGCCGATGGCGTTGGTCACCGAGCACCTGGGCTTTGGTCTCACCGCTTCGTTGTCGTTTGAGCATCCCTATCCTTTCGCGCGTCGGCTGTCGACCCTGGACCATCTGACCAAGGGCCGTATCGGCTGGAATATCGTCACTTCCTACCTGGAAAGCGGCGCCAAGAACCTCGGCCAGAAAGCCCAGACCGAACACGACGCACGCTACGACTACGCCGAGGAATACCTGGAGGTTTGCTACAAGCTTTGGGAAGGCAGTTGGGAGGAGGGCGCGGTACTGCGCGACCGCGAGCGGCGGATTTTCAGTGATTCGAGCAAAATCCACGAGATCCGACACGTCGGCAAACACTTCCAGGTGCCCGGCATTCACCTGTGCGAGCCGTCGCCGCAGCGCACGCCTGTGCTGTACCAGGCCGGCGCGTCCAGCCGTGGCAAGCAGTTTGCCGCCGAGCAGGCCGAATGCGTGTTCGTCGCCGCGCCGTCCAAGGTGCTGCTGAAAAAAACCGTTGCCGACATCCGCCGTCGTGCGGCCGAGGCCGGGCGTGATCCGAAGAAAATCCTGATCTTCAATTTGCAGACGGTGATCGTCGACGAAACGGACGCCAAGGCTAAAGCCAAGTTTGACGACTACAAATCCTATGTGAGCTACGAAGGCGCGATGGCGCTGATCTCCGGCTGGACCGGCATCGACTTCAGCCAGTTCAAACCGGATGAGCCGCTCAAGCATGTGCACACCAACGCCATTCAATCGGCGGTGGAAGCCTTCTCCACGGCCGATCCGAATAAAGTCTGGACGCCGAATGAACTGGCGGACTGGGTCGGCATCGGTGGCTTCGGTCCGCTGTTTGTCGGCGGTCCGGAGACGGTGGCAGACCTGTTGCAGGAATGGGTCGAAGAGACCGACGTCGACGGCTTCAACCTGGCCTATGCGCTGACCCACGAAACCTTTATCGACGCTGTGGAATGGCTGGTGCCGGAGTTGCAGAAGCGTGGGGTGTACAAGACCGAATACGCCGAAGGCACGTTGCGCGAGAAGTTGTTTGGCGACGGTGCGCGACTGGGAGCCAACCACCCGGGCGCCAGCTATCGCGATCTTTCCAATGCACATAAATCCAATGTGGGAGGGGGCTTGGCGCCGATAGCGGTGGCTCAGTCAAAGGTGGTCTAACTGACCCACCGCCATCGGGAGCAAGTCGAATCGTCGCACCGCCCCTCCCACAGTTGTCCCGTGTCGATCCAAATAATCAAGCCAGCGGACCACCGCACGCACACCCTCCACTAGGAGCAAACACCTATGAGCGTGCTCGAACCCAAGGCCCTCCTGGAACACCTGCAACACTGGGCACAACTCACGCCGTTGCACATCGCTCTGCGCCACAAGCGCCAGGGCCAATGGTATGCCTGGCGCTGGATTGACACCCTGCGCGACGTCGAGCGCCTGGCCGATGGTTTGCGCCAGCAAGGTTTAAGTGAACAGTCTCGCCTGGTGCTCAGCGGCGCCTTTGAGCCGAACCTGCTGTTGCTGGCGTTGGCGGCCCATTCCGTCGGCGCGCAAGTGCTGACGCTGGCCGATGACCTTGAGCCGCAGGCCCTGGAGCAACACCTGTGGCGTATGCATCCCAGCCACGCCTACGCTCAAGGTCGTCAGCGCGATTGGACGTTCACCCAGCGGTTGGATTTCGCCCAATTGCTCGGCCCGGTCGAGCCTGCGCAGCATTTGCAGCGCTGGTGGCAACCCTCCGGCGAAACCGCACTGTGGAGCGAGGAGGGCACCCATTGGCAAGGCGGTCTGGCGGTGCTGCTGGAGCAATGGCTGAGCAGCGGCCACGGCCTGGCCTTCCCGGAAAGCCTTGCCTCGGCGCAGCGCGATCGCAGTGAAGTGGCGCCCACCGGCTTGCTGCTGTCGCCGGAGCGTTTGCGGCACCTGGCCGATGAGATCGAAAGCCGCCTTGCACCCCGCGGCACCTGGCGCCGACGCCTGTGCGACTGGGCCATCGCCCACCCTCAAAGCGGACTGCGCCGTTTACTGAAGAACCGTGTACGCAAACTGCTGGGTTTCCAGCGCCTGGCCTCTATCTGGCAGCCACTCAAATCCACTGCCGAGCCCGTGTGGCTGGCTGAACTCAAACGGGATATCGCATGAGCGACGCTATTCTTCAGGTGCGCGATATCTCGCTGTCATTCAAAGGGGTCAAGGCCATCAACGCCTTGTCTTTTGACGTGCAGCGCGGCGAGATCTGCGCGTTGATCGGCCCTAACGGCGCCGGTAAAAGTTCGTTGCTCAATGTGCTCAATGGCGTGTATCGCTTTGACGCCGGCGAGATCGTCTTCGAACAGCAACATTTCCACCGCATCGACCCCTTGGGCGCCGCGCGCCGAGGCATTGGCCGCACCTTCCAGAACAACGCGCTGTTCAAAAAAATGAGCGTGCTCGACAACCTTCTCACCGGCCTGTCGCGGCACATGCGCAGCAGCTTTATCGAGCAGGCCCTCGGCTTGCCACGCGCGCGCCGCGAGGCCGCGGCCTTTCGCCAGCGGGGCCAAGGCATTCTTGAGTTCCTTGAGCTGCAAGCACACCGCGATGTGCTGGTGGGCAACCTGTCCTACGGCCTGCAAAAGCGTGTGGAGTTGGGCCGTGCACTGATCGCCGGCCCTAGCCTGTTGCTGCTCGACGAACCCATGGCCGGGATGAACGCAGAAGAGAAACAGGACATGGCGCGCTTCGTCGCTGACGTGAACCGCGACCTCGGCACCACCGTGGTGTTGATCGAACACGATATGGGCGTGGTGATGGGACTGTCCGACCACGTGGTGGTGCTCGACTACGGGCGCAAGGTCGGCGACGGCACGCCGGCGCAAGTACAGGCCAATCCCGAGGTGATCGCCGCCTACTTGGGAGCCGTACACTGATGACCTTTTTCTTCGAAACCCTGCTTGGCGGCCTGCTCGCCGGCACGATGTATTCACTCGTCGCCATCGGCTTCGTGCTGATCTACAAAGCCAGCGGTGTGTTCAATTTTGCTCAGGGCGCGATGTTGCTGTTTGCGGCGTTGACCTTTGTCAGCCTGCATGACCAGGGCGTGCCGTTTGCTCTCGCGTTGCTGCTGACGGTGATCGTGATGATCGTCGGCGCGTTGCTCATCGAGCGCCTGGTGCTGCGCCCGCTGGTGAACCGCTCTCAGATCACCCTGTTCATGGCCACCCTCGGCTTGTCATTCATTATCGAAGGCCTGGCCCAGGGCTTGATGGGGGCGCAAGTGCGCGCCCTGGACTTGGGCATCGACGACGTGCCGCTGTTTGTCGGCCCGCTGATGCTCAGCCAGTTCGACCTGATCGCCGCAGCGGCTGCCGTGGTGCTGGTGACGGTGCTCGCGCTGCTGTTCAACAAGACCCGCATCGGTGTGTCGTTGCGCGCAGTGGCGGATGACACCACAGCAGCGCTGTCCATCGGCATCAACCTCAACCGCATCTGGCAGATCGTCTGGGCGGTGGCCGGCATTGTCGGGCTGGTGGCCGGGCTGTTGTGGGGCGCGCGCCAGGGGGTGCAGTTTTCGCTGTCGCTGGTGGTGCTCAAGGCTTTGCCGGTGTTGATCATCGGCGGCTTTACCTCGATTGGCGGCGCGATTGTCGGCGGGTTGATTGTCGGCGCGGCGGAAAACCTGGCTGAGGTGTATATCGGCCCGCTGATCGGCGGCGGCATCACGCCGTGGTTCGCCTATGTCTTGGCCTTGGCCTTCCTGTATATCCGTCCCGCCGGCCTGTTCGGCGAGCGCGCTATTGAGCGAGTCTGAAACCATGTCGATCCCTGTTGCTCAAGAAACCGCGCCGTTGTTGCTGGTCCCGCGACGTGTGCCCTGGGGCCTGCTCGGCCTGCTGGCGTTGGCGTTTATCGTGGTGCCGCTGTGGGGCAATGACTATTGGCTCAATGCGATCCTGATCCCGTTTCTAGTGCTGTCGCTGGCCGGGTTGGGTTTGAACCTGCTGACCGGCTACACCGGGCAAACCTCGGTGGGCGCGGCCGGCTTCATGGCGGTCGGCGCCTTCGCGACCTACGGATTTCTGCTGCGCTTGCCGGAGCTGGGATTGCCGCTGGCATTGCTGGGCGGCGGGATTATCAGCGCCTTGGTCGGCCTGTTGTTCGGGTTGCCCAGCTCGCGGATCAAAGGCTTCTACCTGATGGTCACCACATTGGCCGCGCAGTTTTTCCTGGAATGGCTGTTCGTCAAATTCCCGTGGTTCTACAACTACGGATCGTCCGGGACCATCTCGGCGCCGAAACTGGCGCTGTTCGGCCATGACCTCAATACGCCGCTGGGCCGCTACTGGCTGACGCTGGTCACGGTGCTGCTATTGACCTGGACCGCCGTCAACCTGGTGCGCAGCCAAGTGGGGCGCAACTGGATGGCGATCCGCGACATGGACACCGCTGCCGCCGTGGTCGGCATCCCGGTGGTGCGCTACAAGCGCCTGGCGTTTGCGGTCAGCTCGTTTTACCTCGGCATCGCCGGCGCGCTGTGGGCGTTTGCCTACCTGGGCACGGCCAGCGCCAGCAGCTTCGATATCAATCGCTCCTTCCAGATCCTGTTCATCATCATTATCGGTGGCATGGGCAGCATCGCCGGCAACTTCGTGGGCGCGGCGTTTATCAGCTTGCTGCCGATCTTTCTCAGCCACGCGGGGCAAGCGCTGTTCGGCGGCTCGGTGGACGCGGGGCAGTTGCAGAATCTGCAAAAAATCATTTTTGGCGTGTTGATCATCGTGTTCCTGATCAAGGAACCCGAGGGCTTGATTCGCCTGTTGCACAACCTTCGCGATCGGCTGCGTCAGTGGCCCCTACGTTTCTGACCTATAGAAGAGAATTTCCATGCGTGCATCCTTAAAACGATCCCTGGTCAGTGCGGCCTTTGCGTTGGCGGCGTTGTCCGCTGCCGTGCCCCAGGCGATGGCCTCGGCCGACCAGCAGTTCTTCCCCCTGGCGACGTACCGGGTGGGCGCCTACGCGTCCAGCGGCGTGCAGGTGTGGGCCGGGATGATCGACTACCTGCGCTATATCAACGAGGTCGAAGGCGGCATTAATGGCGTGAAACTGGTGTGGCAGGAATGCGAGACCGAGTGGACGGCAGAGAAGGGCATCGAGTGCTACGAGCGCTTCAAGAATGGCCTGGATGGCGCGCCGGTCGCGGTGTATCAGCCCAACGGCGCGCCGGCGGCGTATGCCTTGAGCGAGCGGGCCGAGGTGGACAAGATCCCGCTGATCACCCTCGGGTACGGTCGCACCGAAGCCACCGACGGCACGGTGTTCCCTTACAACTTCCCGGTGATGCTGACCTTCTACAGCGAAGCCTCGACCCTGGTGAACTATATTGCCCAGCGCGAAGGCGGCTTCGACAAACTCAAGGGCAAGAAGATCGCCACGGTCTACCACGACTCGGCCTATGGGCGCGAAACCCTCGGCCCGCTGAAATTGCTGGCCGAGAAATACGGCTTTGAAAATATCCAGATTCCGGTGGCGGACCCCGGCAATGAACAGTCCGCACAGTGGCGTCAGGTACGCCAGGCCAACCCGGACTGGGTGTTCCTGCGCACCTGGGGCGTGTCGACGCCGGTGGCGGTGAAGACCGCCGCGCGCTTCGGCTTCCCGGTTGACCATATCATCGGCGACATCTGGGCCAGTTCCAGCGAAGACGTATTGCCCGCTGGCGCTGCCGCCAAGGGCTACTTGGCGCTGACGCCATACCCGGCCGGCGCCGATTTTGAGATCCACAAACGCCTCAAGCAATACATCCTCGACAAGGGCCACAGCGACCTCAAGGACCTGAAAAACTTCGGCAGCGTGTACTACAACTCCGGCTTGGTGAACGCGGCCGTGGCCGTAGAGGCGATCCGCACCGGTCAGGCCAAGTTCGGCAAGCGTCCACTCAATGGTGAAGAAGGCCGCTGGGGCCTGGAACACCTGAATATCGACGACGCACGCCTCAAGGCCATGGGTTACCTGGGCCTGATGCAGAACCTCAAGCTGTCATGCCGCGACCATGAAGGCGGCGGTTCTGCGCGCGTGCAGCAATGGGACGGCGCCAACTGGACGCTGGTCAGCGAATGGATCGCTGCCGACCGTGGGCTGCTACGCCCGTTGATCGATGAAAAATCCGCCGCGTTCGCCAAGGAAAAAGGCCTCACGCCACGCACCTGCACGGGGGATGAATAAGCCATGAGCCAGCCTGCCACTGAAGCCGAAAGCGCGTCACTGCTGACGGTCAATGACATTGAAGTGATCTACGACGGCGCAATCCTGGCGGTGGCCGGGGTCTCGCTGAGCGTGCCCAAGGGCGCCATTGTCGCTTTGCTCGGTGCCAATGGTGCCGGCAAGAGCACCACCCTCAAGGCCATCTCTGGTCTGGTGCGGGCCGAGCGCGCCGAGGTCAGCCGAGGTGTTATCGAGTACGCAGGCAAGGACCTGGCGGATGTCGACCCCAGCCAGCGCGTGCGCCAGGGCATGGTGCATGTGCTGGAGGGGCGCCATGTGTTCGGCCAGCTGACGGTGGAAGACAACCTGCGCAGCGGCGGCTTTGTGCGACGCCTGAGCCGCAAGGAAATGGAGCACGACCTGGAGCGCATCTACGCCTGGTTCCCCCGGCTCAAGACCAAGCGCCACACCCGCGCCGGGCTCACCTCGGGCGGCGAGCAGCAGATGGTCGCCATCGGCCGTGCGTTGATGACTCGTCCTACTTTGGTACTGCTCGACGAGCCATCCATGGGTTTGGCGCCTATGATCGTGCAGGAGATTTTCGAAATCATCGCGCAGCTCAACCGCGAGCAGCAGGTGAGCTTCCTGATCGCCGAGCAGAACATCAACGTCGCGCTGACCTATGCGTCCCAGGGTTACGTGCTGGATACTGGGCGCGTGGCCTTGAGCGGCAGCGCCGCTGAATTGCTGGCGCGGGGTGACTTGCATGATATTTACCTGGGTAAACAGTAAGGGCGAACCTGCATGAGTGAATCCATCCGCAACGCTGATGTACTGATCGTCGGCGGCGGCCTGAGTGGGACGATGCTGGCCGTGCAACTGCTGCGTCTAGGTGGTCAGCGTCGGATCCTGGTGATTGAGCCGCGCGCCGAGCTCGGGCGTGGCGAGGCCTATAGCGCTGTGGAGTTGGGCCACACCCTGAACGGCAACGCGGCACGCATGAGTGTCGACCCGGACAATGCCGATGACCTGACTCAATGGCTCACTGACTACATCGGCGCTGGCGGCTGGCCGGAGTCGGACCAGCAGCACGTGTCCATCAGCGAACTGTTCCCGCCGCGCGGGATTTTTGGCCTGTATGCGCAGCAACGGTTGGCTGAGGCCAAGGTGTTGTCGGCTTCCACGGTGGAGCATGTCAGGGCGCAAGTGGTCGACCTGCAAGTGGACGCGGATTCAACCCTGCTGACCCTCGACAACGGCCAGCAACTGCGCGGTGCGTTTGCCGTACTGGCCACCGGCATGTTCCCGGCGGCGCGCACGCCACAAACCGAATCCAGCGGCTTGAACGCCGCGGCGGTGGACCCGTGGGATGTGCAGGCCATGACCCAACTCGACCCGCAGTCTAGGGTGCTGATCATCGGTTCCGGGCTGACCATGGTCGACGCGGTGGTGTCCCTGGAACAGGCCGGGCATCGCGGACCTATCGAGGTTTTCTCACGCCACGGTTTGTTGCCCCATGTGCGCCGGCAACCGCCGGCTTGGGAGGATTTTCTTGCCGCTGACCACGGCCTTCGCAGCCCTCGGCAGTTGCTGCGCGAAGTGCGTCGGCAATGCCGGATCGCGCTGGAGCAGGGCATCGATTGGCAGTCGCCGCTGGACACCGTGCGTGCCCATATCGGCCGGTTGTGGAGCCAGGCCAGCGAGCGGGAGAAACGTCAGTTCGTGCGGCATGTGCGGCCCTGGTGGGAAAGCCATCACCACCGCTCGCCGCCATTGAGCGCAGAGTTGGTAGCGCGGCTGCATGAGGAAGGGCGCTTGCGGATTCAAGCGGCGTCTTTCAAAGGGCTGGAGCCTTCGGGCGAGGGCGTAACCATTCGCTTGCGTTATCGAGGCGAACAGGCGATCACCCAAGTGTCGGGGGCAGCGCTGATCAACTCCAGCGGCATCGAATACGACTGGCGCCGCGTGGCCCGGCCGTTGCCGCAGCAGTTGCTCAAACGCGGGTTGATCAGGCCTGGGCCGTTGGCGTTGGGGATTGCGGCGGATATGTCCGGCGCAGTGCTGGATGCCCAGGGGCAGGTCAGTGAACGCCTGTTTGCCATGGGCCCGCCATTGCGCGGGATGTGGTGGGAAAGCACGGCGGTGACGGATGTGGCGCTTCAGGCCAAGGCGCTGGCTTCGAGATTGGTGAAGGCCTGAATGGGGTAGGGCTTGCTTCGGATCTGCGGTTTTTTGGGGTACATATCCGTTATTTGGGTAACGGCGGCTAGTGGTTCCGCTCTTACAGTGGGTCACTTTTGTAAAGGCCGGAATGCCGGCCATCGTGGTTGACGGGGCGATTTCAGATCAAAAGCAAGAGCGTGTCGGCCCTAGAGCCGACCGGGTTCTAAGTTGAACTCATTTCAAATGTGGGAGGGGGCTTGCTCCCGATGGCGGTGTGTCAGTTTATGCAGCTTTGACTGACCCTCTGCCATCGGGAGCAAGTCGAACCGTTGCACCGCCATCCCACAAGGGATCTCCATTTATCTTGGGGTCTTCACAAAGCCAGGCTTGAGGCCGAACACCTCAACCCCCTGCGCCGTCGATTGCCCGGTGGTCACTTTCACTCGCTCCACCGGCTTATCCATCGCTTCTCGATACTCCACCGTCATATCCGCTTGGATCGCCTCGCTCGGAATCACAATCGCCTGCGCATTGTTGTAGGTGATGATGGTCAACCGTGCACTCATCCCCAACCGCACCCGCTGCAACTGCTGGGGCGTCAGCTTGGGGATCGATAGCGTCACCGGAAACTGCGCACTGCCCTGGCTGTCACTGGCCATCGCCAACCCGCTGACCACGCTGACTGAGCCAGTCAGCCGCTCGCCATCAAACCCATCGCCCATGACCTCCACCGCTTGGCCCTGATGCAATTGGTTGATGTCCAACTCCGAGACCTTGGCGACGATTTTCAGCCGTTCTATGTTCGCCAACCCGAACAACACCTGGCCTTGGCTGATCTTGCTCCCAACTTGGATGGGGGCGTTGGTAATGCCGCCGCCTTGAGGTGTGTTATTGCCAGGCGCGGGCACCACGATGCCGGAAAACGGCGCCTTGACCTCCTGGCCTTCGAGTAACGTGCGCAGGGCCTCGTATTTCACCGTAGCGTTGGTCAGTTCCATGTCGGCAATCTGGCGGTACTCGCCTTTGCCCTGATCGAGCGCCTGTTGCAGTTCGCTGCGGGCGGAGGCGAGGTCCAGCTGTTGTTGCTGGGCTTGCTGCTTGAGTTCGTCCAGTTCGTTGCGCGGGATGATGCCGCGCTTGAACAGGTTGTCGCTTTCGGTGAGTTTGCGCTGGGTGTTGCCGGCATTCATCTCGGTGGTGCGCAGGCTGCGGCGGGCACGGCTGACTGCCGGGCTGCTCTCCCAGTCTTGCATCTCCTGCACGGTACGCCGGGCCTTGAGCTGGGCGGAAAGTGCGTCGCGCAGTTGCACTTGGAGGGTGGCCGGGTCCATGCGCAGCAGCACCTGACCGGCCTCGACCCGTTGGCCTTGTTCCACCAGGTTGGCCTGCACGTTGCCGTCGAACGGGGCGGTGAGGATGAGGGTGGTGTCGGGCTCGATCTTGCCCACCAGACCTATCTGGTGCACCAGCGGGTCGGGTTTTATGGCCAGCCATTGCTCGGCGGTGCTGGCGGGACTGGAAGCAGGACTGCGCAACGCCAGCCCCGCTCCGACCAGCAGCAGGATCACTACAGCGCCCAGCAGGCGTTTTCGATTAGTAGTCATTGAGGGTGATTTCCCAACTTTCCAGCGTCATGCCCAGGGTCAAGTCGAGCTGGGTCTGGGCGTTCAAATAAGCGATCAGTGCATTGAGCTGCGCGTTTTCGGCGTTGCGCAGGTCGGTCTCGAAACTCAGCACCTGGAAGTTGGTGGAACGTCCGGCACTGAGCTTTTCCCGCTCGATCTCGATCTTGCGCCGTGACAGCTCCACCGCACGCTGGGAGATTTCATATTGGCGCCAACGGGTGCCGAGGTCGCGCACCACATCGTTGACGCTGCGCTCCAGTTCCTGACGGGCGTCGGTGATGCGGATTTCCTGATCCTCCACATTCACCCGCGCACGCACTTCGGCCTGGCGTGTGCTGATGTCACCGATGGGGATCTGCACCTGCACCCCGGCGTAGCTGTCCCAGGTGCGGTTATTGCTGCTGCCGGCGTCGTTATTGTAGTTGTCGCGAATCTGGTTCGCGCCGGCCACCAAATCCACCTGCCAGCGCCCGGAGTCTTTGGCGATCACCAGGTCGAGGTCGGCCTGCTGGCTGCCGAGCAGGGCGGCGAGGTACTCCGGTTGCTGGGTTTGCGCCAGGGTGAAGGCCTGGCGCTTGTCGATCTGCATGGGCTTGGCCTCCAGGGCTTCGGTGGCGCGAATCGGCGTGGACAGGTCCAGGGCCAGCAGACGCAGGAGCGCCATGCGATTGGTATCGAGTTGGTTTTGCGCTTCTTCCACGCCCAACTGCTGGGTGGCGATATCGGCTTCGGTCTGCACGATTTCGAACTCGGCCATGCGCCCGGCGCTGATCAGCGCCTTGTTCACGTTCAGCAAGGTGTCGGAGCGTTTGAGGGCTTCCTGCACGATCAGCAGTTGTTCCTGGGCGCGCAGCAGTTCGCGGTAGGTGGCGATGATCTGGCTGATGGTCTGCGCCACGGTGGCCTTGAGGTTCAGGCGATTGGCCTGTTCCGACAGGCGTGACAGGCGCAGCGGCGCCGTGGTGGCGTCCCAGCCGGCACCGCGCAGCAGCGGTTGGATGATCGCCAGGTCCAGGCCGTCGCTGCGGTAACGGCCGGCGCGGTCGGCGTTGTTCAGTTGCTGGGTCCAGCCCATGCTCAGTCGGGTGCCGTACTCACTGAGCAAACTGGTGGCCGGCGCCACGTTGGTGTTGCGTGCGCTGTCCTGGGAACCGCGGGTGGCGCGGTAATAGCTGTTGAGCGTGAGCTTGGGGTTGAACACGTCTTCAGCGACCCGCAGGTCGAACTTCTGCGCCACCCGTTGCAGGTAGGCGCTGCGGATTGCCGGGTTGTTGCGCAGGCCCAGGTACACCGCGTCGCCAAGGGTCAGCGCGGTGACCTGGGCGTTCAACGACACGCTGCGGGGGCTGCTGGGGGCCGAGGGACGGATGAGCACATCGGCCGCCACGCCGGGCAGGCTGATCAGCGCGAGCAACCAGAGCCATTTACTCATCACGCAGGGCCTCCACCGGTTGCAATCGCGAGGCCGAAACTGCCGGGTAGAGGCCGAAGAACAAACCCACCAGCAATGTACTGCCCACGCCGAGGGGCAGGGCGGCAGCCGCCAGCGCGAACTCCCAGCCCGACAGCCAGGCGTAGAGCCAGGCAGCGCTCATGCCCAGCACCGCGCCGCACAGCGCGCCGACGGCGGTGAGGGTCACGGCTTCGAGCAGGAACAGGTTGCGGATATCCCGCTGGCGAGCGCCCAAGGCCATGCGAATGCCGATCTCGCGGCGGCGCTCCGAGACGTTCATCAGCATCACGTTCATCACCCCCACGCCACCGCCCACCAGGGAAATCGCGCCGAGGGCCAGTAGCAGGTAGGCGAAGGTGCGGCTTTGCCGGGTCATGCCGTCGATCATTTGCTGGGGCACCTGAATGTCGACAGTGTGTTCGGTGAGCTGGGTCTGCAAGGCGTCGGCGGCTGCCCGGGCGATGTGCTCCATGTCCTGGCCGGGCGCGGCGCGGATGATCACATTGCTGATCTGCGGCGTGGCGTAGATACGGCGCATGCCTTCGGCGGGGATGAACAATGACTCGTTGGCCTGCACCGGCATCAGCATCGCCCGCGGTTGGTTGTGCAGAATGCCGACGATCAGGAACAGGTAGTCGTTGATACGCACCCGGTCGCCCAGTTGCACGGGATCGCCCGGCGCGCCGAGTGCCTGGGCGACCTGGTCGCCAATCACGCCATAGGTTTCGTTGGCGTCGTAGCTCGACAGAAAACGCCCTTGTCGCAGTTCCAGGCGCATCGTTTGGGGAATCTCCGCTGTGCCGCCGACGAAGTTGGCGTTGGCTGTGCGGCCATGGAACACGATGGGCCCGCTGAACAGGCTGAGTGCGCCGATGTGCGCGATGCCTGGCACGGCCTCGCGCACCGCTTGCAGGTTGAGTGGGGTACGCATCGGCACGTTGTTGTTGCCTTTGGGCGGGAACTGCACCACCAGGGTGTCGGTGCCCATGTCCTTGAAAATCATCGCGGCATCCACTGCCGCGTTATGGCCGATATTGATCAGTGCTACCACCGACGAACTGCCAATCACGATGCCCAAGAGGGCCAGAACCGAGCGCTTGCCAAGGGTGCGCAGGCTGATGAAGGCTTCATGCAGCAATTGGCTGAGGCTCTGTTCGACCCGCAGGCTCATAGGCGACCGACCTCGTGCACCACGCCGTTGCGCACCAGAATCTTGCGTTCCAGTCGCTCGGCGATAGTCGCGTCGTGGGTGACGATGATCAGCGTGACCTGTTGCTCGCGGTTCAGCGCCAGCAGCAGGTCCATGATGTCCTGAGCGGTGCTGCTGTCGAGGTTACCGGTGGGTTCGTCGGCCAGGATCACCGAAGGTTTGCCCACCAGCGCGCGGGCGATAGCAACGCGTTGGCGCTGACCGCCGGAAAGGTCGGCGGGGCGATGGTGAGCGCGGTCGGCCAAACCCACTTGTTCGAGCATGCGCAGGGCCTGCTCCACCGATTCATGGCGCGACACTCCGCGATAGCTCAGGGGCAAGGCGACGTTGTCCAAGGCGCTGAGGCGCGGCAGCAGGTTGAAGCTCTGGAACACAAAACCGATCTGCTGGTTGCGGATCGCCGCCAGTTCATCCGGGGTGGCGCTGAAAATATCGTGGCCCGCAAAGTGGTACTGGCCGCAGTTGGGCAAGTCCAACAGGCCAAGAATATTGAGTAGGGTGCTTTTACCGGAGCCGGACGCGCCGAGAATGCCGCAGCTGTCACCGCGGGTGATGGACAGGCACACGTCATTGAGAATGGACAGCTCTTGCCCGGCCAACTGATAGCGTTTGCCGATGCCTTGCAGGGAGATCAAGCCTGGGTGCGCGGGGGTATCTGTCATCATGACTACGCCTGCAGTCTCGACGCTGCCGTCATGTCCCCCGGTAAATCCTTGTAACAAGTTCGGGAGTTGTCAGGTACGCGTCACGGACTGGTTTTATTTCTTGTTTTTAAAATATTGTTTGAATACTAACCGTGTTCCCAGCGCTTCGCCAGCCATGGATGTAGAGCGGTTTTACCCTTTGAAACGATTACATAAGACGGTGTGAGGGGCCGCCAAAATTGCCCGGATCACCCTCAAAATGCCCGCTGGCCAAGGCTTTGAATCGTATGGCGGTACATCCCCACTTGCTTTCGACCGGCCGCCCCGGTATAAAAAATCAAATTATTTTTTAAAACAATATTTCCGCCGTGGAACCCTTTATGGTCGCGAAGAAACTCAGCGCTCCAAACATTACCAAGACTCGATTGCTGGATGCGACAGAGGCGCTCTTTATTAAGTACGGTTATGACGCAGTGTTGTTACGGCAGATTACCGAGCGAGCCCAAGTGAACCTGGCCGCTGTGAACTACCACTTCGGGGACAAGGATTCCCTGATGAAAACCCTGCTGATGCAGCGCCTGGAACCGCTCAACGAGCAGCGCCTGGAACTGCTGGCGCGCTGCGAAGCCGAGTCTGATGGCCCACTCGATTGCGATACCCTCCTAGGCGTGCTGTTCGCCCCGGCCATGGGCCTGGAGCGCAGCGATCCGGCCAGTGCGAGTGGGGAAGGGCGTTCGTTCATCCGTTTCCTGGGTCGTGTGTACAGCGACACCTCACCGTTCATCCAGGAATACCTCAAGGTGCATTACCAGCCGGTGTTCCAGCGCTTCTTCGAAGCGTTCGCCCTGGCCTTGCCAGATCTGCCACGCAATGAGCTGGGCGTGCGCCTGCAATTTGCCCTCAAGGCGATTTCCGGGGTGATGGCCGGTACCGAACTGCGCTTGCTGATGAATTCCATGAGCCTGGGCCGCCCGGCGACGGATGCCGAAGTGATGGCCAAGTTGATCACCTTGGTCTCGGCGGCGATTCGTGTGCCGCAGCAAAGCCCGGAAGCGGAAACCGCGTTGGCGAAGGTGCTGGATACCCAGCGTGCCATTCGTGAACAAGCGGCCGCGCCCGCTGCCAAGGCCTCGCGTTAAGTCAAATCCCAGGCAAAAAAAAGCCCGCTGGGGCGGCGGGCTTGATGTGCAACGTTTGTAACGGATGAGGCTTCACCCTACGTCCCGGGATGTGAATAAAACGTGAAAAATATGTAGGAGAAAGTGTGAATGTGTAGATGCTGGGTACACGTCAACGGACCAGCTTTCTAGATCTTCCAGCGCCCGGCGCTCTTAGCCAGCCGCTGGCGCATCCCATCCACATTCGCCGCCAATTGCACCGTCAGCAACCGATAACCGTCCAACGCGCTGTAGACCGGCGTATCCAGCGCCGGCTCGCTCACGCCGGCATGGCTTGGCCGCTCCAACCGCTCTGTCACCCCCGACTTCAGCGCCCTCGCCATCCCCACCAACTGCACACGAATCTGCCGGTGCTCAGCCTTCAACATCATCTGCATGCGCGCAGTGGCCTGTTCATCACGCGGGTCCGGCCGCGTGTTGCCGAGAATTTCCAGGGTGCTGATGCACATGCGCAGGTGCCGCTGGATCGCGTCCAGTTCGGTCATGGAGATGCGCACTTCCTTGGACACCGACGGCATCAGCGAGCGCAGTTGCACCATCGCGGCATTCAAGCGGTTCAACAATTTGAGGTGTTCATCATCGGTGACCGATTGGCCGTTGATGATCCTGCTGTAAATCGCCGCACAGTCGCGCAAAGCACTGGCCAGGTTGTAGCGCCACGAGTACACGGCATACAGCGGTAGGGCGAAGGAAAACGCCAGGGCCAGCACGATGCCAATCAGGATATCGACCGTGCGCCACAAACCATCCGAGATCGGATTGTCGCCGTGGCCGGCGACGATAAACACCGTGATCGCTGACAGCAGGGCGATGTATCCGCCCTTGCCGATGGCGTGATAGGAAAAGAACCCGCACACCACCGACATCAGCAAATAGGTCAACAGCGGCAGACCGAAGTAGGCCTGTTGCACCACCAGCAGCAAGCCGACGCTGGCGCCGATCAAAGTACCGTAGGCGCGCTCCACGGCTTTCTTGCCGATATTGCCGTGGTGCTGCAAACCGCCGATCACGATCAGCATGGTCACCGACGCCCACTCACCGTGGGGCAGGTTGATGCCGGTGGTCAGCAGGATCGTCGCCAGCAAGCCAATGGACACGCGCACGGCGTGGATCAGCTTGGCATGGCGATAGCGACGGTACGGGTCGAGCAACGGGCGCAGCAGGCGCCGGGCAAACATAGGCAAATGCAGGTTAATCAACTGCTCGCGTTCCTCTAGAAAATGTAATCGGTGGTCAGGAAGCTCGAATCGCGGTTGCGCAGGATGTCGCTGACCAGCGCCTTGTTGCTCTCCTGGAACTTGGTGGCCACCAGGGTGCGGATCGAGAACACCCGCAAGGCGTCATGTACCGACAACGTGCCTTCGGCCGAGTTCTTGCGCCCGTTGAATGGGAACGTGTCCGGCCCGCGCTGGCACTGGGCGTTGATATTGATCCGGCCAACCTGATTGGCAAAGGTGTCCACCAGACGCCCAACTGCTACGGCGTTGGTGCCGAAGATGCTCAATTGCTGCCCGAAGTCCGAGTCGAGTACGTACTCGATCACCGTCTCCAGATCGCGGTAAGGCACGATCGGCACCACCGGGCCAAACTGTTCTTCGTGGTACACGCGCATCTGCGGGTTCACCGGGTACAGCACGGCCGGGTAGAAAAACGAACCACGGCTGGTGCCACCGTTGGCATTCACCACCTGGGCACCGTGTTGTTGAGCATCGGCCACCAGATCATTGAGGTAATCCACCTTGCCCACTTCCGGCAGCGGCGTCAGCGACACGCCGTCTTCCCATGGCATGCCGGGCTTGAGTGTCGCCAGCTTGGCGTTGAATTTCTCGATAAAGCTGTCGACCACATCCTCATGCACAAACAGGATTTTCAACGCGGTGCAGCGCTGGCCGTTGAACGACAACGAACCGGTGACGGCCTCGCTGACGGCATTGTCCAGGTCCACCTCGGGCAACACGATGCCGGGGTTTTTCGCGTCCAGGCCCAGTGCAGCACGCAAGCGGTGCGGCTTGGGGTGCAGTTTTTTAAGGTCGCTGGCGGCCTTGTTGGTGCCGATAAACGCAAAGATATCGATCTTGCCGCTGGCCATCAGCGCGCTGACGGTTTCACGGCCACTGCCGTAGATCACGTTGATCACTCCGGCCGGGAAGCTGTCGCGGAACGCTTCCAGCAGCGGGCGGATCAGCAGCACGCCGAGCTTGGCCGGTTTGAACACCACGGTGTTGCCCATGATCAACGCCGGGATCAGCGTGGTGAAGGTCTCATTGAGCGGGTAGTTGTAGGGGCCCATGCACAGCGCTACACCCAGCGGTACGCGGCGGATTTGCCCGAGGGTGTCCTGTTCCAGTTCGAAGCGGCTGCTGCGACGGTCCAGTTCCTTGAGGGCATTGATGGTGTCGGTGATGTAGTCGCAGGTGCGGTCGAACTCTTTTTGCGAGTCCTTGAGGTTCTTGCCGATTTCCCACATCAGCAGCGTGACCACGGCATCGCGCTGTTCGCGCATACGGCGCAAAAACGCTTCGACATGCTGGATACGGTCCGCCACACGCATGGTTGGCCATTCGCCCTGGCCCCGGTCGTAGGCGCGCACGGCGGCATCGAGGGCGGTGAGGGCGGTGTCGGCGTCCAGCAGCGGCGTGCTGCCGATCACCACACGGCTGTCGCCCAACTGCACCGGGCTCTGCACCTGGGCCAGCGGGCCGTTCCACACCTGCAACTGGCCATCGACCAGGTAATCACGCTGTTCAATGGGCGCTTCAAGCCGGAATTGCTCGGGAATATCGGCCACGGACGTTGGAAACAGCTGGGCGAGCAGGTTGCTGGTGGTCATGTCGCTACCCCTGGAATAGTTTCAAAACATGACTAGAGAGTCACCCAACAGAGGGCTCTATGGCAAGGCTTGCGCGCTTTCTCCTACGCACGATGACGTACGGCGGGTAAACTGCGCGCCTTTCTTGAAGGAGTTCACATGAGTCACTACCAGCCGGGCATTCTTGCCGCACCGGTGCCTTTGCAGGCACGCCATCTGTTTTTTGCCGTGCAAACCCTTGAAGCCGTACCGGCCGCGTTGGACGCGCTGGTGCAACTGGTGGATTCGGCGGCAGTGGTCGGTTTTGGTGAACCGCTGGTAAAGGCACTGGGCACGCACATCGATGGTCTGCGCCCATTCCCGGCTGTCAGCGGCCCGGGTGCGAATAATCCGTCCACCCAGCAGGCACTGTGGGTGTGGCTGCACGGTGTGGATCGCGGTGAACTGCTGTTGCGCAGCCGTGCCTATGAAAAGGCCCTGGCCCCGGCGTTTGGCCTGGTGCAGTCAACCGAAGGCTTTCGCTACAAGACCGGGTTTGACCTCACCGATTATGAAGACGGCACCGAAAACCCCCACGACGACGCCGCCGTTGACGCCGCGCTGACCGACAGCGGCGCCAGCTTCGCTGCGATCCAGCAATGGCAGCACGATCTCGACGGCTTCGCCGCCTTGCCCGCCCAGGAGCGCGACCACATCATCGGCCGCCGCCATGGCGACAACGAAGAGCTGGACGACGCCCCCGAATCCGCCCACACCAAACGCACCGCCCAGGAAAGCTTTACCCCGGAAGCCTTCGTGGTACGCCGCTCGATGCCGTGGGCCGAGAACGGTCAGGCGGGGTTGATGTTCCTCGCGTTCGGCCACTCGTTCGATGCTTTCGAAGCACAACTGCGCCGGATGAGCGGGTTGGAAGACGGGATTATCGACGGGTTGTACCGTATCAGCACGCCGTTGACCGGTGGTTACTACTGGTGCCCGCCGGTTATAGGCGGGCATTTGGACCTGAGCGCGCTGGCGAACATGAAATTGTCGACAGGCAACTGATCCGCGGCTGAAAAAAATCAGCGCTGCCCTTAATCTGGCAGCCTTATCACCCGCGTGGATCGTTCATGTCTTCTGCCGCCGATGGCCTGCCTCTCAACAAACGCCTGCCTGCCGTGATCGCGATCTCCCTGGGGATCGGCATGGCGACGTTGGACACGGCCATCGTCAACACCGCACTGCCGACACTGGCCGAAGGGATTGGTACCGATTCCGCCTCGGTGATCTGGGTGGTCAACGCCTACCAGTTGGCGATTATTGCCACGGTGCTGCCGTTTGCGTCGCTGAGTGACGTGCTGGGGCATCGCCGTGTGTACCTTGGCGGGTTGCTGCTGTTTATCGTCTCGTCGCTGTTTTGCGGGTTGGCCGGTTCGCTGGAGACCCTGACGGCTGCGCGGGTGGTGCAGGGGCTGGGGGCGGCGGCGATCATGAGTGTGAACACGGCGTTGCTGCGGCATATCTACCCGTCGAAAATGCTTGGGCGCGGCCTTGGTTATAACTCGTTGGTGGTGGGGTTGGCCTTTACCTTGGGGCCGACCGCCGCGTCGGCGATCCTGTCAGTGGCGACCTGGCACTGGCTGTACCTGATCAATGTGCCGCTGGGGCTGTTGGCCCTGGCACTCGGCGTGCGTTCACTGCCCATCCTCCCCATCACCGGGCATGCGTTTGACCGGCTGGCGGCATTGTTATGTGCCGGTTTGTTCGCCTTGTTGGTCTTGGGCCTTGGCACAGCGGTGCACGGCGCTCAAGGCGCACTGACCCTGGGCTTGATTGCCGTGGCGCTGCTGTGCGGCACCTTGTTGCTGCGTCGCCAGGCCGGTCATCCGGCGCCGATGCTCGCCTTGGACCTGTTCAAGCGGCCAGTGTTTGCCTTGTCCTCTCTCACTGCGATCTGCGCCTTCAGTGCCCAGGGCCTGGCCTTTGTGTCGCTGCCATTTCTGCTGCAAGCAGTGCTCGGCCATAGCCAGGTGGAAACCGGCTTCCTGATGACGCCGTGGCCGGCCGTGGTGGCGGTGATGGCACTGGTCGCCGGGCGCTTGGCCGACCGTGTGTCCCTGGGCCTGCTGTGCGGCATCGGCCTGCTGATGTTGAGCCTGGGCATGGCCGCATTGGCGACCTTGGACACCGGCGCGTCGGCCTTCGATATCGGTTGGCGCATGGCCTTGTGCGGCGCCGGTTTTGGTTTTTTCCAGTCGCCCAATCTCAAGGCGTTGATGACCAGTGCACCGCTGGCGCGCAGCGGTGGGGCCAGTGGCATCGTGGCGATTTCGCGCTTGTTGGGGCAGACGCTGGGCGCCTCGCTGGTGGCGTTGTGTTTCCACCTGTTCATGGCCAGCGGCCCGCACTCTGCGTTGTGGCTGGGCTGTGCATTTGCGCTGGTGGGCAGCGTGGCCAGCGGTTTGCGTTTGCTGCCCTATGGGAAAAAGACGTGACGGGGCGTTGTAAAGCGCGGTTCGCTAAGGCTACCGTGGCGACCTGAATATTTCGGGATGTTTCAGATTTATGTCCAGTCAGGCCCAACGCACTGCCGACACCACCTCCCGCCGCGCCGCGCTGACCCTGGCGTTGTGCCTGCCCAGCGACGTGTTGCTCTACCTGCTGTTGCCCATGGAATCCCAGGCCTTTGGCATTACCCTGGCACAGGCCGGGGTGTTGCTGGCGGCCAACCGCCTGGTGCGGATTTTCGGTTACCGGCATGTGTTGAATTTCTATGCGCGCAACGGCGATCGCCTGACCTGCATGATCGCCGCCGGTGCCGCTGCGCTGTGTGCCCTGGGCAATTCGGTGCTATCCGGCTTTGCCGCGTTGCTCGGGTTGCGGCTGGTGTGGGGCCTGTGTTTTGCCGCGTTGAACCTGTCGACCCAGGTATTGGCCACCGCTGAGCCAGAGGGCGCCGCGCGCCGGGCCGGGCGTTCGCGGGCCTTGATCGCCTGGGGACCGATGCTGGCGTTGCCGTTCGGTGGTTGGCTGACGCTGTGGGCCGGGCCGCGTCCGATCTTTGTGATTCTCGCCGGTTGTTGCCTGATAGGCCTTTGGATGGCGCGCGGCTTGCCCAGCGCCGGACATGATTTGCACAGCACACCAGGGCGTCGCTTCAAGTGGCCGGACAGCGTGGCACTGTGGTCGTTTATCGAAGGCGTGGCGCTGGACGGGCTGTTTATCTTTGGGCTGTCGATCCAGGCCCAGAAAATTCTCGGCGGCGATGCGGTGCTGATTGCTGGTGGCTTAATGGCCCTGCGCTACGTCTCGGAAATGCTTCTGAGCCCCCTGGGCGGTCGCGCGGCGCAGCGATTTGGCGCCACCGCCATGTTGCTGCTGTTTTCGTTCTTGAGTGCCCTGGCCTTGAGCGCATTCGGCAGCTATTGGGTGATCGTCGGCGCGGCGGCGGTGCTGGTGCTGCGCGCATTGCAACTGCCGCTGGTGACTACCTTGGTCGCCGAGCGCAACCCGGGTTCGATGCGAGTGTCGGCGCTGGCGTCCAATGCCGTCTGGCGCGACATCGGCGCTGGCCTGGGGCCGCTGCTGGCGGGTCTGCTGCTGCCGGTGGCGTCGGCGCCGCTGGTGTTTGGCGTGGCGGGTGCGGCGATTGCGGTGAGTGCGTTGTTCTGCTGGCGAGGCAGATGATTTAAACGCTTTTCAAACCGTCCAGCCACGCGGGGTCGAAACGGGTCTGTTCGGTGTCGATTCCCAGCGTCTGCATCCTGGCTTTATGCGCGTCCATTTCGCCGACCAGTTGCGCCTGGGCGCTGGAGTTGGCGTCCAGTGCATGCATCTGCGTCAGCCCCAGGTGATAGAAACGCAGCACTTTCATGGCCGTCGGATCATTGGCCTGCACACGTTCGGTGACGGTGTGCATCACATTGGTCACGCGCATCAGCGTGCGCTTGAGCTGCCAGCCGTACACCGCAGCGGCCAGCCACGACTTGGACCAGAAAGGGCCGCGCACCAGGGCGACGGTAATCAGCACCCCCGCGAACACACCGCCGACATTGAAGCGAAAGTTATCACCGCCGGGTTCGCCGAACAGCATCACCGCCAGGGTCGACAGCAGCATGGCCAAGGCCATGAACAGCACGGCCACGATCAACGTGCTGCGGCGGGTCTGTTGGCGGTAGGTGACGGGGTCGCAGGGTTTGAGCTCGAACATCCGGTCCAGGTCTCCAGGGCGGGTAGGGGGTGGCATCTTCTCATGGTCAGCGGTCAGCGGTGGGGCAATCAAGTTGAACCATGATCTGTGGCAGTTTCTCTAAACGAATGTAGTCCCTTTGAGGTGAACCACCATGCCCGAATACAAGCAACCACCGCCCGGTACACCCGACCCTGATCGCACACCCGGTGAAGAAGAGCGCGACAACGATGCCTTGCGCCCCAATGACCCGAAAGAGCGTGACGACCATGATGATGTGGAGCGCGTCGAAGAAGACTTGGAAAACCTCCACGACAAAGCTCGCCCGCTCTAACAGGAGACCATGATGAACAAGCGCTCGGATGGGCCCCCCTCTAACGAACACGCCAGCGGCAAGGATGAGCTGGGATTTGACCCCGACTCGCCGGATGTGGCTGATCCGCAGGTTGATCCGGTAGGTCCGGCGATTGCCCCGCTGGATAAAAAGGACAAGGACGAGGCGAAAAAAAAGCCGCCCTACGATCCGTTGGGCGACTTAAAGAAATAACAGCGTAATAGGTAATCAGGCCCCGCCATTGAGCGGGGCCTTCGTTTATTTAGGTGGCGTCCAGGAAACGTCGGTAATCCCGAACTTCTCCGCCCAGGGCCGGGTGGTTTTTTTCACTTGCTCGTGGCCGACGCGGCCGATACGGCTGACATGAGCAATGTCGGCATCGACCGCTGCCCAGTGCCAGGCCTCGGCGTTATTCATCACTTCGGCACGCACCACAAAGGACTTCGGTTGACCGTGCAGTTGGTAGTGGATGGTGTAGATTTTTGCGGTACTCATGTTGCCTCCCTGTCTTGTTATAGATGGAGGCTGAAGCGTTCAAAAAGGTTCATTCAAAATGACAGTTTGCATGTGAACGCGGCATAGTGACGCACTCTTCCTGCGCCCAAGGACCGTGCCATGACCCGCCTCAACCACAGCCATCTGTACCTGCAGCGCCTGGGATACGATTCGCCGCCACCGCCCACCCTGGCAACTCTGCGGGATCTGCAACTGCGCCATGTGTGCACCTTCGCCTTTGAAAGCCTGTCGACCCTGCTGCGCCTGCCGGTGCCGATCGACTTGCCCAGCGTCGAGCAAAAGGTGTTGTTCGATGGCCGCGGCGGCTACTGCTATGAGTTGAACCAGATGTTCCTCGCGCTGCTGCAGGAACTGGGTTTCGAGGCCCGTGGCATTACCGGTCGGGTGGTGATGGGCGGACCGCCGGACGCGCGCACGGCACGCACCCATCGTTTGAGCCTGGTGACCCTGGACGGGGTTCGTTACATCACCGATGTAGGCTTTGGCGGCATGGTGCCCAGCAGTCCGTTGCAGTTGGACACTGAGGCCGTGCAGGCCACCGCCCATGAGCCCTATCGCCTGACGTTCAATGCAGGGGAGAACAGTTACACGTTGTGGGCCGAAGTGGCGGGGGAGTGGCGTGGTTTGTATGTGTTCGACTTGCAGGTGCAGGGAGCCATCGATTACGAAATCGGTAATTGGTATGTCTCGACCCACCCGAACTCGCCGTTCTTGGGCCAATTGAAAGTCGCACTGCTGGCGCCCGGCAAACGCCATACCTTGAACAACGCGCATTACGCGATCCATTCCCTGGATCAGCCCAGCGAAAAACGGCTGCTGAACAACGCGCAAGAGCTAACGGCCTTGCTGAGGGACACCTTCGGTATTCGCGTGCCGGTGCAGCCGTCACTGGCTCAAGCAATGGCCGGCGGGTGGCCGACCTAAAGCCAGGCGACGCCATTTATGAGTGCGCGTTCTCTGTTCACAAGCGCTGCATTCGCAGCTTAATCCTACGCCCCGCAATGACACTGCCTGCATTCTCGTGTGGTCCCATCGCTATATAAATCCGCCCACGCTGAATATTTTCGGCAGTAGGCGTAGCGCGGGGGCTCCAACAGGCTCAGTTTTCTGAACCGTTGGATTCGACGTCCCGACTCGCGGCTCTACTGCCAGAGCCATTTGCCCGAGGGACACATGATGGGGTCGCCCACCGAAGCTCAACCACTGGATTTCACCCTGTTGTGCTTGCCCCTGAGCGAGGCCGATGGCGGTGGCCAGAACTTTGAATATTCGGCGCAATTCTTAGAACTTGAAGAAGAGGCACTGGGTAAACCCGAGGTTCAGTACGGCGACACCGTTACCGACGCCATCGAGCCGAACTGGAAGCGCGTCATGGCCCTCGCATTGCCGATGTTGGAGCGTAGCCGCGATTTGCGCCTGGCCATCTGGGCCACCCGCGCCGAACTCAACGTGCACGGCATCGCCGGCCTGTCGGCTGGCCTGGGGCTGGTGCAGGGGTTGTTGGAAAATTGCTGGGACGGGCTGTACCCCAGGCTCGACCCGGAGGATGGCCATGACCCGCTGTTGCGCATCAATGTCCTGGCGTTCCTATGTGCCCCCAACGGCCTGGTACGCGACGTGTTGGATGCGCCGTTGATCAACGCACGAGGCATCGGCGCGGTCAGCTTGAGAATGATCGATCTGGCGATTGTCGAGCACGGCGGCGAGGGCAATCACCCGAGCCTGGCGATGATCGAAGGGGCGCTTGTCGATGCCAATGCGCAACAGCTACAGGCCATTCACCTTGCGCTGACCCAGGCGTTAGCGCACAGCCTGCAGATTGAGCAGTGGCTGACAGAAAAAGTCGGCGTAGGTCGCGCCATCGACCTCAATGGACTGGTCGCTCCGCTGCGTCGCGCCGCTGAAATAGTCCGCCGGTTCTTGCTTGAACCTGCGCCGGTCGAGGCGGCTGCAGCCACTGTTGCTACCTCAGAGGTGGCCGCACCGCAGGCACTGTTCGGCGAGATCCGCAGCCGCGAAGAGGCGCGCCAGGTCATTGATCGGCTGTGCAGCTATTTTCATACCCATGAGCCCGCGAGCCCGGTGCCGTTCCTGCTGCAACGGGCAAAAACACTGATCGACAAGAATTTCATGGAGTTGCTGCAAGACCTGGCGCCCGATGGACTTGCGCAACTGGCGCAGGTCAGCGGCATCCGCACCAACGACAACTGAACGTTCATCTATCCACTCCACTCACCGGAGCCAGTTCCGTGGCCAAAGAAAGTAGCCAGAAGTTTATCGCCCGCAATCGTGCGCCGCGCGTCCAGATCGAATACGACGTGGAGATCTACGGCGCGGAAAAAACCGTGCAGTTACCCTTCGTGATGGGCGTGTTTTCAGACCTTTCCGGCAAACCGGCCGAGCCTTTGCCGCCGGTAGCCGAGCGCAAGTTTCTGGAAGTCGATGTGGACAACTTTGACGAACGCCTCAAGTCCATGAAGCCCCGTGTGGCGTTTCAGGTGCCCAATACCCTGACGGGCGAGGGCAACCTGCCGGTGGAGATCACCTTTGAGAGCATGGACGACTTCTCCCCAGGTGCAATCGCCAACAAGGTGCCCAGCCTCAATCAGTTGTTGGCCGCGCGCCGCCAGCTGTCGAATCTGCTGACCTATATGGACGGCAAGGTAGGGGCCGAAGAATTGCTGGCCAAAGTGCTCAGCGATCCGAGTGTGATGCAGGCCCTGTGCGCGGGCCCCCAACAACCCGACTAACTGAATGACCGTGGTCTCTGCCGGCGCCTCGTTTGCCCCGGTATGGGGACGCTGTTGCCCATAATTCAAGGATACCGTCATGTCCACTACGCAATCGGAACAACCCGAACAGGGAGCTCCGGCCACGGCATTCGACGCCGGTGACTTCGCCAGCCTGCTGCAAAAAGAATTCAAGCCCAAGACCGACAAAGCCAGGGACGCCGTGGAATCCGCCGTGCGCACCCTGGCAGAACAGGCGCTGCAAGGCACGCAGGTGATGTCCCATGACGTGCTCGGCACGATTGAGGGCCTGATCGCCAGCCTCGACCAAAAGCTCACCGAACAGGTCAACCATATCCTCCACCATGAGGAGTTCCAGGCCGTGGAAAGCGCCTGGCGCGGCTTGCATTACCTGGTCAGTAACACCGAGACCGACGAGTCCCTGAAGATTCGGGTGATGAACATTTCCAAGCACGAAGTGCATAAGACTCTGCGCAAGTTCAAAGGAGTGGCCTGGGACCAGAGCCCGATTTTCAAGAAGCTGTATGAAGAGGAATACGGCCAGTTCGGTGGCGAGCCCTATGGCGCCTTTGTCGCTGACTACTACTTCAACAACAGTGCGCCGGACGTCGAGCTGTTGACCCAGATCGCCCGTGTCAGTGCCGCCGCGCACTGCCCGCTGATCACCGCCGCTGACCCCAGCGTGATGCTTATGGAGTCCTGGCAGGAACTGGCCAACCCACGTGACCTGACCAAAATTTTCCAGACCCCGGAGCACGCGGCGTGGCGCAGTTTGCGCGCCAGTGAAGACTCACGCTACGTGGGCCTGGCCATGCCGCGTTTCCTGGCCCGTGCCCCTTACGGTGCCAAGTCCAATCCGGTGGAAGACTTCGATTTTGAAGAAACCACCGACGCCGCCGACGCCAAGGATTTCACTTGGGCCAACGCGGCTTACGCCATGGCCGTGAATATCAACCGTTCGTTCAAACACTATGGCTGGTGTTCGCAAATTCGCGGCATCGAATCCGGCGGCGTAGTGGAGGGTTTGCCGGTGCATACCTTCCCGACTGACGACGGCGGTGTGGACATGACCTGCCCGACCGAGATCGCCATCAGCGACCGGCGCGAAGCCGAGCTGGCCAAGAACGGCTTCATGCCCCTGGTGCACAAAAAAAACAGCGATCTGGCGGCCTTCATCGGCGCTCAGTCCCTGCACAAACCGGCGGAGTACGACGACCCGGATGCCAGCGCCAACGCCAACTTGGCAGCGCGTCTGCCGTACCTGTTTGCCACGTGCCGTTTTGCTCACTACTTGAAGTGCATCGTGCGCGACAAGATCGGTTCATTCAAAGAGCGCGACGATATGCAGACCTGGCTCAACAACTGGGTTGGCCGCTACGTGGAGCACAACCCGGCCACCGCGACCGATGCCGATAAAGCGCGTAAGCCGCTGGCGGGGGCCGAGGTCGTGGTGGAAGAAATCGAAGGCAACCCCGGTTACTACAGCGCCAAGTTTTTCCTGCGTCCGCACTACCAGCTTGAAGGCTTGACCGTGTCCTTGCGGTTGGTCTCCAGGCTGCCTTCAACCCAAGCGTCATAACCCCGTTGTTCAACCTGAAAGGTACTCACCATGATCCTGCTGAACTTTAAAGGCACCCCAATCAAAGGCACTTCCACCGTCGACGGTCACAAAGACTGGATCACCCTCGACGCTATCCAAATGGGGGTTTTCCGAGCGATTTCCTCCAGTGGCGGCGGTGCCGACCGTGACACCAGCAACCCTTCGTTCTCGGAAATTTCCGTGACCAAACTGGCCGACGTGGCCTCGGCCGATCTGTTTATGCAGGCTGTGTGCGGCAAGAGCCTGGGCGATGCCGAGATCCACTTTGTCCATACGGGCGGCGCGGACAAAAAACAGCAAGTGTTTCTTAAGATCATCCTGGGCGGCGCGATTATCAGTGCTTACTCCGCCAGCAGCACTGGCGATCGACCGGCCGAAACCCTTTCGATCAACTTCACCACCATCAGCTATGCCTATGACGCCTTCAACGGTGACACGGTAATCACCGGTACGCCGAAGAAGTGGGACTTGGAAAAGAATCAGAAGATCTGATTCGGATGCCCGACGGTGGGTGGGTTCGCCCGCCCGCCGTCCTGTCGATGGAGGCCTCAGCGCATGGCTGAACTAACCAGTCTCGAACGTTTGCAACCGTCCTTGCTCGATCGCTTGAGTGATGACGACACCGCGCAGGTTTTCGAGCCTCGCGACAAGCGCGTGTTGTCCATGCGCCGCTTGCGCAAGGCGGTATTACGCGATTTGGGGTGGCTGCTCAACAGCACCAGTCTGGGCAGCTTTCGCGACCTGAGGAAGTGCCCGTTGGCGGGACAATCAGTGCTCAATTTCGGGCTGCCCGATCTCGCGGGAAAGACGGCTGCCGGCCTGGACCGCGAAGCGTTGGGACGCCGCATTCGCCAGGCGATCTGGGATTTCGAACCGCGGATTTTGCGCGAAAGCCTGCGTGTCGTGCCGGTTGCCTCCTCGGGTGCAACCATCAGTCCCAACCAGATGACCTTTGAAATTCATGGCGAACTCTGGGGCCAACCGTTGCCCGAGCGCCTGTACCTGAAGACCGAACTCGACCTGGAAGCAGGCGAGGCGCGGATCTTCGATATTGAGACAAGGGACGTGCGTTGAACGCAAAACTGCTGCGCTATTACGAGCGTGAGCTGGCGCATCTGCGGGAAGTTGGCGGTGAATTCGCCCGCGACTACCCCAAGGTTGCCGGCCGCCTGGGGCTGGAAACCTACGCCTGTGCCGACCCCTATGTTGAACGGTTGTTGGAAGGTTTCAGCTTTCTCGCCGCGCGGGTGCAACTGAAGATTGACGCCCAATTCCCACAATTTACCCATCACCTGCTGGAACTGATCTACCCACACTACTTGGCGCCAACGCCATCGATGGCGGTGGTGCAACTGCACCCGGACATGGGCGAGGGCAGCCTGGCCGCCGGCTTCAAGGTGCCACGCCACACGGCATTGCACAGCCAGTTGGGCAAGGGGGACCAGACCGCCTGCGAATTTCGCACTGCCCATGAGGTAACCCTGTGGCCGGTGGAGTTGGTCGAGGCGCGCTATTTCGCCTGCAGCACGCAGGTGGCCGGGGTTGACCTGTCACGTCTCGGCGCAGTCAAGGCCGCGTTGCGCCTGCGCTTGAGCGTCGGGGCTGGCCTGGCTTTCAGCGACCTGGCCCTCGACACCCTGCGGCTGCACATCCGTGGCGGGGACGGCACGCCCGCGCGGGTTCTTGAGCAGCTGTTGGCCCAAGTGGCGGGCGTGCTGGTCATGCCCATGCAAGCGTCTGGGGACTGGCATCAGCTGCTGCCCAGCAGTGCGATTCGCAGTGTGGGCTATAGCGACAGCGAAGCCTTGCTGCCCATCGGGCCGCGTTCGTTCCAGGGTTATCGCTTGTTGCAGGAATACTTCGCCTTGCCGCAACGCTTCATGTTCGTCGACGTGGTGGGGTTGGCGAGCAGTGTCAGCCGCTGCACCGCCGAGCAACTGGAGCTGATCGTGTTGTTCAAGACGGCAGACCCGTTACTTGAGCAAAACCTCAGTGCCGCCAATTTCGCGCTGTATTGCACGCCGGCGATCAACCTGTTCCCGATGCGCACCGAGCGTGTGCACCTGGATGAACAGCGCTCTGAATACCATGTGAGCCCCGACCGCACACGGTCAATGGACTACGAGATCTACGAAATTGAAGGGGTGACCGGTTACGGCAGTGGCGCCGAGGCCAGTCAGACATTCGAACCCTTCTACCGCGCCAACGACCTGCAGGGGCGCACGCCGCCGCGTGCGTACTACCAGGTACGGCGCGACACGCGGGTTTTGTCCGAACAGCAGCGCAGCCGAGGCCCGCGCTCCAGTTATGGGGGCAGCGAGGTATTCGTGTCGCTGGTGGACGGCGAGCAGGCTCCTCACCGCAGCGACCTGCGCCAATTGGGCATCGACGCCCTGTGCAGCAACCGCGACCTGGTGCTGAGCATGCCTGTGGGCAGTGGCAGCACCGACTTCAGCGTCCAATCCGCTGCGCCGGTGCAGTCGGTACGTTGCGTGGCAGGGCCCACGGTGCCCGCGCCGTCGTATGCCGAAGGCGATACCGCATGGCGTCTGGTCAGCCATTTGTCCCTTAACTACCTGTCACTGCTGGACCAGGACACGGAGCAGGGCGCTGTAGCCTTGCGTGACATGTTGCGCCTGTATTGCCGCGTCGACGATGCCGTTGCACATAAACAGATCGAAGGCGTGCGTTCGGTGACTGCGCAGAGCATCGTGCGGCGCCTGCCATTGTCTGGACCCGTCACCTATGGGCGAGGTTTGCAGATCAGTGTGAGCGTGGATGAGTCTGCGTTCGAGGGTGCAGGCGTCTGTGTATTGGGGTCGGTGCTGGAACAGTTTTTCGCCAAGTACGTGTCGCTCAACTCATTCACCGAGACGCGGATCGTGAGCGCGTCACGCGGCGTGATCATGCAGTGGCCTGCGCGGGTGGGCAGATGCGAGATCCTCTGAGCCTGCTCAGCGAGCTTGAAGCGCATCCGGGTCGGTTTGATTTCTACGCGGCATTGCGCCAGTTGGAATGCGCCTTTGCGCACCTGCCGCGCATCGGCGAGGCCACGCGCCCGGCGGACGAGGCGGTGCGTTTCGGCCAGCATTCCTCGCTGGCGTTTGAGCCGGCAATGATTGCGGGCCTCATACCCGGCGACACGCCTAAACTGCTGCTCAATTTCTTCGGCCTGATGGGCGCCAATGGCCCGTTGCCGATTCACCTCACCGAATACATTCGCGACCGTCAACGCAACCTCAACGACCCTACGCTGGCGGCATTTTGCGACGTGTTTCATCACCGCATGATCAGCCTGTTCTATCGCGCCTGGGCCAGTGCCCAGCCAACGGTGAGTCTGGACCGTCCGGGGGCGGACCGCTTTGCCAACTACCTGGGATCATTGCTCGGTATTGGCCTACCGTCGCTGCAGGCGCGCGACGGCGTGGTGGACCTCGCCAAGCTGCATTTCGCCGGTCGCCTGGGACCGCAAACACGCAATGCCGAAGGCCTGGCCGCCTTGCTTGGCGACTACCTTGGCGTTCCCGTAGAGGTCGAGCAATTTGTCGGCCACTGGATGACCCTGCCCCGTGACGGGCTGTGCACCTTGCGCAGCGGTCCGGACGCGGTGGTGCTCGGCCAGGCCACGGTCATGGGCCGGAAAGTCTGGAATGCCCAACACAAGTTTCGCCTGCTGATTGGCCCTCTGGACCTGACACAAACCCGCCGTTTGCTGCCCGGTGGCGACAGCCTGCAACGGGTGCAGGATTGGGTGCGTCAGTACGTCGGCATGGCGATGGACTGGGACGTCAACCTGATCGTCAAGAAAGAACACCGGCCTCGCTTGCGCCTGGGGTCCACGTCATTGGGCTGGACCAGTTGGCTGAGCAGCAGAGCGCCCCAGCGGGATGATCGGCAATTGCTGATCAAGCCTCGACCCTCATTTTCTTCTCAAGGAACTGCCCATGGCTGATATCAGTCGCGTCGCGCTTTTCGGCAAGCTCAACAGCCTGTGCTACCGGGCGATTGAAAGCAGCACTGTGTTCTGCAAACTGCGCGGCAATCCCTATGTCGAGCTGGTGCACTGGTTGCAGCAGTTGTTGCAATTGACCGATTCGGACCTGTTGCGCCTGGTCCGCCATTACGGCATTGATCCGGTGGTGTTGGACCGGGACCTCACTGCCGCCCTAGATCGTTTGCCTAGGGGCTCGACCTCGGTGACGGACCTGTCCTCGCAGGTCGAGGAAACCGTGGAGCGTGCTTGGGTCTACGCGACCCTGATGCTGGGTGAGTCCCAGGTGCGTTCTGGCCATTTGCTGCTGGCGATGCTGAAAACTCCGGCATTGCGTAATGGTTTGTATGGTGTGTCCCGGGAGTTCAACAACGTCAGGACCGACGATCTCAGCGAGCAGTTTGGCGCGTTGCTCAAGGATTCGCCCGAGGCCCGCATGACGGCCAGCGACGGGTACCAGGTGCCGGGTGAGGCTGTCGGTGCACTGGCGCCCGACCGTCAGGAAGGCCTGAAGCGCTTCACTGTCGACCTGACCGAGCAGGCGCGGCGAAACACGATGGACCCTATCGTCGGACGCGATGAAGAGATCCGGCAGGTCATCGATATCCTGATGCGCCGTCGCCAGAACAACCCGCTGCTGGTGGGCGAGGCGGGCGTGGGCAAAACTGCTGTGGCGGAAGGATTCGCCCAGCGCATCGCCCGTGGCGACGTGCCGCCTAGCCTGCGGGACGTACAATTGCTGGCCCTTGATGTCGGCCTGTTGCAGGCCGGTGCGAGCATGAAAGGTGAGTTTGAACAGCGCCTGCGCTCGGTCATCGATGAGGTTCAAGCCAGCGTCAAACCGGTGGTGCTGTTTATCGATGAAACCCACACCCTGGTCGGCGCAGGTGGCGCCGCGGGTACCGGCGATGCGGCTAATCTGCTCAAGCCGGCCCTGGCCCGTGGCACCTTGCGTACCTTGGGTGCAACCACGTTTGCCGAGTACAAAAAACACATCGAAAAAGATCCGGCCCTGAGCCGGCGCTTTCAGACGGTGCAGGTCGATGAGCCTGATGAAAGTCGTGCGCTGCTGATGCTGCGCGGTCTTGCCTTCAGCCTGCAGGAGCACCATCAGGTGCAGATCCTCGATTCGGCGCTGGAAGCGGCCGTGCGTTTGTCCAATCGCTATATCCCGGCGCGCCAGTTACCGGACAAGGCGGTGAGCCTGATCGACACCGCGTGCGCCCGCGTCGCCATCAGCCTGCACGCCACCCCGGCGGAAGTCGATGACAGCCGCCGGCGTATCGAATGCCTGGAAACCGAGCAGGCGATCATCCAGCGTGAACGCGCCATGGGGGCGCAAACCTCAAGTCGTTGTGCATCGGTCGATGCGTTGCTGGCGACTGAGCGAGAGCGCCTGAAGGTCCTTGGCAGCCGCTGGCATAGCGAGCTGGCGCTGGTCATGCAGATCTTGCGTCTGCGTAGCCGGTTGGTCGATGTGGATGCCGATGAACCTGAAGCGGGCCGGTTGGAACTGCGTCAATTACAGGAGCAATTGGCGCTGCTGCAAGGCGAGACTCCGTTGGTCCTGGTCAACGTCGACGAACAGGCCGTCGCGGCGGTAGTACAGGACTGGACCGGCATCCCCGTGGGTCGCATGGTCAAGAATGAAATCGAGAACGTGTTGCACCTGGCAGACCGTTTGGGCCAGCGCATTATCGGTCAGGATCATGGACTGGAGATGATCTCGCGACGTATCCAGACCTCCCGCGCGGGCCTCGACAATCCGGGCAAACCGGTGGGGGTGTTCATGCTCGCCGGTACCTCCGGGGTGGGTAAGACCGAGACGGCCCTGGCCCTGGCCGAGGCGTTGTATGGCGGCGAGCAGAACGTCATTACCCTCAATATGAGCGAATACCAGGAAGCCCACAGCGTCTCCACCCTCAAGGGCGCGCCGCCTGGTTACGTGGGCTACGGCGAAGGCGGCGTGCTCACCGAAGCAGTACGGCGCAGGCCTTACAGCGTGGTGCTGCTGGACGAAGTGGAGAAGGCGCACTCGGATGTGCACGAACTGTTTTTTCAGGTGTTCGACAAGGGTTGGATGGAAGACGGTGAGGGGCGAGTCATCGACTTCAAGCACACCCTGATCCTGCTGACCACCAACGTCGGCACTGACCTGATCGCCCGCCAGTGCCGTGACCCGCTGGCAATGCCAGAACCGCAAGCCCTCGCAAAAGCCTTGCGTGAGCCGTTGCTGGAGGTCTTCCCGCCGGCTTTGCTCGGACGCCTCGTGGTGATCCCGTATTACCCCCTCAGCGACGCCATGCTCCACCGCATCATCCGCCTGCAACTGGAGCGGATCAGACAGCGCATCGCTGACAGCCACAAGATTCCCTTCACGTACAGCGATGACGTGGTGCAGTTGATTGCCAGCCGCTGTACCGAGCTGGAAAGCGGTGGGCGGATGATTGACTCAATCCTGACCAACTGCTTGCTGCCAGCAATCAGCCGTGAGTTCCTCGATCGTCTGTTACAGGGCATCCCGGCCAGCCAGGTTGGGGTCAGCGTGGAAAACGGCGAGTTTGCCTATGTCTTTTCCGAGTCCGCGAGGTAGTCCCTATGGCAACCAGTCAAATGCATCGTGACATTCAGGTCAGCAGTGTGCTCGGCGACGATGTGCTGCTGTTTCGCAGCATGCAGGCATTCGAGGGGCTGTCTCGTCTCAGTGAATACGAGGTGGAGCTGTACAGCGAACGCGCCGACCTGGACATCAACGACTTGCTCGCTACGCCGATGAGCATTGCGGTGGACTTGCCCAAGGGCGGTAGTCGTTACTTCAGCGGGCATGTGAGCCACTTCTCCATAACCGGTCGTCAAGGGCGCTATACCACGTGCAAAGCGGTGTTGAGGCCGTGGTTGTGGTTCCTGACACTGGCCAGCGACTGCCGTATTTTCCAGGGCCTGAGCGTGCCGCAGATCCTCAACCAGGTGTTCGCGCCTTACAGCATTGCCGATGTCGACACCTCGGGCCTGAGTGCGGACTACACGGCACTTAACTATTGCGTGCAATACCGCGAGAGCGATTTCAACTTTGTCAGCCGGCTGATGGAGCAGGAAGGTATCTACTACTTCTTCAAAAGCGCTGCTGGCCGTCATACCTTGGTACTTGCCGATTCCTGCGGCGCGCATTCGCCGGCGCCGGGCTATGCCCAACTGCGCTACATGCCGTCCCAGGATCACGCCCTGCGCGAAAGCGAGGTGATCTACGCCTGGCACATGAGCGGCGAGGTGGCGCCGGGCGGCTATACCCTGAAGGACTTCGACTTCGAAAAGCCCAGCGTCAATCTGATGGTCAAGTCGGCCATGCCTGGTGACTACCCGCAGTCTCGTCACGAACGTTACGACTATCCGGGTCGATACACCGAGCGCAAACAGGGCGAAACCTATGCCCGCACCTTGATTGAATCGCTGCAGACCGGCGCCAGTCGGATCAGCGGTGCCACTCGTGCCCGGGGGCTGTTCCCGGGAGCGTTGATGACCTTGGCCGAGCACCCGCGCAGTGAACAGAACGCGCAATGTTTGCTGCTGGAAGCGCGTTACACGTTGTCGTTAGACACCTATGAGCCGACGCCACCGACCGAGCCCGCGCCCGTGCTGACTTGCGAGTTCGTGGCCATGCCGCACCAGCAGCCATTTCGAGCACCTTGCGTATCGCCCAAGCCACGGATGCACGGTCCGCAGACCGCCAAGGTGGTGGGCAAACAGGGCGAAGACATCTGGACCGACAAATACGGACGGATCAAGGTGCAGTTCCACTGGGACCGCGAGGGCAAGGGCGACGAAAACAGCTCATGTTGGGTCCGAGTAGCCCATGGCTGGGCCGGCAAGCGTTGGGGCAGCCTGCATATCCCGCGTATCGGCCAGGAAGTGGTGGTCAGCTTTCTCGACGGCGACCCCGACCAGCCGTTGGTCACCGGCAGCGTCTATAACGCGGAATCGCTGCCGCCCTATGCACTGCCAGAAAATGCCACCCGCTCGACCCTCAAGACCCATTCTTCAAAGGGCGGTGGTGGCTACAACGAACTGCGCTTCGAGGACAAGAAGGGTTCGGAGCAGGTGTTCCTGCACGCCCAGAAAAACTTCGACCAGCGAGTGCTCAAGGATGCCCTGGACTGGGTAGGCGGCGACCGTCACTCCAGAATCGACCAGGACCTGCGCGAGAAGGTCGGCGGTGATCGTCATTCCTCTGTGGACGGCAACCGCAATGAAAAAACCAGCGGTGCGGTGTCGATGAGCGCCGGCAGCGAGATGATTATCGAGGGCGCCATGAAGACGGGTATCACCGCCGGTACCGATGTGCATATCAAGGGCGGGGCGAACGTGGTGATCGAAGCCGGCGCGAGCATCACCTTGAAGGTCGGTGGGGCCTTTATGACCTTTTCTCCAGGCTCGATTCTCGCTTCGGCCATGCCTGTGCCCTTGCCTCAGGCCGCAACCGCTGCCACCGCCGCAGCATTGGCAGCGGCCACCGGGCCTGCGGGTGTACCGCTGCCGCCCAAGGAGGCCGACGATGGCAAGTAAGTCGTTGTCGAGTCTGTCTGCTTCTACCGTTGCCCATATTGGAAGAACTTAATGTCCTGGAAACACAAAGTGGTTTGGTCCGAAGGCATGTTGTTGCAGCCTCAGCATCTGCAACAACATGACCGTTTCCTGCAAACCCAGCTGGAGGCACGGGTCACGGCGTTGCGTGCGTATGGCTGGGGCTTTTCGGCGTTGGACATTGACCCGCAGCAACTGGCTCTGGGCAAGGTATCGTTGCTTTCATACAGCGGTATATTCCCGGATGGAACGCCTGTCGGCCTGCCATTCGATGATGAAATGCCGCCGCCCCTGACCATCCCCGATGATGCGCGCGACCTGACTGTGGTGTTGGCGTTACCAAGCTTGCGTCCCGGGATCCCGGAGGTTGACGACAACCCCAGTATCGAAAATTTCGCCCGTCTTCGCAGCGCAGAATACGAAGTCTGGGACAGTAATGGACTGGACAGCAGTGCGCTGATGAGTGTCGGCAAGTTGCGCGTGCGTCTGGCCTTTGAGGGCGACGTGGCCGATGCCTACACCTCACTGGGTATCGCCCACGTGTTGGAAAAGCGCGCCGACAACTGTGTGGTGCTTGATCGCGGCTACTGCCCGCCCTGTCTGGATATCCGGGCGGCCGAATGCCTCAAGGCGATGGTCGATGAGGTCGCAGGGCTGGTGCAGCAGCGGGGCGAAGCCACGGCCTCGCGCGTGGCCCGGCTCGATGGCAGTGGTGCAGCGGACATTGCCGATGTCCTGCAACTGCAGGTGCTCAATCGTAGCCTGCCGCTGATGCGCCATTTATCGACCATGAGCGGCCTGCATCCCGAGCAACTGTATCGCGACCTCTCGGCCCTGGCCGGTGAGCTGGCAACGTTTAGCCGCGACGATAAGCGCACGCCTGCCTACCCGGTGTATCGCCATACGGCCCTGGCAGAAACGTTTGCTCCGGTGATGCTTGAACTGCGTCGGATGCTCTCGACCGTGATGGATACGCGGGCCATCGCTATTCCCTTGGAAGAGCGCCAATACGGCATCCGTGTGGCCGTGCTGCCGGACCGGGCGTTACTGGCCTCGGCCACCTTCATCCTGGTGGTTCAGGCTCAAATGGCGGCCGACAGCGTGCGCAGCAGTTTCCCCTCCCAGGTCAAGATCGGCTCGATGGAGAAAATCCGCGACCTGGTCAACCTGCAACTGCCGGGTGTTGGCCTGCGGCCTTTGCCGGCAGCCCCACGGCAATTGCCGTTCTATGCGGGCTGCACGTATTTCGAACTTGATCGCAGCAGCGAGTATTGGCAACTGTTGAGCCAGTCGAGCGGTTTTGCGATCCATGTACCCGCCGGGTTTCCTGGGTTGGATATGCAGTTTTGGGCCATCCGCGATTTGGCCCAAAACGAGTGAGGTGAACGCCCTGTTGCAGGGCATCCAGAAACGCAAAACGGCGCCCGAAGGCGCCGTTTTGTTTACTGCATCCCGCTAAGCGATCAAACGCCCAGTACCGCGTGCTGCACCAGGGTGAGCAACGGTTGTGGGTACACGCCCAGGAAGAACGCGAGCAGGGCGATGGCCAGCAGCATCACGCCGCCTGCCTTCTGTTCCCAATGCAGCTCGGCATCCACACGGCGCAGGTTTGGCTCGATCAGGTACAGGGTGACCATCACGCGCAGGTAGTAGAACACGCCGATAGCGCTGCCCAGTACCAGGGACGCAACCAGCCACCACTCGTGGGCTTCGACACCGGTAGCGACGATGTAGAACTTGCCGATGAAACCCGCGGTCAGCGGGATACCGGCCAGGGACAGCATCATCACGGTCAGTACGGCGGTCAGGTACGGGCGGCGCCAGAACAGGCCGCGATACTCGTACAGGGCGTCAGCGTCACGGCCTTTGTACGGCGAGGACATCAGCGTAATTACACCGAAGGCGCCGAGGCTGGTGATCACGTAGGTGACCAGGTAAACGCCGATGGCTTCCATGGCCAGGCCTTTGCTCGCCACCAGGGCGATCAGCAGGTAGCCGAAGTGAGCGATGGACGAGTAACCCAGCAGACGCTTGAGGTTGTTCTGGGTCAGGGCCAGCAGGTTACCGAACAGGATCGACGCGATGGCGATCACGGTCAGCACGTTGCTCAGCACGCCGGTATTGGCAGCAGGCGAGATCTGGAACAGACGCACCATCACGGCAAACACAGCAACCTTGGACGCGGTAGCCAGGAACGCAGCCACCGGCGCCGGGGCGCCTTCGTACACGTCTGGGGTCCACAGGTGGAACGGCACCAGCGACAGCTTGAATGCCAGGCCGATCAGCATCATCGCCAGGCCCAGTTGGGCAATCGGCGCCGGGCTGTTGGTGGCAGCCAGTGCATGGCCGATACCGGTGAAGCTCAGGCTGCCGGCTTCGGCGTAGAGCAGGGCCATACCGAACAACAGGAACGCGGAACCGGCAGCCGACAGCACCATGTACTTGATGCCGGCTTCCAGGGAACGCTTGTTGAAGAAGGCGTAAGCCACCAGGCCGTAGGTCGGGATGGACAGCAGTTCCAGGCCGATGAACAAGCCGGCCAGGTGCTGTGCGCTGACCAGCACGATACCGCCGGCCGCAGCCAGCAGGATCAGCAGGTACAGCTCTTCGCGGTTGCCTGGGTAGCCGGTGCCGCCTTCGCCGAGGTAGGCGTGGGCGAGGGTGACGCAGGCGAGGGTGGCGACGAGGATCAGCGCGATATACAGCAGCGCGAAGTCATCGACCATCATCAGCGGGGTCACCGCCAGTGGCGCGACCTTGAGTGCCGGGATAATCGACAGCAAAGCCAGGTTCAAACCGGCACAGGACAGCAGGAACGTTTGTGAGTGATTGCGGCGCCAGGCGATTGCCAGCATCACCACCACGATGGTGAGGCTGGTAATCAGCAGCGGCGCAAGCGCGATAAAGTGTTGGATCGTGAATTCCATAGCGCTCTTACCGGGCCGAAGCGAGTTGAGAGAAGGCGGTGCCGAACCACTGCTGCACGCCATGCATCGTTGCGGCAGAAGTGTCCAGGAACGGTTGCGGGTACACACCGATGTAGATCAGCAGCACCGCAAGGCCGAGCACCATGATCAGTTCGCGAGCATCCATCCCTTTCAGGACGGTGTCGGACTTGGCCGGGCCGAAGTAGGCGCGGTGGATCATGATCAGCGAGTAGACCGAACCGAATACCAGGCCGGAAGTAGCAATGGCGCTGATCCAAGGCGTTTGCACGAAGGCACCCATCAGGATCAGGAACTCGCCGATGAAGTTGCCGGTACCCGGCAAGCCCAACGAGGCAGCGGCAAAGAACAGGCTGATCGCCGGCAGGTACGCGATGCGCGACCACACGCCGCCCATCTCACGCATGTCACGGGTGTGCAGGCGCTCGTACAACTGGCCACTCAGGATAAAGAGTGCAGCGGCGGAAACACCGTGCGCCAACATCTGGATCACTGCACCTTGCAACGCCAGTTGGCTGCCGGAGTAGATGCCGATCAGTACGAAGCCCATGTGGGAAACGGACGAGAAGGCAATCAGACGCTTGATGTCGGTTTGCGCGAACGCCAGGAACGCACCGTAGAAGATCCCGATCAGACCCAGGGTCATGGCAATCGGCGCGAACTCCGCCGAGGCGTTCGGGAACAGCGGCAGCGCGAAACGCAGCAGGCCATAGGCAGCGGTTTTCAGCAGGATGCCGGCCAGGTCAACGGAACCTGCGGTCGGTGCCTGGGCGTGAGCGTCAGGCAGCCAGGAGTGGAACGGCACCACCGGCAGCTTCACCGCGAACGCGATGAAGAAGCCCAGCATCAGGATGTACTCGGTGGTCAGGGACATCTTGGTTTTCAACAGGTCGGCGTAGTTGAACGTAATCACGCCTGTGCTGTTGAAGTTGACCAGTACCAGACCCAGGATCGCCACCAACATGATCAGGCCGGAAGCCTGGGTGAAGATGAAGAACTTGGTCGCCGCGTAGATCCGGGTTTTCTTGCCGTCCGAAGAACTGTGACCCCAGAGCGCGATGAGGAAGTACATCGGCACCAGCATCATTTCCCAGAAGAAGAAGAACATGAACAGGTCGAGGGCGAGGAACACGCCGACAACGCCGCCCAGGATCCACATCAGGTTCAGGTGGAAGAAGCCCACGTGACGCTGGATCTCTTTCCAGGAGCAGAGTACCGAGAGGATACCCAGCAGGCCGGTCAGCAGGATCATCAACAGCGACAGGCCATCGAGGGCCAGGTGCACGTTGATGCCGAAGCGCTGGATCCACACGTGCTTGAATTCAAGCGCGAAAGTCGGATCGACACCCGGTGCCGGAGCGAATGAATAGTCACCGTGGGCCCACAGCCAGAGGCCGAGTGCGAGTTCCAGGGACATGGTCAGCAACGCAATCCAGCGGGGGAGGGTGGCGCCGAAGCGTTCACCCATCCAGCAGAGCAGGCCGCCGATGAAGGGGATCAGGATTAGCCAGGGCAGAATCATGACAGGCTCGTTTCCTTTCGCAAGTTTGCAAAGTTCGCAATGTACATAGACATGGTCAGACCGCCACGACAACGATGGCGCCGATCACCAGCACGGCACCGACCGCCATGGACGCTGCATACCAACGCAGTTGGCCGGTCTCGCTGCGGCTCAGGGCGGTGTGACCGGCCTTGGCGGCGCGCGGGATCAAACCGATGGTCTGGTCGAGCGGGTCTTTGCGCAGTACATGGCTGATAGCCAGGTAAGGCTTGACGAACAGTTTGTCGTAGATCCAGTCGAAGCCCCAGGCGGCGAACCACCAGGCCGACAGGAAGCGGCCAATGCCACTGTTGGCCACGGCCGTCACGAAGCGACGCTTGCCGAGGAACAACAGCGCGGCCAGCAGGATACCCGCGATGGCAATGGCGCCCGAGGCGATTTCCAGGCTGTGCTTGGCGGCGCCACCGGCATGGCCGGCGCTTTCCGGCAGTACACCGGCCAGGGGCGGGGTGATCAGGGCGCCGACGAAGGTCGACAGCACGATCAGCACCGACAGTGGCAACCAGTGGGAGATGCCGTGACCTGCGTGCGCTTCGGTCTTGGCTTCACCGTGGAACGTGATGAAGATCAGGCGGAAGGTGTACAGCGAGGTCATGAACGCACCCACCAGGCCTGCGTAGAGCAGGTTCTGGTTACCGCTGGCAAAGGCTTCCCAGAGGATTTCGTCTTTCGAGTAGAAACCGGCGGTCACCAGTGGCAGTGCGGCCAGGGCTGCACCACCGACGATGAAGCTGGCGTAGGCCAGCGGCAGTTTCTTCCACAGGCCGCCCATCTTGAAGATGTTCTGCTCGTGGTGGCAGGCAACGATCACCGCACCGGAGGCAAGGAACAGCAGGGCCTTGAAGAAAGCGTGAGTCATCAGGTGGAAGATCGCCGCGTCCCAGGCGCCAACGCCCAGGGCCAGGAACATGTAGCCGATCTGGCTCATGGTCGAGTAGGCGAGGATACGCTTGATGTCGGTCTGCACCAGCGCGGCAAAGCCGGCCAGCACCAGGGTCACGCCGCCGACGATGCCCACCAGGTGCAGGATGTCCGGCGCCAGGGTGAACAGGCCGTGGGTACGGGCGATCAGGTAGACACCCGCAGTTACCATCGTAGCGGCGTGGATCAGTGCCGACACTGGGGTAGGACCGGCCATCGCATCCGCCAGCCAGGTTTGCAGCGGCAGTTGCGCAGATTTACCCACGGCGCCACCCAGCAGCATCAGGGTCGCCAGAGTGATCCAGAAGTCGCCGACCTGGAATTTCTGTGGTGCCAGCACCAGCAGTTCCTGGATGTTCAGCGTGCCCACCTGTTGGAACAGGATGAACAGGCCGATGGCCATGAACACGTCGCCGATGCGGGTAACGATAAATGCCTTGAGTGCCGCGTTACCGTTGTTGCGGTTGCTGTAGTAGAAACCGATCAACAGGTACGAGCACAGGCCCACGCCTTCCCAGCCGAAGTACAGGAACAACAGGTTATCGCCGAGCACCAGGAACAGCATGCTGGCGATAAACAGGTTGGTGTACGAGAAGAAGCGCGAGTAGCCCGCTTCACCGCGCATGTACCAGGACGCGAACAGGTGGATCAGGAAGCCCACGCCGACGACCACGCCGAGCATGGTGATCGACAGGCCGTCGACGTAGAGGGCGAAGTTAGGCTTGAAGCCTTCCACCGACATCCACTGCCACAGCACCAGGGTGTAGTGACCACCTTCCGGCGGCGCTACGTTGAATTGCCAGATGACGTAGGCGGCCACGATGGCCGACAGGCCAATGGAACCCACGCCGATCAGGGCCGAGAGGTTTTCCGACCAGCGTCCACGGGAGAACGACAGCAGCAGGAAACCGATCAGGGGAAATACGAAAGTCAGAAAGATCATGTTCATCCGCGCATCTCACTGGCAGCGTCGATATCAAGCGTGTGGAAGCGACGATACAGTTGCAGCAGGATCGCCAGGCCGATACTGGCCTCGGCGGCTGCCAGGCTGATCACCAGGATGAACATGACTTGTCCATCGGGCTGGCCCCAACGTGCACCTGCAACGATGAACGCCAGTGCCGCAGCGTTCATCATGATTTCCAGGCTCATCAACACGAACAGAATGTTACGGCGAACCATTAGGCCGACCAGGCCAAGGCAGAACAGGATGCCGGCAACCGCCAGACCATGCTCCAAAGGGATAGCAGGCATCGTCATTGCTCCTTGGCTTCGTTGCGGCCCAAGTGGAAGGCGGTGATGGCTGCCGCGAGCAGCAGCATCGAAGCCAGTTCGACCACCAGCAGGTACGGGCCGAACAGGCTGACGCCCACGGCTTTCGCGTCTACGGTGGTGTGGCCGATGGCCTGGCCGCTCTGGTGAGCGAACAGCACATACAGCAGCTCACCCAGCAGCAGCGCTGCGAGGACAACCGGGCCGAGCCAGATGCCGGGCTTGAGCCAGACGCGTTCCTGGGCGACCGAAGCCGGCCCAAGGTTGAGCATCATCACCACAAACACGAACAGCACCATGATGGCGCCGGCGTAGGCGATCACTTCGAGCACACCGGCGAACGGTGCGCCGAGGCTGAAGAACGTCATGGCCACGGCGATCAGCGAAATGATCAGGTAGAGCAGGGCGTGCACGGGGTTAGTGTTGGTGATCACACGAAGCGTGGACACCACTGCAATACCCGATGCGAAATAGAAAGCGAATTCCATCTTTCTTCCTTAAGGCAGCAAGCTCTTCACGTTGATCGGCTCGGCTTCGTTTTGTGCGGCGCCTTTCGGCTTACCGGCAACGGCCATACCTGCAACACGATAGAAGTTGTAATCAGGGTTTTTACCGGGACCAGAGATCAGCAGATCTTCTTTCTCGTACACCAGGTCCTGACGTTTGAACTCGGCCATCTCGAAATCCGGTGTCAGCTGGATTGCGGTGGTCGGGCAAGCTTCCTCGCAGAGGCCGCAGAAAATGCAGCGCGAGAAGTTGATACGGAAGAAGTCCGGGTACCAGCGACCGTCTTCGGTTTCAGCTTTCTGCAGGGAGATGCAACCCACCGGGCACGCTACGGCGCACAGGTTGCAGGCTACGCAACGCTCTTCGCCATCGGGGTCGCGGGTCAGCACGATACGGCCGCGATAGCGCGGCGGCAGGTACACCGCTTCTTCCGGGTATTGCAGGGTGTCGCGTTTGCGGAAACCGTGACCGAATACCATCACCAGGCTTCGCAACTGGGTACCGGTACCCTTAACGATGTCGCCAATATATTTGAACATGGGTCAAATCCTCACTGAACCGCGGCCGCTGGCGTGTTCAACAACACAACGGCAGCAGTCACCAGCAAATTGATCAGGGTCAGTGGCAGGCAGAAGCGCCAGCTGAAATCCATCACCTGGTCGTATCGTGGACGCGGAATGGAAGCGCGCAGCAGGATAAACAACATGATGAAGAACGCGGTCTTCAGGAAGAACCAGAAGAACGCCAACTGCGGCAGGATGCCGAACGGACCGTGCCAGCCGCCGAAGAACAGCGTCACCAGCAGGGCAGAGATCAAGATGATGCCGATGTACTCACCGACGAAGAACATGCCCCATTTCATGCCGGCATATTCAATGTGGTAACCGTCGGCCAGTTCCTGTTCTGCTTCAGGCTGGTCGAACGGGTGACGGTGAGTCACGGCGACGCCAGCGATGAAGAAAGTACAGAAGCCGAAGAACTGCGGAATGATGAACCACAGGTTCTGCGCCTGGTACTCGACGATGTCGCGCATGTTGAACGAGCCGACCTGCACCACGATGCCCATCAGCGCCAGGCCCATGAACACTTCGTAGGACACGGTCTGCGCCGAGGCACGCAAGCTGCCCAGCAGGGCGAACTTGTTGTTACTCGACCAACCGGCGAACAACACCGCGTAGACCGACAGACCGGCCATGGCGAAGAAGAACAGCAAGCCGATGTTCAGGTCCGCCACGCCCCAGGTCGGGGTGATCGGGATGATCGCGAAGGCAATCAGCAAGGCGCTCATGGCCACGACCGGCGCCAGGGTGAAGATCACCTTGTCGGCAAACGGTGGGGTCCAGTCTTCCTTGAAGAACATTTTCAGCATGTCGGCAGCGATCTGGAACATGCCGAATGGGCCAACGCGGTTCGGACCGTAACGGTCCTGCCACCAGCCCAGCAGGCGACGTTCGACGAAGCTGAGCAGGGCGCCCGCAACGACCACGGCCAACAGGATCACGATGGCCTTGACGACCGAGATGATCACGTCGATCACTTCAGGGGTGAACCAGGTCATTGCGCTGCCTCCTGCAGACCGTCAACGGTTTTGCCAAAGATCGCAGGCGGAATGCCGGCGAGGCCTTTAGGCAGTGCAACCAGGCCAGCACCCAACGCTTCGTTGATACGCAGCGGCAGACGCAGAGTCTGGCCGGCCACGTTCAGGCTGAGCACGGCACCGTCGTTGACGCCGAGACGGTCGGCTTCGGACTTGGCCACGGACACGTACGCTTCTGGGATGCGGCTTTGCACCGGCGCGGCCTTGGAAGAGTTCTCTTCGCTGCCGAACAGATGGAAGAACGGCACAACTTGCCAAGTGCCCTGGGCCGGGTTGAACGGGCGCGGTACTGCTGCGAACCAGTTCAGCGAGTCACCGGTGCTTTCGATCAGGCGGGTGCCTGGGTCGCCAGCGCGGATGTGACCACCGACTTCGTCCTGGAACTTGTTCCAGGCTTGTGGCGAGTTCCAGCCCGGCGACCAGGCAAACGGCACCTGCTGACGCGGCTCGACTGACCCCGAGTAACCTTCCATGGAGAAGGCGAACGCGGTGTCGTTGTCTTGTGGGGTACGCGGTTCGTGCACGCTGATGTCGGCGCGCATGGCGGTACGACCGGAGTAACGCAGCGGTTCACGGGCCAATTTCATGCCCTTGATGCGGAACGCGGCGGACGGTGCGGCATCGACGATACGCGCAAGCTGCGGTGTGCTGCCGGCGACGGCTGCGGTCACGTGGTCCAGTTGGGTCCAATCGATCGGTTGGTTCAACAGGGTCGCGCGCAGGGCATGCAGCCAGCGCCAGCCTTCGTGAACCAGGATGCTGGCGTCCATGTACTTCGGATCGAATACCTGGAAGAAGCGCTGGGCGCGGCCTTCCTGGCTGACCAGGGTACCGTCGCCTTCGGCAAAGCTCGCCGCTGGCAATACCAACTGAGCGCGGTCGCTGGTGGCGGTCTTCTGGTGGTCGGCCACGATCAGAACTTTGGCGGCGTTCAGTGCAGCGTCAACCTTGGCGGCGTCGGTGCGTGTGTACAGGTCGTTTTCCAGCACCACCATGGCGTCGGCGTTGCCGTCGATCACGGCTTGCAGGCCAGCGTCCAGGGACTCACCACCCAGCATGGCCAAGCCTAGGCTGTTGGCTTCCGGCACGACCAGGCTGATGGAGCCGTTCTTGTCGCGCAGCTTCAAGGCCTTGGCGATGTTGGCGGCGGCTTCGATCAATGCTTTGGAACCCAGCGAGGTACCGGCAATGATCAATGGACGCTTGGCTGCCAGCAGGGCGTCGGCAATGCGTTGGGCCAATTCGACGGCTTCTGTGTCCAGGCCTTCGACGGCAGGCGCGCTGGCGTCCAGGGCGTGGGCCACGGCGAAACCGATGCGGGCGAGGTCGTCCGGTGCAGCGTGGACGCATTCTTCGGCGATGTCGTCGAGCTTGGTTTCAGCGATGCTGGCGATAAACAGCGGGTTCAGCGCGTGCTGGCCAATGTTTTTCACCGCAGCGTCCAGCCATGGCTGTACGCGCATGGCGTCGGCCATCTCTTCAGCCTTGCCTTTGACCGACTGACGCAGGGACAGCGCGATACGCGCGGCGGTCTGGGTCAGGTCTTCACCGAGCACGAAGATGGCATCGTGGTCTTCGATGTCGCGCATGTTCGGCACTGGCAGCGGGCTGTCGTTCAGCACTTGCAGGACCAGACGGATGCGTTCCAGCTCACCAGCTTCGATGCCGGAGTAGAAGTGCTCGGCACCGACCAGTTCGCGCAACGCGTAGTTGCTTTCGAGGCTGGCGCGAGGCGAACCGATACCGACGATATTACGACCGCGCAGCAGGTCGGCGGCTTTATCCAGCGCGTCGTCCAGGCTCAGCTTAGTGCCGTCGGCCAGCAGTGGTTGGCGCGGGCGATCCTTGCGGTTGACGTAGCCATAGCCGAAACGGCCACGGTCGCACAGGAAGTACTGGTTGACCGAACCGTTGAAGCGGTTTTCGATACGACGCAGTTCGCCGTAGCGTTCGCCCGGGGAAATGTTGCAACCGCTGGAGCAGCCGTGGCAGATGCTCGGGGCGAATTGCATGTCCCACTTACGGTTGTAGCGCTCGGAGTGGGTCTTGTCGGTGAACACACCGGTCGGGCAGACCTCAGTGAGGTTGCCGGAGAACTCGCTTTCGAGCACGCCGTCTTCAACGCGACCGAAGTACACGTTGTCGTGGGCGCCGAAGACACCAAGGTCGGTGCCGCCAGCGTAGTCTTTATAGAAACGTACGCAGCGGTAGCAGGCGATGCAGCGGTTCATCTCGTGGGAAATGAACGGGCCGAGGTCCTGGTTCTGGTGGGTACGCTTGGTGAAGCGATAACGGCGCTCGTTGTGGCCGGTCATCACCGTCATGTCTTGCAAGTGGCAGTGACCGCCTTCCTCACAGACTGGGCAGTCGTGGGGGTGGTTGGTCATCAGCCATTCGACAACGCTGGCGCGGAACGCCTTGGATTCTTCATCTTCGATGGAGATCCAGGTGTTGTCGGTGGCTGGGGTCATGCAGGACATGACGATACGACCACGGGTGTCGTTCTCGTCGGTGTATTGCTTGACCGCACACTGGCGACAGGCACCGACGCTACCGAGTGCGGGGTGCCAGCAGAAATACGGGATGTCGAGGCCTAGTGACAGACATGCCTGTAACAGGTTGTCCGCCCCATCGACTTCGAGCGCTTTGCCGTCTACGTGGATAGTGGCCATGGTTCAAAGTTCTTCGTTGGCCCGTTGTCAGCGGGCGTGGCTAATGGAATCTTGTTATTCATGGGCATCAACACAGCCTTTACGGCGTCAGCCCATGAGAAGACGAAGGGCACGGACCCTTCGCCTTTTAAAGCGTTACGCGCCGACTACGATCGGCCTTGCCAGAGGCGGGACGGCGGCGCTGGTAGGCGCAATACCGGCTTCGAACTCCGAGCGGAAGTATTTGATTGCGCTGCCCAATGGCTCCACGGCGCCCGGTGCGTGAGCACAGAAGGTCTTGCCTGGGCCGAGGAAACCGACCAGACCCAACAGGGTCTCGATGTCACCCTCACGGCCTTCGCCATTTTCCAGGGCCATCAGCAGCTTGACGCTCCACGGCAGACCGTCGCGGCATGGGGTGCAGAAGCCACAGGATTCACGGGCAAAGAACTGCTCCATGTTGCGCAGCAGCGAGACCATGTTCACGGTGTTGTCCACCGCCATCGCCAGGCCAGTACCCATCCGGGTGCCCACCTTGCCGATGCCGCCGGCATACATTTGTGCGTCGAGGTGCTCGGGCAACAGGAAACCGGTACCAGCGCCGCCTGGCTGCCAGGCCTTCAAGGTGTAGCCGTCGCGCATGCCGCCGGCGTAGTCCTCGAAAAGCTCGCGTGCGGTAACGCCGAATGGCAGCTCCCACAAGCCAGGATTCTTGACCTTGCCGGAGAAGCCCATGAGCTTGGTGCCCATGTCTTCGCTGCCTTCACGGGCCAACGATTTGTACCAGTCCACGCCGTCGGCGATGATCGCCGGCACGTTGCACAGGGTCTCAACGTTGTTGACGCAGGTCGGCTTGCCCCATACGCCCACGGCGGCGGGGAAGGGGGGCTTGGAGCGCGGGTTGGCGCGGCGCCCTTCGAGGGAGTTGATCAGTGCGGTTTCTTCACCGCAGATGTAACGCCCGGCGCCGGTGTGCACGAACAGTTCGAAATCAAAGCCGGAACCCAGGATGTTCTTGCCCAACAGGCCAGCAGCCTTGGCTTCTTCCACGGCACGGTTGAGGTGCTTGGCGGCGGTGGTGTATTCGCCACGCAGGAAGATATAGCCACGATAGGTTTTCAGCGCGCGGGCACTGATCAGCATGCCTTCGATCAGCAAATGGGGCAGTTGCTCCATCAGCATGCGGTCTTTCCAGGTGTTCGGCTCCATTTCATCCGCGTTGCACAGCAGGTAGCGGATGTTGATGGACTCGTCCTTGGGCATCAGGCCCCACTTCACGCCCGTGGGGAAGCCTGCACCGCCGCGGCCTTTGAGGCCGGCGTCTTTCACGGTCTGGACGATGTCGTCCTGGGCCATGTCGGCAAAGGCTTTGCGCGCAGCGGCGTAGCCGTTCTTGGCCTGGTACTCGTCGAGCCATACCGGCTCGGCATCGTCACGCAGGCGCCAGGTGAGAGGATGGGTCTCAGGCGAACGCTTGATCAGGTTGGCGGGGCCGAAAGATGTAAGGGTCATGGGTAGCCCTCAAGCAATTGGGTCACGCCAGTAGGCTGCACGTCACCGAATGTGTCGTCGTCGATCATCAACGCCGGCGCCTTGTCGCAGTTGCCCAGGCAGCACACCGGCAGCAGCGTGAAGCGGCCGTCCGGAGTGGTTTGGCCCAGGCCGATGCCCAGTTTGTTCTGGATCTCGCTGACCACGGATTCGTGACCACCGATGTAGCAGACCATGCTGTCGCACACGCGAATGATGTGACGGCCCACCGGTTGGCGGAAGATCTGGCTGTAGAACGTAGCCACGCCTTCAACGTCGCTGGCAGGGATGCCGAGAATCTCGCCGATGGCGTAGAGGGCGCCGTCCGGCACCCAGCCACGTTCCTTCTGAACGATCTTCAGGGCTTCGATCGACGCCGCGCGCGGGTCTTCGTAGTGATGCAGCTCGTGCTCGATGGCCGAGCGCTCGGTTTCACTCAGGGTGAAACGGTCTGTCTGGATAAGCGTGCTGTTCATGCTTAGCGGTCCACGTCGGCCATAACGAAATCGATACTACCCAGGTACGCAATCAAGTCCGCGACCATCTCGCCTTTGATCACCGAAGGGATCTGCTGCAAGTGCGGGAAGCTTGGAGTACGAATCCGGGTGCGGTAGCTCATGGTGCCGCCATCGCTCGTCAGGTAATAACTGTTGATACCCTTGGTCGCTTCGATCATCTGGAAGGATTCGTTGGCCGGCATGACCGGGCCCCACGAAACCTGCAGGAAGTGCGTGATCAGGGTTTCGATGTGCTGCAGCGTGCGTTCTTTGGGCGGCGGCGTGGTCAGCGGGTGATCCGCCTTGTACGGGCCGGCCGGCATGTTGCGCATGCACTGTTCGATGATCTTCAGGCTCTGGCGCATTTCTTCGACGCGCACGATGCAACGGTCGTAGGCATCGCCATTGGCGGCCACCGGCACTTCGAACTCGAAGTTCTCGTAGCCGGAGTATGGGCGCGCTTTACGCAGGTCGAAGTCGCAGCCAGTCGAGCGCAGGCCTGCACCGGTGACGCCCCATTCCAGGGCCTCTTTGGTGTTGTAGGCGGCGACGCCGATGGTACGGCCCTTGAGGATGCTGTTATCGAGCGCGGCTTTTTGGTACTCGTCCAGACGCTTGGGCATCCAGTCGATGAACTCCTTGACCAGGCGCTCCCAACCATTCGGCAGGTCGTGGGCCACGCCGCCGATGCGGTACCAGGCCGGATGCAGACGGAAACCGGTGATGGCTTCGATGACCTTGTAGGCGCGCTGACGGTCTGTAAATGTGAAGAACACCGGGGTCATGGCGCCGACGTCCTGGATATAGGTACCCAGGAACAGCAGGTGGCTGGTGATCCGGAAGAACTCGGCCATCATGATGCGGATGGTGTCGACGCGGTCCGGGACCTTGATGCCGGCCAGCTTCTCGACCGAGAGCACGTACGGCAGGTTGTTCATCACGCCGCCGAGGTAGTCGATACGGTCGGTGTACGGGATGAAGCTGTGCCACGACTGACGCTCGGCCATCTTCTCGGCGCCACGGTGGTGGTAGCCGATGTCCGGCACGCAGTCGACGATTTCTTCGCCATCCAGTTGCAGGATGATACGGAAGGCACCGTGAGCCGAAGGGTGGTTCGGGCCCAGGTTGAGGAACATGTAGTCCTCGTTGGTGCCGGAGCGTTTCATGCCCCAGTCTTCCGGACGGAAGCGCGCAGCCTCTTCTTCAAGCTGTTGCTTGGCGAGGTTGAGGCTGAACGGGTCGAATTCGGTGGCGCGGGCAGGGAAGTCCTTGCGCAGCGGGTGACCTTCCCACGTGGGCGGCATCATGATGCGCGTCAGGTGCGGGTGGCCGGGGAAGTCGATACCGAACATGTCCCACACTTCACGCTCGTACCAACTGGCGTTCGGCCAGATACCGGTTACGGTCGGGACGCTCAGGTCGCTCTCGGAGAGGGCAACCTTGATCATCACGTCGCTGTTACGTTCCAGCGACATCAGATGGTAGAACACCGTGAAATCGGCACCGCTTGGCAGGCCCTGGCGCTTGGTGCGCAGACGCTCGTCCACGCCATGCAGGTCATACAGCATGACGTACGGCTTGGGCAAGTTACGCAGGAAGGTCAGGACTTCGACGAGCTTGGCGCGCGCCACCCACAGCACCGGCATACCGGTACGTGTGGCCTGGGCGGTGAAGGCGTCAGGGCCAAAACGGTTATTGAGTTCGACGACCACATCCTGGTCGTCTGCCTTATAAGGCGGGATGTACAGAGCGCTGCCTGTAGTCATGGTTTTTTATCGCTTTCGGTCAACGTAAAGAATGAAGCCAGGTGTTCGTTCTATAAAAGAAGCGGGCTGGATCAGACTTCGTCAGGGCTGCGCAGGTTGGTGACTGCGATTCGCTGTTCGCGGCGCTGTTCCTTTTGCGAGGGCATCTCGGCGCGGTAAACGCCTTGATCGCCGACGACCCAGGAAAGCGGACGACGCTCCTTGCCAATCGATTCCTGCAACAGCATCAAGCCTTGCAGAAATGCTTCAGGGCGGGGCGGGCAGCCAGGCACGTAGACGTCCACGGGCAGGAACTTATCCACCCCTTGGACCACTGAGTAGATGTCGTACATGCCACCGGAGTTGGCGCACGAACCCATGGAGATAACCCACTTCGGTTCGAGCATTTGCTCGTAGAGACGCTGAATGATTGGCGCCATCTTGATGAAGCAGGTTCCGGCGATAACCATGAAATCCGCCTGGCGCGGTGATGCCCGGATAACTTCGGCGCCAAAGCGCGCGATGTCGTGGGGCGCCGTGAAGGCGGTGGTCATTTCCACGTAGCAGCACGAAAGGCCGAAGTTGTACGGCCACAGGGAGTTTTTACGCCCCCAGTTGACCGCGCCACTCAGCACGTCTTCGAGTTTGCCCATGTAGATGTTTTTGTGGACTTGGTCTTCTAACGGATCGGAAACGGTTTCCCGTTCGCCGATGGGGTACTGCTCGTTAGGAGCATCCGGGTCGATCCTGGTGAGATTGTATTGCATCGCCAAAGCCTCATTGTTTCAGCTTCGCTTGCCGCTTACGACGAGCTTCCGGAGCCCAGTCAAGGGCGCCCACTCGAAATAGGTAGACAAGGCCTGCCAACAGAATTGCTATGAAAACGAGAGCTTCGACGAATCCGGTCCAGCCGCTTTCGCGGACGGACACAGACCAGGCAAAGAGAAAGAGGGCTTCGATATCGAAGATCACGAACAGCATCGCGACCAGATAGAATTTGGCTGAGAGCCGCAGACGGGCGCCACCTGTAGGTAGCATGCCCGACTCGAACGGTTCGTTTTTGCTGCGGCCCCAGGCTTTTGACCCGAGGAGGCTGGAAACACCGAGCATGAAGGCGCAAAGGCCGACAACACCGAGGAGGAAAATGGCAAAGCCCCAGTTGTGGGCCATGAGTCCTGTCGCTTCGGTCATGCTGGAAATCCTTAACAGAGAGCAAAGGTCTCTGAGCTCGAAAAAGTAATGATGCAGTGACGATATGTCGCAGCGCAGTCAATCGCGGTGATTTTATGGCTAAACACCGGGCAAGTAAAATTCCTATAGCGAAATTATTCGATGGAATAAGGACATAGTGCACCTTCTTGGGGCTGTAGCCCTTGCGGGGCGGGGATTAGCGGGCATTTGATCAATTATGTTTTGTTTAACCAGTAACGAAGTTTTCATGGTCTAAATGATAATGAATATTGTTTGCGCGGGGTTTAAGCGATTGTTTCTCATGTGGCGGGGTAAGTTGCCGTTACTTGTTTGATTGGCGCAAGTTGCCGGAGCGGATCTTTTAACCGATTTATCCGCAGCGAATACCGCTCTGGATCAAGGTTTTGTACAAAATCTTCAGGTTGCGTGCGTTCCCTTGTGGGAGGGGGCTTGCCCTCGATGGCTGAGTGTCAGTCAATAACGCTGTTGCTGATCCACCGTTATCGGGGGCAAGCCCCCTCCCACATTTGGATTCTCATTGGCCCGGGGCAGATATCTCAGGCAAAAAAACGCCCCGAACCAGTCGGGGCGTGATTGTCGTGCAGCACTGCGGTTAGCTCTTTAACGGGTCCGCAGTGGCTGTGTACTCACATCGATCAGTGGAACTGCTCTTCTTCAGTCGACCCGGTCAGCGCGGTCACGGACGAGGTGCCGCCCTGGATCACGGTGGTCATGTCATCGAAGTAGCCAGTACCCACTTCCTGCTGGTGCGCCACAAAGGTGTAGCCTTTGGAGGCGTCAGCGAATTCCTGCTCCTGCAGCTTCACGTAGGCGGTCATGTCGTTGCGGGCGTAGTCGTGCGCCAGGTTGAACATGCTGTGCCACATATTGTGAATGCCGGCCAGGGTGATGAACTGGTGCTTGTAGCCCATGGCGGACAGTTCGCGCTGGAACTTGGCGATGGTCGCGTCGTCCAGGTTCTTCTTCCAGTTGAAAGAAGGCGAGCAGTTGTAGGACAGCAGTTGGTCCGGGTATTCCTTCTTGATCGCTTCGGCGAAACGACGCGCTTCGTCCAGATCCGGCTTGGCGGTTTCGCACCAGATCAGGTCGGCATACGGTGCGTAGGCCAGACCGCGGGCGATGGCCTGATCGAGGCCGGCGCGTACCTTGTAGAAACCTTCCTGAGTGCGTTCGCCGGTAACGAATGGCTGGTCGTACGGGTCACAGTCCGAGGTCAACAGGTCTGCTGCGTTGGCGTCGGTACGGGCCAGGATGATGGTCGGCGTGCCGGCAACGTCAGCCGCCAGACGGGCAGCGGTCAGCTTCTGTACAGCTTCTTGGGTCGGAACCAGTACCTTGCCGCCCATATGGCCGCATTTCTTCACGGAAGCCAGTTGGTCTTCGAAGTGAACGCCCGCGGCGCCTGCTTCGATCATGCTTTTCATCAGCTCATAGGCGTTCAGTACGCCGCCGAAGCCGGCTTCGGCGTCAGCTACGATTGGCGCGAAGTAGTCGATGTAGCCTTCATCGCCTGGGCCTTTGCCAGCTTTCCACTGGATCTGGTCAGCACGACGGAACGAGTTGTTGATGCGCTTAACTACGGTCGGCACGGAATCAACCGGGTACAGCGATTGGTCGGGGTACATGGATTCAGCGGAGTTGTTGTCCGCTGCCACTTGCCAGCCGGACAGGTAGATCGCCTGGATGCCGGCTTTTACCTGTTGGACTGCTTGGCCGCCAGTGAGGGCGCCCATGCAGTTGACGAAATCTTTGTCGGGGCGGAAGGAAGGCTTGGCACCTTGGGTGACCAGGTTCCACAGCTTCTCGGCGCCGAGTTTTGCAAAGGTGTGCTCAGGTTGAACCGAGCCACGCAGGCGGACGACGTCAGCAGCGGAATAAGCGCGGGTTACGCCTTTCCAGCGTGGGTTTTCAGCCCAATCTTTTTCAAGGGCTGCAATTTGCTGTTCGCGTGTCAGTGCCATGGGGAAAAACCTCGTCGCATAGGTCTAGGTGGAAAGATCCATTTGCCAGCCGCGCAATCGTTGCGGGGTATGGCTGCTCGCTGACCAGAAGCATAGGTGGTCAAGTCAGGTTCGACGGGGAAGGCGACGGGATGAACGATGATCGAGAGGGGGCAGGTAAAGGCTGGCCGAGAACGGTCTTCGGGCATCGTGGGCCCTTGGGTATTCTGCAGCATGTTGCCGGGTTACCTGGTTAGCTTCCGTCCCTCGGGACAACTTCGTTCCAGTCGCAACCTCGTCAAACACACCTTGTGGGCGGTACAGACACGAATCGGCTCAGGTGGGTAGCTTAGAGCGACGATCCGAAGGCCCTTGCCAGGGCCCCTGATTAGCGGGAGCGAGGCCATCATGCCCATGCTTTTTTGGATCGTCAAATGTTTTGTAGTGCTTTTTTTATAGCACTACATCTTTAGTCTAATACGACTCATCAGTCAGTTTTTGGTGCTTCAGTTCAGGGTGTCGACCTTGACCCGCAACGTCAGGTCATCACGGCCCTGGGTAGAGTAGCTGCGGGTTGTAGAGGATTTATCGGCTTGGGTTTCACGGTTGATGCCGGCCAGGGGGATCCATTCGCCAAGGCGCCCGCTGACGGTTGTGTCGGTACTTTGTACATTCACTACATCGGGACGTTCCTGGCTCATGCGGTCACGGTTGGTACTGATCGCCAGATGCACGGTCTCGCCGGTGACGCTGGCAGTGACGTAGAAGCCCTGGGTGACGTTGCGGTATTGGGTCTGGTTCTGCGGGCGGCCGTAGGCGTCTGGTTGGGTGGTGGTCAGTGGCACGCTCTGGCCGACCTGGATCAGCGCGGGCACGCCTTCGCTGGCCTGGATCTGCTGGATGCCGCCGTCGCGACTGGCAGTGCCGTAGTTGATGATGCGGGTTTGGCTATCGCCACTGTTCTGTTGGTTGTTTTCGTTGGTGTCTACAGTAATCAGCAGGCGCTTGGCCGGTGTGTCCAGTTGTGCAATCAGTGCGCGCAGGTCCTGGAGCTTGCCGGGATCGGCGTTAACAATAAGTTGGTTGCCGTAGGCGCTGACGGTGCCGTCCTTACCGATGAAATTCTGCGCCACCGGCAATAGATCGGCGCTGGTGCGGTTGTTCAGGTTGACGACTTCGGTGTCGGCCATTGTCGAGCAACTGACGGCCAGGAGGAGGGCGGTGAGCAGGGTGCGTAGGGACATGTCCGTTATCTCTGCGAGTCATTTAGGCTTGATAGTGCCAGTTTGTCGGCCTGGCGTGTAGTGAGCGGGCTTGCCCTGCGCTGGGCTGCCTAGCGGCCCCTATAAAAAACGCCGCGTTCTTTCAGAAAGAACGCGGCGTTTGGTTTTGTGGCTGCTAAGCAGCCCAGCGCGGGGCAAGCCCGCTCACCACAGACAAGCCCTTAAGCAGGGATCAGCCCCCACGCACCATATCAACATGGGGAATCCCGACTTCCAGGAACTCATCGCTGACGATCTTGAAGCCCAACCGCTCATAAAACGGCGCTGCATAGACCTGCGCGCTGAGGAACTGTTTGGTCTGGCCGCGTTGCTCGGCCACGCCAATCACCGCTTCCATCAGCTTGTCGCCAACCTTCAGGCCGCGCCAGTCCTTGAGGACCGATACGCGGCCGATCTCGCCGCTGGGCAGCAGGCGAGCGGTGCCGATTGGAAAGTCGCCTTCGAACGCCAGGAAGTGCATCGCACCAGCGTCATCCGCGTCCCACTCCAGCTCGGGCGGAACCGATTGTTCAGCGATAAATACCGCTTCACGAATGCGCCGAATCTCGGCGATATCCTTTTGCCAGTCCGCGACACTTACGTGAATTTTATTCATCGGCAAATCCCAGGCTGCCTTGCTTGACCAGCTCGCACAGCAGGTCGCGGCCGTCTTCGTCGGCGAGCCACTCACCCAGGTTTTCGCTGTGCAACGCATCGGCGGAGCACACCAGTTTCAACAGTTCACGCAGCTTGCCGGGCAGGTAGCGGCTCTGGCCGCTGGCAAACAGCAGCACGTCGTCGTCCACTTCCGACCACGCCATGCGCGCGCTTGGGTTGCGTACCAGAATCGCGCCGTCTTGCAGGGTGCTGATGAAGTCTTCTTCGCCCAGCTCTTCGCCGGCCACGAGTTCTGGGTAGCGCGGTTCGGTCATGAACTGGCCGAACCAGGTCAGCAGCATGCGTTCGTCGCTCATGTGCTCGGCCAGCAGGCTCTTGAGGCGGTCGAGGGCGTCGCGCTGGATCTGATGCGGGTCGCTGACCGGCTGCGCGTCGGCGTCGGTGTAGCGCTCTTCATCCGTCAGGTATTGGGCGAGGAAATCGGTGAAGTGGGTGAGCACTTCGGCGGCGCTCGGCGCACGGAAGCCGACCGAGTAGGTCATGCAGTCGTCTTCGGCGATGCCGAAGTGCGCCAGGCGTGGCGGCAGATAGAGCATGTCGCCCGGTTCGAGTACCCATTCGGCGGTTTCTTCGAATTCGGCGAGGATGCGCAGGTCGGCGTGTTGCAGCAGCGGGCTTTCGGAGTTGCACATCTGGCCGATCTTCCAGTTGCGCTTGCCTTGGGCTTGCAGCAGGAACACATCGTAGTTGTCGAAGTGCGGACCAACGCTGCCGCCAGGCGCGGCGAAGCTGATCATCACATCGTCGATGCGCCAGCTTGGTAGAAAGCGGAACTGCTCCAGCAGCTCGGCCACTTCCGGAACGAACTGGTCGACCGCCTGCACCAGCAGGGTCCACTCGCGCTCAGGCAGGCTGCCGAAGGCGTCTTCGGCGAACGGGCCGCGACGCAGTTCCCACGGGCGCTCGCCGTGTTCGATCACCAGGCGCGATTCGACTTCTTCTTCCAAGGCCAGGCCGGCCAGTTCGTCGGCGTCGATCGGGCTTTCGAAATCAGGGATGGCCTGACGGATCAGCAGTGGTTTTTTCTGCCAGTAGTCACGCAGGAATTCCCGTGCCGTGATGCCGCCCAGAAGTTGAAGAGGGATGTCAGGATTCATGTGTAACCTATTGAAAGAAAGCACTTTTCAGACTGGAATAAAAACGCCCGGCGCGGCCGGGCGTCTCAAGGGTCTTGCGATGATCAGATGCGCTTGGCTTGCTCTACCGCGTTGCCGATGTAGTTGGCCGGGGTGAGCAGTTTCAGCTCGGCCTTGGCGGCGGCTGGCATGTCCAGGCCGTCGATGAAAGTTTGCAGCGCTTCAGGGCTGATGCCCTTGCCGCGCGTCAACTCTTTCAGCTTCTCGTACGGGTTTTCGATGTTGTAGCGACGCATCACGGTCTGGATCGGCTCGGCCAGCACTTCCCAGCATGCGTCCAGGTCAGCGGCGATTTTCTGCGCGTTGAGCTCCAGCTTGCTGATGCCTTTGAGGCTGGCTTCGTACGCGATCACGCTGTGGGCAAAACCCACGCCGAGGTTGCGCAGTACGGTCGAGTCGGTCAGGTCGCGCTGCCAGCGTGAGATTGGCAGCTTGCTGGCCAGATGCTGGAACAGGGCGTTGGCGATGCCGAGGTTGCCTTCGGAGTTTTCGAAGTCGATCGGGTTGACCTTGTGCGGCATGGTCGACGAACCGATTTCACCGGCAATGGTGCGCTGCTTGAAGTAGCCCAGGGAGATGTAGCCCCAGATATCGCGATCGAAGTCGATCAGGATGGTGTTGAAGCGCGCAATGGCGTCGAACAGCTCCGCGATGTAGTCGTGGGGCTCGATCTGCGTGGTGTAAGGGTTGAAGCCCAGGCCCAGCTCGTCTTCGATGAAGGCGCGGGCGTTGGCTTCCCAGTCGATCTCAGGGTAGGCCGACAGGTGCGCGTTGTAATTGCCGACGGCGCCGTTGATCTTGCCCAGCAATGGTACGGCAGCGACTTGAGCAATCTGACGCTCCAGACGATACACCACGTTGGCGAGTTCTTTGCCCAGGGTGGTCGGCGAAGCTGGCTGGCCGTGGGTGCGCGACAGCATTGGCACGTCAGCGAAACGGATGGCCAGTTCGCGGATAGCTTCGGCGGTCTGGCGCATCAGTGGCAGCATCACGTCATCGCGGCCTTCGCGCAGCATCAGGGCGTGGGACAGGTTGTTGATGTCCTCGCTGGTGCAGGCAAAGTGGATGAACTCGCTGACCTGGGCCAGTTCCGGCAGCTTGGCCGCCTGCTCTTTGAGCAGGTATTCAATGGCTTTGACGTCGTGGTTGGTGGTGCGCTCGATCTCTTTCACACGCTCGGCGTGCTCCAGGGAGAAATTTTCCGCCAGGGTGTTGAGCACAGCGTTGGCTTCGGCAGAGAACGCCGGCACTTCGCTGATGGCGGGATGAGCGGCCAGGCGCTGGAGCCAGCGCACTTCAACCAGAACACGAGCACGGATCAAGCCGTATTCGCTGAAAATAGGGCGCAGGGCCTGGGTTTTGCCGGCGTAGCGGCCGTCAACAGGGGAAACCGCAGTGAGCGAAGAGAGCTGCATGGGGTGTTCTCGGACAGTCGGGCAACGAAATGGGGCGCGTATCATACATGAAAAAATCCGCCGGTCCGTCGCCAACTGACCGGCGTATTACGCGTAACGGCTTGAAAAAAGCCCTTTGCTGCGACTTATTCGTTGCGCATCAACGGGTAAAGCTCTTTGAGCAATTTTCGACGGCTGATCACCAGCTGCCAGCGATGGCCGCCCAACTGACGCCACAACCGCGCCGAGCGAATACCGGCCAGAAGCAGGGCGCGGATTTTCGAGGCGTTGTTCGGTTGCTGCAGGTTGCGCATGTCGCCGTGAACCTGGATCCGCTGGCGCAAAGTGCTCAAGGTGTCTTGATACAGCGCACCACAGGCGGCGATCACGTTTTCGTGGGCCGGGCCGAAGTGTTCTACCTGGGACTGGATTTGTGGCAGGCGTTTGCCGATGGTTTCCAGCATGTCCTCGCGCTTGGCCAGTTGGCGCTCGAGGCCGAGCATCGACAGGGCGTAGCGCAGCGGCTCGCGCTGCAAGGTGCTGGGGTCGCGCTCCAGGGCGCCGATCAGGGCGCGGTAACCTTCACGCAGTGCGAGGTCGTCGCCGCCGTAGACTTCCAGAGTGTCCTTGGGGTCGCGGATCAGCAGGCTGCCGAGCATGCAAGTCAGGCCGGCTTCGGTGACCTGGCCGGTCTTGGCGATCTTGTCCACGAGCACGGCGGAGAGAAATACCCCGCCGAGTGCCGTCAATTGCTCTTGGGTAGGGCTCATGCCGGGTTGCTCCAGGCTTGCGCGACTTCAATCACGCCGCCGCCCAGGCAAATTTCGCCGTCATAGAACACCACCGACTGGCCGGGGGTGACCGCGCGTTGCGGGTCATCAAAGGTGGCGCGGTAGCCTGTCGCGGTTTTTTCCAGGGTGCAGGGCTGGTCGCTTTGGCGATAGCGCACTTTGGCAGTCAGGCGGCGCGGGGTGCTCAGGTCGATCGGGTTGACCCAATAGATCTCCGAGGCCAGCAGCGCGCCCGAGAACAGCAGCGGGTGTTCATTACCCTGGCCGACGATCAGCACGTTGTTTTCCAGGTCCTTGACCAGCACATACCACGGCTCTTCACCGGCGTCTTTCAAACCGCCGATGCCCAGGCCCTGGCGTTGGCCAATGGTGTGGTACATCAGGCCATGGTGACGGCCGATCACTTCACCTTCGGTGGTCTTGATCTCACCCGGTTGCGCCGGCAGGTATTGCTTAAGGAAGTCGCTGAAGCGGCGCTCGCCGATAAAGCAAATCCCGGTGGAATCCTTTTTCTTCGCGGTAGCCAGGCCGTGTTTCTCGGCGATCCTGCGCACTTCGGGTTTTTCCAGCTCGCCCACCGGGAACAGGGTCTTGGCGATCTGTTCACCGCCAACAGCGTGCAGGAAGTAGCTCTGGTCCTTGTTCGGGTCCAGGCCCTTGAGCAGTTCAGTACGGCCATCGATGTCGCGGCGGCGCACGTAGTGGCCAGTGGCAATCAGGTCGGCGCCAAGGATCATGGCGTAGTCGAGGAACGCCTTGAACTTGATTTCGCGGTTGCACAGGATGTCCGGGTTCGGCGTGCGACCGGCCTTGTATTCAGCCAGGAAGTGCTCGAACACATTGTCCCAGTACTCGGCGGCGAAGTTGGCGGTGTGCAGCTTGATACCGATCTTGTCACACACGGCCTGGGCATCTGCCAGGTCGTCCATGGCGGTGCAATATTCCGTTCCATCGTCTTCTTCCCAGTTCTTCATGAACAGGCCTTCCACCTCATAACCCTGCTCCATGAGCAGAACGGCGGAAACGGAAGAATCCACGCCGCCGGACATGCCGACGATGACGCGCTTCTTTTGTGTGTCAGAAGGGGCTGGATCACGCATAGGGTTTCAACGGGTGTCTTGAAAAAGGACGCGATTCTAGCAGGCCTGGGCCCGCAAGGCTAAAGAGAAGGGCGGATCAATTCCAGACTGTGACGCTGGCCGGCCAGATAATCATCGATGCAGCGGATGATCAGCTCGCTGCGCCAGTCCTCGCGCACGGCCATCAGCTCGTCACGGCTCAGCCAGCGGGCGCGCAGGATGCCTTCGTCGAGTTGGTAGTTCGGGTGGTGTTTCAGGGCTTTGGCAATGAAACAGACCCTTTGGTAGGTCACGCCATTGCTGGGTGCGGTGTACAGGTAGATGCCGACGATACCGGTGGCTTCAACGTCCCAGCCGGTTTCTTCGAGAGTTTCACGCACGGCGGCCTCGGTCAGGGTTTCGTCTGGGTCAAGGTGGCCGGCGGGCTGATTGAGCACGGCGCGACCGCCCTTGAGTTCTTCGACCATCAGGAAGCGTCCTTTGTCTTCGACGATGGTGGCGACGGTAATGTGGGGTTGCCAGGTCATGGGATGCCTCGATTCAAGATATGACGCGGTGTTTGGACAGAATTACGGCCAGTGTGGGAGGGGGCTTGCCGCCGATGACGCTTTGTCAGTTACCAATAGCTCGACTGATCCATCGCTTTCGGGGGCAAGCCCCCTCCCACATTTGATCCGGTTTCTTCCGTTGAGCGGTAGAAACAGAAACCCCGGCACAGGGCCGGGGCTTCTTTGCATCCTTACAACCTTACTTCAACTTGGCAATTGCCGCGTTGAGGGTGTTGCTTGGGCGCATGGCCTTGCTGGTCAGCTCTGGGTTCGGCGCGTAGTAGCCGCCGATGTCCACTGGCTTGCCCTGTACGGCGTTGAGTTCGGCAACGATGGTTGCTTCGTTCTCGGCCAGGGTTTTTGCCAGTTCGCCGAACTGCGCTTGCAGTGCAGTGTCCTCGGTCTGGGCGGCCAGGGCTTGAGCCCAGTACAGCGCCAGGTAGAAGTGGCTGCCGCGGTTGTCGATGTTGCCGACTTTGCGCGATGGCGACTTGTTGTTGTCGAGGAATTGGCCAGTGGCCTGGTCCAGGGTCTTGGACAGTACCAGGGCTTTCGGGTTGTTGTACGTCACACCCAAATGCTCAAGGGAGGCGGCCAGGGCCAGGAATTCGCCCAGGGAGTCCCAGCGCAGGAAGTTTTCTTCCAGCAACTGTTGCACGTGCTTCGGTGCCGAACCGCCGGCGCCGGTTTCGAACAGGCCACCGCCGTTCATCAGCGGCACGATCGACAGCATCTTGGCGCTGGTGCCCAGTTCCATGATCGGGAACAGGTCGGTCAGGTAGTCGCGCAGTACGTTGCCGGTCACCGAGATGGTGTTCAGGCCCTTGCGGGTGCGCTCCAGGGTGAACTTCATCGCGTCGACTGGCGACATGATGCGGATGTCCAGACCTTCGGTGTTGTGGTCTTTCAGATAGGCCTGAACTTTCTCGACCACGACGCCGTCGTGAGCGCGCTTAGGGTCCAGCCAGAAGATGGCAGGGGTGTTGCTGGCGCGCGCGCGGTTGACGGCAAGCTTGACCCAATCCTGGATCGGCGCGTCTTTGGTCTGGCACATGCGGAAGATATCGCCGGCTTCGACGTTCTGTTCCATCAGCAGGTTGCCCTTGCTGTCGGTGATACGGACTACGCCGTCAGCCTTGATCTGGAAAGTCTTGTCGTGGGAGCCGTACTCTTCTGCTTTCTTCGCCATCAGGCCAACGTTTGGCACGCTGCCCATGGTGGTTGGATCGAAAGCGCCATTGGTCTTGCAGTCTTCGATGACCGCTTGGTAGATAGTGGCGTAGCAGCGATCCGGGATCACGGCCTTGGTGTCGTGCAGCTGGCCGTCGGTGCCCCACATCTTGCCGGAGTCACGGATCATGGCTGGCATCGAGGCGTCGACGATGACGTCGCTCGGCACGTGCAGGTTGGTGATGCCTTTGTCGGAGTTGACCATCGCCAGGGAAGGGCGAGCGGCGTAGACCGCCTGGATGTCAGCTTCGATCTGCGCTTGCTGCTCGGCCGGAAGAGTCTTGATGCGAGCGTACAGGTCACCGATGCCGTTGTTCAGGTTGAAGCCGATCTGCTCCAGTACCGTGGCGTGCTTGGCCAGGGCATCTTTATAGAACTCGGCAACGATCTGGCCGAACATGATTGGGTCGGAGACTTTCATCATGGTGGCTTTGAGGTGAACCGACAGCAGTACGCCTTGTTTCTTGGCGTCTTCGATTTCAGCGGCGATGAACGAGCGCAGTGCGTTTTTGCTCAGTACGGCGCTGTCGAGGATCTCGCCAGCTTGAGCGGTAGTTTTTTCTTTCAGGACGGTGGTGGTGCCGTCCTTGCCGACCAGCTCAATTTTGACAGCATCAGCGGCTTCGATCTGTACGGCTTTTTCGCTGCCGTAGAAGTCGCCATTGCTCATGTGGGCGATGTGGGACTTGGAGTCCGCAGCCCATGCGCCCATTTTGTGCGGGTGCTTGCGGGCGTAGTTCTTGACCGACAGCGGCGCGCGGCGGTCGGAGTTGCCTTCGCGCAGTACCGGGTTCACGGCGCTGCCCTTGACCTTGTCGTAACGTGCACGGGTTTCTTTTTCCGCGTCGGTGGTTACGGTTTCCGGGTAGTCCGGCAGGGCGTAGCCCTGGGCCTGCAGTTCCTTGATCGCCGCTTGCAGCTGCGGGGTCGAGGCGCTGATGTTAGGCAGCTTGATGATGTTGGCTTCAGGGGTAACGGCCAGGTCGCCCAGTTCGGCGAGGTGGTCCGGTATGGCCTTGTTGCCCAGTTGCTCGGGGAAGCTTGCGAGGATGCGCCCGGCGAGAGAAATATCGCGGGTTTCCACGGCAATATCAGCGGAAGCGGTGAAGGCCTCTACGATAGGCAGCAGTGAATAGGTGGCGAGGGCAGGGGCTTCGTCGGTGAAGGTGTAGATGATCTTCGAGCGGGTGGGCATATTCGGATTAACTCTCTTCTTTGCTGAAAGCGTGCGCAGAAACTCGAGATGCGCCGGGTGGAGCGCGTTCGTTCAAAGTCATCCATGAGCGAAATGTCGAGGTTTCTTCGCGGTGATGTTGGGTTGCATCAGTCGAGCGTCAAGCGGGTGGACTATTGTAATAGTCCGGCTTTGTAGCTGAAGGCACCTATTCTAGAGCGGTCAGCCGTCGTGACTCTTGGGTCAGCGGCGGCATTATACATAGGTCGCTATGCTTACGCCGAGCCTTCATACAAAAGGTGTGTCGTCCATTGGTCTAAAGGTCGCAGGTGCCGGGGTACGCCTAAAGTCGCATGATGTGCTCAAGATTGGCGCTTTTCCCTTTGCTTTCAGGCTTGTAGGCGACAAATTATGCTGTTTTCGATGCAAATGAACATGGCGTGAGGTTTCGGTCGTCATTTATCTGGAGTAGGCTCGAACGCAGCCAGATGTTTAATCCATAGATGGAGTTCAGCATGGGATACAAGAAGATTCAGGTTCCGGCAGTCGGCGACAAAATCACCGTCAATGCAGACCATTCTCTCAATGTTCCTGACCAACCGATCATCCCTTATATCGAAGGTGACGGTATTGGCGTCGACATCAGCCCGGTGATGATCAAAGTGGTCGACGCAGCTGTTGAAAAGGCATACGGCGGCAAGCGCAAGATCTCGTGGATGGAGGTGTACGCCGGCGAAAAGGCGACTCAGGTCTACGATCAGGATACCTGGCTGCCCCAGGAAACCCTGGATGCCGTCAAGGATTACGTGGTGTCCATCAAGGGTCCGCTGACCACGCCGGTCGGTGGTGGTATTCGATCGCTGAACGTGGCTCTGCGTCAGCAGCTCGACCTTTATGTGTGCCTACGCCCAGTGCGTTGGTTCGAAGGTGTGCCGAGTCCGGTCAAGAAGCCCGGCGACGTGGACATGACCATCTTTCGCGAAAACTCCGAAGACATTTACGCCGGGATCGAGTGGAAAGCTAGCTCGCCGGAAGCTATTAAAGTGATCAAGTTCCTCAAGGAGGAAATGGGCGTTACCAAGATCCGCTTCGACCAGGATTGCGGGATTGGCATCAAGCCGGTGTCCAAAGAGGGCACTAAGCGCTTGGCGCGCAAGGCCTTGCAATATGTGGTGGATAACGACCGCGAATCGCTGACCATCGTGCACAAAGGCAACATCATGAAGTTCACCGAAGGGGCCTTCAAGGAATGGGCCTATGAAGTGGCGGCCGAAGAGTTCGGCGCGACCCTGCTCGATGGTGGGCCGTGGATGCAGTTCAAGAACCCGCGCACCGGCAGGAATGTGGTGGTCAAGGATGCAATCGCCGACGCCATGCTCCAGCAGATCCTGCTGCGTCCGGCTGAATATGACGTGATTGCAACCCTTAACCTCAATGGTGACTACCTGTCCGACGCGTTGGCGGCGGAAGTGGGTGGTATCGGCATTGCGCCGGGTGCCAACCTGTCTGACACCGTGGCAATGTTCGAGGCGACTCACGGGACGGCGCCCAAGTATGCGGGCAAGGATCAGGTCAATCCGGGGTCTTTGATCCTTTCAGCGGAAATGATGCTGCGTCATATGGGTTGGATTGAAGCTGCCGATCTGATCATCAAGGGCACCAATGGCGCCATTTCGGCCAAGACCGTGACCTATGATTTCGAGCGCCTGATGGAGGGCGCCACGCTGGTGTCGTCGTCGGGCTTCGGTGATGCGCTGATCTCGCATATGTAACGTCTCACGCGGCAAGAAAAACGGCCATCCCAACTTGAGTGGGATGGCCGTTTTTCTTGCCGCAGACTGCATGCTCGGCGGCGGTTCAGGCCGGTTGCTTCTTCTCTTTATGAGCGTGTTTCTCCGTGGTCTTTTCCGGTGCTTGCGCGCTCACTGCGTCGATGTTCACGGCATGCAGTCCCTTGGGGCCTTGAATGATTTCAAAACTCACGGGCTGGCCCGCTTTCAGCGTTCTATAACCATCCATTTGGATTGCTGAATAGTGCGCAAAAAGGTCCTCGTTTTTCCCTTCCTCATTAACAAAGCCATATCCTTTGGCGTTGTTGAACCACTTGACCTTGCCATTGATCTTGACGCCGGACATACCCATTTCCCTCTGCACCAGACTCCATCACTGGAGTATCATCCAGTTTATCCGTCCTAACCCGAATAAATTAAGGTTGACTGCGCGGACCTTTTTTACCCACTGTGGGTTCTATTGGTTGTAACACCGATTCGCCGATAGTCAAGGCGACCGGCCAGTTGAGAGTTGAAATTCTGACAGGTCGCCCCCACCACTGTATTTGAACCACTGACGAACCTTTCTTTCCATGCATGCAATCAGCCAGATTCGACTAACATTCAATCAGGATCGACCGGATCACGAACACGATGACGACGGTTCTGCAGGCATTGCTGTTCAGGAGGCCAAGCCTGCTCTACAGGCGCCGCCGATGTACAAGGTGGTTTTGTTCAATGATGACTACACACCGATGGATTTCGTGGTCGAAGTGCTCGAGGTGTTTTTTAACCTGAACCGAGAGTTGGCGACCAAGGTAATGCTGGCCGTTCACACAGAAGGACGGGCAGTATGTGGAGTGTTTACCCGTGACATCGCCGAGACAAAGGCCATGCAGGTCAACCAGTACGCCAGGGAAAGCCAGCATCCGCTACTCTGTGAAATCGAGAAGGACGGTTAACGCCGACCACTTGGGTATGAGGTGAAGCTATGTTAAACCGCGAGCTCGAAGTCACCCTCAATCTTGCCTTCAAGGAGGCTCGTTCGAAGCGTCATGAATTCATGACAGTCGAACACCTTTTGCTGGCACTTTTGGATAACGAAGCTGCCGCCACCGTTCTGCGTGCGTGCGGCGCCAACCTCGACAAACTCAAGCATGACCTGCAGGAGTTTATCGACTCCACCACGCCACTGATCCCCGTGCATGACGAGGACCGCGAGACCCAGCCAACCCTGGGCTTCCAGCGGGTATTGCAGCGTGCTGTTTTCCACGTACAGAGCTCCGGTAAGCGTGAAGTCACAGGCGCCAACGTGCTTGTGGCGATCTTCAGCGAACAGGAAAGCCAGGCAGTGTTCCTGCTCAAGCAGCAGAGCGTTGCCCGTATTGATGTCGTCAACTATATCGCCCACGGTATCTCCAAGGTGCCTGGGCACGGCGATCATTCTGAGGGTGAGCAGGATATGCAGGACGACGAGGGCGGTGAGTCTTCTTCTTCAAGCAACCCGCTGGATGCCTATGCCAGCAATCTCAACGAACTGGCGCGCCAGGGTCGGATCGATCCGCTGGTGGGGCGTGAGCTTGAGGTTGAGCGTGTAGCGCAAATCCTCGCGCGTCGTCGCAAGAACAATCCGTTGCTGGTGGGTGAGGCGGGCGTGGGTAAAACCGCAATCGCCGAAGGCTTGGCCAAGCGTATCGTGGATAACCAGGTGCCTGACCTGCTGGCCAACAGCGTCGTCTACTCCCTTGATCTGGGCGCGTTGCTCGCCGGGACCAAGTACCGGGGCGATTTCGAGAAGCGCTTCAAGGCGTTGCTCGGCGAGTTGAAAAAACGCCCGCAGGCGATCCTGTTCATCGACGAAATCCACACCATCATTGGTGCTGGCGCGGCGTCTGGCGGGGTGATGGATGCGTCCAATCTGCTCAAGCCGTTGCTGTCGTCGGGTGATATCCGCTGCATTGGTTCGACCACCTTCCAGGAATTCCGTGGCATCTTCGAGAAAGACCGTGCGCTGGCGCGTCGCTTCCAGAAGGTCGACGTGTCCGAGCCTTCGGTTGAAGACACCATCAGCATCCTGCGCGGGCTCAAGGGGCGTTTTGAAGCGCACCATGGCATCGAGTACACCGATGAGGCGCTGCGTGCAGCTGCAGAGCTGGCGTCGCGTTACATCAATGATCGGCATATGCCGGATAAAGCTATCGACGTGATCGACGAGGCGGGGGCTTATCAGCGCCTGCAACCGATCGAGAAGCGTGTGAAACGCATCGACGTGCCTCAGGTCGAGGACATCGTGGCGAAGATCGCGCGAATTCCACCAAAGCACGTCAACAGCTCCGACAAAGAGCTGCTGCGTAACTTGGAGCGCGATCTCAAGCTCACTGTGTTCGGCCAGGATGCAGCCATCGACGCGCTGTCCACTGCGATCAAATTGTCGCGTGCGGGCCTCAAGTCGCCGGACAAACCGGTCGGCTCGTTCCTGTTTGCTGGCCCGACCGGTGTCGGCAAAACCGAAGCGGCGCGGCAGTTGGCCAAGGCCATGGGGATCGAGCTTGTGCGGTTCGACATGTCCGAGTACATGGAGCGTCATACCGTGTCGCGCTTGATCGGTGCGCCTCCTGGGTATGTAGGCTTTGATCAGGGCGGTTTGTTGACCGAAGCGATCACTAAGCAGCCCCATTGCGTATTGCTGCTCGATGAAATCGAGAAGGCTCACCCGGAAGTCTTCAACCTGCTGCTGCAGGTCATGGATCACGGGACCCTGACCGACAACAACGGACGCAAGGCGGACTTCCGCAACGTGATCGTGATAATGACCACCAACGCCGGTGCCGAAACAGCCGCGCGGGCTTCGATCGGCTTTACCCATCAGGATCACTCCTCTGATGCGATGGAAGTGATCAAGAAGAGCTTCACGCCGGAGTTCCGCAACCGGTTGGACACCATTATCCAGTTTGGTCGCCTCAGCCACGAGGTTATCAAGAGTGTGGTGGACAAGTTCCTCACCGAGCTTCAAGCGCAGTTGGAAGACAAGCGCGTGCAGCTGGATGTCACGGAAGCGGCGCGCAGTTGGATCGCCGAGGGTGGCTACGATGCCGCAATGGGCGCCCGCCCAATGGCGCGTCTGATCCAGGACAAGATCAAGCGGCCATTGGCCGAAGAGATTCTGTTCGGCGAACTCTCCGACCATGGTGGCGTGGTGCATATCGATCTGAAGGATGGCGAGCTGACCTTCGAGTTCGAAACCACGGCTGAAATGGCCTGATCGTTCTGCAGTAATGCAAAAGGCGCCGAAAGGCGCCTTTTTGCTGTCTTGAAATGCAGTTCTCAGAACAATGAAGATCCAGTGTGGGAGGGGGCAAGTCCCCTCCCACAGGAATCATCGGTGTTTGAAAATCCCATGCACACAAAAACGCCCGGCATAACCGGGCGTTTTGTATTGACTTGCTTAGCGAGCGCGGTAAGTGATGCGCCCTTTGCTCAAGTCATAGGGCGTCAGCTCGACGCGCACTTTGTCACCGGTAAGAATACGAATGTAGTTCTTGCGCATCTTGCCGGAGATATGCGCGGTTACGACGTGCCCATTTTCCAACTCCACACGAAACATGGTGTTGGGCAGGGTGTCGACGACAGTGCCTTCCATTTCGAAGCTGTCTTCTTTCGACATGCAGTAAAGCCCTCGGTATCCAGTGAATGGCCCGGTGCAACTGCGCCAGGCAAAAGCGGCGTGCATTGTGCCCGAAAAAGGGTGTTTAAGCCAAGGGGTTCTAGTTAAGCGTGACCCATCTTTGATTAATTAGCAGTTCTATGGGGCGATATTGGGTCTTGTAGCTCATCTTTTTGCAGTTCTTGATCCAGTATCCGAGGTAAACGGCCTCCAGTTCCAGGCGCAGTGCTTCGCCGATTTGCCAGAGGATTGCAAAGCGCCCGAGGCTGCGGCGCTCTTCGGCAGGTTCATAGAACGTGTATACCGCCGACAGGCCATTAGGCAGCAAGTCGGTCACGGCGACGGCCAGCAGGCGACCGTCCGCTCGAAACTCATAGAAGCGTGAAAAGGGTAGGTCACGCACTAGAAACGTGGAGAACTGGTCGCGGCTCGGGGGGAACATATCGCCGTCGGCGTGGCGTTGCTCAATATAGCGCTGGTAAAGGTCGAAATATTCTTCGGTAAATCGAGGCTTGCACGATGTCACCGTCAGGTCGGCGTTGCGCTTGAGGATGCGCTTCTGGTTACGATCCGGCAGAAATTGCGCCACGGGCAGGCGTGCCGGTACGCAGGCATTGCAGTTCTGACAATGGGGTCGGTAAAGGTGGTCGCCACTGCGTCGAAAGCCCATTTCCGAAAGATCGGCATACACGTGCACGTCCATCGGTTGGCTGGGGTCGAGGAACAACGTGGTGGCCTGCTCGTCTGGCAGATAGCTGCAAGAGTGGGCTTGAGTGGCATAAAACTTCAAACGCGCCAACTCGGTCATGATCAACCCTCGGGATAAGCTTTGAAATAAGTGTAAGCCAGGTGCGCGGATGTCGCCTAAGAAACCCATGGTCCGGTGTTGGGCTGGTCCAAGTGGTCGCGTAGAAAACCGGCGAACTCAGTGCGAGGAATGGCGCGGGCACCCAAGCTGTGCAAGTGATCGTTGGGCATCTGGCAGTCGATCAGCACAAAGCCCCAGGCCTGTAATTGTCGTGTCAGTGTGGCGAAGCCGAATTTTGAGGCATTGTCGGCGCGGCTGAACATGGATTCGCCAAAAAACAGTTGGCCCATCGCTAGGCCATACAGGCCTCCCACCAGCACCCCTTCGTCCCATACTTCTACCGAGTGTGCATGGCCGCGTTTGTGCAACTCCAGGTAGGCGCTCTGAATGCCTTCGGTGATCCAGGTGCCATCGGCATAGGCGCGCGGTGCGGCGCAGGCTTGGATGACTGCTGCGAAGTCCTGGTCGAATGTCACGCTGTAGCGCTGCTGGCGTAACAGCTTGCTCAGGCTGCGGGATACGTGCAGCTCGTCAGGGAAGATCACCGTGCGCGGGTCCGGAGACCACCAGAGGATCGGTTGACCCTCCGAGAACCATGGGAAGCAGCCATGCCGGTAGGCTTGGACTAGTCGCTCGGCCGACAGGTCGCCGCCGGCGGCGAGCAGGCCATTGGGTTCGCGCATAGCTTTGGCCAGCGGTGGGAAGGTCAGGGTATTGCGTTGTAACCAGGTCAGCATGGCATCCAGGCTTATGGAAGGGGAGGGGAGTGGCAGGTATGACACCCGCCTCGGCAGTGCTGATTATTGTCGACGCAGCGCCATCGGGCCAGCTTGAATCAGCCATTGATGCGTATTAGCGTGAGCGGGTGTTTCTGCAACTCTATGCCGGGGGTGTGGTCGTATTCGGGGCCGGCCCATGCAGGCCATTTGCCAAGCTTGTCTGGATTAGTAAAAACAGTTCATAAGCCTTTGTCAGCAAAGACAATGCATGCTCAAATTGAACATGTCGTGACACACAATTGGCTATGCTGCCTGAAGAAAGCCAAGTGGCGTGGCATCGGGGGTACAAACCCGTACAATGCGGCCATTGTGGCGTTATCGTCCTTTCATTCAGCAATTGCCCAGTGTTAAACGTAGATTCAACGACGATCGTTTATTTTTCAACTGCTCGGATTGGGCAGTATTTGCAGTCATTCAACAGATGGACGCGCTAAAGGCGCAGGAAAAGACCCGTTTTGAAGAAATCCGCCGCAACACCTAAAGCAGCAGTCGTGCCGGCTTGGCGCCAGCACCTGCATTATCGACTCAAGGAAGGCGCGCTGATCGCTATCGGCGCGCTGTGCTTGTTCCTGATGATGGCCTTGCTCACCTACGGCAAGGACGATCCGGGCTGGAGCCACAACAGCAAGATAGACGATGTGCAAAACTTCGGCGGTCCGGTGGGTTCCTACAGCGCCGATATCCTCTTCATGGTGCTGGGTTACTTTGCTTACATCTTCCCGCTGCTGCTGGCGATCAAGACCTGGCAGATCTTCCGTCAGCGTCACGAGCCGTGGCAGTGGAGCGGCTGGCTGTTCTCCTGGCGCCTGATCGGTCTGGTGTTCCTGGTGCTCTCCGGCGCGGCGCTGGCCCATATTCATTTCCATGCGCCCACCGGTTTGCCGGCGGGCGCGGGCGGGGCCTTGGGCGAAAGCCTCGGCGACCTGGCGCGCAAGACCCTGAATATCCAGGGCAGCACTCTGATGTTCATTGCGCTTTTCCTGTTCGGCCTCACGGTGTTCACCGACCTCTCGTGGTTCAAGGTGATGGACGTGACAGGCAAGATCACCCTCGACCTGCTCGAATTATTCCAGGGCGCCGCCAACCGTTGGTGGTCCGCTCGTGTTGACCGCAAACGCATGGTGGCTCAGTTGCGTGAGGTGGATACTCGCGTCAACGAAGTCGTAGCCCCAAGCACACCGGATCGCCGCGAACAGGCCAAGGTCAAGGAGCGCCTGATCGAGCGCGAACAGGCCCTGAGCAAGCACATGTCCGACCGCGAGAAGCAGGTGCCGCCTGTGATTGCACCTGCGCCGCCCAAGGCCCCCGAGCCAAGCCATCGCGTGCAGAAAGAGAAACAGGCGCCGTTGTTTGTCGATAGCGCTGTCGAAGGCACCTTGCCGCCGATCTCGATTCTCGACCCGGCTGAAAAGAAACAGCTCAACTATTCCCCCGAATCACTGGCGGCTGTCGGCCACTTGCTGGAAATCAAGCTCAAGGAATTCGGCGTCGAAGTGTCGGTGGACTCGATCCACCCTGGCCCGGTGATTACCCGTTACGAAATTCAGCCGGCCGCTGGTGTGAAAGTCAGCCGCATCTCCAACTTGGCCAAAGACTTGGCCCGTTCCCTGGCCGTGACAAGCGTGCGTGTGGTGGAAGTGATCCCCGGCAAGACCACCGTGGGTATCGAGATTCCCAACGAAGACCGCCAGATCGTGCGCTTCTCCGAAGTACTGTCGACGCCGGAATACGACAACTTCAAATCGCCGGTCACCCTGGCGCTGGGCCATGATATCGGCGGTAAGCCGGTTATCACTGACCTGGCAAAAATGCCTCACCTGCTGGTCGCCGGTACCACCGGTTCCGGTAAGTCGGTGGGCGTGAACGCGATGATCCTATCGATCCTGTTCAAGTCCGGCCCGGAAGACGCCAAGCTGATCATGATCGACCCGAAGATGCTTGAACTGTCGATCTACGAAGGCATTCCACATCTGCTGTGCCCAGTGGTAACCGACATGAAGGACGCCGCCAACGCCCTGCGCTGGAGCGTTGCCGAGATGGAGCGCCGCTACAAGCTGATGGCGAAGATGGGTGTACGTAACCTGTCTGGCTTCAACGCCAAGGTCAAGGAAGCCCAGGACGCCGGCACACCGCTGACCGACCCGCTGTACAAACGCGAAAGCATTCACGACGAAGCGCCGCTGCTGAGCAAGCTGCCGACCATCGTGGTGGTGGTCGACGAGTTCGCCGACATGATGATGATCGTCGGCAAGAAGGTTGAAGAGCTGATCGCGCGTATCGCCCAGAAAGCGCGGGCAGCAGGTATTCACTTGATCCTCGCCACCCAGCGTCCGTCGGTGGACGTGATCACCGGTCTGATCAAGGCCAACATCCCGACGCGCATGGCGTTCCAGGTATCGAGCAAGATCGACTCGCGGACCATTATCGACCAGGGTGGCGCCGAGCAACTGTTGGGTCACGGCGACATGCTCTACATGCCACCGGGCACCAGCCTGCCGATTCGCGTACACGGTGCCTTTGTTTCCGATGATGAAGTGCACCGCGTGGTGGAAGCCTGGAAGCTGCGCGGCGCACCCGAATACAACGACGACATCCTCGCCGGCGTCGAAGAAGCTGGCAGCGGTTTCGACGGTGGCAGCAGCGGTGGCGACGACGATGCCGAGACCGACGCCCTGTACGACGAAGCCGTGGCGTTTGTGCTGGAAAGCCGTCGCGCGTCGATTTCTGCAGTTCAGCGCAAGCTGAAAATCGGCTACAACCGCGCCGCCCGCATGATCGAAGCGATGGAAAACGCCGGCGTAGTCACCGCAATGAACACCAACGGCTCGCGTGAAGTCATTGCCCCTGGGCAGATGCGCGACTGATCCCGCGCCGCGTGGCAGCACGCGGCGCGCCCTTACGACTCAATGAGGACTCCCATGCGCTTTATCCGCATGCTGTTGTTGCCGGCACTGGCCCTGACTGCTGTTTCGGCTCACGCTGACCCGGCCTCTGTCGCCAGCCTGACCAACCTGCTGGACAAATCCAAGACCCTGACGGCGCGCTTCTCCCAACTGACCCTGGATGCCGGCGGTACCCGTTTGCAGGAAACGGCAGGCGAAATGGCTGTGCAGCGTCCGGGGCTGTTCTACTGGCACACTGAAGGCAAGGCCGAGCAGACCATCGTTTCCGACGGCCAGAAGGTCACGTTGTGGGACCCGGATCTGGAACAGGCAACTATCAAGAAGCTCGACCCGCGCCTGAATCAGACGCCTGCGCTGTTGCTGTCGGGTGATGTGTCGAAGATTAACGACAGCTTCGACATCACCTCCAAGCAAACCAGCAACGTGATCGAATTCACCCTCAAGCCGAAGTCCAAGGACACGCTGTTTGACAGCCTGCACCTGTCTTTCGGTAACGGCGTGATCAATAACATGCGCCTGATCGACAGCGTCGGCCAACGCACCGATATCCTGTTCTCCGGGGTCAAGGCCAACGAGCCGGTGCCTGCTTCCAAGTTCAAGTTCGACATCCCTAAGGGTGCCGACGTGATTCAGGAATAAACCAGAGGTTTCAAACGCTGCCCATGGATCTGTTTCGAAGTGACCCGATTGCCCAACCCCTGGCCGCGCGTTTGCGTTCGACCAACCTGGATGAGTACGTCGGTCAGGAACACCTGCTCGCTCGCGGCAAGCCTTTGCGCGAAGCCCTGGAGCAGGGCGCGCTGCATTCGATGATTTTCTGGGGCCCGCCGGGGGTGGGTAAAACCACTCTGGCGCGGCTGCTGGCGAAAGTCTCGGATGCGCACTTCGAAACGGTTTCCGCGGTGCTGGCTGGGGTCAAGGAAATCCGCCAGGCGGTGGAAGTGGCCAAGCAGCAGGCTGGGCAATACGGTAAGCGCACCATCCTGTTTGTCGACGAAGTGCATCGCTTCAACAAGTCGCAGCAGGATGCGTTCCTGCCTTATGTCGAAGATGGCACGCTGATCTTTATCGGCGCTACTACCGAAAACCCGTCCTTCGAATTGAATAACGCCTTGCTGTCGCGGGCGCGAGTGTATGTGCTCAAGAGCCTCGATGAAGCGGCGATGCAAAAGCTGCTGCACCGCGCGTTGAGTGAAGACAAGGGCCTGGGCAAGCGCCAACTGAGTGTCAGCGAAGAAGGCTTCAAGATCCTGCTCACCGCTGCCGATGGCGACGGTCGCCGTTTTCTCAACCTGCTGGAGAATGCGTCGGACCTGGCCGAGGATGGCAGCGAGATTGGCGTCGACCTGTTGCAAAGCCTGCTTGGCGACACACGTCGTCGGTTCGACAAGGGCGGTGAAGCGTTCTACGACCAGATTTCGGCGCTGCACAAATCTGTGCGCGGCTCCAACCCTGACGGCGCGCTGTATTGGTTTGCGCGGATGATCGACGGCGGCTGCGACCCCTTGTACCTGGCGCGCCGCGTGGTACGCATGGCCAGCGAAGACATCGGCAACGCTGACCCGCGCGCCTTGAGCCTGTGCCTGGCGGCGTGGGACGTGCAGGAGCGGCTCGGCAGCCCGGAAGGTGAGTTGGCGGTGGCCCAGGCCATCACTTACTTGGCCTGCGCGCCGAAAAGCAACGCGGTGTACATGGGCTTCAAGGCGGCGCTACGTGCTGCCGCCGAGCACGGCTCCCTTGAAGTGCCGCTGCACCTGCGCAATGCGCCGACCAAATTGATGAAACAATTGGGCTACGGCGATGAATACCGCTATGCCCACGATGAGCCGGACGCCTATGCCGCCGGCGAAGACTACTTCCCAGATGAGCTTGAGCCATTGCCGCTCTACCAGCCGGTGCCCCGTGGCCTGGAGCTGAAAATCGGTGAAAAACTCAATCACCTGGCCCAACTCGATCGCCTCAGCCCCAAACAGCGGAGAAAGTAGTGCTCAAGACGATTCTTGCCGTGTCCGCAGCCGGCATCGCTGGTACATTATTGCGTTTCGCCACCGGTACTTGGGTGAGCGCCAACTGGCCTAAGCATTTTTATGCCGCAACCCTCGCGGTCAACCTTGTTGGCTGCTTGATCATTGGGTTGCTGTACGGCTGGTTCCTGTTGCGCCCGGAAATACCGATTGAAATTCGTGCCGGCTTGATTGTCGGCTTTGTAGGCGGTCTGACGACCTTTTCATCCTTTTCACTGGATACGCTGCGCTTGCTGGAAAGCGGGCAGGCCCTGGTCGCCTTTGGGTACCTGGGCATCAGCGTGTTCGGCGGGCTGCTCGCCACCTGGGCTGGCCTGTCCTTGACCAAACTTTGATAAACGAGAGACCGACATGCTCGATTCCAAACTGTTACGTAGCAACCTTCAGGACGTAGCGGACCGCCTGGCATCCCGTGGCTTTGCCTTGGATGTTGCGCGCATCGAAGCGCTGGAAGAACAGCGCAAGACCGTCCAGACCCGCACCGAAGCACTGCAGGCTGAGCGTAATGCGCGTTCCAAATCCATCGGTCAGGCCAAGCAGCGCGGCGAAGACATCGCGCCGCTGATGGCGGACGTCGAGCGTATGGGCACCGAGCTGTCCGACGGCAAGGTCGAGCTGGACAAGATCCAATCCGAGCTGGATTCGATCCTGCTGGGCATCCCCAACATTCCGCACGAGTCTGTGCCCGTTGGCGAAGACGAAGACGGCAACGTCGAAGTGCGCCGCTGGGGCACGCCAAAAGCCTTTGATTTCGAGATCAAGGACCACGTCGCCCTGGGCGAATTGACCGGTGGCCTGGATTTCGAAACCGCCGCCAAGATGTCCGGCGCGCGCTTTGCGTTGCTGCGCGGTCCGATTGCGCGCATGCACCGTGCCTTGGCGCAATTCATGATCAACCTGCACACCGGCGAGCACGGCTACGAAGAGGCCTACACCCCGTACCTGGTTCAAGGTCCGGCGCTGATGGGTACCAGTCAGTTGCCGAAGTTCGAAGAAGACCTGTTCAAGATCAGCCGCGATGGTGAAGCCGATCTGTACCTGATCCCGACTGCTGAAGTGTCGCTGACCAATATCGTTGCTGGCGAGATCCTCGATGCCAAGCAACTTCCACTCAAGTTCGTGGCCCACAGCCCGTGCTTCCGCAGTGAAGCCGGTGCATCGGGTCGTGACACCCGCGGCATGATCCGCCAGCACCAGTTCGACAAGGTCGAGATGGTGCAAGTGGTTGAGCCGTCGACCTCCATGGAAGCCCTGGAAGGCCTGACCGCCAACGCCGAACGCGTGCTGCAGCTGCTGGAGCTGCCGTACCGAGTGCTGGCTCTGTGCACCGGCGACATGGGTTTCAGCGCCGTGAAGACCTACGATCTGGAAGTGTGGGTGCCGAGCCAGGACAAGTACCGCGAGATCTCATCGTGCTCCAACTGCGGTGATTTCCAGGCCCGTCGCATGCAGGCGCGTTTCCGTAACCCGGAAACCGGCAAGCCGGAACTGGTGCACACCCTCAACGGTTCGGGCCTGGCTGTAGGTCGTACCCTGGTTGCCGTGCTGGAAAACTACCAGCAGGCTGACGGTTCGATCCGCGTACCTGAAGTGCTCAAGCCTTACATGGCGGGCGTTGAGGTCATCGGCTAAATGGAATTTCTGCCGCTGTTTCATAACCTGCGCGGCAGCCGTGTGTTGGTCGTTGGTGGCGGGGAGATTGCTTTGCGCAAATCCCGGCTGCTGGCCGACGCCGGTGCGGTGCTGCGGGTGGTTGCTCCCCAGATCGAAGACCAGTTGCGTGAATTGGTACTGGGCAGTGGCGGGGAACTGATTGTGCGCGGTTATCAGGAGGCCGACCTTGACGGTTGCACCCTGATCATCGCCGCCACCGACGACGAGCCACTGAATGCGCAAGTGTCCAGTGATGCCAAGCGTCGCTGTGTACCGGTCAATGTGGTGGACGCGCCGGCCTTGTGCAGTGTGATCTTTCCGGCAATTGTCGACCGCTCTCCCTTGGTGATTGCGGTGTCCAGCGGCGGCGATGCGCCGGTGCTGGCACGCTTGATCCGCGCCAAGCTGGAAACCTGGATTCCGTCCACCTATGGCCAGTTGGCAGGGTTAGCGGCGCGTTTTCGTGCCCAGGTCAAGGGCTTGTATCCGGATGTGCAGCAACGTCGTGCGTTCTGGGAAGAAGTGTTTCAGGGCCCGATTGCCGACCGCCAGTTGGCCGGGCAGGGTGATGAGGCTGAGCGTCTACTGATTGAAAAGGTCAACGGCGCACCGCCGTATGCGCCGGGTGAGGTCTACCTGGTGGGCGCAGGCCCGGGCGATCCCGACCTGTTGACCTTCCGCGCGCTGCGTCTGATGCAGCAAGCGGACGTGGTGCTCTATGACCGCTTGGTCGCCCCGGCAATTCTTGACCTGTGCCGCCGCGATGCCGAACGTGTGTATGTCGGCAAACGTCGCGAAGACCATGCCGTGCCGCAGGACCAGATCAACCAGCAACTGGTGGACCTGGCCAAGCAAGGCAAGCGCGTGTTGCGCCTCAAGGGTGGCGATCCGTTCATCTTCGGGCGTGGTGGTGAGGAGATCGAAGAGCTGGCGGCCCATGGCATCCCGTTCCAGGTGGTACCAGGAATCACGGCGGCCAGCGGCTGCGCGGCCTATGCGGGTATTCCGCTGACCCACCGTGACTATGCGCAGTCAGTACGTTTTATCACCGGGCATTTGAAGAACGGGACGTCGGACCTGCCTTGGAGTGATCTCGTGGGGCCGTCGCAAACCCTAGTGTTCTACATGGGCTTGATTGGCTTGCCGATTATCTGCGAGCAACTGATCAAGCATGGCCGTGCTTCTGATACCCCGGCGGCGTTAATCCAGCAGGGCACCACCTCCAACCAGCGCGTTTTCACCGGCACGCTGGCGGACTTGCCGCGGATGGTGGCGGAGCATGAAGTGCATGCGCCGACGCTGGTGATCGTGGGTGAGGTGGTAGTGTTGCGTGAGAAGCTGAAGTGGTTTGAAGGCGCCCAGTCTCAGGTCTGAGCCTTTTAAAAACATCGGGAGCAAGTCCCCTCCCACATTTTTACTGTGTTCACAGTTCCAAATGTGGAAGGGGGCTTGCTCCCGATGAGGCCATCACACACAGCGCATTTCCTGAGTCAGCGCCAGACGCCTTCGCCACTCAACCGCTGGCGATCGTGCCCAGCATCAAACCTCTGCAACGGCCCCTTTGGCACAATCCCCGTCGGGTTGATCGTGCGGTGACTGGCATAGTAATGCCCCTTGATGTGCTCAAAATCCACCGTCTCGGCCACCCCCGGCCACTGAAACATCTCCCTCAGCCAATTCGACAGATTCGGATAATCCGCAATCCGCCGCAGATTGCATTTGAAATGGCTGTAATACACCGCATCAAAACGAATCAACGTGGTGAACAACCGCACATCCGCTTCGGTCAGGTACTCGCCGGCCAGGTAGCGATGGTCGCCCAAGTGCTGTTCCAGATGGTCCAGTTCAGCAAACACATCATCAAACGCGCTTTCATACGCTTTTTGTGAGGTGGCAAAACCTGCGCGGTACACGCCATTGTTCACGGCCGGGTAGATCCGCTCGTTCAGCTCATCGATAGTTGTACGTAGGGAGTCGGGATAGAAATCCAGGGTATTGCCAGTCAGTCCGTTGAAGGCGCTGTTGAACATGCGGATGATCTCCGCCGATTCATTGCTGACGATGCGTTTGAGCTTCTTGTCCCACAAGACCGGAACGGTCACGCGGCCGGTGTAGTCGGCTGTGTCGGCGGTGTAGCGTTGGTGCATAAATTCGAAATTATCCAGCTTATCGCCGGTCGAGCCGTGGGCCTTGTCGAAGGTCCAGCCGTTTTCCAGCATCAGCCAGCTGACTACGGACACATCGATCAGGCTTTCGAGGCCCTTGAGCTTGCGCAGGATCAGCGTGCGGTGCGCCCATGGGCAGGCCAGGGACACATAGAGGTGATAACGACCGGCCTCGGCCTTAAAGCCGCCTTCGCCGCTCGGGCCAGGTTGGCCATCGGCGGTCACCCAGTGGCGCCGCTGTGCCTGTTCCCGTTGGAAAGCGCCGTCTGCGCTACTTTCGTACCACTGGTCTTTCCAGTGTCCTTCGATCAGCAAACCCATGACTGGCTCCTTGGCTAATAAGCGTTGGAGCCCAGTCTAAAGGGATGAGTTCGAACTAAAAGCGCAAAGACTGCGGATGAATGATCGATTAAATCGATTTATCCCGTGCTTCCCAATATTGCTGCGCCAGTTCGAACGCCTGCTCCCGCGGGTGGCCAAGGCCGCGCAAGGCCAGGGCCATGGTGGCGATCAGCGCCAGCTGCGGGTAGCTGTCCTCTGCATCGCCGCGCCATACGGCCTTCAAGTGCTCAGGCTCCAGCGTTGCCGGCTTGACGTGGCGCTGGGCGGAGAGGGCGGGCCATTCTTCATCCCAGCTCTCGCCGCCGGTGGTGCCGTACAGGTGGCTGATAGTGTCGGGGTTGATCTCTATCTCGCCACCGTCGCCTTTCACCACAATCACGTTATCCCCGAGCAGCCCGCTGGCATCGCGGTGGACGCCCTGGTAGCCCGGATGAAAGATGCTTTGCAAGCCGCAACGGGCATTCAACGGGTTGAGCAGCCGCGCCAGCGAGTGGATCGGCGAGCGCAGGCCCAGGGTGTTGCGCAAATCGATCATGCGTTGCAGTTGTGGTGCCCAGTCGCCCAGCGGGATAAATGCGAGGTTTGCGTGCTCAAACGCCGTACCGACCTGTTGCCAGTTTCGGCACAGGGGAATGTGCAGGGTATCCAGCAGCTGCTCGGTGTACAGCCGGCCCGCCGTATGGGCGCCGCCGCCGTGTATCAGGATGCGCACACCGTTCTGCGCCAGGCATTTGGCTGCCAGCAGGAACCACGGCAGGTGGCGTTTCTTGCCGGCATAGGTGGGCCAGTCGACGTCGACATTCAGTGTGGGGGCATCCAGGCGCTCGCGCACGGCTTCTGTGAAACCGGCGAGTTCTTCCGGGCTTTCTTCCTTGTGCCGAAGCAGCATCAGGAAGGCGCCCAGTTGGGTGTCTTCGACTTTTTCGTCGAGCAACATGCCCATGGCTTCGCGGGCTTCTTCGCGGGTGAGGTTACGCGCGCCGCGCTTGCCTTTGCCCAGGATGCGTACGAATTGCGCAAACGGGTGCTCGGCAGGAGTTTGCAGGGTCAGTGGGGAGAAGTCGGTCATAAGCAATTCGTCGGCCGGGGCAGGCCCGCCAGTTTGGCGGCGAGTTTGGCGGGAGTGCCGTTGAACAATTGGTTGAGGTGCAGGCTGTTGCCTTTGTCCGGGCCTAGCTTCAAGGCGGTGTACTTGATCAGCGGGCGCGTGGCTGGGGACAGCTGGAATTCGGCGTAAAAGCCGCGCAACAGTTCGAGGATTTCCCAGTGCGCCGCAGTCAATACCAGGTTTTCGGCGGTGGCCAGGGCGTTGGCCACCTCGGTGGACCAGTCGTTCAGGTCGACGAGGTAGCCGTCCTTGTCCAGTTCGAGGCGGCGCTCGCCCACGGTCAGGGTGTTCATAGCCAGGTGTTGACCTTGTCGTAGTCGATCGACAGTTGCACGAAACCGGGATAGTCCACGCTGTCGGCCCAGTCCGGTAATGGCAGGTTGCGCGCCTGCATGTCTTCGGCCAGCACAAAGACCTTCACGCCCTTGGTTTGCAGGGCTGGGGCGTGCAGGCCGTAGGCGCCGTCGCCGCACAGCAGGATCGCGTCCTCGGCGCCGCAGATACGCAGGCAGCTGTCGAGGCGGCTATCGGTAAACGGGGAGTGAGACACCACGTGTAAAGTCGACATCAGAGGGTAATTACCTGGTCGTAACGGTCAATCAATTGGGAAATAGCGTCGTTGCTCAACGGTTGCGCTTCGGTTGGCGGCGTCAAGCCACGCACGGCCATGCTGTGGCGGCAGACAAACACGTCGTCGATGCCGAACAGCTCCAATGCCTGCAGGTTGGCACTGAGGTCCTTTTGTTGCACGGCCTTGGCGTTCTGGTGCGGCGCGAGCTGGAACACGCCGTCATCCATGAACAGCAAGCCGATGGGCAGATCAAAGGCGCCACCCGCCAGCACGATATCCAGCGCTTCCCGTGCGCTCGGCCCGGACCACGGCGCCTGACGGCTGATCAGCAATAAGGATTTGGACATTTCACGGCCCTCCAAAACAGATCAGGCGGTCGGCATCCTGGATTGCATCATGCAATTGCCCCAGGCCTGAAAGCGTCCACGGTGCATCCAGGTTCACTGCGCTGCGTTGATAGCGCGTGGCCTCTTCGCTGTTGAGCACGCCACGACGCAGGGCGGCGGCGATGCATACCACGCCGTCGAGCTGATGAGTGCTGACAAACTCACGCCATTGGCGGGCAATGTCCTGCTCATCTTGGGGCGCTACGAGGTTGTTGGACGCGCTGTAAACGCCATCCTGATAAAAAAACAACCGCACAATCTCATGCCCACCGGCCAACGCCGCCTGGGCGAAGAGCAAGGCGCGGCGCGAAGAGGGCGCGTGGGCGGCGGAATACAGGGCAATCGCGAACTTCATGGAACACTCGGCAAGCAAACGTAGGCCAATGATAAAGCCGCCGTCGCGAAAAAGCCCGCCGTGATCAAAACGGTCACTGTCGGTGATCGTTCTGACGATTGCCGGTAGGCGCAAGGCTGCCTAGTCTGTGGGCATTCGAACCGAAAGTGGAGTCCCCATGTCAGGTCCCTTGGCGTCCCTCAAAGTGCTGGATTTTTCCACCTTGCTGCCCGGCCCGTTTGCTTCGTTGATGCTGGCGGACATGGGCGCCGAAGTGCTGCGTATCGAATCGCCCACGCGCCTGGACATGCTGCGGGTCTTGCCGCCCCATGATCAGGGCACCTCGGCGAGCCATGCCTACCTCAATCGCAATAAACGCAGCCTGGCGCTGGACCTCAAGCAGGTCGAGGCCTTGGAGATTGTGCGGGCGCTGGTCAAAGACTACGACATCGTGCTCGAACAGTTTCGCCCCGGCGTGATGGAACGCCTGGGCCTGGGGTATGAGGCCTTGAAGGCGATTAATCCCCGGCTGATTTATGTGTCGATCACCGGTTATGGCCAGACCGGCCCGTATAAGGATCGCGCCGGCCACGATATCAACTACCTGGCACTGGCAGGCGTGGCCAGCTATACCGGGCGCCAGGACAGCGGGCCGCTGCCGTTGGGTGTGCAGTTGGCGGACGTGGGCGGGGGTTCGCTGCATGCGGTGGTGGGGTTGCTGGCGGCCGTTATCGCCCGCCAGCAAAGTGGCGTCGGGCAATACCTGGATGTAAGCATGACCGATTGCTCGTTCAGCTTGAATGCCATGGCTGGGGCGGGTTATCTCGCCTGTGGTGCGGAGCCGGAATGGGAAGGCCATGTGCTCAATGGCGGGAGTTTCTATGATTACTACCGCTCGCGCGATGGGCGCTGGATGTCGGTGGGCAGCCTGGAGCCGGCGTTTATGCAGCAATTGTGTGAAGCGTTGGGGCGCCCGGAGCTGGCCGCGCAGGGCTTGAAGCCAGAGCGGCAGCCGGCGCTTAAGAAGGCCTTGCAGGTGGAGTTCGAGAAGCGCAGTTTCGAGGAATTGTGCGAGCTGTTTGCCGGGGTGGATGCCTGCGTTGAACCTGTGCTGACGCTCAGCGAAGCCGTGGCCCATCCGCAGTTAAAGGCGCGGGCGCTGGTCAGCCAGGTGCCCAGGGGCGATGGCTCGAGCCAGGCGCAGATTGCCTGCCCGTTAAAGTTTTCGGACGGGTTGCCAGCGCCCCGGCACATTGGCGTCGCCGTGGGCGCGCACAGTGATGAAGTGTTGGCGGAGCTGGGCTTGAGCCCGCCGCGCATCAGCGAGCTGCGCAGCTCCAAGGTGATTATGTAGTGGCTGGGCGGACGCTATCGGGAGCAAGCCTCCTCCCACATTCAGGCCTGTGAATACGATCAAAATGTGGGAGGGGGGTTGCTCCCGATGAGGCCTTTATTCCACCCGGGTTTCGCCGGTAAACACCAATGCCTGCCGACAGCGCCGACACAGATACCGCCGCCCCTGAGCCACCATGCCATGGCGCTGCGACGAAAACGGAAAGTCGCTGTCGGCACATGGGCAGCGGTAGATATAGCGGGTCACCTGGCGCCGCTGCACGGCATAGGTATGGCAACGGTCCGGCGGCAGTTCGTAGACCCCGCGCATGATCAACTGCCATTCCTCGCCATGGGGCTGGATGCGTTCACCAAACAATTGGTGGGCGATCAGGTGCGCCACCTCATGGGCCACGGTCTGCTTGAGGAAGTGCTGGCTGTTTTCTCGGTACAACTGTGGGTTAAAGCGCAGCAGGTTCTCGTGCAAATGCGCGACACCGGCTTTCTGGCCCCGCAGCTTGAGGCTGACCTGGGGGCGTTTGAAGCTTCGTTTGAAAAAGGATTCGGCTTGCAGGAAACAATCTTCGACGCGGGTATTGAGTTGCTCGGGCATGCTGTACATATCTCCAGAGATGCCCAGTATGCCGCAAAGCTGAGTGTTTCCGAATCTGTCAGGCGCCGAATGGTCATGCATAACGCACAAAGCCACCTTGCGGTGGCCTTGCCTACGGTTTCAGCAGTTCAGTTGGTATAGATCGGCCCTACGCCCAGGCCCCAGACGATCACCGTAAACGCCATGATCGCCACCAGCACCACCAGGCCTACGGCCAGTACCGAGCTGGAAAACAGGAAGCCCTCGTCCGGATCGATGTTCATGAACGTCGGCAGCCCCACATACAACAGGTACACCGTGTAGCAGATCGCCGCTGTGCCCACGACCATACCCAGCCACATGTGCGGGTAGAGCGCCGCCAGCCCGCCGATAAACAGCGGCGTCGCGGTGTAGGTCGCAAAGGCCACGCAGCGGGCCATGCTGGGGTTGGCGTCGTAGGTACGGGCCATCCAATGAATGAACGCGCCCATCACCGCGACGCCGCCAAGCATGGCTGCGTATGACATGATGGTCATCCACAACGCACTTTCCTGGGTCAGCATCACCGGCGCGCGATTGCCGATGACCCAGCCCACCTGGGTGGTGCCGATAAACGCTGATATTGCGGGAATTGCCGCGAGAATCAGGGTGTGAGTGAGGTACATGTGGCCGATGCTTTCTTCTTTATCGCCACGGATTTCCCGCCATTCCTGGTCGGGATGGGTAAACAGCCCCACGACGTGATGGATCATGCCAGTCACTCCTGTCGTTGTTACCATCGCCCCCCATCGGAGCGCCCACGGGCCAATTGGCCTGAAAGGTCTGGATATAGATGTGCGACCTCACGTCGCAGTATAGGAAGGGATGACCGGAATAACTGTAGGGCCTTTAGAGCAAATCGCACTGTAAACAGTGGGCCTAATCGCAGATTGGAATGCGGGGCCACGTTGAATGTGTGGACTCGACATCGGTAAGATACCCGGCTTTTCGTCACACACCTCCAGCGGATCCAATCGCCATGGGCACTCTTACGGTCAACCAGAACAAACTGCAAAAACGCCTGCGTCGCCTGGCGGGTGAAGCAGTCGCCGATTTCAACATGATCGAGGATGGCGACAAGGTCATGGTCTGCCTCTCCGGCGGCAAAGACAGTTACACCCTGCTCGATGTGCTGCTGCACCTGCAAAAGGTCGCGCCGATCAAGTTCGACATCGTTGCCGTCAACATGGACCAGAAACAACCGGGGTTTCCCGAGCACGTGCTGCCGGCTTACCTGAAAGCGCTGGGCGTCGAGTACCACATCGTCGAGAAAGACACCTATTCGGTGGTCAAGGAGTTGATCCCGGAAGGCAAGACCACCTGCTCGCTGTGCTCGCGCCTGCGCCGTGGCACGCTCTACACCTTTGCCGATGAAATCGGTGCGACCAAGATGGCATTGGGTCACCATCGCGACGACATCGTCGAAACCTTCTTCCTCAACATGTTCTTCAACGGCTCTCTCAAGGCCATGCCGCCCAAGCTGCGCTCCGATGACGGACGCAACGTGGTAATCCGTCCGCTGGCGTATTGCAACGAGAAAGACATCCAGGCCTACTCCGACTTCAAGCAATTCCCGATCATCCCGTGCAACCTGTGCGGCTCCCAGGAAAACCTGCAGCGCCAGGTGGTCAAGGAGATGCTGGTGGACTGGGAGCGCAAGACGCCGGGGCGCACCGAAAGCATCTTCCGCAGCTTGCAGAACGTGCAGCCGTCGCAGTTGGCCGACCGCAACCTGTTCGACTTCACCAGCCTGAAAATCGACGAGACGGCCGCTTCGCGCTTCGTCAACGTAGTGAACCTCTGAAGCAGTTCAACGCTCTGAAAGACGGCGCTCAAGGGCGCCGTTTTCATTTCAATCCCCAGGAGAGGGCATGCGCGATTACAAGTGGCTGCACGAATATTGTCTGAACCGCTTTGGTTCAGCGGCTCAACTGGAAGCCCACCTGCCGGTACCCAAGACCCCGGCCCAATTGCGCAAGATCAGCGATGATCGCTACCTGTCGACCTTGGCGCTCCGGGTGTTTCGCGCCGGGTTGAAGCACAGCGTAGTGGACGCCAAGTGGCCGGCGTTTGAGCAGGTGTTCTTCGGCTTCGATCCGGAAAAAGTCGTGCTGATGGGCGCCGAGCACTTGGAACGCCTGATGCAGGACACGCGTATCATCCGTCACCTGGGCAAGCTCAAGAGCGTGCCGCGCAATGCGCAGATGATTCTGGATATTGAGCAAGAGAAGGGCAGCTTCGGCGCGTTTATCGCCGACTGGCCGGTGACGGATATCGTCGGGCTCTGGAAGTACCTGAGCAAGCACGGCCATCAGTTGGGCGGCCTGTCGGCGCCGCGATTCTTGCGGATGGTGGGCAAGGATACGTTTGTGCCGAGTGATGACGTAGTGGCTGCATTGAATGCGCAGAAGATCGTCGACAAGGCGCCGACCAGCCTGCGGGATCTGGCGACGGTTCAGGGCGCGTTCAACCAGTGGCATGCCGAGAGTGGGCGGCCGATGTGTCAGTTGTCGATGATGTTGGCTTACACCGTCAACCACTGACCCCAGTCGGCGCAAGTTCTTGTGTGGTGAGCTCGCTCGCCACACAAGCCGGATGCACTGCAAATCGTTGATCAGGCCTCAGCCAGCTGCCGATTCAACTGATGCCGCCACCGCACATAGAGCAGTGCGGTACAAAACACCGCCAGACTTGCCAGCATCTCAAGCACCCCGAACCACTGGCGGTTCGGGTCATACGCCGCCAGCGCGCCCTTGATGAAATACAGGTTCACCGCAAAGCACATCCATGAATGCCCCCGCGCACTGCCGCTGATCATGCCCGGCACCAGCAACAACAGCGGCACCAGCTCGATCAGCAGGATCACCCATGGGCGTGCGCCGTGCAGGTCGGCGACGAACAGGTAATACACGCAGAGCAAACCCACCAGGCTAAAAAACGCCAGCAGGCTCAGCGCGCGTGCCACCTTGACCCGCGGCTCCAGCCACGCTTGGGGCGGGAGAACTTTAGGCTTTTTGGCCACGACCATTCTCCAGCAGCGTGGCGGTGGTGGCGAGGCGCAACCCCAGTGCCCGGCACAGGGTGATTTCATGTTGATCGAGCATGCGCTTGCCGTCCGGCCCGGAATGGTGGCTGGCGCCATATGGCGTACCGCCGCCCTGGGTGTCGAGCAATGCCTGTTCGCTGTAGGGCAGGCCGGTGATCAGCATGCCGTGGTGCAGCAGCGGTAGCAGCATTGACATCAGCGTGGTCTCCTGGCCGCCGTGCAGGCTGGCGGTGGAAGTGAACACGCCAGCCGGCTTGCCGACTAGCGCGCCGGTGAGCCACAGGTTGCTGGTGCCATCGAGGAAGTACTTGAGCGGCGCAGCCATGTTGCCGAAGCGCGTCGGGCTCCCCAGGGCCAGGCCTGAGCAGTTCTTCAGATCATCTAGATTGGCATACAGCGCGCCTTCGTCCGGAATGCTCGGCGCCACGGCTTCGCATTCGGTGGAGATCGCCGGCACCGTGCGCAAGCGCGCCTCCATGCCGCCTTGCTCAATGCCCCGGGCAATCTGCCGGGCCATTTCGCTGACCGAGCCGTTGCGGCTGTAATACAGCACCAGCACGTACGGTGTGGTCACGGCAGAATCTCCAGCACGTTTTCTGGTGGGCGGCCGATGATGGCTTTGTCGGCGGTTTCCAGGATCGGACGCTCCATTAGCTTGGGGTGTTCGGCGATGGCGGCGATCAGATGGGCTTCGCTGAGGCTGGCGTCGGCCAGATTGAGAGTTTTGTACTCGTCTTCGCCGGTACGCAGCAATTGACGGGCGCTGAGGCCCAGTTTGGCCAGCAAGGCCTTGATTTGCGACGCATCCAGCGGGGTTTCCAGGTAGCGCACCACGGTTGGGGTGAGACCGCGGGCTTCAAGCAGTTCGAGCGCACCGCGGGATTTCGAGCAGCGCGGGTTGTGATAAAGCGTCAGATCGGTCATGTGCGGGTCGCATCTTGCGTAAGGTGGCGGGTATTCTACTCGCGCTGCACCCCGTCCTTAAACCGTAAGAGGCGATAGGTCGCAGCCAACGTTCATTTTTGCGAAGGATTACCCCATGACACGTCGACTGATCGGTGCATTGGCGATCATTACAACCCTGCTGCTCAGCGGCTGCGGGAATGACTATGGCGTTGACCAGTACGGCCAGAAAGTCGCGGCCGAGCGCTTGGACAAGCAATGGCTGGTGGTCAACTACTGGGCAGAATGGTGTGGCCCGTGCCGCACGGAAATCCCTGAACTCAATGCCTTGGCGGAACAGCTGAAGGGGCAGGGCGTGGGGGTGTTCGGGGTTAACTTCGACAATGTGCAGGGTGCAGAGCTGAAAGAGGCCAGCGACAAGCTGGGCATTAAATTCACCGTGCTGGCGCAAAACCCCGACGGGATCTTTGAGATTCCGCGCAGCGAGGCATTGCCGGTGACTTACATCATTGATGACAAGGGCAAGGTGCGTGAGCAGTTGATGGGCGAACAGACGGCGGAAGGGGTACTGGCCAAACTCAAGGCCTTGCGCGGTTAAAGCAACCACTCAAATCAAATGTGGGAGGGGGCTTGCCCCCGATTGCAGTGTTTCAGTCAATACATCCGTTGACTGTTACACCGCCATCGGGGCCAAGCCCTCTCCCACATTTGGACCGCAAGCAGCGTGATCAGCCTTCTTCCAGCCACAGGCGAATCGGCTTGCCTTCGGCCGGCCAGAAGCGGGTCTGCTCGATCGGCGAGATGTCCCAGCGTTGTACGCTTTGCAGGGCCTGGAAGAAGCGATGCTCCTGCTCCATCAAGGCCTCGGCGCAGAGCTTGCGGGTGCTGCCGATTTTGCCGAAGCTGAGTTTGTCGCCCTCGACCGTGTACGGCGCAAACCAGTGGTTGCAGCCGCCATTACCGTAGGCGCGGCCATCGGCGCCGAGGGTGACAGTCAGGTGTGCGTAGTCCATCAATGGCCGCTCACCAATCCACTCCACCACGTAACTGTGATCCTGCTTGAGCTTGACCGCATCACCGGCACAGCCGCTCAAGGCCACGCCGACGGCGGCGAGCAGAAGCAGGCCTTTCATTGCGCAGCCTTCTGGCATTTCGGGCAGCGGTGCTTGTCGCCTTCACTGGCCCAGCCCAACTCTTTGATGCGCGCGTTGGCGGCAGGCTGCAGCGGTTCTTTGGTCAGCTTGGTTTCTACCGCGAATTCAAACTCCAGCACGGTGTCGCAGCTGTCGCAGTTGACCTTCCAAGTGTGAATCTCCAACTCGCCGAATTTCGGCCCTTGAGCCATGGCGACCCATTGGCCCGCCGGGCGGATGGAGTAGCGCGCGTCACCTTCAACGGTCAGGCGCATCGACAGGGTTTTACTGCCGCGCAGGGTGACGATCAGGACGTCGCCATGCTTGATCGAACCACCGTTGCCGGTGACTTGGTAACGGCCCGGCACTAGGGCGCGGCATTCGATCAGGGTGTGTTGCGGGCTCAGCAAGCTGAAGCGGAAATCGTGTTCGGCCATGGATCCTCCAAATAGGCGCGGCATCCTATCACGGGTGCCTGCTCATCATGAGCTTGCTATGTGACCGCTGATCATCCTTCGACGAGGTTCTGCGCCCGACCATCGGCCCATGCAGCAATGTTGGCAAGGGTAGTGCCGGCAATGGCCGCCAGGGCCTCGCGGGTAAGGAACGCCTGGTGTGCGGTGATGATCACGTTGGGGAAGGTCAGCAGGCGTGCGAGCACGTCGTCTTGCAGTGGCAAGTCCGAGCGGTCCTCAAAAAACAGCTGGGCTTCTTCTTCGTAGACATCCAGCCCCAAGTAGCCGAGTTGGCCGTCCTTGAGGGCTTCGATCAATGCCGGGGTATCCACCAGGCCGCCACGGCCAGTATTGATCAGCATCGCGCCGGGCTGCATGTGCGACAGGGAACGGGCGTTGATCAGGTGCTTGCTGTCAGCGGTCAGCGGGCAGTGCAGGCTGATGATCTGCGCCTGGGCCAGTAACTCGGGCAGGCTCACGTACTTCGCGCCCATTGCCTGCACCTGTTGATTGGGGAAGGGGTCGTAGGCGAGCAACTCACAGCCGAACCCGGCCATGATCCTGGCAAATGTCGCGCCGATCTGCCCAGTGCCGACAACACCGACAGTCTTGCCCACCAGGTCGAAACCGGTAAGACCGTGCAAGCTGAAGTCACCCTCGCGGGTGCGGTTGTAGGCACGGTGCAGGCGGCGGTTGAGTGCGAGGATCAGCGCTACGGCGTGTTCGGCGACCGCATGGGGCGAGTAAGCGGGTACCCGTACGATCGTCAGGCCCAGGCGCTTGGCGACGGCGAGGTCGACATGGTTGTAACCCGCCGAGCGCAGTGCAATCAGTCGGGTGCCGCCCTTGGCCAGGTGTTCCAGCACCGGGGCGCTGAGGTCGTCGTTGATAAAGGCGCAAACCACCTCGTGGTGTTCGGCCAGGGCCACGGTGTCGAGATTGAGTCGGGCCGGCTGGAATTGCAGTTCCAGCCCAGGTGGCAGTGGCTCGCCGAGGAAACTATCGCGGTCGTAGGTCTGGCTGCTGAAAAGAATCACGCGCATTGAAAAGCTCCCTGCAATTTGTCAGTGGGTCAGCGCCATGAAATGGGGTCAGACACTGACCCGTGCTTCGCTGGCCAGTCGCGCGATGGCCATGTCCAGTTCGTCCAGCGCGGTCATCGCCTTGGCATCGTCCTGCTTGAGCAGGGTTTCGGCGCGCTGGCAGGCGGCGCGCAGTTGCGGTACGCCACAGTAGCGGGTGGCGCCGTGCAAGCGGTGGACGCGTTCGATCAGCGCCAGGTTGTCCTTGGCGTCGCGGGCGATGTGAATGGCTTGGCGGTCGGCTTCCAGGGAGGCCAGCAGCATGGCAAGCATGTCAGCCGCCAGATCGGTTTTACCCGCGGCCAGGCGTAGGCCTTCCTCATGGTCCAGAACCGGCAACTGCACCCCTGGGCCAAGACCTTCAGTGACACGCTCAGGCACTTGGTTGCGCAAGGCCAGGCCGGTCCACTTCAACACCACTTGGGCCAGTTGTCTTTCGCTGATGGGTTTGGTCAGGTAATCGTCCATGCCGCTTTGCAGCAAGGCGCGTTTTTCGTTAGCCATGGCGTGGGCGGTAAGGGCGACCACTGGCAAGGGTGTGCCATGGCGCTCACTTTCCCACTGGCGGATCGCCTCGGTGCTCTGGCGCCCATCCATGCCAGGCATTTGTACGTCCATCAGCACCAGGTCGAAGGTGTCCTGTTTTACCGCGTCGACTGCGGCATAACCGCTTTCTACCGCACGTACCTGGGCGCCCATGTCCTCCAGCAACGTTTGCACTAAGAGCAGGTTTGCCGGGTTGTCGTCGACACACAGCACACGCGGCGCGCGGCTGGACAGCGGCTCGCCCGGTTCGCTGCGCGACGGGCGCGGGCTGATCAGGTCGGAGAGGGCGCGGCGAAGCTTGCGGGTGCATGCCGGCTTGGCCTGCAACTGGCTGTTGGGGTTGGGCACCGACTGGTTGAACAGCATCTGTTCCGTGGTTGGGCACAGCACCAGCACTTTGCAACCCAGGCGTTCCAGGTCCCAAAGATGCTGGTTGAGGCGCTCGGGCGGGATGTCGTTGGCGGTGACGCCGAGCACCGCCAAGTCGATGGCTTGCTCGGTCTGATGGGCGCTGGTGATGCCGTTGGTCAGGTTTTCCAGGCTATTGAACGGCGTGACTTCCAGGCCGCAGTCTTCCAGTTGATGTTGTAAGGCCTGGCGCGCCAGTTCGTGGTTTTCCAGTACTGCCACGCGATGGCCCAGCAGCGGCGCGCAGGGCAGGTCTTCGATATCGTCGCGGGTTTTGGGCAGGTTCAGGCTGATCCAGAATTCCGACCCTTCGCCCGGCGTACTGTCGACGCCAATTTCACCGCCCATTTGCTCGATCAGGCGCTTGGAAATCACCAGGCCCAGCCCGGTGCCGCCCGGCTGGCGCGACAGAGAGTTATCGGCTTGGCTGAACGCCTGGAACAACGCCCGCACATCCTGGCTGGACAGGCCGATGCCGGTGTCCTGCACGCTGATGCGCAGTTGCACGCTGTCTTCCTGTTCCTCCTCGATCATCGCCCGGGCCACGATAGTGCCCTCACGGGTGAACTTGATGGCGTTGCTGATCAGGTTGGTCAGGATCTGCTTGAGCCGCAGAGGGTCGCCCACCAGTGCTAGCGGCGTGTCGCGGTACACCAGGCTGACGAGCTCCAACTGCTTGGCATGGGCAGCGGGGGCGAGGATGGTGAGGGTGTCTTGCAGCAAATCCCGGAGGTTGAACGGGATGCTGTCGAGCACCAACTTGCCGGCCTCAATCTTCGAGAAGTCGAGGATCTCGTTGATGATGCCCAACAGGTTGTCGGCGGATTTTTCGATAGTGCCCAAATAGTCCAACTGGCGCGGTGTGAGCTCGCTTTTTTGCAGCAGGTGGGTAAAACCAAGGATACCGTTGAGCGGTGTGCGGATTTCATGGCTCATATTGGCCAGGAACTCGGACTTGATACGGCTGGCCTCGAGTGCTTCTTTGCGAGCCAGGTCCAGCTCGATGTTCTGGATTTCGATGGTTTCCAGATTCTGGCGCACGTCTTCGGTTGCCTGGTCGATGCTGTGCTGCAACTCTTCCTGAGCGTTTTGAAGAGTTTCGGCCATGCGGTTGACGCCTGAGGCGAGTTGGTCCAGTTCCTGGCTGCCCAAAGGAGGCAAGCGGGTTTCCAGATTGCCGTCCTTGAGCTGGGCCACTGCTTGCTTGATCAGGCCAATCGGCTCGTTGATCGTGCGGCTGATGCGCAGCGCCAGGGCTGCTGTGCAGATCAGGCCAATGGCGATCAACAGCAGGCTGGCGAACAGACTGCGATAGCCGCGCAGCAACATACCGTTGTGGGACAGTTCTACTTCGACCCAGCCCAAGAGGCGGTCGGCTTCATCGGGGATCAAGTCGCCGGCAAGGTTGCGATGGCGGCCAAACACCGGCAGCAGATAGCGTGTGGCGTCATTGTCGGTGCGTTGCAGCAGGTGAGAGCTGTTGCCGGCCGGCGGCTGGTTGAGCATGGTCGGGCCAGCGTGGGCGAGGGGCGTACGGTCCGGCGCAAGGAACGACACGGTGCGCACGTCCAGTTGTTCCAGGGATTGAGTGGCGATGCGCTCCAGCAGGTCAGTGTTCTTGCTGCTTAAAGCAGGAGCCACCAGAGGCGCCAATTGCTCGGTGATCATTTCGCCGCGCTGCAGCAATTGGGTCTGCAACTCCGAGAGTTGCATCCAGGTGAAGTAGCCCCCCAACAATAAGGCCATCAGGCTGGTCGGTAATAAGCTCAGCAACAGTACGCGGCCTTTTATCCCCATTCTTCTAAGCACGCCACTCTCCTGCTACCACACTGAAATCAATCTTCCGCGCCGGCATCCGGCCCGCGCCACCTGCGCAGTGTAGCCATTTGCACGGCCTGGAATCTCGCAAATTGTTGAGAGAGGGCAATCTTCGGCTCGTTTGGCCCCGTAGCGATTGCCTGCGCCAGGGTAATCTTGAATAATCAGCGATTGAGAATGACTTGCAGACGCTAATGAATCCCGCAGCAGTTGGCCTACCCAATATCCTGACCATCGAAGATGATCCCGTGCTGGGCGCCTATGTCCACGAGCATCTGGGGCGCTGTGGCTTCCAGGTCACCTGGTGCCAGAACGGCCAGCAAGGGCTGGCGATGGCGCGCGAACAGGCGTTCGACCTGGTGTTGATGGATATCCTGCTGCCGGGGCTGGATGGTTTGTCGATCTTGACTCATCTACGCCAGAGCCATTCGATTCCGGTAATCCTGATGTCGGCATTGGGTGCCGAGGCCGATCGCGTCAGCGGTTTTCGCTTGGGCGCCGATGACTACTTGCCTAAGCCGTTCAGCATGGTCGAGTTGCGCGTGCGTATCGAAGCCATCCTGCGCCGGGTGGCCCTGGATCGACGCCCGCTGCCGACGCTTGCGGCGGTGCGTGGGGACGCTCGCACACTGCGTTTCGACGATCAGCTGTGCGATGTGTTTCATCAGGAACACTGGGCAGGCCTGACCCGCAGCGAATACCGCCTGTTGGAAACCCTGCACCGCAACACTGAAGAAGTCCTCAGCAAAGCATTCCTTTACCAACATGTGTTGCAGCGCGGCTATGCGCCCCATGACCGCAGCCTCGACATGCACATCAGCCAGATCCGTCGCAAGCTCAAGGCGATCGGCTACAGCGAGCGCGAAGTGCGCACGGTGTGGGGCAAGGGCTATTTGCTCAGTGGTCACGACGATGGGCTTTGAAAGGGCGCTGAAACGGCTGCCGGGCAAATATTCATTATTTTGGAAGCTCGCCTGCCTGTTGATTGCCTTCTGTTTGCTGATGATCTGGCTCAGTTGGTCCTGGGGCCGGTACATGGAGCAAAAGAACGCGTATTTGTCCGACGAGGCGAGGGTCACGCTGAGTGGTTATGCGGTGAGCGCCGAGCAGGCCTGGAACCGTGGCGGCCATGCCGGTATTGATGCGTGGCTGCAGGCGATGGGCAAACGGGAAAGCACGTGGATCGGCGTAATAGGCAACGACTTGCAGTCGTTGAGCAGCTACCCACTGACCGCTACGGAAAGCCAGCGCCTGACGTTCTTGCGGGGCCTGGATTGGCCGGTCAGCCGCCACGTCAAGGGCTTGCCGTGGCTCAAGATCCCGTTTGCGGTAGATCCGGGTGCCGGTTCGCTGGTCATTGAATTGCCACAGCGTTTTATGCCGGGGCGTTATCAAGTGGTCTGGCGCGTGGTGACCAATGGTGTGATTCCAGGCCTGTTTACCTTGTTGCTGTGCGTCGGCTTGTACCGGCTGCTGATCATGCCTCTCAATCAACTGCGCGAGCAGGCCAATGCCTGGCGTGCCGATCAATTGAACACGCGGATGCCCCTTGACGCCACCAGTCGACAGGACGAATTGGGCGAGTTGGGCCGTGCGTTTGACCACATGTCTGAGCGTTTGCAGGGCACTGTTGTATTGCAACAACAACTGCTGCGGGACATGTCCCATGAACTGCGCACTCCGTTGAGCCGCTTGCGCGTGGCCTGCGACAGCGAGCAGGATCTTGCTCAGTTGCGTGAGCGGTTGGGCCGAGAGATTGACGCTATGCAGCGCCTGGTGGAAGACAGCTTGCAGCTGGCCTGGCTGGACACCGAGCGGGCGCCACTGCCCAAGGAGGATCTTCAGGTACAGGCGTTGTGGGACATGCTGCGGGAGAATGCCTGCTTTGAAAGCGATTGGTCCGCATCGAGACTGCCGTGCCTGCTGGGCGCTGACTGTTGGGTGCGCGGTAATCTAAACGCCCTGGCCCAGGCCTTGGAAAATATCTTGCGCAACGCCATACGCCACTCTCCGGAAAACGGGGTTGTGTGTCTGGATGGGCGACGCGATGGGGAGTACTGGCACCTGTGGTTGGAGGATCAGGGCGGGGGGATTGATGAGCGTGATCTGGAGCGGATTTTTGCGCCGTTCACGCGCTTGGACGGCTCACGGCCCGGTGATGGTGGTTTCGGCCTGGGCCTGAGCATCGCGCGTAATGCCGTACAGCGTCAGGACGGCAGCCTGTGGGCGCAAAACACCGGTCAGGGCTTGCGTGTACACCTGCGGTTACCGGCGCGCTAGGGCTCAGCCCCGGCGCAGCTTGCGCTTCTTCCATTGGCGCGCGACCCACCAGCGCCAATAGCCCATCGTCAGGAAATAGGCCAATGCGCCCAGCACCAGCCCCAACACCACTGAGCCGAGCAAGAAGGGTTGCCACAGCGTACTCAACTGGCCGCTGATCCATTCCCAGGTCAAGTCATCGGGCAGGCTGCGCGGGGGCACGTTCATCAACCAGGCGCCGGTCATGTAAGTACAAACAAATACCACTGGCATCGTGATCGGGTTTGTCAGCCAAACCAGGCTGACGGCGATGGGCATATTGCCGCGCACGGTAATTGCCAGCACCGCAGCCAATAGCATCTGCAACGGAATGGGGATAAATGCTGCGAACAGACCCACCGCCATGGCGCGCGCCACCGAGTGCCGATTCAGATGCCAGAGGTTCGGGTCATGCAGCAGCGTGCCAAGAAACTGTAATGACTTGTGTTCCCTGATACTGGTGGGGTCGGGCATGTACCGTTTGAATAAGCGCCGTGGCATAAGGGGTCCAGGTCAGTTCGAGGGGCAAGTATGCCCGCATTCTATAAACAGAAAATTCAGACTTTGTGACAAAACATCATAGGACGTACCGAGCACCCAGCTAAGACTGAGTGGATCACTTGAAAAGGATGATTCATGAAGACAGGGATGTTCGCGCTGGCGCTGGGCTTGCTTGCCCTGCGTTTCCTACCTGAGTTACCGACCACTGGATGGCTGATAGCCATGCTGGTGCTGGTTTTGATGCTGCTGCCATTTCGTACGTCTCCCTTGGCGTTTTTCCTGCTGGGCTTGAGCTGGGCGTGCATCAGTGCGCAATGGGCGCTGGATGATCGCTTGCCACCGGCGCTCGATGGCCAGACGCGATGGTTGGAGGGGCGCGTCATTGGGTTGCCACAACAGACCGGCACCGGGGTGCGTTTCGATCTGGCCGACAGCCGGTCGCGTAACGCCCGGTTGCCCAAGCGCATCCGTGTGTCCTGGCACGGTGGGCCCGAGGTACGCAGCGGGGAGCGCTGGCGCCTGGCAGTCACGCTTAAGCGGCCGTCCGGGCTGCTCAATTTTCACGGTTTTGATCAAGAGGCATGGTTGCTGGCACAACGCATTGGCGCCACTGGCTCGGTAAAAGACGGTGAGCGCCTGTCGCCGGCCCGCCATGCCTGGCGCGACACGGTCCGCCAACGGTTGATTGCCGTCGACGCTCAAGGTCGCGAGGCGGGCCTGGCAGCTTTGGTGCTGGGGGACGGTTCCGGGCTGGCAGCCGAGGATTGGCAGGTGTTGCAGGACACCGGCACGGTGCACCTGCTGGTTATTTCCGGCCAGCATATCGGCCTGCTGGCGGGGCTGGTCTACGGGTTGGTCGCGCTACTGGCACGCTACGGTTTCTGGCCTCGAATGTGGCCATGGCTGCCGTGGGCGTGTGGCTTGGCGTTTGCGTCCGCGCTGGGTTATGGCCTGTTGGCGGGGTTCGGTGTGCCGGTCCAGCGGGCCTGCGTCATGGTGGGCCTGGTGCTGCTGTGGCGTTTGCGCTTCCGTCATCTGGGGTTCTGGTGGCCGTTGTTGCTGGCGCTCAATGGTGTACTGATCCTTGAACCATTGGCCAGCCTGCAACCGGGGTTTTGGCTTTCTTTTACGGCTGTTGCCGTATTGATCCTGGCTTTCGGCGGGCGCCTGGGGCCGTGGGGTGTCTGGCAGGCCTGGACGCGTCCTCAATGGTTGATTGGCATTGGCCTGCTTCCTGTGTTGTTGGTGCTCGGGTTGCCCATCAGCGTCAGTGCGCCGCTGGCCAATCTGGTGGCCGTGCCTTGGATCAGTCTTGTGGTGTTGCCGCTGGCGTTGCTGGGGACCGCCATGCTGCCGCTGCCATATTTGGGGGAGGGCTTGCTGTGGCTGGCGGGTGGGGCGCTGGATGCGTTGTTCCTGGGTCTGGCATGGCTCGCAGGGCAAGTGCCCGCGTGGATACCTGCCGATGTGCCCTTGGGTTACTGGCTGATCAGTCTGATGGGCGCAGTGCTGTTGTTGCTGCCCAAAGGCGTGCCGTTTCGGCTGTTGGGCTGGCCGATGTTGCTGTTGGCAGTCTTTCCACCGCGTGAGCCGGTGCCCCATGGGCGGGTGGAGGTGGTGCAGTTGGATGTGGGGCAGGGGCAGTCGTTGATTCTGCGTACCCGGCATCACACGTTGCTTTACGACGCCGGCCTGCGGTCTGGCACAGTTGATCTGGGGGCTCGTGTGGTATTGCCGTCGCTGAAAAAACTCGGCGTCGAGTCACTGGACATGATTTTGCTCAGTCACGCTGATGCCGATCATGCCGGTGGGGCTGCGGCTGTTGCCCGAGGGGTGCCGATCAAGCGGGTCGTGGGCGGCGAAAACGAAGGGTTGCCAGCGTTTCTCGGAGCCCAGCCATGTATCAGTGGCGAGAAGTGGGAATGGGACGGTGTGTCATTCGAGTTGTGGCAGTGGTCTGAGGCTATTAATGGCAATCCAAAGTCTTGCGTTCTGCAGGTCCAAGCCAATGGTGAACGGCTATTGCTCACCGGGGATATTGATCGCGCCGCCGAACGGGCATTTCTCGACTCACCACTGGCCGTGCGGACCGATTGGCTGCAAGCCCCTCACCATGGCAGCCGGAGTTCGTCATCCTGGCCTTTTCTACGGCGGCTGGCACCCACGTCAGTGCTGATCTCCCGTGGGCGTGGCAACGCGTTCGGCCATCCTCATCCACAGGTGGTTGAGCGCTACCAGACGCTGGGCAGCCAGTTATATGACAGTGCTGAGCATGGAGCGGTGCGCTTGCAATTGGGGGCTTTCCTGCCACCCATTGTTGCGCGTAGTCAACGCCGTTTTTGGCGCGAAGCGTTACCGTAATTCGACGTTACTATAAGGCTGGAGCCTACGACAGGCGAAGCCATGGCTGACGAACCCCGTTGCCGAACCTGTATGGTAAAGTGGCGCACTTTTTCGAGGGGACATTCACTGTGTGGGAATTGGTCAAATCCGGCGGCTGGATGATGTTGCCGATTATCTTGAGCTCCATCGCCGCACTCGGCATCGTTGCCGAACGCTTGTGGACCCTGCGCGCCAGTCGAGTCACGCCCGAGCATCTATTGGGGCAGGTCTGGGGCTGGATCAAGAACAAGCAACTGGACAAGGAAAAACTCAAGGCATTGCGCGCTGATTCGCCTTTGGGCGAAATCCTCGCCGCGGGCTTGGCTAACTCCAAGCATGGCCGCGAGATTATGAAAGAATGCATTGAAGAGGCCGCCGCCCGGGTTATTCATGAACTGGAGCGCTACATTAATGCTCTCGGCACCATCGCTGCCATGGCACCGTTGCTCGGTCTGCTGGGAACGGTATTGGGCATGATCGATATTTTCAGCTCATTCATGGGGTCGGGCATGACCACCAACGCTGCCGTGCTCGCCGGGGGGATTTCCAAGGCCCTGATTACCACGGCAGCAGGCCTGATGGTCGGTATTCCTGCGGTGTTCTTCCATCGTTTTCTGCAGCGGCGCATCGATGAGCTGGTGGTCGGCATGGAGCAGGAGGCCATCAAGTTGGTGGAAGTGGTGCAAGGCGACCGTGATGTGGACCTGGTTGGGGGCAAAGCGTGAAATTTCGCCGCAAGCAACGGGAAAATGTCGATATCAACCTCGCGTCGCTGATCGACGTGGTATTTATCCTGCTGCTGTTTTTTGTCGTCACCACCACCTTCACCCGGCAGACCGAACTGCGTGTCGACTTGCCGGAAGCGGTGAGTGGTTCGCCGGCGGAAGACCAGGAAATCAAGCAACTGGACATCGCCATCAGCGCCGACGGCGCGTTTTCGGTGAATAACCAGCTGCTGGAGAAGAACGATCTCGCCAGCCTAATGGTAGCCCTGGAGAAAGAATCCGGAGGAGACACCAAGATGCCGTTGTCCATCAGTGCCGATGGCAAGACCCAGCACCAGGCCGTTATCACCGCGATGGACGCCGCCGGCAAGCTCGGTTTCAGCCATCTGCGCATGAGCACTGTCGAGGCGGCGAGCCAACCTTGATGTCCATGTCCGATCGTTTGCTCAAGGCCTGGTACGAGGGGCATCCGGCGCTCGCGTTATTGCGGCCGCTGGAGTCTTTGTATCGCCGCGTAGTGCAGCGCAAACGCGCGCGGTTCGTGGCGGGCGAGGGCGACATTTATCAATCGCCCGTGCCAGTGGTGGTGGTCGGTAACATCACCGTAGGCGGCACCGGCAAGACGCCGTTGATCCTGTGGTTGATCGAACACTGTCGGCGCAATGGCTTGCGTGTAGGTGTGGTCAGTCGAGGGTACGGCGCCAAGCCTGCGCAACTGCCATGGCGCGTCGAGGCCAGCCAAAGCGCCGAAGTGGCGGGTGACGAACCTTTGTTGATCGTGCAGCGTTGCGGCGTGCCCATGATGATCGATCCCGATCGCAGCCGTGCGGTCAAGGCACTGTTGGCCTGCGAGCCGCTGGACCTGATTCTTTCCGATGATGGTCTGCAACACTATCGCCTGGCCCGTGACCTGGAACTGGTGTTGATCGACGCCGCCCGTGGCCTTGGTAATCGTCATTGCCTCCCGGCCGGGCCGTTGCGCGAGCCGGTCGAGCGCCTGCAGAGTGTAGATGCGCTGCTCTATAACGGCGCAGTATCAGATCGCGACGATGGCTTTGCCTTCCGCCTGCAGCCTACGGCACTCGTCAATCTGTATACCGGCGAACGCCAGTCGGTGGAGTACTTTCAAGCAGGTCAACGGGTGCACGCGGTCGCCGGTATCGGCAACCCGCAACGTTTCTTCAACACCCTTGAAACGCTACACTGGCAACCGATACCCCATGCGTTTGCCGACCATGCGCCCTACAGCGCCGAAGTCTTGAATTTTACTCCGTCATTGCCGCTGGTAATGACCGAGAAGGACGCGGTGAAGTGCCGCGCCTTTGCCCAGCCCGACTGGTGGTACCTTGCGGTGGATGCGGTGCCGTCACCGGCGTTCGTCGCGTGGTTCGACACGCAGCTGACGCGCTTGTTGCCCGCCCGTCTCTTGCCTTAAAACACTTCTTTCCAGGAAACATTCATGGACACCAAACTGCTCGATATCCTTGCTTGCCCGATCTGCAAAGGCCCGCTCAAGCTAAGCGCCGACAAAACCGAGCTGATCAGTAAAGGCGCGGGCCTGGCATATCCGATCCGTGATGGCATCCCGGTGATGCTGGAAAGCGAAGCCCGCACCCTGACCACCGATGAGCGCCTGGATAAATGACCACCGCCTTTACCGTTGTCATTCCCTCGCGTTACGCATCGACCCGCCTGCCAGGCAAGCCGCTGCAATTGATCGGCAGCAAGCCGATGATCCAGCTGGTGTGGGAACAGGCCTGTAAAAGCAGCGCTGATCGGGTGGTTGTAGCTACTGACGATCCACGCATTATTGACGCGTGCAAAGGCTTCGGCGCCGAAGCGGTATTAACCCGCGAAGACCATAACTCCGGCACCGACCGCCTGGCCGAAGTGGCCACGCAGCTTGGTCTGGCGCCTGACGCCATCGTGGTCAATGTACAAGGCGACGAACCGTTGATTCCGCCGAGCGTGATCGACCAGGTGGCCGCCAACCTGGCTGCCCATGGTGAAGCGCGCATGGCCACCCTTGCCGAGCCGATTCACGACATTGAAACCCTGTTCAACCCGAACGTGGTGAAGGTGGTCAGTGATGTGAATGGCCTGGCGTTGACCTTCAGCCGTTCCACCTTGCCCTGGGCACGTGACGCCTTTGCCAAGAACCGAGACGTGTTGCCGGAGGGCGTACCGTACCGCCGGCATATCGGCATCTATGCCTACCGCGCCGGTTTCCTGCATGACTTCGTCAGTTGGGGACCGTGCTGGTTGGAAAATACCGAATCCCTGGAACAACTGCGGGCCCTGTGGCATGGCGTGCGTATTCACGTAGGCGATGCGTTGGAAGCGCCGCCTGCCGGTGTCGATACCCCGGAAGACCTTGAGCGCGTCCGTCGCCTGCTGGGGGCCTGATGGAGGTTCTGTTTGTCTGCCTGGGCAATATCTGTCGCTCGCCCACCGCTGAAGGCGTCCTGCGCCATAAATTGCGCGAAGCCGGGCTGGCCGGACAGGTCGAGGTAGCTTCTGCTGGCACCGGCGACTGGCATGTCGGTAACCCGCCGGACCAGCGCAGCCAGCGTGCAGCGTTGGTCCGCGGTTACGATTTGTCGGCCCAGCGTGCCCAGCAGGTCTCCCGTGCTGACTTTGCGCGTTACGACCTGATCCTGGCGATGGATAGCAGCAACCTGCGTAACCTCAAGGCGCTACAGTCAGGGCAGGGTAAGGCCGAACTGGATTTGTTTCTGCGCCGCTACCAATCGGAAGTGGACGACGTGCCAGACCCGTATTACGAGGGCGAGCAAGGCTTCGAGCGAGTGCTGGACCTGATCGAGCGGGCCTGTGATTTATTGGTGATCGAATTGAAGGGGCGATTATGACCTTGCAAGTGCATGCGCAGGTTTCGCTCAAGCCATTCAACAGTTTTGGCATCGACGTGCGCGCCCGGCTTTATGCCGAGGCCCGCAGCGACGCCGATGTGCGAGAGGCATTGGCTTACGCTTCGGCACAAGCGTTGCCCTTATTGGTGATTGGCGGTGGCAGCAATCTGCTGCTGACCCAGGACATACCTGCGTTGGTGCTACGTATGGCCACCCAGGGCATTCGCGTGCTGCACGATGACGGCGTGCATGTGGTGGTTGAAGCCGAAGCGGGCGAGGCGTGGCACCCATTTGTACTTTGGACATTGGCGGAGGGCTTTTGCGGTCTGGAGAATCTCAGTCTTATCCCTGGGACCGTTGGGGCTGCCCCCATGCAGAACATTGGCGCCTACGGTGTGGAGATCAAGGATGTATTTGCCGGCCTGACCGCACTGGATCGTCACACCGGTGAGCTACGGGACTTCAGCCTGCAAGAATGCAACTTTGCCTACCGTGACAGCCTGTTCAAGCACGAAACCGGACGCTGGTTGATCCTGCGGGTACGCTTTGCCCTGAGCCGCGTCAGCCACCTCAAACTCGACTATGGTCCGGTACAACAGCGCCTGGCAGGACAGGGCATCACTGACGCGACGCCAAGCGATGTCAGTCGCGCGATTTGCAGCATTCGCAGCGAAAAATTGCCAGATCCGGCAGTACTGGGCAATGCCGGCAGCTTCTTCAAGAATCCGCTGGTGACCAGGGCATTGGCTGAAGAACTTCGAGCGCAGTATCCGGACCTGGTGGCCTACCCCCAGGGGGATAGGCACATGAAGCTTGCCGCCGGTTGGCTGATCGACAAGGCCGGCTGGAAGGGCTTTCGTGAGGGTGACGCGGGCGTGCACAAGCTGCAGGCGCTGGTGCTTGTCAACTATGGCAACGCCACAGGGCATGATATTGCGCACCTGGCCCAGCGTATCCAAAAGGATATCGTTGAGCGTTTCAAGGTCGAACTGGAAATGGAACCCAACCAGTACTGATGCCTTGCTGCTGATAAGTAAAAAATAAAAATGCCCCGTATCTTTCGATACGGGGCATTTTTTATTCGGCTAACAATCAGTCATCGCGGCTCATGATGCCGAAGATCTGCAACAGGCTGATAAACAGGTTGTAGATCGACACATACAGGCTAACAGTGGCCATGATGTAGTTGCGCTCACCGCCGTGGATGATGGCGCTGGTCTGGAACAGGATGCACACCGAGGAGAACAGCACAAACCCCGCGCTGATCGCCAGTTGTAGGCCACTGATCTGGAAGAACATGCCTGCAACCACCGCTGCCAGCAACACGAAGAAGCCTGCGGTGATAAAGCCGCCCAAGAAGCTCATGTCCTTGCGGGTGATCAGCACGTAGGCCGACAGACCGCCAAACACCAGGGCCGTCATGGCAAACGCCGAGCTGACCACTTCCGCTCCGCCAGCCATGCCGAGGTAACGGTTGAGGATAGGGCCGAGGATGAAGCCCATGAAACCGGTCAAGGCAAACGCCGACACCAGGCCCCAGGCCGAGTCACGCAGCTTGTTGGTCAGGAAAAACAGACCATAGAAGCCAATCAGCACGACAAAGATATTCGGATAGCCGACGCGCATCTGCTGCGCTACAAACGCCATCACGCCGCTGAATGCGAGGGTAAGGGCGAGCAGGCCATAGGTGTTGCGCAACACGCGGCTGACTTCAAGCTGCTCAGCCTGCGCGTTACCATTCACTGCGTAATTCTGTTCGCGCATGGCGACACTCCTTCGGTTTTGAAACGTTCAGTCGCAAAGATCATAACAGACGCTCTGTAACAAGCGATGGCGAGAGTTTGACAGTGTGTTTCATTCGGGTATTATGGCGCCCGCTGAGACAGGATGACCTACTATAATCCTGTGACGCACAAGGGAAATTGGCAGAGTGGTTGAATGCACCGGTCTTGAAAACCGGCGAACGTTAATAGCGTTCCCAGGGTTCGAATCCCTGGTTTCCCGCCAAGATTCAAACGAAAGCCCCGCAAATGCGGGGCTTTCGTGTTTCTGGAGTTCTGGCTGCGGGAGACGGTTCGTCATAGGCATGCCTAAATTTGCCTATTCGAAGGATTTGACGGTTGCATATCTCCTTCTGTAACCCGTTTGGTAACCGCCTGCTCACCGTGCACCAGTGGCTGACTCGGGTCGCCAATGTCGATAACTTTCGATGCTGTCTTGGGCCGTCTATCACGAAGTTGAAACCACCACAGTGGCTTAGTAGCCGCGTTGTACCTCCTTTGCCTTCCTGGCGTGTCGGTCCGGATTCTCCCGCTCAGCATCCCCAATCAGGGGGCATGCTTAGTTTGGTCCCATAAATTATCCCAATAATTTTGTGGCTTTTCTGAAGAGCTTTTACTCGTCATCTTTTTGTTTTTTTACTATTATCGCTCATCTGTGCACTCAAGGAAGAGAGGCTGAGCGCCTTGAGTCTGGTAGAAAATTTACACTCGATCACTGAATGAGTTATGACTTTTACCCAGAACCTAACGACTCAGCCAACCGTAATTACTTCTTGGTGAAACCGATGGATAAAATGTGTGGCATCGTTGTAGTGGTAGGACTTGCCCTCTCGGGATGCGCTACGAAAACTCCAGAAAAACCTAACGTGACTCCACCCCCTGCCGTGGTCCATGAAGCACCACCTGAAGTCGCCCATTCGACACCAGAAAATTGGACTGTGCGTTATGAAGCTGCACCTGCTGCGAACGCCAGTGCTGAATCCCCAGTCCATGCCTCTGCTGAAGCCGCTCAGTCAGAATCAGAAACAGACCTAAATCAAAATCGCGCTGAGCAATGCCGTAAAGAGCTGGATGTTTTAAAGGTTTACAACAAAGCGTCTTACGCCAAATATGAAGCTGAATACCAAGCCATTGCTGCCAAAACTGCTAAATACATGGAAATTAAAGACTCGTTAGGTCCCGATTTAAACTACATGGTTATGCCCGCTTATCAATTTCAAATTCGCGAGTTCTGCTTCCGAGTTAAAACTCGTCTGTCGGAGCTTGTGCTTCGCCAAGCCAAATAATGACTCCACGTTAGGGGCGGTCTTTTGCCAGTAGAGGAAGCGCTGAAAAAGACTTCCGTCTCTGGTGAAGTACGTGACTCACGGGACTCGAATGGTTGAGCGCCGATGAAGTATATTTTCTTCGCGGTTGCCGAATGCGCTGGCAAGCATAAGTAGATCCAGCATGGGCACTTCTTGGCCTAGAGAGGCTATGGGCTGTCCAAGAAGCGCTCGAACCCCTGGTTTTCCGCCAAGATTCATACGAAAGCCCCGCAATGCGGGGCTTTTTTGGTTTTGGGATTTTGGAGTCAGGTGGGCAATACCTCTCACTGCCACACCCGCAGCCACTGTTAAAGGCAGTTTCTCATCTCAATCAGCAGAAAAGCTGAGCCACCGAAAGCAGGCAAATCATCTGGGCAAACATCTGTGCTCGAATTGGATGCTTCATCGCCGTCACCTCGTAGGCAGTTGCTGGTGGTAGTGCCGTAGGCAATGTACATATATGCGCCAGAACGCTCGAAAATGGAAATGCAACCCTGGCTCGCCAACAACACATTCAACTGCTTCCAGAAGTATAGACCCTGCGACGAATTCGTCACGAAGCGCTCTGGCACACACTTCGAACACAATCTGCCGATATCGGTCGCACTTTTTTTGATTTCTCGGCTCTATCCTTGTCCCAGCCCCGCCGATTCCCCGCGAGGGCAGTAGAACAAGATCGGGTGCCGATGGATCGTACGTTTCCTCTTTCAATCATTCGTCGCCTACGCCGGCCACTGCTGTTGGTTGCGATGTTTGTACTCGGCGCCACTGGTTGCACCCAGCAACAGGGGCAGGACATTGCCAAGCAGTTCAGCAATGGAAAGCCCGATGAGTTCTTTCAAACCAGTGTCGATCGTATGGCGACCCTGGGCATGCGTGACAACCTGCAAAGTTTGTATTTACTGATGAGCAAGCTCTATCTGCGCAATCCCAGCCAGTGGCGACAGTCGGGTTACCCGGATGCGGTGAGTGCCGAGCGAGAGATTCGCCAGGCGATTGAGCAGCGACGACCGCTGCCCGCCCTGGGCGAGCGTCGCGATCTGGTCGCCTTGAGCTACTCCTTGAGCCCAGAGTTTCAGGGCGATCGAGTCGGTGCGTTTATCTATGCGATCGGCAGCATGCTGGTGACAGCCCATGGTGGGCGCACCGAGTTCTACATAACCGACTCGATCAATCCACAGTTTGTCAGCAATGCCGCGCGCAATATCGAGAAGGCCACATGGCTGCTCAGCAAGCGCCAGGATGCGAATGGCGTGTTGCTGTTGTTTTCCAATGAGATATCGGAGGAGGGCAGCAACCTTAGTTTTGCGGTGGAGTTTGGCAAGATCGTGGCGCGCCTCGATCTGCTGACACAGATGCTTGATGAACGATACCGGCGTATAGGTCTCAACTATGCGCAAAGCTTATTGCTGATGAATTTCCTGCCAGTACAGTGAGCTGCCGGCAGGCAACGCGGTAGCGTCAGCCCGATATGCACTACCCTAATCCTCGTGCAGGTAAGGTCTTTCTCTTTTGGCTGTAGGAAACAGCCTATCTTGCACCCCCGTGCTTGAAACACCCCGACGTCGGCAATAGCCTCGGACTTTTCCGAAAAAGTGAGGCCCTACCTTGGGGAAGCGAAAAACGGTGTGGCCGACGGACCGCGAGATACGCCTGCGCTTTATCCTCTTTGCGGTGATCAACGCCGCGAGTATCGAGGGAGTTTCCGCCGAGTTGTTATTGCCTGCGCACAAACTGCTGCGTGACTCACCCACCGAAGCGCAGTTGATCGAGGCCCTTCGGGAAATACTGGCGGCTGATGAGATGTACGGGTTCAGGTTTGCGGTGGGATCCGAGGCAGACGATCTGATGCAGGCACTGGATAAGCCCGGCGATTAATCCATCTTCGTTGAGCGGAACAACTGAGGGGCAAGTGACTATTCGTCGGCCTATGCTTAAGCCGTAGGCCGCATGGCCGATGCAGTGATGACTACCCCAGGGACGCCGCCATGTTTAATCGCCGTTTGAAGAAGGATCTGCAGGACCGGGACGACGAGCTTTTCCAGTTACGACAGCTTGTTGCGCAGTATGACCGTGGCATGCTCTCCATATGCCTGGATGCTGACTTGCGGCTTACGGCCGTCAACGAGGATTTTGCCCGGGCTTTGGGCTACTCCCGCGAACAGTTGCAGGGTCGACTCCTGAGTGAAATTGTTCCGCCTTACGTCATGGATTTACCCTGTTTTCGTGACTTCAACGCAGCAATCGCCCGTTCAGAGCCGGTGAGTGACGATTACCGCTTCCTGCGCAGTGACGCCAGCCTGGCGTGGATCAACCTGACATGGTGCCCGATCAGAGGGCGTGACGGCCGGCTGTCGCAGATCCAGGGCTACGGCACCGAAGTCAGTCGCGCCATTGAGCAAGCCAAAGAAAACGAAGCGTTTATCAACGCGTTGATACGTTCGACGGCCGTCATCCAGTTCCGACTGGACGGAACGGTGGTCACCGCCAATACCCAGTTCCTCGACGCCATGGGCTACACGCTCGATCAGATCGTCGGCAAAAAACACAGTATGTTCTGCACCACGCAGGAGGCCGCTTCGAGCGGTTACGCCGCGTTCTGGCAAACCCTCAATCGCGGCGAATTTGTCGCCAGCCGCTTCAAACGCGTGGACAGCCGTGGCAACGAGGTGTGGCTCGAAGCTACCTACAACCCGGTGCACGATGCGGAAGGCAAGCTGTGCAAAGTGGTCAAGTTTGCCAGCGTGGTCACCGACCAGGTCTTGCGCGAGTCCGAGGTCAAGGCCGCCGCCGGCGTGGCCTACGAGGTGTCGCTGCAAACCGATGTCACGGCCGAACGTGGCGCCGCGGTGGTGCAGAACACTGTACAGACCATGCAAAACATTGCTCTGCAAATGCAATCCGCCACCGGGAGCATTGAGGCGTTGGGCAAACAATCGTTGCTGATCAGCGCGATTGTGCAGACCATCGGGGGCATCGCCGCGCAAACCAATCTGCTCGCGCTCAATGCCGCAATTGAGGCCGCCCGAGCGGGTGAACAGGGCCGTGGATTTGCGGTCGTAGCTGATGAGGTAAGGCAATTGGCCAGCCGTACCAGCACTGCAACCGAAGAGATCGTCAGCGTGGTCCAGCAGAACCAGCGCCTCGCCGACGAAGCCATCACAGAAATGTTCAGCAGTCGCGAGCAAGCTGAGCAAGGCCTGACACTGGCCAACCAGGCTGGCGCCGTCATCACCGAGATCCAGGGTGGCGCCAAGCAGGTGGTGAACGCGGTGGGGCGTTTTGCGAATGAGCTGCAATAGCCCAGGTATAGGGCTGCTTGGTTTTATTTGAGAATCAGGAGAGCGCTATCAAACCTTTAACCTCTGAAGAACTGGCGGTCATCGCCGAGATAGAAACGGCGTCCAATATTCTGCGGCTGACTACACGCCTGACGGATATGCGCTTCTCGGCGATCTCGAAAATGACCGATACCCATTGGGTGGCATGTGCGGTGTACGACGAGCTGCATTTCGGCGTGGAGGTCGGCTATGAATTGCAGCTTGAAGCCACGCTGTGCAACGGTCTGCGTGCTAATCCCACCCCCATCATCATCGAACACGCCAGCAAGGATCCGGTTTTCTGGCAAAACCCATTGCCCAGGGAGCATGGCTTCGAAAGCTATATCTCACTGCCGATTGTCTTCTCCGATGGCAGCGTCTTCGGCACCCTATGCGCTTTGGACGTACTCCCCAAAAAACTGGAAAACCCGCAAATGATCGAGATACTCACCATCTTCACTCGCCTGATCAGCACCACGCTGGAATTGCAGTACAGCCGGACCTGATGCTGATGTTTCTGAGCCAGCGTTAGATCGTTTATTTCCTTAAGGTTGGTGGGTATTCCTGGTTCGAATATCCATCACATCGATTACGCTGTTTTGATTTACAAAACCGTTGTTATCACAGCGCAATCCCGGTCATCACATTACGTTTCGCTGTTGCGGTTGACTAAGCGGGCTGCGCAACACCCATTCCCGCTGCTCTGCCGTCGTCTTGTGCAGCGCTCCGGCATCACTAGAATCGGCGCCAGAACTTAGCCATTTCCTGTCGATTACGGAGTTTCGAACATGATGAACGCAATGCAGATGCCGATGAACACCGCCATGCCAATGATGCCGATGATGGGCATGCCGATGATGATGGCCACCATGAAGTGCGAAATGGCCGGTGACGCGATGATGTGCACCATGAAGCCTGCCGCCGGCATGGACATGGCTCAGTTCAAGACCAACGCCGAGATGATGGCGATGATGATGAACTGTGGCATGCCGATGATGATGCAGTGCGCCAATATGTCGATGATGTGCCTGTCGGCCGACGCCATGGCCATGATGGCGAGCATGAATATGCCGATGATGATGCCGATGGGCATGTCGATGCCGATGATGAAGTGCGTGATGGAATGCACGATGCAGGCCGATGGCATGCTGTGCAAAATGATGCCGATGCCGGGCATGAGCATGGCCATGATGGACAACTGCTGCATGCTCATGAACAAGTTGATGAGCGATTGCGCCATGCCGATGATGATGAGCTGCAACGGCATGCCAATGATGTGCTGCACCTGCTGACAGGTCCCGCGCAACCAAAAACGCCCCGAATAGTCGGGGCGTTTTGCATTCAGTCCAACCGTTCTGGGTAGGTGATCACCAGGAACGCCACCGCCTCGCTGTCCGCCGGGTTGCGGTAGCGGTGGGGCTGGTCGGCGTAGAACAGGATCGAATCGCCGGTAGACAGCAAGTAGCGCTCTTCATTGACGCTGACTTCCAATACGCCCTGGGCGACCACCAGGTTTTCCTGGATGCCTGGGCCATGGCCTGCGGACACTTCCTCACCCAGAGCGCGCAGGCGGATCTCGTAGAACTCCGACTGGCGCGCCGTATCGTAGGGGAACAACGCTCGACTGATAAACGCCCCATCGGCACTCACCAGGCGTTTGCTCTGTTGCGCCGGCAACACCTCGACCCCTTCGAATGCGCGGTCTTCCAGGAACGCCGCCACCGACACTTTCAATCCTTTGGCAATCTTGCACAGCACCTTGATCGACGGCACGCTGCGCCCGGATTCGATCTGCGCCAGCATCGCCCGGCTCACGCCACAGGCACGGGCCAGTCCGTCCAGTGACAAGTGGCGCTTGCTGCGCAGGCGTTGCAGGTTATGTGCGACGCACAGGCTGATTACATCGTCGTCCGTAGTCGTTTTGGGTAGTGGGGCGGGAGGTTCGGGAAGCACATGCAGGAAATTCATCGGCCTACGCCCGGCGGGTATCGCTGGGCGTCGCAGCGTGGTTGGTAAACACCGCCAACCCTGCGCGTGCCGCGTACATCGTCCACATCAACTCAGCCGCTGCGCGGGCCTGGCGGCGTTTGCGGTGAAGGGTAAAGTCAATGACGTTCGCGGATGTTGGCATCAAGGTGATCTCGTAGGTGACTCAGTGGCTCCACAATAATGGTTAGTGGTTATTTCTTTAAATACTGAGTTTGCATGTGTTAATTCGTTTTTGGACTTAAAAAGAAAGCGGGTCCGAAGGTGTTGTGGGAAGGGTCTGGTCCATTAAAAAGGCGTGACTTGGTGATCATCGCTGGCTTCCCATCACTGTTCGCGTGACGGCCCAGCCGTCACGCCCCCGCATTTCAAGGACTCACCCATGCTGCTGCGCCAACCTCCATTCCTGTTTGCCGCCCTGACCTTAAGCTCGCTGGTGCATGCCGAAGACTTGCAGCTGGCACCGGTCGAAGTCACCACCGCTGAAGCCACGTCTGGAGAAGTCGCCCAGGCGCAGCTCAAGAGCGTGCCCGGCGCCACCAATTACATCGACATGAGCAGCGTGCAGCAGGGGCGGGTGAGCACCAACGAAGATGTGTTCAAGTACCAGCCGGGGGTGTACGCCAAGGCGGCGAATAACGAAGGGGTGAAACTGTCCATTCGCGGTTCGGGCCTCAACCGTAGCCCTGGCTCCCACGCGTCGGGGCTCTACGAGATGTTCGATGGTCTGCCGCTGACCGGTCCCGGTGGCACACCTTACGAGCTCAAGGATCCGTTATGGCAAAGCCGGGTCGAGGTGTTACGCGGCGCCAACGGTTTTGATCAGGGCGCCCTGGCGCTCGGTGGCGCGGTCAACTACGTGACCCGAACCGGCTACGACGCACCCAAGCTGCAGGTGCGCTATGAGGCGGGCAGTCGTGGCTACGCCCAGCGCGAGATCAGTTCGGGGCAGGTGCTGGGGGATGCGGACTACTACATCAGCCTGACTGACTCGGAATCCGACGGCTACCAGCGCCAAAGCGCGGCCACGGGCAAGGGCGTGGCTGCCAACTTCGGCTATCGCTTTAACCCGAATCTGGAAACCCGCTTTTATTTCCGTTACCGCGAAACCACCAACGACACACCCGGCAAACTCACCCGCGACCAGATCAGTCACGACCCGCGCGCCGCCAACAGCCTCAACGCCGCTCGCGACTCCAAGCGCCTGCAACCCGGCTCAACCTGGATCGCCAACAAGACCACCCTGCAACTGGACGACAACTCCCGCCTTGAAGTTGGCCTGGCGTATCACGATTACCCGATGGACCTGCGCGAGGGCACTATCCGTCTGAAAGTCGCCTACACCGACGTCAGCAGCACCCTCAACTACATCCGCCAGGACACGGTGTTCGGTCACGACAGCAAAACCACCCTAGGCCTGCGCACCACCCAGGCGATGCCCAATAACGGCGGTGCCGAGTATGTGCGCATTCCCGCTGGCAACACGGCCAGCTACGCCCCCGGCACCAAGACCCGCGACTACAGCTACCTCGGTTCCGACACCGTGTTGCATATCGGCAACGACCTGGAACTGATACCGGACCTGTGGCTGACCACCGGCCTGGCCGCCATCTACACCCGTCGCGAAACCCAGGTCAGCTATCCCGAAGGCCACGCGCCGCTCAGCCAGCACGATTGGGACTACGCGCCTCGCATCGGGCTGCGTTACGACTTCAACCCGCAATTGCAGGTGTACGGCAACCTCAGCCGCTCCGTCGAGCCGCCGCACGCGTGGTCGATGATCTGGGGTTCCAACAAGTACTTCCCGGAGAAGAGCGGACCGGCCACTGGCCTGGCGCGCGAAGGCGTCAGCCTGAAAAACCAGACCGCTACCACCCTGGAAGTCGGCGGTCGCGGTGAAGCGTGGCTCGGCCAGTGGGACCTGGCGCTTTACCGCTCCGAAGTGCGGCACGAACTGCTCGCTGTGGAAACCCAGACTGAAGCATTAACAGTCGTCGTTGAATCCAACGCCAGCCCCACCGTGCATCAAGGTGTGGAACTGGGCCTGCTCAGCCCGCTGTGGGATGGCGGCCGCAGCGGCAAGCTTGACCTGCGCCAGGCCTACACCTTCAGCGACTTCCATTACCGTGACGACGACCGCTTCGGTGGCAACACCTTGCCGGGCATCCCCAAGCACTACTATCAGGCGCAACTGCGCTACAGCCACCCGACCGGTTTCTACACCAGCCTCAACACCGAGCATTCATCAAAGGTGGCGGTGGACTACGCCAACTCCTACTACGCCGCGGCCTATACGATCGTCGGCGCAACGTTCGGCTACGACGCGCCAAAGCAGGATTGGCAAGCTTGGGTTGACCTGCGCAACCTCACTAACCGCCGTTACGCCAACACGGTCACGCCGGGCTATGACGACAAAGGCCTGGATGTTGCTCGGTCTACACCCGCGGATGGTCGTGGCATCTACACCGGCGTGTCGTGGAGCTGGCGCTAAGCGGACACACCTGTGGGAATGGGCTTTCAGAGAATGTGAGCCCGCTTGCCCCAACGCTGTTTTACTGGCATTGTTTGCGCAATTGGTAACACTTCCCATTTGAGAATTTTTTGCGCATGCATGACATTCCGGCCGCGCTGGGCGACTCAGCGCGTCAGCAGGCCCTTACGGCGATGTACCGCGAGCACCATGGTTGGTTGCATGGCTGGCTGCGCAGGAAACTCGGTTGCTCCCAGCACGCTGCCGACTTGGCACACGACGCATTCATCCGTGTCCTGATGCTGGCCGAGCCGCAAGCTATCAAGGAACCCCGGGCCTTCCTGGCCACCACGGCAGGGCGCCTGCTGATCGACGGCGCCCGTCGTCGGCGTATCGAAAAAGCCTATATGGAAGCGCTGGTCATCCAGTGCGAAGACGCCGGCATGCCCGACCCGGCGGCGATCCATGTTGCGCTACAAGCCCTGGAACGCATCGCCGAAATGCTCGCCGGTTTACCGACCAAGGCCCGCGAGGCGTTCCTGTTGAGTCGCCTTGATGGGTTGACCTACAGCGAAATCGCCGCACGCCTGGCGGTGTCCCCCAGCACCGTCAAAAACTACATTTCCAGCGCCCTGGTGCACTGCTATCACAGCCTGCACGCGGCGGATCCACTGACATGAACTCCGAACAGATCATCCAGCAAGCAGCGAATTGGCTGACGCGCCTGCACGATGAGGATGTCACCGACGCTGACCGTCAGGCCTTCACTACCTGGTGCGAGGCCGACCCGCGCCACGCCGTGGCCATCGACCGCATGCGCGCCTTATGGGGCAGCCTCGACAGCGTGCCGGCGCAACCGGCTCGCCTCGCCCTGAACCGCGCATTTGCCCCGCAACGGGCGCGCAGCGCACAGGTGCTGGGGGTGCTCGGCGTCGTGTTCTGCGGTTGGCTGAGCCTGGAGCACCTGCCGGTGTGGATGGCCGACCAGCGCACCGGCGTCGGCGAGCGCCGTCAGATCGCGCTCGAAGACGGCAGCCAGTTGCAGCTCAACAGCAACTCGGCGGTGGACGTGAAGTTCGACGGCCAGCAGCGGGTGATCGAGCTGCTGCAAGGCGAACTCTGGGTAGACGTGGCCAAAGATGCGCAACGGCCGTTCGTGGTACGAACCGACCAAGGCACGGCGACCGCACTGGGTACGCGTTACCTGGTCAAGCGTGCGCCGGACGGCACAACAGTGGTCACTGTGATCGAGTCCACCGTGGCGGTTAAAGGTGAGGTCGAGGAGGGCGTCAAGGTCACCGCCGGCCAGCGCTCCGTTCTCGACCATGGCCGCGCCATGCCTGCGCAGGCGATCGGCAATGCCGACCCGGACGCCTGGACTCGCGGCTTGCTCAAAGTCAACGACCAGCCGCTGAGCGAAGTACTGCAAACCCTGGCCAGCTACCGTCCTGGCATGGTGCGTTTCGACCCACAAGCGCTGCGGGACCTGCGCGTGTCCGGCGTGTTCAAGCTGGACGATACGGCGGCGGCCCTGTCGACCTTGGCGGATAACCTGCCGATCCAGGTGGAGTACTTCACCGACTTGCTGGTGGTGATCAAGCCCCGCTAATGCTGGCGCAGGCGTTTGTACAAGGTATTGCGGCTCACCCCCAGTTCCCGCGCCAAGTGGGAAATATTCCCGCCGGCCGCCTTCAAACGTTGGGTCAGATCAATGCTGTCGTCCAGGTACTCACTGGTCGGCAGCGGCGGCGCCACGTTCAAATCCACAAAAAAATCATCCGGCAGATGCTCCGCCCGTATCGGTTGCTCCTCGGCCATCGCCAGCGCCACCTGCAAAACGCTGCTGACCTGGCGCAAATTCCCCGGCCATGGGTGCTGCTCGAATAACGCCAACACCTCAGCGCTCAAACCGGCCCATTGAGTGGGCTCGCGGTGTTGTTGCCACAGTTGCTGGAACAGCGCCTGCTTGTCGGTACGCTCGCGCAAGGGTGGCAACTCCAGGGTCAGGCCGCCGATGCGGTAGTACAAATCCTCGCGAAAGCGCCCGGCTTGCACCAGCTCGCGCAGTGCGCGGTTGGTCGCCGAAATGATGCGCAAATCCACCGGGAACAACTCGCTGCTGCCCACCGGTTGCACGCAACGCTCCTGCAACACGCGCAGCAGCCGCGCCTGGGTCGGCAGCGGCATATCACCGATCTCATCAAGAAACAGCGTGCCCTTGTCGGCCTTGCGGATCAGGCCAATGCTGCCTTTTTGATTGGCGCCGGTGAACGCGCCTTTTTCGTAGCCGAACAATTCCGATTCCACCAGCTCAGCGGGAATCGCCGCACAGTTCACCGCGATAAACGCCTTCTGGCTGCGGGAGCTGGCCTGGTGCAGGGCTTTGACGAACACTTCTTTGCCCACGCCAGTTTCGCCGTGGATCAGCAGCGGGATATCTTTTTCCAGCAAACGCTCGGCCTGGCGCACGGCTTTTTCTACGCGAGCATCACCAAAATGCAGGGTGTTGAGACCAATCGTCGCCTGTTTCGAAACCACAGGCTCACTGAAGACGCGCGCCTGCACTGGCATCTGCTTGGGGCGTTTCAATAAGCACTGAAACCGATTGCGTCCCGCCGCTTGCAACGAAAACGGCAAGCCCTCCGGTTGGTTGAGCAACTCCAGCAGCGACACTTTGAACAAGCTGTCGATCATCACTCGCGACAGGCTGATGCCCAGCAGGTTATCGGCGCGGCGGTTGGCCGACAGCACCTGGCCACTTTCATCAAAGATCAGCAGGCCCGCCCATTGGCTGTCCAGGTTGCTCAGGCCGGTGTTGAAGGTCAGTTGGAAATGCTCACCACGAAATAGATTGAGGATCAGCCGGTTCTCAACGGTCTGGCTCATCATCTTGACCATGCCCAGAGTGTGGGAGGGCGGCAGATAACTGTCGCTGGACACATCCAACACCGCGATGATCTCGCGCTGAGCATCGAAGATCGGCGCCGCCGAGCCGGTCATGAAACGGTTAGCCTTGAGGAAATGTTCGTCGTGTTCGATATGCACCGCCTGGGCACAGGCCAGCGCGGTGCCGATGGCATTCGTACCGCTGGAGCGCTCCTGCCAACTGGCACCGGCGCTGAATCCACGGGCCAGCTTGGGCTCGATAAAGCGTTGGGTGCCCCACGAGGTCAACACCTGGCCCTGGTTGTCCGCCAGCATGATCAGGCAGTTGGAATTGCTCAGGATGTTTTCGTAATAGGGCAGGACTTCCTGGTGCGTGGTCTGCACCAGGGAATGCTGGCTTTCCAGCAGTTGGCTGATGCCGTCGGCCGGCAATTGATCGAAGCTGGGCGTGCTTTGGTGGTCCAGGCCGAAGGCGCGGCAACGGCGCCAGGAGTCTTGGATGATGGTGTCGTGCGCCAAGGGTTCGGCCATCGGGCGACCTTCTGTTTTTATTGTTTTTATGGGGCCCCGCAGGCGCGGGGGCCCCATTAGTGTTGTTCAGAACTGTTCATTGTCAACCCCCCGAGTGTTCAGTTGTTCAGCCCGATTGTTCACTCCCGAACATCCCATTCACTCCATTTCCTTGTGGATCAAGCACCTGCCGTTTTTGGCACGAAACTCGCTCTGACGACTGGCCAGATTCATTCCAATAATAAAAAGGTCGTGTCATGTCATTGACCCTGGAACATGTCTCCCGCGTCGTCGAAGGCCAAACCTGGATCGACGATGCCACCCTGCGTTTCGAACCCGGTTCCTTTAACGTGCTGCTCGGTCGCACCCTGTCCGGCAAGACCAGCCTTATGCGCTTGATGGCCGGCCTGGACAAACCCGACAGCGGTCGCATCCTGATGAACGGCGTCGACGTCACCCACAAGCCGGTGCGCCTGCGCAACGTGTCGATGGTGTATCAGCAGTTCATCAACTACCCGACCATGACGGTGTTCGAAAATATCGCCTCGCCGTTGCGCCAGGCCGGTGTGTCCAACGAGGTGATCCAGAGCAAGGTGCTGGAAACCGCCAGGATGCTGCGCATCGAGAAGTTCCTCCAGCGCCACCCGCTGGAGCTGTCCGGTGGCCAGCAGCAACGCACGGCCATGGCCCGCGCGTTGGTCAAGGATGCCGAACTGATCCTGTTCGACGAGCCGCTGGTGAACCTGGACTACAAACTACGCGAAGAGCTGCGCCAGGAAATGCGCGAGCTGTTCCAGGCCCGCCACACCATAGCGATTTACGCCACCACCGAACCCAACGAAGCCCTGGCCCTGGGTGGCACCACCACCATCCTGCACGAAGGCCGGGTGATCCAGAGCGGCAAGGCCGCGGAGGTCTACCACCAGCCACAGACGGTGCTCGCCGCCGAGCTGTTTTCCGAGCCACCGATCAACCTGATGCCTGGGCGTATTGCTGGCAACGAGGTGAGCTTCGCCAATTTTGTGCACTTCCCGCTGAACGTCGACCTGCGCCCCATCGGCGAGGGCGAATTCCGCTTTGGCGTGCGCCCCAGCCATATCAGCCTGGTGCCGAGCAACGACGACGATCTGGAGCTGGCGGTAACCGTAGAAGTCGCCGAGATCAGCGGCTCGGAAACCTTCCTGCATGTGCGCAGCGAACACTTCCTGTTGGTGCTGCACCTGCCGGGGGTACATGAGTACGACGTCGACGCGCCGATCCGCGTGTATATCCCCACCCATAAACTGTTTGTGTTCGATGGCCAGGGCCGTTTGGTCCAGGCCCCCGGGCGCCGTGTCGCGAGGATTGCCTGATGGCCGAGATCCATTTGCAGAACCTGGCGCACAGCTATAACCCCGCGCCGACCGGGCCCGAAGACTACGCGATTCGGGAAATGAACCACGTCTGGGAACAGGGCGGCGCCTACGCCTTGCTCGGCCCGTCGGGCTGCGGCAAGTCGACCCTGCTCAATATCATTTCCGGCCTGCTCAGCCCGTCCGAAGGCCAAGTGTTGTTTGACACGAAAGTGGTCAACGACCTCACGCCCGAGAAGCGCAATATCGCCCAGGTGTTCCAGTTTCCCGTGGTGTACGACACCATGACCGTGTTCGATAACCTGGCATTCCCGCTACGAAACCAGGGCATGGCTGAGGCGAAAATTCACAGCAAGGTGCAGGAAATCGCCGAAGTCCTTGACCTGCAAAACCTGCTGAGCAAGAAAGCGCGCAACCTCACCGCTGACGAAAAACAGAAAGTCTCCATGGGCCGTGGCCTGGTGCGTGACGACGTGTCGGCCATCCTGTTCGATGAGCCGCTGACAGTGATCGACCCGCACCTCAAATGGAAACTGCGGCGCAAGCTCAAGCAGATCCATGAGCAGTTCAACATCACCATGGTCTATGTCACCCATGACCAGTTGGAGGCTTCCACCTTTGCCGACAAGATCGCGGTGATGTATGGCGGGCAGATCGTGCAATTCGGCACGCCACGGCAATTGTTCGAGCGGCCTAGCCACACGTTTGTCGGCTATTTCATCGGCAGCCCTGGGATGAATCTGATCGAAGTGCAGGCCGAGGCGGGCGGGGTGCGGTTTGCCGGCACCCACTTGCCATTGCCCGAGGCGTTGCAACAACGCATCGCCAGCACGGACTACAAGAAACTGCAGGTGGGTATCCGCCCGGAATTTATCCACGTGTGGGACGAGTACAACCCCGACGCCATGCAGGCCGATGTCACACATTTGGAAGACCTCGGCACCTACAAGATCATGACGCTCAAGCTTGATGGCGCCACCTTGAAAGTGCGTTTGGCCGAAGACAAACCGGTGCCCGAAGGCACGGCCTCCATCAGCTTTCCCGCGCAATGGCTGATGCTCTACGCCGATGATTACCTGCTGGAGGTGCTGCCATGAACAAGGTGCAGAACAACAAGGCCTGGTGGTTGGTGCTGCCGGTTTTCCTGCTGGTGGCGTTCAGCGCGGTGATCCCGATGATGACCGTGGTCAACTATTCGGTGCAGGACATTTTCGACCAATCCAGCCGCTATTTCGTCGGTGCCGATTGGTACAAGCAGGTATTGCTCGACCCGCGTCTGCACGACTCCCTGCTGCGCCAGTTCATCTATTCGGCCTGCGTGCTGTTGATCGAAATACCCCTGGGCATCGCCATCGCCCTGACCATGCCGACCAAGGGCCGTTGGTCGTCCCTGGTACTGATCGTGTTGGCGATTCCACTGCTGATCCCGTGGAACGTGGTGGGCACCATCTGGCAGATCTTCGGCCGTGCTGACATTGGCCTGCTGGGTTACAGCCTCAACGCCATGGGCATCAGCTACAACTACGCGGCCAATACGGCGGATGCCTGGGTGACCGTGCTGGTGATGGACGTATGGCACTGGACCTCATTGGTGGCGCTGCTGTGCTATTCGGGGTTGCGGGCGATTCCGGACGTGTACTACCAGGCCGCGCGGATTGATCGTGCATCGGCCTGGGCAGTCTTCCGACATATCCAACTGCCCAAGATGAAAAGCGTGCTGCTGATCGCGGTAATGCTGCGGTTTATGGACAGCTTCATGATCTACACCGAGCCCTTCGTCCTGACCGGCGGTGGACCGGGTAACGCCACCACTTTCCTGAGTCAGACGTTGACCCAGATGGCTGTAGGTCAATTCGACCTAGGCCCGGCGGCGGCGTTTTCCCTGGTGTATTTCCTGATCATCTTGTTGGTGTCCTGGCTGTTCTACACCGCCATGACCCACTCTGACGCCAACCGCTGAGGCCGCTGACATGAGCAAACGCAAGCTTATTCCGCTGCTGATCTACATCCTGTTCCTGCTGGTGCCGATCTACTGGCTGTTGAACATGTCCTTCAAGAGCAACACCGAAATCCTCGGCGGGCTCACGTTGTTTCCCCAGGATTTCACCCTGGCGAACTACAAGGTGATCTTCACCGACCCCAGTTGGTACACCGGCTACCTCAACTCGCTGTACTACGTAAGCCTGAACACGGTGATTTCCCTGAGTGTGGCGCTGCCGGCGGCGTATGCGTTCTCGCGCTATCGTTTCCTGGGGGATAAGCACCTGTTCTTCTGGCTGCTGACCAACCGCATGGCGCCGCCGGCGGTGTTCTTGCTGCCGTTCTTCCAGCTGTATTCATCCATCGGTTTGTTCGACACGCACATCGCTGTAGCCCTGGCTCACTGCCTGTTTAACGTGCCGTTGGCGGTGTGGATCCTCGAAGGCTTCATGTCCGGCGTGCCCAAGGAAATCGATGAAACCGCCTACATCGACGGCTACTCGTTTCCGAAGTTCTTCGTGAAGATTTTTATCCCGTTGATCGGCTCCGGCATCGGTGTGACCGCGTTTTTCTGCTTCATGTTTTCCTGGGTCGAGCTGCTCCTGGCGCGCACCCTGACGTCGGTCAACGCCAAGCCCATCGCAGCGGTGATGACGCGCACGGTGTCGGCCTCGGGTATCGATTGGGGCGTGCTGGCAGCGGCGGGGGTGTTGACCATCCTGCCGGGCATGCTGGTGATCTGGTTTGTTCGCAACCACGTGGCCAAGGGCTTTGCCCTGGGCCGGGTCTGAGGAGTCGATGATGGAATGGATGGCCTGGACCACCCCCACTGCACTGTTCTTTGGCGGCATCGCCTTGATTCTGGCGGGCATGACCACTTGGGAACTGCGTTCGCCGAGCATCCCCCGGCGCGGTTTGTTACCGATCAGCACCACCCGTGGTGATCGCTTGTTTATCGGTCTTCTCGGCAGCGCCTACCTGCATTTGCTGGTTATCGGCGTTACCGACTGGAGCATCTGGGTGGCGTCCGCGCTCTCCCTGGTATGGCTGTTGAGTGTGATGCGTTGGGGTTGATGCCCTTATAAATAAACAACCTGGAGGTCTCTATGTTGAATAAGAACAATAAGCTGCGACATAGCATTTCATTGGCTGCCGTACTGGCCCTCAGCGGTTTGAGCGCCACGGCTTGGGCCGATGCGTACGAAGATGCCGCGAAAAAATGGATCGGCAGCGAGTTTAAACCGTCCACGCTCACGGCTGAGCAGCAGCTTGAGGAGCTCAAGTGGTTTATCAAGGCCTCGGAACCGTTCCGTGGGATGAAGATCAACGTGGTGTCGGAAACCCTCACCACCCACGAGTATGAATCCAAGGTGCTGGCCAAGGCCTTCAGTGAAATCACCGGGATCAAGCTGACCCACGACCTGCTTCAGGAAGGCGACGTGGTCGAGAAGCTGCAAACCCAGATGCAGTCGGACAAGAACATCTATGACGGCTGGGTCAACGATTCCGACTTGATCGGTACGCACTTTCGCTATGGCAAGACCGAATCCATCACCGACCTGATGGCCAACGAAGGCAAGGACTTCACCTCGCCGACCCTCGACCTCAAAGACTTTATCGGCCTGTCCTTCACCACCGCGCCGGACGGCAAGATCTACCAGCTGCCCGACCAGCAATTCGCCAACCTTTATTGGTTCCGCGCCGACTGGTTCGAGCGCCCGGAGCTCAAAGCCAAGTTCAAGGAGAAATACGGTTATGACCTCGGCGTGCCGGTGAACTGGTCGGCCTATGAAGACATCGCCAAATTCTTCAGCGAAGACGTCAAGGAAATCGACGGCAAGCGCATCTACGGGCACATGGACTACGGCAAGAAAGACCCGTCCCTGGGCTGGCGCTTCACCGATGCCTGGTTCTCCATGGCCGGCGGCGGCGACAAAGGCCTGCCCAACGGCTTGCCGGTGGACGAGTGGGGCATTCGCGTGGAGGACTGCCATCCGGTGGGCTCCAGCGTGACCCGCGGCGGCGACACCAACGGCCCGGCCGCTGTGTTTGCCACGCAGAAATATGTGGACTGGATGAAAGCCTATGCGCCACCGGAAGCGGCGGGCATGACCTTCTCCGAGTCGGGGCCGGTGCCGTCCCAAGGCAACATCGCCCAGCAGATCTTCTGGTACACCGCGTTCACCGCCGACATGGTCAAACCGGGCTTGCCGGTGGTGAATGCCGACGGCACGCCGAAATGGCGCATGGCGCCGTCGCCTGTGGGACCTTACTGGGAAAAGGGCATGAAGAAGGGCTATCAGGACGTAGGCTCCTGGACCTTCCTCAAATCCACGCCTGAGAAGCAAAAACTCGCGGCCTGGCTCTACGCGCAGTTCGTGACCTCCAAAACCGTCTCGCTGAAAAAAACCATCGTGGGTTTGACGCCGATTCGTGAGTCCGACATCAACTCCCAGGCCATGACCGACATGGCCCCCAAACTCGGCGGTCTGGTGGAGTTCTACCGCAGCCCGGCGCGCACCGAGTGGTCACCGACCGGCACCAACGTGCCGGACTACCCACGTCTGGCGCAACTGTGGTGGAGCAACATCGCCTCGGCCGCCAGCGGCGAGAAAACCCCGCAACAGGCGCTGGACAACCTGGCCAAGGAGCAGGACGCGATCATGACGCGCCTGGAACGCTCCAAAGTGCAACCGGTGTGCGGCCCGAAAATGAACCCCGAACGTGACGCGCAATACTGGTTCGACCAACCGGGCGCACCGAAACCGAAACTGGCGAACGAGAAGCCAAAAGGCGAGACCGTGAGCTACGGCGACCTGCTCAAGTCGTGGGAGGCGGCGCGTAAATAACAGGTCTGCTGGATTTCTGTGACGAGGGAGCTTGCTCCCGTTGGACTGCGCAGTCGTCTCATTTTTGGGGGCGCTTCGCGGCCCAACGGGGGCGGCTCCCTCGCCACATCTATCAGTGCCTCTCGGCGCCATTCGAACCGAACTCCATGGCGGTCAGAACAACTGACCATCGCCGCTGATCCGTACCTTGCCAACCCCGATTGAATTTTCCGCATACCCGCAGGTTCTGCATTTTAGAAGCGTGTGGTTTTCAGCGCTCTTGCGGGGCCTCCTTGTCGGGAGGCCTGGTTGTATCGGACTTTGCGGAAACTGCCATCATGACGCTACTTACAGCGCTGTCGGGCCAACCGGCCTCTATCACCCACCCGGTTCACGGTCAGTATCGCGGGGTTTACCAGCAGCTCTATCGCGAAGCTCCGGGCGCTGAAGAGGCTGCGCGGGCGTTTCTGCAAGGGCAATTGAGCCAGGTGCGCGAGGCGTCGTCCGAGCTGCCGCCATTGCCTGAAGAATTGTCGGCCTGGATCGAGCAGCGGTGTGCCGATGTCGCCCAGGCCTACGCCGGGTACTTGGAACAACGCCAGCAAGGCCATCCAAGGCGCTACTTCCAGAACAAAGCTCAGGCGTTGTATTTCCTGCAACGCGTGGCGCCGACCAAACAGGTCGACGGCGCCTGGCTCAACGGTTTGCTGCGCTATTGGCAGGACCCGCGGTTCGACGGCCTGCTCACTACCTACCTGGAAGAATTGGGCGACGGCGAAGCGGCGCAGAACCATGTGCTGATCTACCGCAAATTGCTCAGCGACCACGACGCCGACAGCGACGCCGGCCTCGACGACGCCCACTACCAGCAGGGTGCTCTGCAGCTGGCGCTGGGACTGTGTGCCGAAGCGTTTTTGCCGGAAATCATCGGCTACAACCTCGGCTATGAGCAGCTACCGCTGCACCTGCTGATCACCGCCTACGAATTGAGCGAGCTGGGGATTGACCCGTATTACTTCACCCTCCACGTCACCATCGACAACGCCAGCAGTGGCCACGCGTGCAAGGCGGCGCAGTCGGTGCTCAGCCTGCTGCCGCTGGGGGAGGGCCGTGCGGAGTTCTACCGGCGCGTTGCCGAGGGTTATCGCCTCAACGATCTTGGCCCTGGCACGCTGGCGGTGATCGACGCGTTTGATCTGCACGACGAGGTGGTCGCCATGCTCGAACGCAAGCGCACCTTCGGCCAGCACATGCATTCGGACTACTGCCGCTTCGAGGGCAAGACTGTCAACCAGTGGCTGGCCCAGCCGGGTCAGGCCGGCGCGTTTCTCAAGGCGATGGAAGACAAGGGCTGGATCAAGCGCCACCAGGACCCGGCCGACAGCCGCTTCTGGCAATTGATCGAGGGCGCTGGCGCTGCGATGTTCGGTGTGTTCAGCGGCTATGAGAAACAGGTGCTGCATGACTGGATCGCCGGCGACTGGATCAGCGGCGAGCGCATCGCGCCCGTACGGCCGGGGCGCGGCAGCCGGACTTCCCGCGAGCACCATCGCCCGGCCGACCCGGATATTCAGGCCCTGGTGGATTCGTTGTGGAATTTGCCCGATGAGCAGCAGCTCACCGCACTGTTGCCCTGGCTCTCGGCACGCCGCCACTGCACGCCTGCCGGGTTGTATGCGACTCGCCGATTTATCCAACTGCGCGCACGTCTGCGCTAAGGAATTCACCCATGTCTGCGCAACAACTCGCTGATCGCGCCCTGCTGAACCTGGGCGGGGGCTTGAAGGAAAACGGCTACCGTTTCATCACGCCGACGCCGTTGACCCATGAACGGTTTTACCAGCGTCTGGGGACGCCGCTGGCGGTGGACCTGCGTGACGTGTTCGGCTGGTCCATGCCGTTTGATCACGGGCTGTTACCTGATGCCTTTCGCGAAGAATTGCAGCAAGCCGATGTAGTCGTGCAGCACGATTCGCTGTGGCGCAGCACGGTGCGGTGGTCGAGCCTGAGTGATCTGTTGTTCGCCCATTCGGCGTATCCCACCACACAGGCGGATGCGGTGTTTTTCGGGCCGGACAGTTACCGTTTCGCGCAACTGATCGAGGCCCATCTGCAGCAGCGTTTCGAGCCGATTAAGCGCGCGGTGGATATCGGCTGCGGCGCAGGTGTGGGCGCGCTGATGATCGCCCGCGCGCGGCCTGACGCTGAAGTGATGGCGGTGGATATCAACCCGCGCGCCTTGCGCCTCACGGCGGTGAATGCCGAGTTGGCGGGGCTGGTCAACGTCAGCGCTTACCATAGTGATGTGCTGGGCAGCGTCCAAGGCGAGTTCGATTTGATCGTCGCCAACCCACCCTATATGAACGACGACCGCGAACGCGCCTATCGGCATGGCGGCGGGGCGCTGGGTGAGGAACTGTCGGTGCGTATTGTCGGCGAGTCCCTCCCACGCCTGGCCTTGGGCGGCAGTCTGGTGCTGTACACCGGGGTGGCGATCGTCGCCGGGGAAGACCCTTTCCTGAAGGCGGTCATGCCTTTATTGGGCAGCGATGCAGTGGGCTGGACCTATCGCGAACTTGACCCGGATGTGTTCGGCGAAGAACTCGACAAACCGGGGTATGAGCGCGTGGAGCGTATCGCCGTGGTCGCGCTCACCGTTACGCGCTTGTTCTGACGCCGCCCAAGCTAGGGGTGCCGACACGCAAGCCTGCCTGCGGCAGGTGGTGGACCGTCTTCTGGCCCAGCGTCGGGGTGACTGCTGATCAGCTGCCGCCCCGAGCTGAAAGGTCAGGCGGCCGCTTGCGGTTGCAGATGGAGCTCGCCGTCGACTTCCTTGACCAAGCCGCTGGCAAGGAACAACGGTGCCAAGCGCTTGTGCAGCTGTGGCTCGACAAATTCCTTGACCGTATCCAGTGCCAACACGCCACTGAGCGGCAACTCGGCCTTGGAGTACGACAACCATGCCTTCTTCAGCGCCATCAGCACATCACTGCCCGCTGTGGAGGCAAAGCGGCGTTGCGTCGGTTTACTGTCGAAGTTGAAAGTGTGCTGGAACTCATAGCCGCTTTCATCGCCACCGCTGGCACTGCAGCGGATGCAGGTGCACGGGCCATCACCGAAGGCGCTGCGCAGGTAGGCGTTGAAGTCCACCACGGGCTTGAGTGACAGACGCTTATCCACCTCGAACAGGTCCCCAGTCATTTTTTCGTCAGTGTTCAACGTGCATTTCCTCGCGGGTCGGTGGCCGTTTTTCAAAGCGCGGCACAATAGCAGCCGTGCGAAGTGTGGAACAGCATTTCCACGCAGAGCGGGCTGGTGCCAGGCATGCTACGTGGGTTGATCACTGAAACTTGCGGGGAGGGGGGACCCGATGAGTATGGGGCTCTACACAACTCCCAGAGGCTGACACAACTCCCTGAGCCTCACACAACTCCCAGAGGCTGACACAACTCCCTGAGCCTCACACAACTCCCAGAGGCTGACACAACTCCCTGAGCCTCACACAACTCCCAGAGGCTGACACAACTCCCTGAGCCTCACATAACTCCTAGAGGCTGACACATGACCCTGTGGTGAGCGGGCTTGCCCCGCGTTGGGCTGCGCAGCAGCCCCAAAAACAGACGCTGGGTTCTAACAGAAAAATCCCCACTTTTGCTGGCTGAGTACATATCCGTTGCTGCGGTAACGGCCGCCTAGGGTTCTGCTCTTACAGCAGTTCACTTTTGTAAAGGCCGGAATGCCAGCCCAGCCAAAAGTAACCAAAAGGCCTTCGCCCCACCACTCGGCACCTCGCCTAGGCTCGGTGTGCCCGTAATCCGACATTGATTTGGGGGGCCGCCGCCACGCGCCATCCATGGCGCAGGGCGGCTAAACCGGCATCCCTGCCGGTTTACCCCCCAAATCAATGTCGAATTCCGGCCATCGTGGTTGACGGGGCGATTTCAGATCAAAAGCAAGGCCGCGGCGGCCTTAGAGCCGACCGGGTTCTCAGCTCCAACTCCGTCCAAATGTGGGAGGGGGCTTGCTCCCGATGAGGGTGTATCAGTTGATGCAGCTGTGACTGACCCACTGCTATCGGGAGCAAGCCCCCTCCCACAGTTTGATCTCCATAGATCAGACAGATAGGTCCTAGCCTGCTGTCCTGCTTTTGCTCTGCTTTTGCTCTGCTTTTGCTCTGCTTTTGCTCTGCTTTTGCTCTGCTTTTGCTCTGCTTTTGCTCTGCTTTTGATCTGGCTTTTACATCCTTTTCACTGACGAAGTCAGCGGTCTGTTGATCTGCGCTTTTGATTGTGTGAATCGCCCCCGCCCACATTCGATCTTCAGTGCCTGAGGCCTCACCGAAAGAACTCCCCCGGCGTCGCATCAAACTGCTGGCGAAACGCATTGATAAACGCCGACGTCGACTCATACCCACACCCCAGCGCCACATCCGTCACGCGCTCGCCTTGCTCCAGGGCGGGCAGGGCGCTCAGCAGGCGTAAGCGTTGGCGCCAGGCGCGGAAGGTCAGGCCGGTATCCCTCAAAAACAAGCGGCTGAGCGTCTTTTCGCTAAGCCCCAGTTTTTCGCTCCATTGCCCCAGCGTGGTCTGTTGCTCCGGGCGCAGGTTCAAGCTGCGGTAGATCTGTCGTAAACGTGGGTCGAGGGGCAGTGGCAGCATCAAGTCCACCTGGGGCGCGGCGGCGAGTTGGTCGAGTACCACTTGGGCCAGGCGCCCCTCGGGACCGTCCTCGGTATATTCCACCGGCAGCTCGCTGAAGCTGCGGATCAATTCGCGCAACAGGCTGCTCACCTCCAGCACGTGGCAACACTCCGAGGCCCAGGCGGTCACGCTGCAATCGAGGTATAGGCTGCGCATTTCGGTGTGGGGCGAGCTGAACACGCGGTGCGGCATGCCCGCCGGGATCCAAACCGCCCGCTGCGGCGGCGCGACAAAGCGGCCGGCGCTGGTCTGGATCTCCAGCACGCCTGAAATCGCGTAAGACAATTGCACCCACGGGTGGCTGTGGCGCCGGGTCAACGCGCGATTGGGCAAGGATTCGGTGCGCCCGTACACCGGCCGCGGCAGGCTGGACAGCCCGGGGATGCTGCGGCGCACCGTTTTGTCATGTCCTTTAGGCGGCATTTACTGGCTCATTGGCGTTAGTCGGTAACAAGCCGTTACGTTAGAGTCGCGGTGACGCTCTTGGCAACCCCTGGAAGATCCGCTTATGACACGCCCTCGTTTTCTGCCCGACAACTTCACCCTGACCTTGATCGCCACGGTGATCCTCGCTTCCTTGCTGCCCGCCAGCGGCCAGACCGCCGTAGCCTTCGGTTGGGTCACCAACCTGGCCATCGCGCTGCTGTTCTTCCTGCATGGCGCCAAGCTGTCGCGCCAGGCCATCGTTGCCGGGGCCGGCCACTGGCGCCTGCACTTGCTGGTGTTCAGCCTGACCTTCGTGCTGTTCCCCTTGTTGGGCCTGGCGCTCAAGCCGGTGCTGTCGCCGCTGATCGGCAAAGACCTGTACATGGGCATGCTTTACCTCTGCGCCTTGCCGGCCACCGTGCAATCGGCGATTGCCTTCACTTCGCTGGCGCGGGGCAATATACCGGCGGCGATTTGCAGCGCGGCGGCGTCGAGCCTGTTCGGTATCTTCCTTACTCCGCTGCTGGTGACGTTATTGCTCAACGTGCACGGCGAAGGCAGCTCCACGGTCGATGCCATCCTGAAAATCAGCGTGCAACTGCTGCTGCCTTTTATCGCCGGGCAAATCGCGCGGCGGTGGATCGGCGAGTGGGTGGGCCGCAATAAGGCCTGGCTCAAATTCGTCGACCAAGGCTCGATCCTGCTGGTGGTCTACGGCGCATTCAGCGAAGCGGTCAACGAAGGCATCTGGCATCAGATCCCACTGTGGGAGCTGGGCGGTCTGGTGGTGGCCTGCTGCGTGTTGCTGGCCTTGGTGCTGGTGGCGTCGAGCGTGCTGGGCAAGGCGTTTGGCTTCAATCAGGAAGACCGGATCACCATTTTGTTCTGCGGTTCGAAGAAGAGCCTGGCCACCGGCGTACCCATGGCACAAGTGCTGTTTGCCGGGGCGAGCATGGGGGTGTTGATTTTGCCGTTGATGCTGTTTCACCAGATCCAGTTGATGGTCTGCGCGGCGTTAGCGCAGCGGTATGCCAAGCGTCCTGAAAGCGTTCCGGAGTTGATGGCGCAGGTAGATCCTTGATTCAAACCGACGAATAACCTCAAGTTACTGCTCAGCCCGGCGACTTACTGCTTACTGGCCCAAGAAGGAGTGTCGGCATGAGCAGTAAAGGTATTTCGGTAATCGCAGGCCTCCTCGGCCTATGGGCAAGTACATGCGGCGCGGCGCAGTCCGTGGGGCAGGGCACCATCGCGTTCAGTGGCAGCATCGTCGAGCCAGGGTGTGCGACAAATGCGCGCAGTGGGCTGGTGACGGAAGGCAAGGGCTGTGTCGCTTCCGGTCGTGCCAATCGCTTCGACGTGCGCAGTTTGATGCCGGTGGCGGGTGTCGCCGTTCCCCGGCTATCGCCTGTTGCAGACAGCGGCCTTGGGCGTGATCACGATCAGCGGTATGTGCTGGTAGACAGCGCCGGCCAGCCGATTGTGTCGGGCAAGTACGTCGTCACTGTGACCACACCGTGACAAAACTGAGGGTGTCTTGAGGGGTATCGGCGTCAACAGCCAGCCGAGAAACCTATAGAATGCCAAGCGGCGGCGCTTGTCCTGGGTGGCCGTTTGATCATCGCCAGAGTACCTCGCCTTTCAATGAGCATTTCAGCCGCAACCCCCCAAGCCAACTGGCAACCGGTCATCGCCCTTGCGCTGGCCGCGTTTGTGTTCAATACCACCGAATTCGTACCGGTCGGCCTGCTGAGCGCCATTGGTGCCAGCTTCGACATGCCCGTGTCCAGCGTCGGCCTGATGCTCACCATCTACGCCTGGATCGTGTCCCTGACCTCACTGCCGGTGATGCTGCTGACCCGTAACGTCGAGCGGCGCAAATTGCTGATCGTGCTGTTCGGCATGTTTATCCTCAGCCATATCCTTTCCAGCGTGGCCAACAGTTTTGGCTTGTTGATGGTCAGCCGGATCGGCATTGCCTTGTCCCATGCGTTGTTCTGGTCGATCACCGCGTCCCTCGCGGTGCGCCTGGCGCCGGAGGGCAAACAGGTGCAAGCCCTCGGGTTGCTGGCCACCGGTACGTCATTGGCGATGGTGTTGGGGATTCCTCTGGGGCGTCTGCTCGGCGAGGCCATGGGCTGGCGCACTACCTTCCTGGTGATCGGCGCTTTCGCCGCCGCTCTCGTGTTCTGGCTGGCACGCACGTTGCCGCCGTTGCCGAGCCAGAACTCCGGTTCCCTGCGCAGCCTGCCGCTGCTGTTCAAGCGCCCGGCGCTGGTGGCGCTTTACGTGCTCACCGCGCTCACGGTGACCGCGCAGTTCACCGCCTACAGCTACATCGAACCCTTCGTCGAAGGCGTGGCCGGGATGGATGGCAGCGCCGTGACCCTGATCCTGCTGGTCTTCGGCGGCGCGGGCATCATCGGCTCGTTGCTGTTCAGCCTGGTGCACCGCTTCAACCCGCACCTGTTTGTGGTCGGCGCGGTGTTTATCCTGGCCGGGTGCCTCACGCTGATGCTGCCCTTGAGCGGCGCCGAGTCGTACCTGGTGATCCTGAGCATTTTCTGGGGCATGGCGATCATGGGCTTCGGCCTGGCCATGCAATCCAAAGTGCTGGTACTGGCGCCGGACGCCACTGACGTAGCCATGGCGATGTTCTCCGGCATCTACAACATCGGCATTGGCGGCGGCGCCCTGATGGGCAGTTGGGTCGGCAGTCACTTCGGTTTCGCCTGGATTGGCGTGGCAGGGGGGATGCTGGCGGCGGTGGCGTTGATCGGGTATTGCCTGGCGATTCGCAGGTTCGGCACGGGTGTGGCACAAAGCTGATGCAGGAGCGAGCCAGCTCGCTCCTGCAGGTTGACGGCGTTACAGCCCAGCCAACAGCGCCTCCAACTTCTCCTGATCCCGCGCAAACTGGCGAATGCCTTCGGCCAGTTTTTCGGTGGCCATTGCATCTTCATTCGACGCCCAGCGGAACTGCGCTTCGGTCAACGGTTGGCGCGCTTCACCGGCCGCCCCAGGTTGCAGCTTGCGTTCCAGCGGCCCGTTGTCTTCAGCCAGTTTTTGCAGCAAGTCCGGGCTGATGGTCAGACGATCACAGCCGGCCAGTTGTTCGATCTGGCTGAGGGTACGGAAGCTGGCGCCCATCACCACGGTCGGGATGGCGTTGGCTTTGTAGTAGTTGTAGATGCGCGTCACCGACTGCACGCCTGGGTCTTCAGCCCCGGTGTAGTCCAGGCCTGTGCTCTTGCGGTACCAGTCGTAGATGCGGCCCACGAACGGCGAGATCAGGAACACGCCAGCGTCGGCGCAGGCCTGAGCCTGGGCGAAGGAGAACAGCAGGGTGAGGTTGGTCTGGATGCCGGATTTTTCCAGGCGTTCGGCGGTGCGGATGCCTTCCCAGGTGGAGGCCAGTTTAATCAGCACGCGGTCGCGGCCGACGCCGGCCTGGTCGTACAGTGCGATCAATTGGTTGGCCTTGGCCCACAGCGCGTCTTCATCGAAGGACAGACGCGCGTCGACTTCAGTGGAGATGCGCCCCGGAATCACCTTGAGAATGCCGCAGCCCACTGACACCGCGAAGCGGTCACACGCCAGGCCTACATCGCCTTTGGATGACGACACCGCATTGCGCAGCAATTCGGCGTATTCCGGGATCGCAGCGGCTTTGAGCAGCAGTGACGGGTTAGTGGTGGCGTCGACAGGGCGCAGGCGGCTGATGGCTTCCAGGTCGCCGGTGTCGCAGACCACGGTGGTGAATTGCTTGAGTTGTTCGAGCTTGGACGTCATGAGCGGCTGTCTCCAAAAAATAGGTTATTGGTTGAGGGCCTGTGCGGTATCCAGGTCGGTGATCAGGATGTCCAGGTAGCCGCCCTCGAGCGCGCCGCGTATTGCCTGGACCTTGTTCAGCCCGCCGGCCAGGCCGAGCACGCGGTGGATTGAGCGCAGCTTGGGCAGTGCCACCGACACCACGAATTCTTCATCTTCTTCCAATACCGGCTTGCCCTGGGCATCGAAGTAGCGCAGGCAGATATCGCCCACCGCACCGCGCTCGGCCAGCAGGCGCAGCATGTCTTCGGTGTAGTAGTTGCCGCTGTTGCGCAGCAATTGCGAGGGCTCCAGGTCGCCGATGCCGACGATCGCCAGGGTGATGCTGTCAAAGCGTTGCAGCACTTCCTTGACCTCTTCCATCTGCACGATGCGCTGCTTGCTCTGCACCGATTGCTCGATGCTTTGGGACGGCAGCAAATACGCCGGGCAGTTGAGCAGGGTGGCCAGGCGTTGGGTCAGCAAGGTGGCTTCGAACGCGCCTTTGTTGCCGACGCCACCGAGCAGTTGCACCACTTCCTCGGCGCCTTGCTTGCCCGACTGCGCATGCAGGTGGCCGACCATGGCGCGAATGGTGCTGCTCCACGATGAAATGCCGATATGGTCCTGGGGCGACAGGCTGGTTTCCAGGTAGTGCGCAGCGGCCGAGCCGATGGCTTGCTTGATGCTTTCGTCATTGCCGGGCTCGGTGGCTTCCACCACGATCACCCGGCGCACGCCGTAGCGACGTTGCAATTGGGTTTCCAGTTCCAGGTGCAGGCCTTGCAGGCGCATCACGCTGATCTTCACTACGCCTTCCTGCAGCGCCCGGCGCAGGGCGCGGCTGATAAAGGACTGGGACAGGTCCAGCTGCGTGGAGATTTCGGACTGCTTGAGCCCTTCTTCGTAATAGAGGCTCGCGATCTTGGTGATCAGGCGCTGTTCTTCGATCTGGCTCATGAAAGCCTCAGTTATTGACACAATGGCCGTGAGGATACCAAACCCTCACGACATGATCAGGCCGCCGTCGATATTGATCGCCTGGCCGGTCAGGTACGCCGCGTCGTCGGAGGCCAGGAAGGCTACCAGACCCGCCACATCCGAGGGTTTGCCGGCACGGCGCAGGGGGATGTTTTTGACCCATTCGGCCATCAATTCACCCTTGCCGTAGCGTTTTTCGTCGGTGCTGAGGATCTCGCCCCACACGCGGTCGTTGTAGTCCCACATCTCGCTTTCGATGATGCCGGGGCAGAATGCGTTGACGGTGATGTTATGCGGCGCCAGCTCCAGGGACAGGCTTTGGGTGATGCCGATCACGCCCATTTTGCTGGCTGCGTAGTGCGGTGTGTAGATAAAGCCCTGGCGACCTTGCCCGGACGAGGTGTTGATCAACCGCCCGCTGCCTTGCTTGACCATGTACTTGGCCGCTTCCCTGCACCCCAGCCACACGCCGGTGGTGTTGACCTGAAGCACCTTATCGAAATCAGCGCGGGGCATTTTGTCGTAGTGGTCGATGGTGATGATGCCGGCGTTCTGCACCGACACGTCGATGCTGCCGAAGCGGGCGTGGCCTTCGCGGTAGAGCTTCTCGATATCGCTTTCGTTGGTGACGTCGATGCCGAGGGCGAGGGCGCTCACGCCGTATTCCTGGGCCAGTTGGTCGGCGGTGAAGGTCACGCGCTCCAGGTCGTTGGAGGCCAGCACCAGGTTGGCGCCTTCCTGAGCGAAGCGCTCGGCTATGCCGGCACCAATGCCACGGCAGGCGCCGGTGATCACGATGGTTTTACCGCTGAAACGTTGCGACATCACAAGACTCCTTACCAGCACACAAAGCCGCCATCGACCAACAGGTCGACACCGGTGCAGAAAGATGACGCCTGGCTGACCAGGAAAATTGCCGGGCCGACCATTTCTTCCACGCTGGCCATACGGCCCATGGGCGTGGTCTGTTCAAAGATCTTCACCTGGTCGGCGACTTCCGGGCGCGAGTTCATCGGCGTGGCGGTGTAGCCGGGGCTGATGCAGTTGACGCGCAGGCCCTTGTCGGCCCATTCCATCGCCAGGCTTTTGCTCAGGTGGATCACCCCAGCCTTGGAGGTGTTGTAGTGCGCCTGCAACAGGCCACGGTTGACGATGCTGCCGGACATGGAGGCGATGTTGACGATGGCACCTTTGCCACGCGGCAACATCACGGCGGCCTGGGCCTGGCAGCTGAGGAAGATGCCGGTGAGGTTGATGTCCAGTGTGGTTTGCCAGCGTTGCAGTTCGAGGTCTTCGGCGGCCTGGGCGTTGGCGATGCCGGCGCAGTTGACCGCCACGCTGAGTGGGCCGAGTTCTTGTTCGGTTTGCGCGACGGCTGCATCCAGGGCGGCGCGCTCGGTGACGGTGCCGCTGAGGGCCAGGGCACGCCGGCCCAGAGCCTGGATGCGCTCGACCGTGCTGGCAATGCCGGGGCTGCCCGGAAGATCAAAGCAAGCAACATCTGCGCCGGCTTCGGCCAGCCCGACAGCGATGGCTTGGCCGATGCCGCTGCCGGCGCCGGTGACAAAGGCCACTTGGCCCTGAAGACTGAAAAGCTGCATGGATAACTCCGTTATTTGAAATCACAGTGGACCCGTGTGGGAGGGGGCTTGCTCCCGATAGCAGTGGTTCAGTGACAGATGCTTCTACTGACACTCCCTCATCGGGGGCAAGCCCCCTCCCACATTTGATCGCCATTGTTTGTGAGGACCGGGTTCCTAGGCGGTGGCCATTTCCATCACCGACACCGGTGTGGCCTCGCCACGCTCCAGAATCCCCATCTGCCGTCCTCGGCTCATCACCATCACCCGATGGGACAACCCCAGCACTTCATCCAGGTCGGAACTGACCACAATCACCGCCATGCCCTTGGCCGCCAAATCCGCGATCACTTCATAGATCGCCGCCCGTGCACCCACGTCGATGCCGCGTGTCGGCTCATCGAGGATGAACACCTTGGGGTTGCGTGCCAGCCACTTGGCGATGATCACTTTCTGCTGGTTGCCGCCGGACAAACTGGAAATCCGCGACTGCGGCGAACCTTTCACGCCGAGCCGCGCCACCGCCGTTCGGGCGAATTCACGCAGCGGGGCAGGGAGCACCCAACCGCGTTTGTCCAGCAGGTCGGTGTTGCCGTAGACCAGGTTGTCTTCGATGCGATGTTCCACGACTACGCCTTGCTGTTTGCGGTCTTCAGGTACCAGCACTACACCGGCCTGAATCGCTTCAAACGGGCTGCGCAGCTGGCGCACTTCACCGTCCAGCACCATCTGGCCCTTGATGTCCTGGGCCGCACCGGCAATGGTGCGCACCAGCTCCGTACGCCCGGCGCCTACCACGCCGGCAATGCCGAACACTTCGCCGGCGCGCACGCTGAAGTCGATGCCATGCAAGGCGAATTCGCGGCAGGTCAAATCCTTGACCTGCAACATCACCTGCTCCTGCGGCGCCTGCAGCGCGGGGAAAATCCGCTCCAGGCTGCGCCCGACCATCTGCTCCACCAGTTCGCGCACCGGCACTTGCGCGGTGGCATGCAGGGCGATCTGACGACCGTCGCGCAGCACCAGCACGCGGTCGGCGATGCGCGCGATTTCTTCCAGGCGATGGCTGATGTAGATAAACGACACGCCTTCTGCTTTCAGCCGTTCCACCTGCTTGAACAGCAACTCGGTTTCTTCAGCGCCCAGCGCAGCGGTGGGTTCATCGAGAATCAGCAAGCTGGCCTTCAAGGTCAGCGCCTTGGCGATTTCCACCAATTGCTGGGCCGCCACACTCAGGCCTTCGACCTTGCGCGACGCCGGCACGTTGAGCCCCAGGCGTTCCAGTTGGATCTGCGCCTGGGCCTCGATGTAGTCGCGATCGACCCGCCCGTAACGCATGGGCAGGCGACCGACGAAGATGTTCTCGGCGATCGACAGTTGCGGCAGCAGACGGATTTCCTGGTGGATCAGGCCGATACCTGCGCCCAGTGCCGCACCCGGCGAGGCGGGTGCATACGGCGCGCCGAGCCAGGTCATGCTGCCGCCAGCTTCGGGTTGCACCAGGCCTGCGATGATCGACGACAAGGTCGACTTACCGGCACCGTTTTCACCGAGCAGGGCCAGCACTTCACCGCGGCGAATATCCACATTGACCTGGGACAACACCTGCACCGGGCCGTAGGCCTTGCTGATATTGCGCAGGCACAGCACCGCATCGGCGCTGCTATCCAGAGCTGCTGCTTGCATGACGACCTCCAAGGCTTACGGGTGCTGTTGCAGGAACGGCGCGACGTTTTCTTTGGTGGTCAGCACGGTGGGCAGCAGTTGCTCCTTGGGCACGGCCTTGCCGGCTTTGAGATCAATCGCCGAGGCCACGGCCAGGCGCCCCATTTTCTGGGTCTGCTGAGTCATGGTGGCGTTGAGCACGCCGCTTTCGACGGCCTTGAGCCCGGCGACGTCGCCGTCAAAACCGACGACCACGACCTTGTGATCCAGGTTGCCGACCTTCACCGCTTGGGCAGCGCCCAGGGCCATCGCATCGGCGCGGCCAAAGAATACGGTGATATTCGGATCACGCTGGAGCAGGTCCTGGGCCACGGCGAAGCCTTTGTCCTGAGCCCATTCGGCGGGTTGCTGGGCCACGACCTTGAGGTCCGGGAAGGCTTTCAGGCCCTCCTCGAAACCCTTGGCGCGATCATTCTCCGGCGTGGTGCCGAGTTGGCCTTGCAGGATCGCAATGCGGCCTTTCCCGTCGGTGATCTTGCCCACGTACTCGGCCAGGGTCTTGGCGCCGGCCACGCTGTCGCTGGCGATAAAGGTGTCGCCTGGTGCGTCGGGGGCGTTGCGGTCCACGGCGATCACCGGGATACCGGCGGCCTTGGCGGCTTTGACGGGCACACCGGCGGCGGTAGCACCGGCGGGGATGTAGATCAGCACGTCGATCTGGCGGGTGATCAGGTCTTCAATCTGGCTGACCTGGGTCGAGGAGTTGCCTTGGGCGTCCACGGTGATCACCTTGATCCCCTTGGCCTTGCCCTCGGCTTCCACCGATTGCTTGATCTGGTTGAAGAAGTCGGCCTGCAGGTTGGCCACGGCCAGGCCGATGGTCAGGTCCTTGGCCCAGGTGGTGCCGGCAGCGGTAAGGGTCGCGGCCGCCAGAGCAGTGGCGATAAGCAGTTTCTTGGGGCTGAACATGTCGGTGACTCCTGGTTTTATTGTTGGAGGGTGTCAACTGTCGAACAGGTTTAACGGGCAGTACTGGAACGGCGTCGCAGGGTGTCGATGGTTACGGCGAGGGCGATGACCACGCCGATCACCACTTGTTGAATAAACGGGGAAACGCCCAGCAGGTTGAGGCCATTGCGCAACACGCCAATGATCAGCACACCCACCAGGGTGCCGCCGATGCTGCCGACGCCGCCGCTGAGGCTGGCGCCGCCAATCACCACGGCGGCAATAGCGTCCAGTTCCAGGCTGAGGCCGGCACTGGGTTGGGAAGAGTCGAGGCGCGCCGCCAGGGTCACGGCGGCGATGCCGGCCAGCGCGCCGCTGATGGCGTACACCCACAAGGTAATCGCACGCACCTTGATGCCGGACAGGCGCGCCACTTCAGGGCTGCCGCCCATGGCGTAGAGGTTGCGGCCGCCGGCACGAAAGCGCAGGAACACCCACGCCACCAGCAGCATCACCAGAAACAGCCCGACGGTTGCCGAGAGAAAGCCGAAGTGCCGCACCGTGGCCAGGCTGGTGAACCACTCCGGGTAGCCGACGATCTGCCGGCCTTCGGTGAGGATATTCGCCAGGCCACGGGCCACCGACATCATGGTCAGTGTGGCAATAAAGGGCGGCAGCTTGGCGTAGGTGATCAACGCGCCGGACACCAGCCCGGCGAGCATCCCGGTGGCAATCGAGATCGGAATCGCGAAGCCCAGCGGCACTGCCTGATCCTGGTAGAGCCAGCCGAGCATCATCATCGAGAAGGCCAGCACCGAGCCTACCGACAGGTCGATGCCGCCGATGACGATCACCGCTGTCATGCCGATCGCCAGGATGCCCAGCACCGTGACCTGATCGAGGATGTTCAGGCCATTACGCAAGGAGAAGAAGAATTCGGAACTGAAGGAGAAGACCAGCACCAGCAACACCAGCCCGATCAACGGGCCGCCGATGTTGCTGGGCAGCAGTTTCACAATACGTGGGCGGGGTGGCGGCTTGAGTTCGGCCGGGTGCTGGACAATAGCTTTGGCGTCCACAGTGTTCTCCTGATTTATTTTTTTTGGAGTGCTTTCAGGCCGTTTGAATATTTATGCGTGCCTGACTGTTAATTCAGATTCCAGTGACACCGTGGCAAAGTCAAGCGCTTAATTTTTCAGGTATGCCTCTAAACCGGCGCTTTCACCACGGGCAAAGCCACGGGATAGACCAGCCCGTGTGGGATTTTGCCCGTTTGTCCGAGGGATGTTTCTTCTATTTATTTCGTTTTTCCGTGGATCGCTCACTTGACCGCGCGGACGATCAGCGTCTAAATAGAAATATATTGTCACTGCTGAATAAATATTCAAACACAGCTTTGGACACTTTCACCTCACGTGGTCAGCCCCACAGGAGCCGCTGCATGAATGCCTTCCAGTACGACGCCCACCAGATCAAGGAACAGGCCCGCCTGATCCGCCGCCATGTGATCCACCTCAACGCCGATTCACCGGCGGGCGGTCACACCGGAGCGGACCTGTCGGAAACCGACATCCTCGCCACTCTGTACTTCCGCATCCTCAATACCGGCCCGGAACGCACTGAAGACCCTGATCGCGATATCTATATCCAGAGCAAGGGCCATGGCGTGGGGGGGTTGTATTGCTGCCTGGCACAGGCGGGCTATATCCCCACTGAATGGTTGCCCACTTACCAGCACTTCAATTCCCATTTGCCCGGCCATCCGGTACGCCAGAAAACCCCCGGCATCGAACTCAACACCGGCGCCCTTGGCCACGGCTTGCCAGTGGCAGTGGGGCTGGCATTGGCGGCAAAGATGTCCGGCAGCAAAAAACGCATCTATGTGCTGACCGGCGACGGCGAACTGGCCGAAGGCTCCAACTGGGAAGCCGCCATGGCGGCAGCCAAGTACGGGTTGGATAACCTGTTTGTGATCGTCGACAAAAACAAACTGCAACTGGCCGGCCTGACCGCCGAGATCATGCCGCTCGACCCACTGGACGTGAAATGGGCTGCCTTCGGCTTCACCGTCAGCGAATGCGATGGCAACGACGTGGGCCAGTTGATCGAAACCCTGGAAACCATGCAGACCCAAACCGGCGCGCCCCAGGTGCTGATCGCCCACACCATCAAAGGCAAGGGCGTGTCGTTTATCGAAGCCCGCCCTGAATGGCACCACCGTGTGCCCAAGGGCGATGAAATCAATGCAGCACTGGAGGAGTTGAACCATGGCGAGTGAACATTTGGCGAGTGTCATGGTGCAGGCCTTTATTGATGCAGTCGACGCCGGGTTGGACGTCGTGCCGGTGGTCAGCGATTCCACGTCGACGGCCAAGATCGGTCCGTTCATGCAGCGCTTTCCAGAGCGGTTGATTAATGTCGGGATTGCCGAGCAGTCCTTGGTCAGCGTCGCGGCGGGGCTGGCGCTGGGCGGCAAGATTGCAGCTACCTGCAATGCGGCGCCGTTTCTAATCTCTCGCGCCAATGAGCAGATCAAGGTGGACGTCTGCTACAACCAGGCCAATGTGAAAATGTTCGGCCTGAACGCCGGTACCAGCTATGGCCCGTTGGCCAGCACCCACCACAGCCTTGACGATATTTCTGTGATGCGCGGCTTCGGCAATGTGCAGATTTTTGCCCCGGCGGATGCCGTCGAGTGCCGGCAGATCGTCGATTACGCGCTGCGTTACCACGGCCCGGTGTATATCCGTCTCGATGGTAAAGCCTTGCCGGACGTCCACGGCGCCGACTATCAGTTTGTGCCCGGTCAGGTAGACATCCTGCGCCAGGGCGCCGATGTGAGCATCGTGGCCCTGGGCTCGGTGGTGCATGAAGCGGTGGATGCGGCGGCCTTGCTGGCGGAGCAGGGCATCCAGGCGCAGGTGATCAACCTGTCGTCGATCCGGCCCTTGCAGCGTGATGTATTGCTCAGCGCCTTGAGCGGCACCCGCGCCGTCATCAGCGTGGAAGAACACAACGTTAATGGCGGCGTCGGCAGCCTGGTCGCTGAAGTGCTGGCCGAAGCTGGGTTGGGCATTGCCCTGATCCGCCTGGGTATCGGCGATGGCGAATACGCCGCCGCCGGCGCCCGCGAACCGACCCGCGCCTTGCATAACATCGACGCGGCTGGGATCGTGGCGGCTGCCACTCGGTTGCGGTGAAATCAATGAATAACAACACCCCGCTGATCCTTGCGATAGATGAAGGCACCAGCAACGCCAAGGCGGTGCTGGTCAACGAACTGGGCCAGGTGATCGCGCGCGGTTCGCGGCCCTTGAGCATCAGTCATCCCCAGGCCGGGTTTTCCGAGCAGGACCCGCTGCTGATCTGGCAAAACACGTTGGCTGCGATTGAAGAGTGCCTGGCCCAGGTAGATCGGCCGATCACTGCGCTCGCGATCAGCAACCAGCGTGAATCGGTGGTGGCTTGGGATAGGCATACCGGTGAGCCATTGTCGCCGTGCATCAGTTGGCAGTGCCGACGCTCTACGGCGTTATGCACGCAACTGCATGCGCAGGGTCATGAAGCGCTGATCCTGGAAAAGACCGGGCTGGCGTTGGACCCGATGTTCTCGGCGGGCAAATTTCGCTGGATTCTCGACAACCTGGACAATGGTCACGCCCGCGCTGCTGCGGGTGATATTTGCCTGGGCACGGTCGACAGCTGGCTGTTGTGGCAACTCAGCGGCGGCCAGGTGTTCGCCACTGACTATTCCAACGCCGCACGCACTCAGTTGTTCAACCTGCACTCCTGCGCCTGGGATCCTGAGCTTTTGGCACTGTTCGGCATTCCTGCTGCGGCCTTGGCGCCGATCCAGCCGAGCGCCGGGTTCTTCGCCGAAACCGTCGCCGTGGGCGGCTTGCCCGCCGGTATCCCGGTGATGTCGATGATTGGCGACTCCCATGCCGCGCTGTACGGGCAGGGCGGTTTTGCGCCGGGTCTGGTCAAGGCCACCCTCGGCACCGGTTCGTCCTTGATGACGCCCATGAGCGGCCCGATTGCGTCCACCCATGGCTTGTCCACCACATTGGCCTGGCATGACGGCAGCCAACCCACCTTCGGCATGGAGGGCAATATCGTCCATACCGGCGCTGCCGTGCAGTGGGCGTCGCGCTTGGTGGCTGGCGAATCCCTGGATGCCTTGACCGAACAGGCTGCGCAACTGCCGGATAACGGCGGCGTATATTTTGTCCCGGCGCTGTCGGGCCTCGGCGCACCGCACTGGAAGGCCGACGCCCGTGGGCTGATCTGCGGGTTGACCGAAGCCACGTCCGGCGCGCACATCCTGCGCGCCTCGCTGGAATCCATCGGCTATCAGATTCGCGATGTGTTTGAGGCGATGCAACAAGACATCGGCAGTCCTTTGAAGGAACTGTGGGTGGACGGCGGTGCCACGCGCAATCGCTGGCTGATGCAGTTCCTTGCCAACCTGCTGCAACGCCCGGTGGTGCGCAGCCTGTCGCCGGAGGTGTCGGCGCTGGGCGCAGCGCACCTGGCGGGACGGGCGTTGGGCGTGTGGGCGAGTGATACGGCGCTGGGGCAGTTGGAGCGCCAGCGCGAGCGGTTTGAGCCGCAGGATGACCCCGCAATGGCAGGGCGTTATGCAGAGTGGAAAAAGGCTTTAGCCCGAACACTCCTCTAACGGCATATGCAAACCCACTGTGGGAGGGGCGGTGCGACGATTCGACTTGCCGCCGATGAGCATAGGGATCTACATAACGTTGACTCAACACTGAACGTCCGGCAGATAGGGCTGTTGTGGCGAGCGGGCTTGTCCCGCGTTGGGCTGCGTAGCAGCCCCAAAACCAGCCTCAACAGAGTGTCTGATACACCGCATTCTTCTTGACTGGGGCTGCTTTGCAGCCCAACGCGGGACAAGCCCGCTCGCCACAGGGATATTTGTCAGCGTCTGAAAAGTTGTTTAGATACCCATGGTCATCGGGCGCAAGTCGAATCGTCGCACCGCCCCTCCCACATTTAGATCACACCAGCCTTCAAGGCCGCCAGGTCTGCACATCCTTGGCATCCACCGCCTTCGGCAACAACCCCGCCTTGAAGAACGCATCGGCGATCTTCTGCTGCTCACCCAACTGATCCACCGTCACTGGCTGCACCTGATAACTGCGGTGCGCGTTCGCCGCTTCCACCGTGGCCACGTCCAGGTTGCCCCACAGCGGGCCGAGCACTTTCGCCGCTTCTTGCGGATGGGCTTTCACCCACTTGCCGGTCCTTTCCAATTCCCCATACACCACCTTCAACACTTCTGGGTGCGCCTTGGCGTAGGGCGTGCCGGTCAGGTAATAGCGCTTGTAACTGGCGAGGCCTGCGCCATCGGCCAGGGTGCGGGTCGGCAGTTGGCGCTGCACGCTGGTGAGGAAGGGTTCCCAGGTGACCCAGGCGTCGACTTTGTTGTTTTCGAACGCCGCGCGGCCATCGGCTGGCGACAGGTAAGCCGGTTCGATATCCGAGAACGCCAGGCCAGCTTTATTCAGGGCGGCGATCAACAAATAGTGAGTGCCGGCAGCCTTGGTCACCGCGATTTTCTTACCCTTCAAGTCCGCCAACTGTTGGATCGGCGAGTCCTTGCGCACCACGATGGCCTGGGCCGAAGGCGAGGGCGCTTCCTGGGCGAAGTAGGTGAGTTTGGCCTGGGCCGCCTGGGCGAAGATCGGCACGGTGTCGGCCACGTCGGCGCTGATGTCGACGTTGCCGACATTCAGCGCCTCCAGCAGCGGCAGGCCGCTGGGGAATTCGTGCCAGCTCACGGCGATGTTGTCAGCCTTGAGGGCTTTCTCCAGGGTACCTTGGGTCTTCAGCAGGGTGATCAGCGTGGAGGATTTCTGGTAGCCGATGCGCACGGTTTCCTGGGCTTGCGCACTAAAGGCAACGGAAAAGGCCAGCAATCCTAATACAGCGGCGAGTGGACGACGAAGGGACATGGTGGGCTCGATCTTCAACGAAATAGCCCTGAGCTTAATGATCTAAAAACCATTCGATAAATACTCTTTCGATCTGAGCTTAGGATGCTTTCAGCCGCTTCCTGCCCGCTGGAACAACTGGGCCATGGGCGGGTGCGCGGCTTCGATCATCAAGCAATACACGTCCGTTTCGCTGCCCCCGCGCGCCGAATGGGGTCGGTGGTGTGGCTCAGTCCACGCAGATCGCCCGGCCCAGCTTGCCTTTCTCTACCGTCGCCGAGCAGCCGAAGTGGCCGTTATCTACCTGGCACGCGCCGGTCACCGGGCCGTTGCCGGACTGGGTGGTGACACTGGTCTGGCACTCGCCTTCACACTGACTGGAGTCGGTGCACGCCTTGCCTGCGTCCTTATATGGCGTGATGCACTTCCAGCTTTGCAGCTTGCCGACTTGCTTCATGGTGCCGCCGCCCGCCAGGCAGGTGGACGCTGCAGCGTCCTGAGCGGGCGGGGTCGTGGTGCATGCCGATACCAGCAGTAAAGCGGCCAGGCCAATCATTAATTTCATGCAAAGTCCTCGTGGAGTGAGCGCAGCGGTGCAGTGTACGGGCATATGGACTACTTTGATTGACGAGCGATCCCCACCCGGTAATGACTCATGCACACGTTATGGAAGCGGTATGTGGCCCTGCTGGAAAATGACCTGAGCACTCAGATCTTCGACAATGTTAAAAACCTGCTGGTGTGCGCGCTGCTGTTCGCGGCGGGCACCAATACGCTGCTCGGGCAACGTGAACTCTTTATCGGCATGTTCGCGTCAAACGTGGCGGGCTGGGGGCTGATCATCCTGTCCACGGTGTTGATGCTGTTGAACGTCAGCGACGGCATTCGCCGGCTGGCCAAGCTGCGTTATCACTTGGCATTGCAGCTGTTGTTGATCTTGGTTTATCTGGTGGTGGCCGAGCGGGTTGTGGAGATTGTGTGGGGCTTCCGCGCCCATTGAAGTATCCTCCGCACCCCGCTTTCCACTGATTCAAAGACAGATGACAGGACAAGACATGCAGGCGCTGCTGGAGTCGATCCTCGACGAAGTGCGCCCACTGATCGGCCTCGGCAAAGTCGCCGACTACATTCCCGCGCTGGCCGATGTACCGGCCAACCAACTGGGCATCGCCGTGTATGGCAACGACGGTTCGGCCTACCGCGCCGGAGATGCCGATACGCTGTTCTCGGTGCAGAGCATTTCCAAGGTGTTCAGCCTGGTGCAGGCCATCGACCATGGCGGCGAATCCATCTGGGAACGCTTGGGCCACGAGCCGTCGGGGCAACCGTTCAACTCGTTGGTGCAATTGGAATTCGAACGCGGTCGCCCGCGTAACCCCTTCATCAATGCCGGTGCGCTGGTGATCTGCGACATCAACCAATCACGCTTTGCGGTGCCGATTCTGTCGATGCGCGACTTCGTTCGGCGCCTGTCGGGCAACCCGCAGATCCTGGTCAACAGCGTCGTCGCCGACTCCGAAGCCCAGCACGGCGCGCGCAATGCGGCCATGGCCTACCTGATGAAATCCTTCGGCAACTTCCACAACGACGTGGATGCGGTGCTGCATAGCTACTTCAACTACTGCGCCTTGCAGATGAGCTGCCTGGACTTGGCCAAGGCGTTCAGTTTCCTCGCCAACGAGGGCACGAGTGCCCACAGCGGCGAACAGATCCTCACCGCGCGCCAGACCAAGCAAGTCAACTCGATCATGGCCACCAGCGGGCTGTATGACGAGGCGGGGAATTTTGCTTATCGCGTGGGCTTGCCGGGCAAGAGCGGGGTCGGCGGCGGCATTGTCGCGGTGGTGCCGGGGCAATTTACCGTGTGCGTGTGGTCGCCGGAGTTGAACGCGGCGGGGAACTCACTGGCGGGGATCAAGGCGTTGGAGTTGTTGAGTGAGCGGATTGGGTGGTCGGTGTTTTGAGAGCGTTCCCACGCGCGTGGGAACGCTGATCTGGTTGTCATGCCGCTGGAGGGGCGTCATCCAATGCTACGCTGCCGCCGCAGCCCAGGAATTTTCCCTTTTCTCAGATGGATGTCTGTATGGCCTATGAACTCCATATCGCCCGTGTCGAAAGCAATGCAATAACGCCTGAAGAATGGCGTGACGTGTGTGCCGGTGACCCGTCCCTCCTGTTGCAGGACGAAGTGACTGCCGTTAATCCCACGACAGGAGCGACGATTTCCATCAGCGGTAACCAAACGGCGTACTGGACCTCTCCCACCACGCAGCAGGATTACTATTTCGATTATCGCCGTGGCCAAATTTCGTTTGTATACAGCGATGAGAGCATCGTGAAAGCCAAGGCGATCGCCCTGGCCCTCGCCGCTGAAATTCGAGGCGATGAGGGGGAGAAATACTGATACGCCTAGGCTTTACGCGGCTTCACGAACAGGTCGATCAGCAGGTACAGCGCGCCGACAGTAATTGCGATATCCGCAATATTGAACACCCCGGTATGCGCTGGCCCGACGTTCAGGACCATGTAGTCAACCACATGGCCGTCGCGAAACACCCGGTCGATCAGGTTGGCGATGCCACCCAAGGCGATGGCGTACAGCGGCAAGACTTTACGCAGCGGCTGGTTCCAGTTGGAGAGGGACCACCCCATCGCCCAGGCCACCACAACGGCCACGCCGACGATAAAGATCAGTTGTTTGACCTGTGGTGGCAAAGCGGCGCCCAGGCTCAGGAATGCGCCAGGGTTGAGGCTTAGCTCCAACGCAAAGTTGATCGGGTTTGAGCCGATTTTGAAGCTGTTGGCCTGCAGTGAAACCAGGGCCCAGAGTTTCACAAGCTGGTCCATAGCAATGAAGGTGATGCCGGCGAGGAGGGCGAAGCTGCGGCCTCGCAATAGGGGCGACGTGCTCAATCGGTAACTTCCTGTTTCGGGGCGGTCGATAAGGCGGCTGAAGATAGCTCAGGCGCTCTATCCCGTCCATCTTCACGCCGCCGGGCAGGCTGTGTTCAACGCTTTAGGTTCAGGACTCAGTACCTTTGTGCAAATTGCCGACAATTGCAGTGCACGCGGTCATCTGTGAATTCCAATGTGGGAGGGGGCTTGCCCCCGATTACGGTGTGTCAGTCACTGCTGCTGTGACTGATGTACTGCAATCGGGGGCAAGCCCCCTCCCACATTGGATGTTCAGTGTCTTGGAAATAGGCATCCGCCCAAACAAAAAATGCGCCCCTGAGGGCGCATTTTTTTGTTCGGTCAGCTATCGCCTATCAGGCAATCGCATCCCAGGCTCGATCACCGTGCTCGTCCTTGATCCGAGTCGGCAAGCCCATCACGTCCAGCGCCTTGAGGAACGGCTCAGCCGGCAGTTCCTCGACGTTGGCCATGTGTTTCACATCCCACTCGCCACGGGCTACCAGCAGCGCTGCGGCTACCGGTGGAACGCCTGCGGTGTAGGAGATGCCCTGGCTGTCGGTTTCAACGTAGGCTTCTTCGTGATCCGCTACGTTGTAGATGAACATCTCGCGCGGCTGGCCGTCCTTGGTGCCTTTGACCAGGTCGCCGATGCAGGTCTTGCCGGTGTAGCCCGGAGCCAGCGAAGACGGGTCGGGCAGCACGGCCTTGACCACTTTCAACGGCACCACTTCCAGGCCTTCGGCGGTGGTGACCGGCTTCTCGGAGAGCAGGCCGAGGTTTTTCAGCACGGTGAACACGTTGATGTAGTGTTCGCCGAAGCTCATCCAGAAACGCACGTTGGGCACGTCGAGGTTTTTCGACAGCGAGTGCACTTCATCGTGGCCGGTGAGGTAGAGGTTCTGCGAACCCACGACCGGGAGGTCGTCGGTACGTTTGACTTCGAACATGGTGTTGCTGGTCCACTGGCTGTTCTGCCAGCTCCACACCTGCCCGGTGAATTCGCGGAAGTTGATTTCCGGATCGAAATTGGTGGCGAAGTATTTGCCATGGGAGCCGGCATTGACGTCGAGGATGTCGATCGAATCAATGCGGTCGAAATGCTGTTGCTGCGCCAGCGCGGCATACGCGTTGACGACACCCGGGTCGAAGCCCACGCCAAGGATGGCGGTGATGTTCTTCTGTTTGCACTCTTCCAGGTGGTTCCATTCGTAGTTGCCGTACCACGGTGGGGTCTCGCAGACCTTGCCCGGCTCTTCGTGGATGGCGGTGTCGAGGTACGCAACGCCCGTGTCGATGCAGGCACGCAGTACCGACATGTTGAGGAACGCGGAACCCACGTTGATGACGATCTGCGATTCAGTCTCGCGGATCAGGGCCTTGGTCGCTTCCACGTCCAGGGCGTTCAGCGCGAAGGCCTGGATGTCGGCGGGAACCTTGAGGCTACCCTTGGCCTTGACGCTGTCGATGATGGCCTGGCATTTGGAGATGTTGCGCGACGCGATAGCAATACGACCGAGTTCGTCGTTGTGCTGCGCGCACTTGTGGGCCACCACCTTGGCGACACCTCCTGCACCAATGATAAGAACGTTCTTTTTCAATTGCTTTATTTCTCCTATATCCGCCAGCTTACGAAAGGCTGGACAGGTAGTCGTCGTAACCAAATTCACGAACCACTTCGACTGTACCGTCGAGTTGTTTCACTACGATGGACGGCATTTTCAGGCCGTTGAACCAATTTTTCTTGACCATGGTGTAGCCCGCGGTGTCGATGAACGACAGCCGATCGCCGATGGCCAGCGGACGATCAAATTGATACTCGCCGAAGATGTCCCCGGCCAGGCAGGATTTGCCGCACACCATGTAGGTGTGTTCGCCCTCGCTCGGCGCCAGTTTGGCGTTGAGGCGGTAGATCAGCAGGTCCAGCAGGTGGGCTTCGATGGAGCTGTCCACGACGGCGAGGTTTTTGCCGTTGTAGAGGGTGTCGAGCACGGTGACTTCCAGGGAGGCACTGTTGGTGATCGCCGCTTCGCCGGGTTCCAGGTAGACCTGCACGTCGTACTTCTGCGAGAACGCCTTGAGACGCTGGCAGAAGGCGTCAATGGCATAGCCTTCACCGGTGAAGTGGATGCCGCCGCCGAGGCTGACCCAGTTGACCTTGTGCAGCAGCGCGCCGAAGCGTTCTTCGATGGTGTTCAGCATCTGGTCGAACAGGTTGAAATCGCCGTTCTCGCAGTTGTTGTGAAACATGAAACCGGAGATCTGCTCGATCACGCCTTCGATCTTCACCGGGTCCCATTCGCCCAGGCGGCTGAATGGACGCGCCGGGTCAGCCAGCAGGTAGTCGGAGCTGCTCACTTGCGGGTTGACGCGCAGGCCGCGGGTCTTGCCTTCACTGCGTTCGGCAAAACGCTGCAGTTGGCTGATGGAGTTGAAGATGATCTTGTCGCAGTTATCGAGCATCTCTTCGATTTCATCGTCGGCCCAGGCCACGCTGTAGGCGTGCGCCTCACCTTCGAACTTCTGGCGACCGAGCTTCAACTCATACAGCGACGACGAGGTGGTGCCGTCCATGTATTCCTGCATCAGGTCGAACACCGACCACGTGGCAAAGCACTTGAGCGCCAGCAGGGCCTTGGCGCCGGACTGCTCGCGCACGTAAGCAATCTTCTGCATGTTGACCAGAAGCTTCTGTTTATCGATGAGGTAGTACGGCGTTTTGATCATTTTTGAGAGCCTGCGGCGGTGCCTGCCAAAAAAGGACACGCATTGTGCCCGCACTTGGATCGAATCGAAAGGTTAGCCGGCGGATTTTGCTGCGCCGCTTTTAATCTGACCTGCCAATGTGACAGCTCGTGGGTATGATCAGCCACTCGGGTGACGACACAACGTTGGGATGACGAGAGGTGAGAATGGACGCATGGACACTGCACTGGCTGGAAGCTTCGGGCTCCCTGGCCACGCATCGCAAGGCATTGATGCAAGCGTTCGATGTCGCCTACCGGGGGATTTCCCAAGTGATGCCACCACCACGCTTGGATGTACTGATTCAACGGCTGCCCGGCGAAACCATTCCGGAGTTGGGCCTGGTTGGTCGCGCTTATCGCAGCACGATGTTCTCCCTGACCCTGGACCCCGATAACCCAAATTTCGCCACGAGCCTCGAAGGCGGCGCAATGAGTCGACATGTGGTGCATGAGGTGCATCATTGCCTGCGCATGGCTGGGCCGGGGTATGGCTGGACGCTGGGGGAGGCGCTGGTCAGCGAAGGCCTGGCAGGCATGTTTGTACAGCATGTGCTGGGCAGCGAAGCCGAGGCGTGGGAGAGGGCGTTCAGCCTTGAAGCGCTCAGGCGTTTTCCTGCACACCTTAGCGAGCTTGAGGCGACGTACTACGATCACAGCGCCTGGTTTTTTGGCACCGGCGACAAGCCTCGATGGCTGGGGTATGCCTTGGGTTATCAGATTGTCGGATTATGGTTGGCGTCGGTAGGAGCGCCTGATGCAGATACGTGGCTCAACGTTTCAGCCAAAGACATCCTGGCGATCGCGGCTGAGGAGGGCCTGGTGATTCGTGCCTGACGAGGACCGACGGACAAAGTCAGCAGGTTTGCCTGCTTTCAGCGCGGTCGCACGTAGACACCGTCCTATCCAACACCGCGCAAATTTGTAGCAGCTGTCGAGCCCCGGTGAGGCAGCGTCCGCCGCGACTCGAGTCTGAATCGGCAGCGCGCCTGACGCAGCCTCGCTTGCAGCTCGGCAACTGCTACATGCGATCACCTGACATTAAAGCGTGTCGGGGCTTGGCTGACATCAAACCGTCATCTCCCCACCACCTTCCTGCCACATTCCCCCGTTACTGTCCTCGCCAATGAGATCGATCTCAAGCGAGTAAACATGACTGACCTGAAAGACGTTGCGCGGCTGGCTGGCGTATCCCGCGCCACCGCCGCCCGTACCTTTGCCTCTCCCGAGCAGGTGCGCCCGGCGACCCGTGAGCAGGTGTTCGCCGCCGCCCGTGAGTTGGGGTTTCGGCCCAACCTGCTCGGCCGCCAACTGCGCCTGCAAACCACCCAATTGATTGGCGTGGTAGTGCCCAACCTGCTCAACCCGGTGTTCGCCGAGCAGTTCCAGGCCATGGAGCGTGCCGCGCGGTTGCGTGGCTACAGCCTGGTGCTGGCGACCACCGACTACAGCAGCGAGCGCGAGTGCATCGTAGTGGAAGAACTGCTGCGCCAGCGCGTCGATGGCCTGGTGCTGACGGTCACCGATGCCGAAAGCAACAGCGTGCTCAGCAGCCTGAATACCGAACAAACCCCGTTCGTGCTGGCCTATCACCAACCGAGCAACCCCAACTACAGCGCCGTGTCGGTGGACAACCGCGCGGGCATGGCCTTGGCCACGCGCTACTTGCTGGAGGCCGGTCATCGACGCATCAGCATGGTCGCCGGCCCCGCCTTGCAGTCCGACCGCGCACGCCTGCGCTATGCCGGTTACTGCGACGCGATGAAGGAATACGGCCTCAAAAGCCGCGCGGTGATCGAAATGCCCGCGCATACCCAGGCCGAATTCGCTGCCATCCAGCCGTACCTCAACGGCCCCGACGCCCCCAGCGCGCTGGTGTGCTCCAACGATTTCCTGGCTATCAGCCTGATCGCAGAGCTGCGCCGCAATGCCTGGAATGTACCCGGGCAGTTGTCGGTGATGGGCTTTGACGGCATCGCCCTCGGCACCCAGATGCACCCGACCCTGTGCAGCGTGGTGCAGCCCATCGCGCTGCTGGCCAGCACGGTGATTGACCAACTGCTGGCGCAGATCGCCGGGAATGCCCCGGTTTCCCATTGCCTGCCTTGCCATATCCGGCCGGGCGAAAGTACCCAACCCTTTGAGGAGTTCCTTGATGCGCGCATTCAGTAAAACCCTGGCAGCCGTGCTGCTGTGCGGTGTGGCCAGCCTGGCCCAGGCCGCCGAAACGGCTATTTGCTACAACTGCCCGCCGGACTGGGCTGACTGGGGCACCCAGCTCAAGGCCATCGCCGCCGACACGGGTGTGCAGGTGCCGCTGGATAACAAGAACTCCGGCCAGTCCTTGGCGCAACTGGTGGCCGAAAAGGCCGCGCCGGTCGCGGACGTGGTGTATTACGGCGTGACCTTCGGCTTGCAGGCGCAAAAGGCCGGTGTGGTCGATGGCTACAAACCTAAGGGCTGGGAGCAGATCCCCGCCGGGTTGAAAGACCCCGCCGGCCAGTGGTTTGCGATCCACTCCGGCACCTTGGGCATTATGGTCAACGTCGATGCATTGGGTGGCTTGCCGGTGCCGCAAAGCTGGGCCGACCTGCTCAAGCCTGAATACAAAGGCATGGTCGGCTACCTGGACCCGTCCAGCGCCTTCGTCGGTTACGTCTCTGCCGTGGCGATCAACCGCGCAATGGGCGGCGACCTGGACAACTTCGCCCCGGCCATCGACTACTTCCAGAAGCTGGCGAAAAACGCCCCTATCGTGCCCAAGCAGACCGCCTATGCGCGGGTGCTGTCCGGCGAGTTGCCGATCCTGGTGGACTACGACTTCAACGCCTACCGCGCCCGCTACAAAGACAGCGCCAACGTCGCCTTCGTGATCCCCAAGGAAGGCAGCATCAGCGTGCCCTATGTGATGAGCCTGGTGGCCAACGCGCCGCACCGCGCCAATGGCGAGAAGGTGCTGGACTTCGTGCTGTCGGACCAAGGCCAGGCACTCTGGGCCAAGGCTTACTTGCGCCCGGTACGCCCGGTGAACATGCCGGCCGACGTCGCCGCGCAGTTCCTGCCCGACAGCGATTACGCCCGCGCCGGCGTGGTGGACTATCAGAAAATGGCCGCTGTGCAGGAAGCCTTCGCCGCCCGTTACCTGAACGAGGTCAAGTAAGTGGCTGCATCGGCAAAACAGGCGGCCTGGGCGCTGGCCCCGGCCTTTGCGGTGCTGTTCGCATTCTGGCTGTTGCCGCTGGCGCACTTGATGGTGCTCGGCGCCGAAAGCCGCGACAGCCTCGGCAGCGGCTATTGGCAGGTGCTCAGTAGCGCGCAGTACCTGGGCAGCCTGGCGCAGACTTGCGTGCTGGCGATCGTGGTGACGTTCACCGCGTTGTTGATCGGTGGCATCAGCGGCGTATTCCTTGCGCGCCAGCAGTTTTTCGGGCGCTCGGCGTTGGTGGCCTTGCTCACGTTTCCTCTGGCGTTTCCCGGGGTGGTGGTGGGCTTTCTGGTGATCCTGTTGGCCGGGCGCCAGGGGTTGCTGGCGTCCCTGGGCCTGCAAGTGGCCGGTGAGCGCTGGATCTTTGCCTACTCGCTGGCCGGGCTGTTTGTCGGCTACCTGTACTTCTCGATTCCCCGGGTGATCCTCACGGTGATGGCCGCGTGCGAAAGCCTCGACCGCAGCCTGGAAGAAGCGGCGCATTCGCTGGGGGCAGGGCACTGGCGGGTGGTGTGCGACGTGATCGTGCCGGGCCTGGCGCCGGCGTTGGCGTCCTGCGGCGCGATTTGCTTCGCCACGTCCATGGGCGCCTTCGGTACCGCGTTCACCTTGGGCACGCGCCTGAATGTAACGCCGGTGGCGATCTACAACGTGTTCACCAACTACGCCAACTTTGCCGTCGCCGCCGCGTTGTCGGTGGTGCTCGGCGCGGTGACCTGGGCGGTGTTATTGCTCACGCGGCGTCTGGTGAAAAATGCGGGGACTGTCTTGTGAAGCGCTCATCGCTGTTTGTGATTCAACTGCTGTTCACCTTGCTGGTGTGCGCGTTCATGTTGGTGCCGGTGCTGATGTCGTTGCTGGCCGGGTTGACGCGCAATTTCTTCGTCGGCCTGTCCAGCGGCCTGACCTTCGACTGGCTGATCCAGGTCTGGCAGGCCTATTCGCCCACCGTATGGCTGTCGTTGCAATTGGCGCTGGCGTGCGCGGTGTGTGTCTGCGTGATCGGCGTACCGGCGGCCTATGCGCTGGTGTGCATGAACAACCGCTTCAGCCGTGCCTTCGAAGAACTGATGGTGTTGCCGGTGGCGATGCCGGGGCTGGCCAGTGCGCTGGCGTTGCTGCTCACCTACGGCCAGTTCGGCACGTTTCGCAGCAGTTGGCTGTTCATCCTGGTGGGCCATGTGTTGTTCACCTTGCCGTTCCTGGTACGTCCGGTGATGGCGGTGATGCAACGCCAGCAACTGCCGGTGCTGGAAGAGGCTGCGGCCAGTCTGGGCGCCGGGCCGATCAAGCGCTTTTTCAGCGTGGTGGTGCCCAACTGCCGGGCGGGGATTCTCGCTGGCGTGCTGATGGTGGTGACCTTGTCGTTGGGCGAATTCAACCTGACCTGGATGCTCCACACACCCATGACCAAGACATTGCCCGTGGGCCTGGCCGACAGCTACGCCTCGGCGCGCCTGGAAATCGCTAGCGCCTACACCCTTATCTTTTTGCTGATGATCGTGCCGCTGCTGATTGCGTTGCAGGCCATCAGCGCTCGTTTGTCCCGTGGAGAGCGTCGATGACCGCTATCACTATTCGCCTGCAAGGCTGTCGCAAGGCGTTCGCCGACGGCACCGTGGCTGTGCATGATCTGAACCTGACCGTTGAAGGCGGTGAAACCCTGGCGATCCTCGGCCCGTCCGGCTGCGGCAAGACCACCACCTTGCGCCTGATTGCCGGCCTGGAACGCCCGGATGTGGGGCAGGTTTTTTTCGGCACCGACGACGTCACTCGCCTGCCCATCGAGCGCCGCGATGTGGGCATGGTGTTCCAGAACTACGCGCTGTTTCCCAACCTCGATGTGGCCGGCAATATCGTCTACGGCTTGAAGATTCGCGGCATGGCGCCGCTTGCGCGGAACAAGCGCTGCGAGGAATTACTGGAGCTGGTGGGCCTGCAACAGCATGGCAAGCGCAGCATCCACGAACTGTCCGGTGGCCAGCGTCAACGCGTGGCCTTGGCCCGTGCCTTGGCGCCGCGCCCTAAAGTGCTGTTGCTGGACGAACCGCTGGCCGCCCTGGATGCGCAATTGCGCGAGCGCTTGCGCAGCGAGCTGAATGAACTGCTGCGCGGCCTCGGTATCACCTCGGTATTTGTTACCCACGATCAGGGCGAAGCCATGGCCCTGGGCGATCGTATCCTGGTGATGGAGCACGGCCGCGTCGCGCAACTGGCCAGCCCACGGGAGATCTACCAGAAACCGGCCAATGCGTTCGTCGCCGGTTTTGTCGGCAACCTCAATGCCTTTGCTGTTACCTCGCGAACAGCCCATGGCCTGAAAGTCTGCGGCGGCGAGTTGCCGTGGCAGGCCGCCGACGTGCCCAACACGGTGTACTGCCGCCCCGAACACTTGCGGGTGATGGAGAGCGAAGGGCACTTGCACGGCCATCTACTGGCGCAGTTTTTCCAGGGCGCCCAAAGCCGCTTGCTGGTAGACGTGGGCGGCCCGCAACCGCTGCTGGTGGACAGCAGCGACAACCACTTGTACGCCGTCGGCGCGCCGATCGCCCTGGCGATTGCGCCGCACATGTTGTTCACCCTGAATGCGTGAGAGTTTGCTTGTGAATCGTCCGTTTCTTGTTGCGCAAATCAGCGACCTGCACCTTAAAGCCGGCCAGCGCCTGACGTATGGGGTGGTCGATACCTTGGGCGCGCTGCGCCGTGCCGTCGACCATTTGAACGCCAGCCAACCCCGGCCCGATATCGTGGTGGTCAGCGGTGACCTGGTGGACTTCGGTCGCGCCGATGAATACGCCGTGCTGCACCCCGAGCTCGCGCGCCTGCACATGCCGTGCTACCTGGTGCCCGGCAACCACGACACACGCGGTCCGTTGCTTGAGGCATTCCGTGATCACGCTTATTTGCCGTCGTCGGCAGAGGGGCCGTTGGACTGGGTGGTGGACGAGCATCCGCTGCGCTTGATCGGCCTGGACTCGACTATCCCCGGTGGGCATGGCGGCCAGCTAATGGACAGCCAATTGCACTGGTTGGACGAGCAACTGGTACGCCGCCCGGACGCGCCGACGTTGCTGATCCTGCACCATCCGCCGTTTATCAGCGGCATCGGCCATATGGACCGCGAACCCTTTATCAATGCCGCCGCACTGGAGCGCGTCGTGGCGCGCCACCCGCAAGTGGAACGCCTGCTGTGCGGGCACCTGCACCGGCCGATGCAACGACGCTTTGGCGGCAGCTTGAGTTGTGTGTGCCCCGGCACCTCCCATCAGATTGTGCTGGACCTGCAAGACGCCGCGCCCGCGCATTTCAACCTGGAACCGGCGGGGTACTTGTTGCACCGCTGGGATGCGCAACACGGCTTGATCAGCCACAACGGCGTGTTCGGGGATTACCCGGGGCCGTATCCGTTTTATGACGCTCATGGATTGATTGACTGAGGTTTACGGAGGTTTCACTTCACTCAACCAGCTGACTAAGCAACTGAGTAATCGAGCAACTAGGCAACTGAATAACCGTTAACGCCGCGGCCAACTTCACATTTGGCCGACGGCATCCTGCTGCCCATTTTTTGCGCCCGGAACTTGGATTCCGCGCCGGAGTTCGTCCTGATGAAAGCCACGTTGAATGTATTAAGTGTATTGACCGGCAGCCTGGGTATTGCTCTGAGCCCCTTGGCGTCTGCTGACTTTTTGAGCGACAGCAAAGCCAACTTGAGCATGCGTAACTTCTACTTCAATAACGACAACCGCGACGGCACGGCGGCACCGTCGAAGACCGAAGAGTGGGGCCAGGCCTTTATCCTCAACTACCAGTCGGGCTTCACCGACGGCACCGTCGGCTTTGGCCTGGACGCCATCGGCATGCTCGGCGTGACCCTCGACAGCAGCGCCGCGCGCCATGTCGGCAGCTCGATGATCCCCACCGAAGACGGCAAGGCCACGGATAACTGGGCCCGTGGCGGCGCGACCGCCAAGGCACGCTTTGCCAAGACCGAAGCGCGCTACGGCTACCTGCGCCCGAACCTGCCGATCCTGGTGAGCAACGACGGCCGCCTGTTGCCGCAGTCGTTCGAAGGCGGGCAAGTCACCAGCAAGGACATCGACAACCTGACCCTGGTCGGCGGTCAGCTTGAGCACACCACCGGTCGCGGTTCCAGCGACCGCAGTGGCCTGGCCGCGGCGGGCGGTACCCAGGAAAGCAATAAATTCACCTACGCCGGCGCGGACTACCAACTGACCAAGGACCTGATGGTCCAGTACTACTACGCCAATCTCGAAGACTATTACCAGCAACACTTCGCCGGGTTGATCCACGTATTGCCGTTGGGCGAATACGGCTCATTGAAAACCGACCTGCGCTACTTCAAGACCAGCTCCGACGGCAAAAACAGCAGTGCTGCCGGCCGTGCCGAGGGCTACAAGCTGGGCGGCTATACCAAGAACGGCAACGGTGAAATCGACAACAACACCTGGAGCGCCGCGTTCATCTACTCCCTGGGCCCGCACGCGATCACCGCCGGCTACCAGCAAGTTTCGGACGACAGCAACTTCGCCCAACTCAACCAGGGCGGCCTGGTGAACAAAGGGGAGGGCGGTGCCAGCCTGTACCTCTACACCGACCGTACCGTGCAGACCTTCATCCAGGCCGGCGAACGCACTGCCTTTGCCCAGTACGCCTACGACTTCGCGTCGCTGGGTGTACCCGGCCTGAAGGCCTCGGTGATGTACCTGAAGGGCGACCACATTCTTACCGCCAGCGGCAACGACGCCAGCGAGTGGGAGCGGGACATCTCGTTGGATTACGTGGTGCAGAGCGGCACGTTCAAGAACGTCGGGTTCGGCTGGCGTAACGGCGTGTCACGCAGTGAAGTGGCGCGGGACCAGGACCAGAATCGGGTGTTTGTGAGTTATTCGATTCCGTTGATGTAGTACAGCTGAGCGCCTCACCTCTGTAGACGCGAGTGGGCGCTCAGTGATCGTGCATGCGTTGCGGTGTCATCGCTGATCTGATGAAAACCGCAGCGCAGATAAAATGCTGCGGCTTCGGGTGTATCGGTAGATAAGCGCACATCGTGGAATTTCAGCGTGGCGTAATCCAGCAGTGCTTGAACCAAGGCCTTACCCACGTCTCGCCCTCGCATTTGGGGAGTCACGTATACCCGGCGCAGCCGGCCCACGGTTGAGCCGGCGTAGGGATCACGGGAAACGCCGCCGACTGCAATCAGTTGCTCCTGGTAAAACACGCCCAAAAGGTACTCGCCCGGTTGTTCGAACCGATTGGCGCCTGTTTCCCACTCTGTGATCAGGCGCGTGAGGAACTTGAACCCTTCGGCAATGGCTTGCGCTTCCAGCGTGTGGATCTCGTCTGGGAGTTCTTCCAGTCTACGTATCGAAGGGGCTTCGCTGGAGGGCTTCATAGGGACTCTTTGTGTGGGCACTGAGCGTTCGACCTCATAGCTGATTGCGCCCCAAAGACAACAGCCTTGGGTAATGACATCCCTGTAGGGACCTATCCGAAATAGCGTGGCGGGCACTGTACCTGTGGCGAGGGAGGCGTGCTCAAACCACCCGGTTCCTGCCCGCGGCCTTGGCCTCATACAAACACATGTCCGCGCGTTTGAGCAGTGCCAGGGAGTCACGGTCCGAAGGCTCGGCCACGCCCACGCCGATGCTCACGGTCAGACGGCCCACGGCTGGAAACACTGCCGCCTCGACGGCCGCGCGGATTTTTTCGGCGACCACGTCGGGGCTGTCCGGCGCTTCGACTTCCGGCAGCAGCACGGCGAATTCTTCCCCGCCATAACGCGCCACAAAGTCAGTGGCGCGCGTCGTACTTTCTATCAGCGCGGCGAGTTGGCACAGCACATCATCGCCAATGGCGTGGCCGTAGGTGTCGTTGACGCGCTTGAAGTAATCGGCATCGATCAGCAGCAGGGCGAAGGTGCGGCTGGTGCGTTGGAACAGCAGGCTGTTCTCGGCGAGTTTTTCATCGAAGCGGCGACGGTTGAACACGCCGGTGAGGGCATCGTGGGTGGCCAGTTTCAGCAGTTCGGCGTTGGCCTGGGTGAGGTCGGCGGTGCGTTGGGCGACAGTGGCTTCCAGGGAGGCGTTGGCTTCCTGCAGCTGGCGTTCCTTGGCCAGCAGCGCTTGGGTCATGCCGGTGAGCGAACGGCCCAGTTGGGCGATTTCCAGTACCGAGTGCTCCTGGGGAAACACTGCGCCGGGCTGGTGCTCCTGGACTTGCTTGGCGGATTTGGCCAGTTGTTCGATAGGGCGACTGAGGGAGGAGGCCAGGTAATACGCCGCGACCATAAACGCCACGGCGGCGAGTACACCGAGTATCAGCAGTTTGTAGAGCAGCGTGCGCGCCGGTTGCAGGGCCACATCCAACGGCTGGCGCACCATGATGTACCAAGTCATTTTTGCGTTGGAGGGGCTGGGCACCGCGACCGAAGCGGTCACAAAACCGTCCGCCGTGGACCAGCCGGAAGGCGTGACCAGCTTGTCTTTAGGCATCTGCTCGCCGGCCAGCAGTTCGGGATAAAGCACCTTGCCGTCGAAGTCGACAATCAGCGCCTCGATATCAGGGATGGCGTCCTTCTGCATCACTGCCGAATCGACGATTTGCGTCACCCAGCGCCAGTGCGCATGGGCCCCCAGCACGCCGATGGTCTCGCCCTTGGCGTTACGGATAGGCTCGGCGAAATCAATAAAACGCAACAGCTCGCCGTTGGCCGCCCCTGGCAGCAACTTGGCCAGCAGCACCGCCTCATGGGGATCGCCGGTGTACTCGCCAAGCAGACCGGCCTGGAACCATGGGCGCTGGCTGACAGATTGATTCACCAGCAGCCCATTCACCGCCTGGCGCACACGGCCGTCGGCATCGGCGACGCCCATCCACGCGTACTCGGCGCGAGACTGGGTACGCAGCTCCATCAGCGTGAGGATGTCCGGCTCGTTCAAGTCACCCTTGCGAAACAGCGGCGCTTTGCTGAGCAGGGTCACTTCCAGCTGACGCTCGCGCAGTTGCACGGCCAACAGCGCAGCGGTGGAGCGCGCTGTGCTCAACAAAGCAACGCCGCTGGCCTGCTTCATCTGCCCAGTTGCGATGTGCCCCACATAAAAGCCCACGCTCAGCAAGGTGAGCAGGGATAAACCGGCAAACCATAAGGTCAGGTGACTGCGCAGGCTGGCTTTGATCATGGGTGCTCATTTGAATGTATTGTTTGCGAGCATAGTACCCGCAATGAATGAGTGCCGTGTCGGCTAAAGGCAAGCTTCAACATGAGCGAAACTTGTGCTGATCTAAAATAGAATGAGTTTGTCTCACCATGATCAATTCCCGACAATGACTGCCATACATAACGACATTGGAGTTGTAAGTCATGGCTGTCGCTCATTCCCTGGGATTTCCGCGCATTGGACGCGATCGTGAACTGAAAAAAGCGCAGGAAGCGTTCTGGAAGGGTGAGCTCGACGAGGACGGCCTGCGCGCCGTTGGCCGTGACCTGCGCAAGACCCATTGGGCGTTGCAGAAACAGGCCGGTATTGAGTTGCTGCCCGCTGGCGATTTCGCCTGGTACGACCAGGTGCTGACTCACTCGCTGATGTTCGGCGTGATCCCTGAGCGCTTTCGCCCGGCGGATGGCAAGGCCACCCTGCAAACCCTGTTCGGTATGGCGCGGGGTGTCAGCGACAACTGCTGCGGCGGTGCCCACGCCCAGGAAATGACCAAGTGGTTCGATACCAACTACCACTACTTGGTGCCTGAATTCAGCGTCGACCAGCAGTTCCATCTGGGCTGGGATCAACTCTTCGAAGAAGTGCAGGAAGCTCTCGAGCTGGGCCACAACGTCAAGCCGGTGGTGATTGGCCCGTTGACGTACCTGTGGCTGGGCAAGGCCAAGGGCGGCGACTTCGACAAGCTTGATCTGCTGGAGCGCCTGCTGCCGTTGTATGGCCAGATCTTCCAACGCCTGGCGGACCTGGGCGTGGAATGGGTACAGATCGACGAGCCGATCCTGGTGCTCGACCTGCCACAAGAGTGGAAAAACGCTTTCGAACGCGCCTATAACCTGATCCAGCGCGACCCACTGAAAAAGCTAGTGGCGACCTACTTCGGTGGTCTGGAAGAGAACCTCGGCCTGGCCGCGAACCTGCCAGTGGATGGCCTGCACATCGACCTGATACGGGCGCCGGAACAGTACCCGACCATCCTCGACCGGCTGCCGGCGTACAAGGTGCTGTCCCTGGGGGTAGTGAACGGACGCAACGTCTGGCGCTGCGACCTGGAAAACGCCCTGGCGATCTTGCAGCATGCTCATGAAAAACTCGGTGATCGCCTTTGGGTGGCGCCGTCCTGCTCGCTGCTGCACAGCCCGGTGGACCTGGGCCGTGAAGACAAGCTGGATGCCGAGTTGAAAAGCTGGCTGGCCTTCGCTGTGCAGAAGTGCGCCGAAGTAGCGGTGCTGGCCCAGGCGGTCAACCAACCTGAAGCGCCCAACGTGCTTGCTGCTCTGACGCACAGCCGCACCGTGCAGGCCGCACGCGCTGCTTCGCCAAGAATCCACAAACCGGCCGTCCAGGCACGTGTTGCCGCTATTACTGCCAAGGACAGCCAGCGCCACTCGCTGTTTGCCCAGCGTATCGAGCAACAGCGCGCTGGCCTCAAACTGCCGTTGTTCCCGACCACCACCATCGGTTCGTTCCCGCAAACAGCCTCGATTCGCCTGGCGCGCCAGTCATACAAGGCTGGCAAGTTGAGCGAGGCCGAATACGTCGAAGCGATGCACAGCGAAATCAGGCACGCCGTCGAAGTGCAGGAAAACCTCGGCCTGGATGTGCTGGTGCATGGTGAAGCTGAACGTAACGACATGGTCGAGTACTTCGCCGAGCAACTGGATGGCTACGTGTTCACGCGCTTCGGCTGGGTCCAGAGCTACGGTTCGCGTTGCGTGAAACCAGCCGTCATTTTCGGCGACCTGAGCCGTCCGAAGGCGATGACCGTGGAGTGGATCCGCTATGCCCAAGGCCTGACCCACAAGGTCATGAAAGGCATGCTGACCGGTCCGGTGACCATGCTGATGTGGTCGTTCCCCCGCGAAGACGTGAGCCGTGAAGTGCAGGCCCGCCAATTGGCCTTGGCGATTCGTGATGAAGTGCTGGATTTGGAAACCGCTGGCATCAAGATCGTGCAGATCGACGAAGCCGCGTTTCGCGAAGGCCTGCCGTTGCGCCAGGCACAGTGGCAGCACTACCTGGATTGGGCCACCGAAGTGTTCCGCCTGTGCGCCTCTGGCGTGCGTGACGACACCCAGATCCATACCCACATGTGCTACAGCGAGTTCAACGATGTGATCGAGTCCATCGCAGCGATGGATGCCGATGTGATCACCATCGAAACCTCACGTTCGGACATGGAGTTGCTGGACGCGTTTGAAGCCTTCGCCTACCCGAATGACATCGGCCCGGGAGTCTACGATATCCACTCGCCACGGGTGCCCGATGCATCGGAAATGGCTAACCTGCTGCGCAAGGCAGCCAAGCGGATCCCGGCCGAGCGGTTGTGGGTGAACCCGGATTGCGGTTTGAAGACGCGTGGCTGGCCGGAGACTGAGGCGGCGCTGATTCATATGGTCACTGCGGCGCGTCAACTGCGAGCGGAATTGGCGTAACGCGGTTAAAAATGTGGGGCGAGGTTTGCTTTCGATGGCGGTTTGTTGGTGTGCGTATCCGTTTCTGCGGTAACGGCGGCTATGGGTTCCGCTCTTACAGCGGGTCACTTTTTGAAGAGCGCAAAAAGTAACCAAAAACGCTTCGCCCCAACACTCGGCACCTCGCCTAGGCTCGGTGTGCCCTCACTCCGGCTTGAATCCGTGGGCCGCCGCGATGGGCCATCCATGGCCCAGCGCGGCTAACCCGGCGTCCTGCCGGGTTACCCACGGATTCAAGCCTGCGTTCGGCCAGCGTGTTTGACGGGGCGCCTAAGATCAAGATCACAATCAAAAGCGCAGATCAAAAGACCGCTGACTTCGTCAGCGAAAAGGATGTAAGGGCCAGAGCAAAAGCAGAGCAAAAGCAGGACAGCAGGCTAGGACCTATCTGCCTGATCTATGGAGATCAAACTGTGGGAGGGGGCTTGCTCCCGATGGCAGTGGAACAGTCACAGCTGCATCAACTGACACACCCTCATCGGGAGCAAGCCCCCTCCCACAGTTGGACGGAGTTCGGCTTAAGAATCCGGTCGCCGTAAGGGCGAAAGCATAAGCCGCCGTTATCGCAGCAACGGATATGTGCTCAGCCAGCATCCTGACTCGGAGATATCGAAGTCAGGGCCTGTAGCATCGCCACAATGCCCCTCCCACAATTGAATCTACGCTCAGAGGTATTTGAGCCACGCCAGATCCCGTCGACGCGCCTTCAGCCCGGCAAACCAGCGCACTGGCACGTAAAGCACCAGCGGCAGCAACAGAGCCGCCAGCCATATGGCACCGATGCTATCGAACCCGAAGTAGTTGCCATGGTTGAGGCCGAACGCCGCCACACACGCTAAATACAGCACTTTCAGCACGTACAGGTGCAGCAGGTAAAAGAACATCGGCGCTGCACCAAACACGGCCAATACTCCGATCCAACGTTTATGCCCCGCGCGCTCAAACGCCAACAGCAACAACAGTCCAATCCCCAAGGTCAACGCCAGGAACAACAACGAAGGCGGGTACTTGGTCACGTTGAAAAAGCTCATCACCGTTTGCACGCCGCTCTCGTACGTCTGCCAAGGCTTCTCGCCGTAGCTGTTGACCGCACGCAACATCACAAACCCCATCAACGAACCCGCACCGGCCAGCAACAGTTGGCGCTGGCGCGCTGCAGGCACGGTGGCATTGGCGAACCACGGACCGATGCTGTAGCCCAGTGCAATCACACCGATCCACGGCAACACCGGATAGGTAGTGCGCAAGCGCAGGTCGGCGGACACGTCGATCCAACTGCGTTCATGCAGGATTGCCCACAGATTCCGCAGCGCCGAACCTGGAGCAAAGTGCACGCCATCCAGCAGGTTGTGCCCGCCGATGATCACCAGCGCCACGATGATCAGCAGCGGGCGCGGCAGCCACACGAGGGCGGCGAGGGCGATCATGCTGATGCCAATCGCCCAGATTACTTGCATGTAGATCACGCTCGGTGGGAGCTGGAAGGTCCAGGCAAAGTTGACCAGGGTGAATTCCAGCACCACCAGGAACAACCCGCGCTTGAACAGGAACGCCGACACATCGCGGCGGCCCTGGTATTTCTGGCCGTACAAAAACGCGGATAACCCCGTGAGCAAGACAAACACCGGCGCACACAGGTGGGCGAGGGTGCGGCTGATAAACAGCGCAGGTTCGGTGTTGTCGATGCTCATCGGGTCGCCGACCTGACGGTGCAGCAGGAAGGTTTCGCGAACGTGGTCGAGCAGCATGAACAGGATCACCAGGCCGCGCAGGGCGTCGATGGAGAGCAGGCGTTGACGGAGGGGAACAGCATCGGTCATGGGTGTGGTCGCAGGGCTGGGTGGAAAGTGGATGTTATCCTATAACATTAAATTGCACATTGCTGAGGTCCGTCGCCCAGACTAGAATGCGATCAATTCTTAATTACTCCGTGGCCTTGATGCCGGTGACTCGCATGTCGTCCCCCCTCAACCTGCCTATTCAGGCGCTGTACTGCGAACACCACGGATGGTTGTACCGCTGGCTCGACCGCAAACTGGGCAATGCCAGCGATGCGGCCGACCTGGCTCACGACACCTTCGTGCGGTTGCTGAGTCGCCAGAGCTGCGCCGGTTTTGGCAGCGAGCCACGGGCGTTGCTCACTCATATTGCTAAGGGCCTGATGATCGACAGTTGGCGTCGTCAGGAGGTCGAACGCGCCTACCTGGAAACCATCGCCCACTTGCCCGAGCAGCAAGTGCCATCGCCGGAAACCCGCTGGCTGATTCTCGAAGCGCTGTACCGTATCGAAGCCATGCTGCGCGACTTGCCCGAGATAACCCGCCAGGCGTTCCTGATGTCGCAGCTCGATGGCCTGACGTACCAGCAGATTGCCGATGAGTTGAAGGTGTCGCTGGTGTCGGTCAAACGCTATATGCGCGATGCTTTCCTCGCCTGCCTGAGCGTGGCATGAAACCGTCGATTGACCCGCTGATCCTGGGCGAAGCCGCCGACTGGATGGTGCAGTTGCAGTCCGGCAGCGCGACTGACGAAGACCACCGCGCCATCGCCCAATGGCAAGGCCGCAGCGCCCAGCACGCGCAGGCCTGGCAGCGTGCGCAGGCGATTCTGGGGGACTTCAACAGCGTGCCGAGTGCGATTGCCGGCGACACCCTCAAGCGTATCGGCCGCAAAAAATCCCTTGGCCGGCGCCAGGCATTGGGGTTGTTGCTGCTGGCAGGTCCGGCGACGTGGCTGGCCTTGCAGCAAAAGCCCTGGGAGTCGTGGGCGGCCGACCAGCGCACCGCCATCGGCGAGCAACGCACTTTGACCTTGCCTGACGGTACGCGCCTGCTGATCAACACCGCCAGCTCGTTGAATATCGGCTTCACCGATCAGGTACGGCGCATTGAACTGCTGCAAGGCGAAGTGATGATCACCACCGCCAAGGACCCTGCACCAAGCCATCGTCCGTTTATCGTACAAACCCGCCACGGCACCGCCCGTGCGCTGGGCACGCACTTCAGCGTGCGTGTCGGTGAGCACATTAGCCGCGTGGCCGTGATCGAAGGCGCGGTGGAGATGCTGCCTACCCACGCCGAGCGTGGGTTGATCCTCAAGGCCGGTGAGCAGAGCGCATTTGGCAACGACAGCGTGGCGGCGGTTGGGCCGCTGGATGTCAGCGCCATGACCTGGGAGAACGGCATGCTGCTGGCCCAGCATATGCGCCTGGCGGATTTGCTCGACGAACTGGGGCGCTACCGTGCCGGCGTGTTGCGTTGCCACCCCGGCGTGGCGGGGTTGACCGTTTCCGGCGCATTCCCCCTGCGTGATACCGATGCCAGCCTGCGCCTGTTGCAGGAAACCCTGCCGGTGACCGTCAGCCGCTTGACCGGCTACTGGGTCACCGTCGAGCCGCGTTGAAATTTCTTTCAGATTCGCTGATACCTTTTTCGTTGTCGTCCGGTGTAGGGGAGAACCCTCAACGTTGCACCGCGCCGACAGGAACGCCCATGAACGCCAGACTGCACCTCTTTTGCCCCCGTCCCCTCAAGGCGCTGAGCCTGGCTGTTGCGCTTGCCACTCTCGCACCGCTGCACAGCGCCATGGCAGCAGAGACAGTCGCGGGCGCCGCGCGCAGCTATGCCCTCGCGCCGGGGCCCTTGGGCAATGTGTTGGCGCAGTTCGCGGCGTTATCCGGTGTGCCGCTGTCGTTTGATTCCGCGCTGCTCAATGACCAACAGAGTCCGGGCCTGCAAGGCAGCTACACTGCGCAATCGGGTTTCATGCAACTGCTCCAGGGCAGCGGCTACACCGTGCAAAGCACCGGCAGCGGCGGTTACACCGTGGTGCCCGAGGCCACTGGCGACGTGCTGCAACTGGGCGCCACCACCATCAGCGCCGAAACGAGTGGGGCAGAGGTGGACACCTATGGCGGTGGCCAGGTAGCGCGTTCGGCGCGCCTGGGGGTGTTGGGCAATCGCTCGATCAATGACGTGCCGTTCAGCGTGGTCAGCTACACCTCCAAAACCATCGCCGACCAGCAGGCGCGCACCGTGGGTGACGTGTTGCTCAACGACGCGTCGGTGCGCCAGTCCTCCGGGTTCGGTAACTTCTCCCAAGTGTTTACCATCCGCGGCCTGCCACTGAACACCGATGACATTGCTTTCAACGGCCTCTATGGCGTGCTGCCCCGGCAGATCGTCACCACCGAGGCCCTGGAGCGTGTGGAGTTGTTCAAAGGCCCCAACGCCTTCGTCAACGGCGTATCGCCGGCGGGCAGCGGGATTGGCGGCAGCGTCAACCTGGTGCCCAAGCGCGCCGAAGACACCGCGACCCGCAGCATCAGCCTCGACACCACCACCGACGGCCAGGCCGGTGGGCACCTCGACCTGGGCCAGCGCTTTGGCGAAGACAACCGTTTCGGTGCGCGGGTCAACCTGGCCAAACACGGCGGTGACACGGCCATCGAGGATGAATTCAAAAGCTCACAACTGATCGCCATCGCCCTGGATTACCGTGGCGAGCGCCTGCGCATGTCGACCGATTTCGGCTACCAGAAAGAGCGCATCAACAGCGGCCGCTCGGTGGTCTACCCCACAGGTACCCAAGTGCCGAAGGCGCCATCGGCGAAGCATAACTACGCCCAGGATTGGAGCTGGTCGGAGTTGGAAGACACCTACGGCATGTTCAATGCCGAGTACGACCTCAATGACAACTGGACGGCTTACGTGGGCGGCGGCGCCAAGCACACGCGGGAGAATGGTCAGTATTCGTCGTTGTATGTGGGCAACAACGGTGCCGGGCAAGTGGGCTTTTTGTATTCGCCCCATGATGAGGACAACAAGAGTGCCATGGCCGGTTTGAACGGGCACTTCAGCACTGGGCCGGTGACCCATCAGATGAACGTCGGTCTGTCGGGAGTCTGGGGCGAACAGCGTTCGGCGTTTGAAGCGATCCTTCGGGGCAATCGCAAGCCCGGCGATCTGTACAACCCGACCCAGATAGCGCGCCCGACCGTCACCTATTTCGGCAGCGATGTGCACGACCCACGCATCGTTGGCAAAAACCGCATCAAGAGTGCTGCGGTGTCCGACACCTTTGGCTTTATCGACGATCGCGTATTGCTGACGTTGGGCGTGCGCCGCCAGACCATCGAAGTGGACGCCTGGAACACCACCACCGGCGTGCGCAGTGCCAACTATGCCGAGTCGATCACCACGCCGGTTTATGGCCTGGTGGTCAAGCCTTGGGAGCATGTGGCGTTCTACGCCAACCGTATCGAAGGCTTGGCCCAAGGTCCGACGGCGCCGCTGACCAACGTCACCAACCCCGGCGAAGTCTTTGCGCCCAACCGCAGCAAACAGACCGAAGCCGGGGTCAAGTTCGATTGGGACAGCTATGGCGCTACCCTCGGTGTCTACCGCATCGAACAGCCGAACAGTGCGACCAACACCAACGCCAATGGCACCAATACCTTCAGCGTCGACGGTCAGCAGATCAACAAAGGTGTGGAACTCAACGTCTTCGGCGAACCCCTCGACGGCCTGCGCGTGCTGGCCGGTGCGACCTGGATGAACACCGAGTTGAAGAACACCGCCAACGGCCTCACCGACGGCAACCGCGCCGCCGGTGTGCCGCGTTTTCAGTTCAACGTGGGCGCCGATTGGGACATTCCGGGCATCCAGGGCGCTGCGGTTAACGCACGGCTGCTGCGCACCGGCGGCGAGTACGTCAACGCTGACAACACACTCAGCATTCCGGCCTGGACCCGTGTTGACCTCGGTGCGCGTTATGGCTTCAAGGCCGACGACAAGTTCATCACCTTGCGCGCCAACGTCGAGAATATCGCGAACAAGGCGTACTGGGCGTCGGCGTCGACCGCCAATAACTACCTGACCCAGGGCGAGCCACGGACGGTGAAGCTATCGGCAACGGTGGACTTCTAAAGGGTAAACACGGTCCACTGTCGAGCGTGTTGGGGGGGCGCCAGACGCCAGGCGCCCACCCAAAACCGATCTATAAAGGACGTGTAGGCACCCACCGGCAGCCCTACACGGGCGAGGTCGATATTCAGGCGTTTTAAGCAGTATTCCCGCCAGGAATGCCCCCATAAAAACCCTGCATTGTCTTTATCCGCGCACATCTCGTAGCGTGAGGGCTCATTCAAGGAGATTGCCCATGAGCCAGAGCCCGTTGCGCCTTTACGTTGATTCGCTGTTCACCAGCCCCTACGCGATGTCGGTGTTCGTCACCCTGCGGGAAAAGGGCCTGGCCTTCGACCTGGTTACCCTGGACCTGGATGCCGCGCAAAACCAGACCGCCGATTTCGCCCGGCTGTCTGTGACCCAACGGGTGCCAACCCTGGTGGAAGGTGACTTTGCGTTGTCGGAATCTTCGGCGATCACCGAGTATCTGGAAGAGGCCTACCCTGGGACAGCGGTGTACCCCGCCGATCCAAAGCAGCGGGCGAGGGCGCGGCAGGTACAGGCGTGGTTGCGCAGTGATTTGCTGCCAATTCGTCAGGAGCGTTCCACGCTGGTGGTGTTCTACGGCCAGCAGATGCCGCCGTTGTCACCCGTGGCCGAAGCGGCCGCCAAGCGGTTGATCACTGGGGCGCAGGCGTTGTTGGCGGGTAACCCGACGAACCTGTTCGGTGAGTGGTCGATTGCTGATGTGGATCTGGCGATCATGCTCAACCGCCTGATCCTCAACGGCGACCGCGTACCGGCTGAGTTGGTGGCGTATGCCCAGCGTCAGTGGCAGCGGCCGTCGGTGCAGGAATGGGTCAATCAGCAACGTCCTGCGCTGTAGCGTTTGCGGTGATGTGTTCCACACGCCGATCCAGGTCTTCCCAATCGGCCATGCCCAGCACCCGCGTGGTGTTCAAGCCGCGCAGGTAACCGCGCAGTTGTTGGGCGCTGGCACAGACTTGGTCGGTGTCGGCGTTGATGTCCTGCAGCACGGTTTCATAGTCGACCAGGTAATCGGCGACCCGCTCGCGAAATTCCGGCAAGACGGCTTCACGGATGCGGTCGAAGGTTTTCTGGTGGGGCTTCATGGCGGCTCCTTATCGGTTTTATCGCAACACTATCGCTTCAGATAATAGTCACCATCACGCAACGCAAGTTCTGTTTTCGCACGGAAAGCGCAAAATCCCTTCATCGAGACGCTGTTCAAGGAAATGCGCGATGAGGACGATTATTCAGCTTGGTCTAATGATTCTGATGCTGGGTACGGTGGCAGTGAGCAGCGCGGCCATCGCCGGCGAACTGCGTACAGGCCATTTGCTACCCATCGCCGGTAGCGTAAACTCCCTGCAGCACACGCAGTCAGTAGGTGTGTTGTTGAGCGACAATACTCGCGACAACCTCAGCTATCTGGAACGCTACCACGATATGGCCTTGAATGGCGCCAAGGATGCCCTCGACGGGCGTATACGCCAGGCGTTCGTCAACAGCTCCGACCCGGAGTTGGCCATTGATTGGTTGATGAGTTCGCTGCAGGGCGCCTTTTTGTCGGTGACCGTCTACGACAACCTGGATGCCTTGGTGCAGGCTCATCCCGATGTAGTGGTGATGCTCGATACCCATAATCAACTGCTCACCCAGCGTAACGATCAGGTCGAGGCGCGCTTTATTGCGCGGTTCTATGACGCCGACCTGCAATACATCGCCAAGGCCGAAGGCTCGGTGCACAAACAGGTGCCGTCGGTGTGGGTCCGTGACAAGGACGCGCCGGAAATTGCCGCGCAGATCGAGCAGCAGCGGGATGTGCAGTTGGATGCTTTGAAGCAGTTTGATGCGTCGCTCAAGGCGCTGGTACGTGCCGGTTGATGTGAACGTTTATATTCAATATCAGGATTTTTTCATGCGCTCTTTTTTTGTACCGGCTACGGCTCTGTTGATGGCCGGCTGTGTCTCTGCCCCAAACACTCCAACCTTGACCCTGCAAACCAGCAAAGGCACTGACGCCTATTTCCAATGCGTCTTGCCCAAGCTGGAAAAACACGGGATTACGTCGACCGTGACCCAGAACTCGCGCCACGCCCGCGCGGTGTTGACCAGCAAGATTGCGGCCGACGATGTGCTGGAAGCGTACAAGGCTGGAGAGGGCGCCAAGGTGTTCCTGTATGAGCGCAAGCCGCTGGCGTCGGCGTTAACGCCGTCGCGACTGGAGTTGGCGGCGCAGGAATGTAAGTAGCACACACATCCAATGTGGGAGGGCGCTTTCTGTGGTGAGCAGGCTTGCCCTGCGCTGGTCTGCGAAGCAGCCCCTCCCCACAGGTTGATGTGTACTCGACCTAGGCTTTGGCTTCGTTGCTGAAACTGTTGACGGTCTTGACCAGCCCTTGAGCCGCCAACTCCACCAATTCACCGCCTTTCTCCACCGTCGCCAGCGCCGGGTCCGAGCCCATGCGTCCATCGGGGAAGCGTGCACGGAAGTCCAGGGCTTCGCGGATCGGACCAATGTTGGCGATCTGCGGCGAATAGTCGGCCGACTTGATCGAGTCCGGATACGCCCACTGCGTCACCGCGATCTCTGACGGCGTGGCATGACTGCCGTGGCCTACCGGGAATTGGCGGTGGGCCAGGTCACTGACGCCTTCCAGGTCCCACCAGTTCACCAGCTTCAGGGCGAAGCCGGCGGGTCGACGGGCAAAACTGGCTTCGGCGTACAGCTCGGAAAACGCCGCCTCGATGGTTGCGATATTCCCGCCATGGCCGTTGAGGAACAGGATCTTGTCGAAACCATGCCCGGCCAGCGAACGCACCCAATCGCCAATCGCGGCGATAAAGGTGGAAGGGCGCAAGGAAATGGTGCCGGGGAAACCCAGGTGATGCTGGGCCATACCGATATTGAAGGTCGGCCCGATCAGGATGTCGGCGTTTTTTTGCGCCTCAACGGCGATGATTTCCGGACACATCCAGTCGGTGCCCAGCAGACCGGTCGGGCCGTGCTGCTCGTTGGAGCCGATGGGGATCACCACCGTGCGACTGCGCTCCAGAAACTGCCCGATCTCGATCCAGGTCGATTGGTGTAGAAGCATTGAACGCTCTCTTTTATCTGTGGGGACAGGCTAACCGCCACGGATTGTACGACTACTTGCCACCTGTTGGGGTTTGCAATTGAGGTACGTCGAGGACTTCAACCAGCGCTGGTCGGGGTACCACGAAAACATAAACTGCCCGTCCTTGAGTTTATCCACCACCTGGCGCGCCACCTGCGGGCGCACCGCCGGGCAACCCTGGCTGCGGCCGATACGGCCTTCGCGCTTGCTCCACAGCGGGCTTACGTAGTCGGCGGCGTGAATCACGATGGCGCGATCACGGGCCTGGTCATTGAACCCCGGCTCCAAGCCATCCATGCGCAGCGAGTAACCGTGGGTGCCCAGGTAACTTTCCTGGGTGCGGAACAGGCCCAGGCTGGATTGATGGCTACCTTCGGTGTTGGAGAACTGGGTGGCGAAGTTCTCCCCGGACTTTGCGCCGTGGGCCACCAGATCGCGCAGCACCAGGGTTTTCTTGCGCAGGTCGAAGATCCACAGCCGACGGGCGGTCGACGGCTGAGAATAGTCAATCACGGCCAGGCGCTCGGAGCGTTCCTCGCCATTGCTGACTGCGCACTGCATCGCGCTCAGGGCACTTTTCAGCACAGTGGGATTGAGTTCTGGAGCCGAGCGCGCCAGGCTGCTATACAAGGAAGGAGGGTTGCCATTGGCGGCGAGCGCAGAATTGCTCAATACAGCCAAACTCAAGGCGATCCCCAGGCGATACATAAAAGTCAGCATCTACAGTACATCTCCCCCACTGTGGATTGGAGCCAAGCCATTGTTCAAAAAACACGCATGTTACTTGAGCATTTGCCTGCTCGTTGCACCATTGGTCGCCACAGCGGATGCGCTGCCGGTGGAACCGCTGCCGGTCACGACCCCCGCGCCGGTGGACCTGGCCCCGTTGCAACAAGCCCTGGCGCAGTTGCCCAGTGTTTGCCCAGGCCTGGCGCCGCAGATCGACGCGCCAGCCCTTGCGCGCCTGCAAGCGTTCTATCAGCAGCAAGGCGATGCACCGTTATGGTCGGACGAGACGCGCCGCCAAGCACTCCAAACGCAATTGCTGATGCTCGCCGACGATGGCCTGGATCCCACCCACTATAGTCTGCCCGCGCCGCACGCCACGCAAAACGTACTGTGCAGCGATATCGACAGCAGCCAACACTACCTGCAAGCCCTCCAGGACTTGCACTTCGGCCGGCTGCAGCAATCGCGCTTCGAACCGCTGTGGCATTCCCAGCCTCCCACCCGCGATCCCAACACCGACGTGCTGGCCTTTGCCGCCATCGGCTTGAATGACATGGCGCAAGCGTTCGACCAGGCCCGCCCCAGCGCAGATTTGTACCGCAGCCTGCGCAATGCCTATTCCACGGTGCGCCAGCAGCCATTGCCCCATTGGGAGGCGGTTGGCAGCGGCCCGTTGTTGCGTCCCGGCATGGAAGACCCACGCGTTCCGGAACTGGCGCGCCGGCTCTACAGCGGTGGTTATCTGCCCAGCGAACCGAAGGGCGTCGGCAAGCAATACCGTCCTGAGTTAGTCACGGCGGTGAAGGCTTTCCAGGTCAGCCACTCCTTGCAATCGGACGGTGTGATCGGCGCCGGCACCGTGGCCGAACTCAACATCAGCCCGGCCATGCGCCGCGAGCAACTGCGCATCAACCTTGAACGCTTCCGCTGGCTGGCCCAGGACCTGGAGCCCGAAGGCGTGCTGGTCAACGTCGCCGCCGCGCAATTGAGCGTGTACCAGAGCGGCATCCCGGTGTGGCAAACCCGCCTGCAAGTGGGCCGCGCCGAACGCCAGACGCCGCTGCTCAAATCCCGCATTACCCGGCTGACGCTCAACCCCACCTGGACAATCCCGCCGACCATCATGCGCGAGGATAAACTCCCGGCCATCCGCCTGAACCCTGAATACCTGCGCCAGCAAAACCTGCAAGTGCTCGACGCCGAAGGCCACCCGCTGGCGCCCGAGCAGATCGACTGGGCGCGCCCCGGCAATATCCTGCTGCGCCAGGAAGCTGGGCCGCGCAACCCGTTGGGCAAGATCGTGATGCGCTTTCCCAACCCGTATTCGGTATACCTGCACGACACCCCGAGCCAGCCGCTGTTCACCAAAGGCCCTCGCGCATTCAGCTCCGGTTGCGTGCGGGTGGAACAACCGTTGTTGCTGCGCGATCTGCTGGTCAGCCCGGCCGAACGGGCGCGCACCGATGAACTGCTGGCCACTGGCGTGACCCATGAATTCAGGCTGTCCACACCGGTGCCAGTGTTGCTCGGTTACTGGACGGTTGAAGTCGACCGCCAGGGTGGGTTGGTCTACGCGCCGGATATTTACGCGCGGGACCTGGTGTTGATGAAGGCGATGGGCAGCGTGCTCTAGACCCCGCTCAGTGCTCTTTCTGTGGTGAGCGGGCTTGTCCCGCGCTGGGCTGCGCAGCAGCCTCAAAACCTGCCACAACCCCAGCGTTTTGTGCCGTTTCAGGGGACCAGGTGCGATCAAACAGTGGCGCCAGCGCCACCTGATGACTGATGCCAATCACTGTGCATTCAGGCAATTGCTCACGCACCAGCACCAATAGGGCATGCGCACTGGCCTCGTCGAGCTGATTGGTCGCTTCATCCAGGTACAACGTGTCCGGCGCATACAGCAGCGCGCGCGCCAGACCGATGCGCTGTTGTTCACCGCCCGACAGTTCCCGCGCCCATTCACGTTGTTCGTCCAGGCGATTTACCAACCCTGGCAACCCCACCTGTAGCAGCACGGCAACCAAGCGCACGCCACTCGGCACTTCAACCGCAGGGTAAGCCAGCAACTGACGCAGCGGCATGCTCGGCAGATAAGGCTTCTGCGGCAGCAAAAGGCTGCGCCCTGGCGGCAATTGCCAGCCGCCCCGGCAATACGGCCAGATGCCCTGCAAGGTGCGCAGCAACGTGGATTTGCCGATACCACTGCGGCCGGCAATCAACAGCCACTCCCCCTGAGCCACTTGTACTGACACATCGCCCAGCAGCAGGCCCGCGTCAGGGCGCAGTACATCCAGGCCGCTGACGCACAGGCAGTCGCCAATCACCGGTGCCTGGGCCTGGCAGCGGCTGGCGGCGATGGCGTGTTCAAACTGCCCCAGCCGTTCCACCGCCGAACTCCAGCGCATCAACTTCGGGTACAGCTTGATAAACCAACTGAGGGAGCCTTGCACCGCGCCAAACGCGCTGCGGATCTGCATCAACCCGCCTAACGTGATGGTCTTGGCCAGAAACGCGGGCAGGGCGGCAAACACCGGAATGATCAGGCTGACCCGTTCATAGCTGACGGTAAACAGGCTGAGGTTACGCTCGCGGCCCATCAGTTGCCGCCAGTTGTGCGCAATCGCCTGGAAACGCTCAGCCAGGTGCGCGCGCTCCACCGCCTCGCCCCGGTACAGGGCGATCTGTTCGGCGTGTTCACGCTTGCGCAGCAGGCTGGCACGAAAGTCAGCTTCATAGTGCTGGCGGTCCACGTTCAGGCGGTGCAGCGGACGGCCGACCCAGTGGGTGATCAAGCTGCCGGCCAGGGTGTAAAGCACCACAATCCACACCAGGTAGCCCGACAGTGTGATGCTGTATTCGCCGACGCTGAACGTCTGCACCCCCGACAGTTGCCAGAGAATGCTCATGAAAGCACCGACCTGGGCCATGTTGATGATGAACGAAGCCACCAACTCCACACTCAGGTCGGCAACGATATCCACGTCCTCGCTGATGCGCTGGTCGGGGTTGTCCGGCTCGCCGTTCAGGCCCAGGCGGTAGAAGGCCTGGTCAGCGAGCCAGGCATGGGTGAACTGCTCGGTCATGGCCTGGCGCCAACGCAGCACCAAGGCTTTGCGCACCCAGTCCAGGGCGACGACGATCAGCACATAGGCGCCGAGGTAAATCACGTAGCGGCCCATCAGCGCGTACAGCGCAGGCGTGTCGAATGCGCCGAGGGTGTCGTAGAAGCTTTTGCTCCAGGCGTTGATCAAGACATTGATCTGTACGATCAACAGGCCCATGCCGATGATGCTGACCAGCATCAGCCAGCCCAGCCACTGCGAGCCCTGGCGCCAGAACGGCGCGGCCAGGCGGTAGAACGTACGCAGGCTCTTCAAGGGGCATCCACCTTTGGCAGGACGCGCAGCAGCACTTGGTTATTCGCCGGGAACAACTGGCTGGCCAAGGGTTTGAGCAATTCCAGGCGCAGGCCGTCCGGCAAACGGGTCTGGCGGCTCAGGTAGCGCGGGTCTTGCCATTGGCGTTCGCTGAGCAACAGGCGGCGCCATTGGGTGGTGGGATCGAGCAAGCGCTTTCGCTCCTGACGGCGCAGTTCCATGCGTTCGTCAGTGACCCATTTCGCATCCACCGAACGGCCTAACTGCGCCAGAGTCTGCTGGGCCAGCGCCCACAGTTCGTCGGCGCGTTGGGGGTCGCAGGTGAAGCTCAACTGGCTTTCGATGCGCTGGGTGTCGGGGTTCAGTTCGCTGTCGAAGCGCAGGCGGTAGACGCCGGACGCCTCGCCACGCAGGCGTTGCTTGAGCTGCTGGTTGGCCAGTTCACGCAGGGCTGCGACACGGGCCGCCGCTTCGGGCGTCCATGGCTGTTCGCTGAAGCTGTTGGCTTCGAGTACCACGCGAGGTTCCAGGGCTACGGCGATGTCGGCGCGGCGTTGACCGGGTTTTTGCAGGGCAGGGCTGCTGGGTTGGGCAACGCCGCGCGGGATATTGGCCAGTTGCTCGACCACGGCTTTTGCCAGGTGCGCCGGATCCATGTCCGCCATCAGGTAGTAGGTGACCGGGGCCTGCTTGAGCTGCTGCCAGTCCTCATTCAGGGTGCTTGATTGCAATGCCTCCAAGGCGTGTTGATCCGGGGCTTGCCAGGTGTCGACGCCGTAGCGCAGTTCACGTCGGGCGGCGGCGATGGCGTCGGGTCGGGTGCTCACGCGGGTCAGCAGATCATCGCGAGCAGCGCTGAACAGTTCGTCATCGATCGGCGCGCCCACCTGGCTCTGGCGATAGCTTTGCAGCAGTGTGGTCAGGGCGACAATCGAGGCGTTTGAGCGGGCGCTTAATTGCAGGCGCGTAGCACTTTGTTCAAGGCTCAAGGTTGCCTTGTGCTGTTTACGCCACGCCTCCAATCCTGGCGCGCCACTCTGGTTGCCCAGTTGCGCCGCCATTTGCAGGCGCCAGGCGGGTACGTCGCGGCGCTCGTAACCGGCGGACGATTCGGCTTGCAGTCGCCATTGGCCGTCTTCGGCATTGCGGCGCAGCCAGACCAGGCGATCACCGTTGCTCAGTTGCCAGTGCTCGACCTGTTCAGCGGTAAAGCTGCGTTTGCCCAGCACCGAACCGGGTGCACCAGCCGATGGCAGTGTGAAGGTGGCAGCAGGCGGTGCCACCGGCGGGGCCGACTGCGGCGCTGCCAGTGATGAGTGGGCAATGGACGCGCGCAACTGTTGCACATCGTCCACCGTCGGCAGGCGCACCACACGGTTGCCCGGCGCGGTGAATTGCAGCACTTGGTCGGGGCTGTTCAGCCAACGGTTCAGGCGGGCATTGAGGGCTGCGAGGTCGATGGTGTCCAGCGCGTTAAGCGTGCGCTGGGCGATCTGATGCGGCGCGACGACGGGGCGGTTCTGCACGGCGGCATCGTTGAGCGAGGTCACCCATTGCTCGAAGGTGCGCGACTCATCCTTGGCCAGCATGGCGTCTGCCAATAAGCGGATTTTGCTCCGTTCCCGGTCCAGATCCTGCGCAGTCAACCCGTGTTGGCGCACACGCTCCAACTCGGTCAGCAGCTGCCTCAGGGCATCGTCATGATGAGCACCGTCAACACCGGCCGCGACGCCCAGTACGCTGGAATACTCGCCGATCAAGGTCTTCTGCGCCGTAAGGCTGCGCACGCCGGTTTGCAGGGGTTGGCGGCGTAACTGGGTCAACAGCGCCGACAGGGCCATGCGGTCGACCAAACGCTCGCGGCTGGCCTCGGCCGTGATGCCACGGCTGTCCGGTTCGTGCAGGCGAAACAGCAGGGACACTTGGTTGCTGCCGGTTTGCGGGTCTTGCAGGCGGAAGATTTTGAGCTGGTTATCGAGAGGCAGTTCGCGGTGTTCACGTTCCGGTAGTGCCTTGGCGGCCGGGGCGCCGAAGGCCTGTTGGATCTGCTGCGTCAACTGCTGTGGCTCGAAGTCGCCGACCACCGACAACACCATGTTATTGGGTACGTACCAACGCTGTTGAAAGCGCTGCAAGGCACCGAGCGACGCTTCGCGGATCGCCGTTTCATTGCCGATGGTGCGGTGTTGTGGGTAACGCGAACCCACCCGTTGAGTGGCCGCGCGTTGGTCATTCATGCGTTGGGCCACGCCAAGGCCGCCGCGCCATTCTTCGATGACGATGGGGCGTTCGCGCTCAAGGTCTGCGGCGTTGTAATCACCCGCGAACACCAGTTGCGCAAGCTTTTCCAAGGCTATCGGTGTTTGCGTGGTACCGGCCATGGGGCTGAGCAGGTACTGGGTGCGGTCATAGCTGGTCATGGCGTTGTAGTTGCGGCCCTGCACCCAACCCAACGCGGTCATCTGCGCACGCAGGTCGCTGGCTTGGCCCGCGCGGCTGCGGAAGGTCAGGTGTTCGAGCATATGGGCCACGCCCACCTGGTCGTCGTCTTCATCCACCGAGCCGGCGCGCACGGTCAGGCGCAGGTCCAGGCGGCCGGTTTGGGTGCTGTCCTGCACCAAGCGGTATTCCAAGCCATTGGCCAGTTGGCCGCGCACCACCTGGGGCGCCCACGGCAGCGGTTCTTGGGTGACGGGCGATGCGCAGGCGCACAGCAGCAGTGGGCCGAGCAGGCCTGCAAGTAACTTATTCATCAAGGGTTCCAGGCTAATCAGGTGGCTGGTTAGAAGCGGTAGCCGACTTCGAGCCAATATTGGCGGCCGACTTCATAGGTGACGGTCGAGCTGCCACTGCCGACGATCTCGTTGACGTGGTCGGTGACGTTGGTGATGTCCACCGCGGCGAACAGCGCCTGCTCCTTGCCCGTGGGGATTTCCCAACTGATGCGCATGTCCCACGTGGGGGCGGCCTTGACAGTCGCGGCGTCGTACACCGCCAGGTCATCGCCGTCGACGGTCACGGTTTTACTGGTGCTGACGATCTGTTCGTAGGGGCCGCGATAGCGCAGGAAGTTACTGACGGTGAGGTTCCACTGCGGGATCTCGGTGATGGTGGTCAGGCGGGCTGTCCAGGGGCGATTGAAGTCGCTGGCAGGCAGGTCGCTATAGGCCATGCGCTTGCCGTCGTAGATCACGTCAGCATCGGCGAATTCATCGGCGTCGATACCTGACTCGTAAGTGCCGTAGGCGTCTTTGGTGCGTGACCAGTCAAAGGCTGCTTGCACGCTGGTGCGGGTGCCTTGCCAATTGAATTCCCCTTTGGGGGTGATGGTCAGGCTGATGTTATCGCTCTCGCTGGAAGCTTGGTTGGTGTAGGTGTAGTAGATGCTGTCATAGCCGGCTTGTGCTCCCAGGCCCAGCACGCGAGAGGAGGCCTTGACGATTTTGTCCTTGCCTTCGCGGTGCACGTACTTGAGGCGAAAGTCGGTGTCGAGCCAAACCTGATCAAGCCCCAGGGTCCATTCGTCATCGTAGGGCACCTTGAGGTCGGTCAGCTTGTTCAGGTTTTCCACTTGAGTGGAACGCCACGCGCCGTCTTGGGTGGTGCGGGTGTAGAGCGTGTTAAAACCCTGGCGACCGTCGGCCAGGCGGTATTTGAAGAGGTTGCGGCCGTAGTAGCGGTTGACGCCGAATACCAGCACGGTACTGCGGTCACCGAAGAAGTCGTAGTCACCGGCAAAACGTGGGGCCAGGTTCTGTTGTTGCATGTAGTCGTCGCCTTCCAGGCGTAACCCCGGACGCAGGCCGAGCTTGCCGATCTGCATCGCGTCTTCGACGAACACTGCGTATTTGTTTTCCGTCAGGTCGATCTTGCCGGCGCCGTACTCCAGGCGCGTACCCGCCCACTGGCGGGTGGACCCGTTGAGCAGCGTACCGATGGAACACAGGTTGTCGTTGTTGGCGCAGGTGGCAATGCTGTCGCGCTTGTTGATGGTGGCGGAGGTGGCCATTTTTTCCCGCTCCCAGGTCGCTTGGGTGCGGGTCAGTTGCAGACCGGTGACCACTTTGTGTTCGGTGCCCGCCCAGTTGAAGGCCTGCCAGTCAGCCTTGAGTTTGTAGTCGATGCTGCTCTGGGTCTGGTCCAGGTTGCCATAGGCACCCTCGCCACTACGGGAGTTGGTAGTTTCCGGGCGACCCCAGTCTTTGGTCGTGGAGTAGAACCAGGCGATCGCGTCATTGGATTCGGAGCGGCGCGAGCTGTTGAGGTCGCTGACCGCCAGCGTGTGCGACCAGCGCGCCGTGTCGCCTTCCCATACGGCTTTGACCGAGCCCTGCCAGCCGCCGTTGATGTTGGTGAAATCAGCGTTGCGGTAGTTTTCGCGGAAATAGGTGTTTTCCTGGGGCGCCTGGATAAATGAACCGTCGAGGCTGAGCCTGTCGTTGACGTTCCAGTAGGACTTGACCATGTAGTTGTCGAGTTGACGCGTCTGGTCCCGAGTGTTCTCGCCGGTGGGGCTGTTGTAGCCCCCGGTGTAGGTGTTCAACGGAATGACCGAGCGCTTTTGCGAGAAGCTCAGGATGCCGCCGAAGTCTTCGGTCAGGTGGCCTTCGAGTCTGCCGCGCAGCGTCGTCTTCTCGAACTCGGGCTGGTATTGCTCGTTGGATGCGTTGTCGAAGTTAGCTTGGTCTTTTTCGGTGATGTGGTAACTCGTCCACGCCGACCGGCTCATGGAATAGGAGAATTTACCGTGCAGCGCCTGCGTGGGCCGACGGGTGATAGCGTCGACTACACCACCGTTGAATCCCCCATATTCGGCGGGCACGTTGCTGTCGTAGACCGTCACTTCCTGCAGCAGGTCGGCGTCCAGGGCGATGCCGTGGGAGCGACTCGGTGCTGCATCGAACTGACGGGTTTCGCCGTAGCCGTGGGCGCCGGGGTCGAGGTCGTTGTTGATCGAGATACCGTCGATCATGAAGTTGTTCTGGTAGAACTTGGCACCGTTGATGCTGATGTCCGCCGGGTCGATTTCTCCGGGGGTCTTGGAACTCTGCTGCGCACCGCTGAACTGCACGCTGGGGTGCATTTGCAGCAGCGTGGTGATGTCGCCATTGGCGCCGGGGAAGGCCTGGATCGCCTTTTGATCAATAACGGTGGCGCCCTGGAACGAGTTTTCCTGGGTGAAACCCAGCACCACCGTGCTGTCCAGCATTAAGGGTTCACCGGCAGCGGCATTGGGCAGGCGATGGAATACCAGCGCGCCATCCTGATAGCCCCAGCCGATGCCGGTCCCTTGTAACAGGTAAGCGAGGGCAGCGTCGTTGCTCATGTCGCCATTCACACCGGGGGAACTCACGCCCTTGAGCAGCTGCGGGTCAACGCTCACTTGCTTGCCGCTCTGTAGGCCGAAGGCGATCAAGGCGCCGGCCAGCGGCTGCGGCGGGATGTTGAACACGTGGCCCGAGGCGGGCGCATCGGGTTGCGCCAGGGCCAGCGGCAGCGGGCCAAATGCGCAGCAAAGCCCGAGCACGCTGGCGGCAGCACCTTTTTTCAGGCGCAGCGGCCACGTGCCCGGCGTACCGAACGGGTGAAGGGTGTGTGTCATGCAAAGATCCCCGCGCCGGCACAAAAAACCGGCCAGTCAATGAATACGAATAAATCTCAATTGCTGCGCGCGGGACAGAAGACGGGACAGCGCGGGGGATTTTCAGAAAAAAGCTGAATTATTTTTAAATGCCGGGAAATTACTTGCTCAACACCAGCAGCCACGGGCTGTAGGCGCTGACTTTTGCGCCGTAGGGTTGCAGCACGGCCTGCAGCGCCGCCTTGGGTTTGCGCAGGTCGTAAACCCCCGTGACCCGCTGCGCACCCAGTTGCTTATCGCGCAGCACAATGATGGCGGGTGTATAGCGGCGCAGTTGTTCCAGTACCTCGTTGATCGGCAGGTCATCGGCAATCAACTGGCCCTGACGCCAGGAAGCAGCCTGGCTGGGGGAAAAACTGCCGAGTTCGGCGCGCCCGGCGCGCAAGGTGAGGCGTTGCCCCGGCACCAGGCTGGCGAGGGTGCGGCGGGCTTGCGCATCGGTGACATTGACCGAGCCTTGTTGCACGGCGACGCTCGGATCATCCGGCGTGGCATTGACGTTGAACGCGGTGCCGGTCACGGTCACGCGCAATGTCGTGGTCAATACATGAAAGGGTTTGCTCTTGTCCGGCGTCACCTTGAAAAACGCCTGGCCGGTCAGCAATCGCACATCGCGGTGATTGTCGGCGATGTCGACGGCAATCGCCGAATGGCTGTCGAGTTGCACCACGCTGCCGTCACTGAGGGTGATGTCGCGGGTTTCCCCAGCGCCGGTGCGGTAATCGGCTTGCCAGCGCAGCAGCAGGCTCGGCGCCAACGCCACCACCAGACACGCCGCGATGGCAGCGGCGACCCAGCGTCGAACCCGGCGCGGGCGGGCGGTGTAACGCTGCAGTGGCGCTGCGGGCTGTGGCCAATGTTCTGCGCTGACCGGCGCTACATGCCCAGTCAACTGCCATACGCGTTCAGCCTTGCGATAGGCCTTGGCATTGGCCTCGCTGGCTGCGCACCAATCGGCCACTTGCCCACGCAGGTCCGCATCCAGCGGGGCCTGTTGCACGCGCATCAGCCAGTCCAGGGCCTGGTCGCGGCGGGCGTTGGCGCTATCCTCGGTGGGCATGAATGGCGTATCTCCGCAGGCAAAAAACGGCGGGCAGGATCCCATGGATTCGCCCTTCACCGCAAAAGACGCATCAGCAGAGTTTTTTTTCAGAAAAGTGTCGGTGCGCTCAGTCATCGTCCACCTCCAGGCAGTCCATGCAGTGGCGCAGCGCGTCGTGAACCAGTTGATGCACCAATGCAGTCGACACCCCCAAAGCGGCGGCTACCTGTTGCAACGTGAACCCGCCCAGCCGATGCATTTCAAAAGCGCGGCGGGTTCGCTCGGGCAATTGGGCCAAGGCGCGGGAGATGGCTTCCAGTTCATTCTGGCTGCTCACTTCACGCTCAGGGGAGGCGCTGCTGGAGGGCAAGTCGTTGAGCAATTCGTCGCCACCGGGCTGCACCCGCTCGGTGGCGGTGCGGCGCGTCAGGTCCAGGGCAAGGTTGCGCACGATGCGGTACAGGTAGCTGGCCGGGTGGCGGATATCGGCCTGCTCATCCTGGCCGCTGAAACGCAACCAGGCTTCCTGCACCACGTCCTCGGCGCGCGCGCGGCAGCCCACGATGGGCGTGGCATAGTCCAGCAGCGCGGCCCGGTGGGTCAGGTAAAGCTGGAGTTTTTCATCCGCCAAGAGAGTCAGCTGCCTGCGCGCGACTGTGCCGCGTGGCACAGACTGGGAAGTGAGAGGGCGCGGAGTTTAGCGGTGGTTGATAATGGTTATCAACAACTTGATCGCTTTTGTTGCGCGGCAATCAACGGCGCAAGTGCTTGAGGAGCTTTTCAACAGCCTGTGCCGCATCGATCTGGGCGGTGTCGACCGTCAATGGCGCGTCATCCCAAGGTTCGTATTCATGAACCAAGACCGACTGCCAGCTCGGCGCAATTAGCCCTGGAATATCGCTCTCACGGCTTTCGACGCGGCGTTGGTGCTCGCGTGTATCAGAGCAAACGATTTGGATATCGACCAACGCCACCCCCGCCTTTGCGGCAGTTGCTCGCCACGCCGCGCGGCTTTCCTGCACCGGGTTCACGCAGTCGGCGACCACCGTATGCCTCAACTGCAAGTTGCTCAAGCCCAGAGCGTTCGCCACGCCATAGCCGCTGGCGCCCGGCACCACAGCTGCATCGCGAAGCGCTTGCTCGATGACATCGATGCGCAGGTAAACCGCATTGAACCGGCGTGCCAGTTCGCGGGCAATCGTGGTCTTGCCGGTGCCGGGCAAGCCGCTGAAGACGATAAGCATGGTTCGGTCCTTCGATAGGTCACAGGGGCGGGTTCAGGGTATCCTCCACTTCCTCCACAGGTCGACCCCAGGACACTCCATGCCCTTGCAGTTCGTAAAAATGCACGCCCATGGCGATGACTTCATCATCGTCGACCGCCGTGGCCTGGACGACCCGATCACCCCACAGATCGCCCGCCGCCTGGGTAATCGCCACACTGGCATCGGCTTCAATCAACTGGCCGTGGTGCTTGATTGCGAAGATGCCGTCGCGCGTATCAAGTTCTGGAACCCCAACGGCACAGCGCTGCAAACCTGCGGGAGCGCCACCCGAGGCGTGGCCGACCGTTTGATGCATGAAATCGGCGGCGATTCGGTTGTGCTGCGCACTGACCGTGGCCTGCTGACCTGCGTGCGCGAGTCGGGGCGGCGGGTGTCGGTGAACATGGGCGAGCCGTCGTTGGACTGGGCATCAGTGCCGCTGGCCGAGGCCATGGATACGGGCACCTTGCCGATCGACGGCAGCCCGGCGGCGTGCAGCATGGGCAATCCCCATTGCACGTTTTTTGTCGACGACATCAACGCCATCGATGTGGCGGCAATAGGCCCGGCGTTGGAACTTCATCCGATGTTCCCGGCCAGGACCAATGTGCATTTTGTGCAGGTGCTGGACCGTGGGCATATCCGCCTGCGCATCTGGGAGCGTGGCGGTGGCGTGCCGTTGGGTTCCGGTTCGTGCTGTTGCGGGGCGGTGGTCAATGGCATCCGGCGCGGCTTGCTGGATGCCACGGTGCAGGTGCAGTGCGATGGCGGCACGGTCACCGTGCACTGGGCGGGTGAGGGCGGCGTGGTGTTGACCGGCAGTGTCGAGCCGATCATGCAGGGCAGTGTCTATCTGTCCTGAAACTTCACCGTAAACGTGGTGCCGGCGTTGGCGCAGGAACTCACCGCCACATCGCCGCCATGCACTTTGGCCAGCTCGCGCACGATATACAGCCCCAGGCCCACACTGCGTACGTCACTGCCCTGGTCGGTGCCGCGGGTCATGGGCTCGAACAGCCCGGTTAGCAAGGCTTCGGGAATCGCCGGGCCGTGGTTGTGCACAGCGACTTCACACGCGCCATCACCCAGGTTCGAGGTGATGGTGATGGGCAGCAGCGGATCGCCATAAGCCACGCTGTTGGCCACCAGATTACCGATGATCTGCTGCACACGGTCTGCGTCCAGACACGCGCCGCCACTGCCTTTGGCCTGATGCTCCAACGTCGCTTTGGGGAATGCCACACGCAGCTCGTCCACCGTGCGATGAATCACGTCATGCAGGTCCAGCGGCGCCGCCTTGATGCTGATGCCCTGGCCGACCCGGGCCTGGGTGAAGTCCAACAGGTCGGCAATCATGCGTTGGGCGCGTTCGGATGATTGGCCGATATGCCCAAGTAGCTGGCGTTCTTTGGCGGTGCGCTCGCCACGGTTGAGAAAGTCCGACGCCATGCGGATCGCCGTAAGGGGGTTTTTCAGGTCATGGCTGACAATCGCAACCATCTGCTCGGCAAACAGTGCGCGGCGCTGGGCAATGGCGTAGGCCTCGCTCAGTTCGGCCTGTGCCTGGTGCAGCGCCAGTTCGGTAGCGGTCTTTTCCTGCAGTAGCGCTTCGGCCAGGTTGCGGGCGTTGAGCAACTCGCGCTCGTACTTGTCCCGGTCGGTGGTGCCGAACAACGCCAGGTCGTGCACTACAGCGCCGGCCTGTTCGCGTTTGTTGCCGTTGAGCAGCACGGTCACCTTGTGCCCGTCGTGGTGCAGCATGTCCAACTTCACTTCGGTGACGCTGCCGTGCATGCGCAGCATCGGCGCCAGGTGGGTCTGGTGGAAGATCCGCCCGCCTATGGTCAGCAGGTCCTGGAAGCGATGGCCGCACAACTCGGCATTGCTGAACCCCAACCAATCACTGAAGCGCGCGTTGGCTTGCAGGATCGTGCCGTCTTCCGAGGTGACGGCCAGGGCGCAGGCGGCGCTGTCGAACAGCTCAGTGGGCACGGGAAACCGCCCAAGGCGCGAGGAATGTGTCCATGGCCGCCGCGCAGGCTTGCGGCGCGCTCATGTGGGGGCAGTGGCCGACGTTAGCCACCAGGCAATAGGTGCTGTTGGGCAACACGCGGTGCAGGTATTCGCCCACGGCCACGGGGGCAATCAGGTCGTCGCTCGATTGCAGGATCAACACCGGGGTGGTCAGGCCGATCACGTCCTGGCGGTTGTCGGACATGAAGGTGACGCGCGCGAATTGCTTGGCGATGTCCGGTTCGGTGCGGCAGAAACTGTCGGTCAGTTCGTCACTCAGCGCTGGTTGCCCAGGCGCGCCCATGATCACCGGAGCCATGGCGCTGGACCAACCGAGGTAGTTGCTGTCGAGGGTGTCGAGCAGGTCGTCGATATCACTGCGCTTGAAGCCGCCTACGTAGTCATCGATATCGATATAGCGCGGTGAGGGACCGATCATCACATGGGCAGCGACACGGCCGGGGCTCAGGCGATCGGCGAGGGTGCCGATCATCGCGCTGACCGAGTGCCCCACCAGAATCACCGGGCCTTCGGCATAGGCGTCGATGATCTCGTTGAGGTCGCGGGCGTAGCCTTCCAGCACGTTGTATTTGGTCTTGTCGAAGGCGCTCAGGTCAGACAGACCCGCGCCCACCAAGTCATACATCACCACGCGAAAGCGGTCTTCAAACTGCGGTGCCAAGTATTTCCACATGGCCTGGTTGCAGCCGAATCCATGGGAAAACACCAGGGTCGAAGCCCCACGGCCCATCACAGTAACGTTGTTGCGGTGGCGTAGGTCCATGTGGGTCCCGAAATTATGGCGTATTGCTATATACGCGGCAGTTTAGATAGTCATCGGCGTGGGGTCACGCGTTATAGCGCTGATAAGGTAAAGTCGGCGCCTTCAGGAAGAAACTTCAGGTAACAAACATGATGCGGTGGTTACGGCAATCTCTCTCGATTCTGCTGGTAGTGGTGTTCACCAGCCCGTTAATCAGCGCCCAGGCTGACACCTCGCCGATTGGCATCGCCCTTGACCAGCGGGTGATCGACCTCACCAACACCCTCGACACCAGCACCACCACTCGTCTGAAAGAGCAGCTCGCCGCCCTCGAACAACGCAAAGGCGCCCAGGTGGCCGTGTTGCTGGTGCCCTCAACTGGCGAGGCGAGCATCGAGGATTACGCCAACCAACTGTTCCGCGCCTGGAAACTGGGGCGCAAGGACGTCAACGACGGCATCCTGCTGGTGGTGGCCAAGGCTGATCGCAAGGTGCGTATCGAAGTGGGCTACGGCCTGGAAGGCACCGTCACCGACCTGTTGGCCCACCGCATCATTGAGGAGCACATCACGCCGGCGTTTCGTCGGGGCGACTACGCGGGCGGCATCAGCCAAGGCGTGGACGATCTGGTCGTGCTGGTGGACGGCGGAGAGTTGCCTCAGGTGACAGGCCCCGGCGTTGCGCCCGAGGCCATCGCGGTGTTGCTCGCGTTTATCGTTGGTGCGATTGGCGGCGTGCTGATGGCCGCGCGCAAGCTGGGTTGGCGTGGGGCGTTAATCGCCACGGCAGCCGTCACCGTGTTGCTGGCGGTGTTCACCGGTGGTCGGGAATGGCCGGTGTATCTGCTGGTATTGCCGCTGAGCATCCTGATTGGCGGCGCCACCTTCGGCGCATTGTGGCTGGCGCGCACGGCGTTCTACTGCGTGATGGGGGTGCTGGCCTATGTCGTCGGTGTGGTGATAGCCAACCGGTTTGTAGAAGTCAGTTATGTCCATTGGCTGGTGTGGCCGTTTGGCGGGGCGTTAGTGCTGGGCTTATACCTTGGGTTGTACTTCGTCATCAAAGCATCCTGGAAAAAGAGCCCGCGCTTTTTCCTCCTGCGTGCGTTGGCGGTCACGGCTGTCTACGTTGCCGCAGGGATGCTGCTGGGGCACGGTTACCAGGGCTGGATCGTGGCGATCCCCGTGGCCTCCTTCGTGGCGTTTATTGTGTTTGTGCAGAGCATTGCCAGTTCCGGGGCGGGTTCGAGCCGGAGCTCCGGTTCAAGCTCCAGCTCTAGTGGCTCCAGCTCTAGCTCCAGCTCCAGTGGCTCCGGCTCCAGCAATTCCTCGGGGGGCGGCGGTTCCAGTGGCGGCGGCGGGGCTTCGGGGAGTTGGTAAGCCTGACGAGGCCCTGACCGTTACAGCTGTTTAGAGAGAAAAACGCGGCTGCTGCCTTGGGGCGCGCAGGGTATTTCCCCAAACCGCACCCATCCATTTTTCTCGTAAAACCCCGGCGCCTGAAAGCTGATGGTGTACAGCACCGCATTCAGGCAGCCCCGACGCCGAGCTTCGTCTTCAAAAGCTTTCAGCAACTGGCTGCCGAGGCCCGTGCCACGCAGGGAGTCGGGCAGGTGAAACAGGTCAAGGAAGGCCATGCCGAACGCTGTTCTACCCGTAATGCCTCCCAAGACTTCCTGGGTGTGCGGGTCTCTGATCAACACCGTCAAAGGGCGCCGGTCATGGTAACCGGCGGCCTGTTCGTTGAAGGCGGCCAGGCCGCTACTCAGGATACGCTCGGCGTCGGGGTTGGGTTGGTCGCTGATTTCAATCTGAGCATGCTGCATCGCGATGGCGTCCTTGTTGTGCCTAACCTTGGCGCTGGCCCGTGGTTCAGTTGGGCGAGGCGTCTGATGAGTGTTCGGGTGATGCTTGTCCTGTTTTGTTTCCAGAGGGCGTTGCAGTGTCTGTTGCCGGCGCCGACTTCCTGGGTGTGCGAATCGCGTTGCTGCTTTGAGTGAGCACACAGTAGTCGGAATGTTCCGGCCACTCCTTGAGCGTTTTGTTGATCAGGCGGGTTGGGCACAAAAGCAGCACATCGCCGAAGGAAAACAGTGGGAATGCCGATACCACCGGTTGTCCACGCAAGGTCTCGACATTGCCCCACACTGCGCTGTCGAAATCTTCCTTGGCGTAGGTTTTCGTCAGCAGGAACCTGGCCTCGACCACGGTGTGCGCGTCCATGACACGTGCTGCCGCGTAAACGATTGTCGCAGGGCTCCCCGGCGAAATACCAATCACCATGCTCCCGGTAATGAGCACTGCCAGCAGGCACAGGCCCAGGCGCTTGAACAGGTCAGCCTTGCTGACATAGAACACCACCACGGGCGTTAGCGTGACGCTGGCGGCGAACATCGAGATGAACATCAACTGCCTGACGGCTTCAGGCGTGTCCTCGCCCGTATAGGCTTTCAGTACAAGGCTGGCAGGAAACACCGCGGAAATCACTGTACTGACCAGCAACAATGCCACCATCAACATGAACCAGCAGCGTAGGGACCAGCTATTGGCATTGCTGGGGCTCGCCATGGTTGCGCATGTGTCGACCGCGACCCTGAATGTCTTGGTTGCCAGCAGGGTGCCTAGTGACACAACGAGCCAGAGCAGTGTCCAGCCGAGTTTTTCCCCGTCACTCAATGCAGGTCCTTCAAAGATCTGCCACAGCAATAGCAGGATGCCTGTCAGCACAGGCAGCAGAAGCAGCCCCACCAACCGGTTCTGCAGAGAGGTGATGTCATTGAACAAGGACACCGTGAGCCCGAACAGTACTGTGGTTGAGAGCAGAATCAGCAGATATACCCCAAGCATGCCGATCACTGTTGCCAACCAGGGGATCAGCGCGGACTTTGCCTCAATCGCGGCAGCCATCACATCCGGCCGGCCAATCGCAGTGGCATAGGTCGACAGCGTATAAAACCCCAGCAAGGTGCCCAGCCCGGCGAAAATAACGCTAAGGGGCGCCCAGTAGGTCAGGACCCGTTTGAGGTTTTTTTTCAGGGCTTGTTGAAAGGTCAGCGGTCTTGCGTGAATCACGTCGTGGTTCCTTCACGGGTGGTCGATGGGCAGGGTTCAAGGATGGCTGAGGCGCATCACCATCTCATGCCACGCCATCCCGCCGTGATCCGAAGGCGAAGGCCGAACATAGGTGTAACCCAGTCGCGCATACAACGGCACATGCCGCTCTTTGCACATCAGGTGAATGGTTCGTTTGCCTAGCGTCTTCATGCGCTGCACAAACTCGCTCATCAACACCGTGGAATAGCCGTTGCCCTGATGCGCTGGGTCGACCACCACCGACATGATCACCACATTCGGCGCCTCGGGTGCATGCCCCACCAACTCCTTGAATGCCTCGTCCGACATCACCACTTCATGGGCGCAGCCACTGTTGATAAATCCCACCACCTCGCCATCGGCTTCAAGAATCAGGAAGCCTTGCGGGTACAACGCAATGCGCGTGGCGATCTTCTCCAGGGTCGCGGCTTCGTCGCCTTCGTAGGCAGTGATTTCTATCTCAAAGCAACGGGCAGCGTCGGCGGGGAGGGCGTTGCGCAGGGTGAGGGCGGGCATGCAGGTTCCTGGGGCATTGATTGAAAGGCCACATGATAGATACAAACCCGCCAAGTGGCACAGTCTACGGTGTATGTCGCGACATCCTGACTGTTGCACTGCCCCCAGCATCGCGCCACTTGATCGCGCTAATATAAAAAACCACGTCTGGCTCCAAGGTATCGATCAGGTCTTGAAGTCACCAACACGCATGAAGGAAGGACCCTGTGCTGGAAATAAAACGCGCCACCCCCGAAGACGCCAACGCCGCTTTTGACATCCGCCGCGAAGCCATCTGCAGCCAATGCATCGGTGCCTACACCGCTGAGCAAATGGCGCTCTGGACTCGCGGCAGTGCCGACGATGGTTACAGCACGTTGATGGAAAAACCGTTTTACCTCGGCTGGGTAAACGATGAACCGGTCGCCACCGGCATGCTCGACCTCGACAACAATGAAGTGGGCGCGTTGTTTGTACTGCCGCAGTTCACCGGGCGTGGGTACGGCAAGGCGATGCTGGATCATCTTGAGGCGCTTGCGCGGGAACTGGAGTTAGCAGAGGTGGTGCTGGATGCGACGTTGAATGCGGCGAGTTTCTATCGGGCATGCGGCTACGTGGGGGAGCAGCCGGCGATCTACCGCTCGCCGTCGGGGCTGGAGTTGGCGTGTATACCGATGACTAAGCGGATTGAATGAGCAGCGCTGCCCAATGAGGGGCTTACTGGCGATAGCGGTGGTTCAGGCAACAAGGCTCTCGACACTGTCCTTGCCCCTCATCAGGTACGGAAGGCCGCGCGCAGCCGCTCTATAACCGCGTCAACCGAATCCCCATGAACCTGCGGCGGCACCCGACTTTCCCCAAATTCGCGCCACACAAACAGCGTCAACTCGGCGCCGTCGGTCTGCGCCTGCGCATGGCCGGGCGCGGCAAAGCTATGCAGCAATCGATAACGCTCATCCCGCCAGAACGCATCTTCCACCCAGTCATACACCGGGATGAAATGAAAATGCAGCGGGAACCCTGGCATATGCCCGTAGCGGCTGATGTACAGCCACTTGGGTTCGAGTTGCGCCTCCATGACCCGCTGGGTCCTGGCCAGTAACCCACCCAGTTCGGCCAGTGCGGCTTCCGGCATGTCGGCCAGGGAATGAATACGCGCCTTGGCGCCCAGCATCAGGTAGCCCGGCAGTTTTGACGCCAGGTGATGGTTGAGCTGCCAGTGCTCGGTCTCAAGCAGGATGTAAGCAGGGTCGATCTGCATCAGCGTGCATCCACGGGAACAAGACCGGCAGGATAACAAGCGTCGCCGCCTGTATCCCACAAAAGCATGGGATCTGTGTCTGTCGCCTACCGTTGCAGGCCGATAGCCTCCCTCCACCATCACTCACGACTGAGCCCCCCATGAACCTCACCGCTGTCCCCTTTGGCACCACCGACTGGTCCGCCATCGACCCCGTCGTTTACCCCGGCGTTACCGGCCATGCGCTGTGGCGCACCTGCCATTTCGGAAACACTCGTGTACGCATGGTGGAGTACACCCCCGGCTACCTGGCCGATCACTGGTGCAAACGCGGGCATGTGTTGTTGTGCCTGGAAGGCGAGTTGGACACAGAGTTGGAAGACGGCCGTCAGTTCACGCTGACGGCCGGGATGAGTTACCAGGTAGGTAATGACATGGAAGCGCATCGCTCATCGACGAGCGTTGGGGCGAAGCTGTTTATCGTGGATTGATGCAGCACGGTCAGTGCATCTTGCTGTGGTCCATATGGCTATGGTCCACACCATCCAAACCACGTGCTGGCGCGGTCACTTCGACGGTCTGCTGTTCACCCTTGGCGTTTTCCACCGTCAGGGTCAGCGGTACTTGGTCGCCTTCCTTGATCTGCCCGGTCAGGCCCATCAGCATCACGTGGTAGCCATTCGGGTCGAGTGTGACGGCCTTGCCTGCGGGCAAGGCCACTGCGTCTACCGGGCCCATGCGCATGACGTCGTCTTTCATGCTCATTTCATGGATCTGCACGTCCTTTGCCACCGGCGATGCCACACGCAGTAACTTGCTGTCGCTGTCGGCCGTGACGGTCATGAACGCGCCGCTGGACGGCTGGCCCTGCACCGTGGCGCGCACCCAGGCGTCGGTCACTTGCACTTGGGCGCTGGCGTGGGCGGCGAAACCCAAGAGGGCGAGGCCGAAGGTGAAGCGCTTGAGGTGTTGAACGGCAGTCATTAGCAGACCTCCATGACGGTGAGCAGGTCTTCTGCGCACTCTTTTGCGGTAAGGGATGCTTGCAGGCCCAGGCGCAGGTTGCCGCGCGTGTCGAAGACGAAACTGGTGGCCGTGTGGGACAGCGTGTAGGTGTCGCCGGCGGGGATCTTTTCATAAAAGATCCCGAACTCCTTGGCGGCCACGGCGATTTCTTCGGGGGTGCCGTACAGCGCTTCGAAGCTCGGATCGAAGGCCTTGACGTACTTGTCGAGAATCTCCGGTGTGTCGCGTTCCGGGTCGAGGGTGATAAAGATCACCTGCATGATCTCGCCGTCGCGGCCCATCAGCTTCTTGGCTTGGGCGGCGCGGGCGAGGGTGGTCGGGCACACGGCCGGGCACTGGGTGAAGCCGAAGAACACCACCGGCATCAGGCCACGGTAGGAGCTGAGGGTGACGGTGTCGCCCTCGGTGTTCTTGAGCTTGAAGGTGCGGCCCATGATCTTGTCGCTCAAGTCCTTGCCGTACTTGAAGTTCAACCTGGGGCTGTTGTCACAACCGGTCAGCAGGCCCAGACCCAGCAGGCCCATGCCGGTCAGGACCTTGCGGCGGGTGAATAACGTACTCATCAACTGTGCATCCTGTGAAACGCCTGCATTGCTCTGGATCTACACATCAGGCTTTGAAAAGGAGTAAACGAGGAGGGCGCCAAGTCTACCAACCCTGGCGATGGCACGTAATCTGCGACGTTCTGCCACAGGGGGCCGCCGTATTTCATCCCTGTGCGGCTTCGGTGGTAGAGTCGCCGCCATGAAATCGAGCCACCCCGACCGTTCGCCAATTGTCTGGACCCTGTACTTCTGCGTACTGATGAACCTGTTCGTGTGCGGTTTGGGCCATGGCCAGATGATGGGCCAGCAGCTCAACGGGATCGGCGGCGCGTTCTGTTCGGTGGACGCTAAGCAGGCGCCACTTTCCGACAAAGGGTTGGGCACCCCGTCTTCCAGCAACATCTCGAACTACTTTGCCTGCCCGGTGTGCGCCTCGCTGACGGTCGCCCTGGTGTTCCTGATTGGACTGGCGTGGCTGTTGGGCCTCGGACAAACCCCGCGCCCGGCCCGTGAACAACGCAACAAGGCGCCGCCGCGCCATGCCTGGCCCTCGGCCAATCCCCGCGCTTCCCCCGCATTCTGACGTGTGCCTTGGGCTTCCTGTGACCAGGAGGCGTTCTATCGTCACGACTGTGAGTGCATTTCATGAACCAACAATTGCCTGCAGGCGCCAGTCGCCTGGTCAGCAAGGTGTCCCGTCGCCTGCGCGCGGAACCGGCGCGGGCTGAATACCCGAGTAACTCCCGCTGCTTCGTGCACCTGGATGCACGCCTTTTGCCCTACTGGCACACCCTGTTCGATATCTGCCCAGCCCTGCTCAAGCTCGACCCGCCCGAGGGCTTGAACCTGTTCCGCAGCTTTATGACCTGGGCCTATCGCAACCAGCCCGCGCAGGATTGGACCTACCACCTGAATGTGTGCCGCTGGTTGCTGAGCTCGACGTATCGCCAGCACATCGACGATGAGCCCATCGAAGCGTTCATGGCGGCCGCCGCAGCGTGTTGGGTCAACACCGATACCAGCCACGCGCAGGGGGTAGTCCTGGCCTGGCAATCGATGACGGTGTTCGATTGCAAGCAAGCGATGTTCGCCGACGCTGCACCCTCAGCCTTGCCACCCTCGCCATGGGATTTCGCCTGGTGCCCGTTGAATGCCCAAGGACGCTTCAACGACTGGTTGCCTGTGCCTTGATCGGTATCAAGGCGCGTGCGTATTGCGTTGGCACCAAATGGTGCAGCACATCGCAGCGTCGGTGGCGTGGCCCGGAACAGCGCTCGCTGACTGACAGGCTGCGCTGCCGATTACGGTTGAGCTGTCAGCTGCCGGTGCGCGGTTTTTGCTGACGGTCTTTGTCTCTATCGTCGCGGTCATCAGCCTTGGGAGTTTTGTCCGGCTGTTTGACGGTGTCCTGGCTTTTTTTGCCGCTGTCGGCCGGGCTGCTCGGGTACGTGCCGGGTGGCAGCGCGGAGCCTGCAGCCCCATCACCTGCAACAGCATTGGCTGCAGGTGTCGGGTTGTCGCCGAAAGCGGCGAGGGCGGGTTGGCCTGAAAGAGCCGTCAGGCAGAGTGCAAGCACGATCCTTTGTCTATTCGTCATGATTCAATCCTCTTGATTCATCGAACACACCCGTGGACTTGTCCACGGGTCGACGGGTGCGTCACGCAGCCATTGGCTTGTCCGCCATCGCCTTCTTATGCGCGGCCTTCATGGCTTGCATTTGTTCACCCAGTTCTTCCAGTAGAGCTTTGCCCAGCAGTTTCTTCGCTTGAGGAAACATCTCGGTTTCCTCTTCTTCAATGTGGTGTTCCAGCAGTTCCTTGACCACCTTCACCCGACCGGAAAACTCGGTGGTGGACGGCTCCGTCTGCTTCAGGTCAGGCAGCACCAGCGAGTCGACGGTGCGATGCTCTTCCTTGGCTTCGTGGTACATGATGTCCTGCTCCTTGCCGCCGGCTTTTCGGAACGCCGGGTACAGAATCTCTTCTTCAAGCTTGGTGTGCAGGCTGATTTCCATTTCGAGTTTAGCCAGCAACTCTGTGCGCTTTTTAACCCCGCGTTCGGTGGATTCGCTCAGTTGGGTCAACAATGCTTTAACACGTTCATGGTCGGCTTTGAGCAGGTCGATGGCATTCATGATGAAACCTCACAGTCAGGGTACGGGCGCGTCGAGGTGCGCGCGTTGTCTGGTAGGAAATTGCATAAGTCAGACCATCCTGGATGATCGGTTAAACGTCATTCGAATCAATAAGTTGAGATTGATTTTAGAAAACCTGTGTCGTGCAGCTTGCATGGTCGGTCCCCAACCAGGTTGCATTAAACCCGCTTCTACCTGCGCACTGGACAGACGGAGGTGGCTCGGCATGTGCCGCAACCATTGGGCGAGAGCGCCCTGGCGTAATTTCGATGGAACCCTTGGGGGGAATGCTTGACCTAACCCATAGACCTCAGGAGGTGAATCATGGAAATAAATTATGTCTGGATCGGTTTGGCGGTGGTTCTGCTGCTCTTGGAATTGTGGGCAATTAACGTCGTATTGCGCAGTACCGGTGGCTGGGAGACCAAGGGGCTGTGGCTGGTGATCCTGATCTTTGTGCCGTTGCTGGGCCTGATTGCGTGGGCGATGTTCGGGCCCAAACGCGAGATGCCGGAACACCGCAAGAGCTGACGCCTAAGGCCGTTAGCAAACAGGCGCCCTATGGGCGCCTGTTTACGTTCAGGTGCCGGATATCAGCCAGCCAGCGCCTTGGCAATCGCCTCATTGAATGCCGGCAAATCGTCGGGTGTACGGGAGGTGATCAAGGTCCAGCCATTGGCGTTGCATTGCTTGACCTCGGCGTCGACCCAACCGGCAGCGCCGGCGTTTTCCAGGTCGATGCGGACGCTTTTGTAGGAGGTCAACGTCTTGCCTTTGATTACGCCCGCGTCGATCAGCGTCCACGGCCCATGACAAATGGCCGCAATGGTTTTGCCGTCGGCGGCGAAGTCCTTGATCAAGCGCAGCGCCGCTGCGTCCTGGCGCAGGGTGTCGGCGTTCACGGTACCGCCGGGGATCACCAGCGCATCAAAATCGCTGCTCTGCACATCCGACAGTTGCACCTCGGATTCCACGGTCCTGTCCTTTTCGGTATCACCGACAAACGTTTGGGTGCTGCCGCCCTTGCTGGAAGCGTGGGTCACCGTCGCGCCAAAACCGCGCAGCGCTTCCAGGGGCTTGAGCAACTCGTCGCGCTCGATGCCGGTGTTGGAGGTGATGATGAGGATTTTCTTTCCGTTGAGTTGCGAGGTCATGGTCGAGTGTCTCCTGGGTGAAGGGGGTTAATGGTCGTGTCTGGCCTGTCGCTTCCTGGCCATTTCAGCTTCGCCGATACCTGACTGTTGAGGGCGCGCGTGGGCAAAAGGTTTAAATTTTTTTGCGCCGATTTCTACGCTGAAATTTCCTTGAACTATCGAAATACCCAGGGCTCTGCTTCACACAGGACGCGATTTTTTGTGCTCCCTTAATTGCTTGGAGAGATACCGTGGCCGCTCCCATAACTGCCGTTAAAACACCTGACCGTATGAGCTCGCAAGAGGCACGGAAAAGTGCAGACTCAGCCGCCACGGCTGATCGCAAGCGGGGTCAATAAGCATGGCGCGCGCGATTACCGCTGCTGAATTGGGGATCGAACTCAAGCCTGAGGACGACAGCGGTTTGTTCAAGTGGTTTATCGCCAGTTTCCTGATGGGCAAGCGAATCCAGGCACCCATTGCCGCACAGGCATACAGGGTGATTGTGGAGCAGCAGGGGCGCGACACTGCCCGCAAGTTGCAGCACTGTACGTCGCGAGAGTTGGTGGCAATGCTGGGGCGTGCCCATTACGTTCGCTACGACGAATCTACTGCGCAGCGGCTGCTGGACCTCAGCGCGAAGCTGAACGCCGATTACGGGGGAAAGATCACTCACGTACGTCGCGCCAGTGCAGACCGCAAGGCGTTTGAGAACCGCTTGGCCGAGTTCGATGGCGTAGGCCCCAAGACCATCGAGATTTTCATGCGCGATGCGGCGGCGGTGCTTTTTTGACGGGATTGTTGTACGTCGGCTGTGCGGGCTGGAGCTTGCCGCGTGAGCACTGGCCGGCGTTCAGCGACGCGGGCACGCATTTGCAGCGCTACGCGTCGCGCTTTAACGCGGTGGAGATCAACAGCTCGTTCTATCGTCCATACCTGCCGAAAACGTACGCACGTTGGGGCAAATCCGTGCCGTCTGCGTTTCGTTTTTCGGTGAAAGTGCCCAAGCGTATTACCCACGAGTTGGGCCTGCAGCGTTGTGAAGCTGCGCTGGATGAGTTTCTCGAACAGTGCGCGCCACTGCGTGAACACTTGGGCTGCCTGCTGGTGCAACTGCCTCCCTCATTGAGCTATGAGCCCTCCAGTGCCAGCGCCTTTTTCATGGCTGTTCGCCGATGTTTTGCCGGCAATGTGGTGCTTGAGCCGCGCCACGCCAGTTGGCTGGCAGCTGAGGCGATGTTGCAGGATTTGCACATAGGACGGGTGGCAGTCGACCCACCCGTGATCGACGCCACGCCCACCTGCGCGGGATGGCAAGGCGTGCGCTATTGGCGCCTGCACGGATCACCGCGCATCTATCACAGCGCCTATGGCCCGGAGCGTGTACTCGGGTTCGCAAGGCACCTGAGCCGGTCTGCTGCAGATGGCATTCCTACCTGGTGCATTTTCGACAACACCGCCAGCGGCCATGCGGTGGCTGATGCCTTGTACCTACTCGACCTCAACCCGCAACACTTCCAACCCTAGCTGCTCGTACGCCTCCACACTCGGCACATGCCACTCGGTAATCAACGTGTGAATCCGGCTGCACGGCGCCACCACAAACGGCTCCACCGCGCCGAGTTTGTCCGCCATGGTCACCGCGACCACCTGGGAAGCGCTGTCGAGCAAGGCTTGCTTGACCGCGACTTCATCAAAGTGCAGCGAGCTGATGCCTACTTGCGGATGCAATGCGCATACGCCGGTAAACAACAGGTCGGCCTTGATGCTCTGGATCAGGCGTACGGCTTCGTGGCCGCCGGTGGACAGCGTGGCCGGGTTGAGTTGGCCGCCGGCCAGAATCACGGTCACATTGGGATGGTCGGCCAAGGCAATGGCGATCATCGGTGAGGTTGTGACCACCGTCAGCCGGATTGCGCGCGGCAATGACTGGGCGATCTGCAGCGTGGTCGAGCCGGAATCGAACAGCACAATCTGGCCGTCTTCCACCCTCTGTGCGGCCAACTGCGCGAGTTGGCGTTTGGCGTCATTGGTCTCGCCGACCCGGGTGAAAAAATCTTTGCCTGTGTCCTTGGGCCGAGGCAGGGCGCCGCCGTGTACGCGCTGCAACAGGCCGGCGGCGGCGAGTTCGCCGAGGTCACGACGGATGGTGTCCTGAGACACCGCAAAGTGTTCCACCAGTTCCGAGGCGGTGACTTTGCCGTCGCGCTCCAGCAGCAACAGAATCTTCTGTTTGCGAAGGGAAGGCAGGTCGATGGCTTGATGAGTGTCGTGCATGTTTTTGCGCTTTTTTGCGGGTTTGTGCGAGATTAGTCGCCCGTAGATATAAACGCAATCACTGGTTGAGCGACCGTGGTGCGGCTACTCTCTGCGCTCAGTTCAGGGAGAGGTGACCTAGATGTCGTTGATCACAACCATCGAAGATTTACGCAAGCTGGCGCAAAAACGTGTCCCAAGGATGTTCTACGATTATGCCGATTCCGGCTCCTGGACTGAGAGCACCTACCGGGCGAATGAAAGCGATTTTGCCCGGATCAAATTCCGCCAGCGGGTGGCGCGCAACATTGATGAGCGCTCGATCCGCACCGCTATGATCGGCCAGGACATGGCCATGCCCGTGGCCCTGGCTCCCACCGGCCTGGCGGGTATGCAGCATGCCGATGGCGAGATTCTCACCGCCCGCGCTGCCGCCAGGTTCGGCCTGCGCTACACCTTGTCGACCATGAGCATCTGCTCCCTTGAAGACATCGCCGAACAGGTGGGCCAGCCGTTCTGGTTCCAACTGTATGTGATGCGTGACCGTGGCTTCGTCGAGCAACTGATCGAACGCGCCAAGGCCGCTGGCGTGGATGCGCTGGTGCTGACCCTGGACTTGCAGATCCTGGGGCAACGGCACAAGGACCTGATCAACGGCCTGTCTGCGCCGCCCAAACTGACCCTGCCGAATATCCTCAATATGGCGACCAAACCGCGTTGGGTGATGGGCATGCTCGGCACCCAGCGTCGTGGGTTCGGCAACATTGTCGGGCACGTGAAAGGCGTGGCGGACATGAGTTCGCTGTCGTCGTGGACCGCCCAGCAATTCGACCCGCGCCTGAGCTGGGACGATGTGGCGTGGATCAAGAAATGCTGGGGCGGCAAGTTGATCATCAAGGGCATCCTCGATGTCGAAGACGCGCGCCTGGCGGCTGATTCCGGTGCGGATGCCTTGGTGGTGAGCAACCACGGTGGCCGTCAGTTGGACGGCGCGCCGTCGAGCATCAGCCAGTTGCCGGCGATTGTCGACGCGGTAGGCGAGCGTATCGAGGTGTGGCTCGATGGCGGTATTCGTTCCGGCCAGGACGTACTCAAGGCGATGGCGCTCGGCGCTAAAGGCACCATGATCGGTCGTGCGCATTTGTATGGTTTGGGTGCGATGGGTGAGGCGGGCGTGACCAAGGCACTTGACATCATCGCCCGTGAATTGGACGTGTCGATGGCGCTGTGTGGCTATAACGATATACGCGATGTGAACCGTGAGATTTTGCTGCCGGGGACCTTTCCCGAAAGCATTGTTTGAGCAAAAAAATCGTAAAAATACGAAAAGAGTTGTCCACGAAAACCGTGGGTATCTCTGTGGATAACTTTGCAAGACCCCGGCGGGTATGGCGATTTAGCCCGCGGTCAATATTTGATCAACTTTCAGCGAGGCCCAGTATGGGCAGGGTTTGCGCTTGACAGCCAAGCGCGAACCCAGTGCCGAAAAGCTGTTTTATGACTCGCCCTTGCGCTCCGCGGAGTGCGTGACAACGTGGGCGGGCATCTTGGCCTGCATCAAGTTGTCGAGAGCCTGGCGATAACTGCGACCGGCCAGACTCATGCTGTTGTTATGGCTGGCGCCGGGCACCAGCAACAGCCGCTTGGGTTCCTGGGCAGCTTCAAACAATTGCTGGCTGAAGCGTGGCGGCACGTAGCGGTCGTCGAGGCCATGCACCACCAGCAACGGCATATGGATGTCGGCAATCTTGTCGATGGAATCAAACTTTTGCGACAGCAACCAGCGCACCGGCAACGACGTGTTGGCCACCGCCGTCGCCACGTCTGCCAGGGAGGTAAAGGTGGATTCGATCACCAGGCCGCGCACCGGCCGAGGCGTTTGCTTGCCCAGTTCGGCAGCCAGGTCGATGGCGACCGCGCCACCGAGGGAATGCCCGTAGATCAGGCGCTTGCTCGGGTCGGGTTGCAGCACTTGGAAACGTTCCCAGGCGATACGCGCATCTTCGTACACGGTGGTTTCCGACGGCAGCTCGCCGCGGCTTTGGCCAACGCCGCGATAGTCGATGGCCAGAACCGAATAGCCGAGGGCATGCAATTGCTCGATGCGGAACAATTGCCCGGTGAGGTTCCAACGTACCCCATGCAGGTAGAGGATCGCTGGCGCGTCCTTTTTGTCCGCCGGGTACCACCAACCATGAATGTTCTGCCCCGACTTAAAACTGGCGGGCTTGAGTTCAAATTCCTGCACCGCCTTGGGCAAGCCGCTGTACCAACTGGCGGTGCCCGGTTCGATGCGAAACACCAGTTCGCGCTCCTTGTGTTGCAGCACGCTGCACCCTACCGGCAGGCCGACGATCAACAACGCCATGCACAGCAGGGGCAACCAGCGCAGGCTCAGGCGCGATAGAAAACGAGAGGGCATGAAGATTCCTGAACAAAGATGAAGCTGGGGTTTTACCAGATGGCCTACACAGGCAGGTATAAATTCGACGGCCGCCCACGGCGATTGCTTGCAAAGTGTTACAGCATTGAACAACCCGTACACCGGTTGTTAGGGTAGGCGGCCGAACAGGAGAGCAAGCACATGGATTTCACAGGTAAAACCGCCATCGTCACCGGCGGTGCGCGTGGGTTGGGACTCAGTTATGCACGGGCACTGGCCCTGGGCGGTGCCCGGGTGGTGATCAGCGATATCGGCGCCGACAAGGTGGGCGCCGGCAACGATGCCTCGGTGGTCCAGGCGGCGGCAGAAGCCTTGCAGGCCGAAGGGCTCGCGGTGATCGGACATGGCGGTGACTTGTCCACCAACGAGGGCTGTCAGCAACTGGTTGCGTACGCCATCGAGGCATTCGGTCAACTCGATATCCTTATTCACAACGCCGGTTGGGTGGGTTACCAGAACATCCAAGACCTGGATGCCGCGTTCCTGCAGCGGGCCATGGACATCAACCTCTACGCGCCACTTTGGCTGTGCAAGCACGCGTGGCCGCACCTTCTGCGCTCAACCGCGCCACGGATTATCCTCACCACGTCCGACCGCGCCATGTACGCACAATACGAGCAGACCGGCCTGGTGGCCTACAGCGCTGGCAAGATGGCGCAACTGGGGATCATGAACGCGCTGAGCCATGAGGGCGCCGAGGCCGGCATCCGGGTCAATGCGATCTCGCCGGTGGCCAAGACGCGGATGTGGGGCGTGACCGAGGAACCTGACGAACTCAAGCCGGATTGGGTAACCCCGGGGGTATTGTTTCTCGCCTCCACGCTGTGCGAGGAAACGGGCTACATCCTGCGGGCCAGCAACGGTCAATTCACCGCAACGCGCTTCACTGAGAATCCCGGGGTGGACTACCCGCGCAACCTGGCGCGGATCAACGCCGGCAGTGCTGAAGAAGTCGCGGCCGCGTGGCCTCGCATCAAACAAGCGTGAACCCCCGATTACTCCTTGGAACAAAGAGCCCGACCATGGACAACAGCCCCGTTCGCATCACCGCCGAAGAGACCCTCTCGGACAACTGGTACCTGCTGAAAAAATACAGCTTCGACCTGCGTCGTCGCGACGGCAGTTGGCAAGCTCAGACCCGCGAGGTGTACGACCGAGGCAATGGCGCGACCATCCTGCTGTACAACCGCGCGCAACGCACCGTGTTGCTGATTCGCCAGTTCCGCATGCCCACCTTCGTCAATGACTACCACGGTTACCTGATCGAAGCGGCGGCGGGCTTGCTGGACAATGCCAGCCCCGAGGAGCGCATTCGCCTGGAAGCCGAGGAAGAGACCGGTTATCGCGTGGGGCAGGTTGAGAAGGTCTACACGGCGTTCATGAGCCCAGGCTCGGTCACTGAGCGGATTCACTTTTTTATCGGCGAATACCAGCCGGGGGATCGGGTCAGTGGTGGCGGTGGCCTGGAAGAGGAGGGCGAGGACATCGAGGTGCTGGAACTGGGCTTCGAGCAGGCCCTGGCGATGGTGCAGAGCGGCGAGATCGCCGACGGCAAGACCATCATGCTGCTGCAGCACCTGGAGTTGCGTATGTTGAAAGAAGGCTGGTGACTTAAACAGCACGTACATCCAATTTTCCCACCCCCCATCCGCGGCAAACTCCCCTCATCGCTGACATTTCAAGGCAGAGGGGCACACCATGGACCCAGCACCACAGACGGGACCCGACGAAGTCGTCACCCTGGTCGTCAAACACTTGATCAAGCAAGGCCAGGAAGCCAACTACGAAGCCTGGCTGCGCCGCATCGTGCGCATCGCCGGCGAGCGCCCAGGGCACTTGGGTGTCGACGTGGTGCGCAGCAAACAGAACAACCTGGCGCTATTCACTTGCGTATTGCGCTACCGCTCCACCGACGACCTGGAAACCTGGCTCGACTCCCCCGAGCGTAAAACCCTGATTGTCGAAGCCTCGCCGATGCTGGCCGATGGCGACAAGACCGAGATCGGTGCGGTCAACGAATTCTGGTTCGCGCCCCTGGCCGACAGCGCCGCCAAGCCGCCGCGCTGGAAACAGGCGGTCGTCAGCCTGTTTGTGATTTTGCCGCAGACCTTGCTGTTGCCGTTTATCTGGGGGCCCATCCTGCGTCTGCACCCGTTCCTGTCCAACTACGTGGTCTCCACCTTCCTGGTCACTCTGACCATCGTGCTGCTGGTGGTGTACCTGCTGATGCCGGCGGCTACCCGCCTGTTCGCACCCTGGCTTGAAGCCTCTGTAAAGGAAACCCTATGAACGCCGATCTGATTCTGTTCAATGGCCAGTTCCACACCGTGGACCGTGAAAACCCGCGCGCAACCGCCGTCGCCATCAGCCAGGGTCGCTTTGTCGCCGTCGGCACCGATGGCGAGGCCATGGCCCTGCGTGGCAGCGGCACCCAGGTCATCGACCTCAAGGGCCGCACCGTGATTCCCGGCCTCAATGACTCCCACCTGCACCTGATCCGTGGCGGGCTGAACTACAACCTCGAACTACGCTGGGAAGGCGTGCCGTCCCTGGCCGATGCACTGCGCATGCTCAAGGACCAGGCCGACCGCACGCCCACGCCGCAATGGGTGCGCGTGGTGGGCGGCTGGAACGAATTCCAGTTCGCCGAAAAACGCATGCCGACCCTGGAAGAACTCAACCAGGCCGCGCCGGACACGCCGGTGTTTGTGCTGCACCTGTATGACCGCGCCTTGCTCAACCGCGCCGCGTTGCGCGTGGCCGGCTACACCAAAGACACGCCGAACCCGCCGGGCGGCGAGATCGTGCGCGACAGCAACGGCAACCCCACCGGCATGCTGGTGGCGCGGCCCAACGCGATGATTCTGTATTCGACCCTGGCCAAGGGCCCGAAACTGCCGCTGGAATACCAAGTCAACTCCACGCGCCAGTTCATGCGTGAACTCAATCGCCTGGGCCTCACCAGCGCCATCGACGCCGGCGGTGGTTTCCAGAACTACCCCGATGACTACGCGGTGATCGAGCAACTGGCCAAGGACGAACAGCTGACGGTACGCATCGCCTACAACCTGTTCACCCAGAAGCCCAAGGAAGAACTCAGCGACTTCAAGAACTGGACCGGCAGCGTCACCCTGCACCAGGGCGATGACTACCTGCGCCATAATGGCGCCGGCGAGATGCTGGTGTTCTCGGCGGCGGACTTTGAAGACTTCCTGGAGCCGCGCCCGGATCTGCCCCTGACCATGGAGCAGGAGCTGGAACCGGTGGTGCGCCACCTGGTGGAACAACGCTGGCCGTTCCGCTTGCATGCCACCTATGACGAGTCCATCTCGCGCATGCTCGACGTGTTCGAAAAGGTCAACCGCGAAATCCCGTTCAATGGGCTGCCGTGGTTCTTCGACCACGCCGAGACCATCACCCCGAAAAATATCGAGCGCGTTCGAGCCCTCGGCGGCGGCATTGCGATCCAGGACCGCATGGCGTTCCAGGGTGAGTATTTTGTCGAGCGCTACGGTGCCAAGGCTGCCGAAGCCACGCCGCCGATCAAGCGCATGCTCGCCGAAGGCGTGCCGGTAGGGGCGGGCACCGACGCCACGCGGGTGTCGAGCTACAACCCTTGGACCTCGCTGTACTGGATGGTCAGCGGCCGTACCGTCGGCGGCCTGGAACTGCACGCCGAAGGTCTGCCGCGCCTCACCGCGCTGGAGCTGTTCACCCATGGCAGCGCCTGGTTCTCGTCCGAGCAGGGCAAGAAAGGCCAGATCAAGGTCGGCCAATTGGCGGACGTCGCCGCGCTGTCAGCGGACTTCTTCAGTGTCGATGAAGAAGCCATCAAGTGGATCGAGTCAGTGCTCACCGTGGTGGGCGGCAAGGTCGTGTACGGCGCCGGCGACTTCGAAGACTACGCACCGCCGCGCGTGCCGGTGCTGCCGGACTGGTCGCCGGTGGTCAAGGTGCCGGGTCACTGGCGTCCAAATTCGCCTTTGCAAGCTCAAGTACACCAATGCAGCGGCCCGTGCGGCGTGCATTCCCACAGCCATGAGAAAGCCCGTCTTTCCAGCGTGCCGGTCAGCGACTTCCAGGGTTTCTGGGGTGCGTTCGGCTGCTCGTGTTTTGCCTTTTAAACCCCCCAAGGAGTTAACCCATGACTTACAAGCGCTTGAACAAAGATGACGCCGTCGTACTGTTGGTCGACCACCAGACGGGCCTGATCTCCCTGGTACAGGATTTCTCCCCCAACGAATTCAAGAACAACGTGCTGGCCCTGGCCGACGTGGCGAAGTTCTTCAACCTGCCGACCATCCTGACCACCAGTTTTGAAGGCGGTCCTAACGGCCCGCTGGTGCCAGAACTCAAGGCACTGTTCCCGGACGCGCCGTACATCGCCCGTCCTGGCCAGATCAACGCCTGGGACAACGAAGATTTCGTCAAGGCGGTCAAGGCCACCGGCCGCAAGCAGATCATCATTGCCGGTGTAGTGACGGACGTGTGCGTAGCGTTCCCGACCCTGTGTGCCCTCGCTGAAGGCTTCGAAGTGTTCGTCGTCACCGATGCTTCCGGGACCTTCAATGAAACCGTGCAACAAGCCGCCTGGGCGCGCATGACCGCCGCCGGCGCCCAGCTGGTGAACTGGTTCTCCGTGGCCTGCGAGCTGCAAGTGGACTGGCGCAACGACATGGAAGGCCTGGCCAACCTGCTGTCGCCGCGCATCCCCAACTACCGCAACCTGATGAACAGCTACTCGGCGTTTACTGCCAAGTAACCGGTTTTCAAGCCTGTAGGTGATCAATGTGGGAGGGGGCTTGCCCCCGATAGCGGTGCCTCAGTCAAAGCTATTGAGACTGACACACCGCAATCGGGAGCAAGCCCCCTCCCACATTTGATTTGTGGTGTTGCGACCATCCAGTTATAAATCAGCCCATCGTCCACCGAGAAGCGACAATGAACCCCTTCGAAGACATGCGCCTGTTTTGCCAGGTCATGGAATCCGGCAGCTTCACCGCTGCCGCCGAACAATTGGGCCTGTCCAAGCAATTCGTCAGCCGCCGCCTGATCCAGCTGGAAGATCGCCTCGGCGTGCGCCTGCTCAACCGCTCGACGCGCCGGCTGGATGTCACGCCCCTGGGCCAGAGCTACTACGAATCCGCCTTGCGCCTGCTCGGTGAAGTCGAGCAAGTGGAGCAGGGCATCGCCGGCCAGAACAGCGAACCGCGCGGCACCATTCGCCTGAGTGCGCCGTTGTCGTTTGCCATGGCGCACCTGGGTTGCCTGTTACCGTTGTTTTTGCAGCGCCATCCCCAAGTGTCGGTGGAGGTCGACCTCAGCGATCGCCCCGTGGACCTGATCGGCGAAGGCTACGACCTGGTGTTGCGCATCGGCACCCTGGAAGACTCCACCCTGATCGCCCGCCGTATCGCCAGCATCCAGCGGGTGTATTGCGCCAGCCCCGACTACCTGGCTCTGCGCGGCACACCCTTGCAACCCGATGATCTGGCTCAACACGACTGCCTGCCTTATGGCCATGGCCGTCAAGTGCAATGGCGCTTCAAGGGCAAGGTGCAGGCGCTGAATGTCAGCGGTCGCATGCGCGTGAATAACGGTGAGCTGTTGCGTGACACCGCCATCGCCGGGCTGGGCGTCACTTACCTGCCGACCTTTATCGTTGGCGACGCGTTGAAGGACGGTCGCCTGATCACCATTCTCGACGACTTCGCCCCCGAAGCCCTGACCTTGTCGGCGGTCTATCCCCAACATCGGCAAAGCTCGCGGCCGGTGCAGGCGTTGGTGGAGTTCCTGCGCGAGCGCCTGGCTAGCGGCTGTTGAACAACTGGCGGATCAGGTTCGGGGTGCTGCCAGTCCAGCGCTTGAATGAGCGTCGAAAGTTCGCCGCATCATTGAAGTTCAGGTACGCCGCCACTTCATCATTGCTGTAGCCCTTGACCTGGTACAGGTGCAGCGCCACCTGTTTGCGTACCCGGTCCACTTGCTGCTGAAAGCCGGTGTGGTGTTTGTGCAGTTTGCGCTTGAGGGTCGCCGGACTCATGGCGAAGGCCTGGGCCGCCTGTTCCAGGCTCGGCGGTTGGCGCACCTGCTCGCGCAAATAGTCGTAGAGGCAATCGAGAAAACTGCCGGCAAAGCCCAAATGTTCGATCTGTTCGCGAGCCTGCTGGCGCGCGACCTGGCCGGCGGTAGCCGAAGCCCCGGGCCAGGCGCGGGTGAGGTGTTCGCGGGGGATGCACATCATGTCCAGCGGGCGCTCGAAGCGCGTCTCTTCGCCCAGATGCACCCAATACTGCTCGACATAACGCGGCTCGGCATGGCTGAAACTGCACACCCACGGCAGACGCTCGCCGCTGAGCCATTGGCTCATGGCAACCAGCGACGTCATGCTCGCTTCCAGCAGAAACCGCCACTGCTCGCCAGCGCCGCAACTGTCCAGCCAATACAGGTAGGCGTGGTGCTCATCCAGCTCCACTTGCAGGGTGACCAACGGGCTGAGCAGCACCTGTTGCTGAATAAGGATCTCCAACGCCTGATGCAGATTCTGTGCATGGCCCAAGGTATGGCTGGCTGCGCCGTAATAGCCGGGCAGCAAGCGCTGGCCCAACAGAAAACTGCTGTCGTCGGCATCCAGCAGCTTTCGACTGTTACCGATCAGTGCCAGGAACTGCTGCGGGCTCAAGCGCGCCGTTCCGGCCAGGATATCCTCGTGGAACAGCCCGGTGCCGCGCAGCAAACGATGGCTGTCGATGTCACGGGACAAGGCCAGGTCAATCAGCGTGGCGGGTTGGTTGTGCCCTGGGATGAAGCGGCTGTCGGCCTCATACCAGTTGGTTTTCACCGCCATCTCAGGCGCTTTTCGCGAGAGGTTGCTTGGCCCTGGCCAACGCCAGGTTCAGGCGCTTGAGCAAGTCCTGAGGCGGCTCGTCCAGGGCCATTACTACCGCTGTGGTCGCCGCCAGTTGCAGGCGTTCGCCCTGTTGCCGGGTTTTGTGGGCCAGGCCATGTACCGCTTGCTGCAACTCCAGCGCGAGCTCTTTGGCCTGGCGCTCGCCGGTGTTGGGCAGCAGCACCACAAAGCGGTCACCGGCCAGTCGACAAAGCAAGTCCTGGCGGCGCAGATTGAGCAATAACAAATGGCTGAGGGCCTGGAGCACGGCGTCACCTTCGGCATGCCCGTAGGCCTGGTTAATGGCGGCGAAGTTGTCCAGGTCCAGTGCCAGCAGTGACAGCGGTTGTTGCTGTTCGCGGCTGTCGTGCAGGCTGTCGGCCAATTGGCGCTTGAGGTAGTCGGCACCGGCCAGGGGCGTGAGTTTGTCGAACAGGCGGTGCTCGCGAAACAGCCGTTCGCGCTTTTCCATCTGCGCGCTGATCGCCAGTTGTTCGCGGTGCCAGTGGTAGATGCCGATGGTCAGCAGAATCATGCCCACCGGCATCGGGCCTGATTCCAGCCAGTGGTCCCAGGTGATGCTGTCGGGCAGGCGGATAAACTCATCGAGGCTGTCGATCCACCACGAAAAGAAGATGCACGACAGCCCCAGCGCCAGGTAATTGGTGACGCGCCCGGCGGGGCGGCTTTTAAGCACCAGGCCCAGCCACACCAGGGCGAGCAGGGCGGAACCGCCTTCGCCGAAAATATCCAGCCAGACCCACTCGCTGACGCTTTTCAACTCGCCGCAGGCCAGGTGCAGGATCAGCCCGGCGTTGGCGGCAATGAGCAAGAGCGCGAGTTTCCAGCGATGAGGTTTTAGCACGGAAAACATGGCCGCGGGTCCTTGGGCGAATGAGCGATGGGCGCCAGCACAGCAGATGGATGTGACGGTTGGATGACGGCGGGGAGGGTCGAATCAGCTCAGCTCAAACGCACTGGAGATCAGAAAATGTGGGATGGGGCTTGCTCCCGATGGCGGTGTATCAGTCAACAGATAGGCCGGCTGACCCACCGCTATCGGGGGCAAGCCCCCTCCCACAGGGGATCTCCACAGGTCATATCAGCTCATTCCACGTCTGGGTTCGGGCAAAACCCCCGGTTTACGGGGCTTCGCGCCAACTCCTGTCACAGAACGGTAATCCCCCACCCCTAGCTTGCCCTCCCAGTTGCCGGGCCATTTGCCTGGCGCCAACGGATTCTTGGGGAGGATTTCATGTACAAGCGCACCGGGCTCGTCAGCTTCACGCTCACCGCCTTGGCCCTGGCGATTGCCAGCGAACGGTTGAGCGCCGCCGAGGCCACTACCACCGAGCATGTCGAAGTGGTCGGCCAGGCCGCTGCCATCGACCAAGCGCTTAAAGAGCAGCGCAGCTCTGACAGCATCAAAAGCGTGGTGCATGCTGACGGCGTGGCCCAGTTGCCGGATGAAAACGTCGCAGAAGCGGTGCAGCGTTTGCCCGGCATCAGCGTCGAGCGCGATCAGGGCGAAGGGCGATTTGTCAGCGTGCGTGGCCTCGGTCCGGACCTCAACAGCGTAACCATCAACGGCACCCTGGTGCCCGCCCCGGAAAGCGCGCGCCGCGCCGTGGCCCTCGATGTGCTGCCGTCAGAACTGGTGCAGTCGCTGTCGGTGATCAAGACCCTCACCCCGGACATGGACGCTAACTCCCTAGGTGGCACCGTCGACGTGCAGAGCCTGTCGGCCTTCGACCACAAAGGCCTGTTCTACACCGGCAGCACCGAAGCCAGTTACGACAAGAATACGAGTCAGACCAGCCCCAAATTCTCCGGCGCGGCGAGCAACCGCTTCAGCCTCGGCGACGGCATCGACAACTTTGGCGTAGCCGCAGCCCTAAGCTGGCAGAAGCGTGATTTTGGCTCGGACAACGTCGAAACCGGCGGTGCCTGGGACTTCACCGACGGCGCCAAACTCAACGAATTCGAACAGCGCGATTACGACATCAGCCGCGAACGCGCCGGCGGTGGACTGAACTTCGACTACAAGCCCGATGACCTCAGCAGCTACTACCTGCGCACCCTCTACAGCCGCTACAAAGACACCGAAACCCGCAACTCCACCAGCATTGAATTTGCCGACCCCCAAGCCGCTGGTGAACTGGGCGACGCTGAAGCCAAGCGCAAGCTGAAGAACCGTGAGGAAACCCAGGAAATCCAGTCCTACGTGTTCGGCGGCGAGCGCATGCTTGGCCTGTGGACCCTCAGCGGTCAGGCCGGCTACAGCCAATCGAGCGAAGACAGCCCGGCGCACATCGCCGGAGCCACCTTCGACGGCGGCGACTTTGCCAACAGCGGTTTCTACGACAAGGACAAGCCACGGCCGATCATCGGTGCCGGTTTCTACGACCCAAGCAACTTCACGCTCGACAAAGTTGATTGGGAAAAACAGAACACCAAGGACACCGAGAAAAACCTGCGCCTGGACCTGGCCCGCGACTACGACCTGAGCGGCTATGCGGCCCAGGTCAAATTCGGTGGCAAGGTGAGTCGCCGTAATAAGGACAATGACCTGGAGGCCTGGGTCTATAAGGACTTCGACACCCTTGGCTACACCGCCGACCAGCTCAACCTGACCCAGTTCCAGAAGGGCAGTGTCGACTATCGCCTGGGCAACTACGGGCCAGGCATCAGCGCCAGCGGCATCAAGCAACTGATCGGCAGCCTCAATGCGGCGGACTTTTATGACGAGACCGAGTCCCGGGTCAACGACTTCACCATTCGCGAAGACATCAACGCCGGCTACCTGATGAACACCATCGACATCGACGACTGGCGCTTTATCGCCGGCCTGCGCTACGAAGGCACCGAGTTCGAAGCCAAGGGTACCGGCGCCACCGATGGCGTGTTCACTGCCACCGAGACCAAGCGCCAGTATCACCACTGGCTGCCGGGCCTGCATGCGCGCTACCAGATCGACAAAAACACCCAGGTGCGCGCGGCCTGGACCAAGTCCGTGGTGCGCCCGACCTTCGGCCAACTGGCGCCGGGTTTTGTGATCGACGATGACGAAGCCACCTTTGGCAACCCGGACCTCAAGCCCCTGGAATCGAGCAACCTCGACCTTGGCATCGAGCACTTCATGGGCCGCGCCGGCACCGTCTCAGCGTTCGTGTTTTACAAAGACATCAAGAACTTCGTCTACAACACCGACGTGGCCGGCACCGGCGCCTGGACCAACTTCTCCGAGGCCCACACCTACGCCAACGGCGACAGCGCCAAGCTCTATGGCCTGGAACTGGCCTACTCGCAGAAATTCGACTGGCTGCCCGCGCCCTGGAACGGTCTGCTGATCGGCGCCAACAGCACCTTCAGCCGCTCCAGCGCGGATATCGAAGGCTTCGACGCCGCCAGCGGCACGAACCGCAAACGCAACATCAGCCTGCCGAACCAATCGGACACCGTCGGCAACCTGATGCTCGGTTGGGAAGACGATAAGCTCAGCCTGCGCCTGTCGGCCAACTACAAATCGGCCTACCTGTATGAACTGGCCTCGATCAACGACAAGGCCCACGACCTCCATGTGGACGCGCAGACCTTCGTCGATTTCAGCGCGCGCTACTCGCTGACCAAGAACCTGCAAGTCAGCTTCGAGGCCCAGAACCTCACCGATGAGTCGTACTTCGTCTACACCGGCCACCGCAGCTACAACGGCCAATACGAAGAGTACGGCCCGACCTACAAGCTCGGCCTGACCTTCACCCATTTCTAACTCACACCTCGATTCCAATGTGGGAGGGCGTTTGCTCCCGATAGCGGTGGTTCAGTGAATACATCTGCTGACTGACACACCCTCATCGGGAGCAAGACCCCTCCCACATGGGAACTCCATTGTTTTCGAAGGATTTGTTTGTACATGAGAATCTCCACGTTGTACTTGCTGATATCGGTGTTGACCTGCACTCATGCACTGGCTGCCGACCTGACCCTGACGCCTTGGGCGACATCCCTGAACGCCGAAGCAGTGGCTTTCCTCCCCAGCACCCCCGAGCGCCTGGCCGCCAGCACCCGCGACGGCCTGCAACTGCTCGACGCCAAAGGCACTGAACTGACCCGGTTCAAAGGCAACTTCAGCAGCCTCGACACCCGCACCGCAGGCGCCCAGGTACTGGTCGCCAGCCTCGACAATGATCGTCAACAAACGCTGTTGATCACCCTCGACGCCGCCAGCAAAACCTGGGGCAAACCGCTGTACCTGCCGGCCCGCGATTACCCGGTGAGCGGCCTGTGCCTGTACCGCGATTCAGCGGCCAACCTGTTTGTGTTTTTGGTGGGTGAGGAGGGCAAGGGCGAGCAATGGTTGGTGGGCAATGGCGCGACGCTGCTGACTGAACCCCAGCGTGTGCGCGGTTTGCCGCTGCCACCATCGGCACAGTTCTGCCAGGTGGACGACGGGACGAATCAACTGATAGTCAATGAAGAAAATGTCGGCTGGTGGGCCTACCCGGCGCACCCGGAAGCGGACGTGAAACGCACCCCGGTGGCGGTGTTCGATAATCCCAAACGTGAAGCCGGTGCGGTTGCCCTGGTGCCGGGTGGTGTGGTCGCGCTCGATCCAAAGACTGCGCAACTTCACCTGTTCCAAAGGACGGGCGAGCGCTGGGTGGAACAGCCGAGCCTGAGCTTGCCTGGCCTGAAAGAACCCGAGCAATTGAGCGTCAACGGCCAACAGCTGCTGGTACGCGACGACGACAGCGGCACGCTCTACCAGGGCAAGCTCAACTGGCAGGCCAAGCCGGTAGCGGCAGATCCTGTACTGCCGGAAGTCGCCGCCGTGCGCCAAACCGACCCAGTCGGCCGCCAGGGCGATGCGGCGGATGATCCGGCGATCTGGATTCACCCCGACACCCCGGCCAAAAGCCGCGTGCTTGGCACCAATAAAAAACAAGGCCTGTTGGCCTATGACCTTGACGGCAAGCTGTTGCAGGAATTGGCGGTCGGACGCCTGAACAACGTCGACGTCCGCCCCAACTTCAAGCTGGGCGCCCAGACCGTGGATCTGGCCGTCGCCAGCAATCGTGATCACAACAGCCTCAGCGTGTTCAGCATCGACCGCCAAAGCGGCGAGTTGCGCGAAGCCGGTGAAGTGCCTACGCCGCTCAAGGAAATCTATGGCATCTGCCTGTATCAGCCCGCCAGCGGCGAGATCTATGCCATCGCCAACGGCAAGGACGGCACCTTCCTGCAATACCGCCTGAGCGCCCCGGATGGCCGTGTGCAAGGTGAGCTGGTGCGCCAGTTCAAGGTCGACAGCCAGCCTGAAGGCTGCGTGGCCGACGACCAGCGCCAGCGCTTGTTTATCGGCGAAGAAGACGTGGGGGTGTGGGCGGTGGACGCTCGTGCCGATCAACCGGCCACCCTCACTAGCGTGATCAAGGTCGGCCCGCAGTTGCACGCGGACGTCGAGGGCCTGGCGCTGTATCAGAGCGACAAACGCGACTATCTGGTGATCTCCAGCCAAGGCAACGACAGCTACCTGGTGGTGGATGCCGAGCCGCCGTTTGCGATTCACGGTGGGTTTCGCGTCGGCCTCAATGCCGCCGCCGGTATCGACGGCGCCTCGGAAACCGATGGCTTGGAGGTCACCGCCATCAACCTGGGCGGGCCTTGGAGCCAAGGCATGCTGGTGGTGCAGGACGGCCGCAAGCGCATGCCCGAGCAAACCCAGAATTTTAAATTCGTACCGTGGGCTGACGTGACCCGTGCGCTGAAATTGCCGTGAACCGTCATCACCCCGTCATCACTTTTTAATCGAATAGGACATCACCATGCACGCGACGATGGAACATATGACGATCTGGGGCCTTATCAGTGACGCCAGCCTGTTGGTCAAGGCGGTCATGATCACCTTGCTGCTGGCGTCGTTGCTCAGCTGGTACCTGATCATCCAGCGCGGCAGCGTACTGCGCCGCCTGGAGCGCCAGTTGAATGGCTTCGTGCAGCGCTTTCGCGCAGCGTCGGACTTGCAACCGCTGTACCGCGAAACCGTGCAGGCGGGCGAGGGCGGGATTGCGCCGATCTTTATTGCCGGCGTCCAGGAATACCAGCACCTGCACAGCCATGACCCTGCGGTGCTCGAAGGTGTTGAGCGGGCCTTGCAGGTGGCGATCACCGAGCAGGAAATCGAACTGGAAAAGGGCCTGCAATTTCTCGCGACCGTGGGTTCGGTCAGCCCGTACATCGGTTTGTTTGGCACGGTGTGGGGGATCATGAATTCCTTTATCGGTTTGTCCCAAGTGCAACAGGCCACGTTGTCGACAGTGGCGCCGGGCATTGCCGAAGCGCTGATCGCCACAGCCATCGGCCTGTTTGCAGCCATCCCGGCGGTGATCGCCTATAACCGCTTCGCGGCGCGTGGCCAGACGCTGCTCACCCGTTACTACGCGTTTGGCAATGAGCTGCAAGTGCGCCTGCACCGCACCCTGCGCGGTGCGCCGATCAACCTGGCCGTGGCCGCCTGAAAGGAGCAACTCCCATGTTAGTCAGGCCGCAACGCAAGCACGGGCCCAAGGCCGAAATGAACGTGGTGCCGTATATCGACGTGATGCTGGTGCTGCTGGTGATCTTCATGGTCACCGCGCCAATGCTGACCCAGGGCGTGAAGATCGAGCTGCCCAAGGTCGCCGCCGAGGCGCTGGCCACCGATACCCGCCAGCAGATCCTGACGCTGTCGGTAAAGGCCGATGGCGGCTACTACTGGAACCTCGGCGGCGAGCTCGACACCCAGCACCAGACCGACAGTGCCGTGAGCCTGGACGAAATGGGCGCCAAGGTCATGCAGGTGGTAGCGGCACGCAGCGACACCCAGGTGTACATCCGCGCCGACGACAACGCCGGCTACGGACGTGTGGTTGCAGCTATGGCGGTGTTGCAAAAAGGCGGTGTCAGCAACCTGGGGCTGGTGACCGAGGCCCCGCAATGACGGCGATGATCATGCACAGTCCGACGCTTGTGATGGAACCCAGGGATACCTCCGGCGTGTGGCGAAACAGCTTCGCCGCCAGCCTGGCGGTGGCGCTGCACGTGGGCGTGTTGGCGGCGTTGATGGTGGGCTGGTCGACGGAAAAACCGGTGGTGGAGGCACCTCGGGTGATGCACACGCAGTTGGTCATGCTGCCGCCTGCGCCGGTGGCAGTACCAGAACCGGTGGTTGCTGCACCGGCACCTGCGCCGCCGGAGCCGGTGGTGATTCCGGTACCAGTGAAACCTGCGGTCGACCCCCGAATCCAGGCGCAAAAACTGGAGAAAGCCGCCCTGGCGCGTAAACGCGTCGAAGAAAAGAAAATCGAGCAACAACAGGAACGCCTGGCCACCGAACAACGCACCCGCGAGCTGGAACTACAGCGCCAGGCCCAGGAGCGATTGGCTGCGGAAAAAGCCCGCGTCGCCACACCTGCGCCTGCAGCGGCACCGGCCTTTGACAGCCGCCAATACCAGCCTCTGAGCAAGGAAGCGCCGGATTACCCAGAGCGTGCTTTGGACAAGAACATCGAAGGCGATTGCACCCTGGAGTACAGCGTCAACACCCAAGGCCGCGTGGAAAATCCCAAGGTGTTGGACGGCTGCCACCCGTTGTTCATGCGTCCTTCACTGGCGGCGGCGAACACCTTCCGCTATCAGCCAAGGATCGTTGATGGCAAGGCTGTTGTGGTGCCGGCTGTGCGGAATACCTTTCACTACCGCATCAAATGATCCGTTCGGTTGGCAATGCTGCTGTTGTGGTGAGCTTGGTTCACCGCAGGTGGTGTTTAGTTGACCAGGATGTTGGATGGGATCGAGTGCATATCCGTTGCTGCGGTAACGGCCGCCTATGGTTCCGCTCTTACAGCGGGTCACTTTTGTAAAGGCACAAAAGTAACCAAAAGGCCTTCGCCCCACCACTCGGCACCTCGCTTAGGCTCGGTGTGTCCGTAATCCGACATTGATTTGGGGGGCCGCCGCCACGCGCCATCCATGGCGCAGGGCGGCTAAACCGGCATCCCTGCCGGTTTACCCCCCAAATCAATGTCGAATTCCGGCCATCGTGGTTGACGGGGCGATTTCAGATCAAAAGCAAGGCCGCGGCGGCCTTAGAGCCGACCGGGTTCTCAGCTCCAACTCCGTCCAAATGTGGGAGGGGGCTTGCTCCCGATGAGGGGGTGTCAGTTGATGCAGCTGTGACTGACCCGCTGCTATCGGGAGCAAGCCCCCTCCCACAGTTTGATCTCCATAGATCAGACAGATAGGTCCTAGCCTGCTGTCCTGCTTTTGCTCTGTTTTTGCTCTGTTTTTGCTCTGTTTTTGCTCTGTTTTTGATCTGTTTTTGATCTGTTTTTGATCTGCTTTTGATTTGGCTCTTACATCCTTTTCGCTGAAGAAGTCAGCGGTCTTTTGATCTGCGCTTTTGATTTTGATCCTAGGCGCCCCGTCAAACACGCTGGCCGAACGCAGGCTTGAATCCGTGGGTAACCCGGCAGGACGCCGGGTTAGCCGCGCTGGGCCATGGATGGCCCATCGCGGCGGCCCACGGATTCAAGCCGGAGTGCGGGCACACCGAGCCTAGGCGAGGTGCCGAGTGTTGGGGCAAGAGCCCTTTGGTTACTTTGGGGCTTTTCCAAAGTGACCCGCCGTAAGGGCGGAACCAATACCCGGCGTGACCGCAGAAACGGATATGTACACCAAAAAACCGCAATCCAAACAACCCCCACCTTCAAACGGCATCACCCATTAGCCAGATTCACCAATTCCACACCCAAAACATACCGCTCCAGGTTCGCCAAAAACGTATCAGCAATCTCATTACGGCTATCGGTCGATATCGCCGACGTATGCGGCGACAACCTCACCCTCGGATGCGTATACAACGGGTGCCCATCCGGCAACGGTTCCGGCTCGGTCACGTCGAGCGATGCCAGGCCGATTTGCCCGTTATCCAGCGCTTCCAGCAGCGCCTCCTGATCCACCAACCCCCCGCGCGCAATGTTGATCAAATGCAGCCCCGGCTTGGCGCTGCCCAACACGTCCCGATCGACGATATGGCGCGTAGCCTCGGTCAGCGGTGCCGCCAGCACCAGGTGGTCGGCGCGGGCGAACAGGTCGTGGATGTCCCTGGCCGCCTCGACCCCGTCGATCCCGAACGGTGTCGGGCTTTGGCGCAGCGCAACCACCTTGATTCCCAACGCGTGGGCCTTCTGCGCCAGGCGTTCGCCAATCGCACCAAAGCCGAGAATGCCCAATGTGGTGCCCTTGAGCGGACGCAGCGGGGTGAAATTCCACTGTGAATCCTTCACCCAGATATCCGGTAAATGCTTGGACGCGGCAAAGATCGCCGCCAGGGCGAACTCGGCCAGGTTGTCGGCGGCGCTGCCCCGGGAGGTGGTCACCGGCGGGCCGTTGAACAGCCATTGCGGGTAGAAGTCGATGCCCGATGAGACCAAATGCACCCATTGCGCGCCATAGGGCCAGCCTGGCGGCGGGGTATCCGGGGCGGTGTAGCCGCGCACGTTGATCGGACGCAGCAACAGGATATTCGCCTGGGGCGGCAGGTCGCTTGGCACGCCCACCGGAACGCCGATCACCTGGGCTTCGGGGTGGACCGTGCGCAGGCGAGCGCGGATCACGTCGTTGTAGTCTTCGTCCAACTGGCTGGCAATAATCACGTGAGTCATGCGCGTTCCTTCTGGCGTTGGGCGAACACGGCTTTACCGACGCCTTGCAGTACCGCATCGTTCTGCGGGGTATGTACGCGACTGCACAGCACATCGCGGTAGTGGCGTTGCAGCGGGCTATGGCGCGACAGGCCAGGGTTGCCGGAAGCCTCAATGGCCAGTTCCACCGCGCGAATAGCGTTGTGGGTGACCAGGTACTTCAACTGTGCGGCGTTGGAGGCCGGGGTGTGGCCGTCGGCGGCGGCGTCGAGCAGGCTGCGGTTGGCGAACAGCAGGGTGTCGATATGCCCGACGGTTTCCTGAAAGCGCGGCAAGGTCGACAACGCCGCACCGAGGTTGGACGGCGTGCGTTCTTCCAGCCAGTTCACCAGCCAGTCCCGCGCGGCCTGGGCCACGGCGTCGTACACCGACGAGAGCAGCACCGACATCCACAGGAAACCCTCCGCATCCAACTCCGGCTGCGGTGCGCTCCAAGGGCTGACACTGACGGCGTGGTCCAGCGGCACCAGCACGTTGTCGAGCACCACTTCATGGCTGCAGGTGGCGCGCATGCCGAGGTGGTCCCAGGTGTCGATGATGCTCACGCCGGGGCTGTCCTTGGGCACCAGCCAGGCGCCCACCAGCGGGTCGGCGTCGTCACTGCGCGCCCACACGCTGAACCAGCTCAGGCCATGGCTGCCGGTGGAGTAGATCTTGCGCCCGCTGATGCGCCAGCCTTCGGCAGTGCGCACCGCAGTGGTTGCCGGCAGGCCGCCACGGGCCGGGGTGCCGAGGTCGGGCTCGACGCGCAGGGCGTTGATCAGCGCACCGTTACGCACTGCGTCTTCGGCGACTTTCACGCGCAGGTGCTGGGGCCAGGTTTTGCTGTCTTGCAGGCGTGTGTGTTGCAGGTATTGCATCACCAGGATCAGCGCGGTGGACGGCTCGCCCTTGGCAATCGCACTGATCGCCTTGCGCGCCTGAGGCAGGCTGGCACCGCCGCCGCCCAGGGTCTTGGGCACGGTGAGGGCGACCAGGCCGTGTTCATGCAATAGCTGGAAGTTGGGGTGGGGGAAGGCGCCACTGTCATCGTACTGCGGCGCGGTACTGGCCAGCTCGGCGGTGAGGCGTTCGAGCAAGGCTTCAAAATTGGCAACTTCCACGGAGCGTAGAGACGGTTGGGTCATAAGAATGTACTCGGTCAAAAATATGGGCGGGGCGGCGCGACGATTCGACTTGCCCCTCCCACAGAGGATTTTTGGCTTAGATGGCGAGGCGCACAGGCTGTTGGCCCAACAAGCGCTCCACCACCTGTACCACCGGCTCGGCTTCGGTACGTACCAGCCAATCCGGGCTAACGTCTACGAACGCGACCGTGCCGTCCTGGGCAATCACCACGACGGTCGGTTGGGGCAACTCCCAGGTCCCCGTACCGGTGGTTTCACCGATGTGATTGCCCTTGGCCAATGCCGCGTTACGCGAGGCTTCATCGAAGCTGTAGAGAATCCCCAAGCGCCGCCCGAGGTTGTTATCCGGGTCGCTGGCGACCAGCAGTTGCAGCGCGTGGTGGGTCTTGATTTCCACCAGGCGTTCCGGCACTTGCGGGCTGATCGCTACCAGCGGTACACCCAATTCGCGCAGGCGTGGGTACAGCTGGCGCTCGTAATAGGGCAGGGCGATGTTGCACGCCGGGCAGCCGGCAAAGCGGAAGAAGATCAGCACCGCCGGGCCGTCTGCCAACAGCAGCTCGCGGTTGAGTTCGCCGCCTTCGACGTTGAGCAAGGTAAACGGGTCGAGCTCATCACCGACCTGCACGTAGTCGTCTACCCGCGCTTCATCCACCAGGCGCTGGCGCTGGTCGATATTGACTTGCAACGCCGCCGGGGCCCAAGTCGCTACACGCTCGGCGTGCAGCGCCGCCAACTGACGGTTAAGGGATTCGCTCATGCCAATGCCTCCTGCGGCGCTTGCACCTCGACGCTGTAGCGGTTGACCGGTACGTCCAGGCCCAGGTTGTCGCGCAGGGTCTGGCCGGTGTATTCGGTGCGGAACAGGCCGCGCTGTTGCAGCACCGGCACCACCAGTTCGGTGAAGTACTGCAAGCCATCCGGCAGCACCGAGTTGACGATGAAGCCATCGCTGGCACCGCGCTCGAACCAGGTCTGGATCGCATCAGCGACTTGCTCAGGGGTGCCGACAAAATCACGCTTTGGCCGCGAGAACCGCAGGGCCACTTCACGCAGCGTGAGGCCTTCGTCCTTGGCCAGTTGCTTGATGCGATCGGAGCCGCCTTTCTGGCTGTTGGAGCCCAAGTCGCCGAGTTCCGGGAAGGGTTCGTCCAGGGGGTATTTACTGAAATCGTGGTCGTTGAACGGGCGGCCGAGGGCGACGATGGCGTCTTCCACGGTGACCAGCTCCACGGCCTGCTGGTAGCGGCTTTCCACTTCGGCCTCGTCGCGGCCGACAATCGGGCGGATGCCCGGCAGGATCGACAGGCTGTCGGCGTCACGGCCAAAGCCTTTGGCGCGGCGTTTGAGGTCCTGGGAGTAGGCCAGGCCTTCTTCGATGCTTTCCACATGCACAAAAATCGCATCGGAATGTTCGGCGGCAAAGTTACGCCCGTCTTCCGAGGTGCCGGCCTGGAAAATTGCGGGCTGGCCCTGGCGCGAACGCGCAATGTTCAGCGGGCCTTTGACCGAGAAAAACTCGCCCTTGTGGTTCAACGCGTGAAGCTTGTCCGGGGTGAAAAACTCGCCGCTTTGCTTGTTGTAGGCAAAGGCGTCGTCCTCCCAGGAATCCCACAGGCCCTTGACCACGTTCAGGTGTTCCTTGGCGATGCGGTAGCGCACGGCATGGGGCGGGTGCTCGGCCTTGCCGAAGTTATCGGCGGTGCCGCTGAGCCACGAGGTGACCACGTTCCATCCGGCGCGGCCGCCGCTGATATGGTCCAGAGACGCGAACTGACGCGCCACTTGGTAGGGCTCGGTGTAGCTGACGGTCACGGTGGCGACCAGGCCGATATGGGTGGTCAATGCCGCGAGGGCTGACAAGATCGTCAGCGGCTCGAAACGGTTGAGGTAATGGGGGCTGGATTTGGCGTGTATATGCAGGCTATCGGCGATGAACACAAAGTCGAATTTGGCGGCTTCGGCCAGTTCAGTCTGCTGCTTGTAGAAGCCGAAATTCGTACTGGCATTCGGTTGTGCCTGCGGGTGGCGCCATTCGCCCCAGCCGTGGCCGACACCGTGGACCATGGCACCCAGTTTTAAATGGCGTGGTTTTAGTTGACGTGGCTGGCTCATGTTCTGTTCCTTCAGCGCGAGACTTGGTTGTTGGGGGCACGCTTGGCGTTAAAGCTTTTGTCGAAGCCCTGTGACACGTCGATGTGTTTGGTCAGCAGGCCTTCTTTTTGGTAGGTGTCGGCGGTGGTTTGCAGGCCACTGATCACGCTGTCATCGATCAACACCGGGCTCAGACGGGTTTCCTTGGCCACGGCCACATGCACGGCCAGTGGCAGGCCGGTGATTTTGGTCTGGGCGGCGGCGTATTCGTTGGGGTGCGTATTGGCCCAGGCGTAGGCGCGATCGACGCGCGCGACAAAGTCGTCCAGCTGCGTGCGCTTGTCGGCAATGGCCTGGCTGGTGGCCGCGAGGTACAGGTGGTTGCTCAACAGCGTGTGGCCACTGGCGATGATTCGCGCCTGGCTTTGGGAGGTCACCACGGTGGTGTAAGGGTCCCAGGTCGCCCAGGCATCGGCGGTGCCGTTATCCAACACCAAGCGGGATTCGGCGGGCAACAAGAAGATGAACTGCACATCCTGGCTGGTCAGACCCGCGCTGGCCAACGCCTTGATCGCCAGGTAATGCCCGATGGAGCCACGCCCGGTGACGATTTTCTTACCCTTGAGGTCGGCGGCCGTCTTGATCGGCGAGTCCTTGGGTACCAGCAGCGCGGTGGTGTTGCGCCCTTCGGCGTGGATGATGCTGACCACTTTTAAGGAAGCCCCGGCGCCCAGCGCGAACACGTAAGGCGCATCGCCCAAGGCACCGACATCCACCGCGCCGGCATTCAGGGCTTCGCCCAGGGGCGAGGCGGAGGGGAACTCCGACCACTGGATGGCATAGGGCACGTCTTTGGTTTCGCCGGACACTTCCAGCAGCGTCTTGATCGTCGATTTCTGATTGGCCACCCGCAGTGGTTGCAGGTCGGCGGCGTGGGCGCTGGTGGCCAGGCCAAGGGCCAGGGCAGTACCCAGGAACAGGCGCTTGAAGGGGGTGGTAAAGACCATGGGATAGAGGCTCCAGGCAGATCAAAAAAGGTGTGGGTTACCTCCGCCTGGAAAGGGGTCGGTGAAGCCTGCCCCCATTCAGAGGCAGGTGTGTTGGATGATCAGATCACGTAGAACCCATGGGTCCCATCACGGGCCAACTGGGCAACCAAACCGAACTCCCAATCCAGATATGCCTGCATGGCTTCCTTGGGGTTGTCGGTGCCTTCGTACGGACGGCGGTAGCGGTCGATCCGTGGTGAGGCCAGGTGGGTTTCGCCTTCCTCCAGGGGCAATTTCGCGTTGATCCAGCCTGCCGTGCCGTCTTGCAGCAGGAACACTTGCTTGCCGGTGATGGCTTCAACTTCGGCCACCGCCAGGCGCGCCAGTTGGCTGCTGCCGCAGGTCAGCACGTAGCGCTCGGCGGTCGGCACTTTGGCGAGGGCCTGTGGCAGTTGCGCGCGCAGGGCCCACCAGGCGCCGGGGATGTGGCGTTTGACGTAGTTGGCGCTGGCGGTGAAGTCCAGCACCACGGTGTCGCCGTGGGCCAGCCAGTCGGCGAGGGTGTGGGGGCTGATCAGTTCGGCTTGGGGCGGCGTGGGCACCGGGGCGACCCAGACGCCTTTTTCGCTGAAGTGCGCCGCTTGCAGGTCGTCCAGCACGTGCACGTCCCAGCCCAGTTGGGCGAGCCAGGACGCGGACATGTTGGCGCGCACGCCGTCGTCATCCGCCAGCACCAGGCGTGCGCCGCGTACGCTGGCCACGTGATCGGTTTCCTGGACCAATTGGCCGCCGGGGGTGGAGCGCGCGCCGGGCAGGTGACCGGCTTCGAATTCTTCCGGGTTGCGCACATCGAACAGGTAGGTGGTGCGAGTGGTTTCCTGCTGCCAGGCGTGCAGATCGTCCAGGGTGGCACGGCCGACGCGGGCCTTGTCGGCGACGCGGCGTGCCTCGATGGCGGCGACCTGGCGATGTTCTTCCGAGGTCGGGGCAAAGCGTCGCGCCTGGCCGTGGGCGAGTGTTTGCCCGGCCAGGGTCCAGCCGATGGTGCCATTGCGCAGTGCGGATACCGGGTTGGCCACGCCCGCATTGATCAGCGACTGGGTACCGATGATGCTGCGGGTGCGTCCGGCGCAGTTGACGATAATGCGCGTGGCCGGATCCGGCGCCAGTTCACGGGCGCGCAGCACCAGTTCGGCACCGGGCACGCTGATGCTGGTGGGAATGCTCATGGTTTGGTATTCGTCGAAGCGGCGGGCGTCGAGCACCACCACGTCGGCGTGGCTGTCGAGCAGGGCCTGCACTTCTTCGGCGGCCAGGGACGGCGTGTGACGCTCGCTCTCTACCAGTTCGCCAAAGGCTTTGCTCGGCACGTTCACGTCAATAAACAGCTCGCCACCGGCGCTGCGCCAGCCATTGAGGCCCCCTTCGAGCAGGCTGACCTGGGTGTAGCCCAACGCAATCAGGCGCTCGGCGGCGCGGCTGGCCAGACCTTCGCCGTTGTCGTAGACGGTGACCTGGGTATCACGCCGTGGAATGCGCGAATACACCTCCAGCTCCAGCTTGGACAGCGGGATATTCGCCGCGAACAGCGGGTGGGATTCAGCAAACGGCGCTTCTTCGCGCACGTCGATCAGGGCGACTTCTGCATGGTCCAACAGGGCCTGGCGAATCTGGGCGAAATTGCGGGTCGGTACGGTGCTCATAGGGCAGGGCTCTTTTCTTTGGACAAATCCCAGATGTTCGGGAGGAAGGCGTTGGAATAACCGGAGATAAACAGTTTCTCGCTGCCGTCGGGCTGGTACACCGCACGGCGTACCGCACCGATATTGGCGCCGTACACGTGAATGCTGATGGACACTTGGTCGCTGTGGGCGTTGCTGACCTGATGAATGTCGCCGACCTTGGGCGATACGGCTTCGACCTGGCCCGGCACCAGCTTAATAGGCTTGCCTTCGGCGACCAGGCTGCCGTCGGGGGCGCGTTCAAATCCTTGGGAAAACTCCGCGCCGCGCAACATGCCGATCAGCCCCCACACCCGGTGGTCATGAATCGGCGTGGTCTGCCCCGGACCCCAGACAAAACTGACGACGCTGAAGCGCTGGCGCGAATCGGCGTGCAGCAAAAATTGCTGGTAGCGCTCGGGGTTGGGTTGGGCGAATTCGTCGGGGAGCCAGTCATCATGGCTGACCAGTTGCGCGAGCAGCTTGCCGCCACGGTGCAACAGGTCGCCTTCGCGCGGATTGCCGTCGATCAGTTCCGCCAGGGCGCCAATGAAGGCTCTGAGTCTCTCGGGGTGTCGGGCCTGGGTCATGGCAATTCCATCAGTCGGTGTTGATGGGTTTATCTAAGCATAATGTTTATAGTTAATATGCTATTTTTTAATGATTAGCTTATAGCTGAAGGTAATTTAGAACCGGCGTGTATAGCGTTAGACGTTATCGATCACAGCGTGGGCTATTCAGATAACGTTCCTGCAACTATGCTTCGCGGACATCTTAATGACTGTTCTCTATGTGCGGCCCAAATGAAAATTGACGATATCGATGCCTTTGTCGAAGTGATTCGTTGCCAGTCCATCAGCCATGCCGCCGAGTCGTTGCAACTGACCCAGCCGGCCATTACTCGCCGCGTGCAGAACTTCGAGCAGGCGCTGGGGGTGGAGCTGTTTGACCGCAATACCAAGCCCCTCAAACCGACGTTGATCGGTACCCGCGTGTATGAACAATGCCGGTTGATCCTGCGCGAGATGGATGCCTTGCGTGAGCTGGTAGCCACCGACGCACCCCCCTCCGGCGTACTGCGCCTGGGCGTGCCGCAGACCATCGGCGATGTAGTGCTGCTGGACGCGCTGAAGCTGCTGCGCACTGAGTACCCCGAACTGCGCGCCCAGGTCGCGACCGGATGGGGCAGCCAGTTGGTCGGCAAGATTGAACGGGGCGAACTGGACGCGGCGGCGGCGTTGTTCCCGGCAGGCAAGATCTTCCCGGATAACATCGTTGGCGAGTCTATCGGCAAGATGGAGTTGGTGGTGGTGTGCGCCAAGGCGCAGTTGCCGAAAAAACCCTGCAAGCTGGCGGATGTGTACCAGAACGGGTGGATTCTTAACCCGGATGGCTGCGGGTTCCGTGCCGGGTTGCAACGCACTTTGTCCGATCAGGGCTTGGCGCTGCGGGTCAACCTGGAAACCTTCGGCACTGAATTGCAATTGGGTCTGGTCGCCGATGGCCTGGGCTTGGGCCTGGTGCCGCGTCCCTTGCTGGAGCGCAGCGCTCACCGCGAACAATTGGCGGTAATGCCGCTCAAGGACTTCAAACCGGTGATGGACCTTTGGCTCATCTACCCGCATTTCCTCGGCAACCTGCAAGGGCCGGTGGATGCGTTTGGCAAATGGGTGGCGGCGTCGTTGCACAAGATTCGGGATGCGGCTTGATATGAAAAAAAATAATAATTAGCTTAGATTAAAATGTGCTTTTTATTATTTTTGAGCATCCCCTAGGCTTGCCTGGAAGTCCTTAAGGCCATCCAGGAAGTTTTGCCATGAGCAGCGTCACCTCGATTTCCAGCGTCTCCAACAACGTTCGTCAACGCGTCACGCCAGAAGAGTGGGAAGTGCGCGTGAAACTGGCCGCCGCCTACCGCCTGGCGGCCTTGTACAAGTGGACCGATCACATTTACACCCACTTCTCCGCCCGTGTACCGGGCCCGGAGGAGCATTTCCTGATCAATGCCTTCGGCCTGTTGTTCGATGAAATCAACGCCTCCAACCTGGTCAAGGTCGACCTCGACGGCACGATCGTCGACGACCCCACCGGTCTGGGTATCAACTACGCCGGCTACGTGATCCACAGCGCCATCCACGGCGCGCGCCATGACTTGCAAGCGGTGCTGCACACCCATACTCGCGATGGCATTGCGGTGTCCGCGCAGAAGGACGGCTTGTTGCCGATTTCCCAACACTCCATCGCCTTTTCCGGGCGAGTGGCCTACCACGGCTATGAAGGCATCGCCCTCGACCTGGACGAGCGTGAGCGGTTGGTGGCGGATCTGGGCGACAAGAGCGTGATGATCCTGCGCAACCACGGGCTGTTGACGGCGGGTATCAGCGTCGAACATGCCTTCCAGCAGCTGCAAGGGTTGGAGCGTGCGTGCAATATTCAGATCGCGGCGCAAGCGGCGGGGAATGCTGAGCTGGTCTTTCCGCCACAGGAGGTAGTGGCGAAGGTTGAAGAACAGGCCAAGGCGCATAGCAGCGGCGAGGGGCCGGGCGTGGCGCGGCATTGGAATGCGCTGATTCGGCAGTTGGAACGCAGCGATACCGACTACAAGAACTGATCCTGAGCTTAATGAAGATAGGCAGGTGGGAGAGGGCGAGTCGAATCATCGCACCGCCCCTCCCACATTGGTTTTGCCGTGTTCTGGCTTACGCGACCTGTTTGGCCTGCTCGCGTTCTGCAATCAGTTGGCGGGTGAGGGGGATCAACCGCTTGCCGTAGTCGATCGCATCATTGAGCGGATCAAACCCACGGATCAGGAAGGTGGTGATGCCAAGGTCGTAGTAATCCACCAGCGCTTCAGCCACTTGTTCGGCGGTGCCCACCAACGAGGTTGAGTTCCCTTGGGCGCCCAGCAACCCCGCAATCCCCGTCCACAAACGCTTGTCCAGCCGGGAACCCTGTGCCGCCGCTGCGAGTAGGCGACGCGAGCCTTCATTCGGCGGTTCACGCCGCACAAATCCATTCTTCTCTGCCAACTCGGTGGCCTGTTGCAAGATGCTGTCAGCGCGTGCCCACGCCAGCTCTTCGGTCTCGGCGAGGATCGGTCGCAGCGACAGGCTGAAGCGAATCGTGCGTCCATGCTTGGCTGCTTCGGCCCGGACCTGAGTCACGATCTCGCGCACTTGCTCGTAGGTTTCGCCCCACAGTGCGTACACGTCGGCATGTTTGCCCGCCACTTCAATCGCGGCCTGGGAAGACCCTCCGAAGTACAGTGGGATATGCGGTTGCTGCGGCGACTTCACGGTGGAGTGCGCGCCTTCGACCTGGTAGTAGGTGCCGGTGAAATCGAAGGGCTGTTCGCTGGTCCATTCCTGTCGCACCACACTCAGGTATTCGTCGGTCCGTGCGTAGCGTTCGTCCTTGCCGATATGGCTGCCATCGGCGCGCAGTTCGCGGTCGTCGCCACCGGTGATGATATGCACGGCGGTGCGCCCGCCGTTGAACACATCCAACGTGGCGAACTGGCGCGCGGCGAGGGTGGGTTGTGCAAACCCGGGGCGGTGGGCGATCAGGAATTGCAGTTTGCGGGTGACGCTGGCGGCATGGGAGGCGATCAGCGTGCTGTCCGGGCTGTTGGAGTGGAAGGCCACCAGGGCGCGGTCGAAGCCAGCCTCTTCGTGGGCGCGGGCCACGGTTTCCACGTAGTCCGGTTGCAGGGTCGGGCCGCTGCGTGGATGAATTTCGGATGCATGGTGGCCGCCGATATAGCCGATGAATTCGATGCTCATGGTCTGTCCTTGTCGAGTAGGGAGTGTGTACCTCCGCCGGGCAGGGGGTCGGTCATGCTCGTCCAAGGTAGGGGCCGCGACGGCCGCTGTAAAATGCCGTTTGGTTCTAACCTAATTATTAAAAAATAGAATTATTTTGTGGTTTTATATCAGTAAATAGCATTATCTGAGTCGGCAGTGATGCAAGCCCAAATGTTTGCGAGTTGAGTGCACTTTCCAATAGGCGAAAAAAAACCGGCTGATCAGGCCGGTTTGGGGGTGCCCTCGAACAGGGCGGGTTATGCGTGGTTTTCCATCAGACGATCCGAGCCACCTTCAGCTACGCGGTTTTCCATCAGACGATCCGAGCCACCTTCAGCTACGCGGTTTTCCATCAGACGGTCCGAGCCACCTTCAGCTACGCGGTTTTCCATCAGACGGTCCGAGCCACCTTCAGCTACGCGGTTTTCCATCAGACGATCCGAACCACCTTCAGCTACGCGGTTTTCCAGAAGACGATCCGAGCCACCTTCGGCAACACGGTTTTCGATCAGTCGATCCGAACCGCTTTCAGCAACACGGTTTTCGATCAGGCGATCTGCACCGCCTTCAGCAACTACAGGGTGGGCAAATGCGTTTGCAGCGAGTACCGAGAAAGCGAGGCTAAGCAAGATTTGGCGTTTCATGATGGTGTGCTCCGAGTGTTTTAGTTTGGGTGTTGCCTGGTATGGGTTTGATGTTACGCGTTGCATTTTTTAAGAGAACTTCATTGCGCTGATGGTGACTATCGATGCCAGCGATGGACCGTTTGCAACGGCCATCGCCCGGCTGATCAAGGCATTTGCGGCAGTTCCTGAGGTCGCAGGTCGAACACCAGCACCTCGGCGTCCTGACCTTGACTCACGTGGATGCGCTGCTCATCACGCACTCGAGCACCGTCACCTTCCTGCAAGCGCTGGCCGTTGATCTCCACGCTGCCCCGGGCCACATGGATGTACACGTGGCGATCCGGCGGCAGGTCAAGGGTTGTGGCTTCGTCACCGTTGAACAGCCCGGCGTACACCCTGGCGTCCTGGCGTACGCTCAGGGAACCGTCGGCGCCGTCCGGCGAGATGATCAACTGCAGGCGCCCACGCTTTTGTGCCTCGCTGAAGTGCTCCTGTTGATAGCGCGGTTCGGCACCGGCCACGGCGGGCACGATCCAGATTTGCAGGAAATGCACCCCACGGTTTTGGCTGTGGTTGAACTCGCTGTGGGCCACGCCGCTGCCGGCGCTCATCAATTGCACATCGCCAGGGCGGATCACCGAGCCAGTGCCCAGGGTGTCCTTGTGCTCCAGGGCGCCTTCGAGCACATAAGAGAAAATCTCCATGTCACGGTGCGGGTGCTGGCCGAAGCCTTTGCCGGCGGCGACGCGATCATCGTTGATCACCAGAAGGTCGGAAAAACCCTGCTCGTTGGGGTTCCAGTAGTTGGCGAACGAGAAGGTGTGGAACGACTTCAACCAACCGTGATTGGCGGCGCCGCGTTCGGAAGCTTTGCGAAGGGTCAGCATGGTGGTGTCCTCAAGTGGGCGCTGGCTGCGAGATGCAGGGCGCTTGCGTTGAGAAGAAGGTTACTGGTTACTGAAATATTCATTAAGAAGCTGAAATCTGAATAACTGTCCCTCTCAGATTGACAGTGAAAGGCATGCCATAATGCCTCCCGCTTTCTTCCCCTCGATGGATGCCTTCTGTATGAAAACCGTGGCCATGGCGCTGTTCCCGGACTTCCTCTTGCTCGACATGGCCGGGCCGCTTGAAGTGTTTTCCATCGCCAACCGCTACCTGCCGGCGGCGGCGCATTATCAGATCCTTACTGTTGGTACCGAACCAGGCCCACTGCGCGCATCCAACGGCGTAATGGTGCAGACCGACCTGTTGCTGGAGCAGGCCGACGGTGCCTATGACCTCTTGCTGGTGCCCGGTGGCCCCGGTGCCTACAACGAATGCCATCCGGCGCTGCTGCCCTGGCTAAAAGCAGCGGCGCCACGGGCACGGCGCTTTGGCTCGATCTGCACGGGCGCCTTTGTGCTCGGGCACGCCGGGCTGTTGGACGAGCACCGCGTGACCACTCACTGGCATTACACCGAGCGGCTGATCAAGGCGTTCCCCAACGCCATCGTCGAGACCGACCGTATCTATCTGCAGGACGGGCGGTTGATTACCTCGGGCGGGGTCACGGCCGGTATCGACCTGGCGTTGTCCATCGTTGCACAGGACCATGGCAAGCAGGTGGCGGTGGATGTGGCCAAGGTGCTGTTGGTGGTGATGAAACGCCAGGGCGGCCAGGCCCAATTCAGCCCGATGACCGCGGCCGTGGCGCCCCAGGAAACCGCGATTACCCGCGTGCAGAACCATGTTCTCGCGCACCTGGAGCAGCCGTTCACCATCGAGTCCATGGCCGAGTTGGCCGGCATGAGTGCGCGCCACTTTGCCCGGTTGTTTGCCAAGGATGTGCAGATGACGCCCATGGCCTTCCTGCAAGGCGCGCGCATCGACCGTGCTCGGCAATTGCTGGAAACCACCGATCTGCCGCTCAAGACCGTGGCGTTCCACGCAGGCTTTGGCAGCGTGCGGCACATGCGCTTTTTATTCAGTGAAAAGCTCGGTCTCAACCCTACCCAATACCGACAGCAGTTCAGTTAACGACAGGATGTCCGTCTCGCACACCCGATTGTCCGTATCGCTCCCCGTGCCAGCATTGTCCTGTCATGGGTAGCTGGCAAGAATAGCGTCGAGCCCACGGAAAAGGATGCGCGAACGCCCAAGGCCGGGTGTTTCAGCGCGATTGCAGACATGAACGACCCTCAGGCGATTGACGCGGATAGCACGGTGCGCTTCGGTGCCTATGCCTTTCACCGGCAGCAGCGACTGGTCAGCAAGGCGGGTTGGCCGGTGCCGTTGGGCGGGCGGGCGCTGGATATCCTCGCGATGCTGCTGGAAGCGCCTGGGCAATTTTTCAGCAAGGCCACCCTGATCGAGCGGGTCTGGCCGAATAGCGTGGTGGAAGAGAACAACCTGCGGGTGCACATCGCCGCGCTGCGCCGTGCCCTCGACGGGCAACGGTTTATCCTCAATGACCTCCAGCGCGGCTACTGCTTCGCTGCGCCCGTGCAAGGCGTGGCCGCAGCGGTGCTGCCTAGGCACAACCTGGCCACGCGGCTCAGCCCGGTGATTGGCCGTGATGAACTGCTGGGCGTGCTGGTACGGCGTTTGTCCGGGCAGCGGCTGATGACCCTCACCGGATGCGCCGGCGTGGGCAAGAGCACCTTGGCCCTGGCCCTGGCCGAGCGCGTGTTGCCGCGCTACCGCGACGGTGTGTGGTGGGTCGACCTGGCCACCGTCGAGGCGCCGCTGATGATGCTGCGCCACCTGGCCACGGTCCTGCATCTCGAGCCCAGCGGCAGCGCCACTGAACTGTGCCGTCAATTGGCTTCCCGACAATTATTGCTGGTACTTGATGGCGCCGATCTGCTGCTTGGCGCCTGTCGACATCTGCTGCGTGTGCTTAGCGAACACGCGCCCCGGATCAGTGTGCTCGTCAGTAGCCGTGAAGCCTTGCGTGCCCCGGGCGAATGGGTGTTGCGCGTGCCCCAGTTGGCGCTTCCAGCTCCGTCGGTGTTGGGCAGCGTTGAACAGGCGATGGTGAGTCCGGCGGTGCAGTTGTTTGTTGCACGGGTGCGTGCCAGCCAGCAGGGGTTTGTGTTGCGGCCCCAGGACTTGGCACCGCTGCGTGATATCTGCCGGCGCCTCGACGGTATTCCTCTGGCTCTCGAACTGGCCGCCGCCCAAGTGGACGCCCTTGGCGTCCGTGGTGTGCAGGCGCAAGTGTGCAGGGGCTTGCAGATCCTCACGCGGGGGCGCCGCACAGCGGTTGAGCGCCACCAATCCCTCAGCGCCGCACTGGATTGGACCTACCAGCGCTTGAGCTTGCCGGAACGCTGGCTGTTCCTGCAGATGAGCCTGTTCAAAATGGCGGTGACTTTGCCCACCTTGAGTGAGCTGGTGGTCGGCACGGAGCTGGAGCATGCCGACCTGTCTTACTTGTTGAGTCGGCTGGTCGACACCTCACTGCTGAACCTTGAGCCCGGCCCAGGTTATCCGCGCTATCGCCTGCTCAACAGTGTGCGCAGCTACGCCTTGGCACTTCTGCGCGACCCGCAGCAGGTAGCACGCTTGCAACAGGGCTATGGGCATTACCTGGGGCCGTTTTCAGGCCGGCCGTTTGTCTTGCAACTCGTCGAGCAGGCGGCGCACGCGGATTAGATCCTGGGTGGCGAAGCCTTCGGTAAACCGCTCATAGACTGAACCCAGCAGGTCGCGCGCGGCCTGCACACGAGCTTGCTTGTGCCACAGCCGCGCCAAGCTGTCTGCGCATCGTAACTCCCAGGCCAGCGCGCCTTGCTGGTGCGCCAGGCCCAGGGCTTCGAGCAACAGGCTTTCGGCTGATTGGGCATCGGGCATGGCCTCGGCGCGCACGCGCAGAATCTCCGGTGTGCACCAGCCGGCCGCACCGCTTCGGGCGCGTTCGAACAGGGCGTCATCCACTGCGATGGCGTTGAAGGTCACCAGGATGTCCTCGACCAGGCCCAACCCTTGTACTTCGGCAATCTGCGCCGTGCCTTCGTAGCATTGCGCCCAGGTGTGGAACAACTGCACTGAATGTTTTTGCGCCTGCTGCAACAGCAGGTCCAAATGATCGCGGGCCGCAAGCGTATCGCCGTTGTACTGAGCGATCACCACCCCAGCCAGGGCCAGGGTGTAGCAGATCGACGTGCCGTGGTTGATCTGCAACGCCAGCGCCAGTGCCTGGCTTGCAGTGCGCCACGCGCGTTCAGGGAAACCGCGCAGCCACAGGATGCGCGCGAGGATGGTCAGCGAAGCCACGCTTTGGTCGTACTGCACGCCAAAGCCATGGGTAAACCGGTTGAGATGGCCGCTCTGGGCCATGCGCTGGATCACCTGTTCGGCATTGTGCTGCGCCAGCACCTGATTGCCGGCGAAGTGCTGCGCCAGTACTCGCAGGCGTTGGGCGCTGAGGGCCAGCAACGACTCGGTGTGTGGCCCCAACTGGTCGAAATGCAGGCTTTGCTTCAACGCCTCACGGTAGTTGCCGCTGCACAGGCTGACCGCCATTTGCCCCGACACTGCACGCAGTTGGCCGGGCAGGTTTTTGTCAGCTTCGGCCAGGCGTCGTGCGCAGGCAAAGGCGTCTATGGTCTGCGGCGTACTGCCCTGGGCGTGATAGGAGAAACTGCCGAAGGCCAACTGCAATGCCATGTGCAAGCGCTGGCTCGGCGCACTCGATTGCCCCAGTCGCGCCAGGGCCTTGCTCACGTAGAGGCCGTGTTCGCGCAGCAGCGACAGCTCCTGCCACAACGGCATGGCGCTGACGGTGAGGCGAATGCCCAGCACGTGCACACCCTGGTCGCCCAGGCCCCAGTCGAGGGCGGCACGGATGTCTTCGCGCAGCGGGGCATAGCGGTCGATCCACGGCTGGGTAGCGATCTGCTCCCAATCTTCCTGCGCCTGGTCCATCAGCGCCAGGCAGCGGTTGGCGTGGTGTTCACGGGTGGTATCAAGCTCGTCGGCGACACTGAGTTTTTCCAGGGCGTAGGTGCGGGTGATGTCCAGCAGGCGGTAGACCATCTCGTCATCGCCGGGCTCCACATTGAGCAAGGATTTGGCGACCAGTTGAGTGATCGAGCCCAGCACCTCGGTCGGTGCGATCTGTTCTCCGGCAATCACCGCCGCCGCGCTGGCCAGGCTGAAACCACCCCGGAACACGGCGAGACGGCGCAGGCAGATTTGCTCGCACGTCGTGAGCAGGTCGAAGCTCCAATCCAGGGTCGCGCGCAAGGTTTGATGCCGGGGCAGGGCACTGCGCCGGCCACGGGTGAGCAGGCGGAAATTGTCTTCCATCTGCACCAGCAACCCCGGCAGGCCGAAGCGCTCGATCTGCGCCGCCACCAATTCGATTGCCAGGGGAATACCGTCCAGGCGCTGGCAGATATCAATCGCCAGGGGCAGTTCGGCTTCGCTCAGTTCGAAGCTGTCCTGATGGGACATGGCGCGTTCGATCAGCAGTTGCAGGGCAGGATAGCCCAGGGCCTGGGCGCGGTTGCCGGTGGCGGGTGGGCAGGCCAGGGGTTCCAGGCGTTGCACCGATTCGCCTTCGGCGCGCAATGCTTCGCGGCTGGTGGCCAGGATGTGCAGTTTTGGGGCATGGCGCAGCAGGGTTTCGCTGATCAGCGCAATGTCGTCCAGCAAGTGCTCGCAGTTGTCGATCACCAGCAGCACCTGGCGCTCTTGCAGGCGGCGCGCGAAGGTGGCCAGCGGTTCGTGCTCGGTGTGGGTCAGGTCGAGCAGGGCGGCGAGGTTGGGCAGGATCATCGACGGCGCGCTGAGGGGCGCCAGGTCCAGCAGGCGGATACCGTCGCGGTAATGGCCGATCAGCAATTCCGCCACGCGCAACGCCACGGTGGTCTTGCCGATGCCGCCGGCGCCCGTCAGGGTGATAAAGCGTTGTTCGGGCAGGTGCTGCACCAGGCTGTCGATCAGCGCCTGGCGGCCGAGCATGCGGGTGCGGCGCAGCGGCAGGTTGTGGCAGGGGCGTTGGGGCGTGCCTTCTGTGGGTAGGCTCATCGGCTCGATGCTCAGTGGCGCAACAAAACTGTAGCCACGCTGGGCCACCGTAACGATATAGCGCTGCCCGGCCTGGCCATCGCCCAGCGCCTTGCGCAACGCCGCTATATGCACCCGCAGGTTGCCGTCCTCTACCACGCTTTTGGGCCAGACCCGAGCGATCAGCTCCTGCTTGCTCACCACATTACCGGCCTGCTCCAGCAGGATCAGCAGGATATCCACGGCCCGCCGCCCCAGGCGCAACGGACGACCAGCCTCCAGCACCAGGCGCTGGTGGGGATGGATACGGTACGGCCCGAAGTGCACGGCCTGATCGCGTTGGTCACTCATGGGTGGCCATGCTCTGGAGAAAGTAAGCGGCCAGCATATTCCAGGTGCTTGCAGACCACTAGGCAGCGATCTCTTGAGGCTTGTGACGCAGTTGGTGGTTTCGCCAGGTCATCGGATTGACACCCTCGCTGCGGGTGAACATATGGCAGAAATGTGCCTGGTCGCAGAACCCGCATTCCAAGCTGATCTGCGTCAGGCTCAGGGAAGACTGAGTGATCAGTTCCTTGGCCCGCTGGATGCGTTGCAGGCGTATCCATTCCTGGGGCGACAGCCCGGTGGTGCACTTGAATGCACGGGAGAAATGGCTGCGCGACAGCGCGCAGGCCTGGGCCAGGTCGGCAATCGCCAGGCTTTCGCCGAGGTTGGCGAGGATCAATTGCTTGGCGATACGCTCGCGCCGGGGGCATAGGCCGCCGGTAGCGGATAAGCGAGGAGCGCAGTGCTCAGTTCGGGCCATGACGGATATCCGCAGTCGATGGGAGCGTTCCCGGTGAATGGATGCAGTGTAGATGGCGTCAATCTTGTTGCCGTACCGTCTGGCTGACGAGTTAATCGTTGTTAATTTCGTCAGGTGCAGTCACGGAAAAGACAGCACAGACATGCAATCAACCCCTTGTTTTGCGTGCTTAGCTGGCAGTCTGCTAACCGTTTGGATACCGCCATGAACCGCAATGACCTGCGTCGCGTCGACATGAACCTGCTGGTGATTTTCGAAGCGTTGATGTTCGAGAAGAACCTGACCCGGGTCGCCGAAAAACTCTTCATGGGCCAACCGGCGGTAAGTGCGGCCTTAGGCCGGCTGCGCGACCTGTTCGACGACCCGTTGCTGCTGCGCAACGGGCGGGGCATGGAGCCCACGCCGCGCGCCCTGGCGATACTCAAGGAGCTGCAACCGGCTATGGACACCATTTCCGGCGCGGTCAGCCGCGCCAAGGATTTCGACCCTTCCACCAGCTGTGCGGTGTTCCGTATCGGCCTGTCCGACGACGCCGAATTTGGCTTGTTTCCGCCGTTGCTCAGTCAGCTTCGCGAAGAAGCCCCCGGCATCATCGTGGTGGTACGCCGCGCCAATTACTTGCTGATGTCCGCGCTGCTGGCCAGTGGCGAGATTTCGGTGGGGGTGAGCTACACCACTGAACTGCCGGCGAATGCCAAGCGCAAGAAACTGCGGGATATCCCGTGCAAGGTATTGCGTGGGGATGACGGGGTGGCGCCGCTGACGCTGGATGATTATTGCGAACGGCCCCATGCGATGGTGTCGTTCTCCGGGGATTTAAGCGGCAACATCGATTTGGACTTGGCCCGTATCGGCCGCGCGCGGCGGGTGGTGCTGGCGGTGCCGCAATTCAGCGGGTTGCGGGCGTTGTTGGCGGGAACGCAGATCATTGCGACGGTACCGGATTATGCGGCGTGTGCGTTGACCGAGGGCACCACGTTACGGGCAGAGGATCCGCCGTTTGCGATTGATGCGGCGGAGTTGTCGATGGTGTGGAGTGGGGTGCATGACAATGATCCGGCGGAGCGTTGGTTGAGATTGAGGATTGCCGAGCATATGGCGGGGGGAGTTGGTTGATTGAGTGCATATCCGTTGCTGCGGTAACGGCCGCCTATGGTTCCGCTCTTACAGCGGGTCACTTTTGTAAAGGCCGGAATGCCAGCCATCGTGGTTGACGGGGCGATTTCAGATCAAAAGCAAGAGCGCGGCGGCCTTAGAGGCGACCGGGTTCTTAAGCCGAACGCATTCCAAATGTGGGAGGGGGCTTGCTCCCGATGAGGGTGTGTCAGTTGATGCAGCTGTGACTGACCCACCCTCATCGGGAGCAAGCCCCCTCCCACAGTTTGATCTCCATAGATCAGACAGATAGGTCCTAGCCTGCTGTCCTGCTTTTGCTCTGCTTTTGCTCTGCTTTTGCTCTGCTTTTGCTCTGCTTTTGCTCTGCTTTTGCTCTGCTTTTGCTCTGCTTTTGCTCTGCTTTTGCTCTGCTTTTGCTCTGCTTTTGCTCTGCTTTTGCTCTGCTTTTGATGTGCTTTTGATCTGGCTCTTACATCCTTTTCGCTGACGAAGTCAGCGGTCTTTTGATCTGCGCTTTTGATCTTGATCTCAGGCGCCCCGTCAAACACGCTGGCCGAACGCAGGCTTGAATCCGTGGGTAACCCGGCAGGACGCCGGGTTAGCCGCGCTGGGCCATGGATGGCCCATCGCGGCGGCCCACGGATTCAAGCCGGAGTGCGGGCACACCGAGCCTAGGCGAGGTGCCGAGTGTTGGGGCGAGAGCCTTTTGCTTACTTTTGGGCTCTTCCAAAAGTGAGCCGCTGTAAGAGCGGAACCATAAGTAGCCGTTACCTAACCAACGGATATGTACTCAACTCAACCCCCCACCCCCCGACTACCGGCTCTTGTAAGAAATTTCCCATAAGAGTACAAATGTACTCCATGACGACCCTGACTCCCCGCCGCACCGCCATCCTGACCTTCATCCGCGACCGTATCGCGCAACAAGGCCAGCCCCCCAGCCTCGCCGAGATTGCCGAGGCGTTCGGCTTTGCCTCCCGCAGCGTCGCGCGCAAACACGTGGTGGCCCTGACCGAAGCCGGCTTCATTGAGGTCAACCCCAACCAGGCTCGCGGTATTCGCCTGCTCAACCAACCCATGCGTCCGGAGTGGCTGGACGTGCCCGTGCTCGGCCGAGTCGCCGCCGGCCTGCCCATCGGTGCTGACGCCGAAGTGCACAGTCGCCTGCAACTCGACCCAAGCACCTTCGCGAAAACCCCCGACTACCTGCTGCGGGTGCAGGGCGATTCGATGATCGAAGACGGCATCCTTGACGGCGATCTGGTAGGCGTACGCCGCAGTGCCGAGGCCTTGAACGGGCAGATCGTGGTGGCGCGCCTGGATGGCGAAGTCACCATCAAGCGTTTCGAACGCAGTGGCGACCGCGTGCGCCTGCTGCCGCGCAACCCCGCGTATCAACCTATTGTGGTGGGCCCTGATCAGGACCTGGCCATCGAAGGGGTGTTCTGCGGCCTGGTGAGGCAAGGCTGATGGGCGCCGTCGTTGCCCTGGACGCGCTGTTCAATGGCGGCCGCGTCTGGAAAGGCCGGCCGGCCGCGCCTCCCGCCAGTGTGCACCCCACCGGGCTGGCCGCGCTGGATGCGGTGCTGCCCAGCGGCGGCTGGCCTGAATCGGCTTTGAGTGAAATCCTCATGGCCAAGGAGGGCATCGGCGAACTGCAACTGGTGCTGCCCACCCTGGCGCGCCTGTCAAAGGCGGGGGAGCGCATTGTGTTGGTGGCGCCGCCGTATACGCCGTATCCCCATGCCTGGCAGAACGCCGGGGTGGATGTACGCCAGCTTTCAGTGATCCAGGCCGAGGAACGTGATGCGCTGTGGGCCGTGGAGCAGTGCCTGCGCTCCGGCAGTTGCGGCGCGGTGCTGTGCTGGCCGCGCAAGGCCGATGACCGGGCGCTGCGGCGCTTGCAGGTGGCAGCAGAAACCGGCCAGACCCTGGCGTTTGCCTGGCGCGCCTTGAGTGAGGGGGTCAATTCATCGCCTGCTGCCCTGCGTTTGGCGGTCGATGCGAAACCCGCCCAAGTACGAGTGATCAAGTGCCGTGGCGGTTTGGCCCATCCGGCGCCGATTGCGTTGGCGGGGCACTGAGGTTGCTATGCGCTGGGTGTGTATTGTCTTCCCGCAATTGGCGCTGGATGGGGTGCAGCGTGTGCACCCCGAGCCCGACCAACCCCTCGCACTGCTGGCCGGTACGCCACAGCGGCGCGTACTGCAAACCGTCAACGACGCCGCCCGCGCCTTGGGCCTGCGTCCAGGCCTTTCACTGACGGCGGCCCATGCCCTGGCCAAGACTTTTGCCAGCGCCGAATACGACCCCGTGGAAATCGAACGCTGGCAGCAGTTCCTGGCAGCCTGGGCCTATCGCTTCAGTTCCCAGGTCAGTGTGCATTACCCGCGTGCGTTGCTGTTTGAGATCGAATCGAGCCTGGGCCTGTTCGGTCCCTGGCCGCAGTTCGAAGCGCGCTTGCGCAAAGAATTGACCGAGCTGGGCTTTCGTCACCGCATCGTCGCCGCGCCCAACCCGGCGGCGGCGCGGGTGCTGGCCAATATTTACGACGGTCTGGCCATCGACGATGAGGCATTGATGCAGGCCCTCGCACCACTGCCCATCGACCGCGCCGGCCTTGAGCCTCAGGCCGCTACCGCCTTGTCGCGCATGGGCCTGCGCACCCTGTCCCAGGTGCAGGCCTTGCCCCGGCACACCCTGGCACGGCGCTTTGATGCCGGCCTGCTCAAGCACCTGGATGCCTTGACCGGGCAACGCCCGCTGGCCCTTGGGTTTTACCAGCCGCCGGACCAGTTCGATGTGCGCATCGAATTGAATTTCGACGTGCAGTCCCACCAGGCGCTGCTGTTTCCACTGCGGCGCTTGACCGGTGATTTATCCGCCTTTCTCTGCGGACGCGACAGTGGCGTGCAGCGTTTTGACCTGCACCTGGAGCACGCCCAGTTGCCCGACAGTGTAATCAAGGTCGGCCTGCTCAGCGCCGAGCGCGAACCGGCGATGCTGTTCGAGCTGGCCCGTGGGCGCCTGGAGCAAGTGCAAGTCACCGCGCCGGTGCGCGGTTTTCGCCTGGTGGCCCAGGACTTGCCGGTGTTTGTGCCGCAGCGCCAGGACCTGTTCGACGACCGCCCGCAACAGACCCTGCCCTGGGAGCAATTGCGCGAACGCCTGCGCGCGCGCCTTGGAGATGAGGCGGTACAAGGCCTGCGGTTTCATGCCGACCATCGCCCCGAGTGCGCTTGGCAAGCAACGGCCGACAGTCGCACATGCCCGACCTTGAACAAGGTGCACCGCCCCGGTTGGCTGCTCAGGGAACCCACCTTGCTGACCGAGCAAGGTGTGCAGATTCTGATGGGCCCGGAACGTATCGAATCCGGCTGGTGGGACGGCGCCGATATCCGCCGTGACTATTACCTGATCCAGACCCGCGCCGGTCAGCAAGGCTGGGCCTACCGCAGCGTGGGGCAGGGCGATGGTTTGTGGCTGCAAGGCTGGTTTGCATGAACTACGCCGAGCTGCATTGCCTGTCCAATTTCAGTTTTCAGCGCGGCGCGTCCACCGCGCTGGAGTTGTTCGAGCGCGCCAAGCGTCAGGGCTACAGCGCCTTGGCGATCACTGATGAATGCACGTTGTCAGGCATCGTGCGTGCGTGGCAGGCGGCGAAGGCGGTGGAGTTACCGCTGATTATCGGCAGCGAAGTGCGCATCGAAAACGGCCCGAAACTGGTGCTGCTGGTAGAAAACCTCAGCGGTTACCAGCACCTGTGCCGCCTGATCACCCTGGCCAGGCGGCGTGCGGAAAAAGGCAGTTATCGCCTGCTGCACGAAGACTTCGACGCACCGCTCAACGGCCTGTTGGCGCTATGGGTCGCCGACGACAGCGACACCCAGGCCTCGATCCAATGGCTGCGCCGCACGTTTGCCGAGCGCCTGTGGCTGGCGGTGCACCTGCATTGCGGTCAGGACGATGCGCGGCATCTGGAGCAGCGCCTGCACCTGGCCGCCAACCTGAATATCCCGGCGGTGGCCTGTGGTGATGTGCACATGCACGCACGCGGTCGACGCGCCCTGCAAGACACCATGACCGCCATCCGCCATCACGTCCCGGTGGCCGAAGCCGGCACACGTCTGCACCCCAATGGCGAGCGGCATCTGCGCGGCCTTGATGCCCTGGGCACGCTGTACCCCCATGCCTTGCTCGATGAAACCCTGGTCATCGCCCGCCGTTGCACCTTCGACCTCGGCCAGTTGCGTTATCACTACCCGCGCGAATTGGTGCCCGAGGGGCATGACGCCGAATCCTGGCTGCGCGCCGTCACCGAAGAAGGCATCGCCCTGCGTTGGCCTCACGGAATCGACGCCAAGACCATGCAGCAGATCAATCACGAACTGACATTGATCAGCAAGCTGGGTTACGAAAGTTATTTCCTCACCGTGCACGATATTGTGCGCTTCGCCCGCAGCCGTTCGATCCTGTGCCAGGGCCGCGGGTCGGCGGCCAACTCGGCGGTGTGTTTTGCGTTGGGCATTACCGAGATCAACCCGAGCCTGACGAATATGCTGTTTGAGCGCTTCCTGTCAGAGGAGCGCAACGAGCCACCGGATATCGACGTGGACTTCGAGCACGAACGCCGCGAAGAAGTGCTGCAGTACGTTTTCCAGCGCTACGGCCGCACCCGCGCGGCGCTGACGGCGGTGGTCAGCAGCTACCACGCCGCCGGTGCGGTGCGCGATGTGGCCAAGGCCCTTGGGTTGCCGCCGGACCAGATCAACGCCCTGGCCGACTGCTGCGGGCGCTGGAGTGATGATGCGCCTCCGCTGGAACGCCTGCGTGAAGGCGGCTTCGACCCGGACAGCCCGATCCTGCGCCGTGTGCTCACGCTCACCCAGCAACTGATCGGTTTTCCCCGGCACCTGTCCCAACATCCCGGCGGTTTCGTGATTTCCGAATACCCGCTGGACACTCTGGTGCCGGTGGAAAACGCGGCCATGGCCGAGCGCACCATTATCCAATGGGACAAGGACGATCTGGATGCCGTGGGCCTGCTCAAGGTGGATATCCTCGCCTTGGGCATGCTCAGTGCGATTCGCCGCTGTTTCGATTTGCTGCGCCGCCACCGCAACCTCGACCTGGCCCTGGCGACGATCCCCAAGGAAGACCCGGCCACCTACGCGATGATCAGCAAGGCCGACACCATTGGCGTATTTCAGATCGAGTCGCGGGCGCAGATGTCGATGCTGCCCCGGCTCAAGCCGCAGACGTTTTATGACCTTGTGATCGAGGTCGCTATTGTGCGACCCGGTCCGATCCAGGGAGGGATGGTGCATCCGTATCTGCGACGACGTAACAAGGAAGAAAAAACCACCTACCCGTCACCGGAACTTGAAAGCGTATTGAAGCGCACCCTGGGCATTCCGCTGTTCCAGGAGCAAGTGATGCAGATCGCCATGGTCGCCGCCGACTACAGCCCTGGCGAGGCCGACCAGTTGCGCCGCTCCATGGCCGCGTGGAAACGTCACGGCGGCCTGGAACCCCATCAGGACCGCTTGCGCACCGGCATGCTGAAAAACGGCTACACCGAGGAATTTGCCGCGCAGATTTTCGAGCAGATCAAGGGCTTTGGCAGCTATGGCTTTCCTGAGTCCCATGCGGCCAGTTTCGCCTTGCTGACTTACGCCAGTTGCTGGCTCAAATGCCACGAGCCGGCGGCCTTCGCCTGCGCGTTGATCAACAGCTGGCCTATGGGTTTCTACAGCCCGGACCAGATACTGCAGGACGCACGGCGCCATCACTTGCAGATTCGCCCGGTGGATGTGCAGGCCAGCGACTGGGATTGCAGCCTGGAACCCATTGACGGTCAGCAACCGGCGATCCGTATGGGCTTGCGCATGATCGCGGGGTTTCGTGAAGAGGAGGGTCGGCGCATCGAGGCCGCCCGCCCTGGCACAGGTTTCAGCGACATTGCCGATCTGGACCAGCGCGCCGGTCTGGACGCCCGTGCCCAGGCGTTGCTGGCCGACGCCGGCGCCCTGCGTGCCCTGGCTGGAAACCGGCACCAAGCCCGCTGGGACGTGGCGGGGGTGCACAAACAATTGGGGCTGTTCGCCGGGCTGCCCAGCCCCGACGAAGCCGTGGTCGCTTTACCCGCACCGACGGTCGGCGAGGACTTGCAGGCTGATTACGCCACCGTCGGCACCACTCTCGGCCCGCACCCGCTGGCGTTGTTGCGCGATGAGCTGCGCAAGCGGCGTTGTCGCAGCTCCCGCGAGCTGATGGCGGTGGAGCATGGGCGTAATGTGAGTGTCGCGGGGTTGGTCACGGGGCGGCAACGTCCGGGCACGGCCAGCGGTGTGACCTTTGTCACCTTGGAAGATGAGTTCGGCAATCTCAATGTGGTGGTTTGGCGCGACCTGGCCGAACGTCAGCGCCAGGCGCTGGTGGGGTCGCGCTTGCTCAAGGTAGACGGGCGCTGGGAGGCGGTCGGCGAGGTGCGCCATCTGATCGCCGGGCGGCTCACCGACCTCACGCCGTTGCTGGAAGGCATGTCTGTGCGCAGCCGGGATTTCCACTGAGGTGACCCCAAATTAATACCAGATGAAACCATCTGCTCCGTGTAAGCTCCAAAAATGGCGACTGTCTTCTCTTTTGCACTGAGCCGAACGATGCAATTTTTATCCAACCCCCACGGCTGTGAAGGTTGGGCCGGTGAAATGGCCCAGCGCATTCGCGCCTTCGATTGGTCGACCACGGACCTCGGTCCCATTAACCAGTGGTCCACCAGCCTGGTCTGTAACGTGCAGATGATGCTCGCATCGCCGATGCCGATGGTGATGTTGTGGGGGCGGGCCGGGTACATGATTTACAACGACAGTTACTCGGTCTTTGCCGGCGGCCGCCACCCGTCTTTGCTGGGGGCTCCGGTGGAGTTGGGTTGGCCGGAGGTGGCGGATTTCAATCGCCATGTGGTGGACACCTGTCTGGCCGGCGGCACTCTGTCCTTCAACAACAAAGACCTGGTGCTGCTGCGCAATGGCCAGCCGGAAACCGTGTGGCTGGATTTGTATTACAGCCCCGTCGCCGGCGACAACCAGCAACCGGCCGGCGTGTTGGCGATTGTGGTCGATACCACCGAACTGGTGAAGTCCGAACAGGTGCGCCAGGAACTCACCCATAACCTCGAACAACGGGTGGCCGCTGAAGTGCAGGCGCGCTCCAGTGCCGAGGACCAGTTGCGCCAATCGCAAAAACTCGAAGCCATCGGCGGCCTCACCGGCGGCGTGGCCCACGACTTCAATAACCTGTTGCAAGTGATCGCCGGCAATCTGCACTTGCTGGCCCGCCATGAGCCAGACAATGCCCAGGTGCAGCGCCGCGTCAACGCGGCCATCGCGGCAGTGGAGCGCGGGGCCAAGCTGTCGGCGCAACTGCTGGCCTTTGCCCGCCGCCAGCCGTTGTCGCCGGCGGTGTACAACCCGCAACGCATCTATGCCGGCCTTGGCGAACTGTTGCAGCGCGCACTGGGAGAAACCATTCATATCGATGTGCAGTTACCCCAGGACTCCTGGAGCATCAACGTCGACCGTAACCAGTTGGAAAATGCGTTGCTCAACCTGGCGATCAATGCCCGCGACGCCATGAAAGGTGAGGGGGTGATCCGCATCAGCGGCGAAAACATCATCCTTAACCCCGGCGATTGCATTGGTAAAAGCGTCAGTCCTGGAGAATATGTGCGCCTGGCGGTCACCGACACCGGGGTGGGCATGCCACCTGGGATCCAGGCCAGGGTGTTCGAACCGTTCTTCACCACCAAGCGCGACGGTCACGGTACCGGCCTGGGCTTGAGCATGGTGTTCGGCTTTGTGCGTCAAAGTGGCGGGCATGTCGAGGTCAGCAGCGAAGAAGGCCAGGGCACCGTGGTGCAGTTGTACTTCCCGCGCAGCCTGGGCGAGGAGTGCCTTGAAGCGTCAGACGAGCCCGTTGCGTCCGTAGGCGGCCAGGAAACGATCCTGGTGGTCGAAGACAATGAAGGCGTGCGCCTGACGGTGGTGGACGTGCTCGAACAGTCGGGCTACACCGTGATCACCGCCGAGGACGGCGACCAGGCCATGTCGAAGCTCAAAGCTGGCCTGCAACCCGAGTTGATTTTTACCGACGTGGTCATGCCCGGCCGCCTTAAAAGCACCGACCTGGCCGCCTGGGCCCGTGCACAAACCCCGCCCGTGCCGGTGCTGTTCACTTCTGGTCACACCCGCGACATCCTCTCCAGCAACCACCTGCTGAGCCCCGACATTCATCTGCTGAGCAAGCCCTACAGCCCCGAAGCCCTGACGCTACGGGTGCGCAGCGTGCTCACCGCACGATAAGGTTGACCATGACTTCACAGCGCAACATCCCTGCGATCACTGCCCAACACCCAGGCTTTGTCAGGGTGCGCGGCGCCCGCGAGCACAACTTGCAAAACGTCGACGTGGATATTCCCCGGGATGCCCTGGTGGTGTTTACCGGCGTGTCGGGTTCGGGCAAGTCGTCCCTGGCGTTTTCCACGGTGTATGCCGAGGCCCAGCGGCGCTACTTCGAATCGGTGGCGCCTTACGCGCGGCGCCTGATCGACCAGGTTGGCGTGCCCGACGTGGACAGCATCGAAGGCCTGCCGCCCGCCGTGGCCCTGCAACAGCAGCGTGGCACGCCCAGCGCGCGATCTTCGGTGGGCAGCGTCACCACGTTATCGAGCCTGATCCGCATGCTCTATTCCCGCGCCGGCAGCTACCCTGCGGGGCAAGCGATGCTGTATGCCGAGGACTTTTCGCCGAACCTGCCCCAGGGTGCGTGCCCGCAATGTCATGGCCTGGGCCGCGTGTATGAAGTGACCGAGGCGCTGATGGTGCCCGACCCTTCGCTGAGCATTCGCCAGCGCGCGGTGGCCTCCTGGCCGTTGGCGTGGCAGGGCCAGAACCTGCGCGATATTCTGGTGACCTTGGGCTATGACGTGGATATCCCATGGCGCGACCTGCCGAAAAAGCAGCGCGACTGGATCCTGTTCACCGAAGAAACCCCCACTGTGCCGGTGTATGCAGGTTTCACCCCGGAGCAAACCCGCGAGGCGTTGAAGCGCAAGCTGGAGCCTAGTTACCAGGGCACGTTCAGCGGCGCGCGGCGCTACATCCTGCACACCTTCAGCCACACCCAAAGCGCGCTGATGAAAAAGCGCGTGTCGCAGTTCATGCAGGGCAGCGCCTGCCCGCTGTGTGAAGGCAAGCGGCTGACCAAGGCGGCGCTCTCGGTGAAGTTTGCCGGGGTGGATATTGGCGAGTTGTCGCAGCTGTCGTTGTCGCAGCTGGCCGAACTGCTGCGGCCGGTGGCGGCGGGGCAGGACACGATGAAGCTCTCGGTGGAGAAGCGCCTGGCTGCGCAGCGTATCGCCCAGGACTTGCTGGAGCGGGTCAGCACCTTGATCGAATTGGGCCTGGGCTATCTGTCCCTGGAGCGCAGCACACCGACCTTGTCGTCCGGGGAGTTGCAACGTTTACGCTTGGCCACGCAATTGGGCTCGCAATTGTTTGGAGTGATCTATGTGCTGGATGAGCCTTCGGCGGGCTTGCATCCGGCGGATGGCGAGGCTTTGTTCACCGCGCTTGAGCGCTTGAAGGCCGCCGGTAATTCGTTGTTTGTGGTGGAGCACGACTTGGAAACCATGCGCCGCGCCGACTGGTTGATCGACGTAGGCCCGGCCGCTGGCGAGCATGGCGGGCAAGTGCTGTACAGCGGGCCACCTGCTGGGTTGGCTGACGTAGAGGCGTCGCAGACCCGTGAGTATTTGTTCGCCGAGCGGCGTACATCAAATCCCTCTCGCCGCGAACCCAGTGGTTGGTTGAAGTTGGAGGGCGTGACGCGCAATAACCTCAATGGTCTGAACGTGGATTTTCCCTTGGGCTGCTTCACCTCAGTGACCGGCATTTCCGGCTCGGGCAAGTCCAGCCTGGTCAGCCAGGCGCTGCTGGAATTGGTGGGCAGTGGCCTTGGGCGTGTGGTGGAGAACGACGAAGAGCCGAGCCTGGAAGATGAGACGCCGCAAACCAGTGGCGGGCGCATCAGCGCCGGGCTGGAACAGATCCGACGCCTGGTGCAGGTGGATCAGAAACCCATCGGCCGTACGCCACGTTCCAACCTGGCGACCTACACCGGGCTGTTCGACAACGTGCGCAAACTGTTCACCGCCACGCCTGCGGCAAAGAAGCGCCATTACGATGCGGGCCAGTTCTCCTTCAACGTCGCCAAAGGCCGTTGCCCGAACTGCGAGGGCGAAGGCTTTGTCAGCGTCGAGTTGTTGTTTATGCCGAGTGTGTACGCACCCTGTCCGACCTGCCATGGCGCGCGCTACAACCCCGAGACCTTGGCGATCAAATGGCAAGGCTTGAGCATCGCTCAGGTGCTCGGGCTGACCGTCGAGCAGGCAGTCGAGGTCTTTGCCGAGCAGCCAGGGGTACTGCGCTCGTTGCAGGTGCTGCGGGATATCGGCCTGGGTTATCTGCGACTGGGTCAACCGGCTACCGAACTGTCCGGGGGTGAAGCGCAGCGGATCAAATTGGCCACCGAGCTGCAACGCAATGCCCGTGGGTCGACCTTGTATGTGTTGGATGAGCCAACGACCGGGCTGCATCCACGGGATGTGGATCGCCTGCTCAGCCAGCTCAATCACTTGGTGGATGCAGGGCATACGGTGGTGGTGGTCGAGCATGAAATGCGTGTGGTGGCCCAGAGTGACTGGGTGATCGATATCGGTCCGGGGGCAGGGGATTCGGGCGGGCAAGTGGTAGCCAGCGGTACGCCGCAAAAAGTTGCCAAGAGCAAGAAAAGCCGGACTGCGCCATTCCTGGCCCGAGCGTTGAACTAACAGTTAAACAGGTCCACATGTGGGAGGGGGCTTGCCCCCGATAGCGGTGGGTCAGTCACCCCATCAAGTGCCTGACAGATAGCTATCGGGGGCAAGCCCCCTCCCACAGAGTGATCAGTGTCTGGTCAGTTGGATTTGTGCCTTGGCCTGCTTCACCACATGTTCCACCGTAAACCCAAACTTCTCCTGCAACTTCGCCAACGGCGCCGAAGCCCCGAAGCTGTTCATCACCACCTTGGCGCCGGTTTGCCCGACATAGCGGTCCCACCCCAAAGGTCCAGCCTGTTCCATCACTACGCGCGCCGTCACCGCCGGCGGCAACACACTGTCGCGATAGGCCTGGTCCTGTTCTTCAAACAACTCCCAGCTCGGCATCGAGACGACTTGTGCGGCAATCCCTTCGCCCTTGAGCTGTTCATAGGCCGCCACCGCCAGGCTGACTTCGCTGCCGGTACCGATCAAAATTACCTGGGGTTTATCCGCCCCCGCCAACACATAAGCGCCTTTGGCTGCACCGGTCGCCGCTGCGTATTGCGTGCGATCCAGAGTCGGCAGCGGCTGGCGTGACAGCACCACACAGCTCGGCCGATGGGTTTGCGCCAGCGCAACTTTCCACAGCTCCAGGGTTTCGTTGGCGTCGCCAGGGCGAAGGGTCAGCAACCCTGGCGTGGCGCGCAACTGCGTCAGGTGCTCAATGGGCTGGTGCGTCGGCCCATCTTCACCCACGCCGATGGAGTCGTGGGTAAACACGAACACCACCGGCAACTCCATGATCGCCGCCAGACGGATCGGCGGTTTCATGTAGTCGCTGAACACCAGGAAGGTCGAGGTGTACGGCCGCAAATACGACAGCGCCATGCCATTGGCGATGGCGCCCATGGCGTGTTCGCGAATACCGAAATGCAGGTTGCGCCCGCTGTAGTCATCAGCGCTGAAGCGCCCGGCACCGTCGAAGGTGAGGTTGGTCTTGGTCGAAGGCGACAAGTCCGCCGAGCCGCCGAGCAGCCAGGGGATTTGCTGGGCAAAGGCATTCAGTACTTCGCCACCCGCCGCGCGGCTGGCGACGCCCTTGGCATCGGCGGCAAAGTCGGGCAGGTCAGCCTGCCAGTGCTCGGGCATCTCCCCGGCGCGCATCCGCCGTAGTTCATCGGCCAATTGAGGGTCGAGACGGGCCAGGGTCTGGTTCCATTGCTGGTAGAGCGGTTCGGCGCGGGCGTGCAGCGCGTCGCGCAAGAGCGTGCGCGCCTCATCGGGCACCAGGAAGCTGGAATCCTGAGGCCAACCATACGCAGCTTTGGTCAGGCGGATTTCGTCATCACCCAACGGCTCGCCATGGGCGGCGGCGGTGTTGTGCTTGTGGGGCGAACCGTAGCCGATCACGCTGTCGACCACGATCAGCGTCGGCGCGCCGGTATTCGCCTGGAAGGTCTCCAGGGCTGCGCTCAGTGCCTGCAAGTCGTTAGCATCGGTGACGTGCAAGGTGTGCCAGCCATAGGCCTGGAAACGCTTGATCACGTCTTCGCTGAAGGCAAGCTCAGTGTGGCCTTCGATGCTGATGGTGTTGTTGTCGTAGATCCAGCACAGGTTATCCAGCTTCAAATGGCCGGCCATCGACGCCGCTTCGCTGCTAATGCCCTCCATCATGTCGCCGTCGCCACACAGGGTGTAGACGTTGTAATCGAACAGCACCTGGCCGTCATGGTTAAAGCGCTCAGCCAGCCAACGCTCGGCCATCGCCATGCCCACGCTGTTGGCGCAGCCCTGGCCAAGGGGGCCTGTGGTGGTTTCCACGCCTGTGGTCATGCGGTATTCCGGATGCCCCGGCGTCTTGGAGTCGGCCTGACGGAATTGCTTGATATCGTCCAGGCTGATCGCCGGGTGCCCGGTGCGCTTGCCATGGGCATCAATCTCTTTCACACCGGCCAAGTGCAGCAGCGAATACAACAGCATGGATGCATGCCCCACTGACAACACAAATCGGTCACGGTTGGGCCAGTCGGGATGCTCGGGGTGATAGCGCAGAAACCGGCTCCACAGCGTGTATCCCACCGGCGCCAGGCCCATGGGCGTGCCCGGATGGCCGGAGTTGGCCTTCTGCACGGCGTCCATCGCCAGGGTGCGCAGGGTGTTGATGCATAGGGTGTCGACAGTGGTTGCGGCGTTAGTCATGAAACCGGTCTCCCTCAAGTGACGATCTACTGTGGAGGGCCGGGCGCCGCGAAGGTTTGATCCCATTGCCGTTGCCGCGACGAACGGGGACGTATTGACTTCAAACATGACAAGACCCTTTGCAATGGTCTAGCTTCAAGGGCGTAGGCCATTGATCAACTTGCGGAGGTACGTCATGCCAGTGAAACACGACCTGTATCAGGATTTGGGTTTGAGCAAGGAAGTCGTTCACGAACGCAGGGCGAGCGATAAACGGCTGGACTCGCTGCTCACCCAATACGACGCTGCCGACGGCGAGGTGCTCCGGGCGGAATCAGAAAAGGCCGACGACACGGTGGTGGAGGTGTTGAAGAAGAAACGCCTGCTGATCAAGGACGAAATCGCAGGGCGCCTCGACGCCTGAAACGCGGCAAGGTTTGTTCAGATTTGACTGAGGGACATCGTGGGAATCACTCCTTATGATGCGCCCCGTCCGCCCGGCTCTGGGGACGTTTTGCAGCGCAAGGATTGTGCTGTTGAGCTGGGTGGACTCCTTCAGAATCGATTGGGGATTGTGCCAAATTTGAAGTGGCGGCGATTTTCATGTCGTAAGCAAGGACGGCGATTAACATACCCGCCGTCATGAAAATAAGTGTTAACGATAGAGTCGATATTTTTTGTTCGTTGAAAAGCACGCCAATAGTTAGTAGGGCGATAGGTAGGGTGAACTGTATAAGTCCGGTAAGGGCCAAGGGCATTTTTCCTGTGGCGAAAGAAAACATTAGCAAAGGTATGATAGAGATTAATCCTGCGAGCCAGATTAGCCCGCTTGATCGGTCGGAAAGTTCGCCAGGTAAAATGATGGGTAAGTCGAATAGCCAGATGACGAGCGCTAAACCGGCGGTCAGGAAAGTAGTTTCTAGGAATAAGCCATTCAAAGCGTCTACTGGGGTGGCTTTTTTTAGGTATGTGTACGAGCCCCAAGTGGTAGCGATTAATAAATAAATCCAGTGATTTAAGGTATTGCTAAAGGCGATGAGCAATACAATTGCGATGAATGAAATTGAGATTGCCAGAATTTTCGTGTGCGTGATTCGCTCTCTGTAAATTGAAATGCCTAATACAATGGCGATAAACGGGGCTAGCAGATATCCCAAGCCGCTTTCCAAGACATTGCCGTTAATTGAGGCGCTTATAAAAGTCAGCCAGTTGACGGCGACAAGCAAAGATGCGGCGCAGTGAATGAGGATTGATCGCGGTGTCAGGTTTTTTATTTGATTGACTTTTCGGGGTGTGAATATAAAAAATGAAAGCGCGGCGGTAGATAATATGATCCTGTAGGTGAGTACTGTTAATGGCGGAATCTCTTCAAGTGCTTTCCAATAAAGGGAAGATGCCGCCAAGATTAAATTTGCGGAACCAGAAATAAGTATTGCCATGCAGAGCGCTGCTCGAGAGGGTTGTAGTGGTCGCATGACTTTTATTCTGGTCGATGAGGGAAATCAATGTTTCCCGCCTGGGATGAATGAAGAAAGCTATTCCATTGTCAATAATCTTTGTAGGTAAAACACAGCGCTAGTTGACGTTGTCTTGACCTTCTCTGTTCGACACGATTGCTGTTGTTAGTCAGCGTCGTACCGAATTGGATTTATTACAAACTGCGAACTTCCTAAAATAATGTAGGGGGTTTCCGCTACCGGTAGTTTGTAAGGGCGTGAAAGACCCCTCTGCGCCCGTGACTATCGCGGCGCAAGGATGTGCTATTGGGCCGGGTGGACGCTGTCTTTCAAGCCAGCAGCGCTTCAGTGCACGCATCGATCGAGCGCTGTTGGGTCTCGCTGTACAGCTGCAATTCATCGATGGTCCTGCGCCCCAACGCCTTTTCGAATTCCGCCTGGTTTGAATTGGCGGCGTAGTGACTCTGTGCCGCATCCCCCAAATTCGACTGGAAAATCCCCGCCGCACTCACCGGCAGAAAATCCTCATACACCAACGGCTCTACATCCACATGACCGGCGGCGATCAGTGCTTGCAATGTGCGTGGTTGATCGGCGTGGCCGCGTGCCGCCAGGCCTTGTTCCGTGGCGAAGTAGCGGAAGTACGCCAGGCCTTGTTCGCGCATCTGCCCGTGGTTGTCGGGGAAGGCCTGGAAGTGTTGTTCCATCAAGTGCATGTAGCGCGCGGCGTTGGATTCGTTGGGGAACGCGCCCAGTTCGTCGCGGGCGGCGTTCAGCAGTTGGTCGTAGAGGGCGCGGCCTTTGGGCGTGAGGGCGACGCCACGCTGTTCGATTTCACCGAAGCGGGCGCTGTGGCTGCCTTGGGCGTCGGTGAAGGCGATGGCTTCGTCGAGGGCCTTGAAGCTGGTCTGGCGCAGCAGGATCGGGCACTGGCGGCGCGGTGGGCCTTCGATCACGGCCTTGGGGGTTATGCCCTTGGCGGGCATGGCGGTCTGTACCTGATCAATGTCCAGGGTGCGCGGGGTGAGGTGGTTGATGTGCGGCCCCTTGAAGGCCACCACATCGGCGATCAGGCGGTGCTGGTCACTGAGTTGCTGGTACTGCGCGGCGGTAACGGTGGCGGTGTGGTGCCAGCGGAAGGTTTCCAGGGCCTGGCGGATGAATTCGGCGGCCTCGTCGGCATTGAGGCCGCCGTTTGTTTCCGCTTTTGCGATAAGCGCCAGGGCGCCAGGGGTGAAGATCGAGCGCTTTGCCAATGCAGTTTCGGCGAAGGCGCGAAGTTCGGCATTCTCGATCAATTCCAGGCGCAGCAGGGAGGTGAACACCCGAAACGGGCTGGCTTGCAGCGCGTGTTCATGCACCGCGCGAAATGCTGTGGAATGCACCGGCACGCCGGCTGGCGTGAGGTCGTAGTAGCCCACGGGCTGCATGCCCATCACCGCAAACAGGCGGCTGATTGTGGCCAATTCCGCTGCTGTGCCCAAGCGAATGGCGCCGTGGCGTTCCATGTCCAGACGCTGGATTTCGCCGGTGCGTTGCAGCTGTTGCGCCAGGCTCGGTTCGCTGTCGAGCACGCGGCTATTGGTCTCGGCCACCAACTCCATCAGCGCGCCATACAGGGGAACTTCATCTCGGTACATATCGGACATGGCCTTGGAAAACCCCTTGCGGATCTCGTCTGGGCTGACATGTGCGGTACTGGGCATAGAAAAATTCCTGATGACGGTGGAGAGGGTGATGGTCTTTTACTGGATTTTGTTGGGCCCCAGGTGCGCTTGCAAACGAAGATTCCTCTGGACTTCATTCTGCAAATGAATGAACGGCATTCTCTTCCAAGTCTTCATGTGCACGCGGGTGTGGATGGGTTCTACACTGCTCCTCACCTTGTCGGCGATGGAGGACCCAATGACGGCCACGCCCGTAACGCAAACGATTGAAGGCCAACGCCTGGCCACTGAAGACGCCGAGCGCTGGCGCGAATGGGGCCCATACCTGAGTGAACGCCAATGGGGCACCGTGCGTGAAGACTACAGCGCCGATGGCGATGCCTGGCGCTACTTTCCCCATGAACACGCGCGCAGCCGCGCCTACCGTTGGGGTGAGGACGGCCTGGCCGGTTTCAGCGACAAGGCGCAACGCTGGTGCCTCGGGCTGGCGCTGTGGAACGAGCGCGATGCGATCCTCAAGGAGCGGTTGTTCGGTCTCAACAACGCCGAGGGTAACCATGGCGAGGACGTCAAGGAACTGTACTTTTTCGTCGATGGCGTACCGAGTCATGCCTACATGCGCATGCTCTACAAATACCCCCATGCCGCCTTTCCCTATGCTGACCTGATCACCGAGAACGCCCGTCGCGGGCTGGGTGATGCCGAGTATGAAATCCTCGATACCGGCGTGTTTGAGGACAACCGCTATTGCGATGTCAGCGTCGAGTACGCCAAGCAGCAGCCTGACGATATTTTCATGCGGGTCACGGTGCATAACCGCTCGGAGCAGCCGACGCGTTTGCAGGTAATGCCTCAACTGTGGGCGCGTAACGACTGGAGCTGGACCTTTGATGCGCCCAAGCCGCAGTTGCGGCTGGACGGCGAGCAGGTGTTGGCCCGTCATCATGAATTGCCGGATCGTTATCTGAGTGCCTGGGGCCAGGATGGCTTGGAATGGTTGTTCTGCGAAAACGAAAGCAATGTCGTCAAGCTGGACGGGCAGCTGGCACCGGGCCCGTTCAAGGATGGCATCAACGATTACGTGGTCAGTGGCGCTCAATCGGCGATTCGCCGGGACACCGGTACCAAGGTTGCCGCGCGGTTCATCCTTGAACTGGCAGGGCAGGAAAGCAAAACCTTGTACCTGCGCTTTGCCCCCGTGGATGCGCCCGCGGCCAACGCCCGTAAGTTGTTCGAGCAACGTCGTCAGGAAGCCGATGACTTCTATGCGGCCCTGCAACAGGGCATTGGCGATGCGGACGCTCGCAATGTGCAGCGCCAAGCCCTGGCTGGCTTGTTGTGGTCCAAGCAGCTCTACTATTTCGACGTGAACCAATGGCTCGATGGTGACCCAGCCCAGCCCGCGCCGCCGACTGAGCGCCTGCATATCCGCAATACCCATTGGCGGCACTTGTCCAACTTCGACATCCTTTCCATGCCCGACACCTGGGAATACCCGTGGTATGCCTCGTGGGACCAGGGCTTTCAGGCAGTGGCGATGGCGCTGATCGATCCGGGTTACGCCAAGCAACAGTTGCTGCTGCTGGTGAAGGATCGCTTCATGCATCCCAACGGCCAACTGCCGGCTTATGAATGGCGCTTCGATGATGCGAACCCGCCGGTGCATGCCTGGGCCAGTTGGCGGGTGTACCAGCAGGACAAGGCGTTGACCGGTGTAGGCGACATGGATTTTCTAGAGCGGATTTTCCATAAGCTGCTGCTGAATTTTTCCTGGTGGGTCAACCGCAAGGACGCCGAGGGCCGCAACCTGTTCCAGGGCGGTTTTCTCGGGCTGGATAACATTGCTTTGTTTGACCGTTCGGCGGCATTGCCGCCGGGGTATCAGTTGGACCAGGCCGACGGCACCGCTTGGGTTGCCGCGTATGCCCTGGACCTGATGCGCATCGCCCTGGAACTGGCCAGGCGCAATGCCGTGTACGTGGATATTGCGGTGAAGTTTTTCGAACATTTCCTGTATATCGCCGGTGCCATTAACCGGGTCGATGACAGTGCCGAAGGTTTGTGGGATGAGCAGGACCTGTTCTTCTACGACGTGCTGCACAGCCCCGATGGGCAGAACGAGCCGGTACGTTTGCGCTCCATCGTCGGCCTGATGCCGTTGTTCGCCGTGCTGGTGCTGGAGCAGCGCGAGCATGAAGGCCTGGAGGGTTTGCGCGAACGGTTGCTGGGCTTTATGAAACACCGGCCGGACTTGGCTAAATTGGTCTCGCGCTGGAACGAGCCGGGGCAGGGCAATCGCTTGTTGCTGGCGTTGTTGCGGGGCGAACGCACAAAGGACCTGCTTCGGCGCATGTTGGAGGACAGTGAGTTCCTCTCTGCGTTTGGCGTGCGCTCGCTGTCCAAAGCCTTCGCCGAGCAGCCCCTGGCGCTGAAGATGAACGGCGACACCCTCAGCGCGCGTTACCAGCCTGGCGAGTCCGACTCACGATTGTATGGCGGCAACTCGAATTGGCGTGGGCCCGTGTGGATGCCTGTCAACTACATGCTGATTGAATCGCTGCGTGAATTTCATCGGTACTACGCGGATAACTTCTCGGTGGAGTACCCAGCGGGCAGCGGGTATCTGTCATCCCTGGAGGAAGTGGCTGAAGGCCTCAGTCAGCGGCTGACCGGGCTGTTTCTAAGGGATGACAATGGATGTAGGCCATCGATGGCGGGGTATTCGCAGTTGGAAGCGGACCCGCTCAGCCGTGATCTGGTGTTGTTCCATGAGTATTTTCACGGGGAAACCGGGCGCGGGTTGGGGGCGTCCCATCAGACGGGGTGGAGTGCGTTGGTGGCGTTGCTGCTGCAACCGAAGGTCTGAGTTGCACTGCTGAGCTGCCGCCTCGGACCTTGATTGATCCCAGGTTAGTTGGCAAAAAAAATCCCGCCTGGAGAGGCGGGATCGAGATGCAAGCTTGCCTGTGAATCAGGAAGGGAACAGCTCACTCAGTTTCATCGCCAGCATCATGTCGCCTTCAGTGCGCAGTTTGCCGCCCATGAAGGCCTGCATGCCGTCAGTCGAACCGTCGACGATGCCTTCCAGGGTCGCGCTGTCCATGACCAGGGTCACTTGTGCGTCCGGGTTTTCACCTTCATGCAGTTCGCAGGTTTTGTCTTTGACGACCAGGGAAAAGTTCTTGGTGTCATCGATACGGAAACCGAATACCAGGTCCAAGCCGTCGGCAGCGCTTGGGTTGAATTTGGCTTTCATTGCTTCTACAGCTTTGGCTACGTCAGTCATGGTTTCGATCCTTTTGGGTGGAGTCCAGTGACCTTGGGGTCACGGTTGGCCGCACTTCATCGGAAGGTGATGAGTTGCGGCGCCTTCAACAGTTGCAAGTGGCTATGACTGTTGAAGGAAGCCAGTGCCACCTCGCGACCGCGGAATTTCAGCTGGTTGAGCGAGGTGTTAACAATTTGCCAGTTCAGTTCGAAAGCCTGTGTAGCAGGCATTCGGGTAATCAGGTGGAGCAGGGCGGTGATGGTGCCGCCGGAGGTGAACACGGCGATTTTCTGTGTGTTGTCTGCGGCATCGAGAATGCGTTGCAAGCCACCCTGAACGCGCTCGACAAACCCCAGCCAGCTTTCCAGTCCCGGCGTGTCATAAGTGCCGGCCAACCAGCGTTCGATGATCAGGGCGAAGATGCGTTGGAATTCGCTGCGGTTCTGCGCGGCATTGCGCAGGATGTCCAGGGCGTCGGGTTCGGTGGTGAGCAGGTCGGGGAGCAGGGCGCGGATGATAGCTTCAGCATCGAATTCGTTGAAGGCGCTGTCGGTTTCCAAGACCGGAACCGGCAGGCCAAGGGCGCGGTATTGATCGAAGGCAGCCGTGGCGGTGTGCTGCTGACGGCGCAGATCGCCTGCCACGCAGCGGTCGAACACGATGCCCATGTCCGCCAGGTGGCGACCGAGCACTTGTGCCTGCTCCACACCAACGGGCGACAGGACGTCATAGTCGTCTGCACCGAAGGAGGCCTGGCCATGTCGAATCAGATAGATGCTGCCCACGTCCGTTTTCCCGGTACGTTGAAAGTCTGGCGAGGTTATGGGGATGCCAGGGAGCTGTCAATGAAAAAACATACGCTTGTTTTAAAAGCTCCTTAGAGGCCTTGGCTGCCGACGGTTTGATCACTGGCCCGAATGCGGTGCCATCGGTATGCTTGGGCAATCCGCGCCTGGCGCACTGCTCTTGTAAATGCACTTGTAAGGAGTCACATGGATTTTTTGGCCGAATATGCCAGCTTCCTGGCGAAGACTGTCACCCTGGTGGTCGCTATTCTGATGGTACTGATCAGCTTCGCCGCACTGCGCAGTAAAGGTCGTCGCAAATCCGCCGGCCAACTGCAGGTCAGCAAGCTCAATGATTTCTACAAGGGCCTGCGCGAGCGCCTGGAGTCGAGCCTGCTCGACAAGGACCAGCTCAAAGTCCTGCGCAAGTCCGAAAGCAAAACTGAAAAGAAGAACAGCAAGAAAAAACCCGAGGCCAAGCCACGGGTGTTCGTGCTGGATTTCGACGGTGACATCAAGGCCTCGGCGACCGAGAGCCTGCGCCATGAAATCACCGCATTGCTGAGCTTGGCCACGCCCAAGGACGAAGTGGTGCTGCGTCTGGAAAGTGGTGGTGGCATGGTGCACAGCTACGGCTTGGCCTCGTCACAATTGGCGCGTATCCGCCAGGCTGGCGTGCCATTGACCGTGTGCATCGACAAGGTCGCGGCCAGCGGCGGTTACATGATGGCGTGCATCGGCGAGAAGATCATCAGCGCGCCGTTTGCCATCCTGGGCTCCATCGGCGTCGTGGCGCAGTTGCCCAACGTCAATCGCCTGCTCAAAAAACACGATATCGACTTTGAAGTGCTGACCGCCGGCGAATACAAACGCACCCTCACCGTGTTTGGCGAAAACACCGAAAAGGGCCGCGAGAAGTTTCAGGAAGACCTGGATATCACTCATCAACTGTTCAAGAACTTCGTGTCGCGGTATCGCCCGCAGTTGGCGATTGATGACGTGGCCACGGGTGAAGTGTGGCTCGGCGTTGCAGCCCTCGACAAACAGTTGGTCGACGAGCTGCAAACCAGCGACGAATACCTGGCCACCAAGGCCAAGACCGCCGAGGTGTTCCACCTGCACTATGCCGAGCGCAAAAGCCTGCAAGAGCGCGTGGGCCTGGCGGCCAGCGGTTCGGTGGACCGGGTGCTGCTGACCTGGTGGAGCCGGTTGACCCAGCAGCGGTTCTGGTAACCCCACCTTCAGAATGCATGGGGTCCCCTGTGGGAGGGAGCAAGCCACCTCCCACAGGGGCATGGGTTTCAAAGACAGGTTTTGTAATAGTTTTGCGTTGTGGGAAACTTGCTTTTCGCCTGTAGGATTCAAGTCCTTTTTGTTATTTCAGGATTTGCATGAACACCCTCTCGGAGCCCCCCAGTCGTCTTTCCCCAAGACATCCGCTGCTGCCGTTCCCGCTGAAACATCCCGTATTCCGACTGCTAACCTTGTTCCGGTCCACTGACCGCGCTTTGCCGTGTCCGGCATTCTGAAACCTAGATAGAGATTTATATAAATGGAATGGTTAGCGGATCCAACGGCCTGGCTCGGCCTGTTGACCTTGATTGTGCTGGAACTGGTGCTGGGTATCGACAACCTGGTGTTTATCGCGATCCTGGCGGACAAGTTGCCACCGGAGCAGCGTGACCGTGCGCGGTTGATCGGTTTGTCCCTGGCATTGCTGATGCGCCTTGGCCTGCTGGCGAGTATTTCGTGGTTGGTGACCCTTACCCAGCCGCTGTTCGAGGTGTTCGACAAGAGTTTCTCCGGCCGTGACCTGATCATGCTGTTCGGTGGTGTATTCCTGCTGTTCAAGGCCACCATGGAATTGCACGAGCGCCTTGAAGGGCATGTGGCTCAGCGCACGGGCAACGTGGCGTATGCGATGTTCTGGCCGATCGTGGCGCAGATCGTGGTGCTTGATGCGGTGTTCTCCCTGGATGCGGTGATTACCGCCGTGGGCATGGTGGATGAACTGGCGGTGATGATGATCGCGGTGATCATTTCCATCGGCCTGATGATCGTGGCGAGCAAGCCGCTGACGCGCTTCGTGAACGCCCACCCCACAGTGATCATGCTGTGCCTGGGCTTCCTGATGATGATTGGTTTTGCGCTGACCGCCGAAGGCCTGGGTTTCCATATTCCGAAGGGTTACCTGTACGCAGCCATTGGCTTCTCGATCCTGATCGAAGTGTTCAACCAGATTGCCCGCGCCCGTCGCAAGAAATCGGCGCAGGGCGTGTTGCCGGTGCGCGAGCGTACTGCCCATGCGGTGATGCGCTTGCTCGGCGGTCGCAGCCTGGCGGTAGAAGAGGTGGGCGAAGACGTGGCCGACTTGCTGGGCGAGACAGATGCCAATCAGGGCCCGCTGTTTGATCGACGTGAACGCGTGATGATCAGTGGCGTGCTGCAACTGGCCGAGCGGCCGATTCGTACCTTGATGACGCCGCGGGCCAAGGTCGACTTTATCGACCTGGCGGACGATGCCGACACGATTCGCCTGAAATTGATGCATTCGTCCTACTCTCGCCTGCCGTTGATCCGCAACGGCGTGGTGGATGAGCCGTTGGGCTTCGTGCATAAAAAGGAACTGCTCAAGGAATACCTGGCCGGCAACGAGCCGAACCTGGAGCACCTGGCGCGTCGAGCGATCAACCTGCTGGAGAGTTTTTCGATCCTCAACGCCCTGGAACAGATGCGTCAGGAATCGACCCACATCGCCTTTGTGATCAACGAATTCGGCGACTTCATGGGCGTGTTGAGCATGACCGACATTCTCGAGTCCATCGCCGGTGAATTGCCGGATGCCAGTGAGATCGAAGGGCCGGATATTGTCGAAGAGGGCGATGGCTTCCGTGCCAATGGCGCCTTGAACCTGACCCAGATTCGTCAGCGTACCGGCTTCAAGGTTGTCGCGACGGAGGATTACCAGACTCTGGCCGGGTTGGTGATGAGCCTGCTCGACCGCCTGCCCGTGGTGGGCGATAGCCTGGAGCATGAGGGCTGGCGCCTGACGGTGGCTGCGGTCGAGGAGCGGCGGGTGACGCAGGTGGTTTTGCACGCTTGTGGGGGGCATAGAGCATGAATGCGTTTTCGATCGTCTGCACTTGTTCGTCCTCGGGGCCGAACCCTCTGAACGTCTGCATCAGTGTGCCGTTGAGATAAATCAGCAGCGTTGGGGTACCCGTAACCTTCGGGTGCCTCGGGGTTTTCGCGCAATCAAGTACCAGGCTCACCACTGAGCGGTACTTGCGGGCAATCCTCTGGAACAGCGGCCCGGAGATCGCGCAGCCCGGGCAGTGATCTGAGACAAACAGCAGGAATACCGGCCGCGACGTGCTCAGTACGCGCTGGTAATCCTCGGCATTGGCAATGGTCGCGGTGGCAATCCCCATGATGATCTCCTTACGAGCGGCGCGGGTTTCTGCCAACGCTAAGCTCGAGGGTCATCGTCGTCTACTGTCAACCTTCACAGGTCCGCGTCACGCTCCAGGCGTTCGCGGGCCTTGCGTGCCTGGTTCGCGCACTTGCGGTATTCCTCATTGTCACTGGACGCTTTGGCGCGGCGATAGCCATGGTGGTTTTGGCTGCTGTAATTGATGTCGAAGGCTTCTTTGAGCTTGCGCAATTCTTCTTTGCATTCGCGGCGGTCGTTGTTGGCCGACGCGCTGCCGGCGGCCAGAAACGAAAGCAGTACCAGGGTGAGACTGAGCTTCATCGCAATGCAGTCCTTGTCGTTGGGTGTGTGCCAAAGGCTAGCCCAGCACAGGGATTTTTCCATGGGGCGGGCGCACCGTCGGGGTGCGCGGTAACGGGGCGGTGACGCACGCCAATGGCGCTGTGATCCCCTGTGAGGCCTTGGGTAGCAATCTGAATCCGGATGCTGGCGCAACGCCGCATCTTACGCCTCGCGTTATCTATCTGATTACCAAGGACTTTACCCAGGCCGTAGTTTTCGCTAAGCGCGTATGGCACACTTTCTGCTGTCTATTCCGTTGTTACATACTAAGTTCCGGTATAGCGGAATACACAACTTCTGGAGTGCTTGTCATGCATCACCGACCTTCCGTGTTCAAAGCGTGTGTTTTTCTCTTCGCCGCATCGGCTTCCCTCGCAGGCGTTGTGCAGGCGGCGGACAGCAAGCTCGATAACGTGCTCAAACGTGGGCATTTGATCGTGGGTACAGGCAGTACCAATGCGCCGTGGCACTTCCAGGGAGCGGATGGCAAGTTGCAGGGGTTTGATATCGACATCGGCCGCATCGTGGCCAAAGGTTTGTTCAACGATCCGAGCAAGGTCGAGTTTGTGGTGCAGTCGTCTGACGCGCGCATTCCCAACCTGCTGACGGACAAAGTCGACATGAGCTGCCAGTTCATCACCGTCACCGCCAGCCGTGCACAGCAGGTGGCGTTCACCCTGCCTTATTACCGCGAAGGCGTGGGCCTGTTGCTGCCGAACAACAGCAAGTACAAAGAGATTGAAGACCTGCAGGCGGCGGGCGATGGCGTCACCGTGGCCGTGCTGCAAAACGTGTATGCCGAAGAACTGGTGCACCAGGCGCTGCCCAAGGCCAAGGTCGACCAGTACGACAGCGTCGACCTGATGTACCAGGCCGTGAATTCCGGTCGCGCCGATGCCGCCGCCACCGACCAATCCTCGGTCAAATACCTGATGGTGCAGAACCCCGGCCGCTACCGCAGCCCGGCTTACGCCTGGAGCCCGCAAACCTACGCGTGCGCGGTCAAACGTGGTGATCAGGACTGGCTGAACTTCGTCAACACTGCCCTGCATGAAGCCATGACCGGTGTGGAATTCCCAACCTACAAAGCCTCGTTCAAGCAGTGGTTCGGTGTCGACCTGCCAGAACCGGCGATTGGTTTCCCTGTTGAATTCAAGTGATCCGGAACAACCGGGGTGCCTGCCAAGGCGCCCCAACTAGGTACTGTCGACCATGAACTATCAGTTGAACTTTGCCGCCGTGTGGCGCGATTTCGACACCTTGCTGGCGGGGCTCGGTCTTGGCCTGCAACTGGCATTGCTGTCGATCGCCATCGGCTGCGTGATCGGCCTGTTGATGGCGTTTGCCATGCTGTCCAAACATCGTGCGCTGCGCATCTTCGCCTCGGTGTATGTGACAGTGATTCGCAACACGCCGATCCTGGTGCTGATCCTGTTGATCTACTTCGCCTTGCCCAGCCTGGGTATCCGGCTGGACAAGATCCCCTCGTTCATCATCACGCTGTCGTTGTACGCCGGTGCCTACCTGACCGAAGTGTTCCGCGCCGGTCTGTTGAATATTCCCAAGGGGCTGCGTGAAGCCGGATTGGCGATTGGCCTCGGCGAGTGGCGTATCCGTGCGTATATCACCGTGCCGGTGATGTTGCGCAATGTGCTGCCGGCGCTCTCGAACAACTTTATCTCGCTGTTCAAGGACACCTCGCTCGCCGCTGCGATTGCGGTGCCCGAGCTGACCTATTACGCCCGCAAGATCAACGTCGAAAGCTACCGGGTGATTGAAACCTGGCTGGTCACGACCGCGCTCTACGTGGCTGCCTGTTACCTCATTGCCATGTTGCTCCGCTACCTGGAACAGCGTCTGGCGATCCGTCGTTAAGGAGGGTTTTTATGTACGAATCCCCCAGTTGGCTACACGAGTTGTGGGTCGCCCGAGAGACCCTCTGGGCCGGCTTTCAGACCAGCATCTACTGCTCGGCGCTGGCGATTGTCTTTGGCACCCTGATCGGCATCTTCGCCGGGTTGGTGCTGACCTACGGCAAATTCTGGATGCGTGCGCCGTTTCGCCTGTATGTGGATTTGATCCGCGGTACACCGGTGTTCGTGTTGGTGTTGGCGTGTTTTTACATGCTGCCGGCGCTCGGCTGGCAGATCAGCGCGTTCCAGGCCGGTGCCGTCGGGCTCACGCTGTTCTGCGGCTCCCATGTGTCGGAAATCGTGCGCGGCGCACTGCAAGCCATTCCCCGTGGGCAACTGGAAGCGGGCAAGGCGATTGGCCTTACGTTCTACCAGTCCCTGGCCTACGTGCTGTTGCCCCAGGCATTGCGGCAGATCCTGCCGACCTGGGTCAATTCCTCCACGGAGATCGTCAAGGCCTCGACCTTGCTCTCGGTGATCGGCGTGGCCGAGTTGCTGCTCAGTACCCAGCAAGTCATCGCACGTACTTTCATGACCCTGGAGTTCTACCTGTTCGCCGGGTTTATGTTCTTTGTCATCAACTACGCCATCGAGTTATTCGGGCGCTACATTGAAAAGCGGGTGGCCTTGCCATGAACCAACCTCAAACAACCGAGCCGCTGCTGAACATTCGCGGCCTGCGCAAACAATACGGCGATGTGGAAGTGCTCAAAGGCGTCGACCTGTCTATGCAGCGCGGCAACGTAGTGACCTTGATCGGTTCCAGCGGCTCGGGCAAGACCACGCTGCTGCGTTGCGTCAACCTGCTGGAAGAGTTCCAGGGCGGCCAGATCACCCTGGACGGCGAATCCATCGGCTACAGCGACATTGGCGGCAAGCGCGTGCGCCACCCCGAACGCGTCATCGCCCAGCACCGGGCGATGACCGGCATGGCGTTCCAGCAGTTCAACCTGTTTCCGCACCTGACCGCCTTGCAGAACGTCACCCTGGGCCTGCTCAAGGTCAAGAAGATGGGCAAGGATGAAGCCGTGGCTTTGGCGGAAAAATGGCTGGACCGCGTAGGACTTTTAGAGCGCCGCAATCATTTCCCCGGCCAGTTGTCCGGCGGCCAGCAACAGCGTGTCGCGATTGCCCGTGCGATTGCGATGAACCCCAGCTTGATGCTGTTCGACGAAGTCACCTCAGCCCTCGATCCGGAGTTGGTAGGTGAAGTGCTCAGTGTGATCAAAGGCCTGGCGGAAGAGGGCATGACCATGTTGCTGGTCACCCACGAAATGCGCTTTGCCTATGAAGTCTCGGACAAGATCGTATTCATGAACCAGGGGCGGATTGAAGAGCAGGGCTCGTCGAAGGATATCTTCGAGCGGCCTCAATCGCCGCGCCTGGCGGAATTTCTCAAGAACATTCGTTTTTAATCAGGAGCATCGTTTTATGAGCATCACTCGTTACGGAGCCGGCAGTACTGCCGGCGGTGGCCAGCCTCGTCCCTTCGCCCGCGCGGTGGAAGCGGACGGTTGGCTGTACGTCTCGGGCCAAGTGCCTGCGGTGGACGGCGAAATCATCACCGGCGGGATCATCGAACAAACCCGCCAGACCATGCGCAACGTGGTGGCGATCCTCGAAGAAGCCGGCTACGAGCTCAAAGACGTGGTGCGCGTCGGCGTATGGCTGGAAGACCCTCGGGACTTCTGGAGTTTCAACAAGGTCTTCGGCGAATACTTCACACCCGAACATGCCCCGGCGCGGGCCTGTGTACAGGCCAATATGATGGTGGATTGCAAGGTGGAGATTGATTGTGTGGCCTACAAGAAAAAGGGCTAAATTGCCCCACTCTTAAGCACCAGAGATCAAATGTGGGAGGGGGCTTGCCCCCGATAGCGGTGTATCAGTAACAGAGGTGTTGATTGACACGCCGCCATCGGGGGCAAGCCCCCTCCCACAGTGGACCTGCGCCAGCCCTACCATTTCGACCGGACCGAAATTGCCATGACCGAAGACACCATCAAACGCCGCGCCAAAGGCCTGGACCGTGCATTCGACATCCTTGATTTCCTCAAGGAAGTCGGCCAGCCCCTGCGGCCGAATGATATCGCCAGCGGCATTGGCAGCCCCAAGTCCACCGTCTATGAATTGGTCGCATCCTTGCTGGAGCGCCGCATTCTGGAAACCGTGGGCAAGGACGGTCACGTCTACCTCGGTCGCCAGTTGTACTTCCTCGGCCAGGCGCACCTGCGACACTTCGACCTGACTCGCGAGGCCGATCACGCCTTGCAGGAGATCGTCAGCCAGACCCATGAAACCGCGCAGATGTGCCTGCTCAACGGGCGCAAATACACCGTGGCGCTGATGCGCGAAGGCGAGCGGCATTTCCGGATTTCTTCGGACATCGGCGAAAACGCCCCGATCCCCTGGACCGCCTCCGGGCGCCTGCTGCTGGGGCACCTGAGTGACCAGCAAATTGTCGACCTGATCGACCACGATGACTTCATCCTGCCGGACGGCCAGCGTCTGCCGCTGGAAACGTTCCTCGCGCAAATCCGTCAGGCTACCCTCGATGGGTTCTTTTCCTTCGACAGTGTGGCCGACACCTTTACCCATTGCTTTGCCGCCCCGGTGCGGGACGCGCAAGGCATCAGCATTGCGACCCTGTGCATCGTCGCCCCTCGGGCCGATGCGCAAAAAAACTACAACGACTATCGCCGGGTGTTGATCGACAGCGCCAATCACCTGGCGCGTCGCATCAACGAATAGGAGCTTTACATGTCTGCCATCAACGCCGTTGAAAAAGGCGCCGCCGCCGTCGGCGCCCACCTGGTCCGAGACGTCAGCCTGCCGGCCCTGGTGCTGCACCGCGACGCCCTGGAACACAACATCCGTTGGATGCAGGAGTTTGTCAGCAACAGCGGCGCCGAACTCGCGCCCCATGGCAAGACCAGCATGATGCCGGCACTGTTCCAGCGTCAGATCGCCCAGGGCGCCTGGGGTATTACCCTGGCCAACGCCGTGCAGACCCGCGCCGCCTATGCCGGAGGTGTGCGCCGTGTGTTGATGGCCAACCAACTGGTGGGCGCGCCGAACATGGCGTTGATCGCCGACCTGCTGGCGGACAAGGATTTTGACTTCCACTGCATGGTCGACCACCCGGACAACGTCGCCGACCTGGGTCTGTTCTTCGCTGCCCGTGGCCTGCGCCTGAACGTGATGATCGAGTACGGCGTGGTTGGCGGCCGTTGCGGTTGCCGCAGCGAGCAGGAAGTGCGCGACCTGGCCAAGGCGATCAAGGCCCAGCCGGCCCTGGCCCTCACCGGTATTGAAGGCTACGAAGGCGTGATCCATGGCGAGCACGCCGTCAGCGGCATCCGCGACTTCGCCGCCAGCCTGGTGCGCCTGGCGGTGGACTTGCAGAACAACGGTTCTTTCGACTTGGCCAAGCCGATCGTCACAGCGTCGGGTTCGGCGTGGTACGACCTGATCGCCGAATCCTTTGAAGCGCAGAACGCCGCCGGCCGCTTCCTCAGCGTATTGCGCCCCGGCAGTTATGTGGCCCACGACCATGGCATCTACAAAGAAGCTCAATGCTGCGTACTCGACCGCCGCAGCGACCTCAGTGAAGGCCTGCGCCCGGCCCTGGAAGTCTGGGCTCATGTGCAGTCGTTGCCTGAGCCCGGTTTTGCGGTGATCGCCCTCGGTAAGCGCGACGTGGCCTACGACGCCGGGTTGCCGGTGCCACTCAAGCGCTACAAGGCCGGTATTGTGCCGGCGCAAGGCGATGATGTGAGCGCGTGCAAGGTCACGGCCGTGATGGACCAGCATGCGTTCATGGTTGTGGCACCTGGGGTTGAACTGCGCATTGGCGACATCATTTCCTTTGGCACTTCCCATCCTTGCCTGACGTTTGACAAGTGGCAGGTGGGTTGCCTGGTGGATGAACAGTTGCAGGTGATCGAGTCCCTGCATACCAGCTTCTAGATCGCGTCGCTCCTATCGGGGGCAAGCCCCCTCCCACATTTGAAATGTGTTCACACATCAAAGTATGGGAGGGGGCTTGCCCCCGATGAGGCCATCAGCCCCCCCCCCGAGACAGCAGCCATGACCACCCATCCACGCATCGCCCTCATCGGTGAATGCATGATCGAACTGCAACACCGCGCCGACGGTAGCCTGCAACAAAGCTTCGGCGGCGACACCCTGAACACGGCGGTGTACCTGCGCCGTGAGTTGGGCCCGATCGGCAGCGTCGATTACGTCACCGCCTTGGGCGATGACAGCTTCAGCGACGCCATGTGCCAGCAATGGACCGACGAAGGCCTCGGGCTGGGCTTGGTCCAGCGCCTGCCGGGGCGGTTGCCGGGCTTGTACTGCATTCAGACCGACGCCAACGGCGAGCGTAAATTCCTCTACTGGCGCAACGAAGCCGCGGTGCGCGACTGTTTCACCACGCCGGCCGCCGAGCCCATCCTGGCCGCGTTGCCGGCCTATGACGTGGTCTATTTCAGCGGCATTACCCTGGCGGTGCTGGGGGAGGTTGGGCGCGAGCGTTTGCTGCAAGCGCTGGTTGACGCGCGCCGACGCGGCGCTACGGTGGTGTTCGACAACAACTACCGGCCGCGTTTGTGGGCCAGTGTCGAGGCGGCGCGTGCGGCTTATCGCACGGTCTTGGCCGAGGTGGATATCGCTTTGCTCACCGAGGATGACGAGCGCGCTCTGTTTGGCTATGCCGACAGCGAGCAGGTGTTTGCGGCCTATCCGGCGATTGAGGAAGTGGTGCTCAAACGTGGGGCGGATGCGTGTTTGATCCGCTGCGCGCAGGAGCGCTTTGCGGTGCCGGCGTTGAAGGTCGAGAAGGTGGTGGACACCACGGCGGCGGGGGATTCGTTCAGTGCGGCGTATCTGGCCGGGCGGCTCAAGGGTGATTCGCCGGAGGAGGCTGCGTTGGCGGGGCATCGGTTGGCGAGCCGGGTCATCCAGGTACCGGGGGCGCTTATTCCCAGAGACTAAGTGAGTGGCCGCCTGCGGCGGATCGGGCCCACACGTGACCGCATTTCATCTGGAGGAATGCGATCCCTGTGGGAGGGGGCTTGCCCCCGATAGCGGTCTTAAGTCAAAGCCTCAGTCGCGGTAAAACACCTGCACCAAGTGATACCCAAACTTGCTCTTGATCGGCCCGTGAACCACCTTCACCGGCTTTTTGAAAATCACCGCATCAATCGCCCCGACCATCTGCCCCGGCCGCACTTCACCCAAATCGCCGCCACGTTTGCCCGACGGGCAGGTGGAGTACTTCTTGGCCAACACATCAAAGGCTTCGCCCTTGGCAATGCGCTGCTTGAGTTGTTCGGCTTCTTCACTGGTTTTCACCAGGATATGACGGGCTTGGGCTTTCATTGGTCTCTACCAGGTGTGCGACGGCGCGCGATTATGCCTGAACTCATTCGGCTACGTTTATCATGCTGCGGATTTTAGTCGCCAGCAGGTCGATGGAAAACGGCTTGGCCACCATGTCCATCCCATCTTCCAGGAAGCCCTGGCGCTCGGCGGCTTTTTCGGCGTAGCCGGTCATGAACAGCACCTTCAAGCCCGGGCGATGCTGGCGGGCAATCTCCGCCAGTTGCCGGCCGTTCATGCCCGGCAGGCCGACGTCGGTCACCAGCAGGTCCACGCGCAGATCCGACTCCAGCAGTGGCAACGCGGTGCGTGAATCCGCTGCCTGATGCGCGGTGTAGCCCAATTCATCCAGCACATTCACCACCAGCATGCGCACCGCCGCGTCGTCCTCAACCACCACGACTGCTTCACCGGCCAGTGCCACCGGCACTTCGCCGAGGCTGGCGGGCAGGTTGCTTTCCAGTGCGGTGCCATGCAGGCGTGGCAGGTACAGGCGCACGCAGGTGCCCTGGCCAGGTTCGCTCTGGATCGTGACGTGGCCGCCGGACTGCTGGGCAAACCCGTAAATCATCGACAGCCCCAGGCCGGTGCCCTGGCCGATGGGTTTGGTGGTGAAGAAAGGATCGAATGCTTTGGCGAGGATTTTTGGTGCCATGCCGGTGCCGTTGTCGCACACACCGAGCATCACGTAGTCGCCGGCCTTGACCGGTTCGAGGGTGGTTATGTCGGTGCCGTCCAGGTAGCTGTTGGCGGTTTCAATCAACAATTCGCCGCCGTCGGGCATGGCGTCGCGGGCGTTGATCACCAGGTTGAGCAGGGCGTTTTCCAGCTGGCTGGCGTCGGTGTTGACTGGCCAGATGTCTTGACCCAGTTGCACCTTAAGCGTGATATGCGCGCCTTTGGTGCGCTGGAACAGGTCCTCCAGGGACGCTACTAGCTGATTGGGGTCGGTGGGGCGACGGTCCAGTGACTGGCGCCGCGAAAACGCTAACAGACGGTGAGTGAGGGCGGCAGCGCGGTGAGCCGACGACACGGCGGCATCGGTAAAGCGCCCGATTTCCTCACTGCGCCCAGCGACGATATAGCGCTGCATCAGGTCCAGGCTGCCGATAATGCCGGTGAGCATGTTGTTGAAATCATGGGCGATGCCGCCGGTGAGCTGGCCCAACGCTTCCATTTTCTGCGCATGGCGCAATGCATCTTCGGCGCGCTCGCGCTCGAACATCTCGTTTTGCAGGCGTTGGTTGGCCTCGGCCAGGGCCTGGGTGCGCTCGGCCACGCGTTCTTCGAGGTTATCGTTGAGGTGGCGCAGGGCTTCTTCGGTGAGTTTGCGTTCGGTCTCGTCAATCACAAAGATGTAGAAACCATTGACCGAGCCGTCATTGCTGAAACGCGGCAGGTATTTCATCAGCGCATGGCGGGGACGCCCGTCGCGGTGGGGCGTGATGGTCATGAAGCTGCACGCCTTGCCCTTGAGTGCGGCAGCGATCTGGTGTTCGCGCCCGGCATACACTTCGTCGCCCAATACTTCGCGGATGCTCTTGCCGTACAGTTCCTGGGGCGTCATGCCGTACCAATCAAGGTAGGCGCTGTTGTTCAGGCGAAAGCGCTGCTCGTGGTCGACGTAGCCGATCAGCACCGGCATGGCGTTGATGATCAGCTGCAATTCGGTCTGGCTTTGGCGCAGGGCCTGCTCGGTGTGCTTGCGCTCGGTCAGGTCCAGGGCGGCACCGAGGAAACGTGCGGGGCGGCCGTGGTGATCCTTGTAGCAACGGCCTCGGGCAAACACCCAGCGGACTTGGCCATCGGCTTGTTGCAGGCGGTATTCCTCGGCGTATTCGGTGCCGTGGGTGATGCAGTGCTTGATACTGCGCGCCACCGTGGCCCGGTCTTCGGGATGCACACCTTGGAGGTAATCGCTGATGGGCAGCCGGTTCGCGTCGTCGGGGTCGACACCGTGCAAGTAGGCGAAGTGAGCGTCGGCGATAAAGTGATCCTCGCCGATGTCCCAATCCCAGGTGCCCACGGCGTCGGTCGCCGCCAGTGCAAGCTGCAAGCGTTGCTCGGTGTTGTGCTGGGCCTTGCGGCGCTCGTTGGTTTCAATGGCAGTGACGAGGATGCCGGCCACGTTGGCGCTTTCATCGCGGATCGGGCTGTAGGTCAGGTCGAGCCAGATTTCCGTGTCGCGATTATTGCGTTGCAGGACAAAGCGCTGCTCGCTGAAGGTGCGCACCTGGCCGCTGAGCACGGCGTCGTAGACAGGGCCGGTAAAGCTTTCCAGCTCTGGCCACGTCTGGTGCGCCGGTTGGCCCATGGCTTCGGGGTGTTTGTTTCCGGCTAGCAGGGCGAACCCGTCGTTGTAGAGTTGGGTGAGTTGGCTGCCCCACAGCAGGAGCATGGGCATCGGCGAATGGACGACAATATCGACCGCTGTGCGCAGGCTTTGCGGCCAATCATTGGCCTCACCGAGTGGGCTTCGTGCCCAGTCCAGCCGCGCAATTAATGCAGCGGCGTCGCTACCGGTGGATGTTCCTTTCATAAAAAGCCCTGAGCGTAACGCTTTGAAAAATGACAACACCCATTATCCCGTGAGTCGAGAATGGGTGACTACCCCCGAAAAATAGCATGCATTCGGCGTTTGTCTTCAAATGAGTGCGTCAGCGCTGAATCCTTTCATCTTTATGCCAGTTCCGGGCGGTCGCGGAACTGTTCCAATGCCTGCGGGTTGGCCAGGGCGTCGGTGTTCTTGACCGGCTCGCCATGCACAACATTGCGCACCGCCAATTCGACAATCTTGCCGCTGATGGTACGAGGGATATCGCTGACAGCCAGGATTTTGGCCGGCACATGGCGCGGTGTGGTGTTGGCGCGGATCACTTGGCGGATCTGCTGTTGCAACGCCTCATCCAACTCGATGCCCTCATCGAGGCGCACAAACAGCACCACGCGCACGTCGTCTTGCCAGCGTTGGCCGATGGCCAGGCTTTCCAGTACCTGTGGGACTTTCTCCACTTGGCGATAGATCTCCGCCGTGCCGATGCGCACGCCGCCGGGGTTGAGCACCGCGTCGGAGCGGCCGTGAATCAGCAGGCTGCCATTCGGGCGTTGCTCAGCGTAGTCGCCTTGGGCCCACACGCCGGGGAACTGACTGAAATACGAGGCGCGCAGCTTCTTCTGGTCGGGGTCATTCCACAAACCGATGGGCATGGCCGGGAAGTGCCGGGTACACACCAGCTCGCCTTTTTCACCGACCAACGGCTGGCTGTGGTCGTCCCACACTTCAATGGCCATCGCCAGGCTCTTGCACTGCATTTCGCCTCGGCGCACCGGCAACACCGGGTTGCCGATAACAAAGCAGGACACGATATCGGTGCCGCCAGACATGGAGGATAAACACAGCTCGCCCTTGATCTCGCGGTACACATAGTCGTAGCTCTGGGGTGACAGCGGCGACCCGGTCGAGATCAGCCCCTTGAGGCTGCCCAGGTCGTGGCTCAGGCGCGGTTGCAGCCCGGCCTTTTCAAGGGTGGTGAGGAATTTTGGGCTGGTGCCGAACACGCTGATCTTTTCGGCATCAATCAAGTCGATCAGGCGCTCAGGTCCAGGATGAAAGGGTGAACCGTCATACAGCACCGCCGTGGCGCCGATGGCCAGTACCGAGACCAGCCAGTTCCACATCATCCAGCCGCAGGTGGTGTAGTAGAACAGGCAGTCCTCGCGGGACAGATCGGCATGCAGGCCGTGTTCCTTGAGGTGTGTAAGCAATACGCCGCCGGTGCTGTGGATGATGCACTTGGGCACGCCGGTGGTGCCGCTGGAATAGAGGATGTACAGCGGATGATCGAAGGGCACCGCGACAAACTCAGGCTCGCCGCCGGGTTGGTAAAAGTCCTGCCACAGCACAACCTTTGCCTGGGTGCGGTAGTCCTCGACCTGCGCCTCGGGCCGCGCATACGGCACCACAATCAACTGCTCCAGGGACGGCAGCCGTTCGAGGATTTCATTGAGTTTGGCGCTCTGGTCGATGGGTTTTCCGGCGTACCGATAACCGGCGCAGGTAATAAGCACCTTGGGCTCGATTTGGCCGAACCGGTCGATCACGCCTTGGGTGCCGAAGTCCGGCGAGGAGCACGACCAGATTGCGCCCAGGCTGGTGGTGGCGAGCATGCCCACCAGGGTTTGCCAGGTGTTGGGCATGCACGCCGCCACCCGGTCACCGATGCCGACGCCAGCCGACCGCAGACTGTTTTGCAGGCCGGCGACGTGTGCGGCCAGTTCGGCGTAGGTGAGTTGTTCGCGCTGGCCGTCTTCGCTGATCGCGACCACGGCCGGGTGGTGGTCACGCCGACGCAGCAGGTGCTCGGCGAAATTCAGGGTCGCGCCGGGAAACCACTGGGCGCTGGGCATCTCGGCGCCTTCGATCAGTACCGCGCCGGGCGGGCTGCGAAACTGCACGTCGAAGTAGGCGACGATCGCCTGCCAGAAGTCCGGCCGCTGGTCGATGCTCCATTGGTGGAGGGCGGGGTAGTCGCCCAGTTGCAAGGCGTGGCGGTCGTTGATGAAGCGGCGGAACTGGTCCATCCGCGTGTGGCGGATGCGTTCCGGTGAGGGTTGCCAGAGGATCTCGGACATCAGCAAGGTCTCTTGTTCTTATGCAGGTCTTCAAAACAATAGAATTCTACTGTGGGAGGGGGCTTGCTCCCGAAAGCGGAGTATCAGCTAGCCCGTGTGGTACTGACCCACCGCCATCGGGAGCAAGCCCCCTCCCACAATTTAGAACGCCAGTGTCTGGTTTTATTGGGCCAGCCAGCCGCCATCAATGTTCCACGCCGCGCCACGTACCTGCGCACCGGCCTCGCTGCACAAAAACAACACCAACTCACCCAACTGCGGCGGCGTCACAAACTCCAGGGACGGCTGTTTCTCCGCCAGCAAATCATGCTGCGCCTGGTGCGGGTCCACACCTTTGGTCACGCGATCATCAATTTGCTTCTGCACCAGCGGCGTCAGCACCCAGCCGGGGCAAATCGCATTACAGGTCACATTGCTGGTTGCCGTCTCCAGGCCTACCACTTTGGTCAAACCGATCACGCCATGCTTGGCCGCCACATAGGCTGCCTTGCCCACCGAACCGACCAGGCCGTGAACCGAGGCGATATTAACGATACGCCCCCAGCCCTTGGTCTTCATGCCCGGCAGGCTCAGGCGCGTGCTGTGGAACACCGAGGACAGGTTGATCGCGATGATCGAGTCCCAGCGTTCGGCCGGGAACGCTTCCACCGCCGCCACATGCTGAATGCCGGCGTTGTTGACCAGGATGTCCACGCCACCGAACTCACGCTCGGCGTAGGCGAACATTTCGGCGATCTGCGCCGGGTCGCTGACGTCCGCAGGGTGATGCCCCACCTTGCCACCAAACGCCTGCACCTGCGCGATCACCGCGCTGGCGTCGCCGAAGCCGTTGAGGATCAAGTTGGCCCCTGCCTGTGCCAGGCTCAAGGCAATGCCCAGGCCGATGCCACTGGTGGAGCCGGTGACCAGGGCGGTCTTGCCATTCAAAGTCGTCATGAAAACCTCACACAATGCCGGTGGCGTAGAAAGTACCGATCACCACGAACACCGCGAGGGTCTTGATAATCGTGATGCCGAAAATGTCTTTGTAGGCTTCGCGGTGGGTCAGGCCGGTCACCGCCAGCAGGGTGATCACCGCGCCGTTGTGGGGCAGGGTGTCCATGCCGCCGCTGGCCATGGCCGCGACCCGGTGCAGCACTTCAAGGGGAATATTGGCCGCATGGGCCGCCGAAATAAAGCTCTCGGACATGGCCGCCAGGGCGATGCTCATACCGCCCGACGCGGAACCGGTGATACCGGCCAGCAGGGTCACGGTAATTGCTTCGTTGACCAGCGGGTTGGGGATGCCCTTGAGCCAGTCCGCCAGCACGAGAAAGCCTGGCAGCGAGGCAATCACCGCACCAAAACCGTATTCCGACGCGGTATTCATTGCTGCCAGCAAGGCGCCGCTGACCGCACTTTTGCTACCTTCGGCGAGCTTGCTTTTGATCGCCGACCAGCCGAAGGCCAGCACCATCAAGATCCCGACCAGCAACGCCGCCTGCACCGCCCAGATCGCGGTGAGCTTGGCGATTTCAGTGGTCACTGGCGCGCTCATGCCCGGCAGGCTGAGGCTGTGGGTCTTGCCGTACCACTGCGGGATCCAGTGGGTGAACAACAGGTTCATCACGCCCACCAGGATCAGCGGCGACAGCGCGATCCACGGATTGGGCAGAGTGAGGTTTTCGGCGGTCTCAGGCTCGTTGCGCAACTCAGTGCCATAGCCTTCACCCGCGCGCTGGGCCTTGTTGCGTTGGCGCGCCAGGTACAGCATGCCGGTGCAGAACACGAAGATCGTGCCGATCAACCCCAGCCACGGCGCCGCCCAGGCGGTGGTGTTGAAGAAGGTGCTGGGGATGATGTTCTGGATCTGCGGCGTGCCGGGCAGGGCATCCATCGTGAACGAGAATGCGCCGAGGGCGATAGTCGCCGGAATCAGGCGCTTGGGGATATTGCTCTGGCGGAACATCTCCGCCGCGAACGGGTACACCGCGAACACCACCACAAACAGCGATACGCCGCCGTAGGTGAGCAGGGCGCAGACCAGCACGATCACCAACATCGCCTGACGCGTGCCAAGCAAGCGAATCGCAGCGGCCACGATGGAGCGCGAGAACCCCGACAACTCGATCAACTTGCCGAAGACCGCACCGAGCAGGAACACCGGGAAATACAGTTTGATAAAGCCGACCATTTTCTCCATGAACACCCCGGTAAAGGCGGGGGCGACAGCGGACGGGTCGGTGAGCAGTACCGCGCCAAGGGCGGCGATGGGGGCAAACAGGATAACGCTATAGCCACGGTAGGCGGCCAACATCAGCAGCGCGAGCGCGGCCAGGGCAATGATCACACTCATGGTGTGTCTCCATCGGATTGTTATTTTTGTGGGTGAAACTGTGGGGAGGGCTATAGCGAGATGTGTGCCATATTTTCAAGTTATTGAAATATATGGATATTTTTTAATTTCTTTCGAGTGTTTTTGGGTTTTGTCTCAATTTCGAGACAAGCGAAGATCAAATGTGGGAGGGGGCTTGCCCCCGATAGCGGTGCATCAGCCAGCATATGTGTTGACTGACCTGATGCTATCGGGGGCAAGCCCCCTCCCACATGGATTGTCTTTATATGGAGAACTTAGTCTCTTTGTGGAGATTAGGCGATGCCCAGTGCCACCATCTTCTTGTACAACGTCGACCGTCCCAGCCCCAATCGCCTGGCCGCCTCGACCACGTTGCCGTCACAGGCCTTAAGTGCCGTCGCAATCAGCTGTCGATCAAACCGCTCCCGCGCCGCCGCGAATGTCTCGCCCTCAACCGTTGCGACCGCGCCGCGCTCCACGGGGCTGAACGTGCCGATCGCCGCGCGAATGTCCGTGGCATTCAACACCAAGTCATCACTCAGCAACGCCGCCCGCTCCAGCACATTACGCAGCTCACGGATGTTCCCTGGCCACGCATGCTGTGCCAACAGCGCCAGAGCCTCGCGGTCCAGCTCATGCTGGCTGCGCAGTTCTTCGAGGATCGCCTCGCTCAATGCCGGAATGTCCTCCAACCGATCACGCAGTGGCGGCACGTGGATCGGCAACACATTCAGCCGGTAATACAAATCGGCGCGAAACTCACCACGCTTGATCGCCGCTTCCAGGTCCATGGAGGTCGCCGCGATTACCCGCGCATCGCTGTGCAGCATCTCGTTGGAACCCACCGGTTCGAATTCCTTTTCCTGCAACACCCGCAGCAATTTGCTTTGCAGCGGCAGCGGCATATCCCCGATTTCATCGAGGAACAGCGTGCCGCCCTGGGCAATCTGGAATTTGCCTGGACGGCCCTTGCGATCAGCGCCGGTAAAGGCGCCTGGCGCGGTGCCGAAGAATTCGGCTTCGAGCAGGTCGTGGGGAATCGCCGCGCTGTTGACGCTGACAAACGCCTTGTGCGCCCGTGGCGAGGCACCGTGGATGGCCTGGGCCAGCAACTCTTTGCCGGTGCCGGTTTCGCCGAGCAACAACACCGGCGACTCGGCACTCGCGCTGCGCCGGGCACGGCGTTTGACCTCAAGGCTGGCGGCGCTGGTGCCGATAAAGTGCGCGAAGTTGTACTTGCTCTGGCGTGAGCGCAGCAGCGAGCGGGTGGAGGCCAGCTCCTGCTGCATGCTCAGGTAACGTTCGATCAACGGCGACAGGTTGCGCAGTTCATCGAACAACGCGAAACCAATCGCGCCGATCACCGCGCCAGCGTCGTTGTGGATCGGCAGGCGCATCACCACCAACGGGCCTTTGGGTGTGTCCTGGATATCCAGCAGGATCGGCTGGTCGTTACGTACCACTTGGCGCAACAGGCTATTGGAAATCACCTGCTCGCACGGCTGGCCGATGGCCTCGTCAGCGCTTTTGAGGCCGAAGCGCTTGGCGTATCGCTCGTTCATCCACACGATATTGGCGTCGCGGTCGACAATCACCGTGCCTTCGCTGGACTGCTCGATGATCTCGAACAGCGACTGGATCGCCAGGCCGCGAACCTGTTGGTAGTCCTTGAGGCTGGTGCTCATGTCGACAGCCCGCACGCCGCCGCCAGCAACTCCTTGGTGTAGGGATGTTGTGGCGATTCGAACACATCATGGCTCGCGCCGCGCTCCACCACCTTGCCGTCCTTGATCACGATCATGTCGTGGGCCATGGCGCGTACCACGGCCAGGTCGTGGCTGATGAACAAGTAGGTCAGGCCGTACTTTTCCTGCAGCTCGCGCAGCAGTGCAACCACCTGTTTTTGCACCGTGCGGTCAAGCGCTGAGGTCGGTTCGTCCAGCAGCATCAGTGCGGGTTTCAACACCAGGGCGCGGGCGATGGCGATGCGTTGGCGCTGGCCGCCGGAGAATTCATGGGGGTAGCGATGGCGGCTGGCGGGGTCTAGGCCCACGTCCTTGAGCACCTGGATCACTTGCGCGTCGCGGTCGGCGAGGCTGCACGGCGCGTGGACTTCCAAGCCTTCGCTGATGATTTGCTGTACCGACATACGCGGGCTGAGGCTGCCGTAAGGGTCCTGGAAAACCACCTGCATCTGTTTGCGCCAGGGGCGCATTTGCTGATGGTTCAGCGGGTCGAGGGCTTCACCCTGGAAGCGGATGCTGCCGGTGGAATCCAGCAGGCGCAGGATCGCCTGGCCCAGGGTGGATTTGCCCGAGCCGGACTCGCCGACAATCCCCAGGGTCTTGCCGCGCTGCACGTTGAGGCTGATACCATCCACGGCGCGCAGGTAGGTTTTGCGCCGAAACAGCCCACCGCCGAGGGGGAACTCTACGGTCAGGTCATCCACTTCCAACACGGTCTCGCGCGGATCGCTGCACAGCACATCGCCGGACGGCTCGGCGTCCAGCAACAGGCGGCTGTAAGGGTGTTGCGGCGCCGTGAACAAGGTCTCGCAGTCAGCCTGCTCGACAATCTCCCCGGCGCGCATCACGCACACGCGCTGGGCGATGCTGCGCACCAGGTTGAGGTCATGGCTGATCAACAGCAGCGACATACCCAGGCGCTGTTGCAAGGACTTGAGCAGCAGCAGGATCTTGCGCTGCACGGTCACGTCCAGCGCGGTGGTGGGTTCGTCGGCAATCAGCAACTCCGGCTCGCAGGCCAGGGCCATGGCGATCATCACGCGTTGGCGTTGGCCGCCGGACAGTTGGTGCGGATAAGCCTTGAGGCGCTCCTGGGGTTTCTGGATGCCCACCAGTTCGAGCAGTTCAAGGATGCGCGCCTGCGCCGCCTTGCCGCCCATGCCCTTGTGCAGCAGCAACGTTTCGCCGATTTGCTTTTCGATGCTGTGCAGCGGGTTGAGGGAGGTCATGGGCTCCTGGAAGATCATCGCGATACGGTTGCCGCGCAGTTTCTGCAGGGTCGCCGTCGACGCGCCGACCAACTCCTGGCCGCGATATTTAACCGACCCCGTGGTAGCTGTGCCGGCTTCGGGCAGCAATTGCAGGATCGAATGGGCCGTCACCGACTTGCCCGAGCCCGACTCGCCTACCAGTGCCAAACACTCGCCGGGGCGCACGTCCAGGCTCAGGTTACGCACCACGGTCTGGCCGCTGAAGGCGACACTGAGGTCGCGGATTTCGATCAGGTTCATAGGGACTCACTCATGAACGTGGGTCGAAGGCGTCACGCAACGCCTCGCCAATAAAGACCAGCAGCGACAGAATCAGCGCCAAGGTGAAAAACGCCGTCAGGCCCAGCCATGGCGCTTGCAGGTTCTGCTTGCCCTGGGCGATCAGTTCGCCCAGGGATGCGCTGCCCGCCGGCATGCCGAAGCCGAGGAAATCCAGGGCGCTCAAGGTGGAAATCGCGCCGGTCAAAATAAACGGCAGGTAGCTCAAGGTGGCGGTCATCGCATTCGGCAGGATATGTCGGCGGATGATCTTGCCATCGCCCAGGCCCAGCGCCCGTGCAGCCTTGACGTATTCCAGGTTGCGCCCGCGCAGGAACTCGGCGCGCACCACGTCCACCAGGGCCAGCCAGGAAAACAGCGCCATGATCCCTAGCAACCACCAGAAATTGGGCTCGACAAAGCCCGACAGAATGATCAGCAGGTACAGCACCGGCAGACCGGACCAGACCTCAAGTACCCGCTGGCCGATCAGGTCGACCCAGCCGCCGTAGTAACCCTGCAAAGCCCCCGCGGCGATGCCAATGGCTGCGCTGATGGCCGTCAGCGCCAGGGCGAACAGGATCGACACCCGCGCGCCGAAAATGACCCTCGCCAGCACGTCGCGGGACTGGTCATCGGTGCCCAGCCAGTTCACCGCCGAGGGCGGGCTGGGGGCAGGGCGGGTCAGTTCGTAGTTGGGGGTGTCATCGCTGAAAGGGATCGGCGGGAACAACATCCAGCCGCCGTCCTGTTTGATCAGCTTTTGCACATAGTCGCTGCGGTAGTCGGCCTGGAACGGCAGCTGGCCGCCGAACTGCTGCTCGGTGTAACGCTTGAACACCGGGAAATACAGTTCGTTCTTGAAACTCAGCACCAGGGGTTTGTCGTTGGCGATCAGTTCGCCGCCGAGGGTCAGGATAAAGAGGCCGATAAACAGACACAGCGACCACCAGCCACGGCGATTCTTCTTGAAACGCTCGAAGCGTCGGCGTGCCACGGGAGACAAGTTAAGCATCAGGCGTTCCTCGCGGCGAAGTCGATACGCGGGTCCACCAGGGTGTAGCAGAGGTCACCGATGAGTTTTATCAGCAGGCCGAACAGGGTGAAGATAAACAGCGAACCGAACACCACCGGGTAATCCCGCGAAACCGCCGCTTCGTAGCTCATGCGACCGAGGCCATCCAGGGAGAAAATCACCTCGATCAGCAAGGATCCTGCAAAAAACACGCTGATAAATGCCTGGGGAATCCCCGAGATCACCAGCAGCATGGCGTTGCGGAACACATGTCCATACAGCACCCGTCGTTCGCTCAAGCCTTTGGCCCGCGCGGTCACCACGTATTGGCGGGTGATTTCATTGAGGAACGAGTTTTTGGTGAGAATGGTCAGGGTGGCGAATCCGCCGATTACCAAAGACGTCACCGGCAACACCAGGTGCCAGAAGTAGTCGGCGATCTTGCCCACGGTGCTCAGTTCTTCGAAGTTCTCCGACACCAGTCCGCGCACCGGGAACCAGTTCAGGGAGGTGCCGCCGGCGAACACCACGATCAGGAACATCGCGAACAGGAACGCTGGCATCGCATAGCCGATCACGATGGCAGTGCTGCTCCACACATCAAAGCTGCTGCCGTGGCGCACCGCCTTACGTATACCCAGCGGGATCGACACCAGGTAAGTGATCAGCGTGGCCCACAGCCCGAGGGAAATGGTGACGGGCATCTTTTCCAGGATCAGGTCGATCACCGTCGAGCCGCGAAAGAAGCTGTTGCCGAAATCCAACTGGGCATAGCTCTTGAGCATCAGCCATAGGCGTTCCGGTGCGGACTTGTCGAAGCCGTACTGTTTTTCAATGTCCTTGATCAGCTTCGGGTCCAGGCCCCGACTGGACCGCGAGCCGCTGCTGATACCTTCGCCGGATGAGCCGCCGACACCGCCGCCGCCAATCCCCTGCAAGTGGGCGATGGCCTGTTCCACCGGGCCACCGGGGGCGGCCTGCACGATCACGAAATTCACCAGCAGGATGATCACCAGGGTTGGGATGATCAGCAGCAGGCGCCGCACGATATAGGCAAACATCAGCGCGCTCCTCCGCGTTTTTTCAGTTCGGCATTCATCTGCTCAGTGGTCAGAGGTGTGGGGCTGACTTCCCACCAGGTTTCCAGGGCCTCGTCATTCTTGGCCTCGATGGCCGGGCGGCCGAAACGGTTCCACCAGGCGGCGGACGTACCGGGCGGGTAGTAATTGGGGATCCATAGGTAATTCCATTGCAGCACCCGGTCCAGAGCATGGGCGTAGGTGAGCATCTGCGCCTGTGTGTCGGCTTTGACCAGACCTTTGATCAAGGCGTCAACCGCCGGGTCCTTGAGCACCATGTAGTTGTTTGCGCCCGAATCAAAAGCGGCGCTGGAACCAAAGTAGTTGTACAGCTCCATGCCCGGCGAGGTGGTGACAGGAAACCCGGTGACGATCATGTCGTAGTCCCGTGTCATCAAACGGTTGACGTACTGAGAGGAGTCGATGCGACGGATATTAAGGGTGATGCCGATCTGCGCCAGGTTGCGTTTGTACGGTAGTAACAGTCGCTCCAGACCGGCCTGCGCATTGAGGAAGGTGAACTCAAGCGGTTCGCCTTCGGCGTTTACCAGCTTGTCGCCGTTGGGTTTCCAACCGGCCTCTTCCAGCAGGGCCAGGGCTTGGAGCTGTTCTTCACGGATCATGCCGCTGCCGTCGGTGACCGGTGCCTTGAACACCTGGGTAAACACCTCGTCAGGGATCTGCCCACGCAACGGTTCAAGAATCGCCAGCTCTTCCTGGGTGGGCAGTTGGGTCGCCGCCAGCGGGCTATTAGAGAAGAAACTCTGCTGACGGATGTACATATTTCGCATCATCTGCCGGTTGGCCCATTCGAAATCCCACAGCATTGCCAAGGCCTGGCGCACGCGGCGGTCTTTGAATACTGGCTTCTGCACGTTGAAGACATAGCCTTGGGCCGGTTGCGGCATTTCCTTGGCCAGGTGAGCGCGTTGCAGGCGGCCATCGTCCAGGGCAGGGCCGTTGTAGCCGATGGAGTAGCCGGTGGCGGAAAATTCACGATTGAAATCGTAGGCGCCGCCTCGCAGCACCTGGCGGGCTACTTCGGTATCACCGAAAAACTCCAGGCTCAGGTGATCGAAGTTGTACAGGCCGCGGCTGACGGGCAAGTCTTTGCCCCACCAGTCCGGGTCGCGAGTAAAGGTAATGGTGTTGCCGGAGTCGACCTTGCTGACTTTGTACGGGCCGCTGCCCAGTGGTGCTTCGTAGCCGCCGCCATTGGCGAAGTCGCGGGTCTTCCACCAGTGCTCCGGGAACACCGGCAGGGTGGCGATATCCAGGGGGAGGGTGCGGTTTTCGTTGCTGGAAAAGTCGAAGCGCACCTGGCGCTCACCTTCCACTTCGACGTGCTTGACGTCGGCGAACAGTGTGCGAAAACGCAGGCTGCCTTGGGTCATTAATAAATCAAAGCTGTAGCGTACGTCTTCGGCGGTGATGGGTTTGCCGTCGGCAAAGCGCGCCTTTGGGTTCAGGTAGAAACGCAGGGACAGGCCGTCCTCGGCGCGCTCCATTTTTTCGGCGACCAGGCCGTAGACCGTATAGGGTTCGTCCAGAGAGCGCAGGGCGAGGGGCGCGTAGAGCCAGCCGTCAACCTGTGACACGCCGATGCCTTTGTCGATATAGGGCAGCACATGATCGAAGCGTCCGATTTCGATGGCCGAGCGCCGCAGGCTGCCGCCCTTGGGCGCGTTGGGGTTGGCGTAGTCGAAATGGGTAAAACCAGCGGGGTACTTGGCTGGTTCGCCGTACACCGTCAGTGACGGTTGGGGGGCCGCGATCACGGCGGTGCTGGCCAGCAGCAGGGCGAGGGTAGAGCGAAATAGAGTCGAAAAGGCCAATCGCATTATCAGTCTTGAACGCCGGAAGAACAGGAATAGGGATTTGTACGCTAACGGCATCAGCGTCGCCAGTCATCACATGCACAACGGCCCACCAAAAGGCGGGCCGTTGTTTGTCGCATCAGCGTGGACTGGATCAGTCCTGGCGGCTGGTGACTTCCAGCAGGTGGTAGCCGAACTGGGTTTTCACCGGGCCTTGCACGGTGTTGACCGGGGCGCTGAAAACTACGGTGTCGAATTCTTTAACCATTTGGCCTGGACCGAACGAACCCAGGTCGCCGCCTTGACGGCTGGATGGGCAGCTGGAGTTGGCTTTGGCGATTTCTGCGAAATCGGCGCCGCCTTCGATTTGGGCCTTGAGTTCGTTGCACTTGTCTTCAGTGGAAACGAGGATGTGACGGGCGGTGGCTTTGGCCATGGGGAGTAACTCCTTGAGTAAAAAGGGTGAGCGTACCGGATTCAGGCGGTTATTTCCTGGCAAAGTTCCCGGTATTTGATCGGCCGGTCTCAGGGCAGCACGATATAGTCGTTGCGCTGCAGGATTGCCCGGTGCGGTGCCTGGACGAGGTGCAGGTAGCGCCCGTCGACCAGGTCGATGGGCAGGCAGTCATCGATATCCAGCACGCCGTCGGTGTGACCCTGGGACCAATGCCCCAGCATCTGTTGCTTGCCCATGCGGGTGGCTTCCTGTTTGTTGCGCGCGACCACCAGCAGGTAATGATGGGCCTCGCCAAAGGTGTTCGCTTCGTACCCGCCAAGGTTGATGAAGTACAAGTGATGGGCGCCGGCCTGGGGCGCCAGGTGGCTGAGTTCGACCTTCCAGCCGTCGACGCCATCCACGGCCATCCAGGAATCGATATGCACGCCCTTGGGGCTGCCAAACCAACCGTCGCGCAATTGCGGGTAAGTGGCTTCCAGCGTATCCGCAGCGGCGAACACCACATCGTGAACTTCGATTTTCGCCCTGGGGTGCTTGCCCCCGAGCATCACGATAAACAGCATTGCGGGTCTTTCCTCGCGACTTGGCAAAGGGCAACCATACTTCGATTGAACCCTTTTGTCCGACCAATGCCACACTGTTAATCCGCGAACTCATCAGGAGGTTGTCATGCGTACTATTGATCTGGCCGGCGTTCCCGTCCCTGTCATCGGCCAGGGAACCTGGCGCATGGGCGAAAACCCGGACCAGCACCGCGCCGAAGTCGCCGCGTTGCAACTGGGGATCGACGAGGGCATGACCCTGATCGATACCGCCGAAATGTACGGCGAGGGCGGCGCCGAAACGGTGGTTGGCGAAGCTATCCGCGGCAAACGTGACCAGGTGTTCCTCGTGAGCAAAGTCTACCCGCACAATGCCAGCCACAAGGGTGTGCCGCGGGCCTGCGAAGCCAGCCTCCAGCGGCTGGGCACTGACTACATCGATCTGTACTTGCTGCACTGGCGTGGCCAATACCCGCTTGAAGAAACCGTTGAAGCCTTCGAGCGTCTGCGCGAAGCCGGCAAGATCGGTCGTTGGGGTGTCTCCAACTTCGACGTGGCAGACCTGCAGGAGCTTGCCTCCCCAGCCTGTGCAACCAATCAGGTGCTCTACAACATCGAAGAGCGCGGCATCGAGTTCGATCTGCTGCCCTGGTGGCAGCAACATCACTTGCCCTTGATGGCGTACTGCCCGATCGCGCAAGGCGGTGAGTTACTGTCCAGCGCGACGCTCAAGCAGATCGCCCATCGTCATGAGGTCACACCGGCGCAGGTCGCTCTGGCCTGGGTGTTGCGCCAAGAGGGCGTGATCGCCATTCCCAAGGCTGTGTCGCCGGAGCACGTGCGACTGAACGCAGCCGCCGCCAAACTGGTGCTCGATGAGCATGATCTAGACGCCATCGACCGCGTCTTCGGCGCGCCCAAGCGCAAGCATCCGCTGGCGATGGTCTAACCCGCTGGCAGAAACGGCGCCGTCCCTGGCGCCCGTTCCTGCGTGGGGCCGGGTTAACCGGCTACCGGGCTGCGCCAGTCATCCGACCCGGACGTGCCGGACACTTCGTGGGTCCATACGATCTTGCGATAGGTGAAGTACACGTCCTCCAAGTGTGTGAAGTGGGCATTGCTCGGGTCCTGGCAGTTGGGCATGCGTGATTGGATGTCCACGATGGTTGCCCCTTCCAGTTCGATGGTGAAGTAGTGCTCCTGTGCTCCGGCAGATGTGCTGCGCATCCATTCCAGGCGGCACGTGACCTGCTCACCGCTGGTCAAGGCGCTGAACAGGAGTGGTGATGACTTATCGAAGACCTTACTGATCATCAGCGGTTTGTGAACCCTCTGGCCGGTTGGTTGACCGGACTGTGGGTCCCGCGGAACGACTACTTGGTGGGAAAAGGCCTGGACCAGGATCTGGTCTGCATGGCCCTGCTGATAAGTGTTGCCTACAGAGTCCTGAGTAAATGTGCCTGCCGTAATCAAACCCTGTTTGACGCCGGTGATAGAGAGATACGCGGGTGTTGGCATGACGGGTTTCCTTGCCTGATTGAAAGGTCGTTCACACCGGCGACTGCGCCGGTTGGAGAAATGCCTATAACAAGAAACGTGCCTGAAAGTGTGGGAACCAATAAGTACTTGGTGTCCGTTGAGTGTCTGCGCGGCATGTAGAAAGTTATTGAGGGGTTGGAGGTGGTTTGTCGGGTATTAATTGCGCATAAGTGCGCATTTAATTGCTCGTGCCGATAGGGCGCCTGGCAATTGATTTTCGCTGATATTCGATTCGATAGGCTGGTTTTATTGCGCAATATCCGGCATATGCCTTAGTTTACGTCACCCGTAGGACAAGTCTTAAGTATGTGGTTATTGCTTGCTGAATGTTATTGGCATGGCTAAGGTTTGCGAACTTCGTGGCGAGTCGAGCGAAGCCAAGATGACATTCTAGTGCGAATTTTAAGTTTGCTTAGTTTGTTGTTCGTACCTTGATTAATTGCGTGCGGTCCTAAATGGGATACTCGGATAAACTCTGCGTTCATTATCTTGAACTTGCCAAACTACCCTGTTCGCAAACAAGTTTTGCTGGCGGTGATATACGGTATTCGAGTGAGTATGAAGCCCTGGAGTCTGAACTGGGAAAGATGCAGTCCATTCATGGCGCTGGCCAGCCGGACTGGCAAAAGACTCTGGACATCAGCGAATGCCTGCTGCGTGAGCAGTCCAAAGATCTGCGCGTGGCTGTCTGGCTGACGTGGGCGCTGTACCAGCGCGAATCCTTTGCCGGTCTGCTGGCAGGGCTCGGGTTGCTGCGTCATCTCTGTGAGCATCATTGGTCCACGGTGCACCCACAAAAGCTGCGCACCCGCAGCGCGGCGTTCGGCTGGTTGGTCTTGCGCCTTGAGACACTGCTTGTTCAAAGCCTTTCGCTTCAGGACCAGCAGCCTTTATTCCGAGCGTTGCTGGAACAACTCTCGCGCCTTGATGAGCTCTGGACTGCCCATTTGGGCGAGGGCGCGCCGCTCTTGCTACCGATTCGCAGGCAACTGGACCAGCGGATGGAGCTTGCGGCGCAGGGTCATCCCGCCGTCACAGGGGTGAGTGCCGTGATTGCACACGTCAAACAGGCCACCATCCCGTTGTCGAAAACCGAGCTGACGGTCAACAACGAAAAGGACGCGCATAAATTGTTGCGTGCCTTGCAAGAACAAGCCCGTCCGTTGTGTACCTGGTGGCTGCGCCACAACGCTACCGACTTACGGGCCTTGCACCTGAGCCGAACGCTGGCATGGCTGGCCATCGTCCGCTATCCGGACGCCAACAATGAGCGCGTCACCGCGCTTTACGCGCCGCCCTGCGACACGCTCAAACGCTATCAGGAGCGGTTTTGCCAAGGGCATCACGCCGATCTGCTGGTTGAACTTGAGGCTTGCTTCTCAGGTGCCATGTTCTGGTTCGACGGGCTGCACATGATCTGGCAATGCCTGGAGGCTCAGCAGGCGAAGCAGGCCATGACCGAACTGGAAGTGAGCTTTGCTCTGTTGCTGCAACGCTTGCCGGACTTACCGGCGTTTCGTTTTCACGATGGCGCTCCTTTTGCCAACAGCAGTACTCGCGACTGGATCGCACTGCATGTTTCCCATCACCTGCAAGCGCCTGAAGTGCCCGGTGTGGTGGCCGATGCCGAGCCCTGGGAGATCGCTTTGCAGGATGTATTGCCTCGGCTGGGCAAAGAGGGACTCAAGGCCGCCGTGCAACAACTCAAGCAAGGCTTGCACGCCGCCCGCAGTGATCGAGCACGCTTTTACTGGCGCTTGGCCCAGGCGCGTTTATGTGTCCACGCGGGCAAGCATGAACTGGCGAAGATCCTGCTCGAACATTTGGATGTCGAGCTGCAACGCTCGGGCCTGGAGCGCTGGGAACCGGAGCTGGCGTTTCAAGTCACCCAACTCTTGCATCGCTGCTGCGACCTGATGCCGCAAAACCATGCCGTGCGCGAGCGCAAGGAAGACACCCACCGCAGGCTGTGCCTCTTCGATCTTGAAGCGGTACTTGAATAGGCTCACGAGCCAAAAAAAGGAGAAATACCATGGCCAAAGAAGGTTCGGTAGCACCCAAGGAACGCATCAATATCACCTTCAAACCCGCCATCGGTGGTGCTCAGGAAGAAGTCGAGCTGCCGTTGAAACTGCTGGTGCTGGGGGACTTCACCCAGCGTGAGGACCTGCGCAAGCTTGAAGATCGCAAACCCATCGCCATCGACAAGAACACCCTTGATGAGGTGCTGGCCAAACAGGCGCTGAGCCTCACGCTGAATGTACCCAACCGTCTCCAGGAGTGCGCCGAAGTTGAAGAACTCGCCATCCAGGTACGCATTAATTCGATGAAGGATTTCAACCCCGCAAACCTGGTGGAGCAGATCCCCGAGTTACACAAGCTGATGGCCCTGCGTGAGGCGTTGATGGCGTTGAAGGGACCGCTGGGCAACACGCCGAGCTTTCGTAAAGCCATCGAACAGGCTCTGGCCGATGACGTCTCCCGTGCCCGGGTATTGGCAGAGTTGGGCCTGAACAGCCAAATCGCCTGATATTTCTCAGTAAAAGGACACTGGTGCCATGACGACTCAACACACTCCGATACCTGTACACAGCACTGATGAGTGCAGCATCCTCGACAACATCATCGCTCAGACTCTGTTGAGTGCGGACGACGAGGCCTACGGCATTGCAAAGCGTGGGGTCTCGGCCTTTATCGAAGAACTGATCAAGCCGCAGAACAGCGGTGAACCGGTCAAGAAGCGTCTGGTTGACCGGATGATTGCCGAGATTGACGAAAAGCTCAGTCGGCAAATGGATGAGATTCTTCACCACCCAGGTTTCCAGGCGCTGGAGTCCTCCTGGAAAGGCCTGCAGCTGTTGGTCGAACGCACCAACTTTCGAGAAAACATCAAGATCGAACTGCTAAATGTCTCGCGGCAAGACCTGCTGGATGATTTCGAAGACTCGCCAGAAGTGACTCAGTCAGGGCTCTATAAGCATGTCTACAGTGCGGAATACGGTCAGTTCGGCGGCCAGCCGGTGGGCGCGATCATCGCCGACTATTTTCTGTCGCCCAGTGCCCCTGATGTGAAGTTGATGCAATACGCCTCCAGTGTGGCTTGCATGGCCCATGCACCTTTTATCGCTGCCGCCGGGCCGGGTTTTTTCGGCTTGGAAAGCTTCACCGACCTACCTGATCTAAAGGATCTCAGGGACCATTTCGAGGGCCCTCAATTCGCTAAATGGCAAAGCTTCCGCCAGAGCGAAGACGCCCGATATATCGGTCTGACTGTGCCGCGTTTTCTGCTGCGCACGCCTTACGATCCCCTTGAATGCCCGGTCAAGACTTTTGCCTACCGGGAAACCGTGGTGAACAGCCACGAGCACTACCTATGGGGTAACACCGCCTACACCTTTGCCACACGCTTGACCGACAGTTTCGCGCGGTTTCGTTGGTGCCCTAACATCATCGGTCCGCAAAGCGGCGGCGCAGTGGAAGACTTACCCTTGCATCACTTCCACAGCATGGGCGAAATCGAAACCAAGATTCCCACTGAAGTACTGGTGTCCGACCGCCGCGAATATGAACTGGCACAAGAGGGCTTCATTGCCTTGACGATGCGCAAGGGCAGTGACAATGCCGCGTTTTTCTCCGCCAGTTCGGTACAAAAGCCCAAGAGTTTCGGCATCAGTGCCGAGGGCAAGGAAGCGGAGTTGAATTACCGCCTGGGCACTCAATTGCCCTACATGATGGTGGTCAATCGTCTGGCCCATTACCTCAAGGTCCTGCAACGGGAGCAACTGGGGTCGTGGAAGGAGCGTACCGACCTTGAGCTGGAGCTCAACAAGTGGATTCGCCAGTACGTCGCAGACCAGGACAACCCCAGTGCCGAGGTGCGTGGGCGGCGGCCATTGCGTGCGGCGCGCATCGTGGTCAGTGACGTTGAGGGTGAGCCTGGTTGGTACCGGGTCAGTCTGAGCGTACGACCGCACTTCAAATACATGGGGGCTGACTTCACGCTGTCCCTGGTTGGCAAGCTCGATAAAGAATGAGCAGGGGCCAAGGGGTGACCCGCAACCGAAGTCTGTTTGAGCGACTTGGGTATCCAGCTGAGCATTCAGCCTGTGGCGTGAGGTCTGTCGCAGCTCACCTGGGAAAAATGCTCAGCATCCGCGCGGGCAGTGTGCAGACATTGCCGGACTACGGAATGCCGGACCTCAATGACATGAACCAGAGTCTGCATGAGTCCTTGAGCCAGTCGCGCTTATTGATCGAGCGGTTTATCCGCGCCTACGAACCACGCTTGAAACAAGTCCGCGTGAGGTCGTTACCCCGAGGTCACGACGCTTTGGCCCTGGCGTTTGCCATCGACGCCACGCTTTCTATCGACGGGGTGACACAACCTGTGGTGTTCACCGCGCGCCTGCGGGATGCGGGACAGGTTGAGGTCTTGCCTGATGTCCTTTAACCAGTACTACCAAAGTGAACTCAGTGCGTTGCGTCTGCTCGGGCGGCGTTTCTCCGAGCGAAATCCCGCGCTGGCGCCCTTTCTAGGGGAGGCTGGCCAGGATCCGGATGTGGAGCGATTGCTGGAAGGTTTTGCCTTTCTCACCGGTCGCTTGCGCCAGAAATTGGATGACGAGTTGCCAGAGCTGACGCACTCGTTGATGCATTTGCTGTGGCCCAACTATATGCGGCCGATACCTGCGTTCAGCATTTTGCAGTTTGACCCGCTGAAGCATACGGGCGTCGGGGTGATGGTCGCACCGAATACGCCAGTCGAAAGCGGTGCGGTGAATGGCGAACGCTGTCGCTTTCGGACCTGTTACGACACCCGCATCCTGCCGTTGCAACTGAGCGCATTGGAGTATTGCGTCCAAGGCGAACAGGCGTTGATGAGCCTGCGCCTCGACATGAGTGCCGGAGGCAATTTCAGCGAATGTGAGTTCGACCAATTACGTCTGCATCTGGCGGGAGATCGCTACATCAGCCAAGGGTTATATCTGAGCCTATTGCGCGAGCTTGAAGGTATCGAGTTACGACCACTGGACTGCGATGGACGAGCTGTGAGCGCGGCTGATGGCAAGTCCCTGTTGTTGCGACTCGACGCTGAGCAGGTAAAACCGGTGGGGTTCGCCGAGGAGCATGCGCTGATGCCCTATCCGCACACTACGTTTAGTGGGTATCGCCATTTGCAGGAGTATTTCTCCTTTCCTGAAAAGTATCTGTTCGTCGATGTAAATGGGCTGGATGTGCTGCAGCGGTTGCCCCAGGACCAACTCAAGCAAATCTGCAGCATTCAAGTGTGCTTCACGTTGCGCGTGGGCTGCCAGACCACCGAGTGCCCCACTTTGAGCAACGTGAAGCTGTACTGCACGCCCATCGTCAACCTGTTCAAACATGATGCAGTTCCGATACGCCTGGACGGCAAGCAGGACGAGTACCTGCTGATTCCTGGAGAGTACGCGCGGGAAAATGCTTGTGTGTTTTCAGTAGATAAGGTCATGGGTTGGCGCCCTGGCGGGTTGGGGTATCAAGCGTACGTCCCGTTTGAAACCTTCGAGCATGATGGCGATATCGACGCTTCGGCGCCCCCCACCAGCTACAGCATTCGGCAGCGCGCGTCGGCGCACCACACAGGGCTCGATACTTGGCTGACGTTTGGAAATGGGCAGGTGCATGCCCAGGAAACGCTGTCGATCGAGCTGACATGTACCAATCACAACCTGCCTCGGCAATTGCAGGCAGGTGACATCAATCAACCCTGTGAGCAGACGCCGGAGGGGTTGTCGTTTCGCAATATCTGCGCGCCGACCGCGAGTTTTGCGCCGCCCCTTGACCAGGATTTTCTCTGGCGACTGATCAGCAACATGTCGCTCAACTATTTGTCACTGACCGATATCAACGCGTTCAAGGTGCTCCTGCAAACCTACAACGTGCCGCGTTACCACGACAGGCACGCGCAAAAGGTCAGCCAGAGAAGGTTAGGTGCGTTGCGATCCATCAGTCATAGGCCGGTCGATCGTTTGTACCGCGGAATGCCATTTCGTGGCTTGCAGATTGACCTGAGCATTGATTTCGAAGGCTTCCTCGGGAGGGGCGAAGCGTTTGTGTTCGCCTCGGTGCTGAACGAGTTCTTCGCGCTTTACGCAAGCCTCAATGCCTACCACGAACTACGTGTCATCAGCACACAAGGAGATGTGTACCTATGGCCACCCCGGATGGGGCAGCAGCCCCTGCTTTGAAGGAACTGTGCAGTGCGATCCGCGAATATTCGCTGTTCCAGGCGATTTTGCAGGTGATCAAGCGCCTGCGCGCCGCCCATCCTTTGCTGGATGACGACGCGCTCTATGACAGGTTGGAGTTTCAGGCCAACCCAGGTCTTGGTTTTCCCGGTCACGACATCGATCGGGTGGAGTTTTTTGTTGAACACGGTCAATTGCGTGCGCGTCTTCGCCTCAACGTTCTGGGTCTGTGTGGCGCTGGGTCACCGTTGCCGGCGTTTTACGGCGAGCAGGCGTTTGCCGATGAGGCGAGTGGGCACGCCACTCGCGATTTTCTGGACCTGTTTCACCATCGTCTGCAACGGCTGATGCTGCCGATCTGGCGCAAATACCGTTACCAGGTGAGCTTCCAGGCGCAGGCCCGTGACGCGTTTTCCGAGCAGATGTTTGCGTTGATTGGGTTGAAGGGCCGGCAGCTGCGCACTGCAGCGCAGTTGGACTGCAAGCGGCTGTTGCCCTACCTGGGTCTGCTTAGTCTGCGGGGGCATTCGGCGGCGGTAATCGAGACAATGCTGCGTTACTACTTCAAGCACGACCGCGTGTTTATTGAGCAGTGGGTCGAACGCTCGGTGGTCATTGCTCCCGCGCAGTTGAACCAGTTGGGTGTTGCCAACAGCGTGCTGGGCACCGACCAGGTTTTGGGAGACCGGGTCGCCGACTGCAGTGGCAAGTTCAGGGTGCATGTACAGGGCCTGGATTGGCAGCAGTTCCATGGTTTTTTGCCTACGGGTGCGGACTATCCGCTGCTGTGTGCGTTGGTACGACTGACCGCTCGCGACCCGCTGGATTACGACCTGCGCCTGGTGCTGGACAAGGAGTCCATCAGGCCGTTGCACGTGGGTGAATACAACGTCTGCAGGCTGGGTTGGACCAGTTGGCTGGCACACGAATGCGCCGACGGTGTGGTCATCGTGGCCAACAACGCTCACTAGGGGCTCTTGATGATGAATGTAGACCTGCAACAACTTATCCGAACGTTGACGCCTGCGGTCCGCCAAGACTTGGAGCGCTCGGCTGAGCGTTGTGTGGCGCGTGGTGGCAGGGAAGTGCTTGTAGAAGACTTGCTATTGGCCCAGCTGGAACATCGCGATGGCGTTTTAATGAGAGCCTTGGTCGACGCGGGGATCGAAGCGCAGACGCTGCAAGCAACGCTGCAGCCCAAGGGGGAGGGAAGTGCTTCACGTAACCCGGTGTTTGCCCAAGCCCTCGTGCAATGGTTGCAGCAGGCATTGTTGGTTGCTCATCTGGAGTTGCGCCAAACCGAAGTGGACCACGGCGCGCTGTTACTGGCGCTGTTGCATCACCCGTTGCAACACGCAGGCAGTCGCTATTACGCGTTGTTGAGCCGTTTGGATGCACAGCGCGTACAGGGCTTCGTGCTGAGCCAGCGCCCGGACATCATCCCCGCCGCAAGCGACGAGTCATGGCTGGCACGTTTCACCCATGACCTGACACGCCAGGCGCGCGAAGGGCGTATCGACCCGGTGCTGTGTCGTGATGGCGAGATTCGTCAGTTGATCGACATCCTCATGCGTCGACGCAAAAACAATCCGATCCTGGTGGGGGAGGCAGGGGTAGGCAAGACCGCTGTTGTCGAAGGTCTTGCGTTGCGCATCGCCAGTTCACAAGTACCGGAGCCGCTCCAGAATGTGCGGGTGCTGACCCTGGACATGGGTTTGCTGCAAGCGGGTGCCAGCATCAAGGGCGAATTCGAACGACGGCTCAAGGGCGTGATCGACGAAGTCAATGCGTCGCCCCAACCGGTGATTCTGTTTATCGATGAAGCGCACACCTTGGTGGGCGCGGGCGCCCAGTCGGGAGCCGGCGACGCAGCCAACCTGCTCAAGCCAGCCCTGGCCCGGGGCGAATTGCGCACCCTGGCGGCCACTACTTGGTCCGAATACAAGAAGTACTTCGAAAAAGATCCTGCCCTGGCGCGGCGTTTCCAGCCTGTGCTGGTCGGTGAGCCCAGCGTGGAGCAGGCGATTTCGATCCTGCGTGGTCTGGTTCCGGCGTATGAAGCCAGCCATGGGGTGTACATCCGTGACGATGCGGTCGTGGCGGCGGCGCAAATGAGCGCACGCTACCTGGCAGGGCGTCAGCTGCCCGACAAGGCCGTGGATGTGCTGGACACCGCCTGTGCCCGTGCGCGCATCAGTCAGGTAACGATGCCAGAGGCATTAGAGCGTTTATGCACCGAACAGGCTGAAGGCTCGCGGCAACGGTACGCGCTGAGTAGAGACAGAGACGCAGAGCTTGCGGTGGATGAGCAGGCTGTGCACGCATTGAACCTGCGATTGGCGGCTATCGAGAGTGAGCGTCAACGTTTGGAACAGCACTGGTTCGAACAACGGGTGCTGGCGGACCAGGTGCACGTTTGCCCGCGACGGGTGGCACAGGTTATCGGCGCATGGACGGGTATTCCCGTTGAGCAGTTGTCCCTTGAACACAGTGAATCGGTGCTGGGGGTTGCCGATGCTCTGCGCTCGCGCATTCTCGGCCAGGAACCCGCCATACAGGCGCTCGACCGCAACTTGCGTGCCGTGGCGGCCGGGCTGAACAAGGCCGAAGCGCCGGTCGGTGTATTTTTGTTGGTCGGCCCAAGTGGCGTGGGCAAAACCGAAACCGCCTTGGCGCTGGGTGATTTGCTGTATGGCGGCGAGCGTTTTGTCACCACCCTCAACATGTCGGAATTTCAGGAAAAACATGCCCTGTCCCGGCTGATTGGCGCACCACCCGGTTATGTCGGGTATGGCGAGGGGGGTATGTTGACCGAGGCTGTGCGTCAGCGACCCTATTCGGTGGTATTGCTCGACGAAGTCGAAAAGGCCGACCCGGAAGTGTTGAACCTGTTCTATCAGATCTTCGACAAGGGGCTGGCCAATGATGGAGAGGGCCGGGAAATCGATTTTCGCAATACGCTGATCCTGATGACCTCCAACCTGGGCAGCGAGTGCATCGTCGACTTATGCGCTGGAGGTCTGCGGCCTGACACCCAGGTGCTGCAAGACGCAATCCGCCCCGCGTTGCGCGACTACTTCAAACCGGCACTGCTCGCCCGGATGCGGGTCGTGCCTTATTACCCGGTTGTGGGTGCGGTGCTGCATGACCTGGCCAGAGTCAAGCTGGACCGTCTTGGGCAAAGGTTGCAGTCGCGCAAGTTGGCATTGAGCTATACGACAGAGCTCGTCACTCACATGGCCGAGCGATGCACCCATAGCGACAGCGGTGCGCGGTACATCGATCACTGGATCGAGATTCATCTGTTGCCGCAGATAGTCGATCGGCTTTTGGGGGCGATGGCCATGGGTGAGTCCCTATCGCTGGTGCATGCCAGTCTGGATGGTGACGGGCAGCCGATATGCGAGTTCAGCCTATGACCAACAGTGGGTTTGCCCAGCTACCCGAGCCGCTGGCCTATGCCGAGTCGTTATTGGCCTGGTTCACCCGAATGGGTATCGACAGTGACGAGTCAACGTTGCCAGACCTGTGTGTTGCAGCGGCAGCGCAACTGAGTCAATGCGAACTGAGCCAGTTGTACGGGTGTGACGAGAGCACAGGTCGACTCGATCTGATTGCCCAGCATTTGCCCGGCGCGCTGCCCCCGGGCGACCTCGCTTGCGGTCCCGACTTTCAGCATCAGCAACTGTTGCATTACGTCCTCAGTCGTTGCTGTTCCCTGAGCCTGGAGAACCTGGAAGACAGCGTGTATGAGAGCGGGTTTTTACCGGCGACAACAGTGCCGTGGCGCTCACTGTTATGCGTTCCGCTGGTCGGTCGCCACAACGCGGTCGCGGGTCTATTGCTGTGCGCCAGCCGGCAGCCGAGGTGGCTGCAGAACTACGGCCCGTCGTTAAGTCAATTGGGTCGCTTCGCCTTGAGTCAACGGGCTTTGTTGCGACGGGGGCGTCCTGCGAACATCGCTTCCCAGGCCAAAGGCTGCGCACCCACCGCTCGTGTCACCTATGGGCTGACCGGCAACAGCACAGCCATGGACGAAACCTACCGTCTGATCGGTAAGGTGCTGAATGCTCCCTACACAGTGCTTCTGCGCGGGGAGACCGGAACCGGAAAAGAAGTGGTGGCCCGGGCCATCCATACCTCTGGGCCGCGCGGTAGCAAAGCATTTGTGGTGCAGAACTGTGCGGCGTTTCCCGAGGGGCTGCTGGAAAGCGAGCTGTTCGGCTATCGCAAAGGCGCCTTTACAGGTGCGGAACGTAACCACGTCGGGCTATTTGACGCCGCCAATGGCGGCACATTGCTCTTGGACGAAATCGGCGATATGCCCTTGTCGCTCCAGGCCAAGCTGCTACGGGTGCTGCAAGAAGGCGAGGTCCGCCCGCTGGGAGCCTGTGCGGCCCATAAGGTCGATGTGCGGATTATCGCTGCGACCCATCGCGACCTCAGTGCAATGGTGGCCGACGGTACGTTTCGCGAGGACTTGTATTACCGACTGGCGCAGTTCCCGATCGAATTACCGGCCTTGCGTGAGCGGGACGGCGATGTGTTGCTGTTGGCGCGACAGTTCGCCCAATCGGCCTGTTCGGCACTGGGTCGCACATCGGTGCAATGGTCTGCTGCCGCCTTGGATCAACTGTCGTGCCACGCTTTTCCCGGCAATGTTCGTGAGCTCAAATGCCTGGTGGAACGCGCGGTGCTGCTCTGTGACGACGGAGTGGTGCTGCCGGAGCACCTATCGCTGTCGTCCGCGTCGAGCGCTACTCCCGTCGACGCAACATTGCGCCAGCGCCTGGAGCAGGTTGAACGAACATTCCTGATCGACTGCCTGCACAAGAATCGTGGCAATCGGACCCGCACGGCACGTGAATTGGGTGTCGCTCGCCGCACGCTGCTCTACCGCCTTACACGCTTGAAAATCCCTGTTGGCGACGTTCGAGGGGGAGGCTGATTCATGCACATACAGACCTCACTCTTAGTGGCCAGCCTTACTTTCATTGGAGATACCTGATGCCTCTTCGTACGTGGAAAGCCTTGGGGCTTGTCCTGTGTTTGTTGAGCGGCTGCAACGCCAATTACGTTTTTGATGATGCTGACTACCGTCCGCTGGGTGATCCCCAGGCGACCCGTCGCAGCGATTGAACAGGGAAGCCTTGCCATGCAATTAGTGTTTGAGGTGTGTAATGCCGAAAGCGGTGAGCCTACTTGCGTCAAAACATTTGATGGCGTTGGCGGCGTGATCGGCCGCGGGGCGGGTTGTGACTGGGTCATTCCCGACGCCAGTCGGTTGCTTTCCAGTCATCACGGTCTGGTCAGTTACCGGGAGGGGCAGTATTTCTTAACGGATATCAGCAGTAACGGCATTGGCGTGTCGGGCAGTACGGAACGTTTGGGCAAGGGGCAAGCACGACTGATCAACGAGGGCGATGTCTACCAATTGGGGGCGGTGCAAATCCGTGCGCGGTTGATGGCCCGGGGGGCACAAATTGGCCAGCAGCCGTTGTTCCGCACCGACAGGATTCCTGACGATGCCTTTTTGGTGCTGGACCCCTTGCATGCGCTGGATTGTGAAGCACTGTATGGCGATTTAACCGAGGGGCTGGAGGTGTCAAAGCCCTTGGCCGAGCAAGCGAACGGTGCACTTTTTCACGGCGCCGTCGAGCAGGATCACTTGATCGTGCCCAGATGGAGTGGGCCATTGGCGGATGAGGTCTTGACTCCAGCCGAGCAGGTTGCTGCACCCGCCCGTGACCCCTTCTGGTTCCAATTCGCCGAGGCTTTGGGCATGCAGCTGGATGCGCTCGATCCACCGGCGTGCGAGGCCGTCGCGCTGAAGGTGGCGGGTCTTTTCAGGCAAACCATCGAAGGTCTGCAGCAGAGTCTGCGGACTCGCGATGAGTTGAACGCAGAGTTGGATCTGGGCCGGACCTCGCCTGCGCTCAAGCGCTACACCCCCTTGAATGAGTGCGCCGATACCCAGTCAGCCTTGACCGCATTGTTGGGCCCCGGCGAGTTGGGGCAGTTGCCTGCTGAGGTAGCAGTCGCCCAGGCGTTCCGGGATATGCAAGTCCACCAACTGGCCTTGGTCGTTGCCTGCCGTGCTGCAATGCGCGGCGCGGTTGCGGCATTTGCACCCAGCCATCTGTTGCTGTGCTTCGAGCGCCAGAGCACACCGGCCAGGTTCTCAACGGATGGATCTCATTGGCGGGCTTACCAACGCCATTACCGGAGCCTGATCAATGAGCAAACCTCGGGCGAACATCTGTTGCGTAACGAGTTTTCCAACGCCTACGAAGAGCAGGTGCGCCTGGTCGCTACTTTGCACACGACATATCCGGGATGACCTTCATGTATCGAGCCACCGTTGTATCAATACTGATCGCACTGAGCCTGCTGGCCGGTTGCGCCAGCCTCTCACCCTTTTCGACCCTGACCAAGGTGGACGTGACGTTGACGGCAAGTGAAGGCGTCAATCCCGATCTTCATGGCCGTCCTTCTCCTGTCGTCGTGCGCCTGCTTGAGCTGCGACACCCCGTAGCGTTTGAACATGCTGACTTCTTCACCCTCTATAACCGCGCCGCGCAGGCGTTGCCCAAGGACTGGGTAAACGGCGAGGAGTTGGAGCTGCGCCCCGGTGAGCAACTGGCGTTCAAGCTCAGTGTTGAGCCACAGAGCCGTTATGTCGGGGTGCTGGCTGCCTATCGGGACCTTCCCCATGTGCAATGGCGGCTTGTGCTGCCCGTAGCCCAGCAACGATTGACGCGTGTTGAGCTGATGCTCGACGAGTCCGGGGTTCGCGTCGTTACCCCTCAAGCCCCAAGGTAGGAGGATCAGAGATGCAGGTTCATAAAGTCGTCTGGCAGGAGGGCATGCTGCTTCGCCCGCAACACTTGCAGCACAACGACCGCTACTACCGCGAGCAGCTCAACCGCACCCGCTTGCTGGGAATTGATGGCTGGGGGTTCCTGACCCTTGACGTCGATGTGCAATACCTCAATTTGGGCAAAGTGGTCGTCAACCAGGCCAGCGGTGTATTTCCCGATGGCAGCTTTTTCGAGCTGAACAACGCAATGGAACCCCTGGTGTTGCAGGTCCCTGCCAACACCAGTGGGCAGGCTGTGTATCTGGCGTTGCCATTGGCCATTGGCAATCAAGTCGAGGTGCGCCAACGAGAGCAAAGCGATGTGTTGGCTCGCTACGTCAGTTGCGCAGCGCAGATCAGCGATTCCAATGCCGGTGTTGAGTCCCGTTGCCAGATCAACTGCGCACACCCGGATCTAAGATTGCTGTTAGGCGAGCAACCCGCTGACGCGCTGCATGTGAAACTGCAGGTCGCCCAAGTGCTGGACTCGACGGGCGAGGGAGGTGTGCGGCTGGACGCGGATTTTGTACCGACGTTTATCTATCTGCAAAGCTCTGGCTATGTCTCGTCATGCCTCAAGGAGGTCATCAGTCTGCTCACCACCCGAGGCGATGCGATTGCCGAGAGGATCAGGGGCGGGGGCGGATCGGAGGGCGCTCAGATTGGCGACTTTCTCATGCTGCAATTGATCAACCGTACCGAGTTGGTGTTGCGCCACTTTTTGAGTCAGGGCCAAGTGCGTCCGGAGGCTCTGTACCGGGTGTTGCTGTCGATGCTGGGCGAGTTGTCCACGTTCTCTACCGATAACAAGCGCCCCACGGTGGAAAGTCGTTACAAGCATGGTGAGCAGGGGGCGAGTTTTCGCGGGTTGATGGACGGCATCCGTGCAGTGCTGTCGTTGGTGCTGGAGCAACATGCCATCGAGTTGCCATTGGAACAGCGGCAGTATGGGGTGCTGGTGTGCCCGGTGAGTGACCTCAAATTGCTGGGCAGCGCGACCTTCATTTTGGCGGCAACGGCCCAGTGCGACTCCGAAGAACTGCGCCACCGCCTGCCGGCACACCTGAAAATTGGCTCCGTGGAGCGCATCCGCGAGCTGGTCAACCTGCACCTCGCCGGTATCAAGGTCAAGCCGCTGCCGGTGGCGCCTCGACAGATTCCGTTCCACGCCGGCAAGACCTATTTCATGCTCGAACTCACTGCCCGAGACATCGCGCAGTTGGAGCAATCGGGTGGCTTTGCCTTCCACGCCAGCGGCGAGTTCGCCGGGCTCGAACTCAACTTCTGGGCCATCAGGAACTGAATGCCATGACGATGGACAGCGAATACCCGCAGGACGAAAAAACCGTTCTGCTTGACCTCGATGGTCGCGCGCCCGCCCAGGCGACGGTGACGGACTTCCCATCACCTCCGCGCTTTGAGCAGTTGGAGGACCGGATGATCTACACCGCCGGTCTGCAAGGAGCACAGAGCTTTAATTTCGGCCCCAACGCCCTAGTGGCCGCCGCCTGGGAACTCTTGTCGCAGGTCGTCCAGCTCAAGGGCAGCACCGGCCGGGAAAGCTTGCAGACCCTCAACGATCGCTTGTCGTCGGGGATTACCGCGTTTGAAACGCATGCCTTGCACCAGGGCGTAGAGGCTTCCCAGGTCATGTCGGCGCGCTATGTGCTGTGCAGTGTTATAGACGAGGCGGTGGTCACTACAGCGTGGGGCAGTCGAAGTGACTGGTCGAAGACCAGCCTGCTGAGCCGCTTTCACAACGAAACCTTCGGTGGCGAAAAGTTTTTCCGGCTACTGGAGCGCTTATCCCGCGACCCCGTCAAGCACCTGGCGTTGCTGGAGCTGATGTACCTGTGCCTGTCACTGGGTTTCGAAGGGAAATACCGCATCATGGAGCGAGGAGGGATGCAGCTGGAAACGGTACGCGATGGTTTGTACCGACAAATCAGGCATGTGCGTGGTGAGCGCCCGCTGATGTCTTCCCCCGCTCCCTTGAGACGGGCACCTGGAGCACGGCTGCGCATAATTTCCGTTACCGGGTTCGTCGTCTTCACCCTCGGCTGTGTGCTGGCTATGTACTTGGCGTTTGCATGGGCATTGGCTAATGAACGCATGACAGTGCTGCAACCCTTTCAAATGTTGGCGCCGGATCAGACACGGTCGCCCTTGTAACGCTGGGAGTAATGAATGAACGCATTCTTCATGGGCGTGGGCACAGTGCTGCGCAAAAGTTGGGTCTGGAGCCTGTTGATCGTGTTGTGCAGCGCGCTGCTCGTATGGTTTTTTGGGCCGTTGCTGGCGGTGGATGATCACCGGTTCTGGCAAGGCGCTCCGGCTCGGCTGTTGACCATCAGTGGATTGTTCCTGCTGTGGGGGCTAGCGATGGTCATGGTGGGTGGGCGCCGTTCCGCACGACTTAACCAGCCTGCACACCAGGAGCGTCATGAGCGCCTGGGGTTGGTCGAGGACGAGCAGAAGCAGGTAAGAGGGCGCTTCAAGGAGGCGTTGCACACGCTGAAAACCTCGCGTCGCTACGGTGAACGCAGTGAGCGTTGGCGCAGCGACTTGCCGTGGTATCTGTTGATCGGGCAGCAGGGCAGCGGCAAGACTCGCCTGTTGGCTGCCTGCGGATCGCACTTTGCGCTTGATCGAGGCGAGGGGATTAAAACCCCTGGCGCGACGCAGTATTTTGATTGGTATCTGGCCGACGATGCCGTACTCGTCGAGAGTGCGGGGCGCTACCTGGCTCAACCGGATAGCGCCGTTGACGGGGCAGGGTGGTCGACGTTTCTAGGCCTGCTCAAAGTCCGGCGCAGGGCACGTCCGCTCAATGGCGTGATCGTGACCCTGGCGGTGGAGACGCTGCTTGGCAGCAATGAACGCGATCTGGACTTGCATGCGCGAAACGTACATACGCGGTTGCAGGACATCCAGCAGACGCTGCATGCGGATGTGCCGATTTACTTGGTGTTGACCCACGCGGACCGACTGCCAGGCTTTGTGGAATTCTTTGATGCGGCACAGGGCGACAGTGCCGACTCTCTGCTGGGAGAGCGTTTGGTGACAGGCCCGGCCGGTGCTGACATTACACAGGTCCGTGAAGCGTTCGAGGCGTTGCTGCAACGCCTCGCCGCAGAGTTGATCCCGCGTTTGCACCAGGAGCGAAACGCAGAGCGTCGCGGCCAGATGCTCGACTTTCCGCGGCAGGTCGCGCAAATCGGTGAGCGTTTGTGCCTGTTTGTGGAGTCTGCGTTCTCTGCCCACCGCTTCCAGCGTATTAACGGTTTGCGCGGGTTTTACCTGACGTGTGCGCAGACGGCTGACAGACGTTCCCACTTTGTACAGGGCCTGTTCAACCGGGTGATTTTTGCCGAGGCCAATCTTGCGGGACTGCATACTCCAGAGCGACAGCGTATCCGTCGACATCAAGGGTTGCTGGCGTTGGCGGCTTCCCTGGCTATTCTCGGCGCGGGAGGGCTGTGGGCCTACAGCTATTCGGTCAACCACCAACGCTTGATTCAACTGGCTCAACTGAGCAAACCACAGCCGCCCGCCGTGCCAGGGTTGGACGTTACCCTGGCGCGGCTGCCGCTGTTAGATGCTCGCTTGGCCGCTACCCAGGTATTTCCCGCGTTGGCGGACGCTCGATTGGTCGAGCGCGGGGGGTTGTATCAAGGGGAGCTGAGTCGGCCGCTGCTGGTGAGTGCCTATGAAGATTCACTGCGTGAGCAGTTGCTGCCTCTGGTCTCCTCGATGCTGGAAGAACAGGTGCGAGCCAGTCTTGGCGACCGCGAGGAACTGCTGGATAGCCTGCGGGCATACCTGATGCTCAGTCTGCGTGAGCGTCGCGATAACGGTTGGCTGGCGCAGCGTGTAGCCGGTCATTGGTCGGTGCGTTATGCCGGTGATGCTGCGACGCAGAATCGGTTGAATGAACACCTTGCAATATTACTGGGGCTGTCGTTCGAGACGTCCTCGGACGTTGAACTGGTTGCCGAGGCTCGCCAGGAGTTGCGTGGTGAATCCTTGGCAGGCGTGGTCTACCGGGTGCTGCGTGACCAAGCGAGAAGTCTTGAGCCGCTTCGCCTGGCCGAGGGACGGGGGTTTGTCACTGCCGAGCAGCCCATACCCGGCTTCTACACCAAACGGTATGTGCAGTATTTTGAAAGGCAAGGCCCGCGGCTGGTCAACTCCATCGCTCAGGATAACTGGGTCATCGGGGAGGGCGCAGATCTGAGTGCACTGGATTTGCGGCGTTTGATGCTGGAGTTGGAGCAGCGCTATTTCAGTGAGTACGCTGATACGTGGAGTGAGGCCCTTGGCCAAGTCCGTCTGCAGGAAAGTAACAGCCTGAGGCAGCATGCGGACGGGCTTGCCAGCCTGGCGTCAGCGCAGTCGCCGTTGGTGCAACTGTTGCAACAGGTTCGGGAAAATACGCGCTTGCTCTCGGCCACTGATCGCCTTGAGGCCGTTACCCAACAGGTCTTGGATGTGGAGACTTCCGCTTCCAGTGTGTTGCTCAGCCAACTGCAGGGGCAGGCTGCACCTGACTCTGCCCGACGCGCGCTGCAGCGTCGGTTCGAACCTCTGCATCAATTGCTGGATGCGGAACAAAACCCCGGCGTTGAGCTGACGCAGGCTTTGCGGCTGCTCGATGGATGGCATCTGCAACTGGCGGCCCTGAACCGCGAAGGCGTGCCGGAGCAGGCGGTATTTACGATGGTCAGGCAGCGTATGGAAGGGCAACAGCCGTTGTTGGGTAGCCTGCGTGATGCTGCTGCGCGCTTGCCGCTGCCGCTCAAAGGCTGGTTTGAAGGCATTGCCGATGACAGCTGGCGACTACTGCTCGACGATGCCTATGTGTATATCAATCAGCGCTACCAAAGTGAGGTCTATGGTTTTTACACCAAGGCGATCCAGCATCGGTATCCGTTCGATGCCACTGCCACCAGTGATGTCGCCCTTGGCGATTTCCAGGCGTTTTTCAAACCCCAGGGCGCCATGGCGAGCTTTTATGAAAGCTACCTGCGCTCCTTTGTCAGTGCCGAGGGCAGTCGCTATCGCCTACGGGGACTCGATGGCCGTAGCCTGGGGCTGTCGCGCTCACTGTTGGACCAACTGACCAGAGCCCAGATGATCCGCCAGGGCTTCTTCACCGAAGATCAGGGGGACTGGGCGGTGCGGTTCACGCTGGCTCCCTATAGCCTTGATCAGGCAGTCAGCCGTGCCGTCTTGAGCATTGGGGATCAACACCTTGAATACCGTCATGGTCCGATTGTGCCTATGGCGTTCCAGTGGCCGGGCGAGACGGATAATGGCCGTAGCAGCCTGGTACTGGAGAGGGGTGTGCAGCGGCCGTTGGGGATTGAAAAAAACGCGGGCCCCTGGTCGTTGTTTCGATTTTTCGAGCTGATGCAAAGTGAGCCCGCGATTGGTCAGGGCGCACAGCTGATCAAGGCCGAACTCGATGGCATGCGCGCCAACTTCCTGCTCAGCAGTCAGCGCAGTCTCGGTCCGTTCCAAATGGCGAACTGGCGCACATTCCGCTTGCCGGAGCAACTGTGAACCAGGCACATACCGCGGGATACAGTGCTGGGCGAACGGCCCGGGGCAAGGCGCGTTTGCGCAACGAGGACGCGTTTCTCGACTGCCCCCAGCGGGGGTGTTGGGCAGTAGCCGACGGTATGGGTGGTCATCAGGCTGGGGATGTGGCCAGCCGCTGGGTAATCAGCAGCCTGGCTTCGTTACCTGATCAGGGCAGCTTTGACGAACGGGTCGAGGCCGTGAGGCGGTGTTTGCGATCGCTCGACAGTGAAATGGGGCAAGCAATAAAGCAAGCCGCCGAGGGCATCATGGGCAGCACCGTGGTGGTGCTACTGCGCGAGGGCAATCGCGCCGCGTGCATTTGGGTCGGGGATAGCCGTTGCTATCTGTGGCGGGGACAGCGGTTGTACCAACTGTCGCGGGACCACGCGCTGTGGCAGCACCTGATGGACAAGCAGCAGTTGAGCCTGGAGCAGGCCCAGGCCCATCCGGATGCCAAGGCGTTGACCCGTGCCATTGGCGGCCGACAGCCACTGAGCCTGGCAGTGCTGGAGCTCAGTATCCAGCCGGGGGATGTATTTTTGTTGTGCAGCGATGGTTTGTATCAGGGGCTCAGCCACGGCGAACTGGGTAGCGCCCTGAGTGTGGGGACGCCCTTGCAGGTGGTGGATCGCTTATTTACCAACGTAATGCGAGGGGCCGCGCGGGATGACCTGACGGCCGTGGTGGTTCAGCCATGAGTGCAGTCACCGGCCCGCCGAACCTGCTTGCAGGACGCTATCACCTCGAACGCGAATTGGGCACAGGCGGGATGGGCGTGGTTTACCGCGCCCGTGATCTGCTGCACGAGGCGTTCGGCGAGCCCAACGCATGGGTGGCGCTGAAGCTGTTGGGCGATACGCTCGCCGAATCCCCCGACGGCCATGTATTGCTGTACAGCGAGTTCGCCCTGACCCGAAGCCTGCGCCACGATCATGTGGTCAGAACGTTTTCCTTCGAGGTTGACACCCCGCGCCAGGTTGCATTCTTCACCATGGAGTTGCTCACCGGTATGACCCTGGACCGGCTGCTCAAGGAGTGCCCTGATGGATTGCCATGGAGGGAGCTGAAACCCATCGCAATGCAACTCTTGGATGCTCTGGCGTATGCCCACCAGCAGGGCGTTCTGCATGGCGACGTGAAGCCCGCCAATATCATGGTGGGCGAGCAGGGTGTGCAGTTGTTCGATTTTGGTTTGGGGCATGGCGAGGCACAGCAGGCTGCAGGTTTGCCTGGCTTGAGTCGCAGCCGCTTAAACGCCTGGACACCGGCGTATGCGGCACCGGAATTGCTGGCGGGCGGGCGCCTGTCTGCCAAGGCCGATCTGTATGGCGCGGCCTGTGTGATCTATGAACTCGCCCAGGGAAACCGCCCCGGCAAGTGGCAGTTGAATAAGCCATTGCCGAGGCCACGACAACTGCCCCGCCAGTGCTGGTCCGCGTTGCGTTCTGCGTTGGAGGTGGACCCTGAACGACGCACCCTTTCGGCCGAAGAATTGTGCGAAGCGATAAATGGACGGCGACGCCACTGGTTTTTTTAGTGGGTGTATCAGCCGTTCAAATCGTGCAGTTGGCAGTATTCGACCCAACTCAGTCCGGCCATCTGCGCCACTTCCTTGTGCACTTCCAGGCGAAGGGCCTCGAAGTCCTCGGAGGAGTCGGTGGTCAGTTTGAGTGTCAACTCCCATGCAAAGAGACCCTGGCGTTCGGCTTCTGCCTCAAACGCTTCATGCAACCGTTCGGCGCGGTACTGTGCCAGGGTTTCGCCCTTGGCCTGGGCGGCCAGCGGGTTCAGGGTGTTCAGTTCTGCGGCCACATCGGGGTGTTCGTTCAAGAATCGGTCCAGCGCGAGCTGGTGGTTATCGCCAGGTGGTGACAAGGGTGTGCTCCAAATCAGATGGAATCAGGCTTCAGTTTTTGGCCCGAGACGAGCCATATGCGCATTAAGCGCAGACAACAGGTATTGAAGCAGATTCCAGGATCGGCCCAGGTCACAACATTCAACAATTGAAAAAAAACCGGCGCTGCCTGCTATTCATTGCTGAAATTTCCGCCCTGAACATGGCAAAAGGCTTTCGCTCCCGGTGTCAGGACGTGTAGCGTTAGCCCCGGTATTTTGGGCACTGCCTTCCATGGGCAGAGGGCGATGGGCAGAGGGTGGGTCATGGCGCAAACGCTGTTCAAACTGTTCTTCACCCAGCGTCTGGCTGCCTTGGCCAGTACCGAGTCGTTGCGTGCGATCCGCGAAGGGCTGCTGTGGATCCTGCCGTGCCTGCTGGTGTCAGCGGGTTTTCTGATCCTGTCCGAATGTGCGCGGGTACTGGGGTTCGATCCGCAAGTGGTAGCGCTCCTCGCAGGGTTGCACAACCAGATCAGTTCAGTGATTCCGCTGCTGGTGGCGGCTTCCATCGGTTACATGCTGGCGATCCAGTACCGCCTGCCGCAGCTACCGGTGGCGTTTCTGTGCCTGGCTCATGTAGTGGTCGCGACCTTTATCCTGCGCGAATACCCCCGTGCGTCTGCCACGTTCGTCCTGTTTATCGCCATTGCCTCACCGCTGCTGAATGTGCCGGCCATGGCCTGGCTGTACCGCTACCGCTGGACCCGCCTGGTCAATGAAGACCTGGTAGGGCACAACCTGCGGGGTACGATCAATATGGTGGTGCCGGGTGCCATCACCGCTCTGGCGCTGGTGGTGGCGCTGTCTTTGTTGCTGCAGATTCCTTACGTGGCGCAGTTGCAGGGGCCCCAGGTGATTGAAGCCCTGGAGTCGCCCTATGGCAGCGGTTTGTTTGTCACGTTGATGAACTCGCTGTTGTGGTTTTTCGGGATCCACGGCGTGTACGCCATGCAACCGCTGTTCGATGTACTGGATCAGGCGGTGGTGCTCAACGGCGCCGCGCTGGCAGCAGGTGAGCCGATCAAATATGTACTCAACAGCGGCCTATTGGGCAGTTTTGCCTTTATCGGCGGCTCGGGCGGTGCATTGTGCTTGCTGGTGGCAATCCTGCTGTTTTCCAAGAGTCAGTCGATGCGCCTGCTGGCCGTGGCGAGCTTGCCGCTCTCGCTGTTCAACGTCAGTGAAGTCCTGCTGTTCGGCCTGCCGATCATCCTCAACCCACGCCTGTTCATTCCGTTTCTGGTAGTCCCTGCCCTGAACGCAATGGTGGCGTTGACCGTGGTGGAGTTGGGGTGGGTATCTCCGGCGGTGGCCAGCGTGCCGTTCACTTCCCCGGTATTGCTCAATGCCTACCTGAGCACCCACGGCGATCTGGCGGCCGTCGCGCTGCAAGTAACGCTATTGGCCCTGGGCACCCTGGTGTACGCGCCGTATGTACGTGCAATCCATCGCCAGGCCGCTGAAGGTGGCACGGTGTACCTGAAATCCCTCGACATGACCTTCCGAGGCCTCGAAGAGAAAGGCCGGCTGCGCGAGCTGGACCCGGTGCTGGCGTCCCACAGGACCTTCGCGCGCCAAGCCAATGAACTGAGCCACATCCAACAGATCAGCGACTACGAGTTCTACCTTGAATTCCAGCCGCAGGTCTCGACACGCACCGGCCTGTGTACTGGCTGCGAAGCGCTGATGCGCGCCCGCGATGCCCAGGGCACCGTGCACTCGCCGTGGGAATTCCTGCAATGGTTGGCGCAGGCGCGGCTGATGCCGGACGTGGATGTGTGGGTGGCGTCCCAGGCGATTCGTCAGTATCAGAAGTGGCAAAAGCTCGGTTTTGCGCTGCCCATGACCATCAACATTTCCAGCGCGACCCTGACCGACGCGGCCTATGGCGAACGCCTCGTGGAAATCCTCGCTCAGGCCCATGGGCAGGTGTCGGTGGAAATCACCGAAGACGCGCTGATCAGCGACATCCCGGCCACGCGCCAGACCATCCGCAAATTGCAGGACATCGGCGCCAAGGTCTATATCGATGACTTCGGCACCGGGTTTTCGGCCCTGAGCTATCTGCACCAATTCCCGGTGGACTTCATCAAAATCGATCGCAGTTTCGTGGTGGCCCAACACGATCCCAAAGGCGCCCAAGTGCTGACCGGCATGCTGCGTTTCTGCGAAGCGCTGAACCTGGGCGTGGTGGTGGAGGGTGTGGAGACCGCCGAGCAGTTGGCCTTCCTGAACACCGGCCCTGAGTTGATTATCCAGGGCTGGTATTTCAGCAAGGCACTGCCGGGCGATCAGTTGGAAGGCTTTGTGCGCGAGCGTGAAGCCTTGGCGCAAGCCTAGTGGCCGCGCTGAGTCTGTTCGATGTCTTCGATCAGGCTGTCGATGCCCTCCAGGCGCGCCCGGTTATCGTGGTCCCATGGATGAAAGCCGGGTTTGAAGTAGTGCAGCCAAGGCCGCAGCATCCGTGGGAAAACTCCCTTGGGCCCATACAGAAACTTCAGCATGCGCCAGAAGCCTTTGAGGTGCCCGCCGGCCTTACGGTCTGCGATCAAGAGGCGTACGTGGAAATCCAGTACGACCAGCCAGAAGAACACCGTGGTGGTCAGCATGGCGCCGGTGCGCAGCAGATAGCGCTTGGGGCCGGGCTTGATCACCGTATTCCACACGTCGAAGGCCACAGCCTTGTGTTCGGTTTCCTCTAGAGCGTGCCAGTACCACATCTGCTGGTAGCCCTTGAGTGAGTCGCCAAAGCGGGACGGATCGCTGAGCAGGATTTCCGCAAGCATCGCTGTGTAGTGCTCAAGGGCAATGGTGATTGCCAGGTTGAAGGCGGGCGGAAAGTGTTTTTTCTGCAGGTCCAGGACGAACTTGAGACGCCGGTCCAGGGTGTGTGCCGGCAGCCCTGCCGCTTGCATCAGGTCGTTGTAGGCCACGTGTTCACGGCTGTGCATCGCCTCCTGACCGATAAAGCCCTGGATCTCTTTTTTCAGCGCAGGGTCCTCCACGCGCTGGCGGTATTGGCGCACGCTGTCCATGAAAAACAGCTCGCCCTGGGGAAACAGCAGGGACAGGGCATTGAAAAAATGCGTGATGAACGGGCCCTGTTCGTGCCAGTTGGTGATGCGCTCGGCGGGCAGGACAAAACGGACGTCGCGGCGGATAGGCAGCATAGTGCGTGCTCCTGTTCAGAGACGGGGTTCGTCATTGGTTTCAAATACTGGCCTGCGTTGCTTGGGCGCCATGCGTTTGCTGGCGAACACCACCAACGCTTGATAGGCCGCGGGTAGGCAACGGGCGAGCAGGTCGAGGAAATACGCATCGCGGCCGATCAGCACGCGGCGTTTGTTTTTGCGGATGCCTTGGAGGATCACTTTGGCGGCCTGGTCGGCATCGGTGATGAAGAGTTTTTCGAAATCGGCGCGGGCTTGCTGTTCGCTGTGGATCAAGAAGCCGGTCATGTTCGCGTCGATGCGGCTGCTGCGGCAGATGTCGGTCCGAATGCCACCGGGGTGAACGCAGGTGGCCGACACGCCGCAGCGTTGCAGATCCAGTTCCTGGCGCAGTGCTTCTGTGAAGCCGCGCACGGCGAATTTAGTTGCGTTGTAGCCGCTCATTCCCGGTTGGGCAAACAGGCCAAACACGCTGGAGGTGTTGATTACATGACCTTCGCCGCTGGCTTTGAGATAGGGCAGGAACGCCTTGGTGCCGTGGACTACTCCCCAGAAGTTGATGCCGACAATCCATTCCAGGTCGGCATAGTCCACGCCCTCCACGGTGCTGGAGAGGGCCACCCCGGCATTGTTGAACACCAGGTTGACCTGGCCGTGCTCAGCCATGCAGCGCGCGGCCCATTCTTCCATGGCCTGGCGATCGGACACGTCCAGCACCTGGGTGGTGATCATCACGGGTGACAGGGTGGAGGTCTTGATCAGCGTCAGGGTTTGCTCCAGGCCTGAGGCGTTTTTGTCCGCCAGTGCCAGATGGCAACCTTCCCGCGCGAGTGCCAGAGCCAACGCGCGACCCATGCCGGATGCCGCGCCAGTGATGGCCGCCACGCGACCGTTGAATGACTTCATGACAGGCTGCCTTCTGCGGTGGAATGGGCGGCCGCCGCGGGACGGGCGGGCGTATTGAGCGGTAACCGATCGACTTCATAGTCCTTGAGCGCAAACTGTCGCGTGACCTGCTTGAAGCGCCACGTGGAGCCGGGCCACAGGGTGGTGTTTTTGCCGGTGCGCGGGTCGAGGTACCAGCTCTGGCAACCGCCGGTGTTCCAGATGGTGCGCTTGAGTTGGTCCTGCAGTTGGCGGTTGTACGCTTGTTCCACCGCTGGCTTGACGTCCACTGTGGCGATGCGCTGGCGCTGCATCTGCTTGAGTGCGTCGAGGATGTAGGTCACCTGCGCCTCGATCATCAGGATCATCGAGTTATGCCCCAGACCGGTATTGGGCCCGACGATCAAAAACAGGTTGGGATAACCCGGTACCGTCGTGCCCTTGTAGGCATGGGCGCCGTCGTGCCAGGCGTCCATCAGGTCCACACCGTCGCGCCCGATGATGCAGTCGCGAGGCACGGGGTCGGTAGCTTGGAAGCCGGTGCCGAAGATCAGGCAATCGGCCGGGTGCTTGATGCCGTCGGCGGTGATCACGCCGTCGGCTTCGATGCGCAGCACGCGGTCGGTGACCACCTCGACATTGCTGCGCGACAGCGCCGGGTAGTAGTCATTGGAGATCAGCACGCGCTTGCAGCCGATGGTGTAGTCCGGCGTCAGGGTCTTGCGCAGGGACGGGCGGGCCACTTGCTTGTGCAGATGGCGTTGGGCGATTTTCTGCACCATCTTCATCAGCCTCGGGTGCAGGGCAAAGCCCACTACGCGACCTTCCAGCGCCCAGTAAAAGGCGCCGCGCACCAGGCGCTGGGTGAAAGGCAGGTGCTTGAACAGCCAGCGTTCGAGGGGCGAAATTGCCCGGTCAGGCTTGGGCATGATCCACGGTGGCGTGCGCTGGAACAGGTCCAGGTGGGCCACCTGCGGCGCAATCTGCGGAACGAACTGGATGGCACTGGCGCCGGTGCCGATCACCGCCACGCGTTTGCCTTTCAAGGAATAGTCATGGTCCCACTGCTGGGAGTGGAAGCGCTTGCCCTTGAAGTTCTCCAGGCCTGGAATCTCCGGCAGCGCCGGGCGCGACAGGCCGCCCATACCCGATACCAGCACCCGTGCGCTCACGTGCCGGCCATCGCTGAAGCTCAATTGCCAGCGTTGCTGCTGCTCATCGAATACTGCGCGTTCAAGGCCCTTGTTGAAACGCAGGTAAGGCGCCAGGCCGAAGCGCACAGCGCATTGCTCCAGGTAGGCGCGGATTTCCGCTTGGCGCGCGAACTGTCGCGTCCAGTTCGGGTTGGGCGCAAAGGAAAACGAATACACATGGGACTGCACATCGCAGGCGCAGCCTGGGTAGTGGTTGTCCCGCCAAGTACCGCCGAGGGTCTCGGCCTGTTCGGCGATAAAGAAGTCGGTGAACCCGGCCTCTTTGAGTTTGATGGCCATGCACAGGCCGGCGAAGCCTGAACCGATGATGGCGATGTCGATGGATTCACTGTGGGCATTCATAGGCTGTCCTTGATGGGCATCGGATGTGCTCCTGTTTTTGTTTTGTCTTTTAGATAAAACACCATTGCAAAGAAAAATTGAATTAATTATTTTAAAAAAGATTTTAAATAATCTACCTGAAAATATCGCCTACGCTAGGACCATGTTTGGTATGCACCACTTGTCCGACGGACGAGCACGGTCCGCATGAGGTCAAAGTCCAGGGGGCGGGCGATGGCTGAGGCCTTGACCAATTCCGGTCGGGTCGCCAGCAGCAGGGAAGCAGAGGACCGAGCTATGGCTGTGGAGTGGGTTGCCGCTGCGGCGGGCGCAAGTGCGGTGTTATGGGGCTTCAGCGCCTGGATGACACGGCGCATTGAAGCCGCTGTCCCCATCAATGGGCGCTTGGTGGAGGTCGATGGCGAGCGCTTTCATTATGTAGAAGAGGGCAAAGGCCCACCCCTGGTGATGATTCACGGGCTGATGGGCAGCAGTCGCAACCTGACCTATGCCTTGTCCGGCCAGTTGCGTGAGCATTTTCGGGTGATCACCCTCGACCGTCCCGGGTCGGGTTATTCCACGCGTCATAAAGGCACGCCAGCGGACCTGCCGGCCCAGGCGCGTCAGGTCGCAGCGTTTATGCGAGCACTGGGCCTGGAAAAGCCCCTGGTGTTGGGGCATTCCCTGGGCGGAGCGATATCCCTGGCCCTGGCCCTCGACCACCCCGAGGCCGTATCCGGCCTGGTGCTGGTGGCGCCGCTGACCCATCCCCAACCCACCTTACCGTTGGTGTTCTGGTCGCTGGCGGTGCGACCGGCCTGGTTACGGCGCTGGGTCGCCCATACCCTCACCGTGCCCATTGGCCTGTTGACCCGGCGTTCGGTGGTCAAGGGCGTATTCGCCCCGGACACCGCTCCCGAAGATTTCGCCACCCAGGGCGGCGGGCTGCTGGGCATGCGCCCCGACAACTTTTATGCAGCCTCCAGCGAGATCGCACAGGTCAACGACTTCCTGCCGGACATGGTCAAGCGCTACTCGCAACTGACGCTGCCCATCGGCCTGATCTATGGCGCGCGAGACAAGGTGCTGGACTTTCGCAAACACGGCCAGGCCCTCGCCGACAAAGTGCCAGGCCTCAAGCTGCAAGTGGTGGAAGGGCGCGGCCATATGCTGCCGATCACCGCCACGGCGCGAGTGGTTGAGGCGGTGTTGCAGGTGGCCAAGCGCGCGCGTCCGGCGCAAACGGCCACAGTCCTGCATCCGCCCTTTGCCCTGGCGAACAAATAATCGAGGTACTCATTGCGGGTTCGAACGGCGCAAATGCTTGCCCTAGAGACCTGACCAAACGGCTGAAAAAGAGACTGCTCGGTCACGTAAAAAAGGCTTCGAAAAAGTAGTTGACGACCTAACGATTCCGCGTTATTTATTTAAAAAAATATTTCAATGTTTGTTTTGAAATGATTTTTGAAATGCCTAAGAGCGAATAAAAATGAAAAAAACGTCTTTTATCGCATGGTTGATTTCCCGGAGCCTTCTTCGCTCCCTGAACCTGTTTTCCACCTCCCTGCCAAGGAGGCTGCCATGAACCAGACTCTGGCAGCGCCAAGCGTGTGGACCGATGGCAAGCGCCACCTGTGGTGGTTGGGCATCATGCCGTTGGCCACACCCCTGTTGTCCGGCTCCCTTGCCATTTTCACCGGCGTCCAGCAGTTATGGTGGGTCGGCGTGCTGGTGATCTTCGGGCTGATCCCACTGATTGACGGCCTGCTCGGCGAAGACGTGAGCAACCCGCCCGAGTCGGCTGTCAGCCATTTGGAAACCCAACGCTACTACCGCTGGATCGTCTACACCGGCGTGCTGTTCGTCATCTCGTCAGTGATCATTACAGGCTGGCTGGCTGCCGGCGGCATCGAATGGATCATCCAAGGTGGTCTGTTGCACGCCACCGCTCACCTTGATCCTTCCAACTGGCTGGTCCACGCCGCCAGTTACATCACCGATCGCACGCAACTGCATGGCGCACCGAGCTGGTTCACCTACTTGGGCATGGCCATGTCGACCGGCGCCGCCACCGGCATTGCCATCAACACTGCCCATGAACTGGGGCACAAACCCAACGCCTTGGAAGTGTTTCTGGCCAAGGTCACATTGGCACCGACCTTCTATGGGCACTTCTACACCGAGCACAACCGTGGTCACCATGTGCGTGTCGCCACGCCAGAAGACCCGGCCAGCTCGCGCTTGGGCGAAAGTTTCTGGGCCTTCCTGCCGCGCTCGGTGTGGTTCAGTGCGCACTCCGCGTGGAACCTGGAGCGCGAACGCTTGCGCAAACTCGGCCTGCCGGCCTGGCACTGGAAGAACGGTGTACTCAGTGCCTGGATGTACAGCGTAGTGCTGTGGGGCGCGATGATTGCCTGGCTGGGGGCGGCGGTGATTCCCTTCTTGATTATCCAGGGCATCTACGGGTTCTCGTTGCTGGAAGTCGTGAACTATGTCGAACACTACGGCCTGAAACGCCAGAAGTTACCCAATGGTCGTTATGAACGCTGCTCGCCTCGGCACTCCTGGAACAGTAATCGGATTGTCACCAATATCTTTCTGTTCCAGTTGCAGCGGCACTCCGACCACCACGCCAACCCCACGCGCAGTTATCAGTCGCTTCGCCACTTTGATGAATCGCCGCAACTGCCCTATGGGTACGCGAGCATGATTGTCTGGGCCTATGTACCTTACTTATGGCGCCGGCGCATGGACCATCGGGTGCTTAATCATTACGCCGGGGATATCAGCCTGACCAATCTTCAGCCCTCACAACGTTTGAAGTATCTGGAGAAGTACAGCAACAGCGCCAAGCCGTTCTGACATGAAGTAATACCCAGTTGTGTACTCGGGGCCTTAAATGCCGCGCAGGATTTTATCGCCCCGAGGAAGTGGTTTGACCCGAACAACAATAATTAAAGGGAAGGACGTACACCATGCAATCACCTGCCAAGTTCACTATCCATATTCTATTGGCTGCACTGGGCCTGATCGTTTATCACCAGGCCCAGGCCGCCCGTATCGAACCGGCCGGCAGTGCGTTCACCGCCCAGGGCCCCATCAGTTTTTCCAAGGGGGCGCTGATCAGCGCCGACTGCACCATTAAGGTCGCGGGCAAAGTCGCTGCCGATGGTTCATCCGTGAATGTCGACAAAGTTGAGTTCGATGGCGGCCTCAAGTGCAGCCGGGTCGAAGCCACCAACTTGCCGTGGGTGCTGGTGGCCAAAGACACCAAAAGCGGTTCCATGTCGAATATCAGCGTGGATGTGCACGCCTTCGGACTGGGCGGCAAGTGCGGGCCTTCTACCGCTGATGGCACGTGGGACAACGCCACCGGAAAGTTGGAAGCGGCCAATGTCCCCATTGGCGAAGACTGCAAGATCAAGACGGTGTCGATCAAGATGCCGCCCACCTTCAAAGTTGTTGAATAACGCCGTCCACGTTTAGAGCGGTAATTGAATTGAGATTTGGCTGGAAAGGGAAGTTCTGCAGTTTCACCGTGACCTCTCGTTCATGGCCATTACCCCCTGGCGAATGACTCGCCATTACATGTGAGGAAAAACAATGAAAAGTTTGAAAACCCTCGTTTGTGCAACTTCTTTTGCTCTGTGCTTTGGTGCCGTTTCGATGGCAAACGCCGCGACCATTGCACCTGCTGGTGCCGCTTTTACCACCTCGGGCTCTATCACCGTTAAGTCGCCGGCGTCCCTGAATATCCCGGTCACTTGCAACATTATCTTCACCGGTACCGTGGCGAGTGGTGGTGCTGGAGCTTCGATTACCGGCGCCACGGTCAGCGGTTCCAACCCGCTGTGCGGCGTTCCAGTGTTGAGCAACCTGCCATGGCCGCTGACGGTCGCTGGTACTGGGCCTGACGCGTTCACCGGCACTGTTTCGGGTGTGAAATTCAAAATCGCCTCTGACTGCAGCGCTACGCCGGTGACCATCGCGGTCAACTGGAAGAACTCCACCAACACGCTGGGTATTTCTACGCCTCAAACCGTGGGCTCTTGCACAATTACCGCCCTTACCGCTGTTCCAAGTCCAGCGTTCACCGTTAGCCCATAAGTACCCTGAGTACTTGACGTGATGATCACACGTTGAAACTGGCAAGTGCCTCGTAAGAGGCACTTGTTTGAAAAAGTTTGCAAGGGTGGAATACAACAATAAGGAGTGGCGCATGAGTATTAAGAGAACAGCCGCACGCAGTCTATTGGGCTTTAGCATTTCATCTGATCAGTGGCGCTACGCATAGGCGAAGTGACTCGCCAGACCCTGTGAGGAATAACAATGAAAAGCTTGAAAACGTTCGGTTGTGTAACACTCTTTGCTCTTTGCGGTGGGGCCATATCGACGGCCAGTGCGGCCACTATTGCCCCTGCCGGTAGCGCATTTACCACGGCGGGCACTATTACTATAAAGTCTCCCCTTAGTCTTAATGTACCAGTGACTTGCAACTTCGCGATGGCCGGTTCGGTTGCATCTGATGGATCAGTTGCAGCGATTACCAGTGCCGTGTTCAGCGGTTCAAACCCCATATGCTCAATTCCTGTCGCGAGTAATTTTGTGTGGCGTTTGAAGCTGACAGGTAGCGGCCCCGACGTGTTCTCCGGAACGCTTGGTGCGTTGAAGTTAAAGGTTGCATCGGACTGCAGCAGTTCTCCAGTGAACATCAGTGTTATCTGGAAAAACTCTACTAACACCCTGAGCATCACAAGCCCTCAAACCGTGGGTGCTTGCACGATCACAGGTCTCACTGCTTCACCCAGTCCGGCGTTTACTGTTTCTCCGTAAATGGCCTGGGTGCTGGATGGGACGGTCATGAATTGCAGTGAGCAAGTGCCTGGCAAGAGGCACTTGTTGAAGTAAACCGGGTTCGGAAAAACCGATATCGGTGCTTAACAACTATAAGGAGTCGGGCATGAATAATAAGAAAGCACACGCACGCACGTTAATAAACCTGGCCGTTATCGGCGGCCTGATGGTTATAACCGGCAGTGCGCAAGCCGGTGGGTTCTCTACTCCGACGTTCGGAGCGGAAGGCTGGGGCCGCGCGTTCGGTGGTGGTTCGATGTTTAAGGATGATCCGTCATCGGCTTACAACAACCCGGCGGCGATGGCGTTCATTGATCACAATATCTCGCAGTTCAACGTTGACTACGCGCGTATCAATATTCACTACAAAGGTACCGCCAAAGACTACGCAGGCAATCCGACCTCCACCACGACTGTTAACCCCGATACCTTTGAGTTCAATTCCGTGCCCCGCGATGGTGATGGAGGGCAGGGCGGTTTTACCGCCTGGGTGCCGACCGGATTCATGGTCATGCCGATCGGTGACCGTTTCGCTTTCGGTCTCAGCCAAGTGGTGCCCATGGGCGCACGTACCACCTGGGACAATGACTGGAAGGGACGGGATTTTGCGGTTGACACGCGCATCGAAACCGTCGGGTTGACGGGGTCGCTTTCGTTCAAGGTCAACGATGAGTTTTCCATCGGCGGTGGCGCGATTGTTCAGCACACCAAAGGCTTCGTCAGCCAGAACGTTGACCTCTATGCCGCCGCTGCACTTGCTCCGAATTCGATCCCATTCCCGGCGGGCATTGGCTACTCGCTCATGCGAGTCAAAGTCGATAATACCTCGGTGGGCTGGTTTGCCGGCCTGGCCTGGAAGCCAACCCCACAAGACACTCTGGGTTTGAACTACCACGCCAAGATCAAGAACAAGCTTGAAGGCAAATACAACATCTACGCTGACGAAGGCTCCCAGGGCCTGATCGACGCCGGGTTGCCGGGCATTTTGTATCCAGGTCTCAACCTTCAAATGAACGGTAAAGCCTCCACCCAATTGGACGTTCCTGCCAGCGCAGCGATTGATTGGGTTCACCAGTTCAATGATCGTTTTACCCTCGGTGCCAGTGTCTTGTGGACCCAATGGTCGTCATTCAAAAACCTGACCCTGAAGTCTGAGGGGTCGACCATCGTTGCCATCCCTTACAACTACAAGGACGCCTGGATGGTGTCTCTCGGCGGCGACTATAAGCTCACCGATGATTTCACGTTGCGCGCCGGTGTTGCGACGGACCAGACACCTACCCGTAACTCCACCCGCGACCCGCGTATCCCGGATGGCGACCGGATCTTCACCTCGCTGGGCTTCGGTTACAAAATCAGAGCGATTCCAGGCCTGGGCATCGACGGCTCCTACTCCCACCAGTTCGTGGAAAAAGCCAAGTTGAAAACCCAGAACCAGGATCGTCTCGGGGGGGCAACCCTGGACGGCAAGGCCGAAGCCTATGGCGATGTCGTGAGCCTGGGGGTCACTTACAACTTCTGATCCTGTGTTACGCCGTGCCGGTGCGAAGCCCGCAGTCAGCGCATCTTTCTGCAGGTTTTTCACCGGTAATGCAACGAAGGGGTCGCCCACGCGACCCGTTCCGATTTCGTCCAATTCGCGTTGATTCGGCTGACAGGTTCAGTCGCTATTTTTTCGCTCAAGCATTAAATAAAAATTTCAAAACAAAATTTGAAATTAGCTTTCCAAGTTTGTAGTGTGGCTTTAAGCCGCAGGTCAATTCGACCTTGCGCACGTAAACCACGCCCTGAATCGAGTAGAGGTATCCCCATGGTTATCTGGTTATTGGTGGGTTTCGCAGCCGCGATTGCCCTGGCGTATCGACAAGCTGCCGCGACCCTGTGGTTAGGGGCCGGCTTGATCTGGTTGGCACTGGGTTACGTGTTCAACGTGGTGGCAGGTTTTGGGGCCAGCGTCGCGGCGCTGCTGGTGATAGCGCCCGCGTTGCTGATGGCGATCAAACCCCTGCGTCGCACCTTGCTCACCAGCAAGGCCCTCGGCCTCTTTCGCACGATTATGCCGGCAATGTCCGACACCGAGCGTGCGGCTATCGAGTCCGGTACCGTGTGGTGGGACGCCGAGTTGTTCAGCGGCAAACCCGATTGGCAGCGCCTGTTGCAAGCCGCGCCGGCCAGCCTCAGCGCCGAGGAGCAAGCCTTCCTCGACAATGAAGTGGAAACCTTGTGCGACATCGCCAACGACTGGGAAACCACCCAGGTCTGGCAGGACATGTCCCCCGAAGGCTGGCAGTACACCAAGGATGCCGGTTTCCTCGGCATGATCATTCCCAAGCAGTACGGCGGCAAAGGCTTCTCCCACTATGCCCATTCGCAAGTGGTGATGAAGCTGTCGACGCGCTGCTCGGCGGCGGCGATTTCGGTGATGGTGCCCAACTCCCTCGGCCCGGCCGAGCTGTTGTTGCACTACGGCACCGACGCCCAACGTAATTACTACCTGCCGCGCCTGGCTCGGGGTGAAGACATCCCGTGCTTTGCCCTGACCAGCCCGTATGCGGGCTCGGATGCCGGGGCCATTCCAGACCTGGGTATTGTCTGCAAGGGCATGCACGAGGGCGAAGAAGTGCTGGGTTTCAAAGTGACCTGGGACAAGCGCTATATCACCCTCGGCCCCATCGCCACCGTGCTGGGCCTGGCGTTTCGCGCCGAAGACCCGGACGGCTTGCTGGGCCCGAAAGGTTCGCTCGGCATCACCTGCGCACTGATCCCCACGTCCCACCCCGGCGTAAACAGCGGTCGCCGCCATTGGCCACTTAACGCCGTATTCCAGAACGGCCCGACCACCGGCAAGGACGTCTTCATCCCGTTGGAATGGGTGATCGGCGGCCGTGAACAAGTCGGTAATGGCTGGCGCATGCTGATGGAGTGCCTAGCAGCAGGCCGTGCCATTTCGTTGCCGTCGGCCAACGTCGGCCTGGCCAAGGTTGCGGTGCGTGGCACTACGGCTTATGCCGCGATGCGCAAGCAGTTCGGCCTGCCCATCGGCAAGTTCGAAGGGGTGCAGGCACCTCTGGCGCGCATGGCCGGGCATTTGTATGCCTGCGATGCGGTGCGCAAGGTATCGGTAGCGTCCCTGGATGCCGGCGAGAAACCTTCGGTGATCTCCGCCATTGCGAAGTACCACGTCACCGAGCGTGCGCGAATCATCGTCAACGACGGCATGGACATCGTCGCCGGCAAGGGCATTTGCATGGGCCCGAATAACTTCCTGGCCCGTGCGTATCAGCAAAGCCCCATCGCCATCACGGTGGAAGGCGCGAATATCATGACGCGCTGCCTCATCATCTTTGGCCAGGGCCTGATCCGTTGCCATCCCTATGTGTTCCGTGAGATGGAAGCGGCGCGCAACCCGGACCGGCGTAAGGCGCTGGAAGACTTTGACAGCGCGATGTTCGGCCATGTGAGTTTCGTGCTGGCCAACACCGTACGTGCGGCGGTGCATTCGCTGACAGGCGGCCGTCTGATTTCCGCACCTGCCAAGACCGACCCCGCGCTGGCGTCCTACTACCGCCAGGCCAATCGTCTGTCGGTGGTGCTGGCGCTGATCTCGGACATTTCCATGGGTGTGCTGGGCGGTGCCCTCAAGCGCAAGGAAAGTATCACCGGGCGTCTGGGGGATATTCTGTCGCAGCTGTACATTTTGTCCTGCGTGCTCAAGCGGTTCGAGGATGACGGCCGGCCTCAGTCAGACCTGCCGCTGGTGCACTGGTCGGCTCAGGATGCGCTAGTGCGTGCTCATGAAGCCCTTGCCGAAGTGCTGGAAAACTACCCGTCCAAAGCCGCCGCCGCCGTGGTGCGCGGCCTGACGTTCCCGTTCGGCATTCCGCTGCGCAAACCGTCGGATCGCCTACTGGCCCAGGTGGCCGATGTGGTGCAGACACCGGGCGAGACCCGTGACCGGTTGTTGGCCAATTCCTACATTCCACGTCCGGAAATCGACAAGTTGGCGTATGGCGAGTTGGGCTTCCGTCTGCTGCCACAAGTGGAGCTGATCGACGCCCGGCTCAAGCCTGCCATCAAGCAAGGCGTGCTCGAACCGATGCCTATTTCCGCCACGGCTTTCACCACCTGGCGCGTCAAGGCCAGGGCGCTGGACTTGATCAGCGACGACGAAGACGCCTTGCTCGCGCGCTATGTGGAATACGCCGACCACGGTATCCAGGTGGATGACTTCCCGCAGGACTTTGGTTTGCTGGAGGCCTTGCAGCAGCGCAAGCAGGCGTTGGAACCGGCCACCAAGCGGCGCAGCAGCCAAAGCGAAAACGCCTCGGTCAACTAGGACAAACGCGGCCAGTGTGGGAGGGCGCTTGCACCCGATAGCAATCCATCAGTCACCGACTCATTGGCTGAACCACCGCTATCGGGGGCATGCCCCTCCCACATGGACCGGGTTTACAAGGTCAGAATGTGTTGTGAGTGAATGCTGATATGAGTGACAGCTACCTATCGTTCGTCAATTCCCCCTGGGGCCGTCGCCTGGCCCAGGCAGTGGGCTTGCCCCAGCCCGTGCCGTTGCAACGCCATCGCAGCGGTCAGCCGGGCCTGGCTAACCCGGTGATTGTCGCCGGGGCAGGGCGCCTGGCCTCCCAGGTGCACCAGGTCTTCAGCGCCACCGACACGGTCGCGGCTACCCCGGCAACGCTCAAGGCGCCGTCCACGGTCAAGGCCCAGGGCGCGGTGTATGACGCCAGCGCGGTGGTCGACCTTAAACAGTTGGATGAGCTGTACGTATTCTTCCACGCCAACGCCAAGCGCCTGGGCCAACACGCACGGGTGGTGGTGCTCGGCACTGCACCGGAGCATTGCGCGGACTTGCCCCACGCCGTCGCCCAACGCGCCCTCGAAGGGCTGGTGCGTTCGCTGGCCAAGGAGCTGCGTCGGGCGATCACCGTCCAGTTGCTTTATGTTGCGCCAGGCGCCGAAGACGGGTTGGACAGCAGCCTGCGTTTCTTCCTGTCGCGCCGTTCGGCCTATGTGTCGGGGCAAGTGGTGCGATTGGAAAAACCGGTAGATGGCAACCCTAGTGTCAACTGGGACAAGCCTTTCGCTGGCCGACGTGCGCTGGTCACTGGCGCTTCCCGTGGCATCGGCTTGGCCATCGCTCAGGTCTTGGCACGTGAAGGGGCGCACGTGGTGTGTGTGGACGTGCCCCAGGCCCAGCAATCGTTGGAACAGGCCGCCGCCAGCGTCGATGGTTCAGCGTTGCCCTTGGACATCACCGCGCCGGATGCAGCCTCGTCGTTGCTGGCCCACGTCAGCCAATACGGCGCGTTCGATGTGGTGGTGCACAACGCCGGCATCACCCGCGACAAGACCATCGCAAAAATGCCCGAAGCGGCCTGGCGCGATGTGCTGGCGGTCAACCTCGAAGCACCGTTGCACCTGAGCACCGCATTGATGGAAAACCAGGGGCTTAATCCCGGTGGGCGCATTGTGTGTGTGTCATCGATTTCCGGTATTGCCGGCAACCTCGGCCAAAGCAACTACGCCACCTCCAAGGCTGGCGTGATCGGCCTGGTGCAAGGCCTCGCGACGCGCGCCGCCACGCAGCAGGTGACGGTGAATGCCGTGGCGCCGGGGTTTATCGAGACCCAGATGACAGCAAAGATCCCCCTGATGATTCGCGAAGCAGGGCGGCGCATGAACTCTATGAGCCAGGGCGGGCAGCCCATCGATGTGGCCGAGACCATCGCCTGGTTGGCGCATCCCGCGTCGGGTGGCGTCAATGGCCAAGTCGTTCGTGTGTGCGGCCAAAGTCTGCTGGGAGCCTGAGCCATGGACTACGTGACCCAGATTATCGACCCGCCGCCCTCGCGCACCCAGTTGTTGCTGGATGGCGTGCGCGCCCTGCGTAAGCCCAAGTTCGACGGCGCGCCGGTACTGCCCAAGGAGCGGCTGGTGCGCTCGGCGGTGGGGTTATCCGCCGCCGGCATCGCCGCCTATGGCCGTGCCTGCGGGTTCCGGCGCGAGCAGGGTGTGCCGCTGTCCTATCCCCATGTGCTGGCGTTCCCGCTGCACTTGATGCTGTTGACCCGGCCAAGCTTCCCGTACCCGGCCAGCGGCATGGTGCACTTGGCCAATCGCATTCGTCAGCACCAGCGCCTGCACGAAGGTCAGGCCTTGCGACTGGAGGTGTATGCCGAGCGCTGGGTCGCCCATCCCAAGGGCCAGGCGCTGAGCATCGCCACACGCGCTTACAGCGCCGGCACCCTGGCGTGGGAAAGCGACAGCCTCTACCTGCGCCGCGACGTAAAAGACCCGATTGGCGAGCCCTGGGGCGACGCGTTGCCATTGCAGGAACACGGCCTGCTGCGCACCCAGCGCTGGGTTTTACCCGCCGACCTGGGCCGGCGCTTCGCCAAGGTTTCGGGGGATTTCAACCCGATCCACACCTCGGTGATCGGCGCAAAACTCTTCGGTTTCCGCCGCGCCATCGCCCACGGCATGTGGACGCTTGGCCGCGCCTTGGCCGCCCAGCAACCGCCCGGTGGATTGGATCAGGCCGAAGCCCATTGCGACTTCAAGTTGCCGATCTTTTTGCCCGGCCAAGTTGCCCTGTGGCAACACCCTGTGACCGGCCCGAGTCGCGAATTCGAAGTGCGCAATTTCGCCGGCGACAAACCCCATATGCGCGGGCTATTTGTCTGGAATGAGAGCCATACATGAGTGACTACAGCTTCAATCCGGCCCCGACCCGCCGCGTGGCGATTATCGGCGGCAACCGTATCCCTTTTGCCCGTTCCAACACGGTGTATGCCCACGACAGCAACCAGGATTTGCTGGTAGCGGCGCTGCAAGGCTTGGTCGACCGTTACAACCTGCATGGCCAGCGCCTGGGCGAGTTTGCTGCCGGCGCGGTGATCAAGCATTCGCGGGATTTCAACCTCGCACGTGAGTCCCTGCTATCAACCACCTTGTCCCCTGAGACCCCGGCCTACGATCTGCAACAAGCCTGCGGCACGGGCCTGGAAGCGGCATTGTTGGTGGCGAATAAAATCGCCCTGGGCCAGATCGAAGTAGGCATTGCCGGTGGCGCCGATACCACCTCCGACGCCCCCATCGGCATCAACGAATCCTTGCGCCATACCTTGCTCGCAGCCAACCGCGCCAAGGGCTTGGGCGACAAGCTCAAGGCTCTGCTGAAGGCGCGGCCGTCGATGTTTTTCAAACCGCTGCTGCCACGCAACGGCGAGCCGCGCACCGGTTTGTCCATGGGCGAGCACTGCGAAGAAATGGCCAAGCGCTGGCAGATCAAGCGCCTGGCCCAAGATGAGCTGACCCTCACTAGTCACCAACGCCTGGATGCCGCGTACAAACGCGGTTTCTTCGAGGACCTGATCAGCCCCCACCGCGGCCTGACCCGTGACAACAATCTGCGGGCCGACGCCAGCCTGGAAAAACTCGCCGGTCTATCCCCAGCCTACGACCGCCAGAACGGCACGCTCACAGCGGGCAACTCCACGCCTCTGACCGATGGCGCCTCGGTGGTGCTGCTGGCCAGCGAAGAGTGGGCGGCCGCCAACGGCTGGCCGGTGCTGGCTTACCTACGCACCGGCGAAACCGCCGCGGTGAATTTTGTCGACGGCACCGAAGGTCTGCTGATGGCCCCGGCCTATGCCGTGCCGCGCATGCTCAAGCGCGAAGGCCTGAGCTTTGCCGACTTCGATTTTTTCGAAATCCACGAAGCCTTTGCCGCTCAGGTGTTGTGCACCCTCAAGGCCTGGGAAGACGCCGACTATTGCCGCGAACGCCTGGGACTCGACGCGCCGCTGGGCGTCATCGACCGCGCCAAAATGAACGTCAACGGCGGTTCCCTCGGCTGCGGTCATCCGTTTGCCGCCACCGGTGGCCGGCAATTGGCGGCGTTGGCCAAGGCCATCCACGAGCGCGGCGGCGGGCGCGGGTTGATCTCGATCTGTGCAGCGGGCGGGCTGGGCATTACCGCCATTGTCGAAAAGTAGCGCTACCCAAAATAACAATAAGGAGACTGCCATGAACGCTATCAGCCAGGAACACACCGAACGCGTGTGGTTGAACGCTTATCTGCCCGGCGTCCCGGCAGACATTGATGCCGCGATTGAGGAATACCCATCGCTGCGGGAAGTATTCCTGGAGCACCTGGAAAAATTCCGTGAGCGCGTGGCTTACGTCAGCATCGGCACCGAAATGACTTACGCCGACTGGCAGGTCCAAGGCATTGCGTTTGCCGCCTGGCTCCAGGGCCAGGGCGTACAGCCGGGCGACCGTGTGGCGCTGATGATGCCCAATTGCTTGCAGTACCCGATCTGCCTGCTCGGCACCATCCTGGCTGGCGCAGTGGTGGTCAACGTCAACCCGCTGTACACCGCCCACGAACTCAAACACTTGCTCAAGGACAGCGGCGCCGAGACGGTGGTGATCTTCGAAAACTTCGCCCACACCCTGGAGAAGGTCGTGGCTGGCAGCAGCGTCAAGCGCGTGGTAATCGCGGCCATCGGCGACTTGCTCGGCACCTTCAAGGGCGCGGCAATGAACTTCATCCTGCGCAGCGTGCAGAAGCAGGTACCCGCGTTCAAGCTGCCGGGGGCGGTGCGTTTCAATCGGGTGTTGAAACAGGGGCGGGCCCTCAACCACTTTCCGGTGAGCATGGCCCTGGATGACCTGGCCTTCCTGCAATACACCGGCGGCACCACTGGCGACGCCAAAGGCGTGATGCTCAGCCACCGTAATATCATCGCCAACCTGCTGCAGGCCAAAGCGTGGGTCGGCGACCAACTGGACCAACACAAGCAGGAAACCAACGTCACGTTGCTGCCGCTGTACCACATCTTTTCCCTGACGGTGAACTGCCTGATGTTCATGTGCCTGGGCGGGCGCAACATCCTCATCGCGAACCCTCGGGATGTGAAACGGGTGCAGATGATCCTGCGCAAGGAGCGCTTCAACGGCATTGCCGGGGTCAACACACTGTTTAACGGCTTGCTGGAAAACAAGGAGTTCTGCGCGCGGGACTTTTCCGACCTGCGCATGGTGATCGCCGGCGGCATGGCCACGCACACGGCAGTGGCCAAGCGCTGGAAGGAAGTCACTGGGCTGCCGATCATCGAAGGTTATGGCCTGACCGAGTGCTCGCCGGTAGTGAGCATCAGCCCGATCAACATTGCGCGCATGCGCGAGATGGAGTTCACCGGTAGCATCGGTGTGCCGTTGCCGTCCACCTGGGTGCGCTTTATGCGTGAGGACGGTGAACTCGCCGACATTGGCGAGCAGGGCGAACTGCAAGTGCGTGGCCCGCAGGTGATGCAGGGCTACTGGAAACGCCCCGAGGCAACCGCCGAGGTGCTGGATGCGCAGGGCTGGTTGTCCACCGGCGATATTGGCGTGATGGACGAGCGCGGCTATATCCGCCTGGTGGATCGCAAGAAGGACATGATCCTGGTCTCGGGCTTCAACGTGTATCCGAATGAAATCGAAGACGTGGTGGCGATGCACCCTGGCGTAGGCGAAGTAGCCGCGATTGGCGTGGAGGACGGCGTCACGGGCGAGAAAGTGAAGATCATCGTGGTGCGCAAGGACCCGAACCTGACCCAGGAACAGATCCTCGCCCATTGCCGGGAATACCTGACGGGCTACAAGGTGCCCAGGTATGTGGAGTTTCGCACCACCGAGTTGCCTAAAACCACCGTGGGTAAAGTGCTGCGCCGAGCCTTGCGCTGATTTAAATGTGTGTAGGCGATCTAAATGTGTAAGTGATCTAAATGTGGGAGGGGGCTTGCTCCCGATGGCGGTGGCCCAGTTGGAACATCTTCGTCTGACACACCGCCATCGGGAGCAAGCCCCCTCCCACATGTTCAAACCGAGTTCACGTTGACCCAACGTTCTTCCTGGGCAGCCACGCGAATCGCCGTCGCCAACCGCTCCACCTCCCACGCCGCTTCAAAGTCGGTGCCATCGGTCCCCTGGCCTGCGACGGCCATGATCAATTCTTGCACTTCCAGGGTCTTTAACTCGTTGTAGCCAAGTTGGTGTCCCGCTGCCGGGCTGAACGCCGCATAACCGGGCAGGGAAGGGCCGGCCAGCAAGCGTTGGAAGCCGTCCTGGCCGACACGGCACAGGCGAAGCTCATTCAAGCGCTCCTGATCGAACGCCAAGGTGCCTTTGGTGCCGCTGATCTCGAAGCTCAAGTGGTTCTTGTAGCCATGTTTGAGCCAACTGCTGCTCACCGTGCCGCGCGCGCCATTGGCGAAACGCAGCAGGGCGTGTACCTGGTCATCCACGGCGATAGGTTTGAGTTCGTTGCTGCCTTTGACAGCCGGGCGTTGAACGTGGACGGTCTGGGTATCGGCGCAGACGCTGACCACATCCCCGACCAGATAGCGCGCCATCGACAGCAAGTGGCTGCCCAAGTCCGCCAGGGCGCCGCCGGCGTGTTCCACTTCGCAGCGCCAGGACCAGGGTGATGTTGGGTCAGCCATAAAGTCTTCGCTGAACTCGCCCTGGAAGCTGATGAGGTCACCCAACTCGCCACTGGCGATCAATTGCCGCGCCAAGGTGATCATCGGGTTGTGTTGATAGTTGTAGCCCACCCGCGTTACCACCCCGGCGGCACTGGCGGCGCGGCGCATGGCGTCGGCCTGTTCCAGGCTCACGGCCAGGGGTTTTTCGCAATACACCGCTTTGCCGGCGGCAATCGCGGCCATCGCCATGGGGTAGTGCAGGTGGTTGGGGGTGGTGATGGCCACGATATCGACCTTGGGGTCGTTGATCAGCGCCTGCCAGTCGCCATGGGCGTGATCAAACCCCCAGGACGAGGCGCAGTGCTGGGCGCGTTCGGTGTCGGCATCGGCCAGGGCGGCCAGCTTCAGGGTGACTGGCAGTTCAAACACCGCCCGGGCATTGTTGAACGCCAAGGCGTGGGCGCGGCCCATGAAGCCTGTGCCGATCAAGCCGATTCCGAGTTCACGCATAGCCGTGGTCCTTTGGATTATTGTTTTCAGGATGTGCATTAATGGAATAAAAATTCCCATATTTCAATAGATGGAATAAAAATTCATTAACGCCTCGGTAATCACCTTGGCGAATGCAGCTATATTCACCAAGTGGCCAAAAGCCGCCAGTTAACAAAAGATAACGTAGCGCCGATTGTCAGACGATTCCAAAGCCCGATAGGATGGCCCCTGCTTCCTTCAGGCGCTCTAGATTGCAGGTTTCAGAGCCCGGGAAGGCAAGACCTAACAATAATAAATGGGAGAAAGGTCTATGAGTGAGCCTGTCATGGGTTGGGTTGTTTGCCGCCCACGCGCCGCACGCAGGGTTGCGTTGCTGGCCACAGCGCTCTCGTTGCTGGCCGGTGCTGCGTTGACGACACCGGTGCTGGCAGCCAGCGATACCCCCGCAACGCCAGCGTTTGCGATTGAGTCCCCCAAGGCCGCCAAAGGCCTGATGATCGACGTGGTGCATGCCGGCAAGCGCCTGGTAGCCGTCGGTGATCGCGGGCATATCCTCTATTCCGATGACCAGGGCTCTACCTGGACCCAAGCCAAAGTCCCCACCCGCCAATTGCTCACGGCAGTGTTTTTCGTCGACGACAAACATGGCTGGGCGGTAGGCCACGATGCGCAAATTCTCGCCAGCACCGACGGCGGCGCCACCTGGACCCAGCAATACCAGGACCTCAAGCGCGAAGCGCCGCTGCTCGATGTGTGGTTCAAAGACGCCAATCACGGCCTGGCCGTCGGCGCGTACGGTGCATTGATCGAAACCACCGATGGCGGCAAGAGCTGGAACGACGTCAGCGACCGCCTCGACAACGAAGACCAGTTCCACCTCAACGCCATCGCCCAGATCAAAGACGCCGGCCTGTTTATCGTCGGCGAGCAGGGCAGCATGTTCCGCTCCAGTGACGACGGGCAGACCTGGGAAAAACTCGAAGGCCCTTATGAAGGTTCGCTGTTCGGGGTAATCAGCACCGCGCAACCGCAAACCCTGCTGGCCTTCGGCCTGCGCGGCAACCTGTACCGTTCCACCGATTTCGGCAGCACCTGGGAGCAGGTTGAGTTGAACGCCACCCGTGGCGCCTTGGAGTTTGGTTTGTCGGGCGCGACCTTGCTGGATGACGGCGCAATCGTGGTGGTCGGTAACGGTGGCAGCGTGGTGGTCAGCCACGACGATGGCCAGACCTTCAGCGTGTTCAACCGCCCTGACCGTATTTCACTGTCGTCGGTGACGGCGGCGGGCAATGGCAACTTGATTCTGGCCGGGCAGGGTGGCGTTCGCGTATCGACGCCGACTGGCGCTGAGCTCGTAAAACAATAAGAAGGCGGGGACAGAATGAGCAGTCATCACAACGATAAAGCGACCTTTCTTGAGCGCCTGATTTTCAACAATCGCCCGGCAGTGATCGTCATCTGCCTGCTGGTGAGCGTGTTCCTGTTCTGGCAGGCGACGCTGATTCGCCCGTCCACCAGCTTTGAAAAGATGATCCCCCTCAAGCACCCCTTCATCGAAAAGATGATGGAACACCGCAACGACTTGGCCAACCTGGGCAACACCGTGCGCATCTCGGTGGAGGCCAAGGACGGTGACATCTTCACGAAGGAGTACATGGAGACCCTGAGGCAGATCAACGACGAGGTGTTCTACATCTCCGGCGTCGACCGCTCGGGCCTCAAGTCGCTGTGGAGTCCTAGCGTGCGCTGGACCGAAGTGACCGAAGAGGGCTTCGCCGGCGGTGAGGTGATCCCCCAAAGCTACAACGGCTCGGCGCAAAGCCTCGATCAACTGCGCAATAACGTACTCAAGTCCGGCCAGGTCGGGCGCTTGGTCGCCAACGATTTCAAGTCGAGCATCGTGGATATCCCGCTGCTGGAGTCCTATCCGGACCCGCAGGATCAGGGCAAGTTGCTGGCCCTGGACTATCGCAAGTTCTCCCATGAACTCGAAGACAAGATCCGCGACAAGTTCGAAGCCCAGAACCCCAACGTCAAGATCCACATCGTGGGCTTTGCCAAGAAGGTCGGCGACCTGATCGACGGCCTGGTAATGGTGGTGCTGTTCTTCGGCATCGCATTCGTCATCACCCTGATTCTGCTGCTGTGGTTCACCAACTGCCTGCGCAGCACCATCGCGGTGTTGAGCACCACCCTGGTGGCGGTGGTCTGGCAACTGGGGTTGATGCACTTCTTCGGCTTCGGGCTGGACCCGTATTCGATGCTGGTGCCGTTCCTGATTTTCGCCATCGGTATTTCCCATGGCGTGCAAAAGATCAACGGTATCGCCCTGCAATCCAGCGAGGCCGACAACGCGTTGACGGCTGCACGGCGGACCTTTCGTCAACTGTTCCTGCCGGGGATGATCGCGATCCTGGCGGATGCGGTCGGGTTCATTACGCTGTTGATCATCGACATCGGCGTGATCCGTGAACTGGCCATCGGCGCGTCCATCGGCGTGGCGGTGATCGTGTTCACCAACTTGATCCTGCTGCCGGTGGCGATTTCCTATGTCGGCATCAGCAAGCGCGCCATCGCCAAGAGCAAGAAAGACGCAAACCGCGAGCATCCGTTCTGGCGCCTGCTGTCCAAATTCGCCAGCGCCAAAGTCGCGCCAGTGTCGGTCCTGCTGGCCCTGGTCGCCTTTGGCGGCGGCCTCTGGTACAGCCAGAACCTCAAGATCGGCGACTTGGACCAAGGTGCACCGGAACTGCGCCCGGACTCGCGCTACAACAAAGACAACAACTTCATCATCAGCAATTACTCCACCAGCTCCGACGTGCTGGTGGTAATGGTCAAGACCAAGGCCGAAGGCTGCTCGCGGTATGAAGCCATGGCGCCCATCGATCAGTTGATGTGGAAGATGCAGAACACCGAGGGCGTGCAGTCGGCGATCTCGCTGGTGACCGTGTCCAAGCAGATGATCAAGGGCATGAACGAGGGCAACCTGAAATGGGAAACCCTGTCGCGTAACCCGGACGTGCTGAACAACTCCATTGCCCGCGCCGACGGCCTGTACAACAACAACTGCTCACTGGCGCCGGTGCTGGTGTTCCTCAACGACCATAAGGCCGAAACCCTCGACCGCGCCGTGCATGCGGTGCAGGACTTCGCCAAGGAAAACAACAAGGACGGCCTGGAATTCATCCTCGCCGCCGGTAACGCCGGGATCGAGGCTGCCACCAACGAGGTCATCAAGGAGTCGGAACTGACCATCCTGATCCTGGTGTACCTGTGCGTGGCGACCATGTGCATGATCACCTTCCGCTCGTGGGCCGCGACCCTGTGCATCGTGCTGCCACTGGTGCTCACCTCGGTACTGGGCAATGCGCTGATGGCGTTCATGGGCATCGGCGTCAAGGTCGCGACCTTGCCGGTGGTGGCGTTGGGCGTGGGGATTGGCGTGGACTACGGCATCTACATCTACAGCCGCCTGGAAAGTTTCCTGCGTGCCGGGTTGCCGTTGCAGGAAGCCTATTACCAGACGCTCAAATCCACCGGTAAAGCCGTGTTGTTTACCGGCCTGTGCCTGGCCATCGGCGTGTGCACCTGGATCTTCTCGGCCATCAAGTTCCAGGCCGACATGGGCCTGATGCTCACCTTCATGCTGCTGTGGAACATGTTCGGTGCACTGTGGCTGCTGCCGGCACTGGCGCGCTTCCTGATCAAACCCGAGAAGCTGGCGGGGCAGAAGGGCAATTCGCTGTTTGCCCACTGAGCCCAAGGCGGTACACAACGTCCGGCGTCAGCGACGCCGGACGTTGAGGGTCAATTGATGGTTGGCGCGATAGCCAGGAAGAGCTGGTCCTGGGGCGGCGCGATCAATACGTACAGGATTCTTTCCACCGGGTCGGCCCCTGCCGCCTGCTCACTGCGCAATTTCGCCTGGACATGTTCCTTGAGCAGATCCTTTTGCGTGTATTTGCGCTGGCTGGCCAGTTTCAAGTGGGCTCGCGTGTAGCGCTCAGGCGGCGCGTCGGCGGTGGCGTAGTGAAAGTGGGCATACCAAAGCACACTGGGCGGCTTTTGCGCTTTGTCGTACACCGCGTATTCGGTGAAGAAATCCCCACTGAGGGTTGGCCGCTGCGGGTCTGCCAGGCTGGTCAGGTTGATATCGATTTCCTTGTGTCGCCAGAGGTAATCGAGGCTTTCCAGGGTTGGCCACTGGCGTTTGTAGGCGTCGCTGCACAGTCGTGTGGCCATGCGCTGCATGTCCCTGGCGTTGGCGCGGTAACGATCGATGGCGTCCTGCGCCCTGGGCTGGTCGCTGTGATCCCGTGCGATTTCATCCGCAAGTGCGTTGAGTCTATCGGCCTGTCCGGTGAGCAACTCATCCCAGTCGGCCGGGTTGACGTCTTGCCGGGTGAGGGCGGACTCCAGCTTCTTCTGTTGGGCACTGATCAGCCGTTCGATCTCGGGGCGTTGCCGCAGCACTTTCTCGCCCTGGTCTTTGAGCATTGCCAGGGTAGAGGCCGGCGCCGCCGGTTCGGGGGCGGCCATGGGTTGCTGGGGCGTTTCCACCCAACTGCCGGCATCATCCGCGTCGAAGGTGGTCAGGGGTTCACCGGTCAGGCTATTGGTAATGGTGAGCCGTTCGCGTGGGTGTAGACCATCGACAGGTTTCAGCTCGCTGATCCAGTACGTGCGCGTACGGGTTTTGAAGATACGTTTGGCCGGCTCTTTCGGCCTGAGCAACGTGGCGGCGGATGCTTCGACCTCCAGTGCTTCCTGGCTGCGCACCACACTTTCCAGCTCGTTTTCAGCCAGCGTCCGCGCCCGACTCAGCCCGGCCAGCAGGCGTTCGGCCACGGGGTGTACGCGTTGCGGATTGATGAACGTGAGCGCTTCGATGGCCTGCTCGTAGCTGCGGTACTTGTCCAGGATTGTGCCGTACAGCAATCGTTGCTCATCCAGCGGATAACCGCTGCTGCTGCGCACTTCGGTATGTGACAGCAAGGCCTGGCCCAGGCTCGAATTGTTTAGATGGTCGATGTACAGCGCCTCCAGCGGCGACACCTCCAGCGCCGACAATTTCACGACCACCCACGAGAGCGGGATCAGCGCATGCATCTCCAGGTTCTGCGCAAAAAAGTGCTGGAACGTCGTAATTTTGGACAACGCTTGCGTGCGCAACACACGTCCGGCCACGGAGTCCTGTTCCAGCAACTCAAGGGTGGTTTCCATCTCGCGCGAGCGGGCCGCCATGCGTTGAACGACGTCCGCCAGTTCAATCGAGCGGGTCACATGTTCGTTATACGCCCAGGGGCGACCTTCGCGCAGTTCCTCGCGCATCCGGCTGGCCAGGTGGCTCATGGGCTCGCCACGCTCAGTGAACATAAAGGTGTCGGCCCATTTCTGCAGGTGGAAATGCGTGCGCATTTGCTCGTCCCAAAGCGTTTTGAGCGTGATGGCCTGGTCCTGGACATGGGGGCCGGCACCCGCGTATTTCTGCAGGTCCTGACCTACCTTGTACAGCTCGATGCGCTTTGGCAGTACCTTGGCGTAACTCTGCTCGAGTTTATCCAGGACCACCTCATAGTCGGTGCGCGCCTTCGAATAGGCCGCTATCTCCTGCTGATGCCGTGCTTCGATCGCGGGTCTCTGCGCATCGGTGGCTTTTTGCAGCAGGTTCCACACCAGTTTCAACGTAGTGGTCTGCTTGATCAGGACCACGCGGTTATTGTTAAGGCGGGTCAACCAATCTCTGAACTCGGCCATGTCTGGGGAAATCTGCTCATTGAGCGTGTCCATCCGGTCCTTCAATTGCACCGCCTGGCGACGATTCTCTTCGCGCAGCGTTGCCAGACGCTTGGGCCCGCCGCCCGCCAGCTTGAGCCCGCGGTCTAGGGTCCAGTGGCCCTTGCCATCGGTGCGCAGCTTGATGCCGGGGTGGTCGGGTTTGTTCGGGTCAATGATGAATACGTCGTCCACGTCCGGGGTAATGTTGACGCGAAACAGCAGGCCGCCCACCGTGGCGTGCCAGCGCTGGCCGATCTTGAACAACCCGCGATAAGGGCCGAGCGCGACGGGGTCCGGGGCGTGTTCAGGCCAGGGCACATTGACCTCCAGCAGTTTCCTTAACAAACGTGTCGCGGCCCTGTCGCTGGCCAGGGAGCGGTCGATATCCAACAGGGTGCGGCCGCCGCCGGGCGGTTCGGCAGGCAAGCCGACGATGCCCCGTCGAACCACGGCCGGGGTTGAGATGGCCTGTCCCTGCGGGTGTTGCAATGGCAACCGTGGGACCTCCGCTTGCGCAGGGGGCTGTGCTACGTGGTCGCGTATCCCCAGGTGAATCAGAACCATGCTGGTGTTGAGCAGCAGGTCGACCCACGCCAGTTCACGGGCAATCGGGTCTTTGCTTTCCAGGGCTGGTACGTCCTGCTTGAGGCTCAGGGCCAACTGCATGAACCAGCCCACCGCCGCCAAGGGCCCACGCACCAGCATCAGCAAGGTGTTGAAGCCCAGTTGCACGCCTTCGAGAATCAGCGCCCAGCGGCTTTCGGCGTTGGACGTCGAGTCGCGGTCGGCTTGCTCCTGCAGTTGCCGCGCTTCGCACTCGTACAGGTAGTCCATCAGTTGGTTGTTGCCCAGCGCCTGGAGGATTTGATCGCTGCTTTCATCATTCGGCGGGGCCAGCGTCGCGGGGCGTGGAATGGGCGGCAAGGGGTCGAACTCGGAACCTATGCCGCTGACACGCACGTAATGGGGCTCCCGGAATCCGCCGTTGCTGTACACCGCTCTGGCAGGGTCTTCCATCCAGGCCAGGACGCTGTCCTGCAGCTCGCCGGGCTCGGCGATGGCGGCCAGCAGACTGGCGCGGTCGGTGAATTCCAACAGCGAATCCCGATACGCCGGGCGATACAACAAGCGCGGGCCTGGCTGCCCGTTGCGCGGCTCGATGATGAACATATTCTGCACCCCGTCCGCCTTGGCGCCGGGCTTGCGTTGAAAGGCGAGCACACGCATGACCACTTCATCCATGCCCGCCCAGCGCTCGGTACTGTGGGTGCCCAGCACTGCTTCGACATAGCGCAGCCCTCGCGACGTAAGCCCGGCTTGGCCTTTGATCTTGTATTCCAGGGCCTGGGTTTTCAGGTCGATGGGACGCTGCACAAGGAACAGCCGCTTGCGCTCTTGCGCCTGGGCGTCCTCGCCGAGCAGTGACTGGTGAAGGTAAGCCGGGTAGTTGCGCCCGACATCGATGCGCTGCACCAGCGCGAGCAGATACTCCGGGGTCAGGCTGCTGTCGACCGGCTGGCCATCCGCATGGCGCACCGTCATGCGGCCGGCAGGTTTACCTGAAAGGTTCTTGAGCGCCAGGTCGACCAGGCTCATTGACACGCGGTCGATATAGCCACTTTGCAGAGTGCCCACCGGCACTTCGAAGGTCAGTTGCAGTGCGTCGGCCCGGTAGGCGCCCTGGGCAAGTTCCTTGCAGCTGCGTTCGCCGTGTTCGTTGGCGTTGCGGTCCAGGCACAGTTGGTGATCCAGATGGCTGGCGGCATAGCTGCGAATATCCTCGAGATCATCGAGGTAGTGTTTGCCTTGATTCAGACGCCGAAGGCTGGCCTGTTCGAGCAGGCACTGAGAAAACGCGAAACGATCGGCCGCCGAGGCGTTTTGCAGCCAGCCGGGCAGGGCCGTCTCGATCGACGGCGCGGGATGGCTGGCGATGGCGGGCGAGTCGGGGAACAGGCTGGCCAGGTCGGTGATTGCCGCAAACTGCTGTTCCAACGCCTTGACGCTGGTGCCCGCCGGCAGGCGCAGATTGGCCAGGTTCTCCAGTTGTCGATCCAATACCAGCGCCGCCTGCACTTCGAAAATATCGCCATCGGGCTCGTACTGGCGCCAAGTGATGGTGTCGGCCATCCCCTCTGCCTGCATGCGTTTGCCCCATGCCTCGCCGAATGCATCAAGGCTGGCGTAGGAATCGATCCGGCCGGACAAACCACACAGCAGCACGCGCGTGCCGCTGACCACTAGAATATCGCTGGCCTGCTGCGTCAGTGATGTGCTGCCTTGTACAAGCTGGGTTTCCAGGGTGTAGGCGTGGATCGCATTGGCAGGCCATGGCTGCTCGGTTCTGGTTTCTCGGCTGGGATAGTCGGCCAGGGTGCTCAGTATCTGCAGTTGCTGGGTGTCGTCCCCCGATTGACGGACGGCGCTGGCCCTGAATGCGCCGCGCAGCACTTCGGCCAACCATTGCCAGCGACTGACGCCGGTATCGCTGTCCTGTTCCCAATACGCGGCCAGCGCCTCTTGGGCCCCGATAAACAGGATCAAGGGCAGTTCCCGTATCGCGTTTTCGAAGACGTTCAGGTCGTAGCTGCGCTCGCCATCGGCCTGAAACGTGAGTCGGCTGCCGGTGGCGTCGCTCAGGTAGGCGTCCAACCCGTAACTCAATGAAAGGTCGGGGAAATGGCCGTCGGCAAGGAATTGCAGCGCCACATCCAGCACCGGCCGCAGTGCCCGGCCGCCCCCCTCACGGGGGAGCGCCATGTACAGATCCGAAGGGGCGATGGACAGGGGCGGGTAGTGTTCTTTCAGGGTGCGGGCCAGCATTTCTGCAACTACCGACCGCAGGGCGGGGCGCGTTGAAAACTGCCCCTTTATCACGGTTTTCAACAGGTTTTCCGCCGGGATCGGCGTGACGATTGGCATGAAAGGTATTCCTTTACGTTGGATAAGCGAATGCCCGCCTAACCTAACGCCAACGCCACGCCTGATGCGGTAGCCCGATAGTGCACACGTGCGCGAACGGCTCGGGCCGGTTTATTACGGGAACGATAAGAACCAGCGCTGCGCCAGCGCCTTGCCAATCAAGCCTCGGTGTACGTCGACCACTGCCTGCGGGCCCTGCGCCTTGGCGAGCAACGAGTAATAGCTTTGCTTGCGCTGTTCGCGGGTTTTCATGTGCGCGGCGGTGTAATCGGCCCCTGCGGTGTCTGCGGTGGGGTAGTGAAAATGCGCATACCACACCGGGTAGCCTTTGGGATCATTGATCGCGTACTCCTGGATGAAGTCCTGGCGCTCACCCTTCAATCGGGTCCGCCCGCCCAACTTGGCCACGTTGACCTGGCGCTGGTTGAGCAGGTATTCCAGATTGCCGTGGGTGGGCGGCAGTTCCAGGCTCAGTTGGTGCCGCAATGTCTGGCCCAAGGCACTCAAGCGTTCACCGGCCTTACGCATGTCGCTGGCCAGTGCCTGGTCAGCGGTGGTCCTGGCACTCTCGGGCTGAGCGGCGATGGCCTGGTCCAACTCGGTGGCCAGTTTGTCATAGCGAGCCGCTTCGTAATCCAGGACCTCCTGGACCTCCTGGGGGTGTCTGCTGCTTTTTTTGTAGTGCTCGGCCCTGCGCAGATGATCATCCAGCATGGCCAGCAACTTGCGCGCTTCACCCTTGACCTGGCTCAGACTGCGCGGTGGGACGGGCGCCTGGGGCGGCGTCTGCACCACATACTCGACCCATACATCGCCCTGCTGTGAATAGCTCTCGACCACTTGCCGGGTGTTCTCGTTGCGTACTTCGACCACTTCAACGTTGTGCACCCGCTGCACGTCGCCGATCAGCATGCCCCTGCGCCGGGTCTTGATTACCCGTTTTGCCGATGTGGCCGTCGGGGCCTGAGCCGGCACAGGCCTGGGCGGCTGGCTGCTGGTGTGTGCAATCGGTCTGACCTCCCTGGACAGACGTTGTGTTACCTCGTCGTAGAGCCCGCGGACCAGGTTCAGCAACCGGCCGCTGAACGTCGCATCCAGGCCCTCGACGTCGACAATTTCCAACCCGAGCAACCCATCCAGCGCACGGCCGTAATGCTCCACCAGACTTTCCAACACACTCAGCCGATCACTGGGCGACAGCACCAGGCCGTTGAGTTCGGCGTGGGTGCGTACCTGCTGCTGCAGCGGGCTGACAATGTTATCCATCGCCTTGAACAGCGGGTGCCCGAAATCCTTCACGCTCAGGTATTTCAAGGTGCGCAGTTGCAAGTCCTTGATGGACAGCGCGCTGATCTCGTTCACCCGATTGGCAGTCATCTCGATGAATCGTTTGGCGCCGCTGGAGCCCATTGACTGCATGTGTTCAAGGTGGCGCGCCTGGCGTTCAAGCCAGCGGATACTGCGCTCGTTGATGTCCGCCAGTTGGGACGTGAACTGGCGATAGCGGTTGCGTTCAAGCACGACTGCCACATTGAAACCGGGACCTTCACGCCGGAACTGCGGGTGGGCGCGGTACAGGTCTTCTCTGTCGAGCTCGGCAATGGCCACATGTTTACGGGCATTGAGAACGGCGTCGTGCAACAGGTCCAGGGTTTTTGTCAGCGATAAGGGAACGTTTAAGGCTTCACGCTCCTTGAGGCTGTCCAGGATCTGCTGCTGGTGCTGGCTTTGTTTCTCAAGGGCGGCATCGTACTGATGACGCGCCTCTGCCAGTGGCTTGCCGCTTAAACCGGTCTGCCGGGCTTCTGCCTTGTCGACCTCGGGCTGAGTTTGCAAGTAGGCCCGAAGTTCATCCTCCAATGCCTTGACGCGGTTGGCCTTGCGCTCGCGCTCGGCAGCGATGCGCTTTGGCGGCATGCCACCGCGCAGGCGCAGCCGGGAGTCCACTGACCAGATGCCCTGGCCGTCGTCGCGCAGGTAAGGGCCAGGCCGTTGGGCATCGGTGGGGTCGGTAATTCGCACGCTGCCATCGTCCTCCAGGTTGACGCGGAACAGGTCGCTGTCGACCTGCGCATGCCAGCGGCTATCGATGAGGTACAAGCCCTTGCGGGGGCCATTCAAGACCGGCTGTGGCAGGTCACCCGGCATCGGCACCTTGAGTGACGCGAGGTTGGCGCGCTGGCTGGGCGTAAGGCGATAACGGGCCTGGGCGTAGCTGAAATCCACGGCGGTGTGCAAGCCTTGTGGCTGCACGCCGGGCAATGCAACGGTGCCTTGGCGAATCCGTGCAGGTGTGGGCGCCGGCCATGCCTGCGGGCGTCGCTGCGGCACGCGTAGCGCCACGGCTGGGGGCGGGGCAGTGGGGGCCAGCGGGGATTCCAGCAGCAGTGTTGCGACAGTGAGCAACAGGTCGATCGCGCCTTGCTCGCGAGACGTGGCGGATGAACTGTCGAGCAACTGAATGTCCTGGCTGAGGCTGCTGTACAGCGCCAACAACCACCCCACTATCATTGACGGGCCTGACAGAAGTGGTTGCAGCAAGCTGCCGAACAACAAACTCCCGCCCTCCATCAGCACCTGCCAGCGACTTTCACTGTTGGACGTGGACTCGCGCTCGGCCTGTTCAATCAGGGCCCGGCTGTGGTCGCTGAACAGGTAAGTCATCAGTCGCCCGGTGACCAGGCACTGGTGCAGTTCGTCGTTGGCGCCGTCGCTGGCGAATGTCGCCGGTGGCGGCGTGCGGCGCGGCGCGAACTCATCGCCCTGGCCAAAACGCAGATAATGGGGCTCCTGAAAACCGCCGTGGTCGTAAATCGGTCGGGCGGTATCGGATAACCAGGTCAGGACACTGGTTTGCAATTCACCCGGTTGCGCAATGGCCTGGAACAGCGCCGCCCGGCTGGAGAACTCCTGCAATGCCTGGGCATACAAGGGCCGGTAAAGCAGATGCGGGCCGCGTTCACTGCCCTGGAACTCGATCAAGTACATGGCGCTGACCTTGTCGGCCTTTGCGCCGGGGCTGCGCAAAAAGGACAGGTGACGGATCACCACCGGCTTGCCGTCGACCTTCTGTTCGGCGCTGCTCCCTTGCATCAACGCCGCCACCATACGGGCGCCTTGTGGCGTGATGCCGGCTTCGCCCTTGAGGCTCAGTTCCAGCGCCAGCAAGCACAGTTGCATCGGCTGCTGAGCGGCGAACAGTGTTTCCCGCTCCCGCGCCTGAGGCGTGTCGCTCAACAGCGCTTGCTTGAGCAACTCGGGGTAGTGCTTGCCGATGTCGACGCGCTTGATCAATCCGTTGCCGCCAATCACCGTTTCGCGGGTCAACCAGGCCGGTAATGGTGTGCCCTGGCGATGGGCGATGGATAACTCGCCGCTGGGCAGGCCTGCCAGGTTTTTGAGCGCCAGTTCCGTCAGGCTCATGTGGACACGTTCGACAATACCCACGGTGCCTGGGTAGCCCGCGGCAACGACGAACGTCAGTTGCAGGTCATCAGGGTGCAGGGCCACTTGCCCGGTGGTGTCACCGGCAGCGCTCGCCTCATGGTCAAGTGCTTGCTGCAGGGCATGTACGGTGTAGGTGTGGATATCGTCGATGCCGGTGAGAAAAGAGCGCCCACCCGCCCGCTGTTTGGCGGTGGCCAGGGCCAGGCTGTATTGCCGGTATCGCTCACGGTATCCGGGGGCCGCATCGCGCAAGGCATCCGGCAACCGAGCGCGCACGGCATCGAGGGTGCGGACGGGGCCGTCTTGCGCATCCAGGAAAAACTCGCCGGGGTCGGTGAGCCGCAGGTACAGCGCCTGCAGGGTTTCCTGGCGTTGTTCCAGGGGCAGTTTCAGAGCGGCCAGGCGTTCCATTTGCAGGTTAAACAGCGTCGTGGCCTGGTAATCAAAGATCGAGCCCTCGGGCTCGTAACGATTACAGGTGATCGTCTCTGCCTCGTACTGGGCAGCGGCGCGCTCGCCCCAGGCAAGGGTGAAGGCATCCATGGACGAGAACGCCTCGACACGCCCGCCGGGGGAACACAGCAGCACCGGCGCCTTGCCGTTGATGGCACGCGTCAGTAGCAACTGCTCTGACAACACGCGCCTGGTTTGGCCTGCGTTATCCAGTTGTGTCTCCAGGCTGTAGGCGTATACCGCGTGCTCACCATATCGCGCGATCCGCTGTTCGCGGTCCGGGGTGCCAATGAGTTGGTCAAGGGTCTGCCGCACGTCCGCATCCAGGTCGGTCTGACGCAAGGCGCTGGCTTGCAGGGTGGTCATGAGCATGTCGCTGAGCCAACGCCAGCGGCTGCCGCCTGTGCCCGAGGGCTCATTCCAGTAATGGGCCAGTGCGTCCTGTGCGGCAATGGGCAGTGTCGAACACAGATCCTGGATCAGCGATTGGACCACCGTCATCTCCAGCTTTTCGCGGGTCAGGCCCGGCAGTTTCAGGCGTTTGGGCGGTACGTCCGAGAGGTAGTGATCGATACCGTACGCCTCACCGAGATCCAATGGCCCGATACCGGCGAGGTAATTGAAGATGACGTCCATCAATGGCTGAAACGTCCAGCCCTTAGTCGCTTGCGGGATTGCCAGGTGCGTAAGGGCCAGGTTAATGCTCAACGAGGGGTAGCGTTCGCGCAGGGCATTGCCGAGCAGGGTCTGGACCAAGGGCATGAGGCTCGGGCGGGTGGCGAACTGGCGGCTGACGGCCTGGACGGTTAGGGGAGGAGACGATAACGGTTGCATAGGGATGAAAATCCTTTTCGTGCGGATGCGGGCTTCAATCGCAGTGGCCGGGGTGCTGGTCGGTGGGCCATGCGCCACGGATGTGGACCAAGAATGGCAAGCCGGCGCACGCGCTGGCGGTATCCGGATATCGTTGGGCAACGCGATGGGGGAAGGGCGTGAGGAATTGGCTTATCATCACGCTCTTTTCTTTGCGTGAACGATCCCGATGACTGCCGCTAGCCTCCTTACTGAACTTGCCAACACCGATATGCTCGAAGTCGATGGGTTGCACGCCTTTGATTTCACCCTCGACGATCAGGCGCTGGTGATCACCTGCATCGACGGACGCGCTGAAAAGCGCTGGTCTTTCAGCGTGGCGCAAGTACAGGCCGCGACCTTTGATGAAACGTTGCAAAGCTGGACCCTCACCGGTGACTCGGGCGAGCACCGTCTCGTGTGCATGAGTGCTTTCACCGGCAACAATAACGACGAGGAAGACGAGCATGATGATGCGTAAATTCTGGCCCCTGTTGATGGCGGGCAGTGTCGGTGCGATGTCGGTACAGGCCGCGCCGGCCGAGACCTATGAACTGTTGGTAGGCAGCTACACCGCCGGCAGCAGCGAAGGGATTTACCGCCTGCAATTCGACAGCCGCACAGGCCTGTTTCAGGGCCAGCCGGTGTTGGCGGCCAAGGCGGACAATCCGTCGTGGCTGACCCTTTCCAAGGACCAGACCCATCTGTTCGTGGTCAATGAAAACGGCCCAGGCCAGAAAGACCCGGTCGGCCGCGTGAGCAGCTATCGCATCGACCCGAAGAATCAGCAACTGACCCTGATCAACCAGGTGCAGAGCCTGGGTAATGAGCCGACTCACTCCAGCATTGCCGCCGATGGACGTTACTTGTTTGTCGCCAACTATTCCGTGAAGGAGGATCCGGGCGGCAGCCTGGCGGTGCTGCCGGTGGATGCCGAGGGCAAGCTGTCGGCACCGGTGCAGTTGAGCGGACACCCCGCCAGCCGGGTCAACCCCGAGCGTCAGGCTTCCAACCATGTGCACTCGGTGGTGTCGGCGCCGGATGGCAAGTACGTGTTCGTGCAGGACCTGGGGGCAGATAAAGTGTTTGCTTACCGCTATGACCCCAAGGCCAACCACGAGCAACCACTGACGCCGGCTTCCCCGGCCTCGGTGCAACTGCCACCGGGCAGCGGGCCGCGTCACTTGCTGTTCAGCGCCGATGGCAAGCACGCCTGGCTGACGACCGAAATGAGCGCCCAGGTCGCGGTGTTTGACTACCACGACGGCACGCTCACGCAGACCCAGTTGGTGGATTTCGCCGCCGGGCAACCGGTGTCGGACAAGGCCGGCGCAGCGTTGCACGCATCCAGCGACGGCAAATTCCTGTACCTGAGCAACCGCGGCACGGCCAATCAGCTGCTGGTATTCAGCATCGACCCGGCGACCGGGCACCTCAAGGAACTGCAGCGCCGTTCCGTAGAAGGCGACCATCCGCGCGAATTCAGTCTGGACCCGAGCGGCAGGTTCCTACTGTTCGCCAACCAGAAAAGCAATGAAATCGTGGTCGTCGAACGCGACCCCAAGACCGGCCTGCTGGGTAAAACCGTGCAGAAATTGCCGATCGATGCGCCCAGCGACCTCAAGTTCCTGGTGCGTCAATAAGCCACAGGCCCCGCAGTGCGGGGCCTGTGGCTTTGTATTAATTGCATTAATAGCGGCTAATGTTTCAAAGCATTTCTAAGGTTTAACCCTCGGGCGTAAGTTGAGTTCCAAGGCCTTCCCAGGCCACTCAACCAAACGAATACAAGGGCTACCGACATGAACTTCAATCTCTTCTCGATCATCGCCGCTTCCGCCGTTTCCGCCACCGTTGCCTTGCCTGCCGCCGCCAGCGTGGAAGTCAGCGGCAAACAGTCCGGCACCACCGCGTACACCCAGAAATACCTGCAACAAAGTGCCAACTTCTATGCGGCGCTGGATCACAAAACCCAGCACTGAGCGACAGGTGTGTGAGATCTGATGTGGTAGGGCTCAGGATTTGGCCATCACCGCGATAAACAACGGTGATTCCAGAAAGCGTTGCAGCCAGGCCTGAAGCCGGTGATACGGCGTCCCCGCAAACCATTCCCGATCCACATGGGCAAACTGGCGCACAAATGGCGCCAGTGCCACATCGGCAAGGCTCAGGTGATCGGCCAGCAAGTAATCTCGCTGCGCCAGCAATCCTTCCAGCTTTTGCAAGAACACCTCACCCTCGGCCCGATAATGTTCCATCGGCTGCTCGGGGTAGCGTTCGGGGTACTTGTATCGATTCAAGTGCTGTTTGAACCCCAGATCATTCTCGGCGATCAATGCCAGCGTGGCCGGGTTGCCCTGTAGCAACCAATCGTCAGGATCATGCTGCGCCAGGGCCCATTGCATGATCGCCAGGCTCTCGTCGATGACCACGCCATCCACCACCAGCACCGGCACCGTACCCTTGGGCGACAGCGCCAGCATCTCGGCCGGCTTGGCCTTGAGGCTCACCTCGACAATACGCATCGACACCCCCGAGTAGCGTAGCGCCAGACGCGCGCGCATGGCGTACGGACAGCGCCGAAACGAATACAGCAACACTTCGCTCACTTGACCTCCAGCGTGCTCAAACCATTGCCCTGGCGCATGACCTGGATCTGCACCGGGATGCGCTCGTGCATTTCCTGTACGTGGGAAATCACCGCCACCTTGCGACCTTGGGCCTGCAAACCGTCCAGTGCATCCATCGCCAATTGCAATGACTCGGGGTCCAGGCTGCCGAAACCTTCGTCGATAAACAGCGACTCGATCTTCAATGTGCTCGACGCCATCGATGCCAGACCCAGGGCCAATGCCAGCGACACCAGGAACGTCTCGCCGCCGGACAACGAGTGCACAGAGCGAAGTTCATCACCCATTTCCGTGTCCATCACCAGCAACCCCAACATGCTGCCGCCGCGCTTGAGGCGATAGCGGCGCACCAGTTGGCGCAATTGCACGTTGGCGTGATGCACCAGCAGGTCGAGGTTGTAAGCCTGGGCGAGCTTGCGGAATTTGTCGCCGCTGGCCGAGCCGATCAGCGATTCGAGACGTGCCCAACGCTGCCATTCCTCATAGGCGTTGGCGGTGGTCAGCGCCAGCGCCGCGTTGGCTTCTTGGCGCCGCTGGTCTTCGGACTGCCGCGCGCGCAATTCGGCGACCTGTTTTTCGCCCTCGGCCAATTGCTGGTTGAGGGCGGCGAGGGTGCTCTCCAGTTGTTCGGCGTCGAGATTGCCGTTGTGCAGGGCCTGGTGCTCGGCAAGGCGTTGTTCGCGCTCCAGCAGCAACACCTTGGCTTGTTCGACGGCCTTTTCGCTGGCCTGCAGATGCTGGCGCAGGGCGTTGACCTGAGCATCGTCGAAGGCCAGCAGGCGGGTGAGGCCAGTGTCGTCGAGTTCCGGGTGCTGGGCACGCCATTCGCTGATGCGCTTGGCAAGGGCCTGCTGTTCCGCCTGCAACGCCTGTTGGCGCTCCTGCTTGGCCTTGAGGTCCGCCGCCAGTTGCACCAGCGCATTGCGGGTTTCCTGCAGTTGTTGGCTGGCGTCGGTTTCGCTCGCGCGCGACTGCGCCACTGCGTGGTCCAGTTGCTGCTGCCAGTGCTCGGCGCTGGGGTTTGTGCCAAGCAGTGCGGTGAGGTTTTCCTGAGCGGTCTGTTGCTGAGTGGTCACATCCGTCAGGTGTTGTTGAGCGGCTTCCAGCTGTTGTTGCCGATGCTGTTGACGGTCCTGCTCTTTTTCAATGGCTTGCTGACGTTGCTGCTGTTCGGCCAGCTCATCGCGTTGGTGTGCCAGTTGTTCCAGGCGCTGGCTGACCTGCTGATCCAACAGCAGGAAGGTCGCCGTCGGTTCATGGCGCAGGCCATCCAGGATGTCGGCAGGCAACAGGCTGGCAAAAGTCGCGAACTCTTCATCGAGGCGCTTGCGGTCGGCCGACAACTCACGTTGCTGCGTCGCCAGCAATTGGGTGGCCTGCTGGCTCGCTTCCTGGGCAGCTTGAAGTTGCTGCTGCAAACGGCCGGCGTTCTGCTGCAGGCTAAGCAGCGCGCCCTGGCGTTGTTCGTCCTGCGCGATGCTTTGGGTGAGTTGGCTGAGTTGCTGGGTCAACCAGCCGCTGCGCTGGGCGGTGGTTTGATTGAGCAGTGAAGCGCCCAGTGCATGGGCTTGCAGATTGGAATTCGACGTTCGCTGGCGCGTGGCCAAGTCTTCCTGCTGGCTCAGGAATTCCTTGATTTGCCCATTGACCCCACCCAATTCGCCGCGCAACTCAACCAGTGTTTGATTGAGTGCATCGACCGCCTTTTGCGCGTTTTCCTGCTCGCTCTCATCATGCCGTCCAAGGCTTTGCAGCAAGGCTTCCGGACGGTGATAAGGGTGTTCGTGGCTGCCGCAGACCGGGCAGGGCTGATCGTCCTGAAGTTTGGCGCGCAATTCCTCAACGCTTTCACTGCGTGCAGTACGTTGACGTTCCAGCAGTTGCTTGGTGATGGTCAGCGTATGTTCGGCAGTGGTCAGTTGCGTCTTGGCTTGCTGGCCCAATTGAATCAGGTTTTCCCGTTGCTGCTGGGCATCGGCGAGCCTCTGCGTCAGATGGGCGGCCTGTTGATCCAACTGCTGTTCGTTGTCCCACAGCCGTGCCAGGTCTTCGAAGGCGCGCTGTTGTTTGCGGTTGTCTTGCAGCAGGCTGGCGAGCAATTGAATCTGCTCGGCCACGGCGTGAGGTTCTGCGCCGGCTTCCTGATACAACAGGTTCAGCGCTTCACGCTCCTCGGCATAGTGTTCGGCGGCCGCAGTGGCGCGCTGTTCGAGCAAGGGCAGCTCGGTGCTGCCTTTGTTGAGTCGGCTACCGGTTTGCATCAACTGTTGCAGGCTTGGGCGATAACCCTCCCACGCGGCGCTCAAAGGCGCCAGGGCGACACTGCTCTCCAGCTCGGCCTGCAATTGCTGAAGCCGTTTGACCGCCTGTTGGTGCCTTTCATGCAAGTGAGCCAGTGCAGACTGGCCTTCAGCACAGGCATTTTCTTTGAGCTGTTTGTCCTCGATGCGCTTGCCGAGCTCGTTGGTCACGTGGGTCAACGTTGTCTGTTCAGCGAAGGCGCGCTGCAGTAAAGGTCCCGCGTCGCCCTGTTGCTTGATAGCCTCGACCAGTGCCGTTTGCGCGGTCGCTTGCTGTTGCTGGGCGTGCTCTTGGCGTGCGTGCAACGCGATTTGTTGTTCGGTGTGCAGCTGAATCTGCGCTGCCAGTGGCGTCAACAATGCGCCGAGTTCGGCCAGGCGCGCGAAGTGGTGACGTTGCGGGGCCAATTGGTCGAGGTGGCTCAGGTCCTGGCGGTGTGGGTCCTGGCTGGCCCAATCGGTTTGTGCTCGTTGTAGATCTTGGGCGGCGCTGAGTTGCCGATCCTGCCACTCACGCAACTCCTTAAGCCAGGTGTGCTGCAACTCCAGTTGCTTGAGCTGGGCCTGCTGGGCCTTCAGCTGTTGCTGGGCGCCGGCCAGTTGCTGATCCAGTTCGGCGCGCGCTTCAGCGGCCAGGGGCACTACGCCGGTGGCCTGGTCCTGCAACTGTTTGTGCGCGTCCTTGGCTTCCTTGGCCTTGTCGAAGGCGCGACGGCCGAGCCGGGTGTACAGCGCGGTATCGGTGAGCTTTTCCAGCAGTTCGCTGCGCTCGTTGTCGTTGGCCTTGAGAAACGCGCTGAACTCACTTTGCGCCAGCAGCACGGCGCGGGTGAACTGCTCGAAATTCAGGCCCAGGGCCAGTTCCAGCTGGGTCTTGTATTCGGTTTTCTGGCTGGCCAGCAGTTGGTCGCTGTCCAGGTCAATCAGGCTTTGACGGCTGTTTTGCAGTTTGCCACTGGCTTTGTCGCGGGCACGATTGGCTTCCCAGCGCGCGCGATAGCGACGGCCGCTGACACCGACAAAATCCACTTCGGCATAACCGCCGCCGGTGCCGCGACGGATCAGGGTGCGCGGGTCGCCGATGGAAATATCGCTGTCGGCATCTGGCATTTTCGCCTGGCCGGTATCGCCCAGCCGTGGCACGGCGCCGAATAGCGCCAGGCACAGCGCATCGAGCAGGGTACTTTTACCGGCGCCGGTGGGCCCGGTGATTGCGAACAAGCCCGCGCTGGCCAGGGGCTCGGCGGTAAAGTCGATCTCGAATGGGCCGGCCAGGGAGGCGAGGTTCTTCAGGCGGATGGCGAGAATTTTCATTGCTGTTCCTCCTGCTGTTGCACTTCCTGGAGCAGCACGGCGAAGTCCTTCAAGGTCTGTTCATCCACTTCGCTGCCGTAGCTGTCCTGCCAGGCGCGGCTGAACAGCTCTTGCGGCGTGAGTTGGTCGAGTTCGATCAAGCGTTCTTCGTCAGTGGCATCGCTGCCGCGTTTGCCTGCGTATTCGGCGGCGATGCGCACCAGGCGCACGGCCTTGCCTTGCAGGGCGCTTTCGATTTGCTGGCGCAGGTCAGGCTGCGGCTCGTCAAGGCGCACACGTACTTCGAGCCAGGGGTGGCGCTGGGTTTCTGCGAGCAGGTCGACATCGGGCAAGTCCGCCAACGCTTTGAGGATGTCGGCCAGGGGCGCGGCCTCCAGCCGTTGCAGGTTGACCGAGCGCGGGATCAGGAGCGGTTCGACGCTGACCAGTCGTTCGCCCTGGAACGTCACGTCGAGAATCTGGTGTTTGTAGCCGATCTCGGAAAACGACAGCGGGATCGGCGAGCCACTGTAGCGAATGCGTTCTTCGCCGTTCACCTTTTGCGGCTTGTGCAAGTGGCCGAGGGCAACATAGCCGACACTTTTGTCGAACAGGTTGGCGGGCAGCGCCTCGGCATTGCCGATGATCAGGCTGCGCTCGGAGTCTTCCGACACTGAACCACCGGCCATATGGGCGTGGCTGATGGCAATCAGCGCCTGGCCTCTTTTGCGTTTGGCGTTGGCGGCGGCGATCAACCATTCATGTACCTGACCGATACCGCGCAGGTAGTCGTCACCCAGGTGCGCGCCGGTCACTTCCGCCGGGCGCAAGAAGGGCAATGCCAGGCACCACGCGGCGATCTTGCCTTTGGCATCCGGCAGTGGAATCAGCAGGCGTTCGGCGTCCAATTGGCCGTCATCGAGCCACAGCACGCGCCCGAGGGCATGGGCGCGCAAACGGCGCATCAACGGTGCAGGCAACTCGATGCGCGAACCGGAATCGTGGTTGCCGGCGATCATCACAATGGTCAGCTTGGGGTTTTGCTCGTGGGCGCTGATGATGAAGTCATACAGCCGCTCCTGTGCCTTGAGCGGCGGGTTGACCGTGTCGAAGATATCGCCGGCGATCAGCAGCACATCGGGATGTTGGGCGCCGATCTGGCGCAGCAGCCATTCCAGGAAACAAGCGTGTTCGTAGTCGCGTTCCTGGCCGTGGAGGTTTTGGCCAAGGTGCCAGTCGGAGGTGTGGAACAAACGCAAGGCGAACTCCGTGAAAAAAATAGAGATGTGAATGGCCGCCGTATACAGAGAATGGCGGTGAAAAGGAGGGGAGTTTACCTTACAGAGCAATGAACCTACTCAGCCAACGACGCAACTTTGTCGACTGAGTGAGGTGTCTGGCGGGGGCGGGCAGCTTGCTGGCTGGCTTACGCCGGAGTGAAGGGGGAAAACGGCAAACTTTCATTCAGGACATCCTTGCCTGTTCGCGTTCCTACAATGTATTGCGCGGGAATCGCCGTCAGGAAGGTGGCCTCTCGGGTATGTACCGGATGACAAAGCGCGATAATCGTTGCCGTTTCATAGGTGTTGCCGTTGTGAATGATGCAGTATTTGCGGGTGGTACCGACGTTCGACAACGGTATCTGTCGTTCTCGATCGCCCTTGTTGGTCAGTTCCCACGCCATGAGCTCACGGTCGGGGATTGAAATCTTGTAGAAATAGCTTTTCGCGAATGCGCCCTCCTGCGTTTGAGCGGTGGCCACCAGCCCGCCAGGGGTTTGTTCGCGCCACGTCATGCCCACGTCATGGCATGAAAGGCGCATATTTCCTTTCATGAATTGTTGAGCGAGATATAGACGTGCCTGGTTGCCGTTCATGGTGGGGATAGGCGGTTTTGCGGTGAACCCTTGTTTACGAATCACGCTGTCCGCTGGGTTGCGGTCGTCACCTCGGTAAAAGTCCATCCAATAAATCCTCTGATTTCAAGCGTACGGCAGGTATTGCCGACCGCTGCAGAAGTTTGACTGGCGGGGAGGTATTTGCTGAATCGGACTAATCTGCTGGTTCAGAAAGCGTCAACTCCCGTGTAGGAAATTGACTGGCGTGTGGGCTCTCAATCGCGAGGGTTTTTTGCTGGGCAATGGGCTACTTGGGATAGAGCGGCGGCAGGCTGGTGGTGTCGGTCGTTGAGTCCAGCTCGCGTTCGGCGATTGGGATGGCTTTTATCGCGCGCCATAGGTCTTCGCCCAGCCAGTATTGGCCGCTCTCGCTGTACAGCGCGCCGTTGAGCCCATCCAACGCATCCGACAACGGCACAAACCGCGCCGCCATGTCGGCCAGGGTTTCCGGTTGTTGGCGTGCCCAAGCGTCGAGCGCTTGGCGGGTGGCCTGAGGGTCGTTGGCCTGGGTTGCGCGTTTGAGGTCGTCGAGCAAGGTGCGCGGGCTCGGGCCGGTTTGTGCGGCGCGCAGTACCGCCGGTTGCCGGCGCGCACGCCACCACAGGCCGAAGCCCAGCAGCGTGGTGCAGGCCAGGATCAGCGTACTCAGTTGCCACAGCCACAAACGGCTGTCGTCCGGCGCGGTGATGATGGTCGGCGTGGCGGGGGTGTCCACCACCAGGCTGGGGTTGTTGGCCACTTGCAGCGTGCGGGCGGGCAGGCTGGTGCGTTCGAGGTGGTCTTCGTGGGTGTTCCACCACACCACTTCCACGGACGGTAGTTCCAGCGGGCCGACACGGTTGGGCACCAGGGCTTCGCGGTCTTCGCGGCTGCCGATCAGGCCACGGTCGCTGGTCTGGTTGCCGAGCACCGGTTGGTCGGGATAGCGGCGCAGGCCATTGATGTCGGTGCTGGGCAAGGCTGGCAGTTGGGCACTGGACAGGCCCTCGGCCTTGACCGTGAGACTGCGGGTCAAAGAGTCGCCGACTTGCACATGTTCAGGTTCTGGGTTCCAGGCCTCGGTCAGCGTCAGGCTGCGCGCCGGCAACCAGGGCGTGTCGGCGGGATACAACTCGGGCTTGGGTTTGACCTGCAACGTCAGCGGCGCCGAGCTCACGTGGATCAGCTTGCCGGGCTTGGTGCCCTGAAGGGTGTTTTCCTGAGGCGGGCGCGATTCCACCAGCGTGGCGCTGAAGGTCTGCGTCGGCAGTTCCAGGGCGCCGCTGTGCTGTGGGTAGATCGCATAGCGGGTTTCGATCACGCCATGGCGGATGCTGTTGATGACTTTTTCGTACGTGCGCGACTCGCCCAGTTGCTCCACGCGGGCATCCGGAATCTGCAACGGCGTGAGGCTGCTGTCGTCATACAGCGACACCGAGTGGTAAACACGTACGGTCAGCAGCGCCTGTGCCTGCACGTACACGCTGGTCTGGTCGAGGTTGGCTTCGATAAAGACGGGTGCCAATTCGGCATTGCTGTTCTGGCTGGCGGTTTCCACCACTTGCAGGCTGATGGGTTGGGTCGTGTAGTCGCCCACTTGCAAGGGGGGGATCACCACCGTGCCGTTTTCCTTGGGCAGCAAGGTAATGATCCAGCGCGTGGTGGCGTGGTTATCGCCGCCCAGGGTGGTGAGCTGGTTGAGCTGGCGGGTACCGCTGACTTCAAACTGCGCGTCCAGGGGCGAAAGGTCGGGCTTGCCGAACTGGGTGACGTCACTCGATTCCACCGTCAGTTCCACCGTTTCCCCGGAATTGAGGCGGCTGCGGTCGACGCTGGCGACCAGGTTCGCCGCCTGGGCGTGGCCTGCCGTCAACGCGAGCAGAAGCAGAAGGGTGGTGCGGCGGCTCATCGAGTCTTGTCCTGATGTTGTTGCTGTTCGTACCAGAATTTGCGTCGCAGCAGTTCGCCGGGGTTGTCCGGGATCTCCTGCAGCCATTGTTCCAGGGCTTGGCGACGTTCACCGTCGAGGCTTGCGTCGTTAGGGCGCAGCGGCGGGGTGGTGGTTTGCTCGTCGCCCAGTTCGCTGCCCGGCACTTCGTTGCCGCCGGTTTGCGGTGTGGCGCCAGTCTGGGTATCACCGGTGCCTGCTTCGCCTTGGCCCTGGGACGACTGCTCGCCGCCAGTGGCATTCTGCCCGCTGGCGCCCGGTTGCGCAGTTTGGCCGGGTTGGGTGGATTCGTCATCCTCGTTTTTTGCCGGCTGTTCTGGCTCGGGCTTTGCCTGTTCCTGCATCAGGGATTCCACCAGAGCCTTGTTTTTCAGGGCCGGTTGCAGGTCAGGTTGGGCTTCCAGGGCTTGTTCGTAGGCATCGATAGCCGCTTCCAGTTCGCCGGATTTGGCCAACGCGTTACCGCGATTGTAGTGAGCGTAGGCGTCATTGCCTTCGGCAAACCGCTTGATGGCTTCGGCATAGTTGCCAGCTTCGTACAGGGCAACGCCTTGCCATTGCACGTCCTGAAAGTGTTCGGCGGCTTCGGCGGGGCGTTTCTTCTTCAACAGGTATTGGCCTTGCTGGTCGGGACGCAGCCACAAATCCTGGAGTTCAAAGGCGTAGCTCGGCTGCGGCGCTGCCATTAGCAGCAAGGGCAGGCAGAACAACCAGCCACGGCGCCCGGCGCAAGCGGCGAGCAGCAGCAACGGGAGGAGCAGCCAGTAACCCTGGTCGGCCCAGGTGTCGAGGTGCAGCAACTGGCCGTCATTGCGCAGGGCTTGCGGCGGGTCGAGTACGCCGAGCTGGCGCAGGTCTTTATCGTCGAGGCGTGCGGCACGGTAACGCCCGCCCATTTCGCTGGCGAAGGCTTTGAGCGTGGGGCTGTCGAGGCGTGGTACCAGAATCGCACCGTGTTCGTCCTTGAGAAATTCGCCGCTTTCCTGGGTGACCGGCGTGCCTTCGCGGCTGCCGATGCCGAGGATCGACAGGGGTGGCGACTGGTTACTTTGCAGCAGCAGGCGAATGCCTTGGCGCTCCTGCTTGGACAGGGATGAGCCGATCAGCAGCAGGCGCCCTTGGCCGAGACCGCTGTGCTTGAGCAGGTCGAGGGCTTTCTGTACTGCCAGGTCGGCGCGGTGGCCGGGTTCGGGCATGATCGAGGGGCGCAACGCTTCGAGCAGGTTGCGGCTGGTGCCCAGATCGTCCGAGAGTGGCACCAGGGTGTGTGCGCTGCCGGCATACACAACGATGGCGGTTTGCGCGTCGGTGCGCGCTTGCAACAAGTCATACAGCTTGCGGCGTGCCTGTTCCAGGCGGTTGGGCGGGCTGTCGGTAGCGAGCATTTCCGGGGTCAGTTCCAGCAGTACCACCAACGGGTCGGACGGCTTCTGACTGGTCTGTTCAACCCGTTGCCAACTGGGGCCAAGCAATGCCAGCACGGCCAACAGCCAGGCGATACCGAGCACCACCCACGGCGATTTACTTTCGCGGCCGTTGCCACCGCTGAGCAGCACGGCGTGGAAGGCCGGCGGCAGGATCATCTGCCAGCGCCCGGCGCGTTTTTGGCGGTGCCACAGTTGCCACAGCAACCAGCCGAGCAACGGCAACAGCAACAGCCACCAGGGGCGGAACCAGTGCGGCCAGAGGTCGATCATCGACGCCTCCGCAAACGCAGGCGTTTAAGGCGCTGGCGCCATTCAGGGCTTTGTTGCAGGAAGATCCCCTTGCTCGACAATTTACTGAACCAGCGTTGCAGGGCGTTGTTCGGCCAGCGTTCCTGGATCACCAGCAACATGCTCAGGAGCAGCGCCAGGGCCAGCGGGCCGCTGTACAACGCCAGCGCCGGGCGGGCTTGGGTTGGTTGCTGTTCGACGGGCTCCAGTTGGTCGAGGGTTTCCTTGATGGTTTGCAATTCTTCGCCGTCGCGGGCACGGAAATATTGCCCGCCGGTGGCGTTGGCAATGGCCTTGAGCGCCGGTTCGTCGAGGTCCAGGCTTGGGTTGACGCCGAGAATGCCCAGGGATCCGGTTTGCTCAGGGTCGGCGCCGATACCGATCGGGTAGATCTTCACGCCTTCTTCGGCAGCCAGGCGCGCGGCGGTCAGTGGATCGATTTGACCCGCGTTGTTGGCGCCGTCCGTGATCAGAATCAGCACACGGCTTTGCGCCGGGCGCTGACGCAGGCGCTTGAGGGCCAGGCCAATGGCATCGCCAATGGCGGTATTTTTGCCGGCGATGCCGATGCGCGCTTCATCCAGCCAGGTGCGCACGGTGCGGCGGTCAAACGTCAGCGGCGCTTGCAGGTAGGCTTGGCTGCCGAACAGGATCAGGCCGACACGGTCGCCGTCGCGATGCTCAAGGAAGTCACCGAGGAGGTTCTTGACCAGGGTTAAGCGGCTCACGTCCTCGTCCCGCCAATGCATATCGGGGAAATCCATGGAGCCGGACACGTCGACCGCCACCAGCAGGTCGCGACCACTGGCGGCAATCGGCAGTGGTTCGCCGAGCCACTCAGGACGTGCGGCGGCGGTCAACAGCAGCAGCCACAGCACCACGAAAGGGGCTTGTTGGCGCCAGCCCGGCAAGTTGACGCGGGCGCGGCGCTTGGCCAGGCCTTCGAGATCACTGAGGTAGCTGACTTTCAGTGCCGGCTCGCCGCTGTCGGCCACAGGCAGGATAAGCCGCATCAACCAAGGCAATGGCAACAGGACGAAGATCCACGGCCAGGCGAACTCAAACATGTTTGCGAATCCAGGTGTCGACGGCTTGGGTCAGGCCGGCGATGGCCTTGTCGTCGAGTTTGCATTCGGGTTTATAGGCGCCTTCCACCAGTACCATCCAGCGGGTGAGGCCGGCAGCCGGGCAGCGGTTGTCGAGGAACGCCAGCCATTTGCGCCCATTGAGGGTGTGGCTCTGGCTGTAAGGGTAGTCGTTGCGGCACAGGCGCTTGAGCAGGCCATTGAGTTGTTGCAGCCAGGCACCGGCGGGCGCGCCGTCATAGGGTTTGGGCATGAGGGCCAGTTCTGCCAGTGCGGCGATGCGCAGCGGGTCCAAGGGTTGTTCGGCGCGTGCCACTGGGCGTCGCGCAGGGAGGAAGCGGCGCAAGGACCAAAGCCCCCAACCCAGCAACGGGATCACCAGCAGCAACAGCCACCAGCCCGGTGCAGGCGGCCAGAAGCCGATGCTTGGCGGGGCGATCAGCGGTTGCAATTGGTCAAGGCTGCTCATTGTTTTTTGGCCGGGCGTTGCGGGTTGAGGTATTCGCGCAGTTGCTCGACCATTTCGCTCTGGGTGCTCAAGGGCATCAGCAGTATTCGCAGTTTTTGCGCGAGCAGTTCCCAGCGGGCGATGCGTGCTTCAGCTTGGGCCTTGTAGGCCTGGCGCAAGTCGTAATTCAGCGTGTCCAGTTCCAGTTGCGCCCCTCTTTGCGCAAAACGCAGCAGCCCCGCGGCGGGCAGGGCGTGGTCCAGCGGGTCGGAAATCGGCAACAGCAGCAGGTCGCAATGGCGTGACAGTAGGCTCAACTGTTGCTCGGCGCCTTCAGTGAGGGCGCGTTCATCGCAGATCACAATCACCAGGCTGCCAGGGCGCAGCACTTCGCGACCACGGCGCAGGGCCATGCCCAAGGCGTCGGCTTCGGGGCGGCTTTCGGTGTCCAGGCTCTGGTTGACGCGCACCAGGCGGTTGAGCAGTTGCAGTAGGCTTTGCTTGCTGCGCCGGGGTTTGATTTCGTAGTGCTCATTGTCTCCAAACACTAGCCCGCCGACCCGGTCGTTATGCCCCAGCGCGGCCCAGCCGATCAGGCTCGCCGCCTGGGCCGCGAGCACGGATTTGAACATCTGGCCCGAGCCGAAAAACAGCCGGCAGCTTTGCTCGACCATGATAAAAATCGGTCGCTCGCGCTCTTCGTGGAACAGTTTGGTGTGTGGTTCCTGGGTGCGGGCAGTCACGCGCCAATCGATGGTGCGCACATCGTCGCCAGCCTGGTATACGCGCACCTGGTCGAAGTCGACTCCGCGCCCGCGCAGTTTGGAGTGATGCAAGCCGATCAGCGGGCTGCGCTGGCTCGGCGTGGAAAACAGCTGTACTTCGCGCACGCGGTGGCGCATCTCAATCAACTCGCTGAGCGTGACGCGGATTCCATCGCTGGCATTCATCGAGTTCAAGCGACGGCAACGACGTCGAGGATGCGTTGCACCACACGGTCCTGGTCGATGCCAGCCGCTTCGGCTTCGAACGACAGGATGATGCGATGGCGCAGTACGTCGAACAACACCGCCTGGATATCTTCCGGGCTCACGAAGTCCCGTCCGGCCAGCCAAGCGTGGGCGCGGGCGCAGCGGTCGAGGGCGATGGAACCGCGGGGGCTGGCGCCGTAGGCGATCCACTCGGCCATCTCTGGGTCGAACTTGGCCGGGGTGCGTGTGGCCATGACCAATTGCACCAGGTATTCCTCCACCGCATCGGCCATGTACAGGCCGAGGATTTCTTTGCGCGCGGCAAAAATCGCCTGCTGGCTGACGCGGCGTTCGGGCTTGGTTTCACCATTGAGGGCTTCACCACGGGCTTGTTGCAGGATGCGCCGCTCCACGGCGGCGTCCGGGAAGCCGATCTTGACGTGCATCAGGAAACGATCGAGCTGGGCTTCGGGCAGCGGGTAGGTGCCTTCCTGCTCGATGGGGTTTTGCGTGGCCATCACCAAAAACAGCGGCGACAGCTCGTAGGTGCTGCGTCCTACGCTGACTTGGCGCTCAGCCATGGCTTCGAGCAAAGCCGATTGCACTTTGGCCGGGGCCCGGTTGATTTCGTCGGCCAGCACCAGATTGTGGAAGATAGGCCCTTGCTGGAATACGAAGCTACCGGTTTCCGGGCGATAGATCTCGGTGCCGGTGATGTCGGCGGGCAGCAGGTCTGGGGTGAACTGAATACGATGGAACTGCGCTTCGATGCCTTCGGCCAGCTCTTTGATGGCCTTGGTCTTGGCCAAGCCTGGCGCGCCTTCGACCAGCATATGGCCGTCGGCGAGCAGGGCGATCAGCAGGCGATCAATGAGTTTTTCCTGGCCGAGAATCTGCGTAGAAAGAAAGGTTCGCAGCGCGAGCAGCGCTTCACGATGTTCCATCGATGACGGTTCCTGGAGAGATGAGCCTCTACGTCATGCAGCAAACGTCGGGCTGGGGCGACTACTTTAATGCATGGCGGGGGGTGGCGACTAACGGCGCGCGGGGTATTTTCAGGAAAACTTGTAGGAATTTTGTTTAGGAAGCAGGAATGGGGTGAGCGGGCCTGTCCGCTCACCCCGGATGCTTCAAGGGCATGGCACCCCGATTTTCCATTCTTTGCCCCATTGCGCGGAGTAAAGGTCCGGCGGCTTGTTCTGGCTATAGAAGTTATGTTCGTAGACCTTGTCTTTGTACAAGACTTTCTCCCAGGCGGTCTGGTAGGTCTTGGTCGGCGACCACGCCGGGGTGTTTCTGCAGTCATCGGAGTCCGATGCTGCTTTGACGGTGATCGGCCGGTCCAGCCTTAGCGTACCTCCGCGCCCGTCACTGACCGCCACGCTGATGGTCGCGCGGGTGTCGCTGCTGACCGGGCGGGCAGTCACGCTGATGGTGCGGGTATTGAGGGCGGTGGCGGTGAGGACGGTTGGGAGCGTCCAAGCGTACGTCATGGGGTCGCCATCCGGGTCGCTGGTGTTGGCGGTGAAATTCACGGTTTTGCCCGATTCGACCGTCTCATCGCCCTGCAGGCTGCCCACCGGCGGCCGGTTGACGGGGGCGCTGGCGTTCACTTTGACAGTGTGGCTGGCACTGGCGCTGGCGCCGCGTGCGTCGGTGACGGTCAATGTGATGCTGCGCGTACCGTCCGTGTTTGGCGCGACGAGCGTAGCGGTCGGCTGCGTCGACGTTGACGGGGTAAAGCCCGATGCGGTCCATGCATAGCGCAGGTCCTGGCCGGTGGACGAAATGCCCGACACTTGCAGCTGCTTGCCGGCTTCAACCGTGGATGGCGCGGTGATCCTGGCGACAACGGGTGATTCGCCACCGCAGGTGCCCAGGCGACGCCAGGGTTTGGCGGCGCCGGTTTCAACAAAATTCAGGTCCGGGCGTGCGCCCTGGGACCAGTGCGCGACCTGATAGTTGTAACCGCTGTAGGAGACTTTTTCGCTGACATTGGAATACGCCTTGGTGGCGACCCACGCGGCGACGCAGTCACCGACCGGTGGCGTTTCGGTGGCTTTGATCGTGAGGTTTTCGACCAGCGTGATGCTGCGTGTGCCATCGGACACCAGCACTGATATCGACGTGCGGGTGTCGACGGGCATCACGGGTGCCGCCAGTGCAATGGTCGGCCCCTCACCGGTCGCGGGCGTGAAACCCGTGGCAGTCCAGCGATACGTCAGCGGTTTGTTGGTGGGTGATTCGGCGTAGACCTGCCCGGTGAATGCCGCGCCCGACTTTACCTCTTCGGGCAGGGCCAGGCGGCCGGTGGGCGGCTGGCCTGCGCCGTCGGCGAGCAGTTTCTTGATCGCTAAATCCAGGTCGGGCTGCACGCCGATCTCGGTGCGATTGCCGTTGGCCTGTGGGTAGCCGGTTTCGACGAGGATTCTGCGCAGTTCCTTGGGCGGGATGTCTCCCAGTCGATTGGCCCGCGCTACGCCCTGCAGCGACGCCACTACCCCGGCGATGATCGGGTTGGCTGATGAAGTGCCGCTGTAGGTGTGGGTGTAGGCGGTGGTTGGGTTTGCAGCGCTCCAGGTGGTCGTGGTGACCGAACCGCCCCAACTGAACAGGTCGACGCGGCTGCCATATTGGGAAAAATACGCGCGCACGCCCGACTTGGGTTCGACGGCGCCCGCATAGATGCTGCCGGTGTCAAATTTGTTGCGGTCAAAGTAGCCGGCGAAATAGGGGTGATCCAGATTGATATTGCCGTTCGCGGCGGCGATCACCACGTGCAAGCCTTTTTCCTCCGTCATGTAAGTGATGATGTCGCGTATTTTCCTGTTGTACTCGACAGGCATATAGCAACTGCTGGTGCAACCTACGGCTGAAAAGGGGGTGTGATTGGTGTGGATGCCGATTTGTACGACATCGCCCGGGCTTAATTGCTCTGCCGCTCGCAGCAGTCGGGTGTCGCCATATTGCGCGTAGCCGAGTTGCACCTGCGGAGCGATGCCGGTGGTGCCGAAGCTGTTTTCCTTGGAGGCAATCGTGCCGACGCTGGCAGTGTCGTGGTAGCCGGTGATTGCCCCGTCGTCGACTTCCAGGAAGGGTTTTGGCAAGTCTGCGTGATCATAGGACCAATGGTCGATTTCCGACGAAACCACTCGAATGTTCTCGCCCTTGCCGCCTGGCACCTTCCAAGCTTGCACGGCATTCACACCGCCGATCTTGTACGGCGTCACGGCTTGTGGGCCATGTAGGTAGTTCTGGCGGCTGGTGTGGTCGGGGATCGCGTTGCGCGGGCTGTCTTCGACGGGCTCGGCCTTGTCATCGAACATGCCTTCGGCCAGCGGCTCGAAGTCGACCTCTTCAATGGCCGGGTCCTGCCTGAGCTTCGCAGCCAGTGCCTGGGCCTGGTCAGGTGTCAGGTGCTGGGTGTCGATAATGTAATAGCGGTCCAGTCGATGCCGCTGCAAGGCCTGAAATGCCTCCAGCGTACGCGTCTTGGAAGGCGGCACCAGCGCCTTGATGTTGGGTACATGGGTCTGGAAGGTACTGGACGGGTCGTAGGTGTCCTGGAAATGCCTCGACGTCGAGCCATCGTCCTTGAGCAGCAGGACCAGATGTGAATAACCAGCGTTGGCAGGCGCTGCCGACAACGCCGAGGAAGCTGCGCCCAAAAGGACGATGGCGAGAAGCTTGCTGATGGATTTCATCGGAGCACCTGTGCAGTCACCGTGATTTCAATCAGCTAAGGCGCAAAACCGAAGGCGGGATACTGTTAGAAATAACAGTAACGACAAACGGTCAAGGCCCTCGATCTTGACTGCGCAGGGGGTTGAAGGCCCCGGTTTCAGGCGCGGAGGTAGGTGCCGGTGCCCTTGAGAATATTCTGCAGGGTTGCTTCCACTTCTGCCATATCTGCCACTGCTGTGGCGTGGCTGATCTCCAATTTATCCTTGCCACCGAGGGCGTCGGCATCGCCGGCGGCCAGTTCCACGGTCAGGGTCGTGTCGCTCAGGGTGATTTTCAGGCCATCGAGGGTTGAAGGCTCGTAGTCCCAGGTGAGTTCCACTTCGTCTTCATCGGGGTAGCGGGTCAACATGAACATTTCGCCGTTCTTGCCGTGGCAGCAGAGCATGGCCATGTTGTCTTCTTCGTCGTCGCACGGTGTGGCCATCAGGGCGTCGGTTTTGATTTGCAGCATGGGGAATCCTGTCTGGGGGAGGGCATCGCGTGGGCAATTGTGCCATTGCCGCGAATTTTGTGCTTCTTCCTGTGTCAGACTCAGGGCATGACCTGGCATGGAGAATCAGTCATTTTCGACACTCACCCCCGAACAAATAGGCGGTTTTTTCACCCGAAATCACGGGTTGCCCAAGTTGCAACCGCGAGCCTGCTTACCGATGACCGAATATGTCGCAGCTTCGCAAGCAGCGCGCTTCCCTCAGTCGTTAAGCTGCGCAACGGATGCAGCTCTCGTTCCACAGCCTGCCAGGCGTCTGACCTGCCCGTCGTACCGTCACCCGGCAGGGTGCGCATCTTATGGAAGTTGTATGTGACCTCATTGTCTTGTCCAGCTTCACCCTCCTGTCATCCTGATTCGTCTATGGTGCTTTAGTTACCGGCGAACAGAGCTGACGGTCTCCCCGCAAGGGGATAACACGCGACGCTTCCATCAATAACAAGCCCAAGCGGAGTACCACAGATGGCGTTCTTCACCGCAGCCAGCAAGGCCGACTTCCAGCATCAACTGCAAGCGGCACTGGCGCAGCACATCAGCGAACAGGCACTGCCACAAGTGGCGCTGTTCGCTGAACAATTCTTCGGCATCATTTCCCTGGACGAACTGACCCAGCGTCGCCTTTCCGACCTGGCCGGTTGCACCCTGTCTGCCTGGCGCCTGCTTGAGCGCTTTGATCACACCCAGCCACAAGTGCGGGTCTACAACCCCGATTACGAACGTCATGGCTGGCAGTCGACCCATACCGCGGTCGAAGTGCTGCACCATGACCTGCCGTTTCTGGTGGACTCGGTGCGTACCGAGCTGAACCGTCGCGGCTACAGCATTCACACCCTGCAAACCACCGTGCTGAGTGTGCGTCGTGGCAGCAAAGGCGAGTTGCTGGAAATCCTGCCGAAAGGCACGCAGGGCGACGACATCCAGCAAGAATCGCTGATGTACCTGGAAATCGACCGCTGCGCCAACGCCGCCGAACTGAACGTGCTGAGCAAAGAGCTTGAGCAGGTTCTGGGTGAAGTGCGCGTGGCCGTGGCCGATTTTGAACCGATGAAAGCCAAGGTCCAGGACCTGCTGGCCGGTATCGACGCCAGCCAGTTCGGCATCGATGGCGAAGAAAAAGCCGAGATCAAGAACTTCCTGGAGTGGCTAGTGGGCAACCACTTCACCTTCCTGGGCTATGAAGAATTCGTGGTACGTGACGAGGCGGACGGTGGTCATATTCAATATGACGCCAGTTCCTTCCTCGGTCTGACCAAGCTGCTGCGTGCTGGCCTCACCGCCGATGACCTGCGCATCGAAGACTACGCTGTGTCTTACCTGCGTGAACCGACCGTGCTGTCGTTCGCCAAGGCTGCGCACCCAAGCCGTGTTCACCGCCCGGCCTACCCGGACTACGTGTCGATCCGCGAGATCGATGCCGACGGCAAGGTCATCAAGGAACATCGCTTCATGGGCTTGTACACCTCGTCGGTGTATGGCGAAAGCGTGCGAGTCATTCCGTACATTCGTCGCAAAGTGGCCGAAATCGAACGCCGTTCGGGCTTCCAGGCCAAGGCGCACTTGGGCAAGGAGCTTGCCCAGGTCGTTGAAGTACTGCCCCGTGACGACCTGTTCCAGACCCCGGTCGACGAGCTGTTCAGCACTGTGATGTCGATTGTGCAGATTCAGGAACGCAACAAGATCCGCGTGTTCCTGCGCAAAGACCCGTACGGTCGTTTCTGCTACTGCCTGGCCTATGTGCCGCGCGACATCTATTCCACCGAAGTGCGCCAGAAGATCCAGCAAGTGCTGATGGATCGCCTGAAAGCCTCGGACTGCGAGTTCTGGACCTTCTTCTCCGAGTCCGTACTGGCCCGTGTCCAGTTGATTCTGCGGGTAGACCCCAAGAACCGCCTCGACATCGACCCGCTGCAACTGGAAAAAGAAGTGGTGCAGGCCTGCCGCAGCTGGCAGGACGACTACTCCAGCCTGGTGGTGGAAAGCTTCGGCGAAGCCCAGGGCACCAATGTGCTGGCGGACTTCCCGAAAGGCTTCCCGGCCGGCTACCGCGAGCGTTTTGCCGCGCATTCAGCCGTCGTCGACATGCAGCACCTCAACAGCCTGACCGAAGCCAACCCGCTGGTGATGAGCTTCTATCAGCCACTGGGCCAGGTCTCCGGCCAACGCGAGCTGCATTGCAAGCTCTACCACGCCGACACCCCGCTGGCGCTGTCCGACGTACTGCCGATCCTGGAGAACCTCGGCCTGCGCGTGTTGGGTGAATTCCCTTACCGACTGCGCCACGCCAATGGCCGTGAGTTCTGGATCCATGATTTTGCGTTCATCGCCGCCGAAGGCGTGAACCTGGATATCCAGCAGCTCAACGACACCCTGCAAGATGCGTTCGTGCACATCGTCCACGGCGATGCCGAGAACGATGCGTTCAACCGTCTGGTGCTGACCGCCGGCCTGCCATGGCGCGACGTCGCGCTGCTGCGTGCCTACGCCCGTTACCTGAAGCAGATCCGCCTGGGCTTCGACTTGGGTTATATCGCCAGCACCCTGAACAACCACACCGACATCGCCCGCGAGTTGACCCGGTTGTTCAAAACCCGCTTCTACCTGGCGCGCAAGCTCACCGCCGATGACCTTGAAGACAAGCAGCAACGGTTGGAACAAGCGATCCTCACGGCCCTGGACGACGTCCAGGTACTCAACGAAGACCGCATCCTGCGTCGCTACCTGGACCTGATCAAGGCCACCCTGCGTACCAACTTCTACCAGACCGACGCCAACGGCCAGAACAAGTCGTACTTCAGCTTCAAGTTCGACCCGCGCGCCATTCCCGAGCTGCCTAAGCCGGTGCCGAAGTTTGAAATCTTCGTGTACTCGCCACGGGTCGAAGGCGTGCACCTGCGCTTTGGTAACGTCGCTCGCGGCGGCCTGCGCTGGTCCGACCGTGAAGAAGACTTCCGCACCGAAGTGCTCGGCCTGGTAAAAGCCCAGCAAGTGAAGAACTCGGTGATCGTACCGGTGGGCGCCAAGGGCGGCTTCCTGCCGCGTCGCTTGCCACTGGGCGGCACGCGGGATGAAATCGCGGCCGAGGGTATCGCCTGCTACCGCATCTTCATTTCCGGCCTGTTGGACATCACCGACAACCTCAAGGACGGCGCCCTGGTGCCGCCGGCCAACGTCGTGCGTCATGACGACGATGACCCGTACCTCGTCGTCGCAGCGGACAAGGGCACCGCGACCTTCTCCGACATCGCCAACGGCATCGCCATCGACTACGGCTTCTGGCTGGGTGATGCGTTCGCATCCGGTGGTTCCGCCGGTTACGACCACAAGAAAATGGGCATCACCGCCAAGGGCGCGTGGGTCGGTGTGCAGCGTCATTTCCGTGAGCGCGGCATCAACGTGCAGGAAGACAGCATCACCGTGGTGGGCGTCGGCGATATGGCCGGTGACGTGTTCGGTAACGGCCTGTTGATGTCCGACAAGCTGCAACTGGTCGCAGCCTTCAACCACCTGCACATCTTCATCGATCCAAACCCGAACCCGGCGACCAGCTTCGTCGAGCGTCAGCGCATGTTCGAGCTGCCGCGTTCGGCCTGGACCGACTACGACACCAGCATCATGTCCGAAGGCGGCGGTATCTTCTCGCGCAGCGCGAAGAGCATTGCCATCTCGCCGCAGATGAAAGAACGCTTCGACATCTCGGCCGACAAGCTGACCCCGACCGAACTGCTGAACGCCTTGCTCAAGGCGCCGGTGGACCTGTTGTGGAACGGCGGTATCGGTACGTACGTCAAGGCCAGCACCGAAAGCCACGCCGATGTCGGCGACAAGGCCAACGACGCGCTGCGCGTCAACGGCAACGAACTGCGCTGCAAGGTGGTGGGCGAGGGCGGTAACCTCGGCATGACCCAGCTGGGTCGTGTGGAATTCGGCCTCAATGGCGGCGGTTCCAACACCGACTTCATCGACAACGCCGGTGGTGTGGACTGCTCCGACCACGAAGTGAACATCAAAATCCTGCTCAACGAAGTGGTGCAGGCCGGTGACATGACCGACAAGCAACGCAACCAGTTGCTGGCGAGCATGACCGACGAAGTCGGCAACCTGGTGTTGGGCAACAACTATAAGCAAACCCAGGCCCTGTCCCTGGCTGCCCGCAAGGCTTACGAGCGAGCAGCCGAGTACAAACGCTTGATGAGCGACCTGGAAGGCCGTGGCAAGCTGGACCGCGCCATCGAGTACCTGCCGACCGAGGAGCAGCTCGCCGAGCGCGCCGCCAACGGCAAGGGCTTGACCCGTCCGGAACTGTCGGTGCTGATCTCGTACAGCAAGATCGACCTCAAGGAAGCATTGCTCAAGTCCCTGGTGCCGGATGACGAGTACCTGACCCGTGACATGGAGACCGCGTTCCCACCGAGCCTGGTCGCCAAGTTCGGCGAGGCCATGCGTCGTCACCGCCTGAAGCGTGAGATCGTCAGCACCCAGATCGCCAACGACCTGGTTAACCACATGGGCATCACCTTCGTTCAACGACTCAAAGAGTCGACCGGCATGAGCCCGGCGAACGTGGCCGGCGCTTATGTGATCGTGCGCGACATCTTCCACCTCCCGCACTGGTTCCGCCAGATCGAAGCCCTGGACCACCAGGTCTCCGCTGACGTGCAGTTGCAGTTGATGGATGAGCTGATGCGCCTGGGCCGTCGCGCTACGCGTTGGTTCCTACGCAGCCGTCGCAACGAGCAGGACGCTGGGCGTGACACCGCGCACTTCGGTCCGCACCTGGCCGCACTGGGCCTCAAGCTCGACGAACTGCTGGAAGGACCGACCCGCGAAGGCTGGCAGAAACGCTATCAGGCTTACACTGAAGCGGGCGTGCCGGAGTTGTTGGCGCGTATGGTTGCAGGCACTACTCACCTGTACACCCTGCTGCCAATCATCGAAGCCGCTGACGTAACCGGGCATGACGCCGCCGAAGTGGCCAAGGCCTACTTCGCCGTAGGCAGCGCTCTGGACTTGCCATGGTACCTGCAGCAGATCAGCGATCTGCCGGTGGCCAACAACTGGCAGGCTGCGGCTCGCGAAGCGTTCCGCGACGACGTGGACTGGCAGCAACGGGCGATTACCATTTCTGTCCTGCAAATGGCCGACGCGCCACAAGACATGGAAGCCCGCGTGGCCCTGTGGCTTGAGCAGCACAAGGACATGGCGGATCGTTGGGTGGCCATGATGGTGGAGATTCGTGCTGCGGTCGGTACGGACTACGCCATGTATGCGGTCGCCAACCGTGAGTTGCTGGACTTGGCCTTGAGTGGGCCGTCGGTGTTGCAACCGGCTTGATTTAGCGCCTGAAAAAAAAGCCCCTGCATTGTGAGATGCAGGGGCTTTTTGTTGGAATGCCCTTTATCAAACACCCCAAAAACTGTGGGAGGGGGCTTGCCCCCGATAGCAGAGTGTCAGCCAGCCTCTTCATGACTGGCCCACCGCTATCGGGGGCAAGCCCCCTCCCACATTTTGATCTCGTTTTATCTGGAGATTAATGGTGTTTCAGCAACTTGGCTTCCAGATGATCCAGGTGTTGGGTCATCAGGGTCACTGCGGTGCTTGAGTCGCGTTGCTCCACCGCATCCACAATCGCCACATGTTCCTGCCCCGCGCAATACGTGCAGGCTTTTGCTTCGAATTGGGCAATGATCAACGACGTCAACGGCACCAGGCTGTTGAGGAACTGCGCCAACGGACCATTCCCCGCCATCACCGCCAGTTGCAGGTGAAACTCCCCCGACAAGCGAATCGCCGGCCCACGCTGGTCGCGTTCAATGCACTCGCGTTCGCGAGCAATCAACTCGCGCAGTTGGCGTATCTGCGTCGGCGTGGCCTGGGCACACGCCAGTTGCACCACGGTGATTTCGGTCATGCGCCGTGCTTCGAGGATCTGCCGTGTCTGCTGTGCGTCCGGTGCCGCTACTTGAGCGCGCTGGTTGGGACGCAGGATGATCACTTGCTGATGAGACAGCTTGGCCAATACGCGGCGAATCACACTGCGGCTCACGCCAAAGGTTTCACCCAGGCTTTCTTCTGTAAAGCGGCTGGCCGGGGCGATGCGTTGTTCGAGGATCGCGTCGAACAGCCGTGGGTAGATGTCATCCACCGTTGGCTTTTTACCGGCTACCAGGCGCAGGGCGGGGAGGAAGGGCTCGCGGTGCAGGGCGTGGGCGGTCATGGTCGTCTCCAAAAAGTCAGCTGCCCAGATGGTCGTCCGGGATGTTCAAGCGAATGCCCATGCGCAGGCCTTCCTGGAGGATGTGCTTGCGCATTTCTGCGCTGGCCAGGGCGCTGTTCTTGTTGCGGATGGCGCGCACCACCGCGTCGTTTTCCTGCAGGCGCTCGGCCAGGTGTTCAGGAGAGTTGCGCAGAACCTGGGCGCTTTGCTTGAGGGCGTTGCTGGTCTGTTGCACCACGTTCTGGAAAATCGGGTTGGACGTTAGCGCAAAGAGTTCTTCGTGAAAGCCGATGTAGGCGTTCATGCCTGCTTCGGCGTCACCAGCGTCGAGAGCCTCGCGCATGTCCATTAGGGTCAAGCGCAATTGGCCGACTTCCTTGCTGCTGATGGACTGGGCCACAAGGCCGACGATGAAGGGTTCGAGGGTGTAGCGCAGTTGCAGGAGGTCTTCGAGACTGGCGTCGGCCACTGCGTCGCTGGATTGGGGCTCACTGACGCTGGTTTCGAGCACGACCACGCCTTTGCCGGGCATGGAGCGCACGAGGCCGAGGGTTTCCAGCACGATCACCGCTTCGCGCAGGCTGGGGCGGCTGATGCCCATCTGTTCGGCCAGTTCGCGCTGGCCGGGCAGCATTTCGCCCCGGCGCCACTGACCTCGCGCCAGGGCGGCGCGGAGTTTTTCTACGACTGAATTGACGACCGTTGAGGTGCTGATCACGTCGATACTTCCTTAATGTTGCTAATACAGTCATGTGGGAGGGGGCTTGCCCTCGATGGCGGTGGATCAGTTACAGATCTATCAACTGACCGTCCTCATCGGGGGCAAGCCCCCTCCCACATTAGCCAGTGTTGCCCATGAGACAGCGTTAGAATTCCTGGTGGGCCGGCAGCACCGGTTTCTTGGCCTGGAAGGCATACCCTTGCTGGCCGTCCAATACCTTGTTGGCGCGCTGGATATCGATGTCTTTTTCCCAGCGTGCGATGGCCACGGTGGCGACGCAGTTGCCGATCAGGTTAGTCAGTGCGCGGCCGATGCCCATGAACCAATCCACCGCCAATACCAGCACCAGGCCCACTACCGGAATCGCCGGGATTGCTGTCAGCGTTGCCGCCAGAATCACCAGCGCAGAGCCGGGAATCCCGTGGGCGCCTTTGGAGGTGATCAACGACACGAGCAGGATGGTCAGCAAGTCAGTCATCGACAGCGGCGTGCCGGTGGCGTTGGCGATAAACACGATGGCCAGGGTCAGGTAGATCGAGAAACCGTCGAGGTTGAACGAATACCCCGTTGGAATCACCAGGCCCACGGTGGAGCTACCAATGCCCAGGTGTTCGAGTTTGCGCATGACCTGCGGCAGCACGGCATCGGAGGAGGCGGTCCCCATCACGATCAGCAGTTCTTCGCGCAGGTACTTAAGCAGCGGCAGCATGCGCAGGCCTGACAGGCGCATTACCAGGCCCAGGATCAGTCCGACGAAGGCAAAGCAGGTCAGGTAGAACAGGCCAACCAGGCTGCCCAGGTGTTGCAGGGAGTCCAGGCCGTAAGTGCTGGTGGTGAAGGCAATCGCGCCGAACACACCGATTGGCGCCAGGCGCACGATCATGCCCATGATGCGGAAGATCACGTGGCTAAGCTCATTGATCAGCCGTGTGATGCCTGAGGCCGCTTCGCCCACCAGATTCAGCGCGCTGCCAAACAGCACCGAGAACAGCAGCACTTGCAGCACGTTGTTGTCGGCAAAGGCGCCGATCACCGAGTTGGGGATCAGGTCCATCAGGAACTGGCTGGTGCCCTTGATGTGCTGGCCCTTGTCGGCCAGTTCATTGAGGCCGGCGGAGGAGAGCTGCTCCAGGTGGATATTGGCACCTTGGCCGATACCGGTGCTGAAGGCCATGACCAGGCCGATCACCAGGGCGATGGTGGTGAGGATTTCAAAGTAGATCACCGACTTGAGGCCGATTCGTCCGACTTTCTTCAAGTCGCCGGCGCCGGAAATGCCACTGACCACGACGCAGAACACGATCAGGCCAATCAGCATTTTGATCAGCTTGATAAAGCCGTCACCCAGGGGTTTGAGTTGCGAGGAGAATTCGGGAAGGGCCAGGCCGCAGATGATGCCAAGCATCAGGCCAATTACGACTTGCAGGAAAATCGAACGCGAGCACCATCTGAGCATGGGAGGGATCTCTATTCGGTGCCCTGGTGGTTCCAGGGCTTAATTGTTGTGGTCATACCGGTAAGTCCAGTGCGGGGCCAGTCTACGCCGGGTTTTTTCGAAATCACAAGTCATTATTGGTTGATTGACAAGTCCCGGTCTGACCAGTTGGTCGCTGAGGGCGATGCTTGAGCGGTTGGCGGGCTGGAAAAATTTTCGTCTATCATCCGCCGCTCGGCTTATGAGGTGATGGATGGACACTCCAGGATTGACCACTGACGCAGCGGGCCACGTTCATTGCAGCTGGCGCACCTCGGCGCCGGAATATCCGCGTTACCACGACCAGGAATGGGGTGTGCCGGTGGCGGACGATGTCCAGCTGTACGAGAAAATTTGCCTGGAAGGCTTTCAGGCGGGGATGGCGTGGATCACCATTTTGCGCAAGCGCGAGCAGTTTCGTGCGGCGTTCGAGGGCTTTGATTTTCGTCGGGTGGCGCAGTACGGCGAGGCTGATATAGAGCGGCTGATGCAGGATCCGGGGATTGTGCGTAATCGGGCCAAGATCGTGTCCACCATCAATAACGCGCGCAGGGCCTGTGAGCTGGTGGATGAAACCGGATCGCTGGCGCGGTGGTTGTGGGCGTTCGAGCCGGGTGATGAAGAGCGCCCGGCGGTGGTGGACCTGGCTTACTGGACGGGCAACCCCACCTCACCGGCCTCGGTGCGACTGTCCAAGGCCCTTAAAAAACGTGGCTGGACCTTTGTAGGTCCGACCACGATGTATGCGCTGATGCAGGCGATGGGGATGGTCAATGATCACCTTGAGGGCTGTGCGTGCCGGTCAAGGATCGAAGAACTGCGCTGCCTATTCAAACGCCCCTAGTCCCTGATTCAACGCGGTCAAAACTGTGGGAGGGGGCTTGCTCCCGATAGCGGTAGTTCAGCCAAATGGGTGTCGTGACGCACTGCTATCGGGAGCAAGCCCCCTCCCACATTTAGCGACCGCCCATACTTCTGATGGATGTCTTAGCTGATTATTTTGCAAGAGGGGTCAGCACCTCGGCCTTGTCATCCAACACCATCACCACCAGTAACTTCGCTGGCTGGGTCTGGCTGGCATTGCTGGATTCAAAGTGCCGCGAACCCGCGGGCTCGTAGAACGATTCGCCGACCTTGTAGGTTATCGCTTTCTCATCATTGACCCGCGAAGTGATCGCGCCCTCCAGCACATAGGCCACCGCCGTCCCCGTATGGCTATGGGGAACGGTGGCCTGGCCGGGGGCGTAATCAACGGTGAGCATGATGGTTTTCTTGCCGGGCACGTTGGTCAGGGCGTGCTCCTGCAGCACCTTGATCGACTCCTGGTTGTACACCGGTTCGTGGGCAAATGCGCTGAGTGAAGCGAGCATCAGGGTGGTGGCGAGCAGGCGTTTCATGTTCGGGTTTCCGAGTAGTTCGAGACCTGTCCACCCTACGCCGCAGAACCTGGCCGACCAATGACCAATCCGCCGGAAAAGCCCCTAGCCAATCTGTTTGAGAATGTCGCGCACTTTATCCAGCGCCGGGTCTATATCCAGGGTTTCGATGGCGCCGAATCCAATAATCAGCCCAGGGCGCACCGGTGCGTCGTGGAAGAACACATCAAGCGGGTATAAACCCACTTCGGCCTCACGCGTCAATGTCATCAGCAACGGAATGCTCACCGGCACCTTGCACAGCGCCGCCATATGAAACCCCGCCACGGTGGGCACGGCTTCGAACCACGGCGACAAATCCCCGGCCAGTCGTTGCAGGATGCGCTCACGACGCCCGGCATATACGGAGTGGCAGCGGCGGATGTGTTTGAGCAGGTAGCCTTCGCTGATGAACTTGGCCAGCGCCCACTGCGGCAAGGTGGAGCTGTGCTGGTCGGTCAATTGCTTGGCCTTGAGTACCGCGCCGTGGATGGCTGGCGGCAGCACCAGATAGCCCAGGCGCAGTTCGGGCAGCAGGGTTTTGGAGAAGGTGCCGACGTAAGTGACTACGCCGCGGGTGTCCATGCTTTGCAGGGAATCGGTGGGGCGGCCTTCGTAGCGGAATTCACTGTCGTAGTCGTCCTCGATGATGATCGCCCCCAAGTCGAAGGCGCGGACCAGCAAGGCTTCACGGCGCGCCAGGCTCATGGGCATGCCGAGGGGGAACTGGTGGGAGGGGGTCACATAGATCAAGCGGGTGCCGTCGGGGATCTGATCCACCTGAATGCCTTGGTCATCCACCGGCACACTGGCGACCCGGGCGCCCATCGCCTGGAACAACTGGCGTGCGGGGCTGTAGCCAGGGTCTTCCATGGCGACGATGCTGCCTGGTTCCAGCACCACGCGGGCCAGCAGGTCCAGCCCCTGTTGCGCGCCATTGGTGACCACGATGTCGTCATCGCGGCATTTGACGCCTCGGGAAAAGGCGATATGCCCGGCGATGGCACTGCGCAGTGCCGGCAAGCCTTCGGGTTGGCTGTAGAAGCCGCTGTTCTGGGCAATGCGGCGCAGGGCGTCCTGGGTGCAGCGTCGCCATTCGTCCTGTGGGAACTGATTGCGGCTGGTGGCGCCGCCGAGAAATTCGTAGCGCAGGAGGTTGTCGCGTGTGGGGTGGCGCATCGGCGAGGGCAGCGCCTGCCATTTAGCCAGGTTGTTGGCGCAGGCCAGGTCGGTGGCAGTTTGCAGGCGATCCGCAGGGGGCGCCCAAGCGTTAACGAAGGTGCCACGACCGATCTTTCCCACCAGCAAGCCTTCATAGGTCAACGTGGCGTAGGTATCGGACACGGTCTTGCGCGATACGCCCAACTGCTCGGCCAGCAGGCGGCTGGGCGGCAGTTGCGCGCCTGCCGCGAGACGCCCGGCCGCAATGGCTTCGCGCAATTGTTGATAAAGCTGGGCCGCCAGGTCCTTGCGGCCTTTGATGACGATGTGCAGTTCCATGTTTCACTCTGAGACAAATCGATCTACGCCAAGGTTACGCGTAAATCGACCTGTAGAAACCCGGGCGAAGTCAGGAGAGGAAACCACCGTCTACATTCAGCGACACACCGGTGGTGTAGCTGGACGCGTCACTCGCCAGAAACAGCACCGCGCCGGCCATCTCGCTTGGGTCGGCCACACGCTTGAGCGGGATCTGCGCCAGGGCCATTTTCAGGATCGCATCGTTCTTCACCAGCGCCGAGGCGAACTTGGTGTCCGTCAGGCCCGGCAGCAGGGCGTTGCAACGGATGCCGAACTCAGCGCATTCCTTGGCGAACACTTTGGTCATGTTGATCACCGCGGCCTTGGTCACCGAGTAGATGCCTTGGAAGACACCCGGCGAGATGCCGTTGATCGAGGCCACGTTGATGATGCTGCCGCCGCCGTTTTCGCGCATCAGCTTGCCGGCTTCCACCGACATGAAGAAGTAGCCGCGAATGTTCACGTCAACGGTCTTCTGGAACGCGCCCAGATCGGTGTCCAGCACGTTGCAGAACTGCGGGTTGGTGGCTGCGTTGTTGACCAGAATATCCAGGCGGCCGAACTGCTCGCGAATGCCGGCGAACACCTGGCTAATCTGCTCCATTTCACCAATATGGCAGGCAACCGCAGTGGCCTTGCCGCCGTCGGCGATGATTGCGTCGGCCACATGCTGGCAGCCTTCTAGCTTGCGGCTGGAGACGATCACATGGGCGCCTTGCTGGGCCAGCAACTTGGCGATGGCCTCACCGATGCCACGGCTGGCGCCGGAGACAAACGCAATTTTGCCGTCGAGGTCGAACAGATGAGTCTTGGACATGGGGGTTCCTTGTTTTTGTGCGATCAGAGGGCTGATTTAGCGATTACCTTCAGGCTCATTTGCTCCAGCAGTGAGTTCATGTGAATGAACTGAGCAAAGCGTTTGTCCTGGGTCTGGCCATGGAAGAAACGGTAGTAGATCTGCTGCACGATGCCGGCCAGGCGGAACAGACCGTAGGTGTAATAGAAGTCGAAATTATCGATCTGGATGTCCGACCGTTCGGCGTAGTAGTCGACGAACTCGCGGCGGGTGAGCATCCCGGGCGCATTACTCGGCTGGCGGCGCATCAGTTGCACCGGCGCGGGGTCGGCGGCCTCTATCCAGTAGGCGAGGGTGTTGCCCAAGTCCATCAGCGGATCGCCGAGTGTGGTGAGCTCCCAGTCCAGTACGCCGATGATCTGCATCGGGTTGTGTGGGTCGAGGATCACGTTGTCGAAGCGGTAGTCGTTATGCACGATGCTTGATGTCGGGTGGTCGGCCGGCATCTTGTCGTTGAGCCAGGCCCGCACTGCCTCCCATTTGGGCGCATCGGGGGTCAGGGCCTTTTCGTAGCGGTCGCTCCAGCCGCGAATCTGGCGCGCCACATAGCCTTCGGGCTTGCCCAGGTCGGCCAGTCCGCAGGCGTTGTAGTCAACTTGGTGCAGCTCGACGAACTTGTCGATAAAGCTTTTGCACAGTGCTTCGGTCTTGGTTGCATCCAGCCCCAGCTCAGGCGGCAGGTCGGAGCGCAGGATGATGCCCTTGACGCGTTCCATCACGTAGAACTCAGCGCCGATCACCGACTCATCGGTGCAATGCACATAGGCTTTGGGGCAATACGGGAAGCCATCTTTTAGCTGATTGAGAATGCGGAATTCACGGCCCATGTCATGGGCTGACTTGGCCTTGTGACCGAAGGGCGGGCGGCGCAGGACGAATTCCTGCCCAGAGTATTCCAACAGGTAAGTCAGGTTGGACGCGCCGCCGGGGAACTGGCTGATCGCAGGCGTGCCGCTCAGGCCCGGGATATGGGCCTTGAGATAGGGATCGATCAGGCCAGCATCAAGTTCTTCGCCTGGGCGAATCTGGGTCGATTGGTCGTTCAGCGCCATGCTTATCCCTTCTGCTTATTCTAAAGGCCTTGGACTATTTCCTAATCTAATGCGCACGACCGCCCAGCGACAAGGTCGGGGCGGCTTAATAGGTTAGCGTGTTGGATGATGATCAGCGTGCCTGATTGGTCATTTTACGGGCGCGGGTAACACGACCGGCGTGAGCACTAGTCGGCCGGCGAAGTACTCCACCAGATTGTCGGCCACCCGTTGCACGGTGTCGTGAGCGGCTTCCGGTGAAAGGCCGGCCACATGGGAGGTGAGTACGGTATTGCTCAGGTGCTTGAGAGCGTCGGGCACCTTGGGTTCGTCGTCGAATACATCCAGCGCAGCCCCGCCAATGCGGCGCTGTTCAAGGGCGGTGATCAGGTCGGCGGTAACCACCACGCTGCCACGGCCGATATTGACCAGGTAGCCATTCGGCCCCAGAGCATCCAGGGCGTGACGATCAATCAGGTGACGGGTGCTCGGGCCACCGGGCGTGGCCAGGATCATGAAGTCCGAAGTGCGCGCCAGCTCCACGGCGCTGGCGCAGTAGGTGTAGTCCACATCATCACGGGGCTGACGGTTGTGATAGCTCACTTCCATACCGAATCCGAGGGCGGCGCGCTTGGCGATTTCCAGGCCCACGGCGCCCAAGCCAAGAATGCCCAGTTGCTTGCCGCCCAGGGAAGGGCGCATCACCTTGGGCCATTCACCGCGCCGCACGGCGACGTCGGTCTGCGGGATGCCGCGCACCAGGGACAGCAACAGCGCCATAGCGTGGTCCGCCACCGACGGCGCATTCACCCCGGCGCCGTTGGTCACGACAATCCCACGATTGCTGGCGGCCTGCAGGTCAACATGTTCGTAACCGGCGCCGATTACACAGATGATTTCCAGCAGCGGCAGCGCGGCGATTTCGTCGGCGTAAAGGCCCAGGGGGCCGCGGGTCAACACGGCGTTGATCTGGCCGCCATGGCGCTTGATGGCTTGGGCTCGTTCGGCTGGGGTTGGCGCCAGGATCACATGAAAGTCATTGCTCTCGATGATTTGCAGGTAGTCGTTGATGGTTTCAACCAGGACCAGAACAGTGGTGGTCATCGGACGGCTCTTCCTTGTGGGGCGGGATGGAAGAGAGAGTATGCGACATTTTATAGGGCGGTGATGCAAGGTCCGCAGGGGGGCGGGTAGAGGGCAGTGAATCCATAGCATGGATCCACGCCCTGGTGAGTCGCGCAGTCTTAGCCGATGCGAGGCATTGGGATCATTGTGTTGTTGGGTTTGGGCGCGGCAGCGTATTCAATGCCGTTGAAAGGGAAGCTGGGAGGCTGCTGTGGCTTGGGCTTATCTTGTTCCGCGATTTGATCGGCAATATGCATCGCCACGCTGTCGACCAAGTGGCCGGCGTGGGACAGATTGAGGTTTGAAATCGTCATGGTTGAATCTCCAAGGTTCGTGATAAGGCTCCCTCTGAGTGGGCGAAATAGGCGTCACGTTCCTGACTGGAACAAGTTGTCGTCAATTGGATTGATCTGCTTCGTACAACCATTCCTCAGCTAAGTCTTTGCTTATTCAAAAGAATCCCGGACAATCCGGCCCCTTCTATGGTCGGGGCGCTGCCTGTCAGGTTTTTCTGACTCGTCCCGGCCGTGTAAATGCGGAGATCCGACCGGATGAATGATCAGGCCAATAGCGTCGACGAACGCTATGCAACGACACCTGCAACCCTCACAAGCTGGAGCCGCCAGGACACCACCTGGATGCTTGGCCTGTTCGGCACCGCCATTGGCGCCGGTACCTTGTTCCTGCCAATCAACGCCGGCCTGGGCGGTTTCTGGCCGCTGGTGATCCTGGCAGTGCTGGCGTTTCCGATGACCTTCTTTGCCCACCGTGGGCTGACCCGTTTTGTGCTCTCCGGCCGTGAAGGTTCGGACATTACTGATGTGGTCGAAGAGCATTTCGGTATCAAAGCGGGTGCACTGATCACCTTGCTGTACTTCTTCGCGATTTTCCCGATCCTGCTGATCTACAGCGTGGCCCTGACCAACACGGTCAGCAGCTTTATGGAGCACCAGTTGCACATCATGCCGCCGCCACGGGCGCTGCTGGCGTTTGTGCTGATCCTCGGCCTGCTGGCGGTGGTGCGTTGCGGCGAACAAGTGATCGTCAAGGCCATGAGCATGATGGTGTACCCGTTTATCGTCGCCTTGCTGTTCCTTGCGGTGTACCTGATCCCGCATTGGAACGGTGGCATCCTCAGCACCGCGAGTGTGGTCCCGGCGCCTTCGGCCTTGCTCAATACCCTGTGGCTGGCGATTCCGGTGATGGTGTTCTCGTTCAACCACTCCCCGATCATCTCGGCGTTCGCGGTTGACCAGAAGCGCCAGTACGGCGAACACGCCGATGAGCGCAGTTCGCAGATCCTGTCCCGCGCGCACCTGTTGATGGTGGTGATGGTGCTGTTCTTCGTGTTCAGCTGCGTGCTGACCCTGTCGCCGGCCCAGTTAGCTGAAGCGAAGGCGCAGAACCTGTCGATCCTGTCGTACCTGGCCAACCACTTCAACAACCCGACCATCGCGTTCGCTGCACCGTTGATCGCGTTCGTGGCGATTGCCAAGTCGTTCCTCGGTCATTACATCGGCGCGAGCGAAGGCCTCAAGGGTCTGGTGCTCAAAAGCGGTCGCCGTCCAGCTGCGAAGACGCTGGACCGTATGACTGCGGGCTTCATGCTGGTGGTGTGCTGGATCGTCGCCACGCTGAACCCCAGCATCCTCGGTATGATCGAGACCCTGGGCGGGCCAATCATTGCGTCGATCCTGTTCCTGATGCCGATGTACGCGATCCGCAAGGTGCCGGCCATGGCCAAGTACCGTGGGCACGCGTCCAACGTGTTTGTCACCGCAGTGGGCCTGGTGGCAATTACTGCATTGATTTACTCGCTGCTGTCCTGAACCCAGGGCTCACGCAAGCAAGCCGATTCGCGCATAGCGCGAATCGGCTTTTTTTTGCCCGCGCAAAAGCTGATGCGGCTCAACCGCAGCCGAGCAATGAGGGCTAAGCTTACGCACGCTTTTTGCCAGGATGGGTTGGGCCGATTGAAGACTGAAACCGATGCACCCGTTGCCGTACCGTCGAACCGCATCCAAGACCTGCTGGCTGGCCTATCCATCGCGGGTTTGCTGCTGCCGGAAGCCGTCGCCTATTCCAGTATCGCCGCGCTGCCGCCCCAGGCCGGGGTGATCGCTTTATTTGCCGGCCTGGTGTGCTACGGCCTGTTCGGCACCAGCCGCTTTGCGATTGTTTCGGCTACCTCGTCGTCGGCGGCCGTTTTGGCGGCGGCGACGGCGAGCCTGGCGGGAGATGACCCGGCATTGAGGCTTTCCCTGGCCTTCGGGCTGGTACTGCTCACCGGGGTGTTTTTCCTGTTGGCCGGCCTGTTGAAACTTGGCGGCGTCACTTCGTTTATCGCCAAGCCCGTGTTGCGTGGCTTCGCCTTCGGCCTGGCGCTGACCATCATCCTCAAGCAATTGGCCAGTGTGGTGGGCGTGCACCTGACCGATAACAACCTGATCCGTTTTCTGCCGCAGTTGCTGGAGCAGCTACCGCGCTGGAACTGGCCTGCGGCACTGGTGGCGGGGCTGGCGTTGCTGGTGTTGTGGCTGTGCGCACGCTTCCCGCGTCTGCCGGGTGGTTTGGTGGTCGTGGTGCTCGGCATCGCTGCCGGGCAGTACTTGGACCTGCAGGCCTATGGCGTGGCGCAGATCGGCATGATCGACCTGCGCCTGGAGCTGGGGCGTTTGCCGGTGCTGCCGTTTGCCGACTGGCTGCGCCTCGGGGAATTGGCGTTTGCGCTGGTGATGATCCTGTACGCGGAGTCCTACGGCTCTATCAGTTCGTTCGCGCTCAAGCATGGCGACCGCGTGTCCTCCAACCGTGACTTGCTTGCGCTGGGAGTGGCCAACCTGGTCTCCGGTCTGTTCCACGGCATGCCGGCCGGTGCCGGGTATTCGGCGACCTCGGCCAACGAGGCGGCCGGCGCCTATTCGCGCCTGGCGGGGATTGTCGCGGCGCTGGTGATATTGCTGATCGTGCTGACGGTGCTGCCCTATGTCGCGCTCACGCCGGAGCCGGTGTTGGCGGCCGTCGTCATCTATGCCCTGGGTCGAGGCTTGAGTTTGCAGCCGCTGGGGCGTTATTTCCTGTGGCGCCGCGATCGCGTGCTGGTAATTTGTGCGGTGGCGGCGGTGCTGGTGCTGGGCGTGCTGGATGGTTTGCTGCTCGCGGTCGCAATCAGTGTGATGCTGATGCTGCGCCAGATGTCGTCAGCCGACATTCAAGTGTTGGGCCGCCTGGGTGACAGCCATGACTTTGTCGACCGCCTGCACCATGCCGACGCCCTGGCCGTCCCGGGGGTATTGATCGTACGGCCCAGCGAAGCGCTATTTTTTGCGAATGCCGAGCGCATCCTGGGCGCGGCCTTGCGCCTGATGCGTCATTCCCAGGCGCAGGCGGTAGTGTTGAGCCTGGAAGAATCGCCGGACCTCGACGGCACCAGCATCGAAGCGCTGGCGGCTTTTTTTGCGCAAGTACACGGGGAGGGCAAGCGCCTGGTACTTGCCCGCGTGCGGCATGACGCGCGCGAGGTGTTGCAGGGGCTGCCCGAAGCATTGGCGTCCCATGTGCTGCTCAGTGGCTTGAGCGTCGATGGCGCGGTGCAGCTGGCGCTTGAGGTGAGCAAAGCGTGACGCGTGGGGATTGCTCCAAATAGCGGTGGGTCAGTGGCAGATGCATCAACTGACACTCCCCCATCGGGGGCAAGCCAGCTCACCTTGAGGATCAGACGATGGTGCGGTTGAAGGTATAAGGTCGCCCGTTGCGGTCAAAGCTGTGGGAGGGGACAAGCCCCCTCCCATATTTGGAACGGTGTCTTCAGCCAGCTCACCTTGAGGATCAGACGGTGGTGCGGTTGAAGGTATAAGGTTGCTCGTCGCGGTCAAAACTGTGGGAGGGGGCTTGCTCCCGATAGCGGTGGGTCAGTGACAGAGGGATCAATTGAATGTGTTTGTATTCCAGGCATAAAAAAACGCCGCGTATCTTGCGATACGCGGCGTTTTTGTTACATCAACACCTTAGGCTTGAATCACCGGGATGTTGGCGCTTGCTGCGATCTTGCGGAACTCAGCGATTTGGTCGAAGTTCAGGTAGCGGTAGACGTCGCTGGCCATGGTGTCCAGTTTCGCCGCGTAGCCCATGTACTCTTCGACGGTCGGCAGGCGACCCAGGGTGGAGGCTACTGCCGCCAGCTCAGCCGAGGCCAGGTAGACGTTGGCACCATCACCCAGACGGTTAGGGAAGTTACGGGTCGAGGTCGACACAACAGTCGAGTTCGGTTCTACACGTGCCTGGTTACCCATGCACAGCGAGCAGCCCGGCATTTCCATGCGCGCGCCAGCCTTGCCGTAGATGCCGTAGTAGCCTTCTTCGGTCAGTTGGTGAGCGTCCATCTTGGTCGGCGGCGAGAGCCACAGACGGGTAGGCAGCTGACCCTTGACCTGCTCCAGCAACTTACCGGCAGCGCGGAAGTGACCGATGTTGGTCATGCACGAACCGATGAACACTTCGTCGATCTTCTCGCCGGCAACACTCGACAGCAGACGAGCGTCGTCCGGGTCGTTTGGTGCGCAGAGGATCGGCTCGTTGATTTCGGCCAGGTCGATCTCGATGATTTCGGCGTATTCCGCGTCGGCATCGGCTTCCATCAGCTCTGGGTTGGCTACCCAGGCTTCCATCGCTTGAGCGCGACGTTCCAGGGTGCGTGCATCGCCGTAGCCTTCGCCGATCATCCAGCGCAGCAGGGTGATGTTGGAGTTCAGGTACTCGGTGACGGACTCTTTCGACAGCTTGATGGTGCAACCGGCAGCCGAACGTTCGGCCGAGGCGTCGGACAGCTCGAAAGCCTGTTCCAGCGTCAGGTCGTTCAGGCCTTCGATTTCCAGGATGCGGCCGGAGAAGGCGTTTTTCTTGCCTTTCTTCTCGACAGTCAACAAACCGGACTGGATCGCGTAGTAAGGAATGGCATGAACCAGGTCACGCAGGGTGATGCCAGGTTTCATTTTGCCTTTGAAGCGCACCAGGATCGATTCCGGCATGTCCAGTGGCATTACGCCAGTGGCTGCGGCGAACGCGACCAGACCGGAACCGGCCGGGAACGAGATGCCCATCGGGAAGCGGGTGTGGGAGTCACCACCGGTACCGACGGTATCCGGCAGCAGCATGCGGTTCAGCCAGCTGTGGATGATGCCGTCGCCTGGACGCAGCGATACACCGCCACGGGTCATGATGAAGTCAGGCAGGGTGTGGTGGGTGGTCACGTCGATCGGCTTTGGATAAGCCGCGGTGTGGCAGAAAGACTGCATTACCAGATCGGTCGAGAAGCCCAGGCACGCCAGGTCTTTCAGTTCGTCACGGGTCATAGGACCGGTGGTGTCCTGGGAACCCACGGTGGTCATCTTCGGTTCGCAGTACGTACCTGGACGAACGCCTTTGCCTTCCGGCAGGCCGCAGGCCTTGCCGACCATTTTCTGGGCCAGGGTGAAACCCTTGCCAGTGTCGACCGGTGCTTCAGGCAGCTTGAACAGGTCGGTAGGGCCCAGACCCAATTCGGCGCGAGCCTTGTCGGTCAGGCCACGGCCGATGATCAGCGGGATACGGCCGCCGGCACGAACTTCGTCCAACAGGACCGGGGTCTTCATTTCGAAGGTGGTCAGGACTTCATCGGTGCCGTGTTTGCAGACTTTGCCAGCATGAGGATACAGGTCGATCACGTCGCCCATGTTCATGTTGGTCACGTCGAATTCGATTGGCAGTGCGCCAGCATCTTCCATGGTGTTGTAGAAGATCGGAGCGATCTTGCTGCCGAAGCAGAAACCGCCGGCACGCTTGTTCGGTACGTAAGGTACGTCGTCGCCGAAGAACCACAGTACCGAGTTGGTAGCGGATTTACGCGAAGAGCCGGTACCGACCACGTCACCGACGTAGGCGATCGGGAAGCCTTGGCCGCGCATTTCTTCGATCTGCTTCATCGGGCCGGTCTTGCCTTGCTCGTCCGGCACGATGCCTTCGCGAGCCATTTTTAGCATGGCCAGGGCGTGCAGCGGGATGTCAGGGCGGGACCAGGCGTCCGGAGCAGGGGACAGGTCGTCGGTGTTGGTTTCGCCGGTGACCTTGAATACGCGCAGGCTGATCTTGTCGGCCAGGGTAGGGCGGTTGCGGAACCATTCGCCGTCAGCCCAGGACTGGATTACGGCTTTAGCGTGCTCGTTGCCGTTGCGGGCTTTTTCGGCGACGTCGTGGAACGCGTCGAACATCAGCAGGGTGTGCTTGAGTTGGGCCGCGGCGACAGGCGCCAGCTCGGCGTCGTCCAGCAGCTCGACCAACGTCACGATGTTGTAGCCGCCTTGCATGGTGCCGAGCAGTTCAACAGCGCGTTTCTTGTCGATCAGGGGGGAAGTGGCTTCGCCCTTGGCCAGGGCAGACAGGAAACCGGCCTTGACGTAGGCAGCTTCGTCAACACCAGGTGGAATGCGGTTGGTGATCAGGTCAACGAGGAATTCTTCTTCGCCGGCTGGAGGATTTTTCAGCAGCTCGACCAGGCCTGCGGTTTGTTCGGCGTTAAGCGGCTGGGGAACAATACCCAGGGCTGCACGCTCTTCGATATGTTTGCGGTAGGCTTCAAGCACAGTTATTACCCTCATCAGTGGTCCCACGGGACGCTCATCCAGAAATGAACGGCACGCATGCGCTCGGGGGCTTTTTGGGCCGCAAAGCCAGCGCTGCCGGCATTCCTCACAGAAGCTGCTTTCAAAGTTTTACGCCTGCAGAACGGAGCTGATGAGGGTTGGCGCGGTTGTTGACCTACCGGGGTCAAGTCCGCGCCAACACCGTTCTGAAGGAACGACTGTGCTCGTGACGCTTTGAAAACAGCTTCCAGCGGATTATTGGCGCCTTACAAGGCCGGATGATTCTACGGCAAAAAATTTCTAAAGGTAAGTTGCCATGGCAAGTTTGCTGGGTGATCAACCTTAGACAAAGGGCTAACATGGCGCACTGTTTCGCTGATTTGCGTGTCGTTGCCCATGTCCAACCAAACCATCAAGACCCCCTGCGTCGGCCTGTGCTCCACGGTTTACGGCGATCTGGTGTGCCGTGGCTGCAAGCGCTTCCACCACGAAGTAATCCTGTGGAATGGCTATAGCGAAGAAGAAAAACGTGCGGTATGGCTGCGCCTGGAGCAACTGCTGGTGCAGGTGATGGCCGGCAAACTGGAGATTTTCGACCCCAAGACCCTGCGCGGTCAGTTGGAGCAGCGCAAGATCCGCTTCGTGCCGCACCAATCCGAGTACTGCTGGGCATACCAGTTGATTGCGCGCGGTGCGCGGGTCATCAATAACCTGGAGGCGTACGGCATGGTGCTGTTGCCGGAGTTTCGTGATTGGGCGTTGCCGGAACTGCGCGATGCCATCGACCGTGAGTTCTTTATCCTGTCCGAGGCCCACTACCAGCGCTATATTGCCCCAGGGTTCCTCAGGGATGCGCTCTCTACCTGACGGCAAAAATCGGAATGTGGGAGGGGGCAAGCCGCCCCCCACATTGGACGTCGGTTTTCTGGAGGATAGGCGTCAGGGTTTGGTGACCAGCTCTTCCAGGTGATCCATCAATGTCTGCGGCTTGAGCACCAACACATCACTTTCCACAGCATCCAGCACCACCTCCGCCGTGTTGCCGATCAGTGCACCGGAAATTCCGGTGCGCGCTACGGTACCGATGATGGTCACTGCTGCCTGCCACTTGTGCGCCGCGAAGGGAATCAGCACATCCGCCGGGCCTTCCTCGATATGCAGGTGCGCGTCGTCCACGTCGAACTCAGCCTGGAACGCCTGGCACTGCTCGCGGTAGCGCGCTTCGATGGTTTCCTTGAGTTGGAACGTCGGGTCCGCCGCTGACAGCATCGGCGACGGATGGGCGCTGATCACGTGCAGCTGCGCCTTGGCGAGGCTGGCGATGTCGAAGCCATGATCAATGATCGAATTGTGCAGCGAACGGTGCTCGCTGTCGGTATTGCCCACATCAATTGCTGCCAGGATCACCCCGCCAGCCCATGGCGTGGACGTCTTGACCAGCAACACCGGTGTCGGGCAAAAGCGCAGCAGCTTCCAGTCCGCCGGTGTCAGCAGCGCCTTCTTCAGCGGGCTGTCGGGAAAGTGTTGCTTGATCACCAAACCGCAGCCCTCAGCCTGCTGCACATCAATGATGGTTTCATGCAGGCTGGCATTCCACGCCTGTTCGGTGGTCACGCTGTAGCCATCCTCCTGCAATCCGGCCTTGAGCAGGCTCAACAGCGCCGAATGCTCATGGTTTTTATCGCAGACCAGCAAGTGCAGGTGCGCGCCGGTTACCTCGGCGATCAGCTTGGCGCGCTTGAGGGCCAGGCTTTCCGAATGCTCGGGCTCGATGACCACCAGGATACTGCGGATGGCTTGCATGGTCGGGATCTCCAAAAGAGTGGGCGTGGAATAACTATAGTTGCTGCCCGGCAGCCGTCATGTTGATGCACATCAAGGCCGGTGGCTGGTGGTCTGCGGCGTGGTCGGTATAATCGCCGGCCTTTTGTGATCCTTTTCCCCGTGAGCCCGATGAACCTGCCAGAAATCCACGAATTCCTCGGTTGCCGCACCCCCGACGCCTGGGTCCAGGCCGCGTTGGCCGATCAGGAAACGCTGCTGATCGACCACAAGAACTGCGAATTCAAGGCCGCGAGCACCGCCTTGAGCCTGATCGCCAAGTATCACGGCCATGTCGACCTGATCAACATGATGTCGCGCCTGGCCCGCGAAGAACTGGTGCACCACGAACAGGTCATGCGCTTGATGAAAAAGCGCAAGATTGAACTGCGCCAGTTGCATGCCAGCCGGTATGCCTCGGGCTTGCGCAAAGTCGTGCGCAACCATGAGCCAGTGAAATTGGTGGATACGTTGGTAGTCGGGGCGTTTATCGAGGCGCGCAGTTGCGAGCGTTTCGAAGCGTTGGTGCCGCATTTGGACGAAGAACTCAGCAAGTTCTACTTCGGCCTGCTGAAAAGCGAGGCGCGGCATTTCCAGGGTTACCTGAAGCTGGCCTACCAGTATGGCGATGCAAAGGATATCGCCCAGGTGATCGAGCGGGTGAGGGCGGCCGAGCAGGAATTGATCGAGTCACCTGACGTCGAGTTTCGCTTTCACAGTGGTGTGCCGGCCTGAGGCGACGGCCACGCCGATCAGTGCGGTGATCCCGGTCAGCAGCAGGATCACCGTTTGCGTGCCCAAGGGCGCTGCCAGCACGGCAATCACCAGGCCAGCCACGGGCTGTGGCAGGTTATTGAGTAGGGTGATCATGCCGACGGTCTTGCCAAAGTCCTCTACCGGGATGACCTGCTGGCGCACGCTGCGCATATAGACGCTGTACATCTTGTCGAAGCCTATAACCAGCAGGAAGCCAAGGCTGTAAGCCCACAGGTTGGGGCTGACCGCCATGATCAGCGCGCCCACAGTGATCAGTCCGTAAGACACGCCACCCAGGCGTTTTAGCGGCAAGGTCGTGCGCGACAGGTAAAACAGAATCACGATAGTCACCAGCGCACCTGCCGCTTGCAGCAGCGCGTAGGCATCCTTGTCGGCGTTGAAATCGCCAGTGACCATGGCGGCGGAAGTGGCCAGGGTGGCGCCAATGGGCAGGTTCACGCCCACCGTCAGCGCAATCAGGCGTTTCAACCCCGGCAGGTTGCGGATATGCGCGAAGGCGATGCGCAGCGGTTGCAGCCAGATATCACGGTGCTGCTGATGGGGTTGCGGGTTGACTGAGGTGTTACGTTGCCACGCGCGCATCGCCAGGTCTGCCAACACGAACAGCCCTGCAACCCCCAGCACTACCCAATGCCAGGCCCACACCTCCAGCATCAGCGCGGCCAACAACGGCCCCAGTACCAGGCCGGATTGGTCGGCGATCTGGGAGTAGGACAACGTCTTGGCATAGCTGTATTGCGCAAAGATATGCGGCATCAGCACCTCCCGGGCCATGATGCCTTGGGTGGTCAGCACCCCGCATAGCGCGGACAGCAGCACCAGCCAGTAGATACCGTCGAACATCCCGTAAAGCGCCACAGCCACCACACAGGCCAGCGCCCGGTAGACCTGGCTGATATGCAGGATACGCACGGGCGAATACTTGTCGCACACGGCGCCGCACACCGGGAAGGCCAGGAAGCGTGGCAGCGACTCGATAAAAAAGGCCAGGCCTGCCCACGACGCACTTTGGGTGGTTTGAAATACGATCAGCGGCACGATAAACAACAGGATCTGATCCGCCAGACGCGACAGGAACAGCGAAACAAAGAACGCCAGGTAATCCTTACGCATACAACTCCCTGTGATTGGCGTTAAAGAATGCAGGCTATTTGTAAAAAACTCTTAAAAACATGAAGCTTCAGGGACGTCCGTTGGCTATCTGCTTCAGTTGCCCAGCTTGCCACCTATAATGCCGCCTCTTCAATCCGCGTGCGCGCACTGAGAACGTATGGAAAACCTGGGTCAGGGTAAGGTTCTGCTTGTTGAGGACGACGAGAAGCTGGCGGGGCTGATCGCGCATTTTTTATCACAACACGGCTTCGAGCCTCGCGTGGTACACCGAGGTGATGAAGCCTTGGCGGCGTTCCTGGCGTTCAAACCGAAAATGGTCGTACTCGACCTGATGCTGCCGGGCCAGAGCGGCCTACAGGTGTGCCGCGAGATTCGCAGTGTGTCCGACACTCCCATCGTGATCCTCACCGCCAAGGAGGATGACCTGGACCATATCCTCGGCCTGGAATCCGGCGCCGACGACTACGTGATCAAACCGATCAAACCGCCGGTGCTGCTGGCGCGCCTGCGTGCGCTGCAACGCCGCCAATTGCCGGAGCCTACCGTACGCGGGGCGCTGGCGTTCGGTCGGTTGGCCATCGACCGCAGTTGCCGGGTCGTCAGTCTGGGGGACGACAAGATCGACCTCACCACCATGGAGTTCGAATTGCTGTGGTTGCTGGCCAGCAACGCCGGCACCATTCTTTCTCGCGATGACATTCTCAACCGCATGCGCGGCATCGCGTTCGACGGCCTTAACCGCAGCGTCGACGTCTACATCAGCAAACTGCGCGGCAAACTCAATGACAACCCACGTGAGCCGGTGTGTATCAAGACGATCTGGGGCAAGGGGTATCTGTTCAATCCGTTTGCTTGGGAGGTCTAGATGCTGCGCTTATACATGCGCCTGTACATCATCCTCGCGCTGGGGTTGGCGGGGGCGATTTGGCTGGTCAACTACACCTTTGATGAACTGCTGCCCGAAGCCAACGAAACCTATAATCGCGAAGCCATGCGTGGCCCGGCGTACGGTCTGGTGGAGCAGTTGCGCCCGTTGCCGGCCGATGCGCGTCCGGCGCGGCTGGCCCAATTGCAGCCACATTATGGTTTGCTGCTGAAACTGGTCCAGCGTGATGAATTGGCCCTGACCCCCCGTGAACAACAATTGTTGGCGGCCGGCCACTTGGTAGTGCGTGGCGATTTCATGGAGTTCATCGCCTCGGTCGACAGCGGTCCACAACTGCTCGAAATCAAACTGCCGGCAGAGCCGAAATGGCTATACCTGTGGGCCTACAGCCTGCTGGGTCTGTGCCTGGCGGTAGTGCTGTATTTCTGGGTGCGTCCGCATTGGCGTGACTTGGAGCACATCCGTCTGGCCGCACAACGTTTTGGCGACAACGACCTCGGCTCGCGCATCCTGCTGCCACGCCGCTCCACCGTGCGCGAGCTGGCCGGGCACTTCAATCAGATGGCCGAGCGTATCGAGAACCTGATCGCCAACCAGCGCGAACTCACCAATGCGGTGTCCCATGAGCTGCGTACGCCAATTGCACGATTGTCGTTTGAACTCGACCAACTCAAGCAGCAGGCCGACCCGCGTCAGCGCAGCGAATTGATCGCCGATATGTACGCCGACCTGGGCGAGCTGGAGGAAATGGTCTCCGAACTGCTGACCTACGCCAGCCTGGAACGCGGCGCGACCCAGGTCACTCGCGAGCGCATCGAAGCCCATAGCTGGCTCGACAGCGTGATCGGTAGCGTGGCCCTGGAGGCGGAGGCGGCGGGCATACACTTGTCGTTGCGCACCTGCGAAGTGGACGTGATCCAGATCGAGCCGCGTTTCATGGCGCGAGCGGTGATCAACCTGCTGCGCAATGCCATCCGTTACGCCGAGCACCGTGTGGACATTTCACTGATCAAATTCGGCAACGGTTATGAAGTGCGGGTATGTGACGACGGCCCGGGTGTACCCGAGGAGAGCCGGGCGAAGATCTTCCAGCCGTTTATGCGCCTGGATGCCAGCCGTGATCGCCGTACCGGCGGCTTCGGCCTGGGCCTGGCGCTGGTGCAGCGAGTGTCCCAATGGCATGGCGGGCAGGTGCATGTGCAGGATTCGGAGCGGGGCGGGGCGTCGTTTCGGATGACGTGGGCGAATGCTGAATAACGTTTATGAACACCATGAAGGTCAAATGTGGTGGAGGGCTTGCTATGGCTGAACAAGCCCTTCATCACAGGGTGGGCTCGTGTCCGGCTTTAATGGTCCAGCGCACTCAACACTGCATGGGCGACTTTCACCCGCTCTGCATTCGGGTAGTTCTTGTTCGCCAGAATCACCACCCCTAATCCCTTGCTCGGCACGTAGGCCACATAGGCGCCAAAACCATTGGTGGAACCGGTCTTGTTCACCAGCGTGTTGGCGTGGGGCGTCTGGGCAGGGGTTAGCCAGTTCACCTTGTGCGGTTCCATGGCCATTGGTGTGGAGTTGCCGTCAGTCAACGCATCGAGCGTGATGGGATAAGGGTACATTTCCCAGCCCAGCCCTTGGGTCATGCCGTCGACGGTGTAGTAGCCGGTATGAGTGATGCTGACCGCGCGTTGCACGGCGCTTTCCAGCTTCGCCGGGTTCATGTTGGCTTGCACATAACGCAGCAAGTCCGAGGCGCTGGTCTTGATGCCGTAAGCCTCACTGTCCATGGCGCCGGGGCCGACGCGCACCGGTTTGCCATCCTTGCCGTAGCCTTGTGCGTAGAGGCTCATCTGACTCGGCGGCACCTTGACGAAGGTGTGCTTGAGCCCAAGTTTGGGCAGCAGGGTTTTTTCCATCGCCTGATCGAACGGTTGCTTGAGGCTCTGCGCCGTCAGGTAGCCGAACAGGCCCAGGCTAGGGTTGGAATACAAACGCTGGGTGCCTGGGGCGAAGTCGGGCTTCCACTGCTGGAAGTAGCTGATCATGTGCTGAGTGTTGTCAGCCTCCGGTGGAAATTGCAGAGGCAGGCCGCCGGCGGTGTAGGTGCCGAGGTTAAGAATGCTGATGTGATCAAACTTGCCGCCACCCAAGGCTGGCAGGTAGTCGCTGGCCGGGGCCGAAAGCTTGAGTTTGCCGGTAGCCGCCGCATAACCGGCGAGGGTGGCGGTGAAGGTTTTGCTCACCGACCCGACTTCGAACAGGGTGTTCTCGCTGACGGGCTGCCTCGTCTCCTGGGAGGCGACGCCGTAGTTGAAATAGTGCGCTTTGCCGTCCTGAACCACGCCGACCACAAGACCGGCAATGGCCTGTTGCTGCATCAGCGGCTTGACACTCGCGTCCACCACCGCCTGCAGATCGGTCGCGGCCAGGCAGTGGCCGGTAGCGACAAGGGCGGCTACCGCCGTGAGATTGCGCATGCCTGAGAACATAGATAGGGGCATGAGAGTGTTTCCATGAAAGTGATCGATTAAAAAAAGACCCTCGCGGGGGAGGCAAATATAGGCAGTTCGCCTGCTCTGGGCAAACGATGAAGTCTCTTGCCTGGATATAACGGGAGAAGGCCAACGTGATAAATTTTTTAGAAACATAATGAAACATTCTCCGAGGCGCACCGCTCTACCGCTACACCTGTACTGAGTTATTCCATGAAAACACCGCGCCCCTCCGCTCGTATGCCCCACCTGACCCAACTGCGAAACCTCAAGATGGCGCGCTCGGCCCACGCTTATGTGCGCGGCAGTACCGTTCAATTCTACGAGTGGCTGCACAGCTTGCCTGGACGCCGTTTGCCCCGCGGGCCAGCGATCTGGATCTGCGGCGACTGCCACGCTGGCAACCTTGGCCCCACCGGCGACACCAAGGGGCGCATCGATATGCATATCCGTGACCTGGACCAGGCAGTGATTGGCAACCCGGCCCACGACCTGGTGCGCCTGGCCTTGTCCCTGGCGACCGCCGCGCGAGGCTCGGACCTGCCGGGGGTAACCACCGCACGCATGCTTGAAGAAATGATGGTGGGCTACGAGCAAGCCTTCAAAGACAAGCCCGATGAAACGCCGCCACGCCCGTCCCAGGTCAAGGCAGGGATGCGCAACGCCGTGGCGCGCACCTGGAAGCACTTGGCCCGTGAGCGCATCGAAAGCGCCCGGCCGACCATCCCGTTAGGCAAGCATTTCTGGCCGTTGTCGCGGGCCGAAAAAAGTGCGCTGAAAGTCGTCTGCGCGTCGGACGAGATCCACCAGTTGGTCACTTCGCTCAAAGGCCGGCCCAAGGATGCCAAGGTCGAACTTTTGGATTGCGCTTATTGGGTCAAGGGCTGCAGCTCCCTTGGCTTGTTGCGCTACGCGGCCTTGCTCGGTGTTGGTGATAAGGATGATCAGGCGTATTGCCTGATCGATATCAAGGAGGCGGTCGGCGCCGCTGCACCCCGGGCCGCACGGGCGAAGATGCCCAGGGACAACGCCCGCCGGGTTGTGGAAGCTGCGCGTCAGTTGTCGCCGGGCCTTGGCGAGCGGATGGTGGCGACGCGGTTTCTGGATCACGGGTTTTTTATTCGCGAACTGCTGCCTCAGGACATGAAGTTGGAGTTGGATGAGTTGAGCGAGACTGACGCGATGCACGCTGCGGGTTATTTGGCTCGGGTGGTTGGCGTTGCTCATGCCCGGCAGATGGATCGGGCGACTCGTAAGGATTGGATGGCGGTTTTGCAGGAAAACCGGTCAAGGGAGTTGGATGCGCCTTCGTGGTTGTGGACCAGCGTGGTGCAGCTGGTGGGGAGTCATGAGCAGGGGTATTTGGATCATTGCCGGCGGTATGCTTTGGAGCATTGATGTCGAGGGGGATGATGGGTTTTGCGTAGGAGAGCTGGTAGATGTCTGTTTCTGCGTCAACGGCGGCCAGGGTTACGCCATTTGACTGATGGTCCCCTATCCAAATGTGGGAGGGGGCTTGCTCCCGATGGCGGCCTGACAGTCGACTCATATGTTGGTTGGGGTACATATCCATCTCTGCGGTAACGGCGGCTTAGGGTTCCGCGCTTACAGCGGGTCACTTTTGGAAAGGCCGGAATGCCGGCCCAGCCAGAAGTAATCAAAAGGCCTTCGCCCCAACACTCGGTGCTTCGTCTGGAATCGGCATGCCCTCACTCCGGCTGGATCTATGGCCCAGTGCGGCTAACCCGGCGTCCTGCCGGGTTGCCCACGGATTCAAGCCTGCGTTCGGCCAGCGCGTCTGACGGGGCGCTTTGGATCAAGATCAAAAGCAGGAGCAACAGCCAGAGCAGCGCCAGTCATGCCAGGTATTTGTTGAACCACCCCAGTGTTCTTTCCCATGCCAGGTTGGCGGCTGCTTCGTCATAACGTGGCGTCGAGTCATTGTGGAAGCCGTGATTGGCGCCCTTGTAGATGAACGCTTCATAGGTTGTGCCGGCCGCTTTCAAGGCTGCCTCGTAGGGCGGCCAGCCTTCGTTGATACGTGTATCCAGCTCGCCGAAGTGCAGCATGATCGGCGCCTTGATCCGCGGTACGTCCTTGGCTTCCGGTTGGCGGCCGTAGAAGGAGACGGCTGCGCCCAGTTCGGGGTAGGCCACCGCTGCTGCGTTGGTCACGCCACCGCCGTAGCAGAAGCCGGTGATGCCGACTTTTCCGGTGCTGCTGTCGTGGTGCATCAGCCATTCGATGGCGGCGAAGAAGTCGTTCATCAGTTTGGTCGGGTCGACGGTCTGTTGCAGCGCTACGCCTTTTTCGTCATTGCCGGGGTAGCCGCCGACCGAGGTCAGACCGTCCGGGGCCAGGGCGATGAAGCCGGCTTTGGCCAGGCGTCGGGCGACGTCTTCGATATACGGGTTCAGGCCGCGGTTTTCGTGGACCACCACCACCGCCGGCAATTTGCCCGCAGCCTTGGCCGGGCGTACCAGGTAGCCGCGTACCGTGCCGTTGCCCTTGGGTGAGGGGTAGGTGACATAGTCGGCGACGATGTCCGGGTCGGTGAATTTCACTTGCTCGGCCAGGGCGTAGTTAGGGCTCAGGGAGGCGAGCAGGGCGGAAGCGGTCAGGCCGCCAAACGTGAACAGCGCAGCGCGGTCGAGAAACTCACGGCGGTTGATCTTGCCGTGGGCGTAGCCGTCGTAGAGTTCCAGCAGTTCGGGGGCAAAGTCTTTCGCGGTGAGACGAGTCATCGGTGCAATCCTCGATTAGCGGTGACAGTCAATGTAGACCAGCTTCAGCCCTCGCGGCCATGGGCGGCAGCGGCCAGTTGCCCAGTGTCGACGCGCACGAACACCGAGTCGCCGATTGCCGTGAGCACGTCGCCGGCGTATACCTCGCAGACCACGCGGGTTTTTCGCTCCACGTCGCCTTCGACCCTGGCGCGCAAGGTGAGGGTGACACCCATGGGCGTGGGCTTGATGAATTTGATGCCGAGGTTGCCGGTCACGCAGTCGATGCGTGGCAGGCTGCCGGGTTCGCGTTGCTCGGTGCGGTAGTGGTAGGCCATGGCGGTCCAGTTGGAATGGCAGTCCACCAGCATGGCGATGAGGCCGCCGTAGACCAGGTCCGGCCAGCCAGTGAAGTGAGCTTCTGGCGCGTGTTGGGTGATCAAATGGATGCCGTCTGCGTCCCAGCGGCTCTTGATGTGCAGCCCGTGAGGGTTGCTGCCCCCGCAGCCGTAGCAGATGCCTTCCGGTGCGGTGATGTCTTGTAGCGCTTGCATGCAACGTCCTTATTGTTGTGGGCGACTATTCTGTTTGGCAGGACAAACGCGTGATGGGAATACATCCAGACTTTGCGGAGTGGTGCATGAAACGTGGATTTTTGCCGGTTGCGCTTGTCCTGGGCTTTATCGCCAGCGCCCAGGCGGTGGAGTACAAGGACGTCAATCACACTGCCAGCCAGATCAGTTTCACCTACGAACAACTGGGGCAGCGGATGTATGGGACGTTCAAGGAATTCGAGGGCACCTTGGCCTTTGATACGCAGGCGCCGGAGGCGGGACACGCGCTGCTCAAGATCCAGCTCACCAGCATCAGCGCCGGCAGTGACGATGCCAATGACACCCTGCAACGCGCGTCCTGGTTTGACACCGCGACCTATCCGGTCGCGGTGTATGAATCCACTGGGGTCAAGGCGCTGGGGGATAACCGCTTCAGGATCAGCGGCAACCTGACCATCAAGGGCACCACACGCCCGGTTGATGTAAAGGTGGTGCTCAAGGAGCTGGATGGCATTGGCGTGTTCGACGGCGAATTCATCCTCAATCGCGGCGATTTCAAGATCGGTGAGGGTGAATGGGCCGGCAACAGCGTGGTTTCCAACGACATCCATATCAAATTCAAGATGGTCGCACCGCAGCGCTAGCGGGCGAACTTCTTCGCACCGGCCACGCAGGCGATCACCGCCACCGTCACCAGCACCATGCCTAGACTGACCTGTTCATGCAGCAGGCCCGCCGCCAGCGCCAGGCCGAAGAACGGTTGCAGCAACTGCAACTGGCCGACGGCCGCGATGCCACCTTGAGCCAGCCCGCGATACCAGAACACAAAGCCGATCAACATGCTGAACAGCGCCACATAGCCCAGGCTCAGCCAGGCTGTCAGGCTGATGCCGGCAAAGCGTGGCGGAGCAAGGAGCAGGCCTAACGGCAGCACCACTGGCAGCGACACCACCAGCGCCCAGCAGATCACCTGCCAGCCGCCCAGGCTGCGCGACAGTTTCGCGCCCTCGGCATAGCCCAAACCGCACACCAACACCGCCAGGAGCATCAGCAAATCGCCGGCCGGAGCGGCGCTCACGCCCTGGGCGAAGGCATAACCCATCACCAGGGCACTGCCCAGAATCGAAAACACCCAGAACACCGGTCGCGGCCGCTCGCCGCCACGCAGTACGCCAAACACCGCCGTGGCCAGGGGGAGCAGGCCGATAAACACGATGGAATGGGCGGAGGTTACGTATTGCAGGGCCAGCGCGGTGAGCAGGGGGAAGCCGATCACCACGCCGAGGGAGACGATCAGCAGGGGCGCCCATTGAGTGCGCGCGGGTCGTTTTTCCTTGAACAGCCACAGCAGAAGCAGCCCCAATGCGGCAGCGATGGCGGCGCGAATCATCGTCAGAAACACCGGATCGAATTCCATGACCGCCAAGCGCGTAGCGGGCAGTGAGCCGCTGAAAATCACCACGCCGATAAAGCCATTGATCCAACCCTGAGTGCTGTTGTCCAGGGCGTTGAGGGGAGACGTACGTTCCATGGGGGCTGTCCCGAAAAAGAAGAGTTGCGTGGTGCCCATCCTAGGATCGAGAATCAAGACAATCAAAAAATTGTCATGGATACATCGCCAATGCCCCGCGCCCGTTACAAGTCACTGGTCGACAACTTTGCCGAAGACATTCGCAGCGGGAAACTGCCCCCCGGTATGCGAATGCCTACCCATCGCCAATTGGCCGCGGATCATGGCTTGGCGCTGGTCACCGCCAGTCGGGTGTATGCCGAGCTGGAGGCCATGGGGCTGGTCAGCGGAGAAACCGGGCGCGGCACCTTCGTGCGCGAGATTGCGTTGCCGCCAGGGCAGGGCAGTGGGCAGATGACCATCGCGGCGGGCATGCTTGACCTCAACTTCAATTACCCTTCGTTGCCGGGTCAGGCGGACTTGCTGCGCACTGCGTTGCGCCAATTGGCGCTGTCCGGTGACCTCGAAGCGCTGCTGCGTTATCAGCCCCACGCCGGCCGCCTGCATGAGCGCGCCACCATTGCCCGCCACCTGCTGAGCCGAGGGCTGACGGTGCAGGCCGAGCAGGTGTTGGTGGTCAGCGGCGCCCAACATGGGTTGGCGGTGGCGATGATGGCGTTGCTCAAGCCGGGGGATGTGATCGCGGTGGACGCGTTGACCTATTCGGGGTTCAAGGTGTTGGCAGAGACCCTGCATCTGGAAATCGTCGCGATTCCCGTCACCGCCAGCGGCCCGGACCTGGAATATCTGCATAGCGTGTGTCGCAAGCGTCCGGTTCGCGCGGTGTACAGCATGCCGACCCTGCACAATCCGCTGGGCTGGGTGATGGGCATGGCGCAGCGCGAGCAGCTGGTCGCCATCGCCCGCCAGCACAACCTGATGATCATTGAAGACGCGGCCTACGCGTTTTTAGTTGAGGACGCGCCAACGCCCGTGGCGAGCCTGGCACCGGAACGTACGGTGTATGTGGGTGGGTTGTCGAAGAGTGTCGCCACAGGGCTGCGCGTGGGATTTGTCGCGGCGCCTGTTGCGTGGATGAAGGCGTTGGAGCGCACCATCATGGCGACCACTTGGAACGTGCCCGGGGTGATGAGCGCGATTGCCGTGGCCTGGATCGAGGACGGCACCGTTGCCCACTTGGAAGCACAAAAGCGCCAGGATGCCCGGGCTCGGCAAGCCTTGGCTGCGCAGGTGTTGAAGGGGGTGGCCTACACCAGCCACCCGTCATCGTATTTTTTGTGGCTGCCCCTGGCGGAAGATGCCCGCGCCGATCAAGTCGCCATGGCCTTGCAGCGCGAGGGCGTTTCCGTGTCCACCGCTGAGCCCTTTGCCGTTTCGGCTCAGGTGCCCCATGCGCTACGCCTGGCGTTGGGGTCGGTGGACATGCCGTCGCTGCGCGAGGCGTTGCTCAAGGTGCGCAACGTGGTGGCGTGGTGAGCCACCGCTAGCCATCAGAATTTAAAGGCCTGGCGACCGATCAGCAGCCAGTGGCCTTTCTGTTTTTGCCAGACCTGGAAGTTTTCGATGTCGGTAGGCACTTCGACGCCACTGTTCACCGCCTGTGCGTGAAAGTGGTTGCGCACCAGTGCCGTGTCGCCTTGCAGAGTGATGGTTTGTTTTTGCATTTCCAGAGTCTTGAAGCCGCTGCGACCGGTCTCGATATCGGCGATGAATTCCTGTTTGTTCTGAATTTTGCCGCTGGAGTGGCCGTAGGTGAGTTGCTCGGCAGTGAGGGCCTGGAGCTGCTTGATGTCTTTGTGCAGCATGGCTTGGGTCAGGTGATCGACCGCTTGGGCTACGTCGTTGTCGGCGGGGGCTGCGGCCACGTAGCCGCTGAACAGGCACAGAAAACCGATCAGCACTTTGACGTTTTGCATGGGTGTTTCCTTATTGTTGTTGGGGTGTGCACGACAGCTATAGTCGTCGTACAACCATGCAATATTTGCCGGGTCTAAGGAAAGTAAAATTTTGAAATACCCCGAGAAGATTGGTATTTGTAGGTTTTAACTCCTTATACGATGTCCCAACACGCGGGGTGCTCGTACACGGAAGGTTTTGGCACTTCCTGGGTGGCTGGCACATCGCTATGCTAACGCCGACCCAACACCTGCCCGAGTGACAAAATGGATTTTGACTGGCACAGCGACCCCATCATCCGCGCCACCCCTGTGACCGCACACTACAAAAACACCCAGAACGTGCGGCGCTTCATGCGTGAGCACTGCGGGCCGACCTTCAAGTTCGATCGTCCCTTCATGGCCTGGATTCGCAACGATATCCCCAAGACCCTGGGCGACGTGGTGGATGAATGGCAGCGCCTGAACCATGACAACCGCCCATGATCACCCAGGGACTGGTTGTACTGATCAACTACGGCATTCACCTGGCGCCCGGCCTGTGGTTTGCCCTCACCCCCAAATCGCTGCCAGGTGCCGCTGTGTGCTGCCGGCATTTGTCGTGAAGACAAAGCCGGTAACTGACACGATGAGGATCAAAATGTGGGAGGGGGCTTGCTCCCGATGGCGGTGGTTCAGTTGGAACAGCTTTGCCTGATACACCGCCATCGGGAGCAAGCCCCCTCCCACAGGGTAAATCGTTAGTTTGTGATCAGTGGCGGGGTGCGCGGGGGAATCAATCGCTTGCTGCCGGTCGCTTCATACGCCGCCGCCAACCGCAGCAATGCCGAGTCATCATAAGCGCGCCCGGCAAATGTCAGCCCTACCGGCATGCCGATATCCGCCATCACGCCCATCGGCACGGTGACGGTTGGCACGCCCAGGTGGCGGATGGCGAGGTTGCCGTTGGCCACCCAGATACCATTGCTCCAGGCGATATCGGCGCTGGCTTCGTTTACATCGGCATCCGCCGGGCCTACGTCGGCGACGGTGGGGAACAGCACAGCGTCGAGGCCGAGTGTTTCCATCCAGTCTTCCAGGTCGATCCGCCGGGTTTGCTCCAGGCCGCGCAGGCCATCGGGCACGGTGCTGATTTCATTCCAGGGCGTGATCCCGCGCTGGGCCATGCGCACGTATTCGTCCATGCCGGCGGCGAGGTCGTCTTCACGGTTGGGCAGGGTGCCGGGGTCGTGGGGGAAGATTTTCGGGCCGTCCACATCCGCCAGGCGGTTGAGGGTTGGGTCGTTGTTGGCGCGCAGGAAATCATCGAAAGCCCAGGCGGACAGTTCCCATAACTCGTCGTGCAGGAATTCCTTGGACACCAAACCTCGGGTGAACACCGTCGGCGCGCCGGGGCGATCGCCTTCGCAGTTGGACACCAGGGGGAAATCCACTTCGATGACTTCGGCGCCAGCCGCTTCCAGCGCCTTGCGGGCGTCTTTCCACAGGTCGATCACGCTGGCGCGGGTGTTGATCTGTTGCCCGGTCGGGCCGCCGATGCCGGGTTTTTCGCTGGTGCCGGCGTCGGGGTCGGCATTGATGTACATGCGCGGTACACCCAGGCGTTTGCCCGCGAGGGATTCAGCCGTCGCAGCCAGCTCAGCGTAAGACGCCGGGCGCACCGAGGCGACGCTGGGGATCGGCACCCAGGGTTGCAGGCGCCACAGGTCGCCACGGGTGTCGGGGTCTTCGGCGACCACCACATCGAGGACTTCCAGCAGGTCGGCCATGGTGCGGGCGTATGGCACCACCACGTCCATGGTTGGCGTCAGCGGCCAGTTGCCGCGCACCGAAATCACCCCACGGGAGGGGGTGTAGGCGCACAGGCCATTGTTGGACGCCGGACCGCGTCCGCTGGACCAGGTTTCTTCTGCAAGGCCGAATGCCGCGAAACTGGCGGCGGTTGCAGTACCCGCGCCGTTGGACGAGCCGGAGGCGAACGGTGCGGTGAGGTAGTCAGCGTTATAGGGGCTTTCGGCGCGGCCATATACGCCACGCTGCATGCCGCCATTGGCCATCGGCGGCATATTGGTCTTGCCCAGGCAAATGGCGCCACCGGCGCGCAGGCGTTCGATGGTGAACGCGTCGCGCTGGGCGGTCAGTTTGGCAAATGCCGGGCTGCCGGAGGCCGCAGTCAGGCCTTTGACCAGGTAACTGTCCTTGGCGGTGTAGGGAATGCCATCCAATGGCCCAAGGGTTTCGCCCTTGGCCCGGCGTGCATCGGACGCCTCGGCCTCTTTGAGCGCGTGTGGGTTGCGCACCACCACAGCGTTAAGCGCGGTGGCGGTCTGCGGGCCGTCGTACGCGTCGATCCGTGCGAGGTAAGCCTGGACCAATTCAACGGCAGTGGTCTGGCCGGATTCAAGCGCCGCGCGCAATTGGGCAATGGAGACTTCGGTAACTTGCATGACGTTTTCTTCGCCGCCTTCAGATGGAGGTATGGCCGCAGTCTACGTACAGATATTTCACAAAACCAGCGCCGAATAGTCCGCGAAGGCAGCGCGCATCACCTGCCAGGTCGCCTCGTCAGCCGGAATCAGATGCTCGATGCGCAGCGAGGTGAGGGTGATGTCCTGGGGCATGCCGAACGTGGTGAAGGTCGACAGAAAGTTCAGCTCGCCTTCGAGTGAGCGGATGCGCGTGAGCACCAGCGGCGGCATTTCGGTGGGTAATTGGGTGTGAGTCGGCGCTGGCAAACTCGCCAGCAGCGCAGCCAATGCCGGATTGCCCAGCGCCTCGCGGGTTGCCCGTTGCCAGGCCAGGGTGCGGATCTCTTCGGCGTTGATGAGGTGGTCGCCCAGGCCACCGGTTTGCAGCAGGGTGGTCAGCAGGTTCAAGCCATCGGCTGCGTCTGCTTTGATGCCCACCCGTTCAAACAACAGCCCGGTACTGACATTCGCCGCCAGCACTTGCCACTCACTGCCCAGCAGAATCGCAGGCGCGGGGTTGTTGGCATGCAGCACATGGTTGACCGCTTCGCGAACCGCGGCCATGGCCGGTGAGGCAAGCGGGGTCGCGGTGTAGCGCGGGGCGTAACCGGCGGCGAGGAACACGCGGTTGGATTGCTCCAGTGGGGTCTCCAGTGCCGTCAACAGGTTGTGCAGTGTCCCCGGACTAGGTGTGGCGCGACCGGTTTCGAGGCAACTGAGATGACGCTGGGAAATCCCGGTGATCAGGGCGAGGTCCAGTTGGCTCAACTTGGCCTGTCGGCGCAGTTGGCGCAGGTGTTCACCGGCGCTAGCAGGGTTTTCCATGACGTATTCATGACCTCCGAGGTCATTGCGAGGGGCCAAACCTTATCACTAAGGTGGGCCTCCATCACCCCAAGGACGACACCATGCACAGACCTTATATTGCCCTGGCCGGCTTGCTCGGTTTTTCCCTGTACACCCTGGTTACGATGCTGACTGCCGAGCAATCGCTGCTGGCCTTTGGGCGCGAGCTGATGTCTCGACCGGACACCGCGCAAGTGGTGATCGACCTTTACCTGATGGCGGTATTGGCGTGTGTATGGATGTATCGGGATGCGCGCGGGCGAGGGCGGTCAGTGCGTTCGGTGGTGCCGTACTTTTTATTGACGGCGGTGTTTGTGTCAGTGGGGCCGCTGCTCTATATCGTGGTGCAGGGAGTCAGGGATGAATGACCTCCTGAGAGTCTATGCCCTGTGTGTACTGGTGCTATGTCTGAAGATGTTTGCGGTTTCCTGCTACCAAGGGTATTTCCGCATTCGAGGCCTGGCATTCACCAATGCTGAAGATGCGGCTTTCTTTAAGCGCGCCACGCATTCGATAGAGCTGCCACCGGTTGGCCGAGCGAGCAGAGCGTGGGCCAATGATCTGGAAAACATCCCCATGTTTTTTGTGCTGGGAGGGCTGTGTGTTGCGCTGGAGGCGCCCGCTGTGGCGAGTGCGTGGTTGTTTGGCGGTTTTACCTTGGCCCGTCTGGCGCATACGGTGACGTATCTGGCGGGTTGGCAACCTTGGCGAACGCTGGCGTATGGGGTCGGGGTGATCTGTTTGCTCGGGCTTGGCGCGATGACTTGTTGCAGGCTTGTCTGAAATTCAGCGGCATCCCGCTTACTTCTGTAGTGAGCGAGCTTGCCTCGCGCGGGGCAAGCCCGCTCACCACAAAAGCGCCTCACGGACTCAAACCCATCGCCTGCCTTTGGTTGTCTTGATACGCCGTGACGTGTAACTGGCCTTGAAGTCTGCGGCGCCACCGGCGTACTGCTCACACCGAAGCGTTGGAGTCGGTCAGGACGGGCCGGGGTGTGGGGGTTAGTTACGATCTCTAACCGTAGGGCGTGGCGCCCCTGCGATCCACCAACCGGATACTGTCGCGCCCACCCCGCTTGGACTCATACAGCGTGGTATCCCCTTGCTCAATCAACGCCGCCAGGCTCTCCGGCGGCTGATCGAACAGGTTGGCGCCAATGCTCAGGGTCACCGGTTGCGGGGTGCTGAAGCTCTGCGAGGCCAGTTGCTGAAACTGGTCGCGCAGGTTGCTGCCCAGTTCAACGATCTGCTCAGCCGACGTGGGATTGAGCAGGATCACAAACTCATCGCCGCCCAGCCGTGCTGCCAGTGCGCCTCGGGGCACGACGGCGCGGATCATTTCGCTCAATGCGATCAACAGGCGGTCGCCGGCGGTGTGGCCGTGGAGGTCGTTGACGCCTTTGAAGTTGTCGATGTCGATCAGCAGTAGGGCGCCGGGTTGGGTCGAAGATACCTGGGCCAGCAGGCGAGGGGCGCGCAGGTCGAGGGCGCGACGGTTGTAGAGGGCGGTGAGCGGATCGCGGGCGGCGAGGCGGGCGATCTGTTGTTCGCGGCGGTAACGTTCGGAACCCGTCATGGACAAGGCAATCAGCATGATTGCCATGGCGCCTTCCACCAGGGAGATCTGGATGATCTCGCCCTTGAAGGCGGCGAGGTCGATCAGGGTGCCGGGAATGACCACTGACAGCGTTTTGGCCACGTAAAAGGTCCCGTGGAGCAGCAGCACGAAACGCAACTGCACCGCGCCGACGCTCAGGGACCGGCCATGGGGCCGCAGCAGGAAACTGGCGCGCAGGGTGGGCAGGGCGACCAACAGCGATTGCACCGCCAGCATGGCTTTGGACCATGATTGGTCCGTTGGCAGCGCGAGCATGGCGAACCAGATCACGGGCATCAGGGCCCAGGCGCGTGATACGCGTACTTGGGTAAACCGCGCCACGCCGAGCAGAAACAGGAAGTGTGCGGTCACCAGTAAACCGTTGGCGAACCAGATGCCGATGACTAAAAAGCCATTAATGCGCAGTAGGGCCAGGAGAGAACCGATGGTGATGGTGGCGAAACCGCTGCTCCACAACAGCAGCGAGGGTTCGCGCACGCTGCGCCATTCGACCAGCAGGTAAAGGGCGGCAGCGGCTGCCAGGGCAACGGTGAGTGCCAAAATCGTGGGAGGGTCGAGCGTCATTTCTTGCTGGGTCTGCCTGGTGTGCGTTTAAACCGGGATTGTAAGCGCACACGCAGGTTTTTCAGAGCATTCTGTGTAGTGGCACACAGCCAGCCGATGATCGGTGGGTCAGACGCCTTTGGTCGACGGCAGCAGAATCGTCAGGATACCCACCAGCGGCAGGAACGAGCACAGTTTGTAGACGTACTCGATGCCGTGGTTATCCGCGAGCAAACCGAGCAACGCCGCGCCAATCCCGCTGAAACCGAACATCAGGCCAAAGAACACACCTGCGATCATCCCGACATTGCCCGGCACCAGTTCTTGGGCAAACACCACAATGGCCGAGAACGCCGAAGCCAGGATAAAGCCAATCACCACACTGAGCACGGCGGTCCAGAACAGATCGACGTAGGGCAGGGCCAGGGTGAAGGGCGCGGCGCCGAGGATGGAGAACCAGATGACTTTCTTGCGGCCGATTTTGTCGCCGATCGGGCCGCCCGCGAAGGTGCCCACGGCCACCGCACCGAGGAACAGGAACAGGTACATCTGGGAACTCGATACCGACAGGTGGAATTTTTCAATCAGGTAAAACGTGAAGTAGCTGGTCAGGCTGGTCATGTAGAAATACTTGGAGAACACCAGCACTGCCAGTACCACCAGGGCAAACGTCACGCGGCCTTTGGACAAGCCGTGGGTGGCTTTGCCGCCTTGCTTGAGCTTGAACAGCGCGAGGTGGTTGCGGTACCAGCGGCTCAAGCCATACAGCACCAGGATCGCGAACACCGCGAACAGACCGAACCAGGCGATATTGCCCTGGCCGTAGGGAATGATGATCGCCGCTGCCAGCAACGGGCCGAAGGCGCTGCCGGTGTTGCCACCGACCTGGAAGGTCGATTGCGCAAGGCCGTAGCGTCCGCCGGAAGCCAGGCGCGCCACGCGGGAGGTTTCCGGGTGGAAGGTCGACGAGCCTACGCCCACCAGACCCGCCGCCAGCAGGATCGCCGGGAAGCTGCCGACAAACGCCAGCATCAGGATGCCGATCAATGTGCACACCATGCCGGCCGGCAGCAGCCAAGGCTTGGGATGACGATCAGTGTGGTAGCCGATCCACGGTTGCAGCAGCGAGGCGGTCAGTTGGAAGGTCAGGGTGATCAGGCCCACCTGGGCAAACGTCAGTCCGTAATTGGCCTTGAGCATGGGGTAGATCGACGGCAGCACGGCCTGGATCAGGTCATTGATCAGGTGCGCCAAAGCGCAGGCACCGAGGATACGCATAACTAATGGGCTTGCTTGGGGCGCACTGGTAGCAGTGGCGGGTGACGCGGTGAGTGTCGACATGCAGGCATTCCATACAAGGCAGCGAACAGGGGCCGCCAATACGTGGCTGGCGGCCCATTTCAAATTGTGTCGGGCTTTATGCTAGATTCAGTAAAAATGTCTGTCTCACGAAATTCGGGCAGTAACTGTCGCAAAAAGGGCTAAATGATCAAGTCACTGGATAAATTCCTGCAGGAGATCGACGAAGGCGAGTGGGCCGTGATCAGTTCGGCCACCGACTATCCTGAAAACTGGGTGATCCCCGACCACAGCCACGAGAAGCATCAACTGCTCTACGCGACCGAAGGGGTCATGGTAGTGCATTCGGCGCAGAACCAATGGACAGTGCCGCCCAATCGCGGCTTCTGGATGCCCTGCGGGCACGTGCATTCCCTGCGCTGCGTAGGTCCGCTGAAAATGCGCAGCGTGTTTGTGCGCCCCGACAGCTTCCCCAATCTGCCCACCGAAACCAAGGCTGTGAGCATCTCGCCGCTGCTGAGCGAGCTGATCAAGGCCTCGGTCAGCCTCAAGCCGCCTTATGCCGAAGACTCGCGGGATGCGCGGATCATGCACCTGATCCTCGACGAACTGGCCATCCTGCCCGCGTTGCCGTTATCCCTGCCACAGCCTGCCGACCCGCGTATCCAGCGGATCTGCCTGGCGCTGCAACAGAATCCGGGCGATGCCTCGACAGTGGCGCACTGGAGCGAGCGCCTGGGCCTGGATCAGAAAACCATCCAGCGCCTGTTTCGCAAGGAAACCGCCATGACCTTCGGCCAATGGCGCCAACAGGCGCGGTTGCTACTGGCCCTGGAGCGCATGGCGATGGGGGAAAAGATCATCGACGTGGCGTTGGAGCTGGGCTACGAAAGCCCCAGCGCCTTCACCAGCATGTTCAAGAAACAGTTCGGCAAGACGCCGAGCCTTTTTTTCAAACCGGGCCCAGCAGCCGGTTGAACGCGTCGATATCCAGCGGGCGGCTGAGGAAGTAGCCCTGGCCTTCATCACAGGCCACGGCCTTGAGCATCGCCAGGTGCTCGGCGGTTTCGATGCCTTCGGCGGTCACCGTGAGTGCCAGGGCACGTCCCAGGCCGACGATGGCATGGATGATGGCTTGGTCGTCCTCGCTGTCTTCCAGTCGGGTCAGAAAGCTGCGGTCTATTTTCAAGCCATCGAACGGGAACGCGCGCAGGTAGCTCAGTGACGAATACCCGGTGCCAAAGTCGTCCATGGCGATGCGGATGCCCAGTTGTTTGAGGGCGCGCATCACGTCCAGCGCACCGACGGCGTCTTCGAGCATGACGCTTTCGGTGATTTCCAGTTCCACCCGCGCCGGTTCGATACCCGATGCCTGCAACGCGTGACGCACGCGCTCCATCAGGTTGCCGCGCTTGAACTCGGTCGGCGACAGGTTGACCGACACAAACAACGCATCCGGCCAATGGGCGGCACAGGCACAGGCGGTTTCCAGCACCCAGTCACTCAGCGACAGGATCAGGCCGGACTCTTCGGCAATCGGGATAAAGGTGTCCGGCGCAATCAGGCCGCGCTCCGGGTGTTGCCAGCGCACCAGCGCTTCGGCGCCGACCATCTGCCCGTCGGCTATGCGGTAACGCGGCTGAAAGTGCAGGCGCAATTCCCCATGTTTGATCCCATAGCGCAGGTCGCTTTCCAGGCGTCGACGCTCGATGATTCGTGCATTCATCTCGCCGGAGTAGAAGCGCCAGGTATTGCGCCCGGCGGACTTGGCCTCGTACAGCGCGATGTCCGCGTAGCGCAGCATTTCGGTGACGTTGCCGGCGTCATTGGGCGCCAGCGCAATACCGATGCTGGCGCTGATAAACACTTCCTGCTCATCGATCCGGATCGCGCGCTCAAGGGAGACGATCAAGCGTTTGCAAAAGTTTTCGACGTCGTCCTGGGTGCCGGCATCGCTGAGGATCAGCACAAATTCATCGCCGCCAACCCGCGCCACCAGGTCACCGTGACGCACGCAGTCGGTCAGGCGGCTCGACACTTCATTGAGCACCCGGTCGCCGGCGGCATGCCCGAGCAAGTCATTGACCGGTTTGAATCGGTCCAGGTCCAGGCTGAGCATGACCAAGGGTTGCTCAAGGAGGGGCAGCGTCTTGAGCTTGGTGTCCAGGAAGGCTTGCAGACGCGTGCGATTGGGCAACCCGGTCAGGGCGTCATGCTGGGACAAAAATTCAATGCGTCTGCGCGCCTCGACTTCTTCAGTCACGTCGGTGGCGGTGCCGCGAAACCCGCCGCACGGCATTTTCCGCGCCGATAGCCGGGTGGTGCGCTCTTGCCCTTGGGCATCCACATACAGGCATTGCACGCTGAGGTCCGGGCGTCGGCCGGGCGTGCACAGCCACTGTGACAACAACCCGTCTTCGGTGCCCAGCAGGTCATTCATGGCCGCGCCGATCCAGGCGTCGCGGGTCAGCCCGGTTACGCTTTCGAAACGCTCCGAGAGGTAGGTAAAGCGCCAATCGCCGTTGATCTCCCAGACCCAGTCGGAACTGGCTTCTACCACATCGCGAAAGCGCGCTTCGCTGGTTGCCAAGGCGTTCTGGCTGGTTTGCAGCGAGCTATGACTGGCATCCAGCGCCAGGGCGGCGGCAGTGCTGCGGCGCAAGATCACCCACGTCATCAGGCACACCAGCAGCGCGGCCAGGCCCAGCAAGGGCAGGCCGACGCCAATGAGGCGTCGGCCGGGCTGTTCCGGCTGCCAGTACAGGCTACCGGCGCTGCCGTTGTCGCCGAGGGGTAAAAACACGCCCTTGGCGATGTCTTCAGGGGTGGCAATGTGCAGGTTGCCCACGCCGAAGTCATCGCCGATCCGGCCCAATTTGGCGCTGTCGAGGATGTCGACAAAGACCAGCACCGAGGCTGGCCTACCGTCTGCAACCACCGTGGGGTCGGTGCCCGGCGTAATGGCTGCGGCAGCCACCAGTGCGGGGCTGCCGCGTACGTTGATGAACGTGCTCACCGGGGTTTCGTTGTCTACGCCGGCGCGAGCCTGTTCGAGCAGTTGGGTGAGGGGCTGATCGAGCCATTCGCTGAGCTCAAAGGTTTGCAGTTCGCCTTCGACCACGGTGTACACCGTGCGATTGGCATCGTTGACCACAAACAGGCCCTGAAAACCGAAGTCTTGGAACAGTGTGGGCCCGATATTGCCGCGCTCGAAGGCCCAATCCTTGTCCACCTGTACATGCAGGTGCTTGTAGGCATCGCTCCAGAACGCGTAGTCCTTGACCGTCACCCGCATGGCTTTTTCCATGGACTGTATGGCTTTGCGGGTATGGAACGCGCTTTCGGCCTGCTCGGTGCGGTCCAGGTCATGGGCGATGTAAAGCAGTGAGTAAGCCGCTGCCGCAAAGACAACGGCCAGCAAGGCCATGAAATTGAACAGTGACGTGCGTGCCAGTGACAGGCTGGTGCGGGTGGACAGCGAGCGGACGATTGGAGCGAGAGAGTTGGGCATTATTTAGCGCAGGGCCTCGCTGCAAGTCAGGGGTATGACAAGTTATCGGCGGCCCTTGGAAAAGATTGAGTGCGTCAGGCTGTGCTCAAGTGTTGTGCGCGAACACTGACGCGGCGTGCTGCCCATGCAAGCAACGCCGCCCCGCACAGCAGCGCTGCACTCAACTCAAATGTCGCCCGATAGCCACTGAAGTCAAACACCACACCGCCCACCGTGGCGCCTGAAGCAATCGCCAACTGGATGATCGCGACCATCAGGCCGCCCCCTGCTTCGGCATCCTTGGGCAGGGTGTTGGCCAGCCACGTCCACCAACCCACGGGGGCGGCGGTGGCGACCAGGCCCCAGAGCCCCAGCAACAGGGTTGTCATCCCGGTCGAGCTGCCGAAGGCGACCAAGGCCAGGGCGATCAACGCCATCAGCAGTGGGATGGCAATCAGCGTGGGATACAGGCTGCGCTTCAAAAAACGCTCGATCAGGAACGTGCCCGCCAGACCGGCCATGCCCAGTACCAGCAGCATCAGCGACAACAGGGACACGCTGACCTGGGTGACGGTTTCCAGGAACGGTCGCAGGTAGGTGAACAGCATGAACTGACCCATGAAAAACACACTGACCGCCAGCATGCCTATGATCACAGGCGGCTGTTTCATCAGGCGCAGCACGTTGGTGGTCTTTGCCTCGCCCTGCGACTTGATCGACGGCAGGCTGATCAGCAGCCACACCACGGCGATCACCGCCACCGGCACCACGCAGAAAAACGCGCCACGCCAGCCGATCATTCCGCCCAGAAAGCTGCCCAGTGGTGCAGCAATCACCGTGGCCAGGGCGTTGCCGCCGTTGACCATGGCCAGGGCACGCGGCACTTGGTCGTCCGGTACCAAGCGCATGGCGGTGGCGGCCGACAGTGACCAGAACCCGCCGATGGCAACGCCGATCAACGCTCGCCCCAACATGAAGACCATGTAGTTCGGCGCAAAGGCCACCACCGTTCCGGACACGATCATCAGCAGTGTCAGCGCCACCAGCAGGCGCTTGCGATCCACCCGCGCCGCCACGGCGGCAATCACCAGGCTGGTGAGCAAGGCAAACAGCCCTGACACCGAAATGCCCTGGCCGGCCTGGCCTTGAGTGATGTTGAGGTCGGCCGCCAGTGGCGTCAGCAGGCTGACCGGCATGAACTCCGAGGCGACTAATGTAAAGGCCGCCAGGGACATAGCGAGCACCGCGCCCCAGCGCGGTGCATTCGGGTTATTGGGCATCACTTGAGGTTGTTCTTGAAGAAGGTGGTGAGGTGGGCAAACGGAATCAGATTGACCCGGTCGTACAGGTCCACATGCCCCGCGTTCGGGATGATGAGCAATTCCTTCGGTTCGGCCGCACGCTGGTAGGCGTCTTCGCTGAACTCGCGGGAGTGCGCGTTGGCCCCGCTGATCAGCAGCAGCGGACGCGGAGAGATCGTCTCGATGTCGTTGAACGGGTAGAAGTTCATGAACTTCACGTTGCTGGTCAGCGTCGGCATGGTGGTGGTCTGCGGCGACGCACCGGCAGGCGTGACCTGGCCACGTGGCGTGCGGTAGAAGTCAAAGAACTCGTCCCCCACCGGGTTGCCCGTCAGCTTGAGCGGCGTGCCGCTGGTGTAGAGGGTCTCGCCGCCCTGGAATTCCACATAGCGCTGGTTGGCCGCTTGCAGCAGGATATGCCGGCGTTGTTCCAGGGTGACGCCGTGCTTGAGGCCGTTGCGGTTGGCCGCGCCCATGTCGTACATGCTGACGGTGGCGATGGCCTTGAGGCGGGGGTCGATCTTCGCCGCCGCGATGACGAAGCTGCCGCTGCCACAGATACCGATCACGCCAATGCGTTCACGGTCGACCATCTGCCGGGTGCCGAGGAAGTCCACGGCGGCGCTGAAGTCCTCGGTGTAGAGGTCGGGCAGCACCGCGTTGCGCGGTGTACCGGCGCTGTCGCCCCAGAACGACAGGTCCAGAGAGAGTGTGACGAAGCCCTGTTCGGCCATTTTGGTGGCGTACAGGTTCGCGCTCTGTTCTTTGACGGCACCCATCGGGTGACCGACGATAATCGCGGGGCTTTTAGCACCCGAGCTCAGGTTTTTCGGCACGAACAGGTTGCCGGCAACCTGCAGGCCGTATTGGTTGTTGAAGGTGACCTTTTCGACCGTCACCTTGTCGCTTGTGTAGAAGTTGTCAGCACTGTTGGACATATCGGCTCCCAGAGCAGTTAAAGACGTCACCAGCAAACCAAGGGCAAGCAAGAGGCGTTTCATGGGCGGATCCTTGAAAGGGTTGGTCCGCACATTTTCCCGGTGTGGCGGTGGCGTCTGTAGTGCGTTCCGCTGGATTACCTGCCTGATGCTCTGAGTCTGGGGGTTTACGGGGGACGCCGTGGACTGCGCGGGGTAGAGTTCGCGGATCAACAAAAAGGGCAGGTTATGAAGAACAATCTGGACGCGCTGGTCCACGCCATTGCATCGCGCATCGCTGCGCCTGGGGACTGCCCCATGCCGATCCCGGGCCTGGGGTTCTATCGGCGTGAGCAGCCGTGCACGCCGGTGGTGTGCATGGTCGAACCGAGCATTGTGCTGGTGGCCCAGGGGCAGAAGCAGCTGTGGGTGGGCGGCGAGGGGTATCCGTATGACACGTCACGCTTCCTGGTGACATCGCTGGACATTCCTGCCAATTCCGAAGTGCTGCAGGCGAGCCCCACGCGGCCGTGCCTGGGGCTGACCTTTAAGCTGGACCTGCGCATATTGGCCGAGCTGATCGCCCAGAGTGAGCTGCCGCCCAAGCGCGAGCGTTCAGTGCTCAAAGGGGTCGGCATCGGGGTTGTCACCGACGGCATGCTGGCGTCGTTTGCGCGGCTGGTGGCGTTGCTCGATGAGCCCGAGGCGATCCCGGTACTCGCACCACTGATCCAGCGCGAGATCCACTACCGCTTATTGCAAAGCGACCAGGCTGGACGACTGCGGCAGATTTGTTCAGTGGACGGGCAGGGCTACCGTATCGCCAAGGCGATTGACTGGCTCAAACTCAATTACGACGCAGTGCTGCGCGTGGAAGACTTGGCGGCGCGGGTGCAGATGAGCGCGGCCACGTTCCATCATCACTTTCGCCAACTCACGGCGATGAGTCCGTTGCAGTATCAGAAGTGGCTGCGTTTGAACGAGGCGCGCCGGTTGATGCTTAACGAGCATCAGGATGTCTCCAGCGCGGCGTTCAAAGTGGGCTATGAAAGCCCGTCGCAGTTCAGCCGCGAATACAGCCGGCTGTTTGGCGTGCCGCCCAAGCGCGACATCGCCGGGTTACGCGGCAAGCCGAAATTTAACGATCACTCTGTGTCAAGTTAGCGAAAAAGATGCAGCCAATCAGTCGGGCAAACAGGCTCAGGGTTTCCGGCAGGTTGGGGTCGTCAAACAGCATCGCCTGTGAATCCAAGGCACACAGCGCGCCGAACAGGCGGCCATCAGGCAGGAAAATCGGCGCGCCGGCGTAGCTTTCGATAGCGAACTGCTTGACTACCGGGCGTGAAGCGAAGCGGCCGTTTGCGCTGACCTGCGGGATAAACAAGGTCTGTGGATTAATGCAGAACTCGCTGCACAGGGTGGTTTCCAGGTTAAGCACGTCATCCACATTGATCCCCATTTCCATAGGGTCGTGGACCGAGCAGACCACCCATTCCAGGTCGGTGAACTTGGCGATGCCGGCAAAGCGCATCCCGGTCAGGCGGGTGACCAACTGCAGAATGCTGGTGGTGGCTTCTATTTCGGCGATGGCGGCGCGTTCGTCTGCGCTCAGTAGCGAATGTGCTGCGGTGAAGCTGGGAAGCATGCTGAGCTCTCCAAAGGCGTGGTGGCCGGGGCCACCACGCACGGTCAAGTCTTAATTAATTCGCGGGTGCTGTTGCACCAGATTCTGGCGCTTAGCTTCCAATTCCGCAATTTCGGCGTCGATGTCTTCGATCTTCTGCTCGATATTGTCGTGGTGTTCCTGCAGCAACTCCTTGGCTTCTTCCATGTCCGAAGCTGCCGGTGCCGCGCCACGCAGAGGCTTGTTGGCAGTTTCCTTCATCGTCAGGCCGGTGATCAAGCCGACCACGGCAAACACCATCAGGTAGTAGGCGGGCATGAACAGGTCGTTGGTGCTTTCCACCAGCCACGCCACGGCCGTCGGTGTTACACCAGCGATCAGCACCGAGACGTTGAACGCACTGGCCAGCGCGCTATAGCGCAGGTGAGTGGGGAACATCGCTGGTAAGGTCGAAGCCATCACGCCGATGAAGAAGTTCAGGATTACAGCGAGGATCAAGAGGCCGGCGAAGATCAGGCCGATCTTGCCGCTGGTGATCAGCATAAATGCCGGGATCGACAGAAACAGCAAGCCAACACTGCCCGCGATGATGAAAGGCTTACGGCCGATCTTGTCACTGACAAAGCCAATGAACGGTTGCACGAACAGCATGCCGACCATGATCGCGATGATGATCAGCACGCCGCTGTTTTCTTTGTAATGCAGGTTGTGGGACAGGTAGCTCGGCATGTAGGTGAGCAGCATGTAGTACGTCACGTTGGTGGCCGCGACGATACCGATGCAGGTCAGCAGGCTGCGCCAATGCTTGGTGGCGACTTCCTTGAAGGAGACCTTGGGACCGTGGGTCAGGCCTTCGCGGTCGCCTTGTTCGAGCTTGTCCATGTGTTGCTGGAACGCGGGGGTTTCTTCCAGCGCATGGCGCAGATACAGGCCGATGATGCCCAGAGGCAGAGCCAGGAAGAACGGCAGGCGCCAGCCCCACGATTCGAATTCAGCTTCGCCAAGCACGCTGGAGATCAATACCACTACGCCGGCACCGAGCACAAAACCGGCAATCGAGCCGAAGTCCAGCCAGCTACCGAGGAAGCCGCGCTTGCGGTCCGGGGCGTATTCGGCGACGAAGATCGACGCGCCGGTGTATTCACCACCCACCGAGAAACCCTGGGCCATCTTGCACAGCAGCAACAGGATCGGCGCCCAGATGCCAATGGACGCATAGCCGGGAATCAGGCCGATGGCAAAGGTGCTCAGGGACATGATCACAATGGTGGCGGCGAGGACTTTCTGCCGTCCGTATTTATCGCCCAGCGCGCCGAAGAACAGGCCACCCAGCGGACGAATCAGGAAAGGCACGGAGAACGTACCCAGCGCGGCGATCATTTGTACGCTGGGGGAGGCGTCCGGGAAGAACACTTTACCGAGCACATAGGCGACAAACCCGTAGACACCGAAGTCGAACCATTCCATGGCATTGCCAAGGGCGGCGGCGGTAATTGCTTTGCGCACCTTGGCATCGTCGACGATGGTGATGTCCTTCAACCCGATGGGTTTGACGCTTTTTCTACGTAATTTCATGCGAACCACTCTAAAACAGAACAGGGGTGGTGCTATCACTGCGATAGCACCGCTCTGTCACTTCAGATACAAGCGGACACGAAAAAATTCACCCGTTGCTGTACTTTTTCTCGACTGGCAGCAGATCTACCTGTGAAAAGCGCTATTTCACGACCCCGCTACCCCTGTAGTGAGCGGGCTTGCCCCGCGCTGGGCTGCGAAGCAGCCCCAAAACCACACAACCTGGTTTGTCTGGAAAACCGGGTTGGCGTTGATGGAGCTGCTTCGCAGCCCAGCGCGGGCGGTGCGACGATTCGACAAGCCCGCTCACCACAAAAAAGAGCGACATCCTTGAGAGAACCACCCCAATGCCCACCTCACGCCTGATCTACCGCCCACCAACCCCCGACGATCTGCCTCGATTATTCTCGATCTTCGGCGACCCACAGACCAACCGGTTCAATCCTTCCGGTCCCTTGGCAAGCCTTGCCGATGCGCGGCGGTTGCTCGACCACTGGCTCGCACAATGGGCGCGCGACGGTTATGGCTGGTGGGCGATTGCCCGGCGTGAATCCCCAGAGCATCTCATCGGCTTTGGCGGTATCGCACCGCTCAACTACCTCACTGAGCGGCGCATCAACCTCGGCTACCGTTTTGCCGTGGAGGCCTGGGGGCAGGGCTATGCCACTGAGCTTGCCCGCGATGCGCTGGTGCTGGCGTTTGAAACCCTGAACCTGCCCGAAGTGTTCGGGCTGGTTCGGCCCGATCACGCCGCCTCGATCCGCGTGTTGGAAAAGGTGGGCCTGCAGCACATTGGCGTCCTCGACGATGTGCCCGGTCAGGCACCGAGTCTGGTGTTACGCGTTTGTCATCCTACAACCACCTCTTTCTGAAACGTCTCGTAACTACGTAGCCCCTAGACAGGCGGCAATCTTTCAGATTGACACCGCTCATGGGTCTCGATATAAAAGTCGCAGTTGTACGACGACATATGACGTTACATATGTCCTACCTAACAAAAATAAAAAGTGATGCCATGAATCTGAACGAGCCCATCAGCGCCCAGCGCGTTGGCCAGGCGGTAGGCAACTATCGCTGGACCATCTGTGCGATGTTGTTTTTCGCCACCACCGTCAACTACCTCGACCGCCAGGTGCTCAGCCTGTTGGCACCGCAGTTGTCCACGCAATTTGGCTGGAGCAATACCGATTACGCCAACATCGCGGCGGTGTTCCAGTTCGTGTATGCGATTTCCATACTGTTTGCTGGGCGCTTTGTCGACAAGATCGGCACCAAGGCCGCTTACGTGGTCGCCATCGCCATTTGGTCCACCGGCGCCGTCATGCATGCGTTCTCGGTGCAGATGGGCGAGGGCATTGCCGCTGTCAGCAGTGCGATTGGGCTGGCGGTGATTCCGGTATCGATTGCCGGGTTCATGCTCTCCCGAGCGGTGCTGGCGATTGGCGAGGCGGGTAATTTCCCGATCGCGATCAAAGCCACTGCCGAATACTTCCCCAAGAAAGAGCGCTCCTTCGCGACCGGCATCTTCAACTCTGGCGCCAACGTCGGCGCAATCCTGGCGCCGATCTGCGTGCCGCTGATTGCTGGCATGTGGGGGTGGGAAGCCGCGTTCATGGTGATCGGCATGCTCGGTTTCCTGTGGGTGGCGGTGTGGGCCGCGGTGTATGAAAAACCCGAGCAGCAAAAACGCCTGTCGGCCGAAGAACTGGCCTATATCCGCAGTGACCAGACCGTACAGCCGTTCACCAAAGCCCCGTCTGGCGCGCCCGAAAAGAAAGTCTCCTGGTTCAAGTTGCTGACCTACCGCCAGACCTGGGCCTTTGCCTTTGGCAAGTTCATGACTGACGGCGTGTGGTGGTTCTTCCTGTTCTGGCTACCGACTTACCTGTCCGCGCAATACGGCATGAAAGGCGCCGATATCGTGATGCCGCTGGCGGTGCTGTACAGCATGACCATGGTCGGCAGCATCGGCGGCGGCTGGTTCCCCAGCTACTTTATGGCGCGCGGCGATGCCCCGTACGACGGCCGCATGAAAGCCATGCTGGTGATCGCGCTGTTCCCGTTGGTGGTGTTGTTGGCGCAGCCCTTGGGCTACATCAGCTTCTGGGTGCCGGTATTGCTGATCGGCGTGGGCGCGTCTGCGCACCAGGCGTGGTCGTGCAACATCTTCACTACCGTGTCCGACATGTTCCCGCAGAAAACCGTGGCCTCGGTGGTCGGTATCGGTGGCATGGCCGGTGGGATCGGCGGCGTGGTGATGACCAAGATCGGCGGGTGGGTGTTTGACTATTACAAGTCAATCAACGACATCCACACCGGCTACATGATCATGTTTGCTATCTGCGCCCTGGCCTACCTGGTGGCGTGGAGCGTGATGAAGACCCTGGTACCGCGTCACAAGGAAATCACCGACCTGTGAAAACCACAGGTCGCGAGGTGCACTTGCGCCTCACACCCGTTCAGCACCCCCGCAGGTGCTTGCGGGGTCTGCCCTGGTCAGGATGATCCGCACCGCCATCACCACACCGGTTAGCACAGCGGCCAAGCCTGCGGTTTCCATCGGCGTTGGCCAGCGCCCGTGAAACCCCAGGCCGAGCAGGGTGGCGAAGAGTGATTCAAGGGCGATCAATTGGCCGCTCAATACCATAGGCAAGCGCTGTGTTGCGGCGTTCCAGGCCCAGGCACCGACCACGGTCGACATCAGCGCGATGATCAGGCTCCAGGCATACAGCGGCCCAGCGCGGGAGAGCCCAAGGCCCAACGTCGGAAGCTTGAGCAGGCCGAAGCTCTGTATCAGCGGCAGCAACCCCAGTGTGGCGGTGCCTGCACCGAGCAGCATCAACGCGCTCCAGAGTCCAATGCTCGACGCGGGAAGGTGCATCAATTGCTTTTGATTGATCACGCTGAAGCCTATCCACAAGCCAACCGCGCTCAACGAAAACAGCAGCCCCAACCACCAGGAAGCAAGGCTCAATGAAGGCTGGTGCAGGCTGCTCAGATTGGCCAACAACAGCCCCACGGTCAGGCACGTCAACGGCATCGCCAGCCTGCGCCACTGCACGGTTTTGTCCCTGGCGTTGCCGAGCAGAGCCAGCAACACGGGGACCATCCCCACCAGCGTCGGCGTCAGCACCGGGCCGCCGAACATGACTCCCGCAGCGATGCACGCGCCGTATCCCAGGCAGCCCAAGGCGCCGAGGGCTGCGGCTAGGCAGAGCTGGCCAGGCCGCAACAAACACAGGTGCGCCCGCCACAGAATCACGCCCAATACACCCAGCGCGCCCGCGATCAAAAAACGCACCACCATCAGGTCGTAGAGGGTGTATTCGCCACTGACGTAAGGCGTGATGAAGTTCAGCGCCCAGCCCAGGGTCGAGATGACCGCCAGGGTTACGCCAACAAATATCGAGCTCTTCGGTAAGGTCATCAGGGTTATCCATCAGGCGAGAGATCCATGGTGCCTAGCCGCGAGGCTGTGCTACAAACGAGTTCTCGGCCCTGAATGCATAACTTCAGATTATGAATACGCTCGGTAAAACCTTGCCGCCTCTTGCCAGCTTGTTGCCCTTTGAAGCAGCGGCGCGCCTGTGCAGTTTCTCCAGGGCGGCGGATGAATTGCACATCACACAGGCGGCTGTCAGCCGACAGATTCGTGGGCTTGAAGACAACCTCGGGGTGAAGCTGTTTTACCGGCGCAACCGCGCGGTATCCCTTACGCCAGAAGGGCGTGACCTGGCGCGGGTGGTTAGCGACGCATTGCACAGCATCGGTGACAGCGCAGCCCTCTTGCGCGCCGCGCAACGCAGCGACCGGGTGGTGCTGCTCTGCCAACTGTGCGAGGCGTTTTATTGGTTGATGCCGCGTCTGTCGAGTTTCCACCAGCAATACCCGCATCTCGATATCCAGGTCGTGACCTCAACCCGGCCGCTGACGGAGTTCAATGCGCACTTCGACGTTGCTCTGCAAAGTTCGCGGCGACCCAGTGGCGCACATCCCTTGATGTTCACCGCTGCTGACGAAGTGTTCCCGGTGTGCAGCCCGGCCTACTTCGATGCGCGACAACCGCTGTCGCTCACCGAATTACAGTCGGCCACTTTTTTGCACCACAGCTCCCAGCCTCCGCACTTGATGGAGTGGGACAGTTGGTTGCAGGTATTCGGGCAGACAGTGGCCGTCAATGCGCGCAGTGCCACATTCGACAGTTATCCATTGATGTTGCAGGCAGCGGTGGAAGGGCATGGAGTTGCCATGGGCTGGCGCCGTACGGCAAGCAGGCTGATCGAGAGTGGGGCGCTGGTCAGACCCTGTGTGGAGAGCGTGCATTTACCCGAGGCGATTTCGATTTATCGTCATCAAGGCGCGGGCGACCGCCCAGAGATCGCGGCGTTGTTGGGCTGGTTGCAGGAGCAATTAAAGGGCGACAGCTGACGGCTGACCAGCTGTCGCACACTCAATGCGCTGTTATTGGTTACGCGTCACGCGCCACACCGTGTTGGCCAAGTCATCCGCAATGATCAGCGCACCTTTGGGGTCCACCGTCACGCCCACCGGGCGGCCGCGGGTCTTGCCGTCGTCGCCACGGAAGCCGGTGGCGAAGTCAATCGGCTCACCCGCCGGTTTGCCATTGCTGAACGGCACAAAGATCACCTTGTAGCCCACCGGATTCTCACGGTTCCAACTGCCGTGCTCGCCGACGAACACGCCGTCGGCGAATTTTTCGCCCATGGCCGGGATGGAAAAGTCCACACCAAGTGCCGCCACGTGAGAGCCCAAGCTGTAGTCCGGCTTGATCGCAGCAGCGACTTTGGCCGGGTTCTGTGGTTGTGCGCGCGGGTCGACGTTCTGGCCCCAGTAGCTGTAGGGCCAACCGTAGAAGGCACCTTCACGCACCGAGGTCAGGTAGTCCGGCACGAGGTCGGGGCCGAGTTCATCGCGTTCATTGACCACTGTCCACAGTTGCCCGGAGTCGGGTTGGATGGTCAGCGCCGTGGGATTGCGCAGCCCGGTCGCGTAGGGCTTGTGCGCGCCGGTGGCGGCGTCGATCTGCCAGACCATGGCGCGATCGATCTCCACTTCCATGCCGCGTTCGGTGACGTTGCTGTTGGAGCCGATGCCCACATACAGCTGGCGCCCGTCGGCACTCACGGCCAGGGACTTGGTCCAGTGGTGGTTGATCTGTGCCGGCAGGTCGGTGACTTTGACCGGCGCACCGCTGGCCTTGGTCTGGCCGTCGGTGTAGTCGAAACGCACCAGCGCATCTTGATTGGCGACGTAGAGCTTGCCGTCCGCAAATGCCAGGCCATAGGGCGCGTTGAGGTTGTCGGCGAACACGGTTTTCAGCTCGTAGGTGCCGTCACCGTCGGCATCGCGCAGCAGGGTCAGGCGGTTGCCGCTCTTGACCTTGGTGTTGCCCTCGGCCTTGATCAGGCTGGCGATCACATCCTTGGGCTTGAGCTTGGCCGCACTGCCGCCACGGCCTTCGGCGACGAGGATGTCACCGTTGGGCAGCACCAGGGTCTGGCGCGGGATGGCCAGGTCGGTGGCGATGGCCGTGACGCTGTAGCCTTCGGGCACTTTGGGTTTCTGATCGCCCCATGGCGCGGGCTCGGCGATCTTCATGCTCGGCAGCAGGCTGCTTTGTTGTTCCGGCAATTTGGGATCAGGGCCGCGGGCCTGGGTTTTATCGCCTTCGCCACCGCAGGCGCTTAACAGCAGGGCGGCACTCAACAGGGTCAATGTGCTGGACGTTTTCATTTCACACCTCCCGAACGCAGGCCGGTCCAGGTCGCTGCCAGCGTCAGCAGCATCACGATCGCCGACAACACCAGGCCGGTCGGCATGGAGGCGTAAGCGTCCTTGGCGTGTTGGAACGCGTTGACCAGACCGAGTATCCAGGTGGCCAACAACAGCAGGACATACCGAGTAGGTTGCCCGGCCTTACGCTCGGCGCGCAGCAGGTTGACCAGTGCAAACAGCAGCGCAAAACCACCGAATACCAACGCACCGGCGATCAGCCAGGAGGCGAAGTTCGCCCACTGGATCTGGTAGGTCTGGGTGTAGGCGATGTCACTGAGCAACGCGCCAAGAAACAGCGGCACGGTGCCGGCGAGCAAGGTCGCATGCAGCGGACCTGGCGTGGGGCGATAGGTGGAGAGGGTAGTCATGGGGGGGCGGCTCCTTTTTATCCAACGCCCCTGGGCGGGGCAGCGCATAGGAAATGAGCGCGGCGCTTGTCGGAAAGTTCAGGGTGATTGGTGTCTAAATATTATGAGCCCGCTGCCAGAGCCCATGCATAAGGCCGTATCATCGTGTACTTTCCTTTCGCCAGGCGCCTCTATGACACACCCTCGCATTGGCTTCGCATGCCAGTACAAGCACCCCGAACGCCTATTGTCGCCCAGCGCCCTCAAGCTGATCGAAGGCCCGTTCAACCCCCGCACGACCACCTTGCGCTGGATGGACGGGGTTACGCCGCAGGTCGCCCGCGAAAAATTGGTCGAAGTGGTCACCCATAATCTGGCAGCGCAATTGCGCCTGTTGGCCTATGTCGCCCAACTGCCGCCAACCTTGCGCATGCTGCGCTTGAGCAGCGACCTGCTGCCGTTCTACAGCCATCCGAAAGTCGCCGACGTCTATAAAGATCCCGCCATCGAGCGCCAATTGATTGAAGGTTTCGCCGCCATCGGCGAGCTGGCGCGTGCCTCGGATATTCGGCTGTCGTTCCACCCTGGCCAATACTGCGTGCTCGGTTCGGAAAACCCCGGCGTGGTTGAAAACAGCCTCGCCGAATTCGAATACCACGCCGACATGATCCGCATGATGGGCTACGGGCGGCAGTTCCAGGACCTCAAGTGCAACGTGCACATCGCCGGACGCCTGGGGGTTGAGGGCACTCGCGCGGTGTGGTCGCGCTTGTCTGAGGTGGCGCGCAACTGCATCACCTTCGAGAACGATGAAAAGACCTACGGGCTCGACCACTGCCTGCAAGTCGCCGATCTGGCGCCGGTTGTGCTCGATATTCACCACTGCTGGATCAACGAAAACGAGTACATCGACCCCAGCAGCGAACGCGTCACTCGCGTGATCGACAGCTGGCGCGGCGTGCGGCCGACGATGCACTACTCCCAGCCCCAGGAAGTCCTCCAGGAACTGGGCTTCGACGCCGAGCACAAGTTGGAAATGGACGCGCTGTTGCAGGTGGTCTCCAAGCGTGACCTGTACGCCCACAGCGCGCAGATGTGGAACCGCTGGACCAACAACTACGCGCTGCAGTTTCTGGAGCGCTTCGACATCATGTTGGAATCCAAGGACAAAAACGTGGCAGCGCTGGCGTTTTATGAGCACTGGAAGAGACAGTCGTGATGACGTCGAACAGCTCGGGTATTGACCCGGACGGCTATATCCTAAGCGTCCCCCACAACCCAATGCAGCCTGAGTTCCAGGCATTGCTTGAGGATGTCTGCGCTTCGCTGTCGCCGGATGATTTGGGGCTGGACAGTCTCTATCTGTACGGCAGTGTCGCAAGGGGAGACGCCACGCCCGGTGTCTCTGACCTGGACCTCACGCTGGTGCTGCGTGAACCGCCCACTGCGCCGCTGCTGGCGCGTCTGGAAGCGATTCGCCGGGCGCTGGAGCAACGGCACCCGCACGTCATTAAGGTCGATTTTGACATCGGCAGTCGTGGGCAAGTGTTAGCGGCTGACAACAGCAACAGTTGGGGCTTCTGGCTCAAGCACCATTGCCGCTGCCTGTGGGGCAATGATCTTTCCCTGCATTTCGAGCGGTATCGGCCGTCCCGCGACATTGCCGTGGCGGTGAATGCCGACTTTGAACACGTGCTGGCCGGCTACCTCACGCGTATTGCGCAAGCTGATACCCAGCAGGACCGATTGCGCTTGCAGCGTGAAGCATCACGCAAGGTGGTGCGGGCCACGCATGTGTTGCGCTCGGAAGATGCGACAACGTGGCCACAGACACTCGAAGAGCATGTTGCACTGTTCGTCAGGCGTTATCCGACGATGATCACGCAGGTGGCGTTCTTTCTGTTTGAAGCGCGAAATCCTGAAGCCGAAGTCGACAACTTCACGACCCGGCTGCAGACATTTCTGGGTTGGATGGCCTCGCAACAGCAATAAAGGTGTTGGCCGTGAGGCCGCCACTGCAGCATGGCCATCTCCACACTTCCTAAAGACCAACACACAACCCTGTGGTGAGCGGGCTTGCCCCGCGCTGGGCTGCGGTTGATCAATGTGCTTGCCAACCCTCAGGACTTGAAGCGTCCCACCAACCCATTGAGCTCATCCGACAAATTCGACAAGCGCCCCGAGTCGTCCTGCGCGGAGTTGGCCAGGCTTTCCACCAGGCGCGCTTCGTCGTAGATCTGCTGGATATGCCGGTTGATTTCTTCGGCCACGCTGTGTTGTTCCTCGGCGGCGGCGGAGATTTGCAGGTTCTGGTCGCGGATCTCGTTGACCGACAACTGGATGCCTTCAAAGCTGTCCCGCGCGCTTTCAATGGACGACACACTGGCCCGTGACAGGTCCAGGCAACTGCCCATTTTTTGCGTGACTTCCTGGGTCTTGTTTTCCAGGGTGCCCAGCAGGTTTTCGATTTCGCCGGTGGAGTCGGAAGTGCGCTTGGCCAGCGCGCGTACTTCATCGGCCACTACCGCAAAACCACGACCCTGATCACCGGCGCGGGCTGCTTCGATGGCGGCGTTGAGCGCCAGCAGGTTGGTCTGTTCGGCAATCGCGCGGATGGTGCCGATGATCTGGTTGATGCTGCGGCTGCCGGCTTCGAGTTCGACCATGGCGTCGGACGACTCGGTCAGACGGCGGCCCAGGCGGTTGACGTTATCGGTGGTGACTTCGATCTGTTGCTTGCCCTCGGCCACACGGCGATGGCCGTTCTCCGCCGACTCTGCCGCGCTGCTGCAGGAGCGCGCGACTTCGTTAGCGGTGGCGACCATTTCGTTGAATGCGGTGGACACCAGTTCCACGGCCTCGCGCTGGCGCCCGGCGGCTTCGTTCATGTTGTGCGCCACTTCGCTGTTGACCTTGGAGGCGTTGTGCAAATTGGCCGAGGCCGCGCCGATGTGCTGGATCAATTGGCGGATGGCGGCGAGGAACTTGTTGAACCAGCCAGCGAGTTCAGCGGTTTCATCCTTGCCCTGCACGTGCAGTTCGTGGCGCAGGTCGCCTTCACCCTCGGCAATCGACTGCAAACCGGTACTGACCTGGCCGATGGGCTTGACGATCACTTTGGAAAACGCCGCCGCGAGCACGCCGAAGATCAGCACCAGCACGCCGACGATGACGGCGGTGAGGTAGGTCATGCGCATGGCTTCGGCCATGACTTCGCGGTGTTCGATCAGGCCGATATAGCGCCAGCCCAGGCCGGGAGAGGTCCACACGTTAGCCATGTAGCGCACGCCGTTGATTTCCACTTCGGTAGAACCCTGGGGTGTCTCGGCCAAGTGCGCATAGGCGGCACCCAACTCCTTGAGCGGCTTGAAGCTGTGGGCGGCGTCGCGCGGGTCGACCAGCACCACACCGTCCTCGATCAGCATTACGTAGCCGCTTTCGCCGAGCTTGATGCTCTTGACCAACTCGGTGAGATTCTTCAGCGACACGCTGACCACGAACACCCCCTTGGCCTTGCCGGCGTTATCCAGCAATGCCCGCGCGGTGCCCACCAGGGCCACGTCGTCTTTGTCGTAATAGTACGCCGGGGTGCGCACGGTCTTGCCGGGGCTGGCCATCGCGGCCTTGTACCAGGGGCGTGTGCGTGGATCGTATTTAGCCAGTTGTGGATCATCGGGCCATTTGACGTAGGTGCCGTCTTCCAGGCCGATGGACAGGATGGCCGCCGCCGGATGGGTGGCGCCAAACCGGGCGAATCGGTCGATCACCTCTTGCGCGGCCGCAGGCATCGGTTGGCTGGCGGCGTCGGCGGGTTGGTAATTCTTGAGGGTGTTGACGGAGGTGTATACAGGATCCGTGGCCATTTGATCGACGTTCTGCAGCGTGCCGTCGAAGAACTGACGGATATTGCCATCGATCTGGCGGATTTCGCGGGTGCTGCCGTCGATGAACTGATCGACCGCCTGGGTCCGCGTGTTCATGACAGAGATCACCGCCACCAGGCTGACCGGGATAAACGCGACAGAGACAAACGCCAGTACAAGCTTATTTTTTATTTTCATCGAGACGACCATCAGCACGGAGGGTGGTGAAACCGTCGCATTCTGCACCCGCAGCGCGGCGATTTGCTATCACCGCTGTTTCGGCTAGATGCCGGCAAATCTTTAGGGTTTTTTGTACACAATACAATCGGCGATTGTTCTGTATCCAATCAGTAGACATCACGCAGATAACGCTTCTGCTCACTCAGTTGGCGCCAGTACTCCACGGCGTCCTCTACGCCCAGTCCGCCGTGGGTATTTGCGACCTGGCGCAGTGCCTGGTCAACGTCCTTGGCCATATGGCTGGCATCCCCGCAGATGTACAGCTTGGCGCCGTCCTGCAACCAGCGCCACAGCTCGGCGCCGTGTTCGCGGATGCGGTCCTGCACGTAGATCTTCTGCGCCTGGTCGCGGGAAAACGCCAGGCTCAGATGAGTGAGCAGGCCGTCGCGCTGCATGCCTTGCAGTTCGTCCTGGTAATAAAAATCGCTGGCGGCGTACTGCTCGCCAAAAAACAGCCAGTTACGCCCCTGATGCCCCAGGGCCCGACGCTCCTGCAAGAACGCACGGAACGGCGCCACACCGGTGCCGGGACCGATCATGATCATCGGCACGTCACCGTCGTTGGGCGTGCGGAAGTGTTTGGACGGCTGCACAAACACCGGCACTTCGCCGTCGCCGACGCGGTCGGCGAGGAAGGTGGAGGACACGCCTTTGCGCTTGCCATAACGCACGGCGGCCACCGTCAGGTGCACTTCGTGGGGATGGGCCTTGGCACTGGAGGCAATCGAATACAGACGCGGTTGCAGACGTTTCAGGGTGCCCAGTAGCTCGTCCGCCGAGCAGTCGATGGGATATTGCTGCAGCACATCCGTGAGCTGTCGGCCCCATAGCCAGTCTTTGAGTTCAGCCTTGCGCTCGGGCCGCAGCAGTTGTTCCAGGCCCGGATTGGCACTGCGCTCGGCAATAAAGGCCAGGGTCTCGCTGCCAGGACGGGCGATCTCGAAGTGCTGGGTCAGCGCCTGTTGCAGCGATACCTCACCAAAAGTGTCGATGTTTACCGAGGCGCTGGCGCTCAGGTGGGTCAGCTCCAGCAGTTCGCTCACCAGTTCCGGGCAGTTGCGCGGCCGCACGCCGAGGGCGTCTCCGGCTTCGTAGGTCAGGCCGGAGTCCGCCAGGTCCAGGGCGAGTTGGCGAGTTTCCTTGTGGGCGTTCTGGGGGTTCAGGTGCCGGTTGAGCAGCAGGCGTGATTGATGCAGTTTGGTTTTGCCGGCGGGTGTGGCGGCCAGTGTGACGGGCTTTGCCGGGTTGAGGGTTTGCTGCAACTTCGTCAGCCAGGCATCGGCGCGTTCTTCGAATTCGGTATCGCAGTCGACGCGTTCCAGCAGGCGCGTCGCCCCCAGTTCCACTAGGCGCTGATCAAGCCTTTTGCCGTGCCTGCAAAACTGGTCGTAATTCGGATCACCCAGGGCCAGTACGGCAAAGCGCAGGGACTCCAGGCGCGTGTCGACGGTGCTGAGGCTGTGCCAGAAACCTTCGCCATTGTCCGGTGGGTCGCCGTCGCCAAAGGTGCTGCTGATCAGCGCCAGGTTCTGGGTACTCGCCAGTTTGCTCGTCGGGAAGTCCGCCATGGCGCTCAGCTCCACGCTGATGCCCGCTTCGCGCAGGCGTTTGGCGAAGCGCTCGGCCAGGGCTTCGGCGTTGCCGGTCTGTGAGGCCCACAACAGGGTGACGTCCGGGGAGGGGAGCGGTGCAGCGCCTGTGCGACTGAACAAACCACCGAGCAACCCGTCCAGCCACAAGCGGGCGTCCTGGGCCAATGGCGCGCTTGCCGGAATCACCGGGACGCCAGCGTCCTGCCGCGTGGCGCTGGAGTGCAGGCCACTGAGGAAGCCGGCGAGGTAGGTACGTTCACTGTCGCTCAGTGACGGCGCCGGCCTGTTACGGATACCGGTGAGATCAGCGAAGGCGTCAAGGCGCGACATGGTGAGGTCCTCCGGAAGGTCATGGGAAGTGGGCGCCGGTTGGTCGAGGAATTGATGGTCGATCAGCTCGACTCGGGCCAGCGCGACCGCGCAGCACTTGAACTCGGGCTGCAGGGAAATCGGGTCGACGGCATCGTTGGTCACCGCATTGATCGCCAGGTGCTCGCCAAACACATCGTTCCAGTGGAAGGGCGCAAAGCAGTTGCCGGGCCGCACGCGGTCAGTGATCACCGCAGGCAGCACGGCACGCCCGCGCAAGGAGCGCACCTCCACCGGTTCCTTGGCCTTGAGGCCCAAGCGCGCGGCGTCATCGGGATGGATTTCCACGAACGGGCCGGGGTTGAGTTTGTTCAAGGTGGCGACCTTGCCGGTCTTGGTCAGGGTGTGCCACTGGTGCTGCAGGCGGCCGGTGTTGAGCACGAAAGGGAAGCTGTCGTCGGGCATTTCCGCAGGCGGCATATAGGGGCGCGGAAAGAATTGGCCTTTGCCGCTGTCGGTGGCGAATCTGAGCGTGCCGGTATTCAGGTAGCGGATCGGGTTTCGGTCTGCGCCGTCGGCTGAAGGGCAAGGCCATTGCAACGGTTGTTCACGCAGGCGCGCATGGCTGGCGCCGCGCATGTCATAGCCGGTCTTGGGGTTCCAGGCGCGTTTGATTTCTTCGAACACGTCGGCGGCGCTGGCATACGTGAACGCGTCGGCAAAGCCCATTTCACAGGCGACACGGGCGATGATCTGCCAGTCCGGCAAGGTTTCACCGGGTGCATCGACGGCCTTTTGCATCAGGGTCAGGTTGCGCTCGGAATTAATCATCACCCCTTCGGCCTCGGCCCACAGCGCGCCGGGCAGCAGGATGTCGGCGTAGCGGTTGGTCTCGGTGTCGAGGTAGGCGTCCTGGGTGATCACCAGTTCTGCTGTGCGCAAACCGTCGATAGCGGTCTGGCGATTGGGCACGCTGGCCACCGGGTTGGTGCAGATGATCCAGCAGGCTTTGATCTGCCCGGCGGCCATCTGTTCGAACATCGCCACGGTGCCGTTGCCGGCTTGGCGCGGCAGGTGGTCAGGCGGGATTTGCCAGAGGTCTTCGATAAATGTGCGGTCGGCGTCGACCATGACCGAGCGCTGTCCTGGCAGGCCCGGGCCCATGTAGCCCATTTCGCGGCCGCCCATGGCATTGGGTTGGCCGGTGAGGGAAAACGGCCCGCTGCCCGGGCGGCAAATCGCGCCGGTGGCCAGGTGCAGGTTGCACAAGGCGTTGGTGTTCCAGGTGCCATGGGTGCTTTGGTTGAGGCCCATGGTCCAGCAGCTCATCCATTCTGCGGCCTGGCCGATCCAGTCGGCGGCTTGGCGGATATCCGCTTCGGCCAAACCCGTGATGGCAGCGACGCTGTGGGGCGGGTAGTCCTCAAGAAAACCGGGCATAACCTCCCAACCTTCGGTGAACGTGGCGATAAAACCGGGGTCGGTGTGGCCGTTTTTCACCACCAGGTGCAGCAGGCCATTGAGCAGCGCGAGGTCGGTGCCGGGTTTGATCGGCAGGTACAGATCAGCTTTGTCGGCGGTGGCGCTGCGCCGGGGGTCGACCACGATCAGCTTCGCCCCGGCCTTGACCCGGTCCATTATGCGCAGGAACAAAATCGGATGACAGTCGGCCATATTGGCGCCGATCACGAAGAACAGGTCGGCGCGGTCAAAGTCTTCATAGGAACCCGGTGGCCCGTCGGAACCGAGGGACAGCTTGTAGCCGCTGCCGGCACTGGCCATGCACAACCGCGAGTTGGATTCGATATTGCGGGTGCGCACAAACCCCTTGGCCAATTTGTTGATCAGGTACTGCGCCTCCAGGGACATTTGTCCGGACACGTAGAACGCCAACGCATCGGGGCCGTCACGGTCGAGGATATGGCGCAAACGGCCGGCGGTTTCGCTGATGGCGGTGTCCATGGCGACCCGCACCGGGTCGTGATCGCGCTGCTCACGCAGGTAAGCGTTTTCCATGCGCCCGGACTCGGCGATGGCTTGGCCGCACGTAGTGCCTTTGGTGCACAGGCGGCCAACGTTGGTGGGGTGGGCCTTGTCGCCGATCACCTTGACCACCTTATTGTTTTCCACTTGCATCACGATGCCGCAGCCGACGCCACAATAAGGACACACGCTACGTACGCTTTGGTTTGCCATCCGTCACCCTCTAAACTTTTTTACCCGCCAACAAAAAAGCGCCCTGCAACCCTCCGTTTGGAAACGGGGGTTGCACGGCGCCTTTGTCGTGAATGGGCAATCAGCGTTGACTGCTTTATGCAGGTGTTCCTAGCAAGTCACGCGCCAGGTTTTTTCGAACGCTGCAATGGGTGCTTTTTTGTGAAGAACCGGGTTGTTCTGGTGACCTGGCTGTTGGGGTGTGCGGGCTAGTCGAATCGTCGCACCGGCCACGCTGGGCTGCGAAGCAGCCCCAACACTCATCAGCCAGGAAATTGATGATGCAAGCGCGCCTTTTTGATGCAACGCGCACCAGTTGGATGCGCAATCCACGCTGTTCAGGCGACGCGAGGAGACTGCAGCGGCCCCACGTACGGCTCCGCGGCCAATTGGCATAGAGCCTGCAAGCTCCCCGTCAACCCCACTCGGTCAACGACGATCGACAGGCCATTGAGGTCATGGGCATAAAGCGATGGATCCGGCGAAGTCGTCCGAACAGATCCCGCATAAGAACAGGCAAAGACGCCTGGAACCGCAAGGTTTCAGGCGTTTTTTTTTTGCTTTTTAAACCGTGATGAATGTTGTCAGGTGCTGATATGAACAAACCGATGAAAACCCTGATCGTCGTTGGCAATGGCATGGTCGGTCACCATTGTGTGGCGCAACTGATCGAGCGCGGCGCGCTGCAACACTACCACCTGCATGTGTTCAGCGAAGAGCCGATGCGCGCCTATGACCGTGTGCACCTGTCCGAGTATTTCACCGGACGCGATGCCGAGTCGTTGGCACTTTCCGAGGCGTCGCTGTACCAGACGCCGGGAGTGACGTTGCACCTGGGCGTGCCGGTGCTGGAGATCGACCGCGTTCGCCGTGAGGTGATCACGGCTCAGGGCTGCGTGGCCTACGACACATTGGTCCTGGCCACCGGCTCCTATCCGTTCGTGCCGCCGATCGAAGGCGCCGAAGGGGATTCGCGGTTGGTGTATCGCACCTTGCAAGACCTCGATGCCATCCGTGCAGCGGCAGCCAATGCCCGACGTGGTGTGGTGGTGGGCGGTGGCCTGCTGGGCTTGGAAGCCGCCAACGCCCTGAAAAGCTTGGGCCTGGAAGCCCATGTGGTGGAGTTCGCACCGCGCTTGATGCCAGTGCAGTTGGATGATTTCGGCGGTCTGGCGCTCAAGGCCCAGATCGAACGGCTGGGCGTCGGCGTGCACCTGTCCCGTGCCACGCAGTCGATCAGCGCGGGCGAGCAGTACCGCTATCGCATGAACTTTGCCAACGACGAGTTCCTCGAAACCGACCTTATCGTGTTCTCCGCCGGCATCCGCGCACAGGACGCCCTGGCGCGCCAGGCTGGCCTGGAGATTGGTCCGCGTGGCGGGGTGGTGATCAACGATGAATGCTTGAGTTGCGACCCGCACATCTACGCGATTGGCGAGTGCGCGTCGTGGAACGGCAGCCTGTTCGGCCTGGTCGCGCCGGGGTACCAGATGGCCCGCGGGGTAGCCGCGCTGTTATGCGGGCAGGTCGCCGAGCCCTTTGTCGGTGCCGACATGTCCACCAAGCTCAAACTGCTCGGCGTGGACGTGGGTTCCATCGGCGACGCCCATGCCCACACGCCGGGTGCGCGCAGCTATCAGTTCATCGACGAGGCCAGCGCCAGTTACCGGCGCCTAGTGGTGGACGCATCGGGCAAGCATGTGATCGGCGCAGTGCTGGTTGGCGACAACAGCTACTACGACACGTTGCTGCAATACATGCAGAACGCGATTGCACTGCCTGCGGAACCGGCCAGCCTGATCCTGCCGTCGTCCGCCGGTGCACCGACTCTCGGCCCAGGCGCGTTGCCGGAATCGGCCACGGTGTGTTCCTGCCACAACGTGACCAAAGGCGCGATTTGCTCGGCCATCGACGGCGGTTGCAGCGACCTCGGCCTGCTCAAATCCCAGACCAAGGCTTGCACCGGTTGCGGCGGTTGCGCGGGCTTGCTCAAGCAAGTGTTTGAACACGAGTTGATTGCCCGTGGCGTCAGCGTCGACAAGAGCCTGTGCGAACACTTCGCCTACACCCGTCAGGAGCTCTATGCCCTGGTGCGTGTGGAAGGGGTGACCACCTTCGAAGAACTGCTGGCCAAACACGGTCGTGGCCACACCGGTTGCGACGTGTGCAAACCGGCGGTCGGTTCGATCCTGGCGTCGTGCTGGAACCAGCCAATAATGGACGCCTCGTTGGTGCCGTTGCAGGACACCAACGACACGTTCATGGCCAACATGCAGAAGAACGGCACCTACTCGGTGGTGCCACGGATTCCCGGTGGTGAAATCACGGCCGACAAGCTGATCGTGATCGGTGAAGTGGCGAAGAAATACGACCTCTACACCAAGATCACCGGCGGCCAGCGCATCGACTTGTTTGGCGCGCAGTTGCATGAGCTGCCGGATATCTGGGCCGAGCTGATCGCCGCTGGCTTTGAGACCGGGCACGCGTATGGCAAATCCACGCGTACGGTGAAGTCCTGCGTGGGCAGCACTTGGTGCCGCTACGGCGTGCAGGACAGCGTGAAAATGGCGCTGCTGATCGAGGATCGCTACAAGGGCCTGCGTTCGCCGCACAAACTCAAGTTCGCGGTGTCCGGCTGCACCCGTGAATGCGCCGAAGCCCAGAGCAAGGACGTGGGCGTGATCGCCACCGAGAAGGGCTGGAACCTTTACATCGCGGGCAACGGCGGCATGCGTCCGCGCCATGCCGAACTGTTCGCTACTGACCTCGACGACGCCACGTTGATCCAGTACATCGACCGCTTCCTGATGTTCTACATCCGCACCGCCGACAAACTGCAACGCACCTCTGTGTGGCGCGAAAGCCTGGAAGGTGGCCTGGATTTCCTCAAAGACGTGATCCTGCACGACAGCCTCGGCCTGGGCGCGGAGCTGGAAGCGCAGATGCAGCTGGTCGTCGACCGCTACGAATGCGAGTGGGCCAACGCCCTCAAGGATCCGGAAAAACTCAAGCGCTTCCGCACCTTCGTCAACGACAAACGCCCCGACCCGGACATCCACTTTGTCCAGGAACGCGGCCAGCGCCGGCCGATCATGGCCACCGAACTCAACCTGATTCCCGTCATCGAGGAGATTGCCTGATGAGCCAGCCTGACACTCAGCACCACCTGTCCACCTGGAAAGGGGTGTGCAGTGAGCAAGACCTGGTGAGCAACTCCGGCGTAGTGGTTTGGCTGGACGGCGCGCAAGTGGCGCTGTTCTACCTGCCGGGTGCGCAGGAGCAGACGCTGTTCGCCATCGACAACCATGACCCGGAGTCGGGGGCAAATGTAATTGGCCGTGGATTGGTCGGCAGTATCAAGGGCGATTTGGTGGTAGCTGCGCCGATCTATAAGCAGCATTACCGCTTGCAGGACGGCCAGTGCCTGGAGGCGCCACACCAGCGATTGCAGGTGTGGCCGGTGCGATTGAATGAGGGTGTGGTGGAACTCGCAGTGAGTTGATCGACCTCGGTCCAAGTGTGGGAGGCGGCTTGCTCCCGATGGCGGTGTGTCAGTCAATATCGGTATGGCTGAACCACTGCTATCGGGAGCAAGCCCCCTCCCACATAAAACTGCATCGCAGTGGAGAAATCTTACTGCTCCTTGCTGCAATCACGGGGGGGAATGCCTTTCTCCTTCGCGTACTAGGATGGCCAGTGCCTGGAGGCGCCATACCAGCGATTGCAGGTGTGGCCGGCGCGATTGAATGAGGGCGTGGTGGAACTCGCAGTGAGCTGATCGACCTCGGTCCAAGTGTGGGAGGGGGCTTGCTCCCGATGGCGGTGTGTCAGTCAACATCGGTATGGCTGAACCACTGCTATCGGGAGCAAGCCCCCTCCCACATAAAACTGCTTCGCAGCTGAGAAATCCTACTGCTCCTTGCTGCAATCACGCGGCGTAATGCCTTTCTCCTTCGCGTACTAGGACGGCCAGTGCCTGGAGTCGCCACACCAACGATTGCAGGTGTGGCCGGTGCGATTGAATGAGGGTGTGGTGGAACTCGCAGTGAGCTGATACACCTCGGTCAAAATGTGGGAGGGGGCTTGCTCCCGATGGCGGTATGTCAGTCGACATCGGTATGGCTGAACCACTGCTATCGGGAGCAAGCCCCCTCCCACATAAAACTGCATCGCAGCTGAGATATCCTACTGCTCTTTGCTGTAATCACGCGGCGTAATGCCTTTCTCCTTCGCGTACTAGGACGGCCAGTGCCTGGAGGCGCCACACCAGCGATTGCAGGTGTGGCCGGTGCGATTGAATGCGGGCGTGGTGGAACTCGCAATGAGCTGATCGACCTCGGTCCAAGTGTGGGAGGGGGCTTGCTCCCGATGGCGGTGTGTCAGTCAATATCGGTATGGCTGAACCACTGCCATCGGGAGCAAGCCCCCTCCCACATAAAAAACTGCATCGCAGTGGAGAAATCTTACTGCTCTAGTTGCTGCAATCACGCTGCGTAATGCCTTTCTCCTTCGCGTACTAGAACGGCCAGTGCCTGGAGTCGCCACACCAGCGATTGCAGGTGTGGCCGGTGCGATTGAATGAGGGCGTGGTGGAACTCGCAGTGAGCTGATCGACCTCGGTCCAAGTGTGGGAGGGGGCTTGCTCCCGATGGCGGTGTGTCAGTCAACATCGGTATGGCTGAACCACTGCTATCGGGAGCAAGCCCCCTACCACATAAAACCGCATTGCCGCTGAGAAATCCTACTGCTCTTTGCTGCAATCACGCGGGGTAATGCCTTTCTCCTTCGCGTACTGCGCCGCCGAGGCTTCGATGATCGGCCGCAGCAGCGCGCGGTCGGCTTGTACCCAATCGCTGATCAGGTTCCAGCGCTGGCCATCCCACTGCTGGAAGCGTACCGCGCCGCCGCCTTCATGGTCGGCGCAGGACAGTTTCAGCGGTTGCACCAGGCCTTTTGCGCCCAAGGCCTGAAGACGTGCATTGTCCAAGTTCAGGTGTTCGAAACCCCAGCGTACTTGTTCGCCAGTGAGGGGCTGGTGGCCGTATTTTTCCTGGGCCAGGCGCACGGCTTCGACGTTGAGAATGCCGTTCACCACACCGAGGTTGTAGTACACCGTGCCGAAGCGCTTCGGATCGGCCAGGTTGCCTTTGCCCGCGTCCACCACGCTTTGCTTGATGCCTTGCAGCACTGGGAAATCGGTGCCGGACGGGTGGGTGGTGATGGAGATAAAACCCTTGGCTGCGTTGCCGGCCGGCAACACGTCTTCTTCCGAGTTGCTCCAGATATTGCCGATGATGTGATCAGCCGGGTAACCGACTTTTTGCGCAGATTTGAGCGCCACCGGGTTCATCACGCCCCAGCCGCGCAGGATCACCCAGTCCGGCTTGAGACGGCGAATGTTCAGCCACTGCGATTGTTGCTCGTTGCCAGGGTGTGGCACTTCCAGCAGGGTCAATTCGAAGCCGGCATTTTTGGCCAGGGTTTCCAGCACGCCGTTGGTTTCCTTGCCGTACGGCGAGCCGTGGTAGAGCACGGCGATTTTCTTGCCCTTGAGTTTGTCGGCGCCGCCTTCGCGCTGGCCGATGTAGTTGATGATCGCCGAGACTTCCGAATACGGGTTGAGCTGCAACGGGAACACGTAGGGGAAGACGCTGCCGTCGGTGGAGTCGGTGCGTCCGTGGTTGATGGTGATCAGCGGTAGTTTGTCGGCGGTCGAGCGATCCAGCGTGGCGTAGGCGATGCCCACCGACAGCGGGTTGGTGGCCGCTGCGGGCGCACCGTTGAGACCGCCCTTGAGGCGCTCGTAGCATTCGACGCCTTTTTCCACCACGTACTCGGTCTCGCATTCGCTCCAGGTCAACTTGACGCCGTTCACGCCGCCGTTGGCGTTGATGTATTGCAGGTAGTCGATAAACCCACCGAAGAAACCGGTGCCACCGGCGGCATAGGGCCCGACCCGATAGCTCTGCAACGGAAAGTATTGTTCGTTGGCGGCCTGGACGGTGCCCGTGAGCGTGGCGGTGATCAAGGCCAGGCCCAAGGCCAGGCGGCGCAGCGGTGCGGGGTGTCTCATGGAGGCAGTTCCTCGGGGTTCAGCTCGGGGGTTAGTAAGTTAGTAACGCAGCGGCCATACCCTGGCCCGTTGACGAAAGCGCTGCCACAGTCGGGCCAGCCCCTCCGGTTCCTTGATCAGGAAGGTGATGATCAGTGCACCGAACAGCATCTTCTGAAGGTTTTCCAGCTGGCCGGCGTCCATCAATCCGGCCGGCAGCAACGCGAAGAGGTTGCCCAGCAGGATCGGGAACAACACGATGAAGGCCGCGCCGAGGACGTTGCCGAGCACACTGCCCAGACCGCCGATAATGATGATGAAGAGCACCTGAAATGAGCGGCTCAGGTCGAAGCCGTGAGGCTCCACCGTGCCCAGGTAGGCGAAGGCCCAAAGCGACCCCGCGACGCCCAGGTAGAAGCCGCTGATGGCAAACGCCAGCAGCTTGGCCTTGAGCAGCCGAATGCCGATCACGGCGGCGGCGGTGTCCATGTCTCGCACGGCCATCCAGTTGCGGCCCAGCTCACTGCGCACCAGGTTTTTACCGAGCCAGAACAGCGCCACGACCACGCTGAGGGTCAGCAGGTAGCGGCCACATGGCGAGCTGAAATCAACCCCGGCGATCAGCAATGGCGGCGAGGTGATGACCCCGGATGCGTTGTCGTTGGTAAACCAACTGAAGCGGGTCAGCACCCACTCCACCACGAACTGGGCGGCCAGGGTCGCTACCAACAGGTAAAAGCCCTTGATGCGCAGGCTCGGCAGACCGAAGAACACCGCCACCAGCGCAGCGATCACGCCGCCCAGGCCAAAGCTCACCAGCAACGGCAAACCGGGTACGCGCAATTGCAGGTTGTAGGCGGCAAATGCGCCCACCGCCATGAACGCCGCCGAGCCCAGAGAGAGTTGCCCGGCGTAGCCAGTCAGCAGGTTCAGGCCGAGGCCGGCCAGGGACAGCACCAGCAGCGGCACGAGGATCGCGCTGAACCAGTAATCGTTGCCCAGCCACGGCATCACCACAAAGGCAAAGCCCAGCAGCACCCACAGCGCGACGCGGTCCTGGCGCAGGCGAAAGATGCGGCGCTCGGCCGCGTAGGAGGTACTGATTTGACCGACTTCTTGATACAGCATGCAGGCATTTCCTCAAAAAACGATCAGACCCGTTCGATGGCGCGCTCGCCGAACAACCCGGCAGGGCGCACCAGCAAGAACAGCAAGGCAAGGACGTAAGGCACCCAGTTTTCAATGCCGCTGCCGATGATCGGGCCGAGGTAGATCTCGGCGATTTTTTCGCTCGCGCCGATGATCAAGCCGCCGACAATCGCGCCGCCGATGGACGAAAATCCGCCGATGATCAGCACCGGCAATGCCTTGAGTACCACCAGCGATAACGAGAATTGCACCCCCAATCGCGCGCCCCAAAGCAACCCGGCCACCAGCCCGACAAACCCCGCCACGGCCCACACCAGGGCCCAGATGCGCGGCAGGCGAATGCCCACCGCCATGGACGCCAGCGGGTCGTCTGCGACTGCACGCAGCGACAGGCCTATACGGGTTTTGTTGAACAGCAATGACAGGGCGAGCACCAACGCGGCGGCGGTGCCGGCAGCGAACAGGTCGAACTGCGAGAGCAGCATGCCGCGGATTTCAAGCGGCTCGTCGGCAATGCCCAAATCCAAGCCATGCACCTGCGCGCCCCAGAGGAATTGCGCGAAGCCTTCGATCATGTAGGACAGCCCAAGGGTGGCCATGAACAGGATGATCGGCGGGCGATTGACCAGGGGCCGCAGCACCACTTTCTCGATCAGCAGCGCAAGCACCACCATGCTCACCAGGGTCAGCAAAAACGCGAAGACAAACGGAAAGCCGCGCTCCAGCAGGCTGACAAAGGTCAGCGCGGCGAACAGCACCATGGCGCCCTGGGCGAAGTTGAAGACGCCCGAGGCTTTGTAGATCAGCACAAAACCGATCGCCACCAGGGAATACATCACGCCCGCCAACAGGCCGCCGATCAGCACCTCAAAGAAAAATTCCATGCTCAAGTTCCCAGATAGGCGGCGATGACATCGGGGTTGGCGCGCACTTGCTCGGGTGTGCCGTCGCCGATCTTGCGGCCGTAGTCGAGCACCACTACGTGGTCGCACAAGCCCATGACCACACCGATATCGTGCTCGATCAGCACCACGGTGGTGCCGAACTCGCGGTTGATGTCGCGGATGAACTGGCTCATCTGGGCTTTCTCCTCGGCGTTCATGCCGGCCATGGGTTCATCCAGCAACAGCAGGGTGGGTTCGGCGGCCAGGGCACGGGCCAGTTCGACACGTTTTTGCAGGCCATAGGGCAGGGTGCCGACCAGCACATGCCGCCAGGGATGGATCTGCAGAAAGGCAATCACCTTTTCCGCGTGCAGGCGGTGCGCGTCGTCCTCGCCCGGGGCGCGGCCCACGCGCAGCATCTGTTCCAGCCAACTGCTGCGGCGCTTGAGGTTGCGCCCGGTGAGCACGTTGTCGAGCACGCTCATGCCCTTGAACAGCGCGATATTCTGGAAGGTTCGCGCAATCCCGCCTTCGGCCGCCTGATGCGCGCGCATGCGCCGTCGGGTGTGGCCGGCGTAGTGGATGCTGCCGCTTTGGGGGTGGTAAACGCCGTTGATCACATTGAGCAGCGAACTCTTGCCGGCGCCGTTGGGGCCGATCAGCCCGCAGATGTCCCCGGCCTTGACGTCGAAACTGATGGAGGTGATGGCCTTGATGCCCTTGAACGACAGGGTAATGTCATCGAGCCGCAGTAAGACCGCTTGAGTGGTTGCATGCATGGTGGGGCTCGTCAGACAGCGTGAGGCAGTCGTTGGTCGGCGGGTTGGTGTTGGGGCGCTGGCTCTTGCCAACGGCCGGGATCGATGTCCAGGGCGGTAAAGAACGCCGCACTGTCCGGGCTCAACGCTGGCCCTACCAGCAAAGGCACGCGCAGGCGGCTCATGCCCAGCACTTCGAGCAATGGTCGACGCACCAGCCAGTGGCCCAGCCAGCGGCGAATGATCGATGGGGTTGGCTGCATCGCCCAGCGGTACAGGCGATGACTGAATGTGCCCGGCAGCGGCAGGCGCTCACGAGCCCACTGTTCCAGACGGGCGTAGGATTCACGGGTGCCCAGCACCAAGGTTGGGCCCAGCTCGCGGCGGTCGGTGTCACGGGTGGCCAGGGCTTCGGGGAAGTTCAGGCGAAAACCAGCGTGCAGCCAGGGCGCCAGCAAGTAGCGCGCCTGCCCGCTGGCGGCGAAAACCCGCGCGGCCAGGGCTTCCTCATTGGCGTCGAGGTGTTCGCGGGCCACTAAAGTGCGCGCGTCCATGAGCAACTGCCCGTGGGTCAACTGCACGCGGGTATCGGCGTGGAACACAAAGGCGAGGGCAGTTGACTGAGCCGCGCACGCCGGGGCAGGGAGGTCCGTGCGCAAGTCCGCATAAGCGACCAAGTGGGGGCCTTTGTGTTGATCCAGACCGCGCCCATCGAGGTACACCACCACACCGGGCCCACTGATTGACGGAATCGCCTCGGCGTTTTCGGCGAGAACAAATGTCGGCCGCAGTTGCACCAGCAGCGCACGATTGTCGCGCTCGGGATCGAGCAGCGTGACGCTCCCCCCCAACCACTGCGCGGCCAGTGCCAGCAGCAAGGCTTCGGGGCGCGCCTGACTGATGATCAGCAGATCATCGTCAGGCCCGAAGTCGCGCTGGTGAAGGGCTGCGGCGAGTTGGCGTATGTCGTCTGCCAGTTCGCTCCAACGTCGCTCTTGCCAGATGCCCAGGCGCTTGTAACGCAAGGCAATCGCCGACCCTCGGGTGTGGGCTTGATGCAGCAGCGCCTGGGGCAGTGTCTGGGGCATGGGTGTGTCCTTTGGGTCGATGCAAAGGTGATTGCACGCGCCATGCCAGTGAGATAAATGCTTTTATTTCAAATGGATACGTTTAATTTTAAAAGGGAGAGCCTGTTTGGATTCAGCACAAGCTGTGCAACTGCTGTTGGTGGGGCAACAGGCGTTTTCTCAGGCGGCCTGTCAGGTAACTCCCTTAGACTGTTCCCGTTGCTGAAAAGCAGGGGGCAAGCGTTAAAATGCCGCCCGCATCTTGCCCCCATCAAGGACCCTACATGCCACTGATCACGGAACGCGTAGCCCTGGCCCGCATCGGCGCCAATGAGAAGGTTATCTGCCGCATGGCCTCGGGCTGGGCGGTGATGGGGGATGTGCAGTTTCTGCCGGGCTACTGCCTGCTGCTGCCCGATCCGGTGGTCGCGAGTTTGAACGACCTGGATACCGAAGCCCGCGCGACTTACCTGCTGGACATGGCGCGCCTCGGTGATGCGGTGTTGCACGCCACCGACGCCCAGCGCATGAATTACGAAATCCTGGGCAACTCCGAGCCTGAGTTGCACTGCCATATATTCCCGCGCTACGCCTCGGAACCCGACGACAAGCGCCGGATGCCGGCATGGTTTTATGACTGGAAGAATGCTGTTCCTTATGCCGAAGAGGTGCATGGGGATTTGCGCAAGGCCATCGAGCGGTTGCTGCGTCAACCCAGTTGAGAGGCGAGAGCGTGCAGCCGCATTGGCGCCAACTTTTATTAACTTTCGCGTGAAGAGTGCAGTTAGAAATATGAATCTACTCGATCCGTTGACTGGAACAGAAGCGTTGACTCAATCGGGGAGACCCATAGAACCTGGGTTTCTAACGGCTTTCTGGGGCTGGGGTTTTTCAGCATTGGATAACCCCCTGCTACGAGGTTATCTGGCAGAGTTTTTGGTGTATCGGGCACTGTTCAACATGCCTAGCCCCGATTTCAAGGTACCCACCTCGCATTTTTCAACCAAGATGGAAGGCGATGTTCATGACCTCGTGTTTTTCATGAATGATGAAAAATTCACTATCCAAGTTAAATCGAAAGACTCCTATAGCAAATCTCAGGTGTTCGATACCTCCTTCGCTGAAGGATTCGATTGTGTCTCCAATAGTCCGCTGCCCGCTGAGCATTGGTCAGACTTTTACATCTTCGCTTATCTCGCATTGGATAATAAAAAGTGTCAGGAGAACGAGCGTCTTCATGATAAGTGGAACCCCAATCCATCTCGTGCACTGCCGATGGAGAAAGCGCGGTTCAAGCTCAATAAGCAGGCGTTGGTGAAAACGGTGTTGGAACTCGATAACTGGAGCTTCTACATTCTTGACCGAGAGCAATTACGTGGGCAGAAAAGCATCAATTTGAACAAGCTGCGCAGTAAGGTCAATAAGGGGGAAGCTGTGTGGGTACAGCATGACGGTATTGCAGATGCGTTGGTGGGTTTCGCCCTCGAACGGCACGCTAAACGATGCGATGAAATGCTTTAGGTTCCCTTCGCTCGTGGGGTACGCCACATAGCCGCCAGCGAAACCGCTACACTGCCGCCCCCGAATTTCAGCAAGGATGCTTTGAATGCGTTCGCTCGTCAGCGCTGTGCTCCTCTCCATGACCCTGGCGGCCCCGGCCATGGCCGAGCCTCGTTCGTTCTCGGTCAATGACCCGAGCGGCAAATACCTGGTCGAAGTGTTGTTCCCGCAGGTGCCGCAGGACTTGCAGTACCTGGCGCGAGCCCTGATCACGATACGCGACGCAACTACCCTCGAAATCCTCCAGCAATTGCAAACTCCGGACGCCCAGGTGCCGCTGGACCAGAATGGTAAAACCGTCGACTGGCGTTTGATGGGCGAGAACGGCGTGGTCTACTTTGCCGACATCAATCAGGATGGCCGCCAGGACTTGGCGATCCGCAATGGCACCGGCGCGGATAAAGACTTCCAGTCCAGTTACGATGTGTACCTGCAAGACCCGCACAAGACGCAGTGGGTGCTCAACGGCCCTCTGACCGATCTTGCGAACGAAACCTCCGGCGGTATGTTTTCAGTCAATCCCAAGGACGGCGTTATCCATTCGCAGACCGACCAGGGTTGCTGCTGGACCCGCGCCAGCCGCTATCAGATGCGCGACGGTGAGTTGGTGAGGCTCAGCGCGTACACCCAGGCCCAAGTGCCTGCGACGGACGATGACGCCAACAACAGCATGCCCAGCGGCTACATGCTGCGCACCACCGGTGAGTGGAAGGACGGCCAGTGGCTGGAAACCCCAGGGCTCGAAGGGCCGGTCAATGAGGATCCTGAGTTCCTGGCTGGCACCCTCAACGGCAAGATCCCGGTGCAACTCTGGTACCAGCAACAGGGCGCGGTGTTGATTGGTGAATTGCGCTACACCAAAAGCGGCAGCGGCAAGCCAATCAAGTTGGTAGGCGAGTTGGGTGAATACGGCGACCAGTCGTTTGTCTATCTGCACGAATATGCCGACGATGGTCATCAAACCGGCATCTGGCGCATCACGCGGGAAACCGTCGAGCCCTATGCTTACTCCGGCACGTGGGTCAGTGGCGCCCAGGGTGACAAGCCAGAGTTGCAAATCCAACTGCATCGCGAGGACCGTGAGCCTGAGTACAAGAAACTCGGTGACGTTGCCCGCGATCAGCGTGACGGTCACTACCAGATGCGCAACGACTTCCTCGACCGTGACGGCGACCTGGACCTGAAGATCCTCCCCGACCGCGATGCCCAGGGCCGTGAAGTGGCGGAGTTCACCGTAACGCTCAAGGAAACCGGTACCGACAAGGTCATCGTCAGCGCGCACCACAGCGTGCCGATGGAAACCGAGAACCTGATTATCGTGCGCGAGCCGTTGGCGACCCGGCGCGCCGGCCCGTATCACATTCAACTGGTGAAGGGTTTTGCGGTGATCAACCACAACTCGGCGCCGGACTTTCCGGATTACTTCACGGGGATGTATCGCAAGCAATAGCGCAGATGCTGAGCCAGCCGCTTAACATCGATGGGTGATTTGAATGCCGGAAACTACCCAGCGACCAACTTAAAGCAGTGCCGCCCGACAAGCGAGCGGCCTTGCCGTGCGCGCGGGTCAGTCGGTGGCTTCAACCCATTCGCAGTTTATGAGCGGCGTTCCATCCCCGACGCGCATGTAATAGGCGTCTGGAACCGCGATCCGTTCATGGGAGGTGCCCACCGGCCCGTCGTGGTAATCGGTGAACAACTGCCCACCGGTAATCTCCCAGCGCACGGAGTACCCCTGCGTTGACCGATAAAGCCAGAGGCGCGGCGCCGCGCGGCAGGACAGGTAGTTGCCGTCCTGAAGCTGAAGCTGCATGCGGTTGCCGTCGCTGGAGACATTTTTGAACTTGGCTTTGTCGCCGTTGGACGGCGTTGCGCTGATGTAGTCCCAAAAGCTCCAGCTGGCCTGGTTGCCTACGAAATAGGCAAAACTATCCTGCACCTTGCCGTTGTCATCGACGTATTGAAGCTTGAGGTAGTACCACTTGTTTTCTGGTAAAGCCTGGCTGCCGCTGCGAGGGGGCAGCGGACCGCCCTTGGGTTCGAAAGGTTTGTCGTCCTTGGAGGGGCTGATTGAGTCGCTCATGGGTTCATCCTTTAGAAGAGAGAGTCGAAATGAAAACTCGCCCGAGCCAAAGCCATAATGCGGATAGGTAATGCAGGGGAGGAACGCGGGAATACATCAGGTTGCGCCTTGCGCACAACGGCTTGGGACTGTGCTACGACATTGGGACGATCACCCGTTTGCGTTACGGCTTGTCCTTCTCTCATCCATGATTTCAGCAACCGATGGCTCAAGCCATCGAGGCGTTTTGCAAGGTTAGGTCATGACGGCGGATTCGTCGAAAAAAAACTGCGGCATGGCGCCGGCCAGGCTCAATGACTGGCGCCATGCAGCGGCTGATCAGCGGTTAAAGCGTTCTACCAACGCATATTGAGTGGCCGCCGTATTGGTCAGCTGCTTGCTAAGGTCGGTGGATTGATGGGCTTGTATCGACGTCTGGTCAGCCAGCTCCGCGATAGTGGTGATGTTGCGGCTGATCTCCTCGGCGACCGCGCTTTGTTCCTCAGTGGCGGCGGCGATCTGTGTGGTCATTTCGGTGATATGAGACACCGCTTCGCTGATGCCGACCAACGCCTGGTCTGCTTCCAGCACCCAGGCTACGCCTTCCTGCGCCTGGCGTTGGCCGTTTTCCATGCTTTGCACGGCATTGTTGGACGATGCCTGCAACTGAGTGATCAGCGCATGGATTTGAGTGGTGGATTGGGAGGTACGCTGCGCGAGTTGGCGCACTTCATCGGCCACCACGGCAAACCCGCGGCCTTGCTCACCGGCGCGGGCCGCTTCGATGGCGGCGTTGAGGGCGAGCAGGTTGGTTTGATCGGCGATGCCTTTGATCACGTCCACCACGCTGCCGATTTCGTCACTGTCCTTGGCCAACTGCGCCACGGTGGTGCCGGTTTCGCCCACGACGGCGGACAAGCGCTCAATGGCCAGGCGGGTATCACGCGCGACTTCACGGCCACGTCCGGTCAGCACGTTGGCCTGCTGGGTGGCGTCGGCGGTGCGCTGCACATGGCTGGCGACTTCCTGGGTGGTCGCAGCCATCTGGTTGACGGCCGCCGAGACCTGCTCGGTTTCAACGCGTTGGCGATCCAGGCCTTTGGAGCTGGCGGTGGCCAACTGATCCGATTGCCCGGCCAGGGCGCTGAGTTGTTCGGCACTGTCCTGCAGGCGTGTGAGGCAGGTTTTCAGGCGTGAGTTTTGGCTGAGGAACGCGGTTTCCAGGCGTGCCTGGGGGCCGCTGGCGTCGCTGTACATCTGGGCAATCAAGGCATCCGACGTCGAGGGCTCGACACCCGCCAGCAGGCGCAAGGTGCTGCCTTGGCGTACGCGTGAGCAGAGCATACCCACCGGCACGGCAACGGCCACGGCCACCGCAATGGCGATCGGTGCACTGAGGAAAAGCCCGGCAATGCTGCCGGCGATGCCGGTGGCCACGTACGGAACGGCACTCAACGCCGCGGGCAGCCAAGTGTCCTTGATTAGCGCGCTGGATTTGCCTTGGCTGAGGCGGCGATACAGCACCTGCGCCCGGCGGATTTCATCGGCGCTGGGCTTGACCCTCACCGATTCAAAACCAACGACTTCGCGGCCGTGGAAGATCGGTGTGACGTAGGCGTTAACCCAGTAATGGTCGCCGTTTTTCGAGCGGTTCTTGACGATGCCCATCCACGGCAGGCCTTGCTTTAGCGCACGCCACATATGGGCAAACACGGCCGGCGGGACATCGGGGTGACGCACGATGTTCTGTGGCGCGCCGATCAGATCGGCCCGTTCAAAACCGCTGATTTCGACAAAGGCGTCGTTGCAGTAAGTGATGCCCCCGTGAATATCGGTGGCGGAGATAAGTTTTTGCGAAGGCGCGAGTGAAATCTCACGTTGTGTTACTGGCTGGTTGTTGCGCATTCCGGCTACTCCCTGGTTGCACACAGTGCATCGGCGCCAACGTGCAGAAGATTAATCCACATTGGCTATTTCGCCAGCCATTGGTCAAAAGCCTGAAACTTATCGATGAAAAACCTCATAATGGCGGCCATTTTTGTTTAGCCCGTAATTCTGGTGTGCCCCCATGGAAATCAAGGTCAACTTTCTCGACAACCTCCGGCTTGAAGCCAAGTTCGATGACTTCACGGTGATTGCCGACCAACCTATTCGCTATAAGGGCGATGGTTCGGCACCGGGGCCCTTCGACTACTTCCTGGCATCGTCGGCGCTGTGCGCGGCGTACTTTGTGAAGCTGTACTGCCAGACCCGCAACATCCCCACCGACAATATCCGCCTGTCCCAGAACAACATCGTCGACCCGGAAAACCGCTATAACCAGATCTTCAAGATCCAGGTCGAGTTGCCCGCGGATATCTCCGATAAGGACCGCCAGGGCATCCTGCGCTCCATCGACCGTTGCACGGTGAAAAAAGTGGTGCAGGCCGGTCCCGAATTTGTGATCGAAGAGGTGGAAAATCTCGACGCCGACGCCCAGGCCTTGTTGATGCCCAGCAGCCTGTCGGAGCAGGGCACCTACATCGCGGGCAAGGACCTGCCGCTGGAGCAGACCATCGCCAACATGTCCGGGATCCTTGCCGGCCTGGGCATGAAGATCGAGATCGCCTCGTGGCGCAATATCGTGCCCAACGTGTGGTCGCTGCATATCCGCGATGCGCACTCGCCAATGTGTTTCACCAACGGCAAGGGCGCGACCAAAGAGGGCGCGCTGGCGTCGGCATTGGGCGAATTCATCGAGCGGCTCAACTGCAACTTCTTCTACAACGACCAATTCTGGGGTGAAGAACTGGCCAACGCGCCGTTCGTGCATTACCCGGACGAGCGTTGGTTTCAGCCAGGCCCCAACGACGAGCTGCCGACTGAAATCCTCGACGCTTATTGCCGCAAGGTCTACGACCGCGAAGGCGAGCTGCGCGGTTCGCATCTGTTCGACACCAACTCCGGCAACGAAGCGCGCGGCATTGTTTCGCTGCCGTTCGTGCGCCAGTCCGATGGCGAGGTGGTGTACTTCCCGTCCAACCTGATCGAAAACCTCTACCTCAGCAACGGCATGAGCGCGGGCAACACCTTGGCTGAAGCCCAGGTGCAATGCCTTTCGGAGATTTTCGAGCGCGCGGTCAAGCGTGAAATCATCGAAGGTGAATTTGCCTTGCCGGACGTGCCGGCTGAGGTGCTCGCCAAATACCCAAGCATTGTGGCGGGCATCGAAGGCCTGGAAGCCCAGGGCTTCCCGGTGCTGGTCAAGGATGCATCCCTGGGCGGCGAATTCCCGGTGATGTGTGTGACCCTGATGAACCCGCGCACCGGCGGGGTATTCGCTTCGTTCGGTGCCCACCCGAGCCTGGAAGTGGCGCTGGAGCGCAGCCTCACCGAATTGCTGCAAGGCCGCAGTTTCGAGGGTTTGAACGACTTGCCGCAGCCGACCTTCGAAGGCCAGGCGGTGACGGAGCCGAACAACTTCGTCGAGCACTTCATCGACTCCAGCGGTGTGGTGTCGTGGCGCTTCTTCAGCGCGCAGTCGGACTACGAGTTTGTCGAGTGGGACTTCTCCGGTGAAGGCGAAGACTCCAACGTCCAAGAGGCTGCGACCTTGTTCGGCATCCTGGAAGGCATGGGCAAAGAAGCCTATATGGCGGTGTACGAGCACCTCGGCGCCACCGCTTGCCGCATCCTGGTGCCGGATTACTCGGAAATCTACCCGGTGGACGACCTGATCTGGGACAACACCAACAAAGCGCTGTTCTTCCGCGAGGACATTCTCAACCTGCATCGCCTGGACACGGAAGAATTGCAGGCATTGGTCGAGCGCCTGATCGAAAGCGAGCTGGACGATTACACCGACATCACCACCTTGATCGGCATCGAGTTCGACGACAACACGGTATGGGGCCAACTGACCATCCTGGAGTTGAAGCTGCTGATTTTCCTGGCCTTGCAGCAATATGAAGAGGCCAAGGAGTGCGTGGAGATGTTCCTGCAGTACAACGACAACACCGCCGAGCGCGGCCTGTTCTACCAGGCGTTGAACGGTGTGCTGGAGATGGAACTGGACGACGACTTGGACTTGGCGGATTACGAAGCCAACTTCCGCCGCATGTTTGGTAATGAGCGAATGGATGCGGTGATCGGCTCGGTCGATGGCAGTGTGCGGTTCTATGGGTTGACGCCGACCAGCATCAAGCTGGAAGGCTTGGACCGGCATTTGCGTTTGATTGACAGCTACAAGAAGCTGCATTCGGCGCGTGCCAACATAGTCCAGGTGTAACGCATACCCAATGTGGGAGGGGGCTTGCTCCCGATGGCGGTGGTTCAGACAAATATTCAGTGCCTGACACGCCGCTATCGGGAGCAAGCCCCCTCCCACGTTTGATCTTTGTTTTTTGGGGGGGTTATATACGGGCCAAGGCTTGCGCCAGGTCCGCTCGTAGATCCTCCACATCCTCAACCCCCACCGACAACCGCACCAACCCGTCGCCAATCCCCAGCTGCGCCCGCGTCGCCGCCGGGATGCTGGCATGGGTCATGATCGCCGGATGTTCGATCAGGCTTTCCACACCTCCCAGGCTTTCGGCCAGGGCGAAGATGTTCACGTGTTCCAGAAAGCGGGTGGCGCCCGCCAGGTCGCTGTTCAAATCCACTGAAATCATCCCACCAAACCCGCGCATTTGCCGGCGTGCCAGTTCGTGCTGCGGGTGGGATGCCAGGCCTGGGTAATAGACCCGCGCCACTTGCGGTTGTTGCTCCAGCCAGGTGGCCAGGTCCAGTGCGTTGCTGCAATGACGCTCCATGCGCAGGGCCAACGTTTTCACGCCGCGCAGGGTCAGGAACGCGTCGAAGGGGCCAGCGATGGCGCCCACTGAGTTCTGCAGGAAACCCAGGCGATCAGCCAATTCGGGGTTGTCACCGACAATGGCGATACCGCCGATCACATCGGAATGGCCGTTGAGGTATTTAGTGGTGGAGTGCACCACCACATCAACGCCCAGTTCCAGCGGGCGCTGGATCCAGGGGCTGGCGAAGGTGTTATCAGCCACGCAGATGATCCCGCGACTGCGGCAGATACCTGCGATGGCGGCCAAGTCGGTGAGGCTGAGCAGCGGGTTGCTCGGGGTTTCGACCCAGACCATGCGCGTGTCGTCCTGCAAGGATGCTTCAAACGCCGTTACATCACTCAAATCGACAAAGCTGAAACGATGCCCGGCGCTGCGTTGGCGCACCTTGTCGAACAGCCGAAAGGTGCCGCCATAGAGGTCGTTACCGGAAACGATATGGGCGCCCGCATCCAGCAGCTCCAGCACCGTGGAAATCGCTGCCAGTCCGGATGCAAAGGCAAACGCCTGGCTGCCGCCTTCAAGGTCGGCCACGCAACGCTCCAGAGCAAACCGCGTGGGGTTGTGGGAGCGGCCGTAGTCGAAGCCCTTGTGCACGCCGGGGCTGTCTTGCAGGTAGGTGGAGTTGGCGTAGATCGGCGGCATCAGCGCGCCAGTGGCTGGGTCTGGGAACTGCCCGGCGTGGATCACACGGGTGGCAAACGCACTTTTATCAGGCTGGCTCATGCAAGGGATCTCCGCAGGTGGTTGAGCAGGTCGACGCGGGTGATCAGGCCATAAAAGCCTCCTGCATCGGCAATGATGGCGACCAAGCCGCGATCCAGTTCAGTTTGCAATTCGGCCAGGCTGGCGCTGGGGGACAGGGTTTGAAGGTTGTCGGTCATGGCGCTGGCGACGACCATCGTGAAGTGCGCGGCATCGTGGTGCAGGCCCAGCAGGATGTCGGATTCGTCGATCACGCCCACCAGTTCGCGGCCGTTGACCAACACCGGCAGTTGCGACACGTCGGCCAGGCGCATGCGCTGGAAGGCGGTGAGCAGGGTGTCGTCGGGGCTCACGCTGATCACGCGGCCGTCTTCGAAGCGGCGGGCGATCAGGTCGCGCAGGTCGCCGTAGTGTTTGTAATGCAGCAACCCCGCGTCGGTCATCCACTGGTCGTTGTAGACCTTCGACAGATAGCGCGTGCCGGTGTCGCACACAAAGCTAACCACGCGCTTGGGCGTGGTTTGTTCGCGGCAATAGCGCAAGGCAGCGGCGAGCAGGGTGCCGGTGGAGGACCCGCCGAGAATGCCCTCGGCCTTGAGCAGTTGGCGCGCGTGGTCGAAGCTCTCTTCATCGCTGATGGAATAGGCGTGGCGCACGCTGGACAGGTCGGCAATCGACGGAATGAAGTCCTCGCCAATGCCTTCCACGGCCCACGAGCCGGGTGTTATCAACTGGCCGCTGCGGCTGTATTCAGCCATTACCGAACCCACCGGATCGGCCAGCACCATTTCCAGCTCCGGTTGCACGCGCTTGAAGAATCGGGTCAGGCCGGTGAGGGTACCTGCCGAACCGACGCCGACCACAATGGCATCCAGGTCGTGCTGGGTTTGCGCCCAGATCTCCGGCGCGGTGCTGGTCTCGTGAGCCTGGGGATTGGCCGGGTTGTTGAACTGGTCGGCGAAGAATGAGCCGGGAATCTCCTGGGCCATACGCGCAGCCATGTCCTGGTAATACTCGGGGTGGCCCTTGCCCACATCGGAGCGGGTGATATGCACCTCGGCGCCCATGGCCTTAAGGTGCAGCACTTTCTCCGTGGACATTTTGTCGGGTACCACCAGCACCACCCGATAACCCTTGGCCCTGCCCACCAGCGCCAGGCCCAAGCCGGTGTTGCCAGCGGTGGCCTCGATGATGGTGCCGCCGGGACGCAGGCGGCCGTCACGCTCGGCGGCGTCGATCATGGCCAGGCCGATGCGGTCCTTGATGGAACCGCCGGGGTTTTGGGATTCCAGCTTGAGGAACAGCGTGCAGAGGCCGGTATCGAAGCGGCTGACCCGTACCAACGGCGTGTTGCCGATCAGTTCGAGTACGGCGGGGCGTGAGAGTGTAGGCATGGCGTCACCTGGGTGCGCAGAGGAGACATGAAACACTAGGTCGGTATTGGGTGAGTCGCAACCGGACCGTCGGCTCGCTGTCTTTTTTTGGCGCATGGGCCGACGCGACAATTGCGCCTGACGCTGCCAGGCGGAGCGCATTGAAGCCCTGGATAGCCTCGCCAGTTGCCGCCTCAGCCCTTTATCGCTGCCTCAATCGCCGCAATGTCGATTTTGGTCATGGTCATCATCGCCTCGAACGCGCGCTTGGCGATGGCTGGATCAGGGTTAGTCACCGCCTCCGTCAACACGCGCGGAGAGATCTGCCACGACAGGCCCCACTTGTCCTTGCACCACCCGCAGGCGCTCGGCTGGCCGCCGTTGTCGATGATTGCGTTCCAGTACCGGTCGGTTTCGGCTTGGTCATCGGTGGCCACTTGGAAGGAAAACGCCTCGGTGTGGGGAAAGATCGGGCCGCCGTTCAGGCCAATGCAGGGGATGCCGAGTACCGTGAATTCGACGGTCAAGACGTCGCCCCGCTTGCCGGACGGGTAATCCGCTGGTGCACGATGCACGGCGTTCACCGCACTGTCGGGAAAGGTGTTGGCGTAGAACTTGGCCGCCTCTTCGGCGCTCCCGTTGTACCAGAGGCAGAGGGTGTTTTTGTGGGTCATGAGCAGTCTCCACGCAGTCGAGGGTCTGTGGAGTTTAGCTGCGTTTCAATGGCGGCCTTATCAAGTCGAGACGGTTGAGGTCGGCGTTATAGGCTCGATAGAGGTCGGCCAATTCGTGGTGGGTCATCAGCGTTCACTTCTACCCGTTGAGTTCTGCGCTGACCTCATCCGCCCACATCGTGCCCGGCACGGCGGCGGCAGGATCGATGCATTGGATCTCGGGTAAACAGCGCGCCATCGTGTTGTCTCGCAGATGTGCCTGGAACACGCACAAGCTGCGGGCGAACTGGGGCAGTGAGGTATTGATGAGTACGCGTGCGTGATGGGCGTCGTGGTTGAAATAGACAATCGTCCCACTGTGTCGATCAAGCGCGATGACGTCCCCGGAGCCGGTGTGCCCCAAAGGGTAATAGTGGTTGGCGATGGCGAATATTGCCAACCTGCGTTGTGCTTCGGCTTGGCTGTAGGCCTCGAAACTCAGAAAGGGCGCGGCGTCGCGCGGCAGGCCGTGCTTGAGGAGGAATTCAGCGTCTGGCGCGGGGAGGGTGGCCAGGTCACTGGGGTTGAAGGTGATGAATTCGTCAAAGCCGAGGTCCAGGCCGGGCGGGTCGGGAGGCAGTACCGAGATGAAATGTGTTTTGAAGTCGAAGTCGGTCATAGTCGTTCGCCGCGTTATGTGAAGGGGGGGGCGGGATGCTGACATAGAAACACTGCAGGGCCTGGGGTAGAACCCGTTCACAGCCTCAAGGTTGATCCAGCTAATGCCGCAGCAATGGTTGCCGCAGCATGAGTGCGAGGAGTTTTAGTTACTCGACTTATCTGGCAGTGGCGCCGTATGAATTTCGTCATACATAGCGGTTGCCACTGAAGCAGCATAAACAATGTATTTCAGATCACTCGCGTCATTCTTGACTTCATAAATTTCACACAGAAGACTTCTTTTGTCCTTGGGCAACTCCACAGGCGACCAAGATGAAGGGCTTTTGAAGTTATACTCAGGGCCTTTGTATGTTAGTGATCTGATGCCAACAACCATGCGCTTATAGTGTTGCCTATCAGGTCTTTTAGTGTTTTCATAGCTGCCGCTAAATGATCCTAGAGAGTCAGAGACAACATCTACACACTCTTTGTCTAGCTCGGTCTCATAATCAGCAGCCGCATAGGTTCCAACGGTCCCATGATTGGAATAGAATTTTGCACGCGGCGACAACTTTTCTTCTGGGTATTTGGCGGTGTATTCATCACCCTCGAAGTAATATTCGATATACCCTCGCGAAATATCTACCCTGCTATATTTCTTTCTCTTTTCTATGATGTCATTGAAAGAGTACCAGCGCTGCTCGATTAGTTTGTGCTCGACTTCCAGTCCGCCTGCAAAGACCTTCAAGGAAAGCGCGGAGCCAAATAAGATAGATGCAATCAAAAGATTTTTCATGAATTGACCTGAAGTATGATTTTTTATTTTATTTAAAATAGGTCTGTTGATGTTGCGCGTTGATTAATTTCGCGAACCTTTTCAGCTTCGGCTTGTGCCTTCTGTTGAACAGTCCAAGTGATTGCCGCACCTACAATTGTCAAGCTTGTTGCCATATCAAAGCCAAGCTGGATGTTACTGAACCATGTGCTCATTTGACTTCCTTGAGTTTTATTTGATTTCCTTGAACATCACTTTTTGTAGCCGTTTACGCCGTAACAACGGACTCCAGCTCAAATTTCACGCCGCATAAGCGGCGTTGTCGTGCTTTTTTAATCGTGCTCTCGCTCTGAGCGGGCACGCCGCCGGTAATTTGCTGCGTGAGCATAAAGGCGATGCCGGGTCGGAACAACCGTTCGTCGCGACCTACACCGCCAACGCCCGGTATCTGAACCTTTCCGCTGGCGTTGTGCAGCACGACTACGAGACCAAACCCGCAGCGCACTGACTGGCGCCGTGAGTTGCGCGAGGAATAGGTGCGTTCGGTGGTCAACTACGTGGCGGATGTTGCTGGCAAAACCAGCTTCGGCAGTAACGGCCCATCGGCGATCAAGGACACCGGCCTGCTCGGTCTGGGCGTGACGTGGGGGTGCGATGCGGGCCACTTAAACTGCGTGGCCTGCACTCGTGGTGCAGCGATCACTCACTGATCCGACCAAACCGCCAGTTCATAACCATCCGGATCAATGAAGTGGAACCTGCGCCCACCGGGGAACGCAAACGTCTCGCGGCTTATCACAGCGCCTGCCGCCGTGATGCGTTGGTGCGCCCCTTCGAGGTCATTCGCAAACAAAATCACCAACGGCCCCCCTGGCCGAACGGGTTCTCCCGTGGTGAACCCGCCCGTCAGCCGCCCATCGCTGAACTCGGTGTAGGTGGGCCCGTAGTCCACGAATGTCCAGCCGAAAACGGCGCCGTAGAAGGCTTTGCTGCGGTGGATGTCGCCCACGTTGAATTCTATGTTGTCGATCTGACGGTCTTGACCACGAACGCTCATGGTTGCCTCCTTGGCGGATGATTGAGGCGCGAGTGTAACGGTTCTGACGACGGACTGAGTTACCATGCCGCCGCGAAATTCCCGCCGACCGCTCTGGCTACCTATGTCCTCCAACGCGCTGTACACCGATCTTTCCATCTACTACGACCTGATGTGCGCCGACATCGACTATCGCGCACAGAGTCACAGCGTTCGCCGGTTGCACCAACTGTTCGGCAATAACGGGCGTCGGCACTTGGACCTGGCCTGCGGCACCGGGCCCCATGTGCGTCATTTCCTCGACTTTGGCTACCACAGCGCCGGCCTGGACATCAGCCAACCGATGCTGGACCTCGCCCAACTGCGCTGCCCGGAGGCACGGTTCAGCCGCCAGGACATGGCGGGTTTCCAGGTGGACGACGCGCAAGATCTGATCACCTGCTTTCTCTACTCGACCCATTACAACGCCAGCCTGGCCAAACTGCGCATGTGCCTGACCAGCGTGCACGAGGCGCTCGCCGAAAATGGCGTGTTCTGTTTCAACGCGGTGGACAAGCAGCACATCGACAACCGTTTGCTGGTACGCCATAGCGTTGAGTTTGAAGGCAGCCACTTCACCTTCGGTTCCGGCTGGCACTACAGCGAGGAGGGCGAGCAGCAGGCGCTGCGCCTGAGTATCGAGAAGACCACCGGGGGTGTGACTGAGGCTTGGCAGGACGAACACCCGATGGTCGCCTTCAGTTTCACCGAGTTGCAGCAGTTGTTGACGCCACAGTTCGAGGTGCACATCTTCGAGCATGACTACGAATGCATCACGCCCTGGGAGGGCACGAGCGGGAATGCTTTGTTTGTCTGCGTGAAGCGCTGATACCTGCTTTACCCAGTTTCCTGTGGGAGATGTCGAGCTTTAGCGAGGCTTCGAAGGCGGCGGTACAGGCGAAGTATTCTTACCTGACCCACCGCATTCGTGGGCATTACGTCATGTAGCACTAACGCGAGAGCACCGCCGCTGAGCCTTTTTCCTCAGCGCCCACGTCATGCAGGGAGATCCTCGATGTCTCCGGCAACGCCAACCCGCCTGCCAGCGCCAGCAACGCTACGGCTATCAGATAAAACGCGGGTGACAGGTTGCTGCCCGTGGTGCTGATCAACCATGTCGCCATCAGCGGCGCGGTACCCCCAAAGATTGTATAGGCCATGTTGTAGGTGATCGCCGAGGCGGTATACCGCGTCCGAGTCGGGAAGGTCTCCGACAGCAACGCCGCCGTGACCACCCCACATAACACCGCACCCACCGCGAGCAGCATCACCCCCACGATCGAGGCCGCGAACGAACCTGAACTGGCCATCAGGAACGACGGATACACCACCACCATCAGCAATACGCAGGCGGTCATTACCGTGACCCGACGCCCCACCCGATCCGAATACAGCCCCGCCAGCGGGCAGATGGCCGCGGCGAAAATCAGCGCGATCAACGACACCAGCAACGCCGCCGCCCGACTCAGCCCACCTGCCACCTGCAGGTATGTCGCGAAGTAGGTGGTGAACATATAAAACGAGAGCGCCGTCAGCGACACAAACGCGCCCAGGCAGCAAATCGCCGCACCATGGTTGCGCAAGGTTTCCTTGAGCGGAGAGTGGGCGACCGCGTGTTCCTGCTTCACGGCCTGGAAGGCGGGTGTCTCATCCAGTTTCCAGCGCAGATACAGCCCGACCAGACCCAGCGGTGCGGCGATCAGGAACGGCAGGCGCCAGCCCCAACTGCCCATCGCCTCGGCGGACAGCGACGCCTCAAGGGCGTAGGCCACCACTGCGGCAGCGGCGAACGCGGAGAACGTCGACACCGGCACGAAGCTGCCGTACCAGGCGCGTTTGTTGCTCGGCGCGTGCTCCATCAGATAGGCGCAGGCACCGGCATATTCGCCCCCGGCGGAGAAGCCTTGGGCGCAGCGAATCAGCGACAACAGAATCGGCGCTGTCACGCCGATGGCGGCGTAAGTGGGCAGCAGGCCGATCAAGGTGGTCGCACCGGCCATCAGCAAAATCGTCATGGCCAGGGTACGCTTGCGGCCGATGCGGTCGCCGAGCATGCCAAAGAAAATCCCGCCCAACGGCCGAAAGGCGAAGGCCACGGCAAACACTGCAAAAGTCTTGAGCAGCGCCGCGCTGGCATCGCCACTGGGGAAGAATTGTTGCGCGATGGTGGTGGCAAGAAAGCCGTAGACGGCGAAGTCGAACCACTCGACGAAGTTACCGATGCCGGCGGCGATGATGACCTTTCGCAGGGTTTGGGGGCTGACCTGTTCGGTGGATGAGCTCGTCATAAGGGAAGGCCTCGGAATGCGCAGGGGGATGCCTGATTATCCGAGGCGGCGGCCAGACGGCGGGGTTCAAAAGAGTCCTCCGCGTAGTCAGCAGCGACTTTCTGCAAGGGCTAGAGGCACGCTTCAGGCCTTGGCGGAACGCTGAGCGGACGTGCGATACGTCAGCAGCACAATTCCTGTCACCACGATGACGCCGCCAGTCACCTGACCGGCGCTGAGCATCTGATCGAGCACGAGCCAGCCCATCAGCAACGTCGCCAGCGGCTCAATGTTCATCACCGGCGCATTTCGCGGCATATCCAGGCGCGGCACCGACATGAACAGCACGATAAAACCGGTGCCGTAGAGCACAACCAACGTGGCCAGCGCCAGCCAACCGGTCAGACTGGCCGGTGGGTTCAGGCCGTCGGCAAGGGCGCCACTCCAGCCCGCAAGGTTGACGCTGCTGAACACAATGAAGATTGTCAGCAGACTGCGCACCGAACCCCGTACCTGGGACAACTTGTGATCGGTGATCCACAGCGCGCAAGCGAATACAAAGGCGGCGCAGAAGGCGAGGGTGACGCCGAGCAGCCATTGCGGGCCGATGTCGGCGTCGGCTGAAAGGCGAGTGGGCACGTCCAGCACGAACACCAGACCCACCAGAATCAAACCCATCAGCAAGGCGGTGCGCGCCGTCGGACGTGGGCCGCCTAGTGCCCAGGTCAGCAGCGCCAGCAAAATCGGGAAAACGTTGGCCACCAGCAACGCCAGCGCTACCGGTACGCGGGCTACGGCGGAATAGAGGCACAGGCTTTGCGCGGTGATGAGCAGGCCCAGCAGTAACTGCCAGCGCCATGCACCCGAAGGCAGGCGCAGGCTTTGCCGTTGCCAGAGTACCAGCGCGCCCAGCACCAACAACGTACCGCCGGAGCGCAGCAGAATAGCGAGGAGAACACCGGCGCCGTCGTCGAAGGCCACGCGAGCGGCGATGTGGTTGCCGGCGAAGGCGCAGCCCATGCAGAGCAGGATCAGCACGGCGATGTGGCGGGGGAAAAGATTGGGGGCAGGGGGCGTCATGGTAAGGGCTCGGGCAGTGGCTTCCATCGTCGGGGATGGCAAATTATTTTTAGGTTGTCGTACAACGTTATGGCGGATTTGTAGCGTGTTTGGGGCGAATGGGCAAGGGAGGTTTTTTGTGGGATGACCGCGGGCGTTGTTTCTTATGGACTTAACAAGATTGTTTAGGTGATTGCGTTGAGATAGAGATAGACAGGACTGAGTAGGGGAGGTCGTATGACTATTGAGGGCCTATTGAGTAATTCGCCATGCGCGACCATGAGGCCCGTTTAATATCGTTCGGGTTCTGGCAAGCGGTCGCGCAGTGCAGAGGTGCAATGTCTCACTGGAGCGTCGGTAATCGGTCCAGCGCACAATTTCGGTCCATTTTCGGCTCATCGGCCATGGGGACGCGCGCGCCCGAATCGACATTGAATATGTCAATGTGACAACCGCTCAGCGCGCCCGGGCTGTCGACAATTCCTCCTTTGATCACGTAACGCGCGCCCGGCGCAAATTCGCTGACAAACGCTATGCTGCACGAACGATTGGCATTGGCCGCACCGCGCATCACCAAGTGCAGCGGCTTGCCGGCTTCAATCGGAAAGAAGCCCTCCGGCGTCGATACGTTCTTATAAACGGAAACCAACTGCCCTCCCTGCGCAATCGCCACGGTTCTGCCATATTTGCAGGCCATTGGAGGCGCCTCGACCAGGGACACGCTGTTTCGATAATTCTCCATCGACACCAACTCGCTACGGATAAGCGCCTGAGGCGCCCCCGCAGGCACAAGGTATTTCGGCGTTGGGGCGCAGCCTGCAAGCAGCAGAAGTGAACACAGGTAGAGAGGCTTCATAATTTCCTTATCAAGGTCGGTAAAGGGCGGCCTCAACTAGCCTGATGAATCAGAATGGGTCAAGCAGTAAGTGAGAAGGATAGATACCTGACCCGGTTTGAAATAAAGGTGAATCGCCCTTGGTTTATTGAATAGGCGCAACGGTTGCTCTTGGCCTAGGCTGTGTAAAAACGTTTTTTTACGCGATAGGCACTCAAAACTGGACTGAAAATCGCGCTTCTGTGCGAAATTCACATCTGCTGATGTGCCGATAAATTTCGGATTTAACGTAGATGCGCACACTTCAATTTTGGCTAAGCGGTTTTACACACTCTGGTCCAGAAGTGGACTCTCAAATTTGTCTACGGTATCTGGGCCGCTTCAATGGCTCCCCAGGATAGAAGTTGGAGCACAAAATATGCCCGTCGCACCCAATCAGAATTCCCCAATCATTTTGGTCCTGGCTCAACAGAGCGACTTGGATAATCTTGTAGCCATTCGAATTGAGGCCATGCGCGAAAGTCTGGAGCGTGTTGGTCGATTTGATCCAGTCCGCGCGCGCGAGCGGTTTCTCAGCGGTTTTGAGGCTCGCAACACACGCTACATAGAGGTGTCTGGAGAGAGGGTTGGTTTCGTCGTGATCAAGCATCAACACAATGAACTCTTGCTCGACCACTTGTATGTGAGACCGAGCGCGCAAGGGTCAGGGGTAGGGTCTGCTGTTCTCACTCAGATTTTCAAAGAGGCGGATGCGGCTGCGCTCCCTATTAAAGTGGGTGCTCTCAAAGAAAGCGCTTCGAATCGCTTTTATATCCGCCATGGCTTCCAATTCATCGGAAGCAGTGAGTTCGACAATTACTATATTCGACAGAGTGTTCCGGCGATCGGCCCAGATTGCTAGCTGGATGCGATGCACCTCGACGTGTGCTTTGACACACTCTGGACCATAAGCAGACGCTCGTGATCTGCTGCCTTTCATGATGGGCAGAACTAGGCCAATACCTACTGATAATCACCGCCGGTGTTCAAACCAATACTGAAGTCATTTCTGGACGGTAAACGCAGTAACTGCCGAGCAGAGTTCTGAAAACACCCAATGGTCTATCCTTCAAGACTTGACGCAAATTGATCAGGGCCCTGATGTATGAACGCTCTCTGGATCGCATTGGCCATTTTTGGGTGCCTGGTTGCTTCCTCGCTTCTCATGATGTTTTGGTACCCAAGACTGGCATCCCACCACAGGGATGACGACACCAACACCGTAATTCGTCTAGTCGCCAATATTTTTGTGGTTATGACATCGCTGGTCTTTGGCTTGATGATTAATTCTGCCAAAAACACCTTCGAGTCCATTGATGCAAACTTCCATGGGTACGCAACCAGCATGATCATTTTTGATCGGACACTGCGGGGCTATGGCGATGCGGCACAAGACACGCGCAATCGTCTGATCACCTATCTTGAGCGCGCTATCGAGACCCCGTATCGGGGAGACGAGGCGCTGCAGCATCGAAACAGCGAGGCGGCTAAATACCTGGATGACATAGGCAAGTCATTGGCTGTTATCAAGCCCCCGGACCGCTACCATGAAACGATGCTTCAGGATATTCGTCAGCAATATCATTCGCTCATCGAGCAACGTTGGAGGATCGTCGAGCAGTCGGAGGGAGCGATTCCTGGCCCCCTTATTGGGATGCTTGTTGCTTGGTTGACGCTCATTTTCGCTAGTTTTGGATACCGCGCACCCCGTAATTCGATGGTGATAGGAATGTTCATCGTCTCGTCATTGCTCATTGCGGCTTCCGTATACCTTGTGTTGGACATGGACGTGCCATTTCACGGTCCTATCCAAATATCCGACGAACCCCTGCGCAGGGCGCTCGCCGTAATGCAGCTATAGGGGAGCATGACAGGCAGCGTTTTGAGTAGTGGCCTCGGAGCGGGATATATCGGTGTCTGCTTTTGGCCGATCGTTGCATTTCGCGAGCGGCAGCTTTGGGTCGGAAGCCGCGCCTTATGAACGACGGATTTCGGCCATACGCGGGCAGTCACTTTTGTTCGCCATCAAGCGATGGACAGCTCCTCGCTTACCTCAGTTTGAACGCGGGTTTATCGCCGAATTGGCGCATTGCTACACCGACAATATGGACTCATGAAGTCCATGGAATTTTGAGGGTCTCCGGCTCAACATTGACGCCGGTTCAACAGGGAGGCTGCAATGGATCTGAAGTTCAGTCACGTAGATGTACTGGTCAATAATCTCGAAGAAGCCTGTGCTTACTACGCACAGATACTTAATGCCAGGATATCCAAAACGCTCGTTTGGGAACGAGGTGGCCTGCATGTGCGCTACGCGATAGCGCTGATCGGTCAAGAGCGTTTCATGTTGGTACAGCCATTGGCGGGGAACCTGAGGGAGCTATTAGACTCCGCGGGAGAAGGGATGATTTATCGCCACTGCTATTCGACGCCGGACATCGAGAAGGCCTACGACGAACTGATGGTCGCCGGTGTTCAGCCACAAGACGAAAACGGAAAGCCATTGGCCCGCGCGAACCTGCAATCCCCATCGGGGACACGCATTATCTGGTTGCCCAAGCGCTTTGGGCACTTCTCCATCGAAATCCTGGAAGACAAGGCGTTAGAGGCATTTGTAGAGGATGCATTTTCCTGAGTTATGCGGCGATGAAGGTCTGCTTGCGGCCAGAAGCTGCCACTCAAAGCGACTCGATAACTCCCACCCAAGCGTGCATCATCATGCGCACCACGATCCCGCCCTGGCAGCGAAGCCGTAGGTGCAGAACCTGCCCGCTCACAAAAACAAGCATTTTGAAATGGAAGTCATCTCATGTTCGAACGTAACAAACTGGTTCCGGAGTTAATGGTCACCAACCTGGATAGCAGCCTGGCTTTTTGGGTTTCTCTTCTGGGGTTCAAAGTAGCTTATCAACGTTCGGATGACGGATTTGCGTACCTTGATTTGAATGGTGCTCAAGTAATGCTTGAGCAGATTGATCCGGACGCGGGTCAATGGCTGACTGCGCTATTGACCAAACCGTTTGGAAGAGGCATCAACCTACAGATTGATGTTGAGGCTGTCGCACCCATCATCCAAAAACTTGTTCAGGCTGGATTTCCACTCTATCGAGAATGCAAAGACACCTGGTATCGGGCTGACAAAATAGAAGTAGGTCAGCGCGAATTCATCGTCCAGGATCCCGATGGTTATCTCGTAAGGTTGGTAGAGCGGTTGGGTGAGAGACCGGCTTGCTCAATCTGAACCTAAGCCAAGCCGACCGTCAGCTTTGGGTCGATAGCTGCCGGTGGCGACTGGCAGTCATCGGCCAGAAGCGGCCACTCAATGGTGTCTATAGCGGAATTCATCTCCTGACTGACCTCGGTTTACGACATAGAAGCGTACACCAATGAGTGGGGGCTCTTAACATCAGCAGGTTAGCTGGACTGCTGATCGCTGATGCTTTCTTCTTCTCTGAGTTGGCCACTCATCGCATCGCAGCTAGCCGACCACGATGTCAGCCATTGCGGCATCGCTGGCGACTTTTCGGGTAGTCCCAACTCCCGAACAAATTCGCCTGGTGGAATAATCCCTTTAGATGCGCGAAATAGACCCCGCATTACTACAACTCCGATCACCCGTCCTTTGCTCAGAAACCGATGTTCCATAAAGCTCCATTTGTCGTCCCAGCCCAGCATTCTGGTGTGGACTTCAAACGTTTCAAACAGCTTAAGCTCACGACGAAATTTACCCCAGGTGTCCCCTACGATTGGTAGCGCTTTCGTTCTAATAGCCACTCGATACGCACCACTGCGCAGAACGAAATCCATACGTCCGACATCGGCGAGTGTGAAGTATCGGCCATTGGTGACGTGTCGATTGAAGTCAAGATCTAGAGGCCATACGCGCATTCGGATGACGGTTGACCCCAGAGCTTTTACGGGGTTGCGCCACGGTCGGCGGAGTAGCATGAACAGAAGCCGAAACCATAGATTCATAAAAAACACCGATAGTTGAATGATCGGTGCACTTTAAAGAGTGAGGAGTGGGCTAGGTAGGTCTGAAAATGACTTAATTTGCCTTAAAAGTGCATTTGAATCACTGCTGCCAGAGGATTAGTGGTTTTATGGTGAAATCTGGCTCCAAGGCTGTAACCGTCCGGGCAACACACCTTCCTAACAACGTCACTTGATCCTCAATTGGGTTTCATTACGTCGCCTTAGTCCTAGCTGAAGGCGGTTGAAACTCAATTGAGCGAATGGCCGCGACTGGCCGACTTCTGCCTTTCGCCGCCGTCAGCTTTGGGTCCAGACCGCTGGCCTACCCGACTGGCCTCTTCTCACTATCACACATTGGAAAGTGTTTTAGGCACGTCAGCGCTGGTGGGAGACCGAAGAGATAGAAATCGTTAGCTGAATCGTCCCAGCAGCCTCTGCGCGTAGACAGGCGGTCATCTTTCTACCGAAACGAGCCGAGAATAGTGTGCCGACGGGCAATGGCGAAAATTAGTAACTCAACCTATGTACCATGACTATGGTGATAACCGGTAGCGGCAACCAGGACCACTGCGCAGCTATTGAAATTGAAGGGGTACAGGCTGGATATGTTTTAGTTCCTGCAGGTTGTGAAATCTTTACTCATCCGATGTGTTAAAAACACCAACCCTTGGCTTAAAGAATTCTGGTTACCTGCCGCTATAAAGGTTGAGTCTTACTATTTTTTCTATACAAGACGACGCGGAAGGACAATAGTTATAGTGACTATCAAAATTAAAGGGATATTTATGAGATTCGCTAAACTGTTCGGGGCAGCAACTTTATTCGCCTCTATGATTGCATGTGCCCAAGCAGGCACAATCGTCACCGTGAAGTTGAAGGACTCTACGACTGGTCCAGCCGCGTACACTTTCGAGTACTTTTCCGGGAGTGTAGCCCCCACCCCAAGTACGATTCTGCCTTCTGCAACGACGACATTTGTCCTGACCAGTGTCGCTGATACGGTTTCAGGAATGCGATTCGTCTATACTTCAGGCAATAAGAATGTCGTTTTGCAGCAAGGCACCAGGTCAATCCAACGACTAAAACCTCTAGCTTGACTAAAATGGGCACTAGCACTGGTTCAGATAACGCTACTTGCAACGCCAATGTCACAGCAATTCAATCGGCGCCTCCCTATAACTACACTGTCGAATATGAAATAAAATAATCCGACATTTGTATAGGCGCCCTAGCTGAAGATAGCTCTCGTGCTATTTTCAGCGCATGGAGTATTACCATGGATATTTCGATCAAATCGTATCAAGCAAGTACACAGGCAAAGCCTTCTACACAAGAGAAGCTTCCTTCGTCCAACCCTGTAAATTTACCTTCAGGGGATGCCGCCCTCAAGACGACCGAGACCGTCACAATCTCCGATTCTGCACGGGCACTGTACGCATTAAGTAACGCTGATGACAAACAAGCCTCTATGTCCAATAGGGATTTAAAAGGACAATATGCAAAAGGTCAGAGCGATATGTACAATTTCGGGCAGCGGATTGCTGGCGGGAATCTTAATAATGAGGATCTACTTCCCAAAACAGACTACCCCACCCGTTTGGCGTTAGGTCTGCAGTCACTAGATTACGCAATTGGGCTTTCTAAACTCCCCCCCCGAAAAACTTCCAAACCCATTTGAAGGTATGGACCGAAACGGGCTAAGCAATATTGTTTATGATGATTCAGGAACCTATACAGATGCAGAACGATATGCCGCTTATGGGGAGCTTAGTAAGCAGGATGAAACATATTTCTCCAAGTTGTACGCCCATATAACGAACGGCGGTGACAACAGTGAAATCTTCAAAGGCATCATGGACTATTTCGATGATCTTCCAGGGGTCGAGAAAGCGGCATACCCTGATGGCTTTAGGGACAGTATAAAAAGTCTTTACCAAGAGCAGTTAGGACAATCGGGGCCGCTCGCCCTGCTCAGGCAATCGACTGAAAACGACTCTGATAAATTGTCCCCGAGCTTCTTCAACAAGGAACAATCACCGGAGCAGATGTTACAAGCCGTCTTAGAAAAAGCGACTGCTCTTTCGACGATCTGACCAGTCCAAAGCAACCAATGTGTAGCTGCACGGATCAATGACGAAGCGTTTTTACACACTCTGGGTCGAAAGCCGTCTTTCGTGAATGTCGGCTAATGGCCGAAAGCAGTCTTTCATGGACCACTGCAAGCCACCAGGCTTGCTCCTCTATTCGCAGGCACAAGCTATGGCCAACGTTAAGCATTGCCACTGTCTGCAAAAAGGTGCGGTATTTCGACCGATTGGTGCGACCGTAAATCTGACGCGCATTTCGAACAGTTAGGAGGCCGAGACCTTGGTTTTCAGCAGACGCTAAAAAGCCCGCCAGGGCAGCCTTCTTTGTAGGAGGCTATTGGGCCTATGGCTCGTTATGGGGCTCGATAAAATGTAATTGAGTTAAATATAAAGCGGTTTCTGTTTTAACTATAGACTTTGAAGTAAATATCAACCCTAGAATAAAAATCCATTCATATAGATGCGTTTAGATGGTGCAGGTAGTTCGATTGGATTGTTTGAGTTTCAATTTAGTACTTTAGTACCGTAACCCGATTTAAGTCTTGAATTACTGCCATCTGGCGCCGCATAGTGTCAATGCGCCATATCCCTGGCTGCGCCGTGAGAATACTAAAAAATCGGAGAGTCAGCATGTTAAATTCCTTGTCGGTGCGGAAGAGGTTGTTGTTAAGCTTTGGCTTGATGGTAGTGATTATTTTTATGATCTCTGCATTTTCTGTCACTAGCTTAAATGGATCAAATCTACGCTTCTCAAGTTATGTTGATGGTTTGAATAAGCGCATGGGCCTGATGAATGATCTATTGCTCGCTGCGCAGCAACGTGCGATCTCAGCACGAAACCTCGTGCTGGTTACCTCGGCAGCTGACAGACAGGCCGAGGCCGATACCGTAAATATCGAACATCAGAAGGTTAAAAGTATTTTGTCAGCGTTAGTGGCTGGAGTCGCTGCATTGCCTCCATCCGCTGATGGTAATAACGCTCGGAGCTTAGTTGCTAACATTGAGGAGATTGAGAAAGCGTATGGTCCGATTGCTTTGGAAATCACGCGGTTAGCCGTTACTGGCGATGCAAAAGCGGCTATTAATATGATGAATAACGAATGCTTGCCACTCCTAACGAAACTGGTGGCTAGCGTTACAACTTACAAGAGTTTTAACTCAGGTCTAGCGCTGGCTAGCATTAGTGATGCGCAGAACGATTATAAAGACACCCGTAATCTTCTGATGTTTTTCTGCGCAGTAGCAATTGTCATCGGGGTAGTACTGACTACTCTAATAGTTCGTGGCTTATCACGTGCTCTTGGTGCAGAGCCTACTGTCTTGTCCACCATCGCTCAGCGCGTTGCCAGTGGTGACTTGCGCCCGATTCTTGAAGCGAAAATGTCAGCGGCCGGCAGTGTGCTGTCCTCCTTGGGTGAAATGCAGTCACGCCTGAGCCTGCTTATTAGTCAGGTTAATACGTCATCGGGCGTAATTTCTGATGCCGCCGTTGACCTTTCCGCAGCGACAGAGCAGACCCGCATCGGGGTTGGTAATCAGAGAACTGAAATCGACCAAGTCGCCACTGCGATTCACGAAATGGTAGCAACCACCCTCGAAGTTGCACGCAACTCTGAGGAAGCAGCCCATGCGGCGCTCACCGCTAACCTCCAAGCGCAGACCGGCGGAACCATGGCAAAAGAAGCAATAACCCAAATAAAACGTCTCGCATCTGAAGTATCAAAATCTGCCGCAGCCATGGCACAACTCAGGATAGAGAGCCTGAATATAGGCGGGGTATTGCAGGTCATAACGTCTGTCGCCGATCAAACCAACTTGTTGGCGTTAAATGCCGCTATCGAAGCTGCTAGGGCGGGCGATGCTGGTCGAGGATTTGCGGTGGTGGCTGATGAGGTGAGAACGCTCGCCAAACGAACTCAGGGCGCAACCCTGGAAATTGGAGCGCTGACTGCCAATCTGCAAAAAATAGCCGAAGAAGCTGCTGGGATGATGGAAGTCTGCCGCGGTTTGACGGATGAAACGGTAATACAGGTTTCAAACACTGGGGGCTCGGTTGAAACCATCGTGGAGATGATTGACAACATCCAGCAGATGGTCAGACAAATCGCTACTGCAGGTGAGGAACAAAGTTGCGTCGCGGAAGAAATTAACCGGAGTGTTACGTCGGTTCGCAATATTGCGGATGATTCAGCTTTATCGTGCGAGCGAACTGCCCGTTCAAGTACTAACTTGGCTGAGCTCGGAGCCGTGCTACAGCAGCAAATAGGTAACTTTAAGGTTTGACGAGTTTATTGAGATTGCGTCTATGAATTGAGGGCCACTTGAGTTGAGCCACACTCAGCATTACGGTCAACAATCAGCGCAAGCACCTGCATCAGAACGACCTGTATAGCTTCTCGACCTCGTATTCTCTCTTTAGAACTGGGTACGCAAGCGGCGGAACTCGAACCGCTGCTATTGGCCTGAAGTTATCTCTCACGACGTATTTCAAATAGGCCCAAGCGCGCGATCAACACAACGCCGAGGCCTTTCGAAGATCACCACCTCACGGATGAAACCGGCGCCCCAACGCGTCCAACCGCACCGCAATCGGCGGCAGTTGTTCGCTGCTCCTGGCCAGCATCTCTACATCCTGTGCCGTGCTCTGCGCGATGCCCTGCACCGACTGCAAGCGCCCGACGATCTCCAGGTTTGCTGAGGTCTGTTCCCGCGTAGTGCTGACGATCCGCCCGTTCAGCGCATCGATTTGGGTGATGTCATTGCCTACTGCCTTTAGCATTTGCACCGCGACCTGGCTGTCTTCCACGCAACGTTCTACGCCCTGGCGGCTGTCCTGCATGGCTTCGACGGCTTCGCGGCTGCCTTGCTGCAAGCCTTCGATGATGGTTTTGATTTCCTGGGTGGAAACCGCTGTGCGTTGCGCCAGGTTGCGCACTTCGTCGGCGACGACGGCGAAGCCGCGGCCTTGTTCACCGGCGCGGGCGGCTTCGATGGCGGCGTTGAGGGCGAGGAGGTTGGTTTGGTTGGCGATGCTGCTGATGACGTCGAGCACCGAGCCGATCTGTTCGGCCTGCACGGCCAAGCCTTGAACGGTCTGATGGGTGTCGGTGAGGCGTGTGGCCAGTTGGGTGATTTCGTGTTGGGCGCGGCCGACGCTTTCCTGGCCGCGCAGGATTTGTTGGCTGGCGACGTCGGCGTGCGCGACCGCTTCCTCGACGTGCACCGTAATGTTGCCCATGGCGTGTTCCATGCGCTGCATGGAGTCAGTCATTTGTGCGATTTCGGCCAGTTGGTGGCGTGCGCCTTTTTCCAGGGTGCCGCTGGCGTGGGCCAGTTCTTGTCCGAGTTGGCCGAGGCCGTGGGAGTCACGGGAGACGCCGTCAATGAGCCCGGTGATCTGTTGCAGGAAGTGGTCGAAGCGCTTGGCCAGGGACATATGCGCCTTGCCTTCACCTTGTGCGGTTTCCACGGTGAGCTGGGTGGTGACAGCGAGCATTTTTTCGAGCATTTCCTGGCTCTCGACGGCTTCGGCCTGGCTGTGCACGGCGAGGTAGAGCAGGGCGACGGTTTCCATCACCACGTAGAAAGCATGCACAAACACCATGGTCCAGCCGCCGTGGTGTTCCATCACGAAGACCGGGAAGCCTTGATGCTGCAAGGCATGGAAGACCACGTGGTGCACGGCGATGGTGAGTGCGGCCACGAGGATCGGCAGCCAGTCGCGGTAAAACGTCAGCACCGCCAGTAGGGCGAAAATTCCGAAGTGGGCTTCGATCACGCCTTGTGCCTGGTTGATATGCAGCGCGGCCATGACCATCAGACCAGCGCCCAGTGCGCAGCGCATCACGCGCGTGCCGCCGATGGCGCGGTAGAGCGCGGTGAGCAGCAGGCTTGTGCCGCCACCGACTACGATTGCTTGGATCAAGGTGTCGTGCCAGAACGCCAGGCCTACGGAGAACAGCGTCATCAGCCAGATCAACGCCAGCATGATGCGGTCGGCTTTGCGGTAGTGCTCTAGAAAACGCGTGCGTGCGGGCATTCACTCTTACTCCCTGTGGTGTTGCCGGGAACAAAGCATGCGGCGTGCCACGATGGCGCGCTGCTACAGAGCAAAGCAGGTATCAGGATTTTTGCAGGTACGGGGAAAGCAAAAGCTTATCGGCAGTTGGGGAGAGAGCTTTAAGCGCCGCTGCCAGGAGGAAAGGCTGCCCGAGCGGGCAGCCTTGATGACGATCAGAAGGTGTATTTGGCCGTCAGCATCATGTTGCGTGGGGTGCCGTAGCTGTCGCCGCCGTAGTCCACGGAGTTGGCGATGGTTGAGTAGTAGCTGCGGTCGAAGATGTTGTTGGCGTTGAGCTGCAGGTCCAGGTTGTCGTTGACCCTGTAGCCGGCCATCAAGTCGGTGACGGCGTAGGCGCCTTGTTGCAGGCGGTAGGTACTGCCGTCAGCCAGCTTGACGTCGTTGTACATGCGGCTCTGCCAGGAGATGTTGCCGCCCACCCGGAATTTCTCCAGCGCGCCCTGGAGGTTGTAGCGGGTGGTCAGTTTGAACAAGTGCTCCGGGGTGTCGGTGTCGTACTGCTTGTTGACAAGCTGCGGGTTGGCTTCGTCCTTGATGGTGTGGGTGCGCGCGTAGGTGTAGCCACCGCCGACCTGCCAGTTCTCGGTGAGGGCGCCTTGCAGTTCGAAGTCGATACCCTGGCTGCGAATCTCGCCGGAGGCTTCATAGCACTCGGTCTGCGGGCAGTTTTGCACGGTCACTTTGGTGGCACGATTTTCCTGATCGACGCGGAACAGTGCGACGCTGGCATTCAGCGCGCCGCCCAGGTATTCGCCTTTAACGCCGACCTCGTAGTTTTTGCCGACAATCGGCTTGACCGGGGTCGCCGAACTATCTTTGGCGGTTTGCGGCGTGAAAATGTCGCTGTAGCTGACGTAGACCGAGTGATGGTCATCCAACTCGTAGATCAAACCCGCGTAGCGCGTCAGGTTGCGGGTGACTTTGTAGTCGCCGCTGTTGCTGCCATGGGCATCGTAGTCATACCAGTCCAGGCGCCCGCCGAGGATCAGCTTGAGCGGGTCGGCCAGGCTCAGGCGCGTGGTCAGGTAGAAGCCGTCCTGGGTGGTGATTTCACGGGTGTCGGTGGTGTGGACGAAGTCCGGTTTGCCTGCGGTAATCGGCCAATTGGTGTCGTACGGGCTGTAGTCGTGGCTGGTCATGTCGTAAATGCGGCGGCTGGCACCGACCACCAGCTCATGGGTGCGCCCGAACGCCTGGAACGGGCCGCTGACGAAGGCGTCGACGCCAGCCTGATTTTCGTCATAGGCGGCCTGGTAGACGGTTCGCGCCAGTGATTTGTCAGCAGCCCAGCGCGATTGATACGAGCCCGAGAACAAGGCTTTCTGCTCGGCGTAGTTGGCGTTGACTTGCAGCTTCCAGTCGTTGGCCAGTTGCTGGCGCAGTTCGGCGAAGACCGTGTTGATCTCCTGGTCCTTGTTCTCCCAGTCGGTGCCGGGGTTGTAGGAGCGGGGCAGGTCGAGGTGATGGCCATCCTGACCGATCATTGAGGAACCCCAGAAGTAATTGGTCTTGTCCTTCTGGTTTGAGTAGCCGAGGGTCAGGGTGGTGTCTTCACTCAAGTCAGCTTCGGTGACGGCATAGAACAGGCCGTGATACTCCTCGGCGTTGTCGATGAAGCTGTTGGCGTCGCGGTAGGAGGTGACCACCCGGCCGCGCCAGGTGCCGCTGTCATTGAGCGGGCTGGAGGCGTCGAGTTCGCCACGGTAGTCGTCCCAGCTGCCAGCGGCGCCGGTCAGGGTGACTTTCTGCTCGTCCAGGGGCCGCTTGCGGATCAGGTTGATGGCGGCCGACGGGTTGCCCGCGCCGGTCACCAGGCCGGTCGCGCCGCGCACCACTTCAACGCGGTCGAACATCGCCAGGTTGGGCTGCGCGCCGACTGAAACGCCGTTATAGCCGCTCGGAATACCGTCATACATCAGGTTGTCGATGTCGAAACCGCGCGAGGTATAGGACTGCCGGCCCGGTCCGTTGGAGTAATTCAGGAACAACCCGGGCGTTGCGTTGACCACGTCGTTGATGCTGGTCATTGCCTGGTCATCCATGCGCTGGCGCGTAATCACGGTGACGGCTTGTGGCGTTTCACGCAGGGTGAGTGGCAACTTGGTCGCGGTCTTCATCGCGCCGGTGGTGTAGGACTGCGTGCCCTCAGTGGTTTCGCCCAACTGCTGCTCGCCGGAGATTTGGGTGGCGCCCAGTTCCAGGGTGGTGACCGGTGCTTCGGCGTCGGCGGCGAAGGCCGCGTGCGAGGTGGCGAGACAGACCGCCAACGCGATCAAACTGGGTGTAAAACCTTTACCGCCGGGCTGGTGCACAGGCATCGAACGAGCTCTCCCCTAAGTGCCTTTCCCTGGCGAATAATAAAAGTGTTGATAATTATTCGCATCAGTGTGACAGATTGATTCTGTAGGAAAAAGCCATAGGGATGAATTAGTTAACGATTTTTTCACATCTGCATGGCAGGCCTTTAGCCAGCACCTGCCGTTTTCGAGCGTTCATGGACGGTGTTCAATCGCGCTTCGGAATCGCCACCCGGCTTGTCGCTTTCACTTCGCGCAGCGCCAGGCTCGACTGGATCGACGCGATCCCCAATTGTCGCCTCAGGACGCTCTCTACAAACTCGCTGTAGCTGTCGAGATCTTCCGCCAGCACCTGCAACAGATAATCCGCATCCCCGGTGATTTTGTGGCACGACAGCACCTGAGGCAGTTCCTTGACCACCGCTTCGAAGGCGTCCGGCGCGTGGTCGGTGTGGATGGCAAAGCGCACATGCACAAACGCCATGATGTCCAGGCCGAGCAGCTTGCGATCCAGATTGGCCTGGTAGTCCTTGATCACGCCTTCTTCTTCCAGACGCTTGCGGCGGCGCCAGCACGGCGTGAGGCTCAGGGCCAGACGCTCGCTGAGTTGGGCGTTGGAAATACTCGCGTCTTCCTGCAGCAAGGCGAGGATGGCGAGATCGGTGTCGTCAAGAACGACCTGCTTGGTTTTATTTTTCATATTCGCCTGTAATAGGGGTAAAAAAACCCGATAAAACTAACAGCGCAAGAACTAAAAGCAAAGAAAGCCCCGCACCGCCAGAACAAAATAGACCCTGTCTTTTACTGGCGGATGTATACACATGCTGACTGTTTTTAGCGATGCCCACCGTTTGCACCATGGCACCGAATTGAAGGATGGCGTACTCAAGCCATCGTTCGAGCAACCGAGCCGCGCCGACACCGTGCGTGACCGCGTCCAGCACGTCGGGCTCGGCGATATCATCGTGCCGCGCGCCTTTGACCGCGCCTGTTACGTCAATGCCCACAGCGAGCGCTACGTCTCTTTCCTTGAAACCGCATGGGCCGAATGGACCGCCATCGGCCGCAGCCATGACGCGCTGCCGCTGGTGTGGCCGGTGCGCGATCTGGCCAATGAACAGGTGCCGGATTTCATCGACGGCAAGCTGGGGTTCTATGCCATGGACGCCGGTTCGCCGATTACCGCGACCACGTGGCAGGCGGTGAAGACCAGCGCGGACATTGCACTCACTGGCCTCGCGCTCATCGATGAGGGCCACAACAGCGCCTTTGCCCTGTGCCGCCCACCCGGCCACCATGCCGCCCGCGAATACATGGGCGGTTATTGCTACCTCAACAACGCCGCGATTGCCGCACAACAGGCCATCACTCAAGGCGCCAAACGCGTTGCGGTACTGGACGTGGATTTCCACCATGGCAACGGCACACAGAACATTTTCTACGACCGCTCGGATGTGCTGTTTATCTCCCTGCATGGCGAGCCCGCCGTGTCCTACCCGTACTTTTCCGGCGCCAACAGCGAGCGCGGCAAGGGTGCAGGGGAGGGCTTCAACCTGAATTATCCGTTGCCGAAAAACACCACCTGGGATCACTACAAAATTGCCCTCGCCGACGCGTGCCAGCGGCTCAAACACTTCGCCCCTGAAGTGCTGGTGATTTCCCTCGGCGTCGACACGTTCAAGGACGACCCCATCAGCCACTTCCTCCTCGACAGCGAAGACTTCCTCGGCATGGGCGAGATCATCGCCAGCGTGGGCGTGCCGACGTTGTTCGTAATGGAAGGGGGCTACATGGTCGATGAGATCGGCATCAATGCCGTCAACGTGTTGCACGGTTTCGAAAGCAAAACCGCCTGACCCCCTAATAACAACGACCGCCCAATTTTTTTCTGCCAAAACTCAAAAACATAACAAGAGGTTTTGTGATGAAAACAACTACGTCCGGGCTTTGCGAAAAGCCTGCGTTGCAACGCACCCTGAGCAACCGTCATATCCAGCTGATGGCCATGGGCGGTGCGATCGGCACCGGCCTGTTCATGGGCTCCGGCAAGATCATTGCGCTGTCCGGCACCTCGATCATCCTGATCTACATGATCATCGGGCTGTTTGTGTATTTCGTGATGCGCGCCATGGGCGAGCTGCTGCTGTCCAATCTCAACTTCAAGAGTTTTGCCGACTTTGCCGGCGCCTACCTGGGACCGCGCGCCGCGTTTTTTCTCGGCTGGTCATACTGGCTGAGCTGGAGCGTGGCGGTGGTGGGGGATGCGGTGGTGGTCGGCGGGTTTTTCCAGTACTGGTTCCCGGACCTGCCGGCGTGGATGCCGGCGGTGGGCATGCTGTTAACGTTGTTCGCGTTGAATGCGCTGACTGTCAGGTTGTTCGGCGAAGTGGAGTTCTGGTTCGCAATCATCAAGATCATCGCCGTGGTGACCCTGATCGGCGTGAGCGTGGTGCTGATCGCAGGCTCGTTTGTCTCACCCACCGGCGTCACTGCATCGCTGTCGCATTTGCTGGACAAACAGGCGGCGTTTCCCAACGGCCTGTTCGGCTTTTTCGCCGGGTTCCAGATGGCGATTTTCTCCTTTGCCGGCACCGAGCTGATCGGCACCGCCGCGGCCGAAACCCGTGCGCCGGAGAAGACGTTGCCCAAGGCAATCAATTCGATTCCGTTGCGCATCATTCTGTTCTACGTGCTGGCCCTGGCGTGCATCATCGCCGTGACCTCGTGGCAGCAGGTGTCGCCGAGCAAAAGCCCGTTTGTAGAGCTGTTCCTGGTGGCGGGTTTTCCTGCGGCTGCGGGCATCGTCAATTTCGTGGTACTCACCTCGGCGGCGTCCTCGGCCAACAGCGGGGTGTTTTCCGCCAGCCGCATGTTGTTCGGGTTGGCCGATCTGGGGGATGCGCCAGGTGTTTTCCGACGCTTGTCCAACAGCAGCGTTCCGTTGTTCAGCCTGGCCTTCACCACGGTATTGATGCTGCTCGGCCTGGTGTTGCTGTTTGTGGTGCCGGAGGTGATGACCGCCTTCACCATTGTGTCGACGGTCTCGGCGATCCTCGTGATTTTTACGTGGTCGACGATTCTCGCGTCGTACATCGCTTACCGTAAAAAACGCCCGGACCTGCACGCCAAGTCCACTTACAAGATGCCCGGCGGTGTGCCGATGGCTTGGTTTTCCCTGGGTTTCCTTGCGTTCGTGCTCTGCCTGCTGGCGTTGCGGCCAGACACACGCCTGGCCCTATATGTGATGCCGGTCTGGTTTATCTGGCTGGCGATTGCCTACCAGATCAGAACGCCATTCTCAGGCCAACCGTCCCTTGGCGGCCGTTGAAGGTGTTGCTGTCCAGGTTGCGGTTGTAGCCCACCTCGCTGTAAACGCTGATGTCTTGGGTGACCTTCAACGTTGCACCGACGCTGAGGTCCAGGGTGGTGGACTTCTGCTCGGTGTCGATGTCGGTGACATCGGCAAAGGTCACGGTGTTCTGTCCGGCGCGGGTGTGCCAGACATTCGCCCGTACATAAGGCACCAGTGGCATGCCACGCACTTGGTAGTCGCCGCGCAGGCGGATTCCCAGGCGTGTGGTCAGGTGGGTATCGGCGTCATAAGACACGTCGGAAACCCCGTCGTTTTGGCTATTCAACGTGGTCTTGCTGACGATCACTTGTGCCTGGGGTTCCGCGACCCAGTTGGTCGTCACCGGGATCGGCCAGCCGACTTCGGCGGAGGCTGTGACGTTGTGCCCGCGGGTTTTCATCTTCACACCACGGTCCGACTCATTGTTGCCATTGAAGCGTGTGCCCATTAACACCAGGTCAAGGTAGGCCTGGTTGGCGCCGATCAACGTCCAGTACACGCCCAGGCTGTCACCGCGCAAGGTGGTTTTGCCAGCGTTCTTGTCCTCCCGGCCGCCGTTGAAGCCTTTGACTGTGCCCCGCAAACGGCTATGGCCGACGAAAAACCCCAGGCGTTGCTGGCCATCGCCCATGGCGCTGGCATAGAGATCGCTGCCCACCTGGAAGCCCGTTACCGAACTGTCCAGCGTCGGGCTCACCGTGCCGGCGAAACTCTGGCGACTGCTGTTGCCGTAGACCCGACCCCACCCGGCCGATAAAGCGCCGGTCTGCTGTTGCTGGCTCTGGTCACCCATGCGCTGGTGAAAGGTGCCGAGCATGCCTTGCACGATTTGCTGGGCGGCGGGAAACAGCGCGGCGTAGAGCGGCACTTCCGGGCGGTAGATGGGAATCGGCTCTGTCCCAGGGTTGGGCGGCAGCGGTGGTTCATCGGGAATGGGGACAGGCAACGGCACGATAATGACCGGGTTCGGCGGCACCACCGGGATGGTCGAACGCAGGTAGTAGTTTTCTGCGGTGCCGGCGGTGACGCCACCCTTGAACAGGTAATAGTCGAACGCGCCGGCAGACACCGGCGCGCCAAGGGTAAAGGCAGTGCCGCTGCCGGTGGCGCCGTTGAGCGCCTGCACCACCTGAATACCATCTTGCAGCGTAGCGGCGCCTGCGCCGCCGAGGTTAGTGACGCGAATGCTCGTACTCCCCTGGATGGTCCCCTGGCTGATTACCAGTTTGTCGCTGGGCGAACCGTCGCTACCCAATACACTTTGCAGCGCGAGTTGGCCGCCGCTGGCGTTGTAGTTGCCATTGACCGTCAGGGTATCGCCGGTGCTGGTGCTGCCGGTGGTCATGTCGATCAGGCCGCTGTTGTTCAGGGTCGTCAGTTGGCCGGCGGTAAACGGGTTGATGATCCCTGTGCTGACCCGTAATGCCGAGCTGCCATTCACGTTCATGGTGCCGGTCCCGGTAGCGGCATCACCCAGTGTGAAGGTGCCGCCGAGGGACAAGCTCGAATTGTTATCCAGGTTGACGATTTCCCAGTTCTGATAACGTTGCGGTGTGCTGACCTGGCTGTTGTCGAACGTCAGGGTATCGTTCTCCGTTCCGCCGTCCACAACGGGAGTAGGGGCGACAATGGCTTCGGTCAGGTTTTTCAGCAGCGCCGTGTCGTTATCGCCGGCCAGCAGTACTGCCGAGTCGAGTTGGCCCGCGCCGTTCCATTCGAACTGGTCATTCCCCGCGCTCATGCGAATTTCCCCGGCAATCCGGCCACCCTTGATGACGATGATGTCGGCCCCGCCGCTGACGCTGAGGTTACCGCCAATGAAACTGGTGCCCGATACCAGGATCGTGTCGTCGCCAAAGCCGGTGACGAAGTTGCCGACAACGGTGCCGCCGCGCATATCAAACAGGTTGTTGTCGAGTTTCATGTCGACGCGTCCGATGCTGCCGCCGGTCATCAATCCGTGGTCGCCATCTTCAAAGGCGCCTGTGATGGTACCGCCGCTCATGGCGAAGTCGTCGATGCCATCCCCTTGGGCAAGGGATGTGATCGTGCCGCCGCTCATGGAGAATTTGTCCAATCCGGCGCCCTGGAAAATTCCACCGGCCGTACCGCCGCTGATTTGCACTACATCGGCACCGGAGCCCTGCAAGATCACACTGTTGACCGCCCCCTGGAACAGGCGAAAGATATTCGCGCCATCGCCCATGTTGACCCCACTGGTGCCGATGACCGCATCTGCGGTGTTCATCTCGATGAGGTCATTGCCCGCGCCATAACCGACGCCCAACACGCTGCCGTTGCCGGAGGGAAATATCAGACTGTTGTTACCTTGCGCATCAATGAGGTTGCCCCCCGCGCCGCTGGTGCAGGTCACCACATCGTCACCTGGCGTGATGGTGAAGGTGCATGCCTGAGCAGTGCTTGAACAGCTCAACAGCCATGCTGCTGACGCCATAATCAGGCTGGCGCCGGTCCGTTGGGGAAGTCGTTTGCTCATGATCCGTCCTCGCTCAATGCGACCTGACTCCACGGTGCCTGATGACAGGCACGGTTAAGGACCATGGCAACAACGAACGCGATACGGATCAGGGAATACGAGTTACCTGCTTCGAAAACACCGGCCAATGCAAAGGGTTGGCATGGCTTTCTCGACTGCACCTCACCTGTGCAGCACGTTTTGAACCTTAGACGCACATCCCTCGCGTCGCTACTGTGAGAAATAACAGGTACGGACGAGTCGGCGGCTATGCGAAGACGATCTCGTAAGGCTCGCGCATGCGATCCAACAACACCTGCGCCAGCATCGGCGCCAGGCCGATCTGCGGGTCACCCACCAGTTGACTCGCATAGGCATGGACCGCGTGGAGTTTGCGCGCGACGCTCCATGTGTCCAGGCGCACTTTGCGCGCCCGTTGCCAGGGGATGATTGCACCCTCGCGCGCGGGCCAGTGCCAGGCCCAGATCGGCAGTTCATACAGCTGCGCACCGACGAGATTGCACGCCTTCGCACTGGCGCGGCCGACCGCTTCGTGGTCGGGGTTGCCGTCGTTGCGCCACGTGGTGAACACCACATCGCCCGCTTGCAAGTAGCGCGCGATGAATTGGCTCAGTTGCGGCTCACGGGCCGACAGGGCGTTGTCGCAAAACCCACCGCGAATCCATTTCAGGCTATGCATGGGCATGCCCAGGCGACGCAGCGCTTCGGCGCTTTCCTGGGGACGCACGACGCTTAAGCGGCTGGCCGGCCACCGATGTGAGCCGGGATGGCTGGCGCTGCCGTCGGTGATGGAGATCAGTTGCAGGGGATATTCAAGGGTGCTGAGCAGTTGCAGCATGCCGCCGCACGCCAACACTTCGTCGCCCGGATGGGGCGCGATGACCACCACCCGTGCACCGGCCGGGACCAGCGATGTCGCAGAGATAGGGGCGATTTGCGCCAGCTGCGGCGCAGTGTTCCAGATTTGCGCGGGGCCGCGACGGCCTTCACTGAGGGAGGCAGACTTCATGAGCGTTACATCCTTGTGGATTGGTGCTGGGTCGTGCCCCGTTGACGGGACGACTCTATTTATTCACCACAGACTCCGCCGTGATGGGTGCGTGGCCATTCAACCCTGAATGACCAGCAAGGCGTCTTCAGCATAGACAAGGATTCGCCGCTTTTACATTCTGTAATATGGATTTTTTCACGACGCCGGCATCAGGCTCTTCAAATAATCGCCAAACCCACCTTGGGCGCGGGATTCCAGGCGCGCACTGGTGATCACCTGCGGGGTATTGCTCCAAGCGATAGAGGCGCCACAGCGTTCCAGGTTACGCACCAATTGCACGTCCTCATGGCAGGCCAAGGGTTCGAAGCCGCCTGCGCGAATGTAAGCACCCGCGCTCACCCCCAGGTTGGCGCCGTGGATGTGCCGATGCCCGTCCTGCGCCTGATAGCCCTGGAGGTAGCGGATCTGCGCGGCCGGGTCGAAGCCCTCGCTCCACGCGTCCACCGTCACCGTGCCGCATACCGCATCGGCGTTCAGCGCCAACTGCGCTACCAGCCAATCAGGCGCGACGCGGCTGTCGGCGTCGGTGCAGGAGATCCAGCGTGCGCCCTGATTGAGCAGATGCCGCGCACCCAGCCCGCGCACATGCCCAACATTGCGCGCCTGTACTTCGAAGTGCTGCACCGGGTAGCTCTGGACGATGGCTGCGCTGTCATCGCTGCAACTGTCGAGCACCAGCAGGATCTGCACCGCTTCGCCCAGCAGGCCAGGGTGGCGGGCCGCGATCAACGCGGCGTCCAGGCAGTCGGGTAACAGCGCTTGTTCGTTATGCACCGGGATCAGAACGCCGATCATCGCAGGCCCTCATGGCGAGCGACCGAGGTGCCATCGCGGCACCACAGGTCGAGGAGAAAATCCTGTTCGTGGTAGCTGGCGAGGCGCGGCATTGCCAGTCGTTCATGGAGCAGGGCATGCACCTGCTCAGCTGTCTGCGGACAGCCTTCAATCGGTACGCGCCAGTGGCACGCCAGCAGTTGGCCGTCGTCGGTCAGGCTGGCGAGGGCGCGGTCGATCACGCGACCTAAATCGTCTGCGTCGAGGTAGTAACACAGCTCGCTGAGCACGATCAGCTCGAAGCGCTCGGTCGGCCATTGTTCCGGCAGGCGGCTCTGTTGCACCTCGGCATGGGGGAACCCCAACAAACGGCTGCGCGCCAGGCTGACGGCGGCGGCGGCGGTGTCACAGCACAGCAGGCGATCACAGCGAGGCGCCAGTTCGAAACTCAGCTCGCCATTGGCACAGCCCGGCTCAAAAATGGCGGCATAGCGTGGACGCGTCAGCACTGCAAGGGTCAATGCTCGTTTGCGTCGCTCATACCAGCGTTGACGAAACGCCCAAGGGTCATCATTTTCGGCGAACAGCTGGTCGAAATACGGCGTAGCCACACTCATACGAATACCACTTCAAACGGTTGCAGCAAGCGCTCCACCACATAGGGCGCGAGCACCGGGGGCAGGCCGATCTGCGGGTCACCTTCCAATTGGCTGGCGAACGCGTGAATAGCGTGGCGCTTACGGGCCACCGACTCGCAGCTCAGAGGGATTTTGCGCGCGCGGTGCCACGGCACTTGGCTGTCTTCGGCGGTTGCCCAGTGCCACGTCCACACCGGCAGCTCGTACAGCGTAGCGCCCACCGCTTGGGCGGCCTTGGCACTGGCGCGGCCTACGGCTTCGTGGTCGCAGTGGCCGTCTTCTCGCCAGGTGGTAAACAGCACATCCGTGGGCTTGAGGTAGCGTTGGATAAAGGCGCTCAATTCGTCCTCTCGCGCCGCTACCTTGCTGTCGGTAAACCCGGCGCGCAGCCATTTCAAACTGTGCAATGGCAAACCCAGCCGATGCAGGGCTTGCGCTGATTCCTGGGGCCGCACCACGCTCAGGCGCTCTACCGGCCAGCGCCGAGAGCCGGGGTGACTGGCGCTGCCGTCGGTCACCGAAATCAGCTGTATGGGCCGACCGAGCGCCGCCAGACCTTGCAACAGACCACCGCAGCCCAGCACTTCATCATCTGGATGGGGCGCGATGATCACGGCGCGATGCCCTTCAGGTACTAACTGTTCGACGCTGATCTGCGGCAACTCGGCCATCCGCGGTGAGGCCTGCCAGTGATGCAGCGGGGTGCCTTGGCCGACAATCGGGTTGGGTTTCATAACTGCCACCTCCCTGCGGGTTCGCCTGCGATCAGCTCACCCAGGCCGGCCAAGTCACGTTCTGCGTGACTCTGGCGCAAGTACACCGGCAAATCCGCCATCAACTGCGCAAAGTGCGGGTCCTTGCAATAGGGGCCTGCACCGACGGCACGCCCCACGTGGTGCATCACTTGCTCGACCGTGTCTTCAATGCAAGCCCGCGTCTGCTGGGCCAGCACTCGGGCATCAGCCTTAGGTTCAAGGTCGATGTGCTCGGCGCTGGCGCGCAGAACGCAGGCGGCTCCGTTCAGCGCACTGTCCACTGAACCCAAGTGGGCGAGGGCATGGGGTTCCGGGCGTTTGGCGCATTGCTCACGCAAGACTTCCGCCAGGCGTTGCGCGGCGCCATACCAGCACGCCGCAATACCAATCCCGCCTTGCCAGAAACCGGGGCGGGTGAGGTACTCACCGGGGTGGCCGACGGCAATGCCGCGCACCCCCTCGAAGACCACTTCAACGCTGCCCGTCGCCGCCATGCCGACCGCGTGCCAGCCGTCCTTCGTCACAGTTACGCCCGGCTGCTGCATCTCGACCGCGACCAGTTGCTGCCGATCTTCTTCATCCCAGGCCGTCAGCAACCCATGGCTGACCACGGCCGCGCCGGAACACCAGGCTTTACGACCGTCCACCATCAGTCGATGGCCGTCGCGCCGCACGCGTACCTTGGCACTCGGCGGTTCGGCGGCCCACATGCCCCACGTGCTACCCAAGGGCGGCAGGGGGCTGTCCAGTTCTGCAATGATCGCCAACGCGTCGGTATGACCCTCAAACAACTTGCACAGGCGCAAGTCATGCCCGGCGACCTGGGCCAGGCGACTGAAGCGTGCCAAGGTCTGCCCGCTGCCGGGCAGCGGAAGTTGGTCAAGGCCTTCTTCCTGAAGCGCCTTCAGGGCATCCCCCAGGGCTTGCGTGTCCGCATAACCCCGGTAACCTTGAAGGAATCCGTGTAAAGCCATCTCACACCTCGTCTTCGCGCTGCAGTTCAAACAACAACAGCGAGCGGCCGGTCACCGCGTATTCATGTTCAAAATCAAAGCGTTCCTGACCGCGTACTGCGGTGTCATTGGTATCGAGCATGCAGGTCCAGAACTCACCCTCGGGCACTGGCGGCAGGCGGAAATTGACCATGTCGTGGTGCGCGTTGACCACCAGCAACAAAGTCGCATCGGCACCGGCGCGACGAATCCCGGTTTCCTGGGCGCGGCCGTCCATCAACATGCCGAGGCAGCGACCGTGGCTGTCTTCCCACTGTTCGGTGGTCATTTCGTTGCCGTCGGGTGCGAGCCAGGTTACGTCCTTCACGCCGATGTCTTCGTTATAGTCGCCGACCAGGAAGCGTCCACGTCGCAGGATCGGGTAGGCCAAGCGTAGCTTGATTAAGCGTTTGACGAACTTGAGCAGCGACTTGCCGTCATCGTCCAATTCCCAGTTGACCCAGCCGATCTCGCTGTCCTGGCAATAGGCATTGTTGTTGCCGTGCTGAGTGCGGGCGAATTCGTCACCGGCGACGATCATCGGCGTACCTTGGGCCAGCAGCAGAGTGGCGAAGAAGTTACGCATCTGGCGCAGGCGCAGCGCGTTGATTTCCGGGTCGTCGGTGGGGCCTTCAACGCCGTGGTTCCAGGACAGGTTGTTGTTGCTGCCGTCCTGGTTGTTCTCGTCGTTGTCTTCGTTGTGCTTGTCGTTGTACGACACGAGATCATGCAGGGTGAAACCGTCGTGAGCGGTGATGAAATTCACCGAGCTGTACGGGCGGCGACCGCGATGATTGAACATCTCGCCCGAGGCGGTCATGCGCCCGGCGAAGTCCGCGAGCTGGCCGTCGTCGCCTTTCCAGAATGCGCGCACGGTGTCGCGGAAGCGGTCGTTCCATTCCACCCAGCCCGGTGGGAAATTGCCCACTTGATAGCCGCCCGGGCCGCAGTCCCAAGGCTCAGCGATCAGTTTGAGCTGACGCAATACCGGGTCCTGGCGGCAGGCCACGAGGAAACTGTGGCGCTCGTCGAAACCATCGCGATAGCGGCCAAGGATCGTTGCCAGGTCGAAGCGGAAACCGTCGACATGCATCTCGTTGGCCCAGTACCGCAAGGAGTCAGTGACCATTTGCAGCACGCACGGGTGACTCAGGTCCAGGGTGTTACCGGTGCCGGAATCGTTGATGTAGAAGCGCTTGTCGTCAGGCATCAACCGGTAGTACGAGGCATTGTCGATGCCGCGCATGGACAGAGTCGGACCGCGCTCGTTGCCTTCGGCGGTGTGGTTGTAGACCACGTCGAGGATCACTTCCAGCTTCTGTTCGTGCAGGTGCGCGACCATCTCCTTGAACTCGGCGATCTTGCCGCTGGCCAGGTAGCGCGGGTCGGGGGCGAAAAACGCGATGCTGTTGTAGCCCCAGTAGTTGGTCATGCCTTTTTCCAGCAGGTGCTGGTCGTTAACGAAGGCGTGCACCGGCAGCAGCTCCACCGACGAAATACCCAACTGGCGAATGTGCTTGAGCACATCGTCTTCCATCAACCCGGCGCACGTGCCGCGCACGGATTCACCCACCGAGGGGTGACGCATGCTGATGCCGCGCAGGTGGGTTTCATAAATGATCGTACGGTCCCATGGCACCCGCACCGGCTGGTCGTTACCCCAGGTGTGTGCCGGATCGATGACCTTGCACTTGGGCACGAACGGCGCGCTGTCACGCTCGTCGAAACTGAGGTCGTCGTCGGGATGGCCGATGGTGTAGCCGAACAGCGCTTCGGACCATTTGAGCTCACCTACCAACTGTTTGGCGTAGGGGTCGATCAGCAATTTGTGGTGGTTGAAACGATGACCATTGGCCGGATCGTAGGCGCCGTATACCCGATAACCGTAAATCAGTCCTGGATGGGCATCGGGCAAGTAACCGTGGAAGATTTCGTCGGTGTATTCCGGCAGCTCGATGCGCTCCAGCTCTACTTCGCCGGCGTCGTCGAACAGGCACAGTTCCACCTTGGTGGCGTTGGCCGAAAACAGCGCAAAGTTGACACCCAGGCCGTCCCAGGTGGCACCGAGCGGGAAGGGCAAACCTTCGCGAATCCGCGACGGCTCATGTTCCTGCGTCGCTTGGTTTTTGTCGGGTTTGCTCATTCAAGTTGCTCCTGCAAGGGTCTTTTTTCAGGCCGAACGCCGCCAGGCTGACGAACGTTCAGCTCACAATCAGCGTGATGAAGTAACCGCCTGCCGAACGCGTCGGCAGGCGGTTGATAGGATTAAGGCTTTGGCTTTTTCGGAGCCGAGGGCTTTTTCGCCGCAGGAGGTGTCGGCTTGCTGGCAACCGGAGCCGGCGGTTTGGCTTTGGCGGGCGGCTTGGGCGCGGCCTTCGGCTTGGCGCCAGCCTTGGGTTTACTCGGCGTCAGCGCTTCGGCTTCGGCCAGTTTGCGCGCCATCTCCCAGTGGCGCGCATCTTCACCATGGGGCTTACCTTCAGACTCCCAGATCTGATGCGCCAGTTCGCGTATGCGTTTGTCTTCAGTACTCATCACAATGCTCCTCACAGAAAATTTTCAGCTTTCTTGATCATCAGGATTGATAAAGACATTGACCGGGAAATCCCCCAGGGCAGTGCTGATCAACAGCTCCTTGTCTGGTGTGACTGCGCCTGTATGAAAAAGTCCCTTCCAGTTTTGAGTTGGTGCGGCGAACGGTAATTTCAGCCGCGTATCGCCCCAAACCTGCGCATTGATCTGGGGATACACACCGTTCTCCAGCAGGTGATGTGACCAGCGTGGAACCACTACCAGCAGGCGTTTGCCCTGGTGTTCGCGACAGAATGCGACCACCCGCTCGGCATGCTGGCCGACCACTTCCAGCGGTGTGTAGGTACCGTTGCGAAACAGCTCAGGCTGGGCCTTGCGCAAGGCCAGCACCTGGGCAATCACCGCCTGTTTGATGCGCCCGTCACGCCAGTTGAACAACAGTTCGCCGATGTCCGTTGGGGTCTCGAGTGCCCGTTGTCGTGCACTGAAATCCACCGGACGACGGTTGTCCGGATCCACCAGGCTGAAGTCCCAGAACTCAGCGCCCTGGTACAGGTCTGGTACACCCGGCACAGTCATGCGAAGCAAGGATTGCGCCAGCCCGTTGAGCGCCCCGGCCGGGGCAATCGCCTGGGCAGCCGCCGCAATCGCGGTGCGCAACGTGCGACCTTCTTCACTGAGCAATAGACGCGACAGAAACGCTTCCACGCCTTGTTCGTAGGCGTCGTTGGGCGCACTCCAACTGCTGTTCAATTTGGCTTCGCGCAGGGCCTTTTGTTGCCACTGCCAGAGGCGTTGTTGATAGCCGTCGAAGTCATCACCCTGGTCCAGCGGCCAACTGCCCAGCAGCACTTGGTAGAGGATCAGCTCATCACCGGCCGACGGAGTGTCGGCATCGCTGCGTAACGGTGCTGCCAGGGTGCGCCACTGCTCAACCTGTTCCACGTACCAGTCGGCGCACTCGCTGAGCACTGCCAGTCGAGCGCGGGTGTCTTCGCCGCGTTTGTGGTCGTGGGTGGCGGTGGCCAGCAGGTTATCCGGGAAGGCTTCCAAGCGCTGTTGGTTGATCGAATGGAATTCGGTCAACGGTGCGCTGAACTGCTCAGTACTGAAGCCCACATCATTGCGCGACAGCAGCACCGCTGAGCGATAGAACGCGGTGTCTTCCACGGCTTTGGCGGCCGCGGGCGAGGTCAGTTGCTGGAAGCGTACGCAGGCATGCTTGAGTATCTTGCGCTCACGGCCCACCGGACGTTGGCGCCAAGGTTGGCCGCCGAGGGATTTTTCGAGGTGATCCAGCACCGGCCAGTCGCCCTCGCTCAAGGTGGTGCGGGCACCGTCCATGGCCTGCTGGAACACCGCGTCGTCGGCGGCGCTGCGGCCCAAGGCGCTGATGTAAGTGCGGTACACCGGGAAGTGCACGATCAGCTCCTGCAGGGCGCGGCGAATCGCGCCCAGGGTCAGGTCGCGGGTCATCACATCGTCGCGGGCCACTTGCAGGAGCGCTTGGGCGACGCTTTCAAAGTCCCCGCCCAACGAGCCGTTGAGGATCTGCTGGCGGGCCAGACGGGCTTCTTCGATAAACGCTGAGGGCCGTTCGGTATGGCGTGTCCACAGCTCGGCCAGCGGTGCAAAGCCGTCCGGCTGGTGTTGCAGCAAGGACAGTTGGTCCATGAATTCATAGCCGGTGGTGCCGTCCACACACCAATCCTCACGCAGGGTTTCGCCTTCACCGAGGATCTTCTCGACAAAGATCGGCAAGTGCCGCCCAGGCGCCAGGGCGTCCACTCGGCGACGCAGCTTGCGGCAATAACCCCGGGGGTCGGCCAGGCCGTCGATATGGTCGATACGTAACCCATCCACCAAACCTTCGCTGATCAGTTCGAAAATCTTGCCGTGGGTGGCCTCGAACACCGCCGTGCGTTCTACGCGCAGGCCACCCAGCTCATTGACGTCGAAGAAGCGCCGCCAGTTGATATCGTCTGCCGCGGTGCGCCAACTCGCCAGGCGGTAGGCCTGTTGTTCGAGCAACTGATGCAGGCGATTGAAACCCTCGGGTTGGCGCCCATCGAACTGGGTCAAGCGGTCTTCGATAGCCGCCAGGACCTCAGTCGCCCGCTCGGCCAGTGCCTGCTTGAGCCAGGCGGCTTCGGCGTAGGTGTCGTCCTGATAGGCGAGGGCGGCGAAACGGTCAGCCAGGGGTTTGAGCGTTTCATCGCTGCCCAGGATCAACGCGTAATCCCGTGGGCATATCGGGAAGCGATGCTCGTAATGCTCGACATAAAATGCGCCGTGGACCGCATCGAAATGCAATGTCAGGGTGCCGGTCTGTAACGCTTCGCCGTAGTCGCTGCCCAGAAACGGCATCAACAGTTGACCCTTGAGCAGCGGGTCGGGCGAGTGCCACTGGATGTCGAAGAACTCGCTGTACGGGCTCAGGCGGCCCCACTCCAGCAGGTCCAGCCACCACGGGTTATCGGCACCGCCAACGGCCATATGGTTGGAGACGATATCGAGGATCAGCCCCATGTCGTGTTCACGCAGGGCGGCGACCAGGCGGCGCAAGGCGGGTTCACCGCCCAGTTCCGGATTGACGCGGGTCGGGTCGACCACGTCGTAGCCGTGCATGGACCCGGCGCGGGCGCTGAGCAGGGGCGAAGCGTAAAGATGGCTGATGCCTAACTCGGCAAAATACGGCACCAGCGGCACCGCATCGTCCAACGTAAAGCCTTTATGAAATTGAAGGCGCTGGGTGGCGCGCAGGGGCAGTGTCTTCATCGGTCACGCTCATAGGCCTGGTTGCGCGCGACGGCCAATAGTTCAAGGCGGCGCGCGGCTCCGGCATTGTCCAGCAAACTTGAAGCCTCACCCGCCAGGCGTCGGCGCCAATTGGGATGGGTATCGGTGGTGCCGGGCAGGTTGGCTTGTTCTTCGACGCCCAGGGCGTCTTCCAGTGGCAACAACACCAACGGCGCACGGGTATGGCCGAGGTAGCGCACGCTGGCGTCGATCATGTGGTCGGTTTCGTTACGGATCTCGTCAACGAAGTTCTGCGGGTCCTGGCTCAAGGCCTGGCGCAGGGCCTGGCGTTCGCGCAGGCGGTGTTCGCTCCATTGCTCCACGGTGGGCGCATCGATCAGGCCGAGTTGGATGTTCCAATCGATGTCGCGGCTGTGCCACCAACCATTGAGCGTGGGCAAATCGTGGGTGCTGGTAGTGGCCAGGGCGTTGTTCGGCCAGTCGAGAATCGGCGTGAACTGACCATCGTGGCCTTGCTCGAAGAGCAGCACACGCATCCCCAGGATAGAGCGGCTGCTGAGTTTTTCGCGCAGGCCGTCGGGCACAGTGCCGAGGTCTTCACCGAGGACGATGGCTTGATGGCGGTGAGATTCCAGCGCCAACAGACGCAACAGGTCGTCCACCGGGTAATACAGGTAAGCGCCTTCGCGAGGGGATGCGTCCATGGGGATGACCCACAGACGTTGCAGGCCCATCACATGGTCGATGCGTAAACCACCGGCATGGGCAAAGTTGGCGCGCAGCATCTCGATAAATGCGCGGAACCCATTGCGCTGGAGGCCTTCCGGCGAGAACGCGGAAATGCCCCAGCCCTGGCCCGCACGGTTGAGGATGTCCGGCGGCGCGCCCACGGTCAGGTTGGCCAGCAGTTCATCCTGGCGGCTCCAGGCCTGGCTGCCACCGCCGTCAGCTCCCACCGCCAGGTCGGCGATCAAGCCAACGCCCATGCCACTGCCCTTGGCGGCTTGTTGCGCGCGCTCAAGGCAGCGGGCGATCAGCCATTGGGTGAAGGCGAAGTAGCCGATCTCTTCTCGGTTGTCCTCGGCGAACTTCGCCAGCGCCGGGCTCTGCGGGGTACGCCACTCCTGCGGCCAGTGGCGCCAGTCGAGCGCTTCGCCGGCAGCCGCGCGCACAGCTTGCACCGCTTCAAAGCGACAGTGATTTTCCAGGGCTTCACCGCCGGCCTGGCGGAAGCTCAGGAAATCGGCATGTTGCGGATGCTGGCCGTGGCGGAAGTCTTCGTACAGCGCGCGCAACAGGCGTTGCTTGGCGTTGGCGGCGGCGGGCCAGTCGATCAGGGTGTGTTGCTCCAGAGCGTGCAGCTCATCCTCCAGACCAAGGGCGTCGATGGCGTTGCGCACTTCACGTTCGCCAAGGATGCAGCCGGGCGAGGCATACAAACTGTTGAGGAACAAACGGCTGGACGGCGAATAGGGGCTGTAGCGCCCTGTGTCGGCGCTGAACATCGCGTGCATCGGGCTGATTGCCAGGGCATCGGCGCCGCGCTCGGCGGCAGAACGGGCCAGGTGTTCCAGGGCCAGGGTGTCGCCGAAGCCACCATCGCCCAGACGGCGCAGCGAGTACAGCTGCGCACTCAGGCCCCAGGCGCGGGCGGGCTGGCTGTCGACCGAGTCGGCGACGCTGTAGCAGTGAGTGGGGGCGACGGCCAGCGTGAAGGTCTGGTCGTTGATGTGCACCTGGTGGTAGCCCAGGGCGATGATGCCCGGCAGCACGGCGGCGCCGTCCAGGCGCAGGTCCAGGGTTTCGCCGTCTTCCAGGCTGACACGGCACAGGGTGTCGGGTTCGAAGTAGTGCGCCAAGTCAAGGCCGTCGCCGCTGTCGACCGTCATCAAGGGCGGCAGGTGTTTGTCTTGTTGCGCCCGCTCCAGTTCCAGCAGGCTGGTATTGATCTCTGCGTCGCTGTCGGCCGGGTGACCGAGGCCTTTGAGGACAGCGCGCAGGGCATCGGGTGTCACGCGTTGCGGGCGGCCGTTGGCGTCGATCCAATCGACGGCCAGGCCTGCGCGGCTGGCGAGGATTTCCAGGTTCGCTTCACTCAAGGGTGTTCTCCAACAGGGGAAAGGCTGACGCGCGCGCTGTACGGCGGCAGTTGCGCGCCTTGCTCAGCAGGCGTGGCAAAAAGTAGGTGCTCCGGCGCCGGATGATTCACGGGCGTGGCACTGAGGTTCAGATCGATTTGCAACAGGCTGCCATTGCCCAATCGCCAGCGGGCTGTTACAGCGCCGTCCGCCAGCACTTGGGCGCCCAGCGCCACACTGCCGGGCAAGTGCGGCACGAGATGGCGATGGCGCAGGCTCAGCAGTTGGCGGTAGAACTGCGCCTGTTCGCTGTCGGTAAATGTCGGGTTTGATTGCTGGAAGGTAGGCAGGGCGTTGGGGTCAGGGATGCGTTCGCGTCGCTCGGGATCCTGGAATGCGGCGAAGTCGGCAAACTCGTTGCGCCGGCCTTCACGTACCGCTTCGGCCAGTTCGCCGTGGTGGTCGGTGAAAAATAGAAAGGGCTCTTTGGCGTTGACTTCATCGCCCATGAACATCAGCGGGATCATCGGCGACAGCAGCAGCAACGTGGTCGCGGCCTTGAGTGCCTGAGGCGAGCACAGTTGATGCAGGCGTTCGCCCAAGGCGCGGTTGCCGATCTGGTCGTGGTTCTGCAAAAACAGCACAAAGGCACTGGGTGGAAGGTGCGCGCTGGGTTCGCCACGGGTGTGGCCATGGCGTGTGGTCTCGCCTTGGTAGATGAACCCTTCGCCCAGGCAGCGCGCCAGCTTGGCTGTGGTGTCTGCGGCGAAGTCGCTGTAATAGGCGTCGGTTTCACCGGTGAGCAGCACGTGCAGCGCGTTATGGCCGTCGTCATTCCACTGTGCATCGAAATCATGCTCCAGCAGGCTGGCCTGGTTGAATTCGTTCTCCAGCACCAGCCAAACGTGGCGACCGGTGTCGACCTGCTGGCGCACACGCTGTGCCAGTTGTTGCAGGAAACCGGGATTGTCGATGGCGTGCACGGCATCCAGGCGCAGGCCGTCGAAGCGGTACTCCATCAGCCACATCAGTGCGTTGTCGAGGAAAAAGTGGCGCACCTCGCGGCGCTCGAAATCGATCCCCGCGCCCCAGGGGGTGTGCACGTCTTCGCGAAAGAAGCCTTGGGCGTATTGACCCAAGTAGTTGCCGTCAGGACCGAAGTGGTTGTAGACCACGTCGAGGATCACGGCCAGGCCGTGCTCGTGAGCGCTGTCGATCAAGTGCTTGAGCTGCTCAGGCGTGCCGTACGAAGAATGGGGCGCGTAGGGTAGAACACCGTCGTAGCCCCAGTTGCGTTCGCCGGGGAACTGCGCCAAGGGCATCAACTCAATGGCCGTGACGCCCAGCTCGGCCAGGCGTGGCAGGTGTTTCTCCACGCCGGCGTAGCCTCCCATTGCGCCGACATGCAGCTCGTAGATCACCGCCTCATGCCACGGGCGACCTTGCCATTGGCTGTGCCGCCATTTATAGGCGAGGGGGTCAACCACCCGGCTCCAACCGTGCACATCGCACGCTTGGGCCCGGGATGCGGGGTCGGGCACGTCTTTTTCCCCGTCGATGTTGTAGCGGTAGCGCGTGCCCGCCGGGCACTTTATTTCTACTTCAAACCAGCCCTCTGCCTGCGGCAGCATGGCAACTGATTTGCCGTCTTCCAATTCAACGCTGACATAAAACGCGTCTGGCGCCCACAAGGCAAAACGCGTGTGTTGCGCGTCCAGCATGATTGCGCCGTGGGGCCAGGTTTCTAGAGTCCGTAACGGCATCTATAGAGGCCTCCCTTGATTACTTGACTGATTTCCCCAGGGCCTTGGCCACAAGTTGTTCGTAGAGTTCGGCGTAGGGTTCGACTGCCTGGCACCAATTGAACGGTTGGGTCATGGCACGGCAACGCATGGCGTTGAGCAGGCCTGGGAAAGCGAAGACCTTGAACGCGCGGCTCAGGGCTTCTTCATAACTTTCCACCGTGGATTCATTGAACAGGAACCCGGTGACGCCATTTTCGATAGTGTCTGCCAGCCCGCCGGTATTGCGTGCCACCGGCAGTGAGCCGAAGCGCTGGGCGTACATCTGGCTCAAGCCGCAGGGCTCGTAGCGCGATGGCATCAGCAGGAAGTCGCTGCCGGCAAACATACGGCGCGCGTCGGTTTCGTTGAAGCCGATGCGCACGCCGACTTGGCCCGGGAAGCGCAGGGCCAGTTCACGCATGGCCTGTTCTTCTTCCGGTTCGCCGCGCCCGATGATTGCGATCTGGCCGCCGTTCTCAACGATGAAGCCAGCCACCGCTTCGGTCAGGTCCAGGCCTTTTTGGTAGACAAGACGCGAGACCACGGCGAACAGCGGGCCGGTGGAATCGTGCAGACCGAACAATTCGCGCACGTGGGCGGCATTGATTGCCTTGCCTTCCCAGTCGCCGATATTGAAGTTGTGCGTCAGGTGCTCGTCGGTGGAGGTTTCCCAGCTTTCATCAATACCGTTGGGGATACCACTGAGCAGGCCTTGCTGGGTCTTGGCGGCGAGAAAACCGTCGAGGCCGCAGCCAAATTCCGGGGTGGTGATTTCCTGGGCGTAGGTGGCGCTCACCGTGGTGATATGGCTGGAATAAGCCATGCCGGCCTTGAGGAACGACATCTTGCCGTAGAACTCCATGCCTTCCTGCTGCAGGGCGTGGGGCGGGATACCCAGCTCTGGCGTCGAGGCCAGGCTGACCACACCTTGATAGGCCAAGTTATGAATGGTGAACAGGGTCGGCGTACGTGACCCACGCCAGTGCATATACGCCGGGGCCAGGCCAGCAGGCCAGTCGTGGGCGTGCACCAAGTCCGGGCACCAGTGAATCTGTGCGAGGTTGGCGGCGATGTCGGCGGCGGCCAGGCCCAGGCGGGCGAAGCGGATATGGTTGTCCGGCCAGTCGCGGCCGTTGTTGGCACCGTAAGGCGTGCCTTCACGCTCGTAGAGCTCGGGGCAGATCAGCACATAAATGACGAGGCCGTCCTTGAGGTCCATACGCCCGATCTTGCATGGCGGCAGCGCGGCGTGGCCGCCCAGTTCACCGATGATGTGGATCGGGTTGTCGCTTTCCATGACCTGCGGGTAGCCGGGGATCAACACGCGCACATCATGCAGGTGAGCCATGGCACGGGGCAGGGCCGCGGAGACGTCGCCCAGGCCACCGGTTTTCACCAGGTCAGCAAACTCGGACGTGACAAACAGCACTTTTTTTCGATTCGGGTTGTGACTCACGATCGGCCGCACAGAGCTTGGCAGGTCGGCCAACGACGTAGGCCCCCCTGCAGGCTGACTGAAACGCTCTCCCTGAGTATCTACTGCGGCACTGATCATAATGCACTCCCATTTTGTTGGTCGGCTAATGGCCCGCTGCCACTAGCTCCGATTGGCCGCATCCTGCGGCCAGGCGCACAAGCACTGTACAAACTGGCAAGGCGTATGCCAGTTGCACGGATTGCGAAAAAAGATTGGATGGACGGGCATGTGCTGTGAAGCGTGTGTGCTCGCCTTACCTTAAAACTGGACCAATGGCAGAGTCGGAAAGTTTAGATTTTTTGCGGGGTTTTTGTTTTGGAACGGACCCATCGGTCATCAGTCTAGGACAGATCCTCATAGCCTGTAGGGTTTCTGGGAAGATTTTGTAGGACAAAAAACTTTTAACCTGAGAGTCAGTGGTTATTAGCCAATTGTTTGTGGGGCACTGGTGTATTTCGAGGTAATGCGGTTTGACCTGGGTTTTGTAGTGAGCAGGCTTGCCCTGCGCTGGGCTGCGAAGCAGCCCCATTAGGGGCACCGCTTATGTACCTGGTGCAGCAAGGTGAACCATTTGGGAGCGCTTCGCACTCCGTCGCAGGGCAAGCCTGCTCACCACAGAGGTTGTGGCGCCCGTGGGCAGGAGGTTGTGAGCTTATTTCTGAGCAAACCTCTCACCACAGCGTTGTTTGCGACTGTGGAGTAGGGCTGAGCCGTATTTTGTAGTGAGCAGGCTTGCCCTGCGCTGGGCTGCGAAGCAGCCCCATTAGGAGCACCGCCTATGTACCTGGTGCAACAAGGTGAACCATTTGGGAGCGCTTCGCACTCCGGCGCAGGGCAAGCCTGCTCACCACAGAGGTCGTGGTGCCCGTGGGCCGGAGGTTGTGAGCTTATTTCTGAGCAAACCTCTCACCACCGCATTGTTTGCGACTGTGGAGTGGGGCTGAGCCGTATTTTGTAGTGAGCAGGCTTGCCCTGCGCTGGGCTGCGAAGCAGCCCCATTAGGGGCACCGCCTATGTACCTGGTGCAGCAAGGTGAACCATTTGGGAGCGCTTCGCACTCCGTCGCAGGGCAAGCCTGCTCACCACAGGGGTTGTGGCGCCCGTGGGCAGGAGGTTGTGAGCTTATTCTGAGCAAACCTCTCACCACAGCGTTGTTTGCGACTGTGGAGTAGGGCTGAGCCGTATTTTGTAGTGAGCAGGCTTGCCCTGCGCTGGGCTGCGCAGCAGCCCCATTAGGGGCACCGCCTATGTACCTGATGCAGCAAGGCGAGCCATTTGGGAGCGCTTCGCACTCCGGCGCAGGGCAAGCCTGCTCACCACAGAGGTTGTGGCGCCTGTGGCAGGAGGTTGTGAGCTTATTTCTGAGCAAACCTCTCACCAAAGGATTGTTTGCGACTTTGCAGTAGGAGCTGAGCTGCACTTTGTAGTGAGCAGGCTTGCCCTGCGCTGGGCTGCGAAGCAGCCCCATTAGGGGCACCGCCTATGTACCTGATGCAGCAAGGCTAGCCACTTGGGAGCGCTTCGCACTCCGGCGCAGGGCAAGCCTGCTCACCACAGAGGTTGTGGCGCCTGTCGCAGCAGGTTGTGAGCTTATTTTCTGAGCAAACCTGCTCACCACAGGGGTTGTGGCGCCTGTGGGCAGGAGGTTATGAGCTTATTTTCTGAGCAAACCTCTCACCACAGGGGCGGCGTGCGCCTCTGCGGTGAGAGGCGCCCCGTATTGGTGCGTCAGCCAATCGGCCGGATGAGCGCATTTTTCGCCCAGGCTTGGATATCCTCGATCATCTGCTGGTAGAACTGCCGGTAATTCTGCTCGCTCACATAGCCTACATGGGGCGTGGCCAGCACATTGGGCAAGCGGCGGAACGGATGATCCAGCGGCAACGGCTCCTCGGCATACACATCCAGTGCAGCCCCCGCCAGGCGACCACGGCTCAATGCCTCAACCAATGCCTGCTCATCCACAATCGGCCCACGCGCGGTATTCACCAGACGCGCCGTCGGTTTCATCCAGCCCAACGCTTCTGCATCTACCAGGCCTCGGGTGCGGTCGCTGAGTACCAGGTGGATGGTCAGGATATCGGCCTGTTTGAACAGGTCTTCCTTGCTGACCCAGCTCACACCGGCTTGTGTCGCACGCTCCGGCGTGAGGTTTTCACTCCAGGCAATCACGCGCATGCCGAAGACTTGGGCAAATTGCGCGACCTTCTGGCCGATGCTGCCCAGACCAAGGATGCCCAGCGTCTTCCCGTACAGGTCGCCGCCAAGGCCGACCTGCCAGTGCCCGGCGCGCACGGAGTTGGCCTCGGCCAGCAGGTTGCGGGTGGAGGCCATGATCAACGCCCACGTCAATTCCGGCGCCGCCTGTTTATAGCTGTCGGTGCCGCAGACGTGAATGCCCAGGGCCTTGGCGGCGGGGATATCGATGGCCGCGTTGCGCATGCCGCCGGTCACCAGCAACTTGAGGTTGGGCAGCCCCTGCAACAGCGCGGCGTCGAATGGGGTGCGCTCACGCATCACGCAAATCACCTCGAACGGCTGCAGACGTTCGATCGTTACGGCGGTATCGGCCGGGTAATCGTGCAGGAAGTGCACCTGGCCGACCGACTCCAGCACCGACCAATCCACCACGTCACGGGCCACATTCTGCCAATCATCAATGACTGCGATTTGTACCGACATTCACGAGTGCCTCGAAAAAGGTTGGATTAAAGCGCGTTCAAACCCTGCAACAGCGCCTGGTGAAACTTCGCCGGTTCTTCCATCTGCGGCGCGTGGCCCAGGCCGGGAAACTCCACCAGCGTTGCGTGGGGGATCAGCTTGGCCACGGTTTTGCCCAACACCGCGTAGTTGCCGAGCTTAGCTTTGACCTCGGGCGGCGCGACGTCCTTGCCGATGGCGGTGTTGTCGGAGGTGCCGATCAGCAAGAGGGTAGGCATCTGCAGGTTCTTGAATTCGTAGTACACCGGCTGGGTGAAGATCATGTCGTAAATCAACGCCGAGTTCCATGCGACCCGCGTATGCCCCGGGCCGTTGCTCAGGCCGGCATACATATCCACCCACCGCTCGTATTCCGGCTTCCAGCGGCCGACGTAGTACGTGTTGAGCTGGTATTGGCGAATCCCATCGGCGCTGACTTTCAGTTCACGGGCATACCACTGGTCGACGCTGAGCGCAGGCACGCCCAGGGCTTTCCAGTCTTCCAGGCCGATGGGGTTGACCAGCGCCAACTGCTCAGTCTGCTCGGGGTACATCAGCGCGTAACGCGTGGCGAGCATGCCGCCGGTGGAGTGGCCGAGCAGGGTGACCTTTTGAATGCCGAGCTTTTCCAGCAGTTGGTGGGTGTTGAGGGCCAACTGCTGGAAGCTGTACTGGTAGTGCTCGGGTTTGCTGGAGCTGCAAAAACCGACCTGGTCCGGTGCGATCACTCGGTAACCGGCATCACTCAGGGCCTTGATCGAGCTTTCCCACGTTGCACCACAGAAATTTTTGCCGTGCATCAGCACGACGGCGCGACCATTGGCGGTGCCTTTGGCCGGCACGTCCATGTAGCCCATTTGCAGGGATTCGCCTTGGGATTGGAATTGGAAATGTTCAAGGGGGTAGGGGTACTGGAAACCTTGCAGCTCGGGACCGTAGGTGGCCGCGTGCGCAGGCGCTGTGCTGGCCGTCAGCAGGCCGGCGATGCAAAAAGCGCGGAATAGAGGCATGGGCGGGGCTCCAGGAAGGGTGTCCGGATGCTCTTTGCGAGGGATTAAGTGGGGATTAACACCCATTGCAAGGTCACGGCGGCCAGCACGGCATAGCGCAGGCCTTTAGCTAGGGTCACCAGCAGCAGAAACCGCCACAAGGGCTCACGCATTACCCCGGCCACCAACGTCAGCGGGTCGCCAATGATCGGCACCCAACTGAGCAGCAGCGTCCAGTGTCCCCAGCGCTGGTAATGGGTGCGCGCTTTTTCCAGTTGCCTGTCGCTGACCGGAAACCAGCGCCGACCCTTGAAGTGCTCCACCCAGCGGCCCAGCCACCAATTGACCAGCGACCCGAGAACATTGCCCAGGGTCGCGATACCCAGCAGCCACCACAACCCGTAATGCCCGCTGACCAGCAGGCCTACCAGCACCGCTTCGGATTGCAATGGGAGTAAGGTCGCAGCACCAAAGGCGGCGAAGAACAGCCCGAGGTAACCCATCAGCACAGATCAGTGCGCCGGGTACTCAGCCACCACGACATCGTTGCCGTCCCGGGTCAGCCCGATGACTTGATAGGCCTCGCTGCGCCCGTCCATTTCCATGCCGGGCGAACCCATCGGCATGCCCGGTGCGGCAATACCCAGCAGGTCGTCGCGATTGCGCAAAGCCAGCACTTGATCGGCGGGCACGTGGCCCTCGACGAATTTGCCGTCGATCACGGCGGTGTGGCAGGAGCCCAGGCGCGGGGCCACGCCCAGGCGTTGCTTGACGGCACTCATGTCGGCTTCTACATGGTCGTTGACCTTGAAGCCGTTGCTTTCCAGGTGGCTGATCCACTTTTTGCAGCAGCCGCAGTTGGCGTCACGGTGCACGTCGATGGGGATGAGGTCAGCGGCCTGGGCCAGGGTGGTGGTGAAGAGGGCTGAAAGCAGGGCCAATCGCAGTGGGGTTTTCATCAGGTTTTCGTCCAAGACCAGGCAGTAAGCCGGGCATTCTCCGCGCTTTTTTGAAGGGGGCGCCGTTGTAATGTTTCAAAGTTATACAAGATTGGCGTTTTCAAGGCGGTGCCTGAGCTGGTCCAGCGCAATCGCTGATAGTTCGATCATGCGTTCGTGCAGGCTGGCCAACTGCAATTCGGTTTCATAGGTCAGCACACGCTTGAACAGCGTGCCGTCGTGAAAGGGCAGCAGGAAATAGTGGATGGAACCATCGACGGCGAGGGATGTGAACACCGTCTTGAACTCGTCGGGACGACGGGCGATCTGCACGCGGTAGCTCATGGGCACGCGTACACCCAGCAGGTCGATCATTTCGGTAAAGCGTGCACCGGCGGGGAGCGATCCGGTGGTGCCGGTATCGGCCCCGAGGGATGTGGGGTGCCATTCATGCCAGCGATCCGGTTGGGTCACGTAGTCGTAAACAGCGTCAATGGGGGCTTGGATAAAGCGTTCCTGACTGATCCGCTCCAAGCGGAACGACTGCTCGACAGCGCGCATGGCACACCTCCTGTGTGGCGGGGCTTAACACTTGGAACTGTCAGAATAGTCCGACTCCCGCGCTTTGCGCGGGAGCCTTTAGAGAATTGATCAGCGCACTTTGAAGCGGCCCATCAAGGCGATCACCCGGCCATTGGCATCCAGCAGGCTCTGGGTATTGGTTTCGGTGGCATGGCCGCTTTGTACCAACTCTTCGACCATGTGTCGGATTTGCACCATGCTGCGGTTGATCTCCTCGGTCACCGCGCTTTGCTGCTCGGCGGCTGTGGCGATCTGCGTGCTGAGGTTGTTGATATGGCTCACGGAACCCGCCATTTCATCCAACCCGGTGTTGACCCGCGCCGTGGCATCCGCTGCCGATTGGCAGCTGGCCTGGGTATTTTCCATGGCCGCGACCGAGGAACTCACCCCGGCAGTCAGGCGTGCCAGCATCTCGTTGATCTGCGAGGTGCTTGCCTGAGTGCGCGCAGCCAAGGCGCGCACTTCGTCGGCGACCACTGCAAAGCCTCGACCTTGCTCACCGGCCCGGGCCGCTTCAATGGCGGCGTTGAGGGCCAACAGGTTGGTCTGGCCAGCAATGGCGCCGATCACCCCGAGGGTCTCGGTGATGCGTGCGGCGTCCTGGCGCATGTTTTCCACGGTGTGGGTGGCGGCGGCAACTTCGCCGATCAAGGCGCTGACACTGGTGGATGCTTCCCCAACGACCACGCGGGAGCGATCGGCGTGCTCATTGGCGCGCTGAGTGAACGAGGCGGTTTCGGCCGCGTTTTGCGCGACGTTGTCGGCGGTGGAGCTCATCTCGGTGATAGCGGTGACGGTCTGGTCGGTTTCCGAGGCGTGACGCACCAGGATCTGGTTGGTGTGGGCCGAGGTCCGTTGCAATTGCTCAAGGCCTGACGACATCGCGCCGGTGGCCTGGGTGACTTCGCCGATCATGTTTTGTAGGTAGACGATGAAGTGGTTCACCGAGTGACCGATGGCGCCGAGTTCGTCTTCGGCGCGGATGGTGATACGTCGCGTGAGGTCGGCATCGCCAGCGGACAGCGCGTCGATATTGGTTTTGAGGATCTTCATGCGCTGCACCAGTTGGCGGATCGCATACGCCGCCAGCAGCACCAGCAGCAACACCATTGGGATCTGCAACAGCGCCAGACTGCCGAGCACGTCATCGCGTTGGGCAGTGATCAGTGAAGTGGGCAGGGCGGTGGCGAGGAACCATGGCGTGCCTTCGATGGGGCGCAGATAGAAAGTGCTGGCCACGCCGCCATTGTCGAACTCGCTGCGTTGCAGTGCCTGGTCGCGATGGGCCAGGGCTTTGCTAACCTGGGTGGCAAATGCCGAGGTGGAGGTCAGTTCGCTGATGTTCTTCAACACCACGGGGCTGCTCAGGCGCGAGCTGTTGCTGATGATCTTGCCATCGCCCTCGACGATCAGCATTTGCCCGCCGATGTCTTTTTCCTTGCTGGCCACCAGGTCATTGAAGAAACCCAGGGTCACGTCGATGGTGGCCACGCCATAGGCGGCGCCGTCACGCTGGATCGCCATGGCGCAGTTGGTGCGCGGCTCCTGGCTGGCGTCGTCTTTGTAGGCAGCCGCCCAGGCGCATTGCCCGCGCGGCGAAGCGAGGCCGCCTTTGTACCAGCTCTGGTCGTAATAGTTGGGCGCGGGGTCGCTGTTCCAGAACGTGTTCACCGCCAGCTTGCCCGACGCATCGCGGTGCCAGAACGTGCTGTGCTTGTTGCGGCCCGGCGTGCGCTGGTTGGGCAGCGGCCAGATACCACCACCAAATACCTTCAGTTCACCATATTGGTCGACCAGGCCTGGCAGGACCTTGTCGATGGCATCGCTGTCGAGCAGTGGAATAGTTTGGGTGATGGTGCGTTGCTGGGCCTGAACCTTGTTCAGTTCGCCCTGAATTTGTTCTGCCACCTCACTGATGCGGTTGAGCACCACCTGTTCTTCGGTCTGTCGCAGCTTGGGTGCGACCAACTGGCCGATACCCACGACGGTCAACACGAATAGCACCAGGACGAACAGCACCAGAAACAGGGTATAGCGGGCTTGGATAGAGCGCATTGGGGGCATGGGGTCGTCCTTACGAAGCGTTTATTATCGACGCGGCTTTTTTAGAGCTTCGTTGGGCTATCGGCTTGGCAACGCTTAGCTTTAGGTACGCTCGTGCAAATAAAGTAAAGGGCTAAACGGTTGGGATTGGCAATTCAACTGGGAGCCCATGGACAGTTGTCTCGGTAAACCGTGCCGATAATGGGTTGAGCGGCGCGCCCCACCCGGCACGGGGTTGCAGCGCTAGGGACGGGCCATGCGCTGTGACCGCTAGTGTGCCGGGTGGGATTTGGGTTTACGGCTTGATGTAAATCTGGAGATCGCCGGGGATACCGCCGCTGCCGACCGGTTTGGTGGGATCCTGTGGATGGCCCAGGACTCTGGTTCCGAAATGGTTCGTGGCGCTGGGCCTGTCAAACACACCAATGCCGATGCTGCCGGTCAACTCAGCGAGGCCGGGCACACCTTCGGAGGTGTTCATATGTGAATGCCCAACCAATGCAGCCCACTTATCAGCACCTGAGGTGGCCTGGATGGTTTCAGCGGCGTAATAGTTGAACTCTTCAAGCCGCGTGATCGACGCGGAGCCAGTAGTGGTCGGCTTCTTTAAGCCGCGTAGGTCTTTGTGGCGGGTGAGGTAGTAGTGATCAAGAGGCAAGACCTCTATGCCGTTATCCTCCAGCTTTTTGCGTAACTCTTGGAATGTCGGGCCGCTTCGAAGCTGCTTGCTTTGACCAAGGATGCCAATTCCGTCGTCGACAAGCCCTTGGGGCATATCTATCAACCCCTCGAAGTAAACTCTTTTAACGCCCTCGTTTTTTAGTGTGGCGACGTTATCGAACAGCGCCCGGAAGCTTGCCATCTGCTTGTGGGACTCTCCAAATACCACGCCTTGCGAGGCTTTCAACGCTGTTTCGATCAGGTCAGGGACAGGGACGTTGCCGGCGATGTGCGGGATGGTCGGTCGCGTCGGGAGGCCCGCCTGCTGGATGGCGTCAAAATAGTCCTTCATTTCATCTTTGAACTTTTGAATGGTCGCCATTTTGGTGTCGGGTTTGAAATGATCCGGTTCCAGTTTGCCGCGCATACTTTCTGCGTAGTCGCCGACGGGCAACGGCTTTCTGACTCGCACTGGACGCGCGATGGAGGCCATAGGGTTGTATCGATGACGGTGTTGTGCAGGGGAAGGGGAGTGGGTATGGGGGGAGCCGGGTGCCAAGGTGTCGAGCGGGTTGAAGTCTGCCAAAGGCGTGCCGTAGGGCTTCATCGCAGCGGGGTCGTAGGCATACCGTTGGCCGTTGGACAGGATGGTGTCGGCCCGGAAGGTCTGGTCGGCGATCTTGAAGGTGCCGTGAGTAATGGGCCCATGCTCGTTGGCGATGACCCTTGCCATATTAACGGCCCCACTGGTTTTCTTGATGGTGTCGATGCCTTTGCCGATCAGCTTGGCGCCTCCCTGCACCAGATCACCCAGCCCGCTCGCTGGGTTGAGCTCACCGATGAGCGTGGTTCCCAGAATTTTTGCCACCCGAACCGCCTTGGTTGTCGCGCTGAAGCCCTTGACTGCGACGTTCCCAATTTTCGCCGCCGCACCTGCGCCGGCAGTGACGAATCCGAAAATATCCATCCCCAGATCGACAACACCGTCCAGGACGTTGCCGTTCTTGAAGTTGACGATGGCCGATCTCAAGGGAATCAGGTCGAGAAAGAAATCCGCCAGTTTCTCCTCGACGTCCATCTGTTGATCGTAGGTGGTGGTTCCCCTGGCCTGCTTGACCACGTCCTTGTTATCAATATCCAGGTGTTCGATAAACGCATCGGCAATGGATTGCGTTCGGTTGCTTGAAAAGCTGTCGGGAACTGGCAGTGGATTCCCCGCAGTGTTACTTGGCTGCCAAACGGTGTCATCGGCGTTGGTTGGGAGGAACTGCTCTATTGGATAGACGAGGTTTGACTCGCGATCACGTTCTTTGGTCAATACGGTGCCTGGGACCGTGGTGATGGAACCCTGCTTAAGGTCGATCGCGTAAACCGTTTCGCCGCTGCCCCCGGTGGCTTTAACCAGCAGTTGTTCGTTTTTCTCTACAAGGGTTCTGCCAGTGAACCCCATACCCAACTGGTACGTATTGTTTTGATAGAACTCCAGCTTCCCATATTCCAGGTTTTGCCTGTCTGCCAGCGGGAGCTGAGCGATCAAGTGTTTGACCGTCGTACCAATGCCTTGTTTGCGTGAGTTGATTGCTTGGGAAAGTTGAGAATTAAAGACGGCGTTTACATCGAATGCCAGGGACTTACCTTCCAGTGCATCAAGGATGCGCGGGTCTTTGGTTTCCCACGAAAACTGATCCAGCCCGCTCATGGCGATATCCAAGAGCGAATGGTGGCCTGCTGGCGCTCGATTGGGGTCGTAGAGCGGTTGCGCGTAGGGTTGGCTGGTGTCCTTGACCGTTAGCAGCTTCTCTTCAAACGGGACATCCTCGCCAAAACGTTCTTTTAGTTTGGCCAACGCGATGTCTTTACGGCTGGGCATGTCGGTTTGGATCTGGCCGGTGGCTTCTAGCCGTAAATTCGCTTGTTGATTGAAAGCGGTTTTGACCTTGTCGATGTCGGCTTCGTTGTACCGATCGGCTTCGGCCTGGCTGATAACGCCGTTTACGACGCCCCAGACCCGCAGGGCCGCACTCTGCGCTTTTTGGGTGATGGACAGGTCTTGCAGGCTGGCGCCTTCAGCGGCCGACATGACCTGGGCAAAGGTCATGTTCGGCACCTTTCCCGGTGTTTGCGCTTCTATCGTCGCGGCGGCGATCGACAGGTTGAGCCACGCGGTGCTGCCATACGTCACGCTGGCCGGCAGGTCCTTGATCAGTAATTCGGGGGCTTTCCTTGCCAGAAGCACGTACGCGCCAACGTTGGCCATTGCGGCGGATGTTTTGCGTTTTTTTATCAGGTGTTGGCTCAGGCTGGTCACCACGGCCGACGCGGGTTTGCCCCAGTGTGCGTCCTGTGCGAGGTTGAAACTGGCGATTGCGCTGGGGGGGGCGTGATCAATCGATTCTGGATCCAGCGCCAGGTTGATAGCGGTCAGCGTGTATTCGTTGACGCTGGTGTCAGTTGCAACGCCGTTCAATTTGGTCTGAATGGCTTGCCCCAGCGCCTGTGCCCGTGGGGTGGTCAGGATAGCGACCAAGGCTTTCGCCGGATCGGTGGCGGCTTCGCCGGAAGGTGGCTGGTTGCTGTTCAGGTATTCCAAAACGCCAAGGCTTACGCCTATCTGCGCTGGGTTCGGATGCTGCGCCACGTAGTGCCTCAGCGTACCAAGTAGCGCCTCTTCGTTGCGCATGCTCATTGGTATCGGCCAGGACAGCCCACCGCCTAAATTGCCCAGTGGATGCTCTAACGCCCGGTTGAACACGGCGTCTGCCAAGGCAATCAGGCCGAAATGGTTATTGGGGAGCATCAGGTTGTTGGACGTGATGTAGGCGTCGAGCGTGACGGCCGCGTCTGCTTCTATCGGGTAGGACGAACCCGGTTGAATATCCATCGGCGTCGCCTTCAGCGCGGCGAGGATCGCTTGCGGTGTGGCATTCACACCTAAGCGTGTTGCCGTTTCGCTGAGTTTTTGTCCTAGGCTCCTGAGGTTCTGGTTGTCCGCCATCATCTGTTTCAAGCCAGTGCTGGCACGTGAGAGGCGGGGGGAGGACGCAGCGGTTTGGAGGTTTGCTGAAGGATTGCTGGCGTGTAAACCAGGCGATTGATTATTGATAGGCGGGGGCGGTAGGTGAGGCTGAGATGGGGGTTGAGTGGGTGTGTGAACATTCAACATGGGGTGGGCACCTTTTCAGACAAGCTGTAATAAGCGTCTTTCATGAGGAGGTTCCCTTTTCCTCAGACGTCCTCGATTGGGTGTAGAAAACACCCTGCGAGGTTCCTTGCGGAAATACCGAGGTCTGTAAAATTAAGTGTTGGCAACGGCGTGAAAAGTCTTTTATGAAACCGGTAAATCAGCCCTGTGTCTCGATGTGATGGCTCAGATTGCCGTAAGGCGTTTGCAGGTCAATCCGGCGTAGGGCGAGCCAAAGCTTTTCATCGCCTGTAATATGAGCGCCTGTCGGCCCGGCCTATGCCTGCCCCAGGGCCGGTGTTGGCAAGGAAGGCTTCAAACAATGGATACACTCTTCAAGTTCAGGAACTTGTCATGACCCAAAAGCAACGTTTGAAATATTCACTTCTGATTGCCCTGGCTGTATTGGGGACGATGTTTGGCCTGTCCTACTTGCAGAACACCGGGGTCATCAGTGAGAAAACGTTCCAGACCATCGCCATTGCCGTCGCGGTGATCGTGGTGGTGATCAACGGCGTCATGCGTCGCAAGGTCAAGCTCTGAGCGTGAAGGCATGGGCATGAAGCTCTGACTTCAGGCGCGTCCTTCGAGCACCTTGGCAGCCTCTTCGTGGAGGCTGTAACTCTTATCGGCATTGAGGGTGATAACGCCCTCGCTGCACAGGCGCTTGAGCACTTCGCGCACGCTGAGAAACGACAGCGGGATGCCAAGGTTCAGCAAGTGGCTGTGCACGCCGCGCACCCCGAGGGTGCGCTGGCTGTCGGCAGCCGTGAGCAGGGCGTCGATGACCTTCAGCCGAATCAGGCTGGTGCGCAAACCGAAACACTTAAGTAAGTGGCGAATACGCTGGTTGCCATGCTGTTCGGGCGCTTTGCCGAACACTTGCGTGCCGCCGCCAAAGTTGGCGTCGGCAACCGATGAATGTCCGTCCGTGGGCACTTGCGGGTTGTACATGCAAAAAACTCCTTATCAGAGCCTGATCAGGAAAATGATGGCGCTCTTACTAATAAGACGAACGAGCGAGCGAAATCATGAAGTGTTGGATGTAGAAATTTCGTCAGTGTCGGTTTTGTCACAACCAGCGTCCTTCAGATAAAGCGGCCGCGTCGCTAAATTTCTCCCGGTTTTGTGCGTTCTTACGGTGGGGTAACTGCCCCCGGTGAGGGTGTTCAATTTGACTGTGGAGTCTGCGTGATTATTTCCAACGGGTTGTCCAGGATGGGTGTGGCAGGGCTATTGCTGGGGTTGAGCCTGGCCGCATCGGCGCGCGAGCAGGTGGCGCAGGCGTCGGCAGATATCCGCCGTACCAGTTATGGGGTGCCGCATATTCGTGCCAACGATGAGCGTGGCCTGGGGTTCGGCATTGGTTATGCCTATGCCCAGGACAACCTGTGCCTGCTGGCCAATGAGGTGGTCACGGTAAATGGCGAGCGGGCAAAGTTTTTCGGCCCCGATCAGTCAACCCTGGAAGAGCGCAACAATCTGGCCAGTGATGTGTTTTTTTCCTGGCTGAATACGCCAGAGACGGTGGCGGCCTTTTGGACAGCCCAGAGCCCCGAGATAAAAGACCGTATCGAAGGTTACGTCGCTGGCTACAACCGTTACTTGAAAGAGCAGGGTGCTCCCGCGCAGTGTCAGGCGGCCTGGGTACGCCCGTTGGTCGCTGAAGACGTGGTGAAATTGACCCGCAGGCTGCTGGTGGAAGGCGGTGTCGGCCAATTCGCCGAAGCGCTGGTTGGCGCGGCGCCGCCTCAAGCCACTGCCAGCGTGCAGCTCAGCGCCAGGGCATTTGAATTGGCTGCGGCCAACCAGCAGCGTTTCACCCTTGATCGTGGCAGCAACGCGGTGGCTGTGGGCCGTGAGCGCTCGTTCAATGGGCGTGGGATGTTGCTGGCCAACCCGCACTTTCCGTGGGTGGGTGGCATGCGCTTTTATGAGATGCACCTGACCATTCCAGGCCAATTGGACGTGATGGGCGCCGCGTTGCCGGGCTTGCCAGTGGTCAACATTGGCTTTAACCAGCATGTGGCATGGACCCATACGGTCGACACGTCCAAGCATTTCACCTTGTACCGCCTCACCCTGGATCCGAAGGACTCGACGCGCTACATGCTCGATGGCAAGTCCGTCCCCCTGGAAAAAACCTCGGTAACGGTGCAGGTCAAGCAAGCGGACGGCAGTGTTAAACCCGTGGTTCATCCGGTCTATAGCTCGCAGTTCGGCCCCGTCGTGCAATGGCCTGGCAAACTGGACTGGGACAGCCATTACGCGTTCAGCCTGCGCGACGCCAACCTCGGCAACGATCGCGTCCTGCAACAGTGGTACGCGATGAACCGCGCCGGCAGCCTCAACGAGCTGCAAACTTCGGTGCACACCCTGCAAGGCATCCCATGGGTCAACACCCTGGCCGCCGACGATCAGGGTCAGAGCCTGTACATGAATCTCTCGGTGGTGCCCAACGTCAGCGCGGCCAAGCTTGCCCAGTGCAGCGATCCACGTGCCGGCCTGCAAATGATCATGCTCGACGGCGCCCACAGCGCCTGCGCCTGGGACGTCGACCCACGCTCAGCCCAGCCCGGCATCTTTCCGGCTGACCAACTGCCGCAACTGGAGCGCACTGACTATGTGCAGCACTCCAACGATTCGGCCTGGATGGTCAACCCCAAGGCGCCGCTGGCAGGTTTCTCACCGGTGATCAGCCAGGACAACATCGGCCTGGGCCCGCGAGCGCGGTTTGCCTTGCAGCGCCTGCAATCCCTGGATAAGCAACCGATCAGCGCTGCCGACTTGCAAAACATGGTGATGGACAACGAGGTGTACCTGGCCGGCCAGGTCATGCCGGATTTGCTGGCGTTCTGCGCCAAACACCTCGGCACCGATGCGGCGGCACTGAAGCCGCTGTGCACCAGCCTCAAAGACTGGGACCGGCACGCCAACCTCGACAGCGGCCTGGGTCTAGTGCACTTCATCAACCTGGTGGAACAGCTGGAGCAAATCCCTGATGCCTGGCGCGTTGCCTTCGACCCGGCCCAACCCCTGACCACACCGCGCGGCCTGGCCATCGACCGTGCACCGGTCGCCAAGGCCCTGCGCGAAGCCATGCTGGCCTCTGCCGCAGACGTCGCCAAGCTCGGCCTCAAGCCCGGTAGTAAATGGGGCGATGTCCAAGTCTCCGGCCAAACCCCGATCCACGGCGGCCCGCAGGAACTGGGGATCTACAACGCCATGCAAACCGTGCCCCGTGCCGATGGCAAGCGCGAAGTAGTCAGCGGCAGCAGCTACCTGCAAATCGTCACCTTCGACGACCAAGGCCCACACGCCCAGGGCGTACTGGCGTTCTCCCTGTCCAGCAACCCCGCATCGAAATACGCCAAGGACCAGACCCAAGCGTTCTCCGAGAAAAAACTGCGCTCACTGCCGTTCACCGACGCCCAGATCAAGGCCGACCCGCAATACCAGTCGCAGCGCATCAAGGAGTAGGGCAGGCACGCAACCCCTTGATGCCAATGCGAAATATTTTTGAAATCAAGGGGTTGCAGGCATTGGCAAATGAGTACATAATGGCGCCCATCGAACGCAACGAAGCATTAAAAACTTCAATGTATTCAATGAGTTAGAGTAGAGGCATGGCTTTGTAGCCCACTCAAGTTTTTATGCGGTGAATGTCAGCAACCAGGGCGTTGATCGTTTGAGGCCGAGTAGCAAAATGGTTATGCAGTGGATTGCAAATCCACCTACGCCGGTTCGATTCCGACCTCGGCCTCCACTCTTGAAAACCCCGTAGATTAACGTCTACGGGGTTTTTTATTGTCTGGTGAAAAGTTGGAGTCGTTCACTCGGTTAGAATCATTCTTTGCTCAGTCAGGAGTCTTCTTATGAAATGGATCAGATACTTCAACAGCGCCGCTGAGCGATACGGCAGCAGATTTTCAAACCTGCAAATCCGCCTCTTGGCTGCGTTCCTGCTGGTCGTTCACTGTTTGATGCTTTGGGCTATTCCCAGCTACACCTCGACGTTTCTCGGCGCGTTTGCAGTCACGCTTGGCGCGCTGACGGTGTTCCGGCCAGACCCGCCGCGTTGATTCACGACCGGTTGATGCGCAGCCCCTTAACCTCATCCGCATACGCCGCTAGTTTTGCCTGTTGATTTGCCAGCAGCGCGCACATTCTCATCAATGCTGCCGCCTCATCCGGCGTTCTGCCTTTGGACGCCAGGGTGGTCAACTCCATGACTGACCATCCAATAACAGCCGCGGCATCTTCAAGGTCGTAGAACAATTCCTGCTGGGCGGTTCTGGGCCCGTCGAGGCCCTGTATCAAGTCTTCCATTTATTTCTCCGTTTGGTGCCGATTCAGCTCAAGGCCCATGACAACCATCCCGACTTCCGCCAAATCCGTATCGAATGGGATTTCACCGATCTCCCGGAACCCAAACGCTTCGTAAAACCGTCGGGCGTTTGAATTGCTCTTGAGCACATCCAGCCACAGTAAGTGCTCTCCACGCTGCACTGCCTGATCGCAGATAAACTGCAAAAGTTGCTTGCCGTAGCCAAGTCCGGCAGCGGTTTTGAGGAAATAGATTTTTTGCAGTTCTGCGCCAAGCTCACCGGTGATTGGCGTTGGTGTTGACCAGTTGACCTTGGAAAACCCAATGGGTGTGCCCCGTTCATCTGAGGCGATAAGCCATGACTGACGCTCGGGCAGGTCGAGTGATCGGCTCAACGCGTCGCGTGAGAAATCCTGATCCAGGAAATCCCGCATGCCATCAGGGGACCACAAGGTCGAGAAATGCTGTTGATAGGTCTCGCAGCCCAATGCTCGTAGGCTATCGAGATCGGCTTCAGTCGCTGCACGAATATTGATCATCTAAATCGCCCCGGTTAACTCAAACCCATTGCTCATACGTGTATCCACTACAACACAAACCCTACCAAGACGTTACACGAAAGCCGTGACGGACTTCATTTACAGCGGTCTTACTTTACGTACACCAAACCTTGTAAAGCAGAGAGCGTTGTCATGAAGTTGAATTACCTTACCAAGGCGGCTGTTGTTGTTGCGCTGTTGTCTACCTTGTCGGGCTGCTGGATGTTTATGCCACCGGGCGGTGGTGGTGGCGGCGGCCATGGCGGTGGTGGTCATGGTCAAGGCGGCGGCCCTGGCGGCGGCGGTGGTGGTCAGCGTTAACCGTTAGTCAACGAGAGCAGGTCATGAACAATGACCTGCCTTTTTTTTGCCTGGGATAAATCGCGGACAAAGAAAAGCCCGCGATGGGGAGTGCGGGCTAAAAGGGATGTTCATTAGGAGCTGGGTCTACCCTATTCGGTCGTCTGTGAAAGGTTTGTGAAAAGTGTACGCCTCAATCCGCGCATGGCTGTATGGGGCAGTGGAGGCCATAACCCACTACTGTCGCCTGCATACAACCCCTGTTTGGATGCTGCCTCATGTTCATGTCCACCAGCTTGCTCTCAGCCTTTGTGCTGTTCGCTTTCGTGTCCTCGATCACCCCTGGGCCCAATAACACCATGTTGCTCGCCTCGGGGGTTAACTTCGGGTTTCGCCGCTCGATGCCCCATGCGCTGGGGATCAGTATCGGCTTCATGCTGCTGGTGATTTCGGTCGGCCTGGGATTGGGCGAAGTGTTCAAGGTGTTTCCTTGGGCCTACACCGTATTGCGCTATGTCGGCGCCGCGTACCTGTTGTACCTGGCGTGGAAGATTGCGACGGCAGGCGGCATGTCCGACAGCAGTGACGAACACGGCAAGCCCATGACATTCCTCGGCGCCGCTGCGTTTCAGTGGGTGAACCCCAAGGCGTGGATCATGGCGCTGGGAGCCATCACCACGTACACGCCGGCCGAGGGTTATGTCACCAACGTGCTGGTGATTGCGTTGGTGTTTGCGGTAGTGAACCTGCCCAGCGTGTGCGTGTGGGTGGGCTGTGGTAGCGGCCTGCGCAATGTGTTGCGTGAGCCGCGTTGGCTGAGGCTGTTCAACTGGTCCATGGCCGCGTTGCTGGTGCTGTCGCTGTACCCGATGTTGTTTGCCAGTTAAGCGCTAGACCGGTGAGATCGTCGCCAGCAGGCCGATGCCGATGGTCAGCACTAAAAAACCGAACAGGAAAATCGCCATCTTGGTCATAAGGCCTCCGAAGGGAAGGGAATAAGGATTGGGGGTATTGTCCGCCTTGAGCGCATTTCAATACAGGCGCAGATAACAAAGAAAAAACCGTATCAGATGGGCCTTGTACTGTTCTGCCACGGGCTTCCGGGGGCTGTGCTTTTTACAAGATCAGCGCCTGAGACAGCCAACGCATTTCCCCCTAAGATGGCGCCCACGGCATCAACAATAACAGTGGGCCAACCCTCGATGGAAAGACGTCAATTCAGCGGCGGCATGAAAGGCAAGAACCTGCGCTACCTCAATGAAACCCCGCAACCGGCATCGGTCACCCGTGTCGGCTTCCTGTTGCTCGAACACTTCTCCCTGCCGGCATTCACCCAGACCCTCGACACCTTCGTCACCGCCAACCTGCTGCGTCCTGATCTGTTCGCTTCGCGGACGTTTGGTTGGGGCGACGGCGAAGTGATCAGCGACCTGGGCCTGGTCATCCGCCCCGATGCGTGCCTTGATGCTGCTGCGCTGCATGATTTGGACTTGCTGGTGATCTGCGGCGGTTTTCGCACCGAACTCAAGGCCGGCGAGGATTTCATCCAACTGCTGCGCAGCGCTGGCGAGCGCGGCGTGCACCTCGCGGGGTTGTGGAACGGCGCTTGGTTTCTTGGCCGCGCAGGGCTGTTGCAGGGCTACCGCTGCGCCATCCACCCCGAACACCGCCCGGCGCTGGCGGAAGTGTCCAAAGCCACCGACGTCACCAGTGAACCCTACGTGATCGACCGCGACCGCCTGACCGCCTCCAGCCCTTCAGGCGCGTTCCATATGGCCCTGGACTGGATCAAGAGCCTGCATGGCAAAGCACTGGTCGAAGGTATCGAGGACATCCTGGCGTTTGAGGAGTCCCGCTACCGGCGTATCAAACCCACTGAAAACGTCAGCGTCAGCGCGCCGTTGCGTGAAGTGGTAAAGCTGATGGACGCCAACCTCGAAGAGCCTTTGGAACTGGACCAGCTCGCCGTCTACGCGGGTCGTTCCCGCCGCCAGCTTGAGCGGTTGTTCAAGGAACAGCTGGGCACCACGCCGCAGCGCTACTACATGGAATTGCGAGTGACGGAAGCGCGTCGGTTGTTGCAGCACACCGAGTTGTCGCAAGTGGAAGTGCTGGTGGCGTGCGGATTTGTGTCGCCGAGCCATTTCAGCAAGTGCTACAGCTCGTATTTCGGCTATCGCCCCTCGAAGGAGAAGCGGTTGGTCAAATAGCCGACGCCGATCCGTTGTGGGAGCGGCCGCTCTGTTCAGAATCGATCCTGTCGATCCACGGCGTAATGACGGCCATTGCAATGCAACGAATGGGCTCCGTACCCCTCATATGTCTACGAGTAACGTTTCACGACGACAGGTACCGAGCTTATGACCGCTGCTGAAAACAACCATGTGAACTGGCTGGTAGAACAATCGATGCTGCATGCGGCCCGCCAGCGCGCCAAGCTCTATTCGGGGCAAGGCCGGTTGTGGCAGCAGCCCTTTGCACAGACACGGCCGCGGGACGCCACGGCGCTCTCGTCAGTGTGGTTCACCGCCTATCCGGCCTCGATCGTGACCCGCGAGGGCGGTACGGTGCTGGAGGCGCTGGGGGATGAAACCCTATGGCATACCCTGTCGAAGATCGGCATCCAAGGCATTCATAACGGCCCGCTGAAAAAGTCCGGTGGCCTGAGCGGCACACGGCACACGCCGACCATCGACGGCAACTTCGACCGCATCAGCTTCGAGATCGACCCGCAGTTGGGCACTGAGGCGCAGTTGCAGGCGTTGACGCGCATGGCGGCGGCGCACAACGCGGTGATCATTGACGATGTGATCCCGTCCCACACCGGCAAGGGCGCGGATTTCCGCCTGGCCGAAATGGCGTACGAGGATTACCCCGGCCTCTACCACATGGTGGAAATTCGTGAGGAAGACTGGCCGTTGCTGCCCGACGTGGCCGAGGGCCGCGATGCGCAGAACCTCAGCCCGCTGCAAGTGGACGCCCTGCGCGACAAGCACTACATCGTCGGCCAGTTGCAGCGGGTGATCTTCTTTGAGCCTGGCGTGAAGGAAACCGACTGGAGCACCACGCCCGTGGTCATCGGCGTGGATGGCAAGCCGCGTCGCTGGGTGTACCTGCATTACTTCAAGGAAGGTCAGCCGTCACTCAACTGGCTGGACCCGACCTTCGCCGCGCAGCAGATGATCATCGGCGACGCCCTGCACGCCATCGACGTGATGGGTGCCAAGATCCTGCGCCTGGACGCCAACGGCTTCCTTGGTGTGGAACGAAAGCTCGATGGCACGGCCTGGTCGGAGAGCCATCCCCTGTCGATCACCGGCAACCAACTGCTCGGCGGGGCGATTCGCAAGGCGGGAGGGTTCAGTTTTCAGGAACTGAACCTCACCGTCGACGATATCGCCTCCATGTCCCACGGCGGCGCCGACCTGTCCTATGACTTCATCACCCGTCCCGCGTACCAGCATGCACTGCTGATGGGCGATGCCGAGTTCCTGCGCCTGATGCTGCGTGAAATGCACCGTCAGGGCATCGACCCTGGCTCGCTGATCCATGCCTTGCAGAATCACGACGAATTGACCCTTGAACTGGTGCATTTCTGGACCCTGCACGCCAACGACAGCTTCCTCTACCAGGGCCAGACCTTCCCCGGCAATATCCTGCGCGAGCACATTCGCGAACAGATGTACGAACGCCTGACGGGCGAGCATGCGCCGTACAACCTTAAGTTCGTCACCAATGGCGTGTCCTGCACCACGGCGAGCATCATCACGGCGGCGCTGGGCATTCGTGATCTGGACGCGATTACGCCTGCGGATATCGAACAGATCCGCCAGATCCATTTACTGCTGGTGATGTACAACGCCATGCAGCCAGGGGTGTTTGCCTTGTCCGGCTGGGATTTGGTCGGGGCGCTGCCGTTGGCGGCCGACGACGTTGAGCACTTGATGCAGGACGGCGACACCCGCTGGATTCATCGCGGCGCCTACGACCTGGTAGACCTGAACCCGGACGCAGAATTGTCGGCCGGCCAGATGCCGCGCTCGAAAAGCCTGTACGGCAGCCTGAACAGCCAGTTGCTGGACCCCGAATCATTTGCCTCGCAGCTGCAAAAAATCTTAGCCGTACGCCGCGCCTACGACATCGCCGCCAGCCGTCAGATCCTGGTGCCAGACGTGGAAAACCCGGCGCTGCTGATCATGGTTCACGACTTGCCGGCCGGGAAGGGCACGCAAATCACCGCGCTGAACTTCGGCGCGACGCCGATCACCGAAACCCTCAACCTGCCGGGTATCGCGGCGGGGATGGTGGTGGACATCATCAACGAACGGGTAGAAGGGGATCTGACGGCGGACGGTGAGTTCACCATTACCCTGGATGCGTACGAGGGCCTGGCGTTGCGGGTTATCGGCAGCACGCCGATGTAACCCCAATCCTCCAAGCACCAAATGTGGGAGGGGGCTTGCCCCCGACCCCCGATAGCAGTGGGTCAGTTATTAAATTAGTGACTGACACACCGCTATCCGGGGCAAGTCGAATCGTCGCACCGCCCCTCCCACATTTGAACCCGCAGTGTTTTCAGGCATGTGGCCGCTTTTCAGCCAACTGAAACCGATACCCCACCCCATACAACGACTCAATCGGCGTTTCCCCTGGGCACACCTGTTCCAGCTTTCGCCGCAGGTTGCGGATATGGCTGTCCACCGTGCGGTCGGTCACCACGCGGTGGTCGGAATAGATGTGATCCAACAATTGGTCGCGGGAAAATACGCGGCCGGCGGCGCGGGCGAAGGTGTTGAGCAGGCGCAATTCAAGGGGCGTGAGGTCCAGCGTGATGCCGTCCAGCGAGGCCTGGTAGCGAGCCTCGTCGATCAGCAGGCGTGGCGCGCTGGTGTCCAGCAACTGCGGGCTGCGGCGCAGGATGGCCTTGACCCGCGCCACCACTTCACGGGGGCTGAAGGGCTTGCAGATGTAATCGTCGGCGCCCAGTTCCAGGCCGAGCAGGCGGTCCACTTCTTCGACGCGGGCGGTGATCATGATGATCGGCACCGCGCTGAAACCACGCAGGTCCTGGCACAGCTGCATGCCGTCACGGCCGGGCAGCATCAGGTCGAGCAGGACCAATCTGGGTTCGTGGGCGCGCACGGCGGGCACCACGTGCAGGCCATTGTCCAGGCACAGGGTGGTGTAGCCGGCCGCCTCGAGGTAGTCCCGCATCAGGGCGGCGAGTTTGGGTTCGTCTTCGACGATCAGGATCGGCTGTTCATCGTTCATGGTTCACAGGCTCCGGGGCAGGCGCAGGATCAGCCACAGGCCGCCATAGGGCGAGTGGTCGGCAACCAGGCTGCCATCGTGGGCGTTGGCGATGCTGCGGCAGATTGCCAGGCCCAGGCCAGCGCCGCCATGCTCGCGGTTGCGCGATGACTCGCCGCGGTAGAACCGCTCGAACAAGCGCGGCAACTGGTCTGCGGACACGCCCGGCCCGGAGTCGAGAAAGTCGATACGCACCGTGTCGCGGTCGACACCGACACTGATGCGCAACGTGCCGTTGACGTCGGTGTAGCGCACGGCATTTTCCAGCAGGTTGGAAAACAATTGCTGCAAGCGACTGGCATCCGCCAGCAACTCCACGGGCTGGCGCGGCAACTCCAGGTCGATCTGCAACTGGCGGGCGGTGAAGCGGTCCCGGTACATCGCCAGGCTGTTTTCGAGCAGGTCGTTCAGCAGGCATGGGGCCTTGCGGTAGGTCAGGGCACCTACGTCCGCCAGCGACAGTTCATACAGGTCATCCACCAGCTTGCTGAGCATGCTGACTTCGCCTTGCAGCGACTTCATTGAGCTTTGGTCAAGGCTGCGCACGCCGTCCTCGATCGCCTCCAGTTCGCCACGCAGTACCGACAGCGGGGTGCGCAGTTCATGGGAGACATCGGCCATAAATTCTCGGCGCATTTTCTCGTTGCGCTCCAAGGTGTAGGCCAATTGGTTGAAGTCGCGGGACAGTTGGCCGACTTCGTCGTCGGAGGCCACGGCCACGCGACTGCTGTAGTCGCCGCTGGCCAGGCGGTGTGTGGCGGCGGCCACGCGCTTGACCGGCTCCAGCAGTGTGCGGGCGATCCACCAGGCTATCAGCATCGCCAGCAGCAACGAGAACACGCCCATCACCAAGCTGGTGCGCAGTTGGTACTGCTGGAAGCGTTCGCCGCCGGCTTCGGTCACGCTCTGGAATGGCGTGACGGCCAGCCAGCCGACGGTTTCACTGTTCACCACCACGGGCTGTACCAGCGCATCTTCGCCAATGGCCGGGTAACCGGTGACGCGTTTCTTGTCTTTATCGAGGAGGGCGATGCGAAACAGTGCACCGGTCAAGTCCGAGGCCAGCGGGGGCCGCAAATCATCCGACGCACGCGCGGCATCAGGGTCGGGCCGCATGACGTCAAACCAGCGATCCGGCCGATTGCGCAGAAAGTCCCAATTGCCCTCACGTTGGTAAGCCGTGGCCAGGCGCGGCACCACCTGGGCCATGCGCTCCATTGCCTGCTCATTGATAAAGCCCAGGAACCCCCGCCCAAAACTCCAACTGGTGGCCAGGCCCATGCTCAGGATGACCAGCAACACACCGGCCAGCACCGCGACAAACAACTTGGTGGAGATACTCAACTTCATGAATGGGGGCCGTAACAAAAGGGACGCGTCCATTTAGGCCCCCACGGACGAAAGATTCAACCCAGGTCGGCAATCTTCAATTTTCCTGCACATTTGCCTTGCAGCATGAGGGTAAGGCTTGCACTACCCCGTCTTGCAGAGGCAACTATGTCGACCAAATTCTTCGCCAAATACCTGGTAACCGCCGCGGTTCTCCTGTCCCTCATCATTCTGGTGCTGCTCGGCAGCTGCTCGGCTGGCGACCCCGCGCCCGAAGTCGCTGCCCCCAAAGTCTCGGTGATCACCGTGGAACCCAAGAGCCAGGTGCGGACCACTGAACTGGCCGGGCGTACCCAGGCCTTTATGGTCGCCGAGATTCGCCCGCAGGTCGGCGGGATCGTGCAACAGCGCCTGTTTGTCGAAGGCGCCGAGGTGAAAGCCGGGCAGGCGCTGTACCAACTGGATGCGGCACCGTACAAGGCGGCGCTGGCTGAGGCCCAGGCGAGCCTGGCCAAGGCGCGCGCCACGTTGAAGTCGGCACAGACCACCGCCGCGCGTAACGCCCAGTTGGTGAAGATCGACGCCATCAGCCAGCAAACCAACGAGGACTCACAGGCCACCCTGCTGACCGCCGCCGCTGACGTGCAGGTGGCCCAGGCCGACCTCGACACCGCCCGCATCAACCTGGCCTATACCCGCATCACGTCGCCGGTCGCGGGGCGCATCGAAACGTCTACCGTGACACCCGGTGCGCTGGTGGTGGCCAACCAGGACACCGCACTCACGACCGTGCAGCAACTCGACCCGATCTATGTGGATGTGACCCAGTCCACCACCGAATTGCTGGCCCTCAAGCGCGACCTGGCTAGTGGCGTGTTGCAGGCCAACGGTGACGGCGAGGCCCGCATCAGCCTCAAGCTGGATGACGGCAGCGCCTACAACCACGATGGCCGCCTCAAGTTCAGCGGGGTCAGCGTCAACCAGGGCACCGGCACCGTGACCTTGCGCGCGGTATTCGACAACCCGGAGCATTTGCTGATGCCCGGCATGTACGTGCGCGGCGTGTTGGAGCAGGCCCGCGATGACCAGGCGATCCTGATCCCGCAAAAAGCCGTGAGCCGCAGCGCCAGCGGCGTGACCTCGGTGTTGCTGGTGGTAGACGGCAAGGTCGAGCAACGCGTGCTCACCGTTGACCGCGCCGTGGGCAACCAGTGGTGGGTGACCGCCGGTTTGAAGGCCGGTGACCAGGTGATCGTCGAGGGTGGGCAAAAAGTCCGCATCGGCGCCGTGGTCCAGACCCAGGCCGCAGATGCCGGCGCCCTGGCGCAGGAGGGTTGAACATGGCGCGTTTCTTTATTGATCGACCGATTTTCGCCTGGGTCATCGCCATCGTCATCATGCTCGGCGGTGCGTTATCCATCAGCCAGTTGCCGCTGGAGCAGTACCCGGACATCGCGCCGCCCACCGTGCGTATTTCCGCCACCTACACCGGCGCGTCGGCCAAGACCGTCGAAGACTCGGTGACCCAGGTCATCGAGCAGCAAATGAAAGGCCTGGACAATCTGACCTACATGTCCGCCTCCAGCAGTTCGGCGGGCAGCGCCAGTATCAGCCTGACCTTTGGCGCCGGCACCGACCCGGATGTGGCGCAGATGCAGGTGCAGAACAAGCTGCAACAGGCCGAGTCGCGCTTGCCGCAATCGGTGCAGAGCGAAGGCTTGACCGTGACCAAGGGCGGCTCGGACTTTTTGATGATTGCCGCCCTGGCGTCGGATAATCCCAGCGTCACCGGCACCCAGATCGGTGACTACATCTCCAGCACCCTGCTCGATTCCATCAGCCGTATCGACGGCGTGGGCGACGTACAGACCCTCGGTTCTGGCTACGCCATGCGCATCTGGCTGGACCCGGCGCTACTGGAAAAATACGCGCTGATGCCCTCGGATGTGAGCTCTGCGCTGGAGGCACAAAACACCGAAGTGTCAGCCGGCCAACTCGGCGCATTGCCGGCGGTGAAGGGGCAGCAACTCAATGCCACCATCAGCGCGCGCAGCAAACTGCAAACGGCCGAAGCGTTCCGCAACGTGGTGATCAAGTCCAGCAGCGACGGCGCGGTAGTGCTGCTCGGCGATGTGGCGACCGTGGAGTTGGGCAGCGAAAGCTATGACATCAACTCGGCCCTCAACGGCAAGCCGGCCGCCGCCATGGGCGTGCAACTGGCGGCGGGCGCCAATGCGCTGGACGTGGGCGAGGCAGTCAAGGCCAAGCTCAAGGAGCTGGCGCCGTTCTACCCCACTGAAATGCAATTGAAGAACGTGATCGCCTACGACACCACGCCCTTTGTGAGCCTGTCCATCGAGGAAGTGGTCAAGTCCCTGGGCGAGGCCATCGTGCTGGTGGTGCTGATCATGTTCCTGTTCCTGCAAAACCTGCGCGCTACGCTGATCCCGGCGATCACGGTGCCGGTGGTTCTGTTGGGCACGTTTGGCGTGTTGGCGTTGTTCGGGTACTCGATCAATACCCTGACCATGTTTGCCATGGTCCTGGCCATTGGGTTGCTGGTCGACGATGCGATTGTGGTGGTGGAAAACGTCGAACGGGTGATGGCCGAGCAGGGCTTGTCGGCCCTGGCGGCCACGCGGCAATCGATGGATGAAATTACCAGCGCACTGGTCGGCATCGCCCTGGTGTTGAGTGCGGTGTTTATTCCCATGGCGTTTTTTGGGGGTTCCACCGGGATTATCTATCGGCAGTTTTCGGTGACCATCGTCTCGGCCATGGTGCTTTCGGTGGTGGTCGCGATGACCCTCACGCCAGCACTGTGCGCCACGCTGCTCAAGCCAGGGCACGCCGTTCAACGGGGCTTTTTCGGCTGGTTCAATCGCTCCTTTGATCGTTGCTCCCGCGCGTATGAAGCGTTGGTTGGCGGTGTCCTGCAACGCTCACGGCGCAGCCTGGTGGTGTACGCGCTGATCGCCGCAGCCATGGCAGCGGGTTACGCCAGCTTGCCTACCTCATTCCTGCCGGATGAGGATCAGGGCATTCTCATGGCGCAAATCCAGCTGCCGGTAGGGGCCACCGACAGCCGTACCCAGGCGGTGTTGCACCAGTTCGAGCAGTACATGCTCAAGCAGCCGGAAGTCGAGGCGATGATCAGCATCAGCGGCCTGGGCATGGGCGGCAACAGCCAGAACACCGCGCGCGCGTTTATTCGCTTGAAGGACTGGAGTGAGCGCTCAGACGATGCCGCTACGATTGCCCAACGCGCCACGTTGGCACTGGCAAGCATTGGCGATGCCGATGTGTTCGTGATGCAACCGCCCGCCGTGCGCGGCCTGGGCCAGAGTTCAGGGTTTGATTTGCAGCTCAAGGACCTCGCCGGTCTTGGCCACGATGCGTTGGTGGCGGCGCGCGAGCAGTTTATTGCGCTGGCCAGGCAAGACCCGCGCCTGCTGGGCGTACGCAGCAATGGCCTGGACGACGCACCGCAACTCAAAATCAGCATCGATGACCGCAAGGCGGGGGCCTTGAGTCTGAGCACCAGCGACATCAACAGCACCTTGTCCACGGCGTTGGGCGGCACGTATGTGAACGACTTCCTCAACCAGGGCCGCGTGAAGAAGGTCTACGTGCAGGGCGACGCCAGCACCCGCATGCAAGCGGCGGATCTGGATCACTGGTTCGTGCGCAACAGCAACGGTGAAATGGTGCCGTTTTCGTCATTTGCCAGCAGTGCCTGGAGCTATGGCTCGCCTTTGCTGGAACGCTACAACGGCACATCTTCCCTGGAAGTGGTCGGCGACCCGGCGCCCGGCGTGAGCTCCGGCGCTGCGATGGACGCGGTGGAAGCGATTGCCCGGCAACTGCCCGATGGCATCGGCTACGAGTGGACCGGCCAGTCCTACCAACTGCGTCTTTCAGGGTCCCAGGCGCCGTTGCTGTATGCGGTGTCCATCCTGTTTGTGTTCCTGTGCCTGGCCGCACTGTACGAGAGCTGGTCGGTGCCGTTCTCGGTGATTCTGGTTGTGCCGCTGGGCATCGTCGGCGCGGTGTTGGCCACGCGATTGACCGGGTTGAGCAATGACGTGTACTTCCAGGTCGGCCTGCTGACCACCGTTGGGCTGGCGGCGAAAAACGCGATCCTGATCGTCGAATTTGCCAAGCACCTGCAAGAGCAGGGCAACAGCCTGCGCGAGGCGACGCTGATTGCCGTGCGCCAGCGCTTGCGGCCGATCCTGATGACCTCGCTGGCCTTCATGTTCGGCGTGCTGCCCCTGGCCGTGAGCAGTGGCGCAGGTTCCGCCGGGCGTCGCGCCATCGGTACCGGTGTGCTGGGCGGCATGTTCAGCGCCACGGTGCTGGGGATCTTCTTTGTACCGCTGTTTTTTGTGTTGATCCGCCGCCGCTTTGGCCGTGTCAGCACGACGCCCACTGTCGAAAAAGGTGACGCATGATCCGCTTTCTCTGTCCGTTAGTGGCCGCCTTGGTCCTCAGCGGCTGCATCAACCTGGCGCCTCACTATCAACAGCCTGAAGCCCCGGTGCCTGGCGAATGGCAAGCGGGCGTGCAGGGTGAGGTGCCGGCCGGCATCCAGTGGCAGCAGTTCTTTACCGACCGCCGCTTGGCACAACTGCAAACCCTGGCGCTGGCCAATAACCGCGACCTGCGCCTGGCCAGCCTGAATATCGAGAAGGCCCAGGCGCAATACCGTATTCAGCGCGCCGCGGCGTTCCCGACCATCGACGCCAGCGTCAGCGGTACTCACAGCCGCACGCCGGGTTCGCTGTCCAGCAGCGGCACGGCCGTCACCAGCCACGACTACAGTGCCCAACTGGGGCTGAGCAGCTATGAAGTCGACGTGTTCGGCCGCGTGCAGAACCTGCAGGACGAAGCGCTGGAAGACTACCTGGCGCTGACCGAAACCCGGCGCAGCACGCAAATCAGCCTGGTGGCCGAAGTGGCCACCGCCTGGCTGACCCTGGCCGCCGACAACGAGCACCTGCAACTGGCCGAGGAGACCCTGGCCAGCCAGCAGTCCACCTACGAACTGACCCAGCGCAGCCACACCCTGGGTGGTTCGACGGCGTTGGCCGTGGCCCAGGCGCAAACCACCGTCGAGTCGGCGCGGGTCGATGTGGCCGAGTATCAGAGCCAGATTCTCCAGGACCGCAACGCCTTGCGCCTGCTGGTTGGCAGCGACATTCCCGACGCCTTGCTGCCCGACGCCCACCTGCAATCGGCGGCGGCGTTGGTGCAGGTGCCGGCCGAACTGCCGTCGAGCCTGTTGCAGCGACGCCCCGATGTCCTCGCTGCGGAGCACAGCCTCAAGTCCGCGAACATCGACATTGGCGCGGCCCGTGCGGCGTTTTTCCCCAGCATCAGCCTCACCGCGAATGCGGGCTCCGCCAGTTCGTCACTGTCCAGCCTGTTCAAGGCCGGCAGCGGCGCCTGGACCTTCGCCCCGAGCATCAGCGTGCCGATCTTCGATGCCGGCAGTAACCGCGCGACCCTGGATGCGGCCAAGGTCGAGAAAGAGATCCAAGTGCAGACCTACCAGCAAACCCTGCAAACCGCATTCAAGGAAGTCGCCGATGCCCTGGCCGTGCGCAGCACCCTGGACCAACGCCTCACCGCCCAGCAAGCGCTGACCGATGCCAGCCAGAAGAGCTACGACCTGTCCGACGCGCTCTACCGCGCCGGCTCGCAAAGCTACCTCGAAGCCCTGGACTCCCAGCGCTCGCTGTACAGCGCCCAGCAGGACCTGATCACCCTGCGCCTGGCGGAGCAGAGTAATCGGGTGAGTTTGTATAAGGTGATGGGGGGAGGGTGGCAGTAGGTTAACGCTACAGGGCGGCGGATTGAGCCGCCTGCAACACCCGCAACAAATTCCCACTCCAGATATTCGCGATCTGCGCCTCGCTATACCCGGCATCCAACAACCGCTGGGTAATCACCGGCAACTGGCTGACATCTTCCAGCCCGGTCACGCCACCGCCGCCATCCCAGTCGGCGCCTATGCCGACGTGATCGGGGCCGGCCACTTCGAGCAAATGCAGCAGGTGCTTCATGAACACATCGAGGCTCGCCTTGGGTTGGGCGAAGCGATGGTTGAGGGTGTCGCGTTCTTGGTAGAGCGCCTTGATCTGTTCTGGACTCAGGGCGGCAAGGTTGTGAAAGCGTGCACCGAGGGCGGCCATGGCTTTGTTGCGTTCCGGGTTGGGCGTGAGGGGGATCAGGTAGTCGCTGTAGGCGTTGACCTGGATGACACCGCCCTTGGCCGCCAGTTGGCGCACGCGGTTGTCGTCGAGGTTGCGCGGGTGCGGGTTGACCGCGCGGCTGCTGGAGTGGGAGGCGATCAGTGGGGCGCTGGACAACGCCAGCATCTGGTCGAACACCGCGTCGCTGGCGTGGGACACGTCCAGCAGGATGCCCAGGCGGTTGGCTCGCTGCACCAGGTCGCGGCCCTTGGGGCTCAGGCCTTTCCATTCCGGCAGGGCGGTGGCCGAGTCGGCCAGGTCGTTGTTCATGAAATGCACCAGGCCGAGCATGCGCAGGCCTTGGCGGTAGTAGGTGTTGAGCAAATCGGGATCGGAGCTCAGCGGGTCGGCGTTTTCCATGCTGATAAACACTACGCGCTTGCCTTGGGCGGCGATGCGCCGGGCGTCGTCGGCGGTGAGGGCCAGGGCAAAGCTGTCGGGGTTGCGGTCGATGACGTCGCGGATGCGCGTGAGGGTGGCCAGGCCATACGCGCTGGCGTAGGCACGGCCCTCCTCGGTGCGTGGGCCCTGAGGGGTGTAGACCGCAAAAAAGCCACCATCCAGGCCGCCTTCGCGCATGCGCGGCAGGTCGACCTGGCTGCCGTCCTGTTCGTAGTCGTGGCGCTCCAGGATGTTCCAACCGGGTCGGGTCAGGGTCAGCGGTGTGTCGAGGTGGCTGTCCAGCACCAGCAGGCGCTGGTGCAGGGCGAGGGTCGTGGGAATCACTTGCGCGTGGGCCAGAAACGGCAACAAGGCGAGGATCAGCAGGCGCTTGGTCATGTTCAAAACTCCATGCTCAAGGTGCTTTGGAAGGTGCGCGGCGAGCCGGGTCGGAACACGGCGGGGCCGCTGGTGCTGGTGAGGATGTAGCCCAGGTAGTCCTTGTCGAACAGGTTGTCGACGTTAAAGCGCAACTTGACGTTTTTCAGCGGGCCGTAATGCACGCGCTCGCCGCCCAGGTCCAGGTAGGCGTTGTACAGGGTGTAACCGGGCACCGATTCACTGTTGGTGAAGTTGCTGTAGCGTTCGCCGATGTAGCGCGCCGAAAAGTTAAGCAACGCCCACGGTGCCAGCTCGTAAGTAACCCCGGCCTGTGCCAGCCAGCGGGGGCTGTCGGGCACGTCATTGTCACGGATCGACAGGCCGGCGGCATCGTTCTGGAAGGTGGATTTGTTGTAGGTCAGGTTGCCGTTGAGCACCACCTTGTCGGCCAGGATCGGTGGTTTCCATTGACCGCTCAGCTCCGTGCCATAGGCCTGCACCTTGCCGACGTTCTGGTAGTAGGTTTCCACCTGGCTGCTGCCGGGCACCGCTGAGGCAAAGGCTTGCAGGCGGTTGTCGAAGTCGGTGCGGTACAGCGCCCAGGCGGCGTTGAAGGTCGGACGGTTGATGCGATAACCCACCTCGTAGTTCTTAGCCCGTTCGGCATCCGGCGGCGGTGCGCTGGGGCTGGCAGCGCGGAAAATGTCGTCGGCGCCACGGGGCAGGGCCATGTTTTCCGAGTAAGAGGCGAACACTTGGGTGTCGTCGGTGAGGTTGTAGACCAGCCCGGCCTGGGGCAGGAAGGCGTCGTTCCATTGGGTACTGAGGCGCGGTTGGCGATTGTTGATGTAGTCACCGGCGTTGCGATAGCCCTCGATGCGGTATTTGAGGTTCAAGCTCTTGAAGCCGAATTGCAGGCGCAGGCGATCATCGAGCAGGGTCCAGGTGTCCTTGAGGTGGTACTGCAACGAATTGCGCGTGGAGCTGAAATCCCCTTGCAGGTGCACCGGTTCATTGAACAGCGGCTCGCCAGCCGGGCTGCCATCGGTGAGGTTGTAGCGGCCTTGCTGGCGGTTGAACACATCGGTCTCGGCCCACAGCCCGGTGTCGATCTGGTGTTGACCCACTTCCCATTGCAGCCCGGTACGCCCCCCGAACCGGTGCCCGCTCAGGGACGACAGCCCGTATTGCACGCCTTTGGGGGCGAACAGACCGTCCACATTGCTTTCGGCATTGTGCAGCGCCAGGGAGGTGGCGTAGGCCTCGGGCGACACGCCAAAGCCCTTCTTGGCTTCGTAGTACAGGGTGGTGTAGTTGAGCAGGTCCGGGCGGATCTCGAACTGGCCGCCGAGGCTGTATAAGGTGTCGCGCCGCTGGTTCACCGCCTGTTTGTAGAACTGGTTGTAGCCGGTGTTGCTGTAGCGCACACCCGGCACGCTTTCGGGTAGATCGGGAAGGCTGTCCAGGTAGGCGAAGTAACGGCCCGAACGCCCGAAGGGGTCGTTGGCGCTGCCGTCGTACTGGGCGATGCTGACGTAGGGCGAGTCATAGTCGTAGAACGAGTTGTGCACCGCGCGCAGCCATACTTCATCGCGATCACCGAAGCGATAACGCACTTTGGCCTCCAAGTGTTCGCGATCGATTGTGCCGGGGCCGCGCCACAGGTCGCCGTCGATTTTTGAACGGCTGAAATACGCTGACAGGCCTTGGTATTCGCCGCTTTGCAACTTGACGAAACTGCGCCGCAGACTGTCGCTGCCCAAGGTATAGGACAGGCTCACGCCAGGCTCCACCGTGGGGTTGCTGGTCTGGTAATCCACATACGGACCCAGTGACGCATAGCCCGATTGCGACACATCCCCGGCCCCGGTAGAGGCCGTGACCCGTTCGGTGTTTTCGTTGTCGACGTAGCGATAGATCGGGCTGCCGCCAAACTGGTCGGTACGGCCCAACGGCACGCCGTCGATGGAAAAACCGATCTGCTGCAAATTGAACGCCCGCACGAACACCGAGTTGCCGAACTCATACAAGCCCAGCGCATCGTTGACCTGCACGTTGAAGCCCGGTAGCGCTTCGAGCATTTTCAGCCCCGAGGTGCCCGCCGGCGCCGACAGCAGCGCCTGGTGCGAGATGCTCAGGGTGTTGCTGATCTTGTCTTCGCCGATGGCGGCGCTGGCTTCGGTGACGCGTGCGCCGACCACCTCGACCTTGCTCAGTTGCGGTTCGGTGGAGCTGGCGGTTTGCGCGGCCCACGTGGAGTCGGCCAGCAGCAGGCTGGCGAGCAGGGTTTTACGGTACTGAGCAATCATTGTTCGTCCTTGGTTGGAATGTTAGAGCCCGGCGTGGGCCTGGGCGAGGAAGTCGGGCCGGGCCCACTCATGCACGCTGAAGTCGTTCTGCAAGAAACCGCGCTGCACCAGGAAATCCTTTTTCAGCTCCAGCGCGGCGAGGTTCTGCGGGCCCAGTTGCGGTACAAAATCCAGCTCGGCGATGGCCTGGCGGATAAACCCGGCATCCGGCAGGAACGTCACGCGGGTGAACAACTCAGCGGCGGCCTCGCGGTGCTGGTTGATCCAGCGCCCCGCGCGGATCGCCGCACGCAGGAACGCCACGACTACCTGGGGGTGTTGTTCGGCAAAGGCGCGGTTGACGGTGGTGGCGTAGGGGCCGTTATGGTTTTTCAGGGTCCAGTCGGGGTAGCGCTCCAGGTCTTCGATCACCGTGAATTCACCGCTGGCGAGCAACGCCGGCACATGCCCGGCGGCGATATGCACCGCCTCCACACGGCCTTCAGCCAATGCACGGACTTCCTGGCCCGGCTTGCCGTGCAGGCCGTGCAATTGCGCCCAGAACGCCGATGGCCGTGCGGCCGGCTGCAAAGTGTGGGGATCGCCTTCATCCTCCAGCTCGATCAGCCGCACCTGGGACGGTTCCAGTCCGGCCAGTTGCAGCGCATTGAACAGGCCATGCTCGGCGAGCGCCTTGAGCACATCCACCCGCGCCTTGTTACGGCTGACCGGGACGCCGATGCGTTTGCCGAATAGGTCCGCGACCTGGCGGATACGCCCGTCGGCGCGTACCAGAATCTGCCCGGCGCGTTGGCTCGCCGTGGTGGCCACCAGCAGCGTGTCGGCCTGATCCGCACGCGCCCACAGGGCGGGCACGGCGCCGCCGTCACGAATCAACCGCGACTCGCCATGGGTGAAGTGCGGCAGCCAGCCCTGGTTATCGGGCAGCGAGCGCAGGTAGATCGCTTCGGCACCGACGCGCTGGTATTCCTCATCCAGCCAGCCGAGTTCCACGGCGATGTTGGACGCGACCAGCAGCGGGCAAATGCTGTAGTGGGTGGGCAGTGTTTGGCTCATGGCAGACTCCTTGGGGCAGGTGGGGTGACAGTCAGGCGTTCAAGGCCTTGTTGCAGGTCGGCGATCAGGTCTTCGACGGCTTCAAGGCCCACGTGCAGGCGCAGCAACACGCCGGGTTCAATCTGGGCCGAAGGGTGGCGTTGCTGCTGGCGGATCAGGCTTTCGAAACCGCCCCAACTGGCGCCCATGGCGAACAGCCGAAGGCTTTCCAGAAAGCTTTTGGTTTGCGGTTCTGAGATGGGTTTGAGCACCACGCCGAACAGGCCGGTGGAGCCGAGAAAGTCGCGTTTGAACACGTCGTGTCCCGTCGCGCCCGGTAAGGCCGGATGCAGCACTTGGGCGACTTGCGGACGCTGTAGCAACCACTGCGCAACGGTCAGTGCCGAGCGCTCGTGCTGGCGCAGGCGCACGCCGAGGGTGCGCAGGCCACGCAGGCCCAGGTAGGCGTCGTCGGCACTGGCGATATAGCCCAGCTGACGCACGGTTTCGCGCACGCCGGGGTAAAGCGCTTGCGTGGTGACGATCACGCCCAGCATCGCGTCGCTGTGGCCCACCAGGTACTTGGTGGCGGCATGGATCGAGATATCCACGCCGTGTTCAAACGCCTTGAAAAACAGCGGCGTGGCCCAGGTGTTATCGAGCATCAGCAGCGCGCCATGGGCGTGGGCCGCGTGGGCGAGGGCGGGAATATCCTGCACTTCGAACGTGCTTGAACCGGGCGCTTCGGCATACACCAGGCGGGTATTCGGGCGCAGCAAGCCGGCGATATCCGCGCCGAGCATCGGCGCGAAATAGCTGGCCTGGATGCCATAGCGCGGCAGGATTTGGTCGAACACCTGGCGCGCATGCCAGTAGCAGTTGTCGGTGACCAGAATATGGTCGCCGGCCCGCACCACGGCCAACACCGCACCGACAATCGCCGCCAGGCCGCTGGGCATGATCAGCCCCCGAAAACCACCCTCCAATTCGGCCACGGCGTCTTCGAACGCGGCGGTGGTGGGGTTGCCGTTGCGTCCGTAGATATGCCCGCGGTAGTGCGGGTCGTCGGCCTGCTGGAGGTGGTTTGTGAGGGTGCTGGTGTCGGGCCAGATAAAGGTCGAGCTGCGATACACCGGGGTGTTGACGGTACCGGCATGGTTGGCCGGATCACGGCCGAGGTGGGTCAACAGGGTGTCGTCGCGCATGGTCGTGGTACTCGTCGAAAGGCTCATCGGCGTTCCAGCCGTTTGGCCCAGCGTGAAAGGGGATAGATGTAGAGAAAGAACGCGATAAACACCACGCCATAGGCGGGCAGCAGCAGGTCGCTGCGCAATTGGCTGGAGAGGTGCGATTGCAGGGTGGTCATCAGCTCTTCCACCCCCAGCAGATTGGCCAGGGAAGTGGACATGGTCACCGCGCAATACAGGTTCATCCACGGCGCTACCAGGCTTGGCAGGGTCTGCGGAATGATCACGTAGCGCAGGGCCTGGCCGTGGCGCAGCCCCAAGGCCTGGGCGGCCTCCCACTGGCCCGACGGCACCGCGTACACGCCTCCGCGCACAATCTCCGAGACGTAGCCGATGGCGGGCAACGCCAGGCCCAGCGCGACTTTCAGCCAGTCCGGCAACTGCCACCAGCGCCCGGCCCACTGCACTTCGTAGGGCAGCGAGTAGGCCACGTAAAACATCACCACCAGCCAGGGCAGGTTGCGCAGCAAACGGCTCAGATGTCCGGCACCACGGCGCAGAGCCGGGCGAGCACTGACTTGCAGGCTGCCAAGCAGGACGCCGAAGACCGTCGCCACCAACATGGCGGTGACGCCCATCAGGATATTCAGGCCAAAGCCTTGCAGCAGCGCCGGGGCCCACTGCCACAGCAGCATCAGTGGCGAAGGTTCAGGCAGCATTCGGCAACTCCTGGCCCGGCAGGCGCAGGTGATACTCCAGGCGGCGCAACAGCCAACTGCTGAGGCCGATCAACAACAGCCAGACCAGCAACAGCACTTGCATCATCTCGGCGACGTTGAAGTTATCCGACCAGATTCGGTTGCTCGCATAGAGCAACTCCGGCACCGCGATCGCATAGGCGATGGAGGTGGACTTGATGGTCTGCACCACCGTATTGCCCATCGCCGGCAGGCTATTGCGCAGCGCCAGCGGCAGCACGATATGGCGCAGCACGGTGCGCTCCTGCATACCCAGGGCGGCGGCCGCCTGGAGCGTGGCGCGTGGCACCCCATCAATCCCGGCGCGCAGGTTCACTGCCTGGAACGCGCCGCTGTGCAGGGCGATCACAATGATCGCCCACTGCGTGCCGTTGAGCAGGCGCACCCCGTCCACCAGCGGCAGTAACGCACCGACGCCGAAGTAGAAAAAGAACAACTGCACTAACAGCGGCGTGTTGCGAAACAACGCCACGTACGCGTCGCTGATCCCGCGCCACAGACCTTGGCGCGAACCCAGGCCGGCGGCGCCGACGACACCGATCAACAGCGACAGCGCGATACTTGCCAGTGACAACAGCAAGGTCAGGCCCAGGCCCAGCAGAAAACGCTGACGGTCCATCGGGTCCCAGACGATGCTCAGCGACAGGCCGTGCTGCTCCAGCCACAGGCGCAGGTTGACCTCACTCATGGCGTGCCTGCGCATGCTGCTGCGCGACCCAGGCATTCGGCGCCAGGCCGTAACGCTGCTCCAACGTGATGATCAGACCCTTGGCATGCCAGCCTTCGACAATGTTCGACACCGCCGCCAACAACTCCGGCTGGCCCTTGCGCAGGGCAATCCCCCACGGCGCCGGTGCCTGCCCCGGCAGCTTGACCTCGTAGTCGGCCCACTCAGGTTGACGGGCGAGGGCGCTGTACAACGCATCATCCCCCATCGCCCCCAGGCAACGACTGTCAGCCACCGCCTTGCGCACCTCGGCGGTGCCGTTAAACGACGCGAACTGCAGGCCGTAGCGGCTTTCGAATGGCCGCACCCACACACTTGTGGCCGGCGCGCAGAGCGTCTTGCCGCGCAGACTTTCCCAATCGGGCACCGCCGTACTTTTCGGCGCAAACACCGTGGCCGCCGAGCTATAAAACCCCGGACTGGCAAAATCCACTTCCCGACGCCGGGCTGGCGTGTCCAACAAGGACGTCACCAACACCTCGCAACGTCCCTGATCGAGAAACAACAAACGATTGAGCGGATTGACCTGCACCAAAGACAACTTCAACGGTTGACCGACCCGAGCAGACAACTGCTGCTGCAGATCAACAATCAAATCCATGATCAACCCACTGGGCTTGCCCTGGGCATCCAGCATCTTGAACGGAGGAAACTCATCACTGGTGCAGACATTGAGCGTGCCACGGGATTGAGCCCGTTCGAGCAAAACCTCGGCATGAGCCGAAAGCACACTGAAAGCAAGCACCGCCGCAACCATCACTCCGGCAGGCCGAAAGCCCGCAAAGCGATGCTTTTGATCCGGCTTTTGACCTTGCTTTTGATCTGGCTTTTGATCTACAGCGCCCCGTCGACCACGCTGGCCGGAGTGAGGGCATGCCGAGCCTAGGCGAGGCACCGAGTGGTGTGGCGAGAGCCTTTTGCTTACGTTTGGGCTCTTCCAAAAGTGAGCCGCTGTAAGAGCGGAACCCAAAGCCGCCGTTACCGCAGCAACGGATATGCACACCGATAACCCACGACCGAAAGCCAGTCGAATCGTCGCACCACCCCTCCCAAACCCAGACCGTGCCGTGTCAGTCGCAACACCGCTCATGTCGCACTCCACCCCAACCGCGACCGCTGCGCCGCGCCACTGGGAAACGGCTGCGGAGTACCGAGTTGCTGCGCCAAAAACGTCAAATACGCCGCCTCCTCAAAATTGATCAACAACCGCGTAACCGCCAACACCCCCCGCTCGGACCAGGCAAACGGACCATGATTAGCCAGCAACGCCGCCGGCGCCCGCGGATGCTCGCGCAACGCCGCCACCACCGGCTCCGGCGCATACCGCGGCCCCCACGCCGTCAGCGGCACCTCCTGATCCTCATCCAGAATCCCCAACAACTGAGAGGCATGGGCCCGCAACGGCCGGCCCGCAATCGCAAACGCCGTCAGATACGGCGAGTGCGTATGAATCACCGCATTCACCTGGCCCCGCTCGCGATAAATCGCCACATGCAGTGCCGCCACCTCTTTGAGGTTGTCAGTCAGGCTGCCCTGGCTGCGCTGCAACTCGAAATCCACAATCGCCGCCACACCGCTGTCAGCCCCGCTCAACGAGGCAATCACCAGCCGCTCTTCGCCGGGAACACGCAGGCTGATATTTCCCGCCTCATTGCCCGACAGCACCTGATGCTTGATCAGCAACTGCTTGGCCAGTGCAAAGTCATGCTCGAACTCTTGGGTAAAACGCACAGGATCAAAGCTCATATGAACTCCTTAATGAGGGTCAGAAGCGGTAGTCGGCTTTCACGTAGTAGAAGGCGCCTTCGGCACCGGCCGGGGAGATGCTCTGGTAGGCCACGCGCCCACCGACAAAGCGGTTGGCCACGTCGATCTTGTCGGGGTAGCTGTCAAAAATGTTGTTGCCGCCCAGGGTCAGGGTGAGGGCCTGGCTGATGTCGTAGGACACGCTGGCATTGCTTACCCACTGCGCGGAAAACGTCTGGTCGCGGGCTTCGCCGAGGTTGGAATCGAGGGTGTAGGTGCCATAGCGGATCGTGTTGAAACTCGCCTGCCACGCGCCTTTACGCCAGTCGGCCCCCAGGATCAGCTTGGTATTGGGCGAGGCACTTTCCACGTAGCTGAGGGCTTCGCGGTTGATCAACGTGATGCCGGTGCCGGCGAGGGGGCCGGGGTTGTCCTTGATATCGGTGACCTGGGTCTTGCTGTAGTTGAACGCGCCGTTGAGGGTCAGTTGGCTGGCGTCGTCCAGGTCCAGACGATAGTGGGCGGCCACATCGACGCCGCTGGTCTTGGTGTCCAGGGCGTTGGTGAAAAAGCTCACGCCGGAGTAGTTGCCATAGCCTTGGCTGGCGAGGATCTGGCTGACCTGGGTGCCACTGAGCGTTTCCGACAGGGCGATACGGTCCTGAATGCGTATGTGATACGCGTCGACGCTGACGCTCGCGCGCTCCAGCGGCTGCCACACCACACCAAGGGACAGGCTGGTGGATTTTTCCGGCTTCAGGTCACTGGCGCCCAACGCCCGGGCTACCGGCGTGTTCACGCTGACGGTGCCGACCTGATAGGCCGTGGGGTCGCCGGCCTTGAATTCGGTCTGGGTCGCCGAGGTGCCGATCTGGCCCAACGTCGGCGCGCGGTAACCGCTGCTTACCGTCGAGCGCAGGCCCCACTGCGGGGTGAGGTCGTAGCGTACGGAAAACTTGCCGGTGGTCGTGGTGCCAAAATCATCGTAGTGCTCGCTGCGCCCGGCCAGGCCCAGTTGCAGTTTGTCGGTGAGCTGTTGCTCCAGGCCCAGGTAGCCGCCGAACACATGGCGTGCATAGCGGCCTTCGTCACTGTCCTGGGTGCCGGGAAAACCCTGGGCGCCGCCTGCACGGGTGGGCAGAGCAGTTCCGTGTGTCCAGGAAGCAAGGTCGCCGGCGATCACTTCATAGGCTTCGTTACGCCACGCCAAGCCACTGGAAAACACCAGCGGGCCCGCGCCCCAGCCCACCTTGAATTCCTTCACATGGTCCAGGCCGACGTTGGTTTGCTCGTTGATCAACGCGCCGGCGTTGAAGCTGGTGGGACTGGCAGGTCCGAGGCTGGCGTTAAGCGAATCACTGAGGTGGTAGTCGATGCGATTGCGGCCGTAGTTGGCGCTGAGATCGAAGCTGCCCAGGCTGTCATCGCGCAATTTCACTCCGCCAGTGACCGACGCATCCCGCGAACGTACGTCGAGCAGGGGCAGGAATCCGTTGGGGTACACGGCCACCAGGTTGTTGGCGTCGATAGGCCGGCGAAAGGTGGCCTGGGATTCACCGGTGCGGTCCTGGTAAGTGGCGAAACCATAGAGGTCGACCGCATCGTTGAGCGACAGGCCGGTGTTGAGCGCCAGGTTCCAATCCTCAAGCCCCGGAGAACCGTAGCGCCAATGACGGTCGGCATCCGCTTCGCGGGCATCTGCAGTGGGGTAGAACTGCCGGCCATCGGTGCCGCCGGTGGAAGTGCGCTCGCTGCGCAGGCCCTCGCCGCTGAGGGTGAGGAAGCCGTCGCCGGGCAAGGTGAAACCGGTCCAGCCACCGACCGAGCGGCGAAAACCATCGCCCTTGGTGTATTGGCCAAAGGTGCTTTGCACCGCGCCGCCGTGATCCTGCTCCTTGAGCACGATATTGATCACCCCGGCAATTGCGTCGGAGCCGTATTGGGCCGAGGCGCCATCGCGCAGCACTTCGATATGGTCGACGGCGCTGACGGGAATCGTCGACAAGTCCACCGCCTGGGAACCCCGGCCCAAGGTGGCTTTGGTGTTGACGAATGCCGAGGCGTGTCGACGCTTGCCATTGACCAGCACCAGCACTTGATCAGACGCCAAGCCGCGCAGCGACACCGGTCGCTGCGACGACACGCCATCGGTGCCGTTGACTTGCGGGTAGTTCACTGACGGCACCAGGGTTTCCAGGGCCTTGGCCAGGTTATCGGTGCCGCTGCGCTCCAGTTGTTCGTTGCTGATCACATCCACCGGTGCCGCACTTTGCAGGGCGGTGACATCGCTACGGCGGGTGCCGATCACTTCAACCGACTTAAGGCGTGGCGCGGCCGGTTCGCTGCTGATCGCGGCTGCGGGTGTGCTGGTGTCCGTCAGGCGATGGATCAACACGGCGCCGCTGGCGGTCTGGCTGAAGCCCAGTTGTGAACCACTCAAGGCGATCCCCAGCGCCTGCTCCTGGCTCAAGCGGCCCTGGATCGAACGACTTGCGCGGCCTTCAACCAGCGGCGGATCAAAAGCGATGGAATGGCCGCTTTGCTGGGAAATGCTCAGCAGCACTTCATCCAGGGGCCCGGCGGGAATATTGAACTCAATGACCTTGTGTACGGCGGCCGCATCGTTTTGCGCCAGCACCAGGCTTGGCAGCGCCAGGCCGCCCAGGGCCAATGCGCACGCCAGGGGCGCCAAGGTGAATCCTGTTTTCAACATGCCAATCTGCTCCGGGTCGTGATGTTCTTTACGACCTTGAGCAACTTCATGGGCTTTTTTTCACTGCTAAGTTAGAACACTTAGTTCGGTCTCTAGATCATTTAGTTGCGCTTATAAGCTTCGATCAAACTGATCTAAGTGTGCAGTGAAAATATAAGGGAGTATCTGCACAAGGGTACTGACAGCCAGATCGGGTTGTCCGCGCAAAGCTCACAAGTCATGGACTTGTACAGCGGTCTGCACGCTTACGGAAAAGCTCATCAGGAGACAGATGCCCATGTCTGAATTGTCCGTTTTAAATCCAGCCAGCCCAGCGCCGGCGATCCATTGCGAAAACACTGTGCCGCGTAGCATGGTGCACCGCGCTGCTGTCAGCGAAGTCTTCCTGACGGGCGCGGAGTTGGTAAAAGAGGGTCATTTCCGCTGCAGCGCCCAACTACCGCGTACCCACAGTTACTTCAGTGAACATACGCATCGTTCGGCCCACTACGACATGTTGTTATTGCTGGAAGTGTTCCGCCAGGCGTCGATCTATATCTCTCATGCGTTCTTGGATGTCAGTGCCCAGGACAAGTTTATTTACCTGGACAGTGTCACTCGCGTCACCGAGCGCAGTTTGCTGGTGGTGGGGGATCGCCCGGCGTCGGCACAGATCGATGTGTTTGTGGTGGACGAATACCTGCGCCATGGCGAGCGCAGTGGCGTGACCCTGAACATGTCCCTGAGCATCAATGGCGAAGTCGCCGCACGGCATGAGCGCATGAGCATCCGTTGGATGAGCGGCGCCGCGTGGAACAAGATGCGCGCCCGTGGCCTGGCGGCGATTCCCGCCGACGCGGACCCGTTGGCGCAACTGCCGCCACCGTTGAGCCCGTCGGCGGTAGGGCGCCATTGGCTGAACAACGTGGTGCTGGGCAAGGACGTTGAGCAGGGCGGCGACCGCCTGGTGGCGCCGCTGATTGTGGACCTTAACAACCCGGCGATCTTCGACCATCCCCTCGACCACATCCCCGGCATGCTGCTGCTCGAAGGTTTCCGGCAAGCGGCCTTGGTGGTGGCGGATCGGCAATTGCAGGCCGCCCCTGATCAGTGGCTGTTGTCCAGTTGCCATGTGGTGTTCACCCGCTTCGGCGAGTTCGGTTTGCCGACACGGGTGCGTGCCGATCTCAATGCCCTGGCAATCGATGAACACGGGCGCATCACTCTGGCCCTGGACGTGGAGCAGGGCGGCGTGGTGATTGCCACAGCCGAGCTTGAGTTGTTGCCCGTGGCGGCCAGCCAGCCGTTGGCCTTGGTTGCGGGGGGTGTGCGATGAGCGATTTGAAGTTTATCTGGTTCGATTTCGGGGGCGTGCTGTCGCCGCCTATCCCCGCGTTGTTCGAGCAGTATCAGGTCAAGACCGGCTTGGCCCCGCGCGTGCTGCAACAGGCCATGAGTGATGTGGCCGAGGAACTGGGCGTGCCGATGCTGGCGCCGGTGGAGAGCGCTTTGCTCACCGAAAAGGAGTGGGGCCAACGCCTGGAATTGGCATTGCGGCGTCGCGACCCGCAGATTGATTTGTCCCGTGCGCGCCTGCAAACCTTTGGCGAGCATTGGTTCGCCGGAGTGCCGGCCAATGCGCCGTTGGTGGCCGCGGTGCGTGCGCTCAAGCGTGCTGGCTTGCGTGTGGGCATCCTCACCAACAACGTGGTGGAGTGGGAGCAGCACTGGCGGGCGATGGTGGGTTTGGACGAGGTGGTCGACCTGATCGTCGATTCCAGCCGGGAAGGCACCCGCAAGCCGGAAGCGGCGTTCTTCGAGGTCGCCACCGCACGTTCAGGCGTCAGCGCGGCTGACAGTTTGTTGATCGATGACGTGGCCGAAAACATCGACGCCGCCGCCGCGCTGGGCTGGCAAGTGCTGCACTTTATTGACAACCACCAGGCCCTTACCCAGTTGCAGCGCCTGACTGGTGTGAACCTGTTGCAACCTGTCGGGGAGCCTGCGTGATGAATATCGCCGTCGTCACCACCCCGCCAGTCACCGTGGCGCGCATCCCCAACCTGGATGCGCCGCCAGCCTATCAACCCGCCAGCCCCGCCAATGGCTTGCCCAGGATCCTCTTGCCCAGCGGCCACTTGGCGTATCACCTGACCCGCTATGAACACGTGCAGGCGTTGCTGCTGGACAACCGCGCCATTCGCGCTCCCTGCAACGAAGAAGACGGTGCGAGTTTTCTGCCCACCATCACGCCGCCAGAGTTACTGCTTAACAACGACATTCCCGATCACGGCCGCTTGCGTAAAGTGGTCGCGCGGGATTTCAGCCCCAGTGGGGTGGCGTTACTGGCGGAAAAAGTGCAGCAGGCGACCCATGAGCGCCTGGATGTATTACAGCGCCAGGCCCCCGGTGCAGACCTGTTTGCCCAGGTGCTTGATCACATTCCTGCGACGGTGGACTGCCAACTCCTCGGCATTCCCCTGAGTGACCGTGAATACTATCGGCCGCTCAGCCATACGGTGCAGGTCGCGTCGGACGCGGATGTGCCAGAGCTGCTGAAGCAATTCTGGGGCGTCTACAACTACCTCACCGACCTGGTGACGGGCGCGCGCCCTACCTATCCCGATGGGCTGATCCAGCGTTTCGTCGCCACCCGCAACGACAGTGAACCGCCACTCAACGACAAGGAGTTGGTGGGCATCCTGCTCGGCGTGCTGATCGGCGGCGACCAGAACATTCTTACCGTGCTCACCAAGGCGGTGTACACCCTGTTGGCCGCGCCCGAGCTGTGGCAGCAGTTGGTGGATGACCCTGCGCTGATCCCGAATGCTGTCGAAGAGCTGCTGCGCGTGATCCCCCTGGGCACCATCTCGACCTTCCCGCGCTTGGCCAGTGTCGACCTTGACGGGCCGTGGGGGTTGATCCCCGAGGGCAGCATCATCTACGCCGATGCATTTGCAGCCAACCGTGACCCAGCGGTGTTTCCTGAACCCTTGGCGATTCGCTTGGACCGTAACGACGCGCGGCATTTGCAGTTCGGCTACGGCATGCACAACTGCATGGGCGCGGCCCTCGCGCGCCTGGAAATCACCACGGTGTTGCAGATTCTGGTGCAGCGCTTTCCCAACTTGCGCCTGGCGGTGCCGGCGGACCAGGTGCCCTGGGTCGACGGCATCATCCTGCGCCGACCGGTGCGTTTGCCGGTGCACGGTTTCACTTCAACCTGACCCTGGAAGGACCCATGAAAAACTCGTTTGCCGACACGGCTCTACTCTCGATCATCCTGCTGGCGATCTTCGTTGTGCCCAGCTCCATCTCCGGCACGGCCCTCGCACTGCCGGCCATAGGCGCCGATATCCAGGCGCCGTTGACCAGCCTGCAATGGGTGGTCAACGCCTTCAACCTGGCGTTTGCCTGCTTCACCCTGGCCTGGGGCGCGCTGGCTGATCGGCTCGGGCGCAAGCGCTGTTTTGTCGCCGGTGCGTCGCTGTATGTGGTGGCCTCGGTGCTGTCTGCGGTGGCCGACAGCGCGTGGTTGCTGGACGCGGCACGGGGGCTGGCGGGGATTGGTGCGGCGGCGATTTTCTCGTGCGGCATTGCCATCCTCTCCACCCACTTCAGTGGGCCGGCGCGGTTACGTGCATTTGCCTTGTTCGGCACCGTTGCGGGGCTGGGTGTGAGCCTGGGGCCGACCTTGTCCGGCTTACTGCTGGACAGCGTCGGCTGGCGCGCGATTTTCTGGGCGCACGCAGTCACCTTGGTCATTGTGCTGTTGGGCACCCCGTTGATCACGCGGGACGGCGAACTGGCAGAACGCACTGCACGCTTTGATGTGCCGGGCGCGACGTTATTTGTGTTGGCCTTGTTGGCGCTGATGGTTGCCATCGTGCAGGGCTCGCAGTGGGGCTGGAGCAGCCCGGGCGTGCTGGGCCTGGTCGCGGTCGCGGCGGTGTTGCTGGCGGTATTTACCTGGCAGGAACGCCGCCATCGCCAGCCGATGCTGGACCTGTCGCTGCTGGCAAGCGGGCCTTTTGTCGGCCTGGCGTTGGTCACCGTGGCGGCATCGTTTGGCTTTGTGACGCTGCTGACGTACTTGCCGAGCTACCTGTTCGGCGTACTGCAATTGAGCGCGACCCACGCAGGCCTGGCGATGTTGTTGCTGACGGTGCCAATGCTGTTCTGCCCGATTCTGGCCGGCAAGTGGGCGGCGCGTGGGGTGTCGGCGATCGGCATTCTCAAGGTCAGCCTAATTGCGTTGCTGGTGGGCGTCGTGTCGTTGGCGCTGGTCAGCCAGGTTGGCGTGGCGTTGTGGCAACTGGCAGTGCCGTTGCTGCTGGTGGGCATTGGCATGGGATTGTCGGCCGGGCTGGTGGATGGTCTGGCGCTCAAGACCGTGCCCGAGCAAAAAGCCGGGATGGCTGCCGGTTTGCTTAACACCTTCCGCCTGGGCAGCGAGGCGATTGCTGTGGCGTTGTATGGTTCGTTGCTGGCCACCTTGCTGGACAGCCAATTGCGCACAACCTTGAGCCGCCTGGCGCCCGATCCCTCGACCCTGCAACGCTGGATCGATGACGTGGCCGCCGGCAATCTCACCGGGTCGTTGCAAGCCCTGAGTACGGAACAGGCCGGCACGGTGCACAGCCTGTTTATCGGCGGCTATGACAGTGCGTTCCACGGCGTGCTCTGGGTGTTGGCCGCGATCCTGCTGGTGCTGACCGCAGTGGTCGCCTGGCTGGTGCGCCCGCTGCGTGAACAGGAGCGTACGGAGGCGCAATTAGCCGCTAACTGAGTGACTCACCACACCGCCTGCGGCGCTCGCAGGCGGTGCTTTTGCGTGCCTGCAGGGATGCCAAGGGTTATGCAGAAAATGCAGCTTATTGGATGTTTTTATTCTTTTATCCGGTGATGCCCGCTGGGGCAAACTGGACTCACCTGCCTGGATGCAGGTCTACCTCAAACCGACAGGCCCACCACCACTTGTCCGCTGGCGTGTGCAGTCCATGAAGACTATGGACCTATGGACCCGAATGCCTTGCTCAAGAGCCGCCTCATCGGCCAGATTTTCCAACAGCACTACAGCTGGTTGTGCGCACGCTTGTCGTACCGCACCGGTTGCAGCCACAGCGCCGAGGACATCGCCGCCGAGACCTTCCTCAAGGTGTGGATGCTGCCCGATCCCACGGCCATTCGCGAACCGCGCGCGCTGCTCACCACCATCGCCCAGCGCCTGATGTATGAGGGCTGGCGCCGTCGCGATCTGGAAAAAGCCTACCTGCAAATCCTCGCCGAAGTGCCTGAACACGTGCACCCGTCGCCCCAGGAACAGTTGATCCTGATCGAAAGCCTGCTGGCCATCGACCGGCTGCTGGATGGCCTTTCAGGGCAAGCCAAGGCGGTGTTCGTGCACAGCCAGTTGGACGGCATGACCTACGCGCAGATCAGTGAACGGCTCGGCCTGTCGCTGGGGCGCATCCACCAATTGATGACCCAGGCCCTGCGCGCCTGTTACCTAGGGTTGAACGAGTGAGCAAACGAGCGTTGAACGACCCGGTGGCCGAGGAGGCCATTGGTTGGCTGGTGCAGATCCAGTCCGGAGATTTCAGTGTCGAACAGCAAGCGGCGCTGGAGGCGTGGCGTGGCACTTCGGCCCATCATCGTCAGGTCTACGCGCAACTGATCGCAGGGCTGGATCAACTCAAGGCTTCGCCATGGCGTGGACGCTCCAGCTCGCAACTGTTGCGCAGCCTGGAACAGCCCAACAGTCGCCGCGCGTTTCTGCGCACCAGCTTGTGTGCGCTGGGGCTGGCGGCGGGTGTGGGTTGGGTGACGCGCTTTGAACCGGGCGGGCAGTCATACGCCACCGGCACGGGCGAGCGGCGCACCTGGCAGTTGCCCGACGGTTCGACGCTCAAACTCAATGCCCGCAGCCAGGTGATCGCGACGCTCGCCGACGGGCAGCCCAGCCTGGAGCTGCGTGCAGGCGAGATATTAGTGAATGCCTCGCGCCCGTTGCAGGTCAGTAGCCGTGCCGGACGTATCACTGGCGCCAGCGGTCGCTTGATGCTGAGCGAGCAGGGTGCGGCCTTGCGTCTGGTCACCCTCGACAGCGATGTGGTGTTGCATCTCGAAGGCGGTACGCAGCAGCGCGTGGCGATGCATCAGAGCACGGTGTTTGATCATCAGCGGATTCTCACTCAGGTGCCGATGGCGACCAGTGAGACCGCTTGGTTGGAGGGTTGGTTGGTGGTGCGTAATCAGACATTGGCGAGCGTGGTGGATGCGATTCGGCCCTATCGCAGTGGCATCGTACGGCTGGACTCGGCAGTGGCGGGGTTGCGGGTGACAGGGCGGTTTCCGTTGGATGATGCGCAGCAGACGTTGGAGGCGCTGGAACAGAGTTTGCCGATCAGGGTCAGGCAGTGGGGGGGAATAGTTGTGTTGATTGGGGGGAGGGTGTAGGCGGGTTGGGTACATATCCGTTGCTGCGGTAACGGCTGCCTAGGGCTCCGCCCTTACAGTGGGTCAGTCACTGTTGCATTGACTGACCCACTGCTATCACCAGTAAGCGCGTCAGAACTTGCCATCCACGCCGATGCGGAAGGTGTCGTTTCGTTCGTCGCTACCCAGGGCGGTCTTGTAGGAGACGCCCATTTGCCACGATCGGCCCAGGTTGAAGTCCAGCCCGAGGTCCAGATTGGCGAAGTTGCCGCGCCAGATTTTCAATAGGCTGCGGTATAAATCGCCAACGCGTCCTCCTCAAGCACGGGCCGTGGATTGTTCACCAGCAGTCGCTGTTGTTGCATCGCACTGCGGGCCAGCTCCGGCAGGCTTTCCAAAGTGACTCCGGCGTCTCTCAAGCGCAAAGGCAGCCCGACCGCTTCATGAATCCTGCGCAATTCTTCAATCAGTTGTGCGGCGCCATCTCCTGGCAGCAGACGCTCACCCAGCACGCACGGCGCCAGTTCGGCGTAGAGCGCATGGGCGTGGGACAGATTGAAGGTCAGTACCGGGTTGAGAACCAGTGCGTTGGACAGCCCGTGGGGCAGGTGGAATGTGATGCCCAGCGGGTAAGCCAATGCATGCACCGCCGCGACCGGCGCGTTGGCGAAAGCCTGGCCGGCCAGGCAAGCGCCCAGCAGCATGGCCTGGCGCGCTTCAAGGTCCTGCGGCGCGCGCACGGCTTGCTCAAGGTTAGCGCTGAGCAGGCGCAGGGCTTCACGGGCCAGCAGGTCCGAGATCGGGTTTTTACGCAACTTGCTGGTGTAGGCCTCAATGGCGTGCACCATCGCGTCGATGCCGGTGGCAGCGGTGACCGGGCCGGGCAGGCCGACGGTCAGTTGTGCGTCAAGGATCGCCAGGTCCGGCAGCAGTTGCTGGGACACCACGCCGGATTTACCAGTGGCGGTAGTGACGATGGAAATCGGCGTGACTTCAGAACCGGTCCCGGCCGTGGTCGGCACTTGGATCAACGGCAGACGCGCGCCGTTGGCCTGGTTGACGCCGTAGATGTCGCTCAAGCCCTGGCGTTGCTCGGGGTGTGCCAAGTAGGCGACCAGCTTGGCGGTGTCCATGGAGCTGCCGCCGCCGAAGCCGACGATCAGGTCGGCACCGATTGCACGTGCTTGTTCAGTGGCCGCCAGCACCAGCTCTTCGGCCGGGTCGGCGAGGACGTCGCTGTACACCTGCAGGTTGATCCCCGCAGCGGTGAAACCGGGCAAGACTGAATCCAGCAGGTTGTGGCGCAGGATGCCTGCGTCGGTGACCAGTAATACGTTGCGTGCACCACGGGCGGCGCACTGTTCGGCCAATTGGGCGGCGGCGCCGCTGGCGCAGATCAGGTGCGCGGTGGTGCTGAAATTGAATGCTTGCATGAATAACCTCTGCTTATTCTGATTGAGGGGGCAGGCCGGCATCGATGATCGTCTGGGCCACCGCTTCCATGCTGGTGCGGCTGGCCATGGCATCGCGTTGCAGGCGCCGGTGAGCGTCGTTTTCGCCGATGCGATGGCGGGCCATGAGCAGGGCCTTGGCCATGGAGATCTTCGACACCGCCGGTTGCCGGGTCTGTAATTTGCGCAGTTGCGCCAGCATGTCGATGCGCGCACGCCAGGCAGCGCGGGCCATCAGTAACTGGGTCAACAAGCCAAAGGGTCGCAGTGGGCGCTCGATCACGGCAGCCGGCTGGGTTTCCAGCACCAGTTGCAACATCGACGGGTTTTCATAGCCCACCACGGCAATGATCGGCGGGGCCTGTTCGCTCAAGCCTTCCACCAGCGCCTGGGTATTCAGGCGCTGGCTGAGTTCCACGGCGAGCAGGACCACATCGGTGTGCTCCGGCAAATGCGCAGGCACCGGCCAGCATTGCTCAACGATGCAACCGATGCGCTGCAACTGGTCCAGTACCACGCGGGCCTCGGCATCTACCGGGTGAATCACCAGCACGCGCAGGCCCTTGAGTTCGCGCAACAGCGAAGGTGCCTGGGTCATCTCGCACTCCCACTGTTCATGGCTGCACATCCAGCTGGTAATCGACCATGTAAGGGCTGGGTTTCACCGGCTGCTCGCTCTGCACCACCAGCTCGAAACGGCGTTGGTGGTCGAGACGCGCAATACGAGGCCACAGCCAAGTGTGCTGGGTGTCCGGGTCGATCTGCACGCGGCCCTGGGGCGCGTCGAACTGCGCACCGGCCAAGGCCTTGCGCAGCGCTTCGATGGACGAACCCTCGGCACGCCGCGCTGCCTCGGCGAACAGATGCACCTGGAAGTACGCCGCCTCACCGCCCGCCGTCAGCGGCGCCGTGTCACCGAAGCGCGCTCGGTAACGTGCGACGAACGCCTGGCTGGCAGGCGTCGCCAGGGTGGAGAACCACGGCGCCGCCGACACATGCCCTTCGGCTTCTTCATCGCTCATGTGCAACACGTCGACCTCGTTGGTCGCGAGGCTGACGATGGGCATGCGCGCCGGGTCGAAACCGGCCTGTCGGTAAGCGCGGTGCAGGGCCGGAATATCGCTGCCGACGATGGTCGAGTAGATCGCATCCGGTGCCGTGGCCCGCGCCCGTTGCATCACCCGTTCGAAGTCCTCGGCGGTGGCGTGGAACGGCAAGTAGATCTCGTCCACCACTTCGCCACCGGCCTGTTCGAACAGTTCGCGCATGATGCGGTTGGACTCGAACGGGTACACGTAGGAGCCACCGACAAACAGCACGCGGTTGCCGAAATGCGCCAGTACGTACTGCGCCAGTTGGACTGAGTTCTGGTTCGGTGCGGAACCGGTGTAGTAACACCAGGGCGAGTATTCAAACCCTTCGTAGAGGGTCGGGTAGAACAGCAGTCGGCGGCGGCTCTCGACCACCGGCAACACCACTTTGCGGGTGCTCGACATGTGGGTGCCGAACAACACCTGCACCTGGTGTTCGTCACACAGGCGCAGGGCGCTGTCGCGGTAGTCCGACGGTTCCGCGCCGGGATGGCCGTCCACTGGCACCAGTGGCCGTCCGTGGATGCCGCCGGCGTCGTTGACCTCGGCGATCGCCAGGTGGGTGGCATTGGCCTGGGTGGTTTCCGAGGCAGCGGTAAGGCTGCTCTCGGAAAACAGCAGGCCGACTTTGTAGTCAGAGGCGCTCATGAAATCAGGCTTTCCCAGTCGATATGTTGTTCAAAGGCGTGCGCGACCTGGTACAGCGTGGCTTCGTCGTAGTCCCGCGCCACCAGCATCATGCCCACTGGCAGGCCACTGGCAAGCCCACACGGGAGTGACAGGGCAGGGTGGCCGGTAACGTCGAAGGGCGCGGTGTTCGCGTTCATTTCCAGGGCCCGTTGCACCCACTCGCTGGGTGAGGCGTCTGCTGTCGGCAATGTTGGCGCCTTGAGCGGTACGGTGGGCATCAGCAGCACATCGAAGTCCTGCAATTGCTGGTCGTAGGCCGCACGTAATTGCCGTGCAGCATTCTGAGCCTTGGCGTAGTACTGGCCGCCAAAACGCGTGTACGCGTATTCACCGGCCAGCAGGCAGGTTTTCAGGTCGTGCGGGAATTGCCCGGCCTGGGTCTGCCAGTCTCGCTGTGCGTTCATAAGGCTCTCTACGTACAGGCCTTTCCAGTTCGAGCCGTAATTGTAGCCGCGCAGCAATTGGGTGGTGCCTTCCACCGCGATGGGTGTCCAGATGGCGTGGCCCAGGGCGTGCAGCGGTATCGAGATGTCCTCCACCCGTGCCCCGAGGTCTACGAACAACGCAGCGGCACGGCGCACCGCCGCGTCCACATCGGCCTCGGAGTTGGCATGCCCGAAGCCCTCGCGCACCACACCGATCCGCAGGCCCTTGCAGCCTTTGCCGAGGGCCTGGGTATAAGCTTCGGTCGGCACCACGCGGTCCTGCCTGGGGTCGAGGCCATCGGCGCCAGCCAGCACTTCCAAGAGCAGCGCGTTGTCGGCGAGGTTGGCACTCATGATGCCGGCGTGGTCCAGGGTCATCTCGATGGGCATGATCCCGGTGTAGGGGATCAACCCATGGGTCGGCTTCATGCCGTAGATACCGGAGTAGGCCGCCGGAATGCGGACCGAGCCGCCCTGGTCAGTGCCGATGCCCAGGTCCACTTCGCCGGCCGCGATCAGCGCCGCGCAGCCCGACGACGAACCGCCGGTGGAATGCCCCGGATTACGCGGGTTGTGCACTGCGCCGGTGGCGTTGGTATGGCTGCTGCCCGACACACAAAAGAACTCGCAATGGGCCTTGCCCAGAATCTGTCCGGCAGCGTCCAATACACGTGTCGCGACGGTGGCGTCAATGTCCGGCACGTAGCCCTGCAGGGTCGATGCACCGTTCATCATTGGCACGCCGGCCAGGCAGATATTGTCCTTGAGCGCCACGCGCTTGCCGGCCAACTTGCCCGTTGGTGCCCCCTGAATCTCGGTGCGTACGTACCAGGCGTTGTAAGGGTTGTGCTGCGGCACCTGGCCGGGGGCGCGAGGGTAACGGGGGGGCAATGGCGGGTTGGCGATGCCATCCAGGCGGTCGTAGTCCTGCCACACGGCTTCGAGAATGTTCGCGTATTCGTGCAGCAGTGGCTCGGCCATTTGCAGGCCAAGGCTGTGGCCGACTTCGGTGAGATCGGCCAGGGTAGGGCGTTGAATAGACATGGCAGGTTCCTTATGCATGAAAGCCCATGAAGCGCTCAGCGATGGCTTCGGCGCTGGTGTGAGCCGGGTCGACCTCGTCCACCAGTTGGCCGTTCTCGATGATCAGAATGCGGTCGGACAGGGCACTGAGAAATTCGATGTCCTGTTCCACCAGGATCACCGCCAGATTCTGTTCCACACGCAGGCGCTGCAGGGTTTCAATGATTTCGTCGCAGATCGATGGCTGGATGCCCTCGGTGGGCTCGTCCAGCAGGATGATTTTCGGGTTGCCGCACAGGCAGCGGGCGAGGGCCAGCAGTTGTTGCTCTCCGCCGGACAGCGCGCCACCGGGCTGGTCGAGCAAGCGGTGCAGGCGCGGGAAGTACGCGAGGATGCGCTCGATGGTGGCGTCGGCTGCGGCGAAGTCCTTCACGCAGCCCATGCGCAGGTTTTCCCGCACGCTCAGGTAAGGGAATATCTGCCGGCCCTGGGGCACGTAGCCGATGCCGGCGCGGGCGCGTTGGTGGGCGGCGGCTTTGCTTAAGTCTTCGTCGGCAAAATGCAGGCTGCCGGCCATGGCGGGGATTTCGCCCATCAAGGCGCGCAACAGGGTGGTCTTGCCCATGCCATTGCGACCCAGTACACCGACGCAGGTGTTGGCGGCACAGCTCAAGCGGATGTCACGCAACACGGGAATACGCCCATAACCGGCGGATAGACCGATGACTTCAAGCATGTTTGATCTCCTGCTTGCCCAAGTACGCTTCGCGCACGGCCGGGTCCTGGGTCACTTCGGCAAAGCTGCCTTGGGCGAGGATTGCGCCTTGGTTGAACACGGTGACGGTGCCTGCGATCAGGCGGATGAACTCCATGTCGTGCTCGACCACCACCACGGTGCTGTGGGCGTTGATTTCTTTGATCAGCGCGGCGGTCTTGCGCACTTCCTGGTAGGTCATGCCGGCGGCGGGTTCGTCCAGTAATACCAGCTCCGGGCGCGAGGCGAGGATCATGCCCAGCTCCACCCATTGGCGTTGGCCGTGGGCCAGGTCGCCCACCAGGCGTGCGCGCAAGTCGACCAGGCCGATGCGTTCCAGGGTCTGCTCGGCAGTGGCGCGGGCTTCGTTTGGCGCTTGTCGGCGACTGGCGGCCAAGCGCAGGTTTTCCAGCACATCCAGGCCGTCGAAGACGCTGGGGGCCTGGGTTTTGATGCCGATGCCGAGCCGGGCGACATGGTGCGGCGCCAGCCCTGAAATGCGCTGGCCCTTGAAGTGGCATACGCCGCGGGTGGGTTTGAGTTGGCCGCTGAGCATCTTGAAGAAGGTGCTTTTGCCGGCGCCATTGGGGCCGATCAGGCAACGCAGTTCGCCGCTTTCGAGGGTGAAATCCACGGCTTTGACCGCGTGAACGCCGCCGAAGCTGACGCCCAGGCCTTGGGTTTGCAACAGGCTCATAGTGCGCGCTCCTGTGCAGGTGTCGGTTGCGGGCGACGTTGGAAAACACGCGCTGCCCAACCGGTCAAGGTCGGCAGCAAGCCACGGGGCAGCAACATGACGAAGACCAGCAGAATCAGGCCGAGCACAAAGCCGCTGTCCACATGCTGCTGTTCACCGAGGCGCGCCATCAGCGCCTGTATGCCGATGCACGCCAGGATCGGCCCGAACAAGGTGCCACGGCCACCGACGATGACCCAGATGATGATCTGCGCCGATTGCGCCAATCCGAACACGCCTGGGCTGACAAACGCGCCCCAGTTGGCGAACAGGCAACCCGCGAGCCCGGCGATGCCGCCACCCAGGCTGAACACGATCAACTTGTGCAGGCGCGTGTCATAGCCCAGCAAACCGGCGCGCTGTTCGTTCTCACGAATGGCCACCACCACTTTGCCGAATCGGCTGGCGAGCAGCCCGCGCAGCCCCAGGTAACAGAGGATCAGCGCGGCGCCGATTACCTGGAACAGGGTTTCCGGTTCGAGCACACGTTCAGGGTTGAACGGCATGTTGAGGGTGGGAATCGCTGGAATGCCGTTGAAACCGCCGAGCAGTGCGCTGCCGATGTGGTATTCGGAGCCCGAGGTGGAGTTCATCACGTTGAACAGAATCAGCGTGACCGCCAGCGTAATCACCCCCAGGTACACGTCGCTAATGCCGCCGTAGAACATGAAGTAACCCATGGCGGCGGCGACCAGGGCGGGCACTGCGATGGCCAGCAGCACCGGCCAGGTGCTGTCGCCGATGTTCAGCACACCGATGGCATAGGCATAGGCGCCCAGGCCAAAAAACGCCGCCTGGCCAAAGCACAGGATGCCGCCGAAGCCCCAGATAAACGCAAGGCTCAGGGCCAGCAGGGCCATTACCAAGTAGATGGTCAAGGACAGCAGGGTAAACAGATCCAGCCACTGTGGCAGGACCGCCACCAGCAGCGCAGCCACGACGCAGCCGAGCACCGGTAATAGGGTGCGGGTATCAACAGGCATCAGAACGCCCTCCGAAAGAATCGACCGGTAATGCCCAGGGGCAGTACGCGAATCAGCACAATGGCCGCCAGCAGCAACGCCACTTCACCAAACACCGGAGTGCTGAAGAACGTCACCACCTGGCTGATCACGCCGAAGCCACCGGCGGCGGTGAGGGTGCCGGTGATCACTGCGCTGCCGCCGCCGATCACGGTGATGAAGGCCTTGGCGATGTAGCTGGCGCCGAGGGTTGGAATCACCCCGGTAAGCGGCGCCAGCACGGCACCGCCCAAGCCCGCGAGCGCCGCGCCCAGGCCAAAGGTCAGGCTGTAGATCCGTCCGGGATTGGCCCCGAGTGCAGCGGCCATCTTGGCGTTTTGCATGGTGGCGCGGGCGCACAGGCCGAAGTGGGTAAACCGCAGCAGCGCCCACATGCCCAGCAGCACGGCGACCGCCACGGCGATCACAAACAGGCCGTAGCCGCTGGTTTGATAAGCGCCCACGGTGATGCCCGGCAAGGGCGAACTGATGCCCACCGTCGTGTTGCCGAACAGCATGGTGGCGGCGCCGGTCAGTGCCAGGCTCAGGCCCCAAGTGGCGAGCATGGTGTCGATCATGCGGCCATACAGGTGTCGCACCAGCAGGCGTTCCACCAGCATGCCGAACAGGCCCACGCTCAAGGGCGCCAGCACCAGGATCGAAATCCAGATCGGTACGTGCAGGTTGTGGGTGGCGAGCACGGCGACGTAACCGCCGAGCATCATGAATTCACCGTGGGCGAGGTTGATGATTTTCATCATTCCGAACACCACCGCCAGGCCAATGCTCAGCAGCACCAGCGTGGCGATGGCGCCCACGATTTGCAGGGAAAAAATGGCAGCCCAATCCATGTCGGCCTCCTTACAGCGCGATGCTGTATTGTTTGGCGTCGCGCGGGTTCTTCACCAGGTCGCACACCGCGGCGGTGTCGGACGGCGCTTGCTGGGCGAAGCTTTCGACCACCTCCAGGCGGCGGTCGCGGACTTCGGCGATGTGCACGTCGAGCACACAGTGGTGGGTCGCCGGGTCGATACTGACCTTGCCGCTGGGCAGGTCCAGGCTGATGCCTTTTTCCAGGGCCTGGGTCACGGCCATGCGCTCCACCGTACCTGCCTGGCGCACGCCTTCGGCCCACAGCATCATGCCCTGGTAAGCGCCCATGGCCAGTTCGGTGATGTACGGATAGTCCGCGCCGAAGCGCTTATGGAAGCGCTCGACGAACGCCTGGTTCTGCGACGTGGCCAGTTCCTGCACATAGTTCTGGCAGATCAGGATGCCGTTGCATTCTTCCGGCGACAGCACGATGTGCTCGTTACCGCCGGCGAAGGTGGTGGAGGCAATCGGCAGCTTGCCGGTCATGCCTGCGGCTTTCCACTGGCGATAGAACGACATGTGCGCGCCGCCCACCAGCGCCGACCAGACGAAGTCCGGCTTGGCTTCCTGGATCTTCGAGATCGTCGCGCCGAAGTTGGTCACGTCCAGTGGGAAGAACTCGATGCCGACGCTTTCGCCGCCCGCTTGCTCGACGTACTTCTTGACCCAGGCGGTGACGATCTGCCCGTAGTTGTAGTCCGCCGCGACGATGTAGACCTTCTTGCCCCACTTCTTGGTGACATGGGACACCAGCTTCTCCACGGTCTGGCCGGGTGTGACACCGGTGCCGAAGAAGTTGCGGTCACACACGCCGCCTTCGTATTGGTTGTTGTAGAAATACAGGGTCTTGTAGCGGTCCAGCACCGGACGCACCACTTCCCGCGACGCCGACGTGATACCGGCGTGCACCACCGCCGCGCGATCCTTGAGCGCGGCCTGTTGGGCGTATTGCGCGTAAAGCTGCATGTTCGACTGGGTGTCGTACTTGATCAGGTTGAGCGGGCGGCCGAGCAAGCCGCCGGAGCTATTGAGTTCTTCGACAGCGAAGGTCAGCGCATGGACGATGGGTTTGCCGTAGATGTCGAGGCCGCCGGAGTTGTCATACAGCGAGGCGATATTGATCGCGTCGTCGGCAGCAAACGCCGAGAAACTCTTGAGGCTCAACGTGGACACAGCAGCCGCGGAAATCGCAGATGCACGCAGGAAAGCACGACGATTCATAGCCATTCGGAAGACTCCTGAAACCCGGACTCCCTATCCACTGCAGCCCGAAGCACGCCAGGAAAAGCGCCGGGCATGACGGTTTGCAATGAAGGAAAGAAGGTCTGGGAAGAAATGCAGGCGGGGAAGGAGGGCCTGATTTCACATACCGACGGCGCTGTCGGCTGGATATGTGATTCGCTTCACTTGGAGACACCAGCCGCATCGTTGAGGCTGGGTCGCCCACCCTGAGAGGATGGGGGAAACGAGTGCCGCATGGCGCGGCGATAGCTTAAAAGCAAGCTTCAGGCCATAAACGCTATGTTTATGATTTTAAAGGAAACCAGGGTGTATGGCGACGCTGGCCACGCTCCGAAAAATGTCACCTGGGTAGAAACGACGCACCGTGTGCGTGCGTTTGGAACAGGTGCGCGGTTGCTTTACGCCGTGTAAACGGCGCCTCAAGAGCCAAGCCCACGCTTGCATGATGCAAATACGGTCAGTGTTCAATCTGTCGTCGCGTGAGCACGGGAGAACGGCGGGGCGATGTTCTCAGGCTACGGCTTCAGTTTTAACGGGTGAACGCTTCATGCGTTTTGCATAAAAAACTTTGATCGTTTTTGAAAGGGTTTTTTCAATCAGGAAGTATGAAGCGATGGATAGCGAAATTAAAAAGATGACAAAGACTGAAAAATTAATCGTACTGGATTCAGAAAGAAACTGAGTCGGCAGCATTTGGAAAGCAAGGTGAGCCGGCGCTTGCAGTATGTAAAGCGAATAGCTGGATTCTCCGAGTATGACAAGCACGGGTATGAAGGGGGCTTTTTTTAGTAAGTTGTTTGCTATGGCGCAAAAGTAAATCGCTGGGGCAAACAGGATAGCTGTGAAACTACTTCCGTACGCTAAGTACGCGCCGATGGCATCATCTAATCTTGGACCGTAATCAATTATCTTGCCGATAATGGCGAACAACACGATGCTGAGAACGAGCGCAGTCTTCTCCCCGACGACGTTGCGCAATACGCCTGCTTTGAACATGAGCCCGGCAGTGAACCCAAGGACAAAGCTGCACAGGTGTGAAGGTGGAAAATAATTGATCAGCGAGTGCAGGCGCGGACTGGTATTGCCATAGGGGTCTGTACGGCTGTAGTAGCTGAGCACGACTTGGCTGAAAACCCAAAGGAGTAGCGAGGACGCCAGCCACACCTTGAGGCGTACGTCTTTTTTTGTATTGCTGACAAAAATCAGCAATGGGCAAATCAAATAGAAAAACATCTCAACTGAAACAGACCAGCCAGGGTAATTTAAAGTCGTTGCGTATTTTGGGAACCACGCTTGAATAAGGGCGGCGGATATAAAAAATTTGCCGTTTAGTGAGCTGCTTGTTATTGCCATGTAAGTCAGTAGCGCTATTAGATAAATGGGCAATATCCTGGCGGCTCTGTTTACATAGAATTGTGAGGTCGGAATGTTCTTTTTTGTATTCGATAGGGCGAGCACAAAGCCTGACAGTACGAAAAAGAAAGTGACCATGATCGGCCCGCAATTCAGTATCGTTGGCAAGCTTGCGTAAATTTGCGTTTCTTTTCCGTAATGGAAAAGAACCACTACGATGGCTGCAACAAAGCGCAGAAATGTTAAAGACTCTAGCCGCTCTACGGGCAATTTTGCATTTCCCAAGGACTCATCAATTGTGTTGCAGGCATGCATTTTTTGTTCGGGCACGATTCCTTTGCCTCTTGAGATGTCGCGTGAATAGTTGGCTTTTATCTAGCGGGCACGAGAAAACCGGTACCACGCCAACTATTAGCCGGTGATGGCTGCTGGATTCTCCCTGATAGGTGGGCGCGCAGACGGGTGACCAAAGCCACATTTCGACAATTCGCTTTGTAGGAAGGTTCGTTGCGGGCAGTCAGATTGTTGTGCGCGTACGGCAGTCGCGGTTTGGAGGCCGAGCTTGAGCCCGAAGAGGATCTGGCGCCTTTCTGACGGGCAAAAAAAAGCCCGCTTGTGGGCGGGCCTAAAGGGAATTCTTCAAAGGAGTAGGGTGATTTAGCACCCTGTCCTGTAAATGCCAGGTGAAAAGGATGTCGCAAAAGCAGAAAGCCACGCACGTAGCGGGCTCTATGTAACACCTGAGGAAGTTGTAATCGTCAGGATTCCCGACTCAATAGATGGCGCTCCGAAGGGCAGATACAAGACGCTCAGCGCGAAGATCGTCCAGCAAACGCCAACGATCAGTGCGAACGGACCCACTACTTTCCCGTGACTGAGCCAAAACCTCGCGATTAATGGCTTATGGCCGCCATTGGTCGGCAATAACGAGATCACGCCGAACGCAGCCCGGCAACCTAATACATACTGACTCATCTCACCATTAGGGGCCCTCGATGAGAGAGGCACAGCGAAGACTAGCCATGACAGCCTGGCGCGACCTGTTTACACAGGCCGTAAGTCAAACGGACGCAGAGGTTAAGTATTTTGGATTGCTGCGGCGGGCTGACGCCATGGAGCTTGCCGAACTCATCACCAGCGATGAGTGGAGAAAGCTGGTGCAGCAGGCGGGAGCAATGCTTTCCAGCACCGCAGAGTGTATGGGCGGACCTGGCTAGGGCAGAGACTTGGTTGCTTCGGTTTCTTCGTCTATCGCCATGCTGGTTGTGGCGGGATCCCCTCGCAGGTACGGAGTCGCCACAGAAGCTTTGCAAGGGTTAAGTAGCACGGCACATATTGGCGTTGCGGGTTTTGCGCGTAACTCTCCCCAAGTGCACAAGTAACGCGAAACGCACACGAACCCCTGAGCCCAGCCAAGAGCCGGGTTTTCCGTTCTTGGGCCAGTATCCCCCCATCAAAAAAACCTTAAGCCAAGCGAGGTTGTGTTTAGACGCTATGTTATGATGTCATTATGACTTCATTGATGATGGCAGGAGCCTGCGGTGTTGGAACTTAAATTTATTGGCGCCCTAATTGATGGCGCTTACGATCATATTTGGCTGGTTTTCGTCGCTTTCTTGATCAGCTTTGCCATCTTGAGGTGGCGGAAAATTAACTATTTTGTTGAATCAGCATCTCTTTGGACGCTAGTCGGCCTCTTGGCGCTCTTTGCAATTGTGCCGACTGGCCTCTATGCATTGTTTACTCCAACGGTTGCTCAGCAGGGCTTTGATGAGGTCAAGAACCTTCCTAACTACACGGCGCTCCTCACTGCGGATGTCATTTTAGTTTTCCTCGGTTTTATTGGCGGCTCCAGGTTGGCCTGATCAAAATCTTCAAATTCAGTTTCGATAGAAGCCCCGGCATATGCCGGGGCTTTTTCGTTTTGGGTCCCACCATGGCTGGGAGTGCTGCTGGGGCCGGCTATTTCAAACAGGCCCCACGAAGTCGAGTGCACGGAGTATCGACAGCGCCGGCTCGACAAGATCGATAGGTTTGAATTGCTGATCGCGGGTCTCGTTGGGGCTGTGATCGCCAGCGGGTGGCACAGGGACGATGTGAGCGACCGGCGTGCCTGGGTAACGCGGACACCTCCAGAGGCAGGCGACTTACCAACGTACTACTGCGTGAGCTCGACCCTATCTACCGTCCAGGGTTCAACTACAGCAAGGCCGTAGTGATGCCGCGGAATCTGTGTCAGCCGGCTTTGAGAGCAAGGGCAGCGAGTAGATCGTGAATCGACATGGCTGATTCTCCGTAGATCTATCAGCGCAGTAGGCAGTGCGGTGAGGGTTTTGATTCAGATTGGCAGGACGCCGGGATGGGTGAGTTGTGAAGCAGTGTCAAAAATTGCGGAGCGCAAAAGATAAGGGCCTGCATGACGTTAATCATGCAAGCCCTTGATATCTATGGTGCCCGAACCCGGAATCGAACCGGGACGCCCTTACGAGCGGGGGATTTTAAGTCCCATGCGTCTACCAGTTTCGCCATTCGGGCGGTAGCGCGGTGTAGCAGGGTTGGGAATATATAGATCAAGGCGCGTATGCGCAAGGCCGTAACGCACCTTTGTTGGGCATCGAGCAAGATGAAAAAGCTCGAAAGATCAGTGGGCTACAGGGGTTTTAAAAGAGAGTCCAGTAGGTTTCTGCTGCCCGAACACAAGAATCACAGATGGGCGTCATGAATCTTCAGCAGAAAGGCAGAGCGATCGCAAACAAGCCCCGGTTTAGCCGGGGCTTGCGTGTGCAGGCCTATACGAAAGGCTGGCCGCTGAACCCTCTGGGCAAACGCTGCAACCCTGGCAGGTCGGTGAGACGTTGGGTCCAGGCGCTGCGCCAGTCAGTGGCGGTGGGGGACTTGGCTTTGCGCGAAGCACGCCGAGCGGAATTGCGTTGGGTGCGGCGGGCTTCCTTGTAGGCCTCAGTGTTGCGGCAGGTACGGCACTTGACCCGGTTCAGCTCAGCGCTGGAGGGGAGGTTGGTACCGTGGTGGCCGCAAGCCAGATGCCCGGCGACCTTGAAGTGAATGACCATGTAAGCGTCTCCTTCTTATGGGTTGCATCCATCGGTAAACCCACGACGGGTGCGAAGAGGGCGGGCGCAGAAAGATCCCGGCACCTGTCATTACGACCTCACAGTTGCCTAGGCGTTCGTTTATGGCTCTAGCCTGCTCAGCGCCCGCTGCCGTCAGTCAATCAGTGCCAGCAGGTCCGTGTCGCCGACATCCACTCCGGCCTGGGTCAGCAAGGTGGTCGCCTGGCCCCGGTGGTGGGTCTGATGATAGAAAAAGTGCAGTAGCAGGCTGGAAAAGGGCTTGTCGGCGGAGGCGCCACGCATGTTGTGGTAATGCAAGCGCAGGTCGAGATCGGGCTCGCGCAGGGTCTTGGTCCAATCGATGATCAGTTGGTCCAGCCAGGTACGACGGGCAGCCAGCGCGCTAAGGTCGGCAAAGGCCAGATGCTTGAGGTCGACGGGCATGGCAATGGCTTCCAGTGGGGCCAGCGCTGTAAAGCCTGCCGGGTGCTGGGCGAAGCGTTTGAGCCAGACCGTGTCTCCCTGCACCAGGTGGTTGAGTGTGCCGAGTATCGAGCCGAAAAAAGCCTGACGGTCCGTGCGTAATTGCGCATCCGAAAGCCTGGCGGCGGCGTCATAGACTTTGCGATTCATCCACTGGTTGTAGGTCGCCATCAGCGCAATCTGCTCGATTCGGTTCACGGGTTTCCCTGCTTGAATACGCGCCCGCTCGGCGGTCATGGAGTTTCGGCAGCGGCGGACTATGGTTGTTGAACGCCAATTCTACGCGCGCAAGGGTGACACCATGAACACAAGCGACCTACTCGAACAACTGCTGCGCGCCGGGCAGTCCGGCGGTGGCGCTGCGGGCGGCGGCCTGGGCGGGCTGCTCGGCGGTTTGCTCAAGGGCACCAGCACCGGCAATGCTTCGGCCGGTGGCGGTCTGGGTGGATTGTTAGGCGGCCTCGGCGGCATGCTCGGTGGCGGTGCGGCGACACGTTCTGCACCGGGGCGCTCCGGCGGGATGAATTACGCGGCGTTGGCGTCGTTGGGGATGATGGCGTTCAAGGCGTATCAGGCATGGCAGAGTCAGCAGGCCTCCAAACCGCAGTCGTCCTTTCAGACAGTCGACCAGCTGGGTGGCCCTGAAGCCGAGGCCCACAGCCATGCGGTGTTGCGTGCCTTGATTGCCGCGGCGAAGGCCGACGGTCGGATCGATGACGCAGAGCAGCAAATGATCTCCACTGAACTGGGCAAGCACACCGACGACCCGCAACTGCAGCAGTGGCTCGACGCCGAAGTCGCCAAGCCCTTGGATGCTGCGGATTTTGCCGAATTCGCACATGACCCGGCGATAGCGGCCGAGGTGTACCTGGCCAGTGTGATGCTGGTGGATGATCAGCAGGACGCAGAGCGCAATTATCTGGATGAGCTGGCGGCTACGCTGAGCATTGATCCTCAAATGCAGCTGCAACTTGAGCAGCAGCTTAAAAGCCCAGTGTAGGCCGCGCCTGCCGCATTGGCCTTCGACACGACGGCGATAAGCAAAACAACGCTCAGGGCCAGGCCGATAAAGATCAGATTGCGCCGCAGCGCACGGCGTTTGGCCGGCGGCAACAGCAGCAGGCTGTGGCGCACATCGCGGCGGTGACGCGCGCGGTATTTGGCAAACCCGTCAGGGCGCTTTGGGGTGTGTAGGTTGTGCATGACGCACCTCGCTTGGGTTCAGTTTTCTACGGTAAGTACCGAAATGCCGCTGGCTCGGGCCTGGCAGACCAGCTCCGATGTGTCCTCACCGCCCGGCAAAGCGATGACCACGTCGGGGTGGCTGTCGGTCAGCATGAAGTGGTTGCGTTGGCGTTCTGCCTGCTTGCCGTGGCGTTGCCAATTGGGTGGGTAACGCACCACGTCGATACCGATTTCACGGGCCCATTCTTCGATGTCGCTGCCGAGAAACTGGTTGCCGCCGTGGATCAGTACCTGCACCGGGCGCAGGCGATGGTAGGCGTCCAGCACCTGGCGAGACTTTTTGGTGTCGGCGTAATGACGACCTGCACAGATCAAGATGCGCATAGTCCGATTCCTTGTAAGACACGGTGGCGGCCCAGCGACCGCCACCGTTTAAACGGCAGGGGTGATCAGTACCACTGCTTGAAGCGGCGGATGTAGATCGTTTTCATCAGTTGGGCCACGCAGCAGTAGCTGAGCAAGGTGCCCACCAGCCATGGGAAGTACGCCAGTGGCAGTGGCTGCAAGCCCACCAGGGTGCCCAGGGGCGAGAACGGCACGTAGATCCCCAGCACGATCACCAAGCAGGTCATCATCAGCACCGGCCATGCGGCCGTGCTCTGGAAGAACGGGATCTTGCGGGTGCGCAGCATATGCACCACCAGGGTTTGCGACAGCAGGCCTTCGATAAACCAGCCGGACTGGAACAGCGTCTGCATCTCGACGCTGTTGGCGGCAAACACGTACCACATCAGCGCAAAGGTAGTGATGTCGAAAATCGACGAGGTCGGCCCGATCCACAGCATGAAACGGCCGATGTTTTTCGCGTCCCACTTGCGTGGCTTGGCCAGGTATTCCTTGTCCATCTTGTCCCACGGCAACGCCAGCTGGGAGATGTCATACATCAGGTTTTGCAGCAGCAAGTGGATCGCCAGCATCGGCATGAACGGGATAAACGCACTGGCCACCAGCACTGAGAACACGTTGCCGAAATTGGAGCTGGCGGTCATGTTCAGGTACTTCATGATATTGCCGAAGGTTTCGCGGCCCTTGAGCACGCCTTCCTCCAGCACCATCAGGCTTTTTTCCAGCAGGATGATGTCCGCCGACTCCTTGGCGATGTCGGTGCCACTGTCCACCGAGATGCCCACGTCGGCATCGCGCAGCGCAGGGGCATCGTTGATGCCGTCCCCGAGGAAGCCCACCGTATGGCCGTTGGCTTGCAGGGCCTTGAGCACACGGGATTTCTGCAACGGCGTGAGTTTGGCGAATACCGTGCGTTCCTCCACTCGGCGCGCGAGGGTGACGTCGTCCATCAATTCGATTTCAACGCCCAGCAGCGGTTGGCCGGGCTCAAGGCCGACCTGACGGCAGATCTTGCTGGTGACGACCGCGTTGTCGCCGGTCAGCACTTTGACCGCCACGCCGATCTGTTGCAGTGCGGCAATCGCAGGGCCGGCGGTTTCCTTCGGTGGATCGAGGAAGGTCAGAAAACCGTGGATCACCAGGTTGCGCTCATCGACGGTGGTGTACTGCTGGCGTGCCAACGCCTTGGGGATCGTGCGAGTCGCCACCACCAGCACGCGAAAGCCGTCTTCGTTGTAATCGTTGGCAATTGACAGCAGTTGCTCGCGACGGCGCTCATCCAACGGCACCGCGGCGCCAGCGTCCATTACATGGGTGGAAATACCCAGCATCTCTTCCACGGCGCCTTTGCACACCAGCAGATGGTCGTCGGCCGCGTCCCTGACCACGATGGACAGGCGGCGGCGTACAAAGTCGAAGGGCAACTCATCGACCTTGCTGTAGGCAAACGGCACCTGGAATGTCGGGTTCTGTTGCGAAAACTGCACCACCGCCTGGTCCATCAGGTTCTTCATGCCGCTCTGGTGGTAGCTGTTGAGCCAAGCCAGGGACAGCACGGCATCATCACGCTGGCCTAAGGCGTTGACGTGATGTTCGAGGATGATTCTGTCCTGGGTCAGGGTGCCGGTCTTGTCGGTGCACAACACGTCCATGGAGCCGAAGTTCTGGATCGCGTTGAGGCGCTTGACCACCACTTTGCGCTTGGCCATGGCCGTGGCGCCCTTGGCCAGGTTGGCGCTGACGATCATCGGCAGCATTTCAGGGGTGAGGCCCACGGCAACCGCCAGCGCAAACAGGAAGGCATCGCCCCAGTCACCCTTGGAGAAGCCGTTGAGGAAGAACACGATGGGCACCATCACCAGCATGAAGCGGATGAGCAGCCAACTGACACTGTTGACCCCACGGTCGAACGCGGTCTGCACACGCGAGCCGACAATCGCCTTGGCCAGGGAGCCAAAGTAGGTGCGCGGTCCGGTGGCCACCACCACGGCCGTGGCCCGGCCGCTGACCACGTTGGTGCCCATAAAGCAGATATTGGGCAGGTCCAACAGGTTGCCTTGATCGGCGATCACCGGCCCTGCGGTTTTTTGCGTAACGTCGCCCAGGGTGTCGTATTTCTCCACCGGCAAGGCTTCGCCGGTGAGCACGGCCTGGCTGATAAACAGGTCTCGGGATTCGATCAGGCGGATGTCAGCGGGGATCATGTCACCGGCCGACAGTTGCACGATATCGCCCGCCACCAGGTCGCGCATCGGTACTTCGCGCAGGGTCGGATGGCTGCCCACTTGCTCACGGCGCAGCACGGTGGCGGTGGTGCGCACCATGGCTTTCAAGGCCTCGGCGGATTTTGCCGAGCGATGCTCCTGCCAGAAGCGCAACAGGCTGCTGAGCAGGACCATGGTCATGATGATGATGACTTTGGTCGGGTCAGCGTCTTCGCTTTCCTGCATTGGCAGCCAGCAATCGGTAAAGAAGCTGATGGCGCCCAGGGTCAGCAGCACGTAGATGAACGGGTTGTTCAGTGCGTGCAGGAACTGGATGAGGGCGTGTGGCGGCTTGTCATGGGCGACTTCGTTAGCGCCTTCCCGTTGCAGACGTGCAGAGGCGTCCAATTCGGTCAGGCCATCCTGGGTGGCGCGTACGTTGGCCAGGGTGGCTTGCAGGCCGTTTTGGGCTTCGCGGGCGGCACGCATCGACAGTTTGGTGCCTTCGCAGGTGCTCTTTTTCTTGCTCAGTGGCGTGTTTTTTACGGCGCTCATTGTTTGTACTCCTGTCGCCAATTCTCGACAAAACATACCCGGTACTTACCTGAATACAGGCGAGCAAAAGCATGCCGAGCCGCGGACTTCGCGATCGGTTTTAATAAAGTGTTCACATAACTTCTATAACGCCCGCCAACAGCGCGTTAGTTAACTAACGTGCAGCGGGCTACGACTGGATGCGTTCATAAAGAACTCCAGGGAATTAATAAGAAAGTTGCTGTTTTCAGCCAGGTCAGGCGGCGCGAGCGCTCACATACAGACCGAGCATCAAGCCAGCGTGAGCCCGGCTGGAAACCTTCGGTCTCTGCGGGTCTTGAGGGTCGGCATGTTCCCAGTGCTGCATCAATTGGCCGCTTTGCGGGCAGATACGCCAGTGCGCCAGCGGTCGGGCTGGATGCACTTGAGGGGAGGGTGCAACAAAGGTCGAGCGGGCAGGGAAAAAGCCTGCGGGTGCTCGGCCTGGCTTGGCGCGCAGGGCTGCGGCCAGCGTGCGTACATCGGGTAAAACAAGGAGTTGGAAGGTCATAACACACCTCGGGACCGGACGGGCATCCGGTGAGGCAGTTACGGTGGAGCATCAAGCTCTAGCGCAGCTTACCGGACCGGGGAGACGAGTCCTGTCATATTCTGGGTTTGGCGCCCGACGCCCGCAAATGCGGTGCTCGGACAGCGACTAGATACTGTGTCCATTGGCTTCTTTTGTGAGGTTTAAAAAAGGCCCCAGTTGCGGGCAGGGGCAATCTACTCAGACAGTTACAAAATGTCAACGCATGATTAATTAAACTGACCAGTGTTCAGACTTCATTCAGACAAAACGCGTTGGAAGTTGTTGGCTATATAACTTCATATACCGTGCGCGGCGAGAATCGCCAGATATATCAATACCAGCCCGCAGGCGCCATAACTGATGCGTTGCCACAGGGGCGAAGCGTTTTTGCGTAGCAGGTTAACCAGCGCCGCGATCAGAAAGCAGGACAACACCGATGCCAGCATGAAGCCTGCAAAAAACATCAAGGTTTGCCCATGGCTGGGCGTGGCGCCGACAATGCCAGACAAGGCACTGCCCAATGCCCCCCAGTAAACAATGTTCTTCGGATTGGCCAACGAGATCGCCGCGCCCACCGCCAAGGCATTCTGCCCGGAGCTGGCCGGTGCGCTGCCGGCTTCGGGCAACTGCCAGGCGTCGATCAGGCTACGCACGCCGAGCCACGCCAGGTACAGCGCGCAGACAATGGTCAGCGGCACACGCACGGCGTCGTGCTGGATCAGCAGGGCAATGCCGGTCAGGCCGATCACGGCCCAGACGGCGTCACCGACCAGTGAGCCGATCTGCACCATCAGCGCGGGAGTAAAGCCATGGAGCAAGCCGCGCCGTAAGGTCTCCGCCAGCACGGCGCCAGGGGAGAGGCAAAACACAAAACCGAATACCAGCGCGTAGAAAAAGATCGTCAACATGCCCGCGTTCCTTCAATTGATGGGGGCAGTGTGAGGCGCAGGTTGGAGAGTGTCTTGAACCAGATTGCGCAGTTCAACGTTTCACGACGCTCTGGTAACGACCCGGGGTCATGCCGTAAGCCGCGCGAAAATGCCGATTGAGGTGGCTCTGGTCGGCAAACCCGAGGTCATGGGCGACGTCCGAGGCTGGCGCGCCCATGCGCAACAAACCCTTGGCGCGACGGGTGCGCAGTTGCATGGCCCACTGCCGAGGACTGAGCCCGGTGGCTTTCTGAAAGGCGCGCAGCAGGTGGAACTTGGACAGCCCCAACTCATCGCCGAGGTGGTCCAACGGAAGCGATTGATGCAGGTGCGCCGCCAGCAACTCCTGGGCGCGGCTGACCATGGAGTTAGCCGTGGCAGGGGTGCTGGGCAGACGCACGCCGCTGATCGCGACCACCTCTCCCAGCAGCGACACCAAGGCGTCTTCGTTCAGCTCGCGAACCAAGGTGTCGGCGCTCAATGCGCCTTTCACCGCCGCCGCCAGGCGTTGCGCGAGCAGCGGTTGAAAACATAACGGGCGATCAAATTCCAGGTGCGCCAAGCCCAAGTCCGCGGCCAATTGATCCGCCGTGACGTAGAGGCTGACGAACTGCCAAGGCGCGCCATCCGCCGCACCGCCGCCTTGAATCTGCCCTGGGTTGTACAGCGTAATGCTGCCGGGCCCGGCGTCGAATTCCCTGCGGTCCAGCCAGACTTTCTCCTCGCCCACCAGGTTCACGCCGATCACACACTCGTCGTGACTATGGCGAGCGAACGTCAGGCCGGTGCAAACCGTGCTGCTGACTTCGTAGTTGCCAAGCCAGGCGTGTTGCAGGGCTTTCATCGGCATTCTCCGTCAGATACTCAGACGCAGGGCGAGGGCGGCGAGGGTGACCAGCAGCACCGGCAAGGTCAGCACAATCCCGACCTTGAAGTAGTAACCCCAAGTGATGGTGATGCCTTTTCGCGCCAGGATATGCAACCACAGCAATGTGGCCAGGCTGCCGATGGGGGTAATTTTCGGGCCCAGGTCGCTGCCGATGACGTTGGCGTAGATCATCGCATCCTTAACCACGCCCACGGCATGGCTGTGCTCAATGGACAACGCGCCGATCAGCACTGTGGGCAGGTTGTTCATGACTGACGACAGCAAGGCCGTCAGCACACCGGTGCCCATGGCCGCGCCCCACACGCCGTACTCGGCGAAGGTGTCGAGCCAGGTGGCGAGGTAATCCGTGAGGCCAGCATTACGCAGGCCGTAGACCACCAGGTACATGCCCAAGGAAAAGATCACGATCTGCCACGGCGCTTCCTTCAGCACTTTGCGCGTGGAGATCTTATGGCCCTTGGCGGCGATGACCAGTAAGAGCACGGCACATACGGCGGAAATCGCACTGATGGGAATGCCCAGTGGCTCAAGCGCGAAACAGCCGATCAGCAGGATGCCCAGCACCCACCAGCCAGCGCGGAAGGTGGCACGGTCGTGGACGGCACTGGCGGGGTCGGCCAGGTCGGCGGGGTCGTAGGTTTGCGGGATATCGCGGCGGAAGAACCACAGCAACACCGCCAGCGTGGCCGCGACGCTGACGAAGTTGACCGGAACCATCACCGCCGCATATTCGTTGAAGCCGATCTTGAAGTAGTCCGCCGAGACGATGTTCACCAGGTTCGATACCACGAGTGGCAGGCTTGCAGTGTCGGCGATAAAGCCTGCACCCATGACGAACGCCAGGGTCGCCGCCGGCGAGAAACGCAGGGCCAGCAGCATCGACATGACAATCGGAGTAAGGATCAGTGCCGCGCCGTCATTGGCGAACAGCGCCGACACCAGCGCACCGAGCAGCACCATATAGGCAAACAAGCGACGGCCGCGTCCACGGCCCCAACGCGCCACATGCAGCGCTGTCCAGGCGAAGAAACCGGCTTCATCCAGCAGCAGGCTGATGATGATCAGCGCGACAAACGTGCCGGTGGCGTTCCAGATGATGTGCCATACCACGGGGATGTCCGAAAGGCTGACCGCGCCGCAGGCGAGGGCCAGGATCGCGCCCAAGGTGGCGCTCCAGCCGACGCCAAGCCCCTTGGGCTGCCAGATAACCAGGACGATGGTGGCGATAAAAATAGCAACGGCGACAAGCATGAATTAACGCTCCGGTGGCTCAGCGGCAGGTGCTGGCCCGTTGTGGTCTGCAACCATGGCGGGTTGTATGAAGGGGGTTAGGGAATATACGTATTTCCCGATATTTCAGCCAAACCTTGTTTCAATTGACGTGGATCAAACACCGACAAATCAACCACAAGTGATTGAAATTAAAATGAAACACGAATGTCCTAAAGTGCCCGCCCATTGCTGAAGAAGGAAGACCCCGCGTGACCCGTGCCACTCGTAACCTGCGCAAGACCCTGGATTCCGTCGCGGAAAATAACGAAACCGCGGCGTTTGACCTGATGCGCGCCGTCGAAAAGCTCGGCGATGAAGTGCTGCGTCAGCGCTTGCTCAATACGATTCATCGTCTGAACCAGGACGCCTACGAATTGCGTGAAGCTCGCGACTCGGTGGAGCAGGTCTCTGTAAAGCTCGCTTGAGCAAGATCGTTCAAGACAACTCCCTGATTACGCTGGCATGCTTGTCGACTGTCTGTCGATGAGCCGTCTCCATGCCTACTGCCTTACCTCATTACGCCTTCGCTCGCGGCGCCATCGCCGTTATTCCCTTGTCCCTGGCGTGTGCCCCTTGGGGGCTGCTGGCCGGCTCCATGGCCATCGATGCGCAATTCACCCCGCTGCAGGCCCAAGGCCTTTCCGCCATTGTGTTCGCCGGTGCTGCGCAACTGGTTGCCATCGGGATGGTCAAGAGTGGCGCCAGCCTGATTTCCATCGTGCTGACCACCTTGCTGCTGACGTCCCAGCATTTGCTGTACGGCATGCATATGCGCCCCACGTTGTCGGCACTTAATAACCGTTGGCGCATGAGCCTGGGGTTTCTACTGACCGATGAGTTCTTCGCACTGGTCAGCCACTATGATCGCCAGACCTTCAATCGCTGGTTTGCCTTGGGCGTCGGCCTGACGTTTTATATCGCCTGGAACCTGTTCACCCTGGCCGGCATCGTGTTGGGCAAAAGCATTCCCGGTCTTGATCAACTGGGCCTGGAATTTTCCATTGCCGCGACGTTTATCGCTCTGATCACCCCCGTTGTGCGGGATGTGCCGACCGTGGTCTGCGTGGCGGTGTCGCTGCTGTGTTCGGTGTGGCTGAGTTTCCTGCACTGGGAGTCAGCGGTGGTGGTGTCCGGCGTGCTGGGCATGAGTGCAGGGTTTGTCTGCAAGCGATTGGGAGTAGGGCAGCGATGATTTACCTGATGATTGTGGCCATGGGCCTGGTGGTATTTCTCAACCGCTACCTGTTTATCGAACCGCGCCTGCCGGTGCGCCTCAACCGTGGCGCTCGGGAGTTTCTCGGGTTTGCCGTGCCGGGGATGCTGACAGCGATTTGCGGGCCAATTATTTTTCTCGCTGACCATCAGCTCAACCTGAGTCCGGCCAATCCCTATTTGCTGGCGGGTATCAGTGCGGTCGCGTTGATGTTCTGGACGCGCAATGTGCTGCTTACGGTGCTGCTGAGCATGGCGTTGTTCTATCTGTTCCGTTGGTGGCTCTGACGCGCAGGCAAAAAAAAAGCCCGCGGGAGGGCGGGCAGAAGGGAGACTTCTAAAAATGAGCCAAGCCACTATAGATGGCACGCTCCTGCGTCACAGTGAAACAAAGTTCATCCAGGCGTCAGTCAGCTGCGCGGCAATGCTACAGTCGCGTTTTTTTTCATGGAGGCGATGGCATGCACAAGGTGGTAATGGGCGCATTGGTATTGGCGGCACTGACCGGCTGCGCAGGTTCGAAGATGAACGAAGCCCGTTCGGGAGCCCCCTACAAGACTCTGGCATCGGACAAGGCCACCCTGGTGGTTGCCGAGTGCATCCAGTTTGGCTGGCAGGATGAAAGCGTGTTTGGCGTCGATGCCGGCGGCTTCAAAGAGCCGAACGGGGCGGGTGGTTTCACCGTCTACACCACCGGTGGCGATTACTTCGTCGACGTGCAAAGTGCGGGTGCCGGATCGTCCGTCAAATACTACGCCGCCGAGGATGAGATGCCTGCCAAGCGTCGTTTGGCCGCGCTGGCGACTTGTCTGTAGTCCCTTGCCTTAGTCTGTTTAGGAAACGCCCGGCGGGACAGCCGCCGGACATTCGCTTATCATTCTCACTGCTCGCCCGGCTTGATGGCTCTTTACCAGTACAAGGACGTCGAGGCCAAATTGTCGGGCGAGCATCTTTTCCCCTTATCGCGGCATGAATCCCAAGTGCCAGCGACGAGGGATCTTCAGTGACACCACCCCCAACACCCCAGCCAACACAGCGCTGACCAGCAACGCCTTCAGGCCCATCTGCTGCTCCAGCAACGCGCCGATCACGGCCCCCACAAACATCCCGCCCCACGGGATCAACTGCACCCGCCAGCCATTGCGACGCTCGCCCAGCATCCAACGCCCCAGGCCACGGCCAAAACGAGACAACGCACCCGTGACGTAGGTAAGGCCTACGGGCAAACCGTTGACCTCTTCGACGGCCGCATTAAGCATGCCCATTGCAATGATCGCTGCCAGCAACGCGGGCAAGGTATCGTCTGACGGCCACAGCGCGCCTGCGCACAACAACGCAGCAATACACAGCAGCAAAGGTAGTGCATGCCGCTTTCCAAAACGACTCACTACTACGCCCAATGCGTTGCCGACCACGAAGGTGGCGACCAGCAATAACAATCGCGCCGTCAGCCCCAAGTCCCCGGCACTGATTGCCACCGCAAGGCGCGTAGTGTTGCCGCTCATGAACGAAACGAAGTCGCCGCTGGCCATAAAACCGATGGCGTCGGTCATGCCCGCCAGCACCGAAAGACTGGCCACCAGCATCATGCCGACCCGGCCGCGCCAACGCTGTCGATGGGCAAGTGCAGCATTGACGTAAGGCTTTCGGGACGAAGGCAGCATAGGACCGGGCTCCACGGTGAGATTATCCGGCCACTACGGTAGGGCGCTTTGACCACGCATGCAATGACCTCAGGCAGCTTCCAGGCGCCAGCCCTCCTGCGTCCAGTTCAAGCGGTGCGTCGGCCCGATCGCCTGCACAAACGCTTCATCATGCGACACCACCACCATCGCTCCGCTAAACCCTTGCAGCGCCTGCTCAAAAGCCCTCACCGATTCCAGGTCCAAGTGATTGGTAGGCTCGTCGAGCAGCAACAGTTGCGCGGGCACGTGGCGCCACAGGGCAATCGCCATGGCGGCTTTCAAACGTTCGCCGCCGCTGAGTTGTACCGCGGGTTGTGTCACGCGCAGGGCGTCCAGTTGCAGCAAGGCTAGGCGCGCACGCAACTCGGCTTCGGTCAGCGGCGTACCGAGCAGGTTGAGCTGTTCGATGATCGAGCGCTGGTTGTCCAGCAGGGTGAGATGCTGATCAATGTAGGCACTGGGCACGTGCACGCTGCATTGCCCCGTGACCGTTTGCCATTGGCCAGCCAACAGCTTGAGCAGCGTGGACTTGCCGCAACCGTTCGGCCCATGCACCGCGACACGTACCGGGCCTGTGAGGTGCATGTTGACGCACCTCGCGGGCAGCCACGGCAGTTGGGCATCGATTAAGGTCGCGACTGTGCGCCCGCTGGGCACCGTCGACGCCGGTAATGCGAGCAACGTTGTCGACTCATCCTGTACCCGCTCGTAAGCCTGGCGCACCTGGCTGTCCAGATCTTCTTTGCGGTGCCGATGGGCGCTGCGTACGGTGCTGACGATTTGTGTGGCCGCGCCTTTCCAGCGTGCCTTGGTGAATCGGTCAATGTTGGCGACTTGCGCCTGCTTGCGGGAGTGGGCTGCGTTGCGTTGCAGGCTGTCGTGGTCCTTTTGCAGGCGCTTGCGTTCGCGGCTGCGCTCCAGGCGTGCGTGCTCCAATGCGGCGACAGCGGCCTGCTGTTGGTTGTCTCGTTGCACGCGATAGGCATCGTAATTACCGCCATACACCCGCACGCCGAGGGGCGACAGCTCGATGATGCGCCCCAGGCTATTGAGCAACTGCCGATCATGGCTGACCACCACCAGGCCGCCACGCCAATCAGCCAGAACCCGCAGCAGCCACGTGCGGCCTGCGCTGTCGAGGTGGTTGGTGGGCTCATCAAGCACCAGCAACTGCGGCGCAGACAACAGCGCACCGATCACCACAACCCGCGCCAGTTGGCCACCGCTGAGTTGCTCGGCAGGCGTGCTGGCACTCAGCTGTGACAACCCCGCTGTATCCAAAGCGCTGCGTAAGCGGTCGGCGAGGTCCCAGCGTTCATTGATCAATGCCAGATCTTCCACGCTGGCGGTGCCTTGGGCCATGCGCTCCAACGCCGCCAAGGCGTCTGCGACCCCTGTGAGTTGGGCGACGGTATCCCCCGGTTCGACGACAACCGCCTGTGGCACATATGCCACGTTTGGCGGGCGATCCAGCGCGCCGGAGGAGGGTGAAAGCAACCCGGCGATCAGCTTGGCGAGAACACTTTTGCCCCGGCCATTGCGCCCCACAATCCCGGTGGGCGTATGGTCAATGGACAGCGTGAGGTCTTCCAGCAGGGTTTCGCCGTTGGCGAATTGGAAAGACAGGTGTTGCAGGGAAACCAACGCGGGCAGCCGGTTGACGTGAGTCATCAGCACCTCCAAAGCAATGTCGAACAGGCCAACAAGCACGCCAGGCGGCTCGTTGCAGGTACATTCTGGAAGGCTTAGTGGTTCACGTCGGCGGTCATCCCATAGGGCAGAAAGGAGGCAGAGCCTAACTCGCCTTGGCGAGCTGTTCAAGGAACATGGCCAGTGCGACTTCCTCAGCCTTAAGCCCTTTGCGCACCCGAGGCTTGGGCAAGGTGTGCAGTTCGCCCAGGCTGAAATGCTCCAGCACTGCTGGATGGATATAGCACTTGCGGCACACTGCCGGTGTATTCCCCAACTGCCGGGCCACGTCCTTGACCATGGCCACCACATGCCGTTTGGCGTCGGATTCCGGCTGCCATTCCAACTCACGCAACACGGCGAGCGCCATGGCGGTGCCGGCCCAGGTGCGATAGTCCTTGGCGGTGAAGTCGGCGCCGGTGAGGCTGTGCAGGTACGCATTTACATCATGGGAACTGACGGTGCGCCGCTCGCCGTCTTCGTCCAGATACTGAAACAGATCCTGCCCGGGCAATTCCATGCAGCGCTTGACCACGTTCGCCAAGCGTCGATCCTTGACGCTGACCTGATGCTCCACGCCGCTTTTGCCGCGAAACTGGAACTGAATCTCGCTGCCCTTGACGTCCACATGGCGGTTACGCAGCGTGGTCAAACCGTAGGATTTGTTGTCGCGTGCGTACTGGGTATTGCCGACTCGAATCAAGGTGGCGTCCAGCAGCATCACCACCGTGGCCAGCACTTTTTCTCGGGTGAAACCGGGTTCGGCCAGTTGCGCTTCCAGCTGCTTGCGCAGCTTGGGCAGTGCGCTACCGAACGCTTGCAGGCGTGAGTATTTGTCGGTGTCGCGCACTTCGCGCCAGCGTGGGTGGTAGCGGTATTGCTTGCGTCCACGGGCGTCGCGTCCGGTGGCTTGCAGATGGCCACGCGGGTCGGCGCAGATCCACACGTCGGTGTAGGCGGGCGGGACGGCGAGGGCGTTCAGACGTTTGATTTCGTCCTTGTCTGTGATGCGCTCAGCCTTGGCATTGAAATACTGGAACTTGCCGCGCACATGTTTGCGGCGAATGCCGGGCTGGGTGTCGTCAACGTAATGCAGGTCGCGGGGCAGGTCGGCGGGGATCGCGGAGTCAGGCATAGCGGGTTCCTTGGCAACAAATCAGGCCGGTATGTCTGATTGACCACAGCGTTTTGCGGTCGTGCCAAATGGTTACGCCAGTACCGCGACTGCCTTGATTTGTGCCCACAGCGTCTGGCCCGGATGCAGGTGCAACTGGTCGCGGGAGAAGCGGGTGATGCGCGCCAGCAGGGGCGTGCCCTCGGCTTCCAGGCGTACAAGTACGTGGGCGCTGTTGTCTGCGGGTATTTCCTGGATGACCGTTACCGGCAAGCGGTTGAGGATGCTGCTCGGTTCCGATCCTTGCAGGCTGAGGCTGACGTCTCGCGCCTGCACCTTGACCCGCAGCGCTTTGCCCACGGCCAGCGGTGCATGGGCCACGCGCATGGACAGGGCGCTGTCGGGCAGATGCAGCGTCAGCAACTGATAGTCCGCGTCATAGGCACTGACGGTGCCGTTGATCACCACGCCGGCATCGTCGCCCCGCGCCAACGGCAGGTCGAGCCGCGCCAGGGTTTCGCCGATCGGGCCGCTGGCCAACGCCTTGCCGTCACTGAGCAGGACGATGTGGTCCGCCAGGCGCGCGACTTCATCCTGGGCATGGCTGACGTACAGCACCGGGATGTCCAGTTCGTCGTGCAGGCGTTCCAGGTACGGCAGGATTTCATTTTTTCGCTGGCTGTCGAGGGCGGCCAACGGTTCATCCATCAACAGCAGTTTCGGGCTGGTGAGCAAGGCGCGGGCGATGCCGATGCGCTGGTGTTCACCGCCGGACAAGTGCTGGGGGGTTCGCTCAAGTAGGTGACCGATCCCCAACAGCTCCGTGGCCTGGGCCATGTCCACCCGGCGCTGCTGGCGGGGAATGCGTTTGAGACCGAACTCCAGGTTGGCCCGCACCGACAAATGCGGGAACAGGCTGGCCTCCTGAAACACATAACCCAGCGCGCGCTTATGAGGCGGTACGAACAACCCGCTGCGGCTGTCTTGCCAGACGTCATCGTTCACCTGGATAAAACCGTCGGCGGCGCGCTCCAGCCCGGCGATGCAGCGCAGACAGGTGGTCTTGCCGGAGCCGGAATGCCCGTACAGCGCGGTGACACCACGCCCTGGAAGATGGAGGTCCACCTCCAGGGCAAAGCCGGAATAGTTGAGTTGCAGGCGTACATCAATCATCGACATCAGCTCCAGCCCATCTTGGTTTTACGGCTGGAGTAGAGCGCCAGCAACACGAGGAACGCGAACACCACCATGGCGCCGGCCAACCAATGGGCCTGGGCGTATTCCATGGCTTCAACATGGTCGTAGATCTGCACCGAGACCACGCGGGTCTTGTCCGGGATATTGCCGCCGATCATCAGCACCACGCCAAACTCACCGACAGTGTGGGCGAATCCGAGGATCGAGGCAGTGATAAACCCCGGGCGCGCCAGGGGCAGGATGACCGTAAAGAATGTATCCCATGGATTGGCGCGTAAGGTCGCGGCCACTTCCAATGGGCGAGTGCCGATGGCGGAGAAGGCGTTTTGCAACGGCTGCACCACGAACGGCATGGAATAGATCACAGAACCAATGACGAGCCCGGCGAAACTGAAGGTGAGGGTGCCCAGGCCGAGCCATTGGGTGAGCTGCCCGAAGTAGCCATGGGGGCCCATGGTCAGCAGCAGGTAAAAGCCGATTACCGTGGGTGGCAACACCAGCGGCAGGGCCACTATCGCGCCGATGGGACCGCGCCACCAGGAGCGGGTGCGCGACAGCCACAGGGCAATTGGAGTGCCGATGACCAGCAGGATCACGGTGGTCAGTGACGCCAGTTTGATGGTCAACCAGATAGCGGAAAAATCGGCACTCGATAGGGGCATTTATTTGGCCAGCTCGTAACCGTAGGACTTAATGACGGCAGCGGCTTTCGGCCCTTTGAGGTACTCGACCAGCGCTTTGGCAGCGGCGCTGTCTTTGCCTTTGTTGAGGATCACCGCGTCTTGTTTGATCGGGTCGTGCATGGCTGCGGGGACAATCCACGCCGAACCGCTGGTGACTTTGCCGTCTTTATAGATCTGCGACAAGGCGACAAAACCCAGCTCTGCGTTGCCGGTGGACACGAACTGGAATGCCTGGGTGATGTTCTGGCCTTCGACGAGCTTGTCCTTGACCTTCTCGGTCAGGCCTTCTTTCGCCAGTACTTGGGTCGCGGCCAGGCCGTAAGGTGCGGCTTTCGGGTTGGCGATGGACAGGTGCTTGAAGTCGTTTTTCTTCAGGACTTCACCCTTGGCGTCCACATAGCCGTCTTTGGCCGACCACAGCGCGAGGGTGCCCACGGCGTAGGTGAAGCGCGTGCCTTTGACGGTGTCGCCTTCGCTTTCGAGTTTTTGCGGGGTGGTGTCGTCGGCGCTGAAGAACACTTCAAACGGGGCACCGTTCTTGATCTGGGTGTAGAGCTGCCCGGTCGCGCCGTAGGCAGCGACCAGCTTGTGGCCGGTGTCTTTTTCGAAGTCGGCGGCAATAGCCTGGATCGGCGCGGTGAAGTTGGCGGCGACGGCCACTTGCACCTCATCAGCGTGGGCGGAGCCGAAAGAGAATGCAGCGACCAGCAAGGCAAGGCGTGAGGCGTGAATCATCATGAAGCAGCTCCTTGGGATGTACGGCTTGTTCTAGGGAGAAGGGCTAACCGCTATGTATTGGAATATATAGCGGTTAGCCATCGCCGGTACAGCGCAAAGTTGCCACCTATTTCTGGGCTATTTAAGTTTGGCCAGCGTTTGTTCGGCCAGTTCGCGGGTCAGGTCGTAGGTCGTCATGTCTTTGCCAAGGCGCAGTGCCTGGCCTGACCACAGGTTGCTGAAACCCGCTTCATCCTTGGCCTTGAGGGGCATCAAAGCGCCGCCAGCACGCGGAAACGCGGGTGCTGCCGGGTTGATTGCACCCAGTTCACGCATCAGCCGGTTGACGATGCCTCGCGCCGGACGGCCGGTGAACAGGTTGGTCAGCGCAGTTTCGCTGGCCTGTGCGTGACGCAGTGCGCGGTGATGGGACGCGCTGACCGTCGCTTCAGGCGTGAATAAATACGCGGTGCCGATTTGTACCGCGCTCGCCCCCAAGGCAAACGCCGCGACAATACCCCGTGCATCGCCAACACCACCGGCGGCAATCACTGGCACCTTCACGGCGTCGACGATCTGGGGTAAGAGGGCGAACAGACCTATCTGCGTGTTGAGGTCATCACTGAGGAATAATCCTCTATGCCCGCCGGCCTCGCTGCCCATGGCGATAATTGCGTCGCAACCGTGCTGTTCAAGCCAAACGGCCTCTTCCACGGTGGTGGCCGACGACAACACCCGGGCGCCGGTGGCTTTTACCCGGTCCAACAAGGATGTTTCCGGCAGGCCGAAGTGGAAACTGACGACTTCGGGTCGGAATTCTTCCACTACCCGGCAGGCAGCGTCATTGAACGGGGCGCGGTCACTGACAGGGGTAGGCGCCTCAAAGTCAGCGCCCAATTCACGGTAGTAAGGCTCCAGCAACGCCTTCCAGCGGCGATCCCGCGCTTCATCTGCTTCGGGCGGCTGGTGGCAGAAGAAGTTGACGTTGATAGGGCGGGCGCTGGCGTGGCGAATAGTGATCAGCGCCTCGCGCAATTGCTCGATACTCAGTGTCGCCGCAGGCATTGAGCCGAGTGCACCGGCTTGGCAGGCCGCAATGACCATTGCAGCGGTAGTGGCACCGGCCATGGGCGCCTGAATGATGGGCAGGTCGATGCCCAATAGGTCGAGAATGCGCGTGTCTGGCCAGTTGCTCATGGGGTGCGTCTCCAGCGATCGTCGGACTTTTCGCTGTTTTAGCAGGGCATCCGCCGTGCGGCCAGTCCGTTTTATTCACTGGACGACGTTGCGTTTTCGTGCGGGTTTAGTGGTCGCGTTCACGGTCGAGCAATTGCTGCTTGCGCTCAACGCCCCAGCGATAGCCGGACAGATCACCATTGCTGCGTACCACGCGGTGACACGGAATCGCGACCGCCAAACAGTTAGCGCCGCAGGCCTGGGCTACAGCCCGGAACGACTTGGGCGCGCCAATGCGCTCGGCAATTTGCCCATAGCTCGCGGTGTCGCCTACCGGTATATCGCGCAACGCCTGCCAGACCCGTTGCTGGAATGCGGTGCCGCGCAGGTCCAACGGCAAATCCAGTCCGAGGGCGGGTGCCTCGATGAAACCTACGACGTGTGCGATCAGCTGTTCGAAGTTGTGGTCGGCTCCCACCAGGTCAGCGTTGGGAAACTGGTCTTGCAGGTCACGCACCAGTTGGTCCGGCTCATCCCCTAGCAGGATCGCGCACACCCCGCGGCTGCTCTGGGCCACCAGAATCGAACCCAGTGAACATTCTCCGACAGCAAACAGGATTGCACTGTTGGTGCCGCCGGCCTTGTAGTCACTGGGTTTCATCCCCAGCAACTGGTCGGCTGATTCATAAAAGCGGCTATTAGAGTTGAAGCCAGCGTCGTACAAGGCATCGGTCACCGTCTGTTTTGCCTTGAGTCCATTGCGCACTTTTTGTGAGCGATGTGCGCTGGCGTAGCCCTTCGGCGTCAAGCCGGTGACGGCTTTGAAGATCCGATGGAAATGGAAAGGGCTCAGCCCGGCGAGGGTGGCGAGGGTGTTGAGGTTGGGTGGGATTTCTGCCTGCTCGATATGGCGGCAGGCGTCGGCCACCCGTTGTGCGTCTTGCGCGGCCCGTTGAGTCTGATCACCGGCGGCGCGTTTGCTGGGACGATAACCGGCTGCTTCGGCCTGCGCGGGTGTGTCGAAGAATTCGATATTTTCCGGGCGCGGCAAGCGCGAGACGCTGCTGGGACGGCAATACACGCCGGTGGTTTTCACACCGTAGACGAACAGCGTGTCGGCCTTGGAATCACGGGCGAGTATCGCCGCCCAGCGCGGATCTTGTTCGGTAGTCATGTTCGGCACTCTTGACGGATCCCGGCCAGATTAGCCGTGCCGCGCCGGTCAGGCACTCCGAAGCTTGCGCTCAAATTAGCCAGCGGTGCGAAAAGTCAGGTTGATGCGTTGCGGGCCCATGATCGGGTGCACGCCTTCCTTGATCGGCATCACACCATGGAAACGCAGGCGGTCAACGCCGCCCCAGACAACCACGTCGCCATGGAACAGCGAGACCTTTTGGGTTTTGTCACTGCGCTGGTGTCCACCAAAAAGGAAAATCGCCGGTAACCCCAGCGAAACCGACACCACGGGCGCGCTGTACTGACGTTCATTCTTGTCTTGATGCAGCGACATTTTGGCGCCTGGTACGTAGCGGTTGATCAGGCAAGCGTCGGGCGCGAAGTCGATAAACCCCGCGTCTGCCGCCGCCAGGACGGCAAGTTGTCGCAAAACATCGGGCAGTGCCGGCCACGGTTGTTGACTGCGCGGATCCAGCGGGCTGTAGCGGTAACCGCTGGTGTCGGTGGTCCAACCCAGGGCGCCGCAACTGCTCAGCGCCGCGGACATGGTGAAACCACCAGGGGTGACCATTTGCCGAAACGGGGATTGAGCCAGCACGCGCCGCAACTCGGGCAGAAGCCGCTCAATCCACGGCAGGGCGAAGCCCCGTAATACGTAGGACTGTTCACCAATTTGCTCGCGCCCTGCGGGTTGTTGCAAGGCGTCATCGGCGAAAAGGTCGGCTGTGGGGCCGGGCATGTTCTTACAGCGCCTTGCTCACGTTGATGTCGGTGATCACATCACTGGCATCATGGATTTTCGCCAAAGCCTGCAAGGCCTCTTCCACGCTGTTGGTCGTCAGTTGGGCGAACTCAAAGCGGCGTTCGCCGTTGAGTTTGTACTTGATTACGTATTTGGTGGTGGTCACGGTGATTTCCTGTGGCGTGTTCGAATCAGCTCAGCTTGGTGCTGGTGCGACGTACAATGCGAATCTTGTGGGACAGCGCGGGTTTGCGCGTAACGCTGATGGCGCGGCGGGTCACTACATCCAGGGTAATGTTCCAGAATCCGGTGCTGGGAGCAGTGATCTTGGCGGGAAACTTGTCGAACGCGCCGCCGTGGTAAGTGTGACGGCCGCCATTTTTAAAGCTGCGAAAATTCGCATCGCTCATCAGGCGGATATTGCAAGTCTGCGAGCATTCGATGACGACGATATCTCCCTCATTGAGGTGCTCGCGCTGGTGAATGAATTTCATGAGGGTGTCTCCAGAAGGGCTTTTTCTGAAAAATCAGAACGATACGTAGGTTAAGATGGAGTTTATCAGCCCCAGCGCGTTTATTATCGGCCTGTCTTCAACGTCGTCGACAATTTAAAACAGTTATTTACCGAGTAATCAGGGATAAATCCTACGTGGGCGGGAGAAAATTACCATCCCGGCTGTCGTAGGGTCTTTAAGTGGAGATTTTGTATGAAGTGGAGTGTGTTGGTTCTGGCCTTGGCGATAGGTGGGTGTGCTTCGGTTGCAGATATCAAGCAGACCCCACCGACGCTGGCGGTCATTTCGGGGAAGAAACCCCAGGAATACGCCGCGTGTGTGGTTCGGAAACTATCTACTACCCGCCGGCCGCCCCAGATCGAGCCGCATAAGGACGGTGGCGTGCAGGTGATCGTTCCACAGAAGTTCTCGGCCGATCCTTCGGCGATTTTCGAAATTGACGAGCGTTCCAGTGGTAGCAGCATCAAGCTGTACGAGAGCATGTCCAACGTGCCGATCCGCCCGGGCGACGTAAAGAAGGCCGGGGAAGAATGCATTTCTGGCTGATGCCGTTGTGGAAAAATCAGATATGAAGCGTGAACACGTCCAAGCCCGGCAGGCCGAGGGGCAAATCTCGGCGACCCATGTCATCCAGAATCCTGCCGACCTTGGCGAATGGATCGTGTTCTTCAAGAAAAGCGGGGGGCGCAGTTATTTCCTGGTCGATGATCAGGATGAGGTCGAATCCTTTGCCAGCCTTGATGAGCTGACCGAGATCCTAAGGGAGCTGGGCATCAAGTTTGCCGAGATCCACTTGTAGCCTGCAGTTACTTGCAGACCACCACCACACTGCGGTTTTTAAAATTGCCGACGTCCTGGCCCAAGGTCTTGTCGCTTTCCTTCAAGGATGGCGTGCCCTCTGTGCCGACGATGCGATAGCCGGTGCCTGCGCAGGAGGCGTCGGCTTTTTCGTAGCAGCTGGCCCAAGAGTTGGCTTCGCCGGAGCAGTCGATGGTCAGGCCTTGCTCGCCGTTTTTTAGGTAGACATCGGAAGTGGTGGTGCAGCCGGCAAGCGCCAGTACCGCAGTCAGTGCCAGAAGTTTGTTCATGAGTGTTCGTCGTCGAGGGTGTGGGAAGGGCGCTGACACTGTCGTGGGGCGTTTTCGGCAGATTATAGCGAACTGCCATCTAGGTACAGATAAACACAAAAAAAGCCCCTTAAATCGGGGGCTTTTTGCGTAGGCCTGTAGGCTTACTTGGTCTTCGGTCGTTTGCTCGACGCGTGGCCCGCTTCATCCACAAACACTTCGGCTACGGCAATCGCCATGCTCTCGGTCTCGAAAACGCCCGCGACGCTGTCGCCGTGGAAGTTGATCAGGTGCCAGCCGTCTGCTCGCTTGGTGATCAGGTAGCCGTTCACGCCTTTGGGTTCTGACATCTATTAACAATCTCGTGGTCTGGTTCAAGGTCATCATGATAGCGCCAAATGCCGAGCAGCCGCGCAAGTTATTCCAAGGCAGTGTTCCGGCCTTGAAAGCGTGCTAAAAGGGTTTACGCTCTTTTAAACAGGGGCGCGGGGGCATTTTTTGCCGTGGCGGTGCAAACGTTCTTCGTAAGATAAGTGGAACTTACGCCGACATTTTTTCTCTATGTTGACATCGCAACGCCAGCAGGACCCATTGTAAGGTGACTGCGGCGTGATTAGACTGCGCCGAATTCCGTACGCACAGCCCTTTGTAAGGACTTATATGATCAAGAAATGCTTGTTCCCAGCAGCCGGTTACGGCACTCGCTTCTTGCCAGCGACCAAGGCCATGCCTAAAGAGATGCTGCCGGTGGTAAACAAGCCACTGATTCAGTACGGCGTCGAAGAGGCATTGGATGCCGGTCTGAACGAAATCTCCATCGTTACCGGTCGTGGTAAACGCGCCCTGGAAGACCACTTCGACATCAGCTACGAGCTGGAAAACCAAATCAAGGGCACCGACAAGGAAAAATACCTGGTCGGTATCCGCAAGCTGCTGGACGAGTGCTCGTTCTCCTACACCCGTCAGACCCAGATGAAAGGCCTTGGCCACGCCATCCTGACCGGTCGCCCGCTGATCGGTGACGAACCGTTCGCCGTGGTGCTCGCGGACGACCTGTGTGTGAACCTGGAAGGCGACGGCGTACTGACCCAAATGGTCAAGCTGTACCAGAAATACCGTTGCACCATCGTTGCGGTTCAAGAAGTTGATCCTCAAGAGACCAACAAGTACGGCGTGATCGCCGGTGACGACATTGGTGATGGCCTGATCCGCGTACGCGACATGGTTGAGAAGCCGGCGCCTGAAGATGCACCGTCGAATCTGGCGATCATCGGTCGTTACATCCTGACTCCGGACATCTTCAAGCTGATCGAAGAAACCGAGCCAGGCAAGGGTGGTGAAATCCAAATCACCGACGCCCTGTTGAAGCAGGCCAAAGACGGTTGCGTGATCGCGTACAAGTTCAAGGGTCGTCGTTTTGACTGCGGTGGCGCCGAAGGCTACATCGAAGCAACCAACTTCTGCTACGAGCACTTCTACAAGACTGGCAAGGCTTACTGATTCACGCTTGCCCGCTGCTAAAAAGCCACCTCCGGGTGGCTTTTTCGTTTTTCAGCCCCATGTAAGTCGGTATGCTGATGTCCTGCCGAGGAGAGTGAAATGGCCTACGATTTTGATCTGTATGTAATTGGCGCCGGTTCCGGCGGTGTTCGTGCGGCGCGCTTTGCTGCGGGCTTTGGCGCCAAGGTAGCCGTGGCGGAAAGCCGCTATTTGGGCGGCACCTGCGTTAACGTGGGCTGCGTACCTAAGAAGCTGTTGGTGTACGGCGCGCATTTTGCCGAAGACTTCGAGCAGGCCAGTGGCTTTGGCTGGTCCCTTGGGGAGGCGAATTTTGATTGGGCGACGCTGATCGCCAACAAGGATCGCGAGATCAACCGCCTCAATGGCATCTACCGCAACTTGCTGGTCAACAGTGGCGTGACCCTGCATGAAGGGCATGCGCGCTTGGTTGATCCGCATCAAGTGGAGATCAATGGCGAGCGTTTCACCGCCAAACACATCCTGATCGCAACTGGCGGCTGGCCGCAGATTCCGGATATTCCAGGGCGTGAGCACGCCATCGGCTCCAACGAGGCGTTCTTCCTTAAAGAGCTGCCCAAGCGCGTGCTGGTCGTGGGTGGTGGTTATATCGCCGTTGAGTTCGCGGGTATTTTCCATGGGCTGGGTGCTAAGACGTCGCTGCTGTATCGCGGCGATCTGTTCCTGCGTGGTTTTGATGGTGCGGTGCGCAAGCACCTGCAGGAAGAGCTGACCAAGCGTGGCCTGGACCTGCAATTCAATGCCGATATCGAACGCATTGAAAAACAAGCCGACGGTAGCCTTAAGGCCACCCTGAAGGATGGTCGTGTACTGGAAGCCGATTGCGTCTTCTACGCCACGGGCCGGCGTCCGATGCTGGATAACCTGGGGCTGGAAAACACAGACGTCACGTTGGATGAGCGCGGCTTTGTTCAGGTCAATGACCTGTACGAAACCACCGAAGCATCAATTCTGGCTATCGGTGATGTGATCGGTCGCGTGCAGTTGACGCCGGTGGCGCTGGCCGAAGGCATGGCTGTGGCGCGTCGCCTCTTCAAGCCTGAGCAATATCGCCCGGTGGATTACGCAATGATCCCGACGGCGGTATTCAGCTTGCCGAATATCGGCACTGTCGGCTTGACGGAAGAAGAGGCGAAAAAGAACGGCCATAAGGTGCAGATCTTCGAAAGCCGTTTCCGGCCAATGAAGTTGACCCTGACGGATTGCCAGGAGAAAACCCTGATGAAATTGGTGGTTGATGCCGACACCGACAAGGTGCTGGGTTGCCATATGGTCGGTCCGGACGCCGGTGAGATCGTCCAGGGCCTTGCGATTGCGCTCAAGGCCGGCGCCACCAAGCGTCACTTCGATGAAACCATCGGCGTGCACCCTACGGCGGCGGAAGAGTTTGTCACCATGCGCACGCCTGTGGCGGACTGATCAGGCTTTAGGCGTTGCCTCTGGCGCCGTTGCAACGACGGCCGCCAGTCGCAATGCCTCGATACTGGCCTGAGCCTTGATAAGGTCCAGTTCCAGGGTCTTGTTGGCGTGCTGGTGTTCGGTCAGCGCTTCCTGGCGTGACTGGCTTTCCAGTACGGCTACCCGCAGACGCTCTTGAAGCAGGGCGCGCTCGCTATCTATCTGGCTCATCTGTTCGCTCAGCTTCGCCTGCTGCGCTTGATCTTTGCGGGCTTGCTCCTGCAGCGTCGTCAATTCCTTCGCCGTCACCCGATGTTCGATCAGTAGGCGCTCGTTGTCGCGATGCAGTTGAGTGATCTCATCCTGGCGCACCATAGCGCTTTGTTGGGCCTGGCGCAGTTCCGCCTGTACCTGCTGCAGCTGGCCTTCATGGCGCCGCTGCTCCTGCTCGCGTTGCTCCTTGATCGCATTGCGGTAGTGCTCCAGCGCGTCGCGGGCGTGAAGGTGCTTTTCTTCCAGTGAGCGAATCTGTTCGTCCTTATCGCTAATCCTCAGCTCGTAATCACTGCACGCCTGGCTAAGCCCTGCATTACGGGTTTGCTCGGTCTGAAGGCTGGTACTGGCTGTTTGCAGCGCAGCGCTTTCTTCTGCCAGCGCCGCGGCCTGAATATCGAATTGCTGCTTGAATTGGCCGTGGGCCTCTTGAAGCGCGTCGAGCTCGGCAAGCAGGGCAGCTTTCTGCTGTTCGAACTGCGCCAAGGCCAGGTCAATCGGCTCTTGAGCCTTCTCTTTTAAGCGCTGAGCCAGTCGCGAAACCAGTTCACCCAGCTCGTCGTCAATCGGCGCTTCGGTGATGGTTAGGCGACTTTCGCTGTCGTCCAGCTCCTTCAGGTAGCGATGGATCGTGGTTTTCGAACCGGTATTGCCCATTTCGATGCGTACTGCGTCGATGCTTGGGTTCTCGCCGCGGGCAAGGATCGCCAGGCGTGCCGTTTGAACTACTGCTTTGTTTATGCCGCCGCGAGCCATGGGATCTCCGTCGATTTAGTATTGTGGTACATGGTATGTATATACGTACTATATCACGAATATAAAGTCCTTAAAAATCAAGCTTTCTCAGATGGGATATTGGAGTATTATCCCGCGTCATAAGCGCTTCACGCGCAGAAACGCATACCCGCAGTACGAATAGGCCTCCCATGAGCGATCTTGATCGTTATCTCAACGCTGCCACCCGCGACAACACACGCCGTAGCTACCGCGCGGCGATTGAGCACTTTGAAGTCAGCTGGGGCGGGTTTCTGCCGGCCACCAGTGACAGCGTGGCACGCTATCTGGCGGCCCATGCGGGCGTGCTTGCGGTTAACACGCTGAAGCTGAGGCTGTCGGCGCTTGCGCAATGGCACACCAGCCAGGGGTTCCCCGACCCGACCAAAGCCCCGGTGGTGCGCAAAGTGCTCAAGGGGATTCGCGCCGTGCACCCTGTGCAGGAGAAGCAGGCCGAGCCATTGCAGCTCAAGCATTTGGAGCAGGTGGTTGCATCGCTTGACGCTGAAGCGCAAGAGGCAGCCCACGCACACGATCAGCCGCGCTTGCTGCGTGCCAAGCGCGACACCGCGTTAATCCTGCTCGGCTTCTGGCGTGGCTTTCGTAGCGATGAGTTGTGTCGACTGAGCATTGAACATGTTCAGGCCACACCCGGAACCGGCATCAGCCTGTACCTTCCGCGTAGCAAAAGTGACCGCGACAACCTCGGCAAGACCTATCACACGCCTGCGCTGCTACGCCTGTGCCCCGTTCAGGCCTACAGCGAATGGCTCAGCGCAGCAGCGCTGGTGCGTGGTCCGGTATTCCGGGGCATCGACCGTTGGGGCAACCTGGGCGAGGAGGGCTTGCACCCCAACAGCGTGATCCCGTTGTTGCGTCAGGCGCTGGAGCGCGCAGGCATCGCCGCCGAGCAGTACACCAGCCATTCCTTGCGTCGGGGCTTTGCCACCTGGGCGCATCGCAGCGGCTGGGATTTAAAGTCGTTGATGAGTTACGTCGGCTGGAACGACATGAAATCCGCCATGCGCTATGTTGAAGCGACGCCCTTTCTTGGCATGACATTGGCCACTCAACCGCTGCTTTGAGATTTCTTCTATTAATACAGTCTCCTGATAGGGAAAACCAATCGTCAGCATCAGGTTTGCCAATGAGCCAGCGTCGGAAAGAGTGGGTAGGATTCACCCCATCAACTTCTTAACCCCTGACGGAGAGTCAACGATGCCTATCATCAACAGCCAAGTAAAACCGTTCAAAGCTACCGCGTTCAAAAACGGCAACTTCGTAGACGTGTCTGATGCTGACCTGAAAGGTAAGTGGTCGGTGTTCTTCTTCTACCCAGCCGACTTCACCTTCGTTTGCCCAACCGAGCTGGAAGACCTGGCTGACAACCACGCCGAATTCCAGAAACTGGGCGTCGAAATCTACAGCGTTTCCACCGACACCCATTTTGCCCACGCTGCCTGGCACAACACCTCGCCAGCCATCGGCAAGATCCAATACACCATGATCGGCGACCCAACCCTGACCATCTCCCGCAACTTCGACGTGCTGATCGAAGAAGCTGGCCTGGCAGATCGCGGTACGTTCGTGATCAACCCAGAAGGTCAGATCAAGATCGTTGAACTGAACGACGGCGGTGTTGGCCGTGACGCTTCCGAGCTGCTGCGCAAAATCAAAGCTGCCCAGTACGTCGCTGCCCACCCAGGCGAAGTGTGCCCAGCCAAGTGGAAAGAAGGCGAGGCCACCTTGGCTCCGTCCCTGGACCTGGTCGGCAAGATCTAAGTCTATGAAGCATCAAGGGCGGGTTTCCGCACCTACCAAGTAAGCTGCAACCGCCCTCAAAAACGCCCGGGCGAGATTCGCTCGGGCGTTTTTTTATACCCAGAATTAAAGGAAATCGCCCGTATGTTGGACGCCAATCTTAAAGCTCAGTTGAAGTCATACCTGGAACGGGTCACCCAGCCGATCGAGATCGTCGCCTCCCTCGATGACGGCGCGAAATCCCAGGAAATGCTTGCCCTTCTGCAGGACGTAACCAGCCTCACCACGCTGATCGCCCTGAAAACCGATGGCGATGACGCGCGCAAACCGTCGTTCTCCATCAACCGCCCAGGTGCCGATATCAGCCTGCGTTTCGCCGGCATCCCTATGGGCCATGAATTTACTTCGCTGGTGCTGGCCCTGCTGCAAGTCGGTGGCCACCCGTCGAAGGCCAGTGTCGAAGTGATTGAACAGATTCGCGCCCTTAAAGGTGAGTTCAGCTTCGAGACATACTTCTCGCTGTCGTGCCAGAACTGCCCGGACGTGGTCCAGGCGCTGAACCTGATGGCCGTTCTCAACCCGAACATCCGTCACGTCGCCATCGACGGTGCGCTGTTCCAGGCTGAAGTCGACGAGCGCCAGATCATGGCGGTGCCAAGTGTGTACCTCAATGGCGTGAACTTCGGCCAGGGCCGAATGGGCCTGGAAGAAATTCTCGCCAAGCTCGACACCAGCGGTATTGAAAAAGCCGCCGAAAAAATCAGCGCTAAAGACGCCTTTGACGTACTCGTCGTCGGCGGTGGTCCTGCCGGTTCAGCGGCCGCGATCTATGCTGCGCGTAAAGGCATCCGCACCGGTGTTGCCGCCGAGCGTTTTGGTGGTCAGGTGCTGGACACCATGTCCATCGAGAACTTCATCTCGGTACAGGAAACCGAGGGGCCGAAACTGGCCAGCGCACTGGAGGCTCATGTGCGTCAGTACGACGTGGATATCATGAATCTGCAACGTGCCAGCAGCCTGGTCCCGGCGAAAAACCCTGGTGACTTGCACGAGATTCGTTTTGAAAGCGGCGCGACGCTCAAGTCCAAGACCGTGATTTTGGCCACTGGCGCCCGCTGGCGTGAAATGGGCGTGCCAGGCGAGCAGGAATACAAAGCCAAAGGCGTATGCTTCTGCCCGCATTGCGATGGTCCGTTGTTCAAAGGCAAGCGTGTGGCGGTGATCGGCGGCGGTAACTCCGGCGTGGAAGCAGCGATCGACTTGGCGGGCATCGTAAGCCACGTAACCTTGCTGGAGTTCGATAGCAAGCTGCGCGCCGATGCGGTGTTGCAGCGCAAGCTGTACAGCCTGCCGAATGTTGACGTGATCACCAGTGCGCTGACCAGTGAAGTCAAAGGCGATGGCCAGAAAGTCACGGGCTTGGCATACAAGGATCGTGACAGCGGCGAGTTCAAGACCATCGACTTGGAAGGTATCTTCGTGCAGATCGGCCTGCTGCCTAATACCGACTGGCTCAAAGGCACCGTAGAGTTGACCCCGCGTGGCGAAATCATCGTTGATGCGCGTGGCGAAACTTCACTGCCCGGTGTGTTTGCCGCGGGTGACGTGACGACGGTGCCGTACAAGCAGATCGTGATTGCAGTAGGCGAGGGCGCCAAGGCTTCCCTGAGTGCTTTTGATCACCTGATCCGCACCTCCGCGCCAGCGTAACTACTCGGCTGGAAATGAAAAACCCCATGATCACTCATGGGGTTTTTTCGTTACAGCGGCGTGGGCTGGATAATCTCAACCCAGTACGCATCCGGGTCCTTGATGAACGCCAGGCTCTTCATGCGGCCATCGGTCAGGCGCTTCTGGAAATCGCAGCCCAGGGCTTCGAAGCGTTCACACGCCGCGACGATATCCGGCACCGCGATGCAGATATGGCCAAAACCACGCGGGTCGGTGTTGCCATTGTGGTAGGCGAAGTCGGCGTCGTTTTCGGTGCCGTGGTTGTGGGTCAGCTCCAGAATGCCAGGGATCGACTTCATCCACTGGGTGCGCGCGGCGGCGTCGGCCGGGATCTGGGATTTGTCCACCAGGGCCAGGAAATAGAGGCTGAATTCAGCCTCGGGGAAATCACGCTTTTCAACCAGCGAAAAACCCAGTACGCGGGTGTAGAAGTCCAGGGACTTGGTGATGTCCTTGACCCGCAACATGGTGTGGTTGAACACGAAGTTCGTGGTGGCGGTGTCAGGTTGGGCGGTGACGCCCGGGAAAGTGTTCAGTTCGTGCAGGCTCATGGGCCCTCCAGAAAAAAATGGGGCAAACGCGGCTCCAGGTGAGAGGAGCGTTCCCTTGGCTTGCGGCTGGCATCCGTGCAGCCGGGCCATGATACGCAAGGCCCGCCTGCTGCGCCAAATGAAAAAGGTCACGCGGGTCTTGCGATCAGCGGGTAGCGGGCCTCACACTTTGTCGCTTGAACCTTGGGTATCTTTCGCATGATCGAACGTCGTAAACCGCTGTTGAGTGCTGTGTGCCTGCTGTTGGCCAGTCCTTTCGTTTCGGCGGCGGATCCGGAAATCCACTGGCCCAGCGGCTGGCAAGTCGAAGAGGTGGTGCGTGATGGTGAAACGCCGGCAACGCCACAGCCGGTTTCGCGTCAGCGTGCAATCAAGAACGATGAAAACGGCATCACACTGATGGTGATGGAGTTGACGGCAACGCCGACTGAGGCGGGCCATAACGTTAATCTTCAGGGTGTATTGCTGGAAATGCGCAAGTCCATCCAGAAAGATTTTGCCCAGAGCGGTTACCAAAGTGTCTGCAGCAAAATGCACTCGACAACATTGAGTCGGCTTGAGGCCATGGAAACTACCTGTGTGATTACCGAGAATGGACGGCACGTGCTTTCACAAACATTGGTGGGAGCTGTTGATACCGATAAAGCGTATGTTTTCTCATACGCGGGTCAAGCCGATGCTTACGAGGCGAGTAAGGATGAAGTCCGTTCGGTGCGCGACAGCCTAAAACTTTAAGTGCGTGTTGCGCGTCGAATTTGAACAAAATGAAATGTTATTTAAGTTCGGTTTCGAACCCTTGAATAAAAAAGCCCCGCTCACGCGGGGCTCTTTATTAGTGCGGTGTAATCAGCCGCGAAGCCAGGAATCTACAGTGGCGGCGCCGTACTGTTCTTTCCATGCTTTGAGGCCGCGGTGGTTGCCGCCTTTGGTTTCGATAAGCTCGCCGGTGTGCGGGTTGTGGTAGACCTTGACCACGCGCGCACGGCGTTGTTTTGGTGCGTTGGCAGCAGCAGCGCTGGTCTTGCCCGGGTTTGGATCAAGGATCAGGATGATGTCACGCAGGCCTTTGCCGTAGGTTTTCATCAGCCCTTGAAGTTTTTCTTCGAATTCGATTTCTTTCTTCAGGCCAGCATCGTTCTTCAGGGATTCCAGCTGGGCAAGCTGCTCTTGAAGGGCTTTTTCTGCTGCGCGAAATTCGGCGAGTCTGGACAAAATCTGTACTCCAATAGTGTTGTTGGCTGATATCAACTGCAGACAAAGCTATTAGCCAATAGCGTTAAGGCGACTCAAAGAGGACGTCGTCCTGCGAGTTCTGCACAGGCAAGAAAAATTGTAGTAGTTAATCCGCTACGAGTAAATCATGTCTTTTGTCTTACTAACATTATTTCAACGCCGCTAATACGTGGCTATTCAATGGCTGGTCAGGTTTTTAATGAATTCATCGCTGGGTAGTGGCTTTCCAAACAGATAGCCTTGCAGGAAATCCACGCCCTGAGCAGCCAGGTATTCGCATTGTTCGGCCGTTTCCACACCTTCAGCAACGACGCCCAGATCCAGTTTGCCGGACAACTCTATGATGCTGTCAAGGATATGCCTCGACAGTGCGTCTGCACCGATCATGGCGACAAAACTCTGGTCGATCTTCAAGTAGTCCACATTGAAGTTGCGCAAGTAACCCAGGCTTGAGTGGCCGGTACCAAAGTCATCGATGGCAATCATGACGCCCAGTTGGTGCAAGGCGTCGAACAGGCGACGGGTGATATCGGTGGGCTCGATCAGCTCGCGCTCGGTCAACTCCAGCACCAAGGTCACCTGGCCCGGTATGAAGGCGGCGAGAAACTCACGGCAATCGTCCACCAGCGTCAGGTCGAGGCAATGGCGGGCGGTGATATTCACGCCGATGTGGAACCCCGGGCAAAACCGTGCCGCATGGGGAGCCAGTTGTACGGCGGTCTGGCGCAGCAGGGCGCGGGTCATCGGCACGATCAGGCCGGAATGTTCGGCCAGCGGGATAAATAGATCAGGCCGTACCAAGCCTTCCTTGGGATGCTGCCAGCGCATGAGCACTTCACAGCCGGCCCATTCGCGGGTTTCGCCGCGTACCACCGGCTGAAAATACGGAATGAACTCATCGGCGCCCAACGCCCGTCGCAGTTCATGGGTCGGTGCCGAGGAGCGTTTTTGCAGCCAATGCGCGAGTAGGCCTGCCATTGCGCCAAAGAACACCACTAGGCTGAACATCGCACGATAGCGCGCCTGCATGTAACGCCAGACCTCGCCGTCCGGCATGCCGGCGTCGACGCTGTAACCATAGCGTTGCGAGGCCAAGTGATGATGGGCTACGGCAAATTTCGGCACTTCCGTGGTATGAACACTGCCGTCGGCAGCCAGCCAGTTGGGCCCCACTTGCAGGACCAACTGTGCATAGCGGCTGATCAGGCGCAAGGCGTTGGTCAGGTGATAGCCGTCAATTGAAGCAAACGCGCCTTGGTTACCGTCGACCAGTCGGTACACCAGCAGCGCAGTGTCCGGCGTCACCGGGTTGCCATTCATCAACCAAAGCCGACCGTCCACATAGTCGTCGGGGTTTACGGGCGACTCATAGTTGCTGCCGAACAGTGAGCTGCAATAGATATTCTTCTGCCAGGACAACGTCGTGGCGCGCACGAACGGGCGCCTTGTGACCTGCTCGCGCAACGCCAATTGCGTGCCGTTATCGCAGGGCTGGCCTGCCAGCGGCAGCAGGGCCTGGGCGGCGAGGGCGGTGTTATCGAGCATCAGGTCGAACTGGCGCACCGCTTCCTCGGCGGTTTGCGCCGTGCTTTGCTCAAGGGTTCTTTCTGCTTGCCAATACAGGATGGCCAAGCCGAGCAGGATCGGCAGCAGACCGCAGAGGGCGCTGATCGAGTAGCGGACGATTGGCTCTCGCGGGCCTTTGACGGTGAGGGGCATGAGTTGTGCGGCCTGTTGCGGAGTAGGGGATGCGCCGGCAGGCCGGTCAGTATTATTTCGATAATAGATGGCTCGGTGGACAATTGCTTGCCCTACCACCGCGTTGCGCAATCTCGATGAACGCCAGCGTCGCGGGTGATGACTGGCGCCGATCAAGCACTGCCAAGCCAATCTGGCGCGGTACACGAGGGGATAGGGGGCGTTTCACATAGCGCGGGTCGTCCAGCGGTGGCAACGACGCCTCGGCCACGATGCTCAACCCGTCCCCGCGACTGACGGCTTCCAGAGTGCTCAGCAGTTGGGCGCAGCGATACCGCACCTTGGGCCGTAATTGGGCCGCACCGAACAGTCGGGACACCAGTTCCGACGATCCTGCCTCGGTGAGAATAAAAGGGTCGTCACACAGCTCCTGAAGAGTCAGGGCATCGCGAGCGGCCAGTGGGTGCTCCGTGGGCAACAACGCGACCATTTGGTCCTCAAACAAGGCGAAGGTGTCGAAGCGCTCCTGCTCCAAGACCACAAAACCTACATCGATCCGCCGCTCATCCAGCCACTGCAACACTTGCCGGTCAGGGCCTTCATCCACGTGGACCTCAATGCCCGGGTAGGCTGCACGAAACTGGCTGAGGATACCGGGCAGCAGGCGAATCGACGCAGTTGGCCCAAACGAGCCGACGCGCAGGGTGCCGCGCTTCATGCCACGGGCATCTGCTGCTTCCTGTTGCAGCGTATTGGCCAGGCCGAGCATGGCACGGGCGCGTCCAAGCAATTGCTGGCCGATCTCGCTCGGCTCCACCAGGTTTTGATGGCGCCGGAACAGCTCGACACCGAGCTCCTGCTCCAACGCTTTGATCGCATGGGACACCGCCGACTGGCTGATGCCGAGCCGGTGCGCTGCGCTGGTAAAGCCTTGTAGTTCGGCCACCAGTGAGAAAATTTCCAGTTGGGTCAAGGTCATGAGCGAATACTCATTTTACGATGATTGATCATTAGCAGAAGGATACTCCAGATCTTCTGTCACTTGAGCCAACCCAATGAGCCCCGCTTCGGATCGCCTGACCTATTGCAAACTCGCCGCCGTCACCATGATCTGGGGCGGCACCTTTATCGCTGGTCGTTACCTGGCCGATCAGCTCAATCCGCTGCTGGCCGCGAGCCTGCGTTTTATCCTGGCGAGCCTGGCGTTGTTGCTGTTCATGGCCTTCGCACGCATCCCACTGGCTCGCCCGAGTCTTCGGCAACTTGCGCAATTGGCGGCGCTGGGGTTCTTCGGGATTTTCATCTACAACCTGTGCTTCTTTTATGGGCTGCAGTACATCAATGCGTCGCGGGCGTCATTGATCGTGGCGTTGAACCCGGCGGTGATTGGCCTGGCGTCGTGGTTGTTGTTCAAAGAGCACCTGAATCGCACCAAGGTAATAGGGATTGCATTGTGCGTGGCTGGCGCAGTCGCTGTGATTGTCAGTCGCAACCCTCAGCTGATGCAGGCAGGCGCCCATAGTTGGCGGGGTGACTTGCTGATCCTTGGTTGTGTGGCGGCGTGGGGCGTTTATTCGCTGGCTTCCCGCGGGCTGAACGCAAGCCTGGGGCCATTGCAGACCGTGACGTGGTCGGTATTGCTGGGAACCCTGATGTTGACCGCAACCACAGCGCTCTCAGGAAACTTCACGGTCAAAGAGGTCGCAAGCCTTGGGCTTTCACAGCTGCTGAGCCTGTTGTATTTGGGTGTGCTCGGCTCGGCGCTGGCTTATATCGGTTACTACGACGGCATCCGGCGGATCGGCACGACACGTTCCGGTGTATTTATCGCGCTTAACCCGCTGACCGCAGTGATCTGCGGCGCCTTATTGCTGGGTGAAGCGTTGACCTTGCCCATGCTGATAGGCGGTGCCTTCATTTTGGCTGGCATTTACCTGTGTAACAAACCCCTTGCACGGGCAAGGGCAATAGGGATTTGATGAAGAGTACGGACAAACATCTTTACGCTGTGTAGAATCGATTTACGCATACAAGAATATGGACTTGCGCTCACGCAAGCCTCAGCCGTCAGAGACTGATGTAACCATGAAGCGACTCGGCTCCCCCCTCATCTTTGGTGACTTCCTCGCCCGCAGCGTGCGAGGCCTGTCCTGCGCGCCTCCCTCCCACCTCATCCTTGCTTGCAAATAACCCCTTGCTACCTACAAGAATGATGAGGCACCGACCATGACCGTCCAACACGAAAACCCAATGGGCCTGATGGGCTTTGAATTTATTGAATTCGCATCGCCGACCCCGGGCACCCTGGAGCCGATCTTCGAGATCATGGGCTTCAGCAAAGTCGCGACCCACCGCTCCAAGAACGTGCACCTGTACCGCCAGGGCGAGATCAATCTGATCCTCAACAACGAACCCAACAGCATCGCCTCGTATTTCGCGGCGGAGCATGGCCCGTCAGTCTGCGGCATGGCGTTCCGCGTCAAGGACTCGCAACAAGCCTATACCCGCGCACTGGAGTTGGGCGCTCAACCAATCCATATCGAAACCGGGCCGATGGAGCTGAATCTGCCGGCAATCAAAGGCATCGGCGGCGCGCCGTTGTACTTGATCGACCGGTTCGGTGAAGGCAGCTCGATCTATGACATCGACTTCGTCTACCTCGACGGCGTGGAGCGCAACCCACAAGGCGCAGGCCTGAAGGTCATCGACCATCTGACTCATAACGTCTATCGCGGGCGCATGGCTTACTGGGCGAACTTCTACGAGAAGCTGTTCAACTTCCGTGAGGCGCGTTACTTCGATATCAAGGGCGAATACACCGGCTTGACCTCCAAGGCCATGAGCGCGCCGGACGGCATGATCCGCATCCCGCTGAACGAGGAGTCGTCCAAGGGCGCCGGGCAGATCGAAGAGTTCCTGATGCAGTTCAACGGCGAAGGCATCCAGCACGTTGCGTTCCTCACCGACGACCTGGTCAAAACCTGGGACGCGCTGAAGAAGATCGGCATGCGCTTCATGACCGCGCCGCCGGACACCTACTATGAAATGCTCGAAGGCCGCCTGCCGAATCACGGTGAACCGGTGGATCAGTTGCAGGCTCGTGGCATCCTGCTGGACGGCTCATCCATCGAAGGTGACAAGCGCCTGCTGCTGCAAATCTTCTCGGAAACCCTGATGGGCCCGGTGTTTTTCGAGTTCATCCAGCGCAAAGGCGATGATGGGTTTGGCGAGGGCAACTTCAAGGCGTTGTTTGAGTCGATCGAGCGCGATCAAGTCCGCCGTGGCGTATTGACCGCCGACTAGCCATCCAAAGCCTGTCAGGCTTTTCGGGCAACTCAAGAACATGCTCCGTATCGAAAGGTACGGAGCTTTTTTTTTGCCTGCCAAACACGTCAGAAAGGTTTTGCAACAGACAACTCCTTGGGGCTGTGGAACAAAATTTTACGAGACTCCACCCATGGACGTCGCAAGAGCTGATCCTCTCCTGCGTCATAAGTGTGCGTTTCGCGACCCCTAATTTTAAGGAAAGACTGATTATGACAAAACACACTCTGGCGGCTGCAGTGCTGGCTTTGTGCGGCTTCGCTGCCAGCTCCGCTTATGCAGCAGACGGTACCATCACGATCACCGGCTCGGTCAGTGGCACTACCTGCACCATCAGCGGCGGCACCGGAGCCTCGCCAGGTTCAGGTGCCAACTTCCCGGTCGTTCTTGATCGCGTGCAAACCTCGGCCCTCAAGGCGGCAGGCGATACGGCCGGCAGCAAGCGCTACTTTGTCTATGTGGGCGGCTCGGGCGGATGCCCGAACGGTACCAAGGTCGCCGTACGTTACGAGCCGACCAGCCCTGGCATCAACCCGGCAACCGGCAACCTGCGTAATACCGCCACTGCAACACCCGCCTCGCGGGTGGAGGTACAAATTCTCGATGGCGCTTCCAACACGCCAATGGACTTGCGCGTAGGTAATAACTCAACCGTTGCCACCGTGACCAATGGTCTGGCGACCTTACCGTTCTACGCACGCTACATCGCCAACGGCGGAGCGGCAGGCGCGGGCAATGTCACCAGCAGCGTGCAGTACTCGGTCACCTTTCCTTGATGCAGCCGCGCTGATAACCATTGCGTTTGTTGCCTGAGATCCTCGCTCGACCTTGCGGTCGGGCGCAGGACAACTGTTTTCAAGGATTACCCGATGCAGGATTTAATGATGTTCTTAAGTCATCGCGTGGTGTCCGTCGCGCTGAGTCTGGCCTTGTGCATAGCCTCGCATGCGGCGCACGCGGGGGTAGTTATCGACGGTACGCGACAGATTTACCCCGAGCAGCGACGCGAGGTCACCATACGAGTGACCAATGATGACAAACACGCACCCCGTCTGGTCCAGGCTTGGCTGGACGCAGGTGATGCCGAGGCAGCGCCGACACTGAGCGATGTGCCTTTCGTGCTGTCTCCCCCGGTATTTCGCCTGGACGCCGGCAAAAGCCAGTTCATGCGTTTGTCCTACACCAAGGCACCGCTGCCTGCGGATAGAGAGTCGCTGTTCTGGTTGAACGTACTTGAAGTGCCGGGCGCCACCAATGAGTTTGATCCTACCCTCGAAGACAGCCAGCGGAATCACTTCAAGTTTGCGTTCCGTATCCGCACCAAGGTGTTTTTTCGCCCGGCGCAGTTATCTGGAACACCCGAGGAGGCGCCAGGGCTGTTGCGCTGGTCCCTGGAGCAGGTCGCCCAAGACACCGTGATACAGGTGCACAACCCTTCGGCTTATCACGTCACCTTCAACGACATTTACCTGCTTATGGGCTCCCATCCCGACGCGAAAAAATTGTCACTGCCCGAAGCGATGGTGGAACCGGGAGGCACGTTGAAGTTGCCGGTGCCGAACGCCGCGAAGGTAATACCCGCCGATGCGCGGGTGAATTTCACCTACATCAACGATTTCGGCAGCTTTTCATCGGCGCAGCCTGCTGTATTGCATCGCTGAACGCGTCCCCGGAACGTTGCTGATCGCAAGCAAACGTACATTTCTCAGCGTCCACTGAAGTCATAACTATGCCTAGTCACATCCAAGTACGGGTGCATCGTTGCGCCCCGATTTTGCCATTCCAGCATCGAAAGATGATGTTGGGCGGTTTGATGAGTGCGGCCGTAATCGCAAGCGATTCCGCGCTTGCGTCTGAGTTGAGCTTTGATCTGAACGCATTCTCCAGCGGCCTGGCATCGTCGGTTGACATGTCACGGTTCAATACCGGCAACCAGATGAGTCCTGGCCTATACCGCATAGATATCGTGGTCAACGGCCAGGCTTTGGGGCGCAGGGAGGTGGAGTTCGTCGCGGCCCACGCAAAGACCGGTGCGCAGCCGTGTTTGAGTCGCGAAGTATTGGAAAAAATCGGTATCGCGATGGATAAAGTCGATACCGATACCCGTGGGCGCGAGCTCGCGAACCCTGCCGCAGCCGGCCAGTATTGCGGCGATCTGGGGCAGTGGATTCCGATGGCGTCCAGCTCGTTCGATCCGGGCGCCCTCGAGTTAGCCGCCAGCGTGCCGCAGGCCTACATGAACCGGTCCATGCGCGGCTACATTGACCCCGAGTTGTTGGATGAGGGCATTACCGCCGGGCTGCTCAATTACAACTTCAGTACCAATGCGGTCACTGCTGGTGAAGGCGACGGTCGCACTTACCTGGGCCTCAATGCGGGGATTAATCTGGGCGCCTGGCGCTTGCGACACCAAGGTGCCCAAGCCTGGAGCAACCGCACAGGGTTTGAGACTTATCAGAACACGTCTACTTATGTGCAGCGCAGCATCATCCCCTGGCAATCACAACTCACTATTGGAGACACCTTCAGCAACGGACAGATTGTCGACGGGGTACGCGTGCGAGGCGTAAGCCTGGCAACCGACGACCGCATGCGTCCGCAGACGCAGCAAGGTTATGCACCTCAGGTACGCGGTGTCGCCGACAGTAATGCAACGGTCACCGTCAGCCAGAACGGGTACACCATTTATGAGACGACAGTCGCGCCTGGCCCTTTTGTCATCAGTGATTTGCATGCCACGGGTTATGGCGGTGATTTGATCGTCAGCGTGACGGAAGTCGACGGGCGTCGAAACACCTTCGTCGTGCCGTACTCGGTGGCCCCGGAATTACTGCGGGTCGACACGACAAAATACAGCGCCACCTTGGGTGAGGTGCAGCAAAAGGGCATCGATGCCAAGGGCGCAAACGTCTTTCAAGGCACTCTCCAACACGGCTTGACCGATGACTTGACGGTGTATGGCGGCGGCAGTCTTTCCAACGGTTATGAGCAGGGCAAGGTCGGTATTGCATTGAATACGTCCATCGGTGCTTTCTCGCTGGACGGCGCCACCTCGCATACCAAGGTAGCTGATCATGGACGCCTGTCCGGCCAAAGCCTGGGCGTGGGCTACAACAAAAGTCTGCCCGCCTCGGGTACGCATTTTGCGCTGGGTGCATACCGGTTCTCTACAGAGGGTTACCTGAACCTTCCGGATGCACTGAATGTGCGTGAAATCGCTCGCCAGTCCGGTGATGTCAACGGTTATGCCCGGCAAAAAAGTCGGCTCGACCTGACCATCAGCCAGCAGTTGGGCATAGGCACCTTGAGCCTGTACGGCAGCTCTGTCGACTATTGGGGCGGGCAGGAAGGGCGCCAGGTCTCATTCACCGCCAGTTACGGCTCGACCTGGAACAAGGTCAACTGGAACCTCTCGGCGCAGCGCTCAAGGGTCCAGGACACGCGACAACTGACTCAAAGCGAGCTCAGTGACGATGTGTTTTTCGGGCGTATCGGCCAACCCGGGCGCATCGATAACCGCTACATGCTGACGTTATCGATGCCGCTGGGGAGCGAGCCGAGGTCGCCGACCATCAATACTTCGCTGTCTCGGGACAGTGGCGATACACGGGGCAGCCAGCAGCAGGTGGGCATCAACGGCTTCCTGGGCGAGAACGCCGAGTTCGACTACGGTTTTTCCGCCAGCCGCGCGACCAGTGATCAATCGAGTTCCAGGCAACTTAACACCCACGCAGGGTACCGCACCGGTTCTGCCAGCGTGCGTGCAGGCTATGGTCAGAGCCGCGATAGATCCCAGCTTTCATTTGGCGCCGATGGCGGCATCGTCGCTCACGCTGGCGGCGTGACGTTTTCGCAAAGCCTGGGAGAGGCCTCTGCGCTGGTTCATGTGCCGGATGCCGAAGTCGCATTGTTGGGCCACGACGGTGTTACACGCATCAATAGCAGCGGGTATGCCGTGGTTCCGTCACTCAGGGCATTCCAAAACAATACGGTGAGTGTTGATCCACAAGGCATGTCCATGGACGTGGAGCTTCAAGAGTCGAGCCTGGATATCGTTCCAACCCTCGGTGCAGTGCAATTGGTGGAGTTCAAGACCGTCAGCGGGCGGGCGGTGATCGTCCAGGCCAAACAGCAGAATGGCACGCCGCTGCCATTTGCGGCTCAGGTTCTGGACCAGCAAGGCCGGGAAGTCGGCGTAGTGGGCCAAGCCAGCAAAGCTTTTGTGCGCGATATCCCGGCTGCCGGCACGTTGATCGTCAAATGGGGTGAAAAAATTTCTGAACGATGCGACGTCCACTACCAGATGGCTGCGCATGCCGCGAACAGCCGCCAGCAAGACGTCGACTATCTCCAAGGGTTGTGCGTACCCAGCTCGGTTCGCCAAGTAGCCGGCAGTATTGAACGGCACCCGTGAATATTCGGTGCCACATCTGTAGGGCACCAGCAGAGGACTTTTGTATGAACTTATCTTGGCTTGCTGCCTCGACGTTGGGCGGCTGGATGCTAGCGATGCAAGCGCATGCTTTTTCAGGTGGGGATTGTTATCCGCAAGGGGCAACGGCGATCAACATTGCCCCCATCATCCCCCCGACCAACCCTCAGGTCGGGCAAGTGATCGGTTTGGCGGGAGGCTATCCCTTTAATGCACCGGCAAGTGTCATGCAGTGCCGTTACGACTTCTGGAGCGATTTCCACTGGGTAACTGCGACGATCAACGCGGTCAACTCCAGCTCCACTGGCAGGACATTCAACGCCAACGGTGTGTCCATGCCAGTGTTCGCCACAGGCGTGCCCGGGGTTGGGTTTGCAATGATGGCCCGCGACCCGAATCATGGCTTCGCCGCTGTCGGTCAATCGGCAGCATCACTGCTCAGGGTGAAGTATCCCAAGCCAGTTGTCTGGGGCCTGCAGGGACGGCTTTACCTGGTGGCCACGGGAGGGGCGATTTCTCCTGGGACTGTGCCCACACGCACTGTCGCGCATTACAGGGTGCAAAATACCAATACCTCAGCCCCTGGGTATCATCCGGTCAATATGCAGGCGCTGGTCATTAGCCCACCGCTAAAGCCGACATGCCGGGTTTCGACGCCCTCCATTGCGATGTCTTTGGGAAGCGTACCGGTTACGGCGTTCCGTGGCGTCGGCAGTCATGCCGGCAGCGTAACCCGCAATATCACGCTCTTGTGCGAAGGCGGCACCGGGGGCACGCGTGATGTGTTTATCACCGTCACTGACCATACCACCCGCTCGAATCGCAGCGATGTGCTGTCCCTGACCGCAAGTTCCCAGGCCAAGGGCGTGGCCCTGCAGTTGGTACGCGGCGGCAATATTCTGGTTCGTTACGGTGCGGACTCCTCAAGCGTGGGCAACCCTAATCAATGGCTGGTGGGGACGACGGGCAATGGCACGGTGCAAATTCCGCTGACTGCGCGCTATATCCAGACACAACAGACGATTGCGCCAGGCAGCGCAAATGGCGTGGCAACGTTCACGATGAGTTACCGATGAGCCGGACGTTCCTGCGACGGCTCAACGTGATAGGGCTGCTGATGGCGCTGCAGGCACCTCTGGTCCAAGGCGAAATCGTCATCGACCGTACCCGTGTGATCTATCCGGCTCAAGCCCGCGAAGTAACGGTCAACCTTGCCAATGAAACGGATGGCCCGCGGCTGGTCCAGGTATGGATCGACGCCAACGATAGCGAGGCGTCACCTGAAAACAGTGATGTGCCGTTCACTGTCACTCAACCGATTTTCCGCATGGAGGCCGGCAGTGGACGAGCGCTGCGCGTGCTCTATCAATCGGCTTCACACACGAACGAGGACCGGGAATCAGTGTATTGGCTCAACGTGCTTGCGATCAGGCCGACAGGCGAGCCCGCTGTGCAAAATAACCAAGTGAATCTGGCATTTCGTACGCGGGTTAAATTGTTCTTGCGGCCGAACCAACTAGCGGGGACGGCGGCAAGCTCGATTAATGACTTGAAATGGCAACTAGTTACCGGGGATGAGTCGACGCTACACGTGAATAACCCCGGCGATTACCACGTCACGCTGTCCGGCATCGTTGTGACACGCGAGGGCGTTGAATACCACAGCGAAGACCCGCCGATGATCGCACCACGATCCACCGCCGTCGTGACGATGCCAAGGCTGCCGCACGGCGCGGCGGGGAGCGCAACAGTGCGCTTCACTACACTTGACGATCAAGGTGCAACCCAAACGCATTCGGCGCTGTTGGGCAATACCAAGTAAAGACGGTTCAAGCCCTGCGCTGGCGTACCAGGTGCTTGAACCCTTCGAACACCAGCACCATGACTGCGATCCAAATCGGGATATAGGTCAGCCATTCGCCCGCCTTGATGCCTTCACCCAGCAGCAAGGCTACGAACAGCAAGAGCACCGGCTCGACATAGCTGAGCAGCCCGAACAGGCTGAACGACAGTAATCGGCTGGCAATGATGTAGCTCACCAATGCAGAGGCGCTGATCAGACCCAGCATGGGAATCAATGCGTAAAGCTTTGGGTGCACATCCATCACTGCAAAACCTTGCTCGCCGCTTTGCACGAACCACCAAGCCACCGGCAGCATCAGCGCCATATCCAGCCAGAGCCCACCCAAGTTATCGGTCTTAAGGTATTTGCGCACGATGAAGTAAAGCGGATAGCCAATGATCACCACCAGCGTTGCCCACGAAAACCCACCGGCTTGGTACAACTCGTTGAGTACCCCAAGGCCGGCAAAGAACACTGCGATCTTTTGCAGATAGGACAGCTGCTCACCCCATACCAGCCGTCCGGTGAGCACCATGGTCAATGGCAGCAGAAAGTAACCCACCGAAACATCCAGGCTGCGCCCGTTCAGTGGTGCCCACATGAACAACCACAGCTGCACGCCCAGCAAGGCCGAAGACAACACGACGCCTGCGATCAATCGAGGCTTTGCCGCCAGAACCTGCAGCAATTCCCAAACACGCCGCCATTCGCCGCTGACGATCATGAACACCGTCATGCACGGCACAGTCAGCAGCATGCGCCAGCCGAAAATCTCCAGACCGCTCAACGGCGTGAGCAACGATGTGAAGTAATACATCACGGCAAACAACACCGAGGCCGAGACCGATAACACAACACCTTTAGACACGCTGTCCTCGCGAAAACCGATTTGTACAAGAGAGGCGGGCATTATGGTGCTTGCGGCGTGAAACGGCTGCTCTGTTTTGGGGCGATTGGTGGGAAATTTTCTCACGCCATAAAATTTCTCCTATCCCGGTGGCGAGCGGGCTTGCCCGTGTTGGGCTGAGATGCAGCCCCGCAACCTCTTTCGGTCAACACCCGCTGCCGCTCGCCCCAACAGCACTCGACTACGAGCGAGCGACGCGCCCCGAGACATAGTGGCTAACATCATTGAACCCTGGGGTGGACGAGTGCCCCGATGTCACCAATGAATCGATAAACGCTTCATCCTCAGCCGTGATCTTCACGTCCAGCGCGCCGGTGTAGGCATCCCACTGGGCCTCGGTACGCGGTCCGACAATCGCCGAACTCACCGCTGAGTTGTTCAATACCCAGGCGATGGCAAACTCGACGATCCCCACACCACGTCCCTGGGTATATTGCTGAATTTGCTGGGCAATGCGCAGCGACTCCACGCGCCATTCGGTTTCCAGGATCCGTTTATCCTGGCGTGCGGCGCGGCTGCCCGGTTCTGGCGTGACATCCGGCGCGTATTTACCGCTGAGCACGCCTCGGGCCAGCGGGCTGTAAGGCACCACGCCCAGGCCGTAGGCGGCAGCGGCGGTAATCTGCTCCGCTTCAGCCTGACGGTTGACGATGTTGTACAGCGGTTGGCTGATCACCGGTCTGTCCACGCCCAAACGCTCGGCCACGCGGATCACCTCGGCAATGCGCCAACCGCGGTAGTTGGATAAGCCCCAGTAGCGGATCTTGCCCTGGCGGATCAAGTCGCCAATCGCAGAAATCGTGACCTCCAGAGGGGTAGCGTGGTCTTCGCGGTGCAGGTAGTAGATGTCGAGGTAATCGGTGTCGAGTCGGGTCAGGCTGGCGTCGAGCGCATTGAAAATCCGTTTGCGACTCAAGCCACTGCGGTTGGGCAAACCGTCCGGTGGACCGAAACCGACTTTGCTCGCCACCACCCAATCCTGGCGGTGTCGGGCAATGGCTTCGCCGACGAGTTCCTCGGAGCGTCCGCCGGTGTATACGTCGGCCGTGTCGATAAAATTGATGCCCTGATCCCAGGCCTTATCGATGATGCGCAGCGAGTCCTCGGTATTGGTCTGCTCGCCAAACATCATGGTGCCCAGCGTCAAGGCGCTGACCTTCAAACCGGACTGGCCCAATGTGCGGTAAATCATGCAAAGCTCCTTGCGGCTGTGAGACGTCATCCATGCAATACCAGACTCAGAGGCTCTGGAACAAGCCCTGAGCGTGTTTCTTCATTCGCTCAGCAACGCATGGCAGCGCACTTGGAGAAACCGATGCAGCACTTTTACCCGCTCCGACACTTGCAGGCGGTGCGGGCACATCAGGTTGAATGGCGTCGGTTCGCCTTGCCAATCCGGCAACACGTGCACCAGGCGGCCGGCCTTCAGATCCCGGGCGATATCCAGGTTGGCTTTATAGGCGATGCCGTGACCGGCCAAGGCCCAGCGCCGCACAATTTCACCGTCGTCGCTCAGGTAATCGCCTGTCACGTTGACTTCCTGCAGCTCGCTGCCCTGGCGAAAGAACCACGTACTGTTGGCGCGCCCCTGGCGCATGTACCGCAGTGTGTTGTGTTGCGCCAACTGCGCGGGCGTCGTGGGTGTGCCCTGACGCGCGAGGTACTCGGGGCTGGCACATGCAATGCGCTGGTGACCGGGCACGACCGGCAGTGCCACCAGACTGGAGTCACGGGGTACGCCGAAGCGCAGGGCGATATCGACGGTGTCGCGGAAAAGGTCAGCATTGCTGTCGTTGAGCAGCAATTGCAGGCGGATATTCGGGTGTTCTGCCTTGAATTCGTCGAGCCAGCCCAAAACGACATTGCGTCCAAAATCCGACGGCGCGGCCAATTGCAGCAATCCGGTCAACCCCTGGCTGTGCTGCTTGAGGGCTTGTTCACCTTCGGCCAATGCGGCCAGGGCTTCGCGCACGCTGTCCAGGTAGCGCTTGCCTTCCTCGGTCAGGCGCATGCTGCGGGTAGAGCGCGCGAGCAGGCGAATGCCCAGCCGTGTTTCCAGACGCTTGAGGGCGATGCTGGCCGCAGCAGGGGTCAACCCCAGGCCGCGCGCGGCGGCGGACAAACTGCCCGTGTCGGCGGTGCGCACAAAAACTTCAAGGTCCAGGATTGAGCTCATTTGTAAAAATCCTTTAAAGATCTTGTCGTTTTACCGGGATTTTTCGTCGATTGCCAAGCTGGGAAGATGAACGCTCACTTTCTGACCCAGGACATCTCCCCATGGCATCTTCCCTCAACGGTAAAACGGTCGTCGTGATCGGCGGCAGCAGTGGCATTGGCGCGGCGGTGGCCAAGGCCGCCGCTGCACGCGGTGCTCAGGTGGTGTTGGCGGGGCGGCGCCTATCGTCGGGCCGCGACAACGGCCTACGCAGCGAGCCAGTGGATGTCACCGACCCCGACTCACTGCAACGTCTGTTCGAAAACGTTGGGCGTTTTGACCATCTGGTGTACACCTCCGGCCCTTCGGTACGCGCCAAGACCTTGATCGAAACCGATCTGGACGAGGCCCAGGACAACTTCAACGTGAAACTCTGGGGCGCGTTGCGGGCGATCCAGCAGGCGCTGCCTTTCCTAGATGAGCGCGGGAGTATCAGTCTGACCTCCGGGCAACTGGGCCGTAAGTTGGCGCCGGGCCAGTTCATCAAAGTTGGTATCAACGCGGCCACTGAAGCCCTGGGCAAGCAGTTGGCAAAGGAGTTGGCGCCGCGACGCGTCAACGTGGTGAGTCCCGGTGTGATTGATACCCCGGCGTATGCAGGGTTGGCCGAGGACCAGCGCCTGGCGATGTTTGCCAAGGCTGGTGGCGCGTTGCCGGTGGGGCGCGTGGGGCAGGCAGAGGAAGTGGCGGCGGCGTATGTGCTGGCCATGGAAAATGGCTACATGACCGGTGCTGTCATTGATATCGACGGCGGCGGGCTGCTGTAAACGCGGACGAGATGTGGGAGGGGCTTGCCCCCTCCCACATGGACGCCGTCAAGCCTTGAGGGTGCGCGTCATCCGCAACGCCAACACACTACCGGCCACAATCACCGCCGCCAGTAGGTACAACGCAATATCGGTGGACCCCGTCGCATCCTTTACAAAGCCCACGATGTACGGGCTGAGAAAGCCCGCCATCTGGCCCATGGAGTTGATCAACGCCAAACCACCCGCCGCCGCGCCCGCGCTGAGCATCGCAGTCGGCACTGGCCAGAACATCGGCAGACCGGTGAGGGCACCCATGGTGGCGATCGTCAGGCCCAGAATCGCAATCGCCGGGGTCGTGGCGAAGTTCACCGCAATCACCAGACCAATCGCGCCCATCAACATAGGCACCACCAAGTGCCAGCGACGCTCTTTGCGCAAGTCTGCGGAGCGGCCCACCAGCAGCATAAAGACCGCCGCCAGCAAATACGGGATCGCACTGAGCCAGCCGATCACCAAGTTATCGCTGAACCCCAGGTTCTTGATGATCGACGGCAGCCAGAAGTTGATCGCGTACACACCGCTCTGGATGCAAAAGTAGATCAGGCCGAATGCCCAGATCGCCGGGTTCTTGAACACTTCGGCGAGGGAATCGGTGGTGGTTTTCGGCTTGTTGGCCAGGTCCGTCGCCTGGTCGGCTTCCAGTACCGCACGCTCGTGGGGTTTGAGCCACTTGGCGTGGGCAAACGTGTCACTGAGCAGGAAGTAGGCGAGGGCGCCGAGGATTACGGTGGGGATGCCTTGCAGCAGAAACATCCACTGCCAACCCGCCAAACCGCCTTGGCCGGCGGCGAAGTGGTTGAGGATCCAGCCGGAGAACGGGCTGCCGAGTAAGCCGGACACCGGAATCGCCGACATGAACAGCGCCATGATCCGTCCACGTCGGAACGTTGGGAACCACTGCGACAGGTACAGCACCACACCAGGGAAGAAGCCGGCTTCGGCGGCGCCCGTGAACAGGCGCAAGGTGTAGAAATGCGTCGGCGTGGTGACGAACAGCAGGCACGTGGACAAGGTGCCCCACACGATCATCATCAACGCGATCCAGCGCCGTGGACCGAACTTGGTCAGCGCCAGGTTGCTCGGTACGCCGCACAGCACGTAGCCAATGAAGAAAATCCCGGCCCCCAGGCCGTACACGGTTTCACTGAATTTCAGCGCATCAAGCATCTGCAACTTGGCAAAGCCAACGTTGACCCGGTCAAGGTAGTTGAACAGATAGCAGATGAAAATGAAGGGGATCAGGCGCAGGGTAATGCGCTTGTAGATGGCGTTTTTATCGTCATCGGTGGCCAGTGTGGCAGCGGCGCTCTGTGACATGGCGTTCTCTCTTTATTATGATTTTTCGCGATGCGAGGGTAACGTTGATCGCTCAACGAGTCTCGGCCACGGGGCGGGGTGCTGTCTTTGTGCTCGCGCACAGTGATGGAAACTTTGCGCTGTGCCGATGAACAACCATGCTTTTTTAGGAATTTAGACTCATGTTCGAGTTGGATCATGACTTGGCACAGGACATCGTCGATCGGACCATGGCGATTTTGCCCTACAACGTCAATGTCATGGACAGCCAGGGCCTGATTCTCGGCAGTGGTGAGTCCGAGCGCATCAACACCCGCCATGAAGGTGCGCAACTGGTGCTGGCCAATGGTCGCGTGGTGGAAATCGACGGCCAGACCGCCAAACACCTCAAGGGCGTACAGCCGGGTATCAACCTGCCGCTGATGCACGATCAGCGTCTGATCGGCGTGCTGGGTATCACCGGCGAACCTGAACTGCTGCGCACCTACGCGGAACTTGTGCGTATGACCGCAGAAATGTTGGTCAGCCATCGCCATCAGCAAGCCGAGCAGCAATGGCGACGCCAGCGTTGCGACGATCTATTGGCGTTGCTCCTCGCCGAAACCGGTGATTCGCCGCGCCTGGTCGACGAAGCTCAGCAACTGGGACTCAAGCCGCAGCTGGCGCGCACGCCGTACCTTTTCGAACTGGGGCCGGGCCAGTCGGCGGAGGCATTAAGCGCGTGGCTGACGTCGCGCTATCCGGACAGTTGGTGCGTCAGCTCGGCGCAGTTCTCGTTGTTATGGTGCCGGCCCGCGGCGGTGCAAGTGGATAATCCGCGCCTGCTGGAAAAGCTCGAAGGCCAAGGTTGGAATGTGCTGCGCGTAGCCGTCGGCGGGCAAGCGGAAGGACTGGCCGGGCTGCGCCGTTGCTATCGGCGCGTGGGTGACTTACTGGCCTACGGTCGCGATGTACTGCCGCACTCACGGCTGCTGACCCTCAACCGTTATCGCCTGCCGGTGATGCTCTGGCGCCATCGCAACGACGACGCCCTCGATGAACTGCTCAACCCCCTGCGCAAAGTGCTCGCCAAGGACAACAACGGCCAATTGCTGGCCACGCTGCGCAGTTGGTGCGAGCACGATGGCCAAAGCCAGGCCTGCGCCGACGCGCTGGGTATCCACCGCAACAGTCTGCGTTACCGCATGGAGCGCATCGCTGAACTCAGTGGCGTCGACCCGCTGACCCTGGACGGCATGCTCGCCCTGTACCTGGGCGTCCAGCTGTTGCCCCAGGCTTTGTCGGAATGAACAACAAACCTCACCCGCACTTGTGCATCGGACCGGCGTCATTCCCGGTGCCAACTGGCAGCATGGGCGTCATAAAAACCGGAGAAAGCCCATGAAAATCATCATCGCCCCCGACTCGTTCAAGGACAGCCTGAGTGCCGAAGGCGTTGCCCAGGCCATTGCCCAAGGCTTGGCCGAGGTCTGGCCGGACGCGCAGTTGATCCAGTGCCCGATGGCGGACGGCGGTGAAGGAACGGTGGACTCGGTACTCGCAGCCTGCAACGGCGAGCTGCGCCGCCAGGCGGTTCGCGGACCGTTGGGCGCGACGGTTGACGCGCGCTGGGGCTGGTTGGCCGACAGCCACACGGCGATCATCGAAATGGCCGAAGCCAGCGGCTTGCAATTGGTCCCACCAGGACAGCGCGATGCGTGTATCAGCAGCACTTACGGTACCGGCGAGCTGATCCGCGCCGCCCTGGATGCCGGCGCACAGCGCATCATCCTGGCGATTGGCGGCAGTGCCACCAACGATGGAGGCGCGGGGGCGATGGAGGCGCTTGGCGTGCACTTGTTTGATGCCCACTCCCAAGTGCTGGCGCCGGGCGGTTTGGCCTTAGCTGGCATGGCCCATATCAGCCTTGAGCGGCTTGATCCGCGCCTGTCTGAGGTGCGCTTTGAAATCGCGGCCGACGTCAACAATCCCCTGTGTGGCCCCCACGGTGCCTCAGCCATTTTTGGCCCACAGAAAGGCGCCAACCCCGCACACGTCCAACAACTGGACGCGGCCCTCAGCCACTTCGCCGATCACTGCGCCAAGGTCTTGCCCAAGGACGTGCGCGACGAACCCGGCAGCGGCGCCGCCGGCGGCCTGGGCTTCGCCGCCAAGGCCTTTCTCGGTGCGCAGTTTCGAGCCGGTGTGGAAGTCGTCGCCGAATTGGTTGGCCTGGACGCCGTCGTACGCGACGCTGACCTGGTCATCACCGGCGAGGGCCGCTTCGACGCCCAGACCCTGCGCGGCAAAACCCCTTTTGGCGTCGCTCGTATCGCCCAGCAGCACGGCGTGCCCGTGATCGTCATCGCAGGCACCCTGGGCGACGGCTACGAGCAAATGTACGCCCACGGCGTCGACGCCGCCTTCGCCTTGCCGAACGGGCCGATGAGCCTGGAGCAGGCATGCAGTGAGGCCCCGCGCTTATTGCGTGAGCGGGCGGCGGACATTGCGCGGGTGTGGCGGGTGGCGGCCAAGCACTGACGCCACCTCCCGAACATGGGACAATCCGCGCCTTTTTTCGACACGGAGAGTCCCCATGTTGCGCCCCGCACTCCTGGCCTTGCTGTTGACCAGCACTGCCACCTTCGCTCAAACCAACACTGAAACCGTTCCCTTGCTCCGGGAAATCAAGAATTGGGTCACGGGTTGCGACAACCTGCGTAATTGCCATGCCCTCAGCGCACCCAGTGGCGTCGACGAGGAGGACTACAGCTCGCTGACTTTGCATATCTGGCATCAGGCCGGGCCTGAAGGTTACCTGCGTTTGCGCTTCGACCACCGCGGTGAGGCGCTCGACCTGTCGACCCTGCTGTTGGACGGTCAGCCGCTGGGGCTGGAGCTGACGCAGGGTCTTCACGTAGAACTGGACGATCAGGGCGGTGATCCCGAGGTGCAGTCCTATGGCGTGATCGAGGAGGCAGTGGCGCGGCGTTGGTTGCAGCGTTTGCGTAACGGCCAGCGCCTGCAATTGCCGGGGGATGAGCAGGCGCATGTGTTGCTGAGTGGGCTGAGCGCTTCACTGCTGTTGATGGATGCGGTGCAGGGGCGGGTGGATAACGTCACGGCCTTGGCCCGCCCAGGTAAGGGCGCGGCCAGCGCCGTGCCTGCACGTTTGCCCACACCGGTGCTGCGCAAATTCCCAGGAGCACCGATGTTGACTGCGCAGGAGCAGGCCGGCCTGATAGCGGCCGCGTTGCACACCGTCACGCCCGAGGACAACGGCACCGGCAGCGCACCCGAGGCGAACGCTGGTGCCCTCACGGTGCAGCAGGCGATTACCGTGGTGCGTTATGACTGCGCGGCCTACAACTGTGAATACGATGTGGTCAGCCGCCAGCGCCAGGCGCCGTATGCCGAAACCCCGATGCAGCTTGAGCCCTTGCCATTAGGGATCGAACCACTGCAAGGCTCTGTGGGATATGACGCAGCCAGTGGCACCTTGAGTTATTTCTACAAGCTCCGGGGAATTGGCGATTGTGGCGCGGGCGCCGTCTGGGTGTTCGACGGCAAGGGTTTCCAGCTCAGTGAATTGCTGTCCATGCCGCGCTGCACTGGGGTGGGTTACGGTGATTGGCCGGCGTTGTGGTCGACGGCGCCAGCGCCCTAGCCATCGGGCGGGCAGGGCCTCTACACTGGCTGGCCACGTGTCTTTCAAAGGATGAAACGCCATGCACACACCTGAACCCCATATCGTGATCCAGCGCTTTACCGAGGCCCATCTTGAGGGCGTCGCAGCGCTCTATAACGAACCGGCGGTGTGTCGACAGGTGCTGCAAATGCCTTACCAATCGGTGGAGGCCTGGCGCAACAAGCTGGTGATGGACAACGAGCGTCGGCTGCAACTGGTGGCGGTGCACGGCGGCGAGGTGATCGGCCAACTGGGCTTGGAACAGTACCTGCGCGTGCGCCAGGCCCATGTGGGTTCGTTCGGCATGGGCGTTGCGCCGGCCTGGCAGGGCAAGGGGGTGGGGTCGCGTCTGTTGAGCGCTGCGCTGGACGTGGCTGACAACTGGATGAATCTTCACCGCGTGGAGTTAACGGTGTACGCCGACAACGAAGCCGCGCAACACCTGTACCGTAAATTCGGTTTCGAGGTGGAAGGGCTGCTGCGCGATTACGCCCTGCGTGACGGTGTGTTTGTCGACACCGTCAGCATGGCCCGTCTGCGCCAGCGGGGTTAACCCAGAGCAAACGCCACCGCAGCCTGCGCATGCAGCTCGGTGGTGTCCAGCAGCGGCAGGTCGCTGTGTTCGGGCTTGATCAACAGGCCTATTTCCGTGCAACCAAGAATGATTGCCTGGGCGCCACGGGCGGCCAGGGATTTGATCACCCGTTGATAGATCTGCCGTGAAGTGTCGCTGATCACGCCCACACACAACTCTTCGTAGATGATGCGGTGCACGTCCTTACGTTCATCCGTGTCCGGCACCAACACCGTCAGGCCGTGATCGGTCAGGCGGGACGTGAGAAAGTCCTGCTCCATGGTGAATGCGGTGCCCAACAAACCGACCGTCAGCGTGCCGGCCTCCACTGCGGCCAAACCGGCAGCATCGGCGATGTGCAGGAACGGAATCGACACCGCCGCTTCGATGCGCGGCGCCACTTTATGCATGGTGTTGGTACACAGCACCACACACTCGGCGCCGCCAGCCTGCAGGCGGCGTGCAGCATCTTCGAGGATCTGCGCGGTGTCATCCCAACGCCCCGCATGCTGGGCCTGTTCCACCGGGCCGAAATCCACGCTGTACATCAACAGTTGCGCCGAGCGTAGCGGGCCCAGCTGGTCGCGCACGCGCTGGTTGATGATGCGGTAATACTCGGCGCTGGACTCCCAGCTCATGCCGCCGATAAGGCCGATGGTGCGCATGTGATGTTCCTGACAATGGATGTGACTTCACCTTACCCACTGGCCAACCAATAGTCATACGCAGTTGCCAGCCAAATGACCGGTGCAGTTTTAAGGCGTACGGCGAAGCGTCGCATCTGCCATGATCAGTCTTCGCAACCTGGCTCACCCAAGGAAATCCGCAATGGACGATGTACAACAACTGGGCGAGATGCTTCGTCATTACGCCGACAGCGAAGCCCACAAAAAACAGCAATTCGACGTGCAGTCAGCCCGCTGGGCGCAAAAGCTCGGCGAGTTGTTCGGGCAGATTGAGCTGTGGCTGGAACCGGTCAAAACCGTCGGGCTGCTGGAAGTCAATCGTGAAGCCTATGTGGCCAGCGGCCCGAGCATGCCGGTGGAGACGTCGACCTTCAAGACTGAGAAGCTCATTGTGCAGATCACCGGCAAAACCGTGGAGTTCGTGCCGGATGTGATGGGGGCGGGCGGTTCGATTTCCGTCGCGGTGATGGGCTTGACCGCAGCCCGCCACGGCAGCGTCTCGCTGGTGCTGGCGGCCGACAAGAACGACTGGCTGTGGAAGAAAACCAATGGCCTGAAAGACCCCGACACCTTCGGCTTCGACGCCAACTTCCTGGCTTCGCAATTACAAAGCCTGATCCCGCGCGATCGCGCTTGAGCCTTCAGCTTTGACGCCGATCCCAGGCCTGGCAAATGCCCGAGGCTAAATAGGGCGTATTCCCCAGGATTGGCTATACCTACAGCTCACTGTTTCGATGATGACCGCCAAGGAGTTCGATGATGAAACTAAGGCTAATGATCGGCGCGCTGTGTATCGCCACGCTGGGGATGACCGGTTGCGCCAGCAAGGTCACGCAACCGGATGAGTATTCGGGCTTTCTGTCCGACTACAGCCAACTCAAACAAACCCAGTCGCCGTCGGGCGCCGTGGTGATGCGCTGGGTCGATCCCAAGCTGGACCTGAGCCGCTACAACGCGGCGTACATCGAACCGACTCAGTTCTACCCCAAACCCCACGCCACCGCGAAAATCCCCGAGAGCACCCTCAACGGCATCAACGCCTACTACAACCAAGCGCTCAAGCGTGAGCTGGCCAAGTCACTGCCCCTGGCCAGCGCGCCCGGCCCTGGCGTGATCGTGGTGCGCGCGGCAATCACCGCCGTCAGCAGCAAGACCGAGGGCCTGAAACCCTATGAATTCGTCCCGGTGGCCCTGGTGGCAGCGGCGGTGAGTACCGGTACCGGCATCCGTGACCAGGAAACCACTTTGGGGACCGAAGCGCAGTTCCTCGACGGGGCCACTGGCAAGGTGATCGCCCAGGTGGTGCGCAAAGGCACCGGCAAGCCGTTGGACAACGCTGCCCAGGTAATGAAAGCCGATGACGTCAAAAGCGTGATCGATGGCTGGGCGTCGGACCTGCATCAATCCTATGTAAAGCTCAGAAACCACTAGAACGCATTTCTGGCCAGGCGGTTGTAATAGCTGAGCAGGGCGTCGTAGCGGCGGGTGACGCGGTAATAGTCGTCACTCAACTGCTGCGGCGCGGCGTGGTCCTGCCAGTGCTGGTGCAGGGTGGTCAACGCCTTGAGGTATTCATCGGCAGGCGCCTTGATGTTGTACCAGAGGTAAATCGCCTCATCGTCCAGCCTTCTGCTGGGCATGGCATTGAGAAAGACTCTGCTGTCCTCGGCGGCCTTGCGTACCCCCTCGGTCAAGTCAGCCACGCGCTGCGGGGTCAGGTTGGCGTCGCGCACGCCTTGCTCGATCTGGTTCACCGCCTGGCGCGCCGCGATCATGTAGTTGAGCAAGTGCCACTGCATGTCTCGGCCAAAGCGCGCTTCCAGCAACGCCAGTTGGGCGGGACGCACACTCAGGTCTTCATCCGCCAACTGTTGGCGCAGAGAAGTGGACGCTGCTAGGTATTTTTCGACGACCTGATCGTAGGCCAGCAGCAATTGCTTGCCAGCGGCCTCTGACGCTATTTCCTGCGTTGTCGGCGCCAGGCTGCGCGCCTGCACGCGAGTAACCCCATCGGCCAGTGCCGTGACGTTGTACAACGCTTGCGCGTAGGCACCGGCGGCGGCGAGCAAGCTGCTGTCGGGCGCCTGGCGTTCCAGTTTCACCGTGTACTGCTGCGAACATACCGACCGCTGGATAAGGTACGGCTCGGGCTCATTGCGGTCGCCATAGGTATCGAGGGTGGGCTTGTCGGGCTCCACTTCGGGAATGGGGTAATACGCGAGGCGCGTATCCCGGTCGACGCGGTTCACGCAATCAATGATCGGTGCCAGGGCACTGGCTCTGGCAGTGTAGGGACTGTCGCGCTGGTCCAGCCACAGTTGCACTTTTTGCAACGGTCTGGTGGCGCTGGCCACCCCGAGCAGGCCAAGGCCCAATGCGATGCTTATGGGTAACAACCATTTTGGATTCATGGCTTGCCCTCCTGGCCGTACCACTGCACTTGGGTGGCGGGCGCCTGGCACTCAACCACGCTACGTGGCATGCGGCTGCACAGGCGTTCGGTCCACTGCTGCAGACCTTGGTTGCGGGTAACCAGGTGCTGGTTGTCGAGCATCTTCAGCCCGGCATAGAGCGCGACCGCGCCAACAAGACAGAGCGCGCCGCCCAGGACGGCCCAGCGTGGATGCCGGGCGGTCCAAGGGGTGTGGTGATTCATGAACGGCCGCTTGATCAAACCCACCAGCGCCAGTGCGACCGCCAGGGTCAAACTGGCGAACGGGCTGAACACATAACCCAACGCTGCGGCCAGAATGAGACCCGGTACCAGGTCACGTATCGGCAGCAACGGCAAGTGGGTCGGGCTGAGCCAGCGGGGCAAGCGTTGGCTGAGCTGTTCATCCAGCACGCGGTAATGGTGGGCCAGCGGTCGCCAGGCCTGCCAGGCTATGCCCGCACACACCACGGCGCCGATCGACCACAGAATGCCCTGGCCCAGGGTCGGTATTACTTTGCCGTCCAAGGCTTCGGCGTTTACCAGCACACCCACCAGGCAACTGAGCACCAGCGCAACGATCCACGGCCAGGTGTCCATGGAAGCCTCCCAGCCCTGCCAGAAATACACCGTGCCACCGGGCATATCTTCGGCAACGCTGACGTGGTCGGCATAAATATCGGCACTCAACGTCTTGCAGGCCTTCCAGTCGTCTTCGTCGAAGCGCTGGGCAAAGGCACGGCGCTGGCCAAGGCTCATGGGTGCCAGTAGCAAGCGCGCGGCACGCTGTTGCGGGCTGTCGGGCGGTTGTGCGGCCAATGCACGTTGGTGCGCCATAAAAGCAGGACCTTCTTGGCGCTTCAACATCTGCGCCCAGTCTCCAGCGGGGCACCCATGATCTGCGCCGCCGTGCCAGTTTTGTCCGGCGCAAACCGCTTCGAATACAGTGCTCGACCAGTAATGATGGTTGGCAAGCAGTCTGGCCAACCATTCGTTGAACCACTCGGCATGGGGATGATTGTTCACCCAGGCATGCGCGTTGGGTGTAGCGGCGTAGGCCGCCAGGAACGCAGCGTCGTCTTGCTGGCCAAGGGCTTGGTGCAAGGGGTTCTGCAATTGGGTCCGTTGCTGGAACTCCAGGGTGCTGATTAACGCGCTGGGCAGCTCCAGGCGTTGCCAGGCAGTCAGCCAGTTGAAGGTTTCGAAGGCCCACCGGGTGTCTTCGGCATTCAGATCGCCTTCGATGCAGCGCTGCAACAGGTGGACTTCCAGCAACAGCGCGGTGCCATCGGCCATGGCCGCTTCGTAATGCTGAGCGAGGGTTTGGTCGGGCGTCTCGACCAGCACGTCATCAGCGACCTGCTCGTCCGGGTTCCACGCCAGTGCAGCCTCGTAGGCTTCGCGCAGGCGCTGAAAGCCTTGCGGGTCATCGTCCGGGCGGTTCTGTTTCAGCAAGGCGGCGTATTGGCGCTTGATCGTACGGCTATCGGCATCCGGCGTCAGGCCGAGGACATTCCAGCAAGTCATGTGCGGTACAGCTCCCTAGACAATCGCAGGCGCCATGCCTGTTTTACGGCGTGATATTCCAGCGGTATGGGGCAGGGCGCGCCCGGTCCAGCGCTGTTGCGACCGGGCGCGAGGTGTCACTTAAGCGGCGTCAGTGGCGGTAGCTTCCATTGACCGGAACCTACCTCAGGCTTGGGCAGGTAAATGCGCAGCACAGCGAAGAATGGGCCGGGTGGAGCCGGCAACCAGTTGCTCTGTTCGGCTTTCGGTGGCTCATGGTGCTGTAGCGCCAGGGTCACGCCGCCATCGGCGTCGCGCTTGAGATCAGGCAACATGTGCGAGTTGATCAGGTAGCGTTTCTTGTGGTTGGGCACCAGCAACTTGGTCTTTGCGTCGTACAGGGTCAGGGACCAGAACGCATCGGCCGGTGGCAGTTGGTCCTTGGCGAAATGCACGGTGTAACTGTGGCGCGCACCGTTGGCAGGCTTGCCTTCGCTGTCGACGACGTACTCGAGGTAAGCGGCCTCGTCGCTGGAGTTGCCGAAGATCCCCATGTCCGCACCGGCGTAGCGGTACAGATAGTTGTTTTGCAGATGGTCGCGACTGCCGAACAAATCACCGCTGGGCACTTGATGCGTGTCGATCCTGTCTTTTTTGAACGCTGCAAATTCAGCGCGGGCATCGCTGATGCCATCTTCCAGGGCTTTGCGCTGCTCGGCGGTCAATTGGTTGAGCGTGAAGGGTGCGCCGGGGGCGATGCCGATCCTGGCAAAACGCGCGAGCAGCTCTTTTTCACTGTCCTGAGGGGCGGCGAAGGAGAGCATGAAGTTCAGGTAGCGGAACAGCTGCGGGCCTTCGACCATGGTCGCCGTGGGCTTGGGCCATTCGACCTTCGGCGCTTTGGCCGGCGCGGCTTGTTTCACATAGCTGCTCAGGGACTGGACTTTGTAGCCGTTCTGGATCTGCTTGACCTTGTTCAGGTCTTTTTCATCGAACAGCTGCGTGCGGTACAGGGCGTAGGCGATGTTGCTTTCGCTGTACACCACGCGGTCAACGTCCACCGGCTGCTGACCTTTCCAGTCCGGGCCGGCAATCATGTAGTGGCCGCCGTTGTTGCCGGTGCTACGGGTGCCCAGGTAGGCGAAGTTCTGTGTGTAAAGATCGATCAACTGCACCGAGTAGTAACGGTTGTCTTCGATCTTCGGCAACGTCAGCACCAGCGGTTCGCTGCGCAGGTCCATCCATACAAACGAGTAGGCCGTGTCGGAGCTCGGGGTCAAGGACGCCGTGTCTTTGGGCGTAAACACCTGGGCGGTGTTGCCTATCCGGTTGAACGGCGCCTTGAAGTTGGCACCGCCTTTATCAACGGCCTGGGTGTAAAGCGTCTTGTACATCTGCACGACCGGGTAGCCATACAGATACGCTTCCTTGGCGATAGCCCGCGCTTCGCTCGGGGTCGCGGTGAAATCGGCCAAGGCGCCGGTACTCATGAGTATCGAGAGGCTCGCCAACAGCAGGCGCGTCGGTTGTTTGATCATGTTGTTGCGTCTCTTAATGAGCAGGGGTGATGTCTTCCAGTTTTCAGCTTTTATCGACGTTGGCCTCGGTCGGCGCATACAACCGTAAAAAGCTGAACCCGTGTTTGCCGGACGAAGTTTGCACCCAGTTGCGCTCGAAGTCTTTTGGCGCGTGCGTTGAGGGGCACGATCGCGCTAGCGTCCTATTGAATGAGTAACGGGGCAGGGCGGCGACGAGTGTCAAACGTGAGGCAGCATCGCTTTGACTTTGTCACGCAGTTGATCGATGGAAAACGGCTTGGCAATCACCTGCATGCCGTCAGGCACATCGATGTTTTCGGCATAGCCGCTGGCGAACAGGATGGGCAGGGAGGGGCGCAGCTCACGCACTTTGGTTGCCAGTTGCTTGCCGTCCATATCGGGCAAGCCAACGTCGGTCATCATCAGGTCAATCACCTGGTCAGTATCTTTAACCTGCTCCAAGGCCTTTTCAGCGTCGCCTGCTTCAAGCACCTTGAACTCCAACTCCTCAAGCACATCGACGATCAGCATGCGCACGATGGCGTCGTCTTCAACGACAAGGATGGTGGAGATGACTGTGGACATAATATGGAATTCCCAAAAAAGGCGAGGTTTACCGGCTGCCGTTCTGACAGGCCTCTTCCTTGAGTAAGCGCGGCCTGTAGACAAGTTCCCGCAAGCGGTAAAAACAATGCAATACAAAAGGCTAGGGAGAATAGCTTGTTCCGCTGTAGGAATCTGTACAAAACAGCTTTAGAAAAATGGTCTTGCCCGCCAGTTTGGGGCAAACTCCCGGTTTTTCCGTATTTGGCCAAGGCATGCCCATGACTCCTGCGTCGTCCGTCGATGAAAAGAGCTTTCGTAACCTCCTGAGCCGGAACGTGGCATTGCCCCTGGGTGTGGGTGTGCTGAGCGCCGTGTTTTTCGTCTGCCTGATTACCTATTTGCTAACGGTGATCAAGTGGGTTGAGCACACCGATCGGGTAATCAATAACCTTAACGAGTCGTCCAAGCTCACCGTGGACTTGGAAACCGGCATGCGTGGTTTCCTGATTACCGGCGACGAGCATTTCCTCGACCCATACGAAGTGGCGAAGCCGCGCATCATTGCCGACCTGCGCAATTTGCAGGAACTGGTGGCCGATAACCCGCAACAGGTCGACCGCCTCAAACGCCTTGAGGCCATGCAGGACGAGTGGAATAAATACGCCCAGTCGATGATCGATATGCAGCGCCAAAGCGGTGATTACCGCGGCGCGGTCAAGGCTGGCCGCGGCAAGCGCCTCACCGATGAGATTCGCAAGGAGTACGACGATGCGGTGGCGATGGAGCAACAGCTTCGCCTCACTCGCAATGAGGACGTGACGCGCACCACGGTGATCAGTGTCACCTTGTACCTGGTGTTCGTACTCGGTTTGAGTGGCTTTCTGGCGTATATCGGCCGGAAGAATTTACTTGCTCTATCACAGAGTTACGCCGCAACCCTCGCGTCTCAGCAGAAGATTGCACGGCGCCTCGAACAGCAGGCTTGGTTGCGCAACGGGCAAACCGAGCTGGCCGAACAAGTGCTGGGCCAACTGACCCTGAACATGCTGGGGCGCAATATCCTGCAATTTTTCGCCCAGTACATGGGCTCGGCGGTTGCGGCGCTGTATGTACGCGAAGAGCACGGCGGCCTCAAGCGGGTCGCCACTTATGGCTTCTCCCGTGACCAGGAGCAACTGGAACAATCGATCTACAGTGACGAAGGCATCGTTGGGCAGGCTGCCCAGCTGGATCGCCTGATTCGCCTGGACGATGTGCCGGTGGACTACTTTAAAGTCAGTTCCGGCCTCGGCGAAGGCGCCACCCGCAGCGTGCTTGTGATGCCGACCAGCGATGATGACCGCGTCAACGGGGTAGTCGAACTCGGCTTCCTGCGCCCGCTGGAGGACCGTGACGTTGAGTTGCTGGAACTCATCGGCGGCAACATCGGCACCTCCATCGAAGCCGCGCGTTATCGTCAGCGTTTGCAGGAAGTGCTGGCCGAAACCCAGCAGCTCAACGAAGAGCTGCAAGTGCAGCAGGAAGAGCTCAAGACCGCCAACGAAGAGTTGGAAGAGCAGTCACGCATCCTCAAGGAATCCCAGGCCCACCTGGAGACCCAACAAGCAGAGCTGGAGCAGACTAACGAACAATTGGCCGAGCAGGCCCAGACCCTGGCCGAACAGCGCGACGCCATGGACCGCAAGAACATCCAGCTCAATCAGGCTCAGGTAGAACTGGAAGACCGCGCCGAAGAGTTGCAGCGGTCCAGCAAGTACAAGTCCGAATTCCTCGCCAACATGTCCCACGAACTGCGCACGCCGCTGAACAGCTCGTTGATTCTGGCCAAATTGCTGGCGGAAAACCCCCAGGACAACCTCAGTGCCGAACAGGTCAAGTTCGCCGAATCGATCTATTCGGCCGGTAATGACCTGCTCAACCTGATCAACGACATCCTGGATATTTCCAAGGTGGAAGCCGGCAAACTGGAAGTGCGCCCGGAAAACTCCAGCGTGACGCGTCTTGTGGACGGTCTGCGCGGGATGTTCGAGCCGCTGGCCGCCGACCGCAAGTTGGGGTTCCAGGTGGAGATCCAGCCAGGTGCGCCGATCATGCTGTACACCGACCGCCAGCGCCTGGAGCAGATCCTCAAGAACCTGCTGTCTAACGCGGTCAAGTTCACTGAACAGGGCCAGGTCAGCCTGTCGGTATCAAGCGCATCGGAAGGGGGCATTGCCTTTACCGTGCGCGATTCCGGGATCGGCATTGCTCCGGACCAGCAGGAAAGCATCTTCGAAGCCTTCCGCCAGGCCGATGGCACCACCAACCGGCGTTACGGCGGCACCGGCCTGGGCCTGTCGATCTCCCGGGACCTGGCGGCCTTGCTGGGTGGCTACATCAGCGTAACCAGTGAACCGGGCAAGGGCAGCGTTTTCACGCTGGTATTGCCGGAGCAGTACGTGGAGCGCGCCGAAGACGCGCCGCCGATCGAGCAGCCGCGCCAGGCCGTCGTAGTGCCGGCACCAACGCCGATCAAAGTGTCGCCGTTACCGGTGACCGACACTAAACTCATCCCGCGCTTTGCCGACGACCGCGACAAGGCACCGTTCACCACGCGCTGCATCCTGGTGGTAGAGGACGAGCCTAACTTCGCGCGCATCCTGTTCGACCTGGCCCACGAGCTGGGCTACCAATGCCTGGTCGCCCACGGTGCGGATGAGGGTTATAGCCTAGCTGAGGAATACATCCCCGATGCAATCCTGCTGGACATGCGCCTGCCGGACCATTCCGGGTTGACCGTGTTGCAACGCCTCAAGGAGCACGCCAGTACCCGACATATCCCGGTGCATGTGATATCCGTCGAAGACCGAGTCGAAGCTGCCATGCACATGGGCGCCATCGGGTATGCGGTGAAACCCACCACCCGCGAGGAGCTCAAGGACGTATTTGCGCGTCTGGAAGCCAAGCTGACCCAAAAGGTCAAGCGCGTATTGCTGGTGGAAGACGACGACCTGCAACGCGATAGCATTGCCCGCCTGATCGGCGACGATGACATCGAAATTACCGATGTCGGTTACGCCCAGGCCGCGTTGGAGCTGCTGCGCACCAACGTCTACGACTGCATGATCATCGACCTCAAGCTGCCTGACATGCTCGGCAACGAGCTGCTCAAGCGCATGGCCACCGAGGACATTTGCTCGTTCCCGCCAGTGATTGTCTACACCGGGCGTAACCTCACCCGTGATGAAGAGGCCGAGCTGCGCAAGTACTCGCGCTCAATCATCATCAAGGGCGCCCGTTCGCCGGAGCGCCTGCTGGACGAAGTCACACTCTTTCTGCACAAAGTCGAATCCCAGCTGTCCCATGACCGCCAGAAGATGCTCAAGACTGCCCGCAGCCGCGACAAGGTATTCGAGGGGCGCAAAATCCTGTTGGTGGACGACGATGTGCGCAACATCTTCGCCCTCACCAGCGCCCTGGAGCATAAAGGTGCCGTGGTGGTGATCGGGCGTAACGGCCGTGAAGCCATCGAGAAACTCAATGAAGTCGACGATATCGACCTGGTGCTGATGGACGTGATGATGCCGGAGATGGACGGTTACGAAGCCACCGCCCTGATCCGCCAGGACCCGCGTTGGAAGAAGCTGCCGATTATTGCGGTGACGGCCAAGGCCATGAAGGACGATCAGGAGCGCTGCCTCGCGGCGGGTTCCAACGATTACTTGGCAAAGCCGATCGATCTGGACCGTCTGTTCTCACTGATTCGCGTATGGCTACCCAAGATGGAACGCATTTAAGTGGAGCACGTTTTTTTGGACAAGAGCAGCGACATTGAGCTGCGCCTGCTGATTGAGGCGATATACCTCAAGTACAGCTATGACTTTCGCGACTACTCGGGCGCGTCGGTCAAACGCCGTGTGGCTCACGCCCTGCGCCAGTTCGACTGCGCGACCATTTCGGCGTTGCAGGAACGGGTGCTGCATGATCCAGCGGCATTCATGCAATTGCTGCAATTTCTCACGATCCCGGTGAGCGAGATGTTTCGCGACCCGTCGCACTTCCTGGCGATCCGCCAGGAAGTCGTACCGCTGCTCAAAACCTATCCGTCGATCAAGATCTGGATCGCCGGCTGCAGCACAGGGGAGGAGGTGTACTCCATGGCGATCCTGCTGCGCGAAGAAGGGCTGCTGGAGCGCACGATCATCTATGCCACGGACATCAATCCCGCCTCGCTCGATAAAGCCAAGCAGGGCATCTTTTCCCTGGAGAACGTGCGCGCCTACACCGCCAACTATCAGCAGGCGGGTGGGCAGCGTTCATTTGCCGACTACTACACGGCGGCTTACGATTACGCGATCTTCGACAAGACGCTGCGCGAGAACGTGACCTTCGCTGATCACAGCCTGGCGACCGATAGCGTATTCTCAGAAACTCAATTAATTTCATGCCGTAACGTACTGATTTATTTCAATAAAAAGTTGCAAGACAGGGCGTTTGGGTTGTTTCATGACTCGCTGTGCCATCGCGGCTTCCTGGTGCTGGGCAGTAAGGAAACCCTGGATTTTTCTGCCTACAGCAAGCAGTTCGAAGCCTTGGTCAAGCAAGAGCGGATCTACCGGAAATCATGAACGACGCGCAAGCCAGCCCGATTCGCGGGATTGAAGCCATCGTCGTCGGCGCGTCTGCCGGCGGTGTGGAGGCGTTGCTGCATATTTTTGGCGAGCTGCCTGCGGGCTTTGGATTGCCGATCATTGCCGTGCTGCACCTGCCAGATGAGCGCCGCAGCCAGCTGGCCGAGGTATTTGCGCGGCGCTTGCGTATCCCGGTCCTTGAAGCTCGGGACAAAGAAATTATTGCAGCGGGCTCCCTGTATTTCGCCGGTCCCGGCTATCACCTGTCGGTGGAGCATGACCGCAGCCTGTCCCTGAGCCAGGAGGATCGCGTGCATCATTCCCGGCCCGCCATCGATTACCTGTTCGCGTCCGCCGCTGATGCCTATGGCAAAAACTTGCTGGCTATTCTGCTGACCGGCGCCAACCAGGACGGCGCGAAAGGGTTGGCCCATGTCAAGCGCTCGGGGGGGATCACCGTCGTGCAAGACCCCGCCGAGGCGCGTATTTCGGTGATGCCGCTAGCGGCCCTGGCCTTGCATACACCTGACCATATTCTCACGCTGAGCCAAATTGGCTCGTTGCTGGCTTTGCTGGAATCCTCCCCATGTTAAGTACCTTCCAGGCCAAACTGCTGATCGTCGACGATCTGCCGGAGAACCTGCTGGCTCTCGAAGCGCTGATCAAACGCGAGGATCGCCAGGTCTTCAAAGCGTTGAGCGCCGACGAGGCCTTGTCCCTGTTACTGGAACACGAATTCGCCATGGCGATTCTCGACGTGCAGATGCCCGGCATGAACGGTTTTGAATTGGCCGAACTGATGCGAGGCACCGAAAAAACCAAGAACATCCCGATCGTGTTCGTCAGTGCCGCCGGCCGCGAACTCAACTACGCCTTCAAGGGCTACGAGAGCGGCGCGGTGGACTTCCTGCATAAACCGCTGGATATCCACGCGGTGAAGAGCAAGGTCAATGTCTTCGTCGACTTGTACCGCCAAAGCAAGGCCATGAAGCAACAGGTTGAAGCGTTGGAGCGCAGCCGCCGCGAGCAGGAGCAGTTGCTGAACCGCCTGCAGGCCACCCAGGCCGAGTTGGAACAGGCTGTGCGCATGCGTGATGACTTTATGTCGATTGTCGCCCATGAGGTGCGTACGCCCCTTAACGGGCTGATCCTGGAGACACAGCTACGCAAGATGCACCTGGCCCGGGATAACGCCGCCGCGTTCACCCTGGACAAGATGCACGCGATGGTTGACCGCGATGAGCGGCAGATCAAAAGCTTGATTCGCCTGATTGAAGACATGCTTGATGTGTCGCGCATTCGCACCGGCAAACTGTCGATCCGCCCCGCAAGGTTTGACCTCGCGCAACTGGTCAGCAACCTGGTGGAGAACTTCGCGCCGCAAGTGGCAGCCGCCGACTCGTCGATGCAACTGGTTGTGCAAGGGCCCGTCGAAGGGAACTGGGATGAGTTCCGCATTGAGCAGGTAGTCACCAACCTGCTGACCAATGCCTTGCGCTACGGAGCCAAAAGCCCGGTGGAGGTGCAGGTGTACAGCGAGCATGGCGAAGCTCGGGTCGAAGTGCGCGACCACGGTATCGGCATCAGTGCAGAGAACCAGAAGCGTATTTTCCAGCAGTTCGAGCGCGTGTCTGCCAGCCAAGTGGCGGCGGGCCTGGGCCTTGGGCTGTTTATTTCCGAGCAGATCGTTGCGGCCCATGGCGGCACCATAGAGGTCGAAAGCCAGATAGGCGAGGGCGCGCTGTTTCGGGTGTGTCTGCCCCTTGAAACGTCAGCGTGAAATCAATCGTCACTTCGACGCAACCTCTGCGTGACCCCATGGTCGTACTTGCAGCAATTGACCGAACGAAGGCTTCCCATGAGTGAAGATGCACAAGATGTCGTACTGATCGTCGAGGACGACGAATCCATTATGTTTGTGCTGGGTGAATACCTGGCAGGCCTGGGTTATCGGGTCCTGAAGGCGATCGACGGCAAGCAAGCGTTCGAGATTCTGGCGACCAAGCCGCACTTGGACCTGATGGTCACCGACTACCGTCTGCCGGGCGGGATTTCCGGGGTACAGATCGCAGAACCGGCGATCCAGTTGCGACCGGAATTGAAGGTCATTTTTATCAGCGGTTACCCGCAGGAAATTCTCGAATGCAACAGCCCGATCACGCGCAATGCGCCGATCCTGGCCAAGCCGTTTGACCTGGATACCCTGCACGAGCATATCCAACGCTTGCTGGCGTGAAAAAGTGGCGCGTGGGCGCCACTCAATTCAATCGTTAACGTTTTAACCTTTGAACATTGGCGTTGAGCGTACTGGCTGGCGTGTACGCGAACTGCCAACCGCGTTTTCCGTCAATACCATTGAGGAAGGCCTGCAGACCTTTGTCGTTGCTCAGTGGATAGACCGTCATACCGCCGCTAATTACCGGGAGGTTGCCATTTTTGATCATGGCCATATCCAGATCCGGACTATTAGTGTTGAAAAGGTACAACTGATTATCTTTGGTTTTTTGGATGTAGACGGTGTGCGCGAACGCTTCGCCCTCATTGGTATGCTTGAAATTCAATAGCCCGGACTCTGTAATGTCAGCGCTGTTGAACACCGTTTGGAGGTTATCTTTTTTGATTCCCATCAGGTCCAGGTAATGCGGCGAATAGTTTGTGCCGCCGCTGCGGTCTGTAGCCTTTATGACAGCATCGTACACTTCAGATGACAGGCTTTTTTCAGCCTGCCCCACCCGCATAGACGCCTCGTAACAAACCAGGCCCTGATTACCCGGCGCTTTGTGCAGTATTTCCAAGTTCTGTCTCAACTGAGTGTTAGACAGTTTTTGGGGGCCGGACGGAGTGAGGGGGGCGCTGTACAAGCTGTTGACGTCCAGATTGAAAACGCTGTTTTTTTGCTGCCAGTCATCCGTGTGATCAAAGACCTTGAATTCCAACTTTGTTGGGTCGGTGCTATGGGTTTTATAGGGGGGCTGAAGTTTCTTGTCACGCGTCAGTTTTTCTAAGCCTTTTTGCATCGCCTCTGCGCTTGAGAAGTTGGCGAGACCATGGTTGGGATCATAAAAGTAATACGTTTTATACCCGCCATTGACTTTCACTCCCGCGGCCATCGCATGGCCTGGAGAGTCGATCATTAATGATTTCGAAACCGTCGAATTGGACAGCTCCCTGACCATGTCTTGAATGGAAACCTGACGGGTGGGCTGTCCTGCGTGGAAGGCACTTTGGCCACCCGTTTTGCTTTGGATTTTACTGAGCTTGGCGACGAAATCCCTGGAGGCCGGATCTAAAGCAAAGGCCGCGGCGGTGTACATATTCTTGATTAACACTTGCTCCTTGCCTTGCGCCATCGCCGTTGCCATGGCACGTGCGAGAGCCGCGCACTGACCATCAGACAATTGCCCTGTTTGGGTGAGGTAAATGATTTGGGGCATAGGCGTAACGTCGCCGAAGCGCGGCTCAATGTTGCCTATAAATCGCGCCGATGTGTTTTTACCGAACTGATAGGCCATGTCGTCATATTTTTTGACCAACATGCCGACCTGTTCTGATGTCAGGGTTTTACTGGCGCCAAGCTTCATTAAGTCAGCCAATGACATCTTATTGGAGTAGCCACTGATCTTCCGCGGGTCTCCGTAAATATAGCCGCGGTCAAACGCCTCTTTATCTGGCCCTTCTCGATGCGTTCTAACGGATTTCTTCCAGTCGCCGACCACCGCGCCACTTATTCTTTTTGCAGGGTCCGTTGCTGTCGCAAAACTTCCCAAATCATTGCTGTGTACCGAAGGCAGGAAGTCTTTTATGGCAGGGCCGTAGGGGTGCCCGGTTGCCGGGTTGAAGGCGTACCACTTTCCATCGAGAAGGGTTGCCGGTGCTTCAATGAACTCGTTGTTGACCTTGAATGTTCCCACCGAGGCCGCGTCGAAACGTTTACTGGCGGACACCAGGTCATAACTGCCAGCAGAATGAGTCAGTGTTCTAAAACCCTTTAGTACTGATGTGGAACCAGTTTTCGCGAGGTAAAAGGCCCCCTTGGCGAGGTCCGTTGCGCCGTCGAAGGGATTAAGACTTCCTATGGCTGTGCGCCCGACAATCTTAGCGCCGTGGAGCAGCTTGCTGAGTGCGGAAGCGCCGGACATCATTGCTTTGGCGCCCTTTGCCGCCGCACCGGCCCCGACGATAAAACCAAACACATCCAATGTCAGATCCAAAACGCCTTCAGCGTAATCACCGTTTTGAAAGTTGAAAATCGCCGACCTTAATGGGATCAGATTCAACATGAACTCACGCACCTTTTTGTGAAAAGGCTCCTCAGTGTCAAAGGTCGTTTGTTGTTGGGCCTCCATTGTGAGTGCTTTGATATTGATGTGTTTGATAAACGCATCGGCAATATAAGAGGTGCGTTCACTGTTAAAGCTATCGGGCATGGCGGTTGCGCCACTTTTTTCATCCGTGAAGCCTGACACGGACGGTGTATCGGGAATCACCTGGACAAGTTTTCTATCAGGATGGGTGTGACCGGTTGGGAATCTTCCAGGTCGAAAATCGCCCAGGTCGGTACGTTCGGTAATTTTTGCGTGTTTTAGATCTATCTCGTAGGTATGAATCTGACCCATGCGTTCAGTTTTGACCAACAGGTTGTGATCGTCACGCTCGCGTATTTTCGGCATGAGAGAGAAGGGTGAATAGTCAATGTATTGCTCTTTAACAATAGTTAATTTTCCGAGTTCAAGATTATTTCGCGTGGAAATGGGTTGTTGCGATATCAAGTGTTTGACTTGCGTGCCCTGGCTTTTTTCCATGCCTGAGCAGTACGCCGAAAACGCACTTTTGAAGGCCGAGGAAAGATGAGGGAGTTGCTTTATCGTTTTCAGAACCTCGCTGATATTGACGCCAGAGGCTGACGAAACAAACCTGCTGGGCGAGTAGGGGGATCCGTCGGTGAAGAGCGCTCTATAAAAAGCATCGGGTTGGGCGGTGGGTGCGCCATGTGCACTTCTTCCATCCATGTACAAATCCAGGACCGAATAAGGTCCGGGGAAATCCGCAACAGAAGGCTCCAGCGTGATGCACTTTTCATCAAACAGTGCCGCAGCCATGTGCGGCAGCGCCTTCTGTAACTGTTCCCGCGCCATGTCCCTGGCTATCGGCATCGGTGCACGTTGCGCGTCGCTGGCAGTTTTCAATTCAGCGATCCGAGCATGAAACGCGTTGCGCACTTCGTTCATCTGCGTTTCGTTTTGAGGGTAAGGCAAGCCATTGGCGTGCCCCCAGTCCTTGAGCGCTTCCTGCTGGACAAGGAACTCAGTACGGCGCTCCTCTTCAGAGATCGGTGCGATCGCCGCTTGCAGCATCACCTCGCCGTAGGTCATCGCCGCCGTTGATCCCGCTGCCTTCGCCTCAAGGCGCCCGACGGCGGTGACAAAACTGACCCAACTGTGAGAGCCGAAGGTCAGGCTTTCGGGGATGTCCTTGACCAGCAACTCCGGCGTACGACTTGCCAACAGCAGGTGGGCTTGCAGCGAGGCTTTCTCGGGCGACGATGCTTGGCCTGAGGACACCAGGTAGTCGCTCAGGTCCTTGACGATGCCCGCTACAGGCTTCCCGTAAACATTAGGGCCCAAGGTAGAAATGCCCGCTACGTAGCCTCTGGGAGCGCCTGGTTGAACCTTACGGTCAATACTCAGCGCAGCCAGCAGCCAGTCGTTGGGACTGCCTTTCACAGACTTTGCATCGAAACTGCTCTGCAGTGCTTGGCCAAGTGCCTGCCCCTTGGGCGACTGGATCAACCTGTCGAGGACCCGTTGAGGATGACGTAACTCGGAAGGCTCGAATGTCGCGTCTTGCGCCAGGTACTCCAGCACGCTCTTGAAAGGCTTCAGGTCAATGTCGCCGATCTTGCCGTGACGTAGGTTTGCCCTCAGTTGCCACTGGCTGCGGGTGTCGAGTGGTATCGGCCATGCCAGTGCACCGCCATAGTTGCCATGGGGCGGGTGTTGGGGTTCTGGTCTGAGCAGGGCCGCGGCGAGATTCTCCGCTTCCTGGTGATTGGTGGGAATATCCCAACCGTTTGCCTGCAGGTAGTGCTCAAGTGTGGCTTCGCCCCATGTGTTCATCGCAGCTTCTGGATAGCTGCTGTCGGGGGCGATCTGGACGTTGTTTTTCTGCAGGTGATCAAGAATCAGCTCGGAGGGAAGATCGCCGCGCTTTAAAAGCATGGCGAGATGCGTGAACGCAAACGCGGCATCACGGCGGGTATTCTTATCTCCCAGGGCCTTCTTTTGCCCTGTGAGTGCCTCCTCACTGCGCGCCTCGTGAAGGCCGGCGGGTAGCTGCGCAAAGGATTTATCGTGCGCCAATTGCGCCGCTCTGTCCTGGCGCTCTGCGACTGACGATTTTTCGGGCTCTCGATAGAAGCGCTTCACCAGCCATAATGGCGCGCTGTTGCTGTGTTCGGACAACGGCGGGGAGAAAGTGGAAATTCCGTTGCCCGCCGCTATGACCTTCGCCGCCTCAACGACAGGGCCGCTTACCCCGGACCACTGCTTGTCTTCCTGGCCATGCGTCTGTGTCACTGGTGATGCGGTGATATAGCGCTGAACTTTGAAAGATACTTGACCCGATTCGGGCGTGATTTTCACTGTGCGGCTATCCACCCCGATGTGTCTCATCCACTCCTTGACATCATCGGACTGCATCGCTCGCCCTAATTGCGCCCACCACTGACCGAATGTGGAGTTGGGAGGAATGTTTTCTATCATCACCTCCCGATCCTGACTTTCAACATCAGTCAAGCGAAGGAGTGCCTTGCCATAAATCTCGGCCAGAAGGCTGTCGCCCTCGGAACGGGCGGTGTCATGGGAGGGGACGGGACCTTCAGTCCTGAGCCCAGGCTTATTGAACTGGGGTTGATCTACGGACGTCAGTGGCGCGTTGACGTTCATCGGGAGGTGATGACTGAGCACTACATCATTACGGGATGGGATCATTGGCTAGCTCGTCAGGTCGGCAGGGAGGAACACCCTAGGTGTCACTCTCAGTACCCAAAACCGTTCTGGCGATTCCGCTTATCCCGACGCCAATGATTTCCGAACTTTTCCCTCTTGACCTGGCTGTGCCGCAAGCAATACATGCATCACATCACGCCCGGATCATCTCCCGCACCTTCGCCGTCAACAAATCAAAGGTAAATGGCTTGGTAATCAACTGCATGCCAGGGTCGAGAAAACCACCGCGCACGGCGGCATGTTCGGCATAGCCGGTAATAAACAATACCTTCAGATCCGGCCGCATCTGCCGGCCGATCTCTGCCATTTGTCTGCCGTTCATGCCGGGCAAGCCGACATCGCTGATCAACAGGTCGATCCGCTGTTCAGATTCAATGATCGGTAATGCCGTATTGGCGTCCTCTGCCTCAACAAACCCATAACCCAGCTCTTTAAGTACTGCGCTGACCAGCACGCGTACGGCGGGGTCGTCCTCGACGATCAGCACGGTCTCCCCGGAGTTGGCAAATGGCAGCAACGCAGGGTCGACGGGTGCGGGCACGACGGTCTCACCCAGAAAACGTGGCAGGAACAAGCTGACGGTCGTCCCCAGGCCCACCTCGCTGTGCAGGGTGACGTGTCCGCGGGACTGACGGGCGAAGCCGTAGATCATCGATAAACCCAGGCCGGTGCCTTGGCCGATCGGCTTGGTGGTAAAGAAGGGATCGAACACACGGCCAATCACGCTTTGCGGGATGCCGCAGCCGTTATCACTGATGCTCAGCTCAACGTAATCGCCTGGAGGCAGGGTGCCAAAAGCAGCGGTGAAAACGCTGTCCAGGTGCCGATTCGACGTTTCCACCGTCAGCTTGCCGCCGTTGGGCATTGCATCGCGGGCATTGAGCACCAGGTTGAGCAGGGCGCTTTCCAGCTGATTGGGGTCGGCTTCAGCTGTCCAAGGCTGGTCGGTGAGTTGCATCTCAAGGGTAATGCTTTCATTGATGCTGCGTTCCAGCAGTTCACCCATGGAGCTGACCAGTTCATTGATATTGACCGGTTTGGAGTCCAAGGATTGCCGGCGGGAAAACGCCAGCAACCGATGGGTCAATCCGGCTGCGCGGTTAGCTGACGTGACGCCAAGATCGATGAGGCTATCGAGGTCGTCCAACTTGCCACGGGACACGCGCCTGCGCAGTAACTCGAGGCTGCCGATAATCCCGGTGAGCATATTGTTGAAGTCGTGGGCGATACCGCCCGTCAATTGGCCGACGGCTTCCATTTTCTGTGATTGGCGCAGCGCCTCTTCGTTGTGGCGCAGTTGCGCGGTGCGCTCTTCGACTTGTTGTTCAAGGGTTTCAAGTGTGCGTTGCAGGCGCAGTTCGCTTTCGCTCAAGTCGATCAGGCGGTCACGCGCCTCGTACTGGCGACGACGGCCGCGCAGAGCAGCGCTGACCAGGCTGATCAGGGTCACCGGGTGGAAGGGCCGCTCCAGGAAGGTCACATTGCCGAGCAGGCCACTGAGGTGGGACGAACCGTTCTGTTCGCTGCCGCCGTGATGGGTCATCAGCACGATGGGCATATCCGACCAAGCGGGCTGCTGGTGCAGTTTTTCCAGCAGCGGCTCCAGATCGATACCGCGCAAGCCTTCGGCGGCAATGATCAACAGACCTGCACCTTCTTCCATCGCGTCGCATAGCATCGGCAGGTGGGTCGCGACGATGCCGGAGTAACCGGCTTCGTTGAGCATCATCAACGCCAGTGAACTGTCGCGCCCCACTGGCGCCAGGATGATCGCGCGTTCGGAAACGCCAAGTAGATTCGGCACTATTGCTCATCCTTGAGCAAAGGGGAGCCTGCGCCCATGTAGGTCGGGATGCCGCGCAGTACGCCCTGGAAGTTGTCCAAGGGCTCGCCGACGGTCAAGCCACGGTTGCTGATGCGGTATTCACGAATGGTCGACTCGTGGGCGCCGGTACGTTTCTTGATGATCGAAATCGCCCGGCGGACTTTGCCCAGCGCTTCGAAGTAACGCAGCAGAATCACTGTGTCGGCCAGGTAGGTGATGTCGACCGGTGCTTGCATGTCACCCACCAACCCGTGTTGAGCGACGGTCATGAAGGTCGCCGCACCGCGACGGTTGAGGTACAGCAGCAACTCGTGCATGTGCAGGATCAGCGCATTTTCTTCAGGCATCGCCGCCTGGTAACCGTTGATGCTGTCGATCACCACGGTTTTGATACCCCCTTCGTCGATAGCGCGGCGCACCCGGTGGGAGAACTCGCCAGGGGACAGTTCGGCAGCGTCCACTTGTTCGATCATCAAGTTGCCGGTGGCCTGCAGCGCTTCAAGGTCGATACCCATGTTTTTCATGCGTTCAAACAACAACCCCAGCTCTTCGTCGAAGATAAACAGCGCTGCCTTTTCGCCGCGTAACACGGCAGCGGCAGCGAAGATCATCGAGATCAACGATTTGCCGGTACCGGCCGGGCCGAGAATCAGGCTGCTGGAGCCCGTCTCGATACCGCCGCCCAACAATGAGTCCATCTCGCTGATGCCGCTGGTGAGCGTCTGGCGGTTGTAACCACCGCGGTGTTCGGCGGCCACCAGGCGAGGGAATACATGCACCCCGTCCTGCATGATGGTGAAGTCGTGGAAACCGCCGCGATACTTCTGGCCACGGTACTTCACCACACGAACCCGGCGGCGTTCGGCACCGTAGTTCGGAGTCAATTCTTCCAGACGGATCACGCCGTGGGCCACGCTGTGCACGGTTTTATCCAGGGATTCAGTGGTCAGGTCGTCCAACAGCAGAACGGTGGCGTCATAACGCACGAAGTAGTGCTTGATGGCGAGGATCTGCCGGCGATAACGCAACGAACTCTGCGCCAGCAGGCGGATCTCAGAGAGGCTGTCGACGACCACGCGAGTTGGCTTGACCCGTTCCACCACCTCAAAGATCTGCCGCGTGGCTTCACCCAGCTCAAGGTCAGAGGAATACAGCAGGCTCTGTTGGTGCTCGGCATTGAGCAAGCTTTCCGGTGGGGTCAGCTCAAAAATATGGATGTTGTCATCCAGGTCCCAACCGTGGGACTTGGCGCCCTGGCGCAACTCGCGCTCAGTCTCCGACAAGGTGATGTACAAGGATCGCTCGCCGTTTTTTGCCCCGGCCTGAAGGAAATGCAGGGCCACGGTGGTTTTACCGGTACCAGGTTCACCTTCCAGCAAAAACAGGTGGCTGCGCGATAGCCCCCCGGCAAGAATGTCATCAAGACCTTCGATGCCGGTGGCCGCCTTTTCACTGAACAGCTCTTTGGATGTAGACAAGAAGTGCCCTCGGGTCACGTACAAGTGGAAGGGCATGTTCGTCACAACACGCCATGTTTACTTGACCGTGGCACTATGCAACCGTTCAACAAACGGCTCAATTTATCGGTACAGGCGAGCCGTCCCCGAGGTGTCGTGGCGTGTCTTAGAGCCCTTGCTGCAAGGCCGGATCGTCCGGATTCTGTTGCTCAAGCTGAGCCAGCAGCACTTGGACATTCTGCAACTGCCCACTCTCTTTCCAGTAGTTGACCAGCAGCACCCGAGCCTTGCGATTGGCCGGGTGGCGCTGGACGATTTCTTCCAATTGGCGCTGCGCTGCCTCTAGCTCCTGCTGGTCGTGCAGGGTGGTGGCCAGGTCGTAGCGGTAATCCTGATTATCCGGCTCAAGCTCTACCGCTTTGGACAGGCCGAGGAGGGCATAAGGCCGCTCGCCATGGTGCAGCAGCCACATGCCGAGGGCGTGTTGCAAGTAGGCGGATTCGGGGTGCGACGCCAACTGCCGCGCCAGCAATTGGCGGGACTCGTCGGTCTTGCCTTGCTTATCCAACAGCTCGATCTGCGCGACCACTGCTTGCAGGTTGTCCGGTTGCAAACGCATCGCCTGTTCCAGGGCCTGTTGCGCCTCCGGCAACAGCGCGCTGTGGATGTAGAGGCGTGCCAGCTGAATCCACCCCTCGGCGGTTTCGGGCTGGGCCTTGAGGTATTTCACGAATTCGTCCAACACCTGCTGCAGCGGCCCGAAATACAGGCCAAGGGTGTCCGGCGACAGGCCGAGCAAGGCATTGGCGGCGGCAAAGCGCACGCTTTGCTCGGGGTCATCCAGCGCCGGGCCCAGCAGCAGGGTGCGCTGGCCCGTGGGCACCAGGCCGACAATGCTGTGGATCGCCGCTTCGCGCACCACCGGCGATTCATTGATCAGGTCTTTATCCGCCAGCTTCAGGGCCTGGGGGCTTGGATAGTTGTGCAGTTCAGCATGCAGGGCGGCGCGGCGCTCATCGGTCAGGTCCGGGCGGCCCAATTGCTGATACAGCACTCGGGCGGCGCCAGGCTCGCCGTTACGCGCCTGTTTCAGCGCTTTGGCGTAGCCATGGGCAATCGCGGGAGCCACAGCCACCGGGGCGGAGCGGGAGAAATACCAGGTGAGCAGCACAATGAAGAACAGGGCGCACAGGCCGACGATGGCGTAACGGCGTGACTTTGACATGCAGGCGTCCGAAAGCTTGAGTAGCTATTACAAAGGCCGTCAGCTTCGGTCAGACCAGGGCAGGTGTCAAACCGGCGTCAGGTGAGCACGTACTCCACTGGCTCCAAGGGCGCCGGCAGTTCGGTTTCGCCCAGCGCCGCGAGAATCTCACGCTCCAAGGTGCGTAGGAGCGCATTGCAGGGCAGGTCATTTTCATCAAAGCCGAACGGGTCTTCCAGGTCATCGCCGATTTCATCCAGGCCAAAAAAGGTGTAGCTGACAATGGCGGTGAACACCGGTGTCAGCCAGCCCAGAGGTTCGGCCATGGCGAAGGGCAGCAGAATACAGAACAGGTAGATGGTGCGGTGCAAAAGCAGCGTGTAAGGGAAGGGCAGTGGCGTGGTCTTTATCCGCTCGCACGAGGCCTGAACCTGACTCAGGCTGACCAAGCGGGTTTCCAGCTGGGTGTAGCGCCATTCGCTGATGACGCCCTGCTGAGCCAGTACCGAAAACCGCCCGCCGAGCTGTTGCAGCACACGGTCCGGCAGGTTGGGATGGTCCGCTTCCACGCTGGCCCAGGGCTGTATCGCCTGGGCTTCATTTTCATGGCGCAGTCGTGCGATCAACCCATGGGCAAAGCCCCCCAGCCCGCGCAACACGCGCGCACGTTCAGCGGCATCGGCGAGTACTTGTGTTTCACGGATCAGCGAGCGCACCTCGATGATCATCTGCCCCAACTGCTTGCGGCCCTCCCACCAACGGTCATAGCAGGCATTGTTGCGAAAGCTCATGAAGATCGACAACGAGAGCCCGAGCAAGGTGAAGGGCGTGGCGTTGACCTTGGAGAAGTACGCGGGGTGCAGGGTTTCCACGAGCACGATCACTGACGCCAGCAACGTGACCAGTAGGCTGCGCAAGGCGATGCGCTTGGCAATCGAACCTTTGAGGGAAAACAGGATACCCAGGAGATTGGGTTTAGGACGCACGATCATGGGGGGCTTCTTTGGTGGAGCAGTCCATAAGGTTAGAAGCTGATAGGGAGGGCGTCCAATCGCTTGGGCCTACCGGCTGATCGGTGGGGTCTATGATCGGAGGTGCGCCAGCTTCTGTGTCAAGCAGGCCTCTGTGGTGGGCGGGGCAAGTCCACTCACCACCAGTGCCTTGCCCCCTTGGCCAAACCAGTCAGCCATGTTGAAAGCTTTGACCATTGTCGCTGTGCAGCACCCAAGCGACTATCTGGGCCATACGCTCGTTACCCGGTCCATCGTTCAAGGAAACAATGATGCAGATTGAAAACAAGGTTTTTCTGGTCAGCGGCGGCGCTTCGGGCCTCGGCGCGGCCACCGCTGAGATGCTGATCGCCGCTGGTGCCAAGGTGATGCTGGTGGATTTGAACGCCGAAGCGGTCGCCGCCAAGGCCAAGCAATTGGGTAAAAACGCCCGCAGTGCGGTGGCCGACATCAGCCAGGAAGCTGCCGCTGAAGCCGCCGTGCAAGCCACGGTCTCGGCATTTGGCGGCTTGCACGGGTTGGTCAATTGCGCAGGCGTGGTGCGCGGCGAGAAAATTCTCGGCAAGAACGGCCCTCACGTGCTGGCGAACTTCGCCCAGGTGATCAACGTCAACCTGATCGGCAGCTTCAACCTGTTACGCCTGGCCGCTGCGGCCATTGCGGAAACCGAAGCGAATGCCGACGGTGAACGCGGCGTGATCATCAATACCGCTTCCGTGGCCGCCTTCGATGGGCAAATCGGTCAGGCTGCGTATGCGGCCTCCAAAGGTGCCATCGCCAGCCTCACACTGCCCGCGGCTCGTGAATTGGCGCGTTTCGGTATTCGCGTAATGACCATCGCTCCCGGTATCTTCGAGACGCCCATGATGGCCGGCATGACGCCGCAAGTGCGCGACTCCCTGGCCGCCGGCGTGCCATTCCCGCCACGCCTGGGCAAGCCTGCCGAATACGCCGCACTGGTGCGGCACATCATTGAAAACAGCATGCTCAATGGCGAGGTGATCCGTCTTGACGGCGCCTTGCGCATGGCAGCCAAGTAAGGAGAGTGACCCATGACTGATCCCATCGTGATTGTCAGCGCCGTGCGCACGCCCATGGGCGGGTTCCAGGGTGACCTCAAGGGACTGACCGCGCCTCAACTCGGTGCCGCCGCTATTCGTGCAGCGGTTGAGCGCGCCGGTATCGCCACCGACGCCGTGGATGAAGTGCTGTTTGGCTGCGTACTCCCTGCTGGCCTGGGCCAGGCGCCAGCGCGGCAAGCGGCATTGGGCGCCGGGTTGGACAAGTCCACCCGTTGCACCACCCTCAACAAGATGTGCGGCTCAGGTATGGAAGCCGCCATCCTGGCCCATGATTCACTGCTGGCGGGCAGTGTCGATGTGGTGATTGCTGGCGGTATGGAGAGCATGTCCAACGCACCGTATTTGCTGGACCGCGCCCGCAGTGGCTACCGCATGGGTCATGGCCGCGTCCTCGACCACATGTTCCTCGACGGCCTGGAAGACGCTTACGACAAGGGCCGCCTGATGGGCACCTTCGCCGAAGACTGCGCCCTGCATAACGGCTTTACCCGTGAAGCCCAGGATGCCTTCGCCATTGCCTCCCTGACCCGCGCTCAGGAGGCGATCACCCACGGCAACTTCGCTGCCGAAATCGTCCCGGTACAGGTCACTGTCGGCAAAGAGCAAAAAACCATTCTGCACGACGAACAACCCCCCAAAGGCAAGCTGGACAAGATTGCCAGCCTCAAACCGGCGTTTCGCGAAGGCGGCACGGTGACAGCGGCCAACTCCAGCTCGATTTCCGACGGTGCTGCGGCGCTGCTGCTGATGCGCGAGTCCGAGGCGCACAAGCGTGGGCTCAAGCCGTTGGCGGTGATCCATGGGCATGCTGCATTTGCCGATGAGCCGGGGCTGTTTCCCGTGGCGCCAGTGGGTGCGATTCGCAAATTGATGAGCAAGACCGGCTGGAACCTTGATGAAGTGGATCTGTTCGAGATCAACGAAGCCTTCGCGGTGGTCAGCCTGGTGACCATGAGCAAGCTGCAAATCCCCCATTCCAAGGTCAACGTGCACGGCGGTGCCTGCGCCCTCGGCCACCCGATTGGTGCCTCGGGTGCCCGCATCCTGGTGACCTTGCTCTCGGCCCTTCGCCAGAAGGGCCTCAAGCGTGGCGTTGCCGCGATCTGCATCGGCGGTGGTGAAGCCACAGCCATGGCCGTCGAATGCCTGTATTAAGGAGCCACGATGCTGCCCAATGACGAACAACTGCAAATCAGCGACGCGGCCCGGCAATTCGCCCAGGAACGTCTCAAACCTTTCGCCGCCGAATGGGATCGCGAGCACCGCTTTCCCAAGGAGGCCATCGGCGAGATGGCCGAACTGGGTTTTTTCGGCATGCTGGTGCCGGAGCAATGGGGCGGTTGCGATACCGGCTACCTGGCTTACGCCATGGCCCTGGAAGAAATTGCCGCCGGTGATGGAGCCTGCTCCACCATCATGAGCGTGCACAACTCGGTGGGTTGCATGCCCATCCTCAAGTTCGGCAACGACCAGCAAAAAACGCAGTTCCTCACGCCTCTGGCCAGCGGCGCCATGCTGGGGGCCTTTGCCCTGACCGAACCGCAGGCCGGTTCCGACGCCAGCAGCCTGAAAACCCGCGCGCGTCTGGACGGTGACCACTACGTGCTCAACGGTTGTAAACAGTTCATCACCTCCGGGCAAAACGCTGGGGTGGTGATTGTGTTTGCCGTTACCGACCCAGCGGCAGGCAAACGCGGGATCAGCGCGTTTATCGTGCCCACCGATTCGCCGGGCTACAGCGTCGCGCGGGTCGAGGACAAGTTGGGGCAGCATGCGTCCGACACGTGCCAGATTCTGTTTGAAGACGTGAAGGTCCCGGTGGCCAACCGTTTGGGTGAGGAGGGTGAAGGCTACAAGATTGCCCTGGCCAACCTCGAAGGCGGCCGCGTGGGCATCGCCTCGCAAGCAGTGGGCATGGCCCGTGCCGCGTTTGAAGCAGCGCGCGACTACGCCCGCGAGCGCGAGAGTTTCGGCAAATCGCTGATCGAACACCAGGCGGTAGCCTTCCGACTTGCCGACATGGCCACGCAAATCGCCGTGGCACGGCAGATGGTGCATTACGCCGCCGCCTTGCGCGACAGTGGCAAGCCGGCGCTGGTGGAAGCGTCGATGGCCAAGCTGTTTGCCTCGGAAATGGCCGAAAAAGTCTGTTCGGCTGCCTTGCAAACCTTGGGCGGTTACGGTTACCTGAGCGACTTTCCCCTGGAGCGGATCTACCGCGATGTGCGGGTCTGCCAGATCTACGAAGGCACCAGCGATATTCAACGCATGGTCATCTCACGCAATCTCTAAGGAGCCGATACATGAGTTACGAAACCATTTTGCTCGACGTCCAGGGCCGCGTCGGGCTGATTACCCTGAATCGTCCGCAAGCCCTGAATGCGCTGAATGCGCAGTTGGTCAGTGAGTTGAACCATGCGCTGGATGATCTGGAAGCCAATCCGCACATCGGCTGTATCGTGCTGACCGGTTCGAAGAAAGCCTTTGCGGCCGGCGCCGATATCAAGGAAATGGCCGAGCTGACCTACCCGCAGATTTACCTCGATGACCTGTTCAGCGACAGCGACCGCGTGGCCAACCGCCGCAAGCCGATCATTGCCGCCGTCAACGGTTTTGCTTTGGGCGGCGGCTGCGAACTGGCGCTGATGTGCGACTTCATCCTGGCGGGTGATGGCGCCAAATTCGGCCAGCCAGAGATCAACCTCGGCGTCCTGCCCGGCATGGGCGGCACCCAGCGCCTGACCCGCGCGGTAGGCAAGGCCAAGGCCATGGAAATGTGCCTGACCGGGCGTTTTATCGATGCGGTGGAGGCTGAGCGTTGCGGGATTGTCGCGCGCATTGTGCCGGCCGATGAGCTGCTGGATGAAGCGCTGAAGGTCGCCACGCTGATTGCTGGCAAGTCGGTGCCAATCAGCATGATGGTCAAGGAAAGCGTGAACCGTGCGTTTGAAGTGAGCCTGTCCGAAGGCGTGCGCTTTGAGCGCCGTGTGTTCCATGCGGCGTTTGCGACGCTGGATCAGAAGGAAGGTATGGCGGCGTTTGTGGCCAAGCGCGCGCCAGAGTTCAAGGATAAGTAAGCCAATCTTCATGTACTGAAGTGCAAATGTGGGAGGGGGCTTGCCTCCTCCCACAGTAGTTCGTTGGTGTCTGTCAGAGCTGGTAGTTCTTGAGTTCCCTGGCAATCACCATCCGCTGAATCTCGCTGGTCCCCTCGTAAATCTGCGTGATCCGCGCATCCCGGTAGTAACGCTCCACCGGGTAATCCTCCAGGTAGCCGTAGCCGCCATGTATCTGCATCGCTGACGAGCAGACCTTCTCCGCCATTTCCGAGGCAAACAGTTTGGCTTGTGACGCTTCCGACAGGCACGGCTTGCCGGCACTGCGCAGGCGCGCTGCGTGCAGGATCAGCAGGCGGGCCGCGTTCAAGCGGGTCTGCATGTCCGCCAGCAAATTAGCCACGCTCTGATGCTCGATGATCGCCTTGTCGAACTGCACCCGGTCCCGGGCGTAGGCCAGCGCCGCTTCAAACGCTGCTCGCGCGATACCCAGGGCTTGGGCGGCGATACCGATGCGGCCACCTTCCAGGTTCGACAGCGCAATCGCCAAGCCTTTGCCGCGCTCGCCCAGTAAGTTGGCTTCGGGAACTGTGCATTGGTTGAGGGTGACGGCACAGGTGTCAGAAGCGCGTATGCCCATCTTGTGTTCGGTGCGGTCCACCACAAAGCCAGGGGTGTCGGTGGGCACTAGGAAAGCGGAAATGCCTTTCTTGCCCAAGTTCGGATCAGTCACGGCAAACACGATAGCCAACTTGGCGCGCTTGCCGTTGCTGACGAATTGCTTGGCGCCGTTGATCACCCACTGGCCGTCACGCAGCTCAGCGCGAGTGCGCAGATTGTGGGCTTCGGAACCGGCCTGGGGTTCGGTCAGGCAGAAGCAGCCAATCGCCTGGCCACTGGCAAGTTCTGCCAACCAGGTTTCTTTCTGCGCCGTTGTGCCGTAGTTGAGGATCGGCCCGCAACCCACTGAATTGTGGATACTCATCAGTGCGCCGGTGGCGCCATCGCCGGCAGAAATCTCTTCCACCGCCAGGGCATAAGCCACGTAGTCGACGTAGGTGCCGCCCCATTCTTCCGGGACCACCATACCCAGCAGGCCGAGTTCGCCCATTTTGGCTACCAGATTGTCGTCAATCCAGCCGGCTTTTTCCCAGGCTTGGGCGGATGGGGCGATTTCACGCCGGGCGAAGTCACGCGCCATGTCGCGGATCATCACTTGTTCTTCAGTGTATTCAATGTCTTGCATGGCTTATCTCGCAATTTGCTCGAACTGTTGGAAGAAGCTTTCGACGTGGGCAACTGATAGCCCATGCAACGTTGGCGGGTTCCAGCGCGGGGTTTTGTCCTTGTCGATGATCAGGGCGCGCACGCCTTCGATCAGGTCGCCGCGCTTGAACCATTGCCGGTCCAAGTGCAGTTCCAGGGCGAAACACTGTTCCAACGACAGGCGGCGGCCTTTGCGCAACATTTGCAAAGTCACGGCCATGGCCAGGGGCGAGCGGGTCTGCATCAGGTGAGCTGTGTTGAGCGCCCATTCATGGCTGTCGGCAACGGTGACGGCCTGTAATTGCTCAACGATGCTCGGCACATCCGGCAACCCGAAGAAATGGTCGATCGCCGGGCGCAAGGCTGCCAAAGGCGCATCGGGCAGCTGCTGCACCGCAAGCTTTGCCAGCACACCTTGCAAGTCTTTGAGCGCAGAGTCGTGCCATTGCAGGTGGTCGAGTTTCTGGTCCAGGTCGGCGAGCTTGTTGCTGTCGAGGTACCAGTCCGCCAAACCGCAATACAGTGCATCGGCGGCGCGGATCTGCACGCCGGTGACGCCGAGGTAAATCCCCAGTTCGCCCGGAATGCGCGGCAGGAAATAGCTGCCACCCACGTCGGGAAAATAACCAATGGCCACTTCCGGCATGCCCAGGCGGCTGCGCTCGGTAACGACGCGTAAATCGGCACCTTGCACCAGGCCCATGCCACCGCCGAGGACAAACCCGTCCATCAACGCCAGCACGGGCTTACGGTAGTGGTGGATGGCGAGGTCGAGGGCGTATTCCTCGACGAAGAAATCTTCGTGAAGGGTGTCGCCATTCTTGAAGCTGTCGTACAGGGAACGGATATCGCCGCCGGCACAGAAGGCTTTGTCGCCGGTGCCGCGCAGGACCACGGCGTAGACCGATGGATCGTCGGACCAGGCCTCCAGGTGCCGGGTCAGGCTGCGAACCATGTCGAGGGTGATGGCGTTTAAACCCGCAGGGCGGTTAAGGGTGAGGTGGCCGATATGGTTGCGGACGTCGGCCAGTACCTCTTCCTGAGGTGAATCGGCGCGGCTTGCTTCGGATGAAACCTGAGCAGTCATCTCTAACTCCCTGCTTTTATTGTTCTTTATCAAGATGTTCGCGGACGAACCATCTCGCGATCGTACCAGTGCAAATTTGCGCAGTACAACCCGGAATCATGCAGGTGGTTGTTGCATTTATGCAGGGCGCCCGGGCCTCTGCTCAGGGCGCGCGGTTGGCCAGTACTTCGCCGATGCTGCGACGGCGCGCGTGGGTTTCGGCCGCGTGAATCAGTTGTTCAAGCTCTGCGGGCGCCACGTCGTAGAACTGCTCCATCTCGGCAAGCGCCAGCTTCAAATCGGCGGCGGTCACGGCAGGGTTTCGCGCTGCATCGGGGGTATTCAATACGGCCGAAGGGGACTCGACAGCCCCCTTGGGATAACGCGTGCGAGTGGCGTTGTTGTAGGCCAGCGCACATGCCAGCAGGGCGCTGGCGCCGAGCAGCACAGCGCCCAACTCATGCCAGCCCAGTGCGGCGGAAGCCGGGTCGGCCAGCACCAGGGTCATGGCCAGGCCACCTGCGGGTGGGTGCAGGCAACGCAGCCAGCACATCAACACCACTGCCATGCCGGCCGCCAGGCAAGCGCCGCCCAAGGTGCGTCCGAGAACCCGCGCGACCAGCAATGCCACGACACCGGCGCACAGGTAGCTGCCGATGATCGACCAGGGTTGCGCCAGCGCACCGGATGAGACGGCAAACAACAACACCGCCGAGGCCCCCAGCGGGCCGAGCAGGTGCAGCGCCACCTCCATGCCAAATACCTGGGCACAGAGCCAGACACTGAACAATGTACCCAGTGCCATGCCAATGGCGGCCCGGCTCCATTCGGTAGGACGAGTATTGATTGCAGCGGGAAACCAGCGAGCGAGCATTGAAAAGAAATCCATAAACGGCGGGCAAAAAAAAGGCTTGTCTGGTTTCCCGGAAAAGCCCTTTGAACGTTCCTGCATTTGGGGGAGGAACCTGCGCAGTGTGCCGCGCCTCGATTATCGGCGCCAATGCATATTAATGAGGTTTTAATGCATAAATATTGAATTAAAACCCGTTTCATCAAAGGGGAATGTACGCGGTGTTCAGTTTGCCCAATACGCGGATATCGGTCTCTTCGTTGAACATATGCTTTTGCAGGTTTTCCAGGAGCCCTGGCTCGCCAGAGAGGGGACCTTTGAGTGCCACCAGAGCGTTGCGTAGCGACATCAGTCGATCCAACGGCGGAATGGGCAGGTAGCCGATATGCACTTCATCCCGGGTCAAGGCAGCAGGAGTATCAGGTAAACGATCATTTGGCACGGCATTGTCCTCTCGCGAAGTGAGCCGCAGTGATGGCTGCCGCTCTTAACGTCCTTGTTGTGTTCCATGGCCTGTGGCGGTAAAGACCTACCCCACATGGCCATCGAGTTTACAGTTGGGTTTCAACCCCCGGAAAGTCAAATGACACCAGCCATTACGCATAGCTGCGTAGGATTCTTCCGGGTCGACTCAAGGCTGTGGGGGTTTGGCCAGGTACAGCAGGACAAAGGTGTTGCGATCGAACTCACCCGTTAAGGTCGGCGTGAGCGTGGCAAAGCGCGGATCTTTAAGCGCGCGGAAATCCTCTTCGCTCATCACCAGCCAGGCTGGCCCTTGCAGCGGCGTCAGGTCAGCAGCTTGCTGGGTAAACAACGGCACCTGATCGCAGTCGAGGTTGACCATGTATTTGATGGCCTTGGCGTCTTTGCCCAAACCGTGCAAGACCACGGGGGCACGCTGCTGCATCACCTGCTCATGAACGTTCAAGGTAAATGTGCGGGTGTCATAGACACTGCGCTCCAGCGGTTCCACCACCAGGATATAGGTAGCCCACACCGCCAACACCGCAGTGAAGGCCGGCCCGACCGGCCGTAGACGAGAGACGAACAACGTCAACAGCGCCAATGCCTGCAGCGCACCAAGCACACCCAGCACCAAGCCCAGATGGCTCAGTTGTTCCGGATAACGTGGGCGCACGAACAGCAACCCGGCGATCAGCAGCGTAGGCAGCAGCGTCCATAGACCCAGCATCAGGGCGCGCAGCCCGGCGAAAAGCCGCCCGCGTGCACCGTAAAAGGGATACGCCGCAATAATCGCCGCCATGGGCAGCATCGGCAGTACATAGCGCGCCTTTTTCGCCTGGGGAATCGACAGGCCAACCATCACCAGCAAGCCGGCAGCGGCGCAGTACAGCACCAATTGCAAGGCCGGCTCCGGCGTGCGCCGCCCACCGGTCGCCACTGCCAGCAGCACCAGCAACGCCAGGGGATAGGCCAAGGCGTAATTACCCAGGGAGCTGGTGAAGTAATACAGCACACCGCTGCTGCCTTCGCTGCCATCCATGCGCCCGAGGAACTGCATGCGGATAACGTCCTGCATGAAACGCTCACCGCCACTGAGTTTGGCCATCAGCAACAGCAGGCCGACACAGGCCAGCAGCAGCGCCAGCGCCAGGAGGCCGAAGCTGAGCAGTTGGCGCCATTGCCGGTTGATCAGGTAATAGCTGCACAGCACACCGGTGGGCACGACCAGGCCAATTGGCCCGCGTATCGCAAACCCCAGGATCAAGAGCAGAAACAGCCAGTGCAGACGTTTACCCGCAGAGAAATGATCATGGGCGTAACCCAGATAAAACACCGTCAAGGTGATCGCGGCGAGCATCTGGTCCAGGGACACGGCGCGGGTTTCGCTGATAAAGGTGGTGCTCAACAGCAGCACCGCAATGCTCAACAAGCCCCAGCGCTGGGAGTAGGGCGCCGTGAGGCGATACACCAGGATGACGATCAGTGCCGAGGCCATCGAAGTGGGCAGCCAGGCCGTGAGGCTGGTGACCTGGCCCAGGGGCAGCGACAACAGCCAGGTCATCAGGGTCGAGGTGGCCAGATAATCAGCATACGGCTGGCCGTAAGTGGTGGGAAAAAAGCCCGGCCCATGGCGCAGCATTTCCTGGGCGAACAGCACGAAGCGTGAGTCGAAACCGATAATCGCCTGGTGCCAACTGCCGGCGATAAACAGCAACAGCGCCAGCAATCCCAGGCAGAGGGATTGGCGGCGGATCGTGGCACTCAGCAAAGGCGGTCGGGCTGTGTTCACGTATCAGGCTTCCACGACCTGTGGCACCCACTGCTGCTGCGGAATCGGCAACTGACATGAGTCGCCTCGCCCTATCGGGAAGTATTGGAAGCCCTTGCGCGACAGGCGCTCGCCGTCATACAGGTTGCGGCCATCGAAGATCACCGGGGTTTTCAGGCGCTGGTGGATCAGGTCGAAATCGGGGGCTTTGAACTGCTGCCACTCGGTGCACACGATCAGCGCATCGGCGCCAACCAGAGTGGACTCCGGCGTGCCCATCAGCATCAGCCGTTCTTCGTCGCCGTAGAGGCGCTGGGTTTCCTGCATGGCTTCCGGGTCGAACGCGCGCACGTTGGCGCCGGCAGCCCACAGCGCTTCCATCAGCACGCGGCTGGGTGCATCGCGCATGTCGTCGGTGTTGGGCTTGAACGCAAGGCCCCACAGGGCGAAGGTCTTGCCGCGCAGATTGCCTTGGAAGAACGCGTTGACGCGCTCGAACAGCTTGCTCTTCTGGCGTTGGTTGATGGCTTCTACGGCTTCCAATAGATCGCTTGAGCAGTTGGCCTGTTTGGCGCTGTGGATCAAGGCGCGCATGTCTTTGGGAAAACATGAACCGCCGTAACCGCAACCGGGGTAGATAAAGTGATAGCCGATGCGCGAGTCGGCACCGATGCCCAGGCGCACGGCTTCGATATCCGCCCCCAGGTGCTCGGCCAGCTCGGCGATCTGGTTGATAAAGCTGATCTTGGTGGCCAGCATGCAGTTGGCGGCGTACTTGGTCAGCTCGGCGCTGCGCAGGTCCATGAAGATGATGCGGTCGTGGTTGCGGTTGAACGGCGCGTACAGATCGCGCATCACCTCGCGCACTTCTTCGCGCTCACAGCCGATGATGATGCGATCCGGACGGCGACAGTCGGCAACCGCCGAGCCTTCCTTGAGGAATTCCGGGTTGGAGACGATATCGAACTCCAGGTGCCGGCCAGCGACGTGCAGGGCTTTTTCGATATGGGCGCGCAGGGTGTCGCCGGTGCCCACGGGGACCGTGGACTTCTCCACCAGGATTACCGGGGCCACTCGATGACGGGCCACGGCGTCGCCCACCGACAGCACGTACTTCAAGTCGGCCGAGCCATCTTCATCCGACGGCGTGCCGACGGCGATGAACAGCACTTCACCGTGTTCGACGGCGAGCTTCTCATCGAAAGTGAAATTCAGGCGGCCGCTTTCCAGGTTCTCCTTGACCATGGCGGCCAGTCCCGGTTCGAAGATACTCACATGGCCTTGCTGCAGCAGCTTGACCTTGTTTTGATCGACGTCCATGCAGATCACATCGTGACCGACTTCCGCTAATACGGTGGCCTGTACCAGGCCGACGTAACCACTACCAAATACACTGATTTTCATGGGGCATTCCTGGGACGAGTAGCACTGGCACGACGAGAGTTGATGATCAGCACACCGAGGATGACAAGCGCCACCCCCAGGGTTTTTGAAACGGAAAAATGTTCGTTGAACACCGGGAGGCTGGCGGCCAACAGGTACACCAGCGCATAGCTGATGCTGAGCAATGAATAGGCGCGGCCAAGGGGCAGGTGCTTGAGCGCGCCGAGCCAGCAGAGCATCGACAGCGCGTAGGCGAAGATCGCCAGGCTCACCACGCCCAACGCAGCGAAGTCGATGGCGTTGCTGTTCAACGCCGCCAGCCATTCGGTGGGCAAGGGCAGGCGCGTCATGCTCCAGCGCATGCCCAATTGGGCGGCGCTGACCAGGCCAACGCTGCCCAGGGCCAGGGCAAAACCACGCACGCGGCTCATACCTGGCGCCCCAACAGCACCACACCGGCAATCACCAGCACGACACCCAGCCAATGCCGTGTGTCGATGTGTTCCTTGAACACAAAGCGCGCCACCAGCGTGACCAGGACAAAATTGAGGCTGAGCATCGGGTAGGCGATACCGACTTCCAGGCGCTGCAATACCAGCAACCACACCAGCAAACCAAAACCCAGGCACAGCAGGGCCGACCACAGCCACGGCGAGCGCAGCTTCAGCGCCCAACCGTCGGGCTGGTCGCGCCAGCTTTCCACGGCGAATTTTTGCGAAACCTGGCCCATGCATGTCAGCAGGCAAGCGGCCAATAACAGGCATAGCGTGATCATGGCGCAACCTGCGGGAACACCAGGATCACGATATTGCCTTGCTCGTAGCGCTTGCCGTCTTTGGGCAGCAAGTCCACCTCGGCGATTTCGTCGTCACCCTTCACGCGCATGACCACCCCGACGGCGCCGTGTTTACGTGCGTCGCTCATCCACTGCCGGACCTGTGTGGTGTCGACCTTGTGATGGGCCGCATCGTCGAAGGCCAAGCCATATTTCACTTCGCCGACGGTGTTATAGAGGGTCACGTCCGGGCGCTTGACGCGCCAGGCCAAGGCGGAGGCTGCGCCCAGGTCATTGCTCAGCAACGCGCTGGTCTGGCTCAGCTCCTGGAGGTGATCGATGATGAACTGGTCCGGAGTCTTGTTGTAAACCACCGAATGGGGCAGTGCGGCCGGGACCAACGCCACCAGCAACCAACTGCCAACTACCGGCGCTGCCCACAAGCGCAGCGGGCGTGACGCTTGCAGCAGGTTGGCGATGATCCAGCCGAACAGGAAGACAAACACCAGCACCAGGCTGAGGGTTTCCTGACCGTGTTCGTAGACGGGCTTCTTCAGTTGAAACCACGTCAGCGCCAGTAACGCCGCGACGCCAATCACCAGGTTCAGCCAACCGTTGATACGCACGACACGGCCGCGGCCTGCGGCGAGTTTGTCCGCCAGTGTCGAGCCCATCAGCAGCGCCAGCGGCAACAGGCACGGCATGATGTAGGAGGGCAACTTGCCCTTGGCCAGGCTGAAAAACGCCAGCGGCATCAGCAGCCACAGCAGCAGGAAGGCAGTTTTCGCTGCACGTTTTTCCTGCCACGCCTGTTTCAGGGTGGACGGCAGCAGTGCGACCCACGGCAGGCTGAACGCGACCAGCAGCGGTAGGTAATACCAGAAAGGCTCGGCGTGCTGGGCATCCTCGCCGGCAAAACGCTGGATATGCTCGTGCCAGAAGAAGAAATTCCAATAGTCCGGTTCTTGCAGATGCACGGCCAGTGCCCACGGCAGGCTCACTGCAATGGCGACAACCACGGCCACCAGCCCATAACCGAGCAGTTCGCGAAAGCGCTTCTGCCAGATCGCGTAGGGCAGGGCGATCAACACCGGCAACAGCCACGCCAGGAATCCCTTGGTCATAAAGCCCATGCCACAGGCGAAACCCAGCAGCGCCCAGGATCCCAGGCGGCCGTTGCGGGAGGTGCTGTCGAAGCAGAACCACAGGGCAACGCCGGTCAGGTTGACCCAGAAGGTGAACTGCGGATCGAGGTTGGCATAACCGCCCAAGGCCGCCACGCTGACAAAGCTCATGTACAGCACGGTGCTGACCAGGCTCTTTTGCGGGTCATTCCACAGCCGACGTGACACCAGGTACACCAGCAGGATGCTCAAACCGGTGCTCAACGCCGAGGCGAAGCGCACACCAAACAGGTTTTGCCCGAAGATCGCCTGGCCGAGCGCGATCATCCAGTAACCGGCAGCCGGCTTTTCGAAATAGCGAATCCCCATGAAGTGCGGCGAAGCCCACTTGCCGGTCAGCAGCATTTCCTGGCTGATCTGTGCGTAGCGGGTTTCATCAGGAATCCACAGGCCATGGGTGGCCAGCGGCAGCAGGTAAAACACGCCAAACGCTAACAGGAGCAGGGGCAAGGCCCAACGCCGAATCATGCCTGCTGCACTCCAAGCCAACCCTCACGGCCGCTCAATGCGCCGCGCACCAACTGTTGCTGGGGCAGGGTGGTCAGGTCCGCAGGCAACAAGTCACCCAGCGGTTTGAAATCGATGCCGCGCTGCCCTGCCTGGGCAAGCAACTGGCGAAAATCGTTGGACATCAGAATCCCTTCTACTTCTGCGTGGATCGTGTAGACGTTGAGCTTCGACTCGGCAAACCGGTCAAGAATGAAGCTATTGAAGTCTTTGGCGGCCACCACCGGCCCGACGACTTCGTCGAAGGTCGGCAGGTCCACCGGAATTTGTGGCGTACCTGCGCTGCCATCGGCCAATGTCGGCCGAAACAGGCTGGTACCCCGGCAATCGCTGTTGTAGCGAAAGTTGAAACCTTGCTTGGCTTGCACCACACGCTCGTCGGCACGCCAACCGGCGGCCGCCGAACAGTCGATACGTTCGCCCAGGATGTCGCTCAGGGTCTCCACGCCGCGTCGAATTTGCTCGACCAGTTGTGCATCGCTCCACCGTCCGGTGTTGGCCTGCCAGCCGTGGTGATCCCAGGCGTGCAGGCCGACTTCGTGACCGGCGGCCTTGGCCTGGCGCATCAAGTGCCCCAAGTCACGGCCGATCGGCTTGCCCGGCCAGGCAGTGCCGGCGAGCAGGATGTCCCAACCGTACAGGCCGGCAGCGTTGGAACGCAGCATCTTCCACAGGAATTGCGGGCGGATCAGGCGCCACAAGTGGCGCCCCATGTTGTCCGGCCCGACACTGAAGAAGAACGTCGCTTTTACCCCGGCCTCGTCCAGGGATTCGAGCAACCGTGGCACACCTTCACGGGTGCCCCGATAGGTATCGACGTCAATGCGAAGACCTGCCTGCATTAGCGCTTATCCGCGATTTCGAGCATGGCCTCGCGCAGGAAGAAGTCCAGCGTGTTGCCGATGGTTTCGCTCATCTCCACGGTCGGCTCCCAGTTCAGCAGGCGCTTGGCGTTTTCGATGCTTGGCTTGCGGTGTGCCACGTCTTGGTAACCGGTGCCGTAGAACGCCTTGCTCTCCACATCGCGGAAACCGGCGAACGGCGGGAAGTTGCTGCGCAGCGGGTGCGCTTCGAACTGACGCAGCAGCTCTTCGCCCAACTGGCGGATGCTGGCTTCGTTTTCCGGGTTACCGATGTTGATGATCTGGCCGTTGCAGGCATCGTTGTCGTTATCAATGATGCGGGCCAGGGCTTCGATACCGTCGGCGATGTCGGTGAAGCAGCGTTTCTGCTCGCCACCATCGAACAGGCGGATCGGCGTGCCTTCCACCAGGTTCAGGATCAGTTGGGTGATTGCACGGGAGCTGCCGATACGGGCCGAATCCAGGCGGTCGAGGCGTGGGCCCATCCAGTTGAACGGACGGAACAGCGTGAAGTTCAGGCCCTTGGCGCCGTAGGCCCAGATCACGCGGTCCAGCAGTTGCTTGGAGACCGAGTAGATCCAGCGTTGTTTGTTGACCGGGCCAACCACCAGGTTGGAAGTGTCTTCGTCGAAATACTGGTCCTGGCACATGCCATAGACTTCAGAGGTCGACGGGAAGATCACGCGCTTGTTGTACTTGACGCAGTAGCGCACCAGCTTGAGGTTTTCTTCGAAGTCCAACTCGAACACGCGCAGTGGGTTGCGGGTGTATTCGATCGGCGTGGCGATGGCCACCAGCGGCAGGACCACGTCGCACTTCTTGATGTGGTACTCGATCCACTCGGTGTGGATGCTGATATCGCCTTCGACGTAATGGAAGTTCGGGTGGCTGCGCAGGCGCTCAATGGCGTCGGAGCCAATGTCCAGGCCGTAGACTTCATAACGGTCGTCACGCAGCAGGCGCTCGGACAGATGGTTACCGATAAAACCGTTCACGCCCAGGATCAGCACGCGGGTACGGCGTGGCTTGCGGCCGGACTCGGCACCGCGCAGCACGGAGCCGTCGACCAGGCCCAGTTCGTTGGCCAGGGAAGGGCCGGCCAGGTACAGGCCGTTGTCGTTGCGCTGGCCGAACTTGACCACCAGGGAGTCTTCGCCGCAGGCGATGCGCAGCGGGTTGACGCTGATCACCCGGCCCGGTGCCAGGCCTTCGTTGCCCTTGACCACCTCGGCTTGCCACACGATCAGCTTGTGTTCGCCCACTGCACAGAATGCGCCTGGATACGGTTGAGTCACGGCGCGAACCAGGTTGAACAGGGTTTCAGCCGGGTGTTTCCAGTCCAGCTTGCCGTCTGCGGCCGTGCGGCGACCGAAGTAAGTGGCTTGGCTTTCATCTTGTGCGGTTTCAGTCAGCTTGCCTTCGGCCAGTTGCGGCAGGACATCACGCAGCAGGTTGCTGGCGGCTTCACGCAGCTTGGCATGCAGGGTCAGGCCGGTGTCGCTACGCTCGATGGTGACTTTTTGCTGAGCGAGGATCGCGCCGGCATCCGCACGCTTGACCATGCGGTGCAGGGTCACGCCGGTTTCGGTTTCGCCGTTGACCAGCACCCAGTTGGCCGGGGCGCGGCCACGGTACTTGGGCAGCAACGAACCGTGCAGGTTGAACGCACCTTTACGGGCGGTGGCCAGCAGCGGCTCGCTCAGCAGGTTGCGGTAGTAGAAAGAGAAAATGTAATCCGGGTTCAGCTTGGCGATGCGCTCAATCCACAAAGGGTGGTTGGCGTCCTCTGGCGCATGCACCGGGATACCGTTGCGGGCGCACAGTTGGGCAACGGAGCCGTAGAAGTTGTTTTCCTTGGGGTCGTCGGCATGGGTAAACACAGCAGCAATTTCGTAGCCGGTATTGAGCAGCGCTTCAATGCCTGCACAACCAATATCGTGGTACGCGAATACAACAGCTTTTGAACTCATGACTGAACCTGATCGGCGGAAGTGGAAGTATGGGAAGACACCAGGCCGTCAACGACGACCACAGGAGCCGGTGCTGCCGGTTGGTTGCGCAGCACTTTTTCGATAAAGAAGCGTGGGCGGGCGCGCACATCGCTGTACATGCGGCCCAGGTATTCACCCAAGAGGCCCATGCCGATGAACTGGCCACCGGTGAAGACGAACAGCACCGCGAACAGCACGAACAGGCCGTCGCCCGCCCAGTCGGCACCGAAGGCCAGGCGCAGAACGATCAGCGCGAAGGCAAACAGCATGCCCAGGGCCGCCAGGCTGAAGCCGACAATAGACAGCAGGCGCAGCGGCGTGGTGGTCATGCAGGTCAGCAGGTCGAACATCAGGCTGATCAGGCGCATGGCGCTGTATTTGGACTCACCGTGTTCGCGCTCGGCGTGGTGCACCAGGATTTCCGTGGTGTGGCGGGCGAAGCCGTTGGCGAGGATCGGGATAAAGGTGCTGCGCTCGCGGCAGGCGAGCATGGCGTCGACGATGGTGCGGCGGTAAGCGCGCAGCATGCAGCCGTAGTCGGTCATGGCCACGCCGGTAGAGCGCTGCACGGCAAGGTTGATCAGGCGTGACGGCCAGCGGCGAAACGCCGAGTCCTGGCGATTGTTGCGCACGGTGGCGACAACGTCGTAGCCGAGGGCGGCTTGCTCCACCAGGCGCGGGATTTCTTCGGGTGGGTTCTGCAGGTCGGCATCGAGGGTAATCACCACTTCGCCCTGGCACTGTTCGAAACCCGCCATGATCGCGGCATGCTGGCCGTAGTTGCGGTTGAGGATCACAGCCACCACGTTGCTGCCGTCTTCTGCGGCAGCGTCTTCCAGCAGTTGGGCCGAGTTGTCACGGCTACCGTCATCCACCAGGATGATTTCGTATTCGTAGGCCAGTTGCCTGCACGCCGCGGTGGTGCGACGCAGCAATTCAGGCAGGCTTTCTTCTTCGTTGTAGACCGGGATAACGATCGACACGCGATGAATAGGGTAGGGTTTCAAAGATTTATGACCTCGGGGTTAGAGCAGCGTGGCGCGTGAAAACGCCCGCAATCATTGGATACAAACGCCGTGCAACGGTTGGGAACCGCTAAAAATCGAATTCTAATCAAGAGGTTAGTTCAAAAATGTGAATATCACCTTGAGCTTCCGTATTTAAGATTAAGCTCAAAAATGTAGGAAAGGTATGAAGCGGAAGTCGAAAATTCGTTTATTTGACAGCCAGACAGCCAGGGTTCAGCTAAACGTGAGGGCGCTAAGGGGGGGGCTGGATCGCGGTGAAACAGGAACGGCATGCAACGCATTTGCTACAGCGTGGGCGAACACAAACAGGCTTCGACCACGATTGAAGAATCTTCTCTGCAATGCCTCTCAAGTGCCGGTAAAGTAACGCGTCTCTTGGCAGGGTAATCGGATGAATAGCGTGCAGCTTTTACGCGGCCAGTTGCGGCCAGTATTGATGGGGTTGTTGATGAGCGTGGCGTGTGTCACGACCGTTCGCGCCGATGAAAGCGTGGCGTTGACCAGCCTCGATCAGGTGCCGGATGGGGTGGAAGTACGTGGCAAGCAGATCGCCGCTTACACCTGGGACGACCGCCAGGGCAAGAATCTGCTGGTGCTGGCTGAACAAGTCAGCGAGCGGGATGACGACGGCACCCAGTCGTCCTTTGTGTATGCCGCTCAGTACCTGATCGACGGTAACCGCCCCAAGCGCGTGTGGATGCTCTACGACGATGTGCAGCATTGCGAATTTGACGCGGCGTTGCGTTTTGACCAAGCCGCGACCAAGGTCACCGACCTGTCTGGCGATGGCATCACCCAGGCCACTGTGGGCTATTCGCGCACCTGCACCAGCGACGTCAGCCCCAATGAGTTCAAGCTAATCATGCATGTGGGCAAGTCGCAGAAGTACCGTTTGCGCGGTGTCGACCGCTACGGCGCCGCCTGGTGGGATGAAGAGGCCGGGGCGTTGCGCGGGATGCCGCTGCCCAAGGATTGCAGCACCGCCGGGCAACAGGCGCTCGTCAGCCAGTACAAGGAGCAGGGCACCGAATTGCCGTTACCCGGCTGCTATGGCGATGAGAAGGATTTCGCCAATGCGCCCGAGGCGTATCTCACGTTCATGCGTCAGCATTGGTTCGCACTGATGCAAAAGCAGGACGCCGAATGGAGCCAGGCCCAGACCCAGCCCCAGGAACCCACGGAGGACGAAGAAACCGCCCCATGATTTGGTAAGAGGGCCTGTGCTGCGCTAGACTCGGCCCTCGCCAATTCACTAAATACCTTGATTTAACAATGGCTTGTTCGAGGTATTTAATCCAAAGGCTGATCTATTTTGACTGAGCATATCCGCAACCCGCTGACCCTCTACCTCACCCGCCTGGCCCCCTCCAGCCAACTCACCATGCGCTACGTGCTGCAGGACGCCGCCGACCGCCTGGGCTTCGAGGATATCAACCTTGAAGACATCGACTGGCACCTGCTGCAACCCGAACACGTCATCGCCCTGGTAGCCGCCCTGCGCGAAGACGGCTACGCGCCCAACACCTCATCGTTATATGTAAATGCGGTGCGCGGGGTGATGAATGAAGCGTGGCGCATGAGCCTGATCAGTCAGGAACACTTGTTGAGAATGCGCACGGTCAAGCCAGCGCCCGGTACGCGTCTTGGCCAGGGCCGTAACCTGCGGCGCACGCTGATCCGCGAAATGATGGAAGTCTGTGCCGCCGACCCCAGGCCACAAGGCCTGCGTGATGCAGCGGTCATCGGCATCCTCTACGGCTCGGGCATGCGTAAGTCGGAGTCGGTCAACCTGGATCTCGCGCAGATCAACGTTGAGGAGCGCAGCTTGCGGGTCATTGGCAAAGGCAACAAAGAGTTGATCAAGTACGCGCCGCAATGGGCATTTGCCAAGTTGCAGGCCTGGTTGGCGTTTCGGCGCGAGCAGTTAAAAGAGGGCGAGCAGGACGACAGCTTCCTGTTCAATCGCATCCGCCGGGGTAGCCATATCACCCGGGAACGCATTACTAAACACGCGATTTACTACATTGCCCGGCAGCGAGGGGAACAGGTTGGGGTGAAGATCATGCCCCATGACTTCCGTCGCTCGTTTATCACGCGGGTGATCGAGGAGCATGACCTATCGATCGCGCAGAAGCTGGCGCATCACACCAACATCCAGACCACCGCCAGCTATGACGTGCGTGACGATAACGAACGCCGCCGAGCCGTAGATCGATTCGACCTGTAGTGAGCGGGCTGCCCCTCGCCGGCTTGCATAGCAGCCCCCAAGTTTATTGGGTCTGCTTCGCAGCCCAGCGCGGGGCGAGCCCGCTCACCACAAAAGCCTGATCATCACAAAAGCCCGATCACCACAAAAAGCCCGGTCACCGCGAAAAGAGAGGTCACCACAGGCGCTCAGTTCATCAAGGCGCTCGCCACAGGGAGGATGTTCAGCCTTCGAGCGCCTTCAAGGCTAGAGGATGGGCTTCCCCCCGGTAACCGCATAGCGTGAACCGGAGATGTAGCTGGCTTCATCCGAGGCAAGCAGCACATAAATCGGCGCCACTTCCACCGGCTGGCCAGGTCGGCCCAGTGGTGTTTCGCTGCCGAAGCTCTTCACGTCTTCATCGGTCATGGTCGCCACGATCAGCGGCGTCCAGATCGGTCCGGGGGCCACACTGTTGACGCGAATGCCCTTGCTGCCCAGCAACTGCGCCAAACCGCCGGTGAAGTTGGCAATCGCGCCCTTGGTGGCGGCGTAGGCCAGCAGGGTCGGTTTGGGCATGTCAGAGTTGACCGAACTGGTGTTGATGATCGAACTGCCAGCCTTCATATGGGGCAGGGCGGCCTTGCAGATGCGAAACATCGCCGTGATGTTGATATCGAAGGTCTTCACCCATTCCTCGTCCTCGATCTCTTCGAGGGTTTCGTGGGTCATTTGGAACGCGGCGTTATTGACCAGCACATCGATGCGACCGAACTGTTCGACGGTGCTGTCGACCAGTGCCTGGCACTGGGCTTTCTGCGCAAGGTCGCCGGGCAGTAACAGGCATTGGCGACCGGCTTCTTCCACCCAGCGTGCGGTTTCCTTGGCGTCTTCGTGCTCGTCCAGGTAGGCGATGGCAACGTCTGCACCTTCACGGGCAAACGCAATGGCAACCGCGCGACCGATGCCGCTGTCGGCCCCCGTGATCAGCGCGATTTTGTTGGCCAGCCGACCAGAGCCTTTATAGCTTTGCTCGCCACAATCGGGATACGGGTCCATTTTTCTCTGGGAGCCTGGGACCGATTGGGCTTGAGGGGCGAAAGGCGGGCGTGGGTAGTCAGTCATCTCAATCTCCATAGGTTCCTAAGGGTGCTGTGGAGTTAGTAATTCCTTGGCCGGCGATAGTTGTGCTGGATCCTGCCCAGGGCCGACGAGTGGTTAACGCCGAGCCCTGTTGTTACCCCTCAGGAGGAGGGCGGGGCACTCGCCAAGTGGGCGGGCAAACGGCGTAATGTCCAGATCACCGTGAGCATCGCCGCAACGGCACACATCGCAATACCGATGATCATTGGCGCTGGGGTGTGGTCGGCAAAGACACCAACAAGGGTCATGGACACCGCCCCTGTGATCATTTGAATCGCGCCAAGCAAAGCGGATGCAGAACCCGCCACCGCGCCATGGTCCTCCAGGGCCAACACACCCGAGGCAGGCAACAGCAAGCCAAGGAAGCCGAAGCCGATAAACAGCAACGTCATCATCAGGACCAAGCTATCAACCCACCGCGTGGTGACCGCCAGCAGGAGCATCACTGCAGCCACCGCCGTAACTGACCAAAGTATCAACGGCACCAGACCGAAGCGTGCGCTCAGTCGCGCCGTCAGCTGGCTCATAGCGAAAAATGACGCCGCATTCAGGGCAAAACACAGGCTGAATTGCGTGGGTGTCAGGCCGAAATACTCGATGTACACAAAGGGCGCGCTGCCAATAAAAACAAAGAACGTTGCCAACCCAAAGCCGCAGACCACCGACAATCCGATAAACACAGGATCGCGCAGCAGAGCCCCATAACTGCTGAATGCAGTGCCCAGGGTTTTACCCATACGACGCTCGGGCGGGTGGGTTTCGGGCAATTGCACGGCCGTCATCACCAGGCACAACACGGCCACCACCGCCAGCACGGCGAACACTTCGCGCCAACTCCAGAGCGCAATCACCACACTGCCAGCCAGCGGGGCAAGAATTGGCGAGACACTCATCACCAGCATCAGCAATGACATCAGCCGCGCGGCTTCATGGCCGGTGTACAGATCGCGAACGATAGCCCGAGGGATCACCATGCCGGCGCACGCACCAAATGCTTGCAGGGCACGAAATCCAATCAGCACTTCAATGGTCGGCGCCAGGGCGCAGCCGATACTGCCGATGGCAAAAATCAGCAGTCCGGCATAAATCGGCGGTTTGCGTCCGAATACATCGCTGATGGGGCCGTAGAACAGCTGGCATACCCCCACGATCACAAAGAACACGGTCAGGCTCATCTGTACGGCGGCCGGCGAGGCGTGCAGGCTCGCGCCAAGGGTTGGCAGCGCAGGCAGATAAATGTCGATGGCGAACGGGCCAACGGCCGTGATCAAGCCCAGGAGCAGGGCCAAGTGGGCAATACTTCGAGACATGGGCATTTCCGGGCGGAGCAAAGGATGGCCAGCTTAAGGGATCCTCGCAGATCCGCAAACTTAGGCTTCACTAACCAGTGACTGCTGCCGATAACGTTAATAGAGGTTGGGTTCCCAACCCGCGGCCAAGGTATGGGGATACCCGCATGACGATCAAACTACGCTTGATGCTGTTGATAGCGACCGGGTTGCTTACCGCCCTGGTCATGAGCCTGGCCAGTTACCTGGGCAACACGCGGATGGGCGAGGCTGTGCAGGCCAACGAGGTCGCCATGACGGTACTGCGCAACCACATGGAAGCCGACATGATGCACGACGCCCTGCGCGCCGACGTGTTGTCGGCCATGTTGGTGGGCTTGGGGAAAAGCGCCAGTACCAAGGCCGAGGTGACGAGTTCGATCAAGGAACATTCAGAGCACTTCCGGGAGGTGCTGGGGGACAACCTCAAGTTGCCCCTGGATGACAGCCTCAAAGCCAGTCTGGAAAAAATCAAACCCAGCCTCGATACCTATATAAGCGCCGGCGAACGTATCGTCGCGCTGGCGTTGGAAAATCCCGAAGCCGCTCGCGCAGAACTGGAGAGTTTCAACACTGCGTTCAGCCGTCTGGAAGACCAAATGGCGGCGCTGAGTGAGCTGATCGAAACCAATACCCAGCAGACCGGCGCAAGCACTCAGCACGCAATCAGTAATGCGAACCTCACACTGGGCACGGTTTTGATTGCCAGCGTATTGCTGCTGTTGGCTCAGGGCCGCTGGGTCATCCTGAGCATCATGGGGCCGCTGCAGACCGCCAGCCGCATTGCGGCGAGTATCGCCAGGGGCAACTTGAGCGAGCCGATTGTCGAACCTAAGCGCAATGATGAAGCCGGCGCGCTGATTCTCAGCCTTGCCACCATGCAGCGCGACTTGCGCGGCATGATCGAAGTGGTGCGCAGCAACGCTCATGGCGTCAATGGCATGAGCGAGCAACTGAGCCACGGCTGCCATGAAGTCGCCGGCAGCAGCCAGCAGCAAAGCGCTGCCGCCAGCACCATGGCCGCTGCTGCGAGTGAAATGACGGCGAGCATCGAAGAAATCACCCGGCACGCCGGCCGCGCCCTGGACATGGCCAATCAGGCTGAAGCCTTGGCCAAGGACGGCGGTCGCGTCATTCACCAAGTGGTCAAGGACATGGACGGTATTGCCCGTTCAGCCCAGCAATCGGCTCAGGTGATCCGCACGCTGGACAAGGAGTCCGAGGCGATTTTCAGCATTATCCAAGTCATCAAAGGCATCGCCGACCAGACCAACTTATTGGCCCTCAACGCCGCGATTGAGGCTGCCCGCGCGGGAGAACAAGGCAGGGGATTTGCGGTGGTCGCCGATGAAGTGCGCAGCCTGGCGGGTCGCACCAGCGCTTCGACCCAGGAAATTGCCAGCATGGTCGGACGCATCCAGCAAAATACTCGGGAGGCGGTGACCAGCATGGAGGAGGGCGTCACTCAAGTGGATAAAGGCATGGCGGTGACCGCAGAAGTAGAACGGGCAATCCGCGAGATTCTGCAGGCCACGTTGAACACTACGGAGTTGGTGAACGACATTTCGCGCACCATCGGGGAACAAAGCCTGGCCAGCAATGAAATCTCCCATCAGGTGGAGATGATCGCTGGCATGTCGGAAAACAACAGCCGCGTGATCGGGCAAACTGCCTCAACTACGGATGAACTGGCCAATCTAGCAGGCAAACTGTCGCAATCTGTGGACCGTTTTCAGCTCTAACAGGGGTAGCAACAGGGGTAGCGTAGGAACGACTCATATATAACTCAACTAAATAGATATTTAGTTGAATTGCACTCAGACCAAGAACGTTACACCTCCAAAACGAATGTACTACGAGAAAACAGCAGTCAAACAGTCCGCTAATGAAAAGCAGCCGTGAATAATCGGAACGGGTGAAGTCGGCAATCCCCAATTGCGTTATTGCCAGCTCGGGATACGCTGCGACGCCTTTGAAACGGGCGTTCGCTAATCTAGTCGACATTTCCAAACACGTTTAGACCGCTTAAATAGTTGTATGTTTTCACAATGGCAAAACCGTACTTCATCGTGTTTATCACATACATGTTGGCCCGCATTTCGAGCGTACAGCATGAGCTCCAGGCATTCTGTTTACTGTGTCAAGAATGCACCGAAAACCGCTTGAAGTGCTTCCCGGCGACTTCCCGATCCAGGAATGCTCAAGCCGTCAGATGAAGCCGCGCCGCTAGCCGGAAAAGGCGCCTGCATTTGCCACCTGACTCATACTTAAATGGTGTTTCAGAACAATGCTTGGTGCATGGCTCGCGAGGAGCGTAATTATCGACGGCGTCACCAGGCATTGGCCAATACCGGTATGGCTGTCCTTGAAATCCGCGCACTGACACCATGCCGAAAGCCTCAGATTTCACACAGCGTCATGATTGCTGACATTCTTGGAAGCGTTGTTAATGCAGACCGATCAGGTGCGACGGATGCGGCAAGATCGGCGCTAGACCTTTGAGAAGTCAAACGACTACTGGGCAGGCGATCTGCAACCACTCCGGCAACGAAGGACACCAGGCTCGATTCACCACGCTGACGTTTTAAGGATTTCCGATCCGGTACGAAAGCTGATGCGCATATTTAAATAATACTTTCTGGACGATGCAGTGAGCGGATGTCACTAAGGGGCTGATTTTTCGGCCGTTTCATATTTAGCTGTTTATTCGCATATTTAAAAAATCTCGACAGAATTCTGCAGGCCTACGGCTGGCATCCAGAAATATATAGTTACGCATAATGTATATTATGTTAAACAGGATATTACGTAGAGATGCTCATCGGCCATATATCCCTCAACGTCTACTGTCCCTTTCCCAATTGTTGAATGGCGTCCATCAGGCATCAGTCAATTTCCAAATAATGCTGATGTGATCGCCAAGCTGCAGGCTGTCACCGCTTCCAGCCGTCCATTTGTCAGCGTCTGGTACTGCCAACGATATTTTGCCTGGTTGGCACGTAGCTAGAATCTTGAGCAAAGCTTCTGGGGCTTGCTACGTCAAAACCACACACCTCGGGCGCCTTCTAAACTCACCAGGGTATTCGGCGTTCTGAACTGGGCACACGTACAAGGAACCAGAAAGTCAGGGCTGTCGGCCAACAGTTGATCAAAGCGCCGTAAGTGCTCGGTTTTTTTCATTCTGCAACTGACGCTTGGGCTCTTGTATCAATGGGGCAACGGCCATGCGATTTCGAAGAATCCCGGCCATGCGCAACAAGGTAGCCTGGCCGATGGACGCTGCCGCCAATGGCGTGCAGGAAAACCGATCGAAGCACCCTTCCCATCCCTTGCCCCAGCTTTCGTTGAGGGATGCACATTGCCGGAAGTCAACAGCAAATGCCGGACGTATGTATTCCTTACAGTGAGTGACTCTCAAAACTGTAGGCCCAAAAGACCCGCGTGGGCGAGGCAATCTCGACTGCGGCCGGCGTTGGGGATTTTTAAATCACTTCACCCTTCGACTTGGTAATAGAACCCCACCCAGCGATAGGGGTCTGCTCTTGTATCAGATCTCAGGAATACATCGAATGTCCGCGCAACATAGCCTGGTAATACTCGCTCGGGGAGGCTACGCCGCTCGGGGATTGCTTTATTTGATCATCGGTATCTTCGCACTGCTGGCAGCACAAGATTCGACGAAACCGAAGGACAGCCACAAAAGCCTGGAAGCACTGCTAAGCCAACCCTTTGGCTATTTTCTAGTTGGCCTTGTGGTGGCTGGCCTCCTCGCATTTGCGGCGTGGCGCATCCTGCAAGCTACACGCGATGTCGATCATCATGGCAAGAAATTCAAAGGGTTGGTGATTCGCGCTGGTCTGTTCGCGGGAGGTATGTTCAACGGCGCTCTAGCGTTTTTTGCGTTGGGCCTACTCATTAGCGGTATTAAAAGCTCGGGCGATTCTGGAGGGCAAACCAAAGACTGGTTAGCGCATCTCTTGTCATGGGATCACTCGAATGTGTTGGTATACCTGATCGCACTCGTTCCGCTTGGGGTTGGTATTGCTCACATCATCAAGGGATGGAAAGCGTCATTCGAGAGATATTTTGAGGCCGATGAAGACGTCATGCGATACGTCCGACCGGTATCACGATTCGGACTAATCGCCCGTGGAGTTGTGTTTTTAGAAATTGCGTTGTTACTGGCCATCAGTGGTTCCACTTATCAAGCCATGGATCCACCTGGTATGAAGGAATCGCTGGATGCGCTCCAAAATCTACCTGCTGGTTGGTTGATTTTGATGGTGATGGCCTTGGGGCTGATTGCCTTCTCGGTGTACAGCTTCTCTGAAGCCTTTTGGCGCAAGATCAACATGGATGTGCCGGGAGTACCGAGCAAGGATTGATGAGAAACGGAAGTCTCACGGCCATAGGGAGCCTTACTCGCACCAGGGCCACGATCTTGGCGGGTTATCCACGAGATCTATTGATCGCACCAGCCGGTAGTAATATCCGTGAAAAAGAGTGAGCTTCCCGTAAAAACCTGCGTGATCTGTGGTCTTCCCTTCACTTGGAGGAAGAAATGGGCGCGCTGCTGGGACGAAGTCCGTTATTGCTCGGAGCGCTGCCGGCGCAGCAAACGTTGACCAAAAAAGGGCCGTCACAGGCCCTCTTGTACTCAAGCTACATGAAACAATTTACGCCTGCCCCCTCCTCCCTTCTCCGCAACGACACTTAGCTGTGGCCCTCCCTCTGGAAGCTTGATGCCGAAGGGGCGGACGATCCCTTCACAACACTGGGCGTGCCCATCACGCAGCTACAACACAGTGCCCATTGTCAGCCCGTTTCTTTCAGCCTATCTTGTATAAACCTATACAAGGTCCATTACGATGTACAAGAAAATGAAGTGGCCGTTGACGCTGTATTTTGACGGTGAATGCCCTCTGTGCGCGCGAGAAATCAAGTTCCTGCGAGGACGCGCCGTAACGGATCGACTGCTTTTTGTGGACATCAGCAGCGGTGCATTCGATGCCGAGGCACTCGGGTTGACGTTCGCGCACATGCAGTCCTCGCTGCACGCTCGTTTCGCTGATGGCCGCTGGGTTACCGGCCTGGATGCCACTCTGTGGAGTTGGCGAGCGGCTGGCTTAGGTTTTTGGGCCACGCCACTGACGTGGCGTGCATTGCGCCCGCTGTTTGAATTCGGTTATCGCCTTTTCTGCCGTTTACGCCCCCATTTGGCGTGGTTACCTCATCCAGAGGGTGGCCGCCGCTGTGTCGATCAGCAGTGCGCGGTGCCGGCGTCAAAACCCGCATCAGACAAGCAGGCCATTTTGAAAAAAAAGCAGACCTAGAACGCTTTGCGTTGTCATGGTCCCGACGAAGAAGGTGGGGCATGGCTGATCTGATCTGTCGAACCCCGTGCCATCTGCGTCAGATCGTGCGCAGCAGATACGTTCCTACCGCCATGGATTGCCGACACTTAAACCGCAGCATGGCTGCGAGGAATCAAGATGAGCCCATCATTAGCCGAACACTACCGTGAAATTCTCGTCGGCGTAGGCGAGAACCCTGAGCGTGAAGGACTGCTGGACACCCCCAAGCGCGCAGCCAAAGCAATGCAGTACCTGTGCAATGGCTACACAATGAGCCTGGAAGAAGTGATCAATGGCGCATTGTTCGAATCGCAAAACGACGAAATGGTCATCGTGCGCGACATCGAACTGTATTCATTGTGTGAGCATCACATGCTGCCCTTCATCGGCAAGGCTCATGTGGCATACATCCCTACTGGAAGGGTATTGGGCCTGTCGAAGGTGGCCCGAGTGGTCGATATGTTCGCCCGCCGCTTACAGATCCAGGAAAACCTCACAAAACAAATTGCTGACGCCATTCAGCACATCACCGATGCGGCCGGCGTGGCAGTGGTCATTGAGGCTAAGCACATGTGCATGATGATGCGAGGCGTGGAGAAGCAAAACTCGGTGATGACATCTTCGGTGATGCTGGGAGCCTTTCGCGAGTCGTCCGCGTCGCGTCAGGAGTTTCTGCAGCTGATTGGACGAATGGGTTAACACCAACAAAGCGAACCAGACCGCGGGAGCGCCTAGATGAACAGTCCCTTCAAGATGAACTCGCTTGGTGAGGGCTATCGTGCCCTCGTGATAGGTGCCAGTGGAGCGATCGGCTCGGCTTTTTGTGAGTTGCTCAATCAGGATCCAAGTTGCGCATATGTCCGTGAACTGGGGCGCAACAGTGTTCCATGCCTCGATCTGGAAGAGGCCGACAGTATTGCCAGCGCGGCCTCCGAATTAGCTCAAGAAGCCCCCTACCAATTAATTTTGCATGCTGCCGGTTTGCTCCATCGCGACGAAATCAAACCTGAAAAAAGCTACTCCGCTATTGAAGCGGATACGCTCCAGGCGATATTCCAGGTCAACACCATCGGGCCTGCGCTGGTTTTGCGTCACTTTTTGCCCTTGCTTGACCCACGAGGCGCGATGGCGATGCTCTCTGCCAAGGTGGGTAGCATCGGTGATAACCGTTTGGGCGGCTGGTACGCCTATCGCGCTTCCAAGGCGGCACTGAACATGATGATTAAAACGGCCGCCATCGAGCTGGCACGAACCCGGCCTCAGACGCGCTTGTTAAGTCTTCATCCCGGCACGGTTATTTCAGGCCTGTGACACCCCTTTCGAGGTGCCTCTGAAGCCAGGCCGGCAAACATTGCGGCGCATGAGCTGTTATCTCTGATTGACCGCTTAGGGCCTGCTGACAGCGGTAATTTCTTTGCCTATAACGGAGAACGCCTTCCTTGGTAGACAGGAAGTGAACCTTGAATCTCCAGGGGCCGACCGACAGGGCCGCGCACAGGGACGTATGCGAATCAGAGCAGCTGCTGCAATTTCGCGTTCCTTTAGCGGCAGGTGACTGCCCTCCTCCTTAGCTCCAATTTCCGCCTTTGAACTGAACCGTGCTTCCTGCACGTGGTTGTCGGCCTGTGGGTAACGACCATGGCACGTCAGGCATCAGATGGCCGCAGACTTGCACTGTCTAGTCGGCCAAACGCACTCAGCCTGGGATCCTGGCTTGTCAGCTCGCCGCGAGATTGTTAGTGTCGATCCATGACTCACTATTGCCTCACCTCGACTACCACCACCACGACCGCTGTATGCGGAGCGTGCGAGGTGTCGTGAGCCAATAGCCTACGAACTTCAAAGGCCCGCCAGCGATGGACAGGGCCTTTTTTTATGCCCTTGTGTCGCTGGTTCAAACGCAAGGAGATGCACCCATGTACGCCCTATTGATACTCGATATCCAAGTCGGGCTTGTTCACGGCCCGGAAAAACCATGGCGCTGCGAAGCGTTATTTGAAACAGTGAATAGCCTGATGGACAAAGCCCGCAGCGCTGGCGCTCCGATTTTTCTCGCGCGCCACGTCGGGCCCGCTGGATCGCCCATCGGCCCCGACAGTCCGTTGACGATGCTTGCGCAGGAACTCAACCTGGTGGGTACAGAGGTGGTATTCGAAAAGCGGCGGCCCAACGCCTTTGAAATGACTGAGCTGGCAGACAATTTGCGGTCTCGCGGAGCTACTGGTGTGGTCATCACCGGCATGAAAACTCAATACTGCGTCGACAGCACCTGCCGTGCTGCTCGTGATCTTGGCTTCGATGCGGTACTCGTTGCCGAAGGTCATACCTGTTCAGACACGCCAGTGATGAGCGCTAAGGACATCGTTGCTCATCACAATGCAACCCTTGATGGGCCGTTCTGCCGGCTGGTTCGGGCCGAAGAGTGGCGCTTCTAGCAGAGCCTCAATAACGGGAATGTGCGTGACTTGGGAGAATGGTTTCTTCTTGTCACGCTCTGCTACATTCATCGGAGGCCACAATCAGGGATAGAAACAAGTGACCATTCGCCTAAACGTTCGCCTTCTTTTATTCGTGCGATTCGCGAGCATCGCAATCGCGCTCACTGCAGCGACTGCTGCCCACTCTGAGCAATACACAGTGGGCGGCAGATCGATTGAGCTGCCTTCGCCTCAAGGCTACTGCAAGATTGGCGAAACGCCCGGAGAGCGAAAGTTCGTTGAACTGACAGCCAAGGCCACTGGGCCGTCGAGCCGCATTTTGGCGTTGTTTTTGAGGTGCGAAGAGGTGGCAGAGTGGAGAAAAAACGCACCGTCCGAGTTAGTGAGCTCTTCCGACTGGGTGGTGTTGGGCGTCATCCTGGACCGTGATGGTCAACTGCGGCCCATGGAGGGCGTGAGCCGTAAGGAGTTTGTCCGCACACTTGGAAGTGCAATGTCTAAAGATCCAACCCTCTTCTCGCGCACGAATGCTGACGCCCAGATTCGACTCAATAGCTTAGTAACCGGAGCGGACTTCAGGATGATGGGCACCCAGGTTCTAAAGGCGGACGACGAAGCCATCTATTTCATTCTGGGAAGTGAAATACTCGCCGACAATGGTGAGCACCGCCGCGTAATCGCTGTATCAGCGATCACCCTACTTAAGGGCGTGCGCATCGTTTATGGCAACTATCGTCAAGTGAACCCATCACAGAATGGCAACGCGCTCTTTGGCAAGACGGACGCGCTGGTTCATGCCGCTGTGCAAGCCAATCCCTGAAACGGACCTCAGCGCCCACGACGGAAATTAAAGACTGACTCAACCCTTTTGAGTAGTGCGGCAACCGTTAAGTCGATAAGCGCTCAAGCCCCAGATCACTAACGTTTCGGTAGCATCCGCGTCAGGGTGTTGTCCCGCACCCAGTAGTGATGAAACAGCCCTGCAGCCGCATGCAAACCGATCAGCCAATAGCCGCTGCTACCGAGCAGCTCATGCCAATGTTTGAACTGCCTGGCCAAGTCTGGATCGGGCTGGACCAGCGCGGGTAAAAAAAACCCGAAGTAAGGCATCGGTTTACCTGCTGCAGACAACATTAACCATGCAAACACGGGCGTAGCGATCATCAGGCCATACAGGGCCAGATGCATCAGGTGCGATATCCCAGTCTGCCACGCCGGTAAGTTTGGCGTTATGGGTGGACGAGGAGTCAGGCGACCCAGCAGGCGTATCCAGACCAGAGCAAAAATGCTCAATCCGAAGACCCCATGCAACCCAAGGAACATCGCTTTCCACGGATTACCCCGTGGCAAAAGCCCTTTGATTTCGATACAGGCATACACGCCGACAAACAGTCCCAGCATCAACCAGTGCAAGGTGATCGACAGTTTTCCGTAACGATGGTCAGTTGAGTCTGGGGTCATGATGCGCCTCTTGAATAATTAACGCGGGCAAGTCATTCGCCCGGCCACGATCCGACGTGTCACCTAATCGAATGCCAGCACAGTGCCCATCAAGCCTTAAGGTAATCTGAAGGTGCGTTTGCATCGGCTTTTGCCACATTCAGACTTCGTTAAGAAATGCCCTCGATACTCTTCCCAAACCTACCGGGGAGACGTTGTCCAATGGCCGATTTCGACTGGCACATCGCATTACCACTCCACTTCGGCCAAGCCGGCTCTCCACCGCTGAGTATGGCTCGGGCCCTGCCCAGCGATGCGGCAAGGCCTCACTTCGAAACCTTTGTGCAGCAACGCTTTCGTCAGGCACACGGTGCTGACATTCGTCATTTCATGCCGCAACTGTTTGGCATGAGCGATGCGGCCGGAGAATTGTGCGCGGTCGCTGGCGTACGCCTGGCCAGCGAAGAACCCCTCTTTCTCGAACGCTATCTAGACGATTCGATTGATCCACTGATCGCCGCCGCTGCCGGCCGGCCGGTTGACCGCGCCTGCATCGTCGAGGTGGGCAACCTGGCTGCCAGTGACAACGGCAGCGCGCGTCTGAGCATCATCACCCTCACTTACATGCTGGCCCTGGGGGGGCTTGAGTGGGTGGCGTTCACGGGGAATATCGGGTTGGTCAACAGCTTCCATCGCCTCGGTTTAAAACCCGTGACGCTGTGCGCCGCCGACCCGGCGCGGCTCGGCGATGACCGCCACAGCTGGGGCAGTTATTACGAAAGCAAGCCCTGGGTGCATGTCGGCAATATCCGCGCGGGCTTTATCCATTTGCGCAACATCGGGTTATTCAATCGCCTGGGCTTGCCCACGTCACTCCTGGAGGCCACTCATGTCGCCTGAAGTCGAGCATTTCAAGAGAACCCTGCGCAGCCATGCTGAGCGCAACACAAACACCATTTCTTTATGGGGCGATGAGCTGAAGCTGGACTACGCCACGTTGTATGCCGAGATCGTGTATCGCCAGGAACGCCTGCGTGACGAGAGCGTCAAGGTGGTCGCGCTGGCTTTGGATAACGGCGTCGAGGCGCTGATATGGGATCTGGCCGCGCTGTTCGAAGGGCTGACGTGCCTAACGCTGCCACCGTTCTTCACGCCCTCCCAGCGCAAGCATTGCCTGGACCAAAGCCAAGCAGAACTGTTAATCGCAGAAGTCGAGTTGGAGTCTGAACTGCAAACAGCGGGTTTCGAGAAAACCGGCGAATTCTGGCGTAAGGCTGTTCACGGCCCATCGCTGATGCCTGAGGGCACCGCGAAACTGACGTTTACGTCGGGCACTACCGGCACCCCCAAAGGCGTGTGCCTCAGCGCCGAGAGCATTGTGTGCGTCGCGCGTGAGTTGTATGAGGCGAGCCGGCCCAACGATCCGCAGCACCACCTTGCGGTTCTACCCCTTGCGATCCTGTTGGAAAACATCGGCTGTTATGCCGCGCTGTACTCGGGCGCAACCCTGAGCCTGCCCAGTCAGGCAACCTTGGGTATTCAGGGCGCCAGCGGCGTTGATGTACCGCGACTGCTCGGCTGCCTGGCCTCTCGCGCCCCCGACAGCCTGATTCTCGTGCCACAGCTGCTGTTACTGCTGGTGGGTGCTGCCGAACAGAACGCCTTCAATCCAAAGACGCTGCATTTTGCAGCCGTGGGCGGCGCGCGCGTTTCACACGAACTTCTGGACCGTGCGCAACGCGTTGGTATGCCGGTTTACGAAGGTTACGGGCTGTCGGAATGCGCATCGGTGGTGTGCCTCAATCGCCCAGAGGCACGCCGCGCAGGCAGTGTCGGAAAACCGCTGCCGCACGTTGAGGTGCGTCTGGCCGAGGACGGCGAAGTACTGATTAAGGGCGCTACTTTGCTGGGTTATCTGGGCGAGCCGCCTCACACCCATGAATGGTGGTCCAGTGGCGACATCGGCGAATTTGACGATGAAGGTTTCCTCTACCTGAAGGGGCGCAAGAAACATCAATTCGTGACCAGTTTCGGGCGCAACGTGAACCCTGAATGGGTTGAGGCCGAACTGACACAGCGCCGCCACATCGCCCAAGCATTCGTGTATGGCGAAGCCATGCCAAGCAACCATGCATTGTTGTGGCCTCATCGACCCGATTGCACCGATGAGGCGTTGGCGGCGGCGGTTGCCGAGGCCAACGAGGCGTTGCCCCATTACGCCCAAGTCCATCACTGGACCCGCCTGCCCCACCCATTCACGCCCGCCAATGGCCTGCTGACCGCCAACGGCAGACCCCGCCGCGACGCCATTGTCGAGCTTTACCAGACACAACTGACTGCTCCCCTACGCACCGAGGAATCTGAATCATGAGTTTTTTTGACACGCTGCAACTGGCCACGCAAAAAGAACGGGCGGAATTGTTCAACCTTCCGGTCATTCGTGATGCCCTTGAGGGAAGGGTCAGCCTGGAAAGCTATCGGGCCTTTCTGACTCAGGCTTACTACCACGTACGCCACACCGTACCGTTGATGATGGCCTGTGGTGCACGCCTCCCGTCGCGCCTGGAGTGGCTGCGCAAAGCGGTCTGCGAATACATCGAAGACGAATACGGCCATGAACAATGGGTACTCAACGACATCCATGCCTGCGGCGGCGACAAGGACGCAGTGCGTGACGGGCGTCCGTCCTTGCCCATTGAGCTGATGATCAGCTTCCTCTATGACCTCATCGCCCGGGATAACCCAGTAGGCCTGTTCGGTATGGTCAACGTGCTTGAAGGTACCAGTATCGCTTTGGCGACCCATGCTGCAGGCGCTATTCGCGAACGCCTTGAGTTACCGGAAACGGCGTTCAGCTATCTCAGTTCCCATGGCTCGCTCGATATTGAACATATGCAAACTTATCGCCGATTGATGGACACACTGGACGACCCGAGCGATCAGGCTGCGGTTATACACGCCTCCAAGGTCGTCTACACCCTCTACACCGACATGTTTCGTGGCTTGCCGCGTGACGGGGAGCGTTTGCATGCGCCTGTCTGAGGCCCGTGCGGTATTGACCGGCGCCAGCGGCGGTATCGGTCTGGCGATCGCTCATGCCCTGTGCGCCAGCGGCGCCTCTGTGTTGGTGGTATCGAGGAACCGAGAGTCATTGGTGCCGTTGCTTGATCAGTATCCGAACCAGGTGTTGTGGGTGGGTGCCGACCTCACGTTTCTAGCAGATCGTCGTAAGGTGCTGGCGGCGGCCGAGGCCATGGGCGGGGTCAACTTGCTGATAAACGCTGCCGGGATCAACCACTTCGCCATGCTTGAGCAACTGGCGGACAGCGACATCAATGCAATGCTGGCGGTAAACATCAGCGCACCGATCTGCCTGACCAAAATCCTGCTGCCGCTGCTCAAGCAAGCCCCAAGCGCGATGGTCGTCAACGTTGGCTCCACGTATGGCTCTATCGGCTATCCCGGATATGCCAGCTATTGCGCGAGCAAGTTTGCGTTGCGTGGTTTTTCCGAAGCCTTGCGCCGAGAACTGGCAGACACCCGTGTTGGCGTTTTATACGTCGCGCCCCGGGCCACCCGCACCCCCATGAATAGTCCGGCTGCGCAGGCGTTGAATGATGCCCTCAAATCCAATGTCGACGACCCGGAAACCGTCGCATCCGCAGTGATCCGCGCAATTGCCGGCGACCACCGCGACTTGTACCTCGGATGGCAAGAGCGATTTTTTGTGCGCCTCAACAGCCTGCTGCCCAACTTGGTGGACCGAGGCTTGCGCAAACAGTTACCTCTGGTCCGTCGCCTCAGTGAAAAAAACGACAGTGAGCACCCTAAACCATGAAAAAAATTCTCTGTGGCCTGTTGCTCGGCGTTATGAGCCATAACGTCTGGGCCCTTGACGCTGCTGACCAGCAGCGCCTCGCTAATATTCAGCAAAGCTGGGCACATATCCAATACGAACTGCCCGCAGACCAGCGTACTGCTGCGTTTGAACAGCTCGCCACGCAGGCCGACGCCTTTACTCAGGAACGCCAGTCAGTCGCCGAGGCATGGATATGGTCCGGCATTGTCACCAGCAGTTGGGCCGGCGCCCAGGGTGGGCTCGGTGCCCTGAGCAAGGTCAAGCTGGCAAAGGCCGATCTTGAAAAAGCCATCGCCCTGGACCCCAAAGCCTTGCAAGGCTCGGCTTATACCAGCCTTGCTGCGTTGTACGATCGCGTGCCGGGCTGGCCCATTGGGTTCGGCGACTCGGACAAAGCAGAGGTGTTACTCAAGCAAGCCTTGCAACTGAACCCGAACGGCATCGATAGTCTGTACTTCTGGGGTGATCACCTCTACCGTCAAAAGCGCTATACCGACGCCCACGCAGCACTGCAAAAAGCACTGCTGGCCGCCCCAAGGCCAGGCCGCGAAACCGCTGACGCTGGACGGCGCAAGGAAATCGAAGCGTTGCTGCAGGATATAACCAAGAAACTCGGCTGACAGGAGTCCGTGTGCGCATATTATTGATCGAGGATGACGTCGCTCTGGGCGAGGGTATTCACCAGGCGCTGGTACGAGAAAGCTATACCGTCGACTGGTTACAGGATGGCAGTAGCGCCTTGCATGCTCTGCTCAGTGAAACGTTTGATCTGGCCGTACTCGACCTTGGCTTGCCGCGCATGGATGGACTCGAAGTGCTGCGTCGCTTGCGTGACAGTGGCTCCAATCTGCCGGTGTTGATCCTGACCGCTCGGGACGCCACAGAGGACCGCATCGCAGGGCTCGACGCCGGTGCCGACGACTATTTGATCAAACCGTTCGACCTGGCAGAACTCAAGGCACGCCTCAGGGCGTTGCTGCGACGCAGTGCGGGCCGCGCCCAGGTGTTGATTGAGCACGCAGGCATCAGCCTGAACCCGGGAACTCAACAAGTCAGCTATCAGGGCGAAGCGGTCGCCCTGACCCCCAAGGAGTATCAGTTACTCCATGAGTTGCTTTCCCCGCCGGGTCGGGTGATGACGCGCGACCAACTGATGCAGTTACTCTACGGCTGGAACGAAGAGGCAGAAAGCAACACGCTGGAGGTGCATATCCATCACTTGCGCAAGAAGTTTTCGAGCCAGCTGATCCGTACGATCCGTGGGGTCGGTTACCTGGTGGAAGAACGCCCATGACGTCTATTCGGCGACGCACGCTCAGGTTGATTCTGGGTCTGTTGTTCCTCGGGCTGTTGCTCATGACCGTTGTCAATCTCCACGACAGCAATCATGAAATCGACGAGGTATACGATGCTCAGCTGGCACAGAACGCACGTCTGCTGCAGGGCGTGATGCGCATGCCAATGGCGAGCAACGAGCACGCAAAGCTGTATGAGGCGTTCAACCAGGCATTGGGGCTCGCCGCGCCCAGAGTGGATGGCCACCCGTATGAAAGCAAAATCGCTTTTCAGGTGTGGAACGCGGATGGCACGTTGCTGGTGCACACCTCCAGTGCGCCGTCCTTTAGTTCGCCTCCGGTCAAACCGGGTTTCAGTGACATCACGGATATCAACAACCGAACCTGGCGCGCATTTGTGTTGGATGATGCCCAATACAATCTGAAAATTTGGGTGGGAGAGCGTGACGATGTGCGTGCCGACCTGGTGGATCGCATCGTCCGCCATACGGTTTTACCTAACTTGATAGGTAGCCTGCTGCTTGCCGCAGTGATCTGGTTGGCCATTGGCTGGGGGCTCAAACCGTTGAGCAATATGGCTGAAACCTTGCGAGCGAGGCATTCAGGTTCTCTCGAACCCTTGCAGTTGAATCCGCTGCCTACTGAGCTGGAGCCCATGCAGGCCGCCCTGAATCGTGTGCTGGCACAGATCCAAGAGGTGATGGGCCGTGAGCGACGCTTTATCGCGGATGCCGCCCATGAAATGCGCACACCGCTCGCCGTGCTCAAGGTCCACGCAGAAAACCTCGTGGAGGCCGTCAGTGAGGAAGATCGGCGCGAATCCCTCAATTACCTGATCGTAGGTGTGGACCGCACCACGCGCCTGGTCAATCAACTCCTGACCATGGCCCGTATCGAGCCGCAACCCCAAACCCATGAGGCGCAGAGCATCGATCTAGTGGCGACGATTCGGGGCGGTCTGGTGCAAATGACACCCTGGCTGCTGAGCAAGGGGCTTGAACTCGTGTTCGAACCCATGGAAGAGGTCTGCCTTGTTAAGGTCGATGCAGCCGTCATACATATTGCCTTGAACAACTTGGTCACCAATGCCGCCAACTTTTCCCCTCCCCAGGGAGTGATTACCGTGCGGTTGATGAAAAACCAGGATCACTACGAATTATGTGTTGAGGACGAGGGGCCAGGCATCGATGAAGCAGAATGTGATCGACTTTTTGAGCGGTTCTACAGTCGTGGAAATGATCAAGGCGCTGGGCTGGGGCTGACCATCGTCCGGTCCATCGCAAGTCGTTTGGGAGGGAGCGTGCGTTTAGAAAACCGTGAATGCGGAGGATTGCGCGCAACATTCGAGATCTTGAGGTTCTAAAAATCCATGGCATTCGAAGTAGCCGGACAGCGCATTTTTTAAAGGCTGTTGCTGGATGCCTGAGGGAATCGTCACTGTCTGGCTGATATCCGATAGCGAGTGCCTTAACCCTGATTTGTTAGAGGCGAAACATCACGAAGGACTCTTTGGATATGAGCAACCACCTGCATGGTTGCCTCTTCGATCGTTCCTTCATTGCGGCAGAGCACCCAGCCATGATCGGCAGCCGCCTGCTCAAACGCCTCGGTGCTAGCAACATGTTCTTCCAGCGCATGCATGACCGTACTGCTCAACCCGCGCGTTCGTGCTGCCGCTCGCGCCCATGAAATCTCAGGCGCGGTGACAACCCCAACGTGCAGGTCTGGCACTTGCACGTTGCGGTCACGGTTCAGCTGGAGAATCTCTGCAAACGGCACCAGCCGGCGAAACGCCGCTTCTGACGGGTACCAGCGATCCATCAGGATGATGCTGCCCGGCGGCTGTTCCGGCAGCACCTGTTGGGAAATCCACCGGCGGCTATCAGCAAAGCGCTCGCACACCGTCAGCTCCAACTCCCTGCTGGGGTTTCTGACGAATTGATTAACCAGGGCCATGGTTTCAGCCCTGTAGGGATCGCTTTTTTTCTCGCTCAGTCGGATCACTGTGTGGTTGTCGACCCTCAGGGCTTTCGTCACGGCCTCCAACAGTGTGGTCTTGCCGACGCCCTTGGGACCATCCAGAGAAACAAACAACGCACGCTTCATTTTTCACATATCAACGGGTAACGGATGACCACTCTAACCCGGTTGCTGGGTCCACCGTAAACGTCGACCCGCGACGCTCAAACCGGGGGATCTCCAATCCCAGGCTTTCACGCAAGGTTGTCCCTTCATACGCGGTGCGGTAGACACCACGCGCCTGCAACAACGGTATGACTTCCTGGGTGAAACGATGGAATTGCTCGGGGTGCCCGATGTAGATATTGAACCCATCCACGGCCCGCGCCTCGAACCATTCGGTCATTTTCTGCGCGACGGTTTCAGCCGTACCCACAAATGCACCGGGACGCACTTGTCGGCCGAACTCTACGGCCTGGCGCAGCGTGAAGCCTTTCTCGCGCGCTTGGTCTGCAATGCGTTTGGCAGCGGTAAAGAAGCTGCTGCGCGCAGCCTCCAGGCTTTGCTGGGGAAACGGTGCATCGAGGTCGTACTGGCTGAAATCATGCCAGCCGAAATTGCGCCCGAACTCCTTCAGGGCGAGCTCAAAGCTGTGATCGGTCTGATGATAGTGCTGCTCGATTTCCCGAGCGTGCTCGTCAGTGTCGCCAACATAAATTTCAGCGCCCGGCATGACCAGCAATTGCTCCGGGTCGCGCCCCTGTTGCGCCGCCCTACCCTTTATATCCTGATAAAAAGCCTGGCCCTGCTCGATACTGGCGGCATGGGTGAAGATCACATCCGCCGTCGCAGCCCCCAGGTCGCGCCCCTGCTGCGAATCACCGGCCTGGAAGATCACCGGTTGGCCTTGCGCTGAACGTTGGATATTCAACGGGCCGACCACCGAAAAGTGTTCGCCCTGGTGATTCAGGCTATGCAGTTTGCTCGGATCGAGAAACTGGCCGGTCGCCCGGTCCCGCACGAATGCATCGTCCTCGTAGGAGTTCCACAACCCCTGCACCACCTGGACGTGTTCAGCCGCGCGGCCGTAGCGTGTGTCGTAGTCGTAATGTTCGTCGCGGCTGTAATTGCCCGCCGTGCCGGCGTCGCCGCTGGTGACCACATTCCAACCCGCACGGCCTTTGCTGATCAGGTCCAGTGACGCCAGGCGCCGCGCGACGTTATACGGCGAGTTATAAGAGGTAGTCAGCGTGCCCACCAGGCCAATGTGTCGAGTGCTCACGGCGAGCGCCGATAACAGCGTCAGCGGTTCCAGTCGATTCAGGTAATGGGACGGTGAGCCCGGCGTAATGAACTGGCTGTCGACGATAAATATCAAGTCGAACAGCGCCGCCTCGGCTTGGCGCGCGATGTCGATATACCAGTCGACGTTGACGCTCGCATCGACCGGCAATTGAGGGTCGAGCCACAGGTTGTGTCGGCCTGGACCGCCGCTGCCCATGGTCAAGGCACCCAGTTTGAGCTGTCGTTTGGTCATTTGCAGAGGATTCCTTGAGGCGTTCACGGCTGTTTAGTAGCGACGGCGGGCTGTAAAGACGCCGCGAACGAGTCATCAAACAAGCTGGCAGCCGGAAAAGACTTGACCAGCCCCTGGCCGGCAAAAAAGTCCACGGTCTTTTGCGCTTCGACGGGAGATTGGACCGTTACGGGCTCGACGGTGGTGCGCGCGCGGGCAAACCAGGCACGGGCGATTTCAGCATCCGCGCGGGTACGTTTGGCCCACGCGTCGGCATAGGCGTCTGTGTTGGCCGGCGCCTGGCGAGCCCAGTCGCGTGCTTTCTTCAGGCGCTGGAGAAAATCACTGATGGGCGCCCGTTTGGCGTCCACAGCACTGGCGTTGGCGGCAATGAAACTCTGGGCTGGAATCAGCCCTTGCGCCGTGGCCAGCACCCGCGCGCCTTGACGTTCCTGCTGTGTCACATAGGGTTCCCAGGTCGCGATGACGTCAACCGAGCCGCCTTCCAGCGCATGGGAGGCATCCAACGCGCTCAGGTAACGCAACTCCAGGGCGTCGCGCTGCACGCCGGCTTTGTCCAGCGCCGTCAGCAACAACTGCTGACTCCAGGAGCCTTTCCAGATGGCCGCGCGCTTGCCTGCAAGGTCCGCGAGACTCTTGATCGGCGAATCCTTCGCAACCAGAATCGCCACGCCATCGAGATTTTGCCGACTGACGGCAATCACCTTGATCGGCGCGCCCAATGCGCCCAGGAACAACACAGGCGCATCCCCCAGCAGGCCGATGTCGAGGCTGCCGACGTTGAGCGCTTCGGCAACCGGAGACCCGGCGGTGAATTGCTTCCATTCAAGGGTATAGGGAAGATCGTCCAGCACCCCCGCCGCTTCCATGACGGCTTGGGCGTTGTAGCTTTGGTCGCCGACCACCAGCGTTTGCGCGTTCGCGGTCAGGCTCAGCAGTGCGGCGGCTAACCCGGCCGCCAGTTTTGAAAGGTAACGCACGTTCGTCTCCAGATGCCTTGTCAGGCAGATCAAGTCGATCCGCGCGTGCGGTCTCGGTAGTGTTCACAGGAATAATCTGCCTCATACGATGAGGCCCATCCAGCCACCTGTAAAATACTGATAACGCATAACGTAATTCTATAATAATGCCACCTACGCATTTTAATGCCAGCGTGCAACATCTGTTTGGCGCATACCCCATGCTCAAACGTCATAATCCCCGGCCTGCCTGCATGGTAATCTCGCGCGACCACGAATAGACATATGTCGTCACATGACGATCAGAGCCAGGAAAGAACATGCCCAAAAAATCTCACTCGACGCTGCGCCGTGACTTCCGCGAATTGCTTGCCAAGCCGAGCTGCGTTGAAACTGCTTCCGTATTTGACCCCATGTCCGCCCGTATCGCGGCGGACCTGGGGTTTGAGGTGGGTATCCTGGGAGGGTCAGTCGCGTCGTTGCAGGTATTGGCGGCGCCCGATTTTGCGTTGATCACGCTGAGTGAGTTCGTTGAGCAGGCCACGCGCATTGGGCGTGTCGCTCAACTGCCGTTTATCGCCGACGCCGACCACGGTTACGGCAATGCCCTCAACGTGATGCGCACCGTCGAAGAGCTTGAGCGCGCCGGCGTGGCCGCATTAACGATTGAAGACACCCTGCTGCCGGCGCAATTCGGGCGCAAATCCACCGACCTGATTTCCATCGAGGAAGGCATTGGCAAAGTCCGCGCCGCCCTGGAAGCCCGTGTCGATCCTGAACTCTCAATCATCGCTCGGACCAATGCGGGTGTGTTGCCCACCGAAGCGGTGATCGAGCGCACCCTGGCCTATCAAAAAGCCGGTGCGGATGGGATCTGCATGGTGGGCGTGAGTGACTTCGAGCATCTGGAAAAAATCGCAGAAAACCTCACCGTTCCACTGATGCTGGTGACCTACGGCAATCCCAAGCTCAACGACGCCCAGCGCCTCGCGAGCCTGGGCGTGCGCGTGGTGGTTGCCGGGCATGGCGCCTATTTCGCGGCGATCAAAGCCACTTACGACAGCTTGCGTGCCCAGCGCCAATTAACCCATAGCACCTCTAATCTCAGCGCGACCGAACTGACGCACACTTACACGCTCCCGGAAAACTACGTGGCGTGGGCTGAAGAGTTCATGGACGTCAAAGAGTAATCCTCTCCCCTCACAGCCAGGCAATGTCCTCGCGCTGGTAACGGTGCGCACGGAAGATCGCGTTGTTTTCTCCCGGCAGGTAACGCCGGGAGGCTGCATCGGGATAGGCGGCGAAGTGCGGATTGATGTACTCCCACACCACTTCGCCGGCTGGCGTGACTTCGAACAGACGGCCAAAGTTGGCTTCGGTCACCAGCGTGTTGCCATTGTGCAGACGCTGGGCGCCGCCCATGAATGGCGTGAAGAAGGCATAACCCGGCGTGTCCGCGTACTGCCATTCGATACGCTGTGTGTGCGGGTCGATCTCCAGGATGCGCGAGTGCGGCATGCTCACATGTGGGCGTGAAATGCCGTTGTCGAACACCAGCACATTGCCGTTTTCCAGCTCAGTCGAGCAATGCTGTTGCGCGACCAGATCGTGCCCCAGGCGCCACAACACTTCGCCACTGCCACGCTGGATTGCAATCACCGAAGAGACACTGCGCAAACTGAGAATGACCTTACCGTCACTGCCCGGCGAGACCGCGTTGGTCATCGGCCAGTGGTAACGCTCGAATGTGTCGTGCAGCGGGTAATCCTCGGGCCGCAAATGCTCCCAACTGCGCCACTCCCAGACCACCTGCCCTTGGCGGTCAACCTCCTTGACCACGTCCGCATAAATCACGCCACCCGCCGCCTCGCTGCCGGGAATGCCGCCGACCACTCGGCTGGCCAACTCCGCACTCAAGGGCTCCACCGTGGTGTACAGCAGGTGGCCGTTGTCCAGCCATTGAGCGTCGTGATGGTGCAGCAAATCGGTGTATTCCCACACCACCTCGCCTTGGGGGGTGACCTCGCTGAAGGCACCGCCGTGCCACACCGACCAACCGGGAAACAGCTCCGGGGAATCCGGGTGATTGCCGTTGTAGCCCAGGTTGCCGTTGCCCAGGATCACAGCGTCGCGGCCGGGGCGCTGAGGGAGCTTCCAGCGGTGCACGACCTCGCCGTCGATGTCGATCAGGAACACATTGCCCTCGGCGGTTTGCGGTGCGAACAAGGTGTAGCCACCCGCGCTGCGGGCGTGGTCGACAGTGATAAGGCCGGTCTTCTGGCGTTTGAGGGTGGTGCTGTGCATGAGATTTCTCCGGGTGCAGGAATCCCTGCCGAGGCTACGTCGACAAGGTCAGAAATAAGCGAATCAGTGGGGGGGCGGTAAAAGGCTGTTGAAGCGCGGGTCGAAGATTTGCCCGACGTCCAGCGCACGGGGGATCACCCGCTCGGCGGCGAACAGGTCCGCCAGACGCTGTTGCAAGGCGATGACGGCAGGATCAATCGGCACGTACTGCAAGGTTTGATGGGCGAGCATGTCGCGCACCAGAGCGATTGGCAGCCGCGTGGTCTGGGCAAACACCTCGGCCCAGGCATCCGGATGCGCCGTGGCCCAGGCTTGGGCGCGGGCGAGCCTGGCCAGCAAGTCACCGGCCTGCGCCGTACGCTCAGGGTCGGCCAGAGCCTTGAGGCTGGCCACCGTAAAATTCTGCCCGGTTTCCGGCCATTCGCTGCCGTCCAGCAGTACCCGCGCGCCTCGCGAAGTGGCTTGGCCAACAAAGGGATACCACACTGCCCAGGCATCGAGCCGGCCACTGGCAAAGGCGTTTTGTGCATCGACGGGGCTGGCATAGATCATGTTCAGGTCCCGCGTTGTGAGCCCGGCCTGATGCAGCGCTGCCAGGAGCAGGTAATGCCCGCTGGTGCCTTTGGCGACGGCGACCCGTTTGCCCTTGAGATCGGCGACTCGCTGGACAGTGGTCCCCTCAGGTAACACCAGCGCGTTATTGTTCTGCGCCCCGCTCGCCACGCCAATGATGCGGACATCAAAACCGCCAGCCTGGGCAAAAACCGGCGGCGCGTTGCCGACCACACCCAGGTCGATGGCTCCGGCGCTCAGGGCTTCCAGCAGCGTGGTACCTGCGGTGAATGGATGCCACACCAACGTTCCCGACAGCCCCGCATCCTCCCCCGCCGCGTGCAGCATGGCTTGGGTCAAACCGCTTTGGTCACCCACATGCAGCGCAGCCGACACCGGTTGCGCGATCAACAACGCAGCCCAGCACACCAGCCCGACCAAGCGTTGTCGTACAGCGTACTTGGCAGCACCCGGTTTTAACGTCATTGTCTTTCCCTCATTTTTGCGTTGAATCCAGTATGTCGAGGCTCGCCGTGCCGCTCCATGCCAAACACCCCTCCTTTACTGCCACGTCGGGCATCGCTGTGCGTACGGTGGTGGTGCTAGCGTTCGATGACTTGCTGCTGCTCAACGCCGCTGGACCGCTGGAGGTGTTTGCCGCGATTCCACGCCTGCTGGGCGGCGCGTTTGCCACACAGGCGCCGTATCGGTTGCTGCTTGCCTCACCGTTTGGAGGCCAGGTCAGCTCGGTGTCGGGGATCAGCGCCAGCACCCAGTCACTGGAACAAATTGATCAACAAGCGCCCGACATTGATACGCTGATCGTCGCGGGCGGCCCCGGCATGGACGCCCTGGAAGCCAACGAGCATGCCTGCGCCTGGCTGCGCGGCCGCGCCCCGGCGATCCGTCGCCTCTGTTCAATCGGCACCGGCGCCTTCGCATTGGCCGCCGCCGGTTTGCTCGATGGGCGCAACGTAGTGACCCACTGGAAGTTCGCCGAAGCATTGCAGGCGCGTTACCCCAAGGTCATCTGCCAGACCGACGCGTTGTACCTGCATGACCGCAACCTGTGGACGTGCGGCGGCGCCACCGCAGGCATCGACTTGGCGTTGGGACTGGTCGAGCAGGATCTGGGGGCCGACGCGGCGCTGTCATTGGCGCGCTATTTCACCGTGTTCCTGTGGCGCTCGGCCGAGCAACCGCAGTTGAGCGCTTCGCTCAAAGCCCAGTCCACCGCTCTGCGCACTGATCCCGATGTACGCCTGGCGCGCTTGCATGCGTGGATTGCGGGCAACTTGAACGGTGATCTACGCGTGGAGCGCTTGGCCGAGCAATTCGGCATGAGCCCGCGTCACTTTGCGCGAGCCTATGTCGCCGCCACGGGCGATACGCCCGCACAGGCGGTGGAGAGTTTGCGCTTGGAAGCCGCCTGCCGGGTGTTGGCCACCACGAGTGAACCCATCAAGCGGATCGCGCAAACGGTTGGTTTCGGCCGTGAAGAGCGCATGCGGCGTGCCTTCCAAAAACAACTGGGCACCAGCCCGCTGGGTTATCGCAACCAAATGAAGGCAGCAACCCGCCAGGCACCGTTTCCGATGGGGATCGCGCTGCAGGGTTTGGCGCATTGAGTTCAGCTAAGCCCAGCGCTCAAGGACGCCCCCACAAAAAAATCCGCCGTAAAACGTGAGCGCTGGCTTGCCCGCGATAGCGGCCGTTCGGTGTACCTATCCACTATCTAGGTAACGGCGGCTCACTTTTGGAAAAGAGCCCCCAAAAGCAAGCCTGATACCAAGATCAACAGCAAGCCAGCGATTAGCCAACCCAACCTATGGCAGTCTTGGGAATCACCTCCGACTCATCCAGCTTCGACGCAAACATACTCACCGCCTGCACCGCATCGCTGGTGCTGGTGCGAATCTGCAAGATCACCGAACCCGCCTGGTCCGCCAACTGGACGCCGCGTTGTGCGCCTTCCTGGGTGGCGTTCATGCTGGTCACCGCGTCGCGGGTTTCCGAGAGGATCATGCCGATCATCTCGGCGATTTCCGCTGTGGAGCGACTGGTACGCCCGGCCAGTTGCCTGACCTCATCGGCCACCACCGCAAAGCCACGGCCTTGGTCGCCGGCCCTTGCGGCCTCGATGGCGGCGTTGAGCGCCAGCAGGTTGGTCTGGTCGGCGATGCCGCGAATGGTGTTGACGATGGCGGTAATTTGCTCGGAACGATCGCCCAACTGCCCGACCAGGCGCGCGGATGAGCCGATGTTTTCGGCAATCCGGCGCATCTCCGTGGCGGTTTCCTGGATAACCTGGGTGCCGTGCTCGGCAAACCGTTCGGTCTCGGACGAGATGTGGTAAGCACGGGAGGCGCCACGGGAGTCTTCTTCGAACTTCTCTACACGTTCGGTGATGTCGCTGGCGAACTTGACGATCTTGATCAGCTTGCCGTCGCCGTCGTAGACCGGGTTGTAACTCGCTTCGAGCCACACGACCCGGCCATGTTTACCAAGGCGTTTGAATTGCCCGGTGAAGAATTCGCCATTGTTCAAGCGCCGCCAAAAGTCCGCGTACTCATGGCTGTTGATCAGGGCCGGTTCGCAAAACAGGCGGTGGTGTTTGCCTTTAAGCTCGGCCAACGAATACCCCATGACGTTCTGGAAGTTGTCGTTGGCGTCCAGTACCTGCCCGTTCAAATCGAATTCGATAACGGCCATTGCCCGGTCCAACGCCGTCAGTTTGCTGCGCGTAGCGGCTTCCTGTTCAACCTTGGCAGTGACGTCCAACGCGTACTTGACCACTTTCAACACCTGGCCACGCTCATCCAGCACCGGGTTGTAGCTGGCCTCAAGCCAGATAGTCCTGCCTTGGGAGTCCACCCGCTTAAACGTACCTGACACGAACTTTCCGGCCTTGAGGTCAGCCCAGAACTGGCCATAGGCCGAGCTGCTGGTCAGCGCTGGCAAGCAGAAATCACGATGGGATTTGCCGAGCAGTTGCTCACGGCTGTAACCCAGCGTCCTCAGGAAGTTGTCGTTAGCACTCAACACCTTGCCATTGAGGTCAAATTCGACCACGGCCATGGAGCGTTCGAGTGCAGTAAACAGTCCTTTGTATTCGGTGACTTCGGCCGTCCTGGCCGCCAGTTCTGTTTTAACTGCTTTATTGAACATGACGTACCCTCAACCGTGCGAAGAAGCTGTCTGTAACTGGCTATCGGCGGCTGAATACGCGACTTTACGCGGTTTTAATGTTTATTTTCTGGCGTCAAAAAGCCGCGCATTGCGGTTTGCCCGCGCGGCTGTTTTCGGGGACCATGGGCGCCTTTGCAACCTGCCAACGAGAGGCGCCCATGGCCAACCACGACCTGTCCTACACCCCCGATCCTGATGCTGACTCCATCTCATCCGACGTAATTGGCTTCAACGGTATCCTGGTCTCCACCCAGATCCCGACCCGCGCCGACGGCAGCCTGGAGCTGGGCGATATCTCCCTGCAATGCGAATGCACCCTGCAAGCGCTGAAAGTCGCGCTGGAAAAGGCCGGCAGCTCCATGGATCGGGTAATGCACCTGACCATTTATCTGACGGATATGGCCGATCGTGCGGCCTTTAATGAAGTCTACAAACGCTTCTTTGCCAAGCCCTGGCCCGTGCGTGCGGCGGTTGGCGTTGCTGCATTGGCGGTAGAAGGCATGCGCGTGGAAGTGACCGCGATGGCCGCCCAGGCCTGAGTTGATGCCGGTCAGGCATTTCACAGCTACAATGCGCGCCTCAACCGTGACAAGCCTGACTAAAAAAACTATGTCCATGCCCAAGCATCACCTGGAATTGCTCAGCCCTGCCCGCGATGTCGCCATCGCGCGGGAGGCGATCCTGCATGGCGCCGACGCCATCTACATCGGCGGCCCAAGTTTCGGCGCCCGTCATAACGCGTGTAATGACGTGAGCGATATCGCTCAGTTGGTAGAGTTCGCCCACCGTTACCATGCGCGTGTCTTCACCACGATCAACACGATCTTGCATGACAACGAACTGGAACCCGCGCGCAAGCTGATCCATCAGCTCTACGACGCCGGTGTTGACGCGTTGATCGTGCAAGACCTGGGTGTGATGGAGCTGGATATTCCGCCCATCGAGCTGCACGCCAGCACCCAAACCGATATCCGCACCCTGGCCCGCGCGAAGTTTCTCGACCAGGCCGGTTTCTCGCAGTTGGTCTTGGCCCGTGAGCTGAACCTGCAAGAAATCCGCGCCATCGCCGACGAGACTGATGCCGCCATCGAGTTCTTTATCCATGGCGCCCTGTGCGTGGCGTTCTCCGGGCAGTGCAACATCTCCCACGCGCAAAATGGCCGCAGCGCCAACCGTGGCGATTGCTCCCAGGCTTGCCGCCTGCCGTACACCTTGAAAGACGATCAGGGCCGCGTCGTGGCCTTTGAAAAGCACCTGCTGTCGATGAAAGACAACAACCAGAGCGCCAACATCCGCGCCCTCGTCGAAGCCGGTGTGCGTTCGTTCAAGATCGAAGGCCGCTACAAGGACATGGGCTATGTGAAGAACATCACCGCCTATTACCGCCAGCGCCTCGACGACGTGCTTGAAGACCGCACAGACCTGGCCCGCGCTTCCAGCGGCCGCACCGTGCACTTTTTCCTGCCTGACCCGGAAAAAACCTTCCACCGTGGCAGCACCGACTATTTCGTCAGCGACCGCAAGATCGACATCGGCGCCTTCGACACGCCGACCTTCACCGGCCTGCCGGTCGGTACGGTGGAAAAAGCCGGCAAGCGCGATCTGCAAGTGGTCACCCATGAGCCGTTGTCCAACGGTGACGGGCTGAACGTGCTGGTCAAACGCGAAGTGGTGGGTTTTCGCGCCAACATCGCCGAACCCAAGGGCGAGTTCGAGGAAGACGGCCAGAAGCGCTATCGCTACCGCGTCGAGCCGAACGAAATGCCGGCCGGTCTGCACCAGTTGCGCCCGCACCATCCGCTGAACCGCAACCTGGACCATAACTGGCAACAAGCGCTGCTCAAGACCTCGGCGGAGCGCCGTATCGGCCTGTCGTGGGTCGCGCGCCTGCGTGAAGACCAGCTGGAAATCACAGCTACCAGTGAAGAAGGCATCAGCGCCAGCGTCACCCTGCCCGGCCCGTTCGGCGCGGCCAACAAGCCGGAGCAGGCGCTGGATACCCTGCGCGACCTGCTTGGCCAACTCGGGACTACCGAGTATCACGCGACGAATATCGAGCTGGACGCGCCACAGGCGTTCTTCGTCCCCAACTCGCAGCTCAAGGCATTGCGCCGCGAAGTGATCGAAACGCTGACTGCGGCCCGTGTCGCGGCTCACCCCCGTGGTGGACGCAAGGCCGAGACCACGCCGCCGCCGGTTTACCCGGAAGCGCACCTGTCGTTCCTGGCTAACGTCTACAACCAAAAGGCCCGCGACTTCTATCATCGTCACGGCGTCCAGATGATCGACGCTGCCTTTGAAGCCCATGAAGAAACCGGCGAAGTACCGGTGATGATCACCAAGCACTGCCTGCGCTTCTCGTTCAACCTCTGCCCTAAACAGGCCAAGGGTGTGACGGGCGTGAAAACCAAGGTCGCGCCGATGCAATTGATCCATGGCGACGAAGTGCTGACGCTGAAGTTCGACTGCAAACCGTGCGAGATGCATGTGGTGGGCAAGATCAAGGGGCATATCCTTGGCTTGCCGCAGCCGGGCAGCGTGGTGGAGCATTTCAACCCGGATAAGATCATCTTTCAGGGCACGCACTAACCCTGCGGGAGCGGGGCCACCACCAGCCCCGCTGCAACCCGGCAGCCGCCAGCAGAATAGCCGCCACCCCCAGCCATTGCAGCCAACCCAGGCGGTGGCCAAAGGCAATCCAATCGACGACGATCGCCGCTATCGGGTAGATAAACGACAGCGCGCCGGTGATGGCCGTCGGCAGTTTCTGGATCGCCCCGTACAGCAACACATACATCAACCCGGTATGCACAACGCCCAGGGCCACCAATGCCGACCAGGCATTACTCGCCTGCGGCAGGCTATTCCAAGGCACCAGCGGCGCCAGTAGTAGCGCACCGGTAATCACTTGGATCAACGCCATCAAATGCGGCGGTACGTCCTTCAAGCGCTTGATGATCAATGCCGCTATGGCATACAAAAACGCTGCGCCCAACGCCAGGACGATTCCCGTCAAATAGTCCCCGCCACCGCTCTGCTGCTCGCCATGGGCAGTGACAATCGCCAGCATCCCCATAAACGCCACACTCAGCCAGGCCAGTTTCTGTAAGGTGATTTTTTCACCGAGAAACAGCGCCGCCAGCATGACCAACAGAAACGGCTGAACGTTGTACACCGCCGTACTGATGGCGATGGATGCGCGGGAATAGGATTCAAATAACAGTAACCAATTACCGACGATGGCCACGCCGCTGAGCATCGCCAGCCCGAGCCGGGCCCAACTGAGCAGGTCCAGGCGCAGATAACCCAGCACCGCGCAGACCAGCAGTAACGTGAGCCCACCGATCACACAGCGCCAGAACACCACCTCAATCACCGACACGCCCGACACCAGCACAAACCAGCCAATGGTGCCCGAGATGAGCATGGCGGCGACCATTTCCCAAGAACCGCGACGGATCGATGTATCCATGATTGGAGCTCCTCAAGTGAGGCTCAATTATGGCAATCTGCGCGTGATCGGCTCCAGCGACTAAAAAAGGCAAACACCGGAAATCACCTTTTCTTATTAGGCGAACACCATGATTGACACCATCGACCAGCAACTGATCGCCGCCTTGATGGACGACTCGCGTTTGTCGCTCAAGGCCCTGGCGGGTATTACCGGGCTGTCCTCGCCCAGCGTTGGCGAACGCTTGCGTCGCCTGGAAGAACGCGGCGTGCTGACCCACTACACCGTGGACATTGACCCCAAGCATTTTGGCTATTTGCTACAAGCCATCGTGCGCATCCGTCCTCTGCCCGGCCAGTTGCAGGAAGTGGAACGCCAGATCCAGGCGATCCCCGAGTTCACCGAGTGCGACAAGGTGACGGGCGAAGACTGCTTTATCGCCCGTCTGCATGTACGCACCATGGACCATCTCGACACCCTCCTTGACCGCCTCAACGTCTATGCCGAAACCAACACGGCCATCGTCAAGAAAACCCCGGTAAAGCGGCGTTTACCGCCCCTCTAGGGTGCGCAGGGCGCCAGCCGTCGCCAAGGTTTGGCGCTGCCTGTGATGACCCAGTTCAAATCCGGCCGTTGGTTTTGCGTCCAGTGCGCCACCTCATAGTTGTAGCGGTCATACGAGACTTTCTCGTTGTTGACCGAATAGGCTTTGCTCGCCACCCACGGCGGCGCGCAATCCCCGGCTTGCTCCGGTGGGCTGATAATCACCGAATGACTGGCGCTGGCCGTGCGGTTGGCGGCGTCGGTGACAGTCAGCCCGATGCTTCGCGCGCCCGCAGTGGTGGGCGCGGTGAACGTTGGGCTGACTGTCACCGAAGCGGCCGGGGTAAAGCCCTCTGCCTGCCATGCGTAGCGTAACGAGAGCCCACTTGAGCCGGTCGCCGACAACGCCAGGGGTTTTCCCGCTTCGACCGTGGTAGGCCCACTGATCTGGGCGACGGGCCTGGCGGACGGTACGACGCTCACCGTCTTGCGCAGGTTCAGGCTGGCGTTCTTGCTGTCTGTGACGGTCAATGACACCGTGGCCGGGGTCACCACGCTGACCTGGGCCGCACGCAGTGTCAGCGACGGGCCATCGACCAGCGTACCCTCCAGTGGCGGCGAAATGGACCACGCGTACTTCAGTTCGCCGCCCGGCGGGTTCGAGGCGGCGTCGGTGGTGAACAGGATGGATGCACCGGTTTCTACGTCGTCCGCGCTGATGATTTTACCCACTGGCGGTAGCGGATCAGGCTCTGGATCAGGCTCAGAGCCGCTGGCCTTGACCAACACCGCGACGGCTTTTTTGACACTGTTGCGGGCCGCGTCAGAAACCGTCACCGCCACGGTGACCACTTGATCGGTGGTCACTTGCGGCACGGTCCAGGTCTGATCGGCGCTGTTGGGCGTGGCGCCGATCAATGAGCCTTTGACCCACGCGTAGTTCAAGGGATTGCCAACGGGCGAGGTAAACGCGGCCTGGTAACGAATGCTTTGGCCACTTACGACTTCCAGAGGGCCGTTCAGTTGACCTTGGGGTGGATTGGCGCCGGACGGCTCTCCAACAACCACGCGAGGCGTGTTGTAAATCACCGATCGAAGGCCGCCGTCGCTGACCGTGGCCTGAACCACCAACCCACCGTTATTACTCGACTTGACCGCCTTCACTCGGGCCATGGGCTGCTTGGGGTCGGCATCCAACAATTCGAAGCTGGCGGTGTTCACCCACCAGCGATAGCTCAGATCCCGGTCTTCAGGGTTATCAATGATCACCCGGGGCTCGAAGATGTCCCCCACGTTGACATGGTTAGGCAAGATCATGCGCCCGATCAAAGGAGGATATTCATACGCCTTGATCTGGATGGTTTTGTTCGGCAGCGATGCGAAGCCCACACCATCTCGGACCAACACCCTGACGTAACCATTCTTGTTAGCCATCAACTTAGGCGCCTTGAGGGTGATCTCCCGCTGATCGCTAGGGCCTATTACCGTCAAGGCGCCTTCGGGCGGCGATGTTACGGTCCATACGTAGGTCAGTTCACGATTGTGCGGGTTGCCGATTTCGACGTGCTGGGTGAAGGCCTGATCGCTCGGAACTTGCGTTTCGCCGACGATGGTTCCCCCGACCAACTGGGTATCTTTTTTGACGATTACGTTTTTGTGCAAATTCAGCGTTGCGCCGTTGCTGTCGCGTACGTCCAGGGCCAACTCAAGCGTCGTGTCAGCCGCGACCGGCGGTGCCGTGAGGGTCACGCTCGCGGTATTGCCCACCTGGCCCGTAAACCCAGGTGGGATCCGCCAGTCATACATCAAGGGCAAGTTGCCGGGGGAGTTGACCAAGGCCGTAAAGGTCGCGGTGGTTTTTTCCACCACCTCCGCCGGAGCGTTCAGCTCGCCTTCGGGCCCGCCTTGTCCCTGGCTGCGCACCACGACCACATGCTCTTCACGGGCCTGGAGCTGCCCGTCATCGACCCGAAGGGCCAAGGTGTACGGCGTCGGCGTGGTCACCGTCGGCGCGTTGAATTGCAGCCGCGCACCGTCGGTGTGTGCGCTGAGTTCGGGCGGTGCTTCCCACGTGTAAATCAGCGGGTTGGCGCCTGGGTTGATGGAACTCGAACCCGCGCCGTCCAGTTGCACGCTGTCACCACTGCTGGCCTCGGTGGGCCCGCTGATTACAATCATCGGCGGCATGGGCGGTGCGGTACCGGGCTGCCCTTCGCTGTCCATCACGTGGCCGACCACTTTCAAGGTGTCCGCGCCCGCATGGGCCAGCAGCAAACTGGCGTCCTGGGCAACGTTGCCGAAGCGGGTGTAAGTGACGGAGTTGGTCGGGATTTTTGTTTTGGTGATCAGACTCCCCCCCACGTTGGCCAGGAAATTACCGTAATCCACCGACGGGTTTACGGTGAAGTCGCTTGCAAGGGACAGCCCCACGGCCCCTTGGTAGTCAATGAACGCTTCCTTGAGACGGACCCAGGGCGTGCTGTCGTCGACACAGGCTTGCAACGTCACTGGCTGATCATTGCCGTTGTTGCGCACACACAGCTCCGGGGTATCCATGGCGTGCAGGCGTCCACTGCCATCGAGCAACCAGCGCGCCGCATTGGGCTCATGGCAAGCCTCCTGCGCCACCAACCTGAGGGGGTTGGCCGCGTCCTTGACCACGCAGTTTTTGGATTCGAACTCGATCGGGCGCAGGCGCCCCGCCGCTGCCGGCACGGGCCAGTCCATGCGTAGTTGCGCCAACAAATTGTGCAGCTGTTGCTGCAAGCCAACAGTCACCGGCGCGTCGCGGTTGACCCTTGTCCAGTGGTCCACCGCCGCCAGACGCTGCTGCAAAGTCCTTGCGTCGTCACAGGTCTTGAACAGCCGCCAGTTCATCGGCGCGACCAATCCGCTCCAGACGGCCGGTGCACGTCGCGCAGAACTACCGCTCGCAGGCACGATGAGACGGTACAGATTGCCTTGGTAGCTCACCGGCTGGCCGGGCACGGAATACACCTGCGCGGGGTCCCATGGCGCCACGTTTTCGCAAGCGTCCCCGAGGGTGCGCGGATACACGCGTACGCTGGCCACGGTGGTGTCCACGGCCCCCGTGGCATTCCTGACGGTGAGGCGAAAGCGATAGTCGGTGGGCACCTGGACTTCAGGGAAATGTGCAACGGCCATGTCCGACTGGCTGTTGTCGATCACAGCCGCCGGGGCACCTTCAAGCTGCGACCATTCGAATTGCAGCGCGTCCACGCCAGGATTGCGTGACGCCTTGGCATTGAGCGTGGCGCGCTCACCGGAAAACGGCAGGTCTTTTTGCCCCAACTCCACGAAGCCACTGGCGATGGGCGCCCCTGTTGGATCGGGAGGTGGGAAAAAGCCGGCGATTACCGAATGCCAGTTGTTGATGGAACGTACATTGTCATTCACGCCCTCCACCCCGGCGGGTAATCCCTGGTACGTCAATTGCGGATTGGAATAGACACCAATACGTACCGAGGACGGTGTGGCACCGCCGCAATACCCCATGAGGGTGTGCCAGTAAGGCAAGACGCTACGCTGGCAATAACCACGGGAATACGGATAGGGCGTCCCGGCATCTTCATGGTGTGCGCCCAATAAATGACCGACTTCATGGGCGTAGGTCTGGGCGCTGTGCATGGTCGCGTAGGCATGGCTCTGTCTCAGCGATGTAGGCCCTGCGGTGGACGCGAGGCCGCCATCGGTATCCAGCATTGCGATGACCACATGGGCCTTTAGTTGGGTGCGAATATCACTGCTTAACGTCCCGACCGGGCTCAGCAACCGATTCATGCAGGGCAAATCGCCCAGGCATTGCTTGGATGGCTGGTTGTAGTCGATGTGCGCCACACCTGCATTTTCAAACACCCCGGTCACCCCACTGAGCTGGGCCACCGTCTTGAAATACTCGAAGTGCTTGATGCCTTGTGCGACGGGATCAACCAACGCATCGCGAACATCGTTGCTATAGACCGTCAGGACACGTATCGGCTGCTGCACCGTGTCGCCGTTGCGCGCAACTGCCTGCACATCGCGTGCGTTCAGGGTGTCGACAAGTGGGGGGTCAGGAAGGTCGGCGTCTTGCCTGCGCGAGACGGCAACCTGGCCATTCTCCATGGGTAAAATTTCATAACTGACCCCGTCCACGATAACGGTGCCGGTGACACGCTCATCATGGGCCACCAGGATCGCCAGGTTCTTGGGGTCTATGGCCAGGTCATGGGACAGGTCAGTACCGGGAGAGATGTAACGACGCCCGGATGCGGAAGGTTGCACCTCACCCACCCACACCGTGGCACCGGACTGCTGGGAAACTCGAAGTTTCTTGACCCTGACCGTCACGCTCCGGTCCAACGGAATGTCCAGCCACTGCTGTGTATCAAGCAACAATTTTGCGTTACCACGGCCCAGGCTGGCGGGCTGGCCCAGCACGGTTTTCGGGGCACCACTGTCAAGGATGATCAGGGAGGGAGCATCGTCAGCCCGGGCGGTGCCGGTCGCAACAGTCACCCACACAAAGGCAATTAATACCAAGGCAGGTAATGCAAGGCGAAGCGCCCCTTTCTGCCACGTTGCAAGGGTGGAAGGATTTTTTTCGGAGCGCATCGTGCTTCTCCCTGAGTAGTCAATTACCCAGTTGCAGCAGCTGATTCCACTCGCTCCGAGACTGCGCCGGCGAAATGCCCGTGGCACAGTAAACTCGCAACTGACGCCAGATTTAACTGTAGTTCAATATGCGCGACAGGCAGCCCTTCAATCACGCAGCGCCTTGGCGGCGGGCAATAACTGCTTGAATTTGGCATAGCGCATTTCCAGTAACCCATGCTGAGCCAAATCAGGCTGATAACGCGCCTTCACCGGCATACCCGCCTGCAACAACTCCGCGCCCTGCCCCATCGCCAGAAACCCCAGCTTCGCCGCCCCAATGCACGCACTCAGTTCGCTGCCGTGCAGGGTATGGACTTCCCGCTGGAGGATGTTGGCCAGCAGTTGGGCCCAGTACTCGCTGCGCGCACCACCGCCCACCAGCGCACAGGCGCCAACACTGGCACCAGCGGATTGCACGGCGCGCAACGCATCCAGCAGGCCAAAGCCCACGCCCTCCATCACTGCATAACCGAGCATGGCGGGGTTGCAGTCGTGACCGAGGTTCATAAACCCACCCCGCAACAATGGATCGTTATGGGGCGTGCGCTCACCGGCCAGGTAAGGCAGAAACAGCGGCGTATCCAACGGCACCGGCTGTCCGATCGGGAATTGCGCCTGCACCTGATTCAACAGCGTTTGCTCATCCGCCGTCCCGGTGAGCCGAGTGACCCAGCGCAGGCAACTGGCGCCGGCGAGCATGGCGCCCATGGTGTACCAGCGGTTGGGCAGCGCATGGCAGAAACTGTGCACAGCGCTGGCCGGGTTACCGGCAGCGTGATCGGTGATCGCGACCAAGGCCGCGCTGGTACCAAGGGTGATAAACGCATCACCGGCATTGATCGCCCCCATACCCACCGCGGCCACCGGGTTATCGCCGCCACCACCGGCGATCACCACGTTTGTCGGCAAGCCCAGGCCACTGAGCGTCACGCACGCACTCGCGGCGCCGCCTTCCACCAACCGGGGCATCTGCGCAGGCGTGAGGCCCGTTGCATGCAGCATCGGGGCGAACCACTCACGTTGCGCCACGTCCAGCCACAGCGTACCCGCCGCATCGGACATCTCGCTGATCCGCTCGCCACTGAGCCGCAAACGCAGGTAGTCCTTGGGCGACAGCACACAGTCAATCGCCTTAAATACCTCAGGTTCGTGCTGTTGCAGCCACAGCAACTTGGGTGCAGTCAGCCCGGCCATGGGCAAACTGCCCGTGACCTCGGCAAAGGTCGGCCCCAACTGTTCGGCTTCGGCCACGGCGCGGGAGTCGTCCCACAGGATCGCCGGGTACAGCACGCGGTCGTCCTCCCCGAGTAAAACCGCACCGTGCATCTGCCCGGACAGCCCGATACAGGCCACTCGGGCAAACGCTTCATGCTGGCGCAATTGGTCCAAGGCCTGCAGGCACGCCTGCCACCAATCTTCCGGAGCCTGCTCGGACCAACCGCTGTGGCGCCGTGACACGCTCAAGCGCACGCCGGCATGGGCCAGTACAGCACCGCCGGTATCCATGAGGATGGCTTTGAGTTCCGAAGTGCCGAGGTCGATTCCGAGGGAAACAGGACTGTTCATACGTGCGTTATTCCAATCAATCACAGCCGCAGGAGTTACGTAATTGCAGGGTGGGTGCCAGTCGTACGCTCTGGGGTGGCGCGCCGGGCGCAGCCATGCGCTGCAGCAGCAACTCGACCGCGCGTGCGCCGAGGGCCTTGACCGGTTGCGCGATCAGGCTCAGACGCGGCACAAATAAATCCGCCCAATCGAAATCATCGAACCCCACCAGGGCCATTTGCCCCGGCACCTCGATCTGCGCCTCCCGCAGTGCCTGCATGGCACCAAGGGTCATCAGGTTATTGCCGGCCATGATCGCCGTGGGCGGCGCAGCCAAGCCCAGCAACTGAACGGTGGCCTGGCGTGCCGGCTCAGTGTTGGAGCCGCCGTCGACCAGCAGTTGCGGATCAAACACCAACCCCGCCGCTTGCAAAGCGGCTTTGTACCCCGCCACTCGCTCATCCGTGGTGCTGAATCCGGCACGTCCGGCGATGAAACCGATACGGCGATGCCCATGGGCAATCAGGTGTTCAATCAGGGCCTGGGTCGGTTGGGCATTCTCCACCCCGACTTGATCGAAGTGCTCACTCATCATGCGATCCACCAACACCGCTGGAATCTCGTTGGCCTGCAAATACGCCAGGGCCATCGAGCCGTTGGACGGCGCCAGGACAATCCCATCGACCCGTCGATGATGCAGCGCCGTGACCACCCGCAATTCCTGCTCCGGGTCATCATGGGTATCGACAAACAGCATCATGTAGCCGTGTTTGGCGCACTCGGTTTCAATCGCGTGCACGGTTTCGCTGAAGTAATGGTTGGACAACGCCGAGATCGCCACGCCAAGGGTGTTGGTACTGGAGCGGGCCAGCGAGCGCGCCAGGGTATTAGGGATATACCCCAACGCCTGGATCGCCCGCTGCACTGCCTGCACCGTGGCCGGGCTGACTTTGCGGGTGCCGTTCAACACGTGGGACACGGTCGACGTCGACACCCCCGCCCTGCTTGCCACGTCATCCATGGTGACCACGGCGCCGTTCCTCTCAATAGATCAATGTTTACTGGACCAACCGCTGTACGTACCGACGTTGTCGCGGGTGATCAGTTTGGGGGTCAGCAGGGTAACCGCTTCGGCCGGGGCTTTGTCATTGAGAATGTCATTGCCCACGTTCACGGCAGTCTGGGCCATGGCCCATGGGTCCTGGCTGGCGGACGCCTGGATCTGGGTGTCGGTCTTCAAGGCGTTCTCGATATCCGGCGCGCCGTCCACTGAGGTAATGATGATGCCGCTGCGCTTGAGCTGTTTGGCCGCCAGGTCGCTGCCGATGGCTTGCGGGTCGTTGATTGCGAACAGGCCGTCAATTTTGGCGAAGCGCGTCAGGTAACCCTGCATCACGTTCAAGCCGCCCTCGCGGGAGCCTTTGCCGTCCTGGTCGTCAGAGAGCACCTTGATCTCTGGCGCCCCGGCCAGTGCAGCCTTGCAGCCTTTGACGCGATCGGTCACAGCGGTCACTTGCGGGCCGTTCTGGATAATCACATTGCCTTTGCCCGAAAGCTTGTCCACCAGGTACTGGCAAGCGAGCTTGCCGGCTTCGACGTTGTCGGTCTGCACGGTGGCATTCACGCCTTTGGCGTCCACATCCACAGCGACCACGACGATACCGGCGTCGCGGGCTTTCTTGATCGCCGAGGCCATGGCGGACGGGTCGACGGCGTTGATCAGGATGAGGTCGACCTTGGACGAAATGAAGTTATCGATCTGCGAAAACTGCTTGCTCAGGTCATAGTCGGCCGACACCGAGGTGACCTTGACGTTGGGGTTGAGCTCCTTGGCACGGGCGGTTGCGCCGTCGGCCAGGGTCACGAAATACGGGTTACCCAGCGAGCCCATACTGATGCCAAGGGCTTTGAGCTCCCGGGCCTCCACGGCTTGCGACATCAGGGCGGCCAAGGCAATGACAGGAAACAGGTGTTTAAGCTTCATGGGAGTCTCTCTTGTGATTGTTGTATGAGTGAAATCAGGTCCGCGCACCGGACTGGCGATAACGATCCAGCGCCACGGCGCCAATGATCACGATGCCCTTGATGATGTACTGCCAGATATCCGACACGCCCAGCAGCACCAGGCCATTGGTGAGCACCGCGATAATCAGCGCACCGATCAGCGTGCCGCCAATGGTGCCCACGCCGCCGGTAAAACTGGTGCCGCCGAGGATCACCGCCGCAATCGCATCCAGCTCATAGGATTGCCCGAGTTGCAGGCCATTGGCGGCAAACAGGCGCGAGGCGCTCATCACCGCGCCAAGCCCGGCCAACGCACCGGACATGGCGTAGACAAACAGCAGCACTTTCCACACCTTGATCCCGGACAGCCGCGCGGCTTCTGGGTTGCCGCCCACCGAGTAGATCTGCACGCCCATCACGGTGCGGCGCAGGATGAACCACGACAACGCCACCACTGCCACGGCGATCACCACCAGCCACGGCACGCCAAGGATCGAATCGTTGCCGATAAACGCAAAGGGCAGGTCGGGGTTGAACACGGTTTTGTCATCCGCCAGCAACCGTGCGAGGCCGCGCATCGCGGTGAGTGCACCGAGGGTGACGATAAACGGCGGCAGGCGCATAAAGGCGATCAGCCCGCCGTTGACCAGCCCCAGCAACAGGCCAAAGCCAATCCCGGCGGCAATCCCGAACATACCGAACTGCGGCGACATTGACGCCTGCAATGCCACCACGGCGGACGCGGCTAGAATCGCCCCCACCGACAGGTCGATGCCCGCCGTGAGGATCACAAAGGTCATGCCCGCCGCGAGCACCACGTTGACCGAGGCCTGCTGGGTGATGATCGACAGGTTTTGCACCGTCAGGAAGTTCTCGCTGGCCAGGGCGAAGCCCACCAGCAGCAATATCAGCACCGGCAACATGCCGACCGTGCGCATCAGTTCGCGCACGCGCTCTGCCTTGCCTGTTGTTGCAATCATCGAATCAGCCATGGGCAACCACCTGATCGCCACCGGTGGCGAGGTCAATAATACGTTCCTGGGAAATAGCGTGGCCGGAAGCCCCGCCGACTTCGGCCACCAACTGGCCTTCGCGCATGATCAGCACCCGGTCGCAGGTGCCGATGATTTCCGGCAGTTCGCTGGAAATCACCACAATGCCCACGCCGGCCTGGGCCAGTTGATTGATGATGCGGTAAATCTCGGACTTGGAGCCGATGTCTACGCCCCGCGTCGGTTCGTCGAGGATGAGCACATGGGGCTTGACCTCCAACAGCCGTGCCAGCAACACCTTTTGCTGGTTGCCGCCGGACAACGCGCCGACATTGACCTTGCCCGACGCGACGCGAATCGACAGGGACTTGATAGCGTCATTCGAGCGCTGCGCCGCATGACCGCGATCCAGCAAGCCGCCGGCATGGGCATCCGGCACACAGGCGCAGACGTTGATGTTGTCGGCCACGCTCATATCCAGGAACAGGCCCTGGGCCTTGCGGTCTTCGGTGAGGTACACCACGCCGGCGCGAATCGCGTCCGCCGGGGTGCGCAGTTGGGTGACGGTCTTGCCCACCACTTCCAGGGTGCCGCTGGTGCGAGGGTCGGCAGCGAAGATCAGCCGCGCCAGCTCGGTGCGCCCTGCCCCCACCAGTCCGGCGATGCCCAGCACTTCACCGGCGTGTAAATCGAAACTGCAGTTGCGCACGCGTTTGCCATCGGCCATGTCGCGCACGCGCATCACCACGTTGCCGGGGTTGTAGGCGGCGTGTTCTTTCTTATAGAAGCCGGACAAGTCACGGCCCACCATCATCTTCACCAGCACCTCGGCCGACAGCGCATCGCGGGTGAGTTCGCCGATGTACTGGCCATCGCGCAACACCGAGACGCGGTCCGACAATTCATAGATCTCGGCCATACGGTGGCTGATATAGATGATCGCCAACCCTTGGCTGCGCAGTTGCTTGATCAGCGCGAACAGCCGGTCGGTCTCGCGGGACGAGAGTGGCGTAGTGGGTTCGTCCATCACCAGGATTTTGGCGTGGGCGTGCAAGGCGCGGGCGATTTCCACCAGTTGGCGCTCGGCAATCGACAGGCTGCTGACCTGAGTTGCCGGCGTGAACTCCGCTCCCAGGCGTTGCAGCACTTCGACGCAGCCGGCCTGCATGCCTTTGCGGTCGATGGTCCAGCCTCGGCGCAGTTCACGGCCCAGGTAGATGTTCTCGGCCACGCTCAGGTTCGGGCACAGGCTCAGCTCTTGATAGATCACGGCGATGCCGAGGGCTTTGGCAGTGGCGGGGTTGTAAGTGGCGATGGTTTGGCCGCTGATGCGAATTTCGCCGCCGGGGTCGGCCTGGTAGGCGCCGGAGAGGATTTTCATCAGCGTCGATTTGCCGGCGCCGTTCTCCCCCATCAAGGCGTGGATTTCGCCGGGGTAGACCTTCAGGCCGACACTTTTGAGCACGCGCAAACCGCTGAAGGTTTTACTGATGCCCTGCATCTCAAGCAAGGGTTCAAGGCTCATGGCTGAGCTCCTGGTTTTATTATTTTTGTGGTTAAGCGAGGCCGACTCTAATCCAGATACATTTTCGTACGCAAGCGCTTGCTTAGGCATTTTTGTCATTGAAGAAACGTTTCACCAAGCTGTTTGGTGAAATTTTGAGGGTAGCAGGATGGATTTGGTTACAACCCTATGCCCGTAGGGTAAGGGGCAAAGACAGATGACCTGACTAGAATGCGCGCCCCTCATTCACGCGGAAAAAATCGAAGACCATGCCCCTTTCCAGCGCCGTCGTTTATATCTGGTTTCCCGTATTTGCTAAGCAAGAGACAAACGTCGGCCACGCCGCCCTGTACATCGGCGACCCACATATCGGAAAAAATATAGAGCGCAATTACTACGCGTATGCAAATAGAGAGGCACGGCATGTCGACAGGGGGGCGATCGAGCATGTCAATACCAACTACGTGAGTTGGTGGCCGGAAAGTGACGCGCAGTGGTTAGGCAAGCAGCCGCAAGGACGCAACCTGTTCCTGGAGTCGGACATAAGCGCCGAAGGCAGCCCTCCCCATCTGGTCTATACAGTTTCCGGACTGGACGTGGCGAACATGCGGGCGGAATGGTTCAAAATCAGGAACAAAACCAACGCCCATTACGATCTGTTCCGCAAAAACTGCTCCACCATCGTTTTGCGAATACTCACGGCGGGCGGAGCCCTGAAAAACTTACCCACTGCCAAGCACCTATGGTTTTCCAACAACCTTTACGTCACGCCGAAAAACATCGCGCAGATTTGCAACGAACTGCGCAATCTCAACATGGCCGTTAAGGCCAGAAGCAGCAATTGCCCACAAAGAGAATTCATGTTCGGTCTGCGCTGAGGTAAACCAGCGCTGGCGCAGGTCGTTTATCCATGAGTGAAACGATTCATTAGCGACAAGCCTCAAAGGCACTCATATGAGTGCCTTCCAATCCGAAGAGATAGACCAAGACATCAAATCGCCATAATGTCTGCTATTGTCCAAGGACCTCATCTCCTCCTCGTCGCTTCATCGCGATCTTCTGTGAGCATGCTCTGCGCCCTCGCCCACTGACGATGGCGGGCCTTACGTTCACGGAACCCCACCACGATGGATAAAAGCTCAACCGACCACCCCAGCGAACCGCAGTCACGCGCTGAAAAAATCGTCGAATTCAAACGCCAGAAAACCCTGCTCAAGACCGGCGCCCTGCAAGACGCCATCTTCAATAGCGCTTATTTCTCCAGCATCGCTACCGATGAAAAAGGCGTGATCCAGATCTTCAATGTCGGCGCCGAACGCATGCTCGGTTATGCCGCTGTCGATGTGGTCAACCGCATCACCCCCGCTGACATTTCCGACCCTGCCGAGCTGATCACCCGCGCGGCGGCCCTCAGCGAGGAACTGGATACGCCGATCACCCCGGGGTTCGAAGCGCTGGTGTTCAAGGCCTCGCGCGGCATCGAGGACATCTACGAGCTGACCTATATCCGCAAGGACGGCAGTCGGCTATCGGCGATGGTCTCGGTGACGGCATTGCGCAATCGCAATGACACGATCATCGGCTACCTGCTGATCGGTACCGACAACACTGCGCGCAAACAGGAAGAAGCCGAGCGCAAAGGCTTTGAGCGCGCCCTGGAAGAAAAGAATCTGGAGCTGGAACACGCCAACCACATGAAGTCCGAGTTCCTCGCGACCATGTCCCACGAACTGCGTACGCCGCTGAACGCGGTGATCGGCTTTTCCGAGGCGCTGAAGGACGGGCTGGTGGGCGACATGACTGATGTCCAGCGCGAGTACATCGGCGATATTTTCACCAGCGGGCAGCACTTGCTCTCGCTGATCAACGACATCCTTGACCTGTCCAAGGTCGAGGCCGGGATGATGGACCTGGAACTGGAGCCGGTGGAGCTGGCGGGTTTATTGGCCAACAGCCTATTGATCGTGCGCGAAAAAGCCGCCCTGCAGCGCATCCAACTCAAACTCGACAGCCAGGACGACCTGGGCACGCTGATCCTGGACCTGCGCAAGACCAAGCAAATCGTCTACAACCTGCTGGCCAATGCGGTGAAGTTCAGCGCCCACGGCAGCGACGTGACCCTGGCGGTGCGTGAGGTCAGCCGCGATGAGGTGGGGCTGGTCGCCGGCGATTGGCCGGTGCATGGCTTTGCCCTGCAACCCAGCGCGCACCGCCGCTTTCTTGAGTTGAGCGTCAGCGACAGCGGTATCGGGATTGCCCCGGATGACATGGGCAAGCTGTTCAAAGCGTTCAGCCAGATCGACAGCAGCCTGGCACGCAAATTCGAAGGCACCGGCCTGGGCCTGGCGATGGTCAAGCAGCTCACCGATCTACAGGGCGGCAGCGTTGCCGTGGCCAGCCGCGAAGGCCTGGGCGCACGCTTTGTGGTGTGGCTGCCGCTGCATCGCGCCGCCGCTACTGTGGAGGCCACATGGCCAACATCCTGATTGTCGAAGACAACGAAGCCAACATGCGTCTTGCGCGCTTACTGCTGGTCAACGCCGGCCACATTGTGCTGTGGGCCGCCGACGCCGAGAGCGGCCTGACCATGGCCCGCGAACACCAGCCGGCTCTGATTTTGATGGACATTCAATTGCCAGGCATGGATGGCCTGGCAGCCACTCGCCTGCTCAAGCAAGACCCTCACACGGCTCACATCCCGGTGATCGCCCTCACCGCCATGGCGATGAAGGAAGACCGGGAAAAAGCCCGACTCGCCGGATGCGACGCCTACGTGAGCAAACCCCTGCGCTACAAGGAGCTGTACCAGGAGATCGACACCCTGCTGAACCCAACCCTCACACCTCCTGAATGAGTCCTCTCCATGGCCAGCTCACCCGCAACGCTGTTGATCGTTGACGACGAACCCCAGGTTCGCAAGCTATTGGAAACCCTGCTGCAACACGAGGGCTACCTGACCCTGAGCGCCTGCAGCGGTGAAGAAGCGTTGCAGTTGGTGGCGCAGCAACCACCGGATCTGATCCTGTTGGACATCATGATGCCGGGCATGGACGGCTATGAAGTGGCCACCCAGCTCAAGGGCAACCCGGCCACGGCGAACATCCCGATCATCATGCTTTCGGCCTTGAGCGACATCAGCGCTCGGGTCAGCGGTTTGGAAACCGGTGCCGAAGAGTTCCTCAGCAAGCCGGTGGAGCACTTGGAACTCTGGCTGCGGGTGCGCAACCTGCTGCGGCTCAAAGCCCATGGTGACCAGTTCAAACAACGCAGCGAGCAGTTGGAGCAACGGTTGCACCAGCACACCGTGCATACCACCCAGGGCAATGTGCATGATCTGGTCCGCGTAGACATGGAGAAGGCCTTGCGTGAGGCCATTGAGCGGGGCGAATTCGCCCTGCACTACCAGCCCAAGGTCGAGTTGGCCAACGGCAATATCTGCGCACTGGAAGCCTTGCTTCGCTGGGACCGGCCCGATTATGGCGCGGTGTCCCCGGCGGTCTTCGTGCCGATCCTGGAAAGCCTGGGCCTGATCGTACCGGTGGGTCGTTGGGTGATCGAGCAGGTGTGCCAGCAGATTGCCGAGTGGCAACGCAGTGACATCGGCGCGGTAGAAGTGTCGGTCAACGTGTCCGGCCATCAGTTAATCGAGGGCGACCTGATTGCCGATATCGCCCATAGCCTGGAGAGCACCGGGGTTGAGGCGCACTGGCTGGAAGTGGAACTGACCGAAGGCTCGCTGATGGAAAACACCCAGCACACCATCGCCAGCCTGCAACGCTTGCGCGCCATGGGCGTGAAGATCTCCATTGATGACTTCGGCACCGGCTATTCAAGCCTGGCGTACCTGCGCAGGTTTCCCATCGATACGCTGAAAATCGACATCGCGTTCATCCGCGAGGTCACTACCAACCCGCAGGATGCGGCGATCACCCGCACCATCATTGAACTGGCGCACAGTCTGAAATTGCGCGTAGTGGCCGAGGGCGTGGAAACCCAGGCGCAACTGGCGTTTTTGAAGGAGGCCGGCTGTGATCAGATTCAAGGGTATCTGTTCAGCCGGCCGTTGCCGGTGGTAACGCTGGAGCGGCTATTGCTGGAGCGTCTTAAGTAACGGGCTCAGTCCTGATCTTCGGTGTTGCCCAGATCGGCTGCTTCATCCAGATCATTAAGCGGGACTTCGGCATCATCCATCAGTGACCCGGGATCTTCATTGCCTGGGTCGTTAAGTTCTTCGTCGAGTTCTTTAGACATGACCTTCTCCTCTAACCGCCTTGGGTGTCGATATCTGCATCCGTTTGAGGCTTGGGCTCGCGCTCGGGCTTGAAATCAGGGCTGTAGTCGTTGTCCTTCGCCTTGGGATCGCTCTTGGCCTTGGGATCCTTGGGGGCGTCAGCGCTGGTGCCGGGGGCCGGTTCGCCGCGGTCAATCGCCGGATCGTTACGGTTACTGACTTGTGGATCGTTGGATGTGCTCATGGGTCACCTCTCACTGGGATCTGTAAGGTTAAGGCGCCGCGCTGCGCGTTGAAGTTCCGTCCAATTGCCTAGCGGATCGGATTGTCGACCTGGATATAAAACGCATAGATGCCCAGCAGCAACCAGAACACCATGAACAGCCACGGAGCGCGCATGGAGAACAGCAGCGACTTGCGGTAGCCCTTATGGGAAGACTCCATCTCGGAAAACAGCGGTGATTCGTCATAGGCCATGCCCATTATCGGTTCGCTGCGCAGCAACTCACTTTGCTTGAAGTGCCAGTGATCGATGATGTCATACGCAGCGCGGATGCCCGGCCAGGCGTTCAAGGAACTGAGAATCCCGAGCGCAGCGAGGAAAACCGGCACCACCAGGGTAAACAACTTGCCCCACTCGGGGTTGAGGTTGCCCATGCCGGAGACAAAGGCAATCACCAGAAACGACTGCGCTGTAAGATAGGCGTCGGTACGGTTGGCCAGGATTGAGGTTTCGTACTGAATTTCTCGACGGTAAAAGTCCAGGCGGTCCTTGGGCGAGCCGAAAATCTTGGCGGTGTGCTCGCTGTGATCGTCCAGGCTCGATTCGGGTGTGTCGGGTGAAATGATTCTGGGCACGGGCGTGCTCCACAAGGATTCGAGTTTCGTTAGAAGAACCGGGCGCGAATGAAGTTCAAGTTTGTTCATGCACCACACCAGGGCGCGCATTGCCTCTTTATGGTGAATGGGCTACGTCAGGAAGGGCTCGCTGCTGGGAGGGGCTGACTCGGCCAGCAGGCTTTATGGCGTTTAGGCGGGCTGTGGCGAGCAGGTTTGCCCGCTCGCCACAGCAAACCCAGTCACCTCAAGGGCATTCCGGCACACGCATTGCTTAACCCATTCATCTGCCCGGATACAGGAGCAATCGTTACCGCCCGACCCAGAGCCGACCCCATAAGAAAGTAAGGACCAGGCCTGCTGGCACTCTGCGCCACAGGCTCATAAAAACATGCGTTTTTTGAAGCGGCAGTGCCACCCCCACGCAACCCTGGGCACTGACAAGGTACTGGAATGGCTCTATCTTTCTTTGACGAAATGAATGACGCAAATGGCGTATGCCGTGCGCACTATCAGGATTTCTCCCGCTGGCTGGCCAACACGCCGCCGGAACTGCTGGCCCAGCGTCGCCGCGAAGCCGACCTGCTGTTTCACCGCGCCGGGATCACCTTTACCCTCTATGGTGACGAGCAGGACACCGAGCGCCTGATTCCCTTCGACATCATCCCCCGCAGCATCCCCGCCAGTGAGTGGAGCGTGATCGAACGCGGCTGTATCCAGCGGGTCAATGCGCTGAACATGTTCCTCGCCGATATCTACCACGACCAACGCATCATCAAGGCCGGGATCATTCCCGCCGACCAGGTGCTGGGCAACGAGGGTTATCAGAAGGCCATGGTTGGGCTGGACCTGCACCGCGATATTTACTCGCATATTTCCGGCGTCGACCTGGTGCGCGACGGCGACGGCACTTACTACGTGCTCGAAGACAACTTGCGTACCCCCAGCGGCGTGAGCTACATGCTCGAAGACCGCAAGATGATGATGCGCCTGTTCCCCGAGGTGTTCGCCAAGCAGCGAATCGCACCGGTGGACCACTACCCCAACCTGTTGCTCAAAACCCTCAAAAGCTCAAGCCGCCTGGACAACCCCAACGTGGTGGTGCTGACCCCCGGCCGCTTCAACAGCGCATTTTTCGAACATGCCTTCCTCGCCCGGGAAATGGGCGTGGAACTGGTGGAAGGCGCCGACCTGTTCGTGCACGACCTCAAGGTGTTCATGCGCACCACCGACGGCCCGAAAGCCGTGGACGTGATCTACCGGCGCATTGACGACGCCTTCCTCGATCCACAGGCCTTCAATCCAGACTCGATGCTCGGCGTGCCCGGCCTGGTGGCCGCCTATTGCGCCGGCAACGTGGTGCTGGCCAACGCCATCGGCACCGGCGTGGCGGACGATAAGTCGATCTACCCGTACGTGCCGGAAATGATCCGTTTCTACCTGGACGAGGAACCGATCCTGCAGAACGTACCGACCTTCCAGTGCCGCAAACCCGATGAGTTGTCCCACGTGCTGGCCCACCTGCCGGAACTGGTGGTCAAGGAAACCCAGGGCTCCGGCGGCTACGGCATGCTGGTCGGCCCCGCGTCTACTGCCGCCGAGATCGAGGACTTCCGTCAACGCATCAAAGCGCGGCCTCACGCCTACATCGCCCAACCGACCCTGAGCCTGTCCACCTGCCCGACCTTTGTCGAAAACGGCATTGCGCCCCGGCATATCGATCTGCGGCCGTTCGTGCTCTCGGGCAAGGAAACCCGCCTGGTGCCCGGTGGCCTCACGCGGGTGGCACTGCGTGAAGGCTCGTTGATCGTCAACTCGTCGCAAGGCGGCGGAACCAAGGACACCTGGGTGGTGGAGGGCTGAATCATGTTGAGTAGAACCGCCGCAGATCTGTACTGGATGTCCCGCTACCTGGAGCGCGCCGAGAACCTGGCGCGCATGCTGGAAGTGAGTTATTCGCTGTCGTTGATGCCCCAGGCCGGACGCAGCGATGGCCTAGACGAACTGGCCATGTCGCTGCTCAGCAGCGGCACGCTGGAGAGTTATCTGGAGCGCCATAAGCAACTGGACGCCGAGCGCATGCTGCACTTCTTCGCCCTCGACGAAGAAAACCCCGCCAGTATCTACAACTGCCTGCGCGCCGCACGGGGCAACGCCCACGCCGTGCGCGGACGCATCACCGCCGACATGTGGGAAAACCTCAACGCCACCTGGCTGGAAATGCGCAGCATCGCCGCCGGCGGCCTCGCGCGGCACGGCATCAGCCACTTCTGTGACTGGGTCAAGCAGCGTTCGCACCTGTTCCGCGGCGCGACCTCCGGCACCATCATGCGCAACGACGCCTATCGGTTCATCCGACTCGGCACCTTCATCGAACGTGCGGACAACACCCTGCGCCTGCTGGATGCGCGCTACGAAATGTTCGGCGAAGAGTCCGAAGAAGTCAGCGACCTCTCGGCACGCGGCTATTACCAGTGGAGCGCCCTGCTCCGCGCATTGTCGTCATTCGAGGCGTACACCGAGCTGTACCCGAATGCGCTGAATGCTCGGTCGGTGTCGGAGTTACTGCTGTTGCGCAGTGATGTACCGCGTTCACTGCATGCGTGTATCGAGGAGTTGAGTCATATCCTCGCGGACTTGCCCGGTAGTTATGGGCGTACGGCGCAACGCCTGGCCGCTGAGTTTGAAGCGCGGCTGAGGTATACGGGGATTGATGAGATTCTGGAGGATGGGCTGCATAGTCGGCTGACGGAGTTTATTGAGACGGTGAGGGAGTTGGCGGGGGCGGTTCATAGTTCTTATTTGGAGGTGGTGTGACACGCCCGGTTATTTTTGTATTTACAGGCTTGCCCAATAAGGCGGTATGCCCGATCAAAAAAAGCTGAATAGAGCCTGTGAACGCTTCCTTTTCTCTTACAAAAAATTTAGAAATCAGCACAGAGCGCATCACAACACAGAGACTAAAGTAGGAAGGCGGATATAAAAAAGGAGCGTATTTCTATACGCTCCCGTTTTTACGAGTCTCCTTCAAACTTGCACGATCGTAATATTATCAATGAAATGTGTGTCATCTAAATTGCCTAAAAGATGAATGGCAATGCGAACTGAGCCTGAGCTAACTGATGGAAATGGCAGCGTAAAATTAGCCCAGCCTCCCCCAGAAGAAAAGGTATCCCATGTCTTCTGACCATTTGCATGATAAACGGCGATTTGAAAACGCTGCATATATCCTCTAGAATTTCTTATATCAATACTAATCTTATAGTTTCGCCCTGGTACAAAAGAAGTGCTTGGATACACTTTCTCTAAGGTAGATGAATTACCACTCCTGCACTGAAGGAATTTAGAATAACCCTCCCCAACACCTTGTCCAAAACCATGAGTTATTAATGTACTCCCCGAAGCTACCCATCCATTATCACGACGATCGTCGAAGTGAGTGCGATCAATGATCACCTCCACTTTTCTTATGGTGTACTCCACCTGCGGAACGATAATGGCGTCAGCCTCCGCTATGCCAGGACCTAAAGCGGCTTTGAAGTCCAATGTCAGTTTCGTGTTGTGCCCTAACTCTTTCAAGTACGACGCATAGGTTATTCCACTTTGCCACCACCCCTGGCTGAACCAAGTAGCATTGACATTTGAAGCACCACCATTCCAGTGAGTGCGGTTGTGCGCCGCGCCTCCATTCTTGAAACCTCTGAACTCAATCCAAACCGGAGAACTAGTCGCAATGAAGGGCCAGTTGCCGACCCGGAGCGTCCTATTAGCCGTACCGCTCGATAGATCCAATACCTTGGTAGTTTGGTTCGCCTCAATCATTTGGATCACGGTTTTTGCCAACTCGGCTTGAGGAATCGGCGTCACCGTCACCGTTACCACCTGCGATGAACGCACGACTCCCGCACGCGTCACTTCATATTTAAGCGTGAACATCTTATTGATATTGCCAATGTTCGCGGCAATCGCAGTTACAGGAATAGCAAATGTCACCACGCCACTGGTCAATCCGGGCTTGGCTGCAATAACTGGCGAACCCGCACCGGCAGTCCCCACCATCGTGACCTTGATGCTGTCGGTGGTATACATCGGCATGTACTCCACCGAAACTGTACCGCCATTTTGTGCGCTCAAGGGCGCGAGGGTCACCGCCGCCCCCGTACCGGTTGCCTGGGTCAATTTGGGCGGCGGGAATTCGGCCGGAAGACTGGAGATCGTGTACGTCACCACAGGGAATACAATCGCATTGGCTTCGACGGTACTCGAACTGAACGTAGCTTTGAATTGCAAGGCCAGTTGGCTGTTGTGGCCTAATCCCAGAAGATATGAGGCAATCACTGTTTTCTCGTAAAAACCATTTGTGATCCAGGTCGAATTGACGGAAGAAACGCTCCCGACAAAATGGGTATGGTTGCTCGTTGTGTTGTCTGGTTTTTTTCCAGAAAGCTCCAACCAAACTCGGTGACCAACAGCAATAAACGGCCATGTACCGGTCTTTAGTTTTCCGCCATTGGTCACGGCAGCTAAGTCCAATACCCGCGTGGTTTGATTAGCCTCGTTGATTTGGTTGATCGTCTTTATCAACTCGCTTGCGGGTATCGGCGTCACCGTCACTGTCACCACCTGCGATGAACGCACCACTCCAGCACGCGTCACATCATATTTAAGCGTGAACGTCTTATTGGTATTGCCAATGTTCGCGGCAATTGCAGTTGCAGGAATAGCAAATGTCACCACGCCACTGGTCAACCCGGGCTTGGCTGCAATAACTGGCGAACCCGCACCGGCAGCCCCCACCATCGTGACCTTGATGCTGTCGGTCGTGTACATCGGCGTGTATTCCACCGAGACTGTGCCGCCACTTTGTGCATTCAAGGGCGCCAGGGTCAACACCGCCCCCGTACCGGTTGCCTGGGTTAATTTTGGGACAGGAAATTCGGCTGGCAAGGTGTTGACCCGGTACTCCATTATCGGAAAAGTCAGGGCCTCAGCTTCGACCTTACTGCTACTCACCGCCGCTTTGAACTCCATCTTAAGCACAGTGCCATGACCCAACCCTTGCAGGTAGGACCGCGGTAAATTGGGTTCCACTTTCCCATTAGCGATCCAGGTCGAGTTAACCGCCGAAGCCCCGGCCCCGTTGTACACCAAGCGATCATGGTCAACGTTGCTGGCTGTTTTGCCCAGCAACCTCAACCACACAGGGTAAGATGCCGTAATAAATGGCCAGATGCCGACCGTGCCTCTGGCGTCTCCAGAAAAGCTGCTCAAGTCCAGTACCTTGGTAGCATTATTGGCCTGGTTGATTTGCAGAACTGTCTTTACCAACTCGGCGAGGGGTATCGCCTTGACCGTTACCGTCAATATGTCTGAATGAACCGTTGCACCTGCGCGCGTCACCCCGTATTGGAATGCCACGGTGGTGTCCTGGTTACGAATGTTGGCGTGAATCGCCGCTTTGGTGATATCGAACTCCACCTTCTGCAGCGCTTCATTACCGGGTTTGGCCGGAATGGTCGGCGAGCCAGCATTGCCTGCACCGATCATGGTGACCTGGATGGAGTCGGTACCCCGCATGCCAAGATAGGTCACCACCAGTTTCGTGCCGTTCTGTACCTTGAGCGGTTCCAGCGTAGCGGTCCCTGGGCCGGTCACCTGTGCTTCCAGCAAGGTCGGCGACGGCAGCTCGCCCACACCCTGGCTCACCAGGACCTCGGTAATTTGTGAGTAACGCGGAATTTCATCGCCGCGCTTGAGCGTGTAGAACACCGTCACCGTTTCATTCAGGTTGCTGGTGACGTAGTAGCTTTCGATGTAATGCTCGGTGGTGGCACCGTCTACGGGCACCTGCACCGGCACCTCGATACGCGCCTTCGGCCCGACCCAGTGCATCCTGATCCAGTCATCGCGTTTTGTTTCTGCAAATGGTGCAAACACTTTGGCATAGGCGCCAATATCATCCGGATTCAACTGACCACTGATCGCCTTCTCAATGATAGGTGCAGGCATCGTGCGTTGAAGCTGGCCCACAACAACTTGCAACCGCAAGGATTCCTGCGGCCGACTGCCAGGACGTGTGTGGGCGTAGAACACTTCCACCAGGTGTCCGTCAAAACGCGAAAGCTCGTCAGGGTATACGATGAACTCCATGTCCCCGTCGGGATTGGCTGGAATATCGTCGACTTCGCGACCTACCCGATGCTCGATGGTGATATCGGGGCTGCTGACCCGGAAAATCACTTCCAGATAGCCGTTTGCCGGCCAAGTGGCTTGCAAGGGGAAATACACGGTTGCAGCGAAATCAGGCTCGATGTGGCCGCCCAGGTCCTCCTTGATCTGCGGCGCCGGCCATCTGACGATTTCGCCGACCACATCCAGGTAAAGCTTTTGAGAGGGCTGCTCAATCGTCCCTTGTTGAAACACGATATGCACGCTGACGGAGCCGTCGGCGATGGCAGCCACCAGCGCATTAGGCACATTGAATGTGTAGAGCCCTGCCGAATTCAGCGACCTGGTTTCTGTATAAGGAATTGAGTTCCCTTCGCGGTCCACACCCGCCCAGATCAGCGTCAGTATTGAATAGGCGACGACCTCTGCGCTGGTGATCCACGCTTGGATTTGTGCATCCAAACTGCCCAGTTCGGCCAGGTCAATCTCCGTGTCGGTGCCGGTGCCTGGAAATGCCAGCCACGGCGCTTCCGGGCGGATCTGATTCAGGTGCACATCAATCAGCGTTGTCGCCGACCAACGTGCCCATTCATCCGGCTGGTTACCCCCGGCGTCGCGGACCTGATAACCCACTCTTGTGTCCCGGCTGTTGCCTGCGGCACTGATAGTGGCGTAGTCAACGGTCAACGTAATATCACGGCCTACTTCGTTAGGCTGCACACGATGGAGTACCCGCTGAGACCCCCAGACCAGAATGATCAGGTCGTAGGCATGCATGTGAATCCAATGGCGGATGATGATATTGACCCCTGCCAATGCATCGACTTCGCTGACGCCATTCAACAATATGGAGGGTGGAACCACATACACCAGCCCCTGGTGGCCGGGCAATATGCTATTGGGGTCACGGTCCCCAGGACGCGTCAGGCTAACCCGGTACTTGGGCTCTTCGGTAAACGACTCATTGCCACTGGCACGTCTTAATTTGCCGAATACCGGGTTGGCCCAATATTGGACGACTTTGTGCAGAGGGACCGTCAAAGGGATACGGTCCAGGTGTTCCTCACCCTCGCGAATCTGGGTAGACGCTACGGGAACATTGCGGTTGCCCCAATAGAGATACGCAACGCTACCGGGGTTGACACCGTCTTTGGGGTTTCTGAGGTAAACAACGAAATCACCCTCCGTATGCCGAAGGCCGATACCACCGTGGGCGCCGTCAGGATCGCCTTCGAAGGGAGACTCCAAAAGCGACACTTCAATGGGGGGTAAGAGGGCTTTAGGTTTTTTTTTCCGGGTCATGGCAAAAGTACTCGCAGGGCGCCGTGAGGGAGGCTTACCTGCATCAAACGCTTCAAACCCTGGGTTGCCTACTGTCAGAACTAACAGGTGGCGACGGGTGGTAATGACCCGATGATTGAACAGTGCGCTCGCTATCAGCACCTGTTAATTCTGAATGAGCACGTAGTTGTGAGCGCTCTTACTATGCTTGGCGCCAACCATACGCCGGGTCTAACCATCAGCCGACTACCCACCATTTCGGCAACAACTGACGCACCCGCCCTTCCCCAAACCGATCATCCATCAACATCACCACTCCCCGATCGTGCTGGCTGCGGATCACCCTGCCCGCCGCCTGCACCACCTTTTGAATACCGGGATACAGGTACGTGTAGTCGTACCCCGCGCCAAAAATCGCGGCCATCCGCAGCTTCATCTGCTCGTTCACCGGGTTGAGTTGCGGCAGCCCCAGGGTGGCGATAAACGCGCCGATCAAACGTGCACCGGGTAAGTCGATGCCTTCTCCGAAAGCACCACCGAGTACGGCAAAGCCAATACCCTGGCTGTGTTCGGTGAACTGGTCGAGAAACGCCTGACGCTCGGTTTCGGCCATGCCCCGCGATTGCTGCCACAGGGTGATGTACGGGTGTCGTTCGGCGAGCAGTTGAGCCACCTGCTGCAGGTAATCGAAGCTTGAAAAAAACGCCAGGTAGTTACCCGGTTGCTGCCCGAACTGGCGGGCTATCAGCTCGACAATGGGGGCCAGCGAGGCCTCGCGATGCACGTAGCGGGTGGAAATTTCATCGATAATCCGCACCTGCAATTGCTCGGCCTTGAACGGTGATTCCACATCGATCCAGGCAGTGTCCGTCGGCAGGCCGAGCAGGTCGGCGTAATAGTGCCGAGGGCTAAGGGTGGCCGAAAACAGCACGCTGCTGCGGGCGGCGGTGAGCCGGGGGCGGATGAATTCGGCGGGCACCACGTTGCGCAGGCACAGGGTGGAACTGCTGCGTTTGCCGCCGAGCTGACGTTTGTGGATGTCGAAGATGAAGTGTTCATTGAACAGCTCGGCGACTTTGGCAAATTGCAGCGCTTCAAAGTAGAAAGCTTGCAGGTCACCGCTGAGGGCTTCGGGGTGGTCGTTGAAGTAATCGCCCAGGGCGCTGGTGCACAGGCTCAAGGCCTGGAGCAGCTTTTCCGGGCGCGCAGCGTAGGCCTGGTACGGCGCGAGCTGGTCTTTGTGAAGGGCATTCCATTCGCGATTGAGGCGCTGCAAGGGTTTCTTCAGGGGCTCGGGCGCTGTGTCGCGCAGGCCCTTGAGGCTGTACTGGTCGAGGCTTGCGCTGTACATGGAGCGTGCGCGTTCTACCAGGTTATGGGCTTCGTCCACCAGCACCGCGACGCGCCATTGGTTGAGTTGGGCCAGGCCGAAGAGCATGGCGCCGAAGTCGAAATAGTAGTTGTAGTCGGCGACGATCAAGTCGGCCCAGCGTGCCATTTCCTGGCTGAGGTAATAAGGGCATACGTCATGGGCCAGGGCGACCGCGCGCAGGTTGCGCTGGTCGAGCAGGCTTACCTTGGAGGCGGCAATGCGCGCGGCGGGCAAACGGTCGTAGAACCCCTTGGCCAAGGGGCATGAGTCGCCATGGCAGGCTTTGTCCAGGTGTTCGCAGGCTTTGTCCCGCGCCACCAATTCGAGCACACGCAGTTGCAAGCCGGGGCTGCTGGTGAACAGCACCTGCGATGCGTCGAGGGCAAGTTTGCGGCCCGGGGTCTTGGCGGTGAGGAAGTACACCTTGTCCAGTTGCTGCGGCGCAAAGGCCTTGAGCAGCGGGAAGATCGTGCCGATGGTCTTGCCGATGCCAGTGGGCGCCTGGGCCATCAGGCAGCGTCCGGTGCTGGCGGCTTTGTATACCGTCTCCGCTAATTTGCGTTGGCCGGGGCGAAAGTCAGCATGGGGGAAACTCAAGGCTTGCGCGGCGGTGTTACGCGCTTCGCGGTGCTGCATTTCCTGTTGAGCCCAGCCGAGGAACAGCGTGCATTGCTGGTTGAAGAACCTCTCCAGATCAGGCGCGTGGAAGCGTTGATTGAGCAGGGTCTCGCCCTCGCCAACGATATCGAAGTACACCAGCGCCAGGTCGATTTCCGTCAACCCTAGCTTCTGGCACATCAGCCAGCCGTACACCTTGACCTGGGCCCAGTGCAATTGCCGGTGGTTGGCGGGCTGGGCATCAAGGTCGCCGCGGTAGGTTTTGACTTCTTCCAGGCGATTGGCATCGGGGTCGTAGCCATCTGCCCTGCCCCGTACCTTGAGTTGTTGGTACTCGCCTTCCAGTGCTACTTCGTTTTGGTAGTGCGCACTGCGTCGCGACGCGACTGTGCGGTGGCCCACGATACCTTCCTGGGCGCTGGGCGACGGGGTAAAGCGCAGGTCCAGGTCGCCGACCTTGGCCGTGAACTCACACAATGCGCGCACGGCCACGTTGTAGCTCAAGCCGGTTGCTCCGCCCAGCGCACGTAGCAGACGGTGACCGGCATCTGGTTCTCGCCACAGAACTCCAGCCAGCGCAGTTGGTTGTCCTGCAGACGGTCGCCCGGACCTTTGACCTCGATCATGCGGTAGGACTTTTGCGCAGGCCAGAACTGGATCAGGTCCGGCATGCCCGCGCGATTGGCTCGGATGTCCAGGAGCAGGCGTTCAAACCAGTAGCGCAGGTGTTCGGCGGGCAAGCATTCCAGGGCCTGCTCTAACAGGTCTTCACTGAGCAGATTCCAGAATACGAAGGGCGATTGAATGCCCCACTTGGCGGCGTAGCGCTGGCGAATGAGGGCCTTGTACCGATCATCCTGCAGTTGCTCGAAACACGCGGCGAACAATGGCGCGCGGCGCTGGTGGAAGTCTTCGCTGTGCAAGTCGGCCGGGCCACGCTGGAACGGGTGGAAAAACGCTCCCGGCAGCGGTGCGAAGATCGCGTCCCAGCACAGCAACCCGAACAGCGAATTGATCAGGCCGTTTTCCACGTAATGCACCGGCGCATCGGGCGCGCTCAAATGAGCCTGGACGCAGTACTCCACCGACATCAAGGGTTCCGGCAGTGCCAGTTCCAGGTCCAGGCGCATGACTTCCCGTGGTCTGAGCCTGGGCAGCTTGGGCTCACCCAGCTTGCGACGCAGGCGCGGCATGACGCGCAGCAGGTGTTGCTGTTCGGCGGCACTTTCCGGCGCCTGTTGCGCGGTACTCGCCAGAACCAAGGCCTGGGCGTAGTCCTCCTGGCGCTCCAGCACGCGGATCAATCGCGCACGGGCGCCGGGGTAGGCGCAGGCACGGTAGATTTGCTCGGCCAAGGCCAACTCGGCGCTGCGCTCACAATACTGCCCCATCTGGAACAGCAGCTTGGCCCGGCGTTTTTCCAGCCAGGGGTTGTCGGTCGTCAGCGTGGCCACCTGCGCCAGCACGTCGTGCAGCGCGGTGCCGGTTTCAAACGCGTGCTGGCATTGGTGCAGGAACAGCACGCCGTGCACGTCGTCACGGCTGCGCAAACCCCGGGATTCAGCGCAGAACGCCACTTTTTCGTAGGTGTAGATACCGAGGTCCGCCAGCACGAATTCCGACCAGTCCTGGTGCAGATTGCCGAAGAACATCAACCGCAGCCGGTCACACAGGTCCATCACGGTGAGGCTGTACAGCCGTTCGGCAAGCTGCGGGCACCACTGGACAAAGCTGCGGGTTTCGCTGAACTGCGCCGCCAGGCCCTCAAGCCAGTCGGCCTTCTTGCCTTTGGGTTGGTCGATCCACGGCTTGAACGTGCTGAGGATTTCGCCTTTTTGCAGCAAGGCGAACACCTCTTCAAAGGCCAACAGGCATTGATCATCAACCCAACCCAATTGCCGCAATGGCGTTGCAGCCGCGTGGGTACAACCGACCTCCTGATAGCTGAGTTTCCCCGCGCGAAAGTGCACGCCCTTGCGCATTACCATGCGCACTAACAACGCCTGGGACGGCTGCGGCAAGCTGTCGAATTGCTGAATGAAATGCTGTTCGTCAGGATCCAGCAGATCGGCATAGCGCTGCCCCAGCCATTGCAGGACCTGGCGGAAGTTGTGCAGGTAATAGAGCGGGTCGTCGAGGGGGTTGGTCATGGCGCAAGCGAGTCAAATACTGGTTATGCATACAGAGTGCCGGTCCCGATGCTGTGTTGCAATCGGTAATAGATAAATGGCTCACGCAACTTTTTGTATAAAAGTGATCAGATGGTGGAGTCGATGGCGTAACATTTGCGGCCCGCAGCCGCACGCTGCGGGACTTTTCAGGGTTAAGGTAAGGGTTATGAACATGAAGAATTTGGGTCTGCCACTGGTTGCACTCACATTTCTGGTATTGGCCGGTTGCGCGACGCAAACCGTAGTGACACTGCAAAATGGCACGCAGTATTTGACCAAAGACACCCCAAACGCCAAGACCGCCGATGGCTTTTATGAGTTCACCGACATCGCTGGCAAACGCGTTCGTGTCAAAGCCGCCGATGTGGCGACGGTGCGCAAGGAAAAGTGAAGTGGTTCTTCAGTCGATATCTTTATTGACTGAGCCACCGCCATCGGGGGCAAGCCCCCTCCCACAGGGTTGACCGCGTTCCAATTTGACCAATAGCGTCCGCTGCCCACTGATGCGCAAGGAAGACGGATTCTCCGCTGCCAACACTGCCCAAATGTGGGAGGGGGCTTGCCCCCGATGGCGGGCTTCCAGTCAACATCTCCATTGACTGAGCCACCGCCATCGGGGGAAAGCTCCCTCCCACAGGGTTGACCGCGTTCCAATTTGACCAATAGCGTCCGCTGCCCACTGATGCGCAAGGAAGACTGATTCTCCGCTGCCAACACTGCCCAAATGTGGGAGGGGGCTTGCTCCCGATGGCGATCTTCCAGTCAACATCTCCATTGACTGAACCACCGCTATCGGGAGCAAACCCCTCCCACCGTTTTAACTGATGACAATCCCCTCCCCCGACAACCCAACCACTCCCACCAGCGTCACTGAATCCCCGCCAAAACTGATCACGGTATCTCCGCCCACCACCTTGGCGTGATCACGATAATCGCCACTGCTCTGCACGTCCGTAAACACCAATTTGTCCGTCGGCTGATAGCCAATAATCCGGTCCTGGCCAAACTGCCCGCTGAATAAAAACGTGTTGTGCCCGCTGCTGTCACGGATCGTGTCGTTACCCTTGCCGGCCTCGATAAAGTCCGCGCCCTTGCCGCCCTGGATCAAGTCATTGCCAGCGCTGCCAATGATGAAGGTGTCGCCTTTGTGGGGCTCGGCGTTGCGATTGAGGTCCTGCACCCACGTGTTGGCCCGCGCAGGGTCCGACAGGTTGGCGACAATAATCGTCGAGTCGCGAGTCATCACCTCATAGAACCCGGACTCCAGAACACGCGTCATGCCGTCGCCATATCCGGTGGGCAAATGGGAGATCCAAGTCGGCAGGTTGGTGATGGAAAACGGCAGCACGTTCCACAGCGTCGAGGCGTAATGGTCGTTGAAGCTGACGATATTGTCGGTGGTCGATTCATGGGGCTTGTCATGCACGCCCAACGACGACCAGTTGACGGATGAGCCGTCCAGCGCACGGAAAACCGGATCGTTTTCATAGCCGACATTGAGCACCTTGTCGCCGCTGCTCTGGGTCGGCGAGGCGTAGGCCACATAGTTGGCGTCCTTGAAGAAGCCCGCCCATTTGCCGTTGCTCAAGTCAGCCATGCTGTTCACCGCCAGGCCGCCCAGGCTGTGGCCGCTGACTACCACGTCGTGGCCGCTGAGGCCGTGGGCACTGGCGTAGTCGGCGATGTTCTTGAGCAAACCGCCGAAGGCTTCGCCGGCGTAGTTTTTCGCGTAATCCTTGGGCCCCAGGGCCGCGAGCAGATCGCTGACCAGATCGCCGATGGAGTCGCTGATCAGGCTTTCCCGTGGGCCTGAAGTACCACGAAAACCGATGCCGATTTCCAGCAGTTTGCCGGCGTCATCGTACTTGCCGAGCACTTCGACCTGGGCCGTGGTGTAGCCCGGTTTTTCGCCAAAGAAGGTGCCCCTGGCGTCGACCTTGCCGGTATAGCCCAGGGCGCTGGCGCTGATAGGTGTCCAGCCGGCTTGTTGCACGGCCTCCAGGGCGGCTTTTTCCGAGTCGGGGTTCCAGGGAATGCCGGGGATCACGCCCTGGGAATCACTGCTGCCCAACAGCGCGCCGACCAGGGTAGCCGGCAAGCCAAAGCCCAGACCGTTGTGCTGATAACCCACGGCAAAGCCGTTATCCAGGTTGTGGTAGGTGTACAGCGTGATCGCCATGGCATCGGCGAACAACGCTTTGGAGCCTTCGGCGCCCAGGTTTTTATAGTCGAATACACCCATGGTACTGCCTCTCTTTTGTTGGAGTTGTCGAGAAAGCTGGTTAACGCTGTGCGGGCCCGAACGCTTCGTCCACCTTGGCCAGATCGGTGTCGCGCAAGTTGCCGGCGTAGTAATGCAATTTGGTCCAGGCCATCAAATAGTCGTAGCGAGCCTGGGCGAGGTCGCGTCGGGTGCTGTACAGCTGCTGTTCGGCATTCAATGCATCGAGATTGACCCGTTCACCACCGAGGATGCTCTGCTTGGTCGACACCACCAGCGCCTCCGCCGAAGCCAGCGCCTTTTGGTACGCACGCAGCTTGCTCACGCCCGACAAACAGGCACTGAACTGCCGACGCAGTTCGATCAGGGTTTCCCGGGTCTTGCCCTCCAGCTCGTACTCTGCCTGCTCCATGGCGCGACTGGCCTGGCGAGTAGAGGCCGATATGCCGCCACCCGCGTACAGCGGCAGGCTGACTTCCACGCCAATGGTGTTGGTGTCATAGCGCTGGTTGTAGGTGTTGCCGCTGTCGGACTCCTGCTGGCGTGAACTCGCGTACGCCGTGACCTTGGGCAGATGCCCGGCGCGATTGCGCTCCACTTCGTAGCGCGCCACCTCCAGGGCCTGGCGTTGAGACGCGAGGGTGGGGTTATTACTGATTGCCAGTTCATGCCAAGTGTCGTAATTGGCCGGGGTCAGGGCGAATGCGGCGAAATCCTGGTTAAGCGGCGCCAAGTCGTGGATGTTGACGCTCTGCACGCCGATCAAGGCGCCCAATTCCCTTAACGACGCGTCTTGTTCGTCCAGCGCTTCGATCTCTTCGGCGGTGGCCAGCTCGTAGCGCGACTCGGCTTCGAGAATGTCAGTACGGGTGCCCTCACCCTGCTGGAATAGATGCTGGTTCTGCTGAAACTGCTGCTCGAAGGCCTTTTTCTTGGCGCGGGCGATGTCGATCTGGTCCTGGGCGAACAGTGCTTGGGTGTAGTAGGTCAACACCCGCACCAGCAGCGCCTGGCTCTTGTCACGAAAACTTTCGTCGGCAAACAACGCCTGGGCCACGCCTTTGCGGTAGTTGGCATAAGCCTCATAGTCAAACAGCGGTTGTTGCAGGCTGAAGGTGGAACCGTAGCTGTTGTAGTTGCGGTCGTCGTGATAATTGCCGCCGCGCCCGTCGGGCAAGGTGGCCTGGGAGTTGTTGCGGCCCTTGTTGTAGTTGTACGACAGCTTGGGCAGCAAGCCAGCACGGCCGATGGTGCGGTTTTCCAGGCCGGCGTCGCGCTCCTTGATCGCGCCAAGAAACACCGGGTCGTTGCGCAGGGCTTGCTCGTAGACATCAAACGGACCCATGGCAGCCTGGGCACTGGCGCAGCAGAACAACAAGGCGATGAACACAGGTTTCATGTTCATTCCTCGGTCAACGCTGAGCCGGCGCGATCCAGCAGCGGTTTGAACAGGTAATTGAGCAGCGAGCGCTCGCCCGTACGCACGAACATCTCGGCGGGCATCCCCGGCTTGATCACCAGACCCTGGAGTTTTTCCAACGCTGCCTCGCTCACCGTGGTACGCAGCACGTAATAGGGCGCACCGGTTTTCTCATCAAGCATTTGGTCAGCAGAAATCAGGCTGACCTCCCCCGGCACGCGCGGCGTACGGCTCTGGTTGAACGCGGTGAAGAGAATATCCACCGGCAAGTGCGTGCCGACCTTGTCCACCAGATGCACCGGTAGATGCCCTTCCACCTCCAGGCGTGTGCCTTGAGGCACGATCTCCAGCAGGGTTTCACCGGCACGCACCACTGCGCCTTCAGTGTGCACGCCGAGGTTGACCGCGATGCCGTCGGCCGGCGCGTTGATTTCGCTGTGTTGCAGGTCGAACCCGGCAGAGGTCAGTTGTTGCTCCAGGGTCAGGCTGCGCAGTTGCGCGTCGGCCAATTGGCTGCGCACTTCCTTCTGGTACTCCTCGCTGTGCTGCTGCAACTTGAGACGCGACTCGACGATGCCCTGCTCTACCCGGCCGCTTTCCCCGGTGTTTTGCGCCAGGTCTTGTTGCACTTGGGACAATTGGCGCTGGTACTCCATCAGCCGATTGCGCGGGATGTAGCCGTTGTCGGCCAAGGGTTGCAGGTTGCTCAGTTGATCACGCAGGGATTGGGCCTGGGCGGTCAAGTCGCTGCGGGCACGACGCATGCCGCCGAGTTGCGCGGTGGCGCCGTCGATATTCGCGCGAATGCCGGCTTGCTCGCGGGCGAAGGCCTCGCGGCGACTGCTGAACAGCTGACGCTGGCCTTCGAGCACCAAGGCCAAGGCAGGCTCGGGATTGCTGCTCAGCTCGGCGGGAAAGGTGATGGAGGATTGATTGTCGCGCTCGCTCTGCCAACGCGCCACACTGGCCCAGGCCATGCGGTACTGGGCTTGCAGCGATTGCACGTCGGCCTGGTTCTGGGTCTGGTCGAGACGGAACAACGGCTGGCCTTGTTTCACCAGCTCGCCTTCACGCACCAGAATACGGCTGACCACACCGGGACTGAGGGTTTGCACAGCCTTGCGCTTGCCGGACACCACCACCGTGCCTTGCACGGGAATCCCTTGATCCAGCGGCGCGAGGCTGGCCCACAGGAAGAAACCACCGGCACCGACCACTGTCAGCAGCCAGCCCATGCGGGCGAAAAAACCCGCGTCGCGTTGTTCGAAAGTGATGCTGCTCATGCGCCTGGATTCCTTCCGGCTTGATACTGACGACTGAAACTCACACCCGGTTTGTCCTTCGGCGCTTCCTGCTGGCCGGACAACGCCCTAAGCACGTCCTGGCTTGGCCCGAACGCCTGCAAACGGCCTTCGTTGAGCACCAGCAACTTGTCGGCCTGGGCCAACGCAGAAGACCTGTGAGTGACCAGCACCACGCTGCTGCCCTGGGCTTTCATCTGCACAATGGCAGTGGCCAAGGCCGCTTCGCCCACGGTGTCGAGATTGGAGTTGGGTTCATCCAGCACAATCAACCGTGGCCCGCCATACAGCGCACGGGCCAGGGCCACGCGCTGCTTCTGGCCGCCGGACAGGCCGCCGCCGTTATCCCCCAGCACCGTGTCGTAGCCTTGGGGCAGGCGCAGGATCAGTTCATGCACGCCGGCTTGTTGTGCGGCCTTGACGACAAGCTCAGGGTCCGCCTCGCGAAAGCGCGCAATGTTGTCGGCGATGCTGCCGCTGAACAGTTCGATATCCTGGGGCAGATAGCCGATGTGCGGGCCGAGGTCGTCGCGGTCCCAGCGGTGTATGTCCGCGCCATCCAGGCGCACGGTGCCGGCCAGGGTCGGCCACACGCCCACCAGCACACGGGCCAGGGTGGATTTTCCGGAGCCCGAGGCACCGAGCACGCCGAGCACTTCGCCCGCTCCTAAGGTAAAGCTGACTTGATGCAACGTCGCCACGCGCTTACCCGGCGGGCCGGCACTGACCTGTTCGAAGCTGACTTGGCCCTTGGGTGCGGGCAGTTTCATCTGCTCCACTTCCGGAGGGAACTCGCGCAGTAATTCGTCCAACCGCTGGTAGGCCAGCTTCGCCGAACTCCACTGCTTCCACACCGCAATCAACTGGTCGATGGGGCTGAGCACACGCCCCATCAGGATCGAACCGGCGATCATCATGCCTGCCGTCATATCGCCCCTGATCACCAGCAATGCGCCCAGGCCGAGTACCAGTGATTGCAAGCATAGCCGCAAGGATTTGCTCAACGAGGTGATCACCGAACCGGTGTCACTGGCCTTGTTCTGCAGGCCGAGGAACTGCGCATGCACCGCAAACCAGCGCTTGCGCAGCGCGCCGAGCATGCCCATGGCCTGGATAGTTTCGGCGTTGTGCAAATGGCTGGTGGCCAGTTGCGTCGACTGTTGGGAGAAACCACTGGCCTCACCCAATGGCTTCTTCGTCAGGTATTCGTTGAGGCACGCGAGGCCGATCAACAGCACAGCACCGGCGGTGGCCAGCACCCCAAGCCAGACGTTGAACAGGAAAATCACAAACAGGTAGATCGGAAACCACGGCGCATCAAAAAACGCGAACAGCGCCGGCCCCGTGATGAATTGGCGGATATGGGTCAGGTCGCCCAGGGATTGCCCGGCATGCCCCTGGCCGCGTTGCAGATTGCGTTCGAATGCGGCCTTGTACACGCGTAAGTTGAAACGCCGTTCCAACTGACTGCCGATACGGATCACGATGAAACTACGGATCACTTCCAAGGTGCCAATAAACGCAAAGAAGCCCACGACCATCAGCGTCAACATCACCAGGGTAGTTTCGTTCTGGGAGGACAGCACGCGGTCGTACACTTGCAACATGTAAATCGACGGCACCAGCATCAGCAGGTTAATTAATGCCGTGAAACAGCCAACGCTGATCAAGATGCTCTTGTATTCACCCAGCGCCTTGAATAAGGGCGCTACCGCAAAGGGCTTGGCCATATGTTGTGATCTTCCTTAAGCCAAATTTCGCGCATAAGTTGCCCGAGCCCCTGATAAAGGCCGGCCAACTAATAAAATCGAGTTATAAAGTTATAGCGATAACTAAGGCATTCGTTTTAATTCAACCACGACGCCCGCCTGGGTGCGGGCTTGATACTCCCCGTCTTTCTGGCGATTCAAATGAGTGATCCCGCTGCCTTCGGCATTGAATAGCCAGATACCGTCCGGAGTGGGCGACCATGTCAGGGGGGTATCGCCCAGCCATTGGGCGGCACAGGCCACATCACCGCTCAACGCGTTGGCCTGTTCGAGCAGGTCGAGGGCGCACACCTGATCCTGCTGGTGCAGTTGCCAATGCCCGGCCAATTCAGCGCTGGAAGGTAAAACAAGACTGCTCGCCATTGCGTGGGCTCCTGCCGACACGAACATCACCTGCAATACGCAGGCGATAAAATTGAAAAAACGCTGCATCTTCACGCTCCATCCTGGAGGCGCGACGCCGAAACGCCGCGCCTTTGTATCACGCCACGATGTCGCTGACGGCTGCCTGGCCTACGGTGGTGACGAGGAAATCCGCCACGCCGTGCCCGGAGAAGTCGACGGCCAACGTACCCAGATTGGTACCGGCTGCGTAGGTCAATACCGCGTCGCCGGCATGCCCGGTGAACGCGTTGACGAAGGTCAGGCCAGCACCTTTGGTGATGCCGCTGAGGTCGATCTTGTCCGAACCTGAGGTGAAGTCAAAGATCTTGTCCGCCGCCCCTGGCTTGGAGTCGGAACTGGCACCGAACACAAAGGTGTCATTGCCGGCGCCGCCCCACAGTTGGTCCGCACCGCCAGCACCGTAGATCAGGTCGTTGCCGGCCCCACCCTTGATAATGTTGGCGGCGTTGTTACCGATGATCAGGTCATTACCCGCACCACCGAAGGCGTTTTCGACCGTCACGCCCTTGGCGATGGACACGTTGCCCACCAGGCCGCCTACGTCGGAGAACGAGGCTTCATTGAGGTTGATCTTCTGGTTCTGAGTGAAACCGGAGAAGTCCAGGGTGTCGTTGCCGCCACCGTCCCACACCGAGAACACCAGCTTGTCGGCGTTGGAGGTAGCGCTGAGGAAATCACGCCCGGTGTTGGAATTGAAGCCGTAGGTGGTGTCGCCGGCGCGTGTGTTGTAGTTGGCGCCGTATAGCTTCTGGATTGCTGCGATGTCGTCGATCAGCGGGCCGGAAGCGTAGGCCTCGACGCCGCCTTTGCTGAAGTTCTGGTTGGTGTTGCTCTCGCTCCAGTAACTCATGAGGCTGTAGCCGCGCGTGTCCTGTCCATAGGTCGCGTCTTTGTAAGTCGGCGCGCCTTCGCCGGCGTTGTAGTCGCCAGGGTGAGCCAGGCCGAGGGTGTGCCCGATTTCGTGGGTCAGGGTCTGCCGGCCGTAGTTGTTCAGGTCCGGAGTCTTGTTGGGCGTGTAGCTGTTGTTGGTCAGGTACCACGAGGTGCCGTCGTAGCCTGCACCGGTGCCGGGCAGGTAGGCGAAGGCCGCTGCGCCATCCTGGCCGCTGCTGTAGTTGCCGAACGTCATGTGGCCGTCACCGCCGGTGGCTTTCTCGGTGAAGGTGACGTTGGCCACGTCCGACCAGGATTGCATGGCCAGTGCGGCCTGTGCTTTCTGCTGGGCGTTGAACTGGCTGAAGCCCGAGATGCCATGTTTGTTCATGGTGCTCGACGACGCCGAGGTCAGGAAGGTGTAGGTAAGGTCGATCTTGCCGTTGCCGTCAAAGTCCCGGTACGCGGCGCCGTCGCGCAGCAGCTGGGTGGCGGCCTGGTCGACGGTGTAGGACGGTTTGCCGTTGATCGTGAGGTTGCCGCCACGGTCATACAGATGGCTGAAGCTATCGATTTGCGAGTAAGCGGTGCTGGCTTGCGCCGCCGACACGATAGCCTTGTCTTTTACTTTGGACATAAACGTACTTCCTTGTTTGCAAGTGCATCAGTCTTTGATCGATAGGAACCCCGCGGGCGAGATCGTCCTATCACTCGCCTCTTTTGAAGGCGTAAGAAAACTGACACAACTTGAAATCTTTCGTCTACATCTATTTCCGCCGTAAAAAAGTAGCAAACTGCCAACTAGTGAAACTTTTGTGCCGGGTTTATTGGGGCAACTTGGCTTTGTCCGACAAAAAGCAGTGGGCACGTATTTAAATATTAAATAGCACCGATGCCGCTCAAGTTGAGCGGCACAGTTAATAATTGGATCCACTATATTGCCACGGTGTCATTGGCAACATTAAACAGCCATTACTTCAACTAATAATAGGCGTTGTCCCCCATTACCGGGACACACTCCACCCCGTATCGTGTAATGCCTGTAACAGCGTCTCACCCATCAAACCCGGGACTTGCACGCCATCGTCGGTGTTCATGGTTTCACCCGCCAGAATGGCGTTGATGATTGCCTCTTCCACCGCCTCTGCTGCGGCGCTGAACAGCGGCGAAATGTGGTCGTTATTGACCATCTGCAACGCACTGCTGAACGGCAGGCCCTTGCGGCCGTAATCCGCGGCAGGCAGGTCCTGGTTCCCGGTGGCGAAAGCCAGGAACAGATCGCCACTGGAATCTTCGGTGCCGCCGCCGGTACGGGCGATGCCGATGGAGGCGCGTTGCGCCAGACGCTGGCATTGATGCGGCAGCAACGGCGCGTCGGTGGCCAGGATCACCACAATGGAGCCCATGCCCGGCGTACCGCGCTCGGTGAAGGGCGATGGGATGTCCATCAACCGGCGTCCTACCGGATAGCCATCCACCCGCAGCTCCTGGCGCTTGCCATGGTTGGCCTGTACCAGCACGCCGACGGTCCAACCGCCCTGCTCCGCCGGCAAACGCCGCGAAGCCGTGCCGATACCGCCCTTGAACTCATGGCAGATCATTCCGGTGCCGCCCCCTACCGCGCCCTCTTGTACCGGGCCGGCTTCGGCGTTGACGACGGCTTCGCGCACATGTTCGGGTTTCACATGTTGGCCCCAGATATCGTTGAGCAGGCCGTCATAGGTCTCCATCACCACCGGCATGCACCAATACACCGCCGGGTCCGCGAGGCGCTCGCGCTCCAGGGCGATCAACGTGTCGCGCACAATGCCGATGCTGTGGGTGTTGGTGATGGCCAGCGGTGTGGTCAGCAGCCCTGCTTCACTGATCCACTCCAGGCCCGTGGCATCGCCATTGCCATTGAGCACGTGGTAGCCGGCGAAGCAGGGTTGCTGGCGCGCTTCCCCGGCGCGCGGCTGGATCACCGTCACACCGGTGCGCACTTGCTTACCGTCGATACGGGTGTTGAGGGTACTGTGGCCCACCCGCACGCCCGGTACATCGGTGATGGCATTCAACTCACCGGGTGTGCCCAGCCCCAAAGTGATGCCCAATTGACGTGCGCGCATAACCGCTCCTTACAATTTCTGGAAGACCGGACTCGACCGGCCGCTGATGCAATAGAAGATCACCGACAAGGCCAGCAAGCCGAGGATGATCATGATGTCGCGCACAGACGCCGCATAGATCAAGGTCCCCAGCAAGTAACCTGCACCGATGACAGCCAACAGAGCCGGCAACGGCCACAGCGGCATGCGATACGGGTGTTCGCGGTCGCGCAGCAACACGCGGCTCATCAACGCGCTCAACGCCACTACCAGGTACACCAGCATGATCAGCAACACGCTGAATGAGGTGAGGTCCGCCAGGTTGGAACTGAAGCTGAGCAGCGCCGACGGGATCGCCAGGAACAGCGTCGCCAACCAGGGCGAATCCCAGCGCGGGTGAATGCGGGTGAATAGTGTGTTGATGGTCGGCGTCCACAGCGCATCGCGCCCGCTGCTGAATACCACGCGGCCGATCTGGATCACGATGGCGACAATCGCGTTGAACACCGAGAGGAAGATCCCGGCACTGACCAAGCGCGACAAGGTTTCATTGCCGTGGCTGGTGAGCAAGTAGCCGATGGGGTCTGGGCTGCTGATCATTGCGCTCAGGGACGGCGCGCCGATCAGCAGTGCGGTGATCGGTACCAGTTCGATCACCACCACCAAGCCCAGGGACCACAACACGGCCTTGTGCACGCCTTTGCCGCCGCACTTCATGTCTTCGGCCAGCAGCACTGCGGGGCCGTAGCCATTGTAGGAAAACAAACCTATGCCCACCGCACCGATCACCAAGGCCCACGGCGCGAGATGCAGCACGCCGTTTTCGACGATCTGGGGCTGGAACAACACACTCGCCGGCTGCACCGGGTTACCAAACCCGATAAATACGATTACCAGTAGCGCCGCCACTTCCAGCAGCAAACAGGTGCCGGTAATCCAGGCATTGAGCTTGATATTGAGAATGCCCAGGGCGTAGCTGCACACCACAATCACCAGGGCGACGGTTTGCGAGTCGAACGTCGTGCCCAAAGCGTTGTTGAGATAGGTCGCGGCCCCGGTGGCCAATACCGGCGGGATGAATAGCAACATCACCAGCACCGTGAGAAAGGTCGCATAGCCAGCCATGCCACCGAACACACGCTTGGCGTACACATATTCACCACCGGCACTGTTGTGGGCGCGACCCAGTTCGGCATAACAAAACGCGAACATCAGCGCGAGCAGGCCGGCCATCACAAACGCCAGGAACACACCACTGCCCGCCTGCTGGATGGCAAAGGGCGCGATCACAAACACGGAACTGGCCGGCGTCACTGCGGAAACGGTGATGGCCACTACATCGAAAACGCTAAGGGTAGGTTTCAACACGCCGTCAGGCGTGGGGGAAGTGCTCATATCGTTATCCTCTGTCGTTGTTCTTGGTGTGAGGCAGAAACGAAAAATGATGTTTTTCGGGATATGTTTCCCGTTGGATGATGAAGACGTTATCGCCCAGGAGCTTGTCAGCCAATTCCCCTATTGGCGTACTCCCCTTGACGGTTCCTGGCAAAAGCCGAACCCTTGAGCGATCTTTTGCTGGCGGGAGCCTGTGATATGAGCCTGTTCCGTGAGGTTGGCATGCACGCTGGCTTGGGCCGTACCGTCGCGCACATCGGTACCCAGGGTTTCTGGAAACAGTTGGTGCTGTTGTTGCACCAATGCCTGCCCTTCGATAACGCGTTGGCGATTTTCTACCCGTTGGAGGGCGCGCCCCAAGCCCTTGAGGAATACGACGCTCAGCCCAGCAGCAAACCGGCGTCGATGCTGACGTACCTCAATGGCCTGTATTTGCTCGATCCGTTTTTCCAGGCGTGTCGCGAAGGGTACTCCAGCGGTGTATACCGCCTGGAAGAAGTGGCGCCGGACCATTTCCGACAGAGTGAATACTTCCTCAATTACTTCCATGACAACGTGCTGGAAGACGAGGTGCAATTGATCCTGCAACTGCCGGGGATGGGGACATTGTCACTGTCGTTGGGGATGCAGCGGCGGTTCAGTGCAGAAGACACTGGGATGATGACGATGATGGCGGCGTGGGTACTGCCGCTGATGCAGCAGCATTGGCAGCAAAGCACCCAGCGCGCCCCGGCCATGGACAGCCAGATCAGGGATGCCTTGAGCCAGTTCGGCTGTGGCGTGCTGTCGGACCGAGAGCTGGAAATCGCCCGTCTGGTGTTGCGCGGATTTTCCTCTAAGGCCATGGCTGAACGCCTGAATATCTCGCCGGACACGGTGAAAGTGCACCGTCGGCATTTGTACGCAAAGCTGGATATTTCATCGCAGCCGGAGCTGTTTTCGTTATTTATCCAGTCGCTGGGGCATGATCTGGAAAATCCGTAGAGCGATATCGACGTAAAACGGCCGGGCAGCACACGCTGCCTGACCATTTTGCGGTGAGTGGATTTAACTAAAGAATTTAACGTGATCGGCCAACAACTTTACATTATCAATACGGATGGAGAAGTTAGGCCCCTGCGCATTGACTTTCATATCCAGCGTACTCCAACCAAAAGGGCTGTGCTTTAACTGTACATCGCCTACTTCAGCGGGTGCGCGAGGCCGAATATGAATTATCTTTATTTTGTTATTCTTTACCATGTCAGACAAATCAACTTTATCCTCCCTTGGATTGAAGTTGAAAATAGTATCCGGATCATTGCTCGTAGAGTCTGTGAAGTGTTCGTACTTGAAGGTATTCGCACCTCGCGCGCCGACCAACTGGTCACTGCCCCCGCCACCGACAAGCACCGAAGCCTCGTCGGGCCTGGCGTTCAGGCGTTCGCGAGCGTCTGTGCCACGCAATACAGGAAGGCTGTTTTCGGGACGAGTCCACGTTCCGCCATTTGGCAAACTTTGTACTGAAGACATATGAGGTACCTTTTCATGTAATGATCAATAAAGAAGCTTCGTGAATTGCGGACGAGAACTTCTCACACTGATACCTCCCTTCCAACTCGAACTGTTTTTCCTGTCGTTTCCGAAAAACAGCAAAACATCCCTTAGTCTAATAATTCAACTGAACGTTGCTGGCCACGCTTCGTAGACCAGCAACACTTTCAAATATATTTTGCAGTACTCGACAGCGTTTGATCAGCGGCCCATACGAATCGTATTCCACACCCGCGTGCGAATCCGGTCGATATTCAGCGGCATTGATTCCAGCGCGAACAACTTGCCCATCATGGCTTCGCTTGGGTAGATCTTGGTGTCCGCCTTGATCTCTGGATCGACCAGGCTGTCCGCAGAGCTGTTGCCATTGGCGTAATGCACGGAGTTAGTAATGTCCGCCATCACTTGGGGCTCAAGCAGGTAGTTCATGAACGCGTAGCCGGCCTTTTCATCGGGGGCATCCGCAGGCATGGCCACCATGTCGAACCAGATAGCGGCGCCTTCCTTGGGGATCTGGTAACCGATTTTCACGCCGTTCTTGGCTTCCTTGGCGCGACTCTCGGCTTGCAGCACATCGCCGGAGAAGCCGACGGCCACGCAGATGTCGCCGTTGGCCAGGTCGCCGGTGTATTTCGAGGAATGGAAATACGCCACGTAAGGCCGCACTTTCATCAGCAACGCCTCGGCCTTTTTGTAGTCTTCGGGCTCCTTGCTGTGGGGCGGCAAACCCAGGTAATTGAGGGCGATAGGCAACAGCTCCGGGCCATTGTCGAGGATGGCTACGCCGCACTTGCTGAGTTTTTCCATGTATTCGGGCTTGAAGATCAAGTCCCAGGAGTCCACTGGGGCGTTATCCCCCAGCACGGCCTTGACCTTGTCGATGTTGTAGCCGATGCCGGTGCTGCCCCACAGGTACGGAAAGCCATGGGCATTACCCGGATCATTGTTTTCCAGGGTTTTGAGCAGCACCGGGTTGAGGTTTTTCCAGTTGGGCAACTGGCTCTTGTCGAGCTTTTTGAGGGCGCCGCCCTGGATCTGCCGGGCCATGAAATGGTTGGACGGAAACACCACATCGTAACCCGAGTTGCCGGTCATGAGCTTGCCGTCGAGGGTTTCATTGCTGTCGTACACGTCGTAGCTGAAACCGATCCCGGTCTGCTTCTGGAAGTTCTTCGTGGTGTCTGGCGCAATGTAGCTGGACCAGTTGTAGATTTTCACCGTCTCGGCGGCCTGGCTGATAGAGGCCACCAACATCAAGGGCAACAGGGCAATGGCTTTCATGGTTCGATTTCCTGGCGGTTTTAGGGCTGTTTTTATGGCAGGCGATCAAGGATCAAAGCGTTACAGAATCAGTACGTAGGTCTTGCGCACGGTTTCCTGGATATCCCAGATCCCGGTGCTATTGGCCGGCAACATCAGTGCGTCGCCGGCTTGTATGTGGACGATTTCACCGTTGTCGGGGGTGAAGGTGCAGCGGCCCTGGATAAAGTGACAAAACTCCTGGGATTTGATCTGCCGACGCCAACGACCCGGCGTGCATGCCCAGATGCCGGTTTCGACGCCGTCGCTGCGCTCTACGCTCAAGGTCGAGGCCACCGCAATCGGCTCGCCCAGGGGCACGGCCACGGGTGACGAGTCCGGCAGGTGGGCATTCAGCGTGTCTTTGAAGTGCGTGATGCTCATGGGTTTTTCCCGTGTAAGTGAAACGACTCAGTGCATGAACCCTTCCATGAATCCGGCCAAGCCGGTCGCCAGCTTGCGGCGCCAAGGGGCGGTGTTGGGGTTGGCCAGCACTTGGTCTTCATGGACAAAACTGCGAATGATCGCGTTGTAACCCAGCCAACGGCAGGGTTCCGGTTCCCAGGCCTTGAGCGCATCAAGGCCGCGCTCGCGGATCACCCAAGGTTGATAGGTCAGTGGCGTGTCGCGACGGAGGATCAAATCCGCCAGAGTGCGGCCACCCAGGTTGGTGGCTCCAACGCCCTCCCCGCCATAACCGCCGGACAGCGCGATGCCGGTGGTGTGATCACAGAGCATGTGCGGTCGAAAATGGCGCGACATACCGAGGTTGCCGCCCCACGAATGGGTAATCCGCACGCTCTTGAGCTGTGGGAAGAGTTCGCCGAACAGATAGCGACGTAGCTCCACTTCGCTATCGGTCAAATCGAAGTTGTGGCGAAGTTTGCCGGCGAACTGGTAACCGCCGCGGGCCCCGAACACCAGTCGGTTGTCTGCCGTGCGCTGACCATAAGTGACCTGGCGGCTACTTTCGCCAAATGCCTGGCCGTGACGCAGGCCAATCTCGTCCCAGGTGCTGGCGGGCAGCGGCTCGGTGGCGACGATCAGGCTTTGCACCGGCAACTGGTAGCGGCCCAACGGCGGCAAGGTGTTCGCGTATCCCTCGACGGCGGGCACTACCCAAGCGGCGCGGACACTGGCCTTATCAGTGCACAGGCTGCCGGACTGCCACTGGGTGACCGGACTTTTTTCGTAAATCGTAACGCCCATGCGCTCCACTGCCCGCGCCAGGCCGCGCACTAGCTTGGCCGGGTGGATCGTGGCGACGTGAGGTGCATAGATACCGCCATAGGGTTTGGCAATGCGGATCTGTTCGGCCAACTGCTGTGGGGTCAGCCAGCGATAATCGGCTTCGGTGAGGCCTTGGGCGTAGAGCTTGTCCAGGTAGGCACGCAGGCTGCTCTCCTGCTCGGGGTAACGGGCCGCGCAGTACAGCGCGCCGCCCTTGCGGTAGTCGCAGTCGATGCCTTCGCGGGTCAACACGTGGGCGACTTCATCCGGAATGCTGTGCAGCAGGTCGAATGAGGCCCGGCGTTGTTCAGGTGCCAGGCCGGCCAGCAGGCGATCTTCACCCAGCAGGTTGCCCATCAGCCAGCCGCCGTTGCGGCCCGATGCACCGAAACCGGCGGTTTGAGCCTCGATAATCGCAATCTTCAGCTCGGGCGCCTGGCGTTTGAGGTAGTAGGCGGTCCAAAGCCCGGTGTAGCCAGCGCCGATAATCGCCACATCGACGTCCAAGTCGTGTTCCAGGGTCGGCCGCGCCACCAGCGGGTCGTCCAGTTGGTCCATCCATAAACTGATGTTGCGCCATGCCGGCATGCCAAGCTCCCCAACCACGTTTCGATGGGGCTGATCCTAGGGCCGGCGGTTATTGGTTGTCTTGCGCGCGTGCACGCAGGGAAATTTGTTTGACGTAGGCCTTGGGCGACTGGCCGGTGTGCTGGCGGAAGGCACTGTAGAACGCCGACAGCGAATTGAAACCGGCGGCAAAGGCCAGGTCGTCTACCTTGATCGGCGGGCGCGCGTTATCCAGCGCGGCGAGCAAGTGCTGCAGGCGCGCCTGGTTGACGTAGCGATAGAAGCTTTGACCCAGCACTTGGTTGAGCAGGTAGGAAATCTGATTGCGGCTGTAACCGCACTCCTTGGCGACTCGCTGCAGGTCCAGTTCCGGGTCCAGATAAGGCTGCTTACGTTCGAAATACTGCTGCAGGTCATTGGCCATATGCCCCAATTGCTGGGGCGACAGGCCCAGGCGGCTGACGCTGGGGCGTTGGGCCTGGGACGGTTGTTCGTGCACCAGTGACGCGTATTCATTGACGCGCCAGATCAACCCATCGCGCACGGTGATGGCCTCGCTGGTACGGAATGACACCAGCCCGTGGCCACCACGCAGGGTGATGCGGTACTGGATAAAGGCGGTATCGCCGTCGGCGCGGATGCGGTCGGTGTGTTCAATCGCTTCGTCAGCTTCGCGTGGCATGCTGGCTTGCAGGTAATCGCGCAGCTCGGCGTAACCGACTACGCGGTTCTGGAAAAAGTCGTGGTACTGGATGTCCGGGTGGTAGTAGGACATCACCCCGTCCAGATCGCGATGGCGCCAACACAGGTGATGGCGTAATACCAGGTCGCCCGTGGCTTGGGTATGCAGGCAATCATCGTCGGGAGCGATGTCAGGCATGGTGAGCTCTGCAGCGGGAAAACCGTGGAGATTGCCGAAATTCGGTGGTGCGTTCAATGGCCAGGTGCAACTTCGGACTAATGGCCACTTGCCCATTTCTGAGCAGGACATGACCCACATCAACCGTTAGGAAAACAACCGCCGAACGGGAGGAAAAAAGTCACCTCCGGTTAAGAGCGAATGCTATTTTTAAGCTCTACAACGCCAAGACCAGTGACGGTCATGGCCCCCTGCCGCGAGCTAAAGGAAGCGCTCAATGAACAAGGTGGGCAACATGAATAAAGTGACGTTCCCCAACGCCTGCCAGCTGATGCGCTGGCATTTTCATCCAATGGGCTTCGAGGGCAGCATGGACGCGCCCGGCAGCATGATCGCCCGCCTGTTTGACCGCGTCAGCGGCGAAACCCTGATTGCCATCGCCGGCATCCCTTGTGCCACGGTCATGAATGCCGCTGACGTAGAGCGGATTATCGAGGCGGTGGAGGATGAACTGGCGTCGTTTGTGCCACCGCTGTCACTGCGGGCCTGAGCCATCAGCCATCAGCCGCGCTGATCGTCAAAAAACGCTTTCTTTCCATCTACATGCTCCGAGGCCTTCGGCATATTCACGGCCTGGCCTTCGGGCTTCTCCACATACCAATAGCAATGGCTGACCGCCCGGGTAATGCCGACGTAAGCCAGACGCAGCGCTTCGTCTTTTTGTGCCGTGTCATAGGGTTCGCTGTCGCCAGACTTGCCCAGACCGGCCATGCGATAGACCTGGTTTTTGTAGGGGGAACGGGTGAGGTGTTGGCAATCCCCAAGCAGGAACACGGCGTCCGCCTGTAAGCCTTTGGCACTGTGATAGGTCAGCTGTTTCAGCCTGCGAGCTTGAATCGGCAAATTAGAATCCACATTAACTACAGACTGAATACGCTCTTGAATCAGTAACTTATCGCTACTTTTTCGATACAGCATTAACACCGATTCGCCCTTCTGATAATGCTCCAGCAACTGACGGCCCAGCGCCGCGTCGTCACGCTCCAGCACCTTGACCGGCTGCAACGCCTTGGGCACGCCGCTGGCTTTTGCCTTCTTTCCGGGGATCGCCGGCGCGGTGCGCACGATGTGCTCGGCAGCATCGATAATGTGTTGGTGGCTGCGGTAATTCTCGCCCAGCATCACCCGCGTGGTGCTCGGCGACGGGAATTCCTGATTGAACTCCATGAAATACTTGGGTGAACTGCCCCGCCAGCCATAGATCGATTGCCAGTCATCGCCCACACACAACAGCGAAGAATGCTGGGCACCACGGCCCACGTGCATCGCGGGGCCACGGCTACGGATTTCTCGCAGGCTGGCGCGGATCCACGAGACAATCTGCGGCGACACGTCCTGGAACTCATCGATCATCAGATGCGACAGCGGCCGTAACAGCGGGTCGCTGAGCAGCTTGAGGTTTTCCGGAGTGTTTTCACCGAACAACGAGAACATGCGGTTGTAGGTCATGATCGGCGGTGACTGGTCAAGCAGATGGTCTTCCAAGGCCTTCCAGAAAATGCTCAGCGCCTCGAAGAAGAAGCGGTCCGGATCGTCCTTGGCGAAAGTCATCTGACCCACGGCGGTGGGAACGTCCAACCCAAGGTTTTCAATAAAGCCGGCCGCCATGACAAAACTGTCGAGCAACGGGGCACCAGCCAGTTCACCTTTAACCTTGTAATCAAACCCGGGGCCGGAGGACGCATCCCCAGCCAAGCTGCTTAAAAGACGCTTGGATGATTCATAATTATCCAACCAAATTAGAGGCTTACGACAGAAAGCTTGAAATAAGGTTCGCTTCACTGCCCACTCCGCACGCAGTGACAGCTTGGCGTTGGGCCGACTGAGCTGGGCGTTTTCCCGCGAATCGAAACCCAGCACTACCCACGCGTCCAGCTCAGGGATATAGCCATGGCAATGGAACTGCGCGCCATTGATCTCAATGGTCTGGCGACTAGGCTCAATGCCTTTGATCGGCCAGGCACCTGCGCGAAACCATAGATCTTCGATTGCATCGCACAGTTCTTCATCTCGTTTAGCTGCTAGTTCGGTCACCGCCACGCGCTTTTGCACATCCGGGTGGTCACGTTCCAGCTCCTTGAGCTGCAAGCCATGCCGAGCCAGGGGCGCGATCAACGCTTGAAAGCGCGGGTGCTGGCCGTAAAGTCGGTGGTAGCAGGCATTCATTTGTTGGCGCTGGGCGTCGTTGATGCGCAGGTCGAACGGATTACTGTCGGCATCCTCGAAACCTGAACTCAGGTTCTCAAACGCTTGCAGGCGCTCAAAACCCGGCAGGCTGCGGACCATCGGCAGGATGCGCGAGTGAAAGGTGCGCACCACCGCCTGGGCTTCTTTCATGCCAAGCGGTCGACCCCACAAGCTGAGAATATCCATAAGCTTGTTGATGAAATCCTTGCGCGACTCGCGGGTGAAGGTCACCACGGTCATCGAACTCAATTCAAAGCCCAGGTAATGGGTAAGCAACAATATGCGCAGGACCAGCGAGGTGGACTTACCCGCACCGGCCCCGGCGATCACTGAGGTGGACGGCGTGTCACTGAAGATCATCTTCCATTGCGCCGCACTGGGCTGGGCATGGGCCGGCAGCAAGCGGGCCACGTCGGCCTTGATGCGTTTCTTCACGTCCGCCGTCAAGGGCAATCGCCAATCATCGAACAAACTGTCATCGACACCGGGCGCACGATGCTCTTCGGGACGAAAGTCGCGTATCAACAGGACTTGTCGACCTTCCTCGATACCATCGGCCTTGCCCTCACGATAGCCATACTCCACACCCGCTTCGTGACCGCTGCGAAAACCATCGGCCTGACCGTGCAACCAAGAAAACCGGTGCTGTGCGCGCAAACGGGTCAAGCCATGGCCAAACAGGCGTGCAGCCAGGCGTTTCAACAGAGGCATTTGCGCCAATGGGAGCAGTTCGGGGGGCAGATCAGGCTTTTGTTGCGGCACGCGGACTCCTGCGGTGAGCTGGTTTGTGACAAGTGCGCCATGGTCGCCGGAATCGGCGCTCAGTTCCAGGCAATTGCTTTGCTGTCATGCAGTTAGCCGATGAAGTGAAAGTCAAAACACCGTTAACCAATCGCTTTACCTGATAGGAATCAGGCATTTTTTACGCTTTTTATCGATCATGGCCTACGGGATCATAAGCGCCATCAACAGGAGACGATCATGCTTGAACTTCGACCTTTCAACTCCCTGGGCGGCGCCCACCATGGCTGGCTTGATGCCCATCACCACTTCTCGTTCGCCGAATACCACGACCCCAAGCGCATGCACTGGGGCAACCTTCGCGTGTGGAACGACGACATTATCGCGCCAGGTACGGGCTTTCCACAGCATCCGCACCGTGACATGGAAATCATCACCTATGTGCGCGAAGGCGCCATCAGTCACGCCGACAACCTGGGCAATAAGGGCCGGACTGAAGCCGGCGACGTGCAGGTTATGAGCGCAGGCACTGGGATCGCCCATAGCGAATACAACCTGGAAGCGACGCCGACCAAGATTTTTCAAATCTGGATCATCCCGAACGAGGCCGGTTTGCCGCCCTCCTGGGGCGCAAAGCCATTTCCGAAAGGTGACCGCGAAGGGTTTGTCACCCTGGCCAGTGGCAAAGCCGGTGACAGCGAAAGCCTGCGCATTCGGGCTGATGCACGCTTGGTGGCAGCCAACCTGAAAGCTGGGGAAACGGCAGAGTATCGCTTGGACAGTGGCCGCCGTGCCTATCTGGTGCCAGCCACGGGAGTGATTGAAGTCAATGGCTTGCGTGCGCAAGCGCGGGACGGTGTTGCGATTGAAGATGAGCGGGTGTTGCGGGTCACGGCGATTGAAGACAGCGAGATCGTACTGGTCGATCTGGCCTGAGTTGAGTCTTCGTCCCGATAAATGTGGGAGGTGGAATGTCCCCTCCCACATGGTTTTCGGTGTTACTGGGAAATGGCGCCGTCTACCAGTACCTGAGCCTCTTCTACCAGCTGTTTGAGGTGATCTTCGCCTATAAAGCTCTCTGCGTAGATCTTGTAGATGTCTTCGGTACCCGATGGCCGTGCGGCGAACCAGCCGTTTTCGGTCATTACTTTCAGACCGCCAATGGCTTGATCGTTGCCCGGCGCGTGGCTGAGGATCTGCTGGATGCTTTCCCCAGCCAGTTCGGTGGAGGTCACCTGCTGTGGGGACAGCTTGCCCAGCAAGGCCTTCTGCGCCGGGGTGGCCTTGGCGTCGACGCGAATGGCGAACGGCTCGCCAAGGGCGTCAGTCAAACCACGGTAGATCTGGCTCGGGTCCTGGCCTTTGCGCGAGGTCATTTCCGCAGCCAGTAGCGCTGGGATCAGACCGTCTTTGTCGGTGCTCCACACCGTACCGTCTTTGCGCAGGAACGACGCGCCGGCGCTTTCTTCGCCGCCAAAACCCAGCGACCCTTCAAACAAGCCATCGGCAAACCACTTGAAGCCTACCGGCACTTCATACAGCCGACGGCCAATGCGCGCGGCCACACGATCAATCAGGCCGCTGCTGACCACGGTCTTGCCCACGGCTGCATCCGCGCGCCAGTCGGGACGGTTCTGAAACAGGTAATCGATGGACACGGCCAGGTAGTTGTTCGGCGCCAACAGGCCGCCGGACGGGGTAACAATACCGTGGCGGTCGTGGTCCGGATCGCAGGCGAAAGCGACGTCGAAACGCTCCTTTAGCCCGATCAAACCCTGCATGGCGTAGCTGGAGGACGGATCCATGCGGATCTGGCCGTCCCAGTCGACGCTCATGAAGCGGAAGGTGGAATCGACTTCAGTGTTCACCACGTCCAGGTTCAGGCGGTAGTGCTCGGCAATCGCCGACCAATAGCGCACTCCTGCTCCGCCCAATGGATCCACGCCCAGGCGCAGATCAGCGCTGCGGATAGCGTCCATGTCGATCACATTGACCAAGTCGGCCACGTAGCTGTTGAGGTAGTCGTGACGATGGGTGGTGTCAGCCTTGAGTGCCTGGGCGTGTGTGATGCGTTTGACCCCGGCCAGCTTATTGGCCAGCAACTCGTTGGCTTTGGCTTCGATCCACTTGGTGACGTGGGTATCAGCCGGGCCACCATTGGGCGGGTTGTACTTGTAACCACCACTTTGCGGCGGGTTGTGGGACGGCGTAATGACGATGCCGTCCGCCAGCCCGCTGGTACGGCCACGGTTGTAGCAGATGATGGCGTGGGAAATCGCCGGGGTCGGCGTGTATTCGTCACCCTCCGCCAGCATTACGTGGACTCCGTTGGCCGCCAAGACTTCCAAAGCGCTCGCGCCGGCAGGCGTCGACAGCGCATGGGTGTCGAGCCCGACAAACAGTGGACCGTTGATGCCTTGGGCTTCGCGGTACAGGCAGATGGCCTGGCTGATGGCGAGTACGTGCCATTCGTTAAAGCTCAGCTCGAAGGAGCTACCACGGTGCCCCGAAGTACCGAAGGCCACACGTTGGGTGGAGATCGCTGCATCAGGCTGGCCGGTGTAATAGGCCGTAACCAGTCGCGGGATATCCACCAGCAACTGGGCCGGCGCCGGTTTGCCCGCAAAAGGACTGATTGTCATGCATAAACCTCGGATAGAAGGATCTGGAAAAATGGCAGTTTACTGAGAGTTCGACTACGGCGCGACGGTATCGATCCTACAACCGTAAGAGAAATTTCACCCAGTCTGCGCCTGCCGCAGTGCGTCACTCAACGCTGCCAGTGCAATATCCAGATTAGGCTGCCCGTGAAAGGTGTGACTCAAGCGCAGGTTTTGTTGATGCAGCCCGCTGACACTGAACAACTCGCCGGGCGAGATCACTACCTGCCGGCCCAGCAACCGCTGGAATGCCTGACGCATGTCCACCGCACGGCTGGAGGCCAGCCAAAAGGCGGCACCGGCGGCAGGCATCCGATAGGTCACCTGGTCGCCCAGGTGCTGCTCCAGGCGCTGACTCATTTGCACGGCCTGCTCGCTCAACTGCTGGCGCAGTACGCGCAGGTGCTGGTCCAGTCGCCCGCTTTGGTACAGGCGGGCAATCGCTCGCTGACGGATCGACGATAAGCGGAATGAGCGCAACAAGAATTGGCGCTGTAACTCGTTGCTCATGCGTCGGGACAGCAGATACCCATAAGGAGCTTCAGAACCAAGCACCTTCTCGAACGAAGAAAATACAATCAGCCGCTCAGGGTTCACTAATTCGCGCAATGCCGTGTGCGGCGCTTCGAAACCCAGCTCACCGAAGGTGTCGTTTTCCAGCAACCAGCAACCGTGTTGTTCCAGCAGTTGTGCAACGTAAAGACGCTCGTCAATGGACATAGCCACCCCTGACGGCAGGCTGACCGAAGACGAGAGCAACACCAACTGCACCGACTCATCGCGTAGCAGTCTGGCCAACGTGTTCCGGTCAATACCGCCCTCCTTCGTCCAGGGCAACTCGATGATGCGCACCCCAGCGCCCTGCAACAACCGCAGGATCACCCAATCACAGGGTGACTCCACGATGACGGTAGTGCCCCGCAGGCCCAGCACTTCGATCAGAATATCCAGCACACCACGAAGGTCGGCACCGATATACACATCGTCGGCATGCCAGCAGCGCGTAGCTGAAGAGGTATAACGTGCCGCCAGCGCCGCACGTAACTCCCACACACCACATGGCTGGGACCATGGCTGCAACTGCGGCGGATACTGACGCACCAACTCCCGCTCCAGTCGCAGCAGCGTTTCATCCAGCGCTCCCAGCAAGGCCGGCTCGTCACCGCTGAAGACCGCCATGCCAGGGCGCCGAGCGGCAGCGTACAAGCGGTCGAGCAAATCCCCTCCCGCCCACGGCATCGGGTTTGCGGACATTGGCCAGGCGTAATAACCGGACTTGGCCACCGAATAGACCCTGCCCTCCTTCTCCAGCAGCGCATAGGCATACTGAATCGTCGAAATCGATACATTCAGGCGCCCGGCCAACTGCCGCAGGGACGGCAGTTTTACCCGGGTGTCGGTGCTGACTTCGTTGATCAGACTGATCATGTAGCGATAGACCGCCTGATACGCGAAATCCGCCTGACGCTCGCCACGCAGCGTCATCGACCGAACAATGGCACGGCCTGAGCCGCACTTTGGACCGCACCGTCTTGGCGTACGTCTTTCGCACTGACCACCTGCCGTTTGCGGTACAGATGCTGCAACAAGGGCAAGGGCAAGCCGCTGGTGTCCATTACCCACTGCTGCAGCATCTCAGCGCAGGGCTTGCCTTGCAGGACTTTGTGCAATTCGGGCAGTGCCACCAGCATGCCCGGATGGCATTGGCGCAAGTAACCCTCCAAGCGCTGGCCGTGATCAAGAAAGGGGGAGAACAGCATGCAGATCAGCTGAGTTTCATCCAGGCCAAAAAATTGCTGGGCGTAGGTGCTCGACAGCATCCGCCCTTCAGGGGTCCCAGCCTGAGCCAGCACGTCTTCGGGCATACGCAGGCGACGCATGTAGGCATCGGCCTGCTGGATAAAACCGTCGACACCGTCTTCATAATCCAGTTCATGCAGAAACTCGGCCTGCAGCCCGCGCAGATGAGCCATCAGCAACGGATTGGAATAGGCCGGATGGCTGAAGTGAAAGCCCAGCGGGTCTGGAACGTAAGCCATGAACTCAGTCAACAAGGGGGCCGACGCCATGTCGACATCTTCCAGCAGATCGGCGATGCCGATGTAGGCCAAGTGACGGTGCCCGGCTTTGCTGGGATTATCGTTGGCGGTGTATTCCTCACCGAATACATCACGGTAGTAACCGGTGCTGCACTCGTCCATGCGCGCAAACAGCGCGTTGAGCGACAGCGAACTGCTCTTGGGAACAGCGATACCCGCACTTTGAGCAGTTTGCTTGAACCAGGCTAAAAACTGACTCTGCTTACGCGGTGAATCACCGCTGACCAGCGCATGGACGCCTCCGTTGTAAGTGGTGACGCGCTGGTAAAAATCACCGACCGCCAAGTAGGTGTCGTTGCACAACGTAGCGCGACAGTCCCCGGCACTCACGTGGCCCACCATCAACATATTGCGCTGGCTGACCTCCCGCCCGATCGCTGACGCGGGGCGCAGATGGTTGAAGGGCTGCACTTCCCGATTTTCCACCATCAATAACTCCACGCGCGGGTCGTCGTGGAGAAACAGCCGGCCGTAGCCGCGATTGAGGGTATCGAGTTGGCCCTCGGTCATGCCTGCGTGCCGTAACGTCGCGACCCTGAGATGAAAGGTACGGGGTGCCCGACCGGCAATGGTCAATTGGGCGGCGCGCAGCAATGCCAGGGAATAACTGCTGACTTCACCGCCACCATGGGCCACCAGCACTTTGAAATCCCCAACCTGCTCCATGCCCCCTGCTGCAACAACGATTCGCTGCACCAATAACTGCAGGGCGGTACGGCCTGCGCGAGTGAAGTGCCCAATCAAACGTTGCAGAACTTGCTGGTAGACATGATTCATAGCCTGTTCGTGAATAGTGCTCATAGTTCTACTACCTGAGTTGAAATATCAGTTTCAAGCAACTGCTGACAGTGTTTGCTCGACCTATTTTGCGTGTAGGAAAATCGCGCACCGCATTGTGCGCCGATGATTAAACACTAGCACCGCGCAACAAAACGACAGGGATCGCCAGGGGTTTATCCCTCACCCTTAAAACCCATAACCAAATGAATCTAAAGGGGAATCCAGAAAAAAAAACTAGACTTAGGACTCTTCCGACAAGTTCCTACACATTTTTAATCAGCCTTTTAAAGAGGCGTCCGACAAATAGACTCAAACAACTTTCCCTTTTGCAGGGCAGGTACGACTTATGAAGGCTCCTTCCGTCACGAGCCCGTGTGCGCGCCACACTCATAGTTCGAATAAGTATCTGCAGAGTTTTCATAGATTCAATCATTGCTCAATCCTTGAGATGAAAGTGAAGACGCAATTATCAAGGCTGGAATAATGATTAATAGATACAGAAGCCCGCCTAAAACCAGTTCAGATGAGCGCGCGATGTCGCGTACGGGACGCACAAACAACAACGCCGCACTGGGATTCAGCGCGGCGTCAGGGAGGAAGAGCAGGATTTGGGGGCTAAAGTGCCGAATCGGCACCTTCTGGGGCGAGCGGGTTAAGCCCTGTCAAATGGCGTATTTGCCCCATTCACTCAGGCACCGGAACACTCATTTACGAATACTCCTACAGCTCAAACAGCCGCAACCTGCAAAGCAACTCGCTCGCGGCACGGGCATTCGTCCATATAACGGTGCGCTTCCACGAACTGGTTGAACGGAAACACCGTGGTTTTCAGTGGAAGCAGCACGCGGTCGGCGGTGAGTTGGTTGATATCACGCAACGCACGCTGCAATGCCACCTGGTCCTGAATGATGCCCAGCTCCGGTTTACCGGTGAAATTACCGATGCAGTGCACGAAGAACTGAATGTTCTTCTGGAACGCCGCACACGCGGGGAATGGCGTCTGGTTGCCGCCCTGCAAGCCATACAGCACCAAGCTGCCACGGGGCGCCAGCACATCGCCGAGCAATGACATCTGCGGGCCACCCAAGCCATCGAACACCACGTCAACGCCACGGTTGTCGGTGAACTTGTTGATTTGCATCAGCAGGTCCTGCTCTTCGGTGACGATCACCTTCTCGGCCCCGAGGGACAGCAGGTACTCACGCTCAGCGCTGTCCTTGGTTGCGGCAATCACCCGCACACCCAGGGCCTTACCCAGCTGGACAAAGGAAGGGCCTGCGCAATGGCTCGCATCGGTGACCAGGGCAAATTGCCCCGGTTTGACCCGAGCCAGATCCATATAAGCAAAGTAAGCAATCAACAGCGGCGTGTAATGCACGCTCGCTTCAATAGGGCTCAGCACGTCCGGGTAGCGAGTCAGGGCTGAACGGGGCATGACGATTTGTTCGCCATACACCGGGTAATCATTGGGGCTCTCGGCCGGAAAACTGGCCACCTTATCGCCCACAACCAAGTCGTCCACGCCCTCGCCAAGGGCGACCACCACCCCAGCCATCTCGTGGCCAAGGCCAGATGGAAGACGGGCGTGGGAAGACGCCAGGTTCTGGCGCCACAAAATGTCATACCAACTGATGCCAATCGCCTCGACACGCACCTGCACTTCGCCCGGTGCAGGCTGCGCGGCTGCATGCTCTTCGCATTTGAGCACCTCGGCCGGACCAAACTTGTGAAAACGGATCGTGCGGGACATCGCAAACCTCGTCAAAGTAACCTCTAATGCCATGAACTTTATCTGGGCTTTGCGGGTAAGACCACAGGTCGCCATTAATAGTCGACATGCCTGTCATCGATTCCACGCCTGAGGAATAGACCCCAACTATCGTAGGAAAACTCAATTATCCTGTGCAGAGTACCAGCCTTTCCCCGTAAGATTAATGCTGGTCATCGTTTCCATGTGGCCGCTCACGTCAAGCTAGCTGACTCTTCCAGGACACAAGATGAACCGTAACGACCTGCGTCGTGTCGACCTTAACCTCTTGATCGTATTCGAAACCTTGATGCATGAGCGCAGTGTGACCCGTGCCGCCGAGAAACTCTTTCTCGGCCAGCCAGCCATCAGCGCGGCGTTGTCGCGGCTGCGTGGTCTGTTTGACGACCCGCTGTTTGTACGCACCGGGCGCAGCATGGAGCCATCGGCCCGAGCGGTGGAAATCTTCGCCCTGCTCTCGCCGGCCCTCGACTCAATCTCAACCGCCGTCAGCCGCGCCGCCGAGTTCGACCCGGCAACCAGCACCGCCGTGTTCCGCATCGGCCTGTCCGACGATGTCGAATTCGCCCTACTGCCTCAACTGCTCAAACGCCTGCGAGCTGAAGCCCCAGGCATCGTGCTGGTGGTGCGTCGCGTCAACTACATCCTGATGCCGGGCCTGCTGGCCTCTGGCGAAATCTCCATCGGCGTCAGCTACACCGCCGACCTCCCCGCCAACGCCAAGCGCAAAGTGTTGCGCCGCAGCCTGCCCAAACTGCTGCGCGCCGACAGCGTGCCCGGCTCCCTGAGCCTGGACGACTTCTGCGCCCGCCCCCATGCCTTGGTATCGTTTGCCGGTGACTTGAGCGGGTTTATCGATGAAGAGCTGGAAAAGCTCGACCGCAAGCGCCATGTGGTGCTTGCCGTGCCGCAGTTCAACGGTCTGGGCACCCTGCTGGCGGGCACCGATATCCTCGCGACCGTACCGGATTATGCGGCTGAAGCGCTGACATCCGCCGGCGGCTTGCGCGCCGAAGACCCACCGTTACCGGTGCGCTCGTTTGAACTGCACATGGCCTGGCGTGGGTCGCAGGACAATGATCCGGGGGAGCGGTGGTTGCGGTCGCGGATTCAGATGTTTTTTGGCGACCCTGACAGTCTTTAGGGTTCGCCTGACAGGCTGTCCGGCCGATCAACCCCACCTCCATGCTCACGTCCTTTCAGTGCATGTGGCCAAAGTACGACACCACACGCCACCGAGTTCGCGCTGCGCACTGGACCATTGCCCATGAGCATTTGGCAGTCACAGCGCCACGGCGTCGGGCATGGCGATACGGGTGCGCCGCTCATTCAGGGCAAATACCGTCATCGCCAGCGCCGCAATCGCGCCGGGGATGGCGAAGGCCATGAAATTCAGTTGCAGAGGCAGTTCGATCGCCATCAGCGCGCCGCCTAACAGCGGGCCGACAATCGCGCCATTGCGACCGATGCCGGACGCCCAGCCCAGGCCTGTGGCGCGAATCGACAAGCCGTAGAGCTGCGCAGCCCCCGCGTAGAGCAGGATCTGCGTACCAATGGTGGTGGCACCCGCGACGAAGATCAGCAGGTACAGGACCGGCATCGGGCTGTTGATGCCCAGCAGGCTGATCGAGACCATGGCGGCGGCGAAGAAGCAGATCACAACTTTCACCAGGTTCAGGCGGTCGCCCAAACGGCCGCCGAGCAGCGCCCCGGCCATGCCGCCCAGGTTCAGCGCGATCAGGAACGACAGGCTCGACCCCAGGCTGTAACCGGCGCCGGCCATCAGCTTGGGCAGCCACGAACTCAATGCATAGACCATCAGCAGGCAACAGAAAAACGCGACCCAGATCATCGCCGTACGCACCGCCAGGCCATGGCGGAACAGCTCCACCACCGTGGCGCCTTTACCTTTGCTGTCGGCGATCACCAGCGCATCTTCGACCTCGATCCTGGTGCCTGGCGACAACCGATTAAGCAGCGCGCGAGCCTTGTCTTGTTGGCCCTGGCGGATCAGGAAGCCGATGGATTCAGGCAGCCAGTAAACAATCAGTGGCAACAGCAGCAGCGGAATCACCGCCACAAAAAACATCGACTGCCAACCATAGGCCGGCAGCATGAAAATCCCAACGCTGGCGGCGAGCATGCCGCCCAGGGAATAGCCGCTGAACATGAAGGCCATCAGGGTGCTGCGGAATTTCTTCGGCGCGTATTCGTTGATCAGCGCCGCCGCGTTGGGCATCAACCCGCCGCAGCCGAGCCCGGCGATAAAACGGCAGATACCGAACTCGATTGGACTGCTGGCAAAGCCATTGGTCACGGTGGCCAGACTGAACAGGGTGAAACAGAACACGATGCCTTTCTTGCGCCCGAAACGGTCCGCCAGGGTGCCGAAAATCAGCGCACCGAACATCATGCCGAACAGCGCATAGCTGCCCAGGGCGCCAGCCTGCAACGGCGTCAGCCCCCACTCGCGCATGATTGACGGCAGGACCACGCCGTAAATAAACAAGTCATAGCCGTCAAAGATCAACAGCAAGGCACACAGGCTCACGATCAACCAGTGGAAGCGGTTGAATGGGGCATTATCGATAATCGAATGGACATCATGGCTACGCATGGCAGTGCTCTCTTTATTGTTGTTGTGAGTCAGTGTCAGCAGATGGAAAAAGCCTTAGCCGAGGTCGCCGCCGCCCACCGGCAAGGTCACGCCGGTGATGTAGGAAGCCTCGTCGCAGGCCAGGAACAGAATCGCGCCAGCTTGTTCGTCGATGCTGCCGTAGCGTTTCATCGGGCTGCTGTCGAGCGTCTGGTCGACGATCTGCTGGTACCACACGCGCTCCTGCTCGCTCTGCGGCTGGCTGTTGCGCGGGATGCGCCGTGGCGGTGCCTCGGTCCCGCCGGGCGCGGTGGCGTTGACTCGAATCCCGCTGCCGGCAGTCTCCAGGGCCAGGCAGGCCGTCAAGGCATTCACGCCGCCCTTGGCCGCGCCGTACGGCACGCGATTGACCCCACGCGTAGCCACGGAAGACACGTTGACGATGGCGCCTTCGCCCTGCTCCAGCATGTAGGGCAGCACGCAATGGCAGCACCACAACGTAGGGAACAGCGAGCGGCGCACTTCGGCCTCGATTTCGGCCTCGGCGTAATGCTCGAAAGGCTTGGCCCAGATGGTCCCGCCGACGTTATTGACCAGCACGTCGATGCGCCCGAAACGGGCCGTGGCGGCGGCCATCACCCGCGCGCACTCGCTGTATTGTTCCAGGTCGGCGGTCAGCAGCAGCGCTCGCTCATGCTGCAATTCATGCACAAGCTCGGAGCGATCCACCGCGACCAGCCAGGCGCCCTCCTCCAGCAAGCGCTCGGCGACACGCCGACCGATCCCTTGGGCAGCGCCGGTGACCAGCGCGACCTTGTTGTTAAACCGTTGAGTCATGGGGCAGTCCTCAGGCGGCATCGCACGTGGCGACGGCGTTAGGGGTGAATTTCTCGTAATGGAAGCTGGCCGGGGTCACGCCCTGCTGCTTGAAGTGCTCGCGCACCGCATCGACCATCGGCGGCGGGCCGCACAGGTACACGTCGACATCGCCGCCATTGAGGGCTTCGTCAGCCATGTGCTGAGTCACATAGCCCTGGCGCGGGTGAGTGGTGTGCGGATCAGCCACGCAGGTCACCAAGTTGAAGTCAGGCAAACGCGCGGTAAAAGCCTGCAACGCTTCGACCATCACCAGGTCCTGATCCCGCGTTACGCCGTAGATCAACCGGATCGGGCGGGTTTCCTGGCGCTGCGCGAGCACTTCAAGCATCGACAGGAACGGCGCCAGGCCGGTACCACCGGCCAGTAACAGCAGCGGCCGCACCACCTCACGCAGGTAGAAACTCCCCAGCGGGCCGGTGATCGCGACGCTGTCGCCCGGCTGGGCGCGCTCGAGCCAGCTGCTCATCAACCCGCCGGGCACGTGCTTGATCAGGAAGCTGGCGCGCGTGTCGCCCGGGCGACTGCTGAAGGAGTAAGCGCGTGTCTGCCCACTGTCGGGCACGCTGATATTCACGTACTGGCCGGGCAGGAATACCGGCGCCTGGTCCAGCTCGAAACTCGCCTCCAGCGCGGCATCGGCATGTCGGGTGATGCCGGCCAGCGTCGCGGTAAAGTGCGTAGTGCCGGTCTTGCAGGCGCTGGACGGCACCGGCACAGCGATCACGCAGTCGGACTGCGGCACCATCTGGCAGGTCAGTACCTGGCGCGCCTGCGCTTCGTCGGCGCTCAGGGCGTCGTCGATATAGTCGTCGCCCAAGTCGTAGGCGCCGGTTTCACAGCGGCATTTGCAGGTCCCGCATACACCGTCCGAGCAGTCCATGGGCAGGTTGATGCGTTGGCGGAAGGCGGCATCGAGCACCTTTTCCCCCACTTTGCAGTCGATGAAGCGGGTCACCCCATCCTCGAAGTTCAGGGCGATGGCATACGTCATGGCGGTGTCCTCAGATGTGGTAGATGTCGATGACTTGGTGGATGTAGTCGTTTTTCAGCACTACCTTCTTGCGCGTGATCAGCGGCTGCTCGGCACGGATGTCGAGGCGATAGAAGGAGGTACCGAAATAACTGTCGGTGGTTTTGTAGCGGTGGCTGAGGGTATGCCAGTTGAAACGCAGGTCCACCTGCACGCCGTCGTCGGCCAGCACTTCGAGGTTGCACAGCATGTGCACGGTGCGCGGCTCGGGCGTGCTGGCACTGGAGCGCTCGGTCTTGATGCGGAAGATACGGTCTTCCAGGCCGTCACGGTTGGGGTAGTAGATCAGCGAGATTTCGCGCTGCGGGTCTTCGGTGAGGGTGTCGTGATCGTCCCAGGCGGGCATCCAGAACTCGGCCTTGGGCGAATAGCAGGCCAGCCAGTCATCCCATTGTCGGTCGTCGAGCAGGCGCGCTTCACGGTAGAGAAAATCCAGCAGGTGGTCACGGGCAAGGCTCATGGCTGCACCTCGCGGTCGCTGGCAATCAGCCCTTGCTGTTCGCGCTCGATCGCACGCTGCAGGCTTTGGGCCCAGTGCGCATGCTGGCGCACAAACAAGCCCTCGTCCTCGGTCTTGACCCCGCTGAGCTGCGGTTGCATGCCCATGGCCAAGGCATTTTCGTCCGCGCCTTCGACCCACTGCCTGGCGCCACGGCTCAAGTCATTCCACAGGGTGCTCGCGCCCTGGTAACCGGTCTGGCAGGCGCGGAATTCTTCGAGGTCATCCGGGGTGCCCATGCCGCTGACGTTGAAGAAGTCTTCGTACTGGCGAATCCGCGTGGCGCGCTCCTGGGCGTTTTCGCCGATGGGCGCCATGCAATAGATTGTCACTTCGGTTTTATCCACGGCGAGGGGGCGCACCACGCGGATCTGGGTCGAGAACTGGTCCATCAGGTACACATTGGGGTAGAGGCAGAGGTTGCGGGTCTGGTCGACGATAAAGTCGGCGCGCGCCTGGCCCAGGCGTTCGGCCAAGGCCTCGCGGTGAGCGTGCACCGGGCGCACTTCGGGGTTAAGCAGGCGCGTCCACAGCAGGATATGCCCGTGGTCGAAGGCGTAGACGCCGCCCAGGCTTTTCGACCAGCCATTGGCGTCGACGGTGCGCGTGCCTTCGGCTTCGTAATTGCGCCGGCCCATGGTCGCCGAGTAGTTCCAGTGCACGGAGCTGACGTGGTAACCGTCGGCGCCATTTTCGATTTGCAGCTTCCAGTTGCCGTCATAGACATAGGATGAGCTGCCGCGCAGCACCTCCAGGCCCAAAGGAGCCTGGTCGACCATCTGGTCGATGATGACGCGGGTTTCGCCCAGGTAATCGCTGAGTTCCGGGACCGCACCGCTGAGGCTGCCGAACAGGAAACCGCGGTAGTTTTCAAAGCGCGCCAGGCGCTTGAGGTCATGGGAGCCGTCGCAGTCGAAACTGTCCGGGTAGGCGCCGGTCTTCGCGTCCTTTACCTTGAGCAGCTTGCCGGCGTTGCTGAACGTCCAGCCATGGAAGGGGCAAGTGAATGAGCCCTTATTGCCTTGTTTGCGCCGGCACAGCATGGCGCCGCGATGCGCGCAGGCGTTGACCAGACCATGCAGCGCGCCGTGTTTGTCACGGGTGATGACCACCGGCTGGCGGCCGATCCAGGTGGTGAAGTAATCGTTGATCTCCGGCACCTGGCTTTCATGGGCCAGGTAGATCCAGCCGCCTTCGAAGATGTGTTTCATCTCCAGGGCAAACAGGTCGGGGTCGGTAAAGATGTCGCGGCGGCAGCGGAATACCCCAGTGGCGGGGTCTTCCTGTACGGACTCGCGCAATTGGCAGGCGAGTCGGTCGAGTGTACTGATCATGGGGCGGGCCCTCCGTTGTTCTTGTATCAGGCACCCTCACCGTACGTGTTCGCCCTGCGCGTCAATATCCGCTGCCTGCACATCGCTATCCGCCAGGCGCACGTCGCTTAACGATGGCGTTTCCAGGTCTGCGACGGCAGTTCGCCGAAACGTTTGCGATAGGCCTCGGAAAACCGCCCCAGGTGCATGAAGCCATGGTCCAAAGCCACCTCGGTCACGCTGCGCGTGCTGCTCAGTTGCAAGCGTGCGTGCACCCGTTCGAGCTTGCAGCGGCGTACATAGTCGCGCGGTGACAGCCCCACCTGGCGCGCAAACAGGCTGTACAGCGAACGTTCGCTGACGTTGGCCACGGCCATTAACTGCTCGACGCTGATGTCATCGCCCAGGTGCTGCTGGATAAATTCGCGCACCGCTTCAAACCCACCGCCGTGGGCAGCCTGGGGGATCACCCGCAACACGTTGCTGCCCAGCAATGCCAGCAGCTTGTTGGCCAAGATGCGTTCGTACAGGCCCTGCATGTGGGGCTCGGCAGCGTTTTCTGCCTCATGACAGATCAGCCCGAGCAACGGCAGGAAGCCGCCCATTTCACTGAGCGCGTGGCGGGCCGTCGCGAAGCGGATACCCACCTGCGGCAGGCTCCAGTGCTGCTCCAGGCAGGCGTTTTCCAGCAGGCGCACCGGCAGTTTGATGATGAATTTCTCGCAGTCGGCGGAATAGGTCAGGTCTACCGGGTCGTCCGGGTTGATCAGCAGGATTTCCCCCGGCCCGAACACGTTATTCTCGCCACGGGAGCTGGAGCGGCAATGCCCGCTCAACAGGATCTGCAGGTGATAGATGGTCTCCAGCGCCACCGATGTGACCCGTACCGGTGCGCCGTAGCTGATGCGGCACAGGTCCAGGCTGGCGAAGGTGCGATGGCTGATACTCGCCCGGGGCCGGCCCTTGGGAGGCAGGCGAATGCAGTGGCTGCCCACGTGCTGGTTGACGTAGTCCGACACCGCGTAGGCATCGGCGCCCTGGAAAATCTGGCTGCGCTCACTCAATAGCACGGTCATGGTTGCGGCTCTTTTATAGTTATTGGGCTCAGGCTGACGCCTGGGTAGGGGGGCGTCCAATATGGATAAAGTCTGAAGGGATACCCTGGAGGTATTGTCGGGCGTTCTGCGCCAGGCTTTCAGCGCTGCGTCGGGGCGCGCAGGGCTTGAGGTGAGAATGTTGGCCTAAAACTTTGAAACAATACGCTTGGCCGGATTGGACGGGGACCTAGCGATACCCCCGCGCCTGAACATCGAACAACTCGGCATAGCGCCCACCCGCTACCATCAGCTGTTGATGGCTGCCCTCCTCCAGGATTCGCCCGCCGTCCAGCACGATGATGTGGTCGGCATTGCGCACGCTGGAGAATCGATGGGAAATCAACAACGTCATGCGGCCCTTGGCGTGTTCGCGAAAGTGCTCGAACACCGCCGCCTCGGCGCCGGCGTCCAGCGCAGCCGTCGGCTCGTCAAGAATCAGCAGATCCGCCTCCTGGCGCATATACGCGCGTGACAAGGCGACTTTCTGCCATTGCCCTCCCGACAACTCCTGGCCACCAAGCCAGCGCCCTAACTGTGTGCCGTATGCCCTGCTCAGGCGCTCGATGAATTCGGCGGCCACCCCCTGGGTGGCGGCCGTGCGCCAACGCGCCTCATCGTTCAGCGCATCGACGTCACCCACTCCAAGGTTCTCGCCGACGGTCATCTGGTAGCGGATGTAATCCTGGAAAATCACCCCAATGCGCTGGCGCAGTGTCTGTTCATCCCAGTCTTGCAAGTCGCTGCCATCCAGCAGAATGCGCCCCTCGTGCGGGGTATACAGGCGCGTTAGCAGTTTGATCAGGCTGGTTTTGCCCGAGCCATTCTCGCCCACCAGGGCCAGGCTTTGCCCCGGCGCCAAATGCAGGTTGATGTCAGTCAATGCCTGCCGCTCAGCGCCGGGGTAACTGAACCCTACGTGCTCGCAGCGCAGACCGTCGCCGGGACGCGCGCCCTGGGTAAGGCGGCCACTCGGCACGACCACAGGGGTTAGCAGGTACTCATAAAGGTCCGACAGAAACAGACTGTCGTCATACAGGCCGGCAATCGCGCTGAGGCTGGCGGTGATCGCGCTTTGCCCCTGCTTGAACAGCACGATGTACATGGTCATCTGTCCCAGGCTGGTCTGGCCGCGCACGGTGTCCAGCACCACCCAGGCGTAAGCCACATAAAACGCCGCGGTACCGAGCAGGCCCAGGGCAAAGCCCCAGGCATCCCGACGCACCGTCAACTGGCGGTCTTCGGTGTACAAGCGCCGGGCGTTGTCGCGGTAGCGCTTGAGGAACAGCGGCGCCAGGCCGAACAGCTTGACCTCTTTGGCATGAGTCTCGTGGGACAGCAGCGATTCCAGGTAATTCTGCTGACGGGTCTCGGGCGCGCGCCGGTGGAACAGGCGAAACGCATTGCCCGAGAAATGCGTCTCGGCGAAGAACACCGGTAAGGCGCCGACCACCAGAATCACCAGCGCCCACGGCGAAAAGTGCACTAACAGCACGGCAAAGCTGATCAGCGCGATCAGGTTCTGCACGAGCCCCAGGCCCTTGGTGACCAGGCTCAGCGGCCGTGTCGACGCGCCCTGACGCACGCGCACCAGCTTGTCGTGGAACTCGGCGTCTTCAAACTGCAGGAGTGAGAGGGTCTGGGCTTTCTCCAGAATCATCAGGTTGACCTTCACCCCCAACTGCACCCGCAGCAACGATTGCTGCATTGACAGCGCGCGCTGAGCGGCGGCCAGCAGCGCCAACACGCCCGCCTCGGCCAGCACGTACTGCATCACTGGCCACACGGGCGCCTGGCTGCCGGCTGCATGAATCTGCATCGCGTGCACCACGCCATCGACAATACGCTGGCCGATCCAGGCAGCCAGCGCAGGCAACAGACCGGCAACGATGGTGGCCAGCAGCAGGCCTATGAATAAGGGACGCGACGTCCCCCACACCAGCTTCAGTGCCCTGCGCGCCTGGATGGAAAACGCGCTCAATCGATTGAACAGCACCATGAATGGCATGGACTCCGTGTGGGGGCTGGGGTGAGATGGGCGGATTATGACAGGCGATGACGTTGCGCACATCCAACGGCGAGGCGACAGGGGCAAGTGGTGGAGCAAGGGGCAACCACGGCAGTTTCTCGGCGCGCCGCAGCATGACTACCCCCGCGCCTTGATCGCCGCCGCGCCGGCGTTCGACAAGCGCCGCCAGCCAGTGGCCCGGCCGGACCCGACGTAGCCGCCGATCCTGCAACTGCAAAACGTTGGCAAGACGTTCGCGCTGCCCAAGGTCAGGGCGAAGACGCGACCTTTGTGGCGCTGGAGGACCTGAGCCTGCAGGTCTACCCCGGGCAGACCCTGGCGATTGTCGGCGAGTCAGGCTCAGGCAAAAGCACCGCGCTGCGCATCGACCTCGGCCTGGAAAAACCCAGCCGCGGGTGGGTGTGGTTTGAGCAACAGGACGTCACCGAGTAAGCACCCCTTTTCTCAACGATTTGCTACCCCGGCAATTTCAATTGCGGCGTAACAGCGTATTCGGCGCCACACCAAATGCCTTGCGAAACGCATGGCTGAAATGGGAAAAGTCAGAAAACCCGAAGTCCAGCGCCGCCTCGGACACGCTGCGTACCTGGCCGCGCTCAATCGCTTCTCGACTGGCATTCAGGCGCTCTTTCCAAATCTCTGCAACGGGGGTTTTCTGGTAGCGTGCGAAGGCCCGTGTAACGGTTCGGGTGGACACATTGTGGGCTTTGGCGATGGCTTCAATCGACAGGTCCGGCTCGGTCAAGTGTCGTTGTATGTACTTCATGATGCGGCCGTAGAGGTCCATCTCCTGGTGGCTTGTTTTCAGCTCCTGGAGTTCCAGGCTGATCACAAGCAGATCAAGCAACGTACTTGAGTAACGATTCGAGATGCGCTCATCCTGCAGCGACGCAGGCGTGCTCGCGGCCTGATGCAGCATTTCGCGTAAGGGAACTACGCCGGGACGCCGGTCGTCGAGGACCATCGCGGTGTACTCGGCAATACGCGGCAGGCGCTCGGTGAGCAACGCTCTGGGAATACGGATCAAGTGGTTTTCGGTACCACCCAGGCTGAAGCGAAACGCCTGAGTTGCGTCATAAAGAAACAAATTGCCAGTTGCCAGGCTGGCTTTTCTTGAGCCTTGTTCTATTTGCCCATGACCATTTCGAGCGAAACCCAACCATAAATCTTCGGCCGGACCGCTGCGCAGGTGCTGCTCGGAACGCTCCCAGTAATGCAGCGGCGAAGACAGCGAGCAGATGTCCAATTCGCCGACTGTATTAACGGTGAGCGAGCCATCAAAGCTGCTCTGGGACATGGGTTTGCTATCGGCCGCCAGGCAGTGGCGACAGACCACTTCTTTCCAATAATCAAACCGACGTGGTGCCGGAACAGCAAGGGTCGAATACTGAGAGCTTGGGTTCATGACACTGACCTCGACAACGATGCAAGAGGCGCTGGAGACGTTGTAACGTGCGACCAATTTTCAGCTATGAAAGGCAATTAACAGGCCAAGCGCAGTAGCAGGCCTGCTTGAGTACGCTGCCATGTGATGCCCCTCGCGACTTTCGGCAGCCTTCGGAGGCTGTCGCACGGTGCAGCCATCACCATTTAAGGGCATCGCACGTCACTCGGTCGGCTCACGCGCACCAGCGCGGATCACGGGTGAACGTCAGCCTCAGCCTTGTCTTTTCCAACCAAATGGTTGTCTCGCCGAACAAAGCGCCCCCTCCTCGCCCAGCCTAATTTCCACCTCACAGCAGCTCATTCATTCGCTGATGAGGCACGCCATGCATCGACACGACTCAAAACGATTGGCTGATTCCTCCTGGCTTCTGCAGAGGCGCGACCTTGCGCCTGAAGAGTCGGCTTATTGGTTGATTGAATGGAGTGCCATGCAACTGCTGCAGCGACGGCAGATCGCCAAGCGCGACCCACCACCGACGCGCTGACGCCCAACCGTAGGCCTGAACGAAAATAACGAGGAGCTCAAGATGGAATCTGCAATCGACACACATCTCAAATGCCCGCGCACCCTGTCCCGCCGTGTACCGGACGAGTATCAACCGCCGTTCCCTATGTGGGTCGCACGCGCTGACGAGCAACTGGAACAAGTGGTGATGGCCTATCTTGGCGTGCAATATCGCGGCGATGCCCAGCGCGAGCCTGCATTGCAGGCAATGCGTCACATCGTCAGCAGTTTCAGCCTGCCAGATGGCCCGCAGACTTACGATTTGACCCACCACACCGACAGCAGCGGCTTTGATAATTTGATTGTGGTCGGGTACTGGAAAGACCCAGGCGCCCACTGTCGCTGGTTGCGTTCCCCCCCAGTGAATGACTGGTGGAGTTCGGCGGATCGGCTCGGTGAAAGCCTTGGTTATTTCCGTGAAATCACCGCGCCGCGCACCGAGCAGTTCGAGACGTTGTACGCGTTCCAGGAGAACCTGCCCGGTGTCGGCGCGGTAATGGATACGACCAGCGGAGAGATCGAAGAGCACGGTTACTGGGGTTCAATGCGCGACCGTTTCCCGATCTCCCAGACGGATTGGATGAATCCCACGAGCGAGCTACAGGTGATCGCGGGTGACCCGACCCAGGGCGGACGGGTCCTGGTCCTGGGGCATGACAACCTCACACTGATTCGCTCCGGCCAGGACTGGGCGGATGCCGAGGCAGAGGAGCGCTCACTCTACATCGACGAAATCTTGCCGACGTTGCAGGACGGCATGGACTTCCTGCGTGACAACGGCCAAACGTTGGGCTGCTACAGCAACAGGTTCGTGCGCAATATCGACCTGGACGGCAACTTTCTCGACCTGAGCTACAACATCGGTCACTGGCGCTCGGTTGAGAAACTCGAACGCTGGGCTGAGTCTCACCCGACTCACCTGCGTATTTTCGTGACGTTTTTCCGCGTGGCCGCAGGTTTGAAGAAGTTAAGGCTGTACCACGAAGTATCCGTGTCGGACGCCAAGAGCCAGGTATTCGAGTACATCAACTGTCACTCGCAGACCGGTATGTTGCGCGACGCGCTGCCACCAACGACCTGAGCGCCATCGGCGTTTACCTCCCCAACTTTTGCCGCCTTGCCACCCTCCTCGGGTGGCCGGTCTCCCTGTGCGAGGAATAAATGATGAATAAGATCCGCCTGTTGACGCTCTCTACTCTGTTGCCCGTGCTTCACGCCAACGCCGGTGAAGTAGCGCCCGGCGATTATGAGCAATATCCGGTCGGCGCTACGATCGGGGCGATTTACTACCAGCACGCCACCACGGACTCGGCTTATAGCAACGGACACAAGGTCAGCTCTGACTTCAACGTGAGCTCTGACGTCGGCATCCTGCGTCTACTGCATGTCTACGCACTCTCTGACACCGTCACCATCGACCCGCAATTTCTTTTGCCTTTCGGACACGTCTCCAGCGCAGGTGACGCCTCAGCGCTGGGCAGTACTCGCGGCGTTGGCGACTTGATCCTCACCGCACCAGTCAAATGGCGGTTCAACGAGGCCCGCGACACCCTCAGCATCGCCCCCTACCTGTATGTGCCTACTGGTACGTATGACAAGGAGGACGCGCTCAATCTCGGAGAGAACCGCTGGAAATTCGAACTGCAGAGTGCGTACGTCAAACACTTCACAGAAAAATGGGCGATGGACCTGGTTGGCGGTGCTACCTGGTATGGCGACAACACTGATTACGGCGCAAATGCAGACCGTATGAAGCAGGACGTTTCCTACGCAGCACAGATCATGGGGCGTTACATGCCAGACGCCAGCACCGCATTTGGTATCGGCTTCGGGCGTACCTGGGGGGGCGAGACGAACATTGAGCACGTCAATCAGGATAACGAGTTGGGCACCACCAACTTTCGTCTCACCGCGACCAAATTCGTCACCCCCCAAGACCAGATTCAACTGCAGTTGGGCAAGGACCTTTCGGTGGACAACGGCACCAAGGAAGACTTCCGCATGAACCTGCGTTATGCGCGCATTTTTTAACCCAAGGATCTGCGACCGCGTGCGCTTTGCGCCTTTGCACAGCGGTGTCCGGCTCAGCCAAGTCGATGTCTTTCTCAACCAAGCCTGCGACTTGAGGCGCGGACTATCTTGAGCGCCAGGCCCACTGAATTTGATGAGCCGCAGCGCTCTTCGGCCACTTACGATAAGGACAGCCCAACCATGCCAATTGTTCGCCCCACCCTTGAACAGCTATTGGATGTATCGACCAGCCTGCACATGCAGATAAGTGCGGAGCAAGCCCATGAATACCTGGCTCTTATGCAGTCAAGCTTCGACGCTTATGACCTGATTGACGAGCTGCCTGACTTCATTCCGCCGGTACGTTACGAACGCAGCTCGGGCTATCGACCCTCGACTGCACACAACCCACTCAACGCCTGGTACTACCGAACGGAAGTCAGCGGCGCCCGCGAAGGCAAGTTGGCGAATAAAACCGTCGCACTCAAGGACAATATTTCACTCGCTGGCGTACCGATGATGAATGGTGCAAAGCCCCTTGAAGGCTTCGTTCCCTCATTCGATGCCACCGTTGTCTCCCGCTTGCTGGATGCCGGCGCAACCATCCTCGGCAAGGCAACATGCGAGCATTACTGCCTATCCGGTGGTAGTCACACCTCCGATCCGGCGCCGGTGCACAACCCCTATCGCCACGGATTTGCCTCGGGTGGGTCGTCTTCCGGCAGCGCAGCACTGGTTGCCGCGGGCGAGGTCGACCTGGCAGTCGGCGGTGACCAGGGCGGGTCAATCCGGATTCCTTCCGCATTCTGCGGCACTTACGGAATGAAGCCGACCCACGGACTGGTGCCTTACACCGGGATCATGGCCATTGAGGCGACTATCGATCATGCCGGCCCCATCACGGCAAACGTACGGGACAACGCCTTGATGCTGGAGGTCATGGCGGGAGCGGATGGGCTCGACCCGCGACAAGCCGCGCCCCAGGTCGACGCTTACTGTGATTACCTGGAGCGCGGTGTAAGCGGGCTGAGGATCGGCGTCCTGCGCGAAGGCTTTGAACTGCCCAACCAGGATCCGCGTGTTGCCTCGTCTGTGCGCAATGCCATCGACGCATTTGCACGGATGGGCGCGCACGTCGAAGAGGTGTCAGTGCCTGAGCACAAGATTGCCGGTTCGCTGTGGCACCCCATCGGCTGTGAGGGCCTGATGATGCAGATGATGCACGGCAATGGGGCCGGCTTTAACTGGCAAGGGCTATATGACCTCGGGTTGCTGGACAAACAAGCCGGATGGCGCGATCAGGCGAATGACCTGTCCGCCTCTCTCAAGCTGTGCATGTTCGTCGGGCAATACGGTCTGGAGCGCTACAACGGTCGCTTCTACGCCAAGGCACAAAACCTCAGGCGCCTGGCACGCTCCGGGTATGACGCCGCATTGGCGCGCTATGACCTGCTGGTGATGCCCACCGTGCCGATCATTGCCCAACCCCACCCGGAGCCCGGTTGCTCGATCACCGAGTACGTGGCCCGAGCGTTGGAAATGATCGGCAATGCCTCCGCACAGGACATCACTGGCCATCCGGCCATGTCGATTCCCTGCGGCCTGGTAGACGGTTTACCTGTCGGGCTGATGCTAGTGGGCAAACACTATGCCGAAGGCACGATTTACCAGGCTGCGGCGGCTTTCGAGGCATCGGTTGACTGGAAAAACAGCTAGTAGCCGATGCGTCCCATGCAGCGCAAAAGAATAAGCCGCCGGGCGCTGCCTAGAAGCTCAACGATGAGGAACCAACTGATGACCACACCTGAAATAAAACCATCAACCCCGGGTGAGCGAGCACAGGCGTTACTGCAAGTGCTCAAACAAAAAGACCTGATCCCCGACGGTTACATCGAGCACATGACACAGCTCATGGCACACGAATGGAGCCCGCAGAACGGTGCTCGGGTAGTGGCCAAGGCATGGGTGGACCCACAGTTTCGCGAACTGCTGCTCAAGGACGGTACCGCTGCGTGCGCTCAATTTGGCTATACCGGCCCGCAGGGTGAATACATTGTTGCGCTGGAAGACACGCCCAGCGTGAAAAACGTGATTGTGTGCAGCCTGTGCTCCTGCACCAACTGGCCCGTCCTGGGCTTGCCGCCGGAGTGGTACAAGGGCTTCGAGTTCCGCGCCCGACTGGTTCGCGAAGGGCGCACCGTGCTGCGGGAGCTGGGCACGGAGCTGCCGGACGGGGTCTCCATCAAGGTGTGGGACACCAGCGCCGAAAGCCGCTATCTGGTGCTGCCTCTGCGGCCAAAGGGCAGCGAATCCATGGATGAAGAGGCGCTTCGAAAATTGATTACCAAGGATGTCCTTATTGGCGTGGCGCTACCGTACGTCGCGTAACCGGGGTGCTTTGTTTCTTTCAATTTTTATTCTCTATTCATTCTCTATTAAGAGGTATCCACGATGGATGGCTTTCACGATCTCGGCGGTTTCCAAGGCTTTGGCAAAGTCCCTCACACCATCAACAGTCTGAGCTACCAACCCGTGTTCAAGCAGGACTGGGAGCACCTGGCGTACAGCTTGATGTTTATCGGTGCCGATCACTTGAAGAAGTTCAGCGTGGACGAAGTGCGCCACGCCGTCGAGCGACTGGACGTGCGTCAGCATGTCGGCACCCAGTACTACGAACGCTATGTCATCGCCACCGCCACCCTGCTGGTCGAAACCGGCGTCATCACCCAGGCGGAGCTCGATCAGGCCCTGGGTTCTCACTTCAAGCTAGCGAATCCCGCGCATGCGCAGGGCCGCCCGGCGGTCACTGGCCGAACGCCTTTTGAAGTCGGCGACCGGGTAGTCGTGCGCAACGAGTATGTAGCCGGGCATACCCGCATGCCGGCCTATGTTCGCGGCAAGGAAGGTGTGGTCCTCCACCGAACTTCAGAAAAATGGCCTTTTCCGGACGCCATTGGTCATGGCGACTTGAACGCTGCGCATCAGCCAACCTACCACGTCGAGTTTCGCGTGAAAGACCTGTGGGGGGATGCGGCCGATGAAGGTTTTGTGGTGGTCGACCTGTTCGAAAGCTACTTGGACAAGGCCGCCAGCTCACATGCGGTGAACGTATGATTGACGGCGCCCAGGCGAGCCGACTGCCGGTGACCGTGCTTTCTGGTTTCCTCGGCGCCGGCAAAACCACCCTGCTCAATCATATCTTGCGCAATCGCGACGGCCTGAGAGTGGCAGTCATCGTCAATGATATGAGCGACGTCAACATTGATGCCGAAGAGGTGCAGCGCGACGTGGCGCTGCACCGTGGTCGAGATGAGTTGATCGAGATGAGCAATGGCTGTATCTGCTGCACGCTGCGCGCCGATTTGCTCGAACAGATCAGTGCCCTGGCACGCCAGCAACGTTTTGACTACCTGCTCATTGAGTCCACGGGAATCTCCGAGCCGATGCCGGTTGCCGAGACGTTCGCATTTCTTGACGCAGAAGGCTTCAGCCTCAGCGAACTGGCGCGGCTCGATACCTTGGTGACGGTGGTCGATGGCAGTCGTTTTCAGACGTTGCTCGAATCGCCGGATATCGTAGCGCGCGACGACGCACAAGTGGACACACCCAAACGCCATCTGGCAGATCTGCTGATTGAGCAGGTGGAGTACGCCAACGTCATTCTCGTCAACAAACTGGACCTGATCGACGAGCCCGGTTATCAGGCCGTGCACGCGGTCCTCACCGGCCTTAACCCGACCGCGCGGATCATGCCGATGACACACGGCAACGTTGAGCTATCAGGCATTCTCGGTACCCATCTGTTTGATTTACCCAGCCTGGCTGCATCACCCGGCTGGATGAAAAAAATGCAGGCCGATGACACACCGGCCTCCGAATCGGACACCTATGGCGTGACGTCATGGGTGTACCGCGAGCGTGCCCCCTTTCACCCACAGCGATTACTCGATTTTCTGCAACGCCCCTGGCGCAACGGGCGGCTGTTGCGTAGCAAGGGTTACTTCTGGCTCGCCAGCCGGCACCTGGAAACCGGCCTGCTGGTGCACAGCGGCAGGCAGTTCCAGTGGGACTATGTCGGGCACTGGTGGAACTTCATCGAGCAGTCGCAATGGCCACGGGATGAATATCGGTTGCGAAGCATCATGACCAAGTGGGACAGCATTGTCGGTGATTGCCGGCAGGAGTTGGTCTTTATCGGCCAGGATCTGGATACCCACGTGTTACAGCGCGCCCTCGACGACTGCCTGCTGAGCGCCCAGGAAATAGCCGCCGGCCCATCAGCCTGGCAAACGCTGCCGGGAGCGAAAGTCTTTGACGCCCAGGCCTTATCGGCCCCGATGCAGTCCTTGCAGGCTGTTCCCATTTGACCGAGGTAGAGGTGCCCCATGCTCTTTTTCAGCCGAACCACACGCCGGGTATTGGCGCAGCTCGCCGACCGACTGGAGCAGCCTGATCAGGCGAGCACGCCATTGTCGTCGAACAACCGGTTGGTGCGCCGCATCCTGGCAAGCGTCGAGCGACTGCTGCAAGAGCGGCAAGCCGTTAAGGAGCAGGCCTGCGCACTGGCGTTTCGCGTCAGCCAACTGGAACAGCACCTGGCCTGCCGTGACACGCTGTTGCGGCAATGGGAGGCGCGCTGGGTACTGATCACACAGGGCGCAGATGAACTGTTCTGGGAACTGGAGCTGGATGGAACCGCTGCTCCTGGGCCGGAATGTTCAATGACGTGGACGGGGCCAGCGTCGAACCAGGCCCAGGCTATGAATCAGCTCGGCGCGTGGAGTGAACAGTTGCACCCGGATGACCGGCAAGTGCATCTGGCAGCGCTCGCCAGGCACCTTGCTGATCGCAGCGGGCGGACGGCATTTGCGCTCCAGGTGCGGATGAAACCTGCACCCGGCGACGACTATCGCTGGTGCAGCATAAGCGGTGCCTCGCGTCGCGATGCGCAAGGCGCAGCGCTCTGCATCGCTGGGACCGTTCGTGACATTCATGACCAGTACCTGCACAACGAGGCGCTCGAACTGGCGGCCACACGTTTCGACATTTCCCGGGAAATGCTGCATGACGGGCTTTGGGATATCGAGGTGGTAGCAGGCGACCCAGCGAACCCGAAAAATACCATTTGGTGGTCTTCGCAAATGCGCCGACTGCTGGGGTGCAACACCGTTGAGGAGTTCCCCAACACCCTGGAAAGCTGGACCTCGCGCTTGCATCCCGACGATAGCGCGCGGGCCATCGGCGCATTCGTCGCCCATGTGGACGACCGCAGCGGCAAGACGCCGTTCGATGTGGATTATCGACTCAAACATAAAAACGGTACTTACCGCTGGTTTCGCGGTCGTGGGCAAACGCGCCGCGCGCAGGACGGCTCCCCGCAACGGGTGGTGGGTGCCATCACCGACATACATGCCCACCATGAAGAAAGCACGATGCGCGAGGCGCAGGCGCAACAACATCGGGTGATGCAGGAAACCCTCACCAAGCTGACGCAGATTGTTGCCACCATTCAGGGCATTGCCAGCCAGACCAACCTGCTGGCGTTGAATGCCGCCATTGAGGCGGCGCGAGCAGGCGACGCCGGTCGCGGGTTTGCAGTGGTCGCCGATGAAGTGCGCAAGCTAGCCACGCGGACCAGCCAGGCGACCCAGCAAGCGGCAGAGATGATGGACAACTAGCAACATCCCTGCGCCTGCGCAGCTTGCGTGGGCGTAGGGCAAATTCCAACAATAATAATCAGGTACGTTATGCGCGATTACGACTCAGCAGTGTCAACCTTCGACTATCTACAACTGGCTGCTCAAGACTTGCACGGCGAACCGGGAGCCTTGAACGCCTGCATCGAGTGCTGCGACCGGCACGCTCATGGCAATGCCGTGGCGCTGTACTGCGAAACGCGGGATGGTCGCGCCACGCACTACACGTTCAGCGAACTGCAGGTGCACGCTGCGCGCTTTGCCAACTTTCTGCGAGCGCAAGGGGTACAACCGGGAGATCGTGTCGCCGGACTCATGCCACGCACGGTTGAACTGGTGATTACTATCCTCGGGACCTGGCGCATCGGTGCGGTCTACCAACCTCTCTTTACCGCATTCGGGCCCAAGGCGATCGAGCAGCGATTGGATTGCTCCGGGGCACGCTGGATCGTGACCGATGCCCACAATCGTCCCAAGCTGGATGACATCCCCGACTGCCCTCGCGTCATCGTGACAGACGGCCCCCCACAGCACCCGAGCGATTACGGTTTCTGGGACGCCCTCGGTCGCCAACAGGCCGACTGCACGCCTGAGCTGCTGGACGCGAGTGCGCCTTTCCTGCTGATGTGTACCTCGGGCACTACAGGACCTGCCAAGCCGCTTGAGGTGCCTTTGAGCGCCATTCTGGCCTTCAAAAGTTATATGCGCGATTCAATCGACTTGCGCGAAGACGACCATTTCTGGAACCTCGCCGACCCCGGCTGGGCCTATGGCTTGTATTACGCAGTGACCGGGCCACTGGCGTGCGGCCGAGCCACGCTGTTCCATGACGGCCCTTTCACCGTGGAAAGCACCTGCCGGATTATCGCCAAGTATGCGATCAGCAACCTGGCCGGCTCGCCCACGGCCTATCGCCTGCTGATTGCTGCCGGGGCCGAGTTCGCCGACGCCGTGCGTGGCCAGTTGCGTATCGTCAGCAGCGCCGGGGAACCGCTCAACCCGCAAGTCATCCGTTGGTTCGCCGAACAGCTCGGGGTGGTCATTCACGACCATTACGGCCAAACCGAAATTGGCATGGTGCTGTGCAATCACCATGGGCTACGCCATCCGGTACGTGAGGGTTCTGCCGGTTATGCGGTGCCCGGGTACCGGATTGTCGTGCTGGATGATGCGCATCGGGAACTACCGACGGCTCAGCCGGGCGTACTGGCGGTGGATCGCGCGCGCTCGCCCCTGTGCTGGTTCAATGGCTACTTTCACATGCCCACCAAGGCGTTTGTCGACCGTTACTACTTGAGCGGCGATATCGTTGAGCTCAATGAGGACGGCAGTATCAGCTTTGTAGGCCGTAACGACGATGTGATCACCACGTCCGGCTACCGCGTGGGGCCTTTCGATGTCGAGAGCGCGCTGATCGAGCATCCGGCAGTCGTCGAAGCCGCGGTGATCGGCAAGCCCGACCCGCAACGCACCGAGCTGATCAAGGCGTTTGTGGTGCTGAACCGTCAGTACCTGCCCAGTGCCGAGTTGGCGGAAGCCCTGCGTCTGCATGTCAAACAGCGCTTGGCCGCGCATGCGTACCCACGGGAAATCGAGTTCGTCGAACAACTGCCCAAGACCCCGAGTGGCAAGTTGCAGCGGTTCATTCTGCGCAACCAGGAAATTGCCAAACAGCAGGCACTCGACACATGACTCACGGACGTATGGTTCCCACGCTGAGCCGCTCGGAGTTTCAGCGCAGAGCCCTGGAGCTGTTCAAGGAACGTAGTTTCAGCCAGGTCAGCATGCGGGAATTGGCGGCGCATGTTGGAATCAGCCCGGGAGCGATTTATCACCATGTAGAGAGCAAGGAAGCAATGTTGTTTGAATGGCTGACAGAGCTCTATCAGGCGCTGTTGTCGCACGTCGACCTGATCAAAACCCGAAGATTGACGCCCACGCAGCGCCTGACAAAACTGATCGAAGGCCATCTTAAATTGCATGAACAGATGACCGGGCACTTCAAGTTAGCGGTCATGGATGCCAATTGCCTGGGCGCTCCGATGCAGGCACGCGTTGAGCGATTGAGGCTAGCCTATGAGTCAGAAATCATGAAGTTGGTCGGCCAGTTGGGCCATCAACCCGGCGGCCCGTTGCGCGAGGGGGCGCTTACTGCGATTTTGCCCATGCTCAACAGCCTACCCATATGGCTGAGCCCGAAGGTTGATAACAGCCAGCGTCGGCTTATTACAAAGACCATCGCCGATGCGGTAATTCACGCAATAAACGCCCTACCTTGAGTGCCCCTGCCCTGCTCTGGATTTCAAACCTGATGCCCATCATGGCGTGGAAAGCCGCTTCTGCATCGGCGCATTGTCCCAACAGTTTCCACGACGACTCATGCTTTGGCGCATGCGGTAACGCCAAAGCCGTTGACGAAACTGGCGATTGCCCTATTGCGAGCCTTGATCCGAGTGCAATAACAATCCTTGAGGCCTGCCCCGCTGCTTGTAAGCTCGGCCGAGCACGATTCCTTAGCAGCGGCATCGAGGGTTCAGCAAGCGTCGATCAGTTGAGCTCAGGTCGCATGATTCTGGGGGAGGCTTCCGGCGATCGTCCGATAGAGTTTTCGGCTTTTGGCGTCGATCCCGAAAGACGCGGAGAAATCTTTCGAGAGCACTACGAGGTGATTTGCCGACCCCACAGCACAAGTTTTGAGCCCATCCACTGGAGCGCTGTTGAAATGCGCGGCGCAGACCTGATTCCTAAACCCACCACCTAACGCCTTCCAATGCTCGTGACCGGCGATAGTCGCCAGTCACTGGATTGGATCGCGCGCGCGAGCACCGGATGGGTCAATTACCCACGCATACCGAACATGCAGCGGCTGGTCGTGGAAGTTTGGCGGCTGGACGTCATGAAGCAATGTAGTTCCGTCTAGAGGCCCTTCACTCAGTCGCATTACACTGACCTCGATCAGAATCCGTTGAAGTGTAGTTCAGGACAACCGGCGTCGTCTGAATCTGAAAATTCGCTTTGGCGTTTGATTTTCATGCCTGGGACAAGACAGGATCGGGCGTCAGGGTCCGGCACGCGCGATGACTCAGGAAAGCTTCGAGGTCTGCAAAGGGCATCGGTTTGGCAAAGTAATACCCCTGAAAAATATCGCAGCGACTGCCTTTAAGGAAATCCACTTGAGACGTGGTTTCCACACCTTCGGCGACCACCGTCAGGCTAAGGTGATGGGCCATGGAAATAATGCCTTGGGTGATCGCCGCATCGTGACGATCGGTAGCAATTTCCTGGATGAACGAGCGGTCGATCTTGATCTTGTCGATCGGCAAACGCTTTAGGTAACTGAGGCTGGAAAAGCCAGTGCCGAAATCATCCAACGCAATGCGCACCCCCAACGCCTTGAGCCGATGCAACGTGTCGATCGCCTGTTCAACGTTATGCAGCAGAAGCGACTCGGTAATCTCCAGTTCCAACTGTCCGGTGCTGAGGCCGTATTTGCTCAGCACTGCCTGGATAGACTCGACGAACTGGCCACGCTGGAAATGCATCGGCGAAATATTCACAGCCATCGAAATGTCCTTTATGCCCTGCTCACCCAGCAGGCGTAATTGCGCGCAGGCCGTATCGAGCACCCAGAGGCTCAGCGGGATGATCTGCCCACTGTCCTCTGCCACCGGCACAAACACTGCAGGTGAAATAAATCCTTTTTCAGGGTGCTCCCAGCGCAGCAACGCTTCGATCCCGACCACCCGCCCAGTGCGCGCGTCTATCTGCGGTTGGTAATGAAGCTGGAATGACTGAGTTTCGATAGCCTTTTGCAGGTCATTGCGCAGGCTCGCGTGCTCGCAAACAAGCTGATTGAGGTCGCTGGTGTACCACTGAAAGTTATTGCGCCCTTGCTGCTTGGCTTTGTACATAGCCATGTCAGCTTGCTGGATCAGTTGCATCGGCTGCTCGATGTGACCATCGCTCAGGGTGATTCCGACACTTGCAGTCACATGCAGGTCAATACCCTGGATGCAGTAGGGTCTGGCAATGCCGGCCATCAGCCGCTCGGCCACCGGTACAACGTCCTCATCACGAAGCAGGTCGGGCAGCAGCACGATGAATTCGTCACCGCCCATACGCAAGATGGTGTCACCGGGACGAACTTGCTGGGTCATACGTTGCGCCACTTCGATCAGTACCTGATCGCCGAAGTAATGCCCGATCGAATCGTTGATGGATTTGAATCCATCCAGATCAATGCACATCACCGCCAGACAACGCTTATGCCGACGACTGATGTGGCAATCCAGAGCAAGCCGTTCTTCAAGCGAAACACGGTTAAGCAAACCGGTTAGCCGGTCATGGCTGGCATTGAAGCGCAATTGGCGCTCGAAATGTTTCTGTTCGCTGATATCTCGGGCAATGCCGAATACTCCGACGATCTCTCCGTTGACCATGATGGGCAGGTTGGAGATATCCATGGTCAACAGTCGCTCACTTTCGTCGCGAAGCTGTGCCTCGAAGCGCTGAGGCACTCCGGCACGGGCAGCGCAAAAATGCTGACTGACCCGTTGCAGATCCTCATCGAGCACCAGTTGGGAAAAATGATGGCCAATGAAATTGATTGCAGTGTGCGGTTTCAGCTTCAGGCCTGCAGGATTCACGCTCTGGATGTTGCCGGCCAGATCGAGGGCGAACACTGGGTTGGGGTTATAGGTGAACAATGAACGAAAATGTTGTTCGCTTTCCTCCAGTCGCCGTCCGTCACGCTCGTGGCGGATTGCAATGACTGCAAGTTGGGCGGCAAAGACCAATTGTTGAATCTGCGCCTCGTCCGGCGCATGGGTACGCTTTTGGTACAGGGCAAATGTACCCAACACGGTACCTTGATGGGAAAGCAAAGGGACTGACCAGCAGGAACGCAGGTTATGTCCCAGAGCCAGGCTGCGGAAGCGCTCCCAGTTCGGGTCATGGGCGATGTCTTCGGTGACCACAAGCTCGCGCCGAAACGCTGCGGTGCCGCATGTCCCTTCTTGTGGACCAATGGCCATACCATCAATCGCCTCGGTGTACTCGGCCGGTAGGCCGGGTGCCGCGCCGTTGAACAAGTGCTTACCCTCAGCATCCGTCAGCAGGATAGAGCAGAGGCTTTCGGGGGACTGTGTGTCGAGCATCTGGCAGATGGCACAGAGTACGTCGCCCAGATGCTGATCGGTCGCGATCATGCCAAGAATGTCACGTTGCGACTCGGGGAAGGTCTTGCAGTGAAAGCTCGGACGGATGTTCATGGTAATTCCTGAAGACTCTCGAGGTCGTCCGGTCTTCAGAGAGCCAGAAATAGTGGCGGCCGATCACTGTCCACTTGTGCGTCGGATATACACTCTATAGAGCGTAGCCAAGTTAAATACAGACTCAGATCCAACATAAAAAACAGTATCAGATGGCCGCCATTTGGCTAACTTCGCTTTCTCGACTCGTAGCAATTTCCACCTCCTCCTATCCGGCATCGCGCTTGCCGTACGAACGGGTTTGTTTGTCTGATTTTCGAACTTGCGTGCTCGGCTTCAATGTCACCAATGACTATGCCGTCTGCAACGCCTGCAGCAGCTTGGCCAGTGACTCCGTCGGCACTTGCCCTTGCCGGGTGATGCAGTGAAATGATGCGCTATACCTTAACCGCTGCGGTGCAATTACACGCAGCATCCCACGCGCGACCCAGATATCGGCATAGTGGGTTGGCAGGAAGCCGATGCAGGTACCGGATGCAATCAGCGTGGCGATGGCTTCCATGGAAAAAGCGCTTACCGAGTTACCGAAACGCAATTTGTGTGGCCGGCGGCTTTCGAGCATATAGCCACGGTCGACGTAATCTGCAGCACCGATTTCCTCGTCCGTAAAGTGCTCGTCGGGACGCTCGAAGAAAGGGTGTCCGCGCCCGCAATACAGATTTTGTTCTTCCTCGAATAGCTCTTGGTAGTGCAGGCCCGAAAGCTGGTGGTTAAAACAACCAATCGCGAGGTGCAGACGTCCTTCGAGCACGGCTTGCTCAAGCTCGTCGGCGCGCATTACCTGCAGGTCGATGCGTGTACGAGGCGAGACTAGTCGAAAGGAAGCGAGGGCCCGCGGTAGCGGTGCCTGGTCGAGCGAAAGCAGGTTATCGACGCTGCCTATCTGCAAGAACTCTGGATACTTCTGGTTAAGCATGACTACCCGCTGATGAAAGCGGTCGATATCAGCATACAGCTCCTGCGCCGCAGCATAAGTTTGGGCGCCTTGCTCAGTAAGTTGAAAACCGCTCTTGCCGCGACGGCAGAGGGTGAAGCCAAGGCGAACTTCCAGATCTCGCACCAATGTGCTCAAGCGGGGCAGGCTGGTATTTAGGCGTACCTGCGCGGAGGTGAAGCCTCCAGCCTCGACGATAGTGCAAAAGATGCGCAGTTTGCGCAGATCCACGTCTGAGAAATTGGTAAGCATCAAGACCTCCGGTGCAGATTCACAAATGCCATAGGCACAGCCCTTATACCAGTAAATTTGCCTTGCGAATCAATGCGCCTGAACGGTACCGAAAGAGGCCGTGCTTTAGTTGCGATTTCAAGCAAGTCAGGTTCTGTACTGGAGGATTTACCGGCCATTTCTTTCTTTCGATACTCGCAGTGCTGCTGGGCAGAAGTCCTGCAGGAAGGGGAGCAACTGCGGCCCACGCGAGCACGACTTCCCCCAGAAGAAAAATAATGTTTACGGAGTGCGGTATGACAACTCAACGACGTAGAGGGTCGGGCAGACCCACCATTGAAACTCGCTCAATCGATTATGTGCCTAGTACAGAGCGACACGGTAAGGTCTGGCACCAAGGCCCGTTCTGGTTTACCGGAAACTTTGTGTTTCTCACCATGATGGTCGGTTTCGTTGGGCCGAGCATGGGGCTCAGCATTCTGTGGAGTGTACTGGCGGTTATCATAGGTGCTGGCTTCGGCACCGTGTTCATGGCCTTGCACGCCAACCAGGGCCCGAAGATGGGCATGCCGCAGATGATCCAGTCACGCGCGCAATTCGGCAGCCGTGGGGCCATTGTGCCGTTTGCGGCGACCATCTTTGTTTACATCGGTTTTATAGTGTTCGGCGTCATTTTGGTAACCCAAGCCATACAGTTGGTTCTACCGGGCTCTACGTGGTTTTGGTACCCCACGTTGATTACGATCAGCATTGTGATTGCAGTGGTGGGCTATGACCTATTGCACTTTGTGCAGCGTTGGCTCACATACCTGCTAATTGCGGTGTTTGGCATCGTGACATTGATGGCTGTTACTGCACTGCCAGCGGCGGCCCCAACACCGGTTGGTTCGGGCTGGAACACCACTGCGTTTCTAGTGCAGTTGTCACTCGCAGCGGGCTATAACATCAGCTACTCGGTTTATGTCTCAGATTATTCGCGCTACCTGCCCCAAGACTCGTCCAGCTCCAGGCTGATCTTCTGGACGTACCTGGGCGCGGCTGCTTCGGCGGCCTGGCTGATGTCTCTGGGGGCGGTGTTGTCCAGCTATATACCGGGCGCCGATGGCATCGTTTCGCTGGTGCAAACCGGCAATTATTTATTCCCTGGCTTTGGCATATTCGTCGCGCTGGTAGGCGCCGTCGCACAGTTGTCGGTCACCGGCATCAACTGCTATGGCGCCATGCTAACCGGCATCAGCGCAGTGGACGGTTTCCGACCAGTGCGCCCAGGTGTCCGCGTGAGAGTGATCGGCCTGAGCACAGTTGGCCTGTTGTCGCTGGTGATCGCGTTGACGTTACCGGATGCCTATATGGCCAGCTTCAACGGCTTTGTGCTGCTTATGCTGTACTTCTTGATCCCATGGACGGCGGTCAACCTTGTCGACTTTTATGCGATTCGCAAAGGTGAATACGCCATCGCCGAAATATTCAATCCGCACGGCGTATATGGCCGTTGGGCCTGGCGCGGCGTGCTTGCCTATCTGGTCGGGTTTGTCGCGATGGTGCCGTTCTTCTCTATCCCGTTTTTCGTTGGCCCGGTAGCTGAAGTAATGGGCGGTGCGGATATCGCATTCATCCCCGGCCTGCTGATTTCCGGTGGCCTGTATTTCGTGCTGACGCGCAACCTCGAACGTTCCTCGGAGATTGCCGCGCAACGCAAAAGTCAACTGGCGCTTGAAGGTATTGCCGGCTGAGCACTCACCGATAAACGACCAAAAGAAAAAGGTTTTTAAATGACCAGCAAACGCGAAAAAACAGTCGCCATTGTGCAAATGCCTGCGGCTCTCCTTGATCGAGCCGAGTCGATGCGTCGGGCAGCCGAACATATCAAAAAGGCAGCACTCCAGGAGGCTCAACTTGTGATATTTCCGGAAACCTGGCTGAGCTGCTACCCAGCATGGGTATTTGGAATGGCGGGCTGGGACGATGCGCAAGCAAAGTCCTGGTACGCCAAGCTACTAGCAGACAGCCCGGTCATTGGCCAGCCTGAAGACATGCACGATGACCTGGCGGAGCTTCGCGAGGCTGCGCGCGTTAACGCAGTCACCGTGGTTATGGGGATGAACGAGCGCTCCCGACACCATGGCGGTTCGCTGTACAACTCACTGGTCACTATTGGCCCCGATGGCGCCATTTTGAATGTGCACCGCAAACTGACGCCCACCCACACCGAACGGACGGTATGGGCCAATGGTGATGCCGCAGGGCTAAGGGTGGTCGACACCGTGGTTGGTCGCGTAGGCGGATTGGTGTGCTGGGAACACTGGCACCCGCTGGCGCGCCAGGCTCTGCATGCACAGGACGAACAGATTCATGTGGCGGCCTGGCCGGACATGCCGGAAATGCACCATGTCGCTGCCCGTTCCTACGCGTTCGAAGGGCGCTGCTTTGTGCTCTGCGCCGGCCAGTACCTGGCCGCTGGGGATGTGCCGGCCGAGTTGTTGGCGGCTTACCGGCGTGGGGTTGGCGGCAAGGCACTGGAGGAAGACGTACTGTTCAATGGCGGATCTGGTGTGATCGCCCCTGATGGTTCCTGGGTGACGGCACCGCTCTTCGGAGAGCCTGGAATTATACTGGCAACCATCGACCTAGCGCAGATCGATGCCCAGCACCATGACCTCGATGTGGCCGGGCATTACTTGCGTCCGGATGTTTTCGAGCTCTCGATTGATCGACGCGTACGCACCGGGTTAACGCTGCGCGACGCCTGAACTCTCGCCTCAACCATATGTTCCGGGCGGCCGTGCATAGGCCGACCCGGAATCAGTAAGGCTAATTGATGGTTCATGCGCTTCTGGCTACCGCTCTGTTATCCATCGCGCCGGGGGCGCTCTGCGGTTTCGCCGTTCTGGCTTCTGTCGACTACCCGGCCCAGCTTCGCGCCCTGGGCATGGCCAATCCGATACGCGTGCGGCAGGCGCATCTGGACTGAATCATCATGGGGACGGTGATGGCGGTCACCGCGCTTTCCAATCCGCAGCTTCCTGACTGGGTCGCTGCACTGGTGATGTTCGGTGGAGTGGTAAATCCGCTGACGTTTGTGCCAATGGTGTTCTCCACCACCATGGAGACCACCAAGGCGTTTCAATGGGTGTCGTTTGTGTCGTTTGTTTCGCTGAGTTTGGGCCTGGACGCGCAACTTCACGACTTAGATTTGGCAGGCAACTATTCAAGACCTGACATCTTTGAACTTTCAATTGATCGGCGCGTGCGCACTGGTATCACCATTAGTGACAAGTAACGCTGTTGAGACTACGAAGGGACCAAAACTGCATGGACGCGTAATTTGCGGTCACGACGCTTTCAGCTTCCATGCATCTCGACTGGATTGCTGGCCTCTTGCTCTTTCACAGCGCTGGCGTCGATAACCCCGTTTACATTCGTGCCGATGCCAAGACAACTTCCTTCACCACATTTTTTGCAAAGGCTCGGATTGTGCGAAGAAATCTCGGACCCAACAGGCTTGTCGACGGAGGCCAGGGCTCATCTCGCAACGGGACAAACAGCAATATCCACCTGCCGTTTTTCACCAAAAAGGATACTTAAATGCCTATCTTCACGCACATCACCGTCGGCACCAATAATATGCAAAAAGCCCGCGATTTTTACGACCATGTATTGGGTGCGCTGGGACAAAAACGCATCATCGATTTAGAAGATGATGGCTCGGCCTGGGGGGAGAGCACCCCATCGTTCTACGTTCTGAAACCAGCCAACGGTGCTCCTGCAACCGTGGGTAACGGTGTCACTATTAGCTTCGCAGCACCCGACCGCGCAGCCATCGACTCCTTCCACGCCGCAGCGCTGGCCAGTGGGGGAACTGACGAAGGTACGCCGGGGCCACGAGACTGGGCACCCAACGCGTATGCTGCTTACGCGCGTGATCTCGACGGCAACAAGCTGGCCGCCTACTGTTTCACGCCAGCGTAGGGGTCAAGACACCTTGCTGACGAATAACTACGTTGAACCTGCGTCAGGATACCTCTGCCATTTTCATCGCCGCCTCCCCTACCACCTCCCGAATCTTATCCATCAACGCCTGCGCCGCAGGCGATTGAAGCGCCCCCGCTCTGGAGATCAGGCCAATAGGTCGCGTGGTGTGGCTAAGGGAAAGCGGCAGTCGCACCAGCTCACCGCTGACCATTTCGTGTTCCAGTTGATGCGCCGAAACGGCAGCGAGCATGTCTGAGCGCAGCAACACACCGCGCAAAATCGCCAGGTCGCCCGTTTCAATCACTGGGCTGGGTGCGGCGATGCCGATGTGGGCAAAAAACGCGTCTAGCAGTTGCCGTGCCGGAGAGCCGGCGCGAGGCAAGATCCAGCGGGCGGCACTCAAGTCCTCATAGGAAGGCGTCCGCTCCAGCCAAGGGTGGTCGCGGCGTACCAGGATCACCATTTCCTCCCGCAGCAAGGCTTCGCTATGCAGATCGCTGGCGTAGGCCGACGGGCGCAGAGCGCCGAGTACAAAATCCACATCGCCAGCGCGCATTTCACTGGCTAGCAGGTCAAACGGGCTTTCGTTTGTGACGACTCGTACGTGGGGGTGTTGCAGGGTCAGGCGCACGATGGCTTCTGGCAGTATTCCCGTGCGCCCGAGCGGCAAGGCCCCTACGTGCACGGCACCTTGAAGAGAACCACTCAACGCAGCGATATCCGCATCGATGTGACGCAGTTCATTCAGTGCTCGCCGAACTCGCAGCAACATTCCAAGGCACGCGCGGGTCGGCAGCAAACCGTGAGGCGTGCGTTCAAACAAGCCAGCACCACTGCCCTGCTCCAGCACTTTGATGGCGGCACTGATCGCGGGCTGCGAAACGCCAAGCGCACTCGCCGTGGTTTGCATATGGTGGGTTTCACAGAGTTTCGCGAACATTTCCAGGCGGCGGGTCTGGAACAGGTAAAGCGGCTCGGCGGAGTGGCCCAATACCTGCCCCAGCAAAGACGGAACGGCCAGCAGTTCCTCCAAGGCCCGGCGAGCCCGAGGAATGACACGGTCTCCGTAATCGGTCAGACGCATACCATTGACGGTGCGTTCGAACAGCAAGGCGCCGAGGCGCTTCTCCAGCGCCAGGATGGCGCGTGTCACGACAGGCTGTGCACGAAATAGCACGGCAGATGCCTTGGATACGCTGCCGTATTCGACAACGCGAAGGAACGCGCGAACCTGCATCAAATTGGGCAACTCAGGACTGTGCATGCCTACCTGCCGAGTTTTTGAGAAAGCGGGTGCACAGCATGCATAACTCATCCCGATAAGTAAAACGCATACCTATTGCCGCCGAACGCATTATTCAACCTCCCCCTCAAATGCGACTGTGGGTGCTCTCAAACAGCCGCAAGAAGAGCACTTCGATGATCAATAAAACAAAAACTGCATTAGTCGTCAGCGCCCACTCTGCCGATTTCGTTTGGCGCGCAGGTGGCGCCATCGCTCTGCACGCCCAACAAGGTTATGCCGTACACATCGTGTGCTTGTCCTATGGCGAAAGAGGTGAGTCGGCCAAGCTCTGGCGCAAAGGCGAGATGTCTGAAGACAAGGTCAAAACCGCGCGTCGCAGCGAGGCTGAAGCCGCAGCGGAGATACTTGGCGCGAGCGTGGAATTCTTCGACATCGGCGACTACCCGATGCGCGCCGATAAAGAGACGCTGTTTCGTTTGGCCGATGTGTTTCGCCGCGTGCAACCGGAGTTCGTCCTCAGTCACTCGATCAAAGACCCCTACAACTACGATCACCCGCTGGCGATGAACCTGACGCAGGAAGCGCGCATCATCGCTCAGGCCGAAGGCTACAAGCCTGGCGAAAAAATTGTGGGGGCCCCACCCGTTTACAGCTTCGAACCCCACCAGCCGGAGCAATGCGAATGGCGCCCGGATGTGCTGTTGGACATCACCGAAGTCTGGGACAAGAAATACGCCGCCATCCAGTGCATGGCTGGTCAGGAACATCTCTGGGAGTACTACACCCGTGTCGCCCTGCAACGCGGTGTGCAGGCCAAACGCAACGTGGGTATCGCCTCTACCCGTAACATCGTTTACGCCGAGGGCTATCAAAGCATCTTCCCAAGGGTGACGGAGAACCTGGCATGAGCACACTGATCGGAAAAACTGGAGTTGTCGTGCGCAACATTCCCCGTGGCGATTCGGCGCTGATCGACGAACTGGATCGCTTTGGTGTTGCTACCGTGCATGAAGCCCAAGGACGTAAAGGTTTGTTGGAATCGGCCATTCGTCCCATCCAGCAGAACCAGAGCATCAGCGGAACGGCGGTGACCGTGTTGGTTGCGCCGGGTGACAACTGGATGTTTCACGTGGCGGTCGAACAATGCCAACCCGACGATATCCTGGTGGTCGCGACATCGTCTCCCTGCACCGATGGATACTTCGGCGACTTGCTCGCCACCTCGTTGATGGCCCGAGGGGTACGTGCCCTGATTATTGACGCCGGGGTGCGCGATACCCGAACGCTTCGGGAAATGGGCTTCAAGGTATGGTCGCGGGCTGTGCATGCCCAAGGCACGGTCAAGGAAACCCTGGGTTCGGTCAACGTGCCCATCATCTGCGCCGGCCAATTGGTCGAGCCCGGGGACGTCGTAGTGGCAGACGATGACGGCGTGGTCATTGTGCGCCGCGAAGAATTGCCCGACGTGTTTGAAACCAGCCGAAAACGCGCCCAAATCGAAGAGCAGAAACGCGTGCGCCTGGCGGCTGGCGAGTTGGGCCTGGATATTTACGCGATGCGTCAGAAGCTCATCGATCGGGGCCTGACTTATTACGACAGCCTCACTGACGTACAAGGATGACCTTCATGCGCCAGACCCGAATTCCATGCCTCATGATGCGTGGAGGCACCTCCAAGGGCGCTTACTTCCTGGCTGACGATCTACCGCCGGAAGGTAAGCTGCGTGATCAAGTATTGCTGTCCGTCATGGGCTCACCCGATGCACGCCAGATAGATGGCATCGGCGGCGCAAATTCGCTGACCAGCAAGGTCGCCATCATCCGCCGCTCGGATCGCCCGGATGCTGATGTCGATTATCTGTTTGCTCAGGTTTCAGTCGAACAGGCTCAAGTTGATTACGGTCAGAACTGCGGAAACATCCTTGCCGGCGTCGGCCCCTTTTCAATCGAGCGTGAGCTGATCAGCGCAGACGAGTTGTTGACGACCGTGCGGATTTTCATGGTGAACACCGGGCAGATCGCGGTGGCTAAAGTCCCCACTCCAGGCCGCATCGTCGAGTACGCAGGTGATACCCGCATCGATGGTGTTCCTGGCACCAGTGCTTCTCTGATTGTCGAGTTCGAAGACATTGCCGGCTCCAGTTGCGGAGCGCTCTTGCCTACCGGAAATGCCATTGACCGCTTCGATGGCATTGAAGTGACGTGTATCGACAATGGAATGCCTGTTGTGCTGATCAGGGCGACTGATGTGGGGTGCACGGGCGATGAAAACCCCGAGCAACTGGACGCCGACATGGCGCTCAAAGCGTTGCTGGAATCGATCCGGCTGCAGGCGGGCCCGTTGATGAATCTGGGAGATGTGCGCGAGCGCACAGTACCGAAAATGTCCCTGATAGCAGCCCCCCGCAACGGAGGCGCTATTGGCAGCCGTACCTTCATTCCTCACCGCTGTCACACATCAATAGGGGTGTTCGGCGCTGTCAGTGTCGCCTCTGCCTGCCTGATTCAAGGGACAGTCGCGAGCAGTTTGGCCCAAGTAGAAACAGGTGATCGAGTCCAATTGTCTGTCGAGCATCCAACCGGCGAGTTCACGGTGGAGCTGCGTGTAATTGACGGTCAGTTAGCCGGTTGCGGGTTGGTACGCACGGCACGGCTGTTGTTCGAAGGCAACGTGCTCATTCCTGGCGACGTCTGGCAAAAACCGGTGAAATCGTAATGACCACGACCGTATCTATGATCGGCTTCGGCGAAGCCGGTGCCATTCTGGGCGAGGATCTTGCAGCACAGGGCGTGAAGATCTACGCCTATGATCGACTCCTTGAAGACCCGGCCAAACGAGCCGCGCTGCATGAAAAAGCCCAGCGGTGTGGCGTTCAACTGTTCGAGGGTGCGGCTCAAGCGATAGCGCTTGGCGAGTGGATCATTTCAGCCGTCACAGCGGATAACGCACTCGAAGTCGCACTGAACGCGGCGCCACTGATGAAGCCCGGACAACTGTTTATCGACATCAACTCGGTGGCGCCCTCTACGAAGCGGGCAGCAGCCAAAGCGATGGAGCTGCATGGCGTCGATTACATTGATGCCGCAGTCATGGCGCCGGTACCGCCACAACGCTTGAAAACACCCATCCTGTTAGGCGGCCAACACGCCACCCTGGTCGCTGAACGATTAAGCGGGCTAGGCATGAACGTGCGGGTAGTGGCAGATGTGATTGGCGTAGCTTCAGCGATAAAGATGTGTCGAAGCATCATGATCAAAGGCCTGGAAGCGCTCACCACCGAATGCCTGAGTACCGCTCGCCAGTACCATGCCGAGGGTGAGGTGCTGGCGTCATTGCACCAGAGTTTTCCGCAGATGGGTTGGGACAGCGCCCTACCCCACTACTTGATCAGTCGCGTGGCCGAGCACGGTCGGCGTCGCGCAGAGGAAATGAAAGAGGTCGCAAAAACCGCTCGCGACGTCGACGTGGTTCCGAACATGAGCCAAGCCATCGTCAGCGCTCAGCTCGGGCTCGTCGATGCCATGCTTGATGCCGATATTGATTACTCACACCTTGAGCCATTCGACTGGATAAACCTGATCGACACGGTGTATGGCAGCCCAATCGCTCATGAAAGCACTGTCCGGGAAAAGCGGTAACATAGCTTTTTTCCCAGAGTCGCACTCATGGATCTAAAACAGCTCGAATGTTTCGTACGGGTGGCCGAGTTCGGCAGCTTCACCAAGGCCGCCGCCGTACTGAACATTTCTCAGTCGGTCGTTAGCCGTCAGGTCAGGCAGCTTGAAGTCGAGCTGCAGGAGCATCTGCTCTTGCGAAATGGTCGAGGCGTCTTACTGACCGCTTCCGGGCAACGCTTGTTCGATCACGGCAAAGGCATCTTGCGGCAGGTGCAGGTGGCGCGTGAAGACCTGCGCGAACAACGCGATACGTTGTCTGGCAAGGTCGTCGTCGGGCTTCCTCCCAGTATTTCCCGACGCCACACTGTGGCAGTGGTCTCTGCCTTCCGAGAGCGCTTTCCTGACTGCATATTGGGGATCAAAGAAGGCCTGACTCATTCGATGCGCGAGTGGCTGCTCCTGGGTCGCCTCGATTTCGCACTGCTCTTCAATCCTGGCCACAGTGCACAACTGCAGTATGAGCACATACACTCAGAACCATTGATGCTCATAGGTAGCCAGCACTCGAACCTCCCTTCCCAGGTAGCGATGAAAGACTTGGGCCAATACCCTTTAATCACTCCCAGCGAACCTCACTCCATACGCCGCCTCATCGAGAATGAAGCGTCGAGGCATGAGGTGCATCTGAACGTTTGCCTGGAGGTCGATAGCATCCCGTCGCTATTGGAATTGATCAATCTCAACATGGGCTACGGCGTACTGTTTCGCTCGGCCTTGGCCAACGGCGACGGAAAACTCGAAGGACTCAAAGCTGCACAGATCGTTGATCCATCAATCCAGACGCACTTATTTATCGCAACGTTTGAGCAGCGCCCGCTGTCTCGCCTGGCACAACAGACCATGTCATTGGTTCGTGAGATCTGCATAGACTGAATAGACGCATGCAAAATCCGCATAACTGCTAGAGCCTGTGTCTTGTTGTTGTAAGGCGTCGAGGCGGCCACCATCGGCTATCGCTTCCGCTAACGATAATAAAGGACACGAGATGAAAAGCTGCCTCGCCCCTGACGCCAACCCAACAAAACCAAAGCAGCCGCTTCCTGTCGGTGCGTGGGATGCGCACTGCCATGTATTCGGTCCTGCGGCTGATTTCCCTTATGCCGATGATCGTAGCTATACCCCACCAGACGCCCCATTTGAAACATTGCAGGCATTGCACAACCACTTGGGATTCACGCGCGGTGTAATTGTCCAGGCCAGCTGTCACGGCAGTGACAATCGCGCAATGCTCGACGCTATTGCACGGAGTGAAGGACGGTATCGAGGCGTAGCAATCGTTGACGGCAGCGAAACCGATGAACAGCTTGCCGAGATGGACGCCGGCGGTGTTCGTGGCGTGCGGTTCAACTTCGTTGCACATCTGGGTGGCGCGCCAGACCTGGACGTCTTTGATAGCACTGTGGATCGCCTTGCGGATTTGGGGTGGCATGTCGTCCTGCACCTGGATGCACAAGACATCCTGACTTATGCCGAAAGATTGGCGCGGATACCCGTACCTTTCATCATCGACCACATGGGTCGCGTCAAAGCGCAGGATGGTATTGAGCAGCAGTCCTTCCTGGCATTGCAGCAACTGATTGAAAATCCGCTTGCGTGGGTCAAGGTATGTGGCGCAGAGCGTGTATCGGTCGGGCGGCGACCATTCGAAGATGCCGTTCCGTTCGCGCAGAAGCTGATTGAGCTAGCGCCGGAACGCGTCCTGTGGGGCACTGATTGGCCGCATCCAAACATCAGTAAAGACATGCCCAACGACGGCGGGTTGGTGGATCTGATGTTCAACTTCTGTACCGATCCTCTGCTGCGTCAAAAACTGCTGATCGATAACCCGATGAAGCTCTACGGCCGTTAAGTGCACCCAGCTTTGTTGCACCTCCAAAAATAAGACTTACAGTGAGTGAAAGCCATGAACCCCAGCCCTGCATCTGCTGAGGCAGAAGTAACCCTTCCCGCCAAGGTGAAAACCAAGCCGCCGTTCTATCGCGCGATGTACTTTCAAGTCCTGCTGGGTATTCTCGCGGGAGTCGCCGTCGGCCATTTCTGGCCAACCTTTGCGGCCGATCTCAAGCCGCTGGGCGATGCATTCATCAAGCTGATCAAGATGATCATCGGCCCTGTAGTTTTCTGCACAGTCGTCACCGGCATCGCCGGTATGCGCGACCTGAAAAAGGTCGGTCGGGTCGGCGGGAAAGCACTGCTCTACTTCGAAGTCATTTCGACGGTATCGCTGCTGATAGGCCTTATCGGTGGGCACCTTTTCAATCCAGGGGCAGGCTTCAATGTCGATGTGAATACCCTGGACGCGTCGGCAGTCACCGGGTTCGCCGAGAAAGCTCAGCACATGCACATGGTCGAATTTCTGATGGGGATCATTCCCTCGACGTTTGTGCAGGCCTTTGCCGAAGGTAACGTGCTTTGCATATTGCTGGTCTCCGTGCTCTTCGGGTGCGCGCTGTCAGCTATGGGCGAGAAAGGCAAACCGGTCTACGACATGATCGAAGGGCTGTCTGGCGTGTTCTTTCGCATTGTTCACGTCATCGCCAAGCTTTCCGCCATCGGCGCGTTCGGCGCCATCGCTTTCACCGTCGGTACTTACGGTGTCAGTGCGCTCCTGCCGCTGATGAAACTGGTCGGCAGCTTTTATATCCTGTGTGCATTGTTTGTCATCGTGGTGTTGGGTGGCGTGGCGAAAGTTTGCGGGTTCAGCATCCTGCGCTTTATCGCTTACATCAAAGAGGAGTTGCTGGTCGTGCTTGGCACCAGTTCATCGGAAGTGGTGCTGCCGCAGATCATGGAAAAGATGGAGCGACTCGGGTGCTCTAAGCCCGTCGTCGGGCTGGTCATTCCCACCGGCTACTCCTTCAACCTCGACGGTACCAACATCTATTTGACGATGTCGGTGCTCTTCATCGCTCAAGCGCTGAACATCGACCTGTCACTTTCTCAACAACTGACGTTAGTCATCGTGGCCATGCTCACTTCCAAGGGTGCCAGCGGTGTGTCAGGCGCCGCCTTTGTCATGCTGACCAGCACCTTGATGGTGGTGCCGCTTGTACCGGTGGCAGGCATGGTGTTGATTCTGGGTATCCACCGCTTCATGGGCACCGGACTCGCCATGACTAACCTGGTGGGTAACGGTGTCGCCGCGCTGGTTGTCTCAGCGTGGGAAAAAGAACTGGATCGCGACAAGCTCGCCCAGGAACTTGGCACCAAGCCGTAAACCTTCTGCTCTATCGATCACACCATTTCTAAACAGTCACTGTTCGGTCCAGCACCGAGCAGCGACTCCCTGCGTCAGGAAAATAATAAAAATGAACCGCGCCTTATATGTTGCTTTGCTCACACCTGCACTTATCTCCATCGACACCTCAATGGCCGATGATTTTATCGCGGACAGCAAGATTCGCCTGGAAGCACGAAACTTCTACTACAACGGGGATTTTCGTCAGGGAACGGGCGTATCCAAAAGAGAAGAATGGGCCCAAGGTTTTTTGCTCAACTATGAGTCGGGATACACGCCGGGAATCATCGGCTTTGGCGCCGACGCACTGGTATTTGCGGGTTACAAACTGGATTCGAGCCCAGACCGTTCCGGTAGCGGCCTGCTCCCCAAACGAGCTTCCGGTGAGGCCGTTGATGAATACTCAAAAGCAGGCTATGGCGTCAAACTCAAAGTATCTCAAACATCACTGCGCTACGGCATGTCATTGCCAAAGGTTCCAGTGCTTCAGTACAACAACAGCCGGCTGCTTCCTCAGACGTTCCAGGGCTGGCAGATCAACTCTACCGACGTAGATCGCCTGACCCTGAACCTGGCGCAGTTCGATAAGACAATCACACCCGACTCTACCGACCTTCAGGACATAACCCTCGCAGTGAAAGATGGTCGCTATCGTGCAACCGGTATCGGCGACAACTATCGATATGGCGGCGGGACCTACAAGCTGACGCCAGAACTGAGTGCAACGTACTTTTATGGCGAACTTGATGACGTTTACCGTCAGCAGTTCGCTGGATTGATACACAACACGCGCCTCGGCAAAGGCATGTTGACCACTGACCTGCGTGCCTTCTCAAGTCGTGATGTTGGCGCAGCCAAAGCGGGAGAGGTTGATAACCGCGCATATGCTGCCGCGCTCGGCTACGCCTTAGACAATGGGCATAGCGTCATGGCGTCCTACCAAGTCATGGGCGGTGCTACGGGCTTTCCTTACATCAATAACCCCTACCTGCCCAACTACGTTCAATACCACGACTTCGGAAGCGCAGGCGAACGTAGCTGGCAGCTGCGCTATGGCTACGACTTCGCAGCCATGGGTATCCCAGGGTTGAGCTTTTTCACGGCCTATATCCGGGGAGACGGCCTGAAGACGGTCGGTGCCGAGAAAGAGTGGGAACGTGATGTGGACGTAAACTACGCCTTCCAGGGATCGTTAAAGGGGTTCTCTGTGCGATTACGGAATGCAACCTATCGAAGTGACGCTGCCAGAGATATTGACGAGACACGCTTGATCGCAAGCTACTTGTTCACATCCTTTTAAACTTGGATCGAGTATCGATGTAAAGAAGTCAGTTCGAACGGGTCAAGTGATCTTGTAAGCCGGCTAAGGTTTCACGCCGCAAGCTTTTCCCTGACGTCGGGTGACCGAGAGTCGTTGAAGCTTTGAGGCCTGGCGATTTGTAGCGCGATACGCAGCGCCACACGTCCGCTCGGGCCTCATGCTCCGATCTGTAGCCAGTTTGGGTACCCACTCTGAATTCAAACGACCAAAGTAGTGCCTCATCGGAGCGTTGCACCCAACACTCCCCTTTATCGCTCATGCTCTGCCTGAGCCGATCTTGCCCAAGGTACGACGCACGCAGACTTCGAAGCCCTGTGATGCTTGAACGCTAAAAACTCTGTCTTGCTGAACTTACCTGTGAGCGATTAGGCAATTGCATTCTTGGTTAAGACGGTCGGTTCGGGTATCCCCATGAACCTTCTGACTCTCTCAGCAGAGTCCGCTTCTCGAATCTCTTGGGGAGAAGCATCAAGCTGGACTTTTCCATTTTCCATGAAAATGACTCGGTGAGAAATTGACATCGCGAACTCCATTTCGTGGGTGACGATCAGCAATGTCATGCCGTCATCAGCCAATCCCTTGATCACCTCCAGCACTTCTCCAACCAGCTCTGGATCCAGTGCTGAAGTGGGCTCATCGAACAGCATGATGTCTGGCGACATCGCCAGCGCGCGTGCAATTGCCACTCGTTGCTGCTGACCTCCTGAAAGCTGATGCGGGTACTTGTGGGCATGCTCAAGCAGTCCAATGCGATCAAGGAGGGAATAGGCGTTAAGCTGACATTCATTCTTCGAGCCGCCGTGATGCAATGGTGCGAGCGTTACGTTATCGACCAGCGTTCGATGGGGGAACAAGTTGAAGCTTTGGAAAACCATTCCTATGTGTTTTACGCGTCGCCGAAAGGCACGCAGGTTACCGCCATCCAGTGTGTCCTTTTCGATGAAGTCGGCGCCAAAGAGCTTGATGCTTCCCTTATCAATTTTTTCCAGCCCGTTAATGGTTCTGATAAGAGAGGTTTTGCCTGAACCAGATGGGCCAATAATGGAAAGAACCTCGCCCTTTCTGATCGACAAGTCGATTCCTTTCAGAACCTCATGACTCCCATAGCTCTTATGCAAATCCTGAAGATGCAGCACTGTATCGCCCTCGTATGAACGGCGCAGGCTTTCCTGTTTAAAGTTCTCCGTGGATTTTCTTAAAGCGTTGGCCTGGTCACTACCCAGGGTATGCGGCTTACGCAGGCTAAGATCCAGTGAGCGCTCGAAACGCTCAAGCATGTATCCGAACACCGTAACGATTAACACGTAATACACCGCAACAGCTGCCAACGTCTCCATCACCAAAAAATTCTGGGAGTACAAGCGCTGACCGACCGTGAGAATCTCTGTGAGGGAGATGACGGATGCCAGCGATGTCAGTTTTACGATGGTGACGTATTCGTTGATCATCGTCGGCAGCGATATACGAATGGCCTGAGGGATGACAATAAGCCATTGCGCGCCGACCGTACCGATGGCCAGCGCCTTTCCGGCCTCCTTTTGCCCCTTGGCAACAGAAATCAGTCCCCCTCGATGAATCTCAGCCATGTACGCCGCTTCGGTGATCACCAGGGCAATGAGGCCCGAATAAAACGGATTCGAAAGCAGTCCACCGGAAGAAGGAATCAGTTGCGGTAGGTTGTAGGTAAAAACGATCAAGACCAACAGGGGAACGCTGCGGAAAAACCATATGTACACCGAAGCTGAGCCGCGAAGTAATGGGGAACTCGACATCTTGGCCAATGCCAGAAGAAACCCCAGAAGACCGCCCAGCAGCCATGCCGCAGTACTGAGCTTGATGACCTGAAGACAGGCTACCCAAAACGAATCCACCGCGAAGAGGGAGACGAAGTAACTCCAATCAAATGACATAGTTGCCCCTTGATAACCCCACCGCTATAAACAGCGGTGGGCTATGCTTGTTATTCTGAGATGGGTTCAAGGCTGTACTTTTTGAGGATGATCTCGTATTCGCCGCTTGCTCTGCTTAGCGACAATGCTTTCATCAGAGCTGCGTGCGTGGCGCTGTTGCCTTTCTTGACGAAGATCCCCAGAGTTTCAGGGTAAATGAGTTCTTTAGAGCTGATGACTACTCGACCTTTGGTTCGCTCGGAAATGATGTGAGCCGCACCTGCGATCTCTACTTGAGCCTGCACGTTGCCGGAAAGCAACGCTTGGGTCGCCTCTGGCGCAGATGGATACTCGCTCACCATCACTGCGGCTTTATTATTGGGTATGCAGTATGCCTCAGACAGTTTTTGCAGCTTCGGAAGCCACGAGTTCCCTTGCTCCAATCCAATCTTTTTGCCACATAGATCTTCCGGAGATTGAGGCTGAAATACGCTGTCCCGTGCCACTAAAATGGCTGATCCTGTTTTGGCGTAGGGAATGACCAGCGCCTGGGTCTGACGCTCGGCTGTGATGTACATACCTGAGATAATCGCGTCGTATTTTCCCGCGTTGAGTCCGTTGATCAGGCTCAGAAACTTTGTGTCGATGAACTCCACTTTCCTGTCCAAAGACTTTCCTATCGAAGCGGCAAGCTCAGGGTCCGCCCCCACAATATTGTTCTCGGCGTCGTAGTATTCAAACGGTGGGTAGGTGATCTCCATGCCAAACTTCAAAGGAGATTGTTCTTCAGCGTGGACTAGCGGCACTCCAAATCCAATGACTGCAACTAAAGAAAAGCTTTTCACGAGGGCGTGCTTGTTCATGGCGTTTCCATTATTGAGAGGGCAGGAACGAAAAGGGCTCTTATATTTTTCTTGTTATGCGCAATAACGGATATAGCAGAAGCCTATTTTTAAACCTATCACTACGCAATCAACGACAGTAGTAATCTTTTTGAGAGGAAATTATGTGCAACCCACCCTGCCAGGCCAGTTCCACGATCCCGTGATCATAATCGCCTGCAAACGTATCATAAGTTTTTTTACACATATGCGGATCCGGAGTAACAATATTTTTATTCATACTGCGGATTTGCACATGTATCTGGCAGGCGCGCTCTAACATATAAATACTGTGAAAAGCTTCGCCAATAGTCCGCCCGCCGACGATGATTCCGTGATTTCGCAAGAGCATGGCGTTGGAATCACCAAGGCTATTAATCATATTTTGCTGTTCCAATTTGGTATCTATGAAAGAGCCGTAGGTGTGGTATTTAAGTTGCTCGTAAAACTTCATTGCATGCTGAGACAATGGCGGCAACCCTTCTTCAAGTGCCGAAACTGTAATTCCTGCCGCAGTGTGGGTATGTATTACGCAGGCCATATCGGGCCGGGCATTATGAATCGAAGAGTGGATCAAGGCACCTGCGATGTTCATCGCTTCGGACGTACCATTGGTACCAACACACAGTCCATCGAATCCAACTTTCACAAGATCACTCGCCTGCATCTTTTCAAACGGCACACCGTAGCGATTGATGAGAAAGACTCCCGGTTCTCCAGGAATGCATGCCGAGGCATGGGAGTCGACGAGGTCTGTCATGCGGTAGTAGGCCAGTAGACGGAAAAGAGCCGCAAGGTCACAACGAGTTGACCACTCCTGCGCGCTGATACCTTCGAGTGTGTTCATTTATTGGGCGCTCTCACAGTGTTGTTATTGGCTGACACCATATGAAATTAACTTTTCAGTGCCTATTCGCATTTTGTTATATTGGGTATTGGGCAAACCAATACGAGTACTATTTCATGGGTTTCCGACCGACCACCGCGATAAATTCCGGCGAATTGCGTTCTGTGAGCGAACGAATGGACTGGAATCTGCTGAAAACATTTTGTGTCGTGGCGATCGAGAAAAGCATAAGCAAGGGAGCAGCACGGCTAAATTTGTCTCAGCCCGCCGTGAGTCAGGCGATCAAACGCCTGGAGGAACAGCTTGGAGCTACGTTGATCGAGAGGGATAGTCACAGATTTGAAATTACCGAAGTAGGAATTTCGCTTTTAAAGATCGCTCTAGCGGCCAGAAAAAATATTCAGGAAGTTGATGCAGTCCTGAATGAAAAACGAGGCAACATTAAAGGCGCCATACGCATACTCACGGTCAGTGGTGTAAATTCCCCACTATACGACAAAGTTTTACGAGAAATGCATTCGGACTTTCCAGAGATCACATTCAACATTGAAGTTGCAACCACTCAGGAAATAATCAGCGCAATACAACGCAACGTAGTTCCGTTTGGCATTGGAATCAGTCAGCCCGGGGAGGTTGACATAAAACAATCCATACTTACCCGCGAGGAGACATTTTTCTACTGCAGTAACTATCACCCACTTTTCAACGAAGAGTCGGTGACACTTGATCAAATCAAAGCCACAAAACTGGTCAGTTTTTCAGGGGAGTCCTTGGGAGGCACCCTATCTAAGTTGTCTGAGCACTATGGCAGTCATTATATACACCAGCAGATATCTGCCTCATCAGCGAATACGGCAGAGATGTTGCGGCTTGTACTGGCGGGGATAGGGATAGGTTCTCTCCCCGAGCACCTAGGTAGGGAGTATGAGGAGCGAGGGCTTCTGCGAAAGCTCCTACCAGAAACGAGCGTTTGTGAGGTCTTGATTGTAATGATGTGGAGCCCCCATCAAGTACACACTGAAGCCGAGGCTATTTTTCTCGACAGAATGCGGGCTGCATTAAACTTGGAGTGATATCGGCAATATCAGAAATAAGCCATGGATCATCAAGCTTTGCATATTGGCTCAACTTGCATAAGCCGCAGAAGTCGACGACGCTAAAGTAGTCGCAGCCGTGTTTTCATTAAGGGCGGCGCCTCAAAGCTACCTACTGCTTCGCTTTACGTCTCCAAACCGCCATCAGTAACCCATCAATGACCAAATCGCTGGTCATCTGCGACGTCATTGACCAGCCAACGACTTAACGAGAAAACAGATCCAGCACCACAGCCAAATATAGGCAGCGCTCATACGTGCGAATGCAGGTGATGTCCGGCGATCCGGACAGTCTCCAGGCTCCCTCAGGCACACTGTTCATCTGATCATTTCCGCCTTGGCCTGCCGTTCAATACTCAATGATATCCATGGCGGCAGTTTCCCCGCGATGCACCTGCGGTGCTGCCAAACACAAGGTATTGCGCCCCAGGCCCTTGGCTTCATACAGAGCGGCATCTGCCCGTGCAAGCAGGCTGGCCGTGGTGTCATCCGGGTTTGGCACCACGCAGCAGACTCCGATACTGATGCGCGCCGAGATGGTTGCCTCGCCAAACCGAGCCGGTGAATCAGCGACCGATGCGCGCAATTCGTCCAGAACCTTCACCGCGTCTTCGGGGCTGGTGCGGGGAAGTAACACCAGGAATTCCTCACCCCCATAACGACCAATACTGTCGGACTCACGAATTCGCTGGGTGAGATGATTGACGCAATGGCAAATCACCTCATCGCCCGCCAGGTGTCCATACACATCATTGATCTGCTTGAAATGGTCGATGTCGACCATCGCCACGGCCAGGTAGGCAGCGTCTCGGCGCGCGCGCTCCAACTCTTTGGAAAACTGTTCCAGCACGGCTCTGCGATTGAGAATACCGGTCAGCACGTCGCGTAACGCCAGGCGCTGGAATAACGACTCGCTGCGTTCTTTGGCCAGCAGCACCAGTCCGAGGGAGATCATCATCGCGGTGAACGTGCCGATACTGACGGAGATGGTTTGCTTGAGGTTGCTGACGTCATAGCGCATCTCGGCGGCTCCCCCGCCGATGATGGCGACCACCCGCATGCCAAGGCCGATCAGGCTGATACTTGATCCGATGATCAACAGCATGCGCGCACGCCCCTGAGCGGGTATGTAGCGGCGCGTCCAATAGATGATCAAGGCGCATTGCACCATCAACACCAGCGTGGCGGCGAGCATGCGCGGTTCCAAGGTGTCGATCAGGCTTGCCATCAAGGCAAGCATCAAGGCAGCAGGCGCAAATATCCGCCACCAGGAGACGCGCAACTCAACGATCCGAAAGATGCTGGCCCCATAAAAAGCCAGCGCCACCGCCAGCAATGTGTTGGCAGCTCCATAGGTCAACCACAACGGGGCGTGGCCGAACAAGGTGTATCCAATGTAAGCCAGGGCATGTGCCGCCAAACCAAAGCCAATGGTCAGCAAACCGTCGCGCTGGTTGAACTGGCCGACCAATATCAGACAAAACGCCATGATCGTCGCCACTAAGGCGACGCAGGCAAAAAGCGTGGGGGTATGGGCAATCATGACGTCTCACCAGGCGCTGTCAGGAGCAGCTCTGGTGCAGTTTAGTTGAGTACTCTGTCAGTTTGTCGGCCATCTGCAGCCTTGTCTTCGCGCCTGTCAGGGCAGCGCTTAGATACTCAAGAGCTCGGCTACGGGCAGTCGATTGGTAGTCTTCACTTCTCGCAGGGACAGGTTCGAGCGAATACTCGAAACGCCAGGAAGCTTCCTGAGTACTTTTTCGACAAAGCGGCTGTAGCTGTCCAAGTCCCTTGCAACCACCTCAAGTAGAAAGTCCGCCTCGCCTGTTGTGTTATGGCAACTCAAAACCTGAGGTGCCGCCTGAATAATCTTTTCAAACGTTGCCGTGGCTTCTTCGCTGTGATCGGTGCAAGAGATCTGGACAAACGCCTTCAGGCCCAGCCCTAGTTTCTTTCGATTGAGAATGGCTTGATATCCCTCGATAACCCCGCACTCTTCAAGCCGGCGTTGCTTGCGCCAGCAGGACGCTTCGCTGAGGGACAGCTGCTCAGCCAGCTTGACGTTCGACAGCTTGCCGTCGCGCTGCAAACGTTCCGATATTGCAATGTCCGCCTTATCAAGCTGCTCAAGCATGAAATAACTCCTCAAATTAAGACTTAAAAATGAAGGTTAATTTCAATTTCTGGGTGACGTCAATTGCAACTTGAAGGGTAATTTCAAGGGGTTCATCCATAATAGAAATGCCTGGATCGTGACACTTCAACGTCACATCGCCCATCCAAACATAGGTCATTTGAATGAAAGCAGTCGTCTACGAAGCCTTTTCCAAGCCGCCGCGCCTGATGAACGCGGCAGACCCGTCCCCGGAACGTCATGGTGTGGTTATCCAGGTGCTTGGCACAGGGGTATGTCGCAGCGACTGGCATGGTTGGAAAGGTCATGACCCCGACATTGAGCTGCCCCATGTACCGGGTCATGAGCTGGCGGGCATCGTGGCCGAGGTGGGCAACGACGTCACGCAATGGAAGGTCGGCGACCGTGTGACCGTGCCGTTCGTGGGCGGATGTGGTGCCTGCGCCGAGTGCAATAGCGGCAATCAGCAGGTATGCCACACGCAGTTCCAGCCAGGCTTTACTCATTGGGGTTCTTTTGCCGAATACGTCGGTATCCATCAGGCCGATCTGAACCTGGTCGCGTTGCCTGAGAGCATGGATTTCGCTACCGCTGCAAGTCTGGGTTGTCGGTTCGCCACCTCGTTCCGCGCAGTCGTTGACCAAGGAAAAGTCAGTGCCGGTCAATGGGTCGCGGTTCACGGTTGCGGAGGCGTAGGCCTGTCTGCCGTGATGATCGCCCAAGCCATTGGCGCGAACGTGATCGCCATCGATATTTCCCAGGACAAACTCGACCTGGCACGCGCGCTCGGCGCTGTCGCCACGATCAATGCCCAGTGCGTGGCGGACGTCGCCGAAGCCGTGCTGGAAATCACTCAGGGCGGTGCCCACGTATCGCTGGACGCATTGGGCCACCCAACCACCTGCTTCAACTCCATCAACAACCTGCGCCGTCGCGGCAAGCACGTTCAGGTGGGGCTGATGCTCGCTGATCACGCCACGCCGGCAATCCCCATGAGCAAGGTCATCGCCCACGAACTTGAGATCTACGGGAGCCACGGCATGCAAGCGCACCGCTATGACGCCATGATCGAGATGATCACCTCCGGCAAGCTGGCGCCTGAAAAACTCGTGGGCAAGACCATCAGCCTGGAGCAGTCGATCGACGCATTGATCCATATGGACCGGTTTGAGACGGCGGGCGTCACCGTCATCACCGAGTTTTAATGCATGGCGCCACATTGAGCGGTGCTGAATTCACAGCGTTCACATGGGTGATCGCGCCCGCTGAAAACACGCGGACACCCTCACCCTTACTGACTCAGCGATAGACCGGAAAACGACGACACAGCGCGACCACGTGTTCGCGCACACGCTGCCCGACCTTGTCGCTGTCGCCGTTTTCCAGTGCGTCCAGCACGTCGCACAACCAGCAAGCCACTTGCTTGCAAGTCTCCACGTCAAACCCGCGGGTGGTCACCGCCGGGGTGCCGATGCGAAGGCCGGAGGTCACAAACGGTGAGCGCGGGTCATTGGGCACCGAGTTTTTGTTGGTAGTGATGTAGGCACGGCTCAGCGCCGCGTCGGCGTCCTTGCCGGTGTAGGGTTTGTCGGACAGGTCGATCAGCATCATGTGGTTGTCGGTGCCGCCCGACACGATTTTGTACCCGCGCTGTTGCAACACTCCGGCCATGGCCCTGGCGTTGATTACCACGCGGGTCTGGTAGACGCTGAACTCCGGCGTAAGCGCCTCCTTGAATGCCACGGCCTTGGCCGCGATCTGGTGCATCAGCGGGCCGCCCTGCACGCCGGGAAACACCGCGGAGTCGAGCTTTTTGTAGAAGGCTTCATCCTGACCTTTGGACAAAATCAAACCGCCCCGTGGCCCGCGCAGGGTTTTGTGCGTGGTGCTGGTGACCACATGCGCATGGGGAAGTGGGTCCGGGTATTCGCCCGCAGCGACCAGCCCGGCGACATGGGCCATATCGACCCAGAAAATCGCCCCGACCTTGTCGGCAATGCTGCGCATGCGTGCCCAGTCCTTGTAGCGCGAATACGCGGAAAAACCACCGATCAACATTTTGGGGCGCGCTTGCAGCGCGATTCGCTCCATCTCGTCATAGTCGAGAAAGCCGGTTTCCGGGTTCAGTCCGTAAGGCACGATGGTGTAGTGACGCCCCGAGAAATTGGCGGGGTTGCCGTGGGTCAAATGACCGCCCTGGGCCAGGTTCATGCCCATCACCGTATCGCCGGGGTTGATCAGTGCGAGGAAGACCGCCGCGTTGGCCTGGGCGCCCGCATGGGGTTGCACGTTGGCGTAGTCGCAGTTGAACAGCGCCTTGGCCCGCTTGATGGCAAGCCGCTCGGCGACGTCGACGTACTCGCAGCCGCTGTAATAGCGCTTGCCGGGGTAGCCTTCGGCGTACTTGTTGGTGAGCACCGAGCTCTGGGTTTTCATCACTAGCGGGCTGGCATAGTTTTCCGAGGCTATCAGCTCGATATGGTCTTCCTGACGATGTTCTTCGTTCTGAATGGATTCATACAGCTCAGAGTCGAAAGCGTTCAGGGTCAGCGTCGAGTCGTACATGTGCAAAGTGTCCTTGGTCAAGAATTCAAACGGTCGGTGACAGCAGGCGCGTGATGCGTACGGCGATGTCGTCGATCTGTGCGTCATTGCAGGTCAGCGGCGGCATCAGGCGCACGGTGGTGCCCCGTCTGACGGTGATCAGCAGACGTTGTCGCAACCGTTTCGGCCTGTGGGGCCACCGTCTTTTCACGGCGCGGCAACTGTCCATTGAGCACGGCGTAGGCTGCCAGGCCGATGACCAGGCCCCAGAACGCGCCGCCGATGCCCAGCACGGTGATATTGGCCGCGCAGGCCAGGAAGGTGATCAGCGACGCTTCCCGGGATTTCACGTCCGCCATGGCATTGGCCAGGCTCGCGCCGAGTGTGCCCAACAGCGCCAGCCCGGCCAGGGTGGTGATGAAGGTCGCCGGGAAGGCCATGAACACCGCGGCCAGGGTCACGCCGAAGATCCCCACCAGGATGTAGAAGATGCCCGCGGCCACGCCTGCGGCCCAGCGCTTGGACGGGTCTTCGGAGGCTTCCTTGCCCGTGCAGATGGCGGCCGTGATGGCGGCGATGTTGAAGGCATGGGAACCGAACGGCGCCATCAGCAGAGAACCCAGCCCGGTCACGCTGAGGATCGGGTTGGCACTCGTGTTGAAGCCGTCACTGCGCAGCACCAGCATGCCCGGCATGTACTGCCCCGTGAGGGTGATCAGAAACAGCGGCAGCGCGACGCTCAACAACGCATTGACCGAGAACTCGGGGCGTGTGAACACCGGAGTCGCGAACTCCAGCGCCAATCCCGTGAAGTTAACGCGCTCCTGCATCAGCAAAAAGCCAAGCCCCAGCACCAGAATGCCGACCACCGCGTAGCGCGCACTCAAGCGCTTGAACAGGATGTAGGCGCCGATCAACACGCCGACCAATAGCGGGTCGACGCTCATGCTGGCGAACGCACCGATGCCGAACTGCAGCAAGATGCCGCCCAGCAAGCCCGCTGCCACACCTGGCGGGATCAGCCGCACGGCTTTCTCAAAGTAACCGGACACGCCCAACAGCACGAACGCTGCCGCCGAAATCATGTAGGCGCCGATGGCCTCGGCGTAGGGCGTGGTCCCCAGGGCGACGATCAAAAACGCCGCCGCAGGCGTCGACCAGGCGGTGATGATCGGCTCGCGGCTCACCCCACTGAGAAACAGCCCGGTCACCCCTACCCCGATCGACACAGACCAAACCCACGACGCCGTCAATTCAGGGCTGAGCCCGGCAACCTTGGCGGCCTGAAACACCAGGATGAACGTGCCGCCGTAATTGACGATCACTGAAATCAACCCGGCAACCACCGGGTGCAGCAGGTCCCGCAGATGCACGGACGAGGGGGATTGAGTAGATGACATAGGTCTTGGCTCCTTGCTGGACGATGTATCCATCCGGTCGCTGTTAAGCGGTCATTTATAGCGTTTGAATGGCAGGTTTAACCCCTACGCTTTAGCGCAGCCGACCAGACCACTTGGCGTGGTCGGTCAAGCATGCTCTCGCGCAAACGCGCTCATGAACCCCCATAACGCCTCGAACGCCGGCACTGAAACGGCGTTGAAACCGCGGGATGGCGAGGGCCAGAGTCTACGGATAAACTGGCCTGCCCCTACCTGCCATTTCATGGAAAGAGAGCAGACCACATGGCAAAGACCTTCGAGCTTGAAACCCTGAAGATGCGCCTCAACGACGCCGAGTTTCAGCTGCTGGATCTGCACCAGCGGATCCAACGTGCATTACGTGCGCTGATCCTCGACGGCGCCCTCAGCCCCGGCTTGAAACTGCCCGCCACGCGGGTGCTGTCCAAGTCATTGGGGTGCGCCCGCGACACCGTTGAGAACGCCTATGTGCAGCTGCATCGGGACGGGTTTATCGTGCGCCGCGAAGGCGCCGGCAGTTACGTCTGCGACACGGTGGGCGTCGAATTGCGCGGTGCCGGCCGCCGACGCCTCAAGGCTCAGGAAACCAGGAGCAGCGTCGCCGCACCGGGCGCCGAACTCAGCCAGCGCGGGCGGATGATCTTCGACACCGGCGGCGTGCGCGATCAGCAAGTCATCAAGGCATTCGCCACCGGCCTGCCGGAAACCCGCAGCTTCCCGACGGATGTGTGGGAGCGTTTGCAGCGCCAGGTCATGAAGGACTATCGCGCCAGCGTGCTGCTGCATGGCGACCCACAAGGCGCCGAGCCCCTGCGCAAAGCGATTGCCACCTACCTGAACCTCGAACGCGGCGCCAAATGCTCACCCGACCAGGTGCTGGTGTTGAGCAGCACACGTCAGGCGTTGTACCTGTGCGCGCAATTGCTGGTGGACGCCGGCAAGCCGATCCTGCTGGAAAACCCCGGCTATTACGGCGCCCGCAAGGCCTTCCAAATTGCCGAAACCAAGGTGATGCCCATTGATGTCGATGAACACGGCATCCGCACCGACCTGCTTTATGCCGACCGCAGCGGCGCCAACTGTGTGTATGTCACGCCCTCTCACCAGTACCCCACCGGCGCGACCTTGCCCCTGGAGCGGCGACTTGAGTTGATCAATTGGGCGGCGCAAAAAGGCAAGTGGATCATCGAGGATGACTACGACAGCGAGTTCCATTACGACGGGCAACCCACGGCCTGCGTGCAGGGCCTGGACAAGTATCAGCGCACGCTCTACATCGGCACCTTCAGCAAGACCCTCTACCCCGGCTTGCGCATGGGGTACATGGTGCTGCCCTCTGAGCTGGTGAAGCCCTTTGCCTATGCCCGCAGCATGATGGACGGCCACACACCGCAAACACTGCAACTGACCCTGGCGCGTTTTATGGAAGACGGTCATTACAACGCCCATGTGCGGGCCATGCGCAAGCTGTATGCCGGACGCCGCTCGATCATGCACGACGCGATCGGCAAGTACCTGAGCACCGTGGTCACCGCCGAATTGCCGCCGGGCGGGTTGCAGATCCCCTGCCTGCTGAAAGCCGGATGGTCCGAGGAGAAAACCATCCGCCAGGCGGCTACTGCCGGCGTGCAACTGTCCGGCCTCAGCGGCTTGTACGCGGGCGAACCGAAGCAACAAGGCTGGCTGCTGGGCTACTCCTCCCTGACCGCGCATGAAATAGAAGCCGGCATGTTGCGCCTGGCCAGCGCCCTGAAAATCTAATGGCCCAGCGCGCAGTTCAGCAGCAGTTGCCGGGCTTGTGCGGCCATCCGCGCGCCGTGGCAAGCGCCTGGGATGATCAGGCGTGGACGTTCCTGTCGGGCGATCTGCTCGACCTGATCCAGTCGACCCTGTGCGTCACCGGATGCACGCCATAGTTGAGGGCTTGGACAAGTTGAACGCAGCGCCATGGGACAAATGCCCTCCTGACTTGAGGTCCAGGCCCAGGATCTTTTCCCCGGTTCCAGCAAAAACAAAACCAGCATATCCCCCCCGCCAACCATTAAAAAAAGCAGCCCTTTGGCACCGATAACATCGTTTCTCGGGGGCACCGCTTATCCCTATATTGATCCGCACTATCTGTGTGAACGACTCAACGTTCACCCCTCAGTGCGAGTAGTCTCAATGAACAAAAAACCTGACAGCGCAGGGCTTGATAATGCGGGCGCCGGGACACGGGCGGTCTGGGGTGGAGAGCAAGTCAGGCATCCCTATAACGCCACGCAGGCGCCTATTGTGCTCAGTGCGGCGTATGGTTACGACGATATCGACGTCTGGTACGACGTCGCCATGGGTAAAGCTCCGGGCTTTATCTATAGCCGCATGAGCAACCCGACGGTCGAGACCCTCGAAGCCAAGATTGGTGAGTTGGAGAAAGCCGAATCCGCAGTCGCATTCAGCAGTGGCATGGCGGCTATCAGCAGTGTGCTTTATACCTTCCTGGCCCAGGGTGACCGCATGGTGTCGACCAAGGACAGTTACGGCGGCACCAACAAGATTTTCGAGGAGTTCCTGCCGCGCACGGGTGTGGAGGTGACCTTGTGCGAGACGTTCGATCACGAGGCGATCGAACGGGAAATCGCCAGGGGCTGTCAGGTGGTGTACCTGGAAACGCCGACCAATCCGACCCTGAAGATCCTTGATATCCAACGCCTGGTTGCGGCGGCGAAACGCGTGGGCGCGCTAGTGGTAGCCGACAACACGTTTGCCACACCACTCAATCAGAACCCCTTGGCCCTGGGGGTCGATGTGGTCATTCACAGCGCGACCAAATTCCTCAGTGGTCATGGTGACGTATTGGGCGGCCTGGTCTGCGGCAGTGAAGCCCTGATGGCCAAGGTTCGGCATTACCGTGAAATCAACGGTGCCACCCTTGATCCACTCTCGGCTTACATGATCATTCGCGGTATGAAAACCCTGGTGCTGCGCATGCGTCAGCAGCAACACAGCGCCCGTGCCCTGGCAGAATTTCTCTGCACAGAGCCGCTGGTGGCTTCGGTCAATTATCCCGGCCTGGCCGACCACCCGAACCACGCGGTGGCGTGTGCGCAGATGGGCGGTTTTGGCGCCATTGTCAGCTTCGTACTTGTTGGCGGCATGGACTCGGTCAAGCTGCTGCTGCCACGCCTGCGATTTGCCCACTGTGCGGGCAATCTCGGTGCGGTGGAAACCATTTACGGCCCTGCGCGCACCACCAGTCATGTGGAAAATACGCTGGAGGAGCGACAGGCGCTGGGCATCTCGGAAGGATTAGTACGGGTTTCGGTGGGCATCGAAGACACCGACGATCTGCTCGACGATTTAAAGCAGGCGTTCGCATTTGTCAGGGGTTTGCGCGATGAAAAAAGTCAGCAGCCCGCCTTCAGCGAGGGCGTGAACTGACCTTTCAAACCTCACGACAGGGCCGTCTGTGAGGCGTTTCATGAAGAGGAATAATAATAAAACTGTGTGCCGACGCTTCTATCTGTCCTCACTACTTTCATGAGAACAACCATGTCCATAACAGAAGAAAAAACCAACACGCGTGCCGGCTTCAAACAGGAAATGCAGACGCGCCACATTGTCATGCTGGCCTTGGGTGGCGTGATTGGCACCGGACTCTTTCTAACCTCCGGCTATACCGTTAACCAGGCAGGCCCGCTGGGTGCGGTGATCGCCTACATCATCGGCGCACTCATGGTGTACATGGTGATGATGTGCCTCGGCGAACTGGCAGTGCAGATGCCGGAAACCGGCTCGTTCAGCACGTACGCGACCCGTTTTCTCGGCCCAGGCACCGGCTACACCGTGGCCTGGCTGTATTGGCTGACGTGGACGGTGGCCATTGGTTCGGAGTTCACCGCCGCCGGCATCCTGATGACGCGCTGGTTTCCTGACACGCCCGTGTGGATCTGGAGTGCATTGTTTGCCGGGGCGGTATTTTTTACCAACGTGGTCTCGGTCCGTTTGTTCGCCGAGACTGAGTTCTGGCTGTCCCTGATCAAAGTGGTGACGGTCGTGGTGTTCCTGATCATCGGCGGCGGCGCCATTCTCGGCCTGCTCAATATCGATCAGGCCCACAGTATCGGCCTCGGTAACTTCACACGCGAAGGCTTGTTCCCCACCGGTTTCATGTCGATTGCCATGACCTTGCTGGCGGTGTCGTTCGCGTTTTCAGGCACCGAGCTGATCGGTATCGCCGCCGGTGAAACCAAGGACCCGCAACGCAATGTGCCACGGGCCATCCGCACCACCGTGCTGCGCCTGGCTATCTTTTTCGTCGGGACCATTTTCGTGCTGGCGACGTTGCTGCCGCGTGAGCAGGCCGGTCTGGTCGAAAGCCCCTTCGTCACCGTGTTCACCTACATTGGTATCCCCTACTCCGCCGACATCATGAACTTCGTGATCATCACCGCGCTGTTGTCGGCGGCCAACTCCGGGCTGTACGCCGCCTCACGGATGCTCTGGACCCTGAGCGACCAAGGGCACCTGCCCAAGCAGTTCTCCCACTTGACCCGCATGGGCACCCCATTGAACGCCATCGTACTGAGCATGGTCGGTGGCGGCGCATCCCTGCTCAGCAGCGTGTTTGCCGCCGACACGGTGTACCTGGCGCTGGTGTCGATTTCCGGGTTGGCGGTGGTGGTGGTGTGGATGAGCATCGCCGCGAGTCAAATTGCATTCCGCCGTCAGTTCGTGGCCAATGGCGGCGACGTGCGCGACCTCAAATTCAGGGTCCGGGGTTACCCATGGGTGCCTTTGGGCGCACTGGTGTGCTGCAGCCTTGCTTGTGTGGGGATCGCGTTCGACCCGGAACAGCGCGTCGCGTTGTACTTCGGTTTGCCCTTCATCGCCTGGTGCTACTTCGTGTATTACATTACCCGTAACAGCCGCGAACGACGCTTGTCGCTCGCCACCACGGTTCAGCCGTCCCCCTAGACGGTGTGGGCAAGCGTGCTGAGTACCGCGTCAATAAGGTCCAGACCATGAAGCAAAAGCCGCTCCCTCCGTTGAACTGGCTGCGCGCGTTCGAGGTGTCCGCCCGGAGCCTGAACTTTACTCACGCCGCCGACGAACTGTGCCTGACCCAGGGCGCGGTCAGCCAGCAGATCCGCCAACTGGAAAGTCATCTGGGCGTGGCGCTGTTCAAGCGCCTGCCCCGTGGACTGGGGCTGACCGAAGAAGGCCAGGCTTATCTGCCGGTGGTGCAGGATGCAATTACACGGCTGGCGGTGGGCACCAACGAGATTTTTGGCCAGCACAAACGGCGGCCGATCAAGGTGCGTGGCAGCCTGGCGTTTTTCGTCCACTGGCTGGCACCCAAGCTGGTGGACTTTCGTCAGGCTCACCCCCACGTCGATATCCGCTACATCAGCAATATCTGGATCAAGGAACTGGATGGCGAAGACGATATGGAAATTCGCTGGGGCCATGGTCAATGGCCTGGCCTCGTGTCCCAGCGGCTGACCTGGGACACCTTGTTCCCGGTCTGCTCACCCGCCCTGATGGCGCGATCACCGCTGACAGTGGCGAGCGACGTTGCGCGGCATACGCTGTTGCATGTGCTGGGTTACGAAGAGGGTTGGGGATACTGGCTGAAGATGGTCGGCGCGGACGACGTCGATTCGTCCCGTGGCATGCAGTTCGACACACTGATCTCGACGTTGCGCATGGCCGAACTTGGGCAAGGGATTGCGCTGGCACGCTCCTCAATGGTTGACGAGATGCTCCAGGACGGGCGTTTGATCGAGCCCTTCGACCAGCGCATCGAAGCCAGCGAGTCGTTCTACCTGGTACGCGGCTCCGGGGCAGACCAGCACCCCGACGCCATGATGTTTTCTACCTGGCTGGTCGAGCAGGCCCATCGCTACAAATAAATGGCCGGAGCCAAACCATGCACTACATAAGCACTCGAAGTTCGACCGTGCAGGCCGACTTTGAAAAGGTCGTGTTGTCCGGCCTGGCCGACGACGGCGGACTGTTCGTACCCACCGACCTGCCGCTGTTCGAGCCCCAGGATATCGCCAACTGGTCAACCTTGCCCTACGACGAACTGGCGTATCGGATCATACGTCCGTTTGTTGGCGGGACCATCCCCGAAGCGGACCTCAAGCGCCTGCTCAAAGAAGCCAGCAGTCAGTTCAAGCACCGTGCGGTGGCGCCGCTGCATCAGGTCGATCGCAACGAATGGGTGCTTGAGCTGTTCCACGGCCCGACCCGCTCCTCGAAGGATTTCGCCGCGCAGTTGCAGGCGCAACTGGTGCAGTACTTTCTGCATAAGCACCCGCGACGCGCAGTGGTGCTCGGCGCCACCAACGGAGACACCGGACTCGCGGCGATCGAGGCGTTCAAACACAGTAACGACACCCACGTGGTGCTGCTATACCCGGAGTCCGCGGTCGCGCAGCATCAACTGCACGAGTTGCAGGGGGTTGCGCATCCCAATGTGCATACGTTCGCAGTCGCCGGTAGCTTTGACGACTGCCAGCAGCTCGCGAACCGCTTGTTCAGGCATTGGCCCAACCCGCGCCATGAGGCGATCAGCTTCAATTCCAGCAACTGGGTCAACGTGCTGGCGCAGCTCGTGTTTTATTTCTACGCCGTGCTGCAATTGGGCGCAGGTCAACGATCTGTCGGCTTCAGCGTGCCGGCGGCGAGTTTCGCCGAAGTCTACGCTGGCTACATCGCGCAAAAAATGGGCCTGCCGATTACCCAAATCATCGTCGCGACCAACAAAAATGACGCGCTGCATCAGTTGTTCCTCAAGAACCATTACAGCCGCCAGCGCGCTGACAAGACCCTGTCACCGGCCATGGACTTGTCGATTTTCTCCAACCTGGAACGTTTTCTATGGGAGTTGTATGGACACGACGCTGCGGCAGTCAGTGCGCTGATGGCTGAATTCGAAGCCAGCGGCGAGATGACCATCGCCAACGACTGCTGGTTGCAGGCCCGGATGATCATCGACTCCTATGCGGTAAGCGATGAAGAAACCCTGGCCGAAATCGCCTCGCTCTACCGTGACACGGGCTACCTGATTGACCCCCACACGGCCACCGGAGTACTGGCCGCAAGGCTTTATCGGCGCAGCCTGGTCGCGCCAATGGTCACCCTCGGGGAAACTTCACCGGCCAAATCCGCTGCGCTGCTCAACGAACTGGGCATCAATGTGCCGGGGCAACACGGCCAGGCGACAGCGCACTTACACGCGCAGCGTTACCGGATAACGCCCGACGACGCCGGCCTCCTTTATCAACTGCTCGATACGCTGTGAACGACGGGAGGCAGGGGGCCACATGAAGCGCATTCTGGATCCGCTCGATGAGCGCATCATCGCCGAGTTGCGGCTCAATGCCCGGGCCGCCCACGCTGAGCTGGCGGCCAAGGTCAACCTGTCCCGCAACGCCGTGCGCCAACGGATCGAACGGCTGGAGCGTGACGGTGCAATCCTGGGCTATACGGTACTGACCGGCGACGGGCGCCAAGCCTCATCCCAGATCAACGCAGTGATTTTCGTCTATCGCTATGACCGCATGCGCGGCGAGGATGTCTTGCAGGCCCTGCGGGCAATTCCTGAAGTGATCCAGTGCGACGTCATGAGCGGCGAATTCGACCTGATGCTGCGCGTCGGCGCATCAAGCCCGCAGCGGGTGCATCAGGTCTGGACTCAAATCTCGGCCCTGGCGGGGGTGGAAAATACCGTGACGTCATTCGTTCTATCCTCCGTTGTCTAAACCGGTTTCGCGGTAAAAAAAAGCCAACGATCGTTGACTTTTTTTGTTCCCCACGCAGCACCTACCCCTTGGTCAAAACGCCCATGAAATAGAGCAAATTGGCATATTTCACTGCCATGGTCGCGCCCCTAATCTTATGCCAGACCACTCATCACACAGATCAAGGGCATAAAAAAATGACTGAATATAAAATTGCGCTGGTGGGCTTCGGTGGCGTCAACCGAGCGTTGGCCCAGTTGATTGCCGAACGCAACGAAGACTGGAAAAACGCACTGGGTTTTACCCTGAAAATCGTCGGTGTCACCGACCTCTTCCTCGGCTCACTGATCAACCGCCAAGGGCTGGATGCCGCCTCACTGGCCGCGCTGCCGGTGACCAAGGGCGCCCTGGCAAACCTACCGGGGGGCGACGCGGTCGCGCGCACTGAAGCCGTGATCAAAGACTCCGGCGCAGACATCATTGCCGAAGCGACCTTCACCAACCCGGTGGACGGCGAACCTGCGACCACGTTCTGTCGCTGGGCCCTGGAAAACGGCCAGCACGTGGTGACCACCAACAAAGGACCGATTGCCTTGCACGGTGCGGCGCTGAAGGCCCTGGCTCAGCGCAACCACGTGGCGTTTGAATACGAAGGCTCGGTGATGAGTGGCACGCCTGTGATCCGCCTGGCCAGGCAATTGCTGGCCGGCAGCAGCATCAACAGCTTCGAAGGCATTCTCAACGGCACCTCCAATTTCGTCCTGACCCGCATGGAAAATGGCCTGGGCTTTACCGAAGCAGTCGAGCAGGCACAGGCCCTGGGGTACGCCGAAGCCGACCCGACGGCGGATGTCGAAGGCCATGATGTACGTCTCAAGGTGGTGATCCTGGCCAACGAGCTGCTGGATGCATCACTCACCGTCAGCGATGTGCGCTGCAACGGTATCAGCGCCCTCACCCTTGAGGACATCGATCAGGCCCGCCAGAACAATGCACGCTGGAAACTCATTGGCGCCGCCACACGGCATGCCGATGGCTCGGTCAGTGCCAGCGTCGAACCGCGCCTGTTGGGCAACGATCATCCGCTCTCCAGCATCGGCGGCGCCACGAATGCAGTGTCGTTCAGCAGCGACCTGATTGGCACGGTGACGGTTTCGGGACCGGGCGCCGGTCGTACAGAAACAGCCTTTGCGCTGCTGTCGGACATCATCAGCCTTCATCAATCCGCTGCACAGGGTCGGGAGTAAGCCAATGAACGTATCGAATTTGGCCCGTACGGTTGGGGCAGCACAAATACAGGTGTTCAATCCCTTTGACGGTGCGCTTGTCGGCACCGTAGCCGACGTGTGTGCGTCCCAGGTTCCGCACTTGCTGGAACAGGGTCGCCAGGGCGTTCGGGCCAGTGCGGGCTTGCCGCGTTATCGCAGGGCACAGATTCTCGAACAGACGGCGTTGAACATCGAACGCGATGCATCGGCATTTGCCCGACTGATCGTCGACGAAGCCGGCAAGACCCTCAAGCAGGCGCAAAAAGAGGTCAAGCGCTGCGTCAACACCCTCAAGCTGTCGGCCGAAGAAGCCCGGCGCAATGCCGGCGAGGTGATCCCTTTTGATGCCTATGAAGGTTCAGAATCGCGCCAGGGTTGGTTCTCCCGCGAGCCCCTTGGCTTGATCGTCGCCATCACGCCATACAACGATCCCTTGAACCTGGTGGCGCACAAGCTCGGCCCAGCCATCGCCGGCGGCAACGCGGTGATTCTCAAACCGTCGCAATTGGCGCCGTTGTCAGCCATGAAACTGGTGGCGTACCTGATCGACGCTGGCTTGCCCGAATCGGTGGTCACGGTTGCCACCGGTGGCGCCGAACTGGGCAAAGCCCTGGTCGCGGCCCGTGACGTACGCATGATTTCCTTCACCGGAGGCTTTGTCACCGGTGAGCAGATCTCCCGCACCGCAGGCTTGAAGAAACTGGCAATGGACTTGGGCGGCAATGCGCCCGTAATCGTCATGGACGACTGCGACCTTGAGGCCGCAGTGGCGTGTTGCGTGTCCGGCGCCTTCTGGGCGGCAGGACAAAATTGCATCGGCACTCAGCGACTGCTGGTTCATGGGTCCGTTTATGCCGCGTTCCGCGAACGTTTTGTCAGCCAGGCCCAGGCCCTGTTGGTCGGCGACCCGTTGCTTGCCAGCACCGATATCGGCCCGATGATTACCCGGCAAGCGGCGCAGAATGCCGAGCGCGTGGTAGCCGACGCGTTGGCCCAAGGCGCAACCTTGCTGTGCGGGCACACACGAAAGGATTCGTGTTACGCCGCCACCGTATTGGAAAACGTCGATCACGCCAGCGCACTCTGGCGCAACGAGGTCTTTGCGCCCGTGGTGGTATTGCAACGGGTTGAGTCCTTCGATGAGGCCATCGCGCTGGCCAACGAGCCTGACTACAGCCTGCACGCCGGTATCTTTACGAGCGACCTGGCGACGGCCTTGAGCGCCGCCCGCAGGATTGAGGCGGGAGGTGTGATGATCAACGACTCGTCCGACTATCGCTTTGATGCAATGCCCTTTGGCGGTTCCAAATACGGCAGCCTCGGCCGTGAGGGCGTGCGTTTCGCCTACGAGGAGATGACCCAACCCAAGGTGGTGTGCCTGAATATCCGGGCTTGATCGATCCAAGGTAGTCAGCAGTGGGAGCGGCTGCCTCCCATTGCCAACCGTCCCAGGCACTCACCGCTGACAGGCATTGATCGGCGGCACTCGCCGACGCCAGGGTTGCGCACGCTCCAACTGCGCAGCAAGGGCGAACAGCGTACTTTCCTCGCCAAAACGGCCCGCGAAGTGGGCGCCCATCGGCAGGCCGGCGGCGCTCCAGTACAGCGGCACCGACATCGCCGGTTGCCCGCTGGCGTTGAACAACGCGGTAAACGGTGAGTAGCTGTGAAACTGCTCAATCAGTTCATCCAGGCTCAAGCGGTCGTCCTGCACATCCAGCTCGCCAATCGGTGCCGGCTCACGGGCCAGGGTCGGCGTGAGGATCAGGTCGTATTCCTGCATGAACATCGCCAACTGCCGGCCCAAGCCATGAATCCATTCCACCGCGCCCGCGTGATGTGCCCCGCTGACATCGCCCTTGCTGCGCAAAATGATCCGGGTGCGCGCCTCAAGCTCCTCGGGCTGCACCGCAAAGCCGCGCATCTGTCCCAGCACGTCGAGATAGTGACGGGTACTGGCGCCAATGATGGTGAAGACCTGATCGAGAAATTCCGGCAGTGACACCGGCAACTTCACCGGCTCAACCCGATGGCCCAGGGATTGGCACAATCTGGCGGCCTCCTGCACCGATGCCAACGCTTCGCTGGACGTCGGCCAAGGCCCGAGTTGCTCCACCAGTGCGATGCGCAGCGGCTTTGGTTCGCGCTGTAACGCCGAAACATAGGGCTGCACCTGCACCGGTGCGGCATAGGGTGCGCCGAGGTCGATCCCGGCCGTTGCATCCAACAAGGCGGCGCTGTCACGTACCGACAAGGTGATCCCATGGGGCGTGCCCATGCCGGCCCAGCCTTCGCCGACCATCGGCCCTGATGGCAACAATCCGCGACTGGGCTTGAGGCCAAACACCCCGCAGCAGGACGCCGGCACGCGCAAGGAGCCGCCGCCGTCGTTGCCATGGGCAAACGGGACGACACGCGCCGCCACCAAGGCGGCCGCGCCACCGCTGGAGCCGCCCGCACTGTGGCCGGTGTTCCAGGGGTTGCGTGTGGCGCCAAAGCGCGTGGACTCGGTGGAGTACGACGTGCCGAATTCGGGCGAGGTGCTGGTGCCGGCAATCACGCAACCGGCACGGCGCAAACGGGTCACCAGTTCGGCTTCAAAATCTGCGCGAAACCCTCCCAGTGCCTGGGAACCGTTGGTCATCGCCGCGCCGTTGACCGGCGAAAACAAGTCTTTGATCAAGGTCGGTACGCCCGCGAATACGCCGTGGCCGGGCTGCACGGTGCGTGCAGCTTCACGGGCCGACGTGTACAGCCGTTCGGCCACGGCATTGAGCTGCGGCTCGACCCACTCAATCCGGTCAATCACCGCTTCAAGCAACTCGCCGGGGTGCACTTCGCCACGGCGGACCCACTCGGCCAGGCCGGTGGCATCCTCGCTGTCCAACAGATTCTGGATGTTCATGTTTATCTCCTTTTAGTTACGAATGACTTGACCGGAAGGTACCCGGAGCCCCCTTACGTCGGGCGTGCAGGCCTGCCAGCGCCCAGATCGCCGCCGAGGCAAAGCTGGCCAGCGCCAGCCACTGGATGGAGGTGCGCAGGTCACCGGCGTAGACACTGAGCAGCGCCACCACCAGCGGGCTGACAAATTGGCCGAAATACAGGCAAGCCGTGAACCCGCCCAGGCCGCGCCCGCGTGTTCGGGCACTCAGGGCATTCATCACCGGCGCCATCACGTTGGGCACCAGCAGCCCGGCGCCCAGGCCGTGAATCAGCACCGCCACCAGCACCGCGTTGTAGCTTTGCCCGCGCATCAGCAGCCACAGCCCCAACCCCAGCAGAGCCAGCAACAGCGCGTTGCAACCGACGATGCCGAAGCGTCGACGCAGCAATGGCCAGGCCAGCGAACCGCCCAGGGTCGCGAGCAAACCCAGGCCCGCCGACAGCCCGATCAGCGTGCTAGAGGTCACTCCCAGGCCGACCAGCAGAATCGGGGCCTGGATCGGCACGATAAAACTCAGGACCATCCCGCTGAGAATCAGCAGATAACCCAGTACCAACGGCACCACGGCTACCCTGCCCGGCTCGGGTTCGTCGAGGGACTGCGGGCGGCTAGCCGGTTCCCACAGCACCTTCATCATCAGCGGCACCAACAGCAATGGCAGCAGGTACAGCAGGAACGGCAGGCGCCAGGAATGCTCGCCCAGCGCGCCGCCCACCACAAAGAACAGCGAGCCCACCAGGCCGATGGTTACTACCTGCCGATTGATGTAGCGCAGCCGTTCCTCACCGTGCCAATAGTCGGCAATCAAGGTGGCGCAACAGGTCATCACGGCGGCTTCGGCGCAGCCGAACAACAGGCGCACGCCCACGATGGCCTGCAAGTTATCCAGCAGTGCCGGCAAGGCGCCGAGCACGGCGTATAACAAGGTCGCGATAACCAGCAACGCCTTGCGCCCGACCCGGTCGGCCAACCAGCCGGCCAACGGCGCGCACAGTGCAATCGCCAGCGCCGGCCCGGTGACCGCCAAGGGCACCAGCAAGTCGGCGCGCGGCTCCAGCGGACCAAACGTGGCGCCAAGCTTGGGCAGGATCGGCGCAACCATGACCGCGCCCATGATCGTCAGGCTGCTGCCGAGCATCAGCACCAACCCTTCACGACGACCGCTGGCTTGCCGGGGTGGTGCGTATTCAGAACGTGATGGATTCATGGCCAGCCCCTTAAAAGCTTTGAGAAATACGCAGCGCCACGGTGTAACCCTCGGCACGGTTGCGCGCGTCGGTTTCCTTGTAGGCATGCAGCCAGACCGGTGGCAGGCCCGGCTTGAAGTAACTCACCGCCGGCCCCACTGCCAGCACCCGTGCCCGGTTGCCAGTCTGCAACCCTGGCGCATCGTCATCGCTGAACTGGCGGTAGTAATAACCACCCAGGCCCAACGTCCACGGGCCGATGTGCTGGCCCACGGCAAACTCGTGGCGGTACTCGACACCGTTTTTGTAATCGGTTGCGGGGTTGCGGGTGTTGACGTCGACTTCAAAGCTTGAGGAAACCTCGAAGCCACTGTCGGTGAGGTAGGTGGCGTTGACGATCGGCGAGAACGTCCAGTGATTGAGACCGGGGGAAACCAGACGGTTCTTGTCGTAGTCACCGGTAGGCGCCTGGATCTGCAATTGGGTGTTGATGAACAGATTCGGCGATGGGTTCCATTGCAGGATCACCGGCAGGAATTGCACATCGGCCAGTCGAAACGGATCAGCCTCCAGGCTCAGCGGCCCAATGGGGGTCGGCACCTTGACGGAAGCGTCCATCTTGAAAAACGGCACCACCACGCCAAACCCATAGTGGGCGCCCAGTACAGTGTGATCAGTCATGCGCATATAGGCGACGCCAATCGACAAGACGTCCAACGAGAAGTGGTTGTCGATCGAACGGCCGTTGCGGTCCTTCTGCACATTGGCCGAGTAGAACGCCGTACGCAGCCCGATGGTGCCGAACGGCGTGGCCGGTGGCATCATCCCCGCGCCGAAGTCATACACGCCGACCGCCGTGGTCGGCGCGCCGTTCTCGGTTGCCTGGACGCCGGCGCAGCAACCGAGCAGCCCCAGGGTGAACAACGTCTTGCGTGCAGCGCTTGCGTTATTGTTATTGCTCATCGAATGCCCCTCCCAGCAAGTGGTGTGGGTCATCCTAGGCAGCAGCGCCGTGGGCGGGTTATCCGTTTTCAGCAGAGTTGCGTACGGCGCAGGGTCTGTGAAGGGGTTTCACCAAACAGGGTGCGATAGTCACCGGAAAAGCGGCTCAAATGCCAGAACCCCCAGCGTGCCGCGACGTCCTGTACGTTCAGGGATTGGGTGCTCATTCGCAGTTCACGACGCACTGCATTGAGGCGCAACGCACGCAAATACGCCACCGGATTGATCCCCAGGGTTTCCTGGAAACAATATTGGAGTTTGCGCCGGCTGGCGCCGATGTGGTTACACAGGTCGAGGATCGACAACGGCTCGTCGAGGTGACTCAGCGCGTATTCCCGTGCGCGGTCGACCATCCTTTTGCGCGCGGTGGGGTTGAGCGGTGGAGCGTGATCCGGCGCAATCAGCTCCAGCACGTGCAGCATCACCGAATCCCGCAGGCCACGGCGGATCGAATCGTGGCCAAGCAACGCATCCCGCGCTTGCTCGGAGCCGGACAGTGCCTCGAACAGCGCCGCGAGTTCAGCCTGCACAGACGAGTCACCCAAGCGGTAACACTTGGGAAGATCGGTAATTCGAAAGTGGCTGCCCTGACGCTCCAGCACATGCTCAAGGACGTGCTCGTCAATGGCCACACTGAGCAAATCCAGGTGTTGGGGAGTGTGCAACTCAGGAAGATGCTCACCGTGGGCGACCAACAGGCTTGGCTCATGGATCGGATGCCCCGAGCAATACACCGGGCCATCGGCACTCAAGGGGATGCTGAAAGTGATCGCGCCTTTCCACGCCATGCCACTTTTGATCATGGCCTGATTAGAGCGGTCGCGGGCCAATTGCATCCAGTCCGACCGGAACGCCACCAACTCCCCTTCAAAGGCCCCCGCAGACACTTGATCGTAGCGAACCTGCCAGCCGTGCATATTGCGAGCGTGCTCGTCGATATCGCGGGTCAGAAAACGTTGGAGCGCTGGCGCCCCTCGGGCAACCACCGCGGCCTCAGGCATCAGCACATTATTGTTGTTCATTGACCCAACCTTTTTCAGTTGCAAGGCTTACCGGTCAGGTACAAGGCAAGTTCCATTCCGAACTCAGGTGATGCGGCACATTTGTGCCGAAAACGGATAGCGATCGGTGCTGCGCGGGGCGAACACATTCACTTATTAACTAAATTTAGCCCATCAAGGCTTTATGTTTTTCAGCTCGTTGAGCAAACCCAGCAGTTGCTCCATTTTTTCCGCGCCAAACTGTTCCTCGATTTTCTGGTAGTTGCTTTCCATGCCTTCACTCATGGAAACGAAGCACTGCTGACCGCGTTCGGTGAGGGCGACGAACACGCGGCGCTGATCCTGGCTGGACTTCTGCCGACGCACCAGGCCGTCACGCTCCAGGCGACTCAGCACGCCAGTCATGCTCGGTTTGAGAATGCATGCCTGCTGGGCGAGTTGATGGCTTTCAAGTTCCCCCTGCTGGCGCAGTATGCGAATGACGCGCCACTGTTGTTCAGTCAGTTCGTGCTGGTTCAGGGCGGGTCGGAAAAAAGCCATTGCGGCTTCACGGGCTTGCAGCAAGGTCAGGGTCAGCGAAGGTCGGGGGTTGGCCATATCGGCACCACTTGAGGGGGCGAGTCGGCAGCTTAGTGTCGCCGGCCTGTCCGTGCAAGCCGCGCGCAAGCCTGTGAAAAGTGCAATCGGTTCCGTGTAAAAGCCATTCTGTCGCACCGCTGCGCTGGTCATGCTGATCCTTACAAGATCAACAAGATCAAGGCGCAGTTCCCCATGCCTGTCTCAACGCAGCCCCAATTGTCGCTGGCGGTACTCCCCCGGAGTGAGCTGTGCGTAGCGCTGGAAAAACCGACTGAAGTAGGCCGGGTCCTTGAAGCCGAGTTGGTAGCAGATCTCGTTGGCGGAGCTGCCCGTGAACATCAGCAGCCGCTTGGCCTCCTGCATCAGCCGCTCCAGGATCAGGCGCTTGGACGGCAGGTCGGCGATGCGCCGGCACACATCGTTGAGTCGCGCCTCGGTCACCCCGATGCCTTGCGCATACCGGGACAAGGGCCAGTGTTGCTGGTAGTGCGCTTCGATCAGCTCGTTGAAACGGTGGAAAATCCTCAAGTCTTCGTGCCGCGCAGGCGTGGCTTTCAGCGAGTGGGAGCACAGCCGCAGCAGGCTGATCATGATCAAGCGCGTCAGGCTGTCCAGGGCCGCACTGTGCCCTGGGCGCTGGGCCTCGACCTCTGCACTGAGTTCCTCGAACAGAAAATCCAATCGACGGACCTCACTCGCGTCATGCAGGCCCAACTGCGCCAGCGCCACGCACGCGGCCGGGAGTTGCGCGCCCGCCGGCGCCAGGCTGGGATCAGCATCGATCAGTTGCCAGACCAGTTGCTGGCGCACCGTCAACACATGCCCGTCACTGTCGGCCTCGGTCACAAAGGAGTGCGGCACCGTGGGCGGCGTGAGAAAGAACATCGGCCCCGACTCGACGTATTGCTGGTCGTCCAGATACACCCGCACCGTACCGCTTTTCACGTAGTGAACCTGGAAGAACCGGTCGTGCCGGTGGATCGGCATGTTGCGCCCGAAGAAACCCGCGAGGTTGGCCAGCCGGTCGTAGTGGACCTGCGCGTCGCTGTAGCGCTGGTCGTACACCTGGCCAATGTTGATGTTGGGAATGGGTTGTCGGTCGGTCATCGCACGCTACTCATTTTTATTCTGATTGCCGGGGTGCTGCCACGCTCATCCTGCACCGATTTGGGCAGCGCAACCACCGCGAGAACAGTCTGCCACGCTTGACGATAGTTAACATCTTAATTATAACTGTTAACACATTAACAATATTCAGAGCCTCCCCATGGCTCTGCCAGGAGAAAGCATGAGCCATGCCTTGCATGACGTCGCGACCGGCACTCTTTTCGGTGTGGCGCTCAACTACCAAGGGCTGCTGAAGCAGCGCCTCGCCGAATTCGAACAGCCTCCATATCAGAAGCCGCCGGTCAAACCGGTGCTGTTTATCAAGACGCCCAATACGCGCAATCAGCACGGTGCAGCGGTGGTGCATCCAGGCCAGGGCGAGCGCCTGCAACCCGGCCCAGCCCTGGGCGTGGTGATGGGCAAGAGCGCCAGCCGCGTCAGCCAGGGCGACGCACTCGATTACGTTGCCGGATTCACCGTCATCAATGAATTCAGCCTGCCGGAAGACAGCTACTACCGCCCCGCCGTCAAAGCCAAATGCCGGGATGGCTTCTGTTCCGTCGGGCCCGAATTGATCCCTACCGCCCAAGTCACAGACCCGCACAGCCTGGCGATCACGCTGTACGTCAACGGCGAGATTCGCCAGCAAAACACCACGGCTAACTTCGTGCGCAACATTCCTTTGCTCATCGCCGAAATCAGCGAGTTCATGACCCTGCACGCTGGCGATGTGTTGGTCACTGGCACTCCGGAAGGTCGCGTGGATGTGCTGCCGGGTGACACCGTCGAAGTCGAAATCAGCGGTTTGGGCCGCCTCGTCAACCATGTCGTGGCCGAGTAACAGGAGCTTCCATGAAACACGCCCGTATCCAGTTTGAAGGCGAAGTGCACCTCGCCCATGTCGAAGACCACAACGCCGTGCGCCTGGCCGATGGCCGCCTGCTGGCCGAACATCAAGTGCAATGGCTGCCACCGGCCACAGGCAGCATGTTTGCCCTGGGCCTGAACTATGCCGATCACGCCGCCGAGCTGGCGTTCACGCCGCCGACCGAGCCGCTGGCCTTCATTAAGTCTCCAGGCACTTACACCGGTCACAACCAAGTGACATGGCGCCCGGACAACGTCGCCTACATGCACTACGAGTGCGAGCTGGTGGCCGTCATCGGCAAGCCCGCGCGCAACGTCAAGCGCGAAGACGCCCTGGACTACGTGGCGGGCTACACGGTGTGCAACGACTACGCGATTCGCGACTACCTGGAAAACTACTACCGCCCCAACCTGCGGGTGAAAAACCGCGACGCCACCACGCCTGTCGGCCCGTGGATCGTCGATGTGGCCGATGTGCCGGACCCAAGCAACCTGACCCTGCGCACGTGGATCAACGGTGAACTGCGCCAGGAAGGCAGTACCAGAGACATGATTTTCGACATCCCCTACCTGATCGAATACCTGTCCAGCTTCATGACCTTGCAGCCCGGCGACATGATCGCCACCGGCACGCCGGAAGGCCTGGCCGATGTGGTGCCCGGTGATGAAGTGATCGTGGAAGTTGAAGGCGTCGGCCGCCTGATCAATCGAATTGTCAGCGAAGCGGCGTTCTTCAACGCCCGTAAAGAGGCTTGAGCAGCATGATCAAACATTGGATCAACGGCCGTGAGGTCGAAAGTAAAGACGTGTTCGTCAACTACAACCCAGCCACCGGTGAAGCCATCGGCGAAGTCGCCAGCGGCGGTGCCGAGGAAGTCGCGCAAGCTGTGGCCGCCGCCAAGGAAGCCTTTCCCAAATGGGCTGGCACACCGGCCAAAGAGCGTGCGCGCTTGATGCGCAAGCTGGGCGAACTGATCGAACAGAACGTGCCGCACCTGGCCGAACTGGAAACCCTCGACACCGGCCTGCCGATTCACCAGACCAAAAACGTGCTGATCCCCCGCGCCTCGCACAACTTCGATTTCTTCGCCGAAGTCTGCACACGCATGGACGGGCACAGCTACCCGGTCGATGACCAGATGCTCAATTACACCCTGTACCAGCCAGTGGGTGTATGCGCGCTGGTCTCGCCGTGGAACGTGCCGTTCATGACGGCTACCTGGAAGACCGCGCCGTGCCTGGCGCTGGGTAATACTGCCGTGCTGAAAATGTCTGAATTGTCGCCATTGACCGCTAACGAACTGGGGCGCCTGGCCGTCGAAGCCGGCATCCCCAACGGCGTCTTGAACGTGATCCAAGGCTATGGCGCAACGGCGGGTGATGCGTTGGTGCGTCACCCGGACGTGCGCGCGATTTCCTTCACCGGCGGCACCGCCACCGGCAAGAAAATCATGCAGACCGCCGGCCTGAAAAAGTACTCCATGGAACTGGGCGGCAAGTCGCCGGTGCTGATCTTTGAAGATGCCGACCTGGAACGCGCCCTCGATGCCGCCCTGTTCACGATCTTCTCCCTCAATGGCGAGCGCTGCACCGCCGGCAGCCGCATCTTTATCCAGGAAAGCGTCTATCCGCAGTTTGTCGCCGAGTTTGCTGCGCGCGCCAAACGCTTGATCGTCGGCGACCCGCAAGACCCGAAAACCCAGGTCGGCTCGATGATCACCCAGGCCCACTACGACAAGGTCACCGGCTACATCAAGATCGGCCTCGAAGAAGGCGCCACCCTCCTCGCCGGCGGCCTCGAACGTCCGGCCAACTTGCCGGCGCACTTGAGCAAAGGCCAGTTCATCCAACCGACGGTGTTCGCTGACGTGAACAACAACATGCGTATTGCCCAGGAAGAAATCTTCGGCCCGGTGGTGTGCCTCATTCCCTTCAAGGACGAAGCCGAAGCCCTCAAACTGGCCAACGAAACCGACTATGGCCTGGCGTCGTACATCTGGACCCAGGACATCGGCAAGGCGCATCGTCTGGCCTATGGCATCGAAGCCGGGATGGTGTTCATCAACAGCCAGAACGTGCGCGACCTGCGTCAGCCGTTCGGCGGTGTGAAAGGCTCCGGCACCGGCCGTGAAGGCGGCCAGTACAGCTTCGAAGTGTTCGCCGAGATCAAGAACGTGTGCATCTCGATGGGCAGCCATCACATTCCACGCTGGGGCGTTTGAGTCACACCAGCCCCCTAAGACAACAACAATAATTTCAGGAGAATCATCATGGGCGAAGTCGTCCTGGCGGCGAAAATCTGCCACGTTCCCTCGATGTATTTATCGGAGCTGCCCGGCAAGCACCATGGCTGCCGTGAAGCAGCGATTGCCGGTCACAAAGAGATCGGCCGCCGCGCCCGCGAACTGGGCGCCGATACCGCCGTAGTGTTTGACGTGCACTGGCTGGTCAACAGCGCCTATCACGTCAACAGCGGTGAGCACTTCAAGGGCACCTACACCAGTAACGAGCTGCCGCACTTCATCAAGAACATGGACTACGAATACCCAGGCTGCCCGGAACTTGGCGAGTTGATCGCCGCCGAGGCCAATGCGGCCGACGTGCGTACCCTGGCCCACAACATCCCCAGCCTGGAGCTGGAATACGGCACCCTGGTACCGATGCGCTACATGCACATGGGCGTACCGGACGCGCAGAAATTCAATGTGGTATCGATTGCCGCCTGGTGTGCCTGGCATCGCCTGCAAGACAGCTTCACGTTCGGCGCCGCCGTGCGCCGGGCCATCGAGAAGAGCGACCGCAAAGTCGTGGTGCTGGCTTCCGGCTCACTGTCGCACCGGTTCTCCGACGACCGTAATGCCGAAGCCAATATCCATAACTGGACGCGCGAGTTCGACAAACAGGTCGATCTGCATGTGGTGGAGCTCTGGCGCCAAGGCCGCTGGAAAGAGTTCTGCGCGATGCTTCCGGACTACGCCGAACACTGCTTCGGCGAAGGCAAGATGCACGACACCGCGATGCTTCTCGGGTTACTCGGCGGGCCGGATTACGACAAGCCTGCCGAAATCATCACCGCCCCGTTCGGCAGCTCAGGCACCGGGCAGATCAACGCCATTTTCCCCGTTTGACCGTATGGCCGCACGGTGTCCCCGCGCGGTCTGAAGGAGCCGTTCATGCCCCACTTCATCGCTGAATACACCGACAACATCGAGCAGCAGGCGGACTTGCCTGCCCTGTTTGAAAAAGTCCATGCCACCCTGGGCGACAGCGGTGTGTTCCCGCTGGGCGGCATCCGCAGCCGTGGCGTGCGCCTGGATACCTGGCGCATGGCCGACGGCAAGCACGACTACGCCTTCGTACACATGACGCTCAAGGTCGGCCATGGCCGCGACCTGGCGACCAGTCAGCAAGTCGCCGAACACCTCTTCGAGGTGATCACCGCGCACTTTGCCGAGCTTCAGGCCCAACGCCTGCTGGCCCTGTCGTTTGAAATGATCGAGCTGCACGAGCAGCTCAACTTCAAGCAGAACAACGTGCACGCCTTCCTCAAGGCCCAGCTGGGCTAGCACGCCCTGCCCGTTCACTCCATCGGCCTTCTCAGACAAAAAGTATAAAACCATGAGCACAGCCAATATCGCCGACAGCCTCGGCAGCGTCGCCCGCGACCGCACCCACAGCACCATCACCTGGCGGCTGATGCCGCTGTTGTTGATCTGCTACCTCTTTGCCCACCTCGACCGCATCAACATCGGCTTCGCCAAGATGCAGATGAGCGCCGACCTGAATTTCAGCGACACGGTCTACGGCTTCGGCGCCGGTCTGTTCTTTGTCGCTTACGCGCTGTTCGGCGTACCGAGCAACATGGCCCTGGACCGTGTGGGTCCCAGGCGCTGGATCGCCACGTTGATGGTGGTGTGGGGCGCGCTGTCGACCTGCATGTTCATGGTCGACAGCGCCACGGGCTTCTATGTGCTGCGCTTTTTGCTCGGAGTGGCCGAGGCGGGTTTCTTCCCAGGCATCCTGGTGTTCCTCAACCGTTGGTACCCGGCTGGTCGGCGTGCGCAAGTCACCGCCTTGTTTGCGATTGCGGTGCCCATGGCCGGGGTGATTGGAGGACCACTGTCGGGCGGCATTCTTGAGCACTTCCATGACCTGGGCAGCCTGCGCGGCTGGCAGTGGATGTTTGTCATCGAGGGCGCGCCGGTCATCCTGCTCGGGCTGGTGGTGCTCAAGTGCCTGCCGGACAGTTTCGAGACCGTTACCTGGCTGACGCTCGCGCAGAAGCAACAACTGCGCGAACAACTGACGAAGGAAGAACAGCGCAAATCGATCACCTCGTTCTCCGCGATTCTGCGTAACCCGCAAGTCTGGCTGTTGGTGGCGGTGTATTTCGCGGTGATGCTGGCGGTCAACACCCTGGCGTTCTGGATGCCAACACTGATCCACGGCGCCGGGGTCGGCAGCGACGGCAAGGTCGGACTGCTCAGTGCAGTGCCGTATCTGGCGGGTTGCTTTTTCATGATCGGCTGCGGGCGTTCGTCGGATCGCCAGTGTGAACGCCGCTGGCACCTGTGCGTGCCGTTGCTGATGGCGGCTGCCGGTATTGCCATCGCCGGGCTCGCTCCGGCCAACCCGACCCTGGTGCTGAGCGGCCTGATCCTCGCCGGCATGGGCGCCAGCGCGGCATTGCCGATGTTCTGGCAGTTACCTCCGGCGTTTCTCTCCAACACCACTCAGGCCGCCGGCATCGCCTTGATCAGTTCCTTCGGCAGCATCGCGTCTTTCTTTGCGCCCTATCTGATTGGCTGGATGCGCGACACCACCCACAGCGCCAGCCTGGCCCTTTACGCCCTGGCGCTGCTTATTGCACTCGGTGGCCTGCTGGTGCTGCGCACCCAGGCCGCCATCGTCAACCCTCACTGAGAGACCTTTGTCATGCTTGATCAACAGCTCATCCAGCAAGCCGCCGCCCGTCTTGACCAGGCCGAAAGGTCACGGGAACAGGTGCGCCAGTTTTCCCTGGAGCACCCGACGATCACGATCGAAGACGCCTACGCCATCCAGCGCGCCTGGGTCGCCCAAAAGATCAAGGACGGGCGCAAGCTGGTCGGCCACAAGATCGGCCTGACCTCCCGCGCCATGCAAGTGTCGTCCAACATCACCGAGCCGGATTACGGCGCGCTGCTCGATGACATGTTCTTCGATGAAGGCACCGACATCCCCTTCGAGCGCTTTATCGTGCCGAGGGTCGAGGTGGAGTTGGCGTTCATCCTGGGCAAACCGCTTAAAGGCCCGAATGTGACGGTGTTCGATGTGCTGGACGCCACCGAGTGGGTGATCCCGGCGCTGGAGATCATCGACGCGCGTATCCAACAGGTCGACCCGCACACCAACGCCACCCGCAAGGTGTTTGACACCATCTCCGACAATGCCGCCAACGCGGGCGTGGTCATGGGCGGACGCGCCGTGCGCCCCACCGAAATCGACCTGCGCAAAGTGCCGGCAGTGCTCTACCGCAATGGCGTGATCGAAGAATCCGGCGTATCGGCCGCCGTGCTCAATCACCCGGCCAAGGGCGTGGCCTGGCTCGCCAATAAACTCGCCGCGTATGACGTGACCCTGCAACCTGGGCAAATCATCCTCGGCGGTTCCTTCACCCGGCCGGTGGCGGCCAACCCTGGCGATACCTTTCATGTCGACTACGACATGCTTGGCTCGATTGCCTGCCGCTTCGTTTAACAGGAGATCGCTCGATGGACATGCCTATCAACACCTTCAAGCAACGCCTGCACAGCGGTGAGGCCCAGATCGGCCTGTGGTTGGGTTTATCCGATGCCTATTGCGCAGAACTGGCCGCCAACGCCGGGTTTGACTGGCTACTGATCGACGGCGAACACGCGCCCAACGACCTGCGCGGCATGCTTGGCCAGCTCCAGGCCGTGGCGCCCTACCCCAGCCACCCGGTGATCCGCCCGGTCATCGGTGACACCGCGCTGATCAAACAAGTGCTCGATATCGGCGTACAAACCTTGCTGGTGCCCATGGTGGAAAGCGCAGCGCAGGCACGGGAACTGGTCAAGGCGATCCACTACCCGCCCAACGGCGTGCGCGGCGTCGGCAGCGCGCTGGCACGGGCATCGCGCTGGAACAGCATCCCCGATTACCTCGACAAAGCCGACGAGCAGATGTGCTTGCTGGTGCAGATCGAAAGCCGCGAAGGCCTGGCCAACCTGGATGCGATTGCGGCGGTAGAGGGCGTGGATGGTGTGTTTATCGGCCCGGCGGACCTGAGCGCCTCGCTGGGTTTTCGCGGCAACCCCGGCCATCCTGACGTGCAGGCGGCGATTGAACACGCCATCGCCCGTATCCGCAGCGCCGGCAAGGCCGCCGGCATCCTCAGCGCCGACCAGACCTTAGCGCGGCGTTACATCGAACTGGGCGCGGCGTTCGTCGCAGTGGGCGTCGACACCACCGTGCTGATGCGCGGATTGCAAAGCCTCGCGGCGGCCTTCAAAGATGCACCGGCGCCCACAAGCACTGCCGGTGCTATCTACTGACGCTGCGGTATTCGCGTTTGCTTTGGCTTTGCCGGCAAACACGCTGGCCGAACGCAGGCTTGAATCCGTGGGCTAACCCGGCAGGACGCTGGGTTAGCCCTATCAACGCTTGAGCGTCTTCAGCTCATTGAGCAACGCCAGCAACGTCTGTAACTTCTCCTCACCAAAGCCCGCCTGCAAGCGCTGATAATTCGCCTCCATGCACTGACTCATCGAGGCAAAACACGCCTGACCTTTGTCGGCCAACCGCACCAGCACACGCCGTTGGTCCTGCTGCGCCTTGCGCCGTTCAACCATGCCCGCGGCCTCCATACGAACCAGCACACCGGTCATGCTCGGTTTGAGGATGCACGCAAGCTCCGCGAGACGATTAATCTCCAGCTCATCGTGCTGGCTCAGGATGCGAATGACCCGCCATTGCTGCTCGGTCAAACCGTGTTGGTTAAGCGAAGGACGAAAAAACCCCATGGCGGCTTCACGCGCTTGGAGCAAAGTAAGGGTCAAGGATTGGCGCGGTTTGGGCATGGGTGCAGGCGTCGCAATTAGTTAACAGATTAACAACATTCTAGCACCCGCGACTGATCACCGTGTGCCGCTTTACCGCCTGGCCGGCTCCAGGGTGGACAGTGGCAGCCAGGGTCAAGACCGACGGCACACAGAATCAAGACACCTACCGCTCGGAAGGCAGTTAATACACCCCAACAGGCACAGAGCTTCTTGTCGGCTCTGCAGTGAGTTCCCCTTCACTTTTCCAGGCTGCGCCATGATCAATATCGAAACGCCGACCTACTACTCGGCAACCAAAAAATACAACCTCAGTTTCCCAACCCTCGAACAGGACGTGGAAGCGGATGTGGTAGTGATTGGCGGCGGTTTCTCCGGCATCAACACCGCGCTGGAACTCGCTGAAAAAGGCATCACCAATATTGTGGTGCTGGAAGCGCGCTACCTGGGTTTTGGTGGCACGGGTCGCAACGGCGGGCAAATCATGGCGGGGATCGGCCATGACCTTGAAAAGATCAAGCAACAAGTGGGCGACGAAGGCCTGCGCCAGATTTTTGAAATCAGCGAGCTGGGCGCCGGGATCATCAAGGACCGCATCGCCAAATACTCGATTGACGCCGACTTCTGCCACGGCTACGGCTACATGGGCTTCAACGCCCGCCAGGAAAAAACCCTGCGCGCCTGGGAGAAAGACTTCAAGTCGATCAATACCAAAGACGAAATCCGCTTTATGGCAGGGTCCGAGGTCAAGCAGATCATCGGTTCCGACGCCTATACCAGCGCGCTGCTGCACATGGGCGGCGGCCACGTGCATTCGCTCAACCTGCTGCTGGGCGAAGCCAAGGCACTGGCCGGCCATGGCGTGCGCATCTTTGAGCACAGCCCGGCCCTGGACGTCAGTTATGGCGACCGCATCACGGTGCGCACCGGCCGCGGCTCGGTCAAGGCGTCCAAGTTGCTGTGGGCCTGCGACAGTTTCCTCAACAAGCTCGAACCCGAACTGCACAAGACGACCGTTAACACCTACGCCTTTCAGTTGATGACCGAACCGTTGTCGGACGAGATGATCCATCGCATCAGCCCGATACGCGGCGCCTACAGCGATATTCGGCCGGTGATCGACTACTACCGCGTCACCAATGAAAACCGCCTGCTGTTCGGTGCCGCCACGCCGTTTGTCGAGCACATCCCGCTGGACCTCAAAGCCTGGAACCGCAACCTGATGCTGAAGATTTTCCCGTACCTCAAGGACGTGAAGATCGACCTGGCGTGGGGCGGGCCGATGGCGACCGGGGCCAACCTGTTTCCGCAGATCGGCACCCTCAGTGGTCGCCCCAACGCCTTCTATGTGCAGGGTTACGCCGGCTTTGGCGTCACGCCCAGCCACATCATCTGCAAGGTCCTGGCCGAAGGCATGAGCGAGGGTTCATCGCGCTATGACCTGATCAGCTCGGTCAAGCATGCGCAGATCCTGGGCAAGGACCATATCCGCCCACTGCTGCTGACCGCCGGTAAAAGCCTTCATCAACTGTCGGGTTACTTCAACGGTCGCCGTTGATTCCCACCGTTTCATTCTCAGGAGAACTGCCATGCCCGTTACGACGCTCAAGAAAGACATCCAATTATCCGACCTCGATGCCTGGGGCACCGTCGCCGACCTTGGTTCCGAGATCCTCGAAGGTGAAGTCAACGCCTTCGGCAAAATGACCTTTGGCGCACCGACCGACCCGGTCAGCAGTGCCTATTTCGGCACCACCCAAGGCAAGTTCCGCATGGTCTATCCGTTTGCCGAACAGGCCACCGTGGTCACCGGCGAAGTGGTATTGACCGATGAAAGCACCGGCCAGAGCAGCCGTTACAAGGCCGGCGACAGCTGGTTCGTGACCAAGGGCACGCCGGTGCTGTGGGAGATCGTGAGCGAGAGCTTTGTGAAGCACTATTTCGCGGTTGTTTGATGGTTCTGCCTGCCGGCTTCGGTCGGCAGCATTTTCTCCGGCGCAGGTGACCGACCATGCACGCCATCCCCGCTCAGGAAGTCGCCGGCCATTGCCTGCAGGCTTTCACCCAGCTCGTCCCCGCCAGCCAGGCCGCGTTTTATTGTGTCGACCGCCAACTCCAAGCCCGCGATTTCCAACTGCAAGGCATGACTGGCGAGATGCACCGCGACTACCTGGACAACTACCGGCAATTCGACCCGTTGCAGCCGCGCAATTGCCTGTCCACCGGGCTGGCCGTGGTGCCGCTGGGTTTGGCCATGGCCCGCCAACCCCAGCGTGACAGCCGCCGCTATCGCGACTTCCTGCAGCGCTACGGTGTAATCGATGTGGTGGAGATCGTTGCCCATCGCGCCGACCAACCCCAGGCGGCCATCTCGTTACTGCGCACTGCCGAACAAGGCGCCTTCACCCCCGACCAATTGGCGCAGCTCACTGCCTTGCAGGCCCTGCTGCAAATGGCAGTGGCCAATATGCAGCCCTGTGAGGATGCATTCGCCGCCTTCACGCCCAAGGAGCGCCAGATCGCGTGGTTATTGCGTCAAGGCGCGAGCAACAAGCAACTGGCCCTGGAACTGAACGTGGGCCTGCCCACCATCAAGACCCACCTGATCCACCTGTTCCGCAAGGCGGGCGTGAGCAGCCGCACCGAACTGGTGGCGGCGCTGTTTCTGTAGCGGGCTCAACCCTTCGGTTGATAGGCGCGCGCCCTGCTCCACCTCATGCTCCGGGTTGTCCATTCAACCCACCGGAGCCATGCAATGACCACCCCATCCGACTGGATCACCGTAGGCGCCCTCGCCGACGGTTTCGCCCCCGCAGCGTTCATCCTGCCCAACCTCGCCGACCTCAACGGCAAAACCTTCACCCTGCACTTTGCCAACGGCTGGCAGATCGAGCATCGCTTTGAAGCCGACGCGCTGCACTGGCACGCCGCCGACGGCCACTCCAGCGGTTCGGCCGCGTACCGCGCTACATCGGTGCGACCGGGGCTGTACCTGGTCGATTTCATCAAACACGAAGCCGGCCAGGCGTGGTCGATCAGCCTGGTGCTGGACACCGCCACGTCGTCGTTCACCGCCGTGATCGGCCGCATGCCGCGCCGCGAGCACACCGAAGAAGGCCTCTACAGCCGCGCCCTGGCCGGCAAAGCGTTGACCTCGGTTGAGGTGGATTTCCTCCACGGCAGCCTGGACCAACCCTGGCAACCCGGCCATTGCCCCCACGCGCCGACCCAGGAGCTGACCGGCTTGCGCAACCTGTACCGCTACAGCCCGAGCGAAGTCTACGAGCACATCTACCTGAACGATCAGTTCTACGCCTGGCAATGCATCAAGGGCGTGGAGCAAGGCCTGTGCGATACCGACCGCTGCCACTACTACAAGATCGCCGACCAGTTGTACCTGTTTGTCTGGCGCGAAAAGATCATCCCGACCTTGGGCCTGGTATTGATCGACCTGCAACAGCACCGCAGCGACGGCAAGATCTTCGGCTATGCCGACGCGTCCTTTGCTGAGCTGTCGAACTTTCCGGTCAGTTCCTACTGCCAGGTACTCAACCGTACGGAGTATCCCGATGCCTGATCCACGAACCGTCGTCATCACGGGCGCCGGCACCGGCATCGGCGCCGCCTGCGCCAGGCTGTACGCCGCCGAAGGGGCCAATCTGGTCCTGATCGGCCGGCGTCGCGAGCCGTTGGAGCAGGTGGCGGCCCAAACTGGTGGCCTGATCCTGGTCGGCGATGCGGCCTGCCCGGACACCTGGGAAGGCTTTATCGCGCAGATTCGCGCGCGCCATGGCCGCCTTGATGTATTGCTGGCGTGTGCCGGTGGGCATGGCGTGGGCAGTGCCAGCCAAACCAGCCCGGCCAGTTGGGAAGCCGCGTTGCGCAGCAACCTGGACAGCGCGTTTTACAGCGCCCGGGCTTGCCTGCCGCTGCTGATCGAAAGCGCCGGCAATATCGTGCTGCTCGGCTCCATCGCCTCCCTTGCCGCCGGGCCTGAAGTGTGCAGCTACACCACCGCCAAGCATGCGCTGCTCGGGCTTAACCGCTCGCTGGCACGGGACTACGGGCCGCGTGGGGTGCGGGTAAACGCGGTGTGCCCCGGCTGGGTCACCACGCCGATGGCCGATCAGGAAATGCAGCCCTTGATGGAGGCTTACGGCGACACGTTGCAGCAAGCCTATGTCCGCGTATGCGCCGACGTACCGTTGCGCCGCCCCGCCAGCGCTGACGAAATCGCCAAAGTGTGCCGGTTCCTCGCCAGCCCTGACGCCTCAATCATCACCGGCGCAAGCGTGGTCGCCGACGGCGGTTCGAGCATCGTGGATGTGCCGACGCTGGCCTATGCCCATATGGAGAACGCCCATGCCTGAAGATTTAAATTTCAGCGGCAAAACCGTGCTGGTCACCGGCGGCGCCCAAGGCATCGGCCAGGCCATTGTCGAGGCGTTTGCCTGGCGCGGCGCGCGCGTGATGATCGCCGACCTGCGCCTGGTGCAAGCCCAAGCGCTGGCCGAAGCGCTGCGCGTGCGAGGCTGTCAGGTCGAGGCCATGGAACTTGATCTGGCTGACGCCGCTGCCGTGTTCGACGGTATCAGGACCATAGACCTGGACTGGGGCCGCCTGGATGTTCTGGTGCACAACGCCGGCTATTTCCCGCTGACACCCTTCGCGCAGATCACCCCCGCCGTCCTGGAACGCACCCTGGCGGTCAACCTCTGCGCATTGTTCTGGCTGACCCAGGCCGCCTTGCCCATGTTTCAGCGCCAGGGCGGTGGCTGTGTGCTGGTCACGTCATCGGTCACCGGGCCACGGGTTGCCTATCCCGGCCTCAGTCACTACGCGGCGTCCAAAGCCGGGGTCAACGGTTTTATCCGCAACGCAGCGCTGGAGTTGGCCTGCGACGGAGTGCGGGTCAATGGCGTCGAGCCAGGGATGATCGCCACGCCGGCCATGGGCAATCTGGGCGACGAACAAGTCAACGCCGACATCGCCAGCCGCGTTCCTCTGGGACGACTCGGCGCGCCGGAAGATATTGCCGCAGCCATGTTGTTTCTGGCGTCTGACCTGGCCGCCTACATCACTGGCCAGACCCTCGTGGTGGATGGCGGATCGACGTTACCTGAGGTGAAATAACCTCTGTGTCTCTGTAAACCGAATCAACTGCGGGAGGGGCTTGCCCCCTCCCGCAGGTTGATCTAGCGCTCGGCCCTTTCGAGCATCGACAGTGAGTCACCGAACACTCGCGACAACGCCGCTAGCCGTTTGACGTACCCCTGAGCCGTCGAATAAATCAACTCCACATGCAAGCTGTCGACAATCCCCAGATAGGCATCACAAAACACCTCAAGCGCCTCGGGCTCTACCCGGCTGTACCGACTGCGCGCTGCATGCTGAAAACCCTCGCGTATGCAGGCCAGATACCCCTCGAATCCCGCGGTAATCACGCTGCGAATCCGCGCCGGCGGAAAGTACGCCGTACGCAACAGAAAGCGCAGATGCGCAGAGCCTTCATAGCGGCCGATCAAGCGCTCAAGGTGCAAATAACCCGGCATCCCCGTGTACCCGGCCTCGTCCTGAAAGCACCCAGCGATAGAGTGATGTTCATGATCCAGGGCAATCTGGAAGACCGTCTGAAACAGCGCATCCTTGCTCACAAAGTGCGCATACAACGACGCCTTGCGCATACCCGCTCCCACCGCGATATCGTTCAGCGACGAGGCGTCATACCCATGATCGGCAAAGTGTTCGACCGCCACCGCACAAATGTTACTGGCCGACAGGCTGAGCGCTTTCATTGATCGATGGACAACCTACGCCGCACCGACCGCTTGCTGCAGATGGGTCGAACGAAAGTCCTTGGGCGACAGCTCGAATTGCTTCTTGAACGAGCGACTGAAGTGAGCCGAATCGGTGAACCCCCACTTATAGGCAATCGAGGTGATCGACTCACTCTTGAGGAACGGGTTGGTCAGGTCATCCGCGCTACGCTTTAGCCGCGCCCGCTGGATGTAGCGGCAGACGCTGTCGTCCTGTTCTTCAAACAGGCGGTACAAGTGTCGCACCGAGATGTTCAGCCGATTGGCCAGGCCCACGGGGCTCAGGCCCGGTTGGGTCAGGGACTCATCAATGACTTTCTGCACATAGCTGCGCAGGTTGCTGCCGTGCAACGAGGCGGTGCTGTCACCTTGGGTGTCATGCGCGTCAAACGCCGAGCCCAGCAAGGAGACAAAGGCCGCCTGCAGTGCCTGCGCCTCTTCCTCTGAATCCTGGCCGTCCAGCCCTTCCCTGCACAGTTGGTCCATCAACACATGGAGCATCCGCCCACAGGCTTTGCTCGACGAGATCTTGCCGAAGGTTTTCGAGGCGTTGCCCAGCTGTTTGCACACTGCGTTGCGCGAAAGAGACAGGGATGCATGTTCAATCAGGCCGAAGGGGCTGATTTCGATTGAACCGGTGGAATCCATCAGCAGCATGTCACCGGGGGCCAACTGGATGACCTCGTCGTTCTGGGTGATCTGGCAATAGCCGCTGCGCTGGCTGACGAGGAAGCAATGCTGGTCCATGTCGTGATCGGCGTTGGGCCGTGGGCGCTTGATCAGGCCGGCATTGGTCCGCAGGGAGGCCAGTGAGAGGCAACCACGGGAGAGCGTGGAGACTTCACCGATGAACAGCGAACGGTTGAAGGCCAGTTCAGTGTCGAAATGGCCACAGGCCGCTCGCAAATCCTGAGTCCAGGTGTCCAATCCAGTGTGCGCAGATTGATAGGTGCTCATGGCAACTCCACAGTGGCTTCTTGTTTTTGTTGGCCAATAGTTAACATGTTATCTATATAGGCGCAACAAGTACGTAGTACCGACTGTGGAAGCAGTAATGATGCCAAGTCGCCAAAAATCAGAGCGCGCCCAGCACCCGGTGTAACCCCGCTAGAACATCGAACAAAGCCCCTCGTTGCGCGCCGCTCAAGGCGATGTAGCGACGAAACGCGGGCATGCGGTTGACCACTTCGCTGCCGCCCATATGTTCAAGCCGAACGTGCCACTGCTGGCCGTCCAGTGCGATGCACAGGCGCTTGAAGTCCAGCGCCATCAACGCTTGATGCAGGGCTTGATCCTGCGTCAACGCAGACTCAAGCCTGGACAGCAAGCTCGGCGTACCAGCGCGTTGCCGACATGCCAGCCCCGTGCGCCGAATTGACCCGCGGTGGTGCAGCTCGAAGCGTGCATTGCCCTGCTCTGAGGCGGGCACGTTGACCATGAATTCGGTCATGACCAAGTGCATCAGCAACTGCGATTCGGTGCGCTCGCCAACCGCCACCTGCACGTCGCTATCGCCCAAACCGAACACTGCGCTTGTCGGCCCCGTCGAGGTAAAACTCGCCAGGCCAAGGTTGCGTCGCAGGTACTCAAGCGTGACGCCGGGACGATAACCGGCCGGGGCACGTTTGGCACTGAACAGCTCAGACAGCTTTTGCAGCATGCTCGATATACCCAGGGTGAGGGTTGCCAGGCTCATGGGAAAACTCCTTGGCCAGCACGTCTTCTACCGACGCGGGCTTGAATGGATTGACCTTCTGCACCACCAGTGTCCAGAACAGCGCATAGCTCGCGGTGATCCCAAGCATCACGCCAAACGGCACATAAATGTCGGCGGGGTTCATGCCCGGTGGGGTGATGAACCACATGCCCAGCAAGATGCCGACGCTGGACAGGATCTGCGGCAACGGGAAAAACGGCGAGCGATAGGCCCGTGGCAGATCAGGGCGACGAATCCGCAGGATCACCACCGACAGCGTCACCAGCAGGTAGGAGAAACTCCACGCACACACCGCCGCCAGCACCAGGTGCATGATGTTATCGGTGTTGCCACCCAGCCACAGGGCATACAGGCACGGGATCAGCATCGCCACGAGGATGCACAGCAGCGGCGTCTTGAAGCGCGGGTGCAAGTAGGTGAACACCTTGGGCAACGCACCGTCCACCGCCATGCCATAGAGAATTCGCGGTACACCGGCCATCAACGTGTTGATGGTGGCGGCGCCCGCGAACAGAAAACCGATCCCCAGCCACAGCGGGCCTACCTGGCCCATGACCTGCTCGGCAAACTTGGGAATCGCCATCGGCGTGTCGAGCAGGTGCACGCCCGACGCGGCGTCCAGCAGCACGTTTTCGACCTGGCGCTTCATCGCCGCGCCATAGATAAACATGCAGGTTGCCACGCTCAGCAATCCAAGAATCATCGCCTTGGGCATGACCTTGGCCGAATTGCGCAAATCCGGGGCCAACGGGGTGACGAACTCGCAACCGACGAACATGAACATGGCCATGCCCACCAGCGACAGAATGGTGATCAGGTCGGTACCCACCAGCGACACACCAAACCAGCCCTCCAGCTGCACCGCCGGTGCGGCGATCAGGCCCATCACGCCAAACACCATCAGCGTGGTCCACATGCCGAAGGTCAGGATGATCTCGGCCCGGCCAAAGGCACTGACGCCGAAAGCATTGAGAATGCCGAACACCACCACGAACCCGACCCCCAGCAACCAGGAGCCGCCGGCCGACTCCGCCAGGGTATTGAGGTGCTCGAAGTTCACCAGGGCCATGACCCCGGACAGAATGGTCTCTGCCGTGCCCGCGAACACGTGCACGATCAGGTACGCCGACAAAGTGCCGGTGATCGCGAAGAATCGACCCATGCCGCAATTGATGTAGTCGTAGACCGAACCGGTGGTCGGCAGGATCGAAGCCGCCTCGGCAAAGGTAGTCGCCTGGGCCAGCATCATCACCACTGCGATCAGCATGGCCACCGCAAAGGCGCTGCCGCCGATCCCGAAACCCATGGTCGCGGTAAGAATCACCGGGCTGGCCATGATCAGGCCAATGGTGCTGGCCAGCGCGGTTGGAAAGCCGACGCTGCCTCGTTTCAAATGCTGCGTGAGCCGGTCATTGATCGACATGGTGCGGATCCTCGAAAGCGGATTTCTTAGTGGATGCATCGAGCCCTACAGGGAGCCGGCGATAACGCCCTCCCCAACCAGTCCCTGATCAAAACGGCATCGAGCGAAATCACTGTGCGCCCATGACCTATCGAGCGTCTTGCCCATGTCTGCCGTCGCTTTTGTTGCTGCCTGCCACGGGCAAAGTAAACAGATAACTCAAATTGATCAGGTGTAACACCCATAAAATGTGGGAGGGGGCTTGCCCCCGATAGCGGTGGATCAGCCATCACATCAGTGACTGACACACTGCCATCGGGGGCAAGCCCCCTCCCACATTTGACCGACTGCGTCTGCCCGCTCGGTGAACGGCTCACCACCTATAGCGCCAGCCCTGCAACATTTCAGATCGGCTTACACTCACACGCCCATCAGCATTGGCTGATCAACTGCTTAAGTACGGCCTTGAACGTTTCGACCTGGGCTTGGCTGAACTCGGCAAACACCTTTTCCTGCTGCTCCCGTGCAATCGCCCACAGATCTTCGGTTTGCTCGACACCGGCAGCGGTCAGATGCACGCCCTGCTCATCATCATCCACCAACCCCTTGCGCTTGAGGTTGGCCACCGCGTCATCGATCTCCCGCACCGGCATCGCGACTTCCCGCAGCAGGTCGCCGGGGCTCAGGCGGGCGTCGTTCTCCAGCACCATCAACATCCGCGCCTCGTTGGTGCGCAGGCCGGTGGACAGCTGTCGGGGTTGGTAGCTGGATTGGTAGGCGCGCACCGCCTGGGTCATCAAGTAGTAGAGGTTGTGGCGCAGGCGCCCCTGGAAATGGCTGCTCGGCGGCTGGCTTTCGTCACGTTTGGTCATGCGGGTATGGGGCAAGACCATGGAATAGGCGCCCTGATGGTAGAGCAGCGGCGCACGGCCAAAATCGTCGAAGGCCACCACCTTGCCGATCATGATCCAGTGATCGCCGCCGTCCACTTGTTGGTAGTTCTCGCAGTGAAAGCGCGCCGCACAATCGGCAAACACTGGCGCGCCACCCTCTCCCGGTTCGTATTCGATCTCAGCGAAACGATCGTCCTTGGGCCGCGCAAAATTGTTCGACAGGTCGATCTGGTCCGCCGCCAGCACGTTGACGGCGAAATGGCTGGCCTGCTCAAACACCTCATGGCTGTTGGAGCGTTTGTCGATGCTCCACAGCACCAGCGGTGGGTCAAGGGACACCGAATTGAAACTGTTGGCGGTAACGCCCACCTTGCGCCCGCAGGCGTCAGCGGCGGTGACCACGGTGACGCCCGTGGCGAAGTTGCCCAGGGCGCGGCGAAAGGCCCGTGGGTCGAAGGTCGATTCAGACATGCAAGACTCCCGGACTGCGTCATGCGCAGCCCCTATTGTTGTTTTCAAAAGCGGGTTCAGATCATGCTCGGATCGGGCTCCAGGCCCATCAGCTCACGCCCGAGGATCTGTGCACAGACGTCGTAGTCGGTGTAGGCATGGGCGCCGGTCATGTGCGAATCGCGGAACAGGCGCTGCATCTCGTTATGTTCAAACCAGGCATTGCCGCCAGCGGCTTCGAACAGGCGGTCCACCGCCTGGATGCACATCTTGGTGGCGTAGGCTTGGTTGGTGCGCCAGAACGCCAGGGTTTCGCGGCTAGGGTAGCGTTGCTGCTCACTGTGCTCAGCGTGTTCGGCCCAGGTCTTTTCCAGGAACGCTCGCGCGGCGCCCACCTGGTGCGTCGACTCGGCCAGGCGCATCAGCGCCGGGGTGGCGGCACCGACTGCGGCACCGGTGTAGGCGCGTACTCGCGTTTTGGTCTTCTCGCGGAACACTTCCAGCATCCGCTCGGCGACGCCCAGGCTCACGGTGGAAAAACCGCTGGCGAAATAGGGTCGATACGGCGAGTAGAACACCTTGCTGTCGGGGTACAAGCCGAAGCCTGCGGACTTGCCTTCCATCATGTCCTTGGCCTTCTGGATACGGTGCTCCGGCACCCTGGCCTTGTCGATGATCAAGGTCTTGGTGCCGCTGCCTTTCATGCCCGCCGCAAACCAGTCATCGCGGATCTGATAGTCACTGCGCGGCAGCACCGCAAAGCAGTAATCCTGAGTGCCCTCGGCATTGGGCCGACGGAATCCGACAATCGCCCATTCGGCGTGATCGCAGCCGCTGCTCCAACCCATCTCACCGCTGAACAGCACGCCACCCTCAACCTCTTCGGTGCGACCGAACGGCGCGATACTGCTGCTGGCCGTGGCATTCGGGTCCAATCCCCAGACTTCCTGCTGCAACTGGGCAGAAAACAGTGCCAGTTGATGGCTGTGCGTACACAGCAGGCTCATGGCCCAGGCCGTGCTGGCGCAGGCTCCGGCGAGCAACGCGATGCAGTCGGCAAACTGTGGCAGCGACAACTCCATGCCACCGAACGCCTTGGGCTGGAACGCACGGTGCAGGCCGATGCCTTTGAGCAGCGCAATATTCTCGGCGGGCACCTTGCGATCCTGCTCGGCTTGGAAGGCATTGGCGGCAATGGTCGGCAAGACGGACTTGAGGTCTTCGAGGAGCGGGTTTGGCTTTTTCATGGATGGCCCTGCTTATTATTGGATGTCCGGGCAACCCCAAAAAGCGAGGCGTGGCGCCGGATGCAGGGCCAGTATGGAGCGCAGTTTGCCGGCCGAACATGCACCTTCCAGAGTCAAGATTGTACTTTTCAAAGGCTCAGGCTGATCCGTCGCGCACAGGCGTTGGCAGCCACAGACATGCCACTCGGCAGCCAGAGTCAAGCCCGTTCCGGCCACTGCAATTAACCTCGGGCTTTTCAATGTCTGCCACCAGGAAAAACCCATGAGCGATATTCCACTGCTGCCCCAGGTTGAAGCCTTCCTCCGTCGAAACCATACGTTGTTCATCGATGGTGGCTACGTCGAGAGCCATTCGAGCCAGCGGTTGGAGGTGATCAACCCGGCGACCGGCCAGGTCATCGCCGATGTCGCCGACGCCGACCAGGCCGACATCGACGCAGCCGTGGCGTCGGCGAGCAGAGGCTTCAAGCAGTGGTCGCAGGTCGCACCGGCGGTGCGCGGCAATGTACTGCTCAAGCTGGCCGACCTGCTGGAGCAACACCGCGAAGAACTGGCACAGATCGAAACCTGCCAGTCGGGCAAGATCATCCAGATTTCCCGTGCTTTCGAAGTCGACCAGGCCGCGCATTTCCTGCGTTACTACGCCGGCTGGGCTACCAAGATCAGCGGCCAGACCATCACCCCGTCGCTGCCCTCCTTCGCCGGCGAGCGCTACACAGCGTTCACCCTGCGCGAACCGGTCGGGGTGGTGGTCGGCATCGTGCCGTGGAATTTCTCGACCATGATCGCCATCTGGAAACTCGCCTCGGCGCTGGTGACCGGTTGCAGCATCATCATCAAGCCCAGCGAGTTCACGCCGCTGACCATCCTGCGCATCGCCGAGCTGGCGATTGACGCCGGCCTTCCCGCCGGTGCGCTGAACGTATTGACCGGCGGCGGCAGCGTAGGCAAAGGCCTGATCGAACACCCCGGTACCGACAAGGTGTCGTTCACCGGCTCCGTGCCGACCGGGATTGCGGTGGGCCAGAGTGCCATGGGCGCCGGACTGACCCGGGCCACCCTTGAGCTGGGCGGGAAAAACTCGGCCGGGTTCCTGCGCGATGTGGACCTGGACAAGGCCGTCAACGGCATCATCGAAGCGGGCTTTTTGCACTCCGGGCAAATCTGCGCCGCCGCCGAACGCTTCTTTGTGCACCGTTCGCAGATCGAAGCAGTCATGGGCAAACTGGCCCAGCGCCTGAGCGCGCTGAACATCGGCTCACCCCTGGATGAGCGCACCGAATTCGGCCCGGTCACCAACCGCCAGCACCAACTCAAACTCGGCGAGTTCTTCGCCAAAGCCCGCGCCGAAAACAACAGCATCGTTCACGGGGGCAACCTGATCGACCGTCCTGGCTGTTACGTCGAACCGACGATCATCCTCGCCAACAGCGTCAACGACACCCTGCTCAACGAAGAGACCTTCGGCCCCATTGCCACGTTCTTGCCGTACGACAACGAAGAAGAACTGCTGGCCTTGATGAACAACACGCCCTACGGCTTGAGCGCCAGCCTCTGGACCAACGACTTGGGCAAGGCCCTGCGCATGGTGCCCGCCATCGAGGCCGGCACGGTGTGGGTGAACATGCACACGATGCTGGACCCGGCGGTGCCGTTTGGCGGCAACAAATCCTCGGGGATAGGCCGGGAGTTCGGCAGTGCGTTCATCGATGACTACACCGAGCTGAAGTCGGTGATGATTCGCTACTGAAAACACTTTATTGGATCCACTGGTGCATATCGACCGATAATCGCCCAACAAAATATCAATGCAAGATTGACTCTCCATCCTACGGCCCATTTAATGGATCCATTAAATAAAAATAATCCGTTGCCTGGAGAGTCATCATGTACCCCAAGAACACGTGGTATGTCGCCTGCACCCCCGATGAAATCGCGCACAAGCCCCTGGGTCGTCAGATCTGCGGCGAAAAAATGGTGTTTTATCGTGGCCAGGAAGGCGCCGTGGTGGCGGTCGAGGACTTCTGCCCCCATCGCGGTGCGCCGCTGTCGCTGGGTTATGTCGAGAACGGCAACCTGGTCTGCGGCTACCACGGGCTGGTCATGGGCGGCGACGGCAAGACCGTGGAAATGCCCGGTCAGCGGGTACGCGGCTTTCCGTGCAACAAGACCTTTGCCGCGGTTGAACGCTACGGCTTCATTTGGGTGTGGCCCGGCGATCAGGCCCAGGCCGACCCGGCGCTGATCCACCATCTGGAATGGGCCGAGAGTGACCAGTGGGCCTATGGCGGCGGGCTGTTTGATATCCAGTGCGACTACCGCCTGATGATCGACAACCTGATGGACCTGACCCACGAAACCTACGTGCACGCCTCCAGCATCGGCCAGAAGGAAATCGACGAAGCGCCGCCCGTGACCACGGTGGACGGCGATGAGGTCGTCACTGCCCGGCACATGGAAAACATCATGGCCCCGCCGTTCTGGCGCATGGCCTTGCGTGGCAACAACCTGGCCGATGACGTGCCGGTAGACCGCTGGCAGATCTGCCGCTTCACCCCGCCCAGCCATGTGCTGATCGAGGTCGGCGTGGCCCACGCCGGCAAGGGTGGCTATAACGCCGCCCCCGAGCATAAGGCTGCGAGCATTGTGGTCGACTTCATCACCCCGCAAACCGAGACCTCGATCTGGTACTTCTGGGGCATGGCGCGCAACTTCAACCCCCACGATGAGGCACTGACCGCAAGCATTCGCGAGGGCCAGGGCAAGATTTTCAGCGAAGACCTGGAAATGCTCGAACGCCAGCAACAGAACCTGCTGGCCCATCCGCAGCGCAACCTGCTCAAGTTGAATATCGACGCGGGTGGCGTGCAGTCACGCAAGATCCTGGAGCGACTGATTGCCAAGGAACGCGCCCTCGAACCGCAACTGATCGCCACCACCACCGCCTGAACAGCACGACAACTTTGCGAGGACTGAACATGATCGATGTGGTGGTGGTATCCCGTAACAACGAAGCCCAGGACATTTGCAGCTATGAACTGGCCAGTGTCGATGGCCAGCCGCTGCCGGCCTTCAGTGCCGGCGCGCATATTGACGTGCACCTGCCCGATCGGGTGATCCGGCAATATTCCCTGTGCAATCACCCCGAAGAACGTCATCGCTACCTGATCGGCGTGCTCAAGGACCCGGCCTCCCGGGGTGGCTCGCGCAGCTTGCACGAGCAGGTTCACGAAGGCGCACACCTGACCATCAGCGAACCCCGCAACCTATTTCCCTTAGTCCACGACGCGCGTCGCAGCCTGCTGTTTGCCGGTGGCATCGGCATCACTCCGATCCTGTGCATGGCCGAACGCCTGGCCCATGCGGGGGCCGACTTCGAACTGCATTACTGCGCCCGCGCCAGCGAGCGCGCGGCGTTTGTGCAGCGGCTCAAGGCGTCGCCTTTTGCAGAGCGAGTGTTCCTGCATTTCGATGAGCAGCCGCACACGGCCTTGAATGCTGCCGAGGTGCTGGCGGCGCCCGCCGACGACGTACACCTGTATGTCTGCGGCCCTGGCGGGTTCATGCAGCATGTACTCGACAGCGCACGCGCACAGGGCTGGCAGGAAGACTGCCTGCACCGCGAATACTTTAGTGCGGCACCGGTGGACAGCAGCCTCGACGGCGGCTTTTCGGTGAAGCTCGGCAGCAGCGGCCAGGTCTTCGAAATTCCCGCCGACAAGACCGTGGTCCAGGTCCTGGAAAGCCACGGTATCGAGATTGCGGTGTCCTGCGAACAGGGGATTTGCGGCACCTGCCTGACCCGCGTGCTGGAAGGCATACCGGAGCACCGCGATCTGTTTCTCACCGAGCAGGAGCAGGCGCTGAATGATCAGTTCACGCCCTGCTGTTCGCGGGCGAAAACGCCCTTGCTGGTACTCGATATCTAACCGGGTTACGACGCGGGCAGGATCACCTTCATGCGCGCGTCGGCGGTGGCTGAACTGAAAATCTCGGCATAGCGCAGGGTCGCGTTGGCATGCTCGCGCATGATGGCTTCGGCCCGTGCGCCCTGGCGATTGACCAGGGCGTCGAAGACCGAGTGATGCTGCATGTGGGCATAGTTGAAGCGTCGGTACTCGCGGGCCATGTCCTCGCGATCCACCGCCAGCGCGGTCACCGAGGCGAACGGCAAGTGATCATTGCGCGCCAGGGCGTCGGCGATCGCCGGGTTGTGGCTGCCTTCGACGATGACCTGGTGAAAGCGCATGTTCAGGTCGTGATAGACCTCAAGGTCGTCTTCGGTCACGTAGCCCTTTTCGAACAGTTGATCGCCCTCGACCAGGCAGCGCTCCAGCGCGGCGCGGGCCTCGTTGGATAACCCAAGCTCCGCGGTTTGACGCGCGGCCAGGCCTTCGAGCACGCCGCGCACTTCAACCGCGCCGGCAATGTCGCTGGGGCTGACCGAACGCACCTGATAGCCGCGCCCGCCAAACGGCACCAGCAGTCCTTCTTGTTCGAGGGTACGAAAGGCCATGCGCACGGGCATGCGCGACACGCCGAACAACTGCGCCGTGGGAATTTCCATCAGCCGCTCGCCCGCCGCCAACTCCCCGCTGGCAATCATCTTGCGCAGTGCAACCAGCACCAATTGACCGGGCTTACTCATCCAGGCAACTTCCAGAAAACGTGGGTCGCCATAGTACCGCAAGCCTCTGCCGCCGTCAGACGAATGCCAGTGCCGCCCGCGCCCCGTCTATCGCGCCCAAGTGCTGGGCCAGCCTTGATGGCAGGTAATCAAAAAAGAACCCGGCGCTTTGCAGCTTGGCGGCGCGCAACGGATCCCCTTCGGGCAATGCCCTGGACACCCGCGCCGCCCGCGCCCAGGCAAAGGCCAGCAGCGCAACGCCACACAGCTGGAGGAAATCCGGCGCAGCGCGATACGGGTATTCGCTGTCTTCCAGGGAGCGTTCGCGGATGGCACTCACCACCGTGTCCAAGGTATCGCATAGGCTGCCAAGTGCCCGGGAGAAGGCCGCGCATTCGACGAACTCGCTGCCCTGCCCGGCCTCTGCACGCAACTCGCTCAGCAGCAGGCCGAACACCCGACCGTCATCCCCAAGCACCTTGCGCAGCAACAGGTCATTGGCCTGGATCTCATTGCTGCCCTCGTAGATCATCGCGATGCGACTGTCGCGCAAGGTTTGCTCGATGGCGAACTCGGCGACGTAACCGTAACCGCCGAAGACCTGCAAGGCATTGCTGGCCTGGCGGAAGCCCTGTTCAGTGAAAAACGCCTTGATGATAGGGGTCAGCAACGGCGCCAATGGGTCGTCCCGATCCAGCAGGTGCGCCGCCCAGTAACCGATAGCGCGCATGCCCTCGCTGGTGGTGCGCAGCTCCAGCAATACACGCCGCATGGCCGGGTGATAGCAGATCGGATCGGCCGCCTGGGCCGCCACTTCTTCAGGCCTGATCGGTGCGCGCATCTGCACACGTTCGGCGGCGTATTGGCGGGCGTTCTGCCACGCCGCCTCGGCATGCCCCAGGCCTTGCAGGCCCACGTGCAGGCGCGCCGAATTCATCATCACAAACATTGCCGCCAGGCCGCGATTGGCCTCGCCGATCAGCCAGCCCTGGGCAGCTTCGAACGTCAGCGAACAGGTGGCGCTGCCCTTGATGCCCATCTTGTGCTCAAGGCCGTCACAGCGCACGCCATTGACGTGGCCGTCGTCCAATCGCTTGGGCACCAGAAACAGTGAAATACCGCGACTGCCGGGCGGCGCATCGGGCAGGCGCGCCAGCACCAGGTGCAGGATGTTGGCCGTGAGGTCGTGCTCGCCACCGGAGATAAACAGCTTGCTGCCGCTCAGGCGATAACTGCCATCCGCCTGGGGTTCGGCGCGACAGCGCAGCAAGCCGACGTCGCTGCCGGCCTGGGGCTCGGTCAGGCACATGGTGGGCAAGGCCTGGCCGCTGACGATTTCAGGCAAGTAGCGCGCCTGCAACCACTGCTCGGCGTGGGTCTTGAGGCACAGGTAAGCGCCGTGGGCGATGCCGGTGTACATGGCCCAGGCGTGGTTGCTGGCGTAGAGCATTTCTTGCAACGCCGCGTCGAGCAATTGCGGCAAGCCCTGCCCGCCCACTGCCTCGGCGCACGCCAGCCCTGGCCAGCCACCGTCCACATAGGCCTGGTAAGCCTCGACAAAACCATCCGGGGTGCTGACCTGCCCCGCCTGCCAACGGCAGCCCTGACGATCACCTTGACTGTTCAGCGGCGCCAGCACGCCCTGACTGAAGCGTGCAGCCTCCTCCAGCACCTGCATCGCCAGGGACAGGTCCAAGGCCTCCCATGCAGAGGGCGCCTGCAGCCAATGCTCCAGGACAAATTGCATATCGCGCAGGGGCGCCTCATAGCTCCACATCGGGACACCTCATCATCGAATAAAACGTGTGTGTTCAAGCGCGCCAGTCAGGGTTCTCGATCAGCAGCGCCATGCCCTGCCCGCCGCCCACGCACGCAGCAGCAATGCCGTAGCGCAGGTTGTACTGACGCAGTTGCCGGGCCAGGCTCATGACCAGGCGCAGACCGCTGGCAGCCAAAGGATGCCCCAGCGCAAGGGAGCCGCCCTGGACGTTGAGCCGGGTGCTGTCCAGCTCCAGCTCCTGGGCCACTGCGAGTACCTGGGCCGACTGCGCTTCGTTGATCTCGAAACGGCCGATATCGCTCAGGTTCAACCCGCTGCGGTGCAGCAACAGACGGATCGCCGGTGCCGGGCCGATGCCCATGAATTCGGGGGCCACGCCGACCACCGCGCTGGCCACCAACCGGGCCAGGGCCGGGCGCGTGCAGTCTGAAGCGCGTCCCACCAACGCGGCCGCCGCACCATCGACCACCGCACAACTATTACCGGCGGTCTGCACGCCGTCCGCATGCACGGCGCGCAAACGCGCGAGTGCCGCAAGGTCGGTGGGCCGTGGGTGACTGTCCTCGGTCACCGCAGCGGCGCGACGTGCCAGGGTGAGGCGTCGGGGTTGATAACCGTCAAGTTCGAACACCTGGTTATCGACGCTGACGATCTCTTGCGCCCATGCCCCCTCACGCTGCGCCTGCAACGCACGCTGATGGCTGTCACAGGCATACCGGTCCACCGCCTCGCGGCTCAGGCCATAACGGCGCGCCAGGTTATCGGCGGTGGCGATCATGTCCAGGCCGGGAGCCGGGTCGTACAGTGCCTCCCACAGAAAATCCTTGAATTGCACCTCGCCTCCCAGGCGAAACCCGCCCCGGTGGGTGTAAGCAGCAATCGGATTGCGCGACATGGACTCAGCCGCCACGCACAGGGCCAGTTGCACTTCGTCGCGCAGTTGTTCAGCGGCCTGGCGCAACAGCTCGAAACCGGTGGCGCAGATGCGCTGCACCCCCAGCGCCGGGACTGATTGCGCCACACCGCTGTACAACCCGATATGCCGTGGCAGCAAGTAGGCATCGAAGCTGGCCTGGGCCATGGAACCCGCCAACACGCTGTCCACCGCCTGCGGATCGATATCGGCCCGGGCCAGCACTTCACGGCCGACCTTGATTCCCAGGTCGATGGGCGAGACCTGGGACAGCGCACCACCGAGGTCGACCCACGGCGTGCGCACCGCCTCGAAAATCGCCGCGTCGGCAAACGCCGAATACTGCCCTGCGCCGCTCAAGGCTTGGGCCCGGCGCGCAGGATGGTGGGGTCTTCACCGCGATACAACGCCTCGACCTTGGCCGCGCGCCACTGCAGTACCGCCCGCTGGTTGATCGAACCTTTATCGGTGATTTCCCCACGGTCGATGGACGCGGGTTCGTCGAGCACGGCAATCCATTCCAGGCGACTGGCATTACCGGTGGCGTCGCGATTAAGGCGTTGCAACCAATCGCCGAACCATTGGCGCACCGGCTCGCTGGCCATTACCTGGGCGTCGCTGGCGTCGGCGCTCAAACCCGCCAAACGGCGGCATTCGTAGGCTCTGGGGAACACCAGCGCCCCCAGGCATTCGCGGTCCGGCGCGGCAATGACCAGGTCTTGCACGTAGGGCGAGCCTTCCAGTACCGCGCGATTGCGCAACGGGCCTACGCTGACAAACACCCCGGAAGACAGCTTGAAGTCTTCGGCAATGCGCCCGTCGAACATCAGCCCCAATTGCGGCTGGTGGGGATCGGCGAGTTTGATCGCGTCTCCGGAACAGTAGAAACCCTGGTCATCGAACACCTCGGCGGTTTGCTCGGGCGCGCGCCAGTAACCCGGCATGATGTGCGGCCCGCGAAAGCGCCCTTCGAACTTGCCGTCCACCGGCACCAGTCGCACTTCGCATCCCGGCGCGGGCAAGCCGATATAACCGGCCATGGACAACGGCCCAGTGGTGAACGTGCAGGACGGCGCGGCTTCGGTCATGCCCAGCCCGGCCATCATGCGGATGCGCTCACCGCAGTGCAGCTCGGCCACGCGATCGAGGCGATCCCAGATGCTCTGTGACAGGCCCGCAGCGGCAAAGAAGAACAGTGTCATCCGCGCAAAAAAGCGCTCGCGCAACTCGGCATCCTGCTCCAGGGCGCTGACCAGTTCTTCCCAGCCCTTGGGGACAGTCAGGTAGGCCGTCGGCGAAATTTCCTTGAGGTTGCGCAGGGTCTCGGCAAAGCCCTGGACCGTGGGTTTGCCGTCGTCGAGGTAAAAAGTGCCGCCGTTATAGAGCACGATGCCGACGTTGTGGCTGCCGCCAAAGGTGTGATTCCACGGTAGCCAGTCCACCAGCACCGGCGGTTCCTCGCCGAACACCGGAAAAGTCTGCAACAGCATTTGCTGGTTGGCGCAGAGCATGCGTTGAGTGGTGATCACGGCCTTGGGCAGTTTGGTCGAGCCCGAAGTGAAGAGGAACTTGGCAATGCTGTCCGGGCCGGTGGCGTCAAACGCCGCTTCAGCCTCGGCGCCACTCGGCGTTTGAAGCAGGCTGTCGAAGCTCACCCGAGTGCGCCCTGGCACTTCACCGCGCACACTGATCAACGGCGTTTCGGCGGGCAACACCGCCTCGATTGCGCGCTGGTAGGCGGCCGCATCGCTGACGAACACCAGCCCCGGTTGCAGCAGGCCACACACATGCCGCAGCTTGGCGAAATCCTGGGACAGCAGCGAATACGCGGGCGATACCGGGCAATACGGAATACCGGCATACATGGCGCCCAGCGCCACCTGCAAATGCTCGATATCGTTGCCCGACAACAATGCCAGTGGCTTGTCCGCCGACAGTCCGTAACTCAACAGGCCTTGGGCAATAGAGCGCACGCTGTCGAGCATCTCCCTGTAGCTCACGCGGCGCCAGTCACCACCGCCCTGGCGTGCGGCGATAAACGTCTGCTCGGGGCGCACCCGGGCCCAATGCACAAGGCGATCGAGCAAGCGCGCAGGCAACTCGGCCAACGGCTCCAGGGAACGCATATGCAGCACGCCCTGCTCTTCGGTGACCTGCACCGGTGCGTGGCCGATGGACACTTCGCGGTATCGCGACGCGGACTGGGGTTGCGGTCTGAATTCGGAACTCACAAGGACGTCCTCCATCAAGGCGAATCAACGCCGCCTTGTTATTGTTATGTCGCAGCGCGTGCTCAGATCGGGTAGTGCCGTGGCCCGTTCTGCAAGGTCACCCAGCGCAGTTGCGTGAAGTGTTCAATGGAGGCCTTGCCGCCAAAACTGCCGTAGCCGCTGGACTTGACCCCACCGAAGGGCATCTGCGCTTCGTCGTGCACGGTCGGGCCGTTGATATGGCAAATGCCCGATTCGACCCGCTGTGCCAGGGCCAGGGCACGGCCGGTGTCACGGCTGAAAATCGCCGCCGACAGGCCGAACTCCGAATCGTTGGCCAGGTGCAGCAAGGCTTCGTCGCCGTCACCGCGCAACAGCACCGCCACCGGACCGAAGGACTCTTCGCGGTACAAACGCATGTCTTCGGTAACGCCATCGATCAGCGTCGGTTGCAGGATGCTGCCGTCCAGTTGCCCTCCGACCACCAGCCGCGCGCCTTTGCCCAGCGCATCGTCGATCAGGGCCTTGATGCGCGTACCGGCGCTGGCGTCCACCAGGGAACCCAGTACCGAGTCCGCCGCCGTGGGATCACCGGCGCGCAGGGTCGCAACCTTGGCCGCCAGCTTGGCGACAAAGGCATCGGCGACCTTGGCGTCGACAATCAGGCGCTCGGTGGACATACAGATCTGCCCCTGGTTGAAGTAAGCGCCAAAGGCTGCTGCCGATACGGCGGCGTCCAGGTCGGCGTCGTCCAGCACCAGCAACGGCGCCTTGCCGCCCAGTTCCAGCAAGGCCGGCTTGAGATGACGGGCCGAGAGTTCACCGACGATCCGACCGACATGGGTCGAGCCGGTGAAGTTGACCCGACGCACCGCCGGGTTGGCGATCAGCCGTTCGACAATTGCCGCCGCATCCGCCGGGGCGTTGCTGATGACGTTGACCACGCCATCGCCCAGGCCGGCGTCCTGCAGCACCTGGCCGATCAGGCGGTGCACTGCCGGGCTCAGTTCCGAGGCTTTGAGCACCACGGTATTGCCGCAGGCGAGCGGCATGGCAATGGCGCGGGTAGCGAGGATCACCGGAGCATTCCACGGCGCGATGCCCAGCACCACGCCGCAGGGCTGACGCAGGGCCATGGCGAAGCTGCCAGGCACATCGGAAGGGATCACGTCGCCGGTGATCTGGGTAGTCATCGAAGCCGCTTCGCGCAGGATATTGGCCGCCAGGCGCACGTTAAAGCCATACCAGTTGGCCATGGCGCCGGTCTCGCCGGCGGCCGCGATAAATTCGTCGCTGCGCGCCTGCAACTGCTCGGCAGCCTTGAGCAGCCGGGTACGGCGTTCGTTGGGCGCCAGCGCCGCCCACGCGGGGAACGCAGTTTGGGCAGCGGCCACGGCGGCGTCAGCATCTTCCAGAGTGGCAGCGGCGACCCGCGAGACCACTTCACCGGTCACCGGGTTGCGACGCTCAAAGGTTCGACCGTCGCGCGCGGGGCACGACTGGCCGCCGATCAACAGGGGCACGTCCAGCATGGTGATTCCTCTTTATTGTCTTTATCGGGAATACGTTCAAGCAGGGTAAAACGGTGCGGCCCGCAGGCCGCATGCTTCAGCGTTTATACGCCTGCAGACCAGGCTTGATGCTCTTGTCGTCGAGGAATTGCTTCATGCCCTGCTCGCGACCGCCTTCGGTGTCGAGCAGGCGCGATTGGTCGAGTTTGGCGTAAAGGTAATCTTCGTTCTGCTCCCAGGTCAGCTCGCGGCAACGCTTGAAGCCATGCTTGGCGGCACGCAGCACCACCGGGTTTTTCTCCAGCAGGTTGCGCGCCAGGTCAATGGTGACTTCACGCAGTTGCGCCAGGGGCACGCTTTCGTTAACCAGGCCCATTTCAGCGGCTTTCTGCCCGCCGAAGGTCTTGCCGGTCATGATGTAGTACAGCGATTGGCGATGACCCACGGTGTCGGCCATGGCCTTGCTGACCAGGTTTCCAGGCGGGATGCCCCAGTTGATTTCCGAGAGGCCGAAGGTGGCTTCGTCGGCGCAGATCGCCAAGTCGCACGCTACCAGAGGGCTGAAGCCGCCGCCGAAGCACCAGCCGTTGACCATGGCGATGGTCGGCTTGGCGTACATGCGCAGCAGTTTCCATTGCCATTGGGAGGCTTCGCGGCGGATTTTTTCCTGGAGGATTTCCGGGCCGGCGTCCACTTCGCGGAAGTATTCCTTGAGGTCCATGCCGGCGGTCCAGGCCTCACCGGCTCCGGTCAGCACCAGCACACCGGCGGCGGGATCCTGTTCCAGGGTTTCCAGCACGTCGATCATTTCCCGGTTCAGGGTCGGGCTCATGGCGTTGCGCTTTTCGGGGCGATTGAGAATGACCCACGCGATGCCTTCCTCAATCTCAACCTTGACGGTGGTCCAGCGGCCTTCGTAATTGCTCATGGCGGTGTGCTCTTGTTCTGGGTTTGAAGATGATTCGAAATTAAACCGCAAATATAGTTATGTCAATTAACTATTAATCTGAATAACCAATATTTAACAACTGTGAAAAACCGTCGTAGCCACAGCGCGCCAACCCCGGCAAACTAGATAGCCTTGTTAACCGCTACCTTCTGAGGATTGCACTGCTAATGGCCAAGCCTTCCAACATCGCCACCAGCCAGGCCCTGCCCGACCATGACGAGGTACAGCCGCCGCTGGATTCAGCCCTGGACGATCTGATCGGTTATGCCATGCGCCGCGCCCAGCTCAAGCTGTTCCAGAACCTGATCGGCCGACTGTCCGACCACGACCTGCGCCCCGCACAGTTCTCGGCCCTGGCGATCATCGAGCAAAACCCCGGCCTGATGCAGGCCGACCTCGCCCGCGCCTTGGCAATCGAACCGCCCCAGGTCGTGCCGTTGCTGAACAAGCTGGAAAGCCGCGCCCTCGCCGTGCGCGTGCGCTGCAAACCCGACAAGCGCTCTTATGGGATTTTCCTGAGCAAACCGGGCGAAATCCTGCTCAAGTCCCTCAAGGACATTGCCGCGCAGAGCGACCTGGACGCCACCGCAGCCCTGGACGTCGAGGAACGTGCAGAGCTGCTGCGTTTGCTCAAGAAGGTGTATCAGGACTGATCCCGCGATCTACCACAGCGCCACGGTGTAGAGCACCAGGAAGCGGGTCTGGTTTTCATCGCGAAAGGCCGCGCCGCCTGGGAAGTCGTTGCGGTAGATCGACTTGCGTGCCATCAGCCCGACGTTTTTCAGCGGGCCGCTTTGGATCACGTAACCCAACTCCATCTGGAACTCACGTTCCTTGCGGTCCTCGGCATTGAACGCCGCCAACTCGATGTTATCGCCGCGCACATAACGCAGCCGGCCCTTCAGGCCCGGCATGCCGGATGCGGCAAAGTCGTAGTCGTAAATGGCCTGCCAGGTGCGCTCCTTGGCGTTGAGAAAATCCGAACTCATGGTCAGTTCGCTCATGCCCATCAGCTCCGTGCCGGAGATGTAGGGCGTGGCAGTGTCGCCGCTGGAATGCATGTAACCCAGGCTGACGCGGTGCCCACCCAGGCGGTAGGCAAACAGCGCCGAGAGGTTACGGTTATCCACGTCCCCAGCCTTGGCACTGCCGTCCTCGCGGCTGAAGAAACTGCGCAGGTCGCTGGTGAATACCCCATCGCCCACCGGCAGGTTGTGCAGCAACGCCAGGGTGTCCTGCTGGTAAAGGTCCGCCACTTGGGAGTGATAGACGCGCAGGCTGAGGTCTTTATTGACTTGGTAATCCCCGCCGACATACGCCAGGTGTGAGGTGGTCGCCGTCGCATTGAACCGCCGGTTGGGCGATGCGATGGTCATGGCCTGGTAGTCAGTGGAATCACGCTTGTTGATACGGTCGATATAGCCCGTGTTCAGGGTCAGCCCGTCGAAGTCCTTGGAGCTCAAGGTGGTGCCGCGAAAGGTCTGGGGCAGCAGGCGGGACGGGCTGGCGAAGGCGAATGGCAGGAAGATTGACACGTCACCGGCCTTCACCGTGGTTTGTGCAAACCGCAATTTGGCGGTGGGCGCCAGGCGTGAGTATTCATCGGCGGCACGCTTGTCGCTGGCCGACACCGGCAATAGCTCGGTGCCGCTGCGGTCCGGCGACGAGTCGAGTTTGATCCCCATCAGCCCACGCACATCCAGGCCAAAGCCTACGACGCCAGGGGTGTACCCAGACTCCAGGTTGAGCATGAACGCCTGGGCCCATTCTCGCGCGGCGGTCTTGGCGCCGTCGTCCTTGTAGTCACGGTCCAGGTAATAATTGCGCAGCGTCAGGGTGCCGTGGCTGTCGTCGATGAACCCCGCCGCCCACAGCGGAGTGGGCAGGATGCTGAACATCAGCAGTGCACTGATCAGGCGTGGAGTGCTGTTCGACACACAGCAGGCCGCCGCGACGGCGTCCGTGGGGAGTTTTGGCATGTTCGATGTCCATTTTTTGTTGTTGTTTTTGGGGGTGGCACAGGCGTGGCCCAGTGGGCTTCGCGGACAGAGAATGGAAACAGCTGGAGCCCTTCGTCAACCGCCACTGACCGATAATCGAACATTAATAAACCTATCTATTTTCATATTTTCGACTGACGTTAATCTCAAACACCTGCGTTAGACGGCTTGCGTCATGATTTTAGACTGGGGTCCGGCACCCTTCTTTTTATAGTTATATTTGTTATCTTAATTTCCAGCAGCCGGTCAGGCTCGCCACCACAACAAAAACAACAACGAGGTTTGCCCATGAACAGTTCATCGCGTCGTTCGACGCTGACGATCGCTTTGTGTTTTATCGTTGCGCTGATCGAGGGTTTCGATCTACAGGCGGCCGGCACCACCGCTGCCGGGCTGCGCAACAGTTTTGCCCTTGACCCGAAAATGCTCGGCTGGGTATTCAGCGTCGGGATCATCGGCCTGCTGCCGGGAGCGTTTTTTGGCGGATGGATCGCCGACCGTATCGGCCGCAAGAAAATCCTGGTGATCGCAGTGCTGCTGTTTGGGCTGTTCTCATTGAGCACGGCATTTGTACAGAGCTATTCAAGCCTGTTGCTGGTGCGTTTTCTCACCGGCCTGGGCCTGGGCGCCGCGTTGCCCAACCTGATTGCGCTGTGTGCCGAAGCGGTGAGCGAGCGCAATCGCGGCACCGCCATCAGTGTCATGTACTGCGGTGTACCGCTGGGGGGTGCATTGGCCGCCGTGGTGGCGATGTTTTCCAGTGAACACTGGCAGACCACCTTTATCATCGGCGGCCTGGCGCCGCTGCTGGCCGTGCCATTGATGATCCTGCTGCTGCCCGAATCCAACGTCTTTCGCCAGCAGGTCGACCACACGCCAGGCGCCCGCCCATCCACGGGCCAGGCGCTGTTCGGCGAGGGTCGCGCCCGCACCACCCTGGCGCTGTGGCTCAGTTACTTCTTCACCCTGACCGTGATGTACATGTTGCTCAACTGGCTGCCTTCATTGTTGCTGGAACAAGGTTTCAGCAAACCCCAGGCGGGCATGGTGCAGATGCTCTTCAATATCGGCGGCGCCCTCGGTTCACTGCTCGGTGGCGTGCTGCTGGACCGTTGCAACGCGCTCAAAGTGGTGCTGTTTGTGTACGCCGGGTTGCTGGCGGCGCTGGCCGGTGTCGGCCTGTCGGTGGGCATCGTGCCCATGGCCGTCGCGGGTTTCGCTGCCGGGTTGTTCGTGATGGCTGCGCAATTGGTGCTGTATGCCAGCGCCCCGCCCTCCTACCCCACGGCAGTGCGCGCCACCGGCGTGGGTGCGGCCGTGGCCATCGGCCGTCTGGGCTCGGTGGCCGGGCCACTGGCGGCCGGGCAACTCCTTGCGGCAGGCGCCGGTACCGCCGGCGTGCTGCTGGCTACCTCCCCCGGCGTGGTGATCGCCGCACTGACCATCATCAGCGTGATGGTGCGTGCGGCGCCACTGAACCTGCCCGGCACCTCCACGTCTAGAACTGGTGCAGCCAGTTAAGCACCAGCTTATTGCCCTGGGTGCGGTTCTGCGCCTCCTGCTCAAAGTACGCGTTCACCGACAGGACATTCTCCTTGTTGAACGCGTACACCAGGCCCGGGCCAATGGCCCAGACCTTTTCCCGCCGACCACTCACCGCATGCCCCTCTACCTCGGTGTCGGTGATCTGCTTCAACCAATAGCCATTCAAGCCCACGCTCAACTGCTGGTCGATTGCGTACTGCAACGTCAGGTTGGCATGTAATGCCTGCCCCGCCTGGGTGTCGGAGACATCGCCAAAACTGGCCGATGGTTGGTCATTCTTGCCATTCCACAGGTACATGAAGCGCCCGCTCGCCGACCACTTCGGGTTGAACCAGTAGGTCGCCGCGTAATACGGGTTGAATGACCAGAAGTTGCTGCCAGGGTTGATCGAGCGCTTGCGATCGTAGGCACCTACCGGGATCGCCACATCGACTTCCACCCGCTGGGTCAACAGCGGGCTGCCATCGGCGCGGTTCAGGGTCGGCAGTTGCAGGAAGGGGCCGACGACCACGTCGCCAAAGCCTGCCCGCGAACTCAGTGCCGCGTTATTCAAACCATCGTCCACATCCACATGGGCCAGGGACGTGTTGATCACGGTGAATCCGGGCATCGCACCATTGGCCAGGGGTTGGCCGACGTAGATGATCTGCGTGGTCGGCGCCACCACTTCCACGTCCTGCTTGGGCAGCGCCAGCTTGTTGCCGTTGGCGTCATTGAAGCGGCTGGCGCGCGCGTACGTCAGGTATTCCTCCAGGTACCAACCGGGTCCGGCAGGCGCTGGCGAGCCATCGTAGAAACTGGTGCTGCCCAGGTTGAGTCCGGGCAGGTCGTAAGCGTGTGCAGTCGATGACAGTGCGACAAATGTTGAGGCCGCAACGGTCCGCAAGATTGGCTTGAGCATCTTGTATGTCCTGTATTTTTGTTGTTGTTCAAGACCCCCGGCACGGTGGATCCGCCCCGGGGTTTAACGCGGTTGCAGCGCCTACACGTAGGTGGCCGCCAACCCGCCGTCCACCGGCAGATTGACCCCATTGATCCATCGCGCAGCGTCCGAACAGAGGAAGGCGATCACCGACGCCACCTCATCGGCCAGGGCGGGACGCGTCATGCGCTGGCTGTCCTGGGCCACCCGTTCCGGGCCGAGCATGCTGACGAAATCCCCCAGAATCGGGGTGAACACCGGCCCCGGCGCGACGCAGTTGATGCGTACCGAATGATCGCGAAACCATCCTTGGGATTGCTGCAGGCTCCAGACGATCAGCGCCTCTTTGAAATACTGATAACAGGTGCCCTGCTCCACCGGATTGGCGGCCAGCCACTGCTGCCCGGCCCTGAAACTTTCGGTCGCCGCCAGCGCCTTGTGCAGCGCCAACCGCTGCGGCCACTGCGCACCGAGTACCGAAGCGACATTGACGATGCTGCCGCCCGCTGGCATGCGCGGCAGCAGCGCTTGAGTCAGATGGCGCAGGCCCAGGTAATTGACCTCGGCCACCGTTTGCATCGGCGCCGTACCGGGCACGCCGGCAATGTTGCACAGGGCATCGACCTGCTGCGGCAGGCGCGCCACCAGCGCATCGATGCTGGTGGGATCGCTCAAGTCGGCATGGAAAAAGCCATCAAGCGTCAACTGCGGTTCATGGCGATCGACGCCGATCACCGTGGCGCCCTGGAAGCGCGCCAATCGCGCGACTTCCGCACCAATGCCCGACGCCACGCCGGTCACGATCAAGGTTTTGCGGTACAGGTTCATGGTCAAGCCCTCTTATTGTTGTATAGGCATGCGCGAGCCGGGGCTCAGAAGGGATAGGTCGGCGGCGTGTTTTTTACGGTGACCCATTGCCACTGGGTGTACTCGTCCCAGTCGGCCGGCCCACCCACACTGCCGCCATTGCCCGAGGCGCCGCGCCCGCCGAAGGGGTTGATGCATTCGTCCGCCACGGTCTGGTCGTTGATGTGCAGCAGGCCGCAATCAAGTCGTTCGCCAATGGCCATGGCGCGCCCCACCGAGGGTGAAATGATCGCCGCCGAAAGCCCGTACTCGGTGCGGTTGGCCAATTCGATGGCCTCCTCGTCCGTGGCAAAACTGACCACCGTGGCCACTGGGCCGAACACTTCGTCCTCAAAGGCGCGCATGCCCGGACGTACGCCACTGAGCACGGTGGGCTGGTAGAACAACCGGTCGTATTCGCCGCCCGCTTCCAACCGCGCGCCGGCTTGCAGGCTGTCGCTGACTATCTCGTGCACGCGCTGCAATTGGCGTTGATTGATCAATGGGCCGAGCGCGGCCTCACCCCGGGCGGCGTTGCCCACAGTGAGCGCCCGGGCCTTTTCCACCAACTTGCGCGTCAGGCTGGCGGCGATGGATTCATGGACCAGAATCAACCCGGTCGCCATGCAGATTTGCCCTTGATGCAGCCAGGCGCCCCAGGCGGCATTGCTTGCGGCCAGGTCAAGGTTGGCGTCTTCGAGAATAATCAATGGGTTCTTGCCGCCCAGTTCCAGCGCGACTTTTTTCAGGTGCCGACCGGCCACCTCGGCGACTTTGCGCCCCGCCGCCGTGGAGCCCGTAAACGCGATCATCCGCACATTGGGGTCGCGGCACAGCGCCTCACCGGCCGCCGCGTCGCCGGGCAACACGTGCAGCAGGCCCTTGGGCAAGCCTGCTTCTTCGAAGAGTCGGGCAATGAGAAAACCACCGCTGACCGGCGTCTGTGGGTCAGGCTTGAGCACCACCGCATTGCCCGCCGCCAAGGCCGGCGCCACCGAGCGCAGTGACAGTATCAGCGGGAAATTGAACGGTGAAATTACCCCAACCACGCCATGGGGCTGGCGCCGAGCATAGGACAATCGCCCCGCCGCACTGGGCAGCACCACTCCGTGGGGTTGAGACAACAAGCCCGCCGCCTGATGCAGCAGCACAATCGCCTCGCGCACTTCGTGTTCGCCCTTGAACAGCGCGCCCCCGGTTTCCCGCGCGACGTACAGCGCCAGTTCGGCGAAAGACTGCTCGGCGACGTCGGCCGCCTTGCGAAACACCTCGGCGCGCTCCCGTGGACCGAGTGCGGCCCACGCCGTTTGGGCCAGGGCCGCGCTGCGACTGGCCAGGGCGACATCGGCCGGGCTGGCCATGGCGCAGCGCAGCAGCGGCTCGCCGGTGGCGGGTTCGATCACGGGGCTCACGGATCCCGAAGCGGGTATCCAATCGCCGTTAAACAGGCATTCGGACTCAAGGGCCCGCTGTAACAGGTGGGTGGTTTCAGACACTGACATGGCAACTCCCGGTTCTTGTAATTGTCATCGCCTGCACAAGTGCAAACGCCGCATTGGGCCTTGAGCAAAGGCTGTGCCGCTTGCACGTGCTGACGCAGACATAAACCGCCGAGGGCTCTGGACCGGGGCCTGACACGTGCCGCCCGTTTACCACTCGCCCATCGGCCGCAAAAACCAGGGGCCTGCCACTTGTTCAATTGATAAGGTTATGTTTAGTAACTATCTGAGCAGTTACTCATATCGTTCATTCGCTTTGCAGGGGCATAACAATGACTAACCCCCACAGCGCGCCAGCCACCGCGCCCTATCATCCGCGCGGCGACAGTCGCCACCTCAGCGACAGCAGCTCGCCGACGCCTGCGGAACTGACCGACTGCCTGTTTTTTTCTCCCGAAGACGGGAGGATCTGGCTCAACGACCAACGCATGCTGCTGCTGCACAGTTCCTCGTTCGGCGCCCTGCGCAGGGAAGTCATCGAGCGTCTGGGGCTGGAGCAGGCGCGTGGTCTGTTCACCCGTACCGGCTATGCCTCCGGAGCGCGGGATGCCCGGCTGATCCGCGAGCGCTGGCCAAACGCTGATGCCGCTGCGGTGTTTCGTGCCGGGACGCACCTGCACACACTGGAAGGCATGACCAAGGTCGAGCCGCTGCATTTCAAGTTCGACGCCGACTCGGGCTTTTATGAAGGCGAGTTTCTCTGGCACCACTCCTGCGAGGCCGATGAGCATGTGGGCGCCTACGGCATCGGCCAGGACCCTGTGTGCTGGACGGAGACCGGCTACGCCATCGGTTTTGTCAGTGGCCTGTTCGGGCAACTGGTGATCTTTCGCGAAGTAGAGTGCCGAGGCATGGGCCACAGCAGTTGCCGGGTGATCGGCAAGACCGCCGAACAATGGGGTGATGTTGAGCAGGACTTGCGCTACCTGAACGTGTCCTCGACCGTCACCCACACCGCCGACGCCTGTGCGCGCCACAGCCCGGTAGACCGCCTTGCCAGCACCAGCGCGCCCCGACCTTTGGTGGGCGCCAGTGCCGCGTTCAACGCAGCAATGCAGGCCCTGCAACGCGTCGCGCAGACGCCCGCCACCGTGCTGATCAGCGGGGAGTCCGGCGTGGGCAAGGAAATGTTTGCGCGCCAGTTACATCAACTCAGCCGTCGCCACGACAGCCCGTTCGTGGCGCTCAATTGCGCGGCCATCCCGGACAACCTGATCGAGGCTGAACTCTTCGGGGTTGAACGCGGCGCGTACACCGGCGCCACCCACTCACGGCCCGGGCGTTTTGAACGGGCCCAGGGCGGCACGTTGTTTCTGGATGAAATCACCAGCCTCAGCCTGGCCGGGCAAAGCAAACTGCTGCGGGCATTGCAGGAGCGCGAGATCGAACGCGTCGGAGGCATACGCGGCATCACGGTGGATGTGCGGGTAGTGGCCGCCACCAATATCGATCTGCGCAAAGCGGTGTCTGACGGCACCTTTCGCGAAGACCTGTTCTACCGGCTGAATGTCTACCCCATCGCCCTGCCGCCGTTGCGTGAACGCCGCGATGATATCCCGCTGTTGATCAACGCGTTCCTCACCCGCTTCTGCCAGGAGTACGCCCGTACACCCGTAGGCCTGACCATGCGCGCCCTGAAAGTCCTGCTGCGCTACGACTTCGCAGGGAACGTGCGCGAACTGCAAAACCTGATCGAACGCGGCCTGATCGCCAGCGACGAAGGCCAGGCCATCGACTTGGTGCACCTGTTTCGCAACGAGCCACTGCCGGCGGATCCGTACGGCCTGGACGACCATGGCAGCCTGTCAAACACCGCACCTTTGCAGCGACCAGCACTGCTGGACACCCTTGGGCAGTTGGACCAGGGGTTTTCCATCGAGGGCCTTGAATCACGCCTGATCACCGAAGCGCTGCAACAGAACGCCGGCAACCTCGCCGCCGCCGCCAGACTCGTGGGGCTTAGCCGTGCTCAGTTTGCCTATCGGTTGAAGAAGCACCAGCGGCAACAGCCTTGAAGGGATTGCCTGAAAATGAGTGCTTTAAATGTTTTATCCGATTAAGTATTTTGCACGGGTACCGAGCCCCCTTTGAATCGTGACCAGGAGCACCCGTGACCGGACTGCGTGAACGTCAGAAAGCCGAACGCCGACAAGCCATCAGCAAGGCGGCCATCGAACTGTTTGAGCGCCAGGGTTTCCAGAACACCACCATCGAACAGATCGCCAGCCAGGCTGGCGTATCGGCGCCCACGGTGTTCAAGTATTTCGGCAACAAACAGGAAATCATCCTGGAAATCCTGCACCACGCCGATCAACGCGCGATCACCGACACTCGCCGCCTGATCCAGGAAATCGAAGATCCGGTTGACGCGCTGTGCCACCTTGAACGGCTGCTGACCGGCTACGCCCTGGAAGTCATGCACCCCAGCCTGTGGCGTGAATTGCTGCCACTGATCCTGTTCGGCGGCACCAACGAACTCCCCGCCGGCTATCGCGCGATGAACGACGCACTCAGGGCTGAGATCAGCCAACTGCTGCGCGAACTGCAACTGGCCGGCAAGCTACGCCCGCAACTGGACGTGGAAATGGCTGCGTTTTTACTGAACGATTATTCACACCTGCAACTGTTCAGACTGGTGAATCAGGAACACCCGGATATAGAAGCGCACTCCACGCAGGTCAGGCGTATTACGGAGCTGGTGTTTTATGGCATGCAGGCCTGACTGAGGGATTGCCCCATGAGCATGGTTATCTGCACGATTCTTACAGGTTAACGCCTCACTCTGTGGTGAGCGGGCTTGTCCCGCGCTGGAGTGCGCGACGGCCTTAGAGCCGGCCGGATTTTTGTCTCGTGTCCTCAGGTAACCGTGTGGGAGGGGGCTTGCTCCCGATGGCGGTGGGTCAGTTACAGCTCTGTTGGCTGACACACCGCCATCGGGAGCAAGCCCCCTCCCACATTTTGATCTCCATAGATCAGACAGATAGGTCTCAGTCTGCTTTTGCTCTGCTTTTGCTCTGCTTTTGCCCTGCTTTTGATCCGGCCCTTACATCCTTTTCGCTGACGAAGTCAGCGGTCTTTTGATCTGCGCTTTTGATCTTGATCTCAGGCGCCCCATCAAACACGCTGGCCGAACGCAGGCTTGAATCCGTGGGTAACCCGGCAGGACGCCGGGTTAGCCGCGCTGGGCCATGGATGGCCCATCGCGGCGGCCCACGGATTCAAGCCGGAGTGAGGGCACACCGAGCCTAGGCGAGGTGCCGAGTGTTGGGGCGAAGCGTTTTTGGTTACTTTTTGCGCTCTTCAAAAAGTGACCCGCTGTAAAAGCGGAACCCATAGCCGCCGTTACCCAAATAACGGATATGTACACCGACAAACCGCCATCGCGCTCGAACTCGGTACCCCCGGACAGAGCCCGCACATCACTGCACCAAACGCCCTCAGTAAAACCGATAACACCGAACCACCACCTGATCAGCACTGGGGTAATGCACCAACCCAATAAAACTCGCACGCCCAAGCCAATCCAACCGCCCCTTCGGCACCTGAAACACCGGCGTACAGGTACACCGATACTCCGTCTCTGGAATCGGCCACTGTCCCTCACGCTCCAACTGACGCCCATACTCCGTCATGTTCAGAACCCCCCGATTACGCAGATTAATCAGCTCTCCCTGATCAGTCCTGAGGCTATAGCGAGCGTCCAGTTGACCCAGCCCATCCGGGCGCAGCACAAACAAATCCTCGCCGCCCGCCAGCACCTGACCGCGAATACCTACCCCCTCGAAATCCCCCCCCACAATCGGGTAGTTGCAGCGCAAACCGTCAACACTGTCGCCCAGCATCACCCCACGCCCTATGGCCACGCGCAACGTCAGCACGCGCTGCAAATTAGGCGCAACGTCCATCAAGTCCAAATGCTCACTCATGGCACAACTCCAAACCCGGCGCGCACGCACCGGGTCGCAGGGGATCAGCGGTTGGTCTTGATGTTGGTCCAGGTGCGCGTACGGATTCGCTCGATCGCAGGCGGAATCGGCTCCAGGGCAAACAACGTCTTACGCACTTGCTCCGGCACATACATGTTGGGGTTGTCGCGGATATTGGCGTCTACCAGTGCAGTGGCGTCCTTGTTCGGGTTGGGGTAGCCGATCTTGTTGCTGATGCGGGCAATCACTTCCGGACGCAGGATGTAATTGATGAACGCATGGGCCTCGGCCACGTCGGGGGCATTGGCCGGGATCATCATCACGTCCGACCACATCGGCGCGCCTTCCTTGGGCAAGGCCATCTCGACCTTGACGCCCTTGCCGGCGGCATCCGCCAATTGCTTGGCCAGCGCGACACCACCGGACCAGCCCACGCCGACGCAGATATCACCATTGGCCAGGTCCATGCCGTAGCGCGATGAGTTGAAATAGGTGATGTAGGGACGGATTTTCATCATCGCCGCCTGGGCCTGCGCATAGTCCTCGCGCTTCTGGCTGTTGGGGTCCAGGCCCTTGTAGTGCAAGGCGATGGGCACGATTTCGTTGCCTGCGTCGAGGAAACCCACGCCGCAACTGGCGAGTTTGGCGAGGTTTTCTTCCTTGAAGATGATGTCCCAGGTGTCAATCTTTACGTCGGGCCCCAGGGCCTTGCGCACCTTGTCGACGTTGTAGCCGATCAGCGTGGTGCCCCACAGGTAAGGTGCGGCGTAGCGATTGCCAGTGTCACCCACCGCTTCCAGGGACTGCATGAATTGCGGGTCAAGATGCTCCCAGTTCGGCAACTGCTTGCGATCCAGGGGCTGGACGGCACCGGCGGTGATCAGGTGCCCCAGGTTGGCAGTGCCGGGGAAGACCACGTCGTACCCGGAGTTGCCCGTCAGCAGCTTGGACTCCATGGTTTCGGCGCTGTCGAACACGTCATAAATCGGGCGAATACCGGTTTCTTCCTGGAAGCTCTTGAGCACTTCCGGCGGCAGGTATTCGATCCAGTTGTAGATCCGTACGGTTCGTTCTTCCGCCAGGCAAAAGCCACTGATCAGAAGGGAGGCGACAGTGCCCAACAAGGTGTGACGCAAAAACCTGTTCATGATTAAACACTCCAGCGCGGCCACGATGGCTCGCGGCACTTAGTAGCGATAGGTGAAATACAATTCCAGCGCGCTGAACCTCTGGTCATCGCCAAAGACTTGCTTGGCAGCGGCCAGTGGCTTGACCCAGTTGTAGGACAGCGATGTATAGAACGACGGCGTGGGCGTCCAGTCGAGGAAAACCACGCTCTCATCGGCAAAACGCCGGTCACTGACCGCCGCGCCCATGTAGTTCTTCTCGTCCAGCCAGAACTGATAGTGAATCGTGCCGAGGGTCACGGTGTCGCTGAGGTGGGTCTTGAGCGAGAACTGCTGGACCTTTTCGTTGCTGTTGAACAGCAGGTAGTTACCGACCACGTCGCCGATAAGCCACGTGCTCCAGTCGACAAAGCCTTTGCTCAGCGGGTCCCAGGCTTTCTGGCGGTTGTCGGTGAGGTTGTCGTCACCGGAAAAACTCGCGTAGCGGTAGCCGATGATCGGTGTCAGCGGCAGCGTGCTGAAGGCATAGTCGGCCTGGCCATACCAAGCGTTGGCATCGTAGTTGGCACCCTCGCCGCTGCCGCGCTCAATGGCGTATTCGGCGTTCAGCGTCAGTGCCTGCACACCGGGCACCTTGGCGTTGAGCGCCCTGATGTTGTAGACCTGCATCCCGTCACGAAGACGCGGGAATGTGCTGCCTCTGGGCCCCAGGGCATGGACCTTCATGGCCATCGCCCCCAGGGTCACCTGGTCATCGACGTTGTAATCGAGGTTGACGCCAGTCATGCGGAAGTCGCCCAAATCGTCATCGGTGCGCAAGGTGAATGCCTGGGATTTGAGTGCGCCATGGTTCCAGGCCAGGACCGCTGAATCCTTGAACGCGGTTCGAGGGCCCAGCCAGTAGGCGGCGTCCTTGTACTGGTCGAGGTTGCCGTCCATGACGATGAACCCGGTGCCGATCATGTAGTTCTGGCGGCCTGCGGTGAAGGTCCACTCGCCGGCCCGAAAACCAGCGTAGAGCTCTTCAAACGCGGCTTTACCGTCGGAACTGCGGGTGAAGCCGCCCGCATCGCCATCGCCGAACGTGCTGGCAGCCACCAGGGAGCCGCCCGCCAGCAGGCTGAAATCGGGCTGCAGCGCGTAGTCGAGTTTGACGCCGGGCTTGATGTAGAGCTCTTGCCAGTTGATGTTCGCGCCGCCGTTTTTACCGCTGCGTGCATCAACCTGGCCACTGCCAAAGTTAACGCCACGGGTAAACAGCGTCCCACCACCCGCCGTGAAGTTGACTTCGCCCTTGAGATTGCCGTCCTCAAAGGTGTAGCCCGCCAACGCGACGTGGGTGGTCAGGGGTAAGCCGACCGCTAAGAGCGCTCGTGAGAAACGCTTGGTGAAAACCATAAGAAGCTCCTGTGGAATTATTGTTGTTACAGGGCAGTCAATGGCGACGCAGCGCGCCGCCAACACCTGGCCGGGGTCAGGTGAATAGAACGCAAGACTCTTATTGTTGGGCGTGTGTCAGGGATTCAGGTGGGCCGCAATGGCGCGCAGCATGCGCACGCTGTCGGCATCGAACGGGCCGACCGCTTCCGTCAGGGACGATTGCTTGACGATCACTACGCCGGACGGCTTGTCGATGAACAGGTACTGGCCGTGAATTCCGCCGGCCATCAGTGCCTGGCTGTGATCGTTGAACACGTACCACTGGCTGCGATAGGACGCACCCGGCGTCCAGCTGGAAAACTCGTCATTTTGCGCGTAGATCGCCGGATCGGAACCGGCAGCTATCCGGGCGACGGTCGCAGGGGACAGCAGTTCAAGCCCTTCGTGGCGTCCATTGTTGGCCAGCAGCCGACCGAAACGCGCCATGTCCCTCAAGGTGGCGCTGAAGCCTGCGCCCGCCACATTGCGTCCCCAGGCGTCGGCCATGAAGTAGCCGTCACGGTCGCAACCCAGGCGCTCCCAGATCGTCTCCAGCATCTGACTGCAAGCCTTGCCCGACGCACGTTCCATAACCCATGCCAAGGCTTCGGTGGTCGCGGTCACATAATGGAAAAATCCGCCATGGCTGCCGCGTTTCTTGAGGGATGGCAAGTACTGGTACAGGGATGCGAATTGCGCGTAAGCCGCCGGAGCCGGTTGAAAGCCGCAGGCATAACCGTACTGCGAACTCTCTGAGTTGGGATCGTCGTAGACCTCGCTGTAGTCGATGCCCACCGCCATGTCGAACAACTGACGCACCGTGGCATCGCCAAACGCACTGCCGGCCAGCTCGGGGACGTAATACGCAGCGAGCAACTCAGGTCTGAGCACGCCCTCGGTGACCAGTTGCTCACCCAACGTCCCAATCAACGACTTGGTCACCGAGAACATGATGTGTCGATCACCGGCGCGCTGTCCGTTGAAGTAACGCTCGAACAACACCGTATCGCCCTGCATCACCAGGAAGCCGTCGGTCTGGCTGGCCACAAGGTGATCGATAACGCTGATGCTCAGCCCGCATTCGCTGTTGAAATACAGCGAATCCAAGGCTGTCGGGGCAACCTTGAGCGGGCTGGCAGGTGCTGCGCCCGCCTGCACGTCGATGGTGGGACGCAGTCGTGCGAGGTTGCGAAACCCCCATTGACTGAAGGGCGAACGCATCCAGTTGTCCCACGTAACGCGGCGTTCGGGCTCTGACGGGAAGCCCTGCATGAGTAAAGGTGCGAGGCGAGGCTTGGACAACGCCTCGTCAGTCTGGACATACAGGCTGGCCAATGACGGCGTGATTTTCTGACCCATGGTGTAACCCTGGAAATGACTCTGCATGCGAGCAGATGCGAAGCAATAATTAACCGGCAAATATTCTTTAGTCAATAAAAGATTTAACCGATCAAAATCTTTCCAGACCAGGGGCCGCCGATCACCTTGCCGTCAGTAGAAGTACGCCACGCGAAACTGCAGCGAATTATCGATCTTCACGCCCTCGCGCACCGAGGTGTCATGCATGAGCTGCCCCATCACCTGCACTTGCTTGCCCAGCATCGTGGCGACAGTGAAACCGAGCGTGCCGTTACTGCGGCTGGTGGCGAGGGTTTCATGGTCAAGCGTCTGGCGCGCGCCCCAGTTATGTCGATACGAAATCGCGGCGTAAGTGTCCGGGGTGAAGTTGTAGCGTAAATGGTTGTGCAACTGGAATAGCGGCGCTTTTTCGGCGTCGGTGGCGCGCTGCTTGTCGTAGAACTCCGTTTCGGCGATCACGTCCCAGGTGATTTTATCGGTGAGTCCCTTGATGTAGCCGACTTGAAAGTCCAAGGCCCAGCGGTTATCGCTCAACGCAAAACCCTGGTTTTTATCGCTGCCGGTGGGTGCCGTGACGAACACCGACCAGCCCAGGTGTTCATTTCTGGCAAGGTCTGCGATGGTCCATACCGTTCCACCGAAGGTGATATCCCCCAGCCCAGAGTTTTTGCTGTCGGTGGTGCCGATCTTCTGATAACCGAAGGGGATCACAATCTGTGGATCCCAGGTCAAGCCTGTGTTGAAGAACTCGGTGAAGTGGATCAATCGCAACACGCCGACAGTCAGGTCGAGGTCGAGGTTGTCGGCGACTTTCTTGCCGCCGGAATACACCTTGTCCCCTCGCGGATTCTGCTGGTACAGCACCACCACATCGGTGCCTTGGGGCAGCGCGGTGTAGTCGCCGGGGTCGGGTTTGACATCGGCCTGGGCCAAGGGCGCCAGACTGGCAAACAATGCGCTGAACGTCAGAGTGCTAAGTATTTTCATGGCGGGTCCCGTTATTTTTATTGGAGGCAGAGCTTCGCCATGACGACTCCGTGGGGAGTCGCCAGGCTTAGGTGAAACGGATTGGAATCAGTGCGCGGTGGTGTGTCCGCCAGCCTTGAGATCGGCTTGCAGATCCTGGGTCCGCTTGACGAGGTATTGACGGATCAATTCCATGTCTTCGCGCTGAAGGATGTCGGAAAAATTCGGCATCCCTCCATTGATCAGCGCCCCGCTGAGAAAGGCGGGAAACGCCGCGTGCTTGTTGTCATCCAGGTAGCGCAGGTCTGGCACCACACCGCCGCTGATAGCATTGAGGCCATGGCAACCCGCACACAATCCATTGAACAGGCCGCGCGCCTGGGTCAGTTGCTCGGGGGTTGCAGTGAGTGCCTGATGGGTCGTCGGCATGACGGGTGCAGCTTTCGGCGCAGGCAGTTCCCCGTGCGCGCCCAGTTTGAAAGCGATCACCCGCGACTCTGCTCGCACCTTGCCTTTGTTGGTCAATGGGCCGGTCAGCAAAGGAATGATGCCGCCCCACCCCACAGAGAACGCCACATATTGTTCGCCATTGACGGTGTAGGTGACGGGCCCGGCCATTACTCCTGAATTGGCTCGATGCTCCCATAGCGGCTTGCCGGTGTCGGCGCGGTAGGCGACGACGCGCCCATCGGCGGTGCCCTGGAACACTAGGTTACCCGCCGTGGCCAACGTGCCGCCGTTGCCGGCGCTGATGTACGGTTGCTTCCAGGCGGCTTTCTGTTTTACCGGGTCCCAGGCGATCAGTTCGCCGCTCCAGGCGTCGCGGATTTTATTCAGGATTTTCGGGTCCTCAGGCAGGTCCGGCACATCCAGGCCGAAGTTCACCACGGACTTGTTCGATAAGAACATCGGCGCCTTGGCCGCTTTCAGTTCGGCCAGGGTGTATTGGGCCGGGATGTAGACGTAACCGGTCTTGGGGCTGAACGACATCGGGTGCCAGTTGTGCCCGCCGAGGAAACTCGGCTGCACCACTTTCGGCTCCTTGGAATAGTCGGCCGCGCCGGTGAGGATCGGACGCCCGGTTTTCAGGTCGATACCGCTGGCCCAGTTGACCGGGACGAAATTCTTCGCCGAGAGCAATTGCCCGTTGGTGCGATCGAGGACATAGAAAAACCCGTTCTTCGGCGCCTGCATGATCACTTTGCGCAGGCTGCCGTCGATCTTGATATCGGCCAGGATCATGTGTTGGGTCGCCGTGAAATCCCACTGGTCCTGCGGCGTGATCTGGTAGTGCCACACGTATTCGCCGGTGTCTGGGCGCAGTGCCAGAATCGACGACACGTACAGGTTGTCACCTTTGCCATTGGTGCGGAACTGGTAGTTCCAGGGTGAACCATTGCCGGTGCCCACATAGAGAAGATCAAGCTGCGGATCGTAGGCCATGGAGTCCCAGACCGTGCCGCCACCGCCCCACTTCACCCAGCCGTCGCCGTCCCAGGTTTTCATGGCCTTGGCCATGGCGGGGTTTTCCGCTGGCAGCTTGGGGTCACCCGGCACCGTATAGAAGCGCCACACCTGTTTACCGGTGTCGGCATCGTAGGCCGTAACGTAACCGCGCACGCCGAACTCGGCGCCGCCATTGCCGATCAGCACCTTGCCCTTGACGATGCGGGGCGCGCCGGTAATCGAATAGCTTTTTGTGCGATCGATAATGGTATCGACGCTCCACACCGGCTGACCATTAGACGCATCCAGGGCGATCAAGCGTCCATCGAAACTGCCCACATAGACTTTACCCTGCCACACCGCAACGCCCCGGTTGACCGGCCCACAACACCCCTGGCTAAGGTTTTCGGCGGGCACTTTCGGGTCGTATTTCCACAGCAACTCACCGGTGGCGGCATTGATGGCATACACGATGCTGAAGGCGCCGGTGGTGTACATCACACCATCGACCACCAGCGGCGTGGCCTCGGTGCCGCTGTCGATATCCAGCTTGGTCGTCCACGCCAAGCCCAGCTGTGCGACGTTGCCGGCATTGACGCTGTCCAGTGGGCTGTAACGCTGCTCGTCATAGGTGCGACCGTGGCTCATCCAATTGCCGGGCTCCTGGTCGGCCGCGATGATTCGCTGGCCATCGACCTGCGCCGGGGCCGCCCACACAACAGAGCAGAACGTAGCCATCAGTAAGGGAATGCCTGGCAACAGGCTGCGTAATCTCATTATTATTTTTCTCCAGCGATAAGCGGCTCGGTATCACCCCCAGCCCAGGCAAGCTTATTAGAGGACTTGGCGCGCTGCGCGACTTGACTGACGCTGCCAAAGCGCTTGGCATTCTCTGCCAGGCGCGCACTTACGTAGCGTGCTGGCGAAAATCCCGAGGGGCGTGCTGAAAATGACGCTTGAACGCGCGGCTGAAATGCGCGGCGTCGACAAAACCCCATTTAAAGGCGATCTGAGTGATGGATTCATGGCGCAGATCCTGGCAGCGCAGATCCTGGGCCACCCGCTCCAGGCGGCGCTGCTGAATGTAGCGAGAGATGCTTTCGTGGCGCTGCTCGAACAACCGATAGAGCTGGCGGACAGAGACGTTCAACTGCCGCGCCAGATAGTCAGGGCCCAACTCAGCCTCTTGCAGGGAAGACTCAACCAGGCGGGTGGCCAAGCCGTACAGATCATCATGACCCACGCAGGCAAAGGCGGGCTGCCCGTCGGTGCGTTCATCCAGGCCAGCGACAGCCAACCGGATTAATGCATGTTCCAGCGCGGGCCCATCGCTCCTGCCGCCGGAGTCACCGCTCAACGCAACGTCACCCAACGAACGCACCAGAGCGCGAATCATGTGAGTGGCGACACTGTTGCGCGCGAGCTTGCCAAACAGCGGTTGCGGGCCAAGCTGATGGCTGACTTCCTGGCGTGACAGGTGAATCGAGATATTCTGCACCAGCCCTCGCGGCTCTATATCGAAGGCCTGGGCCGAGTCCACCAGGGCGATGTCTTCAGGCCCTAACTCAATCACCTGACTTTGCCCGCGGATGCGCTGGTGGCCGCTGCTCTGAAGAATGAGAAAACAGTGACGATCGTCATCGCCGTCACCCGAGGTGCGATGGCGGCTGATCAATCCTGCATTGGTGCGGATATGGGCCAACTCCAGGCCGCACACATCCTGAGCGTGGACGCTGCCGATAAACAGTGTGTGCTGTTCGGACAGGGCTGTGCTGAAATTACCGCACACCGTACGCAAGTCGCGGTTCCAGTTGGCGAACGCCTCACGAGTGCTCAACAAGGCAGGCATATCCTCGCTCCCACAGGTTATTTATAGTTATACCGTTAACATATTATCTATTTTTTCCGGGTGCAAGCGGGCTGGGCTTGATGTGGGTGAGCAACCGGCCGCTCCAAGACCGACGCGCTATTGCTTTTGACCTCAAATCACCCGTCACACACACTGCCCGGGTACTAAAATCAAGGCTCAAACAGGAGTGGTGGTTATGCGCAATTTTTCAATTCAACGCCTCGACCATGTGGTTCTGCGGGTGCAGGACATCGAGCGCAGCCTGGCTTTCTATACCTCGGTGCTGGGATGTGAGGTCAAAAAGCGCCGGGAAGACCTGGGCCTGATTCACCTGAGCGCTGGGGCATCCATGATCGACTTGGTGGACGTGAATGGCTCCATCGGACGCCAAGGCGGGAAGCCGGCGGGCAAGCAAGGGCACAACGTCGATCACGTTTGCCTGCGGGTCGAGCCGTTCGATGAGCAGGCCATTCTCGGCCACTTGGCTGACGCGGGAATATCCGCTGAAAAAGCCGAGATGCGCTATGGCGCAGAGGGCACAGGCTGGTCGCTCTATTTCAATGACCCGGACGGTAATCAAATCGAGTTGAAGGGCCCGGCTGTGCAGCCTTGATGCAGGCTCGGCCCCGCCGCCCCCGTGACACAACATCATAAAAATAGATGATCTTAAAAAACCACATAATGACAATATCTAATAATTAGCTTATTCCAAAAAAGACTTTCCCTCGGGTTTTTTATAGGAATATCTTCACTTCACAGACCGACCCCATACCTGGCGGAGGACGTACCCCCGACCACCAGGAGCCTGCTATCAGGCTAAATGGACCGATCTCGACATGCCAGACCTCACCTCCCCGCTGCCCCTCAAGAACTTTCACCTGTCACTGCTGACCAGCTCCCTGCTGCTCGCCACTGCGCCCTCCTTCGCCGAAGCCGCGACGGAAGACGCCCAACTCGGCACCGTCACCGTGATCTCCACCGGCCTGCGTGGCCAGGAGCGCACCGTGGCCGACAGCCCGGCGCCGATCGATGTGATCAACAGCGAGCAACTGCTCAAGACCGGTCGCGCCGAATTGTCCGAAGCGATTGCCAAATTGCTGCCGTCGTTCAACTTCGGCACCAATATCGCCGGCTACAACTCGGTGACTCGCCCACTGAGTAACCGCAGCCTCGGCCCGGCCTACACGCTGGTGCTGGTCAACGGCAAACGTCGCCACAACGGCGCCACCGGTCAGCGCGGGTCCATCGACAACAGCGGCGCGAATGCGGTGGATATCGACCTGATCCCGGTCAGCTCGGTGGACCATATTGAAGTGCTCAAAGACAGCGCTGCCGCCCAGTACGGTTCCGATGCGGTGGCCGGGGTGATCAACATCATCCTCAAGACCGGCAACAGCGGTGGGCACCTGGAAACCAGTTACGGCCAGTTATTCTCCGGCCAGGGCGAAACCATCAAGGTGGCCGGCGACCAGGGTTTCAAGCTGGGCGACGGCGGCTTTTTCCACCTCTCCGCCGATGCACGCAAACGCGGCGAAGCCTCTTGGAACGACAAGGCCGACGGCAGCGTGAGGGCCTTCAACGATCCGGCCAAGGAAGCCGCCTGGGACCGTGTGGCAATCAAGAACGGCGACCCGGACCTCAAGGCCTTCAACCTCGCCTACAACGCCGAACTGCCCCTGGAAGACCTGACCCTCTACTCGTTCTCCACCTACGGCGAGCGTGATGCCGAGGCGGCCAACTACTTCCGCCTGCCCACCGGCCGCGCCGCCGTGCCCGAGGTGTTCCCGGACGGTTACTACCCCTTGAACAACATCAAGGACCGCGACTATCAATTGCTATTCGGCGGCAAGGGCCAGGCGGCCGAATGGAACTGGGACCTGAGCACCACCTACGGGCGCAACAATGTCCACCACTCCAGCGACCTCAACATCAACCCGTCCCTGGGCACCGCCTCACCGACCAAATTCGACAACCTGGCCACCTTCCGCTTTGAGCAGTGGGTCAATAACCTGGACTTCACTCGCCGCTACGACAGTTTGTTTAATCTGACTTCGCCGGTGCAGGTGTCGGCCGGCCTGGAACATCGCTGGGAACACTTCAGCACGTTCGCCGGCGACCCCGAGGCCTATATCACCGGGACCTACCCGGCGGCATCGGGCGCTCAGGCGGCGGTGACGATTCGCCCGGAAGATGAAGTCAGCCTGATCCGCAACAACTACGCCGGCTACCTAGATTTAGGCTTTGACCTGACCGAGCGCTGGTTTCTCGACGTCGCCGGGCGTGTCGAACATTACGACGACGACTCAGGCAACACCTTCGGCCTGAAAGTGAACTCGCGCTACGAACTCACCGACAGCGTGGCCGTGCGCGGCACCGTCGGCACCGGTTTCCGTGCGCCATCCCTGACCCAGATCGGCTACACCGTGGCCGACAACCGAGTCGCCGTAGACGTGAACGGCAACGTGGTGCCTGCCGTCACCCGCCTGACCCCGTCGGGCAGCAACCTGGCCAAAGCCTTGGGTGGCGATGACCTCAAGCCGGAGAAATCACGCAACCTCGGGCTGGGCTTGACCTGGCAACCGGCACCGCGCACCAGCATCACCGCTGACGCGTACTTGATCGACATCGACGACCGTATCGCCTTGACCAGCAACATCTACGACCAAGGCAATGGCGTGATCAACGGCATCCTCACCGCCCAAGGCGTGCCCTCCGGCACTTGGGTCAACTACTACACCAACGCTTTCGATACCCGCACCCGTGGCCTGGACGTGGTCGCCGACCACACCACGCCGCTGGATGCCTGGGGTGATGTGCGCTGGAGCCTGGGTTTCAACTGGAACAAAACCACTATCGAAGGCAACCGCGATACCCCGAGTGCGCTGGCCAACTCCGGCGTCACCCTGGTAGGCCGCGACCGCGAAGGCGACCTGACCGAAGCCTCGCCCAAGACCAAATGGATCCTGGGCGCCAACTGGAAGGTCGAGGACCTGGCAGTGAACCTGCAAACCAGCCGCTACGGCGCGGTCAAGACCTTGGCGGTCAACCCCACGGGCGACCGCAGCTTCGGCGCCAAATGGATCACCGACCTCGACGTCAGCTACACCTTCGTCGACCAGATCACCGTGAGCATCGGCGGCACCAACATCTTCGACGTGCGCCCAGACCGGCACGCCGTCTACAGCAACCTGGGCCTGGCGCCCTACGGCAACCCGCCGTTCTACCCCGGCGGCGGCTACTGGTACACCAAGCTGGCCTACGACTTCTAAGCCAATCGCCATACGAGGGCATCCCATTGAACACCTCCAACTTGATGAGCCGTCTATTGGCCCCGTGCGCCCTGGCGCTTAGCCTGGCCGCCTGCTCGCCTTCGGGCAGTGACGCCCAGGCCGGCAAGACCCTGAACATCGCCTTTTTTGGCGACAACACCACCCTGGTCAGCGTCGACCCGTTCCAGGTCTATTGGCTGGAACACCGCGTGCTGCTGCGCAATGTCGCCGAGTCCCTTACCGACCAAGACCCGGAGACCGGCAAGATCATTCCCTGGCTGGCCAAAAGCTGGGAAGTCAGTGACGACGCGCTCACCTATACCTTCCACTTGCGCGACAACGTCACCTTCAGCAACGGCGAGCGCTTCAATGCGGTGGCGGTCAAAACCGCCTTCGACAGCAACAAGGCGTTAGCCACCGAGTTGCCGGCCACCTTTGGCGCCACCTACCTGGCGGGGTTCGACCACGCCGAAGTGGTGGATGACCTGACCGTCAAACTGGTACTGGCCAAGCCCAACGCCGGCTTCCTGCAAGCCACGTCCACCACCAACCTGTCGATCCTTGCGCCGGCCTCTTACACACTCAGCGCCAAAGAGCGCTCGTTGGGCAAGATCATCGGCACCGGGCCGTTCGTGCTGGCCAGCTACACCCCGGAAGTCGGCGCGCACCTGACCAAGCGCAAGGGTTACGCCTGGGCTTCGGCGAATATGAAGAACCAGGGCGAAGCGCACCTGGATGCGGTGGACATCAGCTACATCCCCGAGGAAAGCGTGCGCAACGGCCTGTTCCTGCAAGGCAAGGCTGACATCCTGTGGCCGCGCAACCCGTTCTCCGAGGTGGATCTGAAGCTGTTCCAGTCCAAGGGCGCCACCATCCAGAGCCGTTCGCTGCCGGGGCCGGCCCTGAACCTGTATCCCAACACCCGTGATGGGCGTGCACTGAGCGACAAGCAAGTCCGCCTGGCCCTGCAAAAGGCCATCGACCGCAAGAGCTACGCCAGCACCGTCTACAACGCCGAATTTCCGGTGGTGGACGGCATCTACGACGTCACCACGCCTTATTTCAAGAGCCAGGGTGCCAAGTTGGCCTACGACCCGGCAGGCGCGGAGCAGCTGCTGGACCAGGCCGGCTGGGCCAAGGGCGCGGACGGCTACCGCCAGAAAAACGGCAAGCGCCTGAGCCTGAGCTACAACATCACCCCATCCGAAACCGCCGGTGACGTGCTGCTCCAGGACCAACTGCGCAAGGTCGGTATCGAGGTCAAACTCAACGTGGTCACCCGTGCCGAATGGGTCGCCAACAACTCGGCCGGTAACTATGACCTGACCAGCACCTACATGACCCGCGCCGACCCGATCATCCTGCAAACCATCCTCGACCCACGCACCGCCAACAGCTCGACCCTGGCCACCAACCTCTACGAACCGACGGTGCTGAACGCTGCCAAAGGCCTGTTCGATGCAGGCATCACCGCCACCCAAAGCCAACAACGCGCAGCGGCCTACGGCAACCTGCAAGACCTGCTGGTGGATGAAGGCTCGGCGTTCCCGGTGTATGAGCGCGTGTGGCAGGCCGCAACGTCGGCCAAGGTGAAAAACTTCCGCTGGACCGCCGAAGGTTTTGCGCTGCTGGGTGATATCGAGGTCGCCGCGCCATGAGTCGTTACCTGATTGGCCGGGTCGGCCAGGCGCTGCTGGTGCTTTGGGGGGCCTACAGCATCACCTACTTCATCCTCTATCTGCTGCCCGGCGACACCTTGTCGATCATGCTCAGTGCGTCCGGCATGGAAGCCGACGCGCTGTCGGTGGAAGACCTGGCCAAGGCGCGGGCCTATTACGGATTGGATAAAGGTCTGTTTGAGCAATACATCGACCTGCTGCTGGGCGCGCTGCGCGGTGACTTTGGGCAGTCATTGTCACTCAACCGCCCGGTGGCCGAGTTGCTCGCCGAGCGCCTGCCACAGACGCTGTCCCTGGCGGGGCTGGCGATTGTGCTGTCGCTGCTCGGCGGCATTGGCTTGGCGTACCTCACCGCGTATATCCGCTGGCAACCCCTGAAAAAAGCACTGGCGCGCTTGCCGTCCCTGGGCTTTTCGGTGCCGGTGTTCTGGATGGGTTTGTTGCTGATCCAGGTGTTTGCGTTTGGCCTGGGTTGGTTTCCCGCGACCGGCACCCGAGGCTTCGAAAGCTTGGTGTTACCGGCGATCACCCTGGCGATCCCAAGTGCCGCGGTGTACGCCCAAGTGCTGCAACGCAGCTTCCAGGGCGTGTGGAAAGAGGCCTATATCGTCACCGCCTACGCCAAGGGCCTGAGCCGGGGCCAGGTGCAGGCACGCCATGGGTTCAGGAATGCCGCGCTGCCCATCCTCACCCTGATCGGCCTACAGGTGGGTAATACCGTGTCCGGCGCGGTGCTGGTGGAAACCATCTTCGCCCGCTCCGGCATCGGCCGCCTGGCCCAGGAAGCCGTACTGCGCCAAGACATTCCGGTGGTGTTGGCCATCGTTGCAGTGTCGGCGGCAGCCTTCGTCCTCGTGAACCTGCTGGTGGACTTGCTGTACCCCTGGCTCGACCCGCGCATTTCCCACACGCCAAAGGTGTCCTAGACCATGACGACGCTCACCCAGAAACGCGTGCGCAGCGAAACCCTCTGGCACCGCCGCAGCCACTTGCAACGCGCCACGTCCACCCTGCTGCCCTTGCTGCGCCGGCCGGGGTTCAGCCTGGCCGTGGCAGTGGTGGTGTTCTCGCTGGTCGCCGCCCTGGCGCCGCACCTGCTGAGCAGCTTCGACCCCTACGCCACCGCGCCGCTCGCCAAACTCACGGCGCCCAACTTGACCCATTGGTTCGGCACCGATGAATTGGGCCGTGACCTGTTTACCCGCGTGGTCTACGGCGCGCGCCTGTCGGTGCTGGCGGCCTCGCTGGCGGTGGGGATCGCGCTGGTAGGCGGACTCGGGCTGGGCATTTTGTCCGGGTTTGCCGGTGGCCGTATCGATGCGGTGATCATGCGCGTGGTCGATGTACTGCTGGCTCTGCCTGGACTGCTGCTGGCCCTGGCGATCGTCACGGCCATCGGTTTCGGCACCGTACCGGTGGCCATCGCGGTGGGCATCGGCATTATTCCGGGCTTTGCCCGCACCACCCGCGCCGAAGTACTGCGGGTGAAAACCCTGCCCTATGTCGAAGCCGCACGGCTGGGCGGTGCCAGTTGGGGCCGCACGTTGTTGCGGCACATTCTGCCCAACGCCTGGGGCCCGGTAGCGGTACTGGCAACGTTGGACTTCGGCGCAGCCATCCTCGCCACCGCAGGCTTGAGTTTTCTCGGTTTCGGCGCCGCACCACCGGCGGCGGAATGGGGCACCTTGATCGCCAACGGCCGGCACTTTCTGATCACCGCACCTTGGGTGTCGTTGCTGCCCGGCCTGTTCCTGGTGGCCGTGGTGTTCAGCCTCAACCATATCGCCCGCACCTTCGAGGAGATCCAGCGATGAGCCCGTTTTTGGTCGATGTACGCCAACTCAGTGTCGATTACCGCTCCAGCGGCCAGGTCAATCCAGCGGTGCGTTCGCTGTCGTTTTCCCTCGCCCAAGGCGAAACCGTGGCGATTGTCGGCGAGTCCGGCTCGGGCAAATCCACCCTGGCCAACGCCATCCTTGGCCTGCTGCCAGACAACGCGCAAATCAGCGCCGGTCAACTGTGGGTGGATGGCCATAACTTGACCCACGCCAGCGAACGCCAGAAACGCAACCTGCGCGGCCGCACCATTGGCCTGGTGCCCCAGGACCCGATGGTCAGCCTCAACCCTACCCTGCGCGTCGGCCAACAGATCGCCGAGGCGTTGATCCTGGCCAAGGGCAAGCGCTACCCCGGCGTCGATGCGGATATTGTCGAGTTGCTGCAACAGGTGGGGATCGACAAACCGGTGCTGCGCGCCCGCCAATATCCCCATGAACTCTCCGGTGGCATGCGCCAGCGCGTGCTGATCGCCATCGCCCTGGCCGGTAATCCGCGCCTGATCATTGCCGACGAGCCCACCAGCGCGCTCGACGTCACCGTGCAGCGCAAGATCCTCGATCACCTGCAACGGCTGGTCAGAGAGCGCGGCATTTCGCTATTGATCATCACCCATGACCTCGGCGTGGCCACCGACCGCGCCGACCGCATTCTGGTGATGCAGCACGGCGAGGTGGTCGAACAAGGCCTGCCACAGCAGATCCTTTCCCGCCCCAGCCACGACTACACCCGCGCACTGATTGCCGCCGCGCCCGCCTTCGCCAAGCGCCGCGATCCGTTGATCAATCTCGATCTGGGGCGCCAGCCGATCCTCAGCCTGCACAACGTCGGCAAGACGTTTGCCCTACCCAAGGTCAAGGGAGAAGCCTCGACCTTCCTGGCCCTGGAAGGTCTCAACCTTGAGGTGTACCCCGGCCAGACCCTGGCCATCGTCGGCGAGTCCGGTTCGGGCAAGAGCACCGCGCTGCGCATCGCCCTCGGGCTGGAGAAGCCGAGCCAGGGCCGGGTCTGCTTCGAACAACAGGACGTTACAGACCTCAGTTGGCGCGACTTCCGCCCGTTGCGCCAACGCCTGCAACTGGTGCAGCAAAATCCCTTCGCTGCGCTGGACCCACGCTTCACCGTGTTCGACAGCATCGTGGAGCCGCTGGTGTCGTTTGGCTTGCTCAAGGGTGCCGCCCTGGAACAGGCGGCGCGGGAGCTGATCAGCCGCGTGCACCTGCCGGTGAGCTTTCTGGACCGTCTGCCCCGTGAACTGTCCGGCGGCCAGTGCCAACGCGTCGCCATCGCCCGCGCCCTGGCGTTGAAACCCGACCTGCTGTTGCTGGATGAACCGGTCAGCGCCCTGGACGTGTCGGTGCAGGCACGCATTCTTGACCTGCTGCAAGAGCTGCAACGGGAGATGGGCATTGCGTATGTGCTGGTGTCCCACGACTTGTCAGTGGTGGCCAACTTCGCCCATGAGGTGCTGGTGCTGCGCAATGGTCGCGTGGTTGAACAAGGCTCGGTGGCGCAAATCTTCAACCAGCCGGCCACCGAGTACACCCGCGAACTGATTGCGGCCATCCCTGGCCGGCAAGTCGCGGCAAGCGCCGCCTGAGGTTTACTGCGCCGAACAATCACGCGCCACGATGCCCTTTTCCTGGGCATACGCGGCGGACTTGGCTTCGATCAACGGACGCAAGGTGGCGCGGTCGGCTTGCAGCCAGTCGGTCACCAGCACCCACTTTTGCCCATCCCATTGCTGCACTCGGGCCGAACCGCCGCCTTCGTGGTCCACGCAGGACAATGTCAACGGCGCCAACAGCCCGTCGAAGCCCATGGCCTTGAGGCGTGCCGCATCGATATTCAGGTGCTCGAACGCCCAGCGGGTTTCCTCACCGTTCAGTGCGCGGTTGCCGAATTTGGCCTGACCAGTGCGCAGCGCTTCGACAGCAATCGCGGCGTTGATCAGGCCGATGTTGTAGTAGACCTTGCCGAAGTAGCTGGTGTCCTTGAGGTTGCTCTTGCCGGGATCGAGGATGAACTGCTTGAGCTTTTTATGGATTTCGAAACCGTCGCCACCGGGGAACGGCGCCAGCGCCTGGTAGCCTTTGGCGGCGGTGCCGGCGGGAATCACATCGGCTTCAGAGCCTGCCCACACATCACCGATCAGACGGTCCACGGGAACGCCAAAACGCACGGCGGTCTTGATCGCCACCGGTGTCGAAACGCCCCAAGTGCGCAGGAATACCCAGTCCGGGTTGATCTGGCGCACTTGCCGCCATTGAGTGGACTGCTCGTTACCCGGGTCTGCCACGGGAATCTGGATGTTCTCGAAACCGTACTTTTGCGCCAGCAACTGCATGGCCGCCTGGGTTTCGCGACCGTAGGCAGAGTCGTGATAGACAGTGACGATCTTCTTGCCCTTGAGCTTGTCCAGCCCACCTTCGCGCTGGGCAATGTAATTGATGCCCACCGAGGCCTGGCCGTAGTAGTTGAGCAACAGCGGAAACGCGTAAGGGAACACGCGGCCATCAGTGGATTCGGTACGCCCGCCGGCGCCATCGATCAAGGGGATGTGATCGACGGCAGCACGGTCCATCAGCGCATAGGAGGCCGGGGTGCTGTGGGTAAAGAAGAACCCGGTGGGCGCACCGTCCAGGCCGCCTTTGTAGCGTTCGTAGCATTCGATGATGCGGTCGGTCTTCCACTCGGTCTCGCATTCCTGCCAGACCAGCTTCACGCCGTTCACCCCGCCTTCGACTTCGTTGATATAGCGAAAGTAATCAATTTCCCCGGCCCACCACGGAATACCGCTGGAGGCATAGGCGCCAACTCGGTAGGTGGCCAGCGGGATGAACTGTTGATCGTTGGCGGCCTGGGCGATGGTCGACAATGGCCCGCCCAAGGCGCCGAGTGCCAGCAGGCTGGCGATGACTGTGCGTTGCAAGACGTTGTGCATGGGTGTGGTTTCTTATGAAAGGTGAGGTTTCCCCTCCCGTTGTCGGGTCAGCGCCAATCGGGTCACAACACAATTCATGCCAAGCGCATAAGCCGTCTTATTCAAGGGGTTGCGCTGTACCGGTCACCCCGCACGGCTCGGATAATCGAACACTTTATTGAACCGCTGTTGCGCCACCAACACCGCGTTCGGTCGCCAGGCCTGCGGCAAAATAGCGCGTTTTACTTCATGCCTGAACTGCGGCTAAATACGCGCCCCTTTGCGTCGATGGCTTTATGGCTATGTTCAAACGCATCAGCCCCTGGATCGCCTGCCTGGCCCTGTTGCTCAACATGCTGGCCATGCCGTTGAGCCGCGCCCTGCAAACGCCGGACATCGGCCTGATGCTGTGGGGTGGATTCTGCTCGGGCGGCGCCTCCCAAGCCCTGCCACCAGGCTTTGACAAGCTGATCGACCCGCTCAAATCTGCGCCTTCGACTGCCGCCATGAAGCATGGCGACTGCTGCTGCGGGCATGCCGGCCTGGCCGCGCTGCCGTCCAACTATTACCGGCATTGGCTGCCGCGCTATGCGCCGGATGTCGCCCTCGCTGATCCGCTGTTACCCACGTTGCATCCCAGGGTTCGCTGGCCGAGCCTGAGCCCGCGCGCCTCCCCTGTTGCCTGACTGCCCCGAAACCCTGTGTTTTCTGCCGCCCCTTGAGGGTGGCTGAACGTCCTTGAAGTCTTTTGGTCATCAGGAAGCGTGCTCATGCCTGCTCCATTTACTCTGTCCCGCGCACAGCGTATCGCTGTGCCCTCCTCACTCTGGCCGCTGCTCTCAGTGTTTGCACTCACGCCACTGGCCCATGCAACCGAAAGTTCGGCCCTCACCCTTGGCACCGTCAGCGTCCAAGGCAGCACCAACGCCAGCGGCCCGCTGAACACCGCCAGCGTGCTCAGTTCGGTCGACATCCTCGGTGCCGACATCCTGGAGAAAATGCCGGTCAACTACAGCTGGGAGCTGTTCAGCCGTGCGCCAGGGGTCATGCTCACCGAATTCAACCAAGGCACCACCTCCGGCAAGATCTCCTTTCGCGGTTTCAACGGCGAAGGTGAAGTGAACGCGGTGAAGCTGCTGATCGATGGGATCCCCAGCAACAGCAACGACGGCAACATGCCGTTCATGGACATGATTTTCCCCATGGAGCTGGACAGTATCGAAGTGGTACGTGGTACCAGCGACGCGCGCTACGGCCTCAACAACATTGCCGGCAACGTCAACATGCTGACCCGCACAGGAGGCGACTACACCAAGGCGCGAATCCGCTACGGCAGCTACAACACCCGCGAGACGCAACTCGCCAAAGGTATCGAAGGCAGCAACTGGACCCAGAATTATTTCTTCGCCTACCAGAAAGCCGATGGCTACCGGGATCATGCCCAGGCGGATAAATTCTCGATGTCCGGCAAATGGTTCTACACCCCGGACGACAGCAGCTACCGTGTCGGCCTGATCGCTCGCCATTACGAAACCGAGGCGCAAGAGCCGGGTTATTTGAGTGAAGACGACGCCCGCCACCACCCCACCATGACCAACCGCTACAACGCCACCGACAAAGGCACGCGGCGGATGAACCAACTCAGTGTGCACGTCGATACCGAACTGGCCGAAACATTGGCCTGGTCGGCAAAAACCTACCTCAACACCTTCGACGACCGACGCTGGACGCAATACTGGCGCACCAGCTCCCAGCAGGAGCGCGACGCCTACGAAACCCAGTACGGCGCCCTCACCTCCCTGACCTGGCGGCCCGAGGTAAGCTGGCTCTACGCCTTCGCCCTGGAAGGCGGCGCGGACGTCCAGCAGCAACAGAACACCAGTGAACGCTACCGGACCCAGAACCGCACACGCCTGGCGCAAACCCGCGACCAGCAGTTCGACTTTGACACCTACGGGGCTTACATCCAGGCTGAGATCAAACCGTTTGAATCGCTGAAAATCATCCCGGCCTACCGCGTCGATAAAATCCACGGCGACTTCACCAACCAAATGACCGGCATGGATTACGCCATCAACGACTATGGGCTGATCAAACAACCCAAGCTCAGCGTGGTGTACTCGCCGTGGGACGTGGCCAGCGTGTACGCCAACTGGGGCCGTACCTTCCAGGTCGGCACCGGCGCCGCTGCCTACAAGATCCCGCCACGGGATACGGACCTCGCGCCGTCGATCAACGAAGGCTGGGAAACCGGTATCAAGTTCACCCCCGCCGACTGGATCGACGGCCGCGTCGCCTATTGGCAGCAGGAAGCCAGCGGCGAAGTCAGCCGCCGGCTCAATGATCCGAGTGGCGAATCGGATAACGTCGGCGAAACCCGCCGCTGGGGTTACGACGCGCAGTTGAACCTGCACCCGAACGACCGCACCGACATCTGGATGGCCTACGCCTGGCAGTACTCGAAAATCCTCGAGCCCAGCGCCACCCTGCCCAACAGCAAAGGCCAGGAAATCGACCACATCCCCCATCACCTCTACAACGCAGGCATAAACTACAAAGCCACCCCCGCGCTGCAACTGACCGCGTGGATGAACGGCCAGACCCACTATTACCTGGAGCGCGAAAACACCAAGGGGACTTACGGCGGTTACGTGTTGATGAACCTGGGTGCGACGTACCAAGTGACTGAATCAGTCAGTGTCGACCTGCAACTGAAAAACCTCACCAACCGCTACTACGAATACGTCTGGTACGACCCGGACGGCGCGAAGGCGTCACTGCACTCACCCGGCGACGGGCGTGCGCTCTATACCGGCGTCACCTTGGACTTCTGAAAGACAACCCCTTGTTATCAACCATAAAATAAGCCACTGATTTTAAAGGGTTAACCATTTTTCTAAACGGGCCTGTTTTTTTGACGAGCGTGGCCTCTCACATTTGGATAGGGAGAGGTCGTCAAATGCCCATGGGTTCCGGGTCCGTCACAGGGGCACTCTCCCAACCACCACAAAAAAATGCCTACCCCCGCCAAGGGATAGGCATTTTTTCCTCCCATCGTTACTGCTTAGCGTGCTTGACCTGCACCTCAGGCATCGCCGAAGAGTGGTGATTAAGAATTTTCCACTGGCCCCCCACCTGCTCATAAACGAAGGTGTAGCGCGCCTGCACATGGCTGACCTGCCCCTTCGCGTCGGTCAGGGTGAAGGTGTAGACCCCGCTGTCCATGGCTACGTTAGTGCCCAGTTGGCGGATTTCACGGTAGTTGATCTGGCCTACCGGCTTGAGTGCCAGGAAGTGATCGAAGTAGTCCTTGATCTGATCCGGCGTAGTGCGCACTTGGTTGGACACGGTGGGCTGCAGCACCGCGCCCGGCGCATACAGGTCGACCACCGAGGTGACGTTGCCGGTCTGCAAAGCGCTGTTCCAACGGTCAAACAAACCGGCAATCTCCCGGTCCTTCACATTGGCCGGCGCCTGGGCCACCTCACGGTAGACATACGGCGACGTTTCGGCGGCCTGAACAAACGGAACGCTCAAGGCAAACATCAGGGCGATTGCTGCGGGCTTGAATTGCATTGGGATACTCCAGTGGTGTTCGTTGAGCCCACTTTGCCAAGCCGACCGCGGCGCGCCATCGGCCAACCGGAGTCATTTACCTATGCCATTTGGCAGATAGCGCCCAAGGTGTTTAACCATGTTTAATAGAAGCCCCGCACGCCCGCAGCACTGGAGCATCACCCATGCATAACCCGCCCCATGACCCCGGCAGCGCCTTGGCCATGCGCGCGCATTTCCGGCAATCGGAAAGCCGCACGGCGCGGCTGCGGCTGTTAGTGGATACCGGGCAGGAGCTGAGCCAACTGGCCCCCGACGCCATGCGCGAACGCGTACTCGCACGGGCTTGCGCGTTTCTTGCGATGGACCATGGCCTGCTGCAGGAATGGGCCGCCGACGGAGCTGTTCGCACCACGGCGAGCCATGGCAGCCCGGCACGCTTGACCAGCCTGGCCGCCCTCGCTGACCGCGATCTGCGCGCACCTCGCTGGAAGGAGCAACCTCACAGCGTGCTGCAAGTGCCGTTGCGAGGCAGTGACGGCAAAGCGTTTGGCCTGCTGGTGCTGGGCAATAGTGTCAGCCTGCGGGCACCGGAGCACGAAGACAGCGAATCCCTGCAACTGCTCGCCACCCTGCTGGCCACTCACCTGGAAAACGATCGCCTGCTGACCACCCTCAAAACCCGCGACAAGACGCTGTCCGACCTGGTCAACCGGCTGTTTCGCGCCCAGGAAGACGAACGCAAGCGCGTGGCCTACGACCTGCACGACGGCCTGGCACAGACCCTCGCGGGTTTGCACCAACGGCTGCAAGGGTTTGCCGGCCGCTGCCCCGTACTGCCGGACGCACTCGCCGCCGACTTGCAGGCGATTCTCACCCTGGCCCAGCACTCCGTCGGTGAAGGCCGTCAACTCATCGCAGGTCTGCGCCCCACCGTGCTGGATGATTTCGGCCTGTTCAAAGCCCTCGACAAAGAAGCCGACCGCCTGCGCGACGCTGGCATCAACGTGGTGTGGCTCGCCCACTGTGAAACGCGATTGCCCAGCCAGGTGGAAATCGCCCTGTTCCGGATCGGCCAGGAAGCCATCAACAATATCCTCAAGCATGCGCATGCCAGCCGGGTGACCCTGACCCTGGCCTTGCACGACGGCCAGGCTTCCCTGCGCATGGACGACAACGGCAGAGGCTTCACTTCGGCCCCCTCACGCGATGACGCCCAGCATCTTGGCCTCGCGACCATGCAGGAGCGTGCCAGCCTGCTGGGCGGCAGCTTCACCTGCGTCAGCGCAGTCGACTGCGGTACCCAACTGCACGCCCGCGTGCCAGCCCACTTGCCTGGAACTCCTCAATGACCGACGTCCTGCGTCTCGTGCTGGCAGACGACCATGAAGTCACGCGCACCGGTTTCGTCTCTCTGCTGGCCGGCCTTGCGCAGTTCGAGGTGGTCGGTCAAGCCAGCGATGGCCTGCAAGCAGTGGAGCTGTGTGAGCAACTGCTGCCGGATATCGTCATCCTCGACATCCGCATGCCTGGGCTCAACGGCTTGGGCGCCGCTCGGTTGCTGCAAGAGCGCCTGCCAGCGGTGAAAGTGGTGATGTTCACCATGGACGACAGCCCCGAATACCTGGAAGCGGCGATGAATGCCGGTGCGGTCGGCTACTTGCTCAAGGACGCCAGCCGTGCCGAGGTGATCCAGGCCCTGCAAAAAGTCGGGGCCGGCGGCGAAGCGCTCAACACAGCGGTCAGCACGCGGCTATTGCGCCGCATGACCGAACGCCAGGCCAGCGGCGCGGCCCCCACCGAAAACCTCACCCCGCGCGAGCGCCAGGTCCTTGGCCTGGTGGCCAACGGCATGAGCAACCGCGCCATCGGCGAGCAGCTCGGGATCACCACTGGCACCGCCAAGGCCCATGTGGAACGCGTGATCGGCAAGCTTGGCGCAGCCGATCGCACCCAAGCCGCCGTACGCGGCATCGCCTTGGGCCTGGTGACGTCACCATGAAGCGGCGTTGGGCCGACCTGCCACTGCGGGGCAAGGCGCTGGTGGTGATCTCGCTGCCGCTGGTGGTGCTGTTGCTGTCGCTGGTGCTGATCTACACCACCGAACGCCAGACCGCCCGCGCCGAAGAGGACGTGCGCCGGGTGCTGCGCGTGCAAGGCGATATCCAGGCCGTGCACACCCTGCTCGCAGAGGCCGCCGCCAGTGTGCGCGGCTACCTGCTCACTCGCCGCGAAGACTTCCTGCCCAGCTACCTCAACGCCAGGCCGCAGATCGAGTCCGCCCTACGCCGGCTTGACCACAACGTGCGTGATCAACGGGTACGCGAGCAACTCAGCGCCATCAAGCCGCTGATCGATGGCAAGGTCGACGGGCTGGAAGAGATGCTCAAGGACCGCGACGCCACGCCGCAATCGATCAGTGCCATCCTGATCAGCAACAAACACATCCTCGATGCGTTGCGCCAACACATCAGCACCATGCTCACCCTTGAGGCGTCGTTGCTGGCCGAGCGCAGCGCGGCGGCGGCCGAAACCCGTCAGCGTTTGTTGCTGTCCACCTGGCTGGCGGCGATCTGCGGCTTGTTTGGCGCCATTGTCGCCGTGCTGTTCCTGTCCAAAGGCATTGTGGCGCGAGTCCAGAATGTACAGCGCAACGCCCAGCGCCTGGCCCTCGGTTCGCCGCTGCTGCCGCAACCGCCGGAGCACGATGAAATCGGCCAATTGGGCACCAGCCTGGTAGAAGCCGGGTTGCTGCTGGCCGAGCGCGAGCGCGCATTGCGTGACAACGAAGAACGCTTGCGGCTGATCATCGATGGGGTCAAGGACTACGGGATCTTCGCCCTCGACACCGCGGGTTATGTCACCAGTTGGAACAACGGCGCCGAGCGGATCAAGGGCTACACCGAACAGGAAATCATCGGCCAGCATTTCTCGGTGTTCTACTTGCCCGAGGAATGCCCTCAGCACCCGGACATGGCGCTGCGCGAAGCCACCCGCAACGGCGATTACACCGAAGAAGGCTGGCGTTGCCGCCAGGACGGCACGCGGTTCTGGGCCAGCGTGGTGATCACCGCGCAGTACGACGGCACGGGCGCCTTGCGCGGTTTTTCGAAGATCACCCGCGACATCACCGACCGCCGCGCGGCCGAGATCGCTCTGCGCAAGGCCCGTGAGGAAGCCGAACGTGCCAGCCGTGCCAAAAGCGAGTTTCTGTCGCGCATGAGCCACGAACTGCGCACCCCGCTCAACTCGATCCTGGGCTTTGCACAACTGCTGGACATGGACGCGCCCAAGGCGCAAAAGGCCGACGTCGGGCATATCCTGCGGGCCGGCCAGCACTTGCTGACACTGATCAACGAAGTGCTGGACATCGCCAAGATCGAGGCGGGAAGCCTGGCGTTGAATATCGCGCCGATCCCTTTGGCGGAGGCGTTGCAAGAGGCGCTGTCGCTGGTGTCGCCGATGGCCGCCGAGGCGGGCATTCGGTTACAGCCATTGCCCGCCTTGGCGGCGGATGTGGGCATCGTGGCCGACCGGCAACGCCTGACCCAGGTGCTGCTGAACCTGCTGTCCAATGCGATCAAATACAACCAGCGCGATGGCGACGTCAGCATCGAAGTCAGCGTTGATGGGCCACGTATCGCCGTGTCGGTGTGTGATACCGGCAACGGCATCGCGGCGGATCACCTGGGGCAACTGTTCAAACCGTTCGAACGCCTGGGCGCCGACCCCAATGTGGAAGGCAGCGGCTTGGGCCTGGCCCTGAGTAAAAGCCTGCTGGAAAACATGGACGGCCACCTCAATGTGCAAAGCCAGGCCGGCATTGGCTCACGCTTCACGCTGGAGCTACCGTTCGCGCGCGTAGCGGCATTCCAGCGCAGTACCACGCCCGTCATCGACACCCAGTTGCCGCGCCCAGTCCCCGCCGCCTGCACGTTCCTGGGCAAGGTTTTATGCATCGAAGACAATCTCTCCAGCCTGGCGCTGATCGAAACCCTGCTGCAACGCCGACCGGGGATAAAACTGCTGTCGAGCATGCAAGGCCAACTGGGCCTGGACCTGGCCGCGCAGCACGCGCCACAGTTGATTCTGCTGGATGTCTGCCTGCCGGACCTCGACGGATTGAAGGTGCTGCAACGGTTGCGCCAGTCACCGATCACCCGTGACACACCGGTACTGATGATCACCGCCGACGCCAGCGACCTTACCCGCCAGGCCCTGCAGGACGCCGGCGCAACCGCCGTGTTGAATAAACCGATCAACGTGCCCGCGTTTCTCGCCCACCTCGACCAGTCTTTCCCGGAGCCCGCGTGAACCTCGACCTGCGCATTCTAATCATCGACGACCAACGCCCGAACCTCGACCTGGTGGAGCAACTGCTGGCGCGCGAAGGGCTGACCAACGTGCTGAGCAGCACCCAGCCGCTGCGCACCCTGGAGCTGTTCAACAGCTTCGAACCGGACTTGGTGATTCTTGACCTGCACATGCCGGAATTCGACGGTTTTGCAGTGCTGGAACAACTCAACCGGCGCATCCCCCAGGGTGAATACCTGCCGATCCTGGTACTCACCGCCGACGCGACCCGCGACACCCGCCTGCGCGCCCTAGCCCTGGGCGCCCGGGACTTCATCAGCAAACCCCTGGACGCGCTGGAAACCATGCTGCGGGTGTGGAACCTGCTGGAAACCCGGGTGCTCTACAAGACCTTGCGCACCCTGGTACCCGCGCAGCACATCGAGTTGTTGCAACGGCGTGAATCAACGGGCAATCTGCCCGCCGCCGGGGAGGACTCGGCTTAACTTCCCCCTCGGTTCATGCACCTCAAGGACGATCCGCACATGGCGGCTTCAAACAAATGGCTGATGTCGTCAGTCGCGTATTACCTGGATTTCTTCACCGTTCCCCTGTTTATCGGCCTGGCGCTCTGCCTGGCGCCAATTGATCCGCTGCAACTGCTCGCGGGCTTCATGGCCTGGACGCTGGTGGAGTATTCGGCACACCGCTTTCTGTTCCACTCGCTGTATCGCCACGAGCACTGGACCCACCATGTGGATGTGCTGGCCTATATCGGTGTGTCGAGCTGGAAAACCAGCTCCACCTTTGCGGCATTGCTGCTATTGGCCTGGTACGCCGGTTTGACCTCGGCGTTTGTCGGCGCGGTGACGGGCTACTTCTATTACATCTCGGTGCACTACGTGATGCACCGCCCGGCGCACTGGGCCTATCGATTTATTCCGGGGCTGGTGGCCAATCACGACCTGCATCATCGCAAAGGCATCGAGAAGAACTTCGGCGTGTCTTCACCGCTGTGGGACCATGTGTTTCGCACCTATATCCGCGCAGAGCGTGCCTGAAGCGCCTCTGAGCGATTGTTTTTATTACGAATAAATCTAGCGTCCCGTACACCGGCATTTCCAACCTTATCTACGCTCAAGCCCGTGCCAGGAGGCGCATTGAAGAGTCCATGACGGACCCACTGTCTCCTGGCGTCTGATGCCTAGGAGATACCGATGAGAATGGAAACCCATCGCCCCCGGCCCGGGTTCGGCTGTGCGCTGTTTGGCGCGTTGCTGAGCCCCCTGGTCGTCGCGGCCCCCACGTTGTCTACGCAAATACCCTTCGATGTCACGGCGACCCCGCCCTTCTCTCTCGACAGCCTGCAAGCCAACTTCGATGAAATGTCGTGGCAGACGTTCATTGCGCTGAACTGGCCGGTCCTGGCCGATGGCAAGCCCAATACCGGCGTGCAGATCGGCCAGCAGGACGCGGCCACGGTGTGGGAAAGCTACAAGGAGAGCTACCAAATCTTCCTGCCCCAAGGGCAGAAACCAGCGGCCTGGCAGGCGCCGGCCAGTGTACCGGCGGCCTGTGAAGGCAAGGGGTCGGGGCGCTTGTTGCAGCAAATGGGCAAGGTCCCGGATGTGCTGGACGAGTTTATTCAGCCGTTTCAAAGCGGCCCGTTGGTGGACCAGAGCGGCGTGTACACGCGCAATGAAATCGTGGTTAACCAATCGATGTTCGACGGCATCGTCAACAATGGCCTGTACAGCATCCAGGGTCAGCAGGCATTTTTTGCCGCCAGTGCGACCAATGCGGTGGCATTCAGTTGCGGCAACCCGGCCACCAGTGACGTGGGTTCGTTGATGGTCAAGGCCTCGTGGAAGGTGCTGGACGGCAACGACAACCCCAGCCGTTTCCACACCGTCGATGCCCTGGTGTATACGCCAGGCAACAGCGACCCGAGCAAAGGGCCGGTGGTGGCCGAGTCCTGCGTTGCCGAGCCGGTGGGACTGGTGGGACTGCATATCGTGCATAAGACCACCAGTGCGCCGCAGTGGGTGTGGTCGACCTTCGAGCACGTTGACAATGTCCCGGAAAAAACCACGCCGCCTGCCGAGCGCAAAGGCCCGTACCTGTTCTACAACGCCAGCAGCCATGCCGAGGTCAACCAACCGCCGCCACGGCCCTGGAACCCGGCGGTAAAGGCCACGCCATCGCAGATCGTGCGCGAGATCCCTTTGACCGATGAAACCAAGGCGCTCAACAGCACTTACCAGAACCTGCTGCGTACGGTTAACCCCAACAGCGTCTGGGCCAATTACCAGTTGATCAGCACCCAGTGGCCTACCCTCAGCGGCCAGCCACCGTGCCAGATCTCGGCCACCAAACCGTTGGGCAATCCAGCGCCTTCGTTCCTCGCCAATGCAACGCTGGAGACCTATATCCAGGGCACGGTGCCCCAGGCGTCCTCCAGTTGTATCGCCTGTCACGGCAATGCCGCCACCCACGTGACGCAATCACCGCGCACCAGTTTCGCCGACTTCACTTACCTGCTCGAACGCGCTCAATCCACCGGTGTGACAAGGAGTCAGCCATGAGTACCGACTTGGACAATTTTACCGGCCTGAGCGTGGTGCTCACCGGCATCAATCAGGAACTGCTGGCGCCGTCGGTAGACCCCATCGGCCTGCCCACCCTGTTTCTGAATTTCGTTGGCCCTCGCGTGGGCCAAGACGTGCTCAGCGCCCTGCTCGCCCAATACGCCGCGCTGGCGAGCGAGCAGCAGACGCCGCAGCAAATCGGCAACGCAATCCTGATGCAGAACGGCCAACCCGCCGCTACGCAAACCGCCCAAGCGGCGCGCGCGATCATGAAACTGTGGATGCTCGGCGTGTGGTATCAGCCGTACACCCAAGGCGCGTTCCCGGTGAACGAGCAAACCGTGGTCAGTGCCGAGGCCTACACCCAGAGCTGGGCGTGGAACATCGCCCAGGCCCATCCGATGGGCTACAGCGAGTTCTTCTTCGGTTACTGGAACAGCCCACCACCGAGCCTGGAAGACTTCACCGGGGTTACCGCCAGCCCACAGCCTGGAGCATCGTCATGAGTACCGAACAAGCAGACGTAGTGATCGTCGGTGCTGGCCTGGCGGGCAGCATCATTGCCTATCAATTGGGCCTGGCGGGGGTGAAGGTGCTGGTGCTGGAGTCCGGCCCGGAAGTCCCGGCCAACCGAAACCAGTACCTGGAGCGTTTCTACACCGCCACGCTGAAGACCCCCGAGTCCCCCTATCCGCCGGTGAGCACCCTCAGTCCGACGCGCAACCCAGCCGAACAGAACGCACCGCGTGCGACCATCGCTGACCTGCTCGATGACAACTGGAAAAATCCCGAGGTCAGTTACCTGGTGCAAAAAGGCCCGTTGCCGTTCACCAGCACCTATGAGCGCGTCGGCGGCGGCACTACCTGGCATTGGGTCGCCACGTGCCTGCGCATGCTGCCGAATGATTTTAAGATGAAGACGCTGTACGGCGTGGGCGTGGACTGGCCGATCAGCTACAACGACCTGCAAAGCGCTTATTGCCGCGCCGAAGCAGAAATAGGCGTGGCGGCCAACGTCACCGACCAGGCCTATCTGGGCATCACGTTCCCGACCAACTATGAATACCCGATGACCAGCATTCCACTGTCGTTGGTGGATGGCAGCTTCGTCAGCGCGGTGCAGGGCCAATCGTTCCAAGGACTGCCGCTGGTGGTGAGCCCCACTCCAGCCGGGCGCAACTCGCAGCCGTATGCCGGGCGACGGGTGTGCGCAGGCAATACCAACTGCACGCCGATCTGCCCGATCCAGGCCAAGTACGACGCCACGGTGACCCTGAACAATGCGCTCAACACCGGCAATGTGCGGGTGCTGTACAAGACCGTGGCGAGCAAGGTCACGGTGGCAGCGGACAAGACTGTCAGCGGCATTGAGTTCATTCAGTATCAGTTGGGCGATGGGCCGGCCACCGGCACTGGCGTCGCGATCGGGCAGCGCTACGTGATCGCCGCCCATGCCATCGAAACGCCAAAACTGCTGCTCAACTCCACTAGCAGCGCCTGGCCCCAGGGCGTGGCCAACAGCAGTGGCCAGGTCGGTCGTAGCCTGGCGGACCACCCGATCTACCTGGCGTGGGGCTTGATGCCCGAAGGCAAGACGGTGTTCCCGTACCGTGGCCCGGTGTCCACCGCCGGCATCGAAAGCCTGCGCGACGGCGCCTTTCGCAGCCAGCGCGCGGCCTGGCGGATCGAGATAGGCAACGAGGGTTTCAACTGGCCGATCGGCGACCCGTACACCACAGTGGCCGACCTGATCGATGGCACCAACGTCAGCCGCACCAACCCACTGCCAAAGTCCACGGACGCGTCCCAGGTGCTGTTCGGCACGGCACTGGTGCAACAGCTGAACAACCTGCTCACCCGGCAGTTTCGGGTGGGGTTTCTGGTGGAACAAGTCGAGGACGATCCGAACAAGGCCAACTGCTACATCGTGCCGTCCAGTCAGTACAAAGACCGTCTGGGCATCCCGCGACCGGAAATCCATTACAACCTGTCGGACTACACCAAGGAAGGCTTCAAACAGGCGCGGATTCTTGCCAGCCACGTCATCACTGAGCTGCTGGGCGCCACGGAACTAACCACCAATATCAAGCCCGGTTTGTTTGAATACCAGGGCGAGTCGTACTCCTTCCAGGGCGCCGGGCACTTGATGGGCACCTACCGCATGGGCGCAGACCCGGCCACCTCGGTGGTAGACAAATACCAGCGCAGTTGGGACCACAACAACCTGTTCCTGGTGGGCGACGGCGTATTCCCCACCACCGGCACCTCCAACCCGAGCCTGACCATTGCCGCGCTGTCGATCCAGGCCGGCGACACCCTGTGCAACGACCTCAAAGCCGTCACCGTGCAGGTGCAAGCCAACCAGCCATGGCAAGGGACTGGCGTGCAGATCAGCGGCCCAAGCCCGCGTGTGGTGCGGTATGTCAGCGGCCATTGGCTGGCCAGCCCGGTCGGCGGCATGGTTGATGGCAATGGCAGTCCGGGGTTGATCGCCAAAGCGGGCTACACCCTGCCGGGCGCAAATGAAGGCGCGCTGGTTGGGCGTGTGGGCAGCAGCGGGACACCGTTTCTGGTGGGGGATCTGGCCGAGATTCCGCCGGGGCAGACGGGGGAATTGCAGCTGTGTATCAACGATGATCTAGAGGGGCGCTATGGCATTGGTTTGGGGGATAACCAGGGAGCGCTGACGGTGCAGATCGGGTTCGGTACAGCGTAGGGCCCACGGCCAAACACCGTCCGGTCGTTTTGACTGGACGGTTTCACCCGTCCATACGCCCACCTCAATGTAATACCTGACACCCCAACCGCCACACCCTCTCAGTGCTTGTTGCGAACCACGCAACAGTCCTTTGTCATCACGCCCATTGATAGCACCCTAACGAAACCCCCATCCTAGAGGGCTAATCTCGCGCTTATATCATTCGCAATGATAGTTACCTTTGCTTCATTCGATTCGTGACATACCACCCCGCCGCGCATGATCCGCCCATCTCAAATACATTGGCGGATGCACCTCATGGAACAGTCACTCAAACATTTGCGCTTCCCCCTGGCGATTTTGGCCGTGGTGGTGATGAGCGCGTGCGGCAAGACCCCGGAACAAGCGGCCGCCATGCCAGCCGCCAAAGTCAGTGTGGCCAAGGTGCTGGAACAACCGGTGAACGAGTGGGATGAATTCACCGGCCGTTTGGAAGCACCGGAAACGGTGCAGATCCGTCCACGGGTTTCTGGCCAGATTGACCAAGTCGCTTTCACCGAAGGCGCTTTGGTCAAGAAAGGCGACCTGCTGTTCCAGATCGACCCGCGTCCGTTCCAGGCTGAAGTGCGCCGCCTTGAAGCCCAGTTGCAACAGACCCGCGCCGCCGCCACCCGCAGCGACAACGAAGCCCAACGCGGCGAGCGCCTGCGCCAGAGCAATGCGATCTCCGCCGAACTGGCCGACTCGCGCACCACCGCCGCCCAGGAAGCCCGCGCCGCCGTCGCCGGGATCCAGGCGCAGTTGGACCTGGCCAAGCTGAACCTGAGCTTTACCCGCGTAACCTCGCCAATCAGCGGCCGCGTCAGCCGTGCCGACATCACCGCCGGCAACTTGGTGACCGCTGACGTCACCGCGCTGACCAGCGTGGTTTCCACCGACAAGGTCTACGCCTATTTCGACGCCGATGAGCGCGTTTACCTCAAGTACACCGAGCTGGCTCGCCAAGGCCGCCGTGGCGCTACGACCCCGGTTTACCTGGGCCTGTCGAATGAAACCGGCAACCCGCACCTGGGCCAGATGAACTTCGTCGACAACCAGGTCAACCCGGCCACCGGCACCATTCGTGGGCGCGCCGTGTTCGACAACAGCAAGGGCGAATACACCCCTGGCCTGTACGCACGCCTGAAGCTGGTGGGCAGCGGCACCTACTCCGCCGTGCTGATCAACGATGAAGCCGTGGGCACCGATCTGGGCAAGAAATTCGTACTGGTGATGGACGGCGACAAGCCGGCCTATCGCGCCGTGGAACTGGGGCCGAAGATCGAAGGTTTGCGCATCGTACGCAGCGGCCTGAACAAGGACGACACCATCATCGTCAAGGGCCTGCAGCGTGCACGCCCCGGCTCGCCGGTCGCCCCGGAAACCATTCCGATGGCCAGCAAAGAAACCCTCGCCGCCTTGGCCCAACAACGACAAGCGCTTGAAGCCAGCAACCTGGAACAAGTGGCGCCGGATAAAGCCGCGCCCAAACTTGCCAGCGTCGCGACTCCACGCGGTTAAGGGATACGACTCAAGATGAATTTTTCCAAGTTCTTCATTTCGCGGCCGATCTTCGCAGCGGTGCTGTCGCTGCTGATTCTGATCGCTGGCGCGATTTCGCTGTTCCAACTGCCGATCAGCGAGTACCCGGAAGTGGTACCGCCGACCGTGGTGGTGCGCGCCAACTTCCCCGGCGCCAACCCCAAGGTCATCGGCGAAACCGTGGCCGCGCCGCTGGAGCAGGCCATCACCGGCGTCGAGAACATGCTGTACATGTCCTCGCAATCGACTGCTGACGGCAAGCTGACCCTGACCATCACCTTCGCCCTGGGCACCGACCTGGACAACGCGCAGGTGCAGGTGCAAAACCGCGTGACGCGGACTCAGCCAAAACTGCCTGAGGAAGTGACGCGCATCGGTATTACCGTGGACAAGGCCTCCCCCGACCTGACCATGGTGGTGCACATCACCTCGCCGGATCAGCGCTACAACATGCTCTACCTGTCCAACTACGCGATCCTGAATATCAAGGATGAGCTCGCGCGGCTCGGCGGCGTGGGCGATGTGCAGTTGTTCGGCATGGGCGACTACTCGTTGCGTGTATGGCTGGACCCGAACAAGACCGCCTCGCGCAACCTGACCGCCACCGATGTGGTGACGGCGATTCGCGAGCAGAACCGCCAAGTCGCCGCCGGTGCCTTGGGCGCGCAGCCCTCACCTAACGACACCAGCTTCCAGCTGTCGGTCAACACCCAGGGGCGCCTGGTCACCGAAGAAGAGTTCGAGAACATCGTGATTCGCGCTGGCGATAACGGTGAAATCACGCGCCTCAAGGATATTGCACGGGTCGAGCTGGGCTCCAGCCAATATGCCCTGCGCTCGTTGATCGACAATCAACCAGCGGTGGCGATCCCGATCTTCCAGCGTCCTGGCTCTAACGCCATCGACATCTCCAATGATGTGCGCGCCAAGATGGCGGAGCTGAAAAAAAGCTTCCCCGAAGGCATGGACTACCGCATCGCCTATGACCCGACGGTGTTCGTGCGCGGCTCCATCGAGGCGGTGGTTCACACGCTGTTCGAAGCACTGATCCTGGTCGTGCTGGTGGTGATCCTGTTCCTGCAGACCTGGCGCGCCTCGATCATCCCGTTGGTGGCGGTGCCGGTCTCGCTGATCGGTACGTTTGCGGTGATGCACCTGTTTGGGTTCTCGCTTAACGCACTGTCGTTGTTCGGATTGGTATTGGCGATTGGTATCGTGGTGGACGACGCCATCGTGGTGGTGGAAAACGTCGAACGTAATATCGAGTTGGGGCTTGAGCCCTTCCCCGCCACTGAAAAAGCCATGAGCGAAGTGACCGGTCCGATCATCGCGACGGCGTTGGTGCTGTGCGCGGTATTCGTGCCAGCAGCCTTTATCAGCGGCTTGACCGGGCAGTTCTACAAGCAGTTCGCGTTGACCATTGCGATCTCCACAGTGATCTCCGCGTTCAACTCGCTGACCCTGTCCCCTGCACTGGCAGCGGTGTTGCTCAAGGGCCACAACGCGCCGAAAGATGGCTTCTCCAGGTTCCTCGACAAGCTGTTGGGTGGCTGGTTGTTCCGTCCATTCAACCGCTTCTTCGAAAAAGCCAGCCACGGCTATGTCGGCACCGTTCGCCGGGTGATTCGCGGCAGCGGCATCGCACTGTTCCTGTACGCAGGCCTGATGGTCCTGACCTGGCTGGGCTTTGCCCACACACCGACCGGTTTCGTACCGGCCCAGGACAAGCAATACCTGGTGGCTTTCGCCCAACTGCCCGACGCCGCCAGCCTGGACCGCACTGAAAACGTGATCAAGCGTATGTCTGACATCGCCTTGAAACAGCCCGGCGTGGAAAGCGCTATCGCCTTCCCGGGCCTGTCGATCAACGGGTTCACCAACAGCCCGAACAGCGGCATCGTGTTCGTGACCTTGAAGCCATTCGATGAGCGCAAAGACCCGAGCATGTCCGCCGGTGCGATTGCCGGCGCGTTGAACGGCAAGTACAGCGACATCCAGGAAGCCTACATGGCGATCTTCCCGCCACCACCGGTACAGGGCCTCGGCACTATCGGCGGGTTCCGTCTGCAGATCGAAGACCGTGGCAACCTGGGCTATGACGAACTGTACAAAGAAGTGCAGAACGTCATCACCAAGAGCCATGGCGTGCCGGAACTGTTCGGCCTGTTCACCAGCTACACGGTCAACGTGCCCCAGGTCGATGCCGCCATCGACCGCGAAAAGGCCAAGACCCACGGCGTGGCGATCAGCGACATCTTCGACACCCTGCAGATCTACTTGGGCTCGTTGTATGCCAACGACTTCAACCGCTTCGGCCGTACCTATCAGGTCAACGTGCAGGCGGAGCAGCAGTTCCGCAATGATTCGGACCAGATTGGCCAACTGAAAGTGCGTAACAACAAGGGCGAGATGATCCCGCTGGCAACCTTCATCAAGGTCAGCGACACCTCAGGCCCGGACCGCGTGATGCACTACAACGGCTTTATCACCGCTGAAATCAACGGCAACGCCGCTCCGGGCTACAGCTCCGGCCAGGCAGAAGCGGCGATTGAAAAACTGTTGAAGGATGAACTGCCCAACGGCATGACCTATGAGTGGACTGACCTGACTTATCAGCAAATCCTCTCGGGCAACACCGCGCTGTTCGTGTTCCCGCTCTGCGTACTGCTGGCGTTCCTGGTACTGGCTGCTCAATACGAGAGCTGGAGCCTGCCACTGGCGGTGATCCTGATCGTACCGATGACGCTGCTGTCGGCCATTACCGGGGTGATCATCTCGGGTGGCGACAACAACATCTTCACTCAGATTGGCTTGATTGTACTTGTGGGCCTGGCGTGTAAGAACGCGATTCTGATCGTCGAGTTCGCCAAGGACAAACAAGCCGAGGGCCTCGACCCGCTGGCCGCGGTGCTGGAAGCCTGCCGCCTGCGTCTGCGGCCGATTCTGATGACCTCGTTCGCCTTCATCATGGGTGTGGTGCCACTGGTGTTGTCCAGCGGTGCCGGTGCCGAGATGCGTCATGCCATGGGCGTGGCGGTGTTCTCCGGGATGATCGGTGTGACCTTCTTCGGTCTGTTGCTGACGCCAGTGTTCTACGTACTGATCCGTCGTTATGTGGAGCGCAGCGAAGCGCGCAAAGCGGCCAAGGCCTTGAAGCTGGAGACACAGCAATGAGTGTGAAAGTATTCCTGCCGAGCTTGCTGGTACTGGCGCTGAGCGCCTGTGCCGTGGGCCCGGACTACAAGACCCAGACCCCGGAGGCGGCGAACATCACCGCCGCCGCGGACGCCAAGCAGTATGACCACGCCAAGTTCGAAGGCATCTGGTGGCAGCAGTTCGAAGACCCGACGCTTAACCAGTTGGTGACTCAATCGCTGCAAGGTAACCGCGATTTGCGCGTAGCGTTTGCCCGCCTGCGCGCTGCTCGTGCAATCCGCGATGACGCCAGCAATGATGCCATGCCGACGATTACCAGCCGCGTCAGCAGCGACCAGGGCAAGGGCCAGATCCCGGGCCAGACCACCCGCCGGGTCAAGACCGAGCGTTACGACCTGGGCCTGGACATGGCCTGGGAACTGGACCTGTTCGGCCGCATCCAGCGCAACCTGGAAGCCACCGACGCCGACCAGCAGGCCGCCGAAGCCGATCTATACCAGTTGCAAGTCACCCTGATTGCCGAACTGGTGGACGCCTACGGTCAACTGCGCGGCGCACAACTGCGTGAAAAGATCGCCCTGGACAATCTGAAGAACCAGCAGGACTCGCGCACCATCACCGTCAGCCTGCGCGACGCCGGTGTGGGTGACCAACTCGACGTGGAACGCGCCGACGCACGCCTCGCAGCCGTTGAAGCCAGCGTGCCGCAACTGCAAGCCGAACAAGTGCGCGAACGTAACCGCATCGCCACACTCCTCGGCCAGCGTCCGGACAAGTTGAGCGTGGACCTGGGCCCGAAAGACCTGCCGGCGATTGCCAAGGCGTTGCCGATCGGTGATCCAGGCCAACTGCTGCAACGTCGCCCGGACATTCTCAGCGCCGAACGCAAACTGGCCGCCGCCACCGCACGTATCGGCGTGGCCAAGGCCGACCTGTTCCCACGGGTCAGCCTCAGCGGCTTCCTCGGCTTTACCGCCGGGCGCGGTTCACAGATCGGTTCGTCCGCCGCGAATGCCTGGGCCCTCGGCCCGAGCATCACCTGGGCCGCGTTCGACCTGGGCAGCGTGCGCGCCCGTTTGCGTGGCGCAGACGCCGAAGCCGATGGCGCCCTGGCGACCTATGAGCAGCAAGTGTTGCTGGCACTGGAAGAATCCGAAAACGCCTTCAGTGACTACAGCAAGCGTCAGCAACGCCTGATCTCACTGATCCGTCAAAGCGAGTCCAGCCGCGCCGCCGCCGACCTCGCCGCCATCCGCTACCGCGAAGGCACCGTGGACTTCCTCGTCCTCCTCGACGCCCAACGCGAACGCCTCGCCGCGGAAGACTCCCAGGCCCAGGCCGAAGTGGACCTGTATCGCGGGATCGTGGCGATCTACAAGGCACTCGGAGGTGGATGGAAGCCAGATACCGTTGTAGCAACGGCGAAGTGATGTAAAGAGCTCCTTTGGTTGGTCGCATCCAACCAATTTTTAGCCCCGTGGCCTGTTTGGTCATGGGGCTTTTTTTGATTAATGTCTCAGCCATCTATATAGGGTGTCGGCTATGGCAACCGTTAAAAAAACCACTCCCCCCAGCATTATGCTTTGAAGTACACGCTTAAGGCCGCGAGGAAAGTCCTGCACTTGCTGCCTGTCCACGACACCACGTCGTATGTTCCACCTCGGCATTGATACCGTCGCCATGACGGCGCATAGCCGAATCACCCTCCCCAGTATCCCGTCACCCCAGATGCGCTTGTGAGAAGTAACAAGACGGCACTTGTTTAATCGATCCTCCATCTGATCCAGTCGCGTATACGCCAGAACAATGCCTGCCACATTGAAGGCAAGGGCCAGACACATGACTCCTACATCAAACCAAAATTTTTGAGGGTGATTGAACAAGTAATCAATACTCATAGATTTTCTCGCCTACGGTTTCCCCGAGCGCGATCCTATCGCCAACAGCGTCCCCGACTTGAGTACTTAGACTGTTTTGGTGGTTCACCCGGCGAATTTGCCGGCTATTGTTAACTTTGGCAAATGAGTTACTGGGTGAATTCATGAGCCTATCAGGCACTGCAATAGTGGACGTAATCAGGTTAGCCAAATAATAGCGAAATAGGCGAAGAAAATTATGCTAGTGAAATATATCCCTAGGAAGAGGGTTCTATAGCGCTTAAGAAACGCCTCAGTTTGCTGCCAGTCGATAAGACCACGTTTCAGAAATCTCATGGGTAGTAACACTACCGCTGCAACTGCAGCGAGCCGCATCATCCTGCCGCCGGGCCGCCTCGATTTATGTATTGCGGTGAGCACAACTGGCGTATTCGGCTTTACCCACAGGGGTGGTTCGCAGATTGGGTCGCCGGCCTCGAATGCCTGGCGCCATTCAGAAATCGACCTGTATCGCGGGAACGTGCCGATCGACAAGGCGCTCGGAGGTGGATGGGAGCCGGACACGGTTGTGGCAACGGCGAAGAGATGTAAAGAGCTCCTTTAGTTGGTCAAATCCAGCCATTTTTAGCCCTGCGGCCCGGTTGCTCATGGTTCTTTTTGTTTGGAGCGTCCTAAAATATTGAAGGACACTTTTGTAAGCCAAGTTAGAAGTCCTACGTAAGTAATTTCCTAGTACAGCGCTGTTAGTGGTGACAAGCCCAAACTGTTTACTGTCTCGGGCATATCGCACTAGCCTTCCCCTGCAATCGACTCATTGATGCATGAGATTACAAGGCGTACATTTTCGCGATAGCGGCAACTCAGTTACTACTACAGAGAACGCTGATTCACCTAAGGCAATCACGCGACCACCGTTAACCGAGCTAATCAATCAATGCTTATTACATCTGCACCTTACCGAATAAAAACAAAGCATTTACTAACAAAACCATGTTTCTCGACAGTTCTTGCGCGAACCCATAAACGCAGGCATTAAAATACGATGAGCACATTAGGTTTTTATAAGGCAAAAAACAACAAGCCATACTATCTCTTATCAATATTTATGAACCTGGACGTTCAGAGAAGCTTGTTTGTACTTTACTTGCTACAGCTTGGTGTCACACAAGGAGAAATAGGCATTCTTCAATCATTTTTATTTTTCTCCTCAGTAGCATTAGAAATCCCATCCGGATTAATCGCAGATCGATACGGTCGCAGACTCTCTCTTACAATCGGATTCCTAGGTTTATCTTTAAGTGGCATTGGCTTCTTAATCTTCACCTCCTTTATACCTTTCGCAATTATATTTTGTCTATTTGGCGCTAGCATTGCCATGGGTTCCGGGTCAGACAGAGCGCTACTTTATGATAACTTATTAGCTGAACACCGAGCTGAAGAATTCCCTAAAATATTATCGCGCGCCCGTGCCATTGGGGCTATATCACTAGGTTTGTCTATGATCCTCGGAGGTATCTTACAAGACAGCTGGTCTTGGAACAGCGTGTATATTGCTTTTGCAGCATCAAAGCTTATAGGAGCGCTTATCGCAACACTCACCCCAGAGTTAAAACTGCCATCTATTTCACACCAGGAAAATAAGATACCCAGCATCAGCAATCATAAAACCGAATCAACTTCCACCTCGCTCGTTAATTTTTTTCGCACAAAAAATGGCGCCTTTTTTATACCTTTATTTATTGGATACGCCTTATTCGAGCTGTCAACGATTCCATTATTTATATACGGACAGCCATTTTTTTCCATGCGCGGTTTAGAAGTGCCTATGATTGCTGGTATTTATGCAGCGATTGAAGCTATATCAGCAGGGGTATTCATAGCCGCTGGCTTCATTTGTTCCAGACTATCTCTCGGCATAATTGCGCTAACTACCACCTGCATTACTACCTTTCTTCTTTTTATCCTTTCATTAGATTTTGGAATAACCATTTCGATTGTTGCTTTTGTCCTGACCATGTCCCTCCCTGCAATCTACGAGACTGCATATGAGACATACATCCATGAAAATGTCGAATCACGCATCCGCGCATCCTGCGTCTCTTTTGCAAATCTAGTTAACTCAGTCATTATCGGCATTTCCTATACGGTTTTTGGAGGACTATTGGACAGGCATGGTTTTTCGCTGACGTTAATTATAATTGCAGTCTGCTGCTTTACTGGTTTACTTGGTGTAAATGCAACATTACTGCTAGGCAGGCAAATAGCTCACTCAAAAAACAAGAAACTTGAATCTTCTCGTTTTTTTTAGAGACTCCCCGGGCTCGCGCCGATTTTTGCCTTTAGCTCTGCGCCTTGCGGGCGAACGCTTTAAAACATTGCCCTCACGCTGCCCAGCAGTATCTGTCAGACCATTCTCAAATTACAGCGCTGACTAAGGTTGGCCGGTCCAAGGTCGATAAGGGATGGAGTGCTTAATACAAACAGGAGATTGATATGGGCATGCTCGTTACGAATGCCGCAACCACGCTATCGAAGCAGACAGATGCTCGCGTAATCAGAAATCCGACGATGGTGACAAATGCGTTCACTGTGAATGAAGAGGCCAAGGCGGCGGAGACATTAAAACTCAAAAACGCCGAGAAAACGGCTGACCTGAAGGCATTCCTGAAAAACTATGACATGACATCGATCAGCACCCAGGAGCTGAAAATCGTTGGTAGGAAACTCTATGAGAGCGATCTGATAGATGGAAATACATTTAGTATGTTCATTTCCGGCGATGGCGCATTCGATGAAAATGGGCACCAGACAAAACAGGACGTTAAGTTCAATGCTATAGCGCTATTCAATGAGAAATATGAAGATCAACTGGCATATTTCAGTACCGACCGCTACTCGAAACCCGGAGATGTCACCTATATTCTTGGTGGAATGAAAAGTGCAAATCAAGTGATCAATGTCTGGCCTATTTTGTAAACTCTGAAAATAACAACCTGTCGGTAGATGAGCGTGCCTGAGCCACGACTCGTAGAATTGCAGTGCAATCAACCGCGCATGAATTATCAATCCAAGTAAGCCGGGCACTTCCTAAAAGTTCGAAGGATCACGTTGTCGGACGCAAACGCAAGACACAGCCAGTTATTTCTTAGTCCCTTGCGCCCCGAACTTAAACGCGAGTGACTTCATTCAAAATCAAACTCCGATAATGCCCAGGATTGGACCCCGCCCACTTCCGAAACGCCTTATAAAACGAGCTCGTGTCCGCAAACCCTAACCGCGCGGCAATCTCGGCGAAGCTGATCTGCGGTTCCGCCAGCCACACTATCGCCAGTTCTTTGCGCACGCTGTCCTTGAGGCCTTGGTAGGTTTGCCCTTCTTCCGCCAGACGGCGGCGCAGGGTTGAGGCGGAGATGCATAAGGTGGCCGCAAGGCCTTCGGTTTCCGGCCAGGTGTCGGGGGGCATTTGGCGCAGGTCGTGTTTGATCCGTGTGGCGAGGCTGTCGGGGTCGCGGTATTTGACCAGGATGTTGGCCGGCGCGTGGGCGAGGAAGCGCTTGAGTTCTTCAGGGCTGCGCTTGATGGGCAAGTCGAGGCAGTCGGCGGAAAAGATCATACGGGTGCGCGGTCGGTCGAAGCGCAGGTTGTCGGAAAACATCACTTGGTAGTCGTCGTAAAAGTCTGGCTGTGGGCAGCGCAACTCAATAGCCAGGATGGGAATGCGCCGTCCCGCCAGCCAGCAGGCGACGCCGTGCACGATCATCCAATAGGTAAAATAGGTGAACGCGCGCTGCGGCTTAGGCTCGGGCTCGTGCAGGACAATCTCTGCCAGGCTCTGTTGGCGCACCAACTGGGCGGGCATGCGTTCCAGCATCAGAGAGAGGAACCCCAAACCGGTTTCCAGGCTGGTAGCAAGCGTTGGTTGCGCCACGCAGGCATGGCACAAAAACGCCAGGCTGCCGGACTTGAGCTTGCGCGGGTCCATGCCGAAGAATTCGTCGTCCATGCGCCGTGCCAGCAAACGCCACAGCCGCGCATAAGCGGTAGCCGAAATGCGTGCGGTCGGCAGTTCGAGCAACCCAGGGTCAATCCCGACTTTGCGCAAGACTTCAATCGTGGCCGCACCGGTTGCACAGCTCTGCAACAAGGCCTCGCGCACGAGGTGGATGGAGATGGTGTCTTTTTCCAACATTGGCGCCGCCGTGCCCTGTGTGGCGTGAAGTGCGGCCATCTTAGGCAGTCGCGCGGCAAAAGAGTAGGCACCGAGGTATTGGTCTCGGGTATTCTGCGCCGGGATTTTTACCGACAGGGAGTGGAATCGATGAGTTGCTGGGAAGTACTTGGGCTGCCGTCCGACGCCGATGCTCGCAGTATCAAGCGCCAATACGCGGTGTTGCTCAAACAGCATCGCCCGGATGAAGACCCTGTCGGCTTCCAGCGCCTGCGCGAGGCCTATGAGCACGCGCTGCAATGGAGCCGTTACGAAGCGCCCGTCGAAGTGCCGCAATCGCTCCCGGTCGACACAGTGCAGCCCGCTACGACCGAGCCCGACACGCGCTTGGACCAGGCGCAAGCCTTGGTGGACGACGCCACACCGGCCAATCTTGCGCGTCTCTATGAGCAGGCCCAGCACATTGGATGCGCCGAGGCTTTTGAGGCCCTGCTGCTGCAACGCTGCCTGAATGGCACGGAACCCGCGATTGCGGCCTGGGCCGTCACTCATCTGCACTGGCTCACGCCCTGGCAACGGGAAACACCCGTGCGACTGCCCGACTATCGTCTGGCTGCCTTGTTGGAGCAGATGTTTACCGACGTCGAGCACACGCTCACCGAATTACTCAATCAACAACAGGTCGAGGCCTTCACGGCGGCCTTGATCGAGTTGCATAACACCGAATGGCTCAAGCCCCTGGCGCGCCATGCGCGGCTCAATGACGTACTCGCGCGCACGCTGCTGGCCAGCACCTTCTGGTCAGAGGCGCTGTTCGAAACCCTGTGCACCGAGCAGGCCTGGTCCGATCAGTACCTGGAAAACCACTGCCCCGAGCCTGAGTGGTCGGCGTTAAAGGAACGCAATGTACTGGAGCGTTTCAGTGCACAGGTCTACCACCAGGCCAGCCTGGACAGCCGTGACCCCAAGGCGCGCGCGGCCAGGTTGCTGTTCGGCGACATGACGCTGGAACAACGCCAACGCTTTGCCCGGCGCTTCGGCGAATCCGACTGGAACGCCTGCCGCACCCTCAGCGAAACCCTGCTCAACCAGTACCCGGCCCTGTGCGCACACATGCCCGGTGAGGATCCCTACTTCTGGCGCGACTGGGAACGCATCAGCCGCCCCTGGCCGATGTTTGTGGCGTTGCTGGGCATGGCCGTCGGCTGGGCGATCCACGACCAGCAAATGACCGACCACACCTTGATGGAATCCCTCGGCATGGCCCCTACCTGGGCCTTCCTGATCGCTATACCGGCGCTGCTCATCCTCGCGATCTGGCGTCCGGCCACCGACGGTTTTGGTGAAATCGATGAGCGGCTTGCCGTGCACCTGTCGCCCTGGCTGAGCTTTCGCCGGCCGCCACCGTTGGTGATCCGCGAGATTCTGCCGTGCTGGGTGCTTGGCCTGTTGATCTGGATGATCCTCGGCAACTACGCGTTGGCGGGCTATGTGTTGACGTTGCAGGGCCTGGGCCTGGCGCAGCGCGTGCTTGGTCGGCCGGGATTACGTGCAGCACTGACGTGGCGCTGGCCGGCGCGACCGTCGACGCGTCAATGGGCCATCGGCCTGGGCCTCGGCGCCCTGCTGCTGAGCGCCGCGCAGATGTACGAAAACAATCAACGTATCCACCGTGATGAGGGTTTGCAGCCGTTCTTGATGAGCCGTTGCAGCGGACTCAAAGCTGGCGCGCCGGGGTGTACACCATGAACCGCATCACCTTTGCAGCCCTCTGCACCTTCGTGCCCCTGGCGCTGAGCACCGTGGGCCTGCTGACGAATACCGATATGCTCGCCCCGCTGAAAACCTGGGCCAACCGCCCGGCAGCGCTTGAGCACCAGCAAGCCCAGGCGCTGCGTCCGGTGATCGACTGCCTCAACCGAGTCGACAGCAATTGGCGAGTGGCGTACTTCAACTACCGCAGCCGCAGCCCCCGCGCCAACGACCCGAATCTGGCGTTCATCGAGCGTTTCCCCGAGCTGTATCAGCGCACACAAGGCCCGCAATTGAGCCTGCTGGACTACGACGCCAAACGCCCGGACCTGTGCCTGCTGACGTCCTCGCAAAGAAGCGCACTGCAAAAATACTTGCCGCAGATCGCCGCGCTTCGCAACGACTATATGGACCACCTGCTGCAGGTCTATTCATCGGTGAAAGCGTTCGACTTCTACCCCAGCGCAACCGTCCCTGGCCTCACCCCTGCGCAGCGGGCGATCAGCGATGCGCAGTTCTTCCCTGTGGCGGAAAAATTCCTCACGGTCTCATCCGAACTGCGCGCCGCCGTGGACGTAGCCGACCGCCGGATACGCCTGCAACAACTGCAGCACTTGCAGGTACGTGACGAACACCAGATGGCGCTTATCGCCGGCCTGATCCTGCAGACCCGCGACACGATGCACAGCCTTGACCCACGATCCCCCAAGCAATTGGCGGACGCATTGAGCGACATACAGCAGACCTGGGATTACGCCCAGCGGTACCTGCGCCCCAACCTACCGACCTCCGAAGCCAAGGCCCAACAGTTGTGGCAGCGGATTAAACAACCCGGTTACGACTACCTTGGCGCGCTCCAAGCACTTGCCCAGCATTCCAGCGAAACCCCCGATCCAGACCGGCTAAACGCTGATTACTTTGAAACACAACGGCGCTTTGACTTGCTGGTGGACGCCTATAACCAGGCCGTCGGACAGGACTACTGAGCGGCCTTCTCTTGGTCGTTCAGCCACTGTTCAGCAAACGTCAATATTTCCTGTTTAGCAATGAGTATCATTATGTTACAACTTAGGCTCCTATCTAGTTACGCTCTGGTGCCGAATGCTTGTCCCCTTTCTCATCATGCTGCGCGAAGGCATTGAAGCAGCATTGATCGTTGGCATCATCGCCAGTTACCTGCAACAGACTGGCCGCGGCCAATGGATGCCGGCGGTGTGGATCGGGGTGTTCCTCGCCGCCGCGTTGGCTTTGTTGGTGGGCGGTGGCCTGGAGCTGGTCAGCGCCGAATTCCCGCAAAAACAACAGGAACTGTTCGAAGGCATCGTCGGCTTGGTCGCCGTGGGTATTCTCAGCTCCATGGTGTTCTGGATGCGCAAGGTCGCGCGCTCCATCAAACATTCCCTGCATGCCTCCCTTGATCAGGCTCTGACCGGTTCCAAACACCAGGTCACGGCCCTGATCCTCATGGTGTTCTTCGCCGTGGCCCGGGAAGGCCTGGAAACCGTGTTTTTCCTGCTGGCGGTGTTCCAGCAAAGCGAGGGCCCGGGCGCGCCGATTGGCGCCTTGCTCGGCCTGGTCCTGGCGATCATCGTGGGTTTCCTGATCTACACCGGCAGCATGCGCCTCAACCTCGGCGCGTTTTTCCGCTGGACCGGCCTGTTCATCCTGGTGGTCGCCGCCGGCATTCTGGCCAATTCGGTGCAGGCCCTGCACGAAGCAGGCGTGTGGAACCACCTGCAAACGGTGCTGTTCGACTTCAGCGCCGCATTGCCGATGGACAGCCCTCTGGGTTCGGTGCTCGCCGGCATGTTCGGCTACCAGGAAGCGCCGACCGTCAGCACCCTGGGTGCCTACCTGATCTACCTGGTGGTCGCGCTGGTGATGTTCTTCCTGCCTGCCGCACCGGCCAAACCCGCCAACATGCCCTCTTCCGTTTCCAGCCAGTAAGGACCGTCTCTTGTCCAACCCAACGCCTCAACCCGCCTCGCCACCCCGCGCCCTGCGCTGGGCGGTGGCCGGCTCGGTGGTCGTGATGATCGCCGCCGGTGGCCTGTTCTATTACGCATCGCAATTGGCCGCCGCCAAGCGCCAGACCAACAGCAATGAGATCGCTGTAACGATTCATGGCCACGCCTGCGAGCCCAATGCGTTGACGGTTCCGGCCGGGCGCGCGAGCTTTCGTATCATCAACCGCTCCGACCGCGCGGTGGAATGGGAAATCCTCGACGGCGTCCTGGTGGTCGAAGAGCGGGAAAACATTGCCCCCGGTCTGAGCCAGGTGATCAACGCCAACCTGCTGCCGGGCGACTATGCGATCACCTGCGGCCTGTTGAGCAATCCCCGTGGCACCCTGCATGTGACGCCAACGGCAGCCTCCGATGCCCAGGCCAAGGCCAAGCCGTCGATGGTGGCGTTTATCGGCCCGCTGTCGGAATTCCGCGTGTACTTGAGCGGCCAGGGTAGCGCGCTGGTCAAGGCTGCGACCGCCTTGCAACAAGCAATCGACGCCGGTGACCTGGCGCAGGCCCAGGCCCTGTATGCGCCGGCCCGTGAGGCTTACCAACGACTGGCGCCGGCGTCCCAACGCCTGGCAGAGCTGGACAACGCGATCAACGCCCGCGCCGATTACTTCGAGAAACGCGAACAGGACCCGGCCTTCAGCGGCTTCCATCGCCTCGAATACAGCCTGTTCCAGCAACGCAGCCTCGACGGCCTGGCCCCGGTGGCACAGCGCTTGGTGACCGATGTCACCACGCTTAAGCAGCAACTGCTGGCTCAATCGCTGCCACCGGAGCAACTGGTGAGTATCGTGGTGCGCAACCTCAACAGTCTGGCCGATGTGCGCGCCATCAGCGGTGAGGAAGAGCGCTACAGCCACCTAGACCTGAACGGTTTCGCCGCCAATCTGCAAGTGGCGCACAAAGTGGTCGAGTTGATGCGTCCACTGTTGACCAAGTCCGCTGCCGACCTGTTGCCTGACATCGACAACGCCCTCGCCGCGTTCGATGCCGAGCTCGCGGGGTTCAAGGTCAATGACAGTTACAGCACGTACGACAGCGTGACCGCCGATCAGCGCAAGCAGATCGCCGACAAGGCCAAGGCTCTGGCCGATGCACTCGATGGAATCGACCCCGCCCTTGGCCTTTCCGGCCTGCAGTGAAGACGACCGAATTTTATGAGTGACTCAGAACAGTTTTCAGCCCAACGCCGCCGTGTCCTCTTGGGCATGGCCGCCACCGGCGCGGCCATCGCCGGCAGCTCCCTGACCTGCCCGGCCATGGCGGCCGCCGCCGAGCAAGTCACTACCGCACCGCGCAGTGACAAGACCCAGGACCACCACGATTTTTTCGGCAAGCACCAAAGCGGTATCGTCACCCCGCGCCCGGCCTGCGGCATGCTGGTGGCGTTCGACGTATTGGCCAGCGACCGTGAAGACCTGGAGCGCCTGTTCCGCACCTTGAACGAACGCATCAGCTTTCTGATGACCGGCGGCACCGTGCCCCAGGTCGACCCGAAGCTGCCGCCCACCGATTCCGGGATCCTTGGGCCGGTGGTCACACCGGACAACCTGACCATCACCGTGTCTGTCGGCGAATCGCTGTTTGATGAACGCTTCGGCCTGGGCGCCGCCAAACCGAAGCGTCTGAGCCGCATGGTCGGTTTTCCCAACGATGCGCTGGAGCCGGCGCAGTGCCATGGCGACCTGAGCCTGCAATTCAGCTCTAACACGCCGGACACCAATATCCACGCCCTGCGCGACATCGTGAAGAACCTGCCCGACCTGTTGCTGGTGCGCTGGAAACAGGAAGGCAGCGTGCCGCCGCAGGCGCCGGCCAAACCCGGCGAGCCGGCGCAGAGCGCGCGTAACTTCCTGGGTTTCCGTGATGGTTCGGCCAACCCGAATTCCAACGACAACAAGGCGATGGACCAGATTGTGTGGGTCCAACCCGGCAGCGACGAACCGGCCTGGGCCGCCAATGGCAGTTACCAGGCGGTGCGCATCATCCGCAACTTCGTCGAGCGCTGGGACCGCACGCCCCTGCAGGAGCAAGAAAGCATCATTGGCCGCGTCAAGACCACCGGTTCGCCCATGGATGGCCAGAAAGAATCCCAGGTGCCCGACTACAGCAAGGACCCGGAAGGCAAGCTGACCAAGCTCGATGCCCATATCCGCCTGGCCAACCCGCGTACCCCGCAGACGCAGGCCAACCTGATCCTGCGTCGGCCGTTCAACTACTCCAACGGCGTCAATAAAAACGGTCAGCTGGACATGGGGCTGTTGTTCATCTGCTACCAGGCTGACCTGGAGAAAGGCTTTATCAGCGTGCAGACCCGACTCAACGGCGAGCCCCTGGAGGAATACCTCAAGCCCGTCGGCGGCGGGTATTTCTTCACCTTGCCGGGAGTCACCGGGCCCAAGGATTTCATCGGTCGCACGCTGCTTGCCGCGACGCCCCCTCAAACCACTGCCAACACCTGAAACCAACCCCCAAAGCGGAAACCGCCCTATGAAGAAGTCGACCCTCGCGTTGTCGTTGTTAGTGACCCTCTCACCCCTGGCCGCCTTCGCCGCCACCACGGCGCCGCTGGATCTGGTAGGGCCGGTGTCGGACTACAAGATCTACGTCACCGAAGAAATCGGTGAATTGGTCACCCAAACCAAAGCGTTTACCGACGCCATCAACCAGGGCGACCTGGCTACCGCCAAGAAGCTCTACGCGCCGACCCGCGTGCATTATGAGTCCATCGAGCCGATCGCCGAGCTGTTCAGCGATCTGGATGCGTCCATCGACTCCCGTGTCGACGACCACGAAAAAGGCGTGACTGCCGAAGACTTCACCGGCTTCCACCGCATCGAATACGCGCTGTTCTCGCAGAACTCAACCAAGGGCCTGGAAACGTTGACGGCCAAGCTCAACACCGACGTCAACGACCTCAAGACCCGGGTCGACGGCCTGACCTTCCCGCCGGAAAAAGTCGTGGGCGGCGCCGCAGCCCTTCTGGAAGAGGTCGCCGCAACCAAGATCTCCGGCGAAGAGGACCGCTACAGCCACACCGACCTGTATGACTTCCAGGGCAACATCGACGGTGCGAAGAAAATCGTCGACCTGTTCCGTGGCCAGATCGACAAACAGGACAAGGCCTTCCTGGCCAAGGTCGACAAGAACTTCGCCACCGTGGACAAGGTTCTGGCCAAGTACAAGACCAAGGACGGCGGTTTCGAGACCTACGATAAGGTCAAGGACAACGACCGCAAGGCGTTGGTAGGCCCGGTGAACACGCTGGCTGAAGATCTGTCGACGCTACGCGGCAAGCTGGGCTTGAACTGATCAAGACCTGACGCCATGTCCCGCGCTCCGGCGCGGGGCATCACCGGTTCGGCGCTGCTCGCCTGGCCCCCCGCAACCATCATGTACGTACGCAATTTTTCTTCAGCCGTGAGCAGATGCGGCGCCGTCTTGCCCCATTTCGTCGCTCCCCCCGCCAGCAGCACCGGCAGTTTTACCAGGCCCTTCGTCGCGGCATGGATCATCTGCGGATAACCATCCAGCGGGTTTAACGCGGCATTGGCAAACAGGCCGGAGTGTTTGATGAAGTCAAACGCGCGCTCGCTGAAACTGGCCGCGACTTTAGCCGTATTCGCCGTAGCGGCCGCGGGTCTGAACCGCGTGGCAAGTCGCTGCACCGGGTTGGGCAGCAAGGCCTTGGCCGAACGCAGCAGGCCACTCGCCTGACCGCCGGCGCCGATGGCCACGCCGATCATATCCACGGTCAAATTGCCCAGGCCCTGGGCGATATCGCCACGCTTGAACGCCTGGTACGCACCGAGGAACGGCACAAACCCCAATAGAAACTCGTGCTCGCGGGCCCGGGCTTCCCGGCGTTTTTCAAGTGGTAACGGCTCGCGCGCGCGCTGCAAGAGAGCCTCGGCGGGCTCATAGAAATTGTCCTGAGCGATTCTGCCGGCAATGGCCGCGATCTTGCGCGAGCCATAAGTGTTGGGCACGAAGCTTTGCAGCGTGTGGTTGGCAGGCAACTCGCCTGGCGCAATCGCTCCCCCCAGCGGTTCAACGATAACCGACGACGCCATCGCCTCCGGCCGTGGCGCAGAGCCGGTCGTGTAGGCAGCAAGATCGAAGGGCATCTGTGTGCCACGGACTATCGGCATATACACCGAACCATGGGGCGCGCTGATGCGCTGCTTGCGAATCACGCCGTGTAGCTCGATGGCGTCGGGCAGGTCTGTACGCTTGATCAGCTCGCCGCTGGCGAAGACCTCGTAATAGGCCACCGTCTGGTCATGCTCCACACGCATCAGGGTTGCGTGGCGACCGCGCTGCGCATCTTTGCGGGCCTGGGTCTCCTCGACCTGAACGACGCCAGTTTCGCCACGCAGGGTGAACAATTCGACCTTGCCCAGCTCGATCAACGTGCGCTCGGCAAGGGGTAACTGGGCAAACATCAATTTGAGCTTCGTGGCATAGGCGCCCTGGAGCTGTTTGAGGTGACGGTTGACGGTGCTTTTGAGTAACGGTTCAAGCTCGGGCAGATGACGAATGCGTCGATCCAGTAACTCCAGGGCGCCCTCCGCCACCTGCGGCGCGCGGTCTGGCTGATAGGGCGTTTGCGCAGACGTCGGCGGTGCTAGCAAATGCTTGCTGAGCACCCACTTTCCCGGTGTGAGGTCGCCGGTCATGTAGGTTTCCACCAGCGAACGGCTGCGCGGTTCGGTGACCGGTGCGTTGCGGCGATCTTTGCCGTTGGCCAGTTCCAGGCTCATGCGCTCAAGCTCAGACGCCGTGCTGTCGGGGAATACTCGCAGCAACTCCCGGATGGCCAGCGCCTTGCGCGTCGGCAGTTCCACGCTGGCGCTGGCGAAGGCCTCGGCCGTCTCTTCTTGCTGTTTGAACAGTGCCCGCGACGCCTCTTGGAGGTCGTGTTGCGAATACTCGCCGTCACTGCGCAGCCTGACGGCGCCGTTCAACACGCCCCAGTCAGCGAGGATTTTCAGCGCATTGAGTTGCATCAATTCTGCTTGTGCCTCACTGGTGGGCACCAGGGTCGTCAGTGCACGGACCTGGTGTTCACTCATCATCCGTGACGTGCCCGGCGCAGCATGATCGGCCAGCGTGCAGCCCAGGCGTAGCTCCATCCAGGCCAGAGTGCCGATACGCAACGTGTCCGGCACTTCCTTGACCAGCATTTCCGGCGCCGCTTGCGCCAGGAATACCGGGGTGACCAGCGCCGCCAGGTCGGGCGTCAGCTTTATATATTGCTGCAGGTGCTGCTCGATATCGCGCCGCACCTCGCTCAACGAACGGCCCATATTCGCCGGTTGATAGATCGAATAACCACCGATGTGCCCAGGTTTGACGTCGTCCAGGTTGATCCGCGCGACTTTAGTCAGTGTGGCCTTATCAGCCTCGCTCAACGTGTCGGGGGAATATGGCCCGGTGTAGTCACCCACTGCGGGCGCCGGCGGCAGCGACAGCCGTAACCAGCGGATGACATTGCGTGTCTCGGCCACGGTGCGTGGCGACCCCAGCCCCTTCAATTCGAGGAGCTGGCGTGCGTCAACCCGTGGCGTCGAGTACACGGCATTCCCCAGTGGTTCGGTCAGTGGGGTCAACGCCGCAAGCTCATCACGCAACGTGTCTACGTCGTTGACGTAATGGGTCAGATTCACCCAGCCCCCCACCGGGCTCAAGCGTTCAAGGCGGCCTTCAGATACTCGAAAGGGCTTACCGTCCCAATCGAACCGTTCGCGCTGCAGCAGGGCGAGCATTTGCGGGCGAGACACAAATGCCTGCAAACGCTCCATCGCCGCTTGGCTGCGCGCGAGCAGTGACGATGTGAGTGGAACGTCCCAGGCCTCGGCGGACCAGTCGGTGCGTGCGCCGTCTGGCAGGTCTTCAAGCCCGGCTTCAAGGCGCTCGGCCAGCGCGTCCCGCTCCACCAGCTCGGGACTCAGGCGCGGCGCCTGGGCAAGGTTGGCGACGTTTGCCGGGGCGGCCCATAGGCGCGGCTGCTGGACCGTGGGCTTGGCACTGTCTTCGCCGACTACGGGAGCCTGCACAGCATATGGAGGGGGCGAGCCGGTGCTCGACAGTGGCGTCAACATATTCAATCCTCTCTGCGCTAGGCCGTGGAATACGGCTTCGTCTGGAGAGGCAATCTAAGGAAAGCTTAAACGCGCTGAATGTAAGCCGAGTCTTGCCGCCTTACGCGTTGCGTTGCGGCGGATTACAGGATCCGGTAAAGCAGTCGCTCGATCCGCACGCGGCTCACCCGACGCAGAAACTTGCCGACCGCCGGGGGGTAATCCACCAGTGTCTGCAACTGCGCGTACCCGTCGATGCGGGTGGTGTGCTGGAAAATCTGCTCAAGCTCGGTCCGCCGTGGGTCCAACCATTGCCCCTGGGGATCGTCGATCAACAAGGCGTTTTCCAAGTCGAGACGGAACGCCCGAGGGTTTAGGTTGTTGCCGGTGAGCAAGGTGTAACGCTGGTCGATCCACATGCCTTTGAGGTGGTAGGTGTTGTCGCCATCGCGCCATAGGTGCAGGTTCAATTGGCCGCTGTCGATCATCGGCTGGTGGCGCTTGGCAAAGCGACGCAGGCTGATTTCGTACAGGTATGGCAGTGCCGCGATGACCTTGAAAGGCTCGCTGGGTGGGATGTAGAAGTCGTTGGCGGTCTTGTCACCGACGATGATGTCGATCTTCACGCCACGCGCCAGGGCACGGTTGATCTCGCGCGTGACCGCCAATGGCAGGTTGAAGTACGGCGTGCAAATGGTCAGTTGCTGCTGGGCGCTGGCGATCAACTCCAGGATCACCCGGCTCAGCGGGTTGTTCTTGCCGACGCCGAGCAACGGGCTGACTGACAGGTGGCCATTGGGCAACTGCCCGGCCGTGGTGTCGTAGGTCGCGTGCTTGAGGCGGCTGCGCAGGTCGCCGATGTCGTTGCGCAGGCTGCGGGTGGTGGGCGGGTTGGGCAGGTCGAGGCGGTGCACCGCTTTGGACGCTACCAGGCCGTGTTCCACCAAGTGCTGCATCGAATCGGCCAGGGGCTTGCTGTGGATCAGGTGATAACGGTCAAACCGGTATTTGTCGAACTTGTGCAGGTACACATTGTTCAGGCTGGCGCCGCTGTACAACACGCTGTCATCGATCACAAAGCCCTTGAGGTGCAACACGCCAAACAGCTCGCGGGTTTGTACCGGAACGCCGTACACCGGCACTTCGCTGGCATGGCTCTGTGTCATGGCCTGGTACCAGGCGCTGTTGCCGGGCTGTTTGCCCGCACCAATCAACCCGCGTTGGGCGCGTAACCAGTCGACCACCACCACGATGTCCAGCTCCGGCCGTGCAGCCTTGGCGGCGTGCAAGGCGTCGTAGATCTCCTGCCCTGCCTCGTCCTGCTGCAAGTACAGCGCCACGATGTAGATACGCCGGGTGGCCTGGGAGATTTTTTCCAGCAGGCAGCGGCGGTACGCATCCGCACCGGACAGCACATCGAGCGCGTCGGGAGTGAGGGGGAAACCACGCAGTTTGGGCAACAGGGAGCGTTTGAAGAACGACGGCATAGGGCTCGCAATGGGTCGAATCCGAAGAGGCCCCGAGCTTACACCATGGGGTTGCTCAGGTCTCGTTGCCTCGTAGGAAAAAGCCCATTGACCATGAAGAACGATCGTTCTACTGTGTGCGACATGAACGACATTACTGGCAATGAAACCCGCGACATTATCCTCGACGTCACCGAGAAGTTGATCTATCGCCACGGCATCGCCGCCACCGGCATGGACTTTCTGGTGAAAACCGCTGGCGTCTCGCGCAAGAGTATTTACCGCTACTTCGCCAATAAAGACGAGTTGGTGATCGCGGCCCTGCAACGCCGCGATGAACGCTGGATGCACTGGCTGCGTGGCGAAGTGGAACGCGTCGACGGCAGCGGCGAACGCCTGCTCGCGCTGTTTGACGCGCTCAGGACGTGGTTCGGCTCGGCGGATTTTCGCGGCTGTGCCTTCATCAACACCAGCGGTGAAACCGGCGACCCGCACAGCCCGGTGCGCCTGCTGGCCAAAGCGCATAAACAGAAACTGTTCGAGTACGCACTTGAACTGTGCCAAGCCCATGGCACCTGCGACCCCGAACGGCAGGCAGCACACCTGCTGATCCTGATCGATGGCGCCATTACCGTTGCCTTGGTCATGGGCGATACAACCGCTGCTGATAACGCGCAATGCATGGCGCGAACGTTATTAGGGCTTTGAATGCACTGGCCGAGCCACTTTGTCTAAACAGGAGCGTTGAAATGTCATCCACCCCAGAAACACGCCCGCCGCTGCCGCCATTCACCCGCGAATCAGCGATTGAAAAAGTCCGCCTGGCCGAAGACGGTTGGAACTCCCGCGACCCACAACGTGTGTCCCTGGCTTACACCCTGGACACCCAGTGGCGTAACCGCGCCGAATTCGTCCATGGCCGCGAAGAAGCCAAAGGCTTTCTCACGCGCAAATGGGCCAAGGAGTTGGATTATCGGCTGATCAAGGAATTGTGGGCCTTCACCGACAACCGCATTGCCGTGCGGTATGCCTATGAATGGCATGACGACTCCGGCAACTGGTTCCGCTCTTACGGCAATGAGAATTGGGAGTTCGACGAAAACGGCCTGATGGCCAACCGTTTTGCCTGTATCAACGACAGGCCGATCATGGAAAGCGAGCGGCTGTTCCATTGGCCGCTGGGCCGACGCCCGGATGAGCATCCGGGGTTGTCCGATCTCGGCCTGTAAAACCTGGTGCGGTTCAAATGTGAGAGGGGGCAAGCCCCCTCCCTACGCTGAGTGCCTCAGTCCTGATTAAGGCCGACTCGATACAACGCACCATCATCCTCATCCGTCAGCACATACAAAAAGCCATCCGGGCCCTGCCGCACATCGCGAATACGCGCCTTCAAACCTCCCAGCAAACGCTCCTCGTGGATGACCTTGTCGCCCTCGAACTGCAACCGAATCAGCTCCTGGCTGGCCAGCGCGCCGATGAACACGTTGTGCTGCCACGCCTTGAACCGGTCACTGTCGTAGAACGCCATGCCGCTGATGCCCGGTGACTTTTCCCACACATGATGGGGCGCCACGGTACCTTCCGCCGTCTTGCCTTTGGCCTCCGGAATCGGCGTCAGGGAGTAGTTGATGCCGTGCGTCGCCAGGGGCCAGCCATAGTTTTTGCCACGTTCGACGATGTTGATCTCGTCACCACCACGGGGGCCGTGCTCGTTTTCCCAGATCGTGCCGCTCCAGGGGTTCAGTGCCAGTCCCTGTGGGTTGCGTTGGCCGTAGGACCAGATTTCGGGGCGTACGCCCGGCTGACCAACAAAGGGGTTGTCATCCGGCACGCGGCCGTCGGGGTAGATCCGTACGACCTTGCCTTGCAGCTTGTCCAGGTCCTGGGCAGTGGGTCGGTCGTTGTTTTCGCCCAGGGTCACGAACAGGTACCCATCCTGGTCGAAGGCCAGGCGCGAGCCAAAGTGATTGCCGGTGGAGAGCTTCGGCTCCTGGCGCAGGATGACTTTGAAATCGATCAGGCCGCTGAGGTCCGCCGCCAAACGTCCACGTCCCACCACAGTGCCGGCCGTGCCGCCTTTGCCGCCGCCTTCGGCGTATGACAAATAGACCGTGCGGTCCTCTTTGAAATCGGGCGACAGCACCACATCGAGTAAACCGCCCTGCCCCTTGGCCCACACCTCAGGCACGCCGCTCAGCGGAGCCGAGAGTTTGCCATCCGGGCTGACAACGCGCAGGTGGCCAAGGCGTTCGGTAACCAGGAAGCCTTGCTGGTCCGGCAGAAACGCCACGGCCCATGGGTGGTCCAGGCCTTTGACGATCGAGGTGACAGTGAGGCTGCCTTGTTCACTGGGGAACTGCTGCGAATCGGCGGCGTAGACCGTCGTCAGGGTCGTCGCGCACATAACGGCTAACAGGGTTTTGCGTATAAACATAAGACGAGTCCTTACCGGCGATTGCCGTTGGCATCAAACGTGGGGGCTTTAGTGTCGGTGGCCGGGCGGCTGGGCGCGGCCTCACGCTGGGGGTAACGGTTGCCGATGCCGCCGTTTTCCAGGGTCGGCGGACGCGTGGCCGGCACGGTCTGGATACCGCGAATCGCCGGCGCATTGGGCTGCGTGCCCTGCATGCTGTTGGGGTTGGCCCGGTGAATGGGGCCATTGTTGGTGTTGTTGCCGCCAGGCAGGTTCTGCGCTTGAGCGGTGGCTGCAAGTGCCAGGCTCAGCGCCAGCACTGCAAGATGACGCACGCGGGTGATCATGACAAAGCCTCTCTGGGACGAGGAGTACCTGCTTTCGATACCACGCTACGCCTGGGGTTCGGCTTTGGTAACTAAATACTTCCTCATCAGGTGTAACACGATCTGTCCGCGCATCCATCCAGGGAAACTTTTTTAACCGCACGCGAGTCACCCGAACACAGTCTCTTCTCAAGGAATCGCACTTATGCCACGGGCCATCTGGAAAGGCGCCATCAGCTTCGGTTTGGTTCATATCCCTGTATCGCTGGTTTCCGCCACGTCCGCACAGGGCGTGGATTTCGACTGGTTGGACAAGCGCAGCATGGACCCGGTGGGCTACAAGCGCATCAACAAAACCACCGGCAAGGAAGTGACCAAGGAGCACATCGTCAAAGGCGTAGCGTTTGAGAAGGGACGTTATGTGGTGCTCAGCGAAGAGGAGATTCGCTCGGCCCACCCCAAGTCCACTCAGACCATCGAAATCATCGCCTTTGTCGCCAGCGACCAGATCCCCTTGCAGAACATCGACACGCCCTACTTCCTGGCGCCGGACAAACGCGGCGGCAAGGTCTACGCGCTGCTGCGGGAAACCCTCAAGAAAACCCGCAAGGTCGCCCTGGCCAATGTGGTGCTGCACACCAAGCAGCACCTGGCGGCATTGATGCCCCTGGAGTCCGCACTGGTGCTGGTGATGCTGCGCTGGCCCGCCGAGGTGCGCAGCCTGGATGAATTGGAACTGGGCAGCGACGTAACCAAACCCTCCCTGGCCAAAGGTGAACTGGACATGGCCAAGCGCTTGGTGGAGGACATGAGCGCCGACTGGCAACCGGATGCCTACCGCGACAGCTTTCAGGAAAAAATCATGGCGCTGGTGGCGAAGAAGGCCAAGGCCGGCAAGATTGAAGATGTGGAATCCAAGGAAGGCAGCGAAGAGCGCAAGTCGGCCGATGTGCTCGACCTGACCGAACTGCTCAAGCGCAGCCTGGCGGGTAAGCCTGCGGCGAAAAAAACCGCCAAGAAAAAGGCCTCTTGAGCCTGGCATTACAGGGAGAACCCCATGGCAAAGCCGCTGAGTGAATACAATCGCAAGCGCGATTTCGAGATCACCGCAGAACCTTCCGGCAAGGCGACCACGGGCAAACGAAAGACGTCAGCACTGTCGTTCGTGATCCAGAAGCACGACGCACGCAACCTGCACTATGACTTTCGCCTGGAACTCGATGGCGTGCTCAAAAGCTGGGCCGTGCCCAAGGGCCCAAGCCTCGACCCCAGCCAGAAGCGCTTGGCGGTTCACGTGGAAGACCACCCGCTGGGCTACGGCAGTTTCGAAGGCAGCATCCCGGCCGGTCAATACGGCGCCGGTGATGTGATTGTCTGGGACCGTGGGGTCTGGAAACCCCATGACGACCCACACAAGGCTTACGCCGCCGGCAAACTCAAATTCACGCTGGTAGGTGAAAAACTCTCGGGCGATTGGGCGCTGGTGCGCACTCGCTTGAAAGGCAGCGGTGACAAGGAACAGTGGCTGCTGATCAAAGAGCAAGACCAACAGGCGCGCCCTGCCGCCGACTACGACATCGTGCAGGCTGAGCCTAAAAGCGTGCTCAGTGATGCCTCCATCGCCCCCACCAAGAACCAGCCGAAAGCCAAGAAAGCAGCCGCTGCACTGCCCGAGCAATTCACACCGCAACTGGCAACCCTGGTAGACCGCGCGCCCGACGGGGACTGGCAGTATGAAATCAAGTTTGATGGCTACCGCATGCTGGCGCGGATTCGCGACGGCGAAGTCCGCCTGTTTACACGTAACGGCCATGACTGGACCGAGCGCCTGCCGCGGCAGGTCAAGGCCCTGCACGCCCTCAAACTCAAGGACAGTTGGCTGGATGGCGAAGTGGTCAGCCTCAACCCTGAAGGTTTACCGGATTTCCAGGCCCTGCAAAATGCCTTTGACAGCGGCCGTAGCCTGGACCTCGTCTATTACCTGTTCGATGCGCCGTTTCTGGATGGCGCAGATCAGCGCCAGGCCCCCGTAGAGGATCGCCGGGCCATGCTCAAGGCCGCGCTGTCCGGAAGCAAAAGTAAGTTACTGCGGTTTTCTGAAGCCTTCACCGCCCATCATCAGGACATTTTACAGAGCGCCTGCAACCTGGCCCTGGAAGGCGTGATCGGCAAACGCATGGGTAGCCCCTACACGTCCGCTCGCAGCACTGACTGGATCAAGCTCAAATGCCGTTTGCGCCAGGAGTTTGTGATTGTCGGACATACCCGTCCCCAGGGTTCGCGCAGCGGTTTTGGCGCATTGCTGCTGGCGGTGAATGACGACAGAGGGTTGAGGTACGCCGGTCGCGTCGGCACCGGTTTTGATCAAGCGTCGTTGGAGGCTATCTACACGCAGCTCAAAGCGCGGGCGCGCAAAACCTCGCCTTTGCACAAACCCCTGACCAGTGCCCAGGCGCGAGGCGTGCAGTGGGTGGAGCCGACGCTGGTGGGCGAAGTACAGTTTGCCCAGTGGACCCGTGACGGTTTGGTGCGCCACGCCACTTTTATGGGCCTGCGCAGCGATAAACCGGCCGCGCAGATCGTGCACGAACAGCCGCAGGTGGCTGAATCCATGAAAGCCCCGCAAGCCAGGACCGTGTTGAAGATCACCCACCCTGAGCGAGTGATCGATCCACTAAGCGGCACGCAAAAGCAGCAATTGGCGCAGTTCTACGAAAGTATCAGCGAATGGGTCCTGCCCTTTCTGCGCCATCGCCCGGTGTCCTTGCTCAGGGCTCCGGAAGGCATCGAGGGCGAGCAGTTCTTTCAGAAGCACTCGGAACGCCTGGCGATTCCCCATATCAAGCAATTGGACGCCGCGCTGGACCCAGGCCACGCGCGGCTGATGGAGATCGACAGCGTCCAGGCACTTGTCGGCGCTGTGCAAATGGGCACCGTCGAATTTCATACCTGGGGCGCCACCTCAGACAAGATCGAAACCCCTGACCTGTTTGTGCTCGACCTCGACCCGGATCCCGCGTTGCCCTGGAAAAGCATGCTGGAAGCGGCACAACTCACCTTGTCGGTACTGGACGAACTGGGCCTCGATGCGTTCGTCAAAACCAGCGGCGGCAAAGGCCTGCACTTGGTAGTGCCGCTGGCACGACGGGACGGTTGGGAGCCGGTAAAAGCCTTCGCCAAAGCCATTGCCCAGTTTATGACCGAGCAACTGCCGGAACGCTTTACCGCCACCTCCGGGCCGAAAAACCGTGTGGGCAAGATCTTTATCGATTACCTGCGCAATGCACGGGGCGCGAGCACCGTGGCCGCCTACTCGGTACGGGCTCGGCCAGGGCTGCCGGTGTCGGTGCCGGTCAGTCGTAAGGAGTTGCAGGGGTTGAGTGGCGCGCAGCAGTGGACGGTGGCCAATCTGCACCAACGCTTACAGGGACTGAAGGAGGATCCGTGGGCGGGTTATGCCCATAGGCAGAAGATCAGCAAAAAAATGTGGGACAAACTGGGCGCCCAGCCACCGCAATGAGGGCGCCCTGGCCGAGCGTTAGATGAGCACGAAGATCAGCGCCAAGGCCGCGAAAATCGCCCATTTTTCCAGGTAGTAACGGGTGCGGTTGCGTTTCTTCAGCTCTTTGCCGCGCAGGCGGATCTTGTACAGACGCGTAAACGCTCGGTTCAGTCCGCCGGTCTTGTCGCCAGCGTCGTTGGGCGAACCCGCCGCCGCCATCACTGTGCGGCTGAACCAGCGATTGAACGCCGCAGCCCAGCGGTATTTCATCGGTCGCTCGACATCGCAGAACAGGATGATGCGGTTCTGCTGCGTGGTGTTTTCGGCGTAGTGAATATAGGTCTCGTCGAACATCACCGGTTCACCGTCACGCCAGTAGTAGCTCTCACCGTCCACGTTGATGTAGCAGCCAGGATCATTCGGGGTATCCAGGCCCAAGTGATAGCGGTAAGAGCCGGCGTAGGGATCGCGATGGCGTACCAGTTTGGAACCCGGCGGCAGCTCGGCGAACATCGCGGCCTTGATCGAGCCGATGCTCTGCACCAGCTCGGTGGTGCGCGGGCAGAGCTTCATTGCGGAAGGATGGCTGTCGCCGTACCACTTGAGGTAGAAACGCTTCCAGCCCGACTTGAAAAACGAGTTGAAGCCCACGTCGTTGTACTGGTCAGAGCGCTTGATTGCCCCTGCCCTCATGAGGTTCTGGCCTTCCTGGCGAATCTCTTCCCAATGCTCCTGCAACGGGCTTAGATCAGGGAAGTCGCTGGGCGAGAGAAACGGTCGACCGGGGAGTTTGGAGAACAGGTATAGAAAACAGTTGATGGGTGCCAGGAAGGTTGAATGGTCACTGAGCTGGCGACCCAGTTTGTGTCGCACCCGGCCACGCAGGTGTACATACGCAATGGAGGCGACATAGAGAACAACAATGATGAGCTTCAAGGGATTTCGTCACACGTCAGTAGAGAACAGGCTGCTCCTGCGTGCCCACGACGGCCGAGGATGAATAGCAGCACCTGAAATCACAATTCACAGACAGGCAACATGAGCGGCTTGATGACAAGCGGTTACATGGCCATTGGCAGTTATTTAGCCATATTCTGTAACGAAAAGTTAACTAAGAATTGTGAAAAGCTGTCTACTTAGGCAGGGTTCGCACCTGCACAACTACAAGGAATGGTTATGTCGCCCACTTTAGATCCGGATCATCAGGCCCTTCAGGGAGCCTGGGAGCAAACTTCACTCGAGGACAACGGTGTCCTGAACCCGGTAGACGCTCACACTGCGCCCGGTGCCATCACCACCATTTCAGGCGACCGCTTCGAAGTGAAAACCGTGCAGGGCGACCTGTTGCTGGCCGGCCGATTCTCCCTGGACAGCAGCACTACGCCAAAAAGCATTACGTGGGTCGATTCCATGGGCGATGACGCCGGCAAGCCGTTGCCTGCCAGCTACCGCCTTGATGGCGACGAATTTGTATTTATCGCGGCCGATGAAGGGATGCCCAGGCCCACCGTCTTCAGCACCGGCCCCGGTCAGACCATGCGCAGCTTCGTGCGGCGCGCTTGATCAATACGCCGTCCGAACCTGCGACGTGCTTTTCACACAGCCTTCACTTTCGGCGCGATAGGGTAAAGCCTACCTACTCCAGTGAATCCCTTGGCCCGCCTCTTTAAGCGGGCTTTTTTTTGCGTGGACAAACCGTATCAGGCAGGCCTTTTAGTGGCGGTCAAGGTAAAGCACAGCGGCAATTGCGCCGCTTGGTGCTCGTACTGATCGTAGAGTTCTTCACGATTGGAATGCGCGTATTCCTGCAAGTGACTGATCTGCAGGTCTGCGCAAATCGCGGCGCTCACCACATCGCCCAACGTGTGCACGTACCAATAGGAAGTCGGTCCGACTACCTCACCCTGACCTTCATAGACAATCGACTCCTGCAGCACAAAGGGTTCAAGCTGAAAGTACGAGCTGGCAGGTAGCAGCGGGTTCTGCGCCCTGGGGTCGAACACTTCCAGGAACGGATGGGTTTCGTACATCACCAGCGAACCGCCGGGCTTCAGCGTGCTGGCGACATGGCGCATGAACAACGCCACATCCGGCATCCAGCCGAGCACGCCGATGGTGACCAGGGCGATATCAAAGCGCTCGTGTAACCGCTGCGGCAACTGGTGGATATCGCTTTCGATAAATTCAGGAGCATGAGGCGACACATCGGCAAGCTCACGCGCTTGCCGGAGAAACGCGGCGGACTGGTCCACCCCCACCACCGAGCGTGCGCCGAGGGCGAACAGCGACAGGCTTTCTCGACCGTTGTTGCAGCCCAGTTGCACCACGTCCTTGCCGGCGACACCCAGGTCCTGCAGAACCCCTGTAATGGTTGGGTCCAGGCAGGAAAAATCGGCGTTACCAACACCGGTCAGCAATGCGCTCCAGGTGTCGGTGGTTTTATGCAGGCCGGCAGATTGGTCCCAGGCGTCCTTGTTGCTGGCAATTGCCTGTTGGGCTGAGGGCATGTCCATTGCGTCTCCAGATAAGTCTTACGGCGGGGCACCGAAGATAAGCCACATGCCGGCGTATTGAAACTCCAGGCAACTGCGGAAACTTAACGCTCACCGCGCAGGTCATTAACGCAATGAGTGTTCAGCCGTTGAACGCCCCCTCTGCGAAGCCGTCATCGTGGCCAATCACTCCGACCTGCGAAATGCCTTGTCACTGGACAGTCTGAACTTCTTTCTGGCGGATGTGCGCGACGGCCTCGGCCCGTACCTGGCCATCTACCTGCTGGCCGTGCACAAGTGGGACCCGGCCAGCATCGGCGTGGTCATGACCCTGGCGGGCATCGCCGCGCTGCTCACCCAGGGCCCGGCGGGCGCACTGATCGACCGCACGCGCAGCAAACGCGCCGTGGTTGCGCTTGCCGCCATCCTGGTGACCGCCAGCTGCCTGGTGCTGCCCTTCGTCAGCTCCTTCAGCCTGGTGGCGTTGACCCAAGCTGCCAGCGCCGTCGCCGCGTCCGTGTTCGCCCCGGCGATTTCCGCTATTTCCCTGGGGATCACCGGCCCGCGGGCATTTACCCGCCGCACCGGGCGCAATGAAACCTTCAATCACGCCGGCAACGCCGTGGCCGCGCTGCTCGCCGGTGGATTGGCCTACCTGTTCGGACCGGTGGTGGTGTTCTACCTGATGGCGTTTATGGCGGTGGCCAGTGTGGTCGCGGTCAGTTGCGTGTCAGCCAAGGCCATCGACCATGAAGTGGCCCGCGGCTTCGACCCTGCCCACGCCACCGATCATGAACAACCGTCGGGCCTGAAGGTATTACTGGCCAACCGTCCGCTGCTGCTGTTTGCCATTTGCTGCGCCTTGTTCCACTTGGCCAATGCCGCCATGCTGCCGTTGGTCAGCCAGAAGCTGTCCCAGATCAACCTGCAGATGGCCACCCCGCTGACCTCGGCCTGTATCGTCGCCGCGCAATTGGTGATGGTACCGATGGCCTGGCTGGTAGGGGTCAAGGCTGACGTGTGGGGACGCAAGCCGCTGCTGATATTCGGTTTCATGATTCTGCCGCTGCGTGGCGTGCTCTACACCGTGTCCAGCGATCCCTATTGGCTGGTGGCAGTGCAAATGCTCGACGGCATCGGTGCAGGGATCTTCGGCGCGCTGTTCCCGGTGATCGTCAAAGACCTGACCCAGGGTACCGGGCGTTTCAATGTCAGCCTGGGTGCGCTGTCCACCGTGTTTGGCTTGGGCGCGGCACTGAGCAACAGCCTGGCGGGGTTCGTGGTGCAACAGGCGGGCTATAACGCGGCCTTCTTAACCCTGGCGGGCGTGGCGGGCGCTGCGTTGGTGCTGTTGTGGGTGGCGATGCCGGAGACGTTGGAGAAACCGCTCTATGCGCCCCATGTGCCTGCAGCATGATAGAAGCGACACAGAAAACCCGGCACATGGCCGGGTTCCTTTCTCTACACATACTCAGTTGTCGGGATGTTCGCTGGCGACCGAATCGGCAGCATCGACATCGGACATGTCCTCTTCTAGAGGTGCATCATCGTCCGGCGGCAGAGGGATATTGTCCTCATCATTTCTCGGGTCGTGGCCTGTCTCGTTGTCTGTGCCACGTGTTACGGCCTGCTGTGAAAGATTGCCGGGGGCGTTCTCATTGATGTCCATGCTGGCTCTCCGTTCTTACGCTCGGGATATCCGCGCTTAAAGATGTGAGGCGGCAGATCCTGGCAAGTGCCAAGCATTAGACGAATGGCGAAAAAATACAGGCATCGTGTGCGGGCCTTTTAGCTACCACCTGTGCACGCACTGATTACCGATACCCGTCCGGACTCGTCTTCCTCAGGTTTTCACAAATATCACGCAGGACATCCGCAAGTGGAGGTTGGAGCAGAAAGGACTTCATTTCCGAGACTGCCGCTTTGTATGAAGGATCAGCGTTGACCCTCCGGAACTCGGACTTTCTCTCTTCGCTGAAGGTGGGATCACTGACCAGTCCTTCTAGGGTCAAGCCACGCTCGGGATTTCGCTCGTCGCATATCTCAAGTGCAGCGATGAAGCTGACGGCGACCTTTTCTTCGCGTATCGGGTGAGTTGCTGTAGCTGCCTCGACTGCAGTGGCAGCGGATAGAAGCCCCCACAACGCTGCGCTTTTTCCTGAGAACACTTATTTACTCCTGATTTGGGCAACTGAAACTGCCTCTCACTTATGGACCGTATGAGTCGTTCATTTGTCCAGATTCAGTAGTTCGTGCATCCGCTCGCCAATTATTCCTCGCAGCCAGGCAGCATGAAACTCCATCTCTTTCAGGGAAGTACCCTCAGCAAATTGGTATTCGAACACCTTGTCCTTCGGCCCCCGATACACAACGCTGAAATGACCATCGCGGTCATACGAAGCGACTACGTAGGGGCAGATGTAAATAATGTCGCTAAACAGCACGCGCACTTGGGTGGGTTTACGTGCGCGACGGATGACAGTGAGGGTAAGCAGTTGCTGGTTTTCGTCGAACGTAAAGGCCTGCACCCTAGGCTCAGAGAAAATCCACGCGAAGACCAATCCCATAACCACGACAGAGCCGAGCAGGAACAGGATGAGGGACGACGTTGTAAAACTCGACTCATCGCTGGACGGCACATCCTGCATCGCACCGAGCCCGATAACGAGCAAGATCGCCAGCCCGAAGGCAGGCAATAACATAATCACCGCAGCGCAAAAGCCCAAAATGGCCGAACCCGTGCTGCCAGTGATCGGTAAGTCCGGACCACCCTGCCAAATAGATGGGTGGGCGGCGGGATTTTCAGTGCGTGGTGCGGCGACGTGGTGAGGTGGACTTGGACGATTCATTAGGCAGGCTCAAGGGTGCTGTATAGACGGTACCACTACTGCCACTTCTCTAACCCGCAGAGCGTATTGATTCAACGGATATGAAGGCAGGGCTACAGAAGCTGTTTCATGAACTCCTGAGTCGGAACATCAAGCCCCATGCTCTCACCGAACACCACCTTAATCCCATCATTGGCAATTAACAGCATCTCGCAGTGCATACCAATGGCAGTCGTCAAATGGTTGAAATCACGCAGTTCTTCCACATACTTGTCTTTATAGGATTGCAGCCGATGAGAGGCCAGGTCTCTGAGACTCGGGTCAGTTTCTTGAGCTAAAGCGCCCTCTTCTGCTAACAGGCGTCGCTTAGTCAACCCCACTTGTAAGTTGGACATCCGAAAGCGCGTGTATGTGCGTATGACGCTTATGGCGCGAGATGTGAACTCGATTGCCGCGTCTTTTTTCGTCTCAGCACCCGACCAATCGGCAGATTGCATCTCCAGCAAATCCGCTGTTAGCGCCTTCTCGGCATCTTCACCGCGCGCCAAGAAGCTAGACAGGTCTAATGCCGGCTCAGCGTCAAAAGCAAGTAGGTGCGAGGCGACTAATGATGACGCTTTAGCCACATTGTCACGGCCCTGATATGCGCTCCATCCAGAACCGGCTATTCCACATCCAAAAACAATCAGCAAAAGCGCGACGGTAATTTTTCTCATGGATCCCTCCAAATCATCCAGAAAGGCTATCACGGCGACTTTCAAAAGCGGAATTGAGCCAATGGGCATCATGACAATGACTAGAGCGCGGGGCTTCTTGAGCGCGCGCAGTAAAGCCTAGGGCGCTCAGAACATCTTTCCTGTAATGCGTTGCTGGTGGAGGCTAGGTCCAGCACACTAAGTCCGCGCTTTTCAGTTGAAGGAGTAGGTTCAAATGACAGCTCTACCAGGCTCGATCCCGCTTGTTATCCTGGACGTTCAAGATGCGATTGATAGACCAAACTGGGATGGAAAAAGTAATCCTGAATACTTGGCAGTGATCCAGCGCCTTCTAGGCCATTGGCGATCAAACGGCTGGCCAGTTATTCATGTGAAGCACGATGAGCGCACTCCTACATCCAGCTACTTCGTCGACGGCCCATGGAATGGCATCAAGAAAGAGGTCGCACCGATACAGGGAGAAGCCGTCATCATCAAACAGGAAAACTGCGCCTTTGTTGGCACCGAATTGGATGCCACTCTCACACAGATGCAAGTAAAACGGTTGGTGCTGACGGGCGTTGTTATTCACAACAGTATGGACGCCACCGTCCGTGCGGGGAAAGCGCTCGGATACAGCATCATCTTACCGTCAGATGCAACGACCGCCGTGCCCGTTGTTGGGGCGAATGGAAAGTCTTGGGACGCGACAACCGTTCATGAACTGACCCTGGCAATACTCAATGATGAATACGCCGACGTAATGTCATCGGACGAAGTGATCGCACAATTCACGCTATGAACTATGAAGGTACCCAGTGCCGCAGAAGCATTTGACACGCATCAATCGCCAGCTATTTCGACAGGCGTAAGCATGTCCTTTGGGTACCGAAAATACCTAGCGCATATCGCAATTGGAGTGACCTTTATCTTTTCCCCCAACGCTGCTCCAAGCCAAACACCGGAGCAGACGATCATTCCAGCGTCTGCCAGTAATAGGGATGGCAACTTGCGCTTCATTGCGTGATCCCTCACAACAGAGTCGAACCCCTAACATACCGTCCTGTCCAGGCATCCAGCGTGGGTGGCATTCCAGTGAAAGTAACCGACAGGTTTGAACAGGCAGGCACTGCGCTTAAAAAGTTATTTTATGAGGAGGTGCATCCACTTTGATCGTTGGCTCGTAGATTCAATACCCTCACCCGGAGGGCATAAGAGCCAAGGAGATACATCATGCACGCTTTTTTCAAAAAACTTGCTGCAACAGCCTGCTTCGCGATTCTCTCCGTAACTGCAACGTTCAGCTTTGGTGCCGACCCCGTAATGGTCGGAGGTGCAGCTATGTACCCGACCAAAACCATCGTTGAGAACGCGGTCAACTCGAAGGACCACACGACATTGGTAGCCGCTGTCAAAGCTGCCGGCCTGGTTGATACGCTCAATAGCAAAGGTCCGTTCACCGTGTTCGCCCCCACAAACGAAGCCTTTGCAAAGCTGCCAGCGGGCACCGTCGATACTCTGGTCAAGCCTGAGCACAAAGCCGACCTAACTAGAATTCTGACCTACCACGTCGTGCCGGGCACTCACACATCGGCACAGCTGATGGCCGAAGCCAAAAAGAACGGCGGCACCGTTGTGTTGAAAACAGTTCAAGGTGAGTCGCTGAATATCAAGCTGCATGACGGCAAGCTTTGGGTGGTGGATGCCAAAGGCGGTAAGGCTGGTATCAGCATCGCAGACGTAATGCAGTCCAACGGCGTAATCCATGTTGTGGACTCAGTGTTGATGCCTTAAGCGCTCTTTAAGCCCGGCAGACGCAAAGCTTGCCGGGTATTGGCAACCTGCATAGACACTTCAGTTAGTCCGAATTCAAGGTATGGAAATTTCGCCGGGTGGCGCTGGGTGAGCGCCTAGGTAAATCCCGGCATGATGAGGGTGAACCGTGTGCCCGACCTGCATCACGATCATGTCGCCACGCTGCGGCCGTCTAAGTGAACGAACCTGCCAGCAGTCCCAGGCACCGTGAACAAACGAACGCTTGAGCAGCGGCGTCTGTCCGTTCGGCATGATCGTCCAAAGGTCACCGACCTGTTGAGGCACCCTGTAGCGTCAGGCACACTTGCGCGGACTCATCGCCCAAAAAGGAATTTACGATGCCGTTTTCACCGGAGGAAAGAGCCGCTTTGCTCGCGCTCAAAGGCGTAGGACCAACCGTCATTACTCGGCTTGAGCAAATGGGTATCGAATCGCTCGCCGAACTCCGCAAATCAAATGTTAGTGACATCCTGGCTCAAGCATCCGCGGCATTAGGCTCGACTTGCTGGAAGAATAGCCCTCAAGCCAGAGCGGCCATCACCGCTGCAGTGGAGCTTGCGAAGCGCTCTACAGAGCAAATCCCGGCCCGGTAGGCACGTTCGATTGACTCCCAGTCGGGTTGCTTTTGGTCATGGAGAATCCCCTACTATCTGATGGGTCTGTGCATGGGCATGGAGCAAGCGTTGGGGCAGACCGGAAGCCTTTGCAGCGTCCACAGCATCGGCAATTGCCTTGTCGAGCAGGCGCAGCAGACAGTCCATGCGCTCGTCTACACGGGGCATGATTGAACAAAATGTCTTCTTAGCCAAAAACGAAAAAGCCCAGCAGTCGCGCTGGGCTCAGATATGAAAACTCAGTAAAAAATATGAGCCGTGCTACTTAATCCTTGCAACGCGTTTGCGGCGACTCCGTACCTGCGAGCCTTTTTGGCAATGCAAACGGCAGGTTAGGGATAGAGGTAAGCTCGACTAAGCCAAACATGCACATAAGCACCGCATTCCCATCCGCGTTTGGTGCGCTGCTGAGTCCAACCAAGGCCTCATAGTCTTTCCCGGGCTCTAGAGTGAATACTTTCGCCTGGCCTGGGCAAACAGCGTAAGTGCTGCCGTAGCTGCCGGCGGACGCACCCAATGTTGCGATCTGAAAGGGTGCATCCGTTTTAACGCGGTACTCAGCCACAATCTCGGTGTATAGGCCTTCGGCCATCCGAACAGATCCGATGTACTGCTGAAGCTTGGGTGAAACCCTTCCCGGCATTCCAAGACTGGCGGGCTTAAGTGGGTACTGGGGGTAGTTAATGCTCGGCTGCCCTTCCTCTGAGAAGCGGCCAGCTTCAGCCATTTTGTGGCGAGTATCCGGGGCGCAGCTGCCCGTCACACTATCGCCAAACACATTAGAATTGGTGATCACACGAACGCGAGCCGTATTGTCGGCCTGAGGTGGATCGACATAGGGAACAGAGGGGAACCCCCCACAACCAGCAAGGGCGATAGACGAAGAAAACAGGAGCAACCAGGTATTACGCATGTACTACATCCTTGAACTTACCTAAGCGCCATCGTGTGCGAATCAGACTAAAAACTCTAGACATTAATCCTCAGTAAAAACCTGACAACGCGCTTTATATTTCCTTGCTTGCCCGGTTTGTCCCGCCTCTTGGGCATCTAAAGTATCTGCGCTGCGACGGCAATAACAGTTTGCGTTTTTGAATCAGCTCAGGCATCACTCCCTGCTCAGAGCGGAAGATGTGGCGGGGTCGAAAAAGAAAGGACCTTAGTGACGGCTAAAGCCTCAAAAGTCTGCATGAAATTGATAGACCGAACGATCGGAAGGCTAACTAGTCCAACGCTTACCGGATCAGATAACGCAGCGTCCGCAGTTCGGCCATCACCCTATCTCTCGGTATCACCACCCGACAGACCTCTCTGAATTCCAGTTTCCAGGATTGACCCTTTTGGGTACGGCTTCGGCCAAGAGGCTCTAATGGAAAATTTAATACCCTATAAAATTCATTATCTACACGATGGGAAGCCGGAGCACTTCTATACGAATGCAACGGCGTTCAGCGAAAGCGATGCGATTCGCATGGCCACAAGACACGCTGGTGAGGGCCCTGAATATTGGATACCGATAGGTCTGTCTCGGGACTCAATATTAAAAATTGCCGACAAGCTGGGTATTACGAAGGTCCGTTGGAATAAAGCCGGGTAAAACCACGGGCGCCGCCGCAGTTCTAACTCGCAAAGTTCGCGAATAAAAAACCCGGCGCGGTGGCCGGGCTTAGTTGGATGATCTCCAGCGCAAGCTCGGCTGTTGAATAAGCCCGAACCGCCCTTGGATGAGATTGAAAAAGAGACGAAGACGGCCCACGTCTGTCGCGAGGTCGCCTGGGGGGAAGTGGTGGAGCGCACTAAAACGGGTGCAGACCGCTTGGTTTTGTGGAATGCCCCTGCCATGCCCCCCCCTTAAAATCGTCGGTGAATACGCAGAGCGTCAGAAAAAGGGAAAGCCACAGGGCCTTGAGACGCCTTTTATTTTCCTGCCGTCATGGACTCCAGAGCCCCCTAACTCGAACGTTACCTGCAAAGGCATTAATAGGGGCCCGGCGTCGAAAGTTCTTAATACCCGTCGTCCTCTGCCATACAACTGTCGTCACACATATGCGACAATGCGCGCCAAATTCCAACACACATCCCCATTTTTTTGCTCAGCGACCGGGTTTCGCGCCTTGATGTCGCTGTTGATGCATGCCTGACGGCGCCTGCTGCCATGCTCGCAACCCATTGATAGGTAAAGTAATTGATCTCCACAGCTAACATCACCATGCGGTATGAAACGCATTCTGATGATTACTGCTGATCAGTGTTTACTGGGCCAAGTCGTCATTAGTAATCAACGATAAAGCACCGAAATGCACCCGTTGGTCCCAAGATTGGTCCCAGCGGGCAAATTTCAGCCCATGCCGAAACTGCATAACCCTTCCCCGGCGGCCTGCCGACTGAACACAAACCACCAAATAGCCCCACTACTCCTGAGACATCTCACATCGCAGCATTCGGTCAAAAGCGGACCTTCGCTATGACTTCTCCAATCCTGAAACCCACGAAAGTCAGTTGGATCAGTAGCCGAGTCGCATTATGTTTCTACGACTTCCCGCGAATGATGCTCAACTCGATTTCGCCCAAGTTTTTTTGCGTGATACAGAAGAACGTCAGCTTTTTCCAACAAATCAATCGCTACAATCACGCCACGCTGGTGGTTAGAAATGACACCTGAGCTGATCGTGACAATGCCTGCAGTACTGCCTTTGTGTTCTATTTTTGCAGCCTCAATTGCTGAGCGCACTTCCTCAGCGATCTTTACTGCACCTGCAAGTTCTGTTTCTGGAAGCAGGATTACAAACTCTTCGCCACCATACCGCGCAGCCAGATCGGCTGGACGTTTTATATTTTTACCTATCAACTCTGCGATTTGCCTTAAGCATTCGTCGCCGAGTACGTGGCCATAATGGTCGTTATACTGTTTGAACCAGTCTATATCGATAAGTATGAGTGCTAAGCTATTTCCAGTGCGGCATGCTCTCGACCATTCTTGTGCCAATGTAGCGTCGAAACACCTACGATTGGGCAACCCCGTAAGGCTGTCTGTTTTAGCAATATGCTCCAAATCTTGATGCGCAAGACGCAGTTCTTCTTCTGCCACCAACAAACGTTGAATTTGTCGATAAAAGAGAAAACCCAGACTGGTCAGCACAAAAATTATAAGCACCACCATAAGCGATACCTGATAGACGTATGTCCACCATGTAGCAAATACTGAATCTAACGAAAAACCTGCTGCTGCTACGATCGGAAGGCCACGTATGCGGCTGTATGCATAGACTCGTTCCACCCCGTCCACGACGGACGTCAGGGTGGCGGTTCCGTCGTCGCTGTTTATTAAATACCGACTAAATAGCTCTCCCTTTGCGATATTAGTCGTCATTAGCGCGTCAATCATGGGCCGGCGGGCTAGCAAATCACCGTTATTCAGTGCGAGCAGTATCACCCCTTTTTTATCTAAGTCTAAACGATCAAAGAAACTTTGAAAGTATGCGACGGGTACTGTCGCTAAAACCACGCCGCTGAAACTGCCATCGGGGTATTGAGTGCGACGGCTGACAGGGATAATCATATCGCCGGTGGTGCGGCTCAAAATGACCTCGCCTATATGGATGGCCGAACCAGGATGGTTTTTGTGGTAGATAAAATAAGAACGATCACTATTATTCTTTGCGACCGTCTCTGAGGAAAATGAATTTACGACCCAGTCGCCATTTTTGTCGTAAATGAACAATCCTTGAATGCCGTCGGTTGCCTCAACGTTGTTGGCCATTACTTTGGATAAACGAACTCTCTGCTCCTCGCTAAACTTGTCATTTTCGACGCGCTCTGCAAGGTTGCTGAGAATGCTTTCAGCCTGACGCAAGGTATCTTGAGCCTGCTGGTCGGAAGCCCGAACAATGTTGCGCACAGCAATTTTGGCATTCGTCAATCGTTCGTCCGCTGACTGCTTTAGCTGCCAGGCAATTGCGGACACCAGCATGACGCATACCAGTAAGATGAAAGCCACCAGACCCACAGAAAGAGCTTTAGGTGTTAATCGGCCAGACACGAGCGTTATGTTTTTCATTGAGTTCATCATAGCGTGGAAATGCTGAACCTTCCTGTGAGTCATCTAAACTCATCAAGATCCAGGTTGAGCGTATCCAAAGCGATCGGGATACCGAGTCAATATAGGCTTAATAAGCCCATGCTTCACGTTATGAATCTAGGCAAGATCTCCGTTACGAAACTGCTGTGATGAGCGAATACGGGGTGAGGACCAGAGTAGGCGCACCGCGACGTACTCGATGTCTACTTTCAACAGTGCGATTACCAGATCGATTTAGACAATGCTCAGCACCTATACGCTTGCAATTTCATACAGACGTTTCTCAATTGCCACTGTAAAAATTATCCGCAGATTGTCTGCGTCGAGCCTGGAGACGGTGTCTTCTGATTGGTGTTTCAGTATCAACTCCCGCGCGCGAATCTCATGCTGACGAGCTTCTACTGCGGTGGGTGCGCGGGCAATCACAGCGAGTAAATGAGCCGACGCACTCATTGCGGGATGACGATCGCTTCTAGCGCCAAACATGACTTCCTACCCAAGCTCTCAAACGATTGAAGGCGGGCTAAAGAATTTGGCCCCTCCCCTAGGGAGTCATGGGTATAACGGTAGGTTCATAAAAAAACAATCGGGCTCTAGATCGCGATCCTAAAACCGCGCAAAAATGTGGCGCAAGTCGCATAGTGGTCACATGGGCCATTTTTTTGGACGCCAAAAACCACAAAACCCGACTTTTTCTAGAAATATCATGGTTTGCGTTTTCAGAATGTGGCAGTGAAGGAAAGATTCGAACCTGCAACAAGTCAATCCGCTAAACAATTCACGCGGTGTCCGCGCAATGACTGCTTCCGGCCAATAGCAGACATTTGAATCCCATTCTTGCGGCTCAGACTCTAGTAGCGAATCTGCTGGAACAGGCGAGAAAAAAAGGCGCCAAATTGGCGCCTTATCGCTGCTAAGCAACTTTGATCACTACTTTTCCAAATGCTCCCCTCGCGAGATGCTCGTAAGCTTCTCGTGCTTTCTCGAACGGATATACCTGGTCGATCACGGGACGAATCTCGTATTCGTTGAGGAACGTATTCATCCGGTCGAACGATGAGCGCGGCGCTACTGCGATACCGCGAATGGTCGTCTGGCGAAAGATAAGTGGCATCAGATTGAGTTCAACGGTCTGCCCAGTGAGAAAACCGATCTGCGCAATACGCCCCGATGCCTTGGTCGCCGCGACCGATTGATTGATGCCGCTGCCTCCGGCCACATCGAGTAGCAGATCCACGCCCTTGCCTTGGGTCAGCTTCAGCACTTCCTCCGCCCAGTTCGGTGTCGTTCTGTAGTTGATGCCCGCCACGGCCCCCAGATCCTTCACGGTTTGCAAATTCTGGTCGCTGCTCGATGTTGCAATTACCTTCGCGCCAAGCGCAGTAGCGATCTGCACGGCGAATATCGACACGCCTCCAGTGCCTTGAACCAATACGGTCTGGCCCGGCTGGATTTGCCCAAAATCCACTAGCGAATACCAAGCCGTGAGCGCAGCAATAGGAAGTGTTGCCGCCTCTTCGTCGCTCATGTTGTCGGGTGCACCGACGGCGCTGTCTTCATGGATGATCATGTATTCGGCCAAACCGCCGGGCAACGGCGAACCGAAGCAGTAATCGGGTTCGTTCGGCCCTGGCTCGCCATCCAGCCAGCGTGAGTAAAGATGGGAGTTGACGCGATCACCGACTTTAAAGCGCGTGACGTTTTCACCAATCGCTACCACAGTGCCAGCGGCATCGCTCACGGGAATCAACGGTTTGGGCACCATGTGCGGTTCATAAATACCGTCGACGATAGCCTTGTCGCGAAAGTTGAGCGAGACAGCACCGACCTTTACCAGCAACTCGCCAGCCTTGGGCTGAGGGGTCGCTACCTCTCCCAATTGTAGGTTGTCGAGTCCGAAATCTTTCAATAACCAAGCTTTCATTGCGAATCTCCAAATACACGCCAATGGCTTCGAACCAGAGTCGGTTCCGCCTTGGGTGTATTTTTCGCTTTTGACTGTGCGCAATAAATGCGTACGAAAAGACATGATTATTCTATTCTTAGATAACAATCTCTTGATTCAATCGGTTTGATAGGAACGCGTCATGGAACTGCTTCAATCGATGCGACTTTTCGCCAGGCTTGCCGAACTCGGCAGTTTTACTAAAGCCGCCGAATCGCTGGACATCGGCCGCCCTCAGGTGACTCGGTACATCCAGGAGCTGGAGACGTCATTGGGCGTGCGCCTGTTTCAGCGCACCACGAGAAAGGTGGCCCTTACCGCCGAGGGCGAGAGATTCTATGAGCGGGTACAGGAGATTTTGGCTGATATTTCTGCTGCGACTTCGATGTTCGACAGATCTGGAGCAACACTCACGGGCCGACTTCGCGTCGATATTCCGACCGCTTTCGCGCAAATGGAATTCATCAAAAGCCTAAAAGAATTCACCACCTCCTACCCAGGTATCAACATGGTTCTGGGCGTCACTGACCGGGCCGTCGACCTGATTGGCGAAGGTATCGACTGTGCGTTGCGTATCGGCGATCTACCGGATTCAACCTTGATCGCTCGTCCTATCGCGATGGCGACCATGGTGACGTGTGCCGCGCCCGAGTATCTGCACGAGCACGGCGAACCCGAGACACTCGACGATCTGGCCTCCCATCGAGGCGTCAACTTCCTATCAGGTCAGAGCAACAGAACATTGCCTTGGCATTTTTCGGTGAATGGTGAGGATCAATCATTTGTGACTAACGCCGGCATCACCGTCACCGAGTCAAATGCGTACGTGCAGTGTGGTGTTTCGGGTTTCGGAATAATCCAGGCACCCGGGATTACCGTGGCCGAGCATTTATCCAGTTGCGGTTTGGTGGAAATTTTAAAGCACTATCGGCCAGCCCCTCGCCCTGTATCGTTGCTATACCCGAGCCGGACTCATCTGGCCCCCCAGGTTCAAGCTTTCATTGAGTGGCTGCAAATGCGTTTTCCGCAGCTTCATTCTGACTGGATGGAAGCATAGCGATCATTGAGTCTCGTATACGGTGGCTACTGGGTAGGAACGGTCACTCATGAACGTCCGCTCCTGGCCGAGAGCGAACAATCATAACTTTGGAACTGGTTACTAACACCTGCTGCTACGCTGTTGACTCCAACAGAGGAACGCCGATGCCAAACTCAGATCTACTCCCCTCCCTGCTATCGAAGCTATACGAAAACCAGCTGGCCCTTGAAGCCTCCATCATGGAGCTCTCGAATTGGGTAGAGCAGCGCGGCTCTCCCGAAGTGGCCGAAAACATTCGAGGTGCTTTGCACACCATCGACGACAACGAAGAGTTCATCAAATTGACGCTCGCAGTTCTCATGGCACCGGAGTGATCGCTACTTGCAGGCCACTGACCAGAGCTGGTCCAGCTTGGTGGTGTAGCTCTGGCTCATCATCTCGCGCCGCATGCCCCAATCGGGGTTCGTAGGCACGCTGGCAGACCGTAGCGTTCCCCTTCCCCACCTATCATTGATCTGGTCCAGTACGGTCATCACTCTGGTCGCATCGGTGGGCTGAGACACCGCGAATAGATCATCCGTGTATTCCCCAGGCTGGCACAGGTTGAGCAACATCACCTCGGCCTTGCTGTAGTTGAAGCCTGGACGGTAGATATGGTCGAGCGCATCAACCGCAGCCTTGGTGAGTAATCGCACATCGTCGGTTGGATACGGCATGTCCACCACAACCCCGTTCGCGTATTTCGCCTCGTCCGGATTGAACATGCCGGTGCGGATGCAGACCCGGACTTTCTTGCAGAGCGAGTTCTGTGCCCGGAGCTTTTCCGAGGCTCGCATCATGTAGGTGGCCACCGCCTCCTTGATCGGCGCAAGCTCGGTAAGGCGCTTTCCAAACATGCGGCTGCAGCAGATTTCCTGCTTGGGTGGGTCGGGCTCATCCAATTCGAGGCAGGAGGTGCCTGCCAGTTCCCGCGCGGTCTTCTCGATCACCACGCTGAATTTCTTGCGGAGCGTCCAGGGGTCGGACCTGGCCAAGTCCATCGCGGACTTGATGCCTAGAGCGTCCAGATGGAGCTTCATTTTTCGGCCAACACCCCAGACCTCGGCCACATCAGTATTGCGCAGCACCCAGTCCCGCTTAATCGGATCGGTGATGTTCACCACACCGCCCGTCTGCGCTTGCAGCCGCTTCGCGGTGTGGTTTGCAAGCTTGGCGAGCGTCTTAGTGTTCGCGATTCCCACGCCGACGGGGATACCGGTGCACCGCAGCACCTGGGCGCGGATCTGCCGGCCGAGAGCGTCGAGCCCGCCAATTCCGGTGAGGTCGGCGAATGCTTCGTCGATGCTGTAGATCTCGACGGCGGGCACCATCGATTCAATAAGCGTCATCACGCGCTCGCTCATGTCGCCGTAGAGCGCATAGTTCGAGGAAAACGGGATGATTCCGTGTTGCTTGAGCTTGTGCTTGATCTGAAAATACGGCTCGCCCATCTTGATAAAGGGCTTGGCGTCGTAGCTTCGAGCAATAACGCAGCCGTCGTTGTTGCTCAGCACGACAATCGGCGTTTTGGCGAGATCTGGACGGAACACACGCTCGCAACTGGCATAGAAACTGTTGCAGTCGATCAGGGCGAAGACTGGGGAGTTAGACATGGCTGCGGACTGTGCTCGTGATCACACCCCAGATCGATAGTTCGTCGCCCTCAAGCACGTAGCGCGCGGGGTACTTGGGGTTTTCGGAAAGCAGGATCACCTCCTTGCCGCGCTTGCAGAGTCGCTTGCACATGGGGTCGTTGTTTAGGAGGGCCACTACGATGTGGCCGTGCGCAGGCTCAATCGAGCGATCCACCACCGCCAGATCGCCCTCGAATATCCCTGCGCCCTGCATGCTCTCACCTGTGATCATCACCAGGTAAACATGGGGCGCCCTGATGTTAAGCACTTCATCCAGAGAAATATGCTGCTCAATGTGATCGGCCGCAGGCGATGGAAAGCCAGCCGGTACATGAAACGAGCAAAGAGGCAGTTTTACGCCCCCTTCAGCTATTGGACCCAGGATGTTGAAGCTCATGGCGGCGCCTTATGCAAATACTGTACGAATATACAGTTAACTTTGTAAGCGGCTTGCGGTCAATTTCTCTGTAGGGGATTTCGACAGGCGGAGGCGTGTCTATGTGCGGTCGATTCGTGCAGTACGAGGGAATGGCGATCTACATAGAGGAATTGAGCCCTCAGATCGAATTGTTCAGTGGCTACGATGCACAGCCGATTAATCGGTTTAACGTGGCGCCCACGACGCGTGTGCAGCTGCTACACAGCAAAGAGGATGGGTTGCACATTGACGCTGTGCAATGGGGGTGGGCGCCGTTCTGGGCGAAAGGAAAGCGTCCTGATCCGATAAATGCTCGGGTCGAAACTGTGACCACTGGCAAGTTCTTCAAACAGCTTTGGCCAACTGGCCGCGCGATTGTACCCAGCGAAGGCTGGTATGAATGGGTTAAAGACCCGGACGACCCGAAAAAGAAACAGCCCTACTTCATCCGACTGAAAAGCAGAAAGCCGATGTTCTTTGGAGCCTTGGCCCAAGTAAACCCAGGCCTTGAACCGCATGAGGGCGACGGCTTCGTCATCATCACTGCTGCCAGTGACCAAGGCATGGTGGACATACATGACCGTCGGCCACTGGTACTTGCCCCGAAACACGCCAATGAATGGCTTGATCCGGATCTTTCACCGGCACGCGCAGAGGAAATCGCGAAAGAGCTGTGTCAGCCGACCGAAGAGTTTGAGTGGTTTCCGGTTGGGAGGGCTGTTGGCAACGTCAGGAACCAGGGACCGGAGCTTATCGAGCCGTATCCATCAACTGAAAAACCACATGACGAACACGACGGCTGAGACCCAGCCGAGGGTGAGCAGGAATGAAATGCCTGCAAGCCGCTTATCCATTGTGCCCTGTCCATATCCAATGATATCGGAGAGTTCTGCTGTGCGCTCTGCCTGTAATCGCTGGCAAATAGCATGGCACGTCCCGGACGTCGCGCTACCAAAACGGGCCAAATTCAGCAGACAGAGTGCACACGCATTTACTTAGCGCGCAATTATTTAGCGCCTCTATCATTCCAATACATTCTTTTGCGTTCCTCGTTTCAGCCTTAAGTCTGCAAGCTGTAAATGGAATTCACTGTGCCGCATGAAAAGGCTGCCTTTGTTCGTGATCAGCAAAATGACGTGGAAATGCCACGCCACCAAATCCGGCCTTCGGAGGCCTATATGAAATTGAGATCCTTAAGTATCGCGCGAAGAGCCTTCGTCTGTTTTGGCCTAATCACATTCCTGCTAATCAGCTTGGCAGGCTTCTCTTATCTTCAAATTGATCGGCTGCGTGCTACAGAGCAGGACATTGAGCAAAACTCCCTCCCAAGTATCCAAGTCATTGACGACATCCAGATCGCCCTCCTTCACGCCCGCCTTGAAAGTATCCGCATGCTCTCAAGTACCACGAGAGATGTGCATGATTTCTCACTGTCAAAGGTCGAAGAATCTATGCAGACACTTCAGGTAAAAACTGATTTTTATCGTGCACATTTAATGTCTGGTGAGCAGGACGAGATCCAGTTCGCGAAGGCTAACCAGGCTATGCATGCGTACATCGAAGGTCTCAAAAAAGTAATCGCTTTAGATTCATCCGATCATGATCAGGCTGTCATTTTTGCCAACACAGAGCAGGCAAATAGAGCCAACACCTATCAAGAGCAGCTGACGCTTCTGCGAGACCAAAATACACGCCAAGCCGAGGTATCTGGGGTCGACGCGACCGACGTATATAACCATAGCGTCAAAGTTTTGATAGCGGTGCTAATCGTGGCATTTATCTTAACTATAGCGCTGGCGATTTTGTTCACTAATAGCATCACTATTCCAATCAGCTCATCACTAAAATTGGCGGAGAATATCGCTGCTGGCGACCTTACTCATGATCTTGAAGTAACAGGTTCAGATGAAGCTTCGCGCTTGATGCATGCATTGAATCTGATGCAGAAAAATTTGCGAGACACAATTCTAGAAATCTCGGGAGCTTCATCCCAACTGAGCACTGCTGCCGTCGAAATGACGTCGATCACTGAAAGCGCTGATCGCACACTTCAGCAGCAGAACAGTGAGATAGAGCAAGCTGCTACCGCAGTAACTGAAATGAGTGCGGCGGTTGAAGAGGTTGCACGAAACGCCAACTCCACGTCTGAAGCAGCGATGCAGTCGAGCATGGCTGCAGATCTCGGCAATCAAAAAGTCACTGAAACTTTGACGGCGATGCGTGGCTTGACGGGTTTGGTTGAAGTGTCATCAGATCAGGTAAGAGAACTTGCAGGCCAAGCGCAAGACATTAGCAAAGTTCTGAGTGTGATTAGGGCGATTGCTGAGCAAACCAACTTGCTAGCTTTGAACGCCGCAATTGAAGCGGCTCGTGCAGGAGAACAGGGTCGCGGTTTCGCAGTAGTCGCAGATGAAGTTCGAGCGCTGGCGCACCGAACGCAAACATCGACGCAAGAAATTGAACAGATGATATCCACGATTCAAGCAGGCTCATCTGCCGCGGTCGAATCAATGAAAAAAAGCACATCCGAGGTTTATAGCACGCGAGACACTGCGGAACAGGCGGGCCAGTCGCTGCGTCAAATCATTGATTCCGTGCTCGAAATTAACGATAGGAATGTCCAGATTGCAACCGCTTCTGAGGAACAGGCTCACGTGGCGCGGGATGTCGATCGCAGCCTGATAAGCATCCGCGACCTTGCAGTGCAGAGCAGTGAAGGCACTCGGCAAACGCTTACAGCCAGCAACGAACTTTCTCGTCTGGCCGTCAACCTAAACGATTTAGTTCTTCGATTCAGAACATAGGAAATGGGTCAGCCAACTCTAGCTTTGTTGCCCAATCTCTCATAAGCCAATACGGCACGCCCAGCTAAACACAGCATAGGTGGAATATGGTTAGCCCTGAAGTCACCTTGCACTCTATGCTGAGTTTAGATGAACGATCAGCTTTAGCTGAAATTGAGGCGATCTCCAGCATTTTAAAACTCGTAACACGCCTTACGGGAATGCGATTTGCTGGGATCGCGAAGTTCACCGAAACAGACTGGGTGGTCTGCTCAGCTCACGACCCGTTGCATATGGGGATAGAGGCTGGTGACACGCTAGAGCTGGAAATCACGCTCTGCAGCGAGCTCAGGAGAGACCCTAAGGCACTATTTATTCCTAAAATCAGCGAAGACGGCAGATACTCCAGTCGTGCAGTGGTTAAACGGTATGCGATAGAAAGTTATGCTGGTGTTCCTATCTTCCTTCCCGATGGTAGGTTATATGGTGCTCTATGCGCCCTAGATTCGCGCTCGATACTATTTGAAGACCCGGAGCTGGAAGAAACTTTAGCTTTATTTGCAACGTTGATAGGGTGCGTTTTTTTCACTAACCCGCTGCTGAATGAGTCCGAATAACACGGCTTATCTCATGCGAACTATTCAATTTTAATGAGATTGGTTTATAGCTCGGACGTAATCTTGGCATGCTCGTAATGCTATCAACCCATTATCACCTTCATCGGTTATGGCGATAATTCTTTGAGCATGCGCTGGGTCAAGTTGGGCTCGACGGGTTGCATGAACCACGCTGAAGGCGCCGGGGGCGCAAGGCACGTCGCAGCCACTGGCTGGATCCTCGAGGAGGACTGACAGCCGGACATCAGCAGTGGCAAGGCGATCGCGCATGCGAGCCTGATCACGTTGGGCATCGGATAATTCCTTTATGTGTTTTTGGTCCTGCGCGGCCAGTTGCCGCTCACTGGCCAGGCGTTTGTCCTGCTGGGTTCTGGCCTGGGCGGCCGCGGCATTGCTGATCGCCGCCAGGTCATCCTTATGCAAGCCTGCCTGCTCGGCGAGTTTCTTGCCCATTCGCCAGTCCTGAACCTGCCAGGTGACGCCGGCGGCGCTGGCCATCAGCACCAGGATCAGCAGCACCAGACCGGCCTGCTTCTGCACGGGCGTCATCACGGTACATCCTTGAAGAAGACGTGATGCCCGAGGCGCAGAGTCTGCTTGGCCTTCGCCGCCCAGGCCGGCGCCTTGGGCATCGTGGTTGCGTAGTAGTGCGTGGCACCGCCAGTTGGGTCCGGTACCGAGCCAGACATAACTTGGTCAGCAGCGCGCTGGGCCTGGGCGAACTGCGCAGCCGGGATCGGTTTGGCGCCGCTGAGGTAGGCATAGTTCGGGTCGTTCTGGTTCCAGCAGCTGAACTGCCATGGCTTCAGGCACACGCCCGCGTAGCCCTCCCCCCACCAGGACTTGGCCTTGCCGTCGAACACGCGGTTGCGGATGGTCCAGGCCACGGCGACTTGGCCGTCCGGACCTTCGCCGCGGGCCTCGCCCCACAGCGTGCGCGCCAGGATGTCCCGGTCTTTTTCAGAAGTAGTCATGCTTTTCTCCAGGCAATAAAAAACCCGCTCAAGGCGGGCGGGGTGTTGCGCCATCACTCAGTTGATCGGAGCGGGTGCAAGACGCGAGATCGTCGCCCGTGCGGCGGTGCGCGCCGTGGCAATTTCGCTAGGAATAGGCGTGCCATCCTCAAGCAGCGCAAAGGCGTGCCAGTTGGTTTCGCGCAGGTAAGCACGCGCTTGCTCAAGATCCAATTGGTCCGCAACGTCCTGAGCAGTCTTCACCGGCTCAAGCTTGGATAGATCCACCATCTTCAGGCACCTCCAATAATTCGCTCGGTTCGACAGCCACAAGGGCCGCAGGTGGCGCGGTATCGGGAAACTTTACCGGGCCGCTGCGCGCGTCCAAGATTATTGGTTCCGCCGGGTTTCGGTACTCTTCAGGGCTTTCCCATGTAACAGGAAGACGGAGAGTGAAGTGCAGTGTCTTGCCTATACGCTCCACGTAATCCGACTCGACAAAAAACTTATTGCCGACGGCGCTGCCTGGCAGGCGGTAACCACTTGGGATACCGGAGAGGTCGATAGCCTCGCCATTGATAGTGATAACGTCGCCCTGCACGCTGGCCTCCAGCGTATCGTCCATGAGTGCTGCCCAAAGTCTGATCTTCATTTCCAAGTACCCCGCACCGATACGTTTATTTCAAATGCCTGGGCGGTTGCACCGTTCCTGACCGCGTACAGTATTGAACTAGTCGACGCTGCCCGCTGGAAAACTACGCCATACGAGTCACCCGTAGATTGGGCGTTACAGGTCAGTCCCGGCATCATGTTTGCGGTGTTGAGAAACGTGACAGGCAAGGTCAGAGTTTGGTATCCAAAACTGTTGGCTGCCTGACTTGCTAAGGCCACCTTTCCGGTTACACACATCGTGCCGTTAGCAAACTTTTCAACACGGAAGCCGCTAACCACCGCGCTGGAGATGACTCCACCCGCATCTGACTGCGGGTCATTGGTCATATTGAAGCCAGTAACGTAAGGAACCCATCCGTTCCAGTCAGCCGCAGCAGCAGTAGGGTTAGCTACTTTGGCACTCCGTTGCCAAAGAGCATTACCGTAAATTGGACGAACTTCCTGGTATGGGTAGAGACCTCTGCCCTTAACGGAAATCAAGTGCGCGGGGACAATTGGGGCATTCGTCGGGGCAGTGCCGGAGCCGTAGAAGTATTCACCTGGCTGGGTGAGAGTGTTGTAATCCTGCCCCGGCGTGATTGGTAGAGCGTCCCCAAGCCCCAGCCACCCGGGAATCAGTAGCCGACCTGCAGTGCGGTCTGTAAGTGAAGTTGCGGGAACCAGGGCCAATTCTACCTGCATACCTGCGGTATCGCTCCGGGCAAGAAGTGCGCGGGCTTTGCTTGTGATTACTGCAAGGGATAGAGCCCCCGCTCCAGTAAAGTACGGGAGGCGATCAGCGGCACCAACGAGGCTCGACAAGGCAGTAAGGTTGTTGTTCTTGTCCTGCTTAGTTTCAGGAATTGTTGCAATAATTTTTGTTGCTGCGCGCAATTGGTCTGCGGAATCTTTGTTGTAGCCCTGCACGGGCATCACGGCATAGATACCGCTACCGAGTGTGGGACCCAGATAATTGGTGGCAATAGATAGCGCCGTATCGCTTGCGATGTTGTTGATCTCGTACCACGCACCATCTGGTCCACGGAATCCATCGCCTACACGAGCATTGGCGATAAAGGCCGTACCCGTACCGATAACAGCGGTCGAGCCATTCGTGACGGCAACAGTGCCAGCCCTATACCAACCCATAATTTTCTCCAGGCAATAAAAAACCGCACATGGCGGCTATAGAGTTCTACTAATTATTCCAGCAGCTAAGAGATTGGCTTAGCGAAAACAACAGGAATATATAGTGATGTTGTCAAATCAACTCCCACAGACTGAATTACAAGTCTGTCGTTCTGATAATCCCAGACAGCATACATATTGCCTTGCCGGGAAGTGCCGCCAGCAATATCCATTGCAATATTATTGAGTAGCATATAATCACCGGACGCGAGACTCGATGCGGCAGTCCAGCTCAGACGAGAAGTCCCTTGCCCAGTGGAGGATGATCCCAGATAGGCCCATCCGGTTATCGTTCTCGTAAACTGTGCGCAGGGCGTACCGCTGTCAAATAGAAGATCTGTTGACCCATCCCAAATTCGGAATCCAAACTTTGCAGTTGGTTCTGACTTAAAGGCAGCGACGAACCAATTTCCAGAAGTGCCCTGCCCCACAATCCCCGAAAAAGAAAATCCCGTCCAAGATCCGGCCGATCCCTGCACTACACAAAAACATAGAGTTACCGATAGGTTCGGTCTGACAAAAACTAAGGGAGGCTCACTTGTTGTAATTGGTTTAGAGAATGGTACGTAGACGCCAGATCCGTTACCGCTCCACGCCCCCTTCTCCAGAACAACAAGCCTCGCAAACTCAGAATCAAGGGTAACGACGTCGCTGTTGTTTGTGAACGTTACACCAAACGTCATTAGCGATACCTCATAACCAAAAGCCGTTGAGGAGAAAGCCCAAGAGGACCGTTCGATCTTGCTGGATTGCCGAAGTAGATGACCACTCCGTCCACCCCAACGACTGGGGTGTATTGAATCGCGTAGTAGCTCTGTCCGGACGTGTCGTAAGCAGCGACCGGAACGCAGACAGCGGAGTGTGTGGCCGGGTTTACACCTGGAATAGATATGTAGCGAGTTCTCCCTGGCGCAGGAACGCCCACCTGCACAATTTCCGAGTAAATAATCCGGACAGTAAATGAGTTTTCATCCAGTTCAAGGAGGCCGGTCGGCCCCCAGACTCTTGCCCCGTAGTTCATGCGGAAAGGTCTCCCCACTGGTAGCGCTTGATACCGTTCTCGTCGAAAACCTTACCGCCCGCGCTATTGATTACTTGCCGAGCTTGGCCACCGAAAGAGCTGTTGATTTCAAAGGTCCCGTCGAAGAACAGTTTCCAGCCGGAAACGCCCGCAACATAGTTGTTGGACGCGATGTAGTTGCCGATTTTGGCGTTGGTGATCGTGCCGTCCTGGATGAAAGCCGAGTTAATGAACACCTGCCCGCCTTGCACCGCAAACGGAACCGAGATCGCGCCGCCGGCGATTGTGTTCACGATGGCGAACCGGTCCGCGCTCACCAGGAACTGGCTTTGCAACTGACCATCTACGTTCTCGATACCAAACCCAACGCCGGCGGCGACGTACTGCCCGTTTGCATTCAGCTGCATCTTTACCGACCACATGGTGGAGAGCTTGCCGTCGGTGTCGACCTGAGCCCGGCTTACTGTCTGGATGTCCGCGGAGTTGTCATCGATCTTCACGCCGATCTGCTGGATAGCCTGGGCCGTGGCCTCGCGATCCGTGACCACGACGCTTTCCAGATCGGTCACAGTTCCGGCAACGTCGCCCACCGACGCGTTGAGTTCGGTCTGGCGTTGCACCATGGCCTCGTTCTGCGAGGCGCGGGTCTTCACCTCCTCCGCGAAGCTGGCCGCAGCGTTATAGCCTTGGAGCGCATCAGCAAGATCACCCTCCCCGTTGTCATCCCTGTATGCCGCCTGCAGAACCTGAAGGCTCGACGCCGAGGCCGTCACGATGCCGTCCAGCTTGGTGATATCGGTGGTGTTGGTGGAAACCTGCTGTGCCAGACCGTTCGCCGTCTCTACCGACTGGCCAACATCGAGCCAGTAGGTAGCATCCGGTGGCGGCATGTTGATTGGCACAGCCTGAGCGGCTTGGTATATCCGCCCGCCCTCCACCACCATCCGGCCTTTGAGGTAGGTGGCGTCCTTGTTGTACCCCTTCAACCCACCCAAAGCGCTGATCTGATCTTGGAGGCCGGGGATCTTGTCGATCTGGTCGATGATGTCCTGGCCAAGCTCAGTGCGCCCAATCTGCCCCGCGATCAACTCCAGCACCGGCGCAGCATCCGCACTGGCCTGCCCCATCACACCATTGCCAACCGGGTAGAACGGGCCAACATTGCCGGTGCGGTCCACCAGGCGCGCCCAGAAGAACAGGGTTGCGCCAGCCAACAGTGACTGCATGCGATAGTCGGCCTGCGGATGCGCCAGATCGGCAAGCTTGGTGGCCACCGACAAGTCATTGGCCGGGCCATACCAAAGCTCGGTGCGCTGGGTGTCCTCTGCACCTGGTGGGAAGCCCCACTTGATGCCGATGCCGAACAGTTCGCTGGTGGTGCGCAGGAACGCCACCGCCGGCGGTAAGCCCACCTTCCCTTCCAGGTTGGTTAGGTTGGAGCTCTTCCAGACCGATGAGATCTCAAAGGCACTCACGGATCGCACCCGGGCCACGTAGGCGCCCGAGTAAATGCCGGTGACATCCACACTTGTCGCGCCCGTGCGCTGCAGCTTGATCCAGTTGCCGCTGTCCTTGCGCCACTCCACGTCATACGCGACCGCGCCAGCCACAGCTGGCCACGAGATGTTCATGGTGCTGATCGCCAGGCCCTGGTCAACGGAGTAGTTCGACGTGATGTCGACGCTCGCGGGGGCAGGAACGACGGTGATCGGCACAACGCTGATTGGCCGCTCTTCCAGGCGCGCGCCGGTGTCGATGTGATCGAACTTGCTCGGGTCGTACTGCACAGCCGAGATTTCAAACACGCCAGGCTCCGGCCGCGCCACGCTGACCACGCGATAAAGCGGGATGGCCAGGTCGTCAGCATCGAGCGCCCACACCAGTTCGCGCTCTGGCGTAACGGAGTAAGCAACCGTGACGGTGACCTGCCGGCCGCTGACCAGTTGCACGGTGCGGCCCTCGCACTTGCCGTCGGGCAGGTTGAGGATCAATCGATCGCCAGGCTTGGCCTGGGTGTCGCGGTCAAGCGTGATGACTTTGCCGTTTACAGCTGAGATACGCCCACCGACAGGCCTGCCGGCCAGTAGTTCGTCAGCGATCGGGATCACGTAGCCAGGGAGCGGGATGCGCCCGTCGAGCCCCACTTTGAAAGTGACGGCCCGATCCTTGGAGTTGGTGAGCAACGCCCACTTACCGCGGCGCTGGGCCTCGGATTCACGCGTACAGCCAATGGCGCTGATCTCTAACGGGTTGTCGCCGTAGCGCCGCTGGAGCTTGGCATCCGTGACCGCCGTGACGTCGGTGTCGTAGTTGTTGGCCGGGTTGTCGTAGCTCACCAGCGCGCGGCTGTAGCGGGTGCGCTCCGACGCACTGGAGTAAGTGAACTTGCCGTCGATGACGTTCGCCCGGGTGTAGGCAAAGTCGAAGTCGGTAGCGCGCGGCATATCCGAAAGAGTGAAGACTTGACCTTGGGCCCAGTAGGTCATGCCCCTGTAAATCGCCGAGATATCACGCAGCAGAGACCAGGCATCGGCCTTGCTCTGCAGGTTCAAGTTGCATATGAAGCGAGGCTCTTGGCCGCCCTTTCCGTCCGGCACCAGCTGGTCGCAGTACTGCGAGATGCGGTAAAGCTCCCACTTGTCGACCATCCAGGGTTTGATGCGGCGGCCAAGGCCGAAACGGTCGGCCGTGGTGATGTCGTAGGTCATCCAAACCGCGTTGTCGGTCCAGGCCTGCTTGAATGTTCCGTCCCAAACGCCCGAGTAGGTACGAGACACAGGGTCATAATTGCTCGGCACCTGCATCTTCTTCAGCTTAGTCTCGACGGTTACCGCCGGGATGCTACGGAACTGCTCGGCAGAAAATTCAATGTAGAGCAGCGCGGTGTTCGGGTACCGAATCTTCGCGTCGATCACCTCCGTGAAGCCAGCGATCTGCATCGTGTCGGAGATTTTGTTGTTGTTCTGGTTGATGGTCACCCGGGTAATACGCATCAGCCAGCCGGTGGTGGCCCTGGGCAAATCGATACGGCGGGTGCGCTCGTAAAGGCTGGTGTTTTTGCCGTCGACCGCTTCGCTAAGCACCTGCTGGTAGGCGCCGCCGTCGGTGGCCAGATCAACTTTGTACTCGATCCGATAACCATTGATGTTGCCGCTCGAATCCACAGACTGGAGCGCCGGCCAGGCGAAACGCACGCGCACGGCCGAAAGCTGGGTATTGGTGATCGCCCGAACCCACGGTGTGCCGCTGCGCAGTTCGGTACTGATAGTGGTTTCGTTCTCGATCGAGGGGATGCCCTGGATATAGGTCTGATCCACCGCCCCCGTGCGCCACTCCCACTTCACGTTCGGGAAGTTCATATTGCCTTGGGGGTCTTGCAGCGGAGTGTTATCGAGGTAGATGTCGCGCGCGGTAGGGGTGCCCTCGAACTCGCCCTCCCCGATGGCGATGAGCATCTTAGCGATAGCGACCGAGCGCAGGCTGTCAGGGGCTTCCGTTGGCGTTTTTTGTTTCTCTTCGCCGCCCTTGGCACCATGGATGTCGATTTTGCGAGCTGCGCCCATGCTTTCCTCCAGGCAATAAAAAACCGCCTAATGGGCGGCTGCGGTGTTTCAGTTGTTCACTACATCTGATCTTCGGCGTAGATCGCGGCACTGATGATCGCGCCGCCAACCCGGCGCTTTCCGTAGCAGAGCGGGACCGGGTTACCCGACGCTGTGGTGTTCTTGGCGCTGCCGAAGGCATAGCCAGGCGTATTTTCTGGCGCAGCGCTGGTCTTTAGTCCGCCGGCCTGGGGGCTGAGCATCTGGATCACGCCGCCCAGCACCATCGAGCCGCCCATCATGATCAGGGCGGAACCGAAAGGTGCCATGGTGCCGAAGCTGCCCCCGGTGATCACTAAACCGACGACGATAAGGACAGCTCCAATGATGGTCTGCAACGCTCCACCACGCTTGCTACCGGTAATTACCGGGGCAATACGAATGTCGCCAACACCGGCAAACCCAAGTTCATTTTCACCAAGGTTTGTCGCGCCCCGGAAGACGGCGAACTCAACGCCCCTCGACTTGGCATTGGACAGAAACCGTTCGAGCCCTGGGATCTGAACGCATAGCGCCTTGATTGCTTCGGCTGGCGATCTCACGGCCATTCGAAAAGAGCGTCCGAACTGCCGAAGCTGGCCATAGAGCAAAATCGTAGTCATGGGTTGATAGTTGATTGCCAGTGCTGCCATAAAGATCTCCGGATAAGAAAAAGGCCCGCCGAAGCGAGCCTTGTAAGCCATTTAGTTGCTATAGACAGGCCTGAAGAACCGCCAATCGTTTGTTTGCAATCCAGTTGGGCAGCACTACGTAATATTTTGAGACCGAGCCAGCCCCTTCAGGCTGCACGTCCACAAAATAAGCAGAGGCCTCTGTGAAAACGGTGTAGCCGCTAGGTCTTCCAGCTTGAAGTGTTGCACCTGGCGTGCCGCCGAAAACTGCCTGATTTTGCCATTCGTACTGAACGCATTCCGCGACGTCTTTATCCGACTTTTTTGAATGCAGAACCTTGTAGGGACCATCTTGGCGAGCCTCGTTCATCGTCGGAGGCATACACCCCGCCAACATCACCACCGCTACCGCAGCTATCAAAATCCGCATGTCGTTCCCTCTTTGGTTTGGCGGGACTGTAGCACTGAGGGGGAGATGCAAAAAGCCCAGCGCGGGGCTGGGCTGCCAGATCTGCCATCGACCTTCTCGGAAACCTGCTACTTCAAAATCTCATACCAGATCTGGGCATTAACCAGCATTCTGACAGCGTTAACTTTGTCGATCGCATACTGCGGGGCTGTCTCCCAAGGTAGCGAACTGCCTGTAAAAACAAGCAGCGGCTCATCCGTGCCACGCTCAAGCACAAGTCGAGCATTAATAGATGTGAACTCAGGCTTGGCATTCAGCGTATCGCGCATATTCAGCCGCTGCATTGGCGGAAGTTGACTCCAGGCAACAAACTCTTTGATCGGCTCCAGTCCAGCTGGAAATGTGTCGCGATGTAGAGTATTTCCAAACGTCTTTATGACTCGCCCCATGTCATCGTTGAAGTCCATCCATTGATTGTTATCGGCTATCCGTGCGGGCAGCATTCTATTCCGAAAGTTGGGATTAGAACTCAGCATGCCTGACTTGCCATCAAAGTAATTGTACTGAACGTTCGTTCGATTCCACTCATAAAATTGCAAGGTTGCATACTTATTGAACGTCGACACAGAGCAGCCAGACAGCAGGAGCGTTGGAATAGTTAGCCACAGAGCTACCAAGATTTTACGCATGGGGCATCCTTGCGATTCAGGTGGATAGGGAAACTCGAAATCCAAGCACTGTACCTCGTGCCTGTCCAGGCATCCAGCGTGGATGGAATACCAGTAACCGGGTTGATCGGCAGCGTAGTAGCTTTGTGCCTCTCAATTGGAGATCGCTATGGACGGAGAAGACGAACTTTCGCGCGCACTTGTTGAAGCACTGAAGAAGACTGAAGTCGGGAAGAGGCTGACCGTTAACTTCAAAGGCCAGCCTCATCCAGTTGATGTGAAGTACCGCTTCGCAGGTGGATGGATAGTTGAGCAAACTCTCATACCAGGCATGTCGTTAGAGCTCACCCGAGGAGAGGATGGCGTCCTCGAAGGAATTGATATCACCATTCAGCCCAATGACGGGTTGAAGGAGATTAAAGTCGATTAAAGGATTTCCCAGTCCTACGCCTGCAAGCCCAAGGACTGGGGTTGCGCCAATACCGGCGCGTTTATGACCTGGAGGTCAATTTGAACGAGTACGCAATACCAGACGGCACAAAGTTTGTGCCGATTCTCTTCTCAAGGAGAGATGGGCATGTTTATACCGCGCCACCTGGGCGCCCCGTAATTGTGGCGGCATTGAGGTATGACCCCGAGCACGGGAATGGGCCAAGAGAGATTTCTGGATACAAGCTAACCTATGCCTTGGTTGACAGTGGGGCCGACCACAATTACGCGACTCCAAAGCTGATCGCCGAAGCCGGATGCCCGCAAATAGGTACTGCAAAAACTCGCACCGCCAGTGGGTGGATAGAGTCGACTCAGCATACTGCTCACATATTCCTTCCTGAAGTTGGTAAGCAGTTTGAGACAGACGTTTTTTCATCGCCGCTCGTAGATGAAGATGGTTTCGGTGAAAGCCTTATCATTGGCGTTCTGGTCATTAAAACAGGACGGCTCGTCATGGACTTCCAAGCCAACATCTACCGGCTCTACGTCGAATAGCTCAGCCCTTGAAGAGCTTTCAGTCTCGATGAATGCGCGTTCAATTCGAGGTGGCACCGCTTCATTTGCTTCCCATAAACAATTCTTCGTTTCTGGAAGTCGTTCAGTTCTGATAGAGCAAGCGCGATTTGCGCTATCTATGGACATTGCTCTCTCCTGCGGCCACGCCGCGTCATGTTGGTTGTCTTGCGTCTTTGTGCCTGAGGATCAGGCGCGTCCGGTCATGCCAAGGCCCACCGTAAACGATGATCTCCGACGGCCTGCCGTACAGGTGATGCAGCAAGAACGGGCCAAGGCCAAAAGCGCCTGAATCCTCGCCAGGCATCGTCGGATCAGTGCCCAGGTAGATCCCGGCATGGTTGGGGTGAACAGTCCGCCCGACGTGCATGACGACCAGATCACCACGCTGCGGCCTGTCGACGCGCACAAACCCCGCCCCCTCGTAGTGCTGCTCGTACAGGCTGGCGTTTTCCGCACTCTCCCACCAGCCGTCGGTGCGCTGGAAGGCTTCGAAATCCAGGCCCCACTCGCGGGCGTACCAATCAGCGCACACCTGCCAGCAGTCCCAGACGGCGTGCACGAACGGGCGCCTGAGCAGCGGCGTGCTGCCCGTCGGCGTGATCGTGCGCAAATCCCCCTCGGGCCACGACAGGATGTGCCACGGCAAGGCGGTGGCTTCGCACATGGCCAGGTCGTGCGGTGACGGCCTGCTGGTGGCGTCCGGGTGTGAGTGAACGATGCCGATCACCTCACCTGCGTCTTCTGCCGCCGCGTAGTCCTCTGGATCAAGCCGAAACTCTTCGTTCGGCTCCATGGCGATGTTCCGGCACGGGAAGTACTTCTGCGCCCGCCCAACCGCCAACAGCAAGCCGCAGCACTCTTTCGGGTACTCAGCTGCCGCGTGCGCCTGGATAGCGGCAATGATGTGCTTGCGCATGGTCAGCTCCGGGCAATCAGGGACACGGCGGGGAATCCACCGAAGGACAGTTCGTTGTTCTCGCCGAAGCGCAACTTGCAGGACGACAGGCAGCCCTTGCACTGGTCCAGTGCTGGGTCGTCCGTGGCGCTGTCCTCGTCGTCGAACATGGCCGCGCCGGTGTAGCCGCAGTCCGGCCCCCGGTAGCCATTGGTCATCGCCCAGTGGCAGAACGTCGTCATCTGCCGCCCGGGCAGCCCGTGGTTATCGATCTCGCCCGGGGAGGACAGCTCCCAAACCACGGCCTCTCCGTCCTCGCTGGTCTTCTGGTCGATATACCAGATCTCCAGCGCCTCTTGAGTCGGGTCAGCAGTTGGGTTGCCCTCGGGGAAGTTGGCCGCATCCAGGTATTGGGCCAAAGTCTCGCGGACGGTCAGTTTGAACTTCAGCAGGTCCTCGAAAGCCAGGCACAAGGCGGTGATCCGTCCATTGATGTTGCCCGCGGCGAAAGTCGGTCGGGTAGCAGTACCGTCGCTGTTGGAGCCGAAACCTTCGATCTGCACCGGCCAGGCAGCGTACTCGGCGCCCTGCCACCAAATCGACTTGGCAGGCAGGTCCTCCTCCGAATGCTCGTACGCAAGAAGCTCCTGTGGTGTGTGCGGAATGGCGTGACCGTGGAACCGCAGGTAATCGGCGCCGTACTCGGTCCCGTCGATTTCAAACAGGCGAATCTCGCCGCCGGGCTCCAGTTTCTGGATGTCCGTGATCAGTGCCATGGTCTGTTATCTCAAGGGTGAAAGGTTTGCTGGAAGGTCGCGGTGATGGCGTAGACCTGGCCGCCTCGGTGCACTGGCTTGTAGCCGTTGCACTTGTATAGGCCAAGCTCACCCAGGGGCGGCTCCCAGAGGAAGCCCTTCGCCCCTTTGTGCCGGTCAAGGAACGCCATGATGTCCTTGATACGCCCCTTCAAACCGGTGAAGGTCACCGGCCAGGACTGCGACCGGTTGTTGAGGCCATCCTCGACCGACTGCTCGTAGCCATCGCCAAACTTCTTGGAGCGAACGCGCTGGGCTATATCACCCTCTGCGCCCTTCTCCGTCGCCCAAGTGAAACGTTCGATAGCCATCAGCGCCCCTTAATTGCTTTGTTGATGACGCCACCCTGGCCCATGTCTTTGTTGCGCATCTGTTGGTATTTCTGCTCAACGAACGCGGCCAGCTCCTTGCCGAACAGGTCATAGCCGGGAGCATCAGCCGAGGACGAGGCGTTACCCTCGCCATCGATGTGCACCTCGACGTTGATCTGCGTTGAGCCGGATCCACCGCCGCCCATGGACATGACCCCAAGCTTGCCGCTCGACGTCCGGGTCAGGGGCATGATTGCCTCTTCCCCTGCCTCACCCATAACGCCGGTCTTGCCGTTGGCCATGCCAAACGCCGTGGGCTTACTTACGACTGAGTTGGTGAACGCGCCGCCGTCGGCGAACATCTGCACACCGCCCGACCATGCGCCGCCCAAAGCCTGGGGAAAGTAAGTGCTGGAGTAGCCAGCCGAGGACGCGCCGAGGTTCGACGATGTAGCGCCAGCGGAACCGGCAGCCATGCCATTACCGCCGCCAGCAGCGCTACCACCGAAGTAGCTGGCCGCTGCGCCAACCAAGCTGCCAAGCAAGGCCGAACTCGCCTGACGGGTCGCGATACGCGCCATATCCGCCAAAATCGACTTGGTGAAGTCCGCAAAGGAAAGCTTCCCAGTCATGGCGAAGTTGACGATCGAGTCCTCCATGGAGCTGAAGGCGTTGCCGAATAGGCTTTTGGTCTGGCCAGCGATGTTCTGCGCCGAGTCCAGGTAGTTGTCCCATGCAGCAGTCGCCCCCTTCGTCCAATCGCCCTGCGCATTCTCCACATCCGCATAGTTCTGCCGGATCTGGTCCGTCGCGGCATTATTCGCATCTGCGAGCGCCTGCGACTTCCGCTTAAACTCCTCCTCCGACATGTTGCGCGACGGATCGGACTTCTGGTTGGCAAGCTCCAGCGACTGCTGAGCAAAACGGTCCTGCTGGCTATTCAGCTCGCCGCTGAGCGCGTTCTGTCGATCGCCCTGCCCTACGCCGAGCACTGCGCGCTGGCCTGCGAGTTCCAAGGCTCTCTGTTGCTGCCCCAGTGCCTGCACGTATGTACTGATCGCCCGCTCTTGCTTTGCCAGGCGCCCGGTCTCATTGGTTGCGAGCACTTCAAGCTGACTGTCAGCGTCCTTCTGCGCCTTGACCATGCCTGCGCGCGCGTCGGCGATCTTCTGGTCCAGTTGGATGCTTTGCGCAGCCGACGTGGACTTTTTGCCCTTGGCCGCTTCCAGTGCGGCAATCTCAGCCTCGTATGCTGCCGTGGTTTGGTCGAGCTGATTGCCGATCAGAGCCTGGCGCCGCAGCAGATAGTCTTCCTCAGACAGCAGGCCAGCCTTCTGTGCCGCATCCAGTTCCTTCTGGTAGTTTTTGTAGGTGTCGGTGATCGCCGCCAGTTCGTTCTTGGCGTCGTTGAAGCTAGTCAGGTCGACCTGCGTGCCGCCGCCTTTAGGGTCCTTGTTTTTATCTTCGAGGCCTTTCAGCAGCTTGTCATAGGCACCACCGGAGAACTTGGCACCGTCGAAGCTGACGCCATCGAGCAGCGGCGACTTCTGACCAGTCTTCTCAGCGTTTTCGTATAGCGCTTTGAACTGGTCATTGAGTTTTTTCAGGCCGGCTTGGCGTTTGGCCAGAGGGTTCACGTTATCGAGCTGAGCATCCAGTGCCCGCTGGGCTTCGATGGCTTTCTGGTTGGCATCCGTAGCCTCGCCAGTTGCAGCAGTCTGGGCAGAGCTCGCGGCAAGCCGGGATTTCAGTCCCGCAAGCTTCTTCTCCAGAGCCTCGGTTGAGTCGTCATGCTCGCCGGTACCAAGGCCAAGTGCGCTGTTGAGCGTGCTGAGACCATTGGAAATGGCACCAGCCACACCACCGCTTTTGCGCGTATCAAGCACCCGCTGCGTGATCTCGATCTGCTTTGCCAGGTCGGGGAATATCTCCGAACGGACTTCAGCGTATGCTCCTTTGATGGCGGTTTTGATGTTATCCCAGTCGCGTTCTACGTCAGATAGCGACTCTCGGTAGGTCTTCAGGCGCGTAAGTGCGGCCTGGTTCAGATCTTCGCTGAGAACATCCAAAGCGCGCTGACTGTCGCCCTGATCATCCAGCCCTTTGATCACCTGGTACTGCTCAAGGGTGAGCAGCCCATACTGACTGCTGATCTTGCCTGCCGCTTCGGTTGCGGTCTCGCCGGCGGTTGCAAAGGATTTGGCGAGTTCGCCCGCGCCCTGTCCGGTGACTTCACTCACGGCCGCTGCGGCTTCAGCCAGGTTACGCATCTGCGTGCCGCTGGTAGCTGCTCCGGATGCAAGCGAAACCACTGCCTCACGCGCGCCGGACAGGTTACCGGTGACGCGCCCGGCGCCTTCGGCCATGTCCTTAAGGCTGGCGATGGTCTGCCCGGCACCATTCGTACCGCCATTGATCGCGGCGTTGAACTCGCGAGCCTGCTTCATTGCATCGAAGTAGGCGTAGCCCAGCGACCCAATGACAGCAACCAAAAGGCCGGCCGGGATCAGCATCCCTGCGAGGCTTTTCGCCGATTCACCGGCGCCAGCGCCCAGCTGAGCGATCGCGCGCGCACCACTGCCCAGGTCACCCGCCTGAATGGCATTGGCGAGCTGCATGACGTTCTCTTGAGCTTGGCGAGTGCCGAGCTTTAGCTTGTCGAACGCGCCCGCGGCTTCAGTCAGGCCCGCTCGGTCGTTGCCGATCTTGGCCAGGGCTTCGTTATAGCGCTCGGCATCAATCTGCCCAGCTTTGTGCAGGTCGTTTAACGCCTTCTCCTGAGCCTCCAGCTTCGCCAGCTTGGCGGTCACTGGATCAATACCGTTAACGGTGCGCTTCAGTGCCTCAATCTGGCGATTCTCAGCCTCGATCAGCTTTTGCTTCTGGGCCAGCTCTTTGGCTTCCGCCTTTTCAATCTTGTCGTAAGCCTTTCCCAGTTGATCCTGGTACTTCGCCTGCTCCTCGATGGTGACCAAGCCGCCCTTGCGTGCGCGCTCCAGTAAGCCCTCGGCTTGAACCAGCGACTCCATGCTCGAGATATTGCCCGTCATCGCCTTGTCGAGCTGACTGATGACGGAGATTTCCGCTACTGCGCTGTCAGCTGCCTTGCGACTTGCTCCAGCTTGCCGATCCCTGGCCGCCGTGGATTTATCGATGCTTTGCGCAACGTCCGCTTCAGCCTGGGAAACCTTTTTACCGGTGTTGGCCAGGCCTTCGCCCGTTTTGCCCAGGTCATCAATGGCCTTCTGGGCGCCTTCAGCGGAATCGACCAGCTTATCCAGATCATCAGCAGCCTTTGCGGCCTGCGACGACTCGACCGCAATACCCAGGGAAGCGAAATTGGTGCTCATTTGTTTTCTCTCTGTTCCGCCATCACCTGCAGGGCTTCAGCCTCCATCCGCCGGAAGTCGCTGAAAATCGCTTGTCGCTGGCTGATAGGTACGCCACACATCCGAATCACGCCGGAGAGAACGCTGTAGTCCATGCCTGTTGCGCCGCACGCGCCTGTGCGCCACTGGGTGCTCATGGCCTCGAAGACTTTGAAGGCCTCCCAGTTGTCCGGCCAGATGCCGACTTCCTTGTCGGGGATGTCCTGGCGCGATAAACCGAACGCCATCAGATCTGCATCTGACGGCCCGGGTTCATACAGCGCGCGGGAGGCGCTTAGGAGTTTCCCAGGCGGGCTTCGCTGAAGGCTTCGGCGTACGCGTTCAGTACCGCCTTGGGCGCCGAGTTGATCGAGTTGACGAGGATGCGCACGTTTTCAGGCGTGAATTCCTCTTCGATATCCCAGCCCACCACTACATCCAGCAGCTGGTCTGCTTGCAGTGCGATCTGAGCAGCGGTGAAAGCTTTGAGGTCCATGTCGCCGACCTGCTTGCCCAACTCGTCGTGCCGCTCGTTCCAGCCGGTGTACAGCTCGGCAAGCGCAGTACGGTCCAAGTACTTAAACTCGAACTCCACCTTTTCGGCGTTGTAGCCGGCGCGCTGAATCATCACCAGCGCCTTGAAGGTCGGCTTCTGGATCAATTTGAACTTGGCCATGGATTACACCGTGGCCGCGTAGCGGGTTGGGCGACCAGTCAGGGCGATGCTGATGACACGAGTCATCAAGTTGTTGCGGGACATGGTCGGCGTAGAGGTGATCGACACGTACCCGTTGTAGATGATGCTGCTGCCGCCAGGAAGGTTGAGTCGGAGCAGGCGCGCTTGCTTGTCGTCGTCGGCGGCTTCACAGACTTCCACGTAGGGCTTGGAAGGATCATCGGCGACGGTGATGGTCAGTGTGATCGGGTTCTTGGTCGTTGGCATCTGGCGATCATCGTCGTCGGCAAGGAAGCCAAAGGTCAGAAACTGCTGGTCGCCGCCGCTAGAGTTCAGCTCGGTGATTTGCGAGATCTCGGTGAAGCCGGTCACCTCCCGCACCGAACCAATACCCGAGCCGGCCGGATACTGCTGGACGTTGACGGTATTCACGTTTTCCAGCGCGAAAGTGCCGCTGGCGATCTCGCCAAGGCGTACGCCTCGCCCTTCCAAGCGGGTCCAGCCGGAGCTGACAGCGATCACATTGCCTTCGGCCAGGCCATGGGCTGCGGCAGTAGCGACGGCCGGATTGGCATTTGTCAAAGCAGTAAATGGGATCGCAGGGCCGTAAGTGGCTGCGATCTCGAAGGTGGCGCCGTTGGGCATTTGGATGCCGGCCATGGGTGTTTCCTCTTTTCAGAAATGACAAAACCCGCACAGAGGCGGGTTCATTGGTAAACCGTAGGAGCGGAGGATGCCGATACAGCTGACTAGCTATTCTTCGTAAGGCAACATCCCAGAAGCTGAATGTTCTATGTAGGAGTAGCACTCGTTGAGTGAAGGACGCAGGGAGCTCAGTTTGCCCCTCAATCTGGTTTGTCGAGTTTGCGAGCCAACTCGACGTTTATCTCAAACTGCTCACCGACATCGATCAGCGTGCGGCTGCTTTCGTCGATTGAGCCTTCCCGAGTCCAGAGAAACGGAAAGAATGAAAAGCACTGATCTGCTCTCAGTTCCTGCAGGTCACTACGCCAGCCATCCCAGCGCAGGCCGTCGTAAAAAGTAGCGAGCCGATCGCTTAAGGCCCAACCAAGAAAGTCGGTATAACCGATGTCCAACTGCTCCCACCGTAATGTATCGGGTGCCCAGTAATACATCGCTCCTACATCATCGCCCAGACCGCCACCATTAATGGAAAAGAACCCTCCAGCAGCATCGTCGGCGACCAGCAAATAAGCATCGGGACGCCCGTTGTTCCAATCGACAAGATTTCGGGACAATTGGGGATGCCCGGAGCCGAGCACGCGCAACCAACCATGGTCGATGAGTAGACCACCGGTCTCGTAGGCAATCGCCCCCAACGTCGATCTAGTCGTGACTTGTAGGCTAGAAAGAACGCGGCCACTCTCGGTGGACGGGGGGAGTAACTGATAGCTCAAAGTAGCCGCTCCCAACATTTTTTCAATGAGGGGTAGCGCGGGGTCTCGGCTGTCTATTAGGTCTTCCAAACTTGTCATCTGCCGGTCCTTGGAAAAAGGAACCGATTATAGCCACATAGGCAATACCGAGGATTGAGGCTCGGTGGGCACTAACAAACCAGCTATAAGCCGGTATCGGCTCGATACTCGAAAGAGACCGGAACCATGTATGTCGCTGCGTCGGTGATCCCAGGCCCCTGCTCCACTGGCGACATTGTGACCACTGTGACGCCGCTCTTCGTGTCTCGGGCATACAGCCGGAACAGACCAGCCAACTCAACCACAAGCGGGTTCGTCTTGGTCTTGCCGGTGCCGGCCGGGACCACAATGCTGATCTGGTAGACGCCGATGAATGCTCGATGGTCGCCGGCGAGCGTACTGCTGGCTGTATCGCCTGGGAGCGCGAACGCACGAAGGTAGGTCTCGCCGTCCGCAGGGTCGTACTGGATATTCTCAAACACGACCTTGATTGGCTCTGCCCGCACCTTGCTCCAGGCAAGCAACTTAGCCTCGTAAATGGACGAAATGATGGCGTGGCTCATACCTGGTTGTTCCTTGTGGCTTCGTCGACGATCTGCTGGAAGCGGGCAAGAGTAATCCGGACCATCCCGCCAGGCGCCTGGGTCGAATGCCCATACTCCAGCGGGATGCCGTACGGGAGGTTGTTGACGATGTAGGCTGTCTCGCCGGCCGTAAGTGCCTGGACCTGTAGTCGCAGCTTGGCCATCGTCACTCCACCAGCCGGGTCGACCTGGTCAAGCGTGCCCTCCGCCGGCGTACCGATGGAAAACTGCCAGTTCCCGCGAAACCGCCCTCCGACGTAGTCTCTGCCCGCGACCAACCCGTTCACGTTGAAGTTCTGGTCGCGCTCGGTCTTGGTCAGGGGCTTGGCATATTTCACGCCGCGCCGCAGCTTGCCTGCCTTGGTGAAGTTCGATTCGTTGAGGTTGATGATCGTGTTGCGCACTGCGACCTTGAAGTCGTAGTCATCGGCTGCGCGGGTGTTCGCCTGACGGTGAGCGACGTTCGCCGCCCAGATCTCAGGGTTGCCCACCGGCGACATGCGGATGACGCTGCTGCCGATCTCGATGACGATCTCGCGAATGGTCGCATCTATGCCGCCCTTCGCTCGCTCGGCGAAGTCGCGAATGTTCTCGGCGAAGCTGCCGTTCATGCTGGCGTACTTGTTAGTCATGTGCGCACCTGCAGCTCATACAGGATGGGCGTGCCGGCCGGGTTGATCTCTTTCAGCGGAGGCACGATAGACCAGGTGCGGCCTTGGGCGACCACCTTGTCGAGCAGGCCAGGCACCCAGGCCAAGCCCTTCGCGGCGATCTTGAGCTTCTTGTCGCCCTGTTTGATCAGGCTGTTGTTCTGGAATTCTTGGCCGGTGAAGTCGAGCAGAATGCCCTGGGCAATTTGCTTGACGGTTGCGCCTGGCGCTTCGCCGCCCGTCTCCGGGTCGTACTCTCCCGGCTCAGTCTTGCTAATAGTCACAGGCTGGCCGAACTCTGTGATCATCTCCAGAGCCATCACGGCTATTTCGTCGTAGAAGGCCATGGTGGCTCCAGATATGAAAAACCCAGCGCGATGGCTGGGCTTCGATTTACTCGGTTTTTCTTGAAAGGTAGTCTGAAGCCGCCTTCGTCCGCTTCGTACGCTCCTCTAGGAGCTTGTCTGCAAGAAGAGCAGCTGCTGTCGCCGCTTGATCAGGCGATTCGTTACCGTCGACTACTACGGATAGCGCAGCAGCAGCAAATCTGTCCCATGCGGCGGTATCACTATTAAACAACTTGGCAGTCATAAGTCACTCCTCCATAAGCGAGGCAAAAAGCTACCACTACGCACGTACCGCAAACAAGCCCCGCCTAAGAAGGTAATCAGCAAACTGCGTAGCGCTCGGGCGATCAGGCGCCGCCGGCAGCAGTCGGCCGCTGGTGTTCGGAATAGTCGCGTACTCGCGAGTCACCGCGCCTTCGACACGCTCCAGCGTTACCGCGCCTTTGCGCTTGTCGATCGGGTCTATGTCGTCCTGATGAATCTCAGCAGCCAGGGCCATTTGGCCGTATTGGATACGCGCGGGCAGGTAGTTGTTCGGCTTGATCTCATGATCCAGCAGCACTTCCCGGCGCGGCCAGGATAGACCCTGCTCGCTACTGGTCTTGCGCCCCTTCCAGGTCATGCCATCCATCGCCAGGGCGGCCCGGCGCAGCAGCGCTTCCTGCTCGGGAACACCAGCGGGGATGACCGTGCCGAACTTCACGGCATACATGGCCAGATCCTCGGCGCTCGCGTAGCTTTCGGCGTCAGGCTTGCCGGTGCCGTCCTCGATGATGAGTGTCATGCGTTGACTCGCTGGAATGGTTTGAAGATTAGCCGCCGGATCACCAACAGCCAGCAGTATTACTCCTTGGGCAGCTCAGCGACGAGCTTTTCCAGGGATTCTTTCGAAGCGTTGGCCCGGTACTGGACATTGGCTTCATCGAGTTTGGCTTTCAGCGCCTCGATTTGAGTGGCCTCATCCGCCGGCGGTGTGGTGGCGGCCTTCTTCAGCGCTTCAACCTCGCCGTGCAGTGCGTCGACAGTCAAGGCAAGGCCGTCACGCTCAGTAGTCAGGTCACCTACTGAGGCATGGATGGTTCCCAGCACTTCGAACAGGCGCAACGCCAGTTCACCAGCCTCTGGACGGTGGATTTCGCCAGCCTCAAGGCCACCAATCAGGATCTCGATCGTTCCATGATCAGCCCGCAAAGCCGCGATCACCTTTTCCAGTTCGGCCTGGTTGCCCGCACCAACAATCTGCACCCGCTTGGCTTCCTTCACCGACACGTCAATGCCGGCTGCTTCGTATGCGTCGACCACGCTTGGCCAATCGCCAATCACCAGCACGCTGGTCACGCCGGCTTCGGGCTTATCGAAGTGTTCCGGATTGCGGTAACGCTTCTCCGGGTCGAAGCCGCTCAGCTGGTTGCTGTAAGTCAGTTCCATGTGTTTCTCCAAGGCGGCCATCGCTGACCGCGCGTTGAGTTCGATGCTTAGCCGCCAGTAACCGGAGGCGTTGCAGTGAGCGTGATCATCACGCCAGCGGTGACCTTGTTGCTGCCCGCGTGCTTGACCCAGTTGGCAGCGGAACCGACCGCGGCCAGGGTCGGGTTGGAACCGCCAGTGGTGGCTTTCCAGCTGTAACCCAGCACATCGATGTTCACAGTACCTTCAGCGCGGTAGCCGATGCTCAGGTTCTCTTCGTCGTTCACTTCGTATGAACGGAAGCCCGGGGCCTGGGATTCGGTAATAGTTACGGCGTTTGGCAGCAGACCGAAGATCACGTCCGCCGGTGCGGTGTCAGTCACAAGTACAGGCTTGCCCAGGGTGCCAGGCAGGCCGCCGTAGATCACGACACCAGCTTCTTCGTAGATCTTGTTGGTGATGGCTTCGTCAACGATGTCGAAGTAGGCGCTGGAGTGCATGACCCACAGTGCGATCCGACCGAACTTATCGCCGAACTTGCGCATGCCGCGAGTCAGCGTCTTCTTGCCGTCGGTTTCGATGTTGGCCGAAACCACCATGTCAGCGTTGGAGCCGATGGCCGCGCGCAGACCAGCAGTTGCGTATTGGATGAAGCCTTCAAGGGTCGCGTCAGCAACGTCGGCGCCGACGATCTGGGAGAACTCCTCGACCGGACGACCGCGGCGCTTGAACGCCTCTTCGGTGGTCTGGTACGGACCGTACTTCCATGGAGCCTTGACGCCCACAGCTTCGCCGGCGCTGATCTTCTTGGCGGTAACCTTTCCGTCAGAGTTGACGTCACGGTGTTCAAGCGATCCGTTCAGCTTGTAGAGAGCACGCTTGCGGAAATCGCCTTCGATCAGTTCGTTGTCCAGCACCATCGCGCCATTCGACGATGCGTTGAACACATCCAGGTTGTCCTGGACACGCTCCAGGTATGCGGTTTGCGCCTCATCGTTGTAGATGATCAGGTCGCTATTTACGGTTGTAGCCATGGGTCAATCCCCTTACTTGGGCAATTGCAGATATGCGGTTTGGCCGTGCTTGCGCTGGAAGTCGCGCTTCTGCTCGGAGGTCATTTCGGAGCGCTTGAATGCAGCCTTGCCGCCACCCCCGCCCGGGGCAAATGTCCCTGAAGCCCTGGGCCACAGGTGGGGTGCGCTTTCGCGCAGAGATTCCGCCCATTCGAGCGGAGTCAGAGGGGTCTTGCCGTCTTTACCGAGGATGACCTGGCCGGATTCATCGACGGCGACTGCATCGCCATCTTCGTTAAGGGTGAACACGCCTTTGGCGCGCAGGATGATGTCGTCGGTTGCTTCGGGCAGCGCGCCCGCCTTCAAAGCAGCACCACGTACCGAGTCGCCCAGGACTTTGCCCTGGAACTTGGCAGCGAAGGACTCAGCTTTCTCGGCACGCTCGCTGATGGTCTTCAGCTGCTTGTCGTAGTCACCGCGAAGGCGCTCAGTGCGGCGGTTGAAGACCTCGTCGACCTTGCCCTCGGTCAGCAGCTTGGTTTCTTCGTCCTGGCCAGCACGACTGAGCAGGCCTTTCACTGCATCAATGTCGATGCCTTCAAACTGAGTTTCGAACTGGGTGAGCTTGCCAGAGGTTTCCTTCAGCTTGCCCAACAGCTCCGAGTTCTTGGTTTTCAAACCCGAAACGGATGCTTCAACGGCAGTCGCGATAGCGGCCTTGATTGCCGGGTTTTCCAGGTCGATTTCGTTTTCTTCTGCCACGTTGATGCACCCCTTGGGTTGAGTCGGCCCACTTTGCAGGCAATAAAAAACCCGCCGAAGCGGGTTGTGTTCAAAGTTTTGGGCTGTGAATATCCGCCCGAAGCCACTTGGCAATATGAATAAGGATGACGATGGGCCAGCCTCTTTTGCGGAAAGGTCGTTTCTTTTCTCTACCAGAAACGATAACGGTAGCGGTCGTTACTTCAGTAATCGCGCTTATCGGAGCCCTTGGTAGCTCCGCAATTACACTGATGGCGAGCAATGACACCCTCAATCAGAACCGCATACAGAATTGCGTTCAGCGAGTGGATAAGCACGAGGACACTCTTCGAGCCAAAGGAGATGCATTTCTCAAAAGCATCGCAAGCATTACAACCTACGCCTATAGCCCTTTGAGGGACGACGCTGGCTGGAACGAGCGAGCTGAGACCCTTATGAAAAACGCATTTATGGTTTCTGTATATGCACCAGAAATCTCCGTACAAACCCTCGAGGTATCCAACGCAATGCGTGAAACCCTCAATGTGTCCGACGAAGAAAAGGCAAGTGTTTATAAGAAATTAGAAAGCGCGGCTCGCCATTGGCCAAAACTGTATTTCGAACTTATGAAAACCCTTGAGGCCGAGAGATCGAAATGCGTCAGCTCTTGACATTACATTCCTGCCGCTTCGAATGCTAAAGGCTCTAGTCCCTTCATCTGCGCCAGAGTTAGCGGTGCGAAGTTGCGATCAAGCTGCAGCTCGGCGAAGCGTTCGACGGTCAATCCGCCCTCACGGAACAGCTTGGCCCGTACAGGTCCAATAGCCACGTCCTGGAACGATGCCGGTTGCTGCTGGAGCCAGTGGTAGTAATCGAGGTCGGCACTGACCTGCTGTCCGCCATCAGCACCCACCGAGGCACGCGTAGCGCCCTTGGCGAACATCACGCTGAGCTTGGTCAACAGAATGAAGGTGGTGCGGCAGTTCGGGTGGAATGGCGGCCGTGGCCCGGAATTGACCGGAAACTTGCGCTTGTCCATCGAGCGGCATTGCTGGCTGGTCTTGCTGTCCAGCGTGGCCACCATCTGGATCTCTTGCACGATATCCGTGTTGGCCTTGGCGACCTCCATGCGCGCCTGGGACGACACATGCTGAATCGCGGTGTGCACGACCGTGCTGGCGTTGCGGTTGGTGGTAGCGAGAATACCGTCTTTGTACCCTGCCGCCTTGGTACCGCGAATGTTGCGGATGACCTGAAAGTTCGTCTGCCCTTCGAAGAACCCCTGCCGGATTGTGCCGGTGACACGCTCACGCTCGGCGCTGGTCCAGCCTTTGATGAAGGCCTTCAATAACTTCCCGCCACCGGTACCTCGCACACTGAGCGGGTTCGTCAGCACTGCGGTCCGGATTGCAGCGGCCGTCGGCGCGACTACATCCAGCGACACACCAACCGGCGCCGATCTGGCAATGCTGGTCGCCTCAAACTCAGCCTCGTAGTTGGCGATATCTACCAGGTCGAGGTTCAGTTGCGCGCTGTAGCGATCGAAGATGCCCAGCAGCAGACTATCCACTTCCTTCAGCAGCGCTTCGAGGCGTTTGACACTGTACTCAGTCAGGTCCGACTGGGTGAGGCGGTCGCGAATAGAGCGGTCAATCTCCTTGAGAAAGGGAGCGAACTTGCCGACCTCCCCAGCCTTGAGCTTTTCGAGAAAGACCGCGTGCCGGATCGTGGCATCAAGTACTGCCGGATCTACCGCCATTTGGTTTGTCCTCGTCGTCCAGGTCCAGGCCGTCGCCCTGCTCTTCCAGCTCGCCATCGATTTGCAGGTCTGTTCGCTCTGGCGCGATCAAGCCCAGCTTACGCAGGTAGGCCCTCAGATCAGCCTTGGCGAAGCCGCCTTGCTGCCACAAGCCAACCAAAGCCGTGATCATCTGCGGATCAGCCGTGAGCTCGACGAACTCCTGATTCACCTGGTAGGTGACCTTCTTGTCAGCAACGCCCATGTAGGCGCAGCACCACATGATGGCTCGCGTGTATGCCTCGCTGACGTTTGCCACACAACCAGCGAGCACCGATGTAGATGCTGACTGATCGCCGCGTGACTCGGTAGCTGTCTTGGTGGCAAGTGACGCCACAACCATCCGTGCGCCCAGTTCAATCATCATCTGGTTCTTATCGGCCATCGCCTCTTTGACCAGCGTATTGGGTAAGGGCTGCGCGTAACCGAACTGGCCGCCAGCTGGCAGCATCATCGGCGCCCGGGAGCCTACATAAACACCGTTCTTCTCCATCCAGTCGCGCCACTGCTCATCCAAACCAGAGATCCACGGCTGAGCCTGGCCACACCAGAAGACGCTGTCTTCGTAGTCGGCGCTGTTCCGGTAATGACCCAGGTTGATCATGGCGATGTCGTACAGCGGCGACTCGTCGATGCTTGGGTCGTTGTTCTGTGCGCCGACGAAGGTGAACGGGATTTCTTTGAAGCGCCCAGTGACACCTTCAGGCCTAAATTCTTCGATGACCTCTAGTGGGCCGCCACCCTTTGGTCCGGACCGGCGCCAAACCCGGCAAACAAAGCCGTCTTCCTCCAGCGCCAGTTCCCGGAACTGCTCAGCTGTCTTGTAGCCAAAACCTTCCGGTATCTCCGGCGACTCGCGCAGCACCACCAGCGTCAGCACGCTGTGGCCGTTCACCATACCCGTGCGCCAGTTGATGATGTCTTCTGCGCAATAGGAAAGGATCACAGAGTGACCGCCGATGCCGTCGTCTTGGTGATAGTCGACGTACAACCCGTGGCGCCCAGCCTCAAGCACCTTCTCCAGCGTGCCTTGGGAGTGCTGGTAAATGCTGACACCGGAGCCGTTTGCATTGTCCTGCAGGTATTCCAGCTTCTTCGGTACCGCGAGGGTCGGATCTTTATGGAAGGCCAGACCCAGCAGCCCGTTTCGGGTGTGCCCGGTGGCGTTCTTGAACACCGCCCGCTCGCGGTAAGCCCTGTTCCGGTCTACGTTCTCCGGCGACTTGTCGTGCGCGTTGATGTAAGGCAGCCGATCGACTACCCGGTGCTGGCCGGCGCAGACGTCACGAACGGTCGCCCAGCGGTCCAGCACTGCAGTGTATTCCGCCCGCTTGAAGGAGACGTCATTGCTCATCGGGCGTATCCCATTTTGATAGCGGTGACCGGTTTGATGATCGGATACTCGCGGTGGATGAAGTAGCCGCCGGCGTCGTTCGCGTGATCGATGCCTGCGGTTTTATCTGGCTCCCCGTTCGCGCCCCACACCTGTTGCTCCAGGCCATCGGCATAGGTCGGACAGGTGAGCGAATTGATCAGGTAGCGGCGCTCGTCCTGCGCATTGCAGAAGACGGCGTTCATTGCGTTAATTCGATCCTTCACCGGCGGGTTTGCAGCTGGAGCGATGACCGCGAACCCGGCCTGTTTGAGCATGGCAAGGTCGGTGATGCTGGCGTTCACGGACTTGCGCGAATCGCCCGAGGCGTCCGGGTAGATCCTGATTTCGCAGGTCTTCTTGAAATCGTTGCCGTCGTGCTGCCAGTAGCGTTCTTTGATCCGGCGGATCATGTCGGGCGTGTCGTAGCCATCGATCAGCTCATCTACTGCCCTGGGCAGCCCCTGGTCACGTTTGACGTGGGTGATCGCCGCCATCTTGCCTACGTTGAAGTCCATCCCGATGAACAGTGGCTCACCGGGCTGCACGGTGTCGAAGCACCCGTTGAGCTTGCGGTCGTAGGCCGTGTAGATCGTGCCGGACGTCAGGTTGACGAACTGGCCTTTGAGGTACGCCATGATCAGCTGCGGCGGATACGACTCCATCAGGGAGGCGATGTAGTCATCCGGCAGATTGAGCTCGTTGTCGAAGGTGCTGGCCTGCACCAGGCCGTACATCTCCTTGAGCGACGGCTTGTCGCGGAGCTGCTTCACGAACTGCAGAAAGACGAACTTAAAGCCTTCCGGCGTTGTGGTGACGTCCACCCCGTTCTTCAGTCCGGGCAGGTTGTAGCGCATCCGGGCGATGATCTTGCGCCAGGCCTGCTGTGCCTTGATGGCCGTCAGCACGTCCAGCTCATCCACCAGAGCGTGACCGATCTTGAAGCCAACGATGGTCTGAGGCTTCTCCATAGACCTGCAAATCACAGTGCCGCGGCACTGCCGGCCGCTGTAGATGTGAACCTCGTGGTTCGCCTGGTTGATTTTGGTCTTCAACCCCCAGTCATAGGCCACTTCATCCATGGTCGGATAGAAGATGTCCCGGATCTGCGGGTAGGTCGGCGCGAAGTACCCAGCGTTGACGCCGGGCCACTCCATGAAGTGCTTGCTGAGTGCCGAGCAGCCCACCCATGTTTTCCCCGAGCCGAACCCAGCAACGAAAGCACGAAACTTGTGGGGCAGCGTGAGGAACTGAGCCTGCGGAACGTTAAGGCTCGGCATTCGGTTTCCTCGCATCAACCACGTCGACCTGAATCCGAGTCGGAATTACCGGCTCGTCGCCCGCCTCCTCCTTCCGCGCTCGATTGACGTAGATGTCGCCGGTTTCTTTCGCGGCCTGCTCCAGGATCTGCATAGCCAGACCAATGTTCTTCATCGACTCGGCCCTCTCCACGAAGCGGTTCATGGCACGAAGGCGGAAGGCGCGGTTGGCGATCGGGATGTCAGCTGTCTCTTCGCGGAACCGCTTACGGGTGTCGTGAAAGAGGGTCTGCCACTTGAGCGCCAGATGGGAGCCGGCGCGCTTTGTCGGGTCGTGCTGCTCAACCTGCTGGCGGGTTACATCTACATCAAATTCTTGCTTCACCGCTTGTGAGACCTGGCTTGGGGTGTCGAAGCACGCCAAAGCCTGAACGATGAAGCTCTTCACCTCATTTTTCAGGGCTGCCATAAGTTAGATTCCGTCTCACGCCTGTCTTACATCAGGCCAACTTGAGCAGACAGGTTCCGCAGGCCCTCGCAATGTTCAATTTCCCCACCTCAGCAGGACTGTTTGCAGCATCCACCAACGCTTGAACGTCAGGGCTTGCACCGTAGCGGCGGACGACACCGACGAACTCTTCGACGTCGTGGCCCTGCAGCTTGATCTTCGGTGCGCCATCTTGGGTGAATGCTGGTTGACCGTACTTGTCGGTCGCATGAGCCAGGTGATACAGCTCGTGTTCGATCAGGGCGCAGAACTCAAGGTCGCTGCACTGGGCGCAGTAGTCAGCAGCCAAGGTGATGAGGAACTCAGGCTCGTCGCCGAACCAGTCACGCATCTGTTGTTCCTGGCGCGCCTTCTGCCACCCACCTGCGCGGATCACCAGTTGCTCGGCCTGCCCCAGTACTGAACGACCCTTCTTGCTGAAGGCAGATGATGCCCACAGCACACCGATACTGGAATCGATGAGGTGGGAATGGTCGGGGTTGTGAATGCTACCGGCCTCGGCCAGGACCTCGCGCTGTATCCACTCCCACACTTCGGGAGCGGGCGCGAGGATCAGGAATGGCGATTCGAGCAGGTCAGTCGGCGGCATCGGTCTATGCATAAGCCCACCTTGAAATGATGCCGCAAAGCCACCAGTTATGAATCTCAACCAAAGGAGCTTCAAAATGACAAGAAGTGTTATCGATTACGCCATTGAACTCACAACTGCATTAGAGCCTCAGTTTGTAATCCGGCAAGTGGATAAGGAGACAGAAGTCAAAGCCAAGCTAAGGGTGGTCCGCAGCGTCGCACAGGCGCGTTACTCGGAAAAGCTGCCTGAAATTGAGCTGCTCAAGCTTACCGAAAATGGCAAATTCACCCCTGAAAACCCTGGCGATATTGTCGCCTTGCTCTTCGAAACCGTGACGCGCTGGAACCGAAACCCAGATCTTTGGCGCATTCCAGGCGCTGGGGGTGCGGAGGGAGAAATCAATACCACCCTGAACAACTTCACTCACGGACCAAGAACTATGGGTGGATCAACAGATGAAGGGGTTAAAGCCACGACTTATGCCGAGGCAATCGAACAACTCCTTGATATCGTTTCGAAACGAAAACCCTTCTGACTTCAGACGCTGCTACAGAGGTGTGCCGCACTAACCTGCGGCACACCTACCCTTCCCCAATGTCCAGCAGCACATCAATCAGCTTCTGCTCACCCAGGCGCATCGCGCCGAGGCACTGCAGGTCGTCGCACTTCGGGCCGAGACCGAACACGGTCACCTCTCCCTTAGCGCCGATCAGCGTCAGCGCGCCTACCGTGCACTCGGGATGCTCCCCGGCATCGAGGTCATCGGCGATCTTGCGCAGGGTTTTAGCGGCGTCTCGCCAGCCCTCCCGCTTGAACTCCAGTACCTTGACGGTCATTCGGTCACCATTTGGTGTGTCTGTGCATGGGCGTGCCCGTGAAGCAGGCTGACGACCAGGCCCTGAGGCAAACCGGCAGCCTTGGCAGCATCCACAGCATCGGCAATAGCCTTGTCGAGAGCGCCGACCGCAGCGTTGATGTCCGGGCTCATTGGTAGCACGTGTCGCAGCCGGCTGACGTTGCTCATTTGCTAAACCTCGCGCCACGATTTGGCGCATTCGAAAACGTGTCGCGGATTAATCGACCTTGCGACCTGGCAGCTTGAAGTCAGTCACGCGGTCAGCAATTGACCGGATCTTCTCCACACCCAGGAAGCCTACCCATCCACCTGCGAAGGTGGCCATGCTTTGGGGCAGGCCGAAGAAGTCCAGGCCGCTGATGATGGTCAAGGTGAGGCCGCCACAAATAGCGCCCTCCACCAGCATCTGGCGTCGTGTACCACCACCGTAGGTGATACGCAGAACAGCCATGGCGCAGGACAGCGCAGCCGCATAGAGGATTGCCGAATGCTGGCTCAACCACGCAAGCGCAATCGCCCATGTGTCTGGTTTGTCTGGCATGTTGGACATCTCGGTTCCTCCCCGTCAGGGAGTTATGAATATGACAGGCCATGACCTGCAGATTTGAATCAGCCCCAGCAGCACTCCCAGCTCGGAGCAATGGGTGCGGTGGAGCCGAAAACGAAAAGGCCCCGATGAATGTCGAGGCCCTGAATAGGTGCGCGGTCTTTCCCGCAGTCAGCCAAAGACGCTCCCGGCGTCGACGCCCAATGCATCGATCGCGCCGTTATTGTCTCGCGCCACCTTGGAAGCACAGTGAGGTCAGGATGCGCGGGCTGCCGGTGTTTGTCCGCAGCGCTGCACTACCGGCTTATCCGCGTCCAGGCATCCCCCGAAGGGCCACCCTGGCTGTGGCGATCCTGAATCAGAAATGAAAAAGCCCAGCGCGACGGCTGGGCTCTATTACGCAAGGAGATAGAAGATCATGGAGTCCAGTAAGCAATCTTGCCGCCTGCACCAACAGCTACAAAATTGCCGTTGCCGTAGGCGACGCTCCGGATATCGGTTCCTGCGAAAGTGTTGGCTTGCTGAACCCAGCCGATCCCATCCTCGGAAACGACTGTCTTGCCGCCGTCGCCGACAGCTACATACTTGCCATTACCGTAAGCAATGTCGCGGATGATGGTTCCACCGAAACTGGTATCTGCAACAGCAGTCCAGGTAAGCCCATCGGATGAATATGCCATCTTGCCATCCGCACCAACGATAAACATTTTCCCGTTGCAAAGCTTCATGGAAAGGATGGTGCTAGTGCCGAAGGTGCTGGTTCTGGGCGCGAATGATTGCGAATTCTCCGTCGCCATCTTCACAGCGCTAAGCAGCTTCCCATTCGATCCCGCAATCAACACAAAAACGCCAATGACGTTGACGCAGTACACAGTCTCGCTAGAAGTGAAGGTCGTAGTGCGCTCCACCTGGCCTGACCAATCGCCATAACGGGAAAAGACTTTACCGTTAGACCCAACCAGTATCCAGGTCGTGTCAATGCCGGAAATTGGCTCATAATACACGATGCCTTGCAAGTCTCCGGACGCGCGAACAGTTGCCGTAAGGTCTGTCCAAGCCCTTTCAGGGCGTGCTGTGCTGCCGTAGACCACATTGCCGGATTGAGAAAGGGCTTGAAGCGTTACCCCAATACCGTTCCAGTACAGGTCGTTGAGGACCTTTCCGCTATCAGAGGTGACGGCATCCTTAAGCTTGGTCCACGCTGTACCAGTCGCGCCTCCGCTGACAAGCTGAGTGGTTGTGGGAAGACCGTTGCCACCAGCCGCATAAAACTTGCCGTCCCCAAAAACCACGCGCCTAAGCATGCCGGTGTTATCCACCGGTTGCACTTGGGTCCAAAGATCTTGCAAGGTTTGAGACGCCGAATTTGCGTTTTCCATTTTAAACTCCGTTACTTAGCTGATTTAAGTTCAGGCCTCTGTACTGGGCGTATGGCGCTCATCGGCGATTGCTCGAGGCTCGCGGCCTTCACATGATTCAGCGTCCCACATCGGGAACATTTGATCTGGAGCTCTGTAAACCCACCCGTGCGGGCGAGAAGTCTATTGCAGTTACCGCATCTGAATTCTTTCAACATCTGCAAATTCCTTTTGCTGAATCGCCCTTCCATGGGGCAATAAAAAACCCGACGCGATGGCCGGGCTCGTTGACATGAAACTTGTCAGTTATCGGGATGTTCGCTCGCCACTGAATCGGCAGCGTCAACGTCCGACATATCCTCTTCGAGGGAGGGATCCTCATTCTGAGGCGGCAGGATCTCGCGCTCGCCACGACGAGGGTCGTAACCCGCTTCGTTGTCCGTGCCGCGCGTCACTTCCTGCTGCGAAATATTGCCTGGGGCACTCTTATTAATGTCCATGCTGTCTCTCCGTTCAAACGCTCGAAACAACCGCGCATAAACATGGTATTCGGCATGTCACAGCGCTTGCCAAGCACTGGACGAACGGTGGAAAGCAAAAAGCCCCGCTGTAGGCGAGGCTTAGTAAAAACTTTAGTTAATTGAGGTTTGAGGGACCGGGGCCTCGTCGATGCTAATGCAGTGCTCAATGTCAGTTATTTTCTCCAGCGCAAGCTCGGCCGTTGAATAAGCCCCGAACATTCGGCCCTGATAAAAAACAACCCACGCAAACTGAATATCCGCGTTGCCAGCCTGCCCTACAACCAACTTCTTGAACCGTTCCGCCAAGTCGTCGACATGCATCTGTGCCATGCCACGCAAAACCATGACGCTCTCCCAGTTTATAGTCGGAAGCTCTATTTTCGACCCTGCACAAACTGAGCGCAATAAAAAGCCCGACATATAAGCCGGGCTTTGAAGTGTAAACCCCTAACGCGCAAGATCGATAGGATGGATAAATACTCTCTCATTTTCTCATTCGTTGCAATGGCTATTTACTACGCCGCACAACTTTCGATTAAGCCCTCTGAGTCGAGCAGCTCCTGAGCGGCAGTGAGCGCCTCGTTCACTTGGTCATCCAGCGTCTTGCGGATACCTGAGCGCCACCGGTACCGAGTTGATTCTGGCTTCCCATCGTTATCCCAGTTGGTGATGTCGTACCAGGCTGCCGGCAGCACTGCGGCGGAGCGCTTGCCCTCGGCACCGGCAACCTGCGGAATAGCCCAGGTCAGCACGGCGCACTCCCTGAAGCGCTTCGGCGCCGGCGTCTTCACAGAGTTCAGCAGCTCCAGTATCGCGCCGTGCTTTCGCTCCTCGTGGGTAGAGTACTTCGCCACCAGTGCCCGCCAGTGCGCCGGAGTCAATGCCTTGTGCAGGCGACCGAATACCCAGCAGTCCTGGAGAAACGCCGCTTCCTTTCCGATGATCTCCCCCTTCTGCTTGGCGCACTGCACCTTGGGCTCAAAGTCGCAGCCGCCGGCGGAAGTAATGGTTTCGGCCGCGAGGGCTCGAACTACTGCTGAAACAACGTTGCGATAGGTCATGCGGCCTTCTCCTTTAGCTTTCTGGTCTTCGCTCGATATTCGGTCTTGATGGCCTTGATCTCTTCGATCGTGTACTTGCAGGCTGGGTGCAAACCCTCCAGCCAGGCCACCTTTTCGGCACCGATGCGCTGCACCAGACGAATGCGGTACTCCACGGCATTGCCGGACAGATTGCGGTTGCACTTCACACACTGGCGATGGATGTTCAGTGGCTCGAAGCGCAGCTCTGGACAGGCGCCGACTGATCGGTAGTGCCCGGCATCCCACCGGCTGCCAGTCATGAGGTCGTTGTCGTTTGGCGTGGAGTCGCAGCTGATGCAGGGCAGGTGCGCATCACGCAGGCGCACGTATTCGTTGACCGCCGCCTGGGCTTCGCGCAGGTGATCCGCCCTGCTCTTCAGATTCTCCTTACGCACCTTGATCTCGCGGCGCTCGACCTGGGCCAGCGACTTGCGCGCCTTCGCCTGGTTTACGTCCTTGATGGCGAGGCCGCACTTCGGGCTACATACGGACTGGCCCAAGCGCTGCGGCGGAAAGCTGATGCCGCATGCTGGGTTCTTGCAATTCTTCGGTTTTGGTTGCTTGGCGATCATGCAGCCTCCTTGCTGAGCAGATCAGTGAAAACCACACCTTGGCCCGTGAAGTAGACTGCAATGCGGTCGGTGTAAGTGATGCCCTGGGCGCGATTGAACAGGCTGGTCACCGGGAAGCCGTCAGGGCCGAACAAGTGGCACTCGCCCATCATGGCAAGCTTCGTTTCGTATGGCAGAAGACGCATCACCCGGTACCACTCGGCCTGGAACCCAGCGTCCTCATTCAGCAGGATCTGCACGCCAAAGTGCAGCTTGCAGTAGCGTCGGGCGTCCGCTGCGTCGCCGATCTGGGTCATTTCGGCGATTCGCTTGTACATCCCGAACCACAACCGGTTCTGGTCGAGGGTGCGGTCTTTGCCCGGACGCAGGGAGACCACCACAAACTTCTTGTCGCGGTACATGGTGGTCAAGCATGTGATGGCCTCGGTGAGCTTGGCCTGGCAGTTGACGCTGATCTTGTCGGTCATTGCGCCGCCCTCTTCGTTTCCAGTTCCTGGGCCTGCTTGATCAGTAGCGCCCGGCGATCCGCCAACTCATTGGCCGCTTCAATCCGCATTTCGGTTTTTCGTTCGGCGCTGGCCTTCCGCATTTCCATCATCGAGTTCTTCACCAGCTCCAGCTTCTGGCGAATCGCCGGATCTTCTGGCCGGGTGACGTTGCCAGTGAGCAGACCGGCGATAGCACGTCCGCCCTCGGTAATGGGCTCGGAGCTAAGGTCTGCCAGGTACTTCTGGCCGTGCTCACGAGGAATGCGTTTCAGCTCCATCGCCTTGGTCACAGCCTGGATACGGCGGTTGGCGTCGAAGCCTACGGACACATGCCAGTTGACCGGCTTCGCGTCCTCGCGGGCTTGGCTCACAAACCGCTGGTAGGCGTCGATGAACGCCATGCGCGCGCCGATTTTGTCGCCGCCATCCAAGATGGGTTTCGCAGCAGCAAGTGCCAGCTGGATCTCGTCGGTCAGCACCACGGTTTCAAATTCATCGTTGGTGGTCATGGCGATGGCCCAGGCCTCATCCTTCCCAGGGCGGCCGTCGGAGGTCTGGACACGCTGCAGGATGTCAGCCATCGCCAGCTTGCCCTTCACTTCGAAGCGGCACGCCTTCAACGCCGCCTTCACGATGGGCACAGGGTAGGCGCAGAGGTCTTCGGCCATAATCGCCGCAGTGCCTGGGTTCATTTCTTGGCCCATGGCCTCGGCCGTTGCGCAGATGGCGGCGGCCAGCCCGGCGACCTGCTGGTCGTTCATTTCAGAGGTATTCATTGCGGTCACCTGCTTGGCGCTTGGCCAGAACCATCTGGGCTGCCTGCTCGGCTGCGGAGAGGTTTGCCTCAGTCCTTTCCATCTGGCGGGCGGTTGTGCTGTTGACACGCTGCCCGGTCACCCACTGGGTGTGGTAGCTCTCGGCGTTGGCCAGCAGTTCGTTGAGGCTGTGGCACTTGCGCAGCACAGCGGCGTCGCTGGTTTTCAGGAAGTGGGCGGCAACGTGGTGGGCGACATCGGCGCCGAGGCGATCAACCAGTTGGCCGAGCTGGCCGCCAACCTTTGCGTTCCAAACCGGCCAGGTGCTGTAGCGCTTGCGGTATGCCATGGCGTAATTCGCCCAGACCTTGAAGGTTTTGCAGGTCTGGTCTTTGGGGCCAGGCATGTCGGCGGGAATCTCAACCCGTGGAGCGTCGGTACGATCAACCACCAGCACCAAGCCGCGGGACTGAGCCGGCTTGCCGGTGGCGTCCTGCAAGTCCTGACTGGTGTCCTGACTGGTACCCTGATGATTGGTATCCTGATTTGTCGGAGATTTATCCGACCCTTGCTCGGATTTTTTTCCGACCTTGCTCGGAGATTTATCCGAGGTAGATCGGATATTTTTCCGACCTTTGTTTTTTGGTGGGGTCGGATATTTTTCCGACCCATCAAGCTTTTGGTTCCACTCGACGGCCTTCTCGGTGAGACGAAAAAGCGTGATGTTAGAAGTGCTGGAAAGCTCAATCAAACCGGCCTCTTCCAGAGCCTTCAGCATGCGGTAAGCGGTGTCCGGCTTATCAGTGAGAAGAGGCAGTTCCTCAATGATCTTGGCCTTGCTGAGCGCGAAGAAGATCCCGTCATCGGTCTTGATTGGCTTGGTCCAGCTCGGGCAGCCGTAGACGAAGGCGAACAGCAGGGCCTGCTGAGAATTCAGTCCCCACTCCAGCGCCTTCACCTGGTTAATCGTGACGGTGTATTGCATGTCAGACCGCCGGAAAAAAGATATACGAGCAAATGCGCGCCACGTTTTCAGATTGCGCAAAACGTGGCGCGAGATTGGTAGAGCTATTGATATGTGGCTGGGTTTCCATATAATCGGCCTCACAACGTGTTTTCGAATTAGCCGACCTCGACCGTCGGCTTTTTTGTGGCTGTAATTCAGCGCCGAAGCGCCAACCTCCCCGCCCTACTCCCCGTTTCGCCTTTTCAAAAACTACTGGATAAAACTCCAGCGACATCAGGTTTCTTACCTCGCAGACCGCATGGGCCGATACTGGCTACATGGGCAGCAGGGCTTGCCTGTCAGGCGGCTTGGTCTTTCTTTGTCGCCTTGAACTTGCCCTTGGAAAGGACTTGGATCTGGTACTGCCGGGATTCGGGGATCGTTTCCCCCCACATGGTCACTGCGCTTGGACGGATGCCCAAAGCGAGTGCCAACTTCGTCTTGCTGCCGAAGAATTCGGCGACCTCATGCGTATTCATTGCGCATCCTCGTTCGAGTCTGTCGCAATTTAAGCATGCTTAACTTATGGCATCAACGGCGTTTTTCCCCTACTGCATGCTTAAATTCAGTTAACTTAATATTGAGTCCATGGAAAGACACGAACGCATCGCCCGCGCCATACAGGTCAGCGGTAAAAAGAAAGGGGAAATTGCATCGCTTTGCGGCGTTGCAAATTCGGCCGTCACTCAATGGATCACCGGTGAGAGCAAAAGCCTCAGGCCGGAGAACCTTTATTCTCTGGCGAAAGCGACTGGCTTCCGAGCTGAGTGGCTGGCCATTGGCGAAGGTGATGAGCGCGATGCTTCTGAATCAAACATTTCCCCCGCCGCCCAGCCCACCAAATCATTCCGCTACCCGGTAGTGAGCTGGGTTGCCGCCGGGGCTTGGGCGGAAGCAGTGGAGCCGTACCCGGCGGGAATCTCGGACACCTACGAGTTTTCGGAGTACGACTCCAAAGGCCCTGCGTTCTGGCTGACAGTCAAAGGTGACTCGATGACAGCTCCCGCCGGCCAGAGCATTACCGAGGGCACGCTGATCCTTGTGGACACTGAGGCTGAAGTAGCACCAGGTAAGCTGGTGGTGGCCAAGCTCCCAGCTAGCAATGAAGCGACATTCAAGAAGCTGGTCAGCGATGGCGGACGGCTGTTCCTGAAGCCACTCAACCCTAGCTACCCAATCGAAGCGGTAGACGAGAGCTGCCGGATCGTGGGCGTGGTAGTGCAGGCGCTGCAGAAGTTTTACTGATGCGTTCCAGGAGGCCCCATGTCCCTCACGAAACCTAATCAACTACTGCGCCGCGACCTTAAGGCGATAGCCTCCAACCTTGAGCAGTCCTGTGTCGACCTAGGCAAGATCGCTGAAAAACTCAGCGATGCCGACGCCATAGCCCTGATGGGGCTGGTGGGTACGCTTTACGAAGAAGCGGACAGGTTGGTGGGTTACGCTGACGAGGTGAAGGACGGCCGAATAAGTCGGGCTGCGGAACAGCGCAAATGACTGCATGGCGAGAGCAGCGCTTCTGGAGCAAGTTTTGGGTCTGGGCTTGGTTGGCGTTCCTCATGGTGCTTCCTTTCATTTCCGACGCGGGTCCTAGTTGTTGGGGCTCATCAGGTCGCAAGCGAGTCTTCAGCCCTGGCTTCGTTGTGCTCTGCACCATCGTGGCGGTGGTTGAGCTGATAGCGCTGAACCATTTCTATGTTCGCCTGGACTAAATACGCTTAGGCGATCCGCCTCGTAACGGGAAATGGACTTTATGGAAAAAATAATTCTCTCCTTCTTTGTGGGCCTGCTTCTCTCAGGATGCGCCAGAGCTCCCGTTTTTCCTGTAGCGGACAGGCTGTGGTATGCAGAGAAAGAAGTCCCCGACTCTCAATTTCATGTTTATGTTTATTTCAAAGACGATAGTAACTTCATATATTGGCGTACTAAAGAGTCACAGGAAGTAGTGATGAGGCGGTGGGCCTACTACACCCACGACCATCCAGGCGTTGACACTCCCGTCCAATACAAACTCCAAGGCGACAGGTTGCAAGGCCTCGAGCGTTTTATTGCCACGAACAGCGAAGGTGTTCCTCAGTACACAGCCACGTATGAGTTTGCGGGAAGCTTCAAAAAGGACAATCTTGAAATGGAGATAAAGAGGAGCTCTATTTGGGCTGATGGCACACCTACCCCTCAAGAAACCGTGAGATGGTCAATGAAGCGTCTCCGCGCACAATAGTTATCAGTATTTATGAGATGTCACGATGGTCGAGAAACTGGGTAGGCCAACACCCTCTTGATGTGCGACTTCGTTTGACGTTCACGTAGGAAAATGAAAAAGGGATTTAGATGAGATTTACCTTCATTCTGTTCGCGCTTGCCCTTACGGGTTGTGCCAACACGCCTCCCTCGCTATCCGAGGGCGCAAAGGCTACTTTAGATGCCCCAATGCCAACATCTGACGCGCAGCGAGTTTGGGAATGTGCTGGAACGAGCAACGTCATCAAAGGCCACGAATTTGTCCTTAAATTGCAAGGCAGACCGGCAGATTGGGGCGGGGAAAACTGGGCGCTCCGGGAACGAGCCAAGCGCATGGGATGCAGTCAAGCAGAGATGGATGCGCGTGACATGGGTAAATTTTCAAGCCCACCTGTTTCTCCTCGTCCCAAGTAAAGTCAACAAGCCCGGTCCATCGCCGGGCTTCTTGTATCTGCCCATTGACACTAGGGCTCCTCTGCTACACCCAATCTCTAGTACCCGCTTAAGGCTAACTCCTCAGCCGAATCCATGTGGGCATATGTTGTTACAACCATTCGCCTGTAGGCAGTACCCTTAGAGAACTTCAAACTTTCACTCTAGTCTTAATGCTAGGCGTGCTTTAACCGTGAGCGCCTGCTGACAACCTATAGAGGTTCACAAAATGAAAATCACACTACCCGCGCTATTTTTGGGCGCCCTCATTTCGCAAGGAGCACTAGCTGCCGGAGATGGCACAGCCGCTCTTGGAGGCGGCGTTGGTGGTGCACTTGGCAATATCGTAGGTCAGCAACTCGGCGGCTCAACGGGTGCGGCGGTAGGTGCAGGCGTAGGTGGTGCAGCCGGCAGTGCTGTCGGCGCTCAAAGAGGCAACAGAGCTGAAGCAGCATTAGGTGGCGGTATCGGCTCGGCAGGCGGCTCTCTCATTGGTAATCGCCTCGGCGGCACAACGGGTTCGACTATCGGTGCAGGTCTCGGCGGCGCAGCGGGTGGCGCGCTAGGAAACAACCTGGCGGATGACGACAGCAATCATCGATCGGATGGCAAAAAGCACAAAGGGAACAACAAGCATAAACACAAAAACAAGCATCGTTAGTTTCTGACGCTGTTACATCGAAGCCCGGCGCTAGGCCGGGCTTCATGTTTCTGGTGATCCCCTACTCTGCTATCGTGGCGCCCTCTGATCGCAACGGAAGCATCGAAGAATGGACTCATAGAAGACATTGGCGATCGCCCTTCTGGCATCGGTCAGCACTCAGGCCGTATCAGGTGACGACGTCAACCCTATCGCTGCCGCGATATTTATCACAATCTCCTCGCCAACCATTTTAATTGGATTAACCACATCTCTCACGACCGATCCGCCAAAAATCTTCAAGTCAGCCAAGACCGACGCTTTGGCATTCATCGGTTCGGACGGAGAGATTCGCGGTGCTGAGTTTGAGCAGGCGTCCAGGTACTATCGTTCGGCCTACAAATCACCTCATATGCCTGACATGCAACTGGCGCAGGCGATAGCGACCTCGTTCTGATGTCGACCTAGAGCTACCCGCAGCAACCCGATCTGGTGGTGTGGCGCCCTACTCTAAATGCAATGGAAGCACCAAAAATGTACTCATGGAAGCTTGTAGCTGCAGCCCTCGTCGTATCCATCAGCGCTCATGCCTTTGAGGGGTCCGATGACTCCTATAACAACTCGATGCTATCAGTGCTAATGGCTCCAACCTACACCGTTGCGGGAACCACCGGGCTTACCATGCTTGCATCGAACAACTTCAAGCCTGCTAAGGCTGACGCGCTCGCATTCATTGGGTCAGAAGGTCAGATTCGCGGAGCCCAATTTGAACAGGCAGTTCGCTTTTATCACACGACATACCTGCCGCCTCTAATGACCGACCGGCAGTTGGCACAGGCAATCGCTACCTCGTACTGAGCACGAGCATTCACGAACTTTTCACAGTAGGGCGCCTATGGTTATCCCAGCTCCTAGTGAAACCCTTTAAGCCCGCTACCCCCCATCGCGGGCTTTTCTTTGTCTGAGATTTGGAGGGCCGAAACTCGCCCTCCCCAACTTACCCAACGACGGCTATACACGCCCACCGTCAAAATGACACGATAACGCCTCGCCTTCGTAAGTAGGAATACAGGATGTTCAGTCACGTAACCGTTGGGACAAACGATCTTGATAAGGCCTCTACCTTCTATGACGCGGTGCTGATCCCCCTGGGGCTCTGTCGTAGGCCTGTAACGCCTGATGGCGGGCCACCTTCGGCATGCTGGATTAAGCCAAATAGCGTCCTCCCTCGCTTTTATGTGTACAGCCCTTATGACCGAAATGAAGCCGGAACAGGGAATGGCAGCATGGTGGCTTTCACCGCATCATCTCCAAATGCGGTAGACAGCGCCTATGCAGCTGGGCTTCTTGCGGGCGGATCTGATGAAGGTGAACCTGGCCAACGTCCCCACTATGGTGACGGCTACTACGGTGCGTACCTACGTGATCCAGATGGCAACAAGGTACATATCGCTCATCGTGGTGATTTGGACTTGGCGGGGTAGCCGCCGCTCACCGTATTCGCTTAAAGCCCGCCCACCGCGGGCTTTTTCATTCCTGCCGGAAAGCACCCATCATAAAATATGCATTCATGCATTAAACTTCTTGCTGCCCTCTTGCCAATACATGACAGCACAAATACTGTGTATACATACAGTATTCGCAAGGAGCTACACATGAACCAGGAACCCTACCCCGCACCAAAACCGAGAAATTCCTACGAGCTTGTTGGCCGCCGCCTGCAAGGGTTGATCGCCTCTCCCCGGGTACAGCGGATTCAGTTGGTCGAGGTCTCCAGGCGCGACGATGAAAGCCCTGAAGCCTGGCACCAGGTCATCCAAGACATTGGCGATACCGCCGGGATAAGAGTCGAGCATCTGGAAGACGGAGCCGTCAGGATCGGTTGGCGCGAGTACTGCGACGCATAAAGGAGCCCGCCACTGAGCGGGTTTTTTATCGACTTGAATTTCAGCAATCTGAATTATTTATTTCAGCATGCTTGACACCTTTATTTCAGCTTGCTTAAATTCAACTCAAGCCAGCAATGAACATCGCCGGCCAGCAGCGAGAGCTGCGCCGCTCTTTAACAGTCAGCGCAATACAGAAATACCAACAGACCGCATTGCCTCTACTGGCGACCGGCGATCAGACGGGTCAGATAGCCCGCCCACGACAGGGACACCCTGTACGGCTGATCGAGAGCGAAACGCTCGAACCGTGCGAATGACCTGGCAAGCAATGCGCCCCGCGAATCCCAGCGGTAGAAGGGAGACTCAACTGAACAGAATTAGCGGTCCCGATAGCCTCGGCTGGGAACGCCGGACCTCATGCATCCTGCCCACCTAACCGGGCAAACGAGCTGCAGCGTGCATGTTGTAGGGACCTGTGATCCAAGGCGAACAGATGCTGATTGATGCTCTGGGGAGGAAGCTCACCGCCAACCTACGAAGACGAACGGCCAGGCCTGCAATCAGCAGCGGGCAACGGGCCTCACCGCTGACGCAACAACCCCGGCCTGACGCCAGTAGCGAGGTCGGGGGTTTCACCGATAGTCCTTGGCAACAGGGCCTAACGGGAAACCAACCGAGGGTTACGACGAATGGAAGCAACAATCATCAACGGCGCATGGAAGGGTCACCTCGGACGTGGCCTGGCGCCGCGAGAGCTACAGTTTCTGCTTTGGATTGCCCAGGGCTTCACCTCGAAAGAGATCGCCCGAGAGGCAGGCATAGAGGCAGGCACCGTGAAGAAGCGCCTGACCAATGCGATGTTCAAGCTGGGCGTGACGAAACGCACGGCCTTGGTGGCAGAGGCCATGAAGCGCCAGATTATCACGCCGGTGTGCTTTGTACTGGCGGCGCTGATCGCCATGCACTCAACGATCAGTGACGACTCGCTGCGTCGTGATCGCCGGGCGCCGGAAAGACGGATGGCTCAGGCTCGGATGGTGCGCCGGGCGGAATGTCCTAGGCTGACCACTTAACAGAAACAGCCAAGACAGCCTTTCGTTAACTGTCTGGTCAGCTGCGTGCCGGCCAGTTCCGGCACCTGCGGCCTTTCAAACATCAATGATGACAAGTGTCCCGTAGCTTCCAGACAAAACTGCATGCGGAACACCAGCTTCAGCCAGATAAATTTGTCCCTCTCCCACGCGCACGCACTCACCATCGACTCCCAGCAATAACTGTCCGGAGATGACTAGCAAGCCCTCGGTGTAGTCATGCACCTCTGCTTCAACGGACATTTCATCCATGCGCAGGACTTTGATATTGGAGCCGCCTACCCGTCCTAGAACGGTGGACTTCCAAGCTTGAGGCAAGGCCTTCGAGGTCAAATCAAGATCCACCAGGGACATAGAAAACTCCTTATTTCGAACTTCCCTACTTATACCCCTCCTCACCTCTACCCGTCAGCACTCACCCCGCGCCCATCGGCAACCAGCGGGAGGCATGAGTGTTGACGAATACAGGTGAACCAACGAACGGAGAGAGTCATGGCCAAGAAGGTTGGCGTAAAAACCAGGAGCGCCCAAATCGGCGTTCGAATCAGCCCCCGCGTTAAGTACATGCTCGACGTGATGGGTCGCATCCAGCGCAGAACCATGAGTGGAGTTATCGAATCGGCTCTTTTGGCTTATGCCAAGTACGACGAAAAACGCTTAGCCGACCAGACATGGTCAACGGATGAAAGCGAACGATTGCTCAACCTTTACCTAGTAGCGCCTCACCTTCTGTCATTCGACGAAGAGATTGAGGCCAAGCGGCTAATCGCAGCCAAAGCCACCGCCTAACCCCAAGCAATGGAGGACGCCAATCGTCAATACGCTCTGGGTCGAGATCGATGCCAGCAAGCGCCGGTAACGGTGGGCGGCACCCGGCTCCGGTTGCGGTCAGCTTAGGCTGGCTGTGCGATGAGAGCCTTCTAACGATGTCGGACGCCAACCCCGCAGGTGCGAGACACCTAGCATAAGGTATGCGTTCTCACTTCTTGGGGAGGTAGTACGAGCACATATCTGGAAGCTTAGATACGACGACAGAGTTGCTCATATTGAACGCCAACGATTGGATTTTTGCTTTGGAAGCTGGATCAGATTTGACTCGGCGAACTTCTGCTCTAAGCGACTCGGTCGTCTCCGGATCGCTATTTAAAGCGTTCTCAACGCTGCTATTCGAATCTGGATTGGCCTTGACGCAAAGGCTTTCAATGGCCAGCAAATTGACGGCGTTTTCGGTGTCGTCCTCTGCTGCGCTTGCCAAGGTACTTGCGACCGAAGAAACGCTCAATAGCAGAAGCGCTGCAGAAATTCGCTTTAAAAACATCATTGATCTCCCTGAAAAAAATGAAATTTATCATAGCGCTATTGATTGACGATTTTCCAGTTATCTCCCGCATAGACACCTCCCCACCCACTACCAACAACCTTACCGGTCAGGTGCCCGACAGGCCTATTTATGCCGGAATTCAAAGACGGCCACTTCAAATACGTCGCTTACACCGACTAACCCACGCAGCCGCCTCGGAGGCGACCATGAGCGCAGTATTGAAATTATGCCAAGAGCGATTCGACGCTCAGTTGCCTCCAGATGTCAGCGACGCGAATCCGGAACAGGAGTGGCTGGAGCATTAGGCGGAACAGCTGGTGTGCGGAATGGACATCAAGTGGAAGCGCCGCCACGGCCAGCCGCAATTGGTGACGTTTGATCGTTACTGCACGTACCTTCAAGGCCACCTGAACCAGCGCCAAATCGACGGTCTGGACGAGCGTGATTCGTTCGCTCGACTGTTCCTTTCCTCGATCCTTGGCAGTCAGTCGGATTCACGCGGGCACGCTGCCGATTTGATCGGTCAGCCCCGCCCTATCGAAGCCGCCGAGCGGATCGCCATAGAGATGCTCAAGCCCTACGCCGTCGACGCGGTTGCAGCAGAGCGGGAAGAGGCAGAAGACGACGTGGATGCGGACCTATGAGCGCGCATGTAGATATAACGGCTGCGTTGCTTGCCCTTGACCCTTCGGACGCAGCGCCCCTCGCCGAGTCGCAGGTAGAGGGATTGATCGTTCGCCACTTCACGGAAGGCACCATAAATGCTGAAGAGTTTCATCATTACAGTGCGTGGCTACTGAGAGCCAGTCGGAAGAGGCTGGCTCGGCTGGTTAGATAGGCCGTCAGACTACGTCGAGCGCCCTTCGTTACGACCTTGTTGTTTTCTTACGTTTTTCCCAGTTAAACGTTCGTATTGGTGGTGGATAAACCACACAACCAAGAGCAGGCCAGACAAGCCAATAACGAACAGCAACAGCTCTAATGCGGGACCTTCGTGTGAAAACATTTTTCGTTCCTCATCCTGAAGTAGCGTGAACCGAAAACGGTCACTACCGAAATTATTCGTAACAATTCATACATTTTCAGGGTAGACGCCGAGGATCGAGGTGGCAACCCCAAATACTCACAGAACCATTGATCTAGACACGTCACTCGTCGAAAAACCCTTCACGAGCACGATAGCGCCAGCGATACACACGCAAGGAGAAGATCATGACTACTGCACCAGTCCAATCGCTAATCGAAGAGCAACTCAACGAAATCGAGAGTCGAATCGCCATCCTGGGCTTTGGCCTTCCTTTCAATGAACTGATTGGCCGCAAGCGTGAAGACCTGGTAAGGGATCTTCCGCAGCGGCTGGCGCCGACAATGAAGGGCGGTCGCATCGCAGTGAGAGTTCGGCCTTGACTCCCCACCAGCGCACCAGGCGCATTCTCATCTGGCGTGGCGCTTTCCCTGCCCTAGCCCTTTTCACCTTCCTGATGTTGCTCAGCGCACTCGCTGATCGAATCACTCAATAACCAACACCTTCAATCGCTGCGAGCATCGCGGCAAGGATTCCCCATGTCCGCAGTAATGAAGCAGGACGACAACACGCCTGCGATGTCGGAGGCCGCGCTCGTTGAAGTGCTGAGCAGCAGCCTCTACCCCGGCGCCGAAAAGAACTCAGTCGTGATGGTCTTGGCCTACTGCCAGGCCGCGCACCTAGACCCAATGCTGAAGCCGGTCCACATCGTTCCTATCTGGAACTCGAAGACGAAAAAGATGCAGGACACAGTGATGCCTGGCATCGGCCTGTACCGCATCCAGGCGGCGCGTACCGGCCAGTACGCCGGGATCAGCGAACCAGAATATGGCCCCCCAGTGACTGCGAAGTTGAGCGGTGTAGAAGTCACGTATCCCGAATGGTGCCGCGTGACGGTCAAGCGGCAGATGAGCAACGGCCTGGTGGCCGAATACACAGCCAACGAGCGCTGGATCGAAAACTACGCAACAGCCAGCAAGGACACTGCGGCGCCCAATGCCATGTGGAAGCGTCGAGCATTTGCCCAGCTCGCAAAGTGCGCCGAAGCACAGGCCCTACGCAAAGCCTTCCCCGAAGTCGGGTCGGCGCCAACGGCCGACGAGATGGAAGGCAAGGCATTCGAAGAGCCGGCGCGCGATGTCAGCCCTCGGCAGCACGCCCATCCTGAGCCAGAAGCGCTACCCGCCTATTCCGACGACCTGCTGACCGAGAACATCGAGAAGTGGCAACCGCTGATCGACTCAAACCGCACCAGCCCTGAACACCTCATTGCGACCATCAGCAGCAAGTACACGCTGAGCCCGGCGCAGATTGAAAAAATCACCAACCTCAAAGCCCTCGATGGAGACGCAGCATGAAAATTCACAACGTAGCTCAAGGCTCCGCCGAGTGGCTTGCCCTCCGCGCCCAGTTCCGCACCGCCTCCGAAGCCCCAGCAATGATGGGCGCCTCGAAGTACCAATCCCGCACCGACCTGCTAGTCGCCAAGAAGACCGGCATCACGCCCGATGTCACGCCGTCTCAGCAATTCATCTTCGACAAAGGCCACGCAACCGAAGCCATGGCTCGCCCGCTGGCCGAAGCACTGATCGGCGAAGAGCTGTATCCGATCGTTGGCACCAAGGGCAACCTTCTCGCTTCCATGGACGGCGCCACAATGCTCGGCGAGACCCTGTTCGAGCACAAGCTTTGGAATGAGTCGGTTGTGGCCCAGGTGAAGGCTGGTGAGCTGGCCCCGCACTATTACTGGCAGCTTGAACAGCAACTGCTAGTTAGCGGCGCTGAGCGAGTGATCTTTGTTTGCTCGGATGGCACGCCGGAAAACTTCGTGCACATGGAATACCGGCCTGTCGCCGGGCGCGCGACCCAGTTGATCGAAGGCTGGAAACAGTTTGAGGCAGACCTGGCCAACTTCGAAATGGCCGACGCGCCCTCAATCGTCGTCGGCAAGGCACCTGACGAGCTGCCAGCCCTGCGCATCGAGCTGACCGGCATGGTTACCGCCAGCAACCTGAAGGTGTTTGAAGATTCGGCGCTGGCCGTCATCGACTCGGTGAAAACCACGCTCTCCACCGACCAGGACTTCGCCGATGCGAAGAAGGCGGTCAAGTGGTGCGGTGATGTCGAAGAGGCCGTGTCGGTCGCCAAGAAACAGGCCTTATCGCAGACCCAAAGCATCGACGAGCTGTTTTCGTCGCTGGATCGCATTAGTGCCCATGCTCGCGAGACTCGACTGAAAGTCGACAAGCTGGTGAAGGCTCAAGAGCTGCTGGTGAAGACCAACATCAAGCAAAAAGCCGAGCTGGCGCTGGCGGATCATATCGCCGCCATCAACAAGACGCTGGGCAAAGTCACGCTGCCTCATGTCGTTTCGGACTTCGCCGGCGCCATGAAGAACAAGCGCACCATCGCCAGCCTCCAGGACGCAGTAGATACCGAACTGGCCCGGGCGAAGATCGATGCAAGCCAGGCAGCCGACGGCATCCGATTGAACCTGACCAGTCTGGCAGAGCTCGCCGTTGATCATGCCTTCCTGTTCAGCGACGTGCAGCAGCTGGTGACCAAGGCCAACGATGACCTGGTAACGCTGATCAAATTCCGCATCTCCGAACACCAGAAGGCTGAGCAGGAAAAGGCCGACGCGAAGCGTATAGCCGAAGAGCAAGAAACCAAGCGCTTGGCGGCCATCAAGCCAGAACCGGTCGTGGAGAAAGTGGCGACACCCGAGCCTGTCCGCGCCACGCCAGTTCAGACTGCGGCACCCGTCGCCCAGGCTAAAAAGCCAGTAACGAGCCACGTGGTCGAGCAGGTAGCGCTGCAGGCCAACGTGACGGACTTCGAGGCCCTGGTGAAAGCCGTGGCATATGGTCAGGCGCCGATCACCGTCCTCTTGGTCAACTGGGAAGTGCTCGACGCAATGGTCGCGGAACAAGGATCAACCTTCAGCATGGCCGGGGTGACGCTGGCCAAGGCGGCAGCATGATCAGCAACCTCAGATCTGATATCGAGTTCCGGCGCGAGAAAGCGCTGGAGCTTTCCAGTCAGGTTCGGCGGCACCTGGCCGCCGGCGGCAAGCTCACCATCGGCGATAGCCCGCCGATCAATCCAGACCCGGCGAAGCGTTCGGAATTCATCGACCCGACAACCATCCTCAAGCGCCGCAAGCCGCCCATCACCCGGGCCGAGCGTGAAGCGCTGCGCAAACTCGCGGAGGCATTATGAGCAAGCGCAAACCCCACAACCTCAAAGCCCGCATTGACCGGTCCTGCCGGTCGCTGCTCGCCGCCAATCACGTCGCCGTGGTCAACATCGACCCCAGTGGCCGACAGGGCATGATCAACTACAAGTCGCTCAAGAACATCGCGCCCGGGAAGATTGGCCAGGCCGTCTGCGGCATTCCCCACCGATGGACGATCTACCTTAGCGCCCTCTGCATCGACGCCCACGGCGACCGTTACAGCAAATCGGTGGAGGTGGCGCCCGATGGCGTTTACCTCTCCGACCACTTGGAAGACGTGATTGAGCATTGCTACAAGAAGCTGCGCGACGAGGCCAATCAAAGCCAGATGGTGGCTTCGGGCTGGATCGCCATACCTGAAGCGATATCGCTGGACGAGGCGCACGCCGCGCGGATCTTCGAAGCCGTCGGCGCCTGGCACCAGGTGAAGGTCGATTCATGCGCCGCATAGCCCGCACCCAGCAACGCAAACGTCAAACCTGGCTCGCACTGCCGGCCAGCGGAATAGAAGAGGTAGGCCATGGCTGCAACTCAACAGCAGCGATCAGCAAAGAGCGCAGCGAAACGCAGGGAGCTTGGCGAGGAAGAGCTGCGGCATCGTGTCCGCCAGGGTGAAAAGCAGATGCTTGCCGATCTGATGGCCTGGACTGAGGACACCGAGAAGGCGTCAGTCATGTCCGGCGCTCTACGCTACATTCACTCGCTCGGACCTGAAGGCGCACGTGAGGCCCTTCGTTCGCGCCACGAAATCGTGATTAGCAAAGATGTGGCGCGCGAGTTCCGTAATCAAAGCCTGGCGGAACTGAATCGTGATCCGGGCGATGAAATCGTCACTCCAGCAGTTGTTCAGGCTGACTGAGGAGTGCTCACAACTTTACGCAGTACCGCGGTTAACAGAGCATAACTTAGGAACTCTTCGTGCTCACTCAAAAGGACCTCATTATCGCCAGAATACACCGTGCCATCAGGTCCTAAATAAAAGCGTCCGACTTCTGCAGCTCGTCCAGCCTGGGTTGATGGAGAGAAGATAATGGCTTCAATACGGCAAAACTCGTCAGTCGCCAACACCCCAAAAGTGATTGAGAAGTTTTTGCCGAGAACGGTCCCACTGATATTTTTAGTCTGTTCATCAATCACGATGGTTGCATTGCCTCCCAGCATCGACTGGGTAAACCCGGACCAGTGAGAGATGGTGTTTAGCAAAAGCTGCCTTGCAACTGCAAGCTTCCGGCTGTTTGTACCAAGCGCCCCTTTAAATCGATCGTTATCAAATGCAAAATCCGACTGCTTCACTCTAAGCTCCTTCATGTTATCCGGCTCCATGCCGGTCACCCGTAATACCGCAACCCAAACCAAATTGCCACCACCGGATACCGGAGGGCGGCGCCTACCCAATATCGCGATCAACCCAAAGCTTTGCGAGCCAGGCTGGGATCAATAACGTTCGTGCTGCATTCAACTTAGTCCTGGCATCTGGCGAGCGATCGATCTCAGTGCCGAAGTAAGCCATCCAGCTTCCATCAGGTTGCGACTCAAGCGCCGTCAGGTACGTTCCGACTTCAGCCTCTGTGAGGCCGCTTTGCTCTGCAAGCAGCTTGTTTGAGGGTTTGTTGTCCACCTGTTCCTCCTTGATCCGGCTCCATCCGGTCACCCGTAATACCCCATATCAACGAATCGCGCCAGCCGGCGAGGATCCCCTATGTCCGCACAACAGAAGAAACACCCCTTCGATTTCAAAACCCAATACGGACTCGGCTTCAACCCTCAGGACGATGAGATCGTTGTCGATTTCTTCTGCGGTGGCGGCGGCGCCGGTACCGGGCTGGAAATAGGCCTGGGCCGTGCGGTGAACGTGGCGAAGAACCACAGCCCCCAAGCGATCAGCATGCACACCGTGAATCACCCAGGCGCCAAGCACTTCACCACCGACGTGTTTGAGGGTGATCCTGACACCGAGTGCGGAGGCAAGGCCGTGGGCTGGTTCCACATGTCGCCGGACTGCACGCACCACAGCCAGGCGGCCGGCGGCCAGCCGCGCAAGCGCGAGATCCGCAACCTGTCGTGGATCGGCCTCAAGTGGGGCGGCAAGAAGCGGCCACGGGTGATCAGCCTTGAGAACGTGAAACAAATCCTGCAATGGGGCCGACTTATCGCCAAGCGAGACAAGGACACCGGCCGCGTCGTCACCCTCGACCAGGTTCCGCACCCGACCAAGAAGGGAGCGACCACCAACCGGGTCGCTGCGCCAGGCGAACGGGTTCCGGTTTCCAACCAGTTCTTGGTGCCTGACCCTAAGCAGCGCGGGCGCACCTGGCGCCGTTTCGTAGCCCTGCTGGAAGGCATGGGCTATGTCGTTGAGTGGAAGGTAATCAAGGCCTGCGACTTCGGCGCGCCGACCAGTCGGGAACGCCTGTTCATGATTGCCCGGTGCGACGGTCAGCAAATCGTGTGGCCGGAGCCAACCCACGCCAAGAACCCCACCAAGGGCCAGCAGAAGTGGAAGACCGCCGCTGACTGCATCGATTTCACCGACTTGGGCAAAAGCATTTTCGGCCGCAAGAAAGACCTGGCACCGGCCACCCTGCGCCGCGTTGCCAAGGGCATGAAGAAGTTTGTTATCGATAGCGCGGCGCCATTCATTGTGCCGATCGCCAACTGGTCAGGGGAAACGGTGCAGTCAGCCGACGAGCCCTTGCGCACCATCACCTCCTACCCGAAGGGCGGCGCCTTCTCGATGGTCAGTCCGATCATCGCCCCGGCAACGCACCAGGGCAGCGACCGAATCAACAACCCGCTCGACCCGTTGCCGACGGTGACCTGCGCGAATCGCGGCGAGCTGACGCTGATCAGCCCGTTGATGGTTGGTGCTGGTGGCCCGGAGTACTCAGGCAAGCCGGTGGGCATGGACAATCCGGTGGGCACGCTGATGACCCAGAACCACCGCGCGCTGGCTTCCGCCTGCATCGTCCAGGCTGGGCACGGGGAAGGCTCTGGCGCAAACAAACGCCGCTCCCATGGGGTGAACGACATCTGTGGACCGATCGGCACCATCACGGCCTGCGGCGGCGGCCAAGCCGTCAGCACGGCGGTTATGATCCAGGCCAACGGCGGATTCAACACCACGCACGCCAAGGGTATGCACGAACCCATGACGACGGTAACTAACACCGGCAGCCAGCAGCAGTTGGCCGTGGCGAACCTGGTGCACCTGCGTGGCAACTGCGATGCGCGCGACCTCAATGACCCGCTTCACACCGTGAGCGCCGGCGGCCAGCACCACGGCTTGGTCAGTGCTTTCATGGAGCGCGCATTCGGCGCCAGCGTGGGCCAGGGCCTGGAAGAACCGGCGCCGACCATCACGGCAGGCGGCGGTGGCAAGAGCTCTCTGGTGTCGCTCACCTTGTCGCCTGAACACGAAGCCGGTGCCCTGCGGGTCGCTGCTTTCCTGATCAGCTACTACGGAACAGAGAACATCAGCGCCTGCGATGCGCCCGCACCGACAATCACCACCAAGGACCGCCTCGCAATGGTCACCGTAATGGTCAAGGGCACGCCCTACGTGATCGTCGACATCTGCCTGCGGATGCTGAAACCGGCTGAGCTGTACAAGGCGCAGGGGTTCCCGGCGGATTACATCATCAGCCACGGCGCCGACGGTAAACCGTTCACCAAAACCCAGCAGGTGCACATGTGCGGCAACAGCGTCAGCCCGCCGCCGATGGCTGCGCTGGCTAGGGCAAACGATCCATGGCGTACAGAGCAACGCCAAGCGCGCGCGGCTTAATGATCAGCTTGAACCAGGCGGAATCCCGTCCTTGTTGAAGTCCTTCAAGCGTTCGCGCTCTTCCTCAGTGGAGTGAGCCGGCGTTTCTTGCTCGGGTTCTTTCTTCTTTTCTTCAGTCATCGCTATGTCCTCTGGGTGGTAGCTGTTTCGGCACCTGATGGAATCAGCAGTTCAAATCAATCAACTCCACCACCTGGGCATGGCCCGGCAAGGACTCCCCATGCACCCCTACAAAATATCCGGGACTACGGTAGTCAGCTTTTCCGGAGGCCGCACCAGCGCCTACATGCTGCGACAGGTACTGGACAACAACGATGACCTGAGCGATCTGGTCGTCACCTTCGCTAATACCGGGAAGGAGCACCCAGCCACGCTGGAGTTTGTTCGGGAATGCGCCGAGCGCTGGGCCGTTCCGATTGTATGGCTGGAGTTTCGCGACGATGACGCGGGATTTTCGGTAGTGGATTACTCCACCGCCAGCCGCGAGGGCGAGCCGTTCGAAGCCCTGATCCGCAAGCGGAAGTACTTGCCCAACCCGGTAACCAGGTTCTGCACCATCGACCTGAAGATCCGCATCATCCACAAGTTCCTCCGCAGCCTGGGCCTTTCGACCGAGGAAGCGCCGGTAGACATGATGACAGGCATCCGTGCGGATGAACCGCGGCGTGTCGTGAAGATCCGGCACCGAAAAAGCACCAGCGAAAGCAAGTGGGCAACCATGGTGATGCCGCTGGCCGATGCCGGTGTCGGCGTTCAGGACGTGTCCGACTTCTGGGCCGGGCAACCTTTCGACCTGATGCTGCCGACGATCAACGGCAGGACGCTGGAAGGCAACTGCGACCTTTGTTTCTTGAAGGGTGCCAAGCAGGTCTATTCCATCATAGCTAGCGACCGGCCCAAGGCCGAATGGTGGGCTCGCATGGAAAGCTCAGTGGTATCCGGCGGCAAGTTCACCGGCGACGGCGCCCGCTTCCGCAGTGACCGCCCCAGCTACCAGCAAATGCTCGACTACTCCGATACACAATTCGATATGTTCGCTGACCACGACGAGGCAATTGACTGCTTCTGTGGCGAGTAATAGCACGCAATCTACTAGCAAAATGGCAGCATAGCCCCATCTATTAGTTTTTCAATATTATGATAGAACTTTAAGACAAAACTACCATATCCCCAAACCAACGTACCCAGCAAAGTAACAAGTAGAGATACCCCTTCAATTGCCTGAACTATTTTAGTGTATTTTTTTGTGAGTGTAGATGCCTCTCTTGCGGTTATCTCTTCTGATTGGGAAATAAGATCCATTGAAAACCTAGATACAGCAGCAGCAATCGCAGAATAGATCGTCATAATAGCTCCACTCCTCTCAAGCCACTGAGCTAAAGTGTCCGTCCCTGGCGTCCATAGATAAAAAACTGCCCTAGCGAAAATTGGTGCGAGGATTGCAATCACCAAAAGTAGCACCGCGCCAATAACATTTCTAAAAATCCTCCAATCAAGTTTCTTTACGGTTTCAATGCTCAAGATTCCCCCTCTCTAAATAATTGTCGCCCCTTCCTAAAAACCAAGTCCAAAGTATTTCTAAAAAGAGGTTATTAATAATGTTCGAAGCATTACCTATTCACTTCAATACCCAGTATAGCTTGGGTCTCAAAAGTCAAGACGATGAGATCGTTTTTGAACTTCTTCTGCGGGACTAACCACTACCGAGTGGCGATGCGATCACAAATAGCCTTATAAGAGTCTGTGAAATAGCTTCGATTGCTCAGCGACGGTTGCTGAAGCCTGTAGTCCGCCAGGTGCGGTTTCTCATCAATGGTGAATGTGTCGAGAAATTCATCGGCTTCCGCGATTAAGATTTCTGGCTGGTCGTAACCTTTGAATTGGCTACCAGTAATGTCAATGATTTTACCATCCAGGTTCAGCCAAATATGAGACCACCACTCACGATCATGACCGCCATAGCCCCCCGAAACCCGAAGGGCTCCTGGGAAGCCATTGTCGGACAAGTAGGCCGCCAGAAGCATTGAGGAGTCGTCGCATGCCCCATTTGGAAAGCGCCCGTCAATGCAAATGCCAAACCAGAATCCCTCATCAGCTAGAGATTGAATCGCATTCCGAAACTCAAGCACGAGGTCTCCCAATGACTTCTGCAGCACGTTGATTTCCTTTTTCAGCGACCAGCGAATTTATCGTAATGGTATCCCCATGCCCACAGAAAACAAACTCACACTCAAGCAGCAGCGAGCTGAGCAGGTCAACCAGGCGATCCGGATCATCGGAGCGCACGGCCGGCGGTTTTTCTTCAACCAAGTCGCTGATCGCTACGCCAGCATGGAAGTGGATCAGCGCGGCAAGGTCTGGTTCATCGACGACTACAGCGCGCGACGGATCTTCACGCACAAAACAACCTGGGGCGGCCGGTGGCGAGGCTTCAGCCATGGCGGCACGCTTCGGTCGCTCGTTGAGGGGGTCCGGGATTACATCCGCACAGGGGAGCCAATGCACCCTGGTTACCTCGGGCCTGAGCGGTTCGACGACAGCAACATCTGGGGTTACGACGAGGAAGGCATGAAGGCAGTGCGCGAGCAGGCCGGCGCCCTTGCGGTGTTTCGCCAGCCAGTCGCGGAGGCCGCATGAAGCGCATCTACCTCAGCGGGCCCATGACCGGCCTGCCCGACCTCAACTTCGCCGCCTTCCACGCCATGACCACCATCCTGCGCGCCGACGGCCACACCGTCACCAACCCCGCCGAACTCAACCCCGACGGCGGCAGTTGGAACGACTGCATGCGCCGCGACATTGCCGCCTTGATGGACTGCGACACCGTGGCCACCCTGCCCGGCTGGTAGCATTCAAAGGGTGCAAGACTGGAAGTCCTGATCGCCGAACGCCTCGGCATGACGGTTGTGAATGCCCATGATCTGGTAACGAGGGAGATAGCAGGATGATCAGTCCTGCTTATTTAACCAGTAATTCATTCGCGCCTCTGGTTCAGTGATTGCTTCACCACAGGAGTCGGAGTACTTGTTTAGAAGAATCGAAAAGTTGGCGATGTCATTGTCCAGCTCTTTGGTCATTGATTTGATCGCCATATCGACTCTTGCTTCGGTCACTTTCTTACTCGTCAGCGTCCGGGCCCCCACGTAAGCACGATCAGCTGCTTCGTCGATTTGCTTCGCTACTTCAGGCTTGGTACGTGAAATTATCTGCGAGGATATCGAGTAATAAGCTGCGCACTCTGCAAATTCGTGCGCGAGGTTATTCGATGCTCGCTCAGGGTCGTATGCTGAAGCCGAGCCGACCGGGAAGAGAAGTAAAAAAGAAAAGTATCTGATCAAGCTGAGCGTCCTTTCACTGCGATATAAGACATCTAATACACCAGTAAAACACCGCTGTAACCCCTCCCCCTTCAAAGTCAGCCGCTATAGCGGCAAGGACGAGTGTTGCCCATGAAAAGAACAGTCGTACTCACCGGCAAGGCAGTCGTGAACTTCCGAAAGGTCATTGAGGACATTGATGACGACGAGGTCGAGCAACTACTGTCCAGCAATGATCTGCGGGAAGGCCAGATCGACGACGAGGATCTGCTTGATATCGAGTGGATTCTCGACGAAGTCGATATCAAGGTGACGCCATGATCGCCACCCTCTGGTTCACCTACGTCTTCATCTACAAGGGGCCGAGGCCATGAACGATGCACCGAAAAGCATGGGCTTCATGGACCATGGCAAGACGAATTGCGGTCTTCTAGTGATGAGTCGGTGGGACGAACCTGATCGCGACGGAAACGCGAAAGACCTGCAGCGCTTCGTAAAAGACGTGAAGCGCACCGGCCTAAGCCACTCCTGCATTGAGCGCTTCGAGGGCGACCATTTCCCTGAATGGGTTGGTGAGTTGCATTGCGACGATCCGCAATGTCAGTGCCGGCGCTATCTCCGCACCCAGCAAGCCTAACCCCAATCCCCCTACATGCCTGCCCGTGAGCATCAAGGCTGTTTATTGCCCTTCGCCCATCCACACGCCATCAATACCAAGCCGGTTATCCAGAGGGCAGGCGCAGTTATCGCGAGCCCGCAGACTGCCAATGGGAGCCCAGTCAAAAACAGCGGGTTTCTAAACGCCTTATCCATTTCGCGTCACCCTTAAGAATTCATTTCATTAAATCACAAGTGCCTGCCGGTGAGCGGCGGGCGAGGTATTCCTGTGTTCAAACAAATCGGAAAACTCATCACTGAACCGCTTCGCAAAGGCGACAAGAACCAGCCACTGCGCTGGCGTATGGGAATGCGACTGAACCACGTCCACAACACTCTGCACTCCAAGCACCCGAAGCTCTGGAATTTCTTCGTGATGACGGCCAGGGCCGTGATCTGCAAACCATTCGGCCATCGCTGGACCAGGTTCGAAGCGGTGAAGTACGGCGATTTTGGTCACTCGCGGATCTGCAAGCTCTGCCGCATTAGCCACGGGCAACACCGTGGTGTCGACACCTACCACGAAACCCATCGCCAGGGCGGCTGGAACAAGATCGCCAAACCCTAACCCACCTTTTGCCGCCCAGCGCGGCGCGGAGCATCCAATGTCAGCAGCGGAACAACTCAACGACGGGATCACGGGCGACAAGGTGCCCGAGGCGCAGATGGCCGAGCTACTCGGTACCACCCTCGCCGCCCTGCGCTCAAAGCGCGCCCGCAATCAAATCCCCCTCGGCGTCTGGAACAAGCAAGGCAGCCGCGTCATGTACAGCATCAGGAGATACTACGAATGGCTCGAAAGCCAATGGGTTTGCCCGCAGGAATGGACCTCCACCACGGATCGATCCGCATCCGCTTTATGTGGAACGGCAGCCGGCGCAGTGAAACGCTCCCCTATCCCCCGACACAGAAAGGAATCAAGTCTGCCTCACAGGTTGTTGATCAAGTAAAAGGCCTGATTAAGCTGGGGCTGCTCGACGACGATAAGTACGCCGAGCTTTTCCCCAGTTCCAGCAACGTCGCTGGGGGGAAGATCAACTTCGGCGAGTATGCCCAGCTCTGGCTAGACAGTCGTGAGGTGGTCGGTGGAACGAAGGCGAACTACAAGGGTGCACTGAACCGGTACTGGATGCCCGGCCTGGCCCTGGTGCGAATCGACCTGATCACCACTACGCTGCTCCGCCGGGTAATGGCAGCCAGCGAATGGAAGTCCCCCGGGGTAAAACGCAACGCGATCTCAAAGCTGTCGACCATCCTGAACTCAGCAATGTCCGAAGAGCTTATCCCGAAGAACCCCGCGGCGATCCTGGAGTTACCCAAGCGCAGCAAGAAGGAAATTGACCCGTTCACTTTGGAGGAGGCAAACCTGATCATCGCCAAGATGTACGAGCACGATCATTGGCCCAGCACGATTTATGCGGCATTTTTTGAGTTTGTGTTCTTTACAGGAATGCGCCTTTCCGAGGCCCTGGCAATGCGCTGGGATGCGGTAGACGAAGAGAAAAGGACGGCCCACGTATGTCGTGGGATCGCCCTGGGGGAAGTGGTAGAGCGTACAAAAACAGGTGGAGACCGCTTTGTTTTGCTGAATGAACGCGCCATGCATGCGCTGAAATTCGCGAGGGAATACGCAGAGCGTCGGAAAAAAGGTAAAGGGAGGGTGCTGGAAACGCCTTTCATTTTCCCGCCGTCAAAGAACTCGGAGTACGTGAAACAGACATCTGACCTGCACAAGCAGTGGATTCCGACCCTGAAGGCTCTGAATATCCGTCGTCGGCCGCCATACAACTGTCGTCACACCTATGCGACAATATGCATTATGTCTGGCATGAACCCCGCCTTCATCTCCCAGCAGCTCGGCCATAGTGTGCAGATGCTGCTCTCGACTTATGCGCGTTGGATCAACTCAAGCTCGGACTGGAGCGAAATGCAAAAGCTCCAGATTGGTCCCAAATTGGTCCCAGTTCAAATAAGCGCACCCTAAGCTATTGATAGGTAAAGTAATTGATCTCCACAGCTAACATCACCATGCAGTTCGGCGCCAAGCCGCTCTTTGAGAACGTCTCGGTCAAGTTCGGCGCCGGCAACCGGTATGGTTTGATCGGTGCCAACGGTTGCGGCAAGTCGACCTTCATGAAAATCCTCGGCGGCGACCTCGATCCGTCGGGCGGCCAGGTCATGCTGGAGCCTAACGTTCGCCTGGGTAAATTGCGCCAGGACCAGTTCGCCTACGAAGAATTCACCGTGCTCGACACCGTGATCATGGGCCACGAGGAGCTGTGGAAGGTCAAGGCCGAGCGCGACCGTATCTACTCGCTGCCGGAAATGAGCGAAGACGACGGCATGGCCGTGGCCGAGCTGGAAACCGAGTTCGCCGAGATGGACGGCTACACCGCCGAATCCCGTGCCGGCGAGCTGCTGCTGGGCCTGGGCATTCCTCTGGAACAACACTTCGGCCCGATGAGCGAAGTGTCCCCTGGCTGGAAACTGCGTGTATTGCTGGCCCAGGCGCTGTTCTCCGATCCTGAAGTGCTGTTGCTCGACGAACCGACCAACCACTTGGACATCAACACCATCCGCTGGCTGGAAAACATCCTGACCCAGCGTAACAGCCTGATGATCATCATCTCTCACGACCGTCACTTCCTGAACAGCGTGTGCACCCACATGGCTGACCTGGACTACGGCGAGTTGCGCCTGTTCCCGGGCAACTACGACGAGTACATGACCGTGGCGACCCAGTCCCGCGAGCAGCTGCTGTCGGACAACGCCAAGAAGAAGGCGCAGATCTCTGAGCTGCAATCCTTCGTCAGCCGCTTCTCGGCCAACGCCTCCAAAGCCAAGCAAGCGACTTCCCGCGCCAAGGCGATCGACAAGATCCAACTCGCTGAGGTCAAGCCTTCGAGCCGGGTGAGCCCGTTCATCCGTTTCGATCAGAACAAGAAACTTCACCGCCAGGCTGTAATGGTCGAAAAAATGGCCAAGGGTTTCGACGGCAAGCCGCTGTTCAAGGATTTCAGCTTCCAGGTTGAAGCGGGAGAGCGTGTTGCGATCATCGGTCCGAACGGTATCGGCAAGACCACCCTGCTGCGCACCCTGGTCAACGAGTTGACCCCGGACGCAGGCTCCATCAAGTGGACCGACGCTGCAGAATTGGGCTACTACGCCCAGGATCACGCTCACGACTTCGAAGACGACGTGACGTTGTTCGACTGGATGGGTCAGTGGACTCAGGGCGAGCAGATGATTCGCGGCACTTTGGGCCGCATGCTGTTCTCCAACGACGAGATCCTCAAGTCGGTCAAGGTAATCTCCGGTGGTGAGCAAGGTCGCATGCTGTTCGGCAAGTTGATCCTGCAAAAGCCGAACGTGCTGATCATGGACGAACCGACCAACCACTTGGACATGGAATCCATCGAAGCGCTGAACCTGGCGCTGGAAAACTACCCGGGCACGCTGATCTTCGTCAGCCACGACCGTGAGTTCGTATCGTCCCTGGCCACCCGCATCATCGAGTTGAGCGCTGACGGCGTGATCGACTTCAGCGGCACCTATGACGACTACCTGCGTAGCCAAGGCGTCGTGTTCTAAATAACGCCCGCTGCACCCAAGAGCCCCGTCCACTGTGACGGGGCTTTTTGCATGTTGTGGCGAGCGGGCCTGTTCGTCAGACCAAGTAGTTAGGCTGCTTCCTTTTACCCCGGGCCCTTGCCATGATGCCCTCACCGCCCGCCCGCGAACGAGTGCCCATGTCTACCGCCACCCCCTCCTCCCTGTCGGTCACCCTGCAGATCGTCTCGATCGTCTTCTATACCTTCATTGCCTTCATCTGCATCGGCCTGCCGATTGCGGTAATCCCAGGCTACGTGCACGAACAATTGGGGTTCAGCGCGGTGGTGGCCGGGATCACTATCGGTTCGCAGTACCTGGCGACCCTGCTTAGCCGCCCCATGGCCGGGCGGATGTCGGACAGCGTTGGCACCAAACGAGCGATTGTGCTGGGGTTGGCGGGCATTCTCGTGAGCGGTGTGCTGACGTTCTTCGCGACGTTGCTGGAAAGTACGCCCAACGTAAGCCTGGGCATTCTGATCGTCGCCCGGCTGCTGTTGGGCGTGGCCCAAGGTCTGATCGGCGTGGGCACCATCAGTTGGTGCATGGGCCAGGTCGGCGCCGAGCATACGGCGCGGTCGATTTCCTGGAACGGCATTGCGTCCTACGGTGCCATCGCCATCGGTGCGCCGCTGGGGGTGGTGATGGTGGCCGAGTATGGCTACAACAGCCTGGGGATCGCCCTGACCGTACTCGCAGCGCTGGGCCTGATGCTGATCCGCAACAAACCGTCGGTGCCGGTGGTGCGCGGCGAGCGCTTGCCATTCTGGGCGGTGTTCGGGCGTATCGCGCCGTTTGGGGTCAGCTTGTGCCTGTCGTCGATTGGCTACGGCACGCTCACTACCTTTATCACCCTCTACTACCTCAATCGTGGCTGGCAAGGCGCGGCGTACTGCCTCACGGTATTTGGCGTGTGCTTTATCCTGTCGCGCCTGGTATTTATCTCGGCGATCAGTCGTTTTGGCGGGTTCAGCGCCGCCATCGCCTGCATGCTTATCGAGACCCTCGGCCTCACCTTGTTGTGGCTGGCGCCCTCCACCGGTGTGGCGTTGATCGGCGCAGGACTGACGGGCTTTGGTCTGTCGCTGGTGTACCCGGCGCTGGGCGTGGAAGCCATCAAGCAAGTGCCCAACAGCAGCCGTGGCGCGGGATTGAGTGCGTATGCGGTGTTTTTTGACTTGGCCCTGGCGATTGCCGGGCCGTTGATGGGTTTTGTGGCGCTGAACCTGGGGTACGGCTGGATCTTCTTCTGCGCGGCGTTGCTGTCGGTCACGGCGCTGGGCGTGACTTTACTGCTCAAGCGCCGCGCTTACTGATCAGCCGTCTGCAAACCCGCACGGGTGGACGTGCCAAGGGTACGAGTGAAAAAGCGCCCGGCTTCGGAAATCAGATCGCGGTGAATGCCTTCGCGGTCGACGCCATCGGCGTCAGTGCAGATCGCCGGCATGGCGGCCAGTTGGTCACTGTCGCACGGCGCCATGAACACGAAGTGCCCTGCCCCGGCCAGTAGCTTGAAATTCGGCGGCTCAGGCAATTTGCGCGCGAGTGCCGCGGCGTTCTTGTCCACGGCCACCAGCTTGTCGCCGTCGCCGCTGTAGAGCAGCACCGGCACATGCACGTCGGCCAACGTGTGACGGCCGAACATCAGGCTCAACGGCGCCATTAGCATCAAGGCGTGGATGCGCGGGTCGGATTGGGGCTGTAAGTCGTCACGGTCCACCACCAACTCGCCTTTGGTGGTGCAGGCGTCGCGGTCTTCCGGGCGTTCCTGGCAATAGCGGCGCAGGCGATCGAAATCCGGCTTGGCGCCAGCCAGGATCAACGCGGTTTCGCCACCGGCGGAATAGCCGATCACCCCCACCTGGTTGATGTTGACGAACGGAGACAGCATCGGATCCGCCAGGGTGGCGGTGATCGCTTCGGATATCTGGATCGGCCGCCCGTACAGGTTGCTCAGCGTGCCCAGACGGCTATGGTCCTTGTAGTTGTCGCCAGGATGCAGCACCGCCACCACCACAAAGCCTTTGCGCGCCAGGGACGTGGCCAGGTCGTGCAGGGCCAGCGGCGTGCCGGTGTTGCCATGGGACAGCATCAGCATCGGGAAACGGCCGATGGCGATCTTGGAATCTTCGGTGGCGGCGACGTGATAGGCGCCCAACTGCGTGGTGTGCTCAAGGCCGGTTGACGGATAGAACGCCACGGCTTTCATTGGTTGCAAGTCGAGCGGATCGAGAAACGTCATGCGATGAAAGCCGACGCTCCAATGGGGGTGCGGCGCAGGCGCGGCGTGCACTGAAATCAGGCCGCCCAGCAGGGAAAGAACCATAACAGCACAAAGACGCATCATGGGGATGTCCACCTTTGCTGCGTGAGAACCGACATGTCGAATGAAAAGTCCAGGGCATTGACCCCATGCTTGCACAAGCTGGGCCACATCAAAGAAGACAGCGGGAAAACGAAAAAACTCCGTACTCCGGTCGCGTTCAGGCGATCAGAATACAGAGTTTAGACACTCGGCTTCAGATTGAAACCGAGAGGAGGCGATATTTACTAAAGCCTTACGCGGCAGCGAACAATTGTTCGTTGATCAGTACGTTAGCGTCGCTCAGGGACTTGCTGCGCACTTCATCACCATAGGCCAGGCCTTCGGCCCGCACGATTTCGATGTTGGTGATGCCGAGGAAGCCGAACAGCAGTTTCAGGTAGCCTTCATGGGCAGCGCCCGACGCTTGACCGGCATGCAGGCCGCCGGCAGTGGAAACGATGATGACTTTCTTGTTGCCGCACAGGCCTTCCGGACCGGCTTCGGTGTAACGGAAAGTCTGACCAGCGACCGCGATACGGTCGATCCAGGCTTTCAGTTGGGTCGGGATAGTGAAGTTGTACATCGGCGCACCGACCACAATGGCGTCGGCAGCGAGGAATTCAGCCAGGGACGAAGCGCTCAGTTCAGCTTCGTGTTTTTGCGCAGCGTCGCGCAGTTCAGCGGCCGTGCCCAACGCACCCAGGGTGGCGCCGGAGAAGTGGTTGATGGCGTCGCTGGCCAGGTCGCGGTAAGTCACTTCCACACTCGGCTCAGCCGCTTGCCAGGCTTTAACCACACCAGCGCTGAGCTGACGGGAAGCCGAGTTGTCGCCGAGGATGCTGGAATCGATATGCAACAGTTTCATGATGGATCTCCGAGGTGGGATCGACTATGGCGATCAGATGGCGGTGATGCTACGCATGAAACGAATAGTCGATAAGCCGCCTGTAATGCGATAGTTTGTCCCACTGACAGGACAATAGGCTCACCATGCAAGACCTCAACGACCTCTATTATTTTGCCAAAGTCGTCGAAGCCGGCGGTTTCGCAGCCGCCGGTCGGCTGCTGGGCATCCCCAAGTCACGGTTGTCGCGGCGCATTGCCGAGCTCGAAGAGCGCCTGGGCGCACGCCTGCTACAACGCACCACGCGCCAGTTGACCCTCACCGCCGTCGGCGAACGCTACCTGCGCCACTGCCAAGCGATGCTGCTGGAAGCCGAGATGGCCGATGAGGCCGTGGCCAGCATGTCCAGCGAACCCCGTGGACGTCTGCGGGTGACGTGCCCGGTGGGGCTGGCACAGAACATGATGCCGGACGTGGTCGCCGGGTTTCTGGCAGCACATCCTCAGGTGCAGTTGGAAATGACGTTGGTCAACCGCCGAGTCGACCTCGTGGCCGAAGGCATCGATGTGGCGCTGCGAGTGCGTGAGCAAGGCGATGAAGACCCGCTGCTGGTCACCAAGCGCCTGCGCCCGGCCCAGACCGTCCTGGTTGCCAGCCCGAACTTCATGCATGGCCGATCTATCAGCACCCTTGATGACCTCAAGCAGCTGCCGATACTCGGTGCATTGGAGGCGGACCGGATGGTGCACCAGCGCATCCTCGATCCCCAGGGCAACCCCCACGACCTGATCATGGAAGCACGCCTGGGCGTTGATGACTTCAACGTGCGCAAGGCCAGCGCCATCATGGGCCTGGGCTTTACCGTGCTGCCAATGATGTACTGCGAGGAAGAATTGGCCAACGGCCACTTGGTGCAACTGCTGCCGGAATGGTCACTGCCCGGCGGTTGGTTGCAGGCCGTCTACCCACACCGGCGCGGTGTGCTGCCGGCAATTCGTGCCTGGATCGATTACCTGGAAGAAGGCTTTAAAAGCTGCGGAGACCGCCTGCTATGAAGATGACCGAAGCGCAAGTCGCCACCTTTTGCCTGAGCCTGCCCGGCGCGCGGGAGGACTACAAATGGGGCGGCGTGCGAGTGTTCTCGATTGCCGGCAACAAGATGTTCGCCCTGCAAAACCTGCGCGGCGACTCGTTGGCGTTCAAGGTCGACAAGGAACTGTTTCTCGGCCACGTGGACCGCCCCGGTATCCACCCCGCGCCATACCTGGCGCGTGCGCAGTGGATCATCATGAACACGCCCTACCCGCTGGGCGCCGAGGAACTGCGTGGCTTGTTGCAGCGCTCCCACCAACTGGTGGTGAGCAAGCTACCCAAGCGCACGCAGATTGGTTTGTTGCTAGAGGACTGACAGTAACGTGCCGCCAAGGAACAACTGGTCCAACCAGAACACTTGGTGCAACAGCACAATCACCCAGAACAGCACCTGGAAAGACACCTTGCGCGTCTTGTGCCGGAACACCTGCTGAGCAATCAACGCCCCGGGCCAACCGCCGGCCAACTCAACGGCGTGCAGGATGTTTTCCGGTGTGCGCCAGCTGTCGGTGCGCGCTTTGCGTTTATCACTCCAGTACAGGAAAAACGCGATCACGCTGACCACGCCATAGGCCACCAGCGGGATCACGGTTTCGCCGCGCTGCCACACCAGCACCGACCCCAACAGCGGCGCGGCGCACAGCAGCACAAAGATCGCCGCCTTCAAGCGCGGGTGCTGGATGATCATGCCGTTGCCGCCGCCCAGTCGATCCAACCGAACTGCCAAGTCGCCAGGATCAGTAGGCCAAACCCGATGCGGTACCAGGCAAACGCCGCGTAGCTATGGCTGGCGATGAACTTGAGCAGGCCCTTGACCGCGATCATCGCGAAGATGAACGAGGTGATAAACCCAATAGCAAAGACCGGCAGGTCCGCTGGCTGGAACAGGTCGCGGTACTTGTAGCCCGAGTACACCGCAGCACCGACCATGGTCGGCATGGCGAGGAAGAACGAGAACTCGGTAGCAGTCTTGCGCGACAGGCCGAACAGCAGGCCGCCGATGATGGTCGAGCCGGAGCGCGAAGTGCCCGGGATCATCGCCAGGCACTGGGCAAAGCCTACCTTGAGTGCATCTTTCCAGGTGATGTCGTCGACGGTCTCGGCATGCACTTCATGCTCGCGGCGCTCGGCCCACAGCATGATGACGCCGCCCACCACCAGCGCTGTGGCGACAGTGATCGGGTTGAACAGGTAGTGGTGAATCAAGTCGGCGAAAATCACCCCAAGGACCACGGCCGGCAGGAACGCAATCAGCAGGTTGATCGTGAAACGCTGCGCATTGCGCTGGGTTGGCAAGCCGGTGACAACGTCGAGAATCTTGCGCCGAAACTCCCAGACCACCGCCAAAATGGCGCCGAGCTGAATAATGATGTTGAAGGCCATCGCACGTTCACCGCCGAAATCGAGCAAGTCGGCAACGATGATCTGGTGGCCGGTACTGGAGATCGGCAGGAACTCCGTCAACCCCTCCACTACGCCGAGAATCAATGCCTGAATGGCGGTCCAAAAATCCATGCTTCCCCCAAAGGTCATGCGCTATGGCACGCCTTGTTAGTCTTTTTTAATGGTTCACTGACGACGAGCGCGCTGAAGGCCCAGTGTTGATGATGATCAACACCAGTCTGCAAAAATTCTGTGAAAATCAGGCAGTACTCAGGTTTTTCGATTACGGGCCGAAAGCCTATCAGACAAGGCGTAAAAGTCGATGCGACGCCCACAATTATAAAAAGCCCGGAGTGACAGGACGATGAACAGTTTGCGCAATATGTCGATCAGCCGACGCCTATGGCTGATCCTGATAGTCGCCCTGCTGATGCTGCTGGCCCTGGGTTTGCTGATGCTCAAGCAGATCCATGACGACCTTTACCAAGCCAAACGCCAACAGACCCAACACGTGGTCCAGACCGCCAGCGGGATCTTGACGTTCTATCACGGCCTGGAAACCACCGGTGTGATGACCCGTGACGCCGCCCAGAAACAAGCCCTGAGCGCGGTGCGGGGGTTGCGTTACGACCATGACGACTATTTCTGGATCAACGACCTCACGCCCGTGATGATCATGCACCCGGCCAACCCCAAGCTCGATGGCCAGAACCTTTCGGCTATCCGCGATCCCGATGGGTTTGCTGTGTTCAACGAGTTCGTCAGCCTGGCAAAAGCCAAGGGCGCCGGGATCGTCAACTATCGCTGGCCCAAGCCCGGCGCACAGGCCCCCGTGGCCAAGACTTCCTATATCCAGCTGTTCGAACCCTGGGGCTGGATTATCGGCTCCGGCGTCTATGTGGACGACGTGCAGGCCGAGTTCAGCGGCCAAGTGTGGAAAGCCTCCATGATCGGCCTGGGCATTGCGCTGGTGATGGGCCTGCTGGTGTCGCTGATTGTGCGCAGCATCGTGCGCCCGTTGCAGGCGGCGGTGAATGCCATGGGCAATATCGCCAGCGGTGAAAGCGACTTGACCCGCAGCCTCGACACCCACGGCCGTGACGAAATCACCCAACTGTCCCAGCACTTCAACAGTTTCACCGCCAAGCTGCGTCAGGTGGTAAGCCAGTTGCAGGTGTGCGCGAACGCCTTGGGTCAGTCCTCTACCGACCTGGGCAACAACGCCAGCTCGGCCCATGACCGCAGCCAGCAGCAGTCGCAGCAGATGGAACTGGTGGCCACTGCCATCAACGAAGTCACCTACGGCGTGCAGGACGTGGCCAAGAACGCGGAACATGCCGCCAGCGAAATGCGCGATGCCCAGGCCCAGGCGCACCAAGGCCAGGTCAATATCGACAGCAGCCTGCAACAGATCGACCAACTCTCCAGCACCATCAGCCAGGCGGTGGAAGTGATCCGCACGCTGTCCAGCGAAAGCACCCAGATCGGTGGCGTGCTGGAAGTGATCCGCTCCATCGCCGACCAAACCAACCTGCTGGCGCTGAACGCTGCCATCGAAGCGGCTCGCGCCGGGGAGCAAGGCCGAGGGTTTGCGGTGGTGGCCGACGAAGTGCGCCTGCTCGCCCAACGCACGCAAAAGTCCACCGCCGAAATCCAGGTGATGATCGAGCGCCTGCAAGGACACTCGGAAGCGGCGGTCAAGGTGATCAGCGACAGCCACAGCGCCTCCCAACTGACCATTGAGCAGGCAGGTCAGGCCGGTGCCAGCCTCACTGCGATTGGGCAGGCCTTGCACAACCTCAACGGCCTGAACGCGTCCATCGCCAGTGCCACCCTGCAACAGGCCCATGTGGTGGAAGACATCAACCAGAACGTCACCCAGGCGGCGGGCTTGTCCCACAGCACGGCACTGGCAGCGGAACAGTCCAGTGTGGCCAGCGCGCATTTGCGCGGGTTGAGCGAGCAGCTCGACGGCCTCTTGCGCCAGTTCAAGGTCTAACACTGCTCCAAATGTAGGGGGGCTTGCCCCCGATGGCGATATATCAGTCTGCACAGGTGCAACTGACCTTTCGCTATCGGGGGCAAGCCCCCTCCTACATTTGCCCTACTGTGTTTTGAAGATTGCTGGCCTGTGGTTACAATCCCCGCCCTCTCCCACTCCCCCAAGGAACCGCCATGTCCGGGCTTGAATTGTTCGCCGCTGCCCTGGGGGTGATCGCTGTCTGGCTGACGGTCAAGCAAAACCCATGGTGCTGGCCCATCGGGCTGGTGATGGTGCTGCTGTACACCTGGGTGTTCTACGACGTGAAACTCTATTCCGACATGCTGCTGCAGGTGGTCTACGCCGCGCTGCAAGTCTATGGCTGGTGGCAGTGGACCCGCGCGGGCGAGGTCAAGCAAGGCCGCCAGGTCACGAGCCTGGGGGTGCCGGCAATCATGACCAGCCTCGCGATCGGCGCGGTGGGCAGCCTGCTGCTCGGTGCCGCCATGGCCCACTGGACCGATGCTGCGCAACCCTGGCTCGACGCGGCCCTCACCGGCTTCAGCCTGGTGGCGCAAATGTGGATGGCGCAGAAACGCGTGCAATGCTGGCCGTTGTGGATTGCCGTGGATGTGATCTTCGTCGGGCTGTTCCTCTATAAAGGCCTGTACCTCACCGCCGGGCTCTATGCCTTGTTCACCGTGATCGCCGTGCAGGGCTGGCGTGAATGGCGCGCCGATCCGGCGTTGCGCACATGAAAGTAGTGGTTTTGGCGGGGCCTGAATCCAGCGGCAAAAGCTGGCTCGCAGCGCAGTTGCACGCGCACTTTGGTGGGTTGATGGTCGGCGAGTATGTGCGCTATTTCATTGATCATCATCAGCGCGATACCTGCCTGGCGGATATCCCGGCCATCGCCCACGGCCAACTGGCCTGGGAAGACGCGGCCCGCGCCGAACAACCTCGCCTACTGGTTCTCGACACCCATCTGCTCACCAACAAGCTGTGGAGCCAGACCCTGTTCGGCGACTACCCGGCGTGGCTCGACGATGAGTTGTTGGCACGTCATTACGACCTGCACCTGTTGCTCTCCCCCGAAGATGTGGAGTGGACGGCCGATGGCCAACGCTGCCAGCCGGAGCTGGAGGATCGTCGCGCGTTTTTCCAGCAAAGCCTGGACTGGATGCATCAGCATCAACAGCCGGTGGTGGTGATTCGCGGGAATTGGGAGGAACGCTGCAAAGCCGCGTTTGCTGCGGTAAAACAGCTGTTGCAGTGAGCGAGCTTGTCGAATCGTCGCGTCGCCCGAACCGGGTGGCGAAGCCGCCCAAAAACAAACACCGCGATCTGCCTGGCAGACCGCGGTGTTTTTTATTGGGAACCGAGGCGTTTAGTAGCCCAGGGAAAGCCCAGTATTACGACGCGGGTCGTTAGCCCCGTAGAAGCGATTGTTACCCACCGGCTTGCCACCCAGGGAAGGCGCGCCTACCAGGATCGCCGCCAAGTGGTTGGCATCCTGCGGCCCTGCAAACTTATGGCCCCAGCTTTCCAGAAGCTTCTGGGTATCCGGGCTGACCGCAAAGGTCTCAAGGTTGGTGGTTTCCGGCATCCACTGCTGGTGGAAACGCGGCGCATCCACGGCTTCCTGGATGTTCATCTTGTAGTCGATCACGTTCAAAATGGTCAGCAGGGTCGCGGTGATGATGCGGCTGCCACCCGGCGTGCCCACCACCATGACGGCCTTGCCATCCTTGGTCACGATGGTTGGGCTCATTGACGACAACGGCGCCTTGCCCGGGGCGATGGCGTTGGCTTCACCCTGCACCAGCCCGTACATGTTCGGCACGCCGACCTTGACGGTGAAGTCGTCCATTTCATCGTTGAGAATCACCCCGGTCTTGCTCGCCATCACGCCCGCGCCGAACCAGTCGTTGAGGGTGTAAGTGACGGACACCGCATTGCCCCATTTGTCGACGATGGAGTAGTGGGTGGTGTTATTGCCTTCATGGGGCGAGACACCCGGTTTGATCGCCTGGGAATCACCGGCCTTTTGCGGCTCGATAGCATCACGCAGCTTGGCGGCGTAGTTTTTATCCAGCAGATGCTCGATCGGGTTCTTCACGAAATCCGGGTCGCCGAGGTAGCTGTTGCGGTCCACATAGGCGTGGCGCATGGCTTCGATCTGGTAGTGCAGGCCTTGGGCCGAGTGATAGCCCAGGTCGGCCATCGGGTAGCCTTCGAGGATGTTCATGATCTGGCAGATCACTACACCGCCCGAGCTCGGCGGCGGCGCGGAAACGACGTGGTAACCCCGGTAGTCGCACTCGATGGGCGCCAGTTCGCGGGTCTTGTACTTGTCGAGGTCGGCCTGGGTGATGATGCCTTTGCCTGCCTGGCTGGAATCTACCAGGGCCTTGGCGACCCAACCTTTATAGAAACCGTCCGAACCTTTGGCGGAGATTTCCTTCAGGGTCTTGGCCAGGTCTTTCTGCACCAGTTTCTGTCCGACCTGCATCGGCTGGCCGTTGTGCAGGAAGATGGCGCGCAGGTCCTTGTCTTTTTCGAACTCGCCGGTTGCGGTGTGCAGCAGGTCGATGTCGCCTTGTTCCAGGGCGAAACCGTTTTCTGCCAGCTTGATCGCCGGGGCAATCACCTGGGCGCGCTTGAGGGTGCCGTACTTGCTCAAGGCCAGTTCCATACCCGACACGGTCCCCGGCACGCCGACAGCCAGGTGACCCTTGGCGCTGAGGCCTTCGATGACGTTGCCGTCCTTGTCCAGGTACATATTGGCAGTAGCCGCCAGCGGGGCTTTTTCGCGGAAGTCGAGGAAGGTCTTGCGCCCGTCCGCCAGTTGCACAGTCATGAAACCGCCGCCGCCCAGGTTGCCCGCCGCCGGGTACACCACCGCCAGCGCATAGCCTACGGCCACGGCCGCATCCACCGCGTTGCCCCCGGCCTTGAGCACATCCACGCCCACATGAGTTGCCAAATGCTGAGCCGTCACCACCATGCCATTTTCACCGGCCACCGGAGCTTGGGAAGCAGCTTGTACACCACTGACCGTCAACACCAGGGCAGTGGCAATCAAGGTACGGCTGAAGGGTTGGTATTTCATCCATGGCTACTCGGGTTGTTGAGATGCACCAAAATAGCTCGTCGGCAATTTAATCCCCAGCGCAATGGCGTTTTTATTACAGAACTTGTCGGTCATAGAACGGACCGAAAAAAGCCAATCTTCAGCTGACCCACTGCAATCGTGGGACAAGCCCCCCTCCCACACTTTTTTAACCGCGTTTAATCAGTGAGTGCCGGGGTTGGCTCGCAGAGTTGCGGTGGTGCACACCAATATCCGCTACCATCCCGGCCACTTCGTCGAGGGCGGGATCTAGGTCAAGAAGGCCTCGGTGATGAAAGACATGGTCGAAGGCAACCCATTGGCAGCGTTCTGCGCCGAGGTGTTGCCTCTGGCGCATGAAGCGGTGATTACCAAGCAGTACGCCAGCGCGCAGCTCGCGCCTACAACAACTGCCGACTGTATAAAAACCATAAGTCACCGCCAGGAGACACCCAATGCCCAGTGCGAATCCAGTGCCCGCGAACACAGTCGCCGACCCGGTCAACACGCTTTACCACAAGATCACTTGGAAGCTGATTCCCTTCCTGTGCTTCTGTTATCTGGCCGCGTACCTGGACCGAATCAACATCGGCTTCGCCAAGCTGCAGATGCTCGACCAACTGCACTTCAGCGAAACCGCGTTCGGCCTCGGCGCTGGCCTGTTCTTTGTCGGCTACATCATCTTTGAAGTGCCGAGCAACCTGGTGCTGGAGCGGGTCGGCGCGAAGATCTGGATCGCACGCATCATGATCACCTGGGGCCTGCTCTCGGCCTGCACCATGCTGGTTACGTCAACGACCCAGTTCTACATCCTGCGTTTTTTGCTCGGCGCCGCCGAAGCCGGGTTCCTGCCGGGCGTGCTGTACTACCTGACCACCTGGTTTCCCACCCATCGACGCGGGCGCATCATTGCGCTGTTCATGATCGGCCTGCCGCTGTCCAGCGTGATCGGCGGCCCGCTGTCCGGCTGGATCATGGGCCACTTCGACCACGTGGGTGGCCTGCGCGGCTGGCAGTGGCTGTTCCTGATCGAAGCGGTGCCCAGCGTGTTGCTCGGCGTACTGACCTTCTGGGCACTGCCCAACACCTACCAACAAGCCAAATGGCTGTCGGATGAAGAAAAAGCCCTGCTGGAAAGCGAACTGCGCAAGGACGACGCCGATGGCGCCGGCAGCAAGCACAGCTTCCGTGACGGCTTCTTCAACCTCAAAGTGTGGATGCTCGGCGGTATCGACTTCTCGATCCTGCTCAGCGCCTATGCCATGGGTTTCTGGATGCCGACCTTTATTCGCAACGCCGGGGTCACCGACACCTTCCATATCGGCGTGCTCACCGCACTGCCGAGCGTGGCCGCGCTGCTGGGCATGCTCTTGATCGGCGCCAGCTCCGACAAACACCGCGAACGCCGTTGGCACATCATCGTGCCGTTTTTCATCGGCGCAGCGGCGATGGCCGCCAGCACGTTCTTCACCCATAACGTCGCGGCCACCGTCGCCCTGTTCGCGGTTGCCTCGGCCGCAATCATCGGCGCAGTGCCGGTGTTCTTCAGCCTGCCGGCGACCTTTCTCAAAGGCACTGCGGCAGCCACAGGTTTTGCCCTGGCGTGCTCGTTGGCGAATATCGCAGGTCTGGTGAGTAACTCGTTGATGGGGGTGGCGATCGACGTCACCGGCAGCAGCGCGGGCGCCTTGTGGTTCTTTGCCGGCTGCCTGATTCTCAGCAGTTTCCTGGTCATCGCCTTGCCGGCGAAACGGGTGAATCGTTGATAACACGGTCGCGTAATGGCTAGCAGAAAGGCGCAACGCTGGGCACGCAAAACGCTAAAGCGGTGTTGAAATAGATCGACAGTGATTTCGGGCTGGCTGCCCTGACATGGATCACGCGGCCAATATCGTTAAAACCAGTGAAATAAAATGCATTTTAAACCGTAGGAACAACCCGAACTCTCGGACCACACAGGGAAGACTTCGCCTGTCAGAAGCCTCCCTACTTCTTATCCGAGAGATCAGTTTTCATGCCATCTACTTCCGCCGTCGTCGATCACACCTCCCGCGCCCAAGCACCTTTGCTGCATTCGCAAGCTGTGCAGCCTATTCAGCGTTTGCAGCAAGCACGCCCTGAAAATCAGAGCCCCCTAAGGCAGGAAAAATCGGAGGAACACGCCAACCTGGACGACCGAAAATCATTGCTGGATGCCTTGGGCAAAACCCTGAACAGCGCCTCAACTGATATGCCGGATCTTGGCCTGACCCGCTTTGCAGTCTCGCCAGACTCTTCGCTGGGTCGCGAACTTAAACTCATCAACCCGGCGCACGTCAGCTTGAACTGGTTTATCAAACACCAAGGCTGGATAGCCCCAACAAACAAAGAAGCGCTGCAGAATCTCTACGACGCAATCACCTACGCGCCCCCTCCACAACCCGCTCACCGGGACTATTGGGGAATGTTGTCGCGCGAGGTGCCCCTGACACTGGAGCAGCGTCAACGAATCAATGAGATTGTCGAGGGCTGGCTGGACAAAACCAAGGGCGGACTCATCGAGAACCTGGTGGGGCTTGCGACGACAGATGCACACACGCTTGACTCGTTATCCAAAATGACCGGTGTTCAAACCAGGATTGGGAGTACCACCCAAACCACGAAAACCTTCGGGCCCTACACCCAAACCGAAACATGCACCGAGTCCCCCCTATACGCCCAGACTTATCCCGCCTGGGTAATGGGCACTAGTCGGTCGTGCTCAAAGAAAATCACCGCTGAGCCACGCTACGCGTTGTATCGACTGCTGTTGGAGCCCAAAGCCATTGAGCTAGGCAAAAAGCTGGAGGCCGAACTCGGCGTCTTGCCCACAGTGACAAGTGCCGCTGAACTGGTCCTTAGCGCACTGGTGTTATCCGTGATGCCTCAGCTCCCCACCACACGCAACTTGATCGGCAATGATTTTGCCCTTGATGCGCCTGATCATTTACGCAAGTCACCAGAAGCCATCGTCGAAGCACTGGACCTCTACCTGCTGCGCACCCACCAACATCTGAAGGCCGATAACGTCCGCACAGTCAGCTACTTGATGCTGTCCCGTATCGCCCCACAGTTTCTAGTCAAAGACCTGCCTGACTCGTTGCTGTATGGAACCCATCAGTGGGCCACATTCAGCGCCGCTGTCTCACGCATCGAGCACTCCGCGCCTGGCACAAGCGCCACTATGAATTATCAACAAGTGATGAACTATGACGCGACGACACCGATCACGGAGCAGGACAAGACCTTCGCCACCATTGCTCTAAGAGACGCCTTAGTGGACTGGGCGATTACCAACGGTCGACTCGACAAGCGCGCCGATAACAACTATTCAGAGTCCGAGATACAGCAGGCACACCAGGATTTTCAACATCAGCCCTCATCTCTGGTCCGAGCGGGCCAACAATTGGCCACCCCCCTCCCAAACCGCGAACAGATTGCCCTGGATGACCTTAAACGGGTCTTTGGCAATCAAATCGATTTTACCCGCAAAGTGCTGCAAGCCACGCCGGACAATCTGGAGTCCGACAAGAACCATTTCTACAGCCTGCTGGACGTGCATATGTCGGGAAAACTCCAGGCAGGTATGTGGCGATCAATCAGTTCCGACTTTTCCATGGCCCCCATCGAGAAGGAACTCCATCGGCTTCATAGCATTGAGTGGCTGTTCACCCAGACATTCAACAACTACTACACAGACCTGCTGCAGGGCCACACCGCGGTGGTCCGAAACCTGCTCTCGCAGCTTCCAGAGGAACATCGAAGCAGCCTGCAATGGGGCGAGCAGAAATTTTATGCGTTGAGAAAAGCCGTTACCTCGCACTATGCCCACCTCATCCCCAAGGCCGAAAAAGAAGCCAGCAAAGGTCGACAAGGGTTCATCATTCGCTCCGAACGCCAGTCAAAAGTCACCTACTATGAAGTCTTCCCACAGCAAGGGAAAATCCAGATCCGTACCGATCTTCCAGCAGAGTGGCCTGAAGGTATCAACACCAGGGCCGTGGGTAACGTGGAGAACAATATCCGGCAACCGTTTGATTGGGAGGCTTACAACAGTGGGACTCCCCCTCGCGAGAATGAATTTTCTGAGGTGGTGATCGAGCACATACCAACGCCGGATAAGTGGCAACGTGGCGCCAGCGACAAGACACCCGACCTCTCCTTCCTCGGAGGAAAAAGTTTTGATCTGGCCAGGACCGCCGCGTCCAAACACCTGGCCTACGATGAGGAAACCCTGCGTCAACAGGCTAGTGGCGAAAGTGCCGTCGAATTAACAGAGCGCTATCAGAAGACCGGAGCGGCAGCGGTGCTGAGCTTGGTACCGTTTGCAAACACGTTGAAGCACGCGATCAATGGTGAAATAGCAGAAGCCTTCACCGGTTTTATTATCGACGGCGTATCGACCGCCATACCTGTTTCGCAACCACTTCGTGCATTCGCCCACAGCATCAAGTCCAGCAAAACCCTGTTTAACATGCTGAGAAAAGCCAGCCACTCTACAGATGATCTGGTCGGGTTGCTGGGCAGCGCAGGCAAGACAGCGAAACCCTTTTATTCCACCATTCCGTCGTTTGGCGGCTTGCGACCGACAAGCAATGGCCTGGTCCAGAGCTTGGGTGTCAGCACGGCGGTCAGGATCGGAAGAACCGAGGGGGTGGACGCCGCCGGTGGTGGTGCACGTACCCTGGCCAAAATCATCGACGAGAAGTGGTACCCCGTGGACGCAGCCTCCGGCAAGGCTTACGGCACCCCCATCGAAGGCTTTGCACCGGAGGGTGGCATTGGCTTTTTTGAGCGACCCGCTTCGCCACAACGCGATCCGGATACGCTGGCACAATATGAAGCCAACGTCATCAACGCTAAGTACTCGGAAGCAACCAGCTTCCCGGAAGGTTTCAAACACCTGAGCCCCGATACGGTTCCTGGCTACAAGCCGTCCATGGGGGTACAGGAAATCGAGGACCTTATTGCAACGTCCAACTTTTCAACAGAGCAAATCGGCAGTCTTGTGCGCCAGCGAGAAAGACTTTTGTTGGCCCATACTCAACGCAGCGCACAGATATTCCAGCGTGAAGTCACCGCCGCCGGTGGCACCACCCGAGGCATGCCGCAAACGTATTACCTGAGCCAGACCAGCCCTGACATTGCCGGTGAATGTGCGGCCCTTTCCACCGCCATGGGCCTGGCGCTGCTCGAAGGCAATGAAGACACGCTGCTCGACAACCTGGTATTTGCCATGGCAAACCCGGAAGCTGAAAACTCAGCCAAATTCATCAGAAACCTTTCAAGCCTGCAGTCCACCGTCGGCAACGAGCTGGGATTTCATAGCAGTGCCGTGGGTAACCCGATTTCTTATAAGTCGGTCATTAAAGAATTGAGCGAAGCCACTTCCTCAAAGACGCTGATGATCAGCAGCACTAACCATGGAATGCTTGCGGGCGTGAAGGTCGACCCCACCGGCACCACCCCGAAGAGCTGGTTTTTTTACGACCCCAACTACGGCAAAGCGATATTCCCCACACAAGAATCAATGGCCAAGGGCCTGGAAAAGACCCTTAGCAACGGCATCACCGGCAAAAACCTCGATGCATTTGGTACGTTCCTGACCGGAAAAAAATACAAAGTCAGTGCCTTTGATGCCGACGTGGTTGCCAGCAAATTCAATATCGATCGTGTCAGGGGATTGACCCAACCTATCTAATAAAACCCCGTCTATTTGCGCACGGCCAGGCAAGACGTTTTTCAACAGCCTGGCCGTCGCGCAGGGCATATGACTTGATTGGGAGAACCACGGCCTTTGGGCCCGGCCTCCATACAATTATTCAATTAATGGCGCTAGAATCAGCGCCATTCTTGCACCCGCCCCCCTGACACGAGCCCCTCCATGAGCTTTGATTTCGACACGATCCACCCTCGCCTCGGCACCGGCAGCACCAAGTGGAACCGCTACTCGGCCGACGTGCTGCCAATGTGGATCGCCGACATGGACATCGCAGCGCCGCCCGCCGTGCTGCAAGCCCTGCACGAGCGCCTGGACCAGCAGATTCTCGGCTACAGCGTGGCCGGCCCGGATGTGCGTGAAGCCATCGTGGCCGACCTGTGGGCCAAGTACGCCTGGCGCGTGCAGCCCGAAGAGTTGCTGTTTTTGCCCGGCGTCGAACCCGGTTTCAATATGGCGCTGCATGCCTTTGTAAAACCGGACCAGCCGGTGGTACTGCAAACCCCAAATTATCGTCCGATTCGCCTGGCGCCAGGCAACTGGAACCTACCGCGCATCGAAGTGCCGTTCCAATCGACCGACGGTGAATACATCACCCCAATGCCCGCCATGCGCGAAGCACTGACCGGCGCCGGCGCCTTGCTGTTGAGCAACCCGCACAACCCCATCGGCAAGGTCTTCCCCCGCGAAGAGCTGCTGGCATTGGCCACTGCCTGTCTGGAAAACGATGCGCTGATCATCAGCGACGAAATCCACGCAGAACTGTGCTTCGACGGTCGTCGCCACATCCCCACCGCGAGCCTCAGCCCGGAGATTGCACAGCGCACCATCACGCTGATGTCGGCGAGCAAGGCCTACAACGTGGCCGGCTTGAAGACCTGCTTTGCCGTGATCCAGAACGCCGAGATCCGCGAGCGCTTCAACCAGGCCCGCTGTGGCATGGTCGACAGCGTCAGCCCCCTGGGCCTGGAAGCCACCCGCGCGGCCTACAGCCAGTGCGGCCAATGGCTGGATGCATTGAAGCAGTACCTGCAAGCGAACCGCGATTACCTGCTCGACGCCGTGCAAACGCGCTTGCCGGGCGTGGTGATGCATGCGCCGCAAGGCACGTTCCTCGCTTGGCTCGACTGCAGCGCCCTGGGCTTGGATGACCCGCAGCAGTTCTTCCTGGAACAGGCCAAGGTTGGGTTGAGTGCAGGTATCGAATTCGGGGATGACAGCCAGCAGTTCGTACGCCTGAACTTCGGTTGCCCGAGGGCGATGCTGGAAGAGGGTCTGCAGCGCATGGAGCGCAGTTTGCGCAACCGCTGAAGCGCGCAAAAAATGGCCCCCGCTGCAAAGGCGGGGGCTGGCGTTTACAACTTGGCGATAGACACTTCAGTGGACTTCACGAAGGCAATCACTTCGCTGCCCACTTTCAATTCCAGGTCACGCACCGAACGGGTGGTGATGACGGACGTCACGATGCCGGACGCGGTTTGCACGTCGATTTCCGACACCACTTCGCCCAGCAGAATCTCTTTGATCACGCCCTTGAATTGGTTGCGCACGTTGATCGCTTTAATGGTCATGTCGGGTTTCCTTTTGGCTGTTGGGTCAATCCGCACGAATGCGCAGGCCCTCAAAGTGCGCTATCCGAGAGAACATTAAAAGGAATATATAACTCTTTATTTATTCCATAAAAACATATAAAAACTGTTGCCCAGGAAACATCGGTTCAACAATTTGCCACCTCCTGCAACAACCGCACATGCCCCTGACCCGGTAAATCCGGGCTCCTGCCCGATGGCACAGAGACTGCATATTCCTGTAAAGCATGATTGAGCGCACCCAATCAGTTTTCTGAATATAAGAAAAACCTTCTCTCAACGCCTTGTCCGGAGCTGTTCCATGAAACCCTTCACCCAACGTCTACTCGGCGCCTGCGCCCTCGCCCTATGCCTGCAACCGCAGGTATTCGCGGCCGAAACCGACCCCGCCGAAGTCAACCTCGACTACGCCTACTACTCGCCGGTCAGCCTGGTGCTCAAGCACTTCGGCTGGCTGGAACAGGCCCTGCCCCACAGCAAGGTCAGCTGGGTACTGAGCCAAGGCAGCAACCGGTCCCTGGAATACCTCAACAGCGGCGGCGTGGATTTCGCGTCGTCCGCCAGCTTGTCCGCCGTACTGAGCCGGGCCAACGGCAGCCCGATCAAATCGGTGTATGTCTACAGCCGCGCGGAATGGACCGCACTGGTGGTGCGCAAGGACTCGCCACTCAACAGCGTCAACGACCTCAAGGGCAAGAAAATCGCCGCCACCAAAGGCACCGACCCTTACCTGTTCACCCTGCGCAGTCTGCAACAGGCCGGGCTGAAAAAAGACGACGTCGAGTTGGTGCACCTGCAACACCCGGACGGCCGCACCGCGCTGGAAAAGGGTGACGTGGACGCCTGGGCCGGTCTCGACCCACACATGGCCGCCAGTCAAATCCAGGCCGGTTCGCGCCTGCTTTACCGCAATAAGGACTTCAACAGCTATGGCGTGGTGAGCGTCACCGAGAAGTTCGCCAAGGCGCACCCACAGACCATCACCAAGGTGTTGGGCGCTTATGAAAAAGCGCGTGACTGGGCAGTGAAGCACCCGGATGAATTCGCCAAGTTGCTGGCCGACGAATCCGGGCTGCCATTGGAAGTGGCCAAGCTGCAATTGTCGCGCACTGACCTGAGCACGCCGTTGTTGAGCGCCAAGGATGTGCAGTCTTCCAAGGCGGCGGCGCCGATTCTGGTGTCCGAGGAATTGGTGCGCCGTGGGGTGAATGTGGACCAGGTGATCGATCAACTGATCGACCCTTCGTTTGGCCAAACCCTGCCGCAGCAGTAAGGGGCGTTTGATGAGCAGCAAAAGCCAAGCATTGCCCCTGCCGGTACCCATGGTCAGCCAGCGCAGCGCCTGGCCACGGCGGTTAAAAGGCCTGGTCTTGCCGGTTCTGATCCTGTTGATCCTGGAAGTGGTCGTACGGGTGGGCTGGCTGCCTTCCTACCAGATGCCTGCGCCCAGCGAGATCGCCGTGACCCTCACCGACCTGGCCGAAGGCGTGTTGTGGAAACACATCAGCGCCAGCCTCGCACGGGTGCTGCTGGGCTTTGCCATCGGCGCTAGCCTGGCCCTGGTGTTCGCCGCCTGGGTCGGTTTGAGCCGTGAAGCCGAAGCCTACCTGGAGCCGACCTTTGCCGGCCTGCGTTCGATCCCGAGCCTGGCCTGGGTACCCCTGTTGCTGCTGTGGCTGGGCATCGATGAAACCTCCAAGGTTGTGCTGATTGCCATTGGCGCGTTTTTCCCGGTGTACCTCAATGGCGTCGCGGCGATTCGCGACATCGACCGCAAGCTGGTGGAAGTCGGGCAAATGTACGGTTTCAGTCGCCGCCGCCTGGTGCGGCGCGTCCTGCTGCCCGCCGCCCTGCCCGGCCTGTTCACTGGACTGCGCAGTGGTTTGAGCCTGGCGTGGATGTTCCTCGTGGCGGCCGAGCTGATAGCGGCGACTAAAGGTTTGGGTTACCTGCTCAGCGATGGGCGGGAAACCTCGCGACCCGACATTGTGCTGGCCGCCATTATCGTGTTGGCGCTGCTGGGCAAGATCAGCGACGGCCTGCTCGCGGCGCTGGAGAAACGCTGCCTCGCCTGGCGCGACACCTTCACTGGCCAAGGAGCGGAACAATGAGTGCGCCGTCGTTATTGGACATCCATGTGGTGCGTAAAAGCTTCGCCAGCACCACCGTATTGAAAGACGTGCGCCTGGCCTTGCAGCCTCGCGAAGCGGTCAGCCTGCTGGGCCCCAGTGGCTGCGGCAAAAGTACCTTGCTGCGGATCGTCGCCGGTTTGGAAACGGACTTCCTGGGCGAGCTGCGCAGCCCCGATGGCCAAGTGGCCTTTGTGTTCCAGGAACCGCGGCTGATGCCATGGCTCACGGTAGAACAGAACATCGGCTTCAGTGATGACAACCACTACGACAAAGCCTGGGTCTCACAGTTGATCGAGGAAGTCGGCCTTAAGGGCTTCGCCCAGGCGCTGCCCAAAGCGTTGTCAGGTGGGATGGCGCAGCGGGTGGCGATCGCTCGCGGCCTGTATTCACGCCCCCAGGTGTTGTTGCTGGATGAGCCGTTCAGCGCGGTGGATGCCTTCACCCGTATGAAACTGCAGGACTTGCTGCTGCAACTGGCGGCGCATCACGCCATCGCTTTATTACTGGTGACCCATGATGTGGACGAGGCGCTGTACCTGAGTGACCGGGTGCTGGTGATGGACAACCGGCCCAGCAGCATTCGCCAGGAACTGGCGGTCGACTTGCCGCACCCGAGGGATCGGCGTGACCCGCTGCTGGCGCAGCTCAAGGCGCTGGCCTTGACCGAGTTGCAGCGGGCCCATGTGATCTGAGGACTCCTCGTAACCCGAGACGAGCGAGGTTTTCATGGCCCACAGGTTGTTGTGGCGAGCCCGCTCGCCACAACGCGCATCACGCCTTGCGCAGGCTCACCCAATAACGCGTTCGGTATTGCACGTCCAGCGCCAGGGTCGAGGCCAGCAGGTTGAGAATGCGGTCGGTGTCATCCAGGCGGAAACTGCCGGTCACCCGTAGCGTTTCCAGGCGCGGCTCCCAGCGCAACACGCCAGGGCGATAGCGCTCCAGCTCACGAAGGAAGTCCCCCAGTGGCTGGTTCTGCGCGGTCAGTACACCGTCGCGCCAGCCCAGTTGCAGCACATCAAACAACGCCCGGGCACCCAGGCCGCCGGCCTTGAGCGGCGCTTGCTGGCCTGCTTGCAAGGTCGCCATCTGGCCGCTCAGGTCGCGCACCTGAACCGTGCCCTTGAGCACCGAGACCAGACAACCGGACGCCAGTTGCCGTATGCACACGTCAGCGTGACTGACGAGCAATTGGCCGTAGCGAGTTTGCACCGTCATCGCCGCCGCGCCCGGCACCGTCAGCGCCAGTTCACCGTCGACCAAGCTGACCCGCCGCTGGGCCATATCTACGTCTACCGCCGTGGCGGTGTTGAGTTGCAGGCTGGCACCATCGGCCAGCGGCAGGCGCTTGCGCTCGCCAGTAGCGGTACGCAGGTCGGCACGCCAAGTGTCGATGGGTAATTGGCGGCTGATCAGCCACGCCGTCGGCAACAGTGCCGCCACACCCAACGCACGCTTGAGCACCGCACGCCGGCCCGGTTGCGGGCGGTCGAGGCTGGCCATGGCCAGAGCCTGGGGCAAAGCGCTGAAGCGTTGGCGCAGGGATTGGGCTTTCTGCCAAGTCTGTTCATGCTGGGGATGGCTGTCGCGCCAGTGCTGCAGCGCGGCATGATCACGCTCGGTGGCGGCGCCGGACTCCAGCAGCGCCAGCCACTGGGCAGCAGCGCGGGCGACGTCGCGGCTCACAGCTCCACCAGCAGGCAATGTTCATACGCCTGGGCCATGTAGCGCTTCACCGTACGCTCGGACACCTCAAGCCGTTCGGCAATCTCGCGATAGCCCAGGCCCTCCAGCTGGCTCCATAAAAAGGCTCGGCGTACAAGCACCGGCAAGCCATCGAGCAACTCATCCAGGGCTTGCAGGGTTTCCAGCATCAGCCAGCGCTGTTCGGGGGACGGCACGCAAGCTTCGGGCAAGCTGGCCAGGGCGTTCAAATACGCCTGTTCCAGGCTGCGACGCTGATGGAAGTTCACCAGCAGGCGCTTACCGACTGTCACCAGATACGCCCGCGGCTCCTGCATCTGTGCAATCGGCTGCGCACTGGCCAGTACGCGCAGAAACGTATCCTGGCTCAGGTCGGCCGCATCCCAGGCATTGCCCAGGCGCCGCCGCAGCCAGCTTTCCAGCCAACTGCGATGGTCGCGGTATAGGCTCGATAGCGTCAGTTCGGGGGCGTGCGTGGGGACAACAGCATCATTCATGGCAACAACCTGCACGGCGCGATTGAGTCTCAAATGAGATTCATTCTATTTAATATCGTGCCGGGACACCATGATCTTTTCAACCTCGCGTTTACAGCATCGCCGCCCTCTGCCGCAGCAGGTCAATAAACAAGCCCAATTCGCGGCTCACCCCCTCGCCCTTGCGCAACAAGATGCCAAACGGCGCCAGCCGCACGTCCAGGGCCACCGGCAGCGCGACCACCAGGCCCATTTTTAGATAATCACGCAAGGCACTTTCCGACAGCACCATCACCGCGTCCGTCAGTTGGATCAACTGCTGCATGGAGTACACCGAGCTGCATTCGATGATGTCCGCCGGGCTTGGCAGCGCCAGGTCTTGCAGGGCCTGGTCGAAACCGATGCGCGCCGGGCTGGTTTGCGGTTGCAGGATCCACGGCCAGTCGCGCACCAGCTCTGCCAGGGATAGCCGACCGCGTCGGACCAATGGGTGGCCGGCATGCACCACCACCAGCAGGCGCTCGTTGCCCAGGGGTTCGAAGCTGTAGTGCTCGCTGTCGGTGGCGGCGGTGCGCCGGGAGATGGCCAGGTCGATGCGCCCCTGCTCCAGCAGTTGGATCACCTGGTCGCTGGTGTCGCCCATGATGCGGATACGCAGTTGCGGGTTGAGCGCCTTGATCTGCGCAATGCAGTCCATCACCAAGTCCGGCGCGGCGCCCATGATGGTGCCGATGGACAAGTAGCCATACCCGCCCTGCTGGCGCGCCATCAGGTCTTCGGCGCAACGGTCGAGGCCACTCAGCGCCGACTCGGCAAAGTTGATCAGTTGCTGGCCCAGCGCCGTTGGCCGCATCCCCCGTGGCAAGCGCTCGAACAGGTCGCAGCCGAACATATCTTCAATCTCGCGCAGCATGCGCGTGGCCGCCGGTTGCGACATGTTCAGGGCCTGGGATGCACGGTGCAGGTTCTGACTGGAACTGAGCGCTACCAGCATATGCAGATGCTTGTAGCGCAGGCGGTTGAACAAGCTGCGGGAGAGGACGGGACTACTCATAAATTCCTTATTACCGATACCCTGAGGGTATCACTTGTAAGCGAGATTCGATTTGTAGCGTATTGCTCGGCCGCCGTACAGTCCGTTCCATAAGAACAAAACAACGGACTCCATCATGAAAACCCTGCCCGCGCCCCTGCTCGCCAAGATTTCCTGGCGACTGCTGCCCTTCCTGCTGCTGATGTACATCATGGCGTTTCTTGACCGTGCCAACGTCGGCTTTGCCAAACAGGCCTTCCAGGCCGATACAGGCTTGAGCGATGCCGCGTTTGCCTTCGGCGCCGGTGTGTTCTTCGTCGGCTACGCGCTGCTGGAAGTGCCGAGCAACCTGATCCTGCACCGTGTCGGCGCCCGCCTGTGGATGTGCCGCATCATGGTCAGTTGGGGCCTGATTTCGGCGGCGATGGTGTTTGCCCATAACGAAACCAGCTTCTACGTGCTGCGTTTTTTGTTGGGCGTGGCCGAAGCCGGATTCTTCCCCGGCGTGATCCTCTATCTCACCTACTGGTTCCCCCAGGCCGTGCGCGGCAAGGCCATGGGCTTCTTTTACTTCGGCGCCCCCCTGGCATTCATTGTCGGCAGTCCGTTGTCCGGCCTGCTGCTGGAGATGGACGGTTTCGGCGGTATTCACGGCTGGCAATGGCTGTTCGCCGTGGAAGGTTTGATGGCCAGCGCCGTGGGGATCTGGGCCTACTGGTACCTGGACAACCGCCCCGCCGACGCCAAGTGGCTGAGTGTGGATGAACGCCAGCAAATCCAGACCTTGCTGGACACGGAAGACCAACACAAAACCTCCCACGGCCGCAGCCTGCTCAACGTGCTGTGCCAGCCGTCGGTGCTGTACCTGTGCCTGGTGTATTTGCTGATCCAGGCCAGCGTGTACGGCGTGGTGTTTTACCTGCCAACCCAAGTGGGCGGCCTGCTCGGCACCAAGGTCGGCTTGATGGTTGGGCTGGTCTCGGCGATTCCCTGGATCTGCGCACTGTTTGCCGCCTGGTGGATTCCCGGTTATTCCGACCGCACTGGCGAACGCCGCCGCACCGCTTGCCTGACCTTGTTGATGGCCGCCGCCGGTATTGCTTGCTCGGTGACCTTCGCCAACCCGCTGCTGGGTATGCTCGCCTTGTGCTTTGCCGCCTCGGGTTTTATCGCGGTGCAGCCGGTGTTCTGGACCTTTCCTTCCAGCTACCTGGCCGGCAGTGCCGCTGCTGCGGGCATTGCGCTGATCAACTCATTCGGTGCCCTCGGCGGCTTCATCGCGCCGGTCATCAAGCACTGGGCCGAAGGCGCCTTCCATTCTCCGGCAGCCGGTTTGTACCTGCTGTCCGCCACCACGGTACTGGCTGCATTGCTGGTACTGGGCATCCATTCACCCGGCCGCACTGCATCGAACACGCCGGCCACTGTTTAACGTCAGGAGTCACACCATGGGTCATCTCACCATCAAACACGTGCGCGCCTTTGTATTGCGAGGCGGCGGCGCCGATTACCACGATCAGGCCGACGGCCACTGGATCGACGATCACATCTCGACGCCCATGAGCAAATACCCCGAGTACCGCCAGAGCCGCCGCAGTTTCGGCATCAACGTACTCGGCACGCTGGTGGTGGAGATCGAAGCCAGCGACGGCACTGTCGGGTTTGCCGTGACCACTGGCGGCGAACCGGCGGCGTATATCGTCGAGAAACACCTGGCGCGCTTTATCGAAGGCGCCCGCGTCACTGATATCGAAAAGATCTGGGACCAGATGTACCAGTCCACCCTCTACTACGGTCGCAAGGGCCTGGTGATCAACACCCTCTCCGGCGTCGATCTGGCGTTGTGGGACTTGCTCGGCAAAATCCGCCAGGAGCCCGTGCATCAGTTGCTCGGCGGTGCGGTACGCGACGAATTGCAGTTCTACGCCACCGGCGCCCGCCCGGACTTGGCGCAGAAGATGGGTTTTATCGGCGGCAAGATGCCCCTGCACCACGGCCCCAGCGAAGGCGAAGAAGGCCTGCGCAAAAACCTCGAACAATTGGCCGACATGCGCGAAAGGGTCGGCCCGGACTTCTGGCTGATGCTCGATTGCTGGATGAGCCTGGACCTCAACTACGCGACCAAACTCGCCATCGGTGCCCATGAACACGGGCTCAAATGGATCGAAGAAGCCCTGAGCCCGGACGATTACTGGGGCTACGCAGCCCTGCGCAACAATGTGCCCAAGGGCATGCTGGTGACGACCGGCGAACACGAAGCCACTCGTTGGGGCTTCCGCATGCTGCTGGAAATGGGCTGCTGCGACATTATCCAGCCGGATGTCGGCTGGTGCGGCGGCCTCACCGAGCTGGTGAAAATCTCGGCCTTGGCCGATGCCCATAATGCGATGGTCGTGCCCCACGGCTCGTCGGTGTACAGCTACCACTTCGTCGCCACCCGCCATAACAGCCCGTTCGCCGAATTCCTGATGATGGCGCCGAAGGCCGATGAAGTGGTGCCGATGTTCCACCCGCAACTGCTCGGCGAACCGGTACCGGTGAATGGCCGCATGCGCTTGTCGGTGCTCGACAAGCCCGGTTTCGGCGTAGACCTGAACCCGGATTGCCAACTGCACCGTCCGTACAATCGCTGAGGAAAACGCCATGAATATGCCCCGTAATGGCTTCAAGGCTGCCCTGGCCAAGGACGCCACCCAATACGGCATCTGGGCCGGTTTCGCCACCGGCTACGCCGCCGAGATCGTCGCTGGCCTCGGTTATGACTGGATGCTGATCGACGGTGAACACGCGCCCAATACCGTGCCCAGCGTGCTCAACCAACTGCAGACGGTGGCGCCCTACGCTACCGCGCCGGTGGTACGCGCGGTGAATGGCGATGCCAGTCTGATCAAGCAACTGCTCGACGTCGGCGCCCAGACGCTGATGATCCCCATGGTGGAAACCGCCGAACAGGCTCAAGCCCTGGTGCGCGCCATGCGTTACCCACCCCATGGCGTTCGCGGCGTCGGCGGCGGCTTGACCCGCGCCACCCGCTGGGATGGTGTAACGAACTACCTGCAAACCGCCCACGAGGAGCTGTGCCTGATCGTCCAGGTCGAATCACGCCTGGGCGTGGAAAACGTCGCCGCCATTGCCGCCGTGGAAGGCGTGGACGCAGTGTTTATCGGCCCCGCCGACCTCTCCATCGGCCTCGGCCACGCCGGTAACCCCGGCCATCCCGAAGTTCAGGAACGCATCAAGTACGCGGTGGACGCCACCCTCGCCGCCGGCAAAGTCAGCGGCATCCTGGCGCCCAACGAAGACGACGCGCGCCGTTACCAAGCCTGGGGTTGCCGTTTTATCGCAGTGGCCATCGACATCAGCCTGTTACGCCAGAGCGCGTTGGCCACCCTCGCACGCTATCGCCCGGTTGCCGACGCGCCCACACCATCACGTACTTACTGAGGAGCTGCCCATGTCATCCGTTCCCGTGTACCAGAACTTCATCAATGGCCGCTTCGTCCCCAGCGAAGCCCATCTGGATGTACTCAATCCGGCCAGCGGCGCCTTGCTGTCCAAGGTGCCCGCCTCTACCGCCGCTGACGTCGACCACGCCCTCGCTGCGGCGCGCGGTGCGCAAAAAGCGTGGGCGCGCAAGCCGGCCATCGAACGCGCCGGGCACTTGCGCCGCATCGCCGCCAAGCTGCGGGAAAACGTCGCGCACCTGGCGCGTACCATCACCCTGGAACAGGGCAAGGTCACTGGCCTGGCCGAAGTCGAAGTGAATTTCACCGCCGACTACCTCGACTACATGGCCGAATGGGCGCGGCGCATTGAGGGCGAGATCATCACCAGCGATCGGCGCGACGAAAACATCTTCCTGTTCCGCAAACCCTTGGGCGTAGTGGCCGGCATCCTGCCGTGGAATTTCCCGTTCTTCTTGATCGCCCGAAAACTGGCCCCGGCGTTGCTCACCGGCAACACCATCGTGATCAAGCCCAGCGAAGAAACCCCGAACAACTGCTTTGAGTTCGCCAAGCTGGTGGCCGAGACCGACCTGCCCGCCGGTGTGTTCAACGTGGTCTGCGGCGACGGCCAGGTCGGCGGCGCACTCACCGCCCATAAAGGCGTGGACATGATCAGCTTCACCGGTAGCGTCGCCACCGGTTCGCGCATCATGGCCGCCGCTGCGCCAAACATCACCAAGCTCAACCTGGAACTGGGCGGCAAGGCTCCGGCCATCGTGCTGGCAGACGCCGACCTGGAGCTGGCAGTTAAAGCCATTCGCGACTCGCGCATCATCAATACCGGGCAAGTGTGCAACTGCGCGGAGCGGGTATACGTGGAGCGCAAGGTCGCCGCCCCGTTCATCGAGCGCATCAGCGCGGCCATGTCAGCCACGCGCTACGGCGACCCGATGGCCATGGCCGACGCGGAAATGGGCCCACTGATCAACCGCCAGGGCCTGGAAAACGTCAACCGTAAGGTGCGCACCGCACTGAGCCAGGGTGCCACGCTGATCAGCGGCGGACAGATTGCCGACCTCGGCGCGGGCTTTCACTTCCAGCCGACCGTATTGGCCGGGTGCCGCGCCGACATGGAGATCATGCGCGAAGAAATTTTTGGCCCGGTGCTGCCGATCCAGATTGTCGACGACCTCGACGAAGCCATCGCCATGGCCAATGACTGCGACTACGGCCTGACCTCATCGATCTACACCCGCGACCTCGGCAAGGCCATGCACGCGGTGCGCGAGATCGACTTTGGTGAAACCTACGTCAACCGCGAAAATTTCGAGGCCATGCAGGGCTTCCATGCCGGGGTGCGTAAATCCGGGATCGGCGGCGCCGATGGTAAGCATGGCCTGTACGAATACACCCATACCCATGTGGTGTACCTACAGAGCTGAGGTGGTGAAGCGGGCCCGTGCGCGTTAGCGTGCTGGCCCTTCCTGAGAAAATCCCACAAGGATTGCGCAATGCCTCTGATGCCTTACAGCGGCCCCATCATCGATAGCCACTTGCACCTGTTCGACCCGCGTCGCCCCCAAGGCATTCCGTGGCCCGAGCCGGGCAATCAGCTGTATGCCGCCCATTTACCGAGCGATTATTGGGCCTTGGCCAGCTCACACAATGTGGTCGGTGCCATTGCTGTGGAAGCCAGCCCATGGCGTGACGACAACCGCTGGTTGCTCGAAACCCTACGCAGCGACCCGCGTATGCTCGGGTTCGTTGGCAATCTGGACCCGCTGCACGCCGACTTCGCCGCCGACCTCGATGCCCTGGCGCAAGAGCCGCTGTTCCTCGGCTTGCGCTACGGCAACCTGTGGGACCGCGACCTGCTGCAGGACCAGACGCGCCCCGGTTTTATCGACGGTCTGCGCCAACTGGCCGCCTGTGGTCGGGGCCTGGACAGCGCCAACCCGAACCCGCGTTTGATCAAGGGTTTGTTGCACCTCAGCGATACGCTGCCCGAGCTGCGCATCATCGTCGACCACTTGCCCAATGCTCAGGTGCCGGCCGGTGAAGAGGCGGCGTATCACGCCGACCTGTTGCGCCTGGCGCAGCGGCCGAACGTGTTCGCCAAACTCGCGGAAATCCCACAGCTCGGCCCCCAAGGTCTGATCGTCGATACGGCGTTCTACAACGACCGCCTGGCGGTCTTATGGGAGGCGTTTGGTGACGAGCGCTGCTTCTTCGGCAGCGACTGGCCCAACAGCGATCACCTGGCCGATTTCGCCACCACCCTGGGGCTCGTAAAAAGCTGCATGGCAGACAAATCCGAGGCGGTGCAAGGCCAGTTTTTTCTGCACAACGCAGTGCGTATCTATACCCCGACCCATGGAGCGCCGTGATGCAGACCCGTGCCTTTCGCATGAACCTCAACCCGGGCCAGGCCGATGAATATCGCCGACGCCACGACGAAATCTGGCCGGAGCTGGCCCAAGCCCTGCTGGACGCCGGCGTGGTGGACTACCGGATTTTTTTTGACGAGCCCACCAACACGCTGTTCGCCGTCCTCACCCATGAAGACGCCCACGGCCTGGATGAGCTGCCCGGCACCGCGCTGATGCAACGCTGGTGGACTTACATGCAGGACATCATGCCCAGCCACGCGGATGCCTCGCCGATCAGTGTCGACCTGCTGCCCATGTTCCACCTGGCCCGCCCCTGATCTAACTGACCCACACAACAATAAAAAGGATTCGACTACGTGGAAATCATTCTCCTCGGTGTGATTCTGCACTTCATCGGCGGCTTCGCCTCCGGCAGTTTTTACATCCCCTACAAGAAGGTCCGCGGCTGGGCCTGGGAAAGTTATTGGATCACCGGCGGCCTGGTGTCCTGGTTGATCGTGCCGCTGATCGCCGCGCAACTGACGGTGCCGGGCTGGGTGGACATTCTGCGCAATGCCGACACCAGCACGCTGCTGTGGACCTATATGTTCGGCGTGTTGTGGGGCATCGGCGGGCTGACCTTCGGCCTGACCATGCGCTACCTGGGCCTGTCCTTGGGCATGTCGCTGATCATGGGCCTCACCTCGGCCCTCGGAGCGTTGATGCCGGCGCTGTACCGCGACCTGTTCACCGATGCAACCGAAGGCACCTTGACCTCGATGCTGGCCTCCCAGGGCGGGCATTGGGTGTTATGGGGCGTGGCGGTGTCGCTGGTCGGTATCGCAGTGTGCGGCAAGGCTGGATTGATCAAGGAACGGGAAGTGTCCCAGGCGGTGAAGTTCGCCAGTGTCAGCGAATTTTCCCTGGGCAAGGGCATGCTGGTGGCAGTGATTTCCGGGGTGCTCAGCGCCTGTTTCAGCTACGGCATTTCTGCCGGACGCCCGCTGGCCGCCGCGGCGGTGGAACATGGCGCCAACAGCCTGTTCCAGAACAACGTGACCTTTATGGTGATCATGTGGGGCGGCCTGACCACCAACGGCATCTGGTGCCTGTGGCTGAACTGGCGCAACCGTACCTTCCATAACTACACCGATCGCAGCACGCCGCTGCTGGGCAACTACCTGCTGGTGGCCATCGCCGGCACGCTGTGGTTCTTGCAGTTTTTCTTCTACGGCATGGGCGAAAGCCGCCTGCAGAACGACGCCAGTTCCTGGGTGCTGCACATGTCATTCATCATCATCGTGTCCAACTGCTGGGGCCTGTATTTCCGTGAATGGCACGGCACCAGCGCCGCTAACAAGGGCGTACTGGTGGCCGGGATCGCGGTGATCCTCGGCGCCATCGCCATGGTCGGTTACGGCAATTACCTCGGCTGATACCGCTAATTTTTGAAGGAGTGTTTTTATGTTGCTTGCAGACAAAACCGTGATCATCACCGGCGCCTCCCGTGGCATCGGCCGCGCCGCCGCCCGTGAATGTGCGCGCCAGGGCGCCCGTGTGGTGATCGGCCACAGTGGCAGTGGCCAAGGCACCGAGGCGGCGTATTCGCTGATTGAAGAGATCAAGGCGTTTGGCGGCCAGGCCGTTGAAGTGGGAGGCGATGCGGCCGACCCGGACACCGGCGACAAGCTGGTGGCCGGCGCCGTGCAAGCCTTCGGCAGAGTCGACGTGTTCGTCAACAACGCCGGCATCTGCCCGTTCCATTCATTCCTGGATATGCCCCGCGAGGTCTATCTGAAAACCGTCAACACCAACCTCAACGGCGCCTACTTCGCCGTGCAGGCGGCGGCCAACCAAATGAAAAACCAGGGCCGTGGCGGCGCGATCATTGCCGTCAGCTCCATCAGCGCGCTGGTCGGCGGCGGCATGCAAACCCACTACACGCCGACCAAGGCTGGCCTGCATTCGTTGATGCAGTCCTGCGCAATTGCACTGGGGCCCTATGGCATTCGCTGCAACTCGGTACTGCCGGGGACCATCGCCACCGACATCAACAAGGAAGACCTGGCCGACGAGGAAAAGCTCGCCTACATGACCTCGCGCACGCCGCTGGGTCGCTTGGGCGAACCGGATGATGTGGCTGGGCCGATCGTGTTCCTCGCCTCGGACATGGCGCGCTATGTAACCGGCGCCTCGTTGCTGGTGGATGGCGGGTTGTTCGTTAACCTCCAGTAAAGCCGCACCCTCTCAAACACCCAAGAACCAATGTGGGAAGGGACTTGCTCCCTCCCACAGGGGGTCTCTGTGTGCCTGAAATTTGTGTTGTACCTGATAAAAACAACAATCCCAGGAGTACTTCCATGCGCACCACCCTCCCCCTGGCCCTGCTCTGCAGCGCCATGTCCACCTGTGCCTTCAGCGCCGGCCTGCTCGATCCCAACTCCCCGGCCATGCTCGGCGACTGGAGCGGCCTGCGCCCCCAATTGGCCGAACAAGGCTACGACTTCACCCTCAAATACGTCGGCGAAGTCGGCTCCAACCTCGGCGGTGGCTACAACTCCCACACCACCGCGCGCTGGAGCGACCAGTTGATCCTGGGCGTGAACATGGACCTGCAAAAACTCCTCGGCTGGCAGGACGCGACCTTTCGCATCGGCATCGGCGAGCGCCATGGCAAGGACATCACCAACGACCGCGTGCACCAACCCAACGCCACGGGCCTGACGTCCACCATGGAAGTGTTCGGCGGCGGCAACGCCTGGCGGCTGTCGCAGTTCTGGTACGAGCAAAAGTTCTTCGACCGGAAATTAGCCCTCAAACTCGGTCGCTTCGGCCATGGTGAAGACTTCGATCAGTTCCCCTGCGAATTCCAGAACGTCACCCTGTGCGGTTCCCAGGAAGGTAACTGGAACGGCGTGTGGAACAGCTTCCCGATCAGCCAGTGGGCAGTGCGCGCCAAGTACCAATTCACCGTTGAGTTCGCCATGCAGGTCGGCGCCTACGACAAGAACCCTGGCAACGCCGAGGCCAGCAATGGCTTCAAACCGTTTATCAGCGGCTCCCAGGGCACCAGTTTCCCTATCGAAGCCATCTGGAAAGGTCAGATCCAAGGCCTGAATTCGGAGTACCACGCCGGTTACTACTACGCCAACGCCGACACCAAGGACATGCTCAAGGACGCCGACGGGAACTACGCTGCCAGCTCGAAAAAGCCCTATCGGATGTATTCCAGCAACAGCGGCTGGTGGCTGTCGGGCCAGCAACAATTGACCACCGTCGACGGCAACAGCAAGCGCGGGCTCAACGTATTCGCCAACCTGACGGTGAATGACCCGGACAAAAGCGTGATCAAGAACTTGATCCAAGTCGGCCTGATCTACCGTGGCCCGTTCGATTCACGCCCGAACGACACCATCGGCCTTGGCGCGTCGAAGTTGCAGGTCAGCGACCGCTATACCCGCAACACGCAGACGCTCAACGCGGCCAATGGCGTCAGCGATATCGACGATCCGCTTTACGTGCCCGAGCAGCGCCGCGAGTACAGCTACGAGATCAACTATGGCGTGCAGGCGACCCAATGGCTGATGGTGCGGCCTAACCTGCAATACGTGAAATACCCCGGCGGGCTCACACAAACCAGCGGCGCGGTGGTCGGTGGCGTGCAGTTTATTGTTGATTTCTAGATACCCGTGCCAGCGCGCCCCTCAAAGACCGCGCTGGCGAAGCCATTGCAAAAAGCCCTTCTTGACCGGTACCACTGGCGCGTCTTGGGTCAGCACCTGAGCGGCGTGCAAGCGGAAATCCAACAGGGTTTTCATGGCGTCGGCGATGTCGTGCCGCGCGTCCAGGCACGGCGTCAGGTACGCCTTCTCGATGCGGTACAACGTGCAGAACGTCTTGGCGGTGAAGTCCGCCAAGGCCGCTTGCTCAGTCAGAATCCCCGCTTCGCCGATCACCTCGCCGGGGCCCATGCGCCCGGCTTCGAACGCGTGGCCGCCCTTGATCAGCATCACCGACACCACACCCGACTCGACGATAAACAAATGATCGCTGACCTCCCCCGCCGGCAGGATCATCTCGCCGGCGCGATAGGTGTGCAGGGTCATGTTCTGGCTGAAGGTGTCCTTTTCCTCCTGGCGCAAAGTGGAGAAAATCGACGAACTGTCCAACAGTGCCCGCGCCGGAGAGGTCGGCACTGGGGTCGCGCTTTCGACGGCGGACAACAGGCTCACGCCCGCTGCCTGCAGGTGCCGGAACGCCAAGTCGTAGAGTTGGTTGCGCACTTCGCGCTTGAGGGTCATGGTCGGCACGAACCCGCTGATTTCATACTCCACGCCGCCACTGGCGGAAGTCTTGAACGCCACACTCGGCGCCGGTTTGGCCAGCAGCGGACGGCAACCCTGCATGGCCCGCTCCAGCGCTTCGATCACCGTTTGCGGCCGTGCATGGGGGCTGACCTGCAGGCTGACCGCCAGGCCAAACATATCCGCCGGACGCGAAAAGTTGATGATCTTGGCCTTTGCCGCCAGGGAGTTGGGAATCACCGCCATGCTGCCCTGGGAGGTTTGCAGGCGCGTGGCGCGCCAGTCGATGTCCGTGACCCGGCCTTCAGTGCCGTCGATGGAAATCCAGTCATCCAGTTGATAGGGCTTGGTGGTATTGAGCACGATCCCGGAAAACACATCACTCAAGGTGCTTTGCAACGCCAGGCCGACAATGATCGCCACCGCGCCGGACGTGGCCAACACGCCCTTGACCGGCAGATCGAGCACATAGGCCAGCGCGGCAATGATCGCGATCAGGAAAATCACCGCGCCCATCAAATCCTGCAACAGCCGCCCGGTGTGGCCAACCCGCTGCATCATCAACGCACCGAGCAACACCGTCAGCGTACGCGCCGCGAACAACCACCAACCAATCTGCAGCGCCGTGGCGGCCATGTGCAACGCGGTGTTGTCGGCGTAGGGCGCGACGAGCATGGGATTCATACCGTCGTTGAACAGCACGGCACTGAAGACTGCAAAGATCACCAACCGCGCTGCGAGTTTCCAATTAGCCAGGTTGGCGGAGATAAGTCGCCACACGGCGATGTCGATAAGGATCAGCGCCAGGGCGCACAGCATCGGGTGATCGGAGATAAATGAGGGCATCCAGGCGACTCCAGGGCGAATGACGGGAAGATCGCATGAATTGAGAACACTGGAAAACAAAATGTAGAAGCCGGCTTGCCAACGAAAGTATCGACTCGGTGTGCCAGGGACACCACGGTGATGCTATCGCCGGCAAGCCGGCTCCTACCCTTTTGTTTACGGCTAACTGTCAGGCATGCATCTGCCCAAATTTACCCGATTGGAAATCCGCAAACGCCTGATGAATCTCCTGCTCGGTGTTCATTACAAACGGCCCGTGCCCCACGATGGGCTCGTCAATCGGTTCGCCGCTGAGCAGCAGCACCTTGGCGGCGTCGTTGGACTCCAGGACCAGTTGCGTGCCATCGCGCTCAAACAACGCCAGTTGGCCTTGGCGCGCGACTTCTTCGCCATTGACCAGCACGGTGCCGCGCAGGATCACCAGAGCGGTGTTGCGCCCGGCGTGCAAGTCCAGGGTCACGGGCTTGCCGGCGTTAAGACGCAGGTCCCACACGTCAATCGGCGTGAAGGTGCGTGCGGGCCCTTTGGCGCCGTCGAACGCTCCGGCGATCAGGCGAAGGTGCCCGGCGTCATGGGGCAGCGCAAGCACGGGAATATCGCCATCGACAATGGTCTGGTAACCGGCGTCGGCCATTTTGTCCTTGGCGGGCAAGTTGACCCACAGTTGCACCATCTCCAGCGCGCCGCCTTTACGGGCGAACGCTTCGGAGTGGAATTCTTCATGGAGAATGCCTTTTGCGGCCGTCATCCATTGCACATCGCCGGGGCCGATGGTGCCGCCTGCGCCGGTTGAATCGCGGTGCTCGACTTCACCGTCGTAGACGATGGTCACGGTTTCAAAGCCGCGATGGGGGTGTTGGCCTACGCCGCGACGTTGTTCGGTGGGGGAAAATTCGGCCGGGCCGGCGTGGTCCAGCAGCAGGAATGGGCTGATGTGTTTGCCCAGGTTGTCGTAGGAAAACAGTGTGCGCACCGGGAAACCGTCGCCGACCCAGTGGGCGCGAGGGCTGGTGTAGATGCCGATGAGTTTTTTCATGGTGATCCTCCAAAGTGCATACACCTTAAAACCGATAACAATTGAGCGGTAGACGGCTAAAACACCCTAGAGCGTCCTACTGATGGAACGGAGTACCAGTGCCCCACCATAAAAACCGCGTTAATGATAATGACTCGTAGTAATATCCGCCCTCTCCCGCTCAACCTCCCGAGGGCTGCAATGCCGTTTGCCCCTGCGCCTGTCGCACCGCGCGTGCTGGTGGTGGATGACCACCGCAAAATCCGCGAACCCTTGGCCACTTACCTGCGTCGCCACACCTTCGATGTGCGCACCGCCGAAGACGCGGCAGGCATGTGGCAATTGCTCAAGACCCAGGCGTTCGACGTCGTAGTGCTCGACGTGCTGCTGCCGGATGGCGATGGTTTCGAGCTGTGCAACCAGTTGCATCGGCGCAGCAATACCCCCGTGATTCTGTTGACCGCCCGCGATACCGCCGCCGACCGCATCCGCGGCCTGGACCTCGGCGCGGACGATTACGTGACCAAGCCCTTCGAACCCCGCGAACTGGTCGCACGCATCAACAGTGTGCTGCGCCGCCAAGGCCGCAACACCGGGCCGGCCGCGCCCAGCGGTGGCCCACAGGCTTATCGGTTCGCTGGCTGGCAGTTCAGCGTGAGCAGCGCCACGTTGTGCCGCGACGCCAGCCCGGCAATCCAGCTCAGTACAGCGGAAAGCCGTTTGCTGCAGGTGTTCCTTGCCCACCCCAATACGTTGCTGCCCCGCGAACGTTTGATCGACCTCACCGCTGCCGCCGACAGCGACGTCAGCGACCGCGCCATCGACCGCCAGGTCAGCCGCCTGCGCCGCAAGTTGGCCCACGGCGATGCCACGCCGGACCTGCTGCGCACTATCTGGGGCGGCGGCTATCTGTTGGCGGCCGAGGTCAGTGAATGCGCGCCCTGAACAGGCTGTGGCCGCGCACCCTGGCGCGGCAATTGAGCCTGTTGTTGCTGCTGGCCTTGCTCGCATCCAACGGCATCGCGATGTTGTTTTTGCAACGCACCGGCAGCCTGATCCACCCACTGTCGCGCAGTTTCAGCCTGGAGCGCCTAGGGATTGCCCACCACACGGCAATCGACCTGACGCCCACTGAAACCGAGCACCTGCTGGCCGGGATGAGCCACGACGACACGCGCTTCTGGATTGCACCGACGCCCGAAGTGGCGCCGTTTGAACTGCGCCCGGAGGAGCAGCGACTGGCCAGTGAGCTGCGTCGCCAATTGCACCTGGATGACGCGGCCGCCATCGGCATGCAGTTGGAACGCATCAGCGGTGCCGACGCCCGCACCCATGTGTTCAGCCCCGCCGGCTGGGCGCCGTTGCGCTTGCGCAGCAGCGTGCCACTGCCGAACGGTACCTATCTGAATGCCGTGCAATACCCCGCCGGCGCCTATGAATGGGGCCGCGTGCTGGCCTACAGCCTGCCGGTGACAACGCTGCCAGTGCTGCTGATCGTGATGTTTTTCATTGCCCGCGTGGTGCGCCCGATCAAGACCCTGGCCCAGGCCACGGAGCGCGTCAGCCGTGGTGAATGGATCGCTCCGCTGCCGGAAATCGGCCCACAGGAAGCCCGCGACCTCACTGCCGCTTTCAACACCATGCAGGCCAATCTTGCCCGGCACGTCGAAGGCCGTACGCGGATGCTTGCAGCGGTCAGCCACGACCTGAACACGCCGATCACCGAACTGCGCCTGCAAGTGGAATTGCTGGAGCCCGGCGACGCCCGGGATGACATGCTCGAAAGCCTCGCGCAATTGAGTGCGATGGTGCGTGAAACCCTGAGTTTTGTGCGCGATGACGCGGTGCAGGAAGCGACCGCCACGATGTCGATGAGCGGCCTGTTGGATGACCTGGCCAAGCGTTATCAGCGCATGCGGCAACCTGTCAGATGGGCGGGTGCGCCACACCTGATGCTGACCTGCCGGCCTCTGGCGCTCAAGCGCGCGCTGACCAACGTGATCGACAACGCCCTGCACCACGCTGGGGATGCCCACCTGAGCTTGATCCAGGAAGATAACGGCTGGCTGCGCATCGAGGTGCTCGACCACGGCCAAGGCTTGCCCGAGGCCTGGCTGGACAAAGTCTTCGAACCCTTTGTGCAACGCGGCGTCAGCGACGGTGGCGTGGGGTTGGGCCTGGCGATTGCACGTTCGTGCATCCAGGCCCATGGCGGCGAACTGGTGTTGCAGAATCGCCCACCGGCCGGCCTGTGCGCGGTGGTGCGATTGCCGGCGGCACTTTAGAAGTTGAGCGTGGCACCCATCCACAGCGTACGACCGTAGTTCACCGTGCCGTAGGTTTCATCGTCCAAACGCTTGTCGGTGAGGTTGTTGAGGGAGGCGTTGAGGGTCAGCGAGTCGCTCACGTCGTAGGAGCCGCCCAGGTCGGCGGTGGTGTAGCCCGGTGCGGGTTCGTCGGTGATGGTGTTGCCGGTTTCTTCGCCGTAGTAACTCAGCGACGCCCAGGCCTGGGTGCGGTCGTTGATGCTCCACTCGGTGCGCACATTGGCTTTCTGCTTCGGCGTGAGAGCCAATGGTGCACCTTTGTTGGCGCCGCTCTTCTGCTCGGAATCGGTGTAGGTGTAGTTGGCCTTGAGCAGCACGCTGGCGTTGATATCCCATTGGCCGTTGAGCTCGACGCCCTGGATGATCGCTTTGTCGACGTTGACCCGTTCCATGATGGTGTAGCCGTTCCAGCGCTGGTCGGTGGTGACGGTAGACAGCTTGTCCTGGAAGTCGTTGTAGAACAGCGTCACGCCGCCCGACAGGTCATCGCGGTTGCTCCACAGCGCAGAGACTTCGTAGTTGGTGCTGGTTTCGGGCTTGAGGTCCGGGTTGCCGAACATCACGAAGCGGTTGCGGCGCAGGTAAGCGTAATCCTCGACCACGGCACGCAGTTCCGGCGCCTTGAAGCCACGGGCGATGCCGCCCTTAAGGGTCCACTGATCGGTGGCGCGCCACACGCTGTAGATCCGCGGGCTCAGGTGCGCGCCGTACTCTTCGTGCTCATCCAGACGCAGGCCGGTGGTCAAGGCGAAGCTGTCGGTGACTGACCATTCGTTTTCGGCGAACAGGGCTTTTTGCACCACCGAGAATTTATAGTCGACGCGATCACCCAGGCCCTGGTTCCAGTCGGTCAGCTCGCTTTCGTTCCATTGCACGCCCACGGTGCTGACGTTATGGGCGGTGGGCACCACCAGTTTGGCGTCGAATACGGTGTTCTTGATTTCGGGTTTGCGCCCGTAGATATCGGTCTGGGCCGGGGTGGCCTTGCCTTCGCGGGTCGAGGTTTCCTGGGACAGGGCGATGTCCGAGGTTGCCCAGCCCCAGCGGCCTTGATGGGACAGGGACCAGTGATCGCGGTTGTTTTCCTGCTCGCGAGTGGCCCAGTTGGCGCTCATGCCGTCGCCGTTCTTCAGGCGCGTGGCACCCGCTTCCAGCAGGATGTCGTGGTCAATATTAGGAGTGAAAGCCAGGCGCGCGGTGAGGTCGCGGTGGTCGGCCTTGCTGAAGCCATTGGTCTGTTCGATGTCATCGTCGGCCTGGCGATCGAGGTAACGGCCCCACACCTGCAAGCCAAGGAAATCTTCCTTGAGCGGGCCGCTGAGGTAGAACTGCGTCTGGCGCGCATTGCCCTGGTCGCTGTGCTGGCGGGCTGAGTAGTCATAGCCGATGGAGCCGCCCCAGGTCGGCGAGACCTTGCGGGTGATCACGTTGATCACACCGCCGATCGCATCCGAGCCGTACAGCGACGACATCGGCCCCCGCACCACTTCGATCCGCTCGATGGCGGCGGCTGGTGGTACAAAGCTCTGTTCATAGCCACTGTTGCCGTTGACCCGTGACTCCCGCGCGCTCTGGCGTTTGCCGTCAACCATGATCAAGGTGTAATCGGCCGGCATGCCACGGATGGAGATGTCGGTTTCATTCGCCCCACCGTTGACCGTCACGCCCTCCACATCCCGCACCGCGTCGCCGAGGTCGCGGTAGGACTTGCGGCGCAATTCCTCGCCGTCGATCACCGTCACCGAGGCCGGCGCATCCTCCACACTCTGGGCATAACCGGCGGCCGTCACCACCACGTCGTTGAGTTCCAGGGCAACAGGTTCGTCGGCATGGGCGCTGAAGCTGCTGGCGACCAGCAGAGCCAGGGGCGTAACGCGAAAGGCAGGAAGCATGGGCGTAGACCTTAGGATTAGACTCAAAAGAGAATCGTAATCATCTAGCCCCGATTAAATTGGACAAAGTGTGACAGCTCAAGCCACCGGCACCAGCGCCACACGCCGTTCACGCAGTAGATGAAACGCCACAAACGCCATCACCGCAAAACCCGCCTGGATCATGATCATCGGTAAGGCACTGCCGTCGCGCAGTTGGCTCAGCAGCAGGCCACTGCAGGTGGCGCCGAACATCTGCGCAAAGCCCATCAGGCCTGCCGCCAACCCGGCTCGGTGCGCGTTGGGCATCACCCCGCCCGTGACCGCGCCGGGCAACACCAGCCCGCCGCCGAGCGTCGCCAGGGCAATGGGAATATCCAACCCCAACACCGATAAGCCGAACAGCCCGTAAATCACCGCCGCCAACACCCCGCCGAGGGCTACCAGCGTCACCCCCATCGCCACAATCCGCTGCGCCCCCAGGCGTAGGATATTGCGCCGGGTGTAGGTGGACCCGACGATCAGCATCGAGACGATCACGCCAAAATTGATGCCGTACTCCAGGCTGCTTAAGCCGAGCAGGTTGATAAACACCGCAGATGATCCGGCAATCACCGCGAACATCGCGCCGTAAGTGCACGCCAACGCCACGGCGAATGCGCGGTATGGGCGGCCCTTGAGCAAATCCAGGTACTGCCCGCCGAGGGTGCGCCAGTGGCCGGCCTTGGGGTCGAGGTAAGGGTTGCTTTCGCGAAAGAACAGCAGCACCAGCAGCAACACCACACTGCCGATCACCAGCGCCAGTAGGATCGGCGCACGCCAGCCCACCACGTTGATCAGCAGTCCGCCGACCATTGGCGCGACGACGATTGCGTAGAGCATGCCAATCATCGTCAGCGCCAGGGCCGGCCCCGCTTCGACCTTCCACACATCGCGCACCACCGTGCGCGCCAACACCAGCGCCGCACAGGCGCCGAGGCCTTGCAGCACGCGGGCGGCGATAAATTGATGCATGTCGCTGACCAGCAGCATCGACATAGTCGCCATCACATACAGCACTAACCCGCCGATCAATACCGGACGCCGGCCGATGCGATCCGACAATGGCCCAAACAGTAATTGCCCCAGTCCAAACGCTGCGACAAAGGCAGACAGCGCCATCAGTGCCGACCCCGACGGCGCCACCAGCGCCTGCTCAATGGCGCCGAGGCCGGGGATGATTAATTGGGTCGAGACTTCGCCGAGTGCCGTTAAGGCCACCAGTAGCAACAGCAAGCTTCGCGACGGAACCGGGGCATTCGACATGGGGATTATCCGGGGCTGGCTTAATTTATATTTCGACCATAATATGCGTAAAAAATTATGTCCATAATTTTTTGCCCACTGGTCAGCCCCTGGAGCCCGACATGAACCCTCTTCCCCTGCGTCTTTTCTCGCCCCTGGCTTTGCTGATGATCCTCAGCGGCTGTAACAGTCAGGCCGACACCGCCGCCCAAGCGCCCCAACCGCGCCCGGTACTCGTCGCCAAGGTCGAAGCTGCCGGCACGCAACAAAGCGCCTACACCGGTGTGGTCGCGGCGCGTACGGAAAGCGACTTGGGCTTTCGCGTCAGTGGCAAGGTGATCGAGCGCAAGGTCGATCCCGGCCAGCATGTCTCTCGTGGCGACACCTTATTGGTACTGGATATCGGCGACTTCGAGTTGGCCTTGCGCTCGGCCAAGAACCGCGTGAATGCCGCCCAGGCACAACTGCGCCAGCGCCGCGATGATGCCAACCGCTATGAACGCCTGGCGAGTACCGGTGCTGTGTCGCGGCAGATATTCGACCAATCGGCGACCAACCTGCGCGTCGCCGAAGCGGAATTGGCCTCGGCCCAATCCGACGCCAGCCAAATCGAGAACCGCCGCACTTACTCAGTGCTCAAGGCCGACGGCGACGGCATCATCACCGACGTACGCGTCGACCGCGGCCAGGTGGTCGCCGAAGGGCAGATCGTCGCGCGCCTGGCCCGTGATGGCGCCCGCGAAGCCATCGTTAACCTGCCGGAAAACCAGCGCGACCTGGCCTCGCAAAAAGCTCTGGCCTTCCCGTTCGGCGCCCCTGACCAGGCGGTAACGGCCACGCTGCGCGAACTCTCCGCCAGTGCCGATCCCGTCACTCGTACGTACCGCGCGCGCTATGTGCTGCACGGCGCCGTCGACCGCTTCGCCCTCGGCTCAACCATCACCGTGCGCCTTCAAGGTAACGGCCAGATGCAACAGACCCGCGTGCCCATTGGTGCGCTGCACGATACAGGGCAAGGCACCGGAGTGTGGGTGGTCGGCGCCGATAACACAGTCGCCTTTGCCCCCGTCAACGTCGCCAGCCTCGGCCAGGAAGATGCCCTGCTCAACAGCGGCGTGAACCCGGACACCGTCATCGTCGCCCTTGGCGCCCACCTGCTGCACAGCGGGGATGCGGTGCGCCTGCTGCCCGCCCAGGCGCTGGCCCTCAACCGCAAACAGGACCAATGAGCATGCGCGGCATCAACCTCTCTGAACTAGCGGTCAAGCACCGTGCGGTCACGTTGTTCCTGATCATTGCGATCCTTGCCGCCGGCATTTTCTCGTTCGGCAAACTGGGGCGAGCCGAAGACCCGTCCTTCACCGTCAAGGTGATGACCATCACGGCCGCCTGGCCCGGCGCCACTGCCCAGGAAATGCAGGAGCAAGTCGCCGACCGCCTGGAAAAACGCCTGCAGGAGTTGGATTACTACGACCGCGTCGAGACCATCGCCCAGCCAGGTTTTGTGTCGATGCGCATGACATTCCTCGAATCCACCCGCCCCGGCGAGATTCAGGACTTGTTCTACCAGACCCGCAAAAAGCTCAGCGATGAAGCGTCGAGGCTGCCCAAGGGAGTGATCGGACCGTTTTTCAACGATGAATATTCCGATGTGTACTTTGCGCTGTACGCCCTGGAGGCCGAACACCTGCCCCATCGCCAGCAGGTGCAAATGGCTGAAGAGCTGCGCCAGGGTTTCCTCAATCTGCCGGGGGTGAAGAAGGTCAATATCCTCGGCGAGCAGGCCCAGCGGATTTTCGTCGAGTTTTCCTATGAGCGCCTCGCGACCCTGGGCATCAAACCCGACCAGATCTTCGCCGCCCTCGCTGCGCAAAACGCTGTGGCGCCGTCGGGCTTTGTGGAAACCGCCGGTGCCCGCGCCTATATCCGTATCGACGGTGCCTTCGACAGCCTGGCGCTGATTGAAAACGTGCCCCTGGAAGTCAACGGCCGACTGCTGCGCATTGCCGATGTGGCGACCGTCAACCGAGGTTATGAAGACCCGCCCAGCTACCGTATCCGCCATCAGGGCGACCCGGCGCTGATGCTCGGTGTGATCATGGAGAAACACTGGAACGGCCTGGAACTGGACAAGCTCCTCAAGGACCAGGAAGCCCGGATCCAGGCAGACCTGCCACTGGGCGTGAACTTCGCCAAGGTCTCCGACCAGGCGAAAAACATCAGCCTGGCGGTCAATGAATTCATGCTGAAATTCTTCGTCGCCCTCGCAGTGGTGATGATCATCAGTCTGTTGGCCTTGGGCTTTCGCGTGGGCCTGGTGGTGGCGGCGGCAGTGCCACTGACGTTGTCCATAGTGTTCGTGATCATGCTGGTCACTGGGCGTGAGTTCGACCGCATCACCCTCGGCGCGCTGATTATCTCCCTCGGCCTGCTGGTGGACGACGCGATCATCGCCATCGAGATGATGGTGGTGAAACTGGAAGAAGGGTTTGACCGCATCCACGCCGCCACTTACGCCTGGAGCTCCACCGCCGCGCCGATGCTGACCGGCACACTGGTGACCATCATCGGCTTTCTGCCGGTAGGATTTGCGCGCTCGGCCGCCGGGGAATACGCCGGCAATATCTTCTGGATCGTCGGCTTCGCGCTGATTTCATCGTGGCTGGTGGCGGTGGTGTTCACCCCGTACCTGGGCGTCAAGCTATTGCCGAACATCAAACCGGTGCCCGGTGGCCACGACGCCATCTATGCCGGGCGCTACTACCAGAAACTGCGTGCGGTAGTGGAGCTCTGCGTGCGCAGGCGCTGGTTGGTGACCGGGCTGGTGGTGACGGCGTTTGTGCTGTGCGGACTGGGCATGGGGGTGGTGAAGAAGCAGTTCTTCCCCAACTCCGACCGATCCGAGCTGATTCTGGAGGTGTACATGCCGCCCGGCAGCGCCTTCAAAAGCACTGAGGCAGTCGCGGCGCAACTGGAAAAAGCGCTGATGCAAGAACCCCAGACGAGCATGGTCGACACCTACGTGGGCGGCGGCGCGCCACGGTTTTTCCTGTCGCTGAACCCTGAATTGCCCGATCCGGCTTTCGCAAAACTGATCGTGCAGACCCCGGACTCCCACGCACGCGATGCCCTCAAACTGCGCATGCGTGAGCGTATCGCGGCAGGCGAATTCCCTGCGGCGCGGGTGCGCGTCACGCAATTGCTGTTCGGTCCACCGGTGCCCTTCCCGGTGGTATTCCGTGTGTCCGGCCCGAATCTGGAAGTGCTGCGCGGCTTGTCAGAAGACGTGCGCAAAGTCGTCGCCGCTAACCCGTTGACCAAGGACGCCTTCCTCGATTGGGGCGAGCGCACCAGCGGTTATCGCCTGGTACTCGATCAAGACCGCCTGCGCCTGCTGGGCTTCACGCCCAACGAGGTCAAGTCCCAGCTCAACGCCCTGCTCAGCGGCAACCCGATCACCGAGGTGCGTGAAGGCAACCGCACCGTGTCCGTGGTGGCCCGCGCCCAGGGCAACCAACGCGAGAACCTCGGCAACCTCAACAACATGACCCTGACCAACAGTGCCGGCACCTCAGTGCCGCTGGCCCAGGTCGGGCATTTCCAAGCGGTGATGGAAGAGCCGATCCTCAAGCGCCGTAACCGAGCGACCACCGTGGAAGTGCGCGCCGACATCATCGACGGCGTGCAACCGCCCGACGTCGAAATGGCGGTCTACAAAGACCTGCAACCGCTGATCGCCAAGCTGCCAGCCGGCTATCAACTCAACATCGGCGGACCGGTGGAAGAAAGCGCCAAGGCCAACGTCGCCCTGGCCGCACTGTTTCCGATCATGATCCTGCTGACCCTCACAGTGATCATGTTCCAGGTGCGCTCCTTCGGCGTGATGTTCATGGTCTTCGCCACCGCGCCCTTGGGCTTGATCGGGGCTGTGCCGACGCTGCTGCTGTTCAATCAGCCGTTCGGGTTCAACGCGATATTGGGGCTGATCGGCATTGGCGGCATTCTGATGCGCAACACATTGATCTTCACCGACCAGATTCGCCAGAACCAGGAACACGGCATGGCGATTCGCGAAGCCATCGTCGAAGCCACGGTGCGACGTGCCAGGCCCGTGATCTTGACCGCACTGGCCGCGGCGCTGGCGTTCATTCCGCTGACGTTGTCGGTGTTCTGGTCATCCCTGGCCTACGTGCTGATCGGCGGAGTGCTGGTGGGCACCGTGTTGACGCTGCTGTTTTTACCAGCGCTATGCAGTTTGGTACTGGGGCGGCAGAAGATAAAAGCTGTCGAAACTTCCCACGCAAGCGCCGGATAAGCGCTACTCCCCGCTGCGAAAAACGCCTGCAAAGTCCCTCGCCTGAATACACAGTGCGAGGGATTGCAGATGGTTTTTTTCGTTAAGGCCCTGATTATTGCGACGACTCCTCCAAGGGATACACACTATTGCACCCCCAGAGGGAACACCCATGAAGTCACGTGAAATAACCATTATCAATAACGGTATACGTGAATGCGCAGTCGTCGAATACGCGGGAGGAAAGCCAACGCTTAGTCTATTACTAAGTAATGGCGAACGGAAAACGTACACCGCATTAGACCTGTTCGAAAGCTTTGGCTTATTGAGAGCAGACTTGAAAGATATTAGATTTTTGTGCAAAGGCGCAAAAATCAATGTTCACACGTCTGGAATGTCTTCACAGATGTCGAATGGTCTTGTCGCCTACGAGATGACTATGGGAAACCCTGATGGTGAACTCACCAGTATTTTTGCTTATGAGGAAAGCGACCTCACCAACGATATTCAGGAGCAACGCGATTTCTGCCAGCGCTGGTCCGAGTCAATTAAAGACTAAAAGCCCCAACCCCTGTGGTGAGCAGGCTTGCCCTGCGCAGGGCAAGCCTGCTCACCACAGGGGTTCACTCATTAAAATGAACCCTTTGCGTGGCAGTCCGAGCTTGAGGGAGGTGGTTACTTCAGTTTCCGGGATTAAATTATTCGCGCAAACCCGTATCAGGTATTTCTCGATCTGCTCAAACGAAAAAATTCGCTGCCTATCATAAAAATTTGACCCTGAAGACATTTCGGACTTAACACCTTTTAAGTACGGCGGTAGTTATTTAGGACATTCAGCGCCTAACCCAAACAGGAAATAAAATGAACGCGCAAGTGATAAAAGTAGTCATCGGCGAGCAGAAATTGGAGGTCACGGTAAGATACGACCTCGACAAACGGGTAATGACATTTTCTGAAGCCGATAACTTTAATAAGGTTTACCGTGAAAAAGACATTTATGCTTGCTTTGCTAAAGTCAGAACCGATTTCCCTCATATCGTATTTCTCTGCAAGGGCGCAAAGATAAACGTTATGCCATCGAGGATGGCGTCTCAAATGAGTGCCGGGCTTGTCGCCTATGAAATGACACTGGGCAAACAGGCATCTCGTGAAGACATCGTTCATATATTCGACTATGAGGAAAACAATCTTACGAACAACCCAAAAGAGCAAATCGATTTTTTTAAAATGTGGTTGGCGTCCTTAAATTCGCAAGACTATGAAAAATTCAACTGAGCGTTTTTCCATCTGGCCACTCACATTTCAGGTATCGCAGCCACTCTCTGGTGAGCAGGGGTTCACCGATCAAAATGAACCCCGTACCGGGTCAAATCACCGCTTCGCCAACTCCATAATCATCCGACTCAACAAGTAAACCCGAGGCGCCACGCTCTCCACCTCCGCGTACTCGTCCGCCGTATGGATATTGCCTCCCACAATCCCAAACCCATCCAACGTCGGCGTCCCTACCCCGGCTGACAAACTCGCGTCCGCCGCGCCGCCGCTGCCCTCAATCGTCAGCTTCTTACCCAACTCCCCATAAATTCCTTGGGCAATCGCTACCAACTTGTCCGACTCCGCCGTCTGCGGCATCGGCGGCAGGCCGCGTTTGAGGGTGGTGGTCACTTCGGTTTCCGGGATCAGTTTGTTCGCGGAAACCCGCACCAGGTCTTTCTCGATCCGATCAAACTCTTCCGGCAATGCCGCGCGGACATCTGCCTTGGCGGTGGCTTGGTCAGGAATCACGTTGGTGCGGTCGCCAGACTTGATTACGGTGAAGTTGATGGTGGTTTTCTTTTCTTCATCACCGAGCTTGCCCAGTTGCAGGATCTGATGCGCGGCTTCCATGGCGGCGTTGCGGCCCAGTTCGGGGGCGACGCCGGCGTGGGCGGCTTTACCTTTGACTTCGACCACCGCGGTGGCGCTGCCTTTGCGCCACACCACCAGGCCGTCGGCGGGGCGGCCGGGTTCCAGGTTCAGCGTGACGTCGTGGGCCTTGGCGGTGTTGCGAATCAGCTCGGAGGCGATGTCGGAGCCGGTTTCTTCGCTGGCGTCGAGGAGGAAGGTGATGCGCTCGTAGTCTTTGAAGCCCTGATTCTTCAGGACTTTGAGCGCGTAGATGCCGGCGACGATGCCGCCCTTGTCATCCATCACGCCAGGGCCATAGGCGCGACCGTCTTTGATATGAAACGGGCGCTCGGCCGCGGAGCCTTCCTTGAACACGGTGTCCATGTGGGCCATCAGCAGAATCTTCGCTTTGCCGGTGCCTTTGAGGGTCGCGATCACATGGCTACTGTTGGCGGCGGCATCCGGTATGCGTTCGATGTTGAAGCCCAACTGCTTCAACTCATCCACGGCAATGTCGCTGACCTGGGTCAGGCCCGGTCCGTAGCCGGAGCCCGAGTCGATATTCACCAGGCGCTCCAGCAGTTTCAGGGCCTCGGCCTTGTACTGTTCGGCATCCGCCTGGATCTGTTTGTGGGGTTCGGCGCTGTAGGCCGGAAGTGCGAAGGACAAGGCCAGCGTGGCGGCCAGGAGGGTACGGGGGAAGGCGAAGCGCATAGACCGATCCTTGTTTTTTGTTGAGGTGCAGCCACCCTACCCCACTAAACGGAGCGCAACCAACTCCCGTGCACCGCGCTGACACGGTTGCGCCCGCTGCTCTTGGCTTCATACAGGGCCTGGTCGGCATCGTTGAGCCAGCCGGTGGAGTCGACATGTTCCGGTTGATACCGCGACAGGCCGATGCTCAAGCTGGCACGCAGAGTTGGGTCCTGGGCGTACGCCAAGGCATTGAAGCGGTCACGCAAGGCATCCATCACTTCGGTGGCATGGTTGAGCGGCATTCCCGGCAGGATCACGCAGAACTCATCGCCGCCATAGCGCCCGGCCAGATCGGTGGCGCGCAGGTTCTGGCGCAGTATTTTGCTGAGTTGGCGCAGGACGATATCGCCCGTGACGTGGCCGTAAGTGTCGTTAATGGTCTTGAAGTGGTCGATGTCGATCAACGCAATCGCGGCGCCCTGCTGCTCGCGACGGCAGCGTTGGAACTCGATTTCCAGATGATCTTTCCAAGCGCCGTGGTTGAGCAGACCGGTCAGGCTGTCGGTGCGACTCAGGGCGAGTAATTCACGTTTGTGCTGGGACAGATTCACGGCCTGGCGGTAGCAGATCCAGCCAAGCGCCAGGGAATAGAGCATCAGAATCGGCAAGCATGCATAGACTTGAGCTTGGGTGGTCGTGGCTACAAAGGCCGGCGCGAAGATCAGCAACGAGGTGCCGATGCCAAGCGCTTGCGCCACCCACCCCGCCAACATAAGGCGCGGGCCGCCGAGGGCGACGTTGTTCATGGTCATCATCGACAGCGTGGTTATGCTGGGCAGTGGGTTGAAGTGCATGGCCCCAACCCAGAACCCGCCGCAGAACGAATCGAACAACACGTTGCGGTGTTCACTGCGCAGCATGTTGGCGGTTCGTAGAGACAGTCGGTACGCCAGATGAGGCCAGACGACGGCGTTAATCAGCATCCACGCCCATACCCACACAGAGGGGTTAAGTGGATACATGCCAAACACCACACACACCAAACCGAGCGTCAGCCCCAACGTGCGGGATTTATACAAGCGGGTAGCAAGCGGAAGTCCCTTTCCTCCGGCGGCTGGCATGGTTGGGTGTCATCCTGGATGAATGCCTGGAGTCTATCAGGGCGCCATTAATTCGCCACTACCACTCATAAGCTCATTCCACGGCGCAAATGCACGAGCCAAAGCGCTTAGTGAGAAAAGCCCCGGGCCAGCATCAACGCCACACCCAGCAGCAACACCGCCGTGACCCGCTGCAACAACACGCGGCGTTTGGGGTTTTCCAAGACGTGCTTGATGCGCTGGCCGAAGTAGCAATACAGACAGCCACTGGCAAATTGCAGCATCAGGAACGTCGCGCCGAGGATCGCGATATCCGCCGCCGAACTGTGCTCCCCTGCCCCGGCAAACTGCGGGAACACAGCGCTGAACATGATGATGGTCTTGGGGTTGGAAAACCCGGTCAGCAGCCCTTTGCCGAACAGGCTACGTGAGCCCTCCACGGCGCCGGCCTTGCCGATCGCCACACCGCTGCTGGTCCACTGCTTGTAGGCCAGGTAGAGAATGTAGGCCACACCGACAAACTGGATGGTCTGGGTAATGGCAAGGTTGCCCTTGATCAGCTCCGAGAAGCCCACGGCAAATATCAGGATCGAAATCAGGTAAGACACGCTGGCGCCGATCTGCGCCGGGATCGAGCTGCGCAAACCGTCCTTCAAGCCCAGGCTCAGCAGCAACAGGGTCATGGGGCCAGGGCTGAAAGTCATGGTGGCGCAGAACAGCAGGAAATAGAGAAACGAAGACAGCGTTAACGCAGTGGTCATGGGCCAGGGCCTTGAGTAGGTAGAAACGAAAGCCGTGGGACGGGCACACCGGCGCCCGCCCCGGTATCCATCAGGCGACAGCGATCTCGGTGGTCAGGGATTCGCGGTACATCACCGCCAGCTCACCAAGGGCGGCCTTTGCGGTCTGGTTGCGGGTTTCGAAGGCCACCAGGCCTTTCCAGTTGGTTTCGACAATGGCCTGCACCACGTCGGCGTAATCGCAGTTGCCGTCATGAATACCAAAGTGCTGGTCCTGCACACCATTGTTATTGCTGAAGGAAATACCCTTGATCAGGTGGTGATACTTGCGCACCACCTCGGCCGGCAGACCGTTTTCGATATTGGCGTGGCCCGCATCGAGGAAGAAGTACACGTTGGGGTGGGCCTGCAGACGCTCGAACACAAAGGCGTATTCGGCTTCATGGGTGAAGATGTAGTGGAACGGCCGGTAATTGACGTAGTTCGACAGGTTCTCAAGGTAGATGTCCACGCCCTTGGACTCGGCGTAACGCGCCAGTTCCTGGACCGACTTGAGGTAGTGCTCCAGGGCGACTTTCTTGGCCATCAGCACCATTTTTGGCTCGACGATGCAGCCACCGTGGATGATCAGCGGCGCGCCCAGGCGGCTGGCAATATCAACTTCTTTCTTCACGTATTCGACGGCCGCCACGCGAAAGGCGTCCACATCACTGCCCAGCGGCGCCTTGAAATTGCCGTGGTACACCGGTTTCACACCAGTGGCCGCGATCTGCTCCTGCAGGCTGGCGATGCGCTCATCGGTCCAGTCATCGACCATTTCGCCGAACAGGCTGCCATCGATATACCAGTGGGTGCACCCGCCTTCGATGGCAGTGTCCAGGCCCTTCTCGGCGGCCAGGTATTTCTGGTGGGCCACACCGGTACAGAACGGCACGGCGGCGTTAATCAGTTTGTTTTCCATGAAGCGATTCCTTTCGTGATGGAGCGTTACAGTTCAATGGCCATGAAATCGGCCTTGGTCACGCCGCAATCCGGGCATGTCCAGTCTTCCGGCACCTCTTCCCAAGGGGTACCGGCCGGGATTCCGTCTTCAGGAATGCCCAATTCTTCTACGTACATAAATCCGCAGGGCGCACACATATAAGTCTTCATGAGAATGCGAAATCCATGGTTCGCTGGTAGGAAAGTTCGCCAATTCCGGGCGAGATGGCGCGCAGTCTAGGGGAGCGGCATTGCACAAGGCAGGTGAAGTGATGCCTAATCCGGCCTAACTTCACCGGTAAAATCACCAGCAAACACAAGGAAGGTTTATGTTTGTATCCGCCATCGCCTTTGTGGACGGCACGCCGAAGGTGCAGCAGATCGTCGAGGCGTTCAGCCAAGCCATCGAAAACGGCGAATGGGCGCCCGGCAGCAAATTACCGTCGGTGCGCGAACTGACCCAGACCCTGGGCGTCAGCAAGTTCACCCTCAATGAAGCTCTGGACCGCCTGCGCGGGCGCCACCTGCTCACCTCCAGCCAGGGCCGTGGCTACTTCGTGGCGATGGACAGCGCGCGCCCGGCATCGGTGGCGTGGGTCGACCTGCTGCCCCAGGACCTGCTTAGCGTGTTGCGTCGCCCGTTGGTCACCGCAAGCGGCGAACTGCGCCCTGGCGGCGGCCACCTGCCGGAAGAATGGCTGGACGCCGATGCTATCCGCCAGGCCATGCGCAGCGTGGTGCGCGCGCCGTCGCTGCGCATCGCCGGGCTGGGCACACCGGCCGGACTACTGCCGTTGCGCCAGGCCCTGCAACAGAAGCTGCACGGCGAAGGTTTGTCGGTGCCGGTGGAGCAGATCATCACCACCCCCAACACCGTGCAGGGCCTGGACATGCTGATGCGCCTGCTCGCCCGTCCCGGCGACACGGTGCTGCTCGACGCGCCGTGCTACTTCAACTTTCACGCCAACCTGGCGTTGCATGGGGTCAAGGTGGTGACGATCCAGCGCCGTCCCGATGGTTTCGATTTCGCCGCCCTCGAACAGCTATTGGCCGAACACCGTCCCAGCCTGTACCTGACCACCAGCGTGCTGCATAACCCAACAGGTCACTCCTTCAGTCCCAGCCAGGCGTTTCGGCTGTTGCAACTGACCCAGCAGTATCACTGCCATATCGTCGAGGATGACCTCTACGGCGACCTGCACCCCAACCCGCCACCGCGCCTGGCTGCCGTCGCCGGCCTGGAGCAAGTCACCTATCTGTCGGGGTTCTCGAAGATTCTGAGCGCCAACACCCGCGTCAGTTTTGTGGTGGCCGCACCGCAACTGGCGGCCAATTTGACCAATATGAAGTTAATGAGCGGCGGCGTGACTTCGGAGCTGTTCGAGCAGATCGTCTACCGCATGCTCAGCGAAGGCAGCTACGCCAAGCACCGCAAGCGCATGGTCCAGCGCTTGATGGAAGCCGGTGGCCGCGTCGAGCAATGGCTCAAGCGTTGCGGGTGTGAATTGCCGATGGCGTATGAAGGCGGGATGTTTATCTGGGCGCGGCTGCCGCCAGGGGTCAACGGCGAGCTGTTGGCTCAGGAAGCCTTGAAACGCAGCATGGTGCTGGCGCCGGGCGCGCTGTTTGGCTACGACCCGGCCCATCGCGATTCGATGCGTTTCAACGTGGCCCACAGCGATGAGCCACGGGTGCAACGGGTGTTTGAAGCGCTGTTGCGCCAGAGTATCGGGCAGGATCACGCCCCTGCCTGAATCAACCTACGATATCGCCGCGTTGCAGTTTGCCCTCCACGACAAGGACAAAGTTCGCCTCACCAGGCTTGCCGGTAATCTGTAACGCGCTCATTTCCAGAACCGGGTCATACACAAGCTTTGCCTCACCGACGGCGCCGGAAAATTCGCTGACAAAGCTCAGCGCTGACTTGCCCAGTGCTGCCGTAAGGCCAGACACATCGACCCGGTCTTCGCCACTGACAAAGTCCATGATCCGGTCGAGGGCGACCTCAGTCGATTCACGGGTATGCCCATAGACGAATACGTCCTTGCCCTTTTCTCCCCAAAGTATGTCGGCCCCTTCTGCTCCGTATAAACGGTCGTCGCCCTCGCCGCCTTTCAGCGTGTTGGCAACTTCATTGCCCACCAGCAAGTCATTGCCGGCACCGCTGATGACGTTCTCAAGGGTTGTCCCGTACGCGATAGCGATATTGCCCTTGAGGCCGCCCACATCGGAGAAGGTCCCTTCTTTCAAGCTGATTTGCTGATCTTGCCTGTAGCCGGAGAAGTCCAGCGTATCAACACCACCGCCATCCCAAATGGCAGCCACCATCTTGTCTTCAGGGGCATGAACACTCAGGAAGTCTCGATCCGTATTGGCGTTGAAACCATAGGTAGTGTCATTTTTGCGGGTGTCACGGTTGGCACCGTATTTCTTCTGGTAAGCGCTGATATCGTCCAGTTGCGGCGCCGACGACATGAAGCCGCGGTGGTGCATGTACGTACTGCGCTCGCCTCTGTAGCTCATGACGGTATGACTACGAGAGTCCTCTGAGGAATCGACCTGCCCTGGCTTCAACCCGGCGGCACCGTACGCCCCTGGATGGCTAAGGCCCATAGCGTGTCCCAGCTCATGAACAACGGTGCGCCGACCGGAATTACCAAGGGCCGCGTTGGCCACCGCAGACTGGGTTTTTGTGTTCACAAACCAGACATCACCACTGTTTTTATTGCCGGGATAAGGCAAAAAAGCATGGTTGGTGTAGGAATAGGGACGGCCATTGCGATCGATCATATGGCCGTAATTGCCGATCGTGATATGCCCCTCGCTGCTGGGACTTCTTGCCCCTTGGGTAAACCTGACGTTGGCGACATCTTCGATAGATTGCAAGCTGAGCCGGGTCTGTTGCCGCTGGTGCTCGCCAATCGGAGTAAACCCGACTCTGCCGAACCGTCGTGTATCCGCGCCGGCAGGCGGGACACGAAACTCGTAGGTCACATCGGTACGACCGTCACCATTCTTGTCCGGCCAACCAGGGCTCTGTCGCCAGAGCTGTTGGGTGGCGTCCTCCGACGACTTGGACGGCAATCCGTTGTGCTCGATGCCCTCACCGCGTTTATCGCGCTGCAGGAAGTGTTGGAGGTTCTGGAAGGTAGTGCTGGTGTGGGAGGAAATAGTCGTCATGCTCATACTCTGATCAGGCGAGGAAGGTCCCCGGATCATCAGCATTGCGCCTGAGCTGCGATGTCAGGCTTGTGCGCAACCACCAAGCGTTCGCGCTGATAACAGCCTGGCAATCGACGCTCCAGACGGTAGGAAATAATCACCGCCCCGCGCGTCCCTTGAGCATGCAGTGATTGACCCGCACGACGCTGGCGTGCGGCACACCCTACCCGGCGCAGCACCTCTATCGGCGATGGGCCAATGACCGCACGCAACGATCCCCCAGGCTCTGCACGCCCTGCACCAACACCACCAGCACAATCACCGTGACTACCATGATCTGGTTGTTGAAGCGCTGGTAACCGTAGCGGATAGCGAGGTCGCCCAAGCCGCCACCGCCGATCACCCCGGCCATGGACGAAAAACCGATCAGCATCACCAGGGTCAAGGTCACTCCGGCCACCAGTGCCGGCAAGGCTTCGGGCAACAGGACCTTGAGGATCACATGGCGAATATCACCGCCCATGGCCACGATGGCTTCGATACGACCCTTGTCCACTTCATCCAGGGCGGTTTCGACAATGCGCGCAAAGAACGGAAACGCGCCAATAGTGATCGGCACCACGGCGGCGGTGCTGCCCAGGGTGGTGCCGACGATCAGGCGCGTCAGCGGGATCAGCGCGATCAACATCACCACGAAGGGCAATGAGCGCCCCAGGTTGATCACCCCGCCCAATACCCGGTTGAGGCGCGGCAACGGTAACAAGCCATCGCGTCGGCTGATAAACAGCAACACGCCCAGAGGCAGGCCGATCAACAGGGTGAATAGCCCGGCCAGCAGCACCATATAGAGGGTTTCGCCGGTGGCGTTGAGCAGCAACTGCAGGATGTCGTTCCAATCGGTTTTCATACGGCCCTCACCACTTGCGGGCTCGGCGTCAGCGAGCGGCCCAGGCGCGAGGATGGGTCGGCCTGCAACTGCAGCAGCGTGCCACTTTCCACCACGCGGCCATCCGCCAGGGACACCGCGCTGTCACAGATCGCCTTGACCACGTCCAGTTCGTGGGTGATCAGCACGATGGTCACGCCAAGCTGTCGGTTGATGTCGCGCAACAGCTCAAGAATCGAGGTGGTGGTTTCCGGGTCGAGGGCGCTGGTGGCCTCATCCGACAGCAGATACGCCGGCCGCGCCGCCAATGCACGGGCAATGCCCACGCGCTGCTTCTGTCCGCCAGACAACTGTGACGGAAACGCCTGGGCCTTGTCGCTCAACCCCACCAACGCCAGCAGCTCTGCAACTCGCGCCGCACGTTCGGCCTTGGGCACATTGGCGATTTCCAGCGGCACCGCGACGTTATCCGCCACGTTGCGCGAATGCAGCAGGTTGAACCCTTGGAAGATCATGCCGATGCGCTGGCGTTGCTGGCGCAGTTGCTTGTCGTTCAGCAGGGTCAGGTCCTGGCCATCCAGCAGGATGCGCCCGGATGTGGGCCGTTCGAGCAGATTCAGGCAGCGCAGCAAGGTGCTTTTACCTGCGCCACTGCGCCCCACAATGCCAAAAATCGCGCCGTCGGCGATCTGCAACGACACGTTATCCAGCGCCGCTGGCTGGCCGTCGGCGTAGGTTTTGCTGACGCCCTCGACAACGATCATTCGACGGCCACCGGAATCACCGAACCGGCGTATTTCTCAGTAATGAACTTGGCCACCGCTGGCGAACGCAGATCGTTGGCCAGTTGTTGGATGCGCGGGTCTTGCAGCAGCTTCGGTGTGGTCACCAGGATATTCGCGTAGGGGTTGCCCTTGGCCTGCTCCAGGCCCAGTGCATCCTTGGCCGGTTCCAAGCCAGCTTCAAGGGCGAAGTTGCCATTGATCACAGCCAGGTCTACATCGTCCAGAGCGCGCGGAATCTGCGGCGATTCGATTTCCAGAATCTTCAAATGCTTGGGGTTTTCGGCAATGTCCTTAGGTGTGGCCTGGTCCTTGGAAGCGTCGTTGAAACCGGGCTTGAGCTTGATCAAGCCATTGGCTTGCAGCAGGTACAGGGCACGGCTGAGATTGGTGACATTGTTCGGCACAGCGACGGTGCCTTTGTCCGGCACCTGAGCGAAGTTGGTATGGCGGCGGGAATAGATGCCCAGTGGCTCGATATGCACGGTGGCGGCCACCGCGAACTTCTGGCCCAGGGCCTGCTCCTGGGAATTGAGGTACGGCAAGTGCTGGAAGTAATTGGCGTCCACATCGCCATGGGCCAGCAATTCGTTGGAATTCACGCCGCTGGGGATTTCGATGATCTTCAGGTTCAGGCTCGGGTCGAGCTTCTGCACGTATTCAAGGATCTGTGCATGGGGAATCGGGTCAGCGGCCACGCGCAATGCATCAGCGGCCGACACACTGAATGAGGCCAGCAACGCCGCCAGGGTAAGGGTGGTGGTTTTCAACATGGATGATCTCCTGATCAGGCGGACAGTGCGTGGGGTAACGTGGCGTCGGCGTAGAAGCGTTGGGCGACATCGGGGTGGGAGCGCAGGCGGCCCTTGAGGTAATTCCAGCCCACGTCACGCAGCAACGGGTTGCGCGGATCGCTCTCCGGGCCATGGGCGTCGCGCAACAGTTCGGGCGTCAGTTGGTACACCGGCACCACCGCGTCCAGTTGCGCACCAAGGAAAAACGCCAGGGACAAGCGCTCGCTGCCCACCGGCGGAGACACCACCCGGTGCACGGTGGCGCGCAGGTAACCGTTACTGGCCAGTTCAAGCAGCTCGCCGATGTTGACCACGAGGGTGTCGGGGCGCGGCGCGGCATCGATCCAACGGCCCTCTTCCACTTCCACCTGCAAACCGGCCTGCTGGTCTTGCAGCAGAAAGCTGAGGAAACCCGAGTCCTTGTGTGCGCCCACGCCTTGGCGACTTTGCTGGGCGTGGCGGCCGGGGTAGCGGATCAGCTTGATGTGTTCGTTGGGTTTGTCGCCATACAACGCGTCGAAAGCGTTTTCCGGCAGGGACAAGGCCTGGGCGAAGGCGCGCAGCAGGCGCAGGGCCATTTGTGTCATCGCCTGTTGCCAGCCCAGTACCAGCGGTTTGAGTTGGGGTAACGCGGTCGGCCATTGGTTGGGGCCTTGCAGGCGTGCCCAGGCGGCCGGGTATTGATCCAGCGCCAACGGCTCTCGTTCTGCGCCGACGTCGAACTGTTCACGCAGGTCCGGCTGGCCACGGGTGATCTCGGACGCCGCGCGGTTGTAACCGCGAAAATGCGGCGAATTGAGCATGCCCACCGCCAGCTTGTCGGCCTCGGGCAAGGCAAAAAATGCGCGCGCCTGCTGCTGCACCTCGGCCAGCAGCGACGGGTCGATGCCGTGGCCGGTGAGGTAGAAAAATCCGATATGCCGCGCTGCCAGGCGCAGCTCATCGAGAAACTGCTGGCGCTGCTGCGGGCTGCCGTCGAGTTGCGACAGGTCCAACAGCGGCAAGGTGGTGATTGACTGCACGTGGGCCATCGGCGGCTCGCTCCTTGAACAGAATCCGTTAGAAGCATCCAAGCTAAACGATCTTAAAAACCCCCAATAAATATCTTTTTGGAATTAGCTTAGGCGCGCCGTAGAGCCTTCCCGCGCCCCCTGGCCCCTGCGACAGTCAAGCCATTGTTGTTCGTTGACCAACCTTGTTACACACCATATAGTGTGCCCACAAACAGAACAGACCACTACATAGTGTGCAGTATCGGTATTTACCGACCACACTATGCGCACTATTTCAATGCCTAGTAGCCTGCAAATCGCATATTTTTTGGACGGCTTTACAGGCCGTCAAAACAGAACAGAAGGGAGTATTTCAATGCTGAGTTGGGATGAAGTCGACAACGAAGACACCGGTGCAGCGGTGATCAAGGGCGCCAACGCCGGCCACGCCAGTGAAGCCAACATGGACCGCCTCGACGGTGCCGGCGCCGCTGCCGCGCTGGAAGCACGCCATGTGACTGCCAACGACTCCGCCGCCATCGTGCGCGCCAAGGCTGCCCTGGACAAACTCGACGTCGCCGAAGGCCTCGCCGAACTCGAAGGCACCTCCGCCCGCGTCGCCGTTGACGAAAAACGCATGATCAACTGCCGCGCCGACCTCAACCAACTCGTGCCCTTCAAGTACGACTGGGCCTGGCAGAAGTACCTCGACGGCTGCGCCAACCACTGGATGCCGCAAGAGGTCAACATGACCGCCGACATCGCCCTGTGGAAAAACCCCGAAGGCCTGACCGACGACGAACGCCGCATCGTCATGCGCAACCTGGGCTTCTTCTCCACCGCTGACTCCCTTGTCGCCAACAACCTGGTGCTGGCCGTGTACCGCCTGATCACCAACCCGGAGTGCCGCCAGTACATCCTGCGCCAGGCCTTCGAAGAAGCAATCCACACCCACGCCTATCAGTACTGCATCGAATCGTTGGCCATGGATGAAGGCGAGATCTTCAACATGTACCACGAGATTCCATCGGTCGCTAAGAAAGCGGCTTGGGGCCTGAAGTACACCCGTTCGATCTCCGATCCGAAGTTCGAAACCGGCACCGTTGAGACCGACAAAGAACTGCTGCGCAACCTCGTTGCTTACTACTGCGTGCTGGAAGGCATCTTCTTCTACTGCGGCTTCACCCAGATCCTCTCCATGGGTCGCCGCAACAAAATGACCGGCGTGGCGGAACAGTTCCAGTACATCCTGCGCGATGAGTCGATGCACTTGAACTTCGGTATCGATGTGATCAACCAGATCAAAATCGAAAACCCACACCTGTGGGATGCCGAGATGAAGGAAGAAGCGACCCAGATGATCCTGCAAGGGACTCAGCTGGAGATTGAATATGCTCGCGACACCATGCCGCGCGGCGTATTGGGCATGAACGCGGCGATGATGGAGGATTACCTCAAGTTCATCGCTAACCGTCGCCTGTCGCAGATCGGTCTTAAAGAAGAGTATCCGGGGACCACTAACCCGTTCCCGTGGATGAGCGAAATCATGGACTTGAAGAAAGAGAAAAACTTCTTCGAAACCCGTGTGATCGAGTATCAGACTGGCGGCGCGCTGAGCTGGGACTAACTATCCGCACAGATCCAACGTGTGAGAGGGGGCTTGCTCCCGATAGCAGTGGTTCAGTTAAAACATCTTTGACTGATACACCGCATTCGGGAGCAAGCCCCCTCCTACATTGGGAACGCGGTGTTCCATCAACTTTGCAAATTGCCTTTTATGCCCAACCAAACCATTAAAACCCCGTGCGTCGGCCTGTGCTCCACCGTTTACGGTGACCTGGTCTGCCGAGGCTGCAAGCGTTATCACCATGAAGTGATCCAGTGGAATGGCTACAACGCCGAGGAAAAGCAGGCGGTATGGCTGCGCCTTGAGCAGTTGCTGGTGCAAGTGATGACCAGCAAGCTCGAAGTGTTCGATCCGCAGCGCCTGCGCCAGCAACTCGAAGACCGCAAGATTCGGTTCATGCCGCATCAGTCGCCGTATTGCTGGGCTTACCAGCTAATTGCCCGGGGTGCGCGGGTGATTTCCAAACTCGACGCTTACGGGTTGGCGTTGTTGCCGGAGTTTCGTGAGCGACACCTGGCGGATTTGCGCGATGCGATCGACCGCGAGTTTTTTCTGCTGTCAGAAGCGCATTACGAGCGGTATATCGCCCCAGGTTTTATCCGCGAGGCATTTGGTCCACCGTTGATCGCTGCCTTTTAAACCCTCAATTGTGGTTAAAATGCCGCCCGCTCAACGACCGACGCTCAACGATGACCCCAGACGCACTTGCCACTCTGCACGCCCACCTGCTTACCGCCCTGGCCAGCGCACCGGCTGAAACCCGACGCCTTTTCCATGGCCGTGGCCGCTGCTGGCCTGGGCTGGAACAGTTGACGGTGGACTGGCTGCAAGGGGTTATTCTGGTCGCGCTGTTCAAGGAGCCCGAGCCGGCGCACCTGCAGGCGTTGCATCAGCTGCTGATCGACTTCGACTGGGCTCGATTCGGCGCCCACACCGTCGCGCTGCAACACCGCTACCTGCCGCAAAGCACCACCGAATGGCTGGTGGGCGAGGCCATCGACGAATTGACCATCACCGAAGGCGGCCTGCGCTACCTGATTGACTTGGGCAAAAAGCAGAACAGTGGGCTATTCCTCGACATGCGCTACGGCCGCAACTGGGTGCGCGAACAAGCCAAGGGCCAGCGCGTGCTCAATCTGTTTGCCTATACCTGCGGTTTCTCAGTGGCAGCCATCGAAGGCGGCGCCGACCACGTGGTTAACCTCGACATGGCCCGTGGCGCCCTGAGCCGCGGCCGTGACAACCATCGCCTGAACGGTCATGACTTGAGCAACGTCACCTTTCTGGGCCACGACTTGTTCAAGTCTTGGGCCAAGGTCACCAACAGCGGTCCCTACGACCTGGTGATCATCGACCCGCCGTCCTTTCAGAAAGGCAGCTTCCTGCTCACCAAGGACTACCAACGAGTACTACGCCGCCTGCCGGATTTGCTCACGGCGCAGGGCACGGTGCTCGCCTGCATGAACGACCCGGCCTTTGGCGAAGACTTCCTGATCGACGGCGTGACCCGCGAGGCTCCAGGCCTGCGATATGTAGAACGCCTGGAAAACCCGCCGGAATTTCCGGATATTGACGCGCAAAGTGGCCTCAAGGCCCTGGTGTTCCGTCAAGGCTGATGCCGAAACGTCCTACGCTTGCTACGCTAAGTGATACGCCGGGCGGTGAACCTTATGACCCCCTTCCCGGTCGATACCTGCATTCCCCGGCCAGACTCGACGGCGTCACGTTGTCGGCTGCCCCGTTTCACCCTTTGGAGAACCGCCCGTGATATCGACCCTGCATGTAGCCAGAATCAAAGCCTGGGGCGCCCACGGCTTCACTGCCACCGGCGTGGTGCTGGCGTTTTTGGCCACTCTGGCGCTGCTGGAGAACTCACCCAAGGCCTGCCTGCTGTGGCTGGGCCTGGCGCTGGTGGTGGACGGCGTCGACGGCTCCCTGGCGCGACGGTTGAATGTCAGCACGGTTCTGCCCAGCTTTGACGGCTCGGTACTGGACCTGGTGATCGACTACCTCACCTATGTGTTCATTCCGGCACTGTTCATCTACCGCTACATCGACCTGCCGGAATTCACCCATCTGTTCACGGTGTCGGTGATCCTGGTCTCGTCGCTGTTCTGCTTCTGCAACGTCAACATGAAGAGCAAGGACAACTACTTCGTCGGCTTCCCCGCCGCCTGGAACGTGGTTGCCCTGTGCGTATACATCATCCAGCCGGAGGCCTGGGTCACGCTGCTGACCGTGATCGGCCTGGCCCTGCTGACTGTGACGCCGATGAAGTTCCTGCACCCGTTCCGGGTCAAGCGCTTCATGCCAATCAATATCGCCGTGACCACGATCTGGTTGCTGTGCAGCTTTTTGATGGTGGTGGATTATCCCAATACCAACCCGTGGACGTTCGGGTTGTGGTCGGTGATGTCGGCGTATTTCCTGGGGATTTGCATCTGGCGCACGGCGCTGGAGTGGTTGGGCACCCACAAATAGCCAACCGGACACGGTAAAACATGTGGGAGGGGGCTTGCCCCCGATGACGGTGCATCAGTGACAGATAAGCTGACTGGCACACCGCAATCGGGGACAAGCCCCCTCCCACATTTGGTTCTGCGTCCCTCTGGGAGGTAAGATGGCGGCCCTTCGCACAGCGCTTTGCTGCGCACTGCCAACCATAAGCCCTGCCCAATGCCTTTCGAACTTAGCGTAGACCTCACCACCCTCGCCATTCTCGCCGTCGTGGCCTTTGTCGCCGGTTTCATCGACGCCATCGCCGGTGGCGGCGGCCTGCTGACCACGCCCGCCCTGCTCACCGCAGGCATGCCACCGCACTTGGTATTGGGCACCAACAAGCTCAGTTCTACCTTCGGTTCGGCCACCGCCAGCTTTACCTTCTACCGCCGCAAGCTGTTCCACCCACGCCAGTGGGTTCACGCCATCGTCGGCACGTTGATCGGTGCATTGACCGGCGCGGTCGTCGCCCACTACCTGCCCGCCGAAACCCTGAACAAAATGCTCCCGGTGATCGTCTTCGGTTGCGGCCTGTACCTACTGTTTGGCGGCACGCCCAAGGCAGCGCTGGATAACGACGCGCCGATCAAGAAGAAATGGCAGTCCACCCAAGGCTTCGGCCTGGGTTTCTACGATGGCGTGGCCGGCCCCGGTACCGGCGCGTTCTGGACGGTCAGCACCATGTTGCTGCACCCCATTGACCTGGTGAAGGCCAGCGGCGTTGCGCGCAGCATGAACTTTGTCAGCAACGCGGCAGCGCTGTCGGTGTTTATCTTCAACGGGTCAGTGGACTGGATAGTCGGGCTGGCAATGGGCGTGTCGGTGATGTGTGGCGCATTCTTTGGCGCACGCAGCGCAATCAGCGGCGGCGCCAAATTCATTCGCCCGGTGTTCATCACCGTGGTCCTCGGCCTGACGGTGCGCCTAGCCTGGCAGCACTGGTTCAGCGTGGCCTAAGCGACGGGCCAGGTAGAGGTCGATCAGGTAGCGCGCAATCGAACGTGAAGCGGGCAACGGCGGCAGATCGTGGATGTTGAACCACTGCGCGTCCTCGATCTCGTCAGCCTGGGGCACGATATCGCCACCGGCGTACTCGGCGTGAAAGCCCAGCATCATCGAATGGGGGAACGGCCAGCACTGGCTGCCCATGTACTGAATGTTCTTGACCTCCACCTGCACTTCCTCGCGCACCTCGCGAATCAGGCAGTCCTCGGCCGACTCGCCCGGCTCGGCAAACCCCGCCAGCGTGCTGTACACGCCAGTGACAAAACGCGGTGAACGCGCCAACAGAATCTCGTCGCCGCGGGTCACCAGCACGATCATGCTCGGCGAGATCCGCGGGTAACTGCGCAGGTCGCAGGCCTGGCAGAACATCGCTCGCTCCCGCGGCACCTGGACCATGGCCTGGCCGCAACTGCCGCAAAAACGATGCTCCCGCGCCCAGGTGCCGATCTGGGCGGCGTATCCGAGCACTTTGTACAGGGTGTGATCGCCTTGCAGCATAAAGCCGCGCAGGCCTTGCCAGCCGCAGCCCGGCACGTCAGCGGCGGAGTTAAGTTCCAGCAAGTACACCGGCTCCCCGTCGAGGTGTCCGATACCGTGCTCGGCGAACACCGACAAGTCCTGGCGCTTGAGCCATTCCCGAGGGAACAGCGGGCCATTGGTGTCATGTAAAAAGCCGTCGCGGCTGCGGGCGACAGCCCAGCCGCCGGGAGTGTCGTTGTCCAGCAACGTTGTGGTAATCCAGCCTTGGGTCATGTCAGTCAATCCACGAATTCGGGTTTCTGCTTACTCATATGGGCCGCGATGGCCACGCGCAGGTCGTTGGATTGCAACATAGCCGAGTTCCAGGTGGCAACGTATTCGAGACCATCATTGACCGTATGGTCACGCATATAACTGATCATGGCCTTGGTGCCGGTCACAGCAATCGGCGACTTGGCGGCGATCTGATGCGCGATTTCCAGTACGCCGGCCAGCAGTTGCTCGTGATCGGGATAAACGCGGTTGACCAGGCCAATGCTGCGCGCTTCCTCGGCACCGAATTGGCGACCGGTATAGGCCAGCTCACGCAGCATGCCGTCACCGATGATGCGTGGCAGGCGTTGCAGGGTGCCGACGTCGGCAGCCATGCCGATGTCGATTTCCTTGATGGAAAACTGTGCGTCTTCAGCCGCGTAGCGCATGTCGCAGGCGCTGATCAGGTCGATGGCGCCGCCGATGCAATAGCCGTGGATCGCCGCCAATACCGGCTTGCGGCAGTTGTCGACCGCGTTGAACGAGGCTTGCAGCTCCAGGATTTTGCGGCGCAGCAGCCGCGCGTTGCGGCCCACGTCCTTGCCAAAGGCGTTGGCCACGGAGGCCAACATCATCAGGTCGATACCGGACGAGAAATGCTTGCCGGCGCCGCTGAGGACCACGGCACGCACGGCGTCGGTGTCTTCGACCCATTGGAAAATGTCGATGATCTCGGTCCAGAACACCGCGTTCATCGCGTTGATCTTTTCCGGGCGGTTGATCTGCACATGGGCAACGTTGCCAGTGACTTCGACGACGAACGCTTGGTATTCGGACATGGCAGTGATCCCTGACTGGCGAGTGATAAGGCCCGAACTATAACAAGGGTCCACCACGGCGCATCGGCCAAAAGCGGGACTGGCAAAAAACCCTGCCAGGCGCCATCCTTGGCGCTTTAAGCCGCCTTCTGTGCGGCGCTCGACGTTTTAAGGAAATGCCATGCACGCCCAACCCCTTGCCCCCGCCGATTTCGACTTCATCGAAGAAACCCTGCTCAAGTACGGCGATGACCATTCGGTGCTGAACCTGGCGGAGCTCGACGGTTACTTCACCGCATTGGTGTCCAGCCCGGCACAGGTGGATGTAGCCGAGTGGTTCCCGGCAATCTGGGGTGGTCAGAACCCTGAATGGGACAGCATGGACGACGCCCAGCGCTTTCTGGAGTTGTGCGTACGTCACAGCAACACCCTGGCCGCCCAACTGGCGACCGACGCACAAGGCTTCAAAGCACGCTTCGACGACACCGAACATCAAGGCCAAACCGTAACCCTCGCGGAAGAATGGTGCTTTGGCTATATCCGAGGCGCAGCCATCGGCAACTGGCCGCAACTGCCTGCCGAACAGGCCGCGCAGTTGGAGAAAATCTCCTGGTGCGCCGAGCAGGACAACTTCGAGTTGCCGGCCGACCTGGATGTGCAGGCTCACCAGCAACGCGTCAGCGAGATCGAACCGGCCGCGCGGGCCCTGCATGATTACTGGTTGAGCCGGCGCTAAACCTCGACAAGCACTGCACCTTTGGCCGATTATTCGGGTCCGCCCGTCGGCCACTCCGTCCCACCTTGCCTTGATCAGGAGCCTTGTACCTTGAGTTCGCAGAAAACCGTGACCGTTACACCGCCCAACTTCCCCCTGAACGGCAAGGTCGCACCGCCCGGCTCCAAGTCCATTACCAACCGCGCCCTGCTGCTGGCCGCCCTGGCCAAGGGCACCAGCCGCCTCAGTGGCGCGCTGAAAAGCGACGACACCCGCCACATGTCGGTGGCCCTGCGCCAAATGGGCGTCACCATCGATGAGCCGGATGACACCACCTTTGTCGTCACAGGCAGCGGCAAGCTTCAATTGCCTGCGCAACCGCTGTTCCTGGGCAATGCCGGCACGGCGATGCGCTTTCTCACCGCCGCCGTCGCCACCGTCGAAGGCGCCGTGGTGCTGGACGGCGACCACTATATGCAGAAGCGCCCGATCGGCCCGCTGCTGACCACCCTCAGCGAGAACGGCATCCAGGTCGACAGCCCGACCGGTTGCCCACCGGTGACCGTGCACGGCGTGGGCAAGGTCCAGGCCAAGCGTTTTGAGATCGACGGCGGTTTGTCCAGCCAATATGTCTCGGCCCTGTTGATGCTGGCCGCGTGCGGTGAAGCTCCGATTGAGGTGGCGTTGACCGGCAAGGACATCGGCGCCCGTGGCTACGTGGACCTGACCCTGGACTGCATGCGTGCCTTCGGGGCGCAGGTTGATGAGGTCAACGACACCACCTGGCGTGTAGCCCCCACTGGCTACACCGCCCATGACTACTTGATCGAACCCGACGCGTCCGCTGCCACGTACCTGTGGGCTGCTGAAGTGTTGACCGGTGGCCGTATCGACATCGGCGTGGCCGCGCAGGACTTCACCCAACCGGACGCCAAGGCCCAGGCCGTGATCGCCCAGTTCCCGAACATGCAGGCCACCGTGGTCGGCTCGCAGATGCAGGACGCGATCCCGACGCTGGCCGTGCTGGCCGCGTTCAACAACACCCCGGTGCGCTTCACAGAGCTGGCCAACCTTCGGGTCAAGGAATGTGATCGCGTGCAGGCACTGCATGACGGCCTCAATGAAATCCGTCCGGGCCTGGCGACCATCGAAGGCGATGACCTGCTGGTGGCCGCTGATCCTGGACTGGCCGGTACATCGTGCAACGCGCTCATCGACACCCACGCCGACCACCGCATCGCCATGTGCTTTGCCCTGGCTGGTTTGAAAGTGTCGGGTATCCGCATCCAGGATCCGGACTGCGTCGCCAAGACCTATCCTGAGTACTGGAAGGCCCTGGGCAGTCTTGGGGTCGCGCTGAGCTACTGAGTCAGCGGCGCCAAAATGGGGAGGGAATGCACATGACAATTCGCCAACCCTGCCCACCCGGCGCCTGTGTCTGCGACCGCGAGCAATTGCTTGAAGCCCCCGGCGCCGACCTGCGCATCCTCAACCTCACGCGCCAGGAAGAAAAACGCCTGCTCGACCGCCTCGAAGACCTCAAGAGCCTGCAAGACCTGGAGCGCATGCAACAGCTGATGTACCAGCAATTGGGCATTCGCGTGCATATCGCGCCGGGGCACACCGAGGTCAAGAGCATGCGCGGGATCCAGATCGTTATCGACGAACTGCCGGGCATGTGCCGCAAGACCCGGCAATCGATCCCGGCGGCGATTCGTCGAGGTCTTGAGAAACGCCCGGAAATCGCCTACCGCCTGCTGGATGCCCACGACCTGTTTCGCGAGGGTTGACTCAACCGGCGACCGTCTCGGCTTCGAACAGCCGCTGCCCGACGGCCTTTGCCGTTTTCAGATGCGCCTCGGCTGCTCCGCCCTCTGAGTCCAACAACAACTCGGACGTCACCACCTTCGCTCCACAGTAATCAAAGATGCCGTAGTCGATCTGCGTGCGCATCGCCGTGGCATAGCCGTGGCGGTCAAACGCGCCGGCATCCGCAGCGCCGAGGGCCAACAGGTGCACCTGCAAATGCCGCAGTTTTTTCACCACTGGGGTATCCGGGCCGTAGTCGATCGCCCAGCCATTGACGAACACTCGATCGACCCACCCCTTGAGCAGCCCCGGCAGCGACCACCAGTAGATAGGGAAAGCGAGCACCAAGGCGTCGGCGCGGTCGAGCCGCGCCTGTTCAGCGAGCACATCGGCCGGTGGCGTGGCGTGGTTACGGTGTACGCGGTGGTCGGCGGCGGTGTAGCGCGGGTCGAAACCTTCGGCGGCGAGGTCGGCGATTTCGTAGGTGTGGCCGCAACCGCTGAGGCCTGCAGCGACTTGCGTGGCGATGCTGTGGGTGAGGGATTGTGGGTCGTGATGAGCAACAACGATCAGTGCGTGCATGACATTGACTCTCTTTCGGTTTAGGCTGGGATTAGTTACTTTTGGTAAGTTAATTCAAATAAATTACTTTTGGTATATAAGCATGTCAAGCACTGAATCCCCTGCCCCACGTCGTCGTTTGTCCCGTGAGGATCGCCTGCATCAATTGTTGGAAGTGGCCTGGCAACTGGTGCGCGAGGAAGGCACCGACGCCCTGACCCTGGGCCGCCTGGCGGAACTGGCGGGCGTGACCAAGCCGGTGGTCTACGACCATTTCGTCACCCGTGCGGGGTTGTTGGCCGCGCTGTATGAAGACTTCGACGGGCGTCAGAACCAAGCCTTTGCCGATGCCATCGAAGCCAGCAGTGAAACCCTGCAAGACCGCGCCTGGGTCATCGCAGCGTCCTACGTGGACTGCGTGTTATTGCAGGGGCGGGAAATTCCGGGCGTGACCGCCGCGTTGAGCGGTTCACCGGAACTGGAAGCGCTGAAGCGCAAATACGAGGCCATTTTTCTCGACAAATGCCGTGACGCCCTGGCGCCCTTCGCCCCCAACGGCACGCTGTCACAAGCCGGCCTGCGGGCCATGCTGGGCGCAGCGGAAGCCTTGTCCCACGCAGCGGCCGACGGCGAAATCAGCCGAGAAGAAGCCCAGCACGAATTGTTGGCGATCCTATTGGCGATGGTTAACCGCGCGCCTGTTTTGTCGCCTGACCCACTGCAATCGCTGCCTCGCTAAAGCTCGGGAGCGCCTACAGGGGATCGGTGGTTGGCGCTCTGTTTCAGCCCCGCTCCTGCACGAACAACCGGACTTTGCGCGTCAATTGGTCAAGATGCCTATCCCGCTGCTTCTCAGCGTCGACCATCGCCCGCTTGCCGTGTTTTTGCAGCAGGTAGGTATGGATCTGCCGCACTTCGAGGGAGCTATAGATCGCGGCCACGTCCAGCACGCCCATCAGGCCATCCGTGCCGTAGTCGCGAGTGTTCATCAGCACCTGGGTGCCACGTGCGGCGCGGACTTGAAAGCCCAGGGCTTCGAACGCAGGCACCTTTTCCACGGCACACGCCAATTCGGCATGGGGATAGCGCGCCAGCACGTCTTGCATCATCCCCCGTGCCACGCCCTGGCGGCGCAAACCGGCTTTTACAGCCATGAAGGCAATGCCACAGGCTTCGGGATCATCCTTCACCGGCAGGCAGAGCAAAAAACCGATGACGGTCTCCGAGTCCTCGGCGTCGGTAGCCACGATCAGTTCGACGTCAATGCCCTTCTCCCCATTCAGCGCCTGCAGGTAAAGGTGCACTTCAAAGCCAACCGCATACTGGTAGATGTTGTAGAGCAGGTTGCTCGGCGGCAACGCGACGCTGCTGATGTCAGTGAGGTTGTCTACCACCATCTGCAGGATCTGGCCGTTGATGGGCTCGGGGCATGGTGTGGTGTAGCGGGTAAGGCTGAACATGCAAATTCCTGGGGGTTCACGTCTAGGCAGCGGGGATTGTACCTGTTGCGCACGGTCTATTGCCCGCAGACCTCACGCAGGCACCCGCGCAGCCAGCGGTGCGCCAAGTCCGCGTCCAGCCGTGGGTGCCAGAGCATCGCAACAGTAAAGGTCGGCAACGTCAGCGGCAGGGCAAAGCAAAACAGGTCGCGACGGTGGGCGGTGTAGCGTTCCGGCACACTGGCGATCAGGTCGGTGTCGCGGGCCAGGGAGATGGCAGTGGAGAAACCCGCGACGATGCTGGTGATCTGCCGCGTGAAGCCCAAGGTTTCAAGCGCATCGTCGATCTGACCGCGCGCCTGCCCACGCCGCGAGACATAGACGTGCTGGCCCTCGGCATAACGCGCGACGCTGATTTCACCCCGGCTCAGGGGATGGCCGTTGCGCACTACGCCAATCAAGCGGTCGCGGAACAACGCCTGGGTCAGCACTTCAGGGCTGGCAGTGGGATCGACCACGCCGGTTTCCAGATCGACACTGCCGTCGCGCAGCAGCGTGCTGTCCTTGTCGTTTTTATTGATAAAACGCAGGCGCACGCCGGGCGCCTCTCGGGCGATGCGTGCCAGCAGCGCCGGGCCAAAGTTTTCGACGAACTCTTCACTAGTGCGCAAGGTGAAGGTACGCGCCACCACCGCCATGTCCACAGACTGCGCAGGCCGCAGCACCGCGTGGGCAGCCTGAACCAAATCACTGACCTGTTCACGCAGCTCCACCGCCCGTGGCGTGGGCACCAGGCCGCGACCGGCGCGCACCAGCAAGGGGTCGCCGGTGGTTTCACGCAGGCGGGCCAAGGCGCGACTCATGGCTGAGGGGCTCAAACCCAGGCGCTTGGCCGCGCCGGCGACGCTGCCTTCGGCGAGCAGCACATCCAGGGTGATCAGCAAATTCAGATCAGGCATAAGAGGTTCTCATCAGGCGTTTGGTGCAGGTATTCACTGCAACTCCTGCGTCTTCCGCCATGTTAGGCGACGCCGTAGATTTGTGACAGTTGCTTTCATTCAAGGAATTGCCCATGTCTACGTCCCCGCGCGGCAGCCTCATCAGCCTGTCGCTGTCCATGCTGCTGGCCTCACTCGGCACCAGCATCGCCAATGTGGGCCTGCCCAGCCTGACGCAGGCGTTCGACGCGTCCTTCCACGCCGTGCAGTGGGTGGTGCTGGCGTATCTGCTGGCGATCACGGCGGTGATCCTCAGCGCCGGCCGCCTGGGTGATCGCCTGGGGCGACGTCGGTTGCTAATAGGCGGCTTGCTGCTGTTCAGCCTGGCCTGCGGGCTGTGCGGCGGCGCGTCCTCGCTCAACGCGCTGATTGCCGCGCGCAGCCTGCAAGGCCTTGGTGCAGCGATCATGATGGCCATGGCCTTGGGCATGGTCGGCGATACCGTGCCCCAGGGCCGCACCGGCCGGGTGATGGGTTTGCTGGGCACCATGTCGGCGGTCGGAACCGCCATGGGCCCCAGCGTCGGAGGCGTGTTGCTGAGCCTGTGGGGCTGGCGTGCATTGTTTCTGGTGGGCGTGCCGCTGGGCCTGCTGGCCGTCGCCCTTGCCTGGCGTTTTCTGCCGGTGGATCAGCGACACACGCCGGCATCCAGCGACCTGGGTATCTGGGCGTTGTTAAAGGATTCGTCATTGCGCACGGGCTTGGCGATAAGCGCGCTGGTAGCGGCGGTGATCATGGCCACCTTCGTTGTCGGGCCGTTTTACCTGTCCCGTGGTTTGGGGATCGACCCAGCCTCGATGGGCCTGGCCATGGCGGTCGGGCCCTGTGTCGCAGCAATCACCGGCATACCGGCGGGCCGCCTGACCGACCGCCTGGGCAGCCAACGCATGACCTGCAGCGGGCTCGGCATTCTGCTGTGCGGTGCCCTGCTGCTGACGTTGGCTTCGGAGTTGTTCACCTACCTGGGCGCGCTGATTGTTTTGACGGCGGGCTACAGTCTCTTCCAGGCGGCGAACAATACCGCCGTGATGCGCAATGTCGCTGCGATTCGGCGCGGCACGGTCTCGGGTCTATTGAACCTGTCGCGCAACCTCGGCCTGATTGTCGGAGCTTGGGCACTCAGCGCCGTATTCGCTTGGACTGCACCCGATATAACCCACGCCACCCCACAATCACTGGCGAATGGCCTGCACGCCACCTTCGCCGTCGCGTGCGGCCTGATCCTCCTGGCCGCAGTGATGGCATCGGGCCGCAACCGCGCCGTGAACGGCCTTCATAACCCCCACTGAGGCAAAAAAACAAAAAAGGCGTTGCGCCAGATGGGGTTACATCGCGCATCATGGGCACTTTCAAGCTCAAGGGTAACGTCCATGCGCGTTCTGTCATTGATGATGGGTCTTACGACGCTGGCCGCCAGTACGGTGTTCTGCGCCAGCGCGATGGCGAATGAAGAAAGTCAGCTGGTGCAACAGATCAACGAGTACCGCAGCCAGGTGCAGCGCTGCGGTGACCAGGGTTCCCAGGAACTGCCGCCACTGGCGAGCGACACACGGCTGGTGCTGCCGGCCACTAACGTCGGCGACCTTCAGCAGGCGCTGGCCCGGGCCGCGTATCCGATGGTGAACGTGCAGGCCATCAGCCTGTCCGGTCCCAAGGATGCTCAGTCCGCGATGAAGGCGGTGCGCGAGAGCTTCTGCCGGGTGGTGCTGGATCCGCAATTTATCGACATCGGCGTGAGCAACAGCGGTCAGGACTGGCGCATCGTGCTGGCCCGGCCCTTACTGTCCAGCGGACTGGGGGATTGGCAGACTGAAGGCCGGAAACTGCTGGACTTGATCAACGCCGCCCGTACACAACCTCGCCAATGCGGCACCCAGGCATTTACCGCGACCACCCCGTTGTCGTGGAACGACACCCTGGCCAGCGCCGCCAACAGCCACACGCGCAACATGGCCAACGGCAATTTCTTCGACCATCTGGACCACGACGGCCGCACGCCCGGCGACCGCGCCGAGCTGGCCGGATACATCGCCAAAAACATCGGCGAAAACATCGCCGCCGGCCTGGACACCCCGCGCAAGGTGGTCGATGGCTGGCTCGCCAGCCCCGGTCATTGTGCCAACCTGATGAACCCGCAATTTCGAGAACTGGGCGCGGCCTACGCCATGGACCCGAAGAGTGATGCGGGCATTTACTGGACCGGTTTGTTCGGCACGCAATGAAGGTTGGGCAAGCGCCCAACCTCGGCGGATCCAAACGACTCAAATGAGTAAAGCATCAAAACGCCATCTATCGGATAATTGCGCTGAACTGGCAGCGTTCAACCGGGTCTGTAGCTTTGCGCCACCCACTGAAAGGCGCGCTGAAGACTCTCGATAACAAGGTGTTCCCCCAATGATGAATTGGCTGCAAAGCAGCAGCGACATGGCTGAACGGGTAATTCAGCATGATTGGGCCAACACGCCTCTCGGTCCGCTGGAGCAATGGCCGGACGTTCTGAAGACCACCGTCGCGCTGTGTTTCGCGTCGAGCTTTCCCCAGGCCATTGTCTGGGGGCCCCAGTTGATCACGATCTACAACGACGCCTTTATTCCGATACTGGGCAATAAGCCCTATGCCTTGGGAAGACCGTTCAGTGACATATGGCGCGAGGTGTGGGCTGACGTCAGCCATATCGCCGACGCGGCGTTCCAGGGGCATGCCACCTATATCGAAAACTTTCCCCTCGTGGTTGAACGCGGCCAGGCGCGGGAACAAGCCTACTTCACTTTCTGCTATAGCCCGATCCGTGATCCCCAAGGCCACGTGGTCGGCTTGCTCGACACCGTGACCGAAACCACTGCCACGGTGTTTCTCGCCAGACGCCTGGAAGTGCTGGATGCCATTGGCAACGCCGTGGTCAATGCGGCCGATGCCGAAGCCATCATGACCCGCACTACCCAGTTGCTCGCCGAACACCTGCAAGTGAGCAATTGCGCCTACGCCGACATGGACGCCGATGAAGACGGCTTTACCATTCGCGACAACTGGACCGCGCCCGGCTCGCCGAGCATTGTCGGTCGCTACAGCCTGGCGGCGTTCGGCGAGGCGGCCGTCAACTGCCTGCGGGCTGGCGAGCCTCTGGTGATCTGCGACAACCTGCGCGAGCTGCCACCCGAAGAGTCTGCGGCCTTCCAGTCCCTGGGGGTGACTGCGACTATCTGCATGCCTCTGATCAAGAACGGACGCCTGACTGCATTGATGGCCGTCCACGACAAATCCCCACGCCCATGGTCACCCTACGACCTGGCCTTGTTGAGGGAAGTCACCGAGCGCTCCTGGGCCCATATCGAACGCGTGCGCGCCGATGCCGAGGTCCGTGAAGGTCTGGCAGCGTATGCCGAGCTGAACACCTACCTGGAACAGCGGGTAGAGGAACGCACGCAGGCGCTGGCCCAAGCCGAAGCCGCGTTGCACCAATCCCAGAAACTCGAAGCCATCGGACAGCTGACCGGCGGCGTCGCCCATGACTTCAACAACCTGCTCACGATCATTCGCTCCTCGGTGGATTTTTTGCGGCAGCCAGGCCTGTCGGAAGAGCGCCGCCAGCGCTACATGAGCGCCGTTTCGGATACCGTGGAGCGGGCCAGCAAGCTGACCAGCCAGTTGCTCGCCTTTGCCCGTCGACAACCGCTCAACCCGGAGGTCTTCGACGTAGGCCAGCGGGTACAGAACATTGGCGAGATGCTGGAAAGCGTCACCGGCGCACGCATTCAGGTGCAGGTCGAGATGCCGTCACAGGCCTGTTTCGCCCGCATCGACGCGAGCCAGTTTGAAACCGCGCTGATCAACATCGCCCTCAATGCCCGGGACGCCATGGGCGGCCAGGGTACGCTGAGCCTACGGGTGGTCGGGCGCAAGCCGCTGCCACGTATCCGTGGCGATGCGGGGTCACGCCAACCGTATATCGCCATCTCCATGGCCGATACCGGGCCGGGTATTGCCGCCGACACCGTGGAGCGGATTTTCGAGCCGTTCTTTACCACCAAGGCCGTCGGCAAAGGCACCGGCCTGGGTCTGTCGCAGGTCTTCGGGTTCGCCAAGCAGTCGGGGGGCAATATCGATGTGTCCAGCACGCCCGGCCAAGGCAGCGTATTTACCCTGTATTTGCCCCAGGTCGAAGCACAGGATGTGCCGCCCCAAAGCCCTCAGGGAACGCTCGCCATGCCCCACGACACAACCCAGTGTCGGGTGCTGATCGTGGAAGACAACCTGGAGGTCGGGCGGTTTGCCCGCCAAATCCTTGAAGACTTGGGCTATCAGACCGCCTGGGCGACCGATGCCGAACAAGCCCTGAGCTTGGCCGGCCAGGATGGAATGGCCTTTGACGTCATCTTCTCCGACGTCGTGATGCCCGGTATCACCGGCGTCGCCATGGCCAAGCTGCTACGCCAGCGTCGTGCCGACCTGCCGGTGGTGTTGACCTCGGGTTACAGCGAGGAGCTGGCAGAAAGCGGCTATGAAGGCTTCGAGTTTCTGCCCAAGCCTTACTCGGCCGAACAACTTTCGCAGGTATTGATCAAGGCAACACTCAAGGACTGAGCGTCGCCCTACTCCGCCACGGCCACTTGGTTGCGGCCAAGCGCCTTGGCCCGGTACAGCGCCTTGTCGGCGGTGTTCATCAGGCCATGCAAGTCCCCATCCAGCGCATGGGCCGAAGCGACACCCAAGCTGGCTGAAAGCCCCGTGACCGGTTCGGCCGGCAATCCGGAAATCGCCTTGATCAACTGCTCGGCAATACCCCGTGCGGTTTCCAGCGAGGTATTGGGCAGCAATACCGCAAACTCCTCACCGCCCAGACGGCCATACACATCAGACTTGCGAAACGACGCACTGATCACCCCTCCAATCTGGCGCAACACTTGGTCGCCGGCCTGGTGTCCGTAGGTGTCGTTGATGTGCTTGAAGTGGTCCATGTCCAGCATCAGCGCGCACAGCGGCTGTTGGTTGTGTCGGCATTGTGCGTACAGCGAATGGGCATGTTCGAAGAATGCACGACGGTTCATCAGCCCGGTCAGCTCATCGGTCTGTGCGGCACGGGTTGAAATGTTGTGGGCTCTTTCCATTTGCCGAGTCAGGCGAAACGCCTTTTCTAGCGCATCGGACAATTTACGCGTGGCGCTGGCGACAAAGGTGGTGAACACCAGTACCGCGATGGCAACACCCACCTGCATGGGAGCCGGCTGGAACAGCAGCCAGAAGGTGCACGGCAGCAATACCAGACCGATAGACGCCAGCGTCATGTAGCGATAGGCCGAGTAACACGACACCGCGCTGACCGACATGCCCACGGTGAACAACATCACCAGCACTTGGGACAGCCGATCATCCGCTGGCATCACCGCTAACGCACCGGCGCCCCAGATACCGGCAGAGAGCACGAGAGTGACCCAGTAGCGGCGCTCCCAGCGAGCCGGCGTGCGCTCGCTGTTGGGGCAGCGAAACCAGTCCATGAACATCTTCACCCGCAGCAGCGACGACGCTGTGAGCAACAGCATCCAGACCAGCATAACGTCGTGGTCGAAGCGATCCCAACACAGCCAGCAGAGCATGGTAGCCGCCAGGTAACTGCCCAAAATGGCGGCAAATGACTGCCGGAACAGCTGGTGCAGACGGTCAGTCCGCACCTGCTCCTCTATAACGCAATCCTGGTCCTGCTCACGCCCAAGGCCATTCATGAAATTCGCCTGATTCGACTGCCATGACAAAGGCGCCATTGTGGCACCCTGCCAGCACCGCGGACAACTGAATCCCGCGCGGCAGAGCGGTTAACCCCCTTCAGGTCGCAGAATCAACACCCCCAGCGGCGGCAAATTCAGCGACAGCGACACCGGTTGCCCATGGCGCGGTTCATCCTGGGTAAAGACTTCGCCGCCATTACCGAAGTTGGAACCGGCATACATGTCCGCATCACTGTTGATCACCTCACTCCAGCGCCCGGCAAACGGCACACCAACGGAATAGGACTCGCGCGGCACCGGTGTGAAGTTAGCCACCACCAGCACGGGCTTGCCGTCTTTGCTCCAGCGCAGCCACGCGTAGACACTGTTGATCGCGTCATCGCCGATCAGCCATTGGAAACCTTGCGGCGCATCGTCCTGCTCGTGCAGGGCCGGCTCTTCGCGGTACAGACGGTTCAAGTCGCCGACCAGCTTCTGCACGCCTTTGTGCTCGGCGTACTGCAACAAGTACCAGTCCAGTTGCTGGTCGTGGTTCCACTCGCGCCACTGGCCGAATTCGCAGCCCATGAACAACAGCTTCTTGCCGGGATGCATCCACATGAACGCCAGGTAGGCACGCAGGTTGGCAAATTTCTGCCAGCGGTCGCCGGGCATCTTGTCGATCAACGAGTGCTTGCCGTGCACCACCTCATCATGGGAAATCGGCAGGATAAAACGCTCGGACCAGGCATACACCAGGCCAAAGCTCAGCTCGTTGTGGTGATGGGCGCGATACACCGGGTCTTGCTGGATGTAATGCAGCGAATCGTGCATCCAGCCCATGTTCCACTTGTAGTTGAAGCCCAGGCCGCCCTGTTGGGTCGGCTGGCTCACACCGGGCCAGGCGGTAGATTCCTCGGCGATCACCAACGCGCCGGGAGCTTCCAAGGCCACTACGTCGTTCAGGTGACGCAGGAAGTCGATGGCTTCCAGGTTCTCCCGACCGCCGTGGCGGTTGGGCACCCATTCACCAGCCTTGCGCGAGTAATCGCGGTACAGCATCGACGCCACCGCATCCACACGCAGCCCGTCGATATGGAAGTGTTTAAGCCAATGCAGGGCCGACGCCAGCATAAAGCCGTGAACTTCGGTGCGGCCCAAGTTGTAGATCAGCGTGTCCCAATCCTGGTGGAAACCTTCCAGCGGGTTGGCGTATTCGTACAGCGCCGTGCCGTCAAACTGTGCCAGTCCGTGGGTATCGGTGGGGAAATGCGCCGGTACCCAGTCAAGGATCACGCCGATATCGGCCTGGTGCAGCGCATTGACGAAATAGGCGAAATCTTCCGGCGAGCCAAAGCGCGCACTGGGGGCGAACTGCGACAACGCTTGATAGCCCCAGGAGCCGCCAAAAGGGTGCTCCATGATCGGCATCAGTTCGATATGGGTGAAACCCAGTTGCTGCACGTACGGGATGAGCCGTTCCGTCAGTTCACGCCAGCCGTATTGGCGGGCGACTTCGCCGGCCTCATCCAGCTCGCATTGCCAGGAACCCACGTGCAACTCATAGATCGACAGCGGTGCGGTGGATTTCTGCTTTTCGCTGCGCGACTGCATCCACTCATGGTCCTGCCAATCCACCTGCAACGGCGGAGCGACTTTCGACGCAGTGTCCGGCGGCAGTTGAGTGGCCAATGCCATGGGGTCAGCCTTGAGCGGCAAAATCCCATTGGCACCCAGGATCTCGTACTTGTAGGCCGCACCCGGTTGCAGACGCGGGATAAACAGCTCCCATACGCCCGAAGGATGGCGCAGGCGCATCGGATGGCGGCGACCGTCCCAGATATTGAAATCGCCCACCACCGACACCCGCCGCGCATTCGGCGCCCACACGGCAAAGCGCACGCCCTGCACGCCATCGACGCTGGTCACCTGTGCACCCAGGCAGCTGCTGAGGTCGCGATGGTTGCCTTCGGCAAACAGGTACAGGTCCATTTCGCCCAGCAACAACTGGCTGAAACTGTAGGGGTCTTCGGTAATTTGCTCACCGCCGGCCCACTGGATCTTCAGCAGGTAGGCCTGGCGCGTGGTGAAGTGCCCGACAAACAAGCCCGGCACCTGGGTCGCGTCCAGGCTGCCGATCGGCTCGCCACTGTCCTGCGCCAACACCTGGACGCTCAGAGCTTCCGGCAGGAATGCGCGGATAAATTGCCCACCCTGCTCGTCATCATGTGGCCCGAGGATCGAGAACGGGTCATGGTGCTCGGCGCGCACCAGCGCTTCGACGTCCTTGGACGCCGGCATGGCAGTCAACTTGGGCTGCAGCGGTTCTTTATGCGTGTAATTCATGACGTCTCCCCACCGCGTGCAGTTTTAGATAGAGGTGCTAGCCCGCTGAGCAACCCGTGCAGCCCTTGCAGGGGCACCGGTAGCCAAGTCGGGCGATTCTCCGCTTCGTAAGCCACTTCGTACGCGGCCTTCTCCAGGCTGAACAAGGTCAGCGCGGCGTCCTGGCCTTTGGCATCCTGCCAGTCATGCGCCAGTGTAGACGTAGCTGCCTGATAAGCCTGGATAAATGCCTCGCGTGCTTCATTCAGATAGCGATCGGTCACGCGCCTGCGGGCCAGATCGGCTTGCGGCGAATGATCCACACCTTGCACATTCAAGGCCATGGCCGCCGCGTAATCAAACGAGCGCAGTACGCCGCTCACATCTTTATACGGGCTGTGCTTGCCACGCCGCTCATGCAATGGCCTGGCTGGCTCGCCTTCAAAGTCGATCAGGTAAGCATCGCCCTTCACCACCAGTACCTGGCCCAGGTGCAAATCACCGTGAACCCGAATACGCAGCCCGCCCAACGTGGCTTTCGCCAACGCCTGGACATGGGCGCCGATGGCTTTTTTCTGCGCCAGCAAGTCACTGACCAGTGCCTGATCCGCCGGGTTCAATGTGTGTTGATGCAACTTGAGCAATTGCAGCGCGCGGTCAAGCTGTGCGCCCACGTCCTTGGCCCAGGCCTGAGTGTCCTTGGCCGTAGTGACTTCGGGTTTGAAGTCCTTGTTGTCAGTCTTCGCGCCTAGCACCAGGTGCATTTCCCCCAAGCGCTGGCCGAGCAACCCGGCAAAGTCCGCCAGTTCACCCAAGGCGTTGTAGTGCTGTTCCTGCTCGGAGATGGCCTGCGCCAGTTCATCGCGAATCGCGCGTTCCAGGTTGTTCTGGGTCCAGCTCCAGGCGTCGCCCTGATTGCTCAAGTAACCCTGGGCAATCATCAGCAGGTTGTCCTGGCCATCGGCGTCGCGACGAATCATCGAGCCCAGCAGCGGCGAGATATTCGGGTAATCGGCGGCGGTGAGGTAGGCGCTCATTTCCAGCTCCGGGTGCACGCCGGCGCTGACTTTGCGGATCAACTTGAGCACCAGGCTCTCGCCCACTACCACCGAACTGTTGGACTGCTCGGCCGACAAGTAGCGTACTTGGGCGTCGTCCGTCAGTTGCAGCGGGGCCAGGTGCGGCGTGGCTTCAAAGCGTAAATCGCCTTCGCTGGAAGTGAGCACCGTACCCGCCTGCAGCCCCTGGATCACCGCGCGGATGAAGTGCTCCAGGCTGAAGGCATCGGTGACCAGCCCCACCTGCCGCGTACGCCGCACACGAGCCAGGGCCAATTGTTGCGGCAAGGCACTGGTGAACTGGTCTTCACCCAGGAAGCCAAAGGGCAGTTGATAGCGACTGACTTGGCCGCCGCTGGTGACATCAATTTCACTGAGCAACACCGGATGCTCCGGGTCGCCAAACCGCACGCCGTAAGCGATGTTCACGCTGTCGATGGCAGTGTCCTTACCGGCGAACCAGCGCCGCTTGGGCAGCCAGGCCGGCAACGAGGTCTGCTCCAGGGTGGTGCGACAAGGTTCTTCGAGCAATTCTTCCATGCGTTTTTTCAGTACCAGAGTGGTGAAATCAGGGATGCTCTGCGCCGGTTCCACATGCCAGCTGGGCATCTGGTTTTCCGCCGCCAATACAAACCAATAGAAGCCGTAGGGCGCCAGCGTCAGCAGGAAATTCAACTGGCCAATGGGCGGGAAAGCGTTTCCGCCAAGCATCTCCACCGGCACCATTCCCGCGAAGGCAGAGAGGTCCAATTCCGCCGCCTGGGCGCTGCGGGACACGTTGGCCACACACAGGATAATTTCCGTACGGCCGTCTTCCCCGGTGTATTCACGGGTATAGGCCAGGATGCGGCGATTGCTCGGCGAGAGCATTTTCAAACTGCCCCGCCCAAACGCCTTGGATTGCTTGCGCACCGCCAACATGCGCCGATTCCAGTTGAGCAGTGAGTGCGGGTCTTGAGTCTGGGTTTCGACGTTGACCGACTGGTAGCCGTACAGCGGGTCCATGATCGGCGGCAGCACCAGGCTGGCCGGATCGGCGCGGGAGAAGCCGCCGTTACGGTCGATGGACCACTGCATCGGCGTGCGCACACCGTCGCGGTCGCCGAGGTAGATGTTATCGCCCATGCCGATTTCATCGCCGTAATACAACGTCGGCGTACCGGGCATCGACAGCAGCAGGCTGTTAAGCAATTCCACGCGACGGCGATCCCGCTCCAGCAACGGTGCCAGACGGCGACGAATCCCCAGGTTGATGCGCGCGCGTCGATCTGCGGCGTAGTAATTCCACAGGTAATCGCGCTCTTTGTCGGTGACCATTTCAAGGGTCAACTCATCGTGGTTGCGCAGGAAGATTGCCCATTGGCAGTTGGCGGGAATCTCCGGGGTCTGGCGCAAAATATCGGTGATGGGGAAGCGATCTTCCTGGGCCAGTGCCATGTACATGCGCGGCATCAGCGGGAAGTGGAACGCCATGTGGCATTCATCGCCGTCGTCGCCCTTTTTGTCACCGAAATACAGCTGAGTGTCTTCCGGCCATTGATTGGCTTCGGCGAGCAACATGCGGTCCGGGTAGTTGGCGTCGATTTCGGCGCGGATCTGCTTGAGCACATCGTGGGTTTCGGGAAGGTTCTCGTTGTTGGTGCCGTCGCGCTCGATCAAGTAAGGGATGGCGTCCAGGCGCAGGCCGTCAATGCCCATGTCCAGCCAGTAACGCATCACCGACAGCACGGCCTTCATCACTTGCGGGTTGTCGAAGTTGAGGTCGGGCTGGTGAGAATAGAAACGGTGCCAGAAGTACTGGCCGGCGACCGGGTCCCAAGTCCAGTTGGACTTCTCGGTGTCGAGGAAAATGATGCGCGTGCCATCGTACTTCTGGTCGTCATCGGACCACACATAGAAGTCCCGCGCCGCCGAACCAGGCTTGGCCTTGCGGGCGCGCTGGAACCACGGGTGCTGGTCGGAGGTGTGGTTGATCACCAGCTCAGTAATCACCCGCAATCCACGCTTATGGGCCTCGGCGATAAAGCGCTTGGCGTCGGCCAGGGTGCCGTAGTCGCTGTGTACGCCACGGTATTCGGCGATGTCATAGCCGTCATCGCGGCGAGGCGAGGGATAAAACGGCAATAACCAAATGGTATTCACGCCGAGGTCGGCGATGTAATCGAGCTTGGCGATCAGCCCGGGGAAGTCACCGATGCCGTCGTTGTTGGAGTCAAAAAAGGATTTGACGTGAACCTGGTAGATCACCGCGTCCTTGTACCAGAGCGGGTCTTTGATAAAGGTGGCAGGGTTAGGTTTCTTCGCCATTGGAAACTCCTGAATGACTTAAATTCTGCGGACGCGATGCGATCGTTGTGGGAGTGGGCAAGCCCCCTCCCACAATGGATCTGCGCAAGACTTAGGCAACCGTGATGCGCCAGATTCCAAACGGCATCTGCGGATCAAGGCGTGTCCATTGGGTCTTGCCATACCAGGTCCAGCGATGGCCGTTCATCAGGTCTTCGCCTTGGGTCTGCGCATCATCCGGCAGCCCCAGCTCCCACAGTGGCAACTCAAAATGCGCTTCCTGGGCGTTGAATGGATCGAGGTTGATCGCCACCAGAATGAAGTTACTGCCATCCTCACTGCGCTTGCCGAAGTACAGGATGTTGTCATTCCAGGCGGTGTAGAGCTTCAACCCCAGATGCGTCTGCAACGCCGGATTTTGCCGGCGGATACGGTTGAGCTGGGCAATCTCGGCAATGATGTTGCCGGGCGCGGTGAAGTCCCGTGGGCGGATTTCATATTTCTCCGAGTCCAGGTATTCCTCTTTGCCGGGCACCGGCGCTGATTCACACAGTTCAAAACCGGAATACATGCCCCACAGGCCCGAGCCCATGGTCGCCAGCGCGGCCCGGATCAAAAAGCCTGGGCGGCCGGACTCGTGCAGGAAGGCTGGGTTAATGTCCGGCGTATTGACGAAGAAGTTCGGCCGGTAGCACTCGCGCCACGGCGACTGGTTCAACTGAGTGAAGTACTCGCTCAGTTCAGCCTTGGTATTGCGCCAGGTGAAGTAGGTGTAGCTCTGGGAATAACCGACCTTGCCCAGCCGCGCCATCATCGCAGGCGTGGTGAAGGCTTCAGCCAGGAAGATCACCTCGGGGTACTTTGAACGCACATCGCTGATCAGCCATTGCCAGAACGGCAGCGGTTTGGTGTGGGGGTTGTCGACGCGAAAGGTCTTCACGCCCTCTTCCACCCAGCCCACTACGATGTCGCGCAACTCCGTCCAGAGACTGGGAATCGCGTCCGCCGCATAGAAGTCGACGTTAACGATGTCCTGGTACTTTTTCGGCGGGTTTTCCGCGTATTTGATCGTCCCGTCCGGACGCCAGTTGAACCAACCCGGATGCTGCTTGAGCCACGGGTGATCCTGGGAGCACTGGATGGCAAAGTCCAAGGCGATTTCCAGGCCATGATCGGCGGCAGCCTGGACCAGGCGGCGGAAATCATCGCGACTGCCCAGTTGCGGGTGGATGGCTTCGTGGCCGCCCTCCTCACTGCCAATGGCGTACGGGCTGCCCGGATCATCGGGGCCGGCGGTGAGGGAATTGTTCTTACCCTTGCGGTGGCTGCGGCCGATGGGGTGGATCGGCGGGAAGTACAGCACGTCGAAGCCCATGTCATGGATCATCGGCAGGCGTGCGTGCACATCGTTGAAGGTGCCGTGACGGGCCGGATCATCAGTGATCGAGCGCGGAAACAGCTCGTACCAACTGGCGAATTGCGCCGCTTCACGCTCCACATCGATCGGGTATACGGCACTGATGCTCAAATAGGCGCGGTGATCGGCCTGAGTCATCAAATGTGCACTGTCTTCGTGCAGAAACAGTGCGACCTGCTCGGTTTCCAGCAGGCCGGACAGTTCGTGGTGCAGCAGCATCAAGCGATCGCGCAGTTCGTTGTCACTGCGTTCGGCGGCCTGCAACACCAGGCTGCGGCCTTCCTGCAACTCCAGGCTGACCGGCACACCGGCCTCGTGTTTTTTGCGCAACTCATAGCAAAAGCTGGCGAAGGTATCGATCCAGGCTTCGATGCAGTATTCGTGAGGGCCCTGGTCGGTGACGGTAAATGCGCCCTCCCAACCGTTGTTGCCCACATCCGCCATCACCACGCTGTGCCAGCTTTCGTCCTGCAGCGGGCGCCAGCGGATCAATACGGCGAGTTTGTCGTGGCCATCGGCGAACACCTTGCTGGTCACGGTGACCCGCTGGCCCACTGCGGCCTTAACGGCGAATTCACCGCCATCAATCACAGGCATGGTGCTTTCGATTGCAATCCTGGGCAGCAACAGCGCCTGGGACAGCGGCAATAAGGAAACATCTGGAACCTGAGTTTCAGCAGTCATCGAGCATCTTCCCCTTACGCCCTGTGGACGCTCTTTGCTTGATCCGAATTCTGAGACGGCGACGCTCTCCCTAAGCAAGGCCGTAATAGGTCCGAGCCTGAGGCTTGGTCAAAAGTTCAGGTGGATGTTCCGCCATTGAGCGGGGAATCAAATCGCCCGGGCGGTTGTCCACCGGTAGAGCAAAGCACAAAGGAGGCCACACCGATGAATATCCCGATCCCGGCTGAAACCCCTGATCCTAATATCGACAATCCGACACTGCCGCCCACGGAACCGGAGCCGATTCCAGAAAAAGAGCCGCCCGAAAATGAGCCACCACCGGTGGAAGAGCCGCCGACAACCATGCCCCCTGTGATCGTCAGTCCTTCTCGAAACGCTTGACGATTTTCGGCATCACGCTGAACACCGCCAAGGCCAGCAACGTACTCAGGACCGCTGTCGATTCCCGGCCCAACCCGGCCGAGACCCCAATCGCAGCGGTCATCCACAGGCCGGCGGCGGTGGTCAGGCCTTTGACATGCCCCTCTTCATCATCCTTGCCTTTGATGATCGTGCCTGCGCCGAGAAAGCCGATCCCCGCGATCACGCCCTGCACCACGCGACTCATAGCATCCGCCTGATTACCTGACATCTGCGGCACCATCACAAACAGCGCGGCGCCCAACGCCACCAGCATGTGGGTCCGTACCCCGGCGGCCTTGCCCTTGCTCTCGCGCTCAAACCCCAGGATGCCGCCGAGTACGGCGGCGATCAGCAGGCGCACGGTGATCTGGGTCAGTTGTTTGGCATCGCCGATATCGGCGAACTCGGCCTGCAGGGTTTGCCACACTTCATGCCACCAAGCGTCCATGGATCCTGTCCTTTAAAGAAGCGGTTAAGTCATGGACAGCGCCTACCGCCAGTCAGTTGCCTTGAACCACGCCACGGCACCATCCCCTAAGGTTCATAGCCGATGAGAAAGGAGTTCGACATGACCCTGCGTATTGAAAACCACCTGTGCTATTTCACGCTCGACGACAATGGCCAGGAACAGAGCGTCCCCGCCACCCGAGTGAAGATATTGACGGACGATGACAAGTCCATGTCCTACGTAGAACTTGCGGGCGAGCGCACCTACATCACCGAAGCTGAAGCAGACGCCTTGACCGTCGAAGGCGCGACAGACGGACGCAACCATGTGAAGGCCACGGAGCCTGGTTCGCTGATTTGATTGATCTGTATCATTACCGCTGAAATGCCCCTGCACCCCAGGCGCGCCGGGGTGCAGCAGATTGTCGCAGAGCTCACCACACCGACCATCTGATCCGCTTTTTATCGCGCTAGCTGAGTCTGTTATGCAAACAGTCCCCGGCCCATAGTTCATCCGCCTGATGGAGGCTGATGAGCGAACGACCATGAGCGAACGAATCCCAACCGTGGAAACCTTTGAGCCCATACACCCAAAGAAGGTGAAGGCCAAATCCAGCGACACCCTGATCCATACCCGCAGCTTCACCGGACTGTTCCGCACCTTGCGCGTAGCCGGTGCCGGCTTTCTGTTCCTGGCGTTTTTCGGCACCGTGTGGCTGAACTGGGGCGGGCGCCAAGCCGTGCTGTGGGATCTGGCGGAAAGCAAATTCCATATTTTTGGCGCGACGTTCTGGCCCCAGGATTTCATCCTGCTGTCGGCGCTGCTGATTATCTGCGCCTTCGGCCTGTTCGCGATCACCGTGTTCGCCGGCCGCGTGTGGTGCGGCTATACCTGCCCGCAAAGCTCGTTCACGTGGTTGTTTATGTGGTGCGAAAAGGTCACTGAGGGCGAACGTAACCAACGCATCAAGCTGCAAGCCGCGCCCTGGAGCCTCAACAAACTGGCAAGGCGCTCGGCCAAGCACACGCTGTGGCTGGGCATCAGCGTGCTGACTGGGCTGACCTTTGTCGGCTACTTCACGCCTATCCGCCCGTTGGCCGAGGAACTGCTGACTTGGCAAATGGGGGGCGTGAGCCTGTTCTGGGTGCTGTTTTTCACCGCCGCGACCTACATCAATGCCGGTTGGCTGCGTGAGGCGGTGTGCATGCACATGTGTCCGTATGCGCGGTTCCAGAGCGTGATGTTCGATAAAGACACCCTGACCATTTCCTACGACAGCGCCCGTGGCGAGAACCGTGGCCCGTGCAAACGCGAGGTCAAGCCGGCCGATGTCGGCCTGGGTGACTGCATTGACTGCCACCTGTGCGTGCAGGTCTGCCCCACCGGCATTGATATCCGCGATGGCCTGCAAATGGAATGCATCGGCTGCGCGGCCTGCATCGACGCCTGTGATTCGATCATGGACAAAATGGGTTATGCCCGTGGTCTGGTGAGCTATACCAGCGAGCATCAACTGCAAGGCGGCAAAACCCGTCTGCTACGGCCCCGTCTGATCGGCTACAGTGCGGTGCTGCTGGTGATGATTGCCGCGCTGGTAGTAGCACTGGTGGAGCGGCCGATGGTGTCGCTGGACGTGACCAAAGACCGTGGCATGTTCCGCGAGAACGCCCAGGGCCAGATCGAAAATATCTACAGCCTCAAGGTCATCAACAAGACCCAGCAACGCCAGGATTATCGGGTGGAGCTCGTGGAGGCCGACGGTTTCCAACTGCAAGGCAAGACCGAGATCAGCCTGGCGCCGGGGGAAATCATAGATGTGCCGGTGTCGGTGGCATTGCTCGCGGAGAAACCCGCGAGCAGTTCCCAGACGTTGCGCTTCAAAGTGATGGATGTAGATGAGCCAGGGATCTATAGCGTTGCCGACAGCCGCTTTGTGGCGCCGTTGAACCGCTGAGATCTATCTAAATCAGTGAGAATCCAATGTGGGAGCGGCTTGCCCTCTCCCGGATTGGATCTGCGCTCGTATAAACATTGTTAAGGCCCCTATGAAACGCTACGAAAAATTCGCCGAAGACATTGCCGAACTGATCCGCTCTGGCGTCCTGGGGCCTGGCCAACGTGTGCCGTCGGTGCGCTACGCCAGCCAAACCTACGGCGTCAGCCCGTCCACGGTGTTCCAGGCCTATTACCTGCTGGAACGCCGTGGCCTGATCCGTGCGCGGCCGCGTTCCGGCTACTTCGTCAACACCCATGCACCGAGCCCGTTCTCTGAGCCGGCGGTGAGCGAACAGGTGCACGAGTCCACCGAGGTGGATGTCAGCGAGTTGGTGTTTTCCGTGCTCGACTCGATCAAAGACCCCAATACAGTGCCCTTCGGCTCGGCGTTCCCCAGCCCGATGCTGTTCCCGTTGCAACGCCTGGCCCGATCCCTGGCCAGCGCCAGCCGTGAAATGGACCCGCGCCTGGTGGTCACCGACATGTCGCCGGGCAATCCGCAGTTGCGTCGACAAATTGCCCTGCGCTACATGGTCGGCGGCCTGATGCTGCCGATGGAAGAACTGCTGATCACCAATGGCGCCCTGGAAGCCCTGAACCTGTGCCTGCAAGCCGTGACGGAACCCGGCGATCTGGTGGCCATCGAGGCTCCGGCGTTCTATGCCTGCCTGCAAGTGCTGGAACGCCTGAAGCTCAAGGCGGTGGAAATTCCGGTGCACCCGCGCGACGGCATCGACCTCGGCGCCCTGGCGCAAGCCCTTGCGCGTTATCCGATCAAGGCCTGCTGGACCATGACCAGTTTCCAGAACCCCATGGGCGCAACGTTGCCGGAAGAAAAGAAGCAGGCACTGGTTGAGCTGTTGCGCAGTCACCAGGTGCCGCTGATTGAGGACGATGTGTACGCCGAGCTGTATTACGGGCAACAGGCGCCCAAGCCGGCCAAAGCCTTCGACACCGAAGGACTGGTGATGCACTGCGGTTCCTTTGCCAAGAGCCTGGCGCCCGGCTACCGCGTCGGCTGGGTCGCCGCCGGGCGCTATGCGCAAAAGGTCGAACGTCTCAAGCTGATGACCTCGCTGTGCCCGTCGATGCCGGCCCAGGCGGCGATTGCCGACTACCTGCAACATGGCGGCTATGACCGCCACCTGCGCAAATTGCGTTATGCCCTGGAGGAGCAACAAAGCGCCATGCTCGCCGCCATCGCTCGGTATTTCCCGGCGCAAACCCGCGTCAGCCAGCCGGCCGGAGGGTATTTCCTGTGGCTGGAATTGCCGGAGCAAACGGACTCATTGAAGTTGTTCCAGATGGCGCTGGCGCAAGGCATCAGCATTGCACCGGGGCCGATTTTTTCGGCGACCCAGCGCTTCAGAAACTGTATTCGCCTGAACTATGGCAGCCCGTGGACCGAGGCCTCGGAGAAGGCGATGGAGACGTTGGGGCGGATTGTGCGGTCGTTTTGAGGGAGGGGGGTTGCTCTTTCTGACGCCATCGGGAGCAAGCCCCCTCCCACATTTTGATCGGGTTCACACAGTCCAAGTGTGGGAGGGGGCTTGCTCCCGATGGCGCCCGCACAGACGCTACCGACTCAACGGCCGCCACCCAAATCTAAAAAAGTCCCGGTGGCATACGACGCCTTATCCGACAACAACCAGATAATCGCTTCCGCCACTTCATCCGGCCGCCCTCCACGGGCCATGGGAATGCCGGACTCCAGCTTGCTGACCCGATCCGGGTCGCCGCTCAGGGCGTGGAAGTCGGTAAAGATATAGCCGGGGCGTACTGCGTTGACGCGGATACCCTCACCTGCCACTTCTTTGGACAGGCCGATGGTGAAGGTGTCGAGGGCGCCCTTGGAGGCTGCATAGTCCACGTATTCACCCGGCGAACCCAGGCGCGCCGCCACCGAGGACACGTTGACGATGCTGCCACCCTGCCCGCCATGTTTGGGCGACATGCGCAACACCGCGTGCTTGGCACACAGGATCGGCCCCAGCACATTGGTCCTCATGATGTTAAGGATGCGGAATTCGGACATCTCATCGACCCGCGACTTGTGCGCCACGGTGCCGGCATTGTTGACCAGGGCGGTCACGCGGCCCAACTCGGCGTCGACGCGATGAAACAACGCAATCACTTCATCTTCGATGCTGACATCAGCTCGCACAGCAATCGCCTGGGCACCCAGGCCACGGACCTGTTCCAGTACGCCCAGGGCGGCTTTTTCATCGGAGCGGTAGTTGATGCAGATGCGATAGCCTTCGCGCGCCGCCAGCAGTGCCGTTTCGGCGCCAATACCGCGACTGCCCCCGGTGATGATGACAACTTTGTCCATGCGTACGGTCTCCTGATCCAACCTGGCGTTAGGGTTGGATCCGATACTAACCGTCAGGCACTGTTTTTGTCAGGCGCCTGTGCGTCCTCGGCCCGCAGAATATCCGCCATGAAACCATCGGCCGGCAGCGGATGCCCCAGCAAGTAACCCTGCAGGGAGTTACAGCCCAGCCGCGTGAGGAAACTCTGCTGCACGTCCGTTTCCACGCCTTCGGCGACAATCCGCAATCCCAAGGCCTGGCCGAGGGCAACGATGGCCGAAACGATGGCGGCGTCATCGCTGTCGTGCTCAAGGTCGCGCACAAAACCGCGGTCGATCTTCAACTCGTTGGCCGGCAGGCGCTTGAGGTACATCAGGCTGGAATAGCCGGTGCCGAAGTCATCGATGGACAGGTCGACGCCCATGTCCGAGAGCTGCTGCAACACCGTCATACTCGCGTCGGCATCGCTCATGGCGGTGGTTTCGGTGATCTCCAGGGTCAGGCTGTTGGCCGGCAACTGATGACGATCAAGGGCGTCGGCCACACTCTTGACCAGCCCCGCATGGCAGAACTGCAACGCCGACAGGTTCACGGCGATGCGCCAATGCTCATAACCCAGCGCGTACCACACGCTCATCTGACGGCAGGCTTCATTAAGCACCCACTCGCCGATGGGAATGATCAAGCCAGTCTTTTCCGCCAGTTCGATAAAGGTGGCCGGCAACAACAGACCCTGCTGCGGATGCTCCCAGCGCACCAGCGCTTCGGCGCCCACCGCAATACCACTGACCGCATCGAACTTGGGTTGGTAGTACAAGCGAAATTGCTCTTGGTCGAGGGCGTTGCGCAGGTCCTGCAACAACTGCAATTGCTTGCGCGCATTGGTGTTCATCGACACGTCGAAAAAGCTGTAGCCGTTCTTGCCCATGCCCTTGGCGTGGTACATCGCGGCGTCGGCGTTCATCAACAATTCCTGGGGGTTGCCACCGTTACCTGGGAACACAGCGATGCCGATACTGGCCGAGATTTTCAGCTCATGCTCGGCCACCTGGAATGAGCGGTTGATCAGCCCGACCTGCCGCTCGGCCAAGCGCAGGGCATCGTCTGGCTGGCTCAGTTGCACCAACAGCACAAATTCATCACCGCCGATGCGCGCCAGGGTGTCGTGGCCGCGCAAGTCTTCGCGCAGGCGCAGGCCGACTTCGCGCAGCAACTGGTCGCCCATGTGATGGCCAAAGGCATCGTTGACTGGCTTGAAGCCATCCAGGTCGATAAACATCAAGGCGAAGCAACCGCCCTGCTCGTTAACCGCCTGTATGGCCTGTTGAATCCGATCGGCCAGCAACGTGCGGTTAGGCAGACCGGTGAGCATGTCATGCAGGGCCAGGTGGGTCAGTTCCTGATTGGCCAGGCTGAGGGAATCGGCGAGCACCGCGGTGCGGGCTTCCAGCCGCGCGTCGAGCAACGAGGTCAGCAATGCGATGGCAAGCACCGCCAGGGTGGTGACCAGCACCAGGTTATCCAGCCCCTTACCGGTCAAGCCGTCCAACGCGGCAGCGCAGTAGCTGTCATCGGCAAAGCGTGCTGCGGCCATTCCGGTGTAATGCATACCGACGATGGCAAAACCCATCACCACCGCCGCCCCGCCGCGTGCCAGGCGTACATACGGCGTGTTGCGCCGCAGGTTGAAAGCTATCTGCAAAGCGGCGCCCGAGGCCACGACCGCTATTAACAGAGAAGCTCCAAACAAGGTGGGGTCGTAGTCGATACCGGGGGTCATGCGCATCGCGGCCATGCCGGTGTAATGCATGGTGGCAATGCCGGTGCCCATGACCAGCGCGCCAAACACCAATTGCCAGGCGGGCAAGCGCGGTTGGCTGACCAGCCATAAGGCAAAGCCACTGGACATCACCGCGATCAACAACGACAGCGCAGTAATGCCGATATCGAAGCCCAAGGCAAACGGCAGGCGCAGGGCCAACATGCCGATGAAGTGCATCGACCAGACGCCCACGCCCATGGCCAATGCCCCGCCGGCCATCCACAAATAAACCGCGCGGCCCTTGGCGGTCGCAATGCGGCCGGTCAGGTCCAGCGCGGTATAAGAGGCCAGGATCGCGACGCACAGGGAGATCACGACGAGGGAGGTTGAATAACTACCGATGAGCATGGGATTTCTCGCGGGCAACAGTTTTGAGACGTCCGTGCCAGGGTGGCAAAGCGCGCGATTGTAGCGAGATTAATTCTGGTGCAGGTGATTAATTATCATAGGGCCATCACCTGTAATTTGACGTCAAACTACTGGCCAGGTCCGGAGTGGTCTATAACTCGTGTGCGACGTCACCTGCGTATCAAAGGCAGTGTGTCGCTTCAGTGTTGGCGGGGCTCGGGATAACAAAAACTAAAAATTTTAGAGGATTGTTACCCCTTTTCCAGTATAGACGCCCGTATTTAGAAATCGGGTTTAACACAAACTCCCAGCATCCTGCACTCCATAAAAATAAAATTTTTATTCCGTAAGGATATATAAAACTGTCATATCTTACAGGTGACTTTCATGCTGAGAGCGATAAACTTTACTCCACATGACATTCGGAGTTTCAGAAATGGCCATCATCGCACTTCTATACCCTAATAACACTGAGAATACTGGCCACCTGAAAGGCACTCAATGTATTCGAGACAAAGGCGGCGAAATCAAGTCTTATAGAATCGAAAACATCGGAGATGCTCAAGCAGTGACCGACATAACACCCTATGTAGAGCGAAAAATTGCTGAACGCGGCACTTTCCCCATTGACGATGGCGAGTACGTAGTAAGCACTCATCTATGTTATGACAAACAAATATGTTATGAAAAACAAAAAATATATGAAGTCTGGGGGAGAATCGACGCTTTCGAGGACACAGTCATTACCTATCATTTTCCCGGTGGAAAAGAATACCAATTAACCGACGGGGATAACCGAGTATTGAAATTTCGAGTCGCTTGTAAAGTTGACCAAATTCTAAAATACCTACCACGGTACACAAAAATAATTCTGGAATACAAAGGTCGCTCTACAACAGAATTTGGGAGTTTGATATCGTATAACCAAGACTCTTTAGAGCTGCATGTTGAGAACAACTCCAAGTCATACAAATTTGCTGATTTAATATCTCTCAGAGCCATTTAACTCAGGTTGGCAAACAATGATGAGTGAGCCGAACAAAGAGCCCTTTCGTTCGGCTATCGCGCGTTGGCCTGTTGATCTTCGCTCAGCAACTACAGACTCAATTGGCTAAGACCGCACCAAGTGCGCGCAACGAGTCCTGACCACGTAGCATTATTCTCCCTCACGCCTACTCGGCTATTGACGTCTGCCCATCCCAACCGCCCCCCAACGCGGCAATCAGTTGCACGCTGGCTACCAACCGGCTCTGCAGCAGCGTTAACACCGTGCGTTCATTGCTGAGTGCGGTCGCCTGTACCGTCACCACATCCAGGTAGGCAATCAACCCCGCCTTGTACTGGTTCTGAGTCAAGCGCAGGGATTCGCGCGCCGCTTCCAGCGCTTCGTTACTGACCACCGCCTCGTCTTCCAGCACCTTGAGTTGCACCATGTAGTTTTCCACTTCACGGAAGCCGTCGAGCACCGTCTGGCGATACTTGGCCACGGTTTCGTCGTAGGACGCCACAGTGCGGTCGACTTCCGCCGAGCGCTGGCCGCCGTCGAACAAGGTCATGGCCAGCTTCGGGCCCACTGACCAGAAGCGGTTTGGCAGGCTGATCCAGTCAGCGTACGTGCTGCTGGAATAACCACCGGCCAGGCTCAGGCTCAAGTCTGGGTAGTAGGCGGCCTTGGCCACGCCAATATTGGCGTTGGCAGCGATCACCGAGCGCTCGGCCGAGGCGATGTCCGGGCGGCGCTCCAGCAACTGCGACGGCAGGCTCACCGGAATCTGTGGCAGTGCCGGGATGTCCTTGCTCACGGCCAGGTTGAAGTTGGCCGGCGCTTCACCGATCAACACTGCAATGGCGTTTTCCAGCTGCGCACGCTGCCAGATCAGGTCGATCAGACTCGCCTGGGTGCTCTTGAGCTGGGTTTGCGCCTGGGCCACCGCATCTTTGCCGGAGACACCAGCGCGGTATTGGTTTTCGGTCATTTGCAGGGAGCGCTGGTAAGTGTCCAGCGTGGCTTGCAGCAAGCGGGTCTGTTCGTCCATCACGCGCAATTGCAGGTAGCTCTGCACCAGTTCCGATTGCTGGCTCAAGCGCATGGCCGCCAAGTCCGCCGAGCTGGCTTCGGCGCTGGCTTCATTGGCTTCCAGACCACGGCGCAATTTGCCCCAGATGTCGGCTTCCCAGCTCACGCCCAATTGCGCGTTGAGGGTGTCGCGGATACCACTGCTGGAACTGCTGAGGCTCGCACTGCTGCTGCCGGTGCCCTGGCTGGCGCGGGTTTTACCGGCGCTCAGGTCGACCGTCGGGTAAAACGCCCCGCGCGAACTGCGCACCAGTGCCTGGGCCTGGCGAAAACGCGCCTCGGCCTGTGCCACCGTCTGGTTAGCCGTATTCAGGCGCACCACCAGGTCGTTGAGCTGGCGGTCGCCGTACAACTCCCACCAAGCGCCACGGGCCAAGGAATCACTCGGCGTGGCCTGACGCCAGCCCTGGGCCTCCTTGAATTGCACGGGTTCGATAACATCCGGGCGCTTGTAGTCCGGGCCGACGGCGCAGGCGCTGAGCAATACGCCGCAAAGCACCAGGCTCGCGACACGGGAACCGCGGGTCATGGCCAATTTGGCAAAGGTTGAATCGGTCATAGCGCAGTGTCCAGGGCAGCATCGGTACGCACGCCGCGCCATTTATTGAAACGATGGCGCGCGCGGTCGAGATAAAGGTAAACCACCGGGGTGGTGTAAAGGGTCAGGACCTGGCTGAAGACCAGGCCGCCAATGATGGTCAGGCCCAGGGGGCGACGCATTTCGGCGCCGTCGCCAGCGCCGAGCAGCAAGGGCAAGGCACCGAGGATGGCCGCCAGCGTGGTCATCAGGATCGGCCGCAGACGCAACAGGCAAGCGCTGCGAATCGATTCCAAGGGGCCCAAGCCGTCGTTACGCTCCAGTTGCAGGGCCAGGTCGATCATCAGGATTGCGTTTTTCTTCACCACGCCGATCAGCAGGAACAGCCCCAGCAAGGAGATCAGGCTGAACTCGCCCCCTGTCAGGTAGATCGCGAGCATGGCGCCGACGCCGGCCGACGGCAGGGTCGAGAGGATCGTCAGCGGGTGAATGTAGCTCTCATACAGAATGCCCAACACCAGGTACACCGCCACGAGCGCGCCGAGGATCATGAACGGCTGGCCTTTCTGGGTGGCTGCGAAGGCATCGGCAGTGCCGGCCATCTTGGCGATCACGTCTTCGGGCAAACCGACCTTGGCAATCGCCCGTTCGATGGCGGCCGTGCCCTGCTCCACCGTCACCCCTTCGGCCATGTCGAAGGCGATGTTTTCCGAGGCGAACTGGCCTTCGTGACTGACCCGGTCATCGGCCAGGCTGTTCTCGTAATGGGCAATGGTCGACAACGGCACCCGCGCGCCATCGGCAGTAATCACCTGCATCTGGTTGAGGGTGATCGGGTCCTGGGCGTATTTGGGGTTGACCTCCATGACCACCTGATACTGGTTAAGGCTGTCGTAGATCGTAGAAATCTGCCGTTGGCTGTAGGCGTTGTTCAACACTCCGGTGACCATGTCCATGTCGATGCCCAGGCGCTTGGCCTGGTCGCGGTCGACTATCAGCGTGACCTGGGCTGCGCCCCGGCCTTCACGGGCGTCGATGGCGGTGAGTTGCGGCAGTTCACGCAACGCAGCGACGACTTTCGGGTACCACAGGCGCAATGCGGCCAGATCACCGCTTTGCAGGATGTAGGAGTACTGCGCGCTGGTCTGGTCGCGGCTGCCGCCAAATTGCAGGTCTTGGTCAGCCATCAGGAACAGGCGCCCGCCCGGCACCAGCGGCACTTCCTTGCGCAGGCGCTCAATCACCGCCTGGGCAGAAATCTTGCGTTCGCTGATGGGCTTGAGGCGTACCAGCATTACCGCGTTGTTGGTGCCGTTGTTGCCGCCGATAAAGCCCGCCACGCTGAGCACCGCCGGGTCCTTGAGCACCGCCTTGCGGAAAGTCTCCATCTTCGGCTGCATCACGCTGAACGACAGCCCGTCATCGCCGCGCACAAAGCCGATTAACTGGCCGGTGTCCTGCTGGGGCATAAAGGTTTTCGGCACCACCACGTACAACGCCACGTTCATGCCGATGGTCAGCAACAAGCTGAGCAAGGTCAGGCGTCGATGGCGCAGTACCCAGTCCAGACTGGTGGCATAACCGGCAACCATCCGGTCGTTGATCCTCTGGCTCCAGCGCTGCAAACCGGTCATCCGGTCTTTGACGTGGGGCTTGAGCCAGCGAGCGCAGAGCATGGGGGTCAAGGTCAGCGAGACAATCAACGACACAATGATCGCTGCGGACAAGGTGATGGAAAACTCGCGGAACAGGTTGGTGACAATCCCGCCCATAAACAGAATGGACAAGAACACCGCCACCAGCGACACGTTCATCGACAGCAAGGTAAAGCCGACTTCCTGGGCGCCCAAGTACGCCGCCTTCATGGGCGGCACACCATCGTCGATATGCCGGGAAATGTTCTCCAGCACCACAATGGCATCGTCCACCACCAGGCCGGTGGCCAGGATCAACGCCATCAGCGAAAAGTTGTTCAGCGAGAACCCGTACAAGTACATCACCGCGAAAGTGCCCACCAGCGACACCGGCACCGCCAGGGTCGGGATCAGCGAGGCGCGGAAGTTACCGAGGAACAGGTAAACCACCAGAATCACCAGCCCCACGGCAATCAGCAGGGTCATCTCGGCTTCGTGCAAGGTGGCGGTGATGACCGGCGAGCGGTCCATGGCCAGGCTGAGCTTGACGCTGGACGGCAGCACCGCCTGCAACGCCGGCAGTTGAGCCTTGATCTGTCGGACGGTCTCGATGATGTTGGCGCCGGACTGGCGGTTGATCACCAACAGCACCGCCGGCTCGTTGTTGAAGAAGCCGCTGTTGTAGCGGTCTTCAACGCCGTCGCTAATCTTCGCCACATCCGACAGGCGCAAGGCCGCGCCATTCTGGTAGCGAATCAGCAGCGGCTCGTAGTCCTTGGCTTTTTCCAACTGGTCATTGGCCTGGATCTGCCAGTTGCGCTCGCTGTCTTCCAGCGAGCCCTTGGGCCGCCGCTGGTTGGCGTTGGCAATGGTGTTGCGCACATCGTCCAGAGCCACGCCGTACTGGTCGAGGGCCTTGGGCTCCAGCTCGATGCGCACCGCTGGCAGGGAACTGCCGCCGATCTGCACTTCGCCCACACCCGGCACTTGGGACAGGCTTTGGGACAGGATGGTCGAGGCCAGGTCGTAGAGCTGGCCCTTTTGCAACACGTCCGAGGTCAGCGACAGCACCATGATCGGCGCCTGGGACGGGTTGATTTTCTTGTAGGTGGGCATGCTGCGCATGCCGCTGGGCAGCAGGTTGCGTGACGCGTTGATCGCCGCCTGCACTTCACGCGCCGCGCCGTTGATATCACGGTCGGAGTCAAACGCCAGGATCACTCGGGTAGAGCCCTGGCTCGACGAACTGCTCATGGTGGTGATGCCGGCAATCGCGCCAAAGGAGCGCTCCAGCGGCGTGGCCACGGTCGAGGCCATCACCTCGGGGCTGGCACCCGGCAAGCTGGCCGAGACCACGATCACCGGGAAGTCGATCTGCGGCAGCGGCGACACCGGCAACAGGTTAAAGCTCACCCCGCCCAGCAGCATGATCGCCAGGCTCAGCAGCAGGGTCGCTACCGGTCGGCGGATGAAAGGTCCGGACAGGTTCATGACTCAACCGGCTCCAGGCTTTGCGGCTCTTTGCGCCAGCGACGACCCAGGCGATCGAAATACAGGTAGATCACCGGCGTGGTGAACAGCGTCAACACCTGGCTCACCAGCAGACCGCCGACCATCACCAAACCCAGCGGCTGGCGCAATTCAGCACCGGAGCCGGTGGCCAGCATCAGCGGAACCGCACCGAACAGCGCGGCCAGGGTGGTCATCAGGATTGGCCGGAAGCGCAACAGCGCGGCCTGGTAGATCGCGGTCTGTGGGTCGAGACCCTGGTTGCGTTCGGCGTCGAGGGCGAAGTCGATCATCATGATCGCGTTCTTTTTCACGATACCGATCAGCAGGATGATGCCGATGATCGCGATCATGCCCAGGTCATTACCACTGAGCAGCAGGGCCAGCAATGCCCCCACCGCCGCCGAAGGCAAGGTCGACAGGATGGTGATCGGGTGGATATAGCTCTCGTAGAGCACGCCGAGCACGATGTACATGGTGACCACCGCCGCCAGGATCAGCAGCAAGGTGCTCGACAGCGAGGCTTCGAACGCCTGGGCTGCGCCCTGGAACTGGGTCTGCACGCCCACGGGCATGCCGATGTCTTTCTGCGCCTGGTTGATCAGCTCCACGCCCTTGCCCAGCGCCACGCCGGGAGCCAGGTTGAACGACATCATCACGGCCGGAAACTGGCCGATATGGGCAATGGCCAACTGCGCCTGACGCTGTTCCACACGGGCCAGGCTCGACAGCCGCACTTGGCCGCCGTCGGTGGTTTTCACATGGATCTGGTTCAGTGCATCCGGGCCGAGGGTCTCACCGGACTGGGCCTGCAACACCACGCGGTATTGGCTGGCCTGGGTGTAGATGGTGGAAATCTGGCGTTGGCCGAAGGCGTCGTACAGCGCGTCGGTGATGGTCGACACACTGACGCCCAGGCGCGAGGCCGCATCGCGGTCGATCACCAGGTACACCTGCAGGCCTTTGTCCTGCAGGTCGCTGGCGACGTCGGTAAGCTCCGGCAACTGGCCGAGGGCGTGCACCAGCTTGTCACTCCACAGCGCCAGCAACTCAGAGTCCGGGGAGGACATGCTGAATTGGTACTGGGTGCGGCTCACACGGTCTTCGATGGTCAGGTCCTGCACCGGCTGCATAAACAGGCGGATACCCACCAACTTGTCGATTTCCGGTTGCAGACGCGTGATTACCTGGGCTGCGCTCAAGTCGCGCTGGCCGTGGGCCTTGAGGTTGATCAGCAAGCGTCCGCTGTTGAGGGTCGCGTTATCGCCATCCACACCGATGTAGGACGACAGGCTTTCCACCGCCGGATCCTCCAGGATGATTTTGGCCAACGCCTGCTGGCGCTGACTCATGGCCGCAAAGGAAATCGACTGCGGCGCCTCGGAAATACCCTGGATCACCCCCGTGTCCTGCACCGGGAAAAAGCCCTTGGGCACCACCAGGTACAGCACCACGGTAAGACCCAACGTGGCGATGGCCACCAGCAGGGTCAGCGGCTGGTGCTTGAGCACCCACTGCAACTTGCGCCCGTAGGCTTCGATCATCCAGTCGATCCAGGCGCCACTGGCCTTGTAGAAGCGGCCCTGTTCTGCCTCTTTCGGCTCACGCTTGAGCAACCGCGCACACATCATCGGCGTGAGGGTCAGGGACACTACCAGGGAAATCAGGATCGCCACCGCCAGGGTGATGGCAAATTCGCGGAACAGGCGCCCCACCACATCGGCCATGAACAGCAGCGGAATCAGCACAGCGATCAGCGAAAGGGTCAGGGAAATCAGGGTGAAACCAATCTGCTTGGCGCCCTTGAGGGCGGCGGCCAGGGGGGTCTCGCCTTCTTCGATGTAACGGGAGATGTTCTCCAGCATCACGATGGCATCGTCCACCACAAACCCGGTGGCGATGGTCAAGGCCATCAGCGTGAGGTTGTTGATGGAGAACCCAGCCAGGTACATCACGCCGAAGGTGCCCACCAGAGACAACGGTACGGCGATGGACGGAATAATCGTGGCGCTGACCCGGCGCAGGAACAGGAAGGTCACCATCACCACCAGGGCAATGGCGATCAGCAATTCATGTTGTACGTCCTTGACCGAGGCGCGGATGGTCTGGGTGCGGTCGGTTAGGACGGTGACGTCGAGGCCGGCAGGCAGATTGTCGGTGATGCTCGGCAGCAACGCCTTGATGCGGTCCACCACCTCAATGACGTTGGCACCCGGCTGGCGCTGGATGTTCAGCAGCACCGCCTGGTTTTCATTAGCCCAAGCCGCGAGGCGCTCGTTTTCGGCGCCGTCGACGATCTGTGCCACATCTTTAAGGCGCAACGGCGCGCCATTGTTGTAGGCCAGGATCAGTTCGGCGTATTGCTGGGGCGAGACCAACTGGTCGTTGGCGTCAAGCATCGACACCCGGGTCGGGCCGTCGAAGTTACCCTTGGGTTGGTTGACGTTGGACGCCGCGATCAAGGTGCGCACATCCGACAAGTTCAGGCCATTAGCCGCCAGGGCTTCGGGGTTGACCTTGATACGCACGGCCTGACGCTGGCCACCAGCGATGCTGACCATGCCGACGCCACTGATCTGGGCAATTTTCTGCGCCATGCGCGTGTCGACCAAGTCATTGAGCTTGGGCAGCAACATGGTCTTGGAGCTGATAGCCAGGGTCAGCACCGGGGTATCCGCCGGGTTGACCTTGTTGTACACCGGCGGCGCCGGCAGGTCCTTGGGCAGCAAATTGGTGGCGGCGTTGATCGCGGCCTGCACCTGTTGCTCGGCGACATCCATATTAATGTCGAGGTTAAAACGCAGGGTCAGTACCGAAGCGCCGCCGGAACTGGTGGACGCCATCTGGGTCAAGCCGGGCATCTGCCCGAACTGGCGCTCAAGGGGCGCGGTAACCGCGCTGGTCATCACGTCGGGGCTGGCGCCGGGGTAGAGGGTCATCACCCGAATGGTCGGGTAATCCACCTGGGGCAAGGCCGAGACCGGCAGCAAGCGGTACGCGATGATGCCGGCCAGGACAATGGCCAGCATGCTCAGCGTGGTGGCGACCGGGCGAAGGATAAACAGCCGCGACAGGTTCATGCGCCGACCTTTTGCGCCTTGCCAGCGTCAGCGCCGGTCTCCCCTTTCGCTGCCGGTTTGCCTTGCAGGTGCTCAGTCGGGGTGGTCGGGACTTCAGTGCTGTCGTTGACCACTTCGATTTCGCTGCCTTCCTTAAGGCGGTCGGTGCCTTCCAGCACCACACGGTCGCCAGCGACCAAGCCTTCCTTGATCACGGTGTTTTCACCGTCGGTATCACCGACCACAAGGGGCTGTACCTTGACCTTCTTGTCGCCATCCAGTTTGTAGACAAAGGTGCCAGCATTGCCGAACTGAATCGCGGCGGACGGAGCCAGCACCACGTTGTGCAGGGTGTCGGCCAGCAGGTGCACGTTGACGAACTGGTTGGGGAACAGCGCTTTGTCCTTGTTATCGAAACGCGCCTTGAATTTCAGAGTGCCGGTGGTGACGTCGATCTGGTTGTCCAGGCTCTGCAACACGCCGACGGCCTGCTGTTTCACGTCGCCACGGTCCCAGGCTTCCACGGGCAGTTTGTTGCCAGCGTGGTAACGGGCGAGCACGGTTTCCAGGGTGTTTTCCGGCAGGGTAAAGGCCACGCTGATCGGCTGGGTCTGGGTGATCACGGCCAGGGCGGTAGTGTCGTTGGCGGCCACCAGGTTGCCGACGTCGAGCTGGCGCAAGCCGACGCGACCGGCGATCGGCGCGCGGATCTTGGTGAATTCAAGGTTGAGCTTGGCGTCGTCGACCGCGCCCTGATTTGTCTTGACCGTGCCTTGGTATTGCAGGACCAGCGCTTCGGCGGTGTCCAGGGTCTGCTTGGCGATACTGTCCTGGGCATACAACCCACGATAGCGTTCCACATCGACCTGGGCATTTTTCAGCTGGGCCTGGTTCTGCATCAGCGTGCCCTGGGCCTGGAGCAAGGCGTTCTGGTAGCTGCGCGGGTCAATCTCGGCCAGCAGATCACCGGCCTTGACCATCTGCCCTTCTTCAAAGGCGATCTTCATCAATTCCCCGCCCACCCGGCTGCGTACATTAATGGTGTTGAGCGCAGTAACAGTGCCCAATGCCTTGTAGTACACCGGAAACTCTCCCAACACCGCCGGCGCCACGCGCACCGGTATCGGGCCCGTGGAACCGCCGAAACCAGGGCGTGCCATGCCGGTTTTGCTGGTGTGCCCGGCCGGTGCGTCTTTTTGGGCCGCGCCGCCGGGCCAGAATTTCCAGCACAGACCGGCGATAACCAGCAGCACAAGCAGGCCGAACAGCCAGCGACGGGAGTTGCGGGGGGAGGATTGCATGGAATGATCAACCATTGGGCGCGAGAGCTTCTTCTTTGGGAGGCTGAAAGATAAGCACTGGGGCGCATTAAGAAAAGCGCCTTTACCGGCTATTTACCTTGGGCTTACAACTTTTAACGTCTGGGTCTAGTCCGTCGGCTATTTGCCTAAACGTCTGAAGCACAAATGAAAACGGCCTGGACTAGGCCAGGCCGCAATCATGTATCACGCGTGTTACTGCAAAACGACAGCATCCACGCAAACAGTTACTTCAGAACAGCCAGAACAGCTTCGTAGTTTGGTTCTTCAGCGATTTCAGAAACCAGTTGGCTGTGCAGGACGTTGTTGTTTTCGTCCAGAACCACCACGGCGCGGGCGGTCAGGCCGCGCAGCGGGCCATCAGCGATTGCCACGCCAAAGTCCTGAGCGAAAGCAGGATCGCGGAAATCCGACAGGTTCTTCACGTTTTCCAGGCCTTCGGAGCCGCAGAAGCGTGCTTGGGCGAATGGCAGGTCGGTGGAGATGCACAGTACAACGGTGTTGTTCAGTTCGTTGGCCTGGGCGTTGAACTTGCGAACCGACGTCGCGCAAGTCGGGGTATCAACGCTTGGGAAGATGTTCAGCACTTTGCGCTTGCCGGCGAAGGTCGCCAGGGTGGCGTCCGACAGGTCGTTGGCAGTCAGGATGAAGTCTGGAGCCTGGGTGCCGACTTGCGGCAATTCGCCTTCAACCTTGACCGCGTTGCCTTTAAGGGTGACTTGAGCCATGAACAGAATCCTTATGCTGGGTTTAGTTAAACGAATTCGAGAGGCGGAAGTTAACCACAAAGTGCCGTGCCTACCTACCGCCAGACACAAATTGTCATGCCCACAGGTTGTGGTTTAATTGCGCGCTTTTCGCCTGCCCTTAAAGGAAACCGTCGTCGATGAATCCGCCTGCCACCAAAGTTCTGGTCATTGGTTATGTCTGGCCGGAGCCGCGTTCTTCGGCCGCTGGTGGGCATATGATGCAGATTCTTGAGACCTTTCTTACACAAGGTTGGGACATTACCTTCAGCAGCCCAGCTGCACTCGGCGAGCACAAAGCCGACCTGCTCTCCCTGGGCATTGCCGAATGCGCCATCGAGCTCAATAACAGCAGTTTCGACGACTTTATCCGCGAGCTCGCTCCGGATATCGTGCTGTTCGACCGTTTCATGATGGAAGAGCAGTTCGGCTGGCGCGTGGAGAAGTGTTGCCCCGACGCATTGCGCGTGCTGGAAACCTGCGACCTGCAAAGCCTGCGCGACGCTCGCCAGCAACGGCTCAAGAACCACCTTAAGACCCATCCCGACAGCGACGACTTCAGCGCTCTGTTTGCGCCCGCCCTGGAAGATGAGTTCCAACTGATGGCCGACACCGACGTGGCCAAGCGCGAGATCGCGGCGATTTACCGCTGTGACATCAACCTAATGATCTCCGACGTGGAAATGCGCCTCCTGACCGAGCAGTTCAAGGTGCCGGCCGCCCTGCTCCACTGGTGCCCGCTGATGCTGGAGCCCGTGACCGAAACCTTCGTCCCGTTTGACGACCGCGCGCATTTCCTCAGCATCGGCAACTTCCGCCACGCGCCCAATTGGGACGCTGTGCTGTGGATGAAGAACAGCCTGTGGCCGCTGATTCGACAACAATTACCCGGCGCGCAGCTGCATATCTATGGCGCTTACACCCCACCCAAGGCCACCGCCCTGCATAACCCGGCCCAGGGCTTTCATGTGATGAACTGGGCTGAAGATGCGCTACAGGTAATGAGCGCTGCACGCATCTGCCTGGCCCCCCTGCGCTTCGGCGCGGGCATCAAGGGCAAACTGGCGGACGCGATGTTGTGCGGTACGCCGAGCATCAGCACGCCGATCGGCGCCGAGGCCATGGGCGATGAGCAACCATGGCCCGGCATGATCGAAACCAGCGCGCCTGCCTTGGCCGCCGCTGCCGTGGCTTTGTATCAGGACCGCGAGCGCTGGACCCAGGCCCAGGAAGACGGTCGCCAGTTGATTGCCCGCCGCTATGACCAGAACGTCCACGGGCCTGCGCTGGTGGAGTGCCTGGAGCACTGCCGTCGCCACCTCGCCGCCCATCGCCGCGACAACTTTACCGGCAGCATGCTTCGCCATCACGCCCACAAAAGTACCCAGTACATGTCCCAGTGGATCGAGGCAAAAAACCGCGTGCTGTAAACACCGACGCTGGCAGGGTCGCGCGCAAGGGGGCATTATTCGGGTCGCAACCAACAATAAAAGCGACGGCAGCATGACCCGAGCAGCGCGAATCACCGACCCTTCCTACGAGCTGATGGACGATCACAACGGTCTGTCCATCATCTATCGCCAGCATGGTTTCCCCTGTCCGCTGGTGCGCTGGCATTTCCACAAGGAATACGAACTGCACCTGATCGTCGCCAGCTCGGGCAAGGTGTTTATCGGCGACTACATCGGTAATTTCTACCCTGAAAGCCTCTTCCTCACCGGCCCCAACCTGCCCCATAACTGGATCAGCCAGGTGGAAGAAGACGAGGTGGTGCCCAAGCGCGACATGCTGGTGAACTTCACCGATGAATTACTGGAAAACGGCAGCCATATCTTCACCGAGCTGAAAACCCTCACCCCACTGCTGGAACGTGCCCAGTACGGCATCGAGTTTCGTTGCAGAAAGACCATTGCCCAAGCCATGACCCTGATGCAACGCATCGAGGACGCCCAGGGTATGGCGCGCCTGGGGCACTTCTTTATCTTGCTGGAAGTGTTGAGTACCTGTGAGGACTACCAACTGCTGTCCGGCGTGACCACGCCGCAACTGGCCGATGAACACAGCATCGACCGTACCAACCGGGCGGTGGATTACATCTTCGCCCACTACGCGCGGGAGTTGCCGCTGGAGGAAGTGGCGGAACACTTGGGCATGAAGCCCACGTATTTTTCCCGGGTGTTCAAGCAGGCCACCGGGCGCACATTTATCGAATTCGTCAACAGACTGCGCATCAGCAAGTCATGCGAGTTACTGGCAGATGGCGACAAGGCCGTCACCGATGTGTGCTTTGAGTCGGGTTTCAACAATATCTCCAACTTCAACCGACGTTTTCAGCAGCTTAAAGGCATGACCCCTTCCCACTACCGGCGCCTGGCGGTGCAACGGCTGACCGAGCAGAACCTGGCTTGAAGGTTTCAAAGGCTGTGTGACCGAGTGCAAAAAAGTATCAGTCCAAGTGCTCCCAAGGATTTGTCACAACCCCATTTGAAGGCTGTAATCAACGCACACTCTTCCTGACTCCTCGTAGGAAGACACAACAACAATAACTGTCCTTCTGTAGCCCCTGGGCGCGGAAATGGAGTGCGCGATGAAGTTCACAGCAAAAGCACTGCTTGTCTCCACCTGCATGACAACCTGCATGACCCTCAGCGCCGTCAGCTTTGGCGCGCAGACCCTGACCATTGCCACCGTCAACAACAGCGACATGATCCGCATGCAAAAGCTCTCGAAGACCTTCGAGGCCGAGCATCCAGAGATCAAGCTGAATTGGGTGGTGCTCGAAGAAAACGTGCTGCGCCAACGCCTGACCACCGACATCGCCACCCAAGGCGGACAGTTCGACGTGCTGACCATTGGCATGTACGAAGCCGCACTCTGGGGCGCCAAAGGCTGGCTGGAACCGATGAAGGATCTTCCGGCTTCCTACGACCTCGACGACGTTTTCCCTTCTGTGCGTGACGGTTTGTCCGTCAAAGGCTCGCTGTACGCCCTGCCGTTCTACGCTGAAAGCTCGATCACGTATTACCGCACCGACCTGTTCAAGGACGCCGGGCTGACCATGCCCGAGCATCCGACCTGGACCCAGATCGGCGAATTCGCGGCCAAACTCACCGACAAAACCAAAGAGCAATACGGCCTGTGCCTGCGCGGCAAAGCCGGTTGGGGTGAAAACATGGCGCTGATCACCACCCTGGCCAACGGCTATGGCGCGCGGTGGTTCGATGAAAAGTGGCAGCCTGAATTCAACGGCCCCGAATGGAAAGACGCGCTTAACTTCTACGTCGACAACATGAAGAAATCCGGCCCGCCGGGTGCGTCCAGCAACGGTTTCAACGAAAACCTGGCGCTGTTCAACAGCGGCAAGTGTGCAATTTGGGTCGACGCCAGCGTGGCTGGCTCGTTTGTCACCGACAAGTCCCAGAGCAAGGTGGCCGACAGCGTAGGCTTCACCTTCGCGCCCCACGAGAAGACCGACAAAGGCACTTCGTGGCTGTACTCATGGTCCCTGGCGATCCCGACCAGCTCCAAGGCCAAGGACGCCGCCAAGGTGTTCACCAGTTGGGCAACCTCCAAGGAATATGGCGCATTGGTCGCCAAGACCGACGGCGTGGCCAACGTACCGCCTGGCACACGCAAGTCGACCTACAGCGACGAGTACATGAAGGCTGCACCGTTCGCCAAGGTGACCCTGGAATCGCTGAAAGTCGCCGACCCGACCAAACCGACGCTCAAGCCGGTGCCGTATATCGGTATCCAGTTGGTGACCATTCCTGAGTTCCAGGCGATTGGTACCCAGGTCGGCAAGTTCTTCTCCGGTGCACTGACCGGTCAGCAAACGGTCGATGCTGCACTGACCGCCGCGCAGACCACCACCGAGCGTGAAATGAAGCGGGCGGGTTACCCCAAATAACCCGGGGCTCACCACAGTCAAATGTGGGAGGGGGCTTGCTCCCGATAGCCATCTACCAGTTGATGATTCAGTGACTGATACACCGCTATCGGGGGCAAGCCCTCTCCCATCCTGACCGCATTCCGATCCTTGCTTCGCAATGGCCTTGATTATCATGAATACAGCACCCAAAAACCGCCTGGCCAACCCCGGCTGGTTCCTCGTCACGCCCTCGGTCGCCATGCTGTTGCTTTGGATGATCGTGCCCCTGGGCATGACCCTGTACTTTTCCCTGATCCGCTACAACCTGCTCTACCCCGGCGAAAACCAATTCGTGGGGCTGGAGAACTTCACCTACTTCATCACCGACTCGGGCTTCTTGCCCGGTGCCTCCAACACCCTGTTGCTGGTAGGTAGCGTATTGCTGATCAGCGTGGTGTTCGGCGTGTTGATCAGCGCGCTGCTGGAAGCCAGTGAATTCTTCGGTCGCGGCCTGGTGCGGGTGTTGCTGATTTCTCCGTTCTTCATCATGCCCACCGTCGGTGCGCTGATCTGGAAGAACCTGATTTTTCACCCGGTGTCGGGAATCCTCGCTGCCGTGTGGAAGTTCTTTGGCGCAGAACCTGTTGACTGGCTGGCGCACTACCCGCTGCTGTCGATCATCATCATTGTGTCGTGGCAATGGCTGCCCTTCGCGATCCTGCTGCTGATGACCGCCATGCAGTCCCTCGACCAGGAACAAAAGGAAGCGGCACGTCTGGACGGTGCCGGCGCCATTGCGATTTTCTGGCACCTGACCCTGCCCCACCTGGCCCGCCCGATTGCCGTGGTGGTGATGATCGAAACGATCTTCCTGCTCTCGGTATTCGCCGAAATTTTCACCACCACCAACGGTGGCCCCGGCTACGCGTCGACCAACCTGGCCTACCTGATCTACAACCAGGCGCTGGTGCAATTCGACGTGGGCATGGCCTCGGCCGGCGGCTTGATTGCCGTGGTCATCGCCAATATCGCGGCGATCATCCTGGTGCGGATGATCGGCAAAAACCTGACTGACAAGCCTTGAGGGCCGCGCCATGACGCTTCAACAATCCCGCCGCCTGCAAAGCCTGTTGCTCGGCACGTTGGCCTGGGCCATCGCGATCCTGATTTTCTTCCCGATCTTCTGGATGGTGCTGACCAGCTTCAAGACCGAAATCGATGCGTTCGCCACGCCGCCGCAGTTCATCTTCACGCCGACGCTGGAGAACTACCTGCACATCAACGAGCGCAGCAACTACTTCAGCTATGCCTGGAACTCGGTGCTGATTTCCTTCAGCGCTACCGCCCTGTGCCTGCTGATCTCGGTGCCGGCGGCCTACTCCATGGCGTTCTACGAAACCAAGCGCACCAAGGGCACGCTGCTGTGGATGCTCTCCACCAAGATGCTGCCGCCGGTAGGCGTGCTGATGCCGATCTACCTGCTGGCCAAGAGTTTTGGCCTGCTGGATACGCGCATTGCGCTAATCATCATCTACACCCTGATCAACCTGCCGATCGTGGTCTGGATGGTTTACACCTACTTCAAAGACATCCCCAAAGACATCCTCGAAGCCGCACGCCTGGACGGCGCCACCCTCTGGCAGGAAATGGTCCGGGTACTGCTGCCGATCGCCAAGGGCGGCCTCGCTTCCACGGTGTTGCTGTCGCTGATCCTGTGTTGGAACGAGGCGTTCTGGTCGCTGAACCTGACCTCATCGAACGCGGCGCCGTTGACCGCGCTGATCGCCTCCTACTCCAGCCCCGAAGGTTTGTTCTGGGCCAAATTGTCGGCCGTCTCGACCCTAGCCTGTGCGCCGATCCTGATCTTTGGCTGGATCAGCCAGAAACAGCTGGTGCGCGGTTTGTCCTTCGGCGCAGTTAAATAATAATTTCTAGCGGAGGGCCCATCATGGCCAACCTCAAAATCAAGAATTTGCAAAAAGGCTTCGAAGGTTTCTCGATCATCAAAGGCATCGACCTGGAAGTGAACGACAAGGAGTTCGTGGTCTTCGTCGGCCCGTCGGGCTGCGGTAAGTCCACCCTGCTGCGCCTGATCGCCGGCCTGGAAGAAGTTACCGAAGGCACCATCGAACTCGATGGCCGCGACATCACCGAAGTGACCCCGGCCAAGCGCGACCTGGCGATGGTGTTCCAGACTTACGCGCTGTATCCGCATATGAGCGTGCGCAAAAACATGTCGTTTGCCCTAGACCTGGCCGGCGTCGACAAGAAGCTGGTGGAGAGCAAGGTCAACGAAGCGGCGCGCATCCTCGAACTGGGCCCGCTGCTGGAGCGCAAGCCCAAGCAACTCTCCGGTGGCCAGCGTCAGCGCGTAGCGATTGGCCGCGCCATTGTGCGCAACCCGAAGATCTTCCTGTTCGACGAACCGCTGTCCAACCTCGACGCTGCCCTGCGTGTGCAAATGCGCCTGGAGCTGGCGCGCCTGCATAAAGAGCTGCAGGCGACCATGATCTACGTGACCCACGACCAGGTCGAAGCCATGACCCTGGCCGACAAGGTGGTAGTGCTCAACAGCGGCCGTATCGAGCAGGTGGGTTCGCCGCTGGAGCTGTATCACCAACCCGCGAACCTGTTTGTGGCGGGCTTTCTTGGCACGCCGAAAATGGGTTTCCTCAAGGGCAAGGTCACGCGTGTCGAGTCCCAGACCTGCGAAGTGCAACTGGACGCCGGCACCTTGATCAACCTGCCGCTCAGTGGTCCGACCTTGAGCGTCGGCAGCGCGGTCACCCTGGGCATTCGTCCGGAGCACCTGGAAATCGCGTCGCCTGGCCAAACCACCCTGACCGTCACCGCCGACGTCGGCGAACGCCTGGGCAGTGACACCTTCTGCCACGTCAACACCGCCAACGGCGAGCCGTTGACCATGCGCATCCGCGGCGACATGGCCAGCCAGTACGGTGAAACCCTGCACCTGCACCTGGACCCGGCGCACTGCCATCTGTTCGACACCGATGGCGTGGCCGTGGCCCGTCCACTGCGCGCTGCCGCCTGATTTCGCGAGTATTACGTTATGAAATTGAACACACAGAACCTCACGCAACTGGCTGAGCAGGTGAAAATCCCGGCCTACGCCATTGCCGACACCCGTCAGGGCATCGCCCATATCGGCGTCGGCGGCTTCCACCGCGCGCATCAGGCGTATTACACCGATGCGCTGATGAACACCGGTGAAGGCCTGGACTGGAGCATCTGCGGCGTCGGACTGCGGGCCGAGGACCGCAAAGCCCGCGACGATCTGGCCGGCCAGGACTACCTGTTCACCCTGTATGAACTGGGCGACACCGACGACACCGAAGTGCGCGTAATCGGTGCCATCAGCGACATGCTGCTGGCCGAAGACAGCGCCCAAGCCCTGATCGACAAGCTCGCCAGCCCTGAAATCCGCATCGTCTCGCTGACCATCACCGAGGGCGGTTACTGCATCGACGACAGCAACGGCGAGTTCATGGCCCACCTGCCGCAGATCCAGCATGACCTGGCGCACCCCGCAGCGCCGAAAACCGTGTTCGGTTTTATCTGCGCGGCGCTGACCCAACGCCGCGCCGCCGGCATTCCCGCGTTCACCGTGATGTCCTGCGATAACCTGCCCCACAACGGCGCCGTCACGCGCAAGGCATTGCTGGCGTTTGCCGCCCTGCACAATGCCGAGTTGCATGACTGGATCGAGGCCAATGTGAGCTTCCCGAATGCCATGGTCGACCGCATCACCCCCATGACCAGCACCGCCCACCGCCTGCAATTGCACGATGAACACGGCATTGACGATGCCTGGCCAGTGGTGTGCGAACCCTTCGTGCAGTGGGTGCTGGAAGACAAATTCGTCAACGGCCGCCCGGCGTGGGAAAAGGTCGGCGTGCAGTTCACCGACGATGTGACGCCCTATGAAGAGATGAAGATCGGTTTGCTCAACGGCAGCCACCTGGCACTGACCTACCTGGGGTTTCTCAAGGGTTATCGGTTTGTGCACGAGACCATGAACGACCCGCTGTTCGTAGCCTACATGCGTGCCTACATGGACCTCGACGTCACGCCAAACCTCGCGCCGGTACCGGGCATCGACCTGACCGACTACAAGCAGACGCTGGTGGATCGCTTCTCCAACCAGGCGATTGCCGACCAGTTGGAGCGCGTGTGTTCGGACGGCTCGTCGAAGTTTCCCAAGTTCACCGTGCCGACCATTAATCATCTGATTGCCGATGGGCGTGAAACAGAGCGCGCGGCGCTGGTCGTCGCAGCCTGGGCCTTGTATTTGAAGGGCGTGGATGAGAATGGGGTGAGCTACAAAATCCCCGATCCGCGGGCGGAATTCTGCCAGGGGTTGGTGACTGACGATGCGCTGATCAGCAAACGCCTACTGGGCGTAGAAGAGATTTTTGGCACGGCTATTCCCAACTCGCCGGCGTTTGTGGCAGCGTTCGAGCGGTGCTATGAGAGTCTGCGTGATAACGGCGTCACCACTACCCTGAAGCACCTCCTGAAGAAACCGGTTTAAATGTGAGAAGGGGCTTGCCCCCGATGAGGGTGTGTCAGTCAAATATCTTTGACTGACCCACTGCCATCGGGGGCAAGCCCCCTCCCACACTGGACCGGGTTGCCAATCCAAAAAAAATAACACTGCTGAGCACACCATCATGACCCAGCAAAACCTGTTCCTCGGCATCGACTGCGGCACCCAAGGCACCAAAGCCATCGTCCTCGACGCCTCCAGCGGCAAGGTGCTGGGCCTGGGCGCCGCCGCGCACACGTTGATCAGCGGCGCCAATGGCCGTCGCGAACAGCACACCCAGGAATGGCTGGACGCCTTTACCGAAGCCACCCACCGCGCCCTGCAACAGGCTGGCGTGGACGGCCAGGACATCCTTGGTATCGGCGTTTCCGGCCAGCAGCACGGGCTGGTGCTGCTGGATGACCAAGGCCAGGTCTTGCGCCCGGCCAAGCTGTGGTGCGACACCGAAACCGCGCCGGAGAACGACCGCCTGCTGCAACATCTGGGCGGCGAAAGCGGTTCACTCGAACGGCTGGGCGTGGCCATCGCACCGGGCTACACCGTGTCCAAGCTGCTCTGGACCCGCGAACAACACCCGGACATCTTCAAGCAAATCGCCCATATCCTGCTGCCCCACGACTACCTCAATTACTGGCTCACCGGCCGTGCCGTCGCAGAATACGGCGATGCGTCCGGCACCGGCTATTTCAACGTGCGCAGCCGTGACTGGGATGTGGCACTGCTCAAGCACATCGACCCCAGTGGTCGCCTGGAACAAGCCTTACCGCAACTGATCGAAGCCGATCAAACCGTGGGCAGCATCCTGCCTGCCATCGCCGAGCGCCTGGGCATCAACCCCAACGCCATCGTCGCCAGCGGCGGCGGCGATAACATGATGGGCGCCATCGGCACCGGTAATATCGCGCCCGGCGTGATCACCATGAGCCTGGGCTCATCGGGTACCGTCTATGCGTTTTCGGACCAACCCAACGTCAGCCCCCAAGCGTCGGTCGCCACATTCTGCTCATCCAGCGGCGGCTGGTTGCCGTTGATCTGCACGATGAACCTGACCAACGCCACAGGCGTGATACGCGAGCTCTTCGAACTGGACCTGAACGCCTTCAACGACCTGGTGGAGCAAGCGCCGATTGGCGCCGACGGCGTCAGCATGCTGCCGTTCCTCAACGGCGAACGCGTACCCGCCCTGCCCCACGCCACTGGCAGCCTGCACGGCCTGACCATGACCAACCTGACACGCGCCAACCTGTGCCGCGCCGTGGTTGAAGGCACCACCTTCGGCCTGCGTTACGGGCTGGACCTGCTGCGCCAGACCGGCCTGCAAAGCCAGAGTATCCGCCTGATCGGCGGCGGCTCGAAAAGCCCCGTGTGGCGGCAGATGGTCGCCGATATCATGAACACCGAAGTGATCTGCACCGAACAAAGCGAAGCCGCCGCCCTCGGCGCGGCGATCCAGGCTGCGTGGAGCCAGTCCGGCGAATCCCTGGCCAGCCTCTGCGACAAATGCGTGAGCGTCGACCCGGCCAGCCGTACCCTGCCGGTTGCGGCCCATGTCAGCGCCTATCAACTGGCTTACGAACGCTATCAACAGCACGTGGCAACCCTTTAAGAGCGAACGACTATGTATCTGGTGTGTGGTGAAGCGCTGTTCGATTTTTTCAGCGAGGAAGATGCCAGCGGGCAGGCCTCCAAGGTCAACTACAAGGCGATTGCGGGTGGCTCACCGTTCAACGTCGCGGTGGGGTTACGCCGCCTGGGCATCGAGGCCGGGTTGTTCGGCGGCCTGTCCACCGATTTCCTCGGCCGACGCTTATTGCAGGTGCTGAAAGATGAAGGCGTCAGCGAGCAGTTCCTGGTGGAATTCGCCGCGCCGACCACCCTGTCCATGGTCGCCGTGGGTGCCAATGGTTCACCGCAGTACAACTTCCGGGGTGAGGGCTGTGCGGACCGGCTGCTGCAAGCCGAGCATTTGCCGGTACTCGGTGATGACGTGCGTGGGCTGCATATCGGCTCGTTCTCCCTGGTGGTGCAACCGATTGGCGACACCCTGCTGGCCCTGGTACAGCGCGAAAGCGGCAAGCGCCTGATCAGCCTCGACCCCAACGTGCGCCTCAACCCGCAACCCGACATCCAGCTGTGGCGTGACCGCGTCGCCGAGCTGGTCAAACATGCCGACCTGATCAAGGTCAGCGATGAAGACCTGCACCTGCTGTACCCCGACCAGTCGCCGGAAAGCGTGCTGCAAGGCTGGTTGCAACACCGTTGCCAGTTGGTATTCCTCACCCGTGGCGGCGACGGCGCCAGTGTGTTCAGCCGCCAACATGGCACCTGGTCGCAACCTGCGGTCAAGGTGGTGATGGCCGACACCGTGGGCGCCGGCGATACCTTCCAGGCTGCGTTGATTGCCTGGCTGACCGAGCAGCAGTTGGATTCGGTCGACGGCCTGCAACAACTCACCCGCGCGCAGATTGACGCCATGCTGGGCTTCGCGATTCGCGCGGCGGCACTGACCTGCACCAAAACCGGCCCGGACCTGCCGTATCGTAAACAGTTGGGCTGAACACCCGGTTTCATGAAGGTTTTGTCAGCCAGGCCTCGATTAATCGATGGTTAATCCCGCAAGCCGACAGTGAAGTCGAACCCACTTGCGGAGCACCTTCATGAAACTACTTACTTTACTGTGTGGCGGCGCGCTGGCACTGGCAGCCGTCTCGGGCCTGGCCCAGGCCGACAACCAGAAACCCGTGCCTTACCAATACGGCATGCCGTTGAACATCAAGCATGTGATCGCCATGAACGAAGCGCCGACCAATGACTGCAAAGTCATCGACGCCGATATCAAGTTCGTGGACAAGGCTGGGAAAGTCGAAGATGTGGGCTATCGGAAGCTGTCCGACGCGTGCAGCTTCCAGAATTGAGCGTTGCACTGTCACACAGCAAGCCCGCGTAGATAGGCGTATTCTTGCGGGCTTGTCCCAAGGCCGAAAGGAATCGCCATGCCGTTCAGTTTTCGTACCCTCGCCACCACAACCGCCCTGCTGTGCTTTGCCCTCGCTCTGGTCTGGGGGTTACGCCCCGATCTGCTGCTCGGGATGTGGGGAGTGAATTCTTCAGACGCCACAGGCCTGGTCGCCCGCCGCAGCGCCGCGCTGTTCCTGGCCATCGGCATCATGTTTTACCGGGCCCGCCATGCGCCGCCTTCGGACACGCGTCGCGCCATGACCAGTGGCTTTGCCATCGGTTGCCTGGTGCTGGCTGTGCTGGGCTTGAGTGAGTGGTTCAATGGCAACGCCGGGCCGGGGATCTTCCTGGCCGTGGCGACCGAAACCGTATTGGGCCTGGCGTTTATCCAAGCCCACAGGTCTTCGGTGGTTCACCCTCAGGCGTCTGCCTAGTAATAGGCTCGACCTCCCGCTCTTTGCAGGGCGGGTGCAGGGGTATTTTTCAGATCTTCACGCAACCCGGCGATCAGGTTGCAAATCGCTCGACTGCTGTCGAGTTTGTCCGTCTTGATGCCTTTGACCTCCAAATCCACCCGGTCACGGTCGCGATCGTCATAGATCTTGATCGTCAGCGAAGCATCTTCGGCTTTGGTGCATTCGCACCGTTTGGGCAGGAAACTTCCTTCAATAATGCTGCGTAGCTCTAATTCCGAAAGCATGGCCAACCTCTCCTTTTTTGAGACTGCCAACAGAGTCTTATGGGTGTGGCAGACGCCTGCCTGCCGCGTCTTGCCGACCTTGGAAGACGTTTCAACTACCAGCCTACTCGGCAAAATACGCTTGCGTTGTAACCATTCCTCATAAGGAACGCGAAAGTTTATATAACTTAAACAGGTCCCCGTCCGTAGTGTTTATAACATCGTCGAACAGCCACGATTAAACGTTTAACCCTGCACTTCGTGTGCGTATGCCATCACTCTTTCAGCAACATGTCGCAAACTATCAAAGTTGATATTCGCCCCGGAATTCACCGCCACCAGTGTCTGCCCATGCACGCCTCGTTGCGCCACGTACTTGCGAATGCCCGCCACCGCCAACGCGCCAGAGGGTTCGGTGATGGAACGGGTGTCGTCGTAGATCAGCTTGATGGCGCTGCACAGTTCGTCATTGCTCACGGTGATGACTTCATCCACCCACTCCCGGCAGATTTCAAAACCGTAGGCGCCGATCTGCGCTACGGCGGTACCGTCGGCAAACCCGTCGACGCTCGGCAACACCACCCGCTCACCGGCGCGCAGGGCGGCCAGCAGGCAACTGGAGCCTTCGGGCTCGACACCGACAATGCGCACCTCAGGCCGCAGGTATTTGACGTAGGCCGCGATACCTGCGATCAGACCGCCGCCACCCACCGGCACGAAGATGGCGTCCAACGGGCCCTGTTGCTGGCGCAGGATTTCCATGGCCACGGTGCCCTGGCCGGCGATCACGTCCGGATCATCGAAGGGCGAAACGAACGTGCATCCGGATGTCTCGGCCAGTTGCAGCGCATGGGCCAGGGCAAACGGGAAACTCTCCCCGTGCAACACCGCTTCGGCGCCTCGGGAGCGCACGCCCAACACCTTCAACTCGGGCGTGCTGCACGGCATGACGATCCGCGCCTTGATCCCCAACTCCTTCGCCGCCAGTGCCACGCCTTGCGCATGGTTCCCCGCCGATGCGGTCACCACACCGCGCGCCTTTTGCTCGGCGGTGAGCTGCACCAGCTTGTTGTAGGCGCCGCGAATCTTGAAGGAAAAGGTTGGTTGCAGGTCTTCGCGCTTGAGCAGCACCTGGTTACCCAGCAGCGCCGACAATGCCGGCGCGGCTTGCAGGGGCGTACGCAATGCCAGGTCATAGACCGGGGCAGCGAGGATCTTTTTTACATAGTGTTCAAGCAATGCCGTATCAGCGGTGTGGGGGACGGGGCACGTGCTCATAGGTGTCTCCTGGTTTTCAAGGGCCCTGGAGACGGAAAAACAAAACCCGCCTCTAAGGCGGGTTTGGGTGCAGCCGTGTGCTATCCCGCCAAATGAGGAATGGCGGTAATAATGCTTGGCTGGCTGCGGAAGGTTTGAAATGTCATGTCACGAAATTAACCGGGCGTCACCGGGCAAGTCAATGGCCAAGCGCCATTTAGCGTTTGGGGGTTTACGATAGATATACGAAACATATACGCTTTGTATATCAACTTTAAACAGTGAACCCCATGGGCATCGTCAAAATCACCGACCAACTGCATGAACAACTCCGCCTGGCCAGCGCGGCCATGGACCGCTCCATCAACGCCCAGGCCGAGTTCTGGATCAAGATCGGCCTGCTCGCCGAACTCAACCCCAACCTGCCGTACAACGAGCTGATCAACAAACTGTTGCTGGACAAGCCCGACCTGATCCGGGGGCGCAGCTGATGATCAAGACTGCCGCTCAACTGGCTGTGATGCGCGAATCCGGGCGCCTGCTGGCTCAAGTGTTCGACATGCTCGACGGGTTTGTCGCCGCCGGCCGTTCCACCCTGGAGCTGGACGCCGCCGTCGAAGCCTTCATTCGTAACGACCTTAAAGCCCGCCCCGCCAGCCTCGGGCAATACGACTACCCCTTCTCCATCAACACCTCAATCAACGAAGTGGTGTGCCATGGCATGCCCAGCGCCAAGGAGATCCTCAAGGACGGCGACATCATCAACATCGACATCACCCTGGAAAAAGGTGGCTTTATCGCCGACTCCAGCAAGATGTACATGATTGGCAACGTCGCCCCCAAGGCGCGGCGCCTGGTGGAAATGACCTTTGAGGCGATGTGGGCCGGGATCCGCCAGGTCAAACCCGGCGCACGCCTGGGTGATATCGGCCACGCGATCCAGAGCCACGCCCAGGCCAACGGCTACAGCGTGGTGCGTGAATACTGCGGCCACGGCATCGGCAAGCAGATGCATGAAGAACCGCAAATCCTGCACTTCGGCCGACCCGGCACCGGGCTGGAACTGCGCGAAGGCATGGTGTTTACCATCGAACCGATGCTCAACCAGGGCAGTTCCAAGGTGCGCAGCCTGAAAGATGGCTGGACGGTGGTGACCAAGGACAACAGCCTGTCGGCGCAGTGGGAGCACACGGTGGCGGTGACGGCGGATGGCTTTGAAGTGCTGACCTTGCAAACACAGCCAGGCGAATAAACGGTGGTGAGCGGGCTTGTCGAAGAAGTACTCCCTCGCCCCCCTTACATCGTCGCGCCCGCCATCCGTTTGAGCGCCAGTACCATCAAGCCGGCGCCCAACCCCATCGCTGCCAGGAACAATGGGTACGACACCCACCACGGTGTACCCGCGGTCATCATGCTGAACTCCGACATACCGCCAATGCTGGCGATCAGGTTGAGCGGCAAGAACACCACGTTGATCAGCGTCAGCTTGCGCAACAGGTTGTTCATGCTGTTGTTCATCAGGTTGCCGCGCGCATCGATCAGCCCGGAAAACACGTTGGAATAGATCTCCGCCTGTTTGTAGCACTGGTGGTTCTCGATGATCAGGTCATCGATAAGGCCGAGAATTTCAGCACTGAAGTGCTCCTTTTCCCCATGGTTACGCAGCCGCGACAGCACGGCGCCGTTGCTGTGCAGCGCGTTGATGTAATAGATCAGGCTTTCGCTGAGGCTGAACATCTGCATCAGGTGATGGTTGCTCATGGACGCGTTGAACTGCTGCTGCAACTCCCGTGCAACCAGCTTGATCACCTTGAGGTGGCCCAGGTAGTGGTGGATGTTGTTGAGCAGCAGGTCGAGCAATACGTCCAGGGGCGTGTGCAACGGCCGGCGCTGGCCCAGGCCACTCAGTGGGGTTTCATCGGTGGCGATCACCAGCAGGCGGCCGGGTGAAAACAGCAGGCCGCACGACGCCACTTCGAACACCAGGTTGCCGCCACCGGAATAGTTCTCCGGGCGCTTCCAGATCAGGAACAGGTTGTCGGGATGAAATTCGATGCGTGAGACTTCGTCCGGGTCGAGCGCCGACGCCAACGCGTGCTCGTCGAGCTTGTGGTGATCACGCAGCCACTCGCGCTCGGCCAGGTCGGGGTTGTTGAACAACAGGATCGGGGCCGCGTCGCTATGCCCGCTGCGCAGCTTTCCATCGGTCAGTTCAAAGCGCTGAATCATCGCGCGTCACCAGACCTGGCCCTGGCGTTTCAACTCCAGGCGCCGCACGAACTCTTCCAGCACAAGGCTGTACAGGTCGTCCTGCAAGTAGGCATCTTCGATGCCCGCATCGAGGTTGGGGTTGTCGTTGACCTCGATCACTACCACCTTGTCGCCGGACTGCTTGAGGTCCACACCGTAAAGGCCGTCGCCGATCAGGTTGGCGGTCTTCACCGCCAGTTCCACCACCGCCTTGGGCGCTTCATGGACGGCCAGGGTGCGGCATTCGCCGTTGATGGCCTGGCCGATGGCCTTGTGGTTATAGATCTGCCAGTGGCCCTTGGACATGAAGTACTGGCAAGCGAAGATCGGTTTGCGGTTGAGTACGCCGATGCGCCAGTCGTACTCGGTGTAGAAGAATTCCTGGGCCAGCAGCAGCACCGAATGCTCGAATAACTCGGCGGTGGCCTTGAGCAAGGCTTCCTGGCTTTCGACCTTGATCACGCCACGGGAGAAACACCCGTCGGGAATCTTCAACACCAGCGGAAACCCTAGGCGCTCGCCGACCCGTTCGAAATCTTCCGGTCGCTCCTTGTAGAGAATCTCGGTGGCGGGCATGCCCAACTGATGGCTGTTGAGCAAGTCGGTGAGGTAGACCTTGTTGGTGCAGCGCAGGATCGACGCGGGGTCGTCCATCACCACCAGGCCTTCGCTTTCGGCTTTTTTGGCAAAGCGGTAGGTATGGTTGTCAACGCTGGTGGTCTCGCGGATCAGCAAGGCGTCGTATTCGGCCAGCCGCGCGTAGTCCTTGCGCTCGATCAGCTCCACATCGATGCCCAGGCCCTTGCCCACGCGGATGAAGTTCTCCAGGGCACGGGCGTTGGAGGGTGGCAGCTGCTCCTGTGGATCGTGCAGGATTGCCAGGTCGTAACGGGCCAGGCGCCGCGAACGGGGTTGGCGCCAGATCTTGCGGCTGAAGTTATCAAGGGCATGGGCGAACTGATCTTCCTGATCGTCACGCAACTTGTGCAATACGCCGGATTTCACCCCTTCGATATGCCAACCGTTATTCTTTCTGAATTCAACCAAGAGGATCGGACACGGGAATGTTTCAAACAACTGGCGGGCCAATTCCTGCAACGGTTCTATATTGGTCCTGCCGAAATAAAGTGTCAGGGTAAACCCTTCGGTATTACTGTAGAGGTGATGACTCAAGGCTTTATCAAGGGTTTTATCCAGGTCATCCAGCGCCAGGCCGTACAGCGACTTCTTAGTCAGTTCGCTGATGGTACGCACCGAGGGAATCACCTTGTGTCCGCGCGCTTCGGCCAGCAACGAGCAGTAGTAGCCGTGCCCCAGGTACTTGTAGCTGCGGCACAGGTTGATCACCTGCACACGCTTGCCAGTCTCGTTTTGCCGTGTTTGCTCAAGGTATTCCTGGGCGGTGACGATGTCTTCGCTGGGAAAGTAGGAGGCCCAATCTTCCTTGCGCTCAACAATAATCACCACTTGACTGTTACTTCGAGGCGACGCAGAAAAAAAGCCCTTCGAAGTTATTGTCGCCGCGACAATTTGCTCGGATACTTCACGCCAATGACCTTGTACCGCCGACATAATATTTGATCCGCTTTAGAGAACTCGACCTTTTCTATTAAGCACGATCTTTTAGGGAAGTCCCGTTTCGTTACGCAACTTTTACGGCGGTTATATGGCTCTTTTCTCTCGCGTTGCATTACCCGGTGATGTACCGGCATTGGTCGCATTGGAACAACAGTGTTTCACCAGTGACCGGCTCTCATCGCGCAGTTTTCACTGGATGATCAGCCGCGCCCACGGCCAGTTGCTGGTGGCGGAACAGGACGGGCAGTTGCTCGGTTATGCGCTAGTGCTGTTTCGTCGTGGCAGCGCGTTCGCACGCTTGTATTCCATCGCCATTGCCGCCCACGCACGCGGCCTCGGGCTGGGCAGGCAGTTGCTCAGCCATGTCGAGGCCTGCGGGGTGACGCACGGGTGCGCGCACCTGCGCCTGGAGGTGCGCACCGACAACCCCGGCGCCCTTGCGCTGTATGAGCGCAATGGCTACCGGCGCTTCGCCCAGGTCAACGACTACTACGCAGACCACACTCCGGCCCTGCGCCTGGAAAAAACCTTGGTCAGGCCACCTGCTTGATCCCGGCCTTGGCTTCCAGCTCACGCACCAGCGGCAGTACGCGTTTGCCGAAGTACTCCACTTCTTCCTGGAAGTGCAGGAAGCCCGCCAGCACCAGGTCCACGCCTACGGCCTTGAGTGCAACGATGCGCTCGGCGATCTGCTGCGGAGTGCCGATCAGGTTGGTCTTGAAGCCATCGTTGTACTGCACCAGGTCTTCAAAGCTGGACTTGGCCCAGTTGCCCTCGCCTTCGGGTGACGCCTTGCCTGCTTGCTTGGCCGCGTCGCCAAAGGCATTCACGGCTTCCGGGTCGGCCTTGTCGATGATCTCTGCGAGTACGGCGCGGGCTTCTTCCTCGGTGTCGCGGGCGATGATGAATGCATTCACGCCGACTTTGACCGAGTGGTTATTTGCGGCAGCCTTGGTGCGAATGTCATCGACCTGGGCCTTGATGCCTTCCGGGGTGTTGCCGTTGGTGAAATACCAATCCGACACCCGCGCCGCCATGTCCCGCGCGGCCCGTGAACTGCCGCCTTGGAACACTTCCGGCTGGCCCAGCGGCTTGGGTTTGAGGGTGTAGTTGTTGAAACGGTAGAAGTCGCCCTTGAAGGTAAAGTCGTCCTGGGTCCAGATGCCTTTGAGGGCGCGGATAAATTCCTCGGAACGGCGATAGCGCTCGTCGTGTTCCAGCCAGTGTTCGCCGATGGCCTGGAACTCGCCCTTGAACCAGCCACTGACGATGTTCACCGCAATGCGGCCGTTGGTGAGTTGGTCGATGGTCGCCAGTTGCTTGGCCGCCAGCGCCGGCTGCCAAGGGCCGGGAAGGATCGCGGCGATGACCTTGAGCTTGGTGGTCGCCGCCAGCAGCGCATGGCTGAACGCCACGGATTCATGCTGGTTCTCGGCGCCGTAGCCAGCGGTGAAGCGGATCTGGGTCAGGCCGTATTCGAAGCCGGCTTCTTCGGCCAATTGCGCCAATTTACGGTTGTAGTCGATGCCCCAGTGGGTGCGTTGTTCGATCTTACTGACCACCAGCCCACCGCTGACGTTGGGCACCCAATAGGCAAATTTCACGGCTTGCTGACTCATCGAACGGTACCTCGTGCAAAAGGGATGTATCGAGGCTTGAGCAGCAAGCGTGCCAGTCAGTGGCAAAGGCCCATGCCATGGGCGTTGCGCCCAAAAAAACGCCCCCGGCGGGCGTGCACGCACATGTCATGGATCACGCCGGTTTGTCGGAATGCTGTTGCTGGAGCAACAGTAATCAACGCAAATCCCCCGTAAACATTGGGCCACGAACCCGGCACGGACTGTGCAATCCCCCTTGCATTGACCACTGCCCCGGAGCCTTGCCCATGACCGAACATCACGTCATTAACCCGCTGTCCATCGGCGTTGATTACCCCACCTTGGCCGCGCGCTTCCGGCCGATCTTCCAGCGCATCGCCGACGGTGCGGTGCAGCGCGAACTCAGCCGTACCCTGCCCCATGAGCCGATCCAATGGCTCAAGGAGGCCGGTTTCGGCGCGGTGCGCGTACCGGTGGAATATGGCGGTGGCGGTGCTTCGCTGCCGCAACTGTTCGAACTGCTGATCGAACTGGCCGAAGCCGACTCCAACGTACCCCAGGCCCTGCGCGGGCATTTCGCCTTTGCCGAGGACCGCCTGAACGCGCCGCCGAGTGCCGGCCGGGACCTGTGGTTCAAGCGGTTTGTCGACGGCGATATCGTCGGCTGCGCCTGGACTGAAATCGGCAACGTGGCCATCGGTGATGTGGTCACCCAGGTCAGCCCCGACGGCGATAAGTGGAAGCTCAATGGTGAAAAGTTCTACAGCACCGGCAGCATTTTCTCTGACTGGATCGACGTGTACGCCCAACGCAGCGACACCGGCGGCGATGTGATCGCTGCAACCCGTGCACGCCAGCCTGGCGTGGTGCACAGCGACGATTGGGACGGCTTTGGCCAGCGCACCACTGGCAGCGGCACCTCGCGCTTTACCGATGCTGAAGTCGAGGCGGATAACGTCATCGACTTTGCCACCCGTTTCAAATACCAGACCGCGTTCTACCAACTTGTCCTGCTGGCCAGCCTCGCCGGTATCGGCCGTGCGGCGTTGCGCGATGTGGCCCACCAGGTGCGCAGCCGCAAGCGCATCTACAGCCACGGCAATGCCCAGCATGTGAGCCAGGACGCACAGATTCAACAGGTGGTGGGCGAAGTCGCAGCACTGGTGTATGCCGCTGAGGCCAGCGCGTTAAGGGCGACATTGCCAGCGCAACGGGCTTACGTGGCGCGGTTTGGCGGGGATGACGCCGTGGAGCGCGAAGCCAACGTCGCCGCCGAAATTGAGTCGGCCACGGCGCAGGTGGTGGTGTCGGAGTTGATCCAGCGGGCTACCAGCGAGTTGTTCAACGCACTGGGGGCGTCGGACGTGCGCCAGGGGAAAGCCCTTGATCGGCATTGGCGCAATGCGCGGACTGTGTCGTCTCACAACCCGGTGATCTACAAGGCGCGGATCGTGGGGGACTGGGTGATCAATGGCACCGAGCCGCCGTTTGTGTGGCAGATCGGTAATGGTCCGGCGAAAGCCTGAGGCTGAGCGGGGTCAAAACTGTGGGAGGGGGCTTGCCCCCGATGGCAGTGGGTCAGTCACTGTATTCAAAAACTGACCCACCGCTATCGGGGGCAAGCCCCCTCCCACATTGGATACTGCGCACGCCTCAGAAGGCCAGTTTGTAACCAACCGCCATCAACATGATCGCCAGGCACGGGCGAAGCACGCCGTCCGGGATCTTGCCGGTCATGTGGCTGCCGAAGTAAATGCCCGGCAACGAACCCATCAGCAGAAAGCCCAGCAGGTGCCAGTCCATATTGCCCATGCCAGCATGGCCCAGGCCTGCCACCAGGGTCAGGGGCACGGCGTGAGCAATCTCGGTGCCGACCAGGCGGCGCGTGGCCAGGAATGGATACAGGATAAACAGCGCCACAGTGCCCAGGGCGCCGGCGCCGATTGAAGTCAGGGCGACCATGGTGCCGAGGATGGCGCCGGTGACAACGGTCAAGCCGTTCAGGTTGCGCGGGTTCATGTGGTAGCTGTCGCCCGCGTGACGCTGGGCGAAGGCCAGCAGGCGTTGCTTGAACAGGATCGCCAGGGCCGTCAACAGCAACACGACACCGAGGGCTTGCTTGATGACCGCGTTCATCGCCGTAGGATCGGTATGCAAGGTGGCGAGAAACCACAGGGTCAGCAGCACCGCAGGCACACTGCCCAGGGTCAGCCAGCCGGTGATGGTCCAATCGATGTTCTTGTTCTTGCTGTGTACCAGCACGCCACCGGACTTGGTGATGGCCGCGTACAACAGGTCAGTGCCCACAGCCGTGGCCGGGTTGATGCCGAACCACAACAGGATCGGGGTCATCAACGAGCCCCCGCCGACACCGGTCATGCCCACGATAAAACCTACGATCAGGCCGGCAATTACGAAACCAAAGTTACCCACATCCATTACAGCTACCCGCGGCCTTATAAATTTCTGGCGGCAGGATAGCGATTTTTCTTATAACGACTTATACCAATATGATCTGACTTTAGATCTTTTTCGCTTAATGCAATTTTTTTTGCCGATCACTGCATCCAGTTGGCGTGCCCATGGGTAGTCCTTGCAGCAACCCTGCTGTTTCATCTAATGGAGAAACACCCATGAACGCTAAAGCCCTGCTCTGCCTCACCGGTTTGCTCGTTGCCAGCCCCGCCGCCTTTGCCCAGGCCGGTTTGCCGGACAGCATTAAAGTGCCGGACGGCCACAAGGTGGCGATGGAAACCACCGGTGTCGGCGAAATCACCTACGAGTGCCGCGACAAAGCCAACGCCGCTGGCCAGACCGAATGGACTTTCGTCGGCCCCAAGGCGGTGCTCAATGATCGCAGCGGCAAGCAAGTCGGCACCTACTTCGGCCCACCCGCCACTTGGCAAGCCAAGGACGGTTCGAAAATCACCGGCACCCAGCTGGCCGTGGCGCCATCGAGCCCGGGCAACTTGCCATATCAACTGGTCAAGGCCAACCCGGCCGAAGGCAAGGGCGCGATGAGTGGCGTGAGTTACATCCAACGGGTCGCCCTTAAAGGCGGTGTAGCGCCGAGCACTGAATGCACGGTCGCCAACAAGGGCAAACAGGAAGTGGTGAAGTACCAGGCCGACTACATCTTCTGGGCGGCCAACTGAACAAACTGCGCTACGCTGCCTGTGGCGAGCATGCTCGCCACAGGGGTTCAGCCATTTGAGGGATGTGCGTGTTTGATTACGAAGCCTGTCTGCTGGCCTGTGCCCGTGGCGACCAACGCGCCTTGCGCCGACTGTATGAGCAGGACAGCAGCCACTTGCTCGGCGTAGCCCTGCGTATCGTGCGTGACCGAGCGCTGGCCGAAGATATCGTGCATGACGCGTTTATCAAGATCTGGCGCGGCGCCGGCAGTTTCGACCCCAGCCGTGGTTCGGCGCGGGGTTGGGTGTTCAGCGTGACCCGACACTTGGCGCTCAACGTGGTGCGCAACCAGTACCGTGAGGTGCCGCTGGAAGACGAACACGAGCACGTCACCGCGCCCGCCGACACCTTTGAGTTTTCCGCGCGTTCCGGGCAGATCCACACCTGCCTGGAGCAGCTCGATCCGGCCCGCCGCACGTGCATCCTGCATGCGTATGTCGACGGCTATTCCCATAGCGAAATCGCTTCGAGGTTGGACACCCCCCTGGGGACCGTCAAAGCCTGGATCAAACGTAGCCTCGCCGCGCTGCGGGAGTGCATGGCATGAACAACCCCTTGGACGAACTGGCCAGCGAATACGTGCTGGGCACCCTGCCCGCCGAGCAACGGGCCGACGTGGAACAACGCCTGCCCCACGATGCCGAGTTACGCGCGGCGGTGGATGCCTGGGAACAGCGCCTGCTGCCCCTGACCGCGTTGGCCGAGCCGGTGTTGCCCTCGGCGCAGTTATGGCGGCGCATCGAACGTAACACCGCGACCCCGGACGCCGACGTACCGTGGTGGAACCTGCTGGCCTTGTGGCGCGGCCTGGCCGGTGCCGGGCTGGCGGCGAGCGTGGTGCTGGGGACGTTATTACTGACCCGCCCGCCTATCGCGGACCCCGCCTTTGTGGTGGTGCTGGTGGCCCCCCAAAGCCAGGCGCCCGGCTGGGTGATCCAGGCCAGCAACAATCAGCAGATTCAGTTGATCCCGTTGGGCGTGATGGAAGTCCCAGCGGACAAGGCGCTGCAGTTCTGGACCAAGGGTGATGGCTGGCAAGCCCCCGTGTCCCTGGGGCTGGTCAAGCCGGGGCAAACCCTGTCGCTGCCGCTGGACAGGCTGCCGCCGCTGTCGCCTAACCAATTGTTCGAACTGACCCTGGAAGACCCGAGCGGCTCGCCGACCGGCAAACCCACCGGGCCGATCCAGGCCATCGGCCGCGCGGTCAAGGTGCTCTGATCAACCGAGGCTGGGCAGCCACACGCGAAACCGCGCGCCACCCAACGGCGACGCCTGGGCGGTCAACGTCCCGCCCTGGGCTTCCAGGGCGCGGCGGCTGATCGCAAGACCCAGGCCGAAGCCGCCGGTGCTGCGGTCGCGGCTGCGGTCGAGGCGATAGAACGGTTCGAAGATACGTTCACGCTGGTCCAACGGGATGCCGATGCCATCGTCATCCACCCAGATTTCACAGCCCTTGGGACACACCTTGACCCCCACCTGGATGCGCTTGTCGCAGTAACGCGTGGCGTTGCGCAGCAGGTTCTGCAAGGCACGGGCGGTGAGGCGCGGGTCGAGGCTGAAGCGTTCTACAGCGCAATCAAGCACGACATCGATGACGATCTCGGGGTTTTCCAGCTCGTCGTCGACGCTGCCCAGCACGCTGTCGATAAACTCATCGAGCACCACCTCGACCCGCTCCGGCAATTGCGCCGGGTTTTGCAGGCGGCTGTAGGAGAGCAACTCCAGCACCAATTCATCCAGCTCACGAATATGCGCCACCAGGCCGTGCAGACGTTCGCGACTGGCCTCGGGCAAGTCTTCGGACAGCGCAAGGGCCAGGCCGAAATCCAGGCGCGTCAACGGCGTGCGCAGTTCATGGGAGACGGCGTTGAGCAGGTCTCGCTGTTGGTTGAGCAGGTGTTCGATGTCGTCGGCCATGGTGTCGAACACCGCCGCCAGGCTGCCGATGTTGGAGCTGGGCGGAATACGGGTGCGCTCGGCCAGGTTGCCCTTGCCGAGTTGAGCGGCGGTGCTTTTCAGGCGTTCCAGATCACGCCAGTGCGGGCGCAGCCAGAACAGCAGGCAGGCAAGCAACGCCGCGCCGATCAGCACATTCATCGACCAGTACAGCAGGTTCATGTCCAGCGGGTCTGGCGGAATGGTCAGCTTGACCACGAACTGCTGGTTGAGCGGCGAGCTGATCTCTTCCATCCAGCCCCATTCTCCCAGACGAATCACCGGCTTGCCCTGCTCCAGCAGCTTGGCTTCTTGCGGGGTATAGCTGGCGTCCTGACGTAGCAGCAGTTGCACTTTGAGCGGCGCAAAGTCGCGGCCCAGTTGCTCGGTGACCTGGGACCAACGCTCCACCGGCGCCCGCAGGTATTGCTTGACGATGAGGGTTTGCTGGCCACGGGACTGCTCAATGTTGTAATCCAGGTAACGGTGTTCGAACAGCTGAATGACCAGTTTGGGAATCAGGTAGATCGCCGCACTGTAGGTGACGATGGTGATCAGGTAGAGGCGCAGCAGTACACGAAACATGGCTCAGCATTCCCACTCGGAACGGCTGAACAAATAGCCCTTGCCCCACACGGTCTTGATCTTGCGCGCCTCGCCGGCATGGTCGTCGAACTTGCGGCGCAGCTTGGAGATGGCCACGTCTACCGAGCGGTCGGTGCCGTTGAACTCGATCCCGCGCAGGCGTTGCAGGATCTGGTCGCGGCTGAGCACTTCACCGGCATGCCGCGCCAACACCACCAGCAGGTTGTATTCGCCGCTGGACAGCTCCACCGGCTGCTCGCGCCACACCACGGTGCGCTCCGACAGGTCGATGCACAGGTTGCCCATGTGGATCTGATCGTTGGCCACCTGGGGCTCCGACAAACTGCTGCGCCGCAGCAAGGTACGCACGCGGGCCAATAGCACGCGCGGCTCGCAGGGTTTGGTCACATAGTCGTCGGCGCCCATTTCCAGACCCAACACCTGGTCGTGGCTGTCGTCGCGAGCGGTGAGCATCAGGATCGGCAGCCCTGCCGAATCGGCGCGCAGCAGGCGGCACACTTGCAGGCCGTCGAGACCCGGCAGCATGAGGTCGAGGATCACCAAGTCCGGCGGATTGAGGCGTGCGCGTTCCCGTACGTGGTCGCCACGGCTGAGCACACTGACGTGATAGCCATTGCGCTCCAGGTAGCTTGCAATCAGCTCCGAGAGTGCGGCGTCGTCTTCCACCAGGAGGATGTTGGGCATGAAGGTGTTTCCAAAAAATACAGTGATAGGTCGTACACAAATCCAATGTGGGAGGAGGCTTGCCTCCGTTGGCGGTGCTTCAGATGCAGAGTCGTTGACTGATTCACCGCTACCGGGGGCAAGCCCCCTCCCACATTGGATCGTCAGTTTTTGCAAGGTTGTGCAAGGATATACGCCCTCGGCGCCCCGCGCGCCGCACCTTACATTTCTTCACAGACCACCTACACAGCTTCACAGCACCGCGGCGCAGGTGAACTTAGGATGCGCCAGTCACTATTGGGATAAGAGCATGTCGAAGAATCTGTTTGCGCCGTTTTGCCTGTTGGCCCTGACGCTAGCCCTGAGTGCTTGTGACAAATCAGCCGCGGAAGCGCCGGAAATGCCCCTGGCCAAAGTGCGCATCGAAACCCTTGAGGCCAAGCCTCTGTCCATCACCAGCGAGCTGAGCGGACGCATCGCCGCGCCGCGTGTTGCCGAAGTGCGCGCGCGGGTGGCCGGCGTGGTGATGCAGCGGGTATTCAAGGAAGGCCACGACGTCAAACAGGGCGACGTGCTGTTTCGCATCGACCCGGCCCCGTTCAAGGCCGATCTCGACAGCGCCCAGGCCAACCTGAGCAAGGCCCAAGCCAACGCGTTCCAGGCACGCCTGCAAGAGCAGCGCTACAGCCAATTGGTGGAAGGCAACGCCATCAGCGGCCAGGACTACGACAACGCCCGCGCCAACCTGCGCCAGACCAACGCCGAAGTCGCCGCCAATAAAGCCGCCGTCGAACGCGCCAAGTTGAACCTGGGATATGCCACCGTGACGGCCCCAATTTCCGGGCGTATCGGCCGGGCGCTGGTGACCGAAGGCGCACTGGTCGGCCAGAACGAGGCCACGCCCCTGGCGATCATCCAGCAACTGGACCCGATTCACGCTGACCTCACTCAATCCACCCGCGAACTGAACGACCTGCGCCGCGCCTTCCGCGCCGGCAGCTTGAAGCAGGTCGGTCAGGACCAGGCCAAGGCCACGCTGATCCAGGACGACGGCAGCCTGTATCCGCTGCCGGGCAAATTGCTCTTCGCCGACATCAGCGTCGACCCCGGCACAGGGCAGATCATTCTGCGCAGCGAGTTCCCCAACCCGGACCTCGACCTGTTGCCCGGCAGCTTCGTGCGGGTGCGCCTGGAGCAAGCGGTCGACAAACAAGGCATCAGCGTGCCGCAACGCGCTATCAGCCGTGACAGTGCAGGTATCCCGATGGTGCTGCTGGTGGATGCCGAGCAGACCGTCAGCCAGCAACCGGTGCAATTGGGTGCGGTGATCGACGATCGCTGGATCGTCAGCAGCGGCCTCAAGCCCGGTGATCGCATCGTCGTCGAAGGCCTGCAACACGCGCGCCCCGGTGAAAAAGTCCAGGTAGACGACAGCCCGACGCCACTCGCTCAGGCTTCCGGCCAATAAGGATTATTCGACCATGCCGCAGTTCTTTATTGACCGCCCGATCTTCGCCTGGGTGGTTGCCCTGTTTATCCTTCTGGCCGGTTTACTCGCCATCCCGCAGTTGCCGGTGGCCCAGTACCCCAACGTGGCGCCGCCGAAAGTCGAGATCTACGCGGTGTACCCTGGCGCCTCGGCCCAGACCCTGGATGAAAGCGTGGTCAGCCTGATCGAGCAGGAGCTTAACGGCGCCGATCACTTGCTGTACTTCGAATCCCAGAGCAGCCTGGGTTCGGCCACCATCACCGCCACCTTCCAACCCGGCACCGACCCGGAAATGGCCCAGGTCGATGTGCAGAACAGGCTCAAGGCCGTGGAGCCACGCCTGCCCCAGGCGGTGACCCAGCAAGGCTTGCAGGTAGAAAAAGTCTCCGCGGGTTTCCTCCTGCTGGTGACCTTGACCTCCAGTGACGGCAAGCTCGATGACGTAGCGCTCAGCGATTACCTCGCGCGCAACGTAATGAACGAACTCAAGCGCCTGGACGGCGTGGGCAAGGCGCAGTTGTACGGCGCCGAACGGGCAATGCGCATCTGGATCGACCCGCAGAAGCTGATCGGTTTCAACCTGACCCCGGCCGACGTCAACGCCGCGATCAGCGCGCAGAACGCCCAGGTTTCCGCTGGCAGTATTGGTGATTTGCCGGGCACCAAAACCCAGGAAATCACGGCGGCTATCCTGGTCAAGGGCCAGCTTTCCACCCCGGCGGAGTTCGCCGACATCGTGCTCAAGGCCAATCCGGACGGTTCCACCGTTCGCGTCGGCGACGTGGCGCGGGTAGAAATCGGCAGCCAGGAATACCAGTTTTCGACGCGCCTGAACGGCAAGCCATCCACCGCCGTCAGCGTGCAACTGGCGCCCGGTGCCAACGCGCTGAACACCGCGACCCTGGTGCGGGCAAAGATGGATGAGCTGTCACGCTACTTCCCGGCCAATGTGGAATACAAGATTCCGTACGACACCTCGCCCTTCGTCAAAGTCTCGATCACCAAGGTGGTCTACACCTTGCTGGAGGCCATGGCGCTGGTGTTTGCGGTGATGTTCCTGTTCCTGCAGAACGTGCGCTACACGCTGATCCCCACCCTGGTGGTACCGATTGCGCTGATGGGCACCTTTGCCACGATGCTGTTGCTGGGTTTCTCGATCAACGTGCTGACCATGTTCGGCATGGTGCTGGCCATCGGCATTTTGGTGGACGATGCGATTGTGGTGGTGGAGAACGTCGAACGGATCATGGTCACCGAGGGCCTCTCGCCCAAGGACGCGACGAAGAAAGCCATGGGCCAAATCACCGGCGCCATCGTCGGCATTACCCTGGTGCTGGTGGCGGTGTTCCTGCCGATGGCGTTCATGGCGGGCTCAGTGGGGGTGATTTACCAGCAGTTCTCGCTGTCGATGGCCACTTCGATCCTGTTCTCGGCATTCCTCGCCCTGACCTTGACCCCGGCCTTGTGCGCCACCCTGCTCAAGCCGATTGCCAAGGGCGAGCACCATGCCAAGGGCGGTTTCTTCGGCTGGTTCAACAAACGCTTCGAGCAACTCACCGACCGCTATGAAGGCTGGGTGGCCTATGCCCTCAAGCGCAGCGGCCGCTACCTGCTGATCTACCTGGTGCTGCTGGTGGGCCTGGGCCTGATGTTCATGCGCCTGCCCGCCTCGTTCCTGCCGGTGGAAGACCAGGGCTATACCATCACCGATATTCAGCTGCCGCCGGGCGCGAGCAAAAACCGCACGGTGCAGGTCGCCGAGCAGATCGAAGCGCACAACGCCGAGGAGCCTGGGGTGGGTGACACCACCATGATCATGGGCTTCAGCTTCTCCGGTTCGGGGCAGAACGCCGCGTTGGCGTTTACCACCTTGAAGGATTGGTCCGAGCGCAGCAGCGAGGATTCGGCCGCATCGATTGCTGAGCGGGCCAATATGGCGTTCAGCGAATTGAAAGACGCGATTGCGTACTCAGTGCTGCCACCACCAGTGGACGGCCTGGGCACGTCCAGCGGTTTCGAGTTCCGCCTGCAGGACCGCGGTGGCGTCGGCCATGCAGCGTTGATTGCAGCGCGCACCGAGTTGCTGGCGGCAGCCGAGAAAAGCCCAATCCTGGCCAACGTGCGCGAAAGCGCCCTGGCCGAAGCGCCGCAAGTGCAGCTGGAAGTGGACCGTAAGCAAGCCAACGCCTTGGGCGTGTCGTTTGCGGATGTGGGGAATGTGCTGTCGTCGGCGATTGGCTCGGCCTACGTCAACGACTTCCCCAACCAGGGCCGCATGCAGCGCGTGGTGGTGCAGGCCGAAGGCGACCAGCGCAGCCAGGTGGCGGACCTGATGAAAATCAACGTGCGTAATAACGCCGGGAAAATGGTGCCGCTGTCGGCATTTGTCGAAGCCAAATGGACCCAAGGCCCGGCGCAACTGACGCGGTATAACGGCTACCCTGCCATCGCCATTTCCGGCGAGGCAGCCCCCGGGCACAGCACCGGCGAGGCGATGGAGGAAATCCAGCGCCTGGTCAGCCAACTGCCAGCGGGCCTGGGTCAGGAATGGACCGGGCTGTCGTTGCAGGAACGCTTGTCCGGCGCACAGGCACCGATCCTGCTGGGCCTGTCGCTGCTGATCGTGTTCCTGTGCCTGGCCGCGCTGTATGAAAGCTGGTCGATCCCGACCTCGGTGTTGCTGGTGGTGCCACTGGGCGTGCTCGGCGCAGTACTGGCGGTAACCTTGCGGGGCATGCCCAACGATGTGTTTTTCAAGGTCGGCTTGATCACCATCATCGGCTTGTCGGCGAAGAACGCGATCCTGATCATCGAGTTCGCCAAGGACCTGTATGACCAGGGTGAAGACCTGATCGAAGCCACGTTGAAGGCTGCGCGCTTGCGCCTGCGTCCGATCATCATGACCTCGCTGGCGTTTATTCTCGGCGTGGTGCCATTGGCGATTGCCACCGGGGCCAGTTCGGCAAGCCAGCAGGCGATTGGTACGGGCGTGATTGGCGGGATGATTACCGCGACGTTGGCGGTGGTGTTTGTGCCGGTGTTCTTTGTGGTGGTGATGAAGCTCACCAAAGGCATTGAAATAAAGAAATAAAGCGCCCGCGCCCAAGCGGATAACAGAATAAAAAACGCGTTGAAACTGTCAACTCTGACAGTGTCGACGCGTTTTTTTTTGTTTTACGTTGACCACAGCAAGTCAGGTACAGCTAAACGGCCAACGATGACAAAAGGTAGCGAAACCATGATCAGCCAACACAAGAAAACGGCAAACCAGAAACAGAGTTCCGAAGGAACGTTCAGCGTTGATATCAATGATAATCAGCACTTCAATGGCACCGAGGTCTCATTGAAGTACTTTTTCCCCGAGGGATTCATACTCGACGTCTATGACGCTAACTGGCACAACAACAATGTGCTGTTCATTGTTGAAAACGCTAATAATACTGGCCAGCACTTGAAGATTGGGGCTGACGAACGCGCTAGGGCGTACTTCGCTTTCTGGGTTGGAGGGGGATTTTATCGCCTTGCATATGCCGACCGTGGGGAACTTACATACTTCTACAACCTGCAAACCAAAGAGATCCACGGAACGTTCTGGTTCGAAATAGACGACGAAGAGGGACAGTCTGTTGCCTATTCATTTACCAACGGTAAGTTCAGGGTCAAGGAACTCAATCAACTGGTAACCACAGCGACACCGCTCGCACCGTGACGATTGATCGCTCCCAGTGATCGTTCCTTCGCTGCGAGTAGGGACGATCCTTCTGGCAGCCATCGCGGGCTCGCGCCAACAGCCGAATAGGCTATCGTGCTCACAAATAGCCTTTAGTGAGCCACCATGCCCTTCCTCGCCCGTACCCACCCTCGCCTCTCCGCCGCCGCCGTACTGGGTCTTGCCGCAGGCATCCTGATGCCCGCCGAAACACTCATCAGCAAAATCCTGATCGGCTGGAACGCTGGGGTCTGGACCTACCTGGTGCTGATGCTGTGGCTGACCAGCCGCGCCAAGGCCGAAGACGTCAAACGCATCGCCGAAGTCGAGGACGAAAACGCCGGGCTGGTGCTGTTCATGGTGTGCATCGCCGCCATCGCGAGCCTGGCGACCATTACTTTCGAATTGGTGGGCAGCAAGGAGTTGGCCACCGGGCAACGCCTGTTGCACTACGGTTTCACCGGGCTGACGGTCATCGGCTCATGGCTGCTGATCGGGGTGATTTTCAGCGTGCACTACGCCCGGCTCTATTACACCTGGGCAGGCAAGGAACCGGCGCTGCGTTTCGCCGAAGGGTTGCTCACGCCCAACTACTGGGACTTCCTGTACTTCTCCTTCACCATCGGCGTGGCCGTGCAGACCTCGGATGTGGGCGTCGCCACCCGTGGCCTGCGCAAGGTTGTACTGGCGCAGTCGTTGATCGGCTTTCTGTTCAACACCGCGATACTGGGGTTCTCGATCAATATCGCCGCCGGCCTGTTCGGCTAGCCTTGCACAAACCTTCTAGACGCTCATTAGCGGATGGGCGCCAATAGCCTCACTTATTCCTCAACGGTGATGTATGGCCGCGCACAATTGGATCGACCTGTCTCAGGACGCCGACACTGGCATCGAGACCCTGCGCGCGCATTTTGAAGGCCATGCCTATGACCCCCATTGGCATGACAGCTACCTGATCGGCGTCACCGAACAAGGCGTGCAGCAATTCAACTGCCGCCGTGCCCGCCACAACAGCGTGCCCGGCCAGGTTTTTTTGGTGGAGCCTGGCGAAGTGCATGACGGCGACGCGCCCACGGCGGACGGCTTCACCTACCACATGCTGTACCTAGACCCACAGTGGCTGGCGCGGGAAGTGAGTGCGGTATTTGAAGAAGCGCCGGTCAACAGTCAATTGGGCTTCGCCAGCACCCTGGCCAACGATCCACGCCTGGCGCTGTCCACCAGCCAAGCCTTCCAGACACTGCACAGCGGTGAACTGCGCATCGTGCGGCAACGGGCAATGGACCACTTGCTGGAATGCCTCACCGACCAACTCTACTGGCGCACCCGCTACCGCGAAGATCCGCGCCTGCCGCGGGTGGCCCACAAGGCCCGGGAATACCTGCATGACCACCTGCATCAGGACGTGGGCATGGACGAACTGGCCCTGGCCTGCGGCGTCGACCGCTTTCGTCTGAGTCGCGCCTTCAAAAGCGCTTTCGGCCTGCCGCCCCACGCCTACCTGGTGCAACTGCGCCTGGCCCGCGCGCGCCACTTGCTGGGCAAGGGCGCGCAACCGGCCGATGTGGCGATTGCCTTGGGCTTCGCCGATCAAAGTCACTTGGGCCGCTGGTTCGTGCGCGCCTATGGCCTGACACCGGCGGCGTACCGCAAGCGCTGCTCAAACGTTCCAGACAGCTAAGTCACGGGCTTGCAAGGATGGACACCACTGATCTGTTCACTGGAGTCCCGTCCCATGCTGTCTACCTTACTGCCCTTCGCGTTATTTGCCTTCGTCGCCTCCATTACGCCCGGCCCCACCAACATCCTGGTGCTGAGCAACAGTGCCCGCTATGGCCTGCGGGCGGCACTGCCGATCATCCTCGGGGCTTGTGCCGGTGCAGCGGGCATTGTGCTGATAGTGGGTTCGGGGTTCGGTGAGTCGCTGATTCATCTGCCCAAGGTACAAGCCACCCTGCAGTGGGTCGGCGTCGCATGGCTTAGCTACCTCGCCTGGCAGATTTTCTGTGCACCCGCCCAGGCCGTTGAGCGCGATGCACCCCACAAGCGCCTGGGCCTGCTCGGCGCCGCCAGCCTGCAACTGGTCAACCCCAAGACCTGGATGATGGCGTTGGCGGTGGTCAGTGTGTTTGCGGGGCAAGGAGACGGGCGTCAGGCGCATGTGCTGACCCTGTCCCTGATGTTTTTTGTGGTGTCCCTGCCGTGTCTTGGCATGTGGGCGGTGCTGGGCGCCGGATCGACCCGGCTGCTGGGCTCGGCCAGGGCCATGCAACGGTTCAATCGGTTAATGGCGATCTTATTGCTGATGTCGGCCTGGATGAGTGTGTGGACACAGGGCTAGAACCGACGAATGGCAGAGCGAACCTGTTAGTTCTGACAGTTGCCAACCCTGCTCTTATAGCGCGCAATAGCTTCACCCACAGGGATTCATCGGAGCTGGCGAGATGCCTGGACAGAGTACGTTGATCAACAATTTGCTGCGCAACGGCAACTTCAGCAAATTTGGCGCCGACTGGACCACGCAAGACAGCGTGGACTACTCACGCCAGTATTGCCGCGTACTCACCGGCCAGGCTTCCCAAGTCATTGACGCCAGTGCCGAAACAACCTATCTGCTCGAGTTCTGGAGCCAGGTCCTGTTTAAAGGTAACGGCACGCTTTCTATTCGTTCCAACGTGCCCGGTGCCGACTTGGAAGTTGAGCTCAACGACTTCCATGTTTGGAGATGGCAGCAAATCAGCTTCACCACTCCACCGGCGACAACCCTCCTCACCGTGGCTATCACCGGCACCGGCGGAGAAGTGTGCGTCGACGAGATGCAACTGACCCTGGATACGGGCATCCCGCCCCGACCTGAGTTGGTGCTTAACGGGGATTTCTCCAACAACATGGATCACTGGAGTACCGAAGGCTCCCCGATCGGCTCCGGCACTCATTTTGACGGTAGTACCTTTCAGTGCACCCTGGGCGGCCGCGCCCGGCAAACCGTCCCTGTCACCGGAGGAAACACCTACGAATTTTCCTTTCGCTCGCGCAGTGATTTTGGCGGGCATGGGTTCTGTCGATTCGAAGTTGAGCCATCCGGCACGTTTGCGGAAATTCGCGTAGATGCGTCGAGCTGGACCACCTATCCAGAGGAACTGGCGATGCCCGCCAGCGCTACCGCGCTAACCATCATTCTTATTGGCATTGATGGCGCAGAATTTTTCGATGATGTCTCGTTGAGACGCAAAGCTTGAGCCTATCCGCAACCACTGCGCCTCCATCCAGGACGTGAACCGGAGTCGCGATCACTATGTAGAGGAGATGTCGCCATGACAGCCGTTCAAGAAATACTCACCCCAAAATCATCCCAAGAGCTTAATCATTTCAAAGGAACAATCGACGGGAAGGACTTTACTGCCACAGTGTTTTCCATCTCCAAAACAGCGGACCGATGGACTGTTTCCGGCACTCAAGTCGTCGTTCCGGGTGTCCGTCATAAAATCCAGCTTTCGTTTCCGACGGCTTTAACGGAAGGCGTTTACAAACTGGAAGACGAACGTCATCAGATTAGGCTGACCTATACAACAGATGACTTGTTGGATCCCATCTTTATACGCGGTGATACAGGCCTCATTGACTTGACCACCATAGACCCAGCCAATGATCACGTTGAAGGCGGATTGCTAAACATCCTCACACACGATGATGGAAATCCTGTCTCTACCATCACTGCGTTGTTCAGGGTGCGTTGAGCCCTGAGCGATAACCAAAAGCCACCGCCCAGACACCCAAAAAGGAAGCCGAAGCTTCCTTTTTGGATTACCGCACAGGCTTTTACCAGCTATAGCGCAACCCCACGTTAACGCCCCACGGTTGATCCACATGCTTGCCTTGGCTGTGTTCAAAGTCGCCATGCAACTGCAGGTTCTGCGAGAGCGACACCGCCACACCCGCGCCAAACTCGGCACGCGAGCCCGACAGATCATTCTTGAAGACTTGGCCGTTCACCCGCGCTTTGTTATCGCTGGCAAACTCGTGGGCCACTGCAGCGCGAAGATACGGCTGAACCACACTGCCGTCATTCATGATGAAATCGCGGCCTACCGTCACACCCAATTTACCCAGCACAGAGTGAGTATTTTCACCTTTTGCCTGGAGGCCGTTGTCCAGATCATACTTCTTGCCCTTGACCACCACCGTAGAGGCCTGAGCAAAGGGCTCAATGAAGAACGCGTCATCCAGTTTGATGTGGCGCCCCACTTCCGCCGACGCACCAATACCGTTGGTTCCGTACTTGCCTTTAGCCTGGGCACCATCGCTCATGCCGACCTTGGATTCGTTCTCGAAGCGGTTGGCTTTGACGACACCGTCGAAGTAGTAACCGCTGTCCGCATCCATCCACGTCGCATAGAGACCGGCGTAGTAGCTTTTCACTGTTCCGGAGGTGCCACGGCTCAAGTCCAGGTCCGAGGTGCTGTGCCCCGCCATGACACCGACCAGCCAATTGCTGTCTTCGCTCAGCGGTGTATCTGCACCGAGGGAGAACCCGCGCTGAGTCTGTTTGAAACCCGTACCGTTGGCATCAGAGACTGTGTATTTATTGCCATAACTACGAATCCAACCGCCGGCCTGGGCATCATTGTGCCGCAATTCGCCCATGCGACTGCGCAACGAGGTCATCTCGCCGTACCACACGGTAGGCGCGGTATTGAGCAGCGCCAGTACCGAACGCGTGCCCGGGCTGATAGTGCGTGCGCTGGGGTCGAGAAACCAGTCGTTGCCATCCTGCTTAAGGCCATAAGACCAGGCACCGATATCCACGGCGCCTCCCGCCAGAGAGAACTCCGCGTCGCCGCCACCGGTATGCACGATGTGCACGTCACCGGGGGAAACAGGTTCCAAACCACTGCTGGCCACTAACAAACTGTGTTGGCCGGTAGCTTCCCCGGTGATATTCAGGAAATCGTTCGAGCCGACCGCAAAGTCGGCGCCCATCACGAACGTGCCGTTACCACTGAGGGTGTCCAGGTTCAACTGGTAAAACGCATCGGTCTCACCGAATTTCACCGTACCGCCAGCGAGATCCAGGTCCCCCACCAAGCTGTCACCGGTCAGGTTCCAGAACGACCCATCAGCAATGCTCAAGGTGCTGACGTTCAACAAAGCGCCCGTCAACGATGCGTTGTTGTGCAAATTCAAGTTGGCATTGCTGCCAGCTTCAACGATGACATTGCCGTTCAAGTGGCTGTTATTGACGTTCATATTGGCCGTCGCACCACCGGTCACTTCCAGCAGGTTGCCGTTGCCGCCGATCAATTGAGAGCCGTTGTTCACATCGATGGTTGCCGTCGGCACCCGACCCGGCAAGCCGGCGACCAGAATTGCCGCGCCGGTTTGACCTTCGACTGTCGTCTGATCCAGGACCAGTGAGCCATCTTGAGTGGTTCCGGCCACACGGGTAAAACGAACACCATTTTGCTCACCCAACAGCACACTATTCTGGGCAAACGCAGAACCGCCGATTAACAACACGCCGGTGCTGCCGACGGCAGTCCCTTGTACCAGGGAATCCTGCAAATACAGTTCACTGAATTGAGTCGCCGATGCACCCGCTTGTGCGCCCTTTATCGTGCTGTGACTGACGTCTGCACGAGAACCATCCGGCGTCGAGCTATAACGATTGAGTACCAGGCCGATAGATTGGGCACTTTCCAGGTGGCTGCCGGAAATGGTCGCGCTGCCGTTGGTCAGCTCCATCGCTGACGCGCCCGCAGCACTGGCTTTAACAGTCGCGGCGTCCAGGCTCACAGTGGAACCTTCCTGGGCAACAATACGTTCAATGGCGCTGCCACTATTCACGGTCAATTGCGCACCCAGGCTAAGGATGGCACCGGTAGTTGCTCCGTTGACGGTCAGGCTGGAGCCGGCCTGCAGCGCCCAGTTTTTTACTGCCTCTCCAGACTCAATAACTTTGGATTCACCTGGGGCGACGACTTCCTGACTTGCCTGGCTTTGTACCGCTACGCCCAGCAACAGGCCCAGTGAAGACACCTTGACAGCCGCACTTATGGGGGAAAGTTTAAAAAAATACTTGATGGACATGCTGTAACACTCGCTCTAACTAAATGCCATGAATCAGTGGCATGACTCGTTCCGAAGGAGTGGAGCCAGACCTGTAGAGGCCGCGAGGTTATAGTTGGGGGAGGTAGGCGTAAGTAGGATAAATCTGAAGAGCGCAGAAGAACTGAGTGGTGCAACCGTAGTAAAAAGCACCGAGACACATCATGTCTCGGTGCTTGTCGCACGCCTTGGGTTACACGGGCGTTCCATCGCAATAGTTATTGGACGTCACCATGCGAATCGGAACAACCGCAGGTATCGATCGTGCCGGTGTTCCGGCGATGTCCAGAGAGTATTGGAGCCAGAGCGTATTCCACGGCGCGGTCGCACCGACCACTTTGAGATGCGGATCGAACGGTTTGAGTTCGAAGATAAACCCTTTCGCCGCCATCTCCGCGTCCAGCGTAACTGAAGCTGTACCGCGTGTAGCCTCGATAGGGATATCGCCTAGAAGTCCCGTAGAAGCAACAAACTCAACGGTGACTTGTTTTCCATCCGCAAAGAACTCAGGACTGGGGGGAATCCTCACCTCAACGTGTCTATCACTCCACGGCGTGCCGGCATCTGTCGGCCGCAAGGACTCACAGCGAAGCCTGCCTCTAGAATCCTGGCTCCAGGGTCCCAAATGGAGAAACTCCGCCGGGTCGAGTTGATGAGTAATGGCATCGTCCACTCTCACGGACGTGCTATCCGAGTAGTTGCTATTGCTTGCCCCGGAGCGGCTCACACCATAGAACACCGGAATATCGTCGCCATTGCCCCCCGCAGCAATCGCAATTTTATCTACCTCGATTTCGACCTCAGTGCCAGGCCCATCGCCAGGCCCAACCGTGTATGAGCCTGCCAGGTTCAGCTTGCTCCCCCAATACAGCTTAATGACGTCGTCTTGTTCCGGCTCAGGGTCAACAGACCACAAATCGAAGGTGGCCAGGATGGGGGCAACGTGATCGATGTCGGCGGAGTTCAGGTAGTTCGTCGTTGGGGCCGACGCGGGGCCGGTGATGGTGACGATGTCCAGGTCTGGGCTAGGCTCGCCCGGAACCGGACCCGGAGGCCCAACAACGCTTAAATCAACACTCACCAGAGTGTCATCGGTCGGAGAATTGGTAGAGCCGGTCCTGATGATGTCATAACTGGCCGTCACCGAAACCGGGCCTTCCTGATCGGCGTACTCGTCCACAATCAGTTGGCCAGGAACCGTGAATTCGAACGGAAAAACCCCGCTTAGAGGCGCCAGAGCGGTGGTCTGGTCGCCCCAATGCAACCTGTATTGATCGCTCGGCTCCCATGCATATTGTGGAATGGCCCCCTTCACGCCGGCCTGCCATGCTTCGATATCCACCATCCCACCAGAGGGTGGTGCAACGATTACAAGAGGATCCAGGTTCAGGTTTGCACTGCGCTTAAGCCTGCGCCCGGTGGGGATTCTGGAAATCTCGCTGTAATTGCCGGCAGCGTCTACGAATTGGCAGTAGGCAAATAAAATGCCATCAGCCATAGCAGCAATGGCTGAAATAGGTACGTTGAACACTGTTCCACCAGCCTCCATGGGTTTACTGCCCAAAGAGGGCGCGTCGTCAGGCGGCTGGGTGGCGGTAACCCAGACCCGGGCCACGGTGTCCCCCGCCTCATAATCCCCGTAGCCCGGAATACCGAGCTCAATCCCTCCGGGGTTCAGGTCCAAGGTCTCTTGCGTAATATCAACACCGAGAGGCAATGAAGCCGGCCAAACAACTCTTGCAGGTGCTTCACTCTTACCGGGCGCTTTGTAAGGACCGTACAGATCAATCTTGACCCGTTGTTGGGCAGAGAAGTCTAAATAATCACTGCCCGAACCGGGCCTTACTTTAAACCTGAGATCAAACTCACCATGGCCGAGGGATAAGGTACTGACGGTAATTTGAACGAAAGGTCCCGTCGGTTGAACATCAAAGTGAATAAGATCCAGCGGTATCCAGAGGGCTTCCCCAACCTTGCTGTAATACATCTGCAGCTCATCCCCGTCATCCGGGAAACTCCAGATGGGGCAGTCAACCCTCAAACCGCCATCGCTGTCCAAGTGCGGCCGCCAGATTAAACCGCTTGTACCATTGAGGGCCTGAGGAAAAATCGGCGCAGCCAGGTTGGGGTCTTCCCAGCCCGCCACACTTGCTTTTTTTGAACGGTTAATTGCCATCTCAGTTTCTCCTTGCCAGTAGTAAGGCGCTCAAGAATGACCCGGGTATATTGTCGGCCGCTCAGCAACCGAAACAGCCGCCAGCCCGTACATAACCAAGTTCAAATCAAGCACAATGAAGAACGATCAATTAATCTTTAATTACCCTTCACAGCCACGAATGGAAACTTCGTTTTTAGTCAGGACCATCACCACCAGGCCCACAAAACAGTGGCAAACCATGTGATCTACGCCGATCAATTTTTATATAACGAATCAATGAGCTGCCTATGCGAGTTTTATTACGCCATACCGTGAACTCAGCATAAGCGCCTGCCTCGTCTTTCATGGGTTTTACATAAGGAACATAAGGCACGACACATTCGTAATAACCCTGAGCCTCATGGGCGGCCGACCAATAATCCACAAACACCTCAGTGGTTTCCGGGATAGGCTGGTTGCCGCCGAAGCCAAGCGTACCCTGCCATTTCAGCCGCACTTCGTCCCCTATCTTGATATCAGGATGTTTGAGCACGTGAACACGAACCCCGTCCCAGATGGGTGGCTTGGTGTCACAGTTCAACCAGGCGTTACTGTTTGCATGTGGAAATTCCGGCCGAGGAAATCTAACCGGCGGGGCTATATTTATATTCACCAGTTGACTGGGCGCCAGTTGGTCATTCACACCATTACGGGTTCGATAACTCACTGGGAACGCCGGGTTATTGGGTGTTTCAGCAACCACCGACCACGCAATAGGGGTAAATGTCACCAAGGCCCCTGCTACGTCCCCGGGCTGTACATGATAGGAGGCCACGGGCTCTTCTTTATCTCCCCAATACAAGTCCAACCACTTACCGACACTCGGACCGTCGGGCAGCGCGACGGTCGCCGTGACAGGTTGATCCGAATCACTGAAATCCAAGTGGTTGGCCGTATCGGAAACCGCACCGCGAATCTCGACCCGCTCCAAGTGTCGATTCAACTCATCAGGTGCCTGATCATGATCCACGCCAAAGACCCGGAAGTCGGCATCGACATGCCGCACGGGCGATGGAATGGCCGTCGGAACGCCTGCACGATAAATGAAGTATTGGACCGGTAGATGGGTCTGCAGGTAACCCTTCTGGATCAACGTAGACCAGGGCACCGGCACCACTTTCGGAAAACCCTCGACCCCCTCTTTTGCCAGAACAATACCGTCCCAGCTGACCACTACCTCGTCTGCCGGATCCCAACCGGAATAGGCTTCAAACCTCACATTGACGCCCGCACGTGCATCCGCGCGATCAATCAGACCGTCGAATTCGTAGGCAAGGACCTGGGGTGGTTTAAGCCCACTTGGAGACGGTTTCAAATTGATGTAGACGGGCGTAGGCCCCGAATAATTGGTTTGCTGGTTACCTGCCCGGTCACGCAGGCCATAACGAATAAACCGCGGGCCATTCGGTAATTGTCGAAACAAAATAGAAGGCATAGTGACTAGCAACGGATCCTGAACAGTCGTGAGCGTGTACGTATAGTTGGCCTCGAAAGGGTTCGACTCTTCGCTCAATAATAAAAAAATCAATATATCGTCACGGAGTTGGGCATCTATATACCTGGGAATACGCAGACCCGTGTTCTCATACTTGCTCAAATACTCTTCAGTGACGCCGTGCTCGATGATCTCGTTGTTTATGAAGGTCGCAGGCTGCAAAGGCCCCGTCCCACCGGGCGGTATCCAGTCCAGTGTGAAGGTCGTGGTATATGGGCAGTGTTCTATGCCGCCGGGTCCGTCAACATAATAGGTAAGGTCATACGAGCCGCTGATCTTCAGCCAGTTTCCACCTATGGTCAGCTCCACAGGGAAATCGTCTTCCTGGGTGAGTGGCCCTTCTAAAGGAATCGGTGTCAGCGGATAGGCTGGCTCAGGCGTATGAGGTTTGATGAAGAAGTGGACATAGTCCGTCTCACCCTCTTGGGCAGGGAACCTCCAGATGTTCTTCAACTGAATTTTTATCGGGTGGTACAAAAACTCAGTGGGAATCAATCCGACTGGATCACCCTCAATGGCATCCACTACTACAGCGGCCTCAAGTGACGATACCTGCCCTTCTGAACGGCCGCAGAAGGATTTTTGGGTGGTCTTCGAAAGCGTCATCGTGCGCTCCTTGATGCTCAGACAGACAGGTAGAAAACCATGGCTGGATCAAATTAAGCGCCCATTTCGAACCTCTGGATACTGTCATAAGTAACAGGTAGGCGACCCCTTTCGTCGGATTCCACAGGAGCCTCCCGACGAGCGCCCCCTTGACGCAAGGGTTGTGTTGGTGTTTCCTGAAACCGGTTTCAAGGCAACCTCCAAACTAATAAAAAAGGCTCTACCGTGACTTCCTTTTCCGATGCCCAGCGCTCTCGCGTCACCATGCTCGACGTCGCCCAACACGCCGGTGTATCCAAGGCCAGCGTGTCGCGCTTTATCGGCGACGACCGTGCCCTGCTCTCCGATGCCATTGCCTTGCGCATTGAGCAAGCCATCGAACAGCTTGGCTACCGCCCCAACCAGATGGCCCGTGGCCTGAAACGTGGCCGCACCCGTCTGATCGGCATGCTGGTAGCCGATATCCGCAACCCCTATTCCATTGCCGTGATGCACGGCGTCGAAACCGCCTGCCGCCAGCACGGCTACAGCCTGGTGGTGTGCAACACCGACCGCGACGACGAGCAGGAACGCCAACACCTGGCTGCACTGCGCTCGTACAACATCGAAGGGCTGATCGTGAATACCCTCGGCCATCACCTCGACCAACTGCTGGAACTGCAACGGGAAATGCCTCTGGTGCTGGTGGACCGCAAGGTCGAGCCGCTGCACAGCGACCTGGTGGGGCTGGATAACCCGGCAGCAGTGCGCATGGCGGTGGAGCATCTGGAACAACAGGGTTATCGCGAGGTATTGCTGGTGAGCGAAGCCGCCGATGGCACCAGTTCACGGGTAGAACGTTTGGACAGTTTCAAGGCCGAAATTGCCCGGCGCCCGGCGCTGACCGGCGCGGTGCTGGAGTTGGATGGCAACCTCGAAACCGGCCTAAAGAATTTTCTCGCCAAGCCTGGCCCCAAGGCGGTGTTCTGTGCCAACGGCGTCGCCGCGCTGGCCTGTACTCATGCGCTCAAGACGCTGGGCTGCAACTTGTTTGAAGACGTGGGCCTGATCGCCCTGGATGACCTGGATTGGTATCCGTTGGTGGGCAACGGCATCACCGCCCTCGCCCAGCCGACCGAGGCAATTGGCGCCAGCGCGTTCGACTGCCTGCTCAAGCGCTTGCGCGGTGACGATGCACCCACGCGCACCCTGGACTTCCTGCCACAACTGATCGTTCGCGGTTCTACCCACCGTCGATAATTTTTTTGCACAAAAATGAAACCGGTTTCAGAGGTAAACAACAATGCATAAATACCCCGTCTCCATCAGCCTTTCGAGCTACGGCGCCGACTTGGTCCGCCAGCAAGGCCAGTTGAGTTTTGTCCAGCTATTGGCCGCCGCCGGTGCCCAACGCATCGAGTGGCGAGAAGAGTTGCTGACCGGCGAAAACGCCGCCGAACTCGCCCAGGCCGCTGCCGAAAAAGGGCTGGAAGCCGTGTTCTCATCGCCCCTGGAACTGTGGGTCGCCGGTCGCGCCCAACCCAACGCCGAACTGAACGCGACTCTGGACCGCGCCCAGGCTTTTGGCGCGCGCTGGTTGAAAGTCTCACTCGGTTACTTCACCGACACTAACGATCTGGAAAGCCTGCACGCTCTGCTCAACCGCCACCCGGTCCATCTGTTGGTGGAAAACGACCAGACTCTGCACGGCGGGCGCATCGAGCCCATGCAGAGGTTCTTCACCGAGGTCGAGCGCCTGGGCCTGCCGGTGAAAATGACCTTCGACATCGGCAACTGGCAATGGCAGGACCAATCCGCCCTCACCGCTGCGCGCCTGTTGGGCCGGCATGTGGACTACCTGCACTGCAAGGCCGTGGCCCGCCGCCCGGACGGCAAGTTGGTCGCGCTGCCGCCTGGCGCCACCGACCTGCACCTGTGGGAACAACTGCTCAAGCACATGACTCAAGGCATTACGCGGGCGGTGGAATTTCCGCTGCAAGGCGATGACCTGATTGATGTCACCGCCCAACAGGTCGCCACCCTTGCCCTGCTCGGCCAACCCCGCCAGGAGAATGCCCATGTCTGAGATCGATATCCTGTCGTTCGGTGAAACCATGGCGATGTTCGTCGCCGAGCAGACCGGTGATTTGGCGCAGGTCAGCCAGTTTCACAAACGCATCGCCGGAGCCGACAGCAATGTCGCCATTGGCCTGTCGCGCCTGGGCTTCAACGTGGCCTGGTTGAGCCGGGTAGGCAACGACTCCCTCGGCCGCTACGTGGTCGACACCCTGCAAAAGGAAGGCCTGGATTGCCGGAATGTGGCCGTCGACCCGCTGCACCCCACCGGCTTTCAGTTCAAGTCGCGCGAAGAAGCCGGCGCCGATCCCCAGGTGGAGTATTTCCGCAAAGGCTCGGCTGCCAGCCATTTGTCCATCGCCGCCATCAGCCCTGCGCTGCTGCAAGCCCGTCATTTGCACGCCACCGGGATTCCGCCGGCGTTGTCCGAGGCCACCGGTGAACTGTCCGTCGAGTTGATGACCCGGATGCGCAAGGCCGGGCGCAGCGTGTCATTCGACCCGAACCTGCGGCCGTCGCTGTGGGCCAGCCAAGCCCAGATGATCCGCCAGATCAACGCCCTCGCCGGCCTGGCCGATTGGGTGTTGCCCGGCTTGAGCGAAGGCCGCCTGCTTACCGGTTTCGACGACCCGGCCGACATCGCCGCGTTCTACCTGGACCAGGGCGCCGAAGCCGTGGCCATCAAGCTCGGCCCAGACGGTGCCTACTACCGCACCCACTTGGACCAAGGCTTCGTCGCCGCGGTACGGGTGGACAAGGTCGTAGACACCGTCGGCGCCGGCGATGGGTTTGCCGTGGGCATGATCAGTGCCCTGCTGGAAAACCTGAGTTTCCCCGAGGCGGTACAGCGCGGTAACTGGATCGGCAGCCGCGCCGTGCAAAGCCGTGGCGATATGGAAGGCCTGCCCACCCGCGCTGAATTACCCACCCGATCCGTTGCGTGACCCACACCCTGTTGCCACAACTACAACAAGCTCAGGAGCAACCTCATGGAAACCGTGAAATTCGCCACCCGTCGTTGGTGGTACATCATGCCCATCGTTTTTATCACCTACAGCCTGGCCTATCTGGACCGCGCCAATTACGGGTTCGCCGCCGCCTCCGGGATGGCCGAAGACTTGATGATTACTCCCGGCATGTCGTCGTTGCTGGGCGCACTGTTTTTCCTCGGCTACTTTTTCTTCCAGGTGCCGGGGGCGATCTACGCGCAGAAGCGCAGTGTTAAAAAGCTGATTTTCGTCAGCCTGATCCTCTGGGGCGGCCTGGCCACCCTGACCGGCGTGGTGTCCAACGCCTACATGCTGATCGTTATTCGTTTCATGCTCGGCGTGGTCGAAGCCGCAGTGATGCCGGCGATGCTGGTGTACCTGTGCCACTGGTTCACCCGCGCCGAACGATCGCGGGCCAACACCTTCCTGATCCTCGGCAACCCGGTGACCATGCTGTGGATGTCGGTGGTGTCGGGTTACCTGGTGCAGCATTTCAGCTGGCGTTGGATGTTTATCATCGAAGGCCTGCCCGCGGTGCTGTGGGCGTTTATCTGGTGGAAGCTGGCCGATGAGCGTCCCAAGGATGCCAAGTGGCTGAGCGACAGCGAAAAGCACAGCCTGGAAACCGCCCTCGCCGCCGAACAGGTGGGCATTAAGGCGGTTAAAAATTACGCCGAAGCGTTCCGCTCGCCCAAGGTGATCATCCTGGCGCTGCAGTTTTTCTGCTGGAGCATCGGCGTGTACGGTTTTGTGCTGTGGCTGCCGTCGATCCTCAAGGCCGGTTTGCAGATGGACATGGTCGAAGCAGGCTGGCTGTCGGCACTGCCGTACCTGGCGGCAGTGATCGGCATGCTGGTGGTGAGCTGGGGGTCGGACAAACTGCAAAAACGTAAACGCTTTGTATGGCCGCCGCTATTGATTGCCTCCATCGCGTTCTATGCCTCCTACGTACTCGGCGCCGAACACTTCTGGTGGTCCTACACCCTGCTGGTGATTGCCGGGGCCTGCATGTATGCGCCTTATGGACCGTTTTTCGCGATCGTCCCGGAAATCCTGCCCGCCAACGTCGCCGGCGGCGCCATGGCGCTGATCAACAGCATGGGCGCGCTCGGCTCGTTCGGCGGTTCGTACCTGGTGGGCTACCTCAATAGCAGCACGGGTTCACCCGGCGCTTCGTACCTGCTGATGAGCGGTGCGTTGATGCTGGCGGTGGTGCTGACGATTTTCCTCAAGCCAGGCGCCAGCGACCGTGAGCGCGTGCCCCTGCCAACCCTCGAATTGAAGGTAAAAGCCCAATGAAAAAGTCTGTGGTGTTGTACAAGAAACTCTCCGCGCCGCTGATGGCCCGCCTGCATGAACAGGCCGAGGTCACGCTGATCGAAGCCCTGGACGACACCGGCCTGGCCAAGCTGCGCGACGCCCTGCCGACCGCCCATGGCCTGCTGGGCGCGAGCCTGCGCCTGGATGCCAAATTGCTGGATCTGGCGCCTCACCTGGAGGCGGTAGCCAGCGTGTCGGTCGGGGTCGACAACTACGACATCGACTACCTGACCCAACGCGGCATCCTGCTCAGCAACACGCCGGACGTGCTGACCGAAACCACCGCCGACACCGGCTTCGCGCTGATCCTCGCCACCGCCCGGCGCGTGGTGGAACTGGCTGATATGGTGCGCGCCGGCCAATGGAACAAAAACATCGGCCCCTCGCACTTTGGCAGCGATGTGCACGGCAAGACCCTGGGCATCATCGGCATGGGCCGCATCGGCGAAGCCCTGGCCCAGCGCGGGCATTTTGGCTTTGGCATGCCGGTGATCTACCACAGCCATTCGCCCAAGCCGGCGGTGGAACAACGCTTTGGCGCGCAATACCGCAGCTTGAACGACTTGCTGGAGCAAGCCGATTTTGTCTGCCTGACGTTGCCGCTTACGGCTGAAACCGAAAAACTGATCGGCGCGCAAGAGTTTGCGCGGATGGGCCCCGAGACGATCTTCATCAATATCTCGCGGGGCAAGGTGGTCGACGAAGCGGCGCTGGTCGAGGCGTTGCAGCAGCGCACAATTCGGGCAGCGGGGCTGGATGTGTTCGAAAAGGAACCGCTGGATCACGGCTCGCCGTTGCTGCGTTTGAACAACGTGGTGGCAACCCCGCATATCGGCTCGGCGACCCATGAGACGCGGGAGGCGATGGCCACCTGTGCGGTGGATAATCTGCTGGCGGCATTGGCGGGCGAACGGCCAAAAAACCTGGTGAACCCAGATGCCTGGAAACACTAGTTTCTAACACTGCAGAGAACACATGTGGGAGGGGGCTTGCCCCCGATAGCGGTGGATCAGTTATAGATATCTTGACTGACACACCGCCATCGGGGGCAGGCCCCCTTCCACATTTGATTGCTTTGCACAGTGGGTCAGATCACGAACTTGGCCACCATCCCGTTCAAATCCACCGCCAGGCGTGACAGTTCATGGCTGGCAGCGCTGGTCTGGTTGGCCCCCGCCGCCGACTGGGTGGCCAGGTCGCGGATATTCACCAGGTTGCGGTCCACCTCGCGGGACACCTGAGCCTGTTCCTCCGAGGCGCTGGCGATCACCAGGTTGCGCTCGTTGATCAGGCTGATCGACTGGGTAATCTGCTCCAGCGCCACCCCGGCGGCGCGGGCCATTTCCAGGGTGCTCTGGGTACGTTGATTGCTCTGCTGCATCGATTGCACCGCTTCACCGGTGCCGTTCTGGATGCCGGCGACCATTTTTTCGATTTCCTGTGTCGACTGCGCGGTGCGGTGAGCCAAGGCCCGCACTTCGTCCGCCACCACCGCAAAGCCACGCCCGGCTTCACCGGCGCGGGCCGCTTCAATGGCGGCGTTGAGCGCCAGCAGGTTGGTCTGCTCAGCGATCGCGCGGATCACATCAAGCACCTTGCCGATATCGCGGCCCTGAGTGGCCAGGCCTTCGATCATCGCGGCGGTGTTCTGCACGTCCTGGGTCATGGTCTGGATCGCGCCGACGGTTTCCACCACCCGGTCGCGCCCTTCCCGTGCAGCCTGGTTCGACTGGCTGGACGCCTCAGAGGTGGACACCGCATTACGCGCCACCTCTTCGACTGCGGCGGTCATCTCGTTAACCGCGGTGGCCGCCTGATCGATTTCATTGTTCTGTTGCTGCAAGCCTTTGGAGGCTTCTTCGGTGACCGCGCTGAGTTCCTCCGCGGCAGACGCCAGTTGGGTGGCCGAACCGGCGATGTGCTGGATGGTCTGGCGCAGGTTCGCTTGCATCGCGGCCAGGGCGCCGATCAAGCGAGCCGGTTCGTCGTTGCCGTCGTCTGCGATGGTGCTGCTGAGGTTGCCGGCGGCGATGGTTTCGGCCACGGTCACGGCTTTGCGCAACGGCGTGACGATGCTGCGGGTCAGCAACCAGGCCAGTAATACGGTGAGCAACGCGGCGGCGACCGAGACCATAATCACGCCGGTGATGGCACTGTCGTACCCTCGCCCAGCTTCAGCGTCGGCGGTCTTGGCGTCAGCGGCGTTGATGGCAATCAACTTGTTCAGCTGTTCGCCCATCTGATCGGTGCCGTCCTTGATACGGGTGTTGATCAGAGCACGCATTTCATCGACCTTGCCTTGCCTGGACAGGGTCAGCATGTCGGCCTGGGCCTTGAGGTAGTTGTCCAGGGTCGTACCAAATGTCTTGTACAAAGCCGCCTCTTCCGGCCCGGCGGGCAGCGTGGCGTAACCGGCCTGGGCGGTCTTGACCTTGTCGGCCAACACACCGATGCGGGTTTCTGCTTCCTGCAAAGCGGCCGGTTCACGGTTGACCAGCACGCGAAAGGACAGGATGCGCAGGCGCAGCACGTTTTCCGTGATCGTGCCCAGGTACGTCACGCTGGGCAACAGGTTGGCACTCATGGCCACTGACGCCTCGCGAATCAGGGTCATGCGGTTGACCGCAAACACTCCAAGGACAACCACTAACAGCGCGATGAACGCGAAACCCAGAGAAGCACGAGGGGCGATATTCAGGTGACGGAGGGACATAGGCGAGACTCTCAGGAGTAGTGTTTGCGCGCGTCCCTGCCGCGAAACGATCCGCCGGTGTCAACGCACCGCTCAGACCTTGGCCCACTGTTGTTATTGAGGGGTGGGCCTATAAACGGTATCGGCCGGCTGCAGCATTTTATGCAGGGGGTTCATAAATATTTTTTTACACTTCTGACGACTAGCGGTTTCTGGCATCCTGCGCCTCCATTTTCTGACCCGAGCCCTCAACTTGTCTGACGCTCAAGCCCCCCGCCCGCGCTATAAATCTGACCTGATCTACGGCCTGGAAGACCGCCCACACTTCACCGCAGCGATCTTTGCCGCGTTGCAGCATGTGCTGGCGAGTTTCGTCGGCATCATCACCCCAACCCTGATCGTCGGTGGTGTGCTCGGCCTGGAAAGCGAAGTGCCGTACCTGGTGAGCATGGCGCTGTTTGTGTCGGGGCTCGGCACTTTTGTGCAGGCACGCAAGTTCGGCCCGATCGGTTCGGGGCTGCTGTGCCTGCAAGGCACCAGTTTTTCGTTTATCAGCGTGATCCTCAGCGCGGGTTTCATGGTCAAGGCCCGGGGCGGCGGCACCGATGAAATCCTTTCGACCATCTTTGGCATCTGCTTTTTCGCGGCGTTTATCGAAGTGGTCCTGAGCCAATTCATCGGCAAACTGCGCAAGCTGATCACCCCGGTGGTCACCGGCACCATCATTACCTTAATGGGCTTATCGCTGATCAAGGTGGCGGTCACCGACATGGCCGGCGGCTTCGGCGCCAGTGACCTGGGTGCCGCGAGCAATATGGGCCTGGCGGCGCTGGTGCTCGTGACCATCGTGGTGCTCAACCGCTTCAACAACCCGTTCCTGCGCCTGGGCTCGATCGTAATCGGCCTGACATTGGGCTTTGTGGTCGCCTGGTGGATGGGCCGCGTCGACCTGGCCGCCTTGCCCCACGTGCCCTTGATCAGCGTGCCGGTGCCGTTCAAGTACGGTTTCTCGTTCGACTGGGTGGCGTTTATCCCGGTGGCAGTGATCTTCCTGATTTCGCCGCTGGAAGCGGCGGGTGATCTGACAGCCAACTCAATGATTTCCCAGCAGCCGGTCAAGGGTCCGCTGTATATCAAGCGCATCAAGTCCGGCTTGCTGGCCGACGGCCTCAACTCGGCGATGGCGGCCACGTTCAACAGCCTGCCGATGGTGACCTTTGCGCAGAACAACGGCGTGATCCAGCTGACAGGCGTGGCCAGCCGCTATGTGGCGTACTTCATCGCGGGTTTACTGGTACTGCTGGGGCTGTTCCCGATGATCGGCGCGGTGCTGCAACTGATGCCCAAGCCGGTGCTGGGCGGCGCAACCCTGATCATGTTCGGCACCGTGGCCGTGGCCGGCATCAAGATCCTCGCCGAAGCCGGGCTGCACCGGCGCAATGTGCTGATCGTGGCGATCTCCCTGGGCATGGGCCTGGGCGTCGCCGCCGTGCCGGAAGTACTGCGTGACCTGCCCAAAGCCCTGCACAACATCTTCGAGTCGCCGATTACCGTGGGCGCGTTCTGTGCGATCCTGCTGAACATTTTCCTGCCGGAAGAGTTCATAGAACTGCAAGAAGATGAATTTGATCCGGAGTCCTCCACCCTCAAAGTGATGCAGGACCCGGACGTCACGAAATAGGAGCACTTTTGTATGCGCAAGCTCATGGTTCTATCACTGTTGCTGCTGACCTTGAGCGCCTGCGCGCTGTTCCCCAACCGCGATCCGGTCAACATCAATGTGGTGGGCATCGAGCCACTGCAAAGCCAGGAACTGGAAGTGCGCTTCGTCGTGAAACTGCGGGTGCAAAACCCCAATGAAACGGCGATCGACTACAACGGCGTGGCCCTGGACCTGGAGGTCAATGGCCGGCCGTTGGCGTCGGGTGTCAGTGATCAGGCCGGAAGCATCCCACGCTTTTCCGAGGCCGTTCTGAGGGTCCCCGTCAGCGTTTCTGCGTTCTCGGTGTTGCGCCAGACCCTGGGCCTGAGCCAGACCCAAAGCTTGAACAATCTGCCGTATGTGCTGCGTGGCAAACTCGCGGGTGGGCTGTTTGGCACGATGCGGTTTGTGGATCGCGGTACCCTGGACCTACCCAATACTGCCACTTGGTAAACCTGGAGTTTCTGCAACATGGATGCGTTGCCTACCCTTTACACCGAACGCCTGATTCTGCGCCCGCTGACGCTGGACGATGCGGACGCCGTCCAACAGCACTTTCCCCACTGGGACGTGGTGCGTTACCTCAACGCCCTCGTGCCCTGGCCCTACCCGGCCGACGGCGCCCTCGCCTATCTGCAAAACGTGGCCTTGCCGGCCATGGCACGGGGCGAGGAATGGCATTGGTCAATCCGCCTCAAAACCGCGCCTGAACAACTGATCGGCAACGTCAGCCTGATGGATGAAGTGGATAACAACCGTGGCTTCTGGCTGGCGCCCGCATGGCAAGGCCAGGGATTGATGGCCGAAGCCAGCGCGGCGGTGACCGACTATTGGTTCGGCGTGCTGCAACGCCCCGTGATGCGTGTCCCCAAGGCAGCGCCCAACCTGGGGTCGCGGCGAATTTCCGAGCGTACGGGGATGCGCTTGATCAGGACCGATGAGGGGCAGTTTGTCGAAGGCACCTTCCCACGGGATATCTGGGAGATGACCCGCGAGGAGTGGTTGGAATCCCAATGACCCAAACGCTGAAATCAACTGTGGGAGGGGGCTGCCCCCGATGGCAGTGGGTCAGTCACACCTGCACCCATTGACACAGCGTCTTCGCGAGCACGCCCGTTCCCACATTTAGACCCGGTTCAGTCTGTAACAAAGCGCACGCCCGGCTTGGCCCGCTCATCCACCGTCAGCTCAAACACATCCGGGCGAGCGTAGTGCCCCACCACGTCATAGTCGTACCGCGCCTTCACCAAGTCATCGGTGTTGATCTGCGCCGTCAACAGCCCAGCCCCACCCAGCAACGGCCCCGCGAGGATGTCACCCATAGGGCCGACAATCACACTGCCGCCAGCAATCAACGGACGGCCTGCTGGCCAGTTGGCAATCTCCAGCCCCAATGCCTCGGGCGAAGCTTGCACCTGGCACGCGCTCACCACAAAACAGCGCCCTTCATGGGCCACATGGCGCATGCTCACCTGCCACATTTCGCGCTCATCCACTGTTGGCGCGCACCAGACCTCGACGCCCTTGGCGTACATCGCCGTGCGTAGCAGCGGCATCATGTTTTCCCAGCACACCGCGCCACCGAGACGCCCTACTGCGGAGTCGATCACTGGCAAGGTGGAGCCATCGCCCTTGCCCCAGATCAGCCGTTCGGTGCCGGTGGGCATCAGCTTGCGATGCTTGGCCACCAGACCACCCGAGGGTTCGAAATACAGCACGGTGCAATACAGCGTGCTGCCACTACGCTCGATCACACCCAGGACCAAGCTGGCGCCGGTGCGCGCCGACAAGCCGGCCAGCGCCTCGGTTTCAGCGCCTGGCACATCAATAGCGTTGGCAAAGTAACGGGCAAACGCCTCGCGCCCCTCGGGCAGGCGGTAGCCCAGTTGTGTGCCGAAGCCTTCGCCTTTGGGATAGCCGCCCAGCAGCGCCTCGGGCATGACCACCAATTGCGCGCCGCTGCGTTTGATCTCGTCCTCGTAGCCCAGGATTTGTTCAAGGGTTGCCGCCTTGCCGTCCGGCAACGAACCCAGTTGCAAAGCTGCCACAGTAGAAACAGGCATTACGATCACTCCGAATTAGGGGGGTTGCCCATTCTCCGGCCAGCCGTGATCATGAATAAAGCCCACCTCAGCACTGAATGATATGAGCCAAATGAATATCGCCCAGGTCGATCTGAACCTGCTGAAGACCTTTGAAGCGCTGCACGACGAATCCAGCGCCAGCCGCGCGGCATTGCGCCTGGGCGTCACGCAATCGGCCATCAGTGCGGGCTTGCGACGCTTGCGCGAGGTGTACGGCGACCCGCTGTTCGTGCGCACCGGCCGAGGCTTGGCGCCGACGTTGCGGGCCAATCAGTTAAAGCCGGTGATCAGCGAGGCGCTGGACCGTTGCCGACAGAGCCTGGCGATGGTCAACCCGGATAACCCGCATTACCAAGGGCGTTCCGTGGTAGTGGGGTTGTCCGATGATTTCGAGATCGCCTACGGTCGCCGCTTGATGCAGGAGATCGCTCAACGTTTGCCGAAACTGCGCGTTATCTTTCGCCAGACCCACAGCCAGATCGTGGCAGGCGCCCTGCTCGACCGCACGCTCGATCTGGCAATTACCGCCGGCGGGTTTGCGCAGAACCGTTTGAGTCGACAGGTATTGGCGGAAGGAGACTACCGTTGCCTGGTAGACCCCGGCAGTCTTGCGCCGGACCAGAACAGCATCGGCCTGGAAGAGTTCGTCAGCCGCGAGCATGTGCTGGTGTCGTCCGGCGGTTTTATTGGGATTACGGATGAGGGCCTTGCAGCGCTGGGGTTGAGCCGGCAGGTGTGTGCGTCGACCAGCCACTTTGCCGCGCTGCCGTTTTTGCTCAAGGGCAGCCACGCGGTTGCGACCATTCCGGGGCATGCGGCACAGGCGATCGCCGAGATGACAGGCCTGCGCGTACTGCCCTGCCCGGTGGCGCTGCCGCGCTACCCCGTGGAACTCGGCTGGCGGACACAGGCCCAGTTGGACCCTATGTTGCTCAAAGTACGTGAGGCGATTGCCGCCAGCTTTACTTCGCCGCTGCCATCAGCTTGTTGACTTCGCTGCGCACCATATTGGAAAACTCTGGCGGTGACATGCCATCAAGCTCTGCGCGGACCCACTCGGCCCACTTGCCCTTGCGCTTGGCACGCTCACCGAACAACCGCGCCGCTTCGCCCTTGGCCTTGCCCAGATTGGTTTGCCACAGGTCATAGAGGCGGGACTTTTCATCTTCCAGCTCGGCACGTTCGGCGAGGGTCTTGTTGGCGAGATTGAAGCTCATGTTGAATTACCTGCTGCACAAATAGGCGACATCTTACACTGTAGGTCGAAATTTCCTGATTCGGATTTTGGCTGGAACTGCGCTCAAGCAAAAAAACTGCAACTTTTGCCATCGCGCGATACTCCATTGTTCACTGTCACATTCACTCGCAAGGAGTCACACAATGGCCCGCAAAACTGCTGCCCAAGCTGTCGAAGACCAGATCAAGGATCAAGCCTTCAGCGAACTCACCGCGCTGATCGAAGAGTCGGACAAACTGCTCAAAAGCAGCGCCGCCCTGGTAGGCGAAGAAGGCGAAACCCTGCGTGAGCAGGTCGCGATCAAACTCAAGCAAGCCCTGGACTCAGTGTCCAACGTGCGCGAGCGTAGCAAGCCGGTGGTGGATGCCACCGAAACCTACATCGGTGGCCACCCGTGGCAAACCGTGGCCATTTCCGCAGGTTTTGGCCTGGTAGTGGGTTTGTTGCTGGGTCGTCGTAACTGATCAAGCAAGCGGCGCAATAGCAACCACACCGCTGATGCTATTGCGCCGTTGCCCTGGCTCTTGATCTGTCTGTGATCTTGATCTAATGCCCCCCGGCAAACGGCTATCGCTGACAAACCAGCGCTTACACTCAAGCTGCGCCAAACCCTTCTCAGTCAGTCACCAGCGCCTGTAATCGCGCCAGATCCTCAGCCTCCAGCTCAATCCCCACCTCCAACGACTTCGCCCGCGTGCGATGACGTCGATCCCCCGGCAACCTGCGCAACCCTGCCGCATGCATCTGCCGCACCAGTTCCTGGCTGCGCTCGGCAAAGCTTTGCCCAGCGGTTTTGCTCGGGTCGATCACGATCAACAACTGCCCAGTCCACGGCGTGCGGGCGCCTGGGTGATCTGCCCAATCAAACTCAAAGGAGAAGTTGCCTCCGGTCAAAGCCGCCGCCAACAGTTCGACCATCATCGACAACGCCGACCCCTTGTGCCCGCCAAACGGCAGCAACGCGCCGCCTTCGAGCACGGCTTTAGGGTCAGTGGTGGGTTGGCCGAGGCTGTCGACGCCCATGCCCGGCGGCAATCGCTCGCCCTTGCGCGCGGCTATTTGCACGTCGCCATGGGCAATGGCGCTGGTGGCCAGGTCGAAGACAATGGGCGCGCCATCGGCACGCGGTGCGGCGAAAGCGATGGGGTTGGTGCCGAACAACGGGCGGTCGGCGCCATGGGGCACCACGCAGGTCATGCTGTTGACTACGCTCAGCGCCACCAGGCCTTCTTCGGCGAAGGGTTCGACGTCGGGCCAAAGCGCCGCAAAGTGATGGGAGTTGTGAATCGCCAGCAACGCAATACCGGCGCTGCGGGCCTTGTCCTCCAGCAACCCACGCGCTGCCGCCAGAGCCGGCTGAGCGAACCCGTTGCCGGCATCGACCCGCACGAAGCCGGACGCCACGTCGGTGACCACCGGCACCGCCTGGCCGTTGACCCAGCCGCTGGCCAGGGTGCTGAGGTAACCAGGGATGCGGAAGATGCCGTGGCTGTGAGCGCCATCGCGCTCGGCGCTGGCGCAGTTGTGCGCAAGGATCGCCGCGACGTCGGGCGAGGTGCCGTGCTTGACGAAGATCGCCTGCAGCAACGCCTTCAGCTCGTTGAAACCCATGAATGCTGTAGCACTGTCGATGATCGGGGACTGGGCAGACATCTGTAGCTCCGATTTTATAATTGGAAGAGACAACAACAATCCAGACCCGTCGATTAAACAACGCCTCCTGTGCTTGCTGTCAACGTCCGCTTGCCGCCGAAGCAGTTATCTACCGCCCCGCCCCTGGCGCAAGCGCCTACCGTGGAGCCTCGTAACTGCCAGTTTGATGGAGCGAGCACCATGGCGACGCTTTCCCCGCCGTACTTTTTCGACGAATTCCTGCTGCCTGCCGGGCGTAAACAGCCGACGCCACGGGAGCGGGCGTTGGGATTTACCGTCAAGGATCTGGAGTGGCTGCATACGCTTTACTACGCCACGGATGCAGCCCGCCAGGATGCGGCCCTGCAAACGCACCCCATGCAGGTGGAGCGACTGCTGATCAACCGTCCTGGAAAACCCGCGCTGACCCTGACTGGCGCGTTCCTGATGAGTCCGACACCGGACGACAATAAAGCCGTGCTCTATACCCCCTACGGCGGGCTGGAGCTGTTCGACAGCCGCGCCGTGCTGCTTGCTGCGGTGCACGAGCGCATGCAGTCACCAACGCAGCGAGACGACCTGCTGTGCTTTATATCAATCGCTGAACGTGACGCGCTGCCGGTAGACGCGCCGGTAACAATCACCACCGCCATCATCCAGGGCGCGGTGATGCAGGATCAGGAGGACGCCATTATGGCCAGCCAGCAGCAGAACGTAGCTGCCCTACTCAATGAGCTGCGCAAGCTGCCGAGCCTGCACGGGATGCTTGATAGCCTGCTCGGCATCATGGCCCGTTCCTTCTTTCCTAAGTTGAAACAGGCCGACACGCGGGTGGATTTTTTCAGCCGCGCCTCGCAGCAAAAAGACCGTCGTTGGCTGGCCTCACTACCGTTGCGCGATGCACTGCTGCAGTTTTATGCCAAACAAGCCTGGCCCCAGGATCAAACTCATTCGTTCGTCAATATCGGCTACGACAGCAGCGCCTTGACCGCGGACCAACGCGCCCTCGACCAGCAGCGCTGGGACAGTGTGATCGAACAAACCAGCGGCGTTCTTTCCTCGTTACTGAAAAGCCTGCTACAGACCTACTGGAACGAAGACGTCAGCGCGGGCCAGTCGCGCCTGACGTTTTGTGCCCGGGTAATGCGCGAAAAGTTTCGCGCCGATCTGTTGCTCAAACGCCAAAACGCGATTATCTCCACCCCAGAGAGCCAGCAACTGCGCGCCGCGTTCCTGCTGGACTCGGCCGCGAGCACAGCGCCCGCAGATGATTTGCGCATAGAAAAGGTGCGTATTCACGCGCCCTATCAACATTACGTCGACCTCGCCAGCACGTTGATGATCAGCAAGGCCCACACCTACCTCTACACCCAGTCCCGCGGTCTGCAAGTGCTCAAGGATCTGAACGACCTCAACGACACGCTGCTGGCGATGCTCAAGGCCGCCGGCCATCAGGATGAGCTGCTCAACTTTCTCTCGCTGGATGAACGCAGCGTGTATATCGGCATGGATCACGTTCAGGTCAGCGGACAACCGATGCAGGGCGATGTCTTCCAGGACATGCTCGAAGACATCGTCGCCAAGCAGTTCGACAACCTTGAGCATGCCCTCGGCGTGTACCACCGCAGCGCCAGCGACATCGACCTCGCCGCGCTGCTCGACCATGCGCTGGACGTGCGCACCCTGCTCGATAGCCGTCTGCTGGTGCAGGACGCCGGCGGGCGCTGGTCGGTTCACCCCGTGTCCAGCGGCAATGGGCACCCCAGCACCGTGCTGGCGGAAACCGCCAAACGTCATCTGCAGCCCCTGCAGGCCGTTGAAACCGCCATGGCTATGGGGCGCAGCAAACATCCGACCTTGGGCGTGCTGGCGGCCCATGCGTTGGACCTGGAGCTGGCGAAAAGACAGCTGGCGCTCGACGCCGACGATGTCTGCATCAATACCTATGCCACCCCGGGCCAGGAACGTGAGGAGCGCTTGCCCGTGGAGTCTTCGAGCATGGTCGCGCACTTTATCGCGCGGGTGACCGGTCAGGCCGAAGCACTTACGCCCTCGGCCCTGACCTGGTTCTACGGCCTTCGCAGTGAAGGCGTCGCCCGGCAACTGCACAACCTGAGCGTCGATAGCTTCAATGCCATCATCGAGCAGGTGATGAGCACCTTCGCCCAGCACGAGCTGCGCGAACTGCCGCACCTGCTGCTGGACAACAACCAGGCCCATCTAAGCCACGGCCTGTTGCAGGGGTTGAGCGGCGAGGCCGAGATGAGCCGGTTATACAAAAGTTTGTCGCCGCAGCAACTGGCGCTGCTCGACTGCGTGCTCAACGCCGACAGCCTGCGCAGCCGCGCCAGCCGTCACGGGCTCAACGGCTTCCTGCCGGACGCATACGCCCTGAGTCTCTGCAGTGACGCAGCCGCCCTGCCCCAGCCCCTGGCCAACTGTTTTGTACTGACCGAACGCGGAGGTCTGGACCCCGATCACTCCGGCGCGGCCCTGCTGTGGACCCCGCGCTCTGGGTTTGAGGCGTTTGCATCCATCCAGGCGCTGGGTGAGGTGCTGGGGCAACGCTTGCAAGATCCGCTGGTCTGCTGGCCCTTGCTCGAAAACCTGCCGGTATCCAGCCGCATGCCCCACCAGACCTACCGCTTGGGCCCGCTGCAACGCATTGACGATCATCTGCTGGATAACCGCCAACGCTCCTACAGCGCCTGGCTGCGCGACGAGATTGACCATCTACTGGCAATGAAACCCGGCGTGCAGCGCTTCCAGGACTGCATGGACGCATTGATCCGCCGCGCGCCACCGTCCAACCTGCCCAGGGCGATTGCCATGGCGCACGCGATGATCCACCAGCAGTCACTGCCGGTCTGGCTGGGCATGGCGTCGCCGGATGAACAGATACTGCACGCCGAACTGCTTGAGCAGTACCGCCTCAGCGCGCCGCAGGAGCGTGACTATCTGCACAGCATTACGCCCCTGCGCGAGCAGGTCGTTAACACGTTGACGAGCCTGCTCGATGCTCGCTTTGCCCAACAAGCGCTCAACCCCGATAACATCCTGATTCCCTGCCGTATTGACCTGGACGGCCACACGCAGACCCTCACCGATTTCGCCCTGCGGCACTTGCCGGACCTGCATGCCGAGCGCATCCGGCCAAGCTCGCGCACCGCCACGCCGTTACCGGCGGCGCTGGACGGCGATGCCGTCGTGCAACTGGTGCGCCAACTGGACTTGAAAGGCATCTACCAGCAACGGCTTATCACCCACCTCAAGCAACCAAGCGAAGACGCGCGCGCGCGGCGAACTCTGTTTTGCCGGCAGTTACCCTGGCAACTCCTGCAATACGCCCATGAGCAGATGCTCAATGAGCGACTGTCTGCCAACGCCTGGAGCCTCATCCAGCAAGTGTTTGACATGCCCGATGCAGTGGCGCGTGCCAGCGTGAGTGGCAGCTCGGCCACCGTCCGCCACTTGGAGTTGATCGCCACCGAAGGCGCAGCAAGCGCCAGGGCGCTGGGTTGCTACCTGATAGGTCCGCAGGCCGGCGCGTCCGGGCCGCTGGTGCTGTACGCGCCCTTCAGCCCCCAGCATTTGCTGAAGGAATTCGCCAGCGAAGCGGCGCTGCTCAGTGAGTTCACCAACCCCGGCGCACTGCAGGACTGGATCGTGGGGCAACTGGAGGGGGCGCAGCGCGCCACCTATCGCAACCTGCTGGACAAGGGCTGGCACGTCGGACTGGCAGAAATCACCCTCGGCGCAACGCCCATGGGCGGCAACCTGCTCAAGCAACTGTTTGAGGACAACGTGCAGATGCTGCTGCAGATGCTAGGCGCGCAGTTTGCCCCGTCGGGCAAGACCCATTGGGATGCGATCACTTGCCTGCTCACTCAGGAAATCCCCAACGGCCTCCAGTTCCTGGCCGGCAAACTGGCCTATCCGCTGGTGGTGTGGCGCAGCTATCAACTGTTCAAAGACTCCGCCGAAAACCTGCAGGCGCACCGCTGGAGGCACGCACTGAAAACCTTCGCCCTCGGCGTGGCTGAACTGGCCTCGTTGCGCAAAGCGCTGGACAGGCCCCTGCAACAGACGCCGCCACCTGCAGAGCAGCCGTCAGTGGAGCGGTGGCTGCAAGCGCCTGCCCCCGCAGCCGCCAACCTGGACGAGTTGGCAATAACCGCGCCCGAACGCACACAGTTGCGCGGTTTTGAACACCACGATGACGCCCTCGGCGACTTGTCATTCAGCTCAGCCAACCAGGTGTATCGGGATGACACCACCTCGCGCAATTTCCTGCCGCTGGCGGGAAAAGTCTATCCGGTAAAACGCGCCGGCGAACGCTGGCGCCTGAGCAAGGGCGATCGGCTGGGCCCCTATGTACAGCGCAACGCCCACGGCCAGTGGACGCTGGACCTCGACCGCCATCACCCACGCTACGGCAAAACCTTGAGCCGCTACGCCGGCAAAATGAGCACACGCCTGGCCGAACGGAACGCCATCAACATTGAAGCCGTGGGCATGCGCGAGATCGCCGCGCTATCCAGTTGGAAGGCCCAGTGCATTGATGAAGCGCTGAATGTGGCGACTTACTATGCGGTGACCTGCAAGCGCAACTTGCTGCACTTCGCCACGCTTCGTGAACCGAGCAGCCGCCTGGGGCGTTTTTTCAGTGAATTTTTCGGCGTTGTCTCGCTGGCGCCCGAACAAGTGCGAAGGGTCGAGCGGCGCATTGACGAGGTGCTTGATGAACTGATCAATCACACCCTGATCGGGCCCGACTCGATGCGGTTTGTCAGCGGCACCCATCGGTACAGCCCCCACGATTCCTTTGCTTTCGTCGTGCCCGACGATGCCGACCACAAGATCTACTTGCTGGACCGCTTCTTCGACCCGCCCATGGACATCTATCAGAACCGCCTGACCACGCCGTTCAACATCTGCGCCCATGCGCGCGCCACGGTGCTGATACACGAGATCACCCACATCAAATCTCTGACCGAGGACCTGGCTTACCTGGACAGCATGCGGCCCTTCCCGGACCTCATCAACGTTGCCATCAACGGCGCCACGCTGATGAAAACCGACCTGGATAACCTGCGGGATAACGCACTGTCGATCTCCACACCTGCCAGCATGCTGTTCAGAACCTGGGATGCGTTTTCCCAGCAATGGGAGGATTTCGGCAGCCGCCGCTTGACCGCGCCGTTGCGCGATAAAGTCCTGAGCACCACCGGCGCCCGCACACTGGAGGAGGCGCGATCGGTGTTCATGAGCAACAGCGACAAGCGTATCGACACGATTCTGGCCAACGCCGACTCGGTGACCTGCATGATCAGCGAGCTGGGGCGCAGTCTGGATGCGGGAGCCTGAGCAGGCTCCCGGCGGGGTAGATCAATCTTTCTGGTCGCGCAGGATATTGCCCGAAGCGCCGTCGATACGTGCTTCATAAACGGTGCCGTCGGACTTGCGCCCTTTGACTTCCCAATAACCGTTGTCGTCGGCTTCAGCGGCGTAGACCTCGACATAGCCTGCCTTGGTCTTGGCCACTTCGATGGCCTTCTCGATGGTGATCCAGCCCGCACCCGGTTTATCGGCCAGCGCGGCGCCGGCGCTGAGCAGCGCAGTGGTTGCACACAGGGCGACTAAGGTTTTCTTCAGCATTTTCGTTCTCCATTGTAGGAATGTCCTGAATTTTTTAGGCGCCTCCAAACGAGAATAAGTTCCAATTGATGTGCAATCGCCATGATGGATGTTCTCGCGATGCACCCTGGGGGTTAGAATGTGGGAAATCAGGATGAGTTAATGAGCGAAAAGTCCCTTTCAGAAGCCGAATATGACGCCATCACCGACGCCGCTGCGCATTGGTGCATGCGTATGCATGCAAGTGATTGCACCCCCGGTGAACGTCAGGCTTTTGCCCAATGGCACGATTGCGACCCGCTGCACGCCTTCGAATACGCCGCGATGCTGGAAATCTGGGACGTCGCCGACCATCTGCCCCGCCACGAACCCACCGCCTTGGTGGTGCCGTTCAAACCGCGCAGTCGGCTACGTACCTACGCCGCCGCGGCAGCCATATGCCTGGCAGCCTTACCGGTGGCGGCCTTTACCGGTTGGGAAGCGGGCTGGCTGCCCAATGCCTACGAGCGCTTTGAAGCCGCCGATGGTTTGCGCCAGGTGACGTTGGGGGATGGCAGTCAAGTGGAGCTGAACCTCGGCACTGAACTGGTCTACAGCAACTACAAAGACCAACGTCGGGTCACGCTGAAAAAGGGCGAAGCGTTTTTCAAAGTCAGCCACGACCGTGAGCATCCTTTCGTCGTGCGTGCCGGCGAAGGTCAGGTGCAGGTGACGGGCACGCAATTCAATGTGTGGAAATACGGCGATCAGGTGCGGGTCATGCTGCTTGAAGGCGCAGTCCAGATTTCCAGCGACCGGATCCACGGCAGCGTGCCGCTTACCCCCGGGATGCAGGCCAGCTATCAATTGGGCGACGCCACACCGCGCGTCGCCACGATCAGCCCCAACGACAGCGCGCTGGCCTGGCGCCAGGGCAAGCTGATCCTCGACAACCTGGCCCTGGTCGACGCGTTGCCGCTGATCAACCGCTACCTGAACAAACCGGTGATGCTCGCGGATGCCAGCACCGGGGCGATTCGCATTGGCGGGATCTACAACATCAATGAAGTCAACAACCTCATCCCCTCCCTGCCCAAGGTGCTGCCGGTCTACCTGACCCAGAACCAGGATGGCAACCCCGTGCTCAACTCCATTCCGCGTCAATCCCCTAAAGGCTGAGCCTGATCCACATCCCCGGGATTCTTTGCGCCCGCAGTGTCCATTTTTGAAACACACGGCGCCTCTGAAGCGCCCGTACTGTGCGGATTCATCGATTTGTCATGGGCGGTGTTACAGCGGTGATACAACAGGGTGAATCGTTTGTGGTACGGCCGGGTGCGCGTGCCGTAACCGCAGGTGTATCAGCCATGAAACAGCACTGACATCACTTTGCCCTCGATTAACTCCAACCTATTGAAAATAAACACTAAATAAAAAGCGGCACGGCTTCTGCTCTATCCCTAACAGCGCTGTTTAGGGTCAGCGCGAAGAATAGGGAATGCCGCCGTGATCACACTCACTCAAGGTCCGATGAACGTACTGCTGATCAGCTGTGTACTCAGCGTCGGCATCAGTGTTCCAAGCTTTGCAGGCGATGGCGTGATCGTGACAGGGCGCAACGTACAGGCTCACATGTACGGTCGCGCCGCCTTCGGTAAAGACCCCTACCCCACCACCGCCAACGCCAATCCCAGCCGCGACATCATCGGTGCAACCGGCGAGCTCAGTGATATGGATATCGGCGGCATCAGCAGCGGCTCCAGCATCGTCGGCGCGATTCCGACGAACAACACCTTGACCGGCCTGCATGCCACGCAAAACAGCATGTCCACCCTGGGGGCCGGCTCTGCCGCCGGCCACGGTGCGGGCAGCAGCATGGGTGGACAGATCAGCGACTCGATCCAGCGCGGCATGGCGCCGCTGAACAACATCGGCAGCATGATGGGGGGCAAGTAATGAACCGCTCCCTGCTCGTTCTCGCCCTGCTGGCCGCCGCTCCGGTCTTCGCCGACAACACCGCGGTGATCAACAACAGCGGCCAACAATACGAAGGTGTCGTGTCGATCAACCAGGCGGCCGGCAACCAGCAACAAATGTCCAACAGCCGTGCCATTGCGCTCGGTGGCCAGGCCACCAACGTCAACATCCAGCGCCAGAACGGCAGCGTCGACCCGTCCCTGAACGCCAAAGCGGCGATTCATGGCACCTCTTTTACCAACGGCAACGGTGTGCTGGGTATCAACCAGTCGGCCGGGGCCAATAACCAATCAGTCAATGCCGTGCGGATCAGCATTAACCCTGGCCCGCAAAGCATTGATGACAGCGTCCTGTTGCAACAGAACTCGACGCAGTTGACCGACTCAGGGCTCACCCCCACCACTGGCAGCCGCCAGGTCGCTACCAGCGACCAGGCCTTCACAGGCAGCCGAGGAGTGATTCAGGTGAACCAGAGTGCCGGGGTGGGGAACCGAGTGGCTAACACCCTAGGCATCACTATCAAGTAAACGCTTGGTAGTACTCGTTAGACCGTACCAACACTTAACCAACTAATTAGAAGCAAGGAGAAACACCATGAAACCTCAAATGGCTCTGAAACCAATGGTTTTCGCTCTCGCCGCACTCATGGCTGCTGCTGCTCAGGCAGGTGGTGGTTGGCACCCTGCGCCTCAACCAACCGGCGTTGTTGCCTCTGTCGTTACAGACGTACAAAACAGCGGCGGCAACAAGTTTGACGACACCAAAACCGAAAACAATGCCTCTGCCGACAACTCGGTAAACGGCAACAGCGGCAACACCGGTGTTAACGTTCAGTCGGGCAGCGGTAACCAGGCAGACAACTCCGGCGCCATCTCCAGCGCCAAGGGTGACTTTGCAACAGTATTCGCTGTCGTCGATGTCAATCAAAACAGCGCGCTGAACAACTTCGTCAACAAAGGCACCCAGAACAACGCCTCTGCGGATAACTCCCTTAACGGTAACTCCGGCAACCTGGGTTACAACGGCCAGGCCGGTCAAGGCAACCAGGGTAAAAACAACCTGGCAATCACCACTGCTGATGGCAAAAACATCGCAGCGGCCGCCAACACCGAGCAAAACTCCCTCGCCAACAGCTACCTGAACACTGCCGCTACCAGCTACGGGTATGGCCATGGCAAGGCTCAATACGTGTCCAACAACTCCAGCCTCGACAACTCGGTTAACCGCAACTCCGGCAACGTGGGTGTGAACCTGCAATCCGGCTCGGGCAACCAAGGCAGCAACAGCCTGTCGATCGGTCAAGGTTGCACCGTCTGCGCCAGCGGCGTGCGCTTCTGATCCAACGGGGCCTTGGCAACAAGGCCCTTTTTTATTCCAGTGTCCAGCAGGTCACACGATCATGCGCGTCGCGACCCTCACCCTCCTGATGTTACTCACCGGCCCAACGTGGGCAGGCAACATGGCGATCTCCGCCCTGCCTGGCGGTGCAGTGATCTACAAGAAGGTCGAGAGTATCCGTGAGCGCCGGTTCGCCAACCTGGTGGAACAGAAAACCGATTTCAGCTGCGGTGCTGCGGCACTCGCCACCATTCTGCGCCAGGGTTACTGGCTGGACGTGGACGAAGATCACGTCATCAAAGGCATGTTGGTCAATGCAGACCAGGACCTGGTACGTACCCAGGGCTTTTCCATGCTGGACATGAAGCGCTACCTCGAAAGCATCGGCATGCGTGCCCGGGGCTACAAGATCGGACCAGAGACCCTGGTCACCGTGAAGATCCCTGTGGTGGTGCTGCTGGAAATTCGTGGCTACAAGCACTTCGTGGTGATGCAGCGCGCGGACAAGGACTGGGTCTATATCGGCGACCCGGTATTGGGCCACAAGCGCTATTCGCGTGACGACTTCCTCAAGGGCTGGAATGGCATCGTCTTCGCTGTGCTGGGTGAAGGTTACGACAAGGCCAATGCCTTGCTCGACCCGCCTACTCCGCTGACCGCCAAGAACCAGTTGAATGAGTTCAGGCCCGTAGGCGATGCCGAGCTGATGGACTTCGGTTTTATCCAGAGCGACTTCTTCTAAGAAGCGCAATAAGGGGCAGGACGCTCCAGGAGCAGAAGATGAACACTTCCCGTTGGCTGACGGTCATGTGTCTGGCAGCCTCAATGCCCGCTTATGCTTCATCGGGGTTCAAACCGATCGAACTCAAGGATTCGGAAATGGCCGACCTGCGCGGCCGTTACGTCATGCCGGGGCGCATCATTAGCTTCGGCATTGTCATGAGCAGCACGTGGACCAACGCCGTGGGTGACACCATCACCGGCAAGGCCAGCATGCAGGTCGACTCGTCGACCATCACCCCACAATTCTACGTACAGACCACCGGCTCGACCGGCAACGGGACCAACCCGAACACCGGTACCGGCACAGTCACAGGCGGCGCCGGGCTGGGCAGTGGCCAAGGCGTGACCCAGAGCGTGCGAACCGCTGGCGATGGCAACACCGCCTATAACAACGTAGGCATTACCGTCGAGAACGGCTTCGCGCCTTCCAACGCGGTGCAATCGGGGCAAGTACTGGTCGCCGGCGGTACCGTTACCGGGGACAGCGCAGCAGGCCGGGTGAGTGTGTCGGCCAACAATGGGGGCTTGCAGATGGCGATCCAGGCCAACCATAACCAGGGCAACAGTTTGCAGCAGATCGGCGGCGGTACTGTGCTGCAAGGTACGGTTTTGACCGGCAACACCAACTTCGTCAACAACATGACCCAGCTCAACGTCGTGATGAATAACAACGGTTTGAACAACGGTGCGCTGAACTGCAACTTGGACCAACTCAAAGGCCTACGCACCCTCGGTTATTGAACTACGCTGACCCTCGACACTTACGCATTAGAAAAGGACGGCTTATTTCATGCATCGATCGTTATCGCTTCATGCGGTGGTCTGTTTAAGTACGCTCTTGCCTGCATCCGTTCTGTATGCCGCGCCAGACGCCGATATAGAAACGCTCAAACAGGAACTTCTAGAACTCAAGCAGCGGTATGACGTTCAGCAAAAAGCTTTGGCGGTACTGGAACAACGGGTACGACAGGTCGAAGATCAACCGTCGGCACCGGCGCCCAAGCGCCTGGCCAAATCGCCGGCAGACTTTCAGAAAGCCAGTGGCGCGACGGTCGCAGGCACGGGCGCCGCAGCAGCATCCGGCGGCGCCGGTGGTGGTGGCGGCAGTTCCTACGGCCAGTCCCTCAAGGACGACTCGGCCCCTGCGCAAAGTGTGAGTAACCTCTATAACGAAGCCAGCGGCTTTTTCGGGAATGGCAAGTTCAGCTTTGAAACCGGCATTACCTATGCCCGTTACGATGCTCGCCAGTTGACCCTCAACGGCTTTCTGGCGCTGGACTCGATTTTCCTCGGCAATATCAACCTGGACCGGATCAAGTCCGATAACTGGACCCTGGACCTGACCGGGCGCTACAACTTCGATAATCGCTGGCAGTTCGACGTGAACGTGCCCGTGGTGTACCGCGACTCCACCTACCAGTCCGCCGGCGCCGGCAACAACGGCACGGCGACGTCGGAAGCCTCGGTCACGCGCGACCCGACCATCGGCGACGTCAACTTTGGTGTGGCGTACAAATTCCTCGACGAAACTCCCAATCTGCCGGACGCCGTGGTGTCGGTGCGGGTCAAGGCGCCTACGGGTAAAGAACCGTTTGGTATCAAGCTGGTCAACACACCCGGCAACGACAACCTGTTCGTGCCGGAAAGCCTGCCTACGGGTAACGGGGTCTGGTCGGTCACGCCGGGGATTTCCCTGGTCAAGACCTTCGACCCGGCGGTGTTGTTTGGCTCGCTCTCCTACACCCACAACTTCGAGGGTTCGTTCGACGACATCAGCAGTGACGTCAACCAGAAGGTCGGCGGCAAGGTCAGCCTGGGTGACAGCTTCCAGTTTGGCGTTGGTGTGGCCTTTGCCCTCAACGAGAAGATGAGTATGTCGTTCTCGGTGTCGGACCTGGTGCAGCGCAAGAGTCGGCTCAAGCCTAATGGCGGCGACTGGCAGTCGGTGGTGTCCAGTGATGCGAACGCCGGGTACTTCAACGTGGGGATGACGATCGCGGCATCGGATAATTTGACGATCGTGCCGAACCTGGCGATTGGGATGACGGATGATGCGCCGGACTTTACGTTTAGCCTGAAGTTTCCGTATTACTTTTAACTGATCCGACGGTGTATTCCTGAGGCGAAGGAGCTTGCTCCGATAACGTAATAAAAGGAAAAGCCCCGCAACGATAAGGGTCGTTGCGGGGCTTTTCGGTTTACCCGCCCTAGCGGATCTGGTGTTTGTGCAGCAACCGATAGAACGTTGGCCGGGAAATTCCCAGGACGCGGGCAGCGACACTCAAGTTATCGCTGTGCCGGTTGAGCACATCGCACAGCGCCTGGCGTTCGGCGCGGTGTTTGTAGTCTTCCAGTGTAGACAGGGGTGGCGAAATTGCCTGTTCGCTGATCAATCCCAGATCAATAGCCTCGATCTGCCGCCCTTCGGCGAGTACCAGGCCACGACGCACGCGGTTGGCCAACTCGCGCACATTGCCCGGCCACGGATGTTGCCCCATCGCCACCAGCGCGTCTTCGCTGAAACTGCGCGGACGGCGGCCGGTTTCCTGGCTGTAGAAGCGTGAGAAGTGGTTAGCCAGCATCGCTACGTCGCCATGGCGCTCGCGCAGCGGCGCAGTGACCACTTGCAGCACATTGAGTCGGTAGTACAAGTCCTCACGAAAAGCCCCCTTGGCCACAGCGGCTTCGAGGTCGACGTGAGTTGCCGCCAGTACCCGCACATCCACGGGGATAGGCTGGCTACCGCCGACGCGCTCAACCTGTTTCTCCTGGAGAAACCGCAGCAGATTGGCTTGCAGTTCCATGGGTAAATCGCCGATTTCATCAAGGAACAGCGTGCCGCCATGGGCCGCTTCGATGCGCCCGACCTTGCGCTGATGGGCGCCGGTGAAGGCGCCCTTCTCATGGCCGAACAGTTCGGATTGGATGAGGTGTTCAGGAATCGCGCCGCAGTTGATCGCGACAAAGGGCTTGGCGTGGCGTTGGGATTGGCGATGCAGGGTCTTGGCCACCAGTTCTTTACCGGTGCCACTGTCACCACGGATCAAAACCGGGGACTCGGTGGGTGCGAGCTTGGCCAATAGCTTGCGAAGTTCGCGAATCGGCCGACTGTCGCCGAGCAGTTCGTGCTCCGGCTCATTTACCGGGGCATTGCCCTTGCCGCGCAAGCGCGCCATGCCAAAGGCCCGGCCGAGGGTGACCTGCACGCGCGCGACGTCAAACGGCAGGGTATGGAAGTCGAAGAACCACTCGCAGACAAAATCACCGACATTCTGCAAACGCAGCACATCCTGGCTGAGCACAGCGATCCACTCGGTGCCGCTGCGGCCGATCAATTCCTTGACCGCTTCGGGGCGCTCCAGGTGATAGGGCTGCAACCGCAGCAAACCCAAGTCACACGACCGGTCGCCCACCGCCTCCAAAGCACAGCTGTCCACCTCCCAACCTGCCGTGCGCAAACCGGGCAATAGCCCATGGCAGTCATCGCAGGGATCGACCACGAGCAAGCGGCGTTGCGCAGGTGTAACAACCATGACTATTCCTTGGCGCCAAAATTGTTGATTGCTGGAGGTAAAGTTATTTAGAAACAACGGTTTGTGGCGCTCAGCGCTAACACTAGCAAAATCTTGACGCGGGCCTTGTACCGTTTCGCTATAAGTGCGGGCAAAAAGCCACCCACTGTCGCGTCCATCAAAAAAAGTTGGGCACGGCTAAAACTTTCATTCAGCTTTCAAAACAGCCGCTTACATGACAGTCATCAGGAAAAGTTAAAATTTGTTGCTCTAACATGTGACCCGTACCCCGTCATCGTGCATCAGTACAAGTAACCCGCCGCACGGTCAGCCCAACCGCCGGTACTCACTTGAATGGGCATTTAGAGAGAGACCCACATGAACGCCCCGCTCCGCATCAACGAAGCTCTTTTGATCGCAGACCGTGCTTTTCAGCCCTTTCAGTGCGTGGCCTGGCACGATGGCAACGGCGCCTTGAGCCTGAGCGTCATCGACCGCACCAATACCCGTATTGGCAGCAAACAACTGTCATCGAACACCTACAGCGACCCGGCGCAATTGGAAGACCTGCTGTTGCAGGCCCGTGCCGAACTCGACAAAGATGGCTACCAGTTGCAGTCCTGGGCGATGCCTAAGTAAGTTGCTGCACCAACTTCCGATCACTGCAAGACACTGATCGGAAGTTGGGCAACTGAACTTAAGACGTTTATCGCGCGGCGAGAATAAACCGCTCGATTGCCTCTGCAGCACCGTCATCAATATTACTACCGGTGACCACATTGGCCTGGCGCTTGACGGTTTCTTCCGCCTGCCCCATGGCAATCGATAATCCGGCTACCTGAAACATCGCCGGGTCATTTCCCCCATCGCCGATGGCCGCCGTCTGCTCCAGCGGGACCCCAAGGTGCGCCGCCAGGGTCTTCAAGGCCTCGCCTTTATTGGCCAGCATGGCCGTCACATCCAGATAAATCGGTTGCGAACGCGATACCTGCGCCAGGCCTTGCACCTTGGGCTGTAAACGCGCCTCCAGTTCCACCAACAACTGCGCGTTGTTGCTGGCGGCGACGATCTTGTCGATCCGATCCAGGTACGGCTCAAAACTCTCCACCACCACTGGCCCATACCCCAGGCCATGGGCTTCGCGCGGTTCCATCGGGCCTGGCGGGCCACGGCGCAGCCAATCGCCGTCGGCAAATACCCATGGTTCCACGTCCGGCTCGGCCGAGAACATCGCCAGTGCGACCAGCGCCGCCTCCGCCGGCAGATGGTGGGCAACAAGGATGCTGCCATCCGGGTTGATCAAGGTGCCGCCGTTAAAACCGGCTACCGGCACATCGATCCCGAAGGTCTCGATCAGGTGCAGCATGGCTTTGGGCGGTCGCCCGCTGGCGAGGCTGAAAAACACCCCCGCCTCGCGCAACGCACTGACCGCATCGACCGTGCGCTGGCTCAGACGGTGATCTGGGTGCAGCAACGTGCCGTCCACGTCGCTGAGGATGAAACGGATGGGATGAATCGCGGCATCACTCATCCCAGGGTGTGCCAAGTGCGACCATCGCGGGACAGCAACGCATCTGCAGCAGCAGGACCGTCTTCACCGGCCTTGTAAGCCTGGATTCCATCGTCTTCCTTCCACGCATCGAGAAATGGCTGCACGGCACGCCAGCCGTTCTCGATATTGTCGGCCCGCTGGAACAAGGTCTGATCGCCGGTCATGCAGTCGTAGATCAGGGTTTCGTACCCGGTCGACGGTTGCATCTCGAAGAAGTCCTTGTAGGCAAAGCCCAACTGAATGTTGGCCATATCGAGGGTCGGCCCTGGCTTTTTAGCGAGCAGGTCAAACCACATGCCTTCGTTGGGCTGAATCTGGATCTTCAGGTAGGTGGGCTTGAGCTCATCAACCTCGGTATCGCGGAACTGCGCATAAGGCGCCGGTTTAAAGCAGATCACGATTTCGGTGTCGCGCACGCTCATGCGCTTACCGGTACGCAGGTAGAACGGCACACCGACCCAGCGCCAGTTGTCGATCATCACCTTGAGGGCAACGAACGTCTCGGTGCTGCTGTCGGGCGCGACGTTGGCTTCTTCCCGGTAGCCCGGCAACGACTTGCCGCCGATTTCGCCAGCGGTGTACTGCCCACGCACCGAGTTGGCCCGCGCATCTTCCAGGGACCACGGCCGTACCGCGCCAATCACCTTGGCCTTTTCACCGCGCACAGCGTCGGCACCAAATGCGGCGGGCGGCTCCATAGCCACCATCGCCAACAACTGGAACAGGTGGTTCGGCACCATGTCCCGCAGGGTGCCGGTTTTTTCGAAGAAATTACCCCGTGTTTCCACACCAACGGTTTCGGCGGCGGTGATTTGCACATGATCAATGTAATGGTTGTTCCAGAACGCCTCGAACAGCACGTTGGAGAAACGGCTGATCAGGATGTTCTGTACGGTTTCCTTACCCAGATAATGGTCAATGCGGTAGATCTGCTTCTCGCTCATCACCTTGAGCAAGCTGGCGTTCAGCGCTTCGGCGGTGGCGAGGTCGGAGCCGAACGGCTTTTCGATCACCACACGCCGGAAGCTGTCATCAGTCTCCGTCAACAATCCGGCACTGCCCAGGCGCTGCACCACTTCACTGAAGAAGCGGGGCGCAGTGGCCAGGTAGAACACAGCGTTGCCGGTGCCGCTGTCGGCGATTTTCTTGCCGATGTCGGCGTAGGTGCTGTCGTCGAGGAAATCACCCTCGACGTAGCTGATGCCTTTGGCCAACTGCGCCCACAAGTCCGGGTCCAAAGCGTTCTCGCCATTACCCTTGACCTTGCTCGCAGCCTCGGTGCGAATGAAATCCTCGAGTTTCTTGGCGAAGTCGGCATCGCTGATGGCGTTGTGATCAACGCCTACAATGCGCAGCCCATCGCCCAACAGGCCATCACGACTGAGGTTGTACAGCGCCGGCATGAGCAGGCGCTTGACCAGATCGCCATGGGCGCCAAACAGAAACAGCGTGGTTGGAGGTGCGGGTTCGGCCTTGGGTTTCTTGCCGTTAGCGGTCATTTTTTGGAAGTCTCCACATGACCACCAAAGCCGAAGCGCATGGCAGACAGCATTTTGTCACCGTAGGTGCTCTGCTGGCGCGAGCGGAACCGCGCGAACAACGAGGTGGACAGTACCGGTACCGGCACGGCTTGTTCCATGGCGGCTTCGATGGTCCAGCGGCCTTCGCCACTGTCGGCGACGGAACCTGAGTAGTTTTCGAGTTTCGGGTCGCTGGCCAGGGCGTCGGCGGTCAGGTCCAGCAACCAGGACGAAACCACACTGCCACGGCGCCAGACTTCGGCGATATCGGCAACGTTGAGGTCGAAACGCTGGTCTTCCGGCAGGTTGTCCGAGTTCTTGGTCTTGAGGATGTCAAAACCTTCGGCGAACGCCTGCATCATTCCGTACTCGATGCCGTTGTGGATCATCTTGACGAAATGCCCGGAACCCGCAGGACCGGCGTGGATATAACCCTGCTCGGCGCGCGGGTCTGCGGAGGCGGAACGGTCCTTGGTGCGCGGGATATTGCCCAGGCCCGGTGCCAGCGCGGCGAAGATAGGGTCAAGGCGTTGCACAGTCTCTGTATCGCCACCGATCATCATGCAATAGCCGCGTTCCAGGCCCCAGACGCCGCCAGAGGTGCCGACATCAACGTAGTGCAGGCCCTTTTGCGCCAACGCCTTGCCGCGACGAACGTCATCCTTATAGTTGGTGTTGCCGCCGTCGATGATCACGTCACCGTCTTCGAGCAGCTCACTGAGTTCATTGATGGTGTTTTCAGTGGGGTCGCCTGCTGGCAACATCACCCACACGGCGCGAGGCTTTTGCAGCCCGGCAACCAGGGCTTTCAAGTCGGCAACGCCAGTGGCGCCCTCCTCGCTCAAGCCTTTGACAAATGCTTCGTTACGGTCGAAAACAACGGTGGTATGCCCATTGAGCATCAGGCGCCGTGCAATATTCCCGCCCATGCGGCCTAGTCCGATAATCCCCAGTTGCATGTGCTGATGCTCCTAACTACTAAATAAATGTGTGACATAGTTTATAGCGCAATGAGGCTAATGAGGGTTAGTCAGGGGCAGATCCATGTAGTTTCATGACAAAAAAGTTGCCATCGTTTCAACATCACAGCAGCAAAAGTCACACGACCACCAAAAATAAAAAAGTTCCATTGCGTTGAAAAAGAATTCAGAATTGCTTCCGACTGTTGCCGAGAACCTCGACTCAAGCGTTCTGGCACACCGCGACACACCGGCTATTTGCGAGGTAAGCAATGAGCACTGCACAGATGACCCGTCCTCCCCAGACCCTCTACGTCACGCTCCGTCGCGATGAACTGCGCCAGTTGAAAGACGAACGCGAGCAGTTGCAGCAGGAGGTCATGCGCCTGCGTGCTCATATCATTCAAGCCCAGCTGGATCAGCCTTACGGCGCGCAACCTGCGCTCTGCTGAGCCCTGTCATGACTTTGTAAGATAACGGCTACACAAATCTCACAAAGTTTTCACACGCACTTCCCGATACTCCCGCCCACAAGGGCCACCCCAATGCAAGGGTGGCCTCTATTGCGCGCAGCCCTGCGCGTGATTGAAAAACTACCGGGTTGGAGCGCTGGATGGCGATGTTCGAACGCAGCACTAAGTCTGCGAAAGGCTTTGATTGGGCCGGTCTTGGCTGGCTATTCCTGTTTTTCTGGTACTTCTCCGGCATCACACAACTGCTGATCCAGCTCAGCGGCACGTCCGGCTTCAGTGGTTTTCGCCAAGCGTTCTTCATGAGCGCACTGTGGCTCGCCCCCCTGCTCGTTTTCCCACGCCGTACGCGCTTGCTCGCCGCCCTGATTGGCGTGGTGCTGTGGGCCTGCTCCATGGCAAGCCTGGGTTACTTCTTCATTTACCAGCAGGAGTTTTCCCAAAGCGTCATCTTCATCATGTTCGAGTCGAACATCTCTGAAGCCGGTGAATACGCCACCCAATACTTCGCTTGGTGGATCGTGCTGGCCTTTATTGCCCACACCGCCGTCGCGGTTTTCCTGTGGACCCGCGTGCGACCGGTGTACCTGCCGCGCGGCCAAGCCCTGGTGGCGGCAACGGCGATCCTGGTGGCCATTGTCGGATACCCGCTGGTCAAGCAAATTGCCCGCAGCGACACCCTGGACGACGCCATCGACCGCTTTGAATCGCGCATCGAGCCTGCCGTGCCTTGGCAGATGATCGTCGCCTATCGCCGCTACACCGAACAACTCGACAACATGCAAGGCATGCTCGACAGCGCCAGCCAGATTGCGCCCTTGACCAATCTCAAGGACACCATGGCCGGCCAGCCCTCGACCCTGGTGCTGGTCATCGGCGAATCCACCAACCGCCAGCGCATGAGCCTCTACGGTTACCCGCGCAACACCACGCCGGAACTGGACAAACTGCGCGACCAACTGGCGGTGTTCGACAACGTCATCACCCCGCGCCCCTATACCATCGAAGCGCTGCAACAGGTGCTGACGTTCGCCGATGAAGAGAACCCGGACCTGTACCTGAAAACCCCGTCGATTGTCAGCGTGATGAAACAGGCCGGCTACAAGACTTACTGGATCACCAACCAGCAGACCATGACCAAGCGCAACACCATGCTCACGACCTTTTCCGAACAGGCCGACGAACAGGTGTACCTGAACAACAACCGCAACCAGAACGCACGCCAATACGACGGCGACGTCCTCGCGCCATTCTCCAAGGCCCTGGCCGATCCAGCGGAGCGCAAGTTCATTGTGGTGCACCTGCTCGGCACTCACATGAGCTACCAGTACCGTTACCCGCCGACGTTCGACAAATTCACCGATCGCCAAGGCGTACCGGCAGGCATCAGCGATGATCAATTGCCCACCTACAACAGCTACGACAATGCCGTGCTGTATAACGACTTCGTGGTGTCGAGCCTGATCAAGGATTACGCCAAGACCGATCCAAACGGCTTCCTGCTATACCTGTCCGACCACGGTGAAGACGTATTCGACTCCGCCGGCCACGCCACACTGGGACGTAACGAAGGCAAACCGACTGCGCCGATGTACACCATTCCCTTCATGGCCTACGCCTCGCCGAAATGGCGTGAGAGCCATGACTGGAGTTTCGCCGGCGATCTGCAACGCCCATACACCAGCTCGCAATTGATCCACACCTGGGCCGACCTGGCCGGGTTGAGCTCCGATGAAATCGACCGCAGCAAAAGCCTGGTCAGCGACAGTTTCAAAGCACGTCCGCAACTGATCGGCAACCCGTACTTGCGCCAGCAGAAGGCCCTGATCGACTTCAGCCTGATCAAGCCGAAGAAGGTTGGCCCGACCGATGTGGTGCTTCAGGAAGCGCCAGGTTCGTAACAGAAAGATAACAATCATTCTCGTTTATCCCTAAAGTTCCGCTCCTCCTTTCGTCTTTGAGCCAAGGCCTTCCCTTTCCGGGACGGCCGCAAAGACGACAAGGAGTCTCACGCGATGTTCGCGCCAATTACCCGTTCCATGACCCTCACGCTCGGCCTGTGCAGCGCCGCGCTGAGCCCGGACCTGCTGGCTGAAACCGACCCCGAACAGACCCAACTCGAACTCGGCGCCACCCGCATCACCGCCGAAGGCCTGGGCGCGACCACTGAGCACACCGGTGCCTACACCACCGGTTCGATGAGCACCGCCACCCGCCTCAACCTGTCCGTGAAAGAAACCCCGCAGTCAATTTCGGTGATCACGCGCCAGCAGATGGACGATTTCAATCTCAATACCTTGACCGACGTGCTGCGCCAGACCACCGGTATCAACGTGCAGCACAACGACTCAGACCGCGTGTCCTACTCCTCTCGCGGCTATGGCATCACCAATTTCCAGATTGACGGGATGCTCAACACCTTCGGCTACATGAAGTCCGACGCTGACACCATCATCTACGACCACATCGAAGTGGTGCGCGGCGCCACGGGCCTGACCACCGGAGCGGGCGACCCTTCAGCCACTATCAACATGGTACGCAAGCGCCCCACCGCCCAGTGGCAGGCGAAAACCGGCGTAAGCGCGGGCAGCCATGACAACTATTACAGCTACGTGGACGTGGGCGGCCCGCTGGCGTTCGACGGCAAGTTGCGCGGGCGTACCGTGCTGGCCTATCGCGACAGCCAATCCTTCCGTGACAACTATGAGCTACAGCGGGAGGTCGGCTACGGCATTCTCGAAGGCGAGCTGTCAGACGACACCGTGCTGGCCGTAGGTTTTGATTACCAGAACAAACAAGTCCAGGGCACTTCCTGGGGCACCGTGCCGTACTGGAACAGCCAGGGCGGCAAGGCCGGGCTGTCGCGCTCCACCAACATGGCCGCGCACTGGAGTTCCTGGCCGCTGACGGACAAGACCACTTTCGCGACCCTCGAACATCGACTGGGTGGCGATTGGCATATCAAAGCCGCCTACACCCATCGCCAGAGCGACACAGATGGCAAGGTCTACTACGGCGGCTCGGGTTTCCCCAACGACGACCGCAGCGGCATGACCGCCTGGGCGAGCCACATGCGCGGCACCTCGCGGATGGAAGCCATCGACCTCAACCTGGCCGGCAGCTATCAGTTGCTGGGCCGCGAACACGCCTTGATGATGGGCTACGGCGAGGCCGCGCAACGGGACAGTTCGCCGTTTATGCGCGAGAACATCCCAGCCGGCTACTACAGCATTGAAGACTGGAAATACATGGGCGGGATCGCTAAGTTCGGCGACACCGTCACCGGCCTCAAAGGCGAACACAGCAGCAAGGAACAGAAGGCCGGCTACCTGGCTACGCGACTGAGTCTCACCGACCGCCTGCATGCGGTACTGGGCAGCCGCTATGGCAGTTGGGAACTGAAAAGCGCAGCCCCCCGATACGACGACAACGACCAACTGACCGCCGCCGGCAAAACCAGCCAGACCCACAACGACATGTGGACGCCCTATGCCGGGCTGCTTTACGACATAACACCGGAGTACACCGTCTACGCCAGCTACACCGATATTTTCAAACCCCAAAGCCTCAAGGATGCCAACAAGAAATTCCTTGAGCCGGTGGTGGGCAGCAACTACGAAGTGGGCATCAAGGGGAGTGTGCTGCAAGAGCGCCTGAACCTGGCGGCGGCGTATTTCTGGAGTACTCAGGACAACGTTGCCGAGCGCGATTACTCGGTGCCACGCAACCCAAGGACCGGCGAGGAATATTACAAGTCAGGCGGCAAAGGCAACAAAGTGAACGGCTTCGAACTGGAAGCGTCCGGGGAAGTGATGCCCGACTGGAACCTCACGGCAGGCTACACCTACACCCATTCGGTCAACGGTTCGGGCAACCGCAATAACACGGGTCAGCCGCTGAACCTGCTGAAAGTATCCAGCGCTTACCGCCTGCCGGGCACATGGCGCAACCTCACCGTCGGCGGCGCCGTGAACTGGCAAAGCGATTTCTATGATTTCAGCAATCGACCGACCGGTGCGCGCGATACCGATGGCGACCCGATCACCACCCGGGCAAAAATCACGCAGCAGGCCTACACCGTGGTTAACCTCATGTCCCGCTATCAATTCGACGACCATGTTTCAGCGTCGCTTAACGTCAACAACCTGTTTGATAAAAAATATTACGAGCGTGTCGGCTTCTATAACGGCGTGTACTGGGGTGACCCGCGCGCCATTACGTTGGCCTTGGACTGGAGACTTTAAAGCGCACAACCCGAAGTTAACGAAATTGTTAACTTCGGACGTTTCTTGAGTTAATTCCCACTTAATAAGATCGCTGCAAAATCGCCCCATGAATCTGCTCAAGGACAGAACGGATAACCGATCACACTTAATGAGAATACCCCGATGAAACTCTCGACTTTGATGCTTGCCAGCCTGATGACCCTAGCCTCCGCCGCCGCTTTTGCAGAAGATGGCTCGGAGCGCGCGAAGGAGTACTACAACAACTTCACTTTCATGCAGCAGAAGGTTCACGGCACTAACGAGCAAACAGCATCCGCCGACGACACGTCTTCCAAGACCAGCACCACCAATCAGGAACAACCGAAGAGTTAATTAATGTTTAGTTAACCCGCAACACCCTGGGCCATTCCGCTCCGTTGGCAAAGGTTTATTGGGCGCCATTTAATGGCGCCCTTTTTTGCCTGTTATTTATTAAAGCGGCTTGTTCCAGAACAGCATACGGCCATGAGCCGGATCAAACTTTGAATCATCAAAACCAAACTTTCGATACGCCGACTGAGCGATAGCATTACCCTCAAGCACCTCCAAGGTGATCTTGCAGCAACCGCGCTGACGGGCAATTTCCTCGACCTTTTGCAGCATTTTCTGACTCAGGCCCAGGCCGCGGAACTCATTCATCACCACCACGTCATGAATGTTGACCAGTGGACGGCAGGCAAAGGTGGAGAACCCCTCAAAACAATTCACCAGCCCCGCCGGCACGCCACCGACGAACGCCAGCACACTGAAGGCATGGGGGCGCTTGGCCAATTCGGCTGGCAGTTGTTCTAGAAGGTCAGCGGGCAGGCTATGGCTTCCGCCCATGGGGTCTTGTGCGTAGTGGTTGAGCACGCGGCCTATGGCTTCAGCGTGCACGGGGTTGGTGTAGCTGGCTTGCAGCACCAGGATATCTGGGGTTTCCATTGCCTTCCTCGATCACGACAACAAGGGAATCGGCTCCCTTTGAGGGGCTCGATTGTAAGCGTGGAGTTGGCGGTAGATGAAGGAGAAAAACTACAAATATCTGCCAGAAAGCGCGAGGTTCATGCCGACGAAAAAGCGCTGGCGGCAGATTTAGGAGGTTGCCCTGCACGCCTTAGCCGAAACGCTGCAATTGCATCTCCTGCAGCCGGCTCAGGGTGCGGCGGAAGGGAAACTCCAGGTAGCCCTGGGTATAGAGGCGCTCCAGCGGCACTCGGGCCTCGATGAACAGGGGCACCTTGCGGTCGTAGCACTCATCCACCAGGGCGATGAACCGACGCACGCTGTCGTCGTGCACCGACAACTGCGGCAATTCGCGATCACCCGCCACCACCCGCTGGGCGCCGTCTTCGGTGCCTCGGGCAATCCGGCCCGGGCGCTGCTGCGCACTCAGGTCAGGCACCTCGCCGAGTAAAATCGCCTTGAAGCGATCACACAGCAGCATGAAGTCCATAGCGGCCAAGGGTTGTTCGCACAGGTCGGCATAACGACACCAAAGCACGCTGTCACTGGACCGCACCGTCACGATGCTACGGTGACCGACAACGACCGGCTCGTGGCTCACCACCTGCCCTTCTGCCAATTGCGTGAAGACAGCCGCAAGCGCCTCGGGCTGATTCACCCAATAACGCTGCATGCCGACACCTGGATGCAAACGATGGTCTTCACCGCCGTCCACCGCCACCACCCGCATATGCTGCTTGATCGCTGCGATACCCGGCAAAAACCGTTCGCGGTTGAAGCCATCGGCATATAGTTGGTCGGGAGGCTGGTTGGAGGTGCAGACCATCACCACACCTTCCTCGAACATCACCTGGAACAACCGACCCAGGATAATCGCGTCCCCGATGTCATTGACGAACAACTCGTCAAAGCAGAGTACGCGCACTGCCTGGCTCAGCTCTCGCGCCAGGGCCTGCAACGGGTTGGCGGTGCCAGTAAGCTCGAATGAACGCTGATGCACCCACCCCATGAAGTGATGAAAGTGCTGACGCCGCGCCGGCACTCGCAGGCTCTGGTAGAACTGGTCCATCAACCAGGTTTTGCCCCGACCCACCGGCCCCCACAGGTAGACACCGGTGACCGGTGCACGCCCTTGGTGCAGAGCCTCATGACAGGCTTGAAGGGCATCCACCGCCCGGCGCTGGGCATCGTCAGAGACGAAGCCCTGTTGGGCGATGGCGTGTTGATAGGCAGCGAGAGGCGAGTCGAAAGTCATGCACGCACTCCTGACAGGCCGTTTTCTTAAACTTCGAACTTACGCAAGGCTCTTACTGACCACCTCGAACACATCGCTCGACAGCTCGCCCGAACCACGAATGCGCTCCAGCTCGGCCTTCATCAGCGCCTGTCGCGCGCTGTCGTATTTACGCCAGCGGGTCAACGGCGCCAACTGGCGCGACGCAATCTGCGGGTTGAAGCCATTCAACTGGATCACCAGATCCGCCAGGAAACGGTAGCCGGAGCCATCCGCCGCATGGAAGTTGATTAGGTTCTGCCCGGCAAAGGCGCCGATCAGTGCACGCACTTTGTTCGGGTTTTTGAGCGTGAACGCCGGGTGTTCCATCAACGCCTGGACCCGCGCCAGCCCGCCCGGCAAGGTGCTGCCGGCCTGCACACTGAACCACTGGTCCATTACCAACGGGTTGTCCTTGAAGTTCTCGGCAAACACCGCCAACGCCTGGGCTTTTTCCGCCTCGAACGGCGAGTTCACCAGCACCGCCAACGCGGTCAGACGCTCGGTCATGTTGTCACTGGTATCGAACTGCTCCAGGGTGGCCGCCAACACCTCAGGCTTGCCGCTGAGCATCAGGTACGACAGGGCGATGTTCTGCAAGGCGCGACGGGCAAAGTGCTCGGCCGCTGCCACATATGGGGTTTGCTTGGACAGGTCGCGATTGGCCTGATAACGCAGCCACAGCCCTTCGAACAGGTTGTCGGCCAGTTGCTTGCGTGCAAATTCGCGTGCGGCGTGGATCGCATCCACATCCGCCACTTCGCTGATTTCTGTCAGGTAGGCTTCGCCCGGCAACGAGAGCATTTCCGCGACCATCGCCTGGTCCAGGCTTTCGTCGCTCAGTACCGTACGCAGCGCGTCGATCAGGCGTTGATCCATTTTCAGCGCCTGGCCCGCCTGATGCTGGCCAATCAGTTCCTGCAACACCTGCACCGACAGTTGCTGGCCGGCATCCCAGCGGTTGAAGCCGTCGCTGTCGTGCTGCATCAGGAACATCAACTGATCGCGGTTGTACGGGAAGCTCAGTTTCACCGGCGCAGAGAAGCCACGCAGCAGCGACGGCAACGGCTGTTCAGCGATGTCGACAAACGTGAACGTCTGCTCGGCCTCAGTCACCGAAATCACGCGGGACGTACCACCCGCCGCTGCTTCACCGGCCAGGCGCAAGGCGATACCGGCGCCCTTCCCGTCCAGCAAGCCCAGCTCAACTGGAATCACGAACGGCAGTTTCTCGACCTTGTCCGGGGTTGCCGGGCAGCTCTGGCGGAAGGTCAGGCTGTAGGTCTTCGCCGCGGCATCGTACGACTCGCTCACCGCCAGACGCGGTGTACCGGCCTGGCTGTACCAGCGCTTGAACTGGCTCAGGTCGGCGCCGTTGGCGTCTTCCATGGCCTTGATGAAATCGTCGCAGGTCACGGCCTGGCCGTCGTGGCGCTCGAAGTACAGGTCGCTGCCTTTACGGAAGCCTTCGGCGCCCAGCAAGGTGTGGATCATGCCGACCACTTCCGAACCCTTTTCGTAAACAGTCAGGGTGTAGAAGTTGGAGATCTCGATAAAGCTGTCCGGGCGCACCGCATGGGCCATCGGGCCAGCGTCTTCGGCGAACTGGTGGGTCCGCAGGTATGCCACGTCCTGGATACGCTTGACCGTGGCCGAGTTCATGTCAGCCGAGAAGCCGGAGTCGCGGAACACGGTGAAGCCTTCCTTGAGCGACAGCTGGAACCAGTCGCGGCAGGTCACGCGGTTGCCCGACCAGTTGTGGAAGTATTCGTGGGCGACGATGGCCTCGACGCGCTGGTGCGCGGCATCGGTGGCGGTTTCGGCGCGGGCCAGCACGGCGCTGGAGTTGAAGATATTGAGACCCTTGTTCTCCATGGCGCCCATATTGAAGTCGTTCACCGCGACGATCATGAAGATGTCGAGGTCGTACTCACGGCCATAGGTTTCTTCGTCCCAGCGCATGGACTTCTTCAGGCTGGTCATGGCGTGCTGGCACTTGTCGATGTTTTCTGGCTCGACGTAGATGCGCAGCGCCACTTCGCGCTGGGTCATGGTGGTGAAGCTGTCTTCGACGCACCACAAATCTCCGGCCACCAGGGCAAACAGATAGGCGGGCTTCTTGAACGGGTCTTCCCAGGTCGCCCAGTGGCGGCCGTCTTCACCGGGGCCGCTGGCAATCGGGTTGCCGTTGGACAGCAGCACCGGGTAGCTGTGCTGCTCGGCGATCACCGTGGTGGTGAAGGTGCTCATCACATCCGGGCGGTCGAGGTAATAGGTGATTTTGCGGAAGCCTTCGGCCTCGCATTGGGTGCAAAACATGCTGCCGGATTTGTACAGGCCTTCCAGAGCGGTATTGGTTTCCGGGTGGATCTTGACCGTGGTATCGAGGGTAAAGGTCGCCGCCGTCGGGTGCACGGTCAGGTGGCTATCAGTCAGTTGGTAGTCAGCGTCCGTCAGTTCCTGGTCGGCCAGGTTCACGCTCACCAGCTCCAGCTGCTGGCCATCGAGCACCAACGGCGGCAGGCCCGCGCCACGCTCGGGGTTACGGCGCATCACCAGCTGCGCGTGGACCAGGCTGTGGTCCTCGAACAACTCGAAGGTCAGGTGCGTCTCATCGATCAGGTAGTCCGGCGCCTGATAATCCTTCAGGTAAATCATCTTCGGTTGTTCGGTGCGCATGGGTGGCATCCTTCTACTGGTACACGGCGAGCTGGTAGGCCGTGTACTTACGAATATTGATAACGCCGGTGTCGAAGATCAGGTATTGGCCCTTGATCCCCAGCAGCGTGCCTTCGGCAATCGGGTTCTTGTCCAGGTTGAAGCTGACGATCTTGGCCGGATACTGCTCCACCGGGTAGCGAATCTCAATCGGCTCGATGTCGGTCACCGGTTGGATGGCTTGCAGGCCAAAGCGTTCCTGCAGGTTTTCCAAGCCTTCGGCGCAGGAGGCGAACAGTTCGTCACGCACCTGCTTGAGGTCTACGGGTTGTGCGTCGCCCTTGAGCAATGCACGCCAGTTGGTCTTGTCGGCCACCTGGCTGCGCAGCACGTCTTCGACGAAGCCGGACTGCTGGCGCGTGGCAACTCGCAGGATCGGCAACGCCTGGCTCGCGCCCTGGTCCAGCCAGCGCGTCGGCAGTTGGGTGGCGCGCGTGATGCCGACCTTGATCCCCGATGAATTGGCCAGGTAAACCACGTGGTCGGTCATGCAAAATTTCTCGCCCCAGCCTGGATCACGGCAGGTGCCAGCGTCGTAATGGCAACGCTCGGGGCTCATGATGCACAGGTCGCACTGGGCCAGCTTGGTCATGCACGGGTAGCAATAACCCTGGCTGAAGCTGGTCTTGGTCTTGCGGCCGCAATGGCTGCAATGGATGGCGCCGAGGTACTCCAGGCGGATGTGGGTACCGATCAATGGATTGACCGGCACCTCGGTCTCGCCCAGGCGAAACGCGTATTGAACGGTCGGCTCACCGAGTTGCGCCGACATTTTGCTGACTGCACCGCGACCAATTTCAATCAATGGATCGCATCCGACTTGAACAGGATGTTCGCCACCGGCTCGGATTTGGACGCGCATTCCTGCGGGCCCATGTAGCCGGTGCGCTGGTCTTCCGGCAGGTTCTGGATTTCCCAGGCGATCATCGCTTGCAGGGACAGTTCACGCTGTTCGGCGGTGAGCTTGCGGCCATCGGACCACTTGCCGATTTCCACGGCGAGCTTGAGGCTCTCGTAGATGTCCGGGGTGATGTTTTCGATCATTTCAGCAAAAGAGGACATTAGGCTCTTCCTTATCAAATAGACGATTTGCGGCGGCTGTACAGCCCACCCAGCAAACCGGTGAGGCAACCGATAACCAGGCCGCCCACGTGGGCTGCGTTGGCGATTTCGCCGAAGCCGATCATAGAGACCAGCCCCGACATGCAGAGCACCAACCAAATCAGCATCATCGCCAGCACGCCACGGGGCAGGCGATAAGCAGGATTCGGCGAGAGTAAATGAAAGATCCAGCAATGCCCGAGCAGGCCATACAGCACGCCCGACAACCCGCCGAACAAACCGGGGCCACCGTAAGCGTATTGAGCGTAGTTGGAGACCAGGCTGAACAGCAGGGTCAAACCGAGCAAGTTGATACTGCCCTGGCGTGCTTCGATACGCCGTCCCAGTTCCCAGTACCACATGCCGTTCATGGCCAGGTGCAGGATGCCGAAGTGGATCAACATCGGCGTAACCAACCGCCACCACTGCCCCGATGCCAAACTGTCGGCCAGCGGCGTGAATTGGATGTACTCGCCCAGGATGCGGAACGGCAAAAACGTCAGCCAGGCGACGGCTTGCAGGTTGTCCCCCAGCAAGGTCAGTGCGCCGACGATAATGCTCGCCAGCAGCACAGACGCCGTAACCGGGCTGTGACGCACTTGCTGGGCAAAACTCGGACGCGTCATCGGCGCCTGTTCAGGGATATCCAGTTGCTGGTCGGGGTCACCGGCGGGAAACCGCTGGTACAGCACGCGCACGTCGTCGCTGATGGTCTCGGGCACCCACAACACCTGCTCGCCCGCCTCTTCGCTGACGCGATGGGGCACTTGCATGCGTTGCAGCAGTTTGACGAAGCCGCCCAGATCGACACTCAGGGGCAGGCGCAATGCAGCCACGGTACTCATGTGATGACCTCGGGCCGCTCAACATCGACCCATACGAATTTACGTGGATCGAGGCGGGTTTCCTGATCCAGGCGATACGCCACCAGCTTGCCGTACAGCACTGCGCTGTAGTCCAGGCAAGCCAGGTTGTCGCGGATCGGCGCCGGTTTGCCGCTGCGCCAGTAGTGGCCGACGAACAGCAACGGCTCGTCGACGCCATAGCGCAGCAGTGAATTTTTTTCAGTGGAGGACAGCGGCGTGCGCGCCACCGGCTCGGGCAGTGCGTCGGGCTGGAACACGATGTCGCCGTAAGTCTTCGGGTCGTCTTCCCAGAACTTGGTGCGGAAGAACGAACGCGTCAGACCGTCGCCACCGGTGAGCGTCAGGCCATCGGGCAGGCGCATGTCGGTGCCGCGCAGCAGGCGGTCAAAGGCGTTGCAGGCAAAACTGCCAGGGACGGCAGCGGCCTGCAGGAAGTGCTGGTCGATGCAGCCATCCGGGAAGGTCGCACGCAGCGGCGTGATAAAGCCGTCGTCCCAGCACGCATGCACCACGCGGAAACGCCCGGCATCGACAAACAGCGGCATGTCGTAGAACCAGCCGAGGAAGTCGTGCCAGTCGGCCGGGTGGTGTTCGAACTGGGTCAGGGTCTCTTGGATCAACCGCGCATGTCGTGGGTTGTGCTCACGCACGAACTGCTTGCCACTGCCCGGTGGCGCCGGCGTGGTCCAGCCCAGAGCGTTGAACTCGTGGTTGCCCATGATGCACAGCGCCTGGCCGGCCTCGGCCATGTCGTGGACGATATGCAGCGCCTCGCGGATGCGTGGGCCACGGTCGATGATATCGCCGAGGAACACCGCCATGCGCGACGGATGGCGCCAGGTGCCGCCCTGCTTGTGGTAACCCATTTGGTCGAGCAAGTGCTCAAGGGTATGAGCGCAACCGTGCACGTCACCAATCAGGTCGTAGCTACGCGCGGGATCGAGCATCAGTCGCCTCCACCCCCCAAGCGGCTGCCCCAGCCCAACTTGGTGCGGCACACTTCGTAATAGTTGTGGTCCAGCGGGTGGATCAACCGCAGCTTCTGCGCCTTTTTGCTCACGGTGATGGTGTCACCGGGGGCGCAGGTGAAGTGGTTCTGCCCGTCACAGGAAACCTGCGGGTAGATTTGCATGTCTTTGGACACCACGATTTTCAGCTCACTGTTGCCATCGACCACAATCGGTCGGCTCGACAACATATGGGGATACATCGGCACGATCACAATGGCATCCAGCTTGGGATGCATGATCGGCCCGCCGGCCGACAGCGCGTAGGCCGTGGAACCGGTGGGCGTGGCGACGATCAGGCCGTCAGCCTTCTGGCTGCACACGAACTGGCCGTCGATGTACAACTCGAACTCGATCATCCGCGTGGATTTACCGGGGTGCAGCACCACATCGTTGAGAGCATCGCCCTGGCCGATGGCTTCGCCGTGACGGCGCACTTCGGCTTGCAACAGGAACCGGTTTTCCACCAGGTAGTGGCCGTCGAGCACCTTGGCCACTTCGACTTCCAGTTCATCGGGGCGGATATCGGTGAGAAAACCCAGGCTGCCCCGGTTGATCCCCAGCACCGGCACGTTATGCCGCGCCAACGCCCGCGCGGCACCGAGCAGGCTACCGTCGCCGCCCACCACGATGACCATGTCGCACACTTCGCCGAGCATTTTGCGCGACGAGGTTTGCAGGCCGTGGCCAGGAAGAATCTCGGCGATGGTGTCTTCGAGGATCACGTGCAGGTGGCGATCCAGCAGGAATTTTTTCAGCCGGCGGACGGTGTCCAGCACCTGGGTACTGCCCAGGCGACCGATAATGCCGATATTGCGAAAGTGCTCCATGGGGCTCCTGCGGGATATGGGGTGTGGCAAAAAAGAAACGATTATGGGCGAAAGGCCGCCTCAGACAAAATCCTTTGTCATCGCCAAGCCTTGATGACAATGGTTCTCAGGGCCTCTGCTCATCCTGCGCCCGCATTAAAAGGCTATGCTCGGACCATGACCGTATTCCCCGACCTGCACAGCTTACCCCGCCAATTGCGTCACCCTGAGGTGCGCGACCTGGCGTGGGTGGTGCTCGCCCCGCCGATGCTCGCGCAGACGCCTTGGCCGCAGCGCCATCCACTGGCCGGCAGCGACTGGGTGCAGGCGCCCGAGCGTCTGGAACGCTGGCTGCGGCAACTGGACCAGGACAGCCGTGACTTGCAGCACTGGTTAAGCCTGGCCCGCACCCGCCGCCTGGGCCTGTACTACGAGCGACTTTGGCAATTCGCCGTGCAGCATGCGCCGGGCGTGGAGTTGCTCGCCGCCAACCTGCCGATCCGCCGCGCCGGGCATACCCTGGGTGAGTTGGACATGTTGCTGCGCGACCGCGATGGCGTGCATCACCTGGAACTGGCAATCAAGCTCTATCTCGGGCCGCAGGCGGGTAATGGCGAGAACCCGGCGCAGTGGCTGGGGCCGGGCTGCCATGACCGACTGGACCGCAAGTTGGCGCATCTTGCCCAGCATCAATTGCCTATTTCGGCGCGTCCGGAAAGCCGCGAAGCACTGGCGGCGCTGGATATCCAGCAGTTCGATGCGCATTTGTGGCTCGGCGGGTATTTGCTCTATCCCTGGCCTGGACTGGCCGAAGCGCCCCACGGCGCCCATCCGCAGCATTTACGGGGGCGCTGGTTGCATCAGCGTGATTGGCAGGATTTTGTCAGCGCCAGCGCGCCAGGTCGCTGGCAACCATTGCCCCGGCATGCGTGGCTGGCGCCGGCGCACTACTCGGCGGATGAAGTGTGGAGTGAAGAACAGATGCAGCATTGGCTGAGGGAGCTCGATCCGATGGCGCCCGCGCAGTTGCTCGTGCGCATGGTGCAGAGCGGCGAGGATTGGGAGGAAGCCGAGCGGTTGTTCCTGGTGGCGGATCTTTGGCCGAATGTGCCAGGGGCTGGCTGATGGAGTGTGTGGTGTCTGTGAGTGCCTCATCGGGGGCAAGCCCCCTCTCACCACTGACCGCACTCCAAAAGGGTGTACTCGGTCAAATGTGGGAGGCGGCTTGCCCCCGATAGCGGCGACACCGCCACTACAAATTATCGATATGCCGATAATCCAACTGCAACCCGGCCGCCAGCGCCTCGGCCCGGCCCAGCCTGATTGGCCCGCGCTCGATATCCACCAGCAACCCTGAACACTCCAACGACGGCAACGCGGCGATGTCCTTGAGGCGTCCATCGGTGATCACCAATAAACGCTGCTCCTCAGCCGGATAACGCCTGCGCCGAGCCGTCAGCCACTGCCCGGCCTCGGTCAATGCGGCCAGCAATGGGGTGCCACCGCCCGCGCCGAGCTGATCCAGCCAGCCTGCCAAGCCTTTCGCCGCCTTCAAGCCCTGCACCTGCCATTTGGGCGCCTGCCCGCTGGCGGTCAGCAATGCCATGCGCGCCCGTTGTCGGTACGCGTCATCAAACAGCTGGGCCAGCAAGCCCTTGGCATCGGTCAACGCGTGATGGCGCCGAGTAGAGGCCGATGCGTCGACAATCACCAGCCACAATTGCTGGGCAGAACGGCTGCGCAGGTGAAACAGCAAATCCTCACGGGAGTGCGGTCGGCCGCCAAGCAAGGTGCCCGGCCAGTTGATCGAACCCTGTTGCGCGCTGCGCGCCTTGCCCTGCCTGCCTCTGTCCAGTCGCCCTGCCTTGGGCCGGGCATCCGCCCCCGCGTCAGGTCGGGGGCGAATGCCTAGGGCTTTTTTGGCCAGCTGGGCACTTCGCGACGTGCGCCGGTGGGCAGCGGCGGCGCGGGCATGTCACCCCATTGGCCTTGACCCGGCGAAACCTCGCTGGACTTGGGCGACTGGCCTTCAGGCGGCGGACTGGCAGGCGGCGACTGTTCCTGGCGACGGTGGCGCAGGGCAAACTCAGCCACGGCTTCAATATCCTCCTCGGCAATTTCATCAGCGCCGCGCCACGCCGCATGGGCCCTGGCGCCGCGCAGCCAGACCAAGTCCGCGCGCAAGCCGTCGACGCCCGCAGCAAAGCAACGCTCGGTAATCTGCGCCAGGGCCTGGTCATCCAGCGCGATACTGTCGAGCCGTGCCCGAGCCTGGGTGCAACGCTCGCGCAAGGCCGCCTGGGGCTCGGCCCACTGGGCGCAGAACGCGACAGGATCGCTGTCGAAATCCAGGCGACGGCGAATGATCTGGCCACGCTCGGCTGGCAAGGTCTGCCCACTCAAGGCCACGTTAAAACCGAAACGGTCGAGTAACTGCGGACGCAACTCACCCTCTTCCGGGTTCATCGTGCCGATCAGCACAAAACGCGCGCTATGGCGATGGGAGATGCCGTCACGCTCGATCAGATTGGTGCCGCTGGCCGCCACGTCCAGCAACAGGTCCACTAAGTGGTCGGCCAGCAAGTTGACTTCATCGACATACAACACGCCGCCATCGGCCTTGGCCAATACACCGGGGGAAAACTGCGCGCGGCCCTCGCCCAGCGCAGCGTCGAGGTCCAGGGTACCGACCAGTCGCTCCTCGGTCGCACCCAACGGCAAGGTGACGAATTGACCGCTCGCAAGCAGGTCCGCCAGGCCACGGGCCAGTGTGGACTTGGCCATGCCACGCGGGCCTTCGATCAGCACACCGCCGATCTTCGGGTCGATGGCGGTCAGGCACAGCGCCAGTTTCAGGTCGTCGGCGCCGACCACGGCGGACAGCGGGAAATGGGGAATATCGGTCATCCGGTCTCTCTTTAAATTCTGCTGTACACGTAATCACCCTGTCACGAGCCCGCTCACCACAACAGCACCGCCCGCCACAACGGCCAATCTCGCGCTCTAACTGCCTTCTTCTATATCCAGCAACAAGTTTTCCAACGCTTCACGGTACGCCCCCGGCTCCTGCCACAGGCCACGCTGTTGCGCCTCCAGCATACGCTCGGTCATGTCCCGCAACGCCGCTGGGTTGTGCTGCTGCACAAACGCGCGGGTGTCGGGGTCGAGCAGGTAGGCGTCAGCGAGCAAGGCGTATTGATGATCGTCGATCAGCGCGGTGGTGGCGTCGAAGGCGAACAGATTGTCCACGGTCGCGGCCATCTCAAACGCACCTTTATAGCCATGACGCTTCACCCCATCGATCCACTTGGGGTTGGCAGCGCGGGCACGGATCACCCGGTTCAGCTCTTCCTTCAAGGTGCGGATCTTCGGCAAGTCCGGCTGGCTGTGATCACCGTGATAGCTGGCAGCCTTATCGCCGCTCAGGGTTTCCACGGCGGCGAGCATGCCGCCCTGGAATTGGTAGTAATCGTTGGAGTCGAGCAGGTCGTGCTCGCGGTTGTCCTGGTTTTGCAGCACGGCCTGCACCTGGCTCAGGCGCTGGGCGAACTGCTCGCGGGCGGCGGTGCCTTCGTCGGCGCCGCCATAGGCGTAGCCGCCCCAGTTCAAGTAGACCTCGGCCAAGTCCTCGCGGCTTTGCCACAGGCGGCCATCGATCGCGCCCTGCACGCCTGCGCCATAGGCACCGGGCTTGGCGCCAAAAATGCGCCAGCCGGCCTGTTTCGCCGCGGCCTCTTCATCCAGGCCAGACGCCAGCAACGCCGCGCGTTCGCTGCGCACCTTGGCGGCCAGTGGGTTCATGTCGTCCGGCTCATCCAGCGCCGCCACCGCCTGCACCGCCGCGTCAAACAGGCGGATCAAGTTGGCGAAGGCATCGCGGAAAAACCCGGACACCCGCAGCGTCACATCCACACGCGGGCGGTCCAGCAGGCTGACCGGCAGGATTTCAAAGTCGTCCACCCGCTGGCTGCCGGTGGCCCACACCGGGCGCACGCCCATCAGCGCCATGGCCTGAGCGATATCATCGCCGCCGGTGCGCATGGTCGCGGTGCCCCAGACCGACAGGCCCAACTGGCGCAAATGATCGCCGTGGTCCTGCAAATGCCGCTCAAGAAGCAAGCTGGCCGACTGGAAGCCGATGCGCCAAGCCGTAGTGGTGGGCAGGTTGCGCACATCGACGGTGAAGAAATTGCGCCCGGTGGGCAGTACATCCAAGCGCCCACGACTCGGCGCGCCGCTCGGACCTGCCGGCACGAAACGGCCGTCGAGGGCATCCAGCAAACCGCGCATTTCCGCCGGGCCGCAGGCATCCAGGCGTGGTGCCACGACGATGCGCAGGCTTTCGATAACCGCTTTCACGTCTTCCCAGCCGGGTTCTTCCAACTGTTCAAGGGGACCTTCCAACGCCTGCTCGATCAGCCGCGCCGCGTACAACTCCAGACGCTCGCGGGTGTCGCCGGCGGTGCGCCACACCTGCGCATCGATGCTCTGCAACACGGCCGGGCGGCGCCCGGTCCACGGTTCGGCCAGGGCGCAGTCCAGCGGGTCGAAGCCCAGCCCAAAGGCCTTTGCCAACACGCGCAGCAAGCTCGATTGCGGGCCACGGCCATCGCCTCGGGGGATGCGCAGCAAGGCCAGCAACGTATCAATGCGCAAACGGCCTTGCGGCGATTCACCGAAGATATGCAGGCCGTCGCGGATCTGCGATTCCTTCAAATCACACAGGTAGGTGTCCAGGCGCGGCAGCCAAATCGCCGCATCGGCGTCGCCATCCAGTTCAAGCTCCTGGTCGATACGGGTTTCGCGCACCAGCTTAAGGATGTCTTTTTGCAGCTCACGGGCACGGCGTGGGTCGAGCAGTTGGGCCTCGTAATACTCGTCCGCCAACAGCTCCAGGTCACGCAGCGGGCCGTAGGTTTCGGCGCGGGTCAGCGGCGGCATCAGGTGATCGATGATCACTGCCTGGGTGCGCCGCTTGGCCTGGGCGCCCTCGCCCGGGTCGTTGACGATAAAAGGGTAGATATTCGGCAGCGGCCCCAGTATCGCGTCAGGCCAGCAGTGTTCCGACAGGCCCACGCCCTTGCCTGGCAGCCATTCCAGATTACCGTGCTTGCCCACATGGATGACGCCATGGGCGCCATAGGTGTGGCGTAACCAGAAATAGAACGCCAGATAGCCGTGGGGCGGCACCAGGTCCGGGTCGTGGTACACCGCACTGGCGTCCACCTGGTAACCCCGCGCCGGCTGGATGCCGACGAACGTCAGGCCCAGGCGTAGGCCGGCGACCATCAGGCGGCCATCGCGGAACATCGGATCGTTATGGGGCGTGCCCCAGCGCTCCAGCACGGCGCGCTGGTTGGCTTCAGGCAGGCGCTTGAACATCGCTTCGTACTCATCCAGGCCCAGGCTTTGATGGCACGGGCGCAGGTCGAGGCTGTCCAGATCGTTGGTGACGCCACCCAGCAAGTCGTGGATCAAGGCGGTGCCGCTTTCCGGCAGTACCGCTGGCACCGGGTAACCTTCAGCTTGCAACGCACACAGGATATTCAGCGCCGCCGCCGGGGTGTCCAGGCCCACACCGTTGCCGATGCGGCCATCGCGGGTCGGGTAGTTGGCAAGGATCAGCGCGATGCGTTTATCCGCATTCGGCACACGCGCCAGTTCGACCCAACGGCGCGCCAGCTCGGCGACAAAATCCATACGCTCGGGTGCTGCGCGGTAGCACACCACGTCCGACTGGCTGCGTTCGCTGCGCCAGGCCAGGTCTTTGAAGCTGATCGGCCGGCTGATAATGCGGCCGTCCAGCTCCGGCAAGGCAATGTGCATCGCCAGGTCGCGCGGGCCCAGGCCTTGTTCACTGGCCTCCCAGCCGGGCTGGTTGTCCTGGGCGCAAATCGCCTGGATCACCGGAATATTGCGGCGAAATGGGCGCAAATGCGGGGCTTCGGGGCTGGATTGGGCAAAACCGGTGGTATTCAGAATCACCGATGCCTGCACGTCATCCAGCAAATCCTCGACCACCGCGAGGCAGCCGGGCTCTTTCAAACTGGCCACCGCCATCGGCAACGGGTTGAGGCCCGCCGCCTGCAAGCGCTGGCAGAACACATCGATAAAACCGGTATTGGCCGCCTGCAAATGGGAGCGATAGAACAGCACCGCCGCCACGGGATGGTCGGCGTGCCAATCTGCCTGCCAGTCGCTCAGGCGAGCGTTGGCTTTGCCGGGATGATAAATCGCCGTACGCGGCAGGGCTTGCGGCTCGGCCCACGGGTAGTCGCGGCCCATATAGCCGCTGGCCAGGCAGCGATAAAAGTCCAGCGCGTTGCCCAGCCCGCCCTGGCGCAGAAACTGCCACAAGCGATCCCGTGCCTCGACGCCGACGGTACTGAGACCGCTGAGTTCCGGGTCCGGGCGATCATCCCCCGGCACCAGGATCAGCTGCACACCGCGCTCGGCCAACTCCACCAAGCGTTCGATGCCGTAGCGCCAATAACCGATGCCACCGTGCAGGGAAATCAGGATGACCTTCGCGTGGCGCAGCACCTCATCGACATACAGGTCGACCGAAGCGTGGTTCTGCACCTGCATCGGGTTGGCCAGGCGCAGGCTCGGGTAGTCATCCGGCAACTGCTGGGCCGCTTCGGCCAGCAGCGCCAGGCTGGAATCACCGCTGCACAGGATCACCAGCTCGGCGGGGGTTTGTCCAAGGTCGGCAATATTGTCGTCCGCGACAAAACCACCGGGCTGAGTCCTGAGCAGGTGCATGGATTAAACGCTGAGCGCGGCGCGCAGTTGCGCTTCGAGGCCGACCGCATCCAGGTCCTGGCCGATCAGTACCAGGCGCGTGATGCGTGCTTCGTCAGCACCCCAGGCGCGGTCGAAGTGTTTGTCAAAGCGGGTGCCCACGCCCTGGATCAACAGGCGCATCGGCTTGTTCGGGATCGCGGCGAAGCCTTTGACACGCAAGATGCCGTGTTGCACGACCAGTTGAGTCAATGCGTCGAGCAGCAGCGCTTCGTCGGCCTGGGGCAAGTCGATGGAGATGGAATCAAACGCATCGTGGTCGTGATCGTCTTCACCTTCGTGGTGATGATCGTGATGACTATGACGACCGTCGATATGCTCTTCGGAGCCGGCGCCCAGGCCAATCAACACGTCCAGGGGCACGCGACCGCTGCTGGCTTCGATGATTTTGACGGCTGGCGGCAGCTCTTCGGCGACTTCCAGGCGCACACGGGCCAGGTCTTCCGAGCTGATCAGATCGGCCTTGTTAAGGATGACCAGGTCCGCGCTGGCCAGTTGGTCGGCGAACAGCTCGTGCAGTGGCGACTCATGGTCCAGGTTCGGGTCGAGTTTGCGCTGGGCGTCCACTTGATCGGGGAACGCAGCAAAGGTACCGGCGGCCACGGCCGGGCTGTCGACCACGGTGATCACCGCGTCAACCGTGCAGGCGCTGCGGATTTCCGGCCACTGGAAGGCTTGCACCAGCGGTTTTGGCAGGGCCAGGCCCGAGGTTTCGATGAGGATGTGGTCGAGGTCACCGCGACGGGCGACCAGTTCGCGCATCACCGGGAAGAATTCTTCCTGCACGGTGCAGCACAGGCAGCCGTTGGCCAGTTCGTACACGCGGCCATTGGCTTCTTCTTCGGTGCAACCGATGGAGCACTGCTTGAGGATTTCACCATCAATGCCCAACTCGCCGAACTCATTGACGATGACGGCGATGCGACGGCCCTGGGCGTTGTCGAGCATATGGCGCAGCAGGGTGGTTTTGCCCGAGCCGAGGAAGCCGGTAACGATGGTGACGGGGAGTTTGGCCAGTGTTTTCATCGGATGCCCTTGGGGGCGGGCATACGGGACGATAGGCCCTGCGGCGCGGCGCAGAAGCGGATTTCGTCACCGGATCACCCCGCCCGGTTGAATTAGAAAATCGGTTGCGAGGCAGGTCTCCTGGCTTAGGGCTTGCGGGTCGTTAGACCGGCGCCGGCTGCGCCTTCCCGCCGTTGATGGCAGTGGCGTGGCAGTCGGATGAACCCTTCACAGTTGCGGGGGCAGCCGCGGATTGAACCGCGTTCCCTTCTTAGCTTCGGCCTGGGCCGAAGAACCTCGAAGGTGCAAGGCTACAGGGGCTCGGTGAATTTGACTACCGTCGCTCTGCATGCTTTCCTACATGCCTTGTTTCGGGTGCCCTTCACAGGGTGAAACGGGAAACCGGTAAATCATGCCTGCCATGACCAGTCCGGTGCTGCCCCCGCAACGGTAAGCGAGTGAAGCGTCAGATCCACTGTGCCTGTAAGGCATGGGAAGGCGATGCTTTATAGACCCAGTGTCCCTCGCAAGCCCGGAGACCGGCCCGAAAAATCAGATAACAAACCCGCGGTGGGCGGGCGCTGTTCGGAACTCTGCGTGCCTGGCTCGCGGGGTTTTCATGCGCTCGTTTCATCCAGACACCTGAAAGGGACGCGCCATGTCGATCATCAGCAGCACTTCGCACTCCGCCAGCAGCACCTCTACCTTGAGCCAACGCCTGACCGCCGCCATCGGTGCGTCGATCCTCGGCGCGTGTCTGGTGTATTTCGCCGGTTTCTCGCATATCGAGGCGGTGCACAACGCTGCCCACGATACCCGCCACAGCGCCGCGTTCCCGTGCCACTGAGACCTGCCGACATGATCAAGCGTATTGCGCAAACCGCAGGTTTCACCGGCCTGTTGGCCGCGCTGCTGCTGACCCTGCTGCAAAGCTTTTGGGTCGCCCCGCTGATTCTTCAGGCGGAAACCTTTGAAAAAGCCCCGGCGGCAACCGAAGTGGTGCATGAGCACGCTGCCGGCGCTGCTGCCCACACCCACGATGCCGAAGCCTGGGAGCCTGAAGATGGCTGGCAGCGCGTGCTGTCGACCACCGGTGGCAACTTGGTGGTGGCGGTTGGTTTTGCACTGATGCTGGCCGGCCTCTACACATTGCGCGCCCCCACCCGCACGGCGCAGGGCCTGCTGTGGGGCCTGGCCGGTTACGCAACCTTCGTGCTGGCGCCGACGATGGGCCTGCCACCCGAGTTGCCGGGCACCGCCGCCGCTGATCTGGCACTGCGCCAGACGTGGTGGATCGGCACTGCGGCCTCCACCGCTGCCGGGATTGCGCTGATCGTGTTCGGGCGCAACTGGCTGCTGAAAGTGCTGGGCGCTGCCATCCTCGCGGTACCGCACATCATTGGCGCGCCGCAACCGGAAGTGCACGCAATGCTCGCGCCGCAAGCCCTGGAAACGCAGTTCAAAATCGCTTCGCAACTGACCAACGTGGCGTTCTGGCTGGCCCTGGGCCTGATCAGCGCCTGGCTGTTCCGCCGCAAACGCGACGATCAATACTCCGCATGACCTACGTGGTCGGCCTGGGTTGCCAGCGGGGTTGTGAGGTTCATACCCTGCTGGCGCTGTTTGATACCGCTCTCGCCGAGGCAGGGATTGATCCCCAATGCATCACCGCGCTGGCCAGTATCGACCGCAAACACGACGAGCCAGGCTTACTGGCTCTGGCACGGCACTTGAACCTGCCGCTGGAGTGCTTCAACGCCGAGCAACTGGCGATTTATGAACACCGGCTAAGCCACAAGTCCGACGTCGCGTTCGCCCACACGGGGTGTTACGGCATCGCCGAAAGTGCCGCCCTGGCCCTTGTTGAACAGCTCGGCGGCGCGCCTGCCCAGTTGCTCATCACCCGCAAAAAAACCGCCCAAGCCACCTTTGCGTTGGCCTGCGCCGGTTAAAACCCCGATAATCGCCCTCCCCGATCATGAGCAATCTTCATGCTCGCCCGTTTTTTGACAGGAATTCTCCATGACCGTCTACTTCATCGGCGCCGGCCCCGGCGACCCGGAATTGATTACCGTCAAAGGCCAGCGGCTGATCCGTAGTTGCCCGGTGATCATTTATGCCGGTTCGCTGGTGCCTGCGGCGGTATTGGAAGGTCATCAGGCAGAACACGTGGTCAACAGCGCCGAACTGCACCTTGAACAGATCATCGACTTGATCAAGACCGCACACGCCAAAGGCCAGGACGTGGCGCGCGTGCACTCCGGGGATCCGAGCCTTTACGGAGCGATCGGCGAGCAGATCCGCCTTTTGCGGGAATTGGGCATTCCATTCCAGATCATTCCTGGCGTCACCGCCGTAGCCGCCTGCGCAGCGTTACTGGAGACGGAGCTGACCCTGCCAAACATCGCCCAAAGCGTGATCCTGACCCGTTATGCCGATAAAACCAGCATGCCCGCCGGTGAGGGTTTCGACAGCCTGGCGCAGCACGGTACGACCATGGCGATTCATCTGGGGGTGAATCATCTGGAGAAAATCGTCGCCGAACTGCTGCCGCACTATGGCGCGGATTGCCCGATCGCCGTGGTGCATCGGGCGACTTGGCCGGACCAGGATTGGGTAGTGGGCACCCTTAGTGATATCGCCGAGAAAGTCGCGTCCAAAGGTTTTCGGCGTACGGCGTTGATTGTGGTGGGCCGGGTGCTGGCGAGTGACAGTTTCAGTGAGTCGTCGCTGTATCGGGCGGGGCATGCGCACCTTTATCGACCTTGATTTTTCACCTCACAAAAACCCTATAAGCTACTGATAAATATCAATAAATACAGATAAATATGGGAGGATTTTGCTCCTGATAGCGGTGGGTCAGCTTCCAATGGGGCAACTGAGCTACCGCTATCGGGAGCAAGCCCCCTCCCACAGTTAATGTTAGTTGTTAGGTTTATTGCGTAAGACCATGAATTTAAAGCAAAAAAAACGGCGCTCACGGGGCGCCGTTTTTCTGTTCGCAGTGAACGCCTTACTCAGTAGTAGGCGTTTTCTTTCTGCGTGTGGTCCGTCACGTCACGGACGCCCTTGAGCTCCGGAACGCGCTCCAGCAGGGTGCGCTCGATGCCTTCACGCAGGGTCACGTCCGCCTGGCCGCAGCCCTGGCAGCCGCCGCCGAACTTCAGCACGGCGATACCGTCATCGACCACGTCGATCAGGCTGACCTGGCCGCCGTGGCTGGCCAGCCCTGGGTTGATCTCGGTTTGCAGGTAGTAGTTGATGCGCTCGTTGACCGGGCTGTCGGCGTTGACGCTCGGCACCTTGGCGTTCGGCGCCTTGATGGTCAACTGGCCGCCCATACGGTCGGTGGCATAGTCCACCACCGCGTCGTCCAGGAAGGCTTCGCTGAAGTGGTCGATGTACGCGGTGAAGCTTTTGAGCCCCAGGGCGGTGTCTTCAGGTTTCTCTTCACCGGGTTTGCAGTAAGCAATACAGGTCTCGGCGTACTGGGTGCCGGGCTGGGTGATAAAGACGCGGATGCCGATGCCTGGGGTGTTCTGCTTGGACAGCAGGTCAGCCAGGTAATCGTGGGCGGCGTCGGTAATGGTTATGGCAGTCATGGAAACTCCTCACAGGCTTGCCCGGAGTTTACGCCAAATTATTACGGAGGTACAAAGTCCTAGTGTTTTTGTCGGGTTAGGCTTTGGTTTCGGGGTGGTGGTGTGGATGTGGGGTGTATATCCGTTATTTAGGTGGCGGCTACTATTGGTTCCGCCCTGACGGCGAGTCACTTTTGAAAAGAGCCAGAATGCCGGCCCAGCCAAAAGCAGCCAAAAGGCTCTTGCCCCACCACTCGGTGCCTCGCCTAGGCGCGGCATGGCCGTAATCCGAGATTGATTTTGGGGGGCGTTTTCAGATCAAAAGCTAGAGCGCGACGGCTTTAGAGCCGACTGGATTTTTGTCTGGTGTACTCGGGTAAAAATGTGGGAGGGGGCTTGCTCCCGATGGCAGTGGGTCAGTTACAGATCTTTTCGCTGACACACCGCCATCGGGAGCAAGCCCCCTCCCACATTTTGATCTCCATGTATCAGATAGGTATCAGCCTGCTTTTGCTCTGCTTTTGCTCTGCTTTTGCTCTGCTTTTGCTCTGCTTTTGCTCTGCTTTTGCTCTGCTTTTGCTCTGCTTTTGCTCTGCTTTTGCTCTGCTTTTGCTCTGCTTTTGATTTGGCCCTTACATCCTTTTCGCTGACGAAGTCCGCGGTCTTTTGATCTGCGCTTTTGATTGTGATCTTGGGCGCCCCGTCAAACACGCTGGCCGAACGCAGGCTTGAATCCGTGGGTAACCCGGCAGGACGCCGGGTTAGCCGCGCTGGGCCATGGATGGCCCATCGCGGCGGCCCACGGATTCAAGCCGGAGTGAGGGCACACCGAGCCTAGGCGAGGTGCCGAGTGTTGGGGCGAAGCGTTTTTGGTTACTTTTTGCGCTCTTCAAAAAGTGACCCGCTGTAAGAGCGGAACCCATAGCCGCCGTTACCCAAATAACGGATATGCCCGCCCCCCCAACCACTCACAAATTCTCATACCGATTCATATCCAGGACCCCCGCCTCAACCGGCGTAGTCTCCCGAACATACTCCGACAAGTCGTGGAAATACCGCCAAAACAGCGGATGACTACGCCTCACCCCCCAACGATCCACAATCTTCTCAAACTGCGCGGCATCCTTGACCTGCTCCATCTGCGCCACAAAAACAGGCACTTCCTGCGCCGGAATATTGAACATGAAGTTCGGATAACTACTGAGCACCCCAGGGTAAACAGTCACCGTATCCAGCCCCGGCTGATAGCGGTACGCCTCACCCAGCAAAAACGCCACATTACTGTGAGCCCTATTACGCAGCAGGCTGTAAACCACACGCGTCCCACTGGCAGTCTCAACACGCAACATCGTCGCCTCAGGCAACTGATCTATCACCTTAAGACCAGCCGCCGGACGCAAGGTCAGCCGGCTAAGCGCCTGCTCAGCATCCCGCAAGGCAGGCTCAATACCGTCACGCGAACAATAAGCACCAGAACAGCGATTGATCGGGTCCGGGCTCGCATTCAGATCGCCGTAACGGGCAATCAACTGGTTGGCAAAGTCCCGCTTGGGATCCTGTTCATTGAGGTGCAAACCTGTCGGCTTATCGTCATCAATGGCTTCGTAATCCAGCCACAGCTTGATCTTGCCGCTGTTCTGGTACCAGTCGTCCATAAAGTCTTCACGAGAGTCCGCCGGCATCAGGCGCAGGAAGTTCTGCTCGGCACCGTTACGGATCAAGTCGAAGTAAAGGCGAGTCTGGGCCTGGTGCGAGACGTTGCCAAACACATCGAAATTCACCGCCAACTGGTAATAGGTCCGTTCCAGCAACGGATAGTCGAACAGCCACATCGTCTGAGGCACTTCGCCGATCAGGCCTTTGTTGACCGATGCACTGTCAAAGTGGCGGAAGATACTCAGCAAGGCGTTGTCATTGCCCGCCCACAGGCTCGACCAACTGGGTGGCGGCAAATCGGCATAACTGTCCCGGCGCAGCGCTTCGTACTGGTTGCGCTTGTCGCGATAGGCCAGCCATAGGCTCAACACGCTGCCTACATCATCGTTCTGCCCCGGCATGGCGAGCAACGGCGTGGCCTGTCCGCGATAACGTGCATCGGTGATGTACAGGTCGTGGTCCGGGTCCTGGAACAGGGCCCAGAAGTTGTCGCGGATCACATCCGTGGCGATCTGCCCACGGCACACCGGCCCACGAATAAAGGTGCGTACAAAGTACTCGGCGTTATCCAGCATGAACTGGTAGCGCGCCTTGGCGGGGATTGCCTCGAAGGTGTCGAACGGATTGGCGCGACGTCCAGGCCCGTAACCCGGCAAGGCGCTGACCTGCCAATCACCGGTGTAAAACAGCGCTTTGATCCGCGCCATTTTGGCAGCGCTGAACGGATAGGTAATGTGAGTCTTGTGCACGATCACACCCTGCACCGGCCACAGACGGTAGTACACCCGCGTGCCCGGATCGTCATTGGGGCGACGGGTGCTGATCAGGTCGATGGGCTGCCCACTCGGCGTGCGCGAGCGCACCCACTGGAAGAAATGCCCCGGCTCGCCGTTCTCGAAATAGATGTGGGCCAGGAACAAGTGCTCGAACAACCAGCGGGCCACCAGGCTTTCTCGGGCGCCGGGCTGGTTGAGCAGGTTTTCCCACTGCTGCACCTGCAAGGCTTCCTTGGCACTCGGTGCCAGGCCCTGCTCATCGATCGGCGCGCCGGACGCCAGCCAGCGCTGCAGCGTCTGGTATTGCTGGTCGGTCAGGCCGGTGACCGCCAGTGGCATGCCTTCCTTAGGATGACTGCCTGCGTAGGCATTGAATTCGCCGGGGGTGGCGCACATGTTTTCGCGGTTCAGGCCCAGCACAATGTCGTCGGGCAGCTTGGCGTTGGGCTGCAGCGGCGCGTTATGCCCCAGTTCCAGCATGCGTGCCATCAACGCGGCCTGGCTGCCCTGGGCGTCCAGCACCGAATAGAAGCCCTTCTGCTGCCAGGCTTGCTTGCCGAATGCGTCATAGAACAAGCGCGTAGTCGGCGCAGCCTGGCTGCGCTCGCCGTCGTACACCGGCACTTTGCTCGCGCCTCGGGCGGCGCCCTCGGCACTGCCCAGGTTGAGCTGGCAGGCGGAGTCATAGCAGGCATGGCAGGCCACGCACTTCTCGGTGAAAATCGGTTGGATGTCGCGGGTGTAGGAGATCGCCGGGGCGGGACCTTCTGCCTGGGCAGTACTGGCAATCAATGCCAGGACGGCGCTGACGATAAGACGAAGTGACATGTATCCGGTCCCGATTCAATGCGTGCGCTGAAAAATTGCCGGTGATTCTACCGGGCCATCGCACCTCACAACGTGAGCGATATTCATGCAAAAGCCGGACATGCCGCAAATCCGCACAGGTTTGCTATGATCCACGCCCTCCGTAATGCCTGACCAGAGTAGTCCCATGTCCGATCGTAGCGCTCGTCTGCAAGCCCTCCACCACGCCCTCAAGGAACGCATCCTGATCCTCGACGGCGGCATGGGCACGATGATCCAGAGCTATAAACTGGAAGAGCACGACTACCGTGGCAAACGCTTTGCCGACTGGCCGAGCGACGTCAAGGGTAACAACGACCTGTTGGTGATTACCCGCCCGGACGTGATCGGCGGCATCGAGAAGGCCTACCTGGATGCCGGCGCCGACATCCTCGAAACCAACACCTTCAACGCCACGCGCATTTCCATGGCCGATTACGGCATGGAAGAGCTGGCCTATGAACTGAACGTCGAAGGCGCACGCCTGGCGCGCAAGATCGCCGACGCCAAGACCGCCGAGAACCCGGACAAGCCACGCTTCGTTGCCGGCGTCCTGGGCCCGACCAGCCGTACCTGCTCGCTGTCGCCCGACGTGAACAACCCCGGCTACCGCAACGTGACTTTCGATGAACTGGTGGAAAACTACACCGAGGCCACCAAAGGCCTGATCGAAGGCGGTGCGGACCTGATCCTGATCGAAACCATCTTTGACACCCTCAACGCCAAGGCCGCGATCTTCGCCGTGCAGGGTGTGTTCGAAGAGCTCGGCATCGAATTGCCGATCATGATCTCCGGCACCATCACCGACGCCTCCGGCCGTACCCTCTCGGGCCAGACCACCGAAGCATTCTGGAACTCGGTCGCCCACGCCAAGCCGATTTCCGTGGGCCTGAACTGCGCCCTGGGTGCCAGCGAGCTGCGCCCGTACCTGGAAGAGTTGTCCAACAAGGCCAACACCCATGTGTCGGCGCACCCGAACGCCGGCCTGCCCAACGAATTCGGCGAGTACGACGAACTGCCTTCGGAAACCGCCAAGGTCATCGAAGAGTTTGCCCAGAGCGGCTTCCTCAATATCGTCGGCGGCTGCTGCGGCACTACGCCTGGTCATATTGAAGCCATCGCCAAGGCCGTGGCCGGTTATGCGCCGCGCCCGATCCCGGATATTCCCAAGGCCTGCCGCTTGTCGGGCCTGGAGCCGTTCACCATTGATCGCAGCTCGCTGTTCGTCAACGTCGGCGAACGCACCAACATCACCGGCTCCGCACGCTTTGCCCGCTTGATCCGCGAAGACAACTACACCGAAGCCCTGGAAGTCGCCCTGCAGCAGGTGGAAGCCGGCGCCCAGGTGATCGACATCAACATGGACGAAGGCATGCTGGATTCGAAGAAGGCCATGGTGACCTTCCTCAACCTGATCGCCGGCGAGCCGGACATCTCCCGCGTACCGATCATGATCGACTCCTCCAAGTGGGAAGTGATCGAAGCCGGCCTCAAGTGCATCCAGGGCAAGGGCATCGTCAACTCCATCAGCATGAAGGAAGGCGTCGAGCAGTTCATTCACCACGCCAAGCTGTGCAAGCGCTACGGCGCCGCCGTGGTGGTGATGGCGTTCGACGAAGCCGGCCAGGCCGACACCGAAGCGCGCAAGAAAGAAATCTGCAAACGCTCCTACGACATCCTGGTGAATGAGGTCGGCTTCCCGCCGGAAGACATCATCTTCGACCCGAACATTTTTGCGGTCGCCACCGGTATCGAAGAACACAACAACTATGCCGTCGATTTCATCAACGCCTGTGCCTACATCCGCGACGAGCTGCCGTATGCGCTGACCTCCGGCGGCGTGTCCAACGTGTCGTTCTCGTTCCGTGGCAACAACCCGGTGCGCGAAGCGATTCACTCGGTGTTCCTGCTGTATGCGATCCGCAACGGCCTGACCATGGGTATCGTCAACGCCGGCCAGCTGGAGATCTACGACCAGATCCCGGCCGAGCTGCGCGAAGCCGTTGAAGATGTAGTCCTCAACCGCACCCCGGAAGGCACCGACGCCCTCCTCGCCATCGCCGACAAATACAAGGGCGACGGCAGCGTAAAAGAGGCCGAGACCGAGGAATGGCGCGGTTGGCCGGTGAACAAGCGCCTGGAACACGCGCTGGTCAAGGGCATCACCACCCACATTGTTGAAGACACCGAGGAATCCCGGCAGTCGTTCGCGCGCCCGATCGAAGTGATCGAAGGCCCGCTGATGTCCGGCATGAACATCGTCGGCGACCTGTTCGGCGCGGGCAAAATGTTCCTGCCCCAGGTGGTGAAATCCGCCCGTGTGATGAAGCAGGCCGTGGCTCACTTGATCCCGTTCATCGAACTGGAGAAAGGTGACAAGCCGGAAGCCAAGGGCAAGATCCTGATGGCCACGGTGAAGGGCGACGTGCATGACATCGGCAAGAACATCGTCGGCGTAGTGCTCGGTTGCAACGGTTATGACATCGTCGACCTGGGTGTGATGGTGCCGGCGGAGAAAATCCTGCAGGTGGCCAAGGAGCAGAAGTGCGACATTATCGGGCTGTCCGGCCTGATCACGCCGTCCCTGGACGAGATGGTGCATGTGGCCCGCGAGATGCAGCGTCAGGACTTTCACCTGCCCCTGATGATCGGCGGCGCGACCACCTCCAAGGCGCACACGGCGGTGAAGATCGAGCCTAAGTACAGCAACGACGCGGTGATCTACGTCACCGACGCCTCACGCGCGGTGGGCGTGGCCACGCAGTTGCTGTCCAAGGAGTTGAAAGCGGGCTTCGTCGAGAAGACCCGCCTGGAATACATCGATGTGCGTGAGCGCACCTCCAACCGCAGTGCGCGCACCGAACGCCTGAGCTACCCGGCGGCCATCGCCAAGAAGCCGCAGTTCGACTGGAGCAACTACACACCGGTGGTGCCGACGTTTACCGGTGCCAAGGTGCTGGACAATATCGACCTCAACGTCCTGGCCGAGTACATCGACTGGACTCCGTTCTTTATCTCCTGGGACCTGGCCGGCAAATTCCCACGCATCCTCACCGATGAAGTGGTGGGCGAAGCCGCCACCGCGCTGTACGCGGATGCCCAGGAAATGCTCAAGAAGCTGATTGATGAAAAGCTGATCAGCGCCCGTGCGGTGTTTGGTTTCTGGCCGACCAACCAGGTGCAGGACGATGACCTTGAAGTGTACGGCGACGACGGCCAGCCAATTGCCAAACTGCACCACCTGCGCCAACAGATCATCAAGACCGACGGCAAGCCGAACTTCTCCCTGGCCGACTTCGTCGCGCCTAAGGACAGCGGCGTGACCGACTACATCGGTGGCTTTATCACCACCGCCGGCATCGGCGCCGAAGAAGTGGCCAAGGCCTACCAGGATGCCGGCGACGATTACAACTCGATCATGGTCAAGGCCCTGGCCGACCGTCTGGCCGAAGCCTGCGCCGAGTGGCTGCACCAGCAAGTGCGTAAAGAGCACTGGGGCTACGCCAAGGACGAGCAACTGGACAACGAGGCGCTGATCAAAGAGCAATACAGCGGTATCCGCCCTGCTCCCGGCTACCCGGCGTGCCCGGATCACACCGAGAAAGCCCAGTTGTTCCAACTGCTCGACCCCGAGGCCCGCGAAATGCACGCCGGGCGCAGCGGTGTGTTCCTTACCGAACACTACGCGATGTTCCCGGCGGCGGCGGTCAGCGGCTGGTACTTCGCCCACCCGCAAGCGCAGTACTTTGCCGTGGGCAAGGTCGACAAGGATCAGGTCGCCAGTTACACCGCCCGCAAGGGCCAGGACCTGGCCGTGACCGAGCGCTGGCTGGCGCCGAACCTGGGTTATGACAACTAAGCCCTGACGGAGAAACGTGCCCACGCTCAACGCGGGCATGCAGCCCGTGACACTGCGCGTCGCCTCCCCGAACCCGCCTCGGGCAATCGTCTATGCTATCCCTCACACACCTTGTGTCGAGGGACGTATGGACGATCCAGCCAACTACAAGCCCCCTACCTTCTGGCAGATGCTCCACAGTGTGGTGGCCGCTGCGTTTGGCGTTCAGAGCGGCAAGAATCGGGCCCGCGACTTCACCCATGGCAAGCCCAGCCACTTTGTGATCCTGGGCATCCTGTTTACAGCGGTGTTTGCCTTGACCTTGTTTGGAATCGTCAAGCTGGTGCTGCACCTGGCCGGCGTCTAGCGCAGCAACAGACGTAGGCTGAATGGGTAGCGATAGGACTCGGGCTTGCCCTGGGCCGACAGCACGCGAAAATTCACCGACGGTGTCGGCCCCAACAAACGCCGCGCCTGGCCGGCATCGATCAATTGGAACAACGTCAACTGCCGGTCGCGCCCGCCGTATGCGCCAATGTCCAATCCCTTGGCATCATCATGAACCAACACCATGGCCCAGCCGCCGACAGTGAAATGCCCGGCGACCAGGGACGACAAGCGTCCGTCCAGTCGAGCCTGCAAAATCTCCGGCGAGCTGTTGATCGCGCTGAACAGCACGTCCTTACCCGGTAACCGCCCGCTGGCCTGCAGCGCCTGCATGGCGCCCAGCGCCATCTGATCGTTGGCCGACCACACCAGCGCCGTCTGCGGGTAGCGCTTGAACAGTTGCGTCGCTTGCTCGAAGGCGCGCTCGCGGCTCCATTCACCGTAGACCAACTGACGCAGGCGCACCTCGGGATGTTCGGCCAGCGCCCGACGCATGCCCCGCTCACGCAATTGCGCGCCCGGCGTGGTCTTGACGCCGGAAAAGGCCAACAGGTCGAGGGATTGACCGGGCGCAACCGGTCCGTGCTGGCGCAGCAAGTCGCGAAGCATCAGGTAGCCAGCCTCTTCATCGTCAGCGACCAGGCTGCCGATCAAACGGATGCCACTGCGGGTTCCCAGCAAATGCATTTGGTCGGGGGTCAGCGCGCTGTTCACCAACAGCAGCTTGACGCCACTGCCCTCGGCCATGCGCAGGATCTGCGGTGCAACGTATTGCTCATTCACCAGCACCAGGTAATCAGGTCGCTGGCTGCCTTGCAGCACCTCACGCGCCTGAAGCAGCGTATTGTCGGGATTACGCTCGCCATAACGCACACGCAATTCCAGGCCGAGGTCCTTGGCGGCGGCCTGCATGAATTGCGTGTAGCTGACCCAGAAGGTTTCCGTCGACACGCCCGGATTGAGAAAGACCACCGACGTTGCATGAGCCATCACTCCATACGTCGATCCCAGCAACCAGACACACGTAATCAACACCTTCAACATAGATGCCTGAGCCTCGAAAATAGGCCGCCATGATAGTAGCAATGCCCAAACCAATCGAGGTTCGATCAACCACCTTTATTGGTGGCTTACCCAAAACACGGCAGTTCCCACCACCAAAATGATCAAGAACAGAATGGCCCACGCATCCACGGTACTGTCGGGTTTACGGGCTTTTGTCGGATTGCTCATCGCATCGCCTCTTGTCGGTTTTATAGGTGATTGCACTAAGACTCGCTCACAGTAAAGTTGATGATTGCCCGCATGACAAATGTGGATATCGCGATAACTGTTCTCATTAGTCATTTTGGTTATTTGCATATACTCAAACATCACTTTTGCGCATAAACGCAAACTGGTATCGTGCGCCGGCTCCGTTGGGAGTGCGCGGCCGTGCGCGCAGATTTGCCGAGAACAGGACCTATATGTACGTATACGACGAATACGATCAGCGCATCATCGAGGACCGCGTCAAGCAGTTCCGTGATCAGACCCGACGCTACTTAGCAGGTGAACTGAGCGAAGAAGAGTTCCGCCCTCTGCGCCTGCAAAATGGCCTTTATGTTCAGCGCTTTGCGCCGATGCTGCGGGTGGCCGTGCCCTATGGCCAACTGACTTCGCGCCAGATGCGCATGATGGCCAAGATTGCCCGCGACTTCGACAAAGGCTATGCCCACATCAGTACCCGCCAGAACGTACAGTTCAACTGGCCGGCGCTGGAAGATGTGCCGGACATCCTCGCCGAGCTGGCCACCGTGCAGATGCACGCCATTCAGACCAGCGGTAACTGCCTGCGCAACGTGACCACCGACCAATTCGCCGGTGTTGCCGCCGATGAGTTGATTGACCCACGCCCATGGTGCGAAATCGTCCGTCAATGGACTACCTTCCACCCCGAGTTCGCCTACCTGCCGCGCAAGTTCAAGATCGCCGTCAACGGCTCGACCTCGGACCGCGCCGCCATCGAAGTCCACGACATCGGCCTGGAGCCGGTCTACAACGCCGCTGGCGAGCTGGGCTTCCGTGTGCTGGTGGGTGGCGGCCTGGGCCGTACCCCGGTAGTTGGCGCGTTTATCAACGAGTTCCTGCCGTGGCAAGACTTGTTGAGCTACCTCGACGCCATCCTGCGTGTCTACAACCGCTATGGCCGTCGTGACAACAAGTACAAGGCCCGGATCAAGATCCTGGTCAAGGCGCTGACCCCTGAGGTATTCGCCCAGAAAGTCGATGCCGAGATGGAACACCTGCGCGGCGGCCAGACCACCCTGACCGAAGCCGAAGTACACCGCGTCGCCAAGCACTTCGTCGACCCCGAGTACAAGGCCCTGAGCAATCAGGACGCCGAACTCGCCGCACTCGACCAGCAGCACCCGGGCTTCGCCCGCTGGCGTACGCGCAACACCCTGGCGCACAAAAAGCCGGGCTATGTGGCCGTAACCCTGTCGCTCAAGCCTACCGGTGTTGCCCCAGGTGATATCACCGACAAGCAGCTGGACGCCGTTGCCGACCTGGCCGACCGTTACAGCTTCGGTCAACTGCGCACCTCCCACGAGCAGAACATCATTCTCGCGGATGTGGAGCAAAGCCAACTCTTCACCCTGTGGGGCGAACTGCGTGAAGGCGGTTTCGCCACGCCGAACATTGGCCTGCTGACCGACATCATCTGCTGCCCAGGCGGCGATTTCTGCTCCCTGGCCAACGCCAAGTCGATCCCGATTGCCGAATCGATCCAGCGCCGTTTCGACGACCTGGACTACCTGTTCGACATCGGCGAGCTGGACCTGAACATTTCCGGTTGCATGAACGCCTGTGGTCACCACCACGTCGGCCACATCGGCATCCTGGGCGTGGACAAGAAAGGCGAAGAATTCTACCAAGTGTCCCTGGGTGGCAGCGCCAGCCGCGATGCGAGCCTGGGCAAGATCCTCGGCCCGTCCTTCGCCCAGGAAGCCATGCCCGAGGTGATCGGCAAACTGATCGATGTGTACATCGAACAGCGCACCGAAGATGAGCGTTTCATCGACACCTACCAGCGCATCGGCATTGACCTGTTCAAGGAGCGCGTCTATGCAGCGAATCATTAAGAACAACGAAGTCCTCGACGAAACCTGGCACCTGCTGCCCAAGGACGCGAGCTTCGACGGCATTTCCAACTGCGACGACCTGATCGTGCCGCTGGCCCTGTGGCGCGAGCATGGCCACGCGCTCAAAGCCCGCGACGGCGGCCTGGGTGTGTGGCTGGACGCCGATGAAGAAGCCGAAGAGATCGGTCCTGACGTGGAACACTTCCAGGTCATCGCCCTGAATTTCCCGGCCTTCACCGACGGTCGCAACTACTCCAACGCACGCTTGCTGCGTGACCGTTATGGTTACAAAGGTGAGCTGCGGGCGATCGGCGATGTGCTGCGCGACCAGTTGTTCTACCTGCGCCGTTGCGGGTTCGATGCCTTCGCGCTGCGCGCAGACAAAGACCCGTACGAAGCATTGGAAAGCCTCAAGGACTTCTCGGTGACGTACCAGGCTGCAACCGATGAGCCGTTGCCGCTGTTTCGCCGGCGCTAAGTCTGCGGACATGAAAAAGCCCTGGCATGCCAGGGCTTTTTTTATGGTTGAAGTTTTATCGACGCCAGCACCTGCTTCTGCCCCATGGAGCATGGCACGCCTTCCGGCTGCGCCCGCACGGCCTCGATCACGCCCAGCAACTGCGCTTTGCTGTGGGCCAATTGCGCTTGCATCACTTCGATCTGTGCCACTTTGCGCTCCAGGGCCTCGATCAACTCGTCGCGCTTGTGCTCTCCAGGCGCGGGCATCAGCGCCTTGAGTTCCTGCAAGGTAAACCCGGCCTGCTGCGCACTCTGAATCAATTGCAGGGTCTGCAAGGCCTCAGGTGCATAACGCCGGTATCCGTTGGACTGGCGTCCGACCTGACTGATCAACCCTTCGCTCTCGTAAAAACGAATGCGTGAAGCGGCTAGACCGCTCTGTTTTGCCAGCTCACCAATATTCATCACAACGCCTGCTTGACATTAAAGTTAACTTTAAGCTTAGCCTGAGCCCTCCCCCGCTCAGGAGTCAACTCATGTCACCTTTTGAAGCCCTGCAACTGCCCAACGGCCAAATCATCGCCAATCGCATCGCTAAGGCTGCGATGGAAGAGAACATGGCCGATATCAACCAAGCGCCATCCCGCGAATTGAAGCAGTTGTACAAGGCCTGGGCAGATGGCGAACCCGGCCTGCTGCTGACCGGCAATGTGATGATCGACCGCCACGCCATGACCGGCCCCGGCGGCGTGGCCCTGGAAAACGAGGAGCACCTGGACAGCTTTCGCGAATGGGCCGATGTAGCCCGTAACAAGGGCGTGCACTTCTGGATGCAGCTCAGCCATCCAGGGCGCCAGACCATGGCCAATCTCGGCCAACAAGCCTTGGCACCGTCTGCCATTGCGCTGGACCTGGGCAGCTTTTCCAAGATGTTCGCCACACCAAAAGCGATGACCGAAGACGATATTCAGGACGTGATCCGGCGCTTCGCAACCAGCGCACGCCTGGCCGAGAAAGCTGGCTTTACCGGGGTGCAGATCCATGGCGCCCACGGCTATTTGCTGAGTCAATTTCTCTCGCCCTTGAGCAACCACCGCAGCGACCGTTGGGGCGGCTCGCTGGAAAATCGCGCGCGCCTGCTGCTGGAAGTGATTCACGCCGTGCGCGCCGGTGTCCGCCCGTCGTTTTGCGTGGCGGTCAAACTCAACTCGGCGGATTTCCAGCGTGGCGGCTTCGATGAAACCGATGCGCGCGCGGTGGTCGAAATGCTCAACCCGTTGCCCATCGACTTGTTGGAATTGTCCGGTGGCAGCTACGAGGCGCCCGCCATGCAAGGCGAAGCGCGGGATGGTCGCACCCTGGCCCGTGAGGCGTATTTCCTAGAATTTGCCGCAGAAATGGCCAGCGTCGCCACCATGCCCGTGATGGTCACCGGTGGCATTCGCCGACTGCCTATCGTGAAGCAGGTACTGGACAGCGGCGTCGCCATGGCCGGTATCGCCACCGCCCTGACCCTGGAACCACAATTGATCAAGCATTGGCGCGAAGGACGCGACCTCAACCCGCAACTCAAGCCGATCGATTGGAAGCGCAAGCCCCTGGCCTCACTCGCTACGCTCGCCGTGGTGCGCGGCCAGATGCGCCGCCTCAGCCGTGGTCGTTTGCCCAACCCCAAGGTTATCCCCTGGCTGGCCCTGGCGTGTGACCAATGGTTTATCGCTCGGCGCACTCGGCAGTACCGTGCGACCATGACGCAATCTTCACATTAAAGACGGAGCATTCGCCGTGATCGAGCTGTCCCCTATTGATCAGCAGTTTTTTAACCTCACTGACGATTGGAGTGCTTCATGGCGAAAATCAACCTGGCCCAGCAACTGGCGACCACCCTTGAACAGGCGGGCATCAAGCGCATTTGGGGCCTGACCGGCGACAGCCTCAACGGCCTCACCGACGCCTTACGCACCATGGACAGCATTGAGTGGATGCATGTGCGCCACGAAGAAGTCGCCGCGTTTGCCGCCGGTGCCGAAGCAGCAGCCACCGGCGAGTTGACGGTGTGCGCAGGCAGCTGCGGGCCGGGCAATCTGCACTTGATCAATGGTCTGTTCGACTGCCATCGCAACCATGTGCCAGTGCTGGCGATTGCCGCGCAGATTCCGTCTTCGGAAATTGGCTTGAACTACTTCCAGGAGACCCATCCCCAGGAACTGTTCAAGGAGTGCAGCCACTTCATCGAGCTAGTCACCAACCCCGCGCAGATGCCCCAAGTGCTGCACCGCGCCATGCGCTCGGCGATCCTCAATCGCGGCGTAGCAGTGGTGGTGATTCCGGGGGATGTGTCGCTGCTGGAAGTCGAAGACACCCTCAAGCCGTGGCCGGCCCTGCACGCGCCACGCACACTGCCTGCGGAGGCCGATCTGCTGCACTTGAGCGAGATCCTCAAGGACAGTGAAAAAGTCACGCTGCTGTGTGGCAGCGGCTGTGCGGGCGCCCATGCGCAAGTGGTGGCCCTGGCCGATACGCTGGGTGCGCCGGTGGTGCACGCCCTGCGCGGCAAAGAACATGTGGAATGGGACAACCCGTTTGATGTGGGCATGACTGGCCTGATCGGCTTCAGCTCCGGTTACCACGCCATGCTCGACTGCGACACGCTGATCATGCTCGGCACGGACTTTCCATATCGCCAGTTCTACCCTACGGACGCAAAAATCATCCAGGTCGACCGCAACCCACAGGCATTGGGTCGTCGCGCTACCTTGGACTTGGGCATCGCCGCAGATGTGGGCGAAACCATCGACGCCCTCCTTCCGCGCTTGACCCGCAAGACGGATCGCAGCTTCCTTGAGACTTCATTGAAGCATTACGTGAAAGCCCGCCAGGGGCTCGATGACCTTGCACAACCTTCAAAAGCCAACCGGCCGATCCATCCGCAATACGTCGCGCGATTGCTCAGTGAGCTGGCCGACGATGATGCGATCTTTACCGCCGATGTCGGTTCGCCCACGGTCTGGGCGGCGCGCTACCTGAAGATGAACGGTAAACGCCGCCTGATCGGCTCGTTCAACCACGGCTCCATGGCCAACGCCATGCCCCAGGCCATCGGCGCGCAGGCAGCATTCCCGGGGCGGCAAGTGATTTCGATGTCCGGCGATGGCGGGTTCGCCATGTTGATGGGGGATTTCATCTCGCTGGCGCAGCTGAAGTTGCCGGTGAAAGTCATCGTGTTTGATAACTCGTCACTGGGGTTCGTCGCCATGGAGATGAAGGCGGCGGGTTATCTGGACGCGGGCACCGAACTGAAAAACCCGGATTTCGCGGCGATGTCCAATGCCATGGGTATCCTCGGCATTCGTGTGGAGCAGTCCGAAGACCTGGAGCCGGCCCTGCGCCGCGCCCTGGCCCACGATGGCCCGGTGCTGGTGGACGTGGTGACTGCCACCCAGGAACTGGTGATGCCGCCGAGCATCAAGCTGGAGCAGGCCAAGGGGTTTAGCTTGTACATGCTCAAGGCGGTGATGAGTGGGCGTGGCGATGAGGTAATCGAGCTGGCGCGGACCAACTGGCTGCGCTGATCTAAGCATGTGGGAGGGGGCAACCCCCTTCCCACGCTTTACGCTATTGCCAACTCAAGCCGTTTGTTTTTCTACCCACTGGCCGTAGGCATCGATAAACGCCTGCAAAAACGGCTTGGTCTTTTCCGACACTTTGCCCGACTCATCAAACACACTGCCCGCCCCACCCAGGTAGGCTTCGGGCTGCTGCATGCACCATACATCCAGGAACACCAGGGACTGACGCAGATGGTGGTTGGCGCCAAAGCCTCCGATAGCGCCAGGCGACACACTGATGATCGCACCCGGCTTGCCGCTCCAGGCGCTTTGCCCATAAGGACGGGAACCCACATCAATCGCGTTCTTCAACGGGGCCGGCACCGAGCGGTTGTATTCCGGGGTCACGAACAACACCGCGTCGGATGAACTCACCTGTTTGCGGAAAGTACTGTAGGCTGCCGGCGGTGAATCAGCGTCGATGTCTTCGTTGTAGAGCGGCAAATCGCCAATTTCGACGATGTTCAACTTCAGATTGGCTGGGGCCAGTTCGGCCAATGCCAACGCGACCTTGCGGTTGATCGACTGTTTTCTCAAGCTGCCAACCAGGACGGCAATCGTGTAGACCTTGCTCATTGAGGTTTTCCCGATGTCTGACTAAAGGAGCTTGTAGTTATAGAGGCTTCACGACAGGTTCACCAGAAGGTTTTGAGAATCCTCCAGACGTTTGCCTCGCACCTCTCTGCGTAGGAGGCGTCGTAAAATCCCAGCGAATAGTATTTTTTTTCCGTAGGCAAACTACCCCTCTTTATTACGGTCTACAGAACCGCAAATCGAGTGTTTATCTCCAGAGGTTCTAAACAGATGGCAGCAGTACTTGTCGGACAGTTCCATGCCAGAGACGCGGAAGGTCGCGTTTATTCCGTGCATGAGTTCCAGGAATCCAACCCGGCGCAAGGCGACCTGGCTGGCTCGGCGCCCACCACAACCTACAAGCTGGCCATTGGCGACCGTGTAGAAAAACTGGAAGGCGATGAGTTCAAACTGATCCAGTCGGGCATCATTATTGTCCGCGAATCGCAAACCACCCTCGCTTCATAAGATCTCGCCTTGATGACCTGCTCAGTCCTGGCCATTGCTGGCGTTGACTGGGCTGGGGTGATCAGGGGCTGCGGATTTCCGTCACTTCGATGCCCTGCTCGCCTTGCTTGAGCGTCACCAGCAAGTGCCCCCGCTCCCCTTCCACGGCGTACATCGAGCGCGTGTAGCCCGACGTGTTGTACGCGGGATACGCCTCCACCTGCCTGATCAAGGTCACCCCCAACACCGCCCCCACTTGTTCGCCGACCTGTTCCTGGGCACGGATAAACGCTTCGAGCGCCAGACTTTCCGGTGTGTTGTTGTCGTGATTATTGAGGAGATAAGCCGCCGCGCACCCCACGGTCACCAGAACCATGAGTTGCTTGGCCGTTACCCCGAAGAACGTCGAGGGAATAGGCATTCGAGACCAGACCTGTTTTTGTTGTAGTGCCGGTACCCGGCTTTGGTCGTTGATGATCAGACGAGCCATTTTAGTAAGGTCGTGGCTGAACGCCAGTGGCATAGGCGACTTGCACCGTCTTTTTTGCGCACGACCGCTTGCACCATTGAAACCCCACCACACTGCACATAGACTCCGGCCATGCGTTTACGTCATATCGAAGTGATTCAGGCCATCTTGCAGACCGGACACCTCGGCACGGCCGCCGAATGGTTGCAACTCCCCGTGGGCGATGTGGACGCGGCGCTGAAGGAAGCCGAGCAGCAACTGGGCTTTATGCTGTTTGCCAGCGTGCGCGGGCGCTTGCAGGCAACACGGGAAACCCTCGAACTGCAGGCAGAAATCGCCCATATATACGAAGCGCTGGAACCGGTGCAACGCCTGGCCAGCCGTTTGAAACACCATCACGCCCCGCCCTTGCGTGCGCTTTGTACCCCGCCCCTGGCCAATCAACTGCTGCCGCAAAGTATCGCGGTGCTGCGTCGACGCTTTCAGGACACCCCGTGCAACCTATCGAGCCAGCCCACAAGGGAGATCGTCAGGAGCCTGTTGCTGCATGAGGCCGATGTCGGCTTGAGCCTGCATGACCCGGAACACCCGCAAATCGTCAGCACCGTGCTGGCTCAAGGCAAACTGCAGTTGCTGGCGCCCCACGGCTGGCTCAAGCCCAAGCAGAAGTACATTGCACTACAGGACCTGGCCGGCCAGTCGATGATCGGGTTGGAGGGGCAAGACCCGCTCAGCCGCCTGCTGGACGCCAAGCTGCAAGCCCTACGGCCGCTTCCGGTGGTGCAGACACGGGTGCAGACCTACCAGATGATGCGCAGCATGGTAGAAGCGGGAGAAGGCTTGGCGATTGTCGACCCCTTCACTGCGTTTGGCGCGCAAGAGGCCGGACTGGATGCGTGCCCGGTGTCGCCGCCGATGATGGTCAGCCTGTACGCGCTGACCCTCAAGGATGGCGTGGCCTCTCCAGCGATGAATGCATTGCTGGAGATTGTCACGCAGAAGGCTGAAAGCCTGCTGCTGAGTTAAGCCTTGTCGACTTCGGCCTTGAACAGCCGATACCAGAAAATCGCCACTTCGCGAGTTTGCGGGTCAATGCCGCGATAGCGCAGGTGGTCGATCCCGCCCATCACATAGCCGCATCGCTCATAGAGGCGGCAGGCGCCGAGGTTGTTGTTTTGGGTTTCGAGCATCATGCCCGGCAGGTTTTTCTTGCGGCTCCAGAACTGCGCTACATCCAGCAATGCCTTCGCTACACCGTGCCGCCGCGCCGGCAAGACCACCGCCAGTTCATCCACATGGGCAAAGCCATTCCAGTTGGTGCTGACCACGACATGCCCCACCGGTCGATCGTCCAGATAGGCCATGAAGATCGCACTGTCTGGGGCATCGCGGAAACTGGCGAACTCCTCAGGATCAATCCCATAACATTTGCGGTACGGCAGGATACGCTCCAGCGGCCATTGATCGACGCGCTTGCCCATCTCCGGCACGCTGTAGGCGCTGACCTCGAAACTGAAGTCATTGCCCCACACGTAGGCATCAAAACCTTCGTCGGCGACTCGCACACTGAGCCCTGGATACTTCGGGTTCATTACAGCTTGCATAAACATCCTTAACCCTTGATGCAGTCGACGGTGTAACAACGACCACTGCCGTCATCTTCGTGTTGTAACCCGTGAACATCGGCAAAAAAACCGGGAAAACTGCTATCGAACGTACGGGCAAATGCCAGGTAGTCGATGATCGAGCGGGTGCTCTCGGTAAAGCGCTCGCCGGGCATGATCAACGGAATGCCAGGCGGATACGGCACCAGCATCACGGCTGCGACGCGTCCTGGCAAGGCATCAATAGACACTGCTTCCACTTCACCCCTTACCAATTGGTCGTAGGCGTGCGCCGGTTTCATCGCAATCTCCGGTAGTACGGTGTACATGCGCTTGAGGTGTTTGGCGGTGGCGTTGCTGCGGTAACAGCTGTGCAATTGGTCGCACAGGTCGCGCAAACCCAGGCCCTGATAACGCGCCGGCCCTTGGGCAAACACCGAGGGCAAACAACTGGCCAGGCTGACATTCGCGTCGTAGCTGCGTTTGAATTCCAACAACTCGGTGAGCAACGTACTCCATTTGCCTTTGGTGATGCCCATGGAAAACAACACGAGGAAGGAATACAACCCGGTCTTCTCCACCACCAACCCGCGCTCCCAGAGGAACTTACTGACCACGGCGGCAGGGATCCCACAATCGCTCAAGGCGCCGCCGGCATTGAGACCGGGCATGACCAGCGTCACTTTGATCGGGTCCAACAACACATAATCTTCGGCCACATCCCCAAAGCCATGCCAGTCATCCTGCGGCTGCAACAGCCAATCTTCCGTGGCGACGCGGTCGATGCCCGCCACCGACGGCGGCTGCCAGATCGAGAACCACCAATCTTCAGCGGCGATATGCTGGCGGAGGTTAGCCAGCGCGCGGCGAAAACTCAGGGCTTCGTCGAACATTTCCTGGAGCAACGAACGCCCGGCAGGGCCTTCCATCATCGCCGAAGCCACGTCCAGCGACGCGATGATGCTGTACTGAGGCGAGGTGGAGATGTGCATCATGAACGCTTCGTTGAAACGGTCACGGTCCAACTGACGGGCGCCGCCGTCCTGTACATGGATCATCGAGGCCTGGCTGAACGCGGCCAACAACTTGTGAGTGGAGTGAGTGGTGAACACCAGTGGGCTGTCCGGAGTGCGCGAGGTGCCCATGCCATAGCGCCCGGCAAAGAATTCGTGGAACGCCGCGTAGGCGTACCAGGCTTCGTCAAAGTGCAGCACCTCGACGCTGTTGCCCAATTGCTGCTTGATCAGCTCGGCGTTGTAGCACAGGCCGTCATAGGTGGAGTTGGTGACCACGGCCAACTTCACTTTCGCTGGCCGGCCACGGGTCAACGGGCTGGCGTCGATCTTGGCGCGGATCGACTCGGGGCTGAATTCACTCAGGGGGATCGGGCCGATAATGCCCAGTTCGTTGCGCTCCGGGCACAGGTACAGCGGGATCGCGCCGGTCATGATGATCGAGTGCAATACCGACTTGTGGCAGTTGCGGTCCACCAGCACCAAATCATCGCGGGCGACCATCGAGTGCCAGACAATCTTGTTGGCGGTGGAAGTGCCGTTGATCACAAAGAAGGTGTGGTCAGCGCCAAAATTACGGGCAGCACGAGCCTCTGCTTCGGCCAGGGGGCCAGTGTGGTCCAGCAGCGAGCCCAATTCGGGAACAGAGACCGACAAATCCGAACGCAGGGTGTTTTCCCCAAAGAACTGATGAAATGCCTGCCCCACCGGGCTTTTGCGGTAGGCCACGCCACCGCCATGGCCGGGGGTGTGCCAGGAATAATTTGAATCAGCGGTGTGCTGCACCAAGGCCTTGAAGAACGGCGGCAACAGGCCATCCAGGTAAGTGCGCGCAGCGCGGGCCACTTGCCGGGCCAGGAATGGCACGGTGTCTTCGAACAGATAAAGGATGCCACGCAGTTGATTGAGCTCGCTCATGGCATCGGCCGGGGCGTTTTCCAGGGTGACTTGCTCGCCCAAGGCAAAGATCGGCAGGTTCGGTGCCCGTACCCGCGCCAAGCGAATCAGCTCAACCATGTTTTGCAGCAGATGGGTATTTTCGCCAGCGCCTTCGGCGGCGATCAACATGCAGGCCAAGCCGTGATGGGTAGACGCCACTAGCCGACCTTCGGCGTAGTCCACGGCGGAAAAAACACTGAAGCCCTCTTGTTCCAACTCCCTGGCAATGCCGCGGACCCGGTCGCCGGCAACGGTGTCGGCCTTGATGTCGCGGTGCACGATAAGGATAGGGAACTTCAGGTCTTTGTACATGAGGGCGTGGGAGTCCTGAGGGCTATGCACTCAGGGTAGAAGCTGGGAAGCGATGACGCGAATGAAGATTTTGAAAGCTACGCAGATCAACTGTGGGAGGTGGCTTGCTCCCGATCACGGTGTGTCAGCTAATAGTTGATTGGCTGATCCACCGCTATCGGGGCGAGCCCCCTCGCACAGGTTGATCGGACCCACGCAGGGCTATTGTTGTGTCAACTGGGTCCACAGCGCCGGCGCGCCCGCCGACTTGGCAATCGCTTCCAGGCGTTGCGCATGCTCGACCATGTCCTGCTCGCTGGCGCGGAGAATGGTGGTCGGCTTGCGATCTGCCGGCAGACGCCGGATTTCCGAAGGACGATTGCCCGAGCCTTCCGCAGAGCCGCTGCCATCGGAAGCATTGCCGGCCAGGGACAGGCTGGTCTGCCCGCCGGTCATGGTCAGGTAGACGTCGGCGAGAATCTCGGAGTCGAGCAAGGCGCCGTGGAGTTCTCGGCCGGAGTTGTCGACGCCATACCGCTTGCACAACGCATCCAGGCTGTTGCGCTGGCCAGGGTGACGCTCCCTGGCCATCATCAAGGTGTCGAGGATCGAGCAGTGCTGGGAAATATCCGCGCGATCCGTCTGCCCCATGAGGGCAAATTCGTTGTTGATGAAGCCGACGTCGAACGCCGCGTTATGGATGATCAACTGGGCGCCGTTGATGAATTCGAAGAACTCATCGGCCACCTCGGCAAAACGCGGCTTGCCCTTGAGGAACTCGTCGGTGATGCCGTGGACGCCGATGGCGCCTTCGTCACTGTCGCGATCCGGTTGCAGGTAGACGTGGAAGTGACGCCCGGTGAGGCGCCGACCCATGAGTTCGACACAGCCGATTTCAATGATCCGGTGGCCGTCAGTCACCGGCATGCCGGTGGTTTCGGTATCGAGTACAACAGATCGGATGGCCATCAGGGTTCAGCTCTCAACGGGGTGGTGGTGTGCGTCAAAGGGCGGGATGTTAACACGTCAGACGGCATCAGCTTTGCTTGTAGCCCCGCACTTCATCCACGCCACGGTTGGCCAACTGGTCGGCACGCTCGTTGCCGGGGTGGCCGATGTGACCACGTACCCACTTCCAAGTGATGTCATGGCGATTGCATTGCTCATCGAGCAGTTGCCATAGGTCGGCATTCTTGACCGGTTCTTTGGCGGCGGTCTTCCAACCGCGCTTTTTCCAGTTGACCATCCACTCGTTGATGCCCTTCATCACGTACTGCGAGTCGGTCACCAGCAGTACGTTGCAACGGCGCTTGAGTTCTTCAAGGCCGCGAATCGCGCCCATCAATTCCATGCGGTTGTTGGTGGTGTTGGCTTCGCCGCCCCACAGTTCCTTCTCGACGCCCTTGCACACCAGCAACGCGCCCCAGCCGCCGGGGCCTGGGTTGCCCTTGCAGGCGCCATCGGTGAAGAGTTCTACGGTATCGGTCATCGGTTACATCCATCAAAACAGGCGGGATCTGAAATCAAAAAGGGTTTACGGTTCGCTTTGCTTGCGATTGACCTTGGCCATCGGCATCGGCACCAGCTTGCCCATGGGCTGGCGGGGCACCTGGCGCACTGGCCGCAGCCCGACCACAATCTTGCGCGCTACTAATAAATAGAAGCCGCCGCCCGACAGTTGCCAGGCACCCGCGCGGCGTTCCCAGCCGGCCAGGCGCGCCTGCCACTTGGTCGAGGCAAGCGGCGGACGATAGCACCCGAAGCGGCGTTTCTCCAGCGCGAAGCCCAGCAGGTTCAACCAGTCCGCCACCCGCGACGGCGAGATGCAGCGCGCCTGGCGAAGGCCATCATGAGCGAACACATGGCGCAGCCCCCAACTGCTCCAGGGGTTGATACCAACAATCAGCAAATGGCCACCAGGGCGCACGCTGCTCGCCGCCTCGCGCAGCAACCCGTGAGGCGACAGGCAGAAATCCAGGCCATGCTGCAACACCACCACATCGGCAGCGTGCTCGCTCAACGGCCAGGCCTGTTCCTCACAAACGATCTCCACGCCCGGCAACGGCGCACCCAGACGCACATTGCGCTGCACCTGCGGCGCAGACGGCGGCGTCTGTGCCGAGGGACCGTAATGCACGAGGTAGCCACCAAAGAAACGACCCAACTCGTCTTCGAGCATGCGCCGTTCTTCATCCAGCAAAAATTGCCCGATGGGCCCGGACAACCATTCGCGGGCCGCGCCGATCAGGGCCAGCCACTCAGGATCGGCCTGGGCGAACGCTTTATCAGTCATTGCATTCTCCAACTCGCCTAGACGTTCTAAGATGCACCAATGTGTTCAGCTTGGCGAATCGAAGAATGATACAGATCAGTGCTCTGCCCGCCTTCACCGATAACTACATATGGTTGCTACAGGACCCGCATACCCAACGTTGCGCGGTGGTCGATCCCGGCGATGCCGCGCCGGTACTGGCCTGGCTTACGCAACATCCGGAGTGGACCCTGAGCGACATCCTGATCACCCACCATCACCATGATCACGTGGGTGGCGTCGAGCAACTCAAGCGCGTGACCGATGCCAAGGTCTACGGACCGGCCAACGAGCAGATCCCGGCGCGGGACGTCGCCCTGCAGGATAACGATCGCATCAACGTGCTCGGCTGGGACTTTGACATTTATACCGTGCCAGGCCACACCCTCGGCCACATCGCCTTCTATCACCAGGGCGCGCTGTTCTGTGGCGACACCCTGTTCGCCGCTGGCTGCGGCCGCCTGTTCGAAGGCACGCCAGAGCAGATGCACACTTCCCTTGAGCGCCTGGCCGCACTGCCCGCCGACACGCTGGTGTACTGCACCCACGAATACACACAAAGTAACCTCAAGTTCGCCCAGGCAGTGGAACCGGACAACGCCGACATCGCCGAACGGGTGGAAATCGTCCGCCAACTCAGGGCCCGTGGTGAGATAACACTGCCCTCCAACCTGGCATTGGAAAAACGCACCAACCCTTTTCTGCGTACTTCTGAAACATCCGTTAAACAAAAAGCGGACGAACGGAATGGCCGCGACAACCGCTCTGGGGCCGAGGTGTTTGCTAGCTTGAGGGCTTGGAAAGATAAGTTCTAAGACGATGCAATCTGATACGTAATTTCTGAATGGTTGACCGGAACCAAAGTGCTTTCTAGAATCGCCCGACATTTTTGCCCGGAACTTACTTCCAGCCAATGTCGTCATCTATTCGTAAATCCAACCATTCAGACGCATTGACCCGCCTGGCTCAAGCTGTGGCGGTGGCTGTGTCCGCAACACTGGCGGGCTGCCAATCGACCAATTTCACTGCACAATCCACCGTGCAACCCAAGCCCAACCTTACCGCCAAAATCAAACAGAAACCCGTCATCTGGCTTTCAGAAAAGCCTGCTCCCGAAGTACCGCAGGATGTCTGGGAACGCATGCGACGGGGCTTTCAATTGCAGGACAACGTTGGCGTCAACCCGCGCATCGAGCAACAGCGCCTGTGGTTCGCCAGCAACCCGTCCTTCCTGGAGAACGCCGGCGAACGCGGCAGTCTCTACATTCATTACATCGTCGAACGCCTTGAAGAACGCAACATGCCCCTGGAGCTGGCGCTGCTGCCAGTGATCGAAAGTGCCTACAACCCAATGGCCTATTCGCGCAGCGATGCCGTCGGCTTGTGGCAGTTCATCCCCTCCACCGGGCGCTACTTCAACCTGCGCCAGACCCGCGCCTATGATGGCCGCCGCGACATTACCGCCTCCACCACCGCCGCCCTGGACTACCTGACCCGTCTGCACGACATGTTCAACGGCGACTGGCTGCTGGCGCTGGCAGCCTATAACGCCGGCGAAGGCACGGTGAGCCGGGCGATCGAGCGCAACGAGAAGCTCGGTCTGCCCACCGACTACTGGAACCTGCCCCTGCCCCAGGAAACCAAGGATTACGTGCCCAAGTTCCTGGCGCTGTCCCAGGTGGTGCTGGCCCCTGAGGCCTACGGCGTCAACCTGAACCCGATTGCCAACACGCCTTACTTCGAAGTCGTAGAAGTCAAACAAAGCATGGACCTGTCCCGGGTCGCCGCGCTGGCGGAGATCGACGAAGACGAGCTGTTCCAGCTCAACCCGGCCCTCAAACAACGCACCACCCTGGATGGCCCGCAGCATCTGTTGGTACCGAGTTCCAAGGCGCAGTTGCTGACCAGCACACTTTCGACGATGAAGCCTGAAGAATTACTGGCGATGCGCCCGAAGAAACAGGTCTTCGACGAAGTTGAGACCGCACGGGTTGCCGGCCGCAGCCGAAGCTACAAGGTGCGCAGCGGCGACAACCTTACGCTGATCGCCAAGGCCAACAAGGTCGATGTGCATGACCTGCAACGCTGGAACAAGCTTAACGGCCAGGCCCTCAAGGTTGGTCAGACCCTGGTGATGCAGGACACCCGCCGCGCAGTAGCCAGCAGCAAGAAGCCGGTGCAGTACAAGGTCAAGAAAGGCGACTCGCTGTACATCGTCGCCAAGCGTTTCAACGTCGAGATGCAACATCTCAAGCGTTGGAACCCGCGTACTGGCCAGGCGTTGAAGCCGGGGCAGATGCTGGTAGTTTCCGGGCCGCGCTAAGGCTTTCAGAACACTGTAGAACCAATGTAGGAGGGGGCTTGCCCCCGATATCGGTGGATCAGCCAATAAATCTGGTGGCTGACAAACTGCTATCGGGGGCAAGCCCCCTCCTACACTGAATCTCCAGTGTTCCCAACCGGCTTTTTCCAACCGGAACAAGCTGTTACTGTACCGACCATAAAGCCCAAGCCGCCTGGATCGGATCTCTGACTTGAAGCGTCCCCTCCTTCTACTAATAAGTCTGGCCTTGAGCTTTGGTGCGAACGCGACGATTACCGAGAGCCACGGGTATACGCAGTTCGGCAGGCTCAAATACCCAGCCAAATTCACCCACTTCGATTGGGTAAATCCTGCAGCGCCGAAAGGCGGGACCTTGCGGGTCATGGCATTTGGCACCTTCGATACGCTCAACCCCTACACGTTCAAAGGCTCAAGCCCGGTTTCAACCCCCAACTTCCTGCAATACGGCGTCAATGAGCTCAACGAACCATTGATGGTCGGCACCGGCCAGTACGCGCCATCCGGCGATGAGCCCACCTCAAGTTACGGATTGATTGCCCAATCGGTGGAGTACAGCGAGGACCGCAGTTGGGTAGTGTTCAACCTGCGCCCGGAAGCACGCTTTCACGATGGAAAGCCGATCACCGCGTATGACGTGGCGTTTTCCTATCGCACCCTGCTGACCGAAGGCCACCCGCAGTACCGCACCAACCTGCAGGAAGTGGCGCGGGTGGACATCCTCAACCGTCACCGCATCCGCTTTGTATTCAAGCGCGCCGGCAACCCGCTGCTGATCCTGCGCCTGGGCGAGTTACCGGTGCTGCCCCAACACTATTGGAAAAACCGCGATTTCAAGGCGACCACCTTCGAACCGCCGCTGGGCAGTGGGCCTTACCGTATCAGCAAGGTCACGCCTGGGCGCCAATTGGTGTTCGAACGGGTCAAGGATTACTGGGGCAAGGACCTGCCGGTCAACCAGGGTTTCTATAACTACGACAAGGTCGAGGTGGAGTTCTACCGCGACAGCGACGTGGCCTTCGAAGCCTTCAAGGCCGGCGAGTTCGACATCTATATCGAGCACCAGGCCAAGAATTGGGCGAATGGTTACAACTTCCCGGCGGTGAACCGGGGTGACGTGATCAAGGCGCAGATCGCTCACCAGATCCCCACCCAGAGCCAGGGCCTGTTCATGAACACCCGCCGGCCGACCTTCAGCCAGACCAAGGTGCGCGAAGCCCTGGGGCTGATGTTCGACTTCGAATGGACCAACCGCACGCTGTTCAGCAACGCCTACAAACGCACTTTGAGCTACTACCCCAACAGCGAATTCGCGGCGACCGGCGTACCCGTGGGCCACGAATGGCTGATGCTCTCGCCGTACCGCGAGCAATTGCCGGCGAACCTGTTTACCCAAGCCTTCAGCCTGCCGCAGACCGACGGGCGCGGCATCCCCCGTGAAAACATGCGCCGCGCCCTGTCGCTGCTGGGCGAAGCCGGGTGGAAGCTGTCGGGCCAACGCCTGCTCAACAAGGACGGGCAACCGCTGCGCTTCGAGATTCTGCTGGTCAATCCGAACCTGGAGCGCATCCTGCAGCCCTATGTCGAGAACCTGATCAGCATCGGCATCGACGCGCGGCTGCGCACCGTTGACCGCGCGCAGTACAAGCAGCGCCTGGATCAGTTCGACTTCGACATGATCCTGATCACCCTCAATCAAACCCTGAGCCCCGGCCTTGAGCAGTGGCAGTACTTCCACTCCAGCCAGGCCGCAATCAAGGGCAGCAAGAACTACGCGGGCATCGCCAACCCCATTGTCGATCACCTGCTGGAACAACTGCTGGCCGCCCAGACCCGCGAAGAACAACTGGCCGCCGGCCGCGCCCTGGACCGAGTGCTCCTGTGGCAGCACTACAGTATTCCCAACTGGTACCTCAACTATCATCGCCTGGCGTACCGTAACCGGTTCGCCTTTGTCACCACGCCGCCCTACAGCCTGGGCCTGAGCGCGTGGTGGCTGAAAGCGTCGGAGAAAGCCCAATGATGTCTTTGCGTACTTCACTGTTTGCCGGCCTGTTGCTGTGCTCCGCAGCCCACGCGGCGCCGCAACATGCGCTGACGCTCTACAACGAGCCGCCGAAATACCCCGCCGACTTCAAGCACTTCGACTATGTGAACCCGGATGCCCCCAAGGGCGGCACCTTCCGCGAATCGAGCATGGGCGGCTTCGACAGCCTCAACCCGTTTATCAGCAAGGGCGTACCGGCCGACAACATCAGTCTGATCTACGACACCCTGGCCATGCAGAGCCTGGACGAACCCATCACCGAATACGGCCTGGTCGCCGGCAAGATCGAAAAAGCCCCGGACAACAGCTGGGTGCGTTTCTACCTGCGCCCCGAAGCGCGGTTCCACGACGGCCACCCGATCCGCGCCGAAGACGTGGTGTTCACGTTCCAGGAACTGATGAAGGAAGGCTCGCCGATCTACCGCACCTACTACGCCGATGTCGATGAAGTGGTCGCCGAAGACCCGCTGCGGGTGTTGTTCAAATTCAAGCGCACCAACAACCGCGAGTTGCCACTGATCCTCGGACAACTGCCGGTACTGCCCAAGCATTGGTGGGCCACGCGGGACTTCGCCAAGGGCAACCTGGAGGTGCCGCTGGGCAGCGGGCCGTACAAGGTGGCCGAGGTCAAGGCCGGGCGCATGATCCGCTACGAGCGGGTCAAAGACTACTGGGCCAAGGACCTGCCGATCACCAAGGGTTTCTACAATTTCGATAACCGCATCACGGACTACTACCGCGACAGCACCGTGTCCCTGGAAGCGTTGAAGGCCGGGCAGTTCGACTACTGGCTGGAATTCAGCGCCAAGAACTGGGCCAACGCCTACAACATTCCGGCAGTGACCCAGGGCCGGTTGATCAAGGAAGAGATCCCCAACGGCAATCCCACGGGCATGCAAGGTTTTGTGTTCAATACGCGCAAGGCGATGTTCCAGGACGTGCGCGTGCGCAAGGCTATCAGCCTGTTGCTGGACTTCGAGTGGAGCAACAAACAGCTGTTCAACGGCGCCTACACCCGCACCCGCAGTTACTTCGAAAATTCTGAAATGGCCGCCACCGGCCTCCCCGGCCCGGATGAGCTGAAAATCCTCGAGCCCCTGCGCGACAAAATCCCGGCCGAAGTCTTCACCCAGGCCTTCGAGCCGGCCAGAACCGACGGCAGCGGCATGATCCGCGCCCAGCAACGCGAGGCCTACCAACTGCTGCAGGAGGCCGGCTGGCGCATCGTTGATGACAAGATGGTCGACACCACGGGTAAACCTGTGACCATCGAGTTCCTGCTGGCACAGACCGAGTTCGAACGCATCCTGCTGCCCTTCAAGCGCAACCTGGCGGACCTGGGCATCGACCTGGTAATCCGTCGGGTGGACGTCTCGCAGTTCGTCAACCGTGTCCGCTCTCGGGACTTCGACATGATGGTGGGCAGCTTCCCGCAGTCCACTTCGCCAGGTAACGAACAACGGGAGTTCTGGAAGTCTTCCAGCGCCGACAAGCCTGGCAGCCGCAACTACATGGGCCTCAAGGACCCAGCAGTGGACCAGTTGGTGGAAGAACTGATCGACGCCGATTCGCGCAAAAGCCTGGTAGCCCATGCCAAAGCACTGGATCGCGTGCTGCAGTTTGGCTACTACGTGATCCCCAACTGGCACATCAAGACGTTCCGCGTGGCGTATTGGGACCACCTGGGGCACCCCAAAGTCCCGCCGCGCTACGACGTGGGCACAGCCACCTGGTGGAGCAAACCCAATGTCAAACCTGCCGTCACCTTGGACACAGACACGAACGCCGATTCGGCGAGCGGAGGCGATTAAATGCTGGCCTATATTGTTCGCCGCCTGTTACTGATCATCCCCACGCTGTTCGGGATCCTGCTGATCAACTTCATCATTATCCAGGCCGCCCCCGGTGGTCCGGTGGAACAGATGATCGCCAAGCTTGAGGGCTTTGAAGGCGCCACCAGTCGCATTGCCGGCGGCGGCGCCGAAGTCTCGGTGGCCGGTTCCAGCAGCTATCGCGGCGCCCAAGGTTTGGACCCGGCGCTGATCAAGGAAATCGAAAAGATGTACGGCTTCGACAAGTCGGCGCCGGAACGCTTGTGGATCATGGTCAAGAACTACGCACAGCTGGATTTTGGCGACAGCTTCTTCCGTGACGCCAAGGTCATCGACCTGATCAAGGAAAAGATGCCGGTGTCCATCTCCCTTGGGTTATGGAGCACGCTGATCATGTACCTGGTGTCGATCCCCCTGGGGATCGCCAAGGCCACGCGGCATGGCAGCCATTTCGACGTGTGGACCAGTTCGGCGATCATCGTCGGCTACGCGATACCGGCGTTTTTGTTCGCCATCCTGCTGATCGTGGTATTTGCCGGCGGCAGTTACTTCGACTGGTTCCCGTTGCGCGGGCTCACCTCCAACAACTTCGACGAGTTGAGTTGGGGCGGCAAGATCCTTGACTACTTCTGGCACCTGGCATTGCCCATCACTGCGCTGGTCATCGGCAACTTCGCAACCATGACGCTGCTCACCAAAAACAGCTTTCTCGACGAGATCAACAAGCAGTACGTGGTCACCGCCAAGGCCAAGGGCCTGACCAACCACCGCGTGCTCTACGGCCATGTGTTCCGTAACGCGATGCTGCTGGTGATCGCCGGGTTTCCGTCGGCGTTCATCGGGATTTTCTTCACCGGCTCGTTGCTGGTGGAAGTGATCTTCTCCCTCGACGGCCTGGGCCTGATGAGCTTTGAAGCGGCGATCAACCGCGACTACCCGGTGGTGTTTGGCACGCTGTTTATCTTCACCCTGCTGGGGCTGATCGTGAAACTGATCGGCGACCTTACCTACACCCTGGTCGATCCGCGTATCGACTTCGCCAGCCGGGAGCATTGAGATGAATCTATCCCCCCTCAATCGCCGTCGGTTCGAGCGTTTCAAGGCCAACAAACGTGGCTGGTGGTCGCTGTGGCTGTTCCTGATCCTGTTCGGGCTGAGTCTGGGCGCGGAGCTGATCGCCAACGACAAGCCGCTGGCCGTGCACTACGACGGCGACTGGTATTTCCCGGCGCTCAAGCGCTACCCGGAAACCACCTTCGGAGGCGAATTCCCACTGGAAGCCAACTACAAGAGCCCGTATATCCAGGAGCTGCTCAAGGCCAAGGACGCCTGGACTCTGTGGGCACCGATCCCGTTCAGCTATCAGAGCATCAACTACGACCTGAAAGTGCCGGCCCCCGCGCCGCCCTCTTCCGTGAACCTGCTGGGCACCGATGACCAAGGCCGCGATGTACTGGCGCGGGTGATCTACGGGTTCCGGGTTTCGGTGCTGTTTGCCCTGACCCTGACCATCCTAAGCTCGATCATTGGCGTAATCGCCGGAGCCTTGCAGGGTTTCTATGGCGGCTGGGTCGACCTGGCCGGGCAGCGTTTCCTGGAAATCTGGTCCGGGCTGCCGGTGCTGTATTTGTTGATCATCCTCGCCAGCTTCGTGCAGCCCAATTTCTGGTGGCTGCTGGGCATCATGCTGCTGTTTTCCTGGATGAGCCTGGTGGATGTGGTGCGCGCCGAGTTCCTGCGTGGGCGCAACCTTGAATACGTGCGTGCAGCCCGGGCACTGGGGATGCAGAACGGCGCGATCATGTTCCGCCACATCCTGCCCAACGCCATGGTCTCAACCATGACCTTTATGCCGTTCATCCTCACCGGCGCTATCGGCACCCTGACCGCACTGGACTTCCTCGGCTTTGGTCTGCCAGCCGGCTCGCCATCTCTGGGTGAACTGGTAGCCCAGGGCAAATCCAACCTGCAAGCACCGTGGCTGGGCATGAGCGCGTTTGCCGTGCTGGCGATCATGTTGAGCTTGCTGGTGTTTATCGGCGAGTCCGCTCGCGATGCCTTCGACCCGAGGAAATGAGATGAATCAGGACAATCTGATCGAAATCCGCGACCTCAGCGTCGAGTTTGTCACCGGCGAGCATCACCACAGGGTGGTCAACAATGTCAGCTTCGACATCAAACGCGGCGAAACCATCGCGCTGGTCGGCGAAAGCGGCTCTGGCAAGTCGGTGACCGCCCACTCGATCCTGCGCCTGCTGCCCTACCCGTTGGCACGGCACCCGAGCGGCATCATCCAGTACGCCGGACAAGACCTGCTGACCCTCAAGGAAAAGACCCTTCGGCACATTCGCGGTAACCGCATCGCAATGATCTTCCAGGAGCCGATGACCTCGTTGAACCCACTGCACTCCATCGAGAAGCAGATCAACGAAGTGCTCGGCCTGCACAAGGGGCTGACCGGCAAGGTTGCCACGCAGCGCACCCTGGAATTGCTCGAACTGGTGGGCATTCCCGAACCGCACAAGCGCCTAAAGGCCCTGCCCCACGAATTGTCCGGCGGTCAGCGCCAGCGGGTAATGATTGCCATGGCATTGGCCAACGAGCCGGAACTGTTGATCGCCGACGAGCCGACCACGGCCCTCGACGTGACCGTGCAGTTAAAAATTCTGGAGCTGCTCAAGGAGTTGCAGGCACGTCTGGGCATGGCCTTGCTGCTGATCAGCCACGACCTGAACCTGGTGCGGCGCATTGCCCATCGCGTCTGTGTGATGCAGAAAGGTTGCATCGTCGAGCAGGCCGAATGCGAGACGCTGTTCCAGTCGCCGCAACACCCTTACACCCAGGAATTGCTGGCGGCCGAACCCAGCGGTGGACCGGCCAATAATGTGGTCGGGCCGCCGCTGCTGGAGGTCGATGACCTGAAGGTGTGGTTCCCGATCAAGAAGGGCTTTTTGCGCAACACCGTCGATTACGTCAAGGCGGTCGATGGCATCAACTTCAGCCTGCCCCAAGGGCAAACCCTGGGCATCGTCGGCGAAAGTGGTTCGGGCAAATCCACCCTCGGCCTGGCGATTTTGCGCTTGATCGGAAGCAAAGGTGGAATTCGCTTCGAAGGCCAGCAGCTTGACCGCCTGACGCAACAGCAGGTGCGCCCGCTGCGCCGGGAAATGCAGGTGGTGTTCCAGGACCCGTTCGGCAGCCTGAGCCCGCGCATGAGCGTCAGCGAGATCGTTGGCGAAGGTCTGCGCATTCACAAAATGGGCACGCCGGCCGAGCAGGAAGCGGCGATTATCGCGGCGCTCAAGGAAGTGGGCCTGGACCCGGAGTCCCGCCATCGCTACCCCCACGAATTTTCCGGCGGGCAACGCCAACGCATCGCCATCGCCCGCGCGTTGGTGCTCAAGCCGCGCCTGATCCTGCTGGACGAACCTACCTCGGCGCTGGACCGCACGGTGCAACGCCAGGTCGTGGAATTGCTGCGCAGCCTGCAGGCCAAGTACAACCTGACCTACCTGTTCATCAGCCATGACCTGGCGGTCGTGAAGGCATTGAGTCACCAATTGATGGTGGTCAAGCATGGCCAGGTGGTGGAACAAGGCGATGCGCGGGCGATTTTTGCTGATCCGCAGCACGCGTATACCCGGCAGTTGCTGGAAGCGGCGTTCCTCGTTCCTGCCTGAATGCACGCAGACCAAATGTGGGAGGGGGCTTGCCCCCGATGAGGGATTGTCAGCTGATGCAGCTGTGGCTGCCCCACAACAATCGAGAGCCCCTCCTCCCACCTTCAGCCTTACTCCCTTAAGCCTGCCTAGTAGCGAACCAATATCATTTGCGCTCACCCCATCCTTTTGCTTTAATCGCGACCAATTCTTATTTACACCGTTTCTCTCGCGCTGGATGGCTAGTGTGTCGACCTCCTTCACCCACCTCTACGGCACCCACCACGGCTGGCTGCTCGGTCTGTTGCGCAGACGCCTGAACGACCGCTGGGATGCCGCCGACCTGGCCCACGACACCTTTATCCGCTTACTCAGCCGCCCACCGACCGAGACCGATCACGCGCGCCAGCGCTCCTACCTGGCCACCATCGCCCGTGGTTTGTGCATCGACCATTGGCGACGTCGCCAACTGGAAAAAGCCTGGCTCGATAGCCTCGCCCTGCGTCCAGAAAGTACCCAGCCGTCGCCGGAACAGCGGGCAATCATCGTCGAAACCCTCTACGAAGTGGACGCCATGCTCGCCCGCCTGCCGAGCAAGGTTCGCGAAGCATTCCTGCTGGCCCAACTGCATGGCCTGCCCTACAAAGCCATTGGCGAGCAACTGGGCGTGGGCGAACGCATGGTCAAGAAATACATGGCCCAGGCCTTGCTGCATTGCGCGATCCTCGAAGCCGAGCTGGATGGGATGCTGGTGCAATGAATACCCCCGGCAAGCTCAGCCATGCCAGCCTGGAACAGGCCGCGCACTGGTACGTGCGCCTGCAGGACCAAGGCAGCGCCCAGGAGCAGCAACGCTGGCAGGCCTGGATGGCGCAGAACCCGGAGCATCTGGCGGCCTGGCAGTATGTGGAGCGCGTCAGCCAGCGTTTCGCGCCGCTGATGGACCAAGCCCCGAGCGCCAGCCGCGCCTTGCGCAGTTCGCGGCGCCAGACACTCAAAACATTGCTGGTGCTGTGTGCCGGTTCAACCCTGGCGTGGGGCACTTGGCGCAACACCGCCCTGCCCCGGCTGGTGGGCGGCTGGAGCGCCGACTACGCCACCGGCAGCGGCGAGACCCGCGATGCCGTGCTGGCCGATGGCAGTCATGTATGGCTCAACGCCCTGAGCGCACTGGATGTACGCTTCGATCCCCTGCAACGCCTGTTGCACCTGCGCTTTGGCGAAGTGCTGATTGATACGGCCAAGGACGCCGGCCGGCCCTTCCTGGTAGACACCGAACACGGCCGCCTGCAGGCCCTGGGCACTCACTTCAGTGTGTTGCAAGGCGAAGACCACACTGAGCTCAACGTCTTTGAGGGCCGGGTGCAAGTGCGCACCGCCAGCCAGCAGGTGCGCATCATCGACGCCGGCCAGCAAATCGCGTTCAACCGCGATGGCTTCAACCCAACCACCGCGGTATCCCCCGCGCGTGAAGCCTGGAGCCGTGGCGTGCTGCTGGCCGACAATTTGCCCCTGGGCCAGTTGGTGGCCGAGCTCAACCGCTATCGCCCCGGCCACCTGGGCTGTGATCCGGCGGTGGCGCACTTGCCGGTGATGGGTTCATTCCCGCTGATGGACAGTGACCACGCCCTGCATCTGCTGCAAGCCGCGCTGCCGGTTCGGGTCGATCGGCTGATGCCATGGTGGGTCACCGTCGGCCCACGGTAAGTTTTTCCCCGCCGCCAGTTCCCTTTTTCAAAACTCGTTCGGTTAACCCTGTAGACGCTTTCAATTCGCCGATCGACTTGATCCAAAGGGAAACATTCATGTCGCAACCTGCTCGCTTCGCGCTGCGCCCATTGGCGCTGGCCACTTCGCTGTTTTGCCTCGGTGTGCCGGTGGTGCATGCCGCCGAATCGCCTTCGACCCAGGAGACCACGCGCAGCTACCGCATCGCTGCTGGTTCGCTGATCAGTGTGCTGAACCGCTTTGCCGAGCAGTCGGGCATTTTCATTGCCGGCCACAACAGCCTGGCCGCCGGCAAGACCAGCCCTGGCCTGTCGGGCAACTACACCGCCGCCAGTGGCTTGCAACACGTCCTGCAAGGCAGCGGCTTGCAGGCCCTGCCCCAGGGCAACAATGGCTACGTACTGGAACTGGTCCCGGCCAGCACCGGGGCCCTGGAGCTGGGCGCTACCACCATTTCTGGCCAGGACTTGGGCGCTACCACTGAAGACACCCACTCCTACACCACAGGCTCGATGGCCTCGGCCACCGGTCTACCGTTATCAATGCGTGAAACCCCGCAATCGGTCACCGTGATCACCCGCCAGCAGATGGACGATCAGGGTTCCAATAGCATTGCCGATACCCTGCGCCGCGCCCCTGGCGTGAGCGTGCAGAACTACGACAGCGAGCGCTGGGAGTTCTCCAGCCGTGGCCTGCCGATCACCAATTTCCAGTACGACGGCGTCAACTCCACCTACGACGGCGTGTACGACTACGGCACCACCAGCACCGACATGGCGGTGTACGACCACCTGGAAATCATCAAAGGTTCGGCTGGCCTGTTAAGCGGCTCCGGCGACCCGTCCGCCACCGTCAACCTGATCCGCAAAAAGCCCACCAAGGACTTCAAGGCCTCGGTCACCCAGACGTTCGGCTCTTGGGACAACTACCGCACCGAAGGCGATATCTCCGGCTCTTTGACCGAGTCTGGCAATGTACGCGGGCGCTTTGTCGGCGTGTATCAGGACCGCCAGTCCTACCTGGACCATTACCAGAACACCAAAGACATCGCCTACGGCATCCTGGAAGCGGACCTGACGCCCGACACCCTGCTGACCTTTGGCATCGACCAGCAGAACACTCGCTCGCGCGGCGCCAGTTGGACCGGTTTCCCGATGTACTTCAGCGACGGCTCGCGCACGAATTTCTCGCGCTCGTTCAACCCGGCCGCCGACTGGAGCCGCCGTGACTTCCAAAACCAGACGCTCTTCGCCTCGGTACAGCACAACTTGGCCAATGACTGGTCGCTCAAAGTCAGTCTCGACCGCAAACGCAGCCAGCACGACACTCTTTTGGCCTCCGCCAGCGGCGGCAACCCGGACCCGGTCACCGGCGACGGCATGTACATGTTCATGGGCAAGTACAAGGGCGACCAGGTGCAGAACACCCTGGACGTTAATCTCAGTGGACCGTTCAGCCTGTTCGGCCGCGAGCATGAGTTGATCATGGGCTTCATGGCCACACGCTCGAAACAGGACGTGCCGGTGTACGGCTCGATCTACCCCGGCGTGGGCGGCAGCATCTTCGACTGGCAAGGTGAATACGCCAAACCGAACATCCCACGCAGTGGCCAGAACGATATCGTGCAACGCCAGACGGGTGCCTACCTGGCCACTCGCCTGAAGCCCACCGATGACCTATCGGTGATTCTCGGCACCCGCGTGAGCAATTTCAGCGGCACCGACAGCACCGACTTCTACGACCCGACCCAGACCGACAACCGCACCACCTACCACCAGAGTGGCGTGGTCACGCCGTACGCCGGGATCGTCTATGACCTCAACGACACCTGGTCGGTGTACACCAGCTACACCCAAATCTACCGACCACAAACCAGCAAAGACGCTGACCGCAAATTGCTCGACCCAGTGGAAGGCCAAACCTACGAAGCCGGGCTCAAGGCCGCGTTCTACGACGGTCGCTTGAACGCCAGCTTCGCCGCGTTCCGCATCGAACAGGACAACGTGGCCGAGTATGTCTCAGGCTTCGATACCGACTCGATTTACCGCCCCATCGCCGGCGCGACCACCAAGGGCTTTGAAGCCGAACTGTCGGGCGAGGTGCTGGACGGCTGGAATATCGCCGCCGGCTACACCTACCAGCACACCCGCGATGCCGATGACGGCTACGTGTACAGCTCGGTGCTGCAGACCACGACGCCACAGCAAGTGGTGCGCCTGTTCAGTTCCTATCGCCTGCCCGGCGCACTGGAAAATGTCACCGTGGGCGGTGGCGTGAACTGGCAGAGCGCGTTCTTCGGCAACGTGTTCCAGCCCGATCCGAGCGATACCGTCAACTTCGGCCACGACTCGCGCATCACCCAGGACAGCTACTACCTGGTAGACCTGATGGCGCGCTACCGCTTCAACGAGCACCTGAGCACCACGTTGAACGTGAAGAACCTGTTCGACAAAAAGTACTACACGGGCCTCGGCAACTTCGGCACTGGTTTCTACGGCGAACCGCGCAGCCTGCAGCTGGCGACCAAGTGGGACTTCTAAGCTGACGCCATTGGCGGCGTGTGTAATGATCATCCCTCGTTCTTCCAAGGGATGGAGCCACCGCTATGTCACCGGACACTTGCGCGACACACTCGCCCCGCTTCTGGCGTGACGAGCGCTTGCCGTTCATAGAAGCGCGGACCATCGCCGACGGGCGCAAGGTCACTTACACCCGTCACGCCCATGAGCATTTTTCTATCGGCGCGATCACCACCGGACGCAGCTATTACCACTACGGCGCCGAGACCTTCCAGATCAGCGTCGGCACGGTGGTATTGATGAACCCTGGCGACGTGCATGCCTGCAACCCTATTGAGAACGAGCATTGGTCCTACCATATGCTCTACCTCGATACCCCGTGGCTCACGAACCTGCAATACCAACTGGGCTTCAGTACCGAACAGGGTTACCGGCCATTCAATACGCCCCATACCCGTGACCCGGTGTTGTTCAGCGGCCTGTTGGCGCTGTACAGCACATTGGTGGACGAACAGGCCGAACTGCTGCAAAAGCAAAGTGCACTGATCAGTTATTTCAGTGAAGTTCAGCAGCGCCTAAACCCATCGCTTACGCCAGTGCGGGAGGTGAACCACAAGCTGGAACGCGCCGCCGAATTCATCCGCGCGCACTGCACCCTTGCGTTGAAACTGGAAGATATTTGCCAGGCGGCCGAGCTGTCGCCGTCGTACCTGATCCGCGCGTTCAAGCAGTATTACGGGCTGACGCCCCATGCGTTTGTGGTCAATGAGCGTATCCAGTTTGCCCGCAGCCAACTACGCCAGGGCGAACTGATCGCCGATGTGGCCCTGGCCGCAGGCTTTGCCGACCAAGCGCATTTCCAGCGTGCCTTCAAACAGCACTTCGCCGCCACGCCCGGCCAGTACCGCGACCGGCTCAAGCCATCAGCAAATAACCCACACTGGCCACCAGCAACGCGGCCATTGAGCGGTTGAACACGCGCACGCCCTGAGGGTTACTCAAGTAGCGGCGCAGGAAGGTGCCCGCATAGGCCCAGCACGCCACCGACAGGTAACAGATCACCAGATAGAGGCTTGCAAACAGCCACACCTGACCGGCGTCGCCATCAGCCACGAACAGACCCATTCCCGCCACGCAAGCCAGCCAAGCCTTGGGGTTGAGCCATTGCATAATCGCGCCGTAAAGCATTGATGGCGCAGTGGCGGTGCCCTCGGCGTCCAGGCGGCCATCATCGACGGCCAGTTTCCAGGCCATGTACAGCAAAAAGGCCACGCCGCCCCATTGAATCAATTGGGTCAGGATTGGCCAGCGCACCAACACTTCATGCAGGCCCAGGCCGATCAGCACCAACAGCAGGGTGAAGCCGACGGCAGCGCCGAACACGTGTTTCTGGCTGGCGGCAAAACCGAACCGAGCGCCGGAACTCAGGGCCACGACATTGACCGGTCCCGGTGTGATAGAGGTGGCCAGGGCGAAGGCGGCCATGGAAATAATCAAGCTCATTGCGGATCCCTTTTTATGGTGATGCATAAAGAGGGATCCACGGTATAAGGCCGAGCCGAAACGGTATTGAACAAAATCACCCTGGCCCCCAGTCTCGTGGCGAGGCTGCCTCAGCGCTGCGCAGGAATGCGGATATCGCCCTCCCGGCATTGGGTTTTCACACTGCGCGGGCAGCCGGCGAACGCCAGCTCCTTGGTCAGGCAGACGCGCACTTCCGACAGCACCTTGCCTTTGCAGATCACGGCCAACCCATGATTGCCCATGCGCGGGTTGCTCTCGCGAAACAACGCCTCGATCTCACGGGCAGGCAACGAAGGCGGTGTATTGAACGGTTGCAGTTGCGGCGGAATGGCGACAACGCCCAGTGCCACATCGGTCTTTTCCAGATACGCCATTGGATCCAGCCCACTGCAAGTACCGTGCTTGGCCCATTCGTGCTTGAGCAGGGAACGCGTGGGAAACAGCGCCGCGCCCTTGTCCATCTCTTCGCGAGACAAGCGTGACTGGGAATCACAGGACGCCGGCCACCCGCCCTTCGCGTATTGCGGCCACAGACCGTGAAGCACAAAACCGTAGCCTTTACCTGAACACTGTTCGTTATCCGGGTGCGTCAGGCAAAACGTCGGCGACCATGACAGCGACAACACGTAGAAATCAAACTCTCCAGGCGTGCCCTGACTTCTTGGGGCCGCCATTGCGCCTGTAGCGAACACAAGGCACAACACCATCCAGTATCTCATCCGTCTATTCCTTGAGAAAAAACACGTATATCGCATCTAGCCGGGATGATGGGGGTTGCGCTGTAGCACCTTGTCCAGAATCCGGTCGGTTTTCAATGCCTCGATGGCCAGCGAAGGATGCTCGGCTTCACCACGGATATGCGCGTTCATGGCCAACACGTGGTGCCACTGGATATGCGCGTGGCACGGCACGTCCAGCACTTCGTTGGTCTCGCCTTCAAGGCGCAGCGGTTGGTCTTCGAAAACGGCAAACGTAATGCGACCCTTACTGCCGATCAGCTCGACGTTGTCTTCCCGTCGGTCGGCAACAAAGTTCCAGCAACCCATGCCCAGCGCGCCCGAGCTGAAGGTCCAGCAAGCTGTAACCGCGTCCTCGGCCACATAGCGACCTGCCTGGCGTGCGGTAAAACCGGACACCTCGACGATATCCCCGGCCAGGTACTGGAACAGGTCAAAACCGTGGCTGGCCAGGTCGGCAAAGTAGCCACCACCGGCGATCAGCGGGTCGGTGCGCCAGTTGGCGGCGCTGGCGTCCTCGGCAGCCGGTGGTTTGCACAGGGTCCAGGTAAGCTGACGCAGCTCGCCGATGCGCCCATCCCGCAGCCAATCGCGAACTTGCTGAAAGCGCGGCAGCGAACGGCGGTAGTAGGAGACAAACAAATGCAGCCCGGCACGCTCGAAGGTACGTTGCATCAATGCGCTTTGCTCGGCATTCAGCGCCATGGGTTTCTCGACGCAGCAATGCTTGCCGGCCGCGGCCACCATCAGGCTGTATTCCAAGTGGCTGTCGGGCGGTGTGGCGATGTAGACCGCGTCCACCTCGGGGTCGTTGATCAGCGCCTGGGCGTCGGTATAGGAACGGGCAATGCCATGGCGTGTTGCATAATCGCGCACGGCGGCCTCGCGACGCCCCATCACGGCCACCAGGGCCGAACCTGGCGCTTTGTAGAAAGCGGGCCCACTCTTCAATTCAGTGACACTGCCACAGCCGATCATGCCCCAACGTACGGTGCTCATCTGTTTCCCTCGTGCGTTTTGTTCAGTCGGGCAGTATCCACATACCCATCCCTGCGCGCCATAACCACTTAGCATGACAATTGCATTACACTTTTATGACATTCATGCCGCTGCGGGACACAGACGATGAAAATCAGGGCAACGGTCATATGCGAACACGAGGGGCATATCCTCTTCGTGCGCAAGGCCAGATCAAAATGGGCGTTGCCGGGTGGCAAGGTCGAGCGCGACGAACGCCCGGTGGGCGCCGCCGAACGCGAGCTGGAAGAAGAAACCGGATTGAACGTGGACGGCCTGCTCTATCTGCAGGAACTCAAAGCCCGCGACACGCTGCATCATGTGTTCGAAGCGTCAGTGGTGAACATCGCGGACGCGCGACCCTGTAACGAGATTGTCGACTGCCAGTGGCACGCTTATGGCGCGCTCGACCAGTTGGACACCACCGACGCCACCAAACACATCGTCAAATCCTTTCTACGCCGCCTGTAAATCGGCGCTCTGGTCGCTGGCCAACACCCCTCGTATCACCAAGCCATTTGCTCTCTGCCGTTCGACAAAGGATTTGACGAACGCGGCAGCGGCTGCCTGCACCAACGGTACTGTCAGTGTTAAAAATCCAGCGTCTAGTTGTAGCGAAAACGCCGAAACACCCGCGCCAAAAAGCCTCTTTCACGACCTCTCGTCTGCTGCCTCGGCTTACGCTTGACTCCAAGCGACGATCAAAAGAGGCTCTTGGCTATTCGCCATCATCCCCGAGCACTCCCATGAGCATCGATCACCCAAGCCAGCCCGACAGTGACGTGTACCGAACGCTGTTGGAGTCGACCAAAGCCATCCCCTGGCGTATCGATTGGCAAACCATGACGTTCAGCTACATCGGCCCGCAGATCGAAACATTGCTGGGCTGGACCCCGCAGAGCTGGGTCAGCGTGGACGACTGGGTCGAGCGCATGCACCCGGATGACCGTGAATACGTGGTGAATTTCTGTGTGTCGCAGTCCCGCGCCGGCGTGGACCACGAGGCGGATTACCGGGCACTGACGGTCAACGGCGACTACGTGTGGATTCGTGACGTGGTGCACGTGGTGCGCAAGGACGGCGAGGTCGAAGCCCTGATCGGCTTTATGTTCGATATCAGCGAACGCAAGAAAACCGAAGAACACTTGGTACGCCTGCAAAAGCAACTTGAGGAATATTCCTACCAGGACGGCCTGACCGGCATCGCCAACCGACGCATGTTCGACACCGTGCTTGAGCGCGAATGGGCCAGCGCCCAGCGCAGCCAGTTGCCGCTGTCGTTGATCATCCTGGATATCGATTTTTTCAAGCAGTACAACGATCACTACGGCCATATCAAGGGCGACGAATGCTTGCGCCAGGTCGCACGTACCCTGTCACTGGCAGCCAACCGGCCACGGGATTTCATCGCGCGGATCGGCGGTGAAGAGTTTGTATGGCTACTACCGGAAACCGACGCGGCGTCGGCCAAACAGGTAGCACGACGTTGCCTGCACCTGATCTGCCAGCAGCAGATCGAGCATGGTTTTTCGGCGGTGTCGAACCTGCTGACCATGAGCCTGGGCGTCGGTACACGTATCGTCACACCAGATAGTCCGATGCTGGAATTTGTCGAGGGTGTCGACAAATTGCTCTACCAGGCCAAACGCAATGGACGGATGCGCGCGGAGTTTGCCGAGGGTGAAGTTTGACGCGGAGGTCAAATCGCAGGCAAAAAAAATCCCAAGTAGCTGATGGAAACTTGGGATTTAAAAATGCATAAACCGTGGGAGGTGAACGCCCGGCTATAGTAACGACTGTAAAAACGTGTAACAAGACTATTTCAATCCTTTCGTCGGATTGGAAGTGTTGTAAGTCCTTCAATAACCACATGTTTTTTAGGGTAGTGACGGATACAAGTGCCACTTTTTGGTGCAACTACCGGGTATATTTCCACTTATAAAAAAGGGTTATTAATAAAAATGACGACGCATCCTTCGATGGGTCCACGCGTGATTACACCCTGTTTTTTTCGTAGCGTACGTCGTCACACTCAACCTCCCCTACTTTCGACCAGCCCAGGCGTTGGTAAAAACCGTTTGCACGAATGTGGTCACGCCCGTCGGTGATCAGAAACAGTGTGGTGTGGTGTTCAAACAACACGGCTTCGGCAACAGCCATCAGTTTCCGACCGAGGCCGAGACGCTCGTGAGTCGGCAGTACGAACATCGCAAACACTTCGCCTTCGGCCAGGTCGACCATCGCAAAGGCTGCAGGTTGACCGTCTACCTCAGCGATCCATGCACAGGGCGCGTCACGAATGCTCTCGGCCAGAACTTGGGGCGTAATGCCCAGGTCGGCCATCTGCGCAACGCTCAAATGGTTTTGCACCACAGACGTACGGATGGCGAAGAGCGTGGCAACATCGTCCTGCGTCGCTACCCGGATAGTGGTTTGCATACTGGCGCCCTGTCCTTGGATAAAGGCGCAATTGTAGACAAATGAGAAGCCAGGGGTTGGGATGGTTTTGTTAGCCGAGTGCTGGTGGCCGAGGCCTATTTACGCGCCACTTTGTAGCGTACGCAATCCTGGTAGAAGCTTTGGCGGATCGCCTCCGGCTTGAGGCGTGAACGGCTGTCGTAGGTCTGTTCGGTGATGCCCATGGCCATCATGCGCATCCAGGATTTGTTGAACTTGAGGGTCTGGATCTTCTGCCGAGCGGCGTACAACGACACCCCCGACAGCTTGAGTTCCTGGGCCCTGGCAGCGGTGCCAGCGCCCCAACTGCACATGTACTTGTCACCCTCGCGCAGCTCCCGTGCCTGCACGACAGCCGCGCCCCCTGCCAGGGAGCAGGCGATCAGCATGATTCCAACATTGCGCATTTGCATCCCCGCCTAACCACCTGAAAATAAAAGCGATTCTGGCGAGGATTTTGTTACAAAGGGGCCATTAAATTGCCTTATCGAGTGAACGGGTTGTTGGCGAGTACGCTCGCCACACAGCGTTCACCCATTACAACGTTGCAGGCAGTCACCACTGATAAGTCGCACTCGCCTGCACCGTGCGCTGCGAGCCATACCAGCACCACGAGTAGGAATAGCACGACGCGACATACTCTTTATTCGCCAGGTTGGTAGCGTTCAGCGCCAGGCGCAGGTTGTCCTTGAGGTTGACGATGTTCTTGATGTCGTAGTGCACCGCCGCATCGAACAAGGTGTAGCCCGGTACTTTCAGGGTGTTAGCCGTATCGCCCCACGAAGAGCCGACATAACGCGCACCGGCGCCGGCACCAAAACCCTTGAGGTTGCCGTCATGGAAGGTGTAGTCCGCCCACGCCGAGGCGGTGTGACGCGGAACCGCGTAAGTGGTGGTGCCCTCTGCGTTGATGGCCGGGCCTACGCCGATGTCGCTGATGGGTGCATAGCGCACGGTATTGTTGGACTTGCTGATGCGGTTATCCAGGTACGCGTACGCCGCAGTGATGTCCAAGTTGTCATTGAGGCTGGCCTTGCCTTCCAACTCAAAACCACGGGATTGCACTTCGCCGTCCTGGCTCTGGCAACGACCGGTACCGCACAGGTGCGTCGGGTCCGGATCGGTCGTCAGTACGTTGCTCTGGCGCAGGTCAAATATCGCCGCCGTGATAAAGCTGTTACTGCCCGGCGGCTGGTATTTGATGCCGATTTCATACTGTTTACCTTCGGTCGGCTTGAACACCGAGCCGCCATACCCGGTGCCCGACTGCGGGTTGAAGGATTCCGAATAGCTGGCATACGGCGCCAAGCCATTATCGAAGAGATAGACCAGGCCGACACGACCGGTGAAGGCCTTGCTGTCCAGCGAGGATTGACTCTTGACGCCCGTGCGAAGAGTTTTGGTGCTGCTCTCGGTGCTGGCCCAGTCATAACGACCACCCAGCAGCAACACCCACTTATCCCACTTCATCTGCTCTTGCAGGTAGACGCCGGTCTGTTCGCTACGCGACGTGCCGTCGGTGGTGTACGCCGGTACCGCAACGGCTGCGCCGTAGACCGGGTTGAAAATATCCAGGGTTGGCCCGGCAGTGTAGGTGCCTGAGCCGGACAGGGTGTCGGTGCTGGTGTTCTGATAATCGAGCCCCATCAGCAAGGTGTGCTGCAACGGGCCCGTGTCGAATTTGGCCTGGACCTGGTTGTCGAGGGTATAAGCGTCCATGTCCACATCAGTGGCGATAGTCGAACGGCGGATAGTCCGATAATCCGTCAGCAGGTAGTTGCTGTAGAGGCTACGGTATTGGCCTTCACTGCGCAGGTAACGCGCGTTTTGGCGTACGGTCCACACGTCATCGAAGTGATGTTCGAAGGCGTAGCCGATGGAGTAATACTCGCGGTCGCTCTTCTCAAAGTTCTTTTCACCGTCGTAGAAATCCACATCAATGCTGCGCCCGGTTGGGCTGTGCAATACCGAGCCCCAGGCGGGGACTGATCCGTAGGATGCGCCCTTGGGGTCCTTTTGAAAATGCCCGAGCAGCGTCAGCGACGTGGCATCGTCCGGGCGCCAGGTGAACGCGGTCGACAGCGACTGGCGGCGGGTCTCGGTGTGTTCAACCTGACCATCGGCATCGTCGAAAAGTCCGGCAACACGGTAGGAGTACACGCCCTGATCGTCTATCGGCCCGCTCAAATCGAAGGTGGTGCGCTTCTTGTTGAAGGTGCCGTATTCGACGCCCACTTCATGAAACGGCGTGTCCAGCGGGCGCTTGGTGACCATGTTAATTACCCCGCTCGGTGTGCCTTGACCGTAGAGCACCGACGCCGGACCGCGCAGTACTTCAACACGCTCCAGGTCGAAGGCGTCTTTTTGCGGCAAGGCATCACGACTCGATGGCATCCGCAGGCCATCAAGGTAGGTGGCCGGAGCGAACCCGCGGATGGTCAATTGGTCCAGACGCGAGGCGGTAGCGCCACGGGTTTCCGGGACCACGGCGGCGCTGTAGCGCAGGATCTGGTTGAGGCTCTCGGCGTTCTGCGCACGCATCTGGTCTCTGGTTACGATGGAGATCGACTGCGGGGTTTCAATCAGCGCGGTGTCGGTCTTGGTTCCCGACAGGCTGCGCGTGGCCACATAGCCGGACACCGGCCCAGTGGGGCTTTCAGCCTGGTAGGCAGCGCTGATCGTGGTGGGCTGCAACTCCATGGCGCCGCCGTTATCCGGGATGGCTTCCAGACGGTAGCGGTCGGCGGAAATCTTCAAGGCTTGCAGGCCGTTGCCGGCCAGCAGTTGGTTCAGGGCCACATCGGTGTCGTATTGCCCGCTCAAGCCATTGCTACGCTTGCCCCGAGTCAAGCTTGCATCAAAGGCCAACACCAGCCCCGCCTGCTCGGCCAGGCTATTGAGGGCCTGGCTCAAGTCACCGGCCGGGATCTGGAAGCTACGCACAGCGCGGCTGCTTTCTTCGGCAAAGGCGGATTGGACATTCAGCAACGGCACTGCGGCAAAAGCCATCGCCACTGACAGAGCCAGTGGATGCAAGGGACGAGCGAGGCGCGACATGGGAAATCCTGCGTAATAGAAGTTCTATTAACCATGACGGCCATGTCCGCAAATCGGGCAAGAATGAGATCGGTTTTTATCTGAGAAAGTTTTCCCCGTGTACTGATGCAATCAGTTGGATCGCTTTTTTGTGTAGCCCTCTGCCAGGACATGGGTGGGCTCCCACGAATTCCTCTGGTTCAAAACTAGTACTTCATCCAGCCATGATCCAGGGATCTGAAAAAAGCGATCCGTCCATCACCCCCACGCCACCACCAACAACCCTACCCCCAACGCCAGGCACAAAGGCGAATAAAACCACGTGTCCATACTCGCAAACCGCGACCCACTGACTTTCTTGAAAAACCCGACCAACTCCGAGTCCCCAATCGCCCTGGCAAACATCACCAAGGCAATCGCGCTGATCCCCCACTGCAATGCCCCATGGGACACTGGCGAGAAATAAAGCCCAGCCCGAAGACACACGAGCAGCGCAATCGCCACCAGCCCCATCGCCACCAGAAAAGTGCCCAATGCCGACGGTTTAAACGCCGGGCGTGGCCCGCTGGCGAATTCGCCGGGGAGTTGGGGGATGGCGGCGAGGCTGCCGAGTTTGCCTCCCGCCGCCCAGTACAGGTGGACCATGCTGATGCAGGTAAAAATGCCGACAATCCACCGCGCGATGACAAAGCTCATGGCTGGCTCTCCTTAAAGGTGCGAAACAGGATAGTCGCCCAGAGATTTTTTGCAGGCATTTCGTCGGCAGCTGATGCTAAAGTGCCGCCCCATGAAATTCGCCCGTGCCGACCGCTCGCTCATTGCCTGGATGCTGTATTGCTGCGTCCTGTTCAATGTGTTCGTCTGCAGTATTGGTCATGGGCAGATGGTGGGGATGCAGCTCAATGGCATCGGCGGTCAGTTCTGTACCGTGGACCCGCGTACCCAGGCGCCCCAGCCGTCCAATTCCACCGATGAGAACCTGCCCACGCTGTCCAAGGCGTTTGGTTGTCCGCTGTGCTCCTCCGGCGGGATGGGACCGGCGCTCAGTTCCAGCCTGAATGTGGCGGTGTTGCCGCAACCCCATGCGCCACCGCCGGCCATTGTGCTGGCCGCCGACATCCCTGCTCGCTTCACCTGGCCCGCGGCTAACCCGCGCGCGCCTCCTGCCTTCGCCTGATCCCTTCGCTTTCCGATCTGCACCGGCCACCGTTTTTCCAAGGAGATACGGACGGCTGTGCATTGCTTTCAAGCCAAGTTTTTCAGGATTCAACTATGAAACATTTACCCCTGTTGGCGGGCCTGTTCGGCTGCCTGCCTGTCTGCGCCTGGGCCATTGAGCTGGCCCCGACCACCATTGATGGAGAATCAACTGCCGAGCCTGGCCTGTCCCTGGATCAGTCCAGCGGCGTGGCTTCGCGCTTGGGATTGAGCGTGCGGGAAACCCCGGCGTCGGTGGCCATAGCCAATCGCAACGATATCGAGCGTCATGGCGCCAAGACCTTCCGCGATGCAGCCAACACCCTGCCCGGCGTCAACGCCAGCGCACCGCCGGGTTTCGGTGGGTTTGTGTCTTATCGTGGATTTACCAGCAGCCAGATCACCCAAATGTTCAATGGGATCAACGTCGCCACCGGCCTGGCGCGTCCCGTGGATGCGTGGATCTATGACCGGGTGGAACTGGTCGGCGGCCCCTCCTCCTTGATCAACGGCGCTGGCTCCGTGGGCGGCTCACTGAACTACGTCACCAAGTTGGCGACCCGTGAGGATCAAGCCGCCGAAGGCCAACTGACCTATGGCAGCTACGACACGGCGGGCATGGCTTTTGGCGTGAACCAAGCGTTGACCGAACCGGGTGCCGAGGTGCAGCACTATGCGCGCCTGGATGTCAGCCGCAATACCAATCACAGCTACATCGACCGCGCTCAGCGCGATGCCTGGAGCCTGGCGTTTTCCCTGCTCAGTGACCTCACTCCCGACCTGTCACACACCCTGGCCCTGGAGTATCAGGATGAACACGAAGACAGCCCGTATTGGGGTACACCGGTGCTCAACCCCAAGGCCGGCGAGCTGAAGATCGACACACACAACCGCTTCAACAACTACAACGTGGCAGACGGTCGTTATGAACAGCGCACGCTGTGGGTACGCTCGATCATCGACTACCGGATCAACGACAGCACCACGCTGAAAAACACCCTCTACCACCTCGACAGCCAGCGCGACTACCGCAACCTGGAGACCTACCAGTACACCACCAATAACAGCGCGGTGAACCGGTCCACAGCCTACCAAGTGCGCCATCAAGGCGAACAGAACGGCAACCAGTTCGAGCTGCGCCATGACGACAGCCTGTTCGGCCTGTCGACCACTTGGTCCGGCGGCTTTGAGTACAAGGTCAACAGCACCACCAGCACGCCCTGGAATATGCCGGGTAACAGCACGGTGGATCCAAACGACTTCAATCCCGGGCACTTCTACGACATCCCGCGAACCCAGGAAAAGTTCGGTAAGGACAAGACTAATGAAGTCACCACCAAAGCACTGTTCGTGGAAAACCGACTGGGCCTAACCGATAAACTCTCGCTGCTCAGCGGCCTGCGTTACGACGCCATCGATCTGGATGTGACCAACCACCGCGTTGTCACGGCTACTAACCCACGGCACTTCAAGCGCCGTTGGGAGCCGGTGACAGGCCGCGTGGGCCTGACGTACCAGTTCATCCCCTCTGCCAATGTCTACGTGCAATACAGCACCGCCGCCGAGCAGCCCACTACCACCACTCAGGTGTTCGACGTCTCGACCGGCAAGCAGTGGGAAGTGGGCAGCAAGTTTGACTACTTGGATGGGCGTGGCTCGGCGACCGTGGCCGCCTACAGGATTGAGCGCAAGGATTTTGCCGTCACCGACCCACAGGACCCGACCACCAGCATCCCGGTAGGCGCGCAGTCGTCCAAGGGCATCGAGCTGGCGAGTTCGCTGCGCATCACACCAAAGCTTCTGGCAGAGGGCAACTTCGCCTGGGTGGATGCGGAGTACGACGAGTTCAACGAGAAAATCGCCAGCGGCGCAGTGGTTTCGCGTAAAGGCAATACGCCGACCAACGTGCCCAAGCGCGTGGGGAATGTGTGGATGACTTATGATTTCGCCGAGGACTGGCAAGGCGGCGTCGATGCGCGGTATGTCGCCGAGGTGTACGCAGATAATGCCAACACGATGACCGTCCCTGCCTACACCCTGTTCGGGACGTTCCTGCGCTACAACGTGGATGCGCACACGTCGGTGACTGGGCGGGTGCGCAACTTGACCAATGAGGTGTATGCCGAGTTTGCGCATGTATCGCCGGCTTACTACCTCGGTTCGCCGAGGACCTTTGAAGTGGCGGTGCAAACCAAGTTCTAAACAGCAACGTGTTCACAATGTGGGAGGTGCGGTGCGACGATTCGGCTTGCTCCCTCCCACATTACGGATCATTTCAGGCTGGCTTCAACTTTCCCCGCCACATCCTCCGTCAACCAAGCCTTCCACACTTCAGGGTGTTCTTTCATAAACGCCTGAGCCACGTCACGTGGCGGTGTGTGGTTCTCGCTCATGGTCGCCAAGGCTTTGTTCAGCGGCTGAATCGGAAACTCGACCTTCTCGAAAAACGCCGCAATCTGCGGGTGTTCCTTCTGAAACGGGTTAGACACACCGATGCTCAACTTGGACGCCAAAGACCGCGTAGGCTTCGGATCAGGATTATCCGCATCCGTCAGCGTTTTCCAGGCCTCGGCATCGAACGGTGGTTCTTCCAGCTGGATCAACTTATAGCGGCCCATCAAGGGCGTCGGCGACCAGTAGTAGAACAGCACCGGCTTGCCACGGCGGATCGACGAGGCAATTTCGGCATCCAGTGCCGCCCCCGAACCACTGCGAAAGTTCACATAACTGTCGTCAAGGCCATAGGCCTTGAGCTTCTGCTTGTTGACCACTTCCGAGGTCCAGCCGATGGGGCTGTTAAGGAAGCGTCCTTTGCCTGGGGATTCCGGGTCTTTGAACACGTCCTTGTAACGAGCCAGGTCTTTTACGCTTTTAAGGTCCGGTGCCAGAGGCTTGATGCCTTTGGCGGGATCGCCCTTGACCACGTATTCCGGCACCCACCAACCCTCGGTGGCACCTTTGACCGTATCGCCCAGGCCGACAACCTTGCCTTCGGCCTCGGCCTTCACCCACACCGGGCTGCGCCCTGCCCACTCTTCGCCGATGACCTGAATGTCGTTCTTGGCCAGGGCGGTTTCCAGCGTAATAGTGGTACCGGGCAAGGTGTCGGTGGGCAGGTCGTAACCCTTCTCGACAATCACCCGCAGTATTTCGGTGATCAGGCTGCCGCTTTCCCAGTTCAGGTCGGCAAAGTGTACCGGCGCCTGCGCGGCCGAGACAGACAGACTCAGGGCCGTAAACGACGCAGCCAACAGCGTTCTCAATCCTTTCATGCCCTTGCACCTCGCGATATCGCAGCAAACAGCGGACGGCTTTGCTGCTATGCGCGAAGCCTCTGAATAGTTAAGTCAACTCAACTGTAGTAGAGGTTCCGGGAGATAGGAGATGTTCGCAGTATTTGTTGGCTATTCGCTGGCCTTGAACGTTACCAGCTCACCCTTGCGCCATTTGGCGGCCTTGCCGGTCACGGCTTTGAGGGTTTTGGTCAGGCCTTCCTGCAGTTGTTCATTGGCCGCAAACACCAGCATCACGCTATGGCCTTCCTTGAAGACGATGCCGTGACCTTCGGCCGTCGACACAAAGGCATAGTCGCCCAGGCCATACACCGTCAACTTGATATCGCGGAACTTGAGTTCGAACTTGCCACCTTCGCGACTGGGCAATACCGCGGCACGAAAATGGTCACCCACCTTGAGTTCCAAGCGCGGCTTGTCATCTACGACCATCGCCGCTTCCGTGTCTATTTCGGCGATGTAGATGCCTTCCGGCGTCTGCTCAGTGATGTAAACGAAACGGGATTGAAACTGTTTGACCAACTTTGCGCGCAAATCACCCAGCACGAACAACGCGTGCATATCCAGATTACTGACTGCCAAGGAAACGCCCCCACATCGAAAAGAGCGCTGTCCGCCAGAGCGGGCAGCACAAAAAAACGGCCATCTCGGCTCGATCACACAACACAATCATAGAAAAAACTGAAGAAAATCTCGCGGCTGCGCTCCAGGAGACTAGTGCAGACGCACACGATGGGCCTCATGCAAGGTCATCGCGAATCGCAGGAGATCACAGGTTCAATAACCAGAGAATACTGGTCGACCCGCTTCAGAAAATAACACTATTAAAAACGCAGTTTCCGACAGCGTATAAAAACAAAAAACGCCTCGGCGTGGAACCAGACGCCAACTGCCGACGACAATACTAAAACAGCAACACAGGTTAAAACCACCTGTAACGCTGCTGCTGGGTCAACAAAGATCGATCGACAGGAGCTGACCATGCAACGACGCCAATACAACGCTATGCCTTCCAGCACTCGTTCATCATGGCAGGACGAACATCCATACTACTGCTTGCACAGCCCCAACGGGTACCCTCAATCAGTTCTTTACCAAGTAGTACCCGCCGGAAGAAACTTCTTTCATATCCGCGAAGTGACCAGCGGCAGGATCAAAGGCTTTCGCAGCGACCACATCGAGGCCTGTGAACTGGCCAAGCGGCTGGAGGCCTCCCTGCTCGGGGGGATCGTTTCGTCACCCGGATGACTTTACTGCGCCGCCACCCCTCAACAACTGCCATACTGGCCTGTCCATTGAAATTGGCCCCGTTCGGGTCAGGTTTCATCAGTGCAGTTGGTTACCTCGAAGGGAAGGCTATACGTGACGGAATTTGATATTGGCGAATTTTTCATCCACGGCGACGCAAGGGAAGTAGACGGTGAGTTTCAAGCAGTGATCGTGATGCGCGCCAAGCCACCGTTGACCACTGTCACCACGCATCAGGTGGAAAAGGACCGTTGGTTCAAGACGCTGGATTCCGCCGCCATCGCTGGAAAAGAATCCGCCCAGGCGCTCAAGACTGCGGTGGATTCAGGCGCGCTGACCTCCTGACAATCCGATCGAACTCTACCGCGCCACAAGCCTCCCATGCATAACCATCTAGAAACCTGCAGGGAGACCGATATGGACGCGCCAATACCTACACTCGAAACGTTATTCGAACAACTGGGCCTGGACTCGTCGCCGCAAGCCATCGACGCCTTCATTGTCGCGCACCCGCTGAGTGACGACGTGAAGTTGATCGACGCACCGTTCTGGACGCCGCAACAGGCTCAGTTTCTGAAGGAAGAACTGCGTGAAGACGCTGACTGGGCCATCCCCGTAGATGAGCTCAACCAGCGCCTGCATCAACCGCAGTAACCCACTCGACGCAGGCGGCCTGCGGCTCGCAGGCGCTTGCCCTACCTGTAACCGTGCCTAACGCACAGCCTTCGCCGCCTCCGGCTTATAGCCCAGACGCAAGCCACCCCAATGCCGCCCACGGACCATGATAGGTACCGACAAATCGTGCATCAACTCGCCGGTATCGCGGGTGTAGGTCTGCAACAACACCGCTTGTTGATGGCTGCCGCAACGAATCCCGGTGCGGTCGTCGAACTTGCGCTTGGTGCGATTCTGCACCGCGTCTACTTGGGTATCACCGGTCAGCGCCTGGGAAAACGCGTTGTTGTGGGTCGGCACATAGCCTTGGGGCGTGCAGGCAATCGCAAACACTAACCCTTCGTGACGTGGCAGCAGCGCTTCCTGAATCGCCGGCAACACCTGGTCGGTATAACCGTCGAACCGCGTGTGGTACTTGCTCGGGCTGGTTTTGGGGATCAGCGTGTAGCTGCGGTCGAACAGGTCGTCCAGGCTGATGCGGTTTTGCTGCACATCCGCCTCGAACTGCTCGGCAATGCGGCCAGCCCCCTCCCGCGCCAGGTCGTAGACACGCTGGTGATAGTCATCGAGCCCGACCTCGGCGAGGCGCTCGCTGATGGTTTCCGCCTGCCCTTCCATTTGCACAGCGGCGTCGGCCAATTGGCGGGTTTGCTGGTCGCTTATATCCAGGTCGCTGCGCATCTGTTCAACGGCGTGGAACAAACTGTCGAGCTGGGCGCGGTTGGTGTCGGCGCCCTGGGCGATCTCATTGACCTGCCCTTCCACATCCGCCGCCAGGCTGGCGATGCTGTGCAGTTGTTCGCCAGCCTGCTCCACCTGCTCGACACCGGTGTGCAAGTCCGCCGACAACTGGCGAATCTGCTCCACCACCTGAGCCGTGCGCTGCTGGATGTCCGCCACCATCAACCCAACTTCATCGGTGGCGGTGGCCGTACGACCGGCCAGGCCACGCACTTCGTCCGCCACCACGGCAAACCCGCGCCCATGCTCGCCCGCCCGCGCCGCTTCAATGGCGGCGTTAAGCGCCAGCAGGTTGGTCTGGCTGGCGATGGACTGGATCACCAGGGTGACGCGCTGGATTTCTTCGCTGCGCTGGCTCAAGGCCTCGATCAACTCGCGGCTGGCATTGGCACGCTGGCTGAGCTGGTGCATGCGGATGATCGACTGGGCCAGAACTTCACGACCTTCAGTGCTGCGCTGATGGGCTTGGCTGGCAGCATCCAAAGCCTCGCGGCTCAGTTGGGAAGTGACTTTTTCGGTGCCGATCATCACTTCGGCACTGCTGACAATCTGCTTGGCGGCGCTCAATTGCGATTGCACGCGCGCAGCCAGCTGCTTGACCGAATAGGCCACTCCGGCGGCGGACAGTGCGTTATGGCTGGTGGTATAGGACAGGTCGCGGGTCAGCTCGCCTATCGCATCGATGGCGGCAGACTGCTCGATCACAGGCTTGGGACTTTTCAGGCGGGGCAACCAGATGACCAGCAAGGCCAGTGGCAGGCAGAGGTACAACGGCAGGCTGGCATAAGCAAGGCCCAGCAGTACCAGCACCAGGGCAGTGCTCTGCAAGAGCGGCATCAACCAGCCGGGCAACACGCGCACCACCGCTTGGGGTGGCACTGCTGCGCCCATCAGAGTTCCGTCTCCAGCCATCTTCATTACCCCACTGCTTGTCGTTATTGTGTCTGCATTTAACGCCACTATCGGGCCATTATCCATGGGCCTTTAGTGGGGTGGGCTGCAGCAGATCAATAGACGGGCGTAACGGGGGTCTTTCTCTGGGGAACCGCGCGGGCGGCCCCCAGCTTCACCGCATCAGGCTTGGCGCTGATGCTTGTCGATCTGCTCGTGGCGCTCTTGCGCTTCGATGCAGTACTTGGTGGTCGGGCTGATCAACAGGCGCTTGAGGCCGATAGGCTCACCGCTGTCATCGCACCAGCCAAAGGAATCTTCCTTGATGCGTTCCAGTGCACGCTCAAGCTGCGGCAGCATGCGCTGGTCGCGGTCGATGGCGTTTACCAGCCAGGTGCGCTCTTCTTCAACGGAAGCGGCGTCGGCCGGGTCAGCCGGAGTGTCCAGGCTTTCAATGGCGATACGGTTCTGTTCAATGCGCTCGTGGTGCTCCACTTTCATGTCTTGCAGCAATTGCTCAAAAAAAGCGTGCTGTTCGGCATTCATGTAGTCATCCGCCGGCATGGCCAGCAACTTTTCCTTTGTCATTGATTTCTCTATAAAAAATACGTGCATTAAGGCGAATAAGGGAGCGTTCCGGCCGACCTCTGCAGGTCTCGGAAGGGCGCCATCCATTCCAAGCGCCACCCGGCACTCAATTTACGAGGGGCGGCAGTCTAAGGCCGACTTGAGGGCGCAGCAACTGAAAAGACAGGCATTTTTACCGATACAACCCCAAAAGGCACCAGGACGGGCTTGGCGAATGGTTATCGGAGTGCGTTTATAGCAAGAAATTCAGTGTTGTGGAGCTATATAGAAGACAAACGGTTGAAACAGACTGTTGATGATTAAATGTGGGAGGTGCGGTGCGACGATTCGACTTGCCCTCAGTCAAATCGTCGCACCGCACCTCCCACAGTTTGTACCGCGTCAGCGTTTGAGTTTGCGTTTGTTGCGGTACTGGTCGATCACCACCGCCACCACGATGATCAAGCCTTTGATGATGTCCTGGATATACGCATCCACCCCCACAAAGGTAAACCCGCTGGCCATCACCCCAAGGATAAGCGCGCCGATCACCGTACCGGTAATACGCCCTACCCCGCCCGCCAGGCTGGTGCCGCCGATGACCGCTGCCGCAATCGCGTCCAGCTCATAAGACATGCCCATGCCCGCCTGCCCCGTGGCGGCGCGTGCCGAAGCCACCACACCTGCCAGGCCTGCCAGGAGGCCGGCGATGCTGTAGACGATGATCAGGTGACGCTTGACGTTGATCCCCGAGGTCCGCGCCGCCTGCATGTTGCCGCCGATGGCGTAGGTGTACTTGCCGTACTTGGTGTAGCGCAGGGCGATATGGAAGATTACCGCCACCACCAGGAAGATGATCACCGGCATCGCGCCATGACCAATAGCCGTGTACGAGTCCGAGAGCATGCTCACCGGCTGGCCTTCCGTGTAATAACGCGCCAGACCACGGGCCGAAACCATCATGCCCAGTGTCGCGATAAACGGCGGGATACCGGTGACAGCAATGATGCTGCCGTTGATCGCCCCTGCCAGCAGCCCCACACCCAGCCCCATCGCCACCGGAATCCACACGGGCAGATCGGTCAGCGACGGGAACACCGCCCGGGAAAAGTCAGAAGTCTGAGCCAAACTGGCGGCAATCATCGCCGACAGCGCCAGCACCGAGCCCGAAGACAGGTCGATCCCCGTGGTGATGATTACCTGCGTCACCCCGATGGCCAGCAGGCCGATGATCGATACTTGCAGAATCATCAGCACCAGCCGCTGGGAGTTCATCAAAAAGCTCTGGTCACGCACGATCCAGCCGAACAACTCAAACACCAGCCCGATGCCGATCAGCACCAAGAAGATACTCAGCTCGGTGGGCAGTCGCCGCCGGTTCTTGACCGGTGCCGTGGCAGGCTTGTTGTCTGTTATCGCGTTCATAGCCAATCACCTTCTTATTCTATGGTGCGGGCCAACCGCAGGCCCGCACGGCTGTTCGTCAGTGGACTACGGTCATACCGGAGGCCAACTGCATGACTTTTTCCTGGGTCGCATCCGCACGGTCCAGGGTGCCCATCAGTTCACCCTCGTGCATCACCATCACCCGGTCGCTCATGCCCAGCACTTCAGGCAGCTCCGAGGAAATCATGATCACCGCCATGCCTTCGCTGGCGAGGAAGGAGATCAGGCGATAAATCTCGGCCTTGGCACCGACGTCGATGCCTCGGGTCGGCTCATCCAGGATCAGCAACCGCGGATTGGTCATCAACCACCGGGCGAGCAAGGCTTTCTGCTGATTGCCACCGGATAAGGTGTCGATGCACTGCTCAAGAGACGGGGTTTTCACCCGCAGCTTCTTGCACATGTCTTCGCACAGCGCACGCAGGGCTTTCTGCTGGATAAAACCGTTACCCGAATAGTGCGGCAGTACCGCCATCTCCATGTTTTCCAGCACCGACAGGCACGGGAACAGGCCGCTGAGCTTGCGGTCCTCAGTCAGCAGCGCAAAGCCTTTCTCGATGGCCATGTGCGGATCGGTAATGCGTACCGGCGCGCCATCCAGGGTGATCTGCCCGCTGCTGCTTGGGGTGATGCCAAAGATGGTTTCCGCCACGTTGGTACGGCCCGAGCCCATCAACCCGGCAATACCGAGGATCTCGCCAGCATGCAGGTCGAAGGAGACGTCCTTGAACACGCCATCCAGGGTCAAGTCGCGCACCGACATCAGCAACTCGCCGATAGGCGTCTCGCGCACCGGGAACAGCTGGCTCAGCTCGCGCCCCACCATCATCGAGATCAAGCTGTCACTGTTCATGCTGTCGGCACGTTGCAGGCCGATGTAATGGCCGTCGCGGAACACCGCCACTTCATCGGCGATGGCAAACACTTCGTTCATTTTGTGCGTGATGTAGACGATGCCTTTGCCCTGCGACTTGAGGTCGGCAATGATCGAAAACAGGTGGGCCACTTCCTTTTCGGTAATGGCCGAAGTCGGCTCATCCATGATCAGGATGTCGGAGTCGTAGGACACGGCCTTGGCAATCTCGACCATCTGCCGTTCGGCGATGCTCAGGTTACCCACGTGTTCCTCGGGGTCCAGGTTGATGCGCAGGCGCGCCAGCAACTCGGCGGTGCAGCGGTGCATTTCGCGGTGGTTGACCATGTGCAGGCTGTTGAGCTGCTCGCGGCCGATCCAGATGTTTTCGGCGATGCTCATATGGGGCATCAGGTTGAGTTCCTGGTGGATCATCGCGATCCCGGCTTTCTGGGCCGCCAGGGGTGTTTCAAAGACGATGGGCTTGCCGCGCAGACGGATTTCGCCAGCATCCGGCTGATAGATACCGGCGATGATTTTCATCAAGGTCGATTTACCCGCACCGTTCTCGCCCATCAGCGCCAGCACCGTGCCGGGGCGCACACGCAGTTGTACGTCGGCCAAGGCGACGACGCCGGGAAAGCCTTTGCTGATGTTGACGATTTCCAGCAGGTAGGGTTCTTCCTGCGCCAGCGGCTGGATACCGGGAGGCTGCGAGACAACGGCTTGAGCGAGCATAGGGAGGTACTCCATCAGCAGGGCGGGCACGACCGCCCTGCCGGTTCATTGTTGTTATGTCTGGGCTACTTGAACTTGGCGACGTTTTCCGGAGTGATCAGTTGGAACGGGATGATCACGTTCTGCTCGACCGGCTCTTTCTTGGCCATCTTGCGCGCCGCTTCCACCGAGCCCACGGCCTGGCCCTTGGCGTCCTGGAACGCGGAGGCGGCCATGTCACCCTTGGTGATCGCATTCAAGCCGTCCGGCGTACCGTCGACCCCGGCGATCAGCACACTGCCTTTTTCCTTGCCAGCCGATTTCAAGGCCATGGATGCGCCGATCGCCATCTCATCGTTGTTGGCCAACACAGCATTGAACTCGCGGCCTTGGGTCAGCCAGTCGTTGACCAGGGTCATGCCTTTGTCCCGCAGCCAGATACCGGTCTGTTCCTGTTCGATCTTGATGTCCGGGTACTTGGCCAACACTTCCTTCACGCCCTTGGTGCGATTGGTGGTGGAGTTGTTCGCCAGGTCGCCCAGCAGGATCACGATCTTGCCCTTGCCGCCGAGTTTTTCAGCGATGTACTGCATTTGCAGCTTGCCGGCCTCGACGTCATCGGAGGTCACGGCCACTACGTCCTTGGGCAGGTCTTTCTGGTCCGGACGGCGGTTGACGAACACCAGCGGGATGCCCGCCTTGGTCGCGGCGTTGATGATGTTTTTGGTGGAAGCCGTGTCGACCGGGTTGACGATGATGGCGTCGACTTTCTGACTGATAAAGTTCTCGACCTGGCTCAGTTGCTTGACCACATCGGCGCGGGCGTCTTCGAACTGCAACTGCACGCCGTCGCCCTTGGGATAGGACTTGGCTTGCTTATCCATGTCTTCGCGCAGGTAAGTGAGGAAGGTGTCATCGAACGCGGACATGCTCACGCCGACCTTGATGTCGGCGGCGCTGGCAAAACCGCTGGCCAGCATCATGGATAAAGCCAGCGCGGTAAAACGGATCGGGGTCTTCATGAACGGTCTGTCTCCACTTTCTTGTTGGTTTTTTGGACGTTGCGTTTATCAGAGCTCGGCGGGCAGTCGAACGACCGGGGCGCCAGGAATGCAGCAGACCAGCGCGCCTTGGTTTTCGACGCACAGCACATTAAGGAAGGAGAAGTAGAACGGCCGGGCGCGGGGCAGACCGCGGGGCGTGTGGGCAGGGCGTAAAACTCGCAGTACAGCGTTGAAGATTTTCATCTGACGGTACCTGGTTGTTTTTGATCTTGTTTTTGTTGAGTCGCCGGGGTCGAGCCCAAGACGTACTTTATGCAACCTGGAAAAGACTTTATTGGAAAATAATTTCCATATCAACCTGTTTTAGAATTTTATTCTATTTTTGTTGAAACCACCTGCTGACGCTCGGCGCTCAGGCGTGCGGCGTCCAATATACGGGTGGTTTCCAGCGCGTCATAGGCGTCTACCGGCAAGGGTCCCTGCCCTTGCACGGCCGCTTGCAGTTGCCGGTAAAACTGCGTCCAGCAGCCCTTTTCTGAAGGCACCCGTTCACGCTCATCACCTTGCTCAAACCAGCCCCAGCGGCGGTGCTCCTCGGCGCCCCAGTGCTCGCCTTCGGTTTTCGGCGATTTGCCCGCCATCAACGCTTCTTCCTGGCCATCCAGCCCGTCCACCGTGTAACAACCCAAGGTGCCACTCACCCGAAAGCGCGGGGCCTGGCTGTTTTGCAGGGCGTTGCCCCACAGATGGGAAATAACTCCGTTGGCATGGGTCAGGGAGATGAAGAAACCGTGGTCGACGCTGGGGTGTTCGGCGGTGTAGTGCAATTGTGCGAACACCCGGTCCACCGGGCCAAACAATTGCAGCGCCTGGTCCACCAGATGACTGCCCAGATCACGCAGCCAACCCCCGCCACTGGCATTGCCCACCGCTTGAGGGCTGAAGCGTTCCACGCGGGATTCGAAACGAGTGATGGTGCCCAGCGCACCGGCGTCGATGAGCTTGCGCAAGGTCAGGTAATCCGAGTCCCAGCGCCGGTTCTGATAGACGCTGAGCAACACCTCATGGCGTTCGGCAGCGGTGATCAGCGCCTGGGCCTGTTCGGCGTTGGCGGCAAAGGGTTTGTCGCTGACCACCGCCACACCGTGTTCGATGGCTTCCAGCACCAGCGCCGGGCGGCCCTTGAGGGTGGTGGAAATGACCAGCGCATCGACACCGGCTTCGACGATCTGGCCAATGCTGTCAAAGGCCTTCACACCTGGAAGATCAGTACTTAATTGCTGGCGCCGCTCTAGTGAGCGCGTCACCACGCCGACAAACGTCGCACCCGGCAAAGTCGCAATCAGCGGCGCATGAAAAAAGCGCCCTCCGTGGCCGTAGCCGACTAGTCCGATTCGCATGATCAACTCCTGAGTTGAATTGGAAACCCAATCAACTGTGGGAGGGGGCTTGCCCCCGACAGCGGTGGATCAGAAACAAATTTATTGCTGACCCACCGCTATCGGGGGCAAGCCCCCTCCCACATTGACCGAGTGTTAGCCGTAGAAGTGCGGACGATCCGGCAAGCTCACCTTCACAATCTGCTCACTGCCCTGCGCCTCAATACACGCATCCGCTGCCACCGCCGCCGCAAACCCATCCCACGCCGACGGCCCACCGACCTGCCCAGCGCGCACGCTATCAATGAAGGCCTGCAACTCCACGTCATAGGCACCGATAAAACGGTCCTTCCAGTCCATCAAAATTGCGTTCGACAGTTTGGCACCGCTGCGCAATTGCACTTGTGAAGGCTCCGGCAATTTGGCGATGCCGGTCTCCCCTACCACTTCGCACTGGATGTCGTAGCCGTACTGGCAGTTCACAAACACTTCCACATCGATACGGGTGCCCTTGGCGGTTTCCAGCAGCACGATCTGCGGGTCACGCAGGTGGGCCAAGGCCTTGCTGGTCTTGCGCGGGAACACCACTTGCACTGATACGTAGTCGTCGTTGAGCAACCAGCGCAGCACGTCCAACTCGTGGATCAGGGTGTCGGTGATCGCCATATCAGTCTTGTAGTTCTCACCCACCGTCGGGTTGCGGTGCGCGCAATGCAGCATCAACGGCTCGCCGATCTGGCCGCTGTCGATCACGGCCTTGAGGGCGCGATAGCCTTCGTCATACGGGCGCATGAAGCCCACCTGCACCAGGCGCTTGCCGTAGGCCACTTCGGCCTCGACGATCTTGCGGCAGCCTTCGGCAGTCACCGCCAGGGGCTTTTCACAGAACACCGGCTTGCCGGCGGCGATGGCCGCGAGCACGAATTCTTCATGGCTCGGGCCCCACGAGGTCACCAGCACCGCTTCCACCTGCGGCGAGTTGATCAGCGCGTGACCGTCCGGATACACCTCGGCGTCCAGCTTCAACTCCGCAACCACCTTGGCGGCCTGCTCAAGGTTGATATCGGTCACCGCCACCACCTGGCTGTTGAGCAAGGTCTGGCTGCAACGACGAATATGGTCGCGGCCAATGGCGCCGGTACCGATCACTCCAAGCTTCAAAGACATACAAACACTCCTCTTGTTATTAGTACTGCCGGGCCTTCGCCAGGTGTTCATTGAGTTTTTTCGCCGCTGCGTTGGTGCGCTCACTGGTGGAAACCTGCGCCACGCCTACCCGCCACCACGACAGGTAGCCGTGGATCATGGTCTTGGGCAGCACTTTGATGTCGATCAGGGTCGAGACGGTTTGCGTGCGCGCATCGGCCAGGGCCGCTTCAAGCTGCTCCACGGTGCTGACCTTGTAGGTCTTGCAGCCGTAGGCCGCCGCACTCATGGCGAAGTCCACCGGCACCAGCGCGCCGTCGAGCTTGCCGCTCTCGGGGTCGCGGTAGCGGAATTCGGTACCGAAGCTGTCCATGCCATTGCCGATCTGCAGGTTGTTGATGCAGCCGAAGGCCATGTTGTCCAGCAGCACTACGTTGATCTTGCGTCGCTCCTGGATGGAGGTGGCCAGCTCCGAGTGCAGCATCATGTAGGAGCCATCGCCGACCAGCGCGTAGACCTCTTTGGTCGGCTCGGCCAGCTTCACGCCCAGCGCAGCATTGATCTCGTAGCCCATGCACGAGTAGCCGTATTCGACGTGGTAGGTGTTGACGCCCTTGCTGCGCCAGGCGCGCTGCAAGTCGCCAGGCAAGCTGCCGGCGGCGGCCACGATGATCGCGTCATCGGCCAGGGTTTGATTGAGCACGCCGAGTACGCGACTTTGGGTCAGGCACGAGCCGGTCAGCTCGATAAATTCGCGCAGTACAGCGCGGTCCAGGTGGTCGTCGACCTCAGGCACAAAGTCATCACCCTGGTATTCCACCTGGTGCACACGGTCCACTTCGGCGTCCAACTGCGCCTTGGCCTCACTGATCTGCGAGCCCCATCCGGAGCGATAATCGCCGAGGGCATCGGCCAGCGCTTGCAGGGCCAATTTGGCATCGGCCAACACCTGCACGCCGTCCAGCTTCAAGGCGTCGGCGGAGCTGATATTCAAGTTGAGAAACTTCACCTCGCCATGTTTGAACAGTGACTTGGATGAGGTGGTGAAGTCGGTATAGCGGGTACCGATACCGATGATCAAGTCGGCCTCTGGCGCCAGCAGGTTGGCGGCCAGGCAGCCGGTTTCACCGATACCGCCCACGTTCAGCGGATGGCTTGAGACCACCGCACTTTTGCCCGCCTGGGTTTCAGCGAACGGAATATCAAAACGCTCGGCAAACGCCTGCAACGCAGCATTCGCGCCGGAGTACTTCACGCCGCCGCCGCAGATAATCAGCGGCTTGCGCTTGTCTCGGAAAGCCGCCAACGCATCGCCAATCATCGCGGCGGTGGCCGGACGGCGGTCGATACGGTGCACGCGTTTTTGCAAGAAATAATCAGGGTAGTCCCAGGCTTCGGCCTGCACATCCTGAGGCAGCGCCAGGGTTACCGCGCCGGTTTCAGCAGGGTCAGTGAGCACGCGCATGGCGTGAATTGCGGCGGTCATCAGTTGCTCAGGACGGTTGATACGGTCCCAGTATTTGCTCACCGAGCGGAACGCGTCGTTGGTGCTGATGCTCAGGTCGTGGAACTGCTCGATCTGTTGCAACACCGGGTCGGGCTGGCGGCTGGCGTAGACATCACCGGGCAACAGCAGCAACGGGATACGGTTGGCGGTGGCGGTCGCCGCAGCGGTCAGCATATTCGCCGCGCCAGGGCCGACAGAGGCGGTGCACGCGTAGATCTTGCGGCGCAGGTGCTGCTTGGCAAAACCGATGGCGGCGTGGGCCATGCCCTGCTCGTTGCGGCCCTGGTGCACCACCAGATCGCCGCTGTCCTGCTCCAGCGCCTGGCCCAGGCCCAACACATTGCCGTGGCCGAAAATGGTAAACACGCCGGCGACAAACTTGCTCTGCACGCCATCGACTTCGATGTATTGGTTATCCAGGAACTTCACCAGGGCCTGGGCCATGGTCAGTCGTGTTGTGGTCATGTCGCGCCCCTTAACGATTTTGCAGGTGGGCGATGCTTGCCCCCAACGCCTGCTGTATATCCGCCAACTCATGCACGCTTGTGGCAAATGGCTCGAACGACAGGTAGCCGCTGTAACCGGTGCTGAGCAACGTGTCGATCTGTGCGGCATTACCGAGGATGTCGCCCTCGCCCACCAGCACACGGTGGCCGTCGCGGATCGAGTTGAGCGGCGCCTCGGCATCTTCCACGCCGGAGATATGCACCAGGCCGGTCAACTCCGGGAAGAACTCATGTTCATTGGCCAAGTGGTGGTGGAAGGTGTCGTGCACCACGCGGAACACATCCAGGCCGCCAATGGACTTGATTGCGTCCACCGCCACACGCTTGCGGCGCAGGGCAGACTCTTCGAAGCCCAGGGGTTCGACGAAACCGAGAATCCCGTACTCGCGCAAGATCGGCGCCAGCTCGCTCAATGCAGTGCGCAAACCGGCGGCGCGCTGGGCATCGTTGCGCGTGTCGCCCGGTTCATTGAGCGGGCACATCACCAGGCCTTGGGCACCACATTCACGGGCGTAGGTAGCGAGTTTGATCGCCTGGGCGCGGCGCTCGTCGTTCCACACATCAAAGGGGTACAGCGCGTTGATCGACAGCACCGTAATGCCCTGCACCGCGCATAACTCACGCACGCGACTGGCCGGGGTGCCGTATTCGATTTCACGGTTTTTGAGGTCATTGCGAATTTCGATGGCATCGCACTGAAGCGCGGCCGCCAATTGGATGAAATCCGGCAGGGACAGGTTGGGCGCGACCATGCGGTTCAGGGCAAAGCGTAGAGGCGACTTCATTGTTGTTCTCCGTCTAGAACCGTTTTAAAGGTCAAGCAGCCAACTGTGCTGCGGGTCGTTGTGGAAATGCCAGGCGCGCTTGGGGCCGGCCATGACGTTCAGGTAATAAGACTCGTAGCCGTACGGCACACTGACCGGGTGATAGCCCTTGGGCACCACCACCAAGTCACTGTTTTCCACGGCCATGGCTTGGTCGATGCTGCGGTCGTCGGTGTAGACCCGCTGGAACACAAAACCCTGGGGCGGGTTGATCTGGTGGTAGTAGGTCTCTTCCAGAAAGCTTTGGTGCGGCAGATCGTCGGTGTCGTGCTTGTGCGGCGGGTAGCTCGACGAATGCCCCGACGGCGTGCGTACTTCCACCACCAGCAGCGAATGAGCCGGTGAGGTGTCGGGCAGGATGTCGCACACGTAACGGGTGTTGGCGCCTTTGCCACGTACGCTGCGCTTGCAGTCTTGCGGGCGGATCAGGCGCGGTTCGTAACCGCCGGCACCGGGAGCAGCGCAGACGGCAATTTGTACGTCGCTCAAGGCGGTGACCTGGGCATCGGTGCCCGGCGGCAGGTAGGCGGCGAACGGGGACTTTTCCTCGAACACTGACTGGCGATCACCAAGGTTCTGCCAGTTGAAGCCCTCGCCGTCGATATTCACCCGACCGCTGAGCAGCACCAGGCACAGCTCTTTATCGCCGGCGCTGACCGGCAGGGTTTCACCGAGACTCAGACGGTAGGCTTTGAACCCTACGTATTCCAGACGCCCCTCTTCCAAGGCAACCATGGTTTGCCCGCGTTTGTTGCTTTTGACCAACAGACTCATTGTCCAACCCTCTCAGTGAGAAGAGCACGCAAGGTGTCATAGCCCTTTTTCGCGTAGATATAACTGGGCGCCACTGCCGGATCCTGCTCGGCCTCCACCACCAGCCAACCTTCGTATTTGGCGGCCAGCAGCACATCGAGCAACTCGGCAAAATCGATATCGCCATCGCCGGGCACGGTGAAAGTGCCGTTGACGATGCAGTCGGGGAAGCTCCACATCTGGTTGCGCGCCAGTTGCACCACCGGTTTGCGCACGTCCTTGAAATGCACGTGGCACACGCGGTCAATGTGTTTGCGCAGCACGTCGAGGGGTTCGCCGCCGCCCATGTAGCAGTGGCCCGAATCGAACAGCAGGCCGACTTCCGGCCCGGTGCGGCGCATCAACTCGTCGATGTCTTGCGGGGATTCGACGTACGCGCCCATATGGTGGTGGTACGCCAGTCGCACGCCTTGGGACAAGGTAAAACGCGCTAACTCAGTGAGCTTGTCGGCGTATTCCTGCCAGGCCTGCTCGCTATGAAAGCGCGGGCGTTCGATCAGGCGAATGCGCGAGCCCTGGATCGAATCGGCCACCTCGCCGTACACCAGCACCTTGGCGCCGTTTTGTTTCAGCAGTTCGACGTGGCCGGCAATGGCTTCGATTTCTTCAGCCACCGAGCGGCGCGCCAGACGGCTGGAATACCAGCCGGAGACCAGCGCCAAGTCATAGGGGCGCAATACGTCGCCGACGCCCTTGGCATCCTTGGGGAATTTGCCGTTAAGTTCGAAACCTTCGTAGCCGATTTCCTTACCTTCGCTTAGGGCAGTGCTCAGCGGAGTTTCACCGCCGAGGGCCGGAAGGTCGTCGTTGCTCCAAGAGATCGGGTTGATGCCAATTCGGATTGCGGGCATGGCTGCACCTTTATTATTTTCAGGTATCACTGAGATCTGCTTTCTGCTTTATGTGAGAGGGGCTTGCCCCCGATAGCGGTAGTTCAGTTACAGAAGTGTTGTCTGACACTCAGCCATCGGGGGCAAGTCGAATCGTCGCACCGCCCCTTCCACATTGGATTGCATTTCAAATTAGGAACTGGGTTTAGCCTCGCGCACTGCGCCAGGCGTTGATCAATTGCTCAAAGGTCGCCTGTACCTGCTGAATCAACGTCTCATCATCAATCTCCCCCGCCATCCACAAACGGCTCGGTTCCTGGAAGATCGTGCGGCCCACGGCAAACCCACGGCAGGTGGTGCTTTGGCTGGCTTGCTGGAAGCCGTCAGCGAGAAACTCAGCCGAGGCATTCAAGCCCAGCAACACCACGCCACGGCAGTACGGGTCACGCTCCTGGATCAGCTCGTCGAGCTTTTTCCAGTTCTCGGCCGACTGCGCCTCGATTTTCCACCACGCTGGGTAGATGCCCAGGTTGTACAGGCGCTTGAGGCTGCGGTAGAGCGCGTCCGGGTAGGTGGACGGGTGATCCTTGGGCGGGATGACTTCCAGCAGCAATTCATGGCCGCTGACCAGGGACGCCTCGTACACCGCCTTGAGCTGGGCTTCCTGTTCCAGGCGCAGCAAGGGTTCGTCATCCGGGTGGAATTGCACCAGGCACTTGATGATCTGTTCCTGAGGCCAGGCGATCAGGTTGCTGCCAATCGAACGGCCATGCTCGAAGGCCAGGGGCCGCGAGTTCTGCACTTCCACCGGGCGGGCGATCCACCAGCCACGACCGCTGGCGGCGTTGAGCGCGTCCTGACCAAAACGCTGGTCGGCCAACAACCCCACATCGGCGGCAACGCCCTGCTCGGCGAGCTTTTTTTCCACGCGTTCGATGGCCTGGATAAACAGCTGCTTGATATCGCTGATGCGTGCCGGATCCTGGCCGCCTCTTTGCGCCAGGTCGACCAATTGCCAGCGGTGGTCAAAGGCGAAAATAAACAGTTGCTTCCATTGCTTGCGCGGCACGCTGACACGGTGCAGACGTTGCAGGGTCACGTCCTGGTCCGGCCGAGTGATCGGCACCGGGCTGTTGAACAGGTAATCAAGCTCGGCTGGCGTCGGCATGGCCGGAGCGCAAGCGTGGCGCGAGACCACCAGGCCGCCACAGGCATTGGCCAGTTGGCTGCAACGTTCGTCGCTGGCGTCATTGATCCAGCCGCTGAGAAAGCCCGACATAAATGCATCGCCGGCGCCCAGCACATTGAGCACTTCCACACGCACGCCAGGGTAGATCGCGCCGTCTTCCAAGCGCGCTGGAATCGCACCGTGAATGACCGTGCACCCCTGCGGCCCAAGCTTGACCACCAGCGTGGCGGGCGTAAGTTCGCGCACGGTGCGCAGCGCGGTGAGCAGGTCTTCGCTGCCGCCAGCGATCAGGAATTCTTCTTCGGTGCCGACGATCAGGTCGAAACGCGGCAGGATTTTCTGCACATGCTGGCTGACATTCTGGTCCGCGACAAAACGCGTCTCGCCATCTGCCTTGCCTGCCAGGCCCCACAGCACAGGGCGGTAGTCGATATCCAACACGCGCTTGACGTTGTGCTTGGCCGCATAGTCCAGCGCTTGGATGCTGGCCTTGTACACACCGTCGGTGGAGAAATGCGTGCCGGTAATCAGCAGCGCTTTGCTGGAGGCAATAAAGGCTTCGCTGATGTCTTCGGCGCGCAGGGCCATGTCGGCGCAGTTTTCGCGGTAGAACACCAACGGGAAGGTTTCGCGGTCCTTGAGGCCCAGCAGCACCAGGGCAGTGAGCCGTTCCGGGTCGACCTTGATGCCGCTGACATCACAGCCTTCGCGGGCCAGGGATTCCACCAGGAAGCGACCCATATGATCGTCACCCACGCGGCTCAGCATCGCCGACTTAAGGCCCAACCGCGCAGTGCCGAAGGCGATGTTGGCGGAGGAACCGCCGAGGTATTTGGCGAAGCTGGACACGTCCTCAAGCCGCGCACCTACTTGCTGTGCGTAGAGGTCGACGCCCAGGCGCCCGAGGCAAATCAGATCCAATTGACGCCCACTGGCAAAACGAGTCTGGCCCATGCTGGCTCCTGTTATTTTTATCAGCCTGCGTGGTGCCGCCGTGGTGACGGCTCACGCTCTTGGTGAGAGCAGACTAGAACGTTCAGCGGGCTCAATCAATATTTATTCCAGAATTATTTTTAGTGGAATATTTTTTCCAATAAGCCAGCATAATGGCACCCTAGCCCGCGTGCATCGTTTCAGCAGCCCACCGGGGCCGTGATGCCGGGGTATTTTTTTGCGCCTACCCTGTAGACTTGCGCCACCCATCAGCGCATCAGACGAACACGCCAGAAGGATTGCCCATGTCCCGCACCGATCCCGAGACCACCCTGGAAGCCCCTCTCGCCAGCCCTCCGGTCAATGCCGAACGCCTGTTGCAGCTGATCACCGACGAATATGAAAGCCTGCCTCGGCAACTCAAGCGCATTGCCAGCTACATGAGCCAACAGAGCGACCGCATCATGGTCGACCGCATCAGCGACATCGCCCGCGAATGCGAAGTGCATCCCTCGGCGATCGTGCGGTTTTCCCAGCGTTTCGGCTTCAGTGGGTTCAGTGAAATGCAGGCACTGTTTCGCGAGGCCTACACCCACAAGACCACGCCGGTACAGAACTACCAGCAGCGCATTCGCAGCATGATTGCCAACAAATCCCAAAAGGCCAGCGGCGGCGACCTGGCGCGCGAATGCGTCAACGCCACGCTGTCGGGTATTGAGCGTCTGGGGCTGGAGTTGGATGACGTCGCGTTCGACAAGGCCGTGGACCTGGTGGTCAATGCCGACAATATCTACGTGGTGGGTGTTCGCCGTTCGTTCGCGGTGGCCGATTACTTGGTCTACAACCTGCAGCACACCAACAAGCGTATCCATCTGATCTCGGGTCTGGGCGGCAGCTACCGCGAGCAGATGCGCAGCGTGCGCGCCAATGATCTGGTGATCGCCATCAGCTTCACGCCCTACGGCAAAGAGACCCAGCACTGCCTGCGCATTGCGCAACACCACCAGGCAAAGACCCTGATCATCACCGACAGCAACCTGTCGCCCCTGGCCAAGCGGGCGAACGCAGTGTTGTTGGTGAATGAAGGCTCGTCGTTTGCCTTCCGCTCATTGAGCGCGACCCTCTGCCTGTGCCAGGCGCTGTTTATTGCGGTGGCGTATCGGTTGGAGTTGAAGGTGGACGAAATTCACGAGCAAGTCGGGTTCGACGACTGACTATCAAACACCGCAACGCAAATGTGGGAGGGGGCTTGCCCCCGATGGCGTTGGAACAGTCGATGTTGCTGTCGACTGACACTTCGCTATCGGGAGCAAGCCCCCTCCCACAATGGACCGAGCTGGGTCCGGATCAGTGCATGAAAATCGCGATCAGAATGATCACCGGGATCGGCACGCCGAGGAACCAAAGCAGTAATGAGCGCATGTTGTTCTCCTTGAATTAACGAACGTAGTTTTCGGTTTCGACGTACACCACGGCATCGCGACGACGACCACCAAAGGTCGCAGCGAAGCTGGCAAAGAACGCACCGATCAACAGGGCAACAAAGGTCCAAAGCGAGGTGTAAGCGGCGACCTTGGCGGCGGTATCAGCAGCCTGTTTGGCTTTGAGCTTGGCGTCTTCGACGGCTTTACGGGCATCGCCGTAAACTTTGTCGATACGCGCTTCGGCGTCGGCCTGGCTGAGGTTGGTGCGCTGGCTGATCAACTGGGCCAGGTAGGCACGGTCTTCAGCGGCCAGTTGGCCGTCGTTGCTCAGGGTGCGGGTGAAGATGCGAGCGACTACGCCGTGGGCCGCGTCATCGCTGACGGCAACTGGGCGGTCATCGCGAAATAGGCTGTCGACGTAATAGTCGAAGTCGCCGCCGTTCACGCCTTTAGCCGCACTGCCGGCCGCTTGAGTGATTCCGCTGGCAGCACCCGCCGCCACGCTGGCACCGGCTTTGACGCCACCGCTGACAACACTGCTGACCGAACCGACCACCAGCACTGCGGTAACCAACGTGGCTACCGCCCAGGCCAGGAAGCCATGGGCTGTGTCGCGAAAGTACACCTCGTCGCCATGCATCCCGGCCCACTTCACACGTAACCGGCCGGCGATATAGCCACCCAAGCCGGACGCAACGATCTGGGTAAACGCCAGCCAGACAATGGTGGAAATGCCAAGCCCCTTGGCACTGATACCACTATCGGCCCACGGCGACACCGCCGAAAAGCCCAGGCCGAAACCCAGCAGTACCAAAATCAGCGACAGCGCAGCTGCCGCCGCGGCCCCTGCAAAAATAGCCCCCCAGGAAACCCCGGAGAGCGTGCTCGACTCTTGCAGCGTGGATGAGGATGTGATCATTGTTGTTTTGCTCCCGGCAGGAAAAATAGTGTTACAAGTCTCAAAAGGGACAGTGCAGGCACCATGCCAGCGAGCAATAAAATTAAAATCGTTAAAATTCAACACGTTAACTCGATTGAACTTAACCGAACCATGCAAGTTGCAAGATAGGGCTTTCACCAGCGGGCGTTATGCAAGCCCTGCCCCCCTTTATGAGCGCCAACCGTGGAAACAGGGTGAGCTTCAGAAACATGAAGTTTTATTTAGGAAGCGTTCAGCCATTTCTTGGCAAAATGCCCCCACTTCTAGTGTGAATCGCTCACCAGGTAATCCTATGACCCGCATTTTGACCATCGAGGATGACGCCGTAACGGCCCGCGAGATCGTCGCCGAGCTGAGTAGCCATGGACTGGACGTAGATTGGGTGGACAACGGCCGCGAAGGCCTGGTCCGCGCCGTGAGTGGTGATTACGATCTGATCACCCTCGACCGCATGCTGCCCGAACTCGATGGCCTGGCCATCGTCACCACCCTGCGCACCATTGGGGTGTCGACGCCGATCCTGATGATCAGCGCCCTCTCCGATGTCGACGAACGCGTACGCGGCCTGCGCGCCGGGGGTGATGACTACCTGACCAAGCCGTTCGCCTCCGATGAAATGGCCGCCCGCGTCGAAGTGCTGCTGCGCCGCAAAAGCACGGTCAAGGAGTTCGAGACCGCCCTGCGCGTGGCCGACCTGGAACTCAACCTGATCAGCCGCGAAGCCAGTCGCGCCGATCAGCCCCTGAGCCTGTTGCCCACCGAATACAAACTGCTGGAATTTTTGATGCGCAACACCGGGCAGATCCTGTCGCGGATGATGATCTTCGAGGAAGTCTGGGGCTATCACTTTGACCCAGGCACCAACCTGATCGACGTGCACATCGGCCGCCTGCGCAAGAAAATCGATCCACCGGGCCTCACGCCGCTGATCCGCACGGTACGAGGTTCCGGTTATGTCATTGCTGAACCCCTCTAAGGGCTGGCGTTCTTCCAGTAGCCGTCTGCTGGCGCTGTACAGTTCGCTGTTCGTGGCCTGGAGTTGCATCCTCATGGGGGTGCTGTATTACGAAGTCTCCGGTTACCTGAGCGACCTCTCGCGCCACTCGCTGATGCAGCGCCAGCACCTGTTCCAGCGTTTCGACGGTGAAGAACTGGTGGAAGCGCTGACCACCAGCATGACCTTCGACATGAAGGGCGTGGACGCCTACGGCCTGTTCGACGAACAATTTCGACCCTTGAGCGGGCCGATCCGCGCGATACCACCCGACTTGCCCCTGGACGGCAAGATCCACACCCTGACCAATTGCGTCGACTCCGACGATCCCAAACTGCCCAAGGACAGCTGCGACGCCGTCGCCACCCACACCGACGAAGGCCGCTGGCTGGTGCTGGTGCGCGCCAACGGTTCGCTGTTTGGTGTGACGCGGATCATCTGGCATGCATTGCTGTGGGCATTGTCCCTGACGATCATTCCCGGCGCTGCCGGCTGGCATTTGCTGCGTCGCCGTCCGTTACGGCGGATTCGCGGGATCCAGGCCAGCGCCGAAGCCATCGTCGCCGGCGACCTCACGCACCGCTTGCCATTGTCCAACCGCCGTGACGAACTGGACATGCTCGCGGCCATCGTCAACGCCATGCTCGACCGCATCGAGAAGCTGATGAACGAGGTCAAGGGTGTGTGCGACAACATTGCCCACGACCTGCGCACCCCGCTCACCCGCCTGCGCGCGCAGTTGTACCGCATCAAGCAGCAGGCCGAAGCCGAGTCGGCGCATGCGTTGCAACTGGACGACGCCATCGCTGAAACCGACACCCTGATGGCGCGCTTTCGCGGGCTATTGCGTATCTCGGAGCTTGAAGACCACCAGCGCCGCTCAGGCTTTCTCGTGATGGACCCACTGCCGCTGCTGCGCGAGTTGCACGACTTCTACCTGCCCCTGGCCGAAGAAGGCGAGCTGCATCTGGTGCTCGACACCCCGGAATCCTTGCCGTGGATCACCGGCGATCGCGCACTGCTGTTCGAAGCCCTGGCCAACCTGCTGAGCAACTCAATCAAATTCTCCCCTGCGGGAGGCGAAGTGATTTTGCGCGCGGTCAACGATGGCGGCAGCACGCGCATCGAAGTGCACGACTCCGGGCCGGGCATACCGGCGGCGGAACGCAAAGCAGTGTTCCAACGGTTTTATCGCGTGGATGAGAGCGACCAACAAGGTGGGTTCGGGTTGGGCTTGTCGATTGTGGCGGCGATCATCAACTTGCATGGGTTCAAGTTGGAAGTTGGCAGCAGTGCAAGCGGGGGCGCGCGTTTGGTATTGGAGTGCCGCCAACAGCTTATGCCCGAATAGCCTTAACCGAGTGAATGTGCGTGTTGTGGTGCGCCATTCATTATTCCGCTGTACCCGTTATTTTGCTGTACCAGCTATCCCGTGGTGCCAGTTGTCTGCGGTGACAGCTATCTGTAGTGACAGCTATCTGTGGTGACAGCTATCTGTGGTGACAGTTGTTGTAGTACCAGTTGCCTGTAGTGACAGTTATCTGTGGTGAGCGGGCTTGCCCCGCGCTGGGTGGCGAAGCCGCCCCAAACCAGGCGACCCGGACGCTGCCTGATACTACGCGGTGCGCTTATTGGGGCCGCTTCGCAGCCCGGCGCGGGACAAGCCCGCTCACTACAGAAGCGCGCTCATGAGGTCAGAAATTCGCCCGCAGCGCCTCAACACCGCCCTTGTAAACCCCGGCAAATTGGAGTGCCAGTTGTCTGTGATGACAGTTATCTATGGCGACAGTTATCTGTGGCGACAGTTGTCTGTGGTGACAGTTGTCTGTAGTGCCAGTTATCTGTGGTGAGCGGGCTTGCCCCGCGCTGGGTGGCGAAGCCGCCCCAAACCAGGCGACCCGGACGCTGCCTGATACTACGCGGTGCGTTTATTGGGGCCGCTTCGCAGCCCGGCGCGGGGCAAGCCCGCTCACTACAGAAGCACGCTCATGAGGTCAGAAATTCGCCCGCAGCGCCTCAACCCCACCCTTGTAAACCCCGGCAAATAACTCTTCGACCGCAGCATCCGTGGTGCCCGCCGCCGGCGTGAATACGCCCGACCAGGTTACCTTCGCCGACGATTCGCTCAGCGCTTCAACCTGCAACGTCGCCAGGTATGCAGTCACAGGAAATGACGATTCCTCGATGGTGTAGCTGTAGGTGCGCGCCACGTTATCAAAGGTCTGCAAACGTTCTACGATCACACCACCGTCGCCAGTGGTCAGGTGACGCAAGCGGCCGCCTTCGCCTGGCTCGCTCTTGGCGATCAGCGGCAACCAGTCCGGCAGGCTGTTGAAGCCGCCAACCAATTGCCAGACCGTGTCGGCCGATACCGGGATTTCAATCACTGCTGATGCTGTTGCCACGGTAAATCTCCAAGTCGTAGGAAAACGTCGTCCAGACTGCCACGCCACGCGCCTCAATGCATCAACTCCCTCAAGCAGCGGCGAACACAACACCTTTAGGCGTTCTTGCTGAAATCTAATCCCTAAGCCGGCTTCCACCGTTGCGGGTGAGGTGAAAGAACCATTCTCGATAACTTGTAAAACCGCGCCGTAATGCCTAGCTTATGCGCCCCCCGCCCTGCGCTTTAAGGCCCTGCCCCCATGGTTTTGCGTTTTCGTCCCGTCGTTAGTTCACGTTTCGCCCTCGGCCTGTTGCTCAGTGGCGGTATTGGCAACAGCCTCGCGGCAGAGATCGAACTGCCGGCCGTGAAGGTTCAGGGCCAGGATGAGTCCGGTTATCGCGCCGATACCGCCTCGGTCGGCGGCTTCACTGAAGCACCGCTGCTGGAAACCCCGGCGTCGATCAGCGTGTTCAACGCCGACCTGATCAAGGACCAGCAAGCGCGACTGCTCAGTGAGGTGCTGCGCAACGACGCCTCGGTAGGCGACAGCTATGCGCCCATCGGCTACTACGAAAACTTCGTGGTGCGTGGCTTCTCGCTGAATGCGGCAAGCAGTTACAAGATCAACGGGCGCACCATCACCGGCGAACAGAACGTGGCCCTGGAAAACAAGCAACAGGTCGAAGTGCTCAAGGGCCTGGCCGGCCTGCAAAGCGGGATTTCCGAGCCCAGCGGCGTGATCAACTACGTGACCAAGCGCCCTGAGGATGTGCGCTCGGTCACGGTGTCCACCGATGACCGCGGCAGTGGCTATATCGCCACCGACGTCGGCGGCTGGTTTGGCAGCGAGCAGCAATTCGGGCTGCGCGCCAACGTCGCCCATGAAGACCTCAATTCCTACGTGGAGCATGCCAACGGCCAGCGCGACTTTGTGTCCCTGGCCTTCGACTGGAACATCAGCCCCGACGCGGTGCTGCAACTGGACGCGGAATACCAGAACAAGCAACAACGCTCGGTACCGGGCTACCAGTTGCTGGGCGGCACTGAGGTGCCCCACGACGCCTCGCCGAGAAAACTGCTTGGCCACCAGAGCGCTTCCAAGCAGGTTGGCATCGACTCGTTGAACCTCAACGGCAGGTTTGAATACCGCTTCAGCGACCAGTGGAAAGGCAGCTTCAGCGCCGCGCGCAGCAAGGTGGTGATCGATGATTACAGCTCGTTCGCCTGGGGCGGCGATACCAATGGCGTCGGCAACCACTTCACGCCCGAAGGCAACTACGACGTCTACGACTACCGCAGCCCCGACGACACCCGCCGCGACGACGAAGTGCAGGCGGCCATGACCGGGTTGTTCGACACTGCAGGCATCGGCCATGAGCTGACCTTCGGCACCAGCGCGTTCCGTCGGGTGATCGACAAGCGCAACCCGGTCAACGAGTACATCGGCACCAGCAACATCGACGAAGACACGCCGACGTTCACCCCCACCGACAAACCGCTGAATCCAAGCCACCGCAACCTCGACAGCCGCCAATACGGCGTGTTCGTCACCGACCGCATCCGTTTCAATGAGCAATGGCAAACCATCCTCGGTGGCCGCGAAGTGCGCCTGGATGAAAAAGCCTTCGACGCTGTCAGCGGCGACCAGACACGCCATACCCAGCAATACGTGCTCCTGCCCCAGGCTTCGCTGATCTACACACCCATTGAAAACCTCTCGCTGTACACCAGCTACAGCAAAGGCCTGTCCCTGGGCGGCACCGCGCCGTGGTTCGCCACCAACGCTGCTGAAACCCTGGCACCCACCACCTCACGCCAGATCGAAGCCGGGGTGAAATACGACTGGCGCCGCATCAGCTTCGCCGCTGCCGTGTTCCAGACCCGCCAGGCCTACCAGTACGCCAAGCCCGGTGCTGCCGGCGACTTCACCTATGTGCAGCAGGGCGAACAGAAAAACACCGGATTAGAACTCTCGGCCAACGGCTGGGCCACTGAACGTCTGCAAATCTCCACCAGCGTGGCGGCGATTCGCGCACGGGTGACCGGCAGCGGCACGCCGCAATACGAAGCGCATCAGGCGATCAACGTGCCGAAGCTGCGCGCCAGTGTCTACGCCGACTACGCGTTGCCGTGGGTGAATGGGTTGGCGGTGCTCGGCGGCGTGCAATACAGCGCCAAGAAGTACGCCAACCGCAGCGGCAATGTGGAGGTGGGAGATTATGCGGTGGTCAACGTCGGCAGCCGCTACACCACCAACGTCGACGGCTACGAGACGGTGTTCCGCCTGAGCGTCGACAACCTGTTCGACAAGCGCTACTGGCGCGACGCGGGTGAGTACATGGGCGATGACTATCTGTTCCAAGGCGCGCCACTGACGGCGCGCCTGAGTGCCTCAGTCAACTTCTGACGCTTACTTGGGCATCTTGCGAAAACCCACCGCCAGACGGTTCCAGCTGTTGATGGTCGCGATCGCCACGCTCAGGTCGATCTGCTCTTGGGCGCTGAATTCAGCGGCCAGCGCGTTGAAGTCTTCGTCCGGGGCGTGGGTCTGGCTGATGAGCGTCAGGCTTTCAGCCCAGGCCAGCGCCGCACGTTCACGGGGGGTGAAGAACGGCGTTTCACGCCAGGCTGACAGGGTGTAGAGGCGACGCTCGGTTTCGCCGCCCTTGCGGGCATCGGCGGTGTGCATGTCCAGGCAGAAGGCGCAGCCGTTGATCTGCGACACACGCAGGCGGATCAATTCCAGCAACGGCAACTCGATGGAGAGTTTGCCGACCGCCGCTTCAAGGGCAAGCATGGCTTTCATGGCGTCCGGGGAAGCGGTGTAGAAGTCGGTACGGGATTGCATGGTGGAACTCCAGAACGGTGGGATTGGTGGCTAGGTTAGTCACCGTCGCGGCCGTCAGGAATATCCAATTCCGGGGAAGATCAGGTAGCCAATGCATCAGCCCGGCAACGGAATCACCCGCAACGGCCGCACCGACTTATAAGAAAAACTCGAATAGATCTCTTTGACGCACGGCAGCGTCTGCAACACCTCCCGCGCAAACTCGCCAAACGACTCCAAATCCTTGGCGACCACTTCGAGCAAAAAATCATAGCGCCCCGATACGTTATGACAGGCCACGATTTCCGGAATTTCCAACAACCGCTGCTCAAACGCCCGGGCGATATCCTGGGTGTGGCTTTCCATCATGATGCTGACAAACGCCGTCACCCCATACCCCAGCGCCTTGGGCGAAAGAATCGCCTGGTAACCGCTGATCACCCCGCTCTCCTCCAAGTGACGGACCCGACGCCAGCACGGTGACGTGGTCAGGGACACGCGTTCGGCGAGTTCGGCCACGGTTAAACGGGCATTGCCTTGCAGGGCGTTCAATAACGCTTTGTCGGTGCGGTCCAAGGTGACGGGCATGATTTGCCTCTGTTCATTATTTTTAGGGTTTTTTCATCCCTTAACGCGGGATTTGTCGGCAAAGTTTGGAAAATTCAGCCTTGGTTATGAGCATAGCATTGTAGGAAATAAGGAGCGCCCGACATGAACAATAAACATAATGCATTCGGCTTTTCTACCCGCGCCATCCACCACGGCTACGACCCCAAGGACCACCACGGCGCGCTCGTGCCGCCGACCTACCTGTCGGCCACGTTTGCGTTTCCCACTGCCGAATACGGCGCCGCCTGTTTTGCCGGCGAAGCCGACGGCCACTTCTATACACGCATTTCCAACCCGACTCTGGCGCTGCTGGAATCGCGCATGGCCACCCTGGAAAACGGCGAGGCGGCAGTGGCGTTCAGCTCCGGCATGGGCGCAATTGCCGCGACGTTCTGGACCCTGCTGCGGCCAGGCGATGAGGTGATCGTCAGCCAGACCCTCTACGGCTGCACCTTCGCCCTGCTGCATCACGGTATCGGCGAGTTCGGCATCAAGGTTCGCCATGTGGACCTCACCGACCTGGCCGCCCTGCGAGCAGCGCTCAGCCCTGCCACTCGTATGATCTACTGTGAAACCCCGGCCAACCCCACCCTGCAATTGGTGGACATCACAGCCGTGGCCGCCCTCGCCCATCAACAGCCAAACGTGACGGTGGTGATCGACAACACCTACTGCACGCCGTACCTGCAACGCCCGCTGGAACTGGGTGCCGATGTGGTGGTGCACTCGGCCACCAAGTACCTCAGCGGCCACGGCGACATCACCGCCGGCATCGCCGTCAGCAACCTGGCCACGGCCCAGCGCATTCGCCTGCAAGGCCTCAAGGACCTGACCGGCGCAGTGATGTCGCCCCAGGATGCGTCGCTGCTGATGCGCGGGCTCAAGACCCTGGCCCTGCGCATGGACCGCCACTGCAGCAACGCCCAGGCCGTGGCCGAAGCGTTGCAGGCGCACCCGGCGGTGGAGTGGGTCACGTATCCGGGGCTGCCCTCTTTCCCGCAATACGAACTGGCGGCGCGGCAAATGAGCCAGTCGGGCGGCATGATTGCTTTCGAGCTCAAGGGCGGGATCGATAGCGGTCGGCGCTTCATGAATGCCCTCAAGCTGTTCACCCGCGCGGTCAGCCTCGGCGACGCTGAATCCCTGGCCCAGCATCCGGCGAGCATGACCCATTCCACCTACACCCCGGAACAGCGCGCGCACCACGGCATCAGCGAAGGCCTGGTGCGTTTATCGGTCGGGCTTGAGGACGTTGCCGACCTGCTGGCGGATGTGCAGCAAGCACTGGCCACATGCACGCGCGCCTTGCCGCGCCGAACGCTGATGGCGGCGCATGCGGTGAGATGAGTTTGTTTTGCCCTGACGGCGGTCGGACAGGTCCGGCCGCCGTTGGCCGTGCTTAATCTGGTTTTTTTCCCAATTGGATCCCCATCCCGCCGCCAGGCTGTACTAGCATACGTCCTGCACTCGACATTCATGGACGAACTGATGAACTCAAACCTGTTCCCACATATAGGCAAGGTCATCGCCAGCACCGGCAGTCGCCATTTCCCACGCATGCTGCATGACCTGATTCTCACCCAACTGGCAGTGGACGCCACCCATATCACCCAAATGCGCGTGAGCCCCGAAGGGCACACCCGCCGCAAGATCAGCCCGGTCTACACCGATTCGGTGGCGGCCCTGGGCGAAGCACAACCCGCCGCACAACTGCACCTCACACGCCGCAAAGACGACGTGCGCTACGTGCTGTCGGTGTACCGCTCGCACCAGTCCGAAAGCTTTTCGCCTCAGGAGCGCAGCATGCTGCAGGACTTCTCCACCCTGCTGCTGCCGATGGTGGAAAAACACATCGCCGCGATCCAGCCCTGCCGCCAGGACAGCGATCCGAGGGAGCCGCAAAACCAGGGCATCGACACCCTGCGCCGACGCATTGAAGAACGCCTGGTGCAATCGGGCCTGACCCTGTCCAACCGCGAGCTGGAAGTGTGTGTGGGCCTGCTGGCCGGGCGGACGGCGCCGGAGTTGGCGGAGCAACTGGCATTGAAGGTCAACACGATTGAAAGCTACCTCAAGCGGGCGGCGATCAAACTGGGGATCAGCGGACGGCATTCGTTGTTGCGCTGGATGTATTCCACGGACGACATCACCAGTTAAACCGGTGGGAGGGGGCTTGCCCCCGATAGCGGTGTGTCAGCCATAGATGCATCAACTGACAGTCCCTCATCGGGGGCAAGCCCCCTCCCACACTTGATCTTCACCGGCCAACAGAAATCAGTCCCTGGCCAATGCCTCAATCGGGTCCAGCCGCGCCGCGTTCCGCGCTGGCACAAAGCCGAACACAATGCCGATCAGCGTCGAACAGGCGAAGGCTGTGACGATTGAGCCGACCGAAAACACCATTTCCCATTCCTTCACAAACAGCGAAAACAGAAACCCCAGCGCGTAGGACAGCGAGATACCAATCAAGCCGCCGATCAGGCACACCATCACCGCTTCCACTAAAAACTGCTGACGAATGTCCGACTGCCGCGCGCCCACTGCCATGCGAATACCGATCTCACGAGTACGCTCGGTGACCGACACCAGCATGATATTCATCACGCCAATCCCCCCCACCAGCAATGAAATCACTGCGATCAACGACAACAGCAGCGCCAGGGAGCGGCTGGTTTTCTGCACCGTCTGCATGATGCTGTCGAGGTTATTGGTGAAAAAATCCTTGGTGCCGTGGCGTTGCAGCATGAGCTTGTTGACGTTGTCTTCCACCACCTTGCTCGGCTGGCCGTCCTTGATGCGCACGGTGATGCTGTCCAAATGGCGCTGGCCTAAAAGACGCCCCGCCGCGGTTTCGTAAGGCACCCACACGTTGAGCGCCTTGCTGGCGGCGAACATGTTTTTGTTGTCGGCCGTCACGCCAATCACTGTACACGGCAGGTTGCCCACCAGGATCACCTGGCCCAACGGGTCCACGTTCGGCCCGAACAGACGGTGCCGGGTGTTGTGGTCGATCACCACCACCTGGGCCTGGCGCCGTGCATCGCTTTCGCTGAAGGCAATACCGGCTTCAAGCTTCAGCCCCTTGACCTTGAAGTAGCGGTCGCTGACGCCATTGACTTGGGCATCCAGATCAATATTGCCGTAGCGCAGCAACAGGCTGCGGCCCACCACCGGCGTGGCACTGTCCACGTAGTACAACTGGTTCAACGCGTCCACATCCGACGGCATCAGGGTTTCGATGGCCGAGGCGCGGCTGTCGCCGAAACTGGTGCCGGAAAAGATATCGATGGTGTTGCTGCCAATCGCCTGGATGTCCTTGAGCACATAGCGCTTGGCGCCTTCGCCGATGGCCGAGATCGACACCACCGAGGTGATGCCGATGACAATGCCGAGCATGGTCAGCAAGGTGCGCATGCGATGGGACACCAGCGCGACCCAGGCCATGTTGAACGCTTCCTTGAACAACCCAAGGCTCGCCACCAACCGCCGTGCGCCGCTGCGCCGGGGCTCTATCGGCGCCTCGGCAGGCGCGTCCAATCCACTGCGGGTGTTGGCCTTGTCACTGATGATCTCGCCGTCGCAGACCTCGACAATACGCTGGGCATTCGCCGCCACCTTGGGATCGTGCGTGACGATAATCACCGTGTGCCCGGCCGCGTGCAGCTCGGCGAGGATACGCATCACCTCCTTGCCGCTGTGGGTGTCGAGGGCGCCGGTGGGTTCGTCGGCGAGGATCACTTCACCGCCATTCATCAAGGCCCGGGCGATACTCACCCGTTGCTGCTGCCCGCCCGACAACTGGCTGGGACGGTGGGTGGTGTGGCTGGCCAGCCCCAGGCGTTCGAGCAACTCCCGTGCGCGACTGTGGCGTTGAGTCTGTGGGGTGCCCGCGTAAATCGCCGGCATTTCCACGTTGTGCAAAGCACTGAGGTGCGCCAGCAAGTGGTAGCGCTGGAAGATGAACCCGAAATAATCGCGGCGCAGTTCCGCCAGTTGTTCATCACCCAACGAACGGGTTTCGATGCCATTGATCTTGTAACTGCCGGCAGTGGCGTAATCCAGGCCGCCAAGGATATTCATTAAGGTGGATTTACCGGAACCGGACGCACCGATAATCGCGATCATTTCCCCGGCCTGAATCGTCAGGTCGATACCCTTGAGCGCAATGAACTCACGCTCGCCGGCCATGAAACTACGGGTGATGCCCTTGAGTTCCAACAGTGGCTGGCTCATCCGTCAGTTCCCCGCCACAGCAGGCGACGCATCACCGATCACCACTTTATCGCCCTCGGCCAGGCCCTCCAGGATCTGCACCTTGACGTTGTTGTTGATGCCGGTTTTTACATCACGGGACACCGCCTTGCCCTTGGCATCCAGCACCCGCAGCGCGTAACTGCCGTCCTTATTGCGCGCCCCGAGCGCCGCCACCGGCACCATCAACGCGGCCTGGGCGGTGTCGAGCACGATACGCACCTGGGCGGTCATGGCGATGCGCAGGCGATGGTCGGGGTTGGGCACATCGAACAACGCGTTGTAGAACACCGCCGTGTTCTGCTTGGGCGTGCCGGCAGTCTGGGTTTCAAGGAAGTTCTGCGGCGCCGGCTCGGTGCCGCGCAGCTTGGCGTAGTAGCGTTTGTCGGCTTCACCGAGGATGGTGAAATACACCTGCTGGCCGGGGCTGATATGAATCACATCCGCCTCCGACACCTGGGCCTTGACCGTCATGGTGTCCAGGTCCGCCAACTTGAGCAGCACCGGCGCCAGTTGGCTGGCGATCACCGTCTGGCCTTCCTGGGTGACGATGCCCACGACATCGCCGTCGATGGGCGCATTGATACGGGTGTAATCCAGGTTGATCTTGGCGGTGTCGATCTGGATATGTGCGCTTTTGATCTGCGCATCCAGGGCCAACAGATTGGCCTGCTGCACCTGGAAGGTCGATTCGGCATCTTCAAAGTCCTGGCGCGATACCGACTCGTCATCCTGCAAGCCTTTGTAGCGTTCATACACCGACTTGGCCTGCTTGAGCTGAGCCGCCGTGGCCCGGCGCTGGGCCTGGAGGTTTTCCTCATCTACTTGGGCTTTGCGCAGGGTGTTTTGCAGGATCAACGGGTCGATTTCGGCGAGCCATTGGCCCTTTTTTACCTTGTCGCCCACTTTGACCTTGAGTGACTTTAACTGGCCGGAGACTTGGGCGCCGACGTCGACTTGCTTGATGCCTTCGAGTAGACCGGTGGCCAGGACGGCATTTTCGATGTCGCCGCGCTCGGCGGTGGCGGTGAGGTACAGCGGTGCGTCGGCCGGGGCCTGGACGGTGTAGATGATTAGGCTGATGGCTACGGCCAGTACGGTGAATATGCCGATTTTGCGGAATTTAGAGTTTTGCATAGATGACCATAGAAAGTGGTTTGGCCCGGCCTATTGGGTTGGGCTTTTTTTGATTGGGTACATATCCGTTTCTGCAGGAATGGATATGCACACCGAAAGATCGCTATCGGGGGCAAGCCCCCTCCCACCTGTGAAAGCAGTTCGACTCAATAAACCGGTCGGCTCTAAGGCCGCCGCGCTCTTGATTTTGATCTGCGGTCGCCCCGTAAAACCACGCTGGCCGAACGCAGGTTTTGGAGCGGCGGCCCACGTTCCAAAGCCGGAGTGAGGGCACGCCGAGCCTAGGCGAGGTGCCGAGTGGTGGGGCGAAGGCCTTTTGGTTACTTTTGGCTGGGCCGGCATTCCGGCCTTTCCAAAAGTGACCCGCTGTAAGAGCGGAACCACAAGCCGCCGTTACCGCAGGAATGGATATGTGCACCGAAAGATCGCTATCGGGGGCAAGCCCCCTCCCACATTTAAAGCGGTATACCCTCCTCACGAAACCACCTCCCCAATCACCGCCGTGTCCAACCACCACCGCGCCAGCCCGTGAACATTCGGCGCCTTGAGCAATGTGAAGTGATTCCCCACCCCATACCAAACCTCCAAAGAGCTGCCCTGCTTACGCCACCCCTCAATCATCCCCCCCTGCTCCCGCTGATTGCCCACCGCATCCAACGCCGGATCCTGCGCCAACACCAACCTCACCACCCCGCGATATCGCTGAGTCGGCCGATACTCCGTACGCAACGCCGCCGCATAAGTCCGGGCCGGTCCCGCCATCGCATCAACACTGGCACGGGCCGGCAACAACCCCACCCCAACCATTCCCCCATGCAGGCTCTGGCGCTGCGCCACTTCATCGCCAACCGCGAAGGTTTCACGGTCAATCCCCAAGGGTTTCCCCGCCGCCAGCTGCATCGCCTCGATCAACCTCAACAACGCCGCCGTCGTCGTATAAGCCCGACCCGCACTACCCGGCGCTTCGCTGTCGATTACCGTCAACGACGCCACTTCCCGTCCAGCCGCCTGCAACCGCAGCGCCATCTCCAGTGCCACCCAGCCGCCAAACGAATGCCCGACCAGATGCACCGGCCCATGCGTGCACTCGTGTTCCAGCGCGTGCAGATAACAGCGCGCTGCCGCTTCCACCTGGCTGTGGGGCACCGCCTCGCCATCCAACCCACGTGGCTGCAAGCCAAACAACGGCCAGTCCCGTCCAAGCGCTTCGCTCAGGCCCACAAACCCGGTGACGCTGTCCCCTGCCCCCGGCACGCAGAACACCGGCGCATACCCGGCCCGTCCGCTCTGGATCCGCAGCAACGGTTGATGCGCCGTTTCCCTCACCGGTGAACACCCTGCCAATGCTTCTGTCATCGCCGCACCCAGCGCACGGATATGCGGCGCCTGCATCATGCTCTGGTGATCACCCGGCACTTCAACCTGACGCAACTGCCCAGGCGCCAGGGCGTCATCCCAACCCAGCGACACACTGCGCCGCGACAACTCGGTCGGCCGCTCTATAGCGCTGAACAGGTGCACAGGCACCGGCAGCGGAAACAAGCTGTAGTGCGCCAGCGCATGCCCATGCCCGACTTCGCGCTCGATAAAGCTCAAGAGGTCCGCATCCGCAGCCGCCGCCATTTGCGCGTATAGCAAACCTTGATCGCGACAGCGTTGCAGCACACCTGCAAAGTCCAACTGTCCAATCTGCGCGTCCAACTGTTCAATCCTTGCCAGCTCATCCACACCTCCCTGTGCGTTCCAATAGGCGCGGCACTGCAACAGCAAATGCCGCTTGAGCGCGTCTGGCCCGCTCCAACGCGCCTTGCCCTGGTCGGTCAGGCGCGGCACGTAGCTGTCGATCAAGCCAAGGAACGCCACCGGTTCATCCAGCCCCAGTAGTTGCATCGCCACTTCATAGGCCAGCACACCGCCAAATGACCAGCCGGCGATGCGATACGGCCCATGGGGCTGCAAGCCGCGAATCAGGCCCACCATGCGCGCCGCCAAGCCTTCCAGGGTGTTGAGGTGCGCCTCGCCGAGCGCCACACCCGGTAGGCCATAGATCGGGTAATCACCCGGTAAATGCTGGCCCAGCGCCGGGAAATACACGTCCATGCCGCTGAACTCATGCACCAGGAACAACGGCGCTTGCGAGCCGCTGCTGCGCACCGTAATCACCGAGCTGTCGCGCACCGGCTCAGCAGTGCGCTGGCGCAGCATGGTCGCCACCGACGCCACGCTGGCGTGCTGGAACAACTCGGCCAGGCTCACTGCCAGTCCCGCTTCGTCCATCAGGTTGACCAGGCGAATCGCCAACAGCGAATGCCCGCCCAGTTCAAAGAAGCTGTCATGCCGGCCCACCTGCTCCAGCTTCAGCACCTCGCCCCATAATTGCGCCAAGGTCTGTTCCAGGGCGTCGGTCGGTGCTTCGAAATCACGACTGACCAGCGCGACCAGAGCCGGCACCGGCAAGGCTTTTCGGTCGACCTTGCCATTGGCAGTCAACGGCAAGCGGTCCAGCGGCACATAGGCCGATGGCAGCATGTAGTCCGGCAGTTGCCCTTGAAGATGGGCACGTACGTTGTCGAGGCCGACCGGTTCGGCAGCCCAGGTGAAATACGCCACCAAGCGCTTATCCCCCGGCGCGTCTTCACGGGCCAACACGACCGCGTCCTGAATACCCACGCAGGTCATCAGGCGCGCTTCGATCTCTCCCAGCTCAATACGGAAACCACGGATTTTCACCTGATCGTCATTGCGCCCGATGCATTCGAGCAGGCCCTGCGCCGTCCAGCGGCCGAGGTCGCCAGTGCGGTACATCAAGGCGCCTGGGTTGAACGGATCCTGCACAAACTTTTCAGCGGTCAGTTCAGGACGGTTCAAGTACCCCTTGGCCACGCCGTCACCACCGATGCAGATTTCACCGGCCACGCCCTGGGGCACTGGCTGCAAGTGCGCATCCAGCACATAAATCTGGGTGTTGGAGATCGGTCGCCCCACCGGCACGCTGTCGGCGTCGTCGGCAAGTGCGCGCACTTCATAGGTGGTGGCGTAGGTGGTGGTTTCCGTTGGGCCGTAGCAATGCACCAGGCGCAACGTCGGCGCCTGGGCCAACAGGCTGCGGAACGCCGCCGGATCGGCACGCTCGCCGCCGCACAGCAGGATGCGCAAACCCGCCAACGCGTCGGGAATCAGTTGCACGTACTGGTTGAACAGCGCCGTGGTGACGAACAACACGGTCGCGCCCTTTAACGCCATGCCGAATGCCACAGGGTCGAGCAAGGTGGCGTGATCGATCACCTGCACTTGCCCGCCATTAAGCAGTGGCCCCCATACATCCATGGTGCTGGCGTCGAACGCCGGGTTGGAGGCGAAGACCACGCGGTCGCTGGCATTGAAATCGGCATAGCCGTTGTTGAGTACCAACCGCGTGATGCCCCGATGGGGCACCAGTACACCTTTGGGAACGCCGGTGGAGCCGGAGGTGTACATGATGTAGGCCTCGCTGTCCGAAGACTGCGACAAATCCGGGTTATGGCTAGGTTGTGGATCGAGGGCCAGGGTGTCCACGTCCAGGCGTAGCGCCGCGTATTCGATCACCGCGTCGCTGTGGGTCAACAACCAGCGCGCACCGCTGTCCTGCACCATGAACGCCTGACGTTCGGCGGGCGCGTTGATGTCCAGCGGCACATAGGCGGCCGCGCACTTCAACACGGCCAGTTGGCCGACCAGCAGCGCGACAGAACGCGGCAGCAGGATCGCCACGTTGTCGCCAGGTTTTACGCCCAGTCCTAACAGGTAATGGGCCAGGCAATTGGCGCGGGTATTGAGCTCGCCGTAGCTTAGGCGCTGCTCGCCATGCACCACGGCCAATGCGTCCGGACGCGCCTGGGCCTGGGCTTCGAACAGACGCTGCACGGTGTGTTCACGGGGGAAGTCGCGGGTGCTGGCATTGAACGCTAGCCGCAGTTGGTGCTGTTCGGCGGCGGGCAGGATCGGCAAGCGGCTGATGGCGACATCGCTGCCCTGTTCCAGCGCCTGCACCAGTTGCTCCAGGGCCACATTCAGGTACTCACACAGGCGCCGGGCGCCCTGCCCCGAGGCTTTCAACGTGAAGCCATCGCCCAGGTCATCCACGCTCATCGACAGGCCGTAGTTGCTGTGTTCCTCGGCCTTGAGCAGCTCAATACCTTGCCATGCCTCGACGACTGCACCGGCCTGCGGCGCGCTGTGCCGATAGTTGAATAGCACACTGAACAGCGGCGTGGTCACCGGCACGCCGCTGCAACGCTGGGCCAATGCCAGCGGCGCGTGTTCATGGCTGAGCAGTTGGCTCAGCCGCGCATGGGTGGCGCGCGCGGCGTGGCGTACCGAGTGCTCACCCAGGTCGACCCGCAACGGCAATGTATTGATGAACACGCCCATGGCCCGTTCGGCGCCTTCACCGCCTTGCAAGCGGCCAAGCATCACGGTGCCGAATACCACCTGCTCACGGCCGGACACCTTGCCCAGCACCTGGGCCCAGCCCAAGTGCATCAGGCTGGCGGCGCTGACGCCGGACTGGCGCGCCTGAGTGCGCAGGCGCTGGCTTAATTCGGGAGCAATCGTCAGACGGGCCTGCTCATCGATGCCCAGCTTGGCCACTTCCGTGGGCTCGTCGATCTGGCCGAGCATTTCGCGGAAAAACCCTTCGTGATCGTCTGCGCCCAAGCGCATCTGCGCCACGTAGTTGCGATACGGCACAGGCGTTCCCAGGCGGTGTTGAGTGCCCAACAGAAACGCCTGCATCTCGTGTTGCAGGATCTCCAGGGCGATGTGGTCCATGACCAAGTGATGGAACAGTAAGGTGGCGACCACACGCGGGGTTTCTTCGCTGCACACCAGGCGCATCAACGGCGCTTGGGACAGGTCGAGGCGTTGCGGCAGCGGCGCGGTTTCAACCCGCAGCGACGCCTTGCGCCAGACCACCTGCACCGGTTCTTCCAGGCCGTCCCAGTGGAACGACGAACGCAGGATGTCGTGGCGCTCGATCACCGCCTGCAACGCCAGGGCAAAGGCGTCCAGACGTTGACGGCTGTCAAAGGCAAACTGCGCCTGCAACACATAGGCATCGCCTTCCTGCACGGCGCGGTGGTGATAGAGCATGCCGGCCTGCAACGGCGTCAGGGGGTAGATATCCTGCACATTCGCCGCACCGCCGGGGATGCAGGCGACGAGGCGGTCGATGGCGACTTGCTCCAGCGCGATCAGCGGCAACATGCCCGGCGTGATCGACGTGCAACCGTCAACGATGCCATTGACCGGCACCGCCACTTCACGACCAGTGCCCAACGCCGCCGCCAGTGCCGACAAGGTTGGCTGACCAAACAGCACTTTTACGTCCGCCGACAAGCCAAGGCCGCGCATGCGCCCCATCAGGCTCACCGCCAGCAACGAATGCCCGCCCAGTTCGAAGAAGTTATCGTGACGGCCCACACGTTCCACCTTGAGCAACTCGGCCCACAGGCTGGCCAGGGCGATTTCCGTGTCGCCCTGGGGCGCTTCGTATTCGCGCACCACCACCGAATCCTGGCCCGGCGCGGGCAGCGCCTTGCGGTCGAGTTTGCCGTTGGGACTCAGGGGCAATGCGTCGAGATGAACGAAGATCGCCGGCACCATGAATTCAGGCAAGTGATGCAGCAACTGACTGCGCAGCACGTCGATGTCGGTGAAGGCTCCGGTGTAGTACGCCACCAGACGGTCTTCGCGGGCGATCACGGCAGCCTCGTTGACTGCTGGGCACTCGGTCAGGCGCGCCTGGATCTCGCCCAGTTCGATACGCAGGCCACGGATTTTCACCTGGTCGTCGTTGCGGCCCAGGTACTCAATATTCCCATCGGGCAAGTAGCGGCCAACGTCGCCGGTGCGGTACATGCGGCCGCCGGTAAATGGATCTTGAAGAAAGCGTTCGGCGGTGAGTTCCGCACGGTTCAGGTACCCCCGCGCCACTTGCACGCCGCCGATAAACAGCTCGCCGACCACGCCCAGCGGCACCGGCTGCAACTGCGCGTCCAGCAGGTACATGCGGGTATTTGCAATGGGCTTACCGATGGGCGTGTTGTCCGGCGTCACCGGGCCCGCGCAGTTCCATGCCGTCACGTCGACGGCCGCTTCGGTCGGGCCATACAGGTTGTACAGGCCGATCCCCGGCAACTGCGCCTTGAACCGGCGCACCAGGCTGCCCGGCAAGGCTTCGCCGCTGCACATCACCCGCACCAGCCCGGCCGCCTGGCTGACGTCGCCATGGGCCAGGAACACGTCGAGCATCGACGGCACAAAGTGCAACGTGGTGATGTGTTCGGCCTCGATCACCTCGCACAGGTACGCCGGATCTTTATGCCCGCCAGGACGGGCCATCACCAGGCAGGCGCCGGTGAACAGCGGCCAGAAGAATTCCCAGACCGACACATCAAAGCTGAACGGGGTTTTCTGCAAGACCCGGTCCTGGGCGGTGAGCCCATACTCGTCCTGCATCCACAGCAGGCGATTGACCACGCCGCCATGGTCGTTGATCACGCCCTTGGGCTGGCCAGTGGAGCCGGAGGTGTAGATCACATAGGCGCTCAGGCCCTGCACCGCGGGGTTATCCACGGATTGCGCGTGCCAGCTCGGTTGGTCCAGATCGACCACCGGCACCGCGCCCACCAGCGCACGAGTAGCGCCCTGGATCAGTACAACAGCGGGTGCGCTGTCGCTGAGCATGTAGGCGATGCGCTCCAGCGGGTACGCCGGGTCCAGCGGCACATAAGCGGCGCCGGCCTTGAGGATCGCGTACAGGCCGATGACCATCTCCAGGCCGCGCTCCACGCAGATCGCCACCCGCGAATCCGGCTGGACACCCAGCGCCAGCAAGTGATGGGCGAGTTGGTTGGCCCGCGCGTTGAGTTCGGCGTACGTCAGTTGCTGTTCGCCAGCCTTGAGCGCAATCGCATGGGGCGTGCGGGCCACCTGGGCTTCAAACATGCCGTGCAAGGTCTGGTCGAGGTTGTAATCCACCTGGGTGGCGTTGAAATCGAACAGCACGTGCCGGCGCTCGCCCTCGTCCAGCAGCGGCGCATGCTCCAGCACCGCCTGGTCGTTATCGACCATGGCCTGCAACACGCGGGTGAAGTAGCCGACGTAACGCTGCATCGTCGCTTCATCGAACAGCGCCACAGCGTATTCCAGCGCGCCGATAATCGTGCCCTGCACTTCGCCGAGGTTCAGCGAGAGGTCGAACTTGGCAAAGTGGCTGTTCTCCACGATGCCTTCCAGGGCCAGGTCGCCCAGGGCCAGGATCGGCGCGCTGCTGTCCTGCCAGGCCAACAGGGTTTGGAACAATGGGCTGTGGGCCAGGCTGCGTACCGGCCGGGTGATTTCGACCACTTGCTCGAAGGGCAGGTCTTGATGGGCCTGGGCCGCCAAGGTCAGCGCCTTGACCCGCGCCAGCAGCGCTTCGGTAGTGGGCGCGCCCGAGGTGTCGATGCGCACCGCCAGGGTGTTGACGAACAGGCCGATGAGGCCTTCGACTTCAGTGCGCGTACGGTTGGCGACCGGCGAGCCGATCACCACATCTGCCTGCCCCGAGAGCCGCGCGAGCAAGGACGCCCAGGCGGTCATTACCGTCATGTACAGCGTGCTGCCATGGCGTTGGCTCAAGGCCTTGAGCCCGGCGGTGAGGCGCTCGTCCAGACGGATCTCCACGCTGCTGCCGGCGTAGTCCTGCTGCGCCGGGCGCGGGCGGTCGGTGGGCAGGCTGAGCAACGCTGGCGCACCAGCCAGGGCCTGTTGCCAATAGCGGCTCTGGCGGTGAAGTACTTCGCCGCTGAGCCACAAGCGTTGCCACACGGCAAAGTCGCCGTATTGGATCGGCAGTGGCGGCAACGGGTCGGGCTGCCCATGGCTGAAGGCCTGGTACAGCGCCATCAGTTCGCGGGTGAGCACGCCCATGGACCAGCCATCGGAGACGATATGGTGCAGGGTCAGCAACAGCACATGGTGCTCGTCGGCCATCACCACCAGGCGCCCGCGCAGCAGCGGGCCGCGTTCGAGGTCGAACGGCGCCGACGCTTCGCCGTGGATCAACGCATCCAGCGCCTGTTGCGGTTGCGGGTGGCGGCGCAAGTCCTGCACTTGCAGCGGCAGCACGTCGTCGGCCGCGACGATCAGCACCTGGGCGTCGTCACCGTGCTGGGCGAAGCGGCTGCGCAGGGTTTCGTGCCGCGCAACGATCCGAGCCAGCGCCCGTTGCAAAGCCTGCACATGCAGTTGCCCGCGCAGGCGCAAGCCGATGGGAATGTTGTAGGCCGTGTTGGCGCCTTCCATCAACGCCAGGAACCACAAGCGCTGCTGGGCGAACGACAGCGGCACCGGCTCATCGCGGTTGGCCGGCAGGATCGCCGGCAAGGTGCTGCGACCGGCCTGGGCCAGCACGTCGGCAACGGCGGCCAGTTCGGCATTGGCAAACAGGTCGCTGAGCAACAGCTCCACGCCCAGTCGTTGGCGCACTTGGGACACCATGCGCATGGCGAGCAGCGAGTGCCCGCCCAGTTCAAAGAAGTGGTCGTAACGGCCGACGCGTTCTACCTGCAAGACATCGGCCCAGATCTGCGCCAGGCTGCTTTCGATCTCGCCCTCGGGCGTCGCGTATTGGCGGGTAAACACGGCGGCCCTATCCGGCGCTGGCAGGGCCTTGCGGTCGAGCTTGCCGTTGGCGGTCAAGGGCAGCGCGTCAAGTTTCATGAAGGCGACCGGGACCATGTAGTCCGGCAGGTGCGCCACCAGATGGACGCGGATATCGCCCACCGCCAATGAATCAAGTTGCGGGTTTTCGGTGTAGTACGCCACCAGCCGCTCGTCACGCACCAGCACCACCACTTCTTGCAAGCTCGGCAGTTGGTTGAGTTGGGTTTCGATTTCCCCCAGTTCGATGCGCACACCACGGACTTTCACCTGATCGTCATTGCGGCCCAGGTAATCGAGGTTGCCGTCGGGCAACCAGCGCACCAGGTCACCGGTGCGGTACATGCGTCCGACGTTGAACGGGTCGTCCAGGAAGCGTTCGGCGGTCAGTTGCGGACGGTTCAGGTAGCCACGCGCCACGCCCTTGCCGCCCACATACAACTCGCCCGCCACGCCCAGCGGCACCGGGCGTTGTTGCTCGTCCAGCACGTACACCGTGGCATTGGCGATGGGTTTGCCGATATGCAACGCCTGCCCGGCCTCGACCTTGCCGGAGGTGGCGACCACCGTGGCTTCGGTAGGGCCGTAGTTGTTGATCAGCTCAAACCGCTGCGCCCGCCCGAACTGCCGCAGGCGGTCGCCGCCGACCAGCAAGGTGCGCAGCGTCGGGTGCTCGATGTGCTGGCTGAAGGCGTACTCGGCCACCGGCGTCGGCAGGAAGCACACATCCAGCGGCTGCGCGCACCACCAGGCCAGCAACGCGTCGATGTCTTCGGGGCCGTCATGGGCCGGTGGCAGGTGCAGGGTCGCGCCGACACACAGCGCCGGCCACACTTCCCAGGCCATGGCATCAAAGCCGAACCCGGCGACGCTGGCGGTGTGGCGCCCGGCGCAGAGGTCGAAGGCGCGGCAATGCCAATCCACCAGGTTGGTCACGGTGTGGTGTTCCACCATCACGCCTTTGGGCAGGCCGGTGGAGCCGGAGGTGTAGATCACATAGGCGAGGTTCGCGGGAGTCACGGCGACGCTGGGATTGCTCGCCGCGTGGTGGTGCCAGGTATAGCGGTCCAGGTTGATCACCGGCACGTCCAGCTCGGGCAGGCGTTCGAGCAACGCGTGTTGGGTCAGCACCGCCACCGGGGCGCTGTCGCTGAGCAGGTAGGCGAGGCGCTCGGCCGGGTGGGACGGGTCCACCGGTACGTAGCAGGCGCCCGCTTTAAGGATCGCCAGCAACCCGGCCAAGGTGTCCAGTCCACGACGGGCGACGATGGCCACGCGGTCATCGGGTTTGACGCCCAGCGCCAGCAAGTGATGGGCCAGCAGGTTGGCTTGCCCGTTGAGCTCAGCGTAGGTCAGCGAGCGTTCAAGCTGCACCGCCGCGATGGCATGCGGCGTGAGAACGGCCTGGGCTTCGATACGCCCATGCAAGGTGGTGCCTTGGGGGAACTCGGCCTGGGTGGCGTTGAACTGTTCCAACAGCAACCGCTGCTCGACGGCGGGCACCACCGGCACTTGATTGAGCGCGGTGTCCGGCGCCTGCTCCAGGGCCGTCACCAGGTTTTCCAGGGCAGTTTGCAGGTAGGCGCAGACCCGCTGCGGGTCCACCTGGGTGCTGGCCAGCAGGCTCAGGCCAAAGCCTTCGCCCAGGTCATCGACGCTCAGGGTCAGTGGATAGTTGGTGCGTTCTTCAGCACTGAGGGCGGCGATGCCTTGCCACGCCGAGACGGCTTCGGCGCTGGCGGCGGGCGCGCTGTGGCGATAGTTGAGCAGCGCGCTGAACAACGGCGTCGGCGCGGTCACCCCACTGCAGCGCTGGGCCAGGGCCAGTGCCGCATGCTCGTGGCGCAGCAGTGTGGTGAGCCGACCATGGGTGGCCTTGACCCCGGCGCGCACGTCCTGGCCGTCCACGTCCACGCGAAACGGCAAGGTGTTGATGAAGATGCCCAAGGCGCGGTCCGTGTCATGACTGCCTTGCATACGGCCCATCAACACCGTGCCGAACACCACCTGTTGCTTGCCGGCCAATGCTCCCAACACCTGCGCCCAGCCCAGGTGAAACAGGCTTGCCGCGCTTACCCCCAACTGCCGCGCCTGGGTGCGCAAGCGCTGGCTCAATAGCGCCGCCAAGGGCAGGCTGAGTTCGCTGATGCCCCGCGCATCGCCCTGCACATCCTGCAAGCCAAACGGCAAGGTCGGCTCGCTGATATCGCCAAGCATCTGGCGGAAGAAGCCTTCGTGTTCCTGCTCGCTGATGCCCAGCCGTGCCTGGGCTACATAGTTGCGAAACGGCACCGCCTGGCCCAACGCCGCGCCCTGCCCCAGCAGGCACGCCTGCATTTCATGGCACACCACTTCCAGGGCGCTATGGTCCAGGGCCATGTGGTGGAACAGCAAGGTGGCGACGATACGCCCATTGGCCGGGTCATCGGCACGCACCAAGCGCAGCAACGGCGCCTGGGTCACGTCGAGGCGATAGTGGCGCGCATCGAACAGGGCGTGCAGTTGGGCGGCGATCTCGCCATCCGCCGGGTCGAGTTGCAAGGCCTGCACCGGCAGGCGCGCCGTGCGCCACACCACTTGCGACGGCTGTTGCAGGCCATCCCAGACCACGCCAGTGCGCAAGATGTCATGGCGGTCCATCACCGCTTGCAGCGCCTGGGCGAACGCCTCGAAACGCGCCAGGCTGTCGAACGCGAACTGAGATTGCATGACGTACGGGTCGCCCTGCTCAGCGCTGACATGGTGGAACAGGATGCCTTCCTGCAACGGTGCCAGCGGGTAGATGTCCTGGATATTCGCCACGCCGCCGTCGACGGTGGCGACGATGCGGTCGATCTCGTCCTGGCTGAGGCTGGACAACGTCAGCATGTCCGGTGTGATGTGCTGGGCGCCGGCCGGGATGCCATTGGCCGGCACGTCGACTTCACCGGCCTTGGTGGCGGAATACTCGCCGGCCTTAATCAGCTCGATCAGCGCCGGTTTGTGCTCGCGCAAGGCGGCAAGGATCGCCGGGTCACTCAACGCTTGCTTGTTGCCTTGCACCGACAACTGCTCGCCCTTGAGCGCCAGTTGAATGTCCTTGGTTTTCAGGGTTGCCAGCAGCTCTAAGAGGCTCACAGGACGATCTCCATTCGTTCGGTCATTGCGGCGTAGCCGGCCAGGGTCGGCTGTTCGAACAGCGCCCGGACGTCAGCTTCCATGCCTTCCTGGCGCAAGCGCCCGATCAAGCTCACGGCAAGCAGCGAGTGCCCGCCCAGTTCAAAGAAATTATCCTGGCGCCCGACCCGCTCCACGTTGAGCAACTCGGCCCACAGCTGCGCCAGCAGGATTTCGGTGTCGCCTTCCGGCGCTTCGTACTCACGCACGTTCAAGGCGTGCAGGCCGGGCGCTGGCAAAGCCTTGCGGTCGAGTTTGCCATTGGGGCTCAAGGGCAGCGCGTCGAGGTGCACGAACAGCGCGGGCACCATGAAGTCCGGCAGGTGTTGCAGCAGGTGAGCGCGCAGTGCCTCGATCTCGGTTGGCGTACCGGTGTAGTAGGCGACGAGGCGATCCTCACGGGCGACCACTGCCGCTTCGCTGACCTGGGAGTGCTCAAGCAGACGCGCCTGGATTTCCCCCAGTTCGATACGCAGGCCACGGATCTTGACCTGGTCGTCATTGCGGCCCAGGTATTCGATAGTGCCGTCGGGCAAGTAGCGGCCAAGGTCGCCGGTGCGGTACATCCGACCCGCGTGGAACGGGTCGTCGAGAAAGCGCTCGGCAGTCAGCTCAGGGCGGTTCAGGTAACCCCGCGCCACTTGCACGCCGCCGATAAACAGCTCGCCGACCACACCCAGCGGCACCGGCTGCAACTGCGCATCCAGCACGTACATACGCGTATTGGCGATGGGCTTGCCGATGGGAGTGTTGTCCGGCACGTCGGGGCGTGCGCAGTTCCAGGCGGTCACGTCCACCGCCGCTTCAGTCGGGCCGTACAGGTTGTACAGGCCGATCCCCGGCAACTGCGCCTTGAAACGCCGCACCAGGCTGCCCGGCAGCGCTTCGCCGCTGCACATCACCCGCACCAGCCCAGCCGCCTGGCTCACATCGCCATGGGCCAGGAACACATCAAGCATCGACGGCACAAAGTGCAGCGTGGTGATGTGCTCCGCCTGGATCACCTCACACAGGTACGCCGGGTCTTTATGCCCGCCGGGGCGCGCCATCACCAAGCGTGCGCCGGTGAACAGCGGCCAGAAGAATTCCCATACCGACACGTCGAAACTGAACGGGGTTTTCTGCAACACCGCGTCATCGGCGTTGAGGCCATAAGCGTCCTGCATCCACAGCAGCCGGTTGACCACCCCGGCGTGTTCGTTGATCACGCCTTTGGGCTGGCCAGTGGAGCCGGAGGTGTAGATCACGTAGGCCTGATGCCGGGCGGTCAGGCCCGGGACCTCGGGGTTGCTCAGCGGCTGATGCTGCCAGGTGTCCAGGTCCAGATTGAGCAGCGGCACGTCGCCCAGCAAGCCTACGGTGGCGTTCTGGGCCAGCACCACGACCGGCGCGCTGTCGTGCAGCATGTAGGCGATACGCTCCAGCGGGTACGCCGGGTCCAGCGGCACATAACCGCCACCGGCCTTGAGGATGGCGAACAGGCCGACGACCATGTCCAGGCCCCGCTCCAGGCAAATCCCCACCCGGGCATCCGGCTGCACACCCAGCGTGCGCAGATGATGGGCCAGGCGATTGGCACGCTCGTTGAGTTGTTGGTAGGTAAGCTGCTGCTCGCCCGCCTTCACCGCGATGGCGTGCGGCGTGCGCTGAACTTGGGCTTCGAACATCCCGTGCAGGGTCTGGTCGAGGTTGTAGTTCACCTCCGTGGCGTTGAACGTCACCAGCAGTGTGTGTCGCTCCTCGGAACTCAGAATCGGCAGGCGATTGAGCGCCTGGTTCGGTGCCTGCTCCAGGGCCTCGACCAGCCCGGACAGGGCCACTTGCAGGTACCCGCAGACGCGTTGCGCGTCGACCTGGGCCAACGCAGTCACGTCGTAGCCATCACCCAGGTCATCCACGTTCAAGGTCAGCGGATAGTTGGTGCGCCCGTCGTTGACCAGGGTCTGCATACCTTCCCAGGCGTGTTGCGCCTCCTGGGAACGGGTGGCGCCGCCGCGATGGCGATAGTTGAGCATTGAGCTGAACAACGGCGCAGGTGCAGCCACCCCACTGCAACGCTGGGCCAGGGCCAGGGAAGCGTGCTCATGACCGAGCAAAGCGGTGAGCCGCGCATGCGTGGCGCGTACGGCGGAGCGTGCGCCCTGACCGTCGATATCCAGGCGCAGCGGCAACGTATTGATGAACACGCCCAGCGCACGGTCGGCCCCTTCACCGCCTTGCAGACGCCCCACCAACACAGTGCCGAACACCACACTCTGGCGCCCGGACGTGGCCGCCAGCACTTGGCCCCAGGCCAGGTGGAACAGGCTCGCGGTGCTCACCCCCAGCAAACGGGCCTGGGCACGCAGGCGGCGGTTGAGGTCGCTGTCCAGGTGCAGGCGGTGCTCTTCGATGGCGTTACCGTCGCCGCGCACGTTTTGCAGGCCGAATGGCAGGGTTGGCTCGTCGACATCGCCGAGCAGGGTGCGGAAGAACGTTTCATGCTCCTGCTCACTCACCCCCAAGCGCGCCTGGGCCACGTAGTTGCGGTACGGCATCGGTGCAGCGGTCGGCGCCGGATGGCCCAGCAGATAACCCTGCATTTCCCGCAGCACCACGTCAAAGGCGGTGTGGTCGAGGGCGATATGGTGATAGAGCAGCACCACAACCACACGCTGGTTGGCCGGATCGTCGGCGTAGGCCAGGCGAATCAACGGCGCTTGGCTGATGTCCAGGCGGTAGCGGCGTGCATCAAAACGTTGATGCAGGCCGGCCAGTACATCGCCTTCAAGCTGCAGCTGTTCAAGGGGCAACCGGGCCTTGCGCCACACCACTTGCAGCGGTTGCACCAGCCCTTCCCACACCACGCCGGTACGCAGGATGTCGTGGCGGTCGATCACCTGTTGCAGCGCCTGGGCGAAGGCGTGCAGGCGCTCGACACTGTCGAACGCCAGGTGCGATTGCAGCAGATACGGGTCGCCCTGCTCGGCGGTGAGGTAGTGGTAGAGAATGCCTTCCTGCAACGGCGCCAACGGGTAGATGTCCTGCACATTGGCTGCGCCACCGGGCACCTGGGCCACCACTTGATCAAGGGTGGATTGGTCGAGTTCCACCAGCGACAACAGGTCCGGGGTCAGGCGCTGGCAGTCGATCGGGATGCGGTTGGCGGGCACCTGCACTTCGCGCCCACTGCCCACCGCTGCCGCCAGCGCGGCCAGGGTCGGCTGGCTGAATAACACGCGCACATCGGCGCTGAGGCCGACCTGGCGCATGCGTTCGATCAGGCTGACCGCCAGCAACGAATGGCCGCCCAGCTCAAAGAAATGATCGTGGCGACCCACCTGCTCAACCTGCAACACCTCAGCCCAGATCACGGCCAGGGTGGTTTCCACTTCACCCTGAGGCGCTTCGTAGTCACGGGTCAGCAACGCGGCCTGATCCGGTGCCGGCAAGGCACCGCGGTCGAGTTTGCCGTTAGCCGTCAGGGGCAGCGCGTCGAGTTTGACGTAGGCCACCGGCACCAAAGCCTCCGGTAACTGCGCCTGCAGTTGCTCGCGCAGGCTTTCAATCAGCAGCGGCTGTTGCTCGGTGAACCAGGCTATCAAGCGGCCTTCGCGCACCAGCACCACCGCGTCGCCGACGCCTTGCAGTGCCGCCAGGCGGCTTTCGATTTCGCCCAGTTCAACGCGCACGCCACGGATTTTTACCTGGTCATCGTTGCGTCCCAGGTACTCGATATTGCCATCGGGCAACCAGCGCACCAGGTCGCCGGTGCGGTACATGCGCCCGTCATTGAACGGGTCTTGCAGAAAGCGTTCAGCGCTCAAGTCCGGGCGATTGAGGTAACCCCGCGCCACGCCGCTGCCGCCCACATAGAGTTCACCGGCCACCCCCACCGGCACCGGACGCAACTGCGCGTCCAGCACGTAGACGCTGGCATTTGCGATAGGTCGGCCGATATGCAGCGCCTGCCCGGCACGCACGCGGCCCGAGGTGGCGACCACGGTGGCTTCGGTGGGGCCGTAGTTGTTGATCACCGCAAAGCGTCGCTCCTGGCTGAACTGGCGCAGGCGGTCGCCGCCGATCAGCAGGATGCGCAAGGTGGGGTGCTGCAAGTCCTGGCTGAACGCGTATTCGGCCACCGGCGTGGGCAGGAAGCTCACGTCCAAGGGCTGCGCCAGCCACCAGGCGAGCAGTTCGTCGATGTTTTCGTTGCCCACATCCTCCGGCGGCAGGTGCAGGGTGGCGCCCACGCACAGCGCTGGCCATACCTCCCAGGCCATCGCATCAAAGCCAAAGCCGGCCACGCTGCTGGTGTGGCTGACGGCGTGCAGGCCAAAGGCTTCACAGTGCCAATGCACCAGGTTTTCCACGGTGCGGTGTTCCACCATCACGCCCTTGGGCTGGCCGGTGGAGCCCGAGGTGTAGATCACATAGGCCAGGTGGGCCGGTGTCAGGGCGGCGAGTTGCGGATTGCTGACGGGGTGGTGCCAGGTTGCGTGCACGTCGATGCTGGTGACCGCGCCCAGCAAGTCGCGGGTGCTCGCTTCGGCCAGCACCGCTACCGGTGCGCTGTCCTGCAATAAGTAAGCAATGCGCTCGGCGGGATACGCCGGGTCAATCGGCACATAACCGGCGCCGGCCTTGAGAATCCCCAGCAACCCCACCAGCATCTGCGGCCCACGACGGCAGCACAGGGCGACGCGGTCGTCCGGCTGCACACCCTGTGCGATCAGGTGATGGGCCAACTGGTTGGCACGGTGGTTGAGCTGCTGATACGTCAGCGACTCGCCGTCCTGCACCACGGCTATGGCGTGAGGCTGGCGGTCGGCCTGGATTTCAAAGGCACCCTGCACGGTGTGGCCGCTCGGGAAATCCTCAGCCGTGGCGTTGAACTCGCGCAGCAGGGTTTCGCGTTCGCTGGCGGGGAGAATAGGCAACTGATTGAGCGGGGTTTGCGCGGTGTTTTCCAGGCTATCGACCAAGTGTTCAACGGCATTGGCCATGTACTCGCACAGGCGCTGGGCGCCGATGCGGGGCAAGGCCAGCACGGTCAGGCCGAAGCCTTCGCCCAGATCGTCGACGCTCAGGGTCAGCGGGTAGTTGCTGCGCTCTTCACCGCCCAGCAACTGCACGCCTTCCCAAATTCCTTGGCCGTCGCGGGCCATGGCGCCGGGATGGCTGTGACGGTAGTTGAGCAACGCGCTGAACAGCGGCGTGGAGGCCGCCACCCCGCTGCAACGCTGAGCCAGGGCAAGGGACGCGTGTTCATGGCCGAGCAAGGCGCTCAACCGTGCATGGGTGGCCTTAACGGCGGCGACCGCGCTGACTGCGGTGTCCACCCGCAGCGGCAAGGTGTTGATGAACATCCCCAAGGCCCGATCCGCACCGTCGCCGGCCTGCATACGGCCCATCAATACGGTGCCGAACACCACGTCGTCACGCCCACAGACCAGCCCCAGCACCTGGGCCCAAGCCAAGTGCATCAGGCTTGCCGCGCTCACGCCCAGGCGCCGCGCCTGTTCACGTACGCGTTGGGCCAGCGCCATGGTCAGGGCCTGTTCGGCCTCTTCGATATCACGGCCGTCGCCCTGCACGTCCTGCACGCCGAAGGGCAAGGTGGGCTCATTGATGTCGGCAAGCATTTCGCGGAAGAACCGCTCATGCTCGTCGACGCTCACACCCAGGCGCGCCTGAGCCACGTAGTTGCGAAATGGCGCGGCCGCCGGCAAGTCCTGGCCGTGGTTGAACAGGAACGCACCCATCTCCTGACCGACCACGTCCATGGCGGTGTGGTCCAGCGCCAAGTGGTGGAACAGCAGGATAGCTGCCACATGCCCGTTCACTGGATCCTGGGCGTAAACCATGCGCAACAGCGGCGCCTGGGTGATATCCAGGCGGTAATGCCGCGCATCGAAACGGGCGTGCAGCTGTTCGAGGATGTCGCCCTCGGCGGGATCAAGGTTCACCTCCTGCACCACCAGCTGCGCCTCACGCCAGACCACCTGCACCGGGCTGTCCAGGCCTTCCCAGACCACGCCGGTACGCAGGATGTCGTGACGGGCGGCGACCTGTTGCAGCGCGCCCATAAAACCGTGCAACCGCTCAAGGCTGTCGAAGGCCATGCGTGATTGCAGCAGATACGGGTCGCCCTGCTCGGCGCTGATGTGGTGGTACAGGATGCCTTCCTGCAAGGGCGCCAGCGGGTAGATGTCCTGCACGTTTGCCGCGCCGCCGGGGACGTTGGCGATGATGCGGTCGATGGCGCTTTGGTCGAGTTGCACCAGGGTCAGCATCGCTGGCGTGATGTGGGTGCAGCCCGAGGGAATGCCATTGGCCGGCACCACAACCTCCCGACCACTGCCCACCGCCGCCGCCAGCGCCGCCAGGCTCGGCTGGTTGAACAGCACCCGCACATCCGCGCTCAGGCCCGCCTGACGCATGCGTTCGATCAGGCTGACCGCCAGCAGCGAGTGCCCGCCCAGCTCAAAGAAATGGTCATGCCGGCCCACACGGTCGAGCTTGAGCAGGTCCTGCCAGATCTGCGCCAGCAGGCTTTCCACCTCGCCCTCCGGCGCTTCATAACCACGGCTGAGCAGCGCGCCTGCATCCGGCACCGGTAGGCCTTTGCGGTCCAGCTTGCCGTTGGCGGTGAGCGGCATCAGCGCCAGCCAGACATAGGCCGACGGCACCATGTAATCCGGCAACTGGCCTTGCAGGTGGGCGCGCAGCGCTTCGATTGGCAGCGGCGCGGCGGCGGTGTAGTACGCCACCAGACGCTTGTCGCCGGGTTCGTCTTCGCGCACCAGCACCACTGCGTCGTTCACGCCAGCGAAGGCTCCCAGGCAGGCTTCGATTTCACCCGGCTCGATGCGGAACCCGCGAATCTTCACTTGCAGGTCATTGCGTCCCTGGTACAGCAAGGTGCCGTCGGCCTGCCAGCACGCCAGATCGCCCGTGCGGTACAGAACGCCCTCGCCAAACGGGTTCGGGATAAATTTTTCGGCGGTCAGTTGCGGCTGGTTCAAGTACCCCTTGGCCACGCCCGCGCCACCGATATACAGCTCGCCGACCGCGCCCAATGGCAACAGTTGCTGGCGCACATCCAGCACATAGGCCTGGGCATTCGCCATCGGCCGGCCAATCGGAATACCGCCCTCGCCCAGGTGGGTAATTTCATGGGTGGTGGAGAACGTAGTGGCCTCCGTCGGCCCATAGCCATTGAGCAAGTGCCGGGGCTTGCCGTGCTTGAGCACGCGGCCGATCACGTGCGGGTCGAGCACATCGCCGCCGACGATCAGATAACGCAACTGCGGGAACACCGGCAGCAGCGCATCGGCGTACTGGTGGAACAACCCGGCGGTCATCCACAACACGCTGACGGATTGCTCCTGCAACAGCGCGGCAAACGCGGCCTGGGACAACAGCACTGCCTGTTCGACCACCACCACGCAGCCGCCATTGAGCAACGGCGCCCACACGTCGAGGGTGCTGGCGTCGAACGCCGGGTTGGAAGCGAAGGCCACGCGGTCCTGAGGGTTGAACTCGGCGTAGCCGTTATTGAGCACCAGGCGCGAGATCGCGCAGTGTGGTACCTGCACGCCCTTGGGCGCACCCGTGGAACCGGAGGTGTAGAGGATGTACGCCACGCTGTGGGAGGAAAGTACCAAGTCGAGGTTGCGCGGGGACAGCGCGTCCAGATTCAGCTCGGCCAGGGAGTTGAGCACCCGCTTCGCGCCACTGTCCTGCACGATAAACGCCTGGCGTTCCAGCGGCGCATTCACGTCCAGGGGCACGTACACGGCGCCACACTTGAGGATCGCCAGTTGGCAGATCAGCAGATCGAGGGAGCGCGGCAACGCAATCGCCACGCTTTCCCCCGGTTGCACGCCCTGGTTGATCAGGTGATGGGCCAGACGGTTGGCGCGGCGATTGAGATCGCGATAGCTCAAGGATAACTGGCCTTGCACCGCCGCCACGGCTTCGGGACGCGCCAGGGCCTGGGCTTCGAACAGTTGGTGCACGGTCAGTTGCGATGGGTAATCGCGGGCAGTGGCGTTGAATTCCACCAGCAGTTGGTTGCGCTCGGCAGGCGGCACAATCGATACGCCTTGCACTGGCGTGGTCGGCGCTTGTTGCAACGCGGTCACCAGATGGCGCAAGGCGGTAAGCATGTAGTCGCCGACGCGCTGCACGTCCAGCGTGGCTACGCCTTGCACGGTCAGCGCGAAGCCTGTGCCCAGGTCATCGACGTTGAGCACCAGCGGGTAGTTGCTGCGCTCCTCGGAGCTCAGGATCTGGATGCCGGACGCCGCAAACGGGCTGTCTCCCGGCGCTTCATCCGGCGCGCTGTGGCGGTAGTTGAGCAGCGTGCTGAACAACGGCAATGAGCCCGGCACCCCGCTGCAACGCTGGGCCAGGGACAACGACGCGTGCTCATGCCCGAGCAACTGCGCCAGGCGCGCGTGGGTGGCGCGCACGGCGGCTTGTACGCCGACTGCGCCGACGCTGACCCGCAGCGGCAAGGTGTTGATAAACATCCCCAGGGCGCGGTCGGCACCCTCGCCGCCCTGCATACGGCCCAACAGCACGGTGCCGAACACCACGTCCTGCTGACCGGAGACTTGCCCCAGCACATGCGCCCAGGCCAGGTGCACCAGGCTCGCGGTGCTCACGCCCAATTGCCGCGCCTGTTCGCGCAGGCCCAGGCTCAGGGCCGGTTCCAACGGCAGGTGCGCCTCGACAATGCCGCTGCCGTCGCCGTGCACATCCTGCAAACCGAACGCCAGAGTCGGCTCGTCGATATCACCCAGCATCTCGCTGAAGAACGCTTCATGCTGGGCCTGGCTCACCCCCAGCCGCGCCTGGGCCACGTAGGTGCGGTACTGCACCGCGTCAGGCAGTTGCGCGCTGCGCCCAGACAGGCTGGCGCTCATCTCCTGCACCAGCACGTGCAGGGCGGTGTGGTCGAGCAGGATATGGTGCAGCAGCAGGATGCCGACGAAGCCGCCCGGCGCTTCGGCGTAGGCCAGGCGCATCAACGAGGCGCGGGACAGATCGAGGCGGTAGTGGCGTGGGTCGAAACGCTGTTGCAGGTGGGCCAGGGCATCCACGCCTGGGGTTTCGACCCGCTCAACGGCCAACGGCGCCTGGCGGCAGACCACTTGCACCGGCTCGTCCAGGCCTTCCCAGAGGATCGCGGTGCGCAGGATGTCATTGCGTTCGATCACGCTGTGCAGCGCCTGGATAAACGCGTCCAACGCCGCTTGATCGTTGAAACCCAACTGCACCTGCAACACGTAGGGATCTCCGTCGGTGGTTGCCAGGTGGTGATACAGGATACCGGCCTGCAACGGCGCGAGGCCGTAGATGTCCTGCACATTGCCGATGCCGCCGGGCACCTGTTGCAGGATGTGGTCGATGGCGGCCTGTTCGAGTTCGATCAGCGGCAGCATGTCCGGGGTGATGACGGGGCTGTCTGCGTGGATCTGGTTGACCGGCACCCGCACTTCCCGTTGCCCGCCCACCGCCGCGGCGAGTGCGGCCAGAGTGGGTTGGCCGAACAACACGCGCACATCGGCGCTGAGGTCGACCTGGCGCATACGCTCAATTAGCTTGACTGCCAGCAGGGAATGACCGCCCAGTTCGAAGAAGTTGTCGTCGCGCCCAATGCGTTCAAGTTTGAGCAGGTCTTGCCAGAGGGTCGCGATGGCTACTTCAACGGTGCCGCGAGGAGCCTCGTAATCACGTCGGGCCAACGCGTCGGCATCCGGCGCGGGCAAGGCCTTGCGGTCGAGTTTGCCGTTGGGGGTCAGCGGGAAGGTGTCCAGCAACACGAAGGCGCTGGGCACCATATGGTCAGCCAGGCTCAGCCGCAAATGATCACGCAGCATCGCGACGTTGATGTCGCCTTCGGCGATCACATAGGCCACCAGGCGTTGGTCTCCGGGCGTGTCTTCACGGGCGATGACTACGGCGTCGCGCACACCTTGAGCGGTGGCGAGGCGCGCCTGGATTTCGCCCAACTCGATACGGAAACCACGGATTTTTACCTGGTCGTCGTTACGTCCCAGGTATTCCACGCTGCCATCGGCCAACAGGCGGCCGAGGTCGCCGGTTTTGTAGAGGCGCTGGCCGGTGGTTGGGTTCGTCAGGAAGCGCTCGGCGGTTAATTCGGCGCGGTTCAGATACCCCCGCGCCACACCGGCACCACCGACGTACAACTCGCCGACCACGCCCAATGGCAGCGGCTCGCGCTGTGCGTCCAGCACATACAGTTGCAGGTCGGGAATGCGCACGCCAATCGGACTCACGCCCACCAACTGCGCATCCGCCGCGTGCAGCGCTCGATAAGTCACGTGCACGGTGGTTTCGGTGATGCCGTACATGTTCACCAGTTGGGTGCCGGCATTGATCGCCCGGGCGTACCACGGCTTGAGCATGCCCGGCTCCAGGGCTTCGCCGCCGAAAATCACCTGGCGCAGCGAGTGGGCCTGGGGGCTGTTGCCCTGGGCCGCAATCAACTGGCGGAAGGCGCTTGGCGTTTGGTTGAGGATGCTCACGCCCGCTTCGCACAACAGCGTGTAGCACTCGTCCGGCGAGCGGCTGACCAATTGCGGCACGATCAGCAACTGGCCGCCGTGCATCAACGCGCCCCAGATTTCCCACACGGAGAAGTCGAACGCGAAGGAATGAAACAGTGCCCACACATCGGTGTGGTCGAAGCCGAACCACTGCTCAGTGGCGCTGAACAGTCGCGCCACCTGGCGGTGTTCGATCATCACACCCTTGGGCTGGCCGGTGGAGCCGGAGGTGTAGATCACATAGGCCAGGTGCTGCGGGCTGACCGCAACGTGCGGGTTGATCAGGGATTCACCGCGCAGGCCATTGAGGTCGATCTGCGCCAGTTCGCCCACCAAGTGACGGGTGTTGGCCTGCACCAGCACCGCCAGCGGTTGGCTGTCGTGCAGGGTGTAGGCGATGCGTTCCAGCGGATACGCCGGGTCGATCGGCACATACCCCGCGCCGGCCTTGAGGATGCCCAGCAGCCCGATGATCATTTCCGGGCCGCGCTCCACGCAGATCGCCACGCGGTCATCGGGGCGCACGCCCTGGGCCAGCAGGCGATGGGCAACCTGGTTAGCGCGTTCGTTGAGTTGACGATAGGTGAGGCGTTGCTGCTCGAAACGCAGCGCGATGGCGTCGGGATGGGCCGCGGCGTGGGCTTCGACGTGCTGGTGGATCAGGGCGGTGTCGGCGTAAGCGCGGGGGGTGTGATTGAGATGGTGCAGCAGGTGATGACGCTCGGTCTCAGGCAGGATGTTCAGGCCGCTCAGCGGCATCTCCGGTCGCTGCTCAAGGGCGTCGGCCAGGCTGTGGAGCGCTGTGTGCAGGTAGCTCGCCACACGGGTTGCGCCAATGGAGGCGTCCACCATCACCGTCAGCGCAAAGCCTTCGCCCAGGTCATCCACATTCACCGTCAGCGGATAGTTAGTGCGCTCCTCGGCACCCAGCACCTGGATGCCCTCGGCCACCTCGATCACCTCGGCCATATCCGTCGCGGCACTGTGGCGATAGTTGAGCATCGCACTGAACAGCGGCGTCGGCGCGGCGACCCCGCTGCAACGCTGGGCCAGCGCGAGGGATGCATGCTCGTGATTGAGCAATGTGCTGAGCCGCTCATGGGTGGCCTTGACCCCGGCGCGCACGCTCTGCTCGCCCACATCCACCCGCAACGGCAAGGTATTGATAAACATCCCCAACGCCCGCTCACCGCCCTCGCCCGCCCCCATGCGGCCGAGCATCACGGTACCGAACACCACGGCTTCACGGCCCGAGACCACGCCTAATACCCGGGCCAGCGCCACGTGCATCATGCTTGCCACGCTGACGCCCAAGGGCCGCGCGAGGCTGCGCAGGCGGCGGCTCAGATCAGCGTCGACAGGCATGCGCGCCTCGTCGATCCCCTGGCCATCGCCCTGCACATCCTGCAAGCCAAACGGCAGGGTCGGCTCATCAATGTCCCCCAGCATCTCGCGGAAAAACCCTTCATGGGCCTGCTCGCTGACGCCATGGCGCACCTGGGCGATATAGCTGCGAAACGCTACCGGCTCAGCGGCCTGGGCTTGCTGGCCGGCCAGGTACAACTGGATCTCGTGGCGCACCACATCCAGCGCGGTGTGGTCGAGGATGGTGTGGTGGAACAGCAACATCGCCGCTACCCGCTGATTGCCTGGGTCGTCGGCAAACACCAGGCGCAGCAGCGGCGCCTGACCCAAGTCCATGCGATAGGTACGTGCGTCGTAGCGGGCGATCAGTTGAGCCAGGGCATCGCCACCGCTGAAATGCGCTTCCTCACACGCCAGCGTCGCCTTGCGCCAAACCACTTGCAGCGGCTCGTCCAAGCGCTCCCAGACCATGGACGTGCGCAAAATATCGTGACGGTCGATCACCCATTGCAGCGCCTCGGCAAAAGCGTGCAGGCGCGCGCGGCTGTCGAACACAAACTGCGCATGCAGCACGTAAGGATCACCTTGCCCGGCCGAGAGGTGGTGATACAGCATGCCCTCCTGCAACGGTGCCAACGGGTAGATATCCTGCACATTCGCCACACCACCGGGGATGGCCGCGACAATACGGTCGATGGCCGTCTGATCAAGGCTCACCAACGGCAACATCTCAGGCGTGATGCGGTAAGCCGGGCTCAGCCAATCACCGCCATGCTCAGCCACCAGCGCCAGCAGGCTGGGCTTGTGAGCGATCAACTGATCCCACAGCCGGTCATCCAACGCCTCATCGTCACCGAGGATGATCAGATCGCCCTCTTCCAGTTGCAGACGGATCGCATGAGTGGAAATCGCTGCCAATAATTCGCTGAACTGCATGGGGGTAACCTGCCTGGTAAGTCACGGTGGAGGAGAAAGTCCGTTTTCAGCTGCCGTTTGAATCGGATGCGCTGTGCGCCCAACGTTAAAAAGCGGGCGCAGCCGGGGGCCTGGAGAGGCTTCCGGTAGGGGTAGGAAATTAAGGGATTTGGGGGGTGGGGGGTGACATGGGAAGCGGGGACAAGGGGACGCCGAGATGGTTCCGTAATTTTCTGCCGTTATCCGGCGAGCTGTTTGCGAGGTGTCTGGAGGATGCGGGGCGACTCATTCCTTTTGCACCAACAGGACAGCTAGACCGTAGGTCGTCAGGGAGGGTGCAAAAGGGATGCAACTTGACTGCAGAAAGGATGCAAAAAGAGTGCAATCAGGATGCAGATAGGGTGCAAAAACACCGGCGCAAGGCCGGTGTCGAAAGTGTCAGATCAAGTTGAAACTTCTACAACTCACCAAACCTCATGGGTCTCGGCTCTGTAATTCTTTTCAATACGCTCAACAAGCAATGGCGCACTGATAATTCCTCTTGTGGAATGCTTCAGCTCTTCCGAGCTAATCTCTCTCTCCAGCGGAAGTGCTTCGCTTCCATTCCATAGCCAAATAGAGCCTCCCGGCCCGCCATTCCTGGAACGGAACGTAGGAAACACTTGTAACCTTTCGGGAACCGGAACATTTGCCACAACGGATAGAAGGCCTTGATTTACCGCACTTTGAACAACAAAAAATGCGGAAAATTGTGGTTCACCATCAACAACAACCGAAAAATCTTTTGGTTTTTCATTATGAAAACCGGGGAAAACACGTATTAAAAAACCAAATTCCGGATACTTATGAGTAACTTGCGCATATGCGACACCCTGCGAGGTTAACACCTGCAAAATGTCGCCCAGCTTTACCTTCTTAGCCATTTAAAATCCTTCATATCCAGCTTTTTTCAGCAGCTCGGCGCCGCGAATCAAACCCTGCTCATACTTAGTCGGATTTTTGACAGACGATATAGAGTTAATCTTATTGATTAACGTGCCGCCATCTTTACCAAGGCCATGGTAGTCGATCAGTGTTTGCTCGACTGCCCGTGCGTCAGCACGTGAAAGGCTCTGTAAACCCTCTATTCTGTCAATCGTGATGCCTTTTTCTCTGAGGTGAGCTTGACCGCGCTTAACTATGTCGTCGGTTATTCCAACATAACGAGTCACGCCATCAACAACACAGTATAAACACAGGTCTTTCCGCCTATAGAGGCAACTTCACCTGCGCCTTTTGCACCTACTCAGGAATAATTTTCAACTCACTCCATAGTGGTTTTAGCCCTAGACTTTCCATATAAGTCCCATAGTCGAAAAAGGCCCTAACCCCAATGTCTTCGTATAAAAACCATGAGGCCTCGCACTCTTGACATACGAACAAGCAAGTGTTGTCAGCTATAATTTCAGCTTTGACAATATCTCCCTGCTCACACCTTGGACACAACATATAAAACTTCTCTATTTAACAGGATAGGCGGTAATGACCTGACTGGTCCCAGGCCGAACAATAATTTTAATACTCGTTTCTCCCGAAGTACCAATCGCTCGGCCCATCGGGACAACATATGCACCCGGATCACCTACTACAGGACTACCTTTCTTGAGCCATGCTTCATCGACAGCGCCTAAAATCTCTTTTCTGTCCATACTAAAGACGCTATGTGTTGTCTTGGCAGGATTCGGCTCCGCATGCTCTAAAACATGCAAAACTCTGTTTCCTTGAACCGATCCTTGTCCATAGTCTAGACCAGCTGGAGTTGTCCAAGTCCGGGTAGCCTTGTCAAACGTTAGCTCTACTGCACCACCTGTTACTTTTGCACCACCCGCCACAGCCCGTTTGTAAGCCACCCCCCCTGCAACAGTACCCAACCCTACAGCCAGCGCAACCTTAAGACTATCCGCAATGTCCTTCGCCTGGCTATCGCTCAGCTCCCATTTCGCCTTGATCGAATCGACCATGGCGCCGACTGAATGCTCGGTCGTGGCTGTCGCCAGCATTTCCTGGAACTCAAAATTGCCGTTGATGAGGTTCTGTATCGCATCCCGGGCACCGGGCGAGGCGTATTCAGCGATGTCTTTGATGGCGTCCAGATTCGCCATGGTGTTGGCGACTTCTTTGGACAATGCGGCACAAGACCTGGGATCAGCCTTGCAGCCGACAATAGCGTCAATGTCCTGCTGCAGGCTTAACTCTTTGAACTTACGTGTGGTGTCTTCGATGCAGGAGGCATCGGTGCAGCGGGTTATCTGTTTGGCGGCTCGCTCAAGTTGGTTGTGTGCCAGGTAGTTGTACTGCGTTGCGTTCTTTGCAACCCAACCGCCTTTCTCCAGCGCGGCCGCATCCGTATCTTCTTTTGCTGCAGCCGCTAACACGCCGACGATTTGTGAGCTCATCGTCAACAGGTTGTCATTCCCCTTGACCAAGGAATCCAGCTGGGTGACCAACGCCTCGCTTGCAGCGGCGGCCAAGGCACCAGTTCTAAAGTCTCCGCCCGTGGCTTCTGCCAGCAGTCCACCGACCATGGCGTGAATCGCTACCTTCGGCGCCGAACCATCCGCGAGGACGTTTTTGGTGTAATCGCCCACCAGGTTGAAGCTGGCTGCAGCCAGTGTATTGAACAGCGCGCTTTTCAATGCATCACTGACGCTTGCGCCCTGCCCCAGCGCCTTATTCAGTAACAGAGACGTGCCATTCTGCAGCCCCTGATTGGCCGCAAATTGGCCGACGCCAGTCCAGGTGTTCAGCGAGCCCGATGCAGTGACTTTCTCTAGGGCCATATTGGTTTGGGCCCCCGTCCACTGATCAAAATACCCCACAGTCAGACCAGCGGTGATTGCCGAAACGGCGTACCCCTTCATCGCGTCGGAGGACGTCACGTCCTTGAAGACGGCGCCGAGATTGCCTCGGTTATTGATCGCGCTGACGCTGGCATTGGTAGAGGCGCCTGTTGCTACAGCACCTACCATGGCGCCCCCCACACCGCCCCCTGCGGCGGCGGCAGCCATTGGCCCGATAACCGCCGACATCACAATCGCGATGATGATTTGCGACGCAGGTCCTAGCCCCGAGTGGCTGTACTTGAAGCTGTCGTGCACCTCCCTGACTTGGCGCCAGTCCACATCACCGCGATTTTCTGCGTCCTTGAGCCAAGCCAGTTGTGGATCTGCTTTGACCATTGCCTCGATGGACTGGCTGACGGTCTGCTGATTAACCTGTTTGATATCGATCTTCAAACCTTCAACGGCCTTGATCGCAATACTGCCCTCGGCAACCAACTGACTTTGCCGCAGCGTTTCGTCGGTACTGCCCTTGCCCCTGGATGAAACCCAGAACGCGCTGTTGTTACTCTTCTCGTGACTCTCCTGGCGCAAATCCTTCACCGCCTCAAAGGTCACTGCACCACCGCTGCTAATGGTGATATCCGCACCACTCTCCAGCCGCGCGCCCTGGTACAACTGGTCGCCGCCACTGACGAGGTTGAGGCTGCCGCCGGTGCTGATCTGGCTGCCGACAGCGCGTACGTCGGTGACTTCATCGCGCTGGGTTTTGATCGCGCCAAAGCTGCCCTTTTTCTCGTAGTCGTACAGGCTGTAGTCGCTGTCATTGGCGCTCAATAACTCCAGTTGTCCGCCCGCGATCAGGTAAGCATCCTTGCCGCTGGTGACTTGGCTGGCATGCAGCAGGATGTCTTGCCCGGCCGTTGCCGTGAGGTTGCCGGCCGCGTTGAGTTGGCTGCCGATTTGGCGCACTTGGGTGGTTTGTTCGTGGGTCTTGGCACCGTTGCGTTTGCTGTGTACCTCGTGGTCGGTTTCGTTGGCGGCGGCAAGTAGGTTGATGTTTCCGCCGGCGGCCACGCTGAGGTCTTTGCCGGCATTGGCCTGGCTCGCCAACAGCGTGATGTCGCCGCCGGCTTGCAGGCTCAGGTTGCCGGCGGCGTTGACGTTGGCGCCAAGGTGTTCGGTACGGCTGTGTTGGGTGACAAGGTGCCCGCCGTTTTGCGTGGTGCGCACTTGCTGGGTGTCGGTGACAGCGATGAGGTTGATATCGCGGGCGGCGGTCAGGCTCGCGTCGCCGCCGCTGCTGATGGCGCCTCGGTTGTTAATGTCGCGCCCGGCATCGAGAGCCAGTTGCTGGCCCGCGCTGATCTGGCTTGCGTGATCGAGATGGGTGATGAGCGTGCCGTCACCCTGGTATTGGGCGTGGGCGGTTCGCTCATTGACGATGTCGCCGGTGAGGCTGGTGAGGTCCACGTGGCTGGCGCGGATTTCGCCGGCCATAGCGTTGCGGATGCTGTCGGTGGCCAGCAGGCTGAGGCGTTCGCCTGCAGTCATCGAGCCACCGTTGAGCAGGCTGCCATCAGCCATGGCGGTCAGGTCCTGGGTGGCCCTGAGCGTGCCGACACTGACGATATCGCCGCCGCTGACCAGGTTGATGTCCTGGCCCTGCACCAGGCTGGCGCCACGCAGGTTCTGGTGGTTAACCGTCGCCAGGTACAACACCGGTACCAGCACGTCTTCGCCTTGTACCTGGCGTTTTTCCATCCATACGATGTCGTGGGTCAGCGCGGCGACTTGTTGCGCGGTGAGGCCGACGCCGGCGCTCAGTTGCAAGCTGTCGCGCGCGCTGAGGCCGTTGTCCATCAGGTGACGAAACTGCGCTTCATCGCTGTTCTGACCATCGAGAAAGCGTTGCCCGGTCTTGGCCAGCACGGCGTCACGGATCAGGCGACTTTCGTAGTAGCCGTCGCCGAGGCGGCGCCACGCCTCGTCGGTGTTGTAGCCGATCTTATCGAGCAGGTACTGGGAACTGAGGAAATTGCCCAGGTGGGTGAACAGCGGGTTGGTCTCGATGAGGTACGGGCTGCCGGGATCCTTGCTCGGGATAAACAGGCCGTACTCGCCGTTGGGCAAGTGAAACTCAGGCGGACGGGTCAGGTCATCGCTGAGGCGATCGGGGCTCAGTTCAAGGTCATTGGGGTTGTGGCCGACCTTGCCAATCAGCTGCGCCAGGGTGTTTTCGCGCAGGGTGCCATTTTGCAGGTATTGCGTGGCGTTCAGGTTGAGGCTGCCGCCCGTTTGAAGGGTGGCGGCGTACACTTCGCGGCCGTCTTCACGCCAGGTAGTGAGGGTGCCGGGGTTGCTGAAGCCGGGGCCTTCGGAACGGGCCTTGAGTTCGGCAAAGCGCAACGGATCAAAAGGCGCGCTGTTGAAGGCCGGCAGATCGTGAAACTCCATCTGGTCCCACAGGGCTTTGTCGATGCGCCCAGGGGTGCCGATGATCGTGCTAGACAGGCCGGTTTGTGAGGCGGCGCCCTGGTTGAGCAAGCGACGCGCGCTGAGGTGCATGTCGCCGTTGGCGGCCATCAGGCTGTAGCGGTTTTCCAACGTGTCGGCGTCGATATACAACTGTTGACCGGCCACCAGGCGGGCAGCCTTGGTGGAGCCGGGAGCGGCGGTTTCGCGCCAGGTTTCGGTGATGTAGATGGTGCCGCGCTTGAAGCTGTCATCGCCGTCACAGTGCTGGCCACAAACCCATTGAATGCTGCCGCCGACCAGTTCGCGCTCAAGAGCAAGCACCGTGCGGGCGTTCTCGAATTCAAGCGCCTTGATGTGCAGGTTGCCTTCGCTTTCCACGGTGCCGGACAGGTTGCGAAAGCTCGTCGCCTGGCCGCCGTCGGCGGCGGCGAAACTGAAATCGCCAACGCTGTAGACGTCGCCTTCGAGGTTGCTGAAATGCTCGCCGCGTATGTGCAAGTCACCGCCGCTGAACAGCAGTCCGGTATTGGCCACGTTGGCGCTGATCAGCAGGTTGCCTTGACTGCCCAGGCTGCCGTCGTTATTCAGTTGGGTTGCGTTGAGCTGCAGGTGACGGGCCGCACTCAGCACACCGAGGTTGTGCAGCACATCACGTACGCGCAGTTGGATGTCGTTGCCGCTGAGGATCTGGCCGTGGTTCTGGATGAGGTTGCGGGCGCTGAGAGTGGCATCGCCCTTCACGGCGATCAGGCCACTGTTGTGCAGATCTGCGTCAAGGGTAAGTTGCAGGTCACCATCGCTGAGCAGTTCGCCGCTGTTGTCGAAGGTGTTTGCGGCGAGGGTAATGTTGCCTGCCGCGACGGTCTTGCCGCTGTTGCTGACAGCATCGGCAATGAGATTCAGGTGGCCTTCGGTATGGAGCGTGCCGCTCTGGTTGTTGACCTGTTGAGCCGATAGGCTCAGTTCGCGGGCGGTGACGATCTGCCCGCTGTTGTTTATTTGTTGGTGGGCTTCGATCTTCGCGCTGTCTGCAGCGATGTTGCCGCTGTTGTCGACAACAGCGGTCTTGATGTCCAAATGGCCGCTTGCGTTGAGCTCACCTTGATTGTCCAGGCGTTCGGCGGTGATCCTGAGTTGCTTGCCGGCAATACGCTGGTCCTCCTGAATCCCACTGACCACCTTGCCCTGATTGCTCACGGTTGCCGCTTGCAAGTGCACATTGCCTGCACTGGCGAGGGTGTGCTGAACCACCAGATCGCCCTTCGCCTGCAGGTCCACATCTCCCGCTGCAAAGGTTGGGCCTTGCAACTCAATTGACGCGGCCGTGGCGTTCAACGCGCCGACGCTGGTGGTGTGGGCCAGGCTCAGGCCACCGTTGGCATTGATGACTATGTCCCCGGCGGTACTCGCCATATCCCCGGCCAGCCTTACGCCCACGCCTTGTTCCGTGCCAATCAGACGAATCGCCCCGGCATACATGCCGCCAAGGGCGCTGGCGTCGATGGCCAGTTGCGGCTTTTCGCGGCCATCATCGGCATGGGCACGAGTCTGCAGGCTGTCGGCGCTGACATCATTGCGGCCGGTAATAATGTTGAGCTGGTCGGCGTGCAACTGCGCATTGAGTTTGGCGGTGCGAGTGATCAGATCGAATTGACCGACATTGCGCGCATTGAGTCCGGCGCCTTCCAGGGCGATATCACCGCCGTCCACGCGAAAGTGATCCAGACGCCCGCCGTCCAATACTGGTTTGCCAGTGGTCAGCGTCGCCCGTGGCGTATTGATAAAACCGCAGCCATTGCAGGTGATGCCATGGGGGTTGGCGACAATCACGCGCGCAGCCTGTCCGGCCACTTCGGTGTAGCCCCCCAGGTGGCTGCGATTGCCACCGGTGACCTCATTGAGAATCACGCTGGCTGCCTGCCCCTGCAAGCCGGGGTTGCCGAGGATCACCCCACCGAGCTGGGTGTTTTGCGTGGCATTCGTGGCGTTGTTTAGGATCAACCCGTTGCTGCCGACGTTGTAGTCGGTGAACAGGTTATGGGACAAGCCGCTGCCGTTGGGACCGGCGATATTGACCACCGGCACGCCATTGGGCGCTTGATCGATGCTGGTGCCGGGGCTGGCGGGGTCGACGCTCAGTTGCGCGGCAGCCGAGACGATCGGGTTGAGAAACAAAATACCTGCGAGGCTCAGGGCCAGGCACTGGTTAAAGGGGCTGCGCGCGTCCATAGGCAAGGTTCCTTGTTGTTAGAAGAACAGGTCGATTCGGGCGTACATCGGGTGCTCGCGGTGCTCGATCACGGCCGGGCGCTCCAGAGCACGGGCGAATACCAGCGATGCGGCAAGGTGCCGGCCGCGCGCGCTGAGTTCCCAGGCATTGCCAGTGAGGCGCCCGGCCACGTCGGGGTTGTGCGGCCCACGGCGAATAACCCCAACGTCGTAGCCGAAGCCGACGCCCACTTCGTGCACCCACGGGCGCAAGGCGTCCCAACCCACGGCGTGGCGCCAGCGCAGTTGGCTGCGCCAGTAGCCGCCGCTGTTGCCCGAGAGATTCTGTTCGCTGAACCCGCGCACCGCGCCAAAGCCGCCGACGCTGAGGCGTTGTGGTCCATAGAGTTCGTCTTCGGCACGTTGGCCGGTGGCCAGGCTGTCGACGCTCCAGTGTTGGTCCAGCCAGCGAAAGGACTGCAGGTAACTGAGGGTCAGGCTGTATTTCTGATAGCGGGAGGTGGGGGCGCCGGAGCGTGTGGAGAGGTCGCGCTGGGCGTCCAACGCGCCGATGCCTTGCTGCCAACCGGCATCAAGGTTGAAAAACGCATTGCCGATGCGACGCCCATGGTTGAACCCCAACTGGCGCTCAGTGATGCGATGGCTGGACGTGCGCAACAACGCGTCTTCCAGGTAGTTACGTGTACGCAGGTGGCTCAGGCCGATGTTGAGCGCGGTCTTGCCGAGGTTGTCGCGGTGTAGCACGCGTTCGGCGCGAAGTTGCTGGGTGGAGGTGTCGCCGGACAACGCGAAGGCAAAGCCGGACGCGTCATTTCGGGTGCGGTAATAGCTTTGGCTGTGGCTGAAATTGAAGGTCCACCAGCCATACGGCAAGCTGTAGAACAGGCTTTGGCTTTCGGAATGTCGCCAATGGTCGCTGACCGTGTCACGGTTGGCGCGCAGGCTCAGTTGGTCCGCCAGCCCCAAAGGGCTGTCCCATTCAAGGCCAAGACCGGCCTGCTGGCGGCCGGTGCTTTCGTCTCCATGGTTGTTGCGGTTAGCCGAGACGCGCCAGGGCTTGAAGCGTTCGCCCTTGAGTGCGACACGGCTACCGCCCACCGCTTGGCCCGGCATCAACTCAAGCTGCGGCTGGCGCGAGGGCAAGCGTCCCAGCTGATCGACCCATTGCTCCAGCTCGCGTAGATCCAGCACGTCACCGACGCTGCCAGGAAAGGTCATGGCTGACTCGGCGGGACTGGCCAGTGATGAGCTGTCGAGGCCTTCGAGGCGCCCTTCCACCACGATGATTTTAAGCTCGCCGTTTTTCAGGTCTTGCTGCGGCAGGTACGCCCGGGTGGTGACGTAGCCACGGCGCAGGTAATGGTCGGTGAGGCTTTTGAGCACCTCGTTTAGCTGAGGAACGCCAAGGCAGCGCCCCGACCAGGGAGCAAGCAAGGCCTCGCGCTTTGCCTCGGAGAGCAAGGTGGCACCTTCAACGGTGATGCGCGTGAGGGTCACGCACTGGCCGTCTTCAACCAGAGCAGGTGCGGTGCGTACTGCGGCTTTTCCAGGAAGGTTTTGCAGTTCGTCCAGACGTCGACGCTGCTCTTCCAGCACTTGCTGTTGTCTTTCGCGGGCCAGCTCTCTGTCGCCCGGTAAGGTTTGCGCCGCGGCAAGAAGTGGACCGCAGAGCAGCGCCACGCCAAGTAACGCGGGTCGTAAAACGGCTGACATCCTTTTCACCCTCACTGGTACTCATATGGAAAGAGCACGCAGCTTGCCGAGGCTGAATTGGTAAAGGAAAAGCAGAAAGGTTACAAAAATCTCAGGATTGCGAAGGGTATTCCTACATCTGTCACGCAGCGTTAAAAAGTCCGTCAGATTTTTCCCAAAAACATGGGAAAAGATCAGGTACCGAGCAGGAAAAAAGAATAAAAAAAGAAACGTATGGTTTTTTCTCCCACTCGAAATCTTCAAACCTACAAGCACATCGGAAAAAAGATAGGAATGGATAAACCAATTTGTCAGAGAGGCAACGCAGGACGCTTAACCATCAGGCTTTTGCGCTTACCTGAAAACGAAAACCGCAGATTAATACCCCGCAGCTACCGTTTTACATCGTAAAAATCGTAGTTTCATCGACAAGCGGTCACGCTTCCCGCGCCTTCACCTTCAAATGCCGCGCATACCACGGCCGCTTCGGCACACGCTTGAACAACCCTGTGAGCGCATCGTCGTCAGCACCAAAGGTAATACGCAACGCGAGCTTCATGGTCTCCGGGTCCATTTCCATCGACTTGCCCATTTGCAACCCCGGCGTGGTGCTGCAGCCGTGGGTGTCCGGGCCGAGCCACGGGTCGCCGACTTCGACCCAGCGGCCCGGGGCGAACCAGGCTACGCCGTTGACTTCCAGCCGGCTGACTTCGCCTGGATTGAAGCGTTCATGGGCGCGGAACCAGTCTTCGATGCGGTCGTCGATCCAGCCGTGGAAGTGCCAGAACACCGGGTTTACGTGGGAGGAAAACGGGTCGCCAAGGAAGTCGTTTTCGGCGGCGTACCACCGCGCGGCAAAGTCTGCCGGGTCGCGGGCAAAGGGCACTGGCGCGCCGTTGGAGGGATCGCGGGGCACGGAGGCCCAGCGCATGTGCAGCCAGTCGTGCAGGCCCAGTTCCATCTCGGAACCCAGTTGGCCCAAGGTGTATTTGGCCAGGTAACGCGGGTCGCGGTATTGGGACTCCCAGACCTGGAAGTTGCTGTGGTACGTCTCTTGCGACTTGATGTCGCTGACCCACTGGGTGTATTCGCTGTCGTCGGGGGCCAACCAGGTGGGCGGCAAGGCGAAGCCATCGTGGTTGTCGAAGTAGCGCACAAAGCCCAGGCGATCACGCTCCAGCGCCGGTTGCGGTTCGGGGAAGGCCGGCCAAGAGGGTAAGTCCTGCATGGCGCGTGCAGTGCCGAGCATGTGCCGATGCATAAAGAAGAAATCGATGCCCGAGCCGTTGCGATCTTTGCGCTTGCCACGGGCGTCGCGCTCCTGGCCCCGTGGGCCGGGCTGCCAGCCGATGCCGCGCAGGGCATCGCGTTTTTCTTCGGAGAGTTTGTGCCATTGGTCGCGAGTGGCGTGCCACAGCTGGTGGAACAGGCGGTGTTCGGGGGCGATCAGCCAGGCGAGCAAGGTCGGGTTATGGCCGATACGCTCGCGGGCTTCGGGAAACAGCTGTTTGTGGGCGATAAAGCGGTTGTCGCGTTCGGTCAGGGCCAGGGGGCGATTCAGGTCGAGGATCTGCCCGCTGAGGGTGCCGCTGCCGGCGTTGCCGAAGTCGGCCCAGACTTCATCGAGGGTCATCTTGAATTCATAGGCGGGCCTGCCATCGGCCGAGTCGCGGTCGATCAGCCGCCAGTAGAGCAACGCGCCCTCGCCCGTCAGCAAATCACCCAATACCCGGTAACGCGGTTCGCCTTCGGCACGCAGGTTGGCGGCGGTGTCCAGGTAGCCGCGCAGGCCTCGGCCACGGGGGGCGATGTCGAGCAGCAGTTCCAAGCCTTGCAGCGGCAGGCCCTTGAGGCCAGCGTCGCGGCCTTCCAGGCGCAGGCTCCAGACGCCACGCAAGGTATTGGCCAGTTGCTGGCCGGCGGTGTCGGCCAGATCGACCGTGGCTTCGCCGGGGGTGATGGGGAATTCTTCACGCGTCCACTCGCGATGGGCATAGAAAGCTGCCGGCACAGCGGCGCCGGTGAGCGCGAGGCCTGCGATGAACCCACGTCGAGAGATGGTCATTGTTTACCTTAGGAAACGGCTTGATCAGAGCTAGAACGTTTGCTGGCAGGGGAAATTTACCGCCGCCGTCTCGCCCGCCTAAATTTCCCCGCTCATCGCTCGTTCTTCCCAGATAGCAAAGGCCTCAACTGACTGAGATGGCAATGACAAAATCACGTTCGAAAAAGGCGCTGTATATCGGCCTGCCGCTGGCCCTGGCCGTCGGCGCTGGCTTGCTGGTCTGGCATCACTGGTTCAGGGGCAACGCCGGCTACTCGCTGGAGGTGATCAAGCAGGCCAACGAGATGCAGGATCGGTTGTTGTCGTTCGACAGCCATATCACTGTGCCGGTGGATTTCGGCACCGCAGGCAAAGAAGCGGACAAGGACGGCAGCGATCAATTTGACCTGGTCAAGGCCAGTCGGGGCCGCTTGTCCGGCGCCGCCCTGACCATCTTCGGCTGGCCGGAAATCTGGAACGGCCCGAACGCACCGCACAAACCCACCGAAGGGTTTGTCGAAGCGGCACGCCATGAACAGGAAGTGCGCTACAAGATCATCAGCGCCATGGTGCGCGACTTCCCCAATCAGGTCGCCATCGCCTACACCCCGGACGACTTCCGGCGCCTGCATGGCGAGGGCAAGTTCGCGATCTTTATGAGCATGCTCAACGCCTACCCGCTGGGCAACGATCTGAACCAGTTGGACCTGTGGGCCGCGCGCGGCATGCGCATGTTCGGCTTCAGCTATGTGGGCAATAACGCCTGGTCGGACTCATCGCGCCCGCTGCCATTCTTCAATGATTCGGTGGATGCGCTCGACGGGCTGTCCGACATCGGCAAACAAGCCGTGCACCGTCTCAATGACCTGGGTGTGATCATCGATGTGTCGCAGATGTCGACCAAGGCCCTGGAACAGGTGGCGCAGCTGAGCCGCACACCAATGGTGGCGTCCCACTCGGCGCCGCGTGCGGCGGTGGATATCCCGCGCAACCTCAGCGACAAGGAATTACAGCTGATCAAGCACAGTGGCGGCGTGGTGCAGATCGTGGCGTTCTCGGCCTACCTGCGCCCGCTGAGCCAGCCAACCCAGGACAAGCTCAACACGCTGCGCGCCCGTTTTGACCTGCCGCCCCTGCCGAACCTGGCCATGGCCCTGATGCCAGGCGATCCCATCATCGCTGCCTGGCCCGAGCAGCGGTTCGGCGAGTACGCCAGCGCGCTGTACGGCATCCTCGACGAGGAACCCAAGGCCACCCTCAAAGACCTGGGCAACGCGATCGACTACACCGTGCGCAAGATCGGCATCGACCACGTCGGCCTGTCTTCGGACTTCAACGACGGGGGTGGCATCGACGGCTGGAACAACGTCGGCGAAATCCGCAACGTCACCGCCGAGCTGATCCAGCGCGGCTACTCCGAAGCCGACATCGCCAAGCTGTGGGGAGGCAACTTCCTGCGGGTCTGGGACCAAGTACAAAAAGCTGCCAAACCATTGGCCAACCGTTAACCCTCTAGAAGCCAGTCCATGACCGACCGCCGTACGTTTCTCAAGCAGGCTGGGGTACTTGCCGCCAGCCTGCCGCTGGGCGCTGCCATCCTGCCTCAGGCGCAAGCAGCCGCAACACAAGACCCATGGACCGGGTTCAAGCGACTGTTCAACCAAGACCCGGACTACCTGCACTTCTCCAACTTCCTGGTGACCTCGCACCCCAAACCGGTACGCGAAGCCATTGAGCGTTACCGCGCACAGATCGACCGCAACCCTGGGCTGGCCATGGACTGGGACTTGCAGGAAACCTGGAAGCGTGAAGGCCAGGTGCGCGAATGGGCCGGCCGCTACCTGAAGGCCTCTCCCCCGCAGATCGCCTTGACCGGCAGCACCTCCGAAGGGCTGGCGATGATCTATGGCGGGATCAAGGTACGGCCCGATCAGGAAATCCTGACCACGGTTCACGAGCATTACGCCACCCAGAATGTGCTGGACTTTCGTGTGCTCAAGCAAGCCACACAGGTACGCCGGATCACACTGTTCGACAACGCCAACCAAGTCTCTGTCGATGAAGTACTGGACAATATCCAGCGCAACATCCGTCCCAACACCCGTGTGTTGGGCATGACCTGGGTGCAGTCCGGCAGCGGCGTGAAGCTGCCCATCGGCGAGATCGGCAAGCTGGTGGACGAGCACAACCGCAACCGCGATGAGCAAGACCGCATCCTCTACGTGGTGGATGGCGTGCACGGCTTCGGCGTGGAAAACCTCGATTTCCCCGACATGCACTGCGACTTCTTCATCGCCGGCACCCATAAATGGATGTTCGGCCCGCGCGGCACCGGCCTGGTGTGCGCCCGCGACCCCGAGAACAAATACGTCACGCCGATGGTGCCGACCTTCTCCGAGGACAAGGACTTCGCCACCAGCATGACGCCTGGCGGCTACCACGCCTTCGAGCATCGCTGGGCCGCAGATGAAGCCTTCAAGCTGCACTTGCAGTTGGGCAAAGCCCAGGTGCAGACACGCATCCATGGACTGAATACCGAGCTGAAAGACCAATTGCTGGCGCAGCCACAGGTCGAGCTGGTCACCCCGCGCAACCCCGCGCTGTCCGCCGGTTTCACCTTCTTCCGAATCAACGGCCAGGACAGTGAAGCAGTGGTGGCCCACATGATGAAACACCGTGTGGTGATCGATTCGGTGGACCGTGATGTCGGCCCCGTGATTCGCACCTCGCCTGGCCTGCTCAATAACGCCGACGAAATCCAGCGGTTCATGACCCTGCTGCGCCAGCGGGTGTGACGCTCACTTTTCCCTTTGAACGAGATGCCCACATGATTCCATTCCGACTCAAACCCTTGACCACTCTGGCGCTCACCGCCCTGTGCAGCGCCCTGCTGCCAGGCGTGGCCCAGGCCGCCGCGCCACAGCCGGGCAAAGTGTTCAAGGACTGTAAGGACTGCCCGGAAATGGTCGTGCTGCCCGCCGGCACCTTCACCATGGGGACGCCTGAGGATGAGGTCGGTCGCGAGCCGGATGAAGGCCCGATGCATGACGTGACCTTCGCCAAACCGTTCGCCATGAGCCGCTTCCACATCACTGCCGGTGAATGGGACAGCTATGTGCGCCAGACCGGCGTGAAGATCGCCAATGGTGACACCCGCCCCGGCCGCGAATGCATCGCCAGCAAGCCGCGCTACCCACAAGGCCCACGTCAGCCGGCGGTGTGCATGGACATGGACGACATCAAGGCCTACGTCGCCTGGCTGTCGAAAAAGACCGGCCAACACTACCAAATGGTCAGCGAAGCCCAGCGCGAATACGCCGCCCGTGCCGGTTCCACCGGGCCTTTCCCGTTCCCCTTCGATGAAGGCAAGGGCTACAGCATCGCCGAACACGCCAACACCTACGGGCCTGCGGACGGCTACAGCTACTCGTCGCCAGTGGGCAGCTACCCGCCGAACGCGTTCGGCATGTACGACATGCACGGCAACGTCTACGAGCGCGTCGCCGACTGCGAACATACCAACTACATCGGCGCCCCTGCCGACGGCAGTGCCTGGGTAGAACCTAACTGCGAGTCCTATCAGATTCGCGGCAATGACTGGGGTGAAGCACCGGTATTTTCGCGCTCGGGCAACCGCAACACTATCTACCCGCAGACGCGGGGCGACTGGATCGGCTTCAGGGTTGTGCGTGATCTCTGATTACGCACACTGAAACCGGCAAAAAAAAACCGCCTGGCATGAGCCAGGCGGTTTTTTTATGTCTGGAGGGCGCCGGCACACGTGCCGGCTCCCGGTGATCAGAACGCGTACTTGGCGTTGATCATTGCGTTGCGAGGTTCGCCGTAGGAGCCCGAATTGAACGTGCCCATGCCGTCGTAGTACTTCTGGTCAAACAGGTTGTTGACGTTCAGCCCCACACTCAGGTGGTCATCCACTTGGTATTTGGCCAACAAGCCAACCACGGCGAACGGATCCTGCGTTGCCTTGTAGTAAGGGCCGGAGTAGTTGATTTGCGATGCAGCGTACATCTCGCTTTGCCAGGTCACGTTGCCACCGACAGTCAACTTGTTCCACTCACCCGGCAGGCGATAAGTAGTGCCGAACTTGAACTGGTTGATCGGCTGGTTGGTCTGCACCCGACCCCCGTCCTTGTCATGGGACTCGCGGTAGGTATAACCACCAAACACGTTCCAGCCACTGACCACTTCACCCGAGATCTCGGTCTCGACGCCACGGGTGTTGGTACCACTGATGGCCTTGTACACAGCGCGGCCCGAAGAATCCGTGCCCGACTGTTCCGGCGTGTTCTTCTGATTAATCTCAAATACCGCGACGCTCGCGTTCAGCGCACCGTCGAAGAACTCACCTTTGAGACCGATCTCGTAGTTGTCGCCTTCAAGCGGCGCCAGCGAAGTGCCCGACGCTGTTTTGTAGAACGTCTGCGGCAAGAAGATGCTGGTGTAGCTGGCGTACGCCGAATAGGTGTCGTTCAGCTCATAGACGATACCGGCATACGGCGTGACAACGCCGGTCTTTTTGGTCTTGTCGGTCGTCTTGGTGCCATCGAGATAATTCTTGACCTCGTCATCCTGATTCCACCAGCTGAGCCGGGTACCCAGAATGATGGTCAGCGGATCGAACGGTTTCAAACGCAGGGCGCCGTACATGCCGGTCTGCTGCAAGGTCGTGACGGTACCGCCATCCTTTTGATACTCACGATTGCCGTACTCACGGCCGTCCCAGTTGAAAATATTCGCCGAACCGTAGTCGCCGTCATCATTGTGGCTGGCGTAGTTAGGGAAGTTCAGGTGAGTGCGCGAAGCACTGGCACCCACCACCAACTCATGCTCGCGACCGCCCAGGTTGAACGGGCCGGAAGCATAGGTATCGAGCGTATCCTGGGTCTGGTAGCTGTCCAGGCGGTAAATAAATACGCCCGTGCCTTCACCGGTCACAGGGTCAGGGTAGCCGCCACTTGCCGATGCGCCCTGGCCTTTACGGTAGGAGTATTGATGGCTGTAGGCAGTCTTCAGGCTCCAGTCATTGTCCAGCTTGTGATCAAGCATGGCGGTGAAGTTATAGCTGGTGTTGTCCATGTAACTCGAACGCGAGGCCGGGTTGAATGAACGGGAGAAATTGGTTTGCTTGCCATTGCTGAAGAACAGCGGGATATGCCCGTAGCTGGTGCCTTCGGCGTCGTTGTTCTGGTAGTCGAGGCTAGTGCGCAGCGTAGTGCTGTCGTTCAGATCGATATCCAACGCGCCGTACATCACGCGCTTTTCCTGGCTGTACCAGTCAATGAACGAATTTTGCTTCTGATAAGCCGCGACGAAACGTCCACGCACATTGCCGGTTTCTGTCAGCGGACCCGAGACGTCAACTTCGGAGCGGTAGCGATCCCACGCCCCCGCTTCTCCGGAAACGTAGGCCTGGAAGTCCTTGGTCGGACGCTTGCGCACCAGGTTGATGGTGGCCGACGGAGTGCCCGCACCGCTCATCAGGCCGGTCGCGCCGCGCACCACTTCGACACGGTCATAGATGGCCATGTCCGAGATTGCGCCTACGTATTGTTGGGACTCGTTGGCCACCTGGGACGGGATGCCGTCGTACTGGAAGTTCTGGATCGCAAAGCCACGGGAGTAAAACGTGTAACGCTCACTGTCGCGGTGGTTGATGCTGATACCCGGCGTGAACGCCATCACTTCGTTAAGCGTCGAAAGATGCTGGTCGTCCATCAGTTGACGGGTAATCACGCTCACCGACTGCGGCGTTTCGCGCAGGGACAAGGGAAGCTTGGTGGCGGTGCTGGTTGCCCCCGTGGTGTACGAACCGGTGTTTTCAGTCGTCTCCCCAAGACCCTCGGCACTGATCGTCGTCGCGCCCAGGTTCAGCGCCGAACCGCTGGATGGCGCCATCACGATATAGCTGCCGCTGGCTTCGCGACTGGCCTGCAAGCCACTGCCCGACAACAGTCGAGACAGGCCTTCATCCACGCCAAACTGCCCTTTCAACCCTGGAGTGGAGCGCTGGCTGGCGATCGCTGGATCGTAGGAAATCGAGACACCGGCCGCCGAGCCGAATGACATCAGCGCATCCGATAATTTACCGGCCGGAATCGCGAAGGCAACCTTGCCGGCTTCACTCTGGGCAAGTGCGACGCTCGGCATCAATGTGGCGGCAGCCGGCACAGCCAGCGCGGCGCCCAACATCATCAGACGCACGGTCTGCGGCAATTTCTTCAGCGCGTAATGCTTGGGCGTAGACAACCAAAGGAGATAAGGCATCGACAGCAATCCTTGAACAATGAGGCGTGTGTTTGGCAGAAATTAGTGGCGTCTTTGAGCGCCTCTGGTTAATAAGACGGTTCAGGTAATGAAAACCAGACTCATTTACCTGCTTTTTTTTACCACCCCTCTAAACGCGCTCAACCCTCAACCGCCAGGGGCATTGAGGGTCGAGCACGCCTGCTCATAGAAATGAAAGCGTCCATGGGAAGGGAACGGCGCACCGGCCTACGGGTGCCGGTCATGGAACATGGCCGCATCCAATCTATAACGTGGGGCTGGCGGACAAATTTAGGGCCCGTGCCCAACGCAATGAGGCTAAATCGCGCCGTAGTCGAAACGTCTTCTACAAAAGCCCGCGAGCGATCAAATGGATCGCCGGGCCTCCACTCGCCCTTAGCACGTAGCCACGTCGCGACCGAGGTAGTTTCATGACTGCAAAACCGCGTAGCGCCCTCAGCGAACTCTTGAGCCTGCTCAAGCCCTATCGCTACACCGTCATTCTGTCGATTCTGTTCGGCATCCTTGGAGGGGTGAGCGTCACGGCTCTGCTTGCCACGGTCAACCAGGGCCTGCACAGCGAGTCCGGCCTCACCACCGCAGTGGTCCTGGCCTTTGCCGGGCTGTGCCTACTCGCCCTGCTCAGCAGCATTGCCGCCGACATCGGCAGCAACTTCGTGGGCCAAAAAGTCATCGCCAGGCTGCGCAAGGACCTCGGCGCCAAGGTGCTGTCAGCGCCAATCGAACAGATCGAACGGTACCGCAGTCACCGCCTTATTCCGGTGCTGACCCACGACGTCGACACCATCAGCGACTTCGCCTTCGCCTTCGCTCCGCTGGCCATTTCCATCACCGTTATCCTCGGCTGCCTGGGCTACCTGGCGAGCCTCTCGCTGCCGATCTTCATCATGACCCTGCTGGCCATCGGCATCGGCTCGGCGATCCAGTTCATCGCGCAAAGCAAAGGCATCAAAGGCTTCTACGCCGCGCGGGAAGCTGAAGACAACCTGCAAAAGCATTACTCGGCCATCGCCGAAGGCGCCAAGGAACTGCGGATCCATCGCAAGCGCCGTCACGCCATGCTGACCCGCAACATCCAGGCCACCGCCGACCACATCTGCGACACCCACGTGCGCTCGATCAATATTTTCGTGATCGCCAAGAGCCTGGGTTCGATGCTGTTCTTTGTGGTCATCGGCCTGGCACTGACCCTGCAATCGTTCTGGCCCAGCAACAACCCGGCCATGATGAGCGGCTTTGTACTGGTGCTGCTCTACATGAAAGGCCCGCTGGAAAACCTGATCGCCAACCTGCCGATCATCAGCCGCGCGCAGATCGCCTTTCGACGCATTGCCGACCTGTCCGAACGCTTCTCGTCGCCGGAACCGCACTTGCTGCTTGACGCCGATGAGAGCCGCACGCCGACCATGAAGCATCTGGAATTGCGCGACGTGCAATACGCGTTTCCGCCCGTGGAAGGCAGCGCGCCCTTCAAGCTGGGCCCGGTGAACCTGACCATCGAGCCTGGGGAAATCCTGTTTATCGTCGGCGAAAACGGCTGCGGCAAGACCACCCTGATCAAACTGCTGCTGGGCCTGTACACCCCGCAGCAAGGTGAGATCCGCCTCAACGGCACAACGGTGGACGCCCACGGCCTGGATGATTACCGGCAGATGTTCACCACCATTTTTGCCGACTACTACCTGTTCGACGAACTGGTGCAAAGCGATAAAGCCCTGCCGGACGACGCCAACCAATACCTGGAGCGCATGGAAATCGCGCACAAGGTCAGCATCCGCGATGGCGCTTTCACCACCACCGACCTCTCCACCGGGCAGCGCAAGCGCCTGGCGCTGATCAACGCCTGGCTCGACGAGCGTCCGGTGCTGGTCTTCGACGAGTGGGCCGCCGACCAGGACCCGACCTTCCGCCGCGTGTTCTACACAGAGCTGCTGCCGGACCTCAAGCGCCTGGGCAAGACCATCATCGTGATCTCCCACGATGATCGTTACTTCGATATCGCCGACCAACTGGTGCGCATGGAAGCCGGGCGCGTCATTACCGAAAAAGCCTTCGCCTGACCTCCCCCTCCGGCGAGCGCCCTGCCGCTCGCCGCTGCCTGCCAAGTCCCACGTCACACCTAAATCTCGTCGGCCACGCTTCGTCTTTCTGACAACGCATATTTACGCAGCCGATGGCGACGAGACCAAACATGAACCCACTGAATCAACTCCCCGACGACGACTTGCTGGCTTTGTTGATGGCCGACGACGTCGGTTCAGAGCATTCCATCAAGGCTTCCACCCATCGCGGCCCCACTCCCCTGTCCTTCGCCCAACAACGCCTGTGGTTCCTGCAACAACTCTCGCCCGACAGCAGCGCCTACAACCTTCCCAACGCGCTGCACCTGCGCGGGCCGCTGGATACATCGGCGCTCGCCGCGGCCTTGCAGCAGATCATCGACCGGCACGACGTGCTGAAAACCGCGTTCCAGACCGTCGATGATGAACCCCGGCAAGTGCTTGACCCGCAAGCCCGCATCCACGTGCGCGAAGAGGACCTCTCAGGCCTGGCACCGCACGCCCGTAGCACCGCCGTGACTGAGCGCCTGGCCGCCGAGGCCGGTGCACCGTTTGACCTGGGGCGCGCACCACTGATTCGCGCCACCCTGATCACCCTTGAGCGCGACGACCATATCCTGCTGTTGAACATGCACCACATCGTCTCGGACGCCTGGTCCAACCCGATCCTGATGCACGACCTGATCCAGGCTTACCAACGCGCCTGCCAGGGCGATACCACGCCGCTGGCGCGACCTGCCATCCAGTACGCCGACTACGCCCGCTGGCAGCGCGAGGAGTACCCGAACACGCCGGCACAACAGCGGGCCGCCGACTATTGGGCGGGTTACCTGGGACGGGAGATTCCCACGCTGGACCTGCCTACCGAGTTCCCCCGCAATGCCGAACAACAACACCGTGCCGGCAATCTTCAACTGTCAGTGCCCACAGCCCTGAGCCAACAGTTGCACAGCTTCTGCCAGCAACAGGACCTGACGCCGTTTATCGTGCTGCTGGGCACCTGGCAACTGCTGCTCAGTCGCTACAGCGGCCAGCAGGATTTCACCGTTGGCGTCCCGAATGCCAGCCGTAATCAGAGCGAGACCCAGGACCTGGTGGGGTTCTTCGTCAGCAGCCAGATCTATCGCACGCAACTCACCGACGACCTGACCACAGGCGAGTTTCTCCAAGCGCTGCGCCAGCAATCGCGGGCGGCGATGGAACATGCCGACTACCCGATTGAACTGATCATCGAGCGCTTGCAGCTGCAACGCAGCACCCAGGCCAACCCGTTGTTCCAGACCCTGTTCAACTGGCGGGTGAGCCAGGATCAACCGGCCGCTCTGACGCTGGGTGAGCTGAGCCTGGCGTTCCTGCCGGTGGCGCAACATGAGGCCAAGTTCGACCTGTCGATGGACGTGGACTACACGCCACAACAGATCACGGCGAGCATCGAGTACAGCACGGCACTGTTCGGCGCGGCGACGATTGAACGCCTGGGACAGCACTGGCTGCGCTTGCTGCAAAGCCTCGTTGACGGGCCGCAGCGGCGACTGGCCGAACTGCCGATGCTCGACCACGCCGAGCAACATCAGATGGTCAGCGCATGGAACGCCACCGCCACCCACTACCCGCTGCACCACAGCGTCCAGCAACTGATCGAAGCCCAAGTGGCGGCCACACCCAATGCCACGGCGCTGGTGTTCGGCGATCAACAGCTGAGCTATCACCAGCTCAACCAGCGCGCCAACCAACTCGCCCACAAGCTGATGGAACTGGGCGTCGGCCCCGATGCACTGGTGGGTATCGCCACCGAGCGTAGCCTGGAGATGGTCATCGGCCTGCTCGCCGTGCTCAAGGCCGGCGGCGCCTATGTGCCGCTGGACCCGGAATACCCGCAGGACCGCCTCAGCTACATGATCGAAGACAGCGGCATTGGCCTGCTGTTGACCCAGCAGCACCTGTTCACGCAGTTGCCGATTCCGGCTGCGCTGCCGGTGCTGGCCCTCGATCAACTGGACGTCAGCGCTTATGCCGACACCAACCCGGAGGTCGCCGTTGACGGTGAAAACCTGGCCTACGTCATCTACACCTCAGGTTCCACCGGCAAGCCCAAAGGCGCCGGCAACCGGCATTCGGCCCTGACCAACCGGCTGTGCTGGATGCAACAGGCCTATGGGTTGACCGCCGACGACACGGTGCTGCAAAAGACCCCGTTCAGCTTCGACGTGTCGGTGTGGGAGTTCTTCTGGCCGCTGATGACCGGCGCCCGTTTGGCCGTTGCCGGGCCTGGCGATCATCGCGATCCGGCCATCCTGATCAGCCTGATTCAGCGTTACCAAGTCACGACCCTGCACTTCGTGCCGTCGATGCTGCAGGTGTTCCTGCTGGACGAACAGGTCGCCCAGTGCACCCGCCTGACACGCATCATCTGCAGCGGCGAAGCCTTGCCTGTGGACGCCCAACAACAGGTGTTCGCCAAGCTGCCGAACGCCGGATTGTTCAACCTCTACGGCCCCACCGAAGCCGCCATCGACGTAACCCACTGGACCTGCCGCGAAGAAGGCAAGGCCAGCGTGCCGATTGGCCAGCCGATCGCCAACCTCACCACCTACATCCTCGATGCCGAGCTGCAACCGGTGCCGGCCGGTGTCATCGGCGAGTTGTACCTGGGCGGCGAAGGCCTGGCGCGCGGTTACCACCGCCGCCCTGCCCTCACCGCCGAACGCTTCATGACCAGCCCGTTCGGTGATGGCCAACGCCTGTACCGCACCGGCGACCTGGCCAGCTACCGCCCCGACGGCGTGATCGAATACCGTGGCCGTATCGACCACCAGGTAAAAATCCGTGGCCTGCGCATTGAACTGGGGGAAATCGAAACCCGCCTGATGGAATTGGACTGCGTGCGCGAAGCGGTGGTGATCGCGGCTGACGGGCAGTTAGTCGCCTACGCCGTGCCCACTCAAGCCCGTGACGCCGCTGAATTGCGCAGCGACATCAAACACCGCCTGAGCGAACACTTGCCCGACTACATGGTGCCGGCCCAGTTGATCTTCCTCGACCAACTGCCCCTGAGCCCCAACGGCAAACTGGACCGCAAGGCTCTGCCGAAACCCGATGCAAACCTGCTGCAAAAAGCCTACGTGGCGCCGCAGAGCCCGCTGGAACAGCAGATCGCCGCCATCTGGCAAGACGTGCTCAAGCGTGAAGCCGTCGGCCTGCACGATGACTTCTTTGAGCTGGGCGGACATTCACTGTTGGCTACCCAGGTCGTCTCCCGTGTGCGTCATGCCCTGAACACCGATGTGCCCCTGCGCAGCCTGTTCGAGTGCAGCACCTTGCAGGCGTTCGTCGCCACCTTGGCCCAAGAACCGGTCCGCCACGAGCCGCCCTTGGTCCGGGTCGCGCGCGACCAGCCGCTGCGCCTGTCTTACGCTCAGGAACGCCAGTGGTTCCTCTGGCAACTGGACCCTCAAAGCACCGCGTATCACATCCCGGCGGCCCTGCGCCTGCGCGGCCATCTGGACACCCAGGCACTGCAGCACAGCTTTGAGCACCTGATCGAGCGCCATGAAAGCCTGCGCACCTCGTTCACCCAGGACGGCGAGCGTACCGTCCAACGGATCGCCGCCCACGCTCCGCTGGCGATCACCGTCGAGTCACGGCTGGGCGCAGACGAGCAGGCGATCCAGGCGTGTGTTGAACACGAAATCCAGCAGTTGTTCGACTTGCAGCATGGCCCGCTGCTGCGGGTCAAACTGCTGAAACTGGCGGATGACGATCACGTCCTGATCCTCACCCAGCACCATATTGTCTCCGATGGCTGGTCGATCAACGTGATGATCCAGGAGCTGATTGCCCTGTACGCCGGTTTCAGCCAGCAGCAACCCGTCAGCCTGCCTGACCTGCCCGTCCAATACGCCGACTATGGCGTGTGGCAGCGCCAGTGGATGGAGGCCGGAGAGCGCGAGCGCCAACTGGCCTACTGGACCGAACAGTTGGGCGGCGAGCAGACGGTATTGGAACTGCCCGCCGACCACACCCGGCCGTCGGAGCAAAGCTACCGCGGCGCCCAATTGGAACTGGCGCTGGGCCACGAGCTGAATCAGTCGCTCAAGCAATTGGCCCAGCAGCAAGGCGTGACGTTGTTCATGCTGTTGCTGGCCTCGTTCCAAACCCTGTTGCATCGCTACAGCGGGCAAACCGACATCCGTGTCGGTGTGCCGATTGCCAACCGCAACCGCGTGGAAACCGAAGGGCTGATCGGATTTTTCGTCAACACCCAGGTGCTGCGCGCAGAGCTCAACGGCCAGGCGCGGTTTGTCGACGTGCTGCAACAGGTCAAACACCACGCCTTGCAAGCCCAGGCTCACCAGGACCTGCCCTTCGAGCAACTGGTGGAAGCCCTGCAACCGGAGCGCAGCCTCAGCCACAGCCCGCTGTTCCAGGTGATGTACAACCATGCCAGCGTGCAGCCGCAAAACAGCGTCAGCCTGCCCGGCCTGAGCCTTGAAGTCCTGGAAGGCACGCTACCCAGCACCCAGTTTGACCTCTCGCTGGACACCACCGAGTCCGCCGACGATCTGCTGGCCACCCTCACCTATGCGATCGACCTGTTTGAAGCCTCAACCGTCCAGCGCCTGGCCGGGCATTGGCAAAACCTGTTGCAGGCCATCGTCCGTAACCCGCAGCAACGCCTGGGTGAAATGGACATCCTTGGGCATGAAGAACGGCACCTGATGCTCCATGACTGGAGCAGTGCCACCCTCGATTACCCAAGTGAACAACGGGTTCATCAGCTGTTTGAAGCCCAGGTGGCGAAGCAACCATCAGCCCCGGCCTTGCTCTTCGAAGACCGCCAGTTGAGTTACGCCGAACTCAACGCCCAAGCCAATCGCCTGGCTCGCCATCTGGTGAGCCTGGGCGTCGGGCCCGACGTGCTGGTGGGGATTGCCGTGGAGCGCGGCCTGGACATGATCATCGGCTTGCTGGCGGTGCTCAAGGCCGGTGGCGCCTACGTGCCCCTGGACCCTGAATACCCGCAGGATCGGTTGCTGTGCATGATCGAAGACAGCGGCACGCAACTGATGCTGACCCAGAGCCACTTGCGCGAACGCCTGACGATTCCTGCCGAGGTGGCGCACCTGTGCCTGGACCAGAACCAAGCCTGGGTCGATCTGGACGACAGCAACCTGGTCAATCGTGCCCATGCCGATAACCTTGCGTATGTGATGTTCACCTCCGGCTCCACTGGCCGGCCAAAAGGCGTGGGCATCAACCAGTCCTCGCTGACTCGCCATGCCTACGTGTCGTTGGGGTTCTTCAATCTCAATGGCGGCGACCGCATCCTGCAGTTTTCCACCTTCAACTTCGACGGTTTCGTCGAGCAGCTTTACCCGGCCCTGATCTGCGGCGCGTCGGTGGTGCTGCGCGGCACCGAAATCTGGGACACCGAGACCTTCTACCACGCACTGATCAAGCACCAGATCAGCGTGGTCGACCTCACCACGGCCTACTGGAACCTGCTGGCCAAGGATTTTGCCGCGGCTGGCCCACGGGATTACGGGCGCCTCAAGCAAGTGCACGCCGGTGGTGAAGCCATGCCGCCAGAAGGCCTCGCCGCGTGGAGCCAGGCCGGCCTTGGTCACGTCAAATTACTCAACACCTACGGCCCGACTGAAGCCACGGTGACGGTCACGGCCCTTGATTGCACCGACTATGTAACCGGCGCACGCCCCACGCCCTTGACCATGCCCATCGGCAAGGTCCTGGCCGGACGCAGCATCTACCTGCTGGACGACAGCGGTGCCCCGGCGCCGATTGGCGTGGTGGGCGAACTGGTGATCGGCGGCGAGTTGCTGGCGCGGGGTTATTTCAATCGCCCGGACCTGACGGCCGAGCGCTTCATGCCCGACCCGTTCAGCCAAAGTGGCGGCCGCTTGTACCGCACCGGCGACCTTGCGCGCTACACCCCCGACGGGGTGATCGAGTACGTCGGCCGGATCGACCATCAGGTGAAGATTCGTGGGTTCCGTATCGAGTTGGGCGAAATCGAAGCCCGACTGCTGGAGCACGACATGGTGCGAGACGCCATCGTCCTCGCCCAACCGGCAGCCAGCGGTTTGCAGTTGGTCGGTTATGTGGTGCCCCAGGCCACGGCCGTGCCGCACGCAGAGCTGCGTCAGTCGATCAAAGCCGCGCTGGCAGCCGTGCTGCCGGACTACATGGTCCCGGGCTTCCTGATGTTCCTTGATGTATTGCCCCTGAGCCCGAACGGCAAGCTGGACCGTAAAGCGCTGCCCAAGCCGGATGCCAGCCAACAGCAAAACCACTATGTGGCGCCGCGAACGGCCCTGGAAATCCAGGTCGCCGGAATCTGGCAAAGCGTGCTCAACCTTGAGCAGGTGGGCCTCACGGATGACTTCTTCGCACTGGGCGGCCATTCGTTGCTGGCAACCCAGATCATCTCCAGGGTGCGTCAGGCCCTGGGGCTGGATGTGGCCCTGCGCAGCCTGTTCGAACGCAGCGTGCTGGGGGATTTCGTCGCCGGCCTGGACGGTCGCGCGCGGCAGCATGAGCTGCCATTGGTGCCCGTCGAACGCACTCAATCGCTGCCCCTGTCCTACGCACAGGAGCGCCAGTGGTTCCTCTGGCAATTGGACCCGCACAGCGCCGCGTACCACCTGCCGGCCGCCCTGCGCCTCAAGGGCGCGCTGGATGTCGCGGCGCTGGAGCACGCGTTCAATCAACTGATCGCGCGTCACGAAGCACTGCGCACCACCTTCGTGGTGGACAACGAACAACCCCGCCAAATCATCGCCGACCAGGCACCGCTGGCGTTGGTGGTCGAGACGCTGAACGGCACGCCGGACGACGCCACGATCAAGGCCTTTGTGGAGCACGAAACCCGGCAACTGTTCGACCTGCAAAACGGCCCGCTGCTGCGGGTCAGGCTGCTGCGCCTGGCGGACGATGAACATGTACTGGTACTGACCCAGCACCACATCGTTTCCGATGGCTGGTCGGTGCAGTTGATGGTGGAGGAACTGATCAGCCTGTACGGCGCCGCCCAGTCTGGACAGCCTCACGCACTGGCACCGTTGCCCATCCAGTACGCCGACTATGCCGCCTGGCAACGGCAATGGATGCAAGCCTGCGAGCGCGAACGTCAACTGGCGTACTGGACCGGCCAGTTGGCCGGTGAACACAGCGTATTGGAGTTGCCGACGGATCACCCGCGCCCGGCGGAACAAAGCTACCGAGGTGCCCACCTGTCAATCACCCTGGCGCCTGGCCTGGGCGATGCCGTGCACGCCTTTGCCCATCGCGTTGGCGTGACGCCGTTCATGCTGTTGCTGGCGTCTTTTCAGACCCTGTTGCACCGCTACAGCGGCCAAAACGATATCCGCGTCGGTGTGCCGATTGCTAACCGCAACCGGGTCGAAACCGAGGGGCTGATTGGCTTCTTCGTGAACACCCAAGTCATGAAAGCCGAGTTCAGCTCGCACCTGCGGGTCGAGGCTCTGCTGCAACAGGTCAAGCAACATGCACTGGATGCCCAGGCGCATCAGGACCTGCCATTCGAACAATTGGTGGAGGCCTTGCAACCGGAACGCAGCCTCAGCCACAACCCGCTCTTCCAAGTGATGTTCAACCACCAGAGTGCCGACAAACCCAGCGCCACCGAACGTCCGTCACTGCCTTCGGCGTTGCAGGTCGAGGGATTGGACTGGGAAGGCAGCACCTCGCAATTTGACCTGACCCTCAGCACCAGCGAATCGGCCGAAGGCTTGAGCGCGACCCTGACCTACGCCACCGACCTGTTCAACGCCACCACCATCGAGCGCCTTGGGCGGCATTGGCAACAGCTGCTGCACAGCCTGATTGCCGACCCACAACAGCGAGTTGCAGATTTGGCGATGCTCGACCACGCCGAGCAGCAGCACATTGTCAGCGCGTGGAACGCCACCGCCACCCACTACCCGCTGCACCACAGCGTCCAGCAACTGATCGAAGCCCAAGTGGCGGCCACACCCAATGCCACGGCGCTGGTGTTCGGCGATCAACAGCTGAGCTATCACCAGCTCAACCAGCGCGCCAACCAGCTCGCCCACAAGCTGATGGAACTGGGCGTCGGCCCCGATGCACTGGTCGGTATCGCCACCGAGCGTAGCCTGGAGATGGTCATCGGCCTGCTCGCCGTGCTCAAGGCCGGCGCCGCCTATGTGCCGCTGGACCCGGAATACCCGCAGGACCGCCTCAGCTACATGATCGAGGACAGCGGCATTGGCCTGCTGTTGACCCAGCAGCACCTGCTCACGCAGTTGCCGATTCCGGCTGCGCTGCCGGTGCTGGCCCTCGATCAACTGGACGTCAGCGCTTATGCCGACACCAACCCGGAGGTCGCCGTTGACGGTGAAAACCTGGCCTACGTCATCTACACCTCAGGTTCCACCGGCAAGCCCAAAGGCGCCGGCAACCGGCATTCGGCCCTGACCAACCGGCTGTGCTGGATGCAACAGGCCTATGGGTTGACCGCCGACGACACGGTGCTGCAAAAGACCCCGTTCAGCTTCGACGTGTCAGTGTGGGAGTTCTTCTGGCCGCTGATGACCGGCGCACGCTTGGCCGTTGCCGGGCCTGGCGATCATCGCGACCCGGCCATCCTGATCAGCCTGATTCAGCGTTACCAGGTCACGACCCTGCACTTCGTGCCGTCGATGCTGCAGGTGTTCCTGCTGGACGAACAGGTCGCCCAGTGCACCCGCCTGACACGCATCATCTGCAGCGGCGAAGCCCTGCCGGTGGACGCTCAACAACAGGTGTTCGCCAAACTGCCGAACGCCGGGTTGTTCAACCTCTACGGCCCCACCGAAGCCGCCATCGACGTAACCCACTGGACCTGCCGCGAAGAAGGCAAGGCCAGCGTGCCGATTGGCCAGCCGATCGCCAACCTCACCACCTACATCCTCGATGCCGAGCTGCAACCGGTGCCCGCCGGTGTCATCGGCGAGTTGTACCTGGGCGGCGAAGGCCTGGCGCGGGGTTACCACCGCCGCCCTGCCCTCACCGCCGAGCGCTTCATGACCAGCCCGTTCGGTGATGGCCAACGCCTGTACCGCACCGGCGACCTGGCCAGCTACCGGCCTGACGGCGTGATCGAATACCGTGGCCGCATCGACCACCAGGTAAAAATCCGTGGCCTGCGCATTGAGCTGGGGGAAATCGAAACCCGCCTGATGGAATTGGACTGCGTGCGTGAAGCGGTGGTGATCGCGGCTGACGGGCAACTGGTGGCCTACGCCGTGCCCACTCAGGCCCGTGACGAAGCTGACCTGCGCAGCGACATCAAACACCGTCTGAGCGAACACTTGCCCGACTACATGGTGCCGGCCCAGTTGATCTTCCTCGACCAACTGCCCCTGAGCCCCAACGGCAAACTGGACCGCAAGGCTCTGCCGAAACCCGATGCAAACCTGCTGCAAAAAGCCTACGTGGCGCCGCAGAGCCCGCTGGAACAGCAGATTGCCGCCATCTGGCAAGACGTGCTGAAACTGGAACGCGTCGGCCTGAACGACAATTTCTTCGAACTGGGCGGTGACTCCATCATCTCCATCCAGGTGGTCAGCCGCGCCCGCCAGCAAGGCATCGCCTTTACACCCAAGGAACTGTTCCAACACCAGACCGTGCAAGGCCTGGCCAGCGTGGCCCGTATCGGCGCAAGTGCCCAGGTGATCGATCAAGGCCCAGCCACCGGCCCGCTCACGTTGCTGCCGATTCACCAGGTGTTTTTTGAAACGGCGATCCCTGAGCGCCATCACTGGAACCAGTCGGTACTGCTCCAACCTGCGCAACCGCTGGTGGCCGAGGCACTGCAACAGGCGTTGCACGCGGTGATTGAGCACCACGACGCCCTGCGTTTGAGCTTTGCGCAACACCCCGGCGGCTGGAGCGCCCAGTACCGGCCAATGGTCGACTGGCAGTTGCAACAGATTGACGCCACCGCCGAGCAATTGTCGGACCTGTGCGATCAAGCCCAAAGCAGCCTCGACCTGCAACACGGCCCGCTGATCCGCGCCTTGTTGATCCACTTGGCTGACGGTACCCAGCGCTTGTTGTTGGTGATCCACCACCTGGCAGTGGATGGCGTGTCCTGGCGGATTCTTTTTGAAGACCTGCAAAACGCCTATCAACAGGTCAGCGACCAGCAGCCGGTGCAGCTGCCGGCCCGCACCAGTTCGGTCAAGGCCTGGGCCGAGCGCCTGCAACGCCGCGCGCAAAACCAGACGTCCCAGGACGAACTGAACTACTGGCTGGCGCAACTCGACACCAACACGCCCGACCTGCCATGCGAACGTCCCCATGGCAGCCTGGACAATCGCCACAGCCACACGCTGCATACCCACCTCGACGCCCGGCAGACAAAACAATTGCTGCAGCAGGCGCCCAAGGCCTATCGAACGCAGATTAACGACTTGCTGCTGACGGCCCTGGCACGTGTCATCAGCCGCTGGACCGGCGCCCCGCACTGCCTGATCGAGCTGGAAGGTCATGGCCGCGAAGACCTGTTCGATGACATCGACCTGACCCGCACGGTGGGTTGGTTCACCAGCCTGTTCCCGGTCAAGCTCGTGCCGGCCGCCAACCTTGGCGACTCCATCAAGCAGATCAAGGAACAGTTGCGGGCAATCCCCGACAAAGGCCTTGGCTATGGCGCCCTGCGCTACCTGGGCACGCCGCAGGCACGGGCCAGCCTCGGCGCCTTGCAGGCACCACGCATCACGTTCAACTACCTTGGCCAGTTCGACGGCAGTTTCGATGCCAGTCAGGGCTCGTTGCTGGCCCCTGCCGCCGAAGGCAGCGGCCGTGAGCAGGCGCTGAATGCGCCACTGGGCAACTGGCTGAGCCTCAATGGCCAGGTATACGGTGATGAACTGACCCTAGGCTGGCAATTCAGCCGGGAGATGTTCGACGAAGCGACCATTGCGCACCTGGCCGATGACCTCAAGCGCGAGCTGCTGGCCCTGATCGAGCATTGCTGCGACACCGCTAACGTGGGGGCCACGCCGTCCGACTTCCCGCTGGCGCGGATCAGCCAGGCACAACTGGATCGCCTGCCGGTGCCGTTGCCACAAGTCGAAGACGTCTACCCGTTGTCGGCGATGCAACAGGGCATGCTGTTCCACACACTGGAAGCACCGGAAAGCGCTCTGTACGTGAACCAGATGGCCGTCTCGGTCACCGGCCTGGACGTTGCGCGGTTCACCGCAGCCTGGAACGCCGTGATTGAGCGCCATGAAATCCTGCGTACCGGGTTCTGGGCCGACAACCAACTGGCCGAACCGCTGCAAGTGGTCTATCGCGCGGCGACGATGCCTGTCGACGTACTCGACTGGCAGCAACGGGACGTCACCGCCCAAGACCTGGAGGTACTCGCGAGCCAGGATTGCGCCCGTGGCTTCGAACTTCTGCGTGCGCCGCTCACACGCCTGACCCTGGTGCAGCTCGACCCGCAAACGCACTACCTGATCTGGACCAGCCACCACATCCTCATGGACGGCTGGTCCAACTCGCGGCTGTTGGGTGAAGTCTTCGCGATCTACAACGGCCAGGCCGCACCGGCCAAACGCGGGCATTACCGCGATTACATCCGCTGGCTGCAAGATCAATCCCAGGCGGTACTGGAGCAGTTCTGGAAAACCAAGCTCCAGGACTTGAACGGCACCTCGTCCCTCGCCAACAGCCTGTCGCCCAAACCGGCCATGGAATTGGAAGGCCACGCGGCGCTGTATCTGAATTGGGATGCGCTGCAAACCGCACACTTGCGTGAGCAGGCCCAACGTCTGCGCGTCACCCCGAACACGCTGATCCAGGCCACGTGGTTACTGCTGTTGCAGCGCTATACCGGCCAGGACACCGTGTGCTTCGGCGCGACGGTCGCGGGTCGTCCAGCCAGCCTGCCAGGCTCGGAGGACATGCTCGGGCTGTTTATCAACACCTTGCCCATTATCCAGACCCCGCAACCGCACATGCCCGTCGCCCAATGGCTGCAAGCGTTGCAGGCCTATAACCTGGAAGTGCGCGACCACGAGCACGCGTCCCTGGCGGACGTACAACGCTGGTCGGGCCAAGGTGGCCAGCCGCTGTTTGACAGCATTCTGGTGTTTGAAAACTACCCGGTGGACGAACGCCTGCAGGAAGCCGGGCAAGAACGCCTGAGCTTTGGCGACGTCAGCAGCCGCGATGTGACCAACTTTGCCATGGACCTGGCGATCAACCTCGGCGACACCCTGAAGATCGAGTTCCTGTACCTGCGCAACCGCTTTACCGAGGCCGCCACCGCACAAATCCTGCGCAGCTTTGAAACCCTGCTGCTGGAACTGCTGAACAACGCCCAGGCCAACGTCGGCAGCCTCACTATGCTGGCAGGCACCGAACAGCAACTGTTGCTGCAACGTAACGTGCTGAGCCCAGCCATGGCACCACGCGCCCACCTGGCACAGGTGATCCGTCAACACGCACTGGAGCGCCCTGACGCAGTGGCGGTGGTGTGCGACGGGATCGAGGTGAGCTACGGCGAACTGGATGCCCGGGCCAACCGCCTGGCCCACTGCCTCATGGCCCAGGGCATCGGGCCGGAGATGTTCGTTGGCGTCGCTCTGGAGCGTTCGGTGGACGTCATTGTCGCGTTCTATGGCGTCATGAAAACCGGCGCCGCCTACGTGCCGCTGGACATTGACTACCCGCAGGACCGCGTGCAGTGGATCGTCGAAGACTCTGCCATGAGCGTACTGATCAGCCAGCACTCGCTGCGGTCGCGCTTCGACGGCCTGGGCGAGGCGACGCTTATCGACCTGGATCGCCTGCCGCTGTCGGACTGGCCGGCGACGTGCCCGGCGCCGCAGGTGCACGACGATAACCTGGCTTATCTGATTTACACCTCGGGCTCCACCGGCAAGCCCAAGGGCGTCGCCGTGACCCATGGGCAAATTCGCATGCATTGCCAAGCGATTGCCGAGCGTTACGAGATGGACAGCGGCACCCGCGAATTGCTGTTCATGTCGTTCGCCTTCGACGGTGCCCAGGAGCGTTGGCTGTCGACACTGCAAAGCGGCGGGTGCCTGGTGGTGCGGGGTAACCAGTTGTGGACACCGGAAGAAACCTGGCAGGCGCTGCACGCCCACAGCATCAGCATCGCCTGCTTCCCTCCGGCGTATCTGCAACAGCTGGCCGAGTACGGCGACAGCCAAACCGATGCACCACCGCCCGTGCGCATCTACTGCTTCGGCGGTGACGCGGTGGCCGAGGCCAACTTCGAGCTGGTCAAACGCGTGCTCAAGCCGCAGTACCTGACCAACGGATACGGCCCCACCGAAACCGTGGTTACCCCGCTGCTGTGGAAAGTGAGTGCCGACGAACGCTGCAACGCGGTGTACGCGCCGATCGGCACCCGCGTCGGTGAACGTACCCTGTATGTGCTGGACGAACACCTCAACCCCGTGCCCGATGGCGTGGCGGGCGAGTTGTACATCGGCGGCGAAGGCGTTGCCCGTGGGTATCACCAGCGGCCCGGCCTGAGCGCGGAACGGTTTGTGGTTGACCCGTTCGCTGCCGACGGCACACGCCTGTATCGCACCGGGGATCTGGTACGCCAACGCCCCGACGGCGTGATCGACTACCTTGGCCGCCTGGACAACCAGGTGAAAATCCGCGGTTTCCGTATCGAACTGGGAGAAATTGAGTCACGCCTGCGCGAGATCCCCGACGTGCAAGACGCCGTGGTGGTCGCCCGCGATACGGCCGGCGGCAAGCAACTGATCGGTTACGTGGTGGCCGACGCTTCGGCCGGGCTGGGCGAACGTCTGCGTGCGGCTTTGCAGGTGGAATTGCCCGACTACATGGTGCCGGCGCAAATCCTCGCGCTCCCGGCCTTCCCGCTCAACCCCAACGGCAAGCTGGACCGCCTGGCCCTGCCTGACCCGGACTTCAAAGGCCGCGCCTTCGTTGCACCGCGCAATGCGTTGGAGGCACAACTGGCAGCGATCTGGCAGGAGGTGCTGGAGTTGGAGAGTGTAGGCGTCACCGACAACTTCTTTGAATTGGGCGGCGACTCGCTGCGCATTCTCAAGGTGCTGTCGAAGGTGCGCAGCCAGCCGGATATCGGCATCGAACTGAAACTGCGGGACATGATCGGCAAACCCACCATCGCTGAGCTGTCCGGGTTTGCCGAGGACGATGCCAGCCTGAATCCGCTGCTGCTGCTCAACAGTGAAACGACGCACAGCTCGCCGTTGTTCTGCCTGCATGCCGGTTTTGGCACGGTGTTCGACTACGAGCCCCTGGCCCGTCGCTTGGATGGACAGCGCAGCGTCTACGGCCTGCAATGTCGCATGCTGCTGGACCGCCAGTGGAACGATGATTCCCTGGCGTCCATGGCCATCGATTACAGCCAGTACATCCGCCAGCAGCAAGCCAGCGGCCCGTACCACCTGGTGGGCTGGTCGCTGGGCGGCACCCTCGCGGTGCTGGTGGCCCAGGAGCTGGAAAGCCAGGGCCAACGCGTGGAGTTTCTCGGCCTGGTGGACAGTTTTGTGCCCACTGGCGAAGACGTCTTGAGCGACGACTGGAGCGAGGACTTGCGCGGGTTCCTCGCGGTACTGTTCGGCCTGTCGGCTGAGGCCTTGCCAACCTTCGACGTCAGGGCGACGACGGACAGCGCGGTGCTGGAGCAACTGATCGCACAGGTCCAGGCAGGCGCTGCCGCGCGTTCGGTGTATGCCGCAATCAGCACCGAGGAGCTGGCTCACACGTTCCAGGTAGCGATGAAACTCAAGGCGTTGTCCACGGGACTGGACGGCTTGCCGCCCACCCGGGCGCAAGCCCATTGCTGGTGGGCCAAGGCGATTGCCGACCAGCCGGCATCGAACCTGGCCAGCGCCCGGAGCAATGAACAGATCGCCGCCGGCCACTACGACATGCTTAACCACCCGACCCTGCTTCAGGGTCTGTTGCAGCACCTGGCGCTGCAACCCGTAGCCAGTTGAAACGTCGCCGCCCCTGATGGTCAGGGGCGGCGCTTCAGCCTATTTCACAAGGAACATGCAATGCCCCTGGACCCTGATCTCGAAGGTTTTCTGGAATTGGCGCAGATGGGTCGCCTGACCGGTAAAAGCCAACCCATGCACGCACTGAGTGTTGAACAGGCACGGCGGGAGTTCGAACAGACTTCGGCCATTCTCGACCCCAGCCCGCCGGGGTCGGTGGTGGTCACCCACCTGACGGTCACCGCCCGCGATGGCCATGCACTGCCCGCCCGTCTTTACCGGGCACCGGGCACCGCGCAATTGCCGGTGATTGCGTACTTTCACGGCGGCGGTTATGTGGTGGGCAGCCTGGACTCCCACGACTCCATCTGCCGCAGGCTCGCGGCCAGCGGTCAGTACGCGGTGTTCGCGCCCAGCTACCGTCTGGCGCCACAGGCGAGCTTCCCGACCGCAGTGAATGACAGCCTCGACGCCGCCAATTGGCTGGCCGAACAGGCCGGCAACCTGCAACTGGACAACCGCCGGATTACCCTGGCGGGTGACAGTGTGGGGGCAACGCTGGCGACCGTCATGGCGATCACCGCAGTGAAGGCGCCGCAACAACTGGCGTTCAAACCCTGGGCCCAGTTGCTGTTTTACCCGGTCACTGATACCTCGCGGCAGCGTGATTCCCATCGCCACTATGCCGAGGATTACCTGCTGGAAACGGCCACGCTGGAATGGTTCTACCAACACTATTGCCCGGATGCCCAACAGCGCCTGGACTGGCGGGTCTCGCCGTTGCTGGCCGAAGGGCTGACTGCGCTGGCACCGGCCTATATCAGCCTGGCCCAGTACGATCCGCTGTATGACGAAGGGCAGGCGTACGCCCAGATGCTGGCCGCGAGCGGCACAGCGGTCAGCCTGCACGTGCAGTCGGGGCTGACCCATGACTTCCTGCGCATGAACGGCATTACCAGCGCGGTTGCAGGCATTTATGAAGGCGTGTTGAGTTGGTTGGGGGAACAGCGCTAAGCAACACTTGACCGTTCCCGCCATTAAACAACGGGGCTGATTGCCAGCCCCGTTTTACATCCCTACCCCTGCTCCTTGCTCGCCTGCAACTGCCTGGCCTTTTCCATAAGCGCCGCTTTCTCTTCAGGTGTCATTGCATCCATGCGCAAACGTGCCTGGGCGATTCTCTCCAACTGCCCAGCGACAGTTTCACGCTCGCGCAGCTCCCGCGCCAATGCCGCCACGCTTGGGTGATCAAACACCACGCCGGGATGAATCTCGCATTGCAGCAGTTTGCGGATGCCTGCCACTAGCTTGATCACCAACAAGGAATGCCCGCCTGCGGCGAAAAAGTCCTCCTCGATGCTCAGCCGTTCCAACCCGACCAATTGGGCCATGCGCGTGGACAACAGGGTTTCAAGCGCATCCCGTGGCGCGACGTACACCGCCTGGGAAACCACAGGTTGAGCGTGTTGCAGCGCCTTGCGGTCAACCTTGCCGTTTGGCAGGCGCGGCATGCGTTCAAGGCTCACAATCTGGCGCGGCACCATAGCCGCCGGGAGATGCTGGGCCAGTTGGTTTTTCAATTGAGGCCCTACGTCCTCTGCCGTCGCCGCACGCATTACCACAAACGCTTGCGGCTCCTCTTGCACCAGCACCACCACGGCCTCACTGACCTCGGGCAAACGCAGCAACTGCGCCTCTATCTCGGCCAGCTCAATGCGGAAACCACGCACCTTGACCTGATGATCGCGACGGCCATACAGCTGCACGCCCCCCTCCACCCGATAACGGGCCAGGTCTCCCGTGCGGTAAAGGCGCGCGCCGTCCACCAGCGGGCTATGGATAAACGCGTCTGCATCCGCCTCGCCCTGCAAGTAGCCTCGGCACAACTGATGGCCACCGATGAATAACTCACCGAGTTCACCCGTTGCCAGCAATTGCGCGTCGGCGCCCAGTACGAAGACTTGGTTTCCGGGAAGCACGTGGGTCAGCGGCACGCCATGGGACACGTCTTCCGCAGGCAGTAACGGATGCACCATCACGCCCACTGTCGCTTCGGTGGGGCCGTAATGGTTGAACACGCGACAGTCGGGCCGCAGCTGACGAATGCGCTGCACCAGGCTCGCGCCGATGGCTTCACCGCCCAGCACCAGCGTGTCAGGCAATACGGCGGTATCAGCCTCAAGCAAGGCGGCCAGGTGCGACGGCACGATTTTCAGGCAATCGATGCTGTTTTCCCGCAGGAACCCGGCGAAGCCCTGGGGATCTTGCAGGGTCGCATCGTCAGCTATATGCAAGGTCGCGCCGTTGTAGAGCGCGCCGAACAAGGCGGTGTTGCCCAGGTCCGCCGCTACCGTGGAACTAAAGGCAACGTGACGGCAGGCGGACAGGCCCAGTTGCTGGCTGCTGCTCGCGGTGTAGTTGAGTAACGCGCCATGCTCGATCACCACGCCTTTGGGCTGGCCGGTGGAGCCGGAGGTGAACAGCACATAGGCGACGTCACGGGCCTGCACGGACACCGCCGGGGCCATAGAGGCATCCTCGGTTGATGCGCCCGGATTGAGCAGTTTGAACGCGGTCCGCGGGTCGTCCTGGCCTGGCGCGTGAGTCACCAGGATCAAGCTCGCGGCGGCGTGCCCTGCGATTTCAGCCTGGCGCGCCACTGGCCATTGCGGGTCCAGCGGCAGATAGGCTGCGCCCGCACGCCAGGTGGCAAGAATGGCGACGACCAGTTCCGCCGAACGCGGCAGCGCCAGGCCCACGATCGACCCAGCGCCCACACCCTGGCGCAGTAATTCGGCACTCAAGCGCGCGGTGCGGGCGTCCAGTTCAGCGTAGCTAAGGGCCTGGCCCGCAGCGACCAACGCCACGGCGTCCGGCGTCTGATCAGCCCACGCAGCGATACGTTGCGGCAACAACTGCGGCGTTTGCATGATTTGCGCCGGCGGGTTCAGTGCCAGCAACCGGCTCTTTTCGTCGGCACCCAACAGGTTCAGGCGTGCAAGGGTTTCATCCGGTTTGTCGGCGATGCTGTGGAGCAACTCGCGGAGCTGGCCCAACAGCGTCTCGACGGCGGGCGCCGTATAGCGTGCGGGATTGAAGTCCAGTGACAAACCTTGAGGTTCGCCAGACGCTGCGATTTCCAACTGAAGGGCCAACTCGAATTCAGGCAGACGGGCCGGCAGGTCGCTGCCCACCCAAACCATCCCAGCGACCTCACGCGGTTCCGAAACCCACCGATTGCCAAAACCGACCGCAGGCGCGGCCTGTTGTGGGAATGACAACGGTGTCCAGTATTCCTGCCAGGTGCGGTGCTGATCCAACTGCGCGGCCATGGTGGTCACCAGCTCACGGAAGGTGCTGGCCGGATCAATGCGAATCGCCAACGGCAGGGTTTTCTCGAACAGGCCCAGGCTGTGGCTGAAAAATTCATAATCCAGGCGCGCGTCATGCCGCCATCCCGCCAGGAATGACTCCCGACCACTGATGCGCGCCAGCAGTACCCACCAGGCGGCGTGCATCAGCACGTCCAGCGGCAGCCCCGCCGTGCGCAGGCGAGTCAACAGCGTTTGATCCAGTGGCACGCTCAAGCGTTCTGCCGGCAGGACTTCTGCGCACGTCAGGCGATAGGGCAAGTCTGGCCCGCTGAGCAGCCCCTCGTGCCCTTGCAGATACTGCTGCCAGTAAGCCTTGGCGGTGTCTGCGTCTTCGTCGAAGATCACCTCGCTGCGCCATTCCAGGTACTGGGAAAACTGCCCCGGCTCGTCCTCTTCAAACCCTTGCTGCCCATAAGCGGCCAACAACTCCTGCTGGATCAGGGCCAAGGTCCCGGCGTCGGCGGCGTAACGCGAAACGCCGATCAACAGTTGCCAGTGGTCCGTTTCCAGGCGCTGCAACAACGCACCGATCAGCGGCTGTTGCTGCTGCAACCACTGCTGTTGGCGTGCAATCACCTGTTGGGGCGACGCCACGTCGAGCCACTGGGTCAAGCTCACCGCTTGAGCCGGCGCAACCCGCTGGCGCAATCCGTGATAACCACTGACGGGCGCAAACTGCGCACTCAATGCTTCGTGGCGCACCGCCAGGCTATCCAACGCGTGTTGCAGGCGCACCGGGTCCAGCTCGCCACGAATATCCAGTTTCAGGCAGTGGGTCAGATCCCCCCAGCTCGCCCCTTGTTGCCGTGCGTCCAGATGCTGTTGCTGCTCGACCAGCAACGCCAGTCCCGCGTCCACGGTTCCCTGTTGTGCAGTACTCATGCTCCGGCCTCTTCCTTTTCGGTCTCGCTATGCGCTAGGTGCAGCGCGCTGCGTTCAATCATTTCGCCCATTGCCACAACGATCTTGCGCGGTCCTTCGAAGGGATCACGTGCGTGGGCAGCCAGCATGTTGTCCAGCAGGATGACATCGCCCTTGTGCCAGTCGAATCGCACCGCGCAGGCTTCGTACAGCTCGCCCACCAAGGCCATGACTTCGTCTTCAATCGGCGAGCCATCGCCGTAGTACACGTGCCGAGGCATACGCTGCTCGCCGAACAGTGCCAGCAAGTCTTCGCGCACATCCGGGTCCAGGCAGAAGATGTGGTGCAACTGAACCTGGTTGAAGAAGGTTTTTTCCCCCGTCACCGGGTGCCGGATGATCGCCGGGCACGGGGTGCGGATTTGCAGTTCATCGTTGTCCAGCCAGGTCCACGCGATGCCCGCAGCCCGGCAACGCGCCTCGACGTCGGCACGCACGTCGGTCTTGAAGAAGTGCTGCCAGGAAACGTCGAGCTTGTCGGCAAAGGTGCGCACGTACAGCAACCCCTTGTCCTCGAAGCGCTCGCGGATCGCCGCCGGCAACTTGAGGTACATCTGCCGGCAGTCCACCACCGGTGTGGCGCCGCCGATTGGGGATGGCTGTTCGCAGAAGAACAGCTGCTTGCGCGGCCAGCGGTCCTGATGGGAGCTTTCGTTATGGAACAGGATCATTTTCTTTTCGGGGTACGGCGTGGACCGGTAGGTGTTCTTACCGCCCTCTTTTTTCGGCAAGTCGCCGTATTGACCATAGAGGCCCGGCTGCACAGCTTCAGCGAACGCTTCGAAGTCATGAATATCGCGCAGGGCAAATCCACGGAACAGAATCCCCGCATGGCGGGCCAGTTTTTCTTCCACCAGGGCGCGGTTGTCCTTGATCCAGGCCACCAGGTCCAGGCCTGGATCAGTGGGTTCCATCAGCAATGGAAAATCCTGCCCGGGTACCAGCAGCGATTCACGCATCAACGCACCGGCAGGCCTGTCGGTGCGGCTCTGGGATTTTTTCAGGAACTTGCCCAGCTTGTCGGCCTTGATGGCAGGCGGTACGGGCGTCGTGGTTTGTTCCAAGGTGTTGGTAGGCATGGTGATATCCCCTAATTGAATGTTCGGATCACACACAATCTGTTCAAGAATTCCCGTCCAGGCGTTGACGAATGACTCGATGCGTTGTTGTTCAAACAGGTCGCTGGCGTACTGCCAGGTACCATGCAGGCCGCCTGCATCCTCATCGATGAACAGGGCCATATCGAACTTGGAGTAACCGCCACGAGTGGGCAGTACCTCAACCTCGATCCCGTCCATCTGGCCACCCTGCACCGGCAGGTTGTTCATCACGAACAACACCTGCACCAGTGGGTTGAAACCCCGTTGGCGCGGGCGCGGCGAGGCCTCCACAATCATGTCGAAGGGCAGGTCCTGATGATCGAAAGCGTCCAGCGCGGTGCCTTGGGTGGTGGCCAGGAAAGCGCTGAACGGTTGCTGCGCCACGAAGGTCGAGCGCAGCGGCAGAATGTTCACGAAGAAACCGATCAGACCTTCCAGCTCAGGCTGCTGGCGCCCGGCAACGTCGGCACCGACCAGCACGTCATCGCTGCCGCTGAGGCGATGCAGCAGGATCTGGAACGCGGCCAGCATCGTGCTGTAAAGCGTCACACCGGCACGCGCCGACACCGCCTTGAGCCCTTCATGCAAGGCCACGGGCAGCGTGAAACCGAGGTCGCGACCTTCATGGGTCGGCGCCTGGGGGCGCGGTTGGTCGGTGGGCAGTTGCAACACGCCGCTGTGACCGGCCAGTGCCTGTTCCCAGTAACGCGCCTGCGCGGCGAGCACGCCGGTGCGTTGCAGGTGCTGTTGCCAGAGGGCGTAATCGGAGTACTGGATCGGCAACGGCGGCAACGGCTCAACGACCCCCGCCTTCGCCCGGCCATAGAAGCCCACCAGTTCATTGACCAGCACCGCCATCGACCAGCCATCGGAGATGATGTGGTGCATCGAATACAGCAACACATGTTCGGTGGGGCCCAGCTTGAGCACCTGTCCACGTAACAAAGGCGCCTGCAGCAGGCTGATGGATTGGCGGGTGTTCGCCTCAACGGCGACCGCGACCCGGCGCTGCTGTTCAGCGGGATCCAGGGACGACAGGTCCAGTAACGGCAAGTCGACCTCCACGTGCGCGGCAATGACGGCCAGCGGATCACCCTCCTCGTCGGTGATGTAGGCCGTGCGCAGGGTTTCGTGGCGGGCAATCACCTGTGCCAGGCTGCTGACCAGCAGCGGCACCGACAACTCGCCGCGCAAGCGCACGGCCAGCGGCATGCCATAGGCGCCACTGGCCTGCGACAGCTGCTCCACTACCCATAGCCGGCGTTGCACCAGGGACAGTGCCGCGCTGGTTTTTTCGCCGTGGGCCACTAACGGGCTGCGCGCCGGCGCGGTGTCCTGCCCGGTGCGGGTGGAGATCGCCGCGATAAAGTCTGCCAGTCGCGGCGCGCCAAACAGGTCACGCAGGGTCAGGTCGCAGGCCAACAGCGTCTTCAAGCGTGCGACCACTTGGGTGGCCAATAGCGAATGCCCACCCAACTCAAAGAAGTGATCGTCCAGCCCGACCTGTTCCAGCCCCAGCACGTTTTGCCAAACCTCGGCGACCTGAATGTCCAGGGCCGTTCGGGGTGCCACATAGTGTTTTTGCCGTTGGCTGACATCCGGCTTTGGCAAGGCTTTACGGTCCAGTTTGCCGTTGGGGCTCAGGGGCAACACGTCGATCAGCATCAGGAAACTCGGCACCATGTAGTCCGGCAACGACTGACGCAGCGCCGCCGTCAAGGCGTGCGCCTCCAGGGCATCCGACTGGGGCACGACATAGGCGACCAACTGCGCGCCGGTCGGCCCGTCCAGCGCAATCACCACCGCCTCGCGCACCTGAGGCATGGTTTGCAGACAGGCTTCGATTTCACCCATCTCGATCCGGAACCCACGGATTTTCACTTGATGGTCAATGCGGCCCACGTACTCCAGGGCCGCGTTGTCGTTGTAGCGAGCCAAGTCGCCGCTGCGGTAGAGCCGCGACCCCGGCACGCCGGAGAACGGGTCCGGCAAGAAGCGCTCGGCGGTCAGCGCCGGGCGATCGAAGTAGCCCTGGGCCAAGCCCGCCGCCGCACCGATGCACAGCTCGCCGACGCCGCAGGTCGGCAGCAATTCAAACCCGCTGTCCAGCACGTACAGCGCGCGCCCGTCGATCGCCCGCCCGATGGGCATGCCGAAGGCGTCATTGGCATCTGCAAGCTGGCAGTCATGCACGCTGGAGACCACGGTGGCTTCGGTCGGGCCATAGGTGTTCACCAGACGAACGTTGCCCAACCCAGCCTCGTACCAGGCGCGTACGCCCTCCACGGCCATGGCTTCGCCGCCGACATGCACTTGGCGCAAGTTGCCCAGGGTGCGGCCATCGACGGCGCACTCCTTGGCCAGCAAGTACCAATAGGCCGCGGGCAAGTCGGCCAGGGTCACGCCCTGCTCGACGATTTGCTGCGCCAGCAACCCGGCGTCCCACAGCTCATCGCCGCGCATGATCAGCGCCGCGCCGATGCACAGCGGCGGGTAGCATTGCTCGACAAACCCGTCGAAGCTGAACGTCGCAAATTGCAGCACGCGGTCGGCAGGCGTCAGCGCACTGTAATCGGCCGCTGTGTCGCAGAACTGGTCGAGTGCAGCATGGTCGATGGCCACCCCCTTGGGTTGGCCGGTGGAGCCTGAGGTGTAGATCACATAAGCGAGGTCGGCGGCAGTGGCGCGGTTCGGTGGATTGGTCAACGGGTAGCCCGCCAGCTCTTCACCCTGTGCGCTGAACTCCACACGTTTGAGCCCATGGGGCAGCGGCAGATCAGCCAGCAAGCCGGTCTCGCTGAGCAACAGGTTCAGACGGCTGTCTGCCAACATGTAGCTCAGGCGCTCGGCTGGGTAGTTGGGGTCCAGCGGTACGTAAGCCGCGCCACTTTTGAGGACGGCCAGCAGGCTGACGATCAACTGCGGGCCACGCCGGGAAACCAGGCCTACCCGTTGGCCCGGGCCGACACCCTGCTCCAGCAGGCGGTGAGCCAGACGGTTAGCCCGCTGATTGAGCTGGGCGTAACTCAGGCGTTCACTGCCTGCCTGAACCGCCAACGCATCAGGGGTGGCTTGGGCTTGGGTGGCGATGCGTTCATGCACACGCATTGGCCGCGGCGCAGTACCAGGGGATTGGCTGATGGCGAGCAGCGAGGCTTGCGTGCTGTTGTCCAGCAGTTGCAGGGTGCCGAGTGGCGCGTGGATATCCGCCACCCATTGCGCCAGCAGGTGCTGCAGGTTGGCGCTCAATTGCGCGACGTGTTGCTCGGTGAACCGCGCCCGGTCGTAGCTGAACTCCAGGCGCAAGCCAGTCCCCAGTTCGATGCCCAGGGTCAACGGGTAGTGAGTGCGCTCATGGTTGTGCATCTTGCCGAAGGTCAGGCCCGCTGGCGCGCCTTGCTTGAGCGCTTCGGCTACCGGGAAGTTTTCAAACACCAGCAAGGTGTCGAACAGTGCGGCACCTTGTTGTCCGGCCCAGCCCTGGATGTCGTAAAGCGGTACGTGTTCATGGTCGCGCAGGCTGAGGTTCAGCGCTTGCAGCTCCGCGAGCCAAGTGGCGGCGGACTGGGCCGGCGAGGCCGCGCTGATGATTGGCAATGTGTTGATAAACAGGCCCAGTTGCTGCTCGATACCCGGCAACGGCGCCGAACGCCCGGCAACAGTGGCACCGAAAGCCACGCAATCCTGGCCGGTGTAGCGTTGCAGCAAGAGGCTCCAGGCGCCTTGCAGCAGGGTGTTGAGGGTGACTTTGTGCTGGCGCGCGCAATCGCCGAGCGCGCGGGTGAACTGGCTGTCCAGAGTGGTGTGATGGTCGGCCATGCCCGCCCCTTCGACCGGCACGCGCAGTGCTTCAGCCAGCAGGGTTGGGGCTTGCAACGGTGCCAGGGCTTCGCGCCAGAACTTTTCGCCCGAGGCTTGCTGCTGCAGCCAACCCAAGTAATCGCGGAACTGCCCCAACGGTGCGGGCAAAACGTGGCCTGCGTAGTCGGCAATGACTTCGCCGAGCAACTGGGCATTGCTCCAGCCATCCATGAGGATGTGATGGCTGGTGAAAATCATGTGCCAGCCCGTACCGGCACCGCGCACCAACATCAGGCGAAACAGGGGCGCCGCGTTCAACTCAAAACCGCGCTGACGCTCGGCGTCGGCCAAGGCGTCGAGGTCAGCATGCGGGTCTTCGATCACGTGCAGCTGCAAATCGACCTGGCGCTGGATCACTTGATGGGCGCTGTCCAGGCCGAGCCAGTGGAAGCTGCTGCGCAAAATGTCATGCCGATCCAGCGCCGCCTGCCAGGCACGACCAAAGCTCAGCAGATCGAGGCCTTCAATGTCCAGGCGCAACTGGTTGATATAGGCCTGGGCTTCAGGCTCGTACAGGGTGTGGAACAGCATGCCTTGCTGCATGGGCGACAGCGGGTAGATATCGGCGATGGCCGGGCCGTCCACGGGCAAATCATCCAATTGCTGTTGGGTCAGGGTTGCCAGCGCAAAGTCCGACGGCGTCACCTGCCCGGCGGGTGTATCGCAGCAGTGCTGGATCAAGGCGTTGAGTTCGGCGGTGTAATCATCCGCCAGGCGCTGGATGGTCGACGCCTGGAACATCTCGCGGCTGAACCCCCATTGCAGCGCCAGTTCGCCGCCATACACCTGTCCTTCCACCGTCAGCCAGTTGGCCAATGGCGCTTCGGGGTCTTGGGCCTGGCCGCTGCCTTGGGTGGCGGGCACGAACAATGCGGACTCATCGAACTGGCGATCGAACTGGCCGAGGTAGTTGAACGTGATGCGCGGCGCGGCCAGGCCCGCAAGGGCTTCACGCACGTGAGGCGCAGCCAGGTAGCGCAGCAAGCCGTAGCCCAGCCCCTTGTCGGGCACGGCACGCAGTTGCTCCTTGACCGACTTGATCGCGGTCGACAGCTCGCCGTCCGCCTGCAGACGTACAGGGAACAGGCTGGTAAACCAGCCAACAGTGCGGGTCAGGTCGACGGCCTCGAACAGATCTTCGCGACCGTGGCCTTCCAGTTGGATCAGCGCCGCAGCCTGCCCGCTCCACCGGCTGACTACCCGCGCCAACGCCGTCAGCAACAGGTCGTTGACCTGAGTGCGATAAGCCGCTGGCGCGTCTTGCAGCAACTGGCGGGTTTGTTCGGCGTTGAGGCGGGATTCAAGCTTGCAGCCCAAGCGGTTTTGCAGCCCGCCGTGGGGGTTGTCGCACGGCAGCTCGGCGTCGACGGACTGCGCCTGCCAGTAAGGCAGTTGTTTGCTGAGGGTTTGCGCGTGGGTGTGCAGTTGGTGCGCCCAGGTTTGGTAGGCACTGGTCTTGGCCGGCAAGGATGCCTGGCGGTAAGCCTGTTGCAGGTCTTCCAGCAGGATGCGCCATGAAACCCCATCCACCACCAGGTGATGCACCACCAACAGCAAGCGCTGGGTGCCATCGGCCATGGAGACGAGGGCGGCGCGCAGCAGCGGGCCTTGCGTCAGGTCGAGGCTGCGCTGGGCTTCGTCGCATAGCGCGGCCAGTTGCGTATCGTCGGTGGCATGGGAGTGCCACAGCGCAGGCTCGTCGACGGGCGCAGCGTGGGTTTGCTGCCAGCCGTCGGGACGCTGCACAAAACGCAGGCGCAGGGCGTCGTGGTGGTTAATCAACTGCGTCAGCGCCGCTTCCAGGCGCACCGGGTCCAGGGCCTCGCGCGGGGTCAGCAACAAGGATTGGTTCCAGTGGTGACGTGCCGTGATGGCCTGGGCGAAAAAGCTGTGCTGTACCGGCGTCAGCAGCACCTCGCCGCTGACCGGGCCTTGGTCGATAACGCTGGCCTGCTCAAAGGTGGCGACGAGGGCCAGGCTGCGCACGCTCTGGTACTGGAACAGGTCGCGCGGGCTGAGGCGAATCCCCGCCTGGCGCGCACGGCTGACCACTTGAATGGAGATGATCGAATCACCACCCAGCTCGAAAAAGTTGTCTTCCAGGCCGACCTGCTCGACGCCGAGTACGTCGCTCCAAATCGTTGCCAGGGCTTGTTGCAGTGGGTTTTGCGGGGCGATGTAGGCTTGTTGCGGCGCAGCGTCCGGCAGCGGCAGCGCTTTGCGGTCGAGCTTGCCGTTGGCGGTCACCGGCAGCTTGGCCAGGTGCACCATGTGGGTGGGCACCATGTATTCCGGCAGGCTGCTGAGTAGCCAGGCCTTGAGGTCGGTCGGCGCTTCACCTTCCAGCACCAGGTAGGCCACCAATTGCTTGCCGCCCTGCACCAGCACCACCGCCTCACGCACGCCTGGGTGTTGCATCAGGCGCGTCTCGATTTCTCCCAACTCGATGCGCAGGCCGCGCAGCTTGACCTGATGGTCGAGCCGACCAAGGTAGTCGATCACGCCATCCTCACGCTGGCGCACACGGTCGCCGGTACGGTATAGACGCGCACCGTCACCGAAAGGGCTGGGCACAAAACGCTCGGCGGTGAGTGCCGGACGACGGTGGTAACTGCGGGCCAGGCCGGTGCCGCCCAGGTACAGCTCGCCGGACACGCCGGCGGGCACTGGGTTGAGCTGCGCGTCGAGCACGTAGGTGCCAAGGTTGGCGATGGGGCGGCCAATGGGCACGGCGTCACGGCCTTCGTCGACGCAGGTCCAGTGCGTCACGTCGATGGCCGCTTCGGTCGGGCCATAGAGGTTGAACAACCCTGCCTGGGGCAGCTTGGCGAAGACTTGCAGTTGCGCATCCAGTGGCAAGGCTTCGCCGCTGCACACGATGCGCTTGAGGCTGGTGCAGCCCTGTACGCCCGGCTCATGGACGAACGCCTGGAGCATGGACGGTACGAAGTGCAAGGTGGTGATGCCGTGCTGGCCGATGGTCTCGATCAGACGCGCCGGCTCGCGGTGTTCGCCAGGGGCCGCGACCACCAGGCGCGCGCCGGTCATCAGCGGCCAGAAGAATTCCCACACCGACACGTCAAAGCTGAACGGGGTTTTTTGCAGTACCGCATCGCTGGCGTCCAGGCCGTAGGCTTGCTGCATCCAGCACAAACGGTTGACCAGCGCGCGGTGGCTGTTACCGGCACCCTTGGGCTTGCCGGTGGAACCGGAGGTGTAGATCACATAGGCCAGGTTCAGCCCGTGGATGGCTACGGCGGGCGATGCGCTGCTGTATCCGTCAAGCCAGCCAGGCGCCTGGTCCAGGGTGATCACCTGGATGCCCTCGGTGGGCAGCGACGGTACCAGGCTGTGCTGGCTGAGCAGCAGTTGGATGCCGCTGTCTTCGATCATGTAGGCCAGGCGTTCCTGGGGGTATTCAGGGTCAAGCGGGACGTAAGCGCCGCCAGCCTTGAGAATGGCCAGCAGGCCAACGACCATTTCCACGGAGCGCTCGACGCAGATCCCCACAAATGCATCGGGACCAACGCCCTGTTCGCGTAAGGCGTGAGCCAACTGGTTGGCACGGGCATCGAGCTGGGCGTAGGTCAGCGTTTGGGCACCAAACACCAGTGCCGGAGCGTGGGGTGTGGCCTGGACCTGGTCTTCGATCAGTTGATGAATGCCACGCTCAGTCGGATATGCCTCTGCGGTTTGATTCCAGGCCTCAACCAGCACCTGCTCCTCCTGGGTAGCCAGCATCGGCAACTCGCCGACGCGCTGCTCGCCATCGGCAACCATGGCCTGCAACAGGCTGATCCAGTGCCGGGCCATACGCGCGATGGACGGCGCGTCAAACAGGTCGTTGGCGTACGTCAGCGCGGCGTGCAGGGTGCCGGATTTTTCATACGTGTCGAGGGTCAGGTCGAACTGGGTGGTACGGCCTTGCCACTCCACCAACGCCAGCTCCAGGCCGGAGGCGGTACTGACCGATGCAATATCGGCCACCACCGGCTGGTGGTTGTACATCACTTGGAACAGCGGCGTATGGCTGAGGCTGCGCTCGACTTTCAGGGCTTCCACCAGACGCTCGAACGGCAGTTCCTGATGGGCCTGGGCGCCGAGGGCGTGCTCTTTGATGCCTTGCAGCAGCCCAGAAACACGGGTTTGCCCGGTCAGCTCGGTACGCAACACCTGGGTGTTGACGAAAAACCCGATCAGCCCTTCGACTTCACTGCGGTTACGGTTGGCAATCGGCACGCCGACGCGGATATCGCTCTGGCCGGTGTAGCGGTGCAGCAGCACATTAAAGGCACCGAGCAACAGCATGAACAGCGTGACGTTGTGCTTTTGCGCACAGGCGCGCAGTTGCGCCGCCAGTGCCGGCTCAATCGCGAAGTTATGGCGGGTGCCCTGATAACTGGGCATGGCCGGACGCGGACGGTCCGTCGGCAGTTCCAGCACCGGGTGCTCAGCGCCCAGGCGCGCCTGCCAGTACTCCAATTGACGGGCCTGCTCCCCCGCTTCCAACCAGCGGCGTTGCCACAGGGCGTAGTCGCTGTATTGGATCGGCAGCGCCGGCAATTGCGGTGCCTCGTTGCGCTCATGGGCGTCGTAAAAGCGGATGAACTCGTCGATCAGCACGTTCATCGACCAACCGTCGGAGACGATGTGGTGCAGGGTCAGCAGCAGGACATGCTCCTGGGCGCCAAGCTTGAGCAATTGCACACGCAGCAGCGGGCCGTGCTCCAGGTCGAATGGCAGCAGCGACTGGCGGGTGGCTGCGTCATTCACTGCCTGCTCGCGTTCCGCCGGGGCCAGGTCAGTCAGGTCGAGTTGCTCAACGGCCAATGAGGGTTGAACGGCGACTTGCAACAGGCGCTCATCGGCCTGGCGCTGGAACACCGTACGCAGGGTCTCGTGACGCGCCACCAGGCTGGCGAATGCCTGCTCCATCGCGCTTAAGCTCAGCGCTCCCTTGAGTCTCACCGCCCCCGGCAGGTTGTAAGCGCCGCTGGCCGGGTCCAATTGCCACAGGAACCACATGCGCTGCTGTGCGTAAGACAGTGCCTGACGGTCCTCCACCTCCACCCCGGCTGGAATCGGAAACCGGGAGAAATCCACCCCTTCTTTCTGCAGTGCTTGCAGGAACAGCTGGCGTTTTTCCAGGGGCAACCCGATAAACCGGCGAGCAAGTTTCAAGGAGTCTTCAGCATTCATTTGTTGGAGTCCGGAGCAATAGGCAGGAAGCACAAAGGCACGTCGTCCCTATAAAACGAACCGGAGAGGGAAAAATTAGCGGCGGGTGGAGGGGTTGGAGCGAGGGGTCATCAAGGGTTACGTCAATCCCGGGAAACCCGTGCAAAAGCTAGAATGATCACGTTGCACAGGCCCGGCCCCGGCAATGCACTGAAGCACTGCATTCGGCGCCGAATCATCGAACCATTGCGTTCAGGAGAACTGATTACGTGAACAACCAACTCAAACGAAAAGCCTGCAACGGCTCCATAGAGGCCAGCCTTGAAGACAACTGCCTGTTCGGCAAGATCCTGTTCATCAAGGCGCTGAACGCATTCCTGCAACATCACAGCACAGAGGCATGCCCAGCGATGGGTTGGTTAACCCAACCGCCGGTACCCCAACACCGCCGAGCCCAACACCACCGCGCCCGCCGCCAACGCCACCCAGAACCCGCTGGCGGCGCCAAAGTGGTCGATCATCCAACCGGAACTGGCGGCACCAATGGCCACGCCGATGCTCAGGCCGGTGATCAGCCACGTCATGCCTTCGGTCAGGCGGCTGGCGGGGACGATCCGCTCCACCAGCGCCATGGACACGATCAGGGTCGGGGCAAAGAACAGGCCGGAGATAAAGATCGCCACCGCCAGGCCTGGAATGTTGGTGACCAGCAGCAACGGCAAGGTGGTCAACGCCGTGGCCACGCCGCAGAACAGAAACTGGCTCGGCAGCGGCGCCTTGAGCTTGAGAGTGCCAAAGGCGAGTCCCGCCAGGCATGAACCGATGGCGTACACCGACAGCACAATACTCGCCGCCGCCGGCTGACCCTGGTGTTGGGCAAACGCCACGCTGACCACATCCACCACACCCACGATCACCCCCATGGCCAGCAAGAGGATCATCAGGATCAATACCGACGGTGACGCGATCAGCCAGCCGGCATGGTGATCGTGGTGCTCATGCACCGGGGGTTCGGTCGCTCGTTGCAGGACGAACGTGGTGACGCCCACCGCCAGCAACAACGCGGCCACCAGCGGCCCGGCTTCGGGAAACAGCACCACGCTCAAGCCCACTGAAATCGGCGGGCCGACGATAAAGCACACCTCATCCAGCACCGACTCCAGGGCAAAGGCGGTTTGCAGCTTGGGCTGGCCTCGGTACAACTCGGTCCAACGGGCCCGCACCATCGCCGACATGTTCGGCATGCAACCGGCCAAGGCGGCAGACAGGAACAGCGTCCAGGTCGGCGCCTGCAACCGCGTGCACAGCAACAGCATCAGCAGCGCCCCGCCACCGATCAACGCGGCAATCGGCAGCACCCGGCCTTGGCTGTAGCGGTCCACCAGCCGTGATACCTGTGGCGCGCAAATCGCCGTAGCCAACGCGAATACCGCCGCCACCGAGCCTGCCAGGCCGTAGCCGCCATGCACCTGGGAAAGCATGGTGATAATGCCGATACCGGTCATGGACACCGGCATACGCGCCAGCATGCCGGCCAATACAAAAGCCCGGGCGCCAGGGACTTGGAATAACTCGGCGTAAGGGTTTGCCATGACTTAAACGCCTTCTGTCCTTAAATTGCGCATCCTTTTATCACACCAACCGCTTGATCTGTTTATGCCGCCACACCAACCGGTAATACGCGGTCTGCAACCCCAGCATCGCCAGGTAGGTCACCGGAAACGCCATCCACACACCTTCCAGGCCGAAGTGGGCGTTGAGCAGGTACGCCATCGGCAACTCCACACACAGCACGCAGAAGATCGAGATCGCCACCGGCATCAGCACCACGCCGCTGGCACGCATGATCCCGCCGATCACGGCCTGGAAGCCGAACACGAGGATGCTCCACAACATGATGTGCAGCAGGTGCTCGGCATTCACGCGTGCGGCGTCATCGGTGATGAACAGCCCGAGCAACCAGTGGGATAACAAGTAGCCCAGCACGATCAGGCCACCGGTGAGACAGGTGTTGATCAGCAACCCGGTACGCAGAATCGGCCCGATGCGTTCCAAGCGCCCGGCGCCAATCGCCTGGGCGCCGAGGATCGAGGCAGTGATGGCAATCGACAGGGCCGGAAATTGCACGTAGTTGACGATCTGCGTCACCGCCCCATAGGCCGCCGTGGCCTGGGAACCATGGCTATTGACCAACGCCAGGATGACCAGCTCCGAGAGCGACAGAACCACCATCTGCAAGCCGGTGGGCAGGCCGATACGCAGGACTTTACCGAGGATGACGCGGTCCAGGCGCAAGGCCGCGAGCAGTTCGCGATCCGGCGCCATCACGTGGTTTTTATGGCGCAGGCGCAGGACCAGAAACAGCATCGCCGAGGCATTTCCCACCAGGCCCGCGTACACCGCGCTCTGGATGCCCAAGGGCGGCAGGCCGATCCAGCCGCGAATCAGTGCAGGGGTCAGCAACAGGCCGACCAGGGTAGAGACCATCAACGCGAGCAAGGGCGAAATCGTATCGCTGACGCCCCGCAGCAATTGGGTGTAAAGGATGAACACCAGCAACAGCGGCATGATCAGCATCATCATCTGGGCATAGCCGACTGCGTCGTCGAGCACGTCAACCGGCGTGCCCAATGCCTGCAACGCCGGGCGCGCAAACAGACTGCCCAACACCGCCGCGATCAAGCCCACCAGCGCGCCAAGGGTCAGCGTCGCGCCGGTAATCGACTTGACCATCGCGGTTTCCTGGGCACCCCAGGCCTGCCCGATCAACACCGACGCACCCGCCCCCAGGCCGATCACCAGGGCAATGAAGAAAAACACGATGGGGAACATCCCCGACACCGCCGCCAGGGCCTGAGTGCCGAGCATCTGCCCGACATAAATGCCGTTGAGCGTGCCGGAAAAACTCTGCAGGAAGTTGGACAGCACCATCGGTGCCAGAAAGATCAGATAGACCTGCCAAAGCGGGCGTTGCAAAGGGCTTTGCATGAGAAACGGGGCCTCGAAGAACTAAAGCGTCCGAGGTTTATACCGCATGTGGATCCAATGTTCCTGCGGTTTATCAGGGCAACGGTTCGAACATCAGGCGGCACTCGCTTAGAATTTGGCTGCCCATTCAAGCCACTCCCCTCTGCCCCGTGGGGAAGAGAGAAGTGACAGGGATCACATCGGATCAGCCTCGAGCAGACTGGCTAGATTTCAACATTGATCATCACCATTCCCCGCTGTGTCGCCACTACTAAACGTTCGCCCCCCAAGAAAGTCAGGGCTCGAACCTGCGCAGCAACGTTCACCTGCAATAGTGCATTCAATTCGGCATCCCAAAACCTGACGACGCCATCATCCCCTCCCGACGCCAAAAGCAATTGTGGCCTTTCATCGCAAAACGCCAGGGCAGTCACATCACCCTTGAGGTGAGTGTCATGACGTACGGCGAATCTTTCCAGCGATGGCACATGCCACATCGCAATCTGACCTTCATCAGTGCCTGCCGCCAAAAACTCTCCATCCGCGCTTTGCGTAATCGATAGAACTTGGGCGATATAACTACCGGGAATACGCAGTGTCCTGAACACTTCAGGATCCAGCGCGTGATGCCTCACCGGCGGGTACTGCGCGATCATGACTTTGGAGTATTTACTGGCAAATACGATCCGCGTAGCCGCTTCCTGTGAATGACAAGCCAGACTCTGCAATGGCTTATCCTCCTCGCCTCCCGTGAGCTGATAACTCCACTTTGTACGAGTCGGATTTGTGAAGGTATTTAACTCAGTACCAGTACGCAAATTCCAGGCACGAATCGCGTTGACCTGCCCCTCCCGGACAGACGCAAAGGCTACAGGCTCGCCGTCGTGCCATACGACATCCAGCTTGATCACCTGATTCCCTGCCTCAATAATCTTGTCTGGGACAGGCTCGCCGCCGACACCCACGAGAAAGATGCTGCCCTCTGATGCCACAACCAACGTGAGCCTTCCCGCATCCACATAGCCTGATAACGAGCGGATCCGGTGCGGCACATTCAGTTTTCGCTGCCAGGTCTGCTGTCCAGTCGCAGAGTCCACGCCGACTAGAACGCCGTGCGTAGTGCCGCCGTAAATTGATGCCGCACACCGCTCATCGACGTACATGCAATTGATGTCATCCGGAGAAAAATCGAGCTCCTTGGTCCCCCCTCCGAGTTGGGGCGTGCTGCTCAGTGTCCAAATGTTCACCGAGCCTACGGATGCGCTGATCACACAAGGAGTTCCATCGATCGTGAACGTGTCAGACCAAAATTCGTCAAGGGCGCAACCGTCCATGCGAAATGCAGGCTCCAGCGATATGGCGCTTGCCGAGGCGTCTTCCAGGTCCAGGCTAAACCGTTCAAAGAACCCCGCCCGCCGGACCTGAATGGTTACCGGCATATCCTCACCCTGCAACCACGCGTCATCGACGACCTCGCTCGCGAAATAGAGCGGCGTGAGTCGTTCGCTATCGGCTCTCCATACGCTGTAAGGGCGCAAGCTATCGACTGTGACGGCGTAGGTGATTCCGGCGATCTGCCTCAAATGGATAGACTCGACAACTCCACTATCAATGGTTGCGGGCGTCTCCCATAACACATCGAGATCCATCGACCAAAGGCACAGGCTTGGCGCACATCTGGCCGCATCAAAATGCGTATCTCCACCCGACAGAATTCTCATGCCAGCGGGAGATTTGAATGCGACAAGTTGATAAATAGTTGCGAGCGAGGCGCGCGTTTTGTATCGAACCAAACTGAAGTCAGCAAGATCCCAAAGGTACAGATCGTTTTCGCAAACGGCTCTTTTCGGCCATCTTCCCGGGGACTGCTTACCTTCATTGGCACTGACACAAAAGTAGCGGCCCTCTTGCTCAATAATCGTGAGCGCGGTGATTTCCCCGGTGTGGGCTGTGGCCGGCATCAATGCAAATCGATCCTGTTGATGCCTAAGGTTAGTGGCCCCCAGTTGTTCCCCCCAACTTGCGACCAACACCTCGCCATCAGGCGTGTGGGTGAGCGCCAGGCGAGTCACTTCCTGATCGCGCAAGGGTGCCCAACTGGCCAATTTGTGGCCATCATTGAGCCTGAACACTTCAATCAGTCCATCTGCACGCCCGACTAAAGCGACCGGCGTGTCAGGGTTCCATAAACCCGTGTTCAACGCCGTCACTCTAGAGTCACGGGCGTCTATCAAGCCGCTGTTTTTTGGACGGTTCCAGGCCGCCCAGACAGGCGTCCACTGACTGCGTAACCCATTGGGAGCGCTTGGCGCCAAGCGCGGCAAAGCCCTTTGCATGAGGGCAAGAGCCAGATAGGGCCTGCGTTCTGGCTCAGGGAGTTCCCGCAAAGTGCCAAAAAGGCTCAGGTATGTCTGCTCCAGGGAGTAACTCGATGCCGAACGTAGCGTGAGGTGACTGCGCAGAATCTCGGGATCGCTGGCCAACAGAAATTCGGGATCGGTGATTAACTCATCAAGCACACCAGCCTTGGCAGCAAAGGAGGAACCATGGCGTTTGAGATAGGGATGGGCGTTGGCCCACATGCGTTTTCCACTGCTGTCGACCGGCACAGCGGCGAATAACGCGTCCCACAATAGGCGGTAAACGGACGGCTGCTTGCCGACGATCTCACGCAGTTGTTCGGCAAGCTGCTCGTGGTACAGGCGATACACCGAACGCCCGCTTTCGATGGACTCAACAACGAAGGGGGCGGCAAAGTCCCTGACCTGAATGATGTCTTCATCCGTTATGACGCGATTGCTCAATGCACTGGCAGCAGCAGGCCACAACTCGGCCCAGGGCAGGCCCTCCCCTTGAGCGAACGCCAACGCGCTCAAAACCGTGTAAACCGTGGCCGAATCCAAGCCAGCAGCGCGTTTGTCCAGCGATGCCAGGTACTGCTTGAACGCTTGCATAAGGCCCGTGGGCAGTTGAACTATCCAGTCTGGCTGCGAAGTGTCGACTGCTTCCCCAATGTTCAACAAGGCAAGCACCACCGTATGGGCTACCAGGTAGACATGCCCTGCACGTGAGGCAACCGCCAGGGCAACCTCTCTGGCCAACTCCGGCTGTTCTCGGTAAGGCGAGTAACGCTCCGGTTCCTCATCGGCCCTGAGCCGTCGCTCGACGTACAAGGCAACGTCGCCGGACTCAAGATGGCACGCCTGGTCAAGATTGATCTCAAGGGTGTTAGCGCCCAGGGCCTGAAAGCGCTGCTCGCTTGCCGTTGCGTCAGGGCGTGTGCCGACCAACAGAAATACATGCTTGAGTTTGGACAGAGGCAAGAGCAATTGGCGTATGACGTCCTGACTGTCATCGGCCTCGTCAAGCGCGTCAATAACAATGACCGTCTTTCTCTGGCGCTTAGCCAACGAGTCCAGTACTGACGCAACGTCACGCTCGGAAAGACTGAACCCAAGCGCTATCTGCTCAACGATTTCGGCCAGGACTTTGTACCGAGCATGCACCGCCACATCGACGATACCCTGAGGTACGTGAGCATAGAGATGCCCTTCTAACGCTTGCCTTTGTACATCCTGCGCGTCGCGCGGGGCAGCAGACAAGGTCACGACACGGCCCAATAAAGCGGACTTACCGGTTCCTGCGCCGCCGGTCACCACCAGGACGCGTCCTTGCTCATCCGGCAATGCCAGCCAGTCGCCTATCTGCTGCAGTGCCTTGGTTCGACCCGTGAAATAATTACCGGAAGCGCCCAGTTCTACACCGCGCGCTTTAGGCGACCAATGCAGATCGAACACCCGCTGACTGGCCAGATCAAGTCCTGTTTTGAGATTCGGTCGATGGCGGGGGTTAGGGAACAGCAGGCAGATACCGTCTGAATGTATGGAAGAAAACTGTGCCTGCTGCTTGGGAAAGTTAACCCGCAAGTACTGTTTAACCGTCTCCATCACCTCCTCCATCGCAAGGTAAGGCTGGTTGGCCCCACCCAATCGACAGTCAGGATTACTCAGCGCCAAAGCCAACGCCGCGCTTAAGGCTCCTTCATCGGCCTGCTCACTATGACGTGCCGCTGCAATCACGTACGCCGATGTCTGGACAGGAAGTGTATTTGCCAACTTCGCGGCGATTTTTAAGAAATCGCCGGCGCCGGCACCCGCGTGACACACGTCCAATATCAACAACACTTGTTCAGCATTGGCCCTGACCATGACTCGTGCGATGTCGTCAATGGCGATGGCGGTCCGATCAAACTCAGCGCATGCCAGCGCGGTGTCATGGGTCAACAGATAAAAGCGATCCGTCCGTTCACCATGGCCGGTGTAATAGATCACCAGCAAATCATTCTCGTCGCAGCTGGCACAAGCGTCGGCAACCCATGCCTCCATCTGCACCCGCGAAGGCGACACTCCGGTTTCAATCAACTGGTAATTCAGTGATGAAAAGGCGGCTTTTACCGTGTCCAACTCATCAGGCACGCGTGAAAGCTGCCCGTGGTATAGAAAGTCACTGGTGCCCGTCGCCATTAAACGTCGACGGTAGTGATCAGAAGGCGGCAGCAATGGCATGACCTACCTCCCGCGTCGTCAAGTAGCGACAAGCATCGTGTGCTTTGGCGCCGTTACTGATACTGAGATCAACGATGGTTGGCATGAACAACGGTTCAAGTGCCTTGGTCAGCGCAACGATATCGTCGCCTGAGGAAATATTCGTCCAACACTCCACACCCGCCGGCCAATGCCCCTTTCCCTCGGTTGGAGTCGGCTCCAGCGCGTCAAAGATCAGGTTTCGCACGCCCAGCGGCGACCCCAGCGTAATCAAGTGAGTAACTGGCCACTGGGGGTTGGCACACAGGGCCTCGTAGGCAACGACCGAACCGAGTGAATGGGCCACGATCACACGAGTGTCATCGGTGATCAGTTTCGCAATACTGGCCTGTGCTTTAGCCCGAACGACATGATCATGAAAATAGCGAAATACCTGTCTGAGATCGCTGAACATCAGGCTTTCCAGAATACCGCTGAAGTAGCTCGCATTCGTCAAGGCGCTCAGCGCTTTGTGTGCCCCGGCCATGACCCAGGACTTTGTCGCCTCATCGGGGGCGCGAACGTTTGGATACGTCCGCGCGGCCTCTTCCCACCACATCTGAAGTAACTGCGCCTCCCATTCACTCGCATCGGAGACGTCATGCACCGAGCCTGCCGACTTGCCCGTCGGGCGGAATAGATCGCCATAAAAGGCACAGTCAAACGAGACGTCCTCAGGCAGATGATGCCCAGCCAACGTCACTCCATCCTTCAGTGCCGGCAGCCATTTTTCACGCAGCGAATTGGCGCCACCAAATTGATGACCAATGCCATGCACCCCAATAATTTTCGTCATCTCTTTATGCGTCCAATTAAAGATTAACGGAAGCTACGTTCAAGCCGTCCGTGGATATCAATGAAACAGGGGCGCAATGATAGCCAAGTGACACTTTCCCGGTGCAGCTTTCTTGCTCCTTGCAAAAAATAACCGCGGAGGCCGACGCAACGTTGGCGTCGGTCGGCTGGATTTTGATCAAACTGGAGCAACCGGCAGCGCACGCTTGTGTGCGGTCTTGGTGTACGCCGCCTCCACAATCGCCCTCACCCGCTCACTCACCGGCTCGCCCATCAGGTACGCATCGATCTCTTCGTACGTGCAGCCATAAGCCTGTTCATCCAGCTTGCCCGGTGCCAGTTCTTCGAGGTCGGCTGTGGGCTGCTTGTGCACCAGGTTCGTCGGTGCCCCAAGGGCACTGGCCAACAGGCGCACCTGGGTTTTGGTCAGGCCGGACAATGGCGCCAGGTCGCAGGCGCCGTCACCGAACTTGGTGAAAAACCCCATCAGAGCTTCGGCGCCATGGTCGGTGCCGACCACCAGACCATTGTGCAAGTTGGCCACGGCGTACTGCGCGATCATGCGGGTGCGGGCCTTGACGTTGCCTTTGATGAAATCCACTTGTGCGGCGCTGGCGTCGGTGGCGGTGAGGCTGGCCATCAGGCCGTCGACGCTGGCGGCGATGTTCAGGGTGTCGATGTGGTCCGGAGTGATGAAATCCAGCGAGGCCTGGGCGTCGCGCTCATCGGCCTGGGTCTTGTAGGGCAGGCGCATGGCGATAAAGCGCGCGGCGTAATCCTCAGCCCGCAGTTGCTCAACCGCCAACTGGCACAGGCGGCCGGCGGTCAGGGAATCCACGCCACCGCTAATGCCCAGCACCAGGGCTTTGCAGCCCGACTGGCGCAACGTGGTCTTGATGAAATCAATGCGCGGTTGGATTTCCCTGGCCTCACCGCCCTTCACCAGTTGCCGGTTGATATTCAGTTCCTGCGCGATACGGTCTTGCATGTCACACCTCCACGTTGCCGACATTGAATACCTTCGCTGCGTACTGCAAAAACGAGGGGTCTTCGCAGACGTTCTTCACCGGGTCATCGGAGAACTTCACCACTGGTTCGCCGTGCACCCGTACCAGCTTCATGACGATGCTCAGCGGCTCGACGCCGTCCACATCGCAAGCCAGGCTGGTGCCCATGCCGAAACCGAACTTGGCCTTGCCACGGATGTGCCGCAGGATCGGCAGGCATTTTTCGAAGTTCAGGCCGTCGGAAAACATCAGGTCCTTGGTCATCGGATCGATGCCCAGTTGTTTGTAGCGAGCCAGCACCTTGTCGGCCCAGGCGATGGGGTCACCGGAGTCCTGGCGCAGGCCGTCGTAGAGCTTGGCGAAGTACAGGTCGAAGTCCTTGAGGAAAAAGTCGGTGCTGATGCAGTCGGTCAAGGCGATGCCGAGACGGCCACGGTATTCATGCACCCAGTTCTCCAGGGCGGCGTTCTGGCTTTCGCGCAAGCGCCCCAATTGCTGGTGCACCATCAGCCATTGGTGGGCCATGGTGCCGATCAGCGGCAAGTCGAATTCATACGCCAGGTGCGCGTTGCTGGTGCCAACGAACTGGCCGGGGAAGTCGCGGCGCATGATGTCCACCACTTCGCGCTGGGCCTTGAAGGACAGGCGCCGACGGGTCGAGAAGTCGGAGACGCGCAGGTCGGCCAACTCGTCGCGGCTGAGGTTTTTCTCCAGCCAGTCGAACTTCTGGTACAGCTTGCGGGTGACGTCTTCCAGGGTCACATCCGGGTATTTGTCGCGGTTGCGCAGTTCGCTGACCAACGCGAGCACCGGCTGTTCGAACATGATGCAGTGCAGCATCGGGCCGACCACGCGGATGTTCAATTGGCCATCGACTTCGCTGACGTGGATATAACGCAGGTTGAAGCGGAACAGGCCCAGGAAGCGCTCGTAGTCCGGGGTGAGGTACTCGCGAAAGCGTGGGTTGAACAGAAAGCGCAGCTCGCCTTCACGCACCTGCAGGCTGGCGAGTTTGTCCAACTCGGCGCGCAACTGCGGGATCAAGTGGCCGAGTTTTTCCTTGGAGCGGACGATGAAGTTGTATTCCACATCGACGTTGGGGTACTGGTGCAACACCGCCTGCATCATGGTGAAGGTGTAGTAGTCGGTGTCGAGCAGGCCCTGGATGACCGGGGCGTCGTAGTCGTAGGCACTTTCCATGGTAAATCTCCTTAACGCGTGGCCATCGCGGCCAGTTCTTCGCGGGTGCGGCTGATGCCGGCACCAGCCTTGAGTAACTCATTGACAGCCTGTACGCCGCCCTCCTCGCTGATAACGCGGCACGCCGGCAGGTGCAGCACGACTTCCAGGCCGGCCTTGAGCAATTGCAGTGCGGTGGTTTTGACGCAGTAGTCCAGGGCCAGGCCGCCAACGATCACACGGGTGACACCTTGAGCCTTGAGGTACTCGATGACTCCGGTGGACAGCTTGTCGTGCAGGTCGTGGTAGCAAGCACCGTAGGGGTGCAGGTCGGGCTCGACGCCTTTCCAGATGAAGTAGTCGTAGTCATAGGGCGTGGGCAGTTCGTCGAGCAACGTGAAACCTTCAGTGCCCGGTACGCAGTGGCTGACCCATGTGAGGTCGGCGTGGGTCAGGCCGGTGGGTTGCAGCATCTCGCTGGGCTGCGCGACCACCCAGGGTGCTTGCGGGGTGTGGGCGTCCTTGCTGCCGACGCGATAGCCGGCGAGGCTGGCCATGTAGTTGAGTTCGGCACCGATCTGGTCACCACCGGCCACAGGCAATTCGTTGGGGCACAGCGGCGTGAAGCTCTTCTGAGGATCGACATCGAAAGAAGCAAGGGCAGTTTTCGCAAGGGTCATGGCAGTTCTCCTGTGGCCTGGAAACAAAAGTACACGTCATGTACTTTCATTGCAAGAAACATTTATTTATCTATTCGCCCTCAAGCACATGACATATCTTTTCGATCCGTTAGACTGAGCCCTCTTCGCCGTTCAGAAGGATTTCATATGCCACTTAGCGCCTACCTCCACACCGTCGACCTCTGCGTGCTTTTTTACTGCCGCGCAACCGGGGAACTGAAACTGTTGCTGAACAAGCGCGACGCCGAGCCCTTCGCCGGGCATTGGGCGTTGCCGGGCGTGGTGGTGAATGGCGGCGTGCAAGATCTGAGCCTCCAGGATGCCGTGGAACGCTTGCGAACCAGCGACAAGGTCGGTCTGGAGCTGGCCTGGAGCGAGCAAGTGGGCACGGTGGGCGATGCGTTTCGCGACCCGCGTTGCTGGTCGTCATCAACGTACTACTTGGCGATCGTCGCGGATGAGGTGCAACTGGGGGAGCATCAAGGCTGGTTTGGGTTGAGGGCGGTGGCGGACGGCAGCATCAAGTTGCCGTTCGATCACAACAGCATCGTCGCGGCCGTGCAGGAGCGGTTGTTCTCCAAGTCGCTGTACAGCAGCTTGCCGCTGATGTTCCTGGGCAATGAGTTCAGCGCGCCGGAGGCGACCACGATCTTTTCCCTGGTGCTGGAGCGGCCGGTGCTCAAGACCAGTATTCGCCAGCGCTTGTTGAAGCTGACGGAGGCGGGATATTTGCGCGAGACGGGGCGCAAGAAGCATGGCGAGGGCGGCAGGCCCCAGGCGACGGTGGAGAACTTGAGGCCTGGGGCGGTTTACTTCTTTGATCGCAGTTTTGCCGACTAAGCACCCTTTTCAAGCGCGATGAGGTTCAAATGTGGGAGGGGGCTTGCTCCCGATAGCAGTGTGACAGTCAGCAAATAAAGTGACTGATCCTCCGCTATCGGGAGCAAGCCCCCTCCCCCAGTTTTGATTGGGGTATGGCGTTAGCTCATCCAATTGCCGCCGTCGACGTTGTAGGTCTGGGCCACCACATAATCAGCCTCCTTCGATGCCAGGAAGATTGCCATTCCGGTGAGGTCTTCAGCCGTACCCATCCGCCCAAACGGCACCTCTGCCCCCACCCGCCGCTTCTTCTCGCCAGGCGCCAGCCCTTCATGCTTGGCGAACAGTGCATCTACCCCATCCCAATGCTCACCGTCGACCACACCGGGTGCAATGGCGTTGACGTTGATCCCTTGCTTGATCAGGTTCAACCCCGCCGACTGCGTAAGGCTGATCACCGCTGCCTTGGTCGCGCAGTACACCGCCACCAACGCCTCACCGCGCCGCCCGGCCTGGCTGGCCATGTTGATGATTTTGCCGCCGTGGCCCTGGCTGATCATCTGCCGGGCCGCGGCCTGCAAGGTGAACAGCGTGCCGGCGACATTGATCGCGAACAGCCGCTCGAAGCTGTCGCGGGTGATGTCGACGATGGGCGCCAGGTCGAACAGCGCTGCGTTGTTAACCAGGATATCCAACTTCCCGACATGGGCCACCACGGCGGCAATCGCGCCATCGATGGAGGCTTGGTCAGTGACATCCATCGCGACCGCGTAGGCCTGAGGACCCAGCTCGGCGGCAGTTTGCTGGGCGCGTTGCAGGTTGATGTCGGCAATGGCAACCGTCGCGCCTTCATTGATGTAGGCCAGGGCAAACGCGCGGCCAATCCCGCGCGCCGATCCAGTGATCAGCGCGCTTTTACCTTCCAGTCGTTTCATGGGTGTTGTCCGTCAAGGTTACTTGGGATAGCCGGCGCGTTTCATTTCGCGCTCGGTGGTGGACTGCGCCTGCAACAAGGCCTGGTCAACCGTCATGCCACCGGTAAGCGCCGCTGAAAACAGCTTGCCGACCGAGGTGCCGATGGCCTGGAACTCGGGGATGGTCACGTATTGGATGCCCACGTACGGCACCGGTTTGGCTGAAGGATGGGCAGGGTCGGCGTGTTTCATCATCTCCAGCGTCACCTGGGCAAACGGCGCGGCCTTGAGGTAAGCCTCGTTGTAAGTGGATTGGCGCGTGCCCGGCGGTACGTTGGTGATGCCCTCTTTATCGGCGACCAGTTGGATGTAGTCCTTGGAAGTGGCCCAGGTGATAAAGGCCTTGGCGGCGTCCTTGTGCTTGGAAGTGGCCGGGATCGCCAGGGACCAGGCGTAGAGCCAGGATGAACCTTTGTCGGTCACCTCAGTAGGCGCGGCGGCGAAACCGACGCTGTCGGCAACCTTGCTCTGGCTGGTATCGGTGGTGAAGGAACCGGCGACGCTGGCGTCGACCCAGATCGCGCACTTACCACTGTTGAACAGCGCCAAGGTCTCGTTGAACCCGTTGCTCGACACGCCTGGCGGGCCGTATTGCTTGAGGGTATTGACGTAGAAGTTGGCGGCGGCGGTCCATTCGGGGCTGGTCAGCTCGGGCTTCCATTGTTCGTCGAACCAGCGCGCACCAAAGGCGTTGGCCATGGTACTCAACAGCGCGATGTTCTCCCCCCAGCCGGCCTTGCCCCGCAGGCACATGCCGTACTGACCCTTGTCCTTGGCGGTGAGTTTGGCGGCGAACTCGCCGAGTTGGGTCCAGGTGGGATGCGCGGGCATGCTCAGGCCGGCGCTCTTGAACAGGTCAGTGCGGTAGTAGGTGACGGTGCTTTCGCCGTAGAACGGCAAGGCGTAGAGGGTGTTATTGACCGACAAGCCCTGGCGCACTGAGGGGAAGATATCGTCGGCGTCGTAATCGGCCGGCAGCTCGGTCAACGGTTCCAGCCATTGTTTGGCGCCCCACAACGGGGTTTCGTAGGTGCCGATGGTCAGCACATCGAACTGCCCGCCCTGGGTGGCGATATCGGTGGTGAGGCGTTGGCGCAGAACGTTTTCTTCAAGCACTACCCAGTTAAGTTTGATGCCAGGGTGCTGCTCTTCGAACACCTTGGACAGGCGCTGCATGCGGATCATGTCGCTGTTGTTGACCGTGGCGATGGTCACGGTGTCGGCCGCATGACCGGGTATAGCCATAGCCAGGCCGGACAGCAGTAACAGTGCTTTGGGAAGCGTTAACATGGCGGTTTCCACCTGTTGTTTTTGTTGTTGAGCACCGATTACAGCAGCTTGGCCAAGCCCTCACAAACGCCTGGCGAATGCGCGGCTGATACTTTTTTAACCGCACACTCAGGATCAAAAAAGTATCAGTGCCGGGCGAAAGCGGGGGTAGCCTGCCCCGTGCAAACCCGCGTATTTTGGTGTAATCCAACGCACAAGAGGCAGCACCATGCCCGTCAGCCGCGCCAAACTGTTCGAGCACCGCCCCGCCGAACTCGAAGTGATCTTGCCCGAACCCGACCACTGCTTTCGGTGGTTCGAACACGATTACCCCTATGATCTGGCGCGCTGGAACCACCATCCCGAATTTGAAATCCACCTGATCCGCCAAGGCACCGGCAAGCTGGTGGCGGGCGACTATATCGGTGCATTCAGCGCCGGCCATGTCGCATTGATCGGCCCGGACCTGCCCCACGACTGGATAGGCGAACTGGCCCCCGGCGAACACTTGAGCGGGCGCGATGTGGTGCTGCAATTCGATGGCGCCGCCCTGCTCGCCCTGCGCAATACCTTGCCGGAACTCGGGGATTTGCAGCCGCTGTTCGAACAGGCCCGGCGCGGCCTGGAGTTCACCGGTGCCAGCGCCGCAAAGGCTGCGCACCTGCTGGAAGCCATCGGTAGCGCCCATGGCCTGCAACGGCTGATCCTGTTCCTGCAATTGCTCGACACCTTGAAAAACGCGCCGCCCATCCAGGTCAAGGCACTGGCCAGCCCCTGCTACGCGCCCACGCTGGATGCCCGCAGCGCTGAACGCATCAACAAGGCCTTCGACTACCTGATGCGCGAACTCACTGGCGACGTGCGCCTGTCGGTCATCGCTCAGCAACTGGAGATGAGCGAACCGGGATTCTCGCGGTTCTTCAAACGCAACACCGGCCACGGTTTTATCGACCTGATGCGCAAATTTCGCGTGCAGCGCGCGTGCCGGTTGTTGCTGCACAGTGAGCGGTCGGTGGCGGATATCTGCTTTGAAGTGGGCTACGCCAACCTGTCCAATTTCAACCGGCACTTTCGGATCGAGATGAACCAGACGCCGAGCGAATATCGCCGCGACACCGCGATGCATCTGTTCAATCCCATTGAAAAAATGACACCCAGTCATTTCTGATCAAAAGGTCGACTAATTCGCCTTTTTTCTAGGCCATTCAAGCCATTGGGCAAAGTTGGTACAGCCTGTGCAAACGTTTGCGGTACGAACTTGACCGCCAAGTTCCCCCTTACCTGAGCAATCGGGTTCAAACCGCGTACGAATAGGGACTTTCAATGCACCTCACCTCAAGGCCTCGCGCCTGCTTTGGTGTTTCCTTGCTACTGGCCGCCGTTACGGGAGTACTCAGCACACCCATTTTGGCGCAGGAAACACCTGCCAATGACTCAGCACAGGGCGAAACCCTCAGCCCTGAAGCCACACAATCGAATAAAGGCCCTTACCTGTCGCAATGGTTCAACCAGGACCTGACGCTGATCGGCAGCAAAGACATCAGCTTCGGCCCCAAGCCGTCCGATGACATTTACCTGGAATACGAGTACTTCGGCCGCAAAGGGCCCTTCGAGCTGTATGGCTACATCGACGTGCCGAAGATCCTCGGCATTGGTAACAGCAACGACAAAGGCGCATGGGACCACGGCTCGCCGGTGTTCATGGAGCATGAGCCGCGCATCTCCATCGACTACCTGGCCGGTCGCAGCCTGGCCATCGGGCCGTTCAAGGAATGGTACGTGGCGTTCGACTGGATCTACGACCACGGCAGCAACAAGGAAAACCGCGCCAACACCCTGTACAGCGGCCTGGGCACCGACATCGACACCCACTCGCGGGTCAACCTGTCGGCTAACTTCTATGGGCGCTACCAGTGGGAAAACTACGGTGCCAGCAATGAGTATTCCTGGGACGGCTATCGCGCCCAGATGAAGTACATCGTGCCCATCGGCAAGTTCGACAACGGCGCTTCGCTGACCTACATCGGCTTCACCAACTACGATTTCGGCTCCAACCTGCACAAGGACAACCCGGCGCGCACCGCCAATTCCATGGTGGCGACCAACGTGCTGCTGTACTCGTTCACCCACCTGCGCTTCACGCTGGTCGGGCGCTACTTCCATAACGGCGGCAACTGGGAAGATGGCAGCGAGTTGAATTTCGGCGAAGGCAACTTCCGCGCCCGCTCCGATGGCTGGGGCTACTACGCCGGTGTCGGCTACCAATTCTGATCAAGGAGCATGAGATGAACACGTTTACCCGTCTATCGATGGCCATCGGCATGGCCCTGTTGCCGCACCTGGTGCTGGCAGATACCCCGCCACCGATCAAACCCAAAGTGATGCTGATCACCATGTTCGCGCCCGAGGCACAAACCTGGATCGACCGCCTGCAACTCAAGCAAGAAGTGCGCGTGCCGGGCCTGTCCGCCGAATACCCGGTGATCCGCTGCAACACCCAGGACGTTTGCCTGCTCGTCACCGGCATGGGCCAGACCAACGCTGCCGCCTCCACCCTGGCCCTGGCGTTGTCGCCCAGGTTCGACCTGCGCCAGAGCTACTTTCTGATTGCCGGGATCGCCGGCATCAGCCCCAAGCACGGCACCATCGGCACCGCTGCCTGGGCGCATTACCTGGTGGAGTTTGGTACGCAGTGGGAACTGGATTCGCGCGATGCGCCCAAGGACTGGCCGACCGGCTACATCGGCATCAACACCAAAGGCCCCAACGAAAAACCGCCGCTGGACTACAAGACCGAAGTGTTTGAGCTCAACCCCAAGCTGCAAGCCAAGGCGTTTGCCCTGTCGCAGAAAGTCGAGCTGACGGAAAGCAAAGAGTCGACGGCCTGGCGCAAGCACTACCCCGCCGCCCCGGCCAACCAGCCGCCGCAAGTCACCCGCTGCGACACCCTGGCGGGCAACACGTGGTTCTCCGGCACGCGCCTGAGCGAACGCGCCGAGGTCTGGACCAAACTGCTCACGGATAACAAAGGCGAATACTGCACCACCCAGCAGGAAGACAACTCCACCTATGAGGCCCTGCTGCGCGCCAGTCGCGAGGGCTTGGTGGATATTCAGCGCCTGGCCGTGGTGCGAGCAGGTTCCGACTTCGACCGGCCTTACCCTGGCTACAGCGAGGTGGATAACCTGCTCAACTATGCGGACCAGGGCGGGTTCGTGCCGGCGCTGGAAAACCTGTACCGCACGGGCAATCCGCTGGTGCAGGCAATCCTCAACAACTGGTCAGCCTGGGAAAAAGGTGTTCCCGACGCGTGACGATCCCTGTGCCGGCGATGGCGTGCTTAGGGCCAATCGCCGGTAAGCCGGCGCCTACGGGACCGTATCAGGGCAGGAAGATAATTTTGTCTGCACTGCCCTGGTTCACGTCTTCGTAGCACTGCGTCCCTTCGGCCAGCGCCACTTCGCGCAGGCCAACCGGCAGCGGCAGCAGCCCCTCATCAAAAAAGCGCCCGAACTGCTCCAGCATCACCGCGCACTGCTCGCAGCTGTAGAGCAATGAATTGATCCCCACCACCGAACCTCCCTTGCGGTACAGCGCCAGAGCCGGCAATTGCACATGACCGTCCACGGGCGCAGCAATGATGGCGATACGGCCAAAAGCCGCCAGACCCGCCACGGCGGCAGGCAGCCAGAAACCGGTGGTGTCGAAGATTACGTCGGCGCCGCCTGCGAACACGGCATTTACTTGCGAACCCAAGTCTTGCGGTTTAGCGAGGCTAATCGCCTCGAAACCTTGCGCCTGCAAAACCTCGACCTGCTCAACCCTGCGCACCGCCGCCAGCACCCGGGCGCCACGGATTTTCGCCAGGGCCAACGCCGCACTCCCCACGGCACCGTTGGCGCCGATCACCATCAACCGCGTGCCTTTGCCCACACCGCTGCGCTCCAGCGCATCCCAAGCGGTGGTGTACGGCACACCCAGGCTCGCCGCCTGGGCAAAGCTCAAATGCGTAGGCTTATGGGCCACGCCCTTGGCAGACACCGTGAGGTATTGAGCGTGGGAGCCATCGGCAAAAAAACCAAGATCGCGGCCGGTGCCCCAGACTTCCCGGCCCACCAATGCCTGCGGGCCTTCAACCACCACGCCAGCAAAATCGCGACCAGGAATGCGTGGCAGCGTGGTGTAAGGAAAGCGACCGAGCACGTTCTTTACATCGCTGGGGTTGAGGCCCGCAGCCTGGATTTTTACCAACACTTCATCAGCGCCCGGCACCGGAGTGGGAACGTCGATAAAGCTGAGGGCATTGAGATCGCCAGTGGCGGAAAATTGCAGGGCTTTCATGGGCAGTACATCCATCGAAAAGAAAAAGACTTCAGGACAACCAGGCACTGACCAACTGTCGCCCCATGGGCCACAGTTTTTCGCCGATCAACATGCCCATTAGGCCGACAAGCGCGATGGCCGGCGGCGCGGGTGAGCGAAAATCCAGCGCACCATAAATCACGCCGACAAACAGGCCAATGGCGAGGGAAATCAAGTAATTCATGGGGGCAGCGCCGTGTGGGTTGGTGGGCTCAGTGTAGGGAGCCCCTCCCGCTGGCATCGGCCAACTGCTTCAGGATTTCGGCCAAACCTCAGCCGGTGTAGTGCGAAGGGGCAACACCGAGTTCGCGGCGGAACATGTCGCTGAAGCTGCTCGGCGAATAACCCAGGGACCGCGCAATCCCGCTGACCGACTGGCCCTGGATCAACTCCGCCACCGCCGTGGCGAGTTGCACTTGCCGGCGCCATTCGGCGAACCCCATGCCCAGGTGGTTCTGGAACAGCCGCGCCAGGGTACGCACGCTGGCACCGGCCACCTCGGCATGCTGCTCGAAGGGGATCACCAGGGAAGGCGCAGCCATGACCGCCTGGCACGCGCTGATCAGTCGACGGTCGGCTTCAACCGGCATGGCGATGCGGATCCGGGAGCGACGCGCCCGCTGCAACTCCAGCAGGGCCAGGCCGACCACCGCGTCGTAATACGCACCGTCGCCGCTATCGCCCTCCTCCACCAGCGTGACGATCAACTCGCGCAGCAACCCACCGACCTCAATCACCTGCACCTGGCTGTCCAGCGTCGCCGCCAAGGCAGGACGCAGGTAGATATTGCGCATCTGCAAATCCGACACTACGCGAATCCCGTGCTCGACACCCGGCGGCAGCCATACCGCGCGCTGTGGCGGCACCACCAGGGCTTCGCGTGGGGTCTCGACCCACATCACGCCGCTCATGGCGTAAAGCAATTGGCCCCACTCGTGCCTGTGGGGTTCCACATACCACCCACGCGGGTAAGTACGCGCCAGAGGTTGCACGGGGACAGCGTGATCACTGAGGTCAGGTGGCGCGGCCAGGGCCATGGGACGTACGTCAGTCTAAGATGAGCCACCATGGTAATGACCACCGCCCGACAATCCGAGTGAATTTTTGGCGCTCGTGGCGATCACTTGCTTACACCACCAGGGTTGATGGGCCGATGAATAACGCAAAACTGTTTGTGATCGATTACACCCTCCATGGCGAGGCCAAGTCATTCATTATCCGCCTGGAAAAACTCGATGCCGCCGAAGCTTGGCATTGGGCAAGCTGCGATGCCGGCGTCGGTCGTATTGGCCGTTTCGCCCGGGAGCAGGTCAAGAAGACCAGCCAGGTTCAGGCCGAGAAATTCGGCATCACCAACGTGCAATGGCGCCGCTCGGACGCGCGCGCCCAGGCTTGATCAAGGAGAGATACCCATGAATGTATGTGGCCAGGTCAATGGCAAGGCTCGGATTGATTACACCCAGGACACCCTGTTTGGCCCACTGGCCAGGCATGTGGAATGCCAAGTGAGCGTGCAGCGCAAACCCGACAGACTCGTACTGAAGGTGTTTCAGCCGCTCCCGGATGATCTGCATGCAGCGAAAACGGTGGTGTTTGCCCTGGAGGGACGGCGGACCAGCGGGGTGGTCAGAGGTCGGCAGCGCCTGTCGGACCATAGCCTCCGGCTGGAGTTGGAAACCCAATAGCAGCTAACAGATAGATCAAATGTGGGAACGGTTTTGACCGCTCCCACCGCATTCAACCGTTGGCCGACTTGGCACACTCGCAGCCCGTAGCCGCAGCACAGGGTTCACCATGGGCATGGTGCTCGGCACAGCCCTGGCAGCAATAGCCCTTTCCGTCTTTCATCACCGCTTCGACACCCAATACACATTTGCAGTGTGGGCAGGCACAGGTTTGATCTGGCATGGTCAGACTCCTTCATCATGGTCGTCTCGGTACGGCGAGCGCCGGCACCTTAAGCAATGACTGCCGGCTCACGCAGATCGTTCAAACCATCAGTCGGTGCGCGTATTGCTGCGATACATGAACACCAGCGCCAGCGCCAAGCACACCATCGCCAGCATGCGACCGCCCGACAATTCGATGGCAGGGTTGCCCAGCCAGCCGAAGTTATCGATCAGCATGCCCATGCCCAACTGCCCGGTGATCACCGCCACAGTGGCCACCGCCGTGCCGACCACCGGCACCGCACCGACCATCACCATCATGTACACCACGCCGAACAGCGCGCCGGTCAGCTGCCATTTAGGCACGTCCAAGAGGCTCAACGCCTGTGCCGGTTCAAAGAAGAAAATCAACAGCGCGGTGGTGAGCGCGCCTACGGCAAAGGTCAGCAAACTGCTGCGCAACACACCCACCGTCTGGCCCAGGCGACCGTTGATCGCCGCCTGCACACTCAATACCGCACCGGCCGCGATGACCAGTACCAACAACAGAATCAGATTCATCGTCTTACCCTCGTGCGATCAGAACAAGTGCCACCACAATCAACGCCAGCGCGATCCAGCGCTCTCCATTGACTCGCTTGCGCGTCGTGCCGAACCAACCGAAATGGTCGATCAGAACGCTCTTGCCCACCTGTCCTGACAGAATCGCGATCATGGTCATCGCAATACCGATGTGCGGCGTGGCCAGGGTCAGTACCACCACGTACATCGGCCCCAGAAAACCGCCGATCAGCTGCCAGCGCGGCAAGTCCGTGAGCGCCGGGCCTTTTTGCGGACCGCTGAACAGCAGCAGCAAATACAGAATCGCCGAGCCCACGCCGAAGATGCTCAACGTCGCCCACAGGTGCCCCACCTGCACGCCCAACGGGCCGAGTAAACCGGCCTCCACCGACAAGCCCATACCGGCGAGGATCACCAGCGGCAACAACAGCAACCGCAGAAGGTTTTTTTTCGGCGTGGCGTTCGCCACACCCTCGATAGAACTGGCCTGCATACATCACCTGCGCATCAACAAATGGATTAATGGCGCGCATTATCCAGTGGCCGTCCTGTGCGATAAATGGGAGCATGCCAACAACACCTTTGCGCAAAACGCACAGCCTGGAGCCATGATGCAGGGTTTGAACGAGTTGAGTTTCAAGGCGCTGCGCCTGTTCGTCGCAGTGCTGGACCACGGCAGCTTCTCCGAAGTGGCGCGCCGCGAAAGCCTGGCGCCCTCCTCGATCTCGCGGCAGATCCAATTAATGGAGCAGGCCCTGGGGCAACAGTTGTTGTATCGACACACCCGCGCCGTCAGCCCCACCGAGGCTGGGCGCCTGCTAGGGCGGCACGCGCGCCTGATGCTCGAACAACTGGAAGCCGCCGGCCAGGCCCTGCAGGAACAGGAAAGCGAGCCCAGCGGCCTGGTGCGTATCAATGCGCCGATGGTGTTCGGCCAGCGTCACCTCTCACCCTGGCTGGGCGAGTTGTGCCGCCGCTACCCCAAGCTGCAACTGGATATCCAGCAAACCGACACCTACGTCGACCCTCTGCAAGATGGCACCGACCTGCTATTTCGCATCGGCGTGCTCAACGACTCCGGCATGCAGGCCCGTATCTTTGCGCCCCAGCGCTTTCGCATCGCCGCCAGCCCTGCTTACCTGGCGAAGCACGGCACGCCCTCGCACCCCGATGAACTGATCAACCATCAATGCCTGGCGTACAAGGGCATCACCGGCCAACAACGCTGGTTTTTCCGCCGCGACCAAGGCGACTGGACGCCCTACAGCGTCAAAGGCCCGATCACTGGCAACCACGCCGACACCCTCACCCACGCCGCCGAACAAGGCCTGGGGCTGGTGGTGTTTCCATCCTGGTTGATCGGCGAAAGCTTGCGCGCCGGCACGTTGCACGCGGTGCTGACGGAGTACGAAGTGGCGACCACGCTGGAGCCGCAGCAAATTGCGGCGTTGTGGCCAGGGAGCCGGCGCTTGTCGCTGAAGGTGAGGACCGTGATTGATTACTTTGTGGAGTGTTTTGGGGCGGTGCCTTATTGGGATCGCTGACTCAAAACACCCATTGCCCAATCAACCATGCATTCGCCCCACTGATCACCACAAATAGAAACCACACCAACACCCTGGTGGGCAGGCTATTCACAAACGGTCCCATCAGTTGCTTGTCGCCAGTCATGCGAATCAGCGGATACAGCGCAAACGGCAGCTGCAGGCTCAGCACCACCTGGCTCAGGATCAGCAATTTGCCGATGGCATCGTCACCCATCAGCCACACCCCGAGAAACGCCGGGATCAGCGCCAGCCCCCGGGTAATCAGGCGCCGCTGCCAGCAGGGAATGCGCAGGTTCAGGTAGCCTTCCATGATCACTTGTCCGGCGATGGTGCCGGTAAACGTCGAGCTTTGCCCGGAAGCCAGCAAGGCAACGCCGAACAGGATGCTGGCAAAGGCGCCACCCACCAACGGATCGAGCAGGTGGTAAGCATCCTGGATTTCCACCACGTCGGTGTGGCCGGTCTTGTGGAATGCGGCGGCGGCGAGTACCAGGATGGCGGCATTGACCAGCAGGGCCAGAGCCAGGGAGCCGATGGTGTCGATGCGCGCCAGCTTGACCGCGTCCTGTTTGCTGGCCAGGTCTTTACCGATCAGGCGGGTCTGCACGATTGAGCTGTGCAGGTAGAGATTATGGGGCATCACCGTAGCGCCCAGAATGCCGATGGCCAGGTACAGCGGCGCGGCATCGCTGATGGCCGACAGTGACGGCGTGAAGCCGCTGAAGACGTCCGGCCAATACGGTTTGATCAACACCAGCTCGATAAAGAAACACACCCCGATGGTCGCCACCAACGCCAGCATGATCGCTTCCAAGCGGCGAAAGCCTCGGTTTTGCAGGGCAAGGATCAGCAGCGTGTCAAAGGCCGTGATCACAATACCGGTCGTCAGGGAAACGCCTAGCAGGAGGTGAAACGCCAAGGCGCAGCCGAGCACTTCGGCCAGGTCGGTGGCAATGATGGAGATTTCCGCCAACGCCCATTGGGTGCGGGCGGAGCGCTTGCTGTAGCGCTCGCGGCATAACTGCGCCAGGTCTTTGCCGGTGGCGATGCCGAGTCGCGAGCACAGGCACTGCACCGCCATGCCCGCCAGGCTGGCCAGCAGCACCACAAACAGCAGGCTGTAGCCGTAGCGCGAACCGGCCTCGATGGCCGTAGCCCAGTTGCCCGGGTCCATGTAGCCAATGGAGATCAGCAGGCCGGGGCCGGCAAACATGAGGGCACGTTTGAAGAACGACGCCTTGGGATCAACGGCGACAGAGCCCGCCACTTCCGGCGGGCAGAACGGGGCGGTAGCAATTTTCGGCAGGCTGAATTTCACGCGGTATCCCAGGCAAACACACTCGACACCGCGCAGCTTATCAGTCGGACGCGACCGTGCGCATCACCGTGTCCCGTGGCAGGTCAAACGCTTCCACCACCTGCACCACGAGGTCCATCTCCTGGTTCAGCGCCTCACGCTCCATGCGCTGGCGAATCACACCGATCACCAACACCGCCAGTGTCGTAATCGAATACGCCGGACCGGAAAACGCCCGAACACCACTCACCAGCAGCATCGCGGCCGCCAGTGCCTGCCCCACCACCGGAATCGCTGAGGCCGCCCCACGACGCAGGATAAACCCGGTCAGCCCCGCCAGCGCCGTGCCGCTCAAAGCCGTAGTGGCCGAGCGCCCAACATCGAAACGCTTGAACAGGCCCTGCTCTTTTTGCGCGGCCGCCTTGAGCTCGGCGTCGAATACCTGCCGGTCGGCATTACTGAGCTTGTCCTTGTACTGCTCGATCAGCTTTTGCGCCACCTGGGTTTCAATGTCTGCCAGCGCAACCGTTTCAAGCGACTCGTCAAACTTGATCCCCAGGCGCTGCGCCACGTCTTCGGCGATCTGGCGATAACTTACGCCATGCCCACGAGCCAGGTTCATAAAGCTATCGCCGCCCATGCGCTGTAACTCGATGGCCAGTTTGAGCGGCTCGCGCACCTTGGCATCAATCGATGCACTGCGCTTTTGCGCCATCAGTTCGGCGAGGAATTTCAACTCCTCCGGCCGCGCCTGCACCAAGGCTGGGAACAGTTCCACATCCTCCTCGGCAAAGCGCACCTCGCTGCTTCGCAGGTCGGAGCGAATCATGCCGCGTCGCTCGTGCAACAGGTCGGTGTACTGCACCACCGTCTGCAATTGCGGCCAATAGGCGGCGTGATCGAAGGTAGCCAAGTGCACATTGGTGATCTTGGCCTTGAGTGCCGGCGTCACCTCAATTGCATAACGACCAATGCAGCGCTCGGTGTCCGGCTTAATGGCCAACGCCCAATCCTTGCTGGAGTGGCAGTTGATCAGCCGGCCCTTGAGTGGCGCCGACACCTCATCCCACGGGCTCGACGTGCAGATCGCCCCGCCCATCAGCAGTAGATTGTCCAACGGCAGTTCCCGCGCAGTTTCAGGGCTGGCCAGGAGGCTCTTGACCAGAATCCGCGCGCCCAGGGAATGGCCGATCAGGTTGATACGCCGCACGTTCAGCGACTCACCGTGCAGGTAACCCGCCAGCTCCGGCAGCAAACTCTTGGCCACTTCGTCCACCCGCGCCTCGACGCTTTTGTAGTGGTCGAGGAAATAGGCAATCGCCTTGCCCACGCCGACGGTCGCTGCGCCGACACTGCCGCCGCCGAGCATCGCGCCGATCACGTCCTTGAAAGGCGCAAACAGGTTTTCCAGGAAGTGCCCCGCGGGCCAGAACAGCATCAGGTTGGTGGAGCCTTCGATGCCCGCCAACTGCGCCTTGAAATTGCCCAGTTGTTGCCGGTTGAAAAACGCCGAATAACCGTGAACATAGAGATTGAGCACGTCCCCCTGAGGCTCGCCACACAGTAGGAATGTGGGCTTGCGGGTGCGGTGCATTTCATCCCACTGGTGTTGCATTGGGCGGTGACTCCGGGTGACAAGGGTGGGCGATAGTAACAAAGGCAAGGCCCAAGGGAGGTGAATCCTGACCGACGTGGCAGCAGCAAAGGCCTCAGAACTGCGCGCCAGCCTTTGAGTTCGCCAGGTAGCGCGCCGGAGAATCCCCCAGGTTGCGCCGGAACACCGACGTGAACGCACTGGAGCTGCTGAAACCCAACCCGAGCGCCACCTCGGTGATGGAAGCGCCATGGCTTAGGCGTGCAGTGGCTTCCAGCAGGCACACCTGCTGGCGCCAGGACACAAACGTCATCCCCGTGCTTTCCTGGAAATGGCGGGTGAACGTGCGTCGACTCATGTTCGACCACTCAGCCATCTCGTCGAGGGTGATTTTTTGCGTGGGCGCCTCCAGGAAACGCTGACAGGCCCGCGCCAGCCGTGGTTCGCCAGGCAATGGCGCGCTGAGGGGCACCTCAGGCATGGCGCCGATTTCATCAATCAACAGCGTCAACACGCAGCGATGCCTCACATTGAGTGGCATTGAGGGATCGATAGCCAGCGCCGCCTCCAGCAAATGCCTGAGCAAGGGCGACACTTCAAACACCTGACAGCGCGCTTGCAACCCCGCGCGCAGGACGGCATCGGCGTTCAGGTAGGTATTGAGCATCACCACCTCCCCGCGCATCTGCATTTCATGGGGCACACCACCGGGCACCCAAATCGCCCGCTGCGGCGGCACCACCCAATTGCCGAGGTCGGTGAACATTTTCAACGCACCGGTGGAGGCATAGGCGAACTGCCCACGCGCATGCGTGTGCCGCTCGAAAACAGTGCCATTGGGGTATTCGCGTAGCGTCACCACGGCGTCAGGGCTGGAAAAATCAAAGGCTGGAATCATGGCCCGATCTTGTCAAAAGTTGACCTGACATAGCAAGCGGGCCAATCGAACTGCCCCTAACATCAACGCCCTTAAAGAAGCGTCATGACCTAGGGAACACTCCATGCTGAAAAAACACTTGGCGCTAGCCGTGCTCGTCACCCTGGTGTGGGGAGTGAATTTCCCCATCACCCAATTGGGCCTGCGCTCGGTCGACCCCTTTGTGCTCACCGGCATCCGCTTTGCCTTGGCAGCCCTGCCCCTGGTGTTCTTCATCAAGCGCCCCGCCGTCAAGTTCAGCTACGTAGCCGCCTACGGTTTTATCTTCGGGCTGGGCATGTGGGGCGTAATCAACTACGGGATCCAGATCGGTGTGAGCCCTGGTATTGCTTCATTGATCATCCAACTCAGCGTGTTCTTCACCATGGGTTGGGGTTTTTTACTGTTCAAGGAGAACATCCGCAAGGCGCAGATCGTCGGCGCCTTGCTGGCGCTCAGCGGACTGGCGGGCATCATTTCCACTCAGGAAGGCAACCACGCCGTCCTTGGGGTGATGTTGATCGTATTGAGTGCGCTGGCCTGGAGCGTGGGCAACGTCATCATCAAGAAGTCCGGGGTCAAGGAGATCTTCTCGTTCATGGTATGGGCCAGCCTGTTTCCGCCGATTCCACTGTTCCTCATGGCCTGGTGGATGCATGGCAGTAGCCCGTTCGAAGGCTTGAACGCCAGCCTCGACCTGGCAGCGATACTGTCCATCCTGTTCCAGGTGTACCTGGCCACGCACTTTGCCTACTGGGGCTGGAACTCGCTGCTAAAACTGTACCCCGTGTCCACAGTGGCGCCGCTGTCGTTGCTGATTCCCGTATTCGGGATCAGCAGTTCGATGTTGATCATCGGTGAGCACGTTTCCACGCCGAACCTGATTTCGATTGCAATCATCATCGTCGGGTTGGCGGTGGGGTTAGTTCCCCGCTACGGACCGCGCTTGAGCGAAAACACAAAATAGTCTTCGACCCAAAAGCCGTCCATCAACGATCAACTTTCGTAGGAATATGCTCAGCAACGTAATCTACTAGCTGTTTAAGGCTTTGCTCGAACGTCTGGTTAGCCGTATCAATGATCAAATCAGGGTTCAAGGGCGGCTGGTAAGGCGCATCTATACCCGTGAAGTCGAGAATTTCTCTGGCTCGGGCCTTGCGGTACAAACCCTTGGGGTCACGTATCTCACACGTTGCAAGGTCTGCCGCAATATAGATTTCATGGAAAGACGTGTTGCCGGCTGCGGCACGAGCGCGCGCACGCCCTTCGCGATAGGGGGAGATAAACGCAGTGATACAAATCATGCCCGCATCTGCAAATAGTGCGGCTACTTCACCGACCCGCCGTATGTTCTCTGTCCTGTCGTCTTCTGAAAATCCCAGGTTGGCATTAAGTCCTTTGCGAATATTGTCTCCATCCAGTGTGTAGCACGCGCAGCCAGACCTCAGTAGATGCGCCTCCAAGGCCATCGCCAAACTCGACTTTCCGGACGCAGAAAGGCCCGTAAACCAAATCACAGCGCCTTTTGTCCCCATGTAATGGGCGCGCTCAGCCTGGGTCACATGGTGACTGACAGACGTCAGGTTAGAGGTATTGACAGGCGATTTCATAAGCGTGATCCCGCGTATCCCAACGCATGAATTAGAACTCGCCGAGCTTTCAGCTCAGCACCGTCTGATTGTAGAAAATAGTCTTGGGCGCATCAGTCGTGAGGAACTTGTGAGGCGATCACTCACCAACGTCTGCCAGGTAACTGGATAAATACTCACTCGGAAAAGAGTGCCCTCTCAATCCGTCCAAGCCACTAATAATTCCCTCACGCCATTTCTCAAGAAGTACTGTTGAGACATGGCGTTTATCTACGCTGACCCCAGCCGCGCTTAGTAAGCGTCGGCTTCGTCGCATGGAGTTGGGGTCATTTTCAACGTAATACGATAGAAAGCTGCGCTTTATCGAATTCAAATGAGGTAGCAGGAACGGTTCGGGCTTTCCTTGTTGATCTGCTGAAAGTACTTTTACAATTCGATTCAGCACTCGCATGGCCTGAAGTTCATGCCCGGTCAGTGAGCGGTTATGTTGAATACTCTCTGGGGAACGAGGCCTCAAGGTAAAGCCTGCGTGCCCCTCAATCATGTCGTAGAAACGACCGGGGTCGTCACGCAGCAACTCTACGGGAATAACCAGTACGTTTGATGCGCCAAACAGGGAAGCGTAAAGATCATACAACTTCGCGTAATTCAATAACCCGAGCAACATGGCATGCCAGCGTTCGGTAAACACACGAGGGTTTTCAGAAGCGCCCTCTTTCACCGCCTGATTGTAGTAGCTGTCCACAAACGACAACGGGCTTCTTGTCACAATCAGCACTTTAGCGTCGGGTAACTCATGCTTCAGCGCCGCCGCGACCAGGCGTTGGTACGTTTGAATTTCAAGTGCCGTTACCGGTCTCGGCGCCCAGCCGCAGAGTTCTTCACAGCTCACGAAAACAGGGGCATCTGCCCGTGGTTGGTGTGGCGCTATATTCGACTCCCCCGGACCGTCTAGATAAGCTTCCAGCGAAGCCGCGTGAACAATATTCTGGGCGTAATTGTGCCATTGAAGCACCTGTACGTCGCCCCGCTGCTGTGCCGCGGCTTGTATGTAAGTTGACGCTGACTTGGGGAGGCCAATGTGAATAAGCTTCATTAAATATCCTGTCGAGGGTACCCCGATAACGATCGGCGCCACCCCATGAGTAAATTTAGCGCCCCGCGGCAGTCTGCCGGCGTTAGCCTAGGTCGGTTTCGTCACCTACCCTATAACCAGCGCTTCCTTAGGAGTGATCAACTTTCTTTTCAGCCAGACACGTAATGTGATGTGTTTATTCTCCAGCAACCACGCGCACATTGCAGCAAACATAATGCATATAAATACTGACAGCCAGGCATTAGACACGCGCGATGGATCTATATATTGCGCCACCAGAACACGAATCGGCTCATGTGTCAGATACAACGCATAGGACACATATGCACCCTTTGCAGTCACCCACCTGACGGGGGAAGGAATACGAAGATCCTTGCTTGCCAATACGACCAGCATCAGCCCTACACCCGAAAGAATTAGAAGCTGTAAGTCATACATATTTATCTGACTGGCAAGCGAGAGTTTTTGAAATTTCCAGAGAATCCCAGCCACAACAGCCATGAGGGGGACAACAACCTGCCGCCACCCCATCTGAGGCGCATAGACAAATATAGCTGCGCAGGCGGCACCCAGAAACCACTCCCATGCTACCGATTCCCAGACTGTGAAATACCCCACCACCAGTGTCGCGGGGCATGACAGCAGTACCGCAAGCGATTTCTCAATCTTTCCCATCGACCTCCAAAAAAAGGCAATACCGAAAAAGACATAGAGCCACCACTCAATAGCTATCGTCCAAAGAACACTGTTTCCCCCATAGATATTTATAGGCGGGACGCCTCCGATCATCCTGGCGAAAGGCGTGTGCTGAAGCTGAAAAAGGTGCCCAACAGAATCCCAAGCCGTTGGCGGAGCACGGCCCAAAACAACAACACAAACCAAAAATGTAATCATCAGCCCCGGAATATATAAAACATATATCCTGCTAAAGCGATCTATCATGTACTCGCCAAAACTGTACTTTTTCTTACTCAAGCATTGGTAGACGATAAGAAATCCTGAAAGCCAAAAAAACACAACTACCGCCAAGCTTTGAAATGGCATCACCTTACCAAACCAACTATCAGGAACTACTAATGAAAACGTATGCCCTACTAAAACTACAAAAGCAGCCAACGCTCGTATTGCATCGAGCATGGTTGACTGACCAGCGGTTAATCTATTAATCACAAAAAGCTACCTTCTTTATTATTAGTCAAAATACCATTCAGACATTTGTGACTTTATTGGAATAAAGAGATAAACGCTTTTTGGCCATATTATTATGCGCCCACTGCGGGCTGCACCTGCAAATAACCAGAATGCCCAGCACACACACAAAAAAAACCGCCATTCAAATGAGAATGACGGCTTTTAAAACTTAATCGTTTCTTGGCGTAAGGCCATATATCGCAGCCTGTTCCAGCATGCGTACCGCAATGTCCCAATCCTCGAGAGTATCAATATCGAGCGACTCGCGACTGTCCGTCATTACTAACGGCACGGTCCCGGGGCCTAAAAAACGCTTCTGCTCACGAAGAACATCTGGCGCCAGCAGGTAAATGGCCCCGTCCAATGTGTAGGCCGGTTCCAGGTCCTGCGATCGCTTCGACAGGCTCTCCCAACCAAGGAAAGGCGTCATGGTGTCCCCTTCCAGCCTGAAACACCAAGCGGGATGAGAGCTGGCTGCTGCAACACTGACAACGGAGCGGGAAACATCCTGCTGATACTGCAATACCGCACGCCGAATGGATTCTGCCGAACGAAAGGGCGAGGTGGGCTGAAGCAACATGACACCATCCACGGCGCCGTGAGCGGTTTCATATTCATCCAGCACCTGCACCACTACGTCAAAACTGCTGGCGATATCAGTGGCCAAATGCGCAGGCCTCATACTGAGGACACTGCCACCAAACGTGCGGGCAACGTCCGCAATAGCAACATCATCCGTCGAGATCACGACATCGGTAACAACGCCACTTTGCTGCGCAGCTTCAATTGTCCATGCAATCAACGGCCGCCCACCCAGAACCTTGATGTTCTTTCCGGGTAGCCGTTTGGATCCGCCCCTCGCGGGTACGATTGCCAGGATTTTCATTTCAGCGCCACAAAGTCGCGCAACATCGACAACCCGACCTTGCCACTTTTTTCCGGATGAAATTGAGCGCCCCACACATTGTCGCGCCCGATAACCGCCGCCACAGCCGTATCGCCGTACCGGCAATCCGCAACGCGATGAGCACCATCTTCAGGAACAGCCATGTAGGAGTGCACAAAATAGACCGCGCTATTGTGCGGTTCTATCGAGGCCAGCAATGTTCCTTCCCAGGAAGCACGCCCTGCGGCACAAACCAGATCTGACCAACCAATATGAGGGATTTTCAGACGCGCACCGCTCTTATCAACGGCAGGTATCGGTTCTACGGAACCTGGGATCAATCCCAACCCGTTGATAAGGCCAAACTCATGGCTGCAATCCAACAACAGCTGCATTCCAAGGCAAATGCCGAAAAGTGGCGCACCAGATGAGGCGTACTCTTTGATTGCCTGATCCATTCCGTTCGCCGACAACATCGTCATCGCATTGGAAAAGGCCCCCACACCTGGCAGTAGAACCTTAGTGGCGTCTTTCAACGCATCGGGATCGGATACCAGGTTTACGGTCGCACCGCAGTACTCAAGCGCACGACGTACGCTAAAAAGATTACCTACGCCATAATCGATAACTGTTACTACATTACTCATAGGTTCGAACCCGGATCCCGCCAGCAGAGGCTTCTGTTCGGATGTCAGCCAGCGATGCTCGCTTATAGTGAAGAATGTCAGCCATAGCTACTGCATCCGCCCCCATCCTGACCACCTCGACGGCATCTTGGGCTTTACCCATACCGCCGCTGGCAATAACAGGAATATTGACTGAATCGGTTACCGCCTGAACAAGTGCCAGATCGAAGCCTTTACGCGTTCCTTCGCGGTCGACCGAGGTCAGCAAAATCTCTCCGGCACCTAACGCTGCCGCCTGTTTTGCCCAGTCGACGACGTCAATACCCGTGCTTTCACGGCCATTGTCGGTGAACACTTCCCAACGTTCCGGCGAGACGCTTTTTGCCTCAATTGACAACACCATACATTGGCTGCCAAAGCGCCGAGCGATCTCGGTGATCAACTGCGGATTGCTGACCGCTGCGGTATTAACGGCGACCTTATCGGCACCACACCTCAGCAGATGAGCGACGTCGTCAGCCGATCGCACACCTCCGCCGACGGTCAGAGGAATGAAGACATTCTCTGCCGCCTGCTTGATCAACTCACTCAGGCTGTTGCGCCCATAAAGACTCGCGACGCAGTCCATATAGATCAACTCATCAATGCCCTGCTCGTAATAGCGCAGAGCATGTTCGTTAGGGGACCCGATTACGCGGAGCCCCTCCAGATGAATGCCTTTAATGAGATTGGCACCTTTCACATCAAGGCGGGCAATCAGTCGCGTGTTGCTCATTCAGCGTTAACCTGAGGATTCCAAGGCGTGTAACGCAGTTTCCACTCGCCATCAACCACATGCCACAGGTGCGGAGAACGGAAACGATCACATGTTTCCAGGAACTCTTCACGGGTCATGCTGATGTAGTCCAGGAATTCCTTTTCGTAGCGCGATGGATATTCACCTTCATAACGCTGCATCAAAGCAATTGCTTCGTCCTTGTCGATGTGATGGTTACGAATCTCTTGAGCAGAGTCCATCATCGAGCGGCCCACGCCGAATTTGATCCAACGTGTGAAGTAGAAGAAACCATCTACCTTGTCATCGAGACTGTTGTACTTGGAGTACGTCCCCTCGGTGCGAACAGGGTTGGCTTCAAAGCCGGTATTCTCTACGGCGTAGTAGTAGGCTTCCTGCGGTACCCACTTCTTGTAGTAACCCAGGTATTTGAAATCGATACCCTTGCGCTCAAGCACTTCGGCTGGCATTGGCAGATAGCTTTTCAGGTCGACCAGCGGAACGCCTTCGTCCAGGTATTCGCCAATTTTCTTGCCACCCAGGTAAACGTCGCGGACGTCTTTGCCACCGAAATAATCCAGCGAAAAACCCTCGCTTTCCGCTACTTCATTGGCGGCAGCGTAGCTTGAGGTTTTATGGGAAATCTTTTCGCCGTACTCGCCTGGCATCTCTCCGTAGAAGATCAACGGAATATTCAGTTGCGCTGCCATTTTAGCAACGAACGTCTTCTGCCCCAGGATGAACGGCTGGAAAGGGTGGAGCAGATTGATTGTCGCGTTGCGGGTCAGCAGGCGGTGAATCTTGCCATTGGGGGTATACAGATAGTTATCGAAGCCACCGACATGCAGCCACTGCTGGAAGTTTTTCCAACCAATATCGGTATACAGGTGCGGCGACCAGGTCACGGTCAGCGGATTCATGCCGTATTTGTACTTCAGCAGGTGAGACTGCATCGCGCTGTCTTTACCACCGCTGCCACCGACGATGCAGTCGTAGGTGCCGTCGGACTTACGATGCTGATTGCACAACTCGACGAGTTCGCGCTCACGCTCGTCCCAATCGATTTCACCGTCTTCCTTGAGGATGTTGAAACGGCACGCGTGACATACACCCTCTTCGTCGAAGCTCAAGGTTGTCTTGGTCGAGCCATTGCTGTGCGCGTACTCATTGCTCGACATCGGCTGCTGGTTCGACATGTTGCACTTTTTGCAGAACTTAACGTCGCGCGGCAACCCGTAATAAACTTCCAGTTCATTTTTTGGCTTGCTGAACCTTGAAAGATCTATAGATGAACTCGGGGCAATTTTCAAAACCAATCTCCAATCACGAAATTATTTATTGAACAGTGTACTTGTACGTACCAACAGCGGGTCGCTGGGTCTGTATCGCTTACGCCCCGCATGCTGCACGCGCTCGAACAACAGTGGTATATCGCTCTGACCCCCAAAATAAACGATTTCATCGATTAAAGCGGGGTCCACACGTAGATACCAGCGCTTACGTGTATTCGGTTTATCGGCCTCTCATGGAGGCCATTAATTTTGCATCTTCAGTCGCTTAACGTTTTTTCCTACCGTGTTGACTGATATCAACTGGAAACTGTTGAACGCCACTGGCATGCGTCAGACGCACAATGCTTGCGCAGCCCACTTCATGGGTTGCGACCAAGGGCCCGACAAGCGCATTTTTCCAGAGGAAGTTGGTCAATTGAGCTCATGATTATTTTGGCTCAACTTTAAATTTCGACTCACGAATCCGCATTGGAGAACTCACCACCAAATGCCCTGCTTGCAGGTCCCTGACCAACGTACTTCCCGCCGCCACGATGGCGCTCTCGCCAATACTAAGGCCTTGCAGGGTGGTGGAACCTGCGCCAACAAATGCGCCAGTCGCCACCTTGACTCCACCGCATAAAACAGCCCCGGGAGCGATGTGAACATGACTTGCGATTATACAGTCGTGATCGACCCTGGCCCCGGTATTTATGATCGTGTTGGCACCTATGACGGAATCGGGCTGAATCACTGCCCCGGCCATGACTTGGGCACCCGCCTCCAGCACTACAGTGGAGTCGATCCATGCTGCCGAGTGCAGAAGTGCTGGAAACGTATAGCCCTTGGCGGTCAGCTCCATAAAGACCTTCATCCGGCGATCGCTGCCGACAACTTGTCCCAGACCATTGACCAATGCCACCTGGGTAGGATCCAGCCCATTAAGCGCCTCGTCACCCCCCAACACCCTTACACCCCGCCAGAACTCGATACCACTCTGCGCCAGAACGGGATCGCAGACCCCTTTCACCACCGCCCCCATCGACTGAAGCAGCGCCAATAACACTTTCGCGTGCCCCCCGGCGCCAAGAATGACAAATGGAAGCAGGGAAACGTCGCGACCAGACTCCGTCATTCGATGATCTCACCGGCGCGATAGTTGCGCGAAGCCACTGCTCCGACTCGCTGCCACAACTCAGTCGCAGGCAAGCCGCTGCCAGAGCGCGCCGTGGTCAGATCGGCGCGGGCGAACCGCTGACCCGAAGTAATTTCGCGCGCCGCCACTACCTGCTGACGAGCAGCCTTGCGGGTATCCCATTCACTGGGTTGTGGCGATTTTCCCGGCTTCCCGAGGGCCAGTTCCAGCGCCCTTATCTGCCTTACCATGTCAGCAAGCTCAGCGGGCTCCAGCGATGCCTTGTGATCCGGGCCCGGCATGGAACGATCCAGCGTGAAATGTTTTTCGATTACGGTCGCACCACGAGCGACCGCGGCGACGGGCACCAGTAATCCTTCCGTATGGTCCGAGTACCCGACTTCAAGCCCGAACGCTTCTTTCAGCGTATCCATGGCCCGAAGGTTAACTTCCGCCATAGGCGTAGGGTATTGCGAAGTACAGTGCAACAGCGTGACATGGCCGGCCAATCGGCCTCTTGCCTCATCATCACTCCAGCACCGCCAAACTTCATCCATATGTGCCGGTTCGGTTTGATTACACAGTGCGTGCGCAACGATAGCCAGACCTTGCTCGACCTCACTCAGTGTCGCCATGCCCGTCGACAGAATGAGTGCCTTCCCGGTCCTGGCAAACTGCCAAAGCAACGGTCCGTTGGTCAGCTCCCCCGAAGGAACCTTGAAGAATGGAATATCCAGCGAACACAGAAAATCCAGGCTATCGCTATCAAAAGCAGTGCTGATGAACTCAATGCCACGGGCTTTGGCATGGCTTTGCAAATCAGCGTGCCAGGCGCGCGGCAGTTCAAGCTTCTGCAGCATCGCCAACTGGCTTTCAGCCGCGTCGGTCGTTTCCTGCTGATACAAGGCCTTGGGAGCACTTGCAGATGCCAATTTGCGCGCATCGAACGTCTGGAACTTTACCGCATCTGCCCCAGCGCTCGCGGCCAGGTCGACCAGTTCAAATGCCAACTCGCGCTCACCATTATGGTTTACACCAGCTTCAGCAATAACGTACACCGCATCTTTTTTGGGTAGTTTCATACGTCAACTCAAATCATGAAATGTTTTGTGACTCAATAGGTCACAAGTTTCAAGAACGGCCACAATAGCCTCGGCGACTTCACCCTGCCCATACGGGTTGGTTGTTTCCCTGCAAGACTGCGCAAATGGCGCACTCAGCGCCAACGCAAGCGCCGCGACGATGGCGTCTTTATCGGGCGGGCAGGCCAACACCGAGTCCGCGCAAAGCCGGCCGGCCTGACGCATGCCAATATTGACGGTCGGCACACCAAAAGACGGTACTTCGATGATCCCACTGGAAGAGTTGCCGACAACCGCTGAAGCGCGTGCGACGACACTGAGGTAGCGACGAAAACCCAATGAAGGGATCGCCAGGACCCGATCAGGATGACGCCCAGCAAAATCCTCCAGCAACGGAATGATCGCGCGACCACCGTTATCGGCATTCGGGTAGGTCAGAATGACGCGATAATCCGCGAATTCCTCCAGGGCCAGCAATAAGGCGTTGAAGCTTTCAACTGGATCCTCTGTCAACGCCGTGACCGGGTGGTAAGTGACCAGGATGAGCGGTGCATCCACATCAAACTGAAGGCTCTCACTTAATTCGTGTGCCGACATAAGCGGCGTGCGCTTAATGTGATCAAGCCCAACCGCTCCGACATTAAAGACCCGCTCGGGGCTTTCACCCATCTGAATGACACGCTGCCGGTAGGGCTCAGCCGCCACGAAATGCAGGTATGCCATTTTCGTGATTGCATGGCGAATGGCATCATCATATGCGCCCTCCGTCAGCTCCCCACCGTGCAAATGAACGACAGGAATGCGCATGACCAACGCCGCCTGAACAATACTCAGCGCCTCGAATCGGTCACCCAGTACCACCAACATCTCAGGGCGCAACCGATCCAGGGCATCAGCAAATCCCAGCGTACCCAATCCCATCGACTTGGCCACGCCGACGTCGGTATTGGAGGATAAAAGCATCTCGACCTTGGCGTCGATGGCAAAACCATCGTGCTCGATTTGTCGCCAGGTCTCTCCAAACTCAGGAGAAAGGTGCATGCAACTGACAATGGTTTGCAGCTCAAGCAGCTCGCTGGCCTGAATGCCTTTCATCAGCCAGTACAGCAAGCCGTACTCAGCCCGAGTCCCGGTAAATACGGCGACGCGACGTGTCATAAGCGACCCGCAGGCGGCACGCTGCTGGGCAGGTTAACGATACGCGCCTCCAGCCAATGCGAGTTAGTCAGGTCGCCCTTCAAGCAATGCTCGTAAGTGGGCAAATGGCTCATCAATTTCCAGATCGGCCGAGTCATGACACCACTGTCGTTGGTTGCTTTCAGCAGCGCGTCACGCTGCGTCCTGTCATTGCAAATAACCGCGTTCAACCAGTAATTGGATTTGCCATGCGCCGGCTCGGTAAAAAACTGCAAGTCGGTTTGTGCCAACTCATGCTTGTAATTCATTGCCAGCTTTCGCTTGGATACGAGGAATGAATCCAACTGTTCCAACTGCGCACAACCCAGGGCCGCATTAAGGTTAGGCAACCGGTAGTTGTAGCCCACTTCATCATGAACATATTCGTAGGCATGAGGCTGTTTGGCAGTGGTCGTAAGATGCTTGGCTTTGGCACCCAGTACCTCGTTGGTCAGCAGCATACCGCCACCGCCAGTGGTAATGATCTTGTTGCCATTGAAGCTGAGCGTGCCAATCAACCCGAATGTGCCGGTATGACGCTCTTTATAAGTACTGCCTAGAGACTCGGCCGCATCCTCCACCAACGCCAGCCCCCAACGAGCACAGACCTCCATGAGCGCATCAAGCGCTACGGGATGGCCAAATGTATGCATTGGTAAGCAGGCCCGGAGTGCGCGGTCGTCACTTCGCAAGCGGCAAACGCCGTCGGCGTCGATAAACGCTTCGGACTCAAGCCACGCATCCAGGGCTGTCGGCGAAAGGCCCAAGGTCTCACGATCGACATCAACGAATACAGGTTGAGCGCCACAATAGGCAATGGCATTGCATGTAGCTACAAATGTCAGGGACTGAGTGATGACCAGATCACCCGGCTTAACGCCCGCCAACAAAAGAGCTATGTGCAACGCAGCGGTACCGTTCACGGTAGCTACGGCGCGCTCACTGCCAGTGTAAACCTGCATGTCCTTCTCGAAACGATCTACAAAGGCACCAACGCTGGAGACGAAGGTCGATTCGATCGTGTCTGCTACATACTTTTTCTCGTTACCGGAGAACACCGGGGCATGCAACGGAATGAACTCATTTGTTCCGTATTGATCGCGTACAAACCGAACCAGGGCATCAAACATTTCGAGCCTCAAACGTTATAAATATTGGCTTTATATTTGCTGAGGTTTTGAGGCTGGGAGAACCACTCAACCGTTTTTTCCAGGCCTTGGCGAATCGAATACTCAGGCTCAAAACCGGTAAGAGCGTGGATCTTTGAGTTATCACACCACAAGCGGAAAACTTCAGATTTCTCTGGACGCAGGCGCTGGTCATCCGTCAGGAACTCAACATCGCTATTCATCAACTCGCGAATAAGATTGAGCGTATCACCTACCGAAATCTCAAAATTCGAACCGATGTTCACCGTTTCACCGATGGCTTGCTCGCAACGAGCCAATTCCAGGAACCCACGGCACGTATCGGCGACGTAGTTGAAGTCGCGAGTCGGCGTTACATCACCCAGCTTGATCTGTTTCTGCCCGGCGGCAATCTGACTGATGATGGTGGGGATAACCGCCCGAGCAGACTGGCGAGGACCGTAGGTGTTAAATGGGCGCGCAATCGTCAATGGCAGATCAAATGCATTGAAAAAGCTCATTGCCATTGCATCAGCGCCGATTTTTGAAGCGCTGTACGGCGACTGCGCCTGAAGCGGGTGCTTCTCATCGATAGGCACATACTGGGCAGTGCCGTACACCTCACTGGTCGAGGTATGGATAATGCGCTTTACGCCGTTTTCCAATGCCGCCTGGCAAATATTCAAAGTGCCTTTGACATTAGTATCTACATAACTGTCTGGAGCGACGTAGGAATAAGGAATAGCAATCAGCGCAGCCAGGTGAAAAACGATGTCGACACCTTTAGTGATGTGCTTGCAATAGTGCGGGTCACGCACATCACCATTGAGCACCTCAATACGAGACAGGCAATCGACATCCTCGAGCCAACCCCAATAGTTGAAGGAGTTATACTGAGACAGCGCCTTTACATTATAACCTTCACGCACGAGCAGCTCGGTCAAATGCGAGCCAATGAACCCATCCGCGCCGGTCACTAAAACTGTAGTCATCGTTCAACCCTTAACGTACTTGTCCCGAAGCCCCAGAGCCCAAGACACAAAAAACAGTTACGCAAGAGTCCTACAAACGGATCCTGCTTCAAAAATTGCGACACGTGCAAAAGCACGCGCATACCACACCGCACCGAGCCGCATAGAGATAGCCTGGCTGGCAACCCGCAAGGCAATGCCATCAGAGGGAGCACATCTTGCACTGAACAGCCCGGCTTGCGCCATTAGTCGCCCAACAAGTATCCGGCAGCAACCATGACACAGCGCAGCCTACGACGCAGCGAAACCAGAGGTGGTGTAAAAAATCAAACAGGGGGGAGGCTCCCATTACTTTACGCCAAGGGAGCTTTGCCAGGATCAGTCACGAGCCGCCTGAAAAGCGTCTCGCAAGAAATCGGTGAGCATGCATCCCTGCAATGATTGGCTGATCATACCAGCTCAAAGAGCGCCGAAAAACATCCCTCGCCACTCTTCCTACAAAAAGCAGCATAAGTGGCTTACGTTGCGCATGCGTGAACCGCACACTGATCACTCTTGTTGACTTACGAGACCTGTCGTGTAGGCTTATTGCGCCCCTGTTTAACAGCTGCGGCTGCGCTACAGTTCGGCTGTTCAAAATATTCGGAGCAATATAGATACAGTAGACAGGGACGCTCTGCTCCGAGGCACTCCAGTCAGATTAGGAAGTCGATAAAGTGAAGGATTGGAGAGATACCGTAGTCTCGCCCAACACTCCGTTGCGCGAAGCGATTGTTCGCATCGACGCCTGCGGGATGCAAATGGCACTGGTGTTGGATGATGACGAAAAACTGGTCGGATTACTCAGCGACGGTGACGTCCGCCGAGCAATCCTTAAGGAAGTCCATCTGGAGACGCCGGTTGCCGAAGTGATGAACGAGGCGCCGCAGACTGCTCACGCAACATCTTCCAGCAACGAACAATTGAACCTGATGCGCCGAGGTGTTTTACACCATCTGCCGCTGCTGGATGATGAACAGCGCGTGGTGGGTTTAGCCACGCTCGATGCCCTCACGGGAATACTTGAGCGCCCAAACTGGGTGGTGTTAATGGCTGGCGGCCTGGGACAACGCCTGCGCCCCCTGACAGAACACTGCCCAAAACCGATGCTGATGATTGCCGGAAAGCCCATATTGGAGTGCATTCTGGAGAGTTTCATCGAGCAAGGATTTCGCAACTTCTTTCTCTCCGTCAACTACCTCGCTGAAGTGGTACGCAACCACTTTGGGGATGGCAGCAAATGGGGTGTGCGAATTCGCTACCTGGAAGAAAACAAACGACTAGGTACAGCAGGCGCCTTGTCGCTACTGCCCAAACGCCCCGAACACCCTATTCTGGTGATGAATGGCGATCTCTTGACTCATGCGCGTTTCGACGACTTGTTGCAGTTTCATGAAGATCACAACGCCGAAGCCACAATGACAGTACGCGAGTACGACTTTCAGGTGCCCTACGGGGTTGTGAAGGTCGATGGTTCAGCCATTACCGGCATTGATGAAAAACCGATACACAGTTTTTACGTCAATGCCGGAATCTACGCCATTTCACCCTCGGTGCTCGACCAGATTCCCGAAGGTACCTTTTACGACATGCCCACCATGTTCGAGGACTTGATCGCATCCAAAAGAGCCACTGCGGCATTTCCCCTGCGTGAGTACTGGCTCGACATTGGTCGTATCGAAGAATTCGAACGAGCACAACACGAATGGTCTGCGCAAAAAACCGAAAGGCAGCCTGCAAACTAACGCCAAACAGCACAGTGAATTTTCCATGAAAAAAATGCTTTTGCTTCTGACTATTTTGACCGCCACCGCTGGCAGCCTTGCTGGCTGCGATCAAGCCTCCGACAAACAAGCGCAGGCTCTCGGCAGACCAGCCAAAGCGGCCCCTGCAGTAACCCTTGAGAATCAGGCGCTTGAACTCGCACTGTCCTCGCCTGAAGGCGCTGCACAACTGGCCGCGAAGTCTCCGGAAACCGTTGCCGTCGCTGCAATGCAAGCGTCCGAAAAAGCGCTGTCTGAAATCAAGTCCTCGCCAGAGTCGGCAATGCTGAGGCTTAACGCCTACGTAGAGCTTGCATCGGCCGCCTCTGCAGCAGCTCCACAGTCGCAAGTTGCGAAAGACGCAGCCCAAAAGGCTAAGAGCGCTAAATTGCGTGCCACAGCGGCAATCAAGGATGCTAAATAGATAGCAATCCATCCAAAAAGTGTTGCGGTCGAGCGGGCGCTCACGCTGAGTGACCCGACTTCGACGGCACAACGAATTGTGCATAAGGTTGACGGGAACGCTCAAAGGCCTGCAAGCCGTGCTTTTTGAGAAAGAATTCCTACTCTATTTTTTCCAACACGTAACGACTTCATTAGCTTAGCGACGGAGATGTCAGGACGATGCACGCAACAAAAGGTGAGGAATGAAATTGGGCTCTCCACTCCCTGGCAAAAATGTGCTTTTTGTCGTAAACGAAGCCGGGGAGTTCGTCGAGCTTCGCCGTGTCGCAATAGCTGCCAAGACGGCTGGTTACGACGTCAGCTTCCTTTTCGTACAAGCGGGCTATATCAACCTCAAGCCTGACCGTGCGTTTTGCCGCATGAACGGCTTCGGTGCTTATTACCCAGGGCGCCCGCTGAAGCGCTCTCCACTGTCGATAAAGTATGAAAAAATCGCGAAGGAGCTTGAAAACGGTTACATACCTCACTCCTTGGTGCAAAAGACCAATCCCAAAGGGCGTGCATTTACATGGGCCGGCCTTGTTCTAACGACAGTGCTCAGTCCATTTTTCAAGCTGCATGACTTCGCCACTCGCTCCAAGCAAAAGCGCGCCGAAAAAGCCAACAGCAAAAGTTTCCAGCCGTATAACTACGCGCGCCAGTTGTACAACGTCCTCAAGCCTTCAATGGTGGTTTTCGGTCAGGAATTCCCAGGATCGGTGAATACCCTGCTGACGAAAATCTGCAACAAAGATAACGTCCCAACACTGATCGTCCCGTTCGCCGTAGGCACGGCCAAAGAAATGGTCGAAAGCCTTTCCGACAAACCGATGTACGAAGCGGACAGGAATATCCTTAACAAACTTGCAGCGTTTCTGTTTCCACACTGGGTCAACTACTACGCCTCGAAGAAACTCCTTCGCCTGCCCGGTCAGCACATATTTTTGCTGGAAGCCTTCGGTTTTGCGCCGGAACATCCTTGGATCCCCAATAACAGCAGCGTCACCTGCATCGCCGTCGAAAGCCCGGAAATGGAGCGTTACTATCGCCGTATGCTATTCCCGGAGCACCAGTTGCGCTTGACGGGGGCTGCATACGACGACGTTATGCATGCCGCACGAGAGTCGCAAACCGCCCGCGAGCGCATTTTCCGACGACTGCGTCTGGATCCTACCAAGCCTTTGCTCGTCTGTGCCTGGCCCACCGACCAATATGGCTCACGCAGCATCCCAATGGAGTTCCAGGACTACAAGTCACTTTGCAAGGCCTGGGCAAAAGCCCTCGCAAGCGTCAGTCGCTTTACTGATTTCAATGTGATAATTCGTCCACACCCCGTCACCGACCCCGAGCTTTTGAGTGAAGTCCTCAGGCCCTATCGCCTGCATCACCGGGTGACCGATATCGACACACTTGAACTCGTTCCCGCGTGCGACCTGTTTGTCGCGTGCGTGTCGTCCACGCTGCGCTGGGCCACGGCATGTGGAATTCCAGCCATCAACTACGACTGCTATGACTACGGCTATACCGACTTCGATAACGCGAAAGGCCTTATTACGACCAACCGCTACAGCGTATTCCAATCGAGTCTGGAGCAATTGACTGACAACAAGGAAGCGTACGCCGAGGCACGAGCCAATCAAATTGAATGTGCTCATGAATGGGGCCTGCATGACGGTAAATCGATGGCGAGAATTATCAAGCTGTTCGACGAACTGACAAGCGCTCAGCCTCTCTCCACCCCCTCAACCAGAACCTGACCCTAATGAGTACCGAAGAAAAAATCCGCCCGCCGCTCAAGGAAACGGTTGTCAACAATTCCCGCCGTTTCGACCTTCGCGGACTGATCAGAACCCTATGGGATTTTCGATTACTGTTGTGGGTATTCTGCAAGCGGGATCTGAAGGGACGTTACACACAAACGATATTCGGATTGGGGTGGGTCGTTCTGACCCCACTCATTACCGTTGGCGTATTCGTTATCGTGTTCGGCATCATGGTCAAGGTGCCAACTGATGGGCTCCCCACCATTATGTTTTACCTGGTGGCGGTCATACCCTGGTACGCCTTCATGAACGTCCTCAACCCCTCGGTTCAGATGATCGAAGGCAACGCAGGCCTGATCACCAAAGTCTACTTCCCTCGCCTCCTTATTGGCGGGGCTTACGCCGTAGGCGCCGCCGTTGACTTCCTGATCGCCTACACGTTACTGATTACGCCTTTCGCCATTATCTATGACGTTTGGACAATTCAGTTGTTGCTCATCATGCCGTTGCTACTGGCCTGTACACTCATGACAGGCCTGGGCATAGGCCTGATGCTCGCGCCTTTAAATGCCAAGTATCGAGACGTAAAACACTTGGTGCCCCTGGCCTTACAACTTTTTTATTACTCAACACCTGCTATTTACCCGGTCTCGGCTGTCCCGCCTTGGGCAAAACCCTGGTATGCAGTCAACCCACTCTCGCTGGTGATTACCGGTTACCGTGACGCCATGCACGGCCACTGGCCCGCACAATCCACCCTGCTTACGCTCATTGCCATTGCAGTGACTTGCTTCTCGGTTGGCGTGTTTATATTCCAGCACTTCGATAAAAATGTGGTAGACACCCTATGACATGGGCTATTCGTTGCGAGAACGTTTCCAAACTTTATCGGATTGGCAAGTCCAACGTTACCGCCGCCGAAATGATCAATATGCGTATTCGGTGGATGCTCGGCCGAGTGATTAACCCACTGCAAAAGTCGAAAACTGCGAAACCGGTGGAAACCACTCACGAATCGCACACCATTCTCGACGCCATGCAGACCCAAGATGCGCCACCCAACCATTTCTGGTCTCTGAAGGACGTGGACCTGGAGATAAAGCAAGGTGATCGAGTCGGTATTATCGGTCCCAACGGTTGTGGCAAAAGCACACTGCTAAAGATCTTGTCCAGAATCACATCGCCCTCCCATGGCGGCTTTCGTTTCCGTGGACGATTGATCAGCCTTCTGGAGATCGGAACAGGATTTCACGGCGATCTCAGTGGCCGCGAAAACATCTACCTGAACGGCTCGATCATGGGCATGAAACCTCAGGAAATCAGCCGTCGTATCGAGGAAATTATCGAGTTCTCGGAACTCGGCGAACTGATTGACACGCCGGTGAAGCGCTATTCCTCAGGCATGTATGTGCGCCTCGCCTTTTCCGTAGCGGCCCACCTTGAATCCGAGATTCTCATCGTCGATGAAGTGTTGGCGGTAGGTGATGCTGCGTTTCAGAGACGCTGCACCGAAAAAATGCTTCAAGTAGCCGACCAGGGACGCACACTGCTGTTTGTCAGCCACGACATGGATGCTGTCAACCGCATTTGCAATAGAGCCGTACATATGGCTCACGGCCGCATTGTTAACGACAGCAAAATCGAACTGCCGAAAAGCGTCGAAGACAAACAAATTTCTACGCAAAGTGTCTCAGACATCACCCGCTCTTATATACGCTCAGGCATTCAACTGACACCGGCAGTGACGTGGGCTGAGGCCAACGCGCCGCTGTTTGACGACTGCGTAAGACTCGACTCGATCATGGTTCTTGATCAAAACGGCAATCCGAGTCCCGAATTTGACGTGAAGGAAGAGTTTGTTATCGAAGTCAAGTTCACGGTTCTTGAGGCGAAATGGCCGATTAATGTGCACCTGCACCTGAAGGACTTGGCGGGCCATTATGTACTGGTGAGCATGGACAACCTGTACACCGGCACGGATGTCAGGGCCGTGGGCCAACATATCGAGCGTTGCACTGTTAAGTCGCCGTTGCTCAATGTTGGAGACTATCGTGTCGATGTCGAACTGTGGCCTGGCGCTGAAATCGATCACCGGATCATGAAGCAGGCGGTCATCAGCTTCACGGTTGCCGATGACAGTGAACCCACCGGAGTTCGTGGGAACTGGCCCAACGCATGGCCCAACTGCATGGTGCGGCCTCACCTATCGTGGGATGTTGATTTGCCCGTAAACCGTCAGGCGCGCTAGTCAGTGATCGTGGACAATGCACACACTCTTTCCCCCGCATCCGCGGGGAAAGAGGTCATTTTGATCTCGTCTCCACATCAACTTTTACATGCTCTCTGCGCGCTTCGTTTCGATAGAGAATCCAGGAATATTGCAAGAGAAACCCCGGCCACTCTAGTGCTGTGGTCCTATCAACTGATGGACCACTCGCCGAACTCAAAAAGTCGGCAATTTTTTGATGCCGCACTCAAAAGCTTCCCGTTCATCACCGGAGTGCTGCCATCACTGAAGGAACGTAAAGGACCGCTCTCCGCTTACCGAAAATTGTCAAAACGTGCAGAGTGGCTCAGGGAGTATTTGAACATCACTCCTGGAGAATGTGCCGCGTTTTATTACTCGCACGATGCCAGCTCCGAACATACTGCGCAGGCATTCATGCAGGCTCTATCAGCAAAACGAAATATTTGTTATGGAGACTCCCCTGGCTTTCTCTATCCAAATATAAAGCCCCCTGCGCCGACTTTTGATATCAGCCTTCGCGGGCTGAAGCATTTTTTTTGGTTCACCCGCGTCAACATCGCCGCCGAATGGATTGCAGCAGAGACGGCGTTGACCGTGATCGATTTTGATGACCTGGACCGCACCCTTCCCCACCCTAAGCACACCATCATACCTACCGAAATCCTCGTACAGACGCTCACCACGCTGAAGCAGTTTTTCGCGCCTGTACTCCAGCTTGAACAGGAAATTGGTGCAAGGTCGAAAACAGAACCTACTTGGGTGCTCATCCTCAGCAACTTCACGAGCAGTAAATTGACGAGCGAGTCGGATGAGCTCGAATTGTATGTCCAGATCTGCAGTGAGCACGTATTACCGGGCGGGACAATTTACATTAAAAAGCATGCGGGCACGCCTGCTGTCTTCGTCACGCAGTTATTACGGCGTCTTGAAAACTATAACGCAAAGAAACTTCCTGACAGCCTGGATTGCTTGCCTATTGAGTTTCTAAGTCAAGTACTCGAAACGTGCGGCATTATTTCCGTTTCATCAGCATCAGCGCTGTTGAGTTTATTGCAAGCCCCTAATCTCATTCACGCACTCACTGCAGAAAACATAGACATGTTCTTCAGGCCAGCCCATAAAGAATATATGACCATCGCAAACAAACAAATACTAAAAAAACTACATATGCCACAGCTGCACTTCCCCCAACATCTTAAGAACTAAATAATGCTCCGTCTCAATATAAAAAACGCTACCCTCGCATTTATTACGGTAATGATAGCCTTCACTACTCCAACGCTAGTGATTGCCCAGTCCGAGGAGGCAGACAACTCTACCACCCTCATTGGAAGCGTTCCCTACACCATTAGCAAGCCAGGAAACTATAAGCTGGAACGATCGCTACAGAGCGACCGCAACGGCATTGAAATTCTTGCCAGCAACGTCACCATCGACCTTGATCAACATACAATCAATGGCCCCACTGAAGGTGACAATACCGGATTCGGTATTTTTTCATTCGGCCAAAGTAACATCACCATAAAAAACGGGTTTATTCGCGGCTTTCAGTACGGCGTTTATCTTTCCGGGTTTTCTGACCTCGCCACCCACTCTTCAATGTTGGAAGGGCGCAATCACTTAGTCAACCGTATGGATATTCGCTTTAGCACATTCAGAGGAATTAGGGTTGAGGGCGAGAAGTCGGTGATCTCCGACAATGTGATCTCAGACATCGGCGGGGATACTACCATTGAAAACGCATACGCCATGGGTATCGAAACCTATGGAAAGGATATCCGAATTCAAAACAACAGCATCATGGAAGTAAGAGGCCAAGGGATTCAGGATATAGGTGAGGGCGTAGGGATTTCACTCTCCCGATATGGCGAAGGCAGCGTTGTGGACAATAACAAGGTCGCTAACCGCGAGCTCGAAATAAGCAGCGACTCTCCCGCCTGGCAGAGCAGATCAAGGTCAACTTACGGCATATGGGTAGGTGGCGATGGCATTCAAGATGTTGTCATCAGTAACAACACCGTCAACAACTTTAAACAGGGCATAACGTTCAAGCGATCTGAGTCGGGCTCTTTCTCTGGCAACCGGGTTACCAACGCGTTTATCCCTTATTACCTCCCCGACAATCATGAAAGAACAAGAGTGGTAGATCTAGGAGGCAACACATCGGATGAACAGACTCTTGAATTGAAGCCTGGGAGGGCAACGCCGGGCCAGATCGAAACCGTGGAGCCCCCTTACCTCACCTATCTTTCTCCCCTGCATCGTCATTCCAATCCTGCCTTTCTTCCTCGGCCAAACCCGACCAATGGCGACGATATCATCATTGGAATTGGCGAACGGAACATGGTCGATTATTGGTCCCCAATCGACCCAAGCAAACCCGACAACCCTGTATTCATTGATCTGATGGCAGGACGAGCGACTGGTGGCGGTGGCAACGACCGTCTGATCAACATTCGCGGTGCGCAGGGCTCCCCCTACGACGACATCATCCTCGGCGATGACCACGATAACTTGCTGGCTGGCGGAAGCGGCAACGATCGTATTGAAGGCAGGGAAGGAAATGACTATCTCTACGGCGATGACGGAGATGACGAGCTTTTTGGCGGCCCAGGCGATGATGTTCTCGATGGTGGTGCCGGCAACGATATTCTGTGGGGTGGCCCGGGCGCTGATACTTTCATTTTCTGGAAAGGAAGTGGCGGCGGAGAAACTATCATTGGAGACTTTTCAGGCAGTGCCGGCGAGCAAGATAAAATTGACCTTGCAGGTATTGTAGCGACCTTCGAAGAAGTCATGGATGCGTCGGTACAGATGGGCGACGACCTGCTTATCACGCTTAACGAAGATGACTCAATCTTGCTGCTCAATATAAAGAAAGAAGACCTCTCCCCTACCGACTTCATCTTCTGACATAAACATGCAACTATCAGGCGCTTACCGACAGGTTCGCGCCGCCTTTTTTTATACGCGACGCATAATGACCGCAACTATCAAACCAAGATTCCCCAACAGCGTCTGACGATATACTCCCGAGCCTATAAAACCCCAAAACCGTGCTAATAATCTATTCTTTCTGGCCTTGGTAAAACGCTCAAGAGTCGTTCTGTTTTCCGCTGTAAACCGATGACTGATTACCTGCAACGAAATAATATTGTTATCAATCCAACCCTGATAACGTCCGCGCCACAGTTCCTTTGCACGCTTACTATTGTTAAGAAACCCACGATTGGTACCAATGCAGTTCAAACTGTGCTGACGATAAAGTACTGTGGGTGTCTCATCATAATAAATTCGACCATTACAACCGCTGACAATCATGTATGCCCACCAATCGTGAGATGCCACGGGCACACTATCGCCTGCCTCACGAATCAGATCCATCAAGGCCTGATTGAAAACCATGGTATTTCCACCTGCAATATTTTGAACGAGCGCGTTCTTAAAAGTTGCTGGTTTTAAAAAGAAGGGGGAGAAGCCAATACTTTGACCATGCTCATCAATTAGTTCCGTGCGTGAACAATAAAGGGCCGGCACGGAACTATCACCACTGGCGAGCCACTCTACTGCGATCTGGAGTTTATTCTCATTCCAAATATCGTCCTGATCGCACCATGCATAATAGTCGGCTTTTACGTCGGCGCGACAACTGACAGATAAAAAGTTTCTAGCAAACCCTTTTACTGGACCATCAGTTAGTTCAATACACTCATGCCCCAAGCGCTCAATTTCGGCTGTAACAATGGATTGCGTAGCATCACTCGATCCATCGTCAGAAACATAGACTTTAACGTTCTTATGGGTTTGACGATAAATTGAAGCTATTTGCTCTTCAAGGAAGCGCTCACCATCTCTCGTGCATAATAATACGGCGACAGAAGCAATAGCAGCCAAGCCCACACCATCCATTGGTAAGTCATTGGAATCTAAACCCTTTGAAACCCTGTCTACAGTCACGTTTCGTAAATCCCCTAAATCTAAGTATCAGTTCCGATAGCAATAAAAATTAGCGCCTCACAAAACGAGAGTACTTTCGAGCTAGTTTTCGGCGTTAAAGCCAGCGCCGCCATCCATACAAAGCGCCACTATCGCATATCAGAAAAATCTGATCTCGAATTGGTATTTTCCACGCCAACTGTAGGATTGTCTATCCTACTTCGAGTAAAAATCGACTTTCTAACACATTTCAAATTGCCACTAGTCAAATGCTTATCAGCTGTCGCGCAGAAAATACCTGGCAGATACGGCAGCAGATCTTGTTAGACGAAACAGCATCCGCCTTCAAAAATTTTATGAATTGAATCCGAATGATATTTTTGGGTTCCCTGTAAATGAGAGTTCCGTCCAGCATTCATTGATATCTGCCTCAAAAATACAATTTTCAAAATGTAAAAAGCGCTCTAATACACGCCTGATGACTGGTTTTGAAGATCCTGGAGTTCGCAATGCCCCATGAAGGCAACCTGTTACAAGCAGCCGTGGTGTTCCTGCTCGCGGCCGTGCTGACCGTGCCCCTGGCCAAGCGCCTGCAATTGGGCGCGGTGTTGGGCTATCTGTTTGCTGGTGTGATCATTGGTCCATCGGTGCTGGGCCTGATAGGCAACCCGCAAAGCGTGGCGCAGTTTTCGGAGCTGGGAGTGGTGTTGCTGCTGTTCATCATTGGTCTGGAACTGTCGCCCAAGCGACTGTGGGTGATGCGCAAGGCGGTGTTTGGTGTCGGCCTGGCCCAGGTGCTGTTGACCGGGCTGGTCATGGCCGCAGTGGCGCTCTGGGTATTTGGCCAGGCCTGGAACAGCGCCATCGTGCTGGGCCTGGGCCTGGCGCTGTCGTCCACCGCGTTTGGCCTGCAAAGCCTGGCCGAGCGCAAGGAGCTCAACCAGCCCCACGGCCGGCTGGCGTTTGCCATCCTGCTGTTCCAGGACATCGCGGCGATCCCGCTGATCGCCATGGTGCCGCTGCTGGCCGGCAGCGACCACCCGACCACCGAAGCCCAGGGCGTGCAACACGTCCTGCAGATCCTCGGCAGCATCGCTGTGGTGATCATTGGCGGGCGCTACCTGCTGCGGCCAGTGTTTCGCATCGTCGCCAAGACTGGCCTGCGCGAAGTGTCCACTGCCACCGCGCTGCTGGTAGTGATCGGCACAGCCTGGCTGATGGAACTGGTGGGCGTGTCCATGGCCCTCGGCGCCTTCCTCGCCGGCCTGCTGCTGGCGGATTCGGAATACCGCCACGAACTGGAATCCCAGATCGAACCGTTCAAGGGCCTGTTGCTGGGACTGTTCTTTATCAGCGTGGGCATGGGCGCCAACCTCAGCCTGTTGCTCAGTTCGCCCCTAGTAGTGATCGGCCTGACCCTGCTGCTGATTGGCCTCAAGCTACCGCTGCTGTACGCCGTGGGCCGAATGGTGGGCGACCTCAATCGCGAAAGCGCCCTGCGCCTGGGCGTGGTACTGGCCGCCGGCGGTGAATTCGCCTTCGTGGTGTTCAAGATCGGCCGCGACCAGGGCCTGTTCGAACCCCATCTCTACGACATCCTGGTGCTGACCATCACCCTGTCCATGGCCGTGACGCCGCTGCTGTTGCTGGTGTGCCCGAAGCTGTTCAAGCCCAAGGTCAAGCCGGTGGAAGTGCCCGAGGAGTACCGCGCCATCGAAAGCGATGCGCCGCGTGTGGTCATCGCCGGCATGGGCCGTATGGGCCAGATTGTGGCGCGGATCCTGCGCGCCCAGAACATCTCGTTCATCGCCCTCGACACCTCGGTGGAAACCATCGAACTGACCCGCAGTTTCGGCGGCATGCCGGTGTTCTACGGCGACCCGCAGCGCCCCGAGATCCTGCACGCGGCCAAGGTCGACCAGGCCGAGTTCTTTGTGATCGCCATGGACGACCCGGAGATCAACATCAAGACCGCCGAGCTGGTGCGCACCCTCTACCCGCACATGAAAATCATCGCCCGCGCACGTAACCGCCAGCATGTGCACCGCCTGGTGGACCTGGACGCCTCGCCCGTTCGCGAGACGTTCTACTCCAGCCTGGAAATGAGCCGCCGCACCCTGGTAGGTCTGGGGCTGACCCAAGCCCAAGCTGATGCGCGCATCAACCGGTTCAAGAACCACGACCTGCAAGTACTCGCTGCCCAGCACGCGGTGTACGACGACGCAGCCAAAGTGATGCAGACCGCCCAGGAAGCCCGTACGGAACTGGCGCGGCTGTTTGAGATGGACAGACTTGAGGAAGAGTCCGACAAGGTGTGAGGCTAGCGATGAACGATCTTGCGAATTTTCTGACAGAATACGGCGCAATTTCGTTCATCCCTGGAGCGCTTCATGGCCACTTTCACCAAGACCGCCGCCCTGCTGGCCCTCGCGCTTACCGCCGGCAGCGTATTCGCCGCTGCCAAGCCGACCGTGCAAACCATCTCCACCTTGGGCGGCAAGTTCACCTTCAGCCTGCCCAAGGCCTACACCGCCGACACCCTGCCGTCGGGTAAGGCTGAAGATGGCACTGCCGACACCCAAGGCACGATGTACGCCAACAAGACCACGAAAAGTGTAGTGATCGTCGCCGAAACCGTGCGTAACGACGGGGTTAGCATTAAGGACAACGACCCACAATTCCTCGACGGCGCCGTGGCCGGCTTCGTCAAGGACCAGAGCGCCGCCCTGCCAGACTTCAAAAAACAAAGTGAGAAAAAACTGACTTTCAAGGGCCTAGGCCTCCGCCAGGTAGACAGCACCGCCACCCAAGGCGGCGGTAAAACCTTGAACTCCACATTCCTCGGCGGTTCAGGCAATCACCTGCTGGTGATCCAGGCGATTTCACGGGCCGATGATGCAAAAGGACATGCTGAACTGGTGAAACAAATCACTGGCGGCAAGTAACCAGCAGTCCTGACGACGCCAATCAAAAGTGGAAGGGGCATGCCCCCTCCCACATTTGTTCAACGCGCTCACTTCAAATTCGTTTCCAACCAGGCCTTCAGGTCCTGCACTTCCGTCTCACTGACGGTGTGGTTCATCCCTGGATAGCCATGAAACTCCGGCTTCAACCCCAGCCCCACCAACACCTCATTCGCCCGCGTCGCCGACGCATACGGCAGCGCCTGGTCCAGGGTGCCATGGCCGATAAAGATCGCCAGTTTGTCCAGACGCTCGTCCGGCTTGAGCTCAGCCTTGAGCACCGGCAGCAGGCTGCCACTCAGTGCCGCGATGCCGCGCACCAACTGCGGGTCACGTAAAGCCACCTCATACGTCATGATCGCGCCCTGGCTGAAACCTACCAAAAACACACGATCAGGCTGGGTGTGATACTTGACGGTGGCTTTGCCGACAAAGTCCCTGATCAGCGCAGCGCTGCTCTGCAAATCGGCCGTCACCCCATCGTAATCGCCGTCCCCCGGAGTCTTGGTAAACCAGCGGAAGCCATTGGGCTCCACCGGCATCGGCGCGCGGACCGACAGGTAGGTCCAAGTGGACGGCAGCGCGTCCTTGATCCCGAACAGGTCCTCCTCATTACTGCCGAACCCGTGCAGGAAAATCACCAGCGGCTCGTTGCGCGCATCGCTCTGGGTCTGTTCCAGGTACGCCAGCGGGAAATCGGTGTGCAACTCGGAATCGGCGTGAGCAACGCCAGCCATCAGGGTCAGCGCCAGGGCAAACAGTTTGAGCATGGGAAATGACCTCAGGGTTTGCGCAATAAATAGGTGTCCATGATCCAGCCATTCTCAAGGCGCGCCGCCTTGCGCACCCGCTCAATCTCTTCAGCCACTTCGCTGACTTTGCCGCTGATGAGGATTTCATCAGGCGTGCCCAGGTAGGCGCCCCAGTAAATATCGAGGCCCTGATCCGCCACCGTGCGGTAGGAATCTTCCGCGTCGAGCATGACCACCAGGGTGTCGGCATCGCTGGCCTGCCCCGCCGCCAGCCTGCGTCCCGTGGTGATTTCGACGGACTTGCCGATACGGTTCAGCGCCACCTTATGCTGGGCCGCCAAGGCCTGCACACTGGTGATGCCGGGGATCACTTCAAACTCGAACGTGCACCGGCCAGTGGCCAGGATCGCCTGCAAGATGCGAATGGTGCTGTCGTATAGCGCCGGGTCGCCCCAGGCCAGGAATGCGCCGACTTCGCCGTCGGCCATTTCCTCATTGATCATGCGCTCGAAGGTGGCCTGCTTGTCACGGTTGAGGTCCTGCACAGCGGTGGTGTAGTCGATATCGCCGCGCACACGCTCGGGGCAATCGGCCTCGACAAAGCGGTAGCCGGGCTCGGTGATGTAGGTCTCGCAAATCTCGTGGCGCAGGTCGATCAACTTGTCTTTGCTCTGGCCCTTGTCCATCAAGAAAAACACGTCGGTGCGGTTGAGCGCCTTCACGGCCTGCATCGTGATGTAGTCAGGGTTGCCGGCGCCAATGCCGATGATCAGGATGCGTTTCATGGGTTGCTCTCAGTGCGGGGCGTGGATTTTGCCATGTTCACGCGCCTGGGCGTGAGTTTCCAGGCGCAAGCGCCAGACCTTGTTGAAGCGAAGTTCAGTGGCCGACAACGCTTCGACGTCGATGAGGTAGAACATCGACAGCGGGAACTGCATGACGTACAGCAGTGCGGCGCGGATCACAAAGGGGTGCGTAATGGCGACCACATGGCCGGGTTGGGTTTCGAGGGATTTCATCCACTGCGCGACACGTGTGCAAACGTCATCCACCGACTCGCCGCCATGGGGTGCGCACGTGCTGTCAGTGAGCCAGGTGTTTAACTGATCGCCATTCAGTTGGCTGATGGCCTGGCCTTTCCACTGGCCGAAATCCGCGTCACGCAGGGCGTCTTCGATTCCTGCGTCATCGCCGAACAAGCCGGCTGTCTGCCGTGTACGCACTTCCGGCCCGCACAACAAACGCCGGGGTTTCTTATAACGCCCGGCGAGGGACAGCGCCGCGCCATGCCAATCCATCGCCACCGCCTCGTCGTCCGGAAAACGCCCGCGCTTTTGCAGAGGCGTGGCGGCATGGCAGATGAGTGTCAAACGGGTGGCCTGGATCACGGATTGTTTCAACGACAAGGATTAAGGCCACCAAGACTGGCGCAGTTATCACTGGGGCGCAACGCCTTGTGCCAGATAGAGCACCTGGTAGCCCGTGCCTGGGTGCTCGGCATCCAACGTTTTGGCCGACAGCGTAAACCGCACCAAGCGCCACGCTTGTACGTCCAGCGCGAGGAACACCGCGAACGTGTCGTTGCTATCCGCCAACTGCTGATTCCGTCGTTTCTCATCGGCCAAGATGCCCGCGCGGTCCACGCCAGGCGCCAGCGGCCGTTCCTCCCGATACAGACTCAGCGCGTTCTGCGCCGGGCCACGTTGTACATCCAGCGGCAGCCAACTCTCGATATGCGGACGACCGAAGCTGTCGAGCACTTTCTGGAAACGCTCCCCCAGCAAAAAGTCAGCGGCCTGCAACGGGTCGGCCCACAGGTACACCGAGGAATACACATTGCCGCCAGTCTCCTGGGCGATAAACGCCTTGAACAGCAACCCTTCAGCGTGATCCCACAACGGCCCCAACTGCGTGGCACGTCGGCGAATCACGTTCATGTCGTAATCGGCGGGTAAGCGGTGTGAATACTGTTTGGCGAACATCAGGAAGCTCCCAGGCAAGATGAGGTATCAGCTTGCGCATCCGCGATGATTTCAACAAGATATGAACGAATATAAGTGCGATAAGGATTTGATATGACTGACGCGTTCAAACCTCTGGACATCGACACCGTGCACGCCTTCGTACTGGTGGCCGATTTCGGCAGTTTCACCCGTGCCGCCGAGGCCCTCGACACTTCCCAGGCCGCGATCAGCCTTAAGCTCAAGCGCCTTGAAGAGCGCCTCGGCTATCGTCTGCTTGAGCGCACGCCACGGCATGTGCGGCTGTCGCCCCAGGGCGAGCAGTTCATCGTGGCCGCGCGTGCGCTGCTCAACGCCCATGAACGCGCGCTGGGCGACATGGGCACCCACGCACCGCGTCGCCTGGTGATCGGCATCAGCGACCATGTCGCCGGCCCGGACTTGCCGGCCTGGCTCAGCCGCCTGGCCGCCTATGACCCTTTGGTGATCCTCGAAGTGCGCATCGCCTCCTCCCGCGACCTGGTCGCGGCCTTCGATCGCAACGAGCTGGACGCGGTCATCGTGCGCAACGAGGGCGACCGCCAGGACGGCGAAGTCTTGGTGGTGGAACGCTTTGGCTGGTTCGCCGCGCCCACCTGGCAGCACAGCGCCGGCACGCCACTGCGCATGGCGACCATGGCCGCGCCCTGCGGCGTTCGCCACTTGGCCACACGCGCACTGGATGCGGCGTGCATCGACTGGACCGAAGTATTCGTCGGCGGCGGTGTGATGGCCGTGGGTGCGGCAGTCAGCGCCGGCCTCGGCGTCGCCGCCCTCGCCCACCGCGTGGCACCCGCTGGCGCGGTGGAGGTGAGCGAGCAATATGGGTTGCCGGCGTTGCCCGTCAGTGAAGTGGTGCTTTACAGCCGTATCAGTGACGCACGCTCCAGGGAAACGTTGCGCGCCCTGAGCGCAACCTTTCGTGGTGTGCTGCAACGGTGAAACCAGCCCCGCAATTCCTCTGCTACGGGCCATCTCATTGAACATGTGCAGTCAATCAAACCACTCGCGGCGGCCTTCGAACGTACTGACGATCAACGCCACAATCATCTGCACCGCCTCGGCATCCTGCACCTGTGCATTCACCGCCAGCCACACCTGACGCTGCATGCTCTCGGCCAACAACCCCGGCAAAGCCACAAGCCCTCGGTCGAAGCTGCTCATGTAGTGCGGCAGCAACCCGATGCAGGCGCCGCAGCGGATCATCTCCAGCATCAGCGAATACGCATGCACCTGCACCACGGCGGCCAGGCGCTGCTCCACCACGTGGTTCCATGGCTGCAAGGCCTCGACCTGCGCATCGGGTTGCCATTGCACCAGCATGTAGTCAGCGAGGTCTTCCACGCTGTCCGGGCGCGTGGTCAGCCGCGAGTAGCGCTTGGCAATGTGCGGCAAGTACTGCAGGCGCGCCAGGGCCCTTGGCGGTTCGGTGACAAAGCCCGGGCCGGGCATCGGGCTGTCGCTGTCCGACAGCCACACCACAACATCCACGTCCACCGCTTGCAGGGACAGTTGGCTGTCGATGGAGATGATCTCCAGGCGCACGCTGGCGTTGCGGCGCAGCAAGGCGATCAAATCGCGGCCGAGGATGTCATGCAGGATCGGTTCGGCCACCGCCACGCGGATCAGCGGCTGTTCCACCACCGGCAGGCGTCGTTCATGGGCCAGAGCGATCAGTTGCGCCTGCAATTGCTGGCCGTCCCGACTGAGCACCAGCCCATTGCCCTGGTAACTGAACAACACGTGGCGCAAGTGCTCTTCCAGTTGCGCCAGGCGCTTGCGCAGCAGCGTCGCCTTGATGTTCAGGCTGCGCGCCGCCTGCATAAAGCAGCCGCAGCGCGCGCTCACCAGAAAGTAGCGCGCCACCTCCGGGTCAATCTCATGGGCCAGGGCCAGCCAATGGCTGCGCGGCTCGGCCGCCGCGGGATAGGCGGCGGTGCCCTGAGGGCCGGACGGTTCCAGTAATGCCATTTGAGACTCCCTGTCTTGTTGGTCTGGGCATCCAATGCGGGTGGACGGGTATTACTCCAATACTTTGTTCAACTCGGCGCCGTCGATGCTCAAGGTCGCGGTGTTGAGCATGCCTTCAAGGTAAGCCTTGGCGATCTGCTCTTGACGCTGGGCACGCAGGGCCTGGGTCAGGCGTTCACGCAGCTCATCGAGGCTGGCGGTGCGCGCCGGTTGTTGGCCGATCAACTTCAGTACATGGAACCCCGCCGGGCTCTGCACCACGTCCGACACCGCGCCGACCTTGAGTCGCGACACCGCCTCGCGTACTTGCGGCACCAGTTGCTGCAACGGCTGCATCCCCGAATCACCTCCGCGCGCGGCGCTGTCCGGGTCCTGGGAAAACTGCGTGGCCAAGGCCGCAAAATCGGCTGGCGCGGCCTGGGCCTTGCGGCTCAACTCCTGGGCCTGGCGCCGCACGGCATCGAGGGTTTGCGGGTCATTCACGGCGAGGAAAATCTGGCTCACCCGGTACAACGGCGGCGTCACCCATTGCGCCTTGCCGCTGTCGTAGGCCTGTTGCAATTCGGCGGCGCTGGGGTAATCGGCCGGGACTTTACTGACCGACAACATGTAGTCGCGAAACACGATCTGCTCGGTGGCGGCGCGGGTCTGTTGCTCCACCTCCGGGCGTTGGCGCCAGCCTTGGGCGTCGGCCTGTTCCAGCACGGCTTTTTGCGCCAGACGCGAGCGGATCCAGGTTTCCAAGGCGCCACGGTTGCCACGCAATTGTTCGCGGGACTCAGCCGGCAGGCTGGCGAGTACGTTTTTCAGTTCCGGCAGGTCGATCTGCTGGTTACCCAGGCGCGCAACCGCCGGCCCGGTTGACGCAGGGCTGATCACCGGCGCCGGTTGTTGCGCCGCCACCGGGTCGCTGCCCGGTCGCAGGCTCAACGCCACTGCCACCACCAGCAGGGCCAACGCGCCCGCGCCGACCATCAGTGTCGGCTTTTTCACAGGACAGGCGCCTCTTCCCCAACCGCGGCGGCCTGCAACTGCGCCGCGTGCTGGCTGTATTCACGCAGGTAGACAATGAATTCCTGCAACAGACGGTCCCACAATTCCAACTGACTGCGCAGGTGCGTGGCGCCAACGCCGGCCACCACCACGTCCATTTCCATCAATAGGAATTCACCCTGCACCGACAACCGCGCAAAACGGCGCGAGGCATTCCACACCTGGGCCAAGCCTTCGGGCAATTCGCCCTGGACCCGCAGCGCGCAGCTGTAGGTGAAGTCCACATAGCTGCCCTGCTCGGCCGCCGGGTTGCCGAAACGCACGGCAAAGCCGATGCCCTGGCTGGCGCTGAGCAACTGCACGATGCCGTTCTGTTCGGATTGGTTGACCCGGTAGCCGGCTTCCTGCAACAGCTCGGTGAGGCTCTGGACGCTAACGCTGGTGATCAATTCGCTCATGGTCTGTTCTTCCTTGTCGATCAGTGGGTGACGCCCGCCTGGGGCGCATCAAAACGGCTCTTGTACAAATCGTCGCCAAAACCCTGGGCCAGTTCCTCGAACTTGACCCGCGCGCTGCTGGCGAACGGCTGGCGAATACTCATTACCTCAGCCACATCGATTTTTTCGTAGGCCGCGAGCAACTGCTGGGCCACGCCGTACATTTGTTGATTCTTGACTGAACATTGCTGCACTTGTGTGTCACGTTCGCTCAATTGCGCTTGCAACCGCGCACGCTCGGTTTCCTTGCCCTTGGCCAGCACCAGCAACTCGTCATAGGCCTTCTTGAACTTGCCAATCTGCTCGTTGCTCGCATTCACCTGGGCTTGCGCCTGGCTGTGCAGGCTTTGTTGCTGGCCGGCCAGTTGCTCGGCCAGGCCACGGGTCTTTTCCAGCTCAGCCGTCAACTGCTTGATCTGGGCCTGGGCCTGCTTGGCCTGGGTTTCGGCGGCGATGCGCGCGGCACTGGCCTGGGCCTGCTCGCTTTGCAACGCCTGCAATTGCTGGGTAGTGCTGCGCAGTTGGGTACGCAGGCGTTCCTCCATGCCTTCGGCGCAAGCGCCGCTGGCGACGAACAGCAACAACAGCCCGCAGATTCGCGTGTTCATGTGGCATCTCCCTGCGCATCAAAAGCGCGTGTTGAGTTCCAGTTGCATCACATCCACTTCAAACGGCTGGCCGTAGACTTCGGAGGTGCTCAACCAACGTGCGCTGGCGTAGATGTTCTTTTCGATGCCGTAGTTGGCGCCAATGAAATAGCCCTTGGCATTGGTGCCGCCCAGGTGGAACGAGGAGTCATTGAAGCCGTCGGGCAAGGCGTCGGGTTGGATGTATTTGTAGCCGGCCAGCACGTTCCAATCGCCACGCTTGCGCATCTCCAGCGCGCTGCCGAGGGTGAACGAGACCATCAAGGCATTGCCGCCACTTTCAAACTGGCCGTCGCTGTTGAGGTTGTTGACGATCTGGCCTTCGCTGCGCTTGAGCATTTCGCCCTTGTCGTAGGCCAGGTTGTGAATGAAGTTGCCCTGGCTGCGCAGCTTCAAGTCGCTGGGCAACTCGCTGTCCCAGACCGCGTTGAGGTCCAGCACATTGAACTTGGACGCCAGGCCGACGTATTGCGGCTCCGGCGTGAGGCCGGGTGTGGCCGGGTTAGGCGTGATGTTGCGCAGGTTGAACACGCTGTTGCCCTTTTGCATAAACGCCACCCGCGAGCCATCAGTGTCGCAACCGGGTTGGCCTGCCCACGGTGAGCACGGGCTGGAACGTTCGCCTTCGATGTCCTGGAATTGGTAGTACGCGGCGGCCAGCTTGAGTTTGTTGCTGCGGCTGATCTTCCAGTCCGCGCCGATCTGCCCGCCAAACAGCCATTTGGTCTCGCTGTCCTGCTTGTCGACGCCGTTGCTGCTGGCAGTGTCGGAGGTGTACTCGACCGGGAACGCACCAAGGGTGCCGAACAGGCCCCACTCGCTGTTGAGGCTGTGATTGAAAATCGCCGCCACGCCGTCGAAATTGAGGTCGTTGGAATACATCATGTCAGTGGAATAGAACGGGTTGCCGATACGCCCGCCGGTCAGCGTCACCGCGTCGGAGGCTTTCCAGCTCAGGTAACCCTGGTCGAGCCAGATGTCTTTCTTGCCGAAACCACCGCCCAGGGTCTGGGTGGTGGACACCGGGTTATTGTCCGAACCGGTACCCAGGCGAATGCCGGCGGTCCATTCCGGCGAAATCACCGCTTTCATGCCCAGGCGGGCGCGCAGGCGGAACAGGTTCTCACGGTCCTCGCGGGTATTGAGCAACGGCGGAAAACGCGTATTGGTGCCAGGATTGACGTCATACGGGCCCGAATCGTTGAGCTTGGCGTAGTCGGTGATGGTGTCGTCGTTCTTGCCCGAAAAATACCGAGATTCGTCGCGTAAACGGATATCGCCATCAAAGCTCACCCGTGAGATCCAATCCGGAAAGGTGTTGGGTTGGGCCCAGTTTTCCTGCTTGGCGGTGGCCATGACTTCAGCTTTCACCTGGTCACGGATCTGATCACGCACCGCTTGCGGCACATACTGCACCCGCACATCCCCAGGCGCTGCGGCCGGGCCGCTGGCAACCACCGGCGCCGCATTGGCCTGGCGCGCCTGCAAGGCTTCTTTTTCGGCCTGGGCGATCAGGCCGTTGGCGGTGTCCTGGGTCAGCACGCCCTGCTGCACCAGCAGGCGGATCAGGTTGATGGTGACGTTTTCCGAAGGGGCAACCGGAGCAGCCGCCGCCTGGCCGACCAGGGTCGCGATGACCATGCCAACCGCCAGGGTCAGTCGATTCACGGGGGAAATCATGTGTACGCAACTCCTGTAAAAAACCATTGAAAAAGCATTCGATCAATCTGGACGCCGACCCTTGAGGGACAGGCGTACCGGCATCGTCACCGAGGCCGGCACCCGTTGCGTGGCATGGGGCGCACGCAAGGCGGCGAGGACCTGGGCATCGGTGTCGGCATCGCCGCTGGACTTGGCCAACTGCGCACGGGTGACCGCACCTTCGGCGTCAAGCCACAAGTCCGCTTGCACCGTGTAAGCCTTCTTGCGTAACTCCGGGTCTTCGCGCAGCAGGCGTTGAAACACCCCGGCCAAGTACTGCTTATAAGTGCCGGCACCGAGTCCACCACCACCGGAACCCGCCATGCCGCCGCCCTTGCCCGCGCCAATGTTGAAACCGTCGTTGCCTGACTGGGCGTCGCCATCGATCTGCATCGGGTTGGCCAAGTCATCGGCCGGTGAAGGCGGCGCTTCCTCGGCCGGCTTGACCTCTTCCGGTTCTGGAGTAGGGACCGGCTCAGGGATTTTTTCTTCCACTTGCGGCTCCGGTTCCTTGGGCTTTTCAGGCGGTGGCGGCGGCGGTGGCGGCAACGGAATAATCGTCGGCACCTTCGGCGCTTCGCGACGTACGCCACTCATGTCATTGGCCCATTGCCATAAAAACCAGGCCGCCACGGCCGCCAGCAGCAAGCCGGCGCCCCACTTCAGCGGGCGCAGCTTCGGCGTTTTCTTGACCGGCAACGGCGTGATCGGGATCTGTGCAGTCATGACTCAGCCCTGGCTCGGTTTGCCGGTGACCAACCCGACCTGGGACAGCTCCAATCGGCGCAGCAGGTCGAGCACTTCGATCACTTTCTGGTACTGCACCATGGCGTCGCCGCGCACGATCACCGGGAAATCCGGGTTCAATGCTTTCTCGATGCGCAGGCGCTCTTCCAGCTCGCCGAGGGTCACCGGGTAAGCGTCGAGGAACACCTGGCCGCCGTCATTGACGGAAATGGCCTTGGTCTTTGCCTCCGACAACGACACCGAAGCGCTGGCCTTGGGCAGGTGAATCTGGATACCCGACACCTGGGCGGTGGCGGTGAGGATGAACATCACCAACACCACCATCAGCACGTCCACCAGCGGCGTGATGTTGATGCTGTCGACAGCGGCATCATCGTCATCGTCGTGGGAGGTATTTACGGAAGCCATGGCGATTCTCCTCAGGCCGGAACCGATGCGTGATGTTCGCGACGGTGCGCGGCTTCACTGTGCTGGCTCTCGCCGTGCATCTCCGCCAGGCGGGTGATGAACTCATCGACGAACACCCGCATGTCGGCGCTGACTTCCTTGTTGCGCGTGATCAGGCGGTTGTAGCCAAACAGCGCGGGGATCGCGACGAACAGGCCCATGGCCGTGGCCAGCAAGGCGGCCGCCATACCGGGGGCGATGGCGTTGATGTTGACGTCACCGGCCATGGCCGTGCCGAGGAACACCACCATGATCCCCAGCACCGTACCGAGCAGGCCGATGTACGGGCCGCCGGCAATGGCGTTGGACAAGGTCGAGAGTTTGGAACTGAGGGCCTGGTTCTCACGGGTGCGCACGCCGTCCATGGAACAGCGGATCGCTTCGATGGTGGCCGCAGACACCGATGAGGTGTCGGCGCCCTGGGCACGGCGCGTGCGGATCTCCTTGACCGCCACCAGATACAGGCGCCACAGCGAGGAATGGGTCAGCCGCTCACTCAGTTGTGCGTCGTCGGCGTACATTTCCAGACGGGTGCCGATCTGCGCGAAGTGCTCGCGGAACACCTCGTTGGCACTGCTCACACGGCTGACCTGACGGTTCTTGCGCAGCATGATCACCCACGATTGGAACATCATCGCCACCAGCACCAGGATGATGACCCAGGCATCCACCGGCACGGCATTGAGCAAAAAGCCCAGGCTGCCGAAGCCCATGCCCGACTGTTCTTCATCCACCCCGTAAGCCACCAGTTTCGACTCGGCGCCCTGGGCACTGGCATCAGCCAGCAACAGCGCGGCCGGGCGCGCCACTTTGGACAAGCGCAGCTCATCCATCGCACCAGCGAACGGCAAGTGCGTACTGCCTGCTTCCGGCAGGTCGGCACCGATGGCGAATTGGGAATTGAAGGCCGGCAATGCGACGGCGAGCGTGGCGGTTTCGCGACCATTCACATACAGCGCGACTTTTTCACCCTCGGCGGTGAACGCCAAGTGCTGCCATTGGCCGGGGTTCAACGGCTGGGTCGAGACAGCGCGCTGGCCGTCGATTTCCACAAACGGCATGCCTTGATTCAAGCCCAGCAACAGGCTGTGGGCACCGTCGCGACGGGCCAGGACGATTTGTTCGCCACTGGCCTGGTCCAGACGCAACCAGGCGCTGACGGTGAACGCCCCACCGGCGGCGTGTTGCAGCGATGGGCTGGCCGGCAGCAACAGCGGCTGACCGCCAAACTGCAAGGCGCGGCCGATTACGCCGTCGATGCTCGCGCCGGTGGCGTTCAGCGCCGTGTTGGCATAGGCCGTGGTGTCCCGTGGCGGCGTGGCATTGGCGCCGTCAAAGTGATAGAGCGCGGTGTAATTCGGGTCAAACGTCAGCTGGCCGTTGGCGGTGGCCGGGGCCTTCTGGTTGCCGTAGTACATCCAGATGTCCTGGCGCTGGCCGCCTTCGACCTTGGGCACGTCGACCCAAATCAGTGCCATGCCCATCAACGGATCAAAGCTCTCGATCTGGTGATTGAGCACGGTCTTGTCATCGGCACTCACAAAGCGCAGGTCGGCGCCGTCGTCCTTGACCCCGTCAAAGGTGAAATTGCCGGTGTGCAAGCGCACCAGCAGTGCGGTACGGCCCAAGGCCTGATTGATCGCGGCGCCTTGGGCGGTGGTGTCTACCGAAATCTGTTTGCGGTAGTGCCAATCGTCCTGCCACCAGGCGTGGGCGGTGGCCGGGAGCGCGAAGCCCAGGCAGATCATCAGGCTCAGAAATAGGCGTTGCATGGGTGAAGTCTCCGGAAGAAAAAGTCAGAACGTCGCCTGCACACTGAAGTGCAGTCGCGAATCCTGTTTCTGGGTGTTCGGTCCATCGAGCAGCGGGTAGCCCCAATCCAGACTGCCGGACAACCATTTGCTCAAACTGGCGCGGGTGCCCAGGCCGACACTGGCCAGGCTGTATTCGTCTTCTTGCTCGGGCAGCGGGTCGTGCAGACGCAGGCGCGCGCCTTCGGCGAACGCATAAAAGCGCCACTCCTGCACATAACTGCCGAGGAACTTGGCCAGGGACGGCGTGCGCAGCTCCTGGGACAGCAGCAAGCCTTCGTCGCCGGTGCGTTCGGCCGCCAGGTAGCCGCGCACCGAAGTGGCGCCGCCGGCGGAATACTGCTCGTTGGACACCAGCGGCCCCGAGGCCAATTGGAAGCCGGCCTTGGACGCCGACTGCCAATCGTTGGCGAAGGTGTAGCTGTAATTCAGGTCACCCTTGAGCACGGCAAAACTGGCGCTGGCCTTGTAGCGTTTGTAATCGAACTCTTCGGCGTCGCTGCCGTAACCAAAGAACGCACGGGTGCCGACCACCAGGTTCAGGCCCAACCCCAACTGGGACTGTTCGGTGTAGCGATAGCCGTTGTAGCCGAGGGTGAACGGCGCGTACTTGAGCGGCACCTGATCGCTGCTGGAACCGAATCTCATCTGCTCGTCGAAGTCTTTGAAGTCGATACCGAACGAGAAAGAATTGGCCCAATTGCCGGCGGCCGGCAGGTTGTAAATCGCCGACACCCCATAGGAGTGGCCCTTACCGAGTACGTTGCTGCCGCCGATGGTGGCGATGTTGCTGTCGGACTGGTAACCGGAGAACTGCAAAGTCCAGCGCTCATCCAGCGGCGCGCTGTAAGCGCCTGACCAGACCTTGGCGTTGTCGGTGTCCTGGGGTGCGGTGAAGTAGGTCAGGGAGATGCTGTGGCCCAGTTGCCACAGGTTGTCGTAACCCAGTGTCGCGACCGAGCGCAGCTTCTCGGTGTCGGCGCTGTAATCGTTGTTCAGGCCGATACTGGCGTGCCAGGGGTTCTGGTCTTCCACCTGCAAATCCACATCCATGGTGCCGGGCCGCTGGCCTTCGCGCACCAGCGGCGTAACCTGGCGCCCGGCGCTGCGATTGAGCCCGGCCAACTGGGTTTGCACCGTGGAAAAATCCGGCACCGCGCCCTCCTCCAGGCCCGGCACTTGCTCGCGGATTTCCACCGGCGAGTAATGCTTGGCGCCGACCACACGTACCCGGCCGACCTTGGTTTCGCTGACTTGCAGATAGACGATGCCGTCATCGACCTTCTGCTCCGGCAACTCGACAAACACCGACTGGTAACCGCGCGCCTGGTAGATCTTCTGCAAGGCGTCCCGGGCGCCTTCGATATCGTCGAGGGTCTTTTGCGGGCCCAGGAACGGGTACACCGCCTCCTCGATGGTGGCCGCATCAAGCACGGTATTGCCACGCACGAAGTACTCGTTGACGTCCACTTTGCGTGCCGGCGCTGCGTCCTCCGCCAGCGCGGGTTGGGCCATGGCCCCCAGCGCCAAGCAGCACAGCACCAGTGTTGATTTGAACAGATGCTCCACACCGCCCCCTGACGTTCTATAAGTGTTCGCCGCCGCCACTGGCACGGCGTTCGGCCGGCTCAATTGCTGGCGATCGAGGTGTTGCCGTGGCGTGCCAGCCAGGTGTGCAGCAAGGCGAAGTTCAGCGAGAACTCCGGCATGTGCAGCAAGGCGCCACAAAACACGTCACCAATGATTTTCTGGATGAGCTGTACCGCACGAGGGTTGTTGAGCAGCGTGGCGATATCGCGGGTGAGTACGTGAATGCTCCAGACCTTCTGGTTCAGGTCCAGGCCGACGAACCAGCGGAACAGCAGGTTGTAGTTGAGTTGTTCGTGCAGTTGTTGTTCGCTGGGCACCGAGTACAGCAGTTGCAGCAGCAGGATCTGCAGCACGGTCTGCGGTGCGATCAACATCGAGGGCTCGGCCACCAGCCAGTCGCGGTGCTGGTCGAGGACGTCGTCGATCTGCGGGCGCAGTAGCACCAGGGAATGGCCTGCGGGGATGTAGCTGGAGACTTCCTTCACGGCGCCCTGCCAATCGTCCTGGGAGACGATCCATACCCAGGGTGCGCCATAGCGATAGACCGACACCGGCTTCTTGCGCGCGGCTTCGACGATCTTTGACAGGCGCTGGTCGAGCTCCTGCATGCCGACTTTTGAATAACGTTCCATAGATCCCATTGCCCCACTCCTGGCGTCCTGCTGGCGGCTTTAAGAACACCTTCGTGGTGTTCTTGAGCGCGTTACACAGGAGAGACGGGGGCAAGGGTTGGCTACCGAACTTTTGTCATGAAAGCTTCATTTTTTGGGTTTTTTTTGGGGTGGTGGGGGGAGTACATATCCGTTATTTGGGTAACGGCCGCTTAGGGTTTCGCTCTTACAGCGACTCACTTTTGGAAGAGCCCAAAAGTAAGCAAAAGGCTCTCGCCCCAACACTCGGCACCTCGCCTAGGCTCGGTGTGCCCGCACTCCGGCTTGAATCCGTGGGCCGCCGCGATGGGCCATCCATGGCCCAGCGCGGCTAACCCGGCGTCCTGCCGGGTTACCCACGGATTCAAGCCTGCGTGCGGCCAGCGTGTTTGACGGGGCGCCTGAGATCAAGATCAAAAGCGCAGATCAAAAGCAGGACAGCAGGACAGCAGGACAGCAGGCTAGAACCTATCTGTCTGATCTATGGAGATCAAACTGTGGGAGGGGGCTTGCTCCCGATGGCAGTGGGTCAGTCACAGCTGCATCAACTGACACACCCTCATCGGGAGCAAGCCCCCTCCCACATTTGAAATGAGGTCGACCTGAGAACCCGGTCGGCTCTAAGGCCGCCGCGCTCTTGCTTTTGATCTGAAATCGCCCAGTCAACCACGATGGCCGGAATTCGACGTTGATTTGGGGGGTAAACCGGCAGGGATGCCGGTTTAGCCGCCCTGCGCCATGGATGGCGCGTGGCGGCGGCCCCCCAAATCAATGTCGGATTACGGGCATGCCGAGCCTAGGCGAGGCACCGAGTGGTGGGGCGAAGGCTTTTTGGTTACTTTTGTGCCTTTACAAAAGTGACCCGCTGTAAGAGCGGAACCCTAAGCCGCCGTTACCCAAATAACGGATATGTACACGAGCAAAAAAAAAACGGGGCAATCAAAGATCACCCCAAAAGTCCAACGAGAGGCCCTACCAACCCAACTACAACGAAATCTGCTTCCTCTCCTCGTCCGTCAACCGCGCCCGCGCCTGTTCACTCAGCGGCCCCGCGCCCAGCACCTGCACCGGGCTGTTGGGGTTATACCCCGACGTCTTCTGCCCCTCTTCAACCCCACGCTGCACCGGCTCAGTCCCAAACCCGAGCACTTCCACCGTCACGATCGAAGCCCTGCCCTGCTTGGCCGCCGCCTGCTGACTGCGCGCCGCATCTTCCGCCGCCTGGGAGGCCGCTGCCCCCGCCGCGCTGGCCGAGCTCATGGCGCCGGTATTGACAGAGGCCGTTACAGGCACCCCAGACGATTTGCCCTGGGACTGGATATTCGCCGCGTTCACCACCCGCAAGGCCGCGATGTTGACGTTACCCGACACCCGAATCCCCGCCTCGCCCGCATCGATGGTGCCCAACGGCGCGATCAGGTCGATGTCTCCCGCCGGTACTTCCGGGATCGGGTTCAGCGTGGCAATCCCAGCACCGGTGCTCGGCACCGACGGCGACAGGCCCACGTTGCCCCAGTTGTCATAAACACGCTTGGGCGGTGTGTACACCACGGTGGTCTTGGAGCCGCGACCGGCGTTAATGTCGCCCTCGGCGGTCCACCCCATGATCGAGCCGCCAAAGGTGGTCATGATGCGGCTCTGCCCCAAGAGGATGCTGCCCATGGAATACAGCTGAATGTCACCGGCACCCTGGGTGATCACACCCGCCGTGGACGGTGGCGCCGCGCCTTCGATGCCGAAGGTCTGGCCGCCGCCGGGGGTGAGCATCTGGATCGACCCACCGGCATTGGTGTGCACGCCCGAGCCGTTGAACAGTGTGATGTCGCCCTGGTAAGTGATCGGGTTGCCGGCCACGTCCCTGGTCGGGAACAACGCCGCGATCGCCGCACGGCCACGCAGGTAGCTGCCCTCGCGGACGCCGCCGTCCTGGTTGTACTCGCGGCCAGCGGCCTTGAGTTCGGCAAAATACACGTCACGGGCAAACACCCGTTGTTGCTCAGCGGGTAATGCAGCGTAGTAAGCGCGGGCCTGCTCGCTGTCGCCGGCAAACCCGAAGCGCTCGGCCAGCCAGGTGGCCAGTTCGTCCTCGTAGGTCTTGGCCACTTTGCCGCCCTGCAAGGACTCGCCCGTTTGTGCCTGGTTGAGCGGGTTCAGGTAGCTCTCGACGAACCGTTGGTAATCCGGTCCGGTGGCGCCGACACCGGCCTGCATGACGATGCTCGCGCCAGGGCGGTTGTCGCCCGGCAACACCGCGCCGAGGCTGGTCACGCTGTGCTCGCCGCCCGTGCCTGTCAGCAGGATATTGCGCCCGGCCGACACTTCCAGCAGGCCGGGGCCGGCTACCTGGAAGTTGCTGTAGAGAATGTCGCGCCCGGCAGACACGATGGAGATGTCCTGAGTGTTTTTATGAATGAACAGATTGTCGCTTGGCGACGCGACGGTAAAACCATCAGTGCCAAAGGTACGACCACTGCTGACGATATCCCGCCCGGCCATCATGCGGACCGCGCCATTCCCTTCATACCAGGTCTCACCTTCATGCACTGACCCGGGTGTCTTCTGGAACGTGATTATCCGACCACTGCTCACCCCGACAAGGTCGCCGTCCATCGCATAAAACCGCGCCGGTTCAGCACTGCCCGCAGATGAAGCGGCTGTGGTGCCAGACCCGAATGCGAACAATGAGAGGTTGCCCGCGTTACCCGTGACCGACAGGTTGCTGGCGACCACGGCGTTGCCAACCCGGCCTTGGTACGCAGGATTCCACGGCGTCGCCATCGCACTGTTCGCCGTGCCGGACTGGCTAACCGGCATGCCGCCGGCGTAGATCGAGTCTTGGGCAAGGAACTGCAACTGGCCGTTTTCCCCAGGCGCCAACAGCAAGGGATAACTGTAGGCGCTGTCACCGTTGGTCTGCGTCTGCGCGGCTTTACCGTAATACAGGCTGCCGCCCGCTGCGGTAGCGTTAAGGATGGACGGGTAGACCACCGCCAGGTCGGCCGTCGCTTCGGAGCGGGTGAAGGGTGTGAGGTTGCCGCCCAGTGAAAACAGATCAATCGCGGTGTCTTTAGTCCACAACGTAAACCAGCTTGAACCGCTGCCGACTTTCGCGCCTTGGGCAAAGGGTGATACGTGCGAAAGCTGTACCCGGCCCGGGTCTTCGACGTTTTGCACCACCAAATCGCCCAGGGTCTGCAGGTTGAACGTGGCATCACCGGGCACCAGGGTCATGCCACCACGGGCAACGCCACGGGTCGCGACCAATGGGTCGAACGCGCGGGTTTCGCCCGGGCTCTGGGTGGGAGCGATGCTGCCGTAGAGCATGTCGACGCTGCCCACGCTGGTGCTGCGCAGTTGCACATCGCCGCGCAGGTTGACCAGCACACCATCACGATGGTCCGCAGTCGCGGCCACGCTGGCCGGGTTCAGCGCCCCACCGATGCGCACGCGCAAATCGCCGCCGCCGGTCAACTGCTGGGTGCCATCGCTGGCGATCCGCCCCGTGCTGCCGACCGCCAGGGCCAGGCCCTGACTGTGGGGGTTTACAGTGGTGTTGTTGAAGCCATAGCCCAAGGTATCCAAGACCCCGGCATCACCGACCACGTTCACGTCCAGATTGCCGCCACCCAAGGTGCCGAAGCCGGTGAAGCCAAGCATTTTGTCCGCCGCCGTGGTCGCGGTGTAACTGCCGAAATTGATCCACCAGGCGGTGGGTTGAGCTTGCCCGCCCGTAGCCACGTCACCACTGCCCTGGCGCCACAGCCAGTTGCCGACTGCGGCCGAGTCCACTCCGGCGTCCTTGGGGTTGGGACGCGCATTGCTGGTCGCAGTGCTGGTGATATTACCGGTCAGGTCACCGCCGACATTCAGGGTCAGATTGCCCCCGGCCTCCGGGTACCAGGCCCGGTAGCGGCTGGTGGGTGAGCCGTTGACGAATTGCTCAAAGTAGCTTCCCGGATCGTTCAGCACAGCGCCGGACGGTTGAGCGTTGGGCTGGTTGTACGGGTCACCCGCAAACGTGCCGGTCGATGAAGTACCGGCGGTGTACACGCCGTACAGCGAATCCATGCTCAGGTTGCCCGCACTCAACAACTCCAGGTCGCCGCGGCCGGTGCGGATCACACTGAAGCGTGTACTCGAAGGCGTCGCCCCGTATTCGGTCGTGCTCTGGGCCGCGCAATATTCGGGAGCCAGGGCGCAGACTTCATCCACCGTAGGCAGCTCCAGGCTGGCGAGGAACTCATTGGTGATCACCGCGCCCACGGGGATGATCACACCGGACTGGTTCAACAGATCGTCAGCCGCTTGCTGCGTCCACACGTAGGTCACTTTGATCGCGCAATACTCCGGCGCGCCGGCGCAGAAATCCTCGATCGACCCCAGGCTCAAGTCATCGAGCAATTGCTGGTCGATGGGGTCGCCCTCTTTGATGTCCAACCCAGCCTCGGTCAGCACCGCCACCGCTTCGGCCGTCCAGGTCTGAACGCCTTTGCTCGGCAATTCCTTGGCATACATGCCGTAGTGATTGTCGGCCAGATGAATATCGCCGCTGCGCGGATGGGCTTGCAGCAGACGGCTGTCCGCGGCCTCGGTGTCGGCACCCGCCACCAGGCGCAACGACCACGATTGGGTGCCTTCGGCCAGCATCGGCGAGATGGCCCACACCTGACCGGCGTCGCCAGACACCCCAACCCGCAACTGCACCGAGGCAGCCCCGTTGGGCAACTTCACATCGGTGCCGGCGGGGATCAGCGCGCCCTTCGGCAGGGCTTTGCTGCCACTCAGTTGCACGATGTTATTGGCCAGGTTCGCCCCGTGCACCGTCGGCAGCGGTACACCTTTGGGCCAGATCATGTCTTGCAGACGGGTGCCTTGGGTCAACAGTGTCCCGGCGCCCAATTGCGTGCCCGCCACCAGGGTGTGCGCCTCGGCGAGCAACGTACCGGCGGCAAACAACAGGTTGCCCCCGGCATCACGCACGTCCGCCGCCAATACGCTGCCCGCCGGCAGAACCAGGTCCTGGCCCAAGGTCGCGGCCACTGGCAAACGGGTGCCGGCGGCGACCGTCAGGCCTTTGATCGGCAGGTCGTAGTTGAGCGTGCTGCCCGCCGGAAAGGCCGTACCATCCGCCAGGGTCACACCGTTGCCCGGCACCACGATGGTGCCGCCGCTGAAGTCCACACCGGGCAGCAGCACCCAGCCTTTGTCATCCTCGGACACCGGTGGTTTGGCGAAGCCATCGTTGATGCTGCCGTAGATGTTCAAGTCCCCACCGGCGCGCAGCGTCAGGCTGCCGGACTCGCCGGAGCCGTAGACGGCATTGTTCTTCTGGCTGTTGGGGTTGAGGCTGGCATAGCGATAACCGGACAAGTCCAGGTCGCCCTGGACCACCAGGTCGCCGTCCGGGGTCTTGCTGACGATTTCCACACCGGGGCGCAGGTGGAAAGCGTCGGCGTAGGTCGCGTTATTCAAGCCGGCGAGCTTGTTATCCAGCAAGTTCGTATTGAGCAGGGCGGCATTGATGAAGGCCTCGCTCAAGGCGTGTTTTGCATCCAGATAACCTTGGGTGATTTCCTGATACGGCCTGCCACTGGCGGTCGGATCGCTTTTTTCGGGTGCATCGTCGTAGGTCGCCATGCCGTTGAGGGTGATCGAGCGCGCGCCCTGAATGGTCAAGCGTCCACTGGCGTCGATCGCCACGTCATTGCCTGCCAACCGTGGTGCATTCAGTTCCAGGGTGCCGCGATTGCGTCCGTCATTACCAGCAGCCGCGCCGGTACCGTGGCGCAGGTCGATGCGTACGCCGTCGGCGAGGGTCAGTTGGCCGCTGCCGGAGCCCAGCACCACCGTGGCGCGGTTCGGCGAGTCGATGATCTTGCCGTAGCTGTCCACGCGCAGCTTGCTGCCGTGGGCGTCGAGAACGGCTGTGCTGTCCAGGGTCAGGCCGTTCTTGCCGGCCAGGTTGATACTGCCGACGCGCTCACCGCTGGCGTCCACCAGGCCGGTCACGCGCAGGCTGCCGTTGTCCACGGACACGCTGACGGTGCCGGCCTTGAGCCCATTGCCGATGGTCAGGTCGCCCCGCTTGAGCTGAAAGCTGCGCGCACCGAACACTTCGCCCTGGTTCAGGCGTTGGTTGAGGTCGGCAAACTGCTGGTCCAGGGAGCCGCTGCTGCCCAGGCGCTGCGCCTGGATCTCCACGGTTCCGGCTGGTTGCGGCATAGAGGTGCCACCGGCGTTGTAGTAACCACTGCTGCTGCCGAGGATCTTGCCCTGCAGATCGACGATTCCACCCGCCGCATCCGTGGCCACCGCACGCAACTTGCCGGCTTGGTTGTGCTTGGCGGAGAGGTCGATGATCGAGCCCGCCGCCTGCAGGATATTGCCGCTGCGGCTGTCGAGCAGCACATCGCCGCCCCACCCGTATTGGGTCACATCGTTGAAGGTGATCCCACGACCGGCCACGTCAATCAGCGCGTCGTCGGTCAACACCACATCGCCACGGGCACTGAGGCTGACTTTACCGCTGGGCAACACCACCGCACTGGCCACGCGGATGCTGTCGCCTTGCAGGGACAGTGCGGCACCCTGGCCGCTGGCGTTGCCACGGGGGCCTGCCGAGGCGCCGATATCGATCGCACCGCCGGCTTTGATCGTGTTCACCGAGCCGGCCTCACCGGTCATCAGCGGGGTGCGAATGGTCAAGTTGCCGCCGCTGTACTGGAAGCCGCTGACCGGGTCATAGGCGCCCTGGCGCTGGTACACCGACAAGCTGCCCTTGTGGTTGGCGGTGATGCGCTCGCTGGCGTTGAGAGCAACGTTGGCAAAGCCCAGGGCCAGGCGGTCGAAGCTTTTTACAGTGCTGGGCTGGCCAAATTCGCCATAGCCAAACTCGATGCGCTCGGCATTGATATCCAGGCGCCCACTGCCAGTGCCTGCGCCGCCTGCCACCACCGCGCCGGGGGCGTTAGTAGCACCCAGCCAAATCAGGTTAGCGGTGTGAATGGTCGCGACATCGCTGGCACCACCGGCGCCGTAGATGGACGGGGTGGACAGCATCAGGTTGCTCAGCAGCGACTTGCCGGTCAGCGGGTCATAGGTGTCGAGGCTGGCGCTGCCGTAGAAGTTAAAACCGTCACGCGCCGACAACTGCAGGGTCTCCAGGGCCGGTGCGCCTAATTGCGTGTCGCCGCGCAGCAGGCGGTCGAGCAGCGCCTGGTTCAGGGTCAGGCCGGCTGGCAAGCGGTTTGCGGCAGCCGCCGCGGCGAGGGCTTCGACGCTGCCCAGGTTGATGGTGCTCACGCCCAGGTTGAGGTGACGAGTGCCATAGCGCACCTGGTCGCCCAGTTGGAAGGTGCTGTCGGTCAGGGCCACGATGCTGCCATCGGAATACAACCCGGTCTGGCCGGTGCAGACGCTCGTGCTGCATGCGCCGATGTTGATACCACCGCTGGTCACACCACCGACTTGAGGGGCACTCACCACGTTCAGCAAACCGTTGGACACCGCCAGCATATTGGCAACCTGGTAGATAAAACCGTCGCGGGCATCGTAGCTGGCGGCACCGCGCCCCAGGGTGTTGATCGAAGCGCCCTGCTCTACCACGATGGCGCCGGTGTTGCTCACCAGGAACACTTCGGGCGCGGCAAGGGTGGCGCCCGCACGTAAAGTCACGTTGCTATCGGCGGCATTCACACCCGATGCCAGGCTTATGAAGTTGCCCGACTGGCCATACTCCACCATGGTCATGCCCCCCACCATCAGCCGTGAAGCACCGATGGCATTGAGGGTGTCGGCTTTAAGCGTAATGCCGGAAAAACCGGCGGTAGCCGAAGCGTCAGCCGCGATCACTTCAATGCCGAGCTTGCCAGGGTCCAGTACCGCTACCGTACCGCCATAGCCTCCCGTCGCGGCATCAAAACGTCCGATACCCTCGAAGGAGAATGCGTCGGCCCCCTGGCCGGGGCGCAGTGCCAGTTTCAGGGTCTTGGCGTCGGCTTCCAGCATGGGGCGCGGTACGCCTAACCTGGCCGCATCGGCTTTGGCGAATTGGGCGTAACTGGTTTCGTTGTATTGGGAATAACGGCGCAGGGTGTCCGCCGAAGTCAGGATCAACTGGCTGGCAGTGCTGTTGCGGATCCCGGTGTGGGCAATCGACAGCTGCCCGGCCGTGGCCCACGAGCCATTGCGCATCAAGGTGGTCGCGGCGTCGCTGCCGACTCCGGCCAGGCCATTGATCTCCACGCGATAGGCGCCGGGCATCAAGGCATACGTCGACGGCATCAAGGTATAGGTGCCTGCCGGCAACCCTGGCACACCCGCGCCGATGGTGACCTGCTGGCCAACCAGCGGCGCCACGGCACCGCCCTCCGCAGCCACCGGCGCTACGCCGGGTTGCACGCCCGGCACGATGGCGTAGATCGGGTTGGTGGACAGCCCCGGCAACACAAACCCGCCGTTGGCACCAAATTGCACCAGCGGGTTGTAACGCGCATCCGTGGAACCGCCGCGCCCGGAAACAAACCCGGCGCCGAGTAACTCGCCACCGCCCGACAGGTCCAGGATGGCATCCGGCTGCACCGCAACCGACTGGCCGCCCAGAATGACGCCCACGCTCAAGTCGCTGTTGGTATTGGCCAGCCCGCCTTGGCCGAGGAATGTCACCGTCTTGCCGTTGTACTTGTAAACCTGCCCGTCCAGCGTGCCGCCATAAGGCAACACCAGGCCCTTGCCGCTCACCGAGGTGACGCTGCCCGGCAGCAATTGCACCAGGCTGCTACCCATGCTGCCGATATCGATCAGGCCCAATGGCGCGCGCACCACACCGCCTTGCTTGACGGTGGCAGCGCCCAGTTGCAGGCGTCCGAACGCCGAATACGGCAGGGGCGCGTCCGTGCTGCCGACGCGGCCAATGGTCAACGTGCGTAAAGGGTCAAACGTCAGGCCCTGCACAGCCGATGACTCGCCCAGGTAACCGGCGATGACACGGGCACTGACTTCCGTGCTCGGGTACACCTGCGCCGCCCGCAGGGTCATGTCGCCCTGGGTCAGTAACTGGGTACTGACACCGGTGATGATGTCGTTCGCGGAGGCGCCCACCAGAAAGCGCAGATCGCCCTGGCTGGTCAGGTTGACCTGGTCGAAGCCACGGCGCTCAAGGCTCGCCAGGCTATTGTCGGCGCCGTACAGGCTGCTGCGATTGCCGAAGATCACATTACCGCGCACTTCCACGAGGTCGCCGTCGGCATTGAACTGCGCCTCGGTTGCACGCTGGGATGGCACCGGCAACACCGGCACCGGACGCACGTATAAATCCTTGCCCGTCTCGGGAGGCGCAAGGTAGCCCGCCAGCAACAGGTGCGGCGCCGTCAGGTTGATACGTGAGTTGCCTGCCGCGTTTTCACTGAGGCCATAACCACGGCTGTAAAGACGCAGGCTCTGGCCCATGTCCAGGCTCACATCACCGTCAAAGCTCAATAAGCCATTGCTCAACAGCGCGAGGTTATCGAAGCCGCCAGCAGTGACTTGATCCACGCCCAGGCGGCCATGCCCGTACTCCAGGCTTTCGCCCAGCGCGGTCGGTTGGTGCACCTGGCTCAACACCAGGTCACGGACCTTGAGCACCCGATCGGTGACCCCGGCTTTCTGGTAGTACGGGCTCTCCAGCGCCAGGTTAAGGCTACCGCCCGCCGCGCCGGCGCCACCGGCCTTGGCGACCAGGCTGCCATCCAGGTACAGGCCATTGTTGGAGGCCAGGCTGATGCTGCCGCCGTTACTGGCGACCTGCACCGCGCCCTGCCCTGGAATATTCAGCAAGGCCTGGGTGCCGGACGCGTCCAGGCGCGCACCGTCGCGCACGACCACGAACATGTCGCTGGCCGTTGCAAGGCCGGTGTTCAGGTCAAGCGAGCCGCCAATGTTGATAGTGCCGCCGTCGCGCACCACGCCGTAAGTGCGGCCACGGTAGTCCACCGCCGTGGCCGCCCGCGCCGCCACGTCGATCAACGCCTGTTCGCCAATCCAGATCGAGCGGTCATGGCCGATGGCGTTCACCGCCTCCGAGGCGCCGGTGGTCACACCGCCCAGGCTGACGCTGCCGCCCCAGGCATTGAGCGTACCGTCCAGGGTCAATTGACCGATGCTGCGCAGCTTGATGGCCTGGCTGGGATCGACGTTGATCACCGCGCCGTGGCCCACGGTCAGGGCAGTGCTCGCCAGTTGCGCAGCCGTGGCGTAGACCGTGCCGGCGGTGAGGCTCAAACCGGCGCCACGGCGTTGGGTCAGCACGCCCTTGGTCGCGTCCTCCTGGTACAGGGGCGGCGTCCATTGCTCCAAGGCCGTGCCGGGATCGCTGCCCGTTGGCGTGGTGGACGCTTGGGCGCCCAAACGATAGGTCGGCAGGCTCACATCCACTTGCGTACCGTCGGTGACGATCAGCCCTTCGTTGCCGGTGATGTCGTAGGCCGAAAAACCCTTATTGAAGAAGTCGCCAGCCAGTTTCAGGGTGTCGCTGTCCACCGCAGCCGCGCTGTTGCCGATCTGCACCTTGCGTGCCTGCAAGGCCAGGGTGCCGCCGCCACTCACGCCAAAGCCGCGCACCTCGCCCTCCAACGCCAAGGCGCCGAGGGCGCCCAGGGTCACACTGCCGCCCTTGCCGCCGGTGAGCTTGCCGTCGACGCCGAGGGTCGCACCGGAGGACACATCCACCACACTGCCGGCCGCCAGGTTGACGTTGTTCGAACTGCGCAACGAGACCTTGCCGCCGTTGACATACGCCACGCCGGTGCTGTTGGTCGGGTCGAGCAGTAGGTTGTTCCAGCGGCCACGGGCGTCGAGCTTGACGCCGGCCGCGACATTCACACTCGAACCACCGGCCAGGGTCGTGTCTTCGACCTCGCCCGCTTTCAGCGGGTTGACCTGGCTGAGGATGTTGCCCGCATTGATGCTGCCACCCAGGGCTGTCAGGTTGGCGTTGATATCAACCCTCGGCCCGAACAGGGTGATGTCGCCGCCGTCGGCCACGCTGAGCGCGCCATTGACGGTCACCTGCTGCCTGGCCGCGACCTTGATCGCGCCCAACGGGTTGCCACTGAGCTGCTCGCTGTCGAGCAGGATTTTGCCCTGGCGGTCCTGGGGCAACGCGGTGGCGAGGTCCAGGCCATCGGCGATTTTTTCCAGGCTGCCTTCGATCGACACCTCGTCGGCGTTCGCCCCCAAGGCGTAGCGCAAGGTGCCGGTGGTCTTGTTGTAGATCGGCGTGTACTGGCCAATGATCAACTGCGCGAGCTGGGCCATGGCTTTTTGGGATTGCTGGTAACCGTCCAGGTTGATGTTCGGCGCCTGGGTCTGGCGATCACCCTGGAACACCGCGCTGATCATCTGGCCTTCCAGCACTGCGCTGGCGGTGCTGACCACCAACTTGCCGGCGTCACGGCCCACGGTATAACCGGCCTCGTTACGGCCCTGCGGAGCAATCATCGGGTTGTAGTAGTACTCGGTCTGGCCCCAGCGAACACTGGTGTCTTCATAGCCCTTGTAGATACCGGAATAAAGAATGTCGCCGGGTGCTTTGGACAACTCGTACAACCGTCGATCCGGGCCCTTGAGCCAGGTTTGCCGGATATAGCCCCCTTGCACATCCACGGTGCCGCCCGACAAGTTGATCTGCGCGCCCTGCTGGGTCACGACATCTTTGCCGGTAAAGGTCACGGTGCCGCCCTGGGCCATCCACTCGCCCACCGAATGGCCCTGGGTGCCGAGGTAACCGCCGACTTCCAGCAGACCACCGGCGGTGTACCAGCGATCGGTGGCGTAGCCGTTGGTGCCGGCCGGGACAAACACCAGGTCGCGTAAGTCGACCCACACGTCGTTATTGATCAGTTGCCCATTGTCGCGGTTGATCGGCGCATCCCGCTGCTCGTTGCCCTGTACGTTGATCTTGATGTTGTTGGCTTCCATCGACACCTTGACGCCCACGGCGCCCGACACGTCGATCATCGCGCCATCGCGCACCAGGCTGCGTTGACCGGCGCTGACCGCGACCTGGCCGCCGGTGGCGAGGGTGATCGAGCCTTTCTGGAAGTCCACGGTGCCACCGCTGACGATCTCGATACGCGACTGGTCAGTGCGGTCGGCCACGGCGCTGAGGTGGTTGAACTGCCCCGTGATCAGGTTGGCCGGCGTGCCGTCGAGCTTGATCAGGCCGTTGTCTTTCTGGCTGTTGAGGGCGGTGCTGCCACTGGCGTCCAACAGGATTGCAGTGGTGCTGCCCTCCCCCAGGGTGACGCTGCCGCCGGTGTCGCTGGCCGAGTTGAGCAAGTGAATGGAGCCGCGGGTGTCCACCGAAGTGCTGGCCAGGACCACGCCGTTTTGCTGAACCTGGTGCCCGGTCAGGGTGACGTCGCCGGTGGAGGCCATGATCAGGCCGTTGTTGATCACCTTGCCTGCGCTGCTGCCCGGCTTAAGGCTGGCGGCGACTTCATTGCCACGGGTGGTGGAACGCTCGTTGCCCGCCGTGCCCACCCCTTTGCGAATATAAAAACTGTCACCGGCCGCCAGGGTGGTCTGGCCCTTGGCGGTGATGATCGTGCCGGCGTTTTCCACTTCGGTGCCGAGTAGCAAGGCATAGCCGCCCGCGTCGGTGGAGGTGGCGGCGTTGTGGGTCTGGATCAACGCACCGCGCTGCACCTCGACCTTGCCCGCCGCATCGGTGAACGTCGGTTGAGTGCCATTGGTGTCGACATAAAGGCCGCGCTGGATGAACTGGTCATCGGTGATCGTCGCGGCAGCCGCCACCAGGTTGCGCACATTGACCTGGCTGGTGCCGCTGAAGACCACGCCGTTACGGTTCATGATCATCACCGTGCCCGCGCCCTGAATCTTGCCCTGGATTTCGCTGGGGCGTGCCTCAGGGTCATTGACGCGGTTGAGCACTGCCCAGGTGGACTGCTGCTGGAAATCCACCGTGGTGTTGCGCCCGACGTTGAATGTCTCCCAGTTGAGGATCGCCTTGTCGGCGGTCTGCTCAATGCTCACCGTGGTCATGCCGCCCGCCTGGGTCTGGGTCGGCGCCTTGGCATTGGTCCAGCCCTGGGTCAGGCTGTTGTCCACCTGCAAGCCGCCCTTGCCGAGGCCATCGGGAATCGTCGAGACCTGACCGAACGCCGCCTGCCGACCGGCCGCCTGCACCGCCTGCTGCGCCGCAATCGCCGCGACCGTGGTGTTGAGCGTGCTGATGGACCGCGCCAACTGCTGGTTGACCCGCGCCTGCTGGTTCAGCGTCGGCACCGACGGCATCTGTCCCGCATTGATCCGCGCCGCCGTCGTCGCCTGGGTCGCCCCCTTGGCCGCGAACCACGCTGGGCTGAACGCCGTCGCCGCATGGGCATTGCCCGCCACCACCAACAAGGCAATGACCTGAGCCAGAGGCTTGAGGCGCAACACAGTCTGGGCGTGCGAGCCCTGGGCATTCAGCTTGAGCGTGGGTTTGCAGCGGACCATCGGGAATCTTCCTTCTTTGTAATCGCCAGGAGCAAGACAGGCTCACGTATGAGGGTTAGGCGGTTGGCGAGGGGCGGGACTGAACTTCTGTCATGCAAAGTTCATAAAGGGCTGCTAACGCAAAAAAATCAGCAACGGCACAGGCCGTTGCTGATCGGGGTTGCGGGTCGTTGAAAGCCTGGGTTACAGCGGACGACCGATGGCGTTGCAGACGCTGGTGTTACCGATGCCTTGAGCGCTGGAAGCGGTGGCAAAGGTGTCACGCACGGCTTTTTTCCAGTTGGCTGGCAGCGGCACGAAGCGGTTGTTGTTGATGGCGGTGTCGTTGTTGATCAGGTTGCCGTAGTGGCGGTTGAAGAACGCACGGACCTGGGTGGTCTGGGTGGCGTCGGCGTAGCACTGGCTGAAGATCACGTTAGTGAAGCCCAGGATCGGGTAGCCGCTGGATGGGTAGGCGAACGTCGCCGGGCCGCTGGCGGTGGCAGCGAATACCGGTACCCAGTTGTCCGGGTTAGTGGCGTCGATGAACGAACCATCGGCACGGGCTTCGGTTGGCGCAGGGATCTGGCCAATGGCGGTGGAAACGTTGGCAGGCGCTGGCGAAACACCGCCAATCTTGGCCACTTTGGTGGCGTCATCCAGACCGGCCAAGGTGGTCGCCGCGTAATCCGGGCTCATGTAGGTGATCGCGCCATCTTGAGCGTTCAACGCGGTCATTACGCCTTGGCTGCCGGTAGCGGCCACTGCGCCAGCAGGCAAGCCTGCACCGTAGCTGGACGAAAAGGTGGTGGTCACGGCGAACGGTTGCGTCTCAGCGCACTTGGCGTTGAGGAAGCGCGTGAACAGTTCGGTGGTACCGCTGGACTCGCTGCGGTAGATCACTTTGATCGCGCCAGTGCGACCCGAACCAGTGATCTGGCTCCAGTCGGTCAAGCGGCCCGAAAACACGCCGCACAGTTGGTTGACGCTCAGATCAACCGCGTTGGCGCCAGCCTTGTTGAATGGAATGGCGACCGAAGTGGCCACCGAAGGCGCCTGGATCAACTTGCCCCAAATCGCTTGTTTGTTGGTTTTGTAAGCCAGCAGCTCAGCAGCCGTCAGCTTGGAATCGCTGCCTGCCCAGTGCACGTTCTTGTTAGTCACGCCCGCCACGAACTTGGTGTAATCGTTGTTCAGGAAAGCCGCCTTGCCGTTGCCGCTGCCCACGCCGATGTAGGCGGCGAAGCCAGTGGTGAGGACGCCGGAGGTTTGGTACAGCGGCTGTGGCAAGGTTGCGCCGCCGCCGTTGATGTCAGCCATTGCAGCCTGGGCCGAGCACAGTGCAGCGAGGGTCATGGATACCGCGAGAACGTTGCGCTTAAACATGAAGAATCTCCTTTCGTCGTGTTTGTACGTTTGGGGTAGATGGCTCTTGCATGACGCCATGGCTTCGGTCCCAAGCCGTGATAAAGGGGTGGCCGGGGGTGAAAACCATGGAAGAGAAAGTCGCAGTTTCCGATGACAGATGTAGGAAAAAACCTCGGGAGGAAACACTTGATTTTTAAAAAGATTCTCGGGTGTTTTGGTCATGATTCTGAGCGATTTCAGCCCAGGTGACAGCGAGGTTTCAGAGGCCCTGCCGTGGAGGCGGCAGGAACCGTTGGCAGATGACGGAATGAGGAACCCGAGGTTGGGACCCGGACATCGGGATACCAAAAAAACAACTGAAAAACGCGTTGAGTGGTGGAGGACGCTCGCCCCCCAATAGAACTGGATTTCCACGCAATGGATCTGCCCCCCGACAAAACGCGGTGTCTCAGAGAGGGTACCGTGTCAGGTTTTGGGGTGGCTTCACCACCCAGCGCGGGGCAAGCCCGCTCACCCCAGTAAGCCCGCTCACGCCGTTTGATCAGGTAACGAGTTGGTTGATCTCGATGATCGGCAACAGCACCGCCATCACAATCACCAGCACCACCGCCCCCATCACCACGATCATCAGCGGCTCCAGCAGCGCGGTCATGCCCATGGCCCGGCGTTCGATATCCCGCGACAGCGTCTGCGCTGCACGTTCAAGCATCGGCGGCAGCGAGCCGGTTTTTTCGCCGCTGGCGATCAGGTGGATCAATACCGGCGGAAAGACTTTCTCCACCGCCAGCGCCGGCGCCAGGTTGACCCCTTCGCGTACCTTGGCAGTGGCGTCGTTGACGCACTGGCTCAGGCGCTCGTTGGACAAGGTTTGGCGCGCCGCCTCCAGCGCCCGCAACAGCGGCACGCCAGCACCACCGAGGATGGCCAGGGTCGAGGCAAACCGCGCCGTGTTCAGACCCAGTACAAAGCGCCCGATCAGCGGCAGGCGCAGCACGCGACTGTGCCAATTCAAGCGCGCCACCGGGTTGCGCAGGTACAAACGCCAACTCCAGAAACCGCCGACAATCCCGGCGAAACACAGCCAGCCCCACGCGCGGATAAAGTCGCTGGCGTTGAGCATCGCCAGCGTCAGCCCCGGCAGGTCCTGACGCGCCTGGGAAAACGCACTGACCACCTGGGGCACCACGTAACTGAGCAAAAAAATCACAATGCCAATGGACACCAGCCCCACCACACCGGGGTAGATAAACGCGGTGAGAATCTTGCCGCGCAGGTTGTTGCGTTCCTCGATGTAGTCCGCCAGGCGCTCCATCACCTGGGCCAAGTCACCGGACTCCTCCCCCGCCGCAATCAACGCACGGTAAATCGACGGAAAATCCCGTGGCCGCGCCGCCAACGCATCCGCCAGGCGCATGCCGCCGCGCACATCTCCACGCACGGCCGCCAACGTCTGGGCGATGTGCTTTTTCTCGGCCTGCTCCACCGTGGCACTCAGCGCCGCCTCCAACGGCAGGCTGGCGCCGAGCAGGCTCGCCAGTTGCCGCGTGGCCCAGGCCAAGTCGTTGTCCGAGAGCTTGGGCGTGAACAGGCTACTGCCCGCCGCCGCTGGCTGGCCGCCTTCGATCTGCACCAATAAGGCCGTCAAACCCCGCCCGCGCAAGTGGGCAAACGCTGCGCTCTGGCTGTCGGCCTCCACATGCCCGACCTCGACTTTGCCGCTGGCATCCGCGGCTTCATAGCGATAGCGATTCATCAGGCGTCCCGTGTCACGCGTAGGATTTCTTCGGGGGCCGTGGCGCCGCTGCGCACCCAGCGCTCACCGTCTTCACGCATGCTGAACATCCCGGCCCGCCGCGCGGCCAGGCGCAAATCCTGCTCGCCGGCGCCCTGATGAATCAGGCTGCGTACATCGTCGTCGACACAGAACAATTCATGGATACCGGTACGCCCGCTGTAACCGACCTGGTTGCAGTGCGAGCACCCCACCGGACGCCAGGTGCCCGGCGCGGCAGGATCTTCCTGCTTGCAATGGGGGCACAGGCGGCGCACCAACCGCTGGGCCAACACACCCAGCAATGACGACGCCAACAGGAACGGCTCGACGCCCATGTCGATCAAGCGGTTCACCGCCGACACCGCATCGTTGGTGTGCAACGTGGCGAGTACCAAGTGACCGGTGAGCGAGGCCTGCACGGCGATCTGCGCGGTCTCCAAGTCGCGGATTTCACCGATCATGATGATGTCCGGGTCCTGACGCAGAATGGCCCGCAGCGCCAGGCCGAAGGTCATGTCGATCTTGGCGTTGACCTGGATCTGGCTGATGCCCGGCAAGTCGTATTCCACCGGGTCTTCCACGGTAAGGATATTGCTGGTGCTCGCGTCCAACCGCGCCAACGCCGCGTACAGGCTAGTGGTCTTGCCACTGCCGGTGGGCCCGGTGACCAGCACAATGCCGTGGGGCTGGCGGATCAAGGTATCGAGGCGCGCGAGCAACTGCGGCTCCATGCCCAGAGTCTCCAACTGCAAACGCCCGGCCTGCTTGTCGAGCAAACGCATCACCACCCGCTCGCCATGCCCGGTGGGCACCGTCGACACTCGAATATCAATCGGCCGCCCGGCCACACGCAACGCAATGCGCCCATCCTGGGGCAGGCGTTTCTCGGCGATGTCGAGTTGAGCCATGATCTTGATCCGCGACACCAACGCGCCATGCAGCGCCTTGCGTGGCGACACCACGTCGCGCAGCGTGCCGTCGACGCGGTAGCGCACCACGGAATGGGTTTCATAGGGCTCGATATGAATATCACTGGCTTCGTCCCGCGCTGCCTGGGTGAGCAAGGCGTTGATCATGCGGATCACCGGCGCACCGTCCTGGGTGTCGAGCAGGTCAGTGATCTCGGGCATGTCCTGCATCAAGCGGTCGAGGTCGACCTCGTTTTCCGCCGCACCCACCACGGCCGCGGCACTGCCGGTGTCGGCGTAGGCACTGGCCAGGAGACCGTCGAGTTCGTCATCGCGTATCTGCTCAATCCGCGACTGGCCGAACTGGCGCTGCACTTCGCTGATCGACCAGCCGGGGGTTGAGGGGCAGACGGTCAGCAACATGCCGTCCTCGCCGGGGCGCAGGAGGATGCGTTGGGATTTGGCCCAGGCGTAAGGGAGAAGGCTCACAAGGTATCCTCCTGACCGAGCACGGTCCAAATGTGGGAGGGGGCTTGCCCCCGATAGCGTTGGGTCAGTGTGTACATCTGTGGCTGAAACACCCTCATCGGGAGCAAGCCCCCTCCCACATTCAAATCTTCATTTGGATTCATGGCCGTGCACCTACAGGTACAGCCCGAATCACCGCCCTCGGCCCCGGCTGCTGCCCGCCCGGAATCGCCTTAACCTGCTCAATCCGCGACTGGCCGAACTGGCGCTGCACTTCGCTGATCGACCAGCCGGGGGTTGAGGGGCAGACGGTCAGCAACATGCCGTCCTCGCCGGGGCGCAGGAGGATGCGTTGGGATTTGGCCCAGGCGTAAGGGAGAAGGCTCACAAGGTATCCTCCTGACCGAGCACGGTCCACATGTGGGAGGGGGCTTGCCCCCGATAGCGGTGGGTCAGTGTGTACATCTGTGGCTGACACACCCTCATCGGGAGCAAGCCCCCTCCCACATTCAAATCTTCATTTGGATTCATGGCCGTGCACCTACCGGTACAGCCCGAATCACCGCCCTCGGCCCCGGCTGCTGCCCCCCCGGAATCGCCTTCTCCACCTGCTCAATCCGCGACTGGCCGAACTGCCGTTGCACTTCGCTGATCGACCAGCCGGGGGTTGAGGGGCAGACGGTCAGCAACATGCCGTCCTCGCCGGGGCGCAGGAGGATGCGTTGGGATTTGGCCCAGGCGTAGGGGAGCAGGCTCACAAGGCATCTTCCTGACCGAGCACGGTCCACATGTGGGAGGGGGCTTGCCCCCGATAGCGGTGGGTCAGTGTGTACATCTGTGGCTGACACACCCTCATCGGGAGCAAGCCCCCTCCCACATTCAAATCTTCATTTGGATTCATGGCCGTGTACCTACCGGTACAGCGCGAATCACCGCCCTCGGCCCCGGCTGCTGCCCGCCCGGAATCGCCTTCTCCACCTGCTCAATCCGCGACTGGCCGAACTGGCGCTGCACTTCGCTGATCGACCAGCCAGGGGTTGAGGGGCAGACGGTCAGCAACATGCCGTCCTCGCCGGGGCGCAGGAGGATGCGTTGGGATTTGGCCCAGGCGTAAGGGAGAAGGCTCACAAGGTATCTTCCTGACCGAGCACGGTCCAAATGTGGGAGGGGGCTTGCCCCCGATAGCGGTGGGTCAGTGTGTACATCTGTGGCTGACACACCCTCATCGGGGGCAAGCCCCCTCCCACATTCAAATCTTCATTTGGATTCATGGCCGTGTACCTACCGGTACAGCGCGAATCACCGCCCTCGGCCCCGGCTGCTGCCCGCCCGGAATCGCCTTCTCCACCGAAGGCAACTGCGGCGCCTGCACATCCGGCATCGCCCAACTGTGTTCCGGCTGCAACCCACCCTGTGCCCGACGCATAAACTCATAGCGGTTCAAGGTAATACTGCGCCCCGCCCCACTGTCGCGAATGATGTAAGGCCGCAAAAACACCATCAAGTTGGTCTTGCTCACACTGCGCTTCTCATTGCGAAACAACGCCCCCAACCCCGGAATATCCGATAGCCACGGCACCGCGTCGTTGCTCTGGCTATAGCCATCCTGCAGCAACCCACCCAGCACCATGATCTGCCCGTCATCCAGCAGAATGCTGGTATCAATCGCACGTTTGTTGGTCACCGTCCCCGCCGCCACCGACGCCCGGGAATCCACACTGCTGACTTCCTGATAGATATCCAGCTTCACCGTGCCGCCCTCGGAAATCTGCGGGCGCACGTTCAGCTTGAGCCCCACTTCTTCGCGCTGCACGGTCTGGAACGGGTTATTGCTGGTGCCCCCGCCGCCGGTCACATAACTGCCGGTGACAAACGGAATCGTCTGCCCCACAAAAATGCTCGCCGCTTCGTTATCCAGGGTCAGCAGGTTGGGCGTGGACAGCACGTTGGTGCCGCCCTTGCTCTTCAAGGCGCGGGCCAGCACCTTGAGGTCGAGCACCTTGCCGATCCCTGGAATATCCACGGTGCCGTTGACCAGGCCGATGTTCAGGCCCTTGGGCAACACATCAATGCTGGTGGGACTGGTGGGCGTGCCATTCACACCGCTGCCGCCGAGGTTGACGCCGCCAAACCCGCCTTTGCCCGCCAGGTTGCCGGCCTGCCATTGCACGCCGAATTCCGTGGCGTCGTCCTCGCCAACTTCGACGATCAGGCTTTCGATCACCACTTGGGCGCGGCGTTGATCGAGCATGTCGATCACTTCCCGCAGGTTGCGGTACAGCGGGTCCGGCGCGGAGATCAGCAAGGTGTTGGTGGTGGCGTCGGCCTGGATGGTTACGCCGCCGGCGCTGAACGCAGTGTCCTGATCCTTGGACGGGCTGGCGGTGGAGGGTGAATCCTGGCCATAGCTCGATTGCACGCCACTGCCGGTGGGCGTGCCACTGCTGTTCTGCGCATTGCTGGCTGGGGTGGTGTTCTGGCCATTGCCGCCCATGGCGCTGAGTTTGCTGCGCGCCTCGTCGCTGACCCCGGCGTCACTCTCGCCGGTCAGCAACCCGCGCAGCGACTGGGCCAGCTTGCCCGCCTGGGCGTTGCGCAGGTACACCACGTGCATGTTGCTGGGGTTGCTTTGGGCGTTGTCGAGCTTGTAGATCAAGTTACGCGCCAGCTCCGTGCGCTCGGGGCTGCCGGAGCGAATGATGATGGAGTTGGAACGCGGATCGCCAATCACATTGATCTTCTGGGTCTGGTCGGCCCCCTGGGTTTCCAGGAGCTCGGCGACCATGGCCGCGATATCGACAGCAATGCCGTTCTGGATTTGCACCACGTCAGTGTCGATGGCGCTGGGCGTGTCGATGCCACTGATGATCTGCGCGACCCGCGCGAGGTTTTCCGCGTAGTCGGTGATGACAATGCTGTTGTTACCGGGATAGGCGTTGATCGGGTTGTTTGGCGACACGATGGGGCGCAGCACCGGGATCAGGTTCACCGCGTTTTCGTATTGCAGGCGGAAGGTTCGGGTCTGCATGCCGCTGCTGCCGGCGCTGTAGATCGGCCCGCCGAGCAACTTGGCATCGGCCTCCGGCACCACCTGGGCCACGCCGCCGACATCAACCACGCTGAACCCCTGCATGCGCAGCGCCGCCAACAGCATGTCGTAGGCCTGATGCGCGGGGACCTGGCCCTCGCTGACCAGGGTCAGGTTGCCTTTGACACGTGGGTCCACCAGGAACTGCTGACCGGTAGCACGGGACAGTGCGCGCACCACGGCCTGAATATCGGCGTCGACAAAGTTGAGCTGCACCGGCTGGTCGCCCAGCGGATTACGTGCCTTGACGGTCGTCGGGGCCTGGCCTCGGGCGCTGTTGGTCACCCGGTGCTGTATGGCGGGTTTGGGGACAAGTTCGCGCTGGCGATCCAGCACGGTATCGCCGCCGCGGCGGGTCTCGGCCAACGGCTGGCCGAGTTCGCTGTCCACCAACAACGGCTGGGTGGCCTGCTGGGTGCTGCACGCACTGAGCGCCAGCAACAGCAGTGGCGCGGCCATACGAAACGGGGGGACTGACCACTTCATGAAGCTTCCTTAGCGCCAAGCGCCTGATCCATGCGAACGGTCCCGGACACAGTGCCGGCCGAGGTGTCGACGGTGTCCGAGGCACGCTGCAAACGTGCCTCGGACACTTCCAGAGAAAAGGTTCGGGGATTGCCCAACAACCAGCCCACCACGGCGTCCGCCGGGGCGTTGTCGAAGGTCAGGCGCCAACCGCCAGCATCCAGCGCCTGCAACTGGTAATGCTCGCGCAGACCGGCGCTGTCCAAGGCCTGGCGCAGCGCAGCTTCGTCGGCGGGCCGAGGTGCTGTGACGTCCTGCAACAGCACCTGCAACGCGGCAGCCTGGGCGCGCAGCTTGGGGGTTTCGGCTTGCCAATAGTCGATCTTTTTAAGCGCAGGCTGGACCAGAATCAGCCAGGTCAACAGGCTCGCCAGCACCAGACCGGCCCCCACCAGCATGCGTTTTTCACGCAGGGCCAGGCCGTTCCAGAACACATGGGTCTGGCTGCGTACGCGGTGCCATTTATTCATCGCCGGCTCCAGGTTTTTCCGCGACCTGCGCGGGCGCAATGCTCCACCCATGGTCGTCCCGTGTGGCGGTAAAACCTGCCTGGGCTAACGCGGCTTGCCACTCGCCCTCGGCCGCCGGGCTGCGGCTGTCAGCCAGCAGTTCCAGGTGCAATCGCCCCTGCTCAAAGGTCAGGGTGTCGACGCTGCCCACCATAAACGGCAGATGGCTGCCCACCAGTTGCAGCAGGCTGGGAAAGCGCTGGCCGGGGTCGGCGGCGGCGCCAGTCTGGCGTGCAGTCAGTTGCTGACGGGCCTGCTGCAACGGGTTGAGCACCACTGGCAATTCAGGAAACGCCTGGCGTACCTGCTGGCTCATCAACGCCTTTAAGCGCTGGCCTTCATCCGCCTGGCGGGCGGCGTACAGGTTGAGGCCGACCGTCCACACGACGGCAGCCAACGCGACACAGCCCAGCGCCCTGCCCCAGCCACCGCTGGACGCTTGGCTGAGACGCGCGTGCAGGCCCCAGCTCGGCACGGCACCGGCCCAACGCTGCGCCGCGTCCACCAGCGGTACATCGAGCGCCTGCAAACCCAGCGGGTGCACCGCTGCTTGTTGCAGGCTGTCACGCGTCAACAAATAGCCTTCATCCAACGCCGCTGCCCCTACCGGCAAGGCATAGGGCGCGGAATACAGGCCGCGCAGTTTGAGTGGCGCCTGCGCCAGGACCTGGCTGAGTCGTTCCAGCCCAGCCTTCGGCACCCAACCAACCTGCACGCGGCCATCGCTTTCGCGCTGGCCGTGAGCCACTTGCATCTGTTCCACTGGGCCGAGGATCAACGCCTGGGCCGCGCAGGCCACGGCGGCATGGGTTTTGGCGGCAGGCAGTGGCGGCAATTCGAGGCTTGTCAGCAGGCTGTCGCAGGGGTGCAGAAAGCAGTCCACCGCGTGGCGGCCCTTGCCCAATTGCGCCAGGCTCTCATGACCTTCAGAGACCACCGTGCCACGCTCCCACCAGGCCCACTTCACCCGGCTGTCCACACTCAATTCAGCCAGCGGCGGCAAGGCAATGCGCAAGCGTTTCATACGCCCACCCGCGACCAGATCACCTGGGGCCGGCGGTTTTCCGGACGGTGCAGCAGCGCATCGAGGGTCACCCGACGTTGCTCCTGCCGCGCCTGGCCTTGCAGGCGAAACCACTCGCTGGTGATGCCGACCTGCACTGAGTCCACCGCCACCTGGGGCAAGTGCAGGCGATTGACGAAATCCCCCCGGTTGATAAACCAATGCCCGCCGTCACGCTCAGCCACCAGCGCCTGGGCCTGGGACAGACTCAGTTGGGGCACCACGGCGCTGAGCACTTCGGCGCGGGCGGTGTTGCCGTTGACCCAAGTCATGTCGGGCAGCACGCTGATATAGGTCTGCATGCGCTGCAACACCGCGGCGTCGAGGCCTTCCACACCGCTCAAGTCATCCAGGCTGCGCAGCATCGGGTACTTGGCGGGCATATCAAGTTGCGCATAGGACGCGATGACCCTCTGGCTGATACGCCGGCTCACCGCCGGGTCAACGCCGATCAGGCGGCACAGCCGTTCAAAACTCTGCAGTTGCTCGGCATCCACCCGCTGGCGATTGACCAGGTTGCGCAGGTTGAACTTGCCCTGCTCGTCTTCAACCCGACCTTCGAATGTGCCGCCCTGAGCCCGGGCCCAAGGTTGGTCAAGGCGGGTCAGCACGTCTTTCTGGCGCGCCTCCCACAGCATCTGTCGGCTGCGCTCAAGACCACCCTGCAGCAGCCACTGGCCCTGCGTGCGCATCTGCTCGGCTTCCAGGCTGCGGGTAAACACGGTCTGGCGCGTGAGCATGGCGCCGGCGATCACCGCGACCACGGCGGCGATCAGCAACGCGCTGATAATCGCCATGCCGCGCTGCTTCGCCACTGGGGGCGAATACTGTTTCATGACGCGCCTTACAACTGCCAGGAGCCAATATCGGCATTCACGCCATCGCCATCCGGCTGGCCATCGGCGCCGAGGGAGAACACATCGACTTCACCATTGGCGCCCGGGTTGAGGTAGTGATACGGGTGGCCCCACGGGTCATTCGGCAATCGGTCAAGGTAGGCGCGCCAAGTGTTGGTCTTGGCATCCGCCGGGCGTTCCACCAGCACTTTCAGGCCCTGGGTCATGTTCGGGTAAGTGCCGTGGTCGAGGCGGTAGAGTTTCAGCGCCTGCATCAAGCCGCCGATGTCCTGCCTGGCCGCCGTGGCCCGCGCCTGGTCCGGCCGGTCGAGCACCTTGGGCACCACCATCGCCGCCAGAATCCCGAGGATGACCACCACCACCATGATCTCGATCAAGGTAAAGCCACGCTGGCCGCGAGGGCCTGGCAATGGGGACGTTAGGCGCGCGATATCCATCTCGACATTCCTTGGGTTGGGTGTATTTCGTGGCGCAGTGTTGCAAGAACATATGTCAGTCGTATTGAAAATCCTCGGGAGGTTCGGTCGCCAATCGGTCAACTCGCGGCGCTAGTCTGCGGGCCTGTTTACGGGCTTTGAGAGCGCCATGTACGGCCATCGCAACGAGCAAGGATTTACCCTGATTGAAGTGCTGGTGGCGCTGGCGATCATTGCCGTGGCCATGGCCGCCGCTGTGCGTGTGGCCGGGTTGATGACCCAGAGCAACGGGCTGCTGCGGGATAAGTCGATGGCGTTGCTGGCGGCCCAAAGTCGCCTAGCAGAGGTGCGCCTGGAGGGCGGCCTGCGCAGCGGCAAGAAGACCTTCGAGTGCGACCAGGGCCGCTTGAAGCTGCGGTGCGAGCAGACCGTCAGCGCCGATGGCCCGCTCTTTCAAATCAGCGTGTTGGTGCTCGACGCCAGCCGTGAAGCGCCGCCCCTGGCGCGGCTCGCCACCCAGGTCATGGCCGAGTGAGGCGCGGCAACGCAGGGGCATCCGGCAACTTATCGAGGTTGACGCGCAGCTTCTCGCCACCGCGCTCAATCTCCACGCCATCGCCTTCGATAGCCGTCAGCCGCACGCCAGGGCTGAGGCGTTCACCCAAAAGAAAACTGCGCGGCGGGCCGTCGTTGAGGCTGAGGATCGCCACCGCACCGCGCGCGCCAGCGAGCACGCCAGTGACCTTGACCTGCAACGCCGTCGGCGCATTGGCAAACCATTGCAGCGCCGGGTTATCGCTGCGCGCCGCCAGAGCCTGCGGGGTGGCCTGGGGCGTGTGGGATTCGGCGGACGTGAGTAGCAGCGGCGTCCACACCACCCCGCCAGCCAAAGCCGCCAGCAACGCGCCGATCTGCACGCCCTGGGCGGGTGAAAAACGCAGGGAAAAAGCCATGAGTGGGACCTCCTGTTTGTCCGTATCTCCAGCGTACAGGCCAATTCGCACGTTTTTATTTCACAACCTCGCCAGTTCAGCAGGTGCCCCACGATGAAACAGCACGGCTTCACTCTGATCGAGCTAATGGTGGTGCTGGTAATCATCGGCATCGCCAGCGCGGCCATCAGCCTGAGCATCAAGCCTGACCCGCTGCACCTGCTGCGCAAAGACGCCGAGCGTCTGAGCCAACTGCTGCAAGTGGCCCAGGCCGAAGCCCGCGCCGACGGCCGCCCGATTACCTGGCGCGCCGATGCCAAGGGGTTTCGCTTCAACCGTCGCCGTGATGACGGGATGGGCATGGAGGCGTTCCAGGGCGATGCCCAATTGCGCCCACGCTTATGGGAGAGCACGCCGATGCAAATCAACATCGAACCCCGGCAAACCCTGGTGCTCGATGCCGAGTGGATCAACCCACCCGTGCGTGTGGTGCTGTCCGACGGGCAACACAGCCTCAGCCTGCAACGCGATGCCGCCGGTTTGATGCGCGTGGTGAGCCAGCCATGAGTTCATCGCAGAAAGGCTTCACCCTGATCGAAGTGATGGTGGCGATCATGTTGATGGCGGTGGTCAGCCTGATCGCCTGGCGCGGCCTCGACAGCGTGACCCGCGCTGATCATCACCTGCAGGCGAGCACGGAACAGACTGAGGCGTTGTTGCGAGTGCTGAACCAGCTGCAGCGGGACATCAGCCTCAGGGCCAGCGTCGAACTGACCGCACCGACAGACGACGCCGATGGACTGGCTGCTGTGACGGTGCGTAGCTCTGACAGCAAGGGGTTTGAGTTGAACGTGATTCGTCGTGCACCGGTCGACGGTGATGGATTGCAACGGGTGCGCTGGTGGCTCAAGGGCGACAACCTGTATCGCGCGGCGGCGCCTGCGCGGGATCGGTTTCCGTTGCCGGCGGCCAAGGATGGCGTGGTGGTGTTGACGGGGGTGAGCGATCTGCAGGTACGGGTGTGGGAGACGGATAAGGGCTGGCGGCAGTTGAGTGGGAATCGGCGGGGGGATCCTTTGGGGTTGGAGGTTAGGTTGGTCAGGCAGACCGCTCAGGGGGTTGAGCGGTATCGGCAGGTTTTGGGGCCTTTGCGGGTGGGGGAGTGATTGGGGGCATATCCGTTATTTGGGTGATGGCCGCTTAGGGTTCCGCCCTTACGGCGGCTCACTTTGGAAAAGCCCCAAAGTAAGCAAAGGGCTCTTGCCCCAACACTCGGCACCTCGCCTAGGCTCGGTGTGCCCGCACTCCGGCTTGAATCCGTGGGCCGCCGCGATGGGCCATCCATGGCCCAGCGCGGCTAACCCGGCGTCCTGCCGGGTTACCCACGGATTCAAGCCTGCGTTCGGCCAGCGTGTTTGACGGGGCGCCTAGGATCAAAATCAAAATCAAAAGCGCAGATCAACAGAACGCTGACTTCGTCAGCGAAAAGGATGTAAGAGCCAGATCAAAAGCACATCAAAAGCACATCAAAAGCAGAGCAAAAGCAGAGCAAAAGCAGAGCAAAAGCAGAGCAAAAGCGGGACAGCAGAACAGCAGAACAGCAGAACAGCAGAACAGCAGAACAGCAGAACAGCAGAACAGCAGAACAGCAGAACAGCAGAACAGCAGAACAGCAGAACAGCAGGCTAGAACCTATCTGTCTGATCTATGGAGATCAAACTGTGGGAGGGGGCTTGCTCCCGATGGCAGTGGGTCAGTCACAACTGCATCAACTGACACACCCTCATCGGGAGCAAGCCCCCTCCCACATTTGGACGGAGTTCGGCTTAAGAACCCGGTCGGCTCTAAGGCCGCCGCGCTCTTGCTTTTGATCTGAAATCGCCCCGTCAACCACGATGGCCGGAATTCGACGTTGATTTGGGGGGTAAACCGGCAGGGATGCCGGTTTAGCCGCCCTGCGCCATGGATGGCGCGTGGCGGCGGCCCCCAAATCAATGTCGGATTACGGGCATGCCGAGCCTAGGCGAGGCACCGAGTGGTGGGGCGAAGGCCTTTTGGTTACTTTTGTGCCTTTACAAAAGTGACCCGCTGTAAGAGCGGAACCACAAGCCGTCGTTACCTAAATAACGGATATGTACACCCTAACGGATACGTACACCCTAACGGATATGTACGCCGACACACCTCAACTCAACAAAACAACCCCCCCAGGCAACTCCGTACACTTAGCCCCATAAGCATCCCGTATCAACAACGCCACGCCCGCCAACTGCTGCAAACTAAACCGAGCCTGCACCCGCCGCTGCCCCAATTCTTTGTTAAGCAACACCAACATCCCCGGCCGATAGCGGTTGATCTCATCCACCACCGTCGCCAACGTCGCGTTGTCAAACACCAGCACCTGCTCACGCCAGGCCACCACCGACTGTGTATCCACGGCGATCACGTCACTGACCCCGGCAGCGCCGTAGCTCATTTGCCGACCACGGCCCAAACTCACGCTGTTGCCGCCCACGTCCACCGACAGCGACCCTTCGATACAGGTGACACACACCCTGTGATCGGTATGGCGCACATTGAACCGCGCCTGCGCCGCACTGACCCAGCCCTCCCCGGCCTGGACCTTGAGCGGCTGCGCAATATGGGCGACGACCTCGACCTCGCCTTCGAGCAATTCAATCCCCTGACCCACCCGGCTGATGCGCGTCTGGGTATTGAGTTCCAGGCTCACGCCGTCACTCAACAGCACTTGGCGCTGCTCGCCGACCTCAGTGCGATAGTCCGCCGTCAGCCCGGAAAACCCGCCCGGCACGCCGACGCGCACCATCACCACCGCCGCCGACGCGGCAATCGCGGCCCCCAGAAATGCGCGACGCCCGAACTGACGCGGCGCAGACGGTTGCTCAAGCGCCGGTGCCAATTGCTGCCACAACCCCTTCGCCTGCTCAAACGCCTGGGCATGCTCCGCGCTCTGGGCGCACCAGGCTTTGAGGGCCTTGGCATCGGCCACGGTGGCGCGGCCCGAGGTCAGCAGGAGCAGCCAGTCGCGGGCTTCATCGTGCAAGGGGCTGGCGGCGGATTGCCGGGCGATGGAGAGGCTAAAAATGTTCAAGCGCGCACATACTCACGGTTTTATCAGGGACTCAACACTAAGACGGTTTTCCGGCGCCGGGACCGAACCGCTGGATCACTTTTCTTTCCAGACGTTTGGCGCAATGACCCAGTGCGGCCTTGATTTCCTTCTCGACCATGCGCGTGGAAATGCCGAAGCGCTGGGAGATTTCCAGGTGCGGCGCCTCTTCCAGGCGGGCGGCGATCAGGATCTTGCGTCGGCGCGAGGGCAGTTCATACAGGGCTTTGACCAGGGACTGGATTTCACGTTGACCGCCCACCACCCGCGACGGGTCCTGGGCTTCGTCGGCGCTTTGCAGCAGTTCTTCCACCTCGCTGCCGGTCAGCAAACGGGCGTCGGCCTCGCGGCGGTCGGCAGCGATGTTCAGGGCCATGCGGTACAGGTAAGCATTCGGTTGCGCCAGGTTCGGCGGCATCTCCATGCGGTCGACTCGCAGGTAGGTTTCGTGCAACACGTCATTGGCCAGGTCCTCGGAGCCCAGACGCTTGCGCAAACGCACCTTGAAATCTTCGTAAGAGGCCAGGAACAAGCTGACCATCGTGCTGTGCCCGGTATTTTTCATCCGCCCGAGGCTCCTTTTACGGCTGTGCATTCCATGCGTGTTCCTGTGGTGTCGGGCATCAAGAGCAAAGTCACCGGTTGACGCAGTGAACTCGGCGCCGGGCGTTCCACCCGTGCAGCGCCTAAGCTGCGGACCAGTGCTTCATCGCGTTGTTCATCGCCGGTGGAGCTGACCAGCCGGCTGTGTTCGATCACGCCGTCGCGGTTGACCCACACCTGCACCAGCGCACGAAAACTGCCGGGCCGAGTCAGGGGCGAACGGCACAGGCTGGTCTCGATGGCCTGCTGCAAGGCCGTGGCGTAGCTGTTATTGATCCGCGCAGTACTGCGGGCCGCCGCACCATGCGCCGGGGGCGGTTGGCTAACCTCGGGCAACTGCAAGGTAAACGCATCGCTGCGTGCATAACGTGCCATCAGGCCGCTCCCTGTCAGCAACATCGCCAGAGCCTCCTGCGCCGTGAAGCGACCGCGCACGGCGAGGGAGCGTCGGCCCTGCGTCAACTCACGGTCCACGAGCACCGCTATCCCCGTCGCGCGGCTATAGGCCTGCAGGGCGTGTTCAAGGTCTTGCGCGGGCAGGTTCAGCAGCAACAGCGGCGACTGCGCTCGCGCAACCCCGCCGCCGGCCAGCAGCAACAGCAAGACCAGGGCGCATACGGCGCGCCTCCAGGCTCCCTGTTCACCCCCTGCGTAGCATCGCTGCACGGCCGACGCGCCCTAGAAAACCGTCATCCTGAGGCCCGTTTATGAACCTGATGTTACGGTGATAGCAAAAAAAACATCACGGTGACGAGAAGCCCGCTGCACTAGACTCTCAAGCCATACCGGCCCACTCCTTCGGGCCTGCCAGGAGGCCATGATGAAGCTGCTCCCGACCCTCGCCAGCCTGTTGCTGTGCGCCGCCCTGCCCTTACTCGCCCACGCCGACAATGCGCCAAGCGGTTGCACCGAGGTCACGGTGGATGGGTACAAGGCGCCGGATTACGGCTGCCTGGGCCAACAAATGGGCAATGACACGAATGCAACCAAGGCGGCGAAGAAAAACCGTGAGGCACAGCATCTTTCTATCGAGCAGCGGCCGCCGAACGCCGTGGGCTTATCCACCCCGGCGGCAACCAGCGTGCGCATGGGCAATACGTTTGGTACGTCGGTCAAGCCGCAACGGCCGTGAGCCTTTTGACGAAATTTTCATCTTTGCCCCCCTATGATCGGCCACCTCGTTGGGGAGTAACCGGCTTCTGACCCCGTTGGAAGCGTTCGTATCAACATATTCGGCAACCTGCCGTGGTGCGAACACCGTTTTTCGGTTGGTGAGACCAGCGACACATCCATGCCTAAAGTCGGGCGCGTGGTTGTGTCGTTGTGTCCTATAGCCCGACTGGAAGCCTCACCGTGAACCCCATTTCCCTGATTCTTCTCGCCCTGGCCATGTCCACGGATGCCTTCGCGGCGGCCATCGGCAAAGGCTCCAGCCTGCACAAACCGCGTTTGACCGAAGCCCTGCGTGCCGGTGTGATTTTTGGTGTGATCGAAGCCATCACCCCGATGATCGGCTGGGCGATCGGCCACGTGGCCACCCGTTGGGTGGAAAGCTGGGACCACTGGATCGCCTTCACCCTGCTGGTCGGTTTGGGCTTGCACATGATCTGGAACGGGCTCAAGGCCGATGACGAAGAAGCCGAGAAACCGACCCAGCACTCGTTCATGATCCTCGCCGTCACGGCGTTTGCCACCAGCATCGATGCGATGGCAGTGGGTGTTGGCCTGGCGTTCGTCGACGTGAATATCCTGGTGGCCTCCGCCGCGATTGGCCTGGCGACCATGACCATGGTGACCATCGGCATGATGCTCGGACGGGTGCTGGGCACCGTGGTGGGTAAGCGTGCCGAGATGGTCGGCGGCGTGGTGTTGATGCTGGTGGGTGCGACGATTCTTTACGAGCATCTCTCGGTCTGACGTGCACACATAACAAATGTGGGAGGTGGCTTGCCACCGATGGCGGTGGGTCAGTCAATGATGCTGTGACTGTACTACCGTTATCGGGGGCAAGCCCCCTCCCACAGGGGTTCTACGGTGGCTTGGAGGTCGAGTTTTCAGGCCGCGTGGCTTTCCTTCTTCAAACTCTCCATATCGATCACGAACCGATACTTCACATCGCCCTTGAGCATCCGCTCATACGCTTCATTGATGCCTTGGATGTCGATCATCTCCACGTCCGAGACAATCCCGTGCTTGGCGCAGAAGTCGAGCATGTCCTGGGTCTCCTGGATCCCACCGATCAGCGAACCAGCCAGGCTGCGGCGCTTGAAAATCAGGTTGAACACGGTCGGCGACGGGTGCGGGCTGTCGGGGGCGCCGACCAGGGTCATGGTGCCGTCGCGCTTGAGCAGGTTAAGGAACGCATCGAGGTTATGCGGCGCGGCGACGGTGTTGAGGATGAAGTCCAGGCTGTTGGCGACCTTGGCCATTTCGTCTGGATTCTTCGACACCACCACATGGTCGGCGCCCAGGCGCAGGCCGTCTTCGCGTTTGTTGGGTGAGGTGGTGAACAGCGTGACCTCAGCGCCCATGGCGTGGGCGATCTTCACCGCCATGTGGCCGAGGCCGCCGAGGCCGACTACACCGACCTTCTTGCCGGGCCCGACCTTCCAGTGATGCAGCGGCGAATACGTGGTGATGCCCGCACACAACAACGGCGCCACGGCGGCCAGGTTGGAATCGTCGTGGGAAATGCGCAGCACGAACTTCTCCTTGACCACGATGCTGTCCGAGTAGCCGCCAAAGGTATTTTCACCGCCGAACACCGGGCCGTTGTAGGTGCCGGTAAAACCGCTCTCGCAGTACTGCTCTTCGCCCTCGGCGCAGGAGGCGCAGTGCTGGCAACTGTCGACCATGCAGCCGACACCGGCCAGGTCGCCGACCTTGAATTTGCTGACATTGGCGCCGACTGCCGTCACACGGCCGACGATTTCATGGCCGGGGACCGACGGGTAAAGGGTGTTGTTCCACTCGTTGCGCGCGGTGTGCAGGTCGGAGTGGCACACGCCGCAATACAGGATGTCGATCTGTACATCGTCCGCCCCTGGCGCGCGGCGCTCGAAGGTAAAGGGCTTGAGGACATCCTTGGCGTTCTGGGCGGCGTAGCTGTAAGTCTTGGCCATTTCGTTCACCTGTGTGATCTGACGGTAGAGGTCAGTGGACCAGCATAGACGCTGAACCGTTCAACCAAGCACACCCATACAAGCCCTTCGTCAGGTTTACGGCAATAGTGAGCTAGAGTCTTCTCGCCCCCTCAATCAGGAGTTTTCCATGAGCACATTCGTTGCCAAAGACGGTACCCAGATCTACTTCAAGGACTGGGGCAGCGGTAAGCCCGTGCTGTTCAGCCACGGCTGGCCGCTGGATGCCGACATGTGGGAATACCAGATGGAATACCTGAGCAGCCGTGGTTACCGCACCATCGCGTTCGACCGCCGTGGCTTTGGCCGTTCGGACCAGCCGTGGACCGGCAACGACTACGACACCTTCGCCGATGACATCGCGCAGTTGATCGAACACCTGGACCTCAAGGAGGTGACCCTGGTGGGCTTCTCCATGGGCGGTGGCGATGTTGCGCGCTACATCGCACGCCACGGCAGTGCCCGGGTAGCCGGCCTGGTGCTGCTGGGTGCAGTGACGCCGATCTTCGGCCAGAAGCCCGATTACCCACAGGGCGTGCCGACCGATGTGTTCGACGGTATCAAGGCCGGTTTGCTGAAAGACCGTGCGCAGTTCATCGCTGATTTCAACACGCCGTTCTTCGGCATCAACAAGGGCCAGACCGTTTCCGAAGGTACGCTGACCCAGACCCTGCAAATCGCGATGCTGGCGTCCCTCAAGTCGACCGTGGATTGCGTCACGGCCTTCTCCGAAACCGACTTCCGCCCGGACATGGCCAAGATCGACGTGCCGACCCTGGTGATCCATGGCGATGGCGACCAGATCGTGCCGTTCGAAACCACCGGTAAAGTGGCCGCCGAGATGATCAAGGGCGCCGAATTGAAGGTCTACAAAGATGCGCCCCACGGGTTTGCCGTGACCCACGCCCAGGCGTTGAACGAAGACTTGCTGGCGTTCCTGAAGCGCTGAAACCGCTCTCCTTATTTAGCCGGGCTCGCCCGGCTTTTTTTATTCAGGCAAAACGCTGACCGAGCACAAAACGCCCCGGCCCGGCGATCAGCACGCTGGTAAAGAGGATCAGCAGCAACCACCCAAACTGCCCTTCAAACAACGTCCACTCTGGATGCACGACCACCATGGCGATCAACAGCACCGCCAGGATGGGCAGGCATGCCAGGCGCACCAGCACGCCGGCAAGGATCAGCAACGGGCACAGCACTTCGGCAAAAATCGCCAGCAGCAGCGTGACGTGTGCGCCGAGGTGAAACGGGTCTTCGATCAGCTTCAGTTGTTCGCTGTAATTGAGCAATTTGGGCAAGCCGTGTACCCACAGCAGGAACAACGCCCCGCTCGCCCGCAGAAACAACAGCCCCAGATCCTGATGTCTTGATTCGTTCATAGGTGTTCCCTGTTGGTTGACACATCGATTGTGTCCACAGAGCGCCCCCCAAGATTGCAAGCCTGTGCTGACCTTTACTCCCCCGTTCCCGCAAACCCCGCGACGATTTCATCGATGACTACCCGCACCCGCGCGGTGTGGCGCAGGTCGGCGTGGGTCACCAGCCACACGTCATAAGGCACCGGCCGCGTGCGCTCGGGCCAAAGGCGAACCAGGCCGTCACGCTCGCCGGTGTACACCGGGATCTCGCCGATACCGAGCCCGGCGGCAATGGAGCGGCGCACCAGCAGGCTGGAACTCAACGCCGCGACAATGCGCCCACGGCCCAAGGGTTCGGACACCAGGGTCAGGTCTTTGTGGGTTTGCAGATAGGGTTGGTAGACCACCAGGTCGTGGCCTTCAAACAGGCTGCCGGGCTCGGGAATCCCGTGGCGATCGACGTAAGCCTGGGAAGCAAACAACCCCAGCGGCCATCGAGCGATGCGACGGGCTATCAGGTCGGGGCTATCGGGACGGGTGTTGCGCACGGCAATGTCGGTTTCACGTTTGGCCAGGCTCAGGAACTGGGTCGATGCGTCCAACTGCACACGCACATCCGGGTGCTGGGCGTGGAGGCGCGCAATCGCAGGGATCATAAAGTCGATGGCCAGGGAATCGGTGGTGCTGACCCGTACGGTGCCGGTCAGGCGGTCATCCAGGCCTTGGATCTGCCGCTCCAGGTCCAGGGCCGAACGCTCCATTTTTTCCACCGAGTGCAACGCGGCTTCGCCCACGGCGGTCAAGGCGTAGCCCTCGGAGGTGCGCAGGAACAGCGTCGCGCTCAAGGACTTTTCCAGGGCGTTGACCCGCCGCCCGACGGTGGCCTGGTCCACCCCCAGCACCCGTGCAGCGCCGCGCAGTGTGGACTCGCGGCATACCGCCAGGAATACCCGTGCGTCATCCCAATTCATGCGTACTCCTTATGCTGCATATCTGCATCACTGTGCCGTGTAATCGCTGCATTATTGCACCGACGTTCCTCGATATGCTGGGCGCCAGAGAAAAATACTCAGGACCGCCACCATGCAAGACACTCAAGCACGCAGCGCCGTCTGGCTGCCCATCTTCGCCGGCCTGTGCGCCAGCCTGGTCAGCATCGGCCTGGCGCGGTTTGCCTACACGCCGTTGATTCCATCGCTGATCCAGGCCCACTGGTTCAGCGCCAATGACGTGGTGTACCTCGGCGCCGCCAACCTGGTGGGTTACCTGGTCGGCGCGCTGATAGGCCGCCCCCTCGCCCAACGCAGCTCCAACAAAAGCGCCCTGCGTCTGATGATGGTGGCGGTGACCCTGGCGTTCTTTGCCTGTGGTTTTCCGTTGTCGGTGACGTGGTTCTTCGGCTGGCGCCTGCTGTCGGGCATTGCCGGTGGCGCGATCATGGTGCTGGTGGCCGCGACCGTGTTGCCCCATGTACCGGCCGCACGCCGAGGCCTGGCCAGTGGCGCGATCTTCCTGGGCATCGGTTTGGGGATTGCCGGTTCGGGCACACTGGTCCCACCGCTGCTGAGCCTGGGTTTGCAGCAGACTTGGTTCGGTCTCGGTCTGTTGGCGGTGGTGCTGACGGCCGCCAGTTGGTTCGCCTGGCCCAACGGCACGCAGCATGAAGCACCGCAACCGGCGGGCAGCACGTTGCCGACCCCTGCTGGCGTGTACCTGCTGTTTGCCCAATACGCCTTTATGGCGGCGGGCCTGGTGCCGGCGATGGTATTTCTGGTGGATTACGTGGCCCGCGGCCTGGGTGCCGGGGCGCATATCGGCGCGATGATCTGGGTGATGTACGGCCTGGGCTCGATTGTGGGGCCCGTCACTTATGGGTTCCTGGCAGACAAGCTCGGCGCACGCTTGAGCATCCGCGTGGTGTTGCTGGTGCAGGCGATTGCCGTTGGTATGTTGCCGTTCGCCGGCTCGTTTACGGCCCTGGCGGTACTGGCGGTCATCCTCGGCTCCTTCCCGCCGGGCATCGTGCCGCTGGCGCTGGCGCGGGTGCACGAACTGATCCCCAATCATCACCAACAGCAGGTCGCCTGGAGCCGTGCCACGGTGTCCTTTGCCACCTTTCAGGCGGTCGCGGGCTTTGCTTACTCAGCCCTGTTCAATGCGAGCGGCGGCCAGCATGTGCTGTTGTTCATGATCGCGGCCGGGGCGATAGTGGTCGCCCTTGCACTGGAACTGGTCATGCTTTTGCTGAACCGCCGGCCGCCCGACGCGGTCCCACCCCATACGCTCATCGCTGCAGGTAACTTCAAATGATGCTCCCTAACGACATGACCCTGATCGAAATCATCACGCCCGGTGGCCCAGAGGTGCTCCAACCGCGCCAGGCGCAAGTGCCCGTGGCCGGTCCCGGCGAGATCCTGATCCGCGTGCACGCCGCCGGGGTGAATCGCCCCGACGCCCTGCAACGTGCGGGCAAATACCCGATGAAGCCCGGCATGAGCCCGATTCCGGGTTTGGAAGTGGCCGGTGAAGTGGTGGCGCTGGGCGACGGCGTGACCGCGTTCAGCCTGGGCGACAAGGTGTGCGCCCTGACCAATGGCGGCGGTTATGCGCAGTTTTGCGCGGTGCCCGCTGGCCAGGCTTTGCCGATCCCCGAGGGCATGGACTGGATTCAAGCCGCCGCCGTACCGGAAACCTTCTTCACTGTGTGGGCCAACCTGTTCGGCCTCGGCGATGCGCACACCGGCCAACGCGTGCTGATCCACGGCGGCACCAGCGGCATCGGTACGACCGCGTTGATGCTGTGCCGCGAATTCGGCATCCAGGCTTTCGCCACCGCCGGCAGCGCCGACAAATGCGCGGCCATTGCGAAGCTGGGCGCCACGCCGATCAATTACCGCGAGCAGGACTTCGCCGACGTCATTGCCCAACAGACTGACGGCCAGGGTGTGGATGTGATCCTAGACATCATGGGAGCCTCGTATCTCAACAACAATCTCAAGGCCCTGGCCATGGACGGCCACTTGGTAATGCTGGGTTTCCTCGGCGGCGCCAAGGCCAACGACGTCGACCTGCTGACCATCCTCGGCAAACGCGCGGTGATTACCGGTTCGCTGTTGCGCGCGCGCAGCAAGGATGAAAAAGCCGCGATTGCCGAACAGTTGCGTGAATACATTTGGCCGGTACTGGAAGCCGGGCGCTGCTTGCCGATCATCGACAAGGTGCACGAATACACCGACGCGGCCCAGGCCCATGCGCGGATGGAAGGTGGGGATCATATTGGCAAGATTGTCTTGCGGGTCGCGTAACCAGCAGGCACTAGATAGCAAATGTGGGAGGGGGCTTGCCCCCGATTGCAGTGGGTCAGTCAATGATGCTGTGACTGTCCCGCCGCCATCGGGGGCTAGCCCCCTCCCACATTGGTTGCATGACTACCCGAGGTACGTGGGGTAGTCGATATACCCTTCCTCACCCCCACCATACATCCCCTCTTCCCGCAGCGGATTCAGCGGCCACCCGTTGAATATCCGCTGCGGCAGATCCGGGTTGGCGATAAACGGCCGACCAAACGCGATCAAATCCGCCAGCCCTGCTTCCACCAGTTTCGCGCCGCGTTCAGCGGTGTAGCGCCCGGCATAGACAATGCGGCCACTGAAGGTGCTGCGCACGGCTTCACGGAAGCTGTCGGGCAAGATGGGCGCGTTGTCCCAGTCGGCTTCGGCGATGGAGACATAAGCAATGCCCGACGCTTGCAGCACTTTGATCGCTTCGATGTAGGTGTGGTGCGGGTCTTCTTCCACCAGGCCGATGTACACACGGTCTTCGTCGGTGCCGCTGAACAACGGTGAAAAACGCACGCCAAGGCGTTCCGGGCCGACCACGGCGCTGACCGCTTCGACGATCTCACGCAGAAAGCGCAGACGGTTTTCCAGTGAGCCACCGTACTCATCGTCGCGGGTGTTGGAATGGGCCGAGATGAACTGGTTGACCAGGTAACCATTGGCCGAATGGATTTCCACCCCGTCGAACCCTGCGTCCAGGGCATTGCGCGCAGCCTGGGCGTAGTGCCCGACCAGTTGCTTGACCTCAGCGGTGCTCAACGCACGCGGCACGGGTGGTTGCACCAGTTCGCCGGTGCCAGGCCCGGTGGCGATAAAAGCTTTGGCTTGCAAGGCCGCCAGCGCAGATGGCGCCACGGGTGCCGCGCCGTCGGGCTGCAAGGCGTTATGGGACACGCGCCCCACATGCCACAGTTGCGCGAAGATCACCCCGCCGTCGGCATGCACCGCGTCCGTGACTTTGCGCCAGCCGTCGATTTGCGCCGGGCTGTAGATGCCCGGCGTCCAGGCATAGCCCTGGCCACGGGGTTCAATCTGCGTGCCTTCGCTGACCATGAATCCGGCGCTGGCACGCTGACGGTAATACTCAGCCATCAGATCGGTGGCGATATCGCCGGGCTGGGCGCTGCGTTGGCGGGTCAGCGGCGGCAGCACGACACGGTTAGTCAGGGTGTGATTGCCCAGTTTTACCGGGGTACTTAAAACGTTGTCAGTCATGGGTTTTTCCAAATTTTGGGCGCACGAAAGCATTGGCGACTCTAAAGAGTCGCCAACGAATCGAGCGGTTGATTAAGTTAAGCGGTGAGTTTCAGCAGGGCCTTGGCGACATCGCTGGAACTGCCGGGGTTCTGCCCGGTGACCAGCAAGCCATCAACGATAACGAAGGATGCCCAGTCGGCGCCCTTCTCATACTTGCCACCCAATTTCTTGAATTCATCTTCAATCAGGAAAGGCACCACCTTTGTCAGGCCTACGGCGTCTTCCTCAGAGTTGGAGAAACCGGTCACGCGACGGCCTTTGATCAACGGGTCACCGTTGACCGCCTTGACGTGACGCAGCGCGCCCGGTGCGTGGCAGACAAAACCAATCGGCTTGCCGGCACGCTCAAAGGATTCGATCAGCGCGATGGACACCGGCGATTCCGCCAAGTCCCACAGCGGGCCGTGGCCGCCTGGGTAAAACACCGTGTCGAAGGCGTCCACGTTGACCGTGTCCAGCTTGACGGTATTGGCCAGCGCCTGCTGCGCCGCCGAGTCGGCCGCGAAGCGATGGGTCTGCTCGGTTTGCGCATCCGGTTCGTCGCTGACCGGGTCCAACGGCGGCTGGCCACCGGCTGGGGATGCCAGTACCACGTCGGCGCCGGCGTCCTTGAACGCGTAATACGGAGCGGCAAACTCTTCGAGCCAGAAGCCGGTCTTGCGGCCGGTGTCGCCAAGCTGGTCGTGAGAGGTCAGTACCATTAATACTTTCATTTTCCAGTGCCTCGATCAGTGAATGTCAGTGTGTTCAGGGTGACCCAACAGCTGTCGGGTCAGCAGCAACGCCTCATCAAACGGCGCAGATGTAAGGGTGATCTTGCTCATGACACTGCTTCCCAGCCACAGCGCATACAGCTGCTGGGCCAAGTCCTGTGGGCGATGTTGAAGCCGCAATGAGCCGTCTTCTACGCCGCGCTGCAGCGCCACGGCGAGTAATGCAATGGTGCGCGAAGTGCCGCGTTGCAGGGCCAAACGCATCGGCTCTGAAAGGTCAGACACCTCCGCACCCAGTTTGACGGCAAGGCATTTGCCCGCTTCGGTGCAGCCGGTCTGATTGTCGATCCAGGCGTCCCAATAGCGCATCAACTTGGCGTGCTGGGATAAACCCGGTTGGTCGAACAGCTGCTGCATGCCGTGCACGTAGTGGTCGAAGTAGGTGTCGAGCAACACAACACCGAAGCCATCTTTAGAGGTGAAGTAGTGATAGAACGACCCCTTGGGCACCTCGGCCGCTTGAAGGATTTCGTTCAGGCCCACCGCAGAAAATCCCTTGCGGCCGACAAGCACTTGCGCCGCATCCAGAATGGTCTGTCGTGTATTTTTGGTTTCGCTGCTCATGCTTGACTCCAACCGATTAGACCAGTCGTCTAGTTCGTTGAGGCAATGTTAGGGGCCGAGTCGAACCCTCACAATGTCAGATACGCAAGGATTCCGGACATCGCCCGAGGCGGGTTGCCGTTTACCCGGCACGCGCCGACAATCCATCCTCCCGCGCCCCTTGGAGAATGACGATGCACAGCGTTGCGCTGATGGTTTACCCGAACTTTCAATCCCTGAGCCTCAGCCTGGGCTCGGTGTTCGAGTGCGCGAACCTGTTGCGGGGCGAGCCCGCCTATGAATTTCACCTGGTGTCAGAGCGTGGCGGCGCGGTGATGACCTCCCAGGGTTTTTCGGTGAACACCTCGCCGATTCGGCCCGAGGGCTATGACACCCTGATCGTCAGCGGCTACCTGGAATTCCGCCTGCCGGAGGCCAACCTGCTGGAGTTGGTCAAGGCCGCTTCGGCGCAATCACGCCGAGTGGCCTCGTTGTGCATGGGCATCTTTGTGCTGGCCGAAGCCGGATTGCTGGAGGGTAAGCGCACCACCACTCATTGGATTCACGCCCCGGCGTTTCGCAAGCGCTACCCGGATATCCATCTGGAGGAAGACAAACTGTTTGTGGTGGACGGCCAAGTGTGGACCGGCGCCGGCATGAGCGCCGGTGTGGACATGGCGTTGGCCATGGTGGAGAACGACCTGGGCAGCGACCTCGCCCGGCGCATTGCACGCAAACTGGTGATCGCCCAGCGCCGCGGCAGTGAGCAGTCGCAATTGTCGGCGTTGCTGGAACTGGACCCCAAGTCCGACCGCGTGCAACTGGCCCTGGCCTACGCCCGCGAGAATCTCACCCATGACCTGTCCGTGGAAGCGCTGGCGGATGTTGCCCGTTTGAGTCCACGCCAGTTCAGCCGGGTGTTCCGCGAAGAAACCGGACAAACCCCGGCCAAGGCCATCGAAGCCCTGCGCGTGGAAGCGGCGCGGGCGATGATGGAAACCAGTCGTCACCCGGTTGAAGTGGTGGCCCGCGAAACCGGCTTCGGTGATCGCGAGCGCATGCGTCAGGCGTTTCTACGGGCGTTCGGGCAACCGCCCCAAGCGATGCAGCAGGCGTTTAATGCAGCGCCGCACGCGTAATCAAATAGCTCACCAACTGCGGCTCATCGTCCAGCTCGATGGTCTGCACCGGGCGCGGCAGGTTGTCCAACACCGCGCGCCAGAACGCCTGGGACACTTCGTCCTGGTCATAAAACCGCACCAACCAATCCGATACGCCGCTGCACAGCACCTGGGTGGCGATGGCGCGGCCGATGCCTTTGCGGCGATAGCGCTTGAGAATAAACAGGTCGGCCAGTTCCAGGGCGTCGATGCCAGGCAACTCACTGCCTTCGATCAGCAGAAAGCCGGCGATATAGCCGTCGACCAGCAACAGGTTGGCGCTCCACTGCGGGTCTTGCCAGTAGCGCGTCAGGTGTTCGTCATGGATATAGAAACGGCCGTCCGCCTCGACATCTTCCTGCTCCCAGTCCGACGACTCATAGGCGTAGTACTGGTAAAGATTGCGGATCAACTCGGATGCTTCAGGGCCGGTCTGGATCAGTTCCACTGTAGTTTCAGGCATTAGGCTCTCGATCAAAAAACGCAGGGCGCCATTGTTCACAAAACCTCGGCGCAGTCCAATAGCGCGGCGAACCTTTCTACTTGCTGAACCGATTGCAAATAGCCGTTGGCCCTGCCGAAGCGCTGAAACATTTCGAATAGACTTTGCCGAAGTCTCCCTTTTCTGAAGGACACGTATTTTGACGAACGTCTGTTCCGCCGGCCTGGATGTGGGCTTTGCGTCCCTGGATTACCTGCAGATTTTTATCCTCGGTGTGATCCAGGGTTTTACCGAACTGCTGCCGGTCTCCTCCACCGCCCATATGCGCGTAGTGCCCGCCCTGCTCGGCTGGCAGGATCCCGGTTCGGCCTTTTCGGCGGCCATGCAGTTGGCCGCACTGGCGGCGGTGGTCAGTTATTTCTGGCGCGATGTGCGCCAGGTGACCACGGGCAGCATCGGGGCGGTGCGCCGGGGCGACTACAACGACCGTTGGTTCAAGCTTGCGGTGGCGATCGTGCTGGCGACGATCCCTATTGGCATCGCCGGCCTGGCGTTGTCGTCGACGTTGAACGCCTGCAACTCGCCATTGCGCGGTTTGATGGTGATCGGCATTTCCTGCCTAGTGATGGCGGTGTTACTGGCGGCGGCCGAGCTGCGTGCCCGGCATACCCGCGAGATGAGCGAGATGCGCCTGCGCGATGCGCTGATCGTCGGTGTGGCACAGATTGGCGCGTTGATTCCTGGGGTGTCGCGTTCCGGCTCTACCCTCACTGCGGCGCTGTTCCTCAACTTCAAACGTGAAGAAGCCGCGCGGTTTTCCTTCCTGCTGGGCCTGCCGGCCATTGCCCTGGCCGGTTTGAAAGAACTGTGGGTGCTGCTGCGCGCCGACCTGCCGGCCCACGCCTGGCCACACCTGTTGTTTGGCCTGGTGGTGGCGAGCGTCTCGGCGTTTTTTGCAATCTGGGGCCTGATGAAGTTTTTGGAGCGGTTCTCCACCTGGCCGTTCGTAATCTACCGGGCGCTGCTGGGGGTGTTCCTGATTGTGGCGGTGAGTACCGGGTTATTGGCCGGGTAAGGCGGTGTGCGCTTAAGGAATGAGCGGGCTTCGGTGGGGAGATTGCTTCTGTGGTGGGGTTGCTTCTGAGATGGGTTGCTTCTGTGGTGAGCTTGCTTCTGTGGTGAGCTTGCTTCTGAGATGAGTTACCTCTGTGGTGAGTTTGCTTCTGAGATGAGTTGCTTCTGCGGTGAGCTTGCTTCTGTGGTGAGCGGGCTTGCCCCGCGCTGGGCTGCGAAGCGGCCCCATTGAGAACACCGCATTTCTTCAGGTAAATCCCGGGGGCAGGTTTTGGGGCCGCTTCGCAGCCCAGCGCGGGGCAAGCCCGCTCACTACAAAGAACATGCCCACTCTCGTAATACAGCCTTCAGACCCGGCTTTGGCAATCGCTCCAAACCTGGCGAATCAACCCCTGCAGCCTCAACGCCTCGGCCCAGTGTGAGCTTGCCTCTGAGATGAGTTGCCTCTGTGGTGAGTTTGCTTCTGAGATGAGTTGCTTCTGCGGTGAGCTTGCTTCTGTGGTGAGCGGGCTTCTGTGGTGAGCGGGCTTGCCCCGCGCTGGGCTGCGAAGCGGCCCCATTGAGAACACCGCGTTTCTTCAGGTAAATCCCGGGGGCAGGTTTTGGGGCTGCTTCGCGGCCCAGCGCGGGGCAAGCCCGCTCACTACGAAGAACATGCCCACGCTCGTACTGCAGTCTTCAGACCCGGCTTTGGCAATCGCTCCAAACCTGGCGAATCATCCTCTGCAGCTTCAACGCCTCGGCCCAGCGATCACTGATTTCACGCCCGTCCGCACCGGTAATCGCATACGGCGGCGGGCCCAGTTCGCAGGTGAACGACAGACTCTGCCCTGTGTCCGGGCGAGCCAGCCAGTCTTCAATACCGTAGCGCCACCAGCCGGTAAACCGTTCGACCCAGGCGTGATGCTGGGGGAACTCCATTGAGACCTGAACCTGCTCGCTGCTCGCCACGCGCCCATGAAAGCCCCAACTGTGACGCAGGATCGTGCGGATCTGTTCATCGTCCTCCACCGCGCCCGGTTCGGGCAATTCGCGTCCGACCACGTAGTGGGACAGGTCGGCCAGCAACTTCAAGTCGGGCATTTGCGCCAGCAGGTCGAGGGTGAACAGCAGGTCGTTGGTCAGGCGATAACGGTGGGTTTCCAGCAGTACCGGGAAATCCACCTGCTCGGCCAGGCGCTGCCAACCTTCGACCAGCCGCGCCGCGTCGGCCTGGGTGCGCGGGCGTACGTCGGCTTGCAGGGTGAGGTGGTGGCAGCCGTAGCGGCTGATCACATCCAGTGCGGCGGCCAGGTCGTCCACCGACTGTGGGAAAAGCTGGCCTTCGATCTGTAAGCCCCGCTCCGTGGCCGCGGCGTGCAGGCGTGTCACCGCGGCGGGCTTCCAGTAGTGATCGGTGATGCCGTCGAAGCCGGCAGCGGCGATTCGATCCAACTGCGCTTCAAGCGGGCCGGGCTCGGTTTGCATGGCCCACAGGGATTGGAACACTAGGAATCGGCGCATATCAGCTCCGCAGCAATTGTTTAAGGGACAGTTCAGGGTCCGCCAGGCTGGACGGGTTGAGCACAGTGCGCGCGGTGATCAGGCGCTCACACAGCTTGATGTCCTTGGCGACGCTGTTGCCGGGCGCCCAGCCGCACGCACCTTGCAACCGCGCGTCAGCATCGAGGTAGAACAGCAACAGGCCGCCGGCTGGCAAGACGCGACTGATCATGTGCGGGGTGATCACGCCCACGGTCTGCAAGCCCCAGTCGTACTGGTCGGACCAGAAGCCGGGGATCGCCTCAAAGGGGACCTCGCGCCCCAGCATATTGAGTGCGGCATGCCGCCCCTGAGCCTCGGCGTTGCGCCAGGTTTCCTGGCGTTGGTACTCGCCGCCGAGGCGAAACTCGCAAACGTCACCTGCCGCGTAGATGCCCGGCGCACTGGTGCGTAAATGCGCGTCAACGCGAATGCCCTGCCCCACCTCCAGCCCCGCCGCCACGGCCAGCTCGATGTTCGGTTGCATGCCGATGCCGACCACCACCAGGTCACACGGCAGCACCTGCCCGTCGACCAGTTGCACGGCATCGCCATGGATGGATTCCAGCGACACGTTCAAGCGCACGTCCACGCCTTGCTGGCGGTGCAGATCCAGCAGCGCCTGGCTGATCACCGGCGGCAACACGCGGCCGGCCAGGCGCGGCCCAGCTTCGAGCACCGTGACTTCGCAGTCCATGCCTCGGGCAGTCGCGGCCACTTCCAGGCCGATAAAGCCGCCGCCGACAATCACCAGTTTCACGCCGGGCTGCAACGCGGATTTCAGTGCCAGCGCTTCATCGTGGGTGCGCAGGTACAGCACGTTGGCCTGTTCCTGGGGCAGACGCCGCGCCCTGCCCCCGGTAGCCAGCAACAGGCCGGCGTAGGACAGCCACTGGCCGTCGGCCAATTGCAGACGCTGTTGAAGCGGGTCCAATTGGCTGACCGGGTTACCCGCGATATGTTCGATGCCCAACTCGGCCAGCCGGGCGCTGTCGCACAGGCTGCATCCCGCCAGGTCCATGCTGCCCTGCAACAACCCCTTGGACAGGGGCGGCCGTTCGTAGGGCAAGTGCGGCTCGTCGCCGATCAGGATCAGGCGTGCGGTATAACCCTCTTCGCGCAGGGTCAGCGCCGCACGGCCACCAGCATGGCCGGCGCCGACGATGATCAAGGGTGCGTTCATGATCACGCCGTGACAGCGAGCAGTACCCGCCCCGCTTCGACCCGCACCGGGTAGGTCTTGAGATTGACGCACACCGGCGCGCCCATGGCCTTGCCGGTGCGGTAATCAAAGCGTCCGTTGTGCTTGGGGCATTCGATGATGTGGTCCATCACCAGGCCATCGGCGAGGTGGATTTTCTCGTGGGTGCACAGGCCTGCTGTGGCGAAAAACTCATTGTCCGCCGAGCGGTAAACCGCGTAGGTGTGCGGCCCGTGATCGAAGCGCAGCACATCTTCTTCGTCTATTTCGCCCACGGCGCAGACGTCGATCCATTGATCGTTCATGGCGTTTTCTCTTGTTATAGATGAGGTTCAGCTGGCGGCGGCTTCGGCATGCATTGGGGCGCGGGCAGTCGGTTCCGCACTCGGGCCAATCGGCCTCTGGATGAAATACGTCGGGTCGCTGCGCTGCTTCAGGATCGTCGGAATGATCTCCCTGTACGCCTCGAGAATAGTGGCGTATGGCGGTGGGCAGTCATTGCGGATTTCCTCGTGCAACTGCGCAAGGGCGTGGTACGGCACCATCGGGTACATGTGGTGTTCGAGGTGGTAGTTCATGTCCATGTAGAGAAAGCGCAGCACGCGGTTCATGTAGATGGTGCGGCAGTTGCTGCGGTGGTCGAGCACGTCTTCGGCCAGGCCCACATGCTGGGTGAGGCCAAACAGGTAGCCGAGCCAGGCGCCGTAGATACTCGGCAGCCCAACCAGCATCAGCGGCAACCAGCTGTGCAGGTACAACGCGGTGCCGATGACCACCGCATAAATGCCGACCCAGATCCGCGCGGCGCGGAACACCTTGGGCCATTCGGACTCGGGGATAAAGTCCGCTTCCTGGGCACTCATCTGGCCGGCCGCATGGCGCGCCACCCCGCTGAAGGTCTTCCAGGCCAGCGGCAAATTGAACAGGCTCAGAAACATCATCAAGAAGCTCGGCGGACGCGGTTCGACAATCTCCGGATCGCGGCCGACCACAATGGTGTCGGTGTGGTGCCGGGCATGACTCCAGCGCCAGACGTGGGGTTCGAAGATGCACATGAAACTCGCGACCTGGTACAGCACGTCGTTCATCCAGCGGGTCTTGAACGCGGTGCCGTGGCCGGTTTCATGCCAGCGCGGGTTGGACGCGGTGCCGTAGAGCACCCCATAGGCGAGGAAAAACGGCACGCAGGCCCAAGTGCCCCAGAACCAGTAGCCGCCGAAGCCGGTGGCGAACAGCGCGCTCACCCAGAGGGCGGTGTCGCGCAAGGCTGGGCCGTCGCGGCGCTGCATCAGTTCTTTCATGCGTTTACGGGAAATCGGCGATTGGTACCAACTGGCCGAGACCAGGCCTTTTTCAGCGGCGCGGGCGGCTTCGGGGCCGGTGAGGCTGTAGTCGCGCCGAGCGCTATGAACGGTGTGTTCGGGCATTGTTATTGTTCTCCGCAAGCGGTGGTTTCAGGTGCTTTGCGAAACCAACGATAGAGCGCAGCTAAATCACCCTCAAGGCCTTGAATCCATTCCCTATCAAGCTATCATCCAGGCCCAGCGGGGCTTGATAGTTTTCTATCAAGACGCTCAAGGGGGCTGTCATGAACAACAATAAACGCCCAACCATCGCCACCGTCGCCGCCCAGGCGGGCCTGAGTGTGGCCACGGTCGACCGGGTATTGAACGCACGCGCGCCGGTTAATCCGCAGACCGCCGAACAGGTGTTCCAGGCCGCCGAAGCCGTGGGCTACTTTGCTGCGCGGCTGATCGGCCAACGCATCCGCGAACGCCGGCCCACTTATCGCTTCGGCATCCTGTTGCTGGGTACAGCCCAGGCGTTCTATGCCAACTTGGCGCAGGCGATTGCCGCTGCCGCCGAGCATCACGGCACCGCCAACCTGACCTGCCAATTCGACTACATCAACGACCGCACACCCAGCGCCATCGTCACGCAGATCGAACAACTCGCCGTGCAGTGTGATGCCCTGGCGGTGGTCAGCTTTGCCCACCCGCTGATCAATGCTTGCCTGGCGCAGATCCGCGAAGCTGGCGTGCCGGTGGTCGCCCTGCTCTCGGATATCCACGAGCACGCCTTGGAACCTTATGTCGGCCAGGACAACCACGTGGTCGGACGCACCATGGGCTGGTTACTCGCCCGCACCTGTGGCGCACGCAAAGGCAGCGTCGGGATTTTATTGGGCGGCCACCGGTTTCTGGGGCATCAGGCACGGGTCGAGGGCCTGCACAGCTACCTGGCCGAACACGCACCTGGGCTCAAGCCACTTGAACCACTGATCAACCTGGACAACTGCGACATCACCGAAGAAGCCACCCTCGATCTGCTCACCCGCCACAGCGACCTGCGCGGCCTGTGCGTGGTGGGCGGCGGCGGCGACGGCATCATCAGCGCCCTGGCACAGTTGCCCAAGCGCCCGGCGTTGTGCTGCATTTTGCAGGAGTCCACGGAGCTGTCTCGCCAGGCGCTGCGCCAGGGGTTGGTTGATGTGGTGATGGACTCGCAGCCACGGCAGACGGCGGTGGCACTGGTGGAGTTGTTGGTGCAATTGCAGAGTGCCGAGGGGTTTGATCCGGTGCGGCATCGGGTGTATATAGCGCCGCAGATTGTGACTTCCGAAAATATGTGTGACTGAAGCGATTGCCCGGAACAGGCCTAGGTCTCTACACACCTTCCAGTGGATGCGGAGTCTATGGTAAACGCGCTGTTGTGGTGAGCGGGCTTGCCCCGCACTGGGCTGCGAAGCGACCCCCATTGAGAACACCGCATTTCTTCAGGTAAATCCCGGTGCAGGTTTTGGGGCTGCTGCGCAGCCCAGCGCGGGGCAAGCCCGCTCACCACAAAGAATGTGCCCGCTCTCGTAATGCCGCCTTCAGACCCGGGTTTGGCAATCGTTCCAAACCTGGCGAATCAACCCCTGCAGCTTCAACGCCTCGGCCCAGCTTGAGCTTGCTTCTGTGGTGAATTTGCCTCTGTGGTGAGCTTGCCTCTGTGGTGAACTTGCCCCCGTGGTGAGCTTGCCTCTGTGGTGAGCTTGCCCCTGTGGTGAACTTGCCTCTGTGCTGAGCTTGCCTCTGTGGTGAGCTTGCCCCCGTGGTGAGCTTGCCTCTGTGGTGAGCTTGCCTCTGTGGTGAGCTTGCCTCTGTGGTGAGCTTGCCTCTGTGGTGAGCGGGCTTGCCCCGCGCTGGGCTGCGAAGCGGCCCCAAAACCTTCACCTCGATTGTTCCTGGCACTCTGCGGTGACCTTAGTGGGGCAAGCCCGCTCACCACAGAGTTAGGTGTCAGCGGTTAAGCGTTGTGTAGCGCAAGTGCAATCGTCGCCCCCCCGCCCACACTTAGTCCTCATATGCCTCGGAAATCCCCGGCGCTCAGCCCGAATCGGCTCATTTTGTTGTATAGCCCACCCCGCGATACGTTCAGCTGTTTCGCGGCCAGGCGGATGTTGCCGCCGGTGCTTTTGAGTGCGGTGACGATGGCGTGCATTTCGTGGCTGCTCAGGTCCTGGGCGGGTTGCGGTTCATAGGTTCGGGCCAACGGGCGAGGCTTGGTTTCCAAGGGCAGATCGGCCGGCTGGATCCACTCGCTCATGGCCAGGTTGGTCGCCCGTTCGATGGCGTTTTCCAACTCCCGCACATTGCCTGGCCAGCCGTGGGCCGAGAGCACCGCCAACGCATCCGGCGAAAAACCCTGCACCGATTTACGCAACGAGCGCGCACAGCGCGTGAGGAAGTGCCGCGCCAGTATCGGGATGTCTTCACGGCGCATGCGCAGCGGCGGCACGGTCAGGTTCAGCACATTGAGGCGGTAGTAGAGGTCTTCGCGGAATGCGCCCTCGGCCACCGCCTGGCTGAGGTTGCGGTGGGTGGCGGCGATGATGCGCACATCCACTGGCCGTGCGCTTTTTGCCCCGACCCGTGCAATTTCACCTTCCTGCAACACCCGCAGCAAGCTGACCTGGGCGTCGAAGGACATGTCGCCGATCTCATCCAGGAAAATAGTGCCGCCATCCGCCAATTCAAACTTGCCCGCCGAGCCGCCACGGGCCGAGCCGGTGAACGCGCCTTCGACATGGCCGAACAGTTCACTCTGCACCAGATCCCGTGGAATCGCGCCGCAGTTGACCGCCACAAACGGGCCATTGCAGCGTTCGCTGGCGTTGTGAATCGCCTGGGCGAACAACTCCTTGCCGGTGCCGCTTTCCCCCAGGATCAGCGTGGTGGCATCACTGCGACTGGCGATGCGCGCCAAGTGCAGCGCGTCCTGGATGGCCCGCGACGTGCCCTGAATGGTGTCGAACGTGTAGCGCGCCTGGCTGCCGACAAGACGCCGAGTAATTTCGCGGATGCGCCGGTTCTCGCGCAGCGACACGATCACCCCGCCCTGTTCAAGCGGACACACCGAGACCAGGCACGCCAGTTGGCTGCGGTCGTGCAGGTGGAAGGTGCAATCAAGGTCGCGCACCGGCTCACCCAACGCGTCGCTTAATTCACTGCGGCCCAGACGCTGGAAGGGGCTGCCCACCAACTCCGGTCCCACCTGGAACAACTGCCGGGCGTAGCGGTTGAGCGCCTTGATGCAGCCGCGCTCGTCCAGCACCACCAGGCCCTCGTTAAGGACTTCGAGTACGGCCTGTTGTTCTTGCAGCAATGCGTGCAGGGCCATCTGCCGTGACACCGCTTCAGCGGCGGCTTGCACGGTGCCCAGGGTATGGAAATGAAACCATCCGGGTTCGGCGGTCAGCGTGAGCATCGCCAAGGTCTGGCCCTGGGCATTCTTGATCGGCGCGGCGGCGCAGTGCATGCGGCGCTGGCGCAGGCCGACAGCGAAGTTTTCTTCGGCCAGCACGTACACGAGGCGGTCTTCGGCAAGGGCGAGGCCGGTGCAGTTGGTGCCCTGTACCGACTCCGACAGGCGACTGCCCACGGGCGTGATGTCCAGTCCGCAGAAATACAGGGTGGTGCCTTCGGCATCGGTGAGGTTGATATGCCCGCGCGGGTTGTAGGCCAGCAGGCCATGCATGACCTGGGCAGCCGCCGCGATCAACACGCGGTGGCTGGCCAGGGTGGCGGCCAGGATGTGAGGGTCGACGAAACGGTACTGGCTGTCGGCAGGATCGATACCTGCCTCGACGCTGCGGCGCCAGGAATCCCAGATCATCTGGCGGACGTCGGCCGGGCGTTCGACCCAATGCTCCTGGCAACCCCGCCACGCCCGCTCCAATGCATCGACCGGGCCGTCATTCAGCGCAGCAGGCCCGAGCGCTGTCAGGTAGTCGAGGTCTTGTACGCTGAACGCCATGCTCATCACGTTTATCCATGTTCATATTTTCGACATGACACTATAGACATGTCATCAAAATGAACACTTTTTGTTTAATTAGTTCGTTTAATCCCTTAACTATCAACACCTTATAAATTGGCACAGCCTTTGCTCCTACCCCTTTGCCCATCAGGACTGTCCTGAGGCCAACAATAAGAAGGGGTCACCACATGAGTACACAGAACATTCGCCTGGGCTTGATCGGCGCTGGTCGCATGGGCAGCTTCCACGGCCTGACTGCCGCGCGACATATCCCCGGTGCCAGCCTCGCCGCCATTGCCGACCCAACCCCAGGCCAAGCCGCACGCCTGGCAGCGGAGCTGGGTGTGGACAAGGTCTACACCGACCCGCAACAGCTGCTTGACGACCCGAACATCGACGGCGTGCTGATCGCCGCCCCTGCCCGCAGCCACGCCGACCTGGTAATCAGCGCCGCCCGTGCCGGCAAAGGGATCTTCTGCGAAAAACCCATGGCCATCACCCTGGATGAGGCCGACCGCGCCATCGCTGCCGCCGCCGATGCCAGCGTGCCCTTGCAGGTCGGCTTCAACCGCCGCTTCGCCAAGAGCTTTCGCACCGCGCACCTCGACGTGCTGGCCGGCCGTATCGGCACCCCACAACTGCTACGCTCGCTGACTCGTGACCCGGCGCTGAACAACCCAGCCAACTCGCCACAATGGGTAATCTTCCTCGAAACCCTGATCCACGACTTCGACACACTGCGCTACCTCAACCCCGGTGCCGAGGCGGTAGCAGTACAGGTGATGGCTGACGCCCTGATCGCACCGGAATTCAAAAGCAGAGGCTTTCTCGACACCGCAGTGGTCACGATCCGCTTCGATAACGGTGCGATTGCCACCGCCGAAGCCAACTTCCAGGCCGTGTATGGCTACGATGTGCGCGGCGAAGTCTTCGGCAGCGCCGGCATGCTGACCATGGGCGGTGTGCAGGAATCCGACCTGGTGCGCTACCTGGCCCAAGGCATTCAGGCCGACACCCAGCGCATGGACACCGACCTGCTGCGCGATGCTTACATTGCCGAACTCAACCACTTCGTCGACTGCCTGCGCACTGGCGCCAAACCCCTGGCCAGCGGCGAAGATGCGCGCGCGGCCCTGGCGATTGCTCGTGCGTGCATCACGTCGTACGAGCAAGGCAAGGCGGTGGCCGTATGATCCCGTTCAAGCTGGCGATCAGCGCTGAGATGGTGTTCCTCGACCTGCCCTTCGTCGAGCGCGTCAAACGCATTCATGCACTGGGCTTCAGCGCCGAAATCTGGGACTGGACCAACAAGGACATCAACGCCCTGGTGGCCACCGGTGCCGATTTCACCTCGATGACTGGCTACATCAGCGGTACCCTCACCGACCCCGATGGCATCCGCCAATTGCTCGACAGCGCCCGGGAATCCTTGGGCATCGCCGAACGCCTGAATTGTCCCAGTCTGAACCTGCACGGTACCGGCCTGGGCGAAGGCGGCCTGCCAGTGCAGCCCGCGAGCCAGACCACCGGCCGCATGTGGCTGAGCGCCTGCAAGACCCTGGAGAAAATTGCACGCCTGGGTGAAGACGCTGGCCGCGTGTTCCTGCTGGAAAACCTCAACACCGAAGTCGACCACCCTGGCGTTCCGTTCGCCCGGGCCGAGGACACGCTGGCGCTGATCGAAGCCGTGGGCAGCCCGCACGTCAAGATGAACCTGGACCTCTACCACGCACAAATCGGCGAAGGAAACCTGATCGAACTGATTCAGCGCGCAGGCAGCGCCATCGGTGAAATCCAGGTAGCCGACGTGCCCGGACGTAAAGAGCCTGGCACGGGAGAAATCCACTACCCGGCCATCGCCAGGGCCTTGCACGACATAGGCTACAGTGGCGTCGTCGGCCTGGAAGGCTGGGCCAGCGGCGACAGCGAGTTAGCCCTGGAACGCTTCCGTCAAGCGTTCACCCTATAACAATAAAAGGACCCCTCTCATGCATCGTTATTCATTGATCGTTGCCACGCTGTTGCTGTTGGTCAGCCCATGGTCCTTCGCCGATTACCGTATTGGCGTGAGCATTGCCAGGGTCGACGATAACTTCATGACCTACGTGCGCAACGGCTTGGACAGTGCCGCCAAACAGCATGGCGTACAGATCCAGTTCGAAGACGCCCAGGGCGACGTGGTGCGCCAGCTCAATCAGGTCGAAGGTTTTCTCAATCAGAAAGTCGACGCGGTCATCGTACTGCCGGTGGACACCTCCGCCACCGCCAACATGACGCGCGCGGCAGTGGCGGCCAAGACACCTCTGGTGTACGTCAACCGCCACCCGGATGAACGCACGCTGCCCAAGGGCGTGGTAACAGTGGCCTCCAACGACATTGAGGCCGGGCAATTGCAGATGCGCTACCTGGCGGAAAAACTCGGCGGCAAGGGCACCGTGGCGATCATCATGGGCGACCTTGCGCAGAACGCCACCCACGACCGTACTGAAGGCGCCAAGCAGGTGCTCAAGGAGTTTCCGGGCATGAAGGTGGTGGAGCAGCAAAGCGCCGAATGGCAACGCAGCAAAAGCATGGACCTAACCAGCAACTGGCTGCTGGCGGGCACGCAGTTCGATGCCATCGTGGCCAACAACGATGAAATGGCGATTGGCGCGGCCATGGCGTTGCAGCAATCGGGCAAGGCCAAGGGCGAAGTGGCGATTGTCGGTATCGACGGTTTGCCGGACGGGCTGGCGGCGGTCAAGCGGGGGATGCTGGCGGCGTCGGTGTTCCAGGACCCCAAGGCCCAGGCGAGCAAGGCCGTGGAGTCGGCAATCAAGATGATCAAGGGTGAGCCGATTGAGTCGGAGGTGTGGGTGCCGTTCGAACTCATCAAACCTGAACAGGTGGCGGTGTTCGAACAGCGCTACAAATAAAATCGAAGATAAGGACATCCAAGTGTGGGAGGGGGCTTGCCCCCGATAGCATTAGGTCAGTTGATACATCCGTGACTGATCCACCGCTATCGGGGGCAAGCCCCCTCCCACACTTGGATCTCAATCAGTCCAGGTCGCTCGCGTCATGCCGCTCGGCCAACTGTTCCTGGGGTTCGCCAGACACCCGATTCACCCGCCGGCCACGCTGCACCGCCGGCCGTGCATCAATCGCATCGGCCCAGCGCTGCACATGCTTGTACTCATGCACCGACAAAAATTCCGCAGCTCCATACAAGCGGCCTTTGACCAACCCGCCGTACCACGGCCAGATCGCAATGTCGGCAATGGTGTATTCATCACCGGCAATGTACTCACTCACCGCCAGGCGCTTATCCAGCACGTCCAGCTGACGCTTGGCCTCCATGGCGAAGCGGTTGATCGGGTATTCCATCTTGCTCGGCGCGTACGCGTAGAAATGCCCGAAGCCACCGCCCAGGTAGGGCGCGCTGCCCATCTGCCAGAACAACCATGACAAACACTCCGCACGGGCCGCAGGCTCGGTGGGGAAGAACGCGCCGAACTTCTCGGCCAGGTATTGCAGGATCGCGCCGGACTCGAACACACGAATCGGCGTGGGGCCGCTGTGGTCCATCAAGGCGGGGATCTTGGAGTTCGGGTTCACGCCGACAAAGCCGCTGCCAAATTGATCGCCGTCGCCGATCTTGATCAGCCAGGCGTCGTATTCCGCACCGCTGTGCCCCAGGGCCAGCAACTCTTCGAGCAGGATAGTGACCTTCTGCCCGTTGGGCGTGGCCAGGGAGTACAGCTGCAACGGGTGCTTGCCGATGGGCAGTTCTTTGTCGTGGGTCGCACCGGCGATGGGCCGGTTGATGCTGGCGAAGGTGCCGCCGCTTTCGGTTTCCCAGGTCCAGACTTTCGGGGGTACATATTCGGTCATGCTTACGGCTCCAGAAGCGTTTGCGATCAGCGAAGCGCTTGAGACTAAACCAAAGACGGGTGGTGCGTCACACTCCCCGCGGCAGCGTGCCGGGGCACCTGCACTCGCAGCGCGATCAACAAGGCCGCCAGCAGCATCAAGCAACCCGCGCCCAGAAACACCCCGTCGATGCCGGTGGCACTGAACATCGCGCCCCCGCCCGCCGCACCCGCCGCGATGGCCGATTGCACCGAAGCGACCACCATGCCACCGGCACTTTCGGCCTGATCCGGCACCGCACGCGCCACCCAGTTCGACCACGCCACCGGCACCCCGCCAAAGGCCATGCCCCACAGCGCCAGGAGCAATGCCTGACCCGGCAGTGACGCGGGCAGCAACACCAGGGCCAACGCAGCGACGCCCACCAGGACCGGCATCAACACCAGGGTTCCCCGCGGGTTGCGCACCAGCAACCAACCGGCCAGCAGCGTACCGACAAAATTCGCCGCGCCAAACCCCAGCAGCATCAACGCCAGCCCTTGGGTGCCGACCCCGGTGGCGCTTTCCAGAAACGGGCGAATGTAGGTAAACAGCGCGAAGTGCCCGGTGTGCACCAGTACGCAGCCGAACATGCCGATGGCAATGCCGGGGCGCAGTAGTACATCAAGCACGGTGCGCAGGCGCGCGGTGCCGCTGGGTGCCAGGCGCGGCAGCGTGAACAGCTGGAAGGCCAGGGTCACCACGCCGACGGCGGCCGCAGCCACAAATGCACTGCGCCAGCCATACAGGTCCCCCAGGTAGCTGCCCAATGGCACCGCGACCACGGTACCTACCGCAATGCCGCTGAAGATGATCGACAAGGCACGTGGCAGCAACGCCGCCGGTACCAGGCGCATCGCAACGGCCGCCGCCATGCTCCAGAAACCGCCGAGGGCAATGCCCAGCAGGATGCGCATCAACAACAGCACCAGGAGGCTGGACGAGAACGCCACCAGCAGGTTGGACGCAATCATCAGCGTGGAGAACCCCAACAGCACCAGGCGCCGGTCAATGCCGCGCGTCAAGCCAGGCACCAGCAAACCGGCGAACAACGCCACCACCGCCGTGACCGTGACCGCTTGCCCGGCCAACGCTTCCGACACGCCCAGGTCCAAGGCCATCGGCGTCAGCAGGCTGGCCGGCAGGTACTCCGCCGTGAGCAGGCCGAACACGCCCATCGCCAGGGAAAACACCGCCATCCAGGCCGGCGTGGTCGGTTCTGCCCTGCCATCGACAGGGGCATGGGACACACAATCATTCATCACAGGACATCCTCAGGCATTTACGTGATGGCCAGTCTAGGTATGCCCATCAGGATGATCTATGATTCAAACCCTTGAGTTCTTGACCGAAACCCCGAATATGCCAGTCGACAACGCATTCAACCTGTCCTCCGAGCTGATCAATGAGCTGCTGCGCAGCATGCGCCTGCGCGGCGTGCAGTACCGGCGCATCCAGGCCGGGCCGGTGTTCGGCATCAGCTTTGCGGCCAAGCCAGGCCATGCGTATTTCCATTTTCTGGCCGCCGGCTGCGCGACTCTGCGCCTGCACGACGGCAGCCTCTTTGAGTTGTCGGCCGGCAATGCGGTGTTTATCGCCCACGGTGGCGCCCATGCGCTGTTATCCAAACCGGATGACCCCGTGCAGGACATCGCCAGCTTCGATGCCGCACCGCTGGGCGATACCGTGTGCGGCGTAAATGCCTCGCCCGATGAGGCCCCCAGCACCCTGCTGTTCAGCGCCTGCATGGAGTTCGAGCTCGACAGCATCCAGGGCCTCGGCAACCTGATGCCGGCCTTGATGCTGATCGACGCCGGCGGCCAGCGTTACCCCGGCTTGATGCCGATCCTGGCGGTGATGGAACGCGAAGTCTCCAGCGCCCGCGTCGGTTATGCCGGCATCCTTGCGCGCCTGGCCGATGTGGTGGCGGCGATGATCGTGCGGGGCTGGGTCGAGTGCGCCTGCGCCAATGCTTCGGGCCTCGCGGCCGCGTTGCGCGACACCCGCCTGGCCGGCGCCCTGCTCGCCCTGCACCAGCAACCAGGACGCGACTGGAGCGTGGCCGAACTGGCGGCGCACTGTCATACCTCACGCTCGGTGTTCGCGGATCGTTTCCAGGCGACCCTGGGGATACCGCCGCTGCGTTACGTGACCGAACTGCGCATGCGCCTCGCCAGCCAGTGGCTGACCCTGGAGCGGCTGCCCATCGAAGAAGTCGCGTACCGCCTCGGCTATACCTCCCAGGCGGCCTTCAGTCGCGCCTACAAACGCATCACCGGGCAACCGCCGGGCGCCAGCCGCCAAGGCTTCAGGAGCTCGGCATGAACGCCGGGCTGGAAGACATCCTCGCCGACCACCTGAACGTGGTGTTCTGCGGCATCAACCCAGGCAAGGGTTCCGCCGCCCTCGGCCTGCACTTCGCCAACCGCAGCAACCGCTTCTGGCGCGCCTTGCATCTGGCCGGGTTCACCCCCCACGAAATCCGCCCCGAACACGGCCGCACGCTGTTGCACTACCACTGCGGCCTGACCACGTTGGTGGAACGCCCCACGGCCAGCGCGGACGAATTGGCACGGCATGAGTTCACCCAGGCCGCGATGGGCTTCGAACAGAAGATCCGCCACTGCGCGCCGCGCTTCGTAGCGTTCCTGGGCAAGCCCGGCTACAGCGCATTGAGCGGCCAGCGCGAGATCGCCTGGGGCTTGCAGCCAACGGTGTTGGGCGGTGCGTCAGTGTGGGTGCTGCCCAACCCCAGCGGACGCAACCTGGCGTTCAGCCTGGAGCAGTTGGTGCAGGCGTATCAACAATTGCGCCGGGCGACCGAGTAACCTTAATCTCTTGAGCCCATCACCCCGAGAGCATTGGAGGCTTCATGAAACTGGTCGGCATGCTGGACTCGCCTTACGTACGCCGCGTGGCAATTTCCCTGGATCTGTACGGAGTGAGTTTTGTGCATGAACCCTTGTCCGTGTTCAGCACCTTCAACGAATTTGCGCAGATCAATCCGGTGGTCAAGGCCCCTACCCTGGTGCTGGACGATGGCACGGTATTGATGGATTCCAGCCTGATCCTGGATTACCTCGAAGCCTTGGCCCCGTCGGACAAAAAGCTGCTGCCCCTGCAACCTGCGGCACTTGCCAAAGACTTGCACGTTCTGGGACTGGCGCTGGCGGCCTGTGAGAAGAGCGTGCAGATCGTCTATGAGCACAACCTGCGCCCGGCCGAGAAGCTGCATGCGCCGTGGCTTGAGCGCGTGACCGGCCAACTGCTCGCGGCTTATGCGTTGCTGGACAAGCAACTGGGCGACAGCGAAGCACTGACCCAGGCGTCGATTACGGCGGCGGTGGCGTGGTCGTTCAGCCAGTTCACAGTGGCGTCGGTGGTCAAGGCGGATGCATTCCCCAACCTGGCCCGGCATACCGAACGACTGGAGCAGCATGCGGCGTTCAAGCGTTACCCCATCGCCTAAGCACCGCAGTTCAAATGTGGGAGGGGGCTTGCCCCCGATAAGGGTGGGTCAGTCATAGAAGTACTGCCTGAACCACCGCTATCGGGGGCAAGCCCCCTCCCACATTGGTCTGTGTTGTCTGAGAGAGGGTGTTCGGCTCAGACCCAACCGCCATCCACAATAAAATTCTGCGCCGAACACATCGCCGAGGCATCCGAGGCGAGAAACAACGCCATATTGGCGATGTGTTCCGGCAGGACGCTGCCGGGCAGGCACTGGCTGCGGGCGATCAGTTCCTTGGCCGCATCGTCCACCCACATCGCCAGTTGCTTCTCGGTCATGACCCACCCCGGCACCAACGTGTTGACGCGGATATGGTGAGGCCCCAACTCCCGCGCCAACCCCCGGGTCATGCCGTGGGCAGCGGCCTTGCTGGCGGCGTACACCGGGTAGCCGGCGGAAGCCATCATCCAGCCGACCGAGCCGAGGTTGATGATCGCGCCGCCGCCGGCAGCTTTCATCATCGGCACCACGGCCTTGGCCGCAAAGAAGGCGTGCTTGAGGTTGACCGAGATCAGCTTGTCGAAGGTGTCCGAGTCGACCTCTTCCAGGGTGTGACGCACGTCGTTGGCGGCGTTGTTCACCAACACGGTGATCGGCCCCAACGAATGCTCGAAACGCTCGATGGCGGCCTTGTAGGCGATTTCATCGGTGATGTCGCAGCACACGAATTCCACCGTATGCCCCTTCGAGCTCAACAACGCGGCCAGCCGATCGCCCTGGCTTTGCGCGCGGTCCACAAAGCCGACCTTGGCGCCTTGCGCGGCAAAGGCCCGCACCATGAACTCACCGATGCCCGAAGCACCACCAGACACCAGCACGGTTTTGCCTTCAAGGTCCGGATAAACAGCCTGCGCAGTACTCATATAACGGTTGCCTCGATCAATTAGTCTTATTTTATTTTACGAAATTGGCGTTAAAGGCTATAAATTCGCTGTCACACCAACAAAATATCGCTATTAGTAGAACTATTCCACTCAAAACAACAAAAGGAAGTTCGACCATGAAGCACCCTCGATACCTGCTGTCTGGCCTGGCGCTGTCCATGATGATCGCCAGCGGCGGCGCCCAGGCGGCCGGCCTGAGCAGCGAGCAAAAACCTTTCGGTAAAACCAACGACGGCACCGCCGTCGAACAATACATTTTGCGCAACAGCCACGGCATGCAAGCCACGGTGATTACCTACGGCGGCGTCTTGCAGTCGCTGAAAGTGCCGGACAAACACGGCAAGGTCGACGATGTAGTGCTGGGCTTTGACGACGTGCAAGGCTATCAGAGCGGTACGGCATTCTTTGGCGCGACCATCGGCCGCTTTGGCAACCGCCTCGCCGGTGGCGCCTTTGAGCTCGACGGCAAGCGCTTCCAGGTGCCGCTCAACGATGGCCCCAACTCGCTGCATGGCGGCGCCCAGGGCTTCGACAAGCAGGTGTGGAAGGCCGAGACGGTCAAGGACAAAGACTCAGTCGGCGTGAAGCTGAGCTACCTGTCCAAGGACGGCGAGATGGGTTTCCCCGGTAATCTGAAAACCGAGGTCACATACCGCCTCAACGACAAGAACGAACTGCACATCGACTACACCGCCACCACCGATAAACCTACGGTGCTCAACCTCACCAATCACAGCTACTTCAACCTCGCCGGTGCAGGCAATGGCGACATTCTCAAGCAAGTCGCGACCTTGCACGCCAGTCATTACACGCCAGTGAATGCCACCCTGATTCCTACCGGCGAACTGGCGCCCGTCAAGGGCACGCCGATGGACTTCCTGAAACCGACGCCGATCGGCCAGCACATCAAGGAGGATCATCCGCAGCTCAAATTTGCCGAGCCAAAACAGGGTGGGTTTGACTTCAACTGGGCGCTGGACACCAAGGGGGACGTGAAGCAACTCGCCGCCGAGGTGCATGACCCAGAGTCAGGCCGGCGTTTGCAGCTCTACACCAGCGAACCGGGCGTGCAGTTCTATACCAGCAACTTCCTTGATGGTTCGGTGAAGGGTAAAGGCGGCAAGACTTACCTGCACTGGAGTGGGTTTACCTTGGAGACCCAGCACTTTCCGGATGCGCCTAACCAACCAAACTTCGCCTCAACTCGCCTGAACCCAGGACAGACCTACACCCAGAACACCGTCTTCAAATTCTCCGCCGATTAAAACTGTGGGAGGGGGCTTGCTCCCGATTGCAGTGTGTCAGCTACATATTCATTACCTGACCCACTGCTATCGGGGGCAAGCCCCCTCCCACATTTGGCCTTCATAGGGTCTGGATCAGTGTTGTTTCATGCGATCGATGACCACCGCCAGTAGCAGGATCAAACCGCAGATCACGTATTGATGAACCCAGGACAAACTTACAGCCAAAACACCGTGTTCAAATTCTCCGCCGATTAAAACTGTGGGAGGGGGCTTGCTCCCGATGGCGGTGTGTCAGCTACATATTCATTACCTGACCCACTGCTATCGGGAGCAAGCCCCCTCCCACATTTGGCCTTTATAGAGTTTGGATCAGCGTTGTTTCATGCGGTCGATGACCACCGCCAACAACAGGATCGAACCGCGGATTACGTATTGATGAACCCAGGACAAACTTACAACCAGAACACCGTGTTCAAATTCTCCGCCGATTAAAACTGTGGGAGGGGGCTTGCTCCCGATGGCGGTGTGTCAGCTACATATTCATTACCTGACCCACTGCTATCGGGAGCAAGCCCCCTCCCACATTTTGGGCTTCACATAGCGAGGGTTTAGCGTTGTTTCATACGGTCGATGACCACCGCCAACAACAGGATCGAACCGCAGATCACGTATTGATGAACCCAGGACAAACTTACAGCCAAAACACCGTATTCAAATTCTCCGCCGATTAAAACTGTGGGAGGGGGCTTGCTCCCGATGGCGGTGTGTCAGCTACATATTCATTACCTGACCCACTGCTATCGGGAGCAAGCCCCCTCCCACAGTTTGAGCTTCACATGGCGAGGGTTCAGCGCTGTTTCATGCGGTCGATGACCACCGCCAGTAGCAGGATCGAACCGCGGATTACGTATTGATAAAACGTGTCGATGTTCTTCAGGTTCATTGCGTTCTCGATGATCGCCAAAATCAGCACCCCGGCGATCACATGGCGGATCATGCCAATCCCACCACTCAACGACACCCCGCCCAGTACACAGGCCGAGATCACCGTCAGCTCAAAACCCTGCCCGATCATCGGCTGGCCCGAGGTCATGCGCGAGGCGAGGATCACCCCGGCCAACGCGCCGATCAGACCGTGCACGGCGAAGATCAGGATCTTGGTGCGGTCAACGTTCACCCCTGCCAGCAACGCCGCTTCCGGGTTGCCGCCGATGGCCATGGTGTTGCGCCCGTAGGTGGTGTAGTTCAGCAGCCAGCCGAAAAACACAAAGCACACGATGGTGATCAAAATAGGCACCGGCACGCCGAACAACTGGCCGTTGCCGAACACAAAGAACTGCTCCTGGGACACGCCAACCGCCTTGCCGTCGGCAAAGATGTAGGCCAGGCCGCGCACGATCTGCATCGTGGCCAAGGTGGTGATCAACGCATTGACCCGCAGCTTGGCGATGACGATGCCGTTGATCAGCCCGACGATCAGGCCCATCAGCAGCGCGGCGCCGATGCCGAGCATGACGCTCTCGGTGTCGCGCATCACAATCGCCGCCACCACGCCGGCGCAGGCGATTACCGAGCCCACCGACAAGTCGAAGTGCCCCGACGCCAGGCAGAACAGCATGGTGCACGCGGCGATGCCCACGGTGGAAATCGCCAGGCCCAGGCCGCGCATGTTCAGCGGTGAGAGGAAGTTGTCGATCAGCAAGGCGCACAGCACAAAGATGCTCACCGCCGCCAACAGCATCGCCCAGTTGTCGAGCAGTGCGCGCAGGTCGAAGGGTTTGCGTGCGGTGGGCAACGCGTTGTTTTGAGTGTTCATGGTCGTCTCTCAGTTCGTCACGCGGCGCGGCAGGGCCAGCTGCAGCAGGTTGGATTCGGTGGCGTTTTCACGGGTTTGTTCACCGCGCAGGGCGCCTTCGCACAGCACCAGGATACGATCGGAAATACCCATGACCTCCATCAAGTCGCTGGACACTACGATCACCGCAATGCCGCTGGCCGCCAGGTTATGGATGATCTGGTAGATCTCCGACTTGGCGCCGATGTCGATGCCCCGCGTCGGTTCATCCAACAGCAAGACCTTCATCGGCATCGACAGCCAGCGACCCAAAATAGCCTTCTGCTGATTGCCGCCGGACAGGTACATGATTTTCTGTTGCGCATCCGGGGTTTTGACTTTCATCGCCTTGATTTGCTGGTCGGCGTTGCTTTTTTCCCAGGGCTCGCGCAGCAACCAGCCGAACGAGGAATGGGCACCACGGGCGCTGATATTGATGTTCTCGGCGACGCTGGAAAGCGGAATGATCCCTTCCTTTTTGCGGTCTTCCGGACACAGCAACACACCGGCGGCGATGGCGTCGCGCGGTGAGCGCAGTTGCAGGTTTTCACCGCACAATTGCAGGCTGCCAGCGCTGCTGCGTTCCAACCCGCTGAGCAAACGAAACAGCTCCGTGCGCCCTGCCCCGACCAACCCGAACAAGCCAAGAATCTCGCCCTTGCGCACGTCGAAACTGATCGGCTCACGCAGGCCAGGCCCCAGCAACCCGTCGACCTTGAGTGCGACCTCGCCATGCTCTCGCGGGCGGTAGTCGTAAATATCCTGAATGTCGCGACCGACCATGCAGGTCACCAACTGGTCGTGGCTGAGCGCACTCATATCATCAAAGGTGCGCACGTAACGCCCGTCTTTGAACACCGTCACGGCATTGCAAATCCGGAACACCTCTTCCATGCGGTGCGAGACGTACAGCACCACCTTGCCCTCATCCCGCAGGCGCGTGATGATCGCCATCAAACGGTCGATCTCCCGCGCCGACAGGCTGCTGGTCGGTTCGTCGAACGCGATCACATGGGCGCCACGGGACAAAGCCTTGGCGATTTCCACCAGTTGGCGCTGGCCCAGGGACAAGCGCCCGAGCTTTTCTTCAGGATCGATTTCATCGGCCAGACCCTTGAGGCACGCCAGGGCCTGCTTGCGCAGCAGGCTCCGGTTGACCACCCCAAAACGCGACGGAAGGTGCCCAAGGAAAAGGTTCTCGGCCACGGTCATTTCCGGCACCAGGTGCAGCTCCTGGTGAATCACCGCGACGCCGCTGGCGATGCTGTCCGCAGCGCATTTGAACGCCATGGTCTGTTCGCCGATCTGCACCGTGCCACTGCTGGGAATGTAGGCGCCGCCGAGGATTTTCAGCAGCGTCGACTTGCCCGCGCCGTTCTCGCCCATCAAAGCATGCACCTGCCCTGGCTGGGCGCTGAAGCTGATGCCGTCCAGCGCCTTGACCCCGGGAAAGGTTTTGCCGATACCCTCAAACCGCAGGGCCGCCGCACTCATTTCCACAGCCCGATCTTGGTCAGTTCTTCCTGGAAGTTGGCGCGGGTGATCAGGGTGACTTCATCCATCGCGGTGTACTTCGGTGGCTCGGTACCTTTGGTGACCCACTCGTACATCATCAGCGCCGTGTTGTAGCCCTCGATATGCGGGCTTGGCAGCATGGAGCCGAAGAAGCCGCTGTCGGCCTTTTTCAGTTCGCCGATGGCGTCGGTGCCATTGATGCCGATGCCAATCACGTTGGCCGCTTTGAAGCCTGCGCTTTCGGTAGCGCGCACGCCGCCGAGCACGGTGTTGTCGTTCATGCCGCCGATGATCAGGTTTTTCGCACCGCTGGGCAGCTTGACCAGCGCCGAGTTGGTGGCGTCCATGCTGCCGGGGACGTCGAGGGTTTTCAGTGCGGCGGTGAGGATGTGGTCTTTCGGAATGCCGGCTTCTTCAAGGGATTTGATCGAGCCGTCGGTGCGTTTTTTACCGGTGTCGAGTTCGTTGAAGGTGTTGATCACCGCGTAGGTGTCCTTCCAGTCCCAGCCACGTTTTTTCGCTTCGGCGGCCATGGCGGCGCCTTGTTTCTGACCGACTTCAAAAGCAGCCATGCCCAGGTACGGCACGTCCTCCATGAAGTTGCCTTTGGCATCGACGAAGCGGTCATCCACGGCCATGACTTTCAAGCCATTGAGCTTGGCCTTGGCCACGATGGCTGGGCCGAGGGACACGTCCGGCGGGCAGATCACAAATCCCTTGGCACCGTTGGCGGCCAGGCTGTCGATGGCGGAAAGGGTTTTCTCACCATCGGGCACGGCGATTTTGATCACGGTGAAACCGTGTTCCTTGCCGGCTTTTTCGGCGAAGGCCCATTCAGTCTGGAACCAGGGTTCTTCGGCTTGTTTAACCAGGAAGCCGATCTTCACTTCTTCGGCGGATGCGAGGCTGCTGAGGCTGCTTAAAGCAACGGCGGCGGCAAGGACGCGTAGGGCTTTTTTCATGAACGACACCTCTTGTTGTTGTTTTTGAGTCTTGGGGTTTAACCGGCAAAGCGATGGCACGGTTTGCCAGGGACATCGACTTCGATAGCCAGCACCGCACCATCCAGAGGGTGATCCAACGGGCTGGCGGCACTGGTGATGTACAGCGTGGTGAGGTTGGGCCCACCGAATACACAACTGGTGGGACGGCTGACGGGCAGTTCGATGATGCGATCCACCTCACCATCAGGCGTCAGGCGCAGCAGGCAACTGCCGTCCCAACGGGCATTCCAGATGTAGCCTTCGGCATCCATCGCCGAGCCATCCGGCCCGCCGCGTGCGTGTGGACCGAACCACACCTGTGCCGGTTCGAGCTGACCGTCGGGCTGGATGACATGCCGATAGAGCGTGCCATCCATGCTGTCGCCAAAATGCACCTGGCTGCCGTCCTCACTCCACAGCAACGTGTTGGGAATGCCCAGGCCGCTCAGCAGAGGCGCGACCTGCCCATCGACATCAATGCGAAACAAGCCACCTGAACGCCGCGTAATCGGCAGGTCTTCGCCCTGCTCACCGATGTTGTTCTGCATGGTGCCCAGCCACAGCCGGCCTTGGGCATCGCAGCGCGCTTCATTGCCACGGTTGCCCGGTTGCGGGTCGGCCACGCACAGCAGGGTCAAGGCTTCGGTGACCAGGTCCAGGCGGTAGACACCGCTGCTCAAGGTCACCAACGCATCGCCGCTTTCACACGGGATAAAGGCCGAGACATGCTCGGGCAACTGCCAGATCTGCAATTGCCCGCCCATCAGGCGCAAGGCCTGTTTGCCGGCGATATTGACCCAATACAGCGCCTGGGTGGGCGCGTCCCAGAATGGGCCTTCGCCCAATTGCGCACGGTGTGCAGTGACGGCCTTACACGACATGAAACCTCCGGATTCCTTACAGCGAATCGCGCGATGGCGTGCCATCGACCAAGCGCTGGATACGCAACGGGTTAGCGTTTTTCAACGCGTCGGGCAGCAGGCTATCAGGGTAGTTCTGGAAGCACACCGGGCGCAGGAAACGGTCGATGGCCAAGGTGCCGACCGACGTGCCACGGGCATCGGACGTGGCCGGGTACGGGCCGCCATGCACCATCGAGTCGCAGACTTCCACGCCGGTCGGGTAGCCGTTGAGCAGGATGCGCCCAACCTTCTGTTCCAGCAGCGGCGTGAGCTCGGCGAACTGTTGAAAATCCGCCGGCTCGCCAATGATCGTGGCCGTCAGTTGACCGTGCAGGCCGTGCAACGCCGCACTGAGTTGGGCTTGATCAGCCACTTCGATAAACACCGTGGTGGGGCCGAAGACTTCTTCTTGCAGCACTTCATCACCATCGAGCAACAGGCGCACGTCGGCCTTGAACAGCTGCGGTTGCGCCTGGTTACCGGCCTGGGTGCTGCCGGCCAAATGCTGAATGCCAGGATGTGACAGGAGTTTTTCCAGGCCCTTGCCATAGCTGCTCAAGGTACCGGCGTTGAGCATGGTTTGCGCCGGTTGTTCGCCGATCAATTGCGCCACCTGTTGGGTGAACGCGGTGAATTCCGGCGATGCAATACCGATCACCAGGCCGGGGTTGGTGCAGAACTGGCCGCAGCCTTGTACGACCGACGCGGTGAGGTCACGGGCGACGGTCTCGGCCCGCGCCTGCAAGGCCTGGGGCAAGACAATCACCGGGTTGATGCTCGACATTTCGGCAAACACCGGGATCGGTTGCGGGCGCGCCGCGGCCATATCGCAGAGGGCACGACCGCCCTTGAGCGAGCCGGTAAAGCCTACCGCCTGGATCGCCGGGTGCTTGACCAGCGCCTCACCGACGCCACCGCCGAAGATCATGTTGAACACGCCAGCCGGCATCTCGGTGGCCTCGGCCGCGCGGATGATTGCATTGGCCACCTGTTCAGCCGTCGCCATGTGGCCGCTGTGGGCTTTGAACACCACCGGGCAACCGGCCGCCAGCGCGGCGGCGGTGTCGCCGCCTGCCGTGGAGAATGCCAGGGGGAAATTGCTCGCACCGAACACCGCCACCGGGCCGAGGCCGATGCGGTATTGACGCAGGTCCGGACGCGGCAGTGGTTGGCGATCCGGCAGGGCTTTGTCGATGCGGGCACCGTAGAAATCACCGCGACGCAACACCGTGGCAAACAGGCGCATCTGCCCGCTGGTACGCCCGCGCTCGCCCTTGATACGGGCGGCAGGCAATGCGGTTTCGCGGCAGACCAACTCAACGAAGTTATCGCTCAGCGCATCCAACTCATCGGCGATCGCATCCAGGAACTGCGCGCGACGTGCGGCGCTCAAGGCCCGGTACGCCGGATAAGCCTGCGCGGCGGCGTGGGCGGCGGCGTCGACTTCCTGCGGCGTGGCCTGGTAGAAATCCTGGGGCAAGGCTTCGCCGGTGGTGGCGTCGACGCTTTGCAGCTTCACACTGCCGTTGGCGCTGCGCTGGCCGCCGATAAAGTTGTGGCCGAGAAACTGGGTCATGTGGGTCTCCTTAAAGGGTGATGACATTGCCGGGTTCGAACGCTGCATCGACGCTGCCGACACTGTTGATCAACGGCGCGCCGAACTCAGCCTGGCTGATCTCGAACACATCCCCCGGTTGGGTACGTATACCGTCGGCGAATGACAAGGTGGCGGTGCCGAAGAAATGAATGTGCACATCGCCCGGCTTGAGGAATTGGCTGTATTTGAAGTGGTGGTATTCGAGGTTTTCCAGGCTGTGGCACATATTGGCCTCGCCACTGAGGAATTCGTTCCGCCAGATTTCCTCGCCGTTACGCAGGATGCGGCTGGTGCCGGCCAGGTGCTGGGGCAATTCGCCGACACGCAGTTCCGGGCCGTAGCTGCAACTGCGCAGCTTGGAATGGGCCAGGTACAGGTAGTTCTTGCGCTCCATCACATGGTCGGAAAACTCGTTGCCCACCGCGAAACCCAGGCGGTAGGGTTTACCGTCGTGGCCGATCACGTAGAGGCCGCCGATCTCCGGTTCTTCACCAGCATCTTCGGCAAACGGTGGCACCGGGAAGGCTTGGCCTGGGCGCACCACAATGCTGCCGTCGCCCTTGTAGAACCACTCCGGCTGCACGCCGGCCTCACCGGCGGCGGGCTTGCCGCCCTCCACGCCCCACTTGAAGATGCGCATGGTGTCGGTCAGGGCGCTGTCGTCACCGCCCTGGTGCATTTTGTCCCGCGCCGAGGCGCTGCCCAAGTGGGTCAGGCCGGTGCCGCTGATCAGCATGTGGGCCGGGTCCGGGTGATCCAGAGGCGGCAGGATTTTTTGTTCGGCCAGCAAGGCGGCGTAGTCGTGGCTGTCGCCCAGGCCGAGACTGTCCACCTGCTGCTGCAACTTGACGCCCGCTTCGATGGCGGCCAGGGCCAGCTCACGCACGCTATGGGCGCTGCGCACTTCACGCAGTTGCTTGCCTTCCACTACGCCAACGCGGCGCTCGCCATTATTGAGTTCGAACTGCACTAAACGCATGAAGGTTCTCCTAGATTAAGTACGTGTGGCGCCACGGGCGCTGGCGGCGAACTGGTCGACGGGCAGCACGTGCTTGCGCTCCAGCAGGCGATAGACCACGCCGGTCAGCACCAGCCCGAACACCATCACACCGGACAGGAAGTACAAGCCCGAGGCCAAGTTGCCGGTGTATTCCTTGAGCGCACCAATCACGAACGGGCCGATATAGCCGCCGAGGTTGCCCACGGAGTTGATCAAGGCAATGCCGGCCGCCGCACTGGCGCCGGCGAAGAAGCGGCCCGGCAAGGTCCAGAACACCGCCGTACAAGAGAACATCGCGAACGCTGCCAGGCACAGCGCGGCCATTTGCAGCACCGGCACACTCAGCCAGGCGCTGAAGAACAGGCCGATCGCACCCAGCACATAGAGCACGGCGAGGTGCCCGTAACGATCATTCAGGCGGTCGGAACTGCGCGGGATAATCAGCAAACCGATGATGCCGAAGATATACGGCACCGCTGATATGAAGCCGGTGGTGAGATCGCTGCCGCCGAACTGCTTGATCAACGTGGGCAGCCACAAGCCCAGGCCGTAGATGCTCAGGGTCACCGGCAGGTAGAACAGCGCCAGCAGCAACACGCGCTTGTCTTTGAGCGCATGCAATGGATTGCCGTGGCGGGTCTGGCCGTAGGCTTGCAGGTCTTTGTTCAGTTCGTCGGTCAACCAGGTTTTTTCGGCGTCGGTCATCCACTTGACCTGCTTGGGACCATCCGGCAGGTAACGCAGCACCGGCCAGGTCAGCAGGATCGCCGGGGTGCCGATCACGATAAACAGCCACTGCCAGCCGTGCAGGCCGAGGATGCCGTCCATACCCAGCAGGCCGCCGGACACGGGGCCGGTGATCATCATCGCGATGGGCTGCGAGAGGATAAACAGCCCAAGGATCTTGCCGCGATGGCGAACCGGGAACCATTGGGTGATGTAGTACAGCACGCCCGGGAAGAACCCGGCTTCGGCCGCACCGAGCAGAAAGCGCATCACATAGAAGCTGTGAGGCCCCTGCACGAACGCCATGCCGATGGTGATGGTGCCCCAGGTGATCATGATGCGGGCGAACCAGCGCCGCGCGCCGAAGCGGTCGAGCATCAGGTTGCTGGGAATCTCGAACAGGAAGTAGCCAATGAAGAACAACCCAGCACCCAGGCCATAAGCCGCATCACCGATGCCGACGTCGGCGCCCATGTGCAACTTGGCAAAGCCCACGGCGGAACGGTCCACGTAGGCGATCAGGTACAGCAAGATCAGGAAGGGAATCAGTTTCAGCGTGATGCGCCGGATTAGCCGCAATTCCTCGCTCATGGGGTCGATCTCCGATTGTTGTTCTTATAGGAATCGGGGATGCCTCTCGCAGAAAATCCGCCAGGGTCATACCTCAGTTAAGCCAGACTATATAGTAGGACTATTTGCAAAACAACTCTTCCAAAGCGAACATTTTGCGCTTATGTTTAGCCGCAGAGAGAACATATAGTCATACAATAAGAGAATCGATCATGTCTGATAAAAAGCCCGGCCTACGCTCTGCCCAGTGGTTTGGTACCGCCGACAAAAACGGCTTCATGTACCGCAGCTGGATGAAGAATCAGGGCATTGCCGACCATCAGTTCCATGGCAAGCCGATCATCGGTATCTGCAATACCTGGTCGGAGCTGACCCCGTGCAACGCGCATTTCCGCCAGATCGCCGAGCACGTCAAACGCGGTGTGATCGAGGCCGGTGGCTTCCCGGTGGAATTCCCGGTGTTCTCCAATGGCGAATCCAACCTGCGCCCCACTGCCATGCTGACGCGCAACCTGGCGAGCATGGACGTGGAGGAAGCCATTCGCGGCAACCCGATTGATGGTGTGGTGCTACTGACCGGCTGCGACAAGACCACCCCGGCCCTGCTGATGGGCGCCGCCAGTTGCGACGTGCCGGCCATCGTGGTCACCGGCGGGCCGATGCTCAACGGCAAGCACAAGGGCCAGGACATCGGCTCGGGCACCGTGGTGTGGCAGCTCAGTGAACAGGTCAAGGCCGGCACCATTACCCTGGACGACTTCCTTGCGGCCGAAGGCGGCATGTCGCGCTCGGCGGGTACCTGCAACACCATGGGCACCGCGTCGACCATGGCCTGCATGGCCGAGGCACTGGGCACTTCCCTGCCCCACAACGCGGCGATTCCGGCAGTGGATGCGCGGCGCTATGTGCTGGCGCACATGTCCGGCATGCGCGCGGTGGAGATGGTGCGCGAAGACTTGAAGCTGTCGAAGATCCTCACCAAGGAGGCGTTTGAAAACGCTATTCGCGTGAACGCGGCCATCGGTGGTTCGACCAACGCGGTGATTCACCTCAAAGCCATCGCCGGGCGCATCGGCGTCGAGTTGGACCTGGACGACTGGACCCGCATGGGTCGTGGCATGCCGACCATCGTCGACTTGCAGCCGTCCGGGCGCTTTCTAATGGAAGAGTTCTACTACGCCGGCGGCCTGCCTGCCGTGTTGCGCCGCCTCGGCGAAGCCAACCTGATCCCGCACCCGAACGCCTTGACCGTGAACGGCAAGTCCCTGGGCGAGAACACCAAGGACTCGCCGATCTACGGCCAGGACGAAGTGATCCGTACCCTGGATAACCCGATCCGCGCCGACGGCGGTATCTGCGTGCTGCGCGGCAACCTCGCCCCGCTCGGCGCAGTGCTCAAGCCGTCAGCCGCCAGCCCGGAGCTGATGCAGCATCGCGGTCGTGCGGTGGTGTTCGAGAATTTCGACATGTACAAGGCGCGCATCAACGATCCGGAGCTGGACGTGGACGCCAACTCGATCCTGGTCATGAAAAACTGCGGGCCCAAGGGTTACCCGGGCATGGCCGAGGTCGGCAACATGGGCTTGCCGGCCAAGCTGCTGGCCCAGGGCGTGACCGATATGGTGCGTATTTCCGATGCGCGCATGAGCGGCACGGCGTACGGCACGGTGGTGTTGCACGTCGCGCCGGAAGCAGCAGCGGGCGGGCCGTTGGCCACGGTGAAGGAAGGCGACTGGATCGAACTGGACTGCGCCAACGGCCGCTTGCACCTGGACATCCCCGATGCAGAGCTGGCGGCGCGCATGGCAGACCTGGCGCCACCGGAAAAACTCATCGTCGGCGGCTACCGCCAGCTGTACATCGACCATGTGTTGCAGGCAGACCAAGGCTGCGACTTTGACTTCCTGGTGGGCTGCCGGGGGGCGGAAGTCCCGCGTCATTCCCACTAATTGGGATGCTATGATGCCGCGTCTTTAAGCCAGAGCCTCCCCGTCGTTATGGATCACCAGCCGCCCAAGCCGCGCAAGAGCATGCATGCCCAGATCGTTCAGGACTTGGGCATGCACATCGTTTCCGGTCGCTTCAAGCCGGAAGAAAGACTGCCCATGGAGGCCACGCTCTGCGAGGAGTACAAGGTCAGCCGCTCGGTGCTGCGCGAGGCGACCCGGGTGCTCAGCGCCAAGGGCCTGGTGTATTCCAAACCACGGGTGGGCGCCGTGGTGCGGCCGCGCTTGAAGTGGCACCTGCTCGACCCGGATGTGTTGTCCTGGCTGATGCAATCCACGCCCCACAGCGAATTCTTCAATACCCTTGCCGGCGTGCGGCGCATCCTCGAACCGGAAATCGCCGCCATGGCCGCCACGACGGCGACCGATGACGACATCGCCACCATCGAAAAAGCCTACCAGGGCATGGAAACCGCGAAGACCCACGAAGACCTGTTGCAGGCCGACCTGGACTTCCACCGCGCCATCGCCGACGCCACGCGCAACGACTTGCTCGCCTATATGTGCAACATGCTGTCGTTGCCGTTGCGCGAGTCGATCAACATCACCAACCGTCGCCCGGACATCCAGGGCCTGAGCCTGCCCCGGCACAAGGCGATTCTCACCGCGATCCAGAACCGCGATGCGCTGGGTGCACGGCATGCCTCACTGGTGCAGTTGGATGACACGCGGGTGGCGTTGGATACGGTGATGAATGTGCTGACGCCGCTGTGATGTAAACGCAATCAAATGTGGGAGGGGGCTTGCCCCCGATGGCGGTGGGTCAGTCACAGCATCATCGACTGGTCTACCGCTATCGGGGGCAAGCCCCCTCCCACATTGAAGCTGTGCAGGCCTTTACAGGGTGTAAGCGATACCGACCTGCACAGTGCGGGGTGCACCTGGGTAGGCGTAGATATTGCCGAATGCGCCCTCTTCATACTCGCGGTTGAACAGGTTCTTTACATCCAGGTTCAGTCGTACCTTGTCATTGACCTTGTAGTAGCCCAGCAGGTCCACAACGGTGTAGGCGTCCATCGAGAACGCCGTATTGGCGGTCTGGCCGGCACGCTGGTCGACATACTTGCCACCCGCGCCCAGGCCCAGGCCTTTGAGGGCGCCGTCCTGGAATTCGTAGACGTTAAGCAGGCTGAAGCTGTTGCGGGGGATGTTCAGCAGGCGCGTGCCGGAGCGAATGGTGTTGTCCTTGGTGACTTCGGCATCCACGTAGGCGTAACCGCCGATCACGCGCCACTCGGGGGTGATATTGCCCGCCACATTCAGGTCGAAACCACGGCTGCGGACTTGGCCAGCGGCGACGCTGAAGGTTGAGTCGATAGGGTCGGTGGTGAGGACGTTTTTCTTCTCGATCTGGTAGATCGCCGCGTCGACGCTCAGTTGACGGTCCAAGGCTTCCCATTTGACGCCCATCTCATAGGACTTGCCCTTTTCCGGCTCAAACCCGCCACCTTGGCGAGCAGCGCCAGTGTTCGGCTTGAACGAACGTGCGGCGTCAGCGTAGACCGCGACGGTATCGGTAAGGTCGTAGATCACGCCCACACGTGGGGTGACGGCGTTATCAGCGGCTTGCCAAGGTTTAACCCCGGTCACATAGCTTTCGTAGTCATGCTCAAAACGCTCAAAACGCGCACCGGCCAATACTTTCAGGCGCTCGGTGAGGGCCACTTGGTCCTGCACAAAGGCTGCGTAGGTCTTGAGGTTTTCTTTATCGTGGGTCGGTGTTCGCGTCAGCGGTGGGCGTGCCTGGCCGTAGACGGGATCAAAGATATCGATCGGGTAAGTGCCCGCGGTGGCGCTGGAACGCTGGATGATCGACTTGTAGTCGTAATCCTCATACTCGATGCCGGTCAGCAAGGTGTGCTCGAAATCACCGGTGGTGAAATGCCCGGTGAGGTTGAGTTGGTAATCCTTGTCGGTCCATTCCAGCTTGCGATAGTTGAAGTTGCGTTGCAGCGTGCGGCCATCGGCGCTCAGGCCGTTGGCTTCAATGGCGTTGCCCTGCAAGGTGCCGTCCAGCCACTGGAAACCGCCGCCCAGGGTCCAGTTTTCGTTGAGCAGGTGTTCGAAGCGCAACTGCGCCATGCTGTTGTCGTTGTGCAATTTGCCGACGTCTTTATCGCCCCAGAAGGTATCGCGCGACGCGTTGCCTTTTTGGGTGGGATAGCGCGTCAGGCCACGGTCCAGCGGGTGGTTGTTACGCATGAAGTCGCCTTCGAAGATCACCTTGGTGTCGTCGGTGGCTTGCCAGGTGATGACAGGCGTCACGCCGTAGCGTTCGGTTTCCACATGGTCCCGGAAGGTGTCGCCGCCCTCGCCCACCACGTTCAGGCGATAAGCGAGGCGACCTTCTTCATCCAACGGGCCGGAGGCATCCAGGGTGCCGCGTTTCATGCCTTGATCATTCAACTGGCTGCCCAGGGTCACGGTACGCTCTGCCAGCGGCTGCTTGGACACCACGTTGAACGTGCCGCCTGGATCGCCACGGCCATACAGCATGGTTGCCGGACCGCGCAGTACTTCGAGGCGTTCGATGGTGTTGGCGTCCGGCATGTTCGGGTAGCCGCGGTTGATCGGGAAACCGTTGCGGTAGAACTCGCCAGTGGTAAAGCCGCGCACGGTGAAGGTGGTCAGGCCCTGGCCGCCGAAGTTGTTGGCGCGGCCGACGCCGCCGGCATAGTCGAGGGCATCCTGCAGGCGGGTGGCGCCAATGTCTTCGACCACATCCTTGGACACCACGCTGATGGACTGCGGTGTTTCATGAATCGACGTGTCGGTGCGCGTGGCGCTGGCTGAGCGTGTGGCGTGGTAGCCCTTGACCGGCCCCTGAGCTGTTTCATAGTCCGCCGTGCCCGTCACAGTGGTCGCTTGCAACTCCAGACTGGTTTGCTCGGTGGGCGCCACTTCTGCCCAGGTAAACGGGGAAAACGCCTGCAACACACAGATGGAAATCAGGGTACGACGCATGGATGTTGGACCTAGTGAATGAGCCAGATGGGACGGCAAACCTGCCAAGAATTCGCGGCGCATGGTATATCAACGCATTCTCGTTTGACATCCATTCTCATTCGTTATTTTTTGCGTATCCGCTTTGTATCAATTCTCAGATAAAAAAAAGCCACTCGATTGAGTGGCTCCATAAACCGCTTGGCTCGCCTCAGCGATAGCGTTCCAACCAATGCGCATACGGCGCTGGCAAGGTCCAGGAGGACTTATCCACGCCCAGCTCTTTGGCGGCAAAGTACGCCCAATGCGGGTCTGCCAGGTGCGCGCGGCCCACTGAGACCAGGTCCAGATGCCCCGCCTGCAACGCGCCTTCTGCCAATTGTGGCGTACCAAAACCCCACGCCGAGGTCACCGGGATACCGGCTTCGCGGCGCACGCGTTCGGCAATCGGGCCCATAAAGGCCGGGCCCCACGGGATGTTGGTGTCGGGGATGGTGAAACCGACGCTGACGCTCAGCAGGTCCAAGCCACCGGCTTTGAAATTACGCGCCAGTTCGATGGATTCGGTGAGGGTTTGCTCGTCACGACCGTCGTATTCGATCACACCGAAACGCGCGGTCAGCGGCAGGTTTTCCGGCCAGACTTCACGCACGGCGGCCAGGGTTTCCAGGAGGAAACGGCTGCGGTTGTCGAAGCTGCCACCGTAGGCATCGGTACGTTGGTTGGAATGCTCGGAGAAAAAGCTTTGGGCCAGGTAACCGTGGGCGAAGTGCAGTTCGATCCACTCGAAACCGGCGTCACGGGCACGACGGGCGGCGTCGACGAAATCCTGTTTAACCCGAGCGATGTCGTCCAGGGTCATGGCGCGCGGCACATTGGGCAGGTTGGCACCGAAGGCGATGGCCGACGGCGCAATGGTTTCCCAACGGCGTGCGTCGGAAGCCGGAATGTGGTCATCCCCTTCCCATGGACGGTTGGCACTGGCTTTACGCCCGGCGTGGGCAATCTGAATGCCGGGCACTGAACCTGCGGCCTTGATCGCCTTGACCATCGGCACGAACGCCTGAGCATGTGCATCGCTCCAGATGCCGGCACAGCCCGGAGTGATGCGGCCTTCAGGCGCAACGGCAGTGGCCTCGACCACTAACAAACCGGCACCGCCACGGGCCATGCCGGCCAGGTGCACGTGGTGCCAGTCGTTGACGATGCCGTCTTCGGCCATGTATTGGCACATTGGCGGGATGGCGATGCGATTGCGCAGGGTTACGTCTTTGAGTTTGAAGGGTTCGAACAGAGCGGACATGGGAACTCCAGCAGCGAGTGAGTGATTCGATAGTTCGATGGTAATCGAACTATGGTATTCGGCGATACCCCCCTGTTATCATCCGATCCATGCGAGCCTTCAAACACCCTACCCCTGAAGATCTGACCCTGGAGCGTCTGTTGTACGCCCTGAGCGACCCGGTGCGCCTGGAAATCGTGCGCTGCCTGGCCGGCGTGCCGGAAGCCACTTGCGGCGAGCTGGACGGCGGGCGCCCCAAGTCCAGCATGTCCCACCACTTCCGCGTACTGCGCGATGCCGGCCTGGTGCACACCCGCAGCGTGGGCACGACCCATATGAATTCGTTGCGCGGCGATGTGCTTGAGGAACGGTTTCCAGGGTTGTTGCAGAGCATCCTGGCGCAAGGATAAACCCCGATCAGTCCAGCAGCGTGATCAGTTGCGACTCGATCGTCAGCGCCTGCACCTCCAGCACCGCCAACGTCACCGGCAACTTGAAGCGCCGCCGCCCTGCACTGCCGGGGTTCACATACAGCGTTGCGCCCCGCCATTCGATCAGGGGCTTGTGCGAATGACCGGTGATCACCAGCCGCACATGCGTATCGAGTCGTGCGGGGACGTCGGCGATGTCATGCACCACCAACGTCCGCCATCCGTCCACATCCAGCATCAGATGGTCGGGCACCTGCCGTGCCCACGGCGCGTCCTGGTCATTGTTGCCGCGCACCACGTGCAGGGGTGCGATCTGCGCCAATTGCTGAAGAATTTCAGGGCTACCGATATCGCCGGCATGGATGATCTGTTCGCATCCCTGCAACGCCGCCACGGCTTCAGGCCGCAGCAGGCCGTGAGTATCGGAAATCACGCCAACTTTCATAGGGCCTCCGGGGTGGACGTCGACCCCTGAAACACCGGCGCGCCATCCAAATACACGCGGTCTTTACCGTTGCCCTTGGCAGCGTAGAGGTTGCGGTCGGCACGCTTGAGGACCGCCGACATTTCGGCCCCGGCCGTAAAGCGCGCCATGCCCGCACTGCAGGTGTAGTCATGGGGCGGCGCGACACTGCTGCGGATCGCTTGCAGCAGGCGCAGCGCGTAATCGGTGGCGAGACCAGGGTCATCGCCCACCAGCAGCACCCCGAATTCTTCGCCGCCAATCCTGCCGAAACTGTGGCTGCCTGGGGTGGATTTAAAGCAAGCGGCCATGGCGCAGAGAATCCTGTCGCCGACGTCATGGCCGAACTGGTCATTCTTCAATTTGAAACTGTCGATATCCAGCATCATGAAGTAGCCGGTATCACCGGCCGCAATCAGTTTGGCGAAGCTCTCCATAAAGGCCCGCCGGTTCAGGATGGAGGTCAAATAATCGGTCTCGGCCAACTCCCGAAACTCACTCTCCACCAGTAACACGGAACGCAGGTTCTTCAGGTAGTAGACATTCAAGATAAATCCGATCGCCACCGACGCGGCGCAAAAGATGAACACGTAGGTGTCGACGCCTGCGTAAAGGCTCAGCTGGATCTGGGGCCACGTCAGTAACCACACCAATGCGGCGCAGAACAGAAAATCCTGAACCACGATAAACAGGATTGCGCTGCTCATTACCAAGGTCACGGCCAGCGGCAAGGCGAACACCTGCAGGTCGGGGCGGGTGTGAACCACATAGGCAAAACCCGCGGACAGCAGCACCATATAACCCACGCCCAGCGCCCGCCACAGCACATACTGAGTCACCACCCGGTGAACCCCATACACCAAGCACAGCCCCATCGTGACCAGCACGACCGGCCAGCCGAACATCCCCCCGCGATCAACCAGCAACACCGCCAGCCAGGCGAAAATCCCGATCAATTCCGCCTGGGCAATTGCGGGCGACAACAGCCTTTGCATCCGTGGCCTGAGCTTCACATTAGCCGGCATCCCGTCACTCCCTATGCATGAGTGGCCGCTTTGGTATCGACATGACTCAGTTGAAGACTGTGCAGGCAGGTCGCAAACGAATACGCCATGAAGCGCCTTACCAACACGATAAAAGGTGGCAGGACTTCAAGCAATGTCTTGGAATGAATCTTGAAATAGCCCCGGTCAGCCCCCTCTTGCACCAAGCGAATAACATGGGTCTTGGACACCGAGAGTTGCTCAGCGATGGAAAGGTAGGACGAAGACCTGAAACTTGCCCCCTGGTTATCCAACGCACACGCATCGTTATAGATCGCCAGCATCAACATATGCCCGGCATCGCGCTTTACCAGCCAATAACAGTCGGGCATCAGCAGGTCGATGGTCACGTTGTGGGAGAGAAGGACCGAAAACCCTTTGAAATAACGTGCCAGATAAGCGCGATCATCCAACCCGTTCATTGAGCCGCAAACCGCGGTTTCCGGGCACATCACGCCCAGCGGCTCGACCACGGACGTGAGCATCAGCCTGATCTCCTCGCAGGCTAGGGGTGACGGGCTGAATACCCGCAGACGGCTGTCATCCGCATGCCTCGACACCGTCATGAACCCCAACGCCCTGAACAGCAGGAAGATCGACTCCAGGCTGTTTCTGGAACAGAACCCGCGCGCCGTACAAAACTCTTTCACCTCGGACAGTAATGGCACCTGCTTGGAGAAATAGGTGCTCAATAACGTAAAGGACACCATCAAGCGACTGAACTTCAGTGCGGTCTTGTAGAAAAATGGTCTTTTTGAATAGGACTCCAGCAAGATCGAATAATGGGTACGAATACACGCTTCAAAATCCACATGGCGCTCAAACGCACGCGCCGACTGTTCCACCGCCAACTTCAACGAACCACTGCACATGAGAAAGAGCCCTGATCAAACAACTTGGATTCACTGATCTCAATTGCAGCACAGATAATGGCGTTTTGCCTTGAGCGCAATCTATCGTGATTAGCGCAGGGGACACCGTCGCTACCAAAATTGTTCCAAAAAGACCCCGGCGACTTAACCGTTTCAGTCACCACAGCGAACCTTCCCCGCAAACCAGCGTCCGAGCTAAGGCACAGTTGCCTACCGCTCGCCACGAGGTTGTCGTTTGAAAGCCGCCATCATCAAAAAGTACCGCCTGATCATCAAGACCATGGGCTATGTGGGCTGGTCGCTGTTCTGGCTGTTGCTGTGGGACGTCGCCGTCACCGTGGACTTCATGCTGTTTCTCACCGCCAAGATCAACTTGCCGCTGATGCCCCTCACTCTGCTGGGCTCGGCACTGATTGTGCTCATCAGCTTTCGCAACAGCAGCGCCTACAACCGCTGGTGGGAGGCGCGCACGCTATGGGGCGCGATGGTCAACAATTCGCGCAGCTTTGCGCGCCAGGTGCTGACGCTACTGGACGACCCCGACGGTGAAGTGAACCCGGTCAAGTCCACCCTGCTGCGCCGCCACGTGGCCTACGTGAATTGCCTGGCCGCCCACCTCAAGGGCGAGCCATGCCCGGATGAAATCCGCGCGTTTATCCCCACTGAGGAATTCGCCCGCAACGGTGCCACCAATAACTTTGCCAACGATATCCTCACCGGCTCGGCGGCCATCCTGGCCCGGGAATACAAAGCCGGGCACCTGGACAGCATTCGCCTGGCCCGGCTGGAATCCACCCTGGTGGACTTGTCCAACGCCCAGGGCGGCATGGAGCGTATCGCCAACACCCCACTGCCCTACCCTTACGTGTATTTCCCGCGGTTGTTTATCTCGCTGTTCTGCCTGATCGTACCGGTGGGCCTTGTGGAGTCCCTGGGCTGGTTCACGCCGCTGGCCTCGACGGTGGTGGGCTTTATGCTGCTGGCCATCGAACGCATCGGCACCGATTTGCAAAGCCCGTTCCGCTCCAGCGAACACCAGATCCAGATGGAAGCCATCTGCGAAACCATCGAAAAAAACCTGCAATCGATGCGCCGCGACGCCCTGGCCGACGCCCAAATCGGCTGATCACGACGCAGACCCTAAAGTGCGTGACTCCTCGGTCGATAAACCGGGGGTACGCATGGGCTACACCTCTTCATAACAACACATGCGACGTTCTGCGCTACCCACTGCCTTGCCAAAACTATAAATACTCCGCAGGTGAAGTCATGAATATCAAGCAGAAGCTGACCTGGGCGTTCGCGGCTATCGCGTGCGTCCCCGTCATCCTGGTCGCCGTGTTGGTAGTGTTGAATCTGCGCGAGGGGGCCCTGGCCAACTTCCTCGACAGCAGCGGCCGCGAAATCCGCCAGATCGACAATGGCATGAAGCAGTTCTTCGACGGCATCAGCCAGAACGTCGAATTTGTGGCCAAGGACCCGCGCGTTGTCGCGGCCAAGGACCTCAAGAGCTACGCCGGCGCCGACGCCGCGCAAATACCCCTTACAACCACCAACAAAGAACTGCTGGATATCTTCGACCAGTTCGCCAAGAGCCATCCGAGCACCGCTTACCTGTCCCTGGGCCTGAGCGACGGCGGTTACGCCAGTTGGCCGGACGACACCAAACTGAACAACTACGACCCACGCGTACGCCCTTGGTACCAAGCGGCCATCGCCGCGCCTGGCGCTACCGTGCGCACCGGCGCCTACTACTGGGCACCGGATGATGTGGTGCTGATCGGCACCGTGCACACCGTCGCCGACGCCAGCGGCAAAATCCTCGGCGTGGTCGGCCTGGACGTATCGCTCAAGCAGCTCACCGAACTGGTGCGCAACATCAAGCTAGGCGACAGCGGCTACCTGATGCTGGTCGAAGCCAATGGCAACGTGCTGGTGGACCCCAGCGACGCCAAGCACAACTTCAAGCCGATGGCAGACCTCGGCCCCAACTACGCCGAACTGTCCAAGCGTGGCGACGGCGTGACCCAAATCGACATCGACGGCGTGGCTTATATGGCTAACGTGGTCAGTTCAAAAGACTTGGGCTGGCGCTTTATCGGGCTGATCAAGCGGGACGAAGTGATGGCGGGTGCGACCAGCCTCACCTGGCTGATCGCCGCGATCGCTGCCGCGTTGGCCTTAGTTTTCGCGATTGTCGGCGCCAGTTTCGCCAGCGTCATTGTCCGCCCGATTCGTGGCGTGGCCGACGGCCTGCAAGAAATCGCCGAAGGTGAAGGCGACCTGACCCGCCAGCTCAAGGTGCAAGGCAAGGACGAAACCGCCAGCCTCGCCGGCTGGTTCAACCAGTTCCTGAGCATGATCGCGCAGTTGGTGCAACGCATCGGTAACGCATCATCCGACCTGCAAACCGCCGCCGCCGACACCAGCGAAGTGGCCAATAACATGAACCAGGCCGCCGGCCGCCAGCGTGAAGCCGTGGAACTGGTCAGCACTGCGTTCAACGAAATGGTCGCCACCGCCAACGAAGTCGCACGCTCCTGCAGCGCCGCGGCCACCAGTGCCGACGAAGGCTATCGCGATGTGCACGCCGGTCAGCAGCACATCGGCGAAGCCACGGGCAGCGTGCTCAAGCTTAGCGAAGACCTGCAGAAATCGACTCAGACCATGCAGTTGCTGGAGCAGGACAGCCAGAACATCAACACCATCCTCGATACCATCCGTTCGATTGCCGAGCAAACCAACCTGCTGGCACTCAACGCGGCAATCGAAGCGGCCCGCGCCGGTGACCAAGGCCGAGGCTTCGCCGTGGTTGCAGACGAAGTCCGCGCCTTGGCGCGTCGCACCGCAGACTCCACCGGCGAAATCGACAGCCTGCTGGGCAACCTCGCCCGCCGCACCCAGGAAGTCACGCAGCAGATGCAAGGCAGCCTGCTGGTGTCCCACACCAGCGTGGAACGCATCCAGCAGGCTCGCGACAGCTTCGACAAGATCCTTGGCTCCGTAGACTCGATCCGCGACCAGAACACCCAGATCGCGACCGCCGCTGAGGAACAGCACCAAGTGGCGGAAGAGATCAACCGGCACATCGCGCAGATCCATGCCGACGCGCAGTTGGTGGAAGGTTTTGCCCATTCGGCACAGACCGGCTCAGGTCGTTTGACGGATATTTCCGGTCAGCTCAAAGGGTTGGTGGGACGCTTCAAGTTTTAGGCATTGTCAGACAGAGGGCGTATGCGGACACACACGTCAGCCGCATCGCCCTCAAGGAAGACGTCAACCCATGCATGGCCAGTGACTTGAGCCACGACGGTAGCGGGATCGGGATGACGAGGGTCATCTGATCCGCTCCGATATGCTCGAAGAGTTCGAGCAAAGCTGCCTGTAAAGACGGTGGTCGAACGCTACGCCCCATCCGCTGAACCGATGGGGCGTTTCGTTGAGGCTCAAAGTGCGCTCATCCTGATACGGCTATCGACACCCCTGAATACGCGCTCCCCGCACCGCTGCCCATCGAGAAAACCCTCCTATCCAACGCGGCATTTGACCGCACTGCATCATCGCAGCAACTGTAATAGTCTATTGCAGGACTCTAATGTACTAACCAGTTACTTATCTTGCTAAAATCGCGTCTTTGCCCTCTCACATTCGAGTCCTTTCGACATGAAACGAGCATCGCGCGCCACTGGCGTCTCTAGATTCTTACTCCTGGGCCTGGGCGTTATCATCGCCCTGCTCGGCATCGCGCTCGCCGTCGGCGGCGCCAAACTGGTTAGCCTGGGAGGTTCCTGGTACTTCCTGATCGGCGGCGTGGCCATGGCGATTGCCGGCCTGTTGATTGCCCGGCGTAACCCGGCGGGTGCGTGGTTGTTTGCCGCGTTCCTGGTGGGCACAGCCATTTGGGCCGTGGCGGATGTGGGCCTGGTGTTCTGGCCGCTGTTCTCGCGGCTATTCATGTTCGCCGCGATTGGCCTGGTGGTCGCGCTGGTGTACCCACTGCTGGTCGGCAAGCCTGCACGCGGTGCCTATGGCGTTGCCGCCGTACTGGCGGTGGGCGTAGTGGTTGCGGCGGGCAATATGTTTGTCGCCCACCCAAGCGTCCCCCCGACCGGTGCCGGCCCAGGCGTCACGCCAGTGGCCCCGGCCGATGCGCAGAAAGATTGGGCGCACTACGGCAACACTGAAGGCGGCAGCCGCTTCGCCGCGCTGGACCAGATCAATCGCGACACCGTCAACAAGCTCAAAGTAGCCTGGACCTACCACACCGGCGACGTGGCGATCAGCGACGGCAACGGTGCCGAAGACCAACTGACCCCGCTGCAGATCGGCAACAAAGTGTTCATCTGCACCCCGCACAACAATCTGATCGCCCTCGACGCCGACACCGGCAAAGAACTGTGGAAGAACGAAGTCAACGCCAAATCGGCGGTCTGGCAGCGTTGCCGCGGCATGGCCTATTTCGACGCCACCGCGCCGATTGCCCAGCCGACCCAGCCCAACAGCTCGCCGATCATTGCCGCCAGCGTTCCAGCCGGTGCGCAGTGCCAGCGCCGTCTGCTGACCAACACCATTGATGCCCGCCTGATTGCGGTAGACGCCGACACCGGCAAATTCTGTGAAGACTTCGGCACCCACGGCCAGGTGGATTTGAAAGCCGGCCTGGGCAATGTGCCGGACAGCTACTACCAGCTCTCCTCGGCCCCGTTGATCGCCGGTACCACCGTGGTGGTCGGTGGTCGCGTGGCGGATAACGTGCAGACCGACATGCCGGGCGGCGTGATCCGTGGTTTTGACGTGATCAGCGGGCAAATGCGTTGGGCCTTCGACCCCGGCAACCCGGAAGACAAACAAGCCCCAACCGGCGACAGCACCTACGTGCGCAGCACGCCGAACAGCTGGGCGCCGATGTCCTACGACCCGCTGATGAACACGATTTTCCTGCCGATGGGCAGCTCATCCACCGACATCTACGGCGTGGAACGCACCCAGCTCAACCATAAATACGGCGCTTCGGTATTGGCGCTGGATGCCTCCAGCGGTGCTGAAAAGTGGGTGTACCAGACCGTCCACAACGACCTGTGGGACTTCGACCTGCCGATGCAGCCAAGCCTGATCGACTTCACCCCGCCGGGCAGCGACAAAGCCGTGCCCGCGGTAGTGATCGGCACCAAGGCCGGCCAGATCTACGTGCTCGACCGCGCCACTGGCAAACCGCTGACTGACGTAAAAGAAGTGCCGGTCAAGGCCGCCAACATCCCCAATGAACCGTACTCGCCAACCCAGCCTAAATCGGTGGGCATGCCGCAGATCGGCGCGCAAACCCTGACTGAATCGGACATGTGGGGCGCCACCCCGTACGACCAGTTGCTGTGCCGCATCGACTTCAAGGGCATGCGCTACGACGGCCTGTACACCGCGCCGGGCACCGATAAATCCCTGAGTTTCCCGGGTTCCCTGGGCGGCATGAACTGGGGCAGCATTTCCACCGACCCGGTGCACGGCTTTATCTTCGTCAACGACATGCGCCTGGGCCTGTGGATCCAGATGGTGCCGTCGCAGAACAAAGCCCAGTCTTCGTCCGGTGGCGAAGCGCTGAACACCGGCATGGGCGCGGTCCCGCTCAAAGGCACGCCGTATGCCGTGAACAAAAACCGCTTCCTGTCGGTGGCCGGCATTCCGTGCCAGGCGCCACCGTTCGGCACCCTCACCGCCATCGATATGAAGACCCAGAAAGTCGCGTGGCAGGTGCCGGTTGGCACCGTTGAAGACACCGGCCCACTGGGCATCCGTATGCACCTGCCGATCAAGATCGGTCTGCCGACCCTCGGCGGCACGCTGTCGACCCAGGGCGGCCTGATCTTTATCGCCGGCACCCAGGATTTCTACCTGCGCGCCTTCAACAGCGGCAACGGTGACGAAGTGTGGAAAGCCCGCCTGCCGGTCGGCAGCCAAGGCGGCCCGATGACTTACGTATCGCCGAAAACCGGCAAGCAGTACGTAGTCGTCACCGCCGGCGGTGCACGCCAATCCACTGACCGTGGCGACTACGTGATCGCCTACGCCCTGCCATAACCTCCCCCAAGCGCGGCGCCCCCCCGGCACCGCGCTTTCTGTCTGGAAGACCCGCATGACACCCACTTCTCATCTCTCTTTTGGGCGCCTGTTGCTCGGCCTGGCCCTGGGCGCCGCCCTGCCCGTCCAAGCCGATGACACCACCCTGACCGGCGACTGGGGCGGCCTGCGCCGTGAACTGGAAGACACCGGTGTGCGCTTCACCGGCGACTACAGCGGCGAAACTGCCTACAACGCCCACGGCGGTCAGCACCGCTCAGCCCGCTACTCGCAAAACCTCAAGCTCGGTGTGCAGTTCGACCTGGGCAAGCTCTACGGTTTCACCAACGGCGACCGCATCCAGGTCACCGTCAATGACCGTCGCGGCAACAGCGCGTCCGAGGACTTGGTGGGCAACCGTCTGCCGATCCAGGAAAACTACGGCGGTCTCTACACCCGCCTCACTGAGCTGAGCTACGAGCGCACGCTCTTCACCCCAGCACTCAACGTCAAACTCGGCTACATGGCCATGGGCAATGACCTCGGCGGCCTGGACAGCGGCATCCTGTGCAACTTCATGAACGCCGGTTTCTGCGGGCATCCGCTGAACATGTCCGGCGGCAGCGGCTGGAGCAACTACCCGAACGCGCGTCTGGGCGCACGGGTGAAATACGACCTCTCGCCGGCCTGGCAAGTGCGGGTGGCGGCGTTCAATGTCGACCCGGAAAGCAACGGCGACTCCAGCCGCGCCTGGAAGTTGAGCCCCAAGCACACCACCGGGACCGTGGTGCCGATTGAGCTGGTGTACAAGCACGCAGGTTCCCTGCCCGGGGAATACAAGGTGGGTTACTACTACGACAGCTCCGATGTGAAACGCATCGGCAGCACTGAAAAAGTCAGCGGTCGCGGCGGTCACTACCTGCTGATCGACCAGGCGGTGTGGGCCTCCGAATCGTCGGCCGGCCGTGTGCTGCACGCCTTCGGCCAATACTCCGCCGCCAGCGAAGCGGCCTCGCCGTTCAGCAAGTGGTATGGCGCAGGCGTAGTGCTCTACAAACCGTTCGAAGGCCGCCCGCGGGACACCCTGTCCCTGGGTTATGGCCGCGCCGTGCCAAACCCGCGCAGCCGCGACGTGCAGGAACTGGCAGCGTTCAACGCCGGGTCCAGCTACCCCAACCTCGACAACGCCGAACAACTGATCGAACTCAGTTACGGCTACCAGGCCACGCCATGGCTGAACCTGCGCCCGGATGTGCAATACATCATCGAGCCAGGCGCGTTTTCGGGTGACAACATCGACAATGCGCTGGTGCTGGGGTTGCAGGTCAAGGCAGTGTTCTAAGCGCCTGAACGCGGTCAAAAAATGTGGGAGGGGGCTTGCTCCCGATGGCGGTGTGTCAGTCAATGAATAGCTTGACTGACAAACCGCCATCGGGAGCAAGCCCCCTCCCACAGTGGGTTCAGCAGTGTATGTAAGGCCTTACTCAGGCACAGATAACGCAAACTCCGCGCCCCGCTGGTACTCCCGGGGCGTACAGCCAAACTCGCGACGAAACACGGTGTGCAGGTACTGCGCCGAGGTGAAGCCGCAGGACGACGCGATGTCGGCAATCGCCAGATCACGGTTTTCCAGGCCTCTGGCGGCAGCCGCGAGTTTGAAGCGCAGGATTTCGTCATGCACGCTGCAATTGCGCACCTTACGAAAGTGCGCTTCCAGGGATGAACGCGACACACCGACATACGCCGCCACTTGAGCAGTCTTGATGCCTTGGCAAGCGTATTGGCGGATAAACAGCAGCGCCTGCATCACGTACGGATTGCCCAAGGGTTGATGAAGGCTGGAGGCCTGGACGTTGATTGCGTCCGGCGGCACGAGGATTTGCGTACCGGTGCAAGGCTTGCCGTGCAACATCTGGTGCAACAGCGCAGCGGCAGTGCGACCCATGGTTTCGGTGCCCTGGATCACCGAACTCAGCGGCACTCGCGTAAGGGTTCGGGTCAGCGGATCGTTGTCGATGCCGATCAGCGCCACTTGTTCCGGCACGGCGATGCCGGCTGTGAGGCAGGCTTGCAGCAATTGCCGGGCACGGGCATCGGTCACGGCAATAATGCCAATGGGCTTTGGCAAGCTGTGCAGCCAGGCGATCTGCTGCTCCACTGCGCTGTCCCACAACGGCGCGCTGGTGCCGAGGCCGCGATACACCTCCACCTGCAAGCCGTCGCGCAGCATCAGGCGGCGAAAGGCTTTTTCGCGCTCCTGGGCCCAGCGGTTGGCCTGCGCTTCGGGCAGGCTGAAGCAGGCAAAGCGCGTCAGCCCTGCCTCGATCAAATGCGCGTAGGCCAACTTCATCAATGCGTAATTATCGGTGGCCACATAGGGGATGCCCTTGGGGTATGCGCGGCCATCTTCATAGGAGCCGCCCACCGCTACCACCGGCAACTGACTGTCGGCCAGTGCCTCGCCAATCAGCGGGTCGTCGAAGTCGGCAATGATGCCGTCGCCCTGAAAACGCTCGATGCCTTTGAGGCGGCATAGAAAGTCCTCTTCCAGGAACAAATCCCAGGACACACGCGTACTGCTCAGGTAATTACCGATGCCGGCGATAATGCCGCGGTCGTAGATTTTGCTGCCGTTGAACAGCAGCGCGATTCGGTGCACGGGCGGTAGGGTTTTCATTGTTTTTGTCCTGGGGCCTGTCGCGACAGACTAGCCCTCGCTGCACAAAATCGCACTACGCCTTGGTGATTTTCATAATCGCCAGCCCCATCGCCGTTGCTAGTATCCAGACACCGCCAAGAACAATAAGGAAAACGCCATGCCGTACTTCCCCGGTGTCGAGAAGGTTCGCTTCGAAGGCCCCAGCAGCGATTCCCCCCTCGCCTTTCGCCATTACGACGCCAACAAGTTGATCCTCGGCAAACCCATGCGCGAGCACCTGCGCATGGCTGCGTGTTACTGGCACACCTTCGTGTGGCCCGGTGCCGATATGTTTGGCATGGGCACCTTCAAGCGCCCGTGGCAGCGCAGCGGCGACCCGATGGAGGTGGCCATCGGCAAGGCGGAGGCGGCCTTTGAGTTTTTCTCCAAACTGGGCATCGACTACTACAGCTTTCACGACACCGACGTGGCGCCCGAAGGCAGCTCGCTCAAGGAGTACCGCGAGCACTTCGCACAGATGGTCGACCATCTGGAGGGTCACCAGGAACAAACCGGGATCAAACTGCTGTGGGGCACCGCGAACTGCTTCAGCAACCCGCGCTTTGCCGCCGGCGCTGCCAGTAACCCGGACCCTGAAGTGTTTGCCTACGCCGCCGCCCAGGTGTTCAGCGCGATGAACGCCACCCTGCGGCTCAAAGGCTCAAACTATGTGCTGTGGGGCGGCCGTGAAGGCTATGAAACCCTGCTCAACACCGACCTCAAGCGCGAGCGCGAACAGCTCGGGCGCTTTATGCGCATGGTGGTGGAACACAAGCACAAGATCGGCTTCAAGGGCGACCTGCTGATCGAGCCCAAGCCCCAGGAGCCGACCAAGCACCAGTACGACTACGACAGCGCCACGGTGTTCGGTTTCCTGCATGAGTACGGTCTAGAACACGAGATCAAGGTGAATATCGAGGCCAACCACGCCACCCTGGCCGGGCACAGCTTCCATCACGAGATCGCCACGGCCGTATCCCTCGGTATCTTCGGCAGCATCGACGCCAACCGTGGCGACCCGCAGAACGGCTGGGACACCGACCAATTCCCTAACAGCGTCGAGGAGATGACCCTCGCCACCTATGAAATCCTCAAGGCTGGCGGGTTCAAGAACGGCGGCTATAACTTTGATTCCAAGGTACGGCGTCAGAGCCTGGATGAGGTGGATCTGTTCCACGGGCATGTGGAGGCCATGGACGTATTGGCGCTGGCCCTGGAGCGTGCGGCGGCCATGGTGCAAAACGACCGATTGCAGCAGTTCAAGGACCAGCGTTATGCCGGTTGGCAACAGCCGCTGGGCCAAGCCGTGCTGGCGGGTGAGTTCAGCCTGGAATCGCTGGCAGAACACGCGTTTGCCCATGAACTGAACCCGCAGGCGGTGAGCGGGCGACAGGAGATGCTGGAGGGGGTAGTCAACCGGTTTATTTATCGGTGACATTTGCGCGACAAATCTGTGCACGGAGCTTCGAAGGACGCTCTACAGTTCTACCCGCATCACGCTGTGTCTTTCCAACAACAATAAAAGGACGCACCAACATGAAGTCATTCAAACGTACCCTGCTCGCCACCGCCATGGCCCTGCTCGCACTGCCGGTGATGGCCGATTCCGCCCACCCGAAAATCGGTTTCTCCATCGACGACCAGCGCCTGGAACGCTGGTCCCGCGACCGCGATTACTTCGTCGCCGCTGCGGAAAAACTCGACGCGAAGGTCTTTGTGCAGTCCGCCGATGCCAACGAGCAGAAGCAGATTTCCCAGATCGAAAACCTGATTTCCCGGGGCGTCGATGTGATCGTTATCGTGCCGTTCAACGCCACGGTGCTGACCAACGCGGTGGCCGAAGCCAAGAAAGCCGGGATCAAGGTGGTGTCCTATGACCGCCTGATTCTCAATGCGGACATCGACGCCTACATCTCCTTTGATAACGAAAAGGTCGGCGAAATGCAGGCCAGCGGTGTGCTGCAAGCGGCGCCCAAGGGCAACTACTTCCTGCTCGGCGGCGCGCCTACCGACAACAACGCCAAGGTGCTGCGCGAAGGCCAGATGAAGGTGCTGCAACCGGCTATCGACAAGGGCGATATCAAGGTAGTCGGCCAGCAGTGGGTCAAGGAGTGGAACCCCACCGAAGCCCTGAGCATCGTCGAAAACGCCCTGACCCGGAACAACAACAAAATCGACGCCATCGTCGCCTCCAACGACGCCACCGCCGGCGGTGCGATCCAGGCCCTGGCCGCGCAGAAACTGGCGGGCAAGGTGCCGATCTCCGGGCAGGACGCCGACCTCGCCGCGATCAAACGCGTGATCGACGGCACCCAGACCATGACCGTGTACAAACCGCTCAAGCTGATTGCCACCGAAGCCGCCAAGCTCTCGGTGCAACTGGCACGTAACGAGAAGCCCACCTACAGCTCGCAGTACGATAACGGCAGCAAGAAAGTCGACACCATCCTGCTCACCCCGACTCCGCTGACCAAGGCCAATATCGATCTGTTGGAGAAGGACGGGTTCTATACCAAAGAGCAGATCGGCGGGCAGTGACCGCCATGGCTGACTATCTGCTGCAAATGAACGGCATCGTCAAAAGCTTTGGCGGTGTCAACGCGCTGAACGGCATCGACATCACTGTGCGGCCGGGGGAATGTGTCGGCCTGTGCGGTGAGAACGGCGCGGGTAAATCCACACTGATGAAGGTGCTGTCGGCGGTCTACCCGTACGGCACCTGGGAGGGTGAAATCCTCTGGGATGGGCAACCGCTCAAGGCTCAGTCCATCAGCGAAACCGAGGCCGCCGGTATCGTGATCATTCACCAGGAACTGACCCTGGTACCCGACCTCTCGGTGGCCGAAAACATCTTTATGGGCCACGAACTGACATTGCCCGGCGGGCGCATGAACTACCCGGCGATGATCCACCGCGCCGAAGCGTTGATGCGTGAACTCAAGGTGCCGGACATGAACGTCGCCTTGCCGGTGTCGCAGTACGGCGGCGGCTACCAGCAACTGGTAGAAATCGCCAAGGCGCTCAATAAAAAAGCGCGCCTGCTGATCCTCGACGAGCCCTCTTCGGCCCTGACCCGCTCGGAAATCGAGGTACTGCTCGACATCATCCGTGACCTCAAAGCCAAGGGTGTGGCCTGCGTGTACATCTCCCACAAGCTCGATGAAGTGGCGGCGGTGTGCGACACCATTGCGGTGATCCGCGACGGCAAACACATCGCGACCACGGCCATGGCCGACATGGACATCCCCCGGATCATCACGCAGATGGTCGGCCGTGAGATGAGCAACCTCTACCCCACCGAGCCCCATGCCATCGGCGAGGTGATTTTCGAGGCGCGCAACGTCACCTGCTATGACGTGGACAACCCCAGGCGCAAGCGTGTCGATGATATTTCCTTCGTGCTCAAGCGCGGCGAGATCCTCGGCATTGCCGGGCTGGTGGGCGCCGGACGCACGGAGTTAGTGTCAGCGCTCTTCGGCGCCTACCCCGGCCGCTACAGCGCCGAGGTGTGGCTCGACGGCCAGGTAATCGACACGCGCACGCCGCTCAAATCGATTCGCGCCGGGCTGTGCATGGTGCCCGAGGATCGCAAGCGCCAAGGCATCATTCCCGACCTGGGCGTGGGTCAGAACATCACCCTGGCGGTCCTCGATACCTATGCGCATATGACCCGCATCGACGCCGAAGCTGAACTGGGCAGCATCGACCAGCAGATCGCACGCATGCACCTCAAGACGGCCAGCCCGTTTTTGCCGATCACCAGCCTGTCCGGCGGCAATCAGCAAAAAGCCGTGCTGGCGAAAATGCTGATGGCCAAGCCCAAAGTGCTGATCCTCGACGAACCCACGCGCGGGGTGGACGTGGGCGCCAAGTATGAGATCTACAAACTGATGGGCGCCCTGGCGGCCGAAGGCGTGTCGATCATTATGGTCTCCTCGGAACTGGCCGAAGTGCTCGGCGTGTCCAACCGCGTGCTGGTGATCGGCGACGGCCAGTTGCGCGGCGATTTCATCAATGAAGGGCTCACCCAGGAACAGGTGCTCGCCGCCGCGCTCAGCCAAAACAACAATAATGATCGGAAGACCGCGTAGATGAATCAGGTCAAACAGCTGTTTACCCGCTACAAAATGCTTGCGCTGGTGATCGCCGTGGCGGTGATCTGGCTGTTTTTCAGTTGGCAGACCGAGGGCGGTTTCCTCACGCCACGCAACCTGTCGAACCTGCTGCGGCAGATGGCAATCACCGGGATTCTGGCGTGCGGCATGGTGCTGGTGATTATTAGCGGCGAGATTGATTTGTCGGTGGGTTCGTTGCTGGGGTTGTTGGGCGGGTTGGCGGCGATCCTGGATGTGATTTATCACATTCCGCTGCTGGCCAATCTCAGCCTGGTGGCGCTGTGTGGGCTGATGATCGGTTTGGCCAACGGTTACATGACGGCCTACCTGCGCATCCCCTCTTTTATCGTTGGCCTGGGCGGCATGCTGGCGTTTCGCGGGATTCTGCTGGGGATCACCGGCGGCACAACCATTGCGCCGGTATCACCGTCGTTGGTGTACGTAGGCCAGGGGTATTTGCCGCATTCGGTGGGGATTGGCCTTGGGGTCTTGCTGTTTGCCCTGACCCTGTTGTTGACCTGGAAACAACGGCGCAACCGCGCGCTGCATGGCTTGGCGCCGCACGCCCTGGTGCGCGACGTGCTGCGCGTGGCGGTGATCGGCGCGGTACTCGCCGGGTTCGTCACCACCCTCAACAGCTACGACGGCATCCCCGTACCAGTGCTGCTGTTGCTGGTGCTGCTCGGCGTGTTCAGCTACGTCACCAGCCAGACCGTGTTCGGCCGCCGCGTGTATGCGGTGGGCAGCAATATGGAAGCCACGCGCCTGTCGGGCATCAACGTGCAGGCGGTGAAACTGTGGATCTTCGGCATCATGGGCGTGATGTGCGCCCTCGCCGGCCTGGTCAACACCGCGCGGCTCGCGGCGGGCTCACCGTCGGCGGGCAATATGGGCGAGTTGGATGCCATCGCTGCGTGCTTTATTGGTGGTACGTCGATGCGCGGCGGCTCGGGCACGGTGTATGGCGCGTTGCTCGGGGCGTTGGTGATTACCAGCCTGGATAACGGCATGTCGATGCTGGACGTGGACAGTTACTGGCAGATGATTGTGAAGGGCAGCATCCTGGTGTTGGCGGTGTGGGTGGATGTGAGTACGCGCACGGGTCGGCGCTGACGCCACCCTCACAAACACCACAAATCCCGTGTGGGAGGGGCGGTGGTCGTCTCACTTTCCGAGCAACACGGCCCCATCCCCCAACTGCCCCAGGCGATCCCCCGGATTGCGCAGCGGGCAATCATCCAGGGACAGGCAACCACAGCCGATACAGCCATCGAGTTGGTCGCGCAGTTGAGTGAGGCTGTTGATGCGCTCACTCAACAGGTCGCGCCAGCGGGTGGAGAGTTGGGTCCAGTCCTTCGCAGTCAACGGCCGTCCTGAAGGCAGTTCGTCCAACGCGTCCTTGATGGTCGCCAACGGAATGCCCGCGCGCTGCGCGACCTTGATCACCGCGATCCGGCGCAGTACGTCACGCTGATAGCGACGCTGATTGCCCGCGCTGCGTTGTGCGTGGATCAACCCCTTGGCTTCGTAGAAATGCACCGTGGCCACGGTCACGCCGCTGCGGCGGGCCAATTCGCCCACGCCGAGGGGGATGCGCACATCGATTTTCGCTTCCATCCAGCTCTTGACCTCATCTAAACATGAGGTTTTATAAAGGGTGTCGGCTTGCCTTGGCAAGCCTTCAGTCCTTTGAATCGGAGCCTACATGGACACACCTCAACCCTCCCCTTCCAACTGGGCCGCGCTGTTGTCCGGTGCCAACGGCGTACGTTCGCTCGCACTGGCAGGCGGCGTGGTGCTGCATGCGATCAACGTGTACATCGCCACCACGATTCTGCCGTCAGTGGTCCAGGACATCGGCGGCATCGACTACTACGCATGGAACACCACGTTATTTGTCGCCGCCTCGATCCTCGGTTCGGCGTTGTCGGCGCGCCTGCTCGGCAGCCTCGGGCCGCGTGCGGCGTACCTGGTCGCCAGCCTGGTGTTTGCCGGCGGGGCCTTGGCCTGTGCGTTTGCGCCGTCCATGCCGGTGATGCTCGTTGGGCGGTTGGTGCAGGGGCTGGGCGGTGGGTTCTTGTTCGCGCTGTCCTACGCGATGATTCGGTTGGTGTTCGATGAAAGCCTGTGGCCGCGCGCGATGGCGTTGGTGTCGGGGATGTGGGGCGTGGCGACGCTGGTCGGGCCAGCGGTGGGCGGGGTGTTTGCCGAGCTGGGCATATGGCGCGCGGCGTTCTGGTCGTTGATTCCGGTGGCCGGGTTATTCGCGGTGCTGGCGGCGGCGGTCCTGCCCAAGCGCAGCACCGATAGCGTTGAGCCGACACCGCTGCCACTCGCCCAACTGGTGCTGCTGACGGCTGCGGTACTGGCGGTGTCGGCCGGCAGCGTCTCGTCCACCCTGCCCCTGAACCTGCTGGGGCTGGCCGTGGCAGCGGTGTTCACCGCGCTGCTGATCGTCACGGAAAGCCGCGCCCACCATCGACTGTTGCCCGCCGGAGCGTTTCGGATCACCACTGCACTCGGCGCGCTGTACGCGACGATGTCATTGCTGGCGGTGGCCGTGACCAGTGGCGAAATCTTCGTGCCGCTGTTTCTTCAAGTCCTGCACCACCAGTCGCCGTTGGTGGCCGGTTATCTGGCGGCACTGATGGCGGCCGGCTGGACGCTGGGGTCAATCGCCAGCGCGGGTGTGACGGGCGGCAACATTCGACGAGCGATCCTGGCCGGGCCGATCCTGGGCGTGGTGGGCATGGTGGCGCTGGCCATCTTGATGCCCGTCGAAAGCAACGGCAGCGGGCAGACGCTCACACCGATCTGCCTGGCGCTTATCCTGATTGGGTTGGGCGTGGGGCTGGCGTGGCCGCACTTGCTGACCCGGGTGTTCCAGGTGGCGCCGGCCGGTGAGCAGGACCTTGCCAGCGCGTCGATTACCACCGTGCAACTGTTCGCTACCGCGTTTGGCGCGGCACTGGCGGGCATGGTCGCGAACGTCGCCGGCCTCACTGAACCCGGCGGTGTCGAAGGCACCGCGAGCGCTGCGGTGTGGCTGTTTGGGGTGTTTGCGCTGGCGCCTGTGGTGGGTGTTCTGATTGCCAGGCGGGTGGTTCGCATGATCGGTTAGTGGCCATTTCTGGAGATTGCCAAGACCACCGTGGATTATGAACGGCTCAAAAATCACTGCTTGAACGGGGTCAAAGGTGGGAGGGGGCTTGCCCCGATAGCGGTGGACCAGTCGACACCTTCTTGACTGAGGCACCGCCATCGGGGGCAAGCCCCCTCCCACATTGGATCTCCATTTGTCAGGACCGGCCGAGTATGTGGCTCATGGTGGTCTTGAGCTTCAGCGCCGCCAATCTTCCAGACACGACACCGGTCAAAGGTGGGAGGGGGCTTGCTCCCGATAGCTGTGGACCAGTCGACACCTTCTTGACTGAGGCACCGCCATCGGGGGCAAGCCCCCTCCCACATTGGATCTCCATTTGTCAGGACCGGCCGAGTATGTGGCTCATGGTGGTCTTGAGCTTCAGCGCCGCCAATCTTCCAGACACGACACCGGTCAAAGGTGGGAGGGGGCTTGCTCCCGATAGCTGTGGACCAGTCGACACCCTCTTGACTGAGGCACCGCCATCGGGGGCAAGCCCCCTCCCACACTGGATCTCCATTTGTCAGGACCGGCCGAGTATGTGGCTCATGGTGGTCTTGAGCTTCAGCGCCGCCAATCTTCCAGACACGACACCGGTCAAAGGTGGGAGGGGGCTTGCTCCCGATAGCTGTGGACCAGTCGACACCTTCTTGACTGAGGCACCGCCATCGGGGGCAAGCCCCCTCCCACATTGGATCTCCATTTGTCAGGACCGGCCGAGTATGTGGCTCATGGTGGTCTTGAGCTTCAGCGCCGCCAATCTTCCAGACACAACACCGGTCAAAGGTGGGAGGGGGCTTGCTCCCGATAGCTGTGGACCAGTCGACACCTTCTTGACTGAGGCACCGCCATCGGGGGCAAGCCCCCTCCCACATTGGATCTCCATTTGTCAGGACCGGCCGAGTATGTGGCTCATGGTGGTCTTGAGCTTCAGCGCCGCCAATCTTCCAGACACAACACCGGTCAAAGGTGGGAGGGGGCTTGCTCCCGATAGCTGTGGACCAGTCGACACCTTCTTGACTGAGGCACCGCCATCGGGGGCAAGCCCCCTCCCACACTGGATCTCCATTTGTCAGGACCGGCCGAGTATGTGGCTCATGGTGGTCTTGAGCTTCAGCGCCGCCAATCTTCCAGACACAACACCAGTCAAAGGTGGGAGGGGGCTTGCTCCCGAGAGCTGTGGACCAGTCGACACCTTCTTGACTGAGGCACCGCCATCGGGGGCAAGCCCCCTCCCACATTGGATCTCCATTTGTCAGGACCGGCCGAGTATGTGGCTCATGGTGGTCTTGAGCTTCAGCGCCGCCAATCTTCCAGACACAACACCAGTCAAAGGTGGGAGGGTTGCCCCCTCCCACACTGGATCTCTGCTTGTCAGGGCCGACTGAGTATATGGCTCATGACAGCCTTGAGCTTGAGCGCCACCAATCTTCCAGGCACAACACCGGTCAACGGTGGGAGGGGGCTTGCCCCCGATAGCGGTGGACCAGTCGCACCTTCTTGACTGAGACACCGCCATCGGGGGCAAGCCCCCTTCCACATTTGGATCGGTTTACACCTGATGAGTCAGGCTGGGTTTTGCACTGCGGTCACTGGCTCAACACCACATCCCGCATCGCCGGAATGTAACCGTAGTCGTATGCCTCCTGCACAAACGAGCGAGCGCCCTTCAACACGATCCTGACCGTCGGTGCCTCGGTGCCGCCGATGCGATAGTCATCGCCGGTTGTGGGCACGCTGTCGATAAACGACGTCACCAGGCCGTTGGGCATCACGCAGTGAGAGTACGTCTGGAACGGCTGCGAAGGCGGGTTGCCAAGTACCAGCCCCGACGCATTCATCAGCGTATAGGGGCCGAACAGATGATCACTGACGAACCCATAGACGCCATCCGGCCCCGTCACGCCATCCGCATAGGTGAACTTGTGGCTGATGGTAAACAGGTAGTACTTGTTGTCCTGGAACACATAGTGCGGCCGTTCGGTCTGGTCGTTCACGCCAACGGCCGTGACCAATGGCGGCAGGATTTCCCACTCGTCACCGTTGAGGTCCTTGGCCACGGCAATGCCGATGCATCCCACCTGATAACGCGCACCACCCACATCTTCATGCCCTGGCGGCACCAGACCTATTTCATTCGGGCCCACTTCGTGAGTCCCGCGCTCGCCGGCCACATTGCCTTCGAACACCATGTACAACTTGCCATCGACGGGATCGATAAAGGGGCTGGGATCGCGAAAGTTCCAGGTCGCATTCTGCGCTTCGGTTTGGTAGTAGGTGCCGTCGGCATCGAACAACGACTTGACCTGATCAAAGCCCTGGAGCGTGACACCGGTGTCCGACGTGACAACCTGGCCCCTGACTTTGGCAATCGTGGCACCCGGCGTGACGCAGGTGTAATACAGGTCGATGTCACCGTTGTTATTCAACAGAATCGGCGTGCCCGCCCATTCACGGGTGGTCGGCGAAACCCCTTCGGCCATGACACGGCCGCCGAAGATCCAGTCTTTGCCGGTGCGAGAATACCAGTAGCAGATCCGCGCATGACCATGGCGGTCTTCCCAATCGCGCTTGATGTCGTAACGGCCATCGGCATTGATGAATTGTGGATCATGGGGGCGACGGTCGGCGGTCAAGGTGAAGATCACCGACCAGCCATTCACCGATACCACCGTGCCATCCAGTTCACGCAATGGCATGGTGTCCCAAATAAAGACCGTGTCACTCATGACAGGAAAGTCAGGACTCACTAACGGCTGTGTCGTCGTCGGGTCATTCTCATTAACTTTCAGCGCATCGGCCCGTGTCCAGCGAGTGGGTGTGTGATTCGCATGTTTCATGATGATGTCCTTTTGCTAACGCTTAAGTGACAAGCGAAGATTAAATAGCACCTGGCAGTCAGCAACTTAATACTGACTGAAAGAGCAAGAGATAGTTGGCCCTGCAAGTGCGCACCAAGGTTTAACATGGGCACTTGTTTATAGCAACATTAAGAATTATTCATATTACAAAGGCCATCACTGTATTTATATCCTTGATATACATACAGTGGCACTTGCAATAAATGACAGCTCAGTAGAAAGCTAGCTACTCAACTACCGAATACCAGCGTCCCAGCCTGGGCGCCGGCATTCTTCTGTGTGAAGTCCTTGGCTTGCGCCGCCGTCTTCAAGGTATAGGCGTAGTTGGAACTTGCCGTCCATTGTGCTTTGGGTGACTTCTGGTTGGTGATCGGCGGCACACTGTTTGTATCAGTGAACGTCCCGGTACCTTTGTCATCCAACATGCCTTTATTTTGGCTGCCTTCGCCAAAATAGTTGCTTTCAGAGAGGATATTGGCGTTCTGTGCGAGGGTAAAACCGAGATGGAAGTTATTGACGTAGTTGTTATACACATGGAAATAACCGTAACGCATCAAGCCAGGCGCGCGTACTTCCATGTTGTCGAAGCGGTTGTGGCACAACGTCAGGCGCGGATAACCGTTGAACTCTGCCTTATTATCATCCGCCGGATGCCCGAAAATCAGCCCGTACTTATGGCTGCCAAAGAAGCAGTTGCTGATGGTGGCATAATCGGCTTTTTCACCGATATACAGCAGCTTGTCTTCACTGCCGTCAGTGGTGGACCAGGTGTGCCCGACAAAAGAGCAATGATCGATCCAGTACTTGCTGCCGTAGTTCAAGTACACCTGAATATCGTCATTGGCTTTAATGCTCGCCGAATGTTTGAAGATAATATTCTGCAGAATAATGTTCTGGGACTGCGCGGTTGCACGCAGGTGAATATTCTCCAAAGTACGGTTCTGGAATGAACCGATCAGGGTCTTGTTGGCACCCATATTGACCTTGGTCAGGCTCGACGCCGAGATATTGCTGTTGATCACCAACACCCGTGGGGTGGTGTCGCCAATGTTGGCCTTGAGTTGATCCAGCGTGGTGATACTGACCACTTGGCCAGACCAGCCGCCGGTGACTTTTGCCGCAAGGGCGAAACCGGTCAGGCCGGTGAGTTTGCTTTCTGGATACGACATGAGTTCCCTCTCTATAGATAAAAACGGCTCGGATTGACGAGCCTGTGCATTAAGTTAATCCGTTAACTTGCACACAGTGTTTGGCGTGGCTGAGGTTGCCAGGGTTTGGTTGGTCAGCGCTTAAACACTGTGTTTATGTACAGTATTCATCATTCGCCTAGCAGTCAACCCTCAAGTGAAAAACAACCAAAAGTGGGAGGGGGCTTGCCCCCGATGGCGGTGTATCAGGCACATATACAGTGACTGTCATTCCGCCATCGGGGGCAAGCCCCCTCCCACATTTGCCCTGCGGTGTTCTTCCAAGCGTTATTTGGACACCGGCATCGCAAACTCCGCGCCTTGCTCGATGCTCTCCGACCAGCGCTGCATAATCGATTTCTGCTTGGTATAGAACCGAACACCCTCAGTGCCGTACGCATGCATGTCGCCAAACAGACTCTTCTTCCACCCCCCAAAACCGTGCCACGCCATCGGCACCGGGATCGGTACGTTGATGCCCACCATGCCCACCTGAATACGCCGCGCAAATTCGCGGGCGATGTTGCCGTCGCGGGTGAAACAGCTGACGCCGTTGCCGAACTCATGGTCGTTGACCAGCTTGATCGCCTCGCCAAAGTCGTTCACCCGCACACACGCCAGGACCGGGCCGAAGATTTCTTCGCGGTAGATGCTCATCTCTTGGGTCACATGGTCGAACAGGGTCGCGCCGAGCCAAAAGCCGTTTTCCAGGCCCGCTTCGGTGGGCACGTAATCACGCCCGTCCAGCAGCAGTTGCGCGCCGGCCTGCACGCCTTGTTCGATGTAGCCGCTGATGCGTTCCAGTGCAGCGCGGGACACAATCGGGCCCATCTCGGCCTTGAGGTCGCGGCCGTCGGTGATGCGCAGTTGCTTGGCGCGCTCGGTCAAGGCAGCGATGACTTTGTCACCGACGTCACCAACCAGCACGGCGACGGAGATCGCCATGCAGCGCTCGCCGGCACTGCCATAAGCCGCGCCCATCAGGGCGTCGACGGTTTTTTCGATGTCCGCATCAGGCATCACCACCATGTGGTTTTTAGCACCGCCCAGCCCCTGCACACGCTTGCCGTTACGCGCGCCGGTTTCGTAGATGTATTGGGCAATCGGTGTGGAGCCGACGAAGCTCACGGCCTTGACGTCCGGGTGTTCGATCAATGCATCCACCGATTCCTTGTCGCCCTGCACCACGTTGAAGACGCCTTTGGGCAGGCCGGCTTCACGCAGCAGCTCGGCCATGAACAACGAGGCGCTCGGATCGGTCGGGCTTGGCTTGAGGATGAAGGTGTTGCCCGCCGCGATGGCGATCGGGTACATCCACATCGGCACCATTACTGGGAAGTTGAACGGCGTGACGCCGGCCACTACGCCCAACGGTTGGCGCAGGGTCCAGTTGTCCATGCCTCGGGAAACTTGGTCAGAGTGTTCGCCTTTGAGCAGGTTGGGTATGCCGCACGCGAATTCCAGAATATCGATACCACGGTCCACTTCGCCTTGGGCGTCGGTGAAGACCTTGCCGTGCTCGGCGACGATGATTCGCGCCAGGTCATCCTTGCGCTCACGCAGCAGGTGCAAATACTGGAACAACACGCGGGCGCGGCGGATGGGCGGGGTATCGGCCCAGCTGTCGAAAGCGGCTTGGGCAGCAGCAACGGCTTCGGATACGGTCTGGTGGCTGGCCAGCGCGACGCGCCCGGTTTTTTCGCCGGTGGCGGGGTTGTAGACGTCCTGATAGCGATCATCGCGGGACACGCGCTGGTCGTTGATGTAGTGCTCGATGGTGGTTGTCATGGCAGTCGATCCAGGTGGGTAGCGTTGGAACACACGATAGGCTTTCGCTTTGTTCCAAACCAGAGCAGAATCCTGAACTTATTGTCCACATACGCGAACAATCCCCCCATGGAAAAATCTGAGATCGAAGGCCTATGGACCCATATCCACTGGCTTTCCATATTGGAAGAGCAAGGCACTTACACGGCTGCCGCTGCGCGCCTGGGCGTGAGCAAGTCTGCGGTCAGCCAGCGTATTGCCGACCTGGAAAAGGCCACCGGCACTCAGTTGGTCACGCGCACCACGCGCAGTGTGCGGCTGACCGATGCGGGGCTGTCGCTGACCCGTGAAGTGCGCAGCGCCTATGCGCAGATCGCCCGCAGCTTCTCGTCAGTGCGTGACTCTGTGGGGGAGATTCGCGGGCTGGTGCGCCTTACCGCGCCGGTGGCATTTGCTCGACAGCAACTGGTGCCGCATCTGTCGGAATTCCTGCAGCGTTACCCGCAAGTGCGCATCCAGCTGGATGTGTCCGATGCGCTGAGTTCCCTGGCAGCCGAAGGTTACGACCTGGCCGTGCGCCACGGTTTCCAGGTGCCGGAAACCCACGTCGCCTGGAAGCTCTGCGACACCGGGTCGGTGCTGGTAGCCACCCAGGATTACCTGCAACGCCACGGAGAGCCCCGCGAACCCGGCGAGCTGTCGGCACACAACTGCCTGTTTTACCCACGGGGCACCGACCAGCCCGCTTGGACCTTCGAACGCGGCAGTAAAAACGTTGAACGCCTGACCGTGCCCATCGCCGGCAGCTTCGCCACCAATAACAGTGAGGCGCTGCGCGACTCCGCTCTCAACCACCTGGGCATCGCCCTGCTCCCGGACTTCAGCGCCCATGCCGCGCTGACCAGCGGCAAGCTGGTGCAGGTGCTCAAGGACTGGACGCTCAAGGGCGCATTTGCCAATGAGATCTACTTGATTCGGCCGTATTCGCCCCATGTGCCGAAGTCGGTGAGTGTGTTGGTGGGTTATCTGAAGGAGAAGCTGTCGGGGGGCTTTCGTTATCTCGGATAAGGTTTGCCTCTTGCTCGACGGAACTAAAAGTCCATAATGGACAAATAAGTTCAACAAAAGAGGCATTCATGTCCAGCACCCCGCATGTGATCAACCAAACCCAGGCCCGCGAACTGCTGGGCCAAGTCGATGTGCTGCAGATCCTACGCGCACTGTTCCGCGATCTGGCGGCCGGGCATGCGGTGCAGCCGCCCCAGCAATGGGTGGAATTCCCCCAGGGCGCCGGTGACTTCATCAACTACCTGGGCGTGCTGGCGCCGGACGGCGTGTATGGCATGAAAACCTCGCCGTATATCGTGCGTGAGCAAGGGCCATTGGTAACCGCCTGGACGCTCTTGATGTCCACGCACACCGGCCAGCCGCTGCTGTTGTGTGATGCTGCAGAACTGACCACCGCACGCACCGCCGCGACCACTGCGTTGGCGGTGGATGCGCTGGCGCCACAGGCGGCTCGGCGACTGGCGATCATCGGCAGCGGCAAGGTGGCCCAGGCTCACCTGCACTACGTGAAAAACCTGCGGGATTGGCAAAGCATCAACTTCTTCTCGCCCAGCCTGACCGCTACTGACTCCACGCTTCAGCGCCTTGACCCACGCGTGAGCATCGCTCCAACCTGCGAAGCCGCCCTGGAAGACGCCGACGTGATCCTACTGTGCACGTCATCCGCCGGCCCGGTGATTGACCCTTCGCGCCTGAGCAAACCGGCGCTGATCACCTCCATCAGCACCAACGCACCGCGCGCTCACGAAGTACCACCCCCATCACTGAACGAAATGGACGTGTTCTGCGACTACCGCCAAACCACGCCAGGCTCGGCGGGCGAGATGCTGATCGCCGCCGAACAACATGGCTGGAACCCAAGCGCAGTCATGGGCGACCTGCCCGAACTGCTCAGCGACCAGGTGCAGCGCCCGTCCTACGACCGTCACGTATTCTTCCGCTCCATCGGCCTGGGCCTGGAAGACATCGCACTGGCCAATGCCCTCTGGAGACTTCTATGAACCACGCAGATTTCATCATCATCGGCGGCGGCATTGCCGGTGCGTCCACGGGTTTCTGGTTGTCGCAACACGGCAAAGTGAGAGTGCTGGAACGTGAATCTCACCCGGCCTATCACTCCACCGGGCGTTCGGCTGCGCTCTACACCGCCGCCTACGGCACTCCGCAGGTGCGGGCGTTGACCCTGGCCAGCCGGGAGTTTTTCGACCACCCGCCGGCAGGGTTCTGCGAGCATCCCTTGCTCACACCGCGCGGCGAGATGACGGTGGACTTCACCGGCGATGCGGCCGAGTTGAACGCGCAGTACCTCAGCGCCAAGGCCACCGTGCCGCAGGTTGAACAGCTGAGTGTCGACGAGGCCTGTGCGAAGTTGCCGATCCTGCGTCGGGAAAAGGTTCACGGTGCGATCTATGATCCCACTGCCAGCGACATCGACACCGACGCCCTGCATCAAGGCTATTTGCGCGGTATTCGTCGCAAGGGCGGCGACGTGCATACCGACAGCCATGTGCTGGGCTTGAGCCGTGACAGCGGTGGTCTTTGGCACGTCACCACCCAACACGAAACCTTCACCGCGCCGATCATTATCAACGCCGCTGGCGCCTGGGCCGACCACATCGGTGGGCTGGCCGGTGCCGCATCCATTGGCCTGCAACCCAAGCGCCGCTCGGCGTTTATCTTCGCCGGCCCCGAAGGCATGGACAGCCATGCGTGGCCAATGCTGGTGGCGCTCGACGAAGCGTTCTACATGAAGCCCGACGCCGGCATGTTCCTCGGCTCACCGGCCAACGCAGACCCGGTCGAGCCTCAGGACATCCAGCCCGAAGAATTGGACATCGCCATGGGCATCTACCAGATCGAAGAAGCCACCACCCTGACCATCCGCCGCCCCACGCGAACCTGGGCCGGACTGCGCAGCTTTGTGCACGATGGTGACTTGCTTTCGGGCTTCGACCCGCGAGTGCCAGGGCTGTTCTGGGTAGCGGCGCAAGGCGGTTACGGCATCCAAACCTCACCGGCCATGGGCCAGGCCAGTGCGGCACTGGTGCGCGGCGCACCGCTGCCGGAGGCACTGACCCGGTTCGGTCTCGACGCTGGTATGCTCTCCCCCGCCCGCCTGGAGCCCCATTGATGAACACCGTCGAACCCGACAACGTCTTGCAGAATTTTCGCGCGATCGCCGATGCCATCGCCACGCTGTTCTTCCCCCACGCCGAAGCGGTGCTGCATGACCTGCGCACGCAAAAAGTCGATTACATCGCCAATAACCTGTCGAAACGCGCGATTGGCGACGACTCGGCGCTGGAGGACATGCTCAGCGATGACGTCAGCGAAGTGAATATCGGCCCCTACGAAAAACTCAACTGGGACGGTCAGAAAATTCGCAGCCTGAGCACCGTACTGCGCGACGCCAACGGTCGGCCCCTGGCGGTGCTGTGCATCAACCTGAATATTTCACTGTTCGAAAATGCCAAGGCGGCATTGGACCTGTTCCTGTCGCCAAGCAAGCTGATCCCACAGCCGGACGCGCTGTTTCGCGATGACTGGCAGGAACGCATCAACACCTTCCTGCATGCCTGGATGCGCGAGCGCCAGTTAAGCCTGAACCTGCTGACCCGCGACCACAAACGCGAACTGGTGCTGGCACTGCATGCCGAAGGCGCGTTCAAGGGCAAGAGCGCCTCGAACTATGTGGCCAACGTTCTGGGTATGGGGCGGGCAACGGTTTACAAGCACCTGAAGGAATTAAAGGGCTGAACCTTCAACCCTGGATGAGTTTTTTGGTGAGCGGGCTTTTTGTCTTGAGCAGGCCTTATGTGGTGAACAGGCTCTTTGTCTTGAGCAGGTCTTATGTGGTGAACAGGATTTTGTAGTGAGCGGGCTTGCCCCGCGCTGGGTGGCGAAGCCGCCCCAAATTCAGACGCCTCAGTTCCAACTGAAGGTATGCACTGTCAGTAATGGGGCGGCTTCGCCACCCAGCGCGGGGCACGCCCGCTCACCACAAAAGCAGAACTGCTCACCACAAAAGCAAGCCCTCTCATTACAACAGCAGGACTGCTCATCAAAAAAGCAAGGCTACTCACCGCAACAGCAGCAGCCCCGCTGCATCAATCACCGTAAATGTCAGTTTTGAAGTACTGCTGCGAAATCTTCTGGTACTCACCACTGGCACGAATGCCGTCGATGGCCGTGTTCAATTCGCTGACCAGCGCCTCGTTGCCCTTGCGCACCGCAATCCCCGCGCCTTCGCCTACGTATTTCGGGTCCTTGAGCTCCGGCCCGACAAAAGCGTAGCCCTTGCCCCGTGGCATTTGCAGGAAGTCATTCAAGGGGATGGTGTCGGCAAAAATCGCATCCAGGCGCCCTGCCGCCAGGTCCATGTAGATCTCTTCGTTATTGCTGTAGCGCTTGACGTTAATGCCCTTGGGCTCAAATACCTCGGTGGCGTAACGGTCGGTGGTGGTTGCACGCTGCACACCGACGGTCTTGCCCTTCAGGCTGGCGTACTGGTCATCCACCACCGCGCCGTCTTTCATCACAAGACGCGATGAGGTGAAGTAGTACTTGTGGGTGAAATCTACTGACTTCTTGCGGTCTTCGTTGATGGTCATGGACGACAGGGCCATGTCGATTTTCTTCACCTTGAGGGAAGGAATCAGACCATCGAACTCACCTTCAACCCACACGCACTTGACCTTCATCTGCGCGCACAGCGCGTTGCCGATGTCGTAGTCGAAGCCGACGATGGTGCCTTCCTGGGTCTTGGAGGCAAACGGCGGGTAGGCCGCCTCGATGCCGATGCGCAGGGTTTTCTCGGCGGCCCATATGTGGCTGGAAGCGATCAAGGCCAGGGCGGTGATAAGCAAGCGTTTCTTCATGGGGGATCTCGCAAGTTGTTGTTGGTTTGGCAAGAGAGAAGAAAAAATCCAGCAAGAGCTTTTGTACTTATAATTCCATACTGGACTTTTATGTATTGATCGTCAATCCAGCCCCTGCACCCATGACTTTTTTGCACAACACACCGGTGTTTTTGAGCGTTCATCTCTGGATTTATGCGTGCCTATACTCGGTTCAGCCTCTCGGTTGAACCGTGGGTCACCGCAGCACAGAAATGTCCCTACAACAATAATCAAGGACACCGACCATGACGCATCCCTTCCTGGCCGCGCGGGATTTTCTGCTCGCCCATCGCACCGATTACGCCACCGCCGTTCGCGACTTCCGCTGGCCGCAGCTGGATGCGTTCAACTGGGCCTTGGACTACTTCGATGCCATGGCCGAGGGCAATGCGGCCAACGCGCTGTGGATCGTCGAAGAAGACGGCAGCGAGCAGCGCTACAGCTTCCAGCAACTGGCAACGCGCTCAAACCAGGTGGCCAACCATCTGCGTGCCCTCGGCGTGCGACGCGGCGACCGAGTGCTGTTGATGCTCGGCAACGACGTGGCGTTGTGGGACACCATGCTCGCCGCATTCAAACTCGGCGCAGTGGTGATCCCGGCCACCGCCCTGCTCAACCCGGATGATCTGCGCGACCGTATCGAGCGTGGCCAGGTTCGCCATCTGGTGGTCGGCGAGGCGCATGTCGGCAAGTTCGACGGCCTGGGCGATGGCTGTAGCCGCATCTGCGTGGGAGCTGCGCCCAGCGGCTGGGTCGCGCACAACGCCGCATTTGAATACCCCGAGCAGTTCGAAGCCGAAGGCCGCACCCTGGCCACCGACCCCATGCTGCTGTACTTCACTTCCGGCACCACCTCCAAACCCAAGATGGTGCTGCACAGCCACCAAAGCTACCCGGTGGGCCACCTGTCGACGATGTACTGGATCGGCCTGCAACCCGGCGACCTGCACCTGAATATCTCGTCTCCAGGCTGGGCCAAGCACGCGTGGAGCTGCCTGTTCGCGCCGTGGAATGCCGGCGCGTGCATCTTCATCCATAACGTCGCGCGGTTCAGCGCGCCGGCCTTGCTGACAGCGCTGGAACAATATCGTGTGACCAGCCTGTGCGCCCCGCCGACCGTGTGGCGCATGCTGATCCAGGAAGACCTGGCCAGTCACAAGGCGCGCCTGAATCTGCGTGAATTGGTGGGTGCGGGCGAACCCCTGAACCCGGAAATCATCGAGCAAATCCAGCAGGCCTGGGGCTTGCCGCTGCGCGATGGTTTCGGCCAATCGGAGACCACCGCCCTGGTCGGTAACACCCCCGGCCAGGTGCTCAAGCCAGGGTCCATGGGCCGTCCACTGCCGGGCTATCGGGTCGTGCTGTTGGACGCCGACGGCCTACCGGGCAACGAAGGGGAAGTCGCGCTGCCGCTGGATGTACGCCCTCTCGGTTTAATGGTGTGCTACGAGGACAGCCCGGAAAAAACCGCCGAAGTGATGCGCGACGGTTACTACCGCACCGGCGATACCGCGCAGATCGACAGCGACGGCTACATCACCTTCGTCGGTCGCGCCGATGACGTGTTCAAGGCCTCCGACTACCGCATCAGCCCGTTCGAACTGGAAAGTGCGCTGATCGAACACCCGGCGGTGATGGAAGTGGCCGTAGTCCCCAGCCCAGACCCACTGCGCCTGGCGGTGCCCAAAGCCTTCCTGATCCTGGCCCACGACGCCCCCGGCAGCGCCGAGCTGGCACGCCACATCCTCGCCTTCGCCCGCGAACACCTCGCCCCGTACAAACGGGTGCGGCGCATCGAATTTGTCAGCGAACTGCCCAAAACCATTTCCGGCAAGATCCGGCGGGTAGAGCTGCGGCAGATGGAGGTGGTGCGTCGCCAAGGGGATGCGCGGGGTGAGCACGAGCATTTCGAGGAGGATTTTTCCTGAACGCAGAACCCGGCGCCGCAGCGCCGGGGCACGCAGGAATGCAGCTTACAGGTCGTAACGCAGCGCCATGCCAAAGGTGCGCGGCGCGCCGGCGTCGATGATTTCGTCATCGCGGTTGTTGGTGACGTAGCGCTTGTCGAAGGCGTTTTTCACGAAGCCCGAGACAGCCACGTTCTTGGTGACTTTGAATTCGCTGCTGAAGTTGGCCAACACGTAGTTGTCGCTCCTGCGCTCGCCGTTGACCTTGCCCGCTGAATCGAACTCGTACGCCGAAGGCGCGCTGCTCTGGTACGTCACGTCGGTGTTGAAGGTCAGGCGCTCGTTGAAGCGATAGATGCCGCCCACTGAAGCCTTGTACTTGGGCGAGTAGTAGAACGCTTCGCCGCTGCGGTCCTGGCCGTTGCCGACGATGAAGTCCTTGTACTTGCCATCGGTGATCGCGCCACCGAGGGTCAGGGTCAGTTGCTCGCTCAGGTCTTTCTCGATGAACACTTCCAGGCCCTTGATATCGCTGCGACCGGCGTTGTACACGTTGATGACATTGCTGTTGGCTTGCCGCACGCTGACCTGCTGGTCTTTCCAGTCGGTGTAATACAGGTTGGCGCGTGCACGCAGGGTGTCTTCGAGAAATGAACCGCGGTACGACAGCTCATAGTTGGTGGTGTATTCCGGGTCATATGCCTCGTGACCGCTGCCGGAACGCACGTTCACGCCACCGCCGCGATAACCTTTCTGCACCATGAAGCCCAGGTACTGGCCGGTGGCGAGTTCGTAGTTGATGCCCAGTTTTGGCAGCACGGCCGCGAACGACTTTTTGACCTTCGCCGCGTCGGACAGGTCGTCCTGCTTGATGTCGGTGTCGTTGGTTTCGTGGTCGTAGCGCAGGCCGGTGACCAGAGTCCAGCGCGGTGCGAAGGTCCAGTCGACTTCACCAAACAGCGCCTTGTTTTCGATGACTGTGTCGCCTTTCACCGTGACCGCCAATACGTCATCGAACAGCAGTCGGTCGTGGAAATTGTTGGAGTTATGGCCGTAATAGGCGCCGACGAAACTTTTCACCGTGTCCGAGCTGTAGTTGAGGCGCAGCTCCTGGCCGAACAGGTTGCCATCCTGCTTGCGTCGGATGACTTCATTGGCGTCGGCAGTCTGGTCGAAGTCCAGGCGGTTGGTGTAGTCGGACCGGGTGTTGGTGGTCAGGCTGGTCAGCGACCATTGGTCATCGAGGCGGTAGTCGACCTTGGCGCTGACGGTGTCTTGGTTGAGGTTGTCGAACGCTTGGGTATCGGAGGACACCTTGTAATAGCGCACCTTGTCCGGGGTGCGGATGACCGAGTTGTCACCCTGGCGGTGCTCGTTGTGGGCGTAGGTCAGCAAGACGTCGAGATCGTCGTTGGGCAGGATCAACAGCTTGCCGCGCGCGTTGCTCGTGCGGTGCGGGTTGGCATCCTTGCCGAGGGCGATGTTGTCGATGTAACCATCGCCATCTTGATAATCCAGGGCGATGCGACCTGCGATCTTGTCATCGACAATGCTGCCGCCACCGGCCACCGCTGCGCCTTTTTCTCCGTAGTTGCCCACGTTGGTTTGCGCCGAGAACGTCGGTTGGAACGTCGGGTTGCGGGTCTGGATTACTACGGCGCCGGCCAGGGAGTTACGCCCCTGGGTGGTGGATTGCGGGCCGAGGAAGACTTCTACCTGTTCCACGTCCCACAAGCCGGTAGGGCTCAGGGTCAGGGTGCGATTGGGTTGCACGGCACCATCGACATACACCGAAACGGCGCCATTGAGGGTCGCGGGGCCCTGGTCGTCGAATCCGGACACCGGTACACCGCGAATGCCCCAGTTTTCGTTACCAGCCTGGCTGTACACACCCGGCGTGCGCGCGAACACATCGACCAGGCTGTGATCGGCCTTGTCCCGCAGTTGTTGTTCGGTCACGACCACAACGCTGGATTGGGTCTGCTCAAGGGAGCGGTTGATTTTCTCGCCACTCACCGTAATCGGCGCGATTTCCATCGTGTTGGGTTCGGCAGCCCAAGCCCCTGAAGCCAGGCAAACCGACCCGACCGCCAACGCAATTGTGTTCTTTTTGAAATTCACGCCCAGCTCCCCTAGCACCCTTCGTTATTGTTTTTTGTGGCGGGCTGAAGGCAGCCAAACGCCAGCGGGGCTGAGTCTAAGGGATAAAAAAACCAAAGTGAATTTAATTGATAAGAAATCTCATTTGAGATAACTACGCATTCACGTATCAGCTTGAATACATAGCGCGGCACGGCGTCCCGCAAAAAAAAGGCCCGGTGGCGCACCACCGGGCAAAACGAAGCGACCAGCTTCAATAACGCGGTTTGACGGTTTTCCACTCCGGTTGATAGCGCTGCATCTGTTTCACGTCGTCGCGCTGGCGGATGCCACAGGTAAGGTATTGATCATGCAGCTTGCCCAATTGGTCATGGTCCAGCTCCAGGCCCAGCCCCGGTGCGCGGGTGATTTTTACGCAGCCGTCGACAATCGGCAGCTTGCCGCCCTTGATCACCTCCTCATCCGGCTCTTGCCACGGGTAATGGGTGTCGCAGGCGTAGTCGAGGTTGGGCACCGACGCGGCCACGTGGGCCATGGCCATCAGGCTGATGCCCAAGTGCGAATTGGAGTGCATCGACACGCCCAGGCCGAAGGTCTGGCACATCTTCGCCAGCGCCTGGGTGTCGCGCAGGCCGCCCCAGTAATGGTGGTCGGCAAGTATGATCTGCACACTGTTAAGCGCCACGCTGCGGCGAAACTCGTCAAAGTCGGTGACCACCATATTGGTCGCCAGGGGCAAGCCGGTGCGTTTGTGCAGCTCGGCCATGCCGTCCAGGCCGGGGGTCGGGTCTTCGTAATATTGCAGGTCATCGCCGAGCAACTCGGCCATGCGGATCGAGGTTTCCAGGGACCAGTTGCCGTTCGGGTCAATGCGCAGCGGCACGCCGGGGAAGGCCCTTTTCAGGGCCTTGATGCATGACACCTCGTGCTCGGGTTGCAGCGCACCGGCCTTGAGCTTGATGCTTTTGAAGCCGTAGGTGTCGATCATGCGCCGGGCCTGGGCGACGATCTGTTCCTCGTTCAGCGCTTCGCCCCAGCTGTCGGGTTTATACGGCGAATCAATGTGCGTGGCGTATTTGAAAAACAGGTACGCGCTGAACGGGATCTGGTCACGGATCGCGCCGCCGAGCAGGTCCACCAATGGCACGTTCAGTGAGTGCGCCTGCAAATCAAGAAACGCCACTTCGAATGCCGAATAGGCATTGCTCACCGCCTTGCTGGCGTGGGAGCCCGGTGCCAGTTCGGCGCCGGCCAGGCTCGCCGGTTTATGGGCGGCGACGGTGGCCTGCACGATGGCGCGCAATTGGTTGAGATTGAAGGGGTCGAGCCCGATCAACTGTGACTGTACCTGCTGCTGGATCGCCAACGCCGGGGCATCGCCGTAGCTCTCGCCCAGGCCGATGTAGCCGGTGTCGCTCTCGATCTCGATGATCGAGCGCAGCGCGAAGGGTTCGTGAATACCACTGGCGTTGAGCAATGGCGGGTCACGGAAGGCAATCGGGGTGACGGTAACGCGGACAATTTTCAAGAGGCGGCTCCCTGTGGACCGGAACGCAAGGCGTGAGGATGAGTGGACGATTTGGACGCAGGCGGCACAGTGCCCCGAGGCGCGGTGCGGGCAAAAAACACCACCACTGCCGCCACCAGCGAGGTGGCCGCCAAGCCATACAGGCCGCCCTCGATGGAGCCGGTGGTCTGCTCCAGCAAGCCGAAAGTGGTGGGCGCAACAAAGCCGCCCAGGTTGCCGACCGAATTGATCAAGGCGATCACCGCCGCGGCGATGCGCGCATCCAGGTAACCCTGGGGAATCGGCCAGAACAACGCCGAGGCAGCCTTAAAGCCAATTGCGGCAAAACAGATGGCGACAAAGGCAAACACCGGCCCGCCGGTGGTGGACATGAACATGCCGAATGCGGCGATCACCAGCATCAGTGACACCCACGCCTGTTGGTGCTTCCACTTGCTGGCCAACGACGCAAAACCGTACATCGCGACGATGGAAATCAACCAGGGAATGGAGTTGAACAGACCAACCTGGAAGTCTCCCAGGTTGCCCATTTTCTTGATCATGCTCGGCAGCCAGAACGTGGCGCCGTAGATGGTCAGGGCGATGGAGAAGTAGATGAAACAGAACAGTGCGATCTGTTTGTCGGCAAGCAATTTGAACATCGACGGCCGCACGCTCTGGCTCGCCTCACGGGCTTGCTGCTCCAGCGCAATAGCAGCGGCCAACGCGTGTTTTTCGTCGTCGCTGAGCCACTTGGCCTGATGGGGATGGGACTGCAACCAGAACCACACGAACCCGCAGAGCACGATGGAGGCAAAGCCTTCGATCAGGAACATCCACTGCCAACCATGCAGGCTCAGGCCGCTGACGTTGAGCAGTGCCCCCGACACCGGCCCGGAGATGACCGAAGCGATCGCCGAGCCACTGAGGAAAATCGCCATCGCCTTGCCACGCTCGGCGGCCGGCAGCCATTGAGTGAAGTAGTAGATGATCCCCGGGAAAAACCCGGCTTCGGCGGCGCCGAGGATAAAGCGCAGGATGTAGAAACTGGTTTCGCCCTGAACAAAGGCCATGGACATCGCCGCCGCGCCCCAGGTGAACATGATGCGCGTCAACCAGGCCCGCGCGCCGTAGCGCTGCAAGAGCAGGTTGGACGGCACTTCGAAGATCGCGTAACCGATGAAAAACAACCCGGCACCCAAACCATAGGCCGCTGCGCCAATGCCCAGGTCGGTCTCCATATGGCTGCGCACAAAGCCGATATTGACCCGGTCGATGTAATTGACGATGAACATCACCACGAACAGCGGCAGTACATGACGCTTGACCTTGGCGGCCGCGCGGGCAAGCACGGTCGGGTCTGGCGGATTCTGGAGGGTTTCCACGGGCAACTCCCATTCATTGTTTTTTTAGGGGCAGAACAATGATGGACGCCGTGAATTGTTCCCGTCTAATCTAACTTGGCATCCGATTGATACCGGGATTAGATCAATGTTCGAGCTGACGCAACTGCGCTGCTTCACCACCGTAGCCACTGAGCTGAATTTCCGCCGCGCTGCGGAACGGCTGAACATGACCCAGCCGCCGCTGAGCCGGCAGATCCAATTGCTCGAACACCACTTGGGCGTAGAGCTGTTTACCCGCACCACTCGCAGCGTCGCGCTCACCGCTGCTGGCCGCGCGTTTTTCATCGAAGCCCAGAACCTGCTGGAGCTTGCCCAGCAAGCGGCCGTGACCGCGCGACGGTTTGCCGAAGGCGATATCGGCACGGTCAATATCAGCTTCGTCGGCAGCGCGGTGTATGAGTTTCTGCCCAAGGTGATCGCCGAGGCGCGTCTCAAGCAGCCTCACGTCAAGATCGACCTGGCCGAGATGAACACCTACCAACAATACGAAGCCCTGCGCGCCCGACGCATCGACCTGGGCATCGTCCGCGCGCCCCTGCTGGAACCGGGCTACGCCACCGAATGCCTGGTGCGCGAGCCCTTCGTGCTGGCGGTGCCGAGCAGCCATCGCCTGGCCAACGCCGAGACGGTCAGCGTGCACGACCTCGACGCCCAACCCTTCCTCATGTACGCCCACGCCGCCTACCCGCCCTTCAACGAACTGCTCACCGGCCTGCTGCGCTCGGCCCGCGTCGCGCCAGATTATGTGCAGTGGCTCGGCTCGTCCCTGACCATCCTCGCGCTGGTCAACGCCGGCATGGGCCTAGCCCTGGTACCTCGTTGCGCCAGCAGCGTAGTGTTCAAGAACGTGGTGTTCCGCGACATCGACCTGGGCGAAGGCGCGCAGAGCGAATTGCACCTGATCTGGCGTGAAAACAACGACAACCCGGCGTTCGCCATGTTGCTGGAAGGGATTCGCAATGCAGTGCGTGAGGGGTGGGCCTGAATAGCGATAGATATGGGGTGCTCTTGCTGTTGGGGTGAATGGATTTGTTGTGGTGAACGGATGTCCCGTGGTTGGTGGATTGTTGTGGTGAACGGATGTCCCGTGGTTGGTGGATTGTTGTGGTGAACGGATGTCCTGTGGTGAGCGGGCTTGCCCCGCGCTGGGCTGCGAAGCGGCCCCCATCAAGAACACCGCATTTCTTCCGGTAAATCTCGGTGGCAGTTTTGGGGCTGCTCCGCAGCCCAGCGCGGGGCAAGCCCGCTCACCACAAAAAGACCGCGCACCACAGAAACCCTAACGACCACAAAAAGACTGTGCATCACAGAAACCTGTTCATGACAGAAAGCCTGATCACCACGCAAAGGCCAGACTCCACCACCGGGCTTCACCGCTGTCAGTCACCCAATCCTGTTGAATCCTTGCCTGATCCTCTGAATATGGCGGCCAGCAGATAGATACCCCTTGCGCGGTGGTCTAGAGTTCGACGATGGGCGACTTCTCGTCGCACCACTCCTATAAGAAATCAGCACCACCAACCGATGATCAGCAGGTGAGCCAGCCATGGAATTACGTATCAACCAAAAGGCCTATCAGGTCGAGGCCGAAGCCGACACGCCATTGCTGTGGGTAATCCGCGACAATCTGGGCATGACCGGTACCAAATACGGCTGCGGCCTGGCCCAATGCGGCGCCTGCTCGGTGCTGGTGGACGGCAATGTAGTGCGTTCGTGCGTCACCCCGGTAGCCGGGGTCGTTGGCCGCGAGATCACCACCATCGAAGCCATCGAAGCCGATGACGTGGGCAAACGTGTCGTGAGTGCCTGGGTCGAGCACCAGGTAGCGCAGTGCGGTTACTGCCAGTCCGGACAAGTGATGGCAGCCACCGCGCTGCTCAAGCACACCCCCGCTCCCACCAAAGAGCAGATCGACGCAGCGATGGTCAACCTGTGCCGCTGCGGTACCTACAACGCCATCCATACCGCCATGTACGACCTGGCCGCCGGGAAGGAGACTGCCTGATGAATATGCCAGGACTCATCCCCGGCCTCTCCCTGGACGAGCCGGTCAACCTGTCCCGCCGACGCTTCCTGGCCAGTACGGCCGTGGGGGCGCTGGTCATCGGTTTCGGCCTGCCGCTCGGCTCGGGCCGGGTGCAGGCTGCCACCGGCGCGACGACAGAACGTGGCACCCAAGTGCCGGCCTTTCTGGAGATTCGCCCGGACGGCACTGTTCGCCTGCTCAGCCCCTTTATGGAAGGCGGTCAGGGCACCCACACCGCCATGGCGCAGATTGTCGGCGAAGAACTCGACGCCGACCCGGCCACGTTCATCGTTGAAGCTGCGCCGCCCGGTGAGGCTTATGTGGTGATGGACAACGGCATGCGCATCACCGGCGGCAGCATGTCGGTGCGCATGAGCTATCCGACCATGCGTCGCCTGGGCGCCCTCGCCCGCGCCATGCTGCTGCAGGCCGGCGCCGAGCAGCTCGGTGTGCCAGTGGCCCAATTGACCACTCAACCCGGCCGCGTGGTTCACGCTGCGTCCGGTCGTTCCCTGGGCTATGGCGAGTTGGCCAGCCGCGCCCTGGACATGCCGGTGCCTGATGCCGCGGGCATTACCCTGCGCGACCCGAGTCAATTCCGCTGGATCGGTAAACCGGTCAAGCGTGTGGACGCCTACGACAAATCCACTGGCAAGGCGCTGTACAGCATCGACCTGAAAGTCGACGACATGCTCCACGCCGCCGTGCAACATGCGCCGCGCCTGGGCATGACCGTGGGCAGCCTGCGTAACCAGGCGCAGGTCGAAGCCATGCCAGGCGTGCACTCGGTGCATCAACTGCCTGGCGCAGTGGCGGTCGTCGCCGAACGCTGGTGGCATGCCAAGCGCGCGGTAGAAGCCATCCAGGTCGACTGGTTGGAAGCGGCCGCTGACGCCAAAGTCCGTGCGATGCCCGCCGACTTTTCCAGCGATGGCTTCCGCGATTTCCTCGCCACCCAGCAAGGCCCGGCCCGTGACGATGAAAACGAAGGCGATGTGGCCGGCGCACTGAAAAACGCCAAGACTCAGATCGAGGCCACCTACCACAACCAGTACGTCAATCACGCCCAGTTGGAGCCGCCTTCAGCCCTGGCGCGTTTCAACCCCGACGGTTCCCTGGACATCTGGCTGCCCAACCAGGCGCCGGACATGTTCCGCGCTGACATCGCAAAGCGCACCGGCCTGGCGCCTGCACAAATCAATCTGCACTCACCGCTACTGGGCGGTTTTTTTGGCCGGCATTTCCTCTATGACTCGGCCAGCCCTTACCCGCAGGCCATTGCGCTGGCCAAGGCGGTGGGCCGTCCGGTCAAGCTGATCTGGAGCCGTGAAGAAGAGTTCCTGCGCGATGTACTGCGCCCGGTTGCGGTGGTCAAGTTCCGCGCCGCGCTGGATGCCGACGGCCTGCCCGTTGCCATCGAAGCCGTCAGCGCCACCGAAGGCCCCAGCGAAGCCATCGCCGGCAAACAGGGCGAAAAACTCGACCCCACGGCCCTCGAAGGCCTGACCGGCAAGAGCTACGCCATCCCCAACAAACGCATCGCGCAGATCTATGTCAAAGGCCCGGCCATGCTCGGCTACTGGCGGTCGGTGGGTAACTCGCTCAATGACTTCTTCTACGAAGCGTTCCTCGATGAACTGGCGGACCAAGGCAAACGCGACCCGTATGAGTTGCGCCTGCATTTGCTGCGGGACAACCCACGGTTGACGACCTTGCTCAAAGCGGTGGCCGAGTTGTCCGGCGGCTGGAAGCGTGGCCCTTACACCGCCGAAGACGGCACACGACGAGCGCGTGGCGTGGCCATGGCCTCGCCGTTCGGTTCTCACGCGGCGGTGATCGCCGAGGTGTCGATTGAACACGGCCAGGTCAAGGTTCACCACATCTGGGAAGCCATCGACCCTGGCAGCATCGTCAACCCGGCGATTGTCGAAGCACAGGTCAACGGCGCGGTAGCCCTGGGCTTATCGCAGACTTTGCTGGAGGAAGCGGTGTACGTGGACGGCAAGCCACGGGCGCGCAATTACGACCTTTACCCGATCCTGCCGCCGTCACGCATGGCGCAGGTGCACGTAAAGATCATCGAGAGTGGTGAAAAGATGGGCGGCATCGGTGAGCCTCCGCTCCCCGCTGTGGCGCCGGCCGTGGTCAACGCGGTGGCGCAATTGACCGGCCAGCGTGTTCGCAGCCTGCCATTAAGCCGACACACCTTCAGCTAACCGAGCGAGACCGCCCATGAACAACCGTCGATTCGCAAGAACCGTAGGCTGGCTCGCGCTGCCCTGCGTCATCGCCGCCGGCCTGATGGCCTGGTATGTCACCCGCCAACCGGCCACACCGTTTGAACCGGCACAGGCCGCCAGTTTCGACCCGGCCCTGGTCAGTCGCGGCGAGTACGTCGCCCGCCTCAGCGACTGCGTGGCCTGCCACAGCCTGCCCGACAAGGCACCGTTCGCCGGTGGACTGGAAATGGCCACGCCGCTGGGTGCAATTCACGCCACCAACATCACCCCGGACCGTACCCACGGGATCGGCACTTACAGCCTCGCCGACTTCGACCGAGCGGTACGCCACGGCGTGGCACCGGGCGGCCGACGGTTGTACCCGGCCATGCCCTACCCGTCGTATGCCAAGCTCAGCGACGACGATATAAAGGCGATGTACGCGTTTTTCATGAAAGGCGTGCAACCGGCCAACCAGCCGAATATCCCCAGCGATATTCCCTGGCCGCTGAATATGCGCTGGCCCATCGCACTGTGGAACGGCCTGTTCGCACCAACGGCCACCTACGCCGCCAACCCCAACCAGGACGCGCTGTGGAATCGCGGCGCCTACATCGTCCAAGGGCCTGGCCACTGCGGCAGTTGTCACACGCCGCGTGGTCTGGCCTTCAACGAAAAGGCCCTGGATGACTCCGGCAAGCCGTTCCTCGCCGGCGCCCTGCTCGATGGCTGGTACGCCCCCAGCTTGCGCCAGGACCCCAACAGCGGTTTGGGCCGCTGGAGCGAGCCTGAGATCGTGCAGTTCCTCAAGACCGGCCGCAACCAGCACGCGGTGGTCTACGGCTCGATGACCGAAGCGTTCAACAACTCCACCCAGTTCATGGCCGACGACGACCTGGCGGCCATCGCCCGCTACCTCAAGTCGCTGCCCGGCGACCCGCAGCGCGACGGTACGCCCTGGCAGTACGTGACCGCCGACGCGCGCCCGGACGCACCCGGCGCCCACACCTACGCAACACGCTGCGCCTCGTGCCACGGCGCTGATGGCAAAGGCCAGCCCGAGTGGATGCCGCCCCTGGCCGGCGCCACCTCGGCGCTGGTCAAGGAGACGGCGTCAGCGATCAACATCACCCTCAATGGCGCACAACGCGTGGTCGCCGCTGGCGTGCCGGATGCGTATCGCATGCCGGCGTTTCGTGAACAGCTGTCTGATCAGGAAATCGCCGACGTGCTGACGTATGTGCGCGGTACTTGGGGTAATCAGGGTGGCGCGGTGGACGCCAAGGCGGTGGGTAAACTGCGTGGGCATACGGACCCTGCGAGCAGCAGTCCGATTATTTTGCATATGCGTTGAGGCGGGCCAACCCTCGGATTTTCAGAGCGCCTCAGGCAGAAAAAACCTGCGCGCGCTCTGTGTTGTTGGTGCGTGCCTGAGGGGTTGCTGACGGGCGAGTTGCGCCTGAACCTGCGCGACGGCCTCCAACACACGCTGCGCCCAGTGCTCGTCCTGAGGGTCCACCACCACCACGCGAAAACCGTGGTCATGGCCTTCACTGCGCACACCTTCGGAGTCATCCACATGCAGGTCGATGTCGAAGGCCGGTGGGAATTTCGACGGTGAATTCGACAGCCCGTGCGCCGTCAGTGCCTGGTTATGCAGCACGCTATTGACCACGCCGTCGACACGGATGCCGTACAGCATCAGCCACCGTCGGATATAGGACGGCGTGCGACCGGACGAGGTATAGACCCAGATGCTGCAGCCCTGTCGACGTAGTTCGCGGGTCAGGGAGCGCGTGCCGATTCGCAGCGGTTCACCCAGCCAACGGTGCACGCAGGCCGGCAGCCGGCTCGGCTCGACGTCGCAGTGGTGGAGCTGGCAGGCCAGGGTGTCGTCTATGTCGAACGAAATGCGGATGCGCGGGCGCTTAAGCAGTTGCATCGGGAGAAGGCGCTGGAGGGCCTGCCCTGCCCTGGCGAACAGGAGAGAACCGCTCATCAATGGCCCCCTTGATAGACGGGCACGGGCTGGTCCTTAAGAAAAAACTTCATCGGATCCGGTGCCTGTTCTTCGAGGAAGGCTGCGTATTTTTTCTTGATCTTGGGCAATTCGTACAACGCCTTGACGCCATGTTTGGCTGAGTTACGGATGACTGATGAGGGGTTGAAGTAGCCTTCGGCGTTCTCCAGCGACAGCACGAACGGCGGCAACCCTGCACGCATCAGCAAATAGCTGACAATCAGCGAGCCGCTGCGGTTGTTGCCTTCGATGAACAACTGCGGCTTGCTGAGGATGCGTACATACACCCCGGCTGCACGCTTCCAGACCGATTCACTGCGGTACGCGCAGTACCAGTTGTACAAGTCCTTGATGCCGCCCTCGACGTTGTTGAAGAAGTGTTCTTCGGTCGCCGCCAGGTGCTGGGCGTATTCCAGTCGGCGGGTCGGGTCGCTGCCACAGAGTACGGTGGCGTTGATCTCCAGCATCAGGTTCAGTTGCTGAAGGTCAAACAGGTCGACGCCCCGCGCCACGTAGTCGTCAATCAGCGCATAGCCTTCAAGCACGTTATGCAGCACTTCGTCAGTCAACGGATCGCGCGGCTCGGTAAAGTCCCGACTGAGCTCGGCAAAGCGCTGCTGTACCTCACGCAGTGCACGTTCAATCGCGGGCAAATCAAGGCGTCGTGTTGCTGGCATTGGCATTCCTATAAACAGGTGAAAATGCGCGAGCGTCCGAGCTCGCGCAGGGTTCAGCTGAACTTACCGGTGATGTAGTCACCGGTCATTTGCTCGCGCGGGTTCTGGAAAATCTGCTCCGTAGGGCCCATCTCAACCAGATAGCCGGTACGCGTGCCTTGGGAAATATCCACCGAGAAAAACGCCGTGGTGTCAGCCACACGAATGGCTTGCTGCATGTTGTGGGTCACCAGGGCAATGGTGTAGTCCTTCTTCAGCTCAACCATCAACTCCTCGACACGGCGCGTGGCAATCGGGTCGAGTGCCGAGCAGGGTTCGTCGAGCAACAGCACTTCTGGCTCGGTGGCGATGGCACGGGCGATACACAGGCGTTGCTGCTGACCACCGGACAGAGACAGGCCGCTGACCTTGAGTTTGTCCTTGACCTCATCCCACAACGCCGCACCTTGCAGGGCGTGTTTGACGCGGTCACCCAGGTCGCCTTTGTAGCGGTTCAGGCGCAGGCCGAAAGCGACGTTGTCGAAGATGCTCATCGAGAACGGGTTCGGCTGCTGGAACACCATGCCGATATAGCGGCGCACGACCACTGGATCCACGCCCTTGCCGTAGACGTCCTGCCCGAGGAAGTGCACGTGGCCCTCAAAGCGGAAACCTTTGACCAGGTCGTTCATGCGGTTGAGGCTACGCAACACGGTACTTTTGCCGCAGCCGGAAGGACCGATGAAGCCAGTGATCTTGTTCTTTTCGATCGGCACATGGCTGTCACGTACGGCCAGGAAGTTGCCGTAGAAGATCTTATCCAGCTTGCAGTCCATGACCACAGGCGCCTGGGTGACAAACGGAGCGGCTATTTGCGCAGTTGAGACGTTCAAGATTCAGATGCTCCCGTTTTCAATACTTTGGCTTGCCGAAAATACGGCTCACGATATTCACGACCAGCACGATCATTACCAGTACCAGCGACGCCGCCCAGGCGAGTTCAAGCTGGTTGTCGAAGGGCATGCCGGAGAAGTTGTAAATCAGCACGGCCAGCGAGGCCGTCGGATTCATCACCGCCAGGCTGCCGTCGTGGTAGATCCAGTAGTTGCTGAACAGTGCGGTAAACAACAGCGGCGCGGTTTCGCCTGCGGCGCGAGCCACGGCAAGCATCACGCCGGTGAGGATTGCCGGCAGGCCGGTGGGCAAGACGATTTTCCAGATCACCTGGGAGCGGGTGCAGCCCATGCCGTAGGCGGCGTCCTTCATGATCTTGGGCACCATGCGCATCGATTCTTCAGCGGTCAGGACCACGATCGGCAGCATCAGTACCGCCAGTGCCACACCACCGGCCGGAGCCGAGTAGGTGCCGGTGGTCATGACCACCAGGGCGTAGGCGAATACACCGGCCAGGATGGAAGGCAGGCCGGTGAGCATCTTCGCGGCAAAACGCGCGGCGTTCGCCAGCTTGCTGTCTGGGCCCAGTTCAGCGAGGAAGATCGCCGCCATGATGCCGACCGGCACGGCGATGGCAGCGGCGATGCCGACCATCACGAAGGTACCGGCCATCGCGTTGCCGAAACCACCGCCAGTCTCGAAACCAGTCGGCGGCAGCTCGGTGAACACTTCAAGGCTCAGGCGCGCGCCGCCGCGCATGATCAGCATGTAGAGCACGGAAATCAGCGGCACGCTGGCCAGTAGCGCGCCTGTCCAGACCAGGGTGGTCAATACCAGGCTGCGCAGGGCGCGGCCTTCAAACCGGCGCTGCAGGCTGGGCATCGCGCCGGCGGGGGACGTCAGGTCGGTTGCAGCAGTGAGATCAGTCATCACTTATTACCCCGTTGGGCGTACATCATGATCATGGAGCCGAAGATGTTGACGATCAGCGTGATCAACATCAGCACCAGTGCGGCGTACATCAGCACCTCGATCTCGTTCGGCCCGGCTTCCGGGAAGTTCAGCGCCAGCAAGGCCGCCAGGGTATTGGCCGGTGCGAACAGCGACAGAGAGATGTTGTTGGCATTGCCCACCAGCATGGCCAGGGCCATGGTTTCACCGAGTGCGCGGCCCAGGCCCAGCACCAGGGAGCCGAAGATGCCGGTAGCAGCGGACGGCACCATCACCTTGAGAATCGCTTCCCAGTGAGTGGTGCCCATACCGTAGGCCGCTTGCTTGGTTTTCATCGGCACGGCGGTGAGGGCGTCCTGGGACACGGCAGCGATGGTCGGCAGAATCATGATCGCCAACACCAGCGCGGCCGGGAGCAGCCCCGGACCGCTCAAGGAGGTGCCGAAAAAAGGGATCCAGCCGAGCTCGGTGTTCAACCAAGCGGTCAAAGGCCGGATCGCCGGAATCACCACGTAAATGCCCCACAGGCCATAAACGACGCTGGGGATGGCCGCGAGCAGTTCGACGATGGTGCGAAACACCGCCGCCAGCTTCGCCGGCAAAAAATCTTGGGTAAGGAAAATCGCCATGCTGACGCCGAAAACACCTGCGATCAGTAACGCGATGAAGGCACTGTAAAGCGTGCCCCAGATGGCCGGCAGAATGCCGTACTTGCCTTGGTTAACGTCCCAGACGCTTCCGAAAATCACGTCAAAACCGTGCTTTTCCATGCCTGGAAGGGCCTTGCGCCCGACTTCAAACACCAGGGCAAACACCAACGCCAGCACCAGAACCACACCTATCCGCGCAAGCGCACGGAAGGTGCGATCAACCAGGAAGTCCTTCGTAGAAGGTGGCTGGCAGGCAGAGTCCGGGTTACCCGGTACGACAAAAGGTGTGTTCATTGGCTAATTCCGGAACAGGGGGGTAACTCTCCCGGCAAGGCTGACAGCACCCGCCGAGAGAGGCCTCACGGGCGTTACTGGATGTTGGCGGATGCTTTGCGAACCTGATCGACTACCGATGGCGGCAGTGGGATATAGCCCATCGAGTCAGCGATTTTCTGGCCTTCGGTCAGGCTGTATTCGACCATTTCACGCATGGCCTTGGCCTTGGCCGGGTTGCCGTTGTCTTTGCGGAAGATCATCCAGGTGTAGGAGGTGATCGGGTAGGACTTGGCACCGTCCGGATCCGGCAGCCAGGCCACCAGGCTTTCCGGCATCTTCACCGCCGCCAGTGCTTCGGCACCGCTTTCGGCGTTAGGGACAACGTACTTGCCGGCCTTGTTTTGCAGCTGGGCAAAGTCAACCTTGGCCAATTTGGCGAAGCCGTATTCGATGTAGCCAATCGCGCCTGGGGTCTGGCGTACGGTGGCGGTCACGCCATCGTTCTTCGGCGATTTGATGAATTTGTCGCTGGAAGGCCAGTTGACGGTGTTGCCTTCACCCAAGTCCTTCTGGAACTGTGGGTTGATGGCCGCCAAGTGCTTGGTGAAGACGGCAGTGGTACCGCTGGAGTCTGCACGCACGACCACGGTGATCGGCATATCCGGCAGTTTCAAGCCAGGGTTGGCAGCGACGATCTGCGGATCGTTCCACTTGGTGATCTTGCCCAGGAAGATGTTGGAGTACACATCGCGTGGCAACTTCAGCTCTTTAGGATTGCCTGGCAGGTTGAACGCCAGCACGATTTCGCCCGCGGTCATCGGCAGCAACTGCACGCCTTCGGCGACCTTGGCAATGTCTTCATCTTTCATGGCCGAGTCACTGGCGGCGAAGTCCACGGTTTTGTTCAGGAAGTCCTGAACACCCGCCCCGCTCCCCTTGGATTGGTAGTCAACCGTGACGCCATCGGTCTTTTTGCTGAAATCCTTGAACCAGGTGAGATAGATCGGCGCTGGGAAACTGGCGCCAGAACCTGTCAGACGGACGTTTTCGGCGGCAAATACCGAGGTGGCACTTAGAGAAACCGCAACGGCGAGTGCAGCAGACTTCATCAGACGTTTCATTCAGGGAAATCCTTGTGATTACGGGCTCCCGGAACTCTGCATCAGCATTGTTACGCTTTTATGAAAATTGAATGGCAAGCCGCTATTTTGTCCCCCTTTTGCGCCACAGCTACGCATTTCGCTGTTGTTTAGTGGCGCCGGTAACTTTTCTGCCCGGAAGGCGTAAGGCAAAACACCCCGCCCCGTGGCCCGGTACAGTACGCACCGCTACCGCAGCTGCAACTCTGCGAGCGACCTTGCAGCGGCTGCACGGCGGGGCCTGCCAGGCGGTTGCCCGTGTAGGCGGTGCAACTTTTTTTAGAGGCGCTTATGGAGCCGTCGTTGCACAGGAATACGTCCCCATCACAACCGGCGATACCTCCTTTACGACCTGAACACGGCGTATTGGCCGCCAGGACGGACAGGCTCGACAGCATCAAAATGAGGCCCAGGACAAACACGCGGATAAGGCCAGGAAACATAAGGAACACTCGAAATAAGTGGCCCAATGATATCAATCTTTGAGCGCAGCCGCTGACGACTAACGCAGCTTTCTCATGCATGCAGCCGAGCTTCGTTCTTCGTCTCCCGCGCGCCAAAGCCTGAGCAAAGCGAGGTCTATCTGATCTACGGAAATCAAAATGTGGGAGGGGGCTTGCCCCCGATGAGTGAGTGTCAGCTAATCATCGGTGACTGACACACTGCCATCGGGGGCAAGCCCCCTCCCACATTTGGACGGAGTTCAGTTTAAGAACCCGGTCGGCGCCAAGGCCGCCGCGCTCTTGCTTTTGATCTGGAGTCGCCCCGTTAACCACGTTGCTACGTACGTTTAGGGCGTCGGCTCCACGTCCTTGAACACCAGTCCCTGGCTACCACTCACCTGCCACGGATTGCCACCACCGGTCTGACTGAACACCACACGCTCGAAGCGTGAATCTTTCAGCCCATCAATACGCGCCTTGGCCGCGCCGCTGAAGCGCACACGCTCGAACACCAACCCCTGATGATAGGCATTATGCGCGGCATCGCCCTTGACCTCGATCGCCGCGCCCTGGGCATTTTCCACGCTGACGTCAGTCACACGGATGTCCCTGAACTGCCCGGCAATCGTGGAGCGCTGATAATCGAGTTTGGCGTTCGGGTCGTTGTAGTCGAGGGTGAAGATGAACGCCTGCTTGACCGTGTTGCGAATCGCCGAATCACGGAAGATAACGTTGCGCGCGCCGCCGCCCATGAAGTTGGTGCTCTTCATACGCAACCCGGCATCAGTGCCGTCGGAGACGTTGTCTTCAGCCAGGATGTTCTGGATCCACGCACCGGTATGACTGCCGGCCACCACCATGCCGTGGCCCTTGCGGAAGTAGTTGTTGAAAATCCACGCGTCTTCCTGGGGCGGCTGGTGCACGGCATTCGCACCGGTGCCGGCGGCGAAGTTGACGCAGTCGTCGCCGGTGTCGAAGAAGTTGTTGAAGACCATCGCGCCCTTGCTGTTGGCAAACTCGATGCCGTCGCCGTTGTTGGCGTCGTAGGTCTTGTGGGTGGTGTTGGCCAGCACCACGTTTTCGGTCTCCAGGTTCATGATGCCGTGGAACGCCGGGTTCACCACGGTGAAGCCGCCGTAGAACACGTTCTTGACGTTACGCAGGGTGATCAGCGAGGAGCGCATTTGCCCATACGCGTCCTTCACATTCATGCCGCGAGCAACGGCTTGCTCCACCTGGGCCTTGGCAAGCAGGCCGTCCTGGGCATAGCGGGTGTTGTCGCTGGGCAGGTAAAACGGCAGTGCCTGGCCACGCTCATCGACGACATCGGCGTTGCGCTTCCAGCCATTGCCGTCGAGGGTTCCCTTACCGACGATGCGGATGTTTTCAAATGACTGATGCTGGCGCGGATCGCGGGGCAACGCGTTGATCAGCGAGGCCGGGCGTACGGTGGTGGAATACGGGTACTGGATGTAACCAGCCAACGGGTAATCTTCGGCGCGCTCTGAGCCGAGCAGGGTCGCCCCTTCGGCGATCTCCAGGGTCATGTTGCTCTTGAGGTAGAGCGCACCGCTTTTGTAGGTACCTTTGGGCAGCAGGACTTTGCAGCCCGGGGTGCAGGCATCAATGGCGCTCTGGATTGCCAGGGTATCGAGTTGATTGCCATCGCCCTTGGCGCCGTACTTTTTCACGTCAAACAGGGCCGCGACCTTGGTGGTGCGTTGCTGCACGGGGGCACTGTCTGCCGACTCCTTGCCGTTGCCATCCACCGAACGCACGGTGAAACGGTAGGCCGTGTCGGGCTTCAGGCCTTGGGCGGTGTAGCTGTGAATGCCGATGCGATGGTGGAAATTGGCCGTGTCCTGGCGGTAGAACTGGTCGATGTAGGGCTTGGCCGGCGACACCTGATCGTTGTTGGCGTTGGCACTGCCCAGCAAGGTGCCGTTGGCGTACACCCGGTAATCCTTGATGCCGGCATGATCAGCGGGTTTTTCCCAGACCAGGATGATGTGCTGGTCGTCATAAGCCAGGGTCGGGACTTGCACTTTCGACGGTGCCTGCAGCGCCCAGGACAGCGGGCTGCAACCCAGGGCGATGAGGGCCAGTGCGCAACGCGCTGAGGATTTTTGCGAGGGTTGATACGGCATGTTGTTCTCCTTGTTTTTGCCGGTATTAACGTTGAGGGCTACATCGGTCGCCCGGACTCTTCGAGGTATTGGCTGCGGTTGATGAAGGTTTCGCGGGGCATTTCGCGCACGTCCATGGACAGTGCTTCGACCTGTGGCAGTAGTTCAACCAGGGCGGCGAGTGTCGCCGAGGCGAGGCTGCGTTGTTGTTCGGCCGTGCGCCCGGCGAACAGATACAGGGCCACGTGCACGAAGTCGTCTTGAGTGCTGCCGCAGCGATAATGGGTGAAGCCGTTGAGGCGCACTTTAATGTCGCCGGGCTTGAACACGCCGAACCCGTCGAGGGCGTCATGCACGGTGGCGAGCAGACGTTGTTCGCCGACGCGTTGGGCCAGGGTCGCGGGGCAGTCGATGATGCAATGGGGCATGGTGGACTCCTTGCAGGCAGACCGGACAGCGGCGCCATCAGGGCGCCGCCAACCAACGTTTTATTGAGCGCCGAGGGACTTGATCAGCACCGCCAGTTGCTCCACTTCATCGGGCAGCAGATCGGTCAGTGGCGCGCGTACCGGGCCGGCGTCGTGGCCAACCAGGCGAGCACCGGCCTTGACGATGCTCACGCCATAGCCTTCACAGCGGTTACGAATCGCCAGGTACGGCAGGAAGAAATCATCGATCAAACGGCCTACGGTGGCGTGGTCGTCGGCGGCCACGGCGCGGTAGAAGTCCATCGCGGTTTTCGGGATGAAGTTGAACACCGCCGAGGAGTACACCGGCACGCCGAGGGCTTTGTAGGCGGCGGCATAGACTTCGGCAGTCGGCAGACCACCGAGGTAGGTCAGGCGGTCGCCCAGGCGACGGCGGATGCTGACCATGGATTCGACTTCACCAATGCCGTCCTTGAAACCAATCAGGTTCGGGCAGCGCTCGGCCAATTGTTCCAGGCTGTCGGCGTTGAGGCGGCACAGGTTGCGGTTGTACACCACCACACCGAAATCCACCGAGTTGCACACCTGCTCAACATGGGCCACCAACCCTTTCTGGCTGGCTTCGGTGAGGTAATGAGGCATCAGCAAGATGCCGGCAGCGCCCAGGCGCTCAGCTTCTTGGGCGTAGGCAATCGCTTGGCGCGTAGGGCCACCGGCACCGGCGAGGATCGGCACCTGGCCTTTGCAGGTGTCCACGGCGGTCTTGATGATCTGCGTGTACTCCTTGGGCTCCAGAGAGAAGAACTCCCCGGTACCCCCTGCCGCGAACAGCGCACTGGCGCCGTAAGGTGCCAGCCATTCCAGGCGGCGTGCGTAGGTGTCGGCGCGGAAGTCGCCAGCGGCATCAAAGTCGGTAACCGGGAAGGAGAGCAAGCCGGAAGACAGGACTGTTTTTAGTTCTTGTGGCGTCATGTTCACAAACCTTTGTTCGAAATTTGGATGGAATACCTTAAGAGGTAAGTCATCGTACAACTACAAAAATAGTAAAGCTACCCTATAAGTGCCTATGTTGAGAAAACTGCCATTTAACCCAATAAAATAGACACCTATCTAAAAAATCACATCAATCGAGAAAAGCCATGTTGTACGATGACCAAGCGTTTATCCCACACGCCGCCGCTCAGACTCCTGACTGAAGTCGCGGCTGGCCTGCACCAGCATGCGCGTGTAATCGTGCGCCGCCTGATCCTGGCTCAGGGCCTGGCAGTCGAGCAATTCCACGATCTTGCCGTGCTGCATCACCGCCACCCGATCGCACAAGTGAGTGACTACACCCAGGTCATGGGTGACCAGTAGGTAGGTGAGTTTCTCGCGCTGGCGCAGGTCCGCCAACAGGTTGAGGATCTCGGCCTGGACCGAGACATCCAGCGCCGAGGTCGGCTCATCCAGCAGCAGTACCCGCGGCTCCAGAATCAAAGCGCGCGCGATCGCCACACGCTGGCGCTGGCCGCCGGAGAGCTGGTGCGGATAGCGAAAGCGAAAACTGTCGTTCAGACCGACCTTGAGCAGGATCTCGTTGATGCGGTCGTCCTTGTCCCCTACCCCATGTATAATCAGCGGCTCGCGCAACGCCGTGTCGATGGTGTGCCGGGGATGCAGGGAGCCGTAGGGGTCCTGGAAGACCATCTGCACTTTGCGAAAATGCTCCTTGGGAATCTTGTGCTGCAGCGGCGCGCCGGCAATGCTCAGCTCGCCGCTCCAATGCCGGTATTGCCCGGCCAGGCAGCGCAGTACGGTGGTCTTGCCCGAGCCGGACTCCCCCACCAGACCGAACGATTCACCGTCGGCGACACTCAGGCTCACATCGTGCAGCACTTGGTTGATGGCAGCGCCTGTGCCGAAGCTCAGGTTCAAGGCGTGCGCTTGGATCATGGGCATGGTCAGGTTCCTTATTGAGTCAGCCAGAGAGGATCGCGCTTGAGCACCGGCAAGTGCACGCGGCGGTTGTCCATGCTCGGCAGCGCGGCCAGCAAGCCACGGGTATAGGGATGTTCGGCGTACTGCAGGTCGCAGGCGGCCAGGGATTCGACGACGCGCCCGGCGTACATCACCAGCACGCGGTCGCAGTAGTTGCGCACCAGGTTGAGGTCGTGACTGACGAAGATCAGCCCCATCTGCTGCTGGTCCACCAACCCTTCCAGCACGTTGAGCACTTGCTGGCGCACCGAGACATCCAGCGCCGAGGTGGGCTCGTCGGCGATGATCACTTCCGGACGGGTGATCACCATCATCGCGATCATGATGCGCTGCCCCATGCCGCCGGAGACCTCATGGGGATACAGGTTATAGACGCGCTGCGGGTCGCGGATATGCACCTGCTCCAGCATTTGCAACACGCGCTCTCGCGCATCGCTGCGGCTGGCCTTGTGGTGGGCCAGGTAGGCTTCGGCGATCTGATCGCCGACCTTGACCACCGGGTTCAGCGAGTACTTGGGGTCTTGCATGATCATCGAGATGCGCTGGCCGCGGATCTTCTGCATGGCTTTTTCACTGGCCGACAACAGGTCGACCTCGCCAAACGCCATGGCCTTGGCGGTGATTTTGGCGCTGGGCGGATGCAGCTTCAGCAGGCTGCGACCCACGGTGGATTTGCCGGAGCCGGACTCACCGACAATCGCGAGTTTTTCCCGGCCTAAGGTAAAGGACACATCGCGCACGGCGTGGGTTTCTTTCTGGCCACTGACGAAGCGCACGTTAAGCCCTTCGACATTCAGTTTGATGGCGGACATCAGGTGTTCCTCCGATTATTCGCTGCGCGGATCAAGGATGTCCCGCAGGCCATCGCCCAACAGGTTGAAGGCCAGGCTGACCAGCATGATCGCTGCCCCTGGAACCGCCACCAGCCACCAGCATTCGAGCATGTAGCGGCGGCCGGTCGAAATCATGGCGCCCCACTCCGGCAGCGGCGCCTGGGCACCCAGGCCGAGAAAGCCCAAAGCGGCAGCGGTGAGGATGATCCCGGCCATGTTCATGGTCAGGCGGATGATCACCGAGGACAGGCACATCGGCACGATATGGCGCAGGATAATCCGCGCCGGCGACGCGCCTTGCAGCTCCACTGCGACGACGAAATCAGCGTTGCGCAGGGACAAGGTTTCGGCCCGCGCCAGCCGCGCAATCGGCGGCCAGGAGGTCAATGCAATCGCCACCACCGCGTGCTCCAGGCCAGGGCCGAGGGCCGCGATAAACGCCAGTGCCAGGACCAGGCTCGGGAAGGAGATGAAGATATCGGTCAGGCGCATGAACACGGTGTCGACCGCACCGCCGAAGTAGCCCGACACGGTGCCGATAAACAGCCCGATAGGCCCTACGATCACTGTGACCAGGGCGATGATGTACAGCGTGATCCGCGAGCCGTAGACCAGCCGGCTGAAAATATCCCGGCCATATTCATCGGTGCCGAACCAATGCGCCGAACCCGGTGCCTGCAACGCGCCGGCGAGGTTCTGCACCACCGGATCATGGGTAGCGATCCACGGTGCAAAGGCCGCGACCACCACCAACAGCAGCGCCACCAGCAGGCCCGCCAGGGTCATAGGGTTACGCAGCAGGTGACGCAGCACCCGCAGGCCACTCTTGCAAAAGGCATCAAAGCTGGAGCCTGGCGAGCGGTCCACCGGGCGCTTCGTCGCCGATTCGATGGAAGACAGATTGGCATTCATAAGCATCTTCTCTGTGTGAATTCTGGAAGCACTCAACGCTGCTTGTAGACACCCAGGTAACGGGTGGCCTCGGCATCGTCACCGGTGAAGCCCTTGACGTCGGCAGCGCTGACCACGGTGTCGGTCATCTGCGAAATCATCAGGATCGGCCCCACTTGCTGGTCGTAGAGGGTTTGCGCCTGGTGATACAGGCTGACCCGCTGCGCCGAATCACGCGTCACGCCGGCCTGGTCGATCAGGCTGTTGATCTGCGGGCTGAAGAACGAAGCGCGCCAGCCCTGGAAGTTCGGTAGGCCGGCGTCGTCGCTGTTGTTGGGGTTGTAGGCAAAGGTGCGCAGGCTGAAATACGGGTGCGGGTAACGCTCGGCGCCCCTGGCCACGATGATCTCGAAATTGCGCGCGCGCATCGCGCCGTACACCTGGTTACCCGTGCCGGTGACGATGCTGGCCTTGATCCCGCCTTCGGCCAGGGTCGCTTGCAGGCGCGCAGCGATATCAATGAACGGCGGTTCCGACAGCGTGCGGATGGTGGTGTTGAACCCCTCGGGGTAACCCGCCTCAGTCAGCAGGGCTTTCGCCTTGGCCACGTCCATGTGATAGCCCGGATCCGGCAGGCGTGCTTCCAGACCCAGTTGCATCGGCTGCTGGTTGAGCGTTCCGTAATACGGCATCACTTGTTGGTCCAGGCCCTTGTAGTCGATCAGGTTGCGCACCGCTTCACGCACCTTGGGCTTGGCGAATTCCGGTTGTTTCATGCTCATGGCGACGTAGTACATGGTGCCGCGCGGCAGCGACTGCACTTGGATCTTGTCCGAGCCGTCGATGGCGCGAATGTCCGGCGCGGCCATGCCGTAAGCCAGGTCGAGGTCACCGCGTTCGAGCATCAGGCGCAGGGACTGGGATTCGGTCATGTGCCGCACCACCACGCGCTTGAGCTTGGCCGCGCCGCCCCAGTAGCCGTCAAAACGGGTCAGTAACAGGGAATCGTTGGCGCTCCATTTGGTCAGCACGAAGGGGCCACTGCCCGCCTCGTTCGTCACCAACCAACCGGCGCCGAGGTCGCCGTTTTTTTCATGGGCCAGGGCGGTCTTGCGGTCCACAACCACAGCGCTCGGGGAGATCGCCAGGGAGTCCACCAGCAGCAGCGGGTCCATGGTCTGCGGCAGGTCGATGACCAGGGTGTGGGCGTCCGTGGCGCGGATCAGCGATTGGATATTCTCAACGCTGTAGCCGTAGGCCTTCCAGGTGGTGGCCAGGCCGAAGTTGAGCTTCATCACGCGGTACAGCGACCACGCCACGTCTTCGGCGGTCAGCGGGTTGCCCGAATGGAATTTCACGTCCTGGCGCAGATGAAACGTTACCTGCTTGCCGTCCTCGCTGATGTCCCAACGTTCGGCCAACTGTGGCAGGTGTTTTTCCGGATTGCCCTGGTCACGTTTGATCAGCGTGTCGTAAAGATTGGCGTTGACGCCGGACGCATCCAGGCCGGGCGCGTTGGCCGGGTCGATGGAAAACAGGTTGACCATGCTCATGCCGACGATCAGTTGATCGGCCGGGGTCTTGGCGTTGGCCAGGGTCATCGGGCCAAGCGCGAGCACAGCGGTCAGCAGGCCAAGGTGCAGTTTCGAAAATGTCATGAAAAATTCCTTCTTCTTATAGTTTTATCGGTACTGCGCGACGCATTAACGGGTGCGCGGATCAAACACCTTGTACAAGGCATCGCTGATCAGGTTGAGCGCGACAAAAATCAAGCCGATCACCAGCACGCAGCCCATCACCGCATTCATGTCGCCAAGCATCAGGCTGCTGGTGAGGTATTGGCCGAACCCCGGCCAGGCGAATACGGTTTCGATCAGCACTGCGCCTTCCAGCAGCGAGCCATAGGCCAGTGCAACGACGGTGAGCAACTGCACGAGGATGTTGCGAAACGCATGCCCCCACACCACTTGGCGACGGGACAAACCCTTGACCCGCGCAGTGATGATGTACTCCTGGGACAACTGCTCAAGCATGAAGCTGCGGGTCATGCGGCTGATGTACGCCACCGAGTTCAGGCCCAAAATCAGCGCCGGCAACACGATATGCCGCAGGGCGCTGGCGAAGGCTTCCCAGTCGCGGGCGAGCGATGTGTCGATCAGCAACAGGCCGGTGACTTCGGGCACCATGCCGTCGTAGGCCAGGTCGATGCGCCCCGCGCCGCCCGCCCAGCCGAGCCAGGCGTAGAACACGAGCAGGCCCATCATGCCTAGCCAGAAAATCGGCGTGGAGTAACCGAACAAGGTGATTACCCGCGCCACATGATCGCCGAGCCGCCCTTGGTTGCTCGCCGCACACACGCCCAGCGGCAAGCCGATCAACACGCCGAACAGAATCGCCAGAGTGGCCAGTTCGATGGTCGCCGGGAACACGCGCAGGATGTCATCCAGCACCGGGTGACCCGTCAGCAACGCGTTGCCGAAATCACCGTGGAGCAGGTCATTGAGGTAAAGGCCGAATTGGGTCCAGATCGGCTTGTCCAGGCCCATCGACCGGTACACCTGGTCGTAGGTGGAGCTGTCGGCATCCGGCCCGACTACCGCCAGCACGGGGTCAAGCGGCATGACCCGGCCGATGATAAAGGTCAGCGCCAACAGGCCGAGCAACGTCACCAACACGGTGCTGGCGCGCCGCAGGGTATTGGAAGCGCGAGCGCCCATGACAGAGGCAGTCATAACAAACATAGTGAGCTCCTGGTAAATCGATCAGCGCTTTTTGTAGACGTCTTTGTAGCGCGTGGTCGCAGCGGTATGGCCCTGGAAGTCGGCCACGTCGGTGTACACCACCACGGTGTCGGTCATCTGCGAGACCGGCAAAATGGCTCCGACCTGTTGATCGACCTGCTCCTGAATCTCGCGGTACTGAGTCAGTTGCTTACCGGCATCCGGCTCGACTTCCGCGCTCTCAATCAACTGGTTCAACTCAGGGCTGTAGAACGACGTGCGCCAGCCCTGGAAGTTGGTGAGCTTGGCTTCATCGCGGTTATCCGGGTTGTACACCAGGGTGCGCAGGCTGGAATGGGGATGACGCTCCGCCCCGCCACCGCCGCGACCGACGATGATGTCGAACGTGCGCTCGCGCATGGCGCCGTAGATCTGGTTACCGGTGCCGGTGATGATGCTGGCTTCGATGCCGGCCTGGGCCAGGGTCGATTGCAGGTTGGAGGCGATGTTGATAAACGGCGGTTCGGCCAGCACGCGGATGGTGGTCTTGAAGCCGTTCGGGTAACCGGCTTCAGCCAGTAAGGCTTTGGCCTGCTCGACGTTGAGCTTGTAGCCCGGGTCCGGCAGGCGCGCGGCCAGGCCCAATGGCAGCGGCCGCTGGTTGATCACGCCGTAATGGGGCATGACCGTCTGGTTGATGCCCTGGTAATCGATCAGCGAGCGCACGGCCTTGCGCACACGGGCGTCGGCGAACATTGGCTGCTTCACACTCAGGGCCACGTAATACAAGGTGCCGCGTTGCAGGGTCTGGGTGCGTACTTTGTCGCTCTTCTGCAGGGCTTCGATGTCCGGCGCGGACATGCCTTTGGCGATATCCAGGTCACCGCGCTCGATCATCAGTCGCAATGACTGCGACTCGGTCATGTTGCGCATCACGATGCGCTTGAGCTTGGCCGGGCCGCCCCAGTAACCGTCGAAGCGCGTCATCAGGATCACGTCGTTGGCACGCCAGTCATTGAGCACGAATGCGCCACTGCCGGCCGCGTGCGTCACCAGCCAGGCGGCGCCCATGTCGCTGCCCTTCTGGTGTTCGAGGACTTTTTTGCGGTCGAGGATGAACGCACTGGGCGAGGTCGCCAGGGTGTTGAGCACCAGCAGCGGGTCGGTCGGCCGTGGCAGTTCGATCACGAAGGTGGTGGGGTCCGTGGCGCGCATGTAGCGCTCGACGTTTTCGGCGGTGAAGCCGTAGGCCTTCCAGGTGGAAGCGAGTGCGAGGTTGAGCTTGAGCACCCGGTGCAGCGACCAGGCAACGTCTTCGGCGCTCAAGTCATTGCCGGACTGGAACTTCACCCCGGTGCGCAGGTTAAAGGTCAGGGTCTTGCGGTCCTCACTGACCTGCCAGCGCTCGGCCAGCGCTGGCACCAGTCGGTCTGGTTGGGCGACGTCCTGCACCAGCAACATGTCATACAGGTTGGCGTTGATTTCCGACACATCCAGACCCGTGGCGGCAGCTGGGTCGAGGGACAACAGGTTGATCATGCTCATGCCGACGATCAGTTGATCGGCCGGCGTTTTGGCAAAGCTTGCCGGTACGGCGGTAACGGCCAGCGCGGCGACGAACACCCGCGCCCACAGCGAAGGGAAAATGCTCATAACAAGAGTGCCTTTTTTATATTTATAGGGCTCTTGATCAGCCCGACGCATGCCGGACTGACCGTGTAAACGTCAGAAGCTTTTAAGCGTATTGGTCTCGATGTAGTTGAAATCGATGTCTTCGCCCAGGCCCGGCAAGTCGGACAGGTGCACAAAACCGTCGTTGTCCATCGGGTCCACCAAGCGATTGAGGTAGGCCGGTACTTCGTCGTAATCCAGGTACGGGTGGAGCAGGCCACGCTCGTACCAGGTGCAGTTCTTGATCGCACCGACCACCGCCAGGTTAGCGGCGCCGTTGCCGTGAATTTCGCAGTCCATGCCAAACGATTCGGCCAGGTGCGCGACCTTCAGGCACGGCGCAATACCACCGACGCCCGCGACACCGGCACGCAAGATATCGCACACATCGTGCTTGACCCAACTGGCGCGGGCGAGGTGTTTGCCGGACAGGGTTTCCGGGCCGAGCACCGGAATATCCAGTTGCCCCGCGAGCCAGGCATAGGACTCGGCTGACTCTTCCATCATCGGTTCTTCAAACCAGGCGAAGTCGAGTTTCTCCAGCTCGCGACCGATGTACAGCGCCTCGGTGCGGCTGTACCAGTGGTAACCGTCGAGCATCAACGCGATGTCCGGGCCCACCGCCTCACGCACAGCAGCGCAAGCCTTGACGTCGATGCGCGGGCTTGGCGCGAAGGACACCGGCGGCATCCAGGTGTGCAGCTTGATTGCCTTGTAGCCACGCTGCACCAGGGTCTCGGCAAAGCGGCCGTAGTCTTCGGGGGTTGCGAGGCCGCCGGGCAGTTCGTCGCCACACATGGTCGAGCCGTAGGCCGGCACCTTGTCGCGGAAACCACCGATCAACTTGTGCACTGGCACGCCGAGTTTGCGTCCTGCCCAATCCCACAGAGCCTGCTCAACCAGGGCCAAGGCGCGGTCGGTCAGTTGGCTGGCGCTGCCACGCTGCCAATGGGCGAGGTCTTGCCAGATCTTTTCGCGATCAAAGGCGTTCTGCCCCACCAGCACTTTGCGCACAAACCCATCCAACACATAAGGGCGGATCAATTCAGGGGCGCCGAATGCAAAACCCTCCTGGCCGTCTTCAGTCTGGATGCGCAGCAAAGCCATCTGCGCCTGGGTGACATCACCGGGGTGAGCATGGCCGGCGCTGTCCACTGCGCGGCGGGTCGGGTAGGAAAATACCTGGACGTTGACTGCTGTGATTCTCATGGACGTCTTAAGCCTTCTTATTGGATTTGAGACAGGAATGTCGTCTGTTGCGACCGATCATAGGTCATCGTACAACACTTGAAAAGACCCAATAACCTGCCCCGTCATCCACTGATTTTCACGTGAAACGCCGTAAAAGCCCTATTTTTAAAGACAACTAAGGAATAACGAAGATTGCTGTAAAGCCCTATTCGCCGGGGACATATGTTTCAAAGTGTTTCAAAACGATCGATGGGCGGTAGACGAGTCATCTTGTCGTACGATAACGTATATCGGCACCTTAGATGAGAGCCACACGCAACAACGTATTGCCGTAGCAACCGTCAAACGACCCTAACAAAAACAAAAAAGAAGACCGTATGAACACCACCCTACGCACGCTCGTTACTGCCCTGACCTTCAGCCTGCCGCTCTACGTCAGCGCTGACTCTGCCAGCATCAACTACCGCCACCAGTTCACCGAGGAAGACAGCGCCCACGCTGATCGAATCAAGCTCAACTACCGTCTGGACAGTGGCCTGGGATTTGAAGCGGAGATGAAATACCGCACAGCCGGGGACCGTGAAGATGTCGCGTACGACAACATGGTCAACAACGGGCATGAGTTCACCGTCAGCTACAACTACAAGCTCAGCCCGCAATCGACGTTGACCCCCGCGTTCCAGATGGACAGCTCGAAGGACTCGACCACCTACAAGCTGGGCCTCAAGTACAACTACAAGATCAACGACGCCTTCTACGCCGCCACGCGCTATCGCCTGGACACCAAGAAGCTGGACCGCGATCAGGTCAACGAGGATTTGCCCGATCACATCAAGGATGACCAGACCACCCATCGTTTCGAGGGCTGGCTCGGCTACACACCGGCCAGTAAGTGGGCGTACGAATATCAGTTCATCTATTTCAAGACTGACTACATCCGCTACGACAACAAGAAGAGCGATTACGAACAGAACCTGATCGTCAAATACAAGCTCACCAAGGAATGGGCCCCGTTCATGGAGATTGGTGATGTGAAGGTCAACTCCACCTCAGAAGACCGTCAGGCGCGGTGGCGCTTGGGCGTTCAATACAACTTCATGTAAAGCCCCCTCCCCGCGACTTGCCTGGCGAACGCGCATCGCTCGCCAGGCAATCGCTTTGCATTCAGCGCTCAATGGAAGACCTGACCATGACCACACAACCCAAACCCTTCACCCGCATTTTGCTCACCGGCGCCGCCGGCGGCCTGGGGCAGATCCTGCGGGAAACCTTGCAGGCCCATGCCCACATCGTGCGCGCCTCGGACATCAGTGCGATGGCGCCCAGCGCGGGTGAACACGACGAAGTGATCCAGTGCAACCTGGCCGACAAGGCTGCCGTGGCGGCGCTGGTCGACGGCGTTGACGCGATCGTGCATTTGGGCGGGATTTCAGTGGAGCGGCCGTTCGAAGAAATTCTCGACGCCAATATTCGCGGCACCTTCCACATTTACGAGGCGGCGCGACAACAGGGCGTCAAACGGGTTGTGTTCGCCAGCTCCAATCACGTCACCGGTTTTTACCCCCAGGACGTTGAACTGGATGTGCACGCACAGCGCCGCCCGAATGGTTACTACGCGCTTTCCAAGGCGTACGGCGAAGACCTGGCGGCGTTCTACTTTCATCGATACGGGATTGAAACCGTGAGCTTGCGCATCGGCTCATCGTTCCCCGAACCGCGCAACCGGCGGATGCTGCACACCTGGCTGAGTTACGCGGACCTCGATCACCTGGTGGCCCGCGCCCTGCTGGCCAAGGATGTGGGGCACAGTGTGGTGTATGGCGTTTCGGACAATAAGGAGCGCTGGTGGAGCAATCGGCACGCCGAGCACCTGGGCTTTGCGCCGCAGGACAGCTCGGAACCCTTTCGCACCAAGGTCGAGCAGCAACCGCAACCGTCGGCGGATGAGCCCGGTGGCCGACTTCAGGGCGGCGCGTTCACCGCAGCGGGGCCGTTCGACAATTCAGCGGCGGCGGCTTCATAGGCCCGGCGCATACGCTCGCGACTGTTGGACAAGTGCAGGCGCATCGCGGCGCGAGCGGCGTCTGCGTCACGGCGCAGGATGGCTTTGTAGATATCCTCGTGCTCGCGGCTCAGGCGCTCCAGGTAAGGTTCCTTGTTGGCGTTGGCCAAGCGTTTTGAGTGCAGGCGCGTACGCGGCAGGATGTTGACCCCCAGGTGCAACATGATGTCGGTGAAGTAGCGATTGCCGGTGGCCAGCGCGATCTGCTGGTGAAACTGGAAGTCCGCCGATACCGCGTAGTCGGCACTCACCGCCCGCGAATTCAGCGCGTCCAGCGAGTCGCGCATCACCTGCAATTGCTGGTCGGTGCGACCCAGGCAGGCCAGACCGGCAGCTTCTACTTCCAGACAGATGCGCAACTCCAGCACTGCCAGCACGTCCTGCAAGGTGACGATGGTGTCAGGGTCAATTCGAAATCCGCTGGGGCTGGGAATATCCTTCACAAACGTGCCGACACCGTGCCGCGTTTCCACCAGGCCAGACGCTTGCAGACGCGAAATGGCCTCGCGCACCACGGTGCGACTCACACCGTGCTCGGCCATCACTTCAGATTCGGTAGGCAGCTTGGTTGCTCGCGGGAGCTCCCCGCTGCAAATGCGCCGGGAAAGCTCGGTGACCAATTCTTCAGCCAGACTGCGGTGCCGGCGGCGAACGGTGGGCTGGACGTTCGGGTTGTCCATCAAGAACAGGTATCTCGGTTGGCGAATGAATGCCCATCATAGCGCATTCAGTTGTACGACAACCTTCCCTTTAGCCCGCCCCGCGTCCCCATAGGCCAAAGCCTGCGCCGTGGACTCAAACACGCACCCGTTACTGTGGGCGATAGCGCTCAGCAGCGCGAGCCTGACGCAGCTCCGACAACAAGCCCTGACGCGCGGACTGAAGACCGTCCCAGCGCGCGGCGTCATGCAGTGGCGGGATGGTCACGAGTTCACGCCGGTCAAAACCGACCAGTGCGGCATCCACCAGTTCACCCACATCCATGACCTCTGGCAGCGTGTTGATGTCGATGCCCGAGCGCTCCCAGATTTCCGTACGGGTGGCTGCCGGCAACACCGCTTGCACATAAACGCCTTTGCCAGAGAGCTCAATGCTCATGCCCTGGGAAAGGAATTGCACGAACGCTTTGGTCGCGCCATACAGCGTCATTCCCAACTCCGGCGCCAGACCAACCACCGAGCCAATATTCACGATTGCCCCCTCGCCGGCCTGCACCAACCTCGGTGCGACTGCGCGGGCGAGTCGCGTCAGCGAGGTGACGTTCAGCGCGATCAGTTGCTCAATGCTCTCGCCCGTCTGCGCCAGGAAGTCTCCCGTCTGGGCCGCGCCGGCGTTGTTGATCAGCACACCGATGCGCGTGTCATCGCGCAGGCGCGCTTCGACCACAGCCAAGTCCGCCTCCTGGGTAAGGTCGGCCTGTAGCACGTCGACATCAACACCGTGCTCCTGGCGCAAGCGCGCCGCCAGCGCTTCCAGCCGCGCCTTGTCGCGGGCGACCAGTATCAGGTTGTGGCCGCGCTGGGCGAAGCGATCGGCATAGGTGGCGCCAATGCCGCTGGACGCGCCGGTAATCAGGATAGAAGAAGCGTTCGTCATGACTGTGCTCTCTGGATTAACGATCATTGAGTGTGGCGGGCTTTATGATGTCGATCATAATCTTATCCGTCAATGGTTTTGATGTTGATTGACATCAATGTATAGTGAGCACCGAAAACAGTCGCCACCAGCGAGGGTAAAGGTATGAGGGTCAGCAAGGCACAAGTGCAGTTAAACCGCGCGCACATCGTCGAAACGGCCTCCAGATTGTTCCGTGAGCGCGGCTATGACGGTGTCGGCGTGGCAGACTTGATGGCAGAAGCCGGGTTCACCCATGGCGGGTTCTACAAGCATTTCGGGTCCAAAGCCGACTTAATGGCTGAAGCCGCCGCAAACGGGTTGTCCCAATCGCTGACCAACAGCGCCGGGCTGGGCGCCGATGAGTTCTTCAATCGCTACATATCCAGAGAGCACCGTGATGCCCCCGGCCAGGGTTGCACGATGTCGGCCCTGTGCGGGGACGCGGCGCGTCAATCGCAAACGGTAAAGGCAACGTTCGCCGAAGGCATCGAAAACGCATTGGCCGCCCTTCAGCAGGACGCTGCCGAGCTGGATAAGGACGCTCGGGAACAGATGATCAACCGATTCGCCCATGCGGTCGGCGCCGTGGTGTTATCCCGGGCCTGTCCCGATGACTCGCCATTGGCGGATGAAATTTTGGATGTGTGCCGCAAGGCAATGACCGTGTGAGATGAAAAGCCGCAGAGGGCACTGAAAATTAGCAGAATTGCTCGCCGCCGCCCTTCATGATCGGGCTATGATCGGCAGATATGAACCGGATACCCGATGCATCATGCCCGTAGACCTGCAAGCTCTCTATCCCAAACTTATCCACCTGATGCTGGATACGGTGTTTGTCGTCGACAGTGAAAACCAGATTGTGTTTGTGAGCGATGCCTGCGAGGCATTGCTCGGCTACCGTGCAGAAGAACTGACCGGCACTCTGATCACCCATTACATGCACCCTGAAGACCTGCCACGCACGCGGGCCTCGATTGTCCGGGTGATGAATGGCAAACCCCATGTCGACTTCCGCAACCGCTATATCCGCAAGGACGGCAGTATCGTGCACATCCTGTGGGCAGCTTTCTGGTCCAAGGAGGTGGGCGCACGGATCGGGGTCGCCAGGGACGTGACAGCCCTTACCAAAGCCGAAGAGGAACTACGCTTCCTCGCCCATCATGACCCACTGACAGCGCTGACCAACCGGTCGTTGTTCAATGATCAACTGAACCAGGCCCTGCACGCCGCACAGACTCACAACAGCACCCTGGCCCTGCTGTTTCTGGATATCAATGACTTCAAGGGCATCAACGATGTGCATGGCCATGCCATGGGAGATCGCGTGCTGTGTGTGATTGCTCGACGGTTGGAACGTTGCGTACGCGAGAGTGACTTGGTGGCACGGATGGGCGGTGATGAATTCACCGTACTGCTGACCGATGTGCCGTCGAAGGACGCTATCGCGGAGAGGGTGGCGCAAATCCTCGCGGTCATGGCCGAGCCGTTGAGCGCTGAATTTGACGGGGTACAAATGCCGTCCTGCAGTGTTGGCGTGGCGTGCTATCCGGCGGACGGAGAGGACGCCGATACGCTGCTTAGCCATGCAGACGGTGATATGTACCGGAAAAAAAGGCAGCGGTTTGCCACTGAGTGACATCGGTAGTTATGGTCGTTGTCGCACGCCCTGGCGTGCCCCCGTCGAGTAAATCAGTCCGCGGGTATCGTTATCCGCGCTTATTGGCTCACCTCACGCGCAGCTTTGACCCACCCATGCGACCTGTCCTGGTGCCCATCAACCGGAAGGACGAATTCGTTGCACTGAGCCTCAACCGGGAAACCAGGGTTTCAAAGTAGAAGCGCATACCCTCTTTGAATGCCTCCAAGCGCACATTCGCCGAGTTGGCGCAGTCGCTCGGCCATTGCAACGCATTGCTCAACAGCGGTGGCTCCATACAAGCGTCGACGCTGGTATGACAGAGACGGGATGAAGCTGCGGGTACTCAGCACGTCGCTAACATTGACCCCACATAAAAAAGACACCGAAGCGTCCACTCCCTAAATCACAGGCAAAAAAAGCCACTCACTTGAGTGGCTTTTTAATGCTTGGAGCGGGAAGCGAGACCTGCACTTTGTGATTTAGCCACTGATTTATAAGTATTTTTTATTACGCCAGTGAAAGAGCACTTGGTGTATCGACTTGTTTTTTGTCGATTTAAAACGCGAACGGACGAGCGGTTAAACCGCACCAGAGCAAGGGTTTTTCTCCTACCTAACCGGGCAATCAGGCTGAATCGGCAGGATCAGTTGCAGCGCAATATTATTGCGCTCACCAACACCGCAAGTAATGTCTTGACACCAACTGTAGTGGTCACTATAGAATGCACGCAATATGTAGCGATCGCTAATTAAATGGCTTTCAGTGATGCGCTGGACGGGAAGCATTCCCACAAACTGAATGAGTCGGATAGGCAACGTGATAGACCTGGCCGTACACAGCGTCGTGCAGTGGACCGAGATTATTCGCTCGCTCGGAGTCGTCGGGACTGCGCTGTATGCCGCGATATTTGTGGTGGGCACTGTCGCCTTCGTACCCGCCTCGATGCTCACGGCGCTCGCAGGTTTTTTGTACGGCCCGATGGGCGGAACGCTGCTCATCTCGCCCGCTGGCTTGCTCTCTGCAGCGGTCGCGTTTGCCTTGGGCAGATCGCTTCTGCGCCCTTGGGTCAAACGACGCCTGGCGAACAGCCCCACATCAGCGGCGGTCGACCACGCAATCGAGTCAGGAGGTTTTCGAATTGTTTTCCTCTTGCGCCTGGCGTCCATCGTGCCGTTCGCTCCGCTGAGCTACGGACTCGGAGCCAGCCGAATCGCCCGTCGAGATTTCCTGCTGGCGACTTGGATCGGCCTGCTTCCTGGAACATTTCTGTATGCGTACCTGGGCTCTCTGGCGGCTGATGTCGCACAGATAATCAGTGGCGAGGTAACGACCCATCGATCGACTCAAATGATGACTTGGACGGGTCTGGTCGTTGCATTGATCGCCTTACTGACCATCGCTGGTTATGCACGCAAAGCGATCAACCAAGCCCTTCTTCCACCCTCTTCAAACTAGGAGTTACACCATGAGCAACCCAACTTACGTCGAAGACTACAACGCCATCGTCACGGTGCTGAACCACTACAACGAAGGTGGCAAGCAGGCCAAAAGCAGCCTCATGAAACCTGCCTTCAGCGAGCAGGCCACCATCTTTGGTGTAGATGGCGAAGGCAAGCTGACCGGAGGCCCGATCCAGGGTCTGTTCGACATCATCGACAGCGCCTTCCGTCCCTCACCGGAAGCCAAAGGCGCCATCGTCAACGTCGATATCGTAGGCACCGCTGCCAGCGCACGTATCGATACCAATGACATCTCCGGCTTCTGCTTCACCGATTTCTTCAACCTGCTGAAGGTTGACGGAAAGTGGACCGTCATCAGCAAGATCTACCACACCCACGTTGCTCCTTAACCCAGCCGTTTGAACCGCGCCCTATTGGCGCCAAAACCATGCGAAGGCGTTTGACCATGAGCAAAAACATCAAAGCTGTACCCACCCAGGACTACAACGCCGTTGTCGCCGTGGCCCAGCAATACGCTGACGGCCTGCGTGCCGGCAGCCCGGAAGTGCTGGAGCAGGCCTTCCACAAGGAAGCAGTGATGTACGGCTTCACCAACGGCAAACTGTTGGGCGGCCCGATCAGCAACCTGTTCGACTTCGTCCGTACCAATGGCACGGCCCCGGATATCAGTACCCGCCTGGACGTGCTGGCGATCACCCCAACCACCGCCGTGGTAAGGGTGGATATGGAAAAGGACGCGATCGGTGCCGACTACAACGATTACCTGACACTGATCAAAATCGACGGCACCTGGAAGGTGATCGCCAAGGTTTATCACCAGTTCGAAGGCTGACCCGAGCGGCCTGAACGCAATGCTGTTTCTTAAGGTGATGAATCATGGCAAAAGTTGAATACAACGCCGTTGTAGACGGCGGCGCCGAGCGCGTTTGGGATGTACTCAAGCGCTTCGGCAAGATCAGCCAGTGGCACCCGGCGATCCCGCAGAGCGTCATCGAAGACGGTCAGCCTGACGGACTGGTTGGCTGCATCCGTCGGCTGACGTTGCAGGACGGCGCCATTCTGCGCGAGCAGTTGTTGTCGGTAGACGCGGTGAATCTGCAGTTCTCCTACCGCTTCGTTGAAGCACCACTGCCCGTCGACAACTACGTGTTGACCGTGCGACTGATTCCGCTGACCGGCGAACAGAAAACCGTGATTCTGTGGTCTGCGACCTTCGACACACGCGAGCCTGATCCCCAGGGGCAATGGACCTCGACCATCGAGTCGCTCATTGTCGGCGGTCATGAAAGCCTCCAGGTATACCTGAACCAAACCGCTACAGCGTGAATGTGCCCTACCCCGCTCCAGCAATGGCTGCGGGGTTTCATTTTTCTGGAGTGACGATGCACGACCACATTGCCGAAGTGCCGCTTGAAAAGGCCTACCGGCTGATCAACCACGGCCCCACCGTGCTGGTATCTGCTCAACACGAGGAGACTCGAAATGTGATGGCCGCGGCATGGGCCTGTGCATTGGATTTCTCACCCCCCAAAGTCACTGTGGTGCTGGACAAGATCGCCCAAACCCGCGAACTCGTAGAGCTTAGCGGCGTGTTTGTGATTCAGGTTCCGACGGTGGCACAGCTGCAATTGACCTGCGATGTCGGCAGCGTCAGCCTCCAGGAAGATCCACAGAAGCTGGCTCATAGCGGCGTCGAGCTGTTCAGTATCAGCGGCCATGACGCGCCATTCGTGGCCGGCTGCTCGGCCTGGCTTGCGTGCAAACTATTGCCCGAACCTCACAACCAGTCGACCTACGACCTGTTTATCGGTGAAGTCGTCGCTGCCTGGGCCGACACTCGGGTATTCAGCGACGGCCATTGGCACTTTGAGCGTGCGCACCCGGACTTTCGTAGCCTGCACTACATCGCAGGCGGCCACTTTTATGCGATCGGAGAAGCGCTAACCCCGTCAGTGATCTAGTGCAGTTTCAACCGAGGCACGGTGCCTGGCCCCAACAAGTGGTTACCCAACATCAGTAATCCCGAGGGTACCAGGCCATAGCGCGCGACTTGGGGCATGCGGTACAGCGATGCATAGAACGCCCGCGCCAACCATCCTTCCAGCGTCACACTGCCCGTGAGTTTACCCATCAGGTAACCCACCGCCGAATAGCGTGACAGCGAGACCAGCAAGCCATAGTCCCTGTAGACATAGGTCGGCAGGGCTTTGCCTTCAAACCGGGCTCGCAGGCTCTTCGCCAGCGCCACCGTCAACAATCAAAATGCGAGTGTTATTGAAGGGACTCATTGCTTTTACTTGGGCGGACAGGACGGATCCTGTAGCGCCCAGGCACACGGCGTTGCGGCGGTGCCTGGGCTGGGTGATTTCAACGCTTATGACTTACCAATCCTGGCGGGTCGGCGAAATGATCAGGTCGTTGACGGTGACGTTTTCAGGCTGATTCAGTGCATACACCACTGCGCGCCCAATATCGTCCGGCGAGATAGCAATTTTATTCAGCTCTTGAGCCGCTTTACGGCCTGCCGGGTCGGTGACTTTATCGGCCCAACCGGTGTTGATCACACCCGGGCTGACCGTGTTGACACGGATGCCGTGCTGCACGCCCAGCTCTTTGCGCATCGACTCAGTCATGGCCTGCACGAAGAACTTAGTGGCGCTGTAGATACCTGCAGCAGGTCCGACCTGGTGACCGGCGACCGAATCCATATTCAGGATCTGACCCGACTTCTGTTTCAGCATGAACGGCAACACCGCTGCGATACCATGCAGGTAGCCTTTGATGTTCACGTTGATCATCTTTTCCCAATCATCGGTGGCCAGGTCGACCCAGTTGGAAAACAGCATCAAGCCTGCGTTGTTGATCAGGATATCCACCGAACCGAAAGAGTCCTGGGCGAATTGCGCGAGCGCTTTCATATCCTCAGGGTTGGTAACGTCGCTGACGCGACCTACCGCGTCCCCGCCCTTGCCTTTCAACTCGCTGACGATGGCGTCCAGGCCTTGCTGGTCCAGGGCTGCTGCGACAATTCGAACGCCTTTCTCGGACAAGGCACGTGCCGATGCAGCACCCAGGCCGGACGATGCGCCAGTGATGATCGCGGTTTTATTCTGCAGATAGTTCATGGACGTTCCTCTCGTTGGTGACTGCCCGTCTGTGCGGGCAGTTTTTAGGGTTATCGCGGATATAAGCGGATCAGTAGTTGCCGACAGGCCAGTCGGTGTAGCCCTTCGCGCCGCCGCCGTAGTACGACTCGCGCGGTGCGATGGTCAGTTCGGCCCCACGACGCAAGCGCTCAACCAGATCCGGGTTGGAGATAAACAGGCGGCCAAACGCTACGGCGTCGATCTTGCCTTCGGCGCGGCGCTCAATAGCCATGTCCAGGTCGTAGTTGTTGTTGCCGATGAAAGGCCCGTTGAACTTTGCGCTCAATGCGTCCATGTCTACGCCTTCCGGCACTTCACGCGAGGTGGCGGTAGCGCCTTCAACGAAGTGCAGGTAAGCCAGGTCGAATGCGTTCAGTTGCTGGATCAGGTAGCCATACATCGCCATGACATTGCTGTCGGGCGGCGTGTTGCCGGCGTCAGGCGTGACCGGCGACAGGCGGATGCCAACCCGGTCGTTGCCCCAGATCTTGACGATTGCTTCGGTCACTTCCAGGGTCAGGCGCGCACGGTTCTCGATGGAGCCGCCGTACTGGTCGGTGCGATGGTTGGTCGAGTCCCGCAGGAACTGGTCCAGCAGGTAGCTGTTGGCCGAATGAACCTCTACACCATCAAAACCAGCGCGCTTGGCATTCTCGGCAGCACGTTTGTACTGCTCGATGATCCCCGGGATCTCATCGGTTTCAAGCGCCCGTGGCATCGACACCGGGACGAAGCCATTGGTGGTGTAGGTGTCGCCTTCAGCCTTGATCGCGGAAGGCGCGACCGGTGAGGCACCGTCAGGTTGCAGTTCGACACTTGAGAACCGCCCCACATGCCACAGTTGGCTGACGATCTTGCCGCCGGCGGCATGCACGGCGTCCGTGACTTTCTTCCAGCCCACAACCTGCTCCTCGCTCCAGATGCCGGGGGTGGCCGCATAACCGCGACCTTGCGCCGAGATGTTGGTGGCCTCGGCGACGATCAAGCCCGCCGTGGCGCGTTGAGCGTAATACTCCGCGTGCAGCTCGTTAGGGATGCCATCTTCGGCATAGCGGCTACGGGTCACGGGCGCCATCAAAATACGGTTGGCGAGTTTCATCGCGCCCAGGTTGATGGGGTTGAATAAGTCGGTACGAGTGGCGTTGTCTGTCATGATGGACCTCAGCTAAATAGACCGGTCGTCTAGTAAATTGATAAAAAATAGCTACGACAAAAGTCGCTTTGCCAGAGTCAGGGACGTTCCAAAGGCGTCATCGCGCTTGCCGATCTTCATCATCAACGAAGCACCGAGCCAAACCTGATAGAGCGATTGCGCAAGCGTCGCGCTTGGCGCTGTCGACGTGATCGAACCATCTACAAGCCCCTGCTCAATACAGCGCTCAAGCTTTGCGTGGATGGCCTGCGTACCTCGGTCGAGCACCAGGCGCATGCCCTCCGAGAGGTCACAGACCTCGGCGCCCAATTTGACCACCAGGCACTTGTCGGTAGGCAAATCAGAACACTGGGTTTTCGCCCAATACTGGAAGTAACTCAGCAGCCTTTGCGCGGCGGGTGCAGAACCCATCAACAGCGTGTCGACTGTTGCGAGGTAGTCGGAAAAATACTGTTCAAGCAATGCCTGACCAAATTCTTCCTTGGATTTGAAGTAATGGTAGAACGAACCTTTAGGCACGCTCGCAGCCGCTACCACCTCAGCCAACCCTACGCTGGTGTAGCCTTTGTGAGTCATCAACGTCCTGGCGACATCCAGGATGTGTTGGCGTGTTTCAGAATGATGCTTTTTCATAAGGCAGCCACTCTATTTAAAACTAGACCGGTCGTCTAGTAGATTTTAGAATAGCATCACGTTCTACGACCAACGGCGAACGAAGACAAATGACAGGGTAAAGCTCATGAACACACCTCCCCCCACGTCAACGTTCAATACCGAGTGCCTTGCGCAATTCAACCTCAATTGCCTAGTGATCTTCGCTGCGCTGTATCAGGAAAAGAGTGTCACCAGGGCGTCCGAGTGCTTGAACATCGGACAGCCCGCGGTCAGCAACAGCCTGTCCAAGCTCAGGCTGATTTTTCAGGATCCACTGTTTTTTCGCCGAAACGCAGAGATGGTGCCCACCGCAGTCGCCGTTGATATTGCGAAGCATGTGATACCGCTATTGAGCGGTATTGGCCACGTGCTTGAGCGATACAACGTACCGGCCCTTGGGCACGCGTCACGGCCGACCTGAAAGCTCAGAGTTACGCTGCGCAACCGAAAATTTCATTTTGTGTATCATTGGGCAGAACTTTCTTCCAGGCATGCTCGTCTGGCGATACGCCCCCAAGGTGCTGCACTCAATGACCAACTCCACCCCAATCTCTGTTCCACGCGCAAAAGGACGCCCGCGCGCGTTTGATCGAGACCAGGCTCTGCTGCAGGCGCTGGCAGTGTTTTGGAGGCGTGGCTACGAGCCGGCTTCTGTGGCGGAATTGTGTTCAGCCATGAGCATCAGCCCTCCCAGCCTGTATGCGGCGTTCGGCAACAAAGCCAAGTTATTTCTCGAAGCGGTTGCCTACTACGAAGCGACGTTCTGGGATGCCACGTGGGAGCGCATGGACACCGAGCCGGACATCGTGCGCGCCATCAGCGAGTTCTTCCACACCTCAGCGTCGATCCTGACCGAACCCCAGGCGCCCTGTGGCTGCATGGTCGTCCTCGCGGCAGTCAATGTCTCCGACGATGCCGGTGAAGTCACCGCGACCCTCAAGGCCTTGCGCCAGGAAGGCCGTGACTACTTACAGCAGCGCTTGGATCGCGCAGTGGAACAAGGTCAGCTCAAACCGGAAACCAACACTCGCCTGCTCGCCGCGGCCTTGAATACATTGCTCGAAGGCATGTCCCTGCAGGCACATGACGCTGCCAGCAGGGAAGATCTGCAAGGCATCGGCGCAACAGCCGTAGCGATGCTGAGCCCTTCCCTGCCAGCTTGACTGGAACCAACTCCGCCAAACCAAATGCTGCATTCAAGCAAGCTGTTCACACGCAGCCTTGATGCGCGCGCATGCCTGCTCCAGCAGCACCGTGGAGGTCGCAAAGGAGATGCGGAAATAACCCTCCAACCCAAACGCACTCCCCGGCACCACCGCCACCTGTGCGGCTTCGAGCAGGTACTGGCAGACATCCACGTCATTAGTCAGCACCACACCTGCAGGCGTTTTGCGCCCGAACAGCCCCGAGCATGAAGGGAAGAGATAAAAAGCGCCCTCCGGACGGCGACACACCAGGCCGGGAGTGGTGTTAAAAGCGTCCAGGCAAAGATCCCTGCGCTGACGAAACACTTCATTGCGCTCAGCCAGAAAATCGATAGGCCCGTCCAGCGCTGCCACGGCAGCCGCCTGGGATATTGCGCAGGGGCTGCTCGTGGTCTGCGATTGAATGGTGGCCATGGCAGCAATTAGAGGTTTAGGACCGCCCGCATAACCAATGCGCCAGCCCGTCATAGAATAGGCCTTTGAAACGCCATTCACGGTCAGCACGCGACCATGTAACGCCGGCACCTGCGAAGCCAGCGTGGAAAACACCCAACCGTCGTAACTCAGGTGCTCGTACATATCATCCGTCAACACGTAGACCTGCGGATGCTCCAACAATACGGCGCCCAACCGATCAAGCTCTGCCGCGCTATAACCCGCCCCCGTCGGGTTGCTCGGCGAATTCAAAATCAGCCACTTGGTACGCGGCGTGATGGCTTGCTGGAGTTGCTCGGCGGTGATCTTGAAATGCTGATGGACCGCGCAGGGGATTTCCACGGGCGTGCCCCCCGCCAGGCGCACCATGTCCGGATAGGACACCCAGTAAGGCGCAGGAATGATGACTTCATCTCCGGGGTTAAGGGTGGCCTGCAGCGCGTTGATCAGCACTTGCTTACCGCCGGTGCCGACGCTGATTTCGTCTGTCGCGTAGGTGATACCGTTTTCACGCTGAAACTTTCGAACGATCGCCGCTTTGAGTTCTGGAGTGCCGTCGACATCGGTGTAGCGGGTCTGGCCTGCATCAATCGCCGCCTTGGCAGCCGCATTGATGTGATCGGGGGTTGGAAAGTCCGGCTCGCCGGTTGACAGGCTGATGATATCGGCCCCATTGCGGCGTAACTCTGCCGCCTTGCGCGTGATTGCCAGCGTTGGCGAGGGTTTAACCGCTTTCAGCAAATTTCCGAGCAATTGCATGGGGCCACTCTTTGAGCTTTTGTTGATAGTGCATCAATGCTAGCGGTCTCCAGCAGACAATTAAAACAATATATATGGATGCGAAAAATAAATTTTATTTGTTTATTCCGGGCTGATTTTTTTGGCCTCTGGCGACGTTTGAACACAAGGCGCGTGCCCGGGGCCAAATCTCCCAGGCGCTTGACAATTTCTGTAGTGACCAATATAGAATAACCTTCAGCGTGCATTCGCCGAGCGCGTTTTCAGGTTCGCTTGAGCGGGAAATTTTTGAAACATCGCCTGATCTGGAGGAACTATGCACTCAGTTTTTATCGTCGGTGGTTCGGGTAAAGTGGCGCGAAGCCTTGCTCGACAACTGGCAGACCGAGGCCATCAACCACATTCGTTATACCGTCATGCGGAACAGGCCGAGGGACTCGAAGCACTCGGCGCCATCCCCGTTGCCGGTAACTTGCTTGACCTCGACACAGAGGCTCTGGCCAAGCTGATGGCGGGGAGTGATACCGTGGTATTCGCCGCGGGTGCCGGCGGCAAAGGCGGAGCGCAGATGACGGATGCCATCGACGGTCACGGCCTTGAGCTGTCCGTAGCCGCGGCTGAGTTGGCGGGCATCCAGCGCTTTATTCTTGTGTCGGCGTTTCCAGAGGCATCGCGTGGCAAATCGGTTTCCGAGACCTTCGAAAACTACATGGTCGTGAAAAAACGCGCCGACGTGCATTTGGCCGCAAGCGATCTAGACTGGGTCATTCTGCGCCCCGGCACCTTGCTGGACTCACCCGGCAGTGGCAAGGTCCACGCTGGCCTGGCTATCCCCTATGGCGACGTGCCGCGTGACGATGTCGCCGCAGCCTTGTTGCAGATCATCGAACAGCCCGGCGTCAGTCGCGTCATCATCGAACTGACCCAAGGCAGCACACCGGTCAACGAGGCTATCCAGCGTTTTGTGCGGGATAGCACTCAAGCATGAACGAACCCACAACATTCAAGCTGCTACTGGTCGGCGCAAGCGGGCTGGTTGGCAGCCATGTATTGGATCTGGCCCTGTCGGATCCGCGCGTCGGCAAGGTCTACGCGCCAACACGCAAGACTTTGGTGGCGCACCCTAAACTCATCGCCACGCCCATCGATTTTGATCACTTGGACGAACAGGCTGATCGCTGGCAAGCAGATGCAGTGATCTGCACGCTGGGTACCACGCTTAAAACAGCCGGCTCCAGAGCAGCCTTCGAGCGAGTTGACCACACCTATCCATTGGCAGTGGCCAGGCTCGCACGCGCGCATGGAACGCCGACCTACGTGCTCAATTCGGCTATCGGCGCAGATGCGGGATCTGCGTTTTTCTATAACCAGGTCAAAGGCCGCTTGGAACAGGATCTGGCGAGGGTGGGGTTTAAATCGCTGACGTATGTGCGGCCGGGTGTCATCGGAGGCAAGCGTGAGGAAGTGCGCCATGCCGAGCGTGCACTGATCCGGATGCTCAAGCTTGCATCGCCGTTGTTACCTGAACGCTGGCGTCTCAACCCCCCGGCGCTGATTGCGCGGGCATTGCTTGAGGCCGCGATCAGTCAGGAGCCTGGCATTCATGTGGTGCCATCGAGCAGCATGACCAAGCCTGCCGATCGGCACTAAGCCAACAAGCGTCGGCTCATATCAAGCGCAGCATCAAAAGGCTCGCGTGTTCTGTTGACCTTGACCAACAGCGAGGCGCCCAACCACATCTGGTAGAGCGCTTCAGCCAATATTGCTGAGTCAACCGACGCACTTATGGAACCATCCGCTTTACCCTGCTCAACACAACGAACCATCCGCTCGATGATCAGGGCAGTCCCCTTCTCAAGTACGCCGCGCATGTTTTCGGACAGATCACACACTTCCGCACCCAATTTGACCACCAGGCATTTTTGATCGGTGTGATCAAACGCCTGTGTCTCGGCCCAATAGCGTAGATAGCTCAGCAGACGTTCGGCGCCGCTGCCCTCACTGGCCAACTGCACATCGACACGCGCGAGGTATTCTTCAAAGTACTCTTCGAGCAACGCTTGGCCGAACTCGTCCTTTGATCGAAAGTAGTGATAGAACGACCCTTTAGGTACACCCGCGGCCGCGAGCAGCTCGGTAAGGCCAACGGCGGTGTAACCTTTCTGGGTCATCAGCGACCTGGCGACATCGATGATGTGCTGGCGCATGTCATGGGCGGGTTTCTTCATAATGCGGCGCATGCTATCAAAAAAAACGATCCAGCGGCAGGCGCCCGGTGGAGCACCTGCCGTTTGTTCACCCGTATCGGAAGCAATTTTACGCAGCGCTTCAGCGACAAAAATATAAATACATTTCGAAGCAAAACATAATTATTATTTGAGCATGATCAAAGAACTGAAAACACTTATCGCTGTGGCAAGAGAAGGCACATTTGCGGCTGCCGGCAGCAAAATCGGCCTCACCCAAGCCGCCGTCAGCGCCCAGATGCAACGCCTTGAGGCGGAGCTAGGGGTACAGCTATTCGACCGTAAGGGACGCTCGGCTCAGCTCAATCGAATGGGTCACCAGGTTTTGGCGCAGGGTCAGGAACTGGTACGCCAATTTAAAGACCTGGGCTCGACATCGGTGGGTCTTCCCGCGAATGTTTTGATCACCATTGGAGCGATTGCCTCAGTTCAGCGCTCCTTCTTGCCAGAAGCCCTGGCTGAATTTCATCAACGATCTGCGCAATGCAGAACGCGAGTGCTCCCCGGCTTGTCGATGGAGTTGGTGAACCAAGTCGATTCAGGCGAAATCGATATGGCCGCGATAATCCGCCCGCCCTTCTCGCTTCACAGTGATCTGCGCTGGACAACCTTGGCGCGAGAACCTTACCGGCTGATCGTCCCCGCCGATATGCCGGGAGACGATTGGGCTGAATTGATATCGAGCCAACCCTTTATCCGCTATGACCGATCATCCTTCGGCGGACGCCAAGTTGATAGGTTTCTGCGACAAACCCATTTTTCATTACACGAAGTCTGCGAACTCGACGAACTGGATGCAATCGTCAAACTGGTTGCAAACGGCGTTGGAGTCGCCTTGGTGCCAGAAACGGCCACCCGTAAAGAATGGCCTGCCGAGGTACGTGCAATCGACCTGAAACAACGTACATTCCATCGCGATATTGGTTTGGTGCACCGTGCACGCCGCAGTCTAACTGAGCCAGTAAAACTACTGGCTCAACTGATTACCGAGCATGCAGTGAAGAAGAATTAGATAAGTGCTGACGAGTACTTCGTGAAACTCATCTTCAATTTCGAACTCAATTTTCAGCGCTGCTTTGACTAGTTAAGGCGCGTCATGGGTTTGGAAAATCTTGCTAACAACCGTCCACTTGCCTTCTACTTTCAGCAACTGGAAGAAGTCGGTGAAAGAGAGGCCGGACATGCCGTTGGCATCGATACGAGCACTCGCGGCATTACCGACGATTTCAATACGAGTAATCGCGGCTTGCGCGTCGGGAGAGGGACGGAAATCCTTGTCAATTCCCTCGAACAAGATTGGAATCGCGCCGCCTTCCAACTTGCCCTCGGCGCTGACGCTTTACATCGTCGCATGTTCATTGAAAGCGGGTTTCATGATACTGCTCTTGGCCTGCTTGCAACCCTCAATATACGCGTTAAGCACCTCTGTAATAGCTTGATAGTCTTCTACATACGTAGCTTTTCTGACTGTTTTACTACTGATAACTTGTGGGCCACCTGGTGCGTTTTCTGCTTGAGCCATCGCGCCAAAGCTCGAAATCAAGGCCACAAAAAACAACTGCTTAATAGATATAAATTTCATTTAGTCGCTCTTCATAAAGGAGTGCAATTATCGAAATATGCTCAACCGCACAAACGCAGCAGACGCTCCGAAAGTCTGCTGTGCGCAGGCAGCCTCGCAATGAGATGAGGATATGTTTTCAATGACGAAGCCCGCAGTTTCAACGTGACCTGCGGATTCTTTGTTTTTGAAATTACTTGCTCAGGTTGATCTTGAGTTCATGAGATGCCTGCGCAATCGCGCTGCGCGGCGTCGGCAGACGGCTGAAGCCGTTCGACAGACCGAAATCGTGAATCATGCCGTTGTAGCGAACCGTCTTCACAGGCACACCCGCCGCGTCGAGCTTGCGGCCGTACGCTTCAGCTTCATCGCGCAGGACATCGAATTCGGCAGTCTGGATCAGCGTCGGCGGCAAGCCCTTCAACTGTTCGGTCGTGGCCTGCAGTGGAGAGGCGTAAATCTGTTTGCGTACCTCGGCGTCGGGTACGTAATTGTCCCAAAACCACGCCATCATGTCCTTCGTCAGGAAATAGCCGTTGGCAAAAGCCTTGTACGACAGCGTGTCAAAGTTGGAGTCTGTCACTGGGCACAGCAACACTTGCGAGCGCAGTGCGGGTTCACCCTTCTCGTTCGCCATCAGGGCAACTACGGCGGCAATGTTCCCGCCAGCACTGTTGCCGGCTACGGCGAGGCGAGTGCCGTCTACCTTGATCTCTTGCCCGTGTTCGGCGACCCATTTTGTCGCGGCATAGGCTTGCTCCGTAGCGACGCCATATGCCGCCTCTGGCGAGAGGCTGTAGTTGACGAAGACCGCCACCGCACCCGAGCCTACCACCAGGTCACGCACCAGTCGTTCGTGGGTCGGGAAGTCGCCCAACACCCAGCCGCCGCCGTGGAAATACATGAACGCGGGCAGAGTCTTCTGTTGGCTACCGACCGGGCGCACGATGGTCAATTTCAGATCGCTGCCGTTCACGCGTAGCGTCTTCTCGCTGACATCAGCTGCCGGCAAGACTACTTGGGGGGCAGCCTGGGCACCCGCCAGCGCCGCACGGGCATCGACCGGCGCCATGGAGTCGAGCGTCGGGACACCTTCAAGCGATTGCAAGAGTTTCGCCGTGTTGTGCTCAACTCCCGGGTACGTGGCGGCGGAGGCAGTACCGGGCGCAAGCGTAACGACCGTAAGAGCGAGAGCAGAGGTAAGGGTTTTCATGACGTTTCCATTTTTATACCTGAGTGCAGGGAAGCCTCAACTTCCGCAGACTCAAGGGCGACAGAGGTTCAAGGCGCGACATGGGTGTGAAAGATCTTGCTGACGACCGTCCACTTGCCTTCAACTTTCAACAGATGGAAAAAGTCGGTAAACGAAATGCCGGACATGTCGTTTGCGTCGATTCGCGCACTCGCCGCCGTACCGAAAATCTCAATGCGGACGATAGCTGCCGGTGCATCAGGAGAGGGACGAAACCCTTCATCGATCCCCTTGAACAGGATAGGAATTGCGCCGCCGGCCAGCTTACCGTCGCCATCGACGCTAAACATGGTCGCTTGCTCATTGAAAGCAGGCTTCATGAGGCTGCTTTTTGCTTGCTTGCAGCCCTCGATGTACTTGTTCAGCACCTCGGTGATGGCTTGGTATTCGTATACGTAAGTAGGTTTACTCATGGTTTCACGCCTGCTTCATTGGATTGGATTGAGAATTAGGACTGTCCAGCCGCCCGCTTATGACGCGGGCTGATTCACGCTTTGGTATCAAGCCATACAGAGCCGTAACGCGTGTAGGCAGCAGGTATCTCAATGATTTCCTTCAAATCATCTGCTGCAGTGCGCACCCAGAACGGATCACGCAGCATTTGCCGCCCGACAAACACCAGGTCAGCTCGGCCGTTTTGCAGGATTTTTTCGGCTTGACGACCACTCTGGATGACACCCACCGCACCCGTCGCAATATGCAGTTCCTTACGCAGCAACTCAGCGGCCGGTACTTGGTAACCGGGATAGGTCTGCACCTTGATCATCTTGATTCCGCCGGAGCTGCAGTCGATCAGGTCGACACCCTGTTCCTTCATCCAGCGACCGTATTCAAGGAATGACTCGGGTGTGTTTCCGCCTTCGGCGTAATCAGAGCTGGAGATACGAACAAACAGAGGACGATTGCCCCAATGGGTTTTGACTTCCTCCAGCACTTCGCGCAGGAAGCGATAGCGACGCTTGGCATCACCGCCATATTCGTCGTCGCGGGTGTTGGCGAGTGGGGAGAGGAACTCACTCAGCAAATAACCATGCGCGGCATGGATCTCAAGTACATCAAAGCCCGCTTCACTGGCACGTCGTGCAGCATCGCCGTAGAGCTTTACCAAACCCGGAATTTCATCAGCCGCGAGTGCGCGAGGCACAGGGCTGGTTTCGGTGAACGGAATAGCCGATGGCGCAATGTGAATAAGATTGGGCAAGTCAGCATTACGTCCTGCATGACCGATCTGAGCACCGGCTTTCGCGCCAAAGCTGTGAAGCAATTCAGTGAGCGCCTTCAAGCCAGCGACATGTGCATCGCTCCAGATACCGAGGTCACCGGCACCAATACGGCCATCGGCGTGAACTGCCAGCGTTTCTGGGAAAATCAATGCCGCCTGGCCCAAGGCGCGGGCACCGTAATGCACTCGATGCCATTCAGTAACGAAGCCGTCATCTGCAGCCATGTGCATGCACATGGGCGACATGACGACGCGGTTTTTCAGTTTCATGCCTTTTATTTCGTGGGGGGAAAGCAACAAGCTCATCCGGATCATTCCGTAGTGGTTGATACGGAATGATGTTAGCGTGCGCACACCATATTCGTAAGTACGCACATTTATGTGCTGTAGGCACATTTTTTATACCAAGGAGATGCCCTGTGAAAAAATGCATTCCCCGGGATGAAGTTGAAGCATTCGCTTGCCCTGTCTCCTTTACGGTCGATGTCATTGGTGGGAAATGGAAATCGCTCATCCTGTTCCACCTGATGTCAGGAACAAAGCGCTTCAACGAGTTGCGCCGACTAATCCCTGATGTGACGCAGCGGATGCTCACCTTGCAACTCAGAGAGCTGGAGACAGATAAGGTTATCCATCGCGAAATCTATCGAGAGGTCCCGCCCAAGGTCGAGTATTCCCTAACAGAATTAGGCAACACGCTTGCCCCACTGATCAGCGCAATGCGGGAGTGGGGAGCGGTGCATGAGAGTGCAATCCTGGCATTCAGGCGGGCTGAGATTGATGCAAATTCAGGTGAATCGCTCGCCTAACTTTAGATTTTTGTCAGGCCGGCGAACGCCCCAGCGCAGGATAAATAACTAGCACTGGGGCGTGGGCTCTGGTGGATCTCGATCCACCTTGATGCGCCTCCTTACCGAGCGCGTCTGGCCAAATGCCCGTAAGCCAGACGAGCGGATTGACCCACTACTTGGCGATGGACGTCACCCCCCTCCCCCTGGGATCAGATACGGGTTCAGGCACGCCGTGTTCCACCCTGATTGCCTGGATATCACCATTGAAGCCCTGGTTTGCGAGGTTATAGCCTGCGCCTTCAACTTCCGTCGCCAGTTGCCCCGAGATCGGTGCATAGGGTTCCCAGAAAATCGTGTTGGCAGGCAGCAACTGGTGGTGAAAACGCATCGCGCCCACCGAATCTTTCAGCCCAAGGTGGAAGTCATACAGGTTACTGACGACCTGGAAGATGGAGGTAAAAATCCGCGAGCCACCGGGTGTACCGATCACCAAGGCGACCTTGCCGTCCTTCAGGAAAATCGTCGGCGTCATCGAAGACAAGGGCCGCTTTCCGGGTTCGATGGCATTAGTGTCGGTGCCCACGACGCCCATCTGATTGGGCACTCCTGCCAGTGCCGAGAAGTCATCCATCTCATCATTGAGCAAAATGCCGGTTTTTTCCGCGACGACGCCGGAGCCGAAAAAGCCATTGAGCGTGTACGTGTTGGAAACGGCATTGCCCCATTTATCGACGATTGAGAAGTGCGTGGTCTGGGGCTTCTCCGGCGATTCAATATTCAGGCCGGCGACGACCTTATTGGTGTCCGAAGGGATCGATAGATTGACCTGAGACGCTCGGCCCGCCAGGTAGTGTTCGTCGATCAATTCATGCACCGGCACCGTGTAAAAATCCGGATCACCCAGGTACTGCGCCCTATCAGCAAATACCCGCTTTTCGATCTCCGCCACTAAATGCATATAGCGCACGGAGTTAAGCGGCACGCCCTGGAAATCCTCGCGGCGCATCTCTTTCATCTTCAACAGTTGCACGAGCGCGACCCCGCCGGAGCTGGGCGGTGGCGCGGTGACAACCTGGAAGCCATTCCAGTTGGCTTGTATTGGGGTACGCCACACGGATTTGTAATCGGCCAGGTCCTGCGCGCTGATCAAGCCGCCATTGGCACTCATATCGGTCACGATCAGCTCTGCGGTTTTACCAGCGTAAAAGCCTTTCGGCCCCTGCGCGGCGATGCGCTTGAGAACCGCCTCAAGTTCAGGTTGCTTGAAGGTAGTGCCTGCCTGCAGCCTGCCGAAATGTTCAGCGAAGTTGGTTTTACCGGCGAAGCGTTTGGCGTTTTCACTTGCAGCAATACTGGCCAGTGCTTCATCGACGACGAAGCCATGGTGTGCGTAGCCAATGGCGGGCTCGATCAGGTCCGCCCATTTGAGTTTGCCAAAGCGCTTGTGAGCCTCCCACATACCCGCGACAGTGCCGGGTACACCTACCGAGCGGTGTCCGATCACACTGCCTTGCGGCTGGTCGGCAGCAATCACTTTTTTACCCGAGCTGTCGACGAACATATGCCGCGTTGCTTTCAGCGGCGCACGCTCGCGGTAATCGAGAAAATAGGGTTTGCCCTTGTAATAGACGGTCATGAAACCGCCGCCGCCGATATTTCCAGCTTCGGGGTAGGTCACCGCCAGGGAAAAGGCAACGGCAACGGCCGCATCCACGGCATTCCCGCCTTTGGCAAAGATTGCGTTGGCGGTGTCCGCAGCAAATTGGTCAGGTACGGCCACGGCAGAATGCGTCAACGCCGTGCGTGGGCTGGCAACCGCCAGTTGGTAAGTTCCCATAAATAGCAACACTATCCATACTGCGACGCAGCGACGCGTCCGATAGAACACTGATTTCTTGCACATAGCCCACCTGTTTTTTTTATAAATAATGGCAGCACAGTGGCAACTAACAGGGCACGATTCTTTATCTGAACCGAGCACCCCGGCGCCTGAAAAGAATGAACACGCAATAACTTCTTATAGGTTTATCAGCCCAAAAAAGAGCCCTCGACGCGATTAACGTGGAAGGCTCTTGTGTGTCGCTGATTAAGCGTTCTGCTCGACCCTTATTGAGCTTTTTCGCTCCAGGGGCGCTTTCTCCCACTTGGCAATGACCAGGGGTGCAATTGCATTACCCAGCACGTTCAAGGTAGTGGTACCGCTGTCGATGATCCGGAAGATCCCGGCAATCAACGCGACCCCCTCCAGCGGCAGCCCGGCAGACGCCAAGGTGGCCGACAGAATGATGATGGCAAACCCAGGCACACCGGCGGCGCCCTTCGACGTCAGCACCATTGTGACCACCAGCAAAATCTGCTGAGTCAACGACAGATCAATGCCATAGAGTTGGGCAATGAAGATTGTCGCCACACCAAGGAAGATCGAAGCACCGTCCAGGTTAAACGCATAACCCACAGGCACTACGAAGCTGACGATGCGCCGAGGCACGCCATAGGCTTCCAGCTTGGTCATCAACTGTGGCATGACCGCCGCAGAGGCTGCGCTGGAGAAGGCCAAAATCAGCTCATCACGGAAGTACTTGATCAACTTGAAGACGTTTTCGCCGATCAGGTAGCAAATGCCTCCGAGCATCAACAGAGCAAAGGTAATCAGCGCCAGGTACACCACGCCGATCAACTTGAGCAACGGCAGCAACGAGGCAAATCCGAAGGTCGCCACCGTGGCGCCGATCATGCCGAATACACCGATCGGTGCGTAGGCCATGACAAACGACACGACTTTGAACATCGCATCGGAGAAGCCCTGCACCACTGCAATAACCGGTGCGCTTTTCTCTTTAGGCAAGGTGTTCAACGCCATACCCAGCAGCACGGCAAAGAACAGCACCGACAGCAACTTCGCTTCCGACATCGCGACAATCACGTTATCGGGCACGATGTTTTGCAGGATGATCAGCGCGCCTTTCGACGGCTCCATATGCACGGCTGCCGCGTTATGGGCGATCCCTGCAATGTCGGTACCCTTACCCGGCTCAAACAGGTTGGCAAAGCACAAGCCAAGCACGATGGCGAGGCTGGTGATTGCAAAGAAGTAGATCAACGACTTTGCGCCCATGCGCCCAAACGATTTGTTATCACCGCCCCCGGCAATGCCGAGGATCATGCAGCAGAAAACAATCGGCACGACGACCATCTTCATCATCTTGATGAAGATGTCTCCGAGTGGTTTAAGGATTTCGGTACTAACCCATACTTGATTTTCCGGATGGGTATTGAAATACCAACCCACGAGCACGCCAAGCAAAAGCCCGGCAACGATTTGCCAAACTAAGGGGATACGTTTCATGTCTAGCCTTTTTGTTGGAATGAAAGGACTGCTTTAGGCAGTAGCTAGATTCATGAGCTTCCAGCTCATTTATGTTTTCCTGGCGCACTCTTTAGCGTGCGCCAGGTTTTTATTATTTAGCGAACAGCTGGCTCATATCCTTGAACGCCTTGAACTCCAGCGCGTTGCCGCACGGGTCGAATAGGAACATGGTGGCTTGCTCGCCGACCTGGCCTTTAAAGCGAATGTAGGGTTCGATCACAAACTTGGTTGCGCGCGCTTTCAAGCGCTCGGCCAGGGCTTCCCATTGTGCCCACTCCAGGATGATGCCGAAGTGCGGAACCGGTACATCGTGGCCGTCTACCGGGTTGCTGTGCACGCTTTCCTGCGACGCAGTTTTAGGGTGCTCATGGATGACCAGTTGATGGCCGTAGAAATCGAAGTCTACCCACTGGTCGCTTGAACGACCTTCGGAAAGACCGAACACCTCACCGTAGAAGTGACGAGTGGCGGCCAAGTCATACACAGGGATTGCGAGATGGAAAGGAGAAAGACTCATCAGGACTCCGATAACAATTTTTATTGGTTTGTGGTGCCGGGCACCGTGGTCGCTGCCCGACGGCTTTTTTGAAGGTGGATTTATGCTAAAGCGCTACCAACCTAAAAAAAATCAATATAAATTTTTCACAAACACAATTTTATTTTGTTAATCGGATGTCTCTTTTTACTGCTGCCAGCCTGCCTGAATCGCACGGGTTATTTGATCGACAAAGACTCTTGTCTTCGTCGGAACCAGCCGCCCCGGCGGCATCACTGCATAGATTCCGCCCACCTCTGCGCCTTCCCATTGCGCGAGTATTTGCACAAGCGTGCCGTCGCGCACCGCCGCGCCAGCCAGCCAGCCAGCCAGCCAGTCAGGCGTCAGAATGATCCCAACGCCCTACACCGCCACCTGTAAAAGCGACTCCGAGCTGTCGGATATCAGCGGGCCCGTCGGCCAAAAAGTTTTTTGCTGGCTGCTATTTTTAAGTACCCAGTCCGGCCAACTGGAGTGGCTGCAGAATCCAAGCTCGCATGCTCGGCCAACGCTTCAAGGGATTGGGGCTGGCCATGGGACGCGATATAGCTGGGAGCGGCGTAAAGGCGGTTACGGAAAGGGGCAATCTGCTTGGCCACCAGCGTGCTGTCGCGCAGCACTCCAACGCGAATCGCGACATCGAAGCTTCCGCCACACCATCCACGTACCTGTCGGCAAACCGCGCATCCACACGTATTTTCGGATGCTGGGCGATAAATGCGGGCAACAGCGGCGCAACCCATCGGCGGCCAAATGTGATGGGCAGTGACACCCTGAGCAAACCCGGGGGCTGGTGGCTTCTTCGGCATCGAACCGAATGCAGATTATCTTTCGTTGAGTCTGGGTAAGGCCGGTATTCGTGCATTGACGACAGGCCTCTTCGAGTCGGCCAAAACCCACAACGTGCATGTGGCCACGGTCACTGTGGCGCGTTCGTCGAACCGGAATCCGAGGAGGCGGTTGGCATTGCAAAGGCGTTCTGGGACCTGCACAACCAGAAAACGTCGAACTGGACCGCAGAAGTCACCTACTCGCGTTAATTCCTGGCGTAGCACCGCACAGCCTTCCAGTGAGCACCGCCAAAAGCCGTGCTCACTTTGCGTTTCAACGCCTGTGTTCTCAACGCTGAAGCCTGGCAGCGCCCGCTGCGATGTTAAATATTGTTAAATCAAAAAATAACTTCACATAATCTGATCATTGGTGGATTATCTATTCAACCCGCATGACACCCTGACAAAAAAACAAAACAGGATGGCAACGATGTTCGACACCTCCCCGAATAAGCTTCCCGCCCCTTACCTGTATCTGGACGATCGCCTGCACCTCTGCGGCGCCCACGTACCCACAGCCTTGCTACGGAGCCTCCATGAATAACAAGAATGTTGGTGTTATCGGCTTAGGCGCGATGGGGCTGGGCATTGCCCGCTCGTTGTTGCGCAGCGGCTTCAACGTGCATGCCTGTGATGTGCGAGAAACCGTCACGCAGCAGTTCGCCAGTGAAGGGGGCGTTGCCTGCAGCTCGCCTGTCCAGATGGCCGCCGCGTGCGATGTGATCATCACCGTCGTGGTCAATGCCGAACAAACCGAGACGGTCCTGTTTGGTGAACATGGCGCCGTCGCCGCCTTGCGCCCTGGCAGCCTGGTGATTGGTTGCGCCACGGTGGCCCCTACCTACGCGGTAGACCTGGGCCAGCGCTTGATCAACGCAGGGTTGCTGTACCTGGATGCACCGATCTCCGGTGGTGCAGCCAAAGCGGCGGCCGGTGAGATGACCATGATGACTTCCGGCCCAGCCGAGGCTTATGCAAAAGCCGATGACGTGCTCACGGGCATGGCCGGCAAGGTCTATCGTCTGGGCGATGCCCATGGCCTGGGCTCAAAGGTAAAGATCATCAACCAACTGCTGGCCGGCGTGCATATCGCCGCTGCCGCAGAAGCCATGGCACTGGGGCTGCGTGAAGGCGTCGAGGCCGATGCACTGTATGAAGTGATCACCCACAGCGCGGGCAATTCCTGGATGTTCGAGAACCGCGTGCCACACATTCTCAAGGCTGATTACACGCCGCTCTCGGCCGTCGATATTTTCGTCAAGGACCTGGGCCTGGTGCTGGATACCGCACGGGCCAGCAAGTTTCCGCTGCCATTGTCAGCCACCGCTCACCAGATGTTCATGCAGGCCTCCAGTGCCGGGTTCGGGCGTGAGGACGATTCGGCGGTGATCAAGATTTTCCCTGGCATTGAGCTCCCGACTGCCAAGACCGAAACCGAATAAGGATTGCCCATGAACCTACCTAGCGCACGCCCGTTGCTGGGCTGCATCGCCGACGACTTCACCGGGGCCACAGACCTGGCCAATATGCTGGTGCGCGGCGGCATGCGTACTGTGCAGAGCATCGGTATCCCCAGCGATGAAGTCGCTGCGACACTGGATGCCGATGCGATCGTGATTGCGCTGAAGTCGCGTACTGTCCCGGCGGCGCAGGCGGTAGCCGACTCCCTGGCCGCCCTTGAATGGCTGCGCGCACAAGGGTGCGAGCAGATTTTCTTCAAGTACTGCTCCACGTTCGACTCGACGGCCGCCGGCAATATCGGCCAGGTCAGCGAGGCCCTGCTCAAGGCGCTGGACAGTGATTTCACCCTGGCCTGCCCGGCGTTTCCGGAAAATGGCCGGACCATTTTCCGCGGTCATTTGTTTGTGCAGGATCAACTGCTCAATGAGTCAGGCATGCAGCACCACCCGCTGACCGCGATGACCGACGCCAACCTGGTCCGCGTACTGCAATCACAAACCACACAAAAGGTTGGCCTGCTGCGCTACGACACCATCGCCCAAGGTGTATCACACGTGCGCGAACGGATTGCAGAGCTGCGCGCCCAAGGCATAGGCATGGCCATCGCGGATGCCCTCAGTGATCAAGACCTGCACACCCTCGGCAGCGCTTGCAGTGATCTGCCGCTGTTAACCGGCGGTTCCGGCCTGGCCTTGGGCCTTCCCGACAACTTCCGCCGGGCCGGCAAACTTCGTGACTTCGATCCAGCCTCCTTACCTACCGTACCCGGTGGCGAGGTGGTGCTGGCAGGGAGCGCGTCGATTGCCACCAACGGCCAAGTCGCCGCGTGGATCGAAGCCGGACGACCGGCGCTGCGCATCGACCCGCTAGCCCTGGCGGCGGGTGAGTCGGTAGTGGCGGATGCCGTGGCGTTTGCCCTGAGCAACCCACACACCGTACTGATCTATGCCACCAGCCCTGCGGATGAACTCAAGGCGGTGCAACAGCAACTGGGCGCCGAGCGCGCAGGCGAATTGGTAGAGAACGCCCTGGGAGAAATTGCCCAAGCCCTACGTCAGGCCGGCGTAAGACGCTTCGTGGTCGCTGGCGGTGAAACCTCTGGCGCCGTAGTCACCGCCCTGGGCGTGCGCCTACTGCAGATTGGCACGCAGATTGACCCTGGTGTTCCCGCGACCCTCAGCAACACTGCCGAACCGCTGGCGCTGGCCCTCAAGTCGGGCAATTTCGGCGGTAGAGACTTTTTCGACAAAGCACTCAAGCAACTGGCAGGAGGTGCGCAATGAGCAACGAAAACGCCTTGCGCGAAGAGATCTGCATCGTAGGTCACAGTCTTTATCAGCGAGGGTACACAGTCGGCAGCGCCGGCAACATCAGCGCGCGCCTGGACGACGGCTGGCTGATCACGCCAACCGATGCGTGTCTGGGCCGCCTTGACCCTGCGTTGATCGCCAAGGTCGACCTTACGGGCAAATGGGTCTCTGGCGACAAACCGTCAAAAACCCTGGCCTTGCATCGCCAGGTTTACGATCGCAACCCTGGCGTCGGTGGTGTGGTGCATACCCATTCCACACATTTGGTGGCCCTGACGCTTGCCGGTGTTTGGCGCCAGGATGACATCCTGCCCCCGCTGACGCCGTACCAGGTGATGAAGGTCGGGCATATCCCGCTGATCAACTATCAACGCCCCGGCGCGCCCGATGTGGCGGACCAGGTCGCGCGCCTCGCCAACAGTGTGCGTGGCGTAATGCTCGAGCGCTTGGGCCCGGTGGTCTGGGAAAGCTCAGTTTCCAAGGCCAGTTACGCCCTCGAAGAACTCGAAGAAACCGCACGCCTGTGGCTGATGAGCAACCCGCGTCCGGCGCCGCTGGATGCTGCAGCGCTGGCCGAGCTTAAAAGCGTTTTCGGCGCGCACTGGTAGGCACCGTTTCCACCCGCAACACCCTTAACAATAAAAACAACAGGACCTTCCAGCATGACCACTATCAAGTTTCGTGTTGATGTTTGCAGCGACAAAAAACCATCCTGCGTTTTCCATGAAGGGCCGCGCTCATGAGCCCGCTTATCCTGATGGCGACCGCAGGCCTAGGCATCGCCTTGCTGCTGTTCCTAGTGCTCAAATACAAATTCCAGCCGTTCGTGGCGCTGATGTTGGTCAGCATTATGGTGGCCTTGGTGGCGGGAGTTAAACCTGCCGATCTGGTCGCCACCATTGAAGGCGGCATGGGCAAGACCCTCGGCCACATTGCGATCATCATTGCCTTGGGCGCGATGATCGGCCGCATCATTGAGTTGTCGGGCGGTGCCGAGGCGCTGGCCAAGACCCTGATTGAACGCTTCGGTAATCGACGCACGCCCCTTGCCTTGACGATTGCCGGTTTCATTATCGGCGTGCCGGTGTTCTTCGAGGTGGGGGTGATCATCCTCATGCCGCTGGCCTACGGTGTGGCTCGTCGCGCTCGCAAGCCGTTGCTGATGTTCGCGTTGCCGATGTGCGCAGCGCTGCTTACGGTGCATGCATTTCTGCCACCGCACCCAGGTGCGGTCGCCGCCGCCAGCCAACTGGGTGCGGACCTGGGCCGGGTGCTGATGTTCGGGCTGCCGCTGACGGCGTTCCTGTGCTACGTCGGCTATCGCGTGGCGGGGCGCATGACGCGCCGCTTCTACCCGATGTCCGATGATATCCGCGCCGAAGTCTACGGCCCGCACGTCACCAACGACGACCTGCGCGCCTGGCAAGACGGCAAAACCCAAGAGGCGCAACAAGGTGCAGAGACCGTCTCGCACATGGGCCTGGAGGAATCTACCAGCAGTATCGTGGCCAAGCTGCCACCCGCCCCTGCGCCGGGTTTCGGCTTGATCGTCAGTTTGATCCTGTTGCCGATCGTGTTGATTTTGCTGGGTACGCTGGCGACGTCACTGCTGCCTGTCGAATCAACCCTGCGCGGCATCATGACCGTGCTCGGTGCGCCCCTGGTGGCGCTGCTGCTCGACACCTTGCTGTGTGCCTGGCTGCTCGGTTCCCGTCGCGGCTGGAGCCGTACCCAGGTCTCCGATGTAATTGGCTCGGCGCTGCCGGGTGTGGCCATGGTGATTTTGATTGCGGGTGCCGGTGGCGTATTCGGCAAGGTACTGGTGGATACCGGCATCGGCGCGGTGGTCTCCGACCTGCTACGTACCACCGGGCTGCCGGTGCTGGCCCTGGGCTTTTTGCTGACCATGTTGCTGCGCGCCGTGCAAGGCTCCACCACCGTGGCGCTGGTAACCACCGCAGGTATCATCAGTCCGTTGATCGCCACGCTTAACCTGACGCCCAACCACATGGCCCTGCTGTGCCTGGCTATGGGCGGTGGCGGGCTGGCAATGTCGCACATCAACGACGCCGGCTACTGGATTTTCACCAAGCTGGCCGGCCTCAACGTGGCAGACGGCCTGCGGACCTGGACGGTGATCACCACCCTCCTCGGCACGCTCGGCTTCCTTATCACCCTGTTGATCTGGCCTTTTGTCTGATCGTTTTTCATCAGGAGTTCACATGCCTCGCTTTGCTGCCAACCTAAGCATGCTTTACCCCGAACACGCTTTTCTGGAGCGCTTCGCAGCGGCTGCGGCCGATGGTTTTGATGCCGTGGAGTATCTGTTCCCCTACGAATACAGCGCCCAGGTACTCAAACAGCACCTGAGCGACAACGGCCTGGGTCAAGCCCTGTTCAACGCGCCGCCCGGCGACTGGGCGGCGGGTGAACGCGGCATCGCCACCCTACCGGGCCGCGAAAGCGAATTTCGCGCTGGCTTCGACCGTGCCCTGGAATACGCCGCCGTGCTAGGCAATACCCGCATCCACGTGATGGCCGGCCTGCTGCCCTCGGAGCAGCACCGTGAGCGCCATCACGCGGTGTACCTCGAGAACCTGGCTTACGCCACCGCCCAAGCACGTCAGGCTGGCGTGACGGTGTTGCTGGAACCGATCAACACTCGCGACATGCCGGGGTTTTTCCTCAACCGACAGGACCAGGCACACGCAATCTGCAAGGAGGTCGGCGCAAGCAATTTGAAGGTGCAGTTTGACTGCTATCACTGCCAGATCGTCGAAGGTGATTTGGCGGTCAAACTGCTTCGCGACATCAATGGCATTGGCCATATTCAGATTGCCGGCGTACCCGACCGACACGAACCGAACCTGGGTGAATTGAACTACCCCTACCTGTTCGAGCTGATTGACGAGTTGGGCTACGACGGCTGGGTCGGTTGCGAATACCGCCCCAAGAGCGATACCTCGGCAGGGCTGCAATGGTTGCGGGACTGGAAAGCGCGCTAAGTGATCAAGCCCCTGCATACCTTGGTGCGCACGGGCTCCTAAAACAAAAACAATAGGAAATACCCATGCACAGATTCAGTCCACGCCCCGCGGTCGGGCTGTTGTTGTCCCTGGCGTTGATCAGTTCCGCCGTCGGCGCCGCGTCGTTACCGGCCGCGACCGAGGGCGATTGGATCGCCACGCAGTTCACCTTTCACACCGGTGAAAAACTCGCCAACCTCAAACTGCACTACATCACCCTCGGCAACCCCAAGAACCCCGCCATTCTCTACCTGCATGGCACCTACCGGCCCGGCAGCGATGTGCTGAGCAAGGATTTTGGCGGCGAACTGTTCGGCCCCGGGCAGCCGCTGGACGCCAGCAAGTACTACATCATCTCCACCGACGGCATCGGCGTGGGCCAGTCCAGCAAACCCTCCGACGGCCTGCGCGCAAAGTTTCCCGAGTACAACTACACCGACCTGGTTCAAGCCCAGTATCGATTGGTTACCGAAGGCCTGGGGATCAAGCACCTGCGGCTGATCATCGGCAACTCCATGGGCGGCATGCAAACCTGGATGTGGGGCCAGACTTGGCCGCAGATGATGGACGCGCTGGTGCCCATGGCGTCCCAACCCACCGAGATGTCATCGCGCAACTGGATGATGCGCCGTTTGCTGGTGGAGTCGATCAAGCAAGACCCGGCCTGGAACAACGGTAACTACAGCGCGCAACCGCCGTCCCTGCGCCTGGCAAACGCGATGTTCAGCGTTGGCACCAGCGGCGGCACCCTCGCCTATCAGGCGGCGGCACCGACCCGAGCGCTGGCCGACAAGTTGGTGGATGAGCGCTTGAATGCCGCGCAAACCGCAGATGCCAATGACTTCATCTACCAATGGCAATCCTCCGCCGACTACAACGCAGCCCTCGGTCTGAACAAGATCCAGGCGCCGGTGCTGGTCATCAACTCGGCGGACGATGAGCGCAACCCTCCGGAAACCGGACGGTTGGAAGCGTCGATGAAAGAGCTCAAGCACGCACGGCTGCTGCTCATCCCCGCCAGTGCCGACACCCGTGGCCATGGCACCACGAGCATGGCGAAGTTTTACAGCAAGGAGCTGGGGCAATTCATGCAAGAGACTGAAAAGGCGCGTTAGGCTGGCTGGGGGTCGGACGGCAACATCAATTCGACCCCTTGCTTGCGAATCCCATCCGCCGCCGCAGGCGCCAATGCGTCATCACTGATGATCACATCGAACTGCTCCAACCCGGCAATTTTGTACATGCTGAACGTGCCGTACTTGGAGCTGCTGGCCACCAGCACCACTTGGGACGCCGATTGCATGGCCACCTGCTTGACCTCCACCTTCAGCGCCGACGGTGTAGTGATGCCGCGTCGCAGGTCCCAGGAGCTGGTCGAGATAAACGCGATATCCGTCACCACCTGACGCAGTGTCGCCACCGCCAGGCCGCCGACACAGGAATGATTGGAATGGTCGAGCTGCCCACCGGTATGAATCACCGTCACGTGGGGTGCATCCATCAACGCCTGAACCACGCCGAAGTCATTGGTCACCACCGTCATGCCACTGAGCAGTTTGATATAGGGCACGATCTCCAGGGTGCTGGTGCCGGCATCCAAATAAATAGTCATGTCCGCCAACAGGAGACGGGCCGCGAGTTTGGCCATCGCTTGCTTCTGCGGCAACTCAACCACGGCCTTGACCTGGTGGCTGGGCTCACTGTGAAGCTGGCTGGCAATGCGCACACCGCCCGTCACCGAATACGCCAGGCCTTCCTGCTCAAGCAACGCGATATCGCGGCGCACCGTCATGTGTGAGCAGTCGAACATCTCCATCAACTGGTGAACACTCAGCACATGCTGTTTGCGCAACTGACGCAAGATCAACTCGCGACGCTGTTCAGGAATCATCGGCGTGCCGCTTTCGGCGGCCACGTCCTTCTGGCTTGGCATTCGGTGCTCCAAAGGCTTGGATCGGGTGGCGGTGATTGGCGTACATAGTAGCGAATCCACCCGCCGATCTGTAACTCACTGCACCTAATTCAGCTCGCTGTCCTTGATGTGGGCAATCGGCGCAAGCAACGACGGATCGAAGGGTTCCGGCGCGCGTCCCTCCAGCAACCGTTGTACAAGGTCCGGATTGGCCAAGGCAGCCTTGCCGACAGCGACAATATCTGCGCCAGCCTGCAGGGTTTGTTCAACGCTGCTCGAGTCCTGCACTCCGCCATTCGCAATCAACGCGACACCAGGCGCATAACGGCGAGCCAGCGTTACCAGGCTTGCCTCGTTACCGCTGAAGGCCGGCTGCCAGGCTTGATGCTCCGTCACATGGATGAAGTCGACCCCAGCGTCAGCCAAGCTGCCGAAGATCGTCTGTGCGTCATGTTCCCCACCCGCCCATTTGTGCTGAAAGTCATTGACCTTGCCCTGGGATATACGCACACCGACCGGCGAGTGCCCGACCACCTTCTTCACCGCTGCAATGACCTCAAGCGTCAGGCTCAAGCGCTGGCGAACATCACCGCCCCATCGATCTTCGCGTTGATTGGAGTAGCCTGTCATGAACTGATCCAGCAAGTAGCCGTTGGCACCATGGATCTCAACGCCGTCAAAGCCCGCGATTCCAACAGCCCGTTTAGCCGCCTGGGCAAACCCCTCAATGGCATCCGCGATAGCTTCATCGCTCATGGCCTGGGGCACTCGATACGCCCCCTCGCCGTAATAGAACTTCATCTGTTCGCCTTTCGGGCGAATGGCCGAAGGGCCAGCAGATTGCTCAACAAAACGGTTCGCCTGGCTCAATGCACCGGCGTGCATGATCTGCGCGATTGCTGCGCTCTCATGGCGATGAATCGCCTCGACTACCTCGCGCCAGGCAAGCGCCTGTTCGCTGTCCGTGATACCGGGCTGGTTCAGGTAGCCCTGGGCATACTGCCGATCGGTGTAGATCCCCTCCGTGATGACCAAGCCAAAACCGCCACGGGCAAAACGCTCGTAGTATCGCGCCATCGCAGGTGTGGCATTGCCGCTCTCGCTCGCACTGACGCGTGTCATGGGAGCAAGCGCCATGCGATTGTTCAGCTTAAGAGCGCCCATATCGAATGGCGTTACAATGCGCGAGTTTAGTGCTGTCATGATTTGCCCTCAATTATTCGCCAGCCACGACGATAAGCCTGGCAATCGCCCATTAGAAGCGCACGCTTGCAATAAGGCGCCTTAACGCAAACGGTTATAACCATGCAGATTCCCGAGATAGAGGTGTTCGCTAACGTCGCCATCAGCAGCAGTTTGTCCGAGGCTGCGCGGCGGCTTGGGCTGTCGGCGATGACCGTCTCACGGCGTCTGGCGGCCCTGGAAAAAGAGCTGGGTGTGCGCCTGGTACACCGCACCACACGCTCCGTCGCACTCACGCCGGAAGGCGAAATGTACCTGCCTTACGCAAAGACCATGCTTGAGGCCAACGAAGCTGCGCAGGCCATGTTGAAAACCAGTGCGGGCAGTGCCAGCGGCACATTGAGGGTCACCGCGCCTAGCGTCTTTGGCCAAACCGTCATCATGCCGCTGCTGCCAGCCCTGCTGGCTGACCACCCAACCCTCAAGGTCGACCTGACGCTATCGGATAGCATCATCGACATCGCCGGGCTCGGCATTGATGTGGCCATTCGCATCGCCACGCTGCGCGACTCGACATTGGTGGCTACCAACCTTGCGCCCAATCCGCGTGTCGTGTGCGCAAGCCCGGCCTACCTGGCGCAATGGGGCACACCGACGGTGCTGGAAGACCTCAATCATCATCGATGCATCGCGTTGCACGGAATGCCCTATTGGCCGTTCACCAAGGGCGAGAACGCCGTGGCCATTCGAGCTCAGGGCGCGTTTTCCGCCAACAGTGTCGAGGCGGTGCGCACTGCAAGCAAACAAGGTCTGGGCCTGGCCATGCTGACCTATTGGGATATCCGCAACGAACTTGCTGAAGGCTCACTCGTAAAGGTGAACCTTGAGGATGTGCTGCCCGAGCAACTGTCGATCACGGCGGTGCTACCGACACGTCAACATGTGCCGCACAGAGTGCGCGTGTTCGTTGAGCACCTGGAAAAAGTACTCAACAATACACACAGCGAACCAGACGACCTTCTGCGCCAACACCCCATCACGAATCCAGGTGCACCATGATCAGAGAGTTGAAGACATTTATATGTGTTACGCAGCGGGGCACGTTCGCAGCGGCTGGCCAGCAGGTTGGGCTGACGCAGTCTGCCGTCAGCGCTCAGATCAAAAGCCTTGAGGACAGCTTGGGCGTCAAATTGTTTGACCGTACCGGACGCTCAGCCACGCTCAATTCAGCAGGCCAACGTGCCATTCCCCTGGCCGAGGAAATCCTGCGGCTTTTCGGTCGAATGGGTGCCGCAGACAGCGGCAATGACTTCCACGGCGCACTGCGAATCGGCGCGATCGGCACGGTTCAGACCGGGATCCTGCCGCAGGCGCTGGTGGCTTTGAAGTCACAGGCGCCTTTCATCGAAACCAACCTTGTGCCGGGTGTGTCGTTGAACCTGCTCAGCCAGGTGGACGCTGGCGAGCTGGACCTGGCCATCATGATCAGACCGCCTTTTTCCCTACCCAAGGATCTGCATGCCGAAGTCATCGCGCGCGAGGCTTTCGTACTGATCACGTCCAAAGATGTAGTGGGCGACGACCCGCTGGCGATTCTGGCGGAACAACCCTTTGTGCGGTATGACCGAGGCTCGTTTGGCGGGCGGCTGGTCACCCAGTTTCTCAAGCAGCAAAAAATCCATGTGCATCAGGCACTGGAGCTGGATGAACTGGATGCCATTGTCAAAATGGTACGCAGTGGGCTCGGCGTTTCGCTGGTACCCAAGGCGGGTCTATGGCTCGAACATGCGGATGATGTCAGGGTGCTGGAGTTGCGCCAGCTCACGTTTTTCAGGGAGATCGTACTGGTCTCAAAGTATCGGCAAAAACATTCACCGCTGTTCAACATCTTCCGGACCTGCGTCCTTGATGCGGTGTGATGTCTTCCGAATTCATATGAGCAATAGAAAATCAACCGCGGCACCGCAAGCTGTTGAGCGTTTGTACGACCTATCGTGGTGCAGCATGAACAACAATGGTGCAAAAGCCTGCGCTACCGATTTACTCATCGAAATAATTCGTGCTCAGGACTCAGAATTTGCGCTTTTCCCCACTGTGTTTCCGGATAAGAATTGATTCAGATCAAAACAAATCAATAGGAAATCACCGTGAGCCTCTCCCCTTTCCATCTGGCAATTCCCGTCTACGATCTGGCCGCCACACGTCACTTCTACGGTGAGGTGTTCGGTCTTTCCGAAGGTCGCTCCAGCGACCAATGGGTAGACTTCGATTTCTACGGCCATCAACTGGTCATCCACGAGCACCCAAAGACAGCGTCGCAGGAGAGCGTCCACAGCAATCCGGTAGACGGCCACGACGTACCGGTTCCGCACTTCGGCATCATCCTGGAGTGGGCGCAATGGGAAGCGCTGGCAGAGCGCTTGAAAGCGCGCGCAACCAAGTTCGTGATCGAACCCTACATCCGCTTCCAGGGCCAAGTCGGCGAGCAGGCCACCATGTTCCTGTTCGACCCATGCGGCAATGCGCTGGAGTTCAAGGCGTTCAAGGATATGAGCCAGCTGTTCGCCAAGTAAGACGTTGTTCAAGCGACCGTCGCCATTAGAGCGACGGCGCACTCTCAAGCCGTGAAGCCTTGCTGTGTTGCGCCGGATACCTGTGAAAGCTCGTGCTTTCTCTGTCTCGCTGCACGCGCGTGGCCGATGCTTAGCCTGCCGCATGAGGATAGAGAACACTATGTCCGACCTCAGTTGCATTTTGGATGAGCCGCCAAGAGCGCCGTTCTCCACCGTGAAATGGCACTTTGAGCCGTGCGGTGATCGCTGCGTAATCCTTATATTTGGCAGCGTATTTTCCATTGACCTCAACCGCCAGGCCGCCTCGGTCGGAAGCCAATTACGCACTCTGGGCGCACACGGTCAACTGCCAGGCGTCACGGATGTTGTCTCTGCGATGGTGACCGTCGGCGTTCATTACTCTCCTGAGTCAATTGCCAGTCTTTTCCCCGGCGTATCGCCTTACGAATCGATCTGCAAACTTGTGACCGAGCGTCTCAAAGACCCGCACAGTGCTGCCGCAACGACAGTCACCCGCCTCGATATTCCCGTGTGCTACGACCCGGAATATGCCCCGGATCTTGAAGACATTGCACAGGCCTGCGGCCTGACCACCAACGAGGTCATCGCCGCTCACTCGGCCGACTGGCTGGATGTGCTGATGGTCGGTTTCGCGCCAGGCCATCCTTACATCGGCATGCACGACAACGCCCTGTCGCTGCCGCGTCGCGCAACACCGCGCACGCTTGTAAAGCAAGGCAGCATCGGCATCGCTAACCGACAAAGTGTGATTTACCCGGCTGATCTCCCCGGCGGCTGGAACCTCATAGGGCGTACACCGCTGCCCATGTTTTCTCCCTTGAGTCAGCCGCCGTGTCTTTTACAGGGCGGCGACCAGATTCGATTTGTACCCATTACCCGCCATGAATTTGATCTGTTGGCTCGGGAGAACACGAAGTGACCATCAAGGTAATCAAACCCGGCATGCTCTCAACCTTCCAGGACACCGGTCGCCATGGGTTCCAGCATTGGGGCGTACCTGTGACCGGCGTGATGGATGAAGATGCGCATGCCCTGTGCAACTTGCTGGTCGGCAACCCTCGCACCTTCAGCACGTTGGAAATGACCCTGCAGGGCCCGACGCTGCATTTTCAGGCCAAAGCCGTGATCGCACTCGCTGGCGCAGACCTTGGCGCCGAGTTGGATGCAATCCCGCTCAAGCCCGGCGTGGCTGCCCTAGTGTCTCCCGGCAGCACCTTGAGTTTCGGCAAACGGCGACAGGGCGCCCGCAGTTACCTCGCGGTAGGGGGCGGCTTTTTGCTGCACCCGCTGATGAACAGCACCAGCACTTACTCCCGGGGCGGGTTCGGCGGGCTGCGCGGCCGCGCACTTCAAGCCGGGGATTTGATCCCCATCTGCTCATCGTTTGCCAACCCGCCACGCCTCAGCCCCCGCTCCCACTTTGGGCTGTACGAAGCGGTTGCCTGCGAACAGATAAGAGTGATCGCCGGACGAGAATGGAAAGACTTTTCCGCCGAGTCCCAAGCGCACTTCTTAAACCATGACTACACCTTGAGCGGTGACTCGGACCGCATGGGCTACCGACTCGATGGCACACCGCTGGCGTTGTCTTCGCCCAAAGAACTGCTATCGGAAAGTGTCACGTTCGGCACCGTCCAGGTGCCCCCTAGCGGCAAGCCGCTGATCTTGATGGCCGACCGACAAACGACTGGCGGATATCCACGTATCGCCCAAGTAGCCAGCGTCGATCTGCCACGGCTCGCACAGTTACTGCCGGGCGATAAGTTGCGATTCTCTCTTATAGATTTGAGCGCCGCCGAAGCCTTGCTGCTCACCCGCGCTCGCACGCTCAAAACGATGGAGGCCTTCAATGCCTGAAATAGATTTCAACAGCGACCTTGGCGAAGGCTTCAGCATTTATCGCGCAGGCGACGATGCAGCGATTCTGCACCACCTTACCTCAGCCAATATCGCCTGCGGGTTTCACGCTGGGGATTCGCGCTCGATGCGCTCAACGGTGGCGCTGGCCGCACAGCTGGGTGTGGCAATCGGCGCCCATCCAGGCTTTGACGACCTGCAAGGTTTCGGTCGCCGGATGATGACGCTGTCCGAGGATGAAGTGTACGAACTCATCGTTTACCAAGTCGGTGCGTTGCTGGGCTTTACCAAAGCGGCCAAGGTCGAACTGCGCCACGTCAAACCCCATGGTGCGCTTTACAACTTCGCCGCGGTGCACCGCCCCACTGCCGATGCGATCTGCCGGGCAGTAAAAGACATTGATCCGAGCCTGATTCTTTTCGGCTTGTCGGGTAGCACCTTGGTCACTGCCGCCCAAGCCTGTGGTTTAACCGTGGCACAGGAAGTGTTTGCCGATCGCAGCTACCAGGAGGACGGCACACTGACGCCCCGCAGCCAGCCTGGCGCAATGATCGAAAACCTCCACGAGGCCATCGATCAAGTCATGAACATGCTGCATTTAGGCGAAGTGCGCACCACCCAAGGGACCTGGGTACCGGTGACGGCACAGACGCTTTGCCTACACGGCGACCAGCCTGGCGCTGCAGCGTTTGCCAGCGCGATCAGGCAAGCCCTGCTCAAAGAAGGCATCACCATTCAAAAACCCGCGCGTGCGCGTACCTGAGTGACACCCACAACGTTTACCCATAATAAAAAGGAAACAGCCATGCCTCGTGAATCAACCCCCTCGTTTTAACTGCCGAGCTTAAAACCTCGTCTGAGAGCTGAATAGTCAATGACGGATGCGTCTGGGCGCCTGCATGCCCGGATGAACTGTGCACTGTCGGTTTTCAGTACGTCACTTTCAAGGCAGGCCCCTCTGCCACTTAACTCTTTTGGCCAATGGCCAGAGTGGAAGGTATTTATGTCTCGTGTTCTCTCTGAAAATACGCACTCGTCGCACCTCGACGTCGAGGCACACGCCACCAGCGGTACAACGCAGTCAGCCGTCATTGCCAAGCGCGCAGCCATGGCCTCGGCCACCGGCACCGCCGTTGAATACTATGAGTTCAGTATCTACGGCTATATGGCGACCATCATCGCACCTCTGTTCTTTCCGGGTGACAACCCTGCCGCTGCACTCCTCGCCACACTGGCGGTGTTCGGCATTGCCTTTGTCATCCGCCCGATCGGCGGCGTGCTGCTCGGTCGCCTTGCCGATCGTATCGGTAGACGTCGAGTGCTGCTCAGCACCGTGATCGGGATGGGCACCGCAACTGCACTCATTGGGGTATTGCCCACCACTGCACAGATCGGACTGGCCGCCCCTATCCTGCTGGTGCTGTTGCGACTGTCCCAAGGTTTCTTCGCCGGTGGCGAAGTGGTAGGCGCCGCGGCGTTTGTAGCGGAATCTTCTCCTAACGGCAGACGCGGGTTCTTCGGTTCATTCACACCGCTGGGGGTTGCCGTGGGTGGCGCAACCGGGGCGATTGTCTGCGGTATCACCACCGGGCTGCTCAGTGCCGAGCAATTGCAGGCATGGGGCTGGCGCATCCCGTTTTTCTTGTCCATCCCGCTGGTTATGTTCTCGTTTTATATGCGGCACAACGTTGAAGAAACGCCGGAATTCAAAGCTTTCCTTGAGAAGGAAAAGCCACCGGTAGCGCCGGTCAAAGAGGTATTCAGCAAAAACCTGCCGGCACTGCTGCGGGTCATCGTATTCGCGTCGGCACAGAATGCGGGTTACTTCATCGGGATGGTGTTCATGAACATCTACCTCACGACCTACCTGCACTTCGACAAATCCAAAGTCTACTGGGTGATTGCAGTGATCAGCCTGTGCATGGCAGCGATGATGCCGTTCTGGGGAGGTTTGTCAGACCGTATCGGTCGTAGGAAGGCGCTGAGTATCGGCTTTCTGGGCTACGCGATTCTGGTGATTCCCATGATGATCCTGATGGACAGCGGCAGCCTCTGGATCGCCGCACTGGCCATGTTCGTCGCGACCCTGCCTATGCCGATCGTTCAATCGGTTGGCTACCCGACTTACGCAGAACAATTCCCGACACGTGTGCGCTACACGGCCATGGCGATCAGCATCAACCTGGGCGCCATCCTGGGCGGCGGCATCACCCCCTACGTGGTCACCTCGATTATCACCAAGACCGGCAATTTACTGGTACCGGGCTATTTCATGGCAGGCGCGGCAGTGTGTGCCTTATTAGCGATTCTCACCTTGCGTGAAACCTCCAAGGGCAACCTCCTTAGATAATTCGACGCCACGTTACGCCCCCAACCCAAGCATAAGGTTGCAGCAGCATGGACATTGAAAAAGTAAAAGAACTGGTCAAGTTGATCGAAGGATCAGGCTTGGTGGAGATTGATTTCAAAGAAGGCAGCAATCGGGTCCGTCTTCGTCGAGACCGTAAACCGGCCGCCGCTCCCCAGGCGGTCGCTCCCTCGCCACTATCCGAGTCGCAGACGGTACAGGTCGAGCCAAAACCCGCCGGCACGTTCATCACGGCGCCGATGGTGGGCGTGTTCTACCGCAAGGCCTCGGCGACTTCGGCAGCGTTTGTTGAGATTGGCCAATCCGTGGCAAAAGGCGATGTGCTGTGCATTGTGGAAGCCATGAAAATGATGAACACGGTGGAGGCAACCTGCAGTGGGGTCATTGAGGCAATCATGGTCGAAGACGGTCAGCCCGTTGAATACGACCAGCCCATGTTCAACATTGTTTGAGCGACGCGGAGGTCAGAATGAGTAAAGTCGCAAAACTGCAAAAAGTAGTCATCGCCAACCGTGGTGAAATTGCTTTGCGTATCGTGCGTGCCTGTAAAGAACTGGACATCAAGACCGTCGCGGTTTACTCGACGGCCGATACCGAATTGATGCACGTGAAACTGGCGGACGAAAGCATCTGCATCGGCCCGCCACTGGCCACGAACTCGTACCTGAAAGTCTCGAACATCATCGCCGCGGCTGAAGTGACCGGCGCTGATGGCATCCACCCGGGCTACGGCTTCCTCGCGGAAAACGCCGATTTCGCCGAACAGGTGGAAAAATCCGGGTTTGCTTTCATTGGCCCGAAAGCCGAAACCATTCGCCTGATGGGCGACAAGGTATCGGCCAAGGACGCCATGATCGCAGCCGGCGTACCAACCGTTCCTGGTTCCGACGGCCCACTGCCTGAAGACGAGGAAACCGCTCTGCGCATTGGTCGCGAAGTCGGTTACCCAGTGATCATCAAGGCCGCCGGTGGCGGTGGTGGTCGCGGCATGCGCGTGGTGCACAAGGAAGAAGACCTGATCGAAGCAGCCAAGCAGACCCGTTCCGAAGCGGGTGCCTGGTTCGGCAACCCGATGGTCTACCTGGAAAAGTACCTGACCAACCCACGTCACGTGGAAGTGCAGGTTCTGTCCGACGGCCAAAGCCACGCTATCCACCTGGGCGACCGCGATTGCTCGCTGCAACGTCGTCACCAGAAGGTCTTGGAAGAAGCGCCGGCACCAGGCCTGGATGAAAAGGCTCGCCAGGAAGTTCTGGCTCGCTGCGTCAAAGCGTGCATCGACATCAACTACCGTGGCGCCGGTACCTTCGAGTTCCTCTACGAAAACGGCCGCTTCTACTTCATCGAGATGAACACTCGTGTGCAGGTAGAGCACCCAGTTTCGGAGATGGTCACCGGTATCGACATCGTCAAGGAGATGCTGAGCATCGCCGCTGGCAACGTGCTGTCCTTCACCCAGGACGACGTGAAGATGCATGGCCACTCCCTGGAGTGCCGCATCAACGCCGAAGACCCGAAAACCTTTATCCCAAGCCCTGGCCTGGTCAAGCATTTCCACGCGCCCGGCGGCAACGGCGTACGTGTGGATTCGCACCTGTACAGCGGCTACAAGGTTCCGTCCAACTACGACTCGCTGATCGGCAAGCTGATCACCTGGGGCGCCACCCGCGACGAGGCCATGGCCCGTATGCGTAACGCCCTGGACGAAATCGTGGTCGACGGCATCAAGACCAACATCCCGCTGCATCGGGACCTGGTTCGTGATGAAGGCTTCTGCGAAGGTGGTGTGAACATTCACTATCTGGAACACAAACTGGCGGATCAGCATGGGTGACGAGCCGTCAAAGTTGCTGAGTTCCTGTTAGAGAGTCAGCACCCAATGCTCCTCCGGTAACCCGAAGAGGCAAGCCAACATACGATTTCCAGGCGCCCCGTAAAAACGCCATAAGACACCACTCAAACGTACGGGATTACTCTGGTTTACAGTGGTTTTGCGCAGAAACGAAAAAAGACGCCGAAGCGTCCATTCCATAAATCACAGGCAAAAAAAAGCCACTCTATTGAGTGGCTTTTTCGTAATGCTTGGAGCGGGAAACGAGACTCGAACTCGCGACCCCGACCTTGGCAAGGTCGTGCTCTACCAACTGAGCTATTCCCGCTTGGTGATGCGCATTCTATAGAATCCTGAGCACCCGTCAACCTCTTGATTCAAAAAAGTTTTATTTCTTTTCAACAGTAGTGCGCAGATGTGGCCAGGCAGCGCGCAGATACTGGAGCATCGACCACAGGGTCAGACCGGCGGCGATAAGCAGCAAGGCGTAGCCCAGCAATACCCAAAAGGAGAAATCCGACGGGTTCGCCAGCAGGATGACCAGCGCGAGCATTTGCGCGGCAGTTTTCCATTTCCCCATGTTGGACACGGCTACGTGGGCGCGGGCGCCAATTTCGGCCATCCATTCGCGCAGAGCCGAGACGACGATCTCACGACCGATGATCACCGCGGCCGGCAGGGTCAGCCACAGATTACCGTGCTCTTGCACCAGCAGGACCAGAGCGACAGCCACCATCAGCTTGTCGGCCACGGGGTCCAGGAACGCGCCAAAAGGCGTGCTCTGCTCCAAGCGGCGGGCCAGGTAGCCGTCAAGCCAGTCGGTGGCAGCCGCAAAGGCGAACACCGAACTGGAGGCCAAGTAGCTCCATTCGTACGGCAGATAGAACAACAAAATGAAAATCGGGATAAGCAAGACGCGTAGAACGGTGATCAGATTAGGGATATTCATCGGCACAACTGGCTACGAGGTGGAAAGGCATTCTATTCGCTGTGCAGATTCGCATAAATCAGCTCAGCGAGCTTTTTACTGATACCGGGTGCTTTGGCTATCTCGTCAATGCTGGCACGGGACAGCTCCTGCAAGCCACCAAAATGTTTAAGCAAGTCGCGACGTCGCGTCGGGCCGACCCCGGCCACCCCTTCCAGAGTTGAGGTTCGCCGGGTTTTGCCACGGCGGGCGCGGTGGCCGGTAATGGCGAAACGGTGAGCTTCGTCGCGAATCTGTTGAATCAAATGCAGCGCGGGCGAATCGCCCTTCAAAGTGAACTCATGGGCGGCATCATTCAAGTACAACGTCTCGAAACCCGCTTTGCGTGTGGCCCCCTTGGCCACGCCGAGCAGGATCAGGTCAGGTACCGCCAGCTCGTTGAGCACGTCGCGGGCCATGGACAGTTGCCCCTTGCCGCCGTCGACCAGAAGGATATCCGGCAACTTGCCCTCCCCGTCCTTCAACTTACTGAAGCGGCGCGTGAGAGCCTGGTGCATGGCGGCGTAGTCATCGCCGGCGGTCACGCCTTCGATGTTGTAGCGCCGGTAGTCGGACTTGATCGGCCCTTCCGGACCAAACACCACACAGGAGGCTACGGTGGCCTCGCCGCTGGAGTGGCTGATGTCGTAGCACTCCAGGCGCTGTGGTGGCTCGTCCAGATTGAGGACTTCGGCCAGGGCGTCGAAACGTGCGGCCACATGCTGCCGGTTGGCCAGGCGCGCACTCAGGGCCTGCTCGGCATTGGTCACCGCCAATTGCTGCCAACGCGCGCGGGTGCCGCGTACGCGGTGGCTGATGTCCAGCTCGCGGCCACGCAGTTCGTGGATCGCCTCGATCAAGGTGGGGAAGTCTTCGTGCACTACGTTGACGATCAGCTCCGACGGCAGGTCGCGCTCAGGGCTGCTCACGTAGTACTGGCCCAGGAAGGCGGCCATGACTTCGGCCACTTCCTCGTCGATACCGGTCTGCGGGAAGAAGTTCTTGCTGCCGAGCACTCGCCCGCCGCGCACACTGATCAGGTGCACACAAGCGCCGCCCGGGTTGACGAAGGCCGCGATCACGTCAACGTCGCCGGTGCCACCTTCCATGCTTTGTTGGTCCTGGACACGGCGCAGCAAGGAGACCTGGTCGCGTAGCTCCGCAGCCCGCTCAAAATCCAGGGTACTCGCCGCCTGCTCCATGGCTGCCGATAGCTCATCGGTGAGCGCATTGCTGCGTCCTTCTAGGAACATCACCGAATGGCGCACATCCTCGGCGTACTCCGACGGCTCCACCAGGCCCACACAAGGCGCTTTGCAGCGTTTGATCTGATATTGCAGGCAAGGCCGCGTGCGATTCTTGTAGAAACTGTCTTCACACTGGCGCACAAAAAAGGTTTTTTGCAGCAGGCTCAAGCTTTCACGAATTGCCCCAGCGCTGGGATAAGGCCCGAAGTACTTGCCCTTCGCCTTCTTCGCCCCGCGGTGAATGCTCAGGCGCGGGAAATTACCGTCCGATAAAAACACATAGGGGTAGGATTTATCGTCACGCAGCAGAATGTTGTAGGGCGGCCGCCATTCCTTGATCAGGGTTTGCTCAAGCAACAGCGCTTCGGTCTCATTGGCGGTGATGGTGGTTTCGACCTGGGCGATGCGCGCTACCAGGGCGGCAGTTTTCGGCGCGAGACCGCTCTTGCGAAAATAGCTCGCCAGACGATTCTTCAGGTTCTTGGCTTTGCCGACGTAAAGCAGGCGGGCCTCGCTGTCGAACATGCGGTACACGCCAGGGCGGCCACTGCAGGTTGAGAGAAAGGCACTCGGATCAAACGGTGTGGTCATGTCAGGCGCTGGCGTCCACCATGCCGTGGCGCACCGCGAGCAGGGTCAATTCAACATCACTGCTGATGGCGAGCTTCTCGAAAATGCGATAGCGGTAGGTATTAACGGTCTTGGGTGAGAGGCACAGTTTGTCGGAAATCGTCTGCACCTTCTGGCAACCGACGATCATCAAGGCGATCTGGATTTCCCGCTCCGACAGTGCATCAAACGGCGAGTCGCTGACAGGCTGGAAGGACTTGATGGCCAACTGCTGAGCAATCTGCGGGCTGATGTAGCGCTGGCCGGCAAACACCAGGCGAATGGCTTGGACCATTTCCGCCAAGCCTGCCCCTTTAGTGAGGTAACCCGCAGCACCAGCCTGCAGCAGACGTGTCGGGAACGGGTCTTCCTCGCACACAGTCACCACCACGACTTTGATGTCCGGATGGCTGCGCAGCAATTTGGTCGTTGCACCAAGACCGCCGATCCCAGGCATCTTGACGTCCATCAACACCACATCGGGTTTCAACTCCCGGGCCTTAATCAGGGATTCCTCCCCCGACTCGGCCTGGCCGACTACTTGCAGGCCATCGATGTCAGCCAGCATTCGTGTAATGCCTGTACGAACGAGATCATGGTCATCGACTACTAGCACCCTAATCAAGCAGACACCTCGCGAAATGGTCTTATAGGTTGCCGAACACCTTAGCAAAAAACCAAGGCGCAGACCTAGTTGCACGCGTCATATATATGGAGTTTGGTTAAGCGACGGCCACCCGCCGGGAGGCGGATGGCTCAATTTGCTGGGCGAAGCGTCAGGAATCCTGGGGGTTTGGCTTGGCTTTTCCATTCATCGACGATGAATGCTCGGCCAAAGTAGAGGTCAGGCGACGGATCGCAGCCTGGTCTTCCTTGAACATTGCGCGGTAATCCCCGAGTACCTTCTCTTCGATGTGGCTCAGGTTTTCCAATTGAATCGGCGTGGCTGCGCCAGTCAAAACGTACAGCACATCCACACCTCTCGCGGCGACGCGAGACAAGTAGTCCGCTTTAGGTGCACGTCCTCCACTTTCGTATTTACCTTGTGCGTTGGCTTCAACGCCTCCGATTTCACCAAATACTTTTTGCGACAGACCAAGTCGCTCCCTTTCTTGCCTCAAACGCAAACCGATTCCACTCATTTGGATGTATGATCCTGTTTGGCACACCCCAAGAGGTGACACTCTCATCCCTTATTTAAACAAACTTGAACGGTTTTGAACTATGCCCGGAATCCGTACCGCAGCACAAGCCAAGGCCTGGCTGGAACACCAAGGCAAGTCAGTTCAAGCGTTCGCTCGAGAACATGGCGTCGATCCGGCAACCACCTATCAAGTGCTCGCTGGGCGCAAAAAGGGACGGCGTGGGGAGGCCCACAAGGTAGCGGTCCTTTTGGGTATGAAAGAAGGGATTATCCTTTCTGAGGCTGATGGCCAAAACGCCGATCAGGAAGTCAACTCCTGAAGCCAGTATGCGCTTATTAGGATTGAACGCATGGTTTAGCTGCAGACACGCTCCATACGCAAGAAGTAGTCTTCTTCTCCCACGATATTGAATCCCATACGCAGATAGAGTTTTTTGGCCGGATTCGTCTTGAACACGGTCAGGCGCAACAGGCCCAGCACCTGCGCCTTGAGCGTCATCTGCGCCAATACCCAACTCCCGGCGCCGATCCCGCGACAGTCTTCGAGCAGATGCAACTCCCGAATGTAGAGCGCCCGGCTATCACGGCTCAGACTGATAAACCCCAAAACGGTGTCGTCCCGGCAAATCAGCCAGTTTTCCCGACCTGCCCACGCGGTGTCGAAGCCATCGTTGGACCACCACAACCCGTACTGAACGTAATAGCGGGCCATGGCTTGTTGGGTCAGCGTTCGTGCAAAGGGCAGGTCCTGGTCGGTCGCAGCGCGCAGGTGAAAGGCCATTTACAGAGCTATCACTTGGCTGGTCCAACGCTCGGCGTGGCGACTCGCGATCAGCAGCGCATTCCCTACCCCGGGCACAACAGCAAGCAAACTGCCATCGGCGGCCCAGATCGCACTGCGACCCGCGCAGGCCCAGCCACCCGAAGGCCCACCATGGTTCGCCATCAACACCAGCAAGCCATATTCAGCGGCGTAGCCTTGGAGCAGCGCACTGTCAGTTGCGTAGCCGCCTTCACTGATCAGCACACCGGCGGCATAGACAGTGGCGCCCACTTGCGCCGCAGCACGCGGATGACTGGCGTGGGAAAAGTCTGCACACACCGCCAGTGAAATCCGGTCAGCCCCAAATTCAACAACAGCACCGCCCTGCCCTGGGACAAACGCGGCTTCTTCGCCGTCATGCAGATGTTGCTTGGTATAGACCGCCAGGGAGCCGTCCGCGCCCAGCACCAGAGCACCGATCAACACACCCGCCTCTGGCGCCAGTCGGATCGGCATACCCACCACCGCCGTCAGTCGCAGCTCCTGCGCCATTTCACGCAAGGGCGCCAGCACCCGATCCTCTGGCGCAATCGCCAGTTCAGCGGCCAGCGACGGCTCATAGCCCGTCAACGACAACTCGGGGAACACCAGCAATTGCACCCCATGCTCCGCTGCGGCACGCATAAATGCCAGATGGCGTTCGATGTTGGCCGGCACATCGCCCGCAATGGAAATGGATTGAGCAGCAGCAAGGCTGAAGGCAGTCATGGTCGCGTCCAAGCAATCGGTATGTGAGTGTGACCAGCATATCGGCACTCACCCCATAGCCGTAAGTACCTCCACACAATAGAAATTACTGATTGAATCTCCCTGCTTGCCTCTAGTAAGCTCCGACCATCATTTGGAGACACACCATGTTGCAACTCACCCACACTCAGGTTTGCACTGCTGCCAGCGCCCAGCGCTCGGTGTCGGCTACCCGTGTGAACGGTTCGAGCGCACTGGTCAGCTTTTATTTTGGGTATTGGTTTAGCCACTGGCGCGCCTGATACCTGAAATCGGCGCCCACTACTCAAGGGGTCGCCTACCAGAGAAATCTAACCCCCGGTCGGCTCCCCGACCGGGGGTTTTGTTTTTCAGGCCTCCATACACTTTTCAACTTGGTCAAGAACACTTAAAGGAATCACGACATGAACTACGCCACCTATTACCGCTACGACACTTGCACTGCATGGCGATTTAGCAAGCTCCGCTCGGGACAGCCTGCCGCCTCCGATCGGTCACCTATTGGTGGCAAGCCAACACACGTAGCCGATACGGCCAATTGTCGAACACCCCAGTAGGCCAAGCGCGCGGGAATAGCCCGCCGCTTGACCAGGAAGCAATGAATATGAACTCCTCCGTCGCCGCTCTACCCGTTGCCGCTCTGACTTGCGCCAATGAAACCCTGACCCAGCGTCTGCCCAGCTCCCTTGAGCTCAAGCACCAACTGCCCCTCAGCCCGTTCCTCACTGAACAGATCCACGCCCATCGCCAAGCCGTGCGCGCCATCCTCAATGGCGAAGATTCCCGCTTGCTGGTGATCGTCGGCCCATGCTCGATCCACGACCCGGAATCGGCCATGGAATACGCCCGCAACCTGAAGAAACTGGCCCTTGAGGTCAGTGACCAGATGTTGCTGGTGATCCGCGCCTACGTCGAAAAACCACGCACGACGATCGGCTGGAAAGGCCTGGCCTACGATCCTCGCCTGGATGGCAGTGATGACATGGCCGCCGGTTTAACCCTGTCACGCGAACTGATGCGCGAGATGCTACGCCTGGGCCTGCCCGTCGCCACTGAACTGCTGCAACCCATGGCCGCCGGCTACTTCGATGACCTGCTCAGCTGGGTGGCGATTGGCGCGCGCACCACGGAATCGCAGATCCACCGCGAAATGGCCAGCGGCCTGGGCATGCCCGTGGGCTTCAAGAACGGCACCGACGGCGGCGTCGCGATTGCCTGTGACGCCATGCGTTCGGCGTCCCATCCGCACCGTCACTTCGGCGTCGATAGCCAGGGCCACCCGGCCATCATTCAGACCTCAGGTAACCCCGATACCCACCTGGTGCTGCGCGGTGGTCACCGTGGGCCGAACTACGATGCTCAGAGCGTGGCAGAGGTGAAGCACGGCCTGACCCAATCCAAGGTCATGCCACGGATCATGGTCGATTGCAGCCACGCTAACAGCGGCAAGGATCCACTGCGTCAGCCGGCCGTCTTCAATGACGTGCTGGAGCAACGCTTGCAGGGTGACACCTCGCTGATCGGCATGATGCTCGAAAGCCATTTGTTCGAAGGCTGCCAGCCGTTGAGCCCTTCGATGAAATACGGTGTGTCAGTGACAGACGGCTGCCTGGCCTGGACCGCCACCGAGCAGTTGTTGCGAGCGGCTGCCGAGCGCCTGCGCGCTTAAGATTGATCGTTCAAGGCGCTGCTACAGTGGGTACAGCGCCTCATGCCCCAGCCCCCACACACTTGCCATTCGTGACATTCAGTCAAGAGTCCTTTTCGGATTCGACTGTGTTTGCGAAGGAACGACGAGGGGATACTTGACTCCATTGCCTACAGCCCTAATGGAGTTACTGATGTCTATCCTCACGCAAAAAGTCCCCGCCTTCGGCCTCGGCACCTTTCGCCTGCAAGGCCAAGTGGTGATCGACTCCGTCAGCACCGGCCTTGAACTGGGCTACCGCGCCATCGACACCGCGCAAATCTATGAGAACGAAGCAGATGTCGGCCAAGCAATCGCCGACAGTGGCATCCCAAGGGATGAGCTGTTTATCACCAGCAAGATCTGGATCGCCAATTTCGCCGAAGGCCAACTGATCCCAAGCCTCAAGGAAAGCCTGCGCAAGCTCAAGACCGATTACCTAGACCTGACCCTGATCCACTGGCCATCGCCGGAAGACCAAGTGCCCGTCGCCGAGTTCATGGGGCAGTTGCTGGAAGCCAAACGCCTGGGACTGACGCGTCAAATCGGTATTTCCAACTTCACCATTGACCTGATGAAGCAGGCCATCGCAGCCGTGGGCGCCGAGCACATCGCTACCAACCAAATCGAACTGCACCCCTACCTGCAAAACCAGCACGTCGTGGATTTTGCCACCGCCGCCGGTATCCAGATCACCTCATACATGACTCTGGCTTACGGCGAAGTGCTCAAAGACCCCGTGATCCAGCAGATCGCGGAGCACCACCAAGCCACCCCGGCACAAGTCGCACTGGCCTGGGCCATGCAGTTGGGGTACGCGGTCATCCCATCGTCAACCAAACACGCCAATCTGGAAAGCAACCTCAAGGCCATGCAGCTGACCTTGAGCCCTGCCGATATGGCGCAGATTGCCGGGCTGGAACGTGGCCACCGCTTGACCAGCCCCAAGGGCATCGCGCCGAAGTGGGACTAAACCCCGGCCACCGCTTTGCGCGATAATTCGCGCAGCCACGGCAACACCCGCAGGCCGACCGTGGCCTCGGGTGGGTCGATAATGTCCATGAAGTGTTCGAGGTTGACGTTGTCCGGCACACCGGGAAGCCGCACCACCACCGCCGATGTTGCGCCGCAGGGTGCCCCCAGATCCAGGTGATCGTAGACCAGTACATGGCGCACCTGGGGCTGGGGCCCGCAGCCATGGGTTATCAAACCCGCGCTGATAATCAGCACGTCAAAGGGTTCGGCTGGGATAGCCGTGAGTATCTGGACTTCTTCGAAGGTTTGTACCGGCACGATCCGGTGGTACCCCAACTGATTGAGCATTTTTTCGATGTACAACCGTTGCAGGTGTTGTTCATCAGCAATCAGGATGGTCAGTGCTTTGTTCGGCATGGCAAACACCTGGGCAGGCAGCGCTCGTCAGTGAGCGCCGCCTATTTTCCAGACATATCCCGAAGACAAAATCAGGCATATTCCCGCTTCGCGTAGGAGTTCTCCCAAATCAACCGAATGACCCTCCTCCTCAGTCAAGCCTGATTGCCATAACGACTCAGGCTGTGCTGCAACTGTTCGATGGCCGCGTCTACGGACTCAACTGCAGCGTCCAACGCCCCCCTATCACGCCGCTCACATGCGCCCTCCAAGGTCTCGCAGCAGGAGGTCAGCACCTCAGCCTTGACCAAGCGCGCGCCTCCTTTGACACGATGAGCCAGGTCGTGAAGCTTGGCGAAAGCGCCTTGCCCTTTCAGCGTCGACAGCAAAGCACGGTCCTCTTCGAGGCTGTCCAGTAAAGGCGTCAGCAGTTCGCTGAGAGCATCGTCATCGCCCTGCGTCAGCGTGAGCAGCGGGCTTAAATCAAACGCTGCTCCGGCGTTATCCGTGGCGACTCCGGCGGTCCGTGATGCCAAGGCCAAGCGCAAGTCTTCAAGACCGGTAGGTTTAAACAGGCAACCGTCCATGCCTGCTTGCCGGCAGCGTTCAGCCTCTTGCGGCAGTGCGTTGGCGGTGAACCCAAGTAACAGGCACGGCGTCAACCCAAGCTGGTGCTCTTGTGCACGAATGTCACGCGCCAACGCGTAACCGTCCTTGAAGGGCATATTGCAATCGGTGATCACGCCATCAAAATGTCCGGCCTGCCACAGTGCAAATCCTTGTGCACCGTCCTCTGCCGAAGTGATGCGATGCCCCAGAAAACTTAGTTGTCGAGCCAGCAACAAGCGGTTGGCTGGGTAATCATCCACCACCAGAATGTTTAACCCACGGGCGGGCGGTATATGCGGGACCGGTGCAGAGACCGGTACGGCGGTGGTCATCGCAAGCGCCAATGTCACGTCCACTCGCGTGCCCTTGCCCAGCACGCTACTCAAATGCAGTTGACCGCCCATCATCTCGCACAGGTTACGGCTGATCACCAACCCCAGACCCGACCCACTTCGCCCTGGCTGCTCATTATTACTGCCTTGGATAAAGGGGTTGAACAAGCGCTGCTGGTCTTCGGCGCTGATGCCAATGCCCGAATCCTCCACCCACAACCGCACGTTCAGTTGGTCACTGTCCAACACAGGTACGCCCTGGGCGCCCAGCGACACTTGACCGGAGGCGGTGAACTTGATCGCATTGCCCAATAAATTGGACACCACCTGCTTGAAGCGCAGCGGGTCGACGATCACGGGTCGATCTATCAACGGGTCAAGTTCCACTCGCAGCAACAGGCCCTTGTCCCTCGCCAACCCCTCAAACACCCGCGCCACGGAGGCCAACAGTTCGTGCAGATTGGCTGGCTCCAGGCTAAGGGAAAGGTGGCCGGATTCGATCCGTGCAATGTCGAGAATATCGCCGATCAACTCCAGCATGCCCCGGGACGCCACCGACGCGACCTCCAGCGCATCCCGGTCAGCCCTGCCCTGTTCGGCATTCTTCAGCGCCAGCTCGATCATGCCGATCACTGCGTTCATGGGAGTGCGGATTTCATGACTCATGGTCGCTAGGAACGTAGTCTTGGCACGATTGGCCGCGTCAGCCTCCTCCTTCGCTTCCTGCAACTGGCGCAACAAGCGCTGGCGCTCGCTGACATCCACCCAGCCCGCAATCATGCCCACGACACTGCCATTGCTATCGCGGTACGGGAGCATCCACTGGTAAATGGTCAGAACGCCACCACCCGGCACCTTGAGCACGCGGTCATGGATCTGCGGCTCACCCAACTCCATCAAACGCAAATAATCGGCATGAAACGAACGGGCCTGGGGCGGGTTACCTATATCGGTTTCCACCACTGTCCTACCGATGACGTCTTCCAACTTGAACCCGAATACATCGAGATAGGCGTTATTGCAGGCCATCAAGCGACCCAGGCGATCACGCACATAAATGGGGTGCGGCGTGCCATCAATCAGCACACTCATAAAACGCATCTGGTCGCTCAAAGCACGTTCGGCCTGGGCGCGTTTGCGAATCAGATTACGCAGGTAGAACACCCAGCCCAGCGTCACCAGCAACAGCAGCGCGGCTAAGCCGAACCCTTGGATAATCATATTGCGGTGACGCATCCAGTAGTTGTCTTCGATGATGATCTCGCTGCGCCAATGGTTGGTCAGCTCATCCATTTCTTCAGGTGAAATGCTCAACAACGCCTTGTCGAGGATCGAGTACAACTCCAGTTCGCTGCGGTTGACTCCAAACGTAATCCGCGCAGGCTCCCTCCCGACCGTACTGGTGATACGCAAACGTTTAAGGTAATGGCGCGCGATCATGTAGCGCGCGCTGATCAGCGAAACCGCCGTCGCATCGACGCTGCCATTGGCCACCCATTCCATTGCCTGCTCAGGGTTCTGCGCGTCGACAAACCCGATATTGGGATAGTCCTTGGCGATTTGTGCGACCAGGCTGTCGCCGCTAACGATTGCCAGGCGCTTGCCGGGCATATCTTCCAGGGTCACCAGTTGCTCGTCGTCGGCACGCACCACCAACACATAGGGGTTGGACAGGTAAGGTCGGGTAAAACGGATCTTTTCGGAGCGCTCGGCACTCGGGGTGACGACCGCCAGCATGTCCACACGACCGGCGCTGGCCTGATCAATTTGCGCGGGCAGCGAACTGCCGCGCTCTACATCGAACTTCAAGCCTGTGCGCAAACTGATGCGCGACAGTACTTCGGCGCTCAACCCTTCGAATTGCCCCTGCCCGTTGAAAAAAGACAGCGGCACAAACTTGTCGAGCACCGCGATTTTCACCCGAGGGTTCTTCTCCAGCCAGCGTTGCTCGCTTTCACTTAAGCGCAGCTGATCCGCCTCCAGAAACCCGCTGCCACCGGCACTCCAACGACGTAGGATTTCCAGCTGCTGGCTGGCCGGAACGTCGGCCAAAGCAGCGTTGATGATGCCCAACAGGCGTGTATTGTCCTTGGCGAATGCGAACCCGAAAGGGTTGACCTCCAGTGCGGAAAAATCCGCCATGCGCACGTTGTTGAGGTGGTTCTTGTTGATCAAATAACGAGTGCTGATAGCGTCCCCCAGGTACACATCGGCCTGGCCGAACGCGACAGCACCTATGGCTTCGAAGGCCGAGGCAAATAAGAGCAACTGTGCATTGGGATAAAACGTCTGAACGGCGTCGGGCTGCATGTAGTGGTAGAGCATCGCCACGCGCTTACCCGAAAGGTCAGCTTTCAGCGCCTGGCTTTCCCCTGCGCGCGTTACCAGCGCAGGTTGGTCATTGGCGTAAGAACGGGACAGTACCAACTCCGAGTCAGCCGCCTCATAGCCATTGGCCGACCCGACAAAATCTACCTCGCCGGCCTTGAGGGCATCGATCACCTCATCGCGGGTGTCGTACCGCTTCACGTCGATCGAGACATTCAGTGCCTGGGCGACCAGTGCCGCATAATCGGCGGTGATGCCCTCCAATTCATCGTTGTTGCTGCTCAGGTCAAAGGGGGCGAAATCAGGGGCCGACACGCCCATCGACAGCGTGCGCCGCTCGCGCAGCCAGCGCCAGTCGGCCTCGTCCAACACTACAGAAGGGTTTGCAAAAGTGGAGTGACCCAGCAGTCTCAGGTCGCGGGGTGCTTCGATGGCCATCGCCGCCCAAGGCAACAGCCCCATCAGCAGGATGGCCGCGTGTTTCGCCAGCCGGGAGGTAATCATTTCAGATCAGATGATTGCGCTGGGCAAACTTGGACAGATGAACCACCGAGGACATGCGCAACTTCTCCTTGAGCCGCGTTTTGTAGGTACTGATGGTCTTATGGCTCAACAGCATGTCCTCGGCGATCTCCTTGTTACCCAGGCCCAGCGCCAGCTTTTGCAAAACCGTCAATTCGCGGTCAGACAGCGCCGCCACCAACTCCTGCTCAGTGGACTGCAAATCGTCGCGACGCACCGAACTGGTGGGCAGGCTGGGGAAGCAACTGTAGCCAGACCTGATCGCCCTGATCGCCTTCTGCAGCTCATCAAGTTCACCTGTCTTGGCGACAAACCCCATCGCACCAGCGCGCATGCAACGAGTCGAAAAGAACACCGCCAGATAAGAGGTCAGCACCAGGATCCTGCAAGGCAGCTCCAGCGCCTTGATCCGGCTGATCACCTCCAACCCACCGAGCTTAGGCATCGCCAGGTCAAGAATGATTAGGTCAGGGCGGGTTTCGCGAGCAATCTGCATGGCGTCAGCGCCGTTACCCGCCTGGTAGATTTTGTCGAAGCCCTCCTGCTTCAGCAGATATTTGACGGTGGCGCGTATAAAAGGGTGGTCATCCACTATTAAAGCTTTGTTGCTCATAAGACTCCCCTGAGAAGATCAGTACGCTTACATATCACGCGAGACCCAACTACCTGTGAAAAGTAACAGTTCCGACAAACGGTGCTGATTACTCCCTACAACAACTCAGGCAGTAAAGGCCCCTCCTTTTGAAAAAAACAGTAAACACGTAAAGCCGCGCCTTGATTCCTGAGCAGGCGCAAGCGCGCAACCTTAACAACCGACTGTTTTTTCCAATGAAGGGATAATCTCGACTAAATGTAGGACTTTTCCTCGGCACAGCAAGGTTGAGTCATCGAACGTTACTCGGTGGTACTCGGGCTCCAGAAGGCCTGTACCACCAGGGTCGACCTGGAAATCCGCACCACCAGGGCGTCCAACTCGTCACCGTCGACCGACGTCACCGCCAGTGTGGCTTCGATTTCCACCTCCTCGGTGCCGAACGGACGCACGTCGACATCACTGGCAGGGTAGTTACAGCGCGCGAGTTCGGATTCCAGCAACGCCAATACCGCGGTTTGCTGGGTACGTCGGGCAATCACATACAGGATGTTGGTGACTTCCGCCGACACCACATCCAGCGGCTGGCGGTTGATGTTATTGACGATTGGCCGCAGCAAGGTATTGGCCGCCAGCACAAACAGCGTGCCCAGCAACGCTTCGAGCACCAGGTCGGCACCGGCACACGCCCCCACGGCCGCCGACGCCCACAGCGTGGCGGCGGTATTGAGGCCACGCACATTGCCTTCTTCGCGCATGATCACGCCGGCACCAAGAAAGCCGATGCCCGACACCACATACGCAACCACTCGCACCGCGCCTTCCGCGCCACCGAGTCGGTTGGCCATGTCGACAAAAATCGCTGCCCCCACCGCCACCAGCACATTGGTGCGCAGGCCCGCCGTGCGCTGCCGGTACTGGCGCTCGAAACCGATCAGGCCACCGAGGATAAACGCGGCGGTGAGGCTGACCAGGGTGTCGATCAGGGAGTTGAGGTTGATGTTGTTGATTGCTTGCATAGGAGAGCTTCCCTATTCATTGCCAGCCAAACTTACGGATGTAGTAGCCCTTCACCGCTTGGGTCAGCGCCATGTACGCCAGCAGGATCACCGGCAAAAACACAAAGTACAGCGAAGGCAGCGCCTGTAATTTGAAGTAGTGCGCCAGCGGGCCCATTGGCAGGAAAATCCCCACGGCCATGATCACGCCCGTCATCACCATCAACGGCATCGCCGCACGGCTTTGCAGGAACGGGATTTTCGGGGTGCGAATCATGTGCACGATCAGCGTCTGGGTCAGCAGCCCCACCACAAACCAGCCCGACTGGAACAGCGTCTGATGGTCTGGTGTGTTGGCATCGAACACGTACCACATGAGTGCGAACGTGGTGATATCAAAGATCGAACTGATAGGCCCGAAAAACAGCATGAAGCGCCCCACATCCCCCGGCTGCCAGCGTTGCGGCTTGGCCAGCATCTCGTCATCGACGTGGTCGAACGGGATCGCAATCTGGGAAATGTCATATAGCAGGTTTTGCACGAGCAGGTGCATCGGCAGCATCGGCAGAAACGGGATAAACGCACTCGCCACCAGCACCGAGAACACGTTGCCGAAGTTGGAGCTGGCGGTCATTTTGATGTACTTGAGCATGTTGGCAAAAGTGCGGCGGCCCTCCAGCACGCCCTCCTCCAGGACCATCAGGCTCTTTTCCAACAGGATGATGTCGGCCGCTTCCTTGGCGATGTCCACCGCGCTGTCCACCGAAATACCGATGTCCGCCGTGCGCAGCGCCGGTGCATCGTTGATGCCGTCGCCCATGAAACCCACCACATGCCCGTTGGCCTTGAGCAGGCGCACGATGCGCTCCTTATGGCTGGGCGTCAGCTTGGCGAACACATTGGTGGTTTCCACGGCCCTGGCCAACTCAGCATCGGTCATGTCTTCGATGTCGTTGCCCATCAACAGACCTTGTTGCTCCAATCCCACTTCGCGGCAGATTTTTGCAGTGACCAGTTCGTTATCACCGGTCAGTACTTTGACCGCAACACCGTGGGCTTTCAGGGCTTTCAGCGCAGGCGCGGTGCTTTCCTTGGGCGGGTCGAGGAAGGCCACATAGCCGATCAATGTCAGGTTGTTCTCATCTGCCAAGCTGTAGGTGTCGCGCCCAGGTTCCATCGGTTGCGCAGCCACGGCCACCACACGCAGGCCTTCTTCATTGAACGCTGCGGTCACTTGGCGAATGCGCGCCAACAGCTCATCGGTGAGTGCTTCGTTGGTGTCGCCGTGGCGCACGCTGTTGCACACCGAGAGGATCTCCTCCACGGCGCCCTTGCAGATCAGCAGGTGCGGCAAGCCTTGCTCGGCGACAACCACCGACATACGGCGGCGGTTGAAGTCGAATGGGATCTCGTCGACCTTATGGAAGGCGGTGCCGACTTTAAGCTCGCGATGCACCTCCACATGTTCCAGCACCGCCACGTCCAGCAGGTTCTTCAGGCCAGTCTGGTAGTAGCTGTTGAGGTAGGCCATTTCCAATACGTCGTCGGATTCTTCACCCCACACATCCACATGGCGCGCCAGGAAAATCTTGTCCTGGGTCAGGGTGCCGGTCTTGTCGGTGCACAGCACGTCCATCGCGCCGAAGTTCTGGATCGCGTCCAGGCGCTTGACGATGACCTTCTTGCGCGACAAAAAAACCGCGCCCTTGGCCAGGGTGGACGTGACGATCATCGGCAGCATTTCCGGGGTCAGACCCACGGCAATCGACAACGCGAACAGCAGCGCCTCGGTCCAGTCACCCTTCGTGAAGCCGTTGATAAACAGCACCAAGGGCGCCATCACAAACATAAAGCGGATCAGCAACCAACTGACTTTGTTCACCCCATGCTGGAACGAAGTGGTAGCGCGATCAGTGGCGGTCACGCGCTGGGCCAGGGCACCGAAGTAGGTGTTATTGCCGGTGGTCAGGATCACCGCCGTCGCCGCACCGGACACCACGTTGGTGCCCATGAACAGGATGTTGTCCAGATCCAGAGGATTGCGGGTATTGGCGTCCTGATGCTGGGCGAACTTCTCCACCGGCATCGACTCACCGGTCATCGCCGCCTGGCTCACAAACAGGTCCTTGGCACTGAGCACGCGGCAATCGGCGGGAATCATGTCGCCGGCCGACAGCACGATCAGGTCGCCGGGCACCAACTGCTTGATCGGCAACTCGACGCGCTTGGCCTCATCACGACGCAGCACCGTGGCGGTGTTGCTGACCATGGCTTTCAAGGCATCGGCGGCCTTGTTCGACTTGGCCTCCTGCCAGAAACGCAGCAGCGTCGAGAGCACCACCATGGAGAAAATCACCGTGGCGGCCTTCATGTCTTCGGTCAGCCAGGAGATCACCGCCAGCAAGGTCAGCAACAGGTTGAAGGGGTTTTTGTAGCAGTGCCACAGATGCACCCACCACGGCAGCGGCTGCTCGTGCTCGACTTCATTGAGGCCGTGTTGCACACGCAGGGCATCGGCTTCCTGCGTGTTCAAGCCCTCGGCATGGCTGCCCAACGTGCCGAGCAATTGCGTCGTGCTGCTGTTGGCCGCGGCCACCAGGGTTTGCGCCAGGGTCGGCGGCACTTCGCGGCTGACGCTGGCGTCGGTGACGGTTTCGAGCATGGCCAGGCGACGGAAGTGCCGGGCGATGTGCCGGGTCCGCAGGAAGCCGGCGAAGAACTCTTTCAACAGAGTGAGGTTCATGGTGTTACTCCTGCGCGAGGAAAAACCGTCGTGCAGGTACTGCCGCTGCGCACCACGCCTGTCAGACAGGCGCAGTCAGCTTGGCCCGCCCGCCGCAAAAGGCAGGCGCGTCCGTAGCATCCTGAGGTCACTCAGGTGCTGGTCAGCGTCGATGAAAGAGGATCGAGACAGGACCAGAACTGGCCGCTGTCGGGATGCCGCTTCTCGCTTTGATGGCGAGACAACGGCATCGGATAAATGCGCGTTACCTTGCCAAGCCTATGCCGGTTACCGAAACCGGCCGACTACTGTCACTCGAACAAGTACCCACTGAGGGTCTCCGCTATTGATGAAAACGCGCGAAGCTTACGCCCCGACTTCAGGAGAGTAAACCGTAGGAAAGTTTCCGCATGATGAATAAGAAGATTCTTCAGGATGGGTTCAGGTAGGCGTTTTCCTGAGCTCACTGAGGATCAAAATGTGGGAGGGCGCGATCCTGGGCAACCAATGCCAGATACCCATCAAGCTGCCCTTCGGCCAGAACCTTGACCTGGATCGACACATGGTTCACCTGGCGGCCCATCCTGATTCCCTCGCGGGTGCGCACCTCGACATAGCCGAGCTTCGGCCAGAAACGCTCGGCCTTGGTATTGCCAACAACCACTGTCAGCCGCAGCCACCGAGCGCCATTTTCGATCGCCCACGCTTGAAGATCCGCATGCACCTGCTGCGCCAGTCCAGTGCCATGAAAACGGGCATCCACCAGCAGCAGACCGATATGCCATACGCCATCTGCGAGCAAATCGGCCGCAATATTCACTACGGCGACCAGTTGCCCGTCCGCACCGCGATAACCCAACCAGTAGATCCGGCTGCAACGCCAGCCCGGCGGAAGCTGGTTCTGCAACGCTTCGTGCGCTTCGGTTGGCCTGGCAGGCTCGCCGTTAACCGCCATGAAGTAATCCGGCGCCCGCTCAAAAAAACGCTGGAGCTCAGCCTCATCGCCGGCCCCCAGTTCAACTATATAAACGTCCTTGATGGTGCAGTTGATATCCATATCGCTCGACTCTTCTCATTCATCCCGCGTCAGTACTTCCAACAACTCGATCTCAAAGCGCAGATTGCTGTTGGGCTTGATATGCGCGCCCATGGAGCGCTCGCCATAAGCCAGATGCGCCGGCACGTACAACGTACGCACACCACCCACCTGCATGCCCATCAAGCCCTGGTCCCAACCTTTGATGACACGACCGGTACCGATCACACACTGGAACGGCTTGCCCCGCTCCCAAGACGAATCGAACACCGTGCCATCTTCCAAGGTGCCTGTGTATTGAGTGGTGATCAGCGCGCCCTTGACGACGGCTTTGCCGGTGCCAGGGCGGGTGTCGGTGATCTGGAGTTCGTTGTTGCTCATGGGGGTTCTCGTTGAAGGCGAAAGGGCCGGGTTTTCCCAGAATCAGCGGGACTTGGCAAGTGCCAACGCCCAAATACCCATCACTCCTGGTGGCAAGCGAGCTTGTTGTGGCGAGCGAGCTTGCTCGCTCGCCACAACATAGCCTTAAGCCAACGGCACGCGACGGTTAGTCAATGCCATGCGCCCTACAAAGAAGCTCAACGCCGCACCCAGCAACAGCATCGCCAGCGTGCTCCAGGCCGCGCGGGACAATTGCTTGGCCGCGACTTCACCTGCTTCACGGGCCTTCTGCTCAGCCTGCTGTTTCAGCTCGTCAACCTTCTGCATGGCTTGCTGATAAGCCTGGGCATAGTTGTCGACGATCTGTGTGGCTTCTTCCTTGCTCTTGCCGGTACGGGCAGCAACGATATTGACCAAGGCTTCTTTGTCAGCCGCGTTAAGCGCTGGCTCACCGGAGGCTTTGACGCGCTCAAACCACTGCTTCAGCGCATCGCCGGCCTGGGCAGGATCGGTCGCTGCGGTAGTCGCTGTCTGTTTGCCATCGGCGGCAGCCTGGTCGGTTTTCTGCTCAACATTGGCCGGGTCCAGCTCAGGCTTGCCGCTTTGCTTGAGCAAGGTGTCCAGTTCGCCCTGCAGGCTTTTCCAGTCCAGCTGGATGCCCTGCTCGTTCAGTTGCTGCTTGACGCTATCGCTGATGCCAGGCGCGGCGGCGGCAATCCCGCTACCGGCAGCAGACAAGCCTTTACCAACCACGTTACCGGCGGTGCCAACCACACTGGCGGCCAAGCCTGCCAACAGCCAGGTGGTAAGCAAGGTGGTGACGGTCCAGGTCAGCACGCCGTGCAGGCCGCCACGATCCGGGGCCGTGCGGCCGGCGACGAAGGCACCCACACCGATGGCAAGTAATGTGGAGACAAACAGCCAGATCCCGGCCCCCGTGCCGAAACCGCTCAGCGGGTTACCGGCTTGCATCGGGTTAACCGCACTGGCACCGATGGCAGTGCCCAACACACTGAGGACCAGGTAGGTCACCAGGGCAATTGCACTACCGGCGAGCACCGAGCTCCAGGACACACGAAACAACGAGCGATTGGTTTCATAGACAGTGGTCATACAGAGGTCCTTCACATGTTGTTGAGGCAAGGCGAAATGCCTTGATGGATGGAGTCTGGCGAAACGACATACGTTCAGTCATGGCCCAAATGCACCAGTGCGCCTGGTGCATTCGCACTCCCCCGTACTCAGTTTCTTTGCACTATCGTGAAGGCAGGATGTCGTACGTCCATGCGCCCCTACACCGGAGAAATCATGACCCAGGATGTACTTGCCAAAGAAACCAACCGCCGCCAACTGCAGCAGATTATCTCCGGGCTCTCCGATGGGATTATCCTCGCGGAAGTCGACCAGACCATCCTGTGGGCCAATGAAGCCGCGCTGACCATGCACGGTGTGGATGACGTGGAGGCACTGGGTGCGAACGCCCAGGCCTACGCCGAGCGTTTTACCCTGCGTTATCGCAATAACCATCCCGTACAGCCGGATAGTTACCCATTGGCCCGCGCGGCGGCAGGCGATGAATTCAGCGACGTGGTGGTGGAAGTCACGCCCATCGCCGAGCCGGACAAAACCTGGGTCCACCGCCTGCGCAGCCTTGTGATCACTGACTCCCACGGCGAGCCGGAGTTACTGGTGTTGATCCTCAGCGACGCCACCGAATGGGCCAGCGCCGAGCAGCGCTTCGAAAAAACCTTCAACGCCAACCCCGCGCCCGCGGTGATTTGCCGCTTGAGCGACCTGCGCTACATCAAGGTCAACCAGGGCTTTTTGGAGATGACCGGCCACAACCGCGACCAGGTCATCGGCAAGTCCGTGTATGAACTGGATGTGCTGGAGCAGGCAGAGCGCAAAGACCTGGCCATCCAGCGCTTGGGCGAAGGCGCGACTATCCCGCAGATGCAGGCCGAACTGAAACTGCCCGAAGGCGGCAGCAAACTGGTGATCGTCGCCGGCCAGCCGCTGGACATGAACGAAGAAGACTGCATGCTGTTTTCGTTCACCGACCTTGAGCCTCGACGCAAGGCCGAAGTGGCCCTGCGCCAAAGTGAAGAACGTTTCGCCAAGTCGTTCCGCCTTACGCCGGTGCCCACGTTGGTGTGTAACGCCGCTAACCGCCAGGTGGTGGACGTCAACGAAGCCTTTATGAACATCACTGGCTATATCAGCGAAGAACTGATCGGTAAGTCCATCGAAGACATCGACTTTATCGACAGCCCCCAGGCAGGCACACAGTTGTTCACCACCCTGGAAAAAGCCGGCAACCTGGATGGCCAGGACCTCAAGGTGCGCAAAAAGGGCAACGAAGTGATCGACTGCGTGGTTTCCGCCGACACCGTGATCATCCAGGACGTGCCCTGCTACCTGCTGGTGCTGATGAACATCACCGAACGCAAGCGCTCGGAACTGGAGTTGGTGGCGGCCATCGAGGAAGTGATGCAGGACGCCTCTTGGTTCAGCCAGACCCTGATCGAAAAGCTGGCTAACGCCAAGAGCGTCAACAGCCCCAACCTGCCTAACGTCAGCTTCACCGACCTCACCGCCCGCGAGCGCGATGTGCTGGGCTTGATCTGTGAAGGACTGGCCGACAAAGAGATCGCCTCACGCCTGAAACTGGCGCCCAACACCGTGCGCAACCACGTGGCCACGGTGTACTCCAAATTGGGGGTGCACAGCCGCAGCGCGGCCATCGTTTGGGCCCGCGAACGCGGGCTGTTCGCGAGTGAACTGCGCCTGAAAAACAAGCCCTGACAGTGCAAATGCACTAGTGCAGCTAGTGCGAATTCAACTTATGGCGGGGCGGCGTAAGCAATAACCTTCAAGGCATCGAACTGGATGCCCTGAAGGAACACGCATGTTTACCCTCGCCCAACTGCGAAATTGCATCGAAGAAGGCCTGTCGCCACTGACCTGCGAGTTCACCCTGTGCCGGGATGCGTCCTTGACCCTCAAGGTCTACGACGCCGATACCGGCCGGGTTGATCTGGTGGTTACCGGGATCAGCACCAACCGGCTGCAGACCCCGATAGAAGTGGAAAAAATGGTGGAAGAACTGCGCTACGAACTGCAGTGCAACACCATGGGCAAGCTCACGCTGAATGACTTCCCTTCAACGACGAACCAATGAAATAGAACACACCGCCGGCCACGATAAACATCCCCAGCATGTAGAACATCGTGTGGGCCGGCAGGTTGGCCAGTACCAGCCCACACAACACCGGCCCCAGGGCTGCGCCGAGGTTGGACAGGTTCTGCGCGCCGTAGTACATGCCCCTCAAATGGTCCGGGGCAATCCGGTCGATAAACATGTATTCGGCCGGGAACACGATAATCTCCCCCACCGTGAACACCGCCATTGCCAGCACCCACCACAGCACGCTGGTGGACAGCGCAAAGCCGATCAGCCCCAACATGAACATGCTCAAGCCGAAGATGAGCCACTGGCTCAAATAACGGTGTGATATGCGCCGGCCGATCACATATTGCAAAGCGATCACCATCACCGCGTTGGTGGTGAGCACGGCGCTGATCACGGTGTAAGTGTGTTGCGCTGTGGTGGTGATCACCAGGTACTGCGACAGGTAGGCCGTGAACTGGCCGAACACGACTGCACTGAGCACACCGCCCATCGTGAAGCACACCAGCCGACGGTCCTGCAGCAATACACGGCCAACGGCAAGAAACGACACTGGCTTTTGCGCCACGTCCACTGTGGTTAGCGTGCGATCGCCCCAGCGCCAATACAGCAGGAAAAACCCCGCCCCCAGCAGCGCCGATAACATAAACGGCAGGCTGATATCCATCTTCGCCACCATCGCACCGAAAAACGGCCCGACCGCGTAGCCAATGTTGGTAAGGGTGTACTTGATGGAAAACACTTCGCTGCGCGCGTCTTCCGGCAGCAGGCTCGCAAAGCCGGCCTTCACCGCAATATCGATGACCGCGTACGCAAGGTTGATCAGGATCAGGCAGCTATAAAACGTCCAGATGTTCTGCGCCACCAGCGTGCCAATAAACCCCAGCACAAACAGCACGCTCATCCAGAGCAATAACCGATAGCTGTTGATGCGGTCGACTAGAAAACCGCCATACACGCTGAGCAGCGAGCCGACGATCAACGAGCTGCCGATCACCAGGCCAACTTGCGTGATGTCGAGGGTGAAATGATGGGTGAGGTAGATCACCAAGTAGGGAAACGTAATCGCCTTGGCCAGCGTCAGCAGCAACGTGGCGCTCAGCAACAGGTTAACGGTGCGGGGGTAGTTTTTTATTGTGGCAAGCATCCTGCTCTCATTCTTTGAAGGTAACGCGACCATTGCGGTCGGCTACCTTAACGCAAGAACAAGGCAAAAAGGAGGGTCACTTCTTGACGGGTGTGATCTCCAGAATGGTGCCGTTGGTGGTCTTGAGCAGTACGTATTTATCGCCCACCCGCGCCCATTGGCTTTCGTCCTCGGGCTGCTTGAGACCGCGCTTTTTCCAGTCGCTCACGGCCGACTCCTTGCGCATCAGAATATCCGGCGCGCGATCGCCTTCTTTCAGGTCACGGGTGTTGATGTTGGAAGGTTGCACAGTTTCCTGAGGCGTATCACCGGCCTGTACCACAAAGCTGGCGGTGGACAGGCTGGCGGCGACCAACAGGCAGGCAGCTAGGGTTTTAGACTTCATGGGTGCTCCTTCAATTAATGACACGTACCCAGGTTCGGACCGCGAGGGTTGGCAATCATTCAGCAAAGAACGCTGCTTAAAGACATCTACCGACGACTTCACCGCCCCCATTGCCTCCATGAAATAAAACCTGTAATTTTTCATGAAATTTCTCGATATAAATTTCATGAACCAGCAAGAAGAACTCGACGCCCTGGCGATCCTGATCCACGACCTGCGCAAGCACAAGAAGCTGACCCTCGCCCAACTCGCGCAAAAGATCGAGCGCTCGGTAGGCTTTCTGTCACAGGTGGAACGCGGCCTGTCACGTCCGACCGTGGCGGACCTCACTGCCATCAGCCACGCCCTCGACGTGCCCACCACGTATTTCTACAGCCAGCCCAAACCCAAGGCCATTGACTGGATCACGCGCCCCAACGAGCGGCGCACGGTGTATTACGCCAATGGCATCACCGACATCCTGGTCTCCCCCAGCATGAACGGCGCGTTTTCGATGCTCGACAGCCTGCTTGCTCCCGGTGCCAACAGTGGTGAGCAGACCATGAGCGACCGCGCCGAGCAGGCCGGTTTTGTGCTGGAGGGTGAATTAACACTGTGGGTCGAAGGCGAGGCCGATTCGGTCACCCTCGGCCCTGGCGACAGCTTCCACCTCGCCAGCTTTGCCCATTGCCGCTACGCCAACTTGACTGACCTGCCCGCCCGCGTGTTGTGGGTTTACAACTAGGAGCTGCACCCGTGAAAAGCCATGCCGCCACGTTACTGGCCGAAGTACGGACCTTTCGCCAGAACCACCCCGACGTGCGCTACGTCGACCTGATCGCCCTGGACATCCCCGGGCATTTCTACGGCAAGCGTTATCCCATAGAAATGCTGGAAAAGGTCGCCTCCGGCAGCCCGCTGAAGTTGCCACAGAACGCGGTGCTGCTGGGCGCTCAGGGCGGGTTGTTCAAGATCGGCGATTACTGCTTCAACGACGGTGACCCAGACGCCAACCGCCGCCTGGTGCCGGGCACGCTCAAGCCGGTGAACTGGGAATCGCAGCCCTTGGGCCAGATGTTGATCACCTCGGACGGTACCGACGCGCCGATCGAGTTCGAACCTCGCGAAGTCTTGGCCAAGGTGTTGGAACGCCTGCACCACAAAGGTATTCACCCGGTGGTGGCCTTCGAGCTGGAGTTCTATCTATTCGACAAGAAACTCGACAACGGCCTGCCGCAATTTGCCCGCGACCCACTGAGCGATGACGCCGACGACCAGCCCAACCTGCATATCGAACGGCTGTCACGCTTCAACGATGTACTCGACGATATGGCCCAGACCGCCAAGGACCAGGGCATCGACATCACGGTGATCACTGCCGAACTCGGCCCCGGCCAGTTCGAGATCAACTTCGGTCACCTCGACGACGGCCTGCGCGCCGCCGACTGGGCCGCCCTGTTCTGTCGCAGCACCCGGGGCGTGGCACTCAAACACGGCTACCGCGCCAGTTTCATGGCCAAGCCCTACCTGCAATTTCCCGGCAGCGGCATGCACGTGCATGTCAGCCTCTACGACGGCGCGGGCAACAACCTGCTGGCGGCGCATCAGCAACAACCGCTGCGCCATGCGGTGGCCGGCTGCCTGGAATTACTGCCCCATTGCATGCCGATCTTCTCGCCCAACCACAACGCTTTCCGCCGCCTGGGCGGCACGGTCAACGCTGCCACCCGCGCCTGCTGGGGGTTTGAAGACCGCGACGCGTGCGTGCGCATCCCTGAGTCTGACCCACGCAACCTGCGCATCGAACATCGCCTGGCCAGCGCCGACGCCAACCCGTATTTGGTGCTGGCGGCGATCCTCGTCGGTTTGGAACATGGCCTGGAAGCCAAACAGGAGCCCATCGCGCCACTGAACGAGGACCGCGCCAGCGGCACCGACTTCCCAGTGGAAATGCTTGATGCCGTGCGCGCCATGCAGCATCAGCCAGTATTGCGCGATAAGCTGGGCGCCGAATTTGTCGACGTGTACTGCGAGAACAAACGCCAGGATCACCTGGCCTTCCAGCAAGAGATCCACGCGCGGGAATACCGCTGGTTTCTCTGACTCAACCGCCATGGAATCACCGATGACCGACCAAAGTGCCCCGGCCCTCAAGGAAATCTTCAACGTCGAACGCCTGCAACACATCGCCACTGAAATGACGGCGGTGTATCCCGCGTTCGACGCCAAAGGTTTCCTCAAACACGCCACCGCCGGGCTGGACGAGTTGTCGGTGATGCAGCGCATGGCACGGGTCAGCGAAAGCCTGCGCGCGGTGATCCCCCTGGATTACCCCAAAAGCCTCAAACTGCTTTACGCCCTGGCGCCACGCCTGAACAGTGGATTTGTCAGCCTGTTTCTACCGCACTACGTGGCAAGTTACGGCCTGGCTGACTTCGAGCGCTCCATGGCGGCGCTCAAGTACTTCACCACCTTTGGCTCGGCCGAGTTCGCGATAAGACACTTCTTGCTGCACGACTTCGAACGCTCCCTGGCAGTGATGCAGGCGTGGTCGCTGGATGACAACGACCACGTACGCCGCCTGGCCAGCGAAGGCTCGCGGCCCCGTTTGCCATGGTCGTTTCGCCTGACCGAAGTGCAGGCCAACCCAGCGTTATGCGCCTCGATCCTCGACAACCTAAAGGCCGATCCGAGCCTCTACGTGCGCAAGTCCGTGGCCAATCACCTCAACGACATCACCAAGGACCATCCGGAATGGGTGCTCAGCCTGATCGAAGGCTGGAATCTGGATAACCCGCACACGGCCTGGATTGCACGTCATGCGCTGCGCAGCCTGATCAAACAGGGCAACCCCCGTGCGCTGACCATCATGGGCGCCGGCGCCAGGGCCGAGGTGAAGCTCCATAACTTGAGCGTGACGCCGGCGGTGATCAATCTGGGCGAGCGGATTAACCTGTCGTTCAGCCTGGAATCCACCGCGGCCACTGCGCAAAAACTGGTGGTGGATTACGCCATCGACTATGTAAAAAGCGCCGGACATAGCGCGAGCAAGGTGTTCAAGCTCAAGGCGTTTACGCTGGGCGCGGGAGAACGACACAGCCTGCGCCGCGAGCAACATATTCGTGAACTGACTACACGCAAGCACTATCCCGGTCGGCATAGGGTGCATGTCATGGTGAATGGAGAAAGGCTCGGCAGCGCTGAATTCGAATTGCGCGATTAACCCGATGTTTAGCCAACACCGCCGATCAATGTGGGAAGGGGCTTGCCCCCGATAGCGGTGTATCAGCCAGGCCATCTGGCGACCGGCCCACCGCTACCGAGAGCAAGCCCACTCCCACAGTTTTGCTTCGGTTTCTTCAGGTCGACTCGCCGAGCAACAGTGGCTGCTCCCGCGCGCACAACTCCACCACGTAATCCCACAACACCCGCAGCCGCACCGACTTGTGCAGCTCCCTGCGCGAGCTGATCCAGTAGCTGCGCTGGATCCCCTCCCCCGGCAGCAACGCGACCAGCTCCGGATCGCCGGCTGCCATGAAGCACGGCAACACCGCAATGCCCAATCCGGAGCGCGCAGCCTGGTGTTGTGCGATCACGCTGGTGCTGTGAAACACCACTTTGGGGTTACGGCAGAAGCTGCTGAGGAATTTCAGCTCCTGGCTGAACAACAGGTCGTCGACGTAATCGATCCAGGAATGGGCAGCGAGGTCTTCGCGTTTTTCGATGGCAGGGTTGCGGTCCAGGTAAGCGCGGCTGGCGTAAAGGGCCAGGCGGTAATCGGTGAGTTTGCGGGTGACCAGTTGGTCGACGCTGGGGCGTTCGAGGTGGATGCTGATTTCCGCTTCGCGATTGAGGATGCTGACAAAGCGCGGCACCGCCACCAGTTCCACTTCCAATCCCGGATAACGTTCAAACAGCCCGCCCATGCGACTGGCGAGAAACATCACGCCCAGGCCTTCAGCCACGCCGAGGCGGATCTTGCCCAGCGGCGCGGCGGAATGCGTGAGTTCGTCTTCGGCCAGCAGCGCAACGTTTTCCATGGCTTCAGCGTGTTTGAGCAGGGCCTCGCCCGAAGGCGTCAGTTCGTAGCCCTGGGCGTGTTGCACGAAAAGCGCGGTGCCGAGGCTTTTTTCGATGGCCTCGATATGCCGGGCCACGGTGGCGTGGGTGGTTTTCAGGCGCTGCGCGGCAGTAAGCAGACGACCACTGCGTTGGAGCTCAAGAAAGAACCGTAGGTCATTCCAGTCGAACATATCGCCTCCATTCAATCAGCCAGGGCAACGCTGTTTAAAAACGCACAGCAGCTGGGTAAAAACTAACATTTTTAAGACGAAAACTAACAACTAGGATGGAACCAATAAGAAAAACAAGCGAGGCCTCAGATGCCCATTGCAGCTGCACAATACGATTACGTGGTAGTAGGTGCCGGCCCCGCAGGCTGCCTGCTGGCCAATCGACTGTCCGCCAACCCTGCCCACCGCGTGCTCCTGCTCGAAGCCGGTGGCCGCGACAATTACCCCTGGATCCACATCCCCGTCGGCTACCTCTTCTGCATCGGCAACCCACGCACCGACTGGTGCTTCAAGACCGAAGCCCAGGAAGGCCTGCAAGGCCGTGCCCTGAGTTACCCGCGCGGCAAGGTGCTGGGCGGCTGCTCATCCATCAACGGCATGATCTACATGCGCGGCCAGGCCCAGGATTACGACGGCTGGGCGGCGCAAGGTAACCCGGGCTGGGCCTGGAAAGATGTGCTGCCACTGTTCAAGCAGAGCGAAAACCACTTTGCCGGTGGCTCGGAATTCCACAGCGACGGCGGTGAATGGCGGGTCGAGCAGCAGCGCCTGTCGTGGCCGATCCTGGATGCATTTCGTGAGGCGGCAGCGCAAAGCGGCATCGCCGCTATCAATGACTTCAACCAGGGCGATAACGAAGGCTGCGGTTACTTCCAGGTCAACCAGAAAGCCGGCGTGCGCTGGAACGCGGCCAAGGCGTTTCTCAAGCCTATCCGCCAACGTCCCAACCTCACCGTGCTGACAGAAGTCGAAGTCGACCGCGTGGTCCTGGAAAACGGTCGCGCTTCGGCGGTGGTCGGGCGTCAAAACGGTCAGCAGATGAGTTGGAAAGCGTGCAAGGAGATCGTGCTGTGCGCCGGTTCCGTGGGCTCGCCAGGCATTCTGCAACGTTCAGGCATCGGCCCATCCAGCGTACTCAAGCCTCTGGGCATTGATGTGCTGCATGAACTGCCTGGCGTTGGCGGCAACTTGCAGGATCACCTGCAACTGCGGCTGATCTACAAGCTGGAAAAAGCCCGCACCCTGAACCAGATCGCCGGCACCGTGTGGGGCAAAATGGGCATGGGACTGCGCTACCTGTACGACCGCAGCGGCCCGCTGTCGATGGCGCCCAGTCAGCTCGGCGCGTTTGCCCGCTCCGGCCCGGAACAAACCTCGGCCAACCTCGAATACCACGTGCAGCCGCTATCCCTGGAGCGCTTCGGCGAGCCGCTTCACGCGTTCCCGGCATTCACCGCCTCGGTGTGTGATCTGCGTCCGCAAAGCCGTGGCCGTATTGATATCCGCTCGGCAAACCCGGCGGATGCGCCGCTGATACAACCCAACTACCTCAGCCATCCGCAAGACTTGCGCGTGGCCGCCGACGCGATTCGCCTGACCCGACGCATCGTCGCTGCCCCCGCCCTGAGCCAGTTCAAGCCGGTGGAGTATCTGCCCGGTGACTCGCTGCAAACCGAGGAGGAACTGCACGAAGCCGCCGCCCGTATCGGCACCACGATTTTCCACCCGGTGGGCACTTGCCGCATGGGCAGCGACAAAGACGCCGTGGTCGATGCGCAACTGCGGGTGCATGGCGTGCCCGGCCTGCGCATCGCCGATGCCTCGATCATGCCGCGCATTACGTCCGGCAATACCTGTTCACCGACGCTGATGATCGCGGAAAAGGCCGCGCAGCTGATCCTTTCGCCGAACACAAGGAGTCTCGCCCCGGAGAAAGAACTGGTTCATGCAATCTGAATAGCGGCGCCAAACCTGGCGCCGACAGTGGAACAACAATAAATAATCACTGTGAGGGCTACCCGATGTCAGAACACGCTCAAACCCTGGGCTCGACGAGAGACGCGAGCGCCAGCAACGACTCCAAAAAGGTCATCTTCGCCTCGTCCCTTGGGACGGTGTTCGAGTGGTATGACTTTTTCCTCTACGGCGCGCTGGCGGCCGTGATCAGCAAGCAGTTCTTTGCCGGGGTCAACGACACCACGGCATTTATCTTTGCCTTGATGGCCTTTGCAGCCGGCTTTGTGGTGCGCCCGTTCGGCGCGCTGGTGTTCGGCCGTCTGGGCGATATGATCGGGCGCAAGTACACGTTTCTGGTGACTATCATCCTGATGGGTGTCGCCACCTTCTGCGTCGGTTTGCTGCCGACCTACGCCAGCATCGGCATTGCGGCGCCGATCATTCTCATCGTGCTGCGCATGCTGCAAGGCCTGGCGTTGGGCGGTGAATACGGCGGCGCGGCGACCTATGTGGCCGAGCATGCACCCGCTGGCAAACGTGGCTTCCATACCAGCTGGATTCAGTCCACCGCTACCCTCGGCCTGCTGCTGTCGCTGCTGGTGGTGCTGGCCTGCCGCTACTTCACCGGCGACCAGTTCGAAGTGTGGGGCTGGCGCATTCCGTTCCTGTTTTCCATCGTACTGCTGGGCATTTCCACATGGATCCGCATGAGCCTCCACGAGTCGCCGGCCTTCCTGAAGATGAAAGAGGAAGGCAAGGCCAGCAAGGCGCCGATCCGCGAGTCCTTCGGCAAATGGGAAAACCTCAAGGTCGTGCTGATTGCGCTGTTCAGCATTAACGGCGGGCAAGCGGTGACCTTCTACGCGGCGCAGTTTTACGTGCTGTTCTTCCTCACCCAATTCCTGAAGATGGACCCGGCATTGGCCAACATGCTGCTGATCATCAGCGTGGTGATCGGCGCGCCGTTCTTTATCTTCTTTGGCTGGCTGTCGGACAAAGTCGGGCGCAAGCCGGTGCTGATGCTCGGCCTGCTGCTGGCTACCTTGCTGTACTTCCCGATCTTCAAGAGCCTGGCGCACTACACCAACCCGGCGATGGACCAGGCCAGTACCCAGGCCCCGATCACCGTACTGGCCGACCCAGCCACCTGTACCTTCCAATTCGACCCCGTGGGCAAGGCAAAATTTGACAGCCCGTGCGACAAGGTCAAGACCTTCCTGGTCAAGCAAGGCCTGCCCTACAGCAGCGCCGCCGCCCCCGCCGGCAGCCCGGTGCAGGTGAGCGTGGGCGACGTGCGTATCGACGGTTTTGACGAAAAAGCCCTGCGTGGCGCGGTAACCTTGGCCGGTTACCCGACTTCGGCGGATGTGGCTCAGGTCAACAAAGTCATGGTAGTGGTACTGATCGTTGCGCTGATCCTGATCGCGGCCATGTGCTACGGCCCGCTGGCTGCCCTGATGGTGGAACTGTTCCCGACGCGTATCCGCTACACCTCGATGTCACTGCCATACCACATCGGTAACGGCTGGTTTGGCGGGTTCCTGCCGACCGTGTCGTTTGCGCTGGTGGTGTACACAGGGGATATTTTCTACGGCTTGTGGTACCCGGTGGTGATTACCGGGGTGAGCCTGATTGTCGGGCTGTTCTTCCTCAAAGAAACGCGGCATGTGGATATCGATAACAACTGATCTACAGAACGGCGACAGTCCCCTGTGGGAGGGGACTTGCTCCCGATAACAGTGGTTCCGTCGCCGTTGCAGTGACTGATAGACCACAATCGGGAGCAACCCTCCTCGCACATTGGCTTCGCAGTGCTCACATAATTTGCTGTATATCCATCCAGATAAAGGTTGATCAAATCCCTTCTTTTGCCCATTCTGCTCCCCATTCATCTGTGTAACGAATGGGCTGACCATGCGGCTGTACCTCTGTGAAAAACCCTCCCAGGCCAAGGACATCGCGGCCGTGCTCGGCGCCAGTCGCCGGGGCGACGGCTGCTGGCTGGGCAATGGGGTCACCGTCACCTGGTGCATCGGCCATCTGCTGGAAACCGCTCCGCCCGATGCCTATGACGCCAAGTACAAGCGCTGGGTACTGGCCGACCTGCCAATCGTCCCGGAAAAATGGAAGATGCTGGTCAAGCCCAAGACCGCCAGCCAGTTCAAGGCGGTCAAGCGCCTGCTGGGGGAAGCGCAGGAGTTGGTGATTGCCACCGACGCCGACCGCGAGGGCGAGATGATCGCCCGGGAGCTGGTGGAACACTGTCGTTATCGCGGGCCGATCCAGCGTTTGTGGCTGTCGGCACTGGATGACGCCTCCATTCGCAAAGCCCTGGCGGCGCTCAAGCCGGGTGCAGAGACGTTCAGCCTGTATCACTCGGCCCTGGGGCGCTCCCGCGCCGACTGGCTGATCGGTATGAACATGAGTCGCCTGTTTACGCTCCTTGGGCGTCAGTCCGGTTATCAAGGTGTGCTGCCGGTGGGTCGGGTGCAAACCCCGACTTTGCGTCTGGTGGTGGACCGCGATCGCAGCATCGCCGATTTCGTCCCCGTGGCTTATTGGGCCATCGATGTGGACTTGCGCCACGAACGCATGACCTTCACCGCCCAATGGCGGGCTGCCGAAGATGCCTGCGACGACCAAGGCCGCTGCCTGAACCCGCAACTTGCCCGAGAAGCCGCCGATGCCATGACCCGCGCCTCCAGCGCACGCCTGGTAAAACTGCGAACCGAACGCATGCGCGAAGTGGCGCCCCTGCCCTTCGACCTGGGCACCTTGCAGGAAATCTGCTCCAAGAAGCTCGGCCTCGGCGCCCAGGAAACCCTGGACATCGCCCAATCCCTCTACGAAACCCACAAAGTCATCACCTACCCGCGCAGTGATTGCGGCTACCTGCCGGTGAGCCAACACAGCGACGCACCAAAGATTCTCGCCGCACTGGGCCGTGCCGATACGGCAGTCAACGAGCTGATGCCCCATATCGACCCCCAACGCCGCTCGCGGGCCTGGAACGACGCCAAGGTCAGCGCTCACCACGGCATCATCCCCACGGGCGCTGGCAAGGACGTCGGGCAACTCACCGGTAAACATCGCGCGGTGTACACGCTGATTCGTGCGCGCTACCTGGCGCAGTTCCTGCCCAACCATGAATACGATCGCACTCAGGCGGATTTCGACTGCGCAGGTTTCGCATTGCGCGCGGTCGGCAAAGTCGTGATAGAGCCAGGCTGGAAGCGCGCCCTGCCCGAAGCGTTGGCGCCGACCAGAGGCCGTGAGACACCTGCGCCACAGGCCTTACCGACGCTGACACAGGGCCAGGACTACGCAGTGGACAAGGTCAACCTCAAGGATTTGTGGACTCAGCCGCCCAAACCCTTTACCGAAGGCGACCTGATCAAGGCAATGAAAAACGTCGCCAAACTGGTGGAAGACCCGCTCCTCAAGCAAAAACTCAAGGACACCACTGGTATCGGCACTGAAGCGACCCGCGCCGGGATTATCCAGGGTTTGCTTGATCGAGGTTACCTGGTGAAGAACGGCAAGGCGCTGTCGGCTACCCCGGCGGCGTTCAGCCTGATCGACGCAGTGCCCCGCGCCATCGCCGACCCCGGCACCACCGCAATCTGGGAACAAGCGCTGGACATGGTGCAAAGCGGCGAAATGAGCCTGGAAGAGTTCGTCGCCAAGCAGGCGGCCTGGATGAGCAAACAAGTGGCGCGATGCAATGGTATGCGCATGACCATCACCGGTCCGGCGAGCCCCGCAGGTCGAGGCACAGCCCCGTGGAAAAAGAAACGCACAAGCGCCCCCCGCAAGACCGCTACCGGACCAAAGCGCGCCAAAAAGCCGACAACTGCGGGGTAAACCGCAAAAAAATCCGGCGAATGACGTTTTTCGACGGGTTTAACGCCGCTTTGGACCTTGCTCCCGCGCAGGCCGTCTAGGATTCTTTAGGGCACCTTGACTACCTGATAACAACACCGGAGTGGCCGCCATGAAAACTGTCGCAGAAGTACTCAAAGCCAAGGATCTTAAAAACCAGGACGTCCACACCATCCAATGGGACCATACCGTGTTTGAAGCGCTGGTGCGGATGTCGGAGAAAAACGTCGGGGCCTTGCCGGTCGTCAAGGAAGGCGTGGTGGTGGGGATCATCAGCGAGCGCGATTACGCACGTAAGCTCATTCTCAAAGGTCTATCGTCGGTAACGACGCGGGTCGATGAAGTTATGAGTTCGCCGGTGATATGCGTCGACCCTCACAAAAAGGTCGATGAGTGCATGAATATCATGACCGACAGTCACCTTCGCCACCTGCCTGTGGTCGAAGAAGGTCAGCTGTTGGGCCTGCTGTCCATCGGCGATCTGGTGAAGGAAGCCATTGCCGACCAGGCAGACCTGATTAAACAGCTGGAGCAGTACATCCGCGGCGAATAGGGAGACCCCATGCTCGACAGCCAGGAACACCAGGAAGACCACCTCGACATCCTGCTCCAGGCCATGGCCGAACGGCGCTTTCTGGTGCTGACCGGTGCAGGGATCAGTACGTCATCGGGAATTCCCGATTACCGCGACAGCGAGGGCGTGCGCCGAGGCAAGGCACCGATGATGTACCAGGAGTTCCTGGCCACGCCACAGGCTCGTCGCCGTTACTGGGCACGCGCGATGTTGGGGTGGCCAAGGGTACGCATTGCCACGCCGAACAAAGCGCACATGGCGCTGGCGACGCTGCAGCAACGCCAGCGCATCAGCGGGCTGATCACGCAAAACGTCGACATGCTGCATGACCAAGCCGGTAGCCACGACGTGATCGAACTGCATGGCAGCCTGCACAGGGTGCTATGCCTGGACTGTCAGCAGCGCAGTGATCGCAACGTCATCCAACGGTTGATGGAAGCCGAGAACCCCTATCTGGCGGGCGTTGATGCCGTTCAAGCGCCGGATGGCGATACCCTCCTCGACCCTGCGTTTGAAGAGCGCTTCCAAGTTCCCCGATGCCCCTATTGCCACGGTCAACGACTCAAGCCGGACGTAGTGTTTTTCGGTGAAAACGTCGCCACGGCAACGGCCGCCGCAGCGATGGCTGCGGTGGAACATGCCGAGGGGTTGCTGGTAGTAGGATCGTCGCTGATGGCCTATTCGGCATTTCGTCTGTGCAAGGCAATGGTCGAGCAAGGCAAACCGGTGATCGCCATCAACCTGGGCAAGACCCGTGGGGATGAGTTGTTGCAGATGAAGGTCCAAGCGTCGTGCGAGGTGCTGCTGCCCTTGCTGGCAGAACGGCTTATCTGAAGTGTGGAACGCTCACCTCTGGAATGCTCGCCACCAAAGCCTTCGGAAATCGAACCAAACCTCCAAAAAGTGACGCCCAAGTCACGTTATCCCGCATTTCCCCGTCCCCACAACGATTTATGTAGTGAATAAAAATAATCACTACATAACCGTTGACGTAACCTTTTTGTCCTTGCATTATCGAGACGTCTCCCGGATCGGGAGCGTTGGTAACAAGCGTTTTGAAAGAGCTCGTCTGACCGCCGAGCTGTTTTTTCCGGATGTGCACTGCCCACAAGGCAGATTGATGAAGCTGACCCACCCCGGAGGGATGGGTACAAGGAGCTCAAACGCTGCTTGTCTTCGTTATGAAACCATTGCGTAGCAGTTCATCAGCAAGACTACATGCATCAGGTTCAAGACCCTGCCCGTACTCGGCAGACCGTCACTGACGCCCGGTTTTCAGAACCGGAGACAACTAAGCAGTTTTAACGGAATTAACTGATAGATCGCCAACTGGTCAAGGGGCTTACACATGAATCTGAACAACCAACCAACTATCGATGAATTGGCTGAGATGTTCGCAGCGCAGAAAGACACACTCGACGACCATATCTTGTGGATTGGCAAATCGGGCGAAGTGCAACTTGACTGCCTGGAGCCCAATACCGAAGAAGCCGAGTTTGACCGCAACAACCGTGAACTGGCAGCGCGCCTGAAGGTGTACCGCCGTGGCCAGGGTTATGTCGGCAAGAAGGCCGCGGCTGATCGCAACTTTATCGAGCAGGTCTTTCATACACTCAATACCGAATGGCAGAACCTTAAAGGCCAATCGCAAGTAAAAGTGATTGATAGATACTGCTGATCACTCAGCATTAAATATTAAAGCCCGCTCGTTAGTTCGAGCGGGCTTTTTAATTACTGCCTTATAACAACGCCGGAAACCGCCCCTTCCCCGCTTCATCCCGAAAAATATCAAACAATACTTGCGCCGCCGCCGACAGCTCATGCCCAGGCTTGGTCAGCACACCAATCGGCCGCTCAATCACCGGGCTGTTTAAGGTGATGCAATGAGCGCCAGCCTCTTCCATCTGCTGGGCACACAACGCAGGCACGGCGCTGACGCCGAGGCCATTGGCAACCATCTTGCCAACCGTTGCCAGTTGATGGCTTTCCAGCGCCACGGGCAGTTTCATCTGCAAGGCGCCCAAGTGCTCTTCCAGCATCACTCGTACCGTGGACGGTCGCTGCAACGTGATGAACGGCTGCTCCAGCAACGTCGCCCAATCGATCTCGGCACATTGCGCCAAAGGCGAATCACCCGGCACCACGGCAATAAAGCGATCCAAGTACAACGGTGTAAATGCCAAAGACGAGCCTTCCGACGGCTCAAATGCGACGCCCAGCTCCACCTGACGGTCGCGAACCATCTCCAGCACTTGCTCATTGATCAAGTCATGCACTGTCACATTCACTTGGGGGTAACGTGCACGGAATATCTTCAGGATCGGCGGCAGCAAATTGCCTGCAAACGATGGCATCGCCGCCACCGTGACCCGACCGCGTTGCAGCGTGAACCGTTGGCGCAGCTCATCTTCGGCATTGTCCCAATCCGCAATCAGCCGGCGCGCCAGGGGCAACAGGGATTCACCTTCCGGGGTCAGTGCAACGTTGCGGGTGTTACGGCTGAACAAACGGCCACCCAATCCTTCTTCCAGGCCCTTGATCGTCAGGCTCAGCGCCGATTGAGAGAGATGCAAGCGCTCGCAGGCGGCGGCAAAACTCAGGCTCTGGGCCACGGCGAGAAACGCCCGCATCTGCTTAACGGTCATGACGCTGCTCCGAGGGGGAATGAACTATGCTGTTTTTTAAATCAATCAACCTTAAAAAACAACTTAACAAATCAATCCGTCAGCGCAACACTCGGTTCACTGGCTGGACCACACACAATAAAAGAGGTGCATATGGCAGGTTTCGATAAACGCGTAGCGTCCTATGAAGAAGCGCTGGCAGGCCTGGAAGACGGCATGACCGTACTCTCCGGCGGTTTTGGCCTGTGCGGCATTCCTGAAAACCTCATCAACGAGATCAAGCGCAAAGGCACCCGCGACCTGACCGTCGTTTCCAACAACTGCGGTGTCGACGGTTTCGGCTTGGGCGTGCTGCTGGAAGAAAAACAGATCAGCAAAGTGATCGCCTCCTACGTGGGTGAAAACGCTCTGTTCGAGAAACAACTGCTCAGCGGCGAAATTGAAGTGGTCCTCACCCCCCAGGGCACCCTCGCAGAGAAAATGCGCGCAGGCGGTGCCGGTATCCCGGCCTTCTTCACCGCCACCGGTGTTGGCACCCCCGTCGCCGAGGGCAAGGAAACCCGCGAATTCAATGGTCGTCCGTACCTAATGGAAGAATCCATCACCGGGGACTTCGCCATCGTCAAAGGCTGGAAAGCCGACCACTTCGGCAACGTCATCTATCGCCACACCGCCCAGAACTTCAACCCGCTGGCCGCCACTGCCGGCAAGATCACCGTGGTCGAAGTCGAGGAAATCGTCGAACCGGGCGAGCTGGACCCGGCGCAGATCCACACCCCTGGCATCTACGTCGACCGGATCATCTGCGGCACGTTCGAGAAGCGCATCGAACAGCGCACCGTGCGCAAATAATCCGCCTCCAGCCCTAAGAATAAGAGGAACACAACCATGGCTCTGACCCGCGAACAAATGGCTCAACGCGTCGCCCGCGAAATGCAGGACGGTTTCTACGTGAACCTCGGCATCGGCATTCCGACCCTGGTGGCCAACTACATTCCCGAAGGCATGGAAGTCATGCTGCAATCGGAAAACGGCCTGCTGGGCATGGGGCCGTTTCCTACCGAAGAAACCATCGATGCCGACATGATCAACGCCGGCAAGCAAACCGTGACCGCGCGTATCGGCGCGTCGATCTTCTCCTCTGCCGAGTCTTTCGCGATGATTCGCGGCGGCCATGTCGACCTCACCGTGCTTGGCGCGTTTGAAGTCGACGTACACGGCAACATCGCCTCGTGGATGATCCCTGGCAAATTGGTCAAAGGCATGGGCGGCGCCATGGACCTGGTGGCAGGCGCGGAAAACATCATCGTGATCATGACTCACGCGTCCAAGGACGGCGAATCCAAGTTGCTCAGCCAGTGCAGCCTGCCGCTGACCGGCGCCAACTGCATCAAGCGTGTCCTGACCGACCTGGCGTACCTGGAAATCGAAAATGGCGCTTTTGTCCTCAAGGAACGCGCACCAGGCGTCAGCGTTGAAGAGATTGTGAGCAAGACCGCCGGTAAACTGATCGTCCCGGACCACGTTCCAGAAATGCACTTCCAGTGAGGACAGATTCCATGCAAGACGTCGTGATTGTTGCTGCCACCCGCACCGCCGTGGGCAGCTTTCAAGGTTCCCTGGCCAGCATCCCGGCGCCGGAACTGGGCGCCGCCGTGATCCGTCGCCTGCTGGAGCAGACCGGCCTGGACCCGGCTCAAGTGGATGAAGTGATCCTTGGCCAGGTACTTACCGCAGGCTCAGGCCAGAACCCGGCGCGCCAGGCGTCGATCCTCGCCGGCCTGCCCCACGCCGTGCCCGCCCTGACCCTGAACAAGGTCTGCGGCTCAGGCCTCAAGGCTCTTCACCTCGGCGCCCAAGCCATCCGTTGCGGCGACGCGGACGTGATCATCGCCGGCGGCATGGAGAACATGAGCCTTGCCCCGTACGTATTGCCCGCGGCACGTACCGGTTTGCGCATGGGCCACGCCAAAATGGTCGACAGCATGATCACCGATGGCCTGTGGGATGCGTTCAACGACTACCACATGGGCATCACCGCCGAAAACCTGGTGGACAAGTACAACATCAGCCGTGAAGCCCAGGACGCGTTCGCTGCCGCATCGCAGCAAAAAGCCAGCGCGGCCATCGAAGCCGGGCGCTTTGCGGACGAAATCACACCGATCCTGATCCCCCAGCGCAAGGGCGACCCCGTGTCCTTCGCCGTGGATGAACAGCCGCGCGCCGGCACCACCGCCGAATCCCTGGCCAAGCTCAAACCAGCGTTCAAGAAAGACGGCAGTGTCACGGCCGGCAACGCCTCAAGCCTCAATGACGGCGCCGCAGCGGTGCTGCTGATGAGTGCCGACAAAGCCAAGGCCCTCGGCCTGCCGGTATTGGCGCGAATTGCCAGCTACGCCAACGCCGGCGTCGACCCGGCGATCATGGGCATCGGCCCGGTCTCGGCCACCCGTCGATGCCTGGATAAAGCTGGCTGGAAACTGAGTGACCTGGACCTGATCGAAGCCAACGAAGCCTTCGCCGCTCAAGCGTTGGCAGTGGGCAAAGAGCTGGAATGGGATGCCGAAAAGGTCAACGTCAACGGCGGCGCCATCGCCATCGGACACCCCATCGGCGCTTCAGGCTGCCGCGTGCTGGTGACCCTGCTGCATGAAATGATCAAGCGCGACGCCAAGAAAGGCCTCGCAACGCTGTGCATCGGTGGCGGCCAAGGCGTAGCCCTCGCCCTCGAACGCGGCTGATAATGCAGGAGGGGGCTTGCCCCCCTCCTGCATCAGATCTTCATTGGGTGTCAGACTGAGGCACCGCAAACACCGCATTCGCCCGCACCACAACCTTCTCCCCCACCTGCAAACTCACCGTCCCAAATGCCATCTGCCGCCCACGCTTGTGATGCTCCAAGCGCACGGTAATCCACTCGCCAACCTGCACCGCCCCCAGGTAATCCACCGTCATGCTCGCAGTAATCAGCGGCAACGGCGGCTCACTGGAAAACGCCATCGCGTAGCCCATGCCGATATCCGCCAGGGTTGCCAAGACCCCGCCATGCACCGTGCCGCGCCCATTGGCGTGGCGATTGTCGGCGCGCAGGCCGACTTCCAGTTGCAATCCCTCCCCCCGGCAATACGCAGGGCCAAGCAGGTCGAGCAATGGGCTGCTACGAGGCAGAGGGGCAAAACCTTCAGGCACGGCGCGAGCAATCATGGCAGTTCTTCCTTGGCATCAGGTTTGACATGTACGCCACGCTCCAAACGGTAGCCATCACCATCAACTGCGCAAATCTTGCGCGATGCTTTGCGTTAATCCGCCAGACCCGCTTTAATCGCCGCCAATTTCCCCGCACACCTCAAGGAACTGCAATGCGCCATCCGGACGGCAACCTTAAATCGCTTCGCGTGCCACTGTTGATCTTGCTGACCGGCCTGGCCCTGGCCGGCTGCTCGCCCAAGGATCACTCTCGCGCCACGGTGATCAACGGTGAACAAGGCAAAGCCGGTGCCCAATTGGCCTATGAGCATGAATTGACCCTGGCCCTGCCCGGCGCCCTGCTCGCGCCACGGATGCAGGCCACCCGTGAGGCGTGTGAAACAGCTAGGTTTGGCGCGTGCAATATCCTGGGTATTACCGAAGACGGTAGCAGTGGCGAGATCATCTTGCGCATCGCACCAACGGGTGTGGAGCCGATAGTCGCCATGGCGGCTGAAGGCGGCACACTTGGCCAGCGCATCACCACCGCCGAAGACCTGGCCGACGCAGTTGCCGATGTAAACCGCCGCCAAGCCCGCCTGCAGGCCCAGCAACAACGTCTCGACGAACTGGCCAAGCGCAAGGACATCACCGTTAGCGACCTGATCGCCTTGAGCAAGGAACAGGCCGGCATTGAAAACGACCTGCAGGAACTTGCCCAGATTGCCGCCGGCCAGCAACGTCGTCTCGACACCAACCGCGTCACCTTGAACTTCCGCTCATCCGATGGCGCGAACCAAGCTTCACGCTTCAGCCGGATGTTCAGCAACCTGGGGACTAATCTGGTAGAGGGCACCGCAGATGCCTTGGAACGCGCCAGCTATGTGCTGCCGTTCGTGATCCTGGCGTTCCCGGTGGTGTGGTTGTGGGTTTGGCTGTGGCGTAAGTTTGTCGTGAGGGGCAGGCGTCCTGTGGCCAGTGAGCGTCCTCTGGCCCCCTCGCCACAAAGGTGATCAGCGCTTCATACAGCGCTGAAACCGCTCATCCACCCGCTTGGCAAACCATGCCGTGGTCAGGTTGCGAGTGATCTTTGGACTCTTGAGCACGATGCCCGGCAGGATCGCCCGAGGCATCGGTTTACCAGCAGCCTTGTCAGCCAACGCAAATACACGCTTGTAAAGGGTGGTGTCCTCGAAATCCAACTGCTCACCCTGCTCCAGTTGGCTGCGGATGCTGGGGTTACGCATGTCCAGCTTGGCGCCCAGGGAGCGCACCGCCAATTCGGTGGTGCCCGGCAGCAGTGATCCATAGCGGATCAAGTCCCCATCCAGCGCCAACTCAGCCCCTGAAGCACGGCTGACCGCTGCCTGAAACGCCGCATTGCGGCTCGCATACCAGCCCGCGTTGAAGTCGGCAAAACGGTACAGCGGCTGGTCGTAATTCACCGGATAACCGAGCAAGTGGGCGATGCCAAAGTACATGCCGCCACGCCGAGTGAAGACCTCCCGACGAATCGTGCCGTCCACCGTGTAGGGATAACCCCGCGCCTGTTTCTGCGCAAAGTCGATGCTGACCTGCATGGGGCCAGCGGTGTGCACAGGGTTGAAGCCACCAAACAACGTATTGCCCAAGGGCACCATGCTGATGAAGTCGTCGAAGATGGCGCTGAGGTCTTTCTCCGTACGTGCCGCACTCAACCGGTCGGCGTAGGACTTTCCGGTGGGCGACTTCAATTGCAGCGCGCTGCGCACCACGAACGCCGGCACATGCACTTTGCCGGCGCGGCGCAGGATTTCGTCCTGGGCGATCTTGCCCATATTGGGTACGGGTGGGTCCACCTGATAAGTGGACTCCTGCTCAGTCACCGCCAGCACAGCGCAAATATTCTCGGTGCTGGGGTAGATCTTTTGGGTGTCGAAAGCGGTGTAGATGTCTTGGGCCCAACCATTGCGATCCGCCACCTTGGCTGGAAGCAGACGCACGATCTGCGCCTTCACCTCGGCCTCGCTGCGCTCCGGTTGCTGCGGACCGCGTGAAGTGGAGCAACCGGCCAGCACCAGCAAGGGGATGAGGCACAGGATCAGGCGGCGTGGGGACATGGGGCTTCCTTGAGGACGATGGGCCAGGCGTTGCGGATATTGACCGGTAAGTCTAACGCGGGTTCGCGTCCCTGCCTGCTGTATGACCGAAGGGGTGTAAACGCCGCGGAAACTTCCCACGCAAGCGCCGGATAAGCGCTACTCCCCGCTGCGGAAAACGCCTGCAAAGTCCCTCGCCTGAATACACAGTGCGAGGGATTGCAGATGGTTTTTTTCGTTAAGGCCCCAACTGATGGGGCTGTCTTTTGATTCCCGTCATTGCCAGCTTTGTCCTGGCACCCATGGATCCCGAGGCGCCGGATGTTGAGCGCGTCTTTGGGGACTTCCGTCATTGCCTGAACACCTTTGATACCTGGGCCGAAAGCTTCTGGAGCGGTTCGGCATTGGAAGTCGAGCAGGTCTTCAAGGTAGGGGACGAGGTGGCGCTGGTCGCGCCGGTTTCTTCCAAAGCCCCGAGCAAAACAGTTGCGATGTGCAGTGCCCAAGGCTCGTTGACCTTGGTGCATATGTTCGAAAGCACGCGCTTCGTGCCTATCGGCAATACGCCGGTGATGCTGCAAGCCATCGCGGCGGACGGCAGCCCGATGGGTCTGCCGCTGTATCGAACCATCGGCCCCAGCGGCATCCTCGAAATCACCGAGTGTGATCGCAACCAGCTCTACCAAATCACCTTCTATCCCAACGTTTCCAAGGATCATGTCAAGGCGCTGTATGCGTCTTATCAGACGGTGATTGCGGGGTTGGAGGGTCGTCTGCGGGATGAGTGGACGGAGACGTTCCAACCCCAATGGCAAGACTTTGCCAACGCCACACCCTTGGAACGCAGCGCGATGCAGGGCGTGGCATTTTCAACCGGGATGGCCAATGCGCTCTACAACCTGTGGGACAACATCACCCAGCTCTATGACCTGCTCGCCGATCTCAAAGCGAATAGCGAGAAGCTGCTGCACTACCTCTCCCAGGCCGAGCTTGATGAGCTGCTGAAACAGGGTGCAGACGCGATTGCCAAGGGCTTGCTGGTGCTGAGCGATGAGCCACTGCTGTTCATCTATGTCTCGGCGATCGTCAGTTGGATACGTCTGCTACCGCCGCCAGACATGTATGAATTACTGGGCGAGATCACCGGTGAAGTGCTGATCAACCTGCTGCTGATGTGGGCGACGGCGGGCACAGGTGTGGCGGTACGCGTGGGTGCGCAGACGCTGAGTTCGATCAAATCCGGCCGCGCGCGGGCATTGTTGGAGTTGCTGGCCAAGCAGCTTGTGGGGCCGAAGCTGGATGCCCATGCCGAGGCGCTCAAGCCGTTGTTGTTGAGCAGTGCGGCGACGCCGATCAAGGCGGTGCCGGTTGCACCGTTGAAGGCTGGGGATCAGTTGATTTCCAACCCGGTGCCGGCGGTTCGTAACAGGACACAGAAGACGGCGTTGGTCAGGCAGGAGCCTGTCGATGATGTGCCTGCTGTATCGACGAATCCGAAGGGCGATGCAGCGGCGTCTTCGGATAAGACGGTAACCAACGGCTGCCCCGTGTCGATGGTTACCGGGGAGGAATTGCTCACGCTCACCGATGGCACGTTGGACGGAGTTTTGCCGTTCGAGTGGACGCGGTTGTATCGCACCAGTGCGGTGGAAGTGGATTGTGGGCTGGGGTTTGGATGGAGTCATTCGCTGGCGCATCGGCTTGTTGTGTCGGGCGATTCCGTGACGTGGACGGACCATGAAAACCGTTCGACCACCCTGCCCTTGCCAACGGTGGCTCGCCCCTCGATCACCAACAGCCTGGCCGAAGCAGCGATCTATTTAGGCGCGTCGCCGGATGAGTTGGTGTTGGCCCAGGCGTCGCGGTTTTATCACTTTCGCGACGGGGCGTTGGTCTCGATCAGTGATGCGTACGACAACCGGCTGCGGATTTCCCGAGACTTTTCAGGGCGCATTGAACGGCTGGATAACGGTGCGGGTTCTTCGCTGTTCTTGCGTTACGAGTCGGACCGCATCATGGCGGTGGACTACCAGGTTCAGCGGGCCAAGGGACATGAGCCTTACGCCTGGATCACGGAGCAGAGTGTTGTTTCCTACGCCTATGACGACATTGGCCGATTGGTTTCGGCGACCAATGCGGTAGGCGAAAGCGAGGTTTACCGCTACGACGATCAGCACGTGATTCTTGAGCGCGGTCTGGCCGGTGGGGCAAGTTTCTTTTGGGCGTGGGAACGGTCCGGCAAAGCGGCGCGATGTGTCCGGCATTGGGCCAGTTTTTCGCAGATGGATACGCGGTATGTCTGGGGGGACGACGGCAGTGTTGTCGTTCACAACGCCGATGATAGCCAGGAAATTTACGTCCACGACGACCGCGCACGGCTGGTGCAGCGCATCGATCCGGACGGTGCTAAGCATTTCAAATCCTACGATGCCCAGGGTCGACTGACGGTCGAGCAGGATCCGCTCGGTGCAGTAACGGCGTATCAGTACGACGATGCCGGACGTTTGGTGGCGCTGTTTCCTGGAGACGATGAGCCAACGTCCTACGAGCATGACAATGGCTTCGTACGGGTTGTAAGGCGTGGCTCAGCGGTCTGGAAGTACGAGCGTAACGACCAGGGCGACGTTACCCGCAGGACCGATCCCGACGGCCATATCACCGACTACAGCTACAACAAATACGGGCAACTGATTGGCGTTTGGCATCCCGATCACAGTTGTCAGCGGTTGGTGTGGAATGAACGCGGCCAACGGGTTGAAGAGCAACTGCCCAATGGTGGGATCAAGCGTTATCGCTACGACGACCTGGGCCGGCAGATTGCCCGCGAGGATGAACATGGCGCGCTGACCCAGTATCAGTGGGATGCAGTCGGTCGATTGGTTCGTATTGTCCTGCCCGGCGGCGCAACGCGGGAATACAGCTACAACCCCTACGGAAAAATCACCGCCGAACGCGATGAATTGGGGCGCATCACCCGTTACGAATACGCCGACGGCCTGCACCTGATCAGCCGTCGCATCAATGCCGATGGCACTCAGGTCAACTATCGCTACGACAACGTCCGTCTACTGCTGACCGAAATTGAAAACGAAGTCGGCGAAACCTACCGGCTGGATTACCACCCCAACGGCCTGATCCAGCAGGAAGTCGGGTTTGATGGGCAACGCACCGCCTACGTCTACGACCTCAACGGCAACCTGCAGGAAAAAACCGAACACGGCGACGACGGCAGTCAGCTCGTCACGCGTTATGAACGCGATTACGCCGGCCGCCTCGTAAGAAAAACGCTACCCGACGGCAGCAAGACCGATTACGCCTACGACCGCCAAGGCAATCTCCTCAGCGTCGACGACGGCCACTGGGCGCTGGCCTACGAGTACGACCAGCAAAACCGCCTCACCGCCGAGCATCAAGGCTGGGGCACCTTGCGTTATGGCTACGACGCCTGCGGCCAACTTCAACACCTGCGCCTGCCGGACAACAACCGCCTCACCTTCAACCACAGCAAAGGCGGCCACCTCGCCACCGTCGAACTCAACGGCAAAACCCTCACCTCGCACCTGTTCAAAGCCGGCCAGGAACACCAACGACAACAAGGCCAACTGCTCAGCCACTACCACTACGACGACCAGCACCGCCTGCACGCCCATGCCGTAACGCAGCAAGAACACCACCTGCTCCAACGCCAATACGACTACGACAGATCCGGCAACCTCACCCGCCTGCTCGACACCCGCAAAGGCGAACACCACTACCACTACGACCCACTAGGCCGCCTCACCCGCGCCGATCACTCCCAAGACCTGCAGGAACGCTTCGGCCACAACCCGGCCGGCAACCTGCTCATGCACGACCGCCCCGGCCCCGACATCGTTGCCGGCAACCGCCTGATGATCCAAGGCGACCGGCATTACGACTACGACGCCTTCGGCAACCTCATCCGCGAACGGCGCGGCCGTGGGCACGCGCTGGTCACCGAATACCGCTACGACTGCCAACACCGGTTGATTGGCATTACCCAGCCTAACGGCCAAACCGCCAGCTACCGCTATGACCCGTTCGGGCGGCGTATCAGCAAAACCGTCGACGGTTTAACCACGGAGTTTTTCTGGCAAGGCGACAAGCTGATTGCCGAGCATCGTGCGGATAGCCACCGCAGCTACATTTACGAACCGGACAGTTTCCGCCCGTTGGCACTGCTGGAAGGCTTGGGTCCTGAGGAAACCAAGCCCTACCACTACCAACTCGACCACCTCGGCACACCGCAGGAACTGACCGATCCAAACGGCGAAATCGTCTGGTCCGCGCACTACCGCGCCTACGGCCAGATCAGCCGCCTCGACAGAGGAAAAATCGACAATCCGCTGCGCTTTCAGGGTCAATACTTTGATCAGGAAAGCGGGCTGCACTACAACCGTCATCGCTACTACAATCCGGATGTTGGTCGTTACCTGACGCCAGATCCGGTGAAGTTGGCGGGGGGGATCAACGCGTACCAGTACGTGCCTAATCCTACGGGGTGGGTGGATCCGCTGGGATTGAGCTCTTGTCCGCAAACAGGTGGATGCAAGCCCACCTTTAAAGAGAAAAACAGTCTTGATTCCGTTGGAGTTGATTCAGGTGAACCATCGACTCCGCAGCCTGAGGTTACCGCAAGACAGGGGCGAATTGAAAAGCTTACCGAGACCAATGCGAAGCGTAGAGTGTTGGAGTACGAAGAAGAATACGACATGCACATGGTCGGTAAACACGGGCCAGAGGTGCAGGCCACCAAAGTAAGTCGACGATCAATAGATGGGAAGGATCCAATAACGGGTAAAGTTCCGAAAAGCAAAATTGGAGTTCCAAGCTCACAATTTAACAGCTGGAAACTCCAACTCCAGGCATGGACGAAAGCAACCTCCAGAGTTGAAAGAGGACTACCGCTTTACACCGGAGTTGACGATAAGAAAAACGATATCGTACGTTTGGAACTGCCAGGGGCAGGACGAGGCTACAGACCTAACAAGAAGGACAAAAATAACCCGAGCTTCAACCCTTCAATGAACGGCGCAGAAATGAAATTTCGTGAAGACGGCACGCCTTTTACACTATTTCCTATTAAGGAGTAACACATGCTATTCCACCCTTCTTCAGACAAAATACCTTTCGACGCCAGCCTATACTATTTTGTGGGGATTTTTGATATTTACGACCAAGAGGAAACCAAGGGAAAAGAACTCGCCCACTACAACCCCAACAACAGTGAAGACAGGGAAACCCTCATACTAAAATATTGCTTGGACCCGTATAACAAGCTCTCTTATCGCCACAAATACAAATTAATGGAAAACTTATCGCTCGCTATAAATACGGAAAACTACAACTTCCACTCATACTTTGAGGACGATCCAGAGCAGTATTCAACAATGGCTTGGGATGAAACACAGATAGATGATCCCCGGGGTTTTTTCTCAGAAATCTACCGCTTAGCCAAAGATGTATGGAAAGAAGACCTGCAAAAGGCAAGCCTTGAAGATCCATCAACCTGGTAACGACACCGCAACTCCCCCTGACAAGCCCCAACCCCTGTGGTGAACTGGCTTGCCCTGCGCTGGGCAAGCCAGTTCACTACAAAGGTTCGCTCATTAAATGAAAGTCGTGCAAGATCAAATTACCGTAATCCTACTCAACCATTTACCGCTCTCCCCCAAGGGATTAAATAATGCTGAAATGCCCATTCACGAGCATTCCTTACACTCCAAATATCGCTCACATATTAGGAGCGCTATCGATATACGATCTTGAGGACACTATTGGAAAAGAATTACGGGAATATGACCCCAACAACAAAACAGACAGAGAAACAATCATAAGCTCCTTTATTCTCAAAGAACTTATATATCTATCATATAGACATCGCTTCATATTGATATCTGCATTAAAAGAGGCACTAGAAAAACCCAACTTTGACTTCGCTAAAGAATTCGAAAGCGATCATGAAGAACATATAACTATGGCCTGGGATGAAACGGAAATAGAAAACCCCCGAGGCTTCTTCGCAGACATCTATCGTCTAGCTAATGAAATCTGGAAAGACGACCTCCAAAAAGCCAGCCTCGAAGACCCATCAACTTGGTAACAACACCGCCACTCCCACTGACAAATCGCAGTCGCTGTGGTGAGCAGGCTTGCCCTGCGCCGGGCTGCGAAGCAGCCCCCTTCAGGCAGATGCGGTGTATCAGGTGGATCGGCGATGTCAGGTTTGAGGTGTATCAACCTCGGAACATCTCGTGAGTCTATGAAGATGAAAAAAATCGGAGAGTGCTATAAAAAAGACAAATTTGAGTATGGAAAAAAAGAGAAGAAACAGCAACCCAGTACCACCTATACGGAACACTGCCATGGAATACCACGCTAAACTTTCTATCCTGCGTAGCCTGCTATTCACCTACAACATCGAAAATCCTGACACTCCGAAAGAGAGATTTTTATCGCATCAAAAAACATAAACAACGACAAATAACTCGCCGACCCACTTGAAAAAAATTTCCAAACCTGAACTCATCAAACACAAAAGAGAGCAAAGAGAGTGACACACCAATACCATTCCGCACTTCTAAAACACGGACAAAAATTTTGAGTCTATATTTTATCTTTCTGCCACTTATTTTAACTATGAAACAACTGACAAAAGGCAATTTATGAAAACCCTTCTACACTGCCTTTGCAGATACAACGCCAAAGTCATAGACAATTTATTAAAAATCATTATAAAACCAATACGTCCACACACAGACTTCAAATAACGCTTATTCACCCAATTACGGAACTTAAGCGTTCACACAATGCAGTTTTTCTTACGAAGATCCAGTAATCAAAGCAGATCGAAAACTTGGGACTGCTTCACAGCACGGCGCTTGGCAAGCCTGCTCACCACAAAGGCTAACTCATCAAATCAAACTCGAAAAACCAAAAAGGTGTAGGCACCAGCCTAAAAAGAGGTTCTCTGACAACCGTTCCTGGGAAAGAAATTTACCTTATCATTCGCAGAGACAAAAAGATGCCAGACGGCTACAGAATCCATACTGGATATCCAAACCCATGAATAAAGATTTCCCCGAACTACAACAATTTCTAGCTGGCTACTTTCATCAAGACTGGGTAGATGAATATAAAAATGCAGATGAAGTGATTGCGAGCTTTATATCTGAATCAGATATAGAAACAATAACCAACGTAAAGCAAGAGCTCAATAAATTAATGTCAATTGAACAGTCCGAACAGGAAATTCAAGATTTTCTTTTTTATGGCATAAGTTGTAACTACTATTATCCTCACGAATGGAAAAATTGGATGTTATGGCTACAACATGTCTATTTAACCTTGAGCGAAGCAAAAAGATAATCAACCGTTATTAGTAGGCATGGCGAGCGACCAATATCGCTCGCCACAGTGTTAAACGCCGCCCTCAGATCCCAGCCAACGCCAAGTCCATCGCAAAGTAAGTAAAGATCAAATCCGCACCCGCGCGCTTGATCGAACCCAACGTCTCACGCACCACCCGATCCTCATCGATCGCGCCCGCCTGGGCACCAAACTTGATCATCGCGTATTCGCCGCTCACCTGGTAAGCCGCCACCGGCAGACGTGAGGCTTCGCGGATGTCGCGGATAATGTCGAGGTAGGCACCGGCCGGTTTGACCATCAGAGCGTCCGCGCCTTCCTGTTCGTCGAGCAGCGATTCGCGCACGGCTTCGCGGCGGTTCATGGGGTTCATCTGGTAGCTCTTTCGGTCGCCTTTGAGGGCGCTGCCGCCGGCTTCGCGGAATGGGCCGTAGAGGGCCGAGGCGAATTTGGTGGAGTAGGCCATGATCGGGATATGGATGAAACCGGCGTCATCCAGCGCGCGGCGGATGGCCTGGACCTGGCCGTCCATGGCGGCCGACGGGGCGATCACGTCGGCGCCGGCGCGGGCGGCGGCTACGGCTTGTTTGCCGAGATTGACCAGGGTCGCGTCATTATCGACATGGGCGCCATGCATCACGCCGCAGTGGCCGTGGTCGGTGTATTCGCAGAAGCAGGTGTCGGACATTATGATCATTTCCGGCACGGCGTCCTTGATGATCGAGGACATGCGCGAGACCAGACCACGTTCTTTCCAGGTATCGCTGCCGTTGGCGTCCAGGTGGTGAGACACGCCAAAGGTCATCACCGACTTGATACCGGCACGGGCATAGCGCTCGATCTCAGCAGCGAGCTTTTTCTCAGGGATGCGCTGCACACCCGGCATGCTGGTGATGGGTACGAAGTCGTCGATTTCTTCTTCAACGAAAATCGGCAGCACCAGGTCGTTGAGGGTGAACTCGGTTTCCTGGAACAAACCACGCAGCTCCGGAGAGCGGCGCAGACGACGTGGGCGGGCTTGGGGGAACTGGCTGGTCATGGTTTTCCTGACATAAAGGCTAAAACTTTGGGGCGAAAGCTTATGCCCCCAGGCCCCGGCAGCACAAATACCAAGGGGCCAACAGTGTATTGCGACGCTCGTAATAATGTATTGATCTAGAGCTGTAGACGCCCTTCGATGCACACCGCAACAGCGCCGCCGATCCAGATTTCATCGCCCTGGCGTTCGACGCTTATACGCCCCGCGCGCCCCATGGCTGTGCCTTGACTGACCACGTAGCGCTCCGGCGCCAGGCCTTCACCCAGCAACCATTGGGCAACGCCTGCATTCAGGCTGCCCGTGGCCGGATCCTCCGGCGCGCCGTCGCCTGCGACAAAGCCACGCACTTCAAATTGGGTATCCACGTCGTCTTGTTCAGGGTTACAGGGGGCAATCACGCCTACGGCCAGCCCCTTCAGCTGTGAATAATCCGGCTGCAACGCCAGGACTTGATCACGATCCGCCAACATCACGGCGAGCCACCCGGCCCCATTGTCAACCCACTGGCTGCGTAGGATGCAGCCCGGCTCCAGGCCCAACCCCAGGCGAATACGCTCCAGCAGGTCTTCCTCCAACGGCCCTGAACGCAGCAACGGCGGCGCGATAAACGCCAGTTCATCACCTTGACGACGGATTCGCACCAGGCCGATTTCACACTCCTGGATAATCTCTTTACCTTTGGGCACCCCGCCCGCCGTCAACCACGCGTGGCAACTGCCCAGCGTCGGATGCCCGGCAAACGGCAGCTCATGCACAGTGGTGAAAATTCTCACTCGGTAGTCAGCACGAGGATCGCGCGGTGTGAGTAAAAACGTGGTTTCACTGAGGTTGGTCCATTTAGCGAAGTCCGCCATCTGTTGATCGCTGAGGCTGTCGGCCCCCAAAACCACCGCCAGCGGGTTGCCCTTGAGCGACACGCGGCTGAACACATCCAGTTGTTTGAAATCGAAAGTCGGCATGCTTCAGCTCGGAATATTTAGGCCACGGATCACTGCCGGGCGGGCAACAAAACCGTCCAGCGCGCGCAGTACGTTAGGGAAGTCGGCGATGCCTACGATATCGCCCGATTCATAAAAGCCGATCAGATTGCGAATCCATGGGAAGGTAGCAATGTCGGCGATGCTGTAGTCATCGCCCATGATCCAGGTGCGACCGAGCAGGCGTTTTTCCAGGACTTCGAGCAGGCGGCGGGATTCGGCGGCGTAGCGGTCGCGGGGTCGCTTGTCTTCGTAGGCCTTGCCGGCGAATTTGTTGAAAAAACCCAACTGGCCGAACATCGGGCCGATGCCGCCCATCTGGAACATCAGCCATTGAATCGTTTCATAGCGTGTCGCAGGATCTTCGGAGAGCAACTGGCTGGTTTTTTCTGCCAGGTAGATCAATATCGCGCCGGATTCAAACAGCGCCAACGGCTGGCCAGCCGGGCCGTCGGGGTCGATGATCGCGGGGATTTTGTTATTGGGGTTCAGGGACAGGAACTCGGGGGACAACTGGTCCTGGGTCTCGAAACTGACCTTGTGCGCCTCGTAAGGCAGGCCCAGTTCTTCGAGCATGATCGAGACTTTTACCCCGTTGGGCGTGGGCAACGAGTACAGTTGCAAGCGCTCGGGGTGCTGGGCAGGCCATTTGCTATTGATTGGGAATGCGGCAAGTGGGTTCATCAGGAAATCCCTGGCTAGGCAGAAAGTCCCCATGATAGACATCTCCCCGGTGTCCTGCATGGGTCATCAATGCGCAACATTAGCGGGCTATTATCCCGCGCAGGCGAACCAATACGCCTGCCGGCACTCATAAGTGCGCTTAAACGGTGAATGGAGGCGCCTCGCTATAACGACACGGGATACCGCAGGACGCCACCGGCGTCATTGGGGCCAGGCTTGTCCGCCTTAACGTGACGCACGAAGACTCGAACCTATAATGAAGATCAAGCCTCTGCGCCTTGTGCAACGACTCAAACACTATTCGTATGTCATGTTGCCGCTGCTGCTGGTCAGCGGCGCCATGGTTGCAGCCCTCGATGCCCGTGAAAGCCGCGCCCAACCGGTGGACGGTGTGCAAACCCTGGTGTTCCTGCGCCACGGCGAAAAGCCCGCCGGCGGACTCGGCCAGCTCAATTGCCAGGGCCTGAACCGCGCGATGAACCTGGCCACCCTGCTGCCGGAAAAATTCGGCAAGGCCAACTTTGTGTTTGCTGCCAACCCGACGCGCAATGTCGAGGAAGGTGAGCTGGACAATTCCTACAGCTACATCCGCCCACTCATGACCATCAGCCCCAGCGCAATCAAGTTGGGCCTGCCGGTGAATATCAAATTCTCGGCGAATGACACCAGCGACCTCGCCGATGAGCTGGTCGAAGACAAATACCACAACGCCACCATCTACACCGCCTGGTCCCACGGTTACCTGCCGGAGTTGATCAATAAGGTGGCGAGTGAAGCGTCCGGCGAAAAACACACAATTACCGACGATTGGTCGGGCAGTGACTACGACACGCTGTATGTACTGACGCTGACCTGGCACAACGGCAAGGCCTCGCTGCTGAGCCGCAACTACAAGCAGGGCTTGAACGACGGCGATGAAACCTGCCCGGAACCGACACAGGTGAGTGCCGATAGCTGACAGCGTATGATGCGTCGCTATTGACTCACCGGCGGATCATCAGCATGTCTAAACTCTCCTCCACCCAGCCCGTACGGGGCTGGTCGTTCTGGTGGAAACCAGCGCTGTTCCTCTTGGTGGCCTGCATAGGCCTCTATTACGTGAAGTGGTCGCCCTACTACTTCAAGGCATTTGTAGCGGCCGACAATCACAGCATCGGCGCCTCGATTCTCAACGATCAACAAAGCTCGCCCCTGGCGGCAGCGCTGGCCTATGCCCAGGTGTATTTCCTGGCGATCTGGAAAGCCGCGGTGCTGGCGGTGATCCTGGGCTCGCTGCTGCAAGTGCTGATCCCCCGTGACTGGCTGCTGCGCCTGTTCGGCCGTGCAGGCCTCGGTTCGACCGTGCGCGGCGGGTTGTTCGCCTTGCCGGGGATGATGTGCAGTTGCTGCGCGGCGCCGGTGGCGGCGGGCATGCGGCGCCAGCAGGTGTCGGTGGGCGCGGCGCTCGCTTTCTGGATTGCTAACCCGGTGCTCAATCCTGCCACCCTGGTGTTCATGGGCTTTGTGCTCGGCTGGGGATTTACCGCGTTGCGGTTGGTGGCGGGAATTGTTCTGGTGGTGGGCGTGTCGCTGGTGGCGCAGCGCATTGCTCGCCCGGACCAGATGCCTGAAGCGGCGTTGGACGCTGTCGCCGACGTCAGCACCATCGAGGCGCAACCTTTCCTGAGCCGCTGGTTGCGCACCTTGTGGCAGCTGTTCTGGAACACAATCCCCATCTACATCCTGGCGGTGCTGATCCTGGGTGCTGCACGGGTATGGCTGTTCCCCCATGTGGACGGCGCCATGGCCAACAGCCTGGTATGGCTGGTGCCGCTGGCGATTGTCGGCACGTTGTTTGTGATTCCTACAGCGGCTGAAATCCCCATCGTACAAACCATGATGGCCCTGGGCATGGGCACCGGCCCGGCCGTGGCCTTGCTGATGACCCTGCCGAGCGTAAGCCTCCCGTCGCTGTTGATGCTGCGTAAGGATTTCGATGCGCGGGTGCTGGTGACGGTGGCCGGGTTGACCATGCTGGTGGGAGTGGTGTGTGGGCTGATCGGGGCGGTCATTCTTTAGTTGTGTTGTTAGGCTGATGGCGGTTGCGCGAGCGAGCCCCACGCTCGCGCAAGTATTCCACCACCGCTGCCTGCTCCCCGGCAAACTCGATCCGTGCACCTTTCTTCTCACGTTGAAACGCGTACATAGGGTCGTAGTACTCACGCAACCCCACGATCCAACCCCGATGCAAGTCCACGCTACCGCTGCGGGCCTGTTCAGCCAGGGCCGCTTGCATCAGCGCGTGCAAACGCTGATAGCGCTCGCCCCCCAGACGCTTGTGGATATTGGCCAGGCTCTGGGTCAGACGCTCGGCAAACCGCTCGAAACCCGCTTCGCCAAACGCTACGGCGAACTGCGCACACAGATCGGTCACGTACTCGCGTAATACCCGCTCTACGCGGTTTTCCAGGCTTTCTTCCAGCCACACCATTGGATACACCTGCATGCCCCGGTGCAGGTTCAGCGGCAAGGCGCAGCTGCCGATCATGCGGCTTTCGTCCTCAAGCACAAACTGTTCGATGCCTCGTGCGCGTTTTTTCAGAACGTCCACTGCCAGGCGGTTTTCGAAGTCGATGTTGGACGGCTGGCCGCTCGCGCGCTTGCCGAAGCTGGAACCACGGTGATTGGCGTGGCCTTCCAGGTCCAGGCCATTGTTCAACTGATTGATGACCTCGGTCTTTCCGCTGCCGGTCAGGCCGCCCAACAGCACGAAATCACACTGTTCGACCGCTTGGTCCACGGTCTCCAACAGAAACGTGCGCATGGCCTTGTAGCCACCGCCGATCCGCGGATAGTCGATACCCGACTCGTCCTTGAGCACCTGTTTCACCAATTGCGAACGCAGGCCGCCACGAAAGCAATACAGGTAACCGTCCGGGTTGGCCTGGGCAAACTCGGTCCAACGTGCCAGGCGCTCTTCAAGCACCTTGCCGCTGACCAACTGGTGCCCAAGGACGATTGCCGCCTGCTGGCCTTGCTGCTTATAGCAAGTGCCGACGCGCTGGCGCTCGTCATCGTTCATCAGCGGCAGGTTGACGACGCCGGGGAACGCGCCCTTGATGAACTCCACCGGCGCGCGGGTATCCATCATCGGCCGGTCGTTGAGGAAAATGTCGCGGTAATCGGTGATGTCAGTTGCCATCAAAACACCTCTACCGCGTTGGTCTGTCGCTCTACCAGTGCGCCGATCGGCTCCAGGCTCAGGCCCAGTTCCTTCGCCACGGCATGGAACTCGGCATCACCTTCGGGGGTGACGGCGATCAACAGCCCGCCACTGGTCTGCGGGTCGCATAGCACGCGCTTGTGCAACTCCTGCACGCGCCCGAGTTTGCTGGCGTAGCTGTCAAAGTTGCGCAAGGTGCCGCCGGGTACGCAACCCTGGTCCAGGTAGTACTCGACCCCGGGCAGGCGTGGGACTTTTTCATATTCGATGCGTGCAGTCAGGCCACTGCCGTCAGCCATTTCCACCAGATGGCCCAACAGGCCGAAACCGGTGACGTCGGTCATGGCTGTCACGCCGGCCAGCTTGCCGAAACGGCTACCGGGCTTGTTGAGGGTGCACATCCAGTCGCGGGCCAGGCCGATGTCAGCCTCGCGCAGCTTGCCCTTCTTTTCGGCAGTGGTGAGGATGCCGATGCCTAAGGGCTTGGTCAGGTACAGCTGGCAGCCAGCAGTGGCGGTGTCGTTGCGCTTCATATGGCGCTTTTGCACGATGCCGGTCACGGCCAGGCCGAAGATCGGCTCCGGCGCGTCGATGGAGTGGCCGCCTGCCAGGGGGATACCGGCGGCGTCGCACACCGAACGGCCACCGCGAATCACTTCTCGGGCAATCTCCGGCGCCAGCACGTTAACCGGCCAGCCGAGAATGGCGATGGCCATCAACGGGTCGCCGCCCATGGCGTAGATGTCGCTAATAGCATTGGTGGCGGCTATGCGGCCGAAGTCGAAGGGATCATCGACAATCGGCATGAAAAAGTCCGTGGTGGAGACCACACCGCGCTCGTCGTCGATGGCATACACCGCCGCATCGTCCCGCGAGGCATTGCCGACCCACAGGTTGGGGTCGAGGTTCTGTGCGCCGCTGCCGGCAAGGATAACTTCCAATACCTGGGGCGAGATCTTGCAACCGCAACCCGCGCCGTGACTGTACTGGGTAAGGCGAATCGGCTGGTTCATGGTGGACCTCAAAGTAACAAGTGGGGGGAGTCTACCAGACAGCAAAAAGCCGGCTGGGCGCTTGCGAGCACAGCCGGCTTTCAGGTTTCAGCGATTACTGGCGGGCAGCGAGCAAACGCTTGTGACGGTTGCGTCGTGCGATGTTCAAGCATTCGATGGCCGCCGAGAAGGCCATGGCTGCGTACACGTAGCCTTTAGGCACATGGGCGCCGAAGCCTTCGGCGATCAGCGTCATGCCGATCATGATCAGGAAGCCCAGGGCCAGCATCACCACGGTCGGGTTGTCGTTGATGAATTTGGCCAACGGCTCAGCCGCCACCAGCATCACGATCACCGAGGTCACCACGGCAATGATCATGATCGGCAAGTGCTCGGTCATGCCCACGGCGGTAATGATGCTGTCGATGGAGAACACCAGGTCGAGCAGCAGGATCTGCCCGATCGCCGCGGCGAAGCCAATGGCCACGGTGTTGCCAACCGACGCTTTCTCTTCAGGCTCCGGGTCCATGCTGTGATGGATCTCGGTGGTGGCCTTCCACACCAGGAACAGACCACCGGCGATCAGGATCATGTCCTTCCACGAAAACGCCTGGCCGAGTACTTCAAACACCGGTGCCGTCAACTGCACGATAAACGCGATAGTGCTCAACAGGCCCAGGCGCAATATCAGCGCCATGCTGATACCGATGCGCCGTGCCTTGGCCCGGTGCTGCTCGGGTAATTTGTTGGTGAGGATCGAAATAAAGATCAGGTTATCGATGCCCAGCACGATTTCCATGACGATCAGGGTGGCCAGTGCAACCCAGGCGGTGGGGCTGGCGGCCAGTTGTAAAAGGTAATCCATAGGTCAGTCCTGAGGTTGTGCCGGGAAATTAAGCTTCTTTACTGTTCGAGTCAGACTCGTTTTCTTCCTGATCGTCCTTTTTTTGCGGACTGATAAGGCCTTGTGTCGCTTCACTCAATGCCTGCTCGGCAGCCTTGTGGGTGTCATCGATGGCTTGCTTGGCCGACTCGGTGGCCTTGCCCAAGACCTGCTGAGCACTTTTCTCGACCTGATCGCAACCGCTGATCATTACCAAGGTAAGCGCAAGCAACGATGCCGCGCCCAGGGAATTGAGCTTCATCATGTATTCCTCGTTAGAACCATTGGGTCCAAATAGTGGCCCCGCGATAGCGAGGCATTCTATGCACGCGAACACTTCAGTAAAATTCGTATTTTTCTAGCATATACTTCGGTTTTTACGAAGTGATGGCTGCCATGCTCAATTACCGACAATTGCACTACTTCTGGGTCGTGGCCAAAACCGGCAGCATTGTGCGCGCCTGTGAGCAATTGAACCTCACGCCCCAGACCATCAGCGGGCAGATCAGCCTGCTGGAACAAACCTTCGGTATCGCCCTGTTTCAACGAGTCGGCCGCCAGTTGGAGCTGACCGAAGCCGGGCGCCAGGCTCTGCCCTATGCCGAGCACATGTTCCAGACCGGCAATGAATTGGAAGCAATGCTGCGCGCGCAACCCGATCAACAGCAGATTGTGTTCCGGGTCGGTGTGGCGGATGTGGTGCCCAAGTCCATCGTCTACCGTCTGATCGCACCGACCATGGAGCTGAGCGAGCCGCTGCGCATCACCTGCCGCGAAGACAAACTCGAACGCCTGTTGGCCGACCTGGCGATCCAGCGCCTGGACCTGGTGATCTCCGACAGCCCGATGCCGTCGCACCTCGACATCAAGGGCTACAGCCAGAAATTGGGGGAGTGTGGCATCAGCTTTTTTGCCACTCAGGCATTGGCCGACCAACATGGCGGCGATTTCCCACAGTGCTTGCACGGCGCGCCGCTATTGATTCCAGGCGCGGAGACGGTGGTGCGCAGCCGCTTGCAACGCTGGTTCGCCGAGCAGCAGATCCAGCCGAAGATCATCGGCGAGTTCGATGACAGCGCCCTAATGCAGGCGTTTGGCCAATCCGGCAGCGGGATTTTTATCGCTCCCAGCGTGATCGCCGAGGAGGTGGTGCGCCAGTACGGCGTGGCGCTGATCGGTCAGACCGATGCGGTCACCGAGTCGTTCTACGCGATCTCGGTGGAACGCAAGGTCAAGCACCCCGGCATCGTGGCGATTACCGAAGGGGCAAGGCGCGAGCTGTTCACCGCCCTGCCCTGAAGACTCAGGCCCCGGACGCGACCGGCTGTTTGGCGGTCATCAGCCACAGCGCCAGCAGGATCGACACCAGGATAAACCCGGACGCCGCAAAGCCCAGACTGCCCAGGCCAAAGGTGTCGATGACGTGCCCGCCGACCAACGCCCCCAAGCCAATCCCCAGGTTGGCCCCGGCAATGTTGAGCGACGCGGCGAACGCCGGCGCATGGGGCGCGGCCTTCATCAGTCGTACATGGCTGACCAGGAACATCGCCGCTTGGGTCACGCCCCACACCGCCATCGCTGCTGCCAGGCCGACGGTGGAGTGAATCGCCGGCACCAATGCCACCATGCCGGCGATCATGAAACCGCAGAACACCATGGACGCGATCAACGGGTGGCGATCCACAGCGCGGCCGCCCAAAGAGTTGCCAATCAGCCCGACAGCACCAAAGCCCATCAGGCACCAGCCCACCAGGGTCCCGTCGAAACCGGCCAGGCGTTCAAGGATGTCCGCCAGGTAGGTATAAGCCGTGAACATGCCGCTGAACACCAGGATCGACAGCAGGATATGCCCCTGCATCAAGGGGTTGCGCAGGATCTTGAACTGCGAGCGCAGTGTCACTTCGTCGTTTTTCGGTTTCGTCACTGGCAAGTAGATAAACAGCAGCAAAGCCTTGGCCAACGCCACCACGGCCAGGATGGCGAACGCGGTACGCCAGCCGAACATATCGGAAATCAGCGTGCCCACCGGGATGCCAAATACCGTGGCGCAGACAATGCCGAAGCCGATCTTTTCAATGGCACGCCCAGCGTATTCCGGGCCGACGATGTCCACCGCCGTTTCGCTGGCCAAGGCCCAGAACACCGGCAAGCCCAGGGCCGGAATCAGACGCGCCACGGCCATTACCCAGATATTCGGCGCCAGCGCGGCCACGGTGTTGGCTGCCGCGAACATGATCAGGATGGTGATAAACAGGCGCTTGCGCGGGAAACGAGCGCAGTACGCCGTTAGGAACGGCCCGAACGCCGCTACGGTAAACGCGAACAGCGTCACCAGCAGCCCTGCCTGGGACACGCTGACATTCAGGTCCCGGGCAATCGACGGCAGCAGACCGACGATGATGAATTCTGTGGTCAGCACGGTAAAGCCGGCGGCCGACAGCAGCAGGATGGGAAACAGCATGAAAACTCCAGAAACAACGACATCAACGACAGCCCGAAGGGCCCGCTGACGGATAGGAAAGTTGAGAGGGGCGAATCTTAACAGAGTATGTCCGGAGTTGAACAAGGCTCGCCGCCGTGGGTGACGGAATGCCGCACTAAACGGGACATGTCCTACAGCATGCTAGACTCGCCGCCTGCTTCCTACAGCGCTTTCGCCTGCAATGCTGCGCCCTACTAAAAAAACTAGAGACAACTGTTTATGACTCCTGCCCCTTCCCTCCTCCAACGGCTGACACGCGTCAGCCTGGTCACGCAAATCGTCATCGGTTTAATCGCCGGCATTCTGCTGGCATTGCTGTTGCCTGAAGCCGCCAGAGCCACCGGATTTATCGGCAAAGTGTTTGTCGCCGCGCTCAAGGCAGTCGCGCCGATATTGGTGTTTGTGCTGGTGATGGCCTCGATAGCCAACCATAAACACGGCCAGGAAACCCATATCAAACCGATTCTGTTCCTGTATTTGCTGGGCACATTCGCCGCCGCCGTGGTGGCGGTGATTGCAAGCATGTGGTTTCCCTCGCCGTTGGTGCTCGTCACCCATGACGCCGCCGTCAGCGCTCCCGGCGGTATCGACGAGGTGCTGCAAAGCCTGCTGCTCAGCGTCGTGGACAACCCGATCAGCGCGCTGATGAACGCCAACTTCATCGGCATCCTGGCCTGGGCGATCGGCATGGGCATCGCCATTCGCCATGCGGGCGAAACCACCCGCACCGTGCTCGACGACCTCTCCAACGGCGTGACCCTGATCGTGCGCGTAGTTATCCGCTTCGCCCCCCTGGGTATTTTCGGCCTGGTCGCCTCGACCCTTGCCACTTCCGGTTTCGGCGCCCTGCTCGGCTACGCGCACCTGCTGCTGGTGTTGATCGGCTGCATGCTGTTCGTGGCCTTGGTGGTCAACCCGGCTATCGTGTTCTGGAAGCTGCGCCGCAACCCCTATCCGCTGGTGTTGATGTGCCTGCGCGAGAGCGGCATCACCGCGTTCTTCACCCGCAGCTCCGCAGCGAACATTCCGGTAAACCTAGCGTTGAGCAAACGCCTGGGCTTGCATGAAGACACCTATTCAGTGTCGATCCCGCTGGGTGCCACCATCAACATGGCCGGCGCCGCGATCACCATCACCGTGCTGACCCTGGCCGCCGTGCATACCCTGGGCATCAATGTCGACCTGCCGACCGCCGTGCTGCTTAGCGTGGTCGCGGCCGTGTGTGCGTGTGGCGCATCAGGCGTGGCCGGGGGTTCGCTGTTGCTGATCCCGCTGGCGTGCAGCCTGTTCGGTATTCCGAGTGAAATCGCCATGCAGGTGGTGGCCGTCGGCTTCATCATCGGTGTGCTGCAGGATTCGGCGGAAACTGCGCTCAACTCCTCCACCGATGTGCTGTTCACCGCCGCTGCGTGCCTGGGCAAGGAAGAGCAACCAGCTTAACGTTCGCGCACAAAAAAACCGGGGCGATTCCAGAGGGAACTGCCCCGGTTTTTTTATGGAAGCTTAGAACGCGCCCATGTAGTCACGCTTGCCCACTTCAACGCCGTTATGGCGCAGCAAGGCGTAAGCGGTGGTGACGTGGAAGAAGAACTGCGGCAGGCCGTAGGTCAGCAGGTAGGACTGGCCGCTGAAGCGCTTCTCTTTCGGGGTGCCTGGGCGGGTGATGATCTCGATACCTTCTTTGCCGTCGACTTGCTCAGGCTTGATGGTGTCGACAAACGCCAGGACCTTGGCGATCAGCGCTTGCAGGTCGGCGAAGGTCACTTCGCTGTCTTCGTATTTAGGCACTTCGATCTCGGCCAGGCGCGCAGAAACGCCTTTGGCGAAGTCGACGGCGATCTGCACCTGGCGCACCAGTGCGAACATGTCCGGGAACAGACGCGCTTGCAACAGAGCGTTGGGTTCGATGTTCTTGGCAGTAGCGTGGGCTTCGGCCTTGTTCAGCACATCGCTGAGGGCGTTAAGCATTTGCTTGAAGACTGGGATGGAGGCGGCGTACAGGGAAATAGTCATGACAGTCTCATCGGTAATGGCAGGGTTGGAACCAGCGGCGATTATAGCCATGCCCGGCGCTTGTCTTTTATTTTTTCAGGATTACGCTAGTGGCCTTCACTGCATAGGGAACGCGCGATGACCGCCGAGCACGACACCGACACCCCTGAGCCGCGCCTGAACAGCACGGAAATCCGCATTCTGGGCTGCCTGATCGAAAAACAGGCAACCAACCCGGAAACCTACCCCCTGACCCTCAACGCCCTGGTGCTGGCCTGCAACCAGAAGACCAGCCGTGAACCAGTGACAAACCTCAGCCAGGGCCAGGTTGGGCAAAGCCTGCGCGTACTGGAAGGCCAAGGCTTCACCCGCCTGGTGATGGGCAGCCGCGCAGACCGTTGGGAACACCGTGTGGACAAGGCACTGGAGCTGGTACCTGCGCAGGTGATCCTGATCGGGCTGCTGTTTTTACGTGGCCCGCAGACCGTCAATGAACTACTGACCCGCAGCGGACGCATGCATGATTTCGAAGATGCCGAGCAGGTGGTGCACCAACTGGAACGCCTGATTGCACGCGGGTTGGCGCTGCTGGTGCCGCGTCAGGCGGGGCAGCGGGAAGATCGGTATACCCATGCGCTTGGGGATCCGGCGGATATCGAGGTAATCATCGCGGCGCGAGGGAATCCTGTGGAGCGCGGGGCTGGAGTGTCTGTGGAGCGTATTGAAGAGCTGGAAGCGCGGATCGCAGCGCTGGAAGAGCGCCTCGCACAGCTGGAACAGGCATAACTCGGTAAAAACTGTGGGAGGGGGCGGTTCAGTTGGAACAGATTTGACTGACACACCGCTATCGGGAGCAAGCCCCCTCCCACAGTTGAGTGGATTTCAGTCCGGCAATGTGTTGATCGTGAATGCGTAAAGTTAAAGCTAAGTAACTGCTCCCCTGAAGATCAACATGTGGGAGGGGGCTTGCTCCCGATGGCGGTGGCTCAGTTGGAACAGCTTGTACTGACTGAGCGCTATCGGGAGCAAGCCCCCTCCCACAGTTGATTACCAGCGATCTTCAGCTCCGGGCAAAAGCCACGGCTTTTTCGAACTGTTCCGGGGTCGGCCGCACGCCCGTGTAGAGCACAAACTGTTCCAGCGCCTGGATTGCAATCACTTCCAGCCCAGTAATGACGCGCTTACCTTGGGCCCGTCCACGCACGATCAACGGCGTTTCGGCGGGAATCGCCACCACGTCGAACACCGTCTCGGCGTTATCAACCGCATCCGCTTCAAACGCCAACGCATCTGCCTCGGCGCCGCCGGTCATGCCAATCGGTGTCACGTTGACCAGCATCTGCGGGCGCAGGTCGCCCAGTTCAGCCAGCCACTCATACCCCAGGCTCTGCGCCAGCGCCTTGCCCGCTGCTTCATTGCGCGCCACGATTACGCCATTGGCATAACCGCCGTCACGCAAGGCGCTGGCCACGGCCTTGGCCATACCGCCGCTGCCGCGCAGGGCGAACGTGGAGTCTTTGGGCACATCGTGCTTTTTCAGCAATTGCTCGATGGCGATGTAATCCGTGTTGTAAGCCTTCAGATGCCCGCCGGTATTGACGATGGTGTTGAGGGAGGCGATGGCTTGAACCGAATCGTCGAGTTCGTCCACCAAGGCAATAGCGGCCTCCTTGAACGGCATCGACACCCCGCAACCGCGAATGCCCAACGCACGGATACCGCCTATCGCTCCCGGTAAATCTTGGCTGCTGAACGCCTTATAGTAGAAATTCAGACCCAACTGTTCGTACAGGTGGTTATGAAAACGCAGGCCAAAATTCCCGGGGCGGGCCGACAATGACATGCACAGCTGGGTGTCCTTGTTGGGGTGCATCTGCATGGATAACTCCTTTGAGTAAGCAAATCGGTACAGACCTTACACAACCTTTACCTAGCGGCCGTGCTGTTTTTCAGAAATACGTTGTCTTAAAAGTATCCCCGCGACATTACTTGAGTCTATTGACTGCAGACCACAAGCGCAGGGGCCAACCGAGGAATGACCATGATTCGTAAACTCCCCAAGATCGCCTTGCTGGTAGGTGCACTCGCTATGGCCGGCCAAGCCTCCGCCCACGGTGGTGGATGGGGTGGCCCGGCCGTCTTGGGTGCACTGGTCGGCGCCGCCGTGGTGGGCTCCGTGGTTGCCAGCCAACCCCGTGAGGTCTATGTGCAGCAGCCGGTGTACGTGCAACCGCAGCCGGTGTATGCCGCGCCGCCACCGGTCTACTACGCACCGCCTCCACCTGTGTATGTGCAGCAAGAGGTGTATTACCGCCCGGCTCCCGTCTATTACGGCCCACCGCGTGGTTATTACGGCCCTCCCCACGGCTACTACCGTCACGGCTGGTAAGCCCTTATCTTCATGTTCGAAACAGGCCTCGCCCAACAAGCGAGGCCTTTTTTGTACACAACGACCGGATTTATCGTGCCAAGGTCGCTCTGAGGACAATGGCCAAGCGACAATCGCGCACTATTCAGTTCGAAAGTCTACTTGCCCGACCGGGGCTCACGCTGTCATGTTTGTGTCACGACACACTCCCACTATCGATGCAGTCCACCCAATAACAACAAGGACGACAGACCATGCCCACACAAAACCCGCACCGCACCGCTGGCCTCTGTACGTCCAGCAAGGTTTACAGCGCCCTCACGGAACTCAAGCACCTGGAAGGCCACCGCACTGCAAAATTCCTGGCGTTGCTGGCGGAAAACCTCGTGCGCAAAGGTCTGCTCAATGAGCAGGAAGTGGTGAGCATGCTCGATCAGGTGGTCGACTGACGTCTCTTGTTGATGTCGACTATTGAGCCAGGTGATTTTTCTTAAGCCGCCAGGCCCCTTAAGGTGACCCCCATAGCGATTGGAGGCCCCTTATGCCAACTGTTCAAATCATGTCTGTCATCGGCAGCGCCGTCCCCGCCCCTCTTCGGGAGCTGGGTTTGCTTGCCTGCTGGTACCTGGTACGCGACGGCGAAACCATCAGCGGACCACTCACGTCCCTGTCCGCCGCCGAAAAACAACTGCAAAACGCCTCGAATTTCCGGCTCCACGCCTGAGACTTATGGCAATGGCAGCTTGACCCGAGGCTTACTTTCGACAAACAGCGCCCAACTGGACATGAACAGCGCCGCCACCAGCGGCCCGATCACAAACCCGTTGAGGCCAAACACCGATAAGCCGCCCAGCGTCGAGATCAGGATCAGGTAGTCCGGCATCCTGGTGTCTTTGCCCACCAGGATCGGGCGCAGCACGTTGTCCACCAGCCCAATCACAAACACGCCAAACAAGCTCAACACGATGCCCTGCCAGATCGAACCGCTCAGCAGGAAGTAGGCGGCCACAGGCCCCCACACAATCCCCGCGCCCACCGCTGGCAGCAACGACAGAAACGCCATCAATACCGCCCAGAGCAACGCACTGGGAATGTCCAGGAACCAGAAAATCAAACCTCCCAGTGCCCCTTGAGTCACGGCCACCAACACGTTGCCCTTGACCGTGGCACGCACCACCCGATTGAACTTCAGCTGCAACCGGCGCTTCTGCGGCTCGGCCAGCGGCACTGCCGTGCGCACTTTGCGCACCAGTTCCGGACCGTCGCGCAGCAGGAAAAACAGCAGATACAGCATGATGAAAAAACTCACCAGGAAATCAAACGTTCCCTGCCCAAAGCTGAACGCCTGGGACGCGAAGAACTGGCTGCCCTGCATCGCGCTCTTGACGATATTCTCACGCAGCCCCTCAAGGTTACCCATGCCAAAGCGGTCCAGCAGGTGCTGGAAGTAAGGCGGCAGGAAGTGCTTGAACTGCTCGATATAACCGGCCACGTCGAGCTTGCCACTCTCGATGTTTTTGTAGAGCGTCGCGCCCTCTTGCACGAGCAAGGCGCTGGTGATGATCACCGGCAGGATCGCGATCACCAGGCACACCATTAAGGTACTTAGGGATGTAAGGTTGCGGTTCCAGCCGAACCGCTGCTGCAGGCGGCGCTGCATGGGGGCAAAGATGATGCCGAGGATCACGGCCCAAAACACCGCACCGTAGAACGGCAGCAATATCCAGATAAAGGCGATGGTCACCAGGACCAGCAGCAGCAACAGGGTTTTGAATTGCAGGTTGGTTTGATTCATGTTCGATCCATGTCAAAAAAGCAGGGCGCGCGTTTGCGTCCCGGTGCTTAGTCCCCCGCAACTCCTGGGAGTGCCATCTTTGTTGAGGTAAGCGTAGACCCAGATCAATAAAGCCTTGCGCCGCTTCAACTACCCTCGCGCCTTTTTGCGACCCAAGCCCATGCCTCCTATCATCGCCCCCGAACTGCTCGCCCCCGCCGGCACCCTGAAAAACATGCGCTACGCCTTCGCCTACGGCGCCGATGCGGTGTACGCCGGCCAGCCACGCTACAGCCTGCGCGTGCGCAACAACGAATTCGACCACGCCAACCTGGCCCTCGGCATTGACGAGGCTCATGCACAAGGCAAGCGCTTCTACGTGGTGGTCAACATCGCGCCGCACAACGCCAAACTCAAAACCTTCCTCAAGGACTTGGCCCCGGTCATCGCCATGGGCCCGGACGCACTGATCATGTCTGACCCTGGCCTGATCATGCTGGTACGTCGGCATTTTCCGATGATGCCGATTCACTTGTCAGTGCAGGCCAATACGGTGAACTGGGCCAGCGTGGAGTTCTGGCAGCAGCAAGGGATTTGCCGAGTGATCCTGTCGCGGGAACTGTCACTGGAAGAGATTGAAGAAATCCGCCAGCAGGTGCCGGCCATGGAGCTGGAGGTGTTTGTACACGGTGCCCTGTGCATGGCCTATTCCGGGCGCTGCCTGCTCTCGGGCTACATGAACAAGCGCGACGCCAATCAAGGCAGTTGCACCAATGCCTGTCGCTGGAAATACCAGGCCACACCGGCGGTGGAGAACGCCACGGGGGATATCGTCCAGGAGTATCAGCCGACCCTCGGGATGGGCGCACCGACTGATCAGGTATTCCTGTTGCAGGAGGCCAACCGTCCCGATGAGCAGATGCCCGCCTTCGAAGACGAACACGGCACCTACATCATGAACGCCAAGGACCTGCGCGCGGTGCAGCACGTAGAACGCCTGACTCACATGGGTGTGCATTCGCTGAAAATCGAAGGCCGCACCAAGTCCCACTTCTACTGCGCACGCACCACCCAGGTGTATCGCCAGGCCATTGATGATGCAGTGGCCGGTCGCGCGTTTGATCGCGGCTTGATGATTAATCTGGAGTCCCTGGCCCAACGCGGCTACACGGAGGGTTTTCTGCGCCGCCATGTGCACGATGAATACCAGAACTACCAGAACGGCAGCTCAGTGTCCGAGCGCCAGCAGTTTGTGGGCGAGTTGACCGGCGAGCGCCGGGGCGACCTGGCCGAGGTCAAGGTTAAAAACCGCTTTGCCGTGGGTAATCACCTGGAGCTGATGACCCCCGCCGGCAATTTCCACTTTGACCTGGCCGACTTGCGCAACGCCAAGGGCGAAGCCATCGAGGTCGCGCCGGGGGACGGACACACAGTGTATGTGCCGCTCCCGGCCCAGATGGACTTGCGCTTCGGCTTGCTGATGCGCGACGTTTAAATCCGGAACTGCCCGACCAATTGCCCCAAACGATGCCCCAGATCCGCCAGGCTGCGAGAGGTCTGGGCGCCCAATTGGGTTTCGTCTGCCACGCTGTCCACCGCCACGGCAATCTGGTGCACGCTGCGGTTGATCTCTTCGGCCACAGCGGTCTGTTCTTCGGCGGCGCTGGCGATTTGTGCGTTCATTGAATTAATGGTGCCGATCAACTGGGCCATGGTGTCCAGGGATGCGCCAGCCTGATTGGCCTGGGCCGAAGTGCCGTCACCGGCATCGCTGGAACGGCGCATCGCGTCCACGGCGGCGACCGTGCCTTTTTGCAGGCGGTCAATCATGCCCTGGATTTCCTGGGTGCTGGTCTGGGTGCGACTGGCGAGGGCACGTACTTCGTCGGCGACCACCGCAAAACCACGGCCGGCCTCCCCTGCCCGCGCGGCTTCAATCGCCGCGTTCAGGGCCAACAGGTTGGTCTGCTCGGCAATCGAACGGATTACGCTCAATACGCTGACAATCGACGCCACATCCTGCTGCAGGCTGTCGAGGGATACGCCGCTGCTGCGGATATCGCTCACCAATGCATGGATCTGCGCGATGCTACCGTCCACCACCCGCTTGGCGGCCTGGCCTTCGGCGTCGGTCTGTTGCGCCGCCACGGAGGCGCCCTGGGCACTGCGCGCCACTTCTTGCGCAGCCGAGGACATCTGGTTGATCGCGGTGGCCACCTGGTCGGTCTCGTGGCGCTGGCGTTCCATGGCCTGCTCCGAGCGCTGGGCCTGGTCGGACACCTGGCTCACCAGCCCGGTCAGTTGCGCGGTCATTTCAGTGATCTGGCGCACCAGGCCGTGGATCTTGTCGACAAACCGGTTAAACGCGCCGGCCAGCTCGCCCAACTCATCCTGACTGGTGATGGCCAGGCGGCGGGTCAAGTCGCCTTCACCGGCCGCGATGTCATCAAGGTTGGCTTTCATCAGGTGCAGCGGACGCAGGATGGTATTGGCCAGCAGCATGCCCACGGCGGCAATCACCAACAGCACCACCGCGGCCACGCCAAGGATGCTCAGCAACACGCCTTCCATGCGCTTTTCTACCTTGGCCTCGACCACTGCCACCTGGGCTTCGATGCCGTCCAGGTTCACCGAGGTACCGATGACCATGTCCCACTTGGGCAGGTATTCGGTGTAGCCGAGCTTGGGCACCAGTTCGGTCTGGCCGGGTTGGGTGGAGCTGTATTGCAGGTAGTGGCTGCCGTCCTTACCGACCTTGACCAAGTCGCGGTTGACGTAGACACCGTTGGGGTCACGGTTGTCCTTGAAACTCTTGCCCACGCCGTCGGGGCTGTTGCCCTTGAACAGGCGAATGGTCTCGGAGTCGTAGCCGAAGAAGTAACCGTCCTTGCCGTAGCGGGTGTTGGACAGCAGCTTGACCACCTCGGCGCGCGCCGCTGTGTCGCCAGGTGCGGCAGCGTCGTAAAGCGGCTTGATGGTGGTCATGGCCACTTCTACATAACTTTGCAGAGTGGCCTTGGCGTCGTTGAGCAGGCGCTGGCGGGTTTCATCCACCTCGTTGCGCGCCTGCCCCTGGAGGATCCATACGGTGGTCAGGCTAATCACCACGGCAAACAGCAGCACCGGCACGATCGCGAGGGACAGTACTTTGGCCTTCAAATTCAGACGCATGGCTTTTCTCTCTTATTAGGCGACTTGAGAGGTTATCGACCAACGTCAATGAATCTGTAGATCAGAGCGTCATCGCCGCAAACCAGCCAAATGCCAGCAACGGGATGTTGTAGTGCAGGAACGTCGGCACCACGGTGTCCCAGATATGGTGATGCTGGCCATCGATATTCAGGCCGGAGGTCGGGCCGAGTGTCGAGTCCGACGCCGGTGAACCGGCGTCGCCCAGCGCACCCGCCGTACCGACGATGCACACGATGGCCATCGGGCTGAAGCCCAACTGCACGCACAGCGGCACAAAAATCGCGGCAAGGATCGGCACCGTGGAAAACGACGAGCCGATGCCCATGGTCACCAACAGGCCCACCAGCAACATCAACAACGCACCGACCCCACGGCTGTGGCCGATGAACGCCGCCGAGGTTTCCACCAGCGAGCGCACGTCGCCGGTGGCCTTGAGCACCTCGGCAAAGCCTGAGGACGCAATCATGATGAAGCCGATCATAGCCATCATCTTCATGCCTTCGGTGAACAGGTCGTCGGTGTCGCGCCAGCGCACAATCCCCGACACCGAGAAGATAAGGAAGCCAGCCAAAGCGCCGATGATCATCGAGTCCAGCCACAGTTGAATGATGAACGCCGAGGCAATCGCCACGCCGGCCACCATCAGGGTCAGCGGGTTGTACTGAACGGCCACCTGCTCGACCCGCTCGATTTTTTCCAGGTCATACACGCGCTTTTTGCGGTAGCTGATAAACACCGCCACCAACAGGCCAACCACCATGCCCAGGGCGGGCAGGCTCATGGCGTGGGTCACGTTGACCTGACTGATGTCCACCCCACTGTTGGCCACATTGGCCAGCAGGATCTGGTTAAGGAAGATGTTGCCGAAGCCCACCGGCAGGAACATGTAGGGGGTGATCAGGCCGAAGGTCATCACGCAGGCAACAAGGCGGCGGTCCAGTTGCAGCTTGGTCAGCACGTACAACAGTGGCGGCACCAGCAGCGGGATAAACGCAATGTGGATCGGCAGGATGTTCTGCGACGCAATCGCCACTGCCCACAGCAGGCCGATCAACAGCCATTTGACGTGGCTGCCGCCGGTGGCTTCCTGGCGGTCGACCAGCAACAGCGCCTTGTCCGCCAGGGCGTGGGCCAGGCCTGACTTGGCAATCGCCACCGCGAAAGCGCCGAGCAATGCGTAGGACAACGCCACGGTCGCACCGCCGCCCAAACCGCCGTTGAAGGCTTTGAGCGTGGCTTCGATGCCCAGGCCACCGGTCAACCCGCCCACCAGGGCGCCGACAATGATGGCGATGACCACATGCACGCGGGACAGGCTGAGCACCAGCATGGTGCCGACCGCGGCGATGACTGCGTTAATCATGGTTACCTCAAGCAGAAACATAAAAAACAGGCATGCCCGCGCCCAGGTGGCCATTGGCTGGCGACCCGCGTGCAGGCTTTAAGGAGGTCTTATTAGAGGGCGCGCACTTTGCAGCAGGTAGGGCTACATGTCAAAAAACGACACCGATTTCAGATTTAAATTGATTGTTTGAATAAAGAAGCCTTCACAGCGGCCGATAAACTGACTCTATGTGCTTTCAGGTTAAGGATGTCCCGATGTCGCTCAGGCAGCTCTCCATTCAATGGAAAATCACCCTGCTCGCCGGTCTTTGCCTGCTAGGGATCGTGACCCTACTGGTGGGTTTGTCGCTGTATCGCATGGCGCAAAGCTCGGAGCAGGTCCAGGCGTCCAGCATGCAGATGCTCAACACCTCCGCCCAGGCACGCATCGAAGCCCAGGGCGAAGCGCAGGCGCTGGGTATTCGTCGCCAGTTCATGGATGCCTACCAATACGGCCACGGTTTTTCCCGTCAGGTCCTGTTCCTGCGCGAACAGGCCGAAAAGCGCTTCCTCGATGCCTTCGACACCCGCGAAGACCTGACCCGCCAGGTCAAGGCCGCGCTGCAGGCCAACCCGGACTTGCTGGGTTTGTCCTTGGTGTTTGAAGCCAACGCGCTGGACGGCAAGGACGAGTTGTTCGCCGATCAGGCGGAGCTGGGCAGTAACAACAAGGGCCGCTTCGCCCTGTACTGGTCTCAGCCGACTCCGGGCACACTCACCTCGATGGCGCTGCCTGAAAGCGACATGGCCGACACCAGCATCGGCCCCAGCGGTGAACCGGCAAACGCCTGGTTCACGTGCCCACGCACCACCCTCAAGCCATGCGTGATCGAACCCTACTTTTATATGATCAACGGCCAGAACGTGCTGATGACTAGCATCGTGTTCCCGCTGATGGTCAACGGCAAAGTCATCGCGTCGCTGTCGGTGGACATCAACCTCAACAGCCTCCAGGCCGTGAGCCAACAGGCCAGCAAAAAACTGTACGACGGCCAGACACAGGTGAGCATCCTCAGCTCCACCGGTTTGCTCGCCGGCTACAGTGCGGATGCCACTCAATTAAGCAAACGCCTGGATCAAGTCGACACCGTCAGCGGCCCTAAAGTGCTCAGTGCATTGGCCAGCGGCCCACAGATCCGCAGCCTGCGCACCGACCTTCAGCTCAAGGTGCTGGCGCCGTTCGCGCCGATCCCCGACGGCAAGCTGTGGGGCGTATTGCTGGATGTGCCGGAAAAAGTCTTGGTCGGCCCAGCCGAAGCACTGAAGGCGCAATTGGATGCCGACAACGCGCGTGGCACGTTGCTGGAACTGGGCCTGGGCCTGCTGGCCGCGGTGATCGGTCTGATCCTGGTATGGCTGATGGCCCGCAGCGTGACGCGACCGATCCTCGGCGTGGCACACATGCTCGAAGACATCGCCAGCGGCGAAGGCGACCTGACACGTCGCCTGGCCTACGACAAGAAGGATGAATTGGGGCAGCTCGCGGGCTGGTTCAACCGTTTCCTCGACAAGCTGCAGCCGATCATTGCCGAAGTGAAACGCTCGGTGCAGGACGCTCGTGGCACCGCCGACCAATCCGCCGCGATTGCCACGCAGACCAGCGCCGGCATGGAACAGCAGTACCGCCAGGTCGACCAGGTGGCTACCGCCTCCCACGAAATGAGTGCTACCGCCCAGGACGTCGCACGCAGCGCGGCCCAGGCCGCGCAAGCCGCACGCGATGCCGACCAGGCCACCCGCGACGGCCTGACCGTGATCGACCAAACCACCACCAACATCGGCCACCTGGCGGCGGATATGAGCACGGCCATGGCCCAGGTCGAAGGCCTGGCCGCCAATAGCGAGAAAATCGGCTCGGTACTTGAAGTGATTCGCGGCATTGCCGAGCAGACCAACCTGCTGGCGCTCAACGCAGCCATCGAAGCCGCCCGCGCCGGTGAGGCCGGTCGTGGCTTTGCGGTGGTGGCGGATGAAGTGCGCAACCTTGCGCGGCGCACCCAGGAATCGGTGGAAGAAACCCGCCTGGTGATTGAGCAACTGCAAAGCGGCACCGAGGATGTAGTCGGTTCCATGGGCAACAGTTATCGCCAGGCGCAGGGCAGTGTCGAACAGGTCGGCCAAGCCGTGACGGCCCTGCGCCAGATTGGCGATGCGGTCACAGTGATCAGCGACATGAACCTGCAGATCGCCAGCGCCGCCGAAGAGCAAAGCGCGGTGGCCGAGGAGATCAACAACAACGTGGCAACCATTCGCGATGTGACCGAGTCGTTGTCGGAACAAGCCAATGAATCGGCGCGGGTGAGCCAGGCGTTGAACAGCCTGGCGAATCAGCAGCAGGGGTTGATGGACCAGTTCCGCGTCTGAGGGTTGAAGAGGGTCAAATGTGGGAGGGAGCCGGTCGAATCGTCGCACCGCCCCTTCCACAGGGCAATTCGATCAGCACCTTGAGCCCGCCCAGCTCGCTTTCCTGCAACTGCAACACCCCGCCCCACACCTCGACGATATCCCGCACGATCCCCAGCCCCAAACCATGGCCATCAATCTGCTCATCCAGGCGTGTGCCACGGCTGAATACCTGATCGCGCTGGGTTTCGGGGATACCGGGGCCGTCATCCTCAACCACCAGCAGGTAGCAGTTGGCGGTTTCACTGATATTCAGCCGCACATCGGCATCCGCCCATTTGCAGGCGTTGTCCAGCAGATTGCCGAGCAGTTCCAGTAGGTCTTCCCGGTCCCAAGGCAATTGCAAGCCTGGGGCCGCGTGGTAACTGAGGTCCAGGTGCTCGCCATGGACCATGTTCAGGGTGGCCAGCAAACCGGGCAGTTCTTTTTCACAGTCGAACAAGGCGCCCGGCAAGGTTTCGCCGGCCAGGCGTGCGCGGTTGAGCTCACGGTTGAGGCGCTGTTGAACCTGCTCCAACTGCTCGCGCAAGAGTTTGCTCAGTTTAGGGTGATCCTTGAGCGCCTCGCTCGACGCAGCGCTCAACAGCACCGCCAGCGGGGTTTTGAGGGCATGGCCCAGGTTGCCGAGGGCATTGCGCGAGCGCTTGAGGCTGTCTTCGGTGTGGGCCAGCAGGTGGTTGATCTGCGCCACCAGCGGCTCCAGCTCCAACGGCACCTGGGTGTCGAGTTGCGAGCGCTGGCCCTGCTGCAATTGGGCGATCTGGTTGCGGGCGGTTTCCAGCGGGCGCAAGGCGCGACGTACGGTGACCCGCTGCAGGATCAATACCAGCAGCAACGCCGCCAACCCCAGCACCAGACCGATCTGACGCATCAGCCGGAAGCTTTCCCGCACGGGTGTGTAGTCCTGAGCCACGCTGATGGAAATTGATTGGCCAAAGCGTTTGTAGTCCGAGCGCAATACCAGCAACTGCTGGCCTTCCGGGCCCAGTTGCAGGTTGCCCTTGAGCCCCACTTCGGGCAGTCGGGGCAACTCCTGATCCCACAGCGAACGGGAACGCCAATGGGTGTCAGCAAAATCGATACGGAAGTAATGCCCGGAAAACGGCCGCTGATAGGCCGGCGAGAGGCGCTGCTCATCCAACTGTACGCCGTTGGGCCCGCGCACCAGCGCCACCAACAGGTTTTCAGCGTCGTTGCGCAACCCTGCTTCCAGGTAGCGCTGCAAACCGGCTTCAAACAACCACAGACTGGTTTGCGCCAACACCAGGCCGACGATCACCATCACACTGATCAACCCCAGGCTGAGGCGGCGTTGAATCGACTTCATGCAGGGCTGGCGCCAAAGCGGTAACCCTGGCCGCGCCGGGTTTCGATCACGCTGCGCCCCAATTTGCGGCGCAGGTGATTGACGTGGACTTCCAGCACGTTGGAATCGCGCTCCGTCTCGCCGTCATACAAGTGCTCAGCCAGGTGGCTTTTCGACAGGATCTGTTCGGGGTGCAGCATGAAGTAGCGCAACAGGCGGAATTCGGCGGCGGTCAGTTGGATCTCGTCACCGTCGCGCAGTACGCATTGGCGACCTTCGTCCAGGTGCAGCCCGGCGGCCTGCAAGGTGGGCTGGTTGGCCTGGCCGTGGGAACGGCGCAACAGCGCCTGGATGCGCAGGTGCAGTTCTTCGGGGTGAAAGGGTTTACTCAGGTAGTCGTCGGCACCGGCCTTGAGCCCTTCGATCCGTTCTGCCCACGAATCGCGGGCGGTAAGAACGAGCACCGGAGTGGCCAGCGCGGCTGCACGCCATTGCGCCAGCACCTCAAGGCCGGGCAAACCGGGCAGGCCGAGGTCGAGGATGATCAGGTCGTAGGGTTCGCTGCGGCCCTGGTAAGCAGCGTCGCGGCCGTCGGCCAGCCAGTCGACGGCATAGCCCTGGCGCTGCAGGCCGGCCAACAATTCATCGGCCAGGGGTACGTTGTCTTCCACCAGGAGCAGGCGCATCAGTCTTCCTCGTCTTTGATCAGTACACCGTTGGTGGCGTCGAGTTTAATCTCACGTACCACACCTTCGGTGGTCACCAACTCCACTTCGTAGGCATATTGGCCGTGTTTTTTCTCAAGCTCGGCTTCCAGCAAACGGGAGCCGGGATACCGCGCCATGGCCTGCTGCAACAGTTGCTCCAGCGGCAGGATCACCCCCTGCTGGCGCAGCGCGAGGGCTTCGTCCTGGTTGAGATCGCGGGCCTGCAAACCTGAGCAGAACACCACCAGCACCAACGCCACTCGACTGCCGGCGCGTAAATTTACCTTCATTACGTATCCTGATGATTCTTGAGAACCTGCCCGGTGAGCGCGTCCAATTCAACATCCCATTCAATGCCGTGGCGATCTTCCAACTCAACCTCGTAGACGTACTTGCCATACGCCTCGTCCAGATCGGTGTCCAGCAGCGTCGAACCGGGGTGCAGGGCCAGGGCCGTGGCTTCCAGTTGGTCAAAGGCGACAATTGTAACAGTGGCGGGCACGGTCAGTGGCTTGTCGGGGTCCACGGCTCCGGCCTGGGACGCCGCGGAGGCGATGATAGCGGCGGCGACCAGAGCAGTGAGGCGTTTCATGATAAGTCTCCATAACACGAAGTTAGTCCTACGCCAGCCACGGTATATGCCGCAACTTAACTGAAGCTGAATTGCCACCATGGCAATTTCGGGAAAGGCCTTTTCCCACAACCCGCGAGATTTCCTATACTGCCCCGCTCGCTTCAACAGAGACCGGTATGACAGCCATTCACATCAAGTTTCCCGCCCTGACCCTCAAGGCCGGCACGCGCGCCCTCGCCCGCATCCGCGAACAAGGCCTTAAGCCTGCCGACGTAGGCATCCTCCCCGGTGCGGCTGGCGGCCCCAAGGCTTTGGGCATCCAGGGCCTGGACTTGGCGCTGTTCGGCGACTGGCTGCCCCGCGCACCACGGGAGCGGGCGCTGATAGGCGCATCCATCGGTTCCTGGCGCTTTGCCAGCGCCTGCCTGCCCAACCCGGTGCAAGGCCTGCTGGACCTCGGCCGCTTGTACAACGAGCAGCGTTTTGCCAAAGGCGTGACCATGGCCGAGGTCACCCAGAGCTGCCAGCGCATGCTCGACGACCTGCTCGCCGGCCGCGATGCACGCGTACTGGACAATCCCGACTATCGCCTGAATATCATGGTGGTCAAAAGCCACGGCCTGCTTGCCGACGACCATCGCGGGCGCCTGGGTCTGGGCCTGTCAACGGTGATCGCCGACAACCTGCGCGGCCGCGCGCGGCTGTCGCGGCATTTCGAACGGTTGATCATCCATGACCCGCGCCAACTGCCACCGGTGCATCCACTGAAGGATTTCCCATCGCGGTTTCTTGAACTGGATGCAGGCAACCTGCGCCAGGCACTTCTGGCGTCGGGCTCGATCCCGATGGTGATGCAAGGCGTGCGCGACCTGCCCGGCGCAGGCGCTGGCACCTACCGCGACGGCGGCCTGCTGGACTACCACCTTGACCTGCCCTACCACGGCGATGACATCGTGCTGTACCCGCACTTTACCGATCGGGTGATCCCCGGCTGGTTCGACAAAGGGCTGCCATGGCGGCGCAGCAATCAGCAGGGATTGCAGGACGTGTTGCTGCTGGCGCCGTCCAAGGACTACCTGGCCCGCCTGCCCCACGGCAAACTGCCGGACCGCAGCGATTTCAAACGCTTTTTGGGCGACGACGAAAGCCGCAATAAGTACTGGCAAACCGCGATGAGCGAGAGCCAGCGGTTGGGGGATGAGTTTCTGCAACTGGCGGATAACGGAGGCCTGGGCGAGCGCTTGCAGGCGCTTTGACCCAGCGGTATGCGCGGCGCGTGATCAAGCTGTTAAACTCGCCGCCTGCCAGATACCTGACCGAGCTGAAAATACTGTGGAAATCTTCAAAGAGTTTACCTTCGAATCCGCCCACCGCCTGCCGCACGTGCCGGATGGCCACAAATGCGGGCGCCTGCATGGGCATTCGTTCAAGGTGGCGATTCACCTGAGCGGCGACCTGGATCCCCACACCGGCTGGATTCGCGACTTCTCGGAGATCAAGGCGATTTTCAAGCCACTCTATGAACGCCTCGACCACAACTACCTCAATGACATCCCAGGCCTGGAAAACCCAACCAGCGAAGTGCTGGCCAAGTGGATCTGGAATGAACTGAAACCACTGCTGCCAGAACTCAGCGCAATTCGCATCCATGAGACCTGCACCAGCGGCTGTATCTATCGCGGCGAGTAAGCCAGCGATGTGAAAAAACCACCCATGCGGTGGTTTTTTTGTGGCTGCCTCACTTACAGCCACGCTTCCCGACGGTAAGGAGCACTTGCGCCGACGGCCGGACTCAAGCCCAGCGATCACACACGCTGTCCGACTGATCCATTTTGTATCACCCCTGCACTGCTTTCGTGCCCGACTGGGCACAGCGAACATTCTTTTCTGCGCTTCTCCCCTGTTTGGCTATAAATACTGTGCACCGTGCACAGCCGCCGCCGTGCGCCCGTCACTGCTGCGGATTTGGCACGCGCGGTGCAATAGGCCTCGTCACTCATTCAGGGAGCAAGGCACATGACGCAGCAAGAAACGGGCAACGATTACCCTTTAAGCGAAGTCCCCATGCATGCGCGCAAGGGCCTGGCGTCAACCGCCATGGTGCTGTTGGGCTTTACGTTTTTTACCGCGACCATGTTTGCCGGCGGCAAGCTGGGAGTAGCGTTCAGCTTCACCGACATGCTCGGCGTGGTGGCCCTGGGTAACCTGCTGCTGGGTATTTACGCCGCAGGCCTGGGCTACATTGCCTTCAAGAGTGGTTTGAACTCGGTGCTGATGGGGCGATTCTGCTTCGGCGAAGTGGGCAGCAAACTCAGCGACTTGATCCTCGGTTTCACCCAAATCGGCTGGTACGCCTGGGGCACCGCCACTGCTGCCGTGGTGCTGGGTAAATATTTCGAGCTGAGCCAGGGCAGTGTGCTGGCCTTGATGGTGCTGTTCGGTCTGGTGTTCTGCGCCACGGCCTACGTGGGCTATCGCGGGCTGGAGATTCTGTCCTACATAGCAGTGCCGGCCATGGGCCTGTTGCTGTTTTTGTCGATGTGGGTCGCCACGGTGAAAATCGGCGGGCTGGACGGGTTGCTGGCGGTGGTGCCGACCGCTGAACTGGACTTGTCGACGGCAATCACCCTGGTGTTCGGCACCTTTGTCAGCGGCGCGACCCAGGCCACCAACTGGACGCGGTTTTCACGCTCAGCCAGGGTGGCGGTGCTGGCCAGCCTGATCGGTTTCTTTATCGGCAATGGCCTGATGGTGTTGATCGGGGCCTATGGCGCCATCGTCTATCAGCAACCGGACGTGGTGGAAGTATTGCTGCTGCAAGGCTTTGCCATGGCGGCGATGGCCATGTTGCTGCTCAACATTTGGAGCACCCAAGACAACACCATTTATAACTTCGCCGTGGCCGGCTGCAATCTGCTGCGCACCAAACGCCGCAAAACCGTGACCCTGGCTGGTGCGGTGATCGGCACGTTGCTGGCGCTGCTCGGCATGTACGACATGCTGGTGCCCTACCTGATCCTGCTGGGCACGGTGATCCCACCCATTGGTGGCGTCATCATGGCGGACTTCTTCTACCGCTATCGCGGCCAATACCCGCGCCTGGCTGAAGCGCGTCTGCCTGCGTTCAACTGGCCGGGGCTGGTGGCGTATGCGGTGGGCACCGTGCTGGCATTCAACTCACCCTGGGTCGCGCCGTTGGTGGGGATCGCTGCCGCGTCGCTGACCTACATCGCGCTGACCGCCGTACTACGCGTGCGTGTACCGCTGGCTGACGCCCAGGCATGAGCCTGACCCTCGCCGACGTACTGGCCCTGCCCGGGCTGGAATCCATGCGCCTGCGGGCCGGTGAAGCCAGCCTGGATAACCGCGTTCGCTGGCCGTACGTGGCGGAAAACAGCGGGATCGCCGAGTGGGTACTGGGCGGCGAACTGGTGTTCGTCACCGGCATCAACCACCCACGGGATGAAGCCAACCTGCTGCAACTGCTGGACGAAGCGTGTCAGCGCCAGGTCGCCGGATTGGTGATTCTTACCGGGCCGGCATATATCCAGGCGATCCCCCAGCGTTTACTCGACGCCGCCGAAGCCGCCGGCATGCCACTGATCGAACAGCCTTATTCGTTGAAAATGGTACTGGTGACCCAGGCTATCGGCTCCGCACTGATTCAGTCCGAACAGCTGGGGCGCTCACGCCATGATGTGCTGGAGCGCTTGCTGACCGGTGACTATCAATCCCTGGATCTGCTGCTGCACCGCGCCGTGCAATTGGGCATGTCCCTGGCGGGGCATTGGCAAATTGTGCAATTGCAACTGGAAGGCAGTGAATTGCTGTTCGCCCAAGACGACGCGACGCGGGTGGAGGCGCAACTGGCCCGACAGCACGATGCAATCAGTCGCCGCTTGCGTCAGTTGTCGACCGCGCTGCCGATACTCGGGCGGGCCGGACAATGGACCCTGTTGCTACCGGCGCCGGATGCTGTCGCGGCCTCGGCCAACCGTCAGCAATTGGCCCAGTGGCTGAAGCCACTGAACTTGCGCCTGGCACCCCTCAAGCTATTTATCGGCTTGAGCGCGGCGCGCCATCCGGCCGAGCGCCTGGCTCAGGCACAGGATGAAGCGCGCCAGGCCCTGGCCGCCGCGCGACGGTTCAGCGAGCGGGCCGGATTGTGCGTGTATGACGAATTGGGCGTGCTCAAGTTGCTCAGCGGCGTGCGTGATCGCGCCCTGCTCGACCAATTTCTCAATGAGCGCCTCGGCCCGTTGCTGCGCCACGACCTGCACCATGGCCCCAGCCTGATGCCGACCCTGGAAGCCTGGTTTCACGAGAATGGTAACCTGATGGCCGCCGCCCAGCGCCTGGCCGTACACCGCAATACCCTGACCCACCGCATCCAGCGCATCGAAGCCCTGTGCGGGCTGACGCTGGATAATTCATATGACCGCCTGGACATCGGCATTGCCCTGATGATCTGGCGGCTGTCTGCCTGATTGTTTTTAGCCAAGAGGAACTTGCCCATGCACATCATCAACGCCCGCCTGCGCAACCGTGAAGGCCTGCATGATCTGCACCTGGAAAACGGCCGGATCGCCAGCATCACCCCACAAGCGACGCCACCCGTCATGAAGGCTGGCGACCTGGATGCCGCTGGCAATCTGGTAATCCCGCCCTTCGTCGAACCCCATATCCACCTTGACGCCACTCTTACCGCTGGCGAACCACGTTGGAACATGAGCGGCACCCTGTTCGAAGGCATCGAGTGCTGGGGAGAACGCAAAGCCACCATCACCGAGGAAGACACCAGGACCCGTGCCAAGAAAACTATCCAGTCCCTTGCCGCCCACGGCATCCAGCACGTACGCACCCATGTCGACGTGACCGACCCCGACCTCACGGCGCTCAAGGCCATGCTGCAAGTGCGCGAAGAAAGCACGCACCTGATCGACCTGCAAATCGTCGCCTTCCCTCAAGAAGGCATCGAGTCGTACCGCAACGGCCGCGAGCTCATGGAAGAAGCCATCCGCCTGGGCGCCGACGTGATCGGCGGCATCCCCCACTTTGAATACACTCGCGACCAAGGCGTGAGTTCTGTGAAATTCCTGATGGACCTGGCAGAGCGCACCGGTTGCCTGGTGGACGTGCATTGCGACGAAACCGACGACCCCCATTCGCGCTTCCTCGAAGTGCTGGCCGAAGAAGCCCGCAGCCGCGACATGGGTGCCCGTGTCACGGCCAGCCACACAACGGCCATGGGTTCCTACGACAATGCCTACTGCGCCAAGTTGTTCCGCCTGCTGGGCCACTCCGGTATCAGCTTCGTCTCGTGCCCGACCGAAAGCATCCACTTGCAAGGCCGCTTCGACAGTTTCCCGAAACGCCGAGGTGTCACGCGGGTCAACGAACTGCTCGAAGCAGGCATGAACGTGTGCTTCGGACAGGACTCCATCGTCGATCCCTGGTACCCGCTCGGCAACGGCAACATCCTGCGGGTGCTCGAAGCCGGTTTGCACATCTGCCACATGCTCGGCTACCGCAACCTGCAAAGCGCACTCGACCTGGTGACCGACAACAGCGCCAAGGCCATGGCCCTGGGTGATCGCTACGGCCTTGAGCCTGGACGCCCAGCCAATTTGTTGATCCTCTCGGCGGACAGCGACTACGAAGTGATTCGCAGCCAAGGACTACCGCTGTACTCGATTCGCAACGGCAAGGTATTGATGAAGCGCCAGCCCGCGCAGGTGGAGTTTATGTAAGCACGGGGATCATACGACTGAGTCGATATCCAGCGATTGCGCCCTCCCCAGCTCGCTTGGCGTGGCGGGAGGGATACTGGCGACCTGAGGCAGTGCCTGGTTTTCACGATGACGGAACCAGCGCTTCAGGCTCGGCGGCAGCGCTGCAGAGTGGGCGTGGCTCCCGTAGATATCACGGGCATCGAGGCGACGCCAACGCAGGGTTTGCAGGCGTTCGCGACTGGTGTGCAGGCGGTCGATCTCGGCATTCAAGGGCTCGTGATATTCATAGGACCGTGCGTTGGTCGGGCGATGTCGGGTGAGTTCACGCCGCTTGTCTTGCAGTTGTTTGCGCATGGTCGCCAGGGCATGGTCGAGCAGTTCAAACTCGCGCTGGGTCACCAGAGGGCCGTTGCTATCCAAAGCTTGTTGCCAGCGCCGCAACGTAGCCCAGGCAGCAGGGATGTAGCTGGCGGTCATGAAGTGCTGTTTGTATTGCACCAGTTGCCTGATCAAACCTTCGCGGTCGGGCATGTCACCTCGCACTTGCAACGCTCGACTGTGACCAGCCTCTTCGATGGACTCACAACCAGGCTTCCACAATACCGACGAGTGCGTGCCATCCGGGAGCATGATCGGCATAAAGTGCTGCTGCTCGCCATGATGTTGGTAAGGGTTGCCGCCAATACGTATCAAGCCGGCTGCGAACAGCAGACCACCTGCGGTGGGCGCGCTGAATAGCGTGACGGCGCCAGGGATCCAGAGCTTGGCGGTAGTATTCATCCAGGGCGCCGGGACGCTGGGAACGGGGTCGTTGTGGTTGACGATGCGATGGTGAACCAACGTGGATGCGCCGCGAGTGAACTCGGAGTCGGCGGCGCGGGGAGCGCCGTAGGTGTAAAGAAGGACGTTGTAATTAGCATCGGGAATTCGACGTAACCCTTCAGCCAGGAGCAACGCAATCGCGCCGCCCAGGCTGTGGCCACAAATCACAATGCGCTGGCCGGTGTGAAACTGATCAAGGTAGCGTAGTACGAAATCACGCACCGCTTGGTATGCCAGATAAAACCCTTCATGCGCCTTGCCAACACCCTCCGCGAAAAGCACCTGGTGGGCGTTGGCATCTCGCAACCCATCAGCTGAACTGGCAGTGCCTCGCACCGCTATCAGAATTACCTCATCGTGGTGAGTGATGAACGCCTGGGTATCAGTGCCGCCTTTTTCGTCATCGAAGAAATGCAAGCGCGCGGGGTGTTCCTGTTCATCCCCCAGTTCCGGGCGATTCTGTGGGTATAACGCAGGATCAAAGGGCAGGATTTCGAAGCGCCTGGAGTACGGGACTTCCTCATAGAGTGGATAGAAACGCTGCGTTTGCTCCGGATCAACTCTCCACGCTTCCTGATGCCCTGAAAGCTGCTCGGCAAATAGATTTCCGACACTTGGGTCTAGCGGAAAACGCACTTCATCCTGGGGTTTCTCCGGCGGCACCTGACCGAAGTTGCAATAACTCAGTGATGCAAACAATGCCAACTGGTACAGGTTCAAGGCACAGAAATCGTCTTGAGTGGAAAGCATTGGGCGCAGGGCTCGAAGCGGGCGTACTTCGAGAACGGTGTGGTTGTTGGGGAAGAGCACGACCCCGAACAAGGCTGGCTGAGGTGGACCGAAGCCGAGGTCTGCCATCATTTTTAGGGCGTGGCGTTGGGGGCGATGAGTACGAGGAGCTATCGGAGGTAAGTGGGCGACATGGCGAACGAGATCGCGCACCTCGACTTGATAAAACCTATTGGCATGCTGTTTCGCGGGATTGTTTTCGATACGGCGACCGTCAGCCGCAGCAAATCGGGTTTGTTCTGCACGAAATTGGAGCTCGGTGATGGGAAGCTTATAGGTAGGACGTATCATTAGCCGCTGATACGGTAGATCTACTCCAGAATACAAATCGTCAAAAACAAGAACCACAGGGCCGCAATACACATCTCCTAGTTTGGCGAAACCTTCCCCATTCAGCCGGCCTTTGTATTGCTGTCCAGTACTGTCATGGACAGTGTAGGACAGACCGCCATACGTCACTCCAACCCCAAGTTCATCTACTAGACAGAAACTTACCCAATGCCCTCGCAATGAGCAGGCGGGCTTATTGTCACTAAAAAAAGGTTGCTTCCTTGCGTCCAAACTCATGAGCTTTCTCCTTGCTACTTGCACGATGGATAAACATCACAGATGCGGCCATCCGGCATTTTAATCGGCTTAAAGTTGGTCGTATCACCATTGCAAAAGGCGTCCAGATCTTCGAAGCTTTTCCCCCTACACCGCTTCCAGCCACCAGGAACGGCAACCCAGCTATCGTCAAAAGCCGGCTGTTCCTCCTCCGTTAAAGTCATCACCACCCTAAGCGTTTTACCCGGTAGCTCATCGCGCAGTGCAACACCCCCTGCGGGCGTTTTTTGCAGTTGACCTGCCGCGTCCAGTGAACGGCATTGCAGAATCTTCCTGATCCCATGAAGAGGGCCTACCGTTCGAAACCACCACTGACATTGACCCGGCAGCTCCTGAACACCGGACTCAGGCATCCGGGGCGAATCTAGGCGATCGATAATGGAAATACCCGCAATATCCCCCCCAACATCCCCATCCCGTTTCCCCCATTTCGCATAAAAATCAAATTCCACGCCACGCAACACCAACGGGCATCCCTCCACCGTTTCAGTTAGCGGCAATTGATAACTCACCCGACTGGCCTCAGGTTTGTATTCGGTAAAAAAGACCTTCCGCTCTGGCCGCTTGCCTCGACGCCTTGGCAAGGTGCAGGTCTCACCCGTGGCGGGCCTGTAGTTGGCGGCTGTTTTAAGTTTAAATTCCGGTGGTAGATCCACCTGCAGCGTAAAGCTTTCGACCGGCTTTACCGCACACCCCGAAAGCCCCGCCATCCCCAGCGCCAGCAGCACCCCCAAGATCCGCCTACTCATCGGTTTTCTCCATCGAGCGCCACAGCTGCAACGTCCGCTGGAAATGATCTTCAGGGGTTTCTCCGACGGTTGGCTGCCATCGAATCACACTGGCGCGACTGGCCTCTTCCAACCGTCGCACTACCAGAAACTCCAACTGCTCCGGCCGGTTCCATTGCCAGGCACGAGCCTGTTCGAGTACCTGGGTCAGCCATACCCTGGGGTCTTGGAATTCGACCAGCGCTGCCAGACTTTCACTGTGCTCCGCCAGCAGGTAACGCAGGATATTGGCGTGCAAAATGGCGTAGGCATTTGGGTTAGGTATGTTCAGCCAAGGGGCTGGATCGGGCACCGGATAATCACCGGGAGCAGGGTTACTGCCATAGTGCCAACGGTCTTCGTGCCAGTAACACACACTGATCAGCGGACCTAGGAATGCTGGCCATTGCTCAACCTTCAGGCAGTTGAGTGCACGCGCCAGCGTACGATTGTCGTGAAATCGGTACAGCGCCTGGTGCCCCTCGGGCCCGACCAGCAGCCGGTCGCGCCAATGCCGCGTCACGTCCGTGAGGTCCACGTTTGGCAAACTGCCCAACCACCCCCAATTCATCTCCGGCTTTTGTAGAAGATCGAGTAGCGCGGGCTCGCCAACCTGATCCAGCAACAGGATCAAGGGGCCAGCCGTGGCGATTTCCGCCAGCGGGGTTTGTGCGTAGAGGCTGCAATAGTCTGGAAAACCTCGCGCTGCCAACATCGGCTGGCGGGCTGCGTTACTGCCTTCAAGTATCAAGCACAGCCTGCGCCCTGCCTGCAGCTGCTGGCTCATCCATTGGTTTGGAAGGTTGTCCATCAGGCAGCCCTCTCACTGATATCGCACAGGCCTTCGCGGCAGCGTTCGCACACTGGACAGAAGTCCGCGCCCAGTTGCTTGGCCAAGTGCATGATGACGCCCTGGACAACGGAGACTTCAGGGGCTGTAGCAACCGACACAGAACTCGCCGACCCGGTCGCGGACGGTGTGCCACCGAGGGTAATGGGCCGACTACTGAAAATACCTCCCGCCTGGATCACCAGGTGCTCTCCGCCCGCCTTAAAGCTCAGGTGTGCGCCGGCGTCGATCACCAAGCTGGCACCGGCCTTGAGATGCACCTCTTGGCCAGCTTCGATCACGAGGGTCTGCCGGACATACGTCTGGCTATCGCCCTGCACGTCCAGGTGGTCGCTGGCTTTAAGAACAACCTTACGATCACCCGTGACATGACGATGCTCCTCACTTTCCAGGTGAACCGTGCTTAACCCCCGGATGAGTTCCCGTCGCTCCCCATCCACTTCCAAGCGAGCGTCATGGCCCACCTGTTGCTCAAAATCCCGTTGAGCCCGAACGTAGATGAGCTCCTCGCCACGACGATCTTCGAGGTGCAACTCGTTGGAACCTTCACCGCCCAGGGTGCTGCGAGTGCGCAAGACACTGCGGGTCTTGTGTTGCGGCAAAGGATAGGTAGGCATGTGCAACGCATTCGGCAGGCAACCGTGGATCAACGGCTGGTCCGGGTCTCCTTCAAGGAAGGTCACCAGCACTTCCATGCCCACCCGTGGGAGCATCGTTGCGCCAAACCCATCACCGGCCCATCCTGACGCCACTCGCACCCAACAACTGCTTTTGTCATCAGTCTTGTCCAACCGGTCCCAATGAAATCGCACTTTCACCCGGCCGTATGCATCGCAATGCACTTCCTCACCGGAAGGCCCGGTGACCGTTGCGGTCTGGGTCCCGTTGATGGTCGGCTTGGGGTGTTTGAGGGGCGGTCGATGTGTCGCACTCCAGGGTGTCGCCGTGAAGCGATTGCGATACCCCTGAAATGTACCCACTTCCTCTGCCGCTTCCTCCAGCACCTGGGGTTGATAACCCTCGTGACGGACCGAAGTGATTAACCAAAGGTCGTTGCAGAGCGGGTCTGGATAGTCTTGCAATTCAAGGAAATGTCCACTGCGCAATACCGGCTGGTCGCTCTTGCCCAGCGCGCGAAAACGGTCGCGTTGATGACGCTCCAAGCCTCTGCGTGCCAGGCGCGAACCCCGTGCATGACCGCTAAAACCTGCTGGATAACAGTAGTCTTCAAGGGTTTGCGCTGCGGTCGAGCCTGCGGTGGTCTGTAAGCGCAAGGAGGGATGTTCAAAGTCATGATCGCGGCGCACCGTTTGCCCACTGCGGGTGCCCAGGCGCACATCGAAACGCTGGATAACCCGCGTATCAGCCTGCGGCCCGCCGGCAGGTGAATAACGTTGCACGGGCAAGCGGCGGAATACGGTCTGGTCATCGCCAAATACCAACACATGCGCGCCCTCGCTGTGACGGAAGTGGTAATGAATGCCCTCCTCTTCACACAGCCGCTGGATGAAATGCAGGTCGGTTTCCGCGTATTGCACACAGAACGTACGAGGCGGATACACCACCGGCCCCAGCTCAAAGGCATAGCTGTCGGCCAGAATGCCGTGGTGCTCAAGGACTGTCGCGATGATCTGGGGAACGCTGCGCTGCTGGAAAATCCGCTGGTCGCGCCGATGACCAAGGTAGGCGAGGCGCGGCGCCAACGTCAGGTGATAGCGGGTGAGCCGCCGGCCAGGATCATCGCGGCCAATTGCGTAAATCTGCCCATGCAATCCTGTATCTGTGTCGCCGAACGCCAGGTATGCGGGCTGGTGGAGCAAAGCCTCCAGATCCAGTGAAGGATTTTCGCTGACCACCTGCACCTGAATAAAAAATGGTTGATCAACGACCTCCTGGCCTTTGAACGCCAACACTTGAAAGTCACTTTTAATACCTGGAAGGATCAAATTGAAACGTGACGAAAAAAACGCACTAACCATCCGTTGTTACCCGCCAAATCTATTTATTACCGTACTGAAATACTTCCCCCGTCAAACGTAGAAAAGTTACCGAGAGAAAGCGCCTGAACGCCATGAAGCTTAGCGATTTCAGGAAAAAATCGACCTCGAAAAAATAAAAGAGAAGTTTCGTACAACGAAGTTTGAAGGGTCTTTTACAAGATATTAATTCTATTCAACCAAACACTTCTTAAAGACAAGAAATGCCCTACACCAACTTTCGCCTAATCAATTAATTGATCGTGAAACAGCTGGCACCCCCTTGGGCATCAGCGATTCAAAAAGCTTTACGCCTGAGGCCGCGCGGTCCCGAACAGACTGACGCTCTGCAGTGTGTCGTTCTGCGTATGCAGGCGTACCGGCGCAGTGCCACCAGGCATCACCACGGCGACTTCACCGCCCTCAACCCAACCCGCTCGCCAAGCCGCACAGGCCACGGCACTGGCGCTGGTTCCGGAGGACGCCGTAGGGCCTTCTCCCCGTTCGAACACCCGGGCAATCACTCGGTTGCGGGAGTGCCTGGCGACCCATTGCAAATTGATCCCGGCCAAACAGGGGCGACCGCTGCCAGCCGGAGGGGCGAAGGCTATCGCCTGCAAGGGTTCATACAACGCGGGTTGCTGCATCTGTCGGTTATCCGGCAAAGCTGACGCCTGATCGACCAAGGTCACACAATGAGGGTTACCTACACGCACAAACTGACTGTGTGTCCACCGCGGATCGATCGCCGCCAACGCCCTCACGTAACTCAGTTCAGTGCCGGCCAGAATTGTCTGCTCCACCTCTTGCGCACCAACGGCGGACGGCCCAAATCCAGGCAAACCCAAGGCCAGCCAAAATCCCGAGAGGTGCTCGTAGACGGCAGGCTCGACACGAGTCACCACCGGCGACACTGCATCAGGCTTGTCATGATGCACTCGCAATTCACACGCCTCAGTCATCAAGCCCTGGTCAGTGAGGGCCTGGGCGAAAATCGTCAACCCATTGCCACTGCGCTCAGCCAGGGAGCCGTCGGTGTTCACGATCAATAGGTCAAACGGCGGTTCGGTCTGGAACGGGCCAACCAACAAACCATCACAGCGGTGGGGCTTGGCATTGATGGGACGCGGCGTCGAATTCCAATCGCATTCAGACGTTATGGCTCGGGTTGCCCAACGCTCGCGAGCACGCACGGCTTGCGCGGCGCTGTCGGGCACCTCAATGCCCTGGCTTCGTAAAAAAGCCGGGCTGGTCACGCCATAAATATTGCCTCGCGCGTCATAGAACAGGGTCATGGTGCTAGTCGCCTTCCAATTTTCATCGGTTCGTCCGCTCACTTGCCTACAGGCTGAGCCAGCAGCGTATTACACAACGTAGCGTTTGTGGGAGGCGGCCTGGAAGGTGGTAATCCACCACGAGAAACCCGGGGTTCACCGGTTCCCACAGGGATTACGCACCTTCCAGGCCGCCTCCTCTGAGCTCAACACCTCCTGTTGTGGCTGCCGACATCCATAGGGTTCCTGGTTTTTAAAAATTAACCTGAGTACAGGTCATCTCCGGGGAACCCGGCTCGCCCCCCAAGGCCCGATGTGCAAGGATGTCGCGTCGGACACCGTTCGTTGAACGCAAAACCAAGGATTTTTCATGACTGCCATTCCCACCTCCGCGCCCGTGATCCCCGGGCGGTTGGAGCAGATGTCGACACGTATTGCATTTTTTATCGCCGGCTTCGGCATTGCTGCGTGGGCGCCGCTGGTGCCGTACGCCAAGGCTCGTGCAGAACTGAGTGAGGGCACCTTGGGTCTGCTGCTGTTGTGCCTGGGGGTGGGGTCTATCATCGCCATGCCGGCCGCCGGCGCATTGGCATCGCGCTATGGTTGCCGACGCGTGCTGAGCGCCGGCACGATCATGATCTGCCTGGCCCTGCCCATGCTGGCCACGGTCAGCTCGATACCGTTACTGATCGCCGCGTTGTTCCTGTTTGGCGCGGGCTTGGGTACTGTGGACTCCACCGTGAACCTGCAAGCCGTGATTGTTGAGCGGGCCAGTGGCAAAACAATGATGTCGGGCTTCCATGGTTTGTTCAGCCTGGGAGGTATTGTCGGCGCGGCGGGGGTTGCCGGGTTGTTGGGACTGGGGCTGTCGCCTCTCCAAGCGACCCTGGTGGTGATCGTCATCATGGCGGTGGCGCTGCTCAAGGCCGGGCCGCATTTGCTGCCCTACGGCAGTGAAAGTTCGGGCCCGGCATTTGCTGTTCCCCACGGCGTGGTGCTGTTTATCGGCTGTCTGTGCTTTATCGTGTTTTTGGCCGAAGGCGCCGTGCTTGACTGGAGTGCGGTGTTCCTCAGTGCCGAACGCGGACTTGACGAAGCCTACGCTGGCCTGGGTTACGCAGCGTTCGCCCTGACCATGACCGCCGGCCGTTTGACGGGTGATGCCATCGTACGGCGCCTGGGCGCTACGCGGGTGATCGTGATCGGGGGCGCACTGGCCACCGCCGGCATGTTGCTGGCGACGCTGCTTCCTACCTGGGAAACCGCTCTGCTGGGCTACGCATTGGTAGGCGCCGGGTGTTCGAATATCGTACCGGTGCTGTATACCGCCGTCGGTAAACAGACAGTGATGCCAGAGCACATCGCCGTGCCCGCCATCACTACCCTGGGGTATGCCGGGATTCTTGCCGGTCCCGCCGTGATCGGTTTCATCGCGCATGGCAGCAGCCTGAGCAGCGCCTTCGTGCTGATCGCATTGTTGCTTGCGGGTGTGTCCCTCAGCGGCAAAATTCTCAAGGTGTAAACCATCAGCGCGCCTTGCGAGCTTCGTCTTGTTCCAGCCAACGATCGAGACTTTTGTTGCTGAGCCAGCCTTCCTTTTGAGGAGGCCCAAATAGTCGCGTTCCGTTCGCGCGCTCCAGTGAAGGCAGTAACCCTGGCCGCTCTAGAATGTTCTTTGCGGTGTAGACGCAAAGCTCGCTGTACTTGGGCCTGGGCATGCCGGTGGACGGCTCCAGCACTGGGATACCCTGCGGGTCAACGGCATACGGGTCCTGCATGACCGCCTTGAGTGTGGCGATTTCGACGTACTGGTGCTGCTCAAACAGAAACGTCCGGTCCTGGGATTTGTCTCTCAGTTGCTCGAAGTGGCCCTGCAGGGCCTGCACCACCTGGGTGTTACTCTGGGCATGGAACGGATCCTGGCTGAACACGCTCGGAGAACTATTGCCCTGCAATGTTTGGGCGGCGGCCCTGAGACTGTCACGAGTAATATCACCGTCGCGGCTCAAGATCGCATCATTCAATCGCGGTCGCTTCAGAATTTCACTGACCACCTGAATCGTTCGGTCCAACTCCTCGTGTTGACCCGTACGTTCAGCGGCAACGCGCCGCAATGACGACCAGGTCAAACGTCCTTCGTTCAGGAATGGGTGCAGCCTGCCAAAATCTTTTTCCAGGGCCGTCGCTAATTGGCTGTCCGTGGACGCCACCCCGGGAGGCGAAAGATTGGCGCGCGTCACTGACAGGTTCTGCAGCGCTCGGTGATGCAGCACCGACAATGTACCGCGCAACGGCAATCGCCCGCGCGACGCGTTTTCCGGGTGCGCTGGGCGAGCGTCATTCCAGGTTTCAGCGTGGGTTTGCGACGCTGGCGCTGTGGGTCTCGAAACCATCCCGTCCAGTGCCAGAGGCCCACCATGAGGTAGTACACCCTCGATTTTCATGGGTTTTCTCCAACTTTTTCCCGATCCCTGCCTGTACGGTGATCGCCCCCTTGGCGGCCGAAATCATCGAATGGATTCCACTCAGGCAAGCACCTCATGTGTGGCTGGACGAATACGACAGTTCCTTACAACCAATGAATTCCAATGACAGCATGTAAAAACCCACGAACGCGCCTTTACCGACTCCACCAGGCCGTCAGGTAACTCATCAGCCTGGAGTGTTTAAGTGGCTTGGTGTTATCACTAGAGGCGTGGTTGGACTTGAGCAGTCCCCTGCAAAAATCTTCCTCTACGGGCGCCTGGAATTTGTGCTGACCTGCGAATGTCCTCATGCGCCTGGCTTCGACAGCATGCGCAGTCTGCAGGGCCAGGGACTCTTGCGTCGCTATGTCGCCTTTGGACAGAGTTGAGTCGCCATCATGGGGATCACGAAACAACTCATGACAGCTGGGTTGAGATGAGTGAAACGAGGTTGACGTCATTTGCTAGCCCTCCACTTGGAATTTGAAAGACGGTGCATATGACCTATGTGGTAAATCGGCGTAAACAGTTCCTGACACAATTGAAGCAGACGCCGTCATTCAATAACGGCGCCTGAGTTTCGGTTAACGGGAAAGCTGGTAGAGCGCTTGCCAGCTGATGCGACCGTCGTTATCACGGCCCGCGAGATTGTCCATTTTCTTCAACACGTCACTGCGTCTGAGAATTTCCTGGGCAAGCTGGACAAGGTGATCCTTGGAAGAATCGCCCGTCTGAGACTGTGACGCCAACCGCCTAAGGTCATGGAAGCTCAGTTCCCCGGCCCTGGGATTACTTTTCAACTCGTTGAAGTGCTTAAGCATTTCCCCGGCCAACTCCTTATCGCTCTTGTATTTGAAGTAATTTTCTCCCTTGATTACAGCATTCACATTTTGCCGATTGATCAGGCCATCCAACGCACCGGTGGAGGTATTCCGGTCAAGGGCGCTCATCAGTTCTGGACGACGTAGCAACTCATTGGCCAGGCGAATGTTCGCGTTCATGACGGGATCGGGAGACCAGCCTTTTTTTGCCATCGCATGGATACTATCAACGCTTATATACCCAGGGTTATTGCGGTCCCTGAAGGCGTTGAAGTTGTCGCTCAACTGCTGCGCCAACTGTTCGTTGTTTTTCAACGAGTACTGCGGATCAGGCCTGCATGGAGGCATCGGATAGGGTCTGCAGGGGGTGGGGTTGGGTCGTGGGGGTGGATTACTACAGCCTGGATTTGGCCTCGGCGGCGGATTACTACAGCCAGGATTTGGCCTCGGTGGCGGATTGCTGCAGCCTGGGTTTGGCCTCGGTGGTGGATTGCTGCAACCGGGAAAGGGTGGTCGATAGCCGGAAAAACAATGGCCTACCCAGTGTTTGAAAGAGGTCACGAAATTCGACGTGGCCGGCGCGCTGTAAGAAGGCTCCATACGTTCAAAAGGGTTCTGACGGGCCGGCAACGACTGGCGATCGCCGAATACCGGCCCGCCCTGGCTCTCCGGCGACAGGAACCTGACGTTCGCAGCCGCGTTGCCGTTCGGGGCGGGCACCTGCCGTTCGGCGTTGCCTTGAGGCGCAAGATTGTCCTGCGAACGAGCAGAGGTTGATGAAGCAGCAGCGTGTGTATCGGACATCGATACCGACATAAGTTTTCTCCATTGCGGTGGGCGCGATCTTCAGCTTGTCGCTCCAACGTAACGTCGAAGCCCATCAGCTTTCCCATGCGTGGTGCTTTCGTCGGTACCGGTTCCTGTGTCCGCCGCAATATGCGCTGCATGGATGTAAGAAATAGCCAAAAAAATCAAAGCCCCTCGCTGAGCTGCGACTTTTCCCAAACGATACGGGTTAGAACCCGACGCTGGCCTGTAAAAAGAACGTACACGGCTAGCCTAGGTACAACCCCGCAGTGTTGTCGCTGGAGCGGGTGTAGTGCTGCTGGTCGAACTCATAGTGGTGTTCTGAGTTCTCAGTGCGCCACGCGTCGAAACGCTGGCGCTCGATGGCGTCCACATTGCGCGCGGTTTGATACGGATACGTGGATATAAGCACCCGCACAACAACCAGTGTGAGTCGGCTCAATTTCTCCCAGCTACCACACGGATGAACTTCCGTTGCGCGCCATCAGTCAGCTAATTGAACTCATGAATTAATAGGCTGGGTGGGCAATGCACATCTCGTTAGAGCAACAAGTAGCACTGGTGACGGGCGCCAGTTCCGGAATCGGTGCTGGTGCGGCCAAGGCTCTGGCTCAGGCCGGGGCTGCCGTGGTGCTGAACTACAACCGCCAAGCCGCCCCCGCCGAAACGCTGGCGGCGCAGATCAACGCCGACGGCGGGCGGGCGATTGCCATTGGCGCCGACGTGTCCAAAGAGGCCGATGTAGAACGGCTGTTTGCCCAGACCCTCGATGCGTTTGGCCACCTGGATATCCTGGTGGCCAACTCCGGCATGCAGAAGGACGCTGCCGTGGTCGACATGACCCTCGACGATTGGAACAGCGTGATCGGCGTCAACCTCACCGGCCAGTTCCTCTGTGCCCGCGCTGCCCTGCGTATCTTCAACCGCCAGGGCATCCGTGAAGGCGTGTCCCGGGCGGCGGGCAAAATCATCCAAATGAGCTCGGTGCACCAACTGATCCCTTGGGCCGGGCATGTGAATTACGCCGCGTCCAAGGGCGGCGTGGAAATGCTGATGCGCAGCCTTGCCCAAGAGGTCAGCGAGCAGCGCATCCGCATCAATGGGATTGCGCCAGGGGCGATTCGGACGGCGATCAACCGCGCAGCCACCGAAGGCGCGGCGGAAAAAGAACTGCTCAAGTTGATCCCGTATGGCCGGGTCGGCGATGTGGAAGACGTCGCCAACGCCGTGGTCTGGCTGGCCAGCGATGCCTCCGACTATGTGGTCGGCAGTACCTTGTTCATTGACGGCGGCATGAGCCTATATCCGGAGTTTCGTGACAATGGTTGATTTGAAAAAGGTTGATTTGAGAAACGAACCACAGAGCGCCATTGACGCCCACGGCATCATCGGCGACATGCGCAGCGCGGCGCTGGTTAACGATAAAGGCAGCATCGATTTTTTCTGCTGGCCGGAATTCGACAGCCCCTCGATCTTTTGCTCGCTGCTCGACACCCCCGATGCCGGTATCTTCCAACTCGCCCCGGATTTGCCCAACGCCCGCCGCGAGCAGATCTACCTGCCCGACACCAACGTGCTGCAAACCCGCTGGCTCAGCGATGAAGCCGTGGTGGAAATCACGGACCTGCTGACCATCAGCGAAGAAGCCGATGACCTGCCACTGTTGATCCGCCGGGTACGCGTGGTCAGCGGCCAAGCCAACATTCACCTGCGCTGCGCCGTGCGCCATGACTACGCACGCACGCCAACCGCCGCCTCCCTCGATAACGGCACCGTGTGCTTCAGCGCCGACGGCCAGCCTGGCCTGCGTTTGTCCAGCAGCCATCCACTGCAACTCGAAGACAACACTGCCGTGGCGAGCTTTACCCTGACTCAGGAAGAAGGCGCCGAATTTGTCCTCGGCGGCCAAAACGATGAACGCGTCGACAGCAGCTGTACCGACTTGGCGCTGGCCCACACGTTGAAGTTCTGGCGTGGCTGGATCGCCCAATCGAACTACCGTGGGCGCTGGCGCGAAATGGTCAACCGCTCGGCCCTGGCGCTGAAGCTGTTGACCTCGCGCAAACACGGCGCAATTATCGCCGCCGCCACCTTCGGGCTGCCGGAAGCACCCGGCGGCGAGCGCAACTGGGACTACCGTTACACTTGGATCCGTGACGCCTCGTTTACCGTCTATGCCTTTATGCGCTTGGGCTTCATCGACGAAGCCAATGCTTACATGCGTTGGCTCAAAGGACGCGTCAGCGACTGCTGCGGCAAGCCGACCAAAATCAACATCCTCTACGGCATCGACGGTCGTCAGGAGCTGCCAGAAACCGAGCTGGACCACTTCAGCGGCCACGGTGGCGCCCGGCCGGTGCGCATCGGCAATGAGGCCGTCGACCAGATCCAGCTGGATATTTATGGCGAGTTGATGGACGCGGTGTACTTGGTCAACAAGTACGGCGAAGCCATCTCCCACGAGGGTTGGAAACACACCGTGGAAGTCGCCGATCAGGTCTGCGAAATCTGGAACCAGAAAGATGTGGGCATCTGGGAAATGCGCGGTGAGCAGCACCACTTTCTGCATTCGCGATTGATGTGCTGGGTGGCCCTGGACCGTGCGATCCGCCTGGCCTCCAAACGCTCGCTGCCGGCGCCGTTCGCGCGCTGGGACCAGACGCGCCAGGCGATCTACGCCGACATCTGGAGCAACTTCTGGAACGAAGAACGCGGGCACTTTGTACAGCACATCGGCAGCACGGCGCTGGATGGTTCGATGCTGCTGATGCCGCTGGTGCGCTTCGTCGCCGCCACCGACCCGCGCTGGTTGAGCACCCTGGAAGCGATCCAGAAAAGCCTGGTGCGCGACGGCATGGTCTACCGCTATCGCAACGACGACAGCCAGATCGACGGCCTGCAAGGCACCGAAGGCGCATTCACCGCTTGCTCGTTCTGGTACGTGGAATGCCTGGCCCGCGCCGGCCAGGTGGAAAAGGCCCACCTGGAATTCGAACAACTGCTGCGCTACGCCAACCCACTGGGGTTGTATGCCGAAGAGTTCGACAGCCAGGCGCGGCATCTGGGCAATACGCCCCAAGCGTTGAGCCATTTGGCGCTGATCAGCGCGGCGACATTCCTGGACCGTAAATTGAGTGGGGAGAAAACGGTATGGCAACCCTGAGAGGTGACCGGTAAGGCACTGACTCACTGCGGTCCAAATAGCGGCCTGTGCTCTACAAAAACGCAAAGGCTGACACATACTGCTGTGGCGAACAGGCTTGCCCCGCGCTGGGTGGCGAAACCGGCCCAATCAAAACGCCGCATTCTGCCTGACAGAACGCGGCGCCTGATTTTAGGGCCGCGTCGCAGCCCAGCGCGGGGCAAGGCCGCTCACCACAAGGGCCTTGCTTCCCTTCAAATGTGCTAACGCTGGCCAACCACGGAGCCCAACCATGACCCTGACCGCCCCATTGCTCCACGCGCAAACCTCCATGCTCGACATCGCCTATGAAGCCCACGGCCCTGCCGACGGTGAGCCGGTGATCCTGCTGCATGGTTTCCCTTACGACCCGCGCGCTTACGACGCCATTGCCCCGGTGCTCGCCGGGCGCGGCTGCCGGGTGTTGGTGCCGTACCTGCGCGGTTATGGCCCCACGCGTTTTATCAACGCGCAGGTAATGCGTTCCGGGCAACAGGCCGCGTTAGCCAAGGATCTGCTGGAGTTCATGGATACGCTGGGTATCGCGCAAGCCACGCTGGCGGGTTATGACTGGGGTGGGCGCGCCGCGTGTATCGTCGCCGCGCTGTGGCCGCAGCGGGTGCGCGGGCTGGTGACCGGGGATGGCTACAACATCCAGAACATCGCCAAGTCGCTCAAGCCTCGGGCGCCGGTGACGGAGCATCGGTTGTGGTACCAGTATTACTTTCACACCCAGCGCGGTGTGGACGGGTTGACCGCCAACCGTCGCGAGCTCTGCCAATTGCTATGGGCGCTGTGGTCGCCGTCATGGGCCGAGGGGCCGGACCTGTATGGGCAGACGGCGCCGTCCTTCGATAACCCGGACTTTGTCGAGGTGGTGATTCACTCTTACCGCCACCGTTTCATGTATGCGCCCGGCGATCCGGCGCTGGAAGCCATCGAGCAGGCGTTGGCGATGCAACCGGCGATCTCGGTCCCGAGCATCTCGTTGTGCGGTGCCGATGACGGCGTAGGCCCACCGCCGGAAGAGGACGATGACGTGGAGCACTTCAGCGGTTTTTACCGACGTCAGGTGTTGCCCGGCGTGGGCCACAATATTCCCCAGGAAGCACCGCAGGCGACCCTGTCAGCGATCATCGAGCTACTCGATAGGGCTTAAGGCACTGCGGCAATCCTGAAGCTGAACACGCTGCCCTGCCCCTCCTCGCTCTCAGCTCGGAGGGCGCCGCCGTAGGCTTCGATAAAAACCCCGCCCGCTGTGGGTGGGAGGCCAACATAGCACCTTGGTTCAACGGTGTACTTTTCGTTCAGGCCAGTGCGCAAAAGCGTTCGCGGTAGGCCTGGGGCGTGACCGACAAGGCCCGCAAAAAGCTGCGGCGCAGGGTTTCTTCACTGCCAAAACCGCACTGCACGGCGATACGTTTGATTGACGCATTGCTGTCTGCCAATTGCCGGCGGGCGGTTTCGACGCGGATCAGCTCGACGGCGCGCGCTGGGGTTTGCCCGGTTTCGGCGCGGTAGTGGCGCACAAAGCTGCGCTCGCTCATGCCGGCCTGGGCGGCCAGGGTCGGGATGTTCAATTCCAAAGTGAGGTTTTCGGCCATCCAGGCGTGGAGTTCTGCGAAGCGGCTGTCGCCCTTTTGCAGGGACAGGGTCACGCTGAACTGCGATTGGCCGCCGGGGCGCTTGAGAAACACCACCAGGTGCCGCGCCACTTCCAGCGCTACCGCGCCGCCGAGATCTTCTTCCACCAAGGCCAGGCAAAGGTCGATGCCGGCGGTGACACCGGCCGACGTCCACACGGCGCCCTGCTGGATGAAGATCGGATTGGACTCCACCGTCAGCGAAGGAAACCGGCGCGCCAATTCCTCGCAGCGCGTCCAGTGAGTCGCCACGCGACAGCCATCGAGCATGCCGCTGGCGGCCAGCAAAAATGCGCCCGTGCACACCGAGGTCATGCGTCGGGTATGCCGGGCCTTTTCCCGAACCCAGTCCACCAGCGCCAAGTCTTCGGAGGCGCCATAAACGCCCCAGCCGCCAGCGATTACCAAGGTATCGCAAGGCGCATCGACGGCGGGCAGCGGTTCGGCTACCAGGGCCAGCCCGGCAGAGGTCATCACCGGCGCGCTTTGAGCAGCGATCACCGAGACCGCATAAGGCAGTGGCAGGCCGCGCTGGCGGGCCAAGTCATTGGCGGAAGCGAACACCTGCAACGGCCCGGTCACGTCAAGCACTTGGGCGTTATCGAAAGCGAGGACGTGGACAATTCTGGGCATGATTGGCGTAATTCGTGGGGTCAATGGCGTATTCGCCAAAGCCTAGGCCTCTAGAGTGAAGCCGTCCACCTCTTTATCGGAGCATCCTTGATGACCTTGCAGATCGGCTTTGTGTTGTTTCCCGGCATCCAGCAACTGGACCTGACCGGCCCCTATGACGTGCTGGGTTCGCTGCCGGACGTGAAATTGCACCTGGTGTGGAAAGACCTGGCGCCGGTCACCTCCAGCACTGGGTTGGTGTTTACACCGACCACCACCTACGCCGACTGCCCCAACCTGGATGTGCTCTGCGTGCCCGGCGGTTCCGGCGTGGGTGCGCTGATGGAAGACCCGGCCACCCTGGATTTCCTCAAGACCCAGGCCCAGACCGCACGCTATGTGACCTCGGTGTGCACCGGCTCGCTGGTACTCGGCGCGGCGGGTCTGCTGCGCGGCCGCAAGGCCACCACCCACTGGGCCTACCACGACATGCTCGCCCCCCTCGGTGCTATCCCGGTGCAGGAGCGCGTAGTGCGTGACGGCAACCTGTTTACCGGGGGTGGAATCACCGCGGGGATCGACTTCGCGCTGGTGCTGGCGGCCGAGTTATACAGCGAAGCGGCGGCGCAACTGGTGCAGTTGCAGATCGAATATGCACCGGCACCGCCGTTCGATTCGGGCAGCCCGCAGACGGCGCCTGCGCATGTCCTGGAAGAGGCGAAGAAGCGCACGCTGGAATCGCGCAGGGTGCGCGGTGAGATCACCGCACGGGCGGCGGCGCGGTTGGGCTGACATGGACGCGCGCCGCTAGCTCTTGCCTGGCGTGCTCCCCGCCACCCAAGATCAGTTGGGACGAGACATCACCGCCAGGCGCACCGCCAGCAGCATCAGTACCGTCGCCAGGCCCCACTTCTGCAGCCAGGCGCTGTTTGAACGCCTGGCAAAGAATCGGCTGAGCGCCCCGCCAAAACACCCCAGCAGTACGTGAAATACACCGGCAATCACGGTCAGCACCCCGCCGAGCACCATCAGCTGCATGGCAATGGGCCCGGCCTCGGGCCTTACGAACTGCGGCAGGAATACCAGAAAAAACAGCAACGCCTTAGGGTTGAGCAAGCTGTTGAGCATCGCCTGCCAACAGACTTGGCCCAAGGCCACACGGTTGATGTGAGCCATGTCCAGGCCAGGGCTTTTCTGCAAGGTCTTGAACACCAGCCACAGCAGGTAGATCACTCCCGCATAGCGGATCACATCAAAGGATGGCGGCCAACTGGCGACCAGCGCCGTCACCCCGCTGGCGGTCAATACCGTCAGCAGCAGGTCCGCCACACAGATGCCCAACGCCGACGCCATTGCTCCGCGCCAGCCGTGGGTCACGCCATGGCTGATGACAAAAGCCATGTTCGGCCCCGGTGATAGCAACAACAGCACCACGGCACCGGAAAATATCGCCAGGGTCGCCACGTCGATCATGCTCAGCCCTCCACCAGGAAAGCCCGCAGACTAATCGGCGCGCCTTGGGCAAACAAAAAATTGTGCTGGATACATTGCTTGCCAGTGATTGCTCAACGCCACGACCAACGTCTAGAATGCGAAACATTATCAATTAAGACTGCTGCGCCAGGATGCCCATGTCGAGCGATCACCCACTGGACCATGCCGCCATCGGCCAGCTGTACCATGCCCATCATTCGTGGTTGCGCGGCTGGTTGAGTCGGCGCACCGGTTGCCGTGAGCATGCCGCCGACCTGGCCCAGGAAACCTTCGTGCGCCTGCTCAATGCGCGCAAGCAGCAGACGGTGCAGCAGCCGCGCGCGTACCTGAGCAGCATCGCGCGCAGCCTGATGATCGACCAGTACCGGCGCCGTGAACTGGAGCGTGCCTACCTCGAAAGCCTCGCGCATTTTCCGCAGGCTGAAGTGCCGTCGGAGGAAACCCGGCGGCTGATCCTCGACAGCCTCGAACGTATCGACCGCCTGCTCGACCAACTCAAGCCGCGCGTGCGCGAAGCGTTCCTGTTGGCCCAACTTGATGGCCTGACCTGCGCCCAGATCGCCCTGCGTCTGGGCGTGTCCAAAGCGACCGTGGAGCGCGACCTGTCCAAGGCGCTGCACGCCTGTTATCGGTTGCGTTATGCCGAACTATGACCCGCGCCTCGTAGACCAGGCCATCCAGTGGATGATCACGCTGCGCTTCAACACAGCCGACGACGCCAGCACCGCCGCATTTGACCGCTGGCTGCACACCAGCGCCGAACACCAGCAAGTGTGGCAGCGGGTGGCGACGATGAATGACGACTTCAGCCAACTACCGGCCCAGGTCGGGCGCCATGCCCTGCGGGGTGCGCGCCAACGCATCAGCCGTCGTGATGGCTTGAAACTGCTCGGGCTGATGGCCGGCGCAGCCGGTTTGACCTGGCTTGGCCGCGACTACACGCCGCTGCCGGCCCTGATGGCCGATTACCGTACCGTCACCGGCGAACGACGCTGGGTGGCGCTGAACGATGGCAGCAACATCCAGCTCAACAGCGCCAGCGCTTTCGATACGGCGTTCAATCAAGAGCGGCGCCTGGTGCACCTGCGCCAGAGTGAAATCCTGGTCAATACCGGCGTCGACAGCCGACCTTTCTGGGTGCAGACCCGCGACGGTTACTTGCGCGCCATTGGCACCCGCTTCCTGGTACGCGAAGACGCCCAAGGCACATTGCTCGCCGTGCAACAGGGCAGCGTGGCGCTGTTTGCCGACCGTCACGACACCCACGCACAGCAGTTGATAAAGCCGGGCGAACAGGTGCTGTTCGACCGCAATGGCATCCGCCCTCCCCTCGCCAATGGACTCGACCCTTGGGCCTGGAGCGATGGCGTGATCAGCGCCCACAACATGCGCCTGGATGACTTCCTCGCCGAGCTGGGCCGCTATCGAAACGGCCTGCTGCGGTGCAGCGAAGCGGTCGCCGGGATGCGCGTGTCGGGCACCTATCAGTTGGACGATACCGATCAAGTGCTCAGCCTGGTGGCGCATTCACTCAAGGTCGACGTCACCTACCGCAGCCGTTATTGGGTGACTGTTTCACCCCGCGTATAACCCTTCAAAAATAAATGAGGTGAATTCGCATTACCGCTCGACCTGTTAGGAAAGGCCGATCAACAGGCCGGTTCTGTTCACTTCCTTCAGGAGCATCCCGCGGTCATGCAAGCGTTCCCCTCCCAACGTTCCCCCCTCAAGCGCGCAGCGCAGGCCGCTTTGCTCGGCGCCTGCCTGAGTGGCGCGGCTGTGCCATTGGCCGTGATGGCTCAAACCCCAGCCAGTGACATCCAGGCCCGCGACTGGCATATCGCCGCCGGCCCCCTGGCCGATGCGCTGGACCAGTTCGCCCGTCAGGCCAGTATCAGCCTGTCGTATGACGCCACCAGCGTCGCCGGCAAGGCCAGCCCAGGCCTCAACGGCCGCTTCGACCCGCAACAGGCCCTCGGCCAGTTGTTGCGAGGCCAAGGCCTGGAAGCCCAGCGCCAGGGCAACAACACGTGGTTGCTGCTGCCCGAAGTGGCCGAAACCGGCGCTCTGAACCTGGGCGCCACGATGGTCACCGGCGAGCGCTTGGGCGTCATCACCGACGGCACCGGTTCGTACACCACCGGCGCAGTGACCATTGGCAAAGGCGAACACAGCCTGAGGGAAACGCCGCAATCGGTCAGTGTGCTGACCCGCCAACTCATGGATGACCAGAACCTCACCACCATCGACGATGTGATGGAACGCACGCCGGGGATCACCACCTACGAGTCGCCCATGGGCGGCAAGTACTTCTATTCCCGTGGCTTCAAGATGCTCGGCCAATACCAGTACGACGGCGTGCCGTTGGACATGGGCAAAGACTACGTACAAGCCGACAGTTTCAGCGCCAACATGGCGATCTACGACCGAGTGGAAGTGCTCAAGGGTGCGGCCGGGATGCTAAAGGGCGCCGGCACCGCCAGCGGCGCGGTGAACTTCGTGCGCAAGCGGCCCCAGGCCAATCCCACCACCAGCCTGTCGTTGTCCGCCGGCACCTGGGACAACTACCGCGCCGACGTCGACACCGGCGGCTCGATGAATGACAGCGGTACTATTCGCGTCCGCGCAGCGATCAGCCAGCAGGAGCGCGGCTCTTACATGGACATCCAGAAGCGCCAGGACCAAGCGTTCTACGGCGCGCTGGACATCGACCTAAGCCCCGAAACCACCCTGGGCGTCGGTGCCAGTTACGAAGACGTGGACGCCACACCGTGCTGGGGCGGCCTGCCCCGCTACGCCGATGGCAAAAGCGCCAACCTCAGCCGCTCCACTTGTCTGGGCCAGTCCTGGAACGACTGGCAAAGCCGGCGTACCACGTTCTTTGCCGACTTGACCCATCAACTCAACGATGACTGGAAACTCAAGGTGTCGGCGGTGCACAGCCGCAATCTGCAAGACACCAAGTACGCTGCCAGCGAAGGCACGATCGCCTACGGAGATCCGGCACCCACGGCCGGTTCCTATGCCGCATTGATGGACTACAACCACAAGGACTTCGGCCTCGACGCCTACGTCGATGGCACGTTCGAAGCCTTCGGCCTGGAACATGAGTTGATCCTCGGCGCCAACGGCAGCCGTGGCACTCAGGACGATGTCTACGCGATCCAGAGCCTGGCCTTGCGCCAGAGCATCTACCAACCTAATCGTCACTTCCCGGAACCGGCCGACAGCACCTTCTGGCCGAACATGTACCGTGGCGGCACGGTCAAGGAGACCGCTACCCAATACGGCACCTATGCCACATTGCGCCTGCGCCTGGCCGAGCCGCTGATGTTAATCGTCGGCAGCCGCGTCAGTTGGTACGAGAACCGTCGCCAATCCTACAACCTGGCCTGGGGCGAATGGGCTTCGCAGGATGCACGCACTCGGGAAACCGGCGAAGTCACACCGTTTGCCGCGCTGATCTACGACCTCAATGAGCACCTGTCGGTGTACGCCAGCTATGCGGATATCTTCCAGCCGCAGAGTTCCTACGCTACCGTCGACGGCGCTGCGCTCAAGCCGAAGATCGGCGACAACTACGAGTTGGGCATCAAGGGCGAATGGTTCGACGGACGCCTCAACAGCTCCCTAGCGCTGTTCCGCGCCCTTGAGAAAAACGGCGCCGAATCCGACTACACCACCCAATGCGCGACCTCAGCCGATGGCTATTGCTACACCGACAAAGGCAAGGTGCGCGCCCAGGGCATAGAGGCCGAAATCAGTGGTGAAGTGCTGGAACGCCTACAGCTGTTCGGCGGCTATACCTACACCCAGACCAAGTCCCTGAGCAACATCGAAGTCGCGAAGGAAGGTGGCGTTTCCAACACCTACGTGCCCCGCCACATGCTGCGTTTGTGGGGCGATTACCAACTCGACGGCGCGCTATCGAAATGGAGCGTCGGCACTGGGGTCAACGCCCAGAGCAGCAACTATCGTGTGCAGACCATTAAGCTCGAACAGCCCGGTTACGCCACTTGGAATGCGCGCCTGGCCTACCGCGTGGATGACACCTGGACCGTAGCGCTCAACGGCAACAATCTGTTTGATAAAACCTACTACAACACCGTGGGTACCGCCTCTTGGGGAAACTTTTATGGCGAACCGCGTAATTTTTCGGTGAGTTTGAAAGGCAACTTCTAATCCCGCGAAAGCCCCAGTGGCAAGGCACTTAGTGCGCCTTGCCACGCCCTCTTTGTCCCCCTTTCCTACCTCGTTCATAAAAAGGTTTTCCCGTTAAGCAGGAAAAATCTCACATTTATTCCTACACTCAAAAACACACCCCATCACCGAGTGTTCGGACAAGGAATGTCAATAAAATGCCGATAAAAAGACTGATTAACCCGTCTATCCTGCATGCCCCGCAACATCGTCAATCCGTTGACTAGCACTATGAAGGAAACACTCCTTAAGTCACTACCCCCGCGAAAAGCATTCAAATGGATTTATTTTTTTGAATGGATAGTTGCGTATTACCCAGCGTAGCCGTAGTTCGAAGTGCCTTTAAAGCAACCCGTTGCTTTATTGAACAAACAATCGAACAAGCGCGACTGGAGTGCAATGAGGGATGTTTTATGCGAGAAAAGTCGTCCGTCGACAGTCTGTTTTTAACGCGTGCCGGTTTTGTTGAGTTCTTTGTTGTTTTCGTCAAATTCATACATGGCCTGATCGCCATTTTGCCCCCGTTGGTCCTGGTGATTTTCATCGACCCGATGGACCCAGAGCTACGCGGTCATTTCCTCGGCCTATTGGTATTTTTCGCGGTCCTGACGATCATTCTGTTCCAGGCCCTGGGCATCTATTCCGAAGAGTTATTCAGCAACCGGTTGCGTCTGAAAACCAAGATCAAAGCCTGGTCGGCGGCGTTTTGCATCCTGCTGTTCATGTACCAGATCCTGCAGTTTTTCCCGCTATTGACCCCGCGCAACCTGGTGGCGTGGTACGTCGCCAGCCTCTGCTTGTTCTGCCTGGAACGCCTGCTGATGCTGCGCCTGTACCGCCACCTGATGCGCAAGGGAAAATACCTTCAACGCACGGTGATCCTGGGCTTTACCGACACCGCCGTGCATGTGGCCGACCACCTGCAACGCAACGGCGATATCCGTTCCGGGCTGATCGGTTTTATCGACGACCGCACTGAACGCATCCCCAAGGAATTGAGCCGCCTGCCCTTGCTGGGAAACACCCGTGACCTGGAAAAACTGATCCGCGCCGAGCAGGTAAACCAGGTGATGATCTGCCTGCCTTGGGCCGCCGAGCAGCGCATTCATGGGCTGGTCAATCGCCTGCGGCAGCTGTCGGTGAACGTGATGCTGGTGCCCGACATGGCCGCCTTGCGCTACGGCCACAGCAAAATCACCGACGTCGGCGGCATCCTGATGTTCAACACCTCGCAACTGCCGTTGCGCGGCTGGTCGCCGGTGATTAAGCGCTTGGAGGATTGCTTCCTCGCCAGCCTGGCGCTGGTGTGTCTGTCGCCGGTGATGGTGGTCACGGCGATTGCGATCAAACTCGATTCCAAGGGCCCGGTGCTGTTCCGCCAGAACCGTTACGGCTACAACGACAACGAAATCCGCGTCTTCAAGTTCCGCTCCATGTACACCGACCAGAGCGACTTCACCGCCGAACGCCAGACCACTCGCCAGGACCCACGCATCACTCGGGTGGGCCGCATCATCCGCAAGACCAGCATCGACGAGCTGCCGCAGTTGTTCAACGTGCTGCTGGGCAACATGTCGATGGTCGGCCCGCGCCCGCACGCCACGGCGACCAAGGCCGCCGGTGTCCCGTTCGAAGTGGCGGTGAGCGAGTACAGCTCGCGCCACCGCGTGAAGCCAGGCATCACCGGCTGGGCGCAGATCAATGGCTACCGGGGTGAAACCGACACGCTGTTCAAGATCCAGAAACGCGTCGAATACGACCTGGAGTACATCTCCAAATGGTCGGTGTGGTTTGACCTGTACATCGTCTTCATGACGGTCCCCGCCGTCCTTTCCACCAAGGAAGTCTATTGATGAATACCCTCAACGGATTAATTCCCTGCATCGTTTCCGGTGGTTCGGGCACACGGCTGTGGCCGGTGTCGCGACAGAACATGCCCAAGCCCTTCATGCGCATGCGTGACGGCCAGAGCCTGCTGCAAAAAACCTTTCAGCGCGCAGCCAAATTGCCTGGGGTGGAAAGCGTGCTGACGGTGACCAATCGCGACCTGCTGTTCCGCACCCTGGATGACTACCGACCGGTCAACAACGCCCACCTGCCCCTGGACCTGTTGCTGGAACCGTTCGGCCGCAACACAGCGGCGGCCATCGCCGTGGCAGCGTTGCATGTGCAGGAACATTTCGGCGGCGACGCGCAGTTGCTGGTGATGCCCGCCGACCATTTAATCCTCAATGAAGCCGCGTTCGCCGAGGCCGTGACTCAGGCCCGCGACCTGGCCGAAGCCGGCTACCTGGTGACCTTCGGCATCCAGCCCGACCATGCAGAAACCGGCTTCGGCTACATCGAACAGGGCGAAAAACTGAGCCACGGTAACCGCGTAAAACGCTTCGTCGAGAAACCCGACCTGGTCACCGCCCAAGGCTACCTCGACGGCGGCAAGCACCTGTGGAATGCCGGCATGTTCTGCTTTAAGGCCAGCACCCTGGTAGACGAACTGGCCGCCCATGCCCCCGACGTTCTGGAAGCCGCACGCGCCGCGCTGGAGCGCAGCCAGAGCCTGCAAAACAAAACCTCGCGCCAGCGTGAGTTGGACGCCGATGGCTTTGCCAGTGCGCCGGATATTTCCATCGATGTGGCACTGATGGAAAAGTCCAACCAAGTGGCCGTGGTGCCCTGTGACATTGGCTGGAGCGATATCGGCTCGTGGGAAGCCCTGCGCCAGCTCACCCCCAGCGACGCCCAGGGCAACCAGGTCAATGGCGAAGCAATTTTGCATGACGTACACAACTGCTACATCGACTCACCCAAGCGCGTATTGGGCGCCGTGGGCGTGCGCGACCTGATCATCGTCGACACCCCCGACGCCTTGCTGATCGCCGACGCCCACCGCAGCCAGGACGTGCGCTACATCGTCGCCGAGCTCAAGCGCCAGAACCATCCGGCGTACAGCCTGCACCGCACCGTCACCCGGCCGTGGGGCACCTACACCGTGTTGGAGGAAAGCAGCCGCTTCAAGATCAAGCGCATCGTGGTCAAGCCCCAGGCGTCGTTGTCGCTGCAGATGCACCACCACCGCAGCGAGCACTGGGTGGTGGTCAGCGGCGCGGCGCAGATCACCAACGGCGAGCGGGAGTTCCTGATCAACGCCAACGAGTCCACCTACATTCCGGCCGGGCACAAACACCGGCTGACCAACCCCGGCATCATCGACCTGGTGATGATCGAGGTGCAGAGCGGCGAGTACCTGGGTGAAGACGACATCGTGCGCTTCGACGACATCTACGGCCGTGCGCCTGCCGACGTGAAAAAATGACATGCGCACCTCCTTGATCATCCCGACCCGTAACGCATCCAGCCACCTGGCACGCCTGCTGCCGGCGCTGAAGATGCAAACCCTGCAACCGGACGAAATGCTGGTGGTGGACAGCGCCTCCAGCGATGACACCGTGGCGCGTTTTCGAGAGTTCGGAGCACGGGTCGAAGTGATCGACGCCCGTGACTTCAACCACGGCGGCACCCGCCGTTGGGCCAGCGAGCAGGTTGGCGGCGACGCGTTGTTCGTGATGACCCAGGACGCTATTCCCGCCACGCCCGAGACGTTCGCCAACCTGCTCGCCGAGTTGCAGGAGGACCCGCTCAATGGCGTCGCCTATGGGCGCCAACTCCCCCACCCTGACGCGGGTGTACTGGGCGCGCAATCGCGACACTTCAACTACCCGGAGCACAGCCGCAGCAAAAGCCTGGCCGACGCGCCCACGCTTGGGATCAAGACCTGCTTCAGCTCCGACTCATTCTCCGTGTACCGACGCAGCGCACTGCACGCGGTGGGTGGTTTCCCCGCCGACGTGATCGGCAGCGAAGACGCCTACGTCGCCGCGCGCATGCTTCTCGACGGCTATAAGGTGCGCTACGCCGCTACGGCGCTGGTGCATCACTCCCACGATTACAAACTCATGGACGAGTTTCACCGCTACTTCGATATCGGCGTGTTCTACGGCCGTGAGCCGTGGATCAAGCAGGCCTTTGGCGACGCGGGTGGCGAAGGCAAACGCTATGTAATGGCTGAACTCGCAGCCTTGCGCAAAGCCGGCGCCTTGCACCGCGTGCCGGAGGTGCTGGTGCGCAGCGCGTTCAAATTGCTCGGTTACCGCCTGGGCCATCTTGAGCGTCGTCTGCCTCTCGCCCTCAAGCGGCGCATCAGCATGTTTCCCGGTTATTGGAGGTGAGCATCATGACCCACAGGAAGTCCCCCTTGATGAAACGAACCCTGCTCGTCGTGGCCATGATGGCTCTGGCCGCCTGTAATACACCGGCGCGCATCGTGCCGCCCGACAGCCAGACCGTCGAGGACGGCAAGCGCGCCCTCGACCAACTGGCCCAGTTGCCACCGGCGGTGGAACGCATCCGCATCGGCGACCAGTTGCGCATCGTGCGTGATGCCGGCGAGATGCCGACGCTGTCGGCGTTCAACGTCAGCACGATCTACGAGTTGACGCTGTACACCGTGCAGACCGACGGCAAGATCAACTACCCGTTCCTGGGGCCAATCCAGGTTGCGGGGCGCCAGCCTTCGGAGCTGGCGACAGAGCTGACCGGCAAGCTCGCGCAGACATACCGCGAGCCGCGTGTGACGGTGAACATCAATCAGGCGCCGGGCAGCTCGGTCATTGTCGGCGGCGCGGTGAATAACCCGACGGCGGTGCAGATCGCCACGGCCAACACGCTGGAACAGGCGATTATCGGCGCCGGCGGGGTGAGCCCGGCGGGCAATGCCAGCATGGTTGCGCTGCTGCGCGAAGATGCCCAGGGCGCCTATCGCGCCTATTTCCTGGACTTCAGCCAACTGCTCAAGACCGGCCCCAATGGGCGCAAACCGGTGCACCTGCAACGCGGCGATGTGGTGTTCGTGCCCAAATCCAACGTGGGCGAGCGCATCCAGGGAGTGGATACCTACATGAACCAACTGATCCCGTTCACCAAGTCCATTGGGGTTGGCTACAACTACACACGCACCAGCGGCGGCAATAACTAAAGGAGCGACATCCTATGATCGAGATCCGTTCTTTTCGTGATCTGCTGCGCCTGTTCTTCATCTTCCGGCGCGAGTTCAAACTGGCCGCCATTGCCGCGTTGGTGATCATACTGCTGGGGGCGTTCCTGCTGCCGGCCAAGTACGAATCCACCGCTCGACTGCTGGTGAAACCGGGCCGCGATTCGACCCTGCCCATCGAGATCAGTAATCGTCAGGCGCTGGTGATGCCCAGCACCCAGCGCGACCCGATTGTCGACGAAGAACGCCTGCTGACCGGGCGCCCTATCGTGCGTGCAGTGGCCGAGCACTACCTGGAAGTCATCAACAATGCACCGCCGCCGGAGGGTTTCTGGAAGCGCACCAAGCACGCCGTCAAGGAGGGCGTCGGCGCGGTGTTCGACGGTATTCGCGTGGTGCTGGAAAGCGTCGGTGTGATCGAAAAAACCACGCCGGTGGAACGCCTTGCCGCCAACCTGGAAAAGAGCTTTGAAGTGAGCCACGCCGCCGGTTCCACGGTGATGGACATCAGCTTCACCTGGGGTGATCCGCAAATCGCCCAGGCGGTGGTCAAGGATTGGGTCGAGACCTACATCAACGAACGTACCCAGGCTCTGGGGCGCAAGAGTTTGTATGTGTTTTATGAAGGTCAGGTGTCCACCAGCGCCACGGAGATCAAGGGCTACAAGGAGCAGATCCTCACACACCTGAATGAGATCGGTGCGGCCAGCATCACTGATCGCCTGGAAGACTTGTCCGAGCGCATCAACGTATTGCGCGGCGAGACGTTCAACACCACGCGCCTGATCGCCTCCTCCGACAGCGCCATCGCGAGCACTCGCACGCAGCTCAAGACCCAACCCAAGGAAGTGACCACGGTTCGCCAGATAGCACTGAACCCGCAGCAGCAGGACTTGCGTCGCCTGCTCAACCAGAAGCTGCTGGAAAAGGCTGACATGATGCGCACCTACACGGATAACGCGCCGCCGGTCAAAGCCCTGGATGCGTCGATCCGCGCGATGCAGGCCCACGTCTCCAGCGAAAGCAACACCGTGCAGAGCTCGGAAAACCGTGCGCCCAACACGCTGGAAATCCACTTGCAGCGCGTGCTGCTGGATGAAACGAGCAATAACCTGGCGCTGCGCACTCAACTGGTCCAGCAGCAAAAGCAACTGGTCAACCTTGAAGCTCAACGCAAACAAGCCCTGGAGATCGAACCGGAGTTGACCCGCCTGGGCCGCGAGCTGAGCACCGCCGAACGCAACTACGCGTTGTACGTGGACAACCTGGAAAAATCGCGTATCGACCGTGAGCTGGATAACAGCCAGATCAGCAACATCGCGGTGATCGAAGAAGCCACCCTGAACCCCGGCCGCATCTTCCCGAAAACCCTGGTGATGCTGCTGTTGGCGATTCCGTTTGCGATCGTCGTCGGCCTGCTTGTGATCTACCTTTGCTACCTGCTCGACCAGCGCATCCACGACGGTGGTTTGGTGGAACGCAAGTTCGGCCTGCCACTGTGGACGACCCTGCCGGAGTTGGACACCAGCACCGCCCAAGGCACCAACGCGTTCAATGCAAGCATCTACCGCCTGTACGGTTTGCTGCAGTTGGAGCGGATTGCCGAGCAAGGCATGACGCTGGGGCTGACCTCAGCGCGCCATGGCGAGGGGGTGACCTTTGTGGTGGAACACCTGCGTCAGTTGCTCCAGGAAAACGGCATCAACGTGCGGGTCGGCGGGGCTGAACCTGCCAAGCCGGGCGAAGTGGTGCTGCTGGACGCGTCGGCGCTGCTGGATAACCGCGATGCGTTTATCAACCTGCGCCGCGCCGACCTGATCGCCCTGGTGGTGGAAGCGAATACCAGCACGGTGCCCGTGGTCGAGCACGCGCTGTCGATCCTCAATACGGCATTCGGCAAGGTGGACGGCATCATCATCAACCGGCGTAAGTTCGAAGTGCCGGCCAAGGTGCTTAAATTCATCGCCAAGTACCGGGGAGCGTTCTGATGCGCATCGCCCTGCTCGCCCCATTGCCGCCGGAAAAAAACGGGATCGCCGACTACGCGAACCATTTCCGCACGGCATTGGAACACCTGGGCGTAACGGTGCTGACGCCGTTGACCGGTGTGGCGAGCAACAGCGAGGCCATCAAGCAGGCTATCGCTGCATTCGACTGGCAGAGTGTGGACCTGGTCCACGCCGAACTGGGCGGCGGGCGGCTGGGGGAGTTTCTGGCCCTGCGTGAACTGCGCAAGACCTACCCGGCATTGCCCTTGACCGCCACCGTGCATGACCCGGAACGGATCGTGTGGCGGCGCGAGCAGTTGCCATTTCCGCTGAACCTGCTGGACCGCTTGCCGAGCCCGCTGCCCCAGGCGGCGGTCGTGCTGGCCGACCCACTGACCCTGCGTGAAGAGCGTCAGGTCGCTAAAGGCCTGACGCGGCTGATCACCCTCACTCGCTTGGGCGCCCAATGCCTGAGCCAGCGCATGCAACTGCCGGCGGGCAAAGTCGCGGTGATCAACCACGCCAACCTGGCCATCCCACCCGTGCCGCTGCCGCCGTTGGACACGCTGCACCTGCTGTACTTCGGTTTTATCTACCGGGGCAAAGGCATCGAGGACCTGCTGCAGGCCCTGGCCGCCGTGTTCGAACAAGCCCCTGAATTGCGAGACCGTGTGCGCCTGACCCTGGCCGGAGGCACAGCCGCCGAAATGGCGTTTGGCGCAGGCAGCAATTACCTGGAGCAGTTGAATAGCCAAATCGCCGACCTCGGCCTGACGGACGCTATTGATTGGCGGTTGAACCTGCCGGCCGACGACATCGCCCAGACCATTCAGGCGCACCATGTGATGGTGCTGCCGTACCGTGAATCGAAAAAACTCGGCCTGCTCGGGCGCCAGCGCGGCACCAGCGGCGCGTTGTCCTGGGCGGCGGCGTGCGGGCGTGGAGCGATTACCTCGGATGCCCGGGCGTTTGCTGAAGAAGTCGCCAGCGGCAACGGCGCCATCTACCCCGAAGGCGACGTGGCCGCGCTCAGCGAGCAACTGCTGCGTCTGGCGCGCACACCGCTGTTGGCCCGGGACTGGGCCGAACGCGCCGGCGAAATCGGCCGTGAGCGCTTGTGGCCGTTAACCGCGCAGAAGTTCGCCGCACTGTTTGGCGACGCCATTTCAGGAGCTCGCCATGGCGCGTAAACGCACCTACTTCGCCACCCTGGCCGTGGTCGCTGCCTTGGGCCTGACTGCGTTTTTTTGGGGGCGCCAGGCGGATGCAGAAAGCCATGTGCTCAAGGGCAACAAAGAGGTGGTATGGAAGGATTTCCTGGGGGTGAACGCGCAATTCCTATGGTTCAGCCCCGAGCGTTATCAGAAGCAGATCGACCGTCTCAAGGCGCTGGGTTTGGAGTGGGTGCGCCTGGACCTGCATTGGGATCAGTTGGAACCCGTAGAGGGCCAGTACCAAGTGGCAACCCTGGACCAACTGGTGGGCAAGCTGCAGGACAACCAGCTCAAGTCGGTGTTTTACCTGGTCGGCTCGGCGCCGTTTGCCACCACGGCACCGGCGGGTGCGCCCTATCAGGACCAGTACCCGCCGAAGGACCCGAATGTGTTCGCCAACCGCATGGCGTTGCTCGCCCAGCGCTACCCCAGCGTGGACGCCTGGCAAGTGTGGAATGAACCTAACCTGCTGGGCTTCTGGCGTCCGGTGGCCGATCCGGCCGGCTACGCCACGCTGCTGACCACCTCAGCCGCCGCGCTGCGAGCGATGAGCCCGAGCAAACCGGTGGTCGCAGCCGGTATGGCGTTCTTCAGCGAAATGCCTAACGGCCAGACCATGTTCGATGCCCTCGGCGCACTCGGCGTGGCCAGCCTGAATACCGTCATCTCCTACCACCCCTACACCCAATTGCCCGAAGGCAACGACCCGGCCAACCTGGACTTTATCGCCAAGACCACCGCACTCAACCAAGCCTTGCGCACCGGCGGTGTGCAGACCCTGTGGAGCACCGAATGGGGTTGGTCGACCTACACCGGCCCCAAAGACGCCCAGGACATCATCACCCCACAGGCCCAGGCCGATTACGTAGTACGCCGCCTGGCGCTGATGAGCGCGATGGATTACGACAAGATTTTCCTGTTTACCTTGAGCGATCTGGACCAGCGCGCCAGCGTGCGTGACCAGTCCTACGGTTTGCTGGACATCGACACTAACCCCAAGCCGGTCTACACCGCGCTGAAAAACTTTCTCGACGTCAGCGGGCCGAAGCTAATCCCCGGCGACCCACCCACCGCCGACCAATTGCCCGATGGCCTGTTCAGCATCGGCTGGACCCGCACGGATGGTCGCAAGTTATGGTTTTTTTGGTCGGCACAGGGCGGTGACGCTCACTTGCCAGGATTGGCCAGCGCGACCCTGTATGACCCGCTGCGCGGCACGCAAACCCCGGTGAGCGGCACCAACGGACTGACCATCACGGTCAAGCCAAATCTGCAAATACTGTTATGGGAGTGAGGCCTGCGATGCGCATTTTATGGATCCTGCCCTACTCGCCCTGGCCCGCCACCAGCGGCGGCAAGACGCGTCAGTTCCATTTGCTGCGCAGCCTTGCGGCGCGTGGGCACCAGATCACCTTGCTGCTGCATGACAAGCACCCGGTGTCGCTCACCGACCGCCAGGTGCTGGAGGCGTTTGTCGAACAGTTGATCATCCTGCCGCGCCGCCCGTTGCGCAGTTTCAAGACCCTGGTGGCCGGGCTGTTTGCGCCCTACCCGCTGCTGGCCAGCGTGAATGGTTTGGCGGGCGAGTTGCAGGACACTTTCAATTGGTTGCTGGGTGAGCAGTGGGACGTGGTGCAGATTGAGCACAGCTACAGTTTCCAGCCTTACGAAGATGCACTGGCGCGCAAGTCACAGCCGTTTGTGCTGACCGAACACAATGTGGAGTCGGCCCTGGGCGCAGCCACTTACGACCGTTTGCCGCGTTGGGCGCTGCCGTTCATTCGCTACGATCAATGGCGCTATACCCGCTGGGAACGCCGAGTGATGCGCCAGGCCGCGCAGGTGGTGGCCGTCACCGACAGCGACGCGCAGGTCCTGGAAAAAATCGCCGGAAAACCGGTACCGGTGGTGGTCAATGGCGTGGACTGCGATCACTTCGCCGCCGCCCGTCCCGACCCGTCGACGCGACGCGTGCTGTTCCTGGGCAACTATGAATACGCGCCGAACGTGGACGCCATCGAATGGGCGCTGGATGAAATCCTGCCCAAGGTCTGGGCGCGCTGCCCGGATGCGCGCATGAGCGTGTGCGGTTTCGGCATGCCGGGCAGTTGGCGCGAGCGCTGGAAGGACCCGCGCATCGAGTGGCAAGGTTTCGTGCCCGACCTGCTGAATCTGCAATCAAGCTGCTCGGTCTTTCTGGCGCCGTTGCGCCACGGCGGCGGGTCGAAACTCAAGGTGCTAGAAGCCCTGGCCGCCGGCCTGCCGTTGGCCAGCACCGAGCAAGGTGTATCCGGGCTGGACTTGGTGGAAGGCCTGGACTACCTCGGCGGACAAAGCGCCACCAAGCTGGCCGATGCGGTGGTACGCCTGCTGCAATTCCCCGACGCCGCCGCGCCCATGGGTGAAGCTGGCCGCGCCTACGTGCGTCGGGCCCATGACTGGAGCGTCGCCGCCAGCCAGTTGGAGCAGGTGTACGCCACCCTCGCGCCGCAGAACCAAAAGGAGCCGGCATGCGTGTAGGCCTGGATTACCGCACCGTCGGCACCTCGCCGCAATCGGGCATCAGCCGCCAGGTGTATGCGCTGGAGAGTGCGCTGCACACGCTGCCGAACATCGAAGTCGAGCGCTTTACCGTGGCGCCCCTGGGCGATGAAACCCGGTTGTGGGCCCATTGCCCGGCTTGGGGCTGCGCCAAGACTGCCATGCACCAGCCACAGAATCGCCTGCGTTTCGAGGCGGGTTTCTTGCCGCGGGCGTTGCGCGAACACCATGTCGATCTGTACATCAGCACCTTCAATATGGGCCTGCCGTTGCCACCCAAGCCTCAAGGACTGCGCACCGTCGTGCTGTTGCATGATCTGTTTCAGATCACCCTGAACAACTACCACGCCAACCGCTTGAAGGCGTTGATCTACAAGACCAGCGATCGCCTGTCGATTGCCTACGCGGTGCACAGCGCCGACCGCGTGTGGACGCCGTCGCAATACAGCGCCGATGAAACCGCGCGGCTGTTCCCCAAGGCGGCGAGCAAGATTCGCGTGTTGCCCAACCAGGTCGATGGGTTCTCCGAGCTGGCCGCCGACCTTAGCGCGCGCCAGTTGCCTGCGCGTTACTGGTTGTTGGTGGGCACCCGCGAGTTGCGCAAAAACGTGCCATTTCTGGTGGACGCCTGGCAGCAAGCGCGACGCCAATCGCCCTCAGTGCCGGAACTGGTATTGGTAGGCAGCCTCGATCATTTGCCCGAAGCACAGCGCACACTGCCAGGTATTCGCGCCTTGAGCGGTGTGTCGGACGCTGAGTTGCACGCGTTGTACCGCCGGGCCTCGCGCCTGTGGCAGCCGTCGTATGCCGAAGGGTTTGGCCTGCCGGTGATCGAAGCCTTGAGCGTCGGCACCCCCGTGGCGGTGGCCAGCGGTACATCACTGGATGAAATCACGCCACCGTCAGCCCCCCGCTTTTCGCCCACCGATGGCCCGGCGCTGACGCAATTGATGATAGGCCTGGGCGAGCAACCCGACGAAGAATCCCCCGAGCAACGCCGCCAGTGGGCGCAACGCTTCAACCACCACGCTTATCGCCGGCGCCTGGCCGAACTGATCGAGGAACTGACGTGAGAGTGAATCTGGCAAGCCTCGTCGCGATACTCTTCGGCCTGCTGTTTGGCGCCCTGGCTTTGCTGCTGTCGCCGGCCAAGGCGTTTCTGGCCGTGGTCGGTCTGGCGGCTGCGGTGACCATCCTGCGCTTTCCGTTCTGGGGCCTGTTGCTGTTTGCGGCCGTGGCGACGTTCATGCCGTATTCCACGGTTAACCTGGGCATTCGCACCACGGTGAGCGAGGCGATTCTGGCCCTCACCTGGGGCGCAATCCTGTGGCACAGCTTCCTGTCGCGCCTGCCGCAAGCGCCCAGCCTGACCCGACGGCCCACCGACCAAATGCTGTTGTGGCTGATGCTGTTCAGTGCGTTCCCCTTCATGGTCGGTCAGGTTATCACCCACGCCGACAGCAGCGGCTTGGCCAACTGGCTGCGCTGGTTGCTGAACCTGTCGGGGGTGTTCCTCGCGGCCAAATTGCTGGTGGATCAAAAGCACCGCGAATCCCTGGTGATCGCACTGTTGCTCGGCACCCTGGCGATGTTGGTGTTGTCCATCGGGGTGTTCGTGCGCACACGCTCAGGGGCCGGGATCGCGCCGATTCTTGGCCTGTTCAACTACGCCAATTTCGACATGCTCAAATTTGGTCTGGAGGCCATGTCTTCGCGCATGGGCTCGCCGTGGACGCACCCGAATGCCATCGGTGGGATCATGGCGTTGCTGCTGCCTTTAGCCTTCTGCTTCGGCATGACCGAACAAGGCTGGAAACGCGCACTCGGTTTGGGCGTGGCCTGTTTGGGAGCGGCGGCATTGCTGCTGGCCAGCAGCCGTGGCGCGATGGTCAGCCTGGCGCTGGTGCTGATATGGATGGCCTCACGGCGCGTGCCGTACACCGGTCGCCTATTGATGATCGGTGCGGCGCTGACGATAGCGCTGGTGATGGCTTATCCACCGTTGCAGGATCGCCTGGCGACGATTTTTTCTACGAACAACGCCAGTACCGAAGTGCGTTTCGATGAATACCGCATGTTCCCGCAGGCCGTGGCGGCCTATCCGCTGGGCATCGGCTTCAAGGTCGACCCGCCAGTGCCGGGCACTGGTCTGCTGGGCATCTCCAACCTGTGGCTGAACTACATCTACAAGATAGGCCTCGTCGGCATGCTGCTGTTTGTGGCGGTGACCGTCCGCTGGTGGCGTGAAGCCCGTCCAGAGAAAGGTCCGATCCGCCTGACCAAGGACAACGCCCTGTGGCTGGGTACCACGGCGGGGATTCTGTCCGCGCTGGTCAGTGGCTTGTTTGACCACTATTTCAGCTTTGCGGTGGTGATGGTGGCGCTGTTCTGGCTGATGGTGGGCATCAATGTGCTGGAGGCGCGGCGCTTGTTTCCGGCGCGCCTGCCGCAGGTCAAGACAGTGACCTACCGTAAACCGCTGTTCAGCGGCGCACGGCCCTGATGCTGGGCTCCGCCGCATGGCTGACCCTGGCGACCTTGCTGGGCCTGTGCCTGGGGTTCGCCCGTGAGTGGTTGCTGGTCGCGGCGTGGGGCGCGGGGGAGCGCAGTGATGCGTTCCTGATTGCGCTGTTCTTGCCCGAGGCGCTGCGCATGTCATTGGCCGGCGGCGTGCTCAGTGCGGCGGCGTTGCCGTTGTACCTGGCGCGAAAGGATGGCGAGCGGCTGGACTGGCTGGCGGTATTGTTTCCGGCCTTGATGCTGATCGCCTTGGTGACCAGTCTGCTGCTGACGCTGTTGGCGCCGTGGCTGGTGCAAGTGCTGGGCCCAGGGTTGGCCGACACCGCGACGGCGTTGGCCAGCAGCAACCTGCAGGTCGTCGCCTGGTGCGTACCGGGGCTGATGCTGCATGCGCTGTTCAGCATTCCATTGCAGGCCAGCGAGCGTTTTGTGCTGGCCGGCTTGGGCTCGCTGCTGTTCAACCTGCCACCGGTGACGTACCTCGCCCTCGCCGGCACCGCGACTCAACCCCACTCACTGGCCCTGGCATGCCTCGCCGGCAGCCTGCTGATGCCTCTGGCGCTGCTGCCGCCGATGTGGCGCCAAGGCTGGCGGCCGTGGCGCTGGCAGCTGAGCTTCGCGCCGTTACTCGAGCTGGGCCAACGCATCGGCCCCTTATTGATAAGCAACGGAGCCAGCCAGGGCCTGGCGCTGATCGAAAGACTCGTAGCATCGCTGCTCGGCGAAGGCGCAGTCACTTGGGTCAACCTGGCCCGCAAGCTGATGAACCTGCCGCTGATTGCGCTGATGAGCCTCAATCAGGTGCTGCTGGGCATGATGAGCCGACGTCAGGGCGATGCGCGCCTGGCCCTGCTCAAGCGCGGCCTGGAAACCGCCAGCGTGCTGACGCTGCCCGCCGGCGTCGGGCTGGTAGCCGCCGCACCAAGCCTGGTGGCGCTGCTGTTGCCCCAGCAATCGTCTGACTCGCCGTTGCCGCTGCTGCTGGCGTGGTTTGCCGTGCCGTTGGTGTTCGGCGCCTGGAACGCCTTGCTCGCGCGTTACGCCTACGCCGCCGGCGATACGCGCCAGCCGCTGCGCTGCGAATTGCTCGGCAGCCTGGTCAACGTGTTGCTGCTCTGCGTCTTGCCATTTGTGTTCGGCCTGGCAGGAATTCCACTGGCCGCGCTGGCGGGAGTGATCTGCACCGCGTTGCTGCTGATGCAACGCCAAACACTGCTCGGCGCCCTGCCCTGGGCCCGGCACTGGCTACTCAGTGCGCTGGTGCTGGGCGTGGCGGCGCTGGTGTTGTTTCGTCTTGAAGGCGTATGGCTGCAACTGGGGCTGAGCACCCTGGCCGGTGCCTTGGTATTGCTCGGGATGGGGCTGTGGCTGAAACCATGGCGCAAGGCATGAAGGGTTGACTGGGGAAACGCAGATGAAACATCGCTGGATCCAAATGGACATCGCCAAAGGCATAGGCATCCTGGTGATCGTGTATGCCCACAGTTGGTTTGTCGCCACGTCACCGGACCTTATGTATCTGATCCTGGCGTCGTTCGTGCTGCCTTTGTTCTTCTTTCTGTCGGGGGTCCTTTTCAAGCCTGAACAGCCCTTTCTCGAGATGGCGGTGCGTAAGGCGGATGGCCTGCTCAAGCCGTTTTTCTTCACCATGCTGGTGTACGTGATCGTGCGAGATCTGCTGCGCGGCCAGCCGCTGCTGCCGGATATCGGCGGCGTGTTGTATGCCTCGGTGGACACCATCCCATGGCAGGCTCTTTGGTTTTTGCCGCACTTTTGGGTGGCGATTCTTTTTGGTTGGGTGCTGCTACGGTTGATCCAGCGTCTTTCGCTGGCCGTGAGTTGTGTACTGATGCTGGTGCCGCTGCTGATCGGCATCTGGATGCTGCCCTGGTTCTGGCAATTGCCGGTGACGGTCGGCGGGCAAACCTGGGTACTGCCCGGCTTGCCGTTCAGCCTGGACATCACGCTGATCAGCAGCGCGTGTTTCGTCTACGGCTATCTGCTGCGGGACTGGCTGCGTACCCATGCGGGGTCAGTGCTGACCCTGTTGCTTTCGGTGGCGCTGTTCGCGGTTGTGTTCATCTACAGCCACGACACCATGGACCTGGCGCAACGGCGCTACGACCACTGGCTGTGGACCAGCCTGCTGGCGGTGATTGGTGTTTACGTGTGCTGGGCGCTGGCACGGGTGCTGATGGTGTCGGCCCTGATTACCCGGGCGATGACCTATATTGGCCAATCGACGCTGATTTTGTTGATCTTCCATGGCGAGATCCAGCACAAGACGTTTGACCTGATGGAGCGGCTGGGGCTGCATGCGTTTGTCGCGGCGTGTATCGGTTTTGTCGTGGCTGTGGTGGTGCCGTTGTTGATCGGGGAAGTGATCAAGCGGGTGGCGTTTTTGCGGTTTTTCTACTTTCCGTTTCCGGTGCGTAAGCCACAAAAAACCCTGTAGGCGGCGTGGCCTACAGGGTTTCGGGTTCAGTCATCCAGTTGTTGAGGGGCTGGCTTGCTGCCCGGCTTTGCGGGCTTGGCGCCCTTGGCTGGCGCTGGTGGGGCGGGTTCAGGTTCTGCGGCGGCAGCGGCTTCTTTCTCCGCCATGGGCATCTGGTCGATGGTGCTGAAGAATTCCTTCAAGTCGAGGGTATCCGGTGGCACGGTCTTCTCAAGTTTCTTATCGCCATCCTTGCCGATCAGGATCACCTTAGTGCCGCTGCCAGCGCCAAGTTTGAGTGCGCGGATCAGTGCATTGGTTTCGGGCGGCGTTAGCTTTTTATTGTCCTTTGGGTCCTTGGCGAACTTCTCGCCTTCGGCGCCAATGCTGCCGAACTTCACGGTGTAGAACACCATGGCGCGCTCTTCAAAGGACTGCTTGATGGCGGGCTCGTCCAGTTGTTTCTTAAGGGTCGCCAGCGTGGAGTTGCCTGAATCAAGCTCAACCACCACCAACGGCCGGGCCTTGCCCAGATCCTGCTTGAGCGGGTTGATATCATCAGCAGCCAACAGCGGCCCCGTAAAAGCCATCAAGGTAGCCAGGGTCAGCGACCGGATGAGCATGCGCACCTCCTTTGAATTCCATGCAGGGTTCTTGAGTTTCATGTCTGCGACAGTCAAATTCAAGGATGATTCCTACAGCGCTTTAAGAAAGCGTAGGTCAGGACGCCCGCTACGCAAGGGTTTGGCGCGGACATCCGTGATTGTTTCCGTTGATTGCGGAAACATTACGAGACCTTCCACTCCGGCCAATGCCGCGCAAAAACCGGGGCCACGACAGGATCGGCATCCACCTGCGCCAACGTCTGGGCAAAGCCGGGTGCCAAGCCGCCCAACGCCTCACGGGCGTCATCCCAGCGCGACACTGCTGCCGCCATAATGCCTAGTGCATTCGGCTCACCGTTCGGCGCAAACAGCTGCTGTTCGAACTGATCGGCGAACACTACCCAGGCCTGATGCAGATAGCGGCGAGTGCCGGTCGCGAGTTGCACTTGGGCCGCTTCATTGGCGTTGCCCAACCAACGTTGCGGGTAGTCAATGATGCCGATCGCCGAATAACAGTTGGCGGCGATATACACCAGGCCTCTGATGATCTGCGCCCGGTCGCCGTTCAGCAGGTGCGAGTCGGGAAATTCGAGCCCCAGGTGAATGAGGATCGCGGCGCTTTCCGTCAGCACCTGCCCGTCGGGAGTGACCAGCGTGGGGATTTGCTTGAGCGGGTTGATGCGTGCCAAGGCTTCGCTGCCCTCGCTCTCCTGCCAGGAGCTGGCGTCCACTCGGTGCCACGGCACCGCACAGCGCTGCAGGGCGATTTCGATCATGCAAGAGCCGGATTCGTCGGTGCCGTAGAGCGTGTACATGAGCGTTTTCTCCTATCGATGGAGGCATAACCTCCCACACTTTTAAGGGGTGTTGATCGTTAGAACAGCCCCATTTGCCCACCGACCAAGGTGCCGAAATCGTCATTCACAAAGGGCAGAATCGCATCGGCCACCGGCTGCAACTGCCGGGTAACGTAGTGATCGTAGTCGATGGGCGCTTGGCGTACTTCCAACGGTTCAGGGCCGTTGACGCTGATCACGTAGCTGATCCAACCGCCGCGCTGGTACTGGCGCGGCCGCCCCAGGCGGTCATTGTAGTCATCGGCCAGGCGCGCGGCGCGCACGTGGGGCGGTACGTTGCGTTCGTAGTCATCCAACCGGCGGCGCAGGCGCTTGCGGTAAATCAGCAGTTCGTCGAATTCGCCGCTCAGGGTTCGGCGAACGTAGTCGCGAATGTAGTCCTGATGGGGCTGGCGGTGAAAGATGCGCTGGTAGAGTTCCTGCTGGAATTGCCGAGCCAGGGGCGACCAGTCGCTGCGCACGGTTTCCAGGCCTTTGTAGACCATGTCTTCGCTGCCATCAGCACGCGTGACCAAGCCGGCGTAGCGTTTTTTGCTGCCCTCCTCCGCACCGCGAATGGTGGGCATGAGAAAGCGCGTGAAGTGGGTTTCGTATTGCAACTCCAGAGCGCTTTGCAGGCCAAATGCGCTGTGCAGATGTTCGCGCCACCACGCATTGACGTGCTGCACCAGCGCCTCTCCGATACGGCTGGCAGCTTCCTGGGAATGGGCCTTGCCGAGCCAGACGAAGGTTGAATCGGTGTCGCCGTAGATCACCTCATAGCCCTGAGCTTCTACCAGCTCGCGGGTCTGACGCATGATCTGGTGGCCGCGCATCGTGATCGAGGACGCCAGTCGTGTGTCAAAGAAGCGGCATCCGCTGGAACCGAGCACGCCATAAAACGCATTCATGATGATTTTCAGAGCTTGGGACAGCGGCGCGTTGTGTTCGCGCTTGGCCACTTCACGGCCCTCGGAGACGCGGGCGACGATAGACGGCAGGCAATGACGCGTACGGGAAAAACGCGCACCGCGAAAGCCTTCCACTGATTCGCTGTCGTCCGGGTGCTTGAGGCCTTCGATCAAGCCCACGGGGTCGATCAAAAAGCTGCGGATGATCGACGGGTAGAGGCTTTTGTAATCGAGTACCAGCACGGATTCGTAGAGACCGGGACGTGAGTCCATGACAAATCCGCCGGGGCTGGCCTGGGGCGGTTTGTCGCCCAGGTTGGGCGCGACAAAACCCTGGCGGTGCATCAGCGGCATGTACAGGTGGGTGAATGCTGCGACCGATCCGCCATTGCGGTCGGCTGGCAACCCGGTGACGCTGGCTCGTTCGAGCAGGAACTTGAGCAGTTCGGTCTTCTCGAAAATCCGCGTGACCAGCTCGCAGTCCTTGAGGTTGTAGCGCGCCAGTGCGGGCTTGTCCTCGGCGAACATGCGGTTGATTTCGTCCATGCGCTGGTAGGGCGTGGAGATATCCTTGCCCTCGCCCAGCAAGGTCTGCGCAACGTTTTCCAGACTGAAGGATTCAAAGCTCCAAGTGGCCGACCGCAGGGCTTCGATACCGTCGATGATCAGGCGCCCCGCCGCTGCGGCGAAGTAATGGTTGCGACTGCCATGTTCGCGCCAGGCCATGGGTTCGTCGCCACGGCCAAGCATGAGCGGCACCTTGAGGCGTTGGGCGTGTTCGTGGAGCACGCGCAGGTCGAACTGCACGACATTCCAGCCGATGATGGCGTCGGGATCAAAGGTGGCGAGCCATTGGTTGAGGCGCTCCAGCAATTGGGCGCGGGTGTCGCAGTAGTCGAGCTTGAAGTCCACTGCGTCGGTTTTGTTCGGTGGCCCGAGCATGTAGACCTGGCGCTCACCGCAGCCTTCAAGGGCGATGGAGTACAGGTCGCCCTGAGCGGTGGTCTCTATGTCCAGGGACACCAGTTTGAGCGGTGGGCGGTAGTCGGCGGAAGGTTTCATCTGCGCGTCGCGCAGAGCGCCAGAGACGTCGGGTGTGCCACCGAACCAGACCGGGGCGGTGATAAAGCGCTCCATCATGTAGCGCTCAGGTGGACGTACATCGGCTTCGTAGACGTCGACGCCGGCAGCGCGCAGGCGTTTTTCTACATCCATCAATTGGCGGTGCTGGCGGGTGTACAGGCCCAGGACCGGGCGGTGATGAAAATCGCACAACTGCAAGGGGCGCAATTCAACATCACGCTCGCCCTTGAGCAACCAATCCAGCGGCTTGCGATGGGCCTCTGGGATGAACATCACCGAGGTCTGCATGGGTAGGCGGATGAACTGTGGGCCCTGGTCCGTGGCCAGCCAGAAACTGACCTCCGTACCCGCCGGGGTATCGCGCCAATGCCGGGTCAGGACAAAACCCTGCTGTAAATCCACCTTGCCGCACCTCAGGAATCGCTTTCAGGCGTTGATTCTACGCGGCATCTGGGCCAGCGCGGCAGGTAAACGCGTACGCAGGCTGCAATCTCACACATTTATTGCATTAGCCGACTCAGGGCTCTTGGCACATGGAAGTTCTGGAAGTCACTACAGCCATGGGAGCTGAAAGCTGTAAGCACGGGCATCAGCAATGATGCCCGCTTGGGTCATGCCCGACGGGCAGTGTTCAGATAGTTTTCGATATTACCCATCTGCTCGTCCCAGCCACGAGAGTTCATCTTGAAGGCCTTCTGGCGACGAGCCTGGGGCACTGCGTCGAAGCCGGACTCCACAACCCGAAGCAGAATGCCCGGAGCACGATCTTCAATCGTGAACTCAACCAAGGTGGGTGTCTCCTGGTCATAATCGACGCCCTTCTCAACCGCAAAGGGATGCCACCAGAAAGAGAACAATGTCTGTGGCAGGATGCGTTCGATTTTGGCTTTCCAGACCACATGCTCGTAACCTGGATAGGTAATCGGCGCCTCGATGGTTTCTCCCACCCCGAAGACTTTGCCCTTAAGGGCGACGCCAAACCAATCGCCGAATTGCTCAGCGTTGGTCAGTGCCTCCCAGACCTGTTTGCGTGAAGCGTTGAGCAGGACTTTTCGCTCGATGCGATCTAATACGTGCATAAGTCACCTCCTCCATTGACAGTAGGCGACATCAAACAATGCGCAACCTGAGGTTGTAAGCAATGATGATGACCCCATCCTTGAACCCGGCAATACGTTATGACTGAACCATTGAATGGAAGTTGCTTTTGCAAAGGTGTGCGCTATCAGGTGGACATCTTGGATATGCCCATCAGCCACTGCCATTGCAGGAGCTGCCGCAAGATACACGCGGCGGCGTTTGTCGCCACGGCAGGGGTGATGCGCGAACATTTTCGCTGGACGTTAGGGGAGGAATTGCGCGCGGCCTTCGAGTCTTCACCGGGAAAATTCAGACATTTTTGCAAACGCTGCGGCTCACACCTGATGGCGGAGCGTAGCCAGCAGCCCCATGTAATTGTGCGAGTGGCAACGCTGGATGATGATCCGGGCGTCAGTCCCACCTCGCACATATGGGCGAGCCACGATGTACCCTGGCTCGCCTATGAGGATATGGAACGCTGGGACGAGTGGAAGCCATGACCTAGACGCGCGGCTCACCCGGTGCCTTGGCTGGCGCTGCATATTGCGGCTTCAGGTGACCGTCCTGGTCCAGCAGCCAAGCATCCATGATCTGCCGCACGACCGGTCCTGCAACGCGACCACCGGCCTCACCGTTTTCGATCATCACCGAGATCACGATTTTCGGGTGTTCGGCGGGAGCAAAGCCGACGAACAAGGCATTGTCGCGGTGGCGTTCCAATGTCTTCTCACGGTTATAGCGCTCGCCCTGCTTGATCGCGACCACTTGGGCCGTACCACTCTTGCCGGCGATGCGATATTGCGCACCTTGCGCAGCGGCCCGAGCGATACCGCGCGGATCGTGCATTACCAGTTGCATGCCGTGGTTGACCTGCTCCCAGTCGCGCGGGTCTTTGAGTACAACGTTCGGCATGGGGTTTTCGTCGACGGGCGGCACGCCATTGATCGTTTTGGCCAGGTGCGGTCGGTTCCATACACCCTTGTTGGCGATCAGCGCGGTGGCCTGAGCCAGTTGCAGCGGCGTGACCTGCATGTAGCCTTGGCCGATGCCGAGAATCACGGTTTCGCCTGGAAACCAGGGCTGGCGGCGGGTCGCGCGCTTCCAGGCCTGAGACGGCATCAGGCCGGCTGACTCTTCAAACATGTCTAGGGATACTTTCTGACCCAGGCCGAATTCCGCCAGATAGTCGTGTAGGCGGTCGATACCCAGCTTGTGGGCCAGGTCGTAAAAGTATGTGTCGTTGGAGCGCATGATGGCTGCGTCCATATCCACCCAACCGTCGCCGCTATGGTTCCAATTGCGGTATTTGTGGTCGAAGTCGGGTAGTTGGTAGTAACCCGGGTCGAAAACCCGGGTTTGGGCGGTGACGACACCGCTGTCTAGGCCTGCGATGGCCACTTCTGGCTTGATGGTCGACCCCGGTGCGTACAGGCCTCTAAGGACACGGTTGAACAGCGGTCGGTCGATGGAGTCGTGCAGCGCGGCATATTCCTTGAAGCTGATACCGGTTACGAACAGGTTCGGATCGAAGCTGGGCTTGCTGACCATGGCCAGTACTTCACCGGTTTGCGGGTCAAGTGCCACTACTGAGCCGCGACGATCACCCAGGGCCTCCTCAGCCGCTTCCTGGAGCTTGACGTCGAGGCTCAGGACGATGTTCTTGCCGGGGATCGGGTCAGTATGCTTGAGCACGCGCAGCACGCGACCCTGGGCGTTGGTCTCAACCTCTTCATAACCGACATGACCGTGTAGCTCGGATTCGTAAAACCGCTCAATACCGGTCTTGCCGATAGACTGCGTGCCACGGTACTCCACCGAGTCGAGGGTCTTAGATTCTTTCTCGTTAATACGGCCCACATAGCCAATGGAGTGGGCGAAGTGAGCGGCGAGCGGATAGTGACGGACGAACTGTGGTTCTACATCGACCCCCGGCAGGCGGAACTCATTCACTGCCAGCAACGCAATTTGCTCTTCGGTCAACTCGTAAAACAACGTCACTGGAACGAAGGGATGGCGCGCTTGCTTCAAGGCCTTGTCGAATAACCCACGGTCCTCAGGCGGCAAGTGCAGGAGATTGACGATGGCATCCAACTCTCCCTTGAGGTCGGTGGTGCGTTCTCGGGTGATGGTCAGGTTGTAGCTGGGGCGATTGTCGGCCAATACCACACCGTTGCGGTCATAGATAAGGCCACGCGTCGGTGTAATGGGTAATACGTGGACGCGGTTGTTCTCAGAAATTGTGGAGTGGTAGTCGAACTGTACGACCTGCAGGAAATACATACGCCCCACCAGAGCGCATGTGATGCCAATGACCAGTAGCGCGCAAGCGAGCAAGCGTTTATTGACAAGACGGTTTTCTTTTTCGTGATCTTTGATCGGTATTGGTTCTGGCATTTCTACAGCATCTCGTTGAAGAGGGTCGACGCCGCATCCTGCGATGAAAGATCAATCCTTGGGAAAATGTGCTGCACCATACCAAAAATGCAGAAACACTTTGCATTGAATTCCTCAACGGTACTTTGACGGATGTTTGCGCATCAATGACCAAGGTGGCAGGCCCGCCGTCCCTGAGGATATTCGAGAGCTCGCCCTGACCCGCCCTCGCACTTTCCGCCCGCGCAAAACAAAACCCCATCTGCTTTCGCAAATGGGGTTTCGGAATTTAATCTTGACGATGACCTACTCTCACATGGGGAAACCCCACACTACCATCGGCGATGCATCGTTTCACTACTGAGTTCGGGATGGGATCAGGTGGTTCCAATGCTCTATGGTCGTCAAGAAATTCGGGTACTGAGTCGCGACCAGCAGGCCTCGCTTCAGCAAATTGGGTATGTGATAGCTTTCGGTGTTTGCAAGAGTCGAACTTTCGGTTCATTTCGTCTTCACACACCGCAATCTGGTGCTCTTTCGCTTTTCAGCTCGAAGCAAGCAAATTGCTTGGGTGTTATATGGTCAAGCCTCACGGGCAATTAGTATTGGTTAGCTCAACGCCTCACAGCGCTTACACACCCAACCTATCAACGTCGTAGTCTTCGACGGCCCTTCAGGGAACTCAAGGTTCCAGTGAGATCTCATCTTGAGGCTAGTTTCCCGCTTAGATGCTTTCAGCGGTTATCTATTCCGAACATAGCTACCCGGCAATGCCACTGGCGTGACAACCGGAACACCAGAGGTTCGTCCACTCCGGTCCTCTCGTACTAGGAGCAGCCCCTCTCAAATCTCAAACGTCCACGGCAGATAGGGACCGAACTGTCTCACGACGTTCTAAACCCAGCTCGCGTACCACTTTAAATGGCGAACAGCCATACCCTTGGGACCGGCTTCAGCCCCAGGATGTGATGAGCCGACATCGAGGTGCCAAACACCGCCGTCGATATGAACTCTTGGGCGGTATCAGCCTGTTATCCCCGGAGTACCTTTTATCCGTTGAGCGATGGCCCTTCCATACAGAACCACCGGATCACTAAGACCTACTTTCGTACCTGCTCGACGTGTCTGTCTCGCAGTCAAGCGCGCTTTTGCCTTTATACTCTACGACCGATTTCCGACCGGTCTGAGCGCACCTTCGTACTCCTCCGTTACTCTTTAGGAGGAGACCGCCCCAGTCAAACTACCCACCATACACTGTCCTCGATCCGGATAACGGACCTGAGTTAGAACCTCAAAGTTGCCAGGGTGGTATTTCAAGGTTGGCTCCACGCAGACTGGCGTCCACGCTTCAAAGCCTCCCACCTATCCTACACAAGCAAATTCAAAGTCCAGTGCAAAGCTATAGTAAAGGTTCACGGGGTCTTTCCGTCTAGCCGCGGATACACTGCATCTTCACAGCGATTTCAATTTCACTGAGTCTCGGGTGGAGACAGCGCCGCCATCGTTACGCCATTCGTGCAGGTCGGAACTTACCCGACAAGGAATTTCGCTACCTTAGGACCGTTATAGTTACGGCCGCCGTTTACCGGGGCTTCGATCAAGAGCTTCGCGTTAGCTAACCCCATCAATTAACCTTCCGGCACCGGGCAGGCGTCACACCCTATACGTCCACTTTCGTGTTTGCAGAGTGCTGTGTTTTTAATAAACAGTCGCAGCGGCCTGGTATCTTCGACCGGCATGAGCTTACGGAGCAAGTCCTTCACCCTCACCGGCGCACCTTCTCCCGAAGTTACGGTGCCATTTTGCCTAGTTCCTTCACCCGAGTTCTCTCAAGCGCCTTGGTATTCTCTACCCAACCACCTGTGTCGGTTTGGGGTACGGTTCCTGGTTACCTGAAGCTTAGAAGCTTTTCTTGGAAGCATGGCATCAACCACTTCGTTAACTAAAAGTTAACTCGTCATCAGCTCTCGGCCTTAAGATCCCGGATTTACCTAAGATCTCAGCCTACCACCTTAAACTTGGACAACCAACGCCAAGCTGGCCTAGCCTTCTCCGTCCCTCCATCGCAATAACCAGAAGTACAGGAATATTAACCTGTTTTCCATCGACTACGCTTTTCAGCCTCGCCTTAGGGACCGACTAACCCTGCGTCGATTAACGTTGCGCAGGAAACCTTGGTCTTTCGGCGTGGGTGTTTTTCACACCCATTGTCGTTACTCATGTCAGCATTCGCACTTCTGATACCTCCAGCAAGCTTCTCAACTCACCTTCACAGGCTTACAGAACGCTCCTCTACCGCATCACTTACGTGATACCCGTAGCTTCGGTGTATGGTTTGAGCCCCGTTACATCTTCCGCGCAGGCCGACTCGACTAGTGAGCTATTACGCTTTCTTTAAAGGGTGGCTGCTTCTAAGCCAACCTCCTAGCTGTCTAAGCCTTCCCACATCGTTTCCCACTTAACCATAACTTTGGGACCTTAGCTGACGGTCTGGGTTGTTTCCCTTTTCACGACGGACGTTAGCACCCGCCGTGTGTCTCCCATGCTCGGCACTTGTAGGTATTCGGAGTTTGCATCGGTTTGGTAAGTCGGGATGACCCCCTAGCCGAAACAGTGCTCTACCCCCTACAGTGATACATGAGGCGCTACCTAAATAGCTTTCGAGGAGAACCAGCTATCTCCGAGCTTGATTAGCCTTTCACTCCGATCCACAGGTCATCCGCTAACTTTTCAACGGTAGTCGGTTCGGTCCTCCAGTTAGTGTTACCCAACCTTCAACCTGCCCATGGATAGATCGCCCGGTTTCGGGTCTATTCCCAGCGACTAGACGCCCTATTAAGACTCGCTTTCGCTACGCCTCCCCTATTCGGTTAAGCTCGCCACTGAAAATAAGTCGCTGACCCATTATACAAAAGGTACGCAGTCACCCAACAAAGTGGGCTCCCACTGCTTGTACGCATACGGTTTCAGGATCTATTTCACTCCCCTCTCCGGGGTTCTTTTCGCCTTTCCCTCACGGTACTAGTTCACTATCGGTCAGTCAGTAGTATTTAGCCTTGGAGGATGGTCCCCCCATATTCAGACAAAGTTTCTCGTGCTCCGTCCTACTCGATTTCATGACTAAGAGATTTTCGCGTACAGGGCTATCACCCACTATGGCCGCACTTTCCAGAGCGTTCCGCTAATCTCAAAGCCACTTAAGGGCTAGTCCCCGTTCGCTCGCCACTACTAAGGGAATCTCGGTTGATTTCTTTTCCTCAGGGTACTTAGATGTTTCAGTTCCCCTGGTTCGCCTCTTACGCCTATGTATTCAGCGTAAGATAACCATCTTATGATGGCTGGGTTCCCCCATTCAGACATCTCCGGATCAAAGTCTGTTTGCCGACTCCCCGAAGCTTTTCGCAGGCTACCACGTCTTTCATCGCCTCTGACTGCCAAGGCATCCACCGTATGCGCTTCTTCACTTGACCATATAACCCCAAGCAATCTGGTTATACTGTGAAGACAACATTCGCCGAAAATTCGATTTGGCTCTTTCGAGCCACTCACAAATTTTACCTTAGCCTGATCCGTTACCAGTGAAAGTAACGTTCAGTCTATCTTTCTATCACATACCCAAATTTTTAAAGAACGATCTAATCAAAGACTAGAAATCAACATTCACCATCATCACAATGGAATGCTCATTTCTAAGCTTTCAACAAACAGAAGCAGTAGTGGTGGAGCCAAACGGGATCGAACCGTTGACCTCCTGCGTGCAAGGCAGGCGCTCTCCCAGCTGAGCTATGGCCCCGTATTTCTACAGGCG
>NZ_CP090029.1:0-2215000 GCF_021391435.1 Pseudomonas sivasensis | reverse complement strand
AATTTTCGCCAGTGTGATTATGCTGCTCATATTGCGACCATGGCGCGCCAAGCTGACCGCCAAGTCCCTGCGCACCGTGGTCATCTACGGAATGGCCCTGGGCGGCATGAATTTCCTCTTCTATATGTCACTGCGCAGCGTGCCCCTGGGCATCGCCGTAGCCCTAGAATTCACGGGACCTCTTGCAGTGGCCATCTACGCGTCGCGCCGGGCGGTGGACTTCCTGTGGATTGCCCTCGCAATCGTCGGCCTGCTTCTATTGATCCCCATGGGAGAAGCGAGCAATGGTATCGACTTAGTTGGCGCAGCCTATGCATTAGGAGCGGGAGTCTGCTGGGCACTCTACATTCTGTTCGGACAGAAAGCAGGTAACGACAACGGCGTCCAGACCGCCGCTCTTGGGGTGATGATCGCAGCACTGTTTGTCGCGCCCATTGGCATCGTCCACGCTGGCAGTGCCTTGTTGACGCCTGCGCTGATTCCAATAGCCATCGGCGTCGCCATTCTGTCCACTGCCCTACCCTACACCCTGGAGATGGTAGCGCTGACGCGCCTCCCTGCACGAACCTTTGGCACCCTCATGAGCATCGAACCCGTATTCGGCGCGCTCTCAGGCCTGCTCTTCCTGCAAGAGTACTTATCACTGGCACAATGGCTGGCCATTACCTGCATTATCCTGGCCTCGGTAGGCGCGACGCTGACGATGCGCAATGACTCGAAACCACTGGTTCCAGCGGATTGAATCATCTTTGAATGTACCTCTGGCATTTGCCGCTCATTTAGGCCATGTTTAAGCGCTAAACGAATGTCATTCATGGAGTTTTTCGACAAGGACAGCGCGAACACTACACTCGAGAGCGAGTAGAGCCGGCTTCAAGTATTGGGAAGTGGCTATTAAGGATGGGAATGAAGCGAATTTTGATAGTGTTAATGGTCGTAGCCATTGCTGGCTGTGCCGCGACTACCAAGACAGAAGTAAAACGGGGAAAAAGAGGACTGCATATCAACTGTTCCGGCCTGTCCTCCTCTTGGGACCAGTGCTACACCAGTGCAACCAACTCTTGCGGTACCAAGGGATATCGGGTCATCGCCAAGTCCGGTGACAATTCCGAGGAACCCGGGGACTATCCCTTTGGCATCAATCCTGCCGGGTACACCAGCCGCAGCATGATCGTCATCTGTAAGTAATCTCCCCCCGAGCAGTCACCGTCGACTGCTCATCGTGCCTAATCAGCTCTCGATTAACACTCATCCTTGAACGCCGCTCGCGAGCAGATCGCAGGCGGCGTTTGCTTCAGATCAGATAGCTGCCGTACGCAGTTGCAACCACTCTAGCCCCGCGCCGCTCAGCAACGAGCTCAAGCGCTCACGCACCTGCGCGTGATACGCGTTGAGCCACTCGCGCTCATCCGTGGTGAGCAGCGACGGCTCCAGACAACGCGTGTCGATCGGGCAAAGCGTCAGGGTTTCAAACGACAGAAACTCACCAAACTCGGTCTTGCCCGCTTCGCGGTTCAGCACCAGGTTCTCGATACGCACACCCCAACGCCCCGGCCGGTACGTACCCGGTTCAATGGAAGTGATCATCCCCGGCTGCATCGCCGTTTGCGGAGCGGCGGCGGCCTGATAAGCAATCACTTGTGGACCTTCATGCACATTGAGGAAATAACCTACGCCGTGCCCAGTACCGTGGCCGTAGTCCACACCTTCAGCCCATATCGGCGCACGGGCAATGGAATCCAGCAACGGCGATAGAATCCCCCTCGGGAAATGCGCACGGGACAGCGCAATAACGCCCTTCAGCACCCGGGTGCAGTCTCGTTTCTGCTCCTCACTCGGCGTACCGATAGGCACCATGCGTGTGATATCCGTTGTGCCGCCCAAGTACTGGCCACCCGAGTCGATCAGCAGCAAGCCATCACCTTCGATCACCGCATGCTCTTCCTCGGTGGCGTGGTAATGCGGCATTGCGCCATTGGCGTTAAAGGCGGCAATAGTGTTGAAACTCAGCGACACATAGTCGGGGCGACGGGTACGGGCTGCGGTCAGGTGTTCATCAATGGTCAACTCCGTGATGCGCTCACGGCCCAGCGCACTGTCCAGCCAGGCGAAGAATTCGCACAGAGCGGCGCCATCCTGCTCCATGGCCCGGCGGATGTGCTCGGCGTCTGCCAGACTCTTGCGTGATTTGGCCAATGTGGTCGGATTCAGTCCTTCGATCAACTTGACGCCAGCATCCAGGTTTTCCAGCAAGCCGGCGGTTACGCGGGCAGGGTCGACGTGCAAACCTGCACCCGACGGCACTGCACGCAAGGCATCCGCGACCTCGCTGTAATCGCGCAACGCCACGCCATCCTGTCCAAGCACAGCACGCAGATCCGCGTCGACTTTACTCAGCGCCACGAACAACGTGGCCTGCTGCTGACTGATCAGCGCAAACGATACAAACACCGGGTTAAATGAAACGTCGCCGCCACGCAGGTTGAACAACCAGGCGATGTCGTCCAGGGTCGCGATAAAGTGCCAGTCGGCGCCCTTCTCTTTCAAACTGGCGCGCAGTGCAGCGAGCTTCTCGCCACGACTAACGGTCGCTTGCGGTGGCAGATGCGCATAAATCGGCTGGTTCGGCAGGCTTGGACGGTCTGTCCAAACCGTATCGAGCACGTCGATATCGGTACGCAAGCGCGCGCCGCGTTCTGCCAGCTTGGCGCTCAAGCTGCGCGCCGAAGCGACCGCCATCACTGCACCGTCCACCGCCACCACACCGCCTTCCGGAGTTTGCTCGGCCAGCCACTCCAGTGGTCCAGGTTGGCCCGGCTGCAGTTTTACTAGCTCGATGCCGCTGCCCTTGAGCTCCTTGGTCGCTTGTTCCCAGTAACGGCTGTCGGCCCACACGCCGGCGAAATCTGCGGTGACAATCAGCGTCCCCACCGAGCCATGGAAACCCGATAACCATTGGCGGCCCTGCCAGTAACCCGGCAAGTATTCGGACAAATGCGGGTCAGCCGACGGCACCAACAGAGCGTGGATGCCCTCGCGGCTCATCAGTTCGCGGGTGCGCGCCAGGCGCTGGGGAACCGTTCCATGGGTCAAAGGCTGCGTGCTCATTGTGTCTCCTGCTAACCACTAATAATTGTTATGTGAAAATCAGACGGACCAGAAGGCCGGCGCGCTGGCCAGTGCGGCCTTAATCAATAGTACCGCTTGGTCAATATCCTGCTCGGTAGTGAACCGCCCCAGACTCAAGCGAATGGTGCGGCCGGCCGAGCGGGCGTCATGGCCAAGGGCAAGCAACACGTGGGACGGTGCATTGCTCGCAGAATTGCAGGCCGACGTCGCGGAAAAAGCGATACCGGCGCTCAATGCCGCGGCATTGAACTCACCTTCGCCGAACGTAAGGCTCAGGGTGTGGGGAATACGTTGCGTGGCACTGCCATTGAGGCGTACACCGGCGATCGATGCCAACTGATCCAGCAGGCGTTGCCGCAACGCGACGATCACCGCTTTCTCTTCGGTGAACGACTGCGCTGCCAGCGCAAATGCCGTGCCCATCCCTGCAATCTGGTGGGTCGCCAACGTGCCGGAGCGCAAGCCGCCCTCGTGTCCGCCGCCATGAATCTGGGCCAACAGCTTCTGTTGCGCCCGAGGCCCGACGTACAGCGCGCCGATACCCTTGGGGCCGTACAACTTGTGCGCAGAAAACGACATCAAATCCACCGGCCATTGCGCCAGATCGATCGCCACCTTGCCTGCTCCCTGAGCCGCGTCCACATGCAGCAGCGCGCCGTGTTCACGCACCCGCGCGCCGATGCCGGGGATGTCATTCAAGGTGCCAAGTTCGTTATTCACCAGCATCAGCGAAACCAGGAAGGTGTCTTCGCGCAACGCCTCACTGACCGCGTCGACGCTGATCAAACCGTCGGCGTCGGGTACCAGATAGGTCACGGCTACGCCGGCTTCCTGCAACTGTCGCGCGGTGTCCAGCGTGGCCTTGTGCTCGATCTGGCTGGTGATGATATGCCCACCGGCCACACCCCGCGCCTGGAACACGCCTTTGATGGCGAGGTTGTTGGATTCAGTGGCGCCGGAGGTCCAGACGATCTGCTCAGGCTGTGCGCCCACCAACTCGGCCACCTGGCGACGCGCCTGTTCAACCGTTTGCCGGGCCGCCTGGCCGTAAGCGTGGGAACTGGACGCGGGGTTACCGAAATTGGCGTTGAAGCCCAGGCACTCGACCATCACCTGGATGACCCGCTCGTCCACCGGGGTGGTGGCGGCGTAGTCGAAATACAAAGGACGTTTATTCATGACAGTTAAGACTCGCAAAGCAGGTTCCCGAGAGCGGCGTCTCAGGAGCATCGGCCGGAACAGAGGTCGTCATGTCTACCGGATCGAATGCCATTAAAGAAGGACAACTTTAAGTAAATGTGCGTAGGAACGCTCCTGAAATTCAGCTTAACAGGCTGAAGTCGCGCCATGGAAAACAAAAAGCCCGAGGTCCTTAAAGGGCGCCTCGGGCTTTTTGCTGCGCAGAACGCGATCAACTGGGACGACCATGAAGTACGACGTCGCGCTCGGCATTCATTTCACCTTGGCGATCAAAGCCGAAGGACTTCTGTGGCTGACCGGTCAGTGCCGCACGCTGCTGTTGATATTCATCGAACGACAAGCCTCGACGACTCAGCGCTTCAAGAGCCAATTGCTTGGTCTCTTCGGCCGAGTAGGGACGTAATTCTGGCGATGGATGGCTCGCACAGCCGGCGAGTACGGCGCTGACAATCAATAAGCAAACGGAGAGGAATCGGTTCATGGCGGCGGCTCTGCAAAGGAGGTTTCGAGTCAATGAACACAGGCTACTCCCGACGTCATTCGGTGAAAAATCACCGTCCGTGATAGTCGCTATCAACCGCCGAAGCCCCCTCCGATAGCCCCCTCATATATTTCTTTATGATCTATAAATATGGAAATACGTTCATTTACGGAATAACAGTAACCCTCTATAACTAGCTCCAATTCTGCCAGGCACTGTTCGCCAAGCAACTGTTGCCCAGGCAACAGCCATTCAACAAATCACCAGGCAGGCAACAGCAACATTTTTCAGCAGTGAGCCACAGCCCAAGCCAATCAAGGCCTGCAGCCGTTGGTACAGCTCTTGCTCAACACCTTGCACCTCACTTGCTATGAACCACTGTTGAAAAAGGAACTGTTCATGACCCGTCCACTGAATGTCGTTGCCCTCTCCGGCGGAACCTGGCGCCCGTCGCGCACCCTAGTGTTGACCCAAGCTGTGCTGGCCGAATTGGCCACCCTGCTGCCAATCCAGACCACACTGATCGAACTGGGCGACATTGCCCGGCCACTGGGCGGTGCACTGTCGCGCGATGAATTGCCCGCCGAAGTCGAAGCCCAACTGTTGGCCATCGAACAGGCCGACCTGCTCATCGTCGCCGCGCCGGTCTATCGCGGTTCCTACCCTGGCCTGCTCAAGCACCTGTTCGATCTGGTCGGTCTCAACTCCCTGGTCAACACCCCGGTGCTGCTCGCCGCCACCGGTGGTAGCGAACGCCACGCGCTGGTCCTCGATCATCAACTGCGCCCGCTGTTCGCCTTCTTCCAGGCCCTGACCCTGCCGATCGGTGTGTACGCCACCGAAGCCGACTTCACCGACTACCAAATAACCAGTGAGCCCCTGAAGGGCCGGATACGCCTTGCGGCAGAACGTGCTGCACCCTTGTTTGCAGCGCACTCCCCTTCTCTGCTGAAAATCGCTTAAGGATTGGTCATGGATGTTTTCTGGTTTCTGCCGACACATGGCGACGGTCATTACCTGGGCACCACCCAAGGTGCCCGGCCCGTCACGCTCAATTATCTGAAGCAAGTCGCCCAGGCGGCTGACAACCTGGGTTACTACGGTGTGTTGATTCCTACCGGCCGCTCGTGTGAAGACTCCTGGGTCATCGCCTCGGCGCTGGTACCGCTGACAGAACGCCTGCGTTACCTGGTGGCCATTCGTCCCGGCATCATTTCGCCGACCGTCTCGGCACGCATGGCCGCCACCCTGGATCGCCTGTCCAACGGCCGCCTGCTGATCAACGTAGTGACCGGTGGCGACCCCGACGAAAACCGTGGCGACGGCAGCTTCCTCGACCACGCTGAACGTTACGAAGTCTCCGACGAATTCCTACGGATATGGCGCCGCGTATTGCAGGGTGAATCGGTGGATTTCGAAGGCAAACACCTGCGCGTGCAAAACGCCAAAGCGCTTTACCCACCGGTGCAGAAGCCTTACCCACCGCTGTACTTCGGTGGATCCTCCGACGCCGCCCACGACCTCGCCGCCGAACAGGTGGATGTGTACCTGACGTGGGGCGAGCCGCCCGCCGCCGTCGCGGAAAAACTCGCGGATGTGCGTGAGCGCGCCGCGCGCCACGGGCGTACGGTGAAGTTTGGCATTCGTCTGCATGTGATCGTGCGCGAAACCGAAGAAGACGCCTGGAAAGCCGCCGACAAACTGATCGAGCACATCAGCGACGACACCATCGCCGCCGCGCAAAAATCCTTCTCACGCTTTGACTCCGAAGGTCAGCGCCGCATGGCCGCCCTCCACGACGGGCGCCGCGACAACCTGGAAATCGCGCCCAACCTGTGGGCCGGTGTCGGCCTGGTGCGCGGCGGCGCCGGTACCGCGTTGGTGGGCAACCCGCAACAAGTGGCCGAACGCATTAAGGAATACGCCGACCTGGGCATCGAGAGCTTCATCTTCTCCGGCTATCCGCATTTGGAAGAGGCCTATCGCTTCGCCGAACTGGTGTTCCCGCTGCTGCCGGAACCCTACGCCAGCCTCGCTGGACGCGGTATCACCAACCTCACCGGCCCGTTCGGCGAAATGATTGCCAACGATGTACTGCCGGCCAAGGCCTGATCGGCGCAGCGGCGGCACCGGCCCGGGCCGCTGCTGCCAATAAAGAGGAAAACCCGTGACAGCCAACCTCCACAGCGTCCTGCCATCTCCCCTGCAGACCGCCAAACTGCTGGCCGCCGAATTCGCCCTCAGCGCCGTCGAACGCGACGAGCGCGGCGGCACACCCAAAACCGAGCGTGACGCCCTGCGCCACAGCGGCCTGCTGGCCCTGAGCATTCCCACCCAATACGGCGGCCTCGGCGCCCGCTGGAGCGACACCTTGGGCATCGTGCGCGAATTCGCCAAGGTCGACAGCTCCATCGCCCACGTCTTCGGCTTTCATCACCTGATGCTGGCCACCGTGCGCCTGTTTTCACGCCCGGACCAATGGCAACCCTGGTTCGAACAAACCGCGCGCAAGAACTGGTTCTGGGGCAACGCCCTCAATCCATTGGACACGCGCACCGTGGTCAAGGACTTCGGCGGCTGGCGCGAATTCTCCGGCAAAAAGAGCTTCTGCTCCGGCGCCAGCGACTCGGAAATGCTGATCGCCTCGGCGGTGGATGAAAATGCCGGCGGCAAACTGCTGATTGCCGCCATCCCCAGTGGGCGCAGCGGCATCACTCTGCACAATGACTGGAACAATATCGGCCAACGCCAGACCGACAGCGGCAGCGCCAGCTTCGAACGGGTGCGCGTCGAAGAGTCGGAATTGCTGCTCGACCCAGGCCCGCTGAGCACACCGTTCGCCTGCCTGCGCCCGCTGATCGCACAGTTGACCTTTACCCATATGTTTCTCGGCATTGCCGAAGGCGCATTCGAAGAAGCACGCACCTACACCCTCACCGAAACCCGTGCCTGGCACAAATCCTCGGCCGAGGACGTACGCCAGGATCCTTACGTGCTCCACCACTACGGCGAGTTCTGGGTGGCCCTCCAAGGCGTGCGCCTGCTGGTGGAACGAGCCGCCGAGCTACTGGACCAAGCCTGGGCCAAAGGGCCAAACCTCAGCGAACACGAGCGCGGCCAACTGGCAATTGCCATCGCCACCGCCAAGGTCGCCGCCACCCGCCAAGGCCTGGATCTGTGCAGCCGTCTGTTTGAAGTCACCGGCGCGCGTTCAACCCATGCCTCGCTGCGCCTGGATCGCCACTGGCGCAACCTGCGCACGCAAACGCTGCATGACCCGGTGGACTACAAGCTCCATGAACTGGGGGACTGGGCGTTGAACCAATCCCTGCCGATTCCTACGTTCTACTCATAAAAAAGAGGTGCCCATGCAGCTTCTAACCCTACCGCCCTCGCCCGCCCTTGCGACCTCGATTCGCGCCACGGCCCAGGTCTTCGAAGACCCGAAATCCCAGGCGCTGCTCGACCATATCCAGCAAGTGGCGCCCAGCGAAGCCAGCGTGCTGATCATCGGCGAAACCGGGACCGGTAAAGAGCTGGTGGCGCGCCACATTCATAACCTCAGCGCGCGGCGCAACCGCCCGTTCGTGGCAGTGAACTGCGGCGCCTTCTCTGAATCCCTGGTGGAGGCCGAACTCTTCGGCCATGAAAAAGGCGCCTTTACCGGCGCCCTCAGCGCCAAGGCTGGCTGGTTCGAAGAAGCCGATGGTGGCACGTTGTTCCTTGATGAGATCGGCGATTTACCGATGGCCATCCAAGTCAAATTGCTGCGTGTCCTACAGGAACGCGAAGTCGTACGCTTAGGTTCGCGCAAGAGCATTCCGATTGATGTGCGCGTACTGGCTGCAACCAACGTGCAGTTGGAAAAAGCCATCAACGCCGGGCATTTCCGCGAAGACCTCTACTACCGACTCGACGTGGTGAGCCTGGAACTGAGCCCGCTGCGCGAGCGCCCCGGCGATATCCTGCCGTTGACCCGGCACTTTATCGAGGCTTACAGCCGACGCCTGGGCTACGGCCCGATCACGATCAGTCGCGAAGCCGAACAAAAACTCAAGAGCTACAGCTGGCCGGGCAATATCCGCGAACTGGAAAACGTCATCCACCACACCCTGCTGATCTGCCGTAACGGCGTGATCGAACGGGATGATTTGCGCCTGTCGAACATGCGCATCGAGCGCCAGGACGACAGCCAGCACGGCACCGACAACAGCGCCGAAGCCTTGTTGGAGCGCGCCTTCCAAAAGCTCTTTGAAGAACAGGCTGGCGCCCTGCATGAAAAGGTCGAAGACGCCCTGCTTCGGGCCGCTTACCGTTTCAGCCATTACAATCAGGTGCACACCGCCAACCTGCTGGGCCTGAGCCGTAACGTCACGCGCACACGCCTGATCAAGATTGGCGAATTGGCGGTGAATAAGCGTCGGCCGGGGGAGAACGTGCAAGGTGAACGGATGCTGCATTTATCCATATAGACGGCAGTGCAATGCATTGTCTTGGCTGCGCTCAAAACTGCGCAGCACCTGGAACGAACCAAAGGTCACCGCCGTGGCCTGATGGGCGCGAATCAGTGTCCAGAAGTCTTCCTCACCCTGCTCAAAACGCTTGAACGCTGCCTCACCGTGCGCTCGGGACGTCCATTGCAGGTAATTAAGCACCCGCCGGCCGTCATCGCTGACCTGCACGCTCGCACTGAGAAATCCGTCATGGCCCTGGGCCAAACGCTCGCTTTGGGTGGACAAGGCCGCCACCAGGGCAACTTGCTGCTGAGGCTCGATATGGAACTCGATCAGCTGAGTGAAGCCGAGATTCTTCTCTGATACCTGCATGAATACTCCCCTTCCGCTGTAGGCAGAATCTTGCGATTCGATACCACGCAGGGTAAAACCTCCAGTTAAGTCAAGGTCAAGCGCTTAATCGGAGTTTTCATGATTACCAAGGAACTCACCGTCGGCCAACTGGCCGCCCGTAGCGGCGTGGCCGTCACGGCCCTGCACTTCTACGAAACCAAGGGGCTGATTCAGAGCAATCGCAACGCGGGCAATCAGCGGCGCTATCCGCGGGATGTATTACGCCGCGTGGTGGTGATTAAGATCGCCCAGCGCTTGGGGATTCCCCTGGCGACGATTGGCGAGGCATTACAGACGCTGCCAAATGGCCGCACCCCCACAGCCAAAGACTGGGAACGTCTGTCGGCACTGTGGCGCGAAGACCTGGACGAGCGCATCAACAAAATGATGCTGCTGCGCGACAAGCTCAACGGCTGCATCGGCTGCGGATGCTTGTCGTTGGAAGCATGCCCGCTGCGCAATCAGGATGACCTGCTGGGTGAGCGCGGGCCTGGTGCGCAATTGCTCGAGCCCAGTTGAGCTTTCTCGTCGTAACCGCCGGAGCCCTTGATTGGCGTGGCCTATCGTGAAAGGCCGGACCTGCGCATCGACAATGCCACCGAGGGCATCGAGCGCTACAAGAAAGCCTTCGGCGCCACCCACGCGTGTTTGTCGTAAAGGGTTCTGGCAGTCATTTTGGGCGGGCCGTTCAACGGCCAAGCCCATCCTACGCAGCGCGCCGGCCCTATCAACGCCTGCTCGGTGATAGCTCGGAACATGTTTCGTGTTCGATAAACGGGTAAAAAACCACCGAATGTGAATCTGAAACATTTTCTTTCATATCCGGGTTAGGGATTTCTCATTCTCATCCGTCTTATTTAGATACAGCCTGTCGCGTCAGCAAAAGCTACGACTGGCCTTTTCCGGGCCTCCCTCGCCCCCCTCCGATCAAGACCCTCATTTACATGTCGAAGAAGTCACGCTCCAAACTCTGGTTTCTCGTACATAGCTGGCTGGCGTTGCCCATCTGGTTCTTTGTACTGATCGTCTGCGTCACCGGCACCCTGGCGGTGGTCAGCCAGGAAATCGTCTGGCTGGCCAACCCGGATATCCGCGCGAGCAAACCGTCGGATGACGCCGAACTGTTGAGCTACGACCAAGTGATCAGCGCCATCAAGCGTGCCGAGCCCGAGGTGATTGTCCAATCGCTCAGCCGCCCAGATGAGTCGCACTTCGCCCTGAGTGTCGACCTCAGCTACCCCGACGGGCGCTCGCTTGAGGTCTACGTCAACCCTTACACCGGCGCGATCCAGGGCATCAGCCCGTCGTTCAATTTCCGTCAGTTCACCCGTGCGCTGCACGGCTGGTGGCTGGTGCCGTTCACCAATGGCTACAGCTGGGGCTGGTACCTGGTGTCGTTGCTTGGTCTGCCGCTGCTGGCCTCGCTGGTTACCGGGCTGGTGGTCTACAAGCGCTTCTGGAAAGGTTTTTTCAAACCAACCCTGCGGTTTCGCCACGGTGCGCGAATCTTCTGGGGTGACTTCCACCGCCTGAGCGGTATTTGGTCTATCTGGTTTATCGCAGTCATTTCCATCACCGGCACCTGGTTCCTGATCCAGGCGATCCTGGGGGACAACCAGATTTCAATTTCCAGCGAGCCCATCGTCCCGGTGATCGCCCGTGAAAAAGTACCGTCCTCGGCAGCAGGTGTGCCGGCACCGATGATTCCCCTGGATGAAGCCATTACGATTGCGACCCAGCGCATCCCTGGCCTGGAAGCGAGCTTCGTGCGCATGCCCTTCAACGCCTACAGCCACCTACAAATCGGCGGCCGCGGCTGGTACCCACTGATGTACCAAACCGCCCAACTCAACCCCTATAGCGGCGAAATCGCTGTCTCGCACCTCCTGTCCGACCGCACCGCACTTGAGTTCGTCACCGAATCCATGCGCCCGCTGCACACCGGCGATTTTGGCGGACTGTGGATCAAGCTGATCTGGGCGTTCTTCGGCCTGGTGCTGAGCATGATGGTCTTGAGCGGCTTGCTGATATGGACCAAGCGCACCGCCTTGGCCACCCTCAATGCCCTCAAGCGCGAGGCCAAGACCCAGCGCAAGCCTGTTTCCACCCCGGCCTTGCAGGCTGAAACTTCGGAGAGCCACTGATGAGCAAGGTCGCAGCGACACCGCCGACTCCCCTGCGGGCTTTCTGGCTGAAATGGCGATTCCATATCAATGTTCTGCTACTGCTGGTGCCCCTGGGCTTCATGCCCAAGTATTTTGCCGATGCCGCACTGTTTCGCGGTGACGCGGGTATCGGTGAGCGGGTGGCCGGAGAAATACAGGTTGGCCCCTGGAGCCTGACCCTCGCCGAGTTCCGCAATGAGGGCCCAAGCCCGGACCCGGCCGGCCCGATGAAGTTCTTCAACGCCGCCCTGTGCGACACCTGTGCCGACCAGGTCAAGGCTACTTACCTGCGCATCGGCAAGCCACGCAGCCTGCGCGCGGCCGGGGTGATCTTCTTTGGCACACCGTACCGCATGGGCGCCGCCCTGCCCGTCCCTGAACGCACACCTGCCGACGCCGAACTGTGGGTCACCATGGAAGGCTGGGACGGCACGATGCACCAGGGTTCCATCCCGCTGAGCCAGGCCTCGCCTGCCACCATTGCCTGGCTGAACAAGCAAGGAGTCAAACCATGATGATCAAGCACCTGTCCCGCGCCGCGCTGTTGCTGTGCGCGGGTTTAAGTACCGTGGCCCTCGCCCACAACCCTATGTGCGAATGCAAGGAAATCCCCGGCGAGCAGATCCAGTGCAAGGGCGGCTTCTCCGACGGCAGCGGGGCGCCCGGCGTGACCCTGGATGTGATCGGCTACGACGAAACCATCCTGGTGCCCGGCAAGCTCGGCCAGGATTCGACCCTGACCTTCAAGAAGCCATCCGCCGAGTTCTACGTGCTGTTTGACGCCGGCCCTGGCCACGTCGTTGAAATCGACCAAGCGGATATCCAGTCCCAATGAGTACGACACACGTTGTACGTCCCGCGGGCGCTGGCCACGAAACCCTCTACGTCTTGCTGCTGTGCCTGATCATCCTCGCGGTCGCCGGCACGGTGGTGGCGCTGCACGGCGAATCCCAGGAAGTGGCCGCCGTGCCCAGCCACCAGTTGGACGCCCGCCGCGACCTGAGCGCCGCCGAGCAAGGCATCTACGCCGACTTGCGGGTGACCCTGGATGAAATCCACTTGCTGCAGCAAGAGCAAAGCGCCCTGCCGACGCCTGGGCAATTGGCCGAAGAAGGCTTCGCGCCGTTCGCCCAGGATGCGAGTTCAGTCAGCCGTGGCGATCACCGCTGGCAGTTACTGGCGCCTGCGGCCTACTTCGGGTTGAGCCAGGCGCCGACCACCAGCGGTTCACTGCTGATGCGCGTACAAGGCACCGAGCCGGATATCTGGCTCAACCGCCGCAAAGACCTGGCCGCCCCCTCCGACCTCACTGACCAGGCGCTGATCGCGGCCGGCTGGCAGCAAGTGGTCGCGCAATTCGATGCCGGCGTTACCCGCCAGCACCGTCACTGAACGAGAAGACCGATTGCCCATGTCTATTTCATCTCCCCTGTTGCGCCTGTTGCTGGTCAGCCTGCTCAGCCTGATACTCGCCCCGCTGGCCAACGCCGAAGCGGCTAAACGCCTGCGTATCGGCATCACCCTGCACCCTTATTACAGCTACGTGGCCAATATCGTCGGCGACAAGGCCGACGTGGTGCCGCTGATTCCAGCCGGTTTCAACCCACACGCCTACGAGCCGCGCGCCGAAGACATCAAGCGCATCGGCACCCTGGACGTGATCGTGCTCAATGGCGTCGGTCACGACGACTTCGCCGACCGTATGATCGCCACCAGCGAGCGCCCGGACATCCCGGTGATCGAAGCCAACGCCAACGTGCCGTTGCTGGCCGCCACCGGCAATGCCGCGCGCGGTGCGGGCAAGGTGGTCAACCCGCACACCTTCCTGTCGATCAGTGCATCGATTGCCCAGGTCAACAACATCGCCCGTGAGCTGGGCAAGCTCGACCCGGACAACGCCAAGACCTACACCCAGAACGCGCGTGCCTATGGCAAACGCCTGCGCCAGATGCGCGCCGACGCCCTCGCCAAGTTGACCAGCGCGCCTAACCCGGACCTGCGCGTCGCCACTGTGCATGCGGCCTACGACTACCTGCTGCGTGAATTCGGCCTGGAAGTCACCGCCGTGGTAGAGCCGGCCCACGGCATTGAGCCCAGCCCCAGCCAGTTGAAAAAGACCATCGACGAACTGCGCGCCCTGGACGTGAAGGTGATCTTCTCGGAGATGGATTTCCCCTCCACCTACGTCGACACCATCCAGCGTGAATCCGGGGTCAAGCTGTACCCGCTGTCGCATATTTCCTATGGCGAATACAGCGCTGAAAAGTACGAAGTGGAAATGACCGGCAACCTCAACACGGTGGTCCGGGCGATTCAGGAGTCGGGCGCATGACGGCGGCACAATCCCTGAAGGTCGCCAGCGTCGGCCCGACACTCGACTTCGACACGGTGTCCCTGACCCTGGGCCGCACCGTGATCCTCGACGGCGTGAGTTTCCAGGTGCAGCCGGGCAGCATCCACGCGCTGGTCGGCCCCAACGGCGGCGGCAAGAGCTCGCTGATCAAGACCCTGCTGGGACAAACGCCGCATCAGGGTCGCTTGAGCCTGCAGTGGCCGACCACGCCGGGCACAATCGGCTATGTGCCCCAGGCGCTGGAATTCGACCGGGGTTTGCCGATGACCGTGGACGATTTCATGGCCGCCATGTGCCAGCGGCGCCCGGCGTTTCTGGGCTTGTCCAAGCATTACGCCGCGGCGATTGGCGAGGCTCTGGAACGGGTCGGCATGCAGGACAAACGCAAGCGGCGCATGGGGGCACTGTCCGGAGGTGAACGCCAACGCGTGCTGCTGGCCCAGGGCTTGATCCCTGCGCCGCAATTGCTGGTGCTGGATGAACCGATGTCGGCCCTCGATGAAGCGGGCATCCAGGTGTTCGAACGCCTGCTCAGTGACTGGCGCCTCGCCGGCATGACCGTGCTGTGGATCGAGCACGACCTCGAAGCCGTAGGCCGTCTGGCCGACCGAGTTACCGGCCTTAACCGCCGCGTGCTGTTCGACGCCACACCACAGGAGGCGCTCACCCCGGATCGCCTGCTGACCCTGTTCTCCACCCACCCTCGGAGCCCGGCGCAATGAGTTATGAAGCGTTTCGCCTGATGGTCCAGGGCTGGGCCTCTGCCGGTTACCTGCCGGAGGCACTGGCCTATGGTTTTGTAGTCAATGCCCTGCTCGCCGGTTTGCTGATCGGCCCAGTGCTCGGCGGCTTGGGCACGCTGGTAGTGGTAAAGCGCTTCGCGTTTTTCTCCGAAGCCGTCGGCCATGCTGCGCTGACCGGCGTCGCCGTGGGCATTTTGCTCGGCGAACCCTACACCGGCCCCTACGGCAGTCTGTTCGGTTACTGCCTGCTGTTTGGCATCCTGCTCAATTACCTGCGTAACCGCACCGGCCTGGCGCCGGACACTTTGATCGGCGTGTTCCTGTCGGTGTCCCTGGCGCTGGGCGCGAGCCTGCTGCTGATCCTGGCGGGCAAGATCAACGTGCACATCCTGGAGAACGTGCTGTTTGGTTCGGTGTTGACGGTCAACGGTAACGATCTGCTGGTGCTGGCGATTGTCGGCTCGCTGGTGATGGCTCTGGCGCTGCCGCTGTACAACCGCATCATGCTCGCCAGTTTTAACCCGCAACTGGCGGCAGTGCGCGGAGTGGCGGTGAAGACCCTCGATTATCTGTTCGTAATTCTGGTGACGCTGATCACCGTCGCGGCAGTCAAGGTCATCGGCGCGATTCTGGTCGGCGCCCTGCTGGTGATTCCAGCGGCGGCGGCGCGCCTGTTGAGCCAGTCGCTCAAAGGCTTCTTCTGGGTCTCGGTGGTGATCGCCACTGTCAGTACCCTGTGCGGGATCCTGCTGCCGATCATCTTCGACCTGCCGATTCCTTCCGGTGCCGCGATCATCCTGATGGCCGGTATCGCTTTCGCTTTTGCCGCCATCGCGCGCGGCACCGTGCCCAGCCTCAAAGGGAACTTTGGATAATGCGCTCTGTTCTTCAGCCTCTCGCCTTGGCCATCGCCTGTTTAATCACTCCGCCGCTGATCGCCGCCGAGGCAGTCAAACCGACTGCCCACTCCGCCAAACCGGTCAAGGTGCTGGCGTCGCTGCCAATCACTTATGGCCTGGCCGAGGTGCTGCTCAAAGGCACCGACGTGCAGCTTGAGCGCGCAGCCCCGGCCAACCTGCCGGGCTCGCGCCAGGTGTCGTACTTCACCGGCCGTGGCGCCTCCGCACTGAGCGCGCTGGCCCAGGACGCCGACGCCGCCATCGGCCTGCGCTCGCTGTGGGCAGATGATCCGCTGTACCCCGTGGCACGGCGCAGCAACATCCGCATTGTCGAAGTCGATGCCGCACGCCCCGTGGACGGCGGGTTGCCGGGGATCGCCGTGCAACCGGGCGTCGCTGACGGTTTGAACAGCCAACCATGGCAATCGAGCAATAACCTGGGGCGCATGGCCGATGTCTTGTCCACCGACCTGAGCCGCCTGGCACCGGGCGCCAAGGTGAAAATCGACGCCAATCTGGCTGCACTCAAGCAACGCCTGCTCAAGCTCACCGCCGACAGCGAAGCCCGGCTGGCCAAGGCGGACAACCTGAGTGTGGTCAGTTTGAGCGATCACTTTGGGTATTTGGTCAGCAGCCTGAACCTGGAACTGATCAGCACCGATGCGCGTCCGGATGCCGAGTGGACACCTGAGGCGTTGCACACACTCAGTACTGAATTGAAGGACAACGATGTGGCCGTGGTGCTGCACCATCGCCAGCCGAGTGAAGCGGTGAAAGCCGCCATCACGGCAGGCGGCTCGACATTGCTGGTGCTGAATGTCGACGGTGCAGACCCGGTGACGGAGTTGGAAACCAATGTGGATCAGGTGATCAAGACGCTCAGTCACTGATATGGGGGTGACCAGCATCCTGTTTTAGGGCTGCTTTGCAGCCCAGCGCAGGGCAAGCCTGCTCACTACAGAAGCAAGCTCAGCGCCGGGAGAGCGGTGGTTAAACCACATCCACTCCTACATGAATCGCATCATGCCGCCAGAACTCCAGGTCGCAGTCGATCAAGCGCTGGTGCTGGTCATAGTTAACCCGAGCAATCCGCAAACCCGGGCTGCCCACCGACACGCGCAATGCGGCGGCGGCTTCCACCGGCAGTGACGTCGGCACAATCTCGAAGCGCACCCGTCCGTAGTGCAAGTCGTATTTGCGCACGTACAACTCGGTCATCGACTGATTCAGGTCGCACTCAAGAATCCCCGGGAAATATTGCGGGTTCAGGTAGTGCTCCACATACAACACCAGTCGCCCATCGATCCGCCGGCTTCGGCAGATCTGGATCACGCTGGACAATGCCGGCAGTTGCAGCCATGCACACACCGCCGCCGATGCAGGTTGCAGGCGCGCCGAAATCACTTCGGTGGACGCCACACGGCCCTGGTCGTTGACCATCGCGTGAAAGTGGCTGCGCTGCATCAGGTTGTAGGCCAATCGTGGCGGCGACACGAACCAACCCCGGCGTTCCTCGCGATAAATCTGCCCTTGGGCCTCAAGTTGTAACAAGGCTTCCCGCACGGTAATTCGGGTGGTACCGAACAACTCGCTGAGCTTGCGCTCGGCGGGCAGTTTGCTTGCAGGCGGCAAAAGTCCATGGTCGATCTGCTCTTGCAGCGCCAGGCCGATGGATGTCACCGCCTTGATTGCCTCATCACGCATCAACGTTACCTATCTGGACTAGACCAGCACCGTTCAGGTGCATAAAAGCTCCGCAATCGGGCCCTTGCGACTGCGTGCAAGCGTAGGCATTGCAGATGACCGACAGATGACAGCCCGCCTCAAGTGCATGCCGCACCTCTTGCAATACACCGGCCAAGTCCAGAGCCTACGGGCACTTGGTCATGGTCTACGCTCAGCCTGTGCCGAGCGACATCGGCGCGTTAAAAACGACAACGACATGAAACTGTCATCCATCGAGCCTAAATTGGCTCAGGTATTGCTCTGACCTAGACCAACACCACCGCAAACGTTCATAAAAACGCAGCGTTGAAAACGCCCAAAGGAGCTTCGGATGAAACAGCTTTTCCTGGCATCACTGTTAGGCTCGACCATTGCCATGTGCACCGCCGCCATGGCCGCTGATACCGATCTAAAAACCTTGGAAGCCGCCGCGAAAGCGGAAGGCGCCGTCAACAGCGTCGGCATGCCCGATGACTGGGCCAACTGGAAAGGCACCTGGGAAGACCTGGCCAAGACCTACGGCCTCAAGCACATCGACACCGACATGAGCTCGGCCCAGGAGATTGCCAAGTTCAAGGCCGAGAAAGACAACGCCAGCGCCGACATCGGCGACGTCGGCGCAGCGTTCGGTCCGATTGCGGTGAAGCAGGAAGTCACCCAGCCGTACAAACCGTCCACCTGGGCTTCGGTGCCGGACTGGGCGAAAGACAAAGACGGTCACTGGGCCCTCGCCTACACCGGCACCATCGCGTTTATCGTCAACAAGAAGCTGTTGCACGGTTCCGAAGTCCCCACCAGTTGGGCCGACCTGCAAACCGGCAAATACAAAGTCTCGGTGGGTGACGTGAGCACCGCGGCCCAGGCGTCCAACGCCGTGCTGGCGGCGGCCATCGCCAACAAAGGCGATGAAAAGAACATCGCGCCAGGCCTGCAGTTCTTCACCAAGATCGCCCAGCAAGGCCGGCTCGGCCTGTCCAACCCGACCATCGCCACCATGGAAAAAGGTGAAGTCGAAGTAGGCATCGTCTGGGACTTCAACGGCCTAAGCTACAAAGCCAAGATGGCCAACCCGGATGACTACGTGGTGCTGATCCCCTCGGACGGCTCGGTGAAATCCGGCTACACCACCATCATCAATAAATACGCCAAGCACCCGAACGCCGCCAAGCTGACCCGCGAGTACATCTTCAGCGATGCCGGCCAACTCAACCTGGCCAAGGGCAATGCGCGTCCGATCCGTGCGGAAACCGACCTGAAACTGCCGGCTGAAATCGCCAAGAACCTGATCCCGGGCGAGCAGTACACCAAGGCCAACCCGCAACCGATCAAGGATGCCGATGCCTGGGAAGCGACTTCCAAGAAGCTGCCGCAGCTGTGGAATGAGCAGGTCATCGTAGAGATGAAGTAAGGGTTTTATCCCACATTGGAGCTCCAGTGGAGATCCAATGTGGGAGGGGGCTTGCCCCCGATGACGGTGGATCAGCTAACAAATCTGTTGCATGACACACCGCTATCGGGGGCAAGCCCCCTCCCACATTTCTGACCCCGTTCCTCCAGAGGAATTGAGCCAAGTCAATCGTTGCGGAGCGCTCTCCCCCATGAAGCACACTGTCATCCTTGTCGTGCTCGACGGCCTGAACTTCGAGGTTGCCCGACACGCCATGGGGCACTTGCAGGCCTATGTCGGCGCAGGACGCGCAGCCCTCTACAAGCTGGAATGTGAACTGCCCTCGCTGTCCCGCCCGCTCTATGAATGCATCCTCACCGGCGTGCCACCGATCCAGAGCGGTATCGTGCACAACCAGGTCGCGCGCCTGTCCAACCAGCGCAGCATTTTCCATTACGCCACCGACGCAGGTCTTAGCACTGCGGCTGCGGCTTACCATTGGGTCAGCGAGTTGTATAACCGCTCGCCCTTTCTCGCCGCTCGTGATCGCCATACCGACGACACGACGCTGGCGATCCAGCACGGACATTTCTACTGGAATGACCATTACCCCGATTCCCACCTGTTCGCCGACGCCGAAAGCCTGCGACTCAAGCACGCGCCGGACTTTCTGCTGGTGCACCCGATGAACATCGACGACGCCGGCCACAAGCACGGCCTCGACAGCGCGCAATACCGCAACAGCGCACGCTCGGCCGACATCATCCTGGCTGACTACCTGCAAGGCTGGCTCGACGCCGGCTGCCAAGTGCTGGTGACCGCCGACCACGGCATGAACAACGACCGCTCGCACAACGGCCTGCTGCCGGAAGAACGTGAAGTGCCGCTGTTCGTCCTCGGCGATGCCTTCAGCCTGGATGCCAACGCCACGCCGAAACAGACCGACCTGTGCGGCACCGTCTGCGAACTGCTGGGCGTGCCCCACGACAAACCTGTATGCCGGGAGCTATTGAAGTGAATGCCATGACTCGCGGCAAATGGCTGGCATTGCTGTGCCTGGTGCCTTTCACGCTGTTCTTTATCGTGTTCGAGATCGCCCCGCTGGTGTGGGTGCTGATCAACAGCCTGCAAACCGAAGAGGCCGGCTGGGGCCTGGAAAACTTCACCCGGATCTTCAGCTCGAAGTTCTACCGGCAAGCGATCCAGTTCAGCCTGGAGATCAGTTTTTACTCCAGCATTTTCGGCATCATCATCGCCACTCTCGGCAGTTATTCGCTACGCCGCGTCGATGGGCCGCTGCGCAACTTCGTTACCGCCTTCGCCAACATGACGAGCAACTTCGCCGGCGTCCCCCTGGCGTTCGCGTTCATCATTTTGCTGGGGTTCAACGGCAGCATCACTCTCATGCTCAAGCAGGCCGGGATCATTCAGGACTTCAACCTGTATTCCAAGACCGGGCTGATCATCCTCTACACCTACTTCCAGATCCCCCTCGGCGTGTTGCTGTTGTACCCGGCCTTCGATGCGCTGCGTGAAGACTGGCGCGAGTCCGCGTCGTTGCTCGGCGCGAATGGCTGGCAGTTCTGGCGGCACATCGGTTTGCCGGTGCTGACGCCTGCGCTGCTGGGCACCTTCGTGATCCTGCTCGCCAATGCCTTGGGCGCCTACGCCACGGTCTACGCCTTGACCACCGGCAACTTCAACGTGCTGCCAATCCGTATCGCGGGCCTGGTCTCCGGCGATGTGTCCCTCGATCCGAACATGGCCAGCGCCTTGGCCGTTGTGCTGGTGGCGCTGATGACCGTGATCACCGTGGTCCATCAACTGCTGCTCAAGAGGAGCTACCATGTCTCGCGCTGAAGCCGGCCCGGCCTCCCTCTACCACCGCGTGGTGGTGTACCTGCTCTTTGCAATCCTGGTATTGCCGTTGGTGGGCACGTTCGTTTACTCGATTGCCAGTAGTTGGTCGGCAACCATCCTGCCGGCGGGCTTCACCGTGAAGTGGTACGTGCAGCTCTGGAGCGACCCGCGCTTTCTGATGGCCTTCGGGCAGTCGCTGCTAGTGTGCGTGGGCGCGTTGATCCTGTCGGTGGTGCTCATTCTGCCGCTGCTGTTCGTGGTGCATTACCACTTTCCCAAGCTCGACGCGCTGATGAACATCCTGATCCTGCTGCCCTTCGCGGTGCCGCCAGTGGTGTCATCGGTGGGCCTGCTGCAACTCTATGGTTCCGGGCCGTTGGCAATGGTGGGCACGCCATGGATCTTGATCGGCTGTTACTTCACCGTGGCGCTGCCGTTCATGTACCGGGCGATCACCAACAACCTGCAAGCCATCAACTTGCGCGACCTGATGGACGCCTCCCAACTGCTGGGCGCCAGCACTTGGCAAGCGGCGATCTTCGTCGTGCTGCCCAACCTGCGCAAAGGCTTGATGGTGGCGCTGCTGCTGTCGTTCTCGTTCCTGTTCGGCGAGTTCGTGTTCGCCAACATCCTGGTGGGCACCCGCTACGAGACCCTGCAGGTGTACCTCAACAACATGCGCAACAGCAGCGGACACTTCACCAGTGCCGTGGTCATTTCCTATTTCTTCTTTGTGCTGGTGCTGACCTGGGCCGCCAATATCTTGAACAAGGACAAAAGCCAATGAGCTTCGTCAGCGTCCAACACTTGCAAAAGGGCTACTCCGGTACGCCCGTGTTTAGCGATATCAACTGCGAAATTGCCAAAGGCGAGTTCGTCACCCTGCTCGGCCCGTCCGGGTGCGGCAAGTCCACGCTGCTGCGCTGCATTGCCGGTCTGACCTCGGTGGACAGTGGGAAAATTCTGCTCGATGGCCAGGACATCGTTCCGCTGAGCCCGCAGAAAAGAAACATCGGCATGGTCTTCCAGAGCTACGCGCTGTTCCCCAACATGACCGTGGAACAGAACGTCGCCTTCGGTCTGCGCATGCAAAAGGTCAACGCCGACGACAGCCACAAGCGCGTGCAGGAAGTACTGCAACTGGTAGAGCTCAAAGACCTGGCCGGGCGCTACCCGCACCAGATGTCTGGCGGCCAGTGCCAGCGCGTGGCCCTCGCCCGCTCCCTGGTGACACGCCCACGCCTGCTGCTGCTGGATGAGCCGCTGTCGGCGCTGGATGCACGCATTCGCAAGCACCTGCGTGAGCAGATTCGCCAGATCCAGCGCGAACTGGGGCTGACCACGATTTTCGTGACCCATGATCAGGAAGAAGCCCTGACCATGTCCGACCGCATCTTCCTGATGAACCAGGGCAAGATCGTGCAAAGCGGCGATGCCGAGACCCTCTACACGGCGCCAGTCGACGTGTTCGCCGCCGGTTTTATCGGCAACTACAACCTGCTCGACGCCGACAAGGCCAGCCAATTGCTGCAACGCCCGATCAGTGGGCGCATCGCGATTCGCCCCGAAGCCATCGAATTGAGCCGCAGCGGCGAACTGGATGCACTGGTGCGCAGCCACAGCCTGCTGGGCAACGTGATCCGCTACCGCATCGAAGCGCGCGGCGTGGAACTGGTCGTCGATGTGCTCAACCGCTCGGCGGACGATCTTCACCCGGATGGTCAACGCCTGGCACTTTCCATCGACCCCAGTGCGCTGTGTGAAGTAGCCTGATGCAACGATTTACAAAGAGAGCGTGACGGATGGCATTGGTAATTTTTGATCTGGACGACACCCTGATCCACGGCGACTGCGCCACCCTGTGGAGCGAGCAGATGGGCCGCCTGGGATGGGTCGACCCCGAGTCGTTCATGCGCAGGAACAACGAACTGATGGACGCCTACAGCCGCGGCGAACTGGCCATGGAGGACTTCATGGACTTCAGCCTGGAGCCAATGATCGGCCGCACCCCGGAAGAGATCGATCATCTGGTCGAGCCGTGGGTGGAGGACGTGATTGAACCGCTGATCTACAGCGAGGCCACCAAGACCATCGCCAGGCATCGTGCGAATGGCGACCGGATTTTGGTGATTTCGGCATCGGGAACGCATTTGGTGAAACCGATTGCGGCGCGAATCGGTATTGATGAGGTGTTGGGTATTGATCTGGACGTGAGCCATGGCGTGTACAGCGGCCGTACCGTGGGTGTACTCACCTACCGCGAAGGCAAGATCACGCGATTGCTGGATTGGCTGGAGCAGGAACGTGAGACATTGGATGGCGCGTACTTCTATTCGGATTCGCGCAATGATCTGCCGTTGCTACTGAAGGTGGATCACCCGCAGGTGGTGAACCCGGATCCGGTGCTGCGCGAGCATGCAGAGAAGGCTGGTTGGCCAATCCACCATTGGATCTGACACCCGCTATCTTGAATTGAAATCCAATCAGGCGAATGTGGAGGGGGCTTGCTCCCGATGCCGGTGGGTCAGATGAAATATTCTTCACTGACACACGGTTATCGGGAGCAAGCCCCCTCCCCATTTGGTCGCATTTCAATTCAAGGTCAGGTCACGCTTTCGTCGATCACCAACACCAACTTCCCTGAAATCTGGTTAGTCGCAAGCTCAGCAAACGCCGCCTCGGCATCCTTGATTGGGAAGGTCTTGGCCAACTGCGGGCTCAAGCGCCCTTCGGCAAACAACGGCCAGACATGCTGGCTCAAGTTACTGAACAGGTCTGCCTTGAACTGATCGTCACGGCTGCGCAGGGTCGAGCCCAACAACTGGATACGCTTGCCCAGCACTTGGGCCAGGTCCAACTGCGCTTCGCGACCGCCCATCAAACCGATCAACACCCAACGGCCGTCCAGCGCCAGCAGCTTCAGATCCAGCGCCGCATAGCTGCCGCCGACCGGGTCAAGGATCACATCAAACGGCCCGAAATCCCGCAGCCCTTCGATCCCATCGGTACGTACCACGCCGCCCTGGGCGCCCAGGTCTTCACAGTAGGCCAAGCGTTGCGCCGAGCCGACGCTGACCCAGCACGGGCTGCCAAACGCCTTGCACAGTTGGATCGCCGCCGAGCCCACGCCACTGGCACCGGCATGCAGCAGCACTTTCTCACCGGGTTTGAGGCCCGCCAGTTGGAACAGATTGAGCCATGCGGTGCTGTACACCTCAGGCAAGGCCGCCGCTTCAATCAACGACAGACCTTCCGGCACCGGCAGCACATGGCGAGCATCTACCACCACCTCTTCAGCCATGCCACCACCGGCGAGCAGCGCACAGACTCGATCCCCCACTTGCCACGAGGAACCAGGCCCCACTTCGCTGATCACCCCGGAACATTCCAGGCCCAGCACAGAGCTGGCGCCAGGGGGTGGCGGATAGAGCCCGGCACGCTGTAATAAATCGGCGCGATTAAGACCCGCAGCCGCCACGCGAATGCGAACTTGGCCTACGTCACATGTAGGACTTGGTTCGTCCAACCACTCCACATGACCTTCAACGCCTTGCAATGCTTTCACAGTGCCTCCATAGTGAGTCTGGACTGAGCCCGTAGCAGTAGCGCGGGCTTTTTGCATTATGCGACCGGCCCCTATGGAACCGGCAACTTCAAAGACGGCCTAATATGCGTTATCAATTGCCCCCGCGTCGAATCAGCATGAAGCATCTGTTCCCCAGCACCGCCCTCGCTCTTTTCATTGGTCTCGGCTTCGCGTCGATGTCGACCAATACGTTCGCAGCCAACAGCTGGGACAACCTTCAACCGGATCGCGATGAGGTGATTGCCAGCCTTAACGTGGTCGAGTTGCTTAAGCGCCATCACTACAGCAAGCCGCCGCTAGACGACGCTCGCTCGGTGATCATCTACGACAGCTACCTCAAGCTGCTGGATCCGTCGCGCAGCTACTTCCTGGCCAGCGATATCGCTGAATTCGACAAGTGGAAGAGCCAGTTCGACGATTTCCTCAAGAGCGGCGACCTGCAGCCCGGCTTCACCATCTACAAGCGCTACCTGGACCGCGTCAAAGCGCGTCTGGATTTCGCCTTGGCTGAGCTGAACAAAGGCGTCGACAAGCTCGACTTCACCCAGAAGGAAACCCTTCTGGTGGATCGCAAGGACGCCCCTTGGCTGACCAGCACCGCCGCCCTCGATGACCTGTGGCGCAAACGCGTCAAGGACGAAGTGCTGCGCCTGAAGATCGCCGGCAAAGAGCCCAAGGCCATTCAGGAGCTGTTGACCAAGCGCTACAAGAATCAGTTGGCGCGTCTGGACCAGACCCGTGCAGAAGATATCTTCCAGGCCTACATCAACACCTTCGCGATGTCCTACGACCCGCACACCAATTATCTGTCGCCAGATAACGCGGAAAATTTCGATATCAATATGAGTCTGTCGTTGGAAGGCATTGGTGCCGTCCTGCAAAGCGACAATGACCAAGTGAAGATCGTGCGTCTGGTGCCGGCCGGTCCGGCAGACAAGACCAAGCAGGTCGCTCCGGCGGACAAGATCATCGGTGTGGCCCAGGCCGACAAAGAGATGGTCGATGTGGTCGGCTGGCGCCTGGACGAAGTGGTCAAGCTGATCCGTGGGCCGAAAGGCAGCGTGGTGCGCCTGGAAGTGATTCCGCACACCAATGCGCCAAACGACCAGACCAGCAAGATCGTGTCCATCACCCGTGAAGCGGTGAAGCTCGAAGACCAGGCGGTGCAGAAGAAAGTCCTCAACCTCAAGCAGGATGGCAAGGACTACAAACTGGGCGTGATTGAAATCCCGGCCTTCTACCTGGACTTCAAGGCCTTCCGCGCTGGCGACCCGGACTACAAGTCCACCACTCGCGACGTGAAGAAAATCCTGACTGAACTGCAGAAGGAAAAAGTCGACGGCGTGGTCATCGACCTGCGCAACAACGGCGGCGGCTCCCTGCAGGAAGCCACCGAGCTGACCAGCCTGTTTATCGACAAAGGTCCGACCGTGTTGGTGCGCAACGCTGACGGCCGTGTGGACGTGCTTGAAGACGAGAACCCGGGCGCCTTCTACAAAGGCCCGATGGCGCTGCTGGTCAACCGCCTCTCCGCCTCGGCCTCGGAAATTTTCGCCGGCGCCATGCAGGACTATCACCGCGCGTTGATCATCGGCGGCCAGACCTTCGGCAAAGGCACCGTGCAGACGATCCAGCCGCTGAACCATGGCGAGCTCAAGCTGACGTTGGCCAAGTTCTACCGGGTTTCCGGGCAGAGCACCCAGCATCAGGGCGTGCTGCCGGACATCGATTTCCCGTCGATCATCGACACCAAGGAAATCGGCGAAAGCGCTCTGCCGGAAGCCATGCCGTGGGACACCATCCGGCCAGCGATCAAGCCTGCTACGGATCCATTCAAGCCGTTCCTGGCACAGTTGAAAGCTGACCACGATACCCGCTCCGCCATGGATGCAGAGTTCGTGTTTATTCGCGACAAGCTGGCCCTGGCCAAGAAGTTGATGGAAGAAAAAACCGTCAGCCTCAATGAAGTGGACCGTCGCGCGCAGCACAGCGATATCGAAAACAAGCAGCTTGTGCTGGAGAACGTCCGCCGCAAGGCCAAGGGCGAAGAACCACTCAAGGAGCTGAAGAAAGAAGACGAAGACGCGCTGCCGACCGAAGCGGATAAAACCAAGCCGGAAGACGATGCGTACCTGGCCGAGACAGGCCGGATCCTGCTGGACTACCTGAAAATCACCAAGCAGGTAGCCAAGCAGTAAATGATGGCGATTTAATGTGATCGCTCCCCAGAGTGTCATCATATAGACATCATTCTGTCGTGAAATGAAGGACCGCAGGCTTATCGCCTGCGGTCCTTTTTTTTCGATCGAGATCACCATGACCATGACCGAACAGCTGAATGCATTGGGCTCTATCCTGGCTCAACGCAGTTTGCACAGCCTGTTCCAACCGATCATCTGCCTGTCCGAACGGCGCATCCTCGGCTACGAAGCCCTTAGTCGTGGCCCGTCCAACAGCCCTCTGCACTCCCCCGTTGCGCTTTTCTCGGTGGCCAGGCAAACCGGGCGCCTCAGCGAATTGGAAATGGCATGCCGCGAAAGTGCGTGCCGACGCTTCAGCGATCAAAAGCTTCCAGGCAAGCTGTTCCTGAATATCTCGCCGGAATCCTTGATGGAAACGGCGCACCAACCGGGACGCACCCTGCAGCTGCTGCGCGAATTGGGCATTCCGCCGAACCAAGTGGTGATCGAACTCACCGAGCAAACCCCCACCGACGATTTCGACCTGTTGCAAACCGCCCTGCACCATTACCGCAACATGGGCTTTTCAATTGCCTTGGATGATCTGGGTGCCGGCTATTCCAGCCTGCGCTTATGGTCGGAGTTGCGTCCGGACTACGTGAAAATCGACCGGCACTTCATCGACGGCATTCATCAGGATGCGCTCAAGCGCGAGTTTGTCGGTTCGATCCTGCAAATCGCCAGGGCCTCCCGTGCCCAGGTCATCGCCGAAGGTATTGAATTGCCGGAAGAGCTGGCGGTGTTGACTGAGATGGGCGTCGATCTGGTGCAGGGCTACCTGCTCTGCCGTCCACAGGAACAACCGCCACAAGAAGCACGGCTGATGTTGCCCAAACCGGACCAGACCACGGTGACGCTCAACGACGAAGGCAGCGACCTCAGCGCCCTGCTCAATGAGCAACCGGCAGTGGATCAAGGCACCGCCACGGCCAAGGTGCTGGAAGCATTCCGCCGCCAGGCCAACCTCAACTCCCTGGCGGTGCTGGATGAGCGTGGGCACCCCGTTGGCATCGTCCATCGGCACTCGCTGTCCGACGCGCTGCTCAAGCCGTTTGCCACTGACCTGTTCGCTCGCAAACCCATCAGCCGCTTGATGAGCACTGACTTTCTGGCGGTGGAGCTGAGCCAGTCACTGCAGCAGGTCAGCCGCTTGCTGACCAGCCGCGCAAGGCAACGTATCGAGGAAGACTTCATTATCACGCTCAATGGCGATTACCTGGGCCTGGGTCGAGTGATCGATGTGCTTAAGCTGATCACCGAGTTGAAAATCCAACAGGCCCGCTACGCCAACCCGCTGACGCTGCTGCCAGGCAATGTACCGATCCAGCAGTGCCTGACACGGCTGTTGCAGCAACAGCGCGAGTCAGTGATCTGCTACGTGGATATCGACAGCTTCAAACCGTTCAATGACATCTACGGCTACGGGCGTGGGGATGAGGTGTTGCTGTGCCTGGCGCAGTGCTTGAACGACCGGGTCGACCCCAGCCGCGACTTCGTCGGGCATATCGGCGGCGATGATTTTTTGCTGGTGCTGGGGCCTCAGGAATGGCGAAAGCGGCTCAACCAGTTGCTGGATGACTTCCATACCCAATGCCGGCGTTTCTACCGCGCCGAGCATCTCGACGCTGGTTGCTTTGTGGCACTGAACCGTCAGGGCGTGCGCCAGGAATTTGCGCTGCTGTCGTTGTCGATTGGAGTGGTGCATTTGTATCCACAGGCCTGTGGACAACTCGATGCCAGCCAGTTGGCGGAATTGGCGTCGCAGGCCAAGCACCATGCCAAGGATGTGGCTGGTTACAGCATCCATGTGATCGACAGCATGGACATGTTGCCCCAGACGCTTTAGGCCTCGGCCGACTCCGGATACTCGTATTCGAACACCCGCACCACTTCGGAGGCATGCCAGGACGCCGCGGCCACGCCATCGGAGGGTCCGCTGAAGCGCCCGAGGCGCTCCACGCATTCAAAGAAGCCGGTACGCGGCAGGCGGCTGGCGCCCTGGCTGATCACCAGGGAGCTGCGCAACGGTTGCTCAGCCTTGGCGTCCAGTGCCGCTAGGTGCTCCAGAGCAGCGGCCAGGGTTTGCATCGCCGGCGTCGGAAACTGCAGGCGCTCCAGCAGCGCGCGGTAAGTCAACAGATGGCGCTGGCGGCGCGCCTGGTCCAGTTCGTTAAGTAACCCATCCCAATGCTGACGGCTGATACGTAGGCTCAAGATTCATCCCTCCAACCTGCAACGCCTAATTCCCAGGCCAGGCTGCGTCGTATCGCGGCATCCGGCTGACGTTCACCACTTTCGATCAATCCGAGATACGACGGGCTGATGCCCACGGTGCGAGCCAGCACTTCAATCGCCAGGCCCTTGGTTTCACGCAAACCGCGCAGGTCTGCGAGCGGGCGCAAGTCCTGGTCAGGTGCGGGTTGGACAGTACGAGAAGGAGGCGGTGAAGGCTGTTGCTGACCGGCAGCTTTTAGCAGCGCCTGGTACTGATCCCATGGCAACACCGCGTACTCGGGTTCGCCATTGCGTGAAATTATCTGAATATCCATGACTGCCCCGTAGGATAACTGCACTTACTGAGTAAGCTCTTTCCTTAGGAGTGTAATCCTAACAGCCACAAAGGTCGCAGGGGATAGCTGCCTCATCCGTTTTTTTGCGGGTTTTCCTTAGCCAGCAAGGCCGGTGTCGCAGGCAAACGCTCAACCACCGCGAGCTTTTCCGGGCGCTGCGCATCACGCCAGGCGCGAAAAGCGCTCAGTTCGCCCTCTAGGGTCTTCATGACCCACGCAAGTACGGCGATGTCATCGAGCATGCCGAACATCGGGATAAAGTCCGGAATCGCATCAATCGGGCTGAGGAAGTACATCAGCCCCGCTACCACCGAGATAAGCGCCTTGGGGCTGATCGCCCGATACTCTCCCCGCCAGTACGCGAGGCACAGGGCCTGGAGCAGTTTGAAATCATCCTTGAGCTTGCCCAGGCGATTGCCCTGGCTTGACCCCTTGGCGGCCACCGCGAACAGCAGGGTCGGCAGACGCCCACGGCCCAGCAAGCGTGCAGCCATGGGTAGGAAACGGGTGAAATTGAAGGGTGGTTTCATCTGTCACTCCAGTTCCATCAAACAGAAAGGTTATCCACACAAATTGTGGATAACCTTGTGAACAGAGCCTGTTTTACTGGCTGAAAGCCACGGTTTAAAAGGCTTTCAGTCAGATCGGGCGTTTTTTGCGCACATCAAAAAAACCCAAGATTTCATTGACTTGGCGGTTGTGTGCGGCTAGTGCTGCCTTAGCCTTATATCAGACTGCCACTGGCCAGGGATGTTCGTTTGGATTTGCCCAAACCGCAATGTAAGTGCTTCAGAAACAACAACGCCCCGTCGAGACGGGGCGTTGTGTGTTCAGGCGCCTATTACTTCTTGGCGGCTGGTGCGTCAGGAGCTTCAGCCTTGGCTGGGTCCTTGATGGCCAGCAGTTCCAGGTCGAATACCAGCACGGAGTTGGCTGGAATCGCCGGGCTTGGGCTCTGGGCGCCGTAGGCCAGGTCGGACGGGATGTACAACTCGACCTTCTCGCCGACGTGCATCAGTTGCAGGCCTTCGACCCAACCTGGGATCACGCCGCTGACCGGCAGGTCAATCGGGCTGCCGCGATCCACGGAGCTGTCAAAGGTGGTGCCGTTGGTGAGTTTACCGGTGTAGTGAACAGTCACCACGTCAGTCGGCTTAGGCTGTGCGCCGTCAGCTTTCTTGATGATCTTGTACTGCAGACCGGAAGCGGTGGTGACGACGCCGTCTTTCTTGGCGTTGTCTTCGAGGAATTTCTTGCCGGCGGTTGCCGACTCTTCGCTCATTTTGGTCATGCGTTCTTCAGCACGTTTTTGCAGTGCGGCGAACGCTTCAACCAGTTCGTCGTCTTTGAGCTTCTGCTCTTTCTTGCCAACGGCATCTTCGATGCCCTGGGCTACTGCTTTGGAATCCAGGTCATCCATGCCTTCTTGAGCAAGGCTTTTGCCCATGTTCAGGCCGATGCCGTAGGAAGCTTTTTGCGCCGGGGTTTTCAGCTCTACGCTGGTCTGCGAATCACAACCCGCAAGTACCAGGCTAACCAGGGCCACCGCCGCCGCCAACCGATGCTGTTTCATGCTATTTCCTTGTTCATGCGCCAATAGGGCATTCGAATAAAGTCGCGAGCTTATCAGGCGGCCACGACCAATGGCTACCGGCATGTGAGCAGGAAACTTCCGATAAGTTCACGTGTTTAAAAGCATTTTCATTCATGATGGGCGTCCGCGACGGATCGCGGGACCGCCTCTCATAAGGCTCATGGCCACTTGCCGCACTTATGGCGTAGTGGCATAACAACGCTACAACTCGACAAGGATAGTTATCTTGCGCATTTTTTCCCGTGTTTTACTCCTGATATTCGCCATTCTGGTCCTATCACTGGCCGTGGTGCTCTATTACACCGTTAACCCCAAGCTACCGAACTACGTGCCCGTGGAGCAGGTGCACTATCAGGATCAATGGAGCGCCGCCGACCGCCAGACCTATTACTTCACGCCCCAAGGCACCCAGGTAAAAGGCCTGCACTACGACTGGTTCACCGCCCTGGAGCTGCCGTTCTCCGAGGGACGTTTTGCCACGCCAGAGTACCTGGCGCGCTTCGGTTTCCTTGTGGATCCCAAGCAAGTGCCCACCGCGCAAAACCCCGGCAACCTGCCGGTAGGTTTTGCCCGACATAAAAACGCGGGCAGCAACGTTGAGTACTTGGACATCACCTGCGCCGCCTGCCACACCGGCGAGCTGCATTTCAAAGGTCAGGCCTTGCGGATTGACGGCGGTTCGGCCCAGCATGTGCTGCCTTCAAGCGTGCCGACACTACGCGGCGGCAGCTTTGGCCAGGCCTTGGTCGCCAGCCTCGCAGCGACTTATTACAACCCATGGAAATTCGAACGCTTCGCCCGTCAGGTGCTGGGTGATCGTTACGACGCCGAACACAGCCAACTGCGCCAGGACTTCAAGCAGTCGCTGGACAAGTTCCTAAAAGTCGCCTGGAACGATACACACCGCGGCCTCTACCCCATCGAAGAAGGGCCGGGCCGTACCGACGCGTTTGGCCGCATTGCGAATGCCAGCTTCGGCGATGCCATCTCCCCGGAAAATTATCGCGTCGCCAACGCACCTGTGGACTACCCACAGCTGTGGGATATCTGGACCTTCGACTGGGTGCAATGGAACGGCTCGGCCCAGCAACCGATGGCACGGAATATCGGCGAAGCCCTCGGTGTGGGGGCGACCCTGACGTTTTTCGATGGCGCTGGCCAACCGCTTCAAGGCGATGCGCGTTACCCGTCCAGCGTACGAGTGCGCGACCTCCACCTGATCGAAGAAACCTTGCAACGCCTCAAACCGCCCACCTGGCCCGAAGAATTGTTCGGGCCTATCGACAAGCCCCTAGCCGCTCAGGGCCGCGCGCTGTTCGCCGAGAACTGCGCCGGCTGCCACGTGCCCACCGTCAGCCAGGAAGGTGGCCGCCCTGTGCAGACACTGAAAATGCTGCCGGTGGACTACATCGGTACCGACCCCGGCACCGCCACCAACATCGCAGACCAGCGCTATGACCTCAGCGCCCTGCAATGGGACCCTGCGGAGCTGTCCAAGCTGAATGTCCAATTGCACCCGACGCCAACCGAACCCCTGGACCTGAAAAAAATGTCCGTGGCCAAGGGCCTGGCGTATGTCACCGCCTTCGTCGAAGACCACGCTTACCGCGCCGCCGGTGTCACACCGGCCGAACGCCCGCGCCTGGATGGTTTTGGCCTTCCGATTGGCGTGCGCGAGCTGCGTGCCTACAAGGCCCGTCCACTGGCGGGCGTGTGGGCCACCCCGCCATTCCTGCATAACGGTTCGGTGCCGACGATCTACCAATTGCTCTCGCCCCAGGACGAGCGCAGCACCACGTTCTATAAAGGCACCTTCGACTACGACCCTCGCCATCTCGGCTTCGAGACTGCGGCGTTCAAGAATGCTTTTCTGTTCGATACCAAAATTACCGGCAACCACAACAGCGGCCACGAATTCCGTGCAGGCGCTCGTGGCAAAGGCGTCATCGGCCGCGGCCTGCAGCCGCAGGAACGCTGGGCGCTGCTGGAATACCTCAAAGTGCTGGGCGGCCCGCTGGAGCAACAATTGCCATGATGATTCGATCTCGATACGACCAACCGTCCCTGCTCGCCCGCCTGTGGCTGCGCATTGGTAGGTTTCTCGGCAAGACCCTGTTGTGGCTGGTCGGACTGGGCTTGCTCGGCTGGCTGGCCGCTACCGCCTGGTATGCCTGGCAGCACAGCGGGCCGGTGTCGCCGGATGAACACGTCCCGGCAGGTGAAGCCGCGATGACTCAGGGCATCATCCAGACGGCAGTGCGCATCGTTGACCAGCACCGCGAAGGCACGCGCTACCTGCGCGATGCCCATGCCAAGGCCCACGGCTGCGTGAAGGCCGAAGTCAGCGTACTGGCGGATCTCGACCCGGCATTACGCCAGGGTGTATTCGCCGAACCGGGCAAGACCTGGCAGGCCATGATGCGGTTGTCCAACGGCAACGCCTACCCGCAGTTCGACAGCATTCGCGATGCCCGAGGCATGGCGCTCAAGCTGTTGGACGTGCCGGGCAAACAACTGCTGGCCGACCAGCAGACCCGCACGGAACAGGACTTCGTGATGTTTAGCCATCCGAACTTCTTTGTCAGCGATGTGGCGGAATACGCGCAGAACATCGGCGCCCAGGCCGATGGCAAAAAAGTCTTGGCGTTCTTCCCCAAGGCTGACCCACGCACTTGGCAGGTGCGTCATCTATTTATCGCCCTGGCAACCCTGGCACCGGCCCCGGCAAGCCCGACGCAAACTACGTATTTCTCGGTATCGCCCTACAAGTTCGGCGCGGCGAATGCCAAGTTCCGCGTGGCGCCAGACCCGCAGAGCTGCCCGGAATACGTCCTGCCCAAACAGAACCAGGACCTGCCGAACTTCCTACGCAGCGCCCTGAGCCAGCAGTTGTCCACGGACCGCGTCCCGGCGTGTTTCGTGTTGCAGATCCAGCGGCAGAACCCGCAGAAATTCATGCCGATCGAAGACACCAGCATCGAGTGGAAAGAAAGCGATGCGCCCTACGAGAGCGTGGCCAAGGTGCGAATCCCGGCTCAGGACTTCGATACACCCGAACAGAACCTGGCGTGTGACAACCAGTCATTCAACCCGTGGTTCGGCGTGGAAGAACACCGCCCTATCGGTGGTATCAACCGCTTGCGCAAGGCGGTGTACGAGGCCGTCAGCGATTACCGCCACAGCCGCAACGCACCGTAAAGAGTGCGTAATAATGGGCCCGGCGTCGTAAGGATTGCGTCGGGTCTATTGAGGCGCTTTCGCCGTAACTCTACCGTGGACGCCTACTCCATCACGTAGGACGCCCATCGTGGAAAACTCAACCCTAGGCATGATCGTGCTGACCATAATCGCCGTGTTCGGCACGGCCTCTTTTTGCTTCGAGCATTTGGCCACGCGCCAGCCACGCAAGAAAAAGGTCAGGTAGCCTCAGCGGTCCGTTTCAAGGCGTCCTGACGGGTCGATATTCATGCGTGAGTGAGGTACCAGCGCCAGTCCTGCTCTCCGACTTCAGCATTGAATTGACGGAACTCGCGCCACTTGATCGCCAGGAACACCTTCAGGAATTCAGCGCCCAGCGCCTCACGTGCCCAGGTTGAGCGTTGCAGTGCCTGCAACGCTGTCAGCCAGTCGGTGGGTAGAAAATCGGTCGCCTGTTCATAGCCATTCCCCACAATCGCCGCGCCGGGATCGCTTTGATGAGTGATGCCGTGGTGAATACCCGCCAGTAACGCGGCAGCGGCGAGATAGGGGTTGGCATCGGCACCGCAAATGCGGTGTTCGATGTGCCGACTGATGGCAGGGCCGCCGGGCACGCGGAACGACACCGTACGGTTGTTGACGCCCCAACTTTTAGCCAGCGGCGCGTAACTACCGGTCTGGAAGCGTCGATAGGAATTGGCATGGGGGCAAAATATCGCCAGCGAGTCAAACAAGGTCTCCATCATCCCGCCGATGGAGTGCCGCAACAGTGGCGTACCCTGTGGGTCTTCGCTCGCATACAGGTTATTCCCGTGCTCGTCGGCCAGGCTGACGTGCAGGTGCATACCGCTGCCGGCCTGATCGCTGAATGGCTTGGCCATGAAGCACGCTTGCAGACCATGTTTGTTGGCCACCCCCTTGACCAGGCGTTTGTAACGTACGCCTTCATCAATGGCCTGGAGTGCGTCGAAACGATGCTCCAGCGTCAACTCGACCTGGCCTGGCGCATACTCGGATATCGCCGTACGTACCGGCAACCCCTGCAGCGCGCACGCCGCGTAGAGGTCATCAAGAAACGGTTGAAGCTGCTCCAGCTCGTACACGCCATAGACCTGTGGAGCAACAGGGCGTACGCCATTGGTCTGCAACGCCGGCTGCGGCCGACCGTTGACGTCGCGTTGTCGGTCCAGCAGGTAGAACTCCAACTCGACGGCCATGACCGGATGGAATCCGTCGGCTTTCAGCCGCTCAATGGTGTTCACCAGCACGTGGCGCGGGTCCGCCGGTGCGGCGGGAATACCTTGGGTCGGGTGCATGCTCACCTGCACTTGACCGGTGGGGTTGGTGCGCCAGGGTTGCAAGGTCAGGCTTCCCGCCAAGGGGTACGTCCAACAATCGGCGTCAGCAACATCCCAGACCAAGCCTGTGTCTTCTACGTCTTCACCCTGCACGGTCAAGGCGAGAATGGAACTTGGCAATGGCCGACCATTTTCGTAGATCGCCAGCAGTTCGTCGCGATGCAACAATTTGCCCCGTGGAACGCCATTCGCGTCGATAAGGAACAACTCGATGCTCAGCACTTCAGGGTGGGCGGCCAGATAATCTACGGCCTCTTTTTTATCCGCAAATTGCATGTCAAACCTCTTAGCGCTTATTCAAGCGACTGGCAGTATTTAATAACAATGGCGTTTTCAGACGTGCAGTTATGAAGCGATAACCCGCGCGCCAGGTAGGGCAAGCAGGGTGGTCAGCGCGTTATCCAACTCAGCGATCAGCCTGTCGATATCCGCATCACTTGTTTGCGGACAGCACAGGGTCATGTTGTGAAAAGGCGTGATCAGGATTCCGCGGTTGATGAGATAAAGATGCAGCGCCATTTGAAGGCTGTCATGAAAAGCCGCCTCGGCTTGCGCGCCTGTTCTTGGCGAGGTAGCACAGAATTGAAACTCACAACGCGCGCCCAACTCTGTGACAGACCAGTTCAGTTGGTGCCGCTTGAACAACTCTCGAAATCCCTGGGCCAGCCCTGAGGCCAGGGGCAACATGTGCTCGTATGCAGACTCTGTCATGACCTCTTCAAGACTGACGCGCATGCAACGCATCGCCAGGGCATTGGCGGACAGCGTCGTTCCCATGCCACTGTGGCCATGCCCGCCGCTCTCCTCGCTGATGGTCTTCTGGACGTCGCGCATAGCCGAGGCGACTGGCTCGCTAACGCCAAACACCGCGCAAGGCACGCCACCTGCAATGGGTTTACCCACCACGAAAAAGTCGGGTTTCAAATCCCACTGGCGAGTGCATCCACCGAGGCCGGTGGAAATAGTGTGGGTCTCATCAATGACCAACAGGCTGCCATATTTAAGGGTCAGCTCTCGGCACTTTTGCATGAACCCCGGATCCGGCAGGACCATGCCAATGTTCGTCATCGCCGGCTCGCACATCAGCGCGCACACATCGCCCTGGGCTAACGCCGCCTCCAGTGCGGCGACATCGTTGAAGGGGATGGATCGACTGTATTGGCTCAAGTCGTAGGCTTGGCCGACAAGACCTGAACGGTGCACTGTTTTGCCGTCGCGGTAGCGCACCATCACGTCATCCACGGTGCCGTGGTAGCAGCCATCGAACACCAGCAAGACGTTGCGCTGGGTGATCGCGCGCGCCCAGCGCAGCACATACCGGTTGGCGTCAGTCGCATTGGCGGTCACTTGCCAGTAAGGCAGCTCGAATCGCCGAGCCAGCAACTCGCCGCAGACCACCGCGTCTTCGCCCGGCAGCATCGTGGTCAAGCCATTATTCGCCTGCTCGGTTATGGCGCGGACAATAGGATCAGGTGAATGGCCAAACATCGTGCCGGTGTCGCCAAGGCAAAAGTCTATGTATTCATGCCCGTCAACGTCGGTGAAGCGCGCCCCTTTTGCACGCTGTACGAAGAGCGGCGAAGGCATCGACCAGTCGCTCATCCAGTGCATGGGCACACCGTTGAACAGATTCGCCTTGGCGCGCTCGGCCAGCGCCAGTGAAGTTGGGTTGTTTTCTATAAACCGGGCACGCTCGGAGGCGGTAAAAGCAGCAATCGCTGATTCACTAATTCCACTTTTCGACATGATCAATACCCTATGTTAATTATCAACTTAATTAAAAGTCCGTTGCTGAATGACAGCCGGATACGGCTCAAAGAACTCAACGGTTCTTTGATACATCGCGCTTTTATAAATCTCGGTTATAGCCCCCCGCCCAATATCGTGGATTGAGCGCGCTGGAGCGTATTCAAACTTAATAATCGCCGTGAGGGGCTTTGTTCTCGACCAGACAGTTACCGCCATCCACCACGAGGACTTCCCCTGTGATGTAACTGGCGTCAGGCGATGCCAGAAATGCAACCGCCGCCGCCACTTCGCGGGGGCTGCCTGCGCGCCCAATCGGGGTGAAGCGCCCCGCCTCGGCTTCAACGGGCGTGGTTGAGCCCGTGGTGATCCAGCCGGGGGCCACGCTGTTGACGGTAATCCCCTGCTTGGCGACTTCAAGCGCAAGCCCCATGTTCATGCCCACCATCGCTGCCTTGGCGGCGCTATAAGCGGCTTCCCCCGGATTGCTCCCTCGGGTGCCCGTGGTGGAACTGATATTGACAATGCGCCCGTAACTTCTCGCCCTCATACCGGGCAAAACGGCCCGTGTCAGAAGAAAAGCGGTCGTTACGTTTCTGGCCAGTGAAAGATTCCACTCATGCAGTTCCATCGTTGCCAATTCCGAGAAAACTTCAGGGCTTCCTTGCATCGCCATACCTGCATTGTTCACCAGAATATCGACCCGCCCCCAGACTGAAGCGGCCCATAGGCCGAATTCACGCACCTGACGTTCATCGGTGAGGTCAGTTGCCCGGCCTTCAACTTCAAACCCTTCTGCGAGTAACTCTTTAACTCGATCCTCGATGCGGTTGCTGCTAGCGGTGATGATCAATCTCGCGCCCGCTGCACCCAGCCTGCGTGCGATCGCCATACCAATACCCGCTTCACTTCCGGCACCACTGATAAGTGCCACTTGCCCCCTCAAATCAGTATTTAACATGGTGTTCCCCACGTACTTAACTTGTAATAGAAGTGGAAATTAGGCTAATAAATCTGATAAATAAAGACGATCATCATCAGAAAATCTGACAACCACCATGGCGTTTACCAGTGAGTCACTGAAAGTTTTCCTTGCGGTTGTCGACAGCGGCTCCTTTTCTGCCGCCGCACGCAAATTGGGCCGGGTACCCTCGGCCATCAACATGGCGGTGTCGCAGCTTGAAGCAGAGCTGGATTTATTGCTTTTTGACCGATCAACCCGCAAAGCCATTCCTACGGCCGCCGCCAAAGCACTCGAGCCCCAGGCACGACAGGTCGCCAGCCAGTTAAACCTGCTGGACGCCCATGCTCTCCAGCTTCATCAAGGGTTGGAGGAGCGCCTGGTCCTTGCGATGGCGCCGGAGTTGCAAACAGGCGTATGGAATCGTCCGCTGTCCATTATCGCCAGCGAGTTCCCCACGCTTGAAATCGAGATTCGCTCCGCGTCCCATCCGGAGGCGATGCGCATGCTCCATGAGGGACGTGTGCAATTGGCACTTGGATTTGAACGACCAGGACTCGACGAGAGGGAGACGTTTCTTGAGGCGGGAAGCCAGTTGCTGGTGGCCGTTGCCTCTCCTGATCATCCTGCCGCCGCCGGTAAGAAAAGCCCCTTAAGTGAAGAGCAACTGGTCAACGTTCGGCAGATCATCGTGGCCACTGGAGGACCTACCGACTCTGATCCACGTGTTGTGCTGTCACGGCGCATTTGGCACAGCGACAATTACCTGGCAACGCTGGACCTGGTGCAGCAAGGATTGGGCTGGGCTTATCTTCCACAGCCGCTGGTACAACCCTTAATCACTTCGGGTGCATTGACGGAGGTGGTGTTTGACTACATGCCAAGTCAGATGCGGTTATGGGTCGATATCATCTGGGTAAAGAACCGCCCCCTGGGGCTGGCAGCGAGTCGCTACCTGAGCCTGATGCGCAAGATTGCCGAGGGCGAGCCGCGTCGTGTTTGAGAAAAAATACTCGCCGTATGGCTCATTGCGGCCACTGCTCAAGCAGTATCGAGACGAACTTTTCCGCTGCCGGCGAGAGCGATGCCCCGCGGCGGTAGACCAGGCCCAATGAGCGGTTTACCACTGGCTCGATCAACGGGACGCTGACCAACGTGGGATGATCTTCCGCCGGCATGGCCAGGCTCGGCATCGCCGAAACCCCCAGTCCAGCCTCCACCAGCCCCAGCGAAGTAGAGAGGTGCTGGACTTCGTAGAACCATTGCGGCCGCCAACTCAAGCCAGACAGCGCGTGATCGAGCAGCATCCGGTTACCGCTCAGGCGCCCTACCCCGATAAGACGGTAATCGCTCAATTCAGACCAGGTGACCGAACTGCGTCCGGCCAATTCATGATCACGCCGGCACGCCAATACAAAAGGTTCGCTGACCAATGGGACGAACTCAATGTCCGGATGCTGCCCACTCATCATATTGATACCGAAGTCGGCTTCCCCGCGCAGTACTGCTTCAAGCCCCTCATTGGCACTCAAATCCAGCAGACGGATGCGTATTTTTGGATAGCGCTCGTTATACAGGCGGATCACTGAGGGCAAAAAATAGAATGCGGCAGTAGGGATGCACGCCAGGGTGACACGGCCAATCTGGCGTTCGGCCAATTCACGGATATTGAGAATCGACTCATCGAAGTCGTCCAGCAACCGACGTGCCTTTGGAAGAAAGTCACGGCCGACGCTCGTGAGACTGACCTTGCGCGTGGTGCGATCAAGCAATGCGGTGCCCAACCCCTCTTCCAGCTTTTTTATCCGCCGACTGAGTGCGGGTTGAGACAGATGCAAGGCATCAGCTGCTTCGTGAAAGCTCCCAAGTTCGGCGATTTTCACGAATGATCGGATATCGTTTAGCTCATATTCCATGTCTTATCTCGTCAGCAGAAGGCGTCAAAAAGAAATTCAGCGTAAATTTATCATTCGCAAAACGCAATAATCGCTTCAATTTTTGCATTTGAAACATTTTTTAAAGCTTGAGACTCTTGCTCCAAGAACATCAATTACACCGATTGATCAACAAGAGTCAGTGTCATGCAAAGAATTCCCTGTGTGCTGATGCGTGGTGGTACCTCAAAAGGTCCGGTTTTTCTCGACTGGGACTTGCCCGCAGCCGTTGAGGCCCGTGACGAACTGCTACTCAACCTGATGGGCTCCGGCCATGAACTGGAGATCGACGGAATTGGCGGTGGCAATCCGCAAACCAGCAAGGTTGCGATTGTCAGCCCTTCGCTGCACCCGGATGCGGACGTTGATTACTTGTTCGTTCAAGTGATGGTTTCACAACGCCGGGTCGACAGCGCACCCAACTGCGGCAACATGCTGTGCGCGGTTGGCCCGTTCGCCATCGAACAGGGTCTGGTCAAAGCTACCCAAGAGCGCACTCGTGTGCGTATTCGCAACGTAAACACTGGGACGTTCATCCATTCCGAGGTGTACACACCGAATGGCAAAGTCAGTTATGAGGGTGATACCGCCATTGATGGCGTGCCCGGTACCGCGGCGCCGGTGCAATTGACCTTCCTGGATGCAGCCGGCAGCAAGACTGGCAAACTCTTTCCCACCGGCAACACGCAAGACGTCATCGACGGCATTGCGGTGACCTGTATCGACATGGCGATGCCCATGGTGCTCGTCGAGGCCAGCCAACTGGGCAAGCGTGGCGATGAGACCCCAGCGGAACTGGACGCTGATAAAGAATTCCTGCGACGCCTTGAGACACTACGGCTTCAGGCCGGCTTGGCCATGGGCTTAGGCGATGTCAGCAACAAGGTAATCCCCAAGCCGGTCCTGGTGTCGCCTGCGAAAGCCGGCGGTACGATTCAGGTTCGCTATTTCATGCCACACAGCTGCCACCGCGCGCTGGCCATTACGGGCTCGATTGGTTTAGCGACCGCGTGCGTGATAGAGGGCAGCATCGTCGCGCAGATGCTCGGCGGGATCAGTACGCCGCGCCTTGAAGCGGTGCGTATCGAACACCCGAGCGGCGGAATTGATGTCGTATTGTCCTACACCGGCGTCAACGGTGAGACAATTCAAGCGTCCGTCGTACGCACCGCGCGCAGGCTTTTTTCCGGTTACGTCTACGCCACTGACTCTCAGCGCCTCGCCGGATAATTCCGGCGGTCGTTGGCATTTTTGCATCCGCACAATTCTAAAAATGGGTGATGCCATGAAAGTTGTTAAATCGCTCTACTTCCAGATTCTCTGCGCCGTGGTGCTCGGCATCGTGGTCGGGCATTTCTGGGCCCAGCAGGCCATTGCACTCAAACCGCTGGGTGACGCGTTCATCAAACTCATCAAGATGATGATTGCCCCCGTGGTGTTCTGCACCATCGTCACCGGTATCGCCGGGATGAGCGACAAACGCTCGCTCGGACGCCTGCTCGGCAAAACCATGCTGCTGTTCTTCGTCCTGACGGTGATCAGCCTATTGATTGGCCTGGTCGCGGTGTACGTGTTCCAGCCGGGCGCCGGCATGAACATTGATCCCACCCAGTTGAGCACTAAAGGATTGGCCCAATACACGGAGTCGGCCGCAAAGCTTGGGGTTGTGGAGTTTTTCATGCACATCATTCCCGAGACTTTTATCGGCGCCTTCAGTAAAGGTGAGGTGTTGCCGGTGCTGTTTATTGCGGTGTTGTCCGGCTTTGCCTTGTCGTCGCTGGGCGAGCGTGGCAAACCGGTACTCGACGTGCTCGAATCCGCCTCGCAAATGGTCTTCAAGATCTTTTCTTACCTGATGCGTTTTGCACCGGTCGGCGCTTTTGGGGCCTTGGCGTTCACTGTCGGCCAGTACGGCATCACCTCGCTGGGTTCGCTGGCGAAGTTGATCATGACCTTGTACATCGCCTGCGGCTTTTTCGTCTTCGTGGTACTGGGCAGCATTTGCCGCGCCAACGGCTTCAGTCTGTGGAAACTGCTGCGCTACTTTCGGGAAGAGTTCCTGGTGGTACTCGGCACCTCTTCCACGGAACCTGTGATGCCGCGCATGCTGGAGAAACTCGAAGCACTGGGTTGCAAAAAAGGCGTCGTGGGCCTGGTACTGCCCACCGGCTACTCGTTCAACCTGGACGGCACGGCCATCTACCTCTCGTTGGCGGCGATTTTCATTGCCCAGGCCTGCAACATCGACCTGAGCCTGACGCAAATCATCACCATGCTGGCGATCATGCTGTTGTCCTCCAAAGGTGCCGCCGGCGTTACTGGCAGCGGGTTCGTGGCGCTTGCCTCGACCCTGACGGTCATTCACGACATCCCATTGGCCGGCCTGGCATTGCTGATCGGCGTTGACCGCTTCATGTCTGAAGCGCGCGCCCTGACCAGCCTGGCCAGTAACGCTGTAGCAACGGTAGTGATTTCGATGTCTGAAAATGCCTGCCACCGCGAAACGCTGAACCGGATGCTCGACGCAAAATCTTCCGAGGCACCAGGAAACGCCTGGAAAGATTTGAAGGTCGCCAAACGCGCCTAGAGAAAACCGGATAACACCTCCCCCCTGACTTGACTGACCCCCCTCCCCGCCAGGCGCCGTTGTGCCGCCCGGCGGGTCAGGGCTCGTGCGCCTCGGCGTCAGCCATTTTTACGATAACAACAAGAGAATCGTTCTATGCTCGCTTTCCTTGGCTTGGCCATGGTGGTCGTATTCACCTTCCTCATCATGACGAAACGCTTGTCGCCGATCGTCGCACTCACTGTGGTGCCTATTGTCTTCGCGGTCATAGGTGGCTTTGGCGGCACCACCGGCAAGATGATGCTAGACGGCCTGAAAATGGTCGCACCGTCTGCCGCACTGCTGTTGTTTGCCATCCTGTTCTTCGGCCTGATGATCGACGCAGGCTTGTTCGACCCGCTGATCCGCAAAATCCTGAAGCGGGTCAATGGCGACCCGATGAAGATCGCGGTAGGCACTGCCTTACTGTCGTTGCTGGTGGCTCTCGATGGCGACGGCACAACGACCTACATGATCACCTGCGCAGCGATGCTGCCGCTGTATAAACGTATCGGCATGAACCCGATGATCCTCGCGACCATCTCCATGCTGTCGCTGAGCATCATGAGTGGCATGACGCCCTGGGGCGGCCCCGCGACACGGGCTATTGCCGCGCTGGGCCTGGATGCTGGTGAATACTTCGTGCCGTTGCTGCCGACTATGATCGGCGGCGCCCTGTGGGTGATCTTCACGGCCTTCATACTGGGTCGCGCAGAGCGCAAGCGTATCGGCAACGTGCAACTGCAAAGCGGCGGCGGCGATTGCTACATCAACGCGATTCTTGAGGACACACCCCACAAACGTCCGAAGCTTGCCTATGTCAATCTGGTGCTGGTGATAGCGGTGATGGCGGCCCTGGTGATGGGGCTGATGCATTCCGCGATCCTGTTCCTGATCGGCTTCGTGCTCGCGCTGATGATCAACTACCCGCAATTGGACATTCAGAAAGAACGCATCCTGGCGCACTCGGGCAATGCAATGACTGTGGTGTTGCTGGTATTTGCCGCCGGGATCTTTGCCGGGATCTTCTCCGGCACAAAGATGGTGGATGCCCTGGCACAGACCCTCGTCGACTGGATCCCGCCGTCCTGGGGTCACCTGTTTCCATTGGTGGTTGCGATCACCAGCATGCCGCTGACCTTTGTACTGTCCAATGACGCTTACTATTTTGGTGTGGTGCCGATCCTGGCCAATGCCGCCGCCGCTTATGGCATCGACCCGGTGGAAATCGCGCGCGCCTCGATCCTGGGGCAGCCCGTTCACCTCATGAGTCCGCTGGTGGCCTCGACCCTGTTGCTGGTGGGCATGGTCGATCGCGATATTGGCGACTTCCAGAAAGCCACCGTCAAATGGGCTGTGCTGACCTCTCTGGTCGTCACCGCGCTGGCCTTGTTGACCGGGGCCATCAGCCTCTTCACCTGATTCACCCACAACCTCTGCTGCCTTCCATCGCGCCTCACTCACGAGGCGCGTGTCGCCCTGTACCCCAAATAACAACAACGAGTCATTTGCCATGAACCATGTGTATACCCGTCGGGCTTTGTTTTGCGCGTTAGGCCTGGTACCCGTCGCAGGGGCCAACGCCGAAGGTTTTATTGATGACAGCAAACTCAAGCTGCAACTGCGCAACGTGTATTTCAACGAGAACTTTCGCGACGAGCACGGCTTGAGCGCACGGGCTGCGCGCACCGCAAAAAGCGAACGCACCGAGTGGGCCCAGGGATTTCTGCTGGACTATCAGTCTGGATTTACCGCCGGCACCCTCGGCTTCGGCGTGGATGCCCTGGGGCTGTATGGCGTAAAGCTTGATTCAGGGCGCGGTCGCAGTGGTACCGGGCTTATGCCGGTGCATGATGACGGGCGAGCGGCCGACGAGTTTGCCAGCGCCGGCGCTACCGCAAAAGTCAGGTTCGCTAAAACCACCGTCAAGTACGGCACCTTGCTGCCCAAGACGCCGGTGCTGATTTACAACGATGCACGCTTGTTGCCCCAGACCTACCAGGGCACCCAGGTCAGCAGCACCGACATCGAGAACCTGACCGTCACCGGAGGGCATCTGGACCGTTTCAAATTACGGGACTCCACCAACAGCGTGCCGATCGTGCCTGATGGCTACAGCGGGGAAAAATCGGGAGATTTCAACTACGCCGGGGCCGAGTACAAATGGGGTAAGAATGTTCGCCTGAGCTATTTCTACGGGGAGCTGGAGAACTTTTACCGACAGAACTTCGCCGGCATCCAACACGACCTTCCGCTTGCCGGTGGCGTGCTGACCAGCGACCTGCGCTACTTCAACAGCGTTGATAGCGGCTCTGCCTACGCAGGCAAAATCGACAATGACATGCTCAGCGGCCAGTTGTCCTACGTGATCGCAGGGCATACCGTCGGAGGCGGCTACCAAACCCTTCGCGGTGATGCCGGTTTACCCTACATCAGCGGCGCAACCGTCTACTCATTCAGTAATGCGGGCATCGGCAAATTCATTGAGGAGGATGAGAAGACCTGGATGCTCAACTACGGCTACAACTTCGCCGCCGTCGGCGTGCCCGGCTTGACCTTTTCAACGCGCTACCTGAGCGGCAATGACGGCAAGTCCACGACCACGGTCAAGGAATGGGAGCGTGATACCGAGCTGGCTTACGTTGTGCAAGCCGGCACGTTCAAGGGGCTGGGCGTGCGCATGCGCAACTATGTCTACCGCTCTGAGTTCTCCCGCGGCCGCGACAGCAATCGCCTCTACCTCACCTATGACATCGCCCTTTGGTAAGTCGACGAACGCGGCCCTTGTGGCCGCGTTCATACAGATTCAGGTGAGGAACCCCAAGCATGCTGTTTAAAAACAAAGTACTGATGCTGGTGCTGGCCCCGGTGGTGCTGTTGTCCACGGTGCTGGCGCTGACAACAAGCACCACTCTGCTGTCGAGCGCCGAGCAAGAAGTCACGGTGACTCGGGAACGCCTGCTTGATGAAAGCCGGGAGCGCTTGAAAGACTACGCCAACCTTGCCCGAACCTCAGTAGCGGAACTGTATGCGCAGGCAGAGACGGGGGACAAAGCAACGCGTGCGCTGGCGATCGCCCGACTGTCCCAAATGAAGTATGGGGACGACGGCTATTTCATCGGTTACGACAGTCAGGTCGTACGCCTGTTTCGGGGCGACAGCCGCGAAGGCGTCGGCACTAACATGAGCGACCGCAAAGACAAGAATGGAATTTACCTGAACCGGGAAATGGTGGCCGCAGCGAAGAACGACACCCACTTCGTCAATTATTCAGGCGCCCTGATCAATACGGATAAAGTCGTTCCCAAGCTTGCTTACAGCTTTTACCTGCCTGCTTGGGACATGGTCGTGGTCACCGCGATTAACCTGGACAGTATCGAAAGCCAGGTTGCCAAAGTACGAGGGGAAATCCATCAGCGCGTGCGCAGCCTTGTCTATGGGATAACCGTCATCGCCTTGGTTGCGCTCGGAATCACCGGCGTGCTCGCCTTGTTATTGGTTAAAAGCAGCCTGCGCCCCCTGTCACGGATTCGTGAGCACCTTGATGAGATCGCAGCGGGCGAAGGCGATCTGACGCGGCGCTTACCCATCAGCCGCGACGAGTTCGGCCAGGTGGCCGTGTCGTTCAATGCCTTCGCGGATAAGATTCATGGGCTGGTCAGCCAGATCGTCGGTATGGCCCGAGAGCTGAATGCATCGGTCACCCAAGTGGCCGAACAGAGCAAATGCATCGATCAGGTCATGGAACAGCAACGCCAGGAAACCGATCAGGTCGCCGCAGCAATTAATCAAATGTCATCCGCGGCGCAAGAGGTAGCCATCAGTGCTCAGAGCGCGTCAGATGCAGCAGGCGAAACCGATTTGCAGGCCCAGCACGCCAGGCAGGTCGTCAATGAAAGCATCGCCCGACTGGGCACCCTGACCGAGGACTTGTCCGCGGGAGGCGTCTCGTTGAAAAGCCTGCAAGGCGATGTAGAAGGCATTGTCACGGTGCTTGATGTCATCCGCTCGATCGCAGAGCAAACCAACCTTCTGGCACTTAATGCCGCGATCGAAGCGGCACGAGCCGGGGACGCGGGGCGCGGATTTGCAGTGGTTGCCGATGAAGTACGCGCGCTGGCAAGCCGGACGCAACTTAGTACCCAGGAAATTCAAGCGATGATCGAGCGCCTTAACCTGGCCACAACCAAGGTCGTCACTGCGATGAGCCATTCAGGCGCAGCAGGTCATGGTGCCAGCCTGCACGCGGAACAAGCCGGGCAATCGCTGGGCAAAGCGGTCGAGTTGATCGTCACTATCAATACGATGAACGCGCACATCGCCAGCGCCGCGCAAGAGCAGACGTCGGTCGCCGAAGAAATCAATCGGAGCGTCCATCAGATAGCCCACGCGATTGAAAACGTCGCAGACCAGACGCAAAGCGGCGTACACACAGTCGATGAACTGTACGCCATCGGTCATCGCCTTGAAGGCTTGTTGAGGCAATTCAAGATTTAACCGGGACGTCGGTTTGTTCAGGTCGCAAGGTTGCAAGCGCTGGGCTCATTGCCCGATATCGCCACTTACCCAGTGGATCGGCTGACACACAGCTGTCCTATCGTCGAAATGGACAACGAGTCCTACCGCCTGCAACACAGCACCTTGGCCGCCCAGAGAAAGATCAAATCGTGTGAACGAAAGCGCAAGGACGAAGAGAGTATCGAGGACGATGAGCCGTTTGAACTGCACCGTAGACAGCGTTCAGCAGGCCTGCATGCGGTGGGGCCAGATGAGTTTTCAGCGAAGACACTGCTGCTAAGGTCATCCACAATTATTGGGACAACAATCAGCAATCGGCCGTGGATCAATTTTCAAGTGGCTGGAGGTGGAATCCAGTAGATTCCAGAAACGAAAAAAGCGGCACAAGGCCGCTATTTCCGTGGCTTCCAGGCGCTCAGTGGGCCTTGGCGGAAGCAAATATGGCGCAGCGGACGGGACTCGAACCCGCGACCCCCGGCGTGACAGGCCGGTATTCTAACCGACTGAACTACCGCTGCGCGTAACACATGAAGCGAATGGTGGGTGATGACGGGATCGAACCGCCGACCCTCTGCTTGTAAGGCAGATGCTCTCCCAGCTGAGCTAATCACCCTTCGTTTCGGTGTGGGCGCATCATACACCAAAAAATCGTAATGTCTTGATTTAAATGCAATTTATTTAAAAAAAGTTTCCAGCACGACTTTTCGCCATATTTCGGACAAAAAAAACCCGCTCAATGAGCGGGCTTTTTGTGGTGACCTGGCGTTCAGCATTCCAGGTTACCGAATATGGCGCAGCGGACGGGACTCGAACCCGCGACCCCCGGCGTGACAGGCCGGTATTCTAACCGACTGAACTACCGCTGCGCGTAACACATGAAGCGAATGGTGGGTGATGACGGGATCGAACCGCCGACCCTCTGCTTGTAAGGCAGATGCTCTCCCAGCTGAGCTAATCACCCTTCGTCTCGGTGTGGCGCGCATTCTACGGAGCGACCCTAGGTCTGGCAAGCACTTTCTTAAATCTTTTTTTTGAGGCCTTCCAATGGCTTAGGCAGGGTTGGCCTGGGGCGCTATCAAGAGAATAATGCCCCCCTTTGTATAAAGGAGAGACTCACCCCATGTGGTTCAAGAACCTGCTTATCTATCGCCTGACCCAAGATCTGCCTGTTGATGCCGAGGCGTTGGAAGCGGCCATGGCCACCAAACTGGCGCGCCCTTGTGCAAGCCAGGAGTTGACCACTTACGGTTTCGTCGCGCCTTTCGGTAAAGGTGAAGACGCTCCCCTGGTCCACGTCAGCGGTGACTTCCTGCTGATTGCCGCGCGCAAGGAAGAACGCATCCTGCCGGGCAGCGTAGTGCGTGACGCACTTAAAGAGAAAGTCGAAGAGATCGAGGCCGAGCAGATGCGTAAGGTCTATAAGAAGGAACGCGATCAGATCAAGGATGAAATCATCCAGGCCTTCCTGCCACGCGCATTTATCCGTCGCTCGTCGACCTTCGCCGCTATCGCGCCGAAACAAGGCCTGATCCTGGTCAACTCGGCCAGCCCGAAACGCGCCGAAGACCTGCTTTCCACCCTGCGTGAAGTGATCGGCACCCTGCCAGTACGCCCACTCACCGTAAAAACCGCGCCAACCGCGATCATGACCGACTGGGTCACCACCCAGAAACCGGCCGATGACTTCTTCGTCCTCGACGAATGCGAGCTGCGTGACACCCACGAAGACGGCGGCATCGTGCGCTGCAAGCGTCAGGACCTGACTGGCGAAGAAATCCAGTTGCACCTGACCACCGGCAAAGTGGTGACCCAACTGTCCCTGGCCTGGCAGGACAAGCTGTCCTTCATGCTCGACGACAAGATGACCGTCAAGCGCCTGAAGTTCGAAGATCTGCTGCAAGATCAGGCGGAACAGGACGGCGGCGACGAGGCACTGGGTCAACTGGATGCAAGCTTTACCCTGATGATGCTGACCTTCGGTGAATTCCTGCCGGCGTTGATCGAAGCACTCGGCGGCGAAGAAACGCCACAGGGCATCTAAGCCGTTTGAAGATCAAAATGTGGGAGGGGGCTTGCCCCCGATTACGGTGTTTCAGCTACGCACATGTCGGCTGACATACCGCCATCGGGGGCAAGCCCCCTCCCACATTTGATCGCATTTGCACTTCAAGAATCTAACAACAAGGACACCCCCATGCGCGCACTCGCCGCCTTGAGCCGCTTCGTCGGCAATACCTTCGCCTACTGGGTGCTGATTTTCGCCGTGCTCGCCTTCCTCGAACCGAGCTGGTTCATCGGGCTGAAAAGCGCCATCGTCCCGCTGCTGGGTCTGGTGATGTTCGGCATGGGGCTGACCCTAAAACTCGAAGACTTCGCCGAAGTCGCACGCCACCCGTGGCGCGTGGCACTCGGCGTGGTTGCGCACTTTGTGATCATGCCGGGTGTGGCCTGGCTGCTGTGCCAGGCATTCCACCTGCCGCCGGAAATTGCCGTCGGCGTGATCCTGGTCGGTTGCTGCCCAAGCGGCACATCGTCCAACGTGATGACGTGGTTGGCCCGGGGCGACCTGGCGCTGTCCGTGGCCATCGCTGCTGTCACCACCCTCCTCGCCCCGCTGCTCACGCCAGCTTTGATCTGGCTGCTGGCCTCGGCCTGGCTGCCGGTATCGTTCATGGAGCTGTTCTGGTCGATCCTGCAAGTGGTGCTACTGCCGATCGTGCTTGGCGTGATCGCACAGCGCGTACTTGGCGAGCGGGTTCGCCACGCGGTGGACGTATTGCCACTGGTGTCGGTGGTGAGCATCGTGATCATCGTCGCGGCGGTGGTTGCCGCCAGCCAGGCGAAGATTGCCGAATCTGGCCTGCTGATCATGGCCGTGGTGATGCTGCACAACAGCTTCGGCTACTTGCTGGGCTACTTCACTGGGCGACTGTTCAAGCTGCCGTTGGCACAACGCAAGTCGCTGGCACTGGAAGTCGGCATGCAGAACTCTGGGCTGGGCGCCGCGTTGGCCAGTGCGCATTTCTCGCCCCTGGCGGCAGTGCCGAGTGCACTGTTCAGCGTCTGGCACAATATTTCCGGGGCGTTGCTGTCGACGTACTTCCGTCGCATGAGCGAGAAGGAAGACCGTCGCATCCTGGAGAACACCCCGCAAACTTGATCGCCCGATCCGTTTTCGGCACTCTACGGGCTTCGCGGGGACGACCTCGCGACGCCAACGAGCGTTGAATCCGGGGACGACCCCGCCTGAAGAAGCGAGGTCATCATGTCCTGGATCATTCTGTTTTTTGCCGGGTTGTTTGAAGTCGGCTGGGCCGTCGGCCTGAAGTACACCGACGGTTTCAGCAAGCCACTGCCCACCGCCCTGACCATCACCGCCATGGCTATCAGCCTCGGCCTGCTGGGGCTGGCCATGAAGGAACTGCCACTGGGTACCGCCTACGCCATCTGGACCGGGGTGGGTGCGGTGGGCACCGTGATCGCCGGTATTATCCTGTTTGGGGAATCCATGGCGTTATTTCGGTTGGCCAGTGTGGCGCTGATCATTTGCGGGCTTATTGGCCTCAAGATCAGCACTTAGGCCGCTACCGCCATCAAGGGCTAGCCCCCTCCCCCATTTGACCGAGCTGTTGTGACGAGCGCGGTCTAATGGAGGAAGGGGCTTGCCCCCGATGAGGCCAATACATCCAGTACAGAACTACCTGACACTCCCCCGCAAAACACCAACCACCGCCTGCAACTGCTCAGGCGTCGCCGCCTCTGCATCGACAGGCTCGCCAGCTACCAACACTACCCGCGACCAGATCCGATGGAAAATCCCCTTGTTCGGATCGCGGCTGAAGAAACTTCCCCACAACCCCTGCAACGCCATCGGAATCACCGGTACCGGCGTCTCCTCCAAAATCCGCGTAACCCCACCACGAAACTCATTCATCTCGCCATCGGCGGTCAATTTGCCTTCCGGGAAGATACACACCAACTCGCCTTCCTTCAGGTACTGGGCAATTCGCGTGAAGGCCTTTTCGTAGATCTGAATATCTTCATTGCGTCCGGCAATCGGAATCGCACCAGCGGTGCGGAAGATGAAGTTGAGCACCGGCAAGCGGTAGATCTTGTAATACATGACAAAACGGATCGGACGACGCACCGAGCCGGCAATCAACAGCGCATCGACAAAGGACACGTGGTTGCACACCAGCAAGGCCGCGCCCTCATCAGGAATGGCCTCCAGGTTGCGGTGTTCCACGCGGTACATGGAATGGCTGAGCAGCCAGATCATGAAGCGCATGGTGAACTCAGGGACGATCTTGAAGATGTAGGTGTTGACCGCGATGTTGAGCAGCGACACCACCAGGAACAACTCAGGGATCGACAGCTTGACCACGCTCAGCAACAGGATCGAAACAATCGCCGACACCACCATGAACAGAGCATTGAGGATGTTGTTGGCAGCGATCACGCGCGCGCGCTCGTTTTCGGCGGTTCGTGACTGGATCAGCGCATACAGCGGCACGATATAGAAGCCGCCAAACACGCCGAGGCCAAGGATATCGATCAACACCCACCAGGCCTGGCCATAACTGAGCACCGCCAGCCAGTCATTGGCCTGCACGTTCTGCGGAAACCCGCCAGAGTGCCACCACAGCAACAGGCCGAACACCGTCAAGCCGAATGAACCGAACGGCACCAGGCCGATTTCGACCTTACGACCGGAGAGTTTTTCGCAAAGCATTGAGCCGAGGGCGATGCCCACCGAGAACACCGTGAGGATCAGGGTCACCACGGTTTCATCGCCGTACAACCATTCCTTGGCGTAGGCCGGGATCTGGGTCAGGTAGATCGCGCCGACAAACCAAAACCAGGAGTTGCCGACAATGGAGCGTGACACCGCCGGCGTCTGCCCCAGCCCCATGCGCAGAGTTGCCCAGGACTGGGTGAAAATATTCCAGTCCAGGCGCAGTTGCGGCGTAGACGCCGCTGCTCGTGGAATGCTGCGGCTGGCCAGGTAACCCAGCACCGCCACGCCGACAATCGCCACCGCCACGATCGGCGCGTAATGGGTGGACGACATCATGATCCCGGCACCAATGGTGCCGGCCAGGATCGCCAAAAACGTGCCCATTTCCACCAGGCCATTACCGCCCACCAGCTCATCTTCGTGCAGAGCCTGGGGCATGATCGAGTACTTCACGGGGCCGAAAAGCGCCGAGTGAGTGCCCATGGCAAACAGCGCCAGCAACATCAATTCCAGGTGGTTAGTCAGGAAGCCCGTGGCGCCCACGGCCATGATCACGATCTCGCCGATTTTGATCACGCGGATCAGTGCGTCCTTGTTGAATTTCTCGCCAAACTGCCCGGCCAGCGCCGAGAACAGGAAGAACGGCAGGATAAACAACAAGGCGCACAGGTTGACCCAGATCGAGCGGTCACCGTCGATGGTGAGTTTGTAGAGGATCGCCAGGATCAGCGATTGCTTGAAAATGTTGTCGTTGAAAGCGCCCAGCAACTGGGTGATGAAGAACGGCAGAAAACGCCGTGTGCGCAGCAAGGTGAATTGCGAAGGATGGCTCATCGTCGTCCGTGTTCCTGCGTGGCCTGAAGGCTTATAGGTTGTCAGGCCAAGACTTTACCTAATCCCGCTTACTTATTCGCTAGGCCTGCAATGCATGGCGAAACAAAAAGCTCACCTTTATAAGCGCCTTGCACGGTGCGCTTGGCCACGATCAACCACATTAGCGTCAATGCCATCACCAACACGCAACCAAATACACTGAAGAACCCCAGTTGCAACAGACTCGCCAGCTTTAACGTGGCCAGGGCGTACACGCCCAGCGGGAAGGTAAAGCCCCACCAGCCCAGATTGAAGGGAATGCCAGCGCGCAGGTAACGCAGGGTTATCAGTACAGCGATGAGCATCCACCACAAGCCGAAGCCCCACAGGGTGATACCAGCAACCAGGCTGAGACCATTGGCCATTTCACCCACGCCAGGCAAGCCATTGGCGGCAAAGATCGCTGGCGCATCGCCGCCCAGTAGCAACATGCCAAGGGCACCAGTGCCAATGGGGCCGAGCGCCAGCCAGCTCGACGCAGCCATGTTGGCGTGAGGCAGTTTATGCAGGGCCATGCGCAACATCAGGATGGTCAAAATGCTGAACGCCACCGGCAGGGAAAACGCCCACAACACGTAGCTGGTCACCAGCATTACCAGTTGCGAGTGAGCGTCCGCCAGGTGCGGTGCGAGCAGGCCACCGCTGGCTGCAGCGACTTCGGCGGCGACCACCGGCAACAGCCACACGGCGGTCATCTGGTCGATGCTGTGTTCTTGGCGGGTGAACATCATGAAGGGGATGAGCACACCGCAGGCCAGTGCCATCGCCACATCCAGCCACCACAGGGATTCGGCCAGCGGGATCACATCGCCACCCCAACGCGGCAGGCCAAACAGCAGCAAGCCATTGAGAATGGTCGCCAGGCCCATGGGAATGGTGCCAAAGAACATCGAGACAGTGGAGTGCCCGAAGATCCGCCGCGCCTCGTGGAAAAACATCAACCAACGCGCGGCATACAAGCCACTGAACAGGATGAACAGGCCGATGGTGAACCACCACAGCCCTTCGGCAATGGCATGCAGACCGGGCATATTTACCGGCAACTGCGCCAGCGCCAGCGCCAGTACGCCGGTGCCCATGGTCGCGGCGAACCAGTTGGGGGTGAATTGGCGAATCACTTCCCGAGGACGGGCCAGGTGACTGAAGGGCTTGTAGCTGATGGCATTCGAGCAGGTCATGATGAAAATCCTCTTCCTCGCATGAGGTTGAGACCATCATAGAACCTGATCGAATATCTATATAACGGGTAATATCTCTAACTGTTATCTACTTGGCAGATATGCAGGCCGCCTTGGACTTTGCCGAATCCTGCAGCAGCAAAGCGACCAACGCCCCGAGGGCCAGCAGAATGAGGACTGCGCCGTAACCGTCGGTGGTGGCGATCAGGCCAAAGCTGCGAATCAGGTTGCCCGCCAGCAACGAAGGCAAACAAAACGCCAAATAACTCAGCACATAGAATGCCGACATCAAGCCTGCGCGTTCATGGGGCAAGGCCAGCGGCACCACACTGCGCAATGCGCCGAGAAAGCCGGCGCCGAAGCCGCTGCCGGCGATCAACGTGGCGATAAAAAACAGCGGCAGGCTGGCGCTGTGCACTGCCGTGAGGATCAGCGCCACCCCCACAGCCAACAGCGCAGCGCCCAGGCGCAGTACCTTACTGGCCGGTCGATTGCGCAGGGTGAAGATCACCAGCGCCCCGCTCAACGTCAGCACCGCCACCAAGCCACCACCGATAAGGTTCGACGTAGAGCCTGTCGCCGCCCGCACCAGCGACGGCGCCAGGGACAAGTAAAAGCCCCCCATTGCCCACACCGCCACGTCCACCGGCAGCGAAAGCCACAACGCTCGACGCGCCTGGGGCGGCACATGCAGCGTTGGGCGCAGCGATGCCACTGCACCGGGAATGCGATCAACGGTTTCCGGCAGGCGCCATACATAAAGCGCCTGCACCAGCATCAGCGCCAGCAGCGTCCAGTAGATCAACTGCGTCGGCAGCGGCGCGAACTCCACCAGCAAACTGCTGCCCATCGCCCCGCACGCCATACCCAGCAGAGGCGCAACACTGTTGACCAGCGGGCCCTGTTGACGGTCGGTGTCGAGCAATGCCGCGCCCAGCACCGCCGTGGCCATCCCGGTGGCAAACCCTTGCACGGTACGCGCGGCAATCAGCCAGGCCACGCTGCCCTCATTGATGAACAGCAGCATCGCCAGCATATTCAGGACCAACGCAGCAAAAATCACTGGCTTGCGTCCCAGGTGGTCCGACAGCGAGCCCACGGTCAACAGCGCCGCCAAGAGGCTCAAGGCGTAAACGCCAAAGATCAACGTGAGCATGCCTGCCGAAAAATGCAGCCCCTCCTGATACAGGTGATACAACGGTGTCGGCGCGCTGGAAGCCGCTAGAAACGTCAGCAACGTGATCGCCAGGAACACCAGGCTCGAACGATGAGAAATACGGCTGGACATAGGCACGCTCAACTAAAGCTAATATTTTGCTTTTGCGGAGTGTGCTACTGACCAACGCTTAAAGCAAATTCTTTGTGTTAAGGTCATAAACATGGCGATTAAAGAAGGCCTCCGCCCGGGGGGTCGTAGTGCCCGGGTACAAGAATCCGTTCATTCGGCCGTGCGTGAGCTGCTGAAAACCCAGGAGCGCTCCAGTGTCACCGTGCCGATGATTGCCACCCGCGCAGGCGTCACGCCCTCGACCATCTACCGGCGCTGGGGCGACCTTTCCATGCTTCTGGCCGATGTGGCGCTGGCGCGCATGCGGCCTGATAGCGAGCCGGCCAACACCGGGACCCTGCGCGGTGATCTGCAAGCCTGGGCCGAGCAATATCTGGATGAGATGAGTTCGGAACCGGGGCGAAACATGATGCGCGACGTGCAATGCAGCCTGACACCCGGGTATTGCGTGAGCATCTTGAGTGGGCAGCTTCAGGCGATTGTTGATCGTTATCCGGATAACAACCCGCCCAGCGTCGACCGCCTGATCAACTTGCTGGCGGCGCCGACGGTGTTTCGTATTCTGTTCTCAACCGAGCCACTGAAAGTTGAAGAACTGCACGCGCTGATCGAACTGGCACTGAAGGCCTGACACAAAACTAAATGTGAGAGGGGGCTTGCTCCCGATTGCGATGTGTCAGCTACAGATAAGCTGACTGACATAGCGCAATCGGGAGCAAGCCCCCTCTCACATTTTTTACGCGTTCGGGTCAGTACTCAGGTACGCATCCCACGCCCGCTCACCAGCAACTTCGCGCAACCGATATACAACACCACCGTCGCCACGATCATGAAAGTGATCGCCACACTGATCTTGATATCCGACACACCCAGGATGCCGTAACGGAACGCGTTGACCATATGCAGCACCGGGTTGGCCAGCGACACCGTCTGCCAGAACGGCGGCAGCAAAGTGATGGAGTAAAACACCCCGCCCAGGTAAGTCAGCGGCGTCAGCACAAAGGTCGGGATGATCGAAATATCATCGAAGTTGCGTGCGAATACGGCGTTGATGAAACCCAGCAGCGAGAAAATCGTCGCCGTCAGCACGACCACCAGAATGGTGACCCCGAGGTGATGCACTTGCAGGTGGGTGAAGAACAGCGACAGCAGCGTCACGATCACCCCGACCATCAAGCCACGCAACACACCGCCAGCGGTGTAGCCAAGCAGGATAGTGTGCGGCGACACCGGCGAGACCATCAGTTCTTCGATGGAGCGCTGGAATTTGCTGCCGAAAAAGCTTGAGACCACGTTGCCGTAGGAGTTGGTGATCACCGACATCATGATCAGGCCCGGCACGATGTACTCCATGTAAGTGAAGCCGCCCATATCACCGATCTGCCGGCCGATCAGGTTACCGAAGATCACGAAGTACAGAACCATGGTGATCGCCGGCGGCAGCAAGGTCTGCGGCCAGATTCGGGTAAAGCGCTTCACTTCGCGGTAAACGATGGTTTGCAGTGCGACGAGGTTGGGTTGCAGTTCGGAACTCATACCGCCACCTTCGTCAGATTTTTCTCCACCAGGGACACGAACAACTCCTCAAGGCGATTGGTTTTGTTACGCAGGCTCAGCACTTCGATGTTCTGGGTCGCCAGCTGCGTAAACAGCGCGGTGATGCCCATGGCTTTATCCACTTGGACTTCCAGGGTGTGGCTGTCCACCAGGCGGCTTGGGTAGCCAAGCAATTGCGGCGGCGCCGACAGATTGTTCTTCAGGTCGAGCAGGAAAGTCTCCACATGCAACTGGCCCAGCAGGTTACGCATGCTGGTGTTCTCGACGATGGTGCCGTGGTCGATGATGCCGATGTTGCGGCACAACTGTTCAGCCTCTTCCAGGTAATGGGTGGTGAGGATGATGGTGATGCCCTTCTCGTTCAGCTCGGTGAGGAAGGTCCACATCGAGCGACGCAGCTCAATGTCCACGCCGGCGGTGGGTTCATCGAGGATCAGCAGCCGCGGCTCATGCACCAGGGCGCGAGCAATCATCAGGCGACGTTTCATGCCGCCGGACAATGAACGGGACGGCACGTCGCGCTTGTCCCAAAGGCCCAACTGGGTCAGGTACTGCTCGGCGCGTTCCTTGGCAACTTTCGCCGGGATGCCGTAGTAACCGGCTTGGGTCACGACGATGTCGAAGGTTTTTTCAAACTGGTTGAAGTTAAATTCCTGGGGCACCACGCCGATGGAACGCTTGAGCGCCGCCGGGGATTTGTCCAGGTCATGGCCGAAGATATTCACCGTGCCGCTGGTTTTGTTGACCAGGGTGGAGAGGATGCCGATGGTGGTGGATTTGCCGGCACCGTTGGGGCCGAGCAAGGCGAAAAAATCACCTTCGGCAACGTCCAGATCGATACCACTCAGGGCCTGGAAACCGTTGCCGTAGGTTTTGGTTAGCTGCCGGATGGACAGAGCGGAACTCATATCGGAATACGCACCAAAGAAGGGAATAGAAAGAGTAGATGAGCGCGCAGCGCACGTAGTTCAACGGCGGCGCATGACCAGCATGGTGCTTGGCTGCGCCGCACAAGTACAGTCACCTGTATTAATAGTCAGTATTAAGTCAACGCGGTCATGACCGCTTTGCGATAGGCCGGACGCTGTTGCAGACGCTGGTACCAGGCTTCCAGATGGGGCATTGCGGGGCGTTCGATGGGCATCTCGAACCAGGCATACGCAAAGCATCCCAGGGGGATATCGCCTATGCCGAACGCGTTGCCGGACAAGTAAGGCTGCTCGGCGAGGGCTTGATCGACTGTTTTGAGCGCATCGATACACGCCTGGCGCCCGGCGTTGATACTGTCCCAGTTCTGTTTTTCCGCCGGAGTACGCAGGACACCCCAGAAGACCGCTTTGAAGGGCTCAGCCAGGGTGGAGGTTGTCCAGTCCATCCACTTCTCTGCGCTTGCTCGGGCTTGCGGGTCGCTCGGGTAAAATTCCGACGCATGCTTCGCGCATAAATAACGCACGATGGTGTTGGATTCCCACAACACAAAGTCACCGTCCTGAATCATCGGCACCCGCCCATTGGGGTTCAGTGCCCGATATTGCGGGGTGTCGACCACACCAAAAGCCCCGCCCGCATCAATTGCTTCATAGTCCAGGCCGAGCTCCTCGGCGCACCATAGTGCTTTCCTGACGTTTGATGAATTTTTACGACCCCAGATCTTCAGCATGACCGCGCCTTATTGTTGATGAACATGGCTATGGACGCAGCAGCATACGCCGGTTCACCCGCGGCTTAAATCGCTCTGCATATCACCCAACAGGTTTGGCATGTCTTCGACAAAAAGGTGCGGGTAGCATTTCTGAATATGGGTGAAGAACAACTGCTCGGGTACATCAGCAAATTGCCCATGGTCCACCACGTACTCCATCGAGCGTTGGCCCTGACGATTGAACGCGTGAAACACACTGTCGTTGAGCCCATCAAATTCCAGCGGCGGCACATCAAACACCGCGCACAATTGCTGATTGAACGCCGGCGTGGCTTTGACCCAGCCACCGTTCAGGTGCAGCTCGGTGTAACCGTGCATGGCGAACACATCACTCTTGAGCAACGCGAGCAGACGCGGCGTCGACAGGTGATTGCGCACATCCGCCAGGCCTATGCGCGCCGGGATACCACAGTGGCGCGCGCAGGCAGCGAGCAACGTGGCCTTGGGCACGCAGTAGCTCTCACGGGTAGCCAGGGCGTAGCTGGCATTCAAGGTGTCTGGGTCGCGGCTGAACGTGTAGGGGTTGTAGCGCACCGCCTCACGCACGGCGTAATAGAGACTGACTGCCTGGTCAGTTAAATCCGCGCGGGTTCCGCGATGTTTTTCCGCGAACTCCACCACCGCAGGGTGGTCACTATCGATGAAGCGGCTGGGACTCAGGTACGTTTCCATGAGTGTTATCTCCGAAGGAAGCCTGGAGTTTAGCGACAGGTCTGCCATAGAGATAACGACGATTCGGCCAAATGTCGGCGCCTGTAGATCGGTGCTTTGCGTACAACTCGTTACACCCTGACTGCCGCGCTTTCTCGGATGCCGACTAAGCTCCTTGGTGGTTTCGCCCCTGGTTTCACGGAGGATTGAATATGCTGTTGTTGTGGATACTGGTTCTGGTGGTCGGCATTGCCTACCTGGCACACCGCCGCACCGCGCCCCTGCCCGCCTTGGGCGTGGTCGCCGTCTACCTGCTGGCGATGGGCGCTTGGAGCCATGCACCGGGCTGGCTGCTGCTGATCTTCTGGGTGCTGATCGCCGCCGTCGCAGCGCCGTTGCTGCTGCCCGACCTGCGTCGCCAATACTTCACCAAGCCGCTGTTCAGTTGGTTCCAGAAAGTCCTGCCGCCCATGTCCGAAACCGAGCGCGATGCCATCGACGCGGGCACCGTGTGGTGGGACGGCGAGCTGTTCAGCGGTCGCCCCGATTGGGACAAGTTGCTTGCCTACCCCAAGGTCCAACTGACCGAAGAGGAACAGGCCTTTATCGACGGCCCAACCGAAGAACTCTGTGCCATGGTCAGCGACTGGGAAATCGGTCAGGCCATGGACCTGCCTCCAGCCGCCTGGGAGCACATCAAGACCCACGGTTTCTTCGCCCTGATCATTCCCAAGGAATATGGCGGCAAAGGCTTCTCCGCCTACGCCCACTCCCAGGTCGCAATGAAGCTTGCCACCCGCAGCGGCGACCTCGCCTCAACCGTGATGGTGCCCAACTCCCTCGGCCCGGCCGAGCTGCTGCTGCACTACGGTACCGACGAACAACGCAACCACTACCTGCCGCGCCTGGCTCGTGGCGATGACATTCCATGCTTTGCCCTCACCGGCCCACTGGCAGGGTCCGATGCGGGCGCCATGCCCGACACGGGCGTGATCTGCAAAGGTGAATGGGAAGGCAAGGAAACCCTCGGTCTTCGCCTGAACTGGGAAAAACGCTACATCACCCTTGGACCCGTCGCGACCTTGCTCGGGCTGGCCTTCAAGGCCCATGACCCGGACCACTTGCTGGGCGAAGAGGAAGACTTGGGCATCAGCCTGGCGTTGATTCCCACCGACACTCCTGGCGTGGAAATCGGCCGTCGTCACCTGCCCCTGGGCGCCGCGTTTATGAACGGCCCCAACTCTGGCAAAGATGTGTTTATCCCCCTGGAATTCCTCATCGGCGGCCAGGAAATGCTCGGCAAGGGCTGGATGATGCTGATGAACTGTCTGTCGGTGGGCCGTTCGATTTCCCTGCCAGCAGTCGGCACCGGCGCTGCCAAGTTCACCAGTCTGGTGACCGGCCAATACGCCCAGGTGCGCGAGCAGTTCAACGTACCGCTGTCGGCCTTCGAAGGTATCCAGGAAGCCCTGGCTCGCATCGGCGGCAACGCCTGGCTGATGGACAGCGCGCGCATGCTCACCGCCAATGCCGTCGACCTTGGGGAAAAGCCTTCGGTGCTGTCGGCGATTCTCAAGTACCACCTGACCGAACGGGGCCGCGAGTGCATCAGCCATGCCATGGATGTGCACGGCGGCAAGGGCATCATCATGGGCCCGAACAATTACCTGGGCCGTAGCTGGCAAGGCGCGCCGATCTTCATCACCGTGGAAGGCGCGAACATCCTCTCGCGCAACCTGATGATCTTTGGCCAGGGCGCCATCCGCTGCCATCCGTTCGTACTCAAGGAAATGGCCCTGGCCGGCCGCGAAGATCACGACCAGGCGTTAAAGGAATTCGACGGCCTGCTGATGCGGCATATCGGTTTTGCCGTGAGCAACGCCGCCAGCACCCTGGTACTGAACCTCGGTATTGGCCGCTTTGAGAAAGCGCCGGGCAACCGCTTGAGTCAGGGTTATTTCCGTGCGCTGAACCGCCAAGCTGCGGCGTTCGCCCTGCTAGCGGACTTGAGCATGATGCTGCTGGGTGGCGAATTGAAACGCCGCGAACGCCTGTCGGCACGCCTGGGGGATGTACTGAGCCATATGTACCTGGCCTCGGCGGCGCTCAAGCGTTATCACGACCTGGATTCACCGGACCACCTGGAACCGCTGTTCGCCTGGGCCATGGAAGAAAGCCTCGGCGAGTCGGAACGCGCGCTGGATGAGTTGCTGAGCAACTTCCCAAACAAGGTGCTCGGATGCCTCTTGCGGGTGATCGTATTCCCGTTCGGCCGTCGCCACACGGGGCCGTCCGATGCACTGGATGCCGAAGTGGCCGCAGTGATAGGCCGCGCCAAAGGCGATCCAACCCTGGAAGAATTGCTGGCCGGCTGCTATCGCCCGCAATCGGCGGACGATCCGGTAGGCGCCCTGCAACATGCCTACGACCTGCTGGGTGCCAGCCATCCGCTGCAGAAAAAACTCCACACTGCGCTCAAAAGCGGCCAGGTCAAACCGAGCGCCGGCGAGCATGCCATCGACGCAGCACTGCACGCCGGGGTGCTGCAACCGGCCGAAGCACAGACCCTGCGTGACGCCGAGGCAGCACGACGCAAGGTGATCGACGTGGATGATTTCAGCAAGGAAGAGTTGACCCAGGCTGAGGGTAAAGTCCGCTGAGTCGAGCGGTCATATAAATACGGGCGCGAGAGCTATATACTCTCGCGCCCGTTTTTGCTTTAGAGGACTTATCTCGTGTCCAACGTCGTTGCCGATCATCTCGTCTTGCTCGACCACCTGCGCAGCATCCTGGTTGCCGTCGGCGAAGCCGAACAGGTGCCCGAGGAAAGCCACACCCTATTCCTGGAGCGCTTCGACGAATTGCGCGCGCTGCTGCCCATCGACCCGATCGAAAGCCAGTACCTGGGGCAGGACTTGATGAGCCAGGTCATCCTGCGCTACCCGCAAATTGCCCACCTCGTACCACGCGATCTGCTGTGGTTCTTCGGCGGCGACTGCCTGCACTTCATGCCCGACGAAGAACTGGACCTTTACCAAGCCTTGGAAGAACGTCGCTTTGAGGCCGAACAGAACGACGAACCGTTCGACTGGAACCAGGAAAAACAGTTGCTGGCCATGCCCCAGGATCAGAGCAAGCACTGATCAGCCAACCACACCAGAGGGCCGACGCAACGTCGGCTCCTTCGCCATACACTCCACCAAATAATCAATGAACACCCGCAGCTTAGGCGGCAGGTAGCGCGTGGGCGAATGCAGCAGCCACGCCTCGCCATGGTAGGACGCAATAAAATCCCACCCCGGCAGCACCTGCACCAACCGCCCCTCCTCCAATGCATGACGCGCTGTAAAGTACGGCAAGCTGCCAATCCCCACATGCTGCAGCACCGCATCCAGCCGCACGCCGGTGTGGTTAGCGGCATAACGCCCACGCACGCTGACGGTCACCGCCCTACCACCCTGGCGAAACTTCCAGCGCGAGTCGCCCGGGGTTTCGCCAAGGTAGATACAGCTGTGCTCCAACAAGTCGTGGGGATGCTCCGGTGTACCGTGCTCGGCCAAATACTGCGGCGTAGCGCAAAGCAAATGTTCAATCGGCAATAGCTGGCGCCCCACCAGGCCCGGCGGCGGGCTGTCGGTGATGCGAATGCTCAGATCAACATTGTCATCGATCATGTCCACCTGCCGGTCTTCCAGTATCAATTGCACATCCACCTTGGGATATCGCCGCAGGAACTCGGGCATATGCGGATGCACCACAAACCGCCCGACCGCCTTGGGCACACTGACACGCACCAGGCCCTCAGCCTCATGGGTGAATTGACCGCTGATTTCCATCACCGAGCGCGCAGCGCTGACCATCTCCTGGCAGCGCTTGAATACCTCTTCACCCCCGTCGCTCAGGCGCAGTTTTCGCGTGGTACGTTGCAGTAACCGGGTAGCCAGGGCTTTTTCCAGGCGCGAAATACTGCGACTCACCGCTGACGGCGAGACACTCAGTTGCCGTGCCGCTTCGGAGAAGCTGCCGGTCTCTACCACCTTGACGAAAATCGCCATTTCACCCAGCAGCGGTAACGGAAGATTGATGCTCATGACGCACAGGTCCATTGATAATTGAGCGGATTATCACCTAATCCGGCAGCATTTATACTGCCCGCAGAACCCTGATGCGGATGTAGAAAATGACCGAGCGCCTGTTTTTCACCCATGACCACCTCACCGCAGAGCTTGAAGTGCTGGGTTGCACGCCCTTTGAGGACCAGTTTGCGGTCATTTTGCAGTCGACGATTTTTCATCCCCAAGGCGGCGGCCAGCCGTCCGACACCGGTTGGCTGGGTGAAGCCCGGGTACTGCGCGTCACTCAGGAGGTTGATCGCGTGGTGCACTATCTCAACCAACCTGTGCCACTGGGCGCCATCAATGCGCGGGTCGATGAACCACGCCGCGCCCTGCACACGCGCCTGCATTCCGCCGGGCATTTGATCGGCAACGCCGGCGAAACCCTGGGCTGGATGCCAATCAAGGCCCACCACTGGCCGGGCGAAGGCAAGATCACCTTTATCCGTGGCGAAACCGCGCAAGCCATCGACGCCGAAACCCTCCAGCAGCAGATCAACCAATGGATCGCCGCAGACTACCCACGCCATATGACCCTGGACGAAGGCATCCGCGAAGTAGGTTTCGGTGAGTTGCCCACGTACGCTTGCGGTGGCACCCATGTGCAAACACTGGGCGAGCTGGGTGAGGTGACGATCCTTGCCTTGTCGGAAAAAAAGGGCGCGCTGTCGGTACGTTACAGCCTTGACTGAACCGCAATCGCTCTCGCCGAGCACAATGAGCTGCGCGGCCTCTAAAACGCAGGTCACGACGTTGCGAAATAAGCATTCAAGGGGGCTATCGAGTTTTTAGATAAGCCTTCTTACGGCCTCCCCGGCACACCTTTGCAGTGTTAGTGTGTGGAAATGTTTCTGACACATTGATCAGAAATCTCCTACTTTCCCTTTGCAAAGGAATGCCTTTAGCCATGCACTTCCCTCTCAAACATTTGGCGGCTGCGACCCTGTTCGCGGCGAGCCTTTCGGTGATGAGCACTCCCGCCTTTGCCAATATCACCCCGCAGCAAAGCACGGCAATTCTGAAGAGCTTCAACGAAACTTCGGTCACCGACTTTCGTGGTTTCCTCAGCACACTAGCCAAGGGAGACCTGGGCAAAACGGCGGATGTAGGCCCTGCAATCAGCGTCTTCCTCGACAACCAGACCCTGACCGCCGACCAGCAGAACGAGATCCATCGCTTGCTGGGTATTTACACCCGAGTTAAATACGGAAAAGCCGCCCTAGAAACTCTGCGCGAACTGGTGGAAATCCCAACCTTCAACGTAGACGGTGTTCCGCAATACAAGAATCCGGAATTCACCCGGATTGCCGACAAGCTACAGGCCCTGGCCAAGACCTTTGACCTGAACTTCCGTAACGTCGACAACCGCGTGTACGAAATTTCCCTGGCAGGCAGCGGCGACGAAGTGGTGGGCATCCACGCCCACGCCGACGTGGTGCCGGTAACCCCGGAAAACTGGGTACTGAAAGACGGCACCAAGCTTGATCCGTTCAAGGTCACGCTGATCGGCGACCGCATGTATGGCCGTGGTACCGAGGATGATAAAAACGGCATCGTGGTGGCTATGTATGCCATGAAAGTGATCAAGGAAGAAAAGCTGCCGCTGGCGCGCAATTTCAAACTGCTGGTGGATACCACCGAGGAGACCTCCGGAGACGCGATCCCTTACTACTTCGAACGCAACCCGACACCGCAATACAACCTTGCGCTGGATGGCGGCTATCCGGTGGTGATTGCCGAAAAAGGTTATGGCACCGTCATGGCCACCTTCCCCCGCCGCAAAGGGGAAGGCAAAGGCGCAGAAATCATCGCAATGACCGGCGGCATGGCCACCAACCAGATTCCATCGGCGTCGGTGGCCACGTTTATCAGCGACAACCCTAAGGAATTAGCAGCCAGCCTCCAAAAGGCCGGCACGGAATACGTCAAGCGCAACGGTGGCGATTTTGAGGTGAGCGCCAAGGTCAACGGCAAGGACGTCAAGCTGACTGTCACCGGCGTGTCGGCGCACTCCTCCGAGCCGGAGTCCGGCATCAACCCGGTCGCGCGCATGCTGGAGCTGATTCACAGCGTCGACGGCAAGATCGCTCTCAAGCACAACCACATCACCGACGCTGCGCGGTATGCGTCCGACAATTGGGGCCTGGATTACTTGGGTGGCAAATTGGGCGTGGGTTTTGCGGATGATTTCATGGGCCCGCTGACCACCTCACCGACCTTTGTCGGGCTGGATGAAAAGGCTTTCAAGCTGGCAGTCAACCTCCGGGTGCCGAAGGGTAAATCCCCGGAGCAGCTCAAGGCCGAGATCGCCGAAAAGTTGAGCGCCTGGGACAAGAAAACCAAGGTCAACGTGGACTTCACCTACTCGGTGGCCGAGCCGATGTTCCGCAACCCGGAAGGTGAATGGGTGAAGGCCTTACTCGCGGTAGCCAGCGAAAACCTGGGCATGGAACACAAGTTCGGCACCTCGGCTGGAGCGACCTCCGTGCACGAGTTGCCCAACGGTGTGCAATTTGGCCTGGCGCGACCGGAAGTGAAGTACACCGGGCATACCGACAATGAGTTCAAGACGGTCGACCAGTTCTTGCTGGATCTGCAGATCGTCACCGAAATGATGGGGCGTATCGGACAGCTGCCCAAGCTCTGATAGCGGCTGAAGCGCTCCCCAACAACAAACGCCGATCATTGCTGATCGGCGTTTTTGTGTGCGGCGCAGGGGTTAACGCGTCAACCCGAAGCGCCCAGGAACGGCAGCGCCAGATACAACTTGATCACCACCGCATTGGTGATATCGATAAAGAATGCGCCCACCATCGGCACCACCAGAAACGCAATCTGTGACGGCCCGAAGCGTTGCGTCACCGCCTGCATGTTGGCAATCGCCGTCGGCGTGGCACCGAGCCCGAACCCGCAGTGCCCTGCGGCCAGCACTGCCGCATCGTAATTGCTGCCCATGACCCGGAACGTGATGAAAATCGCAAACAGCGCCATCAGCAACGCCTGCGCGGCCAGCAGGATGACAATCGGCAAGGCGAGTGCTGCCAGGTCCCACAGCTTGAGCGACATCAAGGCAATAGCCAAGAACAACGACAGACTGACATTGCCCAGCACCGATACCTCGCGCTCGAACACCTGATGCCAGCCCAGCGCCGACAAGCCGTTACGCAGCACGACGCCTACAAACAGCACACAGACGAAAGTGGGCAACTCCAGTGCTGTGCCTTGAAGGAAGCCGTTGAGGTAGGTGCCGACCTGGAGGCTGATCGCAAGCAACGCGAGGGTTTCGATGAATGAGAACGGGGTAATCAAACGCTCCCTGTTCGGTTGCTCGAAGCCGTTGGGCAGGCGTGGCTGCACCTGCTCGATACCAGGCACCTGGACCCGCTTGATCAGCAAGCGGGCAACCGGACCTCCAATCAAGCCCCCGAGTACCAAGCCGAAGGTTGCGGAGGCGATCGCCAATTCTGACGCGGAGGCCACGCCATACTTCTCGCTGAACACAGTCCCCCAGGCGGCACCCGTACCGTGTCCGCCTGACAGCGTCACCGAGCCGGCGAGCAAGCCCATCAACGGGTCGAGTCCCAAGGCCTTGGCCAATGCGATGCCCATGGCGTTTTGCACCACCAGCAGTGTGGTCACGACCAACAGAAAGATCGCCAGGATTCGACCGCCTTTCTTCAAACTGGCGAAATCCGCGTTCAGTCCAATAGTGGCGAAAAATGCCAGCATCAACGGGGTTTGCAACGAAGGGTCGAAGCGCACCTCAATATCGGCTAGCCCCCGCAACGCCAAAAGCACTAAAGCGACCACAAGGCCGCCGGCTACCGGCGCGGGAATATTGTAGGCGCGTAAAAAGCCTATGCGGGCAACCAGCCAGCGGCCAAGCAAAAGCACAAGGGACGCGGCGACCAGGGTTGAATAGAAGTCCAGCTGTAACATCCGGGCAGCTCTCTGAGGTGAACAAGGAAAATAGGCACGCCAGAGTAGAGACAGCGGGACCAATTCGCATCAACCTCACGGAAAGTACAGACTATTCCTACAAGACCCACCACATCAGCGGCGCAGCAGATGGCTTTACCAGGAAAAGCACATCTGGAACCGGCAAGAATGAAAAAAGAGACCGAAGCCCCTTTACGTAAATCGCAGGCAAAAAAAAGCCACTCGCTTGAGTGGCTTTTTTCTTGAATATGGAGCGGGAAACGAGACTCGAACTCGCGACCCCGACCTTGGCAAGGTCGTGCTCTACCAACTGAGCTATTCCCGCAAATGGCGTCCCCTAGGGGACTCGAACCCCTGTTACCGCCGTGAAAGGGCGGTGTCCTAGGCCACTAGACGAAGGGGACACGCTACTGAAACACATGGTGTGTATTTCAGTGCCCAGAGGCCTCATCCGAAGACTTGGTCCTGGTTTCACTCAGCGCCGCCCGAAAGCAACACCGCTTAAAATGGAGCGGGAAACGAGACTCGAACTCGCGACCCCGACCTTGGCAAGGTCGTGCTCTACCAACTGAGCTATTCCCGCAAATGGCGTCCCCTAGGGGACTCGAACCCCTGTTACCGCCGTGAAAGGGCGGTGTCCTAGGCCACTAGACGAAGGGGACACGCTACTGAAACACATGGTGTGTATTTCAGTGCCCAGAGGCCTCATCCGAAGATTGGGTCCTGGTTTCACTCAGTGCCGCCCGAAAGCCACACTGTTTGTAAATTGGAGCGGGAAACGAGACTCGAACTCGCGACCCCGACCTTGGCAAGGTCGTGCTCTACCAACTGAGCTATTCCCGCATATGGCGTCCCCTAGGGGACTCGAACCCCTGTTACCGCCGTGAAAGGGCGGTGTCCTAGGCCACTAGACGAAGGGGACACACGTACAACATTCACTACTCAACGCGTTTCGCTGTGTGCTTTACGCTTTAAGTGGCGCGCATTCTATGGATGGATTGGGGGATCGTCAACCCCCAAGGATAAATTTATTAAAATCAATGACTTCGCCCGCGTTTACCAGCCGTTGCGAGCATTCTGCCCGTCCGCACCTTGACGCCTATATTCTGGCACCCGACAAGACGTTATAGTTCGCCCTGGCAAATAATGGCAATGTGCATCTACGCAGGGAGCGCTTGTCTATATAGAAGAAACTACCCGGGCAGCTGGTCGATCAGCCCTATCCGATAGCCGGCCCAGTCACTACACTCCATTGCAAACCCTATAAAGAGGTCACACCGGTGACACCACTCATGATCACCCTGCTGGTAATAGCCGGGATCGTAATACTGATCGCCATTGGCTATATGAACCACGTGGTGGAAAACAACAAGCTGGAAAAGCAGCGCGTCCAGATCGAGCTTAACGATCGCCTGCGCCGTTGCGGTGAGATCACCGAAACATTCCCAGGCCAACTGATGACCCCGGCGCTCAAACTGTTGTTGACCCGCCTGGAGCTCAACGTGAACCAGCGCCTGTTGAACCTCAACAAGACCAGTGCTCCTATTAAAGCGCGCATCACTGAGCTGAACACACTGGTGGCCCAGGGCGAATCGATCCCGGTCAACAACCCCCCGGCACCGATCCAGACCGAAGCCAAGGCCAAGGACGTGCGCTTCCTGCTGGAAGCCCTGCACGGCCAGGTCACGCGCGCAGCCCAGGACGGTTTCCTACCCTCCAACGAAGCCAAGCATTGGATCAAAGAAATCCGCCATATCCTGGTGCTGCTGCACATCGAGTTCTTCAACAACCTCGGCCAGCACGCGCTGCAGCAGGGCCAACCGGGCCAGGCACGCCTGGCCTTCGAGCGTGGTGTGCAGTACCTGCGCAAACAGCCGGAGCCGGTATTCTACAGCGCCCAGCTGCAATTGCTGGAAGGCCAACTGGCCCGCGCCAACTCCACCGTGCTGGCTAACAGCAAACAGGCCGCAGAAGAGGTCAACGAACTGACCCAAGGCATGAAAGAAGTCGACGCCGACGCCGAGTGGAAGAAGAAAGTCATCTACGATTGATCCTCGCAAAATAATAGGTGCCATCATCCTGGCACCTATCCTCCGCCCCCCGACTAGCGTAAAAAAGTGCGCCTCACTCCGTGAAGTCAGAGGCCTGCTATGCCTATCGCCGTCATTGATGGACAACCCCTGCACTACCTCGACCAAGGCACCGGCCCGGCCGTGCTGCTGGGCTCCAGCTACCTGTGGAACCGCGACATGTGGGCACCGCAGATCGACGCCCTGTCGCAACAGTACCGTGTGATCGTGCCCGAGCTATGGGGCCACGGTGAATCGGGCCAACTGCCCACGCAAACGCGCTCCCTAGACGACCTCGCACGCCAGACCTTGGCCCTGCTGGATCACTTGGCTATCACGCAGATCAACCTGGTGGGCCTCTCGGTCGGCGGAATGTGGGGCGCGCGCCTGGCGTTGCAGGCCCCCGAACGCATCAACAGCCTAATACTGATGGACACCTACCTCGGCGCCGAGCCTGAGGCCACGCGCCAGTATTACTTCTCGCTGTTCAAGATGATTGAAGACGCCGGCGCCATTCCAGAGCCGTTGCTGGATGTGATCGCACCGATCTTCTTCCGCCCGGACATCGACCGCGAATCAGCGCTGTACCAGGACTTTCGCACGTCACTGCGGGCCTTTTCCCGAGAACGCCTGCTGCAGAGCGTCGTGCCCTTGGGCCAGTTGATCTTCAGCCGCGACGACGTGCTGGAGCAACTACCGCGCCTGGACGCCGATACCACTTTGGTGATGTGCGGCGAGCAGGACAAACCTCGTCCACCCGTCGAATCCAAGGAAATGGCCGAACTGATTGGCTGCGCACTGACGTTGATTCCAGACGCAGGGCATATCTCCAGCCGGGAGAACCCGGACTTCGTCAACGAAGCGCTGCTGACCTTTCTCGCAAACCACGCTTGATCGCCCTCCCCTTTGATCGCAGCCTCGGTGCTGCGATCAAAGGCGGAAATGCCCCACCATCCCCTTGAGCTCCGCCCCCAACTGCGCCAGCTGGATACTCGACGCCGCATTGCCCTGCATGCTCAACGCCGATTGATCGGCACTCGCACGAATACTGGTGACGCTACGGTTGATCTCTTCAGCCACCGAGCTTTGTTCCTCAGCGGCAGCGGCGATCTGCTGGTTCATCTGCTGGATCAACGACACCGCCACTGCGATGCTGCCCAGGGCGCTCTCGGTTTCCAGCGCATCGCTGACCGCCAGCTTGACCAGCTCACCGCTTTGCTGGATCTGCTGCACCGATGATTGCGCCGCGCTGCGCAAGGTGCTGACCAACCGCTCGATTTCTTCGGTCGATTGCTGGGTACGCTTGGCCAGCGCCCGCACTTCATCGGCCACTACCGCAAAGCCACGGCCCTGCTCACCCGCACGGGCAGCCTCGATGGCCGCGTTCAGGGCCAGCAAGTTGGTCTGCTCCGCCACGCTTTTGATCACGCCCAACACAGTGCCAATGTTCTGGATTTCGGCACTGAGGCTCTCGATGCTCGCACTGGCATTGTTACTGGAAGTGGCCAGCAACTCGATGCGCTGCAAACTCTGGCGCACCACTTGCTGACCGCTGTCGACCTTGTCATCCGCGGTCTGCGCGGCTTGCGCGGCCTCTTCAGCGTTGCGCGCCACATCGTGCACCGTGGCGGTCATCTGGTTCATAGCAGTGGCCACCTGCTCGGTTTCCTCCTTCTGGCTGCTGACCTCGACATTGGTTTGCTCGGTCACGCTGGAGAGCGACTGCGCCGAGCTAGCCAATTGCTCGATACCGGCCTGCAGGCCGCTGACCATCTGGCTCAGGCCGTTGCCCATCTGTTGCATCGCCTGCATCAACTGGCCGATTTCATCACGACGACTGACCTCCATACGCCCGCTCAAATCCCCGGCGGCAATCTGCTGCGCCACCGCGATCACACTGCGCAGCGGCGCGACGATCAAACGGGTAATCACCCACGCTGCAATCAGCCCCACCAGCAAAGCCAGGGCCGACGAGCCGATGATCAACATCGCGTTTTTTTTCAGTTGTGCCTGCATCGACAGGTCTTCGGCGTCATAGGCCTGGTTGACCCGGCTGACCACCAGAGCCGCCCGGTCATGCAGTTGTTTGTAGACCACTTTTTCCTGGGCCAACAGGCCGGTGTATTCACCCAGCTTCTCGCTGAACGCGGCAATGTGCCCTGAGACTTCATTGAGCACCGTCTGATAACCGGAGTCCTTGACCGACGTTTTCAGTTGCTCGACTTGAGCAAGAGCCTGGTCAGCCTGCTCGATCTTGCCTTGCTCGGCATCCTCAGCATCCACTTTGCGGCTCTGGTCCAAGCGTACGTGGGCTTCGTTCATGGCCTGCAACATCAAGCGCGACACCTGACTGACCTGTCCAGCCTGCTCGATAAACTCGACGCCCTCCTTGCCCTGGCTTTCCTTGAGGCCATAAGCCCCGTCGTCCGCCAGGCCGGCCTGCAACACATCCAGGTTGTTCGCCACGCTGGACACCGACCAAGTGGCCATTTCCAGCGCCAGATCCTTGGTCTGGGTCAGCTCGACAAACTCATCGAACGCCTGGCGGTAGGCGACCAGGGCCTGCTCGACGTCAGTCATCACCGGCACATTCGCCGCAGACTGTGCCTTGAGGGCGGCGGCCTGGGCCGCCAAGGCGTCAACGCTTTCATGCAGGGCGTCGGCAGCCTTGGGGTCGGCGTGCAGCGCGTAGTCCTGCTCGATCAGGCGTACCTTGAGCAAGCCGCTGTTGAGCGAAGACATGGCCTTGAGCCCCTCGAAACGCTGGCCAACGGTCTGCAGGGACCACACGCCGATAGCTGCTACCAACGCCGTCAGCAGCAGCACCAGCATGAAGCCCAAACCCAGTTTTTTCGCCATACCGAGGTTGGCGAAACGTCGTTGCACGCCTGAAATCATTGCACTTGAATCCTCTTGCAATGGCAGATGCCATCAAGCCCGATTGACATCCAGCGAGATTCGCAACCACAAGGCACTGAGCACAAGACGTTGGCGCCACAATAATGGCAAAAAGCTACACGCTCGTCGTTTTCAGAATGGTTGAGGTCGATCTGGTAGGCCCCATGGCACGGAACAATGCCAAAGCCCGTGGATCAGTTGCATAGGCCACATTGATGCGCAGCCAATCACAGGGCTCCGCCGTTGGGCTGAACAACGCCCCGGGAGACAACAACACTCCCAGACGTCGGGCACACCTCTGCAACAGCGAAGGTTGCGCCTCCCCCGGCCGCGCCCACAGGAACATGCCTCCGGCAGGCACCGCGAACACCTCCCACTCCTCGTCTTCCAGCACTTGCAGGGTGGCTCTCATCTCAGTGCCCAGTCGCTTGCGCAGGCGCTGTACCCATTTACGATAGGTGCCATTGGCCAATAGCGTAGCAACCACTGCCTCGGCAAACCGCGAGGTGCCGAATCCGGTCAAGGTCTTGAGGCTGGCCAGTTGCGTGATGATCGCCGAACTGGCAGTGAGATACCCCACGCGCAACGCACTGCTCAGGGTCTTGGAGAAACTCGCGACATAGATCACCCGGTCATCATGGGGCAATGCCGCGAGCCGTATGCAACTGGCATGTTGCAGGTCGCCGTAGACGTCTTCTTCAATGATCAGGAAGTTTTCGCGGTGCGCCAGTTCCAGCAAACGCTCGGCCACCTCGCGGCACAGACTCGTCCCGGTGGGGTTGTGATAAAGGCTGTGGATGAACAGGCATTTTGGCCGATGGTCTTGTAGTAACGCTTCCAGGGCCAGGAGGTCGGGGCCGCCTCGGGTACGCGGCACCTCCAGCAGTTGCACACCCTGGAACGCCAATTGTTGATAGAGGTTGCCGTACCCCGGGGTTTCGACCACCACGCAATCGCCGGCCTTGAGCAGCGTGCGTATCAGCAGGTCCTGGGCATGGCCAGCGCCCGCGGTAGTGAGGATGCAGTCCACGCTGGAGGGGATATGAATCTGAGTCAGGCGCTTGGCCAGTTGTTCGCGCAACGCGGGTAAACCTAAGGGCGTGCTGTAGTTGAACAGTGCTGCAGTGTCGGTGCGGGTAACTTCACGGATTGCGTAACTGATGTCATCGCTTTCGCGCCAGGCGTCTGGCAACCAGCCGCAGCCCAGTTTCAACTCGCCCAGCGGATTATCGGCAAAGGCCCCCCATTCGCGCTCCGCCCCCTCATACCAGTTGCCTTCGTGGGAGACGGCTGGCTGGGCCACTACAAATCCCGAGCCTTGCCGGGGGGCCAGCACTCCCTGGGCGACCATCCGTTCGAATGCTTCGATCACGCTGGATTGGCTGAGCAGATTATCCCGAGCCAGTTGGCGGATGGAGGGCAAGCGTGTGCCGGGGCTTACCTCGTCCTTGCGAATCCATTGCGCCACTGCACTGACAATTTGCTGCACCACCGGTACAAGGGCTTGTCGATCAATCCTTAAATCCATGAGCCACTCACTTCAACTGTCTGTTATCAACCCGAAGAGTTAAGCACAGAAGCCGTTGACTGCCGGGCACACAAATTTATTAAAGTATTGATTTAATTGAATTATTTACCTACTGACACATATTCGGTCGCGGCGTTTTGCCAGCTCTGGAAAAGCCCCACATCCCCCCAAGACGTTTTCGAATAGAGGGCGACGCGAGGTCCTAGATCGCCGTCGCGCCACCGTCCACCGCCAAGGCGTGCCCGGTGGTGAATGCGGCGCCATCGCTGCATAGGTAAAGCACGGCGCTGGCGATTTCTTCTACTTTGCCGATACGCCCAACCGGGTGCATGGCGGCGGCGAATTCAGCCTTGCGGGGGTCGGCCTCATAGGCACGGCGGAACATGTCGGTGTCGATCACCGCCGGGCAAACGGCGTTAACGCGAATTTTCTTCTTGGCGTACTCAATGGCCGCCGATTTGGTCAGGCCGATCACTGCATGCTTGGAGGCCGCGTAGATGCTCATCTTCGGCGCCGCCCCCAGGCCCGCGACCGACGCGGTATTGACAATGGCCCCGCCACCTTGGGCCAGCAACAGTGGCAATTGGTACTTCATGCACAGCCACACGCCTTTGACATTGACGCCCATGATGGCGTCGAACTCATCCAGGCTGCCGTCCGCCAGCTTGCCCTTCTCAATCTCGATGCCGGCGTTATTAAAGGCGTAGTCCAAGCGGCCATAAGCGCCGATGGTCTGCGCCATCAATTGCTGCACATCCGCCTCCTGTGTGACGTTGCAGCGCACAAACAACGCCTCGCCACCGGACTGATGGATCAGCGCGACAGTGCCCTCGCCGCCCTCCACATCCAGGTCGGCAACCACGACCTTCAAACCTTCGGCGGCGAACGCCAGCGCGGTGGCGCGGCCAATACCGGCGGCGGCGCCGGTCACCAGGGCGACTTGGCCGGAAAACGTCATGCTCATGGGGGAATGTCCTATGGGAGAAATAGCCGTGGGCCGAGTCTAGCCAACACTGACACTGGCGCGTCAGCACTATCAAACGCCCGGTTAGGGCTGCATGAGTACCAGTGATAAGGACACCCTGCGCACTATCAACGCAGCCTATCGACCAGCATTCGCGCCTTCAGCCGACCTTGCCCCCAACCCGCTCAAGGTCTATCACTCATGCTCCACTTCTTAAGAGTCCCTGCCATGACTGCCCAGACCAACCGCCAATTCCTGCTCGCCAAACGCCCGGTCGGCGCGGCGACGCGGGAAACCTTCACGTACCAGGAAGTACCGGTGGGCACACCCCAGGACGGGCAAGTGCTGGTACGCAATGAATACTTGTCCCTCGACCCGGCCATGCGTGGCTGGATGAATGAAGGCAAGTCCTACATTCCGCCCGTCGGTATCGGCGAGGTGATGCGCGCGCTCGGCGTGGGCAAGGTGATTGCCTCGAACAACCCGAAATTCGCGGTCGGCGACTACGTGAATGGTGCCTTGGGCGTGCAGGATTATTTCCTCGGCGAGCCGCGCGGCTTCTACACCGTCGACCCAAAGCTCGCCCCTCTGCCCCGCTACCTTTCTGCACTGGGCATGACCGGCATGACTGCCTACTTCGCGCTCCTGGACACCGGCGCACCCAAGGAAGGTGAAACCGTGGTCATTTCCGGTGCAGCCGGCGCCGTGGGCAGTATTGCCGGGCAGATCGCCAAGCTGAAAGGTTGCCGCGTGGTCGGCATCGCCGGTGGTGCTGACAAGTGCAAGTTTCTGGTAGACGAATTGGGCTTTGATGCAGCCATCGACTACAAGAACGAAGACGTACCCGCCGCCCTCAAGCGCGAATGCCCGAAGGGCGTGGATGTGTATTTCGATAACGTCGGCGGCGAGATTCTTGACGCAGTACTTAGCCGCCTGGCGCTGAAGGCGCGGGTGGTGATTTGCGGCGCCATCAGCCAGTACAACAATAAGGAAGCCGTGAAAGGCCCGGCCAACTACCTGTCACTGCTGGTCAATCGCGCGCGGATGGAAGGCTTTGTGGTGATGGATCACGCGGCGAATTTTGCCGCCGCCGGGCAGGAAATGGCCGGCTGGATGGCGCAGGGCAAGCTCAAGAGCAAAGAGGATATTGTCGAGGGCCTGGAGACGTTCCCGGAGACGTTGATGAAGTTATTCAACGGCGAGAACTTTGGGAAATTGGTGCTTAAGGTCAGCTGACACACTGCATAGCAAATGTGAGAAGGGGCTCGCTGCAGCAAGCCCCTTCCCCGTTCGGATCAGGCGATCTCGGCAACGACCGCCGCCAACGCCTTGGCCGGATCCGCCGCTTGGCTGATCGGGCGACCGATCACCAGGTAGTCAGAACCTGCATCGAGTGCCTGACGCGGGGTCAGGATACGGCGCTGGTCATCCTGGGCGCTGCCCGCCGGGCGGATCCCCGGGGTCACCAATTGCAACGACGGATGGGCGGTCTTCAAGGCCTGGGCCTCCAGCGCCGAGCACACCAAGCCATCAAGGCCGGCTTTCTGGGCCAGGGCTGCCAGGCGCAGTACCTGCTCCTGAGGCTCGATGTCCAGGCCGATACCGGCCAGGTCTTCGCGCTCCATGCTGGTCAGCACGGTCACACCGATCAGCAGGGGTTTAGGGCCGCTGCGCTGTTCCAGCACTTCGCGGCAGGCGGTCATCATGCGCAGGCCGCCGGAGCAGTGCACGTTGACCATCCACACGCCCATTTCGGCGGCGGCCTTGACCGCCATGGCGGTGGTATTCGGGATATCGTGGAATTTCAGATCGAGGAACACTTCGAAGCCTTTGTCACGCAGGGTGCCGACGATTTCTGCGGCACAGCTGGTGAACAGTTCCTTGCCAACCTTGACCCTGCAAAGCTTGGGGTCCAACTGGTCAGCCAGCTTCAGTGCGGCGTCACGGGTGGGGTAATCCAGGGCGACGATGATAGGAGTCTGGCAGACGGACATTGGAATGGGCTCTCAGGCAAGTCGAAATCGGCGCGGATTGTAGCGCAAGCAGCGGCGTTGCGGGATCCGATGATCGGTAAATACTGACCAACCGGCATTTGACGGGCCTTTCGGGCAAATATTTCAAAGCTGATACATTCACGACATGCCCCCAACACGCCCCACCGCTAGCCTCGCCCGCACGACCCAACGACCAGCACTTCCAGCCATGGGGCTGGGCGCCTATGCTGACCGCAACAACCAGGCAGATGATCGCACTATGCAGACCCCTTTTGTCCCAGTGAACGACGAACAAAAAGGCGCGGTGACCGCCGATGACAAGCGCTGGAATACCCGCGCGCTGATCGTCGACGACGATGTGCCGATTCGCGAACTGCTGATCGACTACCTGGCACGCTTCAATATCCTCGCCACCGGCGTCACCGACGGCGCCGCGATGCGCCTGGCCATGCAAGCCGAAACCTTTGACGTGGTGGTGCTCGACCTGATGCTGCCAGGCGAGGACGGCCTTTCGCTGTGCCGCTGGCTGCGCTCGGAGTCGGATATACCGATCCTGATGCTTACCGCCCGCTGCGAACCCACCGACCGCATCATCGGTCTGGAACTGGGCGCCGACGACTACATGTCCAAGCCTTTCGAACCGCGCGAACTGGTGGCACGTATCCAGACTATCCTGCGCCGAGTGCGTGATGACCGCACCGAACAGCGCGCCAATATCCGTTTCGACAACTGGCGCCTCAATAGCGTGTTGCGCCAACTGGTGGCGGACGATGGCCTCGTGGTGCCGCTGTCCAATGCCGAGTTTCGTCTGTTGTGGGTGTTTATCGAGCGCCCGCGGCGGGTGTTGAGCCGTGAGCAATTGCTGGATGCCGCTCGTGGGCGATCCATCGAAGCGTTTGATCGCAGCATCGACTTGCTGGTGTCGCGCCTGCGTCAGAAACTGGGGGATGACCCCAAGGCACCACAGTTGATCAAAACTGTGCGGGGCGAAGGCTACCTGTTTGACGCGCGGGATATCGGTTGATGCGTGCCGCCTTCAATACGCTGTTTGGTCGGCTGTTCGGCGTGTTGCTGGTGGCGATTGTGCTGGCCCATGTGCTGGCGATCTGTTGGTTTCGTTATTACGGTCCTCCCCCGCCACCGCCTCAGGAAGCCTTTGCCGAACAGCCTGATGGCACTATGACGCAACGGCATAAGGAACATCGCCGCCCGTGGTTTGGCGGCCCGCTGGTCCCGCTGACGTTCCAGTTCATCTGCCTGATCATTGCCGCCTGGTACGGCGCCAAGCTGCTGAGCCGGCCGATCCAGCGTCTGAGCGAAGCGGCCGAGCGCCTGAGCCTGGACCTCGACAGCCCGCCGCTGGATGAGTCCGGTCCGCAGGAAGCGCGCAAAGCAGCATCGACCTTCAACCTGATGCAACGGCGTATCCGCGAACAGGTCAGCCAACGCGCACGTATGCTCGGCGCCGTCTCACATGACCTTCGCACTCCGCTGTCACGCCTCAAGCTACGCCTGGAACAGATCGACGACACGAAGTTGCAGGGCCAGATGCGCCAGGATCTGGACGACATGATCAACATGCTCGACGCCACCCTGAGCTACCTGCATGAACAACGCACCAGCGAAACACGGCATTGGCTGGATGTGCAGGCGTTGGTGGAATCACTGAGTGAAAACGCCCAGGACCAGGGCTCCGATGTGCAATTCGCCGGCACTTGCGTTCCGTTGCAGGTGCAACCGATGGCCCTGCGCTCCTGCTTGAACAACCTGATCGACAATGCCTTGCGCTATGCCGGCACGGTGCGTGTTGAACTTGAAGACAGCCGCGAAGCCCTGATCATCCGCGTGATCGACCACGGCCCTGGGATTGCCGCCGATATGCGCGAGGCGGTGTTTGAGCCCTTCTTCCGCCTGGAAGGTTCACGCAACCGCAATTCCGGTGGCGTAGGCCTGGGCATGACGATTTCCAAGGATGCCGCTGAGCGCCTCGGCGGCCGCCTGAGCCTGGAGGAGACCCCAGGCGGCGGTTTAACTGCAGTGATGTGGTTGCCCAGGGCTTAAAGAGGCTTGTCTTCGCGTCGCCCTTGAGCTTGTGTCGCGCTCCAATCCATCAACAGGCTGTAAGCCACTGCCAACAAGGTTGGGCCAATAAACAGGCCGATAAAACCAAATGCGATCAAGCCGCCGAACACCCCGAGCAACACGATCACCAACGGCAGATTGCCGCCACGGCTGATCAGGTACGGCTTGAGCACGTTGTCCACGCCGCTGATGATGAACGTACCCCACACGCCCAGGAACACCGCGTAGGTGTAATCGCCCTTCCAAGCCAGCCACGCCGTGGCCGGGATCCACACCAGCGGCGGGCCCATGGGGATCAGGCTGAGCAGGAAGGTCACGATCCCCAGCACCAGGGCGCCCGGCACGCCGGCAATCCAGAAACCGATCAGCGCCAGCAATGCCTGGGCAGCAGCGGTGCCGATCACGCCGTTGACGACACGTTGAACAGTACCTGCAACCAGTTCGATGTAATAACCGGCGCGATCACCGATCAAGCGCTCCAACAGGCGATGCACGAACATCGCCAACCGTGGCCCATCGCGATAGAAAAAGAACACGAACACCAGGCTCAGTGTCAGCTCAAGGATACCGCCGCCGATCTGTGCACTGCGCGCCAGAAGCCAGTTCCCCACTTGGCCCAGGTACGGCTTGATGCTGACCATCAGCGCCGCACCCTGCTCGTCAATGCTGTTCCACATCCCGACCAATCGCTCACCCACAAAGGGAATTGAGCCCAGCCAGTTCGGTGCCTCGGGCAGCCCGTCTACCTGGATATCCTTGATCAACGCCACCGCATCGCGCACATGGTCCGCCAGGTTGAATCCCAGCCACACCAGCGGCACCGCCACCAACAGCATCCAGCCGAGCGTCAGGATGCCGGCAGCCAGGGATTCACGGCCACCCAACCAGCGCGTCAGCAGCACCATCAGTGGCCAACTGGCGAACGCCAGAACGGCGCCCCAGAACAGCGCCGACCAGAACGGCGCCATCACCCAGAAACTGGCACCAAAGAGCACCAGCAGCAGGATTTGCACCAGCAGGCGATCGTTATTGAGCATGGGGTATCTCGGAAAAAGGCTGTAGGAAGAAAGCTTAGGCGAACGGCGCGGGTCCGTTCGCCTTATATGGGTCAGCGTATCAGATGCAGGTGCAGACCTTTGGTTTCACCGGTTCCGGTTTCAAGGCGCGCAGCGCGCACGCCTTTTTCGACCAAAGCCTGGCGCCAGACTTCGGCGTGGGTGCCGGTCAAGCTGACGCGCAGGGTGGTATCGAGGTTCAAGCCACGGGAGATGAGGGTCAACCAGGTGTCGTCAGGCTCGGCGCCCAGCGCTGGGAAATCCAGTTCGCCGGTGCTTTTCAATTCGCGCAAGAGGGTCGCGGAGGTGGGCAGCAGGTCACCCAGCGGTGCGCTGGCGTCCAGTTGTTCCACATGCAGATAGGCACGGCGGTTGCCTCGGGTGATGCCGTACAACGCCACCAAGGAATTGTCCTGCGGTGCGGCCAGACGCAACAGCAGGTATTCCTGCTGGCCATCGGCGCCGACCAGCTTGGCGTTGCCGAACACCTCATTGGCCCACAGGCTGCTCTCGCCGCAGTCGCGGGCCTTACACCAGAACAACAGCTGTGCACCCTTTGCCTGCAATGCTTCGCGGGTCGCGGTGAACGCGGCGCTGGAGCTGTGTTCAGCGGGCAGTTCATAGGTGATGGCGGTGGTTTGGCCCCGGGCGGTGGCCTGGCCTTCATAGCGCAGTTGGCCACTGATCTTGCGGATCGCACCCATGGGGTAGATGCGTTCTTTTTCTTCGGCGGGACGGTAATCGACAATTTGTGTGTCGACCTGTCGGGCCACGGTGGGCAGGTCCTGGCTGCCCGGCAGGTCGGCGGCGAATACCATTGGGCTGAGCAGGCTCAGCCCCAGGATACGGATACATCCGTTACGCACGCTCATAAGCTCAAAAAGCCCTGGCCATTGGAGGTCGTAGCGGTGTTGAAAACATTCATGGTTGACTCCCTTTCAATCCGCCCAGCCTCGGCAGTTGACCGCCCCAAGTCAAGGCGCGGAGAAGAACCGATTGAAACAGTCTGCAACAAGGACTGCGCCGGGCTCATCATTCAGGTGCAAATGATGGCCGCCTGGCAGCGTGGTTACCGCAAAGGGCAGCTGGGAAAGCAAGTCAGGATGTTTCGCCAACATACCGTCGGCGGCAACCACCAACTGCGTAGGGCAACCCACTCGCCGCACGAACGCCATTGCCTGCTCATCGGTCAGACGCATCGGCGAAGCCAGGGTGAGGCGACTGTCCGTACGCCAGGTGTAACCACCCGGCACCGGCATCAAACCGCGCTGGGCCAGTAGCTCTGCGGCTTCACGGCTGATGGCGACCAAGCCTTTCATGCGCGCTTCGACCGCTAGATCCAGAGTGCTGTAGACAGGTTTGCGCTTGCCCTGCAGGTTCAATTGCGCCTGCAATGCCATGCCCAAACGTTCCGCAGCGTTCTCACCACTGGCGGTGGGTGGGATCACGCCGTCGATCAAACCCAAGTGCGTTACCCGCTCCGGCAACGCGCCGGCCAGTACCAGGGAAACGATGGCTCCCAGGGAGTGGCCAAGTAATGCAAAACGTTTCCAACCCAGTTGCTCGGCGACTTGCAGTACATCGTGGACGTAATCCCACAAGGCATATCCGGCACCCGTAGGACGATGCGCGGAATGCCCATGGCCCGCCATGTCCAGGGCCACGATACGCAACCCTGAAAGCTTGGGCGCCAGACGCGCAAAACTGTTGGCATTGTCCAGCCAGCCATGTAGGGCAATCACTGGCAACCCATCCTCGGGGCCAAATAGATGGGCCGCCAATTCGATATGGGGCAGGCTCAGGCGCACTTCTTCGACCGGCGTGCTCATGCGCAACTGCGCTCACGGGCTTCCCAGCGAGTGAACAGGGTTTTGATCAAGGTCGCGGTGTCCTGAGGGCGTTCGAGTGGGAACATATGGCCACCGGGCATGGTGAGCATTTCACCCATGGGCAGACGGTCGACCCCGCTGGCGTGGTGACGCATCACTACCCGGCTCTGGCGGCCACGCACCACTGCCAGCGGCACCTTCAGTTGGCGCACCTGGCCGGGGCTGGTGTGGGGTACGCCACGGTAGATGCTGATTTCGGTGGCTGGGTCGAAGCGCAGGCGCAGGCGATCACCCGCCTGGTAAAGCCCGTGTTGCAAGTACGCGTCGAAACATTCCGGGTCGAAGCCACGGAACAGGGTCTTGCCAGCGAAGTAACTACGCGCGGCGTCGATGTCGCTGAACTCTTCACGACGGCCCAGCGTGCGGCCGGCCGGGGTCAGGCGATCGATAAAGCCGAAACGCTTGGCGGCGCGGATCACCCAGCGGTCCGCGCGGGTCAGCACTGGCGAATCGAGCATCACCACGCCGCGATAGAACTGTGGGCAACGCATGGCGGCGTGCAAATGCAACACACCGCCCAGAGAGTGGCCCACACCCCATACCGGCTCCGGCTGCTGCTCCAGATGGTGGATCAACTCGTCCACCAGATTCTGCCAGTTATCGTCCACCGGGAACCTGGGGTCGTGACCGTGCTGCGGCAGGTGAGCCACTGCGTACTCCGGCGCCAAGGCGGCAAACAGCTTGCCGTAGGTGGCCGAAGGGAAGCCATTGGCGTGAGTAAAAAACACATGCTGCGACATACCGGACCCATCTACAAAAACAGAAAATTGATTGTCACCATGCCAGGGCAGCACAGCAATGACTGTAACTGCCAGGAATGATGACACTCACGCCACGCCTATCGTGCCGGCGGGTTCTCGCCCAGCGGAACCACGGCCATGGTCAGACGTGAAACGCAGCTGGCCTTGCCATCTTCCGTGGTCAGGCGGATATCCCACACCTGGGTGGTGCGCCCGATATGGATCGCCCTGGCCACCGCAGTCACTCGCCCACTGCGCACGCCACGCAGGTGATTGGCGTTGACCTCCAGGCCCACGCAATAGAACTTGCTGGCGTCGACGCACAGGTAAGCCGCCATAGAGCCAACGCTTTCGGCCAGCACCACCGAAGCGCCGCCGTGCAGCAGGCCGTAAGGTTGATGGGTGCGGTGATCAACCACCATGCTGGCGGTCAGGGATTCGTCGTCGAAGCTTTCAAAGCGAATATCCAGCAGTTCACCGATGGTGTTTTTCTGGATGGCGTTGAGTTGTTCGATATTCGGTTGGGTACGCCACAGGCTCATGCGGTTGTCCTTGTTGGTTTTATGATGACCCTAATCCTGCCACACAACCGCCTCGGAACGCTCGCTCCAGTCCTGAAACTGTGGACCGTAAGTCGATTCGATCACGTTGCGCTTGATCTTCAAGGTCGGGGTCAGAAAGCCGTTCTCCACCGCCCAGTTGTCCTTGACCACCACCAAACGGCGCAAACGCTCATGTTTATCCAGCGTCTGGTTGACCTGCTCCAGCCAGCGTTCGAGGCTGGCGCCAAGCGCTTGCCGGTCCTGGTCCTGCGCTGACAGCACACACAAACCGATTGGCGCGCCAAGGCCATCGCCCACCACGCAGACTTGTTCGATGCGCGCGTGCTCCGCCAGACGGTTCTCAATCGGCGCCGGAGCCACGTATTTGCCCTTGCTGGTCTTGAAGATCTCCTTGAGGCGTCCGGTCAAGCGCAGGCGACCCTCAGCGTCCTGCTCACCTTTATCGCCCGTGCGCAGGAAGCCGTCCCCAGTAAGGGTTTCAGCGGTTTTTCCAGGATCCTTGAAATAGCCGAGCATGGTCGCGCCGCTGCGCACCTGCACCTCACCCGACGCATCGATGCGCACTTCCACACCGGGGCACGGCAGGCCGATCCAGCCGATTGTCTGCTGGCCGGGACGACACACATGGGAATAGCCGCAGCTCTCGGTCATGCCATACACCTCCAGCACATCCAGGCCCAGGCGTTGATACCATCGCAGCAAGGCCTCGGGAACCGGCGCGGCACCGGACAACGCAATTCGCAGTGCATCCAACCCGAGGCCGGCGAGCACCTTGTGACCTACGCGCTTGCCGATGAACGGCAGCCGCAGCAGGGTGTCCAGGCGTTTTTCCGGGATCTTGCTGTAAACACCCAGCTGGAATTTGGTCCAGATACGCGGCACACCAAACAGCGCTGTAGGCCTCGCCCTGCGCAAATCCGTCAGAAAGGTATCCAGGCTCTCGGCGAAAAATACCGTTTGCCCGGTGTAGATTGAGGCCATCTCTACAAACATCCGCTCAGCCACATGGCACAGCGGCAGGTACGACAGCAGCCGGTCGCCCTCCCCCAGGCCAAACAACTCAGTACCGTGTGTGGCGGCAAACCCCAGGGTGCCAAAGCTGTGCATCACGCCCTTGGGCAAGCCCGTGGTGCCAGACGTGTAGATGACAGTAGCCAGTTCAGAGGCAACGGGTGCGGGGCTGTCCTGGATCGGTGAGCAGGTTTGCAGGTCTGCCCACGTGAAGTCGAACGCGCCGGGTGGGCACAGCGGCAGGCTGATGGTCGCAACACCGTCCGGAACGCCGGGGGCCATGGCAGGCCAATCATCGAGCTTGCCGACAAACACCAGCGCCGCCTCGGAATGAGTGAGTACGTGACCAACGGAGTCGGCGGTGAGATTGGGGTAAAGAGGGACCGAAACATGCCCCGCCATCCAGATTGCCAGATCGGCGATGATCCAGTGGGCGCAGTTTTTCGAGATCAGGGCAATGTGCGAGCCGTGAGGAAGCTCCCTGGCGCGCAGCCAGTGCGCAGCGCGACGAGCCTGTTGGCCAACGTCGCCCCAAGTGAGGGTCTGCACCTCGCCCCCGCCAACGGGTTGAACCAGATAAGCCTGGCGCGGGTGTCGCGCTTCACGTTCGAAGAAGAGCTGCAACGGCAAACGAACAGCGACGGGCATGGGACGCGCTCCTTTGTGGTCCGATCATAGCCAACCAAGCACTTGCTTGGTTGACTGTATAGCACACACAAAGCAGCGGTATTGCCTACGGGTTCTTCACACTTACCAGGCTCATCAGCCCGGCCAACGGGAAGTCACCCTCCAATTCCGCCAGGCTGGCGGTGTACATCGGCTCTGGCTGGCGCTGATGGCCGTGCTGCAAAAAGCTGATCAAGCTGCCGACCAAGGGCTGATGACTGACCAGCAGCACATTGTCATCCGTGTCGAGCTGTTCCAGCACCTGCAGTGGGTTGCCCTCCGGTGTCAGCCAAGGCACGGTGCGGACTTCTGGCTCGAACCCCAACACGTCGCGTACCAATTGCGCGGTTTGCTGCGCCCGCACATAGGGGCTGGCGATAATGGCGCTGAGCGGTTGGCCAATCAGATGCGCGGCACTGCGCAACACTTCGCCACGGCCATGCTCAGTAAGGTTACGTTCGGCGTCGGTGCGGGCATGCCCTTCTGCCTCGCCGTGGCGCAAAATCCACAGTTTCACAGTTTCGGCTCTTCATCGCGCACAGGGTGCGGCGCCGGCGGTACGCTGTGAGCGGCTTCGCCCTCGGGCGCGCGCGGGGTTGGCCAGTCGGCGAACGGCCAAGGCTTCTGCTCGCTATGGAAGCTGCCGAAACGGCCGATCTGCGCCAGGAACTGGCTGAGGCTGTCGCCAAAATTCATCAGGCCCAGGTTCGGCGCGCCGTAGATCAGTCGATAGATCAGTTGCACCACGATCAACGCGCCGAGAATGAATTGCGCCACTTGCCACACCAGGGCAAACACCAGCATCCACAGGATGCGCAGGACAATGGATTCGTACTTGGGGGCTGCTTTCGGATCGTTCATGACGCGTTCCTCAGTTGAAACCACTGGTGGAAATAAAGTCGACATCGGTTTTCGGCTCGGCGCGCATCAGCAACTCGATAACCTGGTTCAAAGTGCGCCCTTCAAACAGGATCGCGTGCAACCCCGCGACCAGCGGCATGTACACGCCCACTTCCTGGGCCTTGGCTTTCAGTACCTTGAGAGTGTTGACGCCTTCGGCCACTTCCCCCAGACGCGTCACCGCGTCTTCGAGGCTCAGCCCCTGGCCTAGGGCGAAACCCACCTGGTAGTTGCGACTTTTCGGCGACGAACACGTAACGATCAGGTCGCCGACGCCTGCAAGGCCGAGAAATGTCATCGGGTTGGCGCCTTGGTTCACCGCAAAGCGCGTCATTTCCGCCAGTGCACGGGTGATCAGCATGCTCTTGGTGTTTTCGCCCATGCCCAGCGCCACTGCCATACCGGCGATGATGGCGTAGACGTTCTTGAGCGCACCGCCCAACTCGACGCCGAAACGATCACCACTGGCATACACGCGGAAAGTACGGCCATGCAGCACCGCCTGGACACGTTCGCACAGGGCTTCGTCTTCGCTGGCGACCACAGTGGCGGTCAGCGCGTGCTCGGCGACTTCCCGCGCGAGATTCGGCCCGGACAACACGCCAATACGTGCCTGGGGCGCGATTTCTTCAAGGATTTCGCTCATCAACTTGAAGGTTTGCGCCTCGATGCCCTTGGTCAGGCTGACCAGCATCTTGCCTGCCAGACGTTCGGCATGGGGCGCCAATACCGAGCGCAAGGCACTGGAGGGCAGCGCGACAAAGCACAGATCGCAGTCCGTCAGGGTAGCCAACAGATCGGTGACCGGCTCGACCGCCGGATGAATCTTGATGCCTTTGAGGTAACGAGGGTTTTCCCGATGCACGCGGATGGCCTCGGCCTGCTCGGGATCGCGCATCCACTGACGCACCGCGTGACCGTTCTCGGCCAGCAGGTTAGCCACGGCGGTACCAAAACTCCCGCCTCCCAGGACCGCAATAGGGCGCTGCTCAGTCATATGCAATCCGTTAATCCATACCAGTGGCGATGGCGGCATTATACGGAGCGACCCGCTTGCGGCCAGCCCCCGTTTCAATTCGTGCGTCTGTGGGAAAATGCCCTACTCGTGTGACGTAATTGCAAAGGCACTGACTGGCAAATACCCCAGCCTCAGTTAACATGGGCGGCTATCCGTCATTATCAAGGCCGTGTCGTGTATTTGGGCCCTTCTTCCCATTCGTCTCTACTGCTATTGCTGTTGTGCAGTACATCAGTGCTGGCTGACGATCTGTTCCTCGACAGCCAGCCGCTGCCGCAGGTATTGACCGCCACACGCCTCAAGCAATCGGCCGCCGCCGTACCCGGCAGCATGACCGTGATCGATAGCGAGCTGATCAAAGCCAGCGGCGCACGGGACATCAGCGAACTGCTACGCCTGGTGCCGGGAATGATGGTCGGCTACACCACCGGCAACCAGGCTGCAGTGAACTACCACGGCACCAGTGCCAACGATGCGCGGCGCATGCAGGTGTTGATCGACGGGCGTTCGGTATACCGCGCCGGCCTCGCCACGGTGGACTGGAGCGATATTCCTGTGGCCATGGAGGATATCGAGCGTATCGAAGTCTTCCGCGGCCCCAACACCGTCAGCTACGGCGCCAATGCGTTGATGGCAGTGGTCAATATTCTTACGCGCTCACCGGCCAACAGCCACGGCTCAAGGGTAAAGCTGATTCGGGGCGAACGTGGGATCAACGACTTCTATGCCAGCCAGGGCGTGGGCTGGGAAACCGGTGATTTGCGCCTGTCCCTGTCCGGGCAGCAGGACGATGGCTTCGACAGCGATGCCGCCGGTGCTGATCGCCGCGACGGTCGCCGCCTCAACCGCTTCAGCCTGGCAATGAGCCAGACGTTGAACGCGCAGCAGAGCATCGACTGGCAACTGGATGCCAAGGAAGGCACCAATCAGCGTCCGTATACCTACACCCCAGTATTTGCCGGGATTACCGAAGGCGGTAACAACTCCGACGTCGCGGCCAAGGACTACGCCGGCTCCCTGCGCTGGAACATCGACTTAAATCCCGAGCACAGCCTGTATATCCAAGGCTCGGCCCAGCAGTGGAATCGCCGGCAAATTTGGAAGGCCTGCGACGCCAAAGTCTCGTTCAGCCCCGAGCTGACCCAGTTGTGGCAATTGAACCCAAATTACGCCGAACTGCTGGCCCGGCACATGGACACCTACAGCCAAGGCACCGCACCGCCGGGCAGTGCCGCCGAGCAAGCCCTGGCCAATCAGGTGCTGGACCAGTGGCGTAACGGCGCGAACCAGAGTGTGTGCGGTGACATCGACCAGAGCACTCGCGAAAGCCGCTACGACCTGGAGATTCAAGACACCCTCAGCCTGTCCGACAGCCTGCGCCTGGTCAGCGGCATGAACTACCGCTACGACCGCGCCGATTCCGACACCTACTTCAACGGCACCCTGGACGACACCACCTGGCGCCTGTTCGGCCAGTTGGAATGGCGCGCCAGCGAGCATTGGCTGCTCCAAGGCGGCGCCATGTTCGAAGACACACAACTGAGTGGCCACTCACTTACGCCAAGAGTGGCGGTCAACTATTTGATCAACCCGCGCCACGGCCTGCGCGCGGTGTATTCCGAAGCCATCCGTTCACCGGACATGTTCGAGAACAACGTCAACTGGAGCTATCGCGTCACCAACCTAAGCTCACCGGCCTACGGGCAGAGCTCCGGGCAGTACTTCGTGAAGACCCGGGGCCCGGGCAATTTGGACAAGGAACTGATGCGCTCGCGGGAACTGGGATACAACGGGTTCTTTGCCGATCTCGGGCTGACCATGGACGTGAAACTGTTCTATGACGAAATCACCGACATGATCAGCTCGCCCCTGCGCAACAACCAGTACATCGCCAGCAACGCCAACAGTTCGCGGTTCACCGGTGCCGAGTCGCAATTCGATTGGCGGGTGAGCAGCGCCGATCGTCTGCGGCTGACCTATGCTTACGTCGACGCCGCCACCAGCAACCCTCTGGACAAAGCCCAGACGGCGCGCAACAGTGGCTCCGCCGGCTGGTTGCGCGAATGGGGCCGCGGCTGGTCCAGCGCGCTGTTCTACTATGGCGATGACGCACTCAACCAATATCGCTTCGAACGGGTCGACCTGCGGGTGGCCAAGCGCATTGCCCTGGGCAACGCCAACGTGGAGCTGGCCGGCATGCTGCAAGAACGCCTCGATAACCAGCCCACCACTTGGGCCGACAACACTTACGACCATCGCCACGTCCTCTACTTCAGCGCGGAGCTAGAGTTCTGACATGGGCGACTCGTCACGGATGACCCGCTTCTTTATCTATAAGTGCTGCCGACGCGCCGTGCTGCTGGCCTGCCTGTTGCTGGCGGCACCGGCGTGGAGCGCCGAAATCCTGCTGACCGCAGACGAAGACGGTGCAGGCGTGCAAGCCTTTGCCCGGGCCCTGGCCCAGCAACGCCCCGAAGACCACGTTACTTTCACTCCTCTCAAGGACTTGCCCGCGCCCAGCCGCTTGCCCTCCAGTACGCGCTTGATCCTGCTGGACCTGCCTGGCCTGGACTGGCGTCTGCAGGACCTACAAGGCCCGCCGACCCTGGTGATGCGCATCAGTCGGCTACAAGCCCACCAACGTCCGGAGGCCTCGCGGCACGCGCGGATCAGCCTGTTGTGGAGCGACCCACCGCTGGAACGCCAACTGCGCCTGATCACCAGCATCCTGCCCCAGGCGCAGCGCATCGGTGTGCTCTACAGCACCGAGAGCGAATTCCTGCTGCCCGAGCTACGCCGCTATGCAGAGGCGCTGGAGCTGGCCATCGAACCTCAGCGCTGGGACAACACAAACGACAGCCGCCCACTGCAAAACCTGTTCAGGAGCAGCCACGTACTGCTGGGCCTCGACGACCCGCAACTGTACAACCCAAAGACCGTGAAAAACCTGCTGCTGAGCAGCTACGCCCAGCAATTACCGCTGGTGGGCCCGAATGCCGGGTTTGTGCGCGCCGGCAGCCTGGCCAGCACCTACAGCGACCAGACCGACTGGCTGGCGGTACTCGACCGCTTGCTGGACCAGCCGCCGGCCAGTTGGCCACGATCACTGTATCCAGAACATTTCAAAGTCTTGGGCAACCCGCAGGTCGCGCGCTCACTGGGCATTGAACAGGTGGACGAAGCCAGAGTCGCCGCCCGATTGGCAGAAGGAGAAAAACGCCCATGACCTTGCGTCGTCGTTGGGACATCAACACACGCACCCAGCTCATCACCCTGGGTCCGGCACTGTTGCTGACGTTGCTGCTGATCAGCTTTTTCACTTTCGTGCGTATCCAGGACCTGCGCCAGGAACTGGACCACACGGGCCAACTGATCGCCAACCAGCTCGCGCCCGCCACCGAATACGGCGTGATCTCAGGCAACAACGATGTGCTTGATAGCCTGCTGCGCGCGACATTGGCCACGCCCCATGTGCGCTTCCTGGAGATTCAGGACAGCAGCGAAAACATTCTGGTGTACGTCGAGCAGCCGTCGGAGAAACACGACCGCTCGCTGTCGGTGAAAGTCTTCCAGGCGCCGATCCGCCTGCAACATATCCAGCTGGGCAACGACTTTTTCGAGGACAACCTCAACGAATCCAAGGCGCCGCGCGCGGATTACCTGGGACGGGTGATTGTCGGCATGTCCAATGACGCCTTCAGCCAGCGTCAACAGGAGATTCTGTTCAAGGCGGGCATCCTGGCGTTGTTCGCCCTGCTGTTTACCTTCCTGCTCGCCCGGCGCCTGGCCGCCAGCCTGTCGCAACCGATCAGCGCCATGGGCAATGCCGTCAAGGCGATCCAGCAAGGCGACTACAAGACGCCACTGCCGATTGTGGATGATTCAGAACTGGGCGACCTTTCGAGGCACATCAACAATTTGGCCGAAGGCCTCAACCAGGCCAGTCGTGAACAGCAGCAGGCCATGGCGCAACTGATCCAGACCCGTGAAGAAGCCGAGCGTGCCAACAATGCGAAGTCAGACTTCCTGGCGATGATGAGCCACGAACTGCGCACGCCGATGAACGGCGTACTGGGCATGCTGCAACTGCTGGAAACCACCGAGATGACCGAGGAGCAGACTGAATACGCGGCGCTGGCCTCCGAGTCCACCGAGCATCTGCTCAAAGTGATCAACGATATCCTCGACTTCTCGCGTATCGAACGCGAGGCCCTGGAGCTGGAACATATTTCGTTCAACCTGGCCGACCTGATCAACAGTTGCGCCCAGGCCTTCCAGCACAGCGCGCAGCAGCGTGGGCTGGTGCTCAAGCTGCCGATCCCGCCGGGCATGGATGCACTCCGAGTGCAGGGGGATCCGACGCGGATCCGCCAGATTCTGGTGAACCTGATCGGCAATGCCTTGAAGTTCACCGAGCACGGCAGCGTGAGCGTCGAACCCCATTGGCAAACCCTCGACCATGAGCTTGTGTGGTTCACCTGCACCGTGCGTGACAGTGGCATCGGAATTTCCACGGAACGCCTGGAATTGATGTTCGATGCGTTCCAGCAGGCCGACAGTTCCATTTCAAGACGTTACGGCGGCACCGGGCTGGGACTTCCCATCGCCCGCACCCTGGCCGAGCGCATGGGCGGCACCCTCCGCGCTCAGAGCGAAGAAGGCCGTGGCTCGGTGTTTACCTTGGAAATTCCACTGGCCCTGGATCAACAAAGCCTGCCCGCGGTGGCCCAGAATGCTGAGGGCAAGCACAGTGCTGGTGATGGCCGCCATGTGTTGCTGGTGGAGGACAATCCGGTCAACCGCACCGTGGTGGAAGCGATGCTGCGCAGCCTGGGGTTCGAAGTGAGCCTGGCCACTGACGGTGCCGAAGCGATCCGCAGTGCCGAGAGCCTAATTTTCACGGCGATCCTGATGGATTGCCGACTGCCGCTGATTGATGGCTACGAAGCCACCCGGCAGATTCGCCAGTTGCCAGGGTGTGCCGACCTGCCAATCATCGCTCTCACCGCCAACGCCTTACAGGGCGACCGCGAAGCCTGCCTGGCGGCGGGCATGAACGATTACCTGGCCAAGCCGTTCAAACGTACGGATTTACAGCAAATCCTGCAGCGTTGGGTGCAATAGCGGTGCGCCATCAACCAAGTCCGACTGGCGTGAAAGACGAAAGTGCGGCAGTCTTAGGCACCCGAACGGGCCCCTCAAACGGGCCCGGTTTAAAATTTCAGTGAACAAGTGTACATTCAGTGCCTAACGCTGTGACTTTCACTACAACGCAATAGTCTATGTGTAGGCTGCCGACATGAGGCATGAACGCTTCATTCGGTTCGGGAAGATTTGCCCTACCCTGCCGCATGGGATTATTGAGGAGCTCGCATGACCAAACAAAACGCCTTTACTCGGGAAGACCTGCTGCGCTGCAGTCGCGGTGAGCTGTTCGGCCCAGGTAACGCGCAACTGCCCGCCCCGAACATGCTGATGGTGGATCGCATCACCCATATCAGTGAAGAGGGTGGCAAGTACGGCAAAGGTGAATTGGTCGCCGAGCTGGATATCACCCCGGACCTGTGGTTCTTCGCCTGCCATTTCGAAGGCGACCCTGTGATGCCAGGTTGCCTGGGCCTCGACGCCATGTGGCAACTGGTCGGCTTCTTCCTCGGCTGGCAGGGTTTGCCAGGCCGCGGCCGCGCCCTGGGTTCGGGCGAAGTGAAGTTCTTTGGCCAGGTCCTGCCGACCGCCAAGAAAGTCACCTACAACATTCAGATCAAGCGCGTCCTCAAGGGCAAGCTGAACCTGGCCATCGCCGATGGTTCGGTGAGCGTCGACGGTCGCGAGATCTATACTGCCGAAGGCCTTCGGGTCGGCGTATTCACTTCCACTGACAACTTTTAAGGGTTATCCGCATGCGCCGCGTCGTTATCACTGGTCTGGGCATCGTTTCTTGCCTGGGCAATGACAAAGAGACCGTCACCGCTAACCTGCGTGCAAGTCGCCCTGGCATCCGCTTCAACCCGGAATATGCCGAAATGGGTCTGCGTAGCCAGGTTTCCGGCTCCATCGACCTGCCCCTCGAAGAACTGATCGATCGCAAGATCTATCGCTTCGTTGGCCACGCTGCCGCCTACGCCTATCTGGCCATGAAAGATGCCATCGCCGACTCCGGCCTGAGCGAAGACCAGGTATCGAACGTACGCACCGGCCTGATCGCCGGTTCGGGCGGCGCATCCACCCTGAACCAAATGGAAGCGCTGGACATCCTGCGCGAGAAAGGCGTGAAGCGCGTTGGCCCGTACCGTGTAACGCGGACCATGGGCAGCACCGTTTCGGCCTGTCTGGCCACACCGTTCGCCATCAAGGGCGTGAACTACTCGATCTCCTCCGCCTGCGCCACCAGTGCTCACTGCATCGGTACTGCGGTAGAGCAGATCCAGCTGGGCAAGCAGGACATCGTGTTCGCCGGCGGCGGTGAAGAAGAACATTGGAGCCAGTCGTTCCTGTTCGACGCCATGGGCGCGCTGTCCACCCAGTACAACGAAACCCCGGAAAAGGCCTCCCGCGCCTACGACGCCAAGCGTGACGGCTTCGTCATCGCCGGCGGTGGCGGCATGGTGGTGGTCGAGGAGCTGGAACACGCTCTGGCCCGTGGTGCCAAGATCTACGCGGAAATCGTTGGCTACGGCGCGACGTCCGACGGCTACGACATGGTTGCCCCGAGCGGTGAAGGCGCTATCCGTTGCATGCAGATGGCCATGTCCACTGTAGATACCCCAATCGACTACCTGAACACCCACGGCACCTCGACTCCGGTCGGCGACGCCAAGGAAATGGAAGGTGTACGTGCGGTATTCGGCGACAAGGCTCCGGCCATCAGCTCCACCAAGAGCCTGTCGGGTCACTCCTTGGGCGCCGCTGGCGTTCACGAAGCGATCTACTGCCTGCTGATGATGGAAGGCAACTTCATGGCCGGTTCGGCCAACATCGACGAGATCGACCCGGTCGTCGCCGATATGCCGATCCTGACCAAGACCGTTGAAAACGCCAAGATCGACACAGTGATGAGCAACAGCTTCGGCTTCGGTGGCACTAACGCCACCTTGGTACTGAAGCGCTGGCAGGGTAAGTAAGACCTGTAGCTTGATCCACTGAAAAAGCCCCGACTGGTTCGGGGCTTTTTTATGGAAGACTGGAGTTGACCGGGTATACATCCGTTACTTGAACAACGGACATACACCCAACCTGCGCACTACACCGAAAACCGCGCCACCATCGAATTCAAATCCACCGCCAACCGCGACAACTCCTGACTCGCCGCACTGGTCTGATTAGCTCCGGCGGACGTCTGATGCGCCAGGTCGCGGATATTCATCAAGTTGCGATCCACCTCCCTCGCCACCGCCGCCTGCTGTTCGGACGCACTGGCAATCACCAGGTTGCGCTCATTGATCAGCGTGAACGCCGATGCAATTGCCTCCAGCGCCGTCCCCGCCGACTTGGCGATGTCCAGGGTGGAACGCGCCCGGGTGTTGCTCTGCTGCATTGAACTGACGGCTTGCTCCGTACCTTGCTGAATCCCACCGATCATCTGCTCGATTTCCTGCGTCGACTGCTGAGTGCGATGAGCCAACGCGCGCACCTCGTCGGCGACCACCGCAAAGCCGCGCCCCGCATCACCTGCCCGCGCAGCCTCAATGGCAGCATTCAGCGCCAACAGATTGGTCTGCTCGGCAATCGAACGAATCACATCCAGCACCTTGCTAATGCCATAGACCTTCTGAGCCAAGTCCTCGACCTGGGTCGCATTGGCGGTCACATCCGAGGCCAGCGCCTCAATCGACACTACCGTTTGATGCACCTGCTCACGCCCTTGCTGGGCGATACGGTCAGACTCGCGGGATGCCTGTGACGTGGCCACAGCATTGCTTGCCACCTCCTCCACCGCGGCCGTCATCTGGTTGACCGCCGTTGCGGCCTGTTCGATTTCCTGGCTTTGCTGGTGCAAACCACGGGTGGCATCCTCGGTAACGCAGCTGAGCTCCTCGGACGCCGACGCAAGTTGACTCGAAGACTCCGAGATACGCCGGATGGTGTCACGCAAGGTGTCCTGCATCCCCTTGAGCGCCCGCTGCAAGCGCGCGGGTTCATCCTTGCCACTCAGTATGATTTCCCCAGTCAGATCGCCGCTGGCAACGTTCTGGGCAACTTTGAGCGACTGCGCCAGTGGCAACACGATGCTGCGGGTCAGCCAGACCGCCAGGCCGATGGTGACCAGCGCGGCCAGGGCAACCATGGCGATCACCCAAGTACGCGACTGGCTGAATACATGCTGTGCCTGCTTTGCCGCTTCGTTGGCACTGGCCTTGTTTAGATTAACCAGGGATCGCAAGGTCAGTGCCATTTCGTCAGCCAGCTGATTCATCTCACCGTTGACCACCTGAATCGCTTCCTCCAGCCGGTTAGCCTTGGACAGCGCCACCACCTGCTCCTGGCGCTGCAGGTAGCGCTGCTCCTCGACCTTGAGTCGATCAAACAACACACGCTCCTCGGGCAATACGATCAACGCTTCGTACAGCCCTTCGGCGTTATGCAGCGCGGCTTTGATCTCGGTGATTTTCTGCTCGTTCTGCGCCACGGCCTGGGGATCGCGGGTGACCAGCAAGCGCAAGGTCAGCGCGCGAATACGCAACACGTCCTGGCTCATCTCCCCCACTGCCATCACGCTGGGCAGCCAGTTGTTTTCCACCTGATCAGACTGCTGGCGCATGTTGGCCATCTGCAGCAGCGCAAAGCCGCCCAGAGCAAACACCATCACCGCCAGCACGCCAAAGCCCAAACCGGCGCGCGGGGCAATATTCAAACTACGGATATTCATTGCCTGGATCCTTCCAAAAGCGCTGCATTCACCTGCAGCCGGTCTCCTGGAAGTTATCGGCGCTCTACTGTATTTGCGTAAGACGAAAACGCGATATCAACGTGCGCCACCATCGCGAGGTGGTTTAGGCAGAATGGCCAGGAAGTTATCCCGTGCAACCTTGTGGGCGACGTCTTCGGGCAATGCATCGAGGAAGGGATCAAAGCGGCGCATTTCCTTACCCAGCTTATTGAAACGCCCTACGACGTCCGAGCCCAGCATAAAACGCTCCGGGAAGCGCTCCACCAGCTTTACCCACTCCGGCCGAGGCTGACCCGCATCGTCCAGCAAATACGGCGTGAGCATGCTCCAGGACAGGTCGATATACAGATTGGGATAAGCCTCCAGCATCCGGCTTAACGTGGGCAGCAGGAAGTCCATCTGGACCTGATGACGGTGAATTTCCTTGCTGGTACCGGCATGGGCCCAGATAAAACGGGTGTGCGGGTGGTTGCGCAACGGCTCTTCGATCTCAGCCAAATACAGCGAGTTACGCTCGCGCTTGGAGGTGATGTTCGAGTGCAGCATTACCGGCAGGTCGTTTTCGGCGGCCAGGTGGTATATCCGCGTCATTGCCTCGTTGTTGGCACGCGGGGTATCGCCTGAGGTAAGCGCGGTGAGGTCATCGTGACGGGTGAACACCTCTCCAATGCCCTGCCAGAGCCCTGGATTAAGGTCGAGCATGCGTTGGATATGGGCGGCAGAGTTCTTGTCGTTGGGATTGAAGCCGCTTAGAAACGGATGAAAATGCTGGCGCTGTTCTGGGGTGAGCTTGTTCACGGCCGCAGCGACGATGACGTCAGTGGCGCTGTACCAATAGGCATCGGCGTCATCACCGGCGTAGTAGCGCGGGCGTTTGGGCTCGTCTTCGTGCCATTTCTTCGCAACGGGAATGCCGGAAATCATCACATGCTCGATGCGATTCTCGGCCATGGCCTTGAGCAATTTATCCATGCCGGCAGTTTCCTGGAAAAAATCCACGTAATGCAGGTGGGCGTCGCTGTAGGCATACTCACGCGCCTGCACAGCGAGACTACCGGCGGCGAGCAACAGGGCAAGACTCAGGCGGATCCAGGGCACGGTACAACCTCAATGGGGGCCAATACGGGTAGACCTTGTGCCCTGTGCCGAGGTTCATCGTGGAAAAACGCGGAACACTGAAGTGCCAGCATGCTCTATAACTGCATGACCTTCATCCTGCCACCCTGTGAGGTTTGCCATGCCTGTTACCGTGAACACATTGAACGCTGAAAACTTCCGCCACAGCGTCAACATCAACAACCACGAGCTGTTCACCGACCTGCCCAAGAGCCTGGGTGGCGACGACTCGGCGCCCTCCCCCCACGATTACTTCGATGCCGCGCTGGCGTCGTGCAAGGCCTTGACCGTCAGGCTCTATGCCCAGAAGAAAGATATCCCGCTGACCGGCGTGACCGTGGAAGTCACCCACGACGCCGCCGAAGAGCCAAAAGGCAAATACACACTCAACGTCAAATTGACCCTCAAGGGCGTACTCACGGACGCGCAGCGCGATGAACTGCATCGCGTGGCGGACAAGTGCCCGGTGCACAAGCTGATGACCACTGCCGAAATCAATATCGAGACCCAGCTGTCCGAAGGCGCATTCAGCCAATAGCGGCAACCTCTCGTCGAGCGGGTTATGCTTAATTACACCTAACCCGCTCAGACTGGGACGCACCATGACCACCCTCACCGTGATCCGCCCTCGCCCCGAAGACGTCGAAGGCCAGCCGATCCTGCGCCCCTTGCCCTCACGGGAATGCCGTAGCGTCGGGCCCTTTGTGTTCTTTGATCACATGTTGCCCACCCAGTACCCAGCGGGCAGCGGCATGAATATCCGTCAGCATCCGCATATCGGCCTATCCACTCTCACCTATCTGTTCGACGGTGCACTGCAGCATAAGGACAGCTTGGGTTCTGACCAGGAGGTGCAAGCGGGTGATGTCAGCTGGATGACTGCCGGCAGCGCGATTGCCCATGTGGAGCGCACACCCGAAGCACTCAAGGCCAGTGGCTTCAGCCTGCATGGGTTGCAAGTGTGGCTTGCGTCACCCAAGGATCATGAAACCGGGCCCGGCCATTACAGCCACCACCCGGCGGCGAGCCTGCCGATCAGCGACAACTTGGGCGTGCAGATTCGCATGATCGCCGGCAATGGGTTTTGCCTGAAATCGCCAGTGCCAGTGCTGTCGCCCACGCTGTATGCCGAGGTGCGGATGCAGACGGCCACTACCCTGCTGATCCCTGACGAGCATGAGCAACGGGCGGTGTACGTGCTGGAGGGTGAAGCACAGTTGGAGGGCGAGGCGCTTGAGGTGCAGAGTCTGGTGGTCTTGCCGGCAGGACAGGAGATGACGCTGTGCGCCGGGAGCGATTGCCACCTGGTGGTGTTTGGCGGTGCACCGCTGGATGGGCCACGGCGGATCAATTGGAATTTTGTCGCGAGCGATCCGTTGAAGATCGAGCAGGCCAGGCAGCGCTGGGCCGCTAGGGATTGGCCGACGGTGCCAGGTGAAACTGAAAGAATTGAGTTGCCCCTGAGATAGCAAACGGGGGCAAGTCGAATCTTCGCACCGCCCCTCCCACACTTGATCGGATTCACACGGTCAACATGTGGGAGGGACTTGCCCTCGGTGAGGCCGGAACAAACGCTTAAGCGTTAGCCCTTGAACACTTCATCCAACAAGTTATGCATCGACTGGAAGGCCCGTGCTGCGGTCTTCGCGTCGTACATCATCTTGCCCGGCACATTGGCCTCCGGGTCAGTGAAGGAATGCACCGCACCGCCGTAGCTCAGCAATTGCCAGTCCACGCCGGCCGCGTTCATTTCATCTTCGAACGCCGGCAGTTGCTCTTTTGGCACCAACGGGTCGGAAGCACCGTGCAGCACCAGCACCGAGCCCTTGATGTTCTTCGCGTCCGCCGGATTCGGCGTGTCGAGGGTGCCGTGGAAGGACACCGCAGCCTTCAACGGCGCGCCGGTGCGTGCCAGCTCCAGGGAGCAGCAACCGCCAAAGCAGAAACCAAAGGTCGCCAGCTTCGAGGTATCCACTGCGGCTTCGGTCTGACCTTGCAACTGCTCAAAGGCCGCCTGCATGCGCTTGTTCAGCAACGGGCGATCATTCTTCAACGGCATCATCGCGGCACCGGCGTCGTCGCCATTCGACGGGCGCACACTTTGCCCGTACAAGTCGGCAATCAGCACCACATAACCTTTGCCGGCAACGGCCTTTGCGATTTCTTCGGCACCCGCACTCACGCCCATCCAGTTCGGCGCCATCAACAAGCCCGGCAACGGACCCTGGTGGCTGGCATCGAATGCCAGGCGGCTCTCATAAGGCTGGCCATCAATCTGATAGACCACGGAACGCACAGTGACTTGGCTCATCATTTACTCCAGTTGAGGTGCAGTAGAACGAAAAAACCCGCCGAAGCGGGTTTTTCTACAACGGGGTCAAACCGACAGTTCAACCAACAGCTTGTTCAGGCGGCGCACATACGCGGCCGGATCCTTGAGGCTGTCGCCAGCGGCCAGGGCCGCCTGATCGAAGAGGATGTGCGACAGGTCGCCAAACCGCTCTTCGCTCTGCTCGCCGTCGAGTTTCTCGATCAGCGGGTGAGCCGGGTTGAATTCGAAGATCGGCTTGGAATCCGGAACCTTCTGGCCGCTGGCTTCGAGAATCTGGCGCATCTGCATGCCCAGGTCCTGCTCGCCGATGGCCAGGATCGCCGGGGAGTCGGTCAGGCGGTGGGAAACCCGCACTTCACTGACCGCATCGCCGAGGGCCGTCTTGATCCGCTCAACCAGGCCTTCTTTGGCCTTGGCGACTTCTTCGGCTTCCTTCTTCTCTTCTTCGGAGTCCAGGTTACCCAGGTCTAGGTCACCACGGGCAACGTCGACAAAGGTCTTTCCGTCGAATTCGCTGAGGTAGCTCATCAGCCACTCATCGATACGGTCGGTCAGCAGCAGCACTTCGATGCCTTTCTTACGGAAGACTTCCAGGTGCGGGCTGTTCTTGACCTGAGCGTAGGTTTCGCCGGTCAGGTAGTAGATCTTGTCCTGACCTTCCTTGGCGCGTGCCAGGTACTCGGCCAAGGACACCACCTGCTCGCCATCTTCGCCCTGAGTCGAGGCAAAACGCAGCAGGCCGGCGATTTTTTCCTTGTTGGCGAAATCTTCCGCCGGGCCTTCTTTCATGACCTGACCGAAGTTTTTCCAGAAGCCTTTGTATTGCTCAGGCTCGTTCTTCGCCAGTTTTTCCAGCATGTCGAGGACGCGCTTGGTCAACGCCGACTTCATGGAGTCGATGATCGGGTCTTTCTGCAGGATTTCCCGCGACACGTTCAGCGACAGGTCATTGGAGTCGACCACGCCTTTGATGAAGCGCAGGTACAGCGGCAGGAACGATTCCGCCTGGTCCATCACGAACACGCGCTGCACGTAGAGCTTCAGGCCTTTCGGCGCTTCACGCTGGTACAGGTCGAACGGAGCACGGGCCGGTACGTAGAGCAGCGAGCTGTATTCCAGCTTGCCTTCGACCTTATTGTGGCTCCAGCTCAGTGGGTTTTCGTAGTCGTGGGCGATGTGCTTGTAGAACTCCTGGTATTCCTCGTCCTTCACTTCAGTGCGAGGACGGGTCCACAGGGCGCTGGCACGGTTGACCACTTCCCATTCCTGGGCAGGCGCTTCTTCGCCTTCGGCGGCAGCCTGCTCTTTCGGCAACTCGATTGGCAGAGCGATGTGGTCGGAGTATTTCTTGATGATATTGCGCAGGCGGTAGCCGTCAGCGAACTCATCTTCAGCGGATTTCAGGTGCAGCACGATGCGGGTGCCACGGTCGGCTTTATCGATGGTGGCGATTTCAAACTCGCCCTCACCTTTGGAGGACCAATGCACGCCTTGGCTGGCGTCAAGGCCGGCGCGGCGGCTGAACACTTCAACCTTGTCGGCAACGATGAAGGCCGAGTAGAAGCCCACACCGAATTGGCCGATCAGGTGCGAATCTTTCTTCTGGTCACCGGACAGGTTCTTCATGAAATCAGCGGTGCCGGATTTGGCGATGGTACCCAGGTGGGTGATCGCATCGTCACGGCTCATGCCGATACCGTTGTCTTCGAGGGTGACGGTCTTGGCGTCTTTATCGAAGCTCACACGGATTTTCAGTTCGGCGCCACCTTCCAGCAACTCAGGCTTGGACAGGGCTTCGAAACGTAATTTGTCGACAGCGTCAGAGGCGTTCGAGATCAATTCGCGAAGGAAAATTTCCTTGTTGGAATACAGCGAATGGATCATGAGGTGCAGCAGTTGCTTCACCTCGGTCTGGAAGCCCAGGGTTTCCTTTTGAGTTTCCACACTCATGGTCATCAAACTCCAATTGGATGGCAGTGGCCGTACCCTTGAGGGTTGGCGGCGGGTTGTCATCAAAGTTGGGGGCTAAGGCCAGGATTTCAAGGGCGAGTCGTTTCCTCAATTTTGAAATGCGCACGGGCGGTGGCAATAGGTTCTGCCGGGGTGCTCTGCCAGGCGGTAATTGCCACGTTCGCGACCCGTCGGCCCTGGCGCCAGACCTGGCATTTGGCATAAGTGTCGCGGAACTGGCCTGCACGCAGGTAATCCAGGGAGAAATCGATGATTTTCGGCAAGCCTGGCGCACCGGTAAATACCAGCAGGTGCAACGCCGCCGACAGCTCCATAAAGCCGGCAATCACCCCGCCGTGCAGCGCCGGCAATATGGGGTTACCAATGTTGTCTTTGTTGGCGGGCAGGCGAAACAGCAATTCATCGCCCAGGCGTGTGCATTCAATGCCGATCAGCTTGGCGTAGGGAATCAACTCCAGCAGCGCCTCATAGTTGCCGAGTTCGTGGGCCTGTTCCAGGCGCGTCTTGAATCGATGCGTCATGCCTGTTCTCCCTTGATTGTGCTGCTCAGTCCTTGGGCTCCCTTGAGCCGCTTGCCCATGCGCATGAACGTGCCCACCACATGGGCAATGGGCTGCTGCGGGTCATCCTGATAGGCAACGCCACGGGTAAAGATCACGTCAGTCGTCACCCGGTAACATTGGGCGAAGCCATAAACCGGCTTGTGGGGTTCGGCGGTGTGCATGTAGTCGACGCGCAGGTCGAGGGTCGGGCACACCTCGAACTCTGGCAATACACACAAGGTGGCCATGCCACAGGCGGTGTCCATCAGCGAAGTCAGCGCACCGCCATGGATCACCCCGGTGCGAGGGTCGCCGACGATGGAGGGGCCGTAGGGCAGGACCAAGGTCATACCTTCCAGGTTGGCGGCATGCACGGTAATCCCCAGCACCTGGCAATGGCGCAGGGCCGAAACAAAGCGCGTCGCACGCTCTAACAGTGGGTTTTCGGTCATTCGGTCTAGACTCTTATTAGCGTTAATCCGCGGAGTAGGCAGTGCGGTTGAAAGTTCCTTGGGGTGCGCTGTTTATATATCTGCGCAATAAAAGGAACTAATGCTGAACCCTCAGGCTCGAAAGGCCAGTAGATATCTTCAATAAGGAGAAACACCCAATGCGCAAGACTTTAGCTATTTCCATGATGCTCGCCGCTGCCCTCGGTCTCGCTGCCTGCGACAAAAAATCCGAAGACAAAGCCCAAGACGCTGCCGCGCACTCTGAGCAAGCTCAGAAAGATATGGCGAAGGCTCAGGATAAAGTGAACGACGCTGCGAAAGAAAACGCCGATGCTGCCAAAGCTCAGGCTGAATCGAACGAAGCCGCCGCAAAAGAAGCAGCACCTGCTACTCCAGCCACCGGTTCTTGAGACCGCGGTTTGAAATAGCTTCGCTGCGATAAAGAAAGCCCGCTCAAATAGCGGGCTTTTCTTTGCCTGTGGTTTTTAATTTGAAGCGTTAACTCGCTGATGTGGACTAAGCCGACTCTTTGATCGCCTCGGGCACTGGCGTATCAGTCTGCGTATACACCATCACTTGCAGCACGTCGGAATGAAACTCTCGACGGTAAAGCACGACTACCACTCCCGCGCTCATCAACATGAATAACCATGGGCTGACAAACCACGCCAACATGGTCATGCCGAAGTAATAAGCGCGCAGACCAAAGTTAAACTGGTTGGCGGCCATGGAGATTACCCTTGCCGCCCGCAAGGCAAACGCCTTGCGCTCTTGCTCGGACACATGCCGCTCACCGATCATCGGCGCAGACCCCACCAACACCGCCGCAAAGTTGTACTGGCGCATACACCAGCTGAACGTGAAGAAGGCGTAGACGAACACCAATGCCAGGCACAACAACTTAATTTCCGACATGCCCTGGGACGCCTGCTGCACCATAGGAATGTCCGCTAGCAAGGACACGGCCCGCTCAGAGGCGCCAAGCACGGTGAGAATACCAGCGAGGATAATGAGGGTACTGGAGGCAAAGAACGAAGCATTGCGCTCCAGGTTGCCGATCACGCTGGCGTCGGCAATGCGGTTGTCGCGCAGCAGCATGCGACGCATCCAGTCCTCACGATACAAATGCAGCACACTGGCCAGGCACGCAGTGTCCCGAGCTTTCCAGGTCGCATAACGGGTGTAGCCGCCCCAACACAGAACGAACCAGAGGGCGGCAAGCAGGTGGATTTGATTGGTTTCGACGAACGACATGCGGGTCCTATATCAAGAAAGTTTTTGCAAACGTGGTCAACATTGGGGGAGAGGCTTTGATCCCGAATGCTTGATGACAGTCACTGCATCTGTTGAATGGCACAGTGCCGTCTGAGGCAAGCCCCCTCCTACATCGACCGCGCTCCAACTTTAGAAGGTCGTAGTCTACCAAGCATAAAAAATGCCCCGTATTGATTGATACGGGGCATTTCTGTGCAGCCTTGAAGCGGTGTTACGCGATCGCTTCGCTACGCTTGCCAAGCATACGATCAACCACCACAGCCACGACCAAGGTCATTACCGACGGCACCAACCACGCAAGGCCCTGCTCGCTCAGCGGCAGATGCGCCAGTTGCGACGGCAGCCAGTCGGCAAAGCCCGCGCCCTTCAGCGCATCAATGCAGCCAAATATGAACGACACCAGCATCACCGGGCCAACGATCCGGCCCTGTTCCTGCCAGAAGTCTTTGCAGAAGCTCAGGGCCACCAGCACGATGCACGGCGGGTAGATCGCGGTAAGCACCGGTATCGAAAAGGCAATCAGCTTAGTCAGGCCCAGGTTGGACACGAACAACGAGAACAGCGCCAGGATCACTACCAGGGTCTTGTAGGACAGCGGCAGTATTTTGCTGAAGTACTCGGCGCAAGCGCAGGTCAGGCCAACCGCGGTAACCAGGCATGCCAAGGAAATCAATACCGCCAGGAAACCACTGCCCAGGGAGCCGAAGGTGTGTTGCACGTACGCGTGCAGTACGGCTGCGCCATTAGCCGCACCAGCGGCCACTTCATGACTTCCCGCACCAAGGCGGAACAGGCTGACGTACACCAGCGCAAGACCAACGCCAGCAATCAGGCCAGCGATGATCGCGTAGCGGGTGATCAGCTTGGGCGAATCAACACCACGGGAGCGGATAGCGTTGACGATCACAATTCCGAATACCAGAGCACCAAGGGTGTCCATGGTCAGATAACCATTGATAAAACCTTGGGAGAACGGTGCAGCGACGTATTCCGGAGTGGCGACACCCACCTCACCGGCCGGCAAGGCAAACGCAGCGATGCCGAGGATGGCTAACGCGATGATCTTCAACGGCGCAAGGAAACGACCGACAGTGTCCAGCAGGCGCCCTGGGTACAGGGACACAAAGAACACCACTAGGAAGTAAACGGAGCTATAGAGGAACAGCGCCAACGGGCTTTCACCGGTGAGCGGCGCCAAGCCGACTTCAAAGGACACCGTCGCGGTACGCGGGGTAGCGAACAGCGGCCCTACCGCCAGATACGCAGCCGCCGCAAGCAGGCCACCGGCGATCTTGCCGATCGGGCTGCTCAACGCATCCATACCACCGCCGACCTTGGCGAGGGCAATCACGGTGACCACTGGCAAACCCACTGCGGTGATCAGGAAGCCCAACGCCGCCATCCAGACGTGAGGTCCGGACTGCAAGCCAACGATAGGCGGGAAGATGATGTTACCGGCGCCCACGAACAGGGCAAAGGTCATGAAGCCCAACGCCAGGATATCCTGGCTTTTCAACACTTTCATTTCGGGAAATACCACACTACTGAATCGGAATTTAGAGAGGGATTCCCTGTGGATGAGGGAAATACTGCCGGCCCTGATGGGGCCGACCGGTCTAGCGCGCGGCTTCCTTTTGGGGGCCAGCGCATAAAGAGGCGGGTAGGTTACAGAATCAGGCTGACAAACGCACTGTTGCGGGGCGAACTGTCCGATAAGCGACATCTTGATGTCGCGTTTTCATACTTATGTTGGCAATACAAACAAATGTGTGAGGGCTAGTTGAATCGTCGCACGGCCCCTTACATAGGATCGAGTACATCCAAACGCACAAAGGCCACCCGAAGGTGGCCTTTGCTGGTAAAGCGTCAGCTAAGCGCGAAGCTTACTTGACAGCCCAACCGGTCAGCTCGGACAAAGCCTTGCCGATGTCTGCCAGCGAACGCACAGTTTTAACGCCTGCGTCTTCCAGAGCCGCAAACTTCTCGTCTGCAGTGCCTTTGCCGCCAGAGATGATTGCGCCAGCATGGCCCATGCGCTTGCCCGCAGGGGCAGTCACACCAGCGATGTAGGAAACAACCGGCTTGGTCACGTGTGCCTTGATGTAGGCAGCCGCTTCTTCTTCAGCCGAACCGCCGATCTCACCGATCATCACGATCGCTTCGGTCTTTGGATCTTCCTGGAACAGCTTCAGGATGTCGATGAAGTTCGAACCTGGGATCGGGTCACCGCCGATGCCGACGCAAGTCGACTGACCGAAACCGGCGTCAGTAGTTTGCTTGACAGCTTCGTAGGTCAGGGTGCCGGAACGGGAAACGATACCGACTTTACCTGGCAAGTGAATGTGACCTGGCATGATGCCGATCTTGCATTCGCCTGGGGTGATCACGCCTGGGCAGTTAGGGCCGATCAGGACAACGCCCAGTTCGTCGCACTTAACTTTAGCGTCCAGCATGTCCAGGGTAGGAATGCCTTCGGTGATGCAGACGATCAGCTTGATGCCGCCGAATGCTGCTTCCAGGATGGAGTCCTTGCAGAAAGGAGCTGGAACGTAGATCACGCTGGCGGTGGCGCCAGTGGCAGCTACAGCATCTTTCACGGTGTTGAACACTGGCAGACCCAGGTGCTCAGTGCCGCCTTTACCAGGAGTTACGCCGCCAACCATCTTGGTGCCGTATTCGATGGCTTGCTGGGTGTGGAAACTACCTTGCGAACCGGTAATACCCTGGCAGATAACTTTGGTGTCTTTATTGATCAGGACGCTCATTATTTGCCCTCCGCAGCTTTAACAACTTGTTGAGCAGCGTCGGTCAGGCTGGTAGCCGCGATGATGTTCAAACCGCTTTCTGCCAGTACTTTAGCGCCCAGTTCAGCGTTGTTACCTTCAAGGCGAACAACAACCGGGATTTTAACGCCAACTTCTTTCACTGCACCGATGATGCCTTCGGCAATCATGTCGCAACGAACGATGCCGCCGAAGATGTTAACCAGCACTGCTGCGACGTTGGAGTCGGACAGGATGATCTTGAAGGCTTCGGTAACGCGTTCTTTGGTAGCACCGCCGCCTACGTCGAGGAAGTTGGCTGGTTTGCCGCCATGCAGGTTGACGATGTCCATGGTACCCATGGCCAGGCCAGCACCGTTGACCATGCAACCGATGTTACCTTCCAGGGCTACGTAGTTCAGTTCGAACTTGGCAGCGTGCGCTTCGCGCGGATCGTCTTGCGACGGATCGTGGAAAGTCTTCAGCTTAGGCTGACGGTACATGGCGTTGGCGTCGATGTTGATCTTGGCATCGAGGCAGTGCAGATCGCCATCAGCCTTGATCACCAGCGGGTTCACTTCCAGCAGAGCCAGATCGTGATCCTGGAACAGTTTGGCCAGACCTACGAAGATCTTGGCGAACTGGGCAACTTGCTTGCCTTCCAGACCCAACTGGAAAGCCAGCTCACGACCCTGGAACGGCTGAGCGCCAACCAGTGGATCGATAGTGGCTTTCAGAATTTTTTCTGGGGTTTCTTCGGCGATCTTCTCAATGTCCACGCCACCTTCGGTGGAAGCCATGAACACGATGCGACGGCTCGAACGGTCAACGACAGCGCCCAGGTACAGCTCTTTAGCGATATCAGTGCACGATTCAACCAGGATCTTGGTGACTGGCTGGCCATTGGCATCAGTCTGGTAAGTCACCAGACGCTTGCCCAGCCATTGCTGTGCGAAGGCCTTGGCGTCTTCTTTGCTGCGAACCAGCTTAACGCCGCCCGCTTTACCGCGACCACCAGCGTGGACCTGGGCTTTGACAACCCACTCGGTGCCGCCGATTTTGTCGCAGGCTTCTGCTGCTGCTTCCGGGGTGTCTACTGCGTAGCCCTTGGATACTGGCAGGCCGTATTCAGCGAACAGCTGCTTACCCTGATACTCGTGAAGATTCATGCTTTTTACCGTCTTCGTTAGGTACTGCGCATTCGGCGCTGCGCTCATTATGAGTGCCGCGCCACCTGTGACTGCTGCTTGCGCAACTTGCTGGGCTTTAAGGCCCGTAAAGCTGCGCAAGACTGCGTCCAGCGGATATTCCGCGGTGAGTCTTGCGCGCAAGGCTCACGACGGGCAACTCCGCCGTGGTTTCTTATTATCTCGCTTAGCGCTTCTTGCGGTTGGCGATGTGGATGGCGCCGCCATTCACAGCCAACGCTGCTTCGTGCAACGCTTCGGACAGGGTTGGATGGGAGAAAACCATCATGCCCAGGTCCTCGGCACTGGTGCCGAATTCCATACCGATTGCACCTTGCTGAACCAGTTCTGCAGCGCTCGGGCCAATCACGTGGACGCCCAATACGCGGTCAGTCTTGGCATCAGCGATGACTTTGACAAAACCACCGGTGTCGTTGGCTGCCATGGCACGGCCAGAAGCAGCAAACGGGAAGGTGCCGACGTTAACTTCAACGCCTTCAGCTTTCAACTGCTGTTCGTTTTTGCCGACCCATGCAATTTCCGGGTGGGTGTAGATAACCGATGGGATCAGGTCGTAGTTCATCTGGGTTTTGTGGCCCTTGATGCGCTCTACAACCATGATGCCTTCTTCGGAAGCTTTGTGCGCGAGCATCATGCCGCGAACCACGTCGCCAATGGCGTAGACGCCAGGAACGGTGGTAGCGCAGTGATCGTCAACGTGGATGAAGCCACGCTCATCGATGTTCACGCCACTGTCGGAAGCCAGCAGGTCGGTGGTCACTGGACGGCGACCTACGGCTACGATCAGCTTGTCGAAAGTGATGGTCTGCTCGCCGTCTTTGTCGGTGTAGGTCACAACGACTTCTTCGCCGTTGACCTTCGAACCGGTAACACGTGCGCCCAGCTTGATATCCAGACCTTGTTTGGTCAGGGTTTTCAGCGCTTCTTTGGACACAGCGGTGTCGGCAGCCAGTAGGAACGTGTCCAGGGCTTCCAGTACAGTCACTTCAGAACCCAGGCGGGACCAGACCGAACCCAGTTCCAGGCCGATCACGCCAGCGCCGATCACGCCCAGACGTTTTGGAACTGCTTGGAATTCCAGGGCGCCGGTCGAATCAACGATTACGTTCTGGTCAACTGGAGCTGGTGGAATGTCGATAGGACGCGAACCCGGAGCCAGAATCACGTTCTCGGCTTCGATGACTTCAACCGAGCCGTCTGGCTTGGTGATTTCAACTTTCTTGCCGGCCAACAGTTTGCCGTGGCCTTGCAGGGAAGTGACGCCGTTAGCCTTGAACAGGGTTGCAACGCCGGAAGTCAGGCCTTTAACAATGTTGGCTTTACGGCCGACCATTGCTGGCACGTCCATGGTCACGCCAGCATGGTTGATGCCGTGGATCGCGAAGCCGTCTTGGGCTTCGTGGAATTTCCAGGAGCTGTCCAGCAGCGCCTTGGAAGGAATGCAACCAACGTTCAGGCAAGTACCGCCCAGTGCCAGTTTGCCTTCCTTGTCGGTGTATTTTTCGATGCAAGCAGTCGAGAGGCCCAGTTGTGCGGCCTTGATGGCGGCAACATAGCCTCCAGGACCTGCACCAATCACTACAACGTCAAATTTCTGCGACATGAAAATAGTTCCTCTATTTAGCAGCAAGCTTTCAAGCCACACGCTCCAGGTCAAGCCGCCCTATTTGGCGGCTTGCCCGGAGCCTGCAGCTGCTTCTATCAGATATCCAGCAGCAGACGAGCCGGGTCTTCCAGCAGGTTCTTGATGGTCACCAGGAAAGTCACGGCTTCTTTACCATCGATCAGGCGGTGATCGTAAGACAGTGCCAGGTACATCATTGGGCGGATCACGACTTGGCCGTTGATCGCCATCGGACGCTGGATGATGTTGTGCATGCCCAGGATCGCGGCTTGTGGCGGGTTGACGATCGGGGTCGACATCATCGAACCGAAGGTACCACCGTTGGTGATGGTGAAGGTACCACCGGTCATCTCGTCGATGGTCAGCTTGCCGTCACGGGCTTTCTTGCCGAAGCCGGCGATGCCGCCTTCGATTTCGGCCAGGCTCATCAGCTCGGCGTTACGCAGGACCGGAACCACCAGGCCACGGTCGCTGGACACGGCAACGCCGACGTCTGCATAGCCGTGGTAAACGATGTCGCCGCCGTCGATGGAAGCGTTGACTGCCGGGAAGCGTTTCAGCGCTTCGGTGGCCGCTTTCACGAAGAACGACATGAAGCCCAGGCGCACGCCGTTGTGGGACTTCTCGAACAGATCCTTGTACTTCGAACGCAGGGCCATGACTTCGGTCATGTCGACTTCGTTGAAAGTAGTCAGCATCGCCATGTTCGACTGTGCTTCAACCAGGCGCTTGGCCACGGTGGCACGAACGCGGGTCATCGGAACACGCTTCTCGGTGCGGTCGCCAGCAGCGAACACAGGAGCAGCGGCAGCTGGGGCAGCAGCCTTGGCAGGCGCAGCAGCAGGAGCGTTTTTCTTGGCTTCAACAGCAGCAACCACATCTTCCTTGGTCACACGGCCGTCTTTACCGGTGCCTTTGATGGAAGCCAGGTTGATACCGTTTTCTTCAGCCAGCTGACGCGCAGCCGGTGCAGCGATTGGATCTTCACCACCCGCAGCCGGAGCGGTAGCAGGTGCCGAGGCAGCGGCCGGTGCAGCAGCGGCAGCAGGAGCAGCGGCAGCGCTGCCTTCTTCGATCGAGCCCAGTACCTGGTTCGACAGAACGGTAGCGCCCTCTTCGGCAACGATTGCGCCCAGTACGCCGTCAGCTTCGGCCAACACTTCCAGAACGACTTTGTCGGTCTCGATGTCGACGATCAGGTCGTCACGCTTTACAGCGTCGCCTGGTTTCTTGTGCCAAGTGGCAACGGTGCCATCGGCAACCGATTCCGGGAATGACGGGGCTTTGATTTCGATAGCCATTATCTGTGGGTCCTTAAAATTCGGTTTCAGTCAGCGCGAAGGCGTTAAACAGTGAAAGCATCTTGCAGCAGTTTTTCCTGCTGCTCGGCGTGCATCGACGCATAACCACAAGCAGGTGCAGCAGAAGCATCACGACCGGCGTACTCCAGGCCCAAGGCCTTGTTGTGGTTGCCGATACTGCGACGCAGGTGATGCTGGCTGCTGTACCAAGCGCCTTGGTTCATCGGTTCTTCCTGACACCACACAACATTAGTGAGGTTGGTGTAAGGCGCGATGATCTCCATGAGGTCATCTTCCGGGAACGGGTAAAGCTGTTCGATACGTACGATGGCGATGTCTTCGCGGCCCTCGGCACGACGTTTTTCCAGCAGGTCGTAGTAGACCTTGCCGCTGCACAGGATCAGGCGAGTGACCTTGGCCGCGTCCAGCGTATCGATCTCTGGAATCACGGTCTGGAACGAACCATCCGCCAGATCTTCCAGGGTAGAGATGGCCAATTTGTGACGCAGCAGCGATTTCGGGGTCAGCACTACCAGCGGCTTGCGCAGCGGGCGGATCACCTGACGACGCAGCAAGTGGTAGATCTGCGCCGGAGTAGTCGGCACGCACACCTGGATGTTGTGCTCGGCGCACAGCTGCAGGTAACGCTCCAGACGGGCCGAGGAGTGCTCCGGACCCTGACCTTCATAACCGTGTGGCAGCAGCATGGTCAGACCGCACAGACGGCCCCACTTGTGCTCGCCGCTGGTGATGAACTGGTCGATAACCACCTGAGCACCGTTGGCGAAGTCGCCGAACTGGGCTTCCCAGATCACCAGCGCCTGCGGCGTGGTGGTCGAGTAACCGTATTCGAACGCCAGTACGGCTTCTTCGGACAGGAACGAATCGTACAGGTCGAAACGCGGCTGGCCTTCGTACAGGTTCTGCAACGGGATGTAGGTGCCCGCGTCTTTCTGGTTGTGCAATACCGCGTGACGGTGCGAGAACGTACCACGGCCGATGTCCTGGCCGGTCATGCGGATCGGGTGACCTTCAAACGCCAGGGTCGCGTACGCCATGGTTTCGGCATAGCCCCAGTTGATCGGCAGGCCGCCGGCTTGCATCTTCTGACGGTCTTCGTAGATCTTCGCAACCTGGCGCTGCACCACGAAGCCATCCGGGATTTCCAGCAGCTTGGCGGACAGTTCCTGCAGGGTCTTCAGATCGAACGAGGTGTCGTGACGCGCCGTCCAGGTGTGACCCAGGTACGGACGCCAGTCAACGAACAGCTCTTTGTTCGGCTCTTTGACCAGGCTTTTTACTACGTGCAGACCATTGTCCAGCGCGTTGCGGTATTCATCGATCTTCGCCTGAACACGCGCATCATCAACAATACCGGCCTTCGTCAGGCTTTCGGCATACAGCTCACGTGTGGTGCGCTGCTTGGTGATCTGCTGGTACATCAACGGCTGGGTGCCGCTTGGTTCGTCAGCTTCGTTGTGACCGCGACGGCGGTAGCAAACCAGGTCGATCACCACGTCACGCTTGAACTGCATGCGATAGTCGACGGCCAGTTGGGTCACGAACAGCACAGCTTCCGGATCATCACCATTCACATGGAGGATCGGCGCCTGGATCATCTTGGCAACGTCGGTGGCGTACTCGGTGGAGCGCGCATCCAGTGGGTTGCTGATGGTGAAGCCAACCTGGTTGTTGATGACGATGTGAACGGTACCGCCGGTCTTGAAGCCGCGAGTCTGCGACATCTGGAACGTTTCCAGTACCACGCCCTGACCGGCGAATGCCGCGTCACCGTGGATGGAAATCGGCAGAACCTTTTCACCGGTGGTGTCGTTACGACGATCCTGACGAGCACGGACCGAACCCTCGACCACTGGAGAAACGATTTCCAGGTGGGATGGGTTGAAGGCCATGGCCAGGTGAACTTCGCCGCCTGTGGTCATGACGTTGGACGAGAAGCCCTGGTGATATTTAACGTCACCGGAACCCAGCTCGACCTTCTTCTTGCCTTCGAACTCGTCGAACAGTTCACGCGGGTTCTTGCCGAAGGTGTTGACCAACACGTTCAGGCGACCACGGTGAGCCATGCCGATCACGATTTCCTTGGTACCGTAGGAACCGGAACGCTGGATCAGCTCGTCGAGCATCGGGATCAGGCTTTCGCCGCCTTCCAGGCCAAAACGCTTGGTGCCTGGGTATTTGGTGCCCAGGTATTTTTCCAAACCTTCAGCTGCGGTCACGCGCTCAAGCAGGTGGCTGCGAACGTCGGCGGACAGCACCGGACGGCCACGCACACCTTCCAGGCGATGCTGGAACCAGTGGCGTTGCTCGGAATCGGTGATGTGCGTGAACTCAGCGCCGATGGTGCGGCAATATGTCTGCTGCAACGCTTCGTGAATTTCGCGTAGGCTCGCTTCCTCTTTGCCGATGAACAGGTCGCCGGCACGGAAGGTCGTATCAAGATCGGCATTGGTCAAGCCGTAATGATTGATCGACAGGTCAGCAGGTGCAGGACGCTGCCAGAGCCCCAGCGGGTCAAGCTGGGCCGCCTGGTGGCCACGCATCCGGTAGGCCTGGATCAGTCGCAGTACTTCAACTTGCTTCTTCTCATGCTCACTGCTCACGCTACCGGCGGAAACCGGTTGGGCGCGGCGCTGGTTCTTTGCCAGCAGCACAAACTGATCGCGAATCGTTGCGTGCGATACATCGGTGGCAGCGTTGCCGTCTGAAGACAACGTCTGAAATTTGGTGCGCCATTCTTCTGGCACAGCGTTAGGGTCGTGCAGGTAGAGCTCATAAAGCTCTTCCACATAGGCAGCGTTACCACCTGAAAGATAGCCGCTGTTCCACATGCGCTGCATCACGCTTTCTTGCATGCTTGGTCACCCTCGATTTGGGGACACCACCGGCGGAAACACCGAGTTTGCTTGCAAAAGGCCAAGTGCAGCGACCAAAACAAGCCACTTAGGATCACGCTGATAGTTCGGGTACCAACCCGAATGCCCCTGCTTGTCTCATTTCTTCAAAATAAGAGCCGCGGCTTTGTAAGTCGCTGCTCAAGTTAAAACTACGGCGCCGGTTGAAGCCTGCGCCGCAGCATTTACGGGCACAACGGTCCTGCTTTGTTACAACGTCAGTTACACGCCGCTTTGGAGCAGCATGTTACGGATGTGACCAATGGCCTTAGTCGGGTTCAGGCCTTTGGGACATACGTTGACGCAGTTCATGATCCCGCGGCAGCGGAATACGCTGAACGGGTCATCCAGCGAAGCCAGACGCTCGGATGTCTTGGTGTCACGGCTGTCTGCCAGGAAGCGGTACGCTTGCAGCAGGGCAGCTGGACCCAGGAACTTGTCCGGGTTCCACCAGAAGGACGGGCACGAGGTCGAGCAGCAAGCGCACAGGATGCACTCGTACAGACCGTCGAGCTTTTCACGCTCTTCAGGGGACTGCAGACGCTCGATGGCCGGAGCCGGCGTGTCGTTCTGCAGGAACGGCTTAACTTTCTCGTATTGCTTGTAGAAGATGCTCATATCGACGACCAGGTCACGGATAACCGGCAAACCTGGTAGAGGACGAACGATCAGCTTGTTGCCTTTAACAACGGCGGACAGCGGCGTGATGCACGCCAGGCCGTTTTTGCCGTTGATGTTCATGCCGTCGGAACCGCAAACACCTTCACGGCAAGAGCGACGATAGGAGAAACCCTCGTCCTGCTCTTTGATCAGTGCCAATACATCCAGCACCATCAGGTCTTTACCACCGGTATCGACCTGGAACTCCTGCATGAACGGCGCAGCGTCCTGATCAGGGTTGTAGCGGTAAACACTGACTTTCAACATGGCAGCCACCCTTAGTAAGTCCGAATCTTCGGTTCAAACGTCGGAACCGTCTTCGGCGAGAAGTTCACGGCACGCTTGGTTACGCGCTTGTCACCCGGGAAGTACAGGGTGTGGCACAACCAGTTTTCGTCATCGCGGTCTTCAAAGTCTTCACGAGCGTGAGCACCACGGGATTCTTTACGAACCTCGGCGGCGATCGCAGTCGCTTCAGCCACTTCCAGCAGGTTTTGCAGTTCAAGGGCTTCGATACGAGCGGTGTTGAACGCCTGGCTCTTATCGTTGATCTTGACGTTGGCGATGCGCTTGCGCAGATCGGCCAGCTGGGCAATACCCTTCTGCATGTATTCGCCGGTACGGAATACGCCGAAGTAGTTCTGCATGCAGCTTTGCAGCTCACGACGCAGAGTTGCCACGTCTTCGCCATCAGTGCGCTCGTTCAGAGCGTTCAGGCGGGCCAAGGCAGCCTCGATGTTAGCGTCGGTAGCGTCATCGTATTCGATGCCGTCGGTCAGCGCTTTTTCCAGGTGCAGGCCGGCCGCGCGACCGAATACCACCAAGTCGAGCAGCGAGTTGCCGCCCAGACGGTTGGCACCGTGTACCGATACGCAAGCCACTTCGCCTACTGCGAACAGACCGTGGATGATCTCGTCAACGCCGTCGGCGTTCTGGGTGATCGCCTGGCCATGAATGTTGGTCGGAACACCGCCCATCATGTAGTGGCAGGTTGGAACAACCGGAACCGGAGCAACCACTGGGTCAACGTGGGCAAAGGTCTTGGACAGTTCACAGATACCCGGCAGGCGGCTGTGCAGTACTTCCTCACCCAGGTGATCGAGCTTCAGCAGAACGTGATCGCCATTCGGGCCACAGCCGTTACCGGCGATGATCTCTTTAACCATGGAGCGGGCTACAACGTCACGACCCGCGAGGTCTTTCGCGTTCGGAGCATAACGCTCCATGAAACGCTCGCCGTGCTTGTTGATCAGGTAACCACCTTCACCACGACAACCTTCAGTCACCAGTACACCGGCGCCGGCGATGCCGGTCGGGTGGAACTGCCACATTTCGATGTCTTGCACCGGCACGCCAGCACGCAGTGCCATGCCAACGCCGTCACCGGTATTGATCAGAGCATTAGTGGTCGACGCGTAGATACGGCCTGCACCGCCAGTTGCCAGAACAGTAGCCTTGGCACGGATGTAGGTGGTTTCACCGGTCTCGATGCAGATGGCGATAACACCAACAAATGCACCGTCGGCGTTCTTCACCAGGTCAACCGCGTAGTACTCGTTCAGGAACGTGGTGCCAGCTTTCAGGTTGCCCTGATAAAGGGTGTGCAGCAGCGCATGACCGGTACGGTCGGACGCAGCGCAAGTACGGGCAGCTTGGCCACCTTTACCGTAATCCTTCGACTGACCGCCGAATGGACGCTGGTAGATACGACCTTGCTCGGTACGGGAGAACGGCAGGCCCATGTGGTCCAGCTCGAACACCGCAGCCGGACCTTCCTGGCACATGTATTCGATAGCGTCCTGGTCACCGATGTAGTCGGAACCCTTGACGGTATCGTACATGTGCCAGCGCCAGTCATCGTTCGGATCGGCGGAAGCGATGGCGCAGGTGATGCCACCCTGGGCCGATACGGTGTGGGAGCGAGTCGGGAACACCTTGGTGATCACGGCAGTCTTGTGACCACCCTGGGCCAGCTGCAGCGCTGCGCGCATGCCAGCACCGCCGCCACCAATAATGATGGCGTCGAAGGAAATAGTTGGAATGTTAGCCATGAATCAGATACCCCAAAGAATCTGCACACCCCAGACGAAGTAAGCGAACATCGCAATGCCGCATACTGCCTGGAAGAGGAAACGGACTGCGGTTGCGGACTTGCCCAGCGCCATAGGCGTCAAGTAGTCAGTCGCAATGGTCCACATGCCAACCCAGGCGTGAGCGCCCAGGGCTACAAGGGCCAGCAGGCTGAAGATTCGCATCGCATTGTGGGAAAACAGGCCGTGCCATTGCTCATAGCCGATGCCCGGATTTGCGACGAGGTATCCGATCAGGAAAATGAAATAAGCCGCGAGAACGACCGCAGACACACGTTGTGCCATCCAGTCATAGAGGCCTGAACGCGAAAGGTTCGTAACGCTGGTTACCATATCCAAACTCCTGCCAGAACGATCAGCACCACGGAAATGGCGATGATGATTTTCGAGCCCAGGCGGCCGCCTTCCAGCGTCTCACCGATACCCGCATCCATGATCAAGTGGCGCACACCGGCTACCAGGTGATAAAGCAGAGCGGACAGGAGGCCCCATGCTACGAACTTGGCCAGCGGGCTGGTCAAGCATGCCTTCACCTCGGCGTAACCTTCCTCGGAACCCAGGGATTTGCTCAATGCATAAAGCATGATGCCCAAGCCCAGGAACAGGATGATGCCGGAAACACGGTGCAGGAACGACGTAACGCCGGTGATGGGGAGTTTGATGGTCCTTAGGTCTAGGTTTACAGGTCGTTGGCTATTCACGGCTTTTTTTCACACTGAAGAGCCCCTAACAATCAGGGCAAAGTTGTTGGGGAGTGCACTGGTCAGGTAAGCACCACCCAGGGAGTGCGACCCCCAATGAAAGCAAGCCCAAAAGCCCTTGGCGGTCGGTGGCCGAGTATAGACAGTTAGGTTACTAATGACAACGCGCGCTCCTCACCCTAATAGCGGATTGCGCTGGCGAGATAAAAGGCGTAAATGGCAGTCAATTTCGAGGAAAAAGTACGGTTAAAGCCTTCTGGAGCAAGACTTTAGGCAAATTGACATCTGAATTTATCTCACTATAGTGGTGCGGGCCCTGCGTGGGGGGTCTGTCTGATGATTTGAAGCATAAATAGGAGGCCACATGGCTGACAAAAAAGCGCAGTTGATCATCGAGGGCGCAGCCCCCGTCGAGCTGCCCATTTTAACCGGCACCGTTGGTCCCGATGTTATCGACGTACGGGGCCTGACGGCCACGGGCCGTTTCACTTTCGACCCAGGCTTCATGTCGACCGCCTCTTGCGAGTCGAAGATCACCTATATCGACGGCGACAATGGCATTCTGCTGCATCGGGGCTACCCGATCGAGCAACTGGCTGAAAAGTCGGACTACCTGGAAACCTGCTACCTGCTGCTAAATGGCGAACTGCCAACAGCCGAGCAAAAAGCCCAGTTCGTCAGCACTGTAAAGAACCACACCATGGTTCACGAGCAGTTGAAGACCTTCTTCAACGGCTTCCGTCGCGACGCCCATCCGATGGCCGTCATGTGCGGTGTGGTTGGCGCCCTGTCAGCCTTCTATCACGACTCCCTCGACATCAATAACCCGCAGCATCGCGAAATCTCCGCGATCCGCCTGGTTGCCAAGATGCCGACTCTGGCCGCAATGGTTTACAAGTACTCCATGGGTCAACCCATGATGTACCCGCGCAACGACCTGACGTACGCGGAAAACTTCCTGCACATGATGTTCAACACCCCGTGCGAGATCAAACCGATCAGCCCGGTACTCGCCAAGGCCATGGACCGGATCTTCATCCTCCACGCCGACCACGAGCAAAACGCCTCGACGTCCACCGTACGCCTGGCAGGCTCTTCGGGTGCCAACCCGTTCGCCTGTATCGCCGCCGGTATCGCCGCACTGTGGGGCCCTGCCCACGGCGGTGCGAACGAAGCCGTATTGACCATGCTCGATGAAATCGGCGATGTGTCCAACATCGACAAGTTCATCGCCAAGGCCAAAGACAAGAACGATCCGTTCAAGTTGATGGGCTTCGGTCACCGGGTCTACAAGAACCGCGACCCGCGCGCGACCGTGATGAAGCAGACCTGCGACGAAGTATTGAAGGAACTGGGCATCAAGAACGATCCGCAACTCGAACTGGCCATGCGCCTGGAAGAGATCGCCCTGACCGACCCATACTTCATCGAACGCTCGCTGTACCCGAACGTCGACTTCTACTCGGGGATCATCCTCAAGGCGATCGGCATTCCAACCAGCATGTTCACCGTAATCTTCGCCCTGGCCCGCACCGTGGGCTGGATCTCCCACTGGAAAGAAATGCTCTCCAGCCCGTACAAGATTGGCCGTCCGCGCCAGCTGTACACCGGCTACGAGTCGCGTGACATCTCCAAGCTGGAAGATCGCAAGTAAGCACCTTTTAGCAGCACCGAAAACGGCCTCCCTCAGTGGAGGCCGTTTTTATTTGTGTCGACTGATCTACCACCATCAGGGGCAAGCCACCTCCCACATTGAAGTGCATTCCAAATGATGCACTCGGTTAACTGCAGGAGGGGACTTGCCCCCGATGGCATTGGCACAAGCCCCTCATAAGCTTCAGGCAAAAAAAATGCCCCGGCCTTTCGACCGGGGCATTTCCTTATCCAGCTTCAACCTTAGTGGTTAACCGCCCCACTCGCCCCCAGGCCAGTCTGCGAACGCACAAACTGCGGGAAGTACAGCGCACGCTCTTTCTCTGCCGCCGCCGACTTGTCGGTGATGGAGAAGAACCAGATACCCACAAACGCGATGATCATCGAGAACAGCGCTGGGTATTCGTACGGGAAGATGGCTTTTTCATGATGCAGGATCGAGACCCAGATGGTCGGACCCAGCACCATCAGGCCAACGGCGCTGACCAAGCCCAACCAGCCACCGATCATGGCGCCACGGGTGGTGAGGTTTTTCCAGTACATGGAAAGCAGCAACACCGGGAAGTTACAGCTGGCCGCAATCGAGAACGCCAGGCCGACCATGAACGCAATGTTCTGGCTTTCGAACAGGATGCCCAGGCCGATCGCCAACACTGCGAGGGCGATGGTGGTGATCTTCGACACGCGAATCTCATCCTTTTCGTTGGCCTTGCCTTTCTTGATCACGCTGGCGTACAGGTCATGGGAAACCGCCGAAGCACCGGCCAGGGTCAAGCCGGCCACTACCGCGAGGATGGTGGCGAAGGCCACGGCCGAGATAAAGCCCAGGAAGATACTGCCGCCCACCGCGTTAGCCAGGTGCACCGCCGCCATGTTGTTACCGCCCAACAGAGCGCCTGCAGCATCCTTGAATGCCGGGTTAGTGCTGACCAGCAGGATCGCGCCGAAGCCGATGATAAAGGTCAGGATATAGAAGTAGCCGATGAAGCCAGTGGCATACAGCACGCTCTTACGCGCTTCCTTGGCGTCGCTTACGGTGAAGAAGCGCATCAGGATGTGTGGCAGGCCGGCGGTACCGAACATCAGTGCCAAGCCAAGGGAGAACGCGGAGATCGGGTCCTTCACTAGGCCGCCGGGGCTCATGATCGCTTCACCTTTAGGGTGAACCTTGATTGCCTCGGAGAACAGCATGTTGAAGTCGAAGTTGACGTGCTTCATCACCATCAGCGCCATGAACGAGGCACCGGACAGCAGCAGCACTGCCTTGATGATCTGTACCCAAGTCGTCGCCAACATACCGCCGAACAGTACGTACATGCACATCAGGATGCCGACCAGGATCACCGCGACGTGGTAGTCCAGACCGAACAGCAGTTGGATCAGCTTGCCCGCACCCACCATCTGAGCGATCAGGTAAAACGCCACCACCACCAGGGAGCCACAGGCCGACAGGCTGCGGATCTGGGTTTGGCCGAGGCGGTAGGACGCTACGTCAGCAAAGGTGTACTTGCCCAGGTTACGCAGGCGCTCGGCGATCAGGAACAGAATGATCGGCCAGCCCACCAGGAAGCCGATCGAGTAGATCAGGCCATCGTAGCCAGAGGTGAACACCAGCGCGGAAATACCCAGGAAGGACGCGGCCGACATATAGTCGCCGGCAATCGCCAAGCCATTCTGGAAACCGGTGATCTTGCCGCCGGCCGCGTAATAGTCGGCCGCCGAGTTGTTACGCTTGGACGCCCAGTAGGTGATGCACAACGTCGCGCCGACAAAGGCCACGAACATCAGGATCGCTGCGATATTCAGCGGTTGTTTGTGCACTTCACCAGTCAATGCATCCGCCGCCCACACAGCGGGCGCGAAGACCGAAGCGCCGAATACAGCCAATAGACGACGGATCATTGCGCAGCCTCCTTGAGAATCGCATTGTTCAGGTCGTCGAATTCGCCGTTGGCGCGTCGTACGTAGATGCCGGTGAGGACAAAGGCCGAGACAATCAGCCCGACCCCAATGGGGATACCCCACGTAATAGATGAACCAGGGCTCAGTTTGGCCCCTAGCACTTGTGGCCCGTAGGCGATCAACAGGATGAATCCGGAGTAAAGCCCTAGCATGATCGCCGAGAGAATCCAGGCGAACCTTTCCCTTTTTCTCACCAGCTCCTTGAAACGAGGGCTGTTTTGAATCGAGAGGTAAATGCTGTCGTTCATTGTTTTTATCCTCGCAGCACAGCTTTTTTATTATTGGAACATAGCCACTGTATGCGGCTGCGGAACAGGTTCCAGACGACCTTAGTATTAGAGGAAGTGTAGCGAGGGATTGGGAGGGCAAAGAAACATTTGCGGATGACGAAAATAATGTGGGAGAGGGCTCGCTCCCGATCGCGGTGAGCCAGTCAGATCATTGACGACTGACACACCGCAATCGGGAGCAAGCCCCCTCCCACAGGGGTTGTATCAAGGCATTGGGGGGGGTTATTTACCGGTCCACTCGGCTACACGCTCAGGGTGCTTGGCGACCCAGTCCTTGGCCGCTGCATCAGGCTTGGCACCTTCTTGGATAGCTAACATGACTTCGCCGATTTCGTCCTTGGAGGCCCACTGGAATTTCTTCAGGAAGGCCGCGACTTCCGGCGCTTTCTTCTCCAGGCCCTTGCTGCCGATGCTGTTGACGGTTTCAGCAGCACCATAAATCCCTTTTGGATCTTCCAGGAAACGCAGTTTCCACTTGGCGAACATCCAGTGTGGCACCCAACCGGTGACCGCAATGGATTCCTGTTTGTCTTCGGCACGGGTCAGTTCGGCGATCATTGCTGCGCCCGAGCTGGCCTGCAGTTTGTAGTCCAGACCGTAGGCCTTGATCGCTTCGTCGGTCTTGAGCATCACGCCTGAACCGGCGTCGATACCAACGATTTTGTTCTTGAAGGTGGTGTCGGTCTTGAGGTCTTCGATGGACTTGGCCTTGACGTACTCCGGCACGATCAGGCCGATTTTCGCATCCTTGAAGTTGGGGCCGTAATCGACCACCTTGTCCTTGTTCTTGGTCCAGTATTCACCGTGAGTCACGGGCAGCCAGGCGGAAAGCATGGCATCGAGTTTGCCGGTCGCCACGCCCTGCCACATGATGCCGGTGGCAACCGCCTGCAGTTTCACGTCATAACCGAGCTTTTGTTTGATCACTTCTGCCGCCACGTGGGTGGTGGCAACGCTGTCCGACCAACCATCAACGTAGCCGATGCTCAGGGTTTTGCTGTCGGCGCTGGCCAGTGTGGAGCTCATCGCAACTACCAGAGTGGCAGCTGCGCCCAAGAGTCGTCGCATCTTCATCGTACTTCCCCGAAAGTGCTGCGCCCGACGGATGCCGAGCGACGTCAACCTGTTGTTATGTAGTGCACCGCGCCCCGTTCACGCGCATCGATCCGGTGGCTGCGACATCAGTTGAGTACTGACACCCTGATCATCAACCCGCAGAAGCCGTCGACCTGCTCTGTCAGCGACCTTATGCAAGCAAGAAACGACATCACATCGCCAGCAGGACGTTTCCTGGAACATGGCGTCAATATTCCGCCCGAACTTTGCATGTCAAAATTATGCAGCCCCACTGGGAGAGGGCAAATCCGGGTAAGATGCGCGCCTTTGCTCCCCCAGATAAGCCGACCATGCCCGCGACCGCCCGCTTCCCTGCCCTGCCCTATTTCTTCGCCCTGATCCTCGGCCTGCTGGCCCTGGTAGGCTATTGGTATGGCCTCGGCCGTCCGGTGGTGTTGCCGGATGTCGCCAGTGCCAGCCATAAACTGCAATGCGCGTCCTACACGCCGTTCGACAAAGACCAATCCCCGTTCGACCAGCCGTTCAAACTACGCCCCGAGCGGATGGACGCTGACCTGGCCCTACTGGCCACCCGATTCGAATGCATCCGCACTTACTCCATGACCGGCCTGGAAGCCCTGCCAGGCATGGCGCGCAAACATGGCCTCAAGGTGATGGCCGGCGCTTGGGTCAGCAGTGATCCGGTGGCCACCGAAAAAGAAATCGACGAGTTGATCGCAGCGGCAAACGCCAACCCGGACGTGGTGACCTCGGTAATCGTCGGCAACGAAGCGCTGTTGCGCAAGGAAGTCACCGCCGCGCAGTTGGTGAAGCTGATCCAGACAGTCAAAAGCCAGATCAAACAACCGGTGACTTACGCCGATGTCTGGGAGTTCTGGCTGCAACACCCGGAAATCGCCCCGGCGGTGGATTTCCTGACCATTCACCTACTGCCCTACTGGGAAGATGATCCTTCGAGCATCGACCAGGCCCTCAAGCACGTGGGCGATGTGCGTCAGACCTTCGGCAACAAGTTCGCGCCCAAGGACGTGCTGATCGGCGAAACCGGCTGGCCCAGCGAGGGTCGCCAGCGTGAAACAGCCGTGCCGAGCCGAGTCAATGAAGCCAAGTTCATGCGTGGTTTTGTGGCGATGGCCGAAGCCAATGGCTGGCGCTACAACCTGATCGAAGCGTTTGACCAGCCGTGGAAACGTGCCAGCGAAGGTGCGGTAGGCGGCTACTGGGGCTTGTTCGATGCTGATCGCCAGGAAAAGGGCATCCTCGCCGGGCCGGTGACTAACGTGCCGTACTGGCCGCTGTGGTTGGGGGTGGGTGGTGTCATCCTGCTCGGGACGTTGGTGCTCGGTGGTCGCGTTCGCAGCAGTCGCGCCGCCATGGCCCTGCCGCTGCTCGGCGCAGTGGCGGCCTGCTCTATCGGAACCTGGGCCGAACTGACCCGCGTGACTGCGCGATTTAATGATGAGTGGGTGTGGGCGGCGTTGTTGATGACGCTCAACTTGCTGGTATTGGCTCATGCAGCACTGGCATTGAGCACTCGGGAAGGTTGGCGCGAGCGGGCCTTCAATTGGCTGGAACAGCGTGCGGGCTGGCTGGTGGCAATCGCCGGCTTTGCCGGTGCGGTGATGATGCTGGCACTGGTGTTTGACCCACGCTACCGCAGTTTCCCGAGTGCGGCACTGCTGCTGCCGGCGTTGGTATATCTGGTTCGCCCGGTAACCGGGCCGCGTCGTGAGATTGCCTTGCTGACCTTTATCATCGGTGCCGGCATTGCGCCGCAGTTGTACCGTGAAGGATTGCTGAACCAGCAGGCGTGGGGTTGGGCGGTGGTCAGTGGGTTGATGGTTGTGGCTTTGTGGCGGTGCTTGCGGATGCGCAAGGCGTAACACCGCTATCGGGGGCAAGCCCCCTCCCACATGAGAACGCGTTCCAAAGGTGGGAGGGGGCTTGCCCCCGATTGGCCTTATCAGGCGCCCCGCGGCTGCCTGACCAACCGCAACCCCGCAATCACCACCGCAAACACCGCAAACGTGGTGTTGTACAGCGCCAGGGCCGGGAACCCGAACACCAGCCCCAGCACTGCCAATCCCCAGCCCACGCGACCCGGCACGAAAAACGCCAGCACCGAGGTCACCAGTGCGGCCCAGCCCAGCACCTTAAAGTGAATCATCAAGCCCAGGTTCGAACGCACCTGGCATTCCCAGCGGCTGGCCTCGTCGGCACAGATGCCGACCCACTGGCCATCTTCCATAAAGCCGTAACGTGCGCCATAACTGGCAGCCAGCCATAACGGCAGGGCAATAAGCAGCAGAATCAAGGGCAAGCGGCGGGACATGGAGCACTCCGATAGGCAAAAACGGCGCTCAGCTTAATGCGCCAGCGGTCGTTAGCAAGGTGCATACACACAATTAGTGTTCACTAATGCATGGCAAAGTGTATCGTCTCGCTACTATTACCCCGATTCCGACGTTATTTTCCGACTTTTCGTGCCGAGAGCTGGCACTTCGGTGGCAACGCGGTGGTCATAGCCTGCGAACTTCATTAAGCACGTTTCCTCTTAGGGATTAAGTCATGCTCCGTTCCTTGCGCTGTGCTGCCTTACTGGGCAGCCTTTTTTTGAGTGCGTCAGCACTGGCGGTCGATATCGACCAAGCCAGCTATGGCTACCCTTTGACCAACCCGTTCGAAGCGACCATCGCCACCACTCCGCCTGACCTTCGGCCGACATTGCCGAGTGATAGCGAAATTAACCAGTCCGACTACACCCTGAACATGCGCCCAGAGCGCGAGTTCAGCCTGCCGGATAACTTCTGGGCGGTGAAGAAGCTCACCTACCGCATCGCCAAGCAAGACCGCGCCGCGCCGCTGATCTTCCTGATCGCGGGCACCGGTGCGCGGTTCGATAGCAGCATCAACGAATACCTGAAAAAACTGTATTACCAAGCCGGCTATCACGTAGTGCAACTGTCGTCGCCTACCAGCTTTGACTTCATCAGTGCCGCCTCGCGCTTCGCCACCCCGGGGATCACCCAGGAAGACGCCGAAGACATGTACCGCGTGATGCAAGCCGTGCGTGCGCAAAACGCCTCGCTGCCAGTGACCGACTTTTACCTCACCGGCTACAGCCTCGGCGCACTGGATGCGGCGTTTGTCAGCAAACTGGACGAGACCCGCCGCAGCTTCAACTTCAAGAAAGTGCTGCTGCTCAACCCGCCGGTCAACCTCTATACCTCGATCACTAACCTCGACAAGCTGGTACAGACCGAGGTCAAGGGCATCAACAACACCACCACCTTCTATGAACTGGTGCTGAACAAGCTGACTCGCTACTTCCAGCAAAAGGGCTATATCGACCTCAACGACGCCCTGCTCTACGACTTCCAGCAATCCAAGCAGCACTTGACCAACGAACAGATGGCCATGCTGATTGGCACGTCGTTCCGCTTTTCGGCGGCCGACATTGCCTTTACCTCGGACCTGATTAACCGCCGCGGCCTGATCATCCCACCGAAGTACCCGATCACCGAAGGCACCAGCCTCACGCCGTTCCTCAAGCGTGCACTGCAATGCGATTTCGACTGCTACCTCACCGAACAGGTAATCCCGATGTGGCGCGCCCGTTCCGATGGCGGCAGCCTGTTGCAACTGGTTGACCAGGTCAGCCTGTACGCCCTCAAGGACTACCTGCACGCCAGCCCGAAAATCGCCGTCATGCACAACGCCGACGACGTAATCCTCGGCCCAGGCGACCTTGGCTTCCTGCGTAAAACCTTCGGCGATCGCTTGACCGTCTACCCACTGGGCGGCCACTGCGGCAACCTCAATTACCGCGTCAACGCCGACGCCATGCTGGAGTTCTTCCGTGGCTAAATATCTTCTGCTGCTCGCCGCCCTGATGTGCGCGGGCGTAGCCAATGCCGACAACAGCAAGGCTCACGCGCCGGTCGTGGTGGATTCCGACGGTTTCAAAGAGCCGTTAAGCAAACTTAAATTCAACCCGGGTCTGGACCAGCGCGAGTTTGAACGCTCGTCCGTCAACGCCCTCAACGTGTATGACCCGCTCGAATCGTGGAACCGCCGCGTGTACCACTTCAACTACCGCTTCGACCAATGGGTGTTCCTGCCCGTGGTCGACGGCTACAAATACGTGACCCCTAGCTTCCTGCGCACCGGCGTGAGCAACTTCTTCAACAACCTGGGCGACGTGCCCAACCTGTTGAACAGCTTGCTCCAACTCAAGGGGCACCGCTCCCTGGAGACCACTGGCCGCCTGCTGCTCAACACCACCGTCGGCATCGCCGGTCTGTGGGACCCGGCCACCGCCATGGGCCTACCGCGCCAGAGCGAAGACTTCGGCCAGACCCTGGGCTTCTACGGCGTCCCCGGCGGGGCGTATTTGGTACTGCCGATCTTCGGCCCATCGAACTTGCGCGACACCGGCGGCTTGCTGGTGGACTACACCGCGGAATCGCAGATCAACTTCCTGAACGTCTCGGAAGTCAGCTCCAACCACCCGGAAATCTGGGCCCTGCGCGCGGTGGACAAGCGTTATCAGACAAGCTTCCGTTATGGTCAGATGAACTCGCCGTTCGAGTATGAGAAGGTGCGGTATATCTACACGGAATCGCGCAAGTTGCAGATTGCCGAGTAATCACCTCTAGCTTAATTAAAAGGCCATCCAGGCAATCTGGATGGCCTTTTTTTTCGCACAACAGACTCAAGCAACCTCCCACAGAGCACGCACACTTTGCCCGGGAACTATCCCTGGGGAAAAACTCAATACTAGAAGTGTGCCTCTCAGGTTCAGTTAACGCCTGAAGCAGCAGACGCCCCAACCAAAGAACATCCCATCAGACGCTTTATTTTAAAGGCCGACACAGATGCTGTTATCCAGCGCTTCAGTAACACACTCAAACGTGGACAAGGTTCTGACGACTACCTCCACACATCAGAACGAAGTAAAGCACGCGCCGCCGACCCAAAATACCGGCCGGGACGAGGGTGACTATCGTAGCCATCACGACTTCTACGAGGATCCGCTTTTTGCTTCGGTTTTCGGCACTAGCACAAAGCCTTCTGTGCTCACTAAAACTCAACTCCAAGCGTTTTTCCTCAAAGTCGGCGGCGTTCCCCAGCATGAGTTGCATAAACTTACGCCCTACGACCGCGCGAATATCGCAGCCAATGCTCTTCGGGTACTTAAATACATTGATAGCACCCCACATGCCTTTTCGACGCCCAACAACGACCGCATAGACACTGGCTTTAAGAGTCCATCAGCGCACAACGCTTCAACTCCGAACAACGGCAAGATGCACCTTTGGAACTCCGAAGCGAGCATGCTTGTACGCTTCACGGAAGAAGGCTATCCAGGGCTGCAACCCGGTCCGAGATAAGCGGCACCACGATCAGACCGAACGCCCTTATAGCGCCCTGAACACACATGCGTGACTGCGAACTTCACGCCTGACGTTTAGTGCGCTGCCATACCTTGCGAACCAGCGACACCATCATCAATACCAGCGCACCGGCGATAATCCCCGCCACCGCATTCAGCAAGGTCGGCATCAACCAAGCGATTGCGCCGGCGCTCTGACTCACCGATTCAATCCAGTGATGCACCACCGGTACGCCGTGGGTGAGGATGCCGCCACCGACCATAAACATCGCAGCCGTGCCGATCACCGACAGGCTTTTCATCATGTATGGCGCCGCACTCAGGATCCCACCACCGATGCTGCGCGCTACCTGACCAGGCTTCTGGGTGAGCCACAGACCCAAGTCGTCCAGCTTGACGATACCGGCCACCAGCCCATAGACGCCGATGGTCATGACAATGGCGATGCCCGACAGCACGATCACCTGCTGGGTCAACTGCGCGTCGGCCACAATACCGAGGGTAATGGCGATGATTTCGGCGGAGAGAATGAAGTCGGTGCGGATCGCGCCTTTGATCTTGTCTTTTTCGAACGCCACCAGGTCGGTCGCCGGGTCCGCTACGGCGTCGGCCAACTGCGCGTGCTCGGCCTGGTCTTCAGCTTTGCTGTGAAGGAATTTGTGCGCGACTTTCTCGAAGCCTTCAAAACACAGGTAGGCGCCGCCGAGCATCAACAGCGGCGTCACCGCCCACGGCGCAAAGGCGCTGATCAACAGTGCGGTGGGCACCAGGATCAGTTTATTGACGAACGAGCCCTTGGCCACCGCCCACACCACGGGAATTTCACGCTCGGCGCGCACACCTGAAACCTGCTGGGCGTTGAGCGCCAGGTCGTCACCCAGCACGCCGGAGGTCTTCTTCGCGGCCATTTTTGTCATCAAGGCAACGTCATCGAGTACCGCGGCGATGTCATCGATCAACACCAACAAGCTGCTTCCTGCCATGAATCGCACTTCCGTGAGGGGGGATGGCGCGAGCATAACGCGGCGCAAGGCGTTGCGGGCACATTGTTGAGGCCCGCGGATAGCCGGTGCTACCATGCGCAACCGCCGGTATTGGCAAGGAAACTCCTGGTTTATGAGCACCATTCGCGAGCGCAACAAAGAAAAAATCCTGCGGGCGGCAAGCGAGGAGTTTGCCGACAAGGGCTTCGCCGCGACCAAAACCAGCGACATTGCCGCCAAGGCCGGCCTGCCCAAGCCCAACGTCTATTACTACTTCAAGTCCAAGGACAACCTCTACCGCGAGGTACTCGAAAGCATTATCGAGCCGATCCTGGCCGCTTCCACGCCGTTCAATCCGGACGGCGAGCCCAAAGAAGTGTTGAGCAACTACATCCGCTCGAAAATCCGCATCTCCCGCGACCTGCCCTTTGCCTCCAAGGTGTTCGCCAGTGAAATCATGCACGGCGCCCCGCACCTGAGCAGCGATCAGGTCGAACAGCTCAACGCCCAGGCCAAGCACAATATCCAATGCATCCAGAGCTGGGTGGATCGTGGGTTGATTGCGGCGATCGACCCGAATCACCTGATGTTCAGCATCTGGGCGGCGACGCAGACCTATGCGGATTTCGACTGGCAGATTTCGGCGGTGACCGGCAAGGCCAAGCTCGATGAAGCGGATTACGAAGCGGCGGCGCAGACCATTATTCGGTTGGTGCTCAAGGGCTGTGAACCCGACTGATACACCGAGGTGTGGGTGCCAATCGGGGGCAAGCCCCCTCCCACATGGTGAACTGCGAACGCGGTCAAAATTGTGCGAGGGGGCTTGCTCCCGATGGGGCCCTGACAGTCACCGACGATTAGGCTGACACCCCAGCATCCGCCCACAACCCCACCCCCTCGATCGCCGTGATCGCACACTGCTCATCAATATCCGACGTATCCCCGCTGATACCGATTGCCCCCAGTACCGCCCCATCCTGATCCCGAATCAACACGCCTCCCGGTGCCGGCACGACGCTGCCCTGCCCCAGGCTATTCAACGCCGCAATAAACGCCGGTCGTTGCTGCGCATCCAGTGCCAGCAAGCGCGAGCCCTTGCCCAACGCAATCGCACCCCAGGCCTTGCCGATGGCGATTTGCGGGCGCAGCAGGCTGGCGCCGTCTTCGCGCTGCAGGGTGATCAAGTGGCCGCCGCTGTCGAGGACCGCGATGGTCAGCGGTGCCGCTGAAATCGTGCGGCCTGCGGTGAGGGCCTGGGTGGCCAGTTGGGTGGCAATCTTCAAGGTTAAAGCGCTCATGGTGCCGTCCTTCTTTTGTTATTGGGAAAGCGGTGGAGGTCTGTTTGATCAGATGCTCGATCAAACAAATAGAACACAATGACATTTGTTTTTGTATACAATATTTTCACACAAAGGCTCCATACGTCGAAAAAAGCTGTTCCGACGAACGCAAAGACCAATCAATAAAATGGATTGACCTGCGCATCCCGCCGTGAATACACTTTGAACAGACACCACTTGTATACAATTACAAAACGCAAGAGGCACCAAAACATGAGCAAAATGAGAGCAATCGAAGCCGCCGTCCTCGTCATGCGCCGTGAAGGCGTGGACACCGCCTTCGGCATCCCAGGCGCCGCGATCAACCCGCTGTACTCAGCCTTGCAGAAGGTGGGTGGCATCGATCACGTCCTTGCTCGCCACGTTGAAGGCGCCTCGCACATGGCCGAGGGTTACACCCGCACCAAGGCCGGGAATATCGGCGTGTGCATCGGCACCTCGGGCCCAGCGGGCACCGACATGGTCACCGGCCTCTACAGCGCCTCGGCCGACTCGATCCCGATCCTGTGCATCACCGGCCAAGCCCCTCGTGCACGGATGCACAAGGAAGACTTCCAGGCCGTGGACATCACCAGCATCGTCAAGCCGGTGACCAAGTGGGCGACCACCGTCCTGGAACCCGGCCAGGTGCCCTACGCGTTCCAGAAAGCCTTTTATGAAATGCGTTCCGGCCGACCAGGCCCAGTGCTGATCGACCTGCCATTCGACGTGCAGATGGCCGAAATTGAATTCGACATCGACGCCTATCAGCCACTGCCCCTGGCCAAACCACTGGCAACACGCATCCAGGTCGAAAAAGCCCTGGCCCTGCTCGACGCGGCCGAACGTCCGTTGCTGGTCAGCGGGGGTGGCGTGATCAACGCCGATGCCAGCGAGCTGCTGGTGGAATTCGCTGAACTCACCGGTATCCCGGTGATTCCGACCCTGATGGGCTGGGGCACCATCGCCGATGATCACCCGCTGATGGTGGGTATGGTCGGCCTGCAAACCTCCCACCGTTATGGCAACGCGACCATGCTCAAGTCGGACGTGGTGCTGGGCATCGGCAACCGCTGGGCCAACCGCCACACCGGTTCGGTAGAGGTCTACACCGAGGGCCGCAAGTTCATCCACGTCGACATTGAGCCGACCCAGATTGGTCGTGTTTTCACCCCGGACCTGGGTATCGTTTCCGACGCCGGCGCGGCGCTGACAATGTTTATCGAAGTGGCCCGCGAGTGGAAAGCCGCCGGTAAGCTCAAGGACCGCAGTGCCTGGCTGCATGACTGCCAGCAGCGCAAAGCCACCCTGCACCGCAAGACTCACTTCGACAACGTGCCGGTCAAGCCGCAGCGCGTGTACGAAGAGATGAACCAGGTGTTTGGCAAAGACACCTGCTACGTCAGCACCATCGGCCTTTCGCAGATTGCCGGCGCGCAGTTCCTGCACGTCTACAAGCCACGCCACTGGATCAACTGCGGCCAGGCCGGGCCGCTGGGCTGGACCATTCCCGCCGCACTCGGCGTGGTCAAGGCCGACCCGAGCCGCAAGGTGGTGGCGTTGTCCGGCGACTATGACTTCCAGTTCATGATCGAAGAACTGGCCGTGGGCGCGCAGTTCAAGCTGCCGTACATCCATGTAGTGGTGAACAATTCCTACCTGGGTTTGATCCGTCAGGCACAACGTGGCTTTGAAATGGACTACTGCGTGCAGCTGTCTTTCGACAACCTCAACGCCCCGGAACTCAATGGATATGGCGTGGACCACGTCGCCGTCGCCGAAGGCCTGGGTTGCAAGGCCCTGCGTGTATTCGAGCCAGGCCAGATCCAGCCGGCGCTGCGCAAGGCCCAGGAGATGATCGAAGAGTTCAAGGTGCCAGTGATCGTCGAAATCATTCTGGAGCGCGTGACCAATATTTCCATGGGCACCGAGATCAACGCCGTCAACGAATTCGAAGACTTGGCCCTGGTCGGCAACGATGCACCGACTGCCATTTCCCTGCTCGATTAAGGAGAACCTTATGCCGCGTTTCGCCGCCAACCTGTCCATGCTGTTTACCGAACAGGATTTCCTTGCCCGTTTCAAAGCGGCCGCCGATGCCGGTTTCGAAGGTGTCGAGTACCTGTTCCCGTATGAATTCAGCTCGGCTGACATCAAGGCACACCTCGACGCCAACGGCCTGACCCAGGTGCTGTTCAACCTGCCAGCCGGTGACTGGGCCAAAGGCGAACGCGGCCTGGCGTGCCACCCGGACCGGGTCGAGGAATTCCGCGCCGGGGTCAAGCTGGCCATCGCTTACGCCCAAGTGCTGGGCAATACCCAGATCAACTGCCTGGCGGGCATTCGGCCACAAGGCGTTGACGACGACACCCTGGAAAAAACCTTCGTCGCCAACCTCAAGTACGCCGCCGACAAGCTGCAAGCAGCGGGCATCAAGCTGGTGATGGAGATGATCAATACCCGCGACATCCCCGGCTTCTACCTGAACACCACAGCGCAAGCCCTGTCGATCCGCGAGCAGGTGGGAAGTGCCAACCTGTTTTTGCAGTACGACATCTACCACATGCAAATCATGGAAGGCGACCTTGCCCGGACCATGGCCACACACCTGGATGAGATCAACCACATCCAGCTGGCGGACAACCCTGGGCGCAATGAGCCGGGCACGGGCGAGATCAACTATCGCTTCCTGTTCGAGCATCTGGATCGGATTGGCTACTCGGGTTGGGTCGGCTGTGAGTACAAGCCGTTGACCACCACCGAAGCGGGCCTGGGTTGGCTTAAAACCCATAACGCCATCTGACAGACACCACACAAAACCCTGTGGGAGGGAGCTTGCCCCCGATAGCGGCGGGTCAGTCAGCAATGTTTTGCCTGACACACCGCCATCGGGGGCAAGCCCCCTCCCACATAAGAAGAGGATTTCACCATGGCTAAAATCGGATTTATCGGCACCGGCATCATGGGCCAACCCATGGCTGCGAACCTGCAGAAAGCAGGTCACCAACTGTTTCTTTCCGAGCACCACGGCAAGGCGCCGGCCGAGCTGATCAACGCTGGCGCAGTGGCCCTGGCCAATCCGCAGCAAGTCGCCCAGGAAGCCGAATTCATCATCGTCATGGTGCCCGACACCCCGCAGGTCGATGACGTGCTGTTCCGCGCCGACGGCGTCGCCGCTGGCTTGTCGCCGAACAAGGTTGTGATCGACATGAGTTCGATCTCGCCCACTGCCACCAAGGCATTCGCAGCGAAAATCAACGAGACCGGTGCACAGTACCTCGATGCACCGGTGTCCGGCGGTGAGGTCGGCGCCAAGGCCGGCACCCTGAGCATCATGGTCGGCGGCGAGCCCCAGACCTTCGAACGTGCCCTGCCGCTGTTCCAGAGCATGGGCAAGAACATCACGCTGGTCGGCGGCAATGGCGATGGCCAGACGGCCAAAGTGGCCAATCAGATCATCGTTGCGCTGAACATCCAGGCGGTGGCCGAAGCGCTGCTGTTCGCCTCGAAAAACGGCGCCGACCCGGCCAAGGTGCGTGAAGCGCTGATGGGTGGGTTTGCCTCGTCGAAGATTCTGGAAGTGCACGGCGAACGCATGATCAAGGGCACCTTCGATCCTGGCTTCCGCATCAACCTGCACCAGAAAGACCTGAACCTGGCCCTGGCCGGAGCCAAGGAGTTGGGGATCAACCTGCCGAACACTGCCGGTACCCAGCAGGTGTTCAGTACGTGCACGGCAATTGGTGGCGGCAACTGGGATCACTCGGCGCTGATCAAGGGGCTGGAGCATATGGCGAATTTCTCGATTCGCGATAAGTAACCCGCCAGTGGATACACCTTGAATGTGGGAGGGGCTTGCCCCTGAGGACAGTGTTTCAGCCCAATCATCTACGCCTGACACACCGCTATCGGGGGCAAGCCCCCTCCCACACTTGATCGCATTCCAAATCTGAAATTGCTGCACCTCTAATAACAAAAATCCCCGGGAGCCCGCTTATGTCGGTCGATCCGCAACACCTGCTTCGCGAGCTGTTTGCCACAGCCATCGACGCCGCCCACCCCCGGCAAGTCCTTGAACCCTTTCTGCCCGCCGACCGCACCGGCCGCGTGATCGTGATCGGCGCCGGCAAGGCCGCCGCCGCCATGGCACTCGTCGTCGAGAACTGCTGGCACGGCGAGGTCACTGGCCTGGTGGTCACCCGCTACGGCCATGGCGCACCGTGCAAAAAAATCGAAGTGGTTGAAGCCGCCCACCCCGTCCCCGATGCTGCCGGCCTGGCCGTGGCCAAGCGCGTGCTGGAGTTGATCAGCAATCTCGGCGAAGACGACCGTGTGATTTTCCTGCTCTCCGGCGGCGGCTCTGCATTGCTGGCCCTGCCCGCCGAAGGCATCACCCTGGCGGACAAACAAACCATCAATAAGGCGTTGCTCAAATCCGGCGCGACCATTGGCGAGATGAACTGCGTGCGCAAGCACCTCTCAGCAATCAAAGGCGGTCGGTTGGCCAAGGCCGCATGGCCGGCAACGGTGTACACCTACGCCATCTCCGACGTGCCGGGCGACCAGGCCACGGTGATTGCCTCCGGCCCTACCGTCGGCGACCCGAGCACCTCGCAACAAGCCCTGGCGATTCTCAAGCGTTACGGGATCGACGCACCCGCCTCCGTGCGCAGCTGGCTGCAAAACCCGGCCTCGGAAACCGTCAAACCCGGCGATCCGATCCTCGCCCGCAGCCACTTCCAATTGATCGCCCGCCCCCAGCAATCCCTGGAAGCCGTGGCCGTAAAAGTACGCCAGGCCGGTTTCAGCCCGCTGATCCTCGGCGATCTTGAAGGTGAAGCGCGGGACGTGGCCAAAGTGCACGCGGGCATTGCCCGGCAGATCGTGCAGCACGGCCAACCGTTGGCAGCGCCGTGCGTGATCCTGTCCGGCGGTGAAACCACCGTCACGGTGCGCGGCAATGGCCGGGGCGGGCGCAATGCGGAATTTCTGCTGAGCCTGACCGACAGCCTCAAAGGCCTGCCCGGCGTGTACGCACTGGCCGGCGACACCGACGGCATCGACGGTTCGGAAGACAACGCCGGCGCAATCATGACGCCCTGCAGCTACCGCCGCGCCGAAGCCTTGGGCCTGAGCGCCAGCGATGAGTTGGATAACAACAACGGCTACGGCTATTTCGCGGCGCTCGACGACTTGATCGTCACCGAGCCAACCCGCACCAACGTCAACGACTTCCGCGCCATTCTGATCCTTGAGAGCACTGCCCATGACGCCTGACAAGAAGGTCAAGATCCTCGCCACCCTGGGCCCGGCCACCGACGGGATCGATGACATCCTCGAACTGGTAGAAGCCGGGGTGAATATCTTCCGCCTCAACTTCAGCCACGGTGACCACGCCGATCACGCCCAGCGCTACCAATGGATTCGCCAGGTGGAGCGCCAGCTCAACTACCCGCTGGGCATCCTGATGGACCTGCAAGGGCCGAAGCTGCGAGTCGGGCGTTTCGCCGAAGGCAAGGTGCAATTGGTGCGCGGCCAGGCCCTGCGCCTGGACCTGGATGAGACCCCGGGCGACCAACGCCGGGTCAACCTGCCCCACCCGGAAATCATTGCAGCGCTGGAGCCGGGCATGGACCTGCTGCTGGACGACGGCAAGCTGCGCCTGCGGGTGATCACCAAGCACACCGATGCCATTGATACCACCGTGCTCAATGGCGGTGAGCTTTCCGACCGCAAGGGCGTGAACGTGCCACAAGCGCTGTTGGAACTGAGCCCTCTGACCGCCAAGGACCGCCGCGACCTGAGCTTCGGCCTGGAGCTGGGCGTGGACTGGGTGGCGTTGTCGTTTGTGCAACGCCCGGAAGACATCCGCGAAGCCCGCGAGCTGATCGGTGACAAAGCCTTCCTGATGGCCAAGATCGAGAAGCCTTCGGCCGTGCAGCGCCTGCGGGAAATCGCCGAACTGAGCGACGCGATCATGGTGGCCAGAGGCGACCTGGGTGTGGAAGTACCGGCCGAGAGCGTGCCGCAGATCCAGAAGGACATCATCAGCACCTGCCGTCAGTTGGGTAAACCGGTGGTGGTCGCCACGCAGATGCTCGAATCCATGCGTTTCTCACCGGCGCCCACCCGTGCCGAAGTCACCGATGTGGCCAACGCCGTGGCCGAGGGCGCGGATGCGGTGATGCTGTCGGCAGAAACCGCATCGGGCGAGTACCCGCTGGAAGCCGTGCAGATGATGAGCAAGATCATCCGCCAAGTGGAAAACGGTCCGGATTACCAGGCGCAACTGGACGTCAGCCGGCCCAAAGCCGATGCCACCGTGTCGGACGCCATCAGCTGCGCGATCCGTCGTATCAGCAGCATCCTGCCGGTGGCGGTGCTGGTGAACTACAGCGAATCCGGCAGCTCCAGCCTGCGCGCTGCACGGGAACGGCCCGTGGCGCCGATCCTTAACCTCACGCCGAACCTGTCCACGGCGCGACGGCTGAGCGTGGCGTGGGGCGTGCACTCGGTGGTTAATGATCGGCTGCGCCAGGTGGATGAGGTGTGTTCCACGGCACTGGAGATTGCCCAGGCTCAGGGTATGGCGCAGCGCGGGGATACGTTGGTGATTACGGCGGGGGTGCCGTTCGGGCAGCCGGGGTCGACCAACTCTTTGCGTATAGAGACGCTGATCTAGCGCCTGTAGAGGCCCCATCGGGGGCAAGCCCCCTCCCACACTTGATTGGATTCACATCGTTAGATGTGTGAATGCAGTCCAATGTGGGAGGGGGCTGGCCCTCGATGGGGACAACTCAGTCTCACTGAATCCCCATCATGCACAACCAGACCTGCCCCGACTGGGCCGAAGCGCTGCTCAACGGCTTCAGCCAAATCTTCCTGCAACGCCAGCCGCTGTGCGGCTTGCTGTGCCTACTGGCCATCCTGATCGGCGCTCCGGCCTTGCTCGGCGGTGCACTGCTGGGTGGCGTGGCCGGGTTACTCACGGCCCAGCGCCGGGGTTATCCCAAAGCTGAACGCCAAGCTGGCTTATATAGCTACAACGGCGTGTTGCTGGGCTTGTTGATCAGCGAGCATTTCGCGTGGTCTGCCTTGTTGCCGCCGCTGATCCTGGCGTGTGGCGGCCTGAGTGCGATTCTCACGCGGCAATGGCTCAAGCACGCGACGCAACCGGATGACTTGCCTGCCTACACCGCGCCGTTTGTCATGCTGGGTTGGCTGCTGCTGGGCACTGCGGCGCCAAACACCTTCGCCCTGGGCGCACCGGACGCCCTGGCTTTGTTCAGCGCGCCCTTCACTGGCCTGGCGCAAATCATGCTGCTGGATCAGCCCATGGCCGGCGCCTTGATTGCACTTGGCCTGTGGCTCGCCAACCGACGCGCGGCCATCTGGGCCTTGATCGGCGCCAGCGCCGGCGTGCTGATCGGCGTCATGCTGGAGGACAGCACCGGCGCCCTCCTCGGCCTGCACAGCTACAACCCGGCCCTCGCGGCCCTGGCCCTGAGCCAAGCGCGTCGCCAAGCCTGGCTGCCGCTGCTCGGCATCCTGCTGGCGATCCTTCTGACACCGGGCTTTGCCGCCCTGCACCTGCCCGCGCTCACCGCGCCGTTTATCCTCGCCTGCTGGCTGGTACGCGCCGGTCGCCGAATCGTGCAGAAACCGCGCATGGACAGCCCCTTCGAATCCCCCTAGGCTTGCTCGATCTTCGATTCGGGCGGGACTTATGGACAGCAACAACGACTGGCGCCAGCGGCTCTACGTCATGGTTTTTCAGAGCGACACCGTCGCCGGGCGGCGCTTTGACGGCATCTTGTTGCTGATCATCCTCGCCAGCCTGGTGATCGTGATGCTCGACAGCATCGACCAGATCCACCAGAACTACGCCAATGTGCTGGCGTATATCGAGTGGGGCTTCACCGTCATCTTCCTGATCGAGTACGGGCTGCGCCTGTACTGCTCGCCCAAGCCGTTGCGCTATGCCTTCAGTTTTTACGGGCTGGTGGATTTGCTCGCCATCGTGCCCGGCATCCTTGCGCTGTATTACAGCGATGCGCAGTACCTGCTGATCATCCGCATCATCCGCATGCTGCGGATTTTCCGCGTGCTCAAGCTCAGCCCGTACCTCAAGCAAGCCAACTACCTGATGGCGGCGTTGCGCGGCAGCAAGCAGAAGATCGTGGTGTTCCTGGTGAGCGTCTGCACCCTGGTGACGGTGTTCGGCACCTTGATGTACGTGATCGAAGGCCCGGAACACGGGTTTACCAGCATTCCCAAAGGCATCTATTGGGCCATCGTCACCCTGACCACCGTGGGCTTTGGCGATATCGTGCCGAAGACGCCGCTGGGCCAAGTGATTTCGTCACTGGTGATGATCACTGGTTACTCGATCATCGCCGTGCCCACGGGCATTTTTACCGCGGAGCTGGCCAGTGCCATGCGCGGTGAACAGCTGCAAACCGACTGCCCCGTGTGCAAGAAAAACAGCCACGAGCCCAATGCGGCGTTCTGCTCGCGCTGCGGCAGTAATCTTTTCAAGAAAGTGGAATAAGCAAAGTTCTTTTTAATCTTTAAGCGACTATGGCGCCCCGGCTATAGTCGCTGGCAAATGGCCTTACCCCTTCTCCCGAACAACAAGGAATGAGCAGTGAAAAAACTCGTTAGTGCCTCTCTCCTGGCCGCCGGTCTTGCCCTGGCGGGCGCCGTGCACGCCGCACCGGTCACACTGCTCAACGTCTCCTATGACGTAATGCGCGATTTCTACAAGGACTACAACGCCGCGTTCCAGAAGCATTGGGAAGCCGAGCACCCGAACGACAAGCTGACCCTGCAAATGTCCTTCGGCGGTTCCAGCAAACAAGCGCGTTCGGTGATCGACGGTCTGCCAGCTGACGTGATCACCATGAACATGGCCACCGACATCAACGCCCTTGCCGACAACGGCAAACTGGTGCCAGACAACTGGGTCACGCGCCTGCCCAACAACAGCGCGCCGTTCACCTCCGCCACCGTGTTCATCGTGCGCAAGGGCAACCCCAAGGCGCTGAAAGACTGGCCGGACCTGCTCAAGGATGGCGTGCAAGTGATCGTGCCTAACCCGAAAACCTCGGGTAACGGCCGCTACACCTACCTGTCGGCCTGGGGTTATGTGCTCAAGAACGGCGGCGATGAAGAAAAGGCCAAGACCTTCGTCGGCAAGCTGTTCAAGCAAGCGCCTGTGCTCGACACCGGTGGCCGTGCAGCGACCACCACGTTCATGACCAACCAGATCGGCGACGTGCTGGTGACCTTTGAGAACGAAGCCGAAATGATCGCCCGTGAATTCGGCCGTGATCAGTTTGAAGTGATCTACCCAAGCGTTTCCGCTGAAGCCGAGCCGCCGGTGTCGGTGGTCGACAAAGTGGTCGAGAAGAAAGGCACCCGCGTGGCCGCCGAAGACTACCTGAAGTACCTGTGGTCGCCGGAAGGCCAGGAAATCGCCGCCAACAACTACCTGCGCCCGCGTGATCCAAAAGTACTGGCCAAGTACACCGACCGCTTCCCGAAAGTCGACTTCCTGTCGGTGGAGAAAACCTTTGGTGACTGGCGCACCGTACAGAAGACCCACTTCAATGACGGTGGCATCTTCGACCAGATCTACTCCGGTCAATAACTAAGAAACGCGGTAAAAAATGTGGGAGGGGGCTCGCTCCCGATAGCAGTGTGTCAGCCACTACATCCAGTGACTGACACTCCGCCATCGGGGGCAAGCCCCCTCCCACATTTGGCTTTCTGTATGGCCGTTGCATCGGTAGTGTCACACCACCTTAGTTGTTTCTGAATGTATCATCAGCCAGCATAAGTGATATCACCACGAGCGCCCTACTCGTGCGTACGCCTTGGCTTTACCCTCGCTCGCCATCTTCCTCCGCTTTTATGAGAACACCATGAACGCTACTCCCCACACTACAAGCACCATGACCCGCGGGATGGTGATGCTGTTTGCGTTCTGCTGCGGCGCCATCGTTGCCAACATTTACTACGCGCAACCGATCATTGAACTGATCGCCCCGGACATCGGCCTTACGCCGGCCATGGCCAGCCTGATCGTGTCCCTGACGCAAATCGGTTATGCCCTGGGGCTGTTCTTCCTGGTGCCATTGGGCGACCTGCTGGAAAACCGCAAGCTGATGATCCTCACCACCGTGGTGGCCATCGCCAGCCTGCTGGGCGCAGCGTTCACCGCACAGCCGAACCTGTTCTTGCTGGTGTCGCTGCTGATCGGATTCAGTTCAGTATCGGTGCAGATCCTGATCCCGCTTGCCGCGCACCTGGCGCCTGCCGAGTCCCGTGGCCGTGTGGTCGGTAGCATCATGGGCGGTCTGTTGCTGGGCATCCTGCTGGCACGGCCGGTCTCCAGCGTGGTGGCGGACCACTTCGGCTGGCGTGCGATGTTCATGGCGGCGGCGGGGTTGATGGCGTTTATCAGCGTGGTGCTGATGCTGACCATCCCCAAGCGCCAACCCGACCACAGCGCCACATATGGCCAATTGCTGGGTTCGCTGGGCACCTTGTTGCGTCGCCAGCCAGTGCTGCGCCAGCGCGCGTTTTACCAAGGCTGCATGTTTGCCACCTTCAGCCTGTTCTGGACCGCCGCGCCACTGGAGCTGGCGCGTAATCACGGCCTGAGCCAGAGCGAAATCGCCCTGTTCGCCCTGGTCGGTGCCTTGGGCGCCATCGCCGCGCCCATCGCCGGGCGCCTGGCGGATGCCGGTCACACTCACCGCGCTTCGTTGCTGGCGATGTTGTTCGCCGCGCTGAGCTTCCTGCCGGCTTTCGTGCATCCGCTGTACAGCGTGATCGGCCTGGCAGTAACCGGTGTGGTCCTGGACTTCTGCGTGCAGATGAACATGGTCCTGGGCCAACGCGCCATCTACGCCCTCGACGCCAACAGCCGCAGCCGTTTGAACGCGCTGTACATGACCAGCATCTTCATCGGCGGCGCCTTTGGCTCAGCGATTGCCAGCAGCGTGTATGAACACGGCGGCTGGCTCGGGGTGATGCTGGTCGGCAGCGCATTCCCGCTGGTGGCGTTGTTGCGGTTCCTGAGTGCGTCCCGGCGGGTGGCGGTCGCAACCGCTTAAGAGCGCACCAACTTCTTCAGAGCCGCGTCCGCCAGAAATGACGAGCGGCTTTTGACCTTGTGCTCACGCACATAACGGTCGATTCGCTGGATGACATAACCGGGCAAGGTCGCATTGACCTTCTCGGTCTTGCCCAGATAAGGCGAGATGTCCAACGCCAGCATCCCCCAGCCCATCCCCGCATAGTCTTCATGAGCGCGATGGTTCGCGACTGACGTTGGCATCGGAATCGTCCCGCCCTCTGCAGCGATCTCCTGCAGCAGGATGTGCGCGACTTACACGGCAGCGTTGTAAGCCTCTTCAAAGCTGTCCTCGGCGGTGACAGCGCCTGGAATATCGGGGATTTGAATGCCGGTGGCGGTAAAGTCATCGCCCCATTCGATAAAAATATGATGACTGCCCGTGACACGATCCAGTACCCATCCAGCCTCTTTCAGCTCCTTGATCAATCACCTGCTTTGCACCCCAGCCTCCTTGGCTTGGCCTGAACAAAAACAACCCTAGAGTTTTCTTTGCTCAAGCGCAGAACCTCTCAGCCTGACTGGCGGTGGTTTTACCGAATGTTGAGCGCTGCCGAGTGAAACCTCGGAATCCGCCCGTTGAGCGACGGCCAGTAACCGAATGACCCCGCGCCCGCCAGCAAGGCAGGCTGGCGACGGACCAGCGCAAGGATGGTTTGGGACGCAATGATCAACGCCAGCCGCTGGCCAGGACATTGATGAGCGCCGAAACCAAAGCTGAAGCTGCGCCGCTGCGGGCGTTCAAGCACAAACCTATCGGGCATCGGGTTTGCCGCAGGGTCACGATTGGCGGACGCCAGCACCACCAGAAGGGTATCCCCGGCCTCCAGCACGCGGTTACCGATGACACACCGCTCGGCAACAAACCGCCGAGTGTTCTGCACTGGGGAATCGAAGCGTGCCACTTCTTCAACCAGCGCCATGACCTGGGCGGGCGCGTGCTGAACCTGCTCCAGCAGATCAGGCTGCCGGGCGAGCATCAGCAATGTGTTACCTATCAGGCCGGCCGTGGCTTCGCAGGTCTGTGACAGCAGCCCGATCAGGTTCGCGGTCAACACGTCAGTGTCCATCCAGTCGCCTGTGCGGATGTGCGTCATCAACGCCGAAGCTTCAAGTACGTTGCCAAACATTTGCGTCAACTGCGACGCTCCGATGTCGGCGTGATGCCGTTGGGCCTCGTTGCTCAGCGGCGAGAGGCAGGCGACGAAATCCCGTGTCAGCTCGGCAACCGCTGCTGTCTGCCCTGTTGGAAAACCCAGCAACGCCGCAACCGCCGAGACCGGCAAGGTGAACATCAACGCCTCCAGGTTATCCACGCGGTCGATAAGGCTGCCGACCACCTCCGCGACGGTCCCGACGCCTACGCCAGCCAATGCCGGTTCGACTGCTGCTCGCGGGCATCGATGGGCCGTCCCTTCATTCATCCGCATCAAGCGGGCAAATACCTGGCCTGCAGCGCCTTGCGCAATCGCAGCAGGCACCGGCTCGTGATGCGGGCGTACTCGACAATCCGGGTGAGCCAGAACAGCCGCAACCACCTCGGCTGTACTGGCGACCCACAGCCCAAGTTCAGCGTCGAACAGCAACCCGCCAGTACGTCTCAGGCGTGAGTAATAGTCATAAGGGTCAGCGTGGGTAGCGGCTTCAAGCGGTGTCATTCAGGACGTCCTGTTCACGAAGAACCGCTACTATCAGCCACCTCACCCGGTAACGATTCGCTCAGGAACGAAATATGAACGGCCAGGACGACGACGTCGCACTCTCACAGGTCGCCGGCGCAATTGCAGAACCTGCGCGCACGAAAATGCTCTGCGCGCTGATGGATGGGCATGCGCGTACCAGTACCGAAATGGCGGTGATTGCCGAGGTCAGCACCTCAACCGCCAGCGCGCACTTGGCCCGGCTCAAGGACGACGGCTTGATCATGTTGCACACGCAGGGGCGTCACCGGTACTACAGCCTCGCCGGTCCGTCGGTGGCCCAGGCGATTGAAGGGTTGATGGTGATCAGCCGCAACAGCGCCAAGGCGTTTGTGCCGAGCACGCCCACGCGTCTGCAGTTTGCGCGCACCTGCTACGACCACATGGCGGGTACGTTGGCGGTCACGTTGCACGACCATTTCATTGAGGCCGGCTGGTTGACCGGGAACGACAGCTACCAACTCAGCGCACACGGCGACAAGGCGATGGTTGAACTTGGGATTGATGTGGCGGCGCTGCGCACGCAACGACGGCGATTCGCCTGCGCCTGCCTGGACTGGAGCATGCGCCGCCCGCACCTGGCGGGTGCTTTGGGCGCGGCGCTTTTGCAAAACGCTGTTCGCCGTGAATGGGTAACACAGGACCTGGATAGCCGCGCACTGAGTGTGACGCCAAAGGGCCGCAAAGCGCTCAAGGCCCGATTTGGAACAACGATCTGCGAGCCATGAAGATCACCAGCCAAACTCGCCGATACGTAGCAGGATCAGGCGCATACCGAATGCCCAGCATCCAGGCAGTGCAACAGGCGCTCGACCGTGTGCTCCAAGGGGCCGGAGTTATCCAGCACAAACAACCCTGAACCACTGCCGGCGATCAGCTCTTGAGTAAACCGCGCATTGCGCGCCAAGCGCTCCTCGATGTCGGCCGGCAACTCTCGTCCCCGCGCGATCAAGCGCTGGCGTAACACGCCTTGATCCACGGTCAGCAATAGCACCAGCATCTGCGGATAACGCGCGTGGGCCTGCGCCAGGTGTGCACGCGAGCCGTTGACCAGAACGTCATCCCCCGCCGCCAGCCAATCGTCGATTTCCCGTGGAATGCCATAGGACAAGCCGTTGGCCTGCCAACTGAGGGCAAACGCCCCCTCGGTACGCATCACCGCAAACTTCTCCGCGCTCACACCGTGCGCCGCCTCGCCCACGGCTTCCGCCGAACGGGTGATGACGCGCCGCACGATGCGGCAGCCGCGCTCGACCAACTGCGGACGGGCGGCATCCAGCAGGCTGTCCTTGCCCGAACCCGATGGCCCGATGAGATAGATCAACCTGCCCGCCATCAACACACCCTCTTCGCTTGTCGCCAGACTTATGCACCACAGGAAGCCCTTCGCGGCGCCTGGCTTGCATCAGCTCGGCCCGATGGCCCGTACAAATGCCGCCTGCAACAGGCTGGGCGGATAGCGATCACTGAAAAGTATATCCAGCAATCCTTCGGCAGCCAGGCCGGCGGCGGCCACATTACCCGAGTGCGACCCGCAGCGCACCAGGTTCGGCGCGACCACAAAGACGAGTGATGCCTCCCCGAACAATCCTACAGCCAGCACTACGGTGCTTATCTACGGTACAGGCTCCTATCCCTTCTCCCCTCAACGGAGACGAAACAGTGCCCGACTCAATCGCAGCGCAAGTACGTGAAACCGCTCAAACAGAACAATCAAAAGAAGACATATTCTTTAGCCTTCTTTCCGGACTGGCAGGCCTTCACCCCATCATCACAACCATAGGCGCCGCCAGAAGTTATATGAAGGTCTGCGAAAAAAGCGGGTTGAAACTCAACCCGTACTTTGTCAAAAACGGCAATTGCGGACCCTCGCCCAAAACCCAAAAGATGCTTTCACACCGCAAATACAAAAGCTTGGGTGTTGGCGCAACCGGGGTGGGAGTGGCGGCGATAAGCCCGGCGATCTCGCCTATTCCCGCGCCCTTCTATGCAGCCAGGCATGCGTCTGCCACGACCTCTACGGCGATACATCTGCGTCGGCTGTCAAAAATGCTGGCGGCTTATCAACCCTTCGCCGCTGGTGATGAACAAGTCAGTGATGCGATTAAATGGCTGCAACTGGCCATCGAGGTAAAGTTCAAGAAGCTCGCATTTCGAGGCACAGAAATGGCCATCTCGACCACCTCGACCTTGCTTTCATTTACCGGCATCGGCCTGGTCGGGAAAATCCCGCTCATCATGGTCAGCTTCCAACTTGAACTGGCCAGGCTGATGGTCAGCGACCGTTACGCCGCCCTGTGCAAGGTGGCGGCGATGGAGTTGCAGTGGGCGGCCTTTCTTGAACAGAACCCCAACGTCGGCGATATGCCGCAAGCCAGCCTCGCCGGCTTATCCCGAGCAGATCAGATCAAGCAGCTTGAACAAAGAAAGATGATGCTCGGCGCCGCAATCACCACTCAAGTGCGAGGTCGTGCACTCGATGCCCGAACCGGCAATACCGGCTTGGGCCCTGCCACGATGATCATCAAGGAGATCATGGCTAAGCACACGTTTCAGGGGCAGTTCTTCGCGGGCCATGACTACTTGACCATGATCCATGAACCGGCTGGCTGGAATGCCATTGCGGCGAAACTGATGAACATATGAGAAGCGGCATGGTACCGGCGCCTCCATGGCCCGAGGGCTGAGGAGATCCACTGTGGGACGGGGCTTGCCCCCGATGGCGATGCCATATTCAGCTAATCAGCGACTGACCTGGCGCTATCGGGAGCAAGCCCCCTCCCGTATTTGAACTTCAGTGCCTGGAAGGATGGAATTCACAGGCATGAAAAAGGCGACCCGAAGGTCGCCTTTTGTCATTGCGCGTACTGCTTGCTCAACCCCGGCGGCACACCTTGCACGTTGGTGTCTTCCCACGGCCCATTGGGGCTGATGGAGCGGCTCCAGCCGTTGCTCCAGCGGTAGTAGGTGCGCTGGCGGTAGAACGTGTCCGGTTGGTCATCAAGCACGTACACCTGCATCTTGCCGTCCCAATGGCTGGCGGCGCCCGGTGGGGGGGCGAAGGTCGGCGATTTAGTCGGGGCAGGCTTCGGTGGCGGGGTGACCGGGCCGGAAGGCTTGGTGCTCGGCTGAGTCGAGGGGCCGGACGGCGGGATAGTCGGGCCGGTCGGGCCAGGTGGTGGCCGATGGACCGCACAGGCGCTCAGGCCCAGTACCAGGCTGAGCAAGGTGATGCGTGCGAATGCGGTCGTCATAGGCGTTTCCTCAAAATTACTTGTCCGGACTGTCGATGGTCAGCTGTTGCAGCGCAGTGGTGCTGCTGGCCAGGGGTTGGCTGCGGCCGATCCACTCGCCAGTGGTTGGTTGACCGGCCCGGGATATGCGCGCAACCAGTTGGACTTCGGGGAAGTTGGACAGTTTCAATTGCGGCATCATTGCATCGGCGTCACCCAGTTCGACGGTAACAGGCAATTCGGCGACGGTGACGCGTTTGACCGCCAGAGGTGCCGGCGGGCCACTGACGGCGCGGGCGAAGATGAACACGCTGTCGGTTGGCAAGGCCTTGGCCTTCACGTCGGCGGACAGGTCCACACGTACCTTCATCACAGCCTTTTGGGCGACGCTGCCCCCGCTCTCCTTCAGACTTTGCGCAGCCCGGTCGATGCCGCCTTGCAGGGCAGCACGGGAATTATCTTCCGGTGGCAGTTGGGCCAACAGACGGGTCCAGTAGTCGATGGCCTCTTGATAACGCTTGCCTTCAAATGCCGCAATGCCCAGCAAGCCCAGGCTGGTGACTTCCTTCGGGTCCAGCTTCAAGGCTTCATCAGTGAGCGCCTGCACCTTGGGCGACCACTGTTTGTTGTCGGCAAAGTACTGCGCCTGGGCCCACTGCCCCAGCAGCTCCGGCTGGCGCCCGGCCAGGGCCACGGTGCGCTCGAACACTTTCGCGGCGTCTGCGGAGCGGTCTTGGGCCATATAGGCGCGACCGAGGAAGTACAGGCCTTCGGCCGAATCCGGTTGGGCCGCAGCCGCGCGTTCCAGGCGGTGGGTCATGTCTTCCATGGACACCGGTGGCTGTGAGAATTCGCGGGTCAGCTCGACCTTGTCGCTGGCACCAAAGTGCATGTACAGGCCCAAGCCAAGGACGGGGACGAGGACGGCGGCGAGCAATGGCAGCGGTTTGCCCAGGCGCGATTCGCGGGGTTTTTCCACACCCTCGGTATCCGCCAGCAGTTCGCGGGCGGCTTCGGCGCGACCGGTGTCGAGTTGCGCGGCGTTGAGCACGCCTTCGTCCTGCTGCACTTGCAACTCGGCGACGCGTTCTTGATACAGCGCCACGTTCAGCGCGGTGCGATCCTCTTCGCGCTGGGCACGGCGGCCGCGCAACACAGGGATCAACAGGAAACTCAGGGCAATCAGAAGCAGCAAGCCGGCTGCGAGCCAGAAATCAATCATCAGTCTTGGTGTCCAGCAATTGGTCGAGGCGTTTACGCTCTTCGGGGGACAGCGCGTCAGAACCATCGGTCGGCGCTGCGCGGCGACGGCGCACGATCACCGCCATCACCACCACGCCGGCCAATAACAGCCCTGCTGGGCCGAACCAGAGCAGCGCGGTCTTGCCGGTGAGGGCCGGTTTGTAGCGCACGAAATCACCATAGCGATCGACCATGAAGTCGATGATCTGCTGGTTGTCCTTGCCCTCTCCCAGCATGCGGAAGATCTCTTTGCGCAGGTCGGCGGCGATGGGAGCGTTGGAGTCGGCGATGTCCTGGTTCTGACACTTGGGGCAGCGCAGTTCCTTGGTCAATTCACGGAAACGCTCGCGGTCACCGTCCTTGGCGAATTCGTACGTGTCGATGGCGGCGTGGGCCACACCCGCCAAACCCAGTGCCAGCACGGCAGCGACTAACAGACGCTTCATGGCTTGGCCTCATCGACCAGCGCCTGGTACTTGGCAGCCAGTTGCTCGCGCCAGACCACCTCGTCGATCACACCGACGTATTTGTCGCGGATCACACCCTTGGCATCAATGAAGAAGGTTTCCGGGGCGCCGTAAACGCCGAGGTTGAGACCGAGATTGCCGTCTTCATCACGGATATCCAGTTGGTAAGGGTTGTGGAACTCGGCCAGCCACTTCAAGGCCGCCGCATTGTCGTCCTTGTAGTTGATGCCGTAGATCACCACGCCCTTCTCAGCCAACTTATTCAGCACCGGGTGTTCGACGCGGCAGGAAATGCACCAGGTCGCCCATACATTTACGAGCGCAGGCTTACCCAGAAGATCGGTTCTAGTAAGTTGCTTGGTGCCCTGGACATTGACCAATGAAAACTCAGGGAAAGGCTTATTTATGAGTGCCGAGGGCAATGTAGTTGGATCACCTTTATTAAGCTGTACAACTACGATCGTGGCGAACGCGCCAAGTACCGCAGCTATCAGCCCCACGACTATCCAACGCTTACTATCAATACTCATCAGCTAATCCCTTGAGGGGTCAAACCAATCGCTTCACGCACTCGGCTCTTGACCTTGACCCGATAACGCCGGTCCAGCGCGGCCAGCAAACCGCCAAACCCAGTGAGCAAACCGCCGAACCAGATCCAACGCACAAACGGTTTCACATGCACGCGCACTGCCCAGGCGCCCTCGCCCAACGGTTCGCCCAGTGCCACATAGAGGTCACGGGTGAAACCCGCGTCGATACCGGCTTCGGTCATCATCGAGCTCTGCACGGTGTACAGGCGTTTTTCGGGGTGCAATACGGCGATTTCCTTACCGTTGCGGACTACCCGCACGGTGCCTTTGTCCGACGTGAAATTCGGCCCTTCAAAGTGCTTGGCGCCCTCGAAGATGAACTGGTACCCAGCAAGGTCCATAGACTCGCCCGGCGCCAGACGCAGATCGCGCTCGGCGCTGTTCTGGCTGGACAGCACCACGCCCAGCGCACACACGGCGATGCCGATGTGGGCGATCTGCATGCCCCAGTAGCTGCGGGTCAGCGTCGGCAGGCCTTTGACCAGGCCTTTGTGGCGGGTCTTGTCGAAGATGTCGCGCACACCGGCCAGCAATACCCAGGCGGCGAGCAGGAAGGTGGCGAGCACCGCCCAGTTGAAGTCGCCATAGGCAATCCCGGCGACCACGGCCAGGGCCACGCTGCCGAGCAGCACCGGCATCAACATGCCGACCAGCCATTTGACCGGGGTGTCCTTCCAGCGCACCAGCATGCCGACCGCCATCACCACCATCAACAAACCCATCAACGGGATGAACAACGCGTTGAAGTACGGCGGGCCGACGGACAGTTTGGCGCCGCTCAGGGCATCCAACACCAGGGGGTACAGAGTGCCGAGCAGGATCATCGACGCGGCCACCACCAGCACCAGGTTATTGCCCAGCAGCAGGGTTTCCCGCGACCACAGATTGAAGCCGACCTGGCTTTTGACCACCGGCGCGCGCAGGGCGAACAGGGTCAGGGAGCCGCCAACCACAAACAGCAGGAAGATCAGGATGAACACGCCGCGCTCCGGGTCGGACGCAAAGGCGTGCACCGAGGTCAACACACCCGAACGCACGAGGAATGTGCCCAGCAGGCTGAGGGAAAATGCCGCGATGGCCAGCAACACGGTCCAGCTCTTGAACACGCCGCGCTTTTCGGTGACGGCCAACGAGTGAATCAGTGCAGTACCCACCAGCCACGGCATGAACGAGGCGTTTTCCACCGGGTCCCAGAACCACCACCCGCCCCAGCCGAGTTCGTAGTAGGCCCACCACGAGCCGAGGGTGATGCCGATACCCAGGAACGCCCAGGCGACGATGGTCCATGGCCGCGACCAGCGCGCCCACGCGGCATCCAGACGCCCGCCAAGCAAGGCGGCGATGGCGAAGGCGAAGGCCACGGAGAAACCGACGTAACCCATGTAGAGCATCGGCGGGTGCACGATCAGGCCAATGTCTTGCAGCAAGGGGTTGAGGTCATGCCCATCCGATGGAATCTGCGGCAGGATGCGGCTGAAAGGGTTGGAGGTCATGATCAGGAACAGCAAAAAACCAATGCTGATCATGCCCATCACCGCCAGCACCCGCGCCAGCATCACTTGCGGCAATTGGCGCGAGAACACCGATACAGCGAAGGTCCAGCCGCCGAGGATCAACGCCCACAGCAGCAACGAACCTTCGTGGGCGCCCCACACGGCGCTGAACTTGTAGTACCAAGGCAGCGCGGTGTTGGAGTTATTGGCGACATAGGCGACGGAAAAGTCGTCGGTCATAAAGGCGTAGGTCAGGCAGCCAAACGCGAACAGCAGAAAGGCAAACTGCCCCCAGGCGGCCGGCTGCGCCAGGCTCATCCATAGGCGGTCGCCGCGCCAGGCACCGAGCAACGGCACCACGGCCTGCACGATGGCGAAGCACAAGGCGAGAATCATCGCCAATTGGCCCAACTCAGGAATAAACAGTGCGGACGTCATCACTTAGCCCTCCTTCGCTGGGGTTGGTGCCGATTGGCCGCTTTCTTTCAACGCCTTGGTGACTTCCGGCGGCATGTATTTTTCGTCGTGCTTGGCCAGCACTTCATCGGCCACCACCACGCCGTCAGCGTTGAGTTTGCCCAGGGCGACGATGCCCTGGCCTTCGCGGAACAGGTCCGGGAGGATGCCACGGTAGGTGATGGTCACGGCCTTATTGAAGTCGGTAACCACGAAGGTCACGTCGAGGGAATCGCCGGAACGTTTCAACGAGCCCTTCTCCACCATGCCACCGGCGCGGATGCGGGTATCAACCGGTGCTTCGCCATTGGCGATCTGGGTCGGGGTGTAGAACAGGTTGATGTTCTGTTGCAGCGCGCTCAAGGCCAGGGCCACGGCAATGCCGACGCCGGCCATGATGGCGAGGATGATCATCAGACGTTTTCTACGCAGCGGATTCACTTTTCGGTCTCCCGGCGCAGACGACGCGCCTCTTGTTGCAGGTAACGCTTGCGGGCCAGGATCGGCGCGGCGACGTTGAGGGCCAGCACCGCCAGGCAGATGCCGTAGGCCGTCCAGACATACAGGCCGTGGTGGCCCATGGCGAGAAAATCACTGAAAGAAGCAAAACTCATCCGCGCGCTCCCAGGCTGCTTTGCACTTCGGCCTTGACCCAACTGGCGCGGGCTTCACGCTTGAGCACCTCGAGGCGCATGCGCATAAGCAGCACGGCACCGAAGAAACAGTAGAAGCCCAGCACCATCAACAGCAGCGGTGCCCACATTTCCACGGGCATCGCCGGTTTTTCGGTGAGGGTGAAGGTGGCGCCCTGGTGCAGGGTGTTCCACCACTCCACCGAGTATTTGATGATCGGGATGTTGATCACGCCGACAATCGCCAGCACCGCGCAGGCCTTGGCGGCGCTGTCACGATTACTGATCGCGTTGCCCAGGGCAATCAGACCGAAGTACAGAAACAGCAGGATCAACATGGACGTTAGTCGCGCATCCCACACCCACCACGAGCCCCAGGTGGGTTTGCCCCAGATCGCGCCGGTGACCAGCGCCACGGCGGTCATCCACGCACCGATGGGCGCGGCGCATTGCAGGGCAACGTCGGCCAACTTCATCTTCCACACCAGGCCGACAACGCCGCACACCGCGAGCATCACGTAACAGGACTGGGCCAGCATCGCGGCAGGTACGTGGATATAGATGATGCGAAAGCTGTTGCCTTGCTGGTAGTCCGGCGGCGCGAAGGCCAGGCCCCAGACCAGGCCGATGCCGATCAGCAACACGGCGGCGATGCTGAACCAAGGCAGCAGTTTGCCACTGATGCCGTAGAACCATTTGGGCGAGCCGAGCTTGTGAAACCAGGTCCAGTTCATTGCTGTTTCTCACGGTTGCTTCTCGTCATTGCGAGAAACGTAGGGTCTTTCTTATGTTGAAGAGCTGACAATGTCGCTGGGTCAGACCTCATTATTCGCCGACGCTGATCTTCAGGCCGGCGGCTATAGCAAAGGGTGTCAGGGTTACCGCCAGGGCGGTCAGGCTACCAAGCCACAGGAGGTAACCGGTCGCCGGCATGCCCATGAGCGCGGCCTGCAAAGCGCCGCTGCCAAGGATCAGTACCGGGATATACAACGGCAGAATCAACAGGGCCAGTAGCAGGCCACCACGCTTCAAACCGACGGTCAACGCTGCGCCCACGGCCCCCAACAGGCTGAGCACTGGCGTGCCGAGTAACAAGGACAAAAGCAACACCGGCAGGCATTCGACGGGGAAGCCCAGCATCATCGCCAACAGCGGCGAGAGCAAGACTAGCGCGAGGCCGGAAAAAGCCCAGTGTGCCAGCACCTTGGCCAGTACCAGAAGTGGCAGAGGGTGCGACGAAAGGACCCACTGTTCCAGGGAACCGTCTTCGAAATCACTGCGAAACAGCCCGTCCAGCGAGAGCAGAACCGATAAAAGCGCCGCCACCCACACCAGCCCCGGCGACAAGGTTTGCAACAGTTTAGTCTCGGGGCCGACCGCCAGCGGGAACAGCGCAATCACGATGGCAAAGAACACCAGCGGGTTGGCCAATTCAGCCGGGCGACGGCACAACAGCCGTGCTTCGCGGGCGACCAGCAGGGCGAAGACACTCATGCCGACCACCGGCCCAGATCAAGGTCGCGGTAACCGGCGGGCATGCGCGCCAGGGTGTGGTGGGTGGTGAGCAAGACGGTTCCGCCCTGCTCGCAATGCCGCGCCAGGTGTTCTTCCAACTGGGCGACGCCTTGCTTGTCGAGGGCGGTGAAGGGTTCGTCGAGAATCCACAGCGGCGGACCAGGCAGGTAGAGCCGCGCCAGGGCCACGCGGCGCTGCTGGCCGGCGGACAGGGTGTGACAGGGAACGTCTTCGAAACCCTTGAGGCCGACGGCGGCCAGGGCCTGCCAGATGGCGTCGCGGGTCGCGGGATGGTGCAGGGCGCTGAGCCAGCTGAGGTTTTCTTCGGCAGTGAGCACGTCCTTGATGCCGGCCGCGTGGCCGATCCAGATCAAGTTGCGTGCAAGCTCGGTGCGCTGTTCGTTGAGGGGCTTGCCGTTAAGCCGCACTTCACCGGCCGTGGGTTGCATCAACCCGGCCAGCAGGCGTAGCAAACTGGTCTTGCCACTGCCGTTGGGACCGCTGATCTGCACCATATCGCCACCCGCCACACGCAGGTCGAGGTGCTCGAACAGCAGGCGCAAGTCGCGTTCACAGGAGAGCGCTACGGCTTCAAGAAGAGGGCTGGTCAAGAGATCGCGGGCCTTTACGGTTCAAGTCGGCGGTGCAGCGGCCGTTATAGAAAGAAGCACCATAACGGCTTTGGCGACCGATTTTAGAGAGCTGGATCAAATAGTTGTGAGGTTTTTAGCGCTCTCTTTGCAGACGGGCGGCATTATACATGCGATGCCCTACGCTAAAGAGGGCAATTTCCCCAGAGACGATGCGCACGATGACCGGCGAGATCAACCTTCCTACGCTTCCTCCCACCCCGGCAGCCGGGCAAAGCTCCGCGCCTGCGCCTGGGGCACTGCTGAAACTGCTGGAGCCGCAGATTGGGCTGATCGACCCTGGGAAAACCGCGAATGCCGAAGTCATCGCCCTTAAACAAGGCGGTGAAGCCTTTCAGTTGCTGCTCAAGCTGACCTTGGACGGCGGCCGCCAGACGCTGGTGCAGGCCAGCAGCGCGCAGCCATTACCCTTAGGCAGCAATGTGGCGGTGAGCCAGACGCCAGCGGGCAATCTGACCCTCAGCCTGCAACAGGCTTTGAGTGCCAACGTCGCCGCCCTCACCCGCATCGATACCGCCAAAGTCCCGGAAGGTACGTTGTTGCAAGCCAAGGTACTGACCACTCAGATGCTGCCACAGGGCACGGCGCAACCGGCGATCTATCGTTCGTTGGTGACGGTGCTGAATAACGCCCTGGCCGGCGCGACACTGACGGTGGAAAGCCCACAGCCGTTGCGCGTAGGCAGCCTGCTCAGCGCCGTGGTGCAGAACGCGCAGACCTTGAATTTCGTGCCGCTGAGCGGGCTCAAGGATCAATTGGCGGTCACCCAACAGTTGTCGACCCAGCAAAGTCGCCAGGGCTCCCTGGATGCGGTGTTCACCGCCCTGCAAAACCTGCCCCGTGGCGACAGTACTTCCGCCGATCTGCGCGCCGCCGCCGACCGTTTGCTCGCGGCGTTGCCTGATCTGGCACAGGTCAGTAACCCCAAAGTCCTGGCTCAAGTGATTCAGAACAGCGGCGCCTTTCTGGAGGCCAAATTACTCGCAGGACAGAATCCACAAATACCACCACTGGACATGAAGGGCGCACTGCTGCGCCTTGTCGCGGACTTATTGCCCGCCCTGCCCGCCAGTACCAACCTCAACGCCATTCTTGCGGCCAACACGCTGGCCCAGGTATTGCCCAATTTTGTGCGCAGCCCACTGAACACGCTGGGCCAAGTCAGCGCGCGGCAGGCACCGGTCAGCTTTCCACTGCCCGAGCGGCTGATGGCGAAGCTTGAAGGCGAAGGCGACCTGGAAAACCTGCTGCGTCTGGCAGCCGGGGCCATTTCCAGGTTACAGAGCCACCAACTGTCGAGTCTGGAACAGACCGGCACCACCGCCGATGGCCGCCTGCAAACCACCTGGCAGTTGGAAATCCCTATGCGCACGCTGCAGGACATCGTGCCGTTGCAGGTCAAGTTCCAGCGCGAAGAACCGGCGCCAGACAAAGACCAGCCCGAACGCAAAGACCGCAAAGACCCCAAGCAAATGCTATGGCGCGTCGAGCTGGCATTCGATATGGAGCCGCTGGGGCCATTGCAGGTCCAGGCGCAACTGACTCAGGGCAAACTGTCGAGCCAACTGTGGGCAACACGCCCGTTCACCGCCAGCCTGATCGAAAGCCATTTGGGCAACTTGCGCGAGCGGCTGGTGACTTCGGGCATCAACGTCGGCGACCTCGATTGCCACCTGGGTACGCCACCACGCGGGCCGAAAACCGGACTGGAGCAACGCTGGGTGGATGAAACCGCATGAAGAACTCCAACCCACCGCGCCAGGCGATTGCCCTCAAGTACGACGGCCAGCAAGCGCCGACCCTGACCGCCAAGGGCGACGATGCCCTGGCCGAAGCCATCCTCAAGTTGGCGCGGGAAAATGAAGTGCCGATCTATGAAAACGCCGAGCTGGTAAAGCTGCTGGCGCGCATGGAACTGGGCGACAGCATTCCGGAGGAGTTGTACCGCACCATCGCGGAGATCATTGCGTTTGCCTGGACCTTGAAGGGCAAGTTCCCGGTGGGCTATGACCCGGAAGCGCGGCCTGTGGAGCGGGACGTCACGGAGCGTGGCGACGACTACTGAATAGCCACAGGCACACAAAGGTCCAAATGTGGGAGGGGGCTTGCCCCCGATGGCAGAGTGTCAGTCACCTGATGTGTGGCTGAAGCACCGCTATCGGGGGCAAGCCCCCTCTCCCATTTGGACTTGTGTTCAGTTCAGGACTTCGCTCAGCGGGATGAAATTAACCCGATCACCGAGTGCCAGCGTCGTCCCTTCCAACACCTCCACAAACCCCTCCGCCCACGCCGCGCTGCGCAGCACGCCAGAGCTTTGGTTACGGTAGATGATCGCCTTGCCCTGCTCGATGCGCCCGCGCAGATACTCGCGACGATTGCCCGGTTTCGGCCAGACGAATCCCACCGGGACTTCGAACCGCAACGGCTCCACGTCGGCCACACCTTGGCGACGCAGAATGTAGGGGCGCGCCAACAGTGCGAAAGTCACCAGGGTCGAGGCCGGATTACCCGGCAGGCCGATCACCGGCACGCCACGGAAATGCCCGACTGTCAGTGGCTTGCCAGGTTTGATCGCGAGCTTCCACAGGGCCAGTTCGCCTTCTTCACGCAGGGCGATGCCAAGGAAGTCCGCTTCACCTACCGACACGCCACCGGTGGACAGGATCAGGTCGACACTGCCCAGGCCCGCCAATCGCGTGCGGGTCTGTTCCAAGTCATCCGGCAGGATCCCGGCGTCGATCACTTCACAGCCCATGCGTGAAAGCCAACTGCACAGCACGCGACGATTGCTGTTGTAGATCTGGCCGGGCCCCAGCGGCAAGCCGGGCTCGATCAACTCGTCGCCGGTGGACAGCACGGCCACGCGCGGGCAGCGCACTACATTCAGACGATCACAGCCGAGGGACGCAGCCAGGCCCAGCTCAATCGGGCCCAAGCGCGTCCCGGCTGACAAAACGAGTTCACCGACCGTGGTTTCCTGGCCCTGAGGGCGGATGTTCTGGTCGGCGTGCAGGGGCTCGGTAAAGCTCACGCGCTCATCGGCGTGAACCACGGCATTTTCCTGCATCTCCACGCAATCGGCGCCTTGCGGCACCGGTGCGCCGGTGAAGATGCGCGCGCAAGTGCCCGCGGCCAGAGGTTCAGGCGCCTGACCGGCAAAGATGCGCTGGCTCACCACCAGCGGCTCACCGGTCCAGTCCGCCAGGCGCAGCGCGTATCCGTCCATGGCACTGTTCGGCCACGGCGGCAGGTCGAGGGTGGAGACCAGATCCTGCGCCAATACCCGGCCATCACACTCGGCCAGGGGCAAGGCGTGCGGCTCGCGGATCGGCGCAGCTTCGGCCAGCGCCAACAGGTGCTGCAGCGCCTCTTCCACGGGCATCAGCGCGCCGGTCTTGCCAGGCTTACCCACGGGATTCACAAGGCGCGGCCTGTTTCAGGTGCGGGACGAAGTTGCAGGGGCGATGGCGATTATCCAGTTGCTCGCCGAGGATGCCGTCCCAACCCGTGCGCACCGCATTGGTGGAGCCCGGCAGGCAGCACACCAGGGTGCCATTGGCCAAGCCGGCCAGGGCACGGGATTGCACGGTGGAGGTGCCGATGTCGGCCACGGATATCTGGCGGAACAGTTCGCCAAAGCCGTCGACCTGCTTGTCGAGCAGGCAGCTCACGGCTTCGGGAGTGCTGTCACGGCCGGTGAAACCGGTGCCGCCGGTGATCAGCACCACTTGCACCACATCTTCGGCAATCCAATGGGCAACCTGGGCGCGGATCTTGTAGAGGTCGTCCTTGAGCAGTACGCGCTCGGCCAGGTTGTGCCCGGCGGCGGTGAGGCGGTCGACGAAAACCTGGCCCGAGGTGTCGGTGTCCAGGGTGCGGGTGTCGCTGACGGTCAATACAGCGATATTCAGGGGTACGAAGGGCGCATCAGCCTTGGCTTTCATGGCACGGTCCGGTTGTCGGAGGAACAGCCCGGTGTTATATCACAGGCCCCTATTTACCTGCCGCAGCGGAACCTTTATGTCGTTAGATTCTTCGCCCCTTCCCTGCTCGATTTTGCTGTTATCCGGCGGGCGCGGCCAGCGCATGGGCGGCCAGGACAAAGGTCTGTTGGCATGGCGCGGCCAGCCATTGATCGCCCATCTACAGCGCTTGGTGCGAGCGTTGACGGATGACCTGATCATCTCGTGCAATCGCAATCAGGACCTCTACGCGCCCTATGCCGACACGCTGGTGAGCGACGACAGCCCGGACTTTCCGGGCCCGCTCGCCGGTATCCGCGCCGGGCTGGCCGCAGCGCGCCATGAGCACCTGCTGATATTGCCGTGCGACGTGCCGGCTATCGACGCGATCCTACTGACCGACCTGCTTAAGACCGCGCGGCAAAACCCATCGGTGCCCGTGATGGTGCGCCACGGCGAATTCTGGGAACCCTTGATCTGCATCATCCCTACACACCTCAAAACCGAGGTAGAACAGGCCTGGCAAGCCGGTGAACGCAGCCCGCGCAAGATATTCCTGCAATTGGGCGGCGTGGGGCTGGAGTGCCCGGCGGATGACCCACGGCTGGCCAACCTTAATACGCCGGAGCTGTTACAGCCGAGCTCTGACGTGTCAGAATGAACTTTCGCACAAGGAACTTTGGCGACGCCTTACGCGTCTCAAGGTCAGCAATTAAAAAGTATTCTCTCGGAGACAAACCCATGACTCAACGGACCATCGCCGCTCTCATGCTTGCACTGGGCATCGCCACCCTCGCCGGTTGCGCCTCGCCGACAGTGATCACCCTGAATGACGGTCGCGAAATCCAGGCCGTCGACACCCCTAAATTCGATAAGGATTCGGGCTTCTACGAGTTCGAACAACTGGACGGCAAGCAGACCCGTATCAATAAAGATCAGGTCCGCACCGTTAAAGACCTGTAAGTCTTAGCGTTTGCCTACAAGGCCCGCCTCGCGCGGGCCTTGTCGTTTCCGGGGTTACCAATCGAGGTTGATCTGGCTGCGAAAACGACGCTCTTCGCCGGTGACCGGGTCGATAAACCGTACGCCCTGGGCCAGCAGCTTGAGCGGGTTGGCGTAATCGTCGACGGCATCCTTGAGCACGTCCGGGTAGAACGGGTCATTGCAGATGCTCGCCCCCAGCGCGGTCATGTGAACGCGCAGTTGGTGCTTCTTACCGGTCACGGGAAACAGGGCGTAGCGCCATAGATCACCATTTTTTTCCCGCACCTCCACCGCCGTTTCGGTGTTGCTGGCGCCCTCGCCTTCCTGCATGCGGAAGAAGGGTTCGCCGTCCACAAGGCGACTTTTGTGCACCAACGGGAACGTCAAACCAGGTAAGGCCGGGGCAATGGCTTCGTAGAATTTATCGATCTGGCGCTTGGGAAACAGCTGCTGATAGGCCGAACGGCTGGCGGGGTTGGCGGAGAACAGCACCAGCCCGGCGGTGTGCCGGTCGATACGGTGCAGCGGCACCAGCGACGGATTATCCAGGCGGCGAATCAGGCGGCGCAGCAGGGTTTGCTCGACGTACTCTCCGGCCGGGGTCACGGGCAGGAAATGCGGTTTATCCGCGACCACCAAGTGCTCGTCGGCGTACAGGATAGTTTCCTGCACCGGAATCACCTTTTCGTTCGGCACTTCACGGAAGTAGTAAATGCACAGACCTTCCTTGTAGGCGAGGTCCAGCTTGATGGGGCTGCCGTTGATATCCAATACCCGTCCGCGGGCGATGCGGTCCAGCCAGTGCTCACGGCTGATCGCCGGGAAGTGCTCGCACAGGCAATCGAGCACGGTCGCCCAAGGGCCTGGCGGCAAGTAGAGAGTGCTGGCTTGGTGTTGGGACGCGGAAAAACCGGAAGTGGACATGCCGATGCTCGAAGCCTTGAAAAAACCGATGGGCATTATCCCGCACGACGCGGGATTGAGCCTAGGGCGGATCTCAGGCTTTGGCTAATTGCGTGCGCAGGATCGGCGACGCACTGGCCGCTTCGGTGAATTCCTTGAGCCAACGCAGCACATCCACCGCTTCCCAGCGACCGGGATCGTACAAGGCGTAGAGCAAGCCCTGATAACCCACCACATCCAGTTGCTTGTGGTAACCGGCGCGCTGGAACAACGCTTCGATCTCCGCGAAGCAGGTATTGAAATGCACTTTGTTAAAGGGCGTCTTGCCTTCCGTGACCAAGCCATCGAGGCGCAGCTCGTTCACCGCGTCGCGCACGACGTCGGCGGACATGCGATTGACGCTGCTTTTCAGTTGTTCAACATTCACCACGGGCGTTCCCTCTATTCAATCGCTGTACAAACATACAGTAACGTAATAATTGGAAACCCGCCATCGCATAAACGTCAGCGCAGGAAGGCAACGACCTGTTCAGCGTCAAAGGGCCAGTCCAATTCGGCGCCGGTATCCACCCGTCGAAGCACCGGAATCCGCAGCCCATAGACGTCGGTGAGGTCTTGGGGATCGGTGATGTCAACCAGCTCCACCAACAGCCCGTGTTCGACGAGCGGCATGATTTCGGCTTCGGCAATCTCACAAAGATGGCAACCCAGGGTGCCGAACAACTGGCATTCAGGAAGCATGGCGAAAGGACCTGATCAGAAAACAGATCAACATTCTAGGCTTGCGTAAGACCCGTGGCGAGCCGATAAACCCTGACACAGATCAGCATGACGTATAACTGATTCAGCGATTCTCGCGGCTTTTTGCCCGCTCACCCTGCAACGGAGATGCTCGTGTTCGCCAACCTGCTGATCATTTTGGCCTCATCCCTTGTGGTGATTGCGCTGTTTCGCCGACTGCAACTGCCGCCCGTTCTGGGCTACCTGTGTGTGGGCCTCGCCGTGGGACCTACGGCGCTGGACTGGGTGAATGACAGCGAAGAGCTGCCCGACCTCGCCGAGCTTGGCGTGGTGTTCCTGTTGTTTTCCCTGGGCCTGGAGTTCTCCCAGACAAAGATGCTCGCCCTGCGCCGCGTGGTGTTTGGCCTGGGCAGTTTGCAGGTGCTGGGGTGCAGTGCGCTGCTTGGAGGCTTGTTGATGGCCTTTGGTGTGGCCCCCGGCATCGCGTTGCTGCTGGGTGCGGGCTTGGCATTGTCGTCCACGGCCATCGTCAGCAAAGAGCTGACCAGCCTCGGAGAAATCTTCAGCAGCCATGGCCAGAACGCGATTGGCGTGCTGCTGTTCCAGGACGTGGTAGCCGTGTTGCTACTGACCTTGGTGCCCGTGTTTGCCGGCAGCAGCGATCAAGCCTGGTACTGGGCGCTGCCGCTGACGCTGGGTAAAACCGTGTTGCTGTTTGTTGGCCTGCTGCTGGCCAGTCGCTGGTTGTTGCCGCGCCTGTTCCATGAAGTCGCCGCGTCCCACTCGGCGGAGCTGTTTGTGTTGCTTGCACTGGTGATCGTGTTGCTGACCGCCTGGCTCACCCATTTGCTGGGTCTGTCGCCGGCCCTCGGCGCCTTCCTGGCCGGCATGCTGCTGGGCGAAAGCCATTACCGCCATCAGATCGAAGCGGATATCCGACCGTTTCGCGACATCCTGCTGGGGCTGTTTTTCGTCAGTATCGGCATGTTGATCGACCTGCAATTGTTCATCAGCCACAGTCTGCTGATCCTCGGCCTGACCCTCGCGCTGATGCTGATCAAGGGGTGCGTGGTAGCGGTGCTGGTCAAGCTGCGGGGCAGCGACAGCGAAACCGCCTGGCGCAGCGGCTTGGCCCTCGCCCAGGGCGGTGAGTTCTGTTTTGCGTTGATGGCGCAAATGCAGCAAAGCCGGCTGATCCCGGATGAATTCAATGGCTTGCTGCTCGCCGCCACATTCTGCTCGATGCTGCTGACGCCACTGCTGCTGCGCGCCGCCCCGGCGATTGCCCTGCGCCTGCACCGCAAACCCAACCAGCAAGTGCAACTGGAGGAAATCACCGCGCTCAATGCCGAGTTACGCGGCCATGCAGTGATCTGTGGCTACGGCCGTGTCGGGCAGTCCATCGGGCGCTTTCTGCGACGGGAACAACAAGCTTTTATCGCCCTGGATGACGACCCGGAACGGGTACAGGAAGCCGCCACCGAGGACAGCAGCGTGCATTACGGCGACTGCCGTCGCGGCGCCCTGCTCAGTGCGGTGGGCCTGGAACGCGCGCGGTTGGTGGTCATTGCCGTGGACAACAGCGATGTCGCCCTGGTGGTGTTGAAAGAGGCGCGCCGTATCAACCCTGAGGTGCCGATTCTGGTGCGCACTCGCGATGACAGCCAGTGGGCCGAACTGAAAGCTGCGGGCGCCAGCGAAGTGGTGCCCGAACTATTGGAGTCGAGCCTGATGCTCGCCTCCCACGCCTTGATCCTGCTGGGCCTTCCAGACCACCAGGTACAGGCGCGGGTCGATGAAGTGCGACACAACCGCTATCGCCTGCTGCACGGCTCTTTCACGCCGCCGAACAGCGACGATCAATCCTGACTGACCGCGCCGATCTTGTGGATCGACAGGTCCGCACCGTAATACTCCTGCTCCTGACTCAGGCGCAGGCCACCGACGCGTTTGATCACCCCATACACCAACAGGCCGCCGCCGAACGCGACTGCCACGCCGAGGCCGGTGCCGATCAACTGGCTGACCAGGCTCACGCCACCCAGGCCGCCCAGCGCGGTCTGGCCAAAGATGCCGCAGGCAACCCCACCCCACACACCGCACAGGCCATGCAATGGCCACACGCCCAGCACGTCATCGATCTTCCAGCGATCCTGGGCGGCGATAAAGCACCAGACAAACAGCCCACCGGCGACCACACCGGTGACCAGCGCGCCTACCGGGTGCATCAGGTCGGAACCGGCGCAGATCGCCACCAGCCCGGCGAGCGGGCCGTTATGCAGGAAGCCTGGGTCGTTACGGCCGATCACCAGCGCAGCAACGGTGCCGCCGACCATCGCCATCAACGAGTTGACCGCCACCAGGCCACTGACGCCGTTGAGGGTTTGCGCGCTCATCACGTTAAAGCCGAACCAGCCGACGATGAGAATCCAAGAACCCAGCGCCAGAAACGGAATGCTCGATGGCGCAAAGGCGACCAAGCGTCCTTCCCGATAACGTCCGTTACGCGGGCCCAACAGCAACACCGCCGCCAGCGCCAGCCAGCCGCCCATGGCGTGCACCACGACAGAACCGGCGAAGTCATGAAAGCTGGCGCCAAAGGTGGCGAGCAACCAGGCTTGCAGGCCGAAATTGCCATTCCAGACCATGCCTTCGAAAAACGGGTAGATAAACGCCACGATCAACGCAGTAGCGCACAACTGCGGAGCAAACTTCGCACGCTCGGCAATTCCGCCGGAGATGATCGCGGGGATCGCTGCCGCAAACGTCAGCAGGAAGAAGAATTTCACCAAGCCATAGCCATGGTCCGCGCTGATCACTGCCGCCGGTTGCATGAAGCTCACGCCGTAGGAGATCCAATAGCCTATAAAGAAATAGGCCAAAGTAGAGATGGCGAAGTCGCTGAGGATCTTCGACAGCGCGTTGACCTGATTTTTTTGGCGAACGGTGCCGACTTCCAGGAATGCGAAGCCGGCGTGCATCGCCAGTACCATGACCGCGCCGATCAGGATAAACAGGGTGTTTGAACTGTGGACCAGAGTGTCCACCGCACTTTGCAAATTTTCCATGAAGGTTGGCAGGCCTGCATTAAAGGCAAAAAGCACCAAAGCGGTTCAAGCCACGGTTGCGCGCACTAAATTGGCACCGCCGGTACCGCCCCTCTTCACAGGGCGTGAACCGCTTTAGCGCAGCGATCAACACAACAGGCTGTTGCCGACAGGGTTTTTCCGCGAGTTTCAGTTATTTAAGGTAAGGTTTTTGATGGCTTGAGGCCTTACCGCCCAGATTCAGCGCAGGCACCCGTGCATGCGCACCAAGGCAAAGCAAAAGCTGTACCACGCAATTGCAGTGAACCTTCACCGACGCCGGTGACTCGAAACCACACGTACCGATCAGCCAATCACGGAGATAACCATGGCCAGAAAAACAGCACAGACAGCCCAAGAGATACTGATGGCGGATTTTCAAACCCTGGTCAGTGATACCGAAAAGCTACTGGATGACACCGCGATCCTGGCGGGTGACCAGGCGGACGAACTGCGCAGCAAGATTCATGAAAGCTTGCTCAAGGCCCGTGAAACCCTGCAACTGACCGAAGACTCCCTGCGCGAGCGCGGCCAAGCTGCGGTCACCGCTACTGAAGACTATGTACAGGCCAATCCCTGGCAGTCGGTGGGTATTGCCGCTGGCGTGGGCTTTCTGATCGGCCTATTGGCTACAAGGCGCTAACATTATGTCTATCGGCGAAAGCGGCTCGGCCACGGGCGCAAGTTCTACCTCAAGACGCCTGGGCGCGGCCGTTCTAGGCTTGCTGCACAGCCACGTCGAACTGTTCGGCATCGAATTGCAGGAGCAGAAAGCACGCACCGTCAGCCTGCTGCTGTTTGCCGGCTTGGCCTTGGTGTTTGCCCTGTTGTTGCTGGTCGGGTTGTCGACGCTGGTGATGATCCTGGTCTGGGACACCGGCTACCGTCTCACCGGGATCATCTGCCTCTGCTTGTTCTACAGCCTGGCCGCCGCGTTCTGCGGGGTGCGCTTGAAAGCAGCAGTTTTCGATGAGTCCACGCCCTTCCACGCCACGCTTGAAGAGCTGGCCAATGATCGGGAGCGCCTGCTGCCATGAGCATGACTGAGATCCCGCACAACACATCCCGTCGAGAAATGCGCAAGGCACTGATCCGCCTGCGCATGGAAATGCACCGCCAGGAAATCCGTCATGAGTCCCAACAATTGATGGCTCCGCTGCACAAAGTGCGCGACATGCGCCACAACTGGCAGGACAGCCTGGGCATCAAGCACGCGCCGCTGTGGGGCGTGGCGGCGGTGACGCTGATGGGCTTTTTTACCGGGAAGGGTGCCAAGGGCGGCAGTATCAGCAGCGTGACCCGGCTGGTGCGGCTGGGCGCAGGTTTGATCCCGCTGATCAAATTAGCGATGGCAGGTACTTCCCGAAAAGGATGAGCCCTGCTGGCTGCATTCTTGCAAACAGAATCGGCCCGGCCTTCGTCATTGAAGGCCGGGCCTCTTTTTTTCGCTACCTCTCATAAGGAGGTCCTGTGATTGACGGGCAACCGCTCGCCTGCTTCCAGCCGTTTATTGACACTGCCACCGGACGCATTGCCGGCGTCGAGGCCTTGGGTCGCCTGCGCCAGGCTGACGGCAGCTTGCAGTCTGTGGGCCCGTTGTTCGCGGACCCGCGCACGCCAGGCACGACGTTGCGACGCCTCGACCGTCAGATCCGCGACAATGCCTTGAGCCGTCTGCATGAAGCCCCCGACGATTGGTTTCTGAGCCTGAACATCTCGCCCCGCTGGATCAACCGGTTGCGTCCGGGCCAGGCCCTGCCGAGCTTGAAACAAATCCACGCCCACGGCGTTGACCCGCAGCGCATTGTGTTCGAGATCACCGAACTGGGTGGCGATATCCAGCGCCTGGCCGATGTGGTCGCGCGTTATCGCGAGGCCGGTGCGCGTATTGCCATTGATGACTTCGGTGCCGGCTATTCCCAGCTTGACCGGGTGCTGGCATTGCAGCCGGATATCCTCAAGTTGGACATGCGCCTTTTCCAGGAAGCCGCCAAGGGCGGGCCAAGCAGTGACGTCGTGCGGGCGCTGGCGCAGATGGCGGAGAAAACCGGCTGTTGGATCATTGCCGAAGGCGTGGAAACTGAAGCGCAACTGAGCTTTGCCCTGGAATGCGGCTCGCGCTATGTACAGGGCTATCTGTTCGCGCAGGCACAGCTGGATTGGTTTACCACCGACGCCTTCGTGCCACGCTTTGCCCAACTGCGCGCAGCGTACGTCCAGCAGAAGCTGGCAGAGCGTGGACGCATCATGGACCTGCGCCAACAGTTGGCCGAGCTGATGAAAATCCTCCAAAGCTGGGCCCTGGGCCAGGCACCGCTTAGCCAGTTACCACAATTGCAGGATTTCCCATGGCTGCTGCGCTTTTATCAGTGCGACCGACATGGCACGCAACTCACGCCGAACTTCGAATGGCGCCAGGACGCCTGGCAGGCCGACACCCGTTACCTGGGCCACAACTGGTCATGGCGCCCGTATTTCTATCACCTGCTGGCCGAAGGTTGGGACGAGCGGCGCCTGACCTTGTCGTCGACGTATCGCGACGCCACCACCAACCAGTATTGCCTCACTGCCGGACAATTCTTCGATAACGGTCAGCGCTTGCTGTTAATTGATATCGACGCCGCCGGGTTGTAGATTTTCGCTTGCCCCGCCAAGGTGGAACCGGGAAGCTGGGAGGGTCATTCACCGCACGGAGAGTACCCGCCTTGGATTGGCCTACCCTGCTTACCCGCGAACGGCTTGGAAAGCCCCTGCACAGCCCGGAAGAACTCGGCCGCAGCCCTTTTCACAAAGACCATGACCGCATTATTTTCTCCGGCGCATTTCGCCGCCTGGGCCGCAAGACCCAGGTGCACCCGGTGTCCAGCAACGACCATATCCACACCCGCCTGACCCACTCCCTGGAAGTCAGTTGCGTGGGCCGCTCACTCGGCATGCGCGTCGGCGAAACCCTGCGCAGTGCACTGCCCGACTGGTGCGAACCGAGTGATCTGGGCATGGTGGTGCAATCAGCCTGCCTGGCCCATGACATCGGCAACCCGCCGTTCGGGCATTCGGGCGAAGACGCCATCCGGCACTGGTTCCAACAGGCCGCCGGGCGTGGCTGGCTGGACGACATGAGCAGCGCCGAGCGCAACGACTTCCTCAATTTCGAAGGCAATGCCCAAGGCTTTCGGGTACTGACCCAGCTCGAATACCATCAGTTCGACGGCGGTACACGACTGACCTACGCGACCCTGGGCACCTACCTGAAATACCCCTGGACCGCTCGCCACGCGGACGCCCTGGGCTACAAGAAACACAAGTTCGGCTGCTACCAGAGCGAACTGCCGATCCTCGAACAGATCGCCCACAAGCTCGGTCTGCCGCAACTGGAAGAACAACGCTGGGCCCGTCACCCATTGGTCTATCTGATGGAAGCCGCAGATGACATCTGCTATGCCCTGATCGACCTGGAAGACGGCCTGGAAATGGAGTTGCTGGAATACGCCGAAGTCGAGTCGCTGCTGCTCGACCTGGTAGGCGACGACCTGCCGCAGACCTATCGGCAATTGGGATCTCAGGACTCGCGCAGACGCAAGCTGGCGATCCTGCGCGGCAAAGCCATCGAGCATTTGACCAACGCGGCAGCGCGAGCCTTCGTCGAACAGCAGGATGCCTTGCTGGCCGGCACCCTGCCCGGCGACTTGGTGGAGCATATGCACGGGCCGGCCAAACGCTGCGTGCTGGATGCCAAAGACATGGCGCGCAAGAAAATCTTCCAGGACAAACGCAAGACCTTGCATGAAATTGGCGCGTATACCACGTTGGAAATACTGCTGAACGCTTTTTGCGGCGCGGCATTGGAGCAGCATGGCGGACGAACGCCCTCCTTCAAGAACCGGCGTATTCTCGACCTGCTGGGTAACAATGCACCGAACCCGGCTTGGCCGTTGCACGCCTCGTTCCTGCGCATGATCGACTTTATCGCTGGCATGACCGACAGCTATGCCACCGAGATGGCGCGGGAAATGACCGGGCGTTCGAGCCCTCAGTAACGTCATTTATCAAGTTGCCTGTTCCCTGAAGAGAATCGCCCTACGACGGGAACAGAGCGGCCTGATCGAATTCGCACAAACTCCCGAGGAATAATCGCTCACGCTCCGGGCAAATCTGGCGAACAGTTCCTACATGCCCTTCATCGACGCTTCACTCACCGTGTGCCCTCTATGCCCAATTACCCCCTTCGAATCCTGTTGGTGGAGGACCATCCCTTTCAACTGCTCGCCACCCAGTGCCTGCTCAAGAGCTTTGGTTTTGAGCAACTGACCCCGGCGGAAAACGCCGGACAGGCAATCCGTTTGATGACGCAGGCCCAAGCGCCCTTCGACATCCTCCTGTGCGACCAGTGTCTGCCCGACCTGCCCGGGCTCGAGTTGATTGAAATCGCCAGTCGCCAATGCTTTATAAAGGCCGCCATCTTGCTCAGCGGGCTTCCCGAGGCAGAACTGTCGGCGCTGCATAACCAAGCCCTTGAACGTGACCTGCCATTGCTCGGCTATTTGCAAAAGCCGTTGAATAAAGATGAACTTGCAGGCTTGATCCATATATTACTCACGCTATAAGTGTAGGAACTTAAACAAACTAGGCCGTCGAAAAGTTTACGTATAAGTGTCGCAAACTCCTTGCAATCACACGCTAACCCATCCCCTTGGGAAACCCTGACCGCTCGTCTCGCGACGCCTTCACGCCCGGTAGGGCTTTACCTTTTTTAATGTAGGAACTTTCCTGTTTTATACCTGCACCCCCTCAAGTTCATGCTTACCCCTCACCTTCTGAGCTAATGTGCCCGCTTTATTTGCACTTGCATGGAATATGATCATGAACACAGTTTTTATTATTGATGACCACCCCGTTATAAGACTGGCCATACGCATGTTGTTGGAGCACGAGGAAAACTTCAAAGTAGTCGGCGAAACGGATAATGGATGCGACGCGATACAAATGGTCCGCGAATGCATGCCGGACCTGATCATCCTGGACATCAGCATTCCCAAACTCGATGGACTCGAAGTGCTTTGCCGATTCAACGCCATGAGCGCTTCGATGAAAACCCTGGTTTTAACGGCTCAATCCCCCACTCTCTTTGCCACACGCTGCATGCGTTCGGGGGCCGATGGTTATGTATGCAAGGAAGGCGATCTGAGTGAACTGATGAGCGCCATCCGTGCCGTACTGTCCGGCTACAACTATTTCCCCAGCCAGGCCTTGAACGCCAACGATGAGAGCTGCAAGGAACTTGAACTGTTCAAGGCCGTTAATGATAGAGAGTTGATGGTATTGCAACTTTTTGCACAAGGCCGAACCAACAAGGAAATCGCAAAAGGCATGTTCCTGAGTAACAAAACCGTAAGCACATATAAAAAGAGGCTGATGCAAAAACTTCAAGCCAAGTCCTTGGTAGAACTTATCGAGTTGGCAAAACGAAACGCGCTAGTGTGAGAAACCGGATGCCCAGGCGTATAAAGGACTATTTGATTATATTGAGTGCCGGCTTGTGCTTCAGCACCGCTGTGCCTGCGACACCTCCAGCGAGCACGGAACATTTCAACCTATTGAGTCGAGCAAGCTCCGTACAGCTGGAAACCCACTTGGACAAGGGCCAGCGCCAATGGCTCCAGAACAAACGCGAACTGGTGCTGGGCACTGCGTTCCCTGACTACCCACCTTTTGACCTCACCTCCAGCGGGCGCGACTATGAGGGACTCACCGCTGATTACGCTGGCTTGCTGGCCATGGCACTGGCCTTGCCGGTGAAAGTGATGCGCTACCCCTCCCGAGAAGCCGCCATTCGTGCCCTCGAAGCAGGGGATATCGACTTACTGGGCTCTTCCAACAGCTTTGAAGCGGCAAAACCTAACCTGATCCTGTCGGAGCCCTATGCCGTGGATCGACCCGTCCTGGTGACCCGCGAAGGCGAAACCCGCAGTCTGAGCGAGGGGTTGGCCGGGATGCGCCTGGCACTGGTCTACCACTATCTACCACTGGCCGAGGTGGAAAAGCTGTACCCCAAAGCCGTCATCCGCGCCTACCCCTCTTACCAAAACGCTTTGAATGCAGTGGCTTTCGACCAGGCAGACGTCTTTCTCGGCGATACCATTTCCACCCACTACATGATCAACAAGGGCTACCTGAAAAACATCCGCATGGCCAACTTCGGCAAACATGAAGCCTATGGGTTCAGCTTCGCAATGCTCCAGGACCAGCAAACACTGTTGAGCATCGTCGACGCGGCACTGAGGGCCGTGCCGACCACCGAACGGGAGGCGATCGCCAAGCGCTGGAGTGCCGGCAGTGACATTCTGCTGACCGACCAAAAGTTGCAATTGACCCTGCGCGAAGAACGTTGGCTAAAGGATAACCCGGTGGTCAAGGTGATCGTGAACCCCACCTTTGCGCCGCTGACGTTCTTCGACAACGATGGCAACTTTCGCGGAATCACCGCTGACCTCCTGGAACTGATTCGCCTGCGCACCGGATTGCGCTTCGACATCCAGCGCGCGCGTGATGTGGACACGATGATCGAACAGGTCGAGGCCGGCAAAGCAGACATCATTGGCGCTATCGCCCCCAGCGTCGAGCGGGAAGCCCAACTGAACTTCAGTCGCCCCTACCTGGAAAACTCCTACGTAATGTTGACGCGTAAGGACGGCCAGGCACCTACAAGCCTGGAGGAAATGTCGGGCAAACGACTGGCGATCACTCAAGGCAGCCCGCTGAAGAAACTCCTGATTGAGCAGTTCCCAAAGATTCAATTAGTAGAAACGGGTGACACCTTCAAATCAGCCGAACTCCTCGTACAAGGCAATGTTGAGGGGGCCGTGAATACTCTGGTAGTCGCCAACTACTTCCTGACCTCGCAGATGTTCCAAGACAAGATTCAAATCAGCTTCAGCATTGGCACAATGCCCGCCACCTTTGGATTGGCAACATCACGCAGCGCCACCGAACTCAGTTCGATCCTCGACAAGGCCTTGCTCAGCGTCGCCCCTGACGAGTTGGGTGTGATCAATAGCCGTTGGCGCGGCTATTCCGCAGCCTCCGACAGCTACTGGCGTGACTATCACCAACTGATTGCGCGCATCATAATCGGCACCGGGTTGTTGTTGCTGATTTCACTGAGTTGGAACGCTTACATGCGCCGCCAAATCAGGCACCGGAAAATGGCCGAGCGCGCCCTCAATGATCAGTTCGAGTTCATGCGCGCACTGGTCAATGAAACCCCGCATCCGATCTACGTGCGTGATAACAAGGGACTGTTGCAGACCTGCAACGATAGTTACCTGCAGGTGTTCGACGTCAAGCGCGAAGACGTGATCGGTAAAAGCGCAGTTCAGATCAGTACAGCTCTTGCGGCAGAAGCGGCGCAATATCATGCCGACTATCAACGTGTGGTGGCCGAAGGCAGGCCAATGATCGTGGACCGCACCCTGCATATTCGTGGACAGAAACTGACGATCTACCACTGGATCCTTCCCTACCGCGATTCCGTCGGTGAAGTTCAGGGCATCATCGGTGGCTGGATCGACATCAGCGAGCGACGTCAGTTGTTCGACGAACTTCGCACCGCCAAGGAGCGAGCCGACGAAGCCAATCGCGCCAAAAGCACGTTCCTCGCCACCATGAGCCATGAAATCCGTACGCCTATGAACGCGGTGATTGGCATGCTGGAGCTGACCCTCAAGCGGGCAGACCAGGGCCACCTTGATCGGCCGGCCATCGAAGTGGCCTACAACTCGGCCAAGGATCTGCTGGAGCTAATCGGCGACATCCTGGACATCGCACGTATTGAATCCGGTCGCCTCAGCCTGGCGCCCGAACGCGTCAACCTGAGGGAGGTGATCGAATCGGTAGTGCGTGTATTCGACGGCCTGGCACGCCAGAAGAGCCTTAGCCTGTTGCTGGAATTCACGCCAGACCTAGAAGACACCGAAGTCCTGATTGACCCCCTGCGCTTCAAGCAGGTGCTGTCCAACTTGATCAGCAATGCGATCAAATTCACTGAACGTGGCCAAGTAAAAATCAAGGTGCATGTATCCAACACTGAATTGGCGCAGCAGATCGAGATGAAGCTGGTGGTGGAAGACACCGGCATCGGCATCAGCCGGGACGATCAAACGCGTCTGTTCGAACCCTTTGCCCAGGCGGACAATTCGGGACATCTGGCCAGGAGCGGTGCGGGCCTGGGGCTGGTGATCTGTCGCAGCCTGTGCGCGATGATGGGTGGGCAACTAAGCCTGAGCAGCGTGCCTATGGTCGGCACGCAGGTGCATGTGAGCCTGAAGATGAATCGCCTGCAGGCACTGCCGGTAGTCGACGAACTCAAGCCAACAACACCTGCCAGCGTGTCTGTGCTCAATGTACTGGTGGTTGATGATCACCCGGCGAATCGCCTGTTGATGTGCCAGCAACTCGGCTACCTGGGCCACCAGTTCACCGCTGCCCAGAACGGCGCGGCGGGCTTCCAGGCTTGGCGCCAGGAGCACTTCGACTTGGTAATCGCCGACTGCAATATGCCGATCATGAATGGTTACGAGCTGAGCTGCTCAATCCGTGAATACGAGCAACGCGAGAATCTAACCCCTTGTGTGGTACTGGGCTTTACCGCCAATGCCCAGCCAGAAGAGAAAAAACGCTGCGCACAGGCGGGCATGAATGACTGCCTGTTCAAACCTATCAATCTCACGGCGCTGGAGCAGCAACTGGCGAAAATCAGTCCTCAACCCACCGGCCTGATCCAGGACATTGGCAACTTCGAGGCCCTTACCGGTGGCGATCCGCAGATGAGTCGTCTGCTGCTGGAGGAGTTGCTGAGCAGCAGTCGTCAGGATCGCCAGGAACTGGTCGCACTGATGGTTGCGCAGGCATCGCCCCAGGACATCATCGAACAGGCTCACAAGATCAAGGGCGCGGCTAGAATTGTCCAGGCCAGTACGCTGGCCTCGCGGTGCGAAGCCCTCGAACAGGCCTGTGCCCGTGGTGATGACAGGCCCTTGATCGAAATAGGCGTGAAGTCATTGGAAAAGCTGATGTTGGAACTCGAAAGGATGCTGCAAGAGCGGCTTCAAAGACTGGATGGCCAATAAGGGGCGGGTTGCGCCCCTCACTTGATCAGCAGTCGGTCAAGCGGAGGAAAATTGCCGCCAACTGTTCGACTCCGGCCTGATCCTGAGGGGTAAAGCGGGCCAACGACGGGCTATCGAGGTCGAGGACGCCGATCAACTTACCGTCCTTGAGCAGTGGCACGACCAGCTCACTGTTAGACGCGCTGTCACAGGCGATATGTCCTGGGAATGCATGCACATCCTCTACTCGCTGGGTCTGCTGCGACGCTGCAGCAGCGCCGCAGACCCCTCGGCCAAACGGAATACGCACACAAGCGATCTGCCCCTGGAAGGGGCCAAGCACCAGCTCTTCATTGCGATTGAGGTAAAAGCCGGCCCAATTCAAGTCATCCAGCTGGCTAAAGAGGAAAGCGGAAAACTGCGCGCTGTTGGCGATGAAATCGCGCTCATCGGCCAGCAGCGACTCCAATTGGGCACACAGTAGGGCGTAGCCACCGAGACCAGTGCCGGCTTGTTGTAAATCGATCATGGTTGACGCTCCAGTAATTTGAGACCCACCCAGTAACGGGCAAATTGATACGCGCAGCGGCCGTTGCGGTTACCGCGCCCGGTCGCCCAGCGCACCGCGAGAATGTCGAGGGCTTCGTCGCGCTGCCATTGCAAACCGGCCTTGCTCGCTAGCTCACCGATCCAGTGCTCGACCACATCCAGGAAATGCTCTTGGGTGAACGGGTAGAAGGACAGCCACAAGCCAAAACGGTCTGACAAGGCAATCTTGTCTTCCACGGCCTCGCTGGGGTGCAGTTCCCCATCCACCCTCTTCCAGTTGTCGTTGTCACTCTGATTTTCCGGCACAAGGTGACGGCGGTTGGACGTCGCGTACAGCAGCACGTTTTCAGGCGCCTGTTCCAGGGAACCATCCAGCACGCTCTTGAGCACACGGTAGTCGCCCTCGCCGGCTTCGAACGAAAGGTCATCACAAAACAGGATGAAACGCTGCGGCAGCTTGAGCAGTTGCTCAACCACACGGGGCAAATCCGCCAGGTGGTCACGCTCGATTTCGATCAGGCGCAAACCGGCCTTCGCGTGATGAGCGAGCAACGCGCGCACCATGGACGATTTACCGGTGCCGCGCGAGCCCCACAGCAACGCGTGGTTGGCGGGCAGTCCATCAAGAAACTGCTGGGTGTTACGCGCCAATGTTTCACGCTGCTTGTCTACACCGATCAGGTCGGAAAGACGCATGTCCAGGCTTACGTCCAGTGGCAACAGAAAACCGCTGCGGCCTTCGCGCTGCCAGCGGGCGGCCAGACAGTGGCTCCAGTCGATGGCTTGGCGTGGCGCGGGCAACAAGGGCTCCAGGCGAGCGAGCACTGCATCGGCTCGCTCCAGAAAGGCATTCAATCGAGAATCCACGATTATTCCTCTGGCAAGTTCTTGTAAAAGATGGCGTATTGGCAACCCTGCGACAGACCGCTTGGGGCTGCGTAAAAAACGGTTCATGCCGGGCAAGCCTAAGCCTGTGGATGTTCAGCTATGCTTGCCGGGCGAAGGGAAACGTGAAGTGGTTCAACACTCGATGGATATCAAGTTCGCCCACCGCTTGTCTTATAAACAAGCCAGATTGACTGTGCTGGTCGGTTTCGTCTTGGGAACCTTGCTCAGCCTGATCCAAATCGGCATTGATTATGCCAGCGAAGACGCATCCATCAACCGTGAAATACGCTCACTGATCGAAATCAGCCATAACCCAGCATCACGTATTGCTTACAACATTGATGCTGAATTGGCCCAGGAACTGACCCTCGGACTGTTGCACTCCCCTGCCATCATTCGTGCGCAGTTGATCGACAACAATGGCGTGGTGCTCGCCGATGTCGACCGGCCTCGTAGAGAAAGCACCTACCGGCCTATCAGTGACTTCATGTTTGGCGCCAACCGCCAGTTCGAAGACCAACTGTTCCTGAGCCATATGCCCAACGACCCACTGGGTGTACTGCGTCTGGATGTAGACACCTACGCCTTCGGCAGCCGGTTCCTACACCGCGCCGAGATCACCCTGCTCAACGGATTCGTACGCAGCCTATTACTGACCGGGATTTTGCTGGGTCTTTTCTACGTGATGCTGACCCAGCCGCTGGTGCGCATCATTCGTGAGTTGAGCACTCGCAAGCAGGCCCACCTGGACTGTCCGCCCGGGCATGAAAATGACGAAATCGGCGTACTGGTGAACGTCGCCAACCAGCAATTTGAAAATATGGAAACCGAAATCCAGCAGCGCCGCCACGCCGAAGACCGACTGACGGAATACCTGGGGCAACTGGAAGATATCGTCTCCGCCCGCACACTTGAACTCAAGGCTAGCAACCAGCGACTGACCCAGTCCAACGATGAGCTCGAAACGGCGAAGATGAATGCAATAGGCATGGCTCAGGCTCGGGCAGCCTTCCTGGCGAACATGAGCCACGAAATCCGCACCCCGCTCAACGGCCTGCTGGGCATGATCGCGCTGTCGCTGGACAGCGCGTTGAATGCTGAGCAGCGCCAGCAACTGTCTATCGCCCATGACTCCGGCAAAGTGCTGGTGGAGTTGCTCAACGACATTCTCGACCTGTCCAAATTCGACGCTGGTCAGTTGGAGCTGGAGCGCATCCCGTTCGACCTTGGCGCACTGATTGAAGATACCGCCAACCTCTTGTCGCAGAATGCCGCACCGAGCGTGGAACTGACGTGTTTGATCGACCCGCAGTTCCCGGCCCAAGTGCTAGGTGACCCGACCCGTGTACGTCAGATCGTCAGCAACTTACTGTCCAACGCTCTGAAGTTCACGCGCTTCGGTCGAGTTGATGTGCGCCTGCGCACTTACGACGGCGGCGTGAGCATTGAGGTCTGCGATACCGGCATCGGCATTGCGCAGGAAGCGCAAGTGAAAATATTCCAGCCGTTCACCCAGGCCGGCGCCGGGATCACTCGTCAGTTTGGCGGGACGGGTCTGGGTCTGGCGTTGACTCACAACCTGTGTGAAGCCATGAAGGGACGGTTGAGTATCAGTTCAGAGGTAGGCTTTGGCAGCCAGTTCTGCGCGCAACTGCCATTACCTACCCACTTGCCCGCCGTGCAGCCACCGCCTCTCACAGGCAAGGTCGTTGCCATCACCAACATCGGCGGTGGCCTGACCGAGTTGCTCACAACTCTGCTGCCCAGTTGGGGCCTTACTCCCCAATGTTTCACCATGGATGACGACTTGAGCGGGCAAACGCCTGACTTGCTGATTACCGACTGCCCTGAATGTCTGTTCCGTATACGACCGGGCATTACCGCGCCCATCCTGCTGGTGACGGCCTATGGCAATTTCATGCCCAGCGAAGAGGTCGCGGCGTTGGCGCCTTTGCACCAGCAAGCACGCCCCTTGAGCCGCAACGCGCTGTACCAGATTCTTCAGCGCAATTTACGCACCGACATGCACCTGGTCCTTGACCCCATCCAACTGGATGCCGCCCCACTCGCGCATCGCGGCTGCATACTCCTGGTGGAGGACAATCCGGTAAACCAACTGGTGGCCAAGGGCATGCTCAGCAAGCTGGGCTGCGAAGTGATAGTGGCCGCCCACGGTGGTGAAGCACTAAAGTTTCTTGAAGAACAACGCTTCGATATGGTGCTGATGGACTGCAACATGCCGGTGATGGATGGCTACGAGGCCAGCCGGCAGATTCGCCGCAGCGGGCGCTGGCCAGACCTGCCGATTGTCGCGCTGACTGCCAACGCCATGCCCGAAGAACGAGAGCGCTGCCGTGCGGCGGGGATGAATGACTATCTGGCTAAACCGTTCCGCCGCGAAGAACTCAATGCGCTGCTGGACCTGTGGGTGCCTCGGACGACAGCGCTCTGATCTGCGCCAATAACTGATCCAGGCCAACGCGCAAGGTGTCTGCCTGATTCAGATCAACCCCACTGTCGCACAACAGCCGAGTCTTCAGAGCGAGGGCCTGATCACGCAGTTCCACGCCGGTGTCACTCAAGCTCAGATGCACCTCCCGTTCATCCTGGGCACTGCGCCGGCGCCGCACCAGTGAAATCTGCTCCAGCCGTTTGAGCAAGGGTGTCAGCGTGCCCGAGTCGAGCATCAGGCGTTCGCCCAGAGCTTTGACTGTCGGCTGCTCAGGGGCTGCGTCGTGCCATTCCCATAACACCAGCATCGCCAGGTATTGCGGATAAGTCAGGCCCAACTGGTCGAGCATCGGCTTATAAGCGCGGGTCACGGCCCGTGAGGCGGCGTAGAGTTTGAAACACAGCTGGTTATCCAGTGCCAGGGACACGGCGGGCAAGTCGGTCATTTGAGCAGGGCTTCGATCTCTTGGGTAAGGTCTTTTGGCTTGGTGGTAGGGCCGAAGCGCTTGACCACCTGGCCGTCACGGCCGATGAGGAACTTGGTGAAGTTCCACTTGATGCCCTTGGACCCCAACAGGCCCGGCGCCTGTTTTTTCAATTGCACGAACAGTGGATGGGCATCGCTGCCATTGACGTCGATCTTCTTGAACAACGGAAAGCTGACACCGAAATTCAGCTCACAGAACGTTGAGATAGCGCCTTCGTCACCGGGCTCCTGCTTGCCGAACTGATTGCAGGGAAAGCCCAGCACCACCAGGCCCTGGTCTTTGTACTGCTGCCAGAGCTGTTCCAGCCCCTTGTACTGAGGGGTGAAGCCGCACTTGCTGGCAGTGTTGACCACCAGCACGGCCTTGCCGGCGAAATCGGCCAAGGTCTTTTGCTCACCCTTGATGGTGGTGCAAGGGATGCTCAGCAGGTCGTTGCTCATGGCAGTGCCTCGATAAAAGCGGAAAGAAGTAGAAACATAGTAGGCAATTCAATTGTGTGCAATTGAATTGATCAAACTGATGATCCGTTATGGGCGCACGTGGTGAGGGAGGATGCTCCCTCACCACGCAGGCTTAACGCGGGACCAGGTCCAGGCACACCGAATTGATGCAATAACGCAGGCCGGTCGGCGGCGGCCCATCCGGGAACACATGGCCCAGGTGCGCGTCACACTTTGCGCAGGTTACCTCGGTACGGATCATGCCGTGGCTGACATCACGAATCTCGATCATCGCGCTGTCGGCAATCGGCGCGTAAAAGCTGGGCCAGCCGCAGCCGGAGTCGAATTTGGTGGTGGAATCGAACAGCGGCTCATTGCAGCAGATGCAGTGGTAAACGCCGTCGGTCTTGGTGCCGTTGTACTTGCCGCTGAAAGGCCGTTCGGTGCCTTTGAGCCGGCACACGTTGTACTGCTCCGGATCGAGCATGGCCTTCCACTCTTCTACGGTTTTCTGCAACTTTTCCATCGGTACACCTCGGCAACTGAAAAAGCCTGATCTGTGTCTTTTCCATGGATCAGGCGGCACGTATGATTGCGCCTCTTCAAAACGCCAGTCTGGCACCCGCGCTATCGGCATTCAAACGTATTTATGGGTGCGGGCCTCGCAGGATTCGCAGTACGGTAGTGCACACACCGTCTGGATCGTTCATTTTCAGGATCACATCGCCATGCAGGTCAGCAAATCGAACAAGCTCGCCAACGTCTGCTACGACATTCGCGGCCCAGTGCTCAAGCACGCCAAACGCCTGGAAGAGGAAGGTCATCGCATCCTCAAGCTGAACATTGGCAATCCGGCGCCTTTTGGTTTCGAAGCACCGGACGAAATCCTCCAGGACGTTATCCGCAACCTGCCTACCGCTCAGGGCTACAGCGACTCCAAAGGCCTGTTCAGCGCGCGTAAAGCGGTGATGCAGTACTACCAGCAGAAGCAGGTGGAAGGCGTCGGTATTGAAGACATCTACCTGGGCAATGGCGTGTCCGAACTGATCGTGATGTCCATGCAGGCCCTGCTGAACAATGGCGACGAAGTGCTGGTACCGGCACCGGACTATCCACTGTGGACCGCTGCCGTGACACTGGCCGGCGGCCACCCGGTGCACTACCTGTGCGACGAAGGCGCCGACTGGTTCCCGGACCTGGCTGACATCAAGGCCAAGATCACTCCGAACACAAAGGCACTGGTGATCATCAACCCGAACAACCCCACCGGCGCGGTGTATTCCAAGGAAGTGCTGCTGGGCATGCTGGAACTGGCACGCCAGCACAACCTGGTGGTGTTCTCCGACGAGATCTACGACAAGATCCTCTACGACGACGCCGTGCACGTATGCACCGCCTCCCTGGCACCGGACCTGTTGTGCCTGACCTTCAACGGCCTGTCCAAGTCCTACCGCGTGGCGGGTTTCCGCTCCGGCTGGATCGCCATCTCCGGTCCCAAGCACAACGCCCAGAGCTACATCGAAGGCATCGACATGCTGGCCAACATGCGCCTGTGTGCCAACGTACCGAGCCAGCATGCGATCCAGACCGCTCTGGGCGGCTACCAGAGCATCAATGACCTGGTACTGCCCCAGGGCCGCCTGCTGGAACAACGCAACCGCACGTGGGAGCTGCTCAATGCGATCCCCGGTGTGAGCTGCGTGAAACCCATGGGTGCGCTGTACGCTTTTCCACGGATAGACCCGAAGGTATGCCCGATCCTCAACGACGAAAAGTTCGTGCTCGACTTGTTGCTGTCGGAAAAGCTGTTGGTGGTTCAGGGCACCGCGTTCAACTGGCCGTGGCCGGATCACTTCCGCGTGGTGACCTTGCCGCGCGTAGATGACTTGGACATGGCGATTGGCCGTATTGGCAATTTCCTCAAGACCTATCGCCAGTAGTAGCATGGCGCTGTACGACCGACATTCGGTCGTACAGCGATTATCTGGCAACACTTCTCTGATCTCGCCCTTTTTCTGTATGGCACTTGCCTCTCTCAAGCCACGTGCCCCCTATAATTGCAGGGTTGTGAGGCAAAAAGTGGGGCATCTCTGGTGACATTCCTAGTCGGAAAATCCCTTCAAAGCTCTACATTCAGGCTGTAGGACACAGTTTGAAATAGTCGCTCGGTTGAATCACCCCATGCCGCACCTTATATACCCCGCAGTACGCGACATATTAAGCATGAGGAGAACTCTACAACCATGATGCGCATCCTGCTGTTCTTGGCCACTAACCTGGCGGTCGTGCTGATTGCCAGCATCACCCTGAGCCTTTTCGGCTTCAACGGGTTCATGGCGGCCAACGGGGTTGATCTGAACCTCAATCAGCTGCTGATTTTCTGTGCGGTCTTTGGTTTTGCAGGCTCGCTGTTCTCGCTGTTCATCTCCAAGTGGATGGCGAAGATGAGCACCAGCACCCAAGTCATCACCCAACCACGCACTCGCCATGAACAATGGCTGATGCAAACCGTGGAGCAGTTGTCTCAAGAAGCAGGTATCAAAATGCCCGAAGTCGGGATTTTCCCTGCTTATGAGGCCAATGCCTTTGCGACGGGCTGGAACAAGAACGACGCGCTCGTGGCCGTCAGTCAGGGCTTGCTCGAACGCTTCTCACCCGATGAAGTAAAGGCAGTACTCGCGCACGAAATTGGTCACGTAGCCAACGGCGACATGATTACCCTTGCGCTGGTACAGGGTGTGGTCAACACCTTCGTGATGTTCTTTGCGCGAATTATCGGTAACTTTGTGGACAAAGTAATCTTCAAGAACGAAGGCGGTCGCGGTATCGCCTACTTCGTGGCGACCATCTTTGCCGAAGTGGTGCTGGGCTTCCTGGCCAGTGCGATCGTGATGTGGTTCTCGCGCAAACGAGAGTTCCGCGCAGACGAAGCCGGGGCGCGCCTGGCAGGCACCAATGCAATGATCAGCGCGCTGCAACGCTTGCGTTCCGAACAGGGCCTGCCAGTGCATATGCCTGACAGCCTGACCGCCTTTGGCATCAACGGCGGCATCAAACAGGGTTTGGCTCGTATGTTCATGAGCCACCCACCACTGGAAGAGCGTATTGACGCGCTTCGTCGTCGGGGCTGATACCTGGTAATGCAAAAAAGGGGCGATCTGATCGCCCCTTTTTTTGTGGGCACAGTTTTATGCCCGCGCGACTCTGTAGACCCGCTCGTCCAAGCCCGTGACGCCGTCCTGCACGAACTTCCAGCTCTCACCCAGAATGTCTTGCTTCTCGATCACCTGCAGGCTCCAGTGTGCTCCCAACAGTACCTTTACCTCTTCATCCGTCACCGCAAACGGTGGGCCTGCCTTTTGCGTCTGGTCGTAGTCGAGGGTGATCAGCAAACCCTGGCAGCCTGGACGTAGCATGTTGTTCAACTGCTCGGTGTATTGCGAGCGCATCAACGGCGGCAAGGCGATCAGAGCGGCACGGTCATAGACCGCAGTGCAATCAGCCGGAACCTCAGCGTCGAGGGCGAAGAAATCGCCGCACCACACTTCGATCAAATCAGCCTGATACACCGTGAACACACCGCGCTGAGTGATTCGCGGCGTCAGGCTCTGCTCGCTGAAGAAGGCTTCAACCGCCTGTTCTGATAGCTCAACGCCGAGTACCCGATGACCCTGGGTGGCCAGCCACATCAGGTCCAGGCTTTTGCCACACAGCGGCACCAGTACCTTGGCGCCCTCCGCGAGCGCCAACGAAGGCCAATGCCGTTCTAAATAAGGATTAACCTCAGGCAAATGAAAGCCGAGCTGGTTTCTCGCCCAGCGCTCCTGCCAAAACTTGGGCTCCATGGAATCACCTCCGATAATTCGATCAAAACGCGCTAAAACTTATATTAGATTTAGATCAATGATCTGATTGAAGATGGCTACATGTTAACGCTCAGGACTCTTCTTATGTTCCCCAGCCTGTTTATCTCCCACGGTTCGCCCATGCTTGCCCTTCAACCCGGCGCCAGCGGACCGGCTTTGCAACGCCTGGCTGCCGAAATGCCCCGCCCTAAGGCGATAGTGGTGGTATCGGCACACTGGGAAAGCCACGATTTACTGGTCAGCGGCAGCGCCGCACCCGAAACCTGGCACGACTTCGGCGGCTTCCCCCGCGAGCTGTTTGCCGTGCAATACCCCGCACCGGGCAACCCACAGTTGGCGGGAGAGATCGTCGGGCTGCTGCGCGCCGACGGCCTGAATGCACGCATCGACGACCAGCGCCCCTTCGACCATGGCACCTGGGTGCCTCTGTCGCTGATGTACCCCGCGGCGGATATCCCAGTCGTGCAGGTATCCTTGCCCAGCCGCATGGGCCCTGCCCTGCAGACGCGAGTCGGGCATGCCTTGACCAGTTTGCGCGAGGAAGGCGTACTGCTGATCGGTTCCGGCAGCATCACGCATAATCTGGGCGAACTGGACTGGCACGCAGGGCCTGAAAGCATCGAACCTTGGGCGCGGGGCTTCCGGGATTGGGTGGTGGATAAGCTCGCTGCCAACGATGAAGCCGCGTTGCACGACTATCGGCGCCAAGCGCCCCACGCCGTGCGCAGCCATCCAAGCGATGAACATCTGTTGCCGCTGTACTTTGCGCGTGGCGCTGGTGGGGACTTCAGCATCGCGCACCAAGGCTTCACCATGGGTGCCTTGGGCATGGACATTTACCGCTTCGGCTAACTCTTTATTGTTAAAACAGCGGCGCAAAAAAATCCCCGAACCAGTCGGGGATTTTTTATGTGTGATCAATCAGCCCAAGGGCGGATCAATCTTCGCGGTAGCGACGCAGCTTCAACTGCTTACCGGCAACGCGAGTGTCTTTCAGCTTGGTCAGCAGCTTCTCCAGACCGTCTTCCGGCAGCTCCACCAGGGAGAAACTGTCACGGACCTGGATACGGCCGATCGCTTCACGTGCCAGGCCACCCTCATTCAGGATAGCGCCCAGCAGGTTCTTGGCAGCGATACCATCACGCGCGCCCAGCGCGGTACGGCAACGAGCACGACCTTCAGCCAATGGAACCGGAGCACGACGCTCACGATCACCACGGTCTGGACGGTCGCCGGTACGCTCTGGACGATCACCGCGTGGCGCGTTGTTCGGTACCAGTGGGCGCTCTTTCTCGATAGCTGCCAGGGTCAGGGCCTGACCGTTTGTAGCCTTGCGCAGCAGGGCAGCAGCCAGGGCACGTGGAGTGCAACCGATATCGGCGGTCAGGCGGTCCAGCAGGTCGCCGTGAGTCGATTCAGCGTCAGCCACCAGAGGCGACAGGCTGTTGGTCAGTTTCTTGATGCGGGCATCGAGAACGGCCTGGGCATCCGGCAGGCGGACTTCGGCAACTTTCTGACCGGTTACGCGCTCGATCACTTGCAGCATGCGGCGCTCACGTGGAGTCACCAGCAGCAGTGCACGACCTTCGCGACCGGCACGGCCTGTACGGCCGATACGGTGAACGTAGGATTCTGGATCGTAAGGCATGTCAACGTTGAACACGTGGGTGATACGCGGAACGTCGAGACCACGAGCCGCTACGTCGGTCGCAACAACGATGTCCAGACGGCCATCCTTGAGGGAGTCGATCACGCGCTCACGTTGGTTCTGGGCAATGTCACCGTTCAGCGCAGCGGCTTTATAGCCTTTGGCTTCCAGGGCACTGGCCAAGTCCAGGGTCGCTTGCTTGGTGCGCACGAACATGATCAAGGCGTCGAAGTCTTCGACTTCCAGCAGGCTCAATACAGCCGAGGTCTTCTGGTCAGCGTGAACCAACAGGTGAGCCTGTTCGATCGCGGTAACGGTCTGAGTCTTGGTCTGGATCTTCACGTGTTGCGGATCGCGCAGATGGCGCTCGGCAATGGCACGGATCGACTGTGGCAGGGTGGCCGAGAACAGTACGGTCTGACGGGTCGGTGGCAGTGCCTTGAAGATGACTTCCAGGTCATCCATGAAGCCCAGCTTCAACATTTCGTCAGCTTCGTCGAGAACCAGGTGGTTCACGGTCGACAGTACTTTTTCGTCGCGACGCAGGTGGTCGCACAGACGGCCTGGGGTAGCCACGACGATCTGAGCGCCATTACGGATGGCTTTCAGTTGCGGGCCCATCGGCGCGCCGCCGTAAACGGCAACAACGGTAACGCCCGGCATTTGCTTGGCGTAGGTTTCAAAAGCGGTTGCTACTTGCAGCGCCAACTCACGGGTTGGCGCCAGGATCAGGGCTTGCGGCTCGCGCTTGGCAGGATCGATGCAGTGCAGGATAGGCAGGGCGAACGCGGCGGTTTTACCGGTACCGGTTTGCGCCTGGCCAATCATGTCTTGGCCGGCCATGATGATCGGGATCGATTGCTGCTGAATCGCCGAAGGTTCTTCGTAGCCGGTCGCAATGACGGCAGCAAGAATGTTCGGGTTAAGATTAAAAGCGGCGAAGCCGCCGGTTTCCTGGGTCATGGGTCTGCCTCTAAGTGCATCCGCAAAGACCCATGCTCCAAAGCTGCGCATGCCGTGTTGAGACTCAAGAGTCGCCCTGGCTGCTTTGTCGGCGGGGATTTGCGAAAACGAATGAATGAAAAAGATTCGTTAAGGAAGAGTCCGCTGTGCGGACATGCAGCCGAAGCTGACTTCGGGGAATTGCGCTACCTAAACGCGGCCCGGTTAAAGGCCGGCGCGCACTATACCGGAAATACTTGAAAAAGGGAGCTTTTTTTATCGCAAAGCACCGATAAACCGTGGTGCGTCACAGTCTTTGCAGATAACCCTGCCAGGGTCTATTTTTCAAAGGCCCGGCCCTGTTGGTCATAAGGCTTAAACGATTCACCCTTAGACCAAGACCTTTGGTCTGAAACCCTTCTCTCCACCCGAGGGCACACCCAATGAATCACGCCAGCAGCAGCCGCGTCAGCCGTGAACTCCAGAGCCATGTCCTGCTGTTGGGCCTGGACCGGGTGGCCAAGCGCAACGCCTTCGACCTGGATTTGCTCAATGAGCTGAGCTTGGCTTATGGCGAATTTGATCGAAACGATGACGCACGAGTGGCCGTAGTATTTGCCCATGGCGACCACTTCACCGCCGGCCTGGACCTGGCCAATGTCAGCGGGGTAATGGCGGGCGGCTGGCAACCGCCGCTGGGAGGCTGTGATCCCTGGGGCGTTTTCGCAGGCCCCAGGGTCAGTAAACCGGTGATCGTCGCCGCCCAGGGCTACTGCCTCACCATTGGTATCGAGTTGATGCTCGCGGCGGATATCAACCTGTGTGCGAGCAATACCCGCTTTGCGCAGATGGAAGTACAGCGCGGGATCTTTCCGTTTGGCGGTGCGACATTGCGCTTTCATCAGATCGCCGGCTGGGGCAACGCCATGCGCTGGCTGCTGACCGGCGACGAGTTCGACGCCCATGAAGCCCTGCGCCTGGGTTTGGTGCAGGAAGTCATGGCCAGTGAAGACCTGCTGCCCCGCGCCATCGAACTGGCCAGTCGCATCGCGCGCCAGGCGCCGCTTGGCGTCCAGGCCACCTTGATGTCGGCCCGCCTGGCGCGTGTGGAAGGCGAAACCGTTGCGGCCGCCGCGCTGCCGCCGATGGTGGATAAATTGCTGAACAGCGAGGATGCCAAGGAAGGCCTGCGCGCGATGGTCGAGAAGCGGCCGGGGGTATTCAAGGGCATTTGAGTCGCCTATACCGACGCCATCGGGGCAAGCTCCCTCCCACATTTGAAATGAGTTCCAAGTGTGGGACGTGCGGTGCGACGATTCGACTCGCCCCCGATGGCGTCGGTACAGGCGACTACGTAGCCGGCCGAATCGCCTTGATCAAGGGCTGCAACGAATACCCCAGACGCGGCGCCAACAACTCAGCCCGAGTAGAAAGGGCATCAAGATCCAGCTCCTGATCCAGCTCCGAAGGGACCAGCAAAATCACATTGCCCTCCTTCACCGGCAGTTCCCAGTAGTGCCGGTGATACAACCCACGCAACAACGCCGCGCCCAGCGGTTTGCCGTCGTCAGTCGCCCACTGATTGATCACCAGCCAGCCGCCGGGGTTGAGTTTCTTCTGGCAGTTTTCCAGGAAGGTCCACGCCAAGTGCCCAACGCCGGGGCCGACATCGGTATAGAGGTCGACGAAAATCAAGTCCGCCGATTCAGCGGTCTCCAGCAACTCCAGGGCGTCGCCGATGCGGATGTACAGGCGCGGATCATCGTCCAGCCCCAGGTACTCAATGGCCAGGCGCGGCACATCGGGGCGCAGCTCGATGGCTTCGACGTCTTCCAGCGGGAGGAACTTGAGGCACGCCTGGGTCAACGTACCGGCGCCCAGACCGAGGAACAAGGCGCTCTCCGGCTGTTCATGGCACAACGCGCCGATCAGCATCGCGCGGGTGTAGTCGTACTCCAGCCAGCTCGGATCTGCAGTGAACACGCAGCTTTGCTCAATGGCGTCGCCGAATTCGAGAAACCGGTAATCGGCCACTTCGAGCACACGGATCATGCCGAAGTCATCATGAACTTCGGCGAGCAGGCGCTCGACACGCTCCTCTGTCATCACTACTCCTAACGGGTTTGCTGTACGGCAAAGGCGCGATTGTCGGCCAACCGGCAGCAGCAGGTCACGCACTAATTGCTGATAACATTGGCGCCCGACCGTCAATCAGCCAATCGAGTTCATGATGAGCCAACCCTGGAGCCCCGACAGCTGGCGCGCCCTGCCGATCCAGCAACAACCCCAGTACCCGGACGCTGCACACCTGTTGCGGGTGGAGCAGAGTCTGGCCAGCTACCCGCCGCTGGTGTTTGCCGGGGAAGCCCGCGAGTTGCGCCGCCAGTTTGCCGAAGTGACCCAGGGTCGCGCCTTCCTGTTACAAGGCGGCGACTGCGCCGAGAGTTTCGTCGAGTTTTCCGCCGCGAAAATCCGCGACACCTTCAAGGTATTGTTGCAGATGGCGATTGTGATGACCTTCGCCGCCGGCTGCCCAGTGGTGAAAGTCGGGCGCATGGCCGGCCAGTTCGCCAAGCCGCGCTCGGCCAACGATGAGACCATCGACGGCATCACCCTGCCCGCCTACCGTGGCGATATCGTCAACGGCATCGGCTTCGACGAAAAAAGCCGTGTACCCGATCCGGACCGCCTGCTGCAGTCGTATCACCAATCCACCGCTACCCTCAACCTGCTGCGCGCCTTCGCCCAGGGCGGTTTCGCCGACCTGCATCAGGTGCACCAGTGGAACCTGGACTTTATCGCCAACTCCGCCTTGGCAGAGAAGTACAGCCAACTGGCAAACCGCATCGACGAGACCCTGGCCTTTATGCGCGCCTGCGGCATGGACAGCTCGCCGCAGTTGCGCGAAACGAGCTTTTTCACCGCCCATGAAGCGCTGCTGCTCAACTACGAACAAGCCTTCGTGCGTCGCGACAGTCTGACCAACGACTATTACGACTGCTCGGCCCACATGCTGTGGATCGGCGACCGCACACGTCAGTTGGATGGCGCTCACGTCGAATTCCTGCGCGGGGTGAACAACCCGATCGGAGTCAAGGTCGGCCCGAGCATGAACCCGGAGGATCTTATCCGCCTGATCGACATCCTCAATCCGAACAACGATCCGGGCCGCCTGAACCTGATCGCGCGCATGGGCGCAGGCAAGGTCGGCGACCATCTACCCAACCTGATCCGCGCCGTGCAGCGCGAGGGCAAGCAGGTACTGTGGAGCTCGGACCCGATGCACGGGAACACCATCAAGGCCAGCAGCGGCTACAAGACCCGCGACTTTGCGCAGATCCTCGGCGAAGTGAAGGAGTTCTTCCAGGTGCACCAGGCCGAGGGCAGCTATGCCGGCGGGATTCATATCGAGATGACCGGGCAGAACGTCACAGAGTGCATCGGCGGCGCGCGCCCGATCACCGAAGATGGCTTGTCGGACCGCTACCACACCCATTGCGACCCTAGGATGAATGCCGATCAGTCGCTGGAGTTGGCGTTCCTGATTGCCGAAACGCTGAAGCAAGTCAAACGCTGAAATTTTAGTTGGCAGAATTGAGGCCATCGGGAGCAAGCTCCCTCCCACAGGGAAACGCATTCCAAGTGGGAGGGCGCTTGCTCCCGATGGCGCCCTAGAAACCAGCGCCGCCATTGAGCATCGCAAGCCGCAACCGAGCGGCGCTCGGGCGCTGGCAATTGAGCTCTACCTGTTCCAGCCCCAACCAATCGGCCATCTGCCGCAGGTTCAGCGCAAGCGCAAGCATCCCTTCATCATCCAACCCCGGCTCTTCCTCGTGCACCGCATGCACCGCCAAACGCCCGTTGGCGCGCTCCGCTCGCAGGTCCACCCGCGCGGCAATACGTTCGTTGTGCATAAACGGCAGCACGTAATAGCCATACACCCGTTTGTCTTGCGGGGTGTAGATCTCAAGCCGGTAACGGAAATCGAAAAGGCGCTCTGTGCGGCTGCGCTCCCAAATCAGCGAATCGAACGGCGACAGCAGCGCACTCACCGATACTTTGCGCGGCACTTTCGGTTCTGGCAGGCAGTAAGCCAGTTGCTTCCAGCCTTGCACCTCGCACACCAGCAATTGCCCCTCTTCGACCAATTCGGCCAGACGCTTGCGACTGTCGGCGGGATCGAGGCGGAAGTAATCACGCAGGTCTTTTTCGGTGCCCACCCCCAAGGCGGTGGCGCTGTGCAACAACAAGCCGCGTTGGGCCTCGGCTTCAGTCAACGGGGCTTGCTTAAGGATGTCGCCAGGGATGACACGCTCGGGCAAGTCGTAAAGGCGCTCGAAACCACGACGACCGGCAACGGTCACCAGGCCGGCGGCGAACAACCATTCAAGCGCGTGCTTTTCATTACTCCAGTCCCACCAGGGACCTGCGCGCTCTTCGCGGGTGGACAGGCTACCGGCACCGAGGGCGCCTTGCTGTTCGACGGTCTTCAGCACACGCTGAATGATGGACTGCTGCTCCCTTCCGAAGCGCGCCATCTGCGAATAGATGCCTTGCCCCTGCTGCGCCCGCGCCATGCGCCAACCCATCAAGGGGTACATCGCCATGGGCAACAGCGAGGCTTCATGCCCCCAATATTCGAAGAGCGAACGCCGCCGGCCCTGGCTCCAAGCGGCCTGCTCAAGCAGTAAAGGAGAATAGCGACCCAGACGGGAAAACAGCGGAAGGTAATGGGAACGCACCACAGCGTTGACCGAATCAATCTGCAATACACCGAGGCGTTCGATCAGTCGATTGAGGTGCGCGGACTTGATCTCTGCAGGCGGCTGGCGCCCGGAAAAACCTTGGGCCGCCAGCGCCATGCGTCGAGCTTGCTTGAGGGAAAAAGACTGGTCGGCGGGCATGGGAATCTCCTTGAAGGCGCGCGACCTACCCTACTGCATCCGGAGTCATTTTCGCAGCGGGTCTTCCCAGAAGTGCAGATGGCTCTCCTGTTCCACATCGGCGCGGCTGAGGCCGATGTCCTTGAGCGCTTCATCGCTCATGCTCGCCAGCATTCGGCGCTCTTCGTGCAATGCTTGCCAGCGGGCTACGGTTTGAAACAACCCGGCAAACGGCCACTTCGCCATCAACGCAAAACCATTCTGACCTTTCATCTTCTCGCCCTCCCTTGGGGATGACGTCAGTGTGTGCGTGGCACTATGATCAATCCAACGAATGTTTCTTATGCAATACATCTCTGGGATTGATCAATGTCCAGCTACCCAAGCATCGACACTGAAGTGCTGCGCACCTTCGTCGCCATCGCCGATCAAGGCGGTTTTACCCGCGCTGGCGAACTGGTCAACCGCACTCAATCGGCGGTGAGCATGCAGATGAAGCGCCTCGAAGAAGACGTGTTGCAGCGCAAACTATTCGAGCGCGACGGCAGGCAGGTGCGTCTAACGCCCGAGGGCCAAGTACTGTTGGGATATGCGCGGCGAATCCTGAAACTGCATAGCGAGGTGTTCAACACCCTGCGCGAGCCGCATATGGTGGGGCTGGTACGGATCGGCACGCCGGACGACTACGTAATGCGCTTCCTTCCGGGAATCCTCAAGCAATTTTCCAAAGCGTACCCGCTGATCCAAATCGAACTGCATTGCGAGTCGTCAACGGTGCTGATGCAGCGACGCGACCTGGCACTGACGGTAATCAGCCGCGAACCTGGCAAAGAAATCGGCGAACTGTTGCGCACTGAACGGATGGTCTGGGCAGCAGCACCCTGCTTTTGCGTGGAGGACCACGATGCTGTGCCCCTGGCAGTCTCCGGCGCCGACTGCCTGTACACACAGTGGACCCGCGCCGCTCTGGATGCTTCCGGCCGAGACTATCGCCTGGCGTACCACAGCACCAACGTGGCGGCGATCCAGGCGGTGGTGAGTGCCGGCCTGGCCGCGATGATCTGCATGGAAAGCCTGGTGACTGAAGACTTGCGCGTACTCGGCAGCGACGAGGGTTTCCCACCGCTGCCCTCGATGAATCTGCACTTGCTGCGCAACCCGCAAATCACCTCGCCAATCACCGAGTGCCTGGCCGAGTACATCCTGGAAGGCTTCAGACTTTAAAGGTCAGCATCACCGCACACACCACCAGGAAACCGCAGAACAGGCCACGCAACAGGCGCTCGGGTAATGCGTGGGCAACTTTCACGCCCCAACTGATACTGAGCAGGCCACCGACCGCCAGGGGTATGCCGATCATCCAGTCCACTTCGTGGTGCCAGGCGTAGGTGACGAGGGTCACGCCCGTGCTGGGCAAAGCCAAGGCCAGGGACAAGCCTTGAGCGACTACTTGGGTGGTGCCGAACACACTGGTCAGCACCGGAGTGGCGACCACCGCGCCGCCGACACCAAACAGGCCGCCCATGGAGCCGGATACGGCGCCCAGCACCCCGAGCCAGGGCCAGGAATAACGCATTTGCGCGGTCGGCGGCGCGTTGCGGGTGAACATGCGCAGCAGGTTGTAGCCCGACAACGCCACCAGAAAGGCAATAAAGCCAATCCGCATCGCGCCGGCATCAAGGCCTACCGCCCAGATCGAGCCCAGCCAGGCAAAGCTGAAACCCATAGTCCCAAGCGGCAGCGCGTGACGCAGTTCAATTCGGTTGCGCTGGTGGTAACGCCACAGGGCGAGCATCACATTTGGCACTACCATCACCAGCGCGGTGCCCTGAGCAATTTGTTGATCCAGGCCAAACAATACGCCGAGCACCGGGATCGCAATCAGCCCACCGCCAATGCCAAACAACCCGCCCACCGTGCCCAAGGCAGCGCCCAGCACCAGGTACATCGCTAAATCCCACACCGCTCATTACTCCACAATCCCAGGCTCTGCATGCTACGCAGTCGGCCCTGGCGCGGAAACGCACAGCAACGCACAATGGCTGTGCCAATTTTGCACAAGCACTCAGCCATGAACCCCAATACCCTCACTGATCAGTTGAGCCTGTTTCTAGATGTCCTCGAAACCGGCAGCTTTTCCGCAGCTGCACGCCGCCACCCACTGACGCCCTCCGCGGTGGCGCGGCGCATCGACAGCCTGGAAAGCTCAGTGGGTAGCCGCTTGTTCCAACGCAGCACTCATGCGGTAGTGCCGACGCCCGCTGGCCTGGCGTTTGCCGAGCGGGCGCGGCGGATTGTCAGCGAATTGCAACTGGCGCGCGCCGAAGCGGTGTCCCTAAGCCATGCGCCGGAAGGCTTGATCCGCGTGGATGCGCCCGCGGCGTTTGGTCGACGGCATCTGGCACCGGTGATTGCGGACTTTCTGAAGGTCTACCCCGGCCTGGACGTGCACCTGCATCTGATCGACAGTTTTGTGGATATGCAGGGTGCGCACTTGGGCAAGGTGGATCTGGTACTGCGGGCCGGGCATATCGTCGACACCCGGTTGATCGCCACGCCCTTGGCCAGCATCGTGCGCATCGCCTGCGCCAGTCCCGCCTACCTCAAAAGCCGCGGCACGCCGACACATCCCCGAGAGTTGAGTGACCATGACGGCTTGGACTGGGATGGCCTGGCGCCGATGTTCGCGTGGCGCTTCGAGTTGGACGGGCGCCGCGCAACCTATCGCCCGCGGCGCATCCGCATGAGCGCCAACAATGCCGAAGCGCTGCTCTCAGGCGCGTTGGCCGGGTTGGGCATCGCCCACCTGCCCACTTGGCTGGCCAGCGAATACCTGGTGCGTGGCGAATTGCTGCCGCTGTTTTGCGAAGATGGCCTACCCAGCCCGGAAACCAGCGGAATCTATGCGCTGCGACTGGAACAGCAGGCCAACGCGCGCAGCCGCTTGCTGCTGGAGTACCTCAAATCCCGTTTCAGTCCAGTGCCGCCATGGGATCTGGCGCTACAGAGCGGCCTGGTCTGAGCGCCTGGACCGAATTATCTGGCGCATTAAAGATTTGCCCGCTAGATTTCAGCCCATATACGTTTTTAAGGCACCGCCATGAGCAAAAACCCTGATCCGTGCGAATCCCTGATGCTGAATAACCAACTGTGTTTCGCCTTGCACTCCACTTCATTGCTTATGACCAAGGTCTACAAGCCTCTGCTGCAAGCTCTCGGCCTGACGTACCCGCAGTACTTAGCCATGATGGTGCTGTGGGAAGAGGACGGTTTGACTGTCGGCGAAATCAGCAGCCGCCTGCTGACGGACCCTGGCTCACTGACGCCACTGCTCAAGCGCCTGGAGGCCGAAGGCCTTCTCAGCCGCACCCGCAGCCGCGAAGATGAACGGGTGGTGGTGGTGGAATTGACTGCCGCGGGACGTGCCTTGCAGGACAAGGCAATGGGTATTCCGCAGTGCATCCTCGGGGCCAGCGGTTTGGAATTGGAGCAGTTGCGCAAGCTGCAAGCTGATCTGATTGCGTTGCGCAGTAACCTGCAAGGCGCCGTTTAGCCACCCTCACGCATTGACTTGCAGCACTCCCCGGAAAACATTTCAAAAATTATCTTGCGCGCTAAACATTAGCACTATACATTTGCCCCCACAAACTAATTAGCGCGCAAATATTTTGCGAAACACTAGACCGAGGACGACACCATGCAAACTCTCTACACCGCAGTAGCCACCGCCACCGGCGGACGTGATGGTCGCGCTGTTTCCAGCGATAACATTCTCGACGTTAAGCTCTCCACGCCTAAAGAGCTGGGCGGCGCCGGTGGCCAAGCCACTAACCCGGAACAACTGTTCGCTGCTGGCTACTCGGCCTGCTTTATCGGCGCGCTGAAATTCGTTGCCAGCCAGACCAAACGCAAAATCCCGGACGACGCCTCGATCACTGCCCACGTAGGCATCGGCCAGATCCCCGGCGGTTTCGGCTTGGACATCGACCTGCACATCAGCCTGCCAGGCCTGGCCCAGGATGACGCGCAAAGCCTGGTCGATGCGGCTCACCAAGTCTGCCCGTACTCCAACGCCACCCGTGGCAACGTCGATGTGCGCCTGCATGTAACCGTATGAAAAACACCCGCCCATAAAAAAACCCGACGTGAAGTCGGGTTTTTTTATGGGCGGAGCCAGAATTACTTCTTGGCGCGGCCTTTGTACGAACCGCCTTCGCGGGTGTCGATCTCGATCAGGTCGTCGATTTCGATGAAATCAGCTACTTGCAGCTCGGTACCGTTAGCCAGCTTGGCAGGCTTCATCACCTTGCCCGAAGTGTCGCCGCGAGCGGAGCCTTCGGTGTAGGCAACTTTACGCACGATAGTGGTTGGCAGTTCAACGGAAACCAAACGCTCTTCGAAGAAGATCGCTTCGCAGATATCTTCCATACCTTCTTCCACGAACGGCAGAACGGCTTCGATGTCTTCAGCGTTCAGCTCGTACATGGTGTAGTCAGTGGTGTCCATGAACGTGTAGGTGTCGCCGCTGATGAAGGACAGGGTCGCTTCTTTGCGGTCGAGGATTACGTCGTCCAGTTTGTCATCGGCGCTGTAGACGATCTCGGTCTTGTAACCGGTCAGCAGGTTCTTCAGCTTGGTCTTCATGATTGCGCTGTTACGACCAGACTTGGTGAACTCAGCTTTCTGAACCAGCCAAGGGTCGTTTTCGAGACGGATCACTGTACCGGGTTTCAGTTCTTTACCAGTTTTCATTGCATATATCCGAAATTTGGATGGGATTTACAAAAATCAAGGTGGCGTATCATATCCAACTTTCATAAAACTGTACCAGCGCCGTCGCAAGATCAGCCTGCAAGCCCTGTTCCAGACACCACGTTTCGGCGTGTTGAGTGACTTCCGGCCAGTGCTCCAACAATTTTTTCCACAGCTGTGCCATGTCACCCTCGGTGTTCCAAGCCTGCCAAAGCGCGACCAATGCCGCCTTCGCGGCTGGTGATAAGGCGGCGGTGTACAACTCCAGGAAGGCATCTAGCTTGTCGAGGTGTATGTCTTCGTCCTGACGGTAGATGTGCCACAGCAACGGGCGCCCCGCCCATTGGGCGCGGACGAACGAGTCTTCACCGCGCACTGCGTTAAAGTCACAGCACCACAGCAGGTGGTCATATTGCTCCTGACGCACGAACGGCAGCACCTGCACGGTCATAGACTTACGTTGATGAATATCGCCCGCGACGAGCCCTCCTACACCGAGCCAGCGCTGTACGTCACCGAGGATGCGGCCCTCCGGCACCAGTAGATGAGTGGCACGCCCGTCCGTCGATAAGACGTCCAGCCATCCGGCGAGACCAGCGTTTTCGTAGGCAAACAGTGAGAACAGCCGCGCACCATCATCCGGAATCACACCCAAGGTTTGCAGAAATTGTCGCTGCGCAGCGACATCCAGTTGAAAAGCGTGACGTTTTTCCAGCAACCCCGCCTCACGGAGCAAACCGCCAGTACCAGGTCGGAAGCCGGGGAAAAAGAAGTACTTCTGTACTCCCTTGAACTTCACCGACGGCAGGCGATGGCAGCCCACCACCCAGTCCTCGGCACTGAGGTAATCCAGGTTCATCCACAACGGCGTGCGCTCACGCTCGGCCATGGCTTCCATATACTCAAGCGGTAACTGGCAGGCGAAAGCGGCAATCACCACATCTCCGGCAGGAGTTGGCGACCATTGGGCTGGCCAGTGGTGTACATCAACGCCCTCCTGCCACTGTTGCTCCCGCTGCACATCCACCTCGGGGCACATGCGTTCGAAGGCCCGCAGGTCATCAACCCACAAGCGCACCTCGCAGCCATGCTCCACCACCAATTGCCGGGCCAGCCGCCAAGTCACGCCGATGTCGCCGAAGTTATCGACAACGCTGCAAAAAATATCCCAGCGGGCTTTCATTCCGGGCTCCAACGCTCAAAGGCTCGATTGTCCGCATAAATGCGCCGATGCAGAAGGCTTGATCGCGATTATTCTGCACAGTGGCTGTGCGACAATCGCCGCTACGCCGCAAATGCCCGCCAGGAGGCCATCATGTCGGATCAATCGTTGTCGCTGCTCAAGCTGTGCATCGCTATCGCCTTGGGTGTATGGCTGGGGTTTATCGCCATTGCGCTGACCACCTGGCTGGCGTCGAGCTACCTGTTCCCGCAAAGCCTTGCGCCGGTGGCGCAGGCAGTCCAGCAATTGGGCAAGCCGACCGTTGTCGCGCCTGAGCCACCCAACCGTATGTTCGAGCAGTACCAGCAGAACCTGCACAAGCAGGAACAGCAACAAGCCCTGGACCAGGCACGTAACAACGCACGTAACCTGTCCAACCCCAAATGCCAGTTCTGGCTGCAACAGGACCAGAATGCGCCCAATGAAAAGAGCCGGGCCAATGTCCTGCAATTCTGCGAATGATCAAGCACAACCATGAATAAGCACGCCGTCCTCCAGTTGATCCTGGAAAAACTCACTGTCGATCTCGATATCGCCCAGCGCGCCGCGCAGACCGCCTACGAAACCGCGACTCACGAAGAGAACATCGCGGAAAACAAATACGACACCCTGGGGTTGGAGGCTTCGTATCTCGCGGCCGGGCAGGCCAAACGGGTCGAGGAAATCAAGCAAGCGCTCGCGCTGTGCCAGAACCTGCAGTTGCGTGCCTACGATGATCAACGAGGCATAGAAGTCGGCGCGCTATTGGGCCTGGAGGACGAGAACGGTCGCCAGCAATGGCTATTCCTGGCGCCTGATGCTGCAGGCTTGAGGGTGGATGTGGTCGGGCAACCGGTGACTGTCATCACCCCGCGCTCGCCCATGGGCAAAAGCCTGCTGGGCAAGTTCGAAGGCGATGAGGTAGAGATTCTGGTGGCAGGCGCCCGGCAACTGTTTACGGTTACCGAGGCCCGATAAACCACTCAGTGGACGGGCAATTCAACGCCATCGAACAGCTCTTCCAGTTCCTGTTTGTTATGGCACTGGATCGCCTTGGCCATCACTTCGCGGGTCAGGTGCGGCGCAAACTTCTCGATGAAGTCGCACATGAACCCACGCAGGAACGTGCCACGCCGGAAGCCGATCTTGGTCACGCTGGATTCGAACAACTCGCTGGCGTCGAGAACCACCAGGTCTTTGTCGAGGTTGGTGTCGACGGCCATCTTGGCGACGATACCCACGCCGAGGCCCAGGCGCACGTAAGTCTTGATCACGTCGGCGTCGGCGGCGGTGAACACCACTTTCGGTGTGAGGCCGCGATGGCTGAAAGCTTCGTCGAGCTTGGAGCGGCCAGTGAAACCGAACACGTAGGTCACGATCGGGTATTCAGCCAGGGCTTCGAGGGTCAGCTTCGGCAGTTTGGCCAACGGGTGCCCCTGCGGTACCACAACGCAACGGTTCCAGCGGTAGCACGGCATCATCACCAGGTCACCGAACAGCTCCAGGGCTTCGGTGGCGATGGCAAAATCGACGGTGCCATCAGCAGCCATCTCGGCGATTTGCATCGGCGAGCCCTGGTGCATGTGCAAGGCCACGTCCGGGTATTGCTTGATGAAATCGCGGATCACCGGAGGCAATGCATAACGCGCCTGGGTGTGGGTGGTGGCGATCGATAGAGTGCCTTTTTTCTCGTTGGAAAATTCCTGAGCGATCTGCTTGATGCTTTCGACTTTACGCAGGATCTCGCCGGCAGTAGTGATGATGCGCTCACCAGCCGGGGTGACACGGGTTAGATGCTTGCCGCTGCGCGCGAACACTTCGACGCCCAGCTCGTCTTCGAGCAGGCGTATCTGCTTGCTGATACCGGGTTGCGAGGTGTACAGGCTTTGAGCGGTAGCGGAAACGTTGAGGTCGTGGTGCGCCACTTCCCAGATGTAGCGCAGTTGTTGAAGCTTCATATGTGTCCCTCAAAGCAGATAGACGCCACGGGTATCAGCGACGGTATATAACTATATTAAAGGTTAGACGGATAAATCTAGAACTTCTTATCGTTTTCTACCGGTCATACGTCATCAATGCGTCGACCTTGTAATGACGGCACCAAGTAAACCGGCACCGTAGACAGCTGCAGCACCCGTGCCGCGGTACGCCCAAGCGGCGCTGTCGTGCCGGTTGCATGGCTGTGGCTACCGACGATCAACAGGTCGACGGACAGCTTGCGAAGTTGGTCGAGAATCACCTCGCACGGGTCCCCCTGAATCACACGTACCGAGCGGATCAACTTCAAGTCCTGCTCACCCTCCCCCAACTCCTCGCGGAAACTGTCGAGCACCCGCTGCTCGATGGTCGCCATCACCGTGCTAAGCCCTTGAGTCTGCCATTCACTCAACGCAGCTTCATCAAGGTAGCTCTGCAGCACCGATTCGGCGAACAGCCCAATAGGCTCGACCGCGTGAATCACATACAGGTCAGCCTTGAACGTTCGCGCCAGCGCCAGTGCATGCTGCATCACATAGGGCGCGTACAGACCGAGGTCCGTGGCGTACAGCATCGAACGAATCATAAAACCTCCTGGACTGCCAGGGTGGAGGAGATTGAATGAGCTTAGCAGCGGCCCTAACTCTCGGCCTGAATCCTCACCTCATTACTGATGCCATGGGGCACGTGCCCCGTGGCCACCACCTCCCTGGCTTTCTCGCAATGACCGGCTTGGTCATCGAAAAATACATCAGCGGCAAACGCTTCCAGGAACGCGGACTTCTCCAGACCGCCAAGAAACAAGGATTCGTCCAAGCGAATATCCCACTCACGCAACGTGCGAATCACCCGCTCGTGAGACGGCGCCGAACGGGCGGTTACCAAAGCTGTGCGGATCGGACAGGCCTCTTCAGGAAACTCACGCTGCAATACGTTCAGCGCGGCCAGAAACCCCTTGAACGGACCGCCGTGCAAGGGCTGGCGCGCCGATTCGCGCTCGCTGGCCTGGAACGCGGCTAACCCGCCGGCCTGGTACACGCGCTCCGACTCATCGGAAAACAACACCGCGTCGCCGTCAAAGGCGATGTGCAGTTCCTCGCTGGAAGCCCGTCTCGGGCCGCCCGACAAAATCGTCGCCGCTGCAAAGCCGGCATCAAGGGCACTGCGCACATCCTCAGCATGGGTCGAAAGAAACAGATGGCAACCAAAGGCGGCCAAATAAGGATAAGGGCTACGCCCTCCTACGAAAGCGGCGCGGGAAATATCCAGGCCGTAGTGCTGAATAGAGTTAAATACGCGCAGGCCAGTGTCGGCACTGTTGCGCGATACGAGCACCACTTCAACCCGGGCACGACCCAGGCTGGCGTTGAGGCTCAACAGCTTTTTGACCAACGGGAAGGCGTCGCCGGGCTCAAGGATTTCTTCCTCGTGTTCGATCTGGTATTTGCGGTAGGCCTCCACCCCTTGAGCGAGATAGACCTTGTGGCTGTCGCTCAGGTCGAACAAGGCCCGCGACGAAATCGCCAGCACCAGTTTGTCGCCCAATCCCTTCGCCATGCATTTACCCCCGAATCAGCGGTTATGCCGATCAATAAAACTCAAGGCCTGATACAGCGCCTGCATACGCGGTAATTCGCAGCCCGCGGCTTTGGCGGCTGCCAGAGGGCGAGCATAGATGGCCTCCAGCTCCAGCGGGCGCTTATGTACGTGGTCGTGGTACATGCTCGGCAAGTAATCGTCCATGGTTTCGGTCATGGCAAACATCTGCTCAGCGTAACTCTTGGGGATTTCCTGGCCACAGGCATGGGCACCCTGCACCACTTCAGCCATCAGCGCCTGGATCAGTTGGCGACTGGATTCGTCGGCCATCAGGGCCGTGGTGCCAGTCCCCAACACTACCGAAAGGCCGTTGTAAGGCACGTTCCACACCAGCTTGTGCCAGCGCGCCTGATGCACATTGGCCATGGCCTGGGACTCGATACCAGCCTTATGAAACAACGCGGCGCCTGCCTCGACAATTGCTTTCTGACGAACCTCATCGTTAGCAGCAGAACCGCTGTGATAGCCCAGATTGACCCGGCCCAAGGCTTGATGCTCAACCACACCCGGACCAGAACGGTGCACGCCGATATAGCACAGGCCGCCGAGCAGATGCAGCGACAGCGGCAGGTGTTCTCGCAGGCTGTCTTCTACATCCAGGCCGTTTTGAAGCAGCACCACTTTGGCATCCGGCGCCGCGATTTGGGCAATGGTCGGCGCCAACTCAACATTGCCAGTGGACTTGGTGCCCACCAGCAACCAGTCACACGGCGGCATATCGGCGGCGCGCGCGTAGGCCTGAACCGGGTACAGGTGCAACTTGCCGTGCACCGTGCTGTTGATGTGCAAGCCGTGCTCGCTGACCGCGGCATATTCGCTGCGCAGCAGAAAGTGCACATCGAACCCGGCGCGCGCCAGCATCACACCGTAGAATCCCCCGATGGCACCGGTTCCGATAATGCCAACGCGTGGCGACTGTACTGTCATGGCAAATCCTCTGGAGTACGGATCAACGCTTGATTGATCGCGTCGGCAAGGTCGGCAGATGTAAGACGTGTCTGTAATTGTCCGAGGAATTGACCCTCGCACACGACGAACAACGCGGGCAAATCAAAGATCTGATAGCGTTCAACCGCGCCACCGTTGTGCCCGGCATCCACCCAGCACACACGGTCCACCGGCAAGTGCCACCCGGGCAGTTGCTGGCGCGCCCAACGGCAGCTGGAGCATCCTACGCTGGTGAACACCACGAGCGAAATCCCTGGCAATCCCAGCAATTGCTGGTCAATATCCAGGTCGGTCAATTCCAGTTCCTTCACTATACTGCTGCCACCGCCGTCTACAGGACGGTGCTCGGAGTCCGTGTACATGGGTCGTTTTTTACCTCACCCTGATGATGTCGCTGTCGAGTTAATCCAACGCCCCTCTCCCGCCATACCCCGCCAACGCCTGCTCTCTAACGGCCTGGGTGGCATTGCCTGCAATTGGCCGCGCGCCTGGCGCCAGGGCACGGCCGTTGACTTGCACATTCCATCCCTGGGTGCCACCGCCCGCTACCCAGGCTACGTGGCGTGGTGTCGCAAGGTGGAAAACGGCTACCGCGTCGGCATTTCGTTTACCGATGAACATGCGTTGTTCGGTGCGCGCATGGGCGAACAAGCATGCCGGATAGAGCGCTACTGCCGCCAGCACGAAGATGCTGAGCCTAGCCCTGCGAAAGTCGAAGCCCTGGCCCGCGAGTGGGTGGCGCGACACGCCAGTGACTTCTCCCATGAGGCGTTTGTGCGGCCAGCAGGGGATTAAAGGGGGCTTTGCCCATTGTCGCGGGCCCGTGTTACGCGCTAAGGTTCCTCCCCCCTGCATCCAAATCATGCTGTGCTCCGCCGCACGGGGATAGCTGGCGGCCGGCACCCGTGACCCTGACGAGTAACACGATGGCTGATTTACCGATCAATGACCTAAACGTCGAATCCAACGAGACGCTGATCACGCCCGATCAGCTCAAGCGCGAAATCCCCCTGAGCGACGCTGCCCTGCAGACCGTCACCAAGGGCCGCGAAGTCATCCGTGAGATTCTCGACGGCACCGACCACCGCCTCTTTGTGGTAATCGGCCCATGCTCGATCCATGACCTCAAGGCCGCACACGAATATGCTGAGCGCCTCAAGGTACTGGCGGCAGAAGTGTCCGACACCTTGTACTTGGTGATGCGCGTCTATTTCGAAAAGCCGCGTACCACCGTCGGCTGGAAAGGCTTGATCAACGACCCGTACCTGGACGACTCGTTCAAGATCCAGGACGGTTTGCACATTGGTCGTCAGTTGCTGCTGGACCTGGCCGAAATGGGCCTGCCCACTGCCACCGAAGCGCTTGACCCGATCTCCCCGCAATACCTGCAGGACCTGATCAGCTGGTCGGCCATCGGCGCGCGTACCACCGAGTCCCAGACCCACCGTGAAATGGCGTCCGGTCTGTCATCGGCCGTGGGCTTCAAGAACGGCACCGACGGCGGCCTGACTGTGGCGATTAACGCGCTGCAATCAGTTTCCAGCCCCCACCGTTTCCTGGGTATCAATCAGGAAGGCGGCGTCTCCATCGTCACCACCAAGGGCAATGCCTACGGTCACGTGGTACTGCGCGGCGGCAACGGCAAGCCCAACTATGATTCAGTCAGCGTTGCGTTGTGCGAGCAAGCGTTGAACAAGGCCAAGATCAAGCCAAACATTATGGTCGATTGCAGCCACGCCAACTCCAACAAGGATCCGGCCCTACAGCCGTTGGTGATGGAAAACGTTGCCAACCAGATCCTCGAAGGCAATCAGTCGATCATCGGCCTGATGGTCGAGAGCCATTTGAACTGGGGATGCCAGGCGATTCCAAAAGACCTGGCCGACTTGCAGTACGGCGTGTCGATCACCGATGCCTGCATCGACTGGGCCGCCACCGAAAACACCCTGCGCAGCATGCACGCCAAGCTCAAGGACGTATTGCCGACACGCAAACGCACCTGAACCGCAACTGCACACACAAAAACGCCGGGCTAAGCCCGGCGTTTTTTTATTGTATGCTGATCACTCAGAGCTTCGCGGAATGACGCTGGTGGCGCTCCATGTAGCGTTCGACATAGGAGCAGGAAGGGATCACCGTGTAGCCAGCCTCTTCGGCAAACTTTAAGGCCTCTTCGGTCAACGCCGCCGCAATGCCACGGCCCCGCAGTGCGTTGGGCACGAAGGTCCGATAGATATCCAGGGTCTGTTTCCCGAGGTCCATATAGGTCAGATAGGCACGATGACCGTCCACATTGGTCTCGAACTGATGACCAGCCTGGTCATGGTGGATGGACAACGCCTCGCTCATCACTACTCCTCGCGGGTCTTGAATTCTGACCCCTACCTTACCGATGTTTTTCCGGCGAAGGAACATCTACGCCACCCCGTGCCGGTTTCGACAACGAGAAAACCTTGAGCGCTAACAACCAGCACGTAGGGAATAGTAGGCACCAATCCTGAAATTGCTCAAGGCGCACTCGTCATCCCCTGCTGCTGGTGGATATAGAAGGGGCCTCGACCAAACACTGGTCGAAAGCCTGAACATTGCCGGCAGTTGAACCTTGAGACGAACAGGCGCTCTTAAAGTCACCTCTACATGCGTAAAAGATGCCCGGCCAAGCAACGCCAAACGCAACGTAAGTGTCGGCCCGAATATATAAATTTTCATCTATATACAAAGCTTAACGCATGCAGGCCGGCCCTTTCAGCCTGGATCCAATCTTCACCCGTATGAAAAAAATTGGACGGTTTTTATACAAACCTCCAAAAGATTAGCCAAAATAGATTAGGTGCGAGAATTTTTTTTGCTTCTTGCGCTACGTCAGTTTACTTACTACAAGTAATGGGTAGTATGTACGCCGGCTATTAGCTCACTCTGAGAAAGTAGCCATTTAATAGAAAGTCCTTGAAGGGGAACACGATGAACAACGTTCTGAAATTCTCTGCTCTGGCTCTGGCCGCAGTTCTGGCTACCGGTTGCAGCAGCGTCTCCAAAGAAACCGAAGCTCGTCTGACTGCAACTGAAGACGCAGCAGCTCGCTCCCAGGCCCGTGCAGACGAAGCCTACCGTAAAGCTGATGAAGCTCTGGCTGCTGCTCAAAAAGCACAACAGACTGCTGACGAAGCTAACGAGCGCGCTCTGCGTATGCTTGAAAAAGCTAGCCGCAAGTAATAATCCTTCGGGATTGTTATCAAGCCGATCCATTTATGGATCGGCTTTTTTATTGTCTGCGATTAGCACCTGAACGCAGGCAATAAAAAGCCCGCCGCAGCGCAAGGCTGTGGGCGGGCTTTTGATCGAGCAGAGTTACTGCTGAAGATCGATCAGCGAGCTGGACGCTATAGGCGCCCCACCTGGCACGCCGATTTCAGTCGGCAAACCATCTTCCGCGGCCACCACATCACGCACCTGATCCCAATTGACCCGCAGGTTATTGGCCAAGTCTTCACGCTTGAGCAAAGCGTTGATCACCGCCGTGTGCTTGTCGACCACCGATGGCGTTCCATCATCATTCAAAGGCGTATGCGCTTCCAGATAGACCTTGCCGCCGCTGCTGCCGAACTTGTAGGCATCGTTGATGATGCGCACCGACGTACCTACCGTCACCATGCCCGCCATCTCCAGCACATTATTGTTGAACATGCGGAAACAGCCATGACTGGTACGTGTGCCAATACCGAACTTCATGTTGGAGCCGTGGATCAGGTAACCCGGTGTGCCCAGGGTGAACTTGAACGGGCCCAGCGGATTATCTGGGCCAGCAGGCACCACGTTAGGCAAAGGATCACCGTTGGCGGCGTGTTCGGCCTTGATCGAAGCCGGCGGCGTCCATGTCGGGTTCGGCGTCTTGGCGATAATACTGGTATGGGCAATGGGCGAGCCCCAGCCCTCACGACCAATCCCCAACGGGAAGGTGTAGACCACGTTCTGGCCCTTGGGGAAATAATAGAGCCGGTATTCCGCCAGGTTGATCACGATGCCCTCGCGAGGCCCCGGCGGCAGGATAAAACGCGTCGGCAGCACGATCTCGGTGCCCGCTCCCGGCAACCAGGCATCAACACCTGGGTTGGCCGCGACCATTTCCGAATAGCCCAGGTCGTAAGTGGTGCCCAGGTCGGCAAAGGTGTCTTCGTACTTGGCCTTGATCACCTGGACCTGGCCGACGATGTCTTCACCCGGAGGTGGCAAGGGCAACTGCAAAGCAGATGCAGAACCCGCCGCACAGAGTGCAGCGAGAGACAGGCAGCAGGTGACGACGGAAAGGCGCGACAACATCCGGAAAATCCTTCGCAGAACGACGTGTAGGTAAAAATCGATTGTATACGTGATGTGAGCTTCTAGCTGCAAGCGTGTCGCGGCCGCTAGAGTTCGAAACGCAGCTCAGGCCAGATCGGCGGTGTGCCGCGCTTTTGGGACTCCAAGATGGCCCGGCACAAGGGGCAAAGGCGCTGGTCCTGGAAAATCGAGCGATCAACCCGCGACCAACGTGGCTGCGCTGGCAGTAACGTGCCGCACAGCGTGCGATCAATGGAGCCGCCCAGTTCCAATTGACGCGCCACTAAATGCACCCGCACTTCCTGGCAGGCGAAGAGATCCAACTGCTCGTCCGGCTCGATCAGTTGGTAGTTAAACAGTGACCAGGCAGGACGCGACATCGGGGGCTCCAGATCGGGGGGGCGCCACCTTAGCCGAAAGCCTGCCAGTAGAAAAGCGTCATAGCAGCGGTTTTAGCGTAGGCCAGACATTTTCCAGCAACTTGCCCTGAGCAGCGACAGCCGGGTGCAGCCCGTCAGCCTGCATCAATTGCGAATTGCCGCCGATTCCTTCAAGGAAAAACGGTACCAACGGCACCTTTTTCTGCTGGGCGACATCGGCAAATACTTTGGCGAAGGCGTCGACATAACGCTTCCCATAGTTAGGTGGAATCTGCATGCCCAGCAACAGCACCTTCGCGCCGCTGTCCTGGGACTTCTGAATCATCGACGCAAGATTTTGTTGCAATTGCGTAGGGGGCATACCGCGCAGGCCGTCATTGCCACCCAGTTCGATAATCACTACCTCAGGCTTATGCTCTGCAAGGGCCGCCGGCAGCCGCGCGAGACCTCCAGCACTGGTATCACCACTGATGGAGGCGTTGACCACTTTATCGTCGAAACCTTCCTTCTTGAGCCGTTGCTCCAACAAGGCAACCCACCCTTTGCGTGTATCCAGGCCGAAACCGGCACTGATACTATCGCCAACGATCAGGACTGTACCCGCCGCTGCGTTCTGGGCCATGCACATCAAGGCCAGGCCAGCACTCAAAAACCACATTCGCATCGGATTCTCCATGGGCGCAAGCATTCTCACCGCGCGGAACCTTAGCAAAGTGGTTCCCAGCGCGGAAGGTGAACTGACTATCCTGCACGAACTGAGCCTCGAACTGAACAAGGGCGATAGCCTGGCTATCGTCGGCAGCTCCGGCTCCGGTAAATCCACCCTCCTCGGCCTGCTGGCCGGACTCGACCTGCCCAGCAGCGGCGAAGTCACCCTCGCCGGACAAGCCCTCAGCCGCCTCGACGAAGACCAGCGCGCACGCATCCGCGCCGAACACGTAGGCTTTGTGTTCCAGTCGTTCCAACTGCTCGACAGCCTCAACGCGCTGGAGAACGTCATGCTGCCGCTGGAGCTGGATGGCCGCAAAGACGCCCGTGAGCGCGCCAAACACCTGCTGGAACGCGTGGGCCTCGGCCAGCGCCTCACACACTCGCCACGCCAACTTTCCGGTGGCGAGCAGCAGCGTGTAGCCATTGCTCGCGCCTTTGCCGCCGAACCGGACGTGCTGTTTGCCGATGAACCCACCGGCAACCTCGACAGCCACACCGGCGAGCGCATCAGCGACCTGCTGTTCGAGCTCAATAAAGAGAGCGGCACGACCCTGGTGCTGGTCACCCACGACGAGCGCCTGGCCCACCGTTGCCGACGCCTGATCCGCCTTGAAGCCGGCCTGATGGTCGCGCCCCTGGAGCCTTGATGGCACGTTTGCCGCTGTTGCGCCTGTTCAGCCTTGCCATGCGTCAATTGCTTCGCGATGCCCGCGCTGGCGAATTGCGCGTGTTGTTCTTTGCCCTGCTGGTGGCCGTGGCCGCCAGCACTGCTATCGGTTACTTCGGTGCACGTCTCAACGGAGCCATGATGTTGCGCGCCACCGAGTTCCTAGGCGCCGACCTGGTACTTGAAGGAAGCTCACCAGCCCGTTCCGAGCAAATCCGCTCCGGGACCGAACTGGGTCTGGATCACGCGCGAGTCGTGGAGTTCTCCAGTGTTATCGCCACAGATAACGGTATCCAGCTTTCCAGTATCAAGGCGGTCAACGAGCAATATCCGCTGCGAGGCGAACTGAAGAGCGCTGCTGCGCCCTTTGGCGATGAAACCCCTGGCGGCGGCCCCAAACCCGGCGAAGCCTGGGTGGAGGCGCGGCTGCTGACGGCACTGGACCTCAAAATCGGCGACAGCGTCGATGTCGGCATGAAAACCCTGCGTCTGGCCCGCGTACTCACCTACGAACCAGATCGCGCCGGCAACTTCTACAGCCTCACGCCAAGGGTGATGATCAACCTGGCAGACCTGGACGCCACCGGCGTGGTCCAACCCGGCAGCCGCGTCAGCTACCGCGAATTATGGCGCGGGCCGCCGGAAAGCACGGTGCTGCAAACCTATCGCGACCTGCTCAAGCCGGGGCTGGCCGCCAACCAGCGACTGCAGGACTCACGCGACGGCAATCAACAGATTGGCGGCGCCTTGGGCAAAGCCGAGCGCTACCTGAACATGGCCAGCCTGGTGGCCGTGCTGCTGGCCGGCGTGGCCGTGGCTTTGTCGGCCAACCGCTTTGCCACCCGACGCTTCGACGCCAGTGCATTGCTGCGCTGCCTGGGACTGTCACGACGCGAAGCCATGTTGCTGTTCAGCCTGCAACTGACCGTACTGGGTTTGCTCGCAAGCCTGGCCGGCGCCCTGCTCGGTTGGCTGGCACAGTTCGGCCTGTTCTATTTCCTACACGACCTGCTGCCCGCGGATGTTCCCCCCGGGGGACTGTTGCCGGCCGTTGCCGGGATCGGCACCGGGCTGGTGGCTCTCGCCGGTTTCGCCCTGCCGCCGTTGGCAGCACTCGGTCGGGTACCGCCGTTGCGGGTGTTGCGCCGCGACCTGCTGCCAATTCCGTCCAGCACCTGGATGGTTTACGGCGCTGCGCTGTTCGCACTGGGCCTGATCATGTGGCGCCTGAGCCTGGATCTGGTGCTGACCTTCGCCTTGCTGGGCGGTGGCGTGGTGGCTGCGCTGGTCCTCGGCGGCTTGCTTTTGCTGCTGTTGCAAAGCCTGCGGCGCCTGCTGGCTCGCGCCTCCCTGCCCTGGCGCCTGGGCTTGGGCCAACTGCTGCGCCACCCATTGGCGGCGGCGGGCCAGTCACTGGCGTTTGGCTTGATCTTATTGTCCATGGGTTTGATCGCCCTGCTGCGCGGCGAATTGCTGGACACTTGGCAAAACCAGTTGCCCAAGGACGCGCCTAACTACTTTGCGCTGAACATCCTGCCGGCCGACAAGGACGCCTTTAGCGCCCGCCTGCTGGAAGTGCAGGCGCAATCAGCGCCGCTGTACCCCGTGGTGCCGGGCCGGTTGATTAGCATTAATGGCGACCCGGTACAGGACATAGTCAGCAAGGACTCCAGCGGCGACCGCGCAGTACAACGCGACCTGAGCCTGACCTGGGCCGCCGACCTGCCACCGGGCAATACGCTGACTGCAGGCTCATGGTGGTCGCAACGACCCACCGAGGATATTCCTGGCGTCTCGGTAGAAGCCAAAGTTGCTGAAAGCCTCAAGCTCAAGTTGAACGATCACCTGGTGTTCACCATTGCCGGGGAAAATCGTGAAGCGCGGGTCACCAGCCTGCGAACCATCAACTGGGATAACTTCCAGCCGAACTTCTTCATGATTTTTCAGCCCGGCACGTTGAAGGACCTGCCGGCCACCTACCTGACCAGCTTCTACCTGGCGCCAGGGCATGACCAACAAATCGTCGATCTGTCGCGAGCCTTTCCGGCGGTTACGATCCTCCAGGTTGAGGCCCTGCTGGAGCAATTGCGCAGCATCCTCGCCCAAGTGACCCTGGCGGTGGAATACGTGCTGTTGTTTGTACTGGCTGCCGGGATGGCCGTGTTGTTCTCCGGTTTACAGGCCACGCTGGACGAGCGCATCCGCCAAGGCGCACTGCTACGAGCGCTGGGAGCGGAACGCAAGTTGCTGGTCAAGGCACGGCGTATCGAGTTTGGCTTACTGGGCGCCGTCAGCGGTTTGTTGGCGGCATTGGGTACCGAACTGGTGACCTGGGTGCTGTACCGTTATGCCTTTGACCTGGTCTGGCACCCGCACCCATGGCTGTTGCTGCTGCCGATCATCGGCGCCGTACTGATCGGTGCCGCAGGAGTATTCGGCACACGCCGCGCGTTGAATGCCAGCCCACTGACGGTATTGCGCGAAGGCTGAAACGCCGATGGCCCGCATTCTTCAAAGACTGCGGGCCATCATTGCCTATTTCACATATTCGATCCCGGTGATCCACCAGCACACTTCGCCACCGGGAGTCTGCACGATGGCCTCATCGTCGACCTCCTTGCGCAACAAGGCACGAGCCATTGGTGAGTCGATAGAAATGTAATCCATCCGGTCATAAATCTCGTCATAGCCGACTATGCGAAAACGCTTGGTCTCTCCCTGCTCGTTTTCAATATCGACCCAAGCACCAAAAAAAACCCTACCTTCCTGCTCGGGCATGTACTCCACCACGCGCATGTCTTCCAGACGCTTGCGCAGGTAACGCACCCGTCGGTCGATTTCTCGCAGCAGCTTCTTGTTGTACTGGTAGTCGGCATTCTCACTGCGATCCCCCAGTGAGGCGGCCCACGTCACCTTGCGCGTGGTATCTGGACGTTTTTCGCGCCACAGATAATCCAGCTCTTTCTTCAGCGCCTCATGACCTTCTTTGGTAATCAGCTTGGTACTCAAACGCATGCATCCCCAGGCAATGTCCATAGATGCCGATAGGCCAGGCAATAACTCCCTGACGTCGGTTCGCTGGGGTTGATGATAAATGAACCCGGGAAAGTAGCCAGGGCAGTCTAACCATCCAGGGTCTGATCCAGCTCAAGCAGCACACCGCGCAAACTCTGGCGTAAATCCGACACTTGCGAAGTCATCACTTTCAGGGCTTCGGTCCGCTGACTGACGGCCAACGATTGGTCATGCAACTGAGTGGTGCGCTGTTCCAATTCGCGGGTCCTTTCATCCAATTGACTCTGCTCTTGCTGCAATCGGGCCTGCCATTGATCAAGGGCTGTTTCGCGTTCCATTGCAGCGAGTTTTTGTTGGGTGAGTTCCTGAGCGACACGAGCAAGGTTGGTCAGCGTACTGTCCACTTCGAACAGGTTGCAGCGGTCTGCTGGCGCCAGTTGCTTTGGCTGCGCCGGAGCGTCTGGCTCATTCATTACGGCTGGTGCAGTCCGCAACACGGTCACCGGTTCATTGATTGGCATCTGCCTTGGCTCTTCTGGCGTCTGTTCATTTACGGGCAACTGGGCAGGCTCGGTTGGGTCCGCGTCCCTGGGAGGCGCACTCATTTTCGACGAGAAGCGAATGGAAGGCACAATCAATGAAGCGCTTTCGATGGGTGGCATCACCGGAGCAGACATTCCCAGGGTGATCACCTTCATCACCAGGGCCTTCTTGATGGTCACCGAATGATGCTCTTCAGGCCTCGCAGGGGGCAGTTTGCACCCTTTCAAATCGAGAAAATGATAAGAAACTTGAGTGTCGGTAACACTGCCGGTCTTAATACCCGACGCCGATGTAAGAATCTGCTTAAAAACTTGCATTGCCACCTGTAAGTCTTCCTTGGACTCTACCCCATCCAGAAAATACCGATCGAGTTTTTTGCGCAGGGTTGCGATATAGACCCTTGAACTCGCCGGCTCCACCTCTTCATCCAAGCTATAAACAAGAAAGTTTGAGGCAATCTGACCAACAGCAAATCCACAGAGCAACGCCCCGTTGACCGGCGTATCTTGGCCATCGCGTTCAAGAACAAGAGTACGTAGAAGCATCATGATAATCAGGTCTCATTAGACATTCGGAAAATCTCTACAACTCCCAGACAAACACTAGGCAGTTAGAGATTACAAACACAAAACAATTGTTCCAGCGACCTGCCTAGCGTGCACGTAGGACTTTTCCTATTAATGCTTATCGGAGTTCCCAAAAACCACTATTGCTCGTATTCTTTTTCAACATCTTCGCCCTGCGCGCACCAGACTAAATGATCAAAATAACCAACCTGATAAAACATCTAAACAAGAAAACAATAATCAACGATTTTTCATTTAGCGCCTGCAAACATGAATGCCTGGGACTATTCGGAGAAAATCCTACAGTTAAAACAGCACTTCTCGATTTAATCTCAGGCTCGACACTCCCCTTCAGCGGACATATCAACATCCAAGGTATCGATACAACCACCCAATCGCATAAAGTAAAAAAGATAGTCGGCTACCAAATTAACAAGTGTGTCAGTCACCCGACGATGCTGGTTAAAGAGTTCCTTGACTACATCGCAGCCATCCGCGGACTTCGCGGCACCGAAAAGCGCGCAAAGGTTGAACAGGCTGCTGCACGATTGGAATTGTCATCGGTGCTCAACGCGCCCCTTGATGTGCTGTCGATCGGCCTTAAGCGCAAAGTCGCCATCGCCCAAGCCATCTTGCACACCCCTACGCTGCTGTTACTCGATGAGCCAACTGAAGGGCTCACACCTGATCAAAAACACAAATTCAGGGCGCTTATCCAGTCGTTGACACAAGACATGACAGTGATCGTCGCCTCCCGCCACTGCGATGAATTGTCCGAGTTCTGTACTCGCGCACTGGTTATCGCAGGCAATCGCCTGGTGGCCGACACCCCAATGCCCGATTTGCAACGCAACTCCCGTCATTTTCAGGCGGTCACCCTCGCCGCAGACGCTCCGTTGGACTTGTTGGCTCTGGCCGTACTGCCAGGTGTGGCAGGGATCGAAGAGCATCGGCATGCACCCGGTACGGTGACCGTCCTGGCCATGCCAGGACACACCATCTACCCCCACATCAATGCACTCATTGCCCATCGCCGATGGAAAATCAACTCACTGAACCTAGAGCCCGGTCGACTGAGCGATGTGGTTCATCATCTGAGCCGTGAGGCCCGTCTTTGAAACTGCTGCCAGTCATTTTCAAGCGTCAACTTCTCCACTACGCCTGCACACCCGGCACTTATCTGAGCGTTGCCATTTTTTCAGTGCTTTACGTGGCACTCGGGTTGCACATGAGTCCGTGGCCTGAACACGACATTAATACCTTGCAGGTTTTTTTCCAGTTGCACCCTTGGCTATATCTATTATTGATTCCTTCACTCGCAACGCAACTTTGGTCGGACGAATCCAATGCAGGCTTTCTCGACCTGATGAAAACAGTGCCCGTCACGACGCACGAATGGGTTGTTGGAAAATTTCTAGCAGCCTGGGCCGTGGTGGGCATGGCCCTGATGTTGGCGTTCCCCCTCGTCATCATTGCCAACTACATGGGTAATGCAGACAACAATATTATTGCCTCGCAATTTATGTCTAGCTGGCTGCTGGCAGGCAGTTATTTATCTGTCGGATTGTTTATTTTCACACTGCTGCCTCAGCGCACTGTCCTTTTCATACTGACAGTAGGCTTGCTGCTCACCTCCAGCGCTCTTTCTTATTTGCTTGATGCACTAGAGCATCAGGCGCCCATCTGGGTAATAGACAGCCTGGCCTCCCTAAGCCCTTTTTCAAGGTTCAGCGCTATTGACAACGGAAAGTTTATGCTTCGCGACATCCTTTACTTCATTAGTATAATAGTCGCCTTCCTCACAGCCACGACAGTAACCCTCAATTACCGACATCGCTGAGAAGGAAAGCCCTCCATGCAACCTACTCTGCGCACAGGCATTACACTCACTGTCATATTGTTATTATTTCTAGCGTTCAACTTAGTTTGGATAGCGAAAATTCCTGATATTCGATGGGATCTTTCGCGACATAAGGTCCACACCCTCTCCCCACCCGCTAGACAATTACTTTCGTCGCTTGAGTCGCCACTGGACTTGTATTATTTCAATACCAATAACGACCCGAAACGAAGCTTCGCCCTAAAGCGCCACGGCAAGCACATAGAAGACCGGTTGCGGGAATACGAAAAAGCAGCGAAGGGTATGATCAATCTGCACCTTATTGATCCCGGATCTTTTTCAGAAGACGCCTACAAAGCCAGGCTTTTCGGTCTCGACGACCAGGCGGGATTTCTGGGGCTAATCGGCACCCGAGCCGGCCACGGAGCGCAACGTATTGAATCATTCAGCCTGGACCGGGAGCCATTGCTCGAATATGAAATCAGCCATCTGATCTATAAGTTGCAGTACCCAGACCGCCCGGTTATCGGACTATTGTCTGGTTTAGCGATGGGAGACTATGCAGGCCAGTTGGTGACGGAAATGCAGCGTCATTTCAACCTGGTCAATCTGGAGGCGACCACCGAGCGCATACCGGAACACGTCAAAACGCTTATGGTCGTGCGTCCTGAAGCGCTGCCCGAACAATCGTTGTATGGGATTGAACAATTTGTGTTGAGGGGCGGTAAATTGATGATGTTTATCGACCCCATGCCTGAGCAAAGTTCGAACATCACGTCCGCCAATACCCGTCTGACAGAGGTGCTTTCCGCTTGGGGCGTAGAGATGCCAGCAGACAAGTTTCTAATCGACCACCGCTACGCGGAATCGGCGGCACCTGAGCTGGGTAAGCTCCCAGTGCAGTATCCGGGCAGATTGAAGCTGCCTCGGCAGGCAATGAACACGCACGACATCAGCACTTGGAAACTTAATACTGTGACGGTCTCGAGCAGTGGTGCGCTTTTTCATCGCAAAAAAAGCGGCACCACCCTCACCCCGCTTCTGCAAAGTTCCGGGCAATCCAGGTTGCTGGAAACCAACCGATTTACCTCAGCACATGAGATCGACTCAACGGCCGATAACGCATCCACTCGGGCGCAACACCATGTGATTGCAGCTCGTATAGAGGGGCCAGCCTACTCAGCATTCCCCGATGGCATTAAGGAGCAGCCCGCAGGTTTGCAAAAAGCGGCACAGATCCATGTGGTGGTGGTGGCCGACACTGATTTGCTCACGGATCACATCAATAGCTCAGCGCCTGACAGCAACGCAGTCTTTATCTTAAATACGCTGGATAACCTCTCCGCAAGCGATTCACTGGCCAATATCCGCCCGCGCGCACCGATGGACAGATCGAAGAACATAATGGAGCGGATACGCGACAACGCCGAACAAGCCTACGAGCAGAAGGCGACTGAATTGGAACGGCGTCTGTTACGAACGGAACAGGAATGGCAAATGCTGAACCCACCGGCTGCCCCCCTCGGCTCCCAAGCAGTGGACACCACCCCCCAATTGGTGGCGCTCAACAAGGAGCGCCTGCGCTTACCCATGGAATTACACGCTTTGAGGGCTCAGACGCACGCTGAGGTGCATCGCCTGGAGCTCGCGATAAAGCTGTTCGTGACCTTGGCAATCCCGGGCGTGCTCTGTCTAGTCGCTTGGGTGGTTTTTGCAAGGAATAAACGGCGCCGATTACAGGCGAGTGTCGGACTCTCCTGAGCCCTCAACGCCTGGCAATCAGCCCCTGCCGGGCAATACGTGTGAGTTGACGAATCACTTCAGCCGCGTCGCTGGCACTGGGCGCCTGGATAACTGCCAGGTCGAAGCTGTTACTCGCAAAACGGGCCAGGGAACCGCCATCTTCGACAAACTGGATCAGGAAAGCCGAAGGCCGCCCGGTGCGACGTGGCCAGCCGTCCAGGTAACGCAACAGCGTGGGCTGGTGCTTACCGCCCAAGAGGATTTTCGGATTGCGTTGAGTAAGGTCCGCAGTGATCGGAGCCAGGCGTATCAGGGGGCGTAGTGCATTCATAGTGTCGTGTCTCTGCCTCAAAAGTCTGCGGGCAGGTGAGAGGCAACACCGAACCAGCGCTTTAGCGGTATTTCGAAGCTGTTTCCTCAGGGGAGAACAGGCTTCTGTCGGGCTGCATCGAGTCCCAGTGGCGCCCCGCAATTAGCTGTTTAAATCGGCGCATGGGCAGCATCCTAGAGAAGCCGGATGGCCGATGTCAAGAATCCCGAGCAACGAAAAGGCCCGCACATGGCGGGCCTCTTCAGGTGTTGTAGAGGGGTCAGTTGGCTATTGCACGGTCGGCAGACAGTTTGCCGGCACCTTCCAGCAGCACTGCCGCGGACCCGCCCAACAAGGCTAATGCGAACTCGTAACCGTTGTTGGCCATGAACAGACCGTTATGGATATGCACCGAGAAGATCGCCACCACCGACAGAATGGTCAGGCCCAACGCAGCAGGGCGTACCAGCAGACCGATGATCAGGGCCAGGCCGGCGAAAAACTCGGTTCCGCCCGACAGCAGCGCCATCAGGGTACCCGGCGCCAGGCCGATGCTTTCCATCCATTGGGCAGTGCCCGCCAAGCCGTAGCCGCCAAACCAACCGAAGAGTTTTTGCGAACCGTGGGCGGCGAAGATGATGCCAACAACAATGCGCAGGATGGTCAGACCGTAGCCGGCACGAGTGGACAGTAGGCTTTTGATCATTGGGCTCATGGAGTAAATCCTTTTCGAAGTAGGGGTTGGTTGGCCGCTATATTAATCAGTTTAAACAATGATAAAAGCCGAAAAAATGCCTGATTAATATCGATAAAATCGATTACTTCCGTGAGGCAATTTTCGGTGCTGGCGGCTCCAGGGACTCACGCTCCCGATCGAACGCCAAGAAGTACTTGTTGACGCTATTAACATAGCTGACGCCGCCCATTCCCACCTGTTCCATGGCAATGCGCTCCACCTGGAAGAACCATTGGTTGGGGTTCAATCCCCGGCGCCGGGCCTCGGTGCGCATACCCTGCACGCGCTCCGGGCCCATGTTGTAGGCCGCGAGTACAAAAGCCATGCGTTCACGCTCGTTGAGCTTGGGGCTGGCGAAGAACTTGCGACGGATCAACGCCAGATAACGCGCGCCCGCCTGCACATTACTGTCGAGACTTTCGATATTGTTGACGCCCACCCGCTGGGCCGCTGAGGGTGTGATCTGCATCAAGCCGGTAGGACCACCGCTGTTGCGCGCGCCAGGATCGAAGGCGGATTCCTTGAAAGCCAGCGCTGCAAGGTTAAGCCAGTCCATGCCCTGCTCGCGGGCATGTTTTTGCAGCACTGGCCGCAGCTTTTCCAGGCGCTGGCGGTCGGCGCGGGCCAGTGGGTTGCGCACCTGGTAGAGGCGTCGATAAATACGTTGAAACGCCACGTCCTGGTCGGAAGGCGTGCGATAGGTCTTGAGAAATCGATCAATACTTGCACGCAGCATCGAAGCGTCCTGGCGAACAAACCAGTATTCATCGCCGGGTTCGCTGATGACGACTTGTTTGTCGAAGCGCAACTTGGGCAGGATCTTCGACCAGCGTTCGGCAATCGGTTTCTCGACAATGGTGAGATGGAAAATCCCCGCCTGCACCATTTCCAGAACGTCCTCCACTGCCAGGGTCGGGTCCACCCATTCCACCTTCACCGGTGGCTGCTTGTGCAGGGCCAGCTTCTGATTGACCTGGCTGATGGCATCCGCTGCCGCACTGCCAGTGGTCAGCGCCAGCGTTCGTCCTGACAGTTGCTCCAACTTGGTAAAACGCCGCTCTCCCTTCACCCCCACCAGCCACAACGGTACCGCGCTGGCAATCGGGCTACTGGTGCTGATCTTGTGAGCAGCCTTCACATCAAGCAACTCCCCAGGAGCAACCAGATCGCCTTCACCACGGGCCAGCGCGCCGAGCAATTGATCCTTGGCCTTGGGGATTATCTTGAGGTTTATTTCCTGGCCATCACGGGCGTGACCGTTGAGGTACTGCTCGAAGGCGCGTAGGCGGTGGTATTCAACACCGATGGCCTGGCCCTGCACCTCGCCGGAACTGTTGCGACTTTGGTTGACCAATACCCGAAGGGTGCGACTTGAACGAATCTCCGCCAAGTCACGGACCTTGCCAGGCTTGGTCACTTCCAGCGGCCCGTCCAGACGCGCAACCGCCGCCAAAGGCAACAGTAACGCCAGGCACAACATAAGCAACGCCGAGGGTCGGATCATCCGCTCTCCGGAAAGAATACTGGCCAACGCGCTCGCGAAAAACGACGCGGTGGAGGTCAGAAACAGAGCGCTTTATGCGCAGGCTTTGCGTGCAACGGTGGCACAGTGCAGGACGTTCAGCCAAACACGATGTCACTTGCGACGTTCAAAGACAGCTATAACTCATTGTAGTTCTTCGTTTTTCTTATAAATCTACAGCTCTGATATGCTTTCCGGCCGCAGGCGGAGATAGCACCATGCAACTCATTGATATCGGCGTCAACCTGACCAACCCCAGTTTCGACGACAAGCACCAGGCCGTTCTCGACCGCGCCTACGCCGCCGGCGTGCAGCAATTGGTACTTACCGGCACCAGCGTCGACGGCAGCGAACAGGCTCTGGAACTGTGCGTCAACCTCGACGAAAGCGGCCAACGCCTGTTCAGCACCGCAGGCATCCACCCCCACTCCGCCAGCGACTGGAACGGCGACAGCGCCCAGCGTTTGCGCGGTTTACTCAGCGAAAGCCGCGTACGTGCCGTGGGCGAATGCGGCCTGGATTTCAACCGGGATTTCTCACCGCGCCCGCAACAGGAAAAAGTCCTGGAAGAACACCTGGCCCTGGCCGTCGAGCTAAAGCTCCCGGTATTTCTCCATGAGCGTGACGCTAACCAACGCCTGCTGGAGATCCTCAAGGACTACCGCGACCACCTCACCGCCGCCGTAGTGCATTGCTTCACCGGCGAACAGGCGGCGCTGTTCAGCTACCTCGACCTCGATCTGCACATTGGCATCACCGGCTGGATATGCGACGAGCGCCGTGGGACGCACCTGCACCCACTCGTCAAAGAAATTCCCCGGGGCCGCCTGATGCTGGAAAGCGATGCGCCTTACCTGCTGCCGCGCACCTTGCGTCCCAAGCCGAAAAACGGTCGTAACGAACCGGCTTATCTGACGGAAGTACTGCGCGAAGTCGCCCTGCACCGCAACGAAAGCGCGCAAGACTTGGCCGACCACAGCACTGCCTGTTCACGCGCTTTTTTTGGGTTGCCGACCTTGGATTGATGCGGCGCATTGACCCATGTCAAAACCGGTTTTCTGAGTAGCGGCACAATAATGGCACCTTGCCAATGCTGTTTCCGCTATCAGAGAAAACCTTCCATGGGTGCCTGGCTTAGCAATATCTCGCTGAAGTACAAATTCTGGGCCGTCAACGCGGTCGCCTTCATCACCACCCTGCTGCTGGTGCTGTACGCCGTGCAGCTCGAACAACAAGCGCGCAGCACAGCCTCCCAGGTTTCGGCGCAGGCCCAGGGCCGATTGCTGGGGGCCTGGCCAACCAACCAGCCGCTCCCCAAGGACGCGCATTGGCTGACGTTTGCCCGAGGCCAAGTCCCACAGTTGGGCGATTTGGATCTGTCAGCCCTGAGCACCACCACCGGCTGGGTCGAACTCAATCACATGCCGCTGTTTGGCGAAAATCCATTGATAGGCGCTGAAGTCATTGCCCGCCCGGATGGGCAATACATTGGCGTACTTGCCTACGCGCCAAGCTTGAGCCAGGTCTTCAGTGACCGCTTCGCTAATTACGCTGTGGCTGTCGCAATCCTGATGCTTGTGATGCTTGGCGCTTCGCAACTGCTGATCCGCTTCCTGCTCAGTCAGCTCAACACGCTCAAGGATGTCATGCTGCACGTGGAGAAAACCGGCGACCTGTCGGCCCGCGTCCCCCTGGCCTGCAAGGATGAAGTCGGCCAGATGGCCAGCGCGTTCAATGCCATGCAGGCTGGCTACCAGCGCGTGGTCAGCACCGTGGCGCGCACCGCTCGGCAACTGGACGAAGGCGCTGCACGTCTGGCCAGCAGCATGAATGAGGTGCAGCACGGCATGCTCGGCCAGCAAAGCGAAACGGACCAGGCCGCCACGGCCATCAACGAGATGACCGCCACCGTCTACCACATCGCCCAACATGCTGGCGCCACGCGAGATTTGTCCCAATCCGCCGACACCCTCGCCGGTAGCGGCCAGGAAGTGGTGACTCGGGTAAGACACTCGATTGCCGGACTCTCCAGCGGCGTGCAACAAACTGCCGTAATGATCCAGAAGCTTGCTGAAGACAGCCAGAAAATCAACGGTGTGGTCAGCGTGATTCACAGCATCGCCGAACAGACCAACCTGCTCGCCCTCAACGCCGCCATTGAAGCCGCACGCGCTGGAGAAATGGGCCGTGGCTTCGCAGTGGTCGCCGACGAAGTGCGCAATCTGGCCAAGCGCGTGCAAAGCTCCACCGACGAGATCACCCGTATGGTTTCGGCGCTGCAAGCCGGTACCCGCGACGCGGTGGACTTTATGCAGGAAAGCTCGTTCAAGGCCGACGACTGCGTGCAACAAGCCCAGGAAGCCGGTGCCGCACTCGCCGAAATCACCGGTGCCGTGGCGCAGATGCGTGAAAGCAACACTCAAATCGCCGTTGCCGCCGAACAGCAAAGCCATGTGGCCGAAGAGATGAACCGCGCAGTGGTCAGTATCCGCGATGTGACCGAGAACACCGTGCAACAAACCGTGGATTCGGCAACGACCAGCAATGAACTGGCGACGTTGGCAGGGGAGTTGAGCAAGGCGATTGGGCAATTGAAACTGTAGGACTGGCTATGAGCCCCATAGCGAGCCCCAATTCGCCCACGCGCCCGCCCCCACCTAAACTCTCTCCATGTTGTTTCAACGGACAGAGGAATCACCATCATGGGCAAACGTCATCCCAATCTCCCCGCCTGGCAATGGCATAGCTACCCGCAGAAGCACCAGCACCCAACGAACCTGGCCTTGAACCTGATCGCCGTGCCGCTGTTTATCGTTGGCTTTCTGTTGATCGTTTCTGGGGCCTTTAGTCTGAGCCTGGCCAGTTTCGCCGTTGGCGTAGTCGGCATTCTGGCCGGCCTGGCATTGCAGCGTCATGGTCACAGCCTGGAAGCCCAGGTGAGTCAGCCGCTCAGTGACCGCAAACATGCGGTGAGCGCCTGGTAATTGAGCAGTTCGTGACCTCTGCGCGCGTTGTGTCAAGCAGTGGCGGGTGGCGCGCCTGGCGCCAGCGCCATCTGCACTGATGCTTAAGCGAATACCACAACAGTCTGGCGGCTGATAGCAATCAACTCGCCGGTAGGGCTCCACAGCGCAGCGGCAGCATGGCCGTAGCCGTCACGGGCGTGTTCGATGTTGACGCAGTACTGGCACCAATCGAGGGTGGTCAGATCCTGCAACGGTTGGATGAATTCGATGGTCCAGGTCAGGGTGCTGCCCGGTGCCGGTTTCTTCAGGTGCGGCAGCAATGCCGGCGGCCAGGCGTCGACCAGGGCGAGGATATGCGCCTCGGTCAACGGCTCTTCTTTCACATCCCCACGCAAGCGAACCCAGCCCCCCATTTCGCGGGACTTGTTACCGGTGAATGGCAGGCCGCCGACGCTCCAGCGCATTGCTAAGTGACGCATAAATTCAGGCGTCACGCCCTTGATATAGGGCAACTCCTGGCACTCGTCCCAGTGTTTGAACACCGGCGGCGCGTCGCTTGCCACATCTATCTCTGACTCACGGGATGCGCCAAAACTGGCTTGCACCAAGGTCGCCACTTCACCGTTCTGAACGACGCGGCCTAGCAACTGACTGACTGCCTTGCCTTCGCGCAACACTTCGACTTGATAACTGGCGGGCACATCGGGCGCCACCGGCCCCACGAAGGTTATTGCCAACGACCGCAATGGTCGATCCGCAGTCACTTGGGCACGCAGTGCTTCGTATTGCAAAGCGGCGACCAGCCCGCCAAACGTCGCGCGACCTTGGGCCCATTCGGCGGGGATGGTGACATCCAGCGGGTGGCTACGGGCAGCGTCGAGCAAATCACTAAAGCGCATGGCGACCTCAGGTCAAAGGAAACAGATGAGGGATCTTAACCATCGTGTAGGTGAGGTACAGCGCGTATTCCGGCCAAAAACCGGACCGATTCAGAAACAATCCGCGCTGAGCTTGTCCAGCACCCGATCCGCCTGACCCTCGGCTTTAGCCATGGTTTTGTGCCATACCGCCACACACGGTTGCAGATCCGCTTGATGTTCAGCCTGGGCCAGCCACTGCCAGCAATCATGCCAATCGCCCAGGGCACCTTGGGCTTTCTTCAGGCGCGACATGGCATTGGCGGGCAGTTTGTCCAGTTCCGGATACGCCTCGGCCGCATAACGCACGCGCTTGATCAACAAACGCAGACGGTGGCGATCATGACCGGGATCCTTGAGGGCTTCACCGAGGGTTTTCCATTGCTTGGCCAGACGCTTCTCGATGCGCGAGCGCAGGCCTTTGAGCAATTTCTGATGTTGGGAGGCGCGAATAAAGCGTGGGAAGGCATCCAGAATCTGCAGCAAGTGCGCCAACTCCGGACTTTGCGCTACCTGGCGATACGCGTCGGGCTGTAGGCGCAGACGCCGATCTGCCGCTTCGTGATGACCATGCTGATGCAGATAAGCAGCCAGCACTTCACGATCACGCAGGGGGGTGGTCAATCGGCCAACGGTGCTGGCAGCCAATTCGAGCTGTTCGACGCCTGGCAACCCACGCAAGGGTCGCAACAGGCTGCGCAGGCGCCGCACGGTGGTGCGCAAGTCATGCAGCGCTTCATCGTCGGTGACGGCGGCGAGGCGAGCCTGGCAGCTCAGCAACCCTACTTCCAGGCCAATGACCTGAGCGACTAACTGATCAACCAACGCTGACATCCTGCCCCCGCCTTTTGATGAAAAATCCTACTTGCTGCCCATGGCTCAACGCCCGGCGCGCGACTCACGAATATAGAACCGTGCCTTCTCAGCCTTGTTGGAGCAGCCTTCAAACGCTTCAAACTGTTGCTGTGTCTTCGCACCGGTCAAGAGGGACAACGCCTTGGAATAGCTGACAGTACCGGCGAAACCTTCGGCCTTGGCCAGGTCCAGTTCTTTCCAGGCAGCGTCCAATTGCGCGCCGCAGCTGTCGCGGTAAGCGGTTTTCCCGGCACAACCGGCCAGGGCCAACAGAATCACAGGCACACACATCCAGGCTTTCATCAATGACACCTCAAAATAAAGAAAAACAGTCGTACGGTTGTAGACGTTGCCTACAACAAAAAGTGCCTTGTCCTTAGCCTGAAATCGATAGTACCTATTGCCAGAGCATACCCGAGCCTACTCGCTATTCTGGAAAAATATTACGCAGTTCAGCGAAGATTGAAGCGGCCCCCTCAATGGGTGCATTGTGGGGACCTGCCGATCAAAGGATATGGACCATGAAGAAACGTGTTGCCTTGGTGCTGGGCTCCGGTGGAGCCCGGGGCTACGCCCATATCGGAGTGATCGAAGAAATTGAACGGCGCGGCTATGACATTGCCTGTATCGCTGGCTGTTCCATGGGCGCGGTGGTGGGTGGGATCTACGCCGCGGGCAAGCTGGACGAGTATCGAAACTGGATTGAAAGCCTTGATTACCTCGACGTGCTGCGTCTGGTGGACGTGAGTTTTCGCCTGGGAGCGATTCGTGGCGAGAAGGTCTTCGGACAGATCCGCAAGATCGTCGGCGAGATCAATATCGAGGAGCTGCGCATTCCCTACACGGCCGTGGCCACCGACCTCACCAACCAGCAGGAAATCTGGTTCCAAGAGGGCTGCCTGCACCAGGCCATGCGCGCTTCGGCCGCAATTCCCAGCCTGTTCACACCAGTGATGCAAGGTAACCGCATGCTGGTGGACGGCGGCCTGCTTAACCCACTGCCTATCGTGCCGGTGGTGTCGAGCCATTGCGACTTGATCATCGCAGTCAACCTCAACGCCACCAACCAGAAACACTACCAATTGCCGGTGATCCAACGTCCGCCGGCGTTCAAGAGCCGCTTCAACAGCTTGGCGAAATCACTCGGCTCGCACCTGCCGTTTCGTCGTAAGCAAGCCGAGCAGTTAATGAAGCTGGAGCAGGAAGCGTTGCAGGCCCAGGCGGCCGAGATCAACCCTTGGCTGGATTCGGCTGAGCCCGAGTCCCAACAACCCGCCGCTGCGCCGGAAAAACCCGGGGCGCCGAAGTCGGCGACCGGTTCGTTCATCATTGATAACGTGGGGCCGGCGTCGTTGCTGGACCTGATCAACCAGAGTTTTGAGGTGATGCAGACGTCATTGGCTCAGTACAAAATTGCGGGTTATCCGCCGGATGTATTGATCAACGTGCCGAAGCGGGTGTGCCGGTTTTTCGAGTTCTACAAGGCGCCGGAGTTGATCGCTTTGGGGCGCGAAATTGCCAGCGATACGTTGGACCGCTATGAAAGTGAACAGCCCTGAGTGCTTCGACAGGCGCCAGACTCTAACCGCCTAACAACCGATACCCGACCCCCGCCTCGGTCACGATAAAGCGTGGCTGAGTCGGATCATCCGCCAGTTTCTGGCGCAGATGGCCCACCACAATCCTCAGGTAGTGACTGTCCTCGGTATGGGTCGGCCCCCAGATATCCTTGAGCAGTTGCTGCTGGGTGATCACCCGTCCCGAGTGCCGCGCCAACTGCGCCAACACGGCATATTCCTTTCGAGTCAGCGCCACTTCGACACCGTCCAGCAGCACACGGCGATAGGCCAGATCGACCGTCAGCGGGCCGAAACTCAACGCCGCTTCCTGCGCCTCACCTGCGGGCGCCTGGCGCAGGAGCGCGCGAACCCTGGCGAGAAACTCCTGGATTCCAAAAGGCTTGGTCACATAGTCATTGGCGCCGCCGTCGAGGGCTTGGACCTTTTGCCCTTCGCTGGCGCGCACCGACAGCACCAATACCGGCACCGTCGACCACTCGCGAAACTCACGCAGCACTTGCTGGCCGTCCATGTCCGGCAAGCCTAGGTCGAGCACCAGCAAGTCCGGCTTGCTCAAGGCCGCCTGGGCCAAGCCTTCGTTTCCGGTGCCCGCCTCAATCACTTTGTAACCCTGAGAGGCCAGGCTGATGCGCAAGAACTTGCGGATCTGCGGTTCGTCATCAATGACCAAAATCGTCGCGGTCTGGCTCATGGTGTCCCATCAAAATCCGTGGAGAAAAGAGGGTAGCTCACGACTCAGGCTCCAGGCCAGGCTGTGCAGGCAATGGAAGGAACAAGGTGATGCAGGTGCCGCGTCCTTCAATGCCATCGGCCACGCTGATATGCCCACCGTGCGCCCCGACCATCCCCTGGCAGATCGCCAAACCCAGGCCGGTGCCCTGCCCGCCCCGATCACCGCGCGCAGCGGTGTAGAACATATCGAAAATCTTCGCGCGCTCATCCTCGGGGATGCCCGGCCCCTCATCGGCTACCGCGAAAAACAGTTGCTTATCCGACACGCCGGCACTCAACTGCAAACGTCCCTGAGGGGGTGAAAAGCGTGCGGCGTTCTCCAGCACATTGACCAGCGCCTGTTCGATCAGCGCCGCATGCACATACAGCAACGGCAGCTCAGGCGGCACCTCGGTGCTCACCTGCAATGGCGCCAGTACCGCACGCAAACGGCCAAGGGCGCTGCCGACGATATCGCCCGGCGACACCCAATCACGCGCCAGCTTGAGGGCGCCATGGCCCAAGCGAGTCATGTCCAACAGGTTCTGGATATAGCGATCGAGGCGCTCGGCTTCATCACGCGTGCCTTCCAGTAATTCGCGACGGTCCTCCAGGGGAATGGCTTCACCCAACGCCAGCAGGCTGTCGATACTGCCGCGCATGGACGTCAGCGGCGTACGCAAATCGTGAGACACCGACGCAAGCAAGGCACTGCGCAGTTGCTCGGTTTCGCCGTGCAGGCGTGCGGATTCTAGCTCCTGCGCCAACTGCGCACGGGCCAGGGCCTGGGCCAGAGGCTGACTCAGAGCAGTTAGCAAGCGGCGGCGCTGACCGCTCAACGCCTGGCCCGGTTTGGCACTGACACCGAGTAAGCCCAGCGGACCTTCCTCGCCCGACAACGGCCACCACCACCAGCGCCCAAACGGCAACGTGCCGGTGCCCATGCCCGCGGGTTGGTCATGTTGCCAGGCCCAATCGGCGGCGGCGCGTTCGGCTTCGCTGAAGGTCAGCGGGCCGCCGGTTTCGATCTTCCAACCACCCTGTCCATCGCGATTGACCAGGCACAGGTCCAGGTCGTTCCAACCTTCAAGGTGATGGGCCGCCGCGCTGACCACGGCCTGGCGGTCAGTGGCGGCGGTGAGTTTGCGTGACAGGTCAAGCAGCTCGCTGGTTTCCTCCTGGGTATCGCGCAACGCCTGCAATTGTCGACGCTGACGCGCCGCGAGGTTGCCGGTGAGCGCTGCCATCAGCAGGAAGAACAGCAGGGTCAGCACATCTTCTTCACGCTGGATGGAGAAGGAAAAATTCGGCGGAATAAACAGGAAGTCGTAGGTCAGAAATGATAAAGCCGCGCAGACCAGGGACGGCCCCAGGCTACTGCGCACCGCGACCAGCAATACGGCAGCAAGAAACACCAGCGAGATATTCGGCAACGGCAACACACTGGACACCGCCCAGGCCACGCCGGCAGCAATCACCGTCGCCACCACCGCCAAAAAGTAGTCGAACCACACCAGCCCGCGGACCTGCGGCAAGCGCGGCGGCGCGGGAGTATCGTCACTGTCGAGCACGTTGATTTCCAAGCCGCGCGCATTGCGCAGCAGACGCGCCGCCAGGCCTCCACCGAATAAACGACGGCGCCAGCGCATCCGTGACTGTCCCACCAACACCAGGCTGGCGCGGCGTTCGCCGGCGTGCTGGATCAAGGTCTTGGCCACCTCCCCCGCCCGCAGCAACACGACTTCCCCGCCGAGACGTTCGGCCAATTGCTGGGCGTTTTGCAGGCGCAGACGCGACTGCTCATCCCGTGCCCGGCCGTTATCGATATGCACCAGGCTCCACGGCAAATGTCGACGCTGCGCCACACGACTGGCATGCCGCACCAGGCGTTCGGCCTGCGCGTCGCCATCCACACCCACCAACAAGCGGCCGCGCACCGCCGGCGCGGCCTGGCCGAGCTGGCGATAGCCCTGGGCCAAGTCGTCATCGACATGGGCTGCGGCGGTCTGCATCGCCAGCTCGCGCAGGGCCATCAGGTTGGTCTGGGTGAAAAACGCATCGATGGCCGCACGGGCCTGTTCCGGAACATAGACTTTGCCGTCGCGCAGGCGCTCCAGCAGCTCGCGGGATGGCAGGTCGATCAGCAGCAGTTCGTCGGCCTCTTGAAGTACCCAGTCCGGCAGCGTTTCACGCACCTGCACGCCGGTGATCCCGCGCACTTGGTCGTTGAGGCTTTCCAAGTGCTGAACGTTGACCGTGGTAAACACGTTGATGCCCGCAGCGAGCAGTTCCTGAATATCTTGCCAGCGCTTTTCATGGCGGCTGCCGGGCGCGTTGCTGTGGGCCAGTTCGTCCACCAGCACCAGCTTGGGCTTGGCGGCGAGCAGGCCGTCGAGGTCCATTTCTTCGAGCATCACACCGCGATATTCGCTGCGCAGCAACGGTTGCTGTGGCAGGCCGGCGAGCAAGGCTTCGGTCTCGGCGCGGCCGTGGGTTTCCACCACACCGGCGACCAACTTGACGCCTTGGCGCAGTTGGGTGTGGGCCGCCTGCAGCATGGCGTAGGTCTTGCCTACGCCGGGTGCGGCACCGAGGAAGACTTTGAGCCGGCCACGACCATTACGGGGTAGATCGGCTAGCAGGGCATCGGCGCGGCCGGAGTCGCTCATGCGGGCAGTGTCCTTCAGGTGATGATGTAGTCGGGCAAGTGAAGATCAACTGTGGGATCAGAGTTTTTCCAGCGCCATGTTCAGCGCCAGTACATTCACTACCGGTGGCCCCACCAATGGGCTTTCGATGTGCTCATCCAACAGCCGTTGCAAGGTCGACACCGGCACATTCCGCGCCGCCGCTACCCGCACCAGTTGATAGGCAATCGCCTGGGGTGGCAAGTGTGGATCAAGACCGCTGCCAGAGGTAGTCAGCGAGGCCAAAGGTACCGGGCCCTGACCTGGCACCAGCTGTTTATTTGCGTCATCGAATACGCGGGTGGCTAACGCTGGGTTACTCGGGCCAAGGTTACTGGCGCTGCTGGACACTGTCGCAAAGGCGCCCGCCGATGGACGCGGGTGAAACCAGCTGTCGCCGGTAAAATCCTGGGCGATCAGACTGGACCCGCGCACCTTACCATCGGCGTCGCGTACCAGGCTGCCGTTGGCCTGATCGGGGAATGCCACCTGGGCGACGCCGGTCACCACCAATGGGTAGGCGACGCCGGTGATCAGGGTCATGAGCACTAAAAGGCTCAGGGCTGGACGGATGATGTTGGACATTTCAGGTTCCTCAATTCGTTGGATACAGCGACCTTGGTCGCAGTGGGGCTGCTTCGCAGCCCAGCGCGGGGCAAGCCCGCTCACTACAAGGTCTGGCTTATACGAGGTGCAGGGCGGTCAACAGCATGTCGATGGCCTTGATACCCACGAACGGCACCAACAACCCACCCAAGCCATAGATCAACAGGTTGCGCCGCAGCAACGCCGCTGCACTCGCTGCCTGCACGCGCACACCGCGCAATGCCAACGGGATCAACACCACGATGATCAACGCGTTAAACACAATGGCCGACAGGATCGCGCTCTGCGGACTCTGCAAGTGCATGACGTTGAGCACGCCGAGTTGCGGATAGATCGAGGCAAACAGCGCCGGCAGAATCGCAAAGTATTTGGCCACATCGTTGGCGATTGAAAAGGTGGTCAGCGCGCCACGGGTCACCAGCAATTCCTTGCCGATCTGCACCACGTCCAGCAGCTTGGTAGGGTCGCTGTCGAGGTCGACCATGTTGGCGGCCTCACGGGCGGCTTGAGTGCCGTCGTTCATCGCCATGCCCACGTCGGCCTGCGCCAGTGCCGGGGCGTCGTTGGCGCCGTCGCCGCACATTGCCACCAGGCGCCCGTCGTTCTGCTCATGACGGATACGTGCGAGTTTTTTCTCTGGCGTGGCTTCGGCCAGCACGTCATCCACGCCCGCCTCAGCGGCAATCGCAGCAGCCGTCAGCGGGTTGTCGCCAGTGACCATCACGGTGCGGATGCCCAGTTTGCGTAGCTCGGCGAAACGTTCGCGGATGCCGGGCTTGACCACGTCCTTCAAATGAATCGCACCAAGCAGCTTGCCATCGGCGCACACCAGCAAAGGCGTGCCGCCGCTCTGGGCGATCTTATCGATTTCCCGCGACAGCGCAGGTGCAAGGTCCTGACGCTGTTGGCCGATAAATGCCAGCAGCGAATCCACCGCGCCTTTGCGGTACACGCGGCCCTGGTAGTCAACGCCGGACAAGCGGGTTTCAGCGCTGAACGGCACGGCGGTCAACTCGTCCTGGGAAGGCTCGGCCTGAGGGTGCAAGGCGCGCAGGTATTCAACGATGGATTTGCCTTCCGCCGTGTCGTCCGCCAGGGACGCGAACAGCGCGCCTTCGGCCACCTCGCGGCCGCTGACCCCGGGCGCCGCGACCACCGCTGCACACCGGCGATTACCAAAGGTGATGGTGCCGGTCTTGTCCAACAGCAACACATGTACGTCCCCGGCGGCTTCCACCGCGCGGCCAGACTTGGCGATCACATTGAGGCGCACCAGGCGGTCCATGCCGGCAATGCCGATGGCCGACAACAAGCCGCCAATGGTCGTGGGAATCAGCGTCACAAGCAGTGCGACCAGAAACACCAAAGGCAAGCTGCCATTGGCGAAGTGGGCGAACGGCTGCAACGTTACGACCACCAGCAGGAAGATCAGCGTCAGGCCGATCAGCAGGATATCCAGCGCGACTTCATTGGGGGTCTTCTGGCGCTTGGCACCTTCTACCAAGGCAATCATGCGGTCCAGGGTAGACTCACCAGGGTTGGCGGTGATGCGGATCATCAGCCAGTCCGAGACCAGCCGGGTGTTGCCGGTAACGGCCGAGCGGTCGCCGCCAGACTCACGGATCACCGGGGCGGATTCGCCAGTGATCGCCGCTTCGTTAACCGCCGCGATGCCTTCGATCACCTCGCCGTCACCGGGGATCATTTCCCCTGCGGCAACCCGCACCACATCACCCTTACGCAGGCTGGTGGCCGGCACGACCTTGAAGCTGCCATCGGCTTCCTTGCGCCGAGCACTCAGACCTTCACTGCCTGCCTTGAGGCTGTCGGCGCGAGCCTTGCCTCGCCCTTCGGCCAAGGCTTCGGCGAAGTTGGCGAACAGCACGGTGAACCACAACCACACGGCGATCTGCACGGCAACGAAGGTCGGCACGGAAGTGTCGGGTACGAAGCACAGCACCGTGGTGAGGATCGCAGTCAGTTCGACCACCAGCATCACCGGCGAGCGTTTCAGTTCGCGCGGGTCCAGTTTGACGAACGCCTGGACCAGCGCCGGGCGCCACAGAGCAGAGATAGCGGTTTTGGCAGGCTCCTGGGGTTTGACCGGGGCCGCGTTTTTTGCAGGCATATTCATGTTCATATCCCTTCTCAGAAGCCCATGCTCAAGTGTTCAGCGATAGGACCCAGCGCCAGCGTCGGCAGGAAAGTCAGGCCGCCCACCAGCAAGATGGTTACGGTCAACAGAGTCACGAACAGCGGGCCGTGGGTGGGGAAGCTGTTCTGGCCAATCGGTGCGCTCTTTTTCATCGCCAGGCTGCCGGCCAGGGCCAGTACCGGCAGGATGTAGCCAAAGCGACCGATCAGCATGCCCAGGCCGAGCATCAGGTTATGGAACGGCGTGTTGGCACTGAAGCCGCCAAACGCAGAGCCGTTGTTGGCACTGGCGGAGGTGTAGGCATAAAGCAACTGGCTGAAGCCATGGGGACCAGGGTTACTGATAGCGCCGGCCGGGCCTGGCAGGCTGGCGGCAATGGCGCCGAGCACGAGCACGCCGACTGGCATCACCAGCAAGGTCACGACGAGCAACTGTACTTCCTTGGCCTGGAGTTTCTTGCCCAGGTATTCCGGCGTACGGCCGATCATCAGGCCAGCCAGGAACACCGCGATCAACACGTTAAGCAACATCCCGTACATACCGGCGCCGACGCCGCCAAAGATCACTTCGCCGACCATCATGTTGACCAGCGCCACCATCCCGCTGAGGGGGCTGAGGCTGTCCTGCATGCCGTTGACCGAACCGTTGGACGCCGCGGTGGTGGTCACTGACCACAGCACCGTGCCAGTGGTGCCGAAGCGCGCTTCCTTGCCTTCCAGCGGCGCGGTTTGCTCTACGGCCGGGTTGTTCAGGGTCGGATTGGGCTGATACTCGGACCACAGTGAAGTCGCGCCGCCGATCAGGAACAGCGCCAGCATGCAGCCAAGAATGGCGCGGCTTTGGCGCAGGTCTTTGACGTAATGACCGAAGGTGAATACCAACGCCACCGGGATCAGGATGATGGACGCCACCTCAAACAGGTTGGCCCAGGCAGTCGGGTCTTCAAAGGGATGCGCCGAGTTGACGCCGAAAAAACCACCGCCGTTGGTGCCCAATTGCTTGATCGCAATCTGGCTGGCCGCCGGGCCCAGGGGGATCACCTGATCCACGCCTTGCATCGTCACGGCATCAACGTAATGGGCGAACGTCTGCGGCACGCCCTGCCACACCAGGAACAACGCCAGCACCAGGCACAACGGCAACAGGCCGTAGAGGGTAGCGCGGGTCATATCGACCCAGAAATTCCCCAATGTCTGGGCAGATTTGCGACCGATCCCACGGCACAAAGCGACCAGGACTGCCAGCCCAGTGGCCGCACTGACGAAGTTCTGCACCGTCAGGCCAGCCATCTGGCTAAGGTAGCTCAGTGACGCCTCACCGCTGTAGGACTGCCAGTTGGTGTTGGTCATGAAACTGACCGCAGTGTTGAAGGCCAGCGTCCACTCCTGCCCCGGCAATTTCTGCGGATTGAGCGGGAGATAGTCCTGGAACATCAGGATCGCGAACAACAGCAGGAAACCCGCGAGGTTGAATGCGAGCAACGCCAGCATGTACTTCTGCCAGCTCTGCTCCTGCTGCGCGTCGACACCCGACAGGCGATAACAGGCTTTTTCGACAGGCCCGAGCACCGGGCTCAGCCACGTGCGCTGGCCTTCCATCACCTTGTAGTAGAACCGCCCCAGGAACGGTGCCGGCACCAATACCACGGCAAAGAAGGCGATGATCAGCCAATAGTCATAACTGTGCATGGCCAGCTCCTAGTTCCGATCCGCGCGTAACAGCGCAACCAGCAGATAAATAAACAGCGCCACGGCCAATAGCAGTGACACTCCGTCCAGAACACTCATGGAAGTCTCTCCGTTCAGCGGCGAGTGCCGCGTGTGGGGCAATTGTCCGCAGGAGTGGCGTAAAGGAACGAGTGCGAGGGTGCGGGCGGGGCGTAAAGAAGGCGTAAAGAGTGGCTTTATGCGGGGTTTACACTGCGGGTTTCCAGCGTCTGGGCAGGCGTTATCGGGAGCAAGCCCCCTCCCACACTTGACCGAGTTGTCATGCCGAGCGCCAGTCAACCTGTGGGAGGGGCTTGCTCCCGATAGCGTCGGCACCGTCACCGCCGCACCTATCTGGTGCGACACCGGCAAATTTCAAACGCCAAACCATCCCCCAGACGACAGTTGCACGCCTTTACGACAATGATTCTCAAGCTGGCATGGCCGCTGCAACACCTTGAATCATTCCAAACCGTTCAGGGAGCAGCACATGAACACACAACTCAAACCCACCCTAGGCACCCTGCATTTATGGGGCATTGCCGTCGGGCTGGTGATCTCCGGTGAATACTTCGGCTGGAGCTATGGCTGGGGCGTGGCCGGAACCTTGGGCTTCCTGGTGACCTCGTTGATGGTCGCCGCAATGTACACCTGCTTTATCTTCAGTTTCACCGAGCTGACCACCGCGATTCCCCATGCTGGCGGACCGTTTGCCTACAGCCGTCGTGCATTTGGGGAGAAAGGCGGTTTAATCGCCGGTCTTGCCACACTGATCGAATTTGTCTTCGCGCCGCCTGCCATTGCCTTGGCCATCGGCGCTTATCTGAATGTGCAGTTCCCTGCGCTGGACCCGAAGCACGCTGCCGTCGGTGCCTATATCGTGTTCATGGGCCTGAACATCCTTGGCGTGAAACTCGCCGCGACCTTTGAACTGGTGGTGTGCGTGCTCGCCGTCGCAGAGCTGCTGGTGTTTATGGGCGTGGTCGCCCCGGCATTCAGCTTCAGTAACTTCGCCCTGAATGGCTGGGCCGGTTCCGATACCTTTGGCGCCCCGGCGATTGCCGGGATGTTTGCCGCAATTCCGTTTGCGATCTGGTTCTTCCTTGCCATCGAAGGCGCAGCCATGGCGGCTGAAGAAGCGAAGGATCCGAAGCGCACCATTCCGAAGGCCTACATCAGCGGCATCCTGACCTTGGTGATCCTGGCCATGGGCGTGATGTTCTTTGCCGGCGGAGTGGGTGACTGGCGCACCCTGTCGAACATCAACGACCCGCTGCCGCAGGCCATGAAAACCGTGGTGGGCGAAAGCTCCGGCTGGTTGCACATGCTGGTGTGGATCGGCCTGTTTGGCCTGGTAGCGAGCTTCCACGGCATTATCCTGGGCTACTCGCGCCAGTTCTTCGCCCTGGCCCGCGCCGGGTACTTACCGTCTTTCCTCGCCAAACTGTCGCGTTTTCAGACACCGCACCGGGCCATCATCGCCGGCGGTGTGGTCGGCATCGCCGCCATCTACAGCGACGGTCTGATCAACCTGGGCGGCATGACTCTGACTGCAGCGATGATCACCATGGCGGTTTTCGGCGCCATCGTCATGTACATCATGAGCATGCTCAGCCTGTTCAAACTGCGTAAAACCGAACCGCTGTTGGAACGCACCTTCCGCGCGCCGGGTTACCCGATCGTGCCAGGCATTGCGTTGGTGCTGGCGGTGGTGTGCCTGGTGGCCATGGCGTGGTTCAACACACTCATCGGCTTGATCTTCCTGGGCTTTATGGCGGTAGGTTTCATCTACTTCCAACTGACCGCACAAGACCGTGCCGATGCGCCAGCGGACGCAATGTTGACTGGGCTCTAAGGTTTACGAGGCAGAACGGGCTTACACTGAACTACTCAGAAAGCCCGTAACTCAAAGCAGTTATTACCGTGGGAAAATTCTCCCACAGCAATCTGCCTCAAGGAGAGCCTTATGCCGTGGTATGCGTGGTTGATTATGGTGGTCGCGATTGGGTCGATCGTCGGTGGGCTGATGATGCTGCGAGACAGCGCCAACAAGGTGGAACTCACCGACGAGCAACGCAAACGCGTGGCCGAACGCAACGCCCAGGCGGACGCCAAGGATTCGCAGGATCGCTAGTTAGGCTTACTCCCAATCCGCCTTGGCAATATGCAACCCGTGCTGCCCCTTGTAGGCAGCACGCTCCGGCTGGCTCCAGCCGCTCAGCAATTGATCCTCCAACTTGTAGATCTCGACGCCCAGCGGGCGACATACCGTCAGCGGATCCTGTGCGTCCGGCCCCCACATCGGCAGCGACAGATCTCCACCCGGGCAGGTCGACAGTGCACACAGCAAATCAATCTCGGCAAAGAACTCCAGGTAATCACCCTTCTGCGCCGGACACGCCTTCATGAAGTACATGTCGTCGTGATTCAGGCCGGTGCACTGGAAAATATTCAACACGTCATGCACGTCGAATTCCGTAAGACCGTGGGGCAGCACCGCGCGAGTGAGGTTCGAATGGCAGTGGTGATGGAAATCCTCACCGGTCAGCATCCGGTTCACGTAGGGATCGCAGCGCGTGCCGAGTAAGTCGTGGAGGCGCCCGCCGTGCTCGTCGATACCATAACTGGCCAGGCTGTCATCGGTGATGGTCACCAACGGTCGCAGAAACGGCAGGTTCGACCACAATCGGTCATGGGTGCTGACATGGGCGCCCTGCAATTGGCGGGTGCGCGCCGCCCAAAGACGTTCCCGCGGGTCGTGGGCGTTCCAGACATTAAAGTCACCCACCTGCGGGCCCACTGGCGTAGTAACACGAAACACATGCCCCGCCGGCACCTTCCAGGCCCTGCCTGTTCGAATAGGCACCTCAAACTGTTCGATCAAGATGCGTTGATCCGCCCGGTCACGAATGCGCTCGTAAAACGCCGTGTCGACTTGCAGCGCCGAGCCTTTGCTGACCTGATAAGCGGCCGGATAATCTTTGTACATAGTGCACATCCTCGATCAGGGGTGGGTAAACAACGCCAACGACAGGCGTTCGGAATCTTCCAGGTACAGGCTCATCGCCTCCCCTGCCGCGTGTTTATTCGCCTGGACCAATAACGCGTAAATCTCGCGGTCACGCTCAAGCCAAGGTGACTGAAAACGCTGCTCATCGGGCGCCGCACAAAACACGAGGCGTAGCTGGGCGATGACCCGGGCGAAAAACTCATCGAACAAGGGGCTGCGCATCAACCCGACGATGTGCTGATGGAACAACAAACTGTGGGTGGCCACGGCACGCCAATCTTCGCGCTCCCGGGCCAGGGTGGTGGCGTCGATGGCGTTTTGCATGCGTTCAGATTGATCGTCCGTCAACGCTTTGCTTTGTGCGATGGCCTGCAATTCCAGTGTGCGGCGGACAACAAACAGATCACGAACTTCCTCCCGCTCCAATCGCCGGACCATCACACCCTTGTTGCGCACATAACGGGTCAAGCCCTCCTGCCCCAAACGGTGGAGGGCTTCGCGAATCGTATTGCGCGACGCACTGTAGGCAATGACCAAATCCGCCTCGACCAGGGCCATACCCGGCAATAACCGTCCGCTGATGATGTCGGCACGCAGCTCCAAAGCAATCTGGTCTGCTAAAGACATATTGGGTGTCATCATCGCCTCATGATTGTTGAACAATCTTCTGTCTGGAGGTAATCACGTTTCATGCCAACCTCCAGAACGGGCGATCTGGGTGTAAAAAGTTAAGGTTGGTTAAAATGCCAGCCTGTGGCTGGGGCCGCCTTATACGTTATTTACAACACCACAAAACCCAAACTCACCCATGCATCATCAAGGAAGCGCCCGGCCTTCACAGATCAGCTGCGGACCTGAACGCCCATCGCGACAACCTGTTCAGTCAGCAAAGACCGCTGGATGCATTTGTCGACAACTATCTGTCGGAACGGCACATGTCCTCCCCCGGACCACGGCTTCCCGCTGCCAACAATGTTTTCCGAGATAGATCTGAGCGACCAGCCCAGTGCGATACCGAACCCTCTCGACGTAAGACTTGAGCAAATTGAAACGGCGCTGGGAGATGGGCGTTGCGGCGCAGAGGGGCTGGGGAGGATGTCGACACTGGTAGGCGCATAAGTCCTTGCCAGGAGAGTCTAAGACCCACAATTGGTGAGGTGGAACATAGACGTGGTGCGGGGGAACGTGAAGCGCGGAACTCACAGAAGAAAGAGGCCGATCAATGACCGGCCCCTTGGAGCTTAGTTGATCACCAGCCTGTCGCGGTTCTTCTCCAACAGCGCCTTGCCGATACCCTTCACTTCCAGCAACTCATCCACCGCCGTGAATGGGCCATTGCTTTCGCGGTAGGCGATGATTGCCTTGGCTTTGGCAGCGCCAATACCGAACAGATCCCGACGCAGGGTCTCGGCGTCTGCGGCGTTAAGGTTGACCTTGGCGGATTGCTCGGCCTTGGCCATCTGCGCGCTGATAGGGGTTGGGGCTTCAGGCTTGATGGAAGGGGCTGCGGTGCTGGCGACGGAGAGGGTTGTAAGAACGGCGAAAATCAGCGAAGAGATGTAGGTGTTCTGCATTGGTGACGCTCCATGACATCGTTGAGAGAAAAGCAGCTTTTCCGAAGCTGCTTTTCAAACGTAGGTGATGTTGGAAATTCGTCAAAAACGGTTGAGTAACAGAGTATTAAATCAAGGCTCCAGACGGCGTTGCTGGTAAATCCAATCGACGATCTCTCCATCTGGGGAGTAGCCGCTGACCGTGTCGCGCAGGAGTTGACGGACGCGGGCGTAGTCGTCTTGATCCACGGCAGCCAATAAGTCCGAGAGCTTGCCTTTAAGCACTTCCCAAGACAGATGATCTTCGTTGGCGCTCATGATCATGGGGTGTTGAGTGGCGACCACGTTGTCGCCGATGAGTAACTCTTCGTAAAGCTTTTCGCCGGGGCGCAGGCCGGTGAACTCGATCGAGATGTCACCTTGAGGGTTCTCGTCAGAACGCACGCTGAGCCCGGATAGATGCACCATCTTTTTTGCGAGCTCGACAATTTTCACCGGCTCGCCCATGTCCAACACGAATACATCCCCACCCTGCCCCATGGACCCAGCTTGAATGACCAGTTGGGCCGCCTCCGGGATCGTCATGAAATACCGCGTGATTTTCGGATGGGTAACCGTCAGGGGACCACCGGATTTGATCTGTTTGTGAAACAACGGAATGACTGAGCCCGAGGAGCCCAGCACGTTGCCGAAGCGAACCATAGTGAAGCGGGTTTTGTTGACGCGGGAGATATTCGCCTTATCGCCGAACAATACCGGGGCGAGTTCTCGACTCAGGGCTTGCAGCGTCAATTCCGCCAGCCGTTTGGTGCTCCCCATGATGTTAGTTGGACGTACGGCCTTGTCAGTCGAAATCAATACAAAGTTGGCCACGCCAGACTGAAGTGCAGCTTGCGCCGTATTGAGCGTGCCGATGACATTGTTCAACACACCTTCAGCGATATTGTGCTCTACCATCGGCACATGCTTGTAAGCAGCTGCATGATAGACAGTGTCTACATGCCAGGTTTTCATAACATCGAGCAACTTGCCTTGGTTACGTACTGAACCGAGTATCGGCAAAAGTTTTACCGGCAAAGATTCGCGAGTAATACGTTGTTCCAACTCAGACAAAATGGTGTACAGGTTAAATTCGCTATGGTCGAACAATAATAACGTCGTAGGTTTGAGGGATATAATCTGCCGGCAGAGTTCTGAACCAATTGACCCACCTGCCCCCGTAACCAGTACAACCTGACTTTTAATACAGTGTTCAAGCAGTTCGCCTTGGGCTGGGATTGCATCACGTCCTAGCAAGTCTGCAATATCGACCTCCTGGATATCGTCGACCTTGACGCGTCCGCTGGCCAGATCCATGAAGCCGGGAACACTGCGAACGTGCAGAGGGAAACCTTCAAGAAAGGACAGGATTTCACGCCGCCGACCACGATTGGACGAGGGGATGGCCAAGAGAATTTCCTGAACACCTGTCGCGTCGATCATTTGTTGAATATGCCGGGGTTTATAAACATGCAAACCCGAGATAACACGATCAGAAATCCCGGGATCGTCGTCGATAAACGCCACAGGACGCATAACACGCCCCATGCGCAATGCGGCGACCAATTGGTTACCGGCAGACCCAGCACCGTAGATAGCGACTTTGATCAAGCCGTCATCACGATTTGTAAACGGCACATGCTGGGTGGCGGTGAACCAATCCCCAAGGAAATATTGACGCATCCCCAGGCGCAGGCCGCCAATCATGATCAGGCTTAGCCACCAATAATTGAAAACAATCGAACGCGGGACGACGTTCTGATGGTTGCTATACCAGTAAACCACCAGCGCCAAGATCAACGATGACAGGCTGACTGCTTTGATGATCGCGATCAGCGCATCATTACCGAAATAACGCATAACCGCCCGGTACATACCGAATCGCACAAACAAGGGAATGGCAACGATAGGTGCAGCAATGAACAGCCATAAATGCTGTCTGACCGGGTTGATCATCTCGTCGATGCCCAGGCGCACGACAAAAGCCATCCACAACGCGGCCCACACCACCACGATGTCAGTCAGCACCTGTAGAACGCGCTTATAACGCCTTGGTAGGCCAAGTAGCAGCGTGCGCAGCCGATCCATCCTTACTCTCCAAAGTTACATCTGCCTGAAAAAAAGGCAGGGGTGGCCTCACCATCAGACTACCTTAATTCGCATCTGCGCCTTAATGACAATCAGGGCGTATTGGCTGGCTCTAAAGAACCCGCATTAAACTTTATTGCCAACCAGACCAACGGTACATAACCAACAACCAAGCCTAGAACCCCATCTAAATCAAGCAACACTACAGCCAGGGCCACCGGAAGGAGCCAGAAAATATTAATACACGCAACAGCCAGCGTGACCGGCCGGTGCCTGCCGATCTGCCGGGAAGCAAACTGATAGGCGTGACTGCGATGCGCTTCGTAAACCTTGTCCCCACGCAACAGCCGACGTATCAACGTAAAGGTAGCATCGACAATAAACACACCCAGCATTATCAGCCATGCCCAGAACAACTGAGGCGATATAAGACACGCCTGTAAAGAAAACGCCCCCAGTATGATGCCGATAAAACCACTCCCTGCATCCCCCATGAAGATTCGCGCAGGAGGGAAGTTCCAATACAAAAAACCTACTACCGCCATGCTGAACACCAGCGGCGTCCAGACCAGTTGTGCATGCCCCGCCACGCCATAAACGACACACATTCCCAGGCAAGCACACAACGCCTCGATGCTTGCAATACCATCGATACCGTCCATGAAGTTGTAGAGATTTAGTAACCACACCAAATAAAGCACAGCCAGGAAGTTGCCTAGCCAACCCAGGTCAATCAAATGCCCGAAGATCTTTAGCGGCGCCAGGCCTTGAAGGAAAAACAATACCCATACCGCTGCAAGGAAATGGCCAAGCAAGCGCCAGCGCGCTGCGATATGCCCGTGGTCATCCATGAACCCCAGAACGGCAACGCCCAGGCCAGCCCCCAACATGCCCCACGCCCATGACCAGGGAATAAGGTCCGCAAAAGCGAGCACAGGCACAGCAGCGAGAAAGCTGATCACAATCGCGACGCCACCGCCTCTGGGCGTGGGTACTGAATGTGAGCTACGGGCGTTCGGAGTATCGATCAAGCTTGCTGACAATGCATAACGGCGCAGCTGCCACGTCAACAGAAGGGAAATGCCCGCCAGGACAGGGAGCAACCAGAGAAAATTCATCGTTTATTCGTATCCAGATAATGTCGAGCTGCACCATTCAGAGCTTGATCAACGCTGACACGAGGTGCCCACCCCAACAGCGAGCGGGTCTTGCGAATATCGACCTGCAGCGTTCCGCACAGGCGCTGAGAGAGCCCCGACATGCGGAATAGCTTAGCGACGAACGTCAAAAAGCGCGAAGGAATGGGAATCAAGCGGGCGGGTGCGTGTAATGCATGTGCCAACCTGCGCAATAGTTCAGTCGTAGAAAGGTCTTCACCGTCACTGACGAGAAAGACTTGATTGCTGGCAGCAGGGTGATCCAGGCAAGTAACAATCAGATCCGATACGTTTTCAAGCGCGACAAGGCTGCGTTTGTTATGTATGGCGCCCAAAGGCAACGGGATTCCCTTGGACAGAAAACGCATCATGTTCAAAAAGTTTGCTTTTACTCCGGGGCCATAGATAAGCACTGGCCGGATGATGACGATATCCATCTCGACGGCCTCAGCGAGTTGTAGAAGCCCCTTTTCGGCTTCCCATTTAGACAGGCCATACGCGTCAGCCGGGTTCGGCTCATCATCGGCGCAGAACGGTGTGCCAGCCGGCGACCCTTCACCGTTGACCTTGATCGAACTGATAAAGACAAAACGGCGAACGCCGGCGGCGGCGGCCTCCCTTGCCAGGTGCAAGGTAGCTTTAACATTGATGTCACGAAAAGCTTGTAGCGGATCAGCAGAATCGTCGGTCGTTATGTGCACACGAGCAGCGCAGTGGACAACAACATCCACACCCGCCAATGCCTGCCCCCACGCGGTCGTCGAATCAATATCGCCCATGACATGGGCCGAAACGTCGCTATCTAACCTTGTCGCGGCGGTACGCACGGAGGCAGACAGGCGATACTTCTTATCTGATTGCAAACGGCGGATCAGATCTTTACCCAAAAAACCGGTAGCTCCGGTAATAAAGATATGGTCCATCAGTTCTTTGTCCCCGAGCGCTTTAGGTATTCCAGCAATTTGAATGGAATTTTACTCAGCACCATAAGCAAGTTGGTGTATATCCCATTACGCTTGCACGCCAGAACAATTTCCCGATTTAGTTTCAGACTACTTTTTGTACCGGAGGTACTGACGCCGCCCGAGCGCATGCGAACCAGGACCTTATCAATATGCGAAAATCTGAGTTTTTTAATCAGGAGCAGGCGAACAAACATCTCGTAATCTGCGGAGATGGCGTACAACATGGAATAAGCGCCAACGTCGGCGTAAGCCTCTTTGCGTACAAATGTACCTGGATGGGGAGGCATCCACCCAAACCGCAGCTTCCACGAGCGAAAATGTGAAGCGCTATAGACACGCGTGACCCGCTGCAAGTCCTCAGGATTTACAAAAACAACATCACCAAAGACAAGCGCACTTTCTGGATTCAGACGAAACGCGGCTGCAACGCTCTCTAACGATGTAGGACTTTCATAGAAATCGTCGGAGTTGAGAATGCCGATAACATCACCCGTGGCCAACGCGATACCTTTGTTCATAGCGTCGTATATGCCGCGATCCGGCTCACTCACGATGGTTGCGATAGACGCAGCATATTCACCAACAATACCCATCGTATTGTCCTTTGAACCACCATCTATAACTATATATTCGACATTCAAATACGTCTGAGCCAATACGGACTCAATAGTATCCCTGATCGTTTTTTCGCTGTTGTAGGAGACCGTGATAATCGAAATTTTCAACACATCAACCCTTTACACGGCCGTAAACATCTTCAAACCGGACAATATCATCCTCTCCCAAGTAAGATCCCGACTGAACCTCAATCAGTTCTAGCGGAATGATTCCAGGGTTCTCCAGTGCATGAATCTGTCCAATAGGGATAAATGTAGATTGGTTCTCGGTAACCAAATACGTCTTATCACCATTAGTCACGCGAGCAGTACCGCTGACAACCACCCAGTGCTCCGCGCGGTGATGGTGCATCTGCACTGAGAGCTTCTCGCCTGGTTTTACGGTAATTCTTTTAACCTGATAGCGCTCGCCACTATCAATAGAGTCGTAAAAACCCCAAGGGCGATAGACCTCGCGATGGTCGGTATGCTCGTGGCGTTTGCCCGCCTTGAGTTGATCAACGATCTTCTTAACTTCCTGAACTTGATCTTTGTGTGCAACGAGGACTGCGTCCTTGGTCTCCACGATAATCAGGTCGTTTACACCAACAGTGGTGACCAAACGATGTGTGGCATGAACGTAGCTGCCGGAGGTTTTCTCAGACAACACGTCACCTTTGAACAGATTACCGTCTGCATTTTTCTCGCCTGCCTCCCAAAGAGCAGACCAGGACCCGATATCACTCCAGCCGGCATCTAAAGGAACCATGACGGCGTCTGAAGTCTTCTCCATCACTGCGTAGTCAATGGAGACATCAGGGCTGGTCGCGAAAATGGCACTGTCGACCCGAGTAAAATGCATATCTTGTTGCCCACCCGCCAAGGCTTCCCGACATACCGACACAATTTCCGGTTGAAATTTTTCCAACTCCTGAATATAGCGACTGGCTCTAAACATGAACATGCCGCTATTCCAGAAGTAATCGCCCTGAGCGAGGTAGGACTGAGCTGTAACCAAGTCAGGTTTTTCAACGAAACGACTGACCTTGAACCCTCCCGATCCAACAGGCGCACCCAGTTGAAGATAGCCATACCCCGTCTCAGGGGACGTAGGCGTAATGGCGAAGGTGACCAACTTGCCAGACTCCGCCAGCGCAAGCGCCGTAGCGATGCTGCTCTGGAACGCCTCGACATCTTGAATCAAGTGATCAGCCGCCAAGACGAGCATGATTGGATCATCCTGTTCAGCGAGTGCCTGCAGGGCTGCCAGTGTAATAGCGGGGGCAGTGTTGCGGCCTACCGGTTCAAGGATGATGTTCGCGTCGTCCAGACCCAACTGCCGAAGTTGTTCGGCAGCCAGAAAGCGATGATGTTCGTTGCAAATCAATCGCGGCGCCCCATGCTCAAGCCCATCAAGGCGCTTGATAGTGGCCTGGAGCATCGTCATATCGGCATCCACCAAGGGGAGAAACTGCTTGGGGTTCAATTGACGGGAGAGTGGCCATAGCCGGGTACCTGAGCCACCCGCCATGATTACTGGAAGAAACATTCAAACATCCTTAAGGCCGAGATCGACGCCGCAACATAAGCGCGCTCACTAATAGCCACTAAAAGTGGACCAGGTCAACGCCTGAAACCTGAACTTTACGGTGCCGGCGCCATTTGAAAACAATGCGCAAGCCGACGAGCCACCCCAAGCAACAAAGGCTAGCGCGAGCGAGCGTGCAAGGCGTTCTCGGAGAACCAGGCGTATGCGTCGCGAAGCCCCTCTTCGAGGCTGATGCTCGCACGCCACCCCAATCGCTCAAGACGCGAAACATCCATCAGCTTCCTTGGCGGCCCGTCTGGCTTTGTGCTGTCAAAGCTTAGGCGCCCCTTGAACCCGGTAACCTTCGCGATGGTTTGAGCCAGTTCGCGAATGGTGCAGTCTTCGCCCGTACCTACGTTGATATGAGAAAGCATCGGTTGGGTATAGGCGCCATACTGGTTCTGATCCAACTCCATGACGTGGACCGACGCACTGGCCATATCATCCACATGCAGGAATTCACGCATCGGCGAACCACTACCCCATATAACAACCTCTTCAACGCCTTCTTCGACTGCATCGTGAAAGCGACGCAACAGTGCGGGTATTACATGGGAGTTCTGCGGGTGGAAGTTGTCATTAGGACCGTACAAGTTAGTAGGCATAGCACTGCGATAATCGCGTCCATATTGGCGATTATAACTCTCACATAGCTTGATTCCGGCAATCTTCGCAATGGCATAAGGCTCATTGGTAGGCTCAAGCGTTCCCGTCAAAAGCGCCTCTTCAGGCATCGGTTGCTTGACGTTAATGGGATAAATACACGACGAACCGAGGAATAGCATTTTTTGCACGTCGTGCTGATGCGCAGCATGGATGACGTTTGCCTGCATCATAAGGTTTTCGTAGATAAACTCAGCCGGGTAGGTGTTGTTCGCATGAATGCCACCCACCTTGGCAGCGGCCATATAGACTTGCTCTATCTTGGTCTCAGCAAAAAAATTCATTACCGCAAGCTGGTCCAACAGATTCAATTGAGCCCTGTCGCGGGTCACAATATTGGTGTAACCCAACGCTCGCAGGCGTCGAACAATGGCCGAACCTACCATCCCCTTGTGGCCAGCAACAAAAACACATTCGCTCAATTGACGTGACATATTAATTCTCCAACGACACCGGCAAATCGTAACCATGATTCTTCAGCAGCGCGTGACGCTGGGCGACTTTCAAGTCTTCGCGAACCATTTCAGCACACATCTCCTGGGCGGTAATTTCTGGCACCCAACCCAGCTTTGTTTTCGCTTTGGTAGGGTCGCCAAGCAGCGTTTCAACTTCAGCGGGGCGGAAATAGCGCGGGTCGACACTAACCAGTACATCTCCGACTTTCAGCGCAGGTGCCTTGTCGCCAACAATAGATTCCACGATGCCACGCTCATCTACGCCAGTGCCCTCAAAACGCAAGGTCAGTCCCAGTTCAGCGGCAGACCAGCGAATGAACTCACGCACCGAGTACTGAACGCCGGTTGCGATAACAAAATCTTCGGGAACATCTTGTTGCAGCATCATCCATTGCATACGAACATAGTCTTTCGCGTGACCCCAATCGCGAAGCGCATCCATGTTGCCCATGTAGAGACACTGCTCAAGTCCCTGAGCAATATTTGCCAAGCCACGAGTGATTTTACGGGTCACGAAAGTCTCACCACGTCGTGGCGACTCGTGATTGAAAAGAATCCCGTTACATGCGTGCATGCCATAGGCTTCGCGGTAATTAACCACGATCCAGTAGGCATAAAGTTTGGCAACGGCGTACGGCGACCGTGGATAAAAAGGGGTGGTTTCCTTTTGTGGGGTCTCTTGTACCAAGCCATAGAGTTCAGAGGTTGAGGCTTGGTAGAAACGGGTTTTTTTCTCAAGCCCAAGCAAACGAATGGCCTCAAGAATTCGCAGCGTACCCATCGCATCGACATCAGCAGTGTATTCCGGCGACTCAAAGCTCACAGCCACATGTGACTGTGCTCCCAGATTGTAAACCTCGTCGGGCTGAACTTCCTGAATAATACGGGTCAGGTTCGACGAGTCAGTAAGGTCCCCGTAATGCAAGATAAAACGCTGATTATCAACATGCGGATCCTGATAGATATGATCAACACGCTGCGTATTGAAGGACGATGCGCGTCGTTTGATGCCGTGAACTTCATAGCCTTTTTCCAGCAAAAGTTCAGCCAAGTACGAGCCATCTTGGCCAGTGATCCCAGTAATTAACGCTTTTTTCAGGGTCATATCTACGTCCTAAAATTCTTAGATTTACTATTAAATCGCATTTAACATGCTGGTAATGACATCAGGCATCGTCGACTGGGCTTTCCACCCCAAGACCTGCTCGGCCTTAGCGGGGCAAGCTCGACTGACCAATAGATCAGTAGGCCTGAAAAATTCAGTGGATTGATCGACATAAGCCTTCCAATCGAGGCCCAACTGTGTAAACGCCTCAGCAACAAAGGTTTCAAGCGTATGGGTTTGACCCGTGGCTATCACAAAATCGCTGGGCTCATCACACTGCAGCATCCTCCACATCGCATCGACATACTCTGAGGCGGCCCCCCAATCTCGAGCGATATCCAGGCGTCCAAGAGTTAATCGCTCATCAGAGCCAGCAGCAATTCGTTTCGCTGTCGTGACAATTTTTTGTGTTACAAATCTAGAGGGGCGCAATGGAGATTCGTGATTAAACAAGATCCCTGTACAGGCGAAGAGATTATAAGCTTCACGATAGTTATCGACCAACCAGAACGCCGAAGACTTAGCCACTGCATAAGGGCTACGAGGGTGGAACGCCATCCCCTCAGCGGCGGGCTCACCGTTGGTATCCCCAAAACACTCACTTGATCCTGCTTGATAAAAGCGAATCGGACGCTCTGTCATCCGGCAGGCCTCAAGCATATTGAGCGTACCCAAGGTAATACTCTGGATCGTTTCGGCGGGCTGCTCAAAAGACAAACCAACCGACGACTGCCCCGCCAGATAATAGACTTCATCAGGCTGACTGCGCTTAAGAGCCATGAAAACGCTTCGAAAGTCTTCAGGCACCATGGACAGCAGTTTCACCCGAGGAAAGATATCCAGTCGCTTGAGGTTGACGAATGAAGATCCCTGCGCATCCCGAGAAGTACCCCAGACGGTATAGCCCTTGCTAAGCAACAGCCTCGCGAGATAAGCACCATCCTGGCCGCTCACACCGCAAATCAGGGCGGTTTTTTCTGAGTATTCCAAAGTATTACCTTTGTAATGAATTATAGATCGATAATGTTTCCTGGCCACACCGCTGCCATGAGAAATGGTTTAAGCGCTCAAGACCGAGCCCAACCAACCTCGCAACTTCGCTGTCAGAATAAACCACTCTCTCTATCGCCACAGCCATTTCGTCATCATTACCGGGGTCAAAAAAAGCCCCCGCATTGCCGATGATCTCAGGCATGGAACTGGTGCTGCTGCTGACAACAGGACAAGAGTGCGCCATTGCCTCTAAAGGTGGAAGACCGAAGCCCTCATAAACAGAAGGATAAACAAAGGCCTTTGCACCCTCATAGAGCTGCCCCAGCAACGCATCATCACCGCCGATCTGCCGCACCTGACCCGCACTAAAACCAAGACTTTGCATCAACGCCTGTTCGTCTTGAGAAAACTCTCCGCCGCCAAAAGCGACAATATCAAAATCGGACTTTAATCGCTTGGAGCGTGCTACGGCACGGAGTAATCCGGCGAAATTTTTGTAAGCGTAGCGTGCGCCGACATACAGCAAATAGGGCCTGGGCAAATCGCAATATTTTTTATCCGAAACTTTTTTAAATTGCTCAAAGCCTAAATGAACGACTGACAACTTACTCTCGGGGACTGCAAACAACCGCATAAGGTCCTGACGTGTGCTTTCCGAAATGCAAATAACGTGATCAGCACGCTCGACAGCCTGCTGCTTGAGCGCGGTCGTTTTATCTTGAGATGAAAAGCTTTCGGGATACAATTCATGGATCATATCGTAAACCGTTAGTACGACCGGGCACTTCTCCGAGACAAAACTTGGGCGGCGACTGTAATAGGTCTCATGCACTACCTGAGGCTGCCAACGACTCATTTCCGACCGCCCTTTAAGGCGGTTGTAAGCGAGTATCAGCCGAGCCGTATGAGGCGGGTATTTTTCCATCCAGCGGCCACGAACAATTCCCTCGGGTAACTCCTTCAGATAGGCATTGCGATGAAGAGGTGAGAAAATACCCACATCATTACCCGCGCCAACCATCTGCTCGGCGATACGAGCAAAATAACGAGAGATCCCCCCATAATTTTGCAATGAGAATATTTGGTGATCGAACGCAACTCGCATATATCTGTTCCCGAAAGAAAACAAAGCCCAATCTGTTTAAAATCGAGCTTGCATTGCATTAAATTTCGAACGACTACTTATCAAAGTAAGCCTATCATTTATGTAAAACCTATATCACACCGCATTTCGCCAAGTTATCTTTCGAATATCAAGACTAAAAACAAACAAACGAAGTGCCACTGCAATATAAGTTATCCCTAGCGACAACAACATCACAACGGGATTATCGATAGCGAGTAGATCAAAAACGCTTTTAAAAAAATAGAGTAGCGAAACCGAAATAACCAACGGAATAAAAATGGCGTCTATGTACCAGGTCTTCGCAGGTTTAATATTTAACTTCTTAAAGACAATCGGAGGACAGAAGGTAAAAAAACCGATATTCAATAATAGCCAAGGCCAAGCACTGCCCGCCAAGCCATAAGAGGCAGCCAAATAATACGTTAATGGAACCACAAGAACGGCAGCTATAAAGTTTTGCCAGACGCTGAAACGCGTCCATCCGTGAGCTAATTGCAATGCATAAGGCATATTCATGAATGAATGAATCATGGTGCCGAGAACCAGTATCATCAAGGGCCCACTCGCCGCAGCGGCGATATGTTGATCCTGCGTCCATAACGAAAGCACCTGATGACTGTAAAATGCAATCCATACAGAAAACGGTATTACCAACATCGACAGTATTTGACTCGCCCTAATATAATAGCCAAATGCCTCTACGGCACTACCAGAAGCAACAGATGCCACTATCTTCGGGTAATAAGCATTGAAAACTGGAGATATAAGCCTGAAAGCGATCGTACCCAGCGTCCAAGCGAGCATGTAATAACCAAAATCTGTTAATGACAACGTCTTTGACAAAACTATCTTATCCGCTTGCATAAGTAGAAACGCAAGTGCATTCGTCGCCCCTACTCCCACTGCAAAACCTCGAAGGCGGCGAAGCGTATCAAGAGAGAAAGAAATAGAATCCGTCCAGCCTACCAACTCGCGAATGAGTTGAATACGCAAAATAAAAACAGTCAAAAGATTTATTACGCACTGCCAAATAAAAAACCATTCAACCGTTGGAGAAACCAGCCACAAGACCAACACCGTTCCACCCGAACGGAAAGTCGCAAAGATGGAAGTTGCAATATTTAATTCAACCTGCTTTTGAAGACCTGTAAGAGCACCATAGTAAAATGCTATAGGAAACTGAAGAACAAGCGCCCCACCCATTACTCTTAACGATTGAGTCACAGAATCCAGCTTATCAGGACTTATATCCAACCAATAATTGGAAATCAGCGGCGCTAACAATATCACCACCGCACCAGCAGTGAGTGCAATACCCCAAAAAACCCACTCAACACTTCTCAACAATAGAATAACTTTTTTCTTTTCCAGCGACGAAGCCGACTCATAAACAGAGGCCTCTTTAGTTGCCACAGCACCAAATCCGCCATCAAGCATCGACATAGCAGAAGATAGAATTACGAAAAAGCCTATTAACCCGTAACCCTCAATACCAATAAACTTAAGATACAAGGGTACGAAACAGATACCCATAAGAGCAGCCCAACCCTGCCCCAAAAAATTTGCCGCTACATTTTTAAGAACGCTATTCATGCGGCATAACCCTTTAACACATAAATCTTACTTCAAAAAAACTCATCCTAGAAACCATTCGATTATATTTACTGATAAATAATGGCTCTAGAAATACAAGTATATAGTCAACGCTGGCTCTGAAAGCCTCTACCCATGAACGCTTACAAGAAGCTACTAGGTCCGACAGCGGGATTCAAGACCGCCACGAACACATCTTCAGCAACACCAATAACTTTAGCATGATCTTGACACACTGAAAAGTCTTGAGAAATTACAGATTTGAAATTCAAGGGCTCTCCGGCGCAAGCACAGTAAAGTTTCGTTATTCGACGATCAAACCAGCCCATACTCAGGCGCTGGACACTGACACTATAAACACCCAGAAAACCAAAAATATATACGAATCTTAGAGCGCAGCCCAACGCAACATCGGCCAGCTGAATTATTAACTGGCCGAGGAGTTCGTTAGCCATGACAGCGTCTTTTTAATACCTTCCTGCTTATCCACAACAGGATAACAATTTGACTTCTCGGCTGGAGAACAATCCACTACATTATTAGTTGTCATATTCTTCAGACGAAAACTACTAAACGGAAATCTCAATCCTACTGAGTTGCAAACGTCACCAATCAACGCCAAGAAATAGAAAAAAAACATCGGTGCTTTAACTGGACGTCTAACGCCTGCAAGCGATGCGATACTCAAACTCCATTCATCTACATTCAAAGGCTTCGCATCACCTATGTAATAATATTCGACCGCATCATTTGGCTGCTGAGAAATTGAAATCATCTGATTTACGCAATTCTCGACATACCCATACGTCTTTGTACTTGATTTTTTTCCAATTCTAATATATCGACCAGCAAGCACTATGTCGAAGAAGTTACGGTACGGCTCTCCGAACCAAGGCCCCCAAATAGATGTAGGCCTTACAATAGAACATCTAGGGATGCGATCGATCCATTTCTTGACAATGCACTCCCCTTGGACCTTACTCTTCCCATAAACTGTAGTTGGAGAAACATCTTCTATTGACGATGGTATGTGACCTGCTTTACAAACCAACATACTGGAAGCGAAGACTGCATGCTTAACGTAGTCCACCGAAGACAGTACCGAGCACAAGTTCTCGACACCTACAATGTTTTCGGGATAATCGTCCAAACTTTTGCCCCGGAGATCTGTACGTGCTGCGAGGTGAAAGACATAATCCGGCTTAAATGAATCAAAAGCCTCTCTGACACTATCCACATCGCAAATATCGCAGCAGAGATGAACATCAAGATTATCTAGATTTCTGGGCTGAGCCACATCCAAACTTATAACCTTATACCCTAATATCTTTAACCGACACACCAAGTTAGTCCCTATAAAACCGGACCCACCTGTAACTAGAACTTTGACATTAGCCACGCATTAGCTCCTCATAAACTTCAAGATAGTTCGATGCCATTGTAAAAGAACTATATTTTTCACAAGCAACACTCAGAACAACCGAGCCTTTTGACTCTTCGGCCAAACTTTGCACAACCGCAGCATTAAGACCGATAATATCGTCTAGTTCAAAAAAAGAAACCGCACCCTCATCAAAAAGCTCGCGAAAGATTGGAATATCAGAGCACACTATTTTCTTTGAGTGGAGAGCCGCTTCAATCAGAGCAAGCCCAAAGCCTTCAGAACGAGAAGGCATCGCAAATATATCAAAAAAAACATTGCACTGATGTGCATAGGGGATTGATGAAATAAAAACACAGCGACTATCGACGCCTAGAGAAACACTAAGATCCTGTAAGATATTTTTCTCTGGACCGTCACCAATAACCACAAGCCCCAGCCTAGTATTAAGAGCCAACAATCTCACTAACTGATCGACACCTTTTGTTGCGGTGAGCACACAGTACGTACCTAATAAAAAATCAACCTTGTTTTTCAGCTTATTTATCTCAGCGGCACACCAATCTTCGATCAATTCATAATTAACAACGATATCTCTACCATTGTAGACCCGAGATAGTTTTTTGTTATATGAAAACCTAGAGTAGTACTGCATAGAATGATCACTTAACACGACAAGGCGGTCATGCCTCGTCCAGCAAACATTCCAAACGAAACTAAACACAACGGAAACAAATTTATTGTAATGAAAATAAAGCTCCTTCTCTACGTAATTATGCAGCGTACTCACGTAGCGAACACTCGAAAATAATGATTTATTTTTAAATACAAATGCATCAGCCCTCAAGAGATGGGAATGAACTATGTCATAACCCGAAAAATCAAATTTTTTATAAAAACTCACTCGCTCGAATCTTACGCCTTCCAAAAAACCTATATCGACACGCTCATCAAAATAAAGAACGGTGACATCGTGCCCACGACGAAGCATCTGCTCGCACAATTGCAAGGCTACTAGAATAGGGGCCTTATTGACGATTGCAGGAACCACATAGCAGATTTTCATTTCTTCACAATCCCACCATAAATGGACAGCAGTTTCATTACTCCACGATCACCCAAAACACAGCTCATCAAAAAAATAACCAACCGTTTTATGAAAATTCCGTCAACTAGATACAACGGAGTTAATGCCAACTCTTTTCGAAGCCTAAAATTTTCACGAATGATCGACATCATCAAGCTTGGCTTATTACTGAGCCCTCCCACTCGGTGGGACACGATAGAGAAAGGATAGAACCCTGCATCGCTACCGACGAGAGCGCGTAAAATAAAATGATAGTCACCTATTACCTTATAACTCTCATTAAACCCGCCGATTTTCTCAAATAAGGATACATGATGAAAACAACCAGGATGACGAATGGTCATCCTCTTGGATAAATCATTTTTTGCCTCACTCCAAGGAACTCCAACCTCATCAATCAAGCCGCCAGATTGATCGACGAGTATATTTCTACCGTAAACCAACCTCAAACCCTGCCGATCCGCGGCGTCAAGATATTCAAGCACGGAGGATAACGCGGACGGAGAGCTGAAATAGTCATCACTGCCCATAAACACTATCCATTCAGCATTCACCTGCTTCAATGCTTTATTCCAGGCGCTATATACTCCAGAGTCTTTTTCACTGGAGAATCGGACGAAGTCATATTCACTTAAAATCGCCAGCGTATCGTCAGTGCTACCGCCATCCTGAACATACAAATCTACATCTTCAAAATCTTGCGCTTGAATGCTATCTAAACATTCGCGCAGCGTACGCCCACTATTATAAGTAGCAATAACAATCCCGATTTTAGCCTTAGCCATTACTACTCGCCCCAATTAATGTGTGCCGATTGCGCCGGAAGCCTTAACTCGCAACGCAACAGCTTGACAGTACACCCGATCATAAAAACCAGTTATTATCATAAAAAAGACAAAATGGTATTTATAAAAATACATAACATTACCAAACGAGCCAACTACGACAAATGCTATTAAAAAAGCCCTCGCCACTGAGTCTTTGTTTCTTCGGTAGCTGTAGAGAATCAATGCCAGAAAAAAAACAACACCTAAAACCCCCGCCTCTAGTGCAGCACTTAGTAAAAAATTATGTGCTGGATAATTTATCCCGGAGTAAGCGAATATCACTTGGCGCTCTGTACCAATTCCATATCCATATGGATTATCAATAAATGCTTGTAATGCAGTGCTATATAGGGCTTCTCGTGTCGGGTCAAATTCAGCAAAATTTAAACTATAACTCGCTATTAAACCACCAGCTGCCAAGCACACAAAAAACAAATACGCTATTTTTAGTTTTGAAAAACAAAGAAAGACGGATGCTATTAAAATGGCAAGCAGGTCCCCCTTGGACAAAAGCATTATCGAAGGCAACAGCATAATAGCAGAAAGCAAAATGTATACTTTATTTCTAGTTACCTGGAACTTTAACAAGTTCAGATAGATCGACAATAGCAAAATCGTACCGACAGTGTTTATGTGCACACTCAAAAATGTGTTTTCACCATTAAAAAAGTCTTTGTAGTACTGTTGATTACCAAACAGCAGATCAAAAGAATAGCCGGATATAAAAATGAGATAGAAGACTATACATAAGGCGAAGACTGGCCCCCAACTGGCAATACCGTTAAGCATCTTCACCCTTTCGCCGTCAGACATAATTGACATAACAACAATGATTAGCACGATTTGAAGCAGGCGAAAGTAAACCTGATAATTAGTAACGAGACCACTATCCAATATAGCCAGCGTTCCATATGCAAAGTATAGAAATATTAAACCACAATACACCAATGGCCTAAACGCTATACGCCGAGTACAAAACAAAATAACAAAAATAAAAACAAGCAAAATCTCATCAAACTTATAGTTCACGCTACCAACGCTTAAAATCTTCAATGGGAAGACAATTAAGACACCGAGCATATAACATAGGTATTTCACACAGGCCTGCCGTGAATCGGTAAGTACGTAAATGTATGGATTTCATACATCATTGAATGAATCAATAGCAGCCCAGTGTAGTATTCAGCTATTATTCTCATAATCCATTTGCAGACAGCATTGACCCACCTACTGATCAAATCTGAATTACCTAGCTCTGATAGGTTTTTCATGATACTTAGCACACCAAGTTTTAGCACTGGGTCTTGAAGATTCGACGTTGAGCGCTAGTCATTACTACGCCTTGCCACTCAACTCTACTCAGTGAAGCAACAGCGACATAACAGCCACCCACGAGTGACCTCAAGGTGCAGGGCCTTAATTTCAACATCCTCGGCAGTGATTCGTTCGTTACCTGAGAAATGCCAACCCGATAAAATTGAGAACTGTACAGATAAAATAACTAGCGCCAGGTCCGATATCACTGAGAAGGCCATTTATTATAGTGCAAAACCTTTTATTCAACACAGAGCAACTACATTCGTAAAAGCTCTGAACTTACTGTAAGAATTATCTGAGCGGCTATGGCGAAAATTACGGCAGTGCACCGTACGCAATAGGAACAAGGAAAGGCAAGAGTGCGTAAAATTTCTTGATGACGAACCCATTCAAACCAATTAACAAGCAGCTATTTCCAATGGATTAAGCTCAGGATCAGCGAAGACGTCAGCCACATCCCGAAGGATGCTCCGCCCCCCGCCCTTCATAAGCGCTTGGCCGTACCAAGGTCACGCGGCGCAGCGCTTCGCTTAAACAGGCCTAAGAATGGACCGATTAACATGCCGATAATCAACGCAAATACAACAAACACGGCTACTGGGGCCTCACCGGTAGACCAACCAAAGAATGAGAGCACAACAGCCTGCTGATTTTCCAAAACAAACCCAACGACTGCAAAGGTAATGACCATTAAGACCACACCTAAAAGAATCCGTAATATTCTAGCCATAGCGTTCGCCTCCATAACAATAGATAGCCGAGTCAGACGCCGTCTTCCTCGTCTTCATTCACCCTATCCCTCAACTCCTTGCCCGGCTTGAAGTGAGGCACGAATTTCCCATCAAGGCTGACTGACTGGCCCGTCTTTGGATTACGACCTACACGAGGCGCACGATAGTGCAGCGAAAAGCTCCCGAACCCACGAATCTCAATACGATCCCCAGTGGCCAGGCACTGGGACATTTGCTCAAGCATGGTCTTGATAGCCAACTCAACATCTTTGGATGAGAGCAGTCCTTGGTGGGTGACAATTCGTTCGATCAACTCCGACTTCGTCATATTTTTCCCTTCTTTTTCAAGCAGCTAGGAAAAGCGCTTCGAAGGTTTTAGCATGACTTGATGAATTTGAACAGCCCATGTTTCAACTTATCTCCTGGCTGAATAAACATAAGTATCGAACAAGTAACGCGCCTAATTGCAGATCACAAGCATCGTGCGGGTGACAGCTCCAGCCGGGTTCAAGCCGAAAAAATAGTCGCCCTCTTCGTCCTTGGCGTCGCTTGACCGGGTGATGACCTTGTAGCCCTGCATCTTGCATTCGCGAGCGGCGCGCTGTTCGCACTTATCCCAATGATTACCAAGGCCAGAGCAATCGACCTCGATGCCGCTGACACCGCGCCTGGCGTGAGTTTTAGCGCTAGTGACAGAGCAGCCGACAAGCATTACCAATGCGAGCATCACGACAAGCTTGTTCATTGAGATCCTTATTCCGGGCGAGCTTTTTTCAAGGCTATAGTGACTCTGACACTGAGCCGCGCGCCTTGGTTCTCGTTTGTTAAATCAACAAATTCCAGGCACAAAAAAGGGCGACCGAAGTCGCCCTTTTTATAGCGTTACAGAACTTAGTTCTGTTTAGCCATTGCTTCGCGCAGCAGGGAGGCCATAGTGGTCTCGCCGGTTGCAGCTTCCGGAGCCGATTTCAGGCTCTGGATTGCTTCTTTCTCTTCCACTTCATCTTTCGACTTGATGGAGAGTTGGATCACGCGGCTCTTGCGATCAACGCTGATGATCTTGGCTTCTACTTCCTGACCTTCTTTCAGAACGTTGCGCGCGTCTTCAACGCGGTCACGGCTGATTTCGGAGGCTTTCAGAGTCGCTTCGATATCGTCGGCCAGAACGATGATGGCGCCTTTGGCGTCAACTTCTTTCACAGTGCCTTTAACGATTGCGCCTTTGTCGTTCTCTTGAACGTACTCGGAGAACGGATCGCTTTCCAGTTGCTTGATACCCAGGGAGATACGCTCACGCTCTGGGTCAACCGACAGGATAACGGTGTCCAGCTCGTCGCCCTTCTTGAAACGACGAACAGCTTCTTCGCCAACTTCGTTCCAGGAGATGTCGGACAGGTGAACCAGGCCGTCGATGCCGCCGTCCAGACCAATGAAGATACCGAAATCGGTGATCGACTTGATGGTGCCGGAGATTTTATCGCCCTTGTTGAACTGGCCAGAGAAATCTTCCCATGGGTTAGATTTGCACTGCTTGATGCCCAGGGAGATACGACGACGCTCTTCGTCGATGTCCAGAACCATAACTTCCACTTCGTCGCCGACTTGTACGACTTTCGAAGGATGGATGTTCTTGTTGGTCCAGTCCATTTCGGAAACGTGTACCAGGCCTTCCACGCCTTCTTCCAGCTCAGCGAAGCAGCCGTAGTCGGTCAGGTTGGTAACACGCGCGGTAACGCGAGTGCTTTCTGGGTAGCGAGCTTTGATAGCAACCCATGGATCTTCGCCCAGCTGCTTCAAGCCCAGGGAAACGCGGTTACGCTCACGATCGTACTTCAGAACCTTTACATCGATCTCGTCGCCAACGTTGACGATTTCGGAAGGATGCTTGATACGCTTCCAAGCCATATCGGTAATGTGCAGCAGGCCATCGACGCCACCCAGATCGACGAATGCGCCGTAATCGGTGAGGTTTTTGACGATACCTTTGACTTGTTGGCCTTCCTGCAGGGATTCCAGCAGAGCTTCACGCTCGGCGGAGTTCTCTGCTTCCAGAACGCTGCGACGGGAAACGACAACGTTGTTGCGTTTCTGGTCGAGTTTGATGACCTTGAATTCGAGTTCTTTGCCTTCCAGGTGCGTGGTGTCGCGCACAGGACGAACGTCGACCAAAGAACCTGGCAGGAACGCACGGATGCCGTTAACGTCGACAGTGAAGCCGCCTTTAACCTTACCGTTGATAACGCCCTTGACCACTTCTTCAGCTGCGAAGGCTGCTTCGAGAACAATCCAGCATTCAGCGCGCTTGGCTTTTTCACGGGACAGCTTGGTTTCACCGAAACCGTCTTCAACCGAGTCCAGAGCAACGTGAACTTCGTCACCGACATTGATTGTCAGATCGCCAGCATCGTTGTAGAACTGTTCCAGCGGGATCAGAGCTTCAGACTTCAGACCAGCGTGAACGGTTACCCAGCGAGCTTGGTAATCGATATCAACGATAACACCGGTGATGATGGAGCCTGCCTGAAGGTTCAGGGTTTTTAGGCTTTCTTCAAAGAGTTCCGCAAAGCTTTCGCTCATTTTAATTCCTGTTGATAAGGGCGAAGAATACGCCCATCTCCACACCCCAGACGGCGTGGGTCAGTTTCAGTTAAAAGAAGCCACCGCAGGACTATGACTGGTCCCCTGCGGCCTTCTTGATCACCCGGCGATATCGCGAATGGCGATTTCACTCAAGATGCGTTCCAGCACCTGCTCGATGGACAACTCCGTGGAATCCAACTGTATGGCATCAGCCGCCGGCTTTAGCGGGGCTACTGCACGCTGGGTATCACGCTCATCGCGTGCACGGATCTCATCTAGCAGACTCGACAGACTAACACCATCGACTTTGCCCTTCAACTGCAAGTAGCGGCGGCGAGCTCGTTCCTCGGCGCTGGCCGTCAGGAAAATCTTCAGCGGTGCCTCGGGAAACACTACGGTACCCATGTCGCGACCATCGGCCACAAGGCCCGGCGGCTCCTGAAAAGCCCGCTGACGCTGCAGCAACGCGTCACGCACAGCTGGGAGCGCGGCAACCTGGGATGCCCAGGAACCGACTTGCTCGTTGCGCAAATCATCCGTCACATCATCCCCTTCCAGGATGATGCGCTGGGGATGACCTTCCGTCGCCCCGACGAACTGCACATCTAGGTGCGCCGCCAGCAGCTTCAGGGACTCTTCATTGGTCAGGTCTACGCCATGGTTGCGTGCGGCAAACGCCAGCAACCGGTACAGCGCGCCGGAATCCAGCAGACACCAACCCAGGCGCTTGGCCAGGATGCCGGCGATGGTGCCTTTGCCCGAGCCGCTTGGCCCGTCGATGGTAATCACCGGTGCTTTGATATTCACAATTGAGCCTCTTGGGCAACACGGATGCCGACTTGGGCACACAGTGTAAGAAAATTCGGAAAGGACGTAGCAACATTGGCGCAGTCGCGGATACGGATCGGCGCAGTCGCCCGCAGGGACGCTACGCTGAACGCCATGGCAATCCGGTGATCGCCATGGGCATGGACTTCACCACCGCCCATCAGGCCACCGTCAATGATAATCCCATCAGGGGTAGCTTCACACTTCACGCCTAGCGCGAGCAGACCGTCGGCCATCACCTGGATACGGTCGGACTCCTTCACGCGCAACTCCTGAGCCCCACGCAAAACGGTCCGACCTTCAGCGCAGGCCGCCGCAATAAACAACACCGGAAACTCATCGATGGCCAACGGCACGAGCGCTTCCGGGATCTCGATACCCTTCAGAACCGCAGCACGCACACGCAGGTCTGCGACAGGTTCTCCACCGACTTCGCGCTGGTGCTCCAGGCTGATATCTGCCCCCATCAGCAGCAGGATATCAATCACCCCGGTACGGGTAGGGTTGATGCCGACATGTTCCAGCAATAACTCGGAACCCTCGGCAATCGACGCAGCCACCATAAAAAACGCCGCCGAGGAAATATCCCCCGGCACCTCAATACGGGTAGCAGTCAGCGTATGACCCGACTCAACCGCTGCGGTAGCACCCTGCACCCTCACGGGATAGCCAAAACCGCGCAACATGCGCTCGGTATGATCGCGAGTAGGTGCTGGCTCGGTCACTGCGGTCTTGCCTTTGGCGTATAGCCCGGCCAGCAACAAACAGGATTTGACCTGGGCGCTGGCCATCGGCAACACATAGTCCAAACCTTTGAGCGACTGCCCACCACGAATGGTCAGCGGTGGACGTCCTTGCGGCCCGGTTTCGATCACTGCGCCCATCTCCCGCAGCGGCTTGGCCACGCGGCTCATTGGGCGCTTGGACAACGACGTATCGCCAGTCAACACGCTGTCAAAGCTTTGCGCTGCCAGCATGCCGGACAACAGCCGCATGGACGTGCCCGAGTTCCCCAGGTAAATCGGCCCCGGCGCCGGCTTCAAGCCATTCAAGCCCACGCCATGAATGGTCACGCGCCCATGGTGCGGACCTTCAATGACCACTCCCATGTCACGAAACGCCTGCAAGGTCGCCAGAGCATCTTCGCCCTCAAGGAAGCCTTCGACCTCGGTCACGCCGTCGGCCAATGAGCCCAACATGATTGACCGATGAGAAATCGACTTATCGCCCGGCACACGGATGCGCCCGCTCAAGCGGCCACCCGGGTTGGCGACAAAGGTCAACTCGTCGGCGTTCACAGCGGTTTCCACATAGGCCCGGCGCGCCAGGATCTTGCTGAAATGCTCACGCGCCACCCGCGCACGGGTGAACACGCCCAACAATTGATGACCATCACCCGCATCCACTGCATCGCGCAGGGCGTCGAGATCACTGCGGAAAGTGTCCAGAGTACGCAACACCGCTTCGCGATTGGCGAGAAAGATGTCGTGCCACATCACCGGGTCGCTGCCGGCAATTCGCGTGAAATCGCGGAAACCACCGGCTGCGTAGCGGAAAATATCCAAGTTCTCATTGCGCTTGGCCAAAGAGTCCACCAGACCAAATGCCAGCAAATGCGGCAAATGACTCGTCGCCGCTAGCACTTCGTCATGGCGCTCGACTTGCATATGCTCGACGTCCGCCCCCAACTCACGCCACAGACGATCCACCACCGCCAACGCAGCGGGATCGGTTTGCTCCGACGGCGTCAGGATCACTTTATGCCGACGGAACAACTGCGCATTGGACGCCTCCACCCCGCTCTGCTCGGAACCTGCAATCGGGTGGCCCGGTACGAAGCGCGCGGGCATCCCGCCAAATGCAAGTTGCGCCGCGCGCACCACATTGCCTTTGGCACTGCCGACATCCGTAAGAATCGCCTGCCCCAAGTCCATACCCGCCAACAACGCCAGCAACTTCTCCATGGCCAGGATCGGTACCGCTAGCTGGATCACATCCGCGCCATGACACGCGAGCGCCAAGTCCGCTTCACAGCGGTCCACCACGCCCAGCTCAACCGCTAGTTTGCGCGATTGAGGGTCCAGGTCGACGCCGACCACTTCACCGCATAGCCCACTTTCACGCAGGCCTTTGGCGAAGGAGCCGCCGATCAACCCCAGGCCGACCACCACCAGGCGACCGATCATAGGCACAGCAGGTTGCAATGCAGCGACATCAACCACGAGCCAGAACCTTGGTCAGCGCTTCCAGGAAGCGGCTGTTTTCAGCCGGCAAGCCGATGGTGATGCGCAGGTGGTTGGGCATACCGTAGTTAGCCACCGGACGCACGATCACACCTTCGCGCAACAGACCCTGGAAAACAGGCGCGGCCACTTGGCCGAGGTCGACGCAGATAAAGTTGCCCTTGGACGGAATCCAGCCCAGGCCCAACTCACGCAAGCCTTCCTGCAACTGCAGCATGCCGTTTTCGTTGATGCGCCGACCTTCTTCCAGGTACTCGGCATCCTTCACCGCCGCACAAGCCGCTGCCAAGGCGAGGCTGTTGACGTTGAACGGTTGGCGTACTCGGTTCAGCACGTCAGCTACCACCGCCGTGGACAGACCATAGCCAACCCGCAGCGAAGCAAGGCCGTAAGCCTTGGAGAAAGTGCGCGACACCAGCAGGTTCGGATACGCCGCCAGGAAATCCAGGCCGTCCGGCAAGTCGCTGCCTTCTGCGTATTCGATGTAGGCCTCGTCCAGCACGACCAGCACGTGCTCGGGCACATCCTGCAGGAATTCGTTGAGCGCCTGCTCATCGAACCAGGTACCCGTCGGGTTATTCGGATTGGCGATGAACACGACGCGGGTCTGGGCGTCGATTGCTGCCAGCATCGCTGGCAAGTCATGCCCCCAATCCTTGGCAGGAATCACGCGCGCATCAGCACCGACGGCCTGAGTGACAATCGGGTAAACCGCAAACGCATGTTCACTGAACACCGCATTCAGGCCTGGCGCCAAGTAAGCGCGACCGACCAGCTCAAGGATGTCGTTGGAGCCGTTACCCAGGGTCACTTGGTTCAGATCGACCCGGCACTTTTCCGCCAACAACGACTTCAGGGCGAAGCCGTTGCCATCCGGGTAACGGGTCAGCTCGGCCAGTTCCTCACGAATCGCCGCCAGCACTTTGGGGCTAGGGCCCAGCGGGTTCTCGTTGCTCGCCAGCTTGACGATCTTCGACGGATCCAGGTTCAACTCACGCGCCAGCTCGTCCACAGGCTTGCCCGGAACGTAAGGCGACAGTTGTTGCACGCCCGGCTGAGCCAGGGCGAGGAAGTTGCCACTCATGTTAACGCCTCACAAAACCGCTTTCGGGTAAGAGCCCAGCACCTTGAGCGCCACGGCCTCTTGACTGATTTTCTCCAGCACACCTTTGACCAGCGGGTCGCGGTGATGGCCGATGAAATCGATAAAGAACACGTACGTCCATTTACCGCTGCGCGAAGGACGAGTCTCGATGCGCGTCAGGTCAATCCCGTTGTCGTGAAACGGCACCAGCAGTTCATGCAGCGCGCCAGGCTTGTTGCTCATCGAGACGATGATCGAGGTCTTGTCGTCGCCGGTCGGCGGCACTTCCTGGCTGCCGATCATCAGGAAGCGCGTGGAATTGTCCGGACGGTCCTCGATTTTTTCGGCTAGACGCGTCAAGCCATAAAGACCTGCGGCCATATCACCGGCAATCGCCGCCGAGTTCCACTCACCTTTGACACGCTTGGCCGCTTCGGCGTTGCTGGATACCGCCACGCGCTCGACATTCGGGTAGTGGGCATCCAGCCACTTTCGGCACTGGGCCAGGGACTGGGCGTGGGAATAGATGCGGCTGATGCTGTCGGTCTTGGTGTTCTCGCCCACCAGCAGGTGATGGTGGATACGCAGCTCGACTTCGCCGCAGATCACCATGTCGTGCTCAAGGAAGCTGTCCAGGGTGTGATTGACCGCGCCTTCAGTGGAGTTTTCCACTGGCACCACGCCAAAATTCACCGCACCGGCCGCCACTTCACGGAACACTTCGTCGATGGCCGCCATCGGCTTACTGATCACAGCGTGGCCGAAGTGCTTCATGGCCGCCGCCTGGGTAAACGTACCCTCAGGACCGAGATAAGCAACCTTCAGCGGCTGCTCAAGCGCCAGGCACGACGACATGATTTCACGGAACAACCGCGCCATCTCTTCGTTGCCCAGCGGCCCCTTGTTACGCTCCATCACGCGTTTGAGCACCTGAGCTTCACGCTCGGGGCGGTAGAACACCGGCACTTCGCCTTCAGCGAGGGACGCCATCTTCACCCGTGCCACTTCCTGGGCGCACCGCGCACGTTCACTGATCAGCTCCAGAACTTTCTCATCCAGGCTGTCAATGCGTACACGCAGGGCCTTGAGCTCTTGTTCAGACATTAGCCGTGTTCCTTTTCGAACTCTGCCATGTAGGCAACCAGCGCATTGATCGCGTGGATGTCGACAGCGTTATAGATGGAGGCGCGCATGCCACCCACCGAACGGTGGCCCTTGAGGTTCAACAGGCCGCGCGCGTCGGCACCGGCCAGGAATGGTTTGTCCAGACGGTCGTCAGCCAGGCGGAACGGCACGTTCATCCACGAGCGGTCGCTTGGATTGATGGGGTTGCTATACAGGCCGCTGGCGTCAATGAAGTCGTACAGGGTGCGCTTCTTCTCTTCGTTGAGCTTGCCCATGGCGGCGACACCGCCCTGCTCTTTCAGCCACTCGAATACCAGGCCGGACAGATACCAGGAGAACGCCGGCGGGGTGTTGTACATCGATCCGTTGTCGGCTGCGACCTTGTAGTTGAGCATGGTCGGGCACAGCGAACGGGCGCGGCCCAGCAGGTCTTCACGAACGATGTTAACCAGGATGCCACTTGGACCGATGTTCTTCTGCGCGCCGGCATAGATCATGCCGTACTTGGACACATCGATAGGCCGCGAGAGGATGTCCGAGGACATGTCGCACACCAGCGGAACGTCGCCGACTTCCGGCACCCAGTCGAACTCCAGGCCGCCAATGGTTTCGTTCGCGACGTAGTGCACGTAGGCCGCATCCTTCGACAGCTTCCATTCGTTCTGACCTGGGATGGCGAAGTAGTCGTAGGGCTTAGCGGTGCCGGCAACGTTGACGTGACCGTAGCGCGAGGCCTCTTCAATAGCCTTCTGCCCCCAGATACCGGTGTCGATGTAGTCGGCAGTGCCGTCTTCCGGCAGCAGGTTCAGCGGGATCTGGGCGAACTGCTGGCTCGCGCCACCCTGCAGGAACAGCACTTTGTAATTGGATGGAATGTCCAGCAAGTCGCGCAGATCCTGCTCGGCCTTGGTAGCAATGGATACGAACTCATCGCTGCGATGGCTCATTTCCATCACGGAGAGGCCTTTTCCATGCCAGTCGAGGAGTTCACCCTGCGCACGCTGCAGGACTGCTTCAGGAAGCGCCGCGGGACCGGCACAGAAGTTATAGGCTCTCTTGCTCACATCCAATCTCACTCTGATCTGGTGGGGTGGTGCAATAAATCGGGATTTCAATATTTCACAAGGGACAAACAACAAGGGGGCGAATCTTCATCCGCCCCCTTTGTGTCCGCTTATTCCTGCGGTTCTTCTTCGTCTGCGGCAGCATCGAGGGTTGGCTCGTCGACGATATCATCGCCACTCGCCATGACCTCACCTGCGAACTCGGCATCGGCCTCGTCCAGCTCTTCGCCTTCAACTTCCGATGGTTCCTGGACACGCTCCAGGCCTACCAGTGTCTCGTCGCTGGCCAGCTTGATGAGCGTCACGCCTTGGGTGTTGCGACCCAGGCTCGACACTTCAGCCACACGGGTACGTACCAGGGTGCCCTGGTCGGAAATCAGCATGATCTCCTCGCCGTCGAGCACCTGTACCGCGCCGACCAGACGGCCGTTGCGATCGTTGCTGACCATGGCAATAACGCCCTGGCCACCACGTTTGTACTCCGGGAACTCGCCGATGGCCGTACGCTTGCCATAACCACGCGCCGAAGCGGTGAGGATCTGGCTGCCTTCTTCCGGGATCAGCATCGAAATCAGCTTCTGCCCTTCCGGCAGACGCATGCCGCGCACACCGCGGGCGGTACGGCCCATGGCGCGAACGTCGGATTCCTTGAAGCGCGTAACCTTGCCGCCGTCGGAGAACAGCATGACTTCACGCTCGCCATCGGTGATGGCCGCGCTGATCAATACGTCGCCTTCGTCCAGCTCCAGGGCGATCAGGCCCACGCTGCGCTGGCGGCTGAAGGATTCGAGCGGGGTCTTCTTCACGGTGCCTTTGGCAGTTGCCATGAAGATGAAGTGACCTTCGGTGTATTCGTCTACCGGCAGCATGGTGGTGATGTATTCATCACTGTCCAGTGGCAGCAGGTTGACCAGCGGACGACCACGGGCGGCGCGGGACGCTTCCGGAATTTCGTAGGTTTTGAGCCAGTACACTTTGCCCTTGCTGGAGAACAGCAGCAGCGTGGTGTGGCTGTTGGCGACCAGCAGGTGAGCGATGTAGTCCTCATCCTTCACGCCAGTAGCCGATTTACCTTTACCGCCGCGACGCTGGGCCTGGTACGCAGCCAATGGCTGGGTCTTGGCATAGCCGCCGTGGGAGATCGTAACCACGCGCTCTTCTTCCGGGATCATGTCACCCAGGGTCAGATCAAGACGGGCATCGAGGATTTCGGTGCGGCGCACGTCGCCGTATTCGGCGCGGATTACTTCCAGTTCTTCGCGGATCACTTCCATCAGGCGCACGGCGCTGTTGAGGATGCGGATCAACTCGCCGATCTGGTTGAGAATTTCCTGGTACTCGGCCAGCAGCTTCTCGTGCTCAAGGCCGGTCAGACGGTGCAGACGCAGTTCCAGGATAGCCTGGGCCTGTTCCGGCGACAGGAAGTACTTGCCGTCACGCAGACCGTATTGCGGGTCCAGTGTCTCCGGGCGGCACGAGTCAGCACCGGCACGTTCAACCATCGCCACGACGGCGCTGGATTCCCACGGCATCTTGATCAGCGCTTCTTTCGCTTCCGATGGTGTCGGCGAGGCTTTGATCAGGGCGATAACCGGGTCGATGTTCGACAGCGCAACCGCCTGGCCTTCCAGAATGTGGCCACGCTCGCGGGCCTTGCGCAGTTCGAATACGGTGCGGCGGGTCACTACTTCGCGGCGGTGACGCACGAAGGCTTCCAGCAGATCCTTGAGGTTCAGGATGCGCGGGCGGCCGTCGATCAGGGCAACCACGTTGATACCAAACACGCTTTGCAGTTGGGTCTGGGCGTAAAGGTTGTTGAGGATCACCTCAGGCACTTCGCCACGACGCAGCTCGATCACTACGCGCATACCGTCTTTGTCGGATTCGTCGCGCAGCTCAGTGATGCCTTCGAGTTTCTTCTCTTTAACCAGTTCGGCGATCTTTTCGATCAGACGCGCCTTGTTCAACTGGTAAGGGAGCTCGGTGATGACGATTTGCTGACGGCCACCGACCTTGTCGATGTCTTCGATCATCGAGCGGGCGCGCATGTAAATGCGGCCACGGCCGGTGCGGTAGGCTTCGATGATGCCGGCGCGACCGTTGATGATCGCGGCGGTCGGGAAGTCCGGACCCGGGATGTACTGCATCAACTCATCGACGGTCAGCTCAGGGTTGTCGATGAGGGCCAGGCAACCGTCGATGACTTCGCCGAGGTTGTGCGGCGGGATGTTGGTCGCCATGCCCACGGCGATACCGCTGGAACCGTTGACCAGCAGGTTGGGGATCCGGGTAGGCATGACAGCCGGGATCATTTCGGTGCCGTCGTAGTTCGGCACCCAGTCCACGGTTTCTTTGTGCAGGTCAGCCAGCAGCTCATGCGCCAGCTTGGTCATGCGCACTTCGGTGTATCGCATGGCAGCGGCGTTGTCGCCGTCGACGGAACCGAAGTTACCCTGGCCGTCTACCAGCAGGTAGCGCAGGGAAAACGGCTGGGCCATACGTACGATGGTGTCGTACACCGCAGTGTCGCCGTGAGGGTGATACTTACCGATCACGTCACCGACAACACGGGCAGATTTCTTGTACGGCTTGTTCCAGTCGTTACCCAGCTCGCTCATCGCGAACAGCACACGCCGGTGCACGGGCTTCAAGCCATCGCGCGCATCAGGCAGTGCCCGACCGACAATTACGCTCATCGCGTAGTCGAGGTAGGACTGTTTCAGCTCGTCTTCGATATTGACCGGGAGGATTTCTTTGGCCAGTTCGCCCATGAGAAGCCTGATTCCTTTTTCGGGTGAAACCTCGTCACATCCATATGGGACGAACGAAGCTCGCCGCTGCCGACAGAGTGCCTGACAACGACTTACGACAAATCAACGAGTTATGACACGGATCTGCACGTTATAGGCAACCCCTCGGGGCGGCCCTGGAAACCGCCGGATGTTATCACAATCGCCGCCACGCACCTATCCCCCTGATGCGCATGGAGACTAGTAATTTGACGGATGACAGGCTTGAGGGGGACGAGAGGGGCTCAGAGATGGGGTGGTGCTTTTTTTTGAGGGCGGATCCGAGGGTTTTATTGACTTTCAGGGCCAATCGGGGGCAAGCCCCCTCATACATTTTGACTGTGTTCGCCATTCAAGTGTGGGAGGGGCTTGCCCCCGGTAGCCATTTCACAGACACCGCAGCCCTCAATGCAGCCGCTTACGGCACATCAGCTTGGCCAATTTCGCCGTATCCGGCCGCTCAACCACGCCCTTCTCAGTCACAATCACATCAATCAGGTCGGCCGGAGTCACATCAAATACCGGGTTAAACGCATTAACCTCCAGGCGCTTCCCGTTGACCTCCAGCAGCTCACCGGGATCGCGCTCTTCCAACGCAACATCTTCGCCAGTGGCCATCATCAGATCCAAGGTCGAACTCGGCGCCACCACCATAAACCGCACGCCGTGATGCATGGCACACACCGCCAACTGGTATGTGCCGATCGTGCTGACCACATCTCCATTGGCCGCAATACAGTCAGCCCCGACGATCACCCAGGTCACGCCTTTGGTCTTGAGGATATGCGCGCCCGCCGAGTCGGCATTGACCGTGACAGGGATGCCCTCGCCCGCCAACTCCCATGCCGTCAGCCGCGAACCTTGCAGCCAGGGCCGGGTTTCATTGGCATAGACGTGTTCAACCAAGCCTTCCAAGAAGGCCGCACGCACAACCCCGAGGGCCGTGCCGACACCGCCCGTCGCCAACGCGCCGGCATTGCCGTGGGTCAGGATCGCCTGGGCGTTGCCCTGGTGCTTGCGAATCCGCTCAACGCCCAACTGCGCCATCACAAGGTTGGCTTCGCGGTCACTTTCATGGATCGCGATGGCCTCTGCTTCCAGGACGGTCAGCGGATCGGCGTGCATCTTGATGCGATCCAGGCGATCGCGCATGCGCTTGAGGGCCCAGAACAGGTTCGACGCTGTGGGACGAGTATCGGCCAGCAGCGCGTAATCTTCCTCCCACGCAGCCTGCCAGTCTTCGCCCTCGGCGATACGATCACGGGCGGCCAGAACCAAGCCATAGGCCGCACTGATACCGATGGCCGGCGCACCACGTACCACCATGGCGCGAATGGCGGCAGCCACGTCGTCGACCGTGGAGCAGGCCACCCAGTTTTCCTGGGACGGCAAGGCACGCTGATCGAGCAGGTGCAGCGTGCCATCACGCCAATCGATGGCCTTCACTTTCTCCGCTGCCAACAGTCGGTCGCGCATCCCTTACTCCGCACTCATGAACAAAAGCCGCCGATTATAGCGATCCGCCAGCCAGGACGCTCGGGTATACTTCGCGCTTCTTTTATAGCTGCCCGGGAAGAAGCCTGCGATGACCTCCACTGCCGCCCCGCTCGACTTACTGCTACTGCCAACCTGGCTGGTACCTGTCGAACCTGCTGGCGTGGTGCTCAAGGAACATGGCGTGGGCATCCGCGATGGGCACATTGCCTTTATCGGGCCGCGGGCCGCCGCCTTGAAGCTGTCAGCCACAGAGGTGCGCGAACTGCCGGGGATGCTGCTCAGCCCAGGCCTGATCAACGCCCACGGGCACGCGGCGATGAGCCTGTTTCGCGGCCTGGCCGATGACCTGCCCTTGATGACCTGGCTGGAAAAACACATCTGGCCCGCCGAAGCCAAGTGGGTCGATGAAGCCTTCGTGCGTGATGGCACCGACCTGGCCATCGCCGAGCAACTCAAGGGCGGCATCACTTGCTTCTCCGACATGTACTTCTACCCCAAGGTCGCCAGCGATTGCGTGCACAACAGCGGCATGCGTGCACAGATCGCGATTCCGATCCTCGACTTCCCGATTCCCGGCGCCAGTACCGCCGATGAGGCGATCCGACAGGGCATCGAGCTGTTCGGCGACCTCAAGCACCACCCGCGCATCAAGATTACGTTCGGCCCCCACGCGCCCTATACCGTGTGCGATGCCAACCTTGAAAAGATTCGGGTGATCGCCGAAGAGCTGGACGCCGCGATCCATATGCACGTGCACGAAACCGCCTTCGAGGTGCAGCAAGCCGTCGAACAGACCGGCGAACGCCCGCTGGCACGCTTGGGCCGCCTCGGATTACTGGGGCCGCGCTTCCAGGCCGTTCATATGACTCAAATCAGCGAGGACGACCTGGCTTTGCTGGTAGAAAGCAACACCAGCGTTATCCATTGCCCGGAATCCAACCTTAAACTGGCCAGCGGCTTCTGCCCGGTGGAGCGTCTGTGGCAGGCTGGGGTCAATGTGGCCATCGGCACCGATGGCGCCGCCAGCAACAATGACCTGGACCTGTTGGGCGAAACCCGCACCGCTGCGATGCTGGCCAAGGCCGTCGCCGGCTCGGCCACCGCGCTGGACGCGCACCGCGCATTGCGTATGGCTACGCTCAACGGTGCGCGGGCCATGGGCCTGGAAAGCGAGATTGGCTCCCTGGAAGTGGGCAAGGCGGCGGATATGGTCGCCTTCGATCTCACAGGGCTGGCGCAACAACCGATCTACGATCCGGTCTCACAGCTTATATATGCCACCGGGCGCGATTGCGTGAAACACCTTTGGGTCGCCGGCAAGCAGTTGCTCGACGATCGGCAACTCACCCGCATGGATGAACAACAGTTGACCGCCACGGCCATTGCCTGGGGAAAACGCATCAGCGGGCACACCGAATAACGCTGGCTCTGAACCTGAGTGTTCAGGACCGACAAACCGATTTATCAGATTTAGAGGATTCACCATGAGCAACGTCGACCACGCAGAAATCGCCAAGTTTGAAGCCTTGGCCCACCGCTGGTGGGACCGCGAAAGCGAGTTCAAACCCCTCCACGACATCAACCCGCTGCGGGTCAACTGGATTGACGAACGCGTCAACCTGGCCGGCAAGAAGGTGCTGGACGTCGGCTGCGGCGGCGGCATCCTCAGCGAAGCCATGGCCCAGCGCGGCGCCACGGTGATGGGGATCGACATGGGTGAAGCGCCGCTGGCCGTGGCACAACTGCACCAGTTGGAGTCCGGCGTGAACGTGGAATACCGCCAGATCACAGCCGAAGACCTGGCTGAAGAGATGCCCGAGCAGTTCGACGTGGTCACCTGCCTTGAGATGCTTGAGCACGTACCGGATCCCTCCTCGGTGATCCGCGCCTGCTTCCGCATGGTCAAGCCCGGCGGCCAGGTGTTCTTCTCCACCATCAACCGCAACCCCAAGGCCTACCTGTTCGCGATCATTGGCGCCGAATACATCATGAAGCTGCTGCCGCGCGGCACCCATGACTTCAAGAAATTCATCCGCCCGTCCGAACTGGGCGCCTGGAGCCGCCAGGCTGGGCTGACCGTCAAGGACATCATCGGCCTGACCTACAACCCGCTGACCAAGCACTACAAACTGGCCAGCGACGTTGACGTCAACTACATGATCCAGACCCTGCGCGAGGAGTAAGCCTGTGAAGTTGCGAGCGGTTCTCTTCGATATGGACGGTACCTTGCTGGACACCGCGCCGGACTTCATCGCCATCTGCCAGGCCATGCGCGCCGACCGCGACCTGGCGCCGATCAACCCGCAGCATATTCGCGATGAAATTTCCGGCGGTGCGCGGGCGATGGTCGCCGTGACTTTCTCGATGGACCCGGAGTCACCGGGCTTTGAGGAACTGCGCCAGGAATTCCTGGAGCGCTACCTGAAGGACTGCGCGGTGCACAGCAAGCTGTTCGACGGCATGGCCGAGCTTCTGGAAGACATCGAGAAGGCCAAGCTGGTCTGGGGCGTCGTCACCAACAAGCCGTTACGCTTCGCCGAACCAATCATGCAGCAGTTGGGCCTGGCCGAGCGTTCGGCCCTGCTGATCTGCCCGGACCACGTGACAAACAGCAAGCCGGACCCGGAACCGATGATCCTGGCGTGCAAGATGCTCGGCCTGGACCCGGCCAGCGTGTTGTTCGTGGGCGATGACCTGCGTGACATCGAGTCCGGCCGCGATGCCGGCACACGCACGGCGGCGGTCAGCTACGGCTATATCCACCCGGACGACAACCCACGCCACTGGGGCGCAGATGTAGTGGTGGATCACCCACTGGAACTGCGCAAGGTGCTGGATAACGCACTGTGCAGCTGCTGATGGCTCACCGGCCTTAGTGATTGATAAAGATCCAAATGTGGGAGGGGCGGTTCGACGATTCGACTTGCCCCCGATTGCAGTGTGTCAGTCACTGCATTTGCTGACTGATACACCACTATCGGGGGCAAGCCCCTCCCACAGGGGATCTTCAGTGTTTTCCAGCTCGCTGTTTGTAACCTGCTGAATTCTGTCGAGGCTTTTTATGTTTGATTACTCTGCACGTCCAGAACTGCTCAAAGACCGGGTCATCCTGGTGACCGGCGCCGGTCGCGGGATTGGCGCGGCGGCGGCAAAAACCTATGCCGCCCATGGCGCTACCGTGCTGTTGTTAGGCAAAACCGAAGCCAATCTGGCCCAGGTCTACGACGAAATCGAAGCGGCCGGCAACCCGCAGCCAGTGGTGATCCCATTCAACCTGGAGACCGCCCTGCCCCATCAATACGATGAGCTGGCAGCCATGATCGAAAAAGAATTCGGCCACCTCGACGGCCTGCTGCACAACGCCTCGATCATCGGCCCGCGCACGCCCATCGAGCAGCTCTCCGGTGAGAACTTCATGCGGGTGATGCACATCAACGTCAACGCAATGTTCATGCTCACCAGCACCTTGTTGCCGCTGCTCAAGCTGTCCCAGGATGCGTCGGTGGTGTTCACCTCCAGCAGCGTAGGCCGCAAGGGCCGCGCGTATTGGGGCGCTTATGGGGTGTCGAAGTTTGCCACTGAAGGCTTGATGCAGACCTTGGCGGATGAGCTTGAAGATGTGGCAGCGGTGCGGGCCAACAGCATCAACCCTGGCGGCACTCGTACCAGCATGCGGGCCCAGGCGTATCCGGGGGAGAACCCGATGGAAAGGCCTGCGCCGGAAGAGATCATGCCGGTGTACCTGTACCTGATGGGGCCGGACAGTGCCGGCATCAATGGGCAGGCGTTTGATGCGCAGTAACATCTGACACCCAACTCGCTGTGTGAGTTGGCTTTTGTAGTGAGCGGGCTTGCCCCGCGCGGGACTGCGAAGCGGCCCCAAAACCTGCCAGCGCGATCTCTCTGTCAGATCGCGCTGGCTGTACTGGGGCTGCTTCGCAGCCCAGCGCGGGGCAAGCCCGCTCATCACAGGTCTCGCCCCACATTGGGTTTACTTAGTTCTTCACCACTTCCTCAAGGGTGAAGCGCCCCAGCGGGTTTTGCAGGAAATTGCTCACGTTCTTGCGTGAGATGTTGATGTAGGGGCTGTAGTACAAGTCGATCCAGTTCACATCCTGTTTCGCCAGTTTTTGCAGCTCGACATACATCTGCTCACGCTTGACCGGGTCCGCCTCAATCCGCGCCGCAGCCACCAGGTCCTTGACCTTGTCGTTCTTGTAGCGGGTCATGTAGTTCTGGTTGGTGTCGTGGCCCAGCACAAAGGTGGTCTTCTGGTCCGGGTCGAGGATGTCGTTGGTCCAGTACATCACGGAAATATCGTACTCACCGTCCACCAGCATCTGCCAGCTTTGAGTCGGGTCTACCTTCTGCAGGTTAGCGGTGACGCCGACTTTGGCCAACTGGTCCTTGATGATCACCGCGATCTGCTCGTCAGCCTCATTGCCGGCGTTGACCACGTAGTTCAGCTTCAAGTCCTTGGCACCGGCAGCAGCCAGTAATTTCTTGGCTTCGGCCGGGTCGTACGGGCGTTGCAGGTTGTTGGCGTAGTGGTACAGCGAACCTTTTGGAATGTAGGAATAGGCCACGGTGCCCTGACCGTAGGTGGCGGTCTTGACCAGCGATTGTTTGTCGATGGCCATGTCCAGCGCCTGACGGACTTCCGGTTTGGCCAGCAGGCCATGGGCGTGGTTGATCAACAGGTGATCTTCACGGGTGGAAGGGTCGGCGTGGATCACCACGTTCTTGTCTTTCTTCAGCTCTTCAACCCGGGAGAACGGCACGAAGATCGCCGTGTCCAGCTCGTTGTTCTGCACCATGCGCATGCGCGTGTTGTCGTCGGTCACCGAGACCCACTCCACGCCATCCAGGCTCACATTCTTGGCCTGCCAGAAGTTCGGGTTCTTCTTCAGGATCACCCGATCGCCCTTGCGCCACTCCTCCACGGTAAACGCGCCGGATGTCACCGGGTTTTCCGAGTAGGCGTCTTCGCCCATCTTGGTCATGGCTTTTTCCGACAGGATCGAAACCGTCGGGGAGGCCAGTTGCGAGAGGAACGCCACGGCAGGCGTCTTCAAGGTGACGACCAGGGTTTTCGGGTCGGCGGCGTTGGCCGTGTTGATCAGGTTGAAAGGGTCCGCCCACAGCGAGGCTTTGTTATCGCGGATGCGCAGCAGGCTGAACGCCGCATCTTCAGCGGTGATCGGCGAGCCGTCAGAGAATTTCGCATCGCGCAGTTTGAAGGTGTAAGTCAGGCCATCCTTGGAAATGTCCCAGCTTTCGGCCAGGCCCGGTTCCATCTTGGTGCCCAGGTTATCCACGCGCACCAGGGTGTCGTAGACGTTGGCGAACACCCACGTGTCGCGGTTTTGCGCGCTTTTGATCGGGTCGAACGTGGTGCTGTCTTCACGGCAGCCAATAGTCAGGACGCCAGCGGCCTGGGCCAAACCAGCGGTCAGCGACCAAGCCGTAAGCGTAGCGGCGGCGAGCAACTTCAAGTGACGGGATTGCATGTCATAACTCCTTGTTCATGAATGGCAGGGAAGGGTCAAAGCAAAGGTGATTCAAGCACGCAACTGTATCGATGCTCGTGCAGGAAATGAGTAGGCGGCGACGCCACGGAACACATGGCGCGCGCATACCGGCAACGTGGGTGAAAGGCGCAGCCGGTGGGCAAATTCAGTGGGCTCGGTGGCTCACCGGGCAAAGGTTCTGCAGGCAATGGCCGATGCGGATCGATCTCCGGAATCGCCTGGATCAACGCCGCCGTATAGGGATGACGCGGCGCGCTGAACACTGCCTCAACGGGCCCTTCCTCGACAATCTTGCCCAAGTACATCACCGCCACGCGGTCGCACAGGCGCCGCACGATGGCCAAGTCATGGGCGATAAACAGGATGGCCAGGTTCATGCGCTGTTGCAGTTCCAACAGCAGATTGATGATCTGCCCCTGGATCGACACATCCAGCGCGGCCACGCACTCATCGGCGATGATCAGGCGCGGCTCCACCGCCAAGGCGCGAGCAATGCCGACGCGCTGGCATTGACCGCCACTGAGGGAGCCGGGTTTTCGACTGGCCAGTTCGGGGCGCAAGCCGACCAGCTCAAGCAGTTCGTTGACGCGCGCCGGGATGCGCTCTGCCGGAACTTTGCGCTGCACCCGCAGCACCTCGGCGATGGTTTCGCCGATGGTCTGGCGCGGGTTCAACGCGGCGTAGGGATCCTGAAAGATCATTGCCGTTTCATGGCGCAAACGCGCGATGTCGATCGCGCTGCCGTGGGCCATGTCGATACCATCGAACAACACCTGCCCGGCGCTGATCGGGTTGAGGTGCAGGATCGCCCGGCCAAGGGTGCTTTTACCGCTGCCGGACTCGCCCACCAACCCGAGGGTTTCGCCGGCCGCCAGGTTCAGCGACACACCGTTCACCGCCCTCACCCACTGCGTGTTCAGGCCAAAAAAACCGCTGCCGGACGCCGCAAAGCGCACCTCCAGATCCTTGATCTGCAACAGGCTCATGGTCGCGCTCCCAGCGGATAGTGACAGGCTACGCGGGCACCTTCTGGCAGCACCTCGGTACATAAGGCACCGACCTGCGGGCAGCGCGGATTGAAGCGGCAGCCGCCGGGCAAGGCATCCAGCAACGGCGGCTGGCCGGGAATGGTGCGCAACAAGGCGTGGCCACTGCTGTGGGCCGGCTGGCAGTCAATCAGGCCAGCGGTGTACGGATGTTGCGGATGGGCCAGCAGGTCGTACTTACTGCCGTGTTCGCACAGGCGCCCCGCGTACATCACCGCGATGGAATCGCAGGTTTGCGCCACCACGCCCAAGTCGTGGGTGATCATGATGATCGACAAGCCACGCTGGTCGCGCAGGTCCAACAACAGACGCAGGATTTGCGCCTGGACGGTCACATCCAGGGCGGTGGTCGGCTCGTCGGCGATCAGTACCCTTGGGTTGCAGCCCAAGGCCACGGCGATCATGGCGCGCTGGCGCATGCCGCCGGAAAACTCGTGAGGATAGTTGTCGACGCGCGCCTGTGGATCGGGAATACCCACTTGGCGCAGTACGTCGACGGCGTGTCGTCGGGCGTCTTTTTTCGACGCGCCCTGGTGCAGGCGAATACCCTCGGCGATCTGCTCGCCGATGCGCATCAGCGGGTCGAGGTGGCTGCTGGGGTTCTGGAAAATCATGCCCAATTGCCCGCCGCGTATCGCACGCATGCCCGCGTCATCCAGTGACAGCAGATCCTGACCGGCCAGGCACACGGCACCGCCCTGCACGCGCAGATCAGGCGACGGCAGCAGCCGCATCAGGCCTCGGCAGGCCATGGTCTTGCCCGAGCCGCTTTCGCCCACCAAACCAAGGATTTCGCCTTCGGCCAGGTCGAAGGAGACGCGGTCGACCAAGGTGACATCGCGCCCCGCGTTATTGGCGATTACGCTGAGGTCTCGTACCTGAAGCAGACTCATGACCGATCCCCTAACACTTGCGCCACCCCATCAGCCAACAGGCTGAAACCCATGGCCAGGGTCACGATGGCCAACCCCGGAAAGGTGCAGATCCACCAGGCCGTGGTAATAAACGCCTGCCCTTCGGCGACCATCGTCCCCCATTCGGCGGTCGGCGGTTGCACCCCAAGGCCCAGGTAGCTCACGGCGGCACCGTTGAGCAGCACCAGCACCGCATCGGACATGGAAAACACAATCGAGCCAAACATCGCATTCGGCAGCAAATGCCGGAACAGGATGCGCCCATGACCAAAACCCAGGCTCTTGGCGGCCAGGGCAAAGTCGCTTTCCTTGAGCACCAGGATCTGCGAACGGATCAGCCTCGCATACGAGACCCAACCCACCAGCGCCATGGCGATGTAAAAGCTCTTCAGGCCCGGGCCGAGGATGGCCATGATCGCCAGCATCAGCACCAGGAACGGGAACGCCAGGATCACATCGATCACACGCATGCAGAAACTGTCGAAACGACCGCCGATGTAACCCGAGACCGCGCCCATAAAGGTGCCGATCATGAAGGGGAAAATGACCCCGATGATGGCCAACTGCAGGTCAATACGTGCGCCCCAGATGACCCTGGACAGAATGTCACGACCGTAGTTATCGGTGCCGAATGGATGGGCCAGGCTGGGACCGATCAAACTGATATCGGTGTTCTGTGCAATCGGATCAAAAGGCGCGATCCATGGCGCAAACAGCGCCAGGGTCAACCACACCAACAGTATCAATAGCCCCCACGCGGCCGTCAGCCGGCCATTGCGAAAACCAAAGCGCAGGCGCAAGCGCCATGGGGCAATCAGCGGGCGGCTGCTCATTGCATTTTCACCCGCGGGTCGAGGGCGACGGTCGCCACATCCGCGATGAAGTTGACCACCACCGTCGCGCAGGCCAACACCATGGCCACGCCCTGAACCACCATGTAGTCGCGGGTAAAGATGCCGCGCACCAATAACTGACCGATGCCAGGAATGGCGAACAGGCTTTCGATGACCACCGTGCCGCTGATCAGCCAACCGATATTCACTGCCAGCAGGTTGACCGCTGGCACCAGGGAATTGGGCAACACATGGCGGCGAAACACGGCGGCTTCGGAAAGTCCGCGCGCACGGGCGGCGGTAACATGGTCCGCCTGCAACTCCATCAACATGCTCGCCCGCAGGTTGCGCACCAGTACTGCCGACAGCGCCAGGGCAATAGTCAGGCACGGCAGGACCATATGGTGTGCCTTGTCCAGCCAGGTGCGACCGTAGCCGGACACCGGGAACAAGCCCCATTTCACACTCAGCAGCAGGATCAGCATCAAGCCCAGCCAGAACGCCGGCATGCCCAGGCCCACCGTGGTGAACACGCGGATCAGGTTGTCGGCCCAGCCGCCTTTATTGCGCGCAGCCCAGGTTGCCAGGGGCACCGCGATCAGCAGCGCCAGCACCACGCTGCCGAGTACCAGCACCAGGGTCGGCTCGATACGGGTGACGATCAGCTTCAGCGCGTCGACCTTGTACAGCAGCGATTGACCGAGGTCGCCCTTCAGGAGGTTCTTCAGAAAATAGAAATATTGCAGCCACAACGGCTGATCGAGGCCGTACTGGGCGCGGATTTTCAGCAACGCGTCCGGTGTACTGCGCGAGCCGAGCAACGCACGCGCCGGGTCGCCGGGGATCGAGCGCACCAGCACAAAGGTAATCAGGCTGATGCCAAACAGCACCGGCAGCAATTGCAGCGGCCGGGACAGCACAAAACGGTAGCGCGCCAAGTTCATCCGTCAGCCTCGGTGGCGAGCAAGAAAGTCCAGCAGCACCGGGAAATACGCCTGGGGTTCTTCGTAGAACGGCATATGGCTGCTGTTGGGGAATACGTGCAGTTCGGCGTGTCTGGCCGCCATCTTCATGCGCATGGCACAGGCCGGGGTGAGTTCGTCGTGCTGGCCGGTGGTGATCAAGATCGGCATCTTGAAATCGGCCATCTCGGGGATGCGGTTCCAGTCCTTGAGGTTGCCGACATAGAGGAATTCGTTAGGGCCCTGCATGGTTTCGTAGGGGCCCATGTTCCAGTCGCCGAGGGAGCGTTTGACCGGCTCGGGCCATTCGTCCAGACGGCACACGTGGCGATAGTTGAGCAAGGTGATCGCGGCCTGGTACTGCGGGTGATCGAGAGTGCCCATGGCTTCATGGCGCTGCATCATGGCCACGGTTTCGCTGCCTAAGGCGCCGCGCAGGCGCTCCAGCTCCTGGGACAGGTGCGGAATGTCGCCGACAGTGTTTTCCAGGATCAGGCTTTTCAGCGCGTCGGGATAATGGATGGCGTATTCGATGCCCAGCCAGCCGCCCCATGAATGCCCGAGCAAGTGCACACGGCCCAGCCCCAGTGCCTGGCGCACGGATTCGACTTCTTCGACATAACGGCGTATTTCCCACAGGGAAACATCGGTCGGTCTGGCTGATGCCCCCGTTCCAAGCTGGTCGAATGCAACCACTCGCAGGTTATGCTCTTTGAGCCAGCCATGGGCGTCGCGCAAGTAGTCACACGGCAGGCCTGGCCCGCCGTTGAGGCACAACAGCACCTCATCGCCTTCGCCAAAGCTGTAGACCACGAGGTTATGGCCGTCGACTTGCACGTTGTACTGCTGGTCGGGGGCAATTTCACGCCACATGCATACATTCCTTGTGTTGTATCGGCCTGGCGAGTAGCGGCCGCTTGTCAGGCCAACACTACCGAGGATGCCGCGCGTCCATAACCTAGTAGTTCTTATAGGTTTGGCCTGGCAGTCCTTCGCCGGGGCGTGGCATTCTACTTGCCGCATGTCGAGATTCAAATGAATTCGGGAGCAGAACGGATGCTGACCAAGCTGACTGCCTTCAACAATCGTCTGATGCCGGGCAGGAGCCTGGATGAGCAGATGGACAACGCGTTTATCCTCGCTCAACAGTTAGGCTTCGATGCGCTGGTGTACGACTACTCCCCCGTGCCGATCGACCAGGACGGCGCATTGATCACCCCCTCGGTGCTGGAACTGCGCAATACACCACCCGACTGGCACGCATTATGGTGCAGCAAAGGGTTTTACCAGATCGACCCGGTGCAACACCTGGCCCTGAGCACGGTATCGCCTTTCGTATGGTCCTACGAAGCCAAGGCCGACACCCCACTGCAAAAAATCATCGATCCGTGCCACGCGCCAGTTTCATCCTACCTGCATGACCAGCAGCTGACCTGCGGCGTCAGCGTACCGATCCACCTGCCCCGTGGTGGCTTTGCTTCGCTGACCGGCCTGCGTATCGGTAGCGCGCACACGGTGCTGCAGGACGCGCAGCAAACTTTGTCGGATTTCAGTGTGATTTCCCATGCGTTGCAGGAAGCAGCCTACCCGCTGTTCAGCAAGGAACTGCGCACCTACCCCCATATTCACCTGACCAAACGCGAACGCGAGTGCCTGAAATGGGCCGCCGAAGGCCTGACCGCTGCTGAAATCGCCACGCAGTTGAGCCGTTCGCTGGCGGTGGTCACGCTGCACCTGGCTTCGGCGATGCACAAGCTGGGCGCCAAAAACCGAGTCCAGGCGGTGGTTCGGGCTACCCATTACCGCCTGCTGGAAGACTGATCCATCGGCAAAACCTAGCTGTTTTGCTAGTTACCTAAATTTCGCGCGCAGACTATCGTGTCCCTGAGCCTTTTTTCAGAGCAGGGTACGAAATGGAATTCATCGAAAAAATTCGCGAAGGGTATGCGGCCTTTGGCGCCTACCAGACCTGGTATCGCGTCACTGGCGACCTGTCCAGCGGCCGTACACCACTGGTCGTCATCCACGGCGGCCCCGGCTGTACCCATGATTATGTCGACGCCTTCAAGGACGTCGCAGCCAGCGGCCACGCGGTCATCCACTACGACCAACTGGGCAATGGCCGCTCCACGCATTTACCTGAGAAAGATCCGTCCTTCTGGACCGTCGACTTGTTCCTCAAAGAACTGGATAACCTGCTGGATCACCTGCAGATCAGCGACAACTACGCGATCCTCGGCCAGTCCTGGGGCGGCATGCTCGGCAGTGAACATGCAATCTTGCAACCCAAGGGTTTGCGCGCGTTCATCCCGGCCAACTCCCCGACCTGCATGCGCACTTGGGTCAGCGAGGCCAATCGCCTGCGCCAATTGCTGCCGGAAGGCGTGCACGAAACCCTGCTCAAGCACGAAGCCGCTGGCACCTATCAAGACCCGGAATACCTCGCCGCCTCGCGGGTGTTCTATGACCAGCACGTATGCCGCGTGAACCCCTGGCCGGAGGAAGTGGCGCGCACTTTCGCCCAGGTCGATTCAGACCCTACGGTTTATCACGCCATGAGCGGCCCGACCGAGTTCCACGTGATTGGCAGTCTGAAGGACTGGAAATCCATTGGCCGCCTCTCGGCGATCAAGGTGCCGACCCTGGTGATCTCGGGCCGACATGACGAGGCCACCCCACTGGTGGTCAAGCCGTTTCTGGATGAAATCGCGGATGTACGCTGGGCGCTGTTCGAAGACTCCAGCCACATGCCACACGTAGAAGAACGCCAGGCCTGCATGGGGACCGTGGTGAAGTTTTTGGATGAGGCCTGTTCAGTGCCGCACCCCGTCCGCAAGGCTGGCTGAGTTCCAAATGTGGGAGGGGGCTTGCTCCCGATAGCGCTGGGTCAGCCACGACTACTGTGGCTGACACCCTGCTATCGGGAGCAAGCCCCCTCCCACATTTTCAGACCTCTGTGGTTTCAGGCTGCGCCGTTTTCCTGGGCACCTCCGCTACCAGCGGAATCTCCTTGCCCTCGGCATCAAACAACTTGCCGCCCCTGAAGTAATCTCCATCCCGCAACGCCGCGACATCGTGGAAGCACAAACTGCGCTCGGTCCCCGCCACGAACACCGACTGCTGATCCGAATTGCCCGCCGTGAAGTGGTTAAACGCCAGGTTCAGCAGGATCGCCATGATCGCCGACGAGCTGATGCCCGAGTGGAAAATGGTCGCAAACCAGCTAGGGAATTGATCGTAGAAACTCGGCGCTGCAATCGGAATCATGCCAAAACCGATGGAGGTGGCGACGATGATCAGGTTCATGTTGTTGCGGTAATCCACTTTCGACAGGGTGCGAATACCACTGGCCGCCACGGTGCCGAACAGCACAATCCCGGCACCGCCCAGCACCGAGGTGGGCACCGCGGCGATCACCCGCCCCATAAATGGCAGCAGGCCAAGGATCACCAGGAACAGGCCACCGGTGGCAACCACGAAGCGACTCTTCACCCCGGTCACCGCCACCAGGCCGACGTTCTGGGCGAACGCACTCTGGGTGAACGAACCGAAGATCGGCGCGAACATACTCGACAGCATGTCGGCGCGCAGGCCATTACCGAGGCGTTTGGAGTCGACTTTGGTGTCGATGATCTCGCCCACGGCCAAAATGTCGGCCGAGGTTTCCACCAGGGTCACCATCACCACGATGCACATGGAAATGATCGCCGCGATGTGGAAGGTCGGCATGCCGAAATGGAAGGGCGTAGGGAAACCAAACATCGGGCCCTGGGTCACGCCGGAAAAGTCCGCCATGCCGAGGAACACCGCAATCACCGTGCCGATGACCATCGCCAACAGGATCGACAGGCGCGAGATGGTTGCGCTGCCAATCTTGCTCAATAGCAGCACCAATACCAAGGTCAACGCCGCCAGGCCGATATTGGGCATGCTGCCGAAATCCGCGGCGCGGCTGTTACCCCCCATGGCCCAGCGCGCCGCCACGGGCATCAGCGTCAGGCCGATGGTGGTGATCACGATGCCAGTCACCAACGGCGGGAAGAACTTGGTAATCCGCGAGAACACGGGCGTGATCAGTAGCCCGATAAACGACGCGGCCATCACCGCCCCAAGAATCGCCGGCACCCCGCCAGCGCCGTCGCTGCCGACAATCGCCACCATGGTTGCCACACCGGCAAATGACACGCCCTGCACCAGCGGCAACTGACAGCCAAAGAACGGCAGGCCAAGGGTTTGCAACAGGGTGGCCAAGCCACCAGCGAACAGCGACGCGGCGATCAGCAGACCAATATCTGCCGGTGACAACCCGGCCGCCTGACCGACGATCAACGGTACCGCGACGATGCCGCCGTACATGGTGAGCACATGCTGCAGGCCGTAAGCCATGTTGGCGGCGACGCCGAGATTCTCATCTTCTGGCCGCTGCGGTGACGCCTTCGGGATAGTCATGGTGAGGGGTTCTCTGTTTTTGTTGTGCGGCCACTGTATGCAATGTTAGGACTAGATGTCCATAGAGTTGTATACAATCAATCGAACAAGATACCCTCCGCCGGCGTTACAAAAACAATCCGGCCGTGATGAGCCAGAACGCCAAAGGACCAGGACCATGAAAAAGGTATTACAGGGCGCCACCGTTGCACTCACCCTTCTCGGCGGCGGGGAGGCTGTCGCGGTGGAATGGATGAACAACAGCGTAGGCTTTCGCTACGGCCAGCAGTTCACCAACCCGAACAACCCCGATGAATTCAGCAAGCGCATCTACAGCTTCACCCATGCCAGCGGCTACCAGTACGGCAGCAATTTCCTGAACCTGGATGTGTTCCTGTCCGACAGCCGCGACCCGCGCAAGGGCACTGATCACGGTGGCAGCGAGGTGTACGCCGTGTATCGGCATCAGCTGTACGCCTCACGCGTATTTGATGTGCCGCTGGGCACCGGGCTGATCAAGGATTACGCGCTGACCTTGGGCTTTGATGCCAACCGCAACAACAACTTCGCCTCGGCCAAAAAGCGTGCGCTGGTGCTCGGCCCGACCTTGAAGTTCAACACCGTGGGCGTGCTGGACCTGAGCCTGATGTACTACAAGGAAAAGAATCACACCGGCATCCCCGGCGCGCAGGAGTCGAACCACACCTTCGACGACACCTACATGCTTAACCTGACTTGGATGCGCCCATTCGAAATCGCCAACCACGCGGCAAAATTCCAGGGTTTTATCAATTACGTCGGGGAAAAAGGCGAGGACTACCATGGCCGTGACACTGCGCCGGAAGCCTTGATGCGCACCGCGTTGATGGTGGCGGTACGACCGGGTAAGAGCGTAAAGCCGAACCTGTACCTCGGCGTGGGTTACGAGTACTGGCACAACAAATTCGGTGTGGACGGCGGCCGGGGTAGCCGCACGTCAACACCGACGGTGAATATGGAGATCACGTTTTAGCCACTGACCCAGCCGAGTCAAAATGTGGGAGGGGCTTGCCCCCTCTCACAGTGATCGCACTGTCAGCCTAAACGCGCGACAGCTTCGAAGCCGTGTGCTTCGGCCGCGCCAGCCAGTAGCCCAACACCGCAAGTGGCGCGGTCGCCAGCATCACGATCACGGTGATCAGCAGCGGTTGGTCGATCATCGAAGACACCAGCAGGCTGCTGAGAAAACACAGGCCCAGTTGCAAGGTGTTTTGCAACGCGGCCGCCTTGCCGGAATTTTCCGCAAACGGCATCAGTGCATTCGCCACCACGATCGGATAACTCGCACCGTTGACCAACGCCATCAGGCAGAACGGAATCAGCAAGGTGGTGAGGGTCGGCACGGTCATGGTCGCAACCAGATACAGCGCCACCATGCTGATGCAGTAGGCCGCCAGTAACCAAGGCAACAGCGTCTTGCCCTGGAAACGCTGCAAGGCGCTGCGGCAGCTGTAGCCGCCCACCAGAAACGCCAGTGTCGGCAACACGTAACTCAGGCCGATGTCATTCGGGCTGTAGCCCATGTCGCCAAGGATGAACGGCGAAGCCGTCAGCCAGGCAAAGAAACTGGCGGAGCAGGCAGCGAAGATCATCACGTTGCCGGTGAACACCCGGGAAGTGAGCAACTGCCCATAACCGAGGCGTGTCGGAGTTTCTGTCTGCCGTTTCGGCACGCTGCGCAGGAACAAGGTCGGCAGCAGCAACAGCAGTGATACGCCCAGCAAGACCCCAAAGATCGCCTGCCAACCGAAGTGGTTCAGCACCATCGCGCCCAACAGCGGCGCCAGGGCAGGCGACAGCGACATCAGCGGCATGATGCTGGCGAACACCCGGTGAGCCTTGTCGGCCGGGTAGCGATCGATGACCAGCGCCTGCCAGCTCACAGCAGCGGAGCACACGCCAATGGCCTGCATAAAGCGCAAGGCCAGCAGTTGAGACGCGGTCTCGACCCAGAACATTCCGGCGCAGCCCAGCACAAACAGACTCAAGCCTGCGAGCAAGATCGGCTTGCGCCCCAGGCGATCGGACAACGGGCCCCACAGCAACTGCCCCAGCGCAAAGCCGGCGAGGAAAATACTCAAGCTGGCCCCCACCGCGCCAGCGCCAATCTGCAACTGCTCGCCCATGGCGCCGAACGCCGGCAAGTACATATCCATGGCCAGATAACCGAGCATGCTCAGCCCCGCCAGGTACCAGGTAAAACCAAAAGAATTTTTCATTGAAGCCTTGTAGATCTTGCCATCAAACTATTTGCTGACTGGCGGCCATTATGAGGCTGACAGATTTTGTGTGAAGCGATAATAATTGGACACTCTTATCAATAATTTTGAAGGCAGTCACCATGTGGTCTGAATACTCCCTGGATGTAGTCGATGCGGTGGCACGCCATGGCAGTTTCAGCGCTGCCGCCCAGGAATTGCACCGCGTGCCGTCGGCCATCAGCTACACGGTGCGTCAACTGGAAGAATGGTTGGCAGTGCCACTGTTTGTGCGGCGCCATCGCGACGTAGAGCTGACCCCGGCGGGCCGTCTATTTATAGACGAAGCCCGAGGTGTGATGAAAAAAATGCTCGGCACGCGGCGTCTGTGTCAGCAAGTGGCGAACGGTTGGAGTGGTCAGTTGAAGGTGGCCGTGGACTCCATCGTCAAACCCCAGCGTTGCCGGCAGTTGGTGCTGGATTTTTATCGACAGTTCCCCGAGGTGGAATTGTTGCTGGAATACGAGGTGTACAACGGCGTGTGGGACGCCCTGGCCGATGAGCGCACCGACATTGTGATCGGCGCCACCAGCGCGGTGCCAGTGGCCAGTCACTTCACCTTTCGCGACATGGGGTTGTTGAACTGGTTGTGTGTGGTCAGCGCCAAGCATCCACTGGCGGCGGTGCAAGGGCTGCTCAGCGATGACCAACTGCGCCCGTTCGCATCACTGTGCATGACCGACACTTCACGCAACCTCCCCAAGCGCGACACCTGGACGCTGGATAACCAACGTCGGCTGGTGGTGCCGAACTGGGCGTCCGCCATCGATTGCCTGCGTGATGGTCTGTGCGTCGGCATGGCGCCAGCGCATCAGGTGTTGCCGTGGATCGAACGCGGTGAACTGGTGGCGCTGCAATTGACCCGGCCCTTCCCCGCCAGCCCGTCGTGCGTGGCCTGGGCACAGAACAAACTGTCCCCGGCCATGGCGTGGCTGCTGGAGTATCTGGGGGATAAAGAGACAATGAACCAGGAATGGCTCAATGGGCCTGATCCAATAAACGGGTGATGGCTCGCACGATCATTTCGACCTCCTTGGCATCCAGGGTCAACGGCGGCAACAGGCGAATGACCTTACCCCGCGTCACATTGATCAGTAGCCCATGCTCCTGGGCAGCGCGCTGGGCCAGTTCGCGGTAAGGGCTGGTCAGCTCGATGCCGATCATCAAGCCTTGCCCGCGAATCGCCATTACGTGCGGGTGTTCGTCCAATTCCATCCGCAACCGCGCCAGCAAGCGCTCGCCCTGCTGCGCAGCGTTCTGCAACAGGCCTTGCTCTTCGATAATGTCCAACACGGTGCAGCCCACCCGACACGCCAGCGGGTTGCCGCCGAAAGTGCTGCCGTGGCTGCCCGGCGTGAATAACTGGGCCACCGCCGCCCTTGCAAGGCAGGCGCCGATGGGCACACCGTTGCCCAGGCCTTTGGCCAAGGTCATCACGTCCGGCAGGATGCCTTCATGCTGGAAAGCAAACCAGGCGCCGGTACGGCCGATGCCGGTCTGGATTTCATCCAGCATCATCAGCCAACCGTGGCGCGTGCAGTGATCGCGCAGCGCTTGCAGGTAACCCGGCGGCGCCGGCAGCACGCCGCTTTCGCCCTGGATCGGCTCCAGCAAGACCGCCGCGATCCGCGTACCAAACGTTTTGGTGAGTGCTTCGATGGCCGCCAGATCACCAAACCGGACCTTGAGAAAATCCCCCGGCAAGCGCTGAAAACCAAGGCGCACCGACGGCCCATCACTGGCGGCCATGGTGCCAAGCGTGCGGCCGTGGAAGGCATTCTCCATGACCACCACCAACGGCTCTTCGATGCCTTTTTTCCAACCATGCAACCGCGCCAGTTTCAGCGCGGTCTCGTTGGCTTCGGCGCCGGAGTTGTTGAAAAAAACGCGGTCCAGGCCGGACAGTTGCGTCAAGCGCTGGGCCAGCCGTTGCTGCCAATCAATGCTGTAGAGGTTGGAGGTATGCAGCAACAGGCCAGCTTGCTCGCTGATAGCCATCACCAGTTTCGGATGGGAGTGGCCGACATTGGTCACCGCCACACCCGCTACCGCGTCCAGGTATTCACGGCCCTGCTGATCCCATAGGCGTGTGCCCAGGCCACGGGTAAAACTCAAGGCCAAGGGTTGGTAGGTGGTCATCAGGCAGGCGGCGGTCATGGTGGCAGGCTCCGGTTGTGGTGATGGAAGTATCGTTAGCCACCTCAGCTGGATAAACTGTGCTTTCCTGCAATGACTTTAAATCAGGAATTGATAATGGACCTGTTCCAGGCAATGTCGGTGTACGTGAAAGTGGTGGAGACCGGCAGCATGACCGCTGCGGCACAGGCCTGTGGGATGTCGACCACGATGGTCGGTAACCATTTGCGCGCCTTGGAGCAACGCCTGGGCGTCAGCCTGCTCAAGCGCACCACGCGCAAGCAGAGCCTGACGGAATTCGGTGGCCAGTATTACCAGCGCTGCCTGGAAGTGCTGGGACTGGTCGCCGACTCCGAACAATTGGCAGAACAGGCCCACAGTGACGTTCCCAAAGGCACCCTGCGCATCACCGCGCCACCCGCCTTCGGCACCGAACGCCTGGCGCCGGCCTTGAGCGAATTCTCGCAACGCTACCCGCTGATCAAACTGTACGTGGTACTCAGCAATCAGCGTATGGACATGGTCGACAGCGGCTTTGACGTGGCGATCCGCCTGGGCGAACTGGAGCCGTCGAGCCTGATCGCCCGCCCCATGCAGGACTACACCATCACCCTGTGCGCCTCACCGCAATACCTGGAACGGCGTGGCACGCCACAGACGCCTGTAGACCTGCAGCACCACGACTGCCTGGCCTTCGCCTACCCATCCACCGACGACTGGCGCAATGCCGACAAGCTCTGGCGCATGACCGGCGCAGAGGGCGAATTGGAAATCCCGGTGTCCGGTTCGCTGACCATCAACAGCTCCCAAGCCCTGCGCCAGGCGGCAGTGCAAGGCATGGGCATCGTCATGCTGCCCGACGCCCTGGTACAGCCCGACCTGCAGAGCGGCAAGCTGGTGGCGTTGCTGACCACTTACCAACTGCCCAGCCGTCCCATGCACTTGCTGTACGGCCAGGACCGCTATCGCCTGCCAAAGCTGCGCGCCTTTGTCGATTTCGCCATGGAGAAATGGGCGCGCTAGAAGCCCACACCCAACTCCCGCAGCCGAGCCGCCGTCTGTTCGGCTGACACATGGTGAATGCCTTGCCAGCCGAGGACGATGGCCGCGTCGATATTGCCGGCAACATCATCGATAAATACGACTTCTCCTGGCTGGATATCCGGCAAATGGGCACGAACTTGACTGAGGCTGGCGTGGTAGATCGCCGGATCGGGCTTGATCAGCTTCAACTCGCCAGACACCACGATGTCGCGAAAACACTGCAGGAATGGATAGTGGGCACGGGCATAGGGAAAGGTTTCGGCTGACCAGTTGGTAAGCCCAAACAAGGGCATGTTGGCGGCATGCAGCGCCCTGAGAATCGCCACGCCTTCGGGCAACGGACCACGCAGCATTTCATGCCAGCGGTCGTAGTACGCCGTGATCAGGTTTTTGTGGTGTGGGAATTGATTGACCAGAACGTGCGTGGCTTCGGCCAGCGGCCGACCCGCGTCCTGCTCGGTGTTCCAGGCCTGGGTGCAGATATTCTCGAGAAACCATTGCCGCTCATCATCATCGGCAATCAGCTTGCGGTACAGGTGTTGCGGGTTCCAATCGAACAACACACCGCCGAAATCAAACACTACTGCGCGAATCGTCATGGGGTCCTCCCGTGTGTGAAACGACATAACCATCACAGTCTGGCATGCCTGCGACCTGCAAGAGCGTGTAAGAGCGAGTAGGAACGCTCTGAGAATTCGACCAGGCCCGGCGATGGGAAACAGCGGAGCTCCCGGGCAGTACGCGGTTTTAACTGACTTGTGCGAGTTCAACTTCACACAGACAGTCACACTCGTTCTCTGCGATTGAGGGCGCTTTCACCTTAGTGTCGGTCGGACAACTCAAGGAGCTGGCGTTTGGAGGGAATCGTTCAACTTCGCAGTAGACATACGTGGAGAAACTTCAATGACAGGCATGATTTCCTCAGTGATTTCCCCTTGCGCGCACAGCCTTCATGCGCTGCAAAGCTACCGTGCCCAGGGCGCGAATGATCCCGCAGCCGATCTGGTCGGCCAAGTAAAAAACCAAACAGGCATCGTGACGAGCCATCTTGCCCCCTTGCAAGGCATCGCGGTAATCACCAACTCCATCATTGGCGTACGCCCGGTCGAAACCGTGGCAACAGGCCTGATAGAAGCCGGGCACCCCACCAAGGACTTCCACATCAAAGGGAAAAGCGCCAACTGGGGCCCCCAGGCAGGTTTTATCTGTACAGATCAGGCGCTCAGCAAGCTTGAGCAATTTGCTGAAAAAACGCCGGCCAAAGTGGCCAAGGCCAATGAGCAAATCCAGGCGTGCATCCAGGAAGGCCATGCAGTTGCAACCCCTCTGAAACTCTCGGGCCAGCGCATTGATGAGCTGCTCAAGCTCGGCCAGATAACCCAACTGGCAGCCCATGGACCTGACGGCACGTTGCAGTTGAGCGCCTGCGGGCCCAGTCAACAGTCGTATACATTCGAAGGCCATCGCACGTCGCCTTCAAGTGACAGCTACCTCATCACTCATCAGGGCAAGCCCCTCGAAGTGCTGGCCAAGCAATCAGAAGGCAAACCGTTGACCGCCGATTACGACCTGCACATGATCGCGCCCCACATCAGCGACTTTGGTCCACAGGACAAACTCCCCGTGCCGGACGTGGCCCACCGTGTCTTCAGGGATCGAGTTGAGCGCTACAAGCAGGTTCCGAAAGAGCTACGCGCAGACTTTGAAAGTGCGGCGCACTTCTACCAGAAAGAAGATCCCCACCTCGGCAATGCGACACCGCGGATAGAGCAGATGATAGAACTCATCAATCAAACGTTGATAGGCGAGGGAGAGCGCGTGGTTCATCACAATGCGGACTCGGGCAGCCCGGCGACGGAAGTGGCCGACAATTACCCGGCGACGTTTTTCCTGCCGGCAAAACTGGGCCGATTCAATGAAATCAGCATCATCCGCGACAGTAGGGAAATGGCAGAACTGATCAAGACCGCCAAGGACAGCGGTTATCACGTACCGCTGAATCCACTCTGGGAGAAAGAAGTGACCACTGTCAGGCGGTCCGACTTTACCCTGGCAAAAAACCGTCTTTCTTGAATCAAGAAAGAGCTGACAGCGGCCTGATAACCCGGTTATCAAGACCGCTGTCAATCACATCATTTACGCCTGGACCAGACCGTTGATCTTCACGGTCGGGTTCACGTCAGCGTCGTAGTCCACGCCATCGACTTCAAAGCCGAACAAGCGCAGGAACTCCGCCTTGTAGCCGGCAAAATCGCTGATCTCGTTGACGTTTTCGTCAGTAACCTGATCCCACAGTGCCGCAACGGCGTCCTGGACCTTTGGCTCCAACTCAGCCAGATCGGCACGCAAGCGGCCGTCGGCGTCGAGTTTCGGCTCGCTGCCGTACAGGCTGTCCTTGAACAGACCGTAGACCTGCTCGATGCAGCCTTCGTGGGTGCCCTGCTCTTTCATCACGCGGAACAGCAGCGACAAGTACAACGGCATGATCGGGATCGCCGAACTGGCCTGGGTCACCACGGCTTTGAGCACCGACACGCGGGCGTCGCCCTTCAGTGCGGCCAGGTTGTCGCGCAGGGTCAGGACTTTCTTGTCGAGGTCTTTCTTGGCTTCGCCGATGGAGCCGTTCCAGTAGATATCCTGGGTCAGCTTCTCGCCGAGGTAGGTGAACGCGGTGGTCTTGGCGCCTTCGGCCAACACGTCCGCATCACGCAGGGCGTCGATCCACAGCTGCCAGTCGGCGCCACCCATGACATTCACGGTGCCGTCGATTTCTTCCTGGGTTGCAGGCTCAAGGGTGGTGTCGACCACAACGCCTTTGTCGGTATTGATACCGCGCAGGGTCACAGCCTTGCCAATTGGCTTGAGGGTGGAGTTATAGACTTCACCGGTTTTAGGATCGGTACGGCGTGGCGCCGCCAGGCTGTAGACCACGAGGTCGATCTTGCCCAGGTCTTTCTTGATGGTTTCGATGGTCAGGCGCTTGATCTCGTCAGAGAACGCGTCGCCGTTGATGCTCTTGGCGTACAGGCCTTTTTCGACGGCAAACTTCTCGAACGCAGCACTGTTGTACCAGCCAGCGGAGCTGAGCTTGCCTTCTTCGCCTTCTTTCTCAAAAAACACGCCCAGGGTGTCGGCGCCGCAGCCAAACGCAGCACTGATACGCGCGGCCAAGCCGTAGCCGGTGGAAGCACCGAGGACCAGCACCTTCTTGGGGCCGCCTTCGATGACGCCGTTTTTAGTGACGTAGTCGATCTGCTCTTTGACGTTCGCTTCACAGCCAACAGGGTGAGCGGTCACACAGATAAAGCCACGAACCCGCGGTTTGATGATCATAAAAATTTCTGCCTCTTCCAAGGTGCCGAAGGCCAATGGTGGCCATTCAACTTCAATCGTACCGGTCTATGACGCCTGAAAAACCGAAGCGTCACGATAGACGTAAATCTTCCGTTTACAAAATTCAATCCACACAAGGCTGGCAAGGCTTGAAAACGATGTAAAGCCTGCACAAGGTCGCACGCCTTTGCGGTGATGCCGTCGCTGCTCAACGCCGTGATCGCAGCGTTTTGCGGGATGGCCGTTACCCTGCGTCGGGTTTTCTACAAAAACTGGAAGCTGATTCGGTAAGTTCTGCGGCATGATGGGGGTGGACGGTATTTGCGCTGGGCCCCGCGCCTGAGGTAAATATTCGGCTCGTGCGACCGTTTACGGCGCCCACCATTCTCAAGCTATCGCGCCTCGTCGGGTGCGGTGGCTGTGCTTTCAAGGAATCAGAATGCCCCAACGCCAAGTCATCAATGCCTCCGTCAGCCCCAAGGGCAGCCTCGAAACCCTGTCCCAACGTGAAGTCCAGCAACTGAGCGAAGCCGGTACCGGCAGTATCTACACCCTGTTCCGCCAGTGCGCCCTGGCGATCCTCAACACCGGCGCGCATATCGATAACGCCAAGACCATCCTCGACGCCTACAAAGACTTTGAAGTGCGCATCCACCAGCAGGACCGTGGCGTGCGCCTGGAACTGTTGAACGCGCCTGCCGACGCGTTTGTCGATGGTGAAATGATCGCCAGTACCCGTGAGATGTTGTTCAGCGCACTGCGCGACATCGTCTACACCGAGAACGAACTGGACAGCCAGCGCATCGACCTGAGCAACTCCCAAGGCATCACCGACTACGTGTTCCATCTGTTGCGCAACGCCCGCACGCTGCGCCCGGGCGTGGAACCGAAGATCGTGGTGTGCTGGGGTGGGCACTCGATCAATACCGAAGAATACAAATACACCAAGAAAGTCGGCCACGAACTGGGCCTGCGCAGCCTCGACGTATGCACCGGTTGCGGCCCCGGCGTGATGAAAGGCCCGATGAAGGGCGCGACCATTTCCCACGCCAAGCAACGCATCACCGGCGGCCGCTACCTGGGCCTGACCGAGCCGGGCATCATCGCCGCCGAAGCGCCGAACCCAATCGTCAACGAGCTGGTGATCCTGCCGGACATCGAAAAACGCCTGGAGGCCTTTGTGCGTGTCGGCCACGGCATCATCATCTTCCCAGGCGGTGCCGGCACGGCTGAAGAGTTCCTGTACCTGCTTGGCATCCTGATGCACCCGGACAACCGCGACGTGCCCTTCCCGGTCATTCTCACCGGGCCGAAACAGGCTGCGCCGTACTTGCAGCAACTGCATGCCTTCGTCGGTGCCACCCTGGGCGAAGCAGCGCAGGCGCACTACCAGATCATCATCGACGACCCGGCCGAAGTGGCCCGCCAAATGACCGTCGGCCTCAAGGCGGTGAAACAATTCCGCCGCGAACGCAACGACGCGTTCCACTTCAACTGGCTACTGAAAATCGACGAAGGCTTCCAACGCCCGTTCGACCCGACCCACGAAAACATGGCCGGCCTGCAACTGAGCCACGCACTTCCACCCCACGAACTGGCGGCCAACCTGCGCCGCGCCTTCTCGGGGATCGTGGCCGGCAACGTGAAGGACAAGGGCATCCGCTTGATCGAGGAGCATGGGCCGTACGAGATCCACGGCGACCCGGCCATCATGAAGCCGCTGGATGAGCTGTTGCAGGCGTTCGTCGCCCAGCACCGCATGAAATTGCCGGGCGGTGCGGCGTACGTGCCTTGTTATCGCGTAGTGCAGTGAGATAAAGGGGCTGGCCGGTCGGTCATCGTTTTTATCGCCTTGGCCCGTCGGCAAGGTTGTGAACACACCGCCACCTTCGACCTCAATGCGGTCAAGGTGGCGGGCATCAAGCGCCTGACCTGAACCCGCGCGTTGCGGCGAAGGGCAGGCTTTGGTAAAAACCACCTCTGCCCCTGATCGAGAGAAAGCCCCACGTGCGCTCGTTTCTTCTTGCTGCCCTGGCCCTGTCGCCGTCCCTCGCCCTGGCCGATATCGCCTGGCCTGAGCTACCGAAAACCTGCTTCGTCAGCGGCCGTTCGGCCACCAGTACAGATGTCGACACTGGCTGCGCGGCGTTTCTGATCAACGTGAAGGGCAAGGCAGCGGGTACACCGATCAAGCTGGATATTCCCCAGTACGCGATGCACGTCGACGAAGCCACCGGCAAGGAAACACCGGTGATCATCATCCAGGCGGAAGAGAACGGTGAGGTTAAAGCCGTGGGTTACAAGGAGCTGGGCACCGATCAACTCGGCGCCGCGCTGTTACGGGAAGTCAGGCTCTTGGGTACGAAAAAGCCCTCTTAGGACGAGGCTCAGCGAATCCACCCACCAACCTGCCAGTGGTATCCATCACTGCGCTGCACCCAATGCGGATGCACATAACGATAGCCCTGGCGCACGGGCTCCCAATGGCCGTGTACCGCAACATAGCGCCCACCTTCCCAGCGCCAGTAACCACGCGACCATATGTAACCTTCGCGTACCGCAGGCTCGACCTCGATCACCTGCACCGGTGGCGGTTGTGGCGCAACCACCTCGACATACTCACGTTGTGGCGGTCGACGCTCATGCACGACACGCTCTTGCACACACCCGGATGCCGCAACGACCATGGCCGCCAATGCTGCGTAACGTAGCAACATATAACCCCCTCGGGCGCTGACGCCCAACACTTGCACCAGTAAAAAATGCCCCCGTATTTGAGCCACGCTCCTGCTAAGGCCTGGGTACTTTTTTAACAGGTGATGTCTGTCGGATTGCTGAACTGTTCTCACGGCCATGAAAAAGCCCGCTGACCGTCACCGGTTCAGCGGGCTTTTTTACAGTTGGACCTGAATCAGCGCCCTACCTGTTTTTACAGCGCCAGATCAGACGCCGGCTTGCTCGGCTCAGCCGCAGGCTTGGCAGCCTCGGTCGCCTTGGGAGCAGCCATTGCCGGGATCACCGGCGGTGTAGGCAGTTGCAGGATATTGGCGGTGTAGGCCCATTCCTTGGCAACGGCTTCAGGACTGTCGTTCAGCTTGGTGCCGTAGCTTGGCACGATCTGATGCAGCTTTTCCTGCCAGGCCGGAGTAGCCACCTTGTCCTTGAACACTTTCTGCAGCACGGTCAGCATGATCGGAGCCGCGGTGGACGCGCCTGGCGATGCACCCAGCAGGCCTGCGATGGTGTTGTCGGCGGAGCTGACCACTTCGGTACCGAGTTTCAGGACGCCGCCCTGCTCTTCGTCACGCTTGATGATCTGCACGCGCTGACCGGCTTGCCACAGGCGCCAGTCGGATTGCTTGGCGTTCGGGAAGTACTCTTGCAGCGCCTTGAAGCGGTCGTCATCGGACAGCATCAGTTGGCCAGCAAGGTACTCAACCAGTGGGTATTCACGAATACCGACTTTGGTCATTGGCCAGATGTTGTGGGTGGTGGTGCTGGTCAGCAGGTCCAGGTACGAGCCTTCTTTCAGGAACTTGGTCGAGAAGGTGGCAAATGGGCCAAACAGAATTACGCGCTTGCCATCCAGCACGCGGGTGTCCAGGTGCGGAACCGACATCGGTGGCGCGCCAACCGAAGCCTTACCGTAGGCCTTGGCCAGGTGCTGCTCGGCAACGGTTGGGTTATCGGTCACGAGGAACGAACCACCCACCGGGAAGCCAGCGTATTCCTTGGCTTCAGGAATGCCCGACTTTTGCAGCAGGTGCAGTGCACCGCCGCCGGCGCCGATGAACACGAACTTGGCGTCGGTTTCAGTCTTGGTGCCATCTTTCAGGTTTTTGTAGCTGACACGCCACGAACCGTCGGCGTTCTTGGTGATGTCCTGCACTTCGCTGGACAGTTTCAGGTCGAACTTAGGTGTGGTTTGCAGGTGAGCAACGAACTGGCGGGTGATCTCGCCGAAGTTCATGTCGGTACCCAGCGGGCTCCAGGTGGCCGCGATTTTCTGGTTCGGGTCACGCCCTTCCATCATCAGCGGGACCCATTTGGCGATCTGCGCCGGGTCTTCGGAGTACTGCATGCCGGCGAACAGCGGGCTCGCTTTCAGGGCTTCGTAGCGCTTCTTGAGGAACTTGATGTTGTCATCGCCCCACACAAAGCTCATGTGCGGAGTGGTGTTGATGAACGAACGCGGGTTCTTCAGCACGCCCTGCTGGACCTGCCAGGACCAGAACTGACGGGAGATCTGGAACGCTTCGTTGATCTCGACCGCTTTCGGGATCTCAACGTTGCCGTTCTTGTCTTCCGGGGTGTAGTTCAGCTCGGCCAGGGCCGAGTGACCGGTACCGGCGTTGTTCCAGCCGTTGGAGCTTTCTTCGGCCACGCCGTCGAGGCGCTCGACCATTTCCATCGACCAGTCCGGTTCCAGCTCGTTAAGCCAGACACCGAGGGTTGCACTCATGATGCCGCCGCCGATCAGCAGCACATCGACTTTCTTTGCCTCTTCCGCATGAACGGACGTGATCCCCAGCGACAAAGCCAGCCCCAGCAGGGCAGTGTTTACTTTTTTAAACATCAGTAGCACCTATGATAAAACGCCATCCGCCCCACTGCCCCTGATCATGGGCAACCCTCAATCACGCTACGCCAGGCAACGTACCGCGGGGTTTGCACACTCACATGAAGGCCACAGGGTGGGCACACAAAGCCGACGTATCGACCTCACTTTTATGTCCCTTCTGCGCTGACTTTTTATCTTTATTGGCTTCAGCAACCTGGGCGACAGTCAACCGCTGGGACGTATACGGATGTACGTACCAAGGAAAGACTAGACCAAGACGGCGCGCAGAATATCACGCCCGGCGTCGGATATGGACTCACCGGTCGAACGGCCATCAGTAGGCCAGCTTTTAAGATCTGTCTCATGTGCCTCCAAATCCCAGCATTGCACTATGGATTGGCTTACCCAAGGGGGGTAAGCAGACAACCATCCATCTCGTAAAGGGCATTGCAATGCTGAACAAACTGAGCCAAATCACTCTCGCATGCGGCGCTTGCTGGCTGCTGGCCGGTACCGCACAAGCTGCGGACGGGCAGATCCAATTCACCGGTTCCGTGACCGACAACGCGTGCACCATCAAAACCGGCGACGAGAGCAAGTCCGTGACACTCGATCCGGTGCGCATCGCTGACTTCGGGAAAACAGTGGGCGCCACCGCCAAGCCGAAAGCGTTCTCGATCAGCCTGGACAACTGCAGCACCGCGACCAAGAAAAACGTCGCGATTACCTTCAGCGGCCAGGAAGACGCCAGCGACTCCACCTTGCTGGGCCTGACCGGTGAAAACCAGGTCACAGGTATCGCGATCAAGATCGCTGACGCGCGTACCGGAAACGCGGTTCCACTGAATACCGCGACCGCCGACTACGACCTGCGAGCGATGTCCAACACCTTCAACTTCACCGCCGCCTATGTGCGCACCGCCGCCGATGTGACTACGGGCACGGGCGACGATGCAGTGACCACGTCTGGCATCGGCACCGGTCAAGTCAACGCCCTGGCCAGCTTCGACGTTACCTACAAGTAATTGCTCGTCAACACCGTGGGCCTGGCGCCGCCGCGCCGGCCTACGGACTTTTAAAGGTCTCCCATCATGCGTTTGAAACTGTATTTTTTGCTCGCGCTCTTACCGCTCTGGCATGTCGCAGCAGCGGACGCCGCCGTGACCGTAGGCGCCACGCGCCTGATCTACAACGGCGCCTCCAACGAAGCCAATCTGAATGTGAGCAACCGCGAAGACACCTCGCCTTACCTGGTGCAGTCCTGGGTCAGCCGTTTCGGCGGCACCAGCGAAGAAAGCGTCGACAGCTTTATCGTCACCCCGCCGCTGTTCCGGCTCGACGCCAACAAGGAAAACATCCTGCGTGTGATCTTTGCCGGTGGCGCCGATGTGCCACAAGACCGTGAAAGCCTGTTCCTGATGAACGTCAAGGCGATCCCGGCCATGAGTGACGACCAGAAAGGCAAGAACGTGCTGCAGATCGCCCTCAAGACCACCATCAAGCTGTTCTACCGCCCCGCCGGCCTTAAAGGCGAACTCAAGGACGCGGTGGCGCAAGTGAACTGGAAGGCCAATGCCGGCGCGCTGATGTTCAACAACACGTCCAAATTCCATGTTGTGGTCAGCGAGCTGAAGCTCAACGGCCAGCCGATCACCCAGGCACCGGATGTGCTGCGCCCCGGCCAACAGCAGGAACTAGCGATCCAGGCCAAGCCCGGTGATGAAGTGCAAATGAGCTACATCGATGACTACGGCAGCGTCGTGACCGCCCCCGTCGTCCGCCTTCACTGATACCCAAGCGCCAACCTCGAAACGCCATTTCAGGAACGCCCATGCCCCGTTCACTCCCATTCATGCGCCGTTGCGCCATGAAGGCTTTCGGCTGCCCGATCGCGGCGGCCTTGGCCTTGCATTTGGCCCCTGCACAGGCTGGCTACGAGTTCGATGCGTCGTTCCTTGAGATCGGCGGCGGGCAGAGTTCGGCCGCCGTGAAACAACAGGTCAGCGCCATGAGCGAAGGCCAGTTGCCAGGAATTTACCGGGTAGACGTGTTGGTCAATGAGCATTCGGTCGAGCAGCGCGATGTACGCTTTATTCGCGCCAGCGGTACGTCGGACCGCTCCTCCACCGGGCTTTTCCCGTGCCTGGATACCGACTTTTTTCGTAGCCAAGGGGTTGCCGATACCGCCCTGCAAAACCGCAGCGACGCCGACGCTACCTGCATCGCGTTCGACCAGGGCCTGGCCGGGATGGTCTACGACTACGATTTCAACCGCCAGGTGTTGTCGATTGAGATTCCCCAAGCGTACCTGGGCAGCATCCCGTTTGAAGTACGCCGCCGGCAGTGGAGTGACGGCGAGCAAGTGGCGTTCACCAACTACAGCTTTTCCGGGAGTACGGTGGAGTCCGACACCGGCAGCCGCCAAGACCAGTTCGGCAGCCTGCGCAGCGGTATAAACGCCGGAGCCTGGCGGCTGCGCAATTTCTCCACTTGGCAGAAAGGCACAGGCGACACCGGACGTTGGGAGTCGATGGAAACCTACGCCCAGCGCAACATGGGCAACATGATGGCGATTGCCACCGTGGGCGACTCCACCACCGAAGGTGACCTGTTCGACGCCATCCCCTATCGCGGGCTGGGCATTGCCTCGGACATGGACATGCTGCCGGACCAGGCCCGCCAATTCGCGCCAGTGATTCGTGGCATCGCCAACGGCCGCTCGCGGGTGATCATCCGCCAGCGCGGTTACGTGATCCATGAGCAGTGGGTGCCCTCGGGGCCGTTCGCGTTGACCGACCTGTACCCCACCGCCAGCAATGGCGACATTGAAGTCACCGTGGAAGGACCCGATGGCCAGCGCCAGGTGTTTACCCAGTCGTTTTCGTCGGTGCCTTACATGCTGCGTGAGGGCCAACAGAGCTATTCGGTATTCGCCGGCCAGTACCGCCCGGCGCAAGCGACCACGCAGCAGGACACCCCACGTTTTATCCAGGCGTCCCTGCGGCGCGGCCTGGCCGGCGGCACCACGCTGTTCGGCGGCAGCCTGCTGAGTGATCAGTACAGCGCCGGCCTGCTAGGGTTCGCCCACGACTTCGCCGGTTTCGGTGCGATTTCAGTGGACATGACCCACGCGCGCAGCGAAGCCATGGGCCCGGCAAAAACCACCGCCAGCGGCCAGTCATTTCGCTTTCGCTACTCCAAAGCCCTGGCGGCCACCGACACCAACTTCAGCCTGATCGGTTATCGCTATTCCACCGGCGGCTACTACTCGTTCAACGAGGCGCTCAACAGCCGCACCAACGAGCAGTCGCTGGAGATGTACCGCAGCGGCCATATGAAGAGCAACTTCACCGCCAACGTGTCCCAGCAACTGGGCGGCTACGGCGGTGTGTATGCCAACGTGACGAAAACCAACTACTGGGACAAGAGCAATGCCGACACCTCGATTCAACTGGGCTACAGCGCCAGCGTCGGGGACATTTCCTACACTCTCGGCTTGAGCGCTAACAAAGGGGACAGCAGCAATGACCGCACGCTGTCCCTGAGCATCAGCATGCCGCTGGGCGGTACACGCAACCAGCGTGTATCGGTCAACGCGAACCAGAGCGCGCGGGGCACGGCCTCGCGCACGGCGACGTTGAGCGGCAATGCGCTGGAGGACGACACCCTGGCCTACAGCGCTGGCGTGTCGCAGCAAGTCAACGCCAATGACCGCGTGATGGGCAGCACATTTGCCGCGCGCTATGACGCGCCCAACGCCATCGTGCACGGTGGCTATAACGAGACCTCCGGTAGCCGGCAGCTGGACATGGGCATCGAGGGCTCGGTGGTCGCCTATGACCGCAATCTTATTTTCAGTCAGCCTCTGGGCGAAACCAACGTGATCGTGGCCACACCCGGCGCCGCAGACGTGGGAATCGAGAACAAGCGGGGTGTGCGCACCAATGCCAATGGCTACACGGTGGTGCCGTCTGCCCTGCCCTACCGCAAGAACCGTATGTCGCTGGACACCCAGTCGATGCCGGCTGACGTCGACATCGCCCAACTGGTGCAGGAGGTCACGCCGAATCGCGGTGCCTTTGTGCTGGCGGACTTCGAGACCCGCAAAGGCCAACGCATTCTGTTCCGCATCATCGATGCACGCGGCGAAGCGGCACCGTTTGCCGCCAAGGCCGAACTGTTCGCCCCGGATGGGCGCTCTTTGGGTAGCACACTGGTGGCCGACAAGGGCCGTGCGTACCTGAGCGGCGTACCGGCGCAGTCACGCCTGTTGATCAGCGTGGATAACCAGCCGTGGTGCAGCCGCGAATTGAAACTGGACGATAAAGGGCCTGCCGAGGGTGGGATTACACAACTGAACATTCAATGTGAGCGCGCGGCCGGTGGGTCGGGTGCCAAGGATTCGTAAGTAATGATCATGAAAATCAAGCCTGGAAACTGCTTGCTGAAGCTCATGACACTGGTGGTACTGGGTTGGCTGTCGCCTCAAGCACAGGCTTTCATCAGTGGAAGCATAAAATGCTCTCTCTCGGGCTATCCATCCAACGGTTACGAATTCGCCGCCGGAGCCGAGATGAAAGTCCCATTCAGCGGTACCTGCACAGCGGTACGTACCTACCCGTCTGGCGCAGGTACCAATTTGGAAATCACGGCGATTTCCGGAGCGTCCCCCGCTAACCTGCAGGTCCTGGACCCCTATAGCAACACCTATATGCTTCAACTGCCGCTGGGCAGTTGGGGAGCCGCATGCTTGGGTGGGACTTGCGCGCCCATACTCGCCGGACGCTCGGTTTCTTACGTGTACTACGTAGTGGGAACCGCCCCGAGTACGCCGGGCCGGCGCACCGCGAGAGTGAAGCTTGGCGTGACCTCTACAGGTGGTTGGCAGGCCTATGCGGAATGGTTCCATGAGTGGCTATTCATCTACAACGTCCGCGCCGTCAGTTGCAGCTTGAGTTCTCCGAGCGCCGTCAACTTGAAATTCGGCACTATCAGCAGCGCTAATCTCAGCGCCGTTTCGCAGTCGACCAGCGTGTCACTCAATTGCCCGTCGTCGATGCGCGCCAACGTGACCTTGACGCCGAGCCAGTCAGTGGTCAACGCCAATACCGGTGTGTCACGCACCACGCTTGCGGGGCTGAACATGCAGGCTATCTGGACCGACAGCGGCAACCCGGTGGTTTTTACCAGCCCGCGCGCGATGCAACTGAGGGCCGGCAGCAACAGCGTGAATTTGAGTTTCAAGCCGCAACTGGAGGCTGGGAAATCGCCTGCCGGTGCGTTCCAGAGCCAATACACCCTGAACATCAATTACCAATGAGGCTTTCATGAAAACGTCATTGCTCGCCCTGGTACTGCTCGGCACTGCCGCCCAGGCCGCCGACACCGTGAATATCACCGTAAGCGGCACCCTCACCCGACCGCCCTGCGTACTGACTTCTGGCACCTCCCTCACGGCAGCATTCGGTAATGTGCGCACCGACCAGGTCGCCACCACCGATACCGTAGCGGTTCCCGTGAAAATGACCTGCCCGGCTGGCTCATCGCTGAACGTAAGCTTCGCTTCCAGCAAAGGCACGCACACCGACACCGTGGCCAAGACCACGGCCGACAACCTCGGCGTTTCGCTGTTGTGGGCAGACAATACGGTGGCCAACCTCAAAGGCACCGCCAAGGCCTACAGCAACCTGAGCGGCAACGTCGACATCAGCCTCAAGGCGAAGCTGATCGCACAAGGCACCCTGACGCCGGGCGCGTTCACCTCGTCGATCGTCATGACCATCAACTACCTATGAAAGCGCTTATCTGGATACTGCTGGCGGTGACCGGCACGGCGGTTGCGCAACCGGCAGATGAGGCGAAGATCGATGTCAGCGGCAAGCTGATCGCGCCGCCCTGCACACCACGTTTTCCCACCTCGCAACAGTTGAAACTGGGTGACGCCAACCTCAACCAGTTGGTCGATGACAGCGTCGCCGCTACCGACGTACCGCTGATCTTCGATTGCCAAGCTGACAGCCAGGTGAGCCTGACGTTTTCAGCGGGGTTGGGCAGCGCTGACAACCAGACCCTGCTAACCAATCGCGCTGGTCTGGGACTGCACCTGGGGCTGTTGAATAAAAGCGCGAAGGCCGATTTCAGTCTGGGAGAAACCAGCAACTGGACGGTGGAAAAAGAACCATTGGAACTGACCCTACGAGTCAAGCCGGTGACCGTGGGCGAACTGCCCGAAGCGGGCAGCTACAGCGCAACGCTGTTGATGCAGATGACGTACCGCTAACCCCCCTACTGAAACTGCCGGGCCTCGATGCAATAGGTCAGCAGCGCCTGATCACTGTCCACATCCAGCTTGCGCATGGCCGAGATCTTCTGTGCGCTGACGGTCTTGTTGCTGCGGCTCAATTGCCTGGCAATGTCGCTGACACTCATCCCCGTGACGAATAAACGCAGCACCTCCATCTCCCGTGGCGACAAGCTCTGGAACCGCTCCTGCACCTGAAACCCGTTGCCCACCACCGACGTCGCCGCCGGCATCGGTGCCCGGTAACTGCGCTGGGCACTGATGGCGCCCAGGGCTTTCTCGATTTCACCGTGCAGGTGGTTCTTCTGGATCACGCCGGCCACGCCCAACTCCTGCAAACGCGTGAGGATCAGGCTGTTGGAGATCATGGTCAGCACCAACACTTGGGTCTCGGGGAAGTGGCGCAGGATGTACTCGATCAACTTCAGGCCGTCGCCATAAGTATCATCGCCGGGCATGTTGAAATCGGTGATCAGCACTTGCGGCCGATGGCTGCGCAACTGCTCGATCAACTGCGTCGAACTGACCGCCTCGCCCACCAGGCGGTAGCGGGTGTCGCGCTGCACGATTTCGCGCACGCCCACCAACACGATGGGATGGTCATCGGCTATGACGACGTTCATGTCTCGCATGGTTCAGCTCTCTTGTAGGGGGCGTTCATCAGGTGGATGACTCGGCCAGCAGGCACTGCGCGACGGCCGTCAAGCGCGCGCACAACACACGGATCTGCGTGGTGGCATGGCTGTCCAATGGGCCATCGTAGAGGGTGTTTTCCCATGTCTGACAGGCGTTGGACAACAACCCGGCGCGCACGCTGGCCAGCGCGCCGTTGAGGCTGTGCAGGCGTTGGCGCACCCGATCGGAGTCGCCGGCGTCCAGGCCCTGTTCAATGAGTTGCACGTCGACCAGCAGGGTCTCGCCCATCAGTTTGCGCATGGACGGCGACAGCTCGATCCAGCCTTCGCGGTCGCGGTCCGGCGCCGGTGTCGTCAGGGCCGTGGCGCGCCTGCAGTGCGCCATCAACGCCTGGCGCAACATGCTCAGGCTCAGCGGTTTGACCACCCAGGCATTCATGCCCACCGCGAGGCAGCGTTCGCCTTCCTCGCGCAACGCATTGGCGGTGACGCCGATAATCGGCACCTGCACGCCCTGTTCGCGCAAGGCGCGGGCCAGGTCGTAACCATTGAGGCGCGGCATGTTGATGTCGGTGATCACCAGATCAAAAGGCTGCGAGCCCCAGATCTGCAACGCATGCTCGCCGTCCCGCGCCACGGTGGCCTGGGCCCCGAGGGCTTCGAGCTGCTCCTGCAATACCGCCTGGCTGACTGGGTTGTCTTCGGCCACCAGCACCCGCACGTTCAGGCACGGCGCATCCAGACAGGGCGAGGCCAGCGCCGGGCTGGTGGCTGAGGGCACGGGAGTGAGAATCGGCAAGGTAATGAACAGCGAAAAACTGCTGCCAAGGCCCGGTTCGCTGACCACGCGCATGCTGCCGCCCATCAATTCACTGAGACGCGAGCAGATCGACAGCCCAAGGCCCGCGCCATTGCCATCCTGGCCGCCAGCCACTTGGTAGAACGGTTTGAAGAGCTGTTCCACGGCCTTTTCCGGAATGCCCACGCCGGTGTCGGTGACTTGCCACTGCAAGGCGACTTCCTGCTCGAACAGCTGTTGCACGGTGAGGCGCAAACGCACGCGGCCGGAGTCGGTGAACTTGATCGCATTGCCCAACAGGTTGTGCAGGATCTGCCGAATGCGCCCGGCATCGCCGCGCAGTTGCTGCGGCACCTGCGGGTCGATCTCGGCGTCGATCTGCAAGCCTTTGTTGCGCGCCGTGGCGGTGAACGCCAGCACCGACTCGTCCACCAGTTGATGGGGGTCGAAGGCAACCGCCTCCACCGCCATTTGCCCGGACTCGATCTTCGACACGTCGAGCACGTTGCTGATCAACTGGAACAGCACAGTGGACGAGCCCTGGATGATTTCCAGGTACTGACGCTGGCGCTCGCTCATGTCGGTCAGCGCCATCAGCTCCAGATTGCCCAGCACGCCATATAAGGGTGTGCGGATCTCATGGCTCATGGTCGCGAGGAACACCGTCTTGGCCTCGTTGGCGGCGGTGGCTTCCTGACGGGCCTGGTTCAGTAATTGGGCTTCGTCCACATGCCGCGTGATGTCGTTGCAGCCGCAAAGAAATACGTCGTCGCCCTCGTAGCGCGCGGCCACCACCACAACCTGCAAATAACGGCCGTCCACCGCCAGGCACATTTCGCCGGGGGTGTCGGCGCCGTCGTTGGCCTTGAGTACCGCCAGCAAGGAAGCAGTGCCGCCCAATTGCAGGGCGCGCTGGTTCTCCAGCAGCAGTTGCGTGTCGCTGCGCCGCACCACGCACAGCCCGGCCGGGGCGTTGTGGAGCATGATGCGGTTGAACGCTTCGCTCTCGAACAGCCGCTCCTGAGCGCGCTGCGCCGGGCTGACGATGCGCGTCTTGTACCAATGATTGATCCACCAGCCGAGCAGCATGGCGGCGAGGAACGTGAGGCCGAGACCGAGCAGCGGCCATTTGGCGTAGCGCAGGAAGTCCTGATAGGTGATGGCGTACAAGCCGGTCCAGCGTTCACCGCCCGCGCTGGTCATCTTGAAGCGCAAGCCCTGGCGGCTGAAGCTCAAGCCCATGGGCGCCATCTGTTCGTCGCCGAGGCTGCCGAGCAACACGTCGCCCTCGGGCGCGATCAGGGTGAACTGGTTGTAGACCGACAGTCGCAACACCCGCTCGAACTCATCGACCTGGGACGTATCCACCACCGCCGCCAAGGCCAGCAAGCCCTGGCCTTGAGCAGCCGGCAACACAGCGCCGGGCACATCAAGACCGATCATGGCGACCACGCTGCGGCTGTCGTGATACAGCTGCGACGGCGCGCGCATCCAGCGCACGCGGCTGTCATTGAGCAAGGCGGCCTGGCGCTGTTGCAATTCATGCAAGCGCCCGACCACCTCGCGGTACTGTCCGGGCAACAACGGCTGATGCTGGCGTAGGCCGCCAATGCCGGGCACAGCTAGGCTGGTGAGGTTGTCAGGCGTGAGCACGAACAGCTGTGGCGATGCATAAAACGAGCTGGCCCAATAGCCGCCATAGTAGTCGGTCAATTGCACGCCAAATGCCAGCGCGCGCCGTGTGTCATCCGCCGATAAGCCGGGATCATGGGACAAGGTGAACGGCAGCGAGAGCGCAAACCCCTTAGCCTGCAACACCACCTGCCCAGCGTCGCGCTGCACCTCCACCACCGACGTCGATTGCACCGCCGGCAACGGCGGCGAGTTGCGCTGGCTGTAACCGCTGGCCACATTGCGCAGAAACGCCTCATGCTCGTGAATGATTTCCACCACACGGGCAAAGTGAAACTGGATCTTTTCCTGTTCGGCTTCCAACAAACGCGACACTGCCCAATAGCAACTGCTGGACAGCAGCAAGGCGAGCCCGGTGAGCAACAACAGGGCTTTGTTCAGGCGTTGAGAGCTTTGCGCCAGCTTGTCCAGGCGCAGACTTGCATGTTTCATCGTCAGTACCGCGAAAAGCCTGGAATCAGGACGTAGGGTCTATGCTTCATCCGGCATTGACCGATAACACCCGGCTGACCGGATGACCCTTCCTCTGGGCTTCTTGACTGTGTGACCCCGGCCGTTCAGATAAGTGCTGGCGCAGGGCCATCTTCGATCAACAGCGCGCTGAATTTTTCGGCAGCGACGCCGTGGGAAATCAAGAAGCCTTGCACCTGGTCGCAGCGAAAACGCCTCAGCACCGCCAGCTCAGCCTGGGTTTCGGCGCCTTCGGCGATGGTCGTCAGGCCGAGTTTGCGGCCCAGTTCGATGATGCTTTGCAAGGCCGACGCCAGGTGTTCGTTGTCTGCACAACCGTGCACCAGTGAGCGGTCGATCTTGACCTCGTTGAACGGCGTAGACACCAGGTTGAAGTAAGAACTGAAGCCCTTGCCAAAATCATCCTGGGCCAGACCGAAGCCCATCAGGCGCAGGCGACATGCTCCAGCGTAGTAGTTGCTGGCCAACTGTGTGGTGGAGCTTTCCATCAGTTCGAAGGTGATTTGCCGGGGCTCCGCGTCGCGCTGCAGCACTTGGGCCAGCAAGCGATCGACCAGGTCGCACTGGTCGAGCAGATGGGTTGGCAGGTTGATCGACACCGGCAGCCGGTAGCCGAGCTGCGCCCACTGGGCCTGGGCGGTCAGGGTCTGGGCGAGGATGCAGGACAGCAGTTGGGTTTCCAGGCCCTGGCGTTCGATCTCGCCGAGAAACTCGGCGGGCATCAGCAGGCCCTCCTGCGGGTGGACCCAGCGAGCCAGGGCTTCGGCGCCGACAATACGCCCGTCGTGCAGGGATTTCTTGGGCTGGAACCAGGCCTGGATCTCACCGTTGGTCAATGCGCGGGCCAGGGTGTCCCGCGCCAGGTTGACGCCGCGATGGCAACACGGCGTGCGCGCCTGTTCGGCCAGCCGGTCGAGGCAATCGCGCAGGCTGCGCACCTGCGGATCGCTGATCGGTTTGGACAGTAATCCAGCCACCGTCAGGCCCAGGTTGCCCGCGACCTCCCCGGCCCCCACCAGCATGCGCCGCGAAGCCACACTCATCAGCGCCAACGCGGGCGGCGCCTGCAGGCCGGCCAGTTGCTGGATCAGTTGCACACCGTCCATCCCCGGCATCATCAGGTCGCTGAGCAACAGGTCGTAATGCTGGCTGGCCAGGCGCTGCAACGCGGTGGCGCCATCCCAGACCGCGTCGACGTCAAACCCGCCGATGGCCTGGAACACGTTGATCAGGTACTCATGCTGAAAGGGATGGTCTTCCACGATGAGCACGCGATAGGCACTCAAGGCTCGCTCCTTTGAAAGCGCTGCAGGCACTGATAGAGCGCGCGCAGGGTAAACGGCTTGACCAGGCAGTGGTCCATGCCGGCGCTGAGGCAACGCTCGGCTTCGTCGAGCATCGCGTTGGCCGTAGCGCCGATGATCGGCAGCGAACAGCCCAAGCGGCGAAGTTGTTCGGTGAGTTCGTAGCCGTTCATGCGCGGCATGTTGACGTCGGTGAGGACCATGTCGAACGGGCGTTCGCCCCACAACGACAGCGCTTCGATACCGTCGCCGGCGAGCACCACGGTGCAGCCGAGTTCTTCCAACTGATCGCGCAGGATCAATTGGTTGATCAGGTTGTCTTCAGCCACCAGCAGACGCAGGTTCAGGCTGACCTCGGCGGGCGCCTCGCGGGGGATGGGCGACAGGTGTTCCTCGATGCCCTGGGCGCGGCTGACGGCACGATTGAGCGCGTGCAGGTTGTTCAAGCCGATCTGCCAACACGCGCCCGGTCCCAGCGAGACGCCATGCTCATCAGCCGACGCAACTACCCGTGGGCCCGACCAGCGAAGCCGCGCAGCATCGACCGCGCCAGGATAAAGCTCGACCAGCACCGCGCCGGGGTCAGTGGCGACGGATTCGGGCACGCCCAATTGCGCCCGCGCACCCCAGCGCCGCAACCAGCCCCCGATGCTCTCGGCCAGTTCGCGTACCGGTGACACCACATAGACCCGCTCGCCCAACAACGGCAAGGCCCAGGGCTGATCGTCGGTGACCTGCTCCAACGGCAAGTTGAAGGTAAAACTGCTGCCCAGGCCCGGCTCGCTGACCACACGCAACGTGCCGTTCATCAAGTGCACCAGGCGCTTGCAGATCGACAGCCCGAGCCCGCTGCCCGCCACCACATTGGCGTTGCCGCTGGCCTGGAAGAACGGCTCGAACAAATCGGGCTGATCGTGCGCCGCAATGCCTTTGCCGGTGTCGACCACCTGCCACTGCAACATGCTGCGCTCGCCCTCACGGCTTTCCAGGCGCAAACGCAGGACGATGCGCCCGCTCTCGGTGAATTTGAGCGCGTTGTTGAGCAGGTTGTTGAGGATCTGCCGAATCCGTGTGACATCGCCGCGCACGCGTTCGGGGGTGTGCGGGTCGAGGCAACTGAACAATTGCAGGCCCTTGCTCTGGGCGGCACCGGCGTAGCCTTGAATCACTTCCTGCACCAGTTCCAGCGGAGAAAACACCGTGAGTTCCAGGGACAACTGCCCGGCTTCGATCTTGGAGACATCCAACACGTCGCAGATCAATTGCAGCAGGTTCGCGGAGGAACCTTCGATGGCATTCAAGTAGCCGCGCTGCTGGTTGTTGAGCTCGGTGCGGGCAAGCAACTCCAGGGTGGCCAGCACGCCATACAACGGCGTGCGGATCTCGTGGCTCATGGTTGCGAGGAACAGGGTCTTGGCCTCGTTGGCCGCATCCGCCAGGGTTCGCGCCTGCTCCAGCGCCAACTCGACCTGTTTGCGCTCGCTGATGTCGCTGAAGGCACAGATCAACACTTCTTCACGTTGGTAACGGGTGGGCGCAAAGCTCAGGAACAGGTGGCGACCATCGGCCATCTGCAACTCGTCGGTGCTGCCGTGTTCGGCATCATGGAAGGCACGGCGAACCCAGTCGAGACACAGTTGCCGGCGCTCCTGGCCCTTGCCCAGCCATTGGCGCGACAACGGGTTTTCCAGCACCACTTCACCGTCACTGCGCCGCAGCACGCACAAGGCCACCGGGGCGATCCGAATGACCGCACTGCTGAAAGCTTCGCTCTCCACCAACGCTTCGATGCGATTGGCCGCCGGGATGATCAGGCGCTGGTCGATGCGCCGCACCAGGCGCACCATCAGCAGGCTCGCCAGAGCGCACAGCAGCAAGCAGACCAGCAACGGCAGCGCCAGGCTGGGCAACAGCGAGCTCAACTCAAGGCTGTAGACGATCTGCCAGTGCGAATAGCCCAAGTGCTTGCGGATCGCCAGGCGGTCGGGCAACCAGCGGCTGCCTTCCCAGCCGAAACTGGCGGTGGAGTGATACTGGCGCAACACCTGCGCCGCCGCCGGTTGATGGGGAGCGCTGCTGAAAATCAGCTGGCCCGCGCCGTCGAGCAACATGAAGTCGCCGGCCTTCTCATGCTGCAAGGCGTTGATCAGGTCCGGTCCGTCCACCTCTAATCCAAGCCAGCCCGATGAAGGACTGCGCTCGTCCAGGCGCGTAAAAATGTACAGCGATGAATCCAGGCGACTCTGCTCGGTCAGCCACAACTCATCGCTGACCGACACCTTGCCGGTATCCACCGCCATCAAGCGTTTCAACACCGACTCCGGTACGGCTCCCGGCGCTTCGCCCACGGTAAACAGGCGCTCGACCAGCGGCGTGGCACGCTGCGGCACGTAAATCAGGTTGACCTGGTTGGCCTGCAAGTAATCGAGCATGCGTCGGGTCAGCCACAGGCTCCAGATATTGCCTGCTTCACCGAGGGTGATATGCACTTCTTCGGCCGGCACTTCATTGAGATTGCCCACAGGCGGCGTCTTATGGCTGACGGTGGACAGGCCGAGGCTCTTCAACAGCGTCTGGCGGCTGACGAAAAAACTCTGTGCGTCGGAAATCGCCTCGTTCATATAACTGCGCCGCAGCGAAATTTCCTCGCTGAATGCCGCGCGCAGATAACTGTAAGCCCCCACATAAACGCCGAGCACCAACGCAAAGGCAAACAAACGCAACAACTTGCGGGCTGCCTTGGGCGTCGAGAAGGTTGAATCGAGGGGTTGCAGGAAATGTTTGAGTTTCATCGCCCAAAGGTTAGGGATGAGCAGGAGCCGGGTGAATAAGACGGATCTCAAAGGCCGGCGCCGCGATGGGATGGAACTCAGGCGTAATCCGCTGTTCTAGACTCCTTCGTGGCCGCCTCGTTAGGATCGGCGGCTCGTCTTTCCCTCCTGCACAGAGCGATCCATGTCTATCCAGCAAACACCCGGGTACGTATTGCCCGCGCGCAGCGCCGCCAAAATGGAAGCCGCCATGGCCGTGGGCGCTTTCGCGATCGGTACCGGCGAATTCGCGATCATGGGCCTGATGCCCGACATCGCCCAGAACCTGGGGTTGAGCGAACCTCAGGTCGGCCACGCCATCAGCGCCTATGCGCTGGGCGTGATGGTCGGCGCGCCGCTGCTGGCGATCCTCGGCGCCAAGCTGCTGCGCAAACATATGTTATTGCTGTTGATGGGCTTGTACGCGCTGGGCAACTTCGCCACGGCATTCACGCCCACCTTCGGTTCGCTGGTGGCGTTCCGCTTTATCAGTGGCCTGCCCCACGGCGCCTATTTCGGCATCGCTGCCGTAGTCGCCTCCAGCATGGTGCCGAACGACAAACGCGCCGGAGCCGTCGCCCGCGTCATGATGGGCCTGACTTTGGCCATGCTGCTCGGCAACCCCATCGCCACCTTCCTCGGCCAACACCTGGGCTGGCGCTCGGCGTTCGCGCTGGTCAGCGTGATTGCGCTGTGCACCATCGCCCTCGTCTGGCAATTCGTGCCGCACCGCCATGACGAAGAACGCAGCGACCCACGCAAGGAACTGCGTGCCTTCACCAAACCCCAGGTGTGGATGGCACTGTCCATCGGCGCAATCGGGTTTGCCGGGATGTTCTGCGTGTTCAGCTACCTGGCACCGACCATGCTCGAAGTGACCAAAGTCTCGCCACAGTGGATTCCCTTCGGCCTCGCCGCGTTTGGCGTGGGCGGGATCATCGGCAATATCGCCGGCGGCAAGCTGTTTGATCGCATGCAGTTTCGCGCGGTGGGTTGGATCCTGGTGTGGTCGATTGGCGTATTGCTGTTCTTTCCGTTCGCAGCTGCATCGCTGTGGGGCGTGCTGCTGAGCATGGGCCTGGTCGGCACCATGGTGGCGTTGGCTGCACCGTTGCAGATCCGCCTGATGGACATTGCCCACGAAGCGCCAAGCCTGGCGGCAGCGTCCAACCATGCGGCATTCAACCTGGCGAACGCGCTGGGCCCGTGGTTTGGCGGCATGGCGATCACGGCCGGGTTGGGTTGGACCAGCACCGGCTATATCGGCGCAGTCACAGCGTTGGCCGGGTTGGGGATCTATCTGATTGCACGACGGATGAAAGGCGGGGAATAAACGAATAGAACCGGTTGAAATCAGGCATCAACGCCAGGAAACGCTCAGAAAACCCTACGTGAAAAATATTTCATTTCCAGACAGGTTACGTTCAGGTTGGATCCAATAGATCGTGCATGTAACATGTCTGTAATACTTTTCCGAATGACAAGGATGTGTTTTGAGCTTTCCCGATAGAAATGTGCTTGAGAATTTTCCCGCAACGCTCAATCACGGCAACGCGACGGTGTTCACCACACACACCAGCGACGACGGAGTCCACCAAGCGATTCAGGACCTGATCGACACTCGCCATCAACTCAAAAACCGCATCAGCGCGCCGTTGAAAGGCATGGAGAACGATCTGTTCGCCAAGTCCCAGCCGTTGGACAGCCTGCGTCCTAAACTGCGCGTCACCTTCGGACGCTCCAAACGCGACGGCACATTCGACTGGCCCGTTGAGGAAGTCATCAACACCCTGGGCGCGCAGAAGCGCGGCGCACCGGTCGCCGGACTGCGTGGTTTCGGTTACAGAAAATCTGCGCTTGGCCTAATCCAGGAATTCTTCATCTTCACCGAGATGCTCGACGGCTACCTCAGCGGCCTGGAATGGCTCAAGCAGGAACGCGGCGTCCTAAGCCTGATCACCGCGTCATTCAAATTGCTGCGCGCCCTGCACAGCAAACACATCATCCACATGGACTTCTGGGCCAACAATGTGATGGTCGACCCACAGCACCCCACGTGCGCCAAGGCGATTGACCTGGAGAACTGCTTCCTCACCCAGACTGACTACCTCACCGAAGTGCTGGCCTTTCAATTCGGCTTCTATTATCGACGCGAGGTTTTCCGTTTTGTGATCGAGCAGGATTACGACCGCATAGTGATGGAAGAACTGGTCAACTATCCCGGTATCGACCGTGCGCGCTTTGACGAGATGTACACACTCAGCAAGCACGAAAACATCAGCCGCCGGGCACGGCGTGAGATTTTCCATAAAGGCACTGTCGAAGTGGGCTGACGCAGCCCTGCCTGTAGTAGCTGGCTTGCACAGGGCCGGGCGAGAACGTGTGGGAAATTTCTTGAGGGATTTAGCGGTCTGAGCTGCACAGCCGCCTCAATCTGTATTTACTGAATTCCCAACTCTGTCGAAGGGCCCACTGTGAAATTCATTCGCGCATTCACGCTTCTATTGCTCGCCCAGGCTGCCTATGCGGCCGAGTCCCCCGCGAACCCTGATCCCTACGGCGGCCCTGATAAACGCCCAGAGAACAGTGAAAATGTCACAACGTACTTGAACGAAGATGGCTCCTCCACTACCTCGGCAGTAATGGTTTATGGCGATGGCCATAAGGAACACTGCATTATCCAAATGGCACCGCCTGCAGCGACACATCGGCTACCCAAAGTCACCAGCAAGACGTGTACAAGGATTCGCTCGTACTTTAAATAGCGGGCGCAGGGGGGAAGCCGCGATTTCCATGCGTACGTTACCAAGTCTCCTAGTACGTAGTATCCTTAAAATTAAATATCCCCCCTCGATCACTGACCATGCACAAAACCCAGTCGTTTTTACCCAACAAAATTGGTCGAGATTTTATAGTCGGTGACGTCCACGGGCACTTCAAGCTATTAGAGCTTCTTTTAAAAAAAGTGGACTTCAATGAACGCATAGATCGAATCTTCTCTGTGGGCGACCTCATTGACAGAGGACCCGACTCCATCGATGCCGTGGTCTGGCTACAGAAGCCCTGGTTTCACGCCGTGAGGGGCAACCATGAACAGATGGTTATCGACTGTGTTTCTGGCAATGGCGACATTGCCAGGCATTCGCGCAACGGTGGAGCATGGCTCTACAAACTATCAACTCAATTTCAACAGACCCTGTCTGACGCCTTAAAAGATCTTCCTCTAATAATAGAGGTTGAATTAACAGATGGTCGAAAAATTGGGATTGTGCACGCAGAGACTCCGCTGACGTATAACAATGACACCTGGCAGAGTGCAAAAGACGCTATTACGGGTCAGTTTGGCGAAGTCCATCAACGCCTAGCGTTAGAAAAAGCACTGTACGCCAGAACAAAAATCGAAAGCCTCGACGAAGCTTTAACTCAAGGTATTGATCAAGTTTATGTCGGCCATTCAACTGTATCCTCCCTTACCTATTTGGGAAATACGATCTACATAGATACAGGCTGCTCCTTTGACGACGGAGCGTTAACCCTCATAGAACTAACGACTCAGACGGCTACAAACGTTTCCATGCAAGCAATGCAATAAAGAGACGCCAGGGTCAGGCCACGATATCCGACACAATCATTGATTGAGGATCCTCACCGTGTACCCTGTCGCTTGAGACGGTGAAGAGCGCAAAACACCCCTGATACATCCCTGATAAACTAGGCCACTCGCCTCGTTGACTCAGATTCCCAATGTCCCTACAAACAGCTCCACTCTCCCGCCGCTTCTCCGTTGCCCCGATGATGGATGATCGCGACTGACACCTGCGGGCCTTGATTTTACGGGCCTCAAAGCCACCTGACAAAATCTTGCGTGCAAATTGCGGGCAATCCGTTCAGCGGGGTCGTGCATCTCCGGTACAAGTTCTGTGCATTCCTGGTGCTGATCGGCTAGCCCCAGGGATTTCCCGGAGAGAAAAAAATAGGCAGTGCCAGTCTGTCCAATCACTGGCACTTTCGCTGTCTATGCGCCTGGACGGGATCAGAGGTGTGCACTCCCTAGTCCTGCGACTTCCGCCCTTGCCACTAGCACCGGCTGCGTCAGCGCGCTCTCTCGCAATCCCCCTTAGTGACATGAAGCCATTTCACTCTCATCGCCTGTGACATTTCCCGGTTTCGCACTCATGTGCTGCGACATTTGAGCCTGTCCGCACTCACATAGAGTAACCATCATGATATGTCGCATTGACACATTGCGAAGTTAGAAGTATATCGGGCCATTTAAGGCATCGCTGTTGCCAGCGCCGGCACTTGAGTTGCCATTTGAGGCACTTTTGTCGCCATTTAAGTCAAACATTTTTCACAAAACACTTCCCCTACCTTTTGCTCCATTTGCATAATAAAACTAGATCTTATGGGTGGCCAGTTGTGTCTATGTCAGACGTTAAATAGCCTGCTCACTCTCCTGTGGAGGTTGTGCCATGAATAATAACAAGAAGAAAGGCAGACCAACTGCTCCTGTGAAAAAGGATCAGAGAATTACTTTTCGACTAACTGCAATAGAACTCGAAGACCTCAAAGCCAAGCTCGATGCGGCTGGATTTAAAACCCTTGGGGCCTACGTGCGGAATAATCTGTGCAAGAGTAACCCGAAGGCCAAGGTGATAGTTCCACTTGCGACGATGCAAATTGCCCTGGAGCTTCAGCGAGTCACTAATATGATCGACCAAGGAAAAGATTCAGAGCAGGTTATTGCCGAGCTACACAATATTAATAATAAATTGCTGTGGATCTAACCATGATCGGTAAAATATTTGAAAAAGGGAAAGGCAGCTTCCGGAATCGGATCGAATATATCTTCGGTCTCAGCAAGCATGAGCATGCCATTACAACAATTAAGACTATCGGCAAAAACTGCTTTGCTCCTGACCCACTTCGGCGTGGTCATACAAAGGACAAGATTGATGCCGAAGGCATGATCCAAGAGTTCGATGCAATTGAGAAAATGCGGGACTCGGCAATCGATTCCGATCGCGTTATCAAGCCAGTTTGGCACGCCATGCTCTCCTTGAAACCCGGAGAGTCCTTGACGGACGAGCAATGGCTGGAAGCAGTCGAGACGTACCTGGCTGACCTGGGTTTTGGCCTAGAGAACAAGTGGGTGGCCGTTTTGCACGGGGATACCGATCACCAGCACGTGCATATCGTGGCAAACCGAATTTGCATGAATGAGGAATTCACTGTCGTTAAGGACAGCAATGAGCGCATGCGCAGCTGTGACAGCACCAGCGACATTGAAGATCGGTTCGGCTTGTCAAAAGCTCCAGCCCCCAAAGAAACCTGGGGAACCCCGATCTCTCGTGCCCAGCTTGAGGCTAGCCAGCGTGACGGCAGCATGCCCCTGAAGCACCGCATGATCGCCAGGATCGCAGGCGCCATCGAGACAACCGCTGCAGCGCAGGGCGACATGTTCATGCTGGTGTCACTCCTGCGCCGGCAACAGATCTACGTCCATTTCACGAAGAACGCCGAGGGCCAGCCGACAGGCATCGGCTACGAGTACCAAGGCACCGTTATCAGTGGCCGTAAGCTCAAACGCAGCCGACTTACTTTCCAAAAACTCACACAACAAGAAGGCATCAGCTATGACCCAGAAACCTTTCACCGACTTAAGACAGAGGCTGCTCGCAGAGACGCAGAAAGCCAGGAGCGAATCCGAGTTTTCTATCTCGTGCTCAGAGCCCGTAATCGTCGACCCATCCGTCTCAGCATCAAGGCGCGTCAGCAGCAAGAGCTCGAAGCCACGATCAAGCTAATCATGGCGATCATCCTGGCCCTATTCGGCATTCGAGTAAACTGGGAGCTTGAAGACAAAAAGCCTGGCGAGAGCTACTACCAGCTGCGATCGGACTGGCTCACCCTGCCCCAGGTCGTGCAGGAACAGGAGTTGATGGAGGCCTGGGAATGCGACCCAGCACTCGCCCTGCATCGCTAGCAGGCAACTGGCCATCGCCCGGTGTAGAATCGTCGTTCGACACAAGGAGATGTGCCATGCCTACAATTTTTTAAGTCACAACTATCAAGACAAACCGGTTGTAGAGCCAGTCGCTATTGAGTTGAGGAAGATCTACGGCCAAGAGTCGGTCTTTTACGATGACTGGTCTATTCAGCCTGGCGACAGCATCATCGGCAAAATGAATGAAGGCCTTGCGTCTCCTGACTTCTTTCTGTTCTTTGTCACTGAAAACAGTCTGAAGAGCGGAATGGTCGGTTTGGAATGGCAGAGCGCGTTGCATCAAGCCGCTAAAGGTAAGATCACCTTCGTCCCAGTGCGAGTCGACGGAGTTGCTTTGCCAGCAATCCTAATGGACAAAGCTTATATCGACATGCATCGAAATGGTATCGATACGACTATCCAGCAGATCAAAGATCGAATTTCAGGAAAACCCGAATTTACCCCTCAGCACGCTGCTTTTTCAAATCTGACTTATGAGGTGACGGGCGCGCCAGAGACAGAACTGAAGATCACTGTTAAAGCGTCACATCTCCAGGAATCAAATCCGAAGTTTATGTTTTTGGTCAGAAACAGCGTTGACCAAGTGTTTGCATGGATAGAAGGCGCACCTGGCATTCAAGCACTGCCGCAACAGCCTCACGAGATTGAAGGTGCAGGTAAATTCACGAAAATTGTTATACATCCGATAAGTGGAAATATCAGACCAAATTTCCCTATGACATTCACACTTAAGCCGAGGGATGGCTGTGATGCAGTTGAGCTTGTCGATGTTCTTCACGAAACGAAAGCCAACTGGTTTGAGCCGATCCCAGGTGAAATTGGCGGCTAGTGTGAGACACCTCAAGTATTCACATACTTTGCCGATACGGTGACCCTAGTATCGGCACAACAGGGAGAGACACATGCTTGATATCCTATTCAAAATCTGGAGCACCATTTCACAAATTTGGTCTTCTCTATCGCAAGATCAAAGAGACTCTATTTGCCAGGCTTTCGTCGACTTGATGGATAAGGCCTTCCGTGAGTTCTTCAAAGCCAACGCCGGGGCAGCTCAATGAAATCTTTGGCAGATATCGTTCATGGCAAAGCAGATTCCACACAGCCCGCGTCTGAGTCGATGGCAGTAAGTACTCAAGCTGGAATAAAGGCTTCAGCAGTGGCTATCCTGGGCACGACTCTAGGAGCATCCAAGGCTACTGAATTTGCCGAAGGGGCAGCAAAGCTCGTCACCGATAGAGAATTCCTCGGCGAGCTGGAAGGCGAGATAGGTCTTCCCAAGTCTGGCGAAACTGAGGATGAGTTCGTAGCCCGAGCCAAAAAGGCGATGTTCAGCATGCTTCAGACCAAGCTCAAGTAATCAAAAATCCCCGCGCTGCGGGGATTCTAATGATTTCGGCATGACCGTAATGAAAACGCCTGAGGTCAGCCCAATGCGGGTCGAGTAACGCTGACGACGATTGGATCTGAGCTGACGCCAGCGTGGTATGTGCTAACCCTGAACTCCAGCTCACCCCGCAGCACTCCACCATTGCTGCTCGCGTCCCCGTCAAATCGCCAGCTATTCCCCGCAAGATTGTCCACCTGCTCAACCTTCACGCCTCCTGACCAAACGCCAATCGACACAGTGCCGGCGAAAGCCTGACCGCGATCATCACTGTAAAACACGACAGCTTGCTCAGCCCCCGACCGGTACCGCCAGGTAACCTCTGCAGTCCCAGAAATCTCCCCGCCAGCAGCCCCGTTCACAAGCACTCGCGCAGGCGGGAAGCTGACTGAATGTTTCCTTGATAGCACTGGCGCCTGCAAAGGCAGCGATAAGGGCTGTGATCTTGGCAGCAGCACTACTAAGACCCTTTGACATGTCGTCACGAGTTCGCAGGACGAGCTGAATAATTGTTGAACCTGCCATTTCTTATTCTTCTTTTTGGCTTAGTTGGTCGATGAGATTTTTGAACTCTTTCCCGGCGCCTGTCGCAATGGCAATGCGAGACATATGGTCAGCGATGATTCGAGTCATTAGCTGGTCACCCAGGCGCGCTTTATGAACACCAACCAAGTGCAACAGGCGTTTAATTGAGTACTGGTAGGGATTCAGCACCGCATGACCATTTGCCATCAGTAGTTCGCAGCACTCGATAAGAACAAGCGCAAACTGCTCTGGATCTTGTTCTTCGGTAGGTTTTGGTTTTTTCCTTGCCGCTTCGAACTGAGTTACTTTTTGAGCAGGGGTAAGATCGTCGGAAGCAGCTTTTCCAGGCTTTTTTTAGCCCGTCAGGGAATGTCAGCGCGAAGACTGTCGCCAAGAGCTCAAGCTGGATGGGAAATGGTAGGTTGCGGACGTATTCCTCAGCAGTACGCTATTTACAAGCACACGCAACACAAGCAGCTGCAAACCCCGGAAAGCTCATCAAGACCTGATTGGATACATCGGGATCAGCCAAAGACTCTTTGACGTTATTTAGAAAGATAGCGCCCAGAGCTTCCTTGTACCCATCAACAAGATAAATGAAATCTTCCGTAGTGAGCCCGAACACATCGATAGTGACTTCCGGCTTGTCAGCGGATGCCTGGATAATAGTGATGGGGCGAGAGGGAATCACGAGATCTGAGAGTGCCATGCTTTCTTCTTATTATTATGTGGCTTTCCTACATTATACCGACCTGCGCAACCTTCGTGGGCCGAACCCAGTTTGACAACAAAGAAAATCGAGGTAGATCTATTTTTGATGTATACCTCAATTGCCGGCGATGTCTACTAGCGTGGCATGGTAGGCCTCGGTAATATTGAAGATGTAAGCAGTGCCCAATAACAAGAGAGAGATATTTCAAATGAGCGATATCGAATATGACCCTGAGCTGGTTGCAACGAAGGATGAGATCCGCGCAGCAGTCCGGGAGATTGCCATCAACTCGGATGCCTACAACTTCGTCGAATTCAGAAAGGAAGTTGAAGGCTCAATTGGTTCTGACCTGATCATTCCGATTGAAAATGATTGGATTGTTGAAGAAGCGCTTCAGGAATATAGATCGCTTGCTCTGGACGAGGAGAATGGCCATGTTTGATGCGCGCACTGATATCCCGCCGCTGCTTACTGATTCGCAGATGATGTCGATGTCGCTCCAGGAAGTTACGGAGTACATGTGCAAGCGTAAGGTCGCTGAGCGCAATGATCCGGCTTACGAGCGGGAGAAGATTGACGAACTCGCTGAGTTCATTGAATGCCATCTGATTGATGAGCTGGCTGACCAGGGTTGTGTTGAGGGTTTCTGTCTGAATGCCATGGCTGGTCTTGAAAGGGAATTTCCGACATTGGAGGCTTTCAAGGAGTCGTGGTGTACTGCAGCAGCGAGGCAGATCTGGTACAAATACAACCACTGACACGCAGAAAAACCGGATCAGGCATCCGGTTTGGCACCTTGATTGTCGACGCCAATACCGATCGCGTTACTGTTGTGATCGTTTCCAACTCTAATTATAGAAAGCGGAGATTTTACAAAATCGACGCCGAGATTTATGTGAGATTCATCGATTTGTCCTGCTGCGCGCAACTGAGGAATCACCCCTTTAATATTTTCAATCTTTGTGAGAATGTCGTGAAGCTGAGTTGCGTATTTTAACCTACCATCCGCGTTACTTCTGAATTTATCTGCAGCATTGCTTTTGTAAACTTCCGAACCACCTAGATACTTCTTCTCAATGCAGTGCTCACTGAAACTTTCAAAAAAATCTAAGGCAGTATTGCAACGCGAGTCGTGCTGCACGAGATCGTTTATTATCTTGACATCAACCTTTTCATCAAGGTAAGCATACGCGTACACAGAGTTTATCAGCGCATGTTCGCTCAATTCTTTCCCAGCCTCCCAATTAATCAGGAGCTGCTGATAAATATGCCTAACACCATTTTCAAGGTACTCCAGCTTTGAAATACTTGTAGAGTCATCCGAGAACTTGCAACCATGTAACCAATACCCACTCATAATATATATAAATATTATGTTTGCATATGCATCAACAGTTCGCACAGCCTCATCTGGATTAACCCAAAAGCTTTCTAGGCTTCCGAAGCTTCTCTTACATTGAAATTCGAAGGGCGAAATCGCATCTAGGCTCTTAGAGTTTAGTGGGTCGAGTCTGCTACCGTGATCTCTGTAATAAGCCAAATTATTCAGAATAGAGTCATACTGAATGGTTAAGCCATCAGAGATAGATCTATTTCGATCATTGGCTATAGCACGTACAACGCCATCCAGGTTTACTTCTTGAATAGTTTGGTTGTAAATATTATAGGTCAACACCGATGATGGCACCGGGCTGATTTCCGTTGCTTCCAGATGCCGAACAATAGTCCCATTGTCTCTTACTAGCTCAATCGTCTCTACAGTGTATACACCGTTGTTGACGAGGCGACGAACGTCTTCTTCTGTTAAGTCTGAATATTTTGAGCTCATGAGGCCTCCCTGAAGCGTCTATCCCGGCCCTGTGAAGCCTTGTCCGGTAAAATATCTTCTTCTGAAAGGTAAGTCATGCGAAAAACACCAGCACGCCCAAGCTGGTGTTTTGAAGCAGGTATGGCTTAAGCGTACTCTTCCCTGAACAGCTTCGACAGACCGCTACCGCTTACGGCTTTGGACGCAAGCAGCGTGCCCTTGATCTCTTGCTCTGCATAGTCGCTGGTGATGAGCTGACGCTGAGCTGCAGGCGACAGCGAAACTTTGTAATACGTGACCTTAACTTCCCTGTCATCCTCCGCCAGGTTGAAGCCGTCGAAGACTATCTGGACGTTGATGCCGCTGTTCACAAGCCCTTCGAGACGAGTGGTGGCCTTACTGGCATACGTGACCTCGACCACAGCGCCATCCTCGAAACCAGCATCTGCGTCGAACTCAATAGAGCCACCGGAGACGCGATAAAGCCCAGCATCCAGTGGCTCGCCGCTAACGGTAATGGTAGTCACAGATGCGATCACGCCAGGGACGACGACGCTCTTGCCCAGGTAGGCTTTGCCAGTTCAGACCTTCGACGCCACTGCAGCATCCGTGGACAGCGATCCAAACAGCGCAAGGCGCATCAATTCAGAATTAAAATCTTTGGCGTTGACTGTCAGCTCGCCTGTGTTCTTGATGACCTTCGACTTCGCGGTCGATAGAGTGCCATAAGTGGTGTCCTGCATCTCGACTTTATCGGAGGTCAGGGCCAGCACAGCCGAGGACGAGTGCGCGACAGCGGTGAAGCCGCCGATTGGTTCGTCGTTTTCATCGAGCACAGAAATCAGAATGGCGCCATTACCGATCCATCCGATGCTAGTGTCTTTTACGTTTACAGCCATGTGATCACCTTTGTTCTTATTATTTTTGGTGGTTGTATATCAATCGAACGCTACATAATGCGTCCATGCCAGTTGCCAGGCGCTAAAGTTGTTACTGGAGGCCTTGAATCCTGAAAGAAGCTCTTCAAAAGAGTGAATCTTGGGTAGGTTTGGATTGGCGCTTGCTACACCACGATATTTCTTCAGCACCTTTGAAATTTCAACACCCAAACTCATTGCGCGACGGGAAACACCCTTAGTGTCCTGGTCAGCCCTGCAGATAATGAACGCGCCAAAGATGGCATCACAATAAATTTTAGGAGTATCGGCGACGATTGGCCCACCACCGCACGCAAGCAGCACGTAACACTGGCCGCCTTGGAGTGAGATGTTCTTCAGCGCTTCATCAGCTACTTTACCCGAGAAAAGATCCACCTTCGGTTTTGATGGCAAATTCTCAATGAGGGCTTTGTAGGCTTCTAGGGTTTCAGCGATGGCCATTGTTTTTCTTCTTATTTTATCACAGGCGGAGTTGTGCTCAGGGCGTTTTCAAGGTTCTGCAAAAGGATATTTTGATATTCGGCGAGCCAGGCTTTTGGAAGACCAGTTTTGTCTGGAAGGTATCGCCTTTGCTTAACGGTAATTCCGTACTGATGGTTGTCCGCGTATATCAAGTTCGATGCTAATTCGAGGTTGGTGCCCCGGACGCTGTGTTTGATGCTATTTCTGAGCCTGCCGGTGTCGAGGAGTGGCTGACCCTGGCGGTGGTGAATAGGCGCCCATGGCTGGCCGTAAGGGTCGACGCTCCGCTGGAAGCAGGTTTTGACACGGGCAATCCAGCGGACACCGAGGCACGTAGATCGACCCCATGTCACTTCTTCCAGCGATTCATCGTACGATTGCCGAACCAGAAGCTGATCACCGCAACAAGCATGGCTTCGTCGAAATCAGTCCAGCTTCGAACGATTGCTTCCACTCCAGAAAGCCCTGAAGAGGCCAGCAGCTGGAACGTAGCAATCTTGTAGAACATGTAAAAGCCGACTAGGCCATAGGTGATGACAGGCCGGCACATGCGAATGAAGAAGTCGACGTGAACACCGATGAGGGCCACGTACCCCTTGATCCAGCGCGGGAGGTCTATTGCAGCAACGGACGAAATCAGCTTATCGCCGTACGTCTCTTCAGGCTTGCGGACTGCAATGGCCTCGTCGATATCGGCACGAGCATTGATTTCCTCCATGCGCCAAGTGTGCTCAGCATTGGCGTTCTCCAAGCGGAGCTTCATCATTTCAAGCTCCTGCTTGTGATCCTGGTTACTTTGGAAGAGCTCGAAAACTTTCGGAACGAATGGTGACAGGAACCCTAATAACGCACTAATCATGCTGATCATTTCGACACTCCCTTAACAATCAGGGCATCAATCCTCACACTGATCTTGTCGAGTTTATCTTCAATTCGCTTGCTGTCTTCTTTGCGCTCAATTTGGTAAGTCTGAATTTGAGCCGAGACAATGTCGACGCGCTGATCCAAGAGTTCGATTTTCTTATCAAGGCCTGAATAAGCCCAGACACCTGAAACCACCAGTGATAACAGGGGAATCAGGGCGTACAGGGAAATAACCAAGTTCGAGGCGTTCGTTGGCGCCGGAGGGGTTGCTGACATTTTTATTCTTCTTATTACCAGTCAAGCTGGGCTTTTTTGGCCCTGTATTATTATATTATCACACAAGAATTACTCATTGAGCTCAATCATAACCCTTTCATGCATTTTTTTGAGCTGACGTATGTCTTTTACTGAGGCGTTGATTAGAAGATCGAAGAGATCGTTTTTATCTAACCCTAGCGATCCACCTATTCGATTAATCCCATCCATCATCTTCGCAAGCTGCTTGTGTGTATGCTCGGCACTCCAAGCTCTCAGGTTCATTTCAACCTTCTCACGCTCTTTATGGCACTCTGGACATAGTGCTCTTAGAGAATCGAGAGGATATTCCCAAGGGTTAAATCCGTGTCCAATTCGAGCGTAGTAGCAATGATGTGCCTCAAGCTTTCCTGACTCCCCGCAATCTTCGCATTTTCTACCAGCTCTCATCTTTACTAGATCAGCCTTTCTCTTCCATCTCGGATCGGCAAGGAGAATGCTGTATTTGGTTCCGGCCTTTACTTGAGCAAAATCAAAGTCTTTAATGGGGTAAATACCAAGCACATATTCATCTGAGGTTTCATAATAAAACCCGAAGGACTCGAAAAGCTCATTGAACACGAGCATATCCTCCCCAAGATGGAGCATCGAGACAACGTTACTGCCTTCAAAAGTAATCACTTGAACAGCATCATTCAGGATTTCTTCTTTTTTTTTCTTCCACTTTTTTGCAGTGAAGTAGCAAGCGTCATCGCAAAGCCCTGACCGCACAAGCCAATCATTAAATGCCAGCAACAACCGGCGCAGATTCTCTTCCATATTGAGCTCCCAGTGATTGGAAGCCACATGCTATCACCAAGGCTTTTGCGGCCAAACAACAGAGGAAGGGTTGGAGGTCTCAGGGATGTCTCGCAGTGCCTGCCTGTAGTTCGCCAGGGCCAGGCGGGTTTCTTGGGCGACATCGGTTCCGGCGATCAGAGCTTGGTCATGAAGCATGCAAACCCTGGCGTCAGCTTCATGCACCTGCCAGGGCTAGCATGGTGGAACCAGCGACAGCTTGTGCGGACAGAGTCATGCCAGCGTTAGCAGAGGCAGTCCCCGCGACGTGGTACGGAGCCTGAACGTCGCTGTACAGATCGAAGCCATACTTGCGACCAATCAGGCCCTGGCTGACTACGTTCGCGTCGCCGCTTTCGTTGATCTTCGAGAACTCAAGCAGCAGGTCAGCTTCAGTGTCCGAAGTCAGGACGATGTTGCGACCATTCTGGATTTTGCGGTTCTGCATTTCCTTGCGCGCATTGATCAAATCCAGTTTGTCGCGACCTGCTGTCGATGTCGGGTCGCCCGAAATGTACGGAACGTCTTTGTACAGATTGAAGAGGTTCTTGTTGATGGTGCGGGCCAGGGCATCAACGGCAGCTTCTGCAGCGGACGGAAGGGTCAGCGAGTTTGCGTGAGACAGGAACTCGGCATCTTTCATTGCGAACTGCTTATACAGATGGCGATCCAGCTTTACGTCAATCTTGCTGGCAGTGATGTCTTCCGATTGCGAGCCAGCGCTGTCGGTAGGATGGTCATCTGCGTCGGTGAACTCGATGGGCTTAGCGATTCGGATCGTGTCGCCGTGGTTTTTGGATTCATCTGCAGTGTTGACGCTGACGAGGCTTGGCATAGTCAACTGGCCGTACAGTCGGTCAACAGCAAGAGGCAGAATCACCTCGGTCATGAGGGCTTCAGTGTCGTTGCCAAAACGAATCAGCGACATCCAGCCAGGCGATGTCGCTGTCATTAGCCGCAACGAGCCTGCACGACCAGGGACGATCGTTGTTATCAGCATCGACGGTCAAAACACGCTGAAGCTGCTAGAGCTCCGGGGCATCCCTTGCAATGATCTGGAGCTCCAGGCTCCGAAGAAAAAGCAAATCATCAGCTCACGTGCGTTCGGAAGCAGGCAACAGGGGTGGAAACCAATTGAGCAGTCGATTGCCAGCTACGTTGCCCGCGCATCTGAGAAACTGAGGGCTCAGGGGTCGGTTTGTCGGAAGATTGATGTTGGTCTCATTGTGAGGAAAGCCACGGCGGAGAGCTTCAGTGATGCGTACTCTTCAGCGACAGCCAGACTTCAGCAGCACACCGACGACACTCTCACGCTTCAAGGGGCGGCTGTTTCTTTGGCTAAGAAAATCTTCGACGACAATGCAGTTTATGCAAAGTCCTCCGTGGCATTGAGCGAGATCTGCCAGCCAGAAGACCTGACTACGGACATGTTCGCTGCGGTCAGCTCACAGAGCCCCAGGGCCAGGGTGCTCGACGCGATAAATGCCCGGTTCGGCAAAGGCTCTCTGCGTTCAGCCACGACAATTGGAGACATGCCCTGGAACATGCAACGCGGCCACCTTAGCCCTTACTACACCACCCGCCTGTCTGACCTCCCCAAACTTCGGTAAAGCGTTTCTCTTAACCAAACTACTTACCCAGGTCAGCCCCAGTCAGATAGTCGATCGACTCAAACTTCCCGGCATCCATCAATCGCTGACGAAGAACCTGCATGAACTCTTTATCATTACGCAAGAACTTGTCACACTCGGACTCAGTCTTGCATTCGTCAAGAATATTTGCACGCTCCGGATTAACAAGACGATAACGACGAATAAATTCCTCCCGTTTTTTATCATGAAAGCTTTGAATAAGTGATTTCATACTTCCTCCATAGATCATATCCTTAAATTTACCCATATATCTGAGGGCAAATTTCATAAGAGCCAGTTCGCTACCGCTGCGCAGACTCCAGTAATACTCGTCAGCCGCATTTTCCTTGGCAATTAGAATCTTGTCCAGCCTTCCAACGAACCCCAGCCGCCACGCAATCCCTGCAACCTCATTCCCCAGCTCATGAAACAGCAGGTCTTCGTCAGCAATCGAGTCAACCAGCGCCCAAACCTTGTCAAATCCTCGCTCTCGATAATAACTCTCTGGCAACGCAAGGAAGTTTGAGTACAAAACAATAATCAGATCCCGCTCAGACTTGTATTTCTGGCGATAATAGCGAACATAACCATCATGGGCGTTGAGAAATGCTGGGAATACCCATTGCAAGTATCTAACTACCGACAAACGCATTCTCGCCCCCGGAAGCTTGTTGGAAATAGCCAGCAAGGGCGTTGCAGGCTGCGTCGACATCACTATTTCTTAAACACCAATATAGTTTTCCGGCTAGTGCATCCAGGGCTTCATTACGACCGAGTACTTCGAAGATCCGGCCCACTATAAAATCAAGAAACTCCAGGTCATCTGTGATTGCATTTTGCTCAAGCACCTGATCAAGAGTCGCAGCAAGATACTCAAAATCCCAATCAACAAAAGTTGTGGTTTCAGAAAACGAGTAGACCAGCTCTACATATCTAAACAAATCTATAAACTTGCTGAATTCCATTTGATCAAAGTAGTACTGACCTTTCTCACATCTTACATCTGCTGGCGAGCAGAATCTGATGATGTTTTGTAGGTACATCATAGCCCCAGCTCCGACCCAAACATATATTCGCGCTGCTCAGCACTCATTAATGCAACTCTATTGCGAAGGAAACCCATATCCCCGCCCAAGAGTCGACGTAACTCATCCTCGCTTTCGCAAATTGGGTATAGGTGATAAGCATGAGGCCTGTCCAACTGCAGCTCTCTTAGAATCAAAGGAGGCATCAAATCAAAGATATCGTCATAGGCCTTTTTCTTATCTATACCCAGACTCATCAGATCAGCAGAAAATCTTTCCCCGACATCAGCTTCAGCGTGAGCTGACTCGTAATTCCCGCAAAGAATGCCCGCAATACATTTAACCTGCGAACGCCTAGAGGCATCGCTATCCCGCTCAGTAGTCAGATATGTGAGCCAGAGCCGTCGAAGTTGGTCAAGCCGCTCCTCTCGCAGCATCCCTAGAAACCTCGAAATAAAGTCATTAGGACTGGTGGCATTAAGAGCTGCTGTCGAGAACGGAGGAGTAAAACTCAGCACAGGGCCGCTCCAGACTTTGAACTTAAAGCTCACAATCACTGCAACTTCGAGCAGCGACGAGCAATAGCGATTCACAACTCCATCCGCTGTCTGCAACTTCAAAAGGTACTGGCCCTCCTGGAACTTGAAGCCGCCGACCGTTGAGAACCTATCGTAATTCTCAATTTGCTCCTTAAGCGCGCGTTCCAAAAACTCATGGCTCTCAGCAGAAATGCCCATGAGACCCCTGGCCCTCGCAAACCACCTCCACGCAGCGACCTTTGGCTTCAAAAAACGGAGCAGCAGGCGGTCTTTCGGTGAGATGAAGGTAAGCATGACCAGCTCCGCAATATCATGGCACTTATTGACAGATTGGCAATTGAGGGTAGGAATGTCAAGAGCCCAGCTTGGGTGGCTAGGCCCTGGGTTGGTGTGGATTAGGCTGTTTTCAGGCCCTCCAGACGCTCCTGGGCGATGCGTGAAAGGCAGGCGTGAAACTCGGCCATGCACGCTGCCGCACACTGCTGCTGCCACCTGGGGAGCTGCTTGAGGTCTGGACGATCAGCAGGTTTCCGAGTGTCCTGTTGTGCTAAGCGGAAGCACTCATCTACGCAAAAATCCTCGACCTTGGGTGCGATCTGGAAAAGGAAAAACGTGCCCGAGGAGTACTCGATCGCGGCCTTGGCGTCTTCGTAGATTTTGGTAATGTTCATGATGCGCTCTCTTATTGTTATGACCTACATCATCAATATGCAGGTGGAGCAAAAGAGAGCGCAACACTTCAATACGAACCTTCCATGCGCCAGTTCAGGAACCGACATAGCCCCTCAATATCTGGGTAGATCGACTTAGAGGTAACCCCGCAGCGCTCAAGGGTCATAAGGAAATCGACTTTGTCATTTCCAGCAATGACGTACTCAATTAGATGGTTCTTCACGTCGGGGTTTTTCTCCAGCGCCACGAATTTTCCTGATTTCTCGGAGAACCGATGTGCTGTGAAATAGCCTGACTGGGCGATGATCCTGTCATTGCTCAAGTTGGGGTTGATCACCCTCGTTTTCTTCTGCGTGAAGGGACTGCCCTTGAGCGATGTCAGCATCAGAGAGTCCGCTTCCAGGGTGTAGACATAGCAGTCCTCAGTGCCTCTGCTGCTGCATGCGAACCACATCGCCGCCAAGGCGTTTGAAGTCCAATCCAAAAGGCGGGTTTTCAACTGGAAATGCTGAGCGAGGACAAGCATGTCCCAGTCGCTGGTGATGTCGACGTAGCTGGGGATCATAGTCAGTCCTTGCTTCCTCAGCTCCCCCAGCATGGCCTTTTCAACAGCGGTGGTGTTCTTCGCTGGGTCTTTTCGGGCTACACCTGGCAGCAGATTTCCACGCTTGGATTGACCCCTAAATAGCAGAGTGCCTCCTACCAAATCGTAAACGCTGATTCGCTCAAGAAATTCCGGCACATCCTTTATCGGAATCGACTTCATGATTAGGCCTGCAGCCAGCTTTCGACTTCGGCAGCGCCGTGCTCCGACTTCCATGCCTTGAGGATGGAGTGGTTTCCACCTTTTGTCTCAACGAACTCATTTGTGTGCGGGTTAACGTAGCGTTTAACAGCCCTTGGCGCCCGCTGTCCCTTACGCCCGTCAACCTTGCCCGAAACAGTCAGCCCAGGAGCCTTGGAGGCCTGAGGATCAAGGATCGCGATGATGTTGCGCAGGCTGTAACCGTACTCCGCCAGGAGCTTGCGCAGTTTGTCTTCAAATTCGAGTTCTTTTTGAAGAGCTTCGCTGCCTTTAAGGGATTCGAGGGCTTGCAATTGCTCGGCGATCTGACGTTCCAGGGCGCGGTATTCGGCTGCTTTAGACATGGGGGTGATGCTCCTTCAGTAAGTGCTATGAAATGTAATGCCTCTAAAGTCGAAAGGCCAGAGTTATGTAATCCGGCTTTTGTACGAGGCGAGAATATTTTCTGAATGGGCTTGTACTACTGGATATGCGCACAGTAAATTTAGATATAGTGATGAACCACAATAATAATAGATACGGCAATGAAACTTGACCATCACATATTCCGAAAACTCAGCCTAGAAGAAATGTTTGCTGAGCAAATAGCTGAACTGCAGGCAGAGTGCGACAGAATGAATACCCTAGCCTTATCAAGACAGCATATTCGTTTTCAGGATGACAAAATTGTTCAGCTTGCGATTCGAGAGTTAGGAGCTGATGACGTCCTGAGAATTTCTCGCAACCATTATATGAAGATCTATGGTGTTAGGTATCCGCAAATCGTCGACACCACACCAAATTTGGATGACCAGCAGCGACGTGATCAATACCTGAGCACCCTAAAATCCCTCTTGGGTAAAGCTTACCTACGAGACACGAGCAAAATACAACTGCGCCAGTATCTAGAACATAAGTTCGGTGCCGACCTAGGGCTGTGAGCACGCCAACGCCAGGTGGCTTTTTGTTTACAACCAGTTTTTCTTAACCAAAACACACGCATCTCGTTACAGAGATCCCAGGCCGCTACTGGATCAACATGCGAAGCCTGAGGCCCGTGCTGCGCGATTTTGCAGTCAAAAGGCTTTTTGAGATCTATAAAGCTGATCAGACCAAGGGGCACCTGTCCTGGGGTTCGGAGCTGGGGCTGGCGGGGGATCTGGGGTTATGAAGCCTGCCGCTGCATCCAAAATATAGAGGCTTCAATAACCTCCAACACTCTAAGCTGGAGAGTCCCTTCCATCAGTTTCATGTCTCTCTGGTAGTTGTCATAGGTGGCTACACATTCTGGATCGCACCGTTGCTGCTCACTAAGCTCGTTGCCCAGATTCTCAGGGAATGGGTGGAGTGGCCATGATCCGTACTGCTCTGCGAGGAGCCGAACCTTGTCTGTAAGTACTAGCCAGTCGAGCGCATGATCGGGAGAAATGGACGAGGCCATGGTCAAGCAGTGCTGGAAGTCAGGGTACCTGGAATGAGCGGTTTCCATCGCAAATTTGAGCTTAAGTATCTGTGGATTCGCCACAACAGAGCCCTTGTGAGCCGCGAGATTTTCAAGTGCGAGTATGGAGACATCGATCGACGTTATTGGGGCTTCGTGGCCAAATATGCGAGTGCGCTGATAGGCATCGATGACTGAAGCGACGATCAGATTCAATGGCGTCAGCGTCAGCGTCTCTCTGCGTTTCTTGGGCACAAGTTCAACGATTAAGTAGAAAATATACGCAGAAAAAAGCCCCACCAGCAGATCACTGATAACACTGCCAGTGGCATCGGCAGAGAGAAAGGCAGCAACCTTGCCCCCTTTTAGCCAGGGCCACACCTCCAGCTTGAGGTTGATCAGGACGATGAGCCCCAGAACACCCAGTGCAGCGGCAAGAAGCCACTTTTCCCTTGTTTCACGCCAAACCCACATGACCCAACTCTCCCTGAAATCCGGCAAGGATACCGGCAGGGAGGCCTTTTGACATCAAAACATGGCGTGGCCCATCTCTCCTGCGAGCGATGGCTCACACAGGACATCACTCGCCAAGTGCGGTTTGGGCGGTCTTTTTCTCTAGGCTGCACAACATAACGATTGCAGATGCGGTCATGTGCAAAACGTATGCAGCGATCTCAGGCTCAACTTCTGATACCTCCGAGCCTTGACCGTGCCCACCCTCCTTGTTCCGGATGGTTGGAACACTGCTTTCCAACAAGGTTGAGAGAGCATTCAGGTGGTTCTGGTGATACGACGGCAGGAAGTTATTAGCCAGGAGTACAGCCAGAAGCCTTTTTGCTGGTGAGGTCTTGTCGTACTCCCACCCTCGAAGCTCCAGCACCACCTTGATGGTACTTTCAAAGGCCTTTAGCGCATCATTCAAGGCTTCTTTGAGGTTGCTATGGCGATAGTGCTCATATGCACTAAGAAACTCATCTCTCGGGCCTGCGTATTCCGCTTGATTCAGAAAGCTTATTGCTGGCTTGACTGCTTCAGCGTGAATAAACTCGGAGTCTATTCTAAGAACTCTTCCATCATTTATCTCGTACCCCTTGCCATGCTCTTTGAATCGCGTGTTTAACTCGGAAACACACTCGTCAATGTAGGCGCCAGTATCCTCTTTAGGATATCGATAGGTATACGATTTATTTCGGTAAGATTCCGCGATTACGAAGCAGAGTTCAATAGCATCAAGAACTCGATCAATGTCCCGTTCGATTGAAATGAACTGACCCAGCTCATCCATCACTGACGACCGAGCATGGAGACCTGTCACCAGCTTGTAGACCCCATATTCCCGCCGAAGCACTTCGCAAATGCTTCCGTAATTACGCTCCTGCTCATTCCGATCTTGAATGCCAAGTACATCGTCGATCACATAGCATATCTGAGCACGAAGGTTGGCATTGAAGTCGTCGTACGTGTAGACATCGGGTTCCAGACCCAGCTCACGCTTCCTACGTTTTGAATACAAATCGATGACTGGCATAGGCCCTCCCGGCGCTGTGAATAGGCATCATATCGAGCCGTGGGCCCTTTGACATCAAATCAAGCCGCGACGTACTCAGTTGCCAGCCTGTCAGCGTTGTCCTCGGACAATTTGCTGTGAATTAGGGGGCATCCATGCCCTAGGCAATCCCTTAAAGCCCCGTGTATTCCTTCATCTGTTCGAGCGACTTTGGATCGATGATGTAGTAGTAACCTGCCTCACCACCATCTTTCCGCTCTGTTTTCAAACCATGGGCTTTGAGGATGTCGGTGATAGCGCCTTGCTTCGAACGATCTGAGATGAACTTGGACTGCTTGGGCATTTTGAATCCCGCCAGAAACACTTCGGCGCGGCATTCGTTGATGTCGTCGTAAGCTTTAACGGAGTCAACAGGCGTCCATAATTTGGTTTCAGTCATGCCCCTGAATACACGCACTAGGACGCGATGGAGCCTCGACACTGAAGGCGTGTGAAGGTCTTCGAACTTGCGAAGCTTCCCCTTGCCTTCACCCTCTTTCCAGAACTCGGCATCAGCGAAGGACAGGTCGGTTTTCCGCAGATGTAGTTCGGCCTCGGCCCTGATCGCGCTGAAGTACTCCTGGTGGCTGGATGCACCGTCTCTGACCAGTGCTTCTGCTGCTCTGATATTGGTCATTGGGCTAGCGTCCAGCACTGCCTTAGCGACGTCGACTTTGAGAGCGCGGCGGGCTTTACTGTGCTCTTTCAGGCCTTCTTTAGCTTGATCATCGTTGTCGATCTGCTTCGATACGCTAAAGCCTTGACGGCGCAGCTCAATGGCAAGGGTCAGCTGGATGTTGTCCTTCAGCCATGAAGCAGCCTTTCTGTGCTGATGACGGAGTTCTTCGAAGCGAGTCTTCGGCCCGTTTTCGAACTCGACCTGGACAAGCTCCGATGTGCGGTTTTGGGGGTTTCTGACGCCCACTACGAAAGCCTTGGCCAGGCGATCACGGCGCAGCATCTGGATCGCGCCCTTCGGGCTTACTGAGCCTTCAAATAGCCCGAAATGCTTGGTGTAGTGACCCGAGGTGATGCTGATCGCGGACTTCATCGCAGGGGAGTAAATCAGGACGTCGTAGGCGTTAGTGTTGGGTTTTTTTAGGAACGCTTGCTGCTCAGCGTACCCACTAGTTGTTGAAGTGATGAGCATGACCTTGCGGCCAGCGCGTTCGAGCTCCAGTGCCATGGCGGCAGCGTCCCTCTTGTTGTCACAGGCGATCAAGGTGCTCTCCACCAAGGCTGCGTCCAATGCCTGCTTGCGCACCTGGTTGATCGAGCTGACCTGGATCCCGATTTCACTGTGCGCGGCTTCTGCCTTGAAAACTACGACCGGCCCTTTGCCATTGCTGATCAAGTCGAAGCAGGACTTGTTTATGTCTGCGTCTGCGAACACGACGTTCGGTGCATTTTTCACTACCGACTGGAGCGCGGCCCAGACTTGATCACGGTTGCGGACAGTGCCGTCCATTACGTGCTCGATCACCTGGCTTGCTTCGTCAATCACTACCAGGTCGGCCTTAGCGATGAAGTCAGCGAATTTCTCCGCAATGAGAGAGTTGACGACGACCTTGAGGCCCAGGGCGTCGTTCATTTGGCCTGGCTCTACATCTTGGTAATCGATCAGGCCGGGGACGTCAAAAGCCTTGACGATCGAGCGAAGTGGGGAGATAAACAGTACGCGCTTGCCCTGTGTCAAGAACTCTTCAATGTGATGCTTAAGGACGATAGAGGTCTTGCCAAAGCCCGTGTGGCATTGCAGCAAAGCCCTGCGTGGCACGCGGAAAATCTTATCTCTGATCTCTTTGGCGCTGAGCGTTTTGTACGTCAGTAGATGGTCAAAAGAGCCAACGCTTTGATCAAATTGCGCCGAATTGAATTTGACAGCCGAGTCTAGAAGGTCGCGCGCCTGCATTTCTGTGAGCAGATCATCGGTGTCGATCGCATCGAGAGCTTCATCGAAGTCCATCCCAGCAAAAACCTCAGCCCCCAAGACTTTTGTGGAAAAAGCAATTTTTGCCTCGATATTGCCCGAGCCATTCATTACAAGACGAACAAGAGAAGCCTTATCGATGTCGTTAACACTGTCAGCGATCACCGCCTGCTTTTCAGAGTCGTATAGGCCAGATGATGTGCTCATCGCTGCCTTAACTGCTTTCAGGCAATTTGGCTGAACATTGATATATCTTTTGGCTCGCGGGTATTCGGATTTAAAGTAATGAGCCGTTTTCAGGCAGTCAATGGCAGGAACAGACCTGAAGCCATCAATCACTTCTGAATGACCAATGACGTATTTGTTTGATTGAGCGCCGAGGATGATCGATTCGTACGACATGATTCTCTTCTCTTTTTGTATTGTGTGCTCACTGCACATTTGTATTGTTGAACATGAGTAAAACGCTGCGCAATACCTTCTTGGGTTGACACTTGGCCATATTGAGGTATGCAGGTAACACTTGGTTTATTGAGGGCTACGGAGGTAACGCACGGTTGATTTCAGTTGCGCAAAAATGCGGTTCGAGAGCGGGCCGTAATGCAGCGTTGTGATTTTAGTTTTTCTTAACCAAAACACTTGCCAGTCTTATTAGCCTGGTGTTTTCTATCAGCAACCACCTTCAACCGTCCCTTTCCTTTTATAAAAGGAGAGACCCATTGAGGGTAAGCAGGGGTTGATTGGCTAAGAAAAACGGAAGTAAATTTCCTTTCGTATACCTCCATTTCCGAAAGTGACAAGCGAAATAGGTGTTGCACTGGATTTTGCTCATATACAACACTACGAATGTGCGAGAGAGCACAACATAACAAGAGAGACCGTCATGACCACAAGAGTAATTAAATTCGCAACCCAGAACACTGCTGAAACTCGCTACGTACAGAATCGTGTAGCCCAGTCATTCAGCCAGTTCTACAACCATTTACTTCTCAATCAGCGCATAAGCGATCTAAAGGATGGGCCTACCTTTACGCCATCTTTTTTCCGCGCCCCTGAGAGAAACATGGAGAATGTGATTGCGACAAGCATGGTGATCTTTGACGTTGATCAAAAACCAGAAGATGACCTTGTCAGCCTTGAAGAAGTTGAAGATGCCCTGATTGATCTAGGCCTTGAGCATGCTGTCTACACCTCATACAGCAACTCTGCCGAATGCCCGCGCTTTCGAATCGTGCTTCCGCTTGATCGGGCGATCTACCCAGATGAATTTCTGACTGTATCCGCTGCAGCCCTTGAGGCCTTGGACGAGTTCCTCGATGGTCGACTGCTGAAGGTCATAGACGGTTGCTGGAGAGAGACAGCCCGCTGCTACTACACGTTCACAACCCACCCTGAGCGTCGCAATGGCGCTATCAGCTTCTACAACTCCGGCGAGCCCCTGAACGTACTAGACCTCAAGCTGGCTCAAAGTAGCTATGGCATCGACGCTCAATACAGCAAGACTATAAAACCCCGCGCCCCCGGCACTGCAGTCGGCGCCCAGGGTAGATCCATGGAGCTTAACCGCTTGCTGGGCGGCCTATTCCGATCGTTCAGCGAAGATCAAATCGTGCAAAAGATCTTCGCTGCAGACAACGAGCTCAACCCTGGGAACGAATACTTCCGCGACCCACAGTACGCCCGCCACAAACCCCGCCCTGGCGAATCACCGGATACTGCCGCATTCCGCGCCTGCAAAGCTTGGGTCAAATCCCACCTGAACTGGCTCCGCCGCAAAGCCCGTGGCATCGACACCACGATCATCACCCGCACGGCCCAATCCAAAGCCCCAATGCCCACTCATGAGGCACTGATCAAACTCAAGGATTTCAAACCCAGCAAAACAAAATCAGGCGGCACCACAGCTCTGGCCGAATTCGAAATCGTGTCTGGTGATCACGCAGGCCGTCACGTTTGGCACCGTTTCTACTCAGATGGCAACCACCCAACCGCAATCAAAATCTCAAACGAAATGCTCGAAAAACTCAAGACCGTCGCCAGCCTCCCAAGCACCAACTTCGGCGACGTTTTGAAAGCAAAAGACGTGATCGTCCACGCCCGGATCAAGCTCAAAGCCGGGACAAATGGCTTCGCTGATCAAAACGAAATCGGGACATTCTTCACTCAGCCCTTGTCGTGATATGGTCGGCCAGCCTGAGGTGCCATCATGGGCTGGCCCCCACCTTACGAGACCTATGAAATGGATATTCGCTTCTTTTTTGAACAGCGGCTGGGGTTTATCAAGCAGCTGTACATCAATGGCTCAGCACCGTTTGAACAGCGCATGAGAAAGATCGAGAAAGGCGTGCGTCCATTTATTCCGCCCTATAGCGAGGATGGTGAACCACCATTCCAGCTCGAATGGGAGGAAGCTGATGCATCGATACAGGTACTGGGCAGCTCCTGCCTTTCGATGATATCCGCATCACTACACATCTACCTTGTTGCATGGCAAGACCGCCTTGGGTCTGCTCCAGATTGCACAAAAGCGGCGTTCAAAAACGGATGGCCTGCAGGTTACCAAGCGTACTACGAGTCGCATGGGTCAGATAAATTCGACACTGGCCCATTCGATTACTCGCTTGTTTCAGAAATAGTCTTGGCCCGGAACAGCATTCAGCATGACGAGTCTCTGACATCTAATACCTTCCGCTACAGAGATAGCGACCTTCCGAAGCTACCGAGCCCTTTTTTCGTCAGTGACAGGGACAAAGAGTTAGCGAAGCAGATCGATGATGGCGAGAGAAGCTGGCTCTACCCACCACACATTCACATCACCAAAGAAAAATTTCTGCACATGACCTCAGAGATTTCGAAACTGGTTGAATGGCTGGAAAAACAAGGCGAGCAGATTCTGCACAAATGTTGGGAACAGAGAAAGCGCCAACGACAAGAGGCAGCCGAAAATCTGGAAGCTGGCCAGTAATTCGGAATCATCACCACTTACAGCAAGCATCACTCACAAAAGGAACAATGGAAACATGCGATTTACATGGAGTTGTGCGGCACTCACCTTGGCACTGCTTTCTGGATGTGTATCTCAGCCAGCCTATACGCCAAAAACGGACGAACAGATTGCGCAGGAGGCGTTAAACACAACTGTTGCTGATATGAAGCAAAGAGGTGCATCTCAGGCCGAAATCGACAGCTTCATCGCTTATTCCAAAATGCCTTATGAGGATCAGCTGAGAAGCAAGGTTAGCCCAACCTCGACACCATCTGAAAATATGCTCAAGCTAATCGATAGCAGCCTGTTCCACTGCGAGCTTCAACGTAACAGTCTAAAGAGGTTCTTGACCCAGGAGCATGCAGACAAAACCCATCGACGCCTGGTCGAATGCATATCCAAGTCCAGCAGTGTCATCACAAGCTATTACTACCGCACCTATACTCCTTCAAGCAGCTCTGAATCTGTTAAAGCGGCAGTTGACGAGACATATCTGAAATGGGGGAGCTACACCCAAAGCATCTTCAAAAGCGCACCACAGTACCTGCAGGAGCAGGCCTCTATGTCCCTTACAGATCAGCTGAGTCGATCACAGCAAGTCATTCTTCGCGAATCGCTTGCTCAGCAGAAGAAGAAATAACCCTGCCTTGATCAAAGCCCCTAACGCCCAGGGGCTTTTTTACACCTTCACGATTTGACACCGAACTACTTTAAGTTGTACAGCAGATCACTATGTTGCTTTCAAAAAATCTCTCTGTCATCATAATTATATAACAATAAGAAAGGATCGGTGAGATGAACTCCATTGACATAAACAAGCTCCCTTTAACAACCGCTTCGCAGATTTGGGATGCAGTATGCGAATGCGACCACATTCACTCGCAGGCTAACATTGATGCAACATTCAATGGATTTTTAACCGACAGTGATCAAGGGATCTGCTTCGCGACAATATATCGTCACGAGCTTGTTGACTGTATCGATGATCAGCTTAGCGTCGTAAAGGTGCATAACGTTGGATCGGGAGCCGCAGTAAATCTAATACTGGATAACAAGGGTCTTGCTGAAATCTCGGATCAGTAGATACACCGTCCCTCCCTAGTGGCTTTTGCGCGCAAACCCACCAAACTTTGCACTCAAAAACCCAACAGCTTTTGATTTATCCCCACATATAGCTTAACGGCAGTGGTAATATAAAGATGTAGACAATTCCTCTCTCTTTCTGTCTATGCCTCTATTGTTGTGTGCTGCACCAGCCATGGCCGGGCCTCTCTCCTGGCCGGGGCTTTTTTATGTTGCAATTTTGTCAATTTCGTTGCCATCCGTAAGAGAAAGTAATGAGATAAAGTTGGGGCAGTGTCAGACAACTCCCGGAATTGCTGGGGTTGCTGGGAGTGGTTGTATGACACTGGGTGTTAGTACACTTAGTTGATTATTTCCTCGACGGTTTACAGGGATATTGATTGCTCTTAGCCTTGTGCTGTCGGTTGACGACACAACAGAAAAGAGAGCTAAACATGGGCATGTACGAGCGGATTCCGAATGATCCGGAGCGTTGCAGGTGTTAGATTGTTGTGTTAATTAAGTCATAGACCTATCTGAATGAGGAGTGAAGGGCTGTATTAGCAGCCATCATCCAATCCATGCAGACACGGGTTGCAGTTGTACGAATGCAGGAAGTGACGCGACCGCCTTGTCGCGGTAGATCGGCAGCCACTTGCGGATGACGTTGGCGCTGATGTCATGGCTAATGGCGATACTGGAAACTGAGGCTCCGGGTTGCAGGCATTCTTACACGACCTAGGTTTTGAAGAGCTTTGGTTAAGAGCTTCATTGGCGCATGGAAATCGTGGCGATAAGGGCGATCGCGTCCGCTAAAAAATAGGCGGACAACATCGCCCTTAACGCAAGGAACACCATGGCCCACGCCCGCCGCAAGTTTTTCGACTTGCATGTGGCGAACAAAAGCCGTTGGCCGAACATGCGCCTACTGCAGGTAATTGTTCACCGCTTTGAACAGGGCCGCGAATCGTGATTTGGTCGCGGCGTCGACCTTGGCAGCTGGTGTCGTAGTGAACATGGCTGCAACCGTATAGTGATTGAATCCACCGCTGGGCCTGAGCTCAATATTGCGAGCTTTCAGGAGCTGCTCAATGCGCTGCACGATCCTGTCACCTTGTGGCAAATCCTTTTCTTCAATAACCGTGCCGGCGAGCTGTTTGGCGAAGGCCTTGTTGAAGCAGGAGAGATAGGTCTTGATCGAAAAGAGGTCTTCGATATCACTGGGTATTGTGTCTTGGCCCAGGGTTTTCAGATCGCGAAATTGCGAGGCATTGAAGACTGCTTTTTTCTGCACCAGTTTTTGGTGGATCAAGCTTTCAAGCTTTTGATCTTGGCGGCCACTGAAGTCCAGAAGCAACGCTACTGACAGCCCGTTTGCTCCGAGCAAGGAAGTAAATGTCGCGACGTTGTTAAGCCCACCTACTGGAACAATCGTTGTGCGGCTGTCCAGGCTCGTATCTCCGCTGGCATCGAGGATGGCCGACATGGTTTGGAGATACGCGAGCTCAGACACGCCCTCCACCAAGAGATTGGTTTTGCTGATAAACAGGTTTTGAGCAACGTTCCAGCCCAGTGCGGCTTGAAGTGGAAAGATGGTGCGGGGATCGGAGCCCGATAGGTTTTCGGATACCGTAGTCCCGACGTCTGGCTTGTCCTCGACGATCCGAACCTGATTGAGTCGATCAGACCTCACCATAAATGGGGAATGTGTTGTATAGATGACTTGGTGGTTTTGTGAAAGGTTGTCGATGTAGTTCAAGAAGTCTTCTTGAGCCAAGGCGTGTAACGCCAGTCCGGGCTCGTCAAGCAGGAGTATCAGGTCGCTGGACGCGCTAACCCCTGATGACGCTAGCTGCGCCTGCACACTGTCAAACCAGACTAGAAAGCTGAAGAACCAAATGAATCCTCTGCTGCGCTGATCGAAAGGCGTGGTGACGCCTCGATGCCGCCGATTCTTGATCCTCAGGTAGAGGTTGGGGCCATTGTCGAATGGAGTGACGTCGGTGCTGTCTGGCCTGATGTCGACTTCGACCTCCAAGTCCTCATTTTGCTTCCAAAATTCGAGAACCTTGTCTGTCAGGTTTATCGAAACCCCTTCCACCTTCGCCCTCATTTCCTCGTAGGTCGTCTTCCCATCGAAGTCATCGAGTTCGACACCTGCGATACGCAGCAACGCAAGGATGGATAGATGTCTGGGCTCGATCAGTGCCTTTTTGGTCGGATCGCTCTTCACCGTCGCAAGGCGACTCCTCAAGTCTGCGAGGTTGATCTTGCCTGGAAGCAGGTCGTAGTCGCTGAAGTACAGAAATTTCGGCACCAGCGGGGACAGTTTTAGCCATATCTCGTAATGCGTAATCGGGCTGTTCTTCCAAGGAGAGGAATCGATTCTCTTCTTCAGCCCCTCTGCAAATTCGGTATCCACATCGGTCAGATTAATCTGGCTTAGGCTCGTGTAAGCAGCGCGAATCGAGGCTGAGCCGGAAAGCGCTTTAACGGCATCGGAGGACAGCCCAGGCGTCTTGGCTAATTCCCCCATGACTGGGGCTTCATCCGCGCTAACGTAGATTGATCGGCCATTTCCGTAGTTATGGGTCACGGTGAAGGTGAAGTTCTCACCCAACTGTGTGTGAAGGGATTTATTGATAGATTCACGTTCGGCCTTGGTCGGTTGGAAGGTGAATTCCACAACCCTCTCGGGCTCAGTCTCATGTTTGCGCAGATAGGCCGTAAGGTTTCTCCGTGGATAGTCGTCAGTGGGGTTGAAGGACTCCACGCCTAGCGCATCATGGGATTTATGCAACGCTTTCAAAAAAACCGTTTTACCCGCCTCGTTCATACCGACTAGGACAGTGACGTAAGGATCAATGGCAACGCTTTGGGAGGTGTTGATTGATCGGTAGGGCCCTACTGCAGCTTTCGTTAAGATCACGAGCATTTTCCAGTCTAAAGAGAAGTAATTAAGCGTAGCGCAAGCGATCTCAAGCTCCAGCCCGAATGAAATTGTTTTCCTTCTATCAGGGATGTGAGTGATAACGGCATTCTGATTCGCGCCGGTTACACTGGCTTCGATTTTTGGCAATCTATGGGGCTACTTCCCCTGCCCGACCTCAAGACAACATGTTCTAGGGGAGGGCTAACGAACAAGGATGCCCATAGATGCCCGCGTTGAAAGCCGAAGACTTCCGAGCCATGTCTCACAATCCCGGCGCTTCTGATCCAGAGTGGGTGACTCGAGCCGAAGGCGCGATGAGGATGCTGGGGCAACTGACTGCTCAAGACGAGGTCGTGCTTTATCTGAGTGGGCCGCAGGCAATCGTTCATGGCGTGCTAGCACCCACCCGTAAGCTGACGCAGGCCAGGGTCAAAGAGCTCCAAAATGCTTCATTTCCGGAAGGGCAGGACACATGGAGTATCTGTCGGGAGATAAGCAGTGACGGTCGCGCAATCCGCCTGGAGCCTCCGCTCGGATCTTGGTGGGACGAGTTTCAGGGGGAGAAGCTGATCTTTCGCCGCGAGTTTAATGGGGTCGAGCGGGATAGGGCCGCAATCGAACTCAGTCAGAAGCTGGTTCATAGCTTGGATTTGTACTTTGTAGCTGAGCGCAGCAGCTACTGTAGGCTTGATGAGCACGGTGACATTGAAGACGTCATCCGCATCATTCAGCAGCCCAATGGTAAAGATAATTTTCGTTTGGATTTAGTGACCATCCTGCGGGCTGATCTCGAAAAGTACATGGCAGTGACGAAACAGAGCTTGGTGATGCGATTCGATTTCACTAGGCTCGACACCGAGAATTTTTCAGGCTGGAACGGTGTGAAAACGCTGCACTCGGACAACCCAGACCTCTATTACCATCACGGGCTCTGCCGCGCCGGTAGTTTCTGCAACGGCGTGATGGTGCTCCGGCCTAGTATCACGGTGGCGAGCCTGATCAAGCAGTGGGAAATGGAGGATGATCGCGCTTCGCGCAGGCATGCAGACTTCAAAATCTACGATCGAAAAAACGGTCGGAATGTAGAGACATCATGCGCCCCTGAGTGCCTGTCGAATTACTTCGAGCAAAGCGAGCTACCGTGGGAGCTTTCGCCCGCGTTCTTCAGAGCAGAGGTACTCCATCTGTACAAGGCCGACCCAGATAAGTACTCCCTTGAGGACAGGCAAATCAGCTGCCGGAACTCTTGGTACCTCAGGTCTTACGACCAAAATGAAGACGGGCAGGTGCATGCCTACATCGGCGACTTGGCCAAGCTGCCATACAACGTTCAGCTCTATTGGCAGTCTTTCAACGAGTGGCCCAAGGGTGCTATATCGAAGCGTGCTTACCAAACAGACATCAGGGGCTCTTGGGATCTGGAGTACGAGCCAGTTGGCGCCCTGAAGAACGCGATCCGGGAACTGGATAAGTCGGCCCCCGCTTGGTGGAACACTAGGGGGGAGGAGCTCGAAGCAGCGGTTCACATCCCAGCCACGGATTCAACCAAGGAGTGGGCAGACGAAATCCTCGCGTTAGACCAGTATCTCGTCGAGGGCTTCCTGCTGAAACCGTTGCGTGCGATAGCTGACAGCCTTGGTAAGCCCGCCCCCTCTAGCTGGGCATCGCTTCGGGTGATCCAGGAAATACTGTGCGGGGTGGGGAATTCCGAGACGCAAGCCAAGGCAATAGTGCAGCCCCTGCAGCGACTCCATGGTTTAAGAACGGAGGTCAAGGGGCATGCAACTGTGGAGAAAAAGCGCGCAGCGGAGTTGGAGGCCCGGACGAATCACGGATCCCTCAGAAATCACTTCATTTCGTTAGCTGGAGACTGTGAGCGGGCGTTGGACACCATCCGGGTAGCATTGGGTGCGCTGTGATTCGCGCCTAGAGCTCTAGCAGTTGCATAGCCTTGGGGCTTTCGGGATCTAGTCAGGTCTCCTGAGGCCAAGCTCCACGGGCGTTGGATAGTGGGTAAGCTTTACCAAGAGGCTGGAACGACGGCTTGATCGGCACTGAGTGCCGACGAGTTGCCTTCCTGGTAAAACTTGCGCTACAGGAAAAGCTGGTTGGCATTGATGCCGTTGCGCCTGGCGACCTACACATCGACCTTCTAGCAGGATCAGTTCGAAGACTATGGTCATCCACCTGGCAGCGCCAGAAGACTGCAGCCTGGCGCAATTAGTACATACGCACTGCCGGTGCCTTTCAGCAGAACGTACTTTAATGCACATCCTGAATGACGTCGCCACTCAACTCTGATGGAGGCGACTTGCCATACATTGCTATGCGCTTGCGATATGATGTCGAGCAGATCACCTACAAAAGCAGCTTCGGAACGGCTGATAAAACCAGGCTGCATGGCTTCTATTTCACAACACAGGATCGTGTTATATGCCAGTAAATGCGCCTCCGTTTGTCCCTGCACCACGACTGCCTATAATTCCTCTCTCTCCAGCATATCAAGGGCAGCAGGCATACCTTCCACCAGGTGCGAATGATTGGATGCCGCTGACAGCTGAGGCTTATCAAGTCCTGAAAGCGGTCGAACCTGATGATGAAAATGTGATCAGTTCGAACAGGAATAGGCTTAGCGAGATGTTTTCGTCTGCTCTTCAGGTGCCTAACCTAGGTTTTTTTGCTGGAAGCGGTACATCTCTAGGTAACCCAGGTGGGCCTAGCATGTGGAAGCTATGGCAAGACTCGATGTTTGACCCGCAGACCCACGCGCTGACAGCTGCCGGTCAGCAGGTTACTGAGCGTGTCCGTTACGCCGAGCGCGAAAATCCGAACATCGAGCATTTCTTATCACAGTGCGATGCCTACCTGGCGTTCAATGACGACCCAGTCGTTGAAGAGTTTGTCGCGCGCGTGAAGGAGCAAATCCTACACGCTTGCTCAACGTTCATTACCCTGCCCACTTCAGACATATCGGCATACCGTGAACTCCTCCAGAAGCTGGCTAGGAGAAGGGTTCGTGACCCCCGCCTGAAGGTGTTTACGACAAACTATGACATGTGTTTTGAAACGGCAGCGTCGGAACTGGGTATGGTCATTATTGACGGATTTTCCTACACCCGTAGACGCCGGTTTGACGGCAAACATTTCACGTACGACATCGTACGCCGGGAGGCAGACAGCCACGAGTTTGCCGAAGGCATTTTTCAACTGCTGAAGCTACACGGATCAGTCAGCTGGAGCCGAGATGGTCATGAAATCTATGAGGACAGCCGACCGACGCCGGAAAACGCGTGCCTGATATATCCCGCAAAAGGAAAATACCAGCAAGCGTTTCTTCAACCCCACTTGGAGCTGCTTTCAAGATTTCTGGAGTTTTTACGTCAACCAAACAGCTGTCTGGTTGTGTCAGGATTCGGGTTTAACGATGACCACCTTTCCGAACCGATCTATTCAGCCTTGCAATCCAACCCTAGCCTGAAGCTGATTCTTTGCGACTACAGTGGCATCAGCCATGTCCACAACCGTGGGGATAATGGATCGAGCCCCTACTGGGGAAAATTCCGCGATCTCGCTCAGCGCGGCTTCGACGTCCATTTTGTTAGTGGTTCATTCAGCGATCTGGCCGCGCATATCCCCCACCTACGTACGGCTTCGCCAGCTGAGAATTTGGCGAACGCAGTCAAACGGATCGGTAGGTAATCATGTCCCCAGAAGGAATACTCCTTAGCACGCTTAAAATCGGAGTGGTCACCAGCGTGGCTGCGCAGCTGATCAAAATCAACTTGGCACATGCTGGAGAGAACAGCGGTCGATATCTCGGTCAAAACCGCTACGGCAAGGGTGAGGTGGGGGAGCTGGTGCTAATCGAGGGTCAGCAGGCGGTGCTCTTAGGACGCATCACCGAAGTGAACCTACCTGATCGCGAGCGTACCGAGATTTCCCAGGACTTTGCTGGCACGCACGCTATTGACGCGATCGGCTTCATCCGCCTGCTGGGGTCTGTTCACCCACACACCTTGAAAGTCACAGCAGGCGTTAGTTCCTACCCACGATTGGGAGACCGGGTTTACTCAGCACCGGGCTCGTTTATCTCCAAAATCCCGACATTGATTTCGAGTGGAGTAAATGGAGAGTCCCCCCGCGTAACGCTCAACCTCGGACACGTCTCTGGAGACGGCGGTTTCGCGATTGCTGTAACGCCAGAAAAACTCTTTGGACGACATTGCGCGATCTTGGGGTCAACTGGCGGAGGGAAAAGTTGGACGACTTCAAAGCTAATCGAGGAATGTCGTCGATATGCTTGCAAGATCGTGCTTGTGGACGCGACAGGGGAATACCGGTCACTCGAAGGGGAAGACTCAACACATCACCATCTCGGAAACCCGCTGCACCGAACTCCAGGCTCTCTTGAGGTAGGTATTCCACCCAGATGCTTCAATGAAACTGATTTCATTGCACTCTTCCAGCCGTCAGGTAAAACCCAGGGCCCGAAACTCAGAGAAGCCATCAGGAGCCTGAGGCTTGCCGCCTTAGCTCCAGATATCTTCGCAGAAGGGTACGTCCCGAAGGTAGGTCAACTCAAAGCTGATTTTCGTCGAGCGATGAACAGGGATAACAACGCCAACCGTGTAGGCGATCCAAATCTCCCCTTCGATATGAGTATGTTGGTTCGGCAAATTGTCGAGGAATGCTGCATGCCGACGGGATATAGCAACGACGTGACCAGATGGGGCGCTGCAAGCACCGAGCTATCGTACTGCTCCTCTCTCATGACGCGAATCATGAGCGTAATGGACTCTCCGTCGTTGAGCTGTGTATTTCGCCCGGCAGAAGGCCTTCCGAGCCTAGTTGAGCACCTCGATGAATTCATCGTTGGAGAAAAGCGGTTGTTCAGAATATGTCTTAGCTCAGTCGGCTATGAATTTAACGCTAGAGAGGTCATCGCCAATGCCATCGGCAGACTGCTATTGCAGCGAGCCCGTAACGAGGCCTTTCGACAGCGCCCGTTGATCGTCATTTTGGACGAGGCTCACAATTTCCTAGGGAAAACCTTAGGTGGTGAAGATGACGTTCAGAACTTGGATGCGTTCGAACTCATCGCGAAAGAGGGCCGAAAGTACGGACTCAACATTTGCCTGGTCACACAGCGACCACGAGACATCACAGAAGGAGTGTTGAGTCAGATGGGCACGTTGCTGGTTCATCGGCTGACCAATGACCGTGACCGAGAAGTGGTCGAACGTGCCTGTGGGGAGCTGGATCGTTCAGCCGCCGCTTTCTTGCCAAATCTGAAGCAAGGTGAGGTGGCATTGGTAGGCGTAGATTTCCCAATCCCTGTGACTATTCAAATAGGTCGTCCCACCCAACCTCCAAAATCGGACGGGCCAAGCTTCCAAGGGCTATGGTGAACTTGTGATACTTGTAGCGGCAATAGCGCTCTGAGCGCGTTGAAAGTGCTCCCAGTTCAGTCTGTAGCAGCCAACTGATCCATGATTTGTCCATGAAATCGCCGAATTATGTGAGAGCTAACACGTGCAGGAAACCATTTTACTGAGCGATGCAGCGCCTCAAAAAACCTCAAACAAGATTAGATTAGGTAAGTGGTTGATTTATTGAAGATAAATCGGTTTTAACAGTTAGCAAGGCTCCGGAACCTATGACCTAATTACTGCTACTGAGGCTGCTGAGGTACTGGGTGTTAGCATCAACACCTTGAAGACCTGGCGCACCCGCAATACGCATTTGGGTTACTACAGGGGTCACAATCGCGACATTCGTTACTCGTTGAAGGAATGCCAGCAGTACTACCGCCGCTCGTTCCAGCGCGTTGTGCCTGGGTCTGGGCCTCAATGACCCGCTCACCCACTCGACAATTTATTATCAAAAATGATAATTTTTTGTTGAGTGAAATGAGGGCTGGTGATGAATCGAAAGCTGCTGCTGAACTCCTGCAAAACGCTGGCTGATGCTGGTGCCTGGTGCATCCCCGAGTCAACCCTCAGCGCCTGTGCGGGTTACCCTGACAAGCTATACCTTCGGGTTGCTCTCACTCGACATGTCAACGCTGGGCTGATCGAGCGCCTGGGGCCAAAGCTCTACTCCAACCCGTTTCTCAAAGCGCCATCTTCGGCACTGTTTCGCTTAACCAATTTTCTAAGGCCGGCAGACAGCTTTTATTTGAGCTGTGAGTCCATCCTGAGCGAGCACGGTTGGATCAGCCAATTGCCTTTCTGCCTGACCTTCGTCACTACGGGCCGCAGCTATCGATACAGCACCCTGCTCGGTGACATCGACTTCGTGCACACGGAGGAAGACCCCGACTGCTGGGTAGGCCATCTCCAGCGCAATGAAGATCGTCAGGTATGGGAAGCATCCCCCGAGAAGGCCCTGACTGATCTCAGGCGCTACAAGCGCAATCTCGATCTCGTCCTATCTGAATCCGAGCGCCCATGATGGTCATCGGCACGCGCATGCAATATTATCCCCGATATTTGCATCAGGGGGCTCGACATGCCGAAACCATCAAACATTGAGCTCAAGCGCAATCAGCTTGCACGGCTGAAAGACAATCTTGACGAATGCGGCCATCGCCTGGTTGAAGCACTGGCCGTGGAAGACCCTCACACGCAGATTTTGCGCGCAAACGCGCTGTCCCAGCGCCTCAGCCTGGGGATGCTCATCTCAAGGGGTGGTGAGACGAAAGCCTCTCTCTCTAAGCAGCTTGCGCAGCTTCCCGCAGTGCATGACGTGTTCGCGTTTCAGAAAGCCCTGGAAGTCCATCTGCGCGTTGGAAAGATTGCAAAGTCGGATGAACAAGCCTACGTCGAAATGGTTGCTGAATTCACTCGCGAGCTTGAGGAGCTGAATGCCCTTGAGGTCGAGCAGGGAGATCAGATTTCAACACCTGAGTCGATATCCCAGAGGATCGAGTCAGCGCCAAAAATTGGCAGGCCATCAAAGACCCCTCTCGAAAATCTAGATCGGGGCTTGGCAGAAAACTACGGCATAGCCCGCCTAGCTTTAGCGAAAGCCATGATCAACGAAGAGAACCCGAGATCGATGGGCCGCCCTGCACGGACGGTGGCTCAGGTTGAAGCGGACTACGCCAAGCGTAAACAAGATTTGGACAGCTCGATCACAGACCTAGAATCCAAGCTCAAAGGCGTAAAGATCCATGATAGGGCCAGCAAGATATACAGAGACGTACTGGCCCAATTTAAGCGGCTTGTGAAGGAGCTTGGAGGGGTAGACCAGATCGAAGCTAGATCGGAAGTCACACGCTTGGAAAGCCACCTAAAATTCCTAAAAGCGGATCGCAAACGCTGCATCGAGCTTGGCGAGCCCGACCTGCCTTTGGAGCATCACAACTCCCCTCGCCACCATCTCTTGAGTGCAAAAGCAGAGCTGGCAGCAGTCCGCGATATTTACGACCAACTGACGCTTCCTAGAGAGGTCAAGAGGCTGAAAGAGGTCGAGGCCAAAAAAGCCAAGTAACCCATTACATTTCTCAATCGCCAGGGGCCAGCGCTATAGCGACACGCGGAAAGGGTTCCCCGTCGATCAGCTCAGGGCCAGGCTCAATCACAAACTCTCCGTGGATGTACCCGATGCTCAATGATTCCTGCAGCCCTGGGCCGATCAGTTGAATCCATTCGCGCTTGCCGACCTTGATGGCGCGCTTCAGCTTGTTAACGCCATACACGATCTCGTACCCACGATGCTTCAGAAAGCCGACAACGTCATCATCACCGAACCTGGCGTGTTTTCGGATATTGGCTGCCTTCGTGATCACTCTTAAATTCCAGGGCACATGCAGCCCGCAGACCCTTTTCCCCTGTACAGGAATGATGTGATCAACCTCGTGCTTAATGCCTGTAGTAGCTGTAAGCCGCCTAGCTTCCAGGTACAGCAATTCCATGGCATCACGATCAGCCCAGGAAGGCGTGGCGCACTGCAAAGCAAATTTGCGCTGCTCAGCATTAAATTTCAGAATTTCCCTGCGCCTTTCAACTCTCATCTGGGCGTTGGGATCGCCAGCTGCAGCAAGCACCACATCATCTCGCTCAAATTGCCTCATATCTCGCCTCCGTGCTGATCACGGCGATATGCAACCACCCGCACAGCTAGAATGCAATTGCAGCTGTTGTTCCCAAAAGCCACCGTCAGGCAGCTTCTGAGCGGGTTGAAATTCTGGGGCAGCTAGAGCCAAATCGACAGGATGTACAGGATCATCACGAAGACAAACAGACGGCGACACCAATTTTTGATGGTTTCCATTTCCGACCTCCGACAGACATATTATGTCACTTATTAACGCATGATTCGACTTGTCGCGCAATGCCAATGCCCCGGTTTTGCTGGGGATTTCACGTTTTTTACGCACGCGGGGCTGAATTAGTACACAAAGTGTATTTTCAGGAAATTGCCAATTTGTCAATAATGCGTCGTGATTAAATTCTATATTGCAGACGAACGGTATTGTCAAAAATTCGATTTGCCAACATATTGGTTGTCAGAGGCGAGCAGCGCGGTGCTGCACCACGGGGTTTAGGCAGCAGAGAGATGAATGCGTGCGTAGGAATCAGTGATCTGGGTGAAGAGCCGGTACATGTCAAGCAGGAGCGCCAGCGACTGGCTGAAATGATGGGCTGCGTGACAGAAGAGCAGGTATCGATACTTGCGGGCGTTGAGCTATCAACAGTCAGAGCCTGGCGCAACCGGAGGACTGGCCCACAGCACATCCCCTTTGGCAACGCCAGGCTGTATCCCATGGAGCTATTGAAGGCTTTCTTGGTTTCCCTGGCTACCAGCAACGACAGCCAGACTTCCGCCGAACCAGGCCCACCCAGCACCGTCATTACTGGTCGCAGAAAATCGATCGGAAAAAATCGCAGGCAATTCGTTGACATGGTCTGACTCAGCAGCGCGAAGCCTGTGAAGCCTGGCCTGCTCTTCAAGAAATTTCAGACGGGCCAATGATCGCTGCACATCTTGCGGACTTACATGAGTGTAGCGCTTAAGATTTGACCAGTCTTTGTGGCCAGAGAATAGTGACACCTCCTGAATCTGCAGGCCTATGGCAAACAAGTTGGTGATTGCTGTGTGCCTGAGGTCATGAAAGTGAAGGTCTTCGATTTCGAGCTTTTCGCAGGCTCTGTCGAAGTTGGCTCTCACAGAGTCTGCAAATGTCTCCATGACCTTGCCTGTCTTTTTAACAGTCCAGACGAATACTGGGCCTGATTTTCGCCCCCCGATCGCAAGCTTTAGAATGTGGTACATCGGCTCAAGAATCGGTACGCGACTATTATTGTTCAGTTTCTCGACCGGATCTTTCCGATCTCTCACCAGCATCTCAAGCTTGTCAAAATCAACATCTTCAATCATTAGGGTGCAAATTTCGTTTTGACGCAGTGTGGAAATAGCGGCGAAATTGATGATCGAAGACATCTCGATTCTGATTCTCAGATTTCTATCAAAATACTTTACGAGCCTTGCCATCTCTGATGACGTTGCAACTCTGTCGCGCTGATTGCTTTTTGTCTTCAGGCCTCTGTGCTCTAGTGACCTTCGTTCAGCATAAATAACCTCAGGGTCAACATTCAGAAGCCTCACATCCCGAGCCCATTTAAATACGACTCCGAGAAAGTCGAGGTCAGCGGCAATAGTTACTCCCCGAGCGGTTTCCATGCGCTTGTCCACAAATCTGCTGACGTGAAGTCTCGATAGCTTGGACACCTTGATGGAGCCGATCAGCGGGTCGACCATGAGTCGCTCAAGCACGTAGCTTTTGCTGCGACCCCATGGCTTAACATCACCGACGCGCTCAATGTAGGCTGTAATCAAATCCTGGACTTCGATACCATTGCCGGGGTCGCGCAGAGATCCCTTAACAGCCGCCTTGATCTCGTCTTCTTTCTGTCGAGACCAGGCTTCAGCCTCTCGTCGCGTATCGAAGTTTTCTGAGAGTTTGAATCCGCTTTTGCGAATCTGGACTCTCCAGCGCCCCTTATCTTGCGTGATGCTTGCCATGAGATCTCCGGCGCTCAGAATGCGTTCAACCATATCATGGCAGTTACATCTTTCCCTGTACAGTTCGCGTGCAATCGGCGTGCAATCGGCGTGCAAAAAGACCCCAAAATCGTCAAAAGTAGCCAATTGCCGCTTTCGGAAAATCGTTATGAATCAACAAGTTATATCGCGACGCTTCTCCGTTGCACCCATGATGGATTGGACCGACCGCCACTGCCGGTTCTTCCTGCGCCTGCTCTCCAAACACGCCCTGCTCTACACCGAAATGGTCACCACTGGGGCGATCCTCCATGGCGACCATGAGCGTTTCCTGCGTCACAGCGAGGCCGAGCACCCCCTTGCTCTGCAATTGGGCGGTAGCGTTCCGGCGGATCTGGCGGCCTGCGCGCGCATGGCCGAGGCCGCTGGTTACGACGAAGTGAACTTGAACGTCGGCTGCCCCAGCGATCGGGTGCAGAACAATATGATCGGCGCAATCCTGATGGCTCATCCGGCGCTGGTGGCCGATTGTGTGAAGGCGATGCGTGATGCGGTGTCGATTCCGGTGACGGTGAAACACCGTATCGGGATCAATGGCCGGGACAGTTATGCGCAGTTGTGTGATTTCGTCGGGACGGTGAAGGAAGCCGGTTGCACCAGTTTCACCGTGCATGCGCGGATTGCGATTCTGGAGGGGTTATCGCCTAAGGAGAATCGGGACATTCCGCCCTTGCGCTATGACGTGGCGGCGCAGTTGAAGCAGGACTTCCCTGAGTTGGAGATTGTGCTCAACGGGGGCATCAAGACGCTGGAGCAGTGCCATGAGCACTTGCAGACGTTTGATGGCGTGATGTTGGGGCGGGAGGCTTATCACAATCCGTATTTGCTGGCGGAGGTGGATCAGCAGTTGTTTGGCAGTGCACAGCCAGTGATCAGTCGAGCGGACGCGTTGGCGCAGTTGCGGCCTTACATTGCTGAGCATTTGGCCGGTGGCGGGACGATGCATCATATTACGCGGCATGTGCTGGGACTGGGCACTGGGTTCCCCGGGGCACGCAAGTTCAGGCAGTTGCTGTCGGTGGATATTCATAAGGCCGCGGATCCGTTGGCATTGTTGGATCAGGCTGGGGCTTTGTTGGAAGGGCGTTGATTGGGTGGCTTCCAGGGGAGTCCGTTGATTATTGGCTGAGCTGGCACACCGTCATCGGGCAGTTGGGTTGAACCTGCTGGCGAATTTGCCCTCCTATTTAGCACCACGGCCGGTCATTCAAACGGCTGTTTTCAGGTTGTTGCCCTCGCAAACGATCGAACGCATTTGCGCCCTTGAGCGCCTCTCGGCGCTCGGGTAATGTCATCAGACCCATAGGACAGAGCACGCTCATGACTTCCAAGCTGGAACAACTCAAGCAATTCACCACTGTCGTAGCCGATACCGGCGATTTTTCCACCCTCGCCAAGCTCAAGCCGCAGGATGCAACCACCAACCCTTCCCTACTGCTCAAGGCCGCGTCGATTCCGGGCTATGCCAAGCTGCTGGACGAGTGCGTGCAGGACTGCAACGGTGATGTTGGCCTGGCCAGCGACCGTTTTGCGGTCGCGGTGGGGCAAGAGATTCTTAAAGTTGTGCCGGGCCGCATTTCCACCGAAGTGGATGCCCGCCTGTCGTTCGACGAGGCCGCCATTCTCAAGCGTGCGCACCGTCTGATCGACCTGTACGAAAAAGCCGGCGTTGGCCGCGACCGTGTACTGGTCAAGATCGCCTCTACCTGGGAAGGCATCCGCGCGGCAGAGAAGCTGGAGAAAGAAGGGATCCAGACCAACCTGACACTGTTGTTCTCCTTTGCCCAGGCTGTGGCGTGTGCTGAGGCTGGGGTATTCCTGATTTCGCCATTCGTGGGCCGCATATACGATTGGTACAAGAAGGCCAACGGTAACGACTACACCGGTTCCGATGATCCAGGCGTGCAGTCGGTTACGCGCATCTACAACTACTACAAGGCCAATGGTTATAAAACGGTAGTGATGGGTGCGAGCTTCCGTAACCTGAGCCAGATTGAAGAATTGGCCGGGTGTGATCGCCTGACCATTAGCCCGGACCTGCTGGAGAAGCTGGCGGCGGATGAAGGCAAGCTGGAGCGTAAGCTGTCGCCTGGCCATGCCGGTGAAGCGCGAGTGCATATGACTGAAGCGCAGTTCCGTTGGGAGTCCAACGAAGATGCGATGGCGACTGAGAAGCTGGCGGAGGGCATTCGTCAGTTTGCCCGTGACCAGGAAAAACTTGAGGCGCTGTTGTCCGCCAAACTGTAAACAGCGGGGACGGCAAAAAGGGCGGTACCTGTGAGGGTACCGCCCTTTTTTTGTGTCTCAAACCGATCTCAGTTCAACTGCGGGAGGGGCTGCTCCCGATAGCGGTGAGCCAGTTGTGAATGTACTGACTGACACTGCGCTATCGGGGCTCCTCCGACATTTGGAATGTATTCGACGGAAGGATCAGTGACGCTCGAGGGCGTTGACGAGGTCGTGAAACGCTTCGCGATTGGACTCATTGAGGCCCATCAGGATCTTGTGCGCTTCCAGCACCTTCACCCGCACCATTTCTTCGGACTGATCCTGGGACGGCAGGTCGGTAAGACATTCCGGGCAAGGAATCGGACGATCAACGATGTTGAACACCTGATCAAAGCCCATGGACTGCAGCAGCCGGGTGATGTCTTCGTGGGTGGTGACGACGGTCGGCAACAGGCCAACCTTCTGCCGAGACAGAATGGACAACTTGGCTAATAGCCCAAGGGTGGTGCTGTCAATGCTGCGAGTTTCAGTCAGATCGATCACGATCGCCGAAAAGTTCAGCGCAGTGAAGATCCGCTCAATCGTCGCATCCAGCGCCGAACATAAGGTCAGGCGCACTTCACCGACAAACTTCAGGACGAAGGTCCCGTCTTGCTCAGCGAATTGGATTCTTCCGGTACTCATCAAAGATTCCTGCTCAACACCAATAGGGCGATATCATCCGGCATCTCCCCTAGCGTGGCCAATCCAAAAACCTGCCGCAGGCCATCCAGGCTGCCGCCAGCTGCCTTGACCCGTTGGGGCAAGGCGGCTTCTTTCTCTTTGAGTGTAGGCTCTGGAAGAAGGTCCAGGATGCCATCCGACATCAGCGTCAGGCTGAAGGTCGGCGGCAGTTCCAAAATGTGGTCTTCGTAGGTGGCTTCATTGAACAAGCCGACGGGCAGACCACGCCCTTCCAGGTAACGCACACTGTCTGGAGTGTATAAAACAGGCATCGGCAGGTGACCGCCAATGCTGTAGGTCAAAAGACCGGTTTCTTCATCGATCACGCCGCCTACCATCGTCACGTGCTTGCCCAGCTTGCAGCTGATCAGGCCTCGGTTGATGTGGCCCAGCACCTCGGAGGGGGTGAATTCCGGCAAGGTGCCATTGCGCTTGGATTCAAACAACAGCCGTGTGGTCATGAACTTCAACAACACGGTGACAAAAGCAGAGGAAGCACCGTGGCCCGAAACGTCGGCCAGATAGAACGCCACACGTCGCTCATCCACACGGAAGTAGTCGACAAAATCACCCGACAGGTACAGCGAAGGGATGATTTGGTGCGCAAACTTGAACTCGTCGATGGTCCATGGGCTGACCGGCAGCATGTTCATCTGTACCTGGCGACCGGCGTTCTGGTCTTCCTGGAGCAGGTTCAGGCTGGCTTCGAGCTCGCGGTTGGCGGTTTCGAGCTTTTCGCGGTAACGCTGGTTCTCGACCAGCAGACGTGCACGATCCAACGCGCGGCGCACTGAGTGCTCCAGCACCGCAAGGTCTTCCAGGGGTTTGATCAGGTAGTCGGCGGCGCCCAGGCGCAAGGCCTCAACGGCGTCGTTCATCACGCCGGCACCGGACACAACAATCACCGGAGTCTGCGGGGCAAGCTCAGTCACCTGGCGAATCAGCTCCAGGCCGCCCATCTGGGGCATGCGCAAGTCGCAGATCACGAGGTCGGGCTGGTCGCGCTCGAATACCTGGAGACCCTGTTGGCCATTACTGGCCTGCAGGACGCTGAAGCCACTGTCTTCCAAATAGGCCGCGAGACTCGCGCGCACTACTTCGTCGTCATCGATTATCAGCAGCGTGGCACTGGTTTTTTGCATGTGGGCAAACGGCGCCAGAATTAGGTTGGCGTAGGCAACTCGGCAATGGCCGGGGTCACACTACTGGATTCGCTTTCTAGCCTCTCTGTCCTACAAAAGCGTAGGCGTTTTGCCCACGCACAACTGTAAAGCAGAGGTGCCCTTCTAAGGCGCAGACGGTACTCCCATCCGCCAGGTGTTTCAAGCTCATGCCGATGGTCGCCAGGCGTCTTTACATCGCAAATCACCGGGAGTTATAAGAACAGCCACGACCACAACACAAAGTAAGGATGGAACCCATGAGCGAACACGAGCGCGACTACGCCGAGAAACGCGATTTCATCCGCATGCGAGTGGATGCCGATGTGTCTTTGATCCACGAAGGCCAAGAGATTGCCGGGGTTTGCGTGGATCTTTCCAGCTCCGGAATGCAAGTGCAGGCACCGCGCCAGTTCAACGTAGGAGACCTGCTGACCGTGCGCATTGATTCAGAACATGCGGCCCTTAAAGGCCTGGAGGCAGATACCAAAGTGGTGTGGGCCAAAACGGTGGGCAATGATCAGCAATTGGGCCTCAGCATCCTGAAAATGCGCTGAAACCCGCGCACAAAAAAGGCGATCACTCAGGATCGCCTTTTTTCATTTCAAACGATCACCTCTTAAAAGTCGTCGACGACCTTGCCATCTTTGACCTTGAACTCACGGTTCTGCAGGTAGGCGTTACGAATGAAGGTGTATTTGTCGCCGGTGATCAGCTTCTCACTGTCGAGCAAGCTGGCACGGGCGTCGACGATGCCAAGGCCCATGACGCTGTTACGCAGGGACACATCATCCATATAGCGATAAGGCTGGGTGTAGCTGTCGACGTACTTGGACGGCGCATCACGCAGGGTGCTTGGACCCAGCAGAGGGATCATCACGTACGGACCGCTGCCAACGCCCCAGTAGCCGAGTGTCTGGCCGAAGTCTTCATCGCTGCGTTGCAGCCCCATTTTGGTGCCTACGTCGATGAAGCCCAGCACACCGAACGTGGTGTTAACCAGCAAACGGGCAGTATCGACACCTGCATTGTGAGGTTTGAGCTGCAACACATTGTTGGCCAGGTTGCCGACGTCGCCGATGTTGCGGAAGAAGTTGTGGATACCGTCTTCAACAAATTGCGGAGTGATCCATTGATAGCCTTGGGCCAATGGCTTGAGGGCATAGGTATCAACAGTGTCGTTGAAGGTAAAGATCGGGCGGTTGACGCTTTCCCATGGATCATCTTCCGACGCAGCTTGCACAGCGAACGGGGCCAGCAGAACGGTGGCACACACCGACAGCTGAGCGAAGTAGTGGCTCCAGCGCATAGCTTTTGCTCCTTGAATGGTCTGTCATGGGCGCTATGCCCTGAATAAGGTAGCCAGTATATGACGGAAGTGCCCAATTAGGCAGCCGCCGGGAAAACTCATACCGCAAATGGACAAAATTCCTACAATTGAGCCAACTGTCATCGGACTGTCATCCTGCCTCGATAGCGTCACAGCTATTTCAGGGATGTCGACATGCCTCAAGCCGAGATTGCAATCACCAGCGCACCCGCCTTGACCGCCGTGCTGTTTGGCCTGAGTGGCTGCCTAGTGGATTTTGGCTCACAGGCGCGCACCGACTCTCCTTCCCCGGATTCACAAGCCACGCCGGGCGCCCTGAAAATCCTGCGCAACCTCAAAGAGCTGGGCGTGCCCTGCGCTTGGCTGGATGAGCTGCCGCCTGCGGTAACCACTCCTTTGGCCGCCACCTTGCCCACCTGGCTCAAAGCAGCCTCGCCCTCCTCCATCCGCTGGCCCGCCCCCCACGCGTGCTGGCAAGCGCTGATGGAATTGAATATCGAACGCCTTGAAGGCTGCGTCCTGGTCAGCGGCGAGCCGCGCTTGTTGCAATCGGGACTTAACGCCGGGCTGTGGACCATCGGCCTGGCCTCCTGCGGTTCGCTGTGTGGCTTAGCGCCCGAGCAATGGCAAGCACTGAGCGACAAGGAACGCGAACACAAGCGCGGCAAGGCCACCGTGACGCTGTATGGGCTGGGAGTGCATTCTGTGATCGATCACTTAGGCGAACTCGGCACCTGCCTGGCAGACATCAGCCGGCGCCAGCTCAAAGGCGAGAAGCCCTGATCGAGATCATGCACAGTCGGCGCCGGTGGATTAATCTACAGTTCATCCCGTAGACCTTTCTCAGCGTGCCGTGGTCTATGCCAGTGCCTATCGATAAAAGGAAGAACGTCATGCCTGATCGCAAAAAACTGGAAGAACAGGTCAATATCCTGCGCGGGCAATTGGAGCAGGAGCCACCGCTATCGGAAGAAAAACGTGAAGCGCTGGAAGGGTTGATTGCCAAATTCGAAGTGCAACTTGAATTGGAACCGGCCACCCAGACACCGAGCATCGCCGATGATGTAAACCGTGCAGTGGAAGGTTTTGAACTGGACCATCCGGGCATTGCCGGGACACTGCGCAATATCGTGATCACCCTGGGCAACATCGGCATTTAACCCGAACCCAAGCCAGACACAGAACCAGAATGTGGGAGGGGGCTTGCCCCGATTGCGGAGTGTCAGTCACCGAACCTGTGCCTGAACCTCTGCTATCGGAAGCAAGCCCCCTCCCACATTTGTTTTACTGGCGGGCCAGGCGCACGTTCTGGAACGCCACATCCTCGGTACTGCGATAAGGGTTGATATCCAACCCGCCGCGCCGCACATAGCGCGCATACACCGTCAATTTCTCCGGCTTCAGCAGGCGCTGCAGGTCGAGGAAGATGCGCTCCACACACTGCTCATGGAAGTCCGAGTGCTGGCGAAAGCTCACGATGTACTCCAACAGGCTGGCGTGGTCCAGCGCGTGGCCACGGTACTCCACCACCACGCTGCCCCAGTCCGGCTGACTGGTAACCGGGCAATTGGACTTGAGCAGGTGGCTGTGCACGCTCTCCTCGACAATCCGCGAGTCGTCACAACGCAACAACTCAGGACGCGGATGTTCGTAGCTGCTGACGTTGATATCCAGATCGTCAATGCATACGCCCGGCAATGCCATCACACCCTCGGCCTCGATCTCTGCAAGCCTGCGGATGCGTACGGTCACTGGTTTACCGGCGGCGGCACTCAGGTCATCGCGCAGTGTCGACTCAAGGCTTTGCGTATCGGCAAAGGCGGTCTGGTTCAGCGAGTTGAGGTACAGCTTGAATGACTTGGACTCGATGATATTCGGCGAGTCGGCCGGGATACTGAACTCACCAATGGCCACCACCGGCTTGCCCGACGGCAACAGCCAGGACAGTTCGAAGCAGTTCCAGAAATCCACGCCCTTGTAAGGCAGGGTCTCGGCACTCAGGCCCAGCTCGGCCCACTTGGCGGCGCGAGGAATCGGGAACAGCAACGAAGGCGTGTACGTGGAGATGTATTCACTGGACTTGCCCAGCGGCGAATGTTCGGCTGCGGGATGCATGGCGGAAACCTGGCTAAATAAACCGCGCCAGTCTACCAGCCTTTGCCCCCGCCCTTAAGAAACGCCTTACTCAACGGTCAGCTTGCCGACCATGCCTGCCTGGTAATGCCCGGGCAGGTTACAGGCGAACTCCAGACCGGTGGCCTGGGTGAATGTCCACGTCAGCTCAGCAGTTTTACCGGGCTCGACCAGCACACTGTTCGGGTCATCGTGCTTCATTGCACCATGGCCCATGGCGCTGTGGTCCATCTTGCCCATGCCGGTGGACGTGAGCATGCCGCTGGCCTGCATCTGCAACATTTCCTTCTGATGCGCCGCGTGCATCGCCGCGTCACCGAGGTTGAATTCATGCAGCAACTGGCCCTTGTTGACCAGCACGAAGCGCACCGTCTCACCGGCTTTTACGTCCAGGGACTTGGGCGCAAAGGCAATATCCTGCAGCGTCACTTCTACGGTGCGCGTGGCCTTGTCAGCCGCTGCTGGTTGACCAAATGCATAGCTGTGGGATGCATCAGCCATTGCATTGAAACTCAACGCCAACAGGCAACCCGCCAACAACTGGGGTGTACGCAACGTCATCTCTCTTCTCCAAAATGTATAACCGGCTTGAGCCGCACTCTAAGATTACGCCGCTGCCAGCCAACTGACTGCTAGATTACAACTTTGTCAGGTTGCGCCCCGCACCTGGTCCCCACGGTATAAAGCCCCCTCGCCACCCGTTGCCAAGAGCTACCCCATGAAATTGCTGATCGTCGAAGACCAACCGAAAACCGGCCACTATCTGCGTCAAGGCCTGGCCGAGGCTGGCTTTACCACCGAACTGGTGGCCGACGGCACCAGCGGCCAGCACCTGGCGCTGACCGGCGATTATGACCTGCTGATCCTGGATGTAATGCTGCCCGGTCGCGACGGTTGGCAAATCCTGCAAGCGGTGCGCAGTGCCGGTCTGGAGATCCCGGTGCTATTTCTGACCGCCCGGGATGCCGTAGAGGACCGCGTGCATGGCCTGGAATTGGGCGCCGACGATTACCTGATCAAACCCTTCGCCTTCTCCGAATTGCTGGCGCGGGTGCGCAGCCTGTTGCGCCGTGGCAGCAGTACGCCCCAGGAAACCGCCCTGCAAGTGGCCGACCTGCGTTTGGACCTGATCCGCCGCCGCGTCGAGCGCGACGGCCAACGTATCGACCTGACCGCCAAGGAGTTTTCTCTACTGGAACTGCTGCTGCGCCGCCAGGGCGAAGTGCTGCCCAAAACGCTGATCGCCTCCCAGGTGTGGGACATGAATTTCGACAGCGACACCAACATCATCGAAGTAGCGATCCGCCGCCTACGCTTCAAAGTCGATGACAACTTCCCTAATAAGCTGATCCACACCGTTCGCGGCATGGGCTATGTGCTGGAGGAGCGGTGCAATTGATCAAGCGCCTGTCCCTCGCCAGCCGCCTGGCACTATTGTTTGCGGCTTGTACGGCAGTGGTGTCGCTGATTGCAGGCGTGCTGTTCAACCAAGCCAGTGAGGCGCACTTTGTCGAGTTGGACCAGCAGCAACTCGACAGCAAACTTGTGGCGTTGCGCAGCACCTTGCAGGGCGTCGACTCACCTCAAGCGTTCAACCAACGCGAGGCGCAACTGCGCGTCGAACTCAATCGACAGCCCGACCTTGCACTGCGCATCACTTCAGCCGGCCAGCGCTGGCTGGACGATGCGTCGAACGTCGCCCTGCCCACCGCGCCCGGCCTGCATAGCCTACAAAATGCCGGCACCGATTACCGCGTCTACAATGCGCCACTGAACGCTGGCCAAGCTGACTCACCGCAACTGAGCCTGATACTCGACATCACCCACCACCAGCACTTCCTGCAACGCATGCAGCGTTTGATCTGGCTCACCGTTGGCCTCTCTGCCCTCGCCACCGCGCTGCTGGGTGCCTGGGCCGCACGCAGCGGCTTGCGCCCATTGCGGCGCATGGGCGAAGTGGCTGCCAGCGTATCGGCCCACTCCTTGACCCAGCGCCTGCCTCAGCAACACATGCCGGCGGAACTGGCTGAACTGGCCCAGGCCTTCAACGCCATGCTGGGACGATTGGACGACGCGTTCCAACGCCTGTCGGCCTTCTCCGCCGACATTGCCCATGAACTGCGCACGCCGCTGTCGAACCTGCTGACCCAGACACAAGTCATCCTCACCCAGCCACGCCCGCTGGAGGATTACCGCGAGGCGCTGCACAGTAATTTGGAAGAGCTGCAATGGATGGCCCAACTGGTCAACGACATGCTGTACCTGGCCAAGGCGGACCACGGTTTGCTGATGCCCAAGCGTGAGCCATTGGCCCTGGCCGATGAAGTGGAGGCGTTGCTGGAGTTCTTTGCGTTGCTGGCCGAGGACGCGCACGTATCGCTGGTACAAGAAGGCAGCGCTCATACAGCCGGGGATCGCGGCATGTTGCGCCGGGCTTTGTCGAACTTGCTGGATAACGCCCTCAGGTTCACCCCGGCAGGCGGCGAAGTGCGGGTAAGAATAACCGAAGGCGCAATGGGCGTGACGCTAGCGGTGGAGAACACCGGTGAAGGCATCCCCGGGGCGTTGCTACCGAGGCTGTTTGATCGGTTCTATCGGGCCGACCCGGCGCGCCATGAAGGCAGCAGCGAACATGCGGGGCTGGGGCTGGCGATTACCCAGTCGATCGTGCGCGCCCATGGGGGGAGGATTTTTTGTGAGTCCGGGGCTGGATGGACGCGGTTTGTGATTGAGCTGCCAGCTGTAGATTGATGCAAGCTGCACCGACCCTATCGGGGGCAAGCCCCCTCCCACACTTTGATCTATGAATACCTCAAATGTGGGAGGGCGCTTGCCCCCGATAGCGGTCTCAATAATTACGAGTATCTCAGCGCATGCGCCGGCTCAATCTTCGCCGCCCGATACGCCGGATATAGCGTCGCCAAAAAGCTCAACACAAACCCGGCGGTGCAGATCAGCACCACATCACCACCTTGCAGCTCCGAAGGCAGGTTGCTGACGAAGTACACATCCGAACTAAAGATATGCTGCCCGCTCACCCGCTCGACCCAGCCCACCAACTCGCTCACGTTGAGCGCTGCAATAACCCCCAGCACGCCGCCGATCAAGGTGCCGACAATGCCGATCACCGTGCCCTGCACCATGAAGATCGCCATGATCTGCCGTGGCGTGGCGCCGATGGTGCGCAGGATCGCGATGTCCGCGCCTTTGTCATTCACCACCATGATCAAGGTGGCGATGATGTTGAACGCGGCCACGGCGACGATCATCAGCAGCAGCAGGCCGATCATGGTCTTTTCCATTTTCATCGCGCTGAACAGGCTGCCCTGGGTGTGGGTCCAGTCATCTGCCTTGTAGGCCGCGCCGAGGCTGGTGGCAATGTCCGTGGACACCTTGGGCGCTGCGTACAAATCTTTAACCGCCAAGCGCACACTCTGCACCTGGTTCGGCTGCCAATGCTGGATTTCCGCCGCGTCGGCCATGTGTATCAAGGCCATGGAACCATCCAGCTCGGCGCCGACCTTGAAAATCCCCACCACGTTCAACCGCTGCATACGCGGGGTGATGCCGCCCGGTGCAGTGCTGATTTCCGGCACGATCAGGGTGAGCTTGTCGCCCACGTTCAAGCGGAAACGCCGGGCGGTGATCTCACCGACCACCACGCCGAACTCGCCGGGTTTCAGGTCGTCCAGTTTGCCCTGAACGATGTGCTGGGCCACGATCGACACCTTGCCTTCCTGGGCCGGGTCGACGCCGCTGATCTCGATCGGCTGCATCGCGCCCTTGTAGGAGAACATGCCGTCCATCTGCGTGAACGGTACTGCAGCGGTCACTTGCGGATTCTTCATCGCCGCCGCGGCCACCGGCTGCCAATCATCAATCGGCTTCACGCCGACGATGGTGGCGTGGGGCACCATGCCGAGGATGCGCGAGCTCATTTCGCGCTGGAAGCCGTTCATCACCGACAGCACCACGATCATCGCCAATACGCCCAGGGCGAGGCCGATCATCGATGTCATCGAGATAAACGAAACAAAACGGTTGCGGCGCTTGGCGCGGGTATAGCGCGTGCCGATGAAAATCGATAACGGTCTGAACATTCGCGGGCACCGTTGGAAAAATAGAAAACCCGGCGTCAGGCACCGGGCTTGAAACAGGTCAGATGGCGACCAGATGACCTTCCTGCAGGTGCAGCACGCGGTCCATCTGGCGGGCCATGCTCATGTCATGGGTCACCACCAGGAATGCAGTGCGCATCTGGGTGCTCAGTTCCAGCATCAAATCCTTGATGCCCTGGGCGGTGTGGGAGTCGAGGTTGCCGGTGGGCTCGTCGAGCATCACCAGGCCTGGGTTGTTCACCAGGGCGCGGGCGATTGCCACACGCTGGCGCTCGCCGCCGGACAGTTCGGCCGGCTTGTGCTCAAGGCGATGGCCCAAGCCGACACGCTCCAGCAAGGCCTTGGCACGCTGGCGTGCTTCCGGGATTGCGGTCTTGCCGATCAGCAGCGGCATGCAGACGTTTTCCAGTGCGGTGAATTCCGGCAACAAGTGGTGAAACTGGTACACAAAACCCAACGAACGGTTGCGCAACTGGCCACGGGCCTTTTCATTCAAGGCTGACAATTCTTCGCCAGCCAGCCAGACGCTGCCCTGGGACGGCGTGTCGAGGCCGCCCAACAGGTTCAGCAAGGTACTTTTGCCGGAACCGGAACTGCCGACGATCGCCACGCGTTCGCCTGGATGCAGCTCAAGTTGCAGGTTGGACAGCACCACCACTGACTCAGGGCCTTCCTCGTAGGATTTGCCCAGGTTGCGGCAGCTCAGGATTGCTTTTTCACTCATGCCCGATTCACTCATAACGTAAGGCCTGTGCTGGCTGGGTACGTGCCGCGCGCCAGGCTGGATACAGGGTGGCAAGGAAACTCAGGACCAACGCAGCCCCGCCCACCATCAACACGTCCTGGGCCTGAACCTGGGACGGCAAGTAGTCGATGAAGTAGACGTCTGCATTGAGAAACTTGTGGCCGATTACTTTCTCAAGCAAGGCGATGGCTGCGCTGACGTTAAGCGCGGCCAGGATGCCCACGGCGGTGCCGATCAAGGTACCCACCACGCCGATCACGGTGCCCTGCACCATGAAGATCGCCATGATCTGCCCCGGCGTGGCGCCCAGAGTACGCAGGATGGCGATGTCGCCTTTCTTGTCATTCACCACCATCACCAGCGTGGAAATGATGTTGAACGCGGCCACAGCGACGATCAGCAGCAGCAGCAGGCCGATCATGGCTTTTTCCATGCGGATGGCCTGGTACAGGTTGCCGTGGGTACGGGTCCAGTCACGGGCGTAATACTCGGTTTCACCCAAGTGCTGGGCGATATCCCAGGCACCGCGCGGGGCGTCGAACAAATCGCTGAACTTCAGGCGCAGGCCCTGCACCTGATCCGGCTGCCAGCGCTGGAGGCGGGCCAGATCGGTGAGATTGGTCAGCCCGAGGTAGCCGTCGATTTCGCCGGCGCCCACATGGAAGGTGCCGACCACGGTAAAGCGTTTCATGCGCGGAAACATGCCCGCCGGGGTCACGGTGACTTCCGGCGCGACGAAGGTCAGCTTGTCGCCGAGGCCCACGCCGAGCTTGGCTGCGGCCTTGTCGCCAATCACGATGCCGAAATCACCAGGCGCCAGATCGTCGAGTTTGCCCTGCAACATGAACTTGTCGATGATCGACACGTTGCGTTCCTGGGCTGGGTCGATGCCATTGAGCAAGATCTTCTGCACCTTGCCATCATGGGTCAGCAGCCCCTGCATCTGGGTAAACGGCGCAACGGCCACGACCTTGGGGTTCTGCTTGACCTTGGCGGCCAGGTTTTGCCAATCGTTGATCGGCTCGCCCGACTCGATGGTCGCGTGGGGCACCATGCCCAGCACGCGGGTGCGCATCTCATGATCGAAGCCGTTCATCACCGACAGCACCACAATCATCACGACTACGCCCAAGGCGAGCCCGATCATCGAGGTCAAGGAAATGAACGACACAAAATGATTGCGGCGCTTTGCACGGGTATAACGCGTGCCAATAAATACGAAGAGAGGTCTGAACATGTCGGGGCTTGTTCGGAGGAAAAGAAGACGTCCCGGTGGCGGGGTCTGGTAAGCAGCTTTACACTCTGACCATTACCGTTACCTGGGGTTCGCCATGTCGACATTAGATGAAGAAGAGCGCCGCGAATACTACCGTATCGACGACATGATCGCACTCCAAATCAAAAACCTGTCGGCCCCCGAAGCGGCGAGCAAGGAAGTGTTGCTGGATGATTCACCGCTGTTCAACCTGCTCAGCGAATTGCACCTCAGCGAATTCGAAGCCCAGCACCTGCTGCGCCAACTGAGCGAGAAGGACCGCACCCTCGCCGCCTTCCTGCGCGTGCAGAACAAGCGCGTAGACCTGCTCAGCCAGATCATGGCACGCGGCCTGCTCGATGAGGTGGGCGCACCGCAGCCGGTGATCATCTCCGAAGGCGGTATCGACTTCCAACACCCTACCTCACTGGTCACCGGCGCTCACTTGGCCGTCAAGCTGGTGCTGATGCCCCAGGCGCTCGGCCTGCTGTTGCGGGCGCGGGTCACCCATTGCGATCCCAAGGGCGATGGCTTTGACGTGGGTACGGAATTTGAGTCCATGACCGATACCCAACGCCAACTGCTGGCGCGCTACATCCTGCAAAAACAGGCCCAGGAACGCCGCCTGGCGCGGGAACAAAGCGACGACATCTGAATTCGTATTCACTACGCCAGCCAGCCTGGCGCAAAGGAGCAACTGTGACCCTGATTTACGGCCACCGCGGTGCCAAAGGCGAAGCACCGGAAAACACCCTGACCAGCTTCCAGGAGTGCCTCAAGCACGGTGTACGCCGCTGCGAACTGGATCTGCACCTGTCCATGGACGGCGAGTTGATGGTCATCCACGACCCGACCCTCAAGCGCACCGCTGACCGGCGCGGCAAGGTCGTCGAGTATTCGGCGGCGGACCTTGTGAAGATGGACGCACGCAAAGGCGGCCCAGGCTGGATCAAACCGTGCCCGATCCCGCGTCTGGAAGAGCTGTTCGAGCAGTGCGACTTCGATCACTGGCAACTGGAAGTCAAAAGCGCTTCGCGCACCCGCGCCGCGACCACCGTGCTGGCAATCCGTGAGATGGCGGTACGTTTCGGCCTGATGGACAAAGTCACCGTGACTTCAAGCTCGCGGGAAGTATTGAAAGCGGCGGTTGAACTCACCCCGGACCTGTCACGCGGACTGGTCGCCGAATACGCCTGGCTCGACCCACTGAAGGTCGCGCAAAACTACGGCTGTGAGTATCTGGCATTGAACTGGACGTTGTGCACCCCGGAGCGTCTGGAAAAAGCCCAGCGCCAGGGTTTGCACGTGTCCGTATGGACGGTCAACGAACCTGCGCTGATGCGCAGGCTCGCCGACTTCGGCGTAGATAGCCTGATTACAGACTTTCCCGGTTTGGCCACTGCCACCCTCGGGAATTACTGAAATCGGTCTCCCCGGCCGGCTCAGGCCACCGGCCGGAGCCGCTCAAAAAAGCCGGTTGAGGCCGTCGTAGGCCGCTACCCGATAGGCTTCAGCCATGGTCGGGTAGTTGAACGTGGTGTTCACAAAGTACTTGAGGGTATTTTGCTCGCCCGGCTGGTTCATGATGGCCTGGCCGATGTGCACGATCTCCGACGCCTGGTAGCCGAAGCAATGCACACCGAGCACCTCAAGGGTCTCGCGGTGGAACAGGATCTTCAGCATGCCTTGGGGCTCACCAGCGATCTGCGCACGCGCCATGCTCTTGAAGAACGCCTTGCCGACTTCATAAGGCACCTTGGCCTTGGTCAGTTCGTGCTCGTTCTTGCCAATCGAGCTGATCTCGGGAATCGTGTAGATCCCGGTCGGCACGTCGTTCACGTAGCGCCAGCTGCCGTTGTCGACGATGCTGCCAGCAGCCGAACGGCCCTGGTCATGCGCCGCACTGGCCAGGCTTGGCCAGCCGATTACGTCACCAGCGCCGTAGATGTTGGTTACACAGGTGCGGTAGTTCTCGTCCACCTCGATCTGGCCACGGTTGTTGACCTTGACCCCGATGTTTTCCATGCCCAGCTTGTCGGTGTTGCCGGTACGGCCGTTGCACCACAACAAGGCGTCGGCCTTGATCTTCTTGCCGGACTTGAGGTGCAGGATCACACCGTTGTCCAGGCCTTCGACCCGCTCGTACTCTTCGTTGTGGCGAACAGTGATGTTGTTGTTGCTGAAGTGGTAGCTCAACGCCTGGGAAATTTCCGAGTCGAGGAAGCTCAGCAATTGGTCGCGGTTGTCCACCAGTTCCACCAATACACCCAGGCCGCTGAAGATCGAGGCGTATTCACAGCCGATCACGCCGGCGCCGTAGATGATCAATTTGCGCGGGGTGTGGCCCAAGCTCAGGATGGTGTCGCTATCGTAGATACGCGGATGGTGGAAATCGATATCGGCCGGGCGATACGGGCGCGAACCGGTGGCGATGATGATGTGCTTGGCCACCAGCTTCTCGACCACGCCGTTGGCGCACACCACTTCGACGGTTTGCTCGTCGGCGAAGCTGCCGGTTCCGAAGAACAGGTCGACACGGTTACGGGCGTAGTAGCCGGTACGCGAAGCCACTTGTTTGGAGATAACTTTCTCGGCGCTCTTGAGCACGTCCGGGAACGAGAACCAGCGCGGCTCACCAATGGCCCGGAACATCGGATTGGTGTTGAACTGCATGATCTGGCGGACCGAGTGACGCAAGGCCTTGGACGGGATGGTACCCAGGTGGGTGCAGTTACCGCCGACCTGGCGACGGCTATCGACCATCGCCACCTTGCGCCCTGCCTTCGCGGCGTTCATCGCCGCACCTTCTCCAGCCGGGCCGGAACCCAGTACCACCACGTCGTAGTTGTAGACAGCCATGCGTACTCCTCAGAACAGGCCAGGCGTACGGTTGGACGCCTGGCTAAATCATGCCGCGGCCAGCGGTCATGAAGGACAATTTGGCTCAAGTGTGTGAACCGGGGCACAGTCTATATAAGGCTCAACGCCGCGCACATTAACCCTTGGTCGCGTCGTAGGCCAGTATTGCCTTTACTACACGGCGCAGATTACCGCTAAATCCTGACACGGCCAGAAATTGAATTACCCTGTAGGCACGTACGTTTTTCAGGACGGGGCATTATGCGACATATAGTTATCTGTTTGATGATGATGCTGTCGATCACGGCGCATGCTAATGAGGCGGATCGATTGAAGCAGGCCGATTTCCCGGCACAGTCCCAGGAACTGGTCCTGAAAAACCAGGCGGTGCTCACGTACCTCTGGGCGGACGTGTACGCGGCGGCGCTATATGCCCCGGCGACGCTGAGCGCCAGACAGGCCTGGGACCAGCAAAAGGCGCTGCGCCTGGTGCTTTATTACTATCGCGACATCGACCGCTCCGACGTGATCAAGGCCGCCACCGCTACGCTGGAGCGCCAGCAAGCCAGCGCACGCTTGAAGCCCGAGCTGGATCAACTGCATGCCAGCTTTCGCAACATACGCAAAGGTGATCGATATGCCTTGGACTTTCATCCAGGGCGCGGCTTGAACCTTGAGATCAATGGCCAAGTGGTGTTCAGCAGCCGTAATGAGGCACTGGCCAGGGCCTACCTGGCTATCTGGCTGGCGCCCAAAGGGCTGTCTGAAGAGTTGCGCGGCAAATTGTTGAAATGAAAATGGCCTGCCGTGGGGTATGCATCCACTGAACGACCGCTATCGGGGGCAAGTCCCCTCCCACATGTCGATTTGTGAGTACATTCAAATGTGGGAGGTAGCTTGCTCCCGATGAGGCCCTGATCGACAACACAAAACCTGCAGCCATAAAAAAGCCCCGAACCAGTCGGGGCTTTTTCATTCAACGCAGAGGCTTAGCGCGGAAACGCAGGCGGGTTAACCCCAGCCATGTCTTCCATCACGCGAACCACCTGGCAGCTGTAGCCGAACTCGTTGTCGTACCACACGTACAGCACAACACGGTTGTCCTGGGTAATGGTCGCTTCCGCGTCCACCACACCGGCGTGGCGCGAGCCAACGAAGTCGGTGGACACCACTTCCTGGGAATTGACGTAGTCGATTTGCTTGTGCAGATCGGAGTGCAGCGCCATGTAGCGCAGGTACTCGTTCATCTCTTCACGGGTGGCGGCTTTCTCAAGGTTCAGGTTGAGAATCGCCATCGACACGTTAGGCGTCGGCACACGGATCGCGTTACCGGTCAGCTTGCCGGCCAGCTCAGGCAAAGCTTTGGCAGCAGCGGTGGCAGCACCGGTCTCGGTGATAACCATGTTCAGCGCGGCGCTACGACCACGGCGATCGCCTTTGTGGAAGTTGTCGATCAGGTTCTGGTCGTTGGTGTACGAGTGAACGGTTTCAACGTGGCCGTTAACGATGCCGAACTTGTCGTTCACAGCTTTCAGCACCGGCACGATGGCATTGGTGGTGCAGGAAGCGGCGGACACGATCTTGTCGTCAGCAGTGATTTCACCGTGGTTGATGCCGTGCACGATGTTCTTCAGCTTGCCTTTGCCAGGTGCGGTCAGAACAACACGGTCAACACCCGGGCAGGCCAGGTGCTGGCCCAGGCCTTCGGCATCACGCCATACGCCAGTGTTATCCACCAGCAGAGCGTCCTTGATGCCGTACTGGGTGTAATCCACCTCAGACGGGTTCTTCGCGTAGATCACCTGGATCAGGTTACCGTTGGCGGTGATGGTGTTGTTTTCTTCGTCGATGACGATGGTGCCGTTGAACGGACCGTGTACCGAATCGCGACGCAGCAGGCTGGCGCGTTTGGTCAGGTCGTTGTCGGCGCCTTTGCGCACAACAATGGCACGCAGGCGCAGGCCGTCGCCGCCACCGGTTTTTTCGATCAGGATGCGTGCCAGCAGGCGGCCGATACGACCGAAGCCGTACAGAACCACATCAGTGCCTTTACGGGCAGCGGCGTTTTGCTGGCCAACCACATCGGCCATTTCTTCACGCACGAACTGCTCGGCAGTGCGGCCCGCGCCTTCTTTGCGGAATTTGTACGCCAACTTGCCCAGATCTACCGAGGCCGCACCGAGCTTGAGCTCGCTCATGGCCTTGAGCAGTGGGAATGTTTCGTGGACGGAGAGTTCGCTGTCGTCGGCAGAGCGATGGCGCGCAAAACGGTGCGCCTTGAGAATCGCGATGACGGACTGGTTGATCAGGCTGCGGCCATAGATCGAGCTCACCACATTGTTATTGCGGTACAGCTGACCGATAAGCGGGATCATCGCTTCTGCGAGTGCTTCACGGTCGATCCATTCACCAAGACACTGGTCGGGCTTCTGAGTCACGGGAACCTTCCACATGTAGGGGCTGAAAAAAGGGGCTACATTATGCCGCCCGACTGTCCTCGTCGCAATGCGCGCCAGGCAACAAAAAGTCCTTGCTAAAAAATACCGCCCCGCTGCAGCCCAGTAAATACGCGGGTTCCAGAAGGCCACTAGTTCAACGAGTCGGCCGACTTGTCCGTAACCCTCCTAAACATTCACGCTTTTTGGCACTACATATTGAGTCAAAACACGCCATTGTTTGTCTTAGCCACTACATTTCCTACAAACCGTAATAGGCTCAGTCAGCAACTGACAGGCGGCACCTCGGGCCGTTACAATTACCGACTTTGTCGCAACGCTTGGAGCTCAACCTTCCGTGCCCGTTCTGCGTCTACCGCTACTCCCTGCCGCGGCAGGTAAACAGCACTGGGGCAACCTGCCTGGTGCCGCCCTGAGCCTGGCCATTGCCGAGGCTGCCAGCGCAGCCAAGCGCTTTACCCTGCTGCTCACCGCCGACAGCCAAAGCGCCGAACGGTTGGAGCAGGAGCTGAGCTTCTTCGCCCCCGATTTGCCGGTGCTGCATTTTCCCGACTGGGAAACCCTGCCCTACGACCTGTTCTCGCCGCACCAGGACATCATTTCACAGCGCATCGCCAGCCTGTACCGCTTGCCGGAACTGGCCCACGGTGTGCTCGTGGTGCCGATCACAACGGCCCTGCACCGTCTGGCACCGACCAAGTTCCTGCTGGGCAGCAGCCTGGTGCTGGATATCGGCCAGAAACTCGATGTGGAACAAATGCGCACGCGCCTGGAAGCCAGCGGCTACCGCTGCGTCGATACGGTGTATGAGCACGGTGAATTCGCGGTGCGCGGCGCCCTGATTGACCTGTTCCCGATGGGCAGCAAGTTGCCGTACCGCATCGACCTGTTCGATGACGAAATCGAAACCCTGCGCACCTTCGATCCGGAGAACCAGCGCTCTATCGACAAGGTCGACTCGGTCAAGCTGCTACCCGCGCGGGAATTCCCGCTGCAAAAAGACGCGGTGACCCGCTTCAAGGCGCGCTTCCGCGAACGCTTCGATGTCGACTTCCGTCGCTGCCCGATCTTCCAGGACTTGAGCAGTGGGATTACCCCCGCCGGTATCGAGTACTACCTGCCGCTCTTTTTCGACGAAACCTCCACGCTGTTCGATTACCTGCCCCAGGACACCCAGGTGTTCTCGCTGCCGGGTATCGAGCAAGCCGCGGAAAACTTCTGGAACGACGTGCGCAACCGCTACGAAGAGCGCCGCGTCGACCCGTCCCGTCCTTTATTGCCTCCCGCCGAGCTGTTCCTGCCGGTGGAAGACTGTTTCGCGCGCCTGAAAAACTGGCCGCGCGTTGTCGCCAGCCAGCAGGACGTGGACGCCGGCAGCGGCCGCGAACGCTTCCCAGCCGGAACGCTGCCGGATTTGGCGATTCAAGCCAAAGCCACGCAGCCCCTGGAGGCTTTGTCCAACTTCCTCGGCGACTTCCCCGGCCGCGTGCTGTTTACCGCCGAATCCGCCGGCCGTCGCGAAGTGCTGCTGGAATTGTTGGAACGTCTGAAACTGCGGCCAAAAACCGTCGACAGTTGGCCGGACTTTGTGAAAAGCAAAGAACGCCTGGCGATCACCATCGCACCGCTCGACGAAGGCCTGCTTCTGGATGATCCGGCCCTGGCACTGATCGCCGAGAGCCCCCTGTTCGGCCAGCGCGTGATGCAGCGGCGCCGTCGCGAAAAACGCGCCGACGCCAACAACGACGCCGTGATCAAAAACCTCACCGAGCTGCGCGAAGGCGCGCCGGTGGTGCATATCGACCACGGCGTGGGTCGCTACCTCGGTCTGCAGACGCTGGAGATCGATAACCAGGCCGCCGAATTCCTCACCATGGAGTACGCCGAGGGCGCGAAGCTCTATGTGCCGGTTGCCAGCCTGCACCTGATCGCCCGCTACACCGGCAGCGACGACGCACTGGCGCCGTTGCACCGACTGGGGTCCGAGACGTGGCAGAAAGCCAAGCGCAAGGCCGCCGAACAGGTGCGCGATGTCGCCGCTGAACTGCTCGACATTTACGCCCGTCGCGCCGCCCGCGAAGGCTATGCCTTTGCCGACCCAAAAGCCGACTACGCCACCTTCAGCGCCGGCTTTGCCTTCGAAGAAACGCCGGACCAGCAAACCACCATCGAAGCCGTGCGCGCCGATATGCTCGCGCCAAAGCCGATGGACCGCCTGGTGTGCGGCGACGTGGGTTTCGGCAAGACCGAAGTGGCGATGCGCGCAGCCTTCATTGCCGTCCACGGCGGCCGACAAGTCGCGATCCTGGTCCCGACCACCCTGCTCGCCCAGCAGCACTACAACAGCTTCCGCGACCGCTTTGCCGACTGGCCGGTGACCGTCGAAGTGATGAGCCGCTTCAAGTCCGCCAAGGAAGTGAACGCCGCGATCGCCGACCTGGCCGAAGGCAAGATCGACATCGTGATCGGCACGCACAAGCTGCTGTCGGACGATGTGAAGATCAAGAACCTGGGTTTGGTGATCATCGACGAAGAACACCGCTTCGGCGTGCGTCAAAAGGAACAGCTCAAGGCCCTGCGCAGCGAAGTCGACATTCTTACGCTCACTGCGACGCCGATCCCCCGCACCCTGAACATGGCGGTGTCGGGCATGCGCGATCTGTCGATCATCGCCACACCGCCAGCACGCCGGCTGTCGGTGCGCACCTTCGTGATGGAGCAGAACAAAAGCACGGTCAAAGAAGCACTGCTGCGTGAACTGCTCCGTGGTGGCCAGGTGTACTACCTGCACAACGACGTAAAAACCATCGAGAAATGCGCCGCCGACCTCGCCGAACTGGTACCGGAAGCACGCATCGCCATCGGCCACGGTCAGATGCGCGAGCGTGAACTCGAACAGGTGATGAGCGACTTCTACCACAAGCGCTTCAACGTACTGATCGCCTCGACCATCATCGAGACTGGCATCGACGTACCGAGCGCCAACACCATCATCATCGAGCGCGCTGATAAGTTCGGCCTGGCGCAGTTGCACCAACTGCGTGGCCGCGTCGGCCGTAGTCACCACCAGGCTTACGCCTACCTGCTGACTCCGCCGCGCCAACAGATCACTTCCGACGCCGAGAAGCGCCTGGAAGCCATTGCTAACACCCAGGACCTGGGCGCCGGATTTGTGCTGGCCACCAACGACCTGGAAATCCGTGGCGCCGGCGAACTGCTGGGCGACGGCCAGAGCGGGCAGATCCAGGCCGTCGGCTTCACCTTGTATATGGAGATGCTTGAACGCGCGGTGAAAGCCATCCGCAAGGGCGAGCAGCCGAACCTCGATCAACCCCTGGGCGGCGGCCCGGAAATCAACCTGCGCTTGCCGGCCTTGATTCCCGAAGATTACCTGCCGGATGTGCACGCACGGTTGATCCTGTACAAACGCATCGCCTCGGCCACCGACGAAGAAGGCCTCAAGGATTTGCAGGTTGAAATGATCGACCGCTTCGGCCTGCTGCCGGAACCGACCAAGAACCTGGTGCGCCTGACCCTGCTTAAATTGCAGGCCGAGCAGCTGGGTATTAAGAAAGTCGACGCAGGGCCACAGGGCGGACGCATCGAGTTCGAAGCGCAAACGCCGGTTGACCCGTTGGTGCTGATCAAGCTGATCCAGGGCCAACCCAACCGCTATAAGTTCGAAGGGGCTACGCTGTTCAAATTCATGGTGCCAATGGAACGTGCCGAAGAACGCTTTAATACCCTGGAGGCGCTGTTTGAGCGCCTCATCCCGAAATCTGTTTGAAGGACGCCCCAATGCGCCTGTTCCGCATTTTGAGCTTGTTGTTGGTGGTACTGGCGCCTTCGGCATTTGCCGACAGCCCTTACCAGGTAGAAATGATCCTGGTGCGCCAAAACGCGGAGCCGGTGATCAACAGCCGCGCCGCGCCGGAAAACTGGGATGCCGGGGCTGTGCGCCTGGGCGACAAGATGAGCCCGCCGCGCCTGAACAATATCGTCGACAAGCTCAGGGCCGATAACAGTTACACCGTGTTGGCGCACAAGGCGTGGGAACAGAACCTCGGTGAACAGCCGGTCAAAATCGCGATCACCGACGGCGAGGAGCAGTTCGGCCAGTTCCCTATCGAGGGCACGCTGAACCTGCAACTGGGGCGCTTTACCGATATCGATGCGCAATTCTGGATCAACCAGTTCGACAGCAAGGGCAGCGTGATTGCCAGCGAGCACCTGAACCAGACCGACGTGCGCACCAAGAACAACCAACTCAACTATCTGGACGGCGGCCATCTGGCACTGCTGATCAAGATCACTTCGCTGACCGCCAAGCCACCCAGCGCACCACCGCCCGACATTCAGGACTGATCCAGCGCCATGCCCCTGACATCGTCGCTGACCAAACCCCTGGCCCCTTCGTGGGCCAATCGCTTCAAAGAGCAGAGCCTGGAGCGCGGGCGACGTTACGCGCTGGAGAATCGGGTGCGCATCGTCGAATCCGGTGACAGCACCATCATCGCCAGTTGCGAAGGCTCGGGCGGCAACGTTTACCGACAAACCATCTCGCTGCGCGAATCGGCCAAGGGCTCGCTGATTCTGGTAGACAGCCGCTGCACCTGCCCGGTGCACACCAATTGCAAACACATCGCTGCCGTTTTGCTCAAGGTCCAGGAAACACTGGCGTATCCGGCAGCCGCACAGGACGCCGAATTGCTGGAAAAACTCCAGGCCGTACTGGATAACCGTGTGGTGTTGCCGCAGGTGGTGATGGAGGACGTGCTGCCGGTCCCGCGCCTGTGGCTGGCGAGTGTCGAGTTCAGTGCGTTCGAACCGCGCAACGGCAAGATGCAGCGCTATATCCAGCACCGTGCCGCGCTCTCGTTCAATTACTTGGGCAACTATGTCAGCGGGCAAAAGAACGCCGACATCATCGTGCGCCAGGAAACCCAGAGCCTGCGCATCAAGCGCCATCCGGAGCTGGAACAACCCTTTCGTGAACGACTGCGCCTGCTGGGTTTCAAGATCGCCACCCGCCAGAGCAAGGCACTGCCGGAAAGCGCTGGCGAGCTCTTCGAAATGGTCAATGACAGCGCCTGGCTGAACTTCACCCTTAACGTCTCACCCACCCTGCGCGCCGAAGGCTGGGAATTGCAGATCGATGAGGATTTCGGTTTCGACCTGAGCCCGGTGGACGACTGGTACGCCACTGTCGATGACGGGCCTGAGCGCGATTGGTTTGACCTGGAACTGGGCATCATCGTCAACGGAGAGCGGCTGAGCCTATTGCCGATCCTGCTGAATTTGATGCGCTCCCACACCGAGATCCTCAACCCGGAGAAACTCGCTCGGCGCCGCGATGACGAACTGATCCTGGTGAATATCCCCGGCCTGCCCAACGGCCACGGCCCACTACAAGTGGCATTACCTTACGGCCGCCTGAAACCGGTTCTGGCAACGCTTGGCGAGTTTTACCTACAGGACCCTGGCACCACGCTGCGTTTGGCCAAGGCCGATGCAATTCGGTTGAACCCGCTGGAAGACCTGCCACTGCAATGGGAAGGCGGCGAGAAGATCCGCAACTTTGCCCAACGCCTGAGGGATATCAAGGACTTCACCTGTGCGGCGCCCGAGGGTTTGAACGCGACGTTGCGCCCGTATCAGTTGGAAGGCCTGAGCTGGATGCAGTCGCTGCGGCAATTGGACGTCGGCGGGATCCTTGCGGATGACATGGGCCTGGGTAAAACCCTGCAGACCCTGGCGCATCTGCTCAGCGAAAAGATTGCCGGACGCCTGGACCGGCCCTGCATGGTGGTGATGCCCACCAGCCTCATCCCTAACTGGCTCGACGAAGCCGCGCACTTCACACCGCAACTCAAGGTATTGGCGCTGTACGGCGCGGGTCGCAAGAAACACTTCGCCAACCTGCAGGACTACGACCTCCTGCTCACTACCTACGCCCTGCTGCCCAAGGATATCGACCACCTCGCCGCCCTGCCCTTGCACGTATTGATCCTCGACGAAGCCCAGTACATCAAGAATCCCTCCAGCAAGGCGGCCCAAGCGGCGCGCGAGCTGAATGCTCGGCAGCGCCTGTGCCTGAGCGGCACGCCCTTGGAAAATCATCTGGGCGAACTGTGGTCACTGTTCCACTTCCTGCTGCCAGGCTGGTTGGGCGACGTAAAAAGCTTCAACCGTGATTACCGTGTGCCCATCGAAAAGCGCGCCAGTGAGGTGCGATTGCAGCACCTCAACGGCCGGATAAAACCCTTCCTGCTGCGCCGAACCAAGGAACAAGTGGCGACGGAGTTGCCACCCAAGACCGAAATCATCCACTGGGTCGACCTCAACGAGGCCCAGCGCGACGTTTACGAAACCATGCGCCTGGCCATGGATAAAAAGGTCCGCGACGAGATCACCCGCAAGGGCGTGGCGCGCAGCCAGATCATCATCCTTGAAGCGCTGCTCAAGCTGCGACAGGTCTGCTGCGATCTACGCTTGGTCAACGACGCCACTCTGCCTGCCCGCGGCAGCAGCTCGGGCAAGCTCGACAGCCTGGTGGAAATGCTCGACGAGTTGTTTGCCGAAGGGCGCCGGATCCTGTTGTTTTCCCAGTTCACCTCGATGCTGAGCCTGATCGAAGTCGAACTGAAAAAACGCGGCATTGCCTACGCGCTGCTCACCGGCCAGACCCGGGATCGGCGCACGCCGGTGAAGGATTTCCAGAGCGGCAAGTTGCAGATTTTTCTGATAAGCCTGAAGGCCGGTGGCGTGGGGCTTAACCTGACGGAAGCCGATACCGTGATCCACTACGATCCGTGGTGGAACCCGGCGACGGAAAACCAGGCCACTGACCGTGCGTATCGCATCGGGCAGGAGAAGCCGGTATTTGTCTATAAGCTGATTGCCCGAGGGACGGTGGAAGAGAAAATCCAGCACCTGCAGAAGGAAAAATCCGACCTGGCGGCGGGTGTGCTGGATGGACGAACCACCGGGGATTGGCAGTTGGGCAATGAGGAAATTGAAGCGTTGTTTGCGCCGCTGCCTGATAAGCAAGAGAAGCGCTGACCGTTAGATTGTTTGGTAGGCAAGCCACACACCCGGAATGAACACCCTGTGAGAGCTGACTTGCCTGCGATGGCCTCGCCGCGATGTTCAGCCGATCAACTGAGCCTTTCGCAACGCAGTGAGCGCCGCCAACCAACGCGGATCCTGCTTGTAATCGGTCGAAGCAATCGCCTTACCACGCATGCGCGCAATTCGGGGCGATGGAGTGACTTTCATCCGCTGCGCCGCAGTGAGGGCAAGCTCCGCAGCAGCACGGTCATTGCACACCAGCCCCATGTCACAGCCGGCCGTCAATGCCGCTTCGATACGACTGGCCGCATCGCCGACCACATGGGCACCGGCCATGGACAGGTCATCACTGAAAATTACCCCGTCAAATTGCAGCTCGCCGCGCAGGATGTCCTGCAACCAACGGCGCGAGAAACCAGCAGGCTGGGCGTCGACTTGCGGGTAGATGACGTGAGCCGGCATCACCGCCGCCAATTGCTTGCTCAGACGTGCGAAAGGCACCAGATCATTGGCACGAATCTGTTCCAGGCTACGTTCGTCATTGGGAATGGCGACGTGGGAATCAGCCTCTGCCCAACCATGTCCCGGGAAGTGTTTGCCGGTCGCAGCCATGCCAGCGCTGTTCATGCCACGAATAAAGGCACCTGCGAGCACCGCTGCACGCTCGGGGTCGCCCTCAAAGGAACGGGTGCCGACCACCGCGCTGCGTTGGTAGTCCAAGTCCAGCACCGGGGCGAAGCTTAAATCCAGGCCGACAGCCAACACTTCGGTGGCCATTATCCAACCGCACTGCTCGGCCAGGTATTCAGCGTTGGGGTTGTCCGCCAGCGCACGCATAGCCGGCAGGCGCACGAAGCCTTGGCGCAAACGCTGTACACGACCGCCTTCCTGATCGACGGCCAGCAGCAAATCCGGGCGCACTGCGCGAATCGCCGCGCTCAGTTCACGCACTTGGCGCGGATGCTCGATATTGCGCGCAAAAATAATCAGGCCACCCACTTCAGGCTGACGCAACAGGTGGCGATCCTCGGCCGTCAGCCAGGTACCGGCAACGTCGACCATCAAAGAACCTTGCAGGGCAGCAGTCATAAACCTTCCTTAAATAACGCACACAACCCGGTGCACTTGCTTCGCGCGATACGCGCGGCAAGCACAACGGGTTGCGAGTAAATAGCTGAATTCGGCATGGCGGCTAGCTTAGCGGATGCAAGCAGCCGCGCACACCCGGCGCAGTCAAACCTTGGCAGGAACCGGCGCAGTTTTGCTGCGTGGACGCAACTGAGCAGCGGCCATGCCCGGATCGGTCACACCGGTTTCGGCGCGCATACCGGCGGCGAGGAACGGCACCATCAGGCGCATGACCTGTTCGATGGAGGTGTTGACGCCGAAATCGGTCTCGGCAATCGCACGCAGTGCCTTGATGCCCGACATGCTGAACGCCGCCGCACCCAGCATGAAATGCACGCGCCAGAACAGTTCGATAGGCGGGATACGCGGCGCCGCTTCGTTGACCAGCAACATATAGCGGCGGAACACCTTGCCGTACATGTCTTCCAGGTAACGCCGCAAGTGGCCCTGGCTTTGGCTGAAAGCCAGGCCCAACAGGCGCATGAAAATCGATAGGTCGTTGCCACTGCGCGGTTGAACCACCAGGGCTTGCTCGACGAGGATCTCCAGCAGCTCTTCCAGGCTGGGCTTGTTGTCGGCCTTGGCCTGGCGACGCTCTAGCTCACGATCGAGACTTGCGCAAAACGGCCCCAGGAAGCGAGAGAACACCGCCTGGATCAGGGCTTTTTTCGAGCCGAAATGGTAGTTCACAGCGGCGAGGTTGACCCCTGCCTTGCTAGTGATCAGCCGCAATGAAGTTTCAGCAAATCCTTTTTCCGCGAACAATTGCTCGGCAGCATCGAGAATGCGTTCAACGGTTTCCGACTGGGCCATGACTACTCCGCCTGACAAACACTTGTTTGAAACATACGTTTCAGGGTGTGTCTTGTCAAGCCTGCGGGTTCGCTTTCCGGCCGGTCAGTCATCTATTTCATCGCTATTTAATCACATCCCTTCAGGTCTGTAGGCAGTGCCATACCTGCGTTGTAGGAAGGATGGCGAATGACCGTCCAGCGGAGTCACAGAAAAGGATGATTGCCAAGCGCAGTTCACTGTATATAATCCCAGTCACTGTATAAAAAGACAGAGCGATCAACATGCTAAAACTGACGCCACGCCAAGCTGAGATTCTGGCTTTTATCAAGCGCTGCCTCGATGACAACGGCTACCCGCCGACACGAGCTGAGATTGCGCTGGAACTCGGGTTCAAGTCCCCCAACGCCGCCGAAGAACACCTCAAGGCACTCGCCCGCAAAGGTGCGATCGAGATGACCCCCGGTGCCTCGCGCGGTATTCGCATCCCTGGCTTCGAAGCCAAGGCCGACGAATCGACACTGCCGATCATTGGCCGCGTTGCCGCTGGTGCGCCGATCCTGGCACAACAGCACGTCGAGGAATCCTGCAACATCAACCCGACTTTTTTCCATCCGCGTGCCGACTACCTGTTGCGGGTGCACGGCATGAGCATGAAAGACGTGGGCATCTTTGACGGCGACCTGCTAGCCGTCCACACCACCCGCGAAGCCCGTAATGGCCAGATCGTCGTCGCCCGCATCGGCGATGAAGTCACCGTAAAACGCTTCAAGCGCGAAGGCAGCAAGGTCTGGCTCCTGGCCGAGAACCCTGAGTTCGCCCCGATTGAAGTAAACCTGAAAGATCAGGACCTGGTGATCGAAGGCTTGAGCGTCGGCGTCATTCGCCGCTAAAGGAGGCATCATGCAGCTCGTACACACCCCACAACACACACAACTGTCGCTGTTCGAGGCCTTTATGGCTCAACCCCTTGCGCCCATCCTCAAGGAAACGGTAGAGGCGCCCTGGAGCGCTGAACCCGAGGCGTTCAGTGAACTGTCGTTGCGCGGTGCGGCCGGGAGCTGCCTGAGCCTATTGGCACCTATCCTGCGTGATCTGAGCGAAGATCAGGATGCACGCTGGTTGACCCTGATTGCCCCGCCCGCCAGCCTTACACAGGCCTGGCTGCGGGACGCCGGCCTCAATCGTGAGCGCATCCTGTTACTGCAACCGCGCGGCGCGCAAAGTGCCCAGCAGTTGACATGCGAAGCGTTGCGCCTGGGTCGTAGCCATACGGTGGTGAGCTGGTTGAATCCGCTGAATGCGTCGGCCAAGCAGCAATTGATCAGTGCCGCACGCACGGGTGATGCACAGAGTTTGAATATTAGATTGGGATAAAAAGCTGGGTTTGATGAGGGCGCGAAGAGGGCTGATTGTAGTGAGCATGCTCATTATGCTTAGCGAACTTCTGTGGCGAGCGAGCTTGCCCCGCGCTGGGCTGCGAAGCGGCCCTGAATAGATTGATGCGGTATATCGGATGATCCACGGCGCCTGGTTTTAGGGCTGCTTCGCAACCCAGCGCGGGGCAAGCCCGCTCACCACAACAAGTACACTCATCAAAAAATCCGCTCGCAATAAGCAGCGCTCGGCACAGACTCAGTGAAGAACCCGCGACCCATCCTCTTTCTCCGGCTCGCCTTCCGCCAGGCGACCAGCCATCTGCACACCTACGCTCAACATGGCTTTAGCCACTTCCACGTGCTGGCCTTGCAGGAACGCTTTTGCGTCCTCTGAAAAGTCCAGAATAACCAGAGAACCCTCGTCCTCAGCCCGACGCAGCTCGATTCGGCCGTCAGGCAACTCAACAATTTCCAGAAAGGACGTCGGCATAAAAGTCTGTTCTCCACGAAAGGCCGGGATTATATCAGTCATCCACCCAGCCTCGCTGAGGATCTAGGGAGGTTTCTTTACAGCTTGATGAACGGTGCTTTCCAAACCTACTCGGGGTTTAGCACTCGTTCAGGCCCTCACGAAAGCGCAGCGCCATCTTCTTCAGCTCCTGTCGCCAGCCCTCCAACTCTTCCCGGCTCAATGACTTAGGCTCGTCCTCCTCCAGCGCAACTGCCAAGATCAATGGCTGCCTCACGTCACCCTTAGGCACATGGGGAACACGCGGCGGCTGAAACATATCGGCATGGGCCTTGAGCAGGCGCGCCACCCAGCTGTCTGGGCTCTGGGCCATCTCTACCAGTTCCGCCAGCTCAGGAATCGCCATGGTCTCCAGCACTTCACGGCTCATGATCATTTCCGCACGGGGCGAACCGGCCTGGGGCAAGCGGTAGAACCCGGCGATTTCATGGCACAGGCCCAGCAAGGCGCCGTACAGGTGGAATAAGGCTGCTTCACGCCCCGCCTGAACCAGCGCGATAGCATTCATCTCCTTCCCTTCCTCGGCACGACCAAGGGCTTCCAGGGACAAACCCGCGAAGTAAATTTTCTGATTGGTACGGGTATAGAGTTCGTTGGCCATGACGGCAATCTCCACAACGAATGAGGCGCGATGCTGGCTTAACAGTGTCACGGATCAACCGAGCCCGCTGCAAGCGCAAAAAAAGGCCGCCCATACAGGCGGCCTTCGTCTATCGCAAATTAGTCGATCAAGCCCCTTGGCGCTTGTCTTCGACCTTCCACTTGCCGCCGTCGTAGAACGCTTTCCAGCCGGTAGGCTTGCCGTCTACTTCGGTCTGTACGTACTGCTCCTTGGTCTTGCGGCTATAGCGGATCACGGCTGGACGACCATCCGGGTCCTTCTTCGGCGCTTCACACAGGAAGTGGTACTTCGGATCGATCTCGTCCTTGTGCGGAACGATTTCCAGCACCAACGGCGCGCGGGTCTCGCGGTTTTTCGGGAACTGGCTTGCCGCCAGGAACAACCCCGAAGCGCCATCACGCAGGATGTAGGTATCGTTGACCTTCTCGCACTTGAGCTCCGGCATCTTCACCGGATCCATCTTCGGCGGCGCCGCATCACCGCTTTTCAGCAGTTTGCGAGTGTTCTTGCAGGTCGGATTGGTGCAACCGAAGAACTTGCCGAAACGACCGGTCTTGAGCTGCATCTCGCTGCCGCACTTATCGCATTCCAGGCTCGGCCCTTCGTAGCCCTTGATGCGGTAGGTGCCCTCTTCAATCTCGTAGCCGTTGCAATCCGGGTTGTTACCGCAGATGTGCAGCTTGTGCTTCTCGTCAAGCAGATAGGCGTCCATAGCCGTGCTGCAGATCGGGCAGCGGTGCTTGCCACGCAAGACCAGCGACTCGGACTCACCTTCGTCATCGGCGGCGATTTCATCACCCGGCACCAGATTGACCGTGGCCTTGCAGCGTTCTTTCGGCGGCAAGCTGTAGCCCGAGCAACCAAGGAACACGCCGGTGGATGCCGTACGAATCTGCATCGGGCGGCCGCACGTCTGACACGGGATATCGGTCATAACCGGCTGGTTGGCACGCATGCCGCTCTCAGGGCTCTCAGCTACTTCGAGTTTCTTCTTGAAGTCGCCGTAGAACTCGTCGAGTACATTTTTCCAGTCGCGCTCACCTTGGGCCACGTCATCGAGGTTCTCTTCCATGCCGGCGGTAAAGCCGTAGTCCATCAGGTTGGAGAAGCTCTCGGACAGACGCTCTGTAACGATGTCGCCCATCTTTTCCGAATAGAACCGACGGTTGTGCAGCGCTACATAACCACGGTCCTGGATGGTGGAGATGATCGCCGCATAGGTCGATGGACGACCGATACCGCGCTTTTCCATTTCCTTGACCAGGCTGGCTTCCGAGTAACGCGCCGGTGGCTTGGTGAAGTGTTGGGACGGGTCGAGCTTGATCAGCTTCAACGTATCGCCCTGGGCCATGTCCGGCAGTACATCGTCGTCACCAGGCTTGGCGATTTGCGGCATCACGCGGGTGTAGCCATCGAACTTGAGGATACGGCCCTTGGCACGTAGTTCGAAGTCGCCAGCACCCACGCTGACGGTTGTCGACAGATATTGCGCCGGCAGCATCTGGCAAGCCAGGAACTGGCGCCAGATCAGCTCGTAGAGGCGCTCAGCGTCGCGCTCCATGCCACTCAGCTTGCTTGGCTCGGTGTTGGCATCGGAAGGACGAATCGCTTCGTGAGCCTCCTGGGCGCCTTCTTTGCTGCTGTAGACGTTCGGCTTCTCCGGCAGGTACTTCTTGCCGAACTCGCTTTCAATATAGGTACGCGCCATTGCCACCGCGTCTTGCGACAGGTTGGTGGAGTCAGTACGCATATAAGTGATGTAGCCGGCTTCGTAAAGACGCTGGGCCATCATCATGGTTTTCTTCACGCCGAAGCCCAGGCGGTTGCTCGCGGCCTGCTGCAGGGTGGAGGTGATGAACGGTGCCGACGGTTTGCTGCTGGTCGGCTTGTCTTCGCGCTTGACGATGCTGTAGCTGGAGGCCTTGAGCTTTTCCAGCGCGGCCATGGCCTGAGCTTCGTTCAGCGGCTTGAAGGCTTCACCTTTCTCGCGGGCCACTTCAAAGCGCACGTTGTTGCCCTTGGCAGTGCCCAGGTCGGCGTGGACTTCCCAATACTCTTCAGGGTTGAACGCACGGATCTCACGCTCACGCTCCACCACCAGCTTGACCGCTACCGATTGCACACGACCGGCGGACAGCCCACGGGCGATCTTGGCCCATAGCAGCGGCGAGACCATGTAACCCACGACGCGGTCGAGGAACCGACGGGCCTGCTGCGCGTTGACACGGTCGATATCGAGCTCGCCCGGCTTGGAGAAGGCTTCCTGAATGGCTTTCTTGGTGATTTCGTTGAACACCACACGCTTGTAGCGGCTGTCGTCACCGCCAATGGCTTCCCGCAGGTGCCAGGCAATGGCTTCCCCTTCGCGGTCCAAGTCCGTCGCGAGATAGATGGTGTCGGCATCTTTGGCGAGCCGGCGCAGCTCTTCGATGACCTTTTCCTTGCCCGGAAGGATTTCGTACTTGGCCTTCCAGCCATGATCCGGGTCCACACCCATGCGCGAGACCAGCTGCTTGCGCGCTTTCTCTTTAGGCGTGAGCACCGGACCTTCGCCCGCAGCTGCCTTGCCGCGCTTGGCGGCAGGCTCCTTGCTGGCGCTAGCCGAACCGCTGGTGGGCAGGTCTCGGATATGGCCGATACTCGACTTCACCACGTACTCGTTACCCAAGTACTTGTTGATGGTCTTGGCCTTAGCCGGGGATTCCACAATGACCAGCGATTTGCCCATGGATCGGAAAATTCCTGAATTCGAGAAGTGAAAGGCGGTTGGCGCCTGACGCGGCAACGCTATATATAGTGGCAACAAGGTGAGGTCAAGCGCAGCATTCTGCGCCGCCTGCCGTTATTGCCCTGAAAAAAGACTGGGTTCGGCCTGGACCAAAGCAAAGCGCGGGACCTGCTCGCCGTCAACTTCGACGGTCTCCAGGAACATGCTCAAGGGACGCACCCAAAAGCCGTAATCGCCATACAGTGCTTGGTAGAACACCACTTCTTCTTCGGTCTCGGAATGCCGTGCCACGCTGAAAACGCGGTACTGCGGACCTTTATAATGTTGGTAGAGCCCTGGTTCGACTTTCATGCTCTGGCCCCCTTACAAAATTTGTTGAAAAAAAATATTAAAAATTCCAAAAAACAAAAACCGGGGCACTTGGCCCCGGCTTCCGTCAACTCAACGCTTAGACGCGTTCGAAGACGGTGGAAATGCCTTGGCCGAGACCAATGCACATGGTTGCAACCCCAAGGTTACCGCCATTTTGCTTCATCACGTTAAGCAAAGTGCCGGAAATACGCGCACCGGAACAACCGAATGGGTGGCCCAGGGCAATCGCACCGCCGTGCAGGTTAACCTTCTCGTTCATCTTGTCGAGTACTTTCAAATCTTTCAGCACCGGCAGGGCCTGTGCGGCGAAAGCTTCGTTGAGCTCGAAGAAATCGATATCGGAGATAGTCAGGCCCGCGCGCTTCAACGCTTTTTGTGTGGCCGGTACAGGACCATAGCCCATGATTGCCGGGTCCACACCCGCCACTGCCATCGAACGGATCACTGCCAGCGGCTGGATGCCCAGGTCCTGGGCACGCTGCGCCGACATCACGATCATGCACGAAGCACCGTCGGTGATTTGCGACGAAGTACCCGCTGTCACGGTGCCGCCCTTTGGATTGAATGCCGGCTTCAGGGCCGCCAAGCTTTCCAGGGTGGTGTCCGGACGAATGGTTTCGTCGTAGTCGAACAGTTTCAAGAAGCCGTTCTCGTCGTAACCGTTCATCGGGATGATTTCATCCTTGAACTTGCCTTCCACGGTCGCCTTGTGGGCGAGTTGGTGGGAGCGCAAGCCGAACGCGTCCTGGGCTTCGCGGGTAATGCCGTGCATCTTGCCGAGCATTTCTGCAGTCAAGCCCATCATGCCAGAGGCTTTCGCCGCGTAGAGCGACATGTGCGGGTTTGGATCGACGCCGTGCATCATGCTGACGTGGCCCATGTGCTCCACGCCACCGACTACAAAAACATCCCCGTTGCCAGTCATGATCGCTTGGGCGGCGGTGTGCAGCGCGCTCATGGACGAACCGCACAAGCGGCTCACGGTCTGGCCAGCAGCTGTGTGCGGGATCTGAGTCATCAGCGACGCCATGCGCGCGATGTTCCAGCCCTGCTCCAGGGTCTGGTTGACGCAGCCCCAGATTACGTCTTCGACTTCGTTCGGGTCGACCTTGACGTTGCGTTCCAGCAATTTGCTGATCAGGTGCGCGGACATGTCTTCAGCGCGGGTGTTGCGGTGCATGCCGCCCTTGGAGCGGCCCATCGGTGTGCGACCGAAGTCGACAATCACCACGTCTCTTGGATTCAAGCTCATAAATATTCTCGCTCTAGTCGTCTGGGCGCTTAACCGAAGAAGCTCTGGCCATTTTTGGCCATTTCACGCAGCTTCGCGGTCGGGTGGTACAGCGGGCCCAGATCAGCGTATTGATCAGCCAGGGCAACGAATTCGGCCACACCGATCGAGTCGATGTAACGCAGCGCACCGCCACGGAATGGAGGGAAACCAATACCGTACACCAAGCCCATATCGGCTTCGGCAGCGGTTTCAACTATACCGTCTTCCAGGCAGCGTACGGTTTCCAGGCACAGGGCGATCATCATCCAGTTGATGATGTCCTCATCGGACACCTCACGCTGTTCGTAGATGACCGGTGCGAGCACTTCGTGAACCGATGGATCGGCGACTTTTTTCTGCTTGCCCTTCTTGTCGGTCTCGTAGGCGTAGAAGCCCTTGCCGTTCTTCTGGCCCAGGCGCTTGGCTTCATAGAGAGCATCGACAGCGGAGCGGCGGTCGTCTTTCATGCGGTCCGGGAAGCCTTCAGCCATCACGTCACGACCGTGGTGGCCGGTGTCGATGCCGACCACGTCCATCAGGTACGCCGGGCCCATCGGCCAGCCGAATTTTTCCATGACTTTGTCGATGCGCACGAAGTCAACACCGGCGCTCACCAGCTTGGCGAAACCACCGAAGTACGGGAACAGCACGCGGTTGACCAGGAAGCCAGGGCAATCGTTGACTACGATCGGGTTCTTGCCCATTTTCTTGGCGTAGGCAACGGTGGTGGCAATAGCCAGCTCGCTGGACTTCTCGCCACGGATCACTTCCACCAACGGCATCATGTGCACCGGGTTGAAGAAGTGCATGCCGACGAAGTTTTCCGGACGCTTGAGGGCCTTGGCCAGCAGCGAGATGGAAATGGTCGAGGTGTTCGAGGCCAGGATGGTGTCGTCTTTGACGTGGCCTTCAACTTCAGCCAGTACCGCCTGCTTGACCTTCGGGTTCTCGACAACGGCTTCGACCACCAGGTCGACATGGCCGAAATCGCCGTAGGACAGCGTAGGACGAATACCGTTAAGCACTTCAGCCATTTTCGCTGCAGTCATGCGACCTTTATCAACGCGCCCCACGAGCAGCTTGGCGGCTTCGGCCAGACCTTGCTCGATACCGTGCTCGTTGATGTCTTTCATCAGGATCGGCGTGCCTTTGGACGCCGACTGATAGGCAATACCGCCGCCCATGATACCGGCGCCGAGTACGGCAGCCTGTTTCACGTCCTTGGCGATTTCGTCGTAGGCCTTGGCCTTTTTCTTCAGCTCCTGATCGTTCAGGAACAGGCCAATCAGACTTTGGGCAGCCGAGGTTTTCGCCAGTTTGACGAAGCCTGCCGCTTCCACTTCCAGGGCTTTATCGCGACCGAAGCTCGCAGCTTTCTGGATGGTTTTGATCGCTTCAACCGGCGCCGGGTAGTTCGGACCGGCCTGGCCAGCGACGAAACCTTTGGCGGTTTCGAACGACATCATTTGTTCGATGGCGTTGAGCTTGAGTTTTTCCAGCTTCGGCTGACGCTTGGCCTTGTAATCAAATTCGCCGCTGATGGCGCCCTTGATCAGGTTCAGTGCGGCTTCGGCCAGTTTGTCCGGAGCAACCACGGCGTCGACGGCACCGACTTTCAGCGCGTCTTCAGCACGGTTTTCCTTACCGGCGGCGATCCACTCGATGGCGTTGTCGGCCCCGATCAGGCGCGGCAGGCGCACGGTGCCGCCGAAACCTGGGTAGATGCCCAGTTTGACTTCAGGCAGGCCGATTTTGGCGGTGGCCGACATGACGCGGAAGTCTGCGGCCAGGCACATTTCGAAGCCACCGCCCAGCGCGATGCCATTGATCGCGGCAACGGTCGGTACGTTGAGGTCTTCGAAATCGCTGAAAATCTTGTTGGCTTCGAGGTTGCCAGCCACCAGCTCGGCATCGGGCAGCTTGAAGTTGTCGACGAATTCGGTGATGTCAGCGCCGACGATAAACACGTCCTTGCCGCTGGAGACGATCACGCCCTTGACCGAAGCATCTGCTTTGATGGTGTCTACGGCCTGACGCAGTTCATTCAGGGTTAGACGGTTGAACTTGTTGACGGACTCACCCTTGAGGTCGAATTTCAATTCGACGATGCCACTTTCAAGAGCCTTAACCGTGATGGCTTTACCTTCGTAAATCATCAACTGATCTCCACGATATGGAAGCTGAACAGTACACATTGGACGCTGGCCTCTGGTTGGTCACTGGCCTTTAGGTCAATGCTCACTCCAATCCGCCAGGCACACCCGCCAATGCGATAGTCGGGTTGTATGTGCGCGCGGTCTGACAGACAAACGCTCAATTCATACGCCCGTTTGATTTGGGTACGCCACCTTCATCCAATTCCAGGCAATTGTCAATCGCTCGAAAGGCTAGGAAAAACGCGACTTTCCAGTCATTTCAGAACTCAAACCATAGGCGCACGCTTCGCCAATATTCAAATATTCACGAAATCAATTATAGGAAGGATGTGGGAAAAGACTGTACAGAACGGGATATCCGGCTAGGCTAGCCGCAACCATAACGCGCACGGATGAACATCCGACGCAGCAAGCACAGATTACCGGCCTGCCTGGCCAACTCCAGCCCGATGATGATGTCGGGCTTTTTATTGCCTGAAATTCAGTAGACGCTTCAGGCCAGCGCTTTGAGCAGCGCATCAATGGCGAGCAAATCACTCGCTTCGCCCTTCTCGCCCCAATACAGGGCAATCATCTGCTTATCGGCCTCGACCTTGTAGACGTTGGCCGGCAGCGTTGCAAAATGCGGCAACAACTTCTCATCGTCGCAGACTTCACGCCATTGATTAACCCACACACCCGGCTCCAACTGCCAATAACTCCAGGTTGCCGGCGTGCTACCGCGTCGTGGCCGGCAGTATTGCGCACAGGGGCTCGGCGGCTCTTGCTTGAGCCAGTGCGGCCACTCCTGAGGTGCCAATTGCATGGCCAGGCCGATGCGGCGCGCCTCCATGCGCAGGGCCATTCGCCCGCTCTGGTGGCGCGAAGGGCGTAGCCATGCCAGAGGGCTCAGAACCACCACAAGGATTGACACCACTATCCAGACCGTCATATGAGTACCCCCGAATTTCTAGATGAGCGGATTTGACCTGACGCAACCCCATCCGCTTGAAAGCAGCCATACTGAACTTATTGCAGTCCCCTGGAGGAACGCCCCATGTCCTACACACATATTCTGGTCGCCGTCGACCTGACCGAAGAGTGCGATCCAGTGATCAAGCGCGCGCAGGCTTCAGCAATCGCAAACGGCGCCAAGCTGTCACTGGTACACATCGTCGAGCCCATGGCCATGGCGTTTGGCGGCGATGTGCCGATGGACCTTTCCCAACTGCAACAACAACAGTTCGATCAGGCCAAAGAACGCCTGGACCGGTTGATCATCAAATACCCGGAACTGACCAAGGAAAACTCCCACCTCACTTACGGCCAACCGCGCCAGGAGATCCACCACCTGGCCAAGGAACAGAACTGCGATCTGATCGTGGTGGGCAGCCATGGCCGTCACGGCTTGGCATTGCTGCTGGGCTCCACCGCCAATGATGTACTGCACGGAGCGCCGTGCGATGTGTTGGCCGTTAAGTTGGTAAAAAGCTCGTAACGCCGATGAAGATGCAATGCGGGAGGGGGCTTGCCCCCGATAGCAGCCTCTCAGTAGAAACACCACTGACTGAGACACCGCTATCGGGGGCAAGCCCCCTCCCACATTTGAGCCACTTTTTTACTGACCTAAAGTCACTCAGGCATCTAACTCTGCCCAACGCTCCATCAGCACTTCCAGCTCTTGGTTCAACTTCTCCAGAGAAGCGATGACCTTGGCAGTTTCCGCCGCCGGACGCAGATAAAAACCCGCATCAGCCATGTCGGCTTCTACCGCAGCAATCTGCTGTTCCTTGGCGTCGATATCACCCGGCAAGGCTTCCAGCTCGCGCTGCAACTTGTAGCTGAGCTTCTTCTTGGCCGTCGGCGCAGCCTCGGGTGCAGGGGCAGCAGCGGCAACAGGTGTGACCACCGCCGAGTTCAAGTCGGCCTTGCCGGACTTGCTCTCGGTCACGCCCAACAGGCGCGGTGAACCGCCCTGGCGCAGCCAGTCCTGATAGCCACCGACGTATTCGCGCACCTTGCCTTCACCTTCGAAGACCAGGGTGCTGGTGACCACGTTATCGAGGAATGCCCGGTCGTGGCTGACCATCAGCACAGTGCCGTTGAAGGTCAATAAGACCTCTTCCAGCAGTTCAAGGGTTTCTACGTCGAGGTCGTTGGTCGGTTCGTCGAGCACCAGCAAGTTGGCAGGTTTGCTGAACAGTTTGGCCAACAGCAAGCGTGCGCGCTCACCACCGGACAAGGCCTTGACCGGCGTCCGTGCGCGCTGCGGGCTGAACAGGAAGTCGCCCAGGTAGCTCAGCACGTGGCGGCTCTGGCCGTCGATGTCGATAAAGTCGCGGCCTTCAGCCACGTTGTCGATCACGGTTTTTTCCAGGTCCAACTGATGGCGTAACTGGTCGAAGTAAGCCACGTCGATGCGTGTGCCCTCCTCCACGGTGCCGCTGGTCGGCTTCAGACCATTGAGCATCAGCTTGAGCAAGGTAGTCTTGCCGGTACCGTTGGCGCCCAGCAGACCAATACGGTCGCCACGCTGCAGGACCATGGAGAAGTCCTTGATCAGGAACGGACCGTCCGGGTGATGGAAGCTGACGTTTTCCAGCACCATCACTTGTTTACCCGACTTGTCGGCGGTATCCAGCTGGATATTGGCCTTGCCGGTGCGCTCACGACGCTCGCTACGTTCAACACGCAGGGCTTTGAGGGCGCGCACGCGGCCTTCGTTACGGGTGCGGCGCGCTTTGATGCCCTGGCGGATCCAGACTTCTTCCTGGGCCAGCTTTTTGTCGAACAGCGCGTTGGCAGTTTCTTCCGCCGCCAGCGTCGCTTCTTTGTGCACCAGGAAGCTGGCGTAGTCGCCGTTCCAGTCGATCAAGCCGCCGCGATCCAGTTCAAGGATGCGCGTGGCCAGGTTTTGCAGGAAAGAACGGTCGTGCGTGATGAACAGCACGGCGCCCTGGAAATCCTTGAGGGCTTCTTCAAGCCAGGCGATGGCGCCGATGTCCAGGTGGTTCGTTGGTTCGTCGAGCAGCAACAGATCCGGCTCGGACACCAGGGCCTGGGCCAGCAGCACGCGGCGACGCCAGCCGCCGGACAACTCGGCAAGGGTCTTGTCGGCCGGCAGTTGCAGGCGGCTCAGGGTGCTGTCCACCAGTTGCTGCAGGCGCCAGCCATCACGTGCTTCGAGGTCCTGCTGAACGTGCATCAGCTTGTTCAGGTCTTCCTCGGTGACGCAGTTCTGCGCCAGGTGATGGTATTGCGCAAGCAACTCGCCCACACCGTCCAGGCCTTCGGCAACCACGTCGAACACTGTCCGTCCGTCGGCCACCGGCAATTCTTGCGGCAATTCGCCAATCTTGAGGCCCGGGGCGCGCCAAACAGAGCCGTCATCGGGCTTTTGGTCGCCTTTTACCAGCTTCATCATGCTGGACTTGCCGGTGCCGTTGCGGCCGATGATGCACACCCGCTCACCACGGGCGATCTGCCAGGACACCTTGTCCAACAACGGCATAGCGCCGAAAGCAAGGGACACATCGCTGAATTTGAGCAGGGTCATACGCTTCTCCAAAAACTGGGCGCGCATTCTACCTGAGTTGAGGGTCGGATGCGGCCAGCATTTTCAAGGCCGACACGTTCTGTAGGACATTTCCCGTAAACCTGAACGAACCGGCCAGCAAAGCTTTCGCCGGTCGCTGGCAAAAGGCTAAGCTAGGGGCAATCAGCGTCGGCAGTGCCGGCGCTAGTCGTGATTTCTCTGCACGGACGTCTCATGCGCAGTCGCCTTTTCAACTTTTTATCTTGTCTGCTTCTTTCCGCCACCGCCGTTCAATCCGCCCAGGCCGTGGACCTCACCACCCAACGTCAATATTACGATGAAGCCAAGCGCGCTCTGGCCAAGGGCGATACCGGCCCGTACATGCAATACAGCCAGGCCCTGGCCGATTATCCGCTTACACCGTACCTGGCCTACGACGAACTGACTGCGCGCCTGAAAACCGCGAGTAACCAGGAAATCGAGCAGTTCCTGGCCAAAAACGGCGACCTGCCCCAGGCGAACTGGATGAAACTGCGCTGGTTGCGCTGGCTGTCCGAGCGTGGCGACTGGCAAACCTTTGAAAAGTACTACGACCCCAAACTCAATTTCGTCGAACTGGACTGCCTGCACGGCCAATACCAGCTCACCCACAACCTCAAGGCCGAAGGCTACAAGACCGCCGAAAAGCTGTGGATGACCGGCAAATCCCAACCCGCCGCCTGTGATGCCACGTTTGGGCAGTGGGCCGCCGACGGCCAACTCACCGAACAGAAAATCTGGGACCGCACCAAACTCGCCGCCGAAGCGCGCAACTACGCGCTGGCCAACAGCCTGGTAAAAACCCTGCCAACCCTCGGTGCCCAAGGTCGCCTGATGGTGGACGTGGCGCAAAAGCCCGACATGCTAAGCGATCCATCGCGCTTCCAGCCGGCCACCGAGGCTATGTCGGATGCCGTAGGCCTGGGCCTGCGCCGCCTGGCGCGCCAGGACCCGGACAAAGCCATGGCCCTGCTCGACGGTTACGCCAGCAGCATGCACTTCTCCCGTGACGAAAAAGTGGCAATCGCCCGTGAAATCGGCCTGACCCTGGCCAAGCGTTTCGACCCACGCGCCCTTGAGGTGATGACCAAGTACGACCCGGAACTGCGCGACAACACCGTCTCCGAATGGCGCCTGCGCCTGCTGTTGCGCCTGGCGCGCTGGGAAGATGCCTACCAGTTGACGCGCAAACTCCCACAAGACTTGGCCACCTCCAACCGCTGGCGCTACTGGCAGGCGCGCAGCCTCGAACTGGCTGAGCCGAAGAACCCGCAAGCATTGGTGCTCTACAAGAACCTTTCGCGGGAACGGGACTTCTACGGTTTCCTCGCCGCCGACCGCTCCAAGGCTCCGTACCAGTTGAACAACAAGCCGCTGGTGATGAGTCAGGCGCTGGTCAATAAAGTGCGTAACACACCCGGCGTGCGTCGCGCTCTGGAGTTCTACGCCCGTGGCCAGATCGTGGATGGCCGCCGCGAGTGGTACCACGTCAGCCGTCATTTCAACCGTGATGAGATGGTCGCCCAGGCCAAGCTGGCGTACGACATGAAGTGGTACTTCCCGGCCATCCGCACCATTAGCCAGGCCCAGTACTGGGACGATCTGGATATCCGCTTCCCAATGGCCCACCGCGACACCCTGGTGCGTGAAGCCAAGGTGCGGGGCCTGCATTCGAGCTGGGTATTCGCCATTACCCGCCAGGAAAGCGCCTTCATGGACGACGCCCGCTCCGGCGTAGGCGCCAGCGGCCTGATGCAACTGATGCCCGGCACCGCCAAGGAAACCGCGCGCAAATTCAGCATCCCGCTGGCCTCCCCGGCCCAGGTCCTGGACCCGGACAAAAACATCCAGCTCGGCGCCGCCTACCTGAGCCAGGTGCACAGCCAGTTCAACGGCAACCGCGTGCTCGCTTCCGCCGCGTACAACGCCGGCCCCGGCCGCGTGCGCCAGTGGCTGCGCGGAGCGGATCACTTGAGTTTCGATGTATGGGTGGAAAGCATCCCATTCGACGAAACCCGTCAGTATGTGCAAAACGTGTTGTCTTATTCGGTGATCTACGGGCAAAAACTCAACTCACCACAGCCGCTTGTGGATTGGCATGAGCGCTATTTTGATGACCAGTAAGGTCTGAAGCCACTCTGAAAATGCCCGCATCGAAAGATGCGGGCATTTTCATTTCCACGGCTGCAAATATTCTGATCGCCCGGGGAAATACACATACAGAAAAAACATGATGGAACGCGAAAAGTCTGATGTTCACTCAGCCCACGAGCTCAGTCGATAAATCATCTCTGAGTGACTGACTTCAAAATGGCCTAGAGAGAAACTCAGACATGACACTCACGTCCATCAGCAGCCGCATAAACACTCAGCCCGCGACCAACATCATCACCCCCCCGCCACTCTTCGAGATCAAGAGTGAAAAGCCGCACACGCCTGATCAAGATGCCGGCAAAACGCCGCAAGCCAAGGCCGATCAGGAATTGGCCGTGCTGTTTGCCGCCGTATCAGCCAGATCGGCGAAAACCGGCCCATCGTACGATGGCATCGAGAGCGTTGAGGGTATCCCGCCAAGTTCGACCTTCGGCCAGTGGTGGACGCACCTGCATACGCTGCTCAAGCATCCCCAATTCGTCGAATGGGCAACGCAAAGGCACATTAATCTTTCCAAACCCCTAATGATCAGTCTGCGTGACGAGATCACCTTCACCATGACTGATGGGCGCCGGGAGGTGTTCAGGGCAACGGATGAAAACCCGCTCTGGCCGGTCGTTGTGGCGCCGATTCTTCGCGCCGCCAACGTCGTGGCGGCGGGCAACAGCCCCCTTCGTCTGTCCGCATCGGACCCCACATCTGCGCCCTTTGAAGTGGTGGCGAATTTTCACGGTGAATCGGTACCCCTCACGACGTCACGGACAGCAGAGCTGCAGCAGACCCAGACATTCACCAAAAACGCCGCCAACGCGGTTCCGAACAAGGTCGAGGATGGGCCGGCCAATACGGGCAAGCTCAATACAGAGCGGACCGCCCTTGGCGACTTGGTGGACACGCGCGCGCTCTGCGAAAAGCTCAAGGGCCTTGTGCGCTATGGTACTGAGGGGATTGAGGAGCGGTTAAAGAACACAACGATAGAGGTGCACCCGCACTCGTCATTCGGCCAAGGCCCCGAAACCGGCCCTGGACGCACCGTGACACTTGAGCAATTTATCCTGGCAAATAACTGGCGGTTGCCCAGCACGCTTGAAGCACTGGAGAACATGATCAGCACGCTCAATGCCCCACCGTTGCAGGCACCACACCTAGGCAGCCTGGGTGGGGCGATCTCGTGGCCGGCCCCGCTGAGCGACCACGACCAAAAGAGCGTTTACAGTCATTTTCACTACAACCTGCAACTACCGGCGTTGGTGAAGGAAAGAACGGAGCCCCAAAACCCACGGGGAGTTTTGGGTTATCTCACAAGCCACCTGCACATTTCCCAAAACGAATTGCGCGACCCACTTAAAGTCATCGAAAAAATCATCAACACACCAAAAGCCATCGAACTCGAAGCCGCCTTGCACCAAAAGATGGGGGATGGCTGGAAGACCAGCTCTAGCCATGACTGGCTGTTGACTGCCATCGCTACCACTCTGGACCCAGAAAGCATGTTTGGCCCGCAACTCAATCATCTCGCGGGTTTCAATCTGGCCGACGGACGTTTCATGGGGCAGACCCTCGCAACTATCAAGCAGGCGTTCATTGACCACCTGATAAAACTGAACAGAGCCTCGCCGGACATGGCGCCCATTGCTGCACAAATGCTGCTTTCGCGTACAGCGCCGGAGTTATTGGTCAAAAACGTTCCTGCCAGCATTACGTTGGGATCGGCGGCGTGGGTGAGTTTCAAAGCGGCGGTGACGCGGATCGAGGCCTATAGCCCTGGTGCCACGATGCAGATGACGTTTGCGCAAGTGTGTGCCAGAGATGCCCTGGACCCGATTTCGCAAGAGGGGCAGGCCATTCAGCAAGTGACATCGCGAGCGGCGCTTATTGAGTGGGGCAAGATCAACGGCGAACTCGTGCCCCGCGATGACGGGAACTATCCTCAGGCTGACATTGATCGGGTCCAGCGCGCGCTCGCTGACAAAACTTCAACGTTGCAACAAGCCGTCGAGCAACTTGCCAGTAAGGTGCCGACCCAACGCGATGTGGCGCTACAGCAACTCAAGCAACAATTCGGCGAGGGGCTTCCCTACGAACTTAAATGCTTTCGCGATAATAGCCCCCGCGGCAGAGGCCACGGAAACCTTGCTAGCTCCACGCAGCCAAAATATTCGCTACTGGACTTTTATCTTTCAAAACCCGAAGTCAATCCGTTTTCTAATTGGGTATCCGATAACAACACGATTGCCCCCAGCATGATTGCCCGTCTTGCTCACTTGCCAGACGCAAAATCCCTGCATAAACAAGCCTTTGTCGACTATGCGGAAGGCACCAAAAAAGCACAGGCGAGCGTGATAAAAAACCAGCTTGCGAAACTTCCTCTGGAAGATCGCCAGAATCTTGAGTTTGGCAGCATTCGTATATTCATAGAGGGTCAGGTCAGCCGTTATGAAAGCAACCTCCCAGGTTTCACAATTAATGACGAAGATAAAGTACCCAGCCAGCCGAAAGAGCAAAAGGCACTGATCTTCCAGACCGAGCGCGACGGAAACCTGGAGTTTTATGAAATATCAGCGCAAAAAGGCCAGATAAATAAACGTGACGATCTGAAGACAAACTTTAAGGAAGGCCCCCAAGGAGATTGGGTCAAGGTGCCCAGCCATCAAGGTTCAAAATGGACAAATACGGCGATCCATGAAGTCAAACCAAGCGCCTCCCAAGATGCAGTACAACAACGGGCCAGGCAGTTGCCAGTGACCATCCCTGCCTCGTTCAGCAGCGCGCGCAGCGCCTATATCAGCAATACGGTAGTCAATTACTCCAATCCGGAATCAAACTTTGAGCAACTACTGGAACTGACCAAAAGCATCACGACATTCGATGAAGAGGCCGATAAGGAAAAAGCCCTGTTCAACATAATTGTAGGGCTAATACCTGGGGCGTCTGCCGTTAAAAACCTGATCAATGGAGACCCCTTGGCGGCACTGGGAGATCTGTTGTTTGACGGAGTGATGTACTTGACCGGCTCGGCCCTGGGCAGAGGCGCGAGTGCCGTTGGCGGTCCCAGAGGCGCGACCCGGGTGGCCATGGCGAGCAGCCGAATAGGTCGCGGCGTGCTGGGTAAAGCCTCGGGCGCGCCGGCCAGCAGTGCCCGGCTGGCCGCAGGCACGAAACCCCTTAATGCACGGCAACTGTCGCAGAGCACGATGGATCACGCTCAACTGCGCGCGTTTGCCGAACGAGCCGACATAGCGGAAGGCACTTATCGCGCCCCCGGTGCACTCGAACCCAGCCGAGTAACCGCCCAACTGGATAACAAAACCGGTCACTGGCTGCACTATGACGTGAATAAAAACACAGCTTACGGGAAGAAACTGGATAACTTCTCACCCGACAATCATCGGCCAATTTCAGCCGCAACAGGCAGTCAACCTGCACCTGCAACCGCACCTGTGTCTTTCGAAAAAAGTCTGGCCTATGACAACGTCATACAAATGAAAGGCACGATGAAAGACCTCAAACTTGTGGCCAATGAAATGCATGTGTTCGTCGACACCTATAAAGGTGTTGATCGCCTGAATATTGTCGCCCACGGTCTTGAGCGCAGCCGACTGGACAGATTTTTGAACCGTGGAAGCAGCATCGTTATCGACAATACCGCGTACTCGGCCAAAGACTTGGTCGCTTTGTTGAACACGAAAGGCGTCGACCCCAGCGCCTTTAACAATGTGCGGCTATTGGTTTGCTACTCTGGCGAGGGTGGCAGTCGCGCCTTCGGCAGCTTGCTGCAAAAGGAGATCAACCGGCCGGTGAAGGCGTTCGAGGGCTCGGTTTCAATGCAACACGGCTCTAGGTCATTGACGGCCGCGCGAGACGACCTGATTGCGCGGATCAACGAGATCAGCCCCGGCATCTCTGCTAAAAACGCCGAGCGGCTGGCAGATATGAACATGTATCAGGCCTTTGTAGGGAAAGTCACCCAGCACGTTGTCAAGACTCACGGTAGCAAGATAAAGATGAACGTGGCGCTTCTGGGCGAGCCCAAACACTATGTGGACACTAGGGTTTCGTACAAACCTGTCTACTTCCGTTAGCACTGGTGCCAGGCATAGCAGGTCATTGCGCTTGCGCACCACTATTGAACTGCAATGCCGCCAACCGCGCATACAACGGGTTGCTCGCAATCAGCTGCTGATGCGTGCCCACCGCAACCAATTTGCCTTGGTCCATTACCGCAATGCGGTCGGCGTTCTTCACCGTCGCCAGGCGGTGGGCAATCACCAGCGTAGTACGGCCCTGCATCAATTGCGGCAGTGCCTGCTGGATCAAGTGTTCACTTTGCGCATCCAGAGCGCTGGTGGCTTCGTCCAGCAGTAGGATTGGTGCGTCCACCAGCAACGCGCGGGCGATGGCCAAGCGCTGGCGCTGGCCACCAGAGAGGCCCAGCCCGCCATCACCGAGGTGGGTCTGGTAGCCGTCGGGCATTTGCAAGATGAAGTCGTGAGCATGGGCGATGCGTGCAGCGGCTTCGACTTGCTCGCGGGTAGCTGAGGGATTGCCGTAGCGGATGTTCTCTTCGACGCTGCCGAAAAACAACGCCGGGCTCTGGGACACCAGGGCAAAGTGGCGGCGCAGGTCCAGGGGGTCGAGGTCGGTCAGCGGATGGCCTTCGAGCAGGATTCGGCCATGCTGCGGATCGTAGAAACGCAGCAGCAGGTCGAAGATCGTCGACTTACCCGCGCCGGACGGGCCGACGAGTGCCAGGGTTTCACCGGGGTTGATGGTCAGGTTCAACCCGTCGATAGCGTAGCTGTCAGGTCGCGAGGGATAGGAAAAGCGCAGATCTTGCAGCTCCATACGGCCACTGACCCGCTCGGGCAATTTCACGGTATCGGTTGCCGGAGCCTGGATTTCATTAGTCGACTGCAACAGCTCACCAATCCGCTCAGCTGCACCGGCTGCACGCTGCAGCTCACCGAGCACTTCGCTCAGGGTGCCGACCGCGCTGCCGACGATCAGGCTGTAAAACACGAACGCCGCCAGTTCGCCGCCGGAAATGCGCCCACTGATCACGTCCATGCCGCCGACCCACAACATCACACCCACGGCGCCGAGCACCAGCATGATCACCAGCGTGATCAGCCAGGCGCGCTGGGCGATGCGTTTACGCGCGGTGGCAAAGGCTTCTTCCACGGTCACGGCAAAGCGCTGCTCGTCCTGAACCTGGTGGTTATAGGCCTGCACGGTCTTGATCTGGCCAAGGGTTTCGGACACATAACTGCCCACATCGGCAATGCGGTCCTGGCTCAGGCGAGACAGGCTACGCACGCGGCGCCCGAAAATCAGGATCGGCGCCAGCACCAGCGGCAATGCAACCACCACGATGCTGGTGAGCTTGGGGTTGGTGACGAACAGCAACACGATGCCGCCAATGACCATCAAGGCATTGCGCAGGAACAGTGACAGCGACGAGCCGATCACCGATTGCAGCAAGGTAGTGTCGGTGGTCAGCCGCGACTGGATTTCCGAACTGCGGTTGTTCTCATAGAAGCCGGGATGCAGGTAGATGAGGTGGTTGAACACCTGCCGACGAATATCCGCCACCACTCGCTCGCCAATCCAGGAGACCAGGTAAAACCGCGCAAAAGTACCCACCGCCAAGCCAAGCACCAGGATCATGAACAGGCCGATGGACTGGTTGAGTAGGTGTGGCGATTGGGTCATGAAGCCCTGGTCTACCAGCAGGCGAATGCCTTGGCCCATGGACAAGGTAATCCCGGCGGTAACGATCAGCGCCAGCAACGCACCCAGCGCCTGCCAGCGGTATGGCGCGATAAAACGGCTGGCCAGGCGAATCGCGCGGCGTTGACGGGTTGAGAACATAGGGGCATCACCGATGAGGAACCTGTACCCAACATTGGGGGAACTTGGGCAAATAACAATGAGTCAGGTTAATTATGCCCGCCGATACTCATCCCTAGAGGCTATCGGTCTAATGCCCGGCTGGAAATCGGCCGCCGTTTCTGGTGGACTGAGTATTCGAACCGGTGGTCGTGCAGGGAGTTGTAACAGCGCGGTCACGCGGGGGTTTTAAAGTAGGTATACAACCTGATGAGGAGACAGGCCATGACCTTGCAAAACAGCAGCGATGCCAAAATTAAAGTGATCCGCCAACCCCAGCAGTTGCCTTGCTCCGTCATCGACGCCCAAGGCCATGAGGTGCAGATCACCGAAGAAATGATCCAGCAAGCGTGCCGCGAACTGGAAGAAAAACTGGTCAAGCCTGCCCAGCAAGGCTGAAGCGCCCAAGCTCTTTCAGACCCGGCCTCGATGGCCGGGTTTTTTATGGGCGCTTAAACAGCTACCGCGCCCAGTGCGGACACGATCTTCGACAACGCCGCCGACTCCCCATTGATGCGCACGCTCAAGCCATCAATCTCGCGACGCTCGGGATAGTGCTTGCGCAGCAGGTCGAACGCCTTGCGCTGCTCTTCCACAGTTCCAACCAGGCTCCGACGGAAATCCGCATCATCCCGGCGCGGGTCGTACACGCTGCGGCACAAGGTCGCCAGCGCCCAGGCCGGGTCGGTGGAGGCATTCAAGTGCACTTCAGCCAACCACAGCGCAGGCAACAGCTCACTCAACTGAATGCTCGGTTCCTGACCCAGGTACGCGCAAAACGCCTGGTAGATCTGCGCCGTGCCGCGCTGGCGGCCTTCCAGGCTGTAACCGGCGATATGCGGTGTGGCCAGCACGCATAGGTCGGCCAGGTCCACATCCACTTCGGGCTCGCCTTCCCACACATCCAACACCGCTTGCAGGTCTTCGCGTTCCAACAGCACCTCGCGCAGGGCGGCGTTGTCCACTACCGGGCCACGGCTGGCGTTGATCAGCCAAGTGCCGGGTTTGAGTTGTTCGAGGCGCTGACGGTCGAATAAATGCCAGGTAGAGCCATTGCCGGACTTGGTCAAAGGCGTGTGCAGGCTGATCACGTCACACTGCTCGATGATCTGCGCCAGGCTCACATAGTCGCCCCCTTCGGCGATCTGCCGCGGCGGGTCGCACACCAGGACATTCCAGCCCAGGCCTTTGAGCACCTTGACCAACCGCCCGCCCACTTCACCGGCGCCGACAATGCCATAGGTGCGTTGGTTGAGGTCGGCGCCTTCGATCTCGCCGAGGGTCTGCAGGCTGCCCAGCACGTAGTCCACCACACCACGGGCATTGCAGCCAGGCGCGCTGGACCATTGGATGCCGGTCTGCTTGAAGTAGTCGAGGTCCAAGTGATCCGTGCCGATGGTGCAGGTGCCGACAAAACGCACCTTTGAGCCCTCCAGCAACGCGCGATTGACGTTAGTCACCGAGCGCACCAGCAGTACGTCAGCCTGCTCGACCGTGGCGCGATCAAGGGAACGGCCGGGCACCCGGCGAATCTCGCCAAATCCTTGGAAGAAGGCATCGAGCAGAGGGATATTTTCGTCGGCAACAATCAGCATGGCAGGCTCCTTTGGCGGATCAGCAGTGTACAGGGATGCGATCTGCAATGTGGGAGGGGGCTTGCCCCCGAATAGCCGTGTGTCTGCGACTATCCAGTGACTGACACTCTGCAATCGTGGGCAAGCCCCCTCCCACCAGGGATATGCGGTGCCCTGGGAGGTCGCTTACAAATCCCTAACACAGGTTTTTTCCTGACCATGGTGTCAAGGCGTAGAATCCGCCGTCCTTGCGCTATTTTCTATTGGACACCCGCACGTGAACACTGCCGCCACCCCCCTCACCCGCCCCGCCCGTATCAGTCGGGAAGTGCGCGACCTGCTGACGCTCGCTCTGCCAATCATGATCGGCCAACTGGCTACCACCGCCATGAGTTTTGTCGACGCGGTGATGGCCGGACGTGTCAGCCCCCAGGACCTGGCGGCAGTGGGGTTGGGCAACTCGATCTGGATCCCGGTGTACTTGCTGATGAGCGGCACGCTGCTGGCCACCACACCAAAAGTCGCTCAGCGCTACGGTGCCGGCAAATTCAGCGAAATCGGACCGCTGGTGCGCCAGGCCTTGTGGCTGGCGGTGGTCGTGGGGATCCTCGGAGGATTGCTGCTGCTGTGCGCCGAACCGATCCTGCATGCCATGAAGGTCGAGCCTGACCTGATCGTGCCGTCCATGGGCTACCTGCACGGCATCGCTGCGGGGATGCCAGCGATTGCGCTGTATTACGTGCTGCGCTGTTTCAGCGATGGCCTGGGCCGTACGCGACCGAGCATGGTCATGGGCCTGGTCGGCCTGGCGCTGAATATTCCGCTGAACTACATCTTCATTTACGGCCACTTTGGCGTGCCGGCCATGGGCGGCGTGGGCTGTGGCTGGGCCACCGCCATTGCGATGTGGGTGATGATGCTCGGCCTGGCCGTCTGGACGCGCTGGGGCCCGGCCTATCAGAGCAGTGAATTGTTCAAACGCTTCGATTGGCCGCAATGGGCCGTGATCAAGCGTGTATTGGGGATTGGTCTGCCGATTGGCGTCGCGATCTTTGCCGAGTCGAGCATTTTTGCAGTGATCGCCCTGTTGCTCGGCAGCCTCGGCGCCACGGTGGTGTCCGGGCATCAGATTGCACTGAACGTCAGCTCCCTGGTGTTCATGATCCCCTACTCCCTGAGCATGGCGGTCACCGTGCGCGTCGGTCAGGCCCTGGGGCGTGGCGAAGCACGTGAAGCGCGCTTCGCCGCCGGGGTCGGCATGGGCACCGCGCTGGCATATGCCTGCCTGTCGTGCAGCCTGATGCTGTTGTTTCGCGAGCAGATCGCGACGATCTACACCCCGGACCCGGTGGTGATCCACCTAGCGTCGACGCTGATCGTATTCTCGGCGCTGTTTCAGTTCTCGGACTCGATCCAGGTCACTGCCGCTGGCGCATTGCGGGGCTATCAGGACACCCGGGTGACCATGGTGCTGACGTTGTTCGCCTACTGGGGCGTGGGATTGCCGGTGGGCTACGCACTGGGGCTGACTGACTGGCTCGGCGCGCCCAGCGGCCCAAGCGGTTTGTGGCAAGGGCTGATCGTGGGCCTGAGCTGTGCGGCGGGGATGTTGCTGGTACGCCTGGCGCGCAGTGCACGCCGGCGTATCCGGGCGGATAAGGCGCGCGCTTAGTCGGCCTTTTTGCGAATCCAGTACAGGTAAGTGCCGGCCTGTTCCTGCTGATCCACCAATTCGTGGTCAAGGAACACGCAGAACTTGGGAATATCGCGACGGGTTGACGGGTCGGTCGCGATCACTTTGAGCAAGCCGCCTGCCGGCAGATCCCGGATGTGCTGGTGCAGCATCATCACCGGTTCCGGGCAGTTGAGGCCTGTTGCATCGAGAACGCCGTCTACGGGGCTGTCGTTAATATCGCTCATTGATTACTCCTCGTTAACGGGCCTTGGTTTTCTTCGCATCCACCAGCCGACGCAGGTGGCACGTCACTTCCTCACGGTCGTGGTAAAGCTGCTTGCAACCGATCTCCACGCGGATGCCGCGCGCCTTGAAACCTTCTTCGATGCGCTCCAGCAGACGCTTCACTTCGGCATAACGCTGCTTCATCGGCAACTTCAGGTTCACCACCGCCTCGCGGCAATATCCTTCGCCAATCCAGGTTTCCAGCAGCGCGGCGTTGCGTGCGGGTTTCTCCACAATGTCGCACACCATCCAATCAACCGGTTGCTTGGGCACGAAAGTGAAACCGTCGGCCATCAGGTGCTGCACCAGGCCGGTGTCCATCAGGCTTTCGGCCATGGGGCCGTTGTCGATGGCCGTCACCAACATGCCGCGGTTGACCAGTTGCCAAGTCCAACCGCCCGGCGCGGCACCGAGGTCGACGCCGGTCATATCGCCGTGCAGGCGCTCGTCCCACTGGTCGCGGGGGATAAAGTGGTGCCAGGCCTCTTCCAGCTTGAGGGTTGAGCGGCTTGGCGCGTCACGCGGGAATTTCAGGCGTGGAATGCCCATCGGCCACATCGCCGAGTTGTTCGACTCGGCCAGCCCCATGAACACTTCGCGGCCACTCTTGAACGTCAGCAGCAAGCGCGGCTTGCTCGGGTCGTCCACCAGTTTGCCGGCGTTGAGCAGGGCTTTGCGCAGGTGCACTTCGAATTTCTTGCAGAAGTTCGACAGTTCCTTGCCATCGTTGGTGTCGACCATCTCCAGCCAGAGGCTGCCGCACACCGGGAATTCACGCAGGTGAGCGAGGATCACGCTGATGCGATCGGTTTCCGGCAGGTCGATAAACACCCCGCGCGCCCACTGCCTCGGGAAGATCAGCTCGGCAAAGCGTTGGCCGTGCATCAAGCGCTGGGCGCCGTCTTCTTCGGTGCAGACAAATTCGGCGCAGGCGCTGCCGGTCTTGGCTTTGGCGTAGCCGGAAACGTTCAGACGCGCGGCGTGTTCCGCGATCTCGGAACAGACTTCGCCTTCAAAACCCGGGCGGCAGTGCATAAAAAGGGTGTTCATTGAATCTCCTGGCAACTGGCTTGCTCGATCGCAATGCCTGTCATGAAAACGCGCGCATGATAGCCGAGTTCGGAACCTTGGACTTGCCCATAGAGTCCAGTTATTAGCCTGCTAATGAAAACAGCGCTAGTTTTAAAGCTCTGTTCGTCCCGTCAGGTCCGTAGCCGTGCGGACCATAAGGAGTCATGTAATGTCATCCCTTGATAGCCTGAGAACCCTTAAAACTTTAGAAATCGACGACAAGACCTACCACTATTTCAGCCTGCCCGAAGCCGCCAAGAGCCTGGGCGACCTGGATAAGCTGCCGATGTCGCTCAAGGTGCTGCTGGAAAACCTGCTGCGCTGGGAAGACAACAAGACCGTCACCGGCGCAGACCTCAAGGCCATTGCCGCCTGGCTCAAAGAGCGCCAGTCCGACCGTGAGATCCAGTACCGCCCCGCCCGCGTGCTGATGCAGGACTTCACCGGTGTACCCGCCGTAGTCGACCTGGCCGCCATGCGCGCCGCCGTGGCCAAGGCCGGGGGCGACCCGCAGCGCATCAATCCGCTCTCCCCCGTGGACCTGGTGATCGACCACTCGGTAATGGTCGACAAGTTCGGCAATGCCGACGCCTTCGAAGAAAACGTCGATATCGAGATGCAGCGCAATGGCGAACGCTACGCCTTCCTGCGCTGGGGCCAGAGCGCCTTCGACAACTTCAGCGTGGTGCCGCCGGGCACGGGCATCTGCCATCAGGTCAACCTGGAATACCTTGGCCGCACCGTCTGGACCAAGGACGAGGACGGCCGCACCTACGCCTTCCCCGACACATTGGTCGGCACGGACTCCCACACCACCATGATCAATGGCCTCGGCGTACTGGGCTGGGGCGTGGGCGGCATCGAAGCGGAAGCGGCGATGCTCGGCCAGCCGGTGTCGATGCTGATCCCGGAAGTAATCGGCTTCAAGCTCACCGGTAAACTCAAGGAAGGCATCACCGCCACCGACCTGGTGCTGACCGTGACCCAGATGCTGCGCAAAAAAGGCGTGGTGGGTAAATTTGTCGAGTTCTACGGCGACGGCCTGGCCGATCTGCCCTTGGCCGACCGCGCTACCATCGCCAACATGGCCCCGGAATATGGCGCCACCTGCGGATTTTTCCCGGTGGATGACGTCACCCTGGATTATCTGCGTTTGTCCGGTCGTCCGGCGCAAACCGTGAAACTGGTCGAGGCTTACACCAAGGCCCAAGGCTTATGGCGCAATGCCGGTCAGGAACCGGTGTTCACCGACAGCCTGGCCCTGGACATGGGCAGCGTCGAAGCCAGCCTGGCTGGGCCAAAACGTCCACAGGACCGTGTGGCCCTGCCGAATGTCGGCCAGGCCTTCAGCGACTTCCTCGACCTGCAATTCAAACCCACCAACAAGGAAGAAGGCCGCCTGGAAAGTGAAGGCGGCGGTGGTGTGGCCGTGGGCAACGCCGACCTGGTGGGCGAAACCGACTATGAATACGAAGGCCAGACCTATCGCCTGAAAAACGGCGCCGTTGTGATCGCCGCCATCACCTCCTGCACCAACACGTCCAACCCCAGCGTAATGATGGCCGCCGGGCTGGTGGCGAAAAAAGCCGTGGAAAAAGGCCTCACGCGCAAACCGTGGGTGAAGACCTCACTGGCTCCCGGCTCCAAGGTGGTCACCGACTACTACAAGGCGGCAGGCCTCACTCAATACTTGGACACCCTAGGCTTTGATCTGGTGGGCTATGGCTGCACCACCTGCATCGGCAACTCCGGGCCATTGCCCGAGCCGATTGAAAAAGCCATCCAGAAGGCCGACCTCGCCGTGGCCTCGGTACTGTCGGGCAACCGTAACTTCGAAGGCCGCGTGCACCCATTGGTGAAAACCAACTGGCTGGCATCGCCGCCGCTGGTGGTCGCCTATGCGCTGGCTGGCACCGTGCGCATCGATATCAGCAGCGAGCCGTTGGGTAACGATCAGGACGGAAACCCGGTCTACCTCAAGGACATCTGGCCAAGCAGCAAAGAAATTGCCGACGCCGTGGCGCAGGTCAGCACCAGCATGTTCCACAAGGAATACGCCGAGGTGTTTGCCGGCGACGAGCAGTGGCAGGCCATTGATGTGCCCCAGGCAGCGACGTACGTGTGGCAGAAGGATTCCACCTATATCCAGCATCCACCCTTCTTCGAGGACATCGACGGCCCGTTGCCGGTGATCAAAGACGTCATGGGCGCCAACGTGCTGGCGATGCTGGGCGACTCAGTCACCACCGACCACATCTCCCCCGCCGGCAATATCAAGGTCGACAGCCCCGCTGGCCGCTACCTGCGCGAGCAAGGCGTCGAACCGCGGGACTTCAACTCCTACGGCTCACGCCGCGGTAACCATGAAGTGATGATGCGCGGCACGTTTGCCAATATCCGCATCCGCAATGAAATGCTCGGTGGCGAAGAAGGCGGCAACACGCTGTACATCCCCACCGGCGAGAAGATGCCGATTTACGATGCGTCAATGAAATACCAGGCTTCGGGCACGCCGCTGGTGGTCATTGCAGGTCAAGAGTACGGCACCGGCTCCAGTCGCGACTGGGCGGCCAAAGGCACCAACCTGCTGGGGGTCAAGGCGGTGATCGCCGAAAGCTTCGAGCGGATCCACCGTTCCAATCTGGTGGGCATGGGTGTGTTGCCATTGCAGTTCAAGCTGGATCAGAACCGCAAGGCGCTGAAGCTCACGGGCAAGGAGAAGATCGATATTCTCGGGCTGAGCGAGGTGGAGATCGTGCCGCGGATGAACCTGACGCTGGTGATTACCCGCGAGGATGGCAGCCGCGAGAAGGTCGAGGTGCTGTGCCGGATCGACACCTTGAATGAAGTGGAATACTTCAAGTCGGGGGGGATTTTGCACTATGTGCTGCGGCAGTTGATTGCGTCGTAAGGCGATCTCAAAAGCAATGGAGAACTAATGTGGGAGGGGCGGTGCGACGATTCGACTTGCCCCCGATAGCGGTGGATCAGTCATAGATGTTCTGACTGACATACCGCCATCGGGAGCAAGCCCCCTCCCACACTTTGACCGCGTTTAACGCTTCAGATCAGCCGAACAGCCACTTCCACAACAGCACCAGAACGACCACTGCCAGCACCGGCCGCGCAATGCGGTAAGCCTTTGGATGCTTGCGCTTCCACTGTTTGACCACACCACTGAACTTGTCACTGAAGGTCTTGCTCCAGGCATACGCCTGGTTGATGCCGCCGACGCGCTCGTCATCCAGGTTCTGCGGCGCGGTGGCGCGGCCCAGTTGCTTGCTGACCCAACGGTTGACGCGGGTCATCACGCGATTACTCAGCGGGCGCTCGATGTCGCAGAACAGGATCACGCGTGTCTTCTCGGTTTCGTTCTTCACCCAGTGCACGTAGGTTTCGTCGAACATCACGTCCTCACCGTCACGCCAGGCATACACCTGGCCGTCGACGAAGATGCGGCAGTCGTCGGAGTTCGGCGTGGACAAGCCCAAGTGATAACGCAGGGAACCGGCAAACGGGTCACGGTGCGGGTTGAGGTGGCTGCCGCCCGGCAACAACGCAAACATCGCCCCTTTGACGTTAGGAATGCTGCTCACCAAGGCCACGGTTTTCGGGCACAGCGCCTCGGCCGATGGCAGGGGTTTGTCGTACCACTTGAGGTAGAAACGCTTCCAACCCTTTTTGAAGAACGAACCGAAACCGGCGTCGTTGTTCTTTTCGGCGGCGCGAATGTAACCCTCGTCGAACAGGTGCATGGCCTCTTCGCGGATCACTTCCCAGTTGTCCTTGAGCACGTCCAGTTCCGGAAACTTGCTGCGGTCCAGGTAAGGTTTGGACGGCACGGCCGAGAACAGGTACATCAAGGCGTTATAGGGGGCGAACAGCGCCGAATGGTTAACGAACTGGCGCAACATCGGTAAACGGGCCTTGCCGCGCAGGTGTACATACAGCGTGCTACCGATAAACAGCAGCAACACCGACAGTTTGGCGGCCAAAGAAAAGGTCATGCAGCAACTCCTGGAAATAAGCGTCTGGCCAACAACTTCCCGTCACGGGGAAACCAGACGTAGCAGCCAGCCATGATAAACAGTTGGGCCAGTATGCAGAAGGCCCAGGGTAACGGGGCTGACACACATCAACCCCAAACGCTCATCAGGCCTGGTTTTCCTGCTCGGTAAACAAATCGCTGAATAGCATGCTCGACAGGTAGCGCTCGCCGGAGTCCGGCAGGATCACCACGATGGTCTTGCCCTGCATTTCCGGCTTCTCGGCCAAGCGCACGGCCACGGCCATCGCTGCGCCACAGGAAATACCGCACAGAATTCCCTCTTCCTGCATCAGGCGCCGTGCCATGGCCTTGGATTCGTCGTCGGTCACCAACTCGACGCGGTCAACCATCGAAAGATCGAGGTTTTTCGGCACAAAGCCGGCGCCGATGCCCTGGATCTTATGCGGGCTGGGCTTGATTTCTTCACCGGCGAGCGCCTGGGTGATCACCGGCGACACAATCGGCTCCACGGCCACCGACAGAATCGGCTTGCCCGCTATGTTCTTGATATAGCGCGACACACCGCTAATGGTGCCGCCGGTGCCCACGCCCGCTACCAACACATCGACCGCGCCGTCGGTGTCGTTCCAGATTTCCGGACCGGTGGTTTTCTCGTGGATCTCGGGGTTCGCCGGGTTTTCAAACTGGCCCGGCATGAAGTAGTTGGCTGGATCGTTGGCGACGATTTCGCCGGCCTTTTCGATAGCGCCTTTCATGCCTTTGGCCGGCTCGGTCAGGACCAACTCGGCGCCCAGCGCCTTGAGCACCTTGCGGCGCTCGATGCTCATCGACGCCGGCATGGTCAGCAGCAGCTTGTAACCACGGGCGGCGGCGACAAACGCCAGGCCGATGCCGGTGTTGCCAGATGTGGGTTCGACAATGGTCATGCCCGGTTTGAGTTTGCCGGTGCTTTCTGCGTCCCAGATCATGTTCGCGCCAATGCGGCACTTCACCGAGTAACCCGGATTACGCCCTTCGATCTTGGCCAGGATGGTCACGCCACGGGGGGCGATCCGGTTGATCTGCACCAGGGGCGTGTTACCGATGGAGTGCGCGTTGTCTGCAAAAATGCGGCTCATGACGGGTCCTATAGGCAATTTCAAGAAGGCAATAAGGGTATGCCTCGTACTGCAAAGCGTCCAGTCAGAGGAACGTTGCTCGGCTCGCGGCAGTCCATGTTTTACCTGCAAGGAGAACTGCCCGATGAAACGTCGCTACAGCTGGCCACTATGGACCGTCGCCGGATTGCTGGTGGTCATGGTTGCCTTAAGCATCGCCCTGCCCTACTTAGTGCGTAATTATCTGAATGACAAGCTCGCCGACATGGGCGATTACCGAGGCCGAATTACCGACGTGGACCTGGCGCTGTGGCGCGGCGCCTACCGGATTAACGGCCTTGAGATCATCAAGGTCGACGGCAAAGTGCCGGTACCGTTCGTCAAGGCGCCGCTGATCGACCTGGCGGTGAGCTGGCATTCGCTGTGGTACGACCATGCAGTGGTCGCCAAAATGCGTTTTATCGAGCCTGAAGTGAATTTCGTCGACGGCGGCGCTAACAAGCAGGCGTCTCAGACCGGTAAAGGCACCGACTGGCGCGAGCAGTTGAGCAAGCTGGCGCCGATCACCCTTGATGAAGTGCGTATCGAAGAGGGCAAGATTGCCTTCCATAACTTCAGTTCCAAACCCGTGGTGAAGATCGACGCGACCAACGTCAACGCCAGCTTTTATAACCTGACCAACGTCGTTGACGTCAAAGGCAAGCGCGACGCCCGCTTCGACGGCAAAGCCCTGCTGCAAGGCCAGGCCCCGCTGGAAGCCAGCGCCACCTTCGACCCGCTGAGCAATTTTGAGAACTTCGAATTTCGTTTCCGCGCCAAAGACCTGCAACTCAAGCGCATGAATGACTTTGCCTCGGCCTACGGTAAGTTCGACTTCAAGGCCGGCACCGGCGATGTAGTCATCGAAGCCCAGGCCGAAAAAGGCCAACTGACTGGCTATATCAAACCGCTGCTAAGGGATGTGCAGGTGTTTGACTGGCAGCAAGACGTGGAGAACAAGGACAAGAACATTTTCCGTTCGATCTGGGAGGCCGTGGTGGGTGCGAGCGAGACCGTGCTCAAGAACCAACAGAAAAACCAATTTGCCACCCGCGTCGAACTCAGTGGCAGCGTGCATCAGAAGGATGCCAGCGCGTTCTCTGCGTTTTTAGCGATTTTGCGCAATGGTTTTATCCAGGCGTTCAATGCGCGCTATGAACAGCCCAAACCCAGCGCAGATTAAAATGTGAGGGGGGGCTTGGTCCGATGGCGGCGGATCAGCCAATGAGTCTGTTGGCTGAAACCTTGCCATCGGGGGCAAGCCCCTCCCACATTGGTCATTCAGAGACTGAATAACCCGTCTGCGTTCACAGTCGCCGGGGCTGCGCGGTATAGTCCCGGCATTGATGAATGCGAGGAAACACCGATGAAGTTCGAAGGCACCCAGGCCTATGTGGCTACCGATGACCTGAAACTGGCCGTCAACGCCGCCATCACCCTGGAGCGGCCGTTGCTGGTCAAGGGCGAACCGGGCACCGGCAAGACCATGCTCGCCGAGCAACTGGCCGAATCCTTCGGCGCCAAGCTGATCACCTGGCACATCAAATCCACCACCAAGGCCCATCAGGGCTTGTACGAGTACGACGCGGTCAGCCGCCTGCGTGACTCGCAGTTGGGCGTGGACAAGGTGCACGACGTGCGCAACTACCTGAAAAAAGGCAAGTTGTGGGAAGCGTTCGAGTCCGAAGAACGGGTGATCCTGCTGATCGATGAAATCGACAAGGCCGACATCGAGTTCCCCAACGACCTGCTGCAAGAACTCGACAAGATGGAGTTCTACGTCTACGAAATCGACGAGACCATCAAGGCCAAGAAACGCCCGATCATCATCATTACCTCCAACAACGAAAAAGAGCTGCCGGACGCGTTCCTGCGCCGCTGCTTCTTTCACTACATCGCCTTCCCCGACCGCACCACCCTGCAAAAGATCGTGGATGTGCACTACCCCGACATCAAGAAGGACCTGGTCAGCGAAGCGTTGGACGTGTTCTTCGACGTGCGCAAAGTACCGGGCCTGAAGAAAAAGCCATCCACCTCCGAACTGGTGGACTGGCTCAAGCTGCTGATGGCCGACAACATCGGCGAAGCGGTGCTGCGCGAGCGCGATCCGACCAAAGCCATCCCGCCGCTGGCCGGTGCCTTGGTCAAGAATGAGCAAGACGTGCAGCTGCTGGAGCGTCTGGCGTTCATGAGCCGTCGCGGTAATCGCTAATGTTGCTCAACCTGTTCAACGAGATGCGCGCCGCCAAGGTGCCGGTGTCCGTGCGCGAGCTGCTCGACCTGATCAACGCGCTCAAGCAGCGCGTGACCTTCGCCGACATGGACGAGTTCTACTACTTGGCCCGGGCGATCCTGGTCAAGGACGAGCGGCATTTCGACAAGTTCGACCGCGCGTTTGGTGCCTATTTCAACGGCCTGGAAAAGCTCGACGACCATTTGCAGGCGCTGATCCCCGAAGATTGGCTGCGCAAGGAATTCGAGCGTTCGCTGAGCGATGAAGAACGCGCGCAGATCCAATCCCTTGGTGGCCTCGACAAGCTGATCGAGGAATTCAAAAAGCGCCTGGAAGAACAGAAAGAACGCCATGCGGGCGGTAACAAATGGATCGGCACCGGCGGCACCAGCCCGTTCGGCTCCGGCGGCTACAACCCCGAAGGCATTCGCGTCGGCGACGCCGGCAAGCGCCAGGGCAAGGCGGTGAAAGTCTGGGACCAGCGCGAGTACAAGAACCTCGACGACCAGGTTGAGCTGGGCACGCGCAATATCAAGATCGCCCTGCGCCGCCTGCGCAAGTTCGCGCGCCAGGGTGCGGCCGAAGAGCTGGACATCGACGGCACCATCGACCACACCGCCCGCGACGCCGGTTTGCTAAATATCCAGATGCGCCCGGAACGGCGCAACACCATCAAGTTGTTGCTGCTGTTCGACATCGGCGGCTCGATGGACGCCCACGTGAAGATCTGCGAAGAGCTGTTCTCGGCCTGCAAGACCGAGTTCAAGCACTTGGAATATTTCTACTTCCACAACTTCGTGTACGAGTCGGTGTGGAAGAACAACCAGCGCCGCACCTCGGAGCGCACTTCCACTCAAGACCTGCTGCACAAGTACGGCGCCGACTACAAAGTGATCTTTATCGGCGATGCATCGATGGCACCGTATGAAATCACCCAGGCCGGCGGCAGCGTCGAGCACTGGAACGAAGAGCCGGGGTATGTGTGGATGCAGCGCTTCATGGCCAAGTACAAAAAGCTGATCTGGATAAACCCGTATCCCAAGGATACGTGGGGTTACACCGCGTCAACAGGGATTGTGCGGGAGTTGGTGGAGGATCAGATGTATCCGCTGACATTGCGCGGGCTGGAAGAAGGGATGCGCTTCCTCTCCAAATAAGCGCCGAGCCAAATAATGCAGGAGATCTCATGTGGGAGGGGCGGTGCGACGATTCGACTTGCTCCCGATAGCCGTGTTTCAGTCAACACATCAGTGACTGAACCATCGTCATCGGGAGCAAGCCCCCTCCCACATTTTAAATTGCGGTGTTATGTAAATCGGCGCAAATATTCGACATGCTGCCGATGCGCCGTTTCCTGGACCACCGGCACCAACCTCACCTTCTCTCCCGGTAAATACTGCGCCAGCCGCGCCAGCGACAAAGGCGTCAACGCCCCCATACGCGGATAACCGCCAATGGTCTGCCGATCATTGAGCAACACAATCGGCTGCCCATCCGGCGGCACCTGGATGCCACCCAACGGGATACCTTCGGAAATCAGCGACGGCCCTTGGTACCGCAACGGCGTACCGAGCAAGCGCATGCCCATGCGGTCGGCGCGACTGTCCAGGGCCCAATCGGTATTGAAGGCATCGAACAGACTTTGGCCGCTGAACTGGCCGATTTGTGCACCGACGATCACATCCAGCGGCGCCTTGGCGGGCAACGCCTGTGCACTCAGCACTTTCATCGCGCCGCCCGTCCCGGAATAGGCCAACCGCCCGCCCTCGGCCAACGCTTTGCCGAATCCGTCCGGCCCGCCCAGTGCTTCACGCACCACCGTCGCACAACTGCCCAGCACATCCGGCGCATCAAACCCGCCGGGTGCCGCCAGGTACGCCCGCGCACCGTTGAACGGCTGGGTAAAGCGCAAACGCTGGCCTTTTTGCAGGATAAAACTGCGTCCCGGACTGATAGGGCGTTCATCGACATACGCGCCCAGGTCCGCACCGGCCAAGGCCAGCAGGCAATACTCCTCGGCCTGCACGGTAAAGCCGCCGAGGGTGATTTCCACCACCGGTGCGTCCAGCGCATTGCCCAGCAGCCAATTGGCCCACGACATCGACACCCAATCCAGCGCGCCGCCCTGGGTCACGCCCAGGTGGCGTACGCCAAAACGACCGGCGTCCTGCAACAGGCACAGCGGCGTGCTGGCCTCGATGATCAAGCGGCTCATGCCTGCGCCTCCAACGGCGTGTCATCGCCACCCAGGTTGATAAATTCGGCACGACTGACCGCTTCGAAGCGCACCGTGTCGCCAGGTTGCATGAGGCTGTAGCCGTCTCGCGCGCGGTCGAACAGTTTGGCGGGGGTGCGACCGATCAGGTTCCAGCCACCCGGAGAAACCACTGGGTAAGCAGCCGTTTGGCGCTCGGCGATCCCCACACTGCCAGCCGCCACGCGTTTGCGCGGTGTGCTGAGGCGTGGGCTGGCGAGGACTTCGTCCACTAACCCCATAAAGGCAAAACCGGGGGCAAAGCCAAGGGCGAACACCTGATATTCGTGGGCGCTGTGGAGACGGATCACGTCGTCGACGGCCAGGCCACTGCGCTGGCTGAGCAAGGTCAGTTCCGGGCCGACGCTCAGGTCGTACCACACCGGCAGCACATGGCATTGACCGCTTCCCTGGGCCTGAGGCTGCAAGTCGGTGAGGGCGTGGTCGATCAGCTCTCGGGCCTGGGCAGGGCTCAGCGCGATGAGGTCGTAATGCACCATCAAGGTGGTGTAGGACGGCACCAGATCCACCAATGCAGCGCCGAAGCCTTCTCGCAAGCGTTGCGCTGCGGCAAGCATCCACGGCATGTTGGCTTCTGCAATCGCATCGAACAGACGCACCATCAGGCAGTCGATGGCCACCACTTCAATCCGCGGCTTCATGCTGGCTTCAATGCCTCGCGGATACGCTGCACGGCAGCAATTGAACTGGCGTTGTCGCCATGCACGCACAGGGTATTGGCGTTTAGTACGAGGGCGCTGCCGTCGCTGGCCGTCAACGGTTCGCCACGAGAAATGGTCAGGGCTTGCTGGATGATCGTTTCGGCGTCGTGGTGCACAGCGCCGGGTAACTGGCGGGAAACCAAGTGGCCGTTATTGTCGTAGGCGCGGTCGGCGAATGCTTCAAACCACAGGGTCACGCCATACTCATCGCCCAATGCCTGGGCTGCGCTGTTATCGCGAGTGGCCAGCAACATCAGCGGCAAGTCACCATAAGCGGCCACCGCCCCGATGACCGCACGCAGTTGTTTCGGGTTGGCCATCATGTCGTTGTACATCGCGCCATGGGGTTTGACGTAGCTGACGCGACCGCCTTGGGCACGGCAAATGCCATCGAGGGCGCCGATCTGGTAGTGCAGCAGATCCTGGATTTCCTGAGGGGTATAGGCCATGGAACGGCGGCCGAAGCCTTGCAAATCCTGGTATGCCGGGTGCGCCCCCACTTGCACGCCATGCTTGAGCGCCAAGCTAACAGTTTTGCGCATGATGCTTGGGTCGCCGGCATGAAAGCCGCAGGCCACGTTGGCGCAATCAATGAACGGCATGACCTCGGCGTCCAGACCCATGGTCCAGTTACCAAAGCTTTCGCCGATATCGCAATTCAGTAAAAGACGGCTCACGGTCTGGCGCTCCTGTAGGACTTATTTTTTTGCAGTGTGGGATTTTTAACGCAGAACGTGCAACCTGTCCTGACACCCCCACGACGCTCATCGTGGAATACGCTCGATTTTTGGCGCTTGCCCGGTACGGCGTCCAACTAATAAAAACCGATCCATGCATAAGAAAAAGTTGATCCCATGAATTTGAAGTTCCTCGAAACCTTCGTCTGGGTGGCCAAGCTCAAGAGCTTTCGCCTGACTGCCGAGAAGCTGTTCACCACCCAGGCCTCGATCTCCAGCCGCATCGCCGTGCTGGAAAGCGAGCTGGGGGTGAAACTGTTTTTGCGTGATTCTCGAGGCGTAAGCCTGACCCCGGAAGGCTTGAAGGTGCTCGATTATGCCGAGCAGATGATGGTGACCATGCGGGGCCTGAAGCAGTCTCTGGAGACCACCAGCAGCAAGGTCGGGCGCATTCGGATCGGCGCGATGGACACGGTGATCCACACTTGGCTGAGCCCGTTGGTGGCGGAACTGATGGACCATTTCCCCTTGGTCGAAATCGAATTGGTCGCTGATACCGCGCTTAACCTCAGCGATCAGCTGCAAAAAGGCTTCCTTGACCTGATCCTGCAAACCGACCTGCTGCGCCTGGAAACCGTGCGCAGCCTGGAACTGTGCAGCCATCCCATGGCCTGGATCGTCGCCAGCCAATCGATCTATAACCGCGACTACGCCTCCCTCGCCGAACTGGCTCAGGAGCGGATCATCACCTACTCGAAAAACTCGCACCCACATCAGGATGTGCTGAGCCTGATGCAGGCCAACGGCGTGGCCGCGCCAAGGATGAACTGTGTGAATTCGGTGTCGGCGATTACACGGTTGTTGCGCGACGGATTCGGCATTGGCGCACTGCCGCCGGTGCTGGTCAGTGAGGAACTGGCGCGCGGGGAATTGGTAATGTTATCGATGGCGCAGAAACTGCCTAACCTGCAGGTGGTGGTGTCGTGGCGTGTGGGGGTGGAGTTGGTGGAGGAGATTGTCGGGCTGTGCCAGAAGGTCGTTGCCCGCTATGCCGAGGAAGTCGGCGAAGAGCGGATGGTGCTGGCCCCCTGACGAAACCCGGTTAAAAATGTGGGAGGGGGCTTGCTCCCGATAGCGGTGGGTCAGTACCTGAAGTATTGACTGACCTACCGCTATCGGGAGCAAGCCCCCTCCCACATTTGACCGAGTTGGGCGTTAGAGACCTTTCAGGTCCCGCTCTTCAATCGGCCGGCTCTGGCGCAGGCGCTTGCCGCCCAACACGACCCAGTCGATCAGGCGGAACAGGCATTCCAATCCAAACGACAGCAGCATCGCCCCGCCCAATCCCCAACCCATGGCTTCTGGGGTCAGGAGGATCTGGTAGCTGTAACCGTTCCAGGTTTCCTGGCGGATATCCGGGTCGGCGGCCACCGCCACTTGCAACGCGCGGATGTACCACGGGCCTTGCATGGCCTGGAATTGTTTGTCCAACGCAACTTGGCGATCAAGCATGGCGCCCAGGCTGTTGGCGTCGCTCTGGAAAACCGGGTCGTCACTGGCGCGGTAATGCGCGACCAACGCCTTCAAATCACCGTTGAAGAACTGCCGCGCGGTGGTTTCAAACCCGCTCAGCCCCGTCTGGGCCTCTATCAAGTGGGCTTCGACGCGCTTGGCGTAATCGTTGATAAATCCCGGCACTTGCACGCCGACCAACAGGCCAATGGCAAACAGCACCAACCGCAGATAGCTGAGCAACATGGTCGATATCCTTACTCAGTAATGCCCTGGCTGACGCATTCACCGCGTCGCCACAGGCTCCATTGGCCCGGTTCGTAACGGGTCCAGTTTTCGTTGTCGGTCAACGGTTCGGTGGCAATTACCGTCACTACATCATTGGGTGTGGTCTCGGCCTGAAAATCGACGATCACGTCGACATCTTTCAAGCGCGCTGGACCGAACGGGGCACGCCGGGTGATCTGCGCCAATTTGGTCGAGCAGTAGCAAAACAACCAGTCGCCATCGCTGAGCAGGCAGTTGAACACGCCTTTGCTGCGGTATTCGGCACAGGCGGCGATCAGGTCCGGCAGCATCTGTTCGATGTCCACCGGCTCGGGGAAGGCTTCGCGCACGCGGTTGAGCAAGTCGCAAAAGGCCGCTTCGCTGTCGGTATCGCCGACCGGGCGGTAGAAGGTGGCGCGGGGGTTGAAGTCCGCCAGTTGGCCGTTATGGGCGAAACACCAGTTGCGGCCCCACAGTTCGCGCACGAACGGGTGGGTATTGGCCAAGCTCACCTTGCCCACGTTGGCCTGGCGGATATGGCCGATCACCACTTCGCTCTTGATGGGATAACGCTGCACCAGCAGCGCGACTTCCGATTCACTGCTGGCGGCCGGGTCCTGGAACAGACGCAGACCACGGCCTTCGTAGAAAGCGATGCCCCAACCGTCGCGGTGGGGGCCGGTGCGCCCACCGCGCTGCATCAGCCCGGTAAAGCTGAACACGATATCGGTGGGGACGTTGGCACTCATGCCCAATAATTCACACATGCCAGGGCTCTCGCTGCAACGTTAAAGGCGCGGTTCGACCCGCATGCCACTGACAGGCGCCGGACGGCGGAATGGCTCGTCGTCTTCTTCCGCCGGCTCAGCGGCCAGGGCTGCATCGGTGGCGGCCTTGCGCTCACGACGCGCATTGGCGGCGCGCTCGATGGGCCAGCGGATCAACACAATCACCAGGTACACGCCAAAGGCGATCATGGTGTACATGAACAAATCGGAAATAGCCCGCCAGGCGTTATTGCCGACCTTGAGCACCAGGTCCAGGGCGGTAATTGCCACGGCCGGCGCGAACTGAGTCTTGACCGGGTCTACGATGGTCGGGCTGAACAGCAACACGGCCATCAGCAATTGCAGCGGCTCGCGCAACCAGCGCCACATCCAGCGCGTCATGCGCCACCACACCAACAGGCAGCCCAAAGCGGCGAAGGCGTAAAGGCCCCAAGCGGTCAGATAGTCGTTCTCGGTCATGGTGTCCATGGCAAGGTAGGCAAACAGGCGGCTATGATAACGGCTTTTGCGTGTCGCGGCTGCAAAGCCTGCCACCGTCCGCCAGATAGAGAATAATCCATGCCTGTATCGACGCCCCCGATTGCCCGAAAGGCCCCTGGCCAAGACCCTTACGCCTGGCTGCAAGAACGCGACAGCGCTGAAGTACTCGATTACCTCAAGGCCGAAAACGCCTGGCAGGAAGCCCAGCTCGCCGATCAGGCAGCCTTGCGCGAAAGCCTGTTTGAAGAGATCAAGGGCCGCATTCTCGAAACCGACTTGTCCCTGCCCTCGCCGTGGGGCCCGTACCTCTATTACACCCGCACCACCGCCGGTGACGAGTACGCCCGTCACTACCGCTGCCGCCGTCCGGCCGATGACAGCAACGTGGTGGACGACAGCAGTGAAGAGCTGTTGCTGGACCCGAACGAACTGGCCAACGGTGGCTTTTTCTCCCTCGGCGCATTCAGCATCAGCCCCGACCACAATCGCCTGGCCTACAGCCTGGACACCACCGGCGAAGAGATCTACACCCTGTTCGTGAAGGAATTGGCAACCGGCAAGGTCAGCGAACTGGAGTTCCAGGACTGCGACGGCAGCATGACCTGGGCCAACGACAGCCTGACCCTGTTCTTCGGCGAACTGGACGAAACGCACCGCCCCCACAAACTCTATCGCTATCGCCTGGACGGCACGGCGGCGCAGGAAGTGTTCCATGAGCCCGACGGGCGTTTCTTCCTGCATTGCTACCGTTCCAGCTCCGAGCGCCAGTTGCTGGTGGCCCTGGGCAGCAAGACCACTAGCGAAGTCTGGGCCCTGGACGCCAACCAACCGCAGCAGGATTTCACCTGCCTGGCGCCACGGGTCGACGATCACGAATACGATGTCGACCACGGCCAACTGAATGGCGCCTGGACTTGGTTTATCCGTAGCAACCGTGATGGCATCAACTACGCCCTGTTTGTCGCAACCGACATTGGCGACGTGCCGACCGAGGATGAGTGGCAGAACCTGATCCCCCACAGCGATGAGGTGATGCTCGACGGCGTCAGCCTGAACACCAGCGCCATGACCTTAAGCTTGCGCATCGGCGGCCTGCCGGTGATCGAAGTGCACCCCGAGGGCCTGCCTGCCTATCGCGTGGAATTACCTGACGCCGCCTACAGCCTCTACGTACAGAACAGCCTGGAATTCGTCAGCGACAAGATCCGCCTGCGCTACGAAGCCCTCAACCGTCCGGCCCAGGTGCGTCAGTTGGAGCTGGCCAGCGGTACGCAACAGGTACTCAAGGAAACCCCGGTACTCGGCGTGTTCAATGCCGATGACTATGTGAGCCAGCGCCTGTGGGCCACCTCCGCCGATGGTACCCAGGTGCCGATCAGCCTGGTGGTCAAGCGCGACCAACTCGGCAAAACCACACCGCTGTACCTTTACGGCTACGGCGCCTACGGTTCGAGCTTAGACCCATGGTTCTCCCACGCACGCCTGAGCCTGCTTGATCGCGGCGTGGCGTTTGCCATCGCGCATGTGCGTGGCGGCGGCGAACTGGGTGAAGCCTGGTACCGCAATGGCAAGCAGGAACACAAGCAGAACACCTTCAGCGACTTTATCTCCTGCGCCGAACACCTGATCGCTCAAGGCCTGACCACCTCCAAGCAACTGGCCATCAGCGGCGGCAGTGCCGGTGGCCTGTTGATCGGTGCGGTGCTCAACCAGCGTCCGGCGCTGTTCCAAGCGGCGATTGCCGAAGTGCCGTTCGTTGATGTGCTCAACACCATGCTCGACCCGGAGCTGCCGTTGACCATCACCGAGTACGACGAATGGGGCAACCCCGAGGAGCCCGATGTGTACGAGCGCATCAAGGCCTACGCGCCGTACGAAAACGTCCAGGCCCAGGCCTACCCGCACATGCTGGTGATCGCCGGCTACAACGACAGCCGCGTGCAGTATTGGGAAGCGGCCAAGTGGGTGGCCAAGCTGCGTGACACCAAGACCGACGACAACCTGCTGTTGCTCAAGACCGAACTGGGTGCCGGCCATGGTGGGATGAGCGGTCGTTACCAAGGATTACGTGACGTAGCGCTCGAATATGCATTTGTGTTCAAGGCGCTGGGGTTGATTTAGGAACTTAGCGCGGCGGGCCTGTCTGAACACAGGACCGCCTACTGATTGATGGACCAAGATTGCAGCCATGGCACTACCGACGCTAATGAATACCGAAATCCGCGACATGCTCATGGACTGCGGCCTGTTCGACCCTTTGTTGCCGGAAGATTTTCACGTCGCCGCCGGCTACTTCAATATCAGCAGCATTGCCCAGGACGAAGCGATCTTCCTCGAAGGCGATGCCGGCACCTTCATGTGCATCATCCATAGCGGCCAGGTGGCGGTGCAGAAAACCAATCACGACGGCCAGCGCCTGACCATCGCCACCCTGCGCAGCGGCCGGGCTTTCGGTGAGATGGCAGTACTCGACGGCGAGCGTCGCTCCGCCAGTTGCGTGGCTGCCAGTGATTGCGTGCTGTTGAACTTGGGCAAGGACTCCCTGGAAAAGATGCTCAACGAAACCCCGCGAGTGGCCGCGAAGATCATCCGCGCGATTGCGATAGCCCTGTCCAAGCGCCTGCGCATGGCTGATGGGCAGTTACTGTCGCAACAGTTTTAACCGCCAGGGGTCTTTGGTTTGCTGTCGTTCTGCTGCAGGCCGGGCACCGTCTGGTCCTTCGGTGGCGTCGGTAACACGATGGGCGCCAAGGGCGGCGAGCCGTTGGTCTTGGGCAGCGCTGGCGGGCTGACTTGGGGATACAGCGTCGGCGTCGGCGTGCCCGGTGCACCGGGGGTTGGCGCGGGCGCGACCGGTACGGTTTGCAACTCCTGAGCCTGCGCCGCACCCAATGCGAGCGCGCTCAACACAATGACCGTTAGAATGCTGCACTTCATCGATGGCTCCATGGCCTGACCGGAATGTCGTAAGGCTACTCCCAACCGCGCAAGAATGCCCTTCCCAATGAGATTTCCATGAAACGTTTCGTTCTGCTGGACACCACCCCGATCCCCGACAACGGCGGTGCCTTGTGCCTGTTCGAATACGGCGAGGATTTTGTCATCAAGATCCAGGGTGGTGACGGCGGCCAGTTGATGAACACGCGCATGCACGGCTCCGAAGATGCGCTGGCAGAAATTCCCTGCCGCAAAGTTGCCGGTCGTCCTGATTCACGGGTGCTGATTGGTGGTTTGGGCATGGGCTTTACCCTGGCCTCGGCCCTCAAGCATTTGGGCAAGACTGCCGAAGTGGTTGTCGCCGAACTGGTGCCGGGCGTCGTGGAATGGAACCGTGGGCCGCTGGGGGAAAAATCCGGGCGCCCACTGCTGGACCCGCGCACCGTGATCCGCATGGAAGACGTGGCCAAGGTGCTGCAAGCCGAGCCCCAAGGCTTTGACGCGATCATGCTCGACGTCGACAACGGCCCCGAAGGCCTCACGCAAAAGGCCAACAGCTGGCTCTACTCTGCCGGTGGCCTGGCCGCCTGCGCCAAGGCCTTGCGGCCCAAGGGCGTGCTGGCGGTGTGGTCAGCGAGTGCCGACAAACTGTTCAGCGACAAACTGCGCAAGGCCGGTTTCAAGGCCGAGGAAGTGCAGGTATTTGCCCATGGCAACAAGGGCACCCGACACACCATCTGGATTGCGGAGAAGCTCAAGGGCTGAGCACCATTAACCAAACCACTGGAGATCCAATGTGGCAGGGGGCTTGCCCCTGATAGCGGTGGTTCAGTCAAAACATTTGGTGACTGACACTACGCTATCGGGGCAAGCCCCCTCCCACATTTTGATCCCTGTCAGTTGTGGGATTTGCGGTAGTCGATCACGTACGGGACTTTTTTGTCGAAGGTCTTCTGCAGCTCATCGCGATCCAGTTGGGTCATCCCACCCAGTTGCTGGGCGGTAAAACCGCTGCCTCCCACCGGTGATCCCGGCGCCAGGCTGACCATGCGCTTGGCGACTGCTTCGATCGCATCCTTGTAGCCGCCTTTTTTGTCCAGGTTGTACTGGCCCAGATCAATCTGCGTGCGCAGCCAGTTACCCCAATAGAACTCCAGGAATTCCGGGGCGATCTCGCCGCCATCCGGCTTGCCATAGGCGGCCTTGCGGGTGAAATACACCAGGCTGCGGAAGGTGTCGTCCTGCAGATTCTTGAAGCCCAGGTGAGCAGGCAGTTGCGTAGGCGGCAGGGTCTGGCCCCGATTGTCCTTGAGCCAGACCTTGCGCGCCGCTTCCATACGCTGCCAGAAGGTGGCGAGGTCTGGGCTGTTGCTGAAATCGTCAGTCACCTTGACCCACATTTTCAACTGAGGGCCGGCACCCGGCGTTTGCCAAAGGGTGGTGAAACTGTGGTGACCGTCGGTCAGGTACAACTGGCCACCAGGGCCGACCACCACGGTTTTCATGTCCTCGGGATGAGTGCCGACCGGGTCTTTGCACGTGAAGCTGGAAGGCGCAAGCAGGCTGGCGTTCTTGGGCACCTTGTCGGCCTCGCCCTGGCCGTTGGTTTCGCAGTATTCATCGAAGGCTTTGGTGGGTTTGTCGGCGAACAGCCCGAGGCTGTAGTAGATCTGGTCGAAACCCACCACGGCCTGGGTCGGGTGCAACTCTTCAAGGGTGACCTCAATCACCTGCCCGGGCTTGGGCGTCGAAAACGCCTGGGCTTGAGCCGCCAGCGCGCAGAAAAGCAGTGCAATTGTCCACGTGTACCAACGCATAGGTTTCAGATCCTTGTGAAATGAATGAACCGATACTACAAACGCCCGCCGACGGCTAGAATCAACGTTATCCGTGACCCACAAAATAGCCAGGAGCCATGATGAGCTCGACCAACCCGCCCTCCCACACCGCCAAGCTGGACCGCATCCTCGCCGATGCCCAGCGCGACCGGGAAATGGGCTACCGCGACAAAGCCCTCAAGATGTACCCCCACGTGTGCGGCCGCTGCGCCCGTGAATTCGCCGGCAAGCGCCTGAGCGAACTCACCGTACACCACCGCAACCACAATCATGATGACAACCCTCAGGACGGCTCCAACTGGGAGTTGTTGTGCCTGTACTGCCACGACAACGAACACTCGCGCTACACCGATCAGCAGTACTTCGGCGAAGGCTCCACCAGCAGCCCGACGATTGCCAAGGCCACGCATAACCCGTTTGCGGCGCTGGCGGGGTTGATGAAGAAAGACGACTGAAGAGTGTCGTCGCCTGTCCTGGCCTCATCGGGAGCAAGCCCCCTCCCACATTTGAAAGTGTTCACAACTCAAAATGTGGGAGGGGGCTTGCTCCCGATAGCGTTAGCCCAAGCAATACATCACCTTCAAGCCGTATAATCGCCGCTTTTCTCCAAGGCACCCTTCCCCGTGGGCAATAAACGCTACAGCTGCATCGGTCTGTATAACCCCAAATCCCCCGAAAACGTCGGCTCGGTCATGCGTGCCGCCGGTTGCTACGGCGTGGCCTCGGTGTTCTACACCGGCGTGCGTTACGAGCGCGCCCGGGACTTCATCACCGACACCAAGAAGGTCCATCACGATATTCCGCTGATCGGCATCGATGACCTGAAAAAAATCCTGCCCCTGGGCTGTATCCCCGTCGCCGTGGAACTGGTGGAGGGCGCCCGTCCCCTGCCTGAGTACACCCACCCCGACCGCGCGCTGTATATCTTCGGCCCGGAAGACGGCTCGCTGGATAAAGAAATTCGGGACTGGTGCGAAGACGTGGTCTACATCCCGACCACCGGCTGCATGAACCTGGCCGCCACGGTCAACGTGGTGCTCTATGACCGCCTGGCCAAGGGCAACAACACCCGTTCGGGCCCCAAGTATTGATTTTTTGGGAACATCCAACGCCCGCCAGCAGTCAGCTACTTACACTTGCCCTTGTTGGAGACAGATCATGAGCGACAGCAAAAACGTGCGACCTATCATCGAGCACACGCCCTTCCAGAGCCAGCCGACGCAAAACGTCCACGGCTGGGAACGCATCGGCTCGGTGGCCGGTGGCGTGATAATGCTCGGCAAAGGCCTGCGCCGTGGCGGGATTTTCGGTTTGATCCAGGTAGCGATTGGCGGTGTGGCACTGGCCCGTGGTTTCACCGGGCACAGCTCGCTCAAGGACAAGCTGGAACAGGGTCGCCAGGAAATGAACAGCGTACGTACGAAGATCGAGCGTGCGGGTGCAGAGCTGAAAAACCTGAAGACCAAGGCGGAAGTGGCGGCTGAGAAAGCTGTGAAAACCACAGGCTGAACCTGGCTTTCGGTAGGTTAGAGATCCAAAAGTGGGAGGGGGCTTGCTCCCGATAGCAGAATGTCAGTCAGCACATGTTGTGACTGAATCAGCGCTATCGGGAGCAAGCCCCCTCCCACATGTTGATTGATGCAGAGGTTGAAAATCAGCGCAGTAGCTTGGTATCCAGCACCACCGACGACTCGCCAATAATGCTCTCAGCCAGCTGCACGAACTCCGCCGTCGTAATGCTGTTCGCCCGCATCACCGCTTGCGCGAGGTCATCCAGCGAGCGTTTATTATGGGTTTTCACCCGAATCTCGCTGTCCAGCTCCTGCAATATCACCACTGCCCGCGACACGGTTGCACCACTGACATGCTCGCCGCGTAGCGTCGTGACATCTTTGCCCTCCTTGCTCAACCGCGCCTGTATCGCCTGATACCGCTCATCGGTGATCCCACCGGCACGGCGCACCAGTTCGATGGCGTAATACTCCCCAAGCCCTTCGCTGATCCAGTCACTGGTGTCGTGATCGTTGAAACGTCCGATCGCCTGCACTACTTCACGAATCAATGGGCTGCTGCCGTTTTCGCTGACCAGCGGTGTGCGGCTGTTGAGGTAGATCGAGTCATGCGCCGAGAACACGCCACGGCGCATCGGATCACTGGCGCCCACCACCAACAGCTTGGCCGGATGACGTGGGAACGCGGCTTCGACCTGGGGCCAGACAAAGGTCAGCAACGTCAGCACGTCCATGCGGCGCATGGCCTGACCCTTGGGCGACGCCACGGTGACTTCAGTTTCGCCCAGGCGCACGCGGCGGCTGCCAAGCGTGCCCGCGAGCATCCAGCCGGTGGGCCGGTCGAACAGGCGGGAAACGTTGTCGATGCGAAATTTATTCTTGCCGATACGGGGCCAGGCGGTTTCGACGCTTTTCCAGCCCGCAGGTAATTCGAACACCAGGCGCGAGATCAACTCGACGCCGTCCTGCTGGTCGAGCCGCGCGGTCGGCACCAGGTCTTCGCCGCGAAACAGCGCCCAACTCGCAGTCATACGTGCTTCATAGCTGCCCGGCTTGCGCGCCTGGGTGAGGTGCACGCGGTAGGTCAGACTGGCCTTGTCGGCGCTGGGCTGCCACACGCCCCGCTGGCCACTGACCTTCCACTGGCCGTCGGCCTTGAAGTCGCTGTAACTGCCTGCCGGGCCCAGGTCAAAGTCCAGGCTGCGCACGGCCGAGCCTTGTGACAGGCTCAGGCGTACTTCAGCCTGATCGCTCTGGGGCAGCAATTTAACGTGATAATCCAGGTCGACTTTCCTGGCGCACCACGCAGGCATGCTCAGCGCCAGCAGCACCAGGCATGCCGCCAGCTGGGTTCCCACCTTCATACACACTCCTTTTTCAGCCTGCGCGGAAGATCAGGTAATCCTCCCAGTCGTCTTCAGGCACGCTGCCTTCGCTGAGCATGCGTCCAGACTGGGAAATGCGTTCGTGGTGCACGGCGTCGCGGTCGCCACAGACCAGGTGGTGCCACAGCGGTAAATCCTTGCGCTCGCTGACCAGGCGGTAGCCGCAGGTGGGCGGCAGCCATTTGAACTGATCGGCCTGGCCTGGGGTGAGCTGGATGCAGTCGGGCACCGAGGCGCGGCGGTTGGGGTAGTCGGTGCACTGGCAGGTTTTCAGGTCCAGCAGTTTGCAGGCGATACGGGTGTAATAGACGCTGTTGTCGTCTTCATCCTCAAGCTTTTGCAGGCAGCACAGGCCACAGCCGTCGCACAATGACTCCCACTCCTCCTGGTCGAGGTGTTCAAGGGTTTTGCGTATCCAGAAAGGTTCGACTTTGGCGGCCATGGCTCTGCATCAGTATCGGTAGGTGAAAAGGCCGCCAGTCTAGTGCCCAAGCCCCTTGGAACCAAGCGCTTACGACTGGCGGTGTTACAACACTTGTCAGTCTAGCGGGCGCGCAGTAGCTTTGAGCGCCGAATTGACGATCAGGACCTGCTCATGACACGTGTTGCCGACTATCCGATCCACACCCAGTTCACCGACCGCTGGTCGCCCCGCGCCTTCACTGGCGAGAGCATCTCGAAAGAGACGCTGCTGAGTTTCTTCGAAGCTGCACGCTGGGCGCCGTCGGCCTACAACTCGCAGCCGTGGCGGTTTCTCTACGCGCGCCGCGACACGCCGGACTGGGAACGTTTCCTGGGCCTGCTCAATGAATTCAACCGCGGCTGGGCGCAGCATGCCTCGGCGCTGGTGATCATCGCCTCGAAAACCGACTTCGTCGCTCCCGGTGCCACTGAAGAAACCCCGGCGCTGTGGCACACCTTCGACACCGGCTCTGCTTGGGGCCACCTGGCACTGCAAGCCAGCCTCAGTGGCTGGCACACCCACGGCATGGCCGGTTTCGATCAGGAGCTGACACGCAAGGAGTTGAAGATTCCGGAAGGTTACGCGCTGCACGCGGCCGTGGCCGTTGGCAAGCTGGGAGACAAGTCGACCCTGCCGGAGTACCTGCAAGGGCGTGAAGTGCCGAGCCCGCGCAAGCCGCTGAGCGAGCTGGTGTCCGAAGGTGATTTCGGCCTCTGACAGCCAGCACCCTGCCGCCTGAACGCGGCAGGGTGTCTCTTGAGGACTACCGGGCGATCAGTTCGCTGAACGCCGAGCGCAGCTGCGTGATTTGCCGGTCATACACGTTTTTGACCGCCGGCACCATGAACTCGGCGGGCATACCATTCATGTCGATGGGATAGAGCTTGTTGTCTGTTTTTGAGTACATGAAGTTACTCAACTGCGGGTCGTTATGAAAAATATCCCTGGCCTCCATTTGCGCTACCGCGTCGTCGAGTAACGAACGAGCTTCGGCGGGCAGGCTGCCTTTTTCGACATGGGCAAGATCAATCCCGTCAATTTTGCCCATCTTTATGTATTTGCGGCCGTCCTCGATCAATACCTCGGCAAAGCCCTCTCCGTAGTACTTGTTCAAATTGACCACTTCCATGTCGACGTAGCCCTCTACCGAGGTCAAGCGGGTCGGCCCCAAATCTTTATAAACACTCTTGCCGTCGAGGCTTGTATACACCACGCCTTCGCCCCCACGGCCGATTTCGGGGCCGAGATCGGCTTTGACCGCAACCGGCTGGCCGCCCCGCGCACCCAGTCGCCGCCATTGGTCACCCTGCACATGTTCGAGTAACAACGGAGTTTGCCGGTTGTTGTGGTACACCCGCGCCTGCACGCTGCCGTCCGCGCCGCGGGACACCTGCCGGACCTCATAAACGCCAGCCTGGCCGGACGCGTCGAGATGGCGCACATACGAGCGATGGCCGTCGGCAGCAACGTACACGCCCTGATTATTGCGCGAGAGCCCGGCGAGGCTCGACTCCGGTGCCCTGTAATGACGAAACAGCCCATTGCTCAGCTCACCGGCAGAAGCACTGCCCCTGGTCACCCACCTGCCGCCGCTCACCAGCAGATCGCCGACGCCGCTCAAGGGGTTGAAGGCCTCCACCGCCGTTGCGCCAACAAACCTCACCGCCTTGGCCGCCTGGCGCGCAGTGGTCAAGGCGCCGCCCAGCACCTTACCCGCCTGCACGGCTTTGCCGGCGCCCAACGTAACCAGGCCAACCGCATCCAGGCCCAGGTCGAACACGCCCTGCCCGATATTGCCGTTTTGGAAGTTGACGATAGCCGAGCGCAACGGGATCAGGTTCAGGAAGAATTCGCCAATGGCTTCATTGCGGGCGCTGTCCCGATCAAAGGACGTCAGGCCCCGGGCCTCGTTCATCAGATCTTCGTTGTTCAGGTCGAGGGATTTGACGAACACATCAGCAATGGCATGGCTGCGCTGCGAGTTGAGACTGTCGGAGGCTTGGGTGCCTTGGGGTTGCGCCGGGAAATCGCTGTCGGGCTCAAACTGAACGGTTCTAGAAAGAATATTCGCCTCGCGCGATTCCATATTCGCAGCGGTGTAAGGCGGAGTACGTCGGCGCAATAGAAAGTTTTCTTTCTCAACGGTGCCGTTTCGCGTGTCGAGGGTATAGAGATTGACCTCGCCGTTTCGAGTCGCCTTCACCTCCAGCGTATGGCCGCGCACGTGCAGCGCCGGCGGAGTAAACAGGTCTTTGGCGATTGTGTACTGGTTGGTGTGGAAGAATTCGAGCTTGCCGAACTCCAGGTTATTGCGGTCCTCTAGGGGCAACGTGGCGATCATCTGCCGCACACGACTCTGTTGCCCGGTTTGATGGGCGCTGATCGCCTGGTCGTAGGCCTTCGTGAATGCGCTGGCGACCTCCAGCTTGCCTTGTTGGTAAAGGCTGCAAAAACGGTCAATGGGCAGGCGTTTGTTATTGCTCACCCAATGCTCATCGGTCGCCAATGGGCCGCCGTGCATGACGATATCCAGCATAGAGCGTGAGCCGGGATGGATGCCTGGGCGCCCTTTGGTGAGCCTGGCCTTTTGAAAATGCCTGACTTCGAAGAGGCTCGGGTCGACGTCAGGAAACGCCCGCTCAAGCAGGGCCAGCGCCATGGCTCTGCGGCTGGGGATTGGCGTTTGCAGGAGGGCGCTGGTGCTTTTCAGCGCGCTGAGCTGTTCGTTGTAGGCCGCCCTCAGGCGCTCCATTGCACTGGCCGATGGCATCTCATCGGTGCGGGTCAGCACACCGTTGGCCACGCCCCACTCCGTCAGGGCCTGCCCATCGATGCGCTGGCGAGTGGCAGCGTCAAGGGTGAGCGATTCGGCGTTCAGCAAAATTTCGGCATACCCCATACCGAGCGTGCGGCCTGGCGCGTGGGCTTCGATCCTGCCCACAGCCATCGCCAACTGAGCCCAGAGCACACTGGCGCAGGTCACGCTGGCGGGAATGTCCTTGACCAAATATTCAGGTGCGGAATTGATCAGTAAGCGATACGCAGCCTGGTGGGCTGCTTGAACGCTGGCACCGCCTTTTTCGAGTAAATGGCTGGCCAATCGTTGGATGACGACCGAGGGCGGCTGCCCCCAGTGGTCGCTACGCGTCAGGTCAAAGCCGGACAAGTCTTCAAGCGGTGCAGGGAGATCGACCGGACGCGAAGGGTCAGGTTCGCGGTCGGGGGTGCGGTTTATGTCGTTGTGGTGGGCGGGCGCCATCGGGCGCGGCTGAACAGCGGGGGAAATAAGGGGCGTCATGGAAATACCTGTCCTTAGCCAAAAGGAGTCCGTTAAAGGCGCGACCTTGCGCCCTTTGCGGCCCTTGGGTGGAACGCGCCGTCAATGCGGTTCCATCCTGACTGTCAGGTTTTATGTAGGCCTAGCGAGCGGCGCGGTGGCGTCAGTACCCGCGCTCGAAATCCACTTCTCCGCGTAATGCCTGCTTGGCCTTATACGCGCGGATATTTTCCAAGAACAACTCCACCATCATCGGCGGCGATGTGGGTGCGGAACTGTGCCCGGTCAACAGCAACCCCCAGGCGGTCCAGAATGGATGACGCTGCGGCAGTGGCTCCTGGCGACATACGTCGATCACTGCGCCGGCCAGGTGCCCTTCCTTCAGGGCTTCGACCAGATCAGCATCCACCACCGCCACACCACGGCCGACATTGATAAACAAGCCCGTCGGTTTGAATTGCTTGAACAGCGCGGCGTCGTACAGGTCATGGGTGTTCGGCGTGTTGGGCAGCAGGTTGATCACATAGTCCACCTCACCGACCAGACGCCCGAGCTGATCAAGCCCGGCCACTTCGATAAACGGGGCCTGCTCACGCTCAGTACTGGCAATGCCATACAGCTTGACGCCAAACGGCACCAGAAACTCAGCCACACTCTGGCCAATATCGCCGGTGCCCACGATCAACACCTTACGCCCCGCCAGGCTCTGGCCGGTGCGGCTGTCCCACTTGCGCTCGACCTGGCTGACCAACCGCGCCAGTACTTCGCGTTCGTGGCCGAGCATATAAGTGAGGACAAACTCGGCCATGACCTGGCCAAAAATACCGACGGCGCGGGTCAAGCGATAGTCGCGGGGCAAGCCTTCGGCCAGCAGGGGCGTGATACCGGCCCAAGTCGATTGCAGCCATTGTGGTTGGTGGCCCTGGCGCAACAGAGTGGCCAGCAGGTCCGGTTGGCCAAGCCAGACCGGGCAATCGGCGGCCAGACGAGACAGTTCGGCCGAGTCGCCACTGGTGAGCACCTCAAGGTCCGGCGCCACGTCATTGAGCAGTTGGGCGTAGAGCGGGTGATCCTGTTCAGCAATCAGAACACGCATGGTTCAAACCTTTCAAAAACAGTGCAGACGGCCGCCCGCTTCCTTACGGCCACCGCCCACTAATACGATTCCATTGAAACCTGTGCCCTGAAGCGGGCACTGACCGATTACATCGGGTCGTTACGACGCAGCAGCTCTTCGGGCAAGTGTTCGATGTACTCGTCCTCGGCCGGCGGCATTTGCAGGTGGTAGCCCTGCTTATCGAGGTTTTCCAGGACCACGACGATGTCTTCGCGCGACAGCTTGCGCTCTGGTGTCAGCACCATGTCGAAAGCGTGGTGCGGCTTGCCGAAGGCGACCATCAATGGCTCCGGCACGCGCTCAAGTGCATCGCTCTTGAGCACGTAGAGGTACATGCCGTCTTTTTTCAAGCTGCGGTAGATGGAGCAAATACGTTTCAAGGCTGTTCTCCGGCAGTGGCCAGGCTGTCGAGCAGCGCCTGGCCCATCAACTCGCGGCGCCAGCCACGCAGCGAGTCTGGCAATTTATAAGGCCCATCGGGGTAGCCACTTTTAACCAGGGCTTCGAGGGTTTTCTTGCGCAGCATCAGTTCCGGCGCCATCTCCAGGCGTTCGGCGAATGTCTGGCCCAGGGCGCGCAGTTGCTTGATCAGCGTGGCGGCATCCACCGGCAGCGGTTCAGCCACAGCCGGCGGCCATTGGTCCGCAGGCACGCTGCCGGCACGTTTGATCAGGTCCAGTAGGAACTGGCCATCCTGACGCACGGTGCGCGGGTGCATGTCTTCGATCTTGCCCAGGGCGGCGAGGTTATCCGGCTGGGATTTGGCCAGGGGCCACAACGAGTGTTCACGAACGATGCGGTTGCGCGGCAGGTCACGGGCGCGGGCTTGCTGCTCGCGCCAGGCGCACAGTTCACGCAGTACGGCGAGTTGGGCGCGGGACAGTTTCCACGCCAGCTTGGCGTCGCGGTACACCTCGTACGGGTCGACTTCCCGGCGCAGGTTGGCCACCAGTTCGGCGCCATCTTCCAGCACCCAGGCATATTTATCGTCTGATAGCTGCGGCCGCAGGCGAATGTAGACCTCGGCCAGGTGTACCGCGTCTTCGGCGGCGTAGCTGATCTGGGTTTCGGACAACGGCCGCTGCAGCCAGTCCGAGCGGGTCTCGCCCTTGGGCAGCTCGATGTCGAGTACGGCTTGTACCAGGCGCGAGTAGCCCATGGAGAAACCGAGATTCAGGTAAGCGGCGGCCAATTGGGTGTCGAACAACGGCACTGGCAGGCTGCCAGTCAGGCGCAGCAACACTTCCAAGTCTTCGCTGCAGGCATGCACCACCTTGATCACGGCTGGGTTTTCCAGCAGCTCGGCGAGGGGTTTCCAGTTGTCGATGGTCAGGGGATCGATCAGGTAAGCGCGTACGCCATCACCAATCTGGATCAGCCCGGCAATGGGATAAAAGGTGTCGACCCGCATGAATTCGGTGTCGAGGGCGACGAATGGCAACTGCTGCCATTCGGCGCAATGCTGGCCGAGGCTATCGTTGTCGCAGATCCAGTGAATATCGATGGCCACACGGCTCTCCCTTGAAGAATGGCGCGCAGTATATATCGCGAAAGAGGCTAGCGAGCATCCGCAGTGCACTGGCAACCATGAAAACTCAGACAGGGGATGAAGAATAGCCCTACAGGCCAGAGTTATCCTTTCTTACGAAGCACATAGACGCGCCACAGGCTGGAGCCTGGCATGAATTCCTGCTGGTTCAGGACCTTGAAGCCAGCCTGACGAAACTCGTCGTCTACCGCCGTTCGCGAATTGACCGAGACAATCACCGTATCGCGGCTGACGCGGTGAAACTCCCGCAGCAACGCCAGACGTCCTTCGCTGCTGGGCACATGGCGAAATAACTCCAGGCAAAAGATGCAGTCCACCGCATTCGCCGACAAACCGATGGAAAACGCCGAACCCTGAAAGGTTTTGATCCGCTTTAGCAGCGTCGCCGGATGGTGGGTGCGCGCGTGATCGAGCATGTCCTGGGAGTTGTCCGAGGCAAGGATCACCCGGTTGATATGCTCGGCCAATACCGGCCAGAACCGTCCCGAGCCGCAGGCCAGGTCGAGGATCAGCCCCGGTTCGCCGGCAACCTTGAGTGCGTGGCGAACCAACCACTCGTCGCGCCATGACGCAAGGCGCCGCAGCATTCCGGGTGGGCGCGTGTCCGCACAGACCTTGGCATGTTCAAGGCCACAGCGCTCTGCGTATTCGATCTCGATGGAGGATGGTGGTTGTGGCGACATCACGGGCTCATTGGATTTAAACAGTGGTGAACGACCTTGATTCGCAGCTTAACCACCGCAACGTGAAAAAAAGGTCGAAGCCTCCACGCCCTTCAATCCATTCAGGCTTGATGCAGATACCAACGCCAATCCTGTTCGCCCACCTCGCCCATGAACTGCCGATACTCAGCGCGTTTCACCGCCAGGTACACCCCCAGGAACTCACTGCCAAACGTCTCGCGCGCCCAGCTTGAAGCTTCCAGCGCGCGCAGGGTGGTGAGCCAGTCGGTGGGCAGAAATTCCGTGGCCTGGGCGTAGCCGTTGCCTTCCACTGGTGCGCCCGGGTCGCGCTGTTCGCGGATCCCGCGATGAATACCCGCCAAGATCGCGGCAGCTGCAAGGTATGGGTTGGCGTCAGCGCCGCAGATGCGGTGTTCGATATGCCGGGAATTTGCCGGGCCACCGGGCACGCGCAGGCTGACGGTGCGGTTGTCCACGCCCCACGTGGCGGCCAGGGGCGCATAGCTGTTGGTTTGGAAGCGGCGATAGGAGTTGGCGTTGGGGCAAAACATCAGCAGCGAATCAAGCAAGGTGCTGAGCATGCCACCCACGGCCTGGCGCAACAGCGGCGTGCCGTCGGCAGCCTCGCTGGCGAACAGGTTATTGCCTTGGGCATCCGCCAGGCTGACGTGCATGTGCATGCCGGTGCCCGCCAGGTCGTCGAAGGGCTTGGCCATGAAGCAGGCAGCCATCCCGTGTTTGTGTGCCACGCCCTTGACCAGACGCTTGTAGCGCACCGCTTCATCCATGGCTTGCAGGGCGTCGGCGCGGTGTTCCAGGGTGATTTCCACTTGGCCGGGAGCGTATTCGGAGATCGCCGTGCGCGCCGGTATGCCTTGGAGCTTGCAGGCGCTATACAGGTCGGCGAGGAAGGGTTCGATCTGCTCCAGTTCGCGCAGGCCGTAGACCTGGGTCGAGCGTGGGCGACCACCGTCCACATCCCGCGCAGGTTGCGGGCGGCCGTGGCTGTCGGGCTTCTGGTCCAGCAAGTAGAACTCCAGTTCGGCGGCCATCACCGGGTAATAGCCATCGGCTTTAAGCCCGTCGATGACCTTCGCCAGCACATGCCGAGGGTCGGCCACGGTGGCGGGCAAACCTTCGGTGGGGTGCATGCTGACTTGCACCGCTGCGGTCGGGATCAACCGCCACGGCATAGGTTGCAGGCTGCCACTGACCGGATAGGCGCGGCAGTCGATGTCTCCCACCTCCCACACCAGACCGGAGTTCTCCACGTCGTCGCCATTGATGGTCAGGCCGAGGATGGTACTGGGCAGGGGCCGGCCGCTTTCATACACCGCCAGCAGTTCATCGCGGTGCAGCAACTTGCCGCGAGGTACACCATTGTTGTCGAGGATAAACAGCTCGAACATCTCGATGTCCGGGTGTTGCTCAAGGAAGGACTGGGCTTCTTGCAGGCGCGCGAAATCGCTCATTGGGTTTCTCATACGTGTTCGTCAGGCAGGCGCACAGGCGCTGCCGGGCAGATGCGCAGGGGGCCGCGTCATCCATGGGGTAGATCAACGTAGGAGAAAGGCATCCGGCGGGCGCGCATGCCGACAGTGGAACAGCGCCCAGAACGCCAGTATGGACGGCAGTGTCGCGAGGTGGGTGGCGGCGGAACCGTCCATGGGAGAATCACGGTGATGAAGATGCCCGCAGCCTCACACGCCTGGATACGCTATTAAATTCAGGGATGACGGAGTTTGGTTACACCCACGCTAAACATTCGCCACGCCTTGCCACCCTGCCCCGCGCTGGAAATAATGACCGCCCCCGACCATGCCCCAAGGACTCGACCGCATGAAAGCTCCCTTCGCCCTGTGTGTACTTGCGAGCCTGGCCACCAGCGCCCTGGCCGACACTGCCCCGTCACGCCTCGACGACGTGCTCCAGCGCGGCACCCTCAGCGTGTGCACGACCGGCGACTACACGCCCTACACCAAGCTGCGCGCAGATGGCACTTATGAAGGCATCGACATTGCCATGGCCGAGTCCCTGGCCAAGAGCCTCAATGCGAAAATCACCTGGGTACCCACCACCTGGAAAACCCTGATGCCGGACTTCCTCGCCCAACGCTGCGATATCGCCGTGGGCGGTATTTCGGTGTCGCTGGAGCGTCAGAAAAAAGCCTTTTTCAGCCAGTCCCTCGGCGTTGACGGCAAGATCCCGCTGGTGCGCTGCGCCGATGTACAGCGCTACCAGACCGTCGAGCAGATCAACCAGCCACAGGTGCGCGTGATCGAACCGGCGGGCGGTACCAATGAAGTGTTTGCCCGCGCCCATCTGGGCCAGGCGCAGATCCGCCTGCACGACAACGTGACCATCTTCGACGAACTGCTCGCCGGCAAGGCGGACGTAATGATCACCGACGCCAGCGAAGCCCGTTACCAGCAGAAGCAGAAGCCCGGGCTGTGCGCGGTCAACCCTGAGCGGCAAATGCAGTACAGCGAAAAGGCCTTTTTGCTGCCCCGCGATGATGTGGCCTGGAAAAGCTATGTCGACCAGTGGTTGCACCTGAGTGTCGCGACCGGTGTGTACCAGGGCATTGTCGACCAATGGTTGGCAGCGCCGTGAGCTAAGGCCGACTACGCTCTTGTCACACCAATAAGAACGAGGACGGAACATGAAGGGATTGCTCCGCATCACCTGGCTGCTGCTGTTGTGTTTCAGCCAGGTGCACGCCGAAACGACTCAGGATGAGGACGCCCAGGCGGCCAAGGCCCTGCTGGAAAAAGCCCTGGCTTACTACAAGACCAATGGCGACAAAGCCCTCGCCGTGTTCAGCCGCCAGGGGGAATTTATCGACCAGGACCGTTATGTGTTCGTGATCGATACCAAGGGCGTGCTACTGGCCAGTGGCGGCCCCTCCTCCGCGTTGATCGGCCGGGACGTTAACGAGGTATTGGGGCCGGACCTGAGCCAGTCATTCAAGGATGCCCTCAAGGTGCCTGAAGACCAGGGTATCCAGCAGGCCGATTACCGTTGGCAGAACTGGAACGACGGCAAGGTAGAGCGCAAACATGTGTTTTATCAGCGGGTGGGGGATCGCATCCTGGCCGTGGGCTACTACCTTCCACGGGCCACGCCGGAACAGGCGCGAGCCTTGCGCAACAAAGCGGTCAACGCGCTGCTCAAGGATGAACCCGGTACGCTCAAGGCCATCAACTCATTGCAAGGCGGCTTCCTACAGGATGACCTCTACGTGTTTGTGGTGGACCTGAACACCCAACGTTACGTGGCGCACGGCACCAACCTGCGGCTGGTCAACACTGACTTCAGCAAGATCAAGGACCCGGACGGCAAGCCGGTGGGCGAGCCGATCCTCAAGTTGATGGCGGAGCAGGACCAGGGGGAATACAAGTACCGCTGGAAAAACCCGGTGACCGACAAGGTTGAGAACAAGCATGCCTATGTGCGCAAGGCCGGGCATTTCATGGTTGCGGTGGGTTACTACAGCCCGTGATCTGGACTGGAATGCAGTCAAATGTGGGAGGGGCGGTTCGACTTGCCCCCTTCCACACTTTGATCGCTATCGTGTCAGTTACTTAACTTTATCTTCCCGACCGCGCAGCACCCGGTTCGGCATCGCAATCGCTGCCGCCAACCCCAGCAACGAGACCGCCGCACTCACCATCAACAAATGTCGGAACGTCACCGCCAGCTCCCCGCGCAGTGCATCTTGCGCCGGGCCGGGAGCGGCGTTCAGGCCATCCAACAGCACATTGCCGGAGCTGCCCTCGGCCACCAGCGAACCGCTGGCCAAGTGAGCGAAGCTCGAATCCTGCAACAACGCCAGCAGCAGCGCCGACATGCACGCCACGCCCACCGCACCACCAAGGGAACGGAACAGGTTGGTGGTGCTGGTGGCGACGCCAATGTCGCGCTGTTCCACCGAGTTTTGCGAGCCCACCAGGGAGGTAGGGAATTGCATCCCACCGGCGATCCCGCACAACAACATGAACACGCCGGTAAGCACTACGTTCTGGGGCGCGCTGAAGGCCATGCCCAGGATCGCCAGCGGGCTTAACAGTGCGCCGCCAAGGATCATCGGTTTATAACGCCCGGTCACCGAGGTCATGCGCCCTGCGGAATACGCGCCGATGGGCAAGCCGATGGCCAGTGGCAACAAGTGCAAGGCGGCACTGTCGGCCCCGCCTCCGGTCACGGTCTGAAAGCGCAGGGGCATCAGCACCGTCAGGGAAATCGCCTGGAAGCTGGTGAAGAACACCGTGCACCAACACAGCACCGCGCTGCGGTTGGCAAACAAGTGCATCGGCAGCAACGGCTCCCGCGCACGGCGCTCGTGCCACACGAACAACGTCAATGCCACCAGCGCGCAGGCCAGCAGCCCCAGCACCCCACTGTCACGCCAATGATGACCCTGACCAATTTCGGTGATACCCAGCAACAGGGCGGTCAGGCCAACGATCATCAACACGGTGCCGAGGTAATCGATGATCGGCTTGCGCTGCGGCACAGGCAGCCCCACCAGGGTGCGATGGGCCAAGTACCAGGCACCGGCGCCCAGCGGCAGGTTGATCAGGAATACCCAACGCCACGACAGGTACTCGGTCATGTAGCCGCCCAACACCGGACCGGCCACGCTGGCCACTGCGTACATGCTGCTGAAATAGCCTTGATAACGCCCACGTTCACGGGGCGGAATAATGTCGCCGATGATCGCTTGGCTCACCGAGATCATGCCGCCAGCGCCAATCCCCTGGAGCACCCGTGCCAGCACCAACTGCTCCATGCTTTGCGCCATGCCGCAAAACAGCGACGCCACGGTGAACAAGCCCATGCCGATCAGCATCATTGGCCGGCGCCCATACAGGTCGCCGAGCTTGCCGTAGATAGGCACCGCCACTGTCATTGCCACCATGTAGCCGGAGATCACCCAGGCCAGCAGGTTGACGTCGTGGAACCGCGCGGAGATAGCGGGCATGGACACGGCGACAATGGTCTGGTCCAGTGCGCCGAGGAAGATCGCCATCATCAACGAGGCGAGAATACTGCGCACCGCGGGAAGCGGTGGCGCGGGCTGATTGAGCTGAGTCACGACAGAACCTTCAAGCAAGGCCCGTGGGAAAAGTCGGCCCACGGCAATGCTCAATACGATAGCAGGCTATTCGATAGCCTCGTAAGGAAGCCCGACGTAATTTTCCGCGATGGTTTTGCGCCCGGCTTCGGAGTGGATGAAGTACTCCAGTTCGCTCTGGGCAATGCGCTGGCTGAAGCCGTCCGCCTCCGGGAATTGATGCAGCATCGAGGTCATCCACCAGGAAAACCGTTCGGCCTTCCACACCCGGCGCAGGCAGATGGCGGAATAGCGCTCCAACAAATCCACGCGCCCCTCGCGATACACCTTGAGCATGATCCTAAATAGCGTACTCACATCACTGGCCGCCAGGTTCAGGCCCTTGGCGCCGGTGGGCGGCACGATATGCGCAGCGTCACCCAGCAGGAACAGACGCCCGTACTGCATCGGTTCAGCCACAAAACTGCGCAACGGCGCGATGCTCTTTTCAATCGACGGCCCGGTGACCAACTGCTCGGCCAGGCTGCTGGGCAGGCGGGTTTTCAGCTCAGCCCAAAAGCGTGCGTCCGACCATTCATCCAACGGTTCTTCAGCCGGCACTTGCAGGTAATAGCGGCTGCGGGTCGGCGATCGCATGCTGCACAGGGCAAAGCCGCGGGGGTGTTTGGCGTACACCAGTTCTTCGTGCACCGGCGGGGTGTCGGCGAGAATGCCCAGCCAACCAAAGGGGTACACGCGCTCGAAGATTTTCAGTGATTCAGCGGGGATCGACTGACGCGCCACGCCGTGGAAGCCATCACAGCCGGCGATGTAGTCGCATTCCAGACGGAACGTCTCGCCCTGGTGTTCGAAGGTCAGCCAGGGTCGATCACTTTTGAGATCATGGGGCTGCACGTCACGCGCGTCGTAGAGTGTGACCGCGCCGGCAGCCGCGCGGGCGGCCATCAGGTCGCGGGTGACTTCGGTCTGGCCGTAGATCATCACCGATTGGCCGCCGGTCAGCGCCTTCAGGTCGATATGGGTGAGATGTCCGTCGAGCGCGAGCTCGAAGCCATCATGTACCAGGCCTTCGGCATCCATGCGTTGGCTAACGCCGGCTTGGCGCAGCAGGTCGACCATGCCTTGCTCCAGCACCCCGGCGCGGATGCGGCCTTGCACGTAGTCAGCGCTCTGGCGCTCTAGAATAAAGGTCTCGATGCCGGCGTTATGCAGCAGTTGGCCGAGCAACAGTCCGGAAGGACCGGCGCCGATAATGGCGACTTGGGTTTTCAGCGTTTTCATTATTTTTATGGCCCGCAAGTTCCACTCGAACGGATTGAGTGAAAGAGTTGTCATTGGTCTTGTGGCTGACATTTTTCACTTGAGTGCTTGGCATAAGAAGGTGAAAACTGCGACAAACCCTGCGCTTTTTGCCAATTTGGGCGATTACCGCACAACCGTCCTGAGTATCGGATTGAAACCATGACCAACACCGCGATTCCGGTCTTCAAGCTTTACGGGGAAAACCAGCAATGGCCGACCCCCGATTTGTTGCACTGCGAAACCATTTCCCGCCGCAGCCGGGAATACCAGTGGGAAATCCAGCCCCACCGGCACGCGGATCTGTGCCAGTTGTTGTACGTGCACAAAGGCCAGGCTCAACTGGAAATAGAAGGTCAGCGCACCACGCTCAACGAAGCCACGCTGCAGATATTGCCGCCGTTGTGCGTGCATGGGTTTCGCTTTGCCGAAGATGTCGAAGGTTATGTAGTGACACTCTCGGCGCCACTCGTGAGCCACTTGCAGGCCCAACTGGGCGCAACGGCCGGCGGTTTGCAGACCCTGGGCAGTTACCCGGCGGGCAAGGACAGTGACTACCTCAATAGCCAATTCGCCCGCCTGCAGGACGAATATGCAGAAGAGCAACCGGCCCGGGACATGATGATGCACGCCCTGGTCAGCGTGCTGCTGGTGTGGATCAGCCGTCAGGCCATCCAGCGTTGCCATCCGCGCGCGCCAAGAGGCCGCGAGTATTTCCGGCGGTTTACCCAATTGGTCGAACAGCACTACCGTGAGCACCCAAAGATTGAGGATCTGGCCCACAAGCTGGGTATCTCGGTCTCACATCTGAATGGGACATGTCGGGAACTCGGTGGCCAGCCCGCCCTGCAGATCATGCATGACCGCCAGTTGCTGGAAGCCAAGCGCCTGCTGACTTACACCAGCATGACCATCAATGAAATGTCGGAAGTGTTGGGGTTTTCCGACCCGACTAACTTTTCCCGGCTGTTTCGCCGCCGGGTCGGATTCTCACCCAAGGCGTTTCGCGAGCAACTCAAGGCCGAATCGACCACTACCTGAGCGCACTGAAACTGCCGGTGTGGGGGACACATTGGTCCTGGTTGCAGCTGATCGCAAAGGTCGGCTGCATACGGGTCTGCTCCACACGGTAGGCGGCAGTCCCGTACAGTGCGCTGGCCAAGGCGCAGAGAGTGAAAATCATCAGGTACTTTCTGGTTTTTATGCTCATGACAGAGACCTCTGGACGGATCTACATGACGCTGTTTAAAGCATAGGCCAGTCAGGGCGAGTTGCCATTATTGGACGACATTCAACAGGGTTATGTCGCCTCAGAGACCGATGTCCCACGCCGGCTCTTCAGGGAACTTCACCACCAGAAAATCCAGCAGGCTGCGCAACGCCGACGGCATGTGTTTGCGTGAGGCGTAGACCGCGTAGATGTTCATCTGCCGGGGTTCGGCGTGGGGCAGCAGGCGCACCAGCTCACCACGTCGGATGTGATCGCCGGCCTGGTAGCTGGGCAACATCGCCACCCCAGCGCCGGCCAGCGTCAGGCGTAGCAGCGTGCTCGCCTCGTTGGCGGTGATATTGCCGTGCACCGGCACCGACACGTGCTCGCCACTTTCTTCGAAATGCCACAGGCTTTTGCCGAAATACGAGTGGGTCAGGCAGTTGTGCCGGGCCAGGTCTTCGACTTTTTGTGGGGCCGGATGCTCGCGCAGATACGCGGGGGTGGCGCAGACCACCGAGCGACAGACGGTCAGGCGCCGTGCGATCAGGTTCGGGTCCAGGTCATTGCTGGTGCGGATGGCCAGGTCGATGCGCTCGTCCACCAGATTCACCGTGCGATCGAGCATTTGCAGGTCGACCGTGACCAAAGGGTAGCGTTTGACGTACTCGGCAATCGCCTCGGCCAATTGCGCCTGGCCGAACGAGGTGCTGACACTCAGGCGCAGCAGGCCACGGGGCGCGTCATCGGGCTCACTGACGGCGGCCTGCATGTCTCCGCACAACTCCAGCAATTGGCGGCAGCGCGGCAAGGTCTCACCGCCCGCCGCCGTAAGACTAAGTTTGCGCGTGGTGCGGTGCAGCAGGCGCGCGCCGACCCAGTCTTCCAACTCGGCGAGGTAACGCGATACGACCGGCCGCGACAGGTCCAGATGGTCCGCGGCGGCGGACTGGCTGCCCAGGTCCACCACGGTGACAAACACGCGCATTGCTTGAAGACGATCCATGATTTGCCCGATTTCAGAAACAAACTATGTTCCAGCATCGCATTTTTAGTCTCGTTTAGTGCAACTAAGCTCTGTGCATCCTTTGAACCAATTGCTGGAGCTGCCCAATGCTTTCAACCCTCAAGCGCATGACCCTAGCCACCGCCGCCCTGGCCTTTGCGGCCCATGCCTCTGCGGCCGACTTGACCCTCGACGTGTACAACCCTGGCGAAGCGGCGATCTTCCCGGTGACCTCGGTGCTGGTCAGCGGCGCCAAAGACGCGATCCTGGTGGACGCGCAATTCGGCAAGGGCCAGGCCGAGCAATTGGTGCAAAAGATCCGCGCCAGCGGCAAACACCTGACCACCATTTACATCAGCCATGGCGATCCGGATTACTACTTTGGCCTCGACACCCTGACGGCCGCGTTCCCGGACGCCAAGGTGCTGGCTCCGCAACCGGTGGTCGACCACATCAACGCCACCGTGGCCGGCAAACTTGAGTTCTGGGGCCCGAAAATGGGCGCCGACAAACCGGCTAAAACCATCGTGCCACAGGTGCTGCAAGGCAATAGCCTGACCCTTGAAGGGAAACAGTTGGACGTTATCGGCCTGGACGGCCCGCAGCCGGATCGCAGCTTTGTGTGGATCCCGTCGATCAAGGCGGTGGTCGGTGGCGTCGTGGTTGCCCAAAACATCCATGTGTGGATGGCAGATACCCAGGGCGCGCAATCCCACAAAGACTGGCTGGCCACCCTGCAACGCATCGAAAACCTGAAACCGCGTACCGTGATTCCGGGTCACTACCTGGGTACGCCGTCCGTGGCGTCGGTCACCTTTACTGCCGACTACATCAAGGCCTTCGACGTAGAAACCTCCAAGGCCAAAGACTCCGCCGCCCTCATCGCGGCCATGAAAAAGCGTTACCCCACCCTGGCGGACGAAAGCTCCCTGGAGCTGAGCGCGAAAGTCGCCAAGGGCGAAATGAAGTGGTGAAAACTCTCAAACCTTAACCGTACTGGAGAACGTCATGAGCAAGATCGCAATCATTGGGGCTACGGGCCGTGCCGGCAGCCAATTGCTGGAAGAAGCGTTGCGTCGTGGGCACAGCGTGACCGCCATCGCGCGTAACACCGACAAAATGGCAGCGCGCCCGAACGTCACTATCAAACAAGTGGACGCGTTGGACGCCGATGCCCTGCAACAGGCCATCAGCGGCAACGACGTGGTGATCAGTGCCGCGCACTTCGCCACCCTGCCCGCCAGCGCCGTGATCGGGCCGGTGAAAAAGGCCGGTGTCAAACGCTTGCTGGTGGTGGGCGGTGCGGGTTCGCTGTTGCTGCCGGGTGGCGGTCGCGTGATCGACAGCGAAGGTTTCCCTGCTGAGTACAAGGCAGAGGCCAGCGCAGGAGCTGAATTCCTTGAAACCCTGCGTCAGGAACAAGAACTGGATTGGACTTTCCTGTCGCCATCGGCTCTGTTCGATGGCACCGAGCGCACCGGTAAATTCCGCCTGGGCCAGGATGATTTGCTGGTGAGCAGCGAAGGTACAAGCTCGATCAGCTTTGCCGACTATGCCATCGCGATGATTGACGAAGTGGAAACACCGAAGCACTCGCGCCAGCGTTTCACCGTCGGTTACTGACATTTGTGGGAGGGGGCTTGCCCCCTCCCACATTTGCCCTTCAGTGTTCTGGAGATTGTGCCTGGCTGACTAACCAATCCATCAGAGCTTCGAGCCCGGTCGACGGCGTCGTCCCCGGCGGATACACCAGGTAATACCCCATCCCCGTCTGTACCCGCAGTTCATACGGCATCACCAACCGCCCCGCCTTCACATCCTCGCCAATCAACGCACTGTCGCCTATCGCCACCCCGGAACCCTGGGAGGCTACCGTCATCGCCAAGTCCAGCGTTTCGAAATGATGGCCCTGGCTCAAATTGCTCAAGCGCGTGTTAGCAGCCTTCAACCATAACGCCCAGTCCCGCTCATCCCGCGCGGGATGCAGCAGCACCTGGTGCTGCAAGTCTTGCGGCGTGTGCAAGCCATCCGATAACCCCGGCGCGCAAACGGGCGTAAGTTGCTCATCGAACAAATGCCGCGCCTCGGCTGATTGTTCGGCGATGGGTGCGTAGATCACCGCTGCGTCAAACTGCTCGCGGCGAAAGTCCACGGTGTAAGCCACAGTGGTAGTGAGTTCCACCGGCACGTCCGGGCGCTCCTTTTGCCACTGCATCAAGCGCGGCAGCAACCAGCGCATCACACAGGTGGAGGCCTTGAGTTGCAGGGTCTGGCGGCGACTGCCGATCTGCTCCACCGCATCACCGAGCAAACCAAATACCTGCTGCGCACGCACTGACCACTCGCGCCCCTCTTCGGTCAGGCTCAAGCCCCGTGCCTGGCGTTGGAACAGCGCGTAATCCAAGTGGCTTTCCAACCCGGCAATCTGCCGGCTGACCGCACCCTGAGTGATGTGCAGTTGCTCGGCGGCGCGGGTGAAGTTGCAACACTGGGCCGTGACCCAGAAAGTGTGCAGCGCGGGCAGTGGAGGAAGACGTTTCATCGGGCTCAGCCATGACGTGAGGACATGGCTAGTATGACTTTTTATCGATTGTTGCCGCTACGGGCCAGCCGTTCCAATACCGCCTCGAATCAATAACAAGAGCGACTTGTATGGCGACCTGCGGCGAAGTGTTGGTGAAGCTCCTGGAAGGCTATGGCGTTGAACAGGTGTTTGGCATCCCCGGCGTGCACACCGTGGAGTTGTACCGCGGCCTGGCCCGTTCCAGCATCCGTCACGTCACCCCGCGCCACGAGCAAGGGGCCGGGTTTATGGCGGACGGTTATGCACGCACCAGCGGCAAGCCCGGCGTGTGTTTCATCATCACCGGCCCAGGCATGACCAACATCACCACGGCCATGGGCCAGGCCTATGCCGACTCGATCCCGATGTTGGTGATCTCCAGCGTGCAATCACGCAGCCAGTTGGGCGGCGGGCGCGGCAAGTTGCATGAGCTGCCGAACCAGAGCGCGATGATCGCGGGCGTGGCGGCGTTCTCCCACACCTTGATGTCGGCGGCGGAGTTGCCCGCGGTGCTGGCACGGGCATTTGCACTGTTCCAGGCCGGCCGTCCGCGGCCGGTGCATATCGAGATCCCGCTGGATGTGCTGGTGGAAAACGCCGACGCACTGCTGGGCAGCAAGCCGATCAGCGTCACGCGCGCCGGTGCCGCACCCTCGGCGATCAAGCAGATGACTCAGTTGCTGGCGTGCGCCAAGCGCCCGTTGATTCTCGCCGGCGGCGGCGCCATCGATGCCGCGCCCGCGCTGACCCGCCTCGCCGAAACCCTCGGTGCGCCAGTGGCGCTGACCATCAACGCCAAAGGCATGCTGCCCGCCGCGCACCCGTTGCTGATCGGCTCCACCCAGACCTTGGTCGCCACCCGCGCATTAGTCGCCGAAGCCGATGTGGTGCTGGCCATCGGCACAGAGCTTGCGGAAACCGATTACGACGTGACCTTCGCGGGCGGGTTTGAAATTCCCGGCGCACTGCTGCGCATCGACATCGACCCGGACCAGACCGTGCGCAACTACACACCTCACGTCGCCTTAGTAGCCGATGCGCAGATCGCCACCGAAGCCGTGCTGGCCGAGTTGGACAGCAAGGAGTTACCCCTGCGCAACACCGACTGGGGCAGCCAACGCGTCGCGCGTTTGTGGGCTGAATTGGCCCCATCCTGGGACGCCGCCACCCGTGCGCAAACCCTGTTCCTCAGTACGATCCTGGAGACGTTGCCCGGCGCCGTCATGGTGGGCGACTCCACCCAACCGGTGTACAGCGGCAACCTCACCCTCAACCTCGACCACCCACGCCGCTGGTTCAACTCCTCTACCGGCTACGGCACCTTGGGCTACGCCTTGCCCGCCGCGATCGGCGCCTGGCTGGGGCGCGGCGATGGGCAACCGGTGGTGTGCCTGATCGGTGACGGCGGACTGCAATTCAGCCTGCCGGAACTGGCCAGCGCGGTGGAGGCACGCACGCCGATCATCGTGTTGCTGTGGAATAACCAGGGCTACGAGGAGATCAAGAAATACATGGTCAACCGCGCCATCGAACCGGTCGGCGTGGACATCTACACACCGGATTTTGTCGGCGTGGCCAAGGCGCTGGGTTGCGCGGCTGAACGCATCGAGGGCATCGAGCCGTTACGCAACGCATTGCTGGCCGCCTCTGATCGACAGGGGCCGACGCTGATTGAAATTGACCAAGAGCTTTGGATGAAGGAGGTCGCGGTATGAACGCAGTATTGAACGGTGTGTATATCGACGGCGAATGGCGTGCTGGCCACGACGTGCTGGAGGTGATCAACCCGGCGACCGAATCCCGCTTGGCCCAGGTCAGCGTAGGGGACATGGCTGCCGTGACCCAGGCAGTGGATGCCGCCAGCCGGGCGTTTGCCGGCTGGTCAAAAAGCACCGGCCGTGAGCGCGGCGCCCTATTACGCAAAATCGCCCAAGGGGTAAGCGAACAGCGCGAAGCCTTAATGCACCTGCAGTCGAGCAACAACGGCAAACCGCTGTTTGAGGCGGGCATCGATGTGGACGACGTGATCGCCACCTTCGAGTACTACGCAGGTGTTGCCGAGGACCTGGACGCCGGACAAGACCGGCCGGTGGCACTGCCCAGCGATGAGTTCAGCGCTCGCCTGCGCCGCGAGCCGTGTGGCGTAGTGGGGCTGATCGTGCCGTGGAATTTCCCCATGGTGACCACCGCCTGGAAACTCGCCCCCGCCCTCGCCTCCGGTTGCTGCGTGGTGCTCAAGCCGTCGGAAGTCACGCCCCTGGCAGAGCTGCAATTGGCGCGAATCATCGCCGAATCCGGGCTGCCCGCAGGCGTGTTCAACCTGGTCTGCGGCACGGGCCTGGCGGTCGGTGCACCGCTGGCAGCGGACCGTCGTGTGGCGAAAATCTCCTTTACTGGCAGTAATGCGGTGGGCGTGCAGGTGATGCAACGCGCCGCCGAAACCATCAAGGGCGTCAGTCTGGAACTGGGCGGCAAATCTTCGTTGCTGGTGCTGGCAGATACTGACCTCGACTTGGCCGTGGAACTGGCCTGCGGCGGTGGATTTTTCAACGCCGGGCAGATGTGTTCTGCCACCAGCCGCGTGCTGGTGGCCGACACCTTGGCGGACGAATTCCTGCAACGCTTGCGGGCGCGGGCTGAAGGGATTCGCGTGGCTGACCCGTTTGCTGAGGACGTGGAAATGGGCGCGCTGATCAACCGTGCGCAGTATCAGCGGGTATTGGGGCATATCCAGCGAGGCATCGAGGACGGCGCGCGGTTGCTGTGTGGCGGTGAACGTCCGGCGGATCTGGCCAGGGGTTATTTCATCCGCCCGACCGTGTTTACCGCTGTGCCGTTGGACAGTGCGTTATGGAACGAGGAAATCTTCGGCCCGGTGCTGTGTGTACGAAGTTTCGCAACTGAAGATGAGGCGATTGCCCTGGCCAACGACAGCGATTTCGGCCTGGTGGCCAGTGTGGTGGGCACCGATGTGGAGAGCGCCGAGCGAGTAGCAAATGCCCTGCAGGCCGGACTGGTATGGATCAACGCGCCGCAGGTGATCTTCCCGCAGACGGCGTGGGGGGGTTACAAGCAGAGCAGCATCGGACGCGAGCTGGGGCCTTGGGGGTTAGCGGCGTTTCAGGAGATAAAGCACGTCATTCGGTCTAACTGACACTGCAGCCCCTGCTGTAGAAGGTGAACCCCTGTGGGAGGGAGCTTGCCCCCGATAGCGGTGGATCAGTTACAGATGCTTAGACTGAAACACGGCTATCGGGGGCAAGCCCCCTCCCACATCTTGATTTGCGGTGTTTGTGGGAACTGCAATTTTTAGATAGTGCCTGCGACTTTCTCATTTGCCCACTTGCCCCATGCGTGGCCTGATTCACCCTTGTTCACTCAAGGCAGGCCCATGGAAAACGTTTACGCAAAACCCACCACTGCCGTTTGGCTGATGATCAGCGTGGTGCTGGTCGCCCTTAACCTGCGCCCGTCGATGGCTGCTGTGGGGCCGTTGTTGTCTTCGATTCGTGGCGATGTGCCGTTGAGTTTCAGCAGCGCGGCGTTGCTGACCATGTTGCCGGTCATGACCATGGGCATGGCGATGTTCTTTGGCATGGGCTTGGCCAAGCGTTTTGGTGAACACCGCAGCATTCTCCTGTCGCTGCTGGTGATCGGCGTGGCAACGCTGTCGCGGTTGTTCCTGGATTCGGCGCTGGAGCTGATCGTCAGCGCGATTGCGGCGGGGATCGGTATTGCGATGATCCAGGCGTTGATGCCGGCGCTGATCAAGTCGCGCTTCAGCGATAACGTTTCACTGTTCATGGGCCTGTACGTCACCGCCATCATGGGTGGCGCGGCGCTGGCGGCTTCGTTCTCGCCCTTCGTGCAAACGCACACCGGCAGTTGGCGTATCGGCCTGGCGATCTGGGCTGTGCTGGCGTTGCTCGCCTTGGTGTTCTGGTACGCCCAGCGCTCGGTAATGCCGCCATTACCCGAGGCCGGTTCTGGCCCGCAGGAATCATTTTTCGGCAATCGCCGCGCCTGGTTGCTGGCGATCTTTTTTGGTTTGGGCACTGCGTCCTACACATGTGTACTCGCGTGGCTGGCGCCGTACTACGTGGAGCAAGGCTGGAGCGAGCAGGACGCCGGTCTGCTGCTGGGCTTTCTGACCGCCATGGAAGTGGTGTCTGGCCTGATCACCCCCGCCATCGCCAACCGCCGCCAGGACAAACGCGGCGTGGTAGCCGTGCTGCTGGTGCTGATCATCATCGGTTTCTGCGGCCTGATCCTCAGCCCGCAATCCCTCAGTTTGCTGTGGCCGTGCCTGCTCGGCCTGGGCATCGGCGGCCTGTTCCCCATGAGCCTGATCCTGTCCCTCGATCACTTGGACAACCCGCGCCGTGCCGGTGGCCTCACTGCCTTTGTGCAAGGCATCGGCTACCTGATTGCCGGCCTGTCGCCGCTGATCGCCGGGATGATCCGTGACCAACTGGGCAGTTTCGAATGGGCCTGGTGGTCGCTGACGGCGGTGATCGTATTGATGTTGCTGATCGTCACGCGCTTCAACCCGAGGCATTACGCGCAACATATCCGCTGAGGTCGTGTTGCAAACAGTATTTGTCCCACTGCAAACATAGAAACGCCCTACAGAGCTTTCTATTGGTACGCACGTTCCGTTAAGCTTTTGGGCTGTCTTGTACTGAGTTCGGTACAAAGGGTTTACGGACGAAACCGATGTTAAACAGTAACTTGCTCAGAAAACTCGATATGCAGGACTTGATGGTGTTTATCGCCGTCTACGACCAGAGCAGCGTTACCGAGGTGTCCGAAACGCTGTTCGTCAGCCAGTCCACCGTGAGCTACAGCCTGAAGAAGCTGCGCACCAGCTTTGAAGACGAGCTGTTTATCAACACCCGAGCGGGCATGCGTCCTACGTACAAGGCCACCACCATGTACGGCCATGTGCAGAAGATCCTCGAAAGCATCAACCTGTGCCACGCCGGTGGCCAGGCCTTCGACCCCACGCAAAAAGCCGTGACCTTCAACGTATGTGCACCGGAATACTTCGAACAGTTGATCCTGCCGCGCCTGCTGAAAACCTTCGACCGGGCCGACTTGCCGGTGATCGTCAATGTGCAGAAGCTGGAAACCGACATCCCCGCCGATGACCTGCGCGAAGGCCGTCTGGACTTGGTGATCTGCTTCGGCCCGCATTTTCATCGCGCCCACAAAGACTTCAAGACCCAGATGCTGCTGGAGGACGATTTGGTGTGTGTCTTCGATAAACGCTCAGCGCCCAGGGAGCCAGCATTCAGCCTGCAATCCTTCGTCGAACGGCGACATGTATTCCCCACGCCGTGGACCTCCGACACCAACATGATCGACGGCTGGCTGGCGCGCCAGGCCCACAAGCGCCAAGTGGTCGCCCGTGCCAACAGCTACAGCGCGGCATTGAAGATGATCACCGGCACCGACTTTATCCTCACCCTGCCCCGCCGCGTGCAAAAGCTACTGGCGCCAGAGCCGGTGTTCGGCCATTGCGAGGCGCCCAACGGGTTGCCGGGGTTCACCCTTGATATGCAGTGGAACGAAACCAGTGAACAGGACAGTGCCAATACCTGGTTTCGCGAGCAGGTGGTGAAGGTATGTGCCGATCAGGGCTTGTTGTAAGCCTTAGCCGATAGCGACTTTGCTATAGGCATCGCGGTCCATGTCGCGCAGTTCAACGCTCAGTTGTACCTGCACGCCTTCGGGCCACGGGCTAAGGTCCTGCAACACCGCCAGCAGGCTTTCCGACAGCTGCTGCTTGACCTGCGGCGAACGCCCGCTGAGCAATGACAGCTTCACCGCAATAAATCCGCGCGGATTGAGGGAGGTACCTACCTGAAAATGCTCAAGCTTCACCGCACGGCTTTTGATATCGAACTCGGAGCCGAATTGCCCGGACGCCATTAGCACATTGTTGAGCCGCAACAGGGTTTTATCGACGGTCAGGTCTGTCAGGTTGGCGGTGTATTCCAGGTGCAGATGCGGCATGGGTTGCTCCGAGGCTTGTTGTAGGAAGATTCTTGAATATATAGCGTCACGCCTTGCCGCCCAACCCTCTATCGCTCATGAACGCCTCCAGTCTCGACCGCACCCAACGCTCGGCGGGGTCGGTGTCCACATGGCTGAGCCAAACCATGGACAAGTCCAACGTCGGTGTCTCGAACGGAAACGGCTCACAAAACAGATTGCCCGACACCGCCATGGCTTCGGCGGTGTAGTCCGGCAGGCTGGCGATGAGGTCGGTGCCGGCCAGCAACGCCGGCAACGCGCTGTATTGCGGTACCGATAAAACCACGTGGCGCTTACGGCCAATCTCGGCCAGCCACTCATCGGCAAAACCCGACACGTTGGCGGTGTGAGACACCAGCACATGGGGCCGCGAGCAATATTCGTCCAGGGTCAGCGGTGTGTCCGAGGCATCCGCGCGCAGGAGTCGCGGACGGATATGGCGCAGCAACTTGCGCTTGGCATTCGCCGGCAGGCCACGGGTCTGGGTGATGCCAACGGTGATATCGCCAGACGCCAGCAGGTCAGGGATGCGCCAATAATCGACATGCTGCACCACGAACACCACTTGGGGCGCTTCCTGGCGCAGCGCGCGCAGCAACGGCGGCAACAGGCCGAACTCGACATCGTCGGACAGACCGATGCGAAACGTCATGGTGCTGATGGACGGGTCAAAATCGTGGGTCAGGCTCAAGGCCGACGACAAGGAATCGAGGGCCGGGGACAGATGCTGAATGATTTCCTCAGCGCGCGCGGTGGGCTCCATGCGATGGCCAACACGAATAAACAATGGGTCGTTGAACAAGGTACGCAAACGGTTCAGGGCCGAACTGATGGTCGGCTGGCCGAGGAAAAGTTTCTCGGCCACCCGCGTCACATTGCGCTCAAGCATCAGTGCTTCGAAGACCACCATCAGATTGATGTCGGCCTTGCGTAATTCATTGCGATTCATCGGCGCCTGCCCGTTTCACCAAGACAGGTCGCAGTGTAGAAAGCGCGGCGCACGCCGTCTATGCGCTTAATTGCCGATAAGTCAGCATCACAGGCGGACAGGTTGCTCAGGGCTTGAGCGGAAACTCCTGATCGCGCTCGGAAAGCTCCGTACCGTCGTCCGGATGCTTCCAGGTCTGCGGCTTTTCCTCTTCGCGCTGCCGCTGGGGTTGCTCACGCTCTGGTTCATCGCGCCGGTTTTGTTCGTTACCCATAGCCACCTCTTTCCTTAAGCATCGGTCACCTGTTCAAGCATAGGACAGGGAAAGAGATTTTGACGGCCACAGGGATTGATAATCCCTGAACATCAATAAACCCAAAATTTTCACTTATCATTTCTAAATGTGTCAGCCACTATCCATAGTCTTAAGCGAAATAAGCACTTTGAAAAGAACGCTGGAGACACAAAACCATGACTAGCCCTTCCCGCCCCGACTCTGCCCGCTCAAAAGTTGGCGCGGTATTCCGCGTTACTTCGGGCAATTTCCTCGAACAGTTCGACTTCTTTCTGTTTGGTTTCTACGCCACCTACATCGCGGCTGCGTTCTTCCCGGCCGCTAATGAGTTTGCGTCATTAATGATGACCTTCGCCGTGTTTGGCGCAGGCTTCCTGATGCGCCCACTTGGCGCAATCATTCTCGGTGCCTACATCGACGACGTCGGTCGCCGCAAAGGGCTGATCGTGACCCTCTCGATCATGGCCAGCGGTACGTTGCTGATCGTGCTGGTGCCGGGTTATCAGACCATTGGCCTGTGGGCACCGCTGCTGGTGTTGCTTGGTCGCTTGCTGCAAGGCTTCTCGGCCGGTGCGGAACTGGGCGGGGTGTCGGTGTACTTGTCTGAGATGGCCACCCCAGGCCGTAAAGGCTTCTACACCAGCTGGCAGTCGGGCAGCCAACAGATCTCCATCGTGGTCGCCGCTGCGCTGGGTTATGGCCTGAACGTGTGGATGGAACCGTCGGTGGTTGCCGACTGGGGCTGGCGCATTCCGTTCGCCGTCGGTTGCGTGATCATTCCGTTTATCTTTGTGCTGCGTCGCAACCTGGAGGAAACCGAAGAGTTCGCCAACCGCAAGCATCGCCCGACCATGCGCGAAGTGCTGGCAACCCTGGTGAAAAACTGGACCGTTGTGATCGGCGGCATGCTGATGGTGGCCATGACCACTACCGCGTTCTACCTGATCACCGTGTACGCGCCGACCTTCGGCAAGACCGTGCTGCAACTGAGCACCTCGGACGCCCTGCTGGTGACGTTGCTGGTGGCCGTGTCGAACTTTGTATGGCTCCCCATCGGCGGCACCCTCAGCGATCGCTTCGGCCGCAAGCCGGTACTGATCGCCATGACAGCGCTGGCGGTTCTTACAGCGTATCCAGCACTGTCTTACGTGGTGAATGCACCGAGCTTCGGCCATATGCTGGAAACCCTGCTGTGGTTCTCCTTCCTCTATGGCATGTACAACGGCGCGATGATCCCGGCGCTGACCGAAATCATGCCGGTGGAAGTGCGCGTGGCGGGCTTTTCCCTGGCCTATAGCCTGGCAACCGCGATCTTCGGTGGCTTCACCCCGGCGATCTCCACCTGGTTCATCCACATCACCGGGGACAAGGCCTCACCGACCTACTGGATGATGTTCGCCGCACTGTGCGCACTGTGTTCGACCCTGGCGTTGTACCGCCGCGCCAACACTCGCGGGCAGATGCTGCAGGGGGCGGTATGATGCGACCTCTGCTCAACACACTGGCGGCCTTGGCCCTCGGCGCGCTGGCGCTGTCGGCCCAGGCCGAGGAGCTCAAGGTAATGACCTCCGGTGGCTTCACCGCCGCTTATAAGTTGCTTGGCCCGCAGTATGCCCAGCAAAGCGGTGACACCCTCGATACCATTCTCGGCCCGTCCATGGGCAAGGCGCCGGAAGCGATTCCCAACCGCCTGGCCAGGGGCGAACACGCCGATGTGGTGATCATGGTCGGCTACGCCCTGGATGACTTGATCAAACAAGGCAAGGTCGACCCGGCGTCTCGCGTGGAACTGGCGGACTCGCGGATTGGTTTGGTGGTGAAGGAAGGCGCGGCGAAACCCGCCATCGGCACCGATGCAGAACTGAAGGCAGTGCTGAGCAAGGCCAAGTCAGTGGCGTACTCGGACAGTGCCAGCGGTGTGTATGTCGAGAAAGAGCTGTTCAAGAAGCTCGGCATGCCGGCCAAGGGCACGATGATCGAACGTATTCCGGTGGCTGAACAGGTTGCCAAAGGTGACTACGAAGTGGGTCTGCAGCAGGTCGCCGAATTGTTGCCCGTACCGGGCGTGACCTATGTGGGCAAAATCCCCGAAGACGTGCAGTCCGTTACGCGTTTTGCAGCAGGTATTCCGGTGAACGCCGAACACCCGACCCAAGCCAAGGCGTTGCTGAAGTACCTGGCCTCGCCCGAGGCGCAACCGCTGGTGCAATCCACCGGCCTGGACTCGGTGTCACGCTGACCGAAACGGCATCTCCCGCACCAACCGTTCCAACTCCAGCGCCGCGGGCGGCAATGTCCGCCCGCGGCGCTTGATCAAGCCCACATTGCGCATCACCTGCGGCTCCACCAACGGCACGCTTACCAGAACCGGGTGCGCGCACGCCGGCATTGCAATCGAAGGCACCATCGCTACCCCCAACCCCGCCTCCACCAACGCGATCATGGTGGTCACGTGGTGCGTCTCGCAGACACTCGGTTTTTTCACACGTACGCCGCGCAAGGCCTGGTCAAGCAGGAAGCGGTTGCCCGAAGTTTTGTCCACCGTGATGTAGTCATGCTCAAAGGCTTCGGCCCAGGTCACGCTGTCACGTTCGGCCAACGGGTGATCACGGCGACAGGCGAGTACGTATCGCTCCTGCAGCAGCAGTTCGAACTCCACTTCATCGGGCAGGCTGCCGCTGAAACTCACGCCAAAATCCGCCTCGCCATTTTCCACCGCATTGCACACCTCACCGGCACTGGCATCCAGCACCCGCAGGCGAATCTTTGGATACAGCTTGTGGAATTCGGAGATCACGTGAGGCATGAAGTAGTACGCAGTCGAAGGCACGCAGGCGATGATGACATCGCCCATGCGCGTGGACGCGACGTTACTGATGCCCATCAGCGCGATGTCGAGGTCGTCGAGCATGCGCTCGACTTGCGGCAGGAATGCACGGCCCACCATCGTCAGGCTGACCCGTCGGGTGGTGCGCTCGAACAGCTTCACATCAAGCGCGGATTCAAGTTTTTCGATGCGCCGACTGAGCGCCGGTTGCGAGATACGGATGGCCTCCGCGGCGCCGCGAAAACTGCCCTTGTCTACCACAGCGCGGAAGGCTTGGAGGTCGTTGAGGTCGAAGTTGATGATCACGGAGAACGGCCAGTCAATAGCGGGATGGACGGCATTATCGTACGACTGTCGGTGGGAAGCCATGCATGAGGACCGCCAGAAAAACTGCAGTTGTGGCTTAGCCGGATTCTGAGAGCCCCGTAAGTTGCTTCCTGTTTTTTCTGACGTAAAGACACGCTCGCTCTGGTTCCCTAGAATCCCGCGTTCGACTTTATGACTAATGGACCCAGCCATGGCCGAACCGATCGTAAAAAGCACACCACTGACTTGGTACGTCGAGCATTTCGCCTTCTTCAGCGGTGCCTTTACCTTTCTCGCTATCGCGGGGCTGTTGATATTTATCTACCGACGTTCCGGATCGCTGCTGTTTTTGCGGGATTGGATATGGCGGTTTTTTGGGGGCAAAACGCGCTTCGAAACAGAACGTTTTGAACGCATGCGCAAGGATTTGCGCGAGCTTGAATATTACCGCTACGAATTCAACATCCCTGCCAAAACGCTGCGGGAGGCAGACTTGGCCGAGGATTGGATGTACAGCAATGAATTCGCCCCGCGCGACTTCGGCCGCGTGAAGCGCTACATAGAGTGGGGCGACTTCACAGCGCTGAATTTCATCACCCAGCGGTTCGCACAATGGCGCATCAACTGTTTTTTTGTACTCGCTTTCGTGCTTTTGGCAGGTGTAGCCATTGCGGTTCCTCTGATTGAATCGAAGTACCTGATGGTGTCCCTGAAAAACGCCCCAGATGCTCCATCGTTCTATTTATCTGAAGATAACGTGAAGTTCGGCATCTGGTCCGACAACGTCCTGATGGTAGAACACTGCCGGTCGTCCGAGTCGCTACAGGCTTTTCTTCTCCCGGGATTACCGGAAGAGAAACTCGACATCATTTGCTCATTCTTCCTCGACAAGAACTACAACAAATACGTACGAGAGGGTTTGAGCGAACAGCGCGGGCTACTGTTCTCGCTGGTACTCGTGTCGATGGCCTGGATGATTTACCTGGTGATCCTGATCGCGCGAATGGAAGTCGCCCGACGACTCTACAGACAATGGCAGGCCAACCAGTCTTGAAAAAGCTGCCTTGAAAAAAGCACTTAGGTGCGTAGTCTGCAATCCGACCGTTTTCGACTGAGAGTTCAATGAGCAAGGCATCCGGCAGAAAAACGCTACACCGAGCGCTGAAAGGAGCTGTATGCCTGGTAGGCCTGCCCTGCCTCGCCGCGCTGGGCTTCTTCACTTGGCAAAACTTCTACCCCGTGAATACGGCGAGCGGCTGGACTGTTCAGGTGCTGCACCGCGATGTGCCCAAAGCTGCCTCGCTGATGCCGTTACCGGACGGCGCGTTGATGGTCAGCCAGGAGCTCGACGACGCCAAGGGCAGTATCGTGCGCATTCACCTGGACGGAACACGCGAAGTGGTGGTGGGCAAGCTGTCCAAACCCGACGGTATGCTCTCCACCCGTGGCGGCTGGGTATTCAGCCAGGAAGCACTCGACTCTCCCGTCAGCTTCCTCAAGGACGGTACCGTCACAGAGTTATTCAGGGGCGAAAACGTGCAAGGTCTGTGGGACGACGGGGACTACCTCTATGCGATGGAGGACCGTCGCGACGAGGGCCGTCTCCTACGTTATCGCTGGAGCGACCGGACCTTGAGCGTCGTGCGCAAAGACCTCGATGAGGGTGAATCCATCATCCGCTGCACCGATGGCCGCATGCTCTACACGAAGAAGAAAGAAGGCACGGTGCGTGAGCTAGCCGCAGACGGCAGTGATCCGGTGGTACTGGCCAAGCTGAACCAGCCGACGTTTTTGATGTGCGATGAGCGCGGGTTATGGATCAATGAAGACGCCACCCACCGCGCGCGGCTGTTGCTGATCGACAAACAAGGGCACCAGCAGACGATTTTGTCGTTCTTGAAAGCGCCACAATCGATCGTGCCGACTGCGCGCGGGACTTATCTGCTGGCCGAGGGCGGACGTGATCGCGTATTGGAGCTGACCCCGCCCCAGCACGCTGTCGCGCAGGAGTGAGCGCGCTGCTTACGCAGGTGATGCCATTCAGTGCGAGCGCCTCGGTGAGCGTCTCTCGGTAAATCAATATACCCGTCTCCCAAAAAACGATGGCGTGTCGACGAAGACCGGCAAACACCCAGGCTTCAATCTTGGAAGGAGGTATGAACAAAGCTGTGCGGAAGGGTATGTAGGACTTTTATGGCACCAAAAACGAAAAAGCCCCGTAGCTTATTCAGCTACGGGGCTTTTTCTATGTAATGGCGGAGAGATAGGGATTCGAACCCTAGGTACCGGTGAAGGTACAACGGATTTCGAATCCGTCCCATTCGGCCACTCTGGCATCTCTCCAACGGCGCGCATCATAACAGCATGATTCGTGGATGCAAAGCGCCTAAGCGATTTTTTTCCGTGCTATCAGATGCTTGCGTCGATTACAGCGGTACGCCGAGACGATTGGCGACTTCTTCGTAAGCTTCGATAACGTCACCGAGGCCCTGGCGGAAGCGGTCTTTGTCCATCTTCTTCTTGGTGTCCTTGTCCCACAGGCGGCAGCCGTCCGGGCTGAATTCGTCGCCCAGGACGATGGAACCGTCGTGGAACACACCGAATTCCAGCTTGAAGTCCACCAGCAGCAGGCCTGCGTCGTCGAACAGCTTGCTCAGTACGTCGTTGACCTTGAGGGACAGCTCTTTCATGCGAGCCAGTTGCTCAGCGGTGCCCCAGCCAAATGCCACGACGTGGGATTCGTTGATGAACGGGTCGCCCTTGGCGTCGTCCTTCAGGAACAATTCGAACGTGTAAGGGTTGAGCTTGAGGCCCTCCTCCACACCAAGGCGCTTGACCAAGCTGCCGGCGGCGTAGTTACGCACGACGCATTCGACCGGGATCATGTCCAGCTTCTTCACCAGGCACTCGTTGTCGCCCAGCAGTTTGTCGAATTGGGTCGGAATCCCGGCCTCTTCGAGTTTCTGCATGATGAAGGCGTTGAACTTGTTGTTCACCATCCCCTTGCGGTCCAGTTGTTCGATGCGCTTGCCGTCGAACGCCGAGGTGTCGTTGCGAAACAGCAGGATCAGGCGGTTGGCGTCGTCGGTCTTGTAAACCGACTTGGCCTTGCCGCGGTAGAGTTCTTCACGTTTTTCCATGATGGGCTCCGCTTTGAGTGAGGTGGGCTAGGCGATATGTCGCCAGTCGAGCCCTGAATCTTGATCGGCCAATTGCAGCCAGTCCGGGTCGCACCCGAGGGTGTCGACAAAACATTGCCGGGCAAGCGTCGGCAGGTTGTTCTTGCTGCTCAGGTGGGCCAGGACCAGGTGTTGCAGGTCTTGCCAGCCCAACTCATACACCAGGTACGCCGCCTGGTGGTTGTTCAAATGTCCCAGTTCGCCGCCCACCCGCTGCTTGAGAAAGTAGGGATAGTGACCGCGAGCCAGCAGGTCTCGGCAGTGGTTGGACTCGATCATCAAGGCATCGAGGTCGCGGTAACCGTCCAGCACCTTGGCGCAGTAGGAGCCCAGGTCGGTCAGCACGCCGAAGCGTCGCTGGCCATCACTGAATACATACTGCGTCGGCTCCTGAGCGTCGTGCGCCACGGCAATCACATCAATGCTCAAGGCACAGATTTGCAGTTGCTCACCGCCAGCCAGGAAACCTGCGGGCTCAATGGGCTTGCGCATCCCGCGCAAGGTGCCGCGACTCAGGTACACCGGAAGATTGTAGCGCCGAGACAGCAAACCCACGCCATGCACGTGATCGGCATGTTCGTGGGTCACTAGAATAGCGCTCAGCTGCGTGGGGTGAACCCCCAGGCGCAGCAGGCGCCGCTCGGTTTCTTTTAACGAGAAACCACAATCCACCAGTACGTACGTGTCGTCGTGGGCGACCAGCGTGCCGTTCCCTTGGCTACCGCTACCGAGAACAGCAAAACGCATCGGATCAGCCCAGATTGTCCTGAATTACGCCCAACACTTTGCGGGCTGTTTCAGCCGGCGCAACGGTGTTGATGTTCTTCTCGACAGTGACTTGCACAGTCTCGCCAACCTTGCTCAAACGAACCTGATAACGCTCGGCGCGGGTCTCGATTTCTTCCTTGGTCGGCTGGCTGCCAAACAGCTTGCCGAAGAAACCAGGCTCGTCGTCTTTGCGCTCGGCCTTTTCAGCCACGTTGATGTAGTAGAGGCCAAGGCTACGGTTGATGTCTTCAACACGCCAAGGGCCTTGCTCCAACGCGCGACCGACGCTGGCCCAGGCACGGTCCAGGTCTTCACCCAGATTCAGCACCACGTTGCCACTGCCGTCCTCGGTGAGACTGACGCGACTCGGGGTGTCGTAATCACGTGCGGCGAGCAGGGAAACGGAACCGCCCTTCTCGGAAATACGGCTCATGCTGGCCAGCATCTCGTCGACCAGTGCAGAGTCAACGCCGGTGTTGACCGAACGGTTGGTGAAGGCGACGTTGGCGGTGCTGCCGGCAGGACGCTCGGCACTCACCACGTAGACTTCACTGGTATTGCGCTGCACGCCTGGCTCGATGCGAACACGCACGCGGGCTTCGCTGTCAGCCGCTACACCACTGGCTTGCAAACGCTTGGCCATGGTGGCGGACAGTTCGCTGCCTTGCTGCCATGCCGTGGTGAATTCGCCGGTCTGCGGGCGCTGCTCGTCGATGCGGAAACCGTTGTCCTGGAAGAACTGCACCGCCACTGGCCAGACTTCGGCAGGTGGGCGCTGAGCAACGATCCAGCGGGAATCACCGCTCTTCTGGAGGCTGTAGTCGCTGGCATCCGCCACGGCCGAGATCGGCTGTGGACGTGGCACTACGTATTCACCCTTGGTGGTGTCGTCGGCAACGTTGCGTGGAATCGGCAGCAACGGGTCAAGACGCTTTGCAACGTTGACGTCCGGCGGCAACTGCATCGGTTTGGTTGCTTGTGCTTCCAGGTAATCGCTGCCGCGGTCACGGAAGTAGCCTTCCGGGCCCCAGATCCAACCGCAGCCACTGGTGCTGGAGATAATCAAGGCAAGTGCGGAAAGTCCGGCCAATCGCTTCATGCGTAGTGCTTCCTCAATTAAACCAGGACGCCGGACTGGCGCAGGGCCTGTCGCAGCGGTTCGTGACAGGCTTCGCTGAGACGGGTGAGCGGCAGACGGATACCGTCCGGCATCAAGCCCATCTCGAACAGCGCCCATTTCACGGGAATAGGGTTGGATTCGATAAAGAGTGTCTTGTTGAGCGGCATCAGCTTCTCGTGGATCGCACGGGCGGTCACGGCGTCGCCAGCGATGGCAGCAGCGCACATGTCACTCATGGCACGTGGGGCCACGTTGGCGGTCACGGAGATGTTGCCCTTGCCACCCAGCAGGATCAGCTCGACAGCCGTGGCGTCGTCACCGGAATACAGCAGGAAGTCGCTGCTCACACCGGCCAGGATGTCCTTGGCGCGCTGCAGGTCGCCAGTGGCTTCCTTGATGCCGATAATGTTCGGCACGGTGGACAGGCGGATCACGGTCTCGGCCTTCATATCGCACGCGGTACGACCCGGCACGTTATAGAGGATCTGCGGGATGTCGACGGCTTCGGCAATGGTGCGGAAGTGCTGGTACAGGCCTTCCTGGGTCGGCTTGTTGTAATACGGAGTCACCAGCAGGCAGGCGTCGGCGCCAGCCTTCTTGGCGTTTTTGGTCAGCTCGATCGCTTCGCGCGTCGAGTTGGCACCCGTACCGGCGATCACGGCTATGCGGCCCGCAACACGCTTGACCACGAACTCAATCACCTGGATGTGTTCTTCCACATCGAGGGTGGCCGACTCACCTGTGGTGCCGACCGCCACAATGGCGTTGGTGCCTTCTTGCAGGTGGAAGTCCACCAGTTTGCCCAGGCTGTCCCAGTCGAGATGACCTTGTGCATCCATGGGTGTGACCAGTGCCACCATACTGCCCGCAATCATGCAACCGCTCCTGCCGGAAAAAGAGAGCCGTAATGGTACTGGCGCCAAGATGCTTGTACAAGCGAAGTACCGCGTGAGGATGCGTTCTGGGGCAACTAAACGATGGGCAATGCCATCATTGGACGAAAGCATGGGTTACAGCAGGCTGGAATCACGCCGTTCACGTAATGAAAACGCCACCTCCTATCCCTTGGCGGCGCTTTTCGCTACCCTTCATGCTTTGATCGATACGGCCCTCATGGTATCGACCGCTCATCGTTTAGGAAGGCTGCATGTCCACCCCCACAGTTCGCGAACAATTCCTTGTTATCAGTGCCCTCGGCGCCAACCCCATGGAGCTGACGAACGTCCTGTGCCGCGCCAGCCATGAAAACCGCTGCGCCGTCGTGACCTCCCGCCTGACACGCCATGGCGAGTGCAGTGCGCTGGTCCTCCAGATCTCCGGCACCTGGGACGCCCTGGCACGCCTGGAAACCGGCCTGCCGGGCCTGGCCAAGAAACATGACTTCACCGTCAATGTAGTGCGTAGCGCCGCGCTGGAAAACCGTCCCCAGGCCCTGCCTTATGTGGCTTACGTCAGCTCGGCGTACCGCTCGGACATCGTCAACGAGTTGTGCCAGTTCTTTATCGACCATAACGTCGAACTGGAAAACCTGACCTGCGACACCTACCAGGCCCCGCAAACCGGCGGCACCATGCTCAACGCCACTTTCACCGTGACCCTGCCAGCCGGCGTGCAGATCAGTTGGCTGCGCGACCAGTTCCTGGATTTCGCCGACGCACTGAACCTCGACGCGTTGATCGAACCATGGCGCCCACAGAACCCAATGTAAGGAAGTATTCATGGCAGTAGTCATCGACCAACCCATAGCCGACTTCGAAGCCCAGGCCACCAGCGGCCAGACTTTTAGCCTTGCGGCCCTCAAGGGTAAGCAGGTGGTGATCTACTTCTATCCGAAGGACAGCACCCCCGGCTGCACCACTGAAGGCCAAGGCTTCCGTGACCAGTACGCCGCGTTCCAAGCGGCCAACACTGAAGTGTTTGGCGTGTCGCGCGACAGTGTGAAGTCCCACGAGAACTTCAAAGGCAAGCAGGAATTCCCTTTCGAGCTGATCAGCGACAAAGACGAGGCGGTTTGCCAGCTGTTTGATGTGATCAAACTGAAGAAGCTTTACGGCAAGGAATACTTGGGTGTGGATCGCAGCACCTTCCTGATCGACAAGGAAGGCGTGCTGCGCCAGGAATGGCGTGGCGTGAAAGTGCCAGGGCACGTGGATGCTGTACTGACAGCAGCGCAGGCTTTGAATAAGGTCTGAGGATGTGAGAGGGGGAGCAGGCTCCCCCTTTCCCTTTCAGAGCAAAGGCGCCACCACTGGCTCCTGGCGCGGCCACGCATCCAGCACTGCCTTGAACAGCGTCGCCAGGGGAATTGCAAAGAACACCCCCCAGAATCCCCATAGCCCACCAAACAACAATACCGCGCAAATGATCGCCACCGGATGCAGGTTGACCGCCTCCGAGAAGAGCAACGGCACCAGCACGTTGCCATCCAGGGTCTGGATGATCCCGTACACCGCCATCAGGTAGATGAACTGGTCGCTCCAGCCCCACTGGAACAAAGCGATCAGCGTAACTGGTACGGTCACCACTACCGCGCCGACATAGGGCACCACCACTGAAATACCGACCAGCAATGCCAACAGGGCCGCGTAATTCAGGTCCAGGGCAATAAAAGCGATGTAGGTAACGCCGCCGCAGATAATGATCTCGATGACTTTGCCACGAATGTAGTTGGCGATCTGCCGGTTCATTTCCTCGGCAACCCGAGTAATTAGCGCTCGCTCACGCGGCAGGTAGCCACTCACCCAGCGACCGATCATTGCGCGATCCTTGAGAAAGAAGAACACCAGGATCGGGACAAGCACCAGGTAGATCATGATATTGACCAGCAGCGGCAAGCTGGACAGGGAAAACGTCAGCGCCCATTGCCCGAATTTCCCGATTTCGCCGCGCGCCACTTCAATGGCCTGCAACACCTGCTCATCCGATACCAGATGCGGGTAGCGCTCCGGCAACAGCAGCAACAGCGACTGCCACTTGGCGAGCATGCCCGGCAACTCGTTGAACAGCGTTATCAGTTGGTGCCACAGCAGCGGCAACACCACCACGATAAACACCACCAGCAGGCCCATGAACAAGGCGAAGACCAGCCCCACTGCCGCACCGCCTGGCAAGCGCAAACGCTCAAGGGTGGTGACCAGGCCCTGCATCAGGTAAGCGAGCACCATCCCCGCAAGTACGGGCGCCAGCATGCCACCCAAGGTGAGGACTGCGGTAAAGGCCAAAAACAACAGGACGGCTAGTACCACGGCTTCTTCATCAGAAAAGTAGCGCTGGATCCAGTCTCGTAACACTTTGAACATCAATCAACCTCGGGTGGTAGGGGCAACGGCTCAGGCCTTGCGCAACCAGTAACGGTACACACCGGCGGCATCTTCTTCATGCAACAACGTGTGGCCGGCCAGTTTGGCAAATGTGCGGAAATCCCTCTGGGAACCTGCGTCCGTTGCGGTCACCTTGAGCACGGCACCGCTGGTCAATCGGTTGAGTTCCAGCTTGGCCTTGAGCAAGGGCAACGGGCAATTGAGGCCGCTGGCGTCGAGCTCGGCATCAAAGGCTACAGCGTCGGTCATGGTTTTACTCCGGGCAAGCGTTCGGGGTGCTTAGAATATCTGGTCCGAAGCTCAGTGTCCGGCTACAGTAAGCTCTTTGTCGAAAGGCTATGTGCATGACTTTTTTGCGCCCCACCCTGCTGACGCTGGCTTGCCTGCTGGCCTCTCCAGGCTTCGCTGACGACCTGCCGTCGCTTGGCGACGCCAGTTCTGCCATTGTCTCGCCACAACAGGAATTCCAACTGGGCCGTGCCTGGCTGGCCTACCTGCGCGGACAGGTTTCCCAACTGAACGACCCGCAACTCAAAGATTACGTCGAAACCAGCGTGTATAAGCTGGTAGAAACCAGCCAGGTGAACGACCGACGCCTGGAGTTCATCCTGATCAACAGCCCGCAACTCAACGCGTTTGCCGCGCCAGGCGGTATTGTCGGCGTGAACGGCGGCCTGTTCCTCAACGCCCAGACCGAAGGAGAATACGCCTCGGTGCTGGCGCACGAATTGGCTCACTTGTCACAGCGTCACTTCGCCCGTGGCGTTGAAGCGCAGCAGCGCATGCAGATCCCGATGATGGCTGCTCTCCTCGGTGGCATCATCGCGGCAGCCGCCGGCGCAGGTGATGCGGGCATTGCTGCGATCGCCGGCACCCAGGCGGCGGCGATCCAGGAACAACGGCGGTTCTCTCGGCAGAATGAACAAGAGGCTGACCGTATCGGTATCGTCAATCTGGAGAAAGCCGGCTACGACCCGCGCTCCATGCCGACCATGTTCGAGCGATTGGGGCGTCAATACCGCTTCGACGCCAAGCCACCAGAATTCCTGTTGACGCACCCGGTCACTGAATCGCGGATCGCCGACACCCGAAACCGAGCCGAGCAATCCAAGCCCGGCGGAAAGGAAGACAGCCTGCGCTATCAACTGATTCGCGCACGGGTGCAGCTGCAATATGAGGACACCTCAGGACTCGCCGCCAAACGCTTCCAGGCGCAACTGGACGAGAATCCGAAAAACGATGTGGCGCGTTATGGCCTGGCCATCGCCCAAATCAAGGCCTCACAATTCAAGCAAGCGAGAGATAGCCTGCAACCGCTGCTGGCCAAAGCGCCCAATGACATCACTTATAACCTGGCGCAAATCCAGCTGGACATAGACAACAGCCGTCTAGCCGACGCCCAACAACGCACGGATCGGATGCTGACCCAATACCCCGGCAACTATCCGCTGAATCAGATCCGAGTCGACCTGCTGCTTAAACAAAATCGTACCGCGGATGCGGAAAAGGCCCTGGATGGCCTGCTCAAGTCTCGTCCGGACGATCCGGACGTGTGGTATCAAGTCGCCGAGACACGCGGGTTATCCGGCAACATCATCGGCCTGCACCAGGCGCGCGCTGAATACTTTGCTCTGGTGGGCGACTTCCAGCAGGCGATTCAGCAACTGGACTTCGCCAAACGCCGCGCCGGCAGTAACTTTCCATTGTCGTCACGTATCGACGCACGCCAGCGTGAGCTGATCGAACAGGAACGCCTGGTAAAAGGGATGATGAGCTAAACCCATCACCCACAAAAAAGCCCCGCCATCGTTGACCGACGGCGGGGCTTTTTATTGGCTTAGCGGATTACTCGGCCAGCTTGAATGTAATGAAGCTGGCGCGCCCCTGACGCAGCACGCGCATCGACACCGAGCGATTCTTCGGCAACGCCTTGGCGATATCAGTGAACTGCTTGGTGGAGTCAATCGCCTGATTGTTCAGGTGGGTGATCACGTCACCCGGCTGCAGGCCGATCAACGCTGCTGGGCCATCCTGCACCTCCTTGATCACTACGCCGCCCTTGAGGTCGAAGCTTTTCTTCTGCTCTTCGGTCAGCTCAACGACTGCAATGCCCAGACGGTTGCTGCTTCGCTCAGCACCCGATTTGTTATTGCCGAGGGCGTCCAGAGTCGCACCTTCTTCAGGAATAGCGCCTACCGTCAGTTCAACGTTCTGGCGCTTGCCGTCACGAATTACTTCCAGCTTGGCCTTGCTGCCCGCCTTGAGTGCACCGACCAGGTGTGGCAGGTCGGCCGACATGACAATCGGTTGGCCATTCATGGTCAGGATCACGTCGCCGACTTGCAGGCCGCCTTTAGCAGCGGGGCCGTCGTCCTGGATCTGTGCAACCAGAGCACCAGCAGGCTTGTCGAGACCGAAGGACTCAGCGAGGTCTTTGTTCACTTCCTGGATCACTACGCCCAACCAGCCACGGCTAACCTTGCCACCGCTTTTCAATTGGTTGGAAACATCCATGGCCACGTCGATCGGAATAGCAAACGACACGCCCATGAAACCACCGGAACGGGTGTAGATCTGCGAATTGATACCCACTACTTCACCCGCCAGGTTGAACAGCGGGCCACCGGAGTTACCTGGGTTGATCGGCACGTCGGTCTGGATGAATGGCACGTAGTTCTCATTCGGCAGGCTGCGACCAATGGCGCTGACGATACCCTGAGTCACAGTGTGGTCAAAACCGAACGGCGAGCCGATGGCGACTACCCACTGCCCGGCCTTGAGGTCCTGGGATTTGCCCAGCTTCAGAACGGGTAGATCCTTACCGTCGATCTTCAGCAGCGCAACGTCGGAACGTGGGTCGGTGCCCACCAGCTTGGCTTTCAGCTCGCTGCGGTCGGCCAGGCGCACGAGAATCTCGTCAGCGTCAGCGATCACATGGTTGTTGGTAAGGATGTAGCCATCAGGGGAAATGATGAAGCCCGAGCCCAGGGACTGCGCTTCACGCTGGCCACCACCACCGCCACGAGGCGTGCGCGGTTGTGGCATGCCGCGCTCGAAGAACTCGCGCAGCATCGGCGGCAGGCCTTCCAGGTCAGGCATCTGCTGGTTCGACACTTTGCGATCTGGCAGTTTCTGCGTGGTGCTGATGTTCACCACGGCCGGCGAGGCTTGCTCAACCAATTGGGTGAAATCAGGCAACTCGGCCGCTTGTGCAGGCAAGGCCTGGCCAAGCACCAGTACCGTGGCGACTATGGATAGGTAGGATTTCAAACGTGGTATCGACATACAGCTCCCGTTACGACGAGCAGGGTTGAGCGACAGGGTTCAAGAAACGCCGAAAACTGCGACCGACATTTTTGTTCCGCGAACAAAACAAGGCCAGAGCCGACAAGCCCTGACCTATAAAAAACATGGGAGATTTTTGCAAGTGAAAATGCTGATCCAGACATTTCATGCTCTCGGCAGCCAGCCTGACATGGACGTACAGTGGAAGAGCAGGATGAACATAGGATTAACAACTCACGGCTGGATGGTGGCCTTTTTTTCACCGCGCACCGACAGCGCGATACGCTCGGCGGTGCCTATAGGAATTTCACCAACTACCGTCACCATCATTTCGCCGTCCACCGTATTCAGCCGGCGGGACACAGCAACCGTGGGGCCCAATTGAGTGCGGGTTTCAGTCACGCCCACAGCGCTGATCGGCTCAAGAAATACCGAAAAACGTGCCAGCCCGTCTTCATACATCAAGCTGTCGACAGTGGCTTTGGTCTGAGCATCTTTACGGGCACTGCTATTGGTCAGCTGAAAACCCGGCGGCAACCATTCCAAATGCCAAGCCTGAGTGGGCTCTACTTCCGACGCCTTAGTATCTGAGATAGCGATAGACGTGCATTCACTGCTGGGCTGCAAATCACGATCGGTGGGCGAGGTAGAAGTATTCAAGCGTGTGAATTGAAAGCGCTCCAGTAACTGCCCTTGATCGTTCAGTAACAGGGACTTGAGCGGCAATGCGGTTTCACGATCCAGATGCAGCTCAAAACCATAACGGTATTGATCACGTGGCGTAATCGAAACGATGACTGCATTACGGCCGGCCACGCGGGACTTGCCGATGATGGCCAATTCGTAAAATGGATTGATTTTTTGCGGGTCAAGCGCTCGTGAAGGCTCATCTCGCGAATTGCCAATGCCAGCAACCAGCGTGCCGCTGACACATTGTGTGCGGCCATCCACTCGCACAACTTCCTGGGCAGAACCATCGAGCTGCAAGAGCCGCTCGCGTACCTGACCATTCTGGACACGGTGCCAGATGTCGTGGGTGGAAAAACTGCCGTTACGTTCATAGACGAACGTACCTTCAAAGCTTTGCTGCTGCTCTGCACGCCCAAGTCGAGTCAGCCAATCTTGGGCTTCATCGGCATGGGCGGGTAGTGCAAACCAACCACTGAGAAACAGCGTAAGGAGCGGTATGGCGCGCATAATGCCCCTTAGCGGTTTAGCGATTTTCCAGGCTTGCAGCGCGAGCGTATGGCAGAGCGCTTTCAGTGCCTTTCAAGGCTGATTCCTGTGCGTGTTGGCGCAAGTAGCCTGGAAGACGCTGGTCCTGCGATTGCCCTTGAAGTACACCGTTGGCCATAGGGCCAGTGGTGTCAGAGCTTTCCTTGTAGCCGGCCAGTACAGCTGGGCCTTTGACTTGCGGACCGGCCATGACCGGCTGCTGAGTCTGTTGGGCCAGTTCGGCACCAGCAATTTCGTCCTGGTTGTACAGGCGAACACCAGCAAGCACTGCAACTGTCACCGAGGCAGCGACTGCCAGGCGACCCAGGCTACGCCAAGGACCACGAGCAGCTTTTGCCGGAACGGCTTCATCGGCCAGCGCAGCAGAAACAGCCGCAGCAATATCCAGACGAGGGATTAGAAGATCCTTATGCATCACCGCCCGAGCGACTTGGTAACGAGACCAGGTGTCACGGGTTTCGGCATCATCAAATGCGTTGAGCACTCGACGAAGTTCCAGTTCATCCGCTTCGTTATCCATCACTGCGGACAGCGATTCCTGCAGGGCATCACGACTCATGGCGGTTCCTCTCTTGGCTGTCGCCGCTGTCTTTAGTTTTCCTGCAACAAAGGTTGCAAGGCTTTATCGATGGCTTCCCGGGCCCGGAAAATCCGTGACCTCACAGTCCCCACCGGACACTGCATGACGCTCGCAATGTCTTCGTAACTCAGACCATCGAATTCACGTAAAGTTAACGCCGTACGCAAATCTTCTGGCAGTTGCTGAATTGTGCGATGAACGGTGCCTTCGATCTCGTCGCGCAGCAATGCACGCTCCGGCGACTCGAGATCTTTGAGGCCGTGATCACCATCGTAAAATTCTGCATCTTCTGAACTTACATCGCTATCTGGTGGGCGGCGTCCGCGAGACACCAGATAGTTCTTCGCCGTGTTGATGGCGATGCGGTACAGCCACGTGTAAAACGCACTATCACCGCGGAAATTGCCCAGTGCACGATAAGCCTTGATAAAGGCCTCTTGTGCAACGTCCTGCGCTTCATGGGTGTCGTGCACAAACCGCACGATCAACCCGAGAATTTTGTGCTGGTATTTCAGCACTAGCAGATCAAATGCTCGCTTGTCGCCGCGCTGAACGCGCTCGACGAGCTGCTGATCCTCTTCCTGGGTTAGCATGAACACTCCTCGTTGTACTTGAAGGAGGCTTGCATAACTAAACGATCAGGCTTGCAAACATAGACTCGGACTTTTCGCAAAAGTTCTCCCCCTTCAAGCAAGTTTCCGGCATGCACTGATTTGGCACACACGAAAAACGCAGCGCGGGCAACGCCGGCTGCGCGAATAATCTTGTCGCCGGTTTTCTGACGCGTCCAATGCTCCCGACGGGCCAATAAACTCAACGTTTCCCAGCTTTCGGGCAACCTGCTATTGAGTCGGGGCTTATGCAAAAAGTTCCCGCTTCAACAACCGGCTGATTTTACCCGAGCTGCGCACCGTAATCTCACATTGCCACGAATGCCCGGCTATTGTGCCGCTCCCCCCCTCTATATACTAGTGGCCCGTGTGACCCTTTGATTCGCCGATCCAGGCCTCCTGTCTGCGCCTGACCTTTGGATCGCTTTTTGCGGAATCCTTCAAATGAGCCAACAGTTTCAACACGATGTCCTGGTGATCGGCAGCGGCGCGGCAGGATTGAGCCTAGCGCTGACCCTTCCCAGCCATCTGCGCATTGCGGTCCTGAGCAAAGGCGACCTGGCCAACGGCTCCACATTCTGGGCCCAGGGTGGTGTGGCCGCCGTGCTGGATGATACCGACACGGTGCAATCCCACGTCGAAGACACCCTCAACGCTGGCGGTGGCCTGTGCAACGAAGATGCGGTGCGTTTCACCGTCGAGCATAGCCGCGAGGCGATCCAATGGTTGATCGATCAAGGCGTGCCGTTCACCCGCGACGAACACGCGAGCAGTGACGACGGCGGCTTCGAATTCCACCTCACGCGCGAAGGCGGCCACAGCCACCGCCGCATCATCCACGCCGCCGACGCCACCGGCGCCGCGATCTTCAAGACCCTACTCGACCAAGCCCGCCAGCGTCCCAACATCGAATTGCTGGAGCAGCGCGTCGCCGTTGACCTGATCACCGAAAAACGCCTGGGCCTGGACGGCGAGCGCTGCCTAGGCGCCTACGTGCTCAACCGTTCCAGCGGCGAAGTCGACACGTACGGCGCACGCTTCACCATTCTCGCGTCAGGCGGTGCGGCCAAGGTCTACCTCTACACCAGCAACCCCGACGGCGCTTGCGGCGACGGTATTGCCATGGCCTGGCGTTCGGGTTGCCGGGTGGCGAACCTGGAATTCAACCAATTCCACCCCACCTGCCTTTATCACCCTCAGGCCAAGAGCTTCCTGATCACCGAGGCGCTGCGTGGTGAAGGTGCACACCTGAAACTACCGAATGGCGAACGTTTCATGCAGCGCTTCGACCCGCGCGCCGAATTGGCCCCGCGCGATATCGTCGCCCGCGCCATTGACCATGAAATGAAGCGCCTGGGTGTCGACTGCGTGTACCTGGACATCAGCCACAAACCCGAAGACTTCATTAAGACCCACTTCCCCACGGTCTATGAGCGCTGTCTGGCGTTCAATATCGACATCACCAAAGGCCCGATCCCCGTCGTGCCCGCCGCGCACTACACCTGCGGTGGCGTGATGGTCGACCAGCACGGCCGCACCGACGTGCCCGGCCTGTACGCGATTGGCGAAACCAGCTTCACCGGCCTGCACGGCGCCAACCGCATGGCCAGCAATTCGTTGCTCGAATGCTTTGTCTACGCGCGCTCGGCGGCGGCAGACATTCTCGACCAACTGCCGCACATCCCGGTGCCGACCGCCCTGCCCCGATGGGATGCCAGCCAGGTCACAGATTCGGACGAAGACGTGATCATCGCGCACAACTGGGACGAGCTGCGGCGGTTCATGTGGGACTACGTGGGGATCGTGCGCACCAACAAGCGCCTCCAACGGGCTCAGCACCGCGTGCGTTTGCTGCTGGATGAGATCGACGAGTTCTACAGCAACTATAAAGTCAGTCGTGACCTGATCGAATTGCGCAACCTGGCCCAGGTCGCGGAACTGATGATCCGCTCGGCCATGGAACGCAAGGAAAGCCGAGGCCTGCATTACACCCTCGACTATCCGCAGATGCTGCCAGAAGCCCGAGACACTATTCTGGTGCCAACCACCTTCGGCGGCTGAACTTCAGGCGTACCCGCAGGCGCCGATGCACATCGGCGACCTGCGAATCCCGTGGGACACAGACGGAACGCACCCGCCACTCGCCCTGAACCCGATAGCGCAATACAACAATCAGCGGCAACGCCAGGCTGTCGGGACGCAACTGCACGCTGTGCCAACCGCGCTCATGACTGAACAACTGCCAGCCATCCTCATCGCGACGCAGGCCAACAATCGACGAACGGTGGGTCAACAGGACATGACGCGGCAGCACCCAGACCGCATGGGCCAGGCATAACAGCACGCCAAGGAAAGCAAAGGGGGAATCGAGGACCAACAACGCACCCAGCGCGAATAGCTGGGCGAGCACATACGCCGCCAGCATTAGCCGTGAGGCCCGCCAGCGGCATTCAAAACGATTACTTGGGCTGAACACGGTCCAGAATGATCCGAACCATACGCTGCAGCTCAGGATCTTCCGATTCGGCGCGTTCCATGAACCAGCCGAACATGTCCTGGTCTTCGCATTCGAGCAGACGGACATAGAGGTCGCGATCTACTTTATTGAGCGTGGCGTACACCTCTTTGGTGAAAGGCACCAACAACACATCCAGCTCCAGCATGCCACGACGGCTGTGCCAGTAGAGGCGATTGATTTCTACTTCTTCGACCATGGAGCGCTCCTCAAATAGCGCGCAAGTATACAGGCACCACGGCCCCGGAACAGCCGGCTTTGGTCGCACCATATGGAAACTATCCATTTGCCGGGCGCCCCTCTATGATGCACCCATGACTTTTTGACCTGCGATGACCCATGGCTGACTCCGCTTTTTTCTGCCCGCTGTCCCACGAAGGCGTTCTGGCCGTCCGCGGCTCCGACGCTGCCAAGTTCCTGCAGGGCCAGCTCACCTGCAACCTCAATTACCTGAGTGATACTCAGGCTAGCCTCGGCGCGCGCTGCACGCAAAAAGGCCGCATGCAATCGAGCTTCCGTATCCTCTTGCAAGGTGACGGAGTATTGATGGCGATGGCCACCGATTTGCTGGAACCGCAACTGGCCGACCTGAAGAAATACGCGGTGTTCTCCAAGTCCAAGCTCACCGACGAAAGCGCCGCCTGGGTGCGTTTCGGCCTATCGAACGCTGACCATGCACTCGCCAGCCTGGGTCTTGAACTTCCAGCCGAGACTGACAGCGTAGCGCGTGCCGACGTACTGATCGCCATCCGCGTATCCCCAGCCCGCGCCGAACTCTGGGTGCCTGCCGAGCAAGCCGACACCGTGCGCAGCCAACTGGCCGCTCACGTAAAAGAAGCAGACTTGAATGAATGGCTGCTGGGCCAGATCCGCGCTGGCATCGGCCAGGTCATGCCGCAAACCCGCGAAGTCTTCATCCCGCAAATGCTCAACCTGCAAGCGGTGGGCGGCGTGAGTTTCAAGAAAGGTTGCTACACCGGCCAGGAAATCGTCGCGCGCATGCAGTACCTGGGCAAACTCAAGCGCCGCTTGTACCGCCTGAGCCTCAACGCGGCTGACATGCCCGAGCCAGGCACCCCACTGTTTTCCGCTAGCCACAACAGCTCGATCGGCGAAGTGGTGATTGCAGCAAAAGCTGACCAAGCGATTGAACTTCTGGCCGTATTGCAAGCCGAAGCAGCCGATAGTGGCGATGTGCACTTAGGCACACTGGAAGGCCCAGGTTTACAGCTGCTTGAGCTGCCTTATACCCTCGACCGCGATCGAGAAATCCAGCGTTAGTCGCCGTACCTTTTTGCAGCACCCTAGAGAGCATGAATGAACAAACTGGCGGAAAAAGTCCAACAGGCGTTGGTTAAGGCCATCAACAACGATGACCTGGTTCTGCCGACATTGCCGGAAGTGGCCCTGAACATCCGTCAGGCCGCTGAAGACCCGGAAATCAGCATCAGCCACTTGAGCAAAGTCATCGGTCGCGACACCGCGCTGTCGGCGCGCCTGATCAAAGTGGTCAACAGCCCGTTGTTACGCGCCACTCAGGAAGTCACCGACCTGCACACCGCCATCACCCGGCTGGGCACCAACTACAGCAGCAACCTGGCCATCGGCCTGGTGATGGAACAGATCTTCCACGCCCGCTCCGAAACGGTAGAACAGAAAATGCGCGATGTATGGCGCCGCAGCCTGGAAGTAGCGGGCGTGAGCTATGCGTTGTGCCGCAGCCACAGTCAGCTCAAGCCGGACCAGGCAGCGTTGGGCGGCCTGGTGCACCAGATCGGCGTGCTGCCGATCCTGACCTACGCCGAAGACCACTACGAACTGCTGTCGGACCCGGTCAGCCTCAACCATGTCATCGACAGCATCCACCCGGTATTGGGCGACAAGTTGCTCGGTGGCTGGGACTTCCCGGAAATGCTGGCGAAACTGCCAGGCCAGTACCTGAACCTGGAACGCGACTCCGCCAGCCTCGACTACATCGACCTGGTGCAGATCGCCGTGCTGTATTGCCATCACGGCACCGATCACCCCTTGGCAAAGGTGGAAGTCTCCAACGTGCCGGCGATGAAGAAACTGCGGGTCGACCCCTACAGTGAAAAACTGCGCGCAGAGCTGGATGAAGCCCGCTTGATGTTCGACTGATCAACCGGCGATAAAACTTACCCGCACCTTCAACCCCGCCTGCGCACCATCGTGCAGGCTGATCTGCGCCAGATGGGCGCGGCAGATTTCGCCGACAATCGCCAGCCCCAGGCCTGAGCCCATGCCTTGCTGGCTGCGGCGGTAGAAGCGCTCGAACACCCGGTCGCGTTCATCCAGCGGAATACCTGGGCCGTCATCTTCCACCTCCAGTACCGCAGGCGCCGATACCCGCAAAATCACGTTGCCACCCGGTGGCGTGTGGGCCAGGGCGTTGTCCACCAGGTTGCTCAGCAACTCGTTCAGCAGCGTCGGCTCACCGCGCAACCACACCGGCTCGTCGGCCTCAAGCGCCAATGCCACGCCACGCGCATGGGCCAGGGGCGCCATGGCCATGCCCAGTTCACGGGCCAACTGGCTCAGATCCAGCAACTGCGCCCCCCCTTCGGCAATCGCCCGCGCGCCATTTTCAATGCGTGCCAGGGACAGCAATTGATTGGCCAGATGGGTCAGGCGGTCGGTGCCCTGGGCGGCGGTTTCCAGGGTGCTGCGCCAGGTCGCCGGATCTTCCGCGCGCAGGCCCAGTTCCAGCCGCGCCTTGAGTGCCGCCAACGGTGTACGCAGTTCGTGGGACGCGTCGGCAATAAACTGCGCCTGTCGTTCGAACTGCCCGCGCAGGCGCTCAGTGAAGTGATTGAGGGAACGCACCAGCGGGCCGAACTCATGCTGCACTTCCACCAACGGCAAGGGCCGCAAGTCGTCGGGCTGGCGTTCTTCCACTGCCGTGCGCAAGCGCTCCAGCGGGCGCAGCGCTGCGCTTACGGCGAACCACACCAATAACAACGCGCCGATCGCAAGCATGCCCAAGCGCAGCAAGGTATCGGCCATCAGGCTGCGGGCCATGCTCACGCGCGCTTCATCGGTTTCGGCCACGCGGATTTCCGCCATGCCGTTCATATTCGGCTCGGAGACGGCCTTGAGCAGGCTGACCACACGCACCTGCTGGCCTTGGTACGTGGCGTTGTAAAACCGCGCCAGCGCCGGATAGTCATCGGTGCGAGGCGTGCCCGGCGGCGGGCCGGGCAGGTTCTCGTAACCGGAGATCAGCTTCTGGTCGATGTCATTGACTTGGTAGTAGATACGCCCGGCGCTGTCGTAGGCGAAGGTGTCCAGGGCGACATAGGGCACGTTGGCGCTGAGGGTGCCGTCCACTTGGGTCAGGCCGGCCGCGATGGTCCGTGCCGAGGCCAGCAGCGTGCGGTCATAGGCGGTGTCGGCCGCTTCGCGACCGTTCCAGTAGGCACTCATGCCACTGGCGAGCATCAACAGCACTAGCAACAGCGCCAAGTTCCACAGCAGGCGCCAGCGCAGGCTGCTGGGCTTATGCATCGCGGGCTTCCAGCAGGTAGCCAAGGCCGCGGAAGGTCACGATGGCGATGGGCTGGCCATCGAGTTTCTTGCGCAACCGGTGCACGTAGATTTCGATGGCATCCGGGCTGGCCTCTTCGTCCAGGCCGAACACCTGGGACGCGAGTTGCTCCTTGCTCATCACCCGGCCCGGGCGCGCGATCAAGGCTTCGAGCACGGCTTGCTCGCGAGAGGTCAAGGTCATCAGCTCGCCGCCCACGGTGAAGCGCCGAGTATCGAGGTCGTACACCAACACGCCGCAGGTCTGCTGGCGCTCGCCGCCCAGCACGCTGCGGCGCAGCAGCGCCTTGACCCGGGCTTCCAGCTCCGTCAGTTCGAACGGTTTGGCGAGGTAGTCATCGGCGCCCAGGTTCAGGCCATGCACGCGGTCTTTCACATCACTGCGTGCGGTGAGCATCAGCACTGGCAGATTTTTTCCGCGAGCGCGTAGACGCGCCAGCACCTCGAAACCATCCATGCGCGGCAACCCCACATCAAGGATCGCCGCCGCGTATTCCTCGCTGCTCAAGGCCAAGTCCGCGGCCACGCCATCGTGCAGTACGTCGACGGTCAAACCCGTGCTCTTGAGCGCCTGGGCGACACTTTCGGCGAGTTGCAGATGGTCTTCAACCAAGAGGACACGCATGGATTTCTACCTCGTTCATGGGTGGTCGATGCCACGCCTTGGCGGGCAGTTTACAGGCGCCGCCTGCCCTGTGAAGCCCGAAAACATTGAAAGGCAGCTGAAAGGTTAGTGAAAGCTTCGCCCTTTAGCATCCAGCCAAGGTGGGTCATGCCCGCCGAGCGACCAGATGAGTCGCGCCCGAAAAACGCCTCGATGCGTTTTCGCCAAAATAAGAACAATAACGGAGTGCAACACGATGCTGTCGACCCAGCCCCAGGCTTGCCCGCCTGTTCGTTTTTCCCGCCTGACCCACACCGCCCTTGCCAGTGCCGCAGCCCTTGCCGGCTTTTCGCCGCTTGCCCAGGCTGCCTTCTTTGAAGACAGCAGCGCGACCCTGGAAACCCGCAACATGTACTTCAACCGAGACTTTCGCGACGGCACCAGCGCACAGCAATCCAAGCGCGACGAATGGGCCCAGGGCTTCATGCTCAACCTGCAATCGGGCTACACCGACGGCACCGTCGGTTTTGGCGTCGACGCGCTGGGCATGCTCGGAGTCAAACTCGACTCCAGCCCCGACCGCACCGGTACCGGCCTGCTACCGACCCATGACGATGGTCGCGCCGCCGATGAGTACTCCAAGCTGGGTTTGACCGGCAAGGTGAAGATCTCCGCCACCGAGCTGAAGATCGGCTCGCTGATGCCTGAACTGCCGATCCTCAAGCCCAACGACGGCCGCATCCTGCCGCAGACGTTCAACGGCGGCCTGCTGACTTCCAAGGAGTTCAAGAACCTGACGTTCACCGGCGGTCGCCTGGACAAGGCCAAGGACCGCGACGACAGCAATTACGAGGACATCGCCCTCAACAACAAGAACAGCCGCTTCCTCAGCGGCGCCACCGGCAAGCATTTCAACTTCGGTGGCGTGGACTATAAGTTCGCCGACAAGATCACCGGTAGCTACCACTTCGCCCAGCTCGACGACGTTTACCGCCAGCACTTCCTCGGCCTGGTGGCCGCACGCCCGATGGGCCCCGGCACCTTCGCCACCGACCTGCGCCTGGCTATCAGTGATGACACCGGTGCAGCCCGTGGCGGCAAGATCGACAACACCTCCCTCAACGGCCTGTTCAGCTATGCCCTCAATGGCCATAAGCTCAGCGCCGGCTACCAGCACATGTCCGGCGACAGCGCCTTCCCGTATGTGGATGGCAGTGACCCGTACCTGGTCAACTTCGTTCAGATCAACGACTTTGCCGGCGCCGACGAGCACTCCTGGCAGGCGCGCTACGACTACGACTTCGCCAAGCTGGGCATTCCCGGCCTGAGTTTCATGAGCCGTTACCTGTCGGGTGACAACATCAAACTCAAGAACGGCGAGACCGGTAAAGAGTGGGAACGCAACACCGAAATCAAGTACGTGGTGCAAACCGGCACGTTCAAAGACGTCGCTGTACGCCTGCGTAACGCCACGTACCGTTCCAACTATTCAGCCCGTGACGCGGATGAAATGCGCGTGCTGGTCAGCTACAGCGTTGCCCTTTGGTAAATGTGCTCTGGCAGTAGAACCTCACAACAATAAAGACGGAGATAACCATGACCCTTTCACTGCGTAAATTTGCCCTCGCCGCCGGCTGCATGCTGTTCGCCGGCCAACTGCTGGCTGCCGATGAACCCAAGCGCCCGGAATGCATCGCCCCGGCCTCCCCCGGCGGTGGTTTTGACCTGACCTGCAAACTGGCGCAAAGCGCGTTGGTCAACGAGAAGTTGCTCAGCAAGCCGATGCGCGTGACCTACATGCCGGGCGGGGTGGGCGCAGTGGCTTACAACGCGGTGGTCGCCCAGCGCCCTGCTGATGCCGGCACATTGGTGGCCTGGTCCAGCGGTTCGCTGTTGAACCTGGCGCAAGGCAAGTTCGGTCGTTTTGATGAAAGCGCCGTGCGTTGGTTGGCGGCAGTTGGCACCAGCTACGGCGCCATCGCAGTGAAAAGTGATTCGCCCTACAAGACCCTCGACGATCTCGTCAAAGCCTTGAAGAAAGATCCGGGCAGTGTGGTGATCGGTTCCGGCGGCACCGTCGGCAGCCAGGACTGGATGCAAACGGCACTGATCGCTAAAGCCGCCGGGATCAACCCGCGCGAGCTGCGTTATGTCGCCCTCGAAGGTGGAGGCGAAATCGCTACTGCCCTGCTCGGCGGTCACATCCAGGTGGGCAGTACCGACATCTCCGACTCCATGCCGCACATCCTGAGTGGCGATATGCGCCTGCTGGCGGTGTTCTCCGAGAAGCGGCTGGACGAGCCAGAAATGAAGGACATTCCGACCGCCAAGGAGCAAGGCTACGACATCGTCTGGCCAGTGGTGCGCGGTTTCTACCTGGGGCCAAAAGTCAGCGATGCCGACTATGCCTGGTGGAAAGAGGCGTTCGACAAACTGCTGGCCTCGGACGAGTTCGCCAAGCTGCGTGACCAGCGTGAGCTGTTCCCGTTCGCCATGACCGGCCCGGAGCTGGACACCTACGTGAAGAAACAGGTGGCTGACTACAAAGTACTGGCCAAAGAGTTCGGCCTGATCCAGTAATCGCCCCGCCTTCCAAGTGCGGCCACGCCCTCTTTCACAGCGGGCGCGGCCCAGGAGTTCGACATGCTCTTACAACGCATTTTTGCCGCTGTGCTGTTGCTGGCCTGTGCCGGCCTTGCATTGATGGCTTGGCCGTATCAGGCGGCATTTTCCTACGAGCCGGTGGGGCCTCGTGCCTACCCGCTGCTGATGCTAGGGCTGATGAGCCTGGCACTGATCTACATGCTGTTTCGCCCGCAACCTACCAAGCACACCGAGGAAGAACCGGCGCTGGACCGCCAGACCCTGATCAAGATCTGCATCTGCGTAGCCCTGTTGATCGTGTTTGCCGCCACCTTCGAACCTCTCGGCTTCATTCTCAGCAGCATGCTGATCGGCATTCCCATGGCGCGTCTGTACGGCGGCCGCTGGGTACCCAGCGTGGTGATTGTCAGCCTGATGGCCATTGGTCTTTATCTGCTGTTCGATAAAGCCATGGATGTTCCGCTGCCCCTCGGCCTGCTCGACGTTCTGGAGAACTGATATGGATACTTTCGGCTATTTGGGCCAGGGCTTCGGCGTTGCACTGTCCCCTTACAACCTGGTGACCGCCCTCTGCGGCACCTTGATCGGCACTGTGGTCGGCCTGTTGCCGGGCCTGGGCCCGATCAACGGCGTAGCACTGTTGATCCCCATCGCATTCGCCCTGGGCCTGCCGCCGGAATCGGCGTTGATCCTGCTGGCGGCCGTGTATCTGGGTTGCGAATACGGCGGCCGTATCAGCTCAATCCTGCTGAACATTCCGGGCGAAGCGTCGACCGTGATGACCACCCTCGACGGCTACCCGATGGCCCGTAAAGGCCTGGCTGGCGTGGCGTTGTCCTTGTCGGCATGGAGCTCGTTCATCGGCGCGTTTATCGCTACCTGCGGCATGGTGCTGTTTGCGCCGCTGCTGGCCAAATGGGCAATTGCCTTCGGTCCGGCGGAATATTTCGTACTGATGGTGTTTGCGATTGTCTGCCTGGGCGGCATGGCCGGTGACAAACCGCTGAAAACGTTTGTTGCGGCGCTGATCGGCCTCTTCCTCTCGGCAGTGGGTATTGACGCCAACAGCGGCGTGTACCGGTTTACCGGCGACAACATCCACCTCACCGACGGCATCCAGTTTGTGGTGTTGGTGCTGGGCCTGTTTTCCATCAGTGAGATCCTGCTGCTGCTGGAAAAAACTCACCGTGGCCAGGAAGCGGTGAAGGCCACCGGGCGGATGATGTTCAACCTGAAGGAAGCGGGTTCGGTGTTCGTGGTGAACATCCGCTGCGGCCTGCTCGGTTTCATCATGGGTGTACTCCCCGGCGCAGGTGCGACATTGGCCTCGGCCGTCGCCTACATGACCGAGAAACGCCTGGCCGGTGCCAGCGGCAAATTCGGCCAGGGCGACATGCGTGGCCTCGCCGCGCCGGAAACGGCCATCGGTGCTTCCGCCTGTGGCGCCCTGGTACCGATGCTGACACTGGGTGTACCGGGTTCGGGCACCACGGCGGTGATGATCGGTGCTCTGTCGCTGTACAACATCACCCCTGGCCCGCTGCTGTTCCAACAGCAACCGGACATCGTCTGGGGCCTGATCGCCTCGTTGTTTATCGCCAACATCATGCTGGTGATCCTCAACATCCCGATGATCCGCATCTTCACGCGCATTCTCGCCGTGCCGAACTGGGCGCTGGTGCCGGTGATCGCCATCATCACAGCGATCGGTGTGTACGCAGTGCACGCCACCACCTTCGATCTGTTCCTGATGGTGGGTATCGGCATCTTCGGCTACATCCTGCGCAAGCTGGATTTCCCGCTGTCGCCGGTACTGCTGGGCTTTATCCTCGGCGGCCTGATGGAGCAGAACCTGCGCCGTGCGCTGTCGATTTCCAACGGTGCGCTGGAAATCCTGTGGTCGAGCCCGATCACCTTTGGCGTCTGGGTACTGACCGCCATCATGCTGTTTGTACCGTTGCTGCGTATCTGGCGTAAACGTGCCCAACAGCGTCGTGCCGTGGCCGATGTCTGAGGTCACCTTTAAACAATGGTGGGGAACGCCGCTGGTCGGTCTGGCCGGCGGTTACCTGGCCAGCCTGGTCGGCTGGCCTTTGCCGTATATGGTCGGTTCGTTGCTGGCGATCATCCTCGTGCGTTGCCTCACGCCATGGCAGTTGGCGGAGATTCCCGGCGGGCGCAAATGCGGTCAATGGGTAGTGGGCATCGGCATCGGCCTGCACTTCACCCCGTTGGTGATTGAACAGGTGATGAGCCACTTCGGCCTGATCTTCTTCGGCGCGCTGGTCACCAGCCTGTCGAGCGTGGTCGGCGTGTGGCTGATGCGCCGCAGCGGTGAAGACCGCGCCACCGCGTTTTTCTCCAGCATGCCGGGCGGTTCCGGTGAGATGGTCAACCTCGGCGCACGCAATGGCGCGGTGCTCAGCCGCGTGGCAGCGGGCCAGAGCCTGCGGGTGCTGGTAGTGGTGTTATGTGTGCCGGCGATTTTCAAGTATTTGCTGGAGGGCGGCGCGCCGCAGTTTCATCCGGCACCGGTGAGTTGGGCGTGGCTGGCGTTGCTGTTTCCTCTGGGTGCGCTGGTAGCCTGGGGCTGGCAGCGTTTGCGTCAGCCAAACCCGTGGTTGTTCGGCCCCTTGTTGGTGAGTGCCACCGCCAGCGTGGTGTGGGACCTGCACATCGGGTTACCTGACGGCGGCAGCCAGATTGGCCAATGGCTGATCGGCAGCGGCTTGGGCTGCCACTTCAATCGTCAGTTCTTCCGGCGCGCTCCGTCGTTCATGGTTCGCACCTTGATCGGCACGGCGTTGACCATGGCGCTGGCGACGCTGGCGGCGGTGGGCTTGAGTGCCCTCACCCACTTGGACCTGCGCTCATTGACCCTGGGCATGATGCCCGGCGGCATCGCCGAGATGAGCCTCACGGCCGAAACCCTGCAACTGTCGGTGCCGCTGGTGACGGCGATGCAGGTAATGCGGTTGTTGTTTGTGCTGTTTTTGGCGGAGCCGTTGTTCCGGCATTGGAACCGCCAGCCGATGCACTAAACAGACGCCTTTGCCTGGCACCCAGATGAAACTTTGCTACCATCTGCGGCTTCGGAAGAGGTGGATTCCATGCATATTCAAAAGTTACAGATAGAGAACTTACGGTCTTTTAAGGCCGTAGGGCTCGACTTCAATGTGCCCGCCACAGGTAACTTACAGATCCAATACCCTAACGTGAATGTCTTGCTGGGAGATAACGGCCTCGGCAAGACCAGCGTATTGCGTGCAGTCGCATTGTCGGTGTTGGGGCCTTTGCTCAGCGGAGGATCCGGCTTTGTTTCCGAAGGCCTGGTTCGTCGTACTGACGCCGCTGAAAAAAAAACGCCTCCCGCCACCATTACTGCAACGCTCCTTTCGACTGACGAAGAAAAAAATCCGAAGCAGACAGACCACCCGCTGCCCGATCAATTTTCGCTGAAGACCCAAATCAGTTCCTTCGGCTCCACTGAGCGCATGCGCAGCAAAGTGTCCCCACGAGATATCGAGAATACGGTCGAGTTTCTTCAGTTCAACGAAGACAATCCTGCGTTTTTCATTGTGGGTTATGGGGCGAGCAGAAGTGTTGAAGCCTCCGCCAGGGTAGATGAAAGTGCACGTAAAAAATCGCGCCTGCGCCGTTATGAACGGGTTGCCAGCCTCTTCGAAGAACACGTCACGCTAATGCCATTGTCCTATTGGCTGCCTGAATACGCCAAAAGCAACAAAGGCCGATACACCCAAGTCATCAACCTGATAAACGATCTGCTGCCTCTGAACTGTCAAATTCAGAAAACGGTGCAGGAAAACGAAAACTTATTTGAAATGAACGGCATTGTGCTGCCATTCCGAGCCTTGTCCGATGGGTTCAGGGCTTATATTGGCTGGATAGGCGACATGCTGTTTCATGTCTGCCAGGGTGTCGCGACAGGGCTGAAACTAAGGGAAATGCGAGGTGTTGTAATGGTCGACGAAATCGATCTGCACTTACACCCTGAATGGCAAAAAGTAGTCGTCCCCACTCTGGCAAAAGCCTTACCCAACGTTCAGTTCATCTTCACCACCCACAGCCCATTGGTGGTGGGTTCATTGATGTCACAAAACCTCTTTTTGCTGAGTCAGGAGGAAGGTTCGACGCTCATAAAGCGGCTGCCCGAACATGTGAGGGGCAAGAGTTCCGAACAGATTCTGCTTTCGCCCTATTTCGGCCTGGACAGTACTCGCGCCGAGTCTACGTCAACCAAACTCAACGAACTGGCACGCAGTGCCGTTTCCGGGAATCGCGACGCCAGCGCCAACTACCTGAAACTTATGGCAACCGGCCTAGGGTTCGACCAGCCCCCGTCACCACCGACCACTTCTGCGCCTAAGCGAAGAAAGAACGGGGAAGGCGTCAAGAAATGATCCGTTATCCAATCCTGGAGAAAGATCTCATTGCACAAATCAAAGAGCGGAATAAAACCTGGCTTAGCCGTGCCAAGGCACGTACTGGAACTTACGTGGCTGCCGGTAAATACACCGGCGGTACTGAGTTCTGGGGCCAGATAAAAACCGTCTATATAGCGCTGCAATACGAAAAATGCGCATATTGCGAAACCAAACTTCAGGGTTCGGTGCTGGCGAGCAAAGTCCACGAAGTGGAGCACTATCGCCCCAAGTCCAGTATCCAGGCCTGGCCCATACACCTTAACTGGGCCACCGGCGCAGCGAGCCCAACGGGGTACTACAAGCTCGCTTATCATCACTTTAACTATGCGATTGCCTGCACCCGTTGCAACTCAACCCTGAAATCAAACTTTTTCCCCATCCGCGGCCATCGCGATGTGCAAGGTTCCGACCCCGCACAAATGGGCAACGAGTTAGCGCTGCTGCTCTATCCGATCTCAACGGTTGACGTGGACGACCCGCAAACGATCATTACTTTTGATGGCGTATTAGCGGTTCCGGCGCAGCAAAACGGGCACGCCTATGAACGGGCGGTCACCAATATCGAATTTTTCCAGCTGAACCATGAGGACCTCACCTCACGGCGAGCGCTTGCACTGATAGAGCTCTGGGTTGCGCTGGAAGCCTTGGCGGCGGACAAGACCGACGTCGCAACGCGAAAGGTCGCACAGCAACTGGTGACCTTCAAATGCAGCGCCCAGAGTGAGTTCACCGCTTGTAACCTCGCTTTCCGACAGCTCTACCAATCCGATCACAACGCCGCCAAACAGATGGCTCTCTTACTGGCGCAAGCCCTCCCGGAATAGCCCAAGCCCCCTCACAGCAGCGGCAGCCGCCACTCAATCGGCGTCTCGCCATTCTGCTCAAGAAACTTGTTGGTACGGCTGAAATGCCCGCACCCCAGAAACCCTCGATACGCAGACAGCGGCGACGGATGCACTGACGTCAGTACCAAATGCTTGGTGGCGTCGACCAGTTTCTGCTTGCCTTGTGCATGGGCGCCCCACAACAGGAACACCAAATGAGGCTGGTGCTCGCTGACCACTTCGATAATCCGATCGGTAAAGAACTGCCAACCCTTGCCCGCGTGAGCGTTGGCGTTGGCGCGCTCCACGGTCATGGTGGTGTTGAGCAACAACACGCCTTGGTCGGCCCAGCTTTGCAGGCAGCCATGGTTGGGGATGTCGATGTTCAGGTCGCGCTTGAGCTCTTTATAGATGTTGGCCAATGACGGCGGCGTCGGCACGCCCGGTTGCACCGAGAAACACAAACCGTGGGCCTGGCCGGGGCCGTGGTACGGGTCCTGGCCGAGGATCACGACCTTGACCTTGTCCAGAGGCGTGGAGTTGAGCGCATTGAAAATCAGCGGGCCGGGCGGGTAGATCTCTTTGCCGGCTACGTGCTCCAGGCGCAGGAACTCGCGCAACTGAGCCATGTAGGGCTTATCGAACTCATCACGCAGGGCGTGTTTCCAGCTGGGTTCGAGTTTGATACGGTCGCCTTCGGTCATAGTTGAATTGTCTTGTAAAAAATAATGAGGCGAACCCTAGGAAAGCCGGCCTTGCTTGTCAATTGATCTGACACACCATCGGCACTTTCCCACGAAGCGATCATACTGATCCTTCACCCTCCCGAATGAGGTCACAATGAACCTGCACTTCGAAGAGCTCACCGGCAGCGACGGCGCCCGCGTCGGCATCGCCAGCCTTGATGCTGAAGCATCCCTCAACGCCCTGTCCCTGCCGATGATCCTGGCCTTGAGCGATCGCCTGGATGCGTGGGCCAAAGACCCGAACATCGTCTGCGTGCTGCTGCGCGGTAACGGGCCCAAGGCCTTTTGCGCCGGTGGCGAGGTACGCAGCCTGGCAATGGCCTGCCTCGAACAACCCGGCGAAGTGCCCGCCCTGGGTGCACAGTTTTTTGCCGCGGAATACCGCCTCGACTACCGCCTGCATACGTACCCCAAACCGCTGATCTGCTGGGGCCACGGGTATGTGCTGGGGGGTGGCATGGGCCTGCTGCAAAGCGCGGCCATACGCATCGTCACGCCGAGCAGTCGCCTGGCGATGCCCGAAATCAGCATCGGCCTGTACCCGGATGTGGGCGCCAGTTGGTTTCTGTCGCGCCTGCCGGGCAAGCTCGGTCTATTCCTGGGCCTCACCGGCGCGTACATCAACGGCCGTGACGCGTTGGACCTGGGTTTGGCCGACCGTTTCCTGCGCGACGATCAACAGGACGAACTGCTTGATGGCCTGCTGCAACTCAATTGGCAGGAACAGACCGCGATGCAACTCAACAGCCTGCTCAAGGCCCTGGCCCAAGAGGCTGTCAGCCAGCAGCCCGAAGCCCAATGGCTGCCGCGCCGAGCGCAAATCGACGAATGGCTGGACGTGGGCGATGTGCGCTGTGCCTGGCGAGCGTTGAGCCCACTGCGCGACCACGCCGACCCGCTGTTCAGCCGCGCCGGCAAGACTCTGAGCGAAGGCTGCCCGCTGACCGCACACCTTGTGTGGGAACAGATCCAGCGCGCACGGCATTTATCCCTGGCCCAGGTGTTCCAGATGGAATACACCCTGAGCCTCAACTGCTGCCGTCACCCTGAATTCAGCGAAGGGGTACGCGCGCGGTTGATCGATAAAGACCAGAAACCCCATTGGCATTGGCCGGATATCAATACAGTCCCGGACGCCGTGGTACAGGCTCACTTTCATAAGGCGTGGGAAGGTCGCCATCCGCTGGCGGACTTGTCCGATTACTGATTGTTTTCTCCCACAAAAAACGGCGCTTCCTGCGCCGTTTGCATTCAACTCAGATCAACGGTGACCGCCGCGGCCACCGCCATGACCTCCATCGCGTCCATCGCGTCCGTGCCTGCCATTACCCCCATGTTCGCCCCAGCCCTGGTTCGGATAAGGCCGGTAACCGGCCCTCGGCCCAGCCGGGTAATAGCGTGGTGCCGGCTGGTAATAACGCGGCGCCGAGTAGTAACGCGGTGCTGGTGCGTAATAGCGCGGCGACGGGTAGTAATCACGGCGATATTGATACGCCGAGCCACCCCCGTAGTAATACGCCGGCGCCGGTGAGGTATAGACCTCGGATCGATAGTAGCTCTGGCCTCCATCGTAGTAGGGCACACAAGCGGAAAGGGTCAGACCGAGTAAAGCGCTGAGCAGCAGTCGTCGATACATGGCGGCCTCCTGGACCGCGAAAGAGCACCTCCAGCGACGCGGGAGGGCGGCATTCAGCTTTCACTGAATGACGAAATATCTGACATCAAAAACCGAATCTGGTGCGTTTTGGTAACAGATTGATACATCTGCATCCGCCAGATTTGTCATCCGCCCCAAATTGCCCATTGGTCGGAGTTTTTAACTGGATGGAACATTTTTGGATGTATTGAAACTTTAAATAATTGGATAGTGTCACTATGACATCGCACAATGCCAAGGAGGCTCTAGCGCGAGCACTCTACCCATATGACCTCGGATTTAAGCCATGAAGATTTCAACCAAACTGTTGCTCTCCTTTCTACTGTGCGCAGTCGTCACCCTGGGCGTGGGTTTACTGGGTATCAAGGGTGTGGTTCGCCTCGCCAACGCACTCGAACTGACGTTTTCGAACAATCTGGTTTCCGTGAGCAACACCGCGGCCACCCTCAACGGCCTGGTCGCCCACAACCGGGGCTTATACCGGTTGATGGATGCCAGCCAGGGCAACGTGTCCCAGCAAGACCGCGACCGCGTGCGCCAGGACATCGCCAAAGAACTCACGAACAGCCAGGCTGCCTACAAGATCTACCGCGCCACCCCGCTGGAAGACGACGAACGGGCAGCAGGCGACAAGCTCGACCAGCTGTTGCCCGCTTACATCAGCAGCTCCGAACGCATCATGTCGATGCTCGAAAGCAATCAGCTCGACCAGGCCCGCGCACAGCTCAACAGCACCAACAATGAAATGTTCCGCCAGGCACGCGACTTGATCCGCGTGATGATCGAGTCCAACAACCGCCAGATCAAAGAAGGCTCTATCGCCGCTGATGAGCTGCGCGACAGCGCGTTGACCTGGATGATCAGCGGCATCGTGCTTGCCTTCATCATCGCCATCACCATTGGTGTGTTGATCACCCGCCTGATCACCCGCCCCATCGCCCAGGCCGTGGAGAGCGCACAACGCATTGCCAAAGGTGACCTGACCCAAGCCATCGTCACCGAGCGTACCGATGAAGCCGGGCAACTGCTGATGGCGCTGTCCGATATGCAGGGTGGTTTGAAAAGCACACTGATGGAAATCGCCAACGCTTCTGACCAGTTAGCGTCGGCCGCCGAAGAACTGAGTGCGGTCACCGATGAAAGCAGCCGTGGCCTCACCCGCCAGAATGACGAAATCCAACAAGCCGCCACCGCCGTCAACCAGATGACCGCCGCGGTGGACGAAGTGGCAAGCAACGCCGTGTCCACTTCAGAAGCCTCGCGCCAAGCCACCACCGAAGCCGAAGAGGGCCGTGAGCAAGTGGCCCAGGCCGTGTCCGGCATGGGTTCGATGGTGGTCGAGATCAACGACTCCACCCAATCGGTCGCCGACCTTGCTGGCCAGGTCCGTGAAATCGGCAAGGTGATCGATGTGATTCGCGGCATCGCCGACCAGACCAACCTACTGGCCCTCAACGCGGCCATCGAAGCAGCCCGTGCGGGCGAACAAGGTCGCGGTTTCGCGGTGGTCGCCGATGAAGTCCGCGCCTTGGCTCATCGAACCCAAATCTCCACGGTCGACATCGAAAAAATGATCGGCGAAGTGCAGGTCGGCGCCGATGACGCCGTGGCCGCGATGAACAAGAGCCTGACCTGGGCCAACAACACACAGACCCTGGCACAGAACGCCGGTGAGGCATTGGAGCGCATCACCGCTAGCGTGGCGAAGATCAATGAGCGCAACCTGGTGATCGCCTCCGCCTCCGAGGAACAGGCGCAAGTGGCCCGTGAAGTGGACCGCAACCTGCTCAACATCCAGGACCTGTCGACCCAGACCGCCGCCGGCGCCCACCAGACCAACGCCTCCAGCCAGGACCTGTCACGCCTGGCCACCTCGTTCAATGTGCTGGTCAGCAAGTTCCAGCTGTAAGTAGCCTGCCGTGGGTTGGCGCTGTATCGTGCAAGGCCAAGCGAACCCTGCCCGATCAGCCCACTCCATGACCACGCCAACCCTATGCCCCGCCTGCGGCGCCCGCAACGATTGCACCCTGGCCGACCCACGCACAGCCGACCAGGCCTGCTGGTGCTACAGCCTCACCATCGACCCCGCCGTGCTTGAGGCGCTGCCGGATGAACTGCGCAACAAAGCCTGCCTCTGCCCGCGCTGCGCCCAAGTCGATGAACAGTTGCGTCGCCGCGATGCGAGTTGACCGTTTCCTCAGCAACCTAGCGCAGTTCAATCGCAAGCAGGTGCGTCTGCTATTGGTAGAGCGGCGGGTGAGCGTCGATGGGGTGATCGTCAGCGACCCTCACCATGACGTACGGGAATTCAGCCGCGTGTGCGTTGACGACAACGTGCTACAGGCGGGCAAACCGGCGCGTTATTTCATGCTGCACAAGCCCCAGGGGTGTGTGAGTGCGACCTCAGACCCGCAACACCCCACGGTGCTGGACCTGCTGCATGAGCCGGACAAAGCGGATTTACATATCGCCGGCCGTTTGGATTTCAACACCACCGGCCTGATGTTGATCACCAATGACGGCCAGTGGTCGCGCCGCTTGACGCAACCGACGACCAAGTTGCCCAAGGTCTATCTCGTTGCCACTGAACAGGCCATTGGCGCCGAGTACGCGACCACGTTCGCGGCGGGCCTGTATTTTGCGTTTGAGGACCTCACCACCCAGCCAGCCGAATTGGAGCTGCTGGGGCCGACGACCGCGCGGCTGAGCATCATCGAGGGCCGCTATCACCAGGTGAAGCGCATGTTCGGGCACTTCAATAACAAGGTGATCAGCTTGCATCGCGAACGTATGGGACCGCTTGAGTTGGATGCTGCACTGGCGCCGGGCGAATATCGGCCGTTGACGCTTGAGGAAATCCTCCAGGTCTGATGACCGTTCAGCCGGTGATGGCAAAAACCCATTTATAGGCCTTGCGACATCCCGAGTCTGTGCTTGAATCAAGCTCACCAGTTTAAATATGACTGGCGAGTCGCCTATAACCTCCAAGAAACACCTTGCCCACGCCCGCGCTTTATTCCACGGGCCTTCCAGGCAAACAGCCCGCAATAACAACACCCGTCGGCCAGCCGTCACCGGACCGACATGGGCCTTCATTTTTCAGGCGTATGCCTACCTGTCACAAAGCTCGTGCAGAGTTATCTGCGCGCCCTACCCGCTTGCCAGGAGTCTTACGACATGAGGCCAGAAATCGCTGTGTTGGATATACAGGGTCAGTATCGGGTTTACACGGAGTTCTATCGCGCGGACGAGGCTGAAAAGACCATCATTCTGGTCAACGGCTCAATGGCCACCACGGCATCCTTCGCCCAAACCGTGAAAAGCCTGCACCCGCAGTTCAACGTGGTTTTGTACGACCAGCCCTACGCCGGCCGTTCAAAAATCCATAACCGTCATGAGCAGATGCTGACGAAAGAAGTCGAAGGCCAGATCCTCCTGGAACTCATCGACCACTTTGCCGCCGAGCATGTGCTGTCGTTTTCCTGGGGCGGCGCCGCCACCCTCGTCGCCCTCGCCCAGCGCCCTCGCCGCGTGGAAAAGGCCGTGATCAGCTCGTTCTCCCCGGTGATCAACGCACCCATGCGCGACTATCTGGAGCGGGGTGTCGACTACCTCGGCAACCTTGACCGCGACCGCGTCGGCCACCTTGTTAACAGCACCATCGGCAAACACCTGCCATCGCTGTTCAAGCGTTTCAACTACAAACACGTCAGCAGCCTGGCCGAACACGAATACGGGCAGATGCACTTTCACATCAGCCAAGTGCTCACCAGCGACCGACTGTGCTACCTCAAGGCCGCCAAGGCGATCGATATTCCGGTGCTGTTCCTGAACGGCGAATGGGATGAATACACCAGCGCCCAGGACGCAAGGCAGTTTGGCAACTACGTGGCCAACAGCAGCTTCAGCACTATCCAGGCGACGGGGCATTTTCTGGACATGGAGCATAAGGCAGCGTGCAAGGATAGCCGGGAGGCGGTGGTGGGCTTTTTGAAACCGGAGCGGCAGGTCAGCCGATTGCGTTATCACCAAAGTCAGGCACAGCATGCATTTGCGATTTGAAATGATGATTCATGGCCTGGCTCGTTGTGGCGAAGGATCAGCCGCCTTCGCCGCAACCTGCACATTTTCAAAGAAAAACTTCAAATTCATGTGAACATCTGGTACAAAGTCAGCCGCTCTGAGCGGGTATAGTTTAATGGTAGAACAGTAGCTTCCCAAGCTTCCGACGAGGGTTCGATTCCCTCTACCCGCTCCACTCAGACATAGCACCCACGCCACTATCGTTTTGGCGGGGGATGCCCAAGAAACCGGCCCTTTGAGGCCGGTTTTTTTATGCCCAGGATTTTCTCGTCCGCAAACCTGTACAAATACAAAATTCTGTACAACTATCAACGCTGGAGCGCTGGCACCACGCCTCGCACGATCAAGGAGCCGCGCAATGACGCGTCTGCTGGTTTCACTGTTGCTGGCGTTGAGCTTGGCGAGTTGCAGCCATGTGGAGGTCGATCACTACGCCGACCAGAAGCCACAGCTGGACCTTGAGCGCTTCTTCAGCAAACCCGTCAAGGCCTGGGGCATCTTTGAGAAACGCTCGGGCGAAGTCGCCAAGCGTTTTGAAGTGGATATCGCCAGCCATCGCGAGGGCGACAAATTAATTCTCGACGAGAAATTCCTGTACAGCGACGGCACTCGCCAGCGCCGTGTGTGGACCCTTACGCCCGATGGCCCGGGACGCTGGCGCGGACGGGCCGGTGATGTGGTCGGCGAGGCCATCGGCGAGGTCGCCGGGAACGCGTTGCGTTGGCGCTACCGGCTCAACCTCCCGGTGGAGGGCTCGGTATACGAGGTGAGCTTTGACGATTGGATGTACCTGATGGACGAGGACACGATGATCAACCGGTCGAGCATGACCAAGTTCGGCGTGGAATGGGGCCAGGTCACGTTGTTCTTTCGTCGCCAATAACCCCCAAAGGTAGGGTGAACCATGAATGTACAAAAGCTGACCCAACTGGCCGAGAAAGGTGAATTACGTAGTTTGGAGTTGCTGTCCCTGGAGGGCGGTTTCTATATCGCTCGTGTGAAACTGGATCAGGTCGACATCACATTACTGGACGATAACGGCAAGACACTGCGGCTGCGGTCCAGCACGCATTTGCGCGACCTGTTGCAGGGTGTTCCTCCATTTCCCTGTGTGCTGGTGCAACAGTGCGCCCATGACGAAATGTGTGGCATCCGTGAGGGCGCTATCGGGGCGTTGCGCATTCCATTTTCGCTGGGTGCAACCCTTTAAGATCGTTGCGTGTTTGGCTCTCGTCCCGCTTGGCGTGAGCGCTGCACTCAGTAATCAACGCCCCTCGAAGGCTGGCAGGCAACATCACGACGGCAGACCTCGCACAGGTTCGCAGGGTCGCCAACCTGTCAGCGCGATCAACAAGGTCAGCAGTTGGAACACGATGATCAGCACCACACAACCCGCCCAGCCCCATCGCTCCCAAATCAGCGCAGGGACAATCGCACCGCAACTGCCCCCCAAGTAGTAACACGTGAGGTATACGCCGACGGCACCCGCCTTGTTGTCGCGCGCCGTCGCGGTGGTGAAGGCATTGGCCGCAGCCTGGGCGAGGAACACGCCAGTAGAACTGAGGGCCAGGCCCGTCACGATGCACCACAGAGAGGGCACCAGCGTCAGGGCCGATCCACTGATGCCAAGTACGGCAGCAACCGTCAGCAATTGGGCATGTGGACGCGCCTTGCTCAGGCGGCCGGCGATAGGAATCACAATCAGCGCCAGCAAAAACACCATGTACAGCGTCCCCAAGGCCGCAGACCCAAGGTTGAACGGCGGTAAGCCGAGGTACAAACCTGCGTAGGTAAACGCCGCCACCTGGGAAAACAACACGCAAAAGCCTACGGCGTACGCAGCCAATAACGGTTTGCGAAAAACACTCGTAAAGGAAGCCCTGCCCTGCTCCACTCGCGCACGATTGACGGGCAACAGAAACTGGATAAACCCGCCGACCATCAGGCTCAACACCGCCAGTAACTCAAAGGCTTCACGCCAGCCTACATATTCAGTCATCACCCCCGTGACAAAACGCCCGGCAAACCCGCCCAACACCGTGCCCGCGACATAAAGGCTGGTAACTTCGGTGACGTTGCCACCGCGCCAACGGTCGCCGATGTAGGCCACGCTGGTGGCAAACACCACGGGTATCACCATGCCCTCCACGAAGCGCCACACCAGCACTTCAGCAAAGCTGTCGGCATAGGCGGTCATGAGTGTCGGCCCCGCCAGCAGCAACGCGGCCACGCAGATCACCGTGCGTTGCTCGAAACGCCCGGTCACACGGCTGACAAACGGTGCAGTGATTGCCACGGCCAAGGTAGTCACGGTGATGCTCCAACCCGCTGCGTTGGCGCTGAGATGAAACTGCGCGGCAAAGGTCTGGAGGATGCTCTGGGTCGCATACAGGTTGAGAAATGCCGCACAGCCACACAGGAACAGGGCAAGGCGGGCACAATGCAGACGCGGCTTCATGAAACCTCTCGTTTTATTTTGAAAGGTCTTTATAGAATGGCCGGCAGGTCTGGAACCAATACCGAATTCAGACCGATTGATACCCAAGGATCAGGATGCTCGACCTACGCAAGCTGCGTTACTTTCTGACGGTCGCTGAAGAATTGCACTTCGGCCGCGCAGCCATTCGCCTGCACCTTGCGCAACCACCGCTGACCCGGCAGATTTCAGCGTTGGAAGCGCAGTTGGGTTTCAAACTGTTTGATCGCACCAGCCGCACCGTGACGCTCACCGCGCAAGGCCGGTCGTTCCTGCCCTACGCACGCGGGGTGTTGGAACAGGTGGACTTGGCCCAAGCGATCGCAGACAAATTGGCTGCGGGTACCGCCGGACAACTGTCCGTCGGTTATGCCAGCTCAATCGCCCTGTCAGATCTGTTCAGCCAAGCGATCCAGTCTTTTGCCCGGCAATTTCCGGATGTGCAGCTGACGCTGGTCGAAAGTGCCTCCGGCAGCCTGTGTGCTCAGGTAGCGGATGGGCGGCTGGATATCGGGTTGAGCCGCATGGTGCCGCAACGTCCAGAAGTGCAGGCGCTATCCCTCGCAGAAGAGCGCTTACTGGCGGCAGTGTCCAAAGACAGCCCACTGGCGACTCTGGCCGAGGTCAGCCTGGCGCAGCTCAGTGCCTACCCGTTGATATTATTTCCGGCGGATTATGGCTCGGGGCTCAACCAGTCCATCGAACAGCTTTACCGACACCACGGCGTGCGCCTGCACCTTGGGCCGACTGGGCGGCAGATCACCTCGATCATTGCGCTGGTGGCGGCCGGCCAAGGTGTGGCGTTGGTACCGGAATGCACGCAGAGCTTGATGAACAAAGGCGTGACGTACAGGCCGTTGGTCGAGGGGGATGCTTACGCGCAGTTGTTAGTGTTGACCCCGACTGAAACAAAAAGCGTGCTGGTGGAGGCCTTCCTCAGCGTGATCGCTGGGATCTCCCATAACCGGTAACACCTGCGGAAAACCTCGCCACACCTCACAGGATCGCTAGCCAGATGTCAGTAATGACTGACAGCGGCAATTAACGAGTGTCCCGACAATCCCGGTTGGTCGGCCAGAAATGCGGAACCACAGCCATGCTTGAACCTGGACAAGCCACACCAAAGCCCCTATTGCGCCAAATACTCGGCTGGGTGCTGGTATTACCCCTGCTGATCTCGTTTGTACGGTTGCCATTCCCTCTAGGACTGGTACTGGCACTGGGCGTCATGGCCGGATCGGTCTACGGCTTACGGCTAGCCCATCGTCATGCAACCCGACGAGTCACCCTGTTCGCCTTGATCGTCACCCTGCTGAATGGCATCTCATTGATCGCAATGGGGACAGCTTCACTGCTTAAAGCCGTGTTTTATCTTGTGTGGCTCTACGCGTATCCGCATTACACCAACTGGGTGTACTGGAATTTCTAAGCCCTGAAGAATTCGATCGCAAGAAACGTAGTTTCCAGTGCAGCGCAGGGAGCTACAGTCTCGATCACGTATCGACACGGCCTGACGAGGACCTCAACCATGCCCTACGAATACAAGCTCATGCCCTCCCCAGTCGGCCAACTCACCCTGGTGGCGCGCAATGGCAAGCTAAGCGCCATCCTCTGGGAGACAGAACGCGCCAACCGCGTGCGCCTGGGGGAGTTGCACGAGGCCAACCAGAATCCGGTGCTGCTGGAGACCGAGCGCCAGTTGCAGGAGTACTTCGCCGGCACGCGCAGCACCTTCGAGCTGGAACTGGATTTCAACGGCACCGCGTTCCAAAAGCAGGTCTGGCAGGCGTTGCTCACCATTCCTTTCGGCGAAACCCGCAGTTACAGCCAGATCGCCCGGCAGATCGGCAACCCCAAAGCCGTGCGCGCCGTCGGCGCTGCGAATGGGCGAAACCCGATTTCGATCGTTGCCCCGTGCCATCGGGTCATTGGTGCGGCGGGCAACCTGACCGGATTTGCCGGTGGACTGGAAGCCAAACACTACTTGCTCACGCTGGAAGGCACCGGCCAGGCCCAATTGGCGTTCTAGGATTACGCGACAAAATCGTACACATGTGTTCAGGTGCGCAATTGTAAAAAGAAATTTCAGCGAGCCACTGCGGTCCATCATTTCATCGCCATCTCAATAAGGAACCCGGTCATGAAATTCTCCGCAGTCTCGCAATCCCTGTCTCGCTGGGCTGGCAGCCCGCGCACGTTCTACGCAGCGGTGGCGTTGATCTTGGCATGGAGCCTGAGCGGGCCGTACTTTCACTACAACGACACCTGGCAACTGATCATCAACACTTCGACCACGATCATCACCTTCCTGATGGTGTTCCTGATCCAAAACACACAAAACCGCGACAACGACATCCTGCATATCAAGATCGACGAGTTGCTGCGCGTGTCCAAGGATGCGCAGAACGCCGTACTCAGCCTGGACGGCCTGGACCGCAAAGAGCTGGAAAAACTGCGCCAGGAATACCGCAGCATTGGCAATACCGGCACCGTCAACCTGAACAGCAGTTGCGGCCACGCCGCCGACGACGCGGCGCCCGCCAAAACCGATCTGAATCAAGCATAAAAAAACGGCGGTTGGAGAAGATCCAACCGCCGTTTTTCAATTCAGGTAACGGCTTCAACCGTCACCTTGATGACCTTTACCGTAGGTGGACGCCAAGGCTCGGGCCTTCTGCAGGCGCTCCTCCAATTTGGGCAGTGTCTCATCCACCAACGCTTTTATTTCCGGCACATCCGACGCAGCGCCTTCCTTCTTGAACAGCGCGATGGCGTCTTCGTTTTCCTTGACCTGCTGCGCGGTGTAAGCGGCATCGAACGAGTCACCGTCCTTGAGTTCGGGCATCAGGGTTTCAGCTTTGTCGACGATTTTTTCGCGGGGCGCCACGGGCAGGTCAAGCTTCTTGGCGATAGCCGCCAAGTGCTGGTTGGCCAAGGTGCGCTCGTTGATCACCTCGATGGTGTAGTCCTTGATTTCCTGGGACGAGGTTTTCGCGTGTGCCATGCGGCTGGTCTCGATATCGGCCATGCCTTTGGCAGAAGCCTGCTCGATGAATTCAGCAGGCGACTGGGCGAAAGCATTGCTGGCGCCGAGGCCCAGCAGCATCGCGAAACTGGCGGTGCGTAACCGGATAGCCATGCGGCTCATGATGGGTTCCTCCAGGGCAAAAATAAGTACGGGGAACACACCCCGCCCTGAATTCGAATTTTCAGGGCGGTAAAGGTTTAGAAAAAACTCGCCGGTGCGACGAACGGTCGTCGGCGCATCAAGCGGATTTGCTGGTAAACAGGCCCGGTAACGCATGGGCCAGGGCATTGATGGCGAAGCCGATAAACATCACGCCACAGAGCCTGGTGATGAGGATTTCATGGCGCTGATACACCGTGCGTACGCGCTGGGCGCCGACCACGCCGATCAGGATTGCGTAGGCCAACACACCACCGACGAAGCTCAGGAAGATCAACGCCGGCAGCATCGACCAGGTCAGCAATTCGGCACGACTGGACAGCAACGCCGTAAACGTCGCCACCGCGACTGGATACGCCTTGGGGTTGGTCAAGCCGAACACAATGCCGTGCCAGAACGGATGCCGCGCGGCGCCCTGAGGGGCATCACTGCTGCGACGCTGGGTGCGGATGGCCCGCCAGCCAAGCCAGAACAGATACAGGCCACTGAGCACGCCGAGCACATCGAACGCGCTGCTGCCGACTTCCCGCGCGCCCACAATCGCGACCAACGCCGTACTGCACCACAGCACATCGCCGAGCAAGTGCCCACACAGAAACCCCGCCCCGGCACGACGGCCGCGGGCGGCGCCGATGCCAAACACTGCCAAGACTCCGGGGCCAGGCGTAATACCGTAGATAAAACCCGACGCGAGGACGGCGAGCAGCAGGGATAGGGTCATGGGCGTGACTCAAACAAAGCGTGGGAAGGTGGAGCGATTCTGCACGTTCCTACGCTAAGGGTAAAACCTCATTCCCGAATAGGGTTTGTCGCGGCAAGCCAACAGACGCGAAGCCAGGTCACCGACATGGGCTTCGAGCTTATGACCGTCGGGATCAAGGAAATAGAACGAGGCGCCTTCGCTTCGGTTATCGCGCCACTCCTGCACCTCGGCGGCGCGCAGACGCGAGACCAGCGCAGCGAACTCACTCGATCCGACGGTGAACGCATAGTGGGTGTAATCGGCACCTGGCTTCGACTCGCGTAGCGGATCAAGCGACAGGCATAGCCATAGACCCGGCAATGACAAATAGGCGCCGCTGTCCCAAGTGGCGTCGAGCTTGAGCTGCAACAGCTCATGGTAAAAAGTGACGCTACGACTCAAGTCGGTGATGGCCAGGGTCAAGTGATTGAAGCCTGAGAGCATGTCTTTTTCCTGTTATCTGCGGCCTTCGGACAACATACCCTGCACCTGCCCAATCAACCACTGCAACCCAGAATCCCCTCCCCGTCGCGCATGCCACGCCAGCTCGAAGGCAAACGACGGAATATGAAATGGCGGCGCCACGGCGACCAGATGCTGGTGATCAATATTCAGCAAGCCTCGCGACGATACGGTCAGGATCAAGTCCGTGCCCTCAATCAACTGCGGCGCCACGCCCCAGTGCGGCAGGCTGATCGCCACATGCCGCCGCTGACGAATCGCCGTCAGCGCTCGTTCGATTTCCGGGGTGCCGCTGCCGCGCATTTCCAGCAGCACATGGGGGCGCGAGAGGTAGGTGGGCAGGTCGAGAGAGCCGTCCTGCGGCAGGCTGCTACGGTCCACCAGACAGGTGTAATGCTCGTCGAACAAGGGCGTAGTACGCAGTTCAGCAGGCATATCGGGGAACACGCCAGCGGCCAGGTCAAGGTCGCCATTGAGCACGCCGTCAACCATGCCTTCGCGGCTGGTCTGGATGATTTGCAGGTCAACGCCCGATGCTTCACGGCGCAGTACACGAACCAACCTCGGTAAGAAAATCGCCGCGCTGTAGTCCGACATCGCCACACGAAAACGACGCTTCGCCGATGCCGGATCAAAGCGATTAGGCGCCAGTAGCGCCTGCACCTGCGCCAATGCTTCGGCCAGCGGGGCCGCCAATTCCAATGCGCGGGCGGTGGGCACCAGCGTGCCGCCCTGACGCACCAGCAACGGATCACCCAGCACATCCCGCAACCGCGCCAGCGCATGGCTGACCGCCGGCTGGCTCAGGTGCACGCGCTCGGCGGCGCGGGTGACGTGTTGCTCAATGAGCAAGGCGTCGAGGATCACCAACAGGTTGAGGTCAATACGGCGCAGATCATTCATCAGCTGCATATCCAGCATAAGAATTTGGAATTTAAATTTGATCGACGAATGACCTAGAGTCCAGCAAAACCTCTGGGAGATCCAGCATGACAACGTTGCAGTGGGCAGGTTTATTGGCGCTAGCGGTAATCGCCGGGGCGGTGGTGCCGTTTCAGAGTGCCATCAATGCCAACCTTGGGCGCGGGCTCGGCCACCCGCTGTGGGCCACCCTGGCGTCACTGCTGGTGAGCATGATGGTGTTGCTGCCGGTGATCGTGGCGCTGCGTCTGCCGCTGCCCAGCCTCACGTTTATCGTCAAGGCGCCTCTGTGGATGTGGGCCGGTGGCGCGTTTGGTGTGTGCTTTATCGCTCTGGCGTTGATGCTGCTGCCCAAGCTGGGTGCGTCGGGGTTTATCGCCCTGGCGTTGGCGGGACAGATGCTTGCATCACTGCTGCTCGATCACTTTGGGTTGTTCGGTCTGGTGGAGCGTCAACTGACAACGCCACGGGTGCTTGGGGCGTTGTTGTTGATGGGAGGTGTGGCGCTGATTCAGTTTGGCAACACGTCCGCACGCGCACTGGCAACAGCGAGCTGATCAGCCTTTGGCATCGATTTCAGTGATGTCATCCGGTGCGCAAGGCAACTCACAGTTGCGCGCGGCCACAGCATCAGCAGCGCTCCGCCGCCAGGCGATTGATCTCGCCCTGCTCCACCACCGGTTGCGGCGCGCCATGGCGCACCGCTTGCAACATGGCTCGGCCGACAGTTTCCGTACTCACCACCCAGCCCGGCTTAACCCGACGCACCAACGAAAGCACTGGCCCGAGCACGGAGTAAAACGCTTGATACACCGGCGTCTTAGAGCGCACACCGTGCAGCGGCTGAATGATCCCCGGCCGAAACAGGTACACCGCCTTGAACGGCAAGCGCAGCAACGCGTTCTCGGTCTTGCCTTTGACCCGCGCCCACATCGAATGGCCCGCCTCGGAGCTGTCGGTGCCAGCGCCGGACACGTAGATAAACGTCATCTGTGGATTGAGCCGCGCCAAGGTGCTGGCAGCTACGAGCGTCAGGTCATAGGTGAGGTGGGTATACGTGGTTTCATTCATGCCGGCCGACGACACACCGAGGCAGAAGAAGCAGGCATCAAAGCCTTGCAGCAGGTTTTCCAGGGGTTGGAAATCCAGCATGTCGCTGTGCAATACCTGATGCAGCTTGCCGTGTTCCTGGGTCAGGGGCGTGCGGCCAACGGCGACGATTTCCTGGACATCGGCAGCCAACAGGCATTCACGCAGAACGCCTTGGCCAACCATACCGGTGGCTCCGAATAACAGAACTCTCATAAGGTGACCTCAGCGGCAAGCCGCAAGCTTCATGCTCAAGTTGAATGCATCCAACCTATAGCTTAACGCTTGCGGCTTGAGGCTGCCCCACTCAAAACGCGCTGCGAAAGATCTCCTCAATCTGACGCTGATCCGCGCGCCGTGGGTTGGTCAGGCCGCACGCATCCTTCAACGCATTGGTCGCCAGCAGCGGAATATCCTGCAACTTGGCACCCAGCTCACGCAGGCCCGCCGGAATTTCAACGTCCTGGGCCAGGCTACGAATGGCGGCGATGGCAGCTTGGGCGCCCTCTTCATCGGTGATGCCCTTGATGTCTGCCCCCAGCGCTCGGCCTACATCGCTCAAGCGTTTGGCGCTTACGCTGGCGTTGAAGCTTTGCACATGGGGCAGCAGCACCGCGTTGCACACGCCGTGGGGCAGGTCGTAGAACCCGCCCAACTGGTGAGCCATGGCGTGCACAAAACCCAGGGACGCGTTGTTGAACGCCATGCCGGCGAGGAACTGCGCGTAAGCCATGTTTTCCCGCGCGACCTTGTCACTGCCATCACGGACGGCCAGGCGCAGGTTGGCGCTGATCAGTTCGATGGCCTTGATCGCGCAGGCGTCGGTGATCGGCGTGGCGGCGGTGGAGACATAGGCTTCGATGGCGTGAGTCAGGGCGTCCATGCCGGTGGCGGCGGTGAGCCCCTTAGGCATGCCAACCATCAGCGATGGGTCGTTGACCGACAGCAGTGGCGTGACGTTGCGGTCAACGATGGCCATTTTCACGTGACGGGTTTCGTCGGTGATGATGCAGAAGCGGGTCATCTCGCTGGCCGTGCCGGCAGTGGTGTTGATGGCTACCAGCGGCAGTTGCGGCTTGGCCGATTGGTCCACGCCTTCGTAGTCGCCGATATGCCCGCCGTTGGTGGCGCACAGGGCGATGCCCTTGGCGCAGTCATGGGGCGAGCCGCCGCCCAGCGACACCACAAAATCACACGCACTTTGCTGCAACAGCGCCAGGCCTTTCTCGACGTTTTCCACATTGGGGTTGGGTTTGGCACCGTCATAGATCACCGAGTCGATGTCTTGCATCGCCAGTTTCTCGGCAATCATGCTGGCGACGCCCGCCTTGGCCAGACCGGCGTCGGTGACAATCAGCGCCTTGCGAAAACCGTAGTTGCGGATGGCGTTCATGGCTTCGTCGAGGCAGTCGGTGCCCATGATGTTGACGGCTGGGATGAAGAAGGTGCTGCTCATGGCGAATCCTCGGATAACGTTTCTGCCTCTAGCATCGGCCTCAGTTGTCTGCGGCATCTTGATCAGGATCAACGTCAGCTCGTGATAAAGTCACCGCCCAGCCGATTTCGAGTAGCCCGCCGCAATGAAGGATTTCCAGGATATTGACGCCCACCTTGAAGACTGGAGTGCCCTGCGCAGCACCATCGACTTCACTGGGATTCTGATCGGCAACGGCGCGAGCCGTACGGTTTGGGAAGACTTTGCCTACGACTCGCTGTTCGAAAACGCCCGCACCGTCGAAGAAAAACCCCTCAGCCCATCCGAACTCAGTGTGTTCGACGCCCTGCAAACCCGCAGTTTCGAACAAGCACTGGGCGCGCTGAAAACCACCAGCCGGGTCAACAAGGCCCTGGCGGTCAGCTCGGCGGCGCCGCGTAATCGCTACTACGCGATCAAGGAAGCATTGATCAACACCATCCACGCCGTGCATATCCCTTGGCGCTTGGTGAAGCCATCGACACTGGCGACGATCAACGCGGAGCTGGCCGGTTACTCCACCGTATTCACCAGCAACTATGACCTGCTCAACTATTGGGCGATCCTGCACACGCCGGGCATCGACGATCTGTTCCGCAGCGCCGACGCCAGCTTCGACCTGCGCAACACCCGCACCGACGCCACACGCATCCTGTACCTGCACGGCGGCTTGCACCTGGTGCGAAACCTCGACGGCACCGCACGCAAATTACCCACGACTGACAGCACCTTGCTCAGCAGCTTTGCCATCAACAACACGATCAAGACTCTGGACGATGTGCCGCTGTTTGTCAGCGAAGGCACCGTGCAGGAGAAGCTCAAGACCATCCGCAGTTCGGACTACCTGTCGTTCTGCTATGAGCAGTTGCTGACCTATGAAGGCGCGCTGTGCATCTTTGGGCACGGCCTGGGGCCTCAGGATCAGCACTTGGTGGATGCCATTCGCCAAGCCAATTTGAGCACCCTGGCGATCTCGGTGTCGGGGCGCAGTGACGGGTTTATTCGCCAGCAGAAGCGGCGGTATTCGGAGTTATTTGACAGCAGCGGCGTGGAGCTGAAGTTTTTTGCGGCGCGCACGCATCCACTGGGTGATCCAGCACTCTCAGTACCTGTGGAACGCTGATCAAGCCCGCCTTATCAAACTTAAATAAGTTACTGACTTTAAAGGCTTAAATACCAACCCTTAAGTCTAGAGTCCTGCATGAGTCATTTCAGTCGAGCGCGTTCTTGTAGCGAGCGGGCTTGTCCCGCGTAGGGCTGCGCAGCAGCCTAAAAACCAGGCGCAGAGGAGCGGCGGATACACCGCATTCGTCTTCATCAGGGAGCGCTTCGCCCCTCAACGCGAGACAAGCCCGGCCCGTTGTCGGCCGATGCCTTTCGCGGGTTCTATGGCGGGGCTACCGCGCCCGCGATGCAGACACCTCGGTGTGTCAGTGACCACGACATGATGCAATCGCAGGCAAGCCAGCGCCCACACAAGATCAACTGTACGGATAAATCCGTATCCAGCTGTAGGCCCGCGTTCGACGGGGGTTGTGGCTATATGGGCTTCCCTTGAAGCCCTCTAGATTTCGGTTGCCCCCATGAGCTCGCGCGAAAACACCGGCATGGCCCTCGGCCTGCTGGGCGTCATCATCTTCAGCCTGACCCTGCCCTTCACCCGTATCGTGGTGCAGGAAATCCACCCGTTGCTCAATGGCCTGGGCCGAGCGTTGTTCGCGGCGGTACCGGCGGCGGCGCTGTTGCTGTGGCGCCGTGAGCGCTGGCCGACCTGGCGCCAGGTGCGGGGTTTGTGCCTGGTGATCGCCGGGGTCATTCTCGGTTTCCCGGTGCTGTCGGCGTGGGCCATGCAAACCTTGCCGGCGTCCCATGGTGCGCTGGTCAACGGTCTGCAACCGCTTTGCGTGGCGCTGTATGCAGCATGGCTGTCCCATGAACGGCCGTCGAAAGCCTTCTGGGCCTGCGCCGCATTGGGCAGTGCGTTGGTATTGAGTTATGCGTTGATCACCGGCGCCGGAAGCATCCAGGCGGGGGATCTCTTGATGCTCGGCGCGATTGCCGTGGGCGGTTTGGGTTATGCCGAGGGCGGTCGATTGGCCAAGGAGATGGGCGGCTGGCAGGTGATCTGTTGGGCGCTGGTGCTGTCAACGCCGGTGCTGATCGGGCCGGTGTGGTACTTGGCGGCGCAGCATCAAGGTGCGATTTCCATGCGTACCTGGTGGGCATTTGGGTATGTGTCGCTGTTCTCGCAGTTCCTGGGGTTCTTTGCCTGGTACGCCGGGTTGGCCATGGGCGGCATTGCGCGGGTCAGCCAGATCCAGCTGTTGCAGATCTTCTTCACCATCGCGTTTTCGGCGTTGTTCTTTGGGGAACATATCGAGCCAATTACATGGGTGTTTGCGTGCGGGGTGATTGTGACGGTAATGCTGGGGCGCAAGACGGCGGTGCAACCTGCGCCAGTCCCCAAGCCAAGTGCAGTCTAAATGTGGAAGGGGGCAAGTCCCCTCCCACATTTGAGCAGTGTTCAGGCCAGGTAGCCATCCGCGCGCAGCAGGGTTTCCAGGCAGTGTTCAGTGATGTGGTAGAACGCCTTAAGCTCCTGAACCTTCTCCAGCAACTGCGTATTGTCCACCGGCTCGTTACGCTTGACCGCGAGGATCATCTTGTTCTTGTTGGTGTGTTCCAACGAGATGAACTCGAACACTTTCGTCTCGTATCCACAGGCTTCGAGAAACAATGCTCGCAAACTGTCGGTAACCATTTCCGCTTGCTGGCCCAGGTGTAAACCGTATTGCAGCATCGGTTTGAGCAGCACCGGGCTCTGGATCTGCAAGCGGATCTGCTTATGGCAGCACGGCGAACACATGATGATCGACGCGCCGGAGCGGATACCGGTGTGGATCGCATAGTCGGTGGCGATATCGCAGGCATGCAGGGCGATCATCACGTCCAGCTCGCTCGGCGCCACGCTGCGTACGTCGCCGCATTTGAACACCAGACCCGGGTGTTCCAGGCGCGCAGCGGCGGTGTTGCACAGGGTCACCATGTCTTCGCGCAATTCAACGCCGGTAACTTCGCCTTCGGCCTTGAGGGTGTTGCGCAGGTAGTCGTGGATCGCAAACGTGAGGTAGCCCTTGCCCGAACCAAAGTCGGCGACACGCACCGGTTGATCCAGCTTCAGCGGTGACGAGGTCAGCGCATGGCTGAACACTTCGATGAACTTGTTGATCTGCTTCCACTTGCGCGACATCGACGGGATCAGCGCCTGCTTGGAATCGGTCACGCCCAGATCGGCGAGGAACGGCCGGCTCAGGTCGAGGAAGCGATTCTTCTCACGGTTATGCTCCGCCGAAGGTGCTTCGCGCAGTTGCTGCGGCTTGCTTTTGAACAGCGAGCTTTTGTTCTTCTTGCTGTATTCCAACTGGGCTTCGTCGGTCAGCGACAGCAAGTGCGCATTCTTGAACGACGCCGGCAGCAGCTCGGCAATCGCCGCCACGCCGTCGGCCAGCGGCAAGTTCTTGGTGATGTCACGGGTCTTGTAGCGGTAGACGAAGGACAGGCATGGCTGCTCCTTGACGGTCACCGCCTTGATGATCAGCCGCTGAAGCTCGGCTTCGTCACCGACGTACTTGGCCAGCACCAGCTTGATAAAGGCGTTCTGCGCAAGGCTTGTGCTCAACAGTTCGATGAACTGGGCGTGATGATCCGGCGCAGGGCGGACAGGTTGAGCGGTGACGGACATGAACAAAAACGCCTCGGGCTGGGAATGCCGGGCATTTTAGGGGGGATAGTCCACCAGGGCACGGAGTTATTTGACCAGTGGTCACCGCAGACTCAAATGTGGGAGGGGGCTTGCCCCCGATAGCCGTGGATCAGTTGGAACATCGTTGACTGACACTCTGCAATCGGGGGCAAGCCCCCTCCCACATTTTCAGCCAGTGGCGGCGGGACTATTCCAGTACGACCAGCCGGTTTGGCAGTTCATTGCGGGTCTGCGTTACCGGCACATGCACCTTCAGCAATTCACCGCATGCATCGATACACGCAATAAACCCAGCCAGCGTCTGCCCCTGTTTCACCTGCTGGGTAAACGCCCTGACGATCCCATCCCAATGACTGTCATCCAGGCGGCTGGAGATGCCATCGTCCACCAGGATTTCCACATAACGCTCCGCCTCGCTGACAAAAATCAGCACCCCGGTACTGCCCAGCGTGTGGTGCAGGTTCTGCTCCAGAAACTGCCGGCGCGCCAGGTTGGAAGCGCGCCAGTGCCGCACGGAGCGCGGGATCAAGCGGGTCGTGACCTTGGGCAAGCGGAACACCAGGCACAACACGATGAACGTCGCCCATTGCGCCAGCAGCAAGGTGTACATGGTCAGGTAGCCGGACAGGTAATGCACCACACCCGGCACCACCAAGGCGATCAAGCTGGCCCACAACAAGGGGATGTAGGCGTAATCGTCGGCACGCGCGGCCAGCACGGTGACCAACTCGGCGTCGGTCTGTTGCTCGACCCGGGCAATTGCCTCAGCGACTTGGCGTTGCTCGTGTTCAGTCAGTAATGCCATGGTTGTACATGCTCTTTTCTAGTTATTGTCATCACCAGCCACCTGAAGCACCGCCGCCGCCGAAGCCGCCACCGCCGCCGCGAAAACCACCGCCACCGCCTCCCCCGCCGCCGCCGCGTCCACTGCTGCTGAGAATCGCCAGCAGGATCGCGCCCACCGGCAGGCCCATACGGTTGCACAGCCACAACACGCCAATCAGCAGGATAACCAGGCCGATGGAAAACCCGGGATTATCCTTGGCAAAATTGGCATCCGCCACATGGGCCGGTACCGCCAATGGCTCACCGCCCACCACCTGGATCATCGCGGCCACCCCGTCGCTGATGCCCTGGCTGAAATTGCCGGTTTTGAATTTGGGGGTGATCACCTGGTTGATGATCACCCAGGACTGCGCATCGGTCAGCACGCCTTCCAGGCCGTAACCGACTTCGATGCGCAATTTGCGCTCATCGCGGGCGACGATCAACAGCGCGCCGTTGTCCTTGCCCTTCTGGCCAATGCCCCAGTGGCGCCCCAGTTGATAACCGAAGTCTTCAATAGGCACGCCTTGCAGGTCAGGCACGGTGACCACCACGATCTGGTCGCCGGCGGTTTGCTCCAGCGCCTGCAACTGCTGGGACAACTGCGCGCGCACCGCCGGGTCGATCATCTGGGCGTTATCGACCACCCGTCCGGTCAACTCCGGGAAGGTCAGCGCTGCCTGGGCCACGCCCACGCAGGCCAGCAGCCACAGCGCCAGCCCTATCCGTAATAAGCGCATCGGCTTACTTGAACTTCACTTGCGGTGCTTTATCGGCATCGGCACTGGTGGCTTCAAACGTTTGGCGGATCGGCAAGTCGCTGTACATCACGCTGTGCCACAGACGACCTGGGAAGGTGCGGATCTCGGTGTTGTAGGCCTGCACGGCCTGGATGAAATCACGACGGGCCACGGCGATACGGTTTTCGGTGCCTTCAAGCTGGGATTGCAGGGCCAGGAAGTTCTGGTTGGCCTTGAGGTCCGGGTAGCGCTCGGACACCACCATCAAGCGGCTAAGCGCGCCGCTCAAACCGTCCTGGGCTTGCTGGAACTGTTTGAGTTTCTCGGGATTGTCGAGGGTGCTGGCGTCGACCTGGATCGAGGTGGCCTTGGCCCGCGCTTCGATTACGGCGGTGAGGGTGTCTTGTTCATGGGCAGCGTAGCCTTTGACCACTTCCACCAGGTTAGGGATCAGGTCGGCGCGGCGTTGGTATTGGTTCTGCACCTGGCCCCACGCGGCTTTGGCCTGTTCGTCCAGGGTGGGGATAGTGTTGATGCCGCAACCGCTCAGCACCGTGCTGATCAATAGCAAAGCTGCGGCTTTGAAGCCCCAGCGGTAACTTTGTGCTGCTTGCATGGTGTCTCTCCTGAGCAATCTTGATGGAATTTGACGACTGACCCTATAAACCGCGCGCTTGGGGCATAATCCGCTCCCACTACTGGATTGCATCGAATCATTCAGCTAAAAAGATGCCCAGCGCAAATAAGAGTTCAGAAGTGTGGTGCATTTTCTGCAATAACACTCGAACAACAACATATGTTCCCCACATTTTGGCAGAACAGCGCATGTTTGCTGTGCAGTGAGCCGAAAAAGGATATTCATGAAGAAGCTGTGTTTGCTCGGCCTTGTTGCCACGCTGGCCACCCACCCCGTCTGGGCAGAAACAAAGCCTGCTGCGCTTAAAGACAAGGACGCCTTCGTCAGCGACCTGCTCAAGCAGATGACCCTCGATGAGAAGATCGGCCAATTGCGCCTGATCAGCATCGGCCCCGAAATGCCCCGCGAGCTGATCCGCAAGGAAATCGCCGCCGGCCGCATCGGTGGCACGTTCAACTCCATCACCCGCCCGGAAAACCGTCCGATGCAGGACGCGGCCATGCGCAGCCGCTTGAAGATCCCGATGTTCTTCGCCTATGACGTGATCCACGGCCACCGCACCATCTTCCCGATCAGCCTGGCCCTGGCCTCCAGCTGGGACATGGACGCCATCGGCCGCTCAGGGCGCATCGCTGCACAGGAAGCCGCCGCTGACAGCCTCGACATCACCTTCGCGCCGATGGTCGACATCTCCCGCGACCCACGCTGGGGCCGTACCTCCGAAGGTTTCGGCGAAGATACCTACCTGGTGTCGCGAATCGCCGAAGTCATGGTCCGGGCCTTCCAGGGCGCCAGCCCCGCAAATGCCGACAGCATCATGGCCAGCGTCAAGCACTTCGCCCTGTACGGCGCGGTGGAAGGCGGCCGCGACTACAACGTGGTCGATATGAGCCCGGTCAAGATGTACCAGGACTACCTCCCGCCGTACCACGCGGCGATCAAGGCCGGCTCCGGCGGCGTGATGGTGGCGCTCAACTCGATCAACGGCGTGCCTGCCACTGCCAACACCTGGCTGATGAACGACCTGCTGCGCAAGGACTGGGGCTTCAAAGGCTTGGCCGTCAGCGACCATGGCGCGATCTTCGAACTGATCAAGCACGGCGTGGCCAAGGACGGGCGTGAAGCCGCGAAGCTCGCGATCAAGGCCGGCATCGACATGAGCATGAACGACTCGCTGTACGGCAAGGAATTGCCTGGGCTGCTCAAGTCCGGTGAGATCGAACAGAGCGACATCGACAACGCCGTGCGCGAAGTGCTCGGCGCCAAGTACGACATGGGCCTGTTCAAGGACCCGTACCTGCGCATCGGCAAGGCCGAGGATGACCCGGCAGACACTTATGCCGACAGCCGCCTGCACCGCGCCGAGGCCCGCGATATCGCGCGCCGCAGCCTGGTATTGCTGAAAAACCAGAACAACACCCTGCCACTGAAAAAATCCGCGACCATCGCGCTCGTGGGCCCACTGGCCAAGGCGCCGATCGACATGATGGGCAGCTGGGCCGCTGCCGGTAAGCCGGAACAATCGGTGACCCTGCTCGACGGTTTGAATGCGGTCATCGGCGAGAAAGGCAAGATCATCTACGCCCGTGGCGCCAACATCACCAACGACAAGGCCGTGGTGGACTACCTCAACTTCCTCAACTTCGATGCCCCGGAAGTGGTGGATGACAAGCGCGCACCGCAGGTGCTGATCGATGAGGCCGTCAAAGCGGCCAAGGATGCCGACGTGATCGTCGCGGCCGTGGGTGAGTCACGTGGCATGTCCCACGAATCGTCGAGCCGCACCGACCTGAACATCCCGCAAAGCCAGCGCGACCTGATCAAGGCGCTCAAGGCCACCGGCAAGCCGCTGGTGCTGGTGCTGATGAACGGCCGCCCGCTGTCGATCCTGGAAGAGAACCAACAGGCCGACGCGATCCTGGAAACCTGGTTCGCCGGCACCGAAGGCGGCAACGCCATCGCCGACGTGCTGTTCGGTGACTACAACCCGTCGGGCAAGCTGCCGATTACGTTCCCCCGCTCCGTGGGCCAGATTCCGACCTACTACAACCACCTGACCATCGGCCGGCCGTTTACCCCAGGCAAACCGGGCAACTACACCTCGCAGTACTTCGATGACACCACCGGGCCGCTGTTCCCGTTTGGTTATGGCCTGAGCTACACCACGTTCAGCCTGTCGGATATGGCGCTGTCGTCCACCACCCTGAACAAGACTGGCAAGCTCGACGCCAGCGTCACGGTGCGGAACACCGGCAAGGTCGACGGCGAAACCGTGGTGCAGATGTATATCCAGGACGTCGCGGGTTCGATGATCCGTCCGATCAAAGAACTGAAGAACTTCCAGAAAATCATGCTCAAGGCTGGTGAAGAGCGCACCTTGCACTTCACCATCACCGAGGAAGACTTGAAGTTCTACAACACCCAGCTCAAGTACGCGGCGGAACCCGGCGAGTTCAATGTGCAGATCGGCCTGGACTCCCGGGATGTGCAGCAGCAGACGTTCGAACTGCTCTAACGCCTGACACGGTCAAACAATATGGGAGGGGGCTTGCCCCCGATTGCGGTGTACCAGCCAGCAGATCTGGAGCTGAGTCATCGCTATCGGGGCAAGCCCCCTCCCACATTTGATCTCAGTGTTCTTGCTAGCCGCGTCGGTCCAGCACGTTCACCACCAACCGATCAATCCACCCCCACACCCGCTGCTTCACCCGCCGCCACAACGGTCGCGCCTTCCAAGCATCCAGGCTCACCGCCTGACTCTGGGCAAAATCCCGTTCGAAACTGCCTTCGACCGCCAGCGTCAATTCCGGGTCCAACGCTTCAAGGTTGGCTTCCAGATTGAAGCGCAGATTCCAGTGGTCGAAGTTGCACGAGCCGATGCTGACCCAATCGTCCACCAGCACCATTTTCAGGTGCAAAAAGCACGGCTGGTATTCAAAGATCTGCACGCCCGAGCGTAATAAGCGTGGGTAATAACGATGCCCGGCGTAACGCACCGACGGGTGATCAGTACGCGGGCCGGTGAGCAGCAAACGCACATCTACCCCACGCCCTGCCGCCCGGCGCAAGGCACGGCGCACGCCCCATGTGGGCAAGAAATACGGCGTGGCCAGCCAGATTCGTGTCTTGCTGCTGTTGAGCGCGCGGATCAGCGATTGCAGGATGTCGCGGTGCTGACGGGCGTCCGCATACGCGACGCGGCCCAGTCCCGGGCCGGTCGCTGGTACTTTGGGCAGGCGCGGCAAGCCGAAATGGGTGGCCGGTTTCCACTCCCGGCGCGCCACGTTGGCGTGCCATTGGCGATCGAACAGCGCCTGCCAATCCAGCACCAGCGGGCCGCTGATCTGCACCATCACTTCGTGCCATTCGGCGGTGTCTTCGCCCGGCGTCCAGAATTCATCGGTGACGCCTGTGCCGCCGACCACGGCGATATTCTGGTCGATAAGCAGCAGCTTGCGGTGGTCGCGGTACAGGTTGCGCATCCAACGGCGCCAGCTCAGGCGATTGTAGAAACGCAGCACCACACCGGCATCGGTCAAACGCTTACGCAGTCCCAGAGTGAACGCGAGACTGCCGTAGTCATCGAACAGGCAACGCACCAGCACGCCACGTTCGGCGGCGAGCACCAAAGCCTGCACCAGCGCTTCGGCGCACGCGCCCGCCTCCACCAAGTACAACTCAAGATCCACCTGGCGCTCAGCGCGGGCAATGCCCACGAGCATTTGTGGAAAGAAATTCGGTCCGTCGATCAACAACTCGAAACGGTTGGCGCTGCGCCACGGGAACACCGCGCCGCTCACGTCAGCGCGCCGTAAAAATCAGCACCGCACCCACCGGCACCGACAAGCTGATCGACTTGAGCCCCGCCGCTTCACGCAATGCCGCCACACCCGGTGCCAGGTCGAAGTCCTCGGCGTGCAACACCACAGGTTCCAGGGTCACCACCTGGAAACGCCGGTCATCCAGGCGCGTGGCCAGGAGTTCTGCGCTGTAGGTCTGGGTTTTGCCGTGCAAGGTGACGTTCAGCGGCAGGCGCAATTCCAGTTGCGCGCCGGGGGCCAGGTCATTGATCGGTTGCAGGTTGATCTGTGCACTGATCAGCGCATCAGGAAAAGTCTTGATCTCGAAAAGCTGATTGCGCATGCGCTCGTCACGCAGCGGGATGCTGCTGTTGACCGACTCCAGCTCCACTTCCAATTGCGCCGCGCCCTTGCTGTCGACCTTACCGTGCAGCACCAGGAAGCGATGGACTTCAGCGATCTCGGTGTTTTTGGTGGTGACGAACGACAGGCGCGAGGACTCGTTGTCCAGGTACCAATCGGCGTGGGCGGGTACGGCGGCAGCGACCAGCAGGGCAAAGGCCAGGGGTTTGATAACAGACGCGTTGAACATTAAGGACTCGTGGGGAAAAAACCTGCACGAACCTTAAGCGCAATGTCACAAGCGGCGCAAATCCAATGTGGAAGCGAGACGGGTCAAGGACTCAGGCGACAGCCCTGGCGGTCGCCGAACCAGCGTGCACGGTGCGTACGCCCCAACCCGCTCGCCGTCACTTCACTGCGCTCCGGGTTATCACTGAACGCACTGGTGGGCACGTACTGCTTCACATATCCCCGGCAATAATCGGCTGGATTGTTCGCCACATACCGGCACGAGCAATACTCCTTGGCGGTATACGCCGCAATGATGTCGGGGAAGGCTTGCAGGTTAACGCGCTCGTGCCAGATCCAACCCAGCAGGCCCAGAACTAACAGTAAAAAGACACTGGTAAACGGCCGACGACGGATCATGGTTGCACCGCCGCAAGCACGCGTTTGAGCAGTTCGTTGTGGCGGTAGCTGCCGTCGCGATCGTCGCCGTAACGCACGATCACCAGGTGTTCGGTGGGCATCACGTACAGCGCCTGGCCCCAATGGCCGAGGGCGGCAAAGGTGTCGGCGGGGGCGTCGGGCCAGGGTCGCGGGGTGCCCTGGTTCAGCCACCAATGACCGCCAGGGACGGCTTCGTTCTGGCCGGCCTTGTAGTTGGCGAAGGGCTGGCGGTTGAAAGCCACCCAGTCTTCAGGCAGCAATTGTTGCTCGCCCCAGCGACCGTCCCGCGCCATCAGCAAACCGACGCGGGCCAAATCGCGCGCGGTCAAGTAGGCATAGGACGAGGCGACGAAGGTTTCATCGGCATCGGTTTCCCACGTGGCGTTGCGAATGCCCAGCGGCTTGAACAGCGCATCCCACGGGTAACTCATATAAGCCTTGTGACCCAGCATGCCTTTGAGCGCGGCGGACAAAATATTGCTGTCGCCGCTGGAATAGCGGAAGACCTGGCCCGGTGCACTGAAGGATTCGGTATTGGCGGCGAACTCAGCCATATCGGCACGGCCACGGGTATAGAGCATCGCCACCACCGAGGATTTCAGCGGGGCGTATTCGTAGTCTTCCTGCCAGTCCAGGCCCGAGGCCCAGTGCAGCAGGTCGGCCATGGTCACCGTGGGATGTTGCTTCATCGGCGGGTAGAAGCGCGCCACCGGGTCAGTCAGTTTGAAGCGATTATCGCCATAGGCGACGCCCAGAACGGTGGCCATCAGGCTCTTGCTGATGGACCAGGTCAGGTGCGGCGTGTCGGCGGTGGTGGGCGCGGCGTAGCGTTCATAGATGATCTGGCCGTCGCGGATTACCAGCAGCGCATCGGTGCGAACGCCTTGGCGAGTGGCATCGTCACGCGGCGGGAACGCGTAGGCATCCAGTGCTTGGATGGCGGGCCCGGCGAGCGGCGTGCCCTTGGCCCAGTCCTTGTCGGGCCAGGTGTCGGCGCGGGCGGTAACGGTGGCAAACAGCAGGGCAACGCACAGCAGGCCTCTGACCATGGACACAGACTCAAGGGGGCATTCAAGCCCGCGAGCCTAGCCGAGGGTGATGACAGATTTGCGACAAAGGGGCTGTCATCCAAGCGTCACCATAACTTCATGGAGATGACACCGAGCCTACATAGCCTGAGTTTGGACAAACAAGTCGACCGGCCGGAACGTGGCTGGCACTCGGAGATTCGCCATGACTCAGATCGCCCGCATCAGCGACACCGGCAATGAACGCCGTCTGCAAGCCGAACGCCTGGTTGGCGCACAAGCGTTGCAGGAAGCCCAGGCCCTGCGGTTCAACGTATTCAGCGGCGAGTTCAACGCCAAGCTGAAAGGCGCGGAACTGGGTCTGGACATGGATGACTATGATGTTCACTGCAGCCACATCGGCGTGCGGGATTTGAACAGCGGACGACTCGTCGCCACCACCCGTTTGCTCGACCACCAGGCTGCCAGCACCTTGGGCCGGTTCTACAGCGAAGAAGAATTCAGCCTGCACGGCTTGCTGCACCTGCAAGGCCCAATCCTGGAAATCGGCCGCACCTGCGTCGACCCGGCCTACCGTAACGGAGGCACCATCGCTGTGCTGTGGGGCGAGTTGGCTGAAGTCCTCAACCAAGGCGGCTACAGCTATTTGATGGGCTGCGCGAGCATCCCGATGCACGACGGCGGCATCCAGGCCCACGCAATCATGCAGCGCCTGCGCGAACGCTACCTGTGCAACGAACACCTGCGCGCCGAACCGAAAAAACCGCTGCCGGCGCTGGACCTGCCGACCAACGTAATCGCGGAGATGCCTCCGCTGCTCAAGGCCTACATGCGCCTGGGCGCAAAGATCTGCGGCGAGCCGTGCTGGGATGAAGATTTCCAGGTGGCCGACGTGTTCATCCTGCTCAAGCGCGATGAGTTGTGCCCGCGTTATGCGCGCCACTTCAAGGCGGCCATGTGATGAGCCGCCTGCGCGTGTACGGGCGCATTGCCCGCGTGCTGGTGGTCGTGGCGCTGGGTTTAAGCATGGCCACTGTGTTTGGTGTGTTCGAGCGCTTGGGCATCGCCAACTCCATGGTGCGGCGCCAGCGTTGGTCGCGATTCTTTATGGCGCGGCTGACCAACGCCCTGCCCTTTCGCGTGACCGTGCACGGTGAGTTGCCGACGCAGCCGATGCTGTGGGTGAGCAATCACGTGTCCTGGACCGATATTCCGTTGCTGGGCGCGGTGGCGCCGATGTCGTTCCTGTCCAAGGCGGAAGTGCGCACTTGGCCGGTGGCGGGATGGTTGGCAGCCAAGGCCGGTAGCCTGTTTATCCGTCGTGGTTCGGGCGACAGCCAGTTGATCCGCAAGCAGATGACCCGTCACCTGGAACAACAGCATCCATTGCTGATGTTCCCCGAAGGCACCACCACCGACGGGCGCAGCCTGCGTACCTTCCACGGACGCTTGCTGGCCAGTGCGATTGATGCGGACGTGGCGCTGCAACCGGTGGCGATTCGTTATCTGCGCGATGGGCAAGTGGACCCATTGGCACCGTTTATTGGCGATGATGATTTGCTGTCGCACCTGATGCGCTTGTTCGGCAATGATCAGGGCGATGTGGAGATCCATGTGCTCAAGCCGATTGCCTGCGCCGGGCAGGAACGCGCGGCGCTGGCGCATCAGGCGCAGCAGGCGGTGCAGAGGGCGTTGTTTGGGCCGGTGCCGGAGACTGAACAAGTAGCGACGCGACCAGCCTTTGCCGCGTGATATGAGCCAGACACTTTTCCAAATGTGGGAGGGGGCTTGCTCCCGATAGCAGTGGATCAGCCAGCATCAGTGGTGGCTGGCACACCGTAATCGGGAGCAAGCCCCCTCCCACATTTAGCTTTGTGTTGTCAGATGGTTATGCGCGAAGGCTTGCAGTTCGGGGTAGAAGATCCGGAAGTCTTCACTCAACGGCTCATACAACTCACGCAATTCCTGCATCGCAAACCCTAATTCCTGGGGTTGTGTCAGCCGTCGCGAAATCCCCCGCAGCACCTGCTCCATCACCGCAAACTCGCGGTACGACCCCAACCAATCATCCGCGGCCATATACGGCGCAATCTGCGCCAAGCGCCCCGGCAACTGCGGTTCGGCCGCCAGCACGCGGTACACCTGCGAAGTGAAGTGCTCCAAGGGTTGGTCGGCATACAGCGCCCAGTCCCGCGCCAGGCAGTGATCGAAAAACACGTCGAGGACGATTCCCGCATAACGCCTGCGGGTGAGGCTGAAACGCGACAACGCCTCTCCCACCCGCGGGTGACTGTCGGTGAAGCGGTCGATGGAGCGATGCAGCTGGATCGCCGTTTCGATGGGCGGGCTGAACTGGCCCTGCAGGCGACCTTTGACGAAATCGCCATAGAGGCTGCCCAGCAGTTGTGCAGGAAGTTGGCCGCCCAGGTGCAGATGTGCGAGATAATTCATGGCGCGCAGTCTAGCACTGCCGTCAACGTATCGTTATAACCCGATATACCGATTTGGGCTGAGTTAAGACCAAAATCATATTGGTATATCGAGATATAACGATTTAAGGTTCGCCTCATCGCGATATAACGCTTTACGACACTGAGCACCTGCCATGTCCATCGACCTCGACGAAATAATAAAAGCCCTGGCGCACCCAGTACGACGAGACATCCTCACCTGGCTCAAAGACCCGAAAGTGCAATTTCCCGAGCAACTGCACAACCACGAATACGGCATCTGTGCCGGTCAGATCGACCAACGCTGCGGCTTGTCCCAGTCGACCGTGTCGGCCCACCTGGCCACCTTGCAACGGGCGGGTTTGATCAGCAGCCAGAAGGCCGGGCAGTGGCACTTCTTCAAACGCAACGAGGAAACCATCCAGGCCTTCCTTGCGGCGCTCACCACAGAACTCAGCGCTGACGACAACGCAGCGCTGTAACAAGGAAACCCAAATGCCCCTCTCGCTACTCATACTGGCCCTGAGCGCCTTCGCCATCGGCACCACCGAGTTCGTCATCATGGGCCTGTTGCCCGATGTGGCGGCAGACCTCGGCGTGTCGATCCCCGGCGCCGGCTGGCTGGTCACCGGTTATGCCTTAGGCGTAGCCATTGGCGCGCCCTTCATGGCACTGGCCACCGCCAAGCTGCCGCGCAAGGCCGCGCTGGTAGCGTTGATGGGCATCTTTATTGTCGGCAACCTGCTCTGCGCCCTGGCCAGCGACTACAACGTGCTGATGTTAGCCCGCGTGGTTACCGCGCTATGCCATGGCGCGTTCTTCGGGATCGGCTCGGTGGTGGCGGCCAACCTGGTGCCAGCCAACAAACGCGCTTCGGCCGTGGCATTGATGTTCACTGGTTTGACCCTCGCCAACGTACTCGGTGTGCCGCTGGGCACCGCGTTGGGCCAGGAAGCCGGCTGGCGCTCGACCTTCTGGGCGGTGACGGTGATTGGTGTGGTGGCGTTGATCGGCCTGATCCGCTTCCTGCCAGCCAAGCGTGACGAAGAAAAACTCGACATGCGCGCCGAACTGGCCGCCCTCAAAGGTGCCGGCATCTGGTTGTCGCTGAGCATGACTGCGCTGTTCGCAGCATCGATGTTCACCCTCTTCACCTATGTTGCGCCGCTGCTCGGCGATGTCACCGGCGTGACACCCAAAGGCGTGACCTGGACCCTGCTGTTGATCGGCCTGGGCCTCACCGTGGGCAACATCATCGGCGGCAAACTGGCCGACAAACGCCTGGCCGCAACCTTGATCGGTGTGTTTATCAGCATGGCGGTGGTATCCACCGCACTGAGCTGGACCAGCGTCGCGGTGATCCCGACTGAAATCACGCTGTTCCTCTGGGCTACCGCGTCGTTTGCCGCTGTCCCTGCGTTGCAGATCAACGTGGTGACCTTCGGCAAGGCCGCACCGAACCTGGTGTCCACCTTGAACATCGGCGCCTTCAACATCGGCAACGCCCTCGGCGCCTGGGTCGGCGGCAGCGTGATCGCCCACGGCTTCGGCCTGACCAGCGTGCCTCTGGCGGCAGCGGCCCTGGCGATCCTGGCGCTGCTGGTAACCCTGATTACTTTCCGTCAGGGCGGCGATGCCGACCTGGCCCCTGCGACCAACTGATCAACTTCAAAGAGAAGGGTGTTTTCCCATGACGACTATTTTCGATCCGATCACACTGGGCGACCTGGAACTGTCGAACCGCATCATCATGGCGCCGCTGACCCGCTGCCGCGCTGATGAAGGCCGCGTACCCAACGCACTGATGGCTGAGTACTACGTGCAACGTGCGTCCGCCGGGCTGATCCTCAGTGAAGCCACCTCCGTGACCCCGCTGGGCGTGGGCTACCCGGACACCCCAGGCATCTGGTCCAACGACCAAGTGCGCGGTTGGGCCAACGTGACCAAGGCGATTCACGGCGCGGGCGGCAAGATCTTCCTGCAACTGTGGCATGTGGGCCGTATCTCCCATGAGTCGTACCTGAACGGCGAAACCCCGGTGGCGCCGAGTGCGATCCAGCCAAAAGGCCACGTCAGCCTGGTTCGCCCACTGGCCGACTACCCTACCCCGCGCGCCCTGGAAACAGCTGAAATCGCCGACATCATCGACGCCTACCGCACCGGTGCCGAAAACGCCAAGGCCGCTGGTTTTGACGGCGTGGAAATCCACGGCGCCAACGGCTACCTGCTCGACCAGTTCCTGCAAAGCAGCACCAACCAGCGCACCGATAACTACGGCGGCTCCCTGGAAAACCGTGCGCGCCTGCTTCTGGAAGTGACCGACGCAGCCATCGAAGTCTGGGGCGCCGGGCGTGTGGGTGTGCATTTGGCACCGCGTGCCGACTCCCACGACATGGGCGACGATAACCTCGCGGAAACCTTCACCTACGTCGCCAGCGAACTGGGCAAACGTGGCATCGCCTTTATCTGCTCCCGTGAAAAAGAAGGCGCGGACAGCCTCGGCCCACAACTGAAAAAAGCGTTCGGCGGCGTATACATCGCCAACGAACGCTTTACCAAAGACAGCGCCAATGCCTGGCTGGCCGAGGGCAAAGCGGATGCGGTGGCTTGGGGCGTACCATTCATTGCCAACCCGGATCTGCCAGCACGTCTGAAGGCCGATGCGCCGCTCAACGAAGCACACCCGGAAACCTTCTACGGCAAGGGCCCGGTGGGTTACATCGACTACCCGACCCTGCCGCTTTAATCGGCCGAAACCTAAAACCAAATGAGAAAGGGGGCTTGCCCCCGATGGCGGTGCGTCAGTCACTGTATGTGTTGACTGAACCACTGCCATCGGGGGCAAGCCCCCTTTCACGTTGTTGGCGGCCTACAGGTTCTGGCTACATTGCTTCACAGAACCGCAACAAAATCCCTACAAAATACTTAGGCGGCTACCTATCAACCGCCCACCAGCCCGTATATAAAGTCATCCCACCAATCAGGCAGAAGGACGATTGACCGTCCTTAAGCTTTACTGTTGACACAACCTGATGCAATTACGCATTTTGTTTCAATTGCGCAGGCTCGGGCTCAGACGCAGCATGTCTAGCCCTGCATCTACCCAGCGCTCGGCTTCCTGATGCAATTGGAAGCTGTCGGGGACCAACAGCCACTGGCCAATCAGCCCGTTGATGTAGGCATGCATGCAAACAGCACCGCGGGTGGTATCGAGGTTTTCCGGAAGTTGCCCGCGATGGACCGCATTACGCAGAGTCAGGCCGATGCGCAGATTGCATTCCAGACTGTGGGTCTGGCGCTGGCGGCGCATGTCGCACATTTCATCGGTGAATTCGCACTTATGAAACAGAATCTCATTGATGCGGCGGGTTTTCGGGTCCAGGGCCACTTGATGAAACAGATGAATCAGCAGCTTGCGCATGCACCCCAGTGGATCGAGTTCGTCCTCGCTCTCACTGGCCCTGGCCAATTCGTCCAGCGGCTCATGCAAAGTGTCGAGCAGCGCCTGCAACAGGTCGGACTTATTGCTGAAGTGCCAGTAAATCGCGCCCCGCGTCACGCCGGCCAACGCGGCGATGTCCGCCAGCGTCGTACGCGCGACGCCGCGATCGTAAAAGGCTTGCTCGGCGGCTTGAAGAATTTGGCTGCGCGTTTCCTGAGCTTCCTCTTTAGTGCGACGAACCATGGCAGTAGAACCTCAATCAGGACACTTGAGACTATCGTTAACGCAACGTTAATAGACGCGAACGATCATCTGAATATTTGTGGGACGACACCGTCATGGGTGCCGAACGTAATGGAATCGAGGCTTCGGGTGTTGCTTTGTCAACATTGCGCGAAGCCTGTCAAGAGTTTACAAACAACCATGAACGTAAGTATATTGCGTAGCAAGCTACTTATCTACTCACAGCCTGTTTTTTACCCTTCCACCCTTCTTGTGCGCACCCTGCGCGCCTGACCCGAGGATCTTCATGCAACTTAAGCCAGCTGTTACCGCTCTGGTCACTGCCGTCGCCCTGGCATCGCTGCTCAGCGGATGTAAAAAGGAAGAAGCGGCTCCGCCCGCTCAAATCCCTCAGGTCGGCGTGGTCACCCTTCAACCGCAAGCCTTTACTCTGACATCCGAGCTACCAGGCCGCACCACCGCCTACCGCATCGCGGAAGTTCGCCCTCAGGTCAACGGCATTATCCTCAAGCGTCTGTACAAAGAAGGCGCGGACGTGAAGGAAGGCCAGCAGCTGTATCAGATCGATCCGTCGGTCTATGAGGCCACCCTGAAAAGCGCACAAGCCACGCTGACCCAGACCAAGTCCATCACCGATCGCTACAAGCAGTTGGTTGATGAACAAGCCGTCAGCCGTCAGGAATACGACACCGCTGTCGCGAACCGCATGACTGCCGAAGCAAACGTTCAAACCGCCCAGATCAATGTGCGCTACACCAAGGTGTACGCGCCGATTTCCGGGCGTATCGGCCGTTCTGCCGTCACCGAAGGCGCGCTGGTCAGCAATGGCCAGGCCGATGCGATGGCCGTGATTCAGCAACTGGACCCGATCTACGTCGACGTCACACAGTCGTCGGCTGAAATGCTGAAACTGCGCCGCGACCTGGAGAGCGGTCAGCTGGAAAAAGCCGGTGCGAATGCCGCCAAGGTCAAGTTGACCCTGGAAGACGGCAGCGATTACGGCCAGGACGGCAAGCTGGAGTTCTCCGAAGTCTCGGTCGACCAGACCACCGGCTCGGTCACCCTGCGCGCCGTGTTCCCTAACCCTGACCACACCCTGCTGCCGGGCATGTTCGTACACGCCCAATTGCAAGCCGGTGTGAACAGCAAGGCCATCCTGGCACCGCAGCAAGGCGTGACCCGTGATCTCAGGGGTATTCCAACAGCGCTGATCGTCAACGCCGACAACAAGGTCGAGCAGCGTGAACTGGTGGCCAACCGCACCGCCGGCGCCTACTGGCTGGTGGAAAAAGGCCTGAACGCCGGGGACCGCCTGATCACCGAAGGGCTGCAGTACGTCAAGCCGGGCGCTGAGGTCAAGGTCAAGGACGCTGACAACGCCAAGCCCGCAGGTTCCGCTGCTGCTCCTGCTGCCGCTGCTGGCAAAGGGGAGTAATCCATGTCGAAATTTTTTATCGACCGTCCCATTTTCGCCTGGGTAATTGCCCTGGTGATCATGCTGGTCGGGGCACTTTCGATCATGAAGTTGCCCATCAACCAGTATCCAGCCATTGCGCCGACCGCCATTGATATTCAGGTGACCTACCCAGGCGCGTCCGCACAAACCGTGCAGGACACCGTGGTACAGGTCATCGAGCAACAGCTCAACGGTATCGACAACCTGCGTTATGTTTCCTCGGACAGTAACTCCGACGGCAGCATGACGATTACCGTGACGTTCAACCAGGGCACTAACCCGGACATCGCCCAGGTTCAGGTGCAGAACAAGCTGAACCTGGCGACCCCACTGCTGCCGCAAGAAGTGCAGCAGCAGGGTATCCGCGTGACCAAGTCGGTGAAGAACTTCCTGATGGTAATCGGTCTGGTGTCGGAAGACGGCAGCATGACCAAGGACGACCTCTCCAACTACATCGTCTCGAACATCCAGGACCCGATTTCACGGACCGCTGGTGTGGGTGACTTCCAGGTGTTCGGTTCGCAGTACGCCATGCGTATATGGCTTGACCCGGCAAAGCTGAACAATTACCAGCTTACGCCGGTGGATGTCAGCACGGCGATTTCCGCACAGAACGTACAGGTGGCCACCGGCCAACTGGGCGGCCTGCCTGCCCTGCCCGGCACCCAGTTGAACGCCACGATCATCGGCAAGACCCGCCTGCAGACGGCCGAGCAGTTCGGCAATATCCTGATGAAGGTCAATACCGACGGCTCACAGGTACGCCTGAAGGATGTCGCCCGTATTGAGCTGGGTGGCCAGAACTACAGCATTGCTGCGCAGTTCAACGGCAAGCCCGCTTCGGGTATGGCGATCAAGCTGGCCTCGGGCGCCAACGCGCTGGACACCGGCAAAGCCATCCGCGCTACTGTGGCGTCGCTCGAACCGTTCTTCCCGCCTGGCATGAAGGCCGTGGTGCCCTATGACACCACGCCTGTAGTGACCGAATCGATCTCCGGTGTCGTCGACACCCTGGTCGAAGCGATCGTGCTGGTGTTCCTGGTGATGTTCCTGTTCCTGCAGAACTTCCGCGCCACCATCATCACCACCATGACGGTGCCGGTGGTATTGCTGGGTACCTTCGGGATCCTGGCCGCGTTTGGCTTCACCATCAACACCCTGACCATGTTCGGCATGATCCTGGCCATCGGCTTGCTGGTGGACGATGCCATCGTGGTGGTCGAAAACGTTGAGCGGGTAATGGCCGAGGAGCACTTATCGCCGAAAGACGCGACGATCAAATCCATGGGCCAGATCCAAGGCGCCCTTGTGGGTATTGCCCTCGTACTGTCGGCGGTACTGTTGCCGATGGCGTTCTTCGGTGGTTCCACCGGTGTGATCTACAAACAGTTCTCCATCACCATTGTCTCGGCGATGGCGCTGTCGGTACTGGTTGCCCTGATCTTCACCCCGGCCTTGTGCGCCACCATGCTCAAGCCGATCGACCCCGAAAAGCACGGCCAACCCAAGCGTGGTTTCTTCGGCTGGTTCAACCGCACCTTCGACCGTGGCGTACTGAGCTACGAGCGCGGCGTGGGCAACATGATCAAGCACAAGATCCCGGCGTTCCTGGTGTACGCGCTGATCATCGCCGGCATGATCTGGCTGTTCATGCGCATCCCTGCTGCGTTCCTGCCCGATGAAGACCAGGGCGTGATCTTTGCCCAGGTGCAGACGCCAGTCGGCTCTTCGGCTGAACGGACGCAAAAAGTCATCGACGATATGCGCGCGTTCCTTCTCAACGACAAGGAAGGCGAGCCGGGCGAAGGCAAAGGCGTGAAATCGGTGTTTACCGTGAACGGCTTCAACTTCGCCGGTCGTGGCCAGAGTTCGGGCCTGGCCTTCGTGATGCTCAAACCGTGGGGCGAGCGTGATGCTTCCACCTCGGTATTCGAGATCGCCAAGCGCGCCCAGGGCTACTTCATGCAGACCTTCAAGGACGCCATGGTATTCGCCATCGTTCCGCCGTCTGTACTGGAACTGGGTAACGCCACCGGCTTCGACGTGTTCCTGCAAGACCAAGGCGGTGTCGGCCATGACAAACTGATGGCGGCACGTAACCAGTTCCTGGGTATGGCAGCACAAAGCAAGATCCTGGCAGGTGTGCGCCCTAACGGCGTGAACGATGAGCCGCAGTACGAACTCACCGTTGACGACGAGAGGGCCAGTGCCCAAGGCATCACCCTGTCGAGCATTAACCAGACCCTGGCGATTGCCTTGGGTGGTAGCTACGTCAACGACTTCATCGACCGTGGTCGGGTGAAGAAGGTGTACGTGCAAGGTGAAGCCGCCAGCCGGATGTCCCCGGAAGACCTGAACAAATGGTTCGTGCGCAGCGACTCCGGGAAGATGGTGCCGTTGTCGTCCATCGCCTCGGGCAAGTGGATCTTCGGTTCGCCAAAACTCTCGCGTTACAACGGTGTGGCGGCGATGGAAATCCTCGGTACGCCAGCACCGGGTTACAGTACCGGTGACGCCATGGCCGAAGTCGAACGCATCGCTAAGCAATTGCCAGCGGGCGTGGGCTACGCCTGGACGGGCCTGTCGTATGAAGAACGCCTCTCCGGCTCCCAGGCGCCGGCGTTGTATGCGCTGTCGCTGCTGGTGGTGTTCCTGTGCCTCGCGGCACTGTACGAAAGCTGGTCGATCCCGATCGCAGTGATCCTGGTGGTTCCGCTCGGCGTGGTGGGTGCGTTGATCGCCACCAGCATGCGCGGCTTGTCCAACGACGTGTTCTTCCAGGTGGGCTTGCTCGTGACGGTAGGTCTGGCGGCGAAGAACGCCATCCTGATCGTGGAGTTCGCCAAAGAGCTCCACGAACAAGGCAAAGGCATTGTCGAGTCCGCCATCGAAGCATCGCGTATGCGCTTGCGTCCGATCATCATGACCTCCATGGCGTTCGTCCTCGGCGTACTGCCGCTGGCGATCTCCTCGGGCGCCGGTTCAGGCAGCCAGCACGCGATCGGTACCGGCGTAATTGGCGGTATGATCACGGCCACTGTCCTGGCGATCTTCTGGGTGCCACTGTTCTTTGCAACCGTGTCCGCCGCGGGCGAGCGTAAAAAGACTGAACCTAAGCAAACTCCTAAAGAGGCTGGCCAATGAGCAAGTCGCTACTTTCCCTAGCCGTCACCGCCTTCGTGCTCAGTGGCTGCTCGCTGATACCTGACTACCAGCGCCCCGAAGCGCCGGTGGCGGCACAGTTCCCGCAGGGGCCGGCGTATTCGCCAGCCCAGGCGCCGAACCAAGCCGCTGCCGAGCAGGGCTGGAGGCAGTTTTTCCATGACCCTGCTCTGCAACAGCTGATCAAGACTGCGCTGGAAAACAACCGTGACCTGCGCGTTGCTGCCCTGAACATCGATGCCTATGCCGCGCAGTACCAGATCCAGCGCGCCGATCTGTTCCCGGCCGTATCGGCCACGGGCAGCGGCAGCCGTTCGCGTACGCCGGCCAAGCTGTCGCAGACCGGTGAAGCGACCATCGCCAGCCAGTACTCGGCTGGCTTGGGGATCAGTTCCTACGAGCTGGACCTGTTCGGCCGTGTCCGCAGCCTGAGTGAAGAAGCGCTGCAGAAGTACTTCGCCACCGAAGAAGCGCGGCGCAGCACCCAGATCAGCCTGGTGGCCAGTGTGGCCAATGCCTACCTGACCTGGCAGGCCGACAAGGAACTGCTCAAGCTCACCCAGGACACCCTGGGCGCGTTCGAGCAGAGCTTCAAACTGACCTCGCGCAGCAACGAAGTCGGCGTGGCCTCGGCCCTCGATCTCAGCCAGGCCCGCACGTCGGTGGAAAACGCCCGCGTGCAACTGGCGCGTTATACCCGCCAGGTGGCCCAGGACGAAAACAGCCTGACCCTGCTGCTGGGCACCGGCCTGCCGGCGAATATCGCCAGCAAGCCACTGTCGGATGACCTGCTCAGCGACGTGCCGGCCGGGTTGCCATCGGACCTGCTGCAACGTCGTCCCGACATCGTGCAGGCCGAGTACAACCTCAAGGCGGCCAACGCCAACATCGGCGCGGCCCGTGCAGCGTTCTTCCCGAGCATCACCCTGACGGCCAGTGCGGGCACCGCAAGCCCGACCCTGGGCGGTCTGTTCAAAGGCGGTTCGGGCACCTGGTCGTTTGCACCGCAGATCAACATCCCGATCTTCAACGCTGGTAGCCTGCGCGCAAGCCTGGACTACTCGAAGATCCAGAAAGAGATCAACGTGGCGAACTACGAGAAAGCCATCCAGACCGGCTTCCAGGAAGTCTCCGACGGCCTCGCCGCCCGTGAGACCTACAAGCAGCAACTGGATGCCCAGCGTGGCTTCGTCGGGGCCAACCAGGATTACTACCGCCTGGCTGAGCGTCGCTACCGCATTGGTGTCGACAGCAACCTGACCTTCCTCGACGCACAACGCCAACTGTTCAGTGCCCAGCAATCGCTGATCACCGACCGCCTGGCGCAGCTGACCAGCGAGGTCAACCTGTACAAGGCCCTCGGCGGCGGCTGGAACGAGCAGACGGCGAAGAATGAGCCGTTGAAAGAAGAAGCACCGGCGTTGAAGTTGTTCTGATCACGCTGAACTAAAAAACCGCTTCCTTGCCGGGAAGCGGTTTTTTTATGCCTAACGTTTCATTGAGATCTGGCGTCTGTCTCACGCGTTCGCTTCACTGACTTGAATCTGGAATACAAGGCTTTCAACCTTATATTCTGAGCCACCCGCAGTCACTGAAAACTCAAACTCACATTGACACCAGAATCCTTCTTCGGAATCGTGAGTACGCAGAACTCGAAATTCTCCGGTGGGGTCAGAAAAGCTACCTGAGAATTCAGGCCGCAATATAAAAAATGTGTCAACACTGCCTGCCTGACGCTTCCGGCCATCAATTCCGGTGATCGGATAATTGGTGTAGGCCTTCAATTCATCGCCACGAAATTCAAGCGTTGCGCGCGTGGAGCCATTTCGTGGCGTGCACTGTATGAAGAAGCTCAAGTCCGGGTATCTGACAAAGTAAATATTCCCCAAATCTATGACTTCGTATCCCCCATTCACCCTGACCGCAATCTCACAAAACGTTGGAATCGGTGCAAGCGCTGCCTCAGTGCTGCCTTTTGACGCCTTTTCAAACGTACCGCCCACCGGCGTCCCCCCTGCCGCAAAGGCTGAAAGTTCAAGAGTCTGGCAACTAACTTCCATCTCTGGTTTGCCATCGGGTTTGAAATAGATCGAAAAACGCAGACTTAGGGTTGTATTACCAACATCGCTACGCTCAATGCGCTCAACCGTCAGAAAACCCGAATAATCAGCCGGGAAATACTCAACATAGCCTTCCAGGCCAAAGCTCGCTTTGATCCCCGGTGCTTGTGGGCCGATAGGGTAGGTCTGGCCTGTTTTCAGCTCACGGGCCTCAAGGGTCAATTCGTTTTTCGAACCAGGGTTGTCCTCAAGCCCCAGGCGAATAAAGAATTGGAAGCCCTCGATATAGCTCACTTCATAGGTGTCGAAATTGATCGGGGTCGGCTCTTCGCCCTCAATAATCAAGTGGGCTTCAAATTTATCGGAAGACGTCAAATAGCTACCTATATCTGATCCAAAGCTCATGAGTTCTTCTCCTTGAGCATCTTAAAAAGCGACTGCCACCACCTTGAACATAAGCCCTTGCCCCTCGCCCTTCTACTGTCAACCCTGACAGTAGACTCCCCCAGCCATACCTCCGAAGCTGGCGAGTTGAGCGCGCCTTGCTTTCCCGACAACCTTTCAGGCTAAAATTGGTCACAGATTCTTACAGACCACAGAGGGAGCTTGTCGTAATGATCGTAGGAATCGACCTGGGAACCACCAACAGCCTCGCGGCCGTCTGGCGTGGGGATGCCGCTGAACTGGTGCCCAATGCCCTTGGCCAGTTGTTGACCCCAAGCGTGGTCGGGCTGGATGATCAAGGCCGTGTCCTGGTAGGCCAGGCCGCCAAAGAGCGCCTGCACACCCACCCGCACCTGACGACTTCGCTGTTCAAGCGCTACATGGGCAGCGCCACTGAAGTGCGTCTGGGTGATCGCTCGTTCCGCCCCGAAGAACTCTCGGCGCTGGTACTCAAGAGCATCAAGGAAGATATCGAACGTACCTACGGCCACCCCGTCACCGAAGCCGTCATCAGCGTGCCCGCCTACTTCAGCGATGGTCAGCGCAAAGCCACGCGCATCGCCGGTGAATTGGCGGGGCTCAATGTTGAAAAACTGATCAACGAACCCACCGCCGCCGCCCTCGCCTACGGCCTGCACCAGCGCGATAAAGAGACGTCATTCCTGGTCTTCGACCTAGGCGGCGGCACCTTTGACGTGTCGATCATCGAACTGTTCGACGGCGTAATGGAAGTACGTGCCAGTGCCGGCGACAACTTCCTTGGTGGCGAAGACTTCGACACCCTGCTGCTGGAACACTTCGTCGACAGCCAGCGGAATGCCGACGGTTTCCCGCCCACCAACAGCGTACTGCAGGCCCTGCGCCGCGAAGCCGAACGTGTGCGCAAAGCCCTGGGCCAGGACGACAGCGCCGAGTTCGCTCTGCGGGTCGATGGCCAACAGTGGGTGCAGACCATCACTCAACAGGAAATGGCCAAGCTCTACACACCGCTGCTGGAACGCCTGCGCGCACCGATTGAACGCGCCCTGCGCGATGCACGGATTCGCGTCAGCGACCTCGATGAAATCCTGCTGGTGGGCGGTACCACGCGCATGCCGCTGGTGCGCAAACTCGCCGCCGGATTGTTCGGGCGCTTCCCGTCGATCAGCCTCGACCCCGACCAAGTGGTCGCCCACGGCGCCGCGATCCAGGCCGCGCTCAAAGCCCGTTCCGCTGCGCTTGAAGAAGTCGTTCTGACCGACGTGTGCCCCTACACCCTGGGCATCGAAACCTCGAACCAGTACGGCGGCCATATCGAAAGCGGCCATTACCTGCCGTTGATCGAACGCAACAGCAGCGTACCGGTGAGCCGGGTCAAAAGCGTGGTGACGCTGCACGACAACCAGAGCCAGGTGCTGCTGAAGATCTACCAGGGCGAAAGCCGCCTGGTGAAAGACAACATCGAACTGGGCCAACTGGACATCGCGGTACCCAAGCGCAAGGCCGGTGAAGTCTCGCTGGACGTACGCTTCACCTACGACAACAACGGCCTGCTGGAAGCCCAGGTGAGCATCCCCCTGACCGGCGAGCAGCACTCGCTGGTGATCGAAAACAACCCCGGCGTGCTTAGCCCGCAGGAAATCCAGCAACGCCTGCAAGCCCTGGCGCAGCTGAAAGTTCACCCACGCGACCAGCAGGTCAACACCGTGCTCACCGCGCGCCTCGAACGGCTCTACCAGGAAAACCTCGGCGAGCTGCGTGAACAACTCGGCCACTGGGCCGCACAGTTCCAGCAGATACTCGACACCCAGGACGAACGCCGCATCCGCGAGGCCCGCAGCGAACTGACCCGGCAACTTGAGCAACTCGACAATGGGTTCTGGCGCTGAGGGCACACTCATGGATTGCTGGAGCGTGCTGCAACTGCCGGAAGACGCCGACGAACGTGCCATCAAGCGCAGCTATGCGCGGATGCTGAAAAACTGTCGCCCGGATGACGATGCCAAAGGCTTCCAGCGCCTGCGCGAAGCCTATGAACAAGCGCTGAGTGAAGTACGCTGGCGGGCTGATAACGAAGAGGAAGAACACGTCCAGGCGCCCGTGGCCGAAGCGGTCTACGGAAACCTGAATGACCTGACCGAACTGATGGACCTCAGCCCCGTCAGCCCTGCGCCCTTCGAGCCACTCACAACAGCCCCAGCCCAGGCACTGCTCAATGGCCTCAACGCGCGTAACCTTGATGAACGCTGGGCCCAGGCTCAGCGACAGGGCTGCACCGATGCGTTCCAGGCCGGCCTGTTGCGCCATTGCTTCGAAGCACCGGGCGAACGCAGCGCCATCGCCGGTTGGGCCGCGCAACACCTGGAATGGCTGACCCCCTGGCAGCAGGTGGCAATGACGTCCTGGCAATACGAAGCGCTGACCGGCGAGCTGCTGCAAGACTACCGCCGCACCCTGCAGGAACTCCTGGAGCAAAAGACCGAGCGCGAATTCATCACCCAGCTCACGCAGTACAACGACCAACCCTGGCTGCAGGTGTTCGACCTGCAACAGCAGTGGCAGCGCATCGTCCTGCACCTGTTGCATGACACCCAATGGAGCGTGCCGCTGTTCGAGCGCGTGTGCCAAGCATTCGGCTGGGACGACCAGAAAGGCGTATACCCGGAACCGGCGTGGATGTGGCGCGAATTGGTGTCGCGTTGCGAACAGGAAAGCTTCTACGCCAACCTGCAAGACAAGGCCCGGGACACGACATGGAAATCCGCCGACGCCATGGCGGCGCGCCTGTTGCTCACGCCAATGTCGGCGACGCAACAAAAACAGATGACGCAGAGCTTCGACAGTAATGCCTGGAACGCCTGCCAGCATCTGGCCGAAGTTCTGGCCTGGCGCTACCCGCAGTTGGTTGAGCGGCTTCCCCAGGCCAATGTATTTTTTTGGCGAGAATTCCTCCCCAGGCCGGTCTCCCATCGAAGTTGGATACGGGTATGGGGTGGCCTGGCGCTGGCAGCCGCCTTGGCCGTTTCCCCACATACAAAAATGGATAGGCTCAGCGACGCCGTCATTGTGGTGATACTGACCTTTGCTCCGGCCATTATCGGCATCCGTGGCACTCAGTTGTGGGCTGTCTTGACATCACACCTGATCGTCCAGGACCTGTGGCTCAGCAAGCGCCTGCTGCCGTCACGGTTCAACCCTCATCAACACTGGCTGGTGCTGCGCCACGGCATTCCTCAAGTGGGCATGCTGCTGATGTTCGGCTTACTGCTGGGCGTGATGGGCATGCTGACGTACGTGGGAATGATCGGCATACATCTGTTTCACCGCAGGCGTATCGGCAAAGTGAATGAGTATGTCGAGCACTTTTACCCTTGGGTCAGCGGCTTGCATTGGGCGCACTGGAGTCCGCTGCAGGTGGCTTTCCTGGCCGTGATGGCAGCGGTCACCCTACTCTGCCAGAGGTACTTGCCAGAGATCCCGTGGACGAGCCTGCTCTACTTCCTCTGAACCATTGAACCGACGCCTTCCTCGCAAAGGGAGGCCCGGTAACTTGCGTTCGATCATCGCCCACAACCCGCCCGCCCCCGATTGAACCCCTCCCGCACCGCCCCGCACCATGGCCGCCACCTGCACAACCCCAATAACAACAGGTCCAACGCCATGAGCACGCTCCGTCCTCGCCAGCTTTTACTGGCCACCGCTGTCGCCAGCCTTGCCCTTCCCGTCGTCGCCGAAGAACACGGTTTCCTGGAAGACGCCAGCGCCAACCTCAACCTGCGTAATTTCTTTATCAACCGCAATTTCACCAACCCAACCAAAAGCCAGGGCGGCGCGCAGGAGTGGACGCAGAGTTTCATCCTCGACGCCAAGTCCGGCTTCACCCAAGGCACGGTGGGGTTCGGTGTGGATGTGCTGGGGCTGTACTCGTTGAAGCTTGATGGCGGGCGCGGTACTGGCGGTACGCAGTTGCTGCCGCTGGATCATGAGGGCCGGCCGGCGGATGAATTCGGGCGTCTCGGCGTTGCGTTCAAAGCGCGTATTTCGAAGACCGAAGTAAAGGTCGGCGAATGGATGCCTGTGCTACCGATCCTGCGTTCGGATGACGGCCGTTCCCTGCCGCAAACCCTGCGCGGCGGGCAGATCACGTCCAAGGAAATCGACGGCCTGACACTGTACGGCGGCCAGTTCCGCGCCAACAGCCCGCGCGACGACAGCAGCATGTCGGACATGTCGATGGTCGGCAAAACCGCTTTCACTTCGGACCGCTTCAACTTCCAGGGCGGCGAATACGCGTTCAACGACAAACGCACCCAGGTCGGCCTCTGGAATGCCCAGCTCAAGGACATCTATAGCCAACAGTACGTCAACCTGACCCACAGCCAGCCACTCGGTGACTGGACCCTGGGCGCCAACCTCGGGTTCTTCTACGGCAAGGATGACGGCAGCGCCCGCGCAGGCGACTTGGACAACAAGACCTGGTCCGGCCTGTTCTCCGCCAAGTACGGCGGCAACACGTTCTATGTCGGCCTGCAAAAACTCACCGGCAACAACGCCTGGATGCGCGTCAACGGCACCAGCGGCGGCACCTTGGCCAACGATAGCTACAACTCCAGCTACGACAACGCTCAGGAAAAATCCTGGCAACTGCGCCACGACTACAACTTCGCCGCCGTCGGTGTGCCGGGGCTGACGCTGATGAACCGCTATATCAGCGGCAGCAACGTACACACAGGCACCATCACTGACGGTAAGGAATGGGGTCGCGAAAGTGAATTGGGCTACACCGTGCAAAGTGGCAGCCTGAAAAACCTGACGATGCGCTGGCGCAATTCGAGCATGCGCCGCGACTACAGCAACAACGAGTTTGACGAAAACCGGTTGATCGTCAGTTACCCGATAAGTCTGCTGTAATCCGGCGCGGCACTTACTGTATCGTGCGCGCCTGCCGCTGCTGATCCGCCCAGCAGCGGCCTCTTTTTCGAGCCCGCGCACACCATGAAATCCTTCGCCATCGCATCCGCCGTGCTGGCCCTGGCCGTGAGCCTCAGTGGCTGCATCGGCGCGCCTATCGCCCTGACGCCCCAGACCGAACAGCGCCTGCAAGCACAAGCGCCGATCCGTTTTCTGCTGACCTTCGATGACGGCCCCAGCGCCTCGGGTTACAACAACCCGAGCCGTTCGGTGGTGGCCGACCTGGCGCACAACCCGGTGTTGCCGGGAATCAAGGCCGTGTTTTTTTTACAGACCGAAGCGGCCCGTTCGGGCGGCAGTTCACGGGGTCGCAAGACCATGGAGCGTGAGTACGCGGGCGGTCATATTCTGGCGTTTCACACGGCCACCGCGTTCCATACCAACCACCGCTGGCTGAACAACGCCGAACTGGATAGCACCCTGGCCCAGGGTTCTGCCGATATCGCCTCGATCACCGGCGCACCACCGGTATTGGTCCGTCCGCCGTTCTGGAACTACGACCGCCGCACCTTCGCCGCCTACCAGCGCCATGGCATGCACGTTCTGCTGACCGACTTGAGCGCCAATGACGGCAAGATCTGGGGTTTCAACGGCAGCCCACGCCGCCGCGCCAACCTGTATCGACAACTGTCGGTCGTGCGCGAACGCATCGCGCTGGGGGAGCTGCCGACAGTGGACGGCGTGATACCGGTGGTGGTGACCTTCCACGACATCAACCGCTACACCGCGCGGCATATGCAGGAATACCTGCAGATCCTGCTGGACAGTGCCCAGGTCACCGGCACGAAGACCGCCGCCGAGCCGTTCTACACCGACCGTGGCGCACTCGAACGGGCAGCGCTGTCACGCACCGTGAAGGCTGTCAGTGAGGAAGTGCATTTACCGGGCGTGTGGAATTGGGTGTGGGACGCCGACTCCCACTGACCTTAAGCCGTGTGAAGAGCAAAAATGTGGGAGGGGGCTTGCTCCCGATGGCGGTGGATCAGTCAGAGTTATTGAGACTGCACCACCGCTATCGGGAGCAAGCCCCTCCCACATTTCGACCGCGTTTCAAATCTACTCTGGTTGCCGGGACTCAACACCCAATTCATCCCACACTGACTCTGCCAGGTGAAAGGTGGCATTCGCCGCCGGGATACCGCAGTAGATCGCGCTCTGCATCAGCACTTCCTTGATCTCGGCACGGGTCACACCATTGCTGGCAGCCGCGCGCAGATGCAACTTGAGTTCTTCGGCGCGGTTCATGCCGATCAGCATCGCAATCGTGATCAGGCTACGAGTGTGCCGAGGCAGGCCAGGACGGGTCCAGATATCACCCCAGGCGTGGCGGGTGATCATTTCCTGAAACTCGCTGTTGAACTCGGTCAGGGCATTGAGGCTGCGGTCGACATGGGCATCGCCCAGCACTTCGCGGCGTACTTGCAGGCCCTCGGCATAACGTTGTTTCTCTTCCACAAACAGCTCCTCAACGGGCCAGCAAAAATTCAATCACGCGGTCGCTGAATGCAGCGCCGGCCTGAACGTTGGACAGGTGCGCCGCGTAGAACTCAGCGTACTCGGCCCCCTGCACATGATTCTGGATAAAGTGGCTACCGGCCGGCGGTGTGACGGCATCTTCGGTGCCCGCAATCACCAGCGTCGGCACTTTGATCGAGCGCAGTTGCTCACGGAAATCCGCATCACGCACGGCGCCGCAGCTGGCCGCGTAACCTTGGGGTGACGTGGACGCGAGCATGTCAGTGATCTGCTGGGCCTGATGGGGGTTCGCCGCTGCAAAGTCGGCGGTAAACCAGCGTGCAATGGAGGCATCGCGCAAGGCGACCATCGCCGCCGCGCCATCGCGCAACACCATCTCGATGCGTGGGTTCCAGATCTCCAGCGTGCCGATCTTGGCGGCGGTGTTGCACAGCACAAGGCGGTTCAGGCGGCCACCGGCGTGGATGCCGAGCCATTGGCCGATCAAGCCACCCATGGACAGCCCGCAAAAATGCGCACGTTGAATATCCAGTGCGTCCAACAGCGCCAGCACATCACGGCCGAGTTGCTCGATGCTGTAGGGCCCTTCGGTAACCAGGGATTTGCCGTGGCCACGGGTATCGAAACGCAACACGCGAAAATGCTCGGTGAAGGCCTGGATCTGGATGTCCCACATATGCAGGTCGGTGCCCAATGAGTTGGACAGCACCAGTACCGGCGCGTCCACCGGCCCATCCAGTTGGTAATGCAGGTCGCCCTCGGCGAGTTGTACAAATGGCATGGGGGCCTCCTCAGGCAGTCAGTTCAAAATGTTCGGTGACAGCACGCGTGACCCAGGTATGGGCTTGGCCCAGATAGTGGGCAGGGTCGAGCAGTCGGTCCAGTTCGGCCGCAGATAACTCAGCGGTGATCTGCGGTTCGTCCGCCAATACCGCGCGCAGATGGCGCCCCTCGGCGACCGCACGCTTGCAGCACTGCTCCAGCAGATGGTGCGCGGTTTCGCGGCCAAGGCGTTGGGCAAGCACAATGCTGACGGCTTCGGCCAGTACCAGGCCTTGGGTCAGGTCGAGGTTCTGCTTCATGCGCTCGGGGTCGACTTCCAACCCTTCGCTCACCAGTAGCGCCTGTTGCAAGGCACCGGACACCAACCGGCAAATCTCCGGCAAGGTTTCCCATTCCGCATGCCACAGTCCCAGGCTGCGCTCGTGCTCCTGGGGCATGGCGCTGAACATCGTCGAGACCAACCCAGGCACGCGCGTAGCCGCACTGATCAGCACCGCAGCGCCTACCGGGTTGCGTTTATGGGGCATGGTGGACGAGCCGCCCTTGCCAGGCGCCGACGGTTCGAACACTTCCGCCGCTTCAGTCTGCATCAACAGGCTGATGTCCCGGCCCAGCTTGCCGAGACTGCCCGCGATCAAGCCCAGCACGCTGGCGAACTCCACCAGACGATCTCGCTGAGTGTGCCAGGGCTGTTCGGGCAGGCTCAGTTGTAACTGGGCCGCCAAGGCCTCGGCCACGGGCATCGCCTGTTCACCCAACGCCGCGAGGGTTCCGGAGGCGCCGCCAAATTGCAGCACCAGCAAGCGCGGTTTCAACTCCGCCAAGCGCTGGCGGCTGCGCGTCACAGCGCCCAGCCAACCGGCGATTTTCATCCCCAGCGTGACCGGCGTGGCGTGCTGCAACCAAGTGCGCCCGGCCAACGGCGTCACCGCGTAACGCTGGGCTTGGGCGGCAAGCACATCGCCCAAGCGGGCCAGGTCGGTTTCGATCAACAGCAGTGCACGCCGCAGTTGCAGCACCAGGCCGGTGTCCATCACGTCCTGGCTCGTCGCCCCCAGATGCACGTAGCGCTCGGCGCCGGCATCTTCACTGGCTATCAACTTGCCCAAGGCCTTCACCAATGGAATCGCCGAGTTCCCGGCCGAGGCAATCGCCACGCCGAGGGCGTCCATGTCATACAGCGACGCCAGGCACGCCTGGGCAATTGGTGCGACGGCCGACGGCGGGATCAACCCGACCTGAGCTTGCGCCCGGGCCAGGCCGGCTTCGAAATCCAGCATGCCCTGCAAGCGCCCCTCGTCGCAGAACACCTCGGCCATGCTGTCAGCGGTGAAGTAGGCGTCGAACAGTTGGTTGCTCGTGCGCAGTGTCATAACACGTCCCTTACAAATCGTGGTGCAAGTACTCCGCCTGTTTCGGCAGACGCAAGCTGAACAGGAAGGCCACGGCCATCATGCCGGTGACGTACCAATAAAAAGTGTTTTCCATGCCCATGGATTTGAGTCCCAAGGCCACGTATTCCGCCGAGCCACCGAAGATCGCGTTAGCCACTGCGTAAGCCAGGCCCACACCCAGGGCACGTACGTGCGGCGGGAACATTTCCGCTTTCACCAGGCCGCTGATCGAGGTGTAGAAACTCACGATAGCCAACGCCAGGGAAATCAGTACAAAGGCCAGGAACGGGCTTGTCACGGTTTTCAGGGTCAGCAGGATCGGCACCGTGCAGAGGGTACCGAGGGCGCCGAACCAGAGCATCGAGTTACGTCGGCCGATCTTGTCCGAGAGCATGCCGAACAGCGGCTGCATGCACATGTACACAAACAGCGCGCCGGTCATGATGTAGCTGGCGGTCTTGGCGTGCATCCCGGCGGTGTTCACCAGGTACTTCTGCATGTAGGTGGTGAAGGTGTAGAAAATCAGCGAGCCGCCCGCGGTGTAGCCGAGCACGGTGATGAAGGCCGCTTTGTGATTGCGAAACAGCGCGGCGACACTGCCGGCGTCCTTGTCCTGGCGGGTTTCCTTGCTGGTGGTTTCCTTGAGGGTGCGCCGCAGCAACAGGGAGATCACCGCCGCAATCGCACCGATCACGAACGGAATCCGCCAGCCCCAGGCGCGCAGTTCTTCTTCAGTGAGGATCTGTTGCAGGATCACCACCACCAACACCGCCAGCAGTTGCCCGCCGATCAGGGTGACGTACTGGAACGAGGCGAAGAAGCCGCGCTGGCCTTTGAGTGCGACTTCACTCATGTAGGTCGCGGTGGTGCCGTACTCGCCACCCACCGACAAGCCCTGGAACAACCGCGCCACCAGCAGCAATGCCGGGGCCCAGGCGCCGATGTCTTTGTAAGTAGGTAGGAAGGCGATGACCAACGAACCGGCGCACATCATCAGCACCGAAATCATCATCGAATTTTTGCGCCCGTGCTTGTCAGCGACCCGGCCGAACAGCCAGCCGCCGATGGGGCGCATCAGGAACCCGGCGGCGAATACACCGGCGGTGTTGAGCAGTTGCACCGTGGGATCGTCCGACGGGAAAAATGCGGGGGCGAAGTAGATAGCGCAGAAGGCGTAGACGTAGAAGTCGAACCATTCGACCAGGTTGCCGGAGGAGGCACCGACAATCGCAAAGATCCGTTTGCTGCGCTCTTCTCCGGTGTAGTGACTGGTGGCTGTTGTCATGATTTTTTCACTCAGTGGGAACGGTTATAGCCTAGACATACTTTGCAACAACCATGTTCCGCAAGCAGACATTTGGATAGGGATCTCCTGAACTGGCCTCATCGGGGGCAAGCCCCCTCCCACATTTTGAGCGCGCCGCCTATTAAATGTGGGAAGGGGCTCGCCCCCGATGGTTCCCTGACAAGGGACTCAGTAATCGAAGAACACCGTCTCCTTATCTGTCCCCTGCAAAATCACATTCCACTGATACACACCGTCAGCATCCTGCTTGGCAATCAAGGTGCCACGACGTTCGGCAGGCACGCATGCCAGCAACGCGTCATCCCCATTCAACGCCTCACCGTCAAAATAAATCCGTGTGAGCAAGTGCTTCACCAAGCCACGGGCAAACACCAGCACCACTAAGTGCGGCGCCTGGGTCGTGCCCTTCAGGCCCGGCACGCTGCCCGGCTTGATGGTGGTAAAGCGAAAACGTCCTTCGGCGTCCACCGGCACCCGACCGAAACCCTCGAAGTTGGGATCGACGGCCTTGTCCTGGTCATCTTCCGGGTGGTCGTATTTGCCGGCGGCGTTGGCCTGCCAGACTTCGAGCATGGCGTCGTTGACCACATCACCGTTGCCATCCACCACTTGCCCGCTGATCGCCACGCGCTCACCAAGGGTGGCGGCGACGGTCAGGTCTTCGCGGTTCAGCCAGGTCAGGCCAATGTGGTAGTACGGCCCGACGGTGTGGGACGTGGTTGCGTAAAGGCTCATCTCATTTCTCCATCGGCGTGGCGTCGCGGCCGCGCAGGACGATGTCCCAGCGGTAGCCGAGGGCATAGGAAGGAATGGTTTTTTCCAGGTCGAAACTGGCGATCAGGCGCTGCTTGGCCGAAGTGTCCGGCACACAGTTGTAGATCGGGTCGTATTCCAGCAGCGGGTCGCCAGGGAAATACATCTGCGTGACCAAGCGCGTCAGCACGCTGGGGCCGAACAGCGAAAAGTGGATATGCGCCGGGCGCCACGCGTTGTGGTGATTGCCCCATGGGTAAGCGCCGGGCTTGATGGTCTGGAACTGATACCAGCCATCGGCGTCGGTGACGGTACGGCCGGTGCCGGTGAAGTTCGGGTCCAGCGGCGCGTCGTGCAGGTCACGCTTGTGGTTGTAGCGGCCGGCGGCGTTGGCCTGCCAGATCTCCACCAGAATGCCCGGCACCGGCAAACCGTTTTCGTCCAGTACACGCCCATGGATGATGATGCGTTCGCCCTGGGGCTCGCCTTCATGCTGGGCGGTGAGGTCGTTGTCTTTCTCGTTGATCCGCTCGGCGCCGATGGTCGGGCCGGTGATTTCCGACAAGGAATGGGGCAGGAACACCAACGGCTGTGACGGCGAACGCAAGTTCGTCGACTGGTAGGCCGGGTGCAGGTAATCAGGTTGGGTGCCCGCTTGCGGGCGCCGGTAACCGGGCTTGTCACTCATGGAGCAATCCTCTCTTATTAGATGCGTTCAATCGCCAGGGCCAACCCTTGGCCGACGCCGACACACATGGTCGCCAGGCCTTTACGGCCACCGGTTTTTTCCAACTGATGCAAGGCTGTCAGTACCAACCGCGCACCGCTCATGCCCAACGGGTGACCGAGGGCGATGGCGCCGCCGTTCGGATTGACCTGGGGCGCGTCGTCGGCAATACCCAATTCGCGCAGTACCGCCAGGCCTTGGCTGGCGAAAGCTTCGTTGAGTTCGATCACGTCAAAGTCGGTGACCGCCAACCCCAGGCGTTCCACCAGCTTGCGCACCGCTGGCACCGGACCGATGCCCATCACACGCGGGGCGACACCGGCGCTGGCCATGCCCAACACGCGGGCACGCGCCGTCAGGCCGTGTTTCTTGACCGCTTCGGCGGACGCCAGAATCAGCGCCGCCGCACCATCGTTCACACCTGAAGCATTACCGGCGGTGACGGTCTTGTCAGGGCCGTTGACCGGCTTGAGTTTGGTCAGGGCTTCCAGGGTGGTGTCTCGTGGATGCTCATCGTGCTCGACCACGGTTTCGCCTTTTTTATGGGCAACCCTTACCGGCACGATTTCTTCGGCAAAAAAGCCCGCAGCCTGAGCGGCCGCCGTGCGTTGCTGGCTGCGCAGGGCGAAGGCGTCCTGATCAGCACGTGAAACCTGGTAATCATCGGCGACGTTATCGGCGGTCTGCGGCATCGCGTCCACGCCGTACTGGGCTTTCATCAAGGGGTTGATAAAGCGCCAGCCGATGGTGGTGTCTTCCAGCTTCATGTTGCGCGAAAACGCCGCGTCAGCCTTGCCCATCACGAACGGCGCACGGGACATCGACTCAACGCCCCCGGCAATCGTCAGCTCCATTTCGCCGCTGGCGATGGCGCGAAAGGCGGTGCCAATGGCGTCCATGCCCGAGGCGCACAAACGGTTAAGGGTCACGCCCGGAATGCTTTCCGGCAGACCCGCCAGCAACAGCGCCATGCGGGCGACGTTGCGGTTGTCTTCACCGGCCTGGTTGGCGCAGCCGAGGAACACCTCATCCACCGCGCTCCAGTCCACCGACGGATTACGCTCCATCAGCGCCTTGATCGGCAATGCCGCCAGGTCATCGGCGCGTACGGTGGACAGGCCACCGCCAAAGCGGCCGATGGGGGTGCGAATGGCATCACAAATAAATACGTCGCGCATCAGGCTTCTCCCGGTGCTTGGCCGTGGGCGGCAGCGGTGCGGGCTTCGAGATCACGCAGGGCGGTCAACTCGACCTCGGTCGGCTCGGCGGTGGTGCTGACTTGGTCGGCAAAGCGAATCGCCCAACCGGTAGCGGCCACCACTTGCTCGCGGGTCACGCCAGGGTGCAGCGCGGTGACCACGAATTCATGGGTGCCCTCTTCCGGCTCCATGATGCACAGGTCGGTAATGATTCCGACAGGACCGGCACCCGGCAGGCCCAGGCGTTTACGTGAATCGCCGCCCTCGCCGTGGCCGACTGAGGTAATGAAGTCCAGCTTGTCCACAAACGAACGGGACGACTGCTTGAGGATAATCAGCACGCTCTTGGCGGAGCCGGCGATTTCCGGCGCGCCACCGGCACCCGGCAGCCGTACTTTGGGCTGGTGATAGTCACCGACCACGGTGGTGTTGATGTTGCCGAAACGGTCGACTTGGGCTGCACCGAGAAAGCCCACGTCGATACGTCCGCCTTGCAGCCAGTAGCGAAAAATCTCACCGGTTGGCACCACGGTGTCAGCAGTTTCCGCCAGTTCGCCATCACCAATGGACAGCGGCAGTACCGAGGGCTTGGCACCAATCGGGCCGGACTCGTAGATCAACACCACATCGGGCGATGAGGTCAGGCGCGCCAGGTTGGCCGCTTTGGATGGCAGGCCGATGCCGACAAAGCACACCGAGCCGTTCTTGAGGCGGCGCGCGGCGGCGACGGTCATCATTTCATTGGTCGAGTAAGCCATTACTTGGCCTCCTGCGCGGTGGCCAACTTGGCCTGGTATTCACTGAAATCGGCAGTGCCGTGGATGTATTCGTCGATCCAGGCGGTAAACGTCCCACGGTCGCGGGCAATCGGATCCCACGCCTGGTAGAAGCGGTTGTCGCGCTCGTTGTAACCGTGGGCGTAGGACGGATGCGCGCCGCCGGGTACGTGGCACACAGCAGTCAGGGCCCAGGTGGGCAACACGCAGCTGTTCATCGGTGCATTCAGGTCGTCGACAATTTCTTCAACGGTGACGATGCAACGCTTGGCCGCCAACGCCGCTTCCTTCTGCACACCGAGAATCCCCCAGAGCAGCACATTGCCTTTGCGGTCGGCCTTTTGCGCGTGGATCACCGTGATGTCCGGACGCACCGACGGCACCGCCGCCAGCACTTCGCCGGTGAACGGGCATGTCACGCTTTTGATCAATGGGTTGACTTTGGGCAGGTCGGAACCGGCGTAGGCACGCAGTACCGCGAACGGCAGGCCAGAGGCGCCGGCGACGTAGGCATTGGCCAGGTCGGCGTGGCTGTGTTCTTCGATTTCCAACGGTTGCGGCCATTGCTTCTCGACCGCGTCACGCAGGCGATGCAGGGAGCCCACGCCCGGGTTGCCGCCCCAGGAGAAAATCAGCTTGCGTGCGCAGCCGGCACCGATCAACTGGTCGTAGATCAGGTCAGGCGTCATACGCACCAGCGTCAGGTCTTTCTTGCCCTGACGAATGATTTCATGGCCTGCGGCGGTAGGGATCAGGTGGGTGAAGCCTTCGAGAGCGACGGTATCGCCGTCGTTCACGAAACGCTTGACCGCATCACGCAGGGTGAGAATTTCAGCCATGGGGTTGGGCTCCCGGTGTTGATCGAAAAAGGCGCTGAGGTGGCGCCGAAGTGCTTGAAGATTAAGCCGGGGAAATGGGCCAAACAATCCGATAATCGACTCAGCGTTCGATTATCGAACATATTGTTGTCTAGCTAATCTTCTGGTGTGAGAGAGCGCTTGCCCTCTCACAGCTTAGAAACCTGCCAAGCTCAGGTGGCATCCGCATGGCTGACCATGCCCTTGATCACCACCGCCGTCGTGGCCACAGCGGCCGGGATCACCAGGGCGGTGAGCACCTGCTCAAAGTTCCAGCCCAGGCCCAGCAAGGTGGCGCCCATCCAGGCGCCGAGGATCGCGCCGAAGCGGCCGATGCCGAGCATCCACGACACGCCGGTGGCGCGGCCTTGGGTCGGATAAAAGCGCGCCGCCAGGGACGGCATCGCCGATTGCGCGCCGTTGACGCACATTCCGGCGATCAGCACCAACGTCGCCAGCACGGTGATATTGCCCAGGCTCTGACCTACCGCGTAGGCAAACACCCCGGCCAGCAGGTAAAAGATGCCGATGACTTTGTGGGGATTGAACCTGTCCATCGCCCAGCCTACGCCGACGGCGCTTAACACCCCACCGAACTGGAACAACGCGCCAATAAACGCGGCCTGCTCCATGCTCGCGCCACTGTCACGCATCAGCGTCGGCAACCAACTGGTGAGCAAGTACACGATCACCAGGCCCATGAAGTAGGTGAGCCACAGCAGCAAGGTCCCGGCGCTATAAGTGCCGGAGAAGATCACCGCGAACACGTTGCGGGCCTTGACGGTTTTTTGTTCGGGCACGCTGAAGGCGGTGGCCTGGGCGACGATGTTGGGCTCGATGGGTGACAAGGTTTTGCGCACCTTATCGGTGCCGCGGTTGCGCACCACCAAGTAACGCGCCGACTCCGGCAGCCAGAGCAGCAGCACCACCACCAGGATCAACGGCAAGATGCCGCCGATCATCAATAACGCGTGCCAGCCGAACGCCGGGATCAGTTTGGCCGAGATAAACCCGCCACCGGCCATGCCCAGGTTGAAACCACAGAACATGCTGGTCACCAGCAGCGACTTGTGGCGCTCGGGGGTGTACTCGGACAGCAGCGTGGTGGCATTAGGCATGCCTGCTCCAAGGCCCAGCCCTGTGAGGAAACGCAGCACCAGCAACTGGTCGACGTTGCTGCTGTAGGCCGAAGCCAGGCTGAACGCGCCAAACACCAAAACCGCGCCGACCAGCACGACTTTACGACCGAAACGGTCGGCCAGCGGGCCCGAACCTAACGCGCCGAACACCATGCCGATCAACGCGGCGCTCATCACCGGACCAAGGCTGGCGCGGTCGATGCCCCAGTCCTGGGACAGCGCAGGCGCAATAAAACCCATGGCGGCGGTGTCGAGGCCATCAAGGAAGACAATCAGGAAACACAGGATAACCACGCGCCACTGATAGCGTGACAGTGGCTGGGTGTTGATGAAGGACTGCACGTCCAGCGTGGTACCGACAGAAGGCTGATTCATTATTTTTATTCCACACCGAGGGCGGGCCAACGACCTGGGGTCGTCATTATTATTGGGGCGCCCTTAAGAGCGCTGCCGCACAGTAATAAGCCGGAGGAAATAGCGTCAATTGATCAAGCCGGGATCTGTGCGGTCACCGAACACCTTAGGCAAACAACTGCGCACTCAGCTCACGGCTGGCGCTGAGCATGCTCGGCAGGAAGCGCTGTTCCAGCTCGCTGCGGCTGACGCGTCCGGCATGGGTACTGACGTTGAGCGCTGCCAATACCTGGCCAGACGCGTCATACACCGGCACGGCGATGGAGCGCAGGCCTTGCTCCAGTTCCTGGTCGACGATGCACCAACCCTGCTGACGCACTTGTTGCAGGCATTCGAATAAGGCTTCGGGGGTGGTGAGGGTGCGGCTGGTCTTGATTTGCAGGTCCGCGTGGTCGAGGTAATCCTGCAGCGAGGCGTCGTCCAGCGCCGCGAGCAGGATGCGGCCCATGGACGTGCAATAGGCCGGCAAACGCCCGCCCACCGAGAGGTCCACGGAAATCAGGCGTTGGGTGGTGGCCGAACGGGCGATATAGAGGATGTCGTCGCCTTCGAGGGTCGCCATGTTGCAGGCTTCGTGCAGTTGTTCACTCATGCGGTCCAGATATGGCTGGGCCGACACCGCCAATGGCGTGGACGACAGGTAGGCATGGCCGAGGGTCAGTACTTTGGGCAACAAGGAATAGGTACGCCCATCGGTGGTGGCGTAGCCAAGTTTGATCAGGGTATGCAGGCAACGACGCACAGCGGCGCGGGGAATTTCGGTGCGATGGCTGATTTGGGCAATCGTCAGGTGGCGTTTGCGCTCCTGGAATGCCTGCACCACGGCCAGGCCACGGGCCAGGGAGGTCATGAAGTCCGGGTCACCGGTAAACGCCTGGATACGCTTGGCCGGCGAGGCAACGATCGGCGGCGCCACTGAGGCGAAAGAGTTGCGCAATTGATCGTTCATCTCAGGTTCCTTTCTCTTATTGTCAACCGCAGGGATTGGGCAGGTATTACAAGCCGCACCGACCGATCTGCACAAGGCAGGGCCGGCAACATTGGGCGATTATCGGACGATCATGCGATTATCGCAATTTGGGGCGTACCTGAGCGACCGGTCTCGCGATGGCGCCTTGGCAAAGTAAAGTTACGGTGAAAGGCTTGAACCTTTAGTTGCTTGTTGAATTTATGGCGCCAGAATCTCAGCAACTACTCACGTGTGCGTGTAACAAAACGCTCACACAAAGTTGACGCTTTTCAACTTTATGCCGATAGTGTTATTCAAATGCGCCGCTATAATGCACCCTGTGCGGAGGTCAGCCCGGTTTCACTTTCGGGGCCAGAGCTCGCCAGGCCAGGCACATGCAGTGCATGGACAGTCGCAACTACCTGCTTTGAATGACAGCCATAACCAACGGTTTCCAGTATCCGTTGTTCAAACTTGAACGCATCAACTGCTCAACTTTGAACAATCCGAGGGCGACATTCAGGCATAACGCTGCAGCGTAATTACACTCAACTCAATTAGGTAACAATGTGACGAAAGATGAACTGCGCGCGGAACTTGAGCGCCAGGAGCAACGTTACAAGGATGTTTACGGCGGGGAAGTCACCACCTACGCCGCCCAGCCTGAACCTGAACGCAAACCATGGCGCAAGCGAGCCAGCCTGCTCGACCAGGCATTTGCCCAGGAAATCCAAAAGATTGAACAGGAACTCAAAGCCGAAGAGCCATAAGCGCTTCGGATTGAGCCTAGGGTTCGGCCCTGACTGCTGGCAGCTAGCCATCGGTCGGGCACCCTGAGTCCCACTCCCACCAGTAAAATTTCATACAAATGTTTCAAGGATGACGATTCGGTGACAAAACCGTGTCTTTTCAGCCCTGCACTTTATAAATCAAAGACTTGCTAAAGCCCCGAAAACCCTGGGATCGCCCGGTTTCGCTCCAGGCGTTTCAATGAAGATTGTTACCGACGAGCAGCTAATGCATCGATTACTGAGGTTTTCTGGCATAATCGCGCCCCCTTACGACCGGGTCAGAAAACCTTCATGATCGATTTATTCAGCGGACTGGATGCTTGGGTTCTAGTGAGCCTGTTGCTCGCCCTCGCCTTTGTCCTCGCCTTCGAGTTCATCAATGGCTTTCATGACACCGCTAACGCGGTGGCCACAGTCATCTATACCAAAGCCATGCCGCCGCATCTGGCCGTGTTCTTCTCCGGGGTGTTCAACTTCCTCGGCGTGTTGCTCGGTGGTGTCGGTGTCGCCTACGCCATCGTGCATCTGCTGCCGGTGGAGTTGCTGATCAATGTGAACACCGGCCATGGTTTGGCGATGGTCTTCTCGTTGTTAGCCGCGGCGATCACCTGGAACCTGGGCACTTGGTACTTCGGTATCCCTGCTTCCAGCTCCCACACCTTGATCGGTTCGATCCTCGGTGTCGGCCTGGCCAATGCCCTGATCAACGATATCCCTCTGGCTGACGGTGTGAACTGGCAGAAAGCTGTTGATATCGGCGCATCCCTGGTGTTCTCGCCAATGGCTGGTTTCCTGGTCGCAGCCCTGGTGCTGATCGGTCTGAAATGGTGGCGTCCGCTGTCGAAGATGCACAAGACTCCGGACCAGCGCCGCAAGCTCGACGACAAGAAGCACCCGCCGTTCTGGAACCGCCTGGTCCTGGTGATCTCCGCCATGGCCGTGAGTTTCGTGCACGGCTCCAACGATGGCCAGAAAGGCATCGGCCTGATCATGCTGGTGCTGATCGGTATCGTGCCGGCGCAGTTCGTACTCGATCTGGGCAGTACCACCTATCAGATCGAACGCACTCGCGACGCCACCGTGCATTTAAGTCAGTTCTACCAGCGCAATAACGCCACCCTCGGCGAATTCCTGGCCCTGGGCAAAAGCGTGAAAGACGATCTGCCGGGCAAGTTCCAGTGCAACCCGCAGCAGACCGAACCTACTATCAATGCGCTCGTCAGTACGTTGAAAGGTGTCTCCGACTACCATTCGCTGACTTCGGATCAGCGTATCGAAGTGCGTCGCTACCTGCTCTGCCTGGACGACACTGCGAAGAAAGTCGGCAAGCTGCCGGGCCTGGATGCGCGTGAGAAGTCCGACCTCGACAAACTGCGCAAAGACCTGACCGCCACCACCGAGTACGCGCCGTTCTGGGTGATCCTCGCCGTCGCACTGGCCTTGGGCCTGGGCACCATGGTGGGTTGGAAGCGTGTGGTACTGACCATCGGTGAGAAGATCGGCAAACAGGGCATGACGTATGCCCAGGGCATGTCGGCACAGATCACCACCGCTACCATGATTGGTTTTGCCAATATCTTCGCCCTGCCGGTGTCCACGACCCACGTGCTGTCTTCGGGCGTGGCCGGCACCATGGTCGCGAACAAAAGCGGCCTGCAAGGTGGCACGGTCAAGACCATCCTGATGGCCTGGGTGTTGACGTTGCCTGCGACTGTTGGACTGTCGGCCGGGTTGTTCTGGTTGGCTTCCAAGGCGTTGGGTAGCTGATAGATTTGGGTTGGAAAAGAAGGCGTGATCCTGATGGGGGTTGCGCCTTTTTTTTGGTTTTTTTGGCGGGGGACCTATCCGTTGTTGCAGCGATGGATATACACACAAAAACAACTCAAAAAAAAAGGCGACCGAAGTCGCCCAAAATGCCTTGCGTGCTCATGTAACCCGGAAAGACCTAAGGTTTTTTACGCTTGTTTGCGTCTTTCCAGATGAAGAATCCAAACCCTACAAAAAACAACACCATGAGGCTTACAGTCAGCACTCCGGCGAATACCACATTATCGATAAACATGACCGGCCTCCTGCACTTGCCCTGTTGCGATAGGGCTAAGTTACTGGAGAAGGCAGATTGAAAAATTGACGGGGATCAATGTCGCCCGCAACGGGGCGTAAAGAAGGGGACTAACTGACCTGCATCAACAGATGCAGGCCGTGTTAACGCTTTTTCGGTTTGTTCTTTGATTTTTTCTTGCCTTTGCCTAAAGGCATCGCGTGTTCAAACGCCTGGCGCACTTCATTCAGGCGTTTGTCATTGAGGTCATGTACGCGCTTGGCGCGTTCGGCATTCAGGTCGATCAGCTTGTCGTCATCACTCATGGCTTGTCTTACGTCGTGGCGAGTAGGGTTCAATAATGCGGGCTGCTGCGCCCGACGGCAAATCAGCGCGCGACAAATGGCAGGCCGTCGCCCAAAATCGGCACTTTCCGCACGACCCAGGAGGCGCACTCAGGTGGCTCTGCACAAGGATCTTCCACCGTTGCTGGCACTACGAGCCTTTGAAGCCGTGGCCCGCCACTTGAGTTTTATCAAGGCGGCGAGTGAGTTATCGGTTACCCAAAGCGCCCTAAGCCATCAGGTGCAAAAGCTCGAACAGCATCTGGGTAAACCGCTGTTTATCCGACGCACCCGCGCGATCGATCTGACCGCCGACGGGCAGCGTTACTACGATGAAATCCGCCCCGCCCTTGACGCCATCGCTGCCGCGACCCGCGCCCAACGGCAGCTACCCAGCGCCACTGTGTTGCGCATCGGCCTGCTGGCGTCTTTCGCCACCTTGTGGCTGGCCCCGCGCCTGGCGGGGTTTCTCAACCGCTATCCGCACATCCAGGTGGAGTTATTGCCAGCGATTCAACTGGCCAACGTCGCCGCCGCCGAAGTCGACCTGGCCATCCGTTACGGCAAAGGCGATTGGCCGGACGTGCGGGCCACGCGGCTGATGGCTGAAGTGATTTCACCGGTGTGCAGCCCGGCATTCAAGGCCAGTCAACTGCACAACGGCCCCTTGCTGATGGCAACCTCGCACCGGCCGTTCGAATGGACGGATTGGTCCCAGCATTATCAAGTCGACCTCGAAGACCACCCGCGCGTCATGCTGCATGACTACAACATCGTGGTCGAAGCCGCCGTCGCCGGCCAGGGCATTGCCATGGGCCGTCACCGCCTGATCCAACGCCGGCTTCAGGACGGCAGCTTGGTGGAAGCCTTCGATTGGCCGCCCTACCACAGTGACATCGGCTATTGGCTGATCGCCCCCCAAGGTTCCACCGGTGAAGCGGCCGAGTGTTTCAGCCAATGGTTAAAGGAGGTCTGCGCTGACGCGTGAGTTATTTCGATACGTCGCGTGAGATCTATCCGTTTGTCGCAGCCTCCCCCGGACCAACATGCTCAAACCTCTTGAAATCAGAGGATTCAGCATGAGCAACTCCATCCGCCAACGCGTGCACGCCCTTGGCTTGACGCTGCCAGCCCCCAGCCAGCCGATTGCCAACTACATCAACCATGTCATCAGCCAGAACCAACTGTTTATTTCCGGGCAGATCCCACTGCTCGACGGCAAGCCTGCTTACCTCGGCAGACTGGGGGAATCCCTCAGCGAGGAAGACGGCACCCAAGCGGCAGAACTGGCTGCACTGAGCTTGCTCGCGCAATTGAGCGATGCCTTGGGCGATGACCTGTCGCGCTTGGTACGCACCCTGCGCCTGGGGGTGTTTATCGCCAGCAGCGCTGACTTCCAGCACCAGGGCGCGGTGGCGAACGGTGCGTCGAACCTGCTGGTGAATGCACTCGGCGAACAGGGCCGGCATGTGCGAACAGCGGTGGGTGTTGCCAGCCTGCCGGCCGGCGTGGCGGTGGAGGTTGACGCAATTTTCGAGTTGCAGCCGTGAGCCCGCTGGATATTCAACGATTAAGGGAGGCCACTCCCGGCTGCCAATCGGGCCTCGTGCACTTCAACCATGCCGGCGCGTCCCTGCCAAGCCAGGCGACACTGGACGCCATCATCGACCAACTACAGCGCGAAGCCCGCGACGGTCCAATGGAGGCCGGTGAGCATGGCGCCATGCTGATGGAAAAAGCCCGCCACGCCGCCGCGCAACTGCTCAATGCGCCTGCCGCGTCCATAGCCTTTGCCAGCAGCGGCTCAACTGCCTGGAACATGGCGTTCCAAGCCTTGGGCGCGTGGCAACCCGGTGATCGCATTCTGGTGGGGCGCCACGAATGGGGCGGTAATCTGGCGAGCATGCAGCTGGCCGTGCAGGCGGGTGCACGGGTGGAAGTCATCCCCTGCGATGCAACCGGCGCGGTTTGCCCCGTGGCGCTGGAGTCAATGATCGATGCCCATGTAAAGCTGATCGACCTCACCTGGCTCCCGGCCAACGGCGGCCTGATCAACCCCGCCCAGGCCATCGGCGCAGTGGCCAAGCGTCATGGCATCCCCTACTTTGTCGACGCCGGCCAAGCCGTCGGCCAAGTGCCGGTGGATGTACAAGCGTTGCAGTGTGACGTACTCAAGTCGGCCGGTCGCAAACACCTGCGCGGGCCGCGAGGCACGGCGCTGCTGTATGTACGGCCGGACTTTCTCCAGCACCTGGACCCGGCCCAGCGTGACGTGCTTTCTGCCCCCTTGGCCGCAAGCGGTTTCGACCTGCGCGACGACGCCAGGCGCTTTGAAACCAGCGAAGTGTCCTTCGCGCTGTTAGCGGGTTTGGGAAATGCGCTGCACGAGATGAATCACCTGGGGATTGAGCGCGTATGGGAACGCGTCGCACAGACCAGCGCGCAAATTCGTGAAGCTCTACGTGAGATTCCGGGGATTTCCCTGCATGAACTGGGCACGCTTCAATCAGGGCTGATCGCTTTCAACCTAGCCGGCTGGGACGCCTTCGAACTCAAACGGCAATTGGGATTGAAGCGCATCAATATCGGCGCCAACGGCATGGGCTACACCCCGCTGGATATGCAGGCGCGTGGCCTGGCAAGCGTTGCAAGAATCTCCGTCAGCCCCCTGAACAACGATCACGACATCAAGTCGCTGATGGCAGCCCTGCGGCAACTGAGCGCTTAAACTTCGACGTCAACCCACAAGCCCTGGCGCGGCGCGTCTTCGATCAACGGCACGACCGGTACGGTGTTGTCGGCATTGAGCAGGTCGCCCGGGATCGCCAGGTGCTGATCCGGGTTTTCATCGGCTTCGCGCCGACGCTTCTGTTGTTCCTGCTGGCGGCGTTGTTCCTCGCGCAGCAAAAAGGTCGACTGCTCGGCATCGCCCTTTTTCAGGTCGATCGTGCTTTCGTTAGAGCCCGCTTGCACAGGGACCACGGGCGGAATATCCGGTTTCTGGCGGACCGGGTCGAGTTGCGACGTAACCGGTACAACGCTGACGGGCAGCATGGGTGGCAGCATGATAGTTGTTCTCCTGTCAGCAGGCTGTCGGCGGACCGAGCGACGACTTGAGCACGGACTCGCCAACCTGTGACCCAGTCGACACTCGCAAGTGCCCGCCACCCGTCGATTCAGCGCTCGCCCCTGCACTCAAACGGAGTAGTTTTCGTCAGAGTCCTTTGGCTGAGGGCCTTGTTCCGTTAAGATAGTCGGCTTTTTCACGGCGGGAGTCAGGCAGCATGGCGCAGCAGTATCAACCGGGGCAACGCTGGATTAGTGACAGCGAAGCAGAGCTGGGGTTAGGCACCGTTCTGGCACAGGACGGCCGCTTGTTGACCGTGCTCTATCCGGCCACTGGCGACACTCGCCAGTATGCGCTACGGAATGCGCCCCTCACCCGCGTGAGGTTCTCGCCGGGTGACTCCATCACCCATTTCGAAGGCTGGAAAATGACCGTTCAGGAAGTCGACGACGTCGACGGTCTGTTGGTTTACCACGGCCTCAATGGGCAGAACGAGCAGGTCACCCTGCCGGAAACCCAACTCTCCAACTTCATCCAGTTCCGACTGGCGAGCGACCGTCTGTTCGCCGGCCAAATCGACCCGTTGGCGTGGTTCTCGCTGCGCTACCACACCCTGGAACACACCAGCCGCCAATTGCAGTCCTCGCTGTGGGGCCTGGGTGGCGTGCGTGCGCAACCCATTGCTCACCAACTGCATATCGCCCGTGAAGTCGCTGACCGTATCGCGCCGCGGGTATTGCTGGCGGACGAAGTAGGCCTGGGCAAGACCATCGAAGCCGGCCTGGTGATCCATCGCCAATTGCTGTCGGGCCGCGCCAACCGTGTGCTGATCCTGGTCCCGGAAAACCTGCAGCACCAGTGGCTGGTGGAAATGCGCCGCCGCTTCAACCTGCAAGTTGCGCTGTTCGACGAAGAACGCTTCATCGAAAGCGATGCCGCCAACCCGTTCGAAGACACCCAGTTGGCCCTGGTTGCACTGGAATGGCTGGTGGACGACGAGAAGGCCCAGGACGCGCTGTTCGCCGCCGGCTGGGACTTGCTGGTAGTCGATGAAGCCCACCACCTGGTCTGGCATGAAGAAAAAGCCAGCCCGGAATACACGCTGGTGGAGCAACTCGCCGAAGTGATCCCCGGCGTACTGCTGCTCACCGCTACCCCGGAGCAACTGGGCCAGGACAGCCACTTCGCTCGCCTGCGCCTGTTGGACCCGAACCGATTCCACGACCTGCACGCCTTCCGCGCCGAGAGCGAGAACTATCGCCCGGTGGCCGAAGCCGTGCAGGAGCTGCTCGATAAGGGCCGCTTGTCACCGACTGCACACAAGACCATCCAAGGCTTCCTCGGCAACGAAGGCGAAGCGCTGCTCACCGCCGTCAACGATGGCGACGCCGAAGCCAGCGCGCGCTTGGTGCGTGAGCTGCTCGACCGCCACGGCACCGGCCGCGTGCTGTTCCGTAACACCCGTGCCGCCGTGCAGGGTTTCCCGGAGCGTAAGCTGCACGCCTACCCAATGCCGAACCCGGATGAATACCTGGAGTTGCCGCTGGGCGAACACGCCGAGCTGTACCCGGAAGTCAGCTTCCAGTCGCAACCGGACATCGATGAAGAAAACCGCTGGTGGCGCTTCGACCCGCGCGTCGAGTGGCTGATCGACCAGCTCAAAATGCTCAAGCGCACCAAAGTGCTGGTGATCTGCGCCCACGCCGAAACCGCCATGGACCTGGAAGACGCCCTGCGCGTGCGCTCCGGCATCCCGGCCACGGTGTTCCACGAGGGCATGAACATCCTCGAACGTGACCGCGCCGCCGCCTACTTTGCCGATGAAGAGTTTGGCGCACAGGTGCTGATCTGCTCGGAAATCGGCAGTGAAGGCCGCAACTTCCAGTTCTCCCACCACTTGGTACTGTTCGACCTGCCGTCCCACCCCGACCTGCTGGAACAGCGGATCGGTCGTCTGGACCGGATCGGCCAAAAGCATGTGATCGAACTGCACGTGCCGTACCTGGAAACCAGCCCGCAAGAGCGCCTGTTCCAGTGGTACCACGAAGCGCTGAACGCGTTCCTCAACACCTGCCCGACCGGCAACGCCTTGCAGCATCAGTTCGGCCCGCGCCTACTGCCGCTGCTGGAAAACGCCGACGACGGCGAGTGGCAAGCCCTGATCGACGAAGCCCGTGCCGAGCGCGAGCGCCTGGAGCAAGAGCTGCATACCGGTCGTGACCGTCTGCTGGAGCTCAACTCCGGCGGCGCTGGCGAAGGCGATGCGCTGGTTGAAGACATTCTTGAACAAGACGACCAGTTCGCCCTGCCGATCTACATGGAAACCCTGTTCGACGCATTCGGCATCGACAGCGAAGACCATTCGGAAAACGCGCTGATCCTCAAGCCCAGCGAAAAAATGCTCGACGCCAGCTTCCCCCTGGGCGACGACGAAGGTGTAACTATCACCTACGACCGTAACCAGGCACTGTCGCGCGAAGACATGCAGTTCATCACCTGGGAACACCCGATGGTGCAGGGCGGCATGGACCTGGTGCTGTCCGGTTCCATGGGCAATACCGCCGTGGCGCTGATCAAGAACAAGGCGCTCAAGCCGGGCACCGTGCTGCTGGAGCTGCTCTACGTCAGCGAAGTCGTCGCACCACGCGCACTGCAACTGGGTCGCTACCTGCCGCCGGCGGCACTGCGCTGCTTGCTGGATACCAACGGCAACGACCTGTCCGGCCGCGTCTCGTTCGAAACCCTGAACGACCAGCTGGAAAGCGTGCCACGGGCCAGCGCCAACAAGTTCGTGCAAGCCCAGCGCGATCAACTCACCCCGCGCATCAACGCCGGTGAAGAGAAGATCACTCCGCGCCACGCCGAACGTGTGGCCGAGGCCAAGCGTCGCCTGGCGGCAGACACCGACGAAGAACTGGCACGCCTGACCGCGTTGCAAGCGGTCAACCCGACCGTGCGTGACAGTGAGTTGGTTGCCCTGCGCAACCAACGCGAGCAAGGCCTGGCCATGCTCGACAAAGCGGCGCTGCGACTAGAAGCGATTCGGGTGTTGGTGGCGGGTTGATTACCGCCCTGCCCTGCTGAACAAGAAGGCCCGCGCAATGCGGGCCTTTTTTATTCGCTGGAGAACAGCGTTGGCTTTGCGGGCTTCATCGGGGGCAAGCCCTCTCCCACATTGATCAGTGGTCGACATGACAACTCGGTCAACTGCGGGAGGAAGCTTGCCCCCGGTGGAATCACCGCGGTTTCAAGCAGTCGCTGCCGCAGCCGGCACCTCAACCGCCATCAAGCCTTCCTTCATACGCTTGGCATCACGCACAAAACTGCGTGACGCCTGGAACAGAAACAACATCGTCAAAAACAGCGCCACCGGAATCAGGTACATGGCGTCGTGCAAGCCCACGGCTTTATAAGCCTCGGTCATCTGCGCAGCCCCATCGGCATACATCGCCGAATGGGCAAAGTGGTCGGACAGCCCGCCCACCACAATCGGCCCCATCCCGCCGCCGAGCAAGTACAACCCGGCAAAGAACAACGCCATCGCCGTGGCCCGCAGGCGCGGCTCGACCACGTCCTGAATCGCGGTGTACACGCAGGTGTAGAAGTTATACGCAAACAACCAGCCCACACTGAACAGGGCCACAAACACGCCGATCTCGATGCGCCCGGCGTGCAATGCCCAGGCGGTGGTCACAGTGGAGATGATCAGGCTGAACGCCGCAAACAGCAGCCGGCCATTGGCAACACGTTGATGGATCTTGTCGGCAATCCAGCCCCCCAAGGTCAAGCCCACCAGGCCGGTCAACCCGACAATGACGCCAGTGGCGACCGCCGCGTCCTGCAGTGGCATAAGGAAATAGCGCTGCAGCATCGGCACCAGGAACGAGTTGCACGCGTAGGTGGCAAAGTTGAAGCACAGGCCAGCCAGCACCAGCCACAGGAAAGTCGGCACAGCCAGTACGCGGCGAATCGGGCGGTCGACGCGTTCCTGGGAGACTTGTACGGTTTCGGCGGCGCCGCGCTTGGGCTCCTTGATATAGAACATGAACACCGCAAGGATCATCCCCGGCACGGCGGCGATAAAGAACGGCGCGCGCCAGCTGTCGAAGGCCTTGACCATCCAGCCAATGGTAAAGAATGCCAGCAATAGGCCAAGCGGCAGGCCCAGCATGAAAATCCCCATGGCTCGAGCACGGCGGTGCGCCGGGAACAGATCGCCAATCAGCGAGTTGGCGGCAGGCGCATAACTGGCTTCACCGATACCGATACCCATGCGCACCAGCAAGAATGTCCAGAAACTACCGACCAAGCCGTTGACCGCCGTCAGGCCGCTCCACGCGAACAGGCCCCAGCCCATGAGTTTGCTGCGCGAGCCGGTATCGGCCATGCGCCCCAGCGGCAGGCCGGCAATGGCGTAGACGATAGTGAAAGCGGTGCCGATGATGCCGAGCTGGAAGTCGCTCAGGTGCCATTCCATGCGGATTGGCTCGATGATGATCGCCGGAATCGTGCGGTCGAAGAAGTTGAACAGGTTGGCCAGAAACAGCAGGAACAGAATGCGCCAGGCATTCGCCGCTTGGGTCGAGTTCTGCATGGGTCCGTCTCTTTTATTGTTATGAGAGCTGCGATGCCCGATGCATCCTGCCCGGTACCTGCAACATAGTCAGGCGAGCTCTGGTTGTCTGTAATGATTCGTAAAGCTGATAGGGCATGATTTCACCCGGTGCTGCGGGACTTCACCTACAAAAATATAAGTGCGCCACCCTCTTCCCAACGGCCATGACGCGGATAGAATGGCGAGCCTTCCCGCAGCACCCCCTTCTTACCTTTCTTATCGATGACGCCCATGTCCGAAGCCAGTCCGTGTCTGAGTTGCGGTGCCTGCTGTTCACACTTCCGTGTGTCTTTCTTCTGGGGTGAGTGTGCCTCATCGGGGGGCACGGTGCCGGATGACCTGGTGGTGCAGATCAACCCGACCCGCGTGGCGATGATCGGGACTGATCAGAAGCCCGCACGCTGCTGCAGCCTTGAAGGTGAAGTCGGCAAAGGCACCAGTTGCTCAATATATGAGCAGCGTTCAAGCCCCTGCCGAGAGTTCGATGCGTCGTGGAGTCAGGGCGAACAGAACGTCGACTGCGATGCAGCCCGTGCCGCATTTGGCCTGCCGCCGTTGCAAGCGCCGTTCGAATTGGAACTGCCCATCAGCGCTTAGCATTAATCGCTATGGGTGGCATGCCAAAATCATTCAGAGCAAAGTGCCATTATCCCTGGCAAATCCTTCGAGGCTTCTATACTCGACCCCATAGGTCATTGCCGCAGGCTGTGACGTGACGCTATGACGGGACATGCTATGGAATGGCTGGGTCTGCACTTCTTTACCGATCTTCCAGCGAACGGGCACTTATTACTCAATTGCAGTCATAACCCTTTCCTGGTGTTGCTGGCCTATCTGGTGGCCTGTGCGGCGGGGTTCGGCACCCTGGACATGGCTGAACGCGTTGGCCATGTCGAAGATCCCACCGCACGCCGCCACTGGCGCTGGCTGGGTGCCGGCTGCCTGGCGGGTGGCATCTGGTCTACCCACTTCATCAGCATGCTGGCCTTCCAGGCCCCCATTGCGATTCACTACGAACTGATTACAACGTTCGCCTCGCTGCTGATCGCCCTGATCGCCTCGTTGTTCGCCATGAAAACCCTCAGTCATGCCAACCTGCGGTTCCACCAATACGTGCTGGCGTCGGTCTGGATGGGGTTTGGCATCGCGTTGATGCACTACGTCGGCATGTCAGCCATGCGCTCCCAGGCTCAGATGTATTTCGAGTCGGGGCTGTTCCTCGCCTCTGTGGGCATCGCCATGGGCGCCAGCCTGGCCGCGTTATTGCTGTCGAGTTACCTGCGCACCGGCACTGGGGTATTTCATCAACTGCTCAAGTACGCCGCCAGCCTGGTGCTGGGCGCGGGCATTCTCAGCATGCACTTTACCGGCATGGCCGCGACGCAATTGATCGTGCCCACGGGTGCCGACCTTTCATTGCCGCTGGACAACAACCCGATCCAATTGGGGCTGTCGGTCGCCGTGATCACCCTGCTGGTAATCGGCAGCAGCATCAGCGCTGCTCTGGCGGACAAGAAACTGCAGCACAAGGAACGCGACCTGCGTCGGGTCAACGCACTGCTTAGCGAACTGGACCAGGCGCGCGCCTCTCTACAACAGGTAGCCCATTACGATGCCCTGACCAGCCTGCTCAATCGCCGGGGTTTCAATCAGATCTTTGCGGAGAAAATCGCCGAAAAAACCGCTTCAAACGGCATGATGGCCGTGATTTTCCTGGACATCGACCACTTCAAGCGCATCAACGACAGCCTCGGTCATGACGCCGGCGATCAATTGCTCACCGTACTCGCCAGCCATATCAAAGGCTCGGTGCGCAGCCATGCAGACGTGGTCGCCCGGTTTGGCGGCGATGAGTTCTGCATCCTGATCAGCGTCCACCACCGCGACGAAGCGCGGCACCTAGCCCAGCGCATCATGCAGAAAATGAAAGAGCCCATCGAACTGGCCGGCCGCCGCATGGTAATGACCACCAGCATCGGCATCAGCCTGTTTCCCGACGATGGCCTGACCTGCGAAGAGCTGCTCAAGACCGCCGACCTGGCGCTTTACCAGTCCAAGGATACGGGGCGTAACAGCCTGAACTTCTTCAGTTCCAACCTGAAGACCCGGGCCTTCCTCGAACTGCAATTGGAAGAAGAACTGCGCAGCGCCTTGCGCGCCCAGAACCAACTGGTGCTGTTCTACCAACCGATCTTTGACATGAAACTGGGCAAGGTCACGCGCCTGGAGGCCCTCGTGCGCTGGCAGCATCCGCAACATGGGCTGCTGGCCCCGGACCGATTTATCGGCATTGCCGAAAGCAACGGACTGATCGCCGACCTCGACCACTGGGTACTGCGCCAGGCCTGCCATGACTTGAGCCTGCTAACCGACCGAGGCTATACCGACCTGACCATGGCGGTGAACTGCTCGGCCCTGAACCTGGCCCGCGATGAGCTGGCAGATGAGATAGAAGACGCCCTGCGCTTCAGCGGGATCGGCGCTAATCGCCTGGAGCTGGAAGTGACTGAAAATGCGCTGATGGGCAACATCAGCAGCACCCTGGCGCTGTTGCGGCAAATACGTTCGCTGGGCGTGTCGCTGGCCATCGACGATTTCGGCACCGGCTACTCCTCCCTCGCTTACCTCAAGCGCCTACCGCTCAACACGTTGAAGATTGATCGTTCGTTCATCCAGGACATTCCCAAATCGACCGCCGATATCGAGATCGTCCAGGCGATTATCGGCATGGCCCATACCCTGCACCTGCAGGTGGTAACCGAAGGCGTGGAAACCCATGCCCAGTTCGAACTGCTGCTCCAACACGGCTGTGATTACGTCCAGGGTTACCTGCTGAGCCCAGCAGTGGCCGCCAGTGACATCATCAGCGTTATGCAGGGCATCGACATACGCAACCCGCTTTATTCGTTGAGCATGGCAGCCACCAAAGACACCATCGCGCCAAGAGAACCTGCCCCGGGCCGACCTGGGCCCACCTCTATCGTGAGGCCAATTCGCTGACGCCGATTCCTTGGCATTTCGCCATCATTCATCTAAAGATTCCCGACGAACGGCCGATTCATCAGAGTCCGGCCAGGTTTTCCCTGAGAACACGGGGTCAGCCCGATCGTCCCGGACAAGGACGCACTGCAAAGTCGCGAACTCCCATTCCGTGATGGCCCTTTGATTCTTCCAGCCATCCGCCCAGGCACATGGCGCACAATGACTTCTAAAAATAACTCTGCCACCGTGGTATCCGACATGTTGCTCGCAGCGCCTGCGCAGAAGCCCTCAGGTTCAACGTCATTGACCACTGCCCGCCCGCTGTCCACCCAGCAATACCTGTACTTCACCGAAACCAATACCGACCGTATCCTCGATAACCTCGATGGCCTGCGCGACATGGTGTTTCCACGCCCGCCTCATCTGGAAGTGGACGGCGAGCAGCGCAGCGAGCAAGAGTTTCCGTCGGTATGCCTGATCGGCCTGGGCCGCTGCGGTTCGAACATTGCGCTGGACGTGGCGGAGTTGGTGTACAACGCGCGCAAGTTCTACCTGAACGAGTTCAGCAACGAAGATAAATCGTTGGACAAGGGTTACAGTCCGGCCCAGTGGATCCGCAATAACCTGCGCCTGGGCGGCGGCAAGGCCAGCAAGCCGGTGTTCCTGGTGGAACCGTTGGTGATGCTCGGCGACCTGGACAAGGACATCGCCGGGCGTATTCGCTTCTCGCGCAAGGGCGAAAAAAGCGGCTTCCTGCGCGACTACAGCAAGATGAAAATCATGGACCTCTCCGAAGTCCATGCCGGTGGCGCCGGTAACGCGCCGATCCTCGGCCAATACCTGGCAAAGATCATCCTCAACAAAGACACCCAGCGCTTTTCCAGCCCCGACTGGAAGATGATCCACTCGTACCTCATCGACTCCTGCGGCATCAAGGCCAACCAGTCGCGCCTGTACTTCTCGATCTTCAGCGCCGGTGGCGGTACCGGCTCAGGCATGGCCTCGGAATTCGGCCTGGCCCAGCAGCACTCGTACATGAACAAGACCTTCGACACCAAGCCCGCCGACGAGCACGACAGCAAAAGCGGCCATGCTTTCGTCTTCGAGCCGATCTTCACCAGCGGTATTTGTGTGCTGCCGAACATTTCCGATCACCGCAGTGAAATGTCCGAGGCGCTGCACATCAACGCCGGCCGGCTGCTGTGCAAATACCTTTCGGAAGAGTGGGACTTCTCGTACAACTTTGACAACGAAGACAGCAGCGAAGCCAGCGTGAAGGGGCGTATCCGCCCATGGAACGCGATGATGCTGATCTCCAACGACATCATGCGCTATGCCGAAGAAAGCGATGACGGCAACATCCAGAACATTGACGTCAATGCCATGGAAAAACACGCCAACCAGTACATCTCCCAGCAGATCTTCAACATCCTCACCGCCCAGGCCGTGACCACCGACTACGACCAGAACTACTTCCGTCGCGCCGGTATCGACATCGGCGAAACCATCCGCCTGGACGCCAACGACCTATTCATGAGCCTGGCCGGCCCGGTGGCGATTGCCTACGCCGAGTCCGTGGTTCCGGAAACACCGGTTCCTTCGAATGACAAGTTCAAAGTCTTCGAGAAGGAGCCCCAGCGCCTGAATATCGACGATCTGTTCTTCCGCTCCATCGACCTGCCGCACTTCAATAAGGTCACCCAGGCCATCGAAGGCATCAGCCTGTTGCCAATCGAGTCCAAGCGCTACAAAGCGTCCCTGGAGCAGTACAAGAATTCCGGCTATGACGCAGCGGCGCTGCACGACCTGCACTTCTTCAAGAACTGCTCGTCGGTGGTGTCCATCGTCTCGCTGCCCAAGGACTACAAACTGTCCTACATGGACCTGAACCGGCTCAAGACTCACCTCAACAGCCTGTTCCCCAATACCACGCTCAAGCGCTACGCCTTGGTCATCGGCGCGTCGGCCAACCTGTCGCTGACCACCCTGATTGCCAAGAGCCCCTGCCTGTCGGATGACTTCCTGACGCTGATCGTGGCGTTTATCAAACGTTGCTTCGCGCGCAATCCGTACCGCTTCGATGACACGCTGGACAACTCGATCCTGGATTTCATCATCCACGAGGACTTCGACGAAGACCGTATCGACGAGCTGCTCAACGAGTTTGAAAACCCGGCCAAGATCCTCGACACCAACTGGTACGCGATCAAACCGATGTATGAGAAGAAGTACCGGGAGCTGATCAACGACAAAGACAAGTTCGTATCGATCAATGACATTCGCCTGTCACGGGACTGCGTGAAGAAAGCGATCAAGTACCTGCGTGAGATCTATCGTCACCGCATCGGTAAGACCAAGGTTATTTCGTTGAATAACCATACCGGCAAAACGGCCTGATACTGTGCGACGGCGCCGCGTGGCGCCGTCGCAACGTCATTGCGTCATGCGCTGGCGCAGGAACGCGAGGATGGTTTGTTCGTCAGCGCGCTTGGCAGGCCGGGGAATATGCTTCGGCCAGCCGGCGTCTTTCGCGCCGAAAAACCGCTGCTGCTCCGCCTCATCCCAGCCGCGAATCTCCCGCGAAGCCGATTCCCACCAGCCATGTCGGCACACGTCGTAGTACGGATGCTCGGGCGCCGAACTGCCGTAGAGCAGATCGCGGCCGACCTTTTTGACACGCTTGCACTGATTGCGCAGCTTCCATTTGATGCGCAGTCGCTGCCAGGGCGAGGGCACCGGTTTGACCCGCGGCACATCAAGACAACGCGCTACCAGCTCAGGGCCGAATACCTCACCGTGCTGGGCGAAGAAGTGCGCCTGCATGGCATGGAAGAAGCGCTTGTCGGCATAGTAGTGATGCACGAACTTGCACGCCTCGCGCACCTTCTGTTCGCGCATCGCAAAGGAAATCGCGATTTGCTCGATGGTGTGGATATCGAACGAGTGCTGGGTCCACTCGTCGATCAGGCAGATGGACGCTTCGAGCAGCGGCGCATCACTGGCGCGGACACCGCACAGGCCACTGTTGTAGAGCTTGAAGCTGTTATCGGCAGAGATGCCATGGGCCTGTAGGTGCTCGCCCAACTTGAGGTAGTCAGGACGCTTGCACACGTAGCTCCAGTCGTATTCGAAGCCATCCATCACGTACTGGCCCGGCTCGATCAGCTCAAGCACGCGATGGGGGGATTTGAGAAACAGGGTGTCGGTGTCAACGAACAGGGTCTTGTCCGCAAGCGCAAGCCCGTGGGCAATCGCGCACGCCTTGCGGCGGTGGGCATAGCCGTTTTCACCCTGCCATTGGGTCAGGGTCTGCTCGTCCAAGGTGATGGTCTCAACCGGCCAGCCGAAGTAATCCTGGGGGCGATCGGTCATGACACGGATGCACAACGACTCGCCCGCTTTGAGCTGGGACAAGGCAGTGAGGATACTGAACTTGGCTTCGCGCCGATAAACGTCCTGATTACCGTAAATAAGGTAAAGCAGCTGGTGCGAGGACTTGGCTAAAGGGGGCAGCGCTGACGGCATGACGAGCTCCGGGTGACAAGCGGCGAACTTTACCGGAATTCACCCTTTCCCATGTCATGATCTGACAGCCGCTACGCTTTATTCACACTGAGAAACAATTCTCCCGCCTATTCGCTCGCAAGATAACTGTTCCCATGACGCGCACGTCACCCTGAGCTGTGACCTTTCTCCACGGCAAGATGCCATCACCGTATCTGCGGTTACTCCGCTACACACTTTTGCCACGGAAAAACACGCACCGTTTTAGTGCTCACCTCTATTGCGCTGCCCTTTCCTGGATCAATATCCACGGCGAAACCACCACCGCCCACAAACTCGGGTCACGCTCCACCAGGTCCAATGCCCGCGTCGCAGACACTTCGCCCAGGCTACCCGAGGCCAGCCAGGCAGCGACTTTGTCACGGTTGTCCTCGGCCATTCCCTCGGCGGCTTCGATCAAATCCAAGCCGGTGTCGACCCACAATAGGGCACCCTTGGCAAAGAACGGTTCAAGCTCCTTCCAGGAAATTTCGGCGGTTTCACCGAGCAGCTTGGCATAGAGGGTGCTAGGTTCTTGCGTCATGGGAGTTCACCTTGGGAAAAAATCGGCGCAATCATAACGTCGCGACCGAGGTAGAAAAACCCAGTTGCAAATGAGTCATCGATAGAAAGTGTCAGAAAAGCCAAGGATTGCCCGAAACTCTGGCATCACCCCGCCGCAATTCTGTCTTTTTCTTTCATTTAAGCGACACGCCAAGGTTTTGCCCCCAGCAGCCAGCTTTTCAAGCGATGAACCGGCGCTCTACACTGTACCGGTACAGTTGCCAGGGCACTGCCGGGGGATATCCGAGATATCTGATCCGGTTCTGCAGCTCACAAGGCCGCTAGAACTATAAAAAATACAACAGTAAGAGTGGAGCACTATGAATAAGGCTACTAAGCAGATTTCCAAACTGTTTGCCGCTATGGTCCTGGCTGGGGTTGCCGGCCATTCGTTCGCAGCTGACACCATCAAGATCGGCATCGCCGGTCCAAAGACTGGTCCTGTAACGCAATACGGCGACATGCAATTCATGGGTGCCAAGCAAGCTATCGCCGACATCAACGCCAAAGGCGGCGTCGACGGCAAAATGCTTGAAGCCAAGGAATACGACGACGCTTGCGACCCTAAACAAGCCGTGGCTGTCGCCAACAAAGTGGTTAACGACGGCGTTAAGTTCGTGGTCGGTCACCTCTGCTCCAGCTCCACTCAGCCAGCGTCCGACATCTATGAAGACGAAGGCGTGATCATGATTACCCCGGCGGCCACCAGCCCGGAAATCACCGCCCGTGGTTACAAGCTGATCTTCCGTACCATCGGCCTCGACAGCGCCCAAGGCCCAGCGGCCGGCAACTACATCGCCGACCACGTGAAGCCTAAAATCGTTGCCGTCCTGCACGACAAACAGCAATACGGCGAAGGCATCGCCACCGCCGTCAAAAAGACCCTGGAAGAAAAAGGCACCAAAGTTGCCGTCTTCGAAGGCCTGAACGCTGGCGACAAAGACTTCTCCTCGATCATCCAGAAACTCAAACAAGCCAACGTCGACTTCGTTTACTACGGCGGCTACCACCCTGAGCTGGGCCTGATCCTGCGCCAAGCCAAGGAAAAAGGCCTGAACGCCAAGTTCATGGGCCCTGAAGGCGTCGGCAACGACTCCATCTCGCAAATCGCCCAAGGTGCTTCCGAAGGCCTGCTGGTGACCCTGCCGAAATCCTTCGACACCGACCCAGCCAACAAAGCCATCGTTGAAGAGTTCACCAAGAACAAGCAGGACCCAACCGGTCCGTTCGTGTTCCCGGCCTACTCGGCCATTGAAGTCATCGCCGGCGGTATTACCGCTGCCAAGAGCGAAGACACCGCCAAAGTGGCTGCCGCCATCCACGCGGGCACCTTCAAGACCCCTACCGGCGAGCTGAGCTTCGACGCCAAGGGCGACCTGAAGGACTTCAAGTTCGTGGTCTACGAATGGCACTTCGGCAAACCAAAAACCGAAGTTTCCCCTCAGTAAGCCAGGCGTTACTGGTCCAACAAGCCCACTGTGAGAGCAGTGGGCTTTGTTTTACGAGGTTTATGGGCCTGTCACCCGCGATCCGGGCGCTGGCTCACCTGAAAATCTTAAAACCGTCACCAGCGGTTCGCTGGCAAACGCTTTGTGCAAATGTGCTCACAGAACACAGCACAGGGCCGGAACATGACTCCACCAGTGAAATGCGTATCGGGTTTTTAGGAGCGCTGTAATGCCTGAGATCTATCATTTTTTCCAACAGCTGGTTAATGGCCTGACCATTGGCAGCACCTATGCCTTGATAGCCATTGGCTACACAATGGTTTACGGCATCATTGGAATGATCAACTTCGCCCATGGCGAGGTGTACATGATTGGTTCCTACGTGGCCTTCATCGCCCTTGCCGGGCTGGCCATGATGGGTATCCACTCCCTGCCGCTGTTGATGACCGCCGCGTTCCTTGCGTCGATCGTCGTAACCAGTGCCTATGGCTACAGTATCGAGCGCGTTGCCTACCGTCCCTTGCGTGGCAGCAACCGTTTGATCCCGCTGATTTCCGCCATCGGCATGTCGATTTTCCTGCAGAACACCGTATTGCTGTCTCAGGACTCCAAGGATAAATCCATCCCCAACCTGATCCCGGGGAGCTTCTCCTTCGGCCCAGGTGGTGCGGAAGAAGTGCTGATTTCCTACATGCAGATCCTGGTCTTCGTCGTCACCCTGGTGGCCATGCTGGGCCTGACCCTGTTCATCTCCCGCTCCCGTCTGGGGCGCGCCTGCCGGGCCTGTGCCGAAGACATCAAGATGGCCAACCTGTTGGGCATCAACACCAACAACATCATCGCCCTGACCTTCGTGATCGGTGCTGCGCTGGCAGCCGTCGCGGCGGTACTGCTGAGCATGCAGTACGGCGTAATCAACCCCAACGCTGGTTTCCTGGTAGGCCTAAAGGCTTTTACCGCAGCGGTATTGGGCGGCATCGGCAGTATCCCGGGCGCGATGCTCGGCGGGCTGGTGCTGGGTGTGGCCGAGGCGTTTGGTGCCGATATCTTCGGCGACCAGTACAAGGACGTCGTGGCGTTCGGCCTGTTGGTTCTGGTGCTGTTGTTCCGTCCGACCGGCATCCTGGGCCGTCCGGAGGTTGAGAAAGTATGAGCAGATATCTTAAATCGGCGTTTTTCAGCGCCTTGCTGGTGTGGGCCGTGGCCTTCCCGGTACTCGGCCTCAAGCTGAGCATTGTCGGCATCAACCTGGAAGTGCATGGCACCGGTCCCGTGACCCTGACCATCATCGCCCTGTGTTCGGTGCTGATGTTCCTGCGTGTGCTGTTCACCCAGCAGGTCGGCGCTCTGTTCAAGAGCAACCGTGGTCCGTTGGTATCGCCTAAGGTCAGCCAATTCCTGACCCTGCCGCGCACCCAGCGCTACATCATCATCGGCCTGATCGTGGCCGCGCTGATCTGGCCGTTCTTTGGCTCGCGCGGTGCCGTAGACATCGCCACCCTGATCCTGATCTACGTGTTGCTGGGCCTGGGCCTGAACATCGTGGTGGGCCTCGCCGGCCTGCTCGACCTGGGTTATGTGGGTTTCTACGCCGTGGGTGCCTACACCTACGCGCTGCTCTCGCACTATCTGGGCTGGAGCTTCTGGATCTGCCTGCCGCTGGCCGGCATGGCGGCGGCCACGTTCGGCTTCCTGCTGGGCTTCCCGGTACTGCGACTGCGCGGTGACTACCTCGCCATCGTGACCCTGGGTTTCGGCGAGATCATTCGTCTGTTCCTGCGTAACCTCACGGACATCACCGGCGGCCCCAACGGCATTAGCAGCATCCCCAAGCCAACGTTCTTCGGGCTGTCGTTCGACCGCACCGCTGCCGAAGGCATGCAGACCTTCCACGAGTACTTCGGGATTGCCTACAACCCGGTAAGCAAAGTGGTGTTCCTGTACCTGGTGGCGCTGTTGCTGGCGCTGGCGGCATTGTTCGTGATCAACCGCCTGCTGCGCATGCCAATCGGCCGTGCTTGGGAAGCGTTGCGCGAAGATGAAATCGCCTGCCGCGCCCTGGGTCTGAACCCGACCATCATCAAGCTCTCCGCCTTCACCCTGGGTGCTGCGTTCGCCGGTTTTGCCGGCAGCTTCTTCGCCGCGCGCCAAGGCCTGGTGACACCGGAGTCGTTCACCTTTATCGAGTCGGCGATCATCCTTGCCATCGTGGTATTGGGCGGCATGGGCTCGCAACTGGGCGTGATCCTGGCCGCGATCGTGATGATCCTGCTGCCGGAAATGATGCGTGAGTTCAGCGAATACCGCATGTTGATGTTCGGCGCCATGATGGTGCTGATGATGATCTGGCGTCCTCAAGGTCTGCTGCCCATGCAACGTCCACACATGGAGCTGCGCAAATGAGCCGCGAGATCCTGAAAGTCGAAAATCTGAGCATGCGCTTTGGCGGTTTGCTGGCGGTCAACGGCGTGGCCCTGACCGTGAAAGAGAAACAGGTGGTTGCATTGATCGGCCCCAACGGCGCCGGCAAGACCACGGTGTTCAACTGCCTCACCGGCTTCTACAAGCCAAGCGGTGGCAGCATCCTGCTGGACGGCCAGCCGATCCAGGGTTTGGCCGGTCACGAGATCGCCCGCAAGGGCGTGGTGCGTACCTTCCAGAACGTGCGGTTGTTCAAAGACATGACGGCGGTCGAAAACCTGTTGATCGCCCAACACCGTCACCTGAACACCAACTTCTTTGCAGGCCTGTTCAAGACCCCGGCGTTTCGCAAAAGCGAGCGCGAGGCCATGGAATACGCGGAGTACTGGCTGGACAAGGTCAACCTCACCGAGTTTGCCAACCGTCCCGCCGGCACCCTGGCCTACGGTCAGCAACGTCGCCTGGAAATCGCCCGCTGCATGATGACCCGCCCGCGGATCCTCATGCTCGACGAACCAGCCGCCGGCCTGAACCCAAAGGAAACTGAAGATCTCAAGGCGCTGATCGGTGTGCTGCGTGAAGAAAACAACGCCACGGTGCTGTTGATCGAACACGACATGAAACTGGTCATGAGCATTTCCGACCACATCGTGGTGATCAACCAGGGCACGCCCCTGGCCGACGGGACGCCGGAGCAGATCCGCGACAATCCTGAAGTGATCAAAGCCTATTTGGGGGAAGCGTAAAATGCTGCAATTCGAAAACGTTTCCACTTTCTACGGCAAGATCCAGGCCCTGCACAGCGTCAATGTGGAAGTACGCCAGGGTGAAATCGTGACCCTGATCGGCGCCAACGGCGCCGGCAAGTCCACCCTGTTGATGACCTTGTGCGGTTCGCCACAGGCCCACAGCGGCAGCATCCGCTACATGGGTGAAGAACTGGTGGGCCAGCAGTCTTCGCAGATCATGCGCAAGAGCATTGCGGTGGTGCCGGAAGGCCGCCGCGTGTTCTCTCGACTGACCGTCGAAGAAAACCTGGCCATGGGCGGGTTCTTCACCGACAAGGGCGACTACCAGGAGCAAATGGACAAGGTGCTGCACCTGTTCCCCCGGCTCAAGGAGCGCTTCAGTCAGCGCGGCGGCACCATGTCCGGCGGCGAGCAGCAAATGCTCGCCATCGGCCGGGCGCTGATGAGCAAGCCCAAGCTGTTGCTCCTGGACGAACCGTCCCTGGGCCTGGCACCGATCATCATCCAGCAGATTTTCGACATCATCGAACAGCTGCGCAAAGACGGTGTGACCGTGTTTCTGGTGGAACAGAACGCCAACCAGGCGCTGAAAATCGCCGACCGCGCCTATGTACTGGAAAACGGTCGTGTGGTGATGCAGGGCACTGGCGAGCAGTTGCTGACGGATCCGAAGGTGCGCGAGGCGTACTTGGGCGGCTAAGAGACGGTTGCTGAATAAACCGGATCTAAATGTGGGAGGGAGCTTGCTCCCGATGGCGGCATATCAGGCACAGAGCATGTGACTGATAGTCCGCCATCGGGAGCAAGCTCCCTCCCACATTTGTTTTGCACCGTTTGAAAGTTTTTCAACTGCCTTTGTAACGAACTCAATCCTCCCTTCTCTAGTGGTGCATGCAGGCAATCAAGCCTGCCCACTCAACCACTGCTGGAGAAACACCATGACGACCAAACTGTCCGCCGCGTCCCTCGTCCTCGCCCTGAGTTCTGCCTTGAGCCTCTCCGCTCTGACCAGCACCGTCCACGCCGCCGACGACATGCAAAAATGCTTCGGCGTCGCTGAAGCCGGTAAGAACGATTGCGCCGCAGGCGCAGGCACCTCCTGTGCCGGCAGCTCGAAAACCAAGGATCAGGCCAACGCCTGGAAACTGGTCCCCGCCGGCACCTGCACCCAAACCCCCAGCTCCACCTCGCCGACCGGTTTCGGCCAGGAAGCTGCCTTCACCGCCAAGTCGTGAAACCCTGCACAGCCTGAGTACGGATCATGACGCTTTCACGCCAGCACACGGTCTCACACGCTCAGGCGCCCGGCCTCCCCTGTCGGGCCGGGCTGGGGCTGAAGAGCGAGCACTTCACCGAAGTGCTCCAGACCCTTCCCGATGTCGGTTTTTTTGAAATACACGCCGAAAACTACATGGTGGCCGGCGGCCCGTTTCATCACTACCTAGGGTTGATTCGCCAACAGTACTCGCTGTCGCTGCACGGCGTGGGCCTGTCCATCGGCGGCGAAGGCCCGCTCAACCGTGAGCACCTGGCGCGCCTGGCAACGCTGATCGAACGCTACCAACCCCACTCCTTTTCCGAACACTTGGCCTGGTCCAGCCACGGCCCGGTGTTTCTCAATGACTTACTGCCCCTGGCCTACGACGCAGACACGCTGAACCGGGTATGCGAACACATCGACCAAGTGCAGAGCACGCTCAAGCGGCCCATGCTGCTAGAGAATCCATCGACCTATTTGCAGTTCCAGCGCTCTACCCTGGACGAGACCGACTTCATCAGCGAGACCATCCGCCGCACTGGCTGTGGCTTGCTGCTGGATGTGAACAATGCCTACGTGTCGTGTATCAACCACCAGCGCGACCCGCTCACTTACATCGACGCCCTGCCGTTGCACGCGGTGGGCGAGATTCACCTGGCCGGCTTTGGCGAGGACACCGATAACTTGGGTGATCGCCTGCTGATCGACGACCATGGTGCCCCCATCAACAACGCCGTATGGCAACTGTACGAACAGGTGCTCACACGAACTGGCCCGGTCGCCACGCTCATTGAACGTGACAACCACGTGCCGGCCTTTAACGTTTTGCACGCTGAAGCCCAACAGGCCGAGCACTATTTATCGCAGGTCCGCCCATGAGCCTTCACGACGCCTTCACCAGCGCCTTGCTGGCACCCGACCTGCCCTGCCCGGACGGCCTGTTCAGCAGTAACGGTGCCGACCCGGCCAGTCGCTTTGCGGTATATCGCAACAATGTTCACAGCTCATTGATCAATGCACTGGCATCAGCCTATCCCGTGACAGTGCAATTGGTAGGCGATGAGTTTTTCCGCGCCATGGTCGGCGTTTACGTCCAGGCGCACCCGCCTACCAGCCCACTGATCAGTGACTACGGCAGCACATTCGCCGACTTCATCCAGGGTTTCGATCCGGCCTCCAGTGTGCCTTATCTGGCCGACGTGGCCCGCTTGGAACGCTTGCGGGTTCGTGCCTATCACGCGGCGGATACGCCGGCGGTGAGTCAGCAAGCCGCCCTCCAACAGCTGCAGGCCCAAACGGAGCTGGGCGCATTGCGCCTACGGCTGCACCCATCCCTTGCCGCTTTGAACTCAGCCTACGCCGTGGTTGCGGTATGGGCGGCGCACCAGACCGAGGGCGCCTTGGCCACTCTTGATCCTTACAAAGCCCAAAGTGCATTGGTGCTGCGCCAGGGGTTGATCGTCAAGGTCTTCGCCGTCGACGGCGGCGCTGTCGCTTTTATCAATAGCCTGAACCACGGCGCCGCATTGGAAATGGCCGTGGCGGATGCGCTTAAAGCCTGCGCCGAGTTCGACCTGCACCAGTGTCTGTCACTGCTGATCAACCACGACGCCATCACTCACTTGCTCCCAGAACAAAAGGTATCGCCATGAACACTAGCCCTTCGTGCCGGATCAAACAGGCCATAGTTCTTTTCGAGAAAATCCCCTACAGCCTGATCGCGTTTATTGCGCGCTTTTCCATCGCGGCAGTGTTCTGGAAATCCGGGCAAACCAAGGTAGAAGGCTTCGCCATCGATCTGGTCAGCGGCACGTTCCAACTCGGTGAACCCTCACTCGCCGCCTCGACACTGCCGCTGTTTCGCAGTGAGTACCACGTGCCGTTGATATCGCCGGAAGTGGCCGCGCACATGGCGGCTTTTGCAGAGCACTTTTTCCCGGTACTGATATTGGTGGGGTTCGCCACGCGCTTCTCGGCCCTGGCCTTGATTGGCATGACGTTGGTCATTCAATTGTTCGTGTACCCGGACGCCTACCCCACCCACGGCACTTGGCTTGCGCTGCTGTTGCTATTGGTTGCCAAGGGCCCTGGTTGCTTGTCCATCGACCACTTGATCGCCCGCCGCTACCGTTAAAGACGATCCAACGCCTCGCCGCTGCGCTTGAACCACTCCACCAGGTAGTCGGCCAGAACCTGGGTGCGCCTGGGCAGGCCACCTTGATAAGGGTGAACCAGGTACATCGGCAGGCTTCGAGTCTGATAGTCACGCAGCAACCAGCGCAATCGACCGTCGGCCAGTTCCGTCGGCAGCACGTAGGACGGCAACCGGGCAATACCAGCGCCTACCAGCGCTGCCTTCTTCAGCAAGTTGTAATGGTTGGAGGCAAAGGTGCCGCTTACCCTGACCCGCAACAACTCGTGCTGCTGGTGATACAGCCATTCCTCGCGGCCGCTGTAGTGGCTGTTGAGCAAGCAGGTGTGCGCCGCAAGATCCGCCGGGGTCAGCGGTTCGCCGTGCAGCTCCAGATAGGCGGGGCTGGCGCAAGTCATCTCATGCCAGGCCAGCAGAGGCTTGGCCACCAGGCGCTCGTTTTCAATCGCACCCGAACGCACGCCCAAGTCGAATCCATCACGCGCGAGGTCTCGATAGCTGTTGTTGAGTTCAATCTCGATCTGCACCTGAGGGTACTGCTTGGAAAATTCCAGCAACAAGCCATCGAAGAAAGTTTCGCCTAATGAAACGGGAACCGTCATACGCACCGGCCCGGCCAGATCGTCCTTGAGCCTCGCCAGTGCCTGACGCGCACGTTCCACCTGCACCACCAATGCCTGGGCCTGTGGCAACAACGCCGCGCCGGCAGCGGTCAGGCTGAGCTTGCGGGTGGTGCGGTGCAACAACACCACACAAAACTGCGCTTCCAGCTGGGAGATACGCTTGGATAACTGGCCCTTACTGCAGCCCAGTTGCTCGGCGGCCACCGTAAAACTGCCGGCTTCGATCAGTACGGCAAAGGCCGCCAGGTCATCCATCTCGCTCATGGATTGTTTCCATTTGAAAACCAAAGGTTGCCTATTACCACGTTTATCCAGCGAAAAAGCCACCCTAGACTGAGCCCTCACTTATCACTGGAGGAACAGCACCATGAAAATCCTATTGATTGGCGCGAGTGGCACCGTCGGCTCGGCAGTCAAGGCCGAACTGGCTCAGCGTCATGAGGTGATCAGCATTGGCCGCACCAGCGGCGACTTCCAAGTGGATATCAGCGACAGCGCGTCAATCCGCAGGTTGTTTGAGCAAACCGGTAAATTCGACGCCCTCATCTGCGCGGCCGGTAGCGTGAATTTCGTGGCGCTGGGTGATATGAGCGAAAACGACTTTGAACTTGGCCTGCGTGACAAGCTGATGGGCCAGGTAAACCTGCTGCTGATCGGCCGCGAGTATGCTAACGACGGCGCCTCGTTCACCTTCACCAGTGGCATTCTCAACCGTGATCCGATTCGGACTGGCGCTTCTGCGGCGCTGGTCAATGGTGCACTCGATGCGTTTGTCAAAGCGGCAGCGATCGAATTGCCACGAGGCCTGCGCATCAACTCCGTGAGCCCCACAGTGCTGGAAGAGGCCATGGGCAGCTACGCACCTTACTTCCGAGGCTATAAGCCGGCTCCGGGCGCTGACGTGGCCTTGGCCTACGCTAAAAGCGTAGAAGGCCTACAGACCGGCCAGACATTTATGGTTGGCTGAATGTAAGGGTTGTAAGAATTACCTGAAGCGGGACAGCGGGGTTGTGATGCACCGCCAGCCTGCGTAACGTGGCGGCACTTGCCTGGAGACCCCGATAATGCGTGCCGCCCGTACCTTTGCTTTGTGTGCTTTGCTTCCCTTTCTAACCGCGTGTCAGGTCTTCGAGAGCGAGCCGGCCAAGCCGTCTACGGTTGGGCTGACCCGCATGCAGGGCCAACTCACAGCCGTAGGCGACAAACTGTTGTTCCAAGCGTGCCACGACCAACGTAACTACGTGGTCAAGGACACCGGCGGCACCAGCATCCTGCAGGAAGCCGCCTCCCTGGCCGGCCAGCAAGGTGCGCTGTTTGCCGACCTGCGCGGTAAGTTTTCGGGCGTCGCCACCGGCACTCAGGGCGAAGTGGAGTTGCAACAGCTCTACCGTGTCGAACGGTCGACCTCGGCCTGCGACGACCCCGATTTCAAACGCATGATCTTGCGCGCCAACGGCCACAAGCCGGCCTGGGCGATGAACGTCACCGCCAAGGGCATGGTGCTGGAACGTGAAGGCCAGCCGCCTTTGGCCGTACCTTATGTAGAAGAGCAGATCGGCGACGGCCGCTTTAACCTGATGACCGAAGCCAACAACCAGCACATCGAGCTGTGGGTGGCTCCGCAACGTTGTGTGGATAGCGTCAGCGGCAGCCTGCAACACATGACCGCCGAATTGCGGATCAACGGTCAAGTCCAGCGTGGCTGCGCGGCTTTCGGTGGTTCGCGGGACGATTGATAGTGTCCTGCGCTTTTTAGCATGACGGGACACCACCGTTGGGGCTTATAATCGCCGGTTTGCAAAACCGCCGGCCTTACCGAATGCCGCACACCGGATCCCGTCATGTTACGAATCACCGAACTCAAGCTGCCCATCGACCATCCCGAAGAAGACCTGCGGCCTGCCATCCTGGCGCGCCTGGGCATCGCCAGTGATGACCTGCTCGATTTCACCCTCTTCAAACGCAGCTACGACGCCCGTAAAAAATCGTCGGAGCTGTGCTTCATCTACACCATCGACTTGGATGTGAAGGGTGAAGCCGCCCTTCTGCTCAAGTTTGCCGATGACCGCAACGTCAACCCGGCGCCGGATGTCAGCTACAAAGTAGTCGGCCAAGCGCCCGAAGGCCTGGCTGAACGGCCGATCGTAGTCGGTTTTGGCCCGTGCGGGATCTTCGCCGGGCTGCTGCTGGCACAGATGGGTTTCAAGCCGATCATCCTCGAACGCGGCAAGGAAGTGCGCCAGCGCACCAAAGACACCTGGGGCCTGTGGCGCAAAAGCGTACTGAACCCCGAGTCCAACGTGCAGTTTGGTGAAGGCGGCGCCGGCACCTTCTCCGACGGCAAGCTTTACAGCCAGATCAAAGACCCGAAATTCCACGGCCGTAAAGTACTCCACGAGTTTGTCAAAGCCGGCGCGCCGGAAGAAATCCTCTACGTCAGTAAACCGCACATCGGTACCTTCCGCCTGACCGGCGTGGTGGAACACATGCGCGAGCAGATCATCGCCCTGGGCGGTGAGGTGCGTTTCGAGCAACGCGTGACTGACGTGCTGATTGAAGACGGCCAACTGAACGGCGTGGTGGTGGATGGCGGCGAGCAGATCCTGTCCAGGCACGTGATTCTGGCACTGGGCCACAGCGCCCGAGATACCTTCCGCATGCTTCACGGTCGTGGCGTATACATGGAGGCCAAGCCGTTTTCGGTGGGCTTCCGCATTGAACACCCTCAATCGCTGATCGATGCCGCGCGCCTGGGTAAATACGCCGGGCATCCGAAGCTGGGCGCCGCCGACTACAAACTGGTGCACCACGCGAAGAATGGTCGCTCGGTCTACAGCTTCTGCATGTGCCCTGGCGGCACCGTGGTGGCGGCCACCTCCGAGCCGAACCGCGTTGTGACCAACGGCATGAGCCAGTACTCACGTAACGAGCGCAATGCCAACTCCGGCATCGTGGTCGGCATCACGCCGGAAGTGGACTACCCCGGTGGCCCGCTGGCGGGTATCGAGTTGCAGGAACGCCTGGAGTCCCACGCCTACATTCTCGGTGGCAGCAACTACGAAGCCCCGGCACAACTGGTGGGTGATTTCATCGCCGGCAAGCCGTCCACTGCCCTCGGCAGTGTGGAACCGTCCTACAAGCCTGGCGTGGCCCTGGGCGACCTGGCGTTGGCGCTGCCGGACTTCGCCATCGAAGCCATCCGCGAAGCGCTGCCAGCGTTCGAGAAGCAAATCAAAGGCTACTCGCTGCACGATGCGGTACTGACCGGTATCGAAACGCGCACTTCGTCGCCGCTGCGGATAACCCGTGACGAATCGATGCAGAGCCTGAACGTGAAAGGGCTGTTTCCGGCCGGTGAAGGCGCCGGTTATGCCGGTGGGATTTTGTCGGCGGGTGTTGATGGGATTCGAATTGCCGAGGCGTTGGCGCGAGATATGTTGGGCATCGAGGCCTGAGCACATCCGTGTTCACAAGTGGGAGGGGGCTTGCTCCCGATAGCAGTGGATCAGTCAGGACACATGTGACTGGTCCACATTCATCGGGAGCAGGCTCCCTCCCACACGGTTTTTGCGTGATTTCAGATGTTAGCGCGCAGGATGCAATCCGGTAGCGGCTCGCCCCGCTCCACACTGGCCGCAACGGCCGCGATCAGCCCTTGCAACTCGTACCCCTGCCCCGCCAACCACACCGGGTTGTAATAGGTTGTGGCGTATCGCTCGCCACCATCGCACAAGATCGCCACGATAGAACCCGACTCCCCCGCAGCCTTCATCTGCTGCGCTGCCACCAACGCGCCAACCAGGTTGGTCCCGCTGGAACCGCCCACTCGCCGCCCCAATCGCTCTGCCAAGTAATGCATGGCTGCCAGTGACAGCGCATCCGGGACCTTGACCATTGCGTCGATCACCTTCGGCAAAAACGACGCCTCGACCCGTGGCCGGCCAATGCCTTCGATACGCGAACCGCAGTCCAGGCGCAGGCTGGCGTCACCCGTCTGGTAATAGTCAAAAAACACCGATCGCTCAGCATCGGCGCATAGCACGCGGGTGGCGTGCTGGCGATACCGCACGTAGCGACCCAATGTCGCCGTGGTGCCGCCGGTGCCGGGGCTGGAAATCAGCCAGCTCGGCTCGGGATGCTGCTCGAAACGCATCTGTTGGAAGATCGACTCGGCGATGTTGTTGTTCGCGCGCCAGTCGGTAGCGCGCTCGGCGTAGGTGAACTGGTCCATGAAGTGACCGCCACTTTCCCGCGCCAAGCGCTCGGATTCTGCATAGATCTGTGTGGGATCTTTTACCAGATGGCTCTTACCGCCATAGAAGGCAATCTGCGCGATTTTTTCCTGGGAAGTGGTGGCCGGCATCACCGCGATAAACGGCAGGCCGAGCAGCCGAGCAAAGTAGGCTTCGGAGATCGCCGTGGAGCCGCTGGAGGCTTCAATCACTGGTGCTCCGGGCTTGAGCCAACCATTGCACAGCGCATACAGAAACAGCGAGCGGGCCAGCCGGTGTTTGAGGCTGCCGGTGGGATGGCTCGACTCGTCCTTGAAGTACAACTCGATACCCGGCAAACCTGGCAGCGGCAAGGGGATCAGGTGGGTGTCAGCGCTGCGCTGGAAGTCTGCTTCGATGATACGAATGGCTTCGCGAGCCCAGGGACGATGGTCACTCATGGTCGGTTTCTCTAAGAATTTCCAGGTCAATATTAGGATCTTTCCTACACTCGACACAGATACAGTAACGTCTCAATTGGACACACAATTTCAAGCCCCTGACGCAACGCTGAACCTGCCCCTTGCTTATAACAAATAAGAATATAACTTTTGTTTTAACAACTAACGGTACGGGTTAGGGTACCCGCCTATTGAATCCGGATTGGAGAGCACCCCTTGGCTCTGCGTAGCACTTTCACTCGTTTCTTCCAGCTGGAAGCCGCCAGCGGTCTGTTGTTGATCGCCGCTGCGGCCCTGGCATTGATCATCAATAACTCACCGTTGTCCCACCTGTACGGCGCGTTTCTCGACGTGCCGGTGGTGGCGCAGATTGGCGCGTTGAAAATCGACAAGCCAGCCTTGTTGTGGATCAACGATGGCCTGATGGCTCTGTTCTTCCTGTTGATAGGCCTGGAGGTCAAGCGCGAGTTGCTTGACGGCCATCTGTCCAAACCGTCGCAAGTGGTCCTGCCCGGTGCAGCCGCCATCGGCGGTATGGTGGTGCCGGCGCTGATCTACTGGGCGATCAACAAGGACTACCCCGCCGCCCTCTCCGGTTGGGCAATCCCCATGGCCACCGACATTGCCTTCGCCCTGGGCGTGTTGGCGCTGCTGGGCAAGCGCGTCCCGACGTCCTTGAAACTGTTCCTGATGACCCTGGCGATCATCGATGACCTGGGCGCGATCATCGTGATCGCAGTGTTTTATTCCGCCGATTTGTCCGGTGCAGCCTTGGCTGGCGCGGGCGCCTGTCTGGTGGCCTTGATCGCGATGAACCGCCTCGGAGTGATCAAGCTCTGGGCCTATCTGATCGTCGGCCTGATCCTGTGGGTATGCGTGCTCAAGAGTGGCGTGCACGCCACACTGGCCGGCGTGACGCTGGCGTTCTGCATCCCGATGCGCACTAAGAACGCCGAGCCCTCGCCGCTGCTGACCCTCGAACACGCTCTGCACCCGTGGGTGGCGTACGGCATCCTGCCGCTGTTCGCCTTCGCTAACGCTGGCGTTTCCCTCACCGGCGTCAGCCTGGAGAGCTTCACCCACCACGTGCCCATGGGCATTGCCGCCGGCCTGCTGATCGGCAAGACCATCGGTGTGTTCGGCCTCACTTGGCTGGCCATCAAGACGGGTCTCGCCACACTGCCTAACGGCGCCAACTGGGGCCAAGTCTTCGGCGTGGCGATCCTGTGCGGTATCGGCTTCACCATGAGCCTGTTCGTCGGCTCCCTGGCATTCGTGCCGGGCGCCAGCGAATTTGCCGGCGAGGATCGAATGGGGATTCTGACCGGGTCGATATTGGCAGCATGTATTGGATATCTGGTGACGGCGATGGCGAGTCGTAAAAAAGCCTGATCCCCCAGAAACAGCGCCCACAAAAAAACCCCAACCGGTCACCCGGTTGGGGTTTTTCTTTACCTGCTGCTTACCGATTAACGGGTAACGCGACTGGTACCATCGACCGTCATGATGCGCACGCGGTCGCCAATGCGGAAGATTTCGTTCTCCTGCACAGCCTGGACGTAAGCGCGCATGCTGCCATCGTCTTCGCGAACGGTGATTTCCACGCCTTGAGTGCGGGTCAGGCCTTCTTCAGTGGCCGAGCCCAGCAGGCCGCCAGCGACTGCGCCGATCACAGCAGTGACGATGCTGCCACGGCCGCCGCCGATGGCGCTGCCACCAACGCCGCCGATGACTGCGCCGGCAGCGCCGCCGATTGGGGTCTTGGTGCCTTCGATTTTCACCGGACGCAGGGATTCGATGGTACCCATGCGCACGGTCTGTACACGACGCGCTTCATCACGGGAATACGAATCGCCGGTCAAACTTGAGGCGCAGCCACCCAGCAGCAGCGACAGGGTGGTAAAGCAGGCAACCAGTAAAACGGACTTACGCATAGCATCAACTCCAAAGGACAGGTGTTCATTAGACGCTGCGGCTTGGCGCCTGTCACGGCAAGCACCGCAGAAAACTGCTTTCATTCAGCCTGAGTACAGACTGCGTACACCGGAAAACTCGACAAACGGTAGCTCAGTTCGTGTACCAAGAGATGTCACAACGGTTTCATCATTGTAGCCGCGCAGCCGCATGCGACCGAAGTCTCTCCCATAGAGACGTCGGTGCTGCGAACAACATTCAGATGAAGTGACGAAAGGTGACGCTCAGGGCGCCAGGCGCTCGCGGGTCCACTCGCCCCCTTGCAGGCGGTAATTCAAGCGGTCATGCAGGCGGCTGGCACGACCTTGCCAGAACTCAATACGCTCCGGCAGCAGACGATAGCCACCCCAATGCTCGGGGCAGTCGGGCTGGGTATCGCTGAAGCGCTGCTCAGTGGCCGTGAGCAGGTCTTGCAGTTCTTCACGGTCACGAATGACCTGGCTTTGCGGGGAAGCCCAAGCGCCGAGACGGCTGCCCAGAGGACGGACCTGATAATAAGCATCCGACTCCTGAGGCGTGACCTTGACCACCCGCCCTTCGATGCGCACCTGGCGCTCCAGGGTCGGCCAGAAAAACGTCATGGCTGCAAACGGCCGCGCCGCGAGTTGTTCACCCTTCGCGCTCTGATAGTTGGTGAAGAAGGTAAAGCCCTGCGTATCCAAGCCCTTGAGCAGCAGGATGCGGCAGTGCGGGCGACCTTCCTGGTCGACCGTAGCCAGGGTCATGGCATTGGCTTCCACCGGAGGCTGCTCGGTGTTCACCGCATCGGCAAACCACTGGTGGAACAACGCAAACGGCTCGCCCGGGGCCTGGGCCTCGCTCAAACCGTCCCGTGTGTAGTCACGGCGCATATCGGCCAGTGCCTGGGTCATGCGGCTTTATCCTTCTGGTTCAGCAGATCAGTTTTTTGCCTGGTCGTTCGCCGGTGCAGCAGCCTTGGCTTTGGCCGGGGCAGTTTTCTTGGCAGCTGGCTTGGCCGGCGCCTTTTTAGCGGCTGGCTTGGCGGCAGCTTTCTTCGCGGCCGGAGCTTTTTTCGCCGCAGCTTTGGCTGCCGGAGCCGGTGCAGGTACGTTCTGCACGGCAACCATTTCAGCCACAGGCGGCGTCTTGCCCGAGTTGTACTTGCTCAGCAGCGCCAACATAGTTGTACGCTGAGTGAACATAATTTCCATGCGACGGTTCAGCGCACGGCCCTGGGTGCTGTCGTTGGCGGCACGTGGCATCAGGTCACCCATGCCACGCAGCATCAAGCGATCCTGCTTCAAGCCGCTGAGGCTGAAAATCGAAGCGATAGACTGTGCGCGCTCCCTGCTCAGCGCCTGGCTCGCCGGGGCGGTGCCGGTGGCGTCAACGTGACCCAAGACCAGTACGGCGGTCTTGGGATCGGCTTCAACAGCCTTGGCAACACGCGTGAACGGGCCAAGGGTAACCGGCAACAGCATGGCTGGACGTTTTGGGTTGTAGGAGCCATCGACCGGCGCAATCACGACGAGCACGTTGTCGCGACGTTCCAGTTGCAGGTTGCTGTCCTTGATGGCGGCGCGCAGGCGCGGCTCATAGTCGTCCAACCAGGCCTGGGTGATTTTCGGGTCCGGCATCGGCACGTTGGTCACGTCGACCTTGGACAATGGCTTGGGTTTGCTTTCGAACGGCCACCACCAGTGAGTTTCGCTGTCGGTCTTGGCGACGGCTGGTGCGGCGGCAGGGGCAGGAGTGGCGGCCTTGAGGTCGGCTTTCAGGTCTGCGGCCTTGGCATCGGCAGCCTTTTCGTCGGTGCTTTTGGAGGAGAACGGCCACCAGCTGGAGCCGGTGTCAGCCTTGGCTGCCGGAGCAGGCGCAGCGGCTACAGGTGCGGCAGGCTTGGCGCCAGCTGCGGGTTTGGCATCCGGCTTGGCCTCGGTCTGGGTCACGACGTCCTTGGTAGCGGCCTTATCAGATCCAAATGACCACCAATGCCCACCCTCGGCATCATTCTGTGGAGTTTGTGCGCAGCCGGTAATGGTGAGGCAAAGCGCCAGTGCCAAGGACTTGTTCGATAACATGAGATATCCACAAAATGAGAAAAGAAACGGGGGTCTGGATGACCCGTTAAACAGACGCTTACAGAACATTAAAGTTACATCATTTCGTTCAGCGTCTTCTTATAGTTGCCTTTGTAACAAAAAAATGTGAAACAGCAAGGGGTTTACAGACAACCGGCCAATATTCCGACCAACTTCTGTGCACGAGGGTCCATAAGTACATAAGGCCCCAATGTATTAGTCACGAAACCAAACGCTACATCGTGTTCGGGGTCGGCAAACCCTACCGATCCGCCTGCACCAGGATGCCCAAAAGCACGCGGGCCAAGGCCGAATGTGGCATTAGGCATCTGCGGTTGATCCAACATGCAGCCCAAGCCAAAGCGAGTTTGTGTCAATAATGTTTTATCCGGCCCGATACTGTGTTCACGGGTCAACTCTTCGAGCATGTCGGCTTCCAACAAACTACCGTCCAACAAACCACTATAAAAACCCGCCAGGCTACGCGCATTACCGTGACCATTAGCCGCGGGCTGCTGCATGCGTCGCCATTCAGGTTTATTAGTACTGGTCAAAATAGACGGTGGATTGGCAAATGCCCGTGTGGTCATGGCGGTAGGTTCACGCATCATTACTTGCAGTAAACGTTGCGCAGCTTCATCGCCCATATTGCCTTTGCTGCGCGCTATATGGGCAACACGATAAAACTCTTCATCCGCCAGGCCCACATGAAAGTCCAGGTCCAACGGCCGTGCAACGCGCGCCACAATGGATTCACCAGGCCCACGCCCATCGGCGCGGCGCAGCAGTTCGCCGACCAGCCAGCCGTAGGTGATCGCCTCGTAGCCATGGCCTTGGCCCGGCGTCCACCAGGGTGCTTCGGCAGCGAGGGTGTCGACCATCAGTTGCCAGTCATACAGGGCCTCGGTGGGCAGCATCTCGCGGATCGCCGGCAAACCCGCCTGATGGCAGAGCAACTGGCGCAGCGTGATGCTTTCCTTACCGGCAGCGGCAAATTCCGGCCAGTACTTGGCAACTGGAGCGTCCAACTGCAACTTACCCTCAGCCACCAATTGCAGGGCCGTGACGGCAGTAAATGTCTTGGTGCAGGAGAAAAGATTGACGATGGTGTCGCTGTGCCAGGCCTCGGCACCGTCCTTGTCAGCGGTGCCGGCCCACAGATCGACCACGGTTTCGCCGCCGATCTGAATGCAAAGCCCGGCGCCACGCTCCTGTGGGTCATCGAACAGCGCGGCAAACGCTTCACGTACCGCTTCGAACTGGAGTTCGTAATGACCCTGAATCTGCACGTAAGCCGCCTCGAAAAACACCATGGAAAGTGGCCGACATTGTTCCAGCCCTTGTAGGTTTTGTGAACCCGTCAGCGATCAATCAATGACCGTTGGCGGAGTGCCCACCGGCATGCCCGGCGCCCTGCCCTGCGCCTTTGCCGTCATGCCCAGACTTACCGCCTTCACCTTCACGGACAGCGCTTGCCGCCTTGGCCTTTTCCGCCTCCTTGCCCAGTTGGTCCACAGCCGCCAGGTTGCTTTTACGCACGCTGTCGACAAAGCCCTGATAAGGCACGTCGGTGATGCCCACCAAGCCGAAGTGGCCGTTTTCACCGTCCAGCAAACGGCCGGTCACGGGTTGGTCCAGGTACTGGAACCAGTGCACACCCACAATCGAAGGTTCGGCCATGGCTTGCTTGAGGAAGTTGGCGTACGCCGCGCCACGGTCCTCTTCCCTGGCCAACTGGGTCACGCCGCCCCAGAACGGGCCACGGTCGGCAGAGCCAAAGTTGAATTCAGTGATCAGCACCGGTTTATCCAACGCGCGCAGCGCAGCGAAGTCGTAACCGTCCTGGGGCTTGAGGGTGTACATGTTGAAGCTCAGCACATCGCAATACTGTGCGCACGAAGCCACAGCCTCGGGCGTGCTCACCGCATAGCGACCACCCAGCAACAACTGGTTCGGCGCGTGCCATTTCAGTGAATCGGAGATGGTCTTGAAATAAGCATCGGCAAAGGTTTTCTGGAAGTATTTAAAGTCGGCCTCGATTTCCGGGTGCTCAGGGTTGGGAATCGGTGGTTCAAAGCCTGGATCTTCCATCAGCTCCCAACCCGCCAATTCGATGCCCCAGGCTTTCGACAAGCCTTCTTCATTGCGGTACTTGTCCCGCAATTGCTTGAGGAAAGCGCGTTTGGCTGGAACGTCGGTGGTCATACGCAACGTGCCGTAGGCCAAGGCGTAGCGGGATTTCGGATCATCACCCGGCCCTGCCCAGGCCAGTTCGTTATCGGCAAAGAAGCCGATCAGCCACGGGTCGTCGCGATGGTCGCGGGCAGCAATCGCAACGGCACGCTCGGTCGCCATGGCGAAGCGTGGGTCAAACGGATCGGGCATGCCGCCCCACCAGTCGGTGCCGGTGCTGATGCTGGCGTAATCGCCGACGATCGACAGCGGCAAGGTATAGGGGACGCGGTCGGCACGGGCCAAAGCCTCGTCGCTCCAGTTGCCCACGGTGTTGAAACCCCAGGCTTGCAGGCGGTCTAGGGTGTGAGTCACCCAGCGTTTCTGGTCGAAGCCTTCGCCACCATAGGCGCGCTGCAGGTTGGCGCCATAGAAATCGTACCAACGCCCGGCGCCAAAACTACGCCCCTCACCCGCACCGTTACCGGTGCGGTTATCGCCGCTGCCGTAATACTTATCCAAGGGCTCACCAGCCTTGGGCAACGCCGCAAACATCCATTCACGACCGGCCACGTAGGTCTGGCTGTTATCCGGGGCCACGGTATTGACGCCCAGGGAGTAGAACGGATGGCCCTCAGGCGTTACCAGATACCAGCGGCCGTCACGCTTCTCCGTGTGGAAAAAGCCGCTGGCATTGAATGCAGGGCCTTTGTTCCAGCCACCAAACCTGTCCAATGCTGACTTATCCCGCGCACCCAACCAGCCTTGAAGCCGGGTTTGCTCTTTGGCCGCGGCGGCCTTGAGCTGCTCGTCGCTGCTGACCTTCTCTGGCCAACGCGCACGGGTGGATTGGCCATAGGTATCCACTAACTCGCTGTAGGCGGCCTTCAATACCGGCTCACTGTCCTGCACACCAAAGCGCTCCAGCAGGATGCTTTGGGCCGCGTTGGGCTTGATCATCGACAACGTCACCGAGACCACCTGGCTGCGGTCGATTTCCCCAGCGCTGCCAGCCAGCAACACACGCTGGCCATCAACAGTAATCGGCATCGGTGGGCCGGCCTTCATGCCCTGACTCAGCGGCGAGTTGGCTTGCAGCGGGATCAGCAGGGTCTGTGCCGGGCCGGCCGGCAGGTCGATTCGACTGACCAACGTCTTGCCGTCACTGCTCTGCACCTTGACGTAAAGGGTCAGCGCCCAGTCCATGGCACTCTGAATACGCAGGCTCATGGCGCTGGACTGCGACCAGTCCCACACCCCCGTCTGCGGGCTAAGCACCAAGCTGGGTTCGGCGGCCGGGTTGAAGGTGATACGGCGCAACACCTCACCTTCGGGGGTTTGCTCGGCGTTGTATTGCGGCAGGCTGGCGTCCTGGGTCGCCACCTTGACCACATCGGCAGGCCGGACGAAGTTGAACAGGGTTTGTTGCCCGGCGGGCGCCGCCATCAAGGGCGCAGCGAACAGCAGGGCAAAAAGGGCGGGCAGCGTGCGAATCATACGAGCAAGGTTCTCCCAAACGGCCGGTGAATGGCCTGATGACATTGATGAGATAGACCACGAAGTGGGCGAATCCGCCCACAGTGGCTTAAGAAATTTCGCGCCGGAACGGCGGTAACGCATTCAGGATAGCTTTGCCGTAGCGCTGGGTGACCAGACGACGGTCCAGCAAGGTAATGGTGCCGCGGTCTTCTTCCGTACGCAGCAACCGTCCGCAGGCCTGCACCAGCTTCAAGGAAGCATCCGGCACCGAGATTTCCATGAACGGGTTACCGCCCCGCGCTTCGATCCATTCGGCCAACGCGGCCTCTACCGGATCATCCGGCACCGAGAACGGGATCTTGGCGATCACCACGTGCTCGCAGTACGCGCCCGGCAAGTCGACACCTTCGGCAAAGCTCGCCAGGCCGAACAATACGCTGGAGTCCCCGCCGTCGACGCGCGCCTTGTGCTTGTTCAGGGTTTCCTGCTTGGACAGGTTGCCCTGGATAAACACCTGCTTGCGCCAGTCGCGGTCGAGGCCGTCGAACACGTCCTGCATCTGCTTGCGCGACGAGAACAGCACCAGCGTGCCCCGAGAGCCTTCGACCAGGCCCGGCAAGTCACGAATGATCGCGGCAGTGTGGGCCGGCGCGTCCCGAGGATCGGCCTTGAGGTCCGGCACCCGTAACACACCGGCGTCGGCGTGATGGAACGGGCTCGGCACCACGGCGGTGACGGCTTTTTTCGGCAGCCCGGCGCGCATGCGGAACCGGTCGAAAGTGCCCAGGGCCGTCAGCGTGGCGGAGGTGACGAGGCAGCCGTAGGCCACGTTCCACAGATTGCGCCGAAGCATTTCGGCGGCGAGGATCGGGCTGGCATTGACCTCAATATCAAACAGCGCGCCGCTTTCCGACAAGGTCAGCCAACGGGCCATGGGCGGGTTGTCTTCGGGGTCTTCGACGGTAAACGCGGTCCACAGCTCCCAGTTACCTTGGGAACGGGACAACAGGCTGCCGAACAGTGGGTACCACTCCTCGGCCTGGTTACTGGCGATGCCGATATTGACCTCGCCATCCATGCCTTCCTTGAGCAAATCCGTGAGACGGGTAAACAGGTCAGTCAGGCGTGAAAAGCCTTTCTTCAGTTCAATGCCCATTTCGCGCATATGCTCGGGGATCATCCCGCCGACAAAGCGGTGACGTGGGCGCTCACGGCCCTCCACATCTTCGCCGGGCTTGAAGTCGGCGACCTGCTCGCAGGCGCTGAACATGAACTGCTGCTGGGTCTTGATCTCCCGCGCCAGCTCCGGCACCTGCTCAATCAGCTTGCCCAAGTCGCCGGGCAGCGGGTGCTGGGCGAGCAATTTGGTGAGGTTCTTCGCGGTGGTTTCCAGCCAGTCGGCGGTGGAACGCAGGCGCGTGTAGTGGGCGAAGTGGCCGATGGCCTTGTCGGGCAGGTGATGGCCTTCGTCGAACACATAGAGCGTGTCGCGAGGGTCCGGCAGGACGGCGCCGCCGCCCAGGGCCAGGTCGGCCAGGACCATGTCGTGGTTGGTGACGATTACGTCGACTTTGCCCATGCCCTCGCGCGCTTTGTAGAAAGCGCATTGGCCGAAGTTCGGGCAATGGCGGTTAGTGCATTGGCTATGGTCGGTGGTCAGGCGTGCCCAGTCGGCGTCTTCAAGGGCGGTGGGCCAGCTGTCGCGGTCGCCGTCCCATTTATTGCCGGCCAGTTTCTCGATCATGCTGGTAAACAGCTTCTGGCTGACTTCATCAACCTCAATCTTGAAGCCTTCTTCTTCGAACAGCGACGCCGTGGCGGTCTGCGCGTGGCCTTCCTGCAGCAGCACGTCGAGCTTGGACAGGCACATGTAGCGGCCACGGCCCTTAGCCAGGGCAAACGTGAAGTTCAGGCCGCTGTTGCGCATCAGGTCGGGCAGGTCTTTGTAGACGATCTGCTCTTGCAGGGCGACGGTAGCGGTGGCGATCACCAGGCGTTTGCCTGCGGCCTTGGCAGTCGGGATCGCAGCGAGGCTGTAGGCAACGGTCTTGCCGGTACCGGTGCCGGCTTCGACGGCCACCACCGCTGGGTCACCTTCGCGGCGACCTTCGTCGTCGGTGTCGATATCCCCGAGGACCTTGGCCACTTCGGCGATCATCAGCCGTTGGCCGTAGCGCGGTTTCAAGCTCTTGGCTTCGAGAAAACGCGAGTAGGCGCCCTGGATCGTGGTTTTGAGTTCAGTGCTGATCATGGATAGTCGGGCGCAAAAAACGCTGGATAAATTTTCAGTGGTTCGGATCGGCCGCTATCATACCCCGCTAATTAATCCCGCGCAGAACGGAGTACCACAATGACCGCGTTTAGCCTCGCTTACACCCTGCATGTATTGGCCGCCCTGGTATGGGTGGGCGGTATGTTTTTCGCCTGGATGATCCTGCGACCCGCCGCCATGGCGGCACTTGAGGGCCCTGCCCGACTCAAGTTGTGGGCAAATGTGTTTCAACGTTTTTTCGTGTGGGTATGGGTGGCGGTGCTGGTTTTGCCGATCAGCGGTGTGGGCCTGCTGCAACTGCGTTTCAGCGGGTTTGAGACTGCACCGCGTTACGTGCAGGTGATGATGGGCTTATATCTGGTGATGACCGCGTTGTTTATCCGCATCCAGGCGTTGAAATTTCCGGAGTTGAAGGCGGCGGTGGCGGCTGAGGATTGGCCGGCGGGCGCGGCTGCGCTGGGGCAGATTCGCAAGTTGGTGGGGGTTAATCTGATTGTTGGGTTGGTGGTGGTCGCGATTGCTTCGGCTCGGCCGATGTTCTGAGACGACCTTTAGCCCGCTATCGGCAGCAAGCCCCCCACACCCGGAATGCATTCCAAGGTGGGAGGGGCTTGAAGTATCAGAGACGCTGAATAGTCACAGTCCCCGCAGGCCCAACCGGCCCCGGTTGTCCTTCCAAACCAGGACGGCCCTTTTCGCCGCCATCGGCGCGATACACCAGGCAGCCTTTGGATTCCCCGCCTTTGCCCGGTTTGCCCGCTGTACCCGCCAGCCCGCCAGCGCCGCCGTCCACCCAGACCTTGATATGTTCAGCCGGGAAGTCCTTAGGCAACTCCACGCGTACCTGCGCACCCGCGCCCCCCGGCAGGCCATCACCGCCATTATCACCATTGAAACCGCGCCCGGCTGAGCCCCATGTGCAACCCGGGTCCACACCATTGGCACCATCAAGCCCGGCATAACCCTGAGCACCGGCGCCGCCACGGGCATCCACCGACAGCTCTTCAGCCGCCAGCGAATTGATGCGCAAGGTCAGGTCTCGACCGGCTTTCGCAGGTTTTTCATGGGTGCCTGGCGCGCCGCGCGAGGTGATCTGGCTGCCATGTTCCAGTTGCGCATGACCCACCTGCAATTGCAGTCCGACAGCGCCGGGGACAATGGCGATACGTGCATCGCGCCCCAAATGCAGCTCATCGACGGTGACCTGGCTGATGGTCGAGGGGATCAGCAAGGTGCCGTAGTCCGCCACTTCCAAGCGTTCCAGCTGCAACACACTGGTGCTGCTGGGCAGGCGCATCAACGAGTTGGTTTCGACACTGACGCTCTGGGCCAGGGCAACGGGGCTGGCCAACAGAGCCAACAGAAAAACCTTACGCATCATGGGGCTCCTGAGTGTTTTCAAATTTTTCTTTGATCGCACAGTAACGACTTCTACAGGCGATTTGCCAGTGAAGGTTCAAAAAACTTGAAAGGGCGGCGATTAAAGAGAGGATCTGTGCCGCGGTACCCCATCCCCGCATTCATTGAGGATGAACATCAAAGTAGGACTTTTCGCCATCACCTGCTCTAGGCCCACACGCTCAGCCGCGCTAGTCTCTACGGTCCTGATGTGAGGATCTCTGATGACCGCTGGTATTTCTGCCCGTACCCCCCAGCAAGCCCTGGCCGCATTGCTCGATCTGCACCAGCCCAAACGCCTGTTGCTGTTGGGTGCCAGCCAGTTCCCGGCGCTGGATGCCTTTAAGGAAGCGCATCCCGACACCCAAGTGTTTGTGGCAACGCCTGGGCCGTTGCCCGCAGAGCTGGCCGCGCTGCGCTTTGACCTGGCATTGGTGGTCGATTGCCTGGAGCACCTGTCAAAACCCCAAGGCCTGACCCTGCTCGGCGGGATTCGCAACCTCAACGCCAGCCGCATTGCGGTGCTGGTGGACCTGGGCGCCTGCGACTGGAAGGACACCGATTTCTTCTCTCTGGCCCTGCAGGCCGGCGAACGCTTCCAGCGCGATGAGCAGGTGCTGACGCTGTTTACCTACGATCTGCTTGACTATAAACAGGTGCCGGACTGGCTCAATGCCCGCTTCTGGGCCAACCCGGAAAATTTCGGTAAGTATTGGTGGTAACCCAATGAGTACATCCATTTGTCCCTGCGGCAGTGGCAACCTGCTGGATGCCTGCTGCGGCCATTATCACGCCGGTCACCCGGCGCCGTGCGCCAGCGCGTTGATGCGCTCGCGCTACAGCGCCTATGTGCTGGGCCTGGTGGACTATCTGGTGGCGACCACATTGCCCGCGCAACAGGCGGGTTTGGATCGCGAATCCATCAGCGCCTGGAGTGCCCAGAGCACCTGGCTCGGCCTTGAGGTGGAAAGCTCGGAGGTGTTCGGCGGCCAGCCGGAACATGCCTTCGTGACCTTTACAGCGCGCTGGCACGACAGCACCGGCGAACATAGCCACCGCGAACAGTCTTCTTTCGTACAGAATGACGGGCACTGGTACTTCATCGATCCGACAGTGGAGGTGAAGGCTGGGCGCAATGACGCGTGCCTCTGCGGCAGCGGGCAAAAATTCAAGAAGTGCTGCTCCAGCTACTTCTAACCACAATAGGACCAACGCCATGCTCCGGATCTACAGCTTGATGCTGGCGTTAATCTTCGGTCTAAGCGGCTGTGCTTCGTGGTTCGAGGACGACGCGCCGCCGCCCCACGTCTCTCTGGTTAAGGTCGAAGTGGTGCGGGCCAAGTTGCTGGAACAGAAATTCAAACTGTACTTTCGCGTAGACAACCGCGACGACGCCGACCTGACCGTGCGCGGCCTGATCTACAAGATCACCCTGGATGATTTTGTGCTGACCGAAGGCGAGTCCAACGAATGGCTCACCGTGCCGCCCCGAAGCCATGCGTTTTTCAAAGTTTCCGTACGCACCAACCTCTGGCCGCAGATACGCAGTGTCGTGCAGTTGTTGAAAAAACCCGACCAACCCGTGCCCTATCGCTTGGAAGGCGAGCTCAAAACCGGATTATTCATCGGTTATGACGTGCAGGTGGCCCACAATGGCGTGATAATCCCCGGCGATTTTATTCCGGAGCGACATCAATGACTCAGCAACCCCATGTCCATGGTCCTGACTGCAACCACGATCACGATCACCATGATCACGACCACGGCCACGATCACGGCCATGTCCACGGCCCGAACTGCGGCCACGCTCATCAAGAGCCAGTGCGCAACGCGTTGAAGGACGTTGGCCGCAACGATCCTTGCCCATGCGGCAGCGAGAAAAAATTCAAGAAGTGCCACGGGGCGTAAGCTCGATACTGTAATAGGCGCCCGGCGACGGTTCGGGCATATGAATGGGCACGGAAGGCCAATCCGCCCAAGTCCTCTTGGGCCGTTCATGAAAATAAGGCTGAGCTCCTGCTTGCGTCGGTTCGCCGCGCTCACTAACGTAGCGCCTTTACTGACGCTACCCCCCGCAGGAGCTTTGCCATGGCCTCGCCAGCCCTCTCACATTTTCTCCCCCGGTTCGGCGTTGCCGCGGCAGTGGCCAGTGCATTAAGCCTGGCCGGTTGCCAGCTCCAGAGCACCCAGGACACCTTGCCGCCCGTTGCGGGCGTACAGCCGATCAAAGGCCTGGCACAAAACGTGTCGGTGCGCCGCAATGCCCAAGGCATGCCGCTGATCGAAAGCAACACATTCCACGACGCACTGTTCAGCCTTGGCTATGTGCACGCCAGTGACCGCATCACCCAGATGGTCACCCTGCGCCTGCTGGCCCAAGGCCGTCTTGCAGAAATGTCCGGCCCAGAGGTGTTGGATGTCGACCGCTTCATGCGTGCGGTCAACCTGAAAAAAAGCGCCGGCGAGCTGTACAACGCCTCATCGCCGCGCCTCAAGCGCTTCTTCGAAGTGTATGCCCGTGGCGTCAACGCCTACCTGTTCCGCTACCGCGACAAGCTGCCGCCGGACCTGGCCCAGACCGGCTACAAGCCCGAATACTGGAAGCCGGAAGATTCGGCGCTGTTGTTCTGCCTGCTGAATTTCAGCGAGTCGGCCAACCTGCAAGAAGAGCTCGCCTCTCTGGTGCTCGCGCAAAAAGTCGGCGTCGACAAACTCGCCTGGCTTACCCCAAGCGCACCGGACGAGCCAATCCCACTGGCCGAAGCCGAGAAGCTCAAGGGTGTGAACTTCAGCCAGATCACCGGTCTGGCGGGGCTGGACACCGTCAGCCAGCAACTGGGCAGCCTCAATGCCCTGGCCGTGACCACGTCGAGCAACTGGGCCATCGGCCCGCAGCGCAGCCGCAGTGGCAAGAGCCTGCTGGCCAACGACCTCGCCGCCCAACCGCAAGCACCGTCGCCATGGAGCTACGTGCAGATTCGCGCCCCGAAATACCAGGCCGTCGGCGCCTCGATTGCCGGCTTGCCAACGCTGCTGTCCGGGTTCAACGGCAAAGTCGCGTGGAGCATGAGCACGGTCAAGGGCGATACCCAGGACCTGTTCCTGGAAAAGGTCAAACGCCAAGGCAACGCGCTGTACTACGAGAACAACGGCAAATGGCTGCCGGCCGGCGTGCGGAATGAAACCTTCTTCGTCAAAGGCCAGCGCTCGACTCGCGAAGTTGTCTACGAAACCCGTCACGGCGCCCTGCTCAACAGCAGCCAGGCGCTCACAAGCGGTCTGGGCCTGGCGTTGCAAACAGCCGACTTTAAAGACGACAAGAGCCTGGATGCGTTCTTCGACCTGTCCCGCGCGCAAAACGTCGCCAAAGCCTCGGATGCGACCCGCGAGATTCGCGCCATTGCCTTAAACATGGTGTTCGCCGACGCCACCAATATCGGCTGGCAGGTCACCGGCCGCTTCCCCAACCGCCGCGAAGGCGAGGGTCTGCTGCCGTCGCCAGGCTGGGATACGCGTTTTGACTGGGACGGCTACGCCGACGCGATGCTGCATCCTTATGACCAGGACCCGGCCCAAGGCTGGATCGGCACCGCCAACCAGCGCACCGCGCCGCGTGGCTATGGCATGCAGTTGTCCAACTCTTGGGACGCCCCGGAGCGCAGCGAGCGCCTGGCGCAATTGGCCAATGCCGGCAAGCACGACAGTCGTAGCGTGATCGCCATGCAATACGACCAGACCACCACGTTCGCCGCCAAACTCAAGACCATGTTCCAGGCTCCGGGCATGGCCCAGCCGCTGAAACAGGCGATTGATGGGTTGCCTGCAGCCGAACAGGCCAAAGCGCGTGAAGCGCTGAATCGCCTGATGGCCTTCGACGGTCGCCTCGTCGCGACATCCGCCGACGCGGCTCTCTATGAGTTATTCCTGCAGGAAAGCACCAAGCAGATCTTCCTCGACGAACTCGGCCCGGAAAACAGCGCCAGTTGGAAAGCGTTTGTCAGCAACGCCAACCTCTCCTACGCCGCCCAGGCCGACCACTTGCTGAGCCGCGAAGACAGCCCGTTCTGGGACGACGTGCGCACACCGCAGAAAGAAGACAAACCGGCGATCCTGGCCCGCAGCCTCGCGGCCGCGATCACCGCGGGCGACATCCAGCTGGGCGCCGATCACAAGGCCTGGCAGTGGGGCAAGCTGCACAGCACCACCTGGAAGAACACTGCTGGCCAAGTCATTCGCGGCCCGTTGGCGTCCGGCGGTGACCACAACACCTTGAACCCGGCGCCGTATAGCTGGGGCCAGGATTTCAACACCACCCAAGTCCCGGCGCTGCGCATGATCGTCGACTTCGGCCAAGTGGAACCGATGATGGGCCAGGGCGGCATCGGCCAATCCGGCAATCCCGCCAGCCCGAGCTACGCCAATGGCATCGACCCGTCGCTCAAGGCGCAATACCTGAGCTTCCCGATGCAGCCGCAGAACTTTGAGAAGGTCTATGGGAAAGCTCGGTTGACCCTGACTCCAGGCAAATAAACCGGCTTTCTCCTGAAGAAACCGGGTCAAAATGTGGGAGGGTGCTTGCTCCCGATAGCAGTGGGTCAGCCAATACAAATTTGACTGATCCACCGCCATCGGGAGCAAGCACCCTCCCACATTTGGCTCTCTGCATTTAGATAGAACTTCTCCAGGTTCATTCTCCTCCTACTGATAAGCCCATCGCCCACGGCACACCCCATGGACCTTGTCATCGCCCGCCCTGAAGGTCTCTACTGCCCCGCCGGTGATTTCTACATCGACCCTTGGCGCCCGGTAGAACGCTCCGTCATCACCCACGCCCACGGCGACCACGCCCGCACCGGCAACCAGCATTACCTGGCCGCCACGCCCGGCGAAGGCATCCTGCGCTCGCGCCTGGGACAGGACATCAACCTGCAAACCCTGGCTTACGGCGAGAAACTGCAGCATCACGGCGTGACGTTGAGTTTCCATCCGGCCGGGCATGTGCTCGGCTCAGCCCAGGTGCGCCTGGAATACCAAGGTGAAGTCTGGGTGGCGTCTGGCGATTACAAAGTCGAGCCTGATGGCACCTGCGCGCCCTTCGAACCGGTGCGTTGCCACACCTTTATCACCGAATCCACCTTTGGCCTGCCGATCTACCGGTGGCAGCCCCAGGCGCAGATTTTTGCCGGGATCAACGACTGGTGGCAGGCCAATATCGCCGCCGGCAAGGCCAGCGTGTTGTACTGCTATTCCTTCGGCAAAGCCCAGCGCATCCTGCATGGTATCGACGCCAGCATCGGCCCGATCCTCAGCCACGGCGCAGTCGAACCGCTGAACCGGGTGTACCGCGAGGCCGGCGTCTACATTCCCGAGACGCTCTACGCCGGTGACTTCACCAAGACCGACCCGCTGCTGCGCCAAGCCCTGATCATTGCCCCGCCCTCCGCCGGCGGCAGCAGTTGGATCAAGCGTTTCGGCGACTACAGCGACGCGTTCGCCAGCGGCTGGATGCGCCTGCGCGGCACACGGCGGCGGCGCGGTGTGGACCGAGGTTTTGTGCTCTCGGACCACGCCGACTGGCCCGGTTTGTTGTGGGCCATCGAACAAACCGGCGCGGAACGGGTGATGGTGACCCACGGCTCAGTCGGCGTATTGGTGCGCCACTTGCGGGAAAAAGGCCTGGACGCCCAGGGTTTCACCACCGAGTACGGTGACGACGAAGAAGAGGTCAGCGCATGAAGGCCTTCGCTGAGCTGTACGCCAACCTCGACGCCACCACTTCCAGTAACGCCAAGCTCGCGGCCCTGCAAGCCTACTTCCTGAAGGCGCCGCCTGAGGATGCGGCATGGGCAGTGTATTTCCTGTCCGGCGGACGCCCTCGACAACTGGTGCCGACGCGCCTGCTGCGGGACATGGCCACCGAAGCGTCCGGCATCGAGCCTTGGCTGTTCGAAGAGAGCTATCAGTCGGTGGGAGACCTGGCCGAAACTATTTCCCTGCTGCTGCCGGAATCAACCTACACCTCAGAAGACGGCCTCGCCGTGTGGCTGGAAGAAAAACTCCTGCCCTTGCGCGGCCTCTCACCTCAGGACCTGGCAGAGCGCCTGCCGGCGTTATGGGCACAACTGGACCAACCGAGCCTGATGGTGTGCATCAAATTGATCACCGGCAGCTTTCGTGTGGGCGTCTCCAAATTGCTGGTCACCCGCGCCCTTGCCGCCATGGCCGGGCTGGACAGCAAACGCGTGGCCCAGCGCCTGGTGGGCTACACCGATCTGTCCAACCGCCCGACACCCCAGGGCTACCTCAAACTGATCGCCGCAGAATCGTCCGACGAACATGCGCAACGCGGCGGTCAGCCGTATCCGTTTTTTCTTGCTCACGGGTTGTCGCAGCCGGTAGAGCAATTCGATGCATTGCTTGGCCCCCCAGCCGACTGGCAGGTGGAGTGGAAGTGGGACGGCATTCGCGCGCAAGTGGTCAAGCGCGAGGGGCGCCTGTGGGTCTGGTCCAGGGGTGAAGAATTGGTGACTGACCGTTTTCCCGAACTCCACAGCCTGGTAAGTGGCCTGCCCGATGGCACGGTGATCGACGGCGAAATCGTGGTGTGGAAAGACTCAGTGCAACCCTTCGCTCTGTTGCAGCAGCGTATCGGTCGCAAGACCCTGAGCAAAAAAGTCCTTGAGGATGCGCCGGTGGCGGTGCTGGCCTACGACCTGCTGGAACATGCGGGCGACGACTGGCGCAACCACACCCAGGCCGAGCGCCGCGCACAGTTGGAACAGGTGATTGCTGTGTGCAACCAACCGGTATTGCAGCCCTCACCGCTGCTGACGGGTGCAACTTGGCAGGACCTTGCGCAGCAACGCGAAGCCTCCCGCAGCCTCGGCGTCGAGGGCATGATGCTCAAGAATCGCCAAGGCCTGTATGGCGTCGGCCGCACCAAGGACATGGGCCTGTGGTGGAAGTGGAAAGTCGACCCGTTCAGCGTCGACGCCGTGTTGATCTACGCCCAGCGCGGCCATGGCCGGCGCGCCAGCCTCTACAGCGACTACACCTTTGCCGTGTGGGACGGCCCGCCCGGCAGCGAGCGCAGCCTGGTGCCGTTTGCCAAGGCCTATTCCGGACTGACCGACGAGGAGATGCGCAAGGTCGACGCGATTGTGCGCAAGACTACGGTGGAGAAGTTCGGCCCGGTCAGCAGCGTCACGCCAAGTATGGTGTTCGAGCTGGGGTTTGAGGGGATCGCCCTGTCCAAGCGGCATAAAAGCGGGATTGCGGTGCGCTTTCCGCGGATGTTGCGGTGGCGCCAGGACAAGGCGGTAGAGGAAGCCGACAGCCTCGCCACTCTGCAAGATCTCCTGGCCTGACGTAACGCCCGCTCCCAGGTTTTAATTTCCGTATGACTCGTAATGGTGCACTCATTTTCCGATGCCCACTTTCGGGCATCTCCTACACTCAAGATTCCCTCTGCCCACCTTTTAAAACGATCATTCGGAACTATGGTGCAGAAATTGCTACTTGTGTTCCGTCTGACACCGTTCAGTAACAGTCCTAAACGCGCCACAAGCGCTTATCTTGGTTTCCAGGGATTACATAATGAAAAAAGCATTGCTGACCCTTTCTGCACTGGCTCTGTGCATGGCCGCCGGTACCGCGCTGGCCAAGGAATACAAGGAATTGCGTTTTGGTGTCGATCCGTCCTACGCGCCCTTCGAATCCAAAGCTGCTGACGGCAGCCTTGTGGGCTTCGATATCGATCTGGGCAATGCCATCTGTGCCGAGCTGAAGGTCAAGTGCAAGTGGGTCGAAAGCGACTTCGACGGCATGATCCCAGGCCTGAAGGCCAACAAGTTCGACGGCGTGATCTCGTCCATGACGGTGACCCCGGTGCGTGAAAAGGCCATCGACTTCTCCAACGAGCTGTTCTCCGGCCCAACCTCGCTGGTGTTCAAGAAAGGCGCTGGCTTCTCGACACCTGAGTCGCTCAAAGGCAAGTCCGTGGGCTACGAGCAAGGCACCATCCAGGAAGCCTATGCCAAGGCTGTGCTGGACAAGGCCGGTGTGACCACCAAGGCCTACGCCAACCAGGACCAGGTTTATGCTGACCTGACTTCCGGCCGTCTCGACGCTTCCGTACAGGACATGCTGCAAGCCGAACTCGGTTTCCTGAAGTCGCCAGCCGGTGCCGGCTACGAAGTCAGCGCGGCTATTGACGACCCATTGCTGCCGTCGAAAACCGCAATCGGTATCAAAAAAGGTAACACTGAACTCAAGGCGCTTTTGGATAAAGGTATCAAAGCGTTACACGATGATGGCACCTACGCCACTATCCAGAAGAAACACTTTGGCGATCTGAACCTGTACAGCGGCAAATAATGCCCGGGGCGCCCCTCCAGTGGAGGGGCGCTTTTTTATCGCCATAGGTCCTGATTTATGTTCGAAGATCTGTTGCAAACCCTCGGGCTGAGCGCGTTCAGCTTGAAGGGTTTCGGCCCGCTGTTGCTGCAAGGCACCTGGATGACCCTCAAGTTGTCGGTGTTGTCCCTGGCCGTCAGCGTGTTGCTGGGCCTGCTCGGCGCCAGCGCCAAACTCTCCAGCCTGCCCTTCCTGCGCATTCCCGCCCAGCTCTACACCACGTTGATCCGTGGCGTACCCGACTTGGTGCTGATGCTGCTGATTTTTTACAGCCTGCAAACCTGGCTTACCGGCCTGACCGACTTTATGGAATGGGAATACATCGAGATCGACCCATTCAGCGCCGGGGTGATCACTCTGGGCTTTATCTACGGTGCCTACTTCACCGAGACCTTTCGCGGCGCGATCCTCGCCGTGCCCCGTGGCCAGCTGGAAGCCGCCACTGCCTATGGGCTCAAGCGCGGGCAACGCTTTCGCTACGTGACCTTCCCGCAGATGATGCGCTTCGCCCTGCCGGGCATCGGCAATAACTGGATGGTGATGCTCAAGGCCACCGCACTGGTATCGATCATCGGCTTGGCGGACTTGGTCAAGGCGGCCCAGGACGCGGGCAAAAGCACTTATCAGTTGTTTTATTTCCTGGTGCTGGCCGCGCTGATCTACCTGGTGATCACCAGCGTCTCCAACTTTGTCTTGCGCCGTCTTGAACGTCGCTACTCCGCAGGCTCCCGGGAGGCGGTCCGATGATCGAACTCTTGCAGGAATACTGGCGCCCGTTCCTTTACAGCGACGGCCAACACATTACTGGCCTGGCCATGACCATGTGGTTGCTCAGCGCCGCACTGGTGATCGGCTTTCTGGTGTCGATCCCGCTGTCCATCGCCCGCGTGTCGCGCAACCCGCTGGTACGCTGGCCGGTGCAGTTCTACACCTACCTGTTTCGTGGCACACCGCTCTATATCCAGTTGCTGATCTGCTACACCGGCATCTACAGCATCGCCGCCGTGCGCGAACAACCGGTACTGGATGCGTTCTTTCGCGATGCAATGAACTGCACGATCCTGGCCTTCGCCCTTAACACCTGCGCCTACACCACGGAGATTTTCGCCGGGTCCATCCGCAGCATGGCCCACGGCGAAGTCGAGGCGGCCAAGGCCTACGGGCTCAGCGGCTGGAAGCTGTACGCCTATGTGATCATGCCGTCCGCACTGCGCCGTTCGCTGCCGTACTACAGCAACGAAGTGATCCTGATGCTGCATTCGACCACCGTGGCGTTTACCGCGACGATTCCGGACATCCTCAAAGTGGCGCGAGATGCCAACTCGGCGACCTTCATGACCTTTCAATCGTTCGGCATTGCCGCGCTGATCTACCTCGCCGTGACCTTTGCCCTGGTCGGCCTGTTTCGGCTGGCGGAACGTCGCTGGCTGGCCTTTCTCGGGCCGAGCCATTAAGGAGCCTTCATGCGTCATCAGCTACATGAACTGATTGCGCCGGTGCCAGGCACGGCGCGGCAAATCCACAGTTTCCACTTCGGCCCGCAGCAGGCCGCAGGCAAGGTTTACATCCAGTCGTCGCTGCATGCCGATGAGCTGCCCGGCATGCTGGTGGCCTGGCACTTGAAGATGCGCCTCGCCGAATTGGCGGCGGCTGGGCGGCTGTTGAGCGAGATCGTGTTGGTGCCCATCGCCAACCCGGTGGGCCTGGAACAGGTGTTGATGGATATCCCCCTGGGCCGCTACGAGTTGGAGAGCGGGCAGAACTTCAATCGCCTGTTTGTCGACCTCAGTGATGAGGTGGGCAACCAGGTCGAGGCGCTGCTCGGAGATGATCCGCAACACAATGTCGAACTGATTCGCGCCGCATTGAGCACCGCGTTGGCCGGGCAAACCGCCGCAACCCAGTTGCAGTCTCAACGACTGGTACTGCAGCGCCTGGCCTGCGACGCCGACATGGTGCTGGACCTGCATTGCGACTTCGAAGCCGTGGCGCACCTGTACACCACACCAGAGGCCTGGCCGCGGGTGGAGCCGTTGGCGCGCTATATAGGCTCGGAAGCCAACTTGCTGGCCACCGACTCCGGCGGGCAGTCTTTCGATGAGTGCTTCACCCTGGTCTGGTGGCAGTTGCAGCAACGTTTTGCCGGGCGCTTTCCGATTCCCATGGGCAGCTTTTCGGTAACCGTCGAACTGCGCGGCCAGGGCGACGTCAACCACGGCCTGGCCAGCCTAGATTGCCAGGCGATCATCGATTACCTGATTCACTTCGGCGCAATTGCCGGCGACCCGGCACCGCTGCCCGACCTGCCCTACCCGGCCACGCCCCTGGCAGGCGTCGAACCCGTGGCGACGCCGGTGGGCGGCCTGTTGGTGTTCAGCGCCCTGCCCGGTGAATACCTGGAAGCCGGGCAACTGATCGCTGAGATCATCGACCCCATTACCGACCGCGTAACGCCCGTGCACTGCCACAACGCAGGCCTGCTTTACGCCCGTTCGCTACGCCGCATGGCCACTGCGGGGATGGTCATCGGCCATGTCGCAGGCTCAGAGGCCTATCGCAGCGGCTATCTACTTTCGCCTTGAGGATGCACGCCCCATGTACAAATTGACCGTTGAAGGCCTGCATAAAAGCTATGGCGACAATGAGGTGCTCAGAGGTGTCTCGCTCAAGGCCAAGACCGGAGATGTGATCAGCCTGATCGGCGCCAGCGGCTCGGGCAAAAGCACCTTTTTGCGCTGCATCAATTTCCTGGAAACCCCCAACGACGGCGCCATGACCCTCGACGGCAAACAGATCCGCATGGTCAACGACCGCCACGGCATGCGCGTGGCCGACGACGCCGAATTGCAGCGCCTGCGCACGCGGCTGGCGATGGTCTTCCAGCACTTCAACCTGTGGAGCCATATGAGCGTGCTGGAAAACATCACCATGGCCCCGCGCCGGGTATTGGGTTGCAGCAAGAAAGACGCCGAGGACCGTGCTCGCCGCTATCTGGACAAGGTTGGCCTGCCGGCACGGGTGGCCGACCAGTACCCGGCGTTTCTCTCCGGTGGTCAGCAGCAACGCGTGGCGATCGCCCGCGCGTTGGCCATGGAGCCGGAAGTGATGCTGTTCGACGAACCCACCTCAGCCCTGGACCCGGAACTGGTGGGTGAAGTGTTGAAGGTGATCCAGGGGCTGGCTGAGGAAGGCCGCACCATGATCATGGTCACCCATGAGATGAGCTTTGCGCGCAAGGTGTCGAACCAAGTGCTGTTCCTGCACAAGGGCATGGTCGAAGAGCAAGGCGCGCCTGAGGATGTGTTGGGCAACCCGAAGAGCGAGCGCTTGCAGCAGTTCCTGAGTGGCAATCTGAAGTAAACCTTTGCGGTGCCGGGAGGGTCTGTGGGAATAGACCCTCCAGAGCGTCAGGCACCGCATGGCAAAACCCCACGACTTCGCCAAGACATGGTTCGCCGCCAAGGGCTGGAAGCCGTTCGACTTCCAGAAAGCGGTTTGGACGGCGGTCAAAGATGGCCAGTCCGGGCTGCTGCACGCCAGCACCGGCGCCGGTAAAACCTATGCGCTGTGGTTTGCTGCCCTCAATCGCTTCGCCAACATCCGCCCGCCTGCTACGGGCAAACGCAAACCGCCTGCCGAGCCCCTCACCGTCCTGTGGATCACGCCGATGCGTGCGCTGGCCGCCGACACGGCTCGCGCCCTTGAAGCGCCGCTGGCGACCTTGCAGATTCCCTGGAGTGTCGGCCTGCGCACGGGCGATACCAGCAGCAGCGAGCGCGCCCGGCAAACCCGCCGCCAACCCACCGCACTGATCACCACCCCGGAAAGCCTGACGCTGATGCTCGCCCGCGCCGACAGCGAGTCGAGCCTGGCGCACCTGCGCATGGTGGTGGTGGATGAATGGCATGAGCTGATCGGTAACAAGCGCGGCGTGCAGTTGCAATTGGCGTTGGCGAGGCTGCGGCGCTGGCATCCGGATCTGATGGTGTGGGGCATTTCGGCGACCCTGGGTAATCAGGCCCACGCGCTTGAGGTTTTGGTCCCACAAGGCGGTGCAATCAATGTGCAGGGGCAAACGGCCAAATCCCTAAAAGTCGACACCTTGTTGCCGCTGGTTACCGAGCGTTTTCCCTGGGCCGGGCATATCGGTTTGAAGATGTTGCCGCAGGTGGTCGCCGAGGTGGAGGCCAGCAGCAGTTGCCTGGTGTTTACCAACACGCGGGCGCAGTCGGAAATCTGGTACCAGGCCTTACTGGAGGCGCGGCCCGATTGGGCTGGATTGATTGCCCTGCACCACGGCTCGCTGTCCAGGGAAACCCGCGATTGGGTAGAGCGCGCCTTAAAAGACGGCCAGCTTAAAGCGGTGGTGTGCACTTCCAGCCTGGACCTTGGGGTGGATTTTTTACCGGTGGAGCGGGTACTGCAGATCGGTTCGGCCAAAGGCATCGCCCGCCTGATGCAACGCGCCGGGCGCTCCGGCCACGCGCCGGGGCGACCGTCGAGGGTGACGCTGGTGCCGACCCACAGCCTGGAGCTGGTTGAGGCTGCGGCAGCCCAGGATGCAATTGCAGCGCGGCGCATCGAAGCACGCGAATCGCCCTACAAACCGTTGGATGTACTCGTACAACATTTGGTGAGCATGGCCCTGGGCGGTGGCTTTACACCGGATGCCTTGCTGGCGGAAGTGCGCGGCGCCTGGGCGTATCGCGACCTTACGGATGCGGACTGGGCCTGGGCGCTGGGATTTGTGCGCCATGGCGGCTTGTCGCTCACCGCTTATCCGGATTACCGCCGTGTGGAGCCCGACGAGCATGGCATCTGGCGCGTCCCCGACGCTCGGTTGGCGCGGCGCCATCGCATGAGCGTAGGCACCATTGTCAGCGACGCGAGTATCCAGCTGAAGTTCTGGAGCAAAGGCGGCGGCGGCAAGAATCTGGGCAGTGTTGAGGAAGGTTTTATCGCACGGTTAAAGCCCGGCGATGGTTTTCTGTTCGCCGGACGTCTGCTGGAGCTGGTGCGGGTAGAAAACATGACCGCTTACGTACGCCGCAGTACCGCAAAAAAGGCAGCCGTACCGCGCTGGAATGGCGGGCGCATGCCGCTTTCCAATGAACTGGCCCAGGCCGTGGTGGAGCGCTTTGACGCTGCGGCCCATGGGCGTTTCGAAGGCCCCGAGATGCGGGCGGTGCAACCGTTATTGCAGACGCAGTTGCGCTGGTCCGGCCTGCCGACACGGGAACACTTGTTGGCCGAAGTGCTGAAGTCCCGGGAGGGGTGGCATCTGTTTCTATACCCGTTTGCCGGGCGTCAGGTGCATTTGGGGTTGGCGAGTTTGCTCGCCTGGCGGGTCAGCCAAGGGCAGGCGGTGACCTTCTCCATTGCCGTCAATGACTATGGTCTGGAGCTACTGAGCGCCACGCCGTTGGATTGGACAGTGTTGCTGAACGAGACCCTGCTTAGTCCGGCGAATTTGCTGACGGATGTAGCCGCCAGCCTGAATGCCGGGGAACTGGCGCTGCGGCGCTTTCGTGAAATCGCCCGTATCGCCGGGCTGGTGTTTGCCGGTTACCCCGGAGCGCCGAAAAGTACGCGGCAGGTGCAGGCGTCCAGTGGATTGTTCTTTGAAGTGTTCAAGCAATATGACCCGCAAAACCTGTTGCTGGCCCAGGCAGGGGAAGAAGTCCTGCGTGACGAGTTGGATATTCGCCGACTCGAAGAGACCTTGCTTCGGTTATCGGCGCTGAAAATGGATGTGTATGTGATCGAACGTCCAACGCCCCTGGCGTTCCCGCTGCTGGTGGAGCGGATGCGCGAAAGCATGAGTTCGGAAAAACTTTCAGAGCGCATTGCGCGGATGGTCAAAGACTTGGAAAAAGTTGCGGAGAAACGATGACGCATTGCTCGGTGACGCTTGGGGGCGAAGAACTGTGGTTGCTGGCGGACAAAGCGGTTTACTGGCCTGCGCGCCAGTGCCTGTTGATTGCCGATGCGCACTTTGGCAAGGCATCGGCCTATCGAAGCCTGGGGCAACCGGTGCCACAAGGCACGACCTCCGACAATCTGCAACGATTGGACCGCGTGTTAAACGCCCTGCCGTGCGCGCAGGTGATCTTTCTCGGCGACTTCCTGCATGGTCCAGGCTCCCACGCCAGCGGCACGCTGAGCGCACTGAGGAGCTGGCGAGCGCGCCACAGCGACCTGGCGATGACCTTAATCCGCGGCAATCACGATAAACGCGCGGGTGACCCGCCTGCCGACTTGAGGATCGAAGTGGTTCCTGAACCCCTGCTGATGGGCCCATTCGCCCTGCAACACGAACCGGACGCCCATGCCAGCCACCTTGTGTTGGCGGGGCATGTGCACCCGGTGTATCGATTGCGCGGCAAGGGTCGGCAAAGCCTACGCCTACCGTGCTTCCTACTGAACTCGAGCGTCAGCCTGTTGCCGGCGTTTGGCGCGTTTACGGGCGGATATACCGTGGAGCAAGACAATGATCACCAAATCTTTGTGATTGGCGACCATCAGGTCTGGCCAGTTGGCTGAAACACCGACTGGCCTGGCTGGTATCAAGCGACAGGTGCGGGTGGCGGCTCGTCCGGAAGAGTCGGCTCGCCGGGTTCGGTGGGCTGCGGGTAATCCGGCTCGGGTTGGCCAGGGATGCCGCCCGCGTAAGCGGGATCGGCCATCAGGGACCAGGCCAGAACACCAATCTGGTTGGGTTCAAGCCGGGCAAGTTCTGCGCTGATTCGCGGGTCGATCTTCATAAGGTACTCCTCAAGCGTGGCCCGACGCGTTTTGCACGCGCCGAGGCAGTACACCCAATAGAGTCAGTTTCTTCGGACTAATTCCCTTTACGCGTAGGACCTTTCGATCAAGCGCGTGGCAAGGTGACGCCGCGCTGGCCTTGGTACTTGCCTGCGCGGTCTTTGTAGGACACTTCACAGGCCTCATCAGACTGCAGGAACAGCATCTGCGCTACGCCTTCGTTGGCGTAGATCTTGGCCGGCAGCGTGGTGGTGTTGGAGAACTCCAGGGTCACGTGACCTTCCCACTCAGGCTCAAGCGGCGTCACGTTGACGATAATGCCGCAACGCGCATAGGTGCTCTTACCCAGGCAGATGGTCAGTACGTCACGCGGAATACGGAAGAACTCCACGGTGCGCGCCAGGGCGAAGGAGTTTGGCGGAATGATGCACACGTCGCTCTTGACGTCGACGAAACTCTTTTCGTCGAAGTTCTTCGGATCGACGATTGCCGAGTTGATGTTGGTGAACACCTTGAACTCATCGGCGCAACGTACATCGTAGCCGTAGCTGGAAACGCCGTACGAAATCACTCGGTCATCGCCTTCACCACGAATCTGGCGCTCGACGAACGGTTCGATCATGCCGTGCTCTTGCGCCATGCGGCGAATCCACTTGTCCGATTTGATGCTCATGGCGGGTGTCCTGAATAGCGAGGTGGAAAAATTCTGTGTGGCATCTTACCGGGGCCGGCGTTGGGGTTCAAAGGCCGTGGGGCTTTTCTTGATCAATACCCCGCCGCTTATAAGGCGCAACCAACGGGGCCGGGGCCGAACTGCCGGATCAGGGGTCTGTAAATACCACCGCCAGTCACGAAAATAGAGAAACCTTCGGAAATACCATTGGCACGTTCCGGAAAAAGGGTTAAGGTGGCGCCACTGTGCTGCTTGTGTCACTGAGAATCTCTACACGATATGTTGAATTTCGATCCAACCATCTCCAAGAATTTTTCCTGCTCTTTGCACTCAGTCTCGGCCAGGGCTTTTCCTGAGTCGCAGTTAACTTTGTCCAAGGAGATACACCATGTCTAATCGCCAAACTGGTACCGTTAAGTGGTTCAACGATGAAAAAGGCTTCGGCTTCATCACTCCACAATCCGGTGACGACCTGTTCGTTCACTTCAAAGCTATCCAATCCGACGGCTTCAAAAGCCTGAAAGAAGGCCAACAGGTTTCTTTCATCGCTACCCGCGGTCAGAAAGGCATGCAAGCTGAAGAAGTTCAAGTTATCTAACTTGTACTGACTTAGTCGAAAAGACCCCGCCCTTAAAAGCGGGGTTTTTTTATGCCTGGGATTTGGTATTCGCACCAACTTTATGCCCGGCACAAAAAATGTGGGAGGGGGCTTGCCCCCGATAGCGGTGTGTCAGTCAATGCAAGTATCGACTGCTACGCCGCCATCGGGGGCAAGCCCCCTCCCACATTCAAGCATTCAAGCCGTGTCGTTATTGAAACAACGACTCACTCGACAAGCCATTCTTCTCCAGGATCTCGCGCAAGCGCTTAAGCCCTTCCACCTGGATCTGCCGCACCCGCTCACGGGTCAGGCCGATCTCCAGGCCTACGTCCTCCAGGGTGCTGCTCTCATGGCCGCGCAGGCCGAAGCGGCGAATCACCACCTCACGCTGCTTGTCCGTAAGCTCCGACAACCACTGGTCAATACTTTGGGACAGATCATCGTCCTGCAACAGCTCGCAGGGATCTGTAGGCCGATCATCCGTCAGGGTGTCCAACAGGGTTTTATCCGAATCCGGACCCAGCGAGACATCGACCGAAGACACACGCTCGTTAAGGCCCAGCATGCGCTTGACCTCCCCTACCGGTTTTTCCAGCAGGTTGGCGATTTCTTCGGGCGAGGGTTCATGATCGAGTTTTTGAGTGAGCTCACGCGCTGCCCGCAGGTAGACGTTGAGCTCCTTAACCACATGGATCGGCAACCGGATCGTGCGGGTTTGATTCATGATCGCCCGTTCGATGGTCTGGCGGATCCACCAGGTAGCATAGGTTGAAAAGCGGAAGCCCCGCTCTGGGTCAAACTTCTCCACCGCGCGAATCAAGCCCAGATTGCCCTCCTCGATGAGGTCCAACAAGGACAACCCACGATTGACGTAGCGTCGGGCGATTTTCACCACCAGGCGCAGGTTGCTTTCAATCATGCGCTTGCGCCCAGCCGGATCCCCCTTTTGCGACAACCGCGCAAAATGGACTTCTTCTTCGGGGGTAAGCAGGGGGGAAAAGCCGATTTCATTGAGATACAGCTGGGTCGCGTCGAGCGCCCGTGTGTAATCAATGTATTTATGCTGCTTTAAAGCGGTAGAGTTCTTGGATTTGGTACGAACTGAAGGTGTTGCAGGTCCCTCATTCGACATCGATTCCATAGCGATACCGGTCTCCATAAGGAGAACCTCATCGTCGATGTCAAACTCCGGCGCTTCTTTACTGAGAGCCATTGTTATAGTCCTTTGGTGAGTTCGACCTCAAGCTCAAGCGACGCCTTTATCCTTGGCAACGCTGGAGCCTGTTCCTTCTACGTGAGGGAACAGGCTGGCAACACATCAACGACGGGGTAAGAATTGCAGCGGATCTACAGGCTTCCCTTGACGGCGAATCTCAAAGTGCAGTTTCACCCGGTCTGTACCCGTTGAACCCATTTCGGCAATTGTCTGTCCGACTTTGACCTGCTGCCCCTCCCGAACCAACAGCCTGCGGTTATGACCGTAAGCACTGACGTAGGTATCGCTGTGTTTGATGATGACCAGCTCGCCGTAGCCCCGTAAACCACTCCCGGCGTACACCACCGTCCCATCAGACGCAGCTAAAACAGGCTGTCCCAAATCACCGGCGATATCAATGCCTTTATTCAAACTACCGTTTGAAGAGAATTTTCCAATTAATACTCCGTTTGAGGGCCATCCCCAGCCCGTCGGAGCAGGCCCGGCAGGCGGCAACGGCGCGGCTGTTGGCTTGCCTGAGGCCGCCGGGACAGCAGTGCCCGCAGGGCGTGTAATGATGGTGGTTTTGCTAGAAGACGACGGCGAAGATCCTGTGTTTGTCACAACCGTCGTAGGCGTGGAACCGGTGCGACCGTCAAAGCGAATCGTCTGACCCGGATGTATGGTGTAAGGCACAGGAATATTGTTACGAGCTGCTAGTGCCTTGTAATCCCACCCGTAACGGAAGGCGATTGAGAACATCGTGTCGCCTTTGCGCACCACATATTGCCCGGTGGTTACCGTGGGCTTTTGCGGTGCCGCACTATTACGGTCAACGACCCGTGCGCCGCTGCTTGGCGAGCTGGAACAGCCGACCAACAAGGAACCGAAGACAAGGCCAAGCACCAGTCGTTGAAAACTTGTTTTACCCATACGCTGCGCAAGACCTGTGAGACTCACCCGCCGCTCCCTTTGTGGTGGCTGAACATGAATGCCTGTATCAGGCTTGAAATATGTCGCAAGTATAACTGGGCACTGAAGTTTTACCGGCACGCGACTGAAACGAATCATTCAGCGTGTTGAATCACCGCACCTATCATGTTGACTTGATAGACCCCGCCGTAAGACAAATCCCCGCCCGCAGAATTCAGTAGCGTCGAAAATTCGTCAGGCCAGCGGTCCGTTGAGCAACGGAACAAAACGTACGGCGCCCAATACATGCCGGGAAAAACCGTCGTCCTCACGGACAATAAGCATCAATTGTTGCACTTCGCCGGAACCGACCGGGATGACCAGGCGCCCGCCTGGGGCCAATTGGTCGAGCAACGCTTGCGGAACATCGGTGGCCACGGCGGTGACGATAATCCCGTTGTACGGCGCCAGCGCCGGCCAGCCTTCCCAGCCATCGCCCCAGCGAAATACCACGTTGCGCAAGTTCAGCTCCACCAGGCGCTCCTTGGCACGATCTTGCAGCACCTTGATGCGCTCCACCGAGAACACGCGCTCCACCAACTGCGACAGCACGGCGGTCTGGTAGCCGGAACCGGTGCCGATCTCCAGCACCTTGTCCAGCGGGCCCGCCGCCAGCAGCAGCTCGCTCATGCGCGCCACCATGTAGGGCTGGGAGATGGTCTGGTTATGTCCAATCGGCAACGCCGTATCTTCATAAGCGCGATGGGCCAGGGCTTCATCGACAAACAAATGACGAGGGGTGCGGCGGATCACTTCCAACACCTGAGCGTTGGACAACCCCTCTTCATAAAGGCGCTGGATCAAACGCTCACGGGTGCGCTGGGAGGTCATACCGATGCCACGACGCAGCAGGTCGTCTTGTTCACGAGCCATCAGCGCAATCCCTCCAGCCAGACTTCAAGACCACTGAAGGCATCGCTGAAGGTGCGGTCGAATTGCAACGGAGTAATCGACACATAACCCTGCATCACCGCGTGAAAGTCCGTGCCCTCGCCACCGTCTTCGGCATCGCCAGCTGCCGCTATCCAATAGCCTTCCTTGCCACGCGGGTCGACCACCTTCAACGGGGCCGCCGCACGGGCACGGTGGCCAAGACGTGTCAGCTTGATGCCGCGAATGTGATCGAGGGGCAAATTGGGAATATTGACGTTGAGCACCGTGCGCGGCGGCAGGTCCAGGGAGGCATGAGCCTCCACCAACTTGCGTGCGAAATAGGCAGCGGTGGGCAAATTGTCCAGTTGCCGCGAGGCAAACGAAAAAGCGAACGAGGTACGACCCAGAAAGCGCCCTTCAAGCGCTGCCGCCACGGTGCCGGAATACAGCACATCATCGCCCAGGTTGGCGCCGAGGTTGATGCCTGAAACCACCAGGTCCGGCTCTTGATCCAACAGGCTGTTGATCGCCAGGTGCACGCAGTCGGTGGGCGTGCCGTTGACACTGATAAAGCCATTAGCCAGAACCTGCGGGTGCAGGGGACGGTCGAGCGTCAGCGAACTGCTGGCGCCGCTCTTGTCCTGGTCGGGGGCAACCACCACGCACTCGGCATAATCTTCCAGCGCAGCATAGAGCGCAGCAAGACCGGGTGCGGTGGCACCGTCATCGTTTGATATCAGAATACGCATGGGCTGTCCGTCTGCCCCACCGGCACCAGATCAACGAGCTCGCGCACCAAGACAGTGGCGAAGCATCCGGCCGGTAGGACGAATTCCAATTGCAGAATGTCAGGCCCGGGATAATGCCACGTCAACCCGCCAATGGGCAGTCGCAGAATGCGACGTTCCTGGCTCATGCCGGCATTCACCAGCCAATCACGCAGGTCGGCTTCACCGGCGGCAACCGCCTGCTCCAACTCAAACGTGGCGCCCGTCGCCGGAGAATCACCCTCGCCCCACTGCGGGCCGGTGGGGTGCAGATCCAGGATCGCCAGGCGCGGGTCGCTGCACTCAGCCTCACCCGCCGGAAAAAAACTGCGGCTGTCAGTAAACGCCAGCAGATCACCCACTTGCGCACGCTGCCAGGAACCGTCGGCGACGCGCGCCGCCAGTACTTTGTTGAAGAGGAAACTACGCGCCGTAGACAACAACCGCGAACGCACATTGCGCTGCTCCGGCAGGGCCTTGCGCGCCGCCCATCCACGGGCGTCGACAACGTTGCCACCGTCGTGGCCGAAACGCTGGGTGCCGAAATAGTTGGGAATGCCGTGCTGGGCAATCAGTTGCAGGCGCGCGTCGATGGCGGCGATATCACCCACCAGTTGTGTCAGGCGCAACGTGAATCCATTGGCCGCGTGCGCGCCGCGTTGCAGCTTGCGCTTGTGACGGGCAGTCTTGAGGATCTTGAGCGTGTCGTTTTCAGCAGTGCTCATGTCCGGGTCAGCCTTGCCCGGCAGTTGCACGCTGAACCATTGGCGGGTCAGCGCCTGACGGTCCTTGAGACCGGCATAGCTGACGGTGCGCAACGGCACACCGGCGGCCTTGGCGATACGGCGCGCAGCTTCCTCGGTGTTGAGGCCACGTTTTTCCACCCACAGCCAAAGGTGCTCGCCCTCGCCGGTCAGCGGGATATCCAGCACTTCGTCCACCTGAAAATCTTCGGCAGTGGCCTTCAGGACGGCGCTGCCCAAAGCTTCGCCGTAGGCACGCGGGCCCAGCAGTTCCAGATCATTCATGCGCGCAGCAACAAGGCGACGGAGTGCACCGCAATGCCCTCTTCACGACCGGTAAACCCGAGCTTTTCGGTGGTGGTGGCTTTCACGTTCACTTGATCCAATTCAATTTGCAGGTCTGCGGCAATCAGTGCACGCATTGATTCGATATGGGGCGCCATCTTCGGCGCCTGGGCCACGATAGTGTTGTCGACGTTACCGACCTTCCAGCCCTTGGCGTGGATCAGGCTGACCACGTGGCGAAGCAATACACGGCTATCAGCGCCCTTGAAGGTGGGGTCGGTGTCCGGAAAATGCTTGCCGATATCACCCAACGCCACCGCACCGAGCAAGGCATCGCTCAAGGCATGCAAGACAACGTCGCCGTCGGAATGAGCCAGCAACCCATGGTGGTGTGCAATGCGCACGCCGCCCAGGGTGATGAAATCGCCTTCAGCGAAACGGTGCACATCGTAGCCGTGGCCAATACGCATAAAAAAACGCCCCGATTTAATTCAGGGCGTGATTCTACCTACTTTTGCCTCACATTAACCGAGCAAAGCGCGGCCATGGTGTCGCAAATGGTCTTCGATGAAGCTGGCGATGAAGAAGTAGCTGTGGTCATAGCCGGGTTGCAGGCGCAGTTCCAGCGGATGCTTGGCCGCCTTGGCCGCTTGCTGCAAGGCCTCAGGCTTGAGCTGCACCGCGAGGAAATCATCGCGATCGCCCTGATCAACCAGCAAGGGCAGCTTTTCCGAGGCTTCGCTGATCAATGCGCAGGCATCCCATTCACGCCACTTAGAGCGCTCTTCACCCAGGTAACGGGAGAAAGCTTTCTGGCCCCACGGGCAATCCATCGGGTTATTGATAGGCGAAAACGCCGACACCGACAGATAACGCCCGGGGTTGCGCAACGCACACACCAGTGCGCCGTGTCCGCCCATGGAGTGGCCGCTGATACCACGCTTGTCCGAAGCGGGGAAATGCGCTTCAACCAAAGCAGGCAATTCCTGCACCACATAGTCATGCATCCGATAATGCTTGGCCCATGGTTCCTGGGTGGCATTCAGGTAAAAGCCAGCGCCCAGGCCAAAGTCCCAGGCGTTATCCGGATCACCCGGGACACCGGGACCGCGAGGGCTGGTATCCGGCGCCACGATGATCAGCCCCAGCTCGGCGGCCATGCGTTGCGCGCCGGCCTTCTGCATGAAGTTCTCATCGGTGCAGGTCAACCCGGAGAGCCAATACAACACCGGCAGCTTGCCGCCCTGCTCCGCTTGCGGCGGCAGGTAAACGGCGAAGGTCATGTCGCAATCGAGCACATCGGAATGATGCTTGTAGCGTTTATGCCAGCCGCCGAAGCTCTTCTGGCAGGACAGGTTTTCCAGACTCATGGGAGACCTCAGAAGTGGATGACGGTACGAATGCTCTTGCCTTCATGCATCAGGTCAAACGCTTTGTTGATGTCTTCCAGGCCCATGGTATGGGTAATGAACGTGTCCAGCGGGATTTCGCCGGTCTGGGCCATTTCCACGTAGCTTGGCAACTCGCTGCGACCGCGTACGCCGCCGAATGCCGAACCGCGCCAGACGCGACCGGTCACCAACTGGAATGGGCGCGTAGCGATTTCCTGGCCCGCACCGGCCACACCGATGATCACCGACTCGCCCCAACCTTTGTGGCAGCACTCAAGGGCAGCACGCATCAGTTGCACGTTGCCGATGCACTCGAAGGAAAAATCCACACCGCCGTCAGTCAAATCAACAATCACGTCCTGGATCGGGCGATCGTATTCTTTCGGGTTGATGCAGTCGGTGGCGCCCAATTGCTTGGCGATTTCGAACTTGGCCGGGTTGATGTCGATGGCAATGATGCGACCGGCCTTGGCTTTCACCGCGCCAATGATGGCCGACAGACCAATTCCACCGAGACCGAAAATGGCCACGGTGTCGCCCGGTTTGACCTTGGCAGTGTTGATCACCGCGCCAATACCGGTGGTAACGCCACAGCCCAGCAAGCAGACTTTTTCCAGCGGCGCTTCTTTAGGAATCTTGGCCACGGAAATTTCCGGCAGCACGGTGTACTCGGAGAAGGTCGAGGTGCCCATGTAGTGGAAAATCGGCTGACCCTTGTAGGAAAAACGCGTGGTGCCATCTGGCATCAGGCCTTTGCCCTGGGTGGCTCGAATGGCTTGGCACAGGTTGGTCTTGCCCGACAGGCAGAATTTGCACTTGCCACATTCCGGGGTGTACAGCGGGATGACATGGTCGCCGACGGCAACTGAAGTCACACCCTCGCCAATCGCTTCAACCACCGCACCGCCCTCGTGGCCGAGAATCGACGGAAAGATGCCTTCCGGGTCAGCACCCGACAGGGTGTAAGCGTCGGTGTGGCATACGCCGGAGGCCACAACGCGCAGCAGGACTTCGCCAGCCTTGGGCATGGCGACATCCACTTCAACAATCTCAAGGGGTTTCTTGGCTTCGAAGGCGACGGCGGCGCGGGACTTAATCATCCGGTATTTCTCCAGGGCGTTAAAAATTGAGAGGGAGAGTGTAAAACATGGCTTACTGATTAATAATCCAGCCAAAAGCAAAACATTATTGCTGTACAGGGACAATCATGATGTCGGAAAACCGCTGGGAAGGCATCGACGAGTTCGTCGCCGTGGCTGAATGCAGTCAATTTACAGCTGCCGCCGAGCGCCTGGGTGTGTCGTCGTCCCATATCAGTCGCCAGGTCGCACGCTTGGAGGAACGGCTGCAGACACGGTTGCTTTATCGCAGTACACGCAAAGTGACCCTGACCGAAGCCGGACAAACCTTCCTCCAACATTGCCAACGCTTGCAGGACGGCCGCGAAGAGGCATTGCGAGCGGTGGGCGACTTGACCAGCGAGCCAAAAGGCATGTTGCGCATGACGTGCGCCGTGGCTTATGGCGAGCGATTTATCGTGCCTTTGGTGACGCGGTTCATGGGGCTTTACCCGCAGTTGCGGGTGGATATCGAACTGAGCAACCGCCAGCTCGATCTGGTACACGAAGGCCTGGACCTGGCAATTCGCTTGGGGCGCCTCTCAGACTCAAGAATGGTTGCCAGCCGTCTCGCGCCGCGGCGCATGTACTTGTGTGCATCGCCGTCCTATCTCGAACGCTATGGGCGCCCCCATAGCTTGTCGGAATTGAGTCGGCATAACTGCCTGATTGGCAGCTCGGATATCTGGCAACTGGCTCAGGACGGCCGGGAGTTTTCCCAGCGGGTGCAGGGAAACTGGCGTTGCAACAGTGGACAAGCGGTGCTGGATGCTGCATTGCAGGGCATGGGATTGTGCCAACTGCCGGATTATTACGTGCTGGAACATTTGCGCAATGGTGCACTGGTGTCGCTGCTGGAAGCGCATCAGCCGCCGAATACAGCGGTGTGGGCGCTGTATCCGCAGCAACGGCATTTGTCGCCAAAGGTGCGCAGTTTGGTGGATTACCTAAAAGAAGGCCTATCAAACAGGACAGAATACAAAGCCTCTGACCCCTGTTCCCCCATGACTTCATATGATGACCAGCGCTACTGTCAACCCTGACAGTAGTGGGCAAAGATGAATGGTGGTTCCCTACGGTTTCACTGCTGGCGCTGCATCATCAATTTTACGGCGCTGCCCAGTGAGGCCTATCAAGATGACGCAGGGAAACTGCCATGAAAAATGTAAACACCGCAGATATCGAAAAGCAGCTTGAACAGAACATAGCTGCATATAAAAAGCACAACGTCGATTCAGAGGGTTCAGCCGACTTAAGGATCGAAAGTACTGAACGCTATGCGACCAAAGACGCACATTTTTATCAATTCAACAATCATGAAGTGATTCAGATAGGAGTGCCCGCAACAGACCCTGAAGCCCCCGGTCATCCGGTAATCATAGATATTTTTTCTTTTAGCCCACCCTTTGAATCGGGAAGGTTCGATCTCATCACCGGATTCCCCATCCGGCTAAACGTTCACCATCCTTTGCTACGCGACGCCAAAATGAAGCATGGGCACTTGGTACTGACAGTAGAAGATAGACAACTAAATGGCCAACTCAGCTGCGAGTTCACCCATGAACACCTTGAACTTAAAATGAACACGGCATTCGAAATCACAAAACCCTAGGAAGACGACGTATCAATAATCGGTGCTACACGCGACCGGTGCCCATGACAGCGGTATGGGCACTTTCAGGTCAAACATACCGAAGATGAAGACGCTGCCGAGAACGGCGTTTGCCTGGCACAGCCTCTCAGCCAACAATCACTGTCGATTTGCCCAGCGTAACCGTAACCACTCCAGATCCTCGGGCCGGGTCACCTTGATATTGTCCGAACGCCCCTCAATTAACCGCGGCGCCTGACCGGACCATTCCATTGCCGAGGCCTCATCGGTGATGACCGCATCCGCTACCAGGCTATCGGCCAAGGCACGATGCAACGCACCGAGTCGGAACATCTGCGGCGTGTACGCTTGCCAGATCAGGCTGCGGTCGACGGTTTCATCGACACGACCGTGTTTGTCGGCGCGCTTTAGGGTATCGCGGGCCGGGACGGCCAGTAGGCCACCGACAGCATCATCGGCCAGTTCGCTTAACAGTTTGTCGAGATCATCGCGGCTTAAATTGGGCCTGGCGGCGTCGTGCACCAGCACCCAGTCGTCATCGCTCGCGCCCAGGGCATTGAGGTGCAACAGAGCCTTTAGCACCGAACCCGAGCGCTCCGAACCGCCGTCCGCACGCTGTATACGTGGATCAATGGCGCATGCCAGGTTGGGCCAATAAGGGTCATCCATGGCAAGGCTGACCACCAACCCCTTGAGATTGGGGTGGTCGAGAAAACAGTAGAGGCTGTGTTCAAGAATAGTGCGCCCGCCCAGTTGCAAATATTGCTTGGGACGGTCCGCAGCCATACGGGCACCGACGCCCGCGGCGGGAATTACGGCCCAGAAGGCCGGCAAACTGTTGCTCATTGGGCCAACTGGTAGAGGGTTTCGCCCTCCTTGACCATGCCCAGTTCGTGACGAGCCCGCTCTTCAACGGTCTCCGTGCCTTTTTTCAACTCAAGCACTTCAGCGTCCAGGACGCGGTTGCGCTCCAGCAGGATCTCATTTTCGGCGTGCTGTGCAGCAATTTGCTCAGTCAGGTCTTTTACCTGCGCGAAGCTGCCATTACCCACCCACAGGCGGTACTGCAGGCCAGCCAGCAACAAGAGCAAGACGAGGAACAACCAATTGGGACTGCGCATCGAATATCGGGTATCCAGTGAAAAAAGACAGCCATGCATAACTTTTGAAGCAACTGATAGCACGAAGCCTGGAAGAACCAGGCTTGTGCTTGATAGCCATCAGATTAGCGCCGAAATGTTCACTATCGTGAACTTTCCGACGCAATCCGCCGACTTTTTACCATTTACAGATTAGCCGCGAAACTCGCCGCGACCGTTGTACTTGGCTTTGCCAGCCAGTTGCTCTTCGATACGCAGCAATTGGTTGTACTTGGAAACGCGATCGGAACGGCACAGCGAACCGGTCTTGATCTGGCCCGCCGAAGTGCCTACAGCCAGGTCGGCGATGGTCGAATCTTCGGTTTCGCCGGAGCGGTGGGAGATCACGGCGGTGTAGCCCGCAGCCTTGGCCATCTGAATGGCTTCCAGGGTTTCGGTCAAGGTGCCGATCTGGTTGAACTTGATCAGGATCGAGTTGGCGATCTTTTTATCGATGCCTTCTTTCAGGATCTTGGTGTTGGTCACGAACAGATCGTCGCCCACCAATTGGACTTTCTCGCCGATCTTGTCGGTGAGGATTTTCCAGCCGTCCCAATCGGACTCATCCAGGCCGTCTTCGATCGAGATGATCGGATAGCGCTGGGTCAGGCCCTTCAGGTACTCAGCAAAACCTTCGGAGTTGAACACTTGGCCTTCGCCGGACAAATTGTATTTGCCGTCTTCATAGAACTCGCTGGCCGCGCAGTCCAAGGCCAGGGTCACGTCAGTGCCCAGCTTGTAGCCAGCGTTGGCCACGGCTTCGGAAATCACTTTCAGCGCATCTTCGTTGGATGCCAGGTTTGGAGCGAAGCCACCTTCGTCGCCTACAGCAGTGCTCAGGCCACGGGCCTTCAGAACAGCTTTCAGGTGATGGAAAATCTCGGTACCCATGCGCAAGCCTTCGGAGAAGGTCTTGGCGCCAACCGGCTGCACCATGAATTCCTGGATGTCGACGTTGTTATCAGCGTGCTCGCCACCGTTGATGATGTTCATCATCGGCACCGGCATCGAGTAAACACCCGGAGTGCCGTTCAGGTTGGCGATGTGAGCGTACAGAGGCAAGTCCTGGTCCTGGGCAGCAGCCTTGGCAGCGGCCAGGGAGACGGCGAGGATAGCGTTAGCGCCCAGGCTACCTTTGTTTTCGGTGCCGTCGAGCTTGATCATCGCGTGGTCCAGAGCTTTCTGGTCCAGCGGATCCTTGCCCAGCAACAGGTCACGGATCGGGCCGTTAATGTTGGCTACAGCCTTGAGTACACCCTTGCCCAGGTAACGGCTCTTGTCGCCATCACGCAGTTCCAGCGCTTCGCGCGAACCGGTAGAAGCACCGGACGGCGCGCAGGCGCTGCCGATGATGCCGTTATCGAGAAGCACGTCGGCTTCGACGGTGGGGTTGCCACGGGAGTCGAGAACTTCACGACCTTTGATGTCGACGATTTTTGCCATTGTTGTAAACACTCCAAAGTTGACGAAAACGACGCAGCTGAAGGGAAACTTTTGACCGACCGCAAGGGTGGAACAACGGGGCAGGCTTGCAGGCGACAAGGCTCAGGCCCGAGGGCCTGAACAGAAAACGTGGGAAAGTCTACCGGAGAAACGACGCTTACGCGGTCTCTACTGTCGGAAAACTCTTGACCAGTTCGTCCAACTGCTTGAGCTGGGCCAGGAATAGCTCCAGCTTGTCCAGGCGCAGGGCGCATGGACCGTCGCATTTGGCATTATCCGGGTCCGGGTGGCCCTCCAGGAAAAGGCCAGCCAGGGACTGGCTGATGCCGGCCTTGGCCAGGTCCAGCACCTGGGCACGGCGCCCGCCTGCGGAATCGGCGCGACCACCGGGCATTTGCAGCGCGTGGGTCACGTCGAAGAACACGGGGTATTCGAACTGCTTCATGATGCCGAAACCGAGCATGTCCACCACGAGATTGTTGTAGCCGAAGCTCGAACCACGCTCGCAGAGGATCAACTGGTCGTTACCCGCTTCCACACACTTGTTCAGGATGTGCTTCATCTCCTGAGGTGCGAGGAACTGGGCTTTCTTGATATTGATCACTGCGCCGGTCTTAGCCATCGCGACGACCAGATCGGTCTGGCGCGACAGAAAGGCCGGCAACTGGATGATGTCGCACACCTCGGCGACCACGGCAGCCTGTTCAGGCTCGTGGACGTCGGTGATGATCGGCACGCCGAAGGCTTGTTTGATGTCCTGGAAGATCCGCATGCCTTCTTCAAGGCCTGGGCCGCGGTAGGACGTTACGGACGAGCGATTGGCCTTGTCGAAGCTGGCCTTGAACACGTAAGGGATACCCAATTTCTGGGTAACCTTGACGTACTCTTCACAGACCTGCATCGCCATGTCGCGGCTTTCCAGCACGTTCATGCCGCCGAACAGCACCATGGGCTTGTCGTTGGCAATCTCGATGTCGCCTACGCGAATGATCTTCTGGGCCATCAGGTTTACGCCTTCTTCTGATGTTGCGTCAGTGCAGCTTTGACAAAACCGCTGAACAACGGGTGACCGTCGCGTGGAGTCGAGGTGAACTCTGGATGGAACTGGCAAGCGACGAACCATGGATGATCCGGTGCTTCGACCACCTCAACCAGCGCGCCATCACCGGAGCGACCGGAGATTTTCAGGCCGGCTTCTTTGATTTGCGGCAGCAGGTTGTTGTTCACTTCGTAACGGTGACGGTGACGCTCGACGATCACGTCCTTGCCGTAGCAATCGTGAACCAGCGAGCCCGGCTCCAGCAGGCAATCCTGCGCGCCAAGGCGCATGGTGCCGCCCAGGTCGGAGCTTTCGGTACGGGTTTCAACAGCGCCGGTGGCGTCTTCCCACTCGGTAATCAGGCCCACGACCGGGTGACCGCTCTTGCTGTCAAACTCGGTGGAGTTGGCGTCTTTCCAGCCAAGCACGTTGCGGGCGAACTCGATAACCGCCACTTGCATGCCCAGGCAGATACCCAGGTACGGCACCTTGTTCTCACGAGCGTACTGTACGGCGGTGATCTTGCCTTCCACGCCACGCAGGCCGAAACCGCCTGGAACGAGGATTGCGTCAACACCTTCGAGCAGCGCGGTGCCCTGGTTCTCGATGTCTTCGGAGTCTATGTAGCGCAGATTGACCTTGGTACGGTTGCTGATACCCGCGTGGCTCATCGCTTCGATCAGCGACTTGTACGCGTCCAGCAGCTCCATGTACTTGCCGACCATGGCGATGGTGACTTCGTGCTCAGGGTTGAGCTTGGCGTCAACCACAGCTTCCCACTCGGACAGGTCCGCACCGTTGCATTGCAGGCCGAAACGCTCGACCACAAAATCGTCCAGGCCTTGCGAGTGCAGGATGCCCGGGATCTTGTAGATGGTGTCGGCGTCTTCCAGGGCGATCACCGCACGTTCTTCAACGTTGGTGAACTGCGCGATCTTGCGACGCGAGGAAATGTCGATCGGGTGATCGGAGCGGCACACCAGCACGTCCGGCTGCAGGCCGATGGAACGCAGTTCCTTGACCGAGTGCTGCGTAGGCTTGGTTTTGGTTTCGCCAGCGGTGGCGATGTACGGCACCAACGTGAGGTGCATCAGCATCGCGCGCTTGGCGCCGACTTCGAAACGCAACTGGCGGATAGCTTCGAGGAATGGCTGGGATTCGATGTCACCCACGGTGCCACCGATCTCGACCATCGCCACGTCGGCATCGCCTGCACCCTTGATGATGCGGCGCTTGATTTCATCGGTAATGTGCGGAATCACCTGGATGGTTGCACCCAGGTAGTCACCACGGCGCTCTTTGCGCAGAACGTGCTCGTAGACACGGCCGGTGGTGAAGTTGTTGTTCTGGGTCATGGTCGTGCGGATGAACCGCTCGTAGTGGCCCAAGTCCAGGTCGGTCTCGGCGCCGTCGTGTGTGACGAACACTTCACCATGCTGGAACGGGCTCATGGTGCCCGGGTCGACGTTGATGTACGGGTCCAGCTTGAGCATGGTGACTTTAAGCCCCCGCGCCTCCAGGATGGCCGCCAATGAAGCGGAGGCAATGCCTTTCCCCAATGAAGAAACAACACCGCCCGTGACGAATATGTAGCGCGTCATGAAAAACCCTAGAAGTCTGCGTTAAAGCGGTCCGAGCCGCCGGGGAAAGCGAAGAGAGGCCGAAGCCCCCGATCACCAGCATTAATCACAGTGCACCTTTCAAAAAAACCGCCGCGTTGTGACAGACCAGCAGTGAAACACCGGTGCGTTGATCGCTACACATTTTTTGGAATCGCCCAGCAAAGACGGCTTGGTAATCGGCAACTGCTGCGATTCAGGCGAATCCACAGAAGTTGTATCAAGAAGGGAGCGTAGTCTACCGGAAAGGCTCTATCAGCTCAAACCTTGATCGCAGCTCTGTGGCATCCAATGTAATTTCCAGCCATCACTCGGTGAGGCCCAGAGTCCAGTGAGGTTGGGCACGCCGAGCAATTGCTCGCCCTGATACAGCAGCGGCAATCTGCCACGGACGAAGCCCGGCACTCCATGCTCATTGAGCAGGCGCTTCAGGTCACGCCGGCCTCGGCCTGGCACTTCAAGCATTTCACCGCCCTGGCGATAACGGACCTCCAGCGGGACTTCGGGCACCTTGCCGATAATTTCCAGCAGGCCATTGCCGGGTAACTCTAGTGGGTTTTGCGGGCGAGGCCAGCTCACCGACGCGCGGGAAAATTCCGACCAGGCGCGAGACAACCACCAGATGCGTTCGCCACAACGGTGCAATTCTCCATCGGCCAGGCGCCACAAGGGCTGTGCGTCGCCCTTGGCATCGCGTAGGGAATACCAGCCAGCCCAGTGGTCGGTGTCGGGCAACCGGGTCAGCGGCGCCAGCCAATGGCGTAGGACGTTGCGCTGACGGGCATCGGAAAGATCGCGCAGTGGGCCGAGGGCCAATGACGGCAAAGGCAGCCAAGGAAACCGTGAAGGTTGATCCGCGGCTTGTAGGTCCATGCTGGCTAACTCACCCAGCAATGCCTGGGCTTCACCGAAGTGTTCGGCACTGCGGGCCAGGCTGGAGACGGCTTGGGGCCAACGCTCCGTCAGCGTCGGGATCACGCGGTGACGCAGGTAATTACGGGAGAACTGCATGTCGGCGTTGGAAGGGTCTTCGATCCACTTGAGTTGATGTTCATCGGCGTAGGCCACCAGCTCGGTGCGCGAGACATCCAACAACGGCCGCACCAAATGGCCGCCCGCCAATGGACGGTGCACAGGCATTGCCGCCGCCCCCCGCACGCCGGCCCCGCGCAACAGGCGAAACAGCAGGGTTTCAGCCTGATCGTCGCGATGCTGGCCCGTGAGCAACACCTCCCCTGCCCCGATCACCTCGGTAAACGCCCTGTAACGTGCATCACGCGCTGCACGCTCAAGGCTGGCGCCGGGCTGTACCTGCACACGCATTACGCGCAGGGGCACGCCCAGCCTGTCGCAAATGGACTGGCAATGGCTCGGCCAGGTGTCGGCGGCGGATTGCAGGCCATGGTGGACATGGACAGCGCTTAGAGGTGGAAGGGCTTCGGCGTTGGCCAGGAGATGCAGCAGGACAGTGGAATCAAGACCACCAGAGAAGGCGATATGCCAAGCCGGGGCTTTGCGCCAAGGGGCTAGGGCGTGCAGGAGTTTGGCGGATAAAGTCGGTTTCATCACAGGTTACCGCCGCAAATCTGGAATACCCAAGCCAAGCATACACAAAGCAAATGTGGGAGGGGGCTTGCCCCCGATAGCGGAGCATCAGCCAGTGAATACAGTGACTGACACTCAGCAATCGGGGGGCAAGCCCCCTCCCACATTAGTACCGCTGCGGCCTTACAGGCCGTAGCTCATCAGGCGTTCGTAACGACGGGCCAGCAGCGCTTCGTTGTCCAGTTTTTTGAGCATCGCAAGCTGCGAACCCAACTCGGCACGGATAGTCGCGGCGGCAGCAGCCGGATCGCGGTGGGCGCCGCCCAATGGCTCGGCGATCACTTTGTCCACGATACCAAGGCCCTTGAGGCGATCAGCAGTGATGCCCATGGCTTCGGCAGCGTCCGGTGCCTTTTCTGCAGTCTTCCACAGGATCGAGGCGCAACCTTCTGGCGAGATCACCGCGTAGGTCGAATATTGCAGCATGTTCAGTTGGTCGCAGACGCCAATGGCCAATGCACCGCCGGAACCGCCTTCACCAATCACCGTGGCGATGATCGGGGTTTTCAGGCGAGACATGACGCGCAGGTTCCAGGCAATCGCTTCGCTCTGGTTGCGTTCTTCAGCGTCGATACCTGGATATGCACCCGGCGTGTCGATGAAGGTCAAGATCGGCATCTTGAAGCGCTCAGCCATTTCCATCAAACGGCAAGCCTTACGATAGCCTTCCGGACGCGGCATGCCGAAGTTGCGGCGGACTTTCTCGCGCACTTCACGGCCTTTCTGGTGACCAATCACCATTACCGGCTGGTCGTCCAGGCGAGCGATACCGCCCACGATAGCCGCGTCGTCGGAGAAATGGCGATCGCCATGCAACTCGTCGAACTCGGTGAAAATGTGCTGAATGTAGTCCAGGGTGTACGGACGGCGCGGGTGGCGGGCCAGGCGCGCGATCTGCCAGCTGGTCAGCTTGCCGAAGATGTCTTCGGTTAGCGTGCTGCTCTTGTCTTGCAGGCGAGCGATCTCATCGCCGATATTCAGCGAATTGTCATTGCCGACCAGGCGCAGTTCTTCGATCTTGGCTTGCAGGTCAGCGATCGGCTGTTCGAAATCAAGAAAATTCGGGTTCATAAGCGTCCGTCTTGGGTCGACGGCCAGGGAGTGCCTGGCCAGCCGGTTGTCTGTTCGCGCCCTACCTTAAGGGAGAGGCGCGTTCAGGTCGAGATTAAATGTTCAGCCGAGGTCAGACGTTCTGACCGTCAGCGGTATTGGAGGAAGACGTTGTCTCGACCGAACTGGTCACGCAAAGCTTGAATCAAGCCATCAGCCGGATCAATTCGCCAGGTCTCGCCGAACTGCAACATCGCCTTGGCGTCGTCGCCGGTGTACTCCATGGTCACCGGGCATGCACCACGGTGACGCTTGAGCAAGTCACCCAGCCAGCGTAGCTGATCGCCCTTGAGCGCCTCGGTCTTGACCTTCAAGCGCAGGCTTTCAGCCAGGTTGGTGCGCGCATCTTCCATGCTCATCACCCGCTTGATACGCAGGCGCAGGCCACCGGAGAAGTCATCGTTGCTGACCTCCCCTTCCACAACCACCATGGCATCGGTCTGCAGCAGCGACTGCGCCGAATGGAAGGCATCGGCAAACAGCGAAGCTTCGATACGGCCCGAGCGGTCATCGAGAGTGATGAAACCCATCTTGTCGCCCTTCTTATTTTTCATCACCCGCAGGGCGATAATCATGCCGGCGACGGTTTGGGTGTCCCGCGCCGGTTTCAGGTCGATGATGCGCTGACGGGCGAAACGGCGGATCTCGCCTTCGTATTCGTCAATCGGGTGACCGGTGAGGTACAGGCCCAAGGTGTCTTTTTCACCCTTGAGGCGCTCCTTGAGAGTCAACTCTTTGGCCTTGCGGTGATTGCCGTACACATCCGCGTCTTCTTCGACGAACAACCCGCCAAACAGGTCGGCGTGGCCGCTGTCATGGGTACGGGCGGTCTGCTCGGCAGCTTTGATCGCTTCTTCCATGGCAGTGAGCAGCACCGCGCGGTTGCGGTCGATATTTGCCTGGTAGGCCTTCGGCTCATCGTGAAAGTAAGGGCCGAGACGGTCCAGCGCACCGCTGCGGATCAAGCCATCAAGGGTTCGCTTGTTGATGCGCTTGAGGTCAACCCGCGCGCAGAAGTCGAACAGATCCTTGAACGGCCCGTCCTGACGCGCTTCGGTAATCGCCTCCACCGGGCCTTCGCCCACGCCCTTGATCGCGCCCAGGCCATAGATGATGCGGCCTTCGTCATTCACCGTGAACTTGAACTCCGAGGCGTTCACGTCAGGCGCGTCTAGGCGCAGCTTCATGGTGCGCACTTCCTCGATCAAGGTCACAACCTTGTCGGTGTTGTGCATGTCCGCAGAAAGTACCGCAGCCATGAACGGCGCCGGGTAGTGGGCTTTCAGCCAGGCGGTCTGGTAAGACACCAGGCCGTAGGCGGCGGAGTGAGATTTGTTGAAACCATAACCGGCGAATTTTTCCACCAGGTCAAAAATGTTACCGGCCAGATCGGCGTCGATATTGTTGGTGGCGCAACCCTCAATGAAACCGCCGCGCTGCTTGGCCATTTCCTCGGGTTTCTTTTTACCCATGGCTCGACGCAGCATGTCCGCACCGCCGAGGGTGTAGCCCGCCATCACCTGAGCGATCTGCATCACCTGTTCCTGGTACAGGATGATGCCGTAGGTTGGCGCCAGCACAGGCTTGAGGCCTTCGTACTGGTAGTCGGAGTGCGGGTAGGCCAGTTCGGCGCGGCCGTGCTTACGGTTGATGAAGTCGTCAACCATGCCCGACTGCAGCGGGCCCGGACGGAACAGGGCCACCAGTGCGATCAAGTCTTCCAGGCAGTCGGGCTTGAGCTTTTTGATCAGCTCTTTCATGCCCCGCGACTCAAGCTGGAACACAGCTGTTGTTTCAGCTTTTTGCAGCAATTGGTAAGTCGGCTTGTCGTCCAACGGGATGAACGCAATATCCAGCGGCTCTTCGTCGACCTTGGCGCGCTCGCGGTTGATGGTCTTCAGCGCCCAGTCAATGATCGTCAGGGTCCGCAGGCCGAGGAAGTCGAACTTCACCAGGCCGGCCGCCTCAACGTCGTCCTTGTCGAACTGGGTAACCAGGCCGCCGCCTTCTTCATCGCAATAGATCGGCGAAAAGTCAGTGAGTTTGGTCGGCGCGATCACTACGCCACCGGCGTGTTTACCGACGTTACGCACGATACCTTCGAGCTTGCGCGCCATGTCCCAGATCTCGGCGGCTTCCTCATCGATCTTGATGAAGTCACGCAGGATTTCTTCCTGCTCGTAGGCCTTTTCCAGGGTCATGCCGACTTCGAACGGGATCATCTTCGACAGCCGGTCGGCCAGGCCGTAGGACTTGCCCTGCACCCGGGCCACGTCGCGGATTACCGCCTTGGCCGCCATGGAACCGAAAGTGATGATCTGGCTTACCGCGTTGCGGCCGTATTTCTCGGCCACGTATTCGATCACGCGGTCGCGACCGTCCATGCAGAAGTCGACGTCGAAGTCGGGCATGGAAACCCGTTCCGGGTTCAGGAACCGTTCGAACAGCAGGTCATATTCAAGAGGGTCGAGGTCGGTGATCTTCTGCACATAAGCCACTAGCGAGCCGGCACCCGACCCACGGCCAGGGCCTACGGGCACGCCGTTGCTTTTCGCCCACTGGATGAAGTCCATTACGATCAGGAAGTAACCGGGGAACCCCATCTGGATGATGATATCCAGCTCGAAATTCAGCCGGTCGACATACACCTGGCGCTTGGCTTCGTAATCTTCAGTGGTGTCCTTGGGCAACAGCACGGAAAGCCGTTCTTCCAGGCCATCGAACGACACCTTGCGGAAATATTCATCGATGGTCATGCCATCGGGAATCGGGAAGTTGGGCAGGAAGTGCGTACCCAGCTTCACTTCAATGTTGCAGCGTTTGGCGATCTCGACAGAGTTTTCCAGGGCCTCGGGCAAGTCGCTGAACAACTCGGCCATCTCTTCGGCGCTTTTGAGGTATTGCTCTTCGCTGTAATTTTTCGAGCGGCGCGGATCATCCAGGGCCCGGCCTTCACCGATGCACACACGGGTTTCGTGGGCTTCGAAATCTTCTTTCTTGATAAAGCGCACGTCGTTGGTGGCGACCAGTGGCGCGCCCAGCTTTTCGGCCAGGGCGACGGCGGCGTGCAGATGTTCTTCATCATTGGGGCGATTGGTGCGCTGCACTTCAAGGTAGAAACGGTCGGGGAAGACCTGCATCCACTCCTTCGCCAGCACTTCGGCTTCCTGGGGATTACCCCCCAGCAGTGCGAGACCAATCTCCCCCTCTTTAGCGGCCGACAGCATGATCAGGCCTTCGCTGGCCTCGGCAACCCATTCACGCTCGATAATGATCGAACCGTTGCGTTGACCATCGATGAAGCCACGGGAGATCAGTTCAGTGAGGTTGCGATAACCCACGCCGTTCATCGCCAAAAGGCTGATGCGGCTCAGCGCGTTATCCGGATCTTTGTTGGACAGCCACAGGTCGGCGCCGCAGATGGGCTTGATGCCGGCACCCATGGCGTTCTTGTAGAACTTGACCAGGGAACACATGTTGTTCTGATCGGTAACCGCCACCGCGGGCATGTTCATGCCCACCAGGGTTTTGACCAGAGGCTTGATCCGTACCAGGCCGTCGACCAGGGAGTACTCAGTGTGCAGGCGTAGGTGAACGAATGAAGCCGGCATAGTGATCCTGTCTTATACGTGGAAACAACAAGGCCCGGATTGTACCGGGCCTTGGCAAAAACATCAGCCTCGCGACTACACCTCGCTGAGACTCTCCCGCGCTTCGTAAGCCAGGCGCACCGGGGCAAACGAGCGGCGGTGGATAGGCGTGGGGCCGAGGCGGGCCAGGGCTTCCAGATGAACGGGCGTCGGATAGCCTTTGTGACCACCGATGCCGTAGCCGGGATAGATCAACTCGAACGCGGCCATTTCCCGGTCACGACTGACCTTGGCCAGGATCGATGCCGCTGCGATGGCCGGAACCTTGCTGTCACCTTTGACCACTGCCTCGGCCGGCATCGCCAATTTAGGGCAACGGTTACCGTCGATCATCGCCAGTTTGGGTGTGATGTGCAGGCCTTCAACAGCACGCTGCATGGCAAGCATGGTGGCGTGGAGAATGTTCAGCTCGTCGATTTCTTCGACTTCGGCCCGGGCGATATGCCAGCTCAGGGCTTTTTCACAAATCTCGTCGTAGAGCTTTTCGCGACGAGCTTCGGTGAGCTTCTTCGAATCGTTGAGGCCAAGGATCGGACGGTTCGGATCAAGAATCACAGCTGCGGTGACCACCGCACCGCAGAGGGGACCGCGCCCTACTTCATCAACACCGGCCACCAGTTCATGGGCCTGTGCAACCAGGCTGAAATCCAGGCCCATCTGCGTACTCATAACGTTTCCTGTTTGTGGCCGATCAAACTCAACACGGCGTCAGCTGCCTGGTTCGACGCATCACGGCGCAGGGTGCGATGAATCTCATCAAACCCTCGGGTCTGCTCTTCGCCGCCATCGATCAGGGGCAGCAGTGTCTGCGCCAAGGCCTCCGGTGTCGCATCGTCCTGCAGCAACTCCGGCACCAACAAGCGCTGGGCCAGCAAATTGGGCAAAGAGATATAGGGGCTTTTGACCATGCGTTTGAGAATCCAGAACGTCAGCGGTGCCAGGCGATACGCCACAACCATCGGACGCTTGTACAACAAGGCTTCCAGGGTTGCCGTGCCTGAAGCAATCAGCACCGCATCGCAGGCCGCCAATGCCAGGTGCGATTGACCATCAAGCAATGTCAACGGCAGGTTACGACCTTCCAGCAGCGTTTCGATCTGTGCGCGACGCTGTGGGCTTGCACAGGGCAGTACGAAACGCACACCTGGCTTCAAGGCTTGCAGGCGCTCGGCGGCATCGAAGAACACGCTGGCCAGCCGACCGACTTCTCCCCCCCTGCTTCCCGGCATCAACGCGACGAGCGGGCCATCGGGCAAGCCCAACTGCCCACGGGCCGCCACGCGATCGGCCTGCAAAGGGATGTCGTCGGCGAGCGTATGCCCAACGAACCGTACCGGCACGCCCTTTTCTTCGTAGAACCTGGCCTCGAACGGCAACAGGGTGAGCATCAGGTCACAGCCTTCACGGATCTTCAGCACACGCTTTTGTCGCCACGCCCACACGGAGGGGCTAACGTAGTGTACGGTTTTGATCCCGGCCTGACGCAGCTTGAGTTCGATATTGAGGGTGAAGTCCGGTGCATCGATTCCGATAAAGACGTCGGGTTTTTCTTCGATCAGGGTCTGAATCAGCAGCTTGCGGCGCGCCAACAGCTCACGCAGGCGACCCAGCACTTCCACCAACCCCATAACCGACAGGCGCTCCATGGGGAAATAGGAAGTGAGGCCTTCAGCCTGCATCAATGGGCCACCAACACCGATGAATTCAACCGCCGGATGCTGGGCCTTGAGGGCCCGCATAAGACCTGCGCCCAGGATATCGCCGGAAGCTTCTCCGGCCACCAGCGCAATTCGCAGATTAGCCATGATCAGCGAGTGATGCCGCGAGTCGACGCCTGGATCGAATCACGGAACACCGCGACTTCCGGGAACAACGCTGCCGGCTCGGTCAGTTGGGTCAACGCCTGATCTACTGTCAGCCCCTGGCGATAAACGACCTTATAGGCACGACGCAGTGCGTGAATGGCCTCTTCGCTGAAACCACGACGGCGCATGCCTTCGAAGTTCATGCTGCGAGCTTCAGCGGGGTTGCCGAACACCGTGACGAACGCCGGGACGTCCTTGCCGATCGCGGTGCCCATGCCGGAGAAGCTGTGGGCCCCAATGTGGCAGTACTGATGGACGAGCGTGAAGCCTGACAGGATTGCCCAATCGTCGACGTGCACGTGGCCAGCCAACGCCGTGTTGTTGACCAGGATGCAGTGGTTGCCGATCACGCTGTCATGCCCGATATGGGCATAGGCCATAACCAGATTGTGATCACCCAGTGTGGTCTCGGCACGATCCTGCACGGTGCCACGGTGAATGGTCACGCCTTCACGGATGATGTTGTGATCACCGATTACCAAGCGTGTTTCTTCACCCTTGTACTTCATGTCCGGGGTGTCTTCGCCTACCGAGGAAAACTGGTAGATGCGGTTGTGTTTGCCAATGCGGGTCGGACCTTTGAGGATCACGTGCGGCCCGATGACAGTCCCCTCGCCGATTTCCACACCTGCGCCGATGATCGACCAGGGGCCGACCTCAACGTCGGCGGCCAGTACGGCCGACGGATCGATGATTGCGCGAGGGTCAATCAAACTCATAGTTTGCGTTCCGCGCAGATGATCTCGGCAGAGCACACTGGCTTGCCGTCTACCGAGGCCTGGCATTCGAACTTCCAGATCTGGCGCTTGCAGCTGATGAATTTGGCTTCCAGAATCAACTGGTCACCCGGAGTAACGGGGTTGCGAAAGCGTAGCTTGTCGGAGCCCACGAAATAGTAAAGCGTGCCGTCGGCAGGCTTAAGGTCAAGCATTTTGAAACCAAGGATACCGGCAGCCTGGGCCATCGCCTCGATGATCAACACGCCCGGCATGATGGGGTGCGCGGGAAAGTGACCATTGAAGAACGGTTCGTTGATGCTGACATTCTTGTAGGCACGAATGCGCTTTTCCTCAACATTGAGGTCCACTACGCGGTCCACCAGCAGGAACGGGTAACGGTGAGGCAGGTATTCGCGAATCTCGTTGATGTCCATCATTTCGGGGGGAAGCCTGTAATAAAGATTGGGGGCGGGCGACTAAACGCACGCCCCGCTAGCAAATCAAGGAGGCAGTCTAGCGGCTGTGCACACTTGATATGGAAATGGTATCAGCCTTCAGATGAAGCATTACCGCCAGGGGTCACGTCCCCAACACGCTTTTCCAGCTGTTTGAGACGTCGAGCCATGTCGTCGAGCTGCCTCAAACGTGCTGCACTCTTGCGCCATTCAGCCGCAGGCTGCATGGCGGTACCGGATGAATAGGCCCCAGGCTCGGTAATCGAGTGAGTGACCATGGTCATTCCGGTGATAAAAACGTTGTCGCAAATATCAATATGCCCCACCAGACCGACGCCACCGGCGAGCATGCAATGCTTGCCGATTTTGGTGCTGCCGGAAATCCCCACGCATGCAGCCATGGCGGTGTGATCGCCAATCTGTACGTTGTGAGCAATCTGGATCTGGTTGTCGAGCTTCACACCGTTGCCGATCACGGTATCGGCCAAGGCCCCGCGATCGACAGCTGTATTAACACCAATTTCCACGTCGTCGCCGATCAAAACGCCGCCGACCTGGGCAATCTTGTTCCAGATACCTTTGGAGTTGGCAAAGCCGAAGCCTTCCCCTCCGATCACCGCACCTGACTGGATAACCACCCGTTCACCGATACGCACATCGTGGTAAAGGGTCACGCGAGGTGCCAGCCAACCATCGGCACCGATTTCACAACGCGCACCAATAAAGCAATGCGCACCAACAGTTACACCGGCCGCAATGCGCGCACCACTCTCGATCACCGCAAAAGCGCCAATGCTCGCCGCAGGATCAACGCGGGCATCATCGGCGATCACCGCCGACGGGTGAATGCCGCTGGCTGCCTTGGGTTTTGGATCAAATAGGTGCGAAACCTGCGCATAGGCCAGATACGGGTCAGCTACCACCAGCGCATCCCCGGCAAACCCTTCGGCGTCAGCTGCCTTGAGCAATACGGCTGCGGCTTGGCTATCGACGAGGTATTTACGGTATTGAGGGTTTGCGAGGAAGCTCAACTGAGATGGGCCAGCCTCCTGCAAGGTGGCTAGCCCAGTGATTTCCTTCTCCTGGGAGCCACGCAAGGTGGCCCCCAGGAACTCGGCCAACTCGCCGAGCTTGATAGTCGCGGTCATGGCTTACTTCAGCTGGTTCATGCGCTCGATCACCTGGCGGGTGATGTCGTATTGAGGTTTGACGTCAATTACTGCGCCACGCTCGAACACCAAGTCAAAGGCACCTTTCTTGATGACTTCTTCCACAGCGCTGTCGAGTTTCGGCTTGAGCTGCTTGAGCATTTCACGGTCGGCAACAGCCTTGGCTTCGTTCAGCTCCTTGGATTGGAACTGATAGTCACGGGCCTTTTGCTTGAACTCAAGCTCCAGACGCTCGCGCTCGCCTTGCTGCATTTTGTCCCCACCCGCTACCAGACGATCCTGGATGCCCTTGGCGCTGCTTTCCAGCGTCTTAAGCTTGGTCAGTTGCGGACCGAATTTCTTCTCGGCATCCACGGCGTATTTTTTGGCCGCATCGGATTCCAGCAATGCCATCTGATAGTTCAGAACGGCGATTTTCATTTCGGCGAAGGCCGGGGTGGTCACCAGCACGGTGGCCAGCAGAACCAATTGAGTCAACTTACGCACGATGTACTCCTACAGAATCCGTTGTCGTTATCTTGGGTCAGACGCTTAGAACGTCTGGCCGAGGGAGAATTGGAAAATCTGGGTTTCAGCGTTATCCGGTTTCTTGATCGGCATGGCCAGAGCAAAGCTCAACGGACCAAGCGCAGTCACCCAGGTAACACCTACACCCACGGAGCTCGCCAGGTTGGTCAGGCTCACGTCGTTGCACTGAGTGTTGGATTTAACACCGCTCGGGTTTCTAATCTGCTCGCACTTGGAGTCGAACACGTTACCCACGTCCCAGAACACGGACGTACGCAGCGAACGCTGATCCTTGACGAATGGCAGCGGGAACAAAATCTCCGCGCCGCCCTGGATCAACACGTTACCACCGAACGGCAGTGGGTCGTTGTCGGAGTCAGCCACAGTACCTTGGTTACCGGTTACGCCAGCACCTCGGCTCGGAGTACCACGAGGACCCAAGGTGCTGTCTTTGAAGCCACGTACGGAGTTGAAGCCACCCGCATAGTAGTTCTCATAGAACGGCAAACCATTGGTCGAACCATAACCGTCGCCATACCCCAGCTCAGTGTGCAGACGCATGGTGTAGTTGTCGCTCAGCGGCTGGAACAACTGACCACGGTAGTCGAGCTTGAAGAACGACAGGTCGCTGCCCGGCGTAGTGGTTTCCAGAGTCAGGCTCTGGGAATGGCCCCGGGTTGCCAGTACACCTTTGTTCAGGGTCGACTCGGACCAGCCAGCAGACGCCTTGAAGTTCAGAAACTTGTCACCTTCACGACGAGTGAAGTCGAAGATTTCGTCCACGGTGTAGACACCGGTCTTGATCTCATCCTGCTGCGCAGTCAGGCCGAAGGTCAAACGCGAGGTTTCGCTGATCGGATAACCGACGTTGACACCCGCACCCAGGCTGTCGATTGCATAGCTTGCAACGTCAACATCGAGGTCTTTGTAGTCGGTGGTGCGGTAGAAGGCGTTGTAGCCCAAGCTCACACCGTCAGCAGTCCAGTAGGGGTCGGTATAACCAAAGTTATATCGGCTCTGGTATTCGCTTCGAGTCAGGCCGATAGACACACGGTTACCGGTACCGAGGAAGTTGTTCTGGGTGATGGAACCACCGAGGATCAGACCTGCGCTTTGTGCAAAGCCGACGCTGGCAGTGATAGAACCCGATGCTTGCTCTTCTACTGCGTAGTTAACGTCAACCTGGTCATCCACGCCCGGTACAGCCGGGGTTTCAACGTTGACTTCCTTGAAGAAACCCAGGCGCTCAAGACGGGTCTTGGATTGGTCGATCAAGTACGTCGACGCCCAGCCACCTTCCATCTGACGCATTTCACGGCGCAGCACTTCATCCGCAGACTTGGTGTTGCCACGGAAATTGATACGGTTCACGTAGGCACGCTTACCTGGGTCGACCACAAAGGTAATGTCCACTGTGTGATCATCATCGTGCGGGGTCGGTACGCCGTTGACGTTGGCGAAGGTATAGCCTTCGTTACCCAGACGACGGGTGATCAGTTCGGACGTGGTGGTCATCAGCTTACGCGAGAACACCTGGTCTTTCTGCACCAGCAGCAGGGACTTGACCTGGTCTTCAGGCACTTTCAAGTCGCCGCTCAGCTTGACGTCACGAACCTTGTACTTCTCGCCTTCGTTGACGTTAACGGTGATATAGACGTGCTTCTTGTCCGGGGTGATGGACACCTGGGTCGACGCGATATCCATATTGATATAGCCACGGTCCAGGTAGTACGAACGCAGACGCTCCAGGTCACCGGAGAGTTTTTCACGGGCGTACTTGTCGTCGTTCTTGAAGAACGACAGCCAGTTGGTGGTCTTGAGCTCGAAGAGGTCGATCAGGTCGTCATCAGCAAACTTGGTGTTACCCACCACGTTGATGTGCTGAATGGCCGCCACGGTGCCTTCGTTGATGTTGACCTTGAGGCCGACACGGTTACGAGGCTGCGGGACCACTTCCGTCTCCACGGTCGCCGAGTAGCGGCCCTGGGCAACGTACTGACGCTGCAGTTCGTTACGCACACCTTCAAGAGTGGCGCGCTGGAATATCTCGCCCTCGGCCAGGCCGGACTGCTTGAGGCCCTTCATCAGGTCTTCAGTAGAGATCGCCTTGTTACCTTCGATCTCGATACTGGCGACAGAAGGTCGCTCGACGACGGTGATGACCAAGACGTTACCTTCGCGCCCCAGTTGGATGTCTTGAAAGAAACCGGTTTTGAACAGCGCACGAGTGGATTCCACCAGGCGACGATCATCAGCCTGTTCACCGACGTTCAACGGTAATGCACCAAAGACGCTACCCGCGGAAACCCGCTGGAGGCCGTTGACGCGAATATCGGAGATGGTGAAGGACTCGGCGTGAACTTCGGCGATCATCAATACGGTGAGAACCGCAGTTAGCAGCAGACGTTTCATGAAGTCCTTTCTTATTCCAACTGGCAATAAACAAACTGCCGCAAAATGCGGCAGATTCGCAATTCAGCGAAGCGTTACAGTCGACCCAGATCGTTGACCAAGGCTAATAACATCACCCCGACAACCAAACTGATACCGATCTGTATCCCCCAACCCTGCACTCGATCTGACAAGGGGCGACCACGCACCCACTCGACCAGATAAAACAACAGATGCCCCCCATCCAGTACAGGAATGGGCAGCAAATTCAGAACACCCAGGCTAATACTCAGATAAGCCAGGAAATTCAGGAAATCCGCGACACCCGACTGGGCAGAAGCGCCCGCCACTTTAGCAATGGTTATCGGTCCACTCAAGTTTTTTACCGAGAGCTCGCCGAACAACATTTTCTTGAGGGATTCCAGGGTCAGTACGCTCATGGTCCAGGTGCGTTTTGCACCCTCGCCAATCGCCGCCAACGGCCCGAAGCTGACCTCACGCACCATTGATGGCGGCCACTCCGGACTCTTGACGCCAGCACCCAGGTACCCCCCGGCAGCCTTGGCTTCGCCACGCACCGCCAGAGTAACGGGGACGTCGATTTGAGCACCGTCGCGCTCAATTTTCAGCACAATTTTGGTATCAGGGCGTACACGAACCAGATCGACCACTTGCTGCCATTCACCCAGCGCCTGGCCATCGAGGGCCAACAGACGATCGCCGGTTTTCAGACCTGCAGCCTGGGCTGGCCCCTTCGGATCCAGCTCGGCAAGGACCGGCGGCAGTGCCGGACGCCACGGACGAATACCCAAGGACTTGATCGGGTCAGGCTCATCAGCGCCTTTGAGCCAATGATCCAAGGCCAACGACCGCGGGATTTCGGCACTGGAGTCCTGCTCACGCACCACAACATTAACAGTGCCGCTTTCACCCAAGCGACGCACCAACTGCAAATTGACCGCCCCCCAACCCGTGGTCGGTTCGCCATCAATAGACACAATTTCCTGGCCAGCGACCAGGCCAGCCTTGGCAGCGATACTGTCCGCCTCAACGGCACCGATAACTGGACGCACCTGCTGGCTGCCCAGCATGGCCAACACCCAGAAGAACAGCATCGCCAGCAGGAAGTTGGCGATCGGACCAGCGGCAACGATAGCGATACGCTGACGAACGGTCTTGCAATTAAAGGATTGGTCCAACTGATCAGCCGGCACTTCGCCTTCGCGCTCATCGAGCATCTTGACGTAGCCACCCAACGGGATGGCCGCAATCACAAACTCGGTGCCACGACGGTCGTGCCAGCGAACCAGCGGCATGCCGAAACCGACGGAAAAACGCAGTACCTTGACGCCGCAACGACGCGCCACCCAGAAGTGGCCGAATTCGTGGAAGGTGACCAGCACACCCAGAGCAACCAGGGTGCCGACAATCATGTAAAGCGCACTCATCTAATTTCTCCGCAATCCAATCCAGTACCCGAAGGCTCAAGCGCGCCCACAGACTAACGCGTGTTGCGGCTCAACCATTGCTCGGCCAAGGTCCGCGCCTTGGTATCTGCCTCAAATACCGCCCCGAGGTCATTTACAGCCACCACAGGCTCAAGACTCAAAACGTCCTCGATAATACTCGCGATCTGCGGAAAGCGGATGCGCCGTTCGAGAAACGCCGCCACGGCCACCTCATTGGCCGCATTGAGCATCGCTGGCGCACTGTTACCCGCCTCCGCCGCCTGCCGCGCCAAGCGCAGACAAGGAAAGCGCTGTTCGTCCGGCGCTTCAAAATCCAGGCGAGCAACTGCAAACAGGTCGAGTGGCGCCACGCCGGAATCAATCCGCTCCGGCCACGCCAGGGCATTAGCGATCGGCGTACGCATATCGGGATTGCCCAATTGGGCCAAGACTGAACCATCCACGTAGTCGACCAAGGAATGAATCACGCTTTGCGGGTGAATAACCACCTCGACCTGATCCGGCCGCGCATCGAACAACCAGCAGGCCTCGATCAATTCCAGGCCCTTGTTCATCATGCTTGCCGAATCCACGGAGATTTTGCGGCCCATGGACCAGTTCGGATGGGCGCATGCTTGATCCGGAGACACATGCTCCAGCTCTATCAACGGAGTTTGCCGGAAAGGCCCACCGGAAGCGGTCAGCAGAATCCGACGAACGCCTACCTGACTCAAGCCACGAGCATAGTCTCCTGGCATGCACTGAAAGATTGCGTTGTGCTCACTGTCCAAGGGCAACAGCACCGCACCGCTTTTACGCACCGCCTGCATAAAGAGCGCGCCAGACATCACCAGCGCTTCTTTATTGGCCAGCAGGATTTTTTTGCCCGCGTCGACGGCAGCCAAGGTTGGGCGCAAGCCGGCGGCACCGACAATAGCGGCGACTACAGTGTCCACCTCGGCATCGGCCGAGACCTGACACAATCCCGACTCGCCTACCAGCACCTGTGTGGCAAGTCCGGCAGCCCGCAGGTCATCCTGCAGGCCCTGCGCTGCCGCTGCTTCAGGCACCACAGCAAAGCGAGGCGCATGACGCACACACAGCGCCAGCAGCTCGCTCAGACGAGTGAATCCCGTCAGGGCAAACACTTGATAGCGATCAGGGTGACGAGCGATCACATCGAGGGTGCTCAACCCTACCGAGCCGGTTGCGCCCAACACGGTTACTTGCTGCAGACGGCTCACGAAGCAGTCATCCACAACAGCACGGCAAAGATCGGAATAGCAGCGGTAAGGCTATCAATACGGTCCAGCACCCCACCGTGCCCTGGCAGCAGATTACTGCTGTCCTTGACCCCGGCCTGGCGCTTAAACATGCTTTCAGTGAGGTCGCCCACGACCGAGATGAACACGACGATAGCCGTACCCAGAAGAGCCAGGAAGATGTCCGTTACTGACCAATCCCGCACCACACCGACCACCAAAGTGATCAGCAGGGTCAATGCCAGGCCGCCGTAAACCCCTTCCCAACTCTTGCCCGGACTGACTGCCGGTGCCAGCTTGCGCTTACCGAATGCCCGTCCCGAGAAGTAGGCGCCGATATCTGCGCCCCACACCAGCACCATCACCGCCATGATCAGCCAATTGCCCATCGGCGAGTTCTTGATCTCCACTAACCCTTGCCAGGCTGGCAACAGAATCAATAAGCCAATCACCAACTTGCTGGCAACACTGGACCAATGACCACTGCTGCGCGGAAACGTCAACACCAGATAGGTCGCAAGCGCCCACCACAGCACCGCAGCACCCAGCACCCAAGGCACGATGATGCTCGACAGGGTGTGCATCAGAAACAGTAACACCGCTACGACAGCGGCATACACCAAGCGCGGCAATTGCGCGTTGAAACCTGCCAATCGTGCCCATTCCCAGGCGCCCAAGGTTACGACCAGCCCGATAAATAGGGCAAAACCGGACCCATCGAGCAGGAAAAACCCACATAAGGCGATCGGCAACAGGATGAGCGCTGTGATGATTCGTTGTTTAAGCATTTAAACCCGGGCTCCAGCTTCGACCTGCTCACTCGTTTTACCGAAGCGACGCTGGCGGGAAGCGAAATCGGCCAGCGCAGTACGCATGGCATCGTGTTTGAAGTCCGGCCAGAACAGGTCGGAGAAGTACAGCTCGGTGTAGGCCAACTGCCACAGCAGGAAATTGCTGATGCGATGTTCACCGCCGGTACGGATGCACAAGTCAGGCAATGGCAGGTCACCGGTCACCAGGCAGGTTTGCAACAGCTCAGGCGTGATGTCGTCCGGTCGAAGATGACCGGCTTGCACTTCGCGAGCCAGCCGCTGTGCAGCCTGGGCGATATCCCACTGGCCGCCGTAATTGGCTGCGATCTGTAGCACAAAACGGTTGGCGCCAGCCGTGATGGCCTCCGCCTCGCGCATGGCCGCCTGCAGCTCCGGGTGGAATCGCGAGCGATCACCGATGATGCGCAGACTGATATTGTTGTCATTAAGGCGCTTCGCCTCACGACGCAACGCCTTGAAGAACAGATCCATCAAGGCGCTGACTTCTTCGGCGGGCCGCTGCCAGTTCTCACTGGAGAAGGCGAACAAGGTCAACACCTCGACCTTGGCCTCGGCACACACCTCAATCACAGCCCGCACCGCATCGACACCCGCTTTATGCCCGGCGACACCCGGCATAAAGCGTTTCTTCGCCCAGCGATTATTCCCATCCATGATGATCGCGACATGGCGCGGCACCAAAGAGGGTACAGTCTGCTTGGTCTTTTCCATGAAGGCGTCCTGACCCTTATACGGCCATCAGGTCCTTTTCTTTTTCTTCCGTGGCCTTGGTGATCTGGGCCTCGGCATCTTTGGTCAGCTTGTCGATATCAGCGACGGCACGACGCTCTTCGTCTTCGCTGATCTCCTTGTCCTTAACCAGTTTCTTCAGGTCACCCAGGGCATCACGACGGATGTTGCGCACAGCAACGCGTGCATCTTCAGCCGCGCTACGTGCCTGCTTGGTGAAGCCCTTGCGGGTTTCTTCGGTCAAGGCAGGCATGGAGATCAGCAGCAGTTCGCCAAGGTTGGTCGGATTGAGGTTCAAGCCGGCGCTCTGAATCGCCTTGTCGACCGCAGCGAGCATGTTGCGCTCGAAAGCCACGACTTGCAGGGTGCGCGAATCTTTAACGGTAACGTTTGCCACGCCGCTCAGCGGAGTGTCAGCGCCGTAGTAAGGCACCATCACGCTGCCCAGAATACTCGGGTGCGCCTTGCCAGTACGAATCTGGCCGAATGCATGGCTCAAAGATTCCAGGGATTTCTGCATACGCGCTTGGGCGTCTTTCTTGATTTCATTGATCATTGTTGGCCTTCCTCGATCAGAGTCCCTTCCGCGCCGCCGTGTACGATATTCAGCAGGGCGCCGGGCTTGTTCATATTAAATACGCGCAGCGGCATCTTGTGGTCGCGGCACAGGCAAATAGCCGTTAGATCCATGACACCCAGCTTGCGATCCAGCACTTCATCGTAGGTCAGATGATCGAACTTCTCGGCATGCGGGTCTTTGAATGGGTCTGCGGTGTACACACCGTCTACCTTGGTTGCCTTCAAAACCACGTCAGCGTCGATTTCGATGGCACGCAGGCACGCCGCCGAATCAGTGGTAAAGAATGGGTTACCGGTACCAGCGGCGAAGATCACCACTTCTTTTGAGTTCAAATGGCGCATGGCTTTGCGACGATCATAGTGATCGGTCACACCCACCATGGAAATAGCCGACATCACGATAGCCGAGATATTGGCACGCTCCAGGGCATCACGCATCGCCAGGGCGTTCATCACAGTGGCCAGCATGCCCATGTGGTCGCCAGTGACCCGATCCATACCGGCCGCACTCAGCGCCGCGCCACGAAACAGGTTACCGCCGCCGATCACCAAGCCGACTTGCACGCCGATACCAACCAGTTGGCCGACTTCCAGCGCCATGCGGTCGAGCACCTTGGGATCGATCCCGAACTCTTCCGAGCCCATCAGGGCCTCGCCGCTGAGCTTGAGTAGAATGCGTTTATAGCGAGCCTGATAACCACTGCCCTGCTGAGCCATTGCGAATCTCTCCTGCGGCGTATTTTTTAAAAATTCTTGGCGAGCCGTTTACGGCTTGCGTTCACTCTAGCTGGACGCTCTCACAGCGCCATCGGAACACGGCTTTGTAAGCCAGTTCCGAGGGTAAGCCAAATTAATTCGGCCTGCCCATTTGAAAAGAGGCTGCGCGCGTGAGCGGGCAGCCTCTTTCGGGCGACAGTTGAAAACTGTCTTATTGCTTGGCGGCAGCCAGCTGGGCAGCAACTTCTTCAGCGAAGTTGTCGACCGGCTTCTCGATACCGTCGCCTACTTTGAAGTAAGTGAAGGAAACGATTTCAGCACCGGCTTTCTTAGCCAGTTCGCCAACCTTGATTTCAGGGTTCTTAACGAACGCCTGCTCAACCAGGCTTGCTTCGGCCAGGAACTTGCTGATACGGCCTTTGACCATATTTTCAACAATGTTTTCTGGCTTGCCTTTGATTTTTTCTTCGTTCAGCTGCAGGAACACAGCTTTTTCGCGCTCGATTGCTTCGGCAGAAACTTCCGAAGGCAGCAGGAACTCTGGGTTGCTGGCCGCTACGTGCATAGCGATGTCTTTAGCCAGCTCAACGTTGCCGCCCTTCAGGACAACTGCAACACCGATCTTGTTGCCGTGCAGGTAACCACCAACAACGTCACCTTCAACGCGTACCAGGCGACGGATGTTGACGTTTTCGCCAACTTTGCCGACCAGTACCAGGCGTGCAGCTTCTTGTGCTTCGATCAGCGGAGCGACGTCAGTCAGTTTGTCGTCGAACGCTTTATCAACGCTGGCAGCAACAAATGCCTTGAAGTCGTCTTGCAGAGCCAGGAAGTCGGTCTGCGAGTTCACTTCCAGCAGAACAGCAGATTTGCCGTCTTCTTTCAGAGCGATAGCGCCTTCAGCAGCCACGTTGCCTGCTTTCTTGGCAGCCTTGATTGCGCCGGAAGCACGCATGTCATCAATTGCTTTTTCGATGTCGCCGTCAGCCTTTTCCAGGGCTTTCTTGCAATCCATCATGCCTTCGCCGGTACGCTCACGCAGTTCTTTAACCAACGCTGCAGTAATTGCTGCCATTTTCAAATTCCTCTTGGATAGGTTTTCAACCATTCCACCCGATCGAACGGGGGATCAATTCTTCCCGAACCACCCTTGTAGGCCGCTGCACGTTACAGATGATGTAGCTGCGCTGCGCACAAATGGTTTTCGAGGGGGCAAAAAGGGGGCCAAGCCCCCTTTTTGCTTACTGAGTCAACGCCAGGGCGTCAATTACTCAGCTGCGGCTACCGGAGCTTCTTCAACGAACTGCTCGGTACCACCAGCAACGTGGTTGCGACCACGGATTACAGCGTCAGCCATCGAACCCATGTACAGCTGGATAGCGCGGATTGCGTCATCGTTGCCTGGGATGATGTAGTCAACGCCTTCCGGGCTGCTGTTGGTATCGACTACGCCGATAACAGGGATGCCCAGCTTGTTGGCTTCGGTGATCGCGATGCGCTCGTGATCAACGTCGATAACGAACAGTGCGTCAGGCAGACCGCCCATGTCCTTGATACCACCCAGGGAACGATCGAGCTTTTCCAGGTCACGGGAGCGCATCAGCGCTTCTTTCTTGGTCAGCTTGGCGAAAGTACCGTCTTCGGCTTGCACTTCAAGGTCACGCAGACGTTTGATGGAAGCACGGATGGTTTTGAAGTTGGTCAGCATGCCGCCCAACCAGCGGTGATCGACGTACGGCGAACCGCAACGTGCTGCTTCTTCAGCAACGATCTTGCCCGCGGAACGCTTGGTGCCGACGAACAGAATCTTGTTTTTGCCCTGGGCCAGACGCTCTACGAAAGTCAGAGCTTCGTTGAACATTGGCAGGGTTTTTTCAAGGTTGATGATGTGGATCTTGTTACGCGCGCCGAAAATGTATTTACCCATTTTCGGGTTCCAGTAACGGGTCTGGTGACCGAAGTGCACACCGGCCTTCAGCATATCGCGCATATTGACTTGGGACATGATAGTTCCTTAATAAGTCGGGTTTGGCCTCCACGTATCCCAATGACCAACCAGCGGCATCAAGGCCTCCGGCACCCAGGTCATCGTGTCGACACGTGTGTGGATTTAAGCTCTTCGGGGCATCCCCGGAAAGCGGCGCATTTTATACCACACGAAGGGCGAAAACGAAACCCGCAATCACATTCGGCGTGCGCGGCTTATGCGCAACCCTTTGAATAGAGCGGATATAGCCCCACCTTATAGAGAGAAGCGATCGTCAGGGGCTCATGATTTGCCGCCCGCGTCTGTTAGAATCGCGTTTTTTGGGGCTTTTGCGAATTCTGTAACCTTTTGTCGCGCGCCCGTAAACCGTATTGATTTCAGCGCTTCGCGCTAGAGAGAGCCTGTATGACCGTTAGTTTGAAAACCGCCGAAGACATTGCCGGCATGCGCATTGCCGGCAAACTGGCTGCCGACGTGCTGGAAATGATTGCCGAGCACGTCAAGCCGGGCGTCACCACGGACACCCTCAACCAGATCTGCCATGACTATATCGTCAATGTGCAAGGTGCCATTCCTGCGCCGTTGAATTACAAGGGCTTCCCCAAGTCAATCTGCACGTCGATCAACCATGTGGTCTGCCACGGTATTCCGTGCGACAAACCCCTGAAGGACGGCGACACCCTGAACATCGACGTCACCGTGATCAAGGATCGCTACTTCGGCGATACCAGCCGCATGTTCCACGTCGGCACCGTGCCGGTCTGGGCCGAACGCCTGTCCCAAGTCACCCAGGAATGCATGTACAAGGCGATCGAAATCGTCAAACCCGGCTGCCGCCTGGGCGATATCGGTGAAGTGATCCAGAAGCACGCTGAAAAGAACGGCTTCTCGGTGGTACGTGATTTCTGCGGCCACGGCATCGGCACCGTGTTCCATGAAGAGCCACAGATCCTGCACTACGGCCGCGCCGGCACCGGCATGGAGCTCAAGGCAGGCATGACCTTTACCATCGAGCCGATGATCAACCAGGGCAAAGCCGACACCAAGGTGCTGGGCGACGGCTGGACCGCCATTACCAAGGACCGCAAGCTTTCGGCCCAGTGGGAACACACCCTGCTGGTCACCGAAACCGGCTACGAGATCTTCACCCTGCGCGCTGACGATACGATCCCACGCGTTTCGGCCTGAAGGTTGCCCAGGTTTTCCCAAAGCGTGTTGTGACTGACTGATAGATAGAAAGGAAAGCCGATCGATGCCCCAGGTGGATCCCGAACTCTTCGACCGTGGCCAGTTCCAGGCCGAACTGGCCCTGAAGGCAAGCCCCATCGCCGCCTTCAAGAAGGCGATCCGCCAGGCCCGTGAAGTACTCGACGAGCGCTTTCGTAGCGGCCGCGACATCCGCCGGCTGATCGAGGACCGTGCCTGGTTCGTCGACAACATCCTTCAAAAGGCCTGGGAACAGTTCAACTGGAGCGAAGACGCCGACATCGCCCTGGTGGCCGTTGGCGGCTACGGCCGTGGCGAACTCCACCCCTACTCCGATATTGATCTGCTGATCCTGCTGGACAGTGCCGATCACGAGATCTTTCGCGATTCCATCGAGCGCTTTCTGACACTGCTGTGGGACATTGGCCTGGAAGTCGGCCAGAGCGTGCGCTCGGTGGACGAGTGCGCCCAAGAGGCCCGTGCCGACCTAACCGTCATTACCAACCTGATGGAAAGCCGCACCATCGCCGGCCCAGAGCGCTTGCGCCAGCGGATGCTGGAAGTCACCAGCACCGCGCATATGTGGCCGAGCAAGGACTTCTTCCTGGCCAAACGCGCCGAGCAGAAAGCCCGGCACCACAAGTACAACGACACCGAATACAACCTGGAGCCCAACGTCAAAGGCTCGCCCGGCGGGTTGCGCGACATCCAGACGATTTTGTGGGTCGCCCGTCGCCAGTACGGCACGCTTAACCTGCGCGCCCTGGCCGGCGAAGGTTTTTTGGTAGAGAGCGAAAACGCCCTGCTAGCCTCGTCCCAGGAATTTATTTGGAAAGTGCGCTACGCCCTGCACATGCTCGCCGGGCGCTCCGAAGATCGCCTGCTGTTCGATCACCAGCGCTCCATCGCCACGCTGCTGGGCTTTGAGGGCGAGGACGCGAAGACCAGCATCGAAAGCTTCATGCAGCAGTACTATCGGGTGGTGATGAGCATCGCCCAGCTCAGCGACCTGATCATCCAGCACTTCGAAGAAGTGATCCTGGCCCCCGAGGATGAGGCGCCGCCGCAGCCGATCAATGCGCGTTTCCAACTGCACGACGGCTATATTGAGGCGCGCAACGACAACGTGTTCCGCCGCACCCCATTCGCCATGCTGGAAATCTTCGTATTGATGGCCCAGCAGCCGGAAATCAAAGGCGTGCGCGCGGATACTATCCGCCTGCTGCGGGAAAACCGTCACTTGATCGACGATGATTTTCGCAACGACATCCGCAACACCAGCCTGTTTATCGAGCTGTTCAAGTGCAAGATCGGTATCCACCGCAACCTGCGCCGCATGAACCGCTACGGCATCCTGGGGCGCTACCTGCCGGAGTTCGGCTTTATCGTCGGGCAGATGCAGCACGACCTGTTCCACATTTATACAGTGGATGCGCACACCCTTAATCTGATCAAGCACCTGCGTAAGTTGCAGTACACCCAGGTGTCAGAGAAATTCCCGCTGGCCAGTAAGCTTATGGCCAAGCTGCCCAAGCCGGAGCTGATCTACCTGGCCGGCCTGTACCACGACATCGGCAAGGGCCGGCATGGCGACCACTCGGAAGTCGGCGCGGTCGACGCCGCAGCCTTCTGTCAGCGCCACCAGTTGCCGCAATGGGATAGCCGCCTGATCGTCTGGCTGGTGCAGAACCACCTCGTGATGTCGACCACCGCACAGCGCAAGGACTTGTCCGACCCGCAGGTGATCCACGATTTCGCGCAAGCTATCGGCGATGAAACCCGCCTCGACTACCTCTACGTGTTGACCGTTTCCGACATCAACGCCACCAACCCGACACTGTGGAACTCGTGGCGCGCCAGTCTGTTGCGCCAACTGTACACAGAGACCAAGCGCGCCCTGCGCCGTGGTCTGGAGAACCCGGTGGACCGCGAAGAGCAGATCCGCCGCACCCAAAGCGCGGCCTTGGATATTCTGGTGCGCGGCGGCAACGATCCGGATGACGTCGAGCAACTGTGGTCGCAACTGGGTGACGATTACTTCTTGCGCCACACCGCCGGCGATGTGGCCTGGCACACTGACGCGATCCTGCAGCAGCCCGCCGATGGCGGCCCGCTGGTGCTGATCAAGGAAACCACCCAGCGCGAATTCGAAGGCGGCACGCAGATCTTCATCTACGCGCCCGACCAGCACGACTTCTTTGCCGTGACGGTAGCGGCCATGGACCAGCTCAATCTGAACATCCACGATGCCCGGGTGATCACTTCCAGCAGCCAGTTCACCCTCGACACCTACATCGTGCTCGATACCGAAGGCGAGTCCATCGGCGACAACCCGACGCGGGTGAAAAAGATCCGCGAAGGCCTCACCGAAGCCCTGCGTAACCCGGACGACTATCCAACGATCATCCAGCGCCGGGTGCCGCGCCAACTGAAGCACTTTGCCTTTGCGCCCCAGGTGACCATCTCCAACGATGCGCAGCGCCCAGTGACGGTGCTGGAACTCAGCGCACCGGATCGCCCAGGCCTGCTGGCACGGATCGGCGGGATTTTCCTGGAGTTCGACCTGTCATTACAAAATGCCAAGATTGCGACCCTGGGCGAGCGCGTGGAAGACGTGTTCTTTATTACCGACGCCGACAACCAGCCGCTGTCCGACCCGGAACTGTGCCGCCGTTTGCAGGAGGCTATCGTCCAGCAGTTGAGCGTGACCCAAGAGCCCGGTGTCGAGCTGACGCGCCTGACGTTTTGAACGGGGCTTATATGGGAGAGGGCTTAACCCCAAAAGCAGCGGATCAGAAACCTATTAGCTGACCGACACACCTTAATCGGGAGCAAGCCCCTCCCACAGTTGGACCTGCAGCGCCCGACAGACCGCATTACCAATGAATTGAACGAGAGTCTCATGAACAACGCCCTGAACCAGTTGCAGCCCTACCCGTTCGAGAAATTGCGCGCCCTGCTGGGCAGCGTCACACCCAACCCGGACAAGCGCCCGATTGCCCTGTCCATCGGTGAACCCAAGCACAAATCGCCCACGTTCGTGGCCGAGGCACTGAGCAGCAACCTTGATCAGATGGCGGTGTACCCCACCACTCTGGGCATCCCGGCACTGCGCGAGGCCATTGGCGCCTGGTGTGAACGTCGCTTCAACGTGCCCAAGGGATGGCTTGACCCAGCGCGCAATATCCTGCCGGTCAATGGCACCCGCGAAGCACTGTTCGCCTTCACTCAGACCGTAGTCAACCGTGGCGACGATGCACTGGTGGTCAGCCCGAACCCCTTCTACCAGATCTACGAAGGCGCCGCGTTCCTTGCCGGTGCCAAGCCGCACTACCTGCCATGCCTGGATGAGAACGGCTTCAACCCGGACTTCGACGCCGTGACACCAGACATCTGGAAACGCTGCCAGATCCTGTTCCTGTGCTCCCCCGGCAACCCGACCGGCGCACTGATCCCGGTTGAGACCCTGAAAAAACTGATCGCCCTGGCCGACGAACATGACTTCGTCATCGCCGCCGACGAGTGCTACAGCGAGCTGTACTTTGACGAACAAACCCCGCCGCCGGGCTTGTTGAGCGCCTGTGTTGAACTGGGTCGCCAGGATTTCAAGCGCTGCGTGGTATTCCACAGCCTGTCCAAACGCTCCAACTTGCCGGGCCTGCGCTCTGGTTTTGTGGCCGGTGATGCCGAGATCCTCAAGGCCTTCCTGCTGTACCGCACCTACCACGGCTGCGCGATGCCGGTGCAAACCCAGCTGGCGAGCATTGCCGCCTGGCAGGACGAAGCGCACGTACTGGCCAACCGTGACCTGTATCGCGAGAAATTCGAAGCCGTGCTGACCATCCTCAAGCCGGTGCTGGATGTACAAAGTCCCGACGGTGGCTTCTACCTGTGGCCAAATGTGAATGGCGACGATGCCGCGTTCTGCCGCGACCTGTTCGTTGAAGAACACGTCACAGTGGTCCCAGGTTCGTACCTGTCGCGGGAAGTGGATGGCGTCAACCCTGGGGCTGGCCGCGTACGCCTGGCGCTGGTCGCACCGCTGGCCGAGTGCGTGGAAGCGGCTGAACGGATTCGGGATTTCATTCAGCGTCGTCGGTAAGCAATCGGGTCATTTCACCTGGCCCAGATTCGCCTCACTCATATCCAGCTCTCCCAACACCTCCCTCAAGACGTCATCACCAATCTGGTGATGACGGCTCAAGCTGTACAACTCCAAACGTTGCGCGCGCAGGGCCTTGAGCCGCAGTTTTCGCTCAAGCAGGTCCATGTGTCTCGCCAGCGCCTGGGCCTCGGCGGAGTCGTTGAACACCTCCAACTGATGACGATATTCCGACATCAGCCGCGCCTTGAGCTCCGCCGCAAGGGCCGCCTGTGCGGCGTCGGAGGTTTCCGACTCTACGGGCTCCTCCGCCTCCAGTGCGTGAATCGCTGCCACGGCAGTCTTTTTCCACGCCTCCCGCACTTCCTTATGACGCTTCTCATCGGGGCTCTTTTCGATACCGCGCAGCAACAGTGGCAAGGCAATGCAGGCGGCGACCAGTGAAAGCAGGATCACCCCGGCCGCGATAAAGATCAGCAAATCACGCTCAGGAAAATCTTTGCCTGGCGCCAACAGCAAAGGCACCGACATCACACCCGCCAGGGTCACCGCACCGCGCACACCGCCGACCGTCAAGAGCCAACAGGATCGGGCGGTTGGCACCAACGTCAGATCACTTTTCCCTCGCAGGCGCCGCAATAACCCCGACAGCCTCCAGATGCTCTGCACCCAGATAAAACGCAGCACCACCAGCACCAGGAAAATCGCAATCACATCCAGGCAGCGGTAAAACAGGGTCGGCCATAGCGTGGCTTCATGGCTCACCACGGCTTTGATGATGTCCGGCAGTTGCAATCCCAGCAGCAGGAAAATCAAGCCATTGAAGGCAAACTCCAGCAACGACCAGACGCTGCGGTTAAGCAGCCTTGTGCTGGTCTGGCGTGGCAGCAGGTCCAGCCAGCTTTGCATCATGCCCGCCGCCACTGCCGACAAAATCCCTGAGGCGCCCAACCGTTCAGCCAATACATAAGCGGCAAACGGCAACAGCAACATAAACACCACATGAGTCGCCGGATCGTCCCAGCCCCGCGCAATCATCCATGCGCGCAGGCGGCCGACCAGCCAACTCAACGCCACACCGATCGCCAGGCCACCGACGGCCACCAACACGAAGGTCAAGCTCGCATCGGCCAGGGAGAACACGCCGGTCAATGCCGCTGCCAAGGCAAACTTGAAGGTCACAAGGCCCGACGCATCATTCATCAAGGCTTCGCCCTGGAGCATATGCATCAATGGCGTGGGCAAACGATTCTGGGAAATGGCCGACACTGCCACCGCATCCGTCGGCGACAATACGGCCGCCAGGGCGAAGGCCACCGGTAACGGGATCGTAGGCAAAATCCAGTGAATGAAGTATCCGGCGCCGACTACCGTGAACAGCACAAGGCCCACGGCCAGCGTCAGAATCGGGCCCCGCAGACGCCACAATTCGCGTTTGGGCATGCGCCAACCGTCGGAAAACAACAAAGGTGGCAAGAACAGGAACAGGAACAGTTCAGGGTCCAGCGCCACATGCAGGCCCAGCGTTGGCCAGGCCAACAAGGCTCCGGCGGCGATCTGCACCAGCGGTAACGGCAGAGGAATGACACGTCCGACCAGACGCGAAACGCTGACCAGCATCAGCAGGATAAGAACGGTGTAGGCGGTTTGCATAACGCGGGTTTCCCGGACGATCGACTTGCAACGACACACATCAGGCAACAACTGGCAGTTGAAGTGCCATATTACCCAGCTATGTTACGCGGCTACGCCACGCACTGGCTTTTGCACATAAGTCGCACAAAGCCGTGGGTCCTGCTGACGAGCGGCACCCAAACCCGCTGGTCGTGGCATAATCCCGGACCTTTCGTTTTGAGCATCCTAAAAGGGGGCAATTCCTTGACCGCTTCAAGCAAAACGTTGCACCTTTTCGGCATCAAAGCCTGCGACACCATGAAAAAAGCGCGCACCTGGCTCGATGAGCATGCTGTGAGCTATGAGTTCCACGACTACAAAACGGTCGGTATCGACCGCGAACACTTGACCCAATGGTGCAACGAGCACGGTTGGCAGGTGGTTTTGAACCGTGCGGGCACCACCTTTCGCAAACTCGAAGACGAACGCAAAGCCGATCTCGATCAGTCGAAAGCCATTGAATTGATGCTCGCGCAACCTTCGATGATCAAGCGCCCGGTGCTTGATCTCGGTGACAGAACCCTGATTGGCTTCAAGCCAGAAAGTTATTCGGCGGCCCTCAAGTAGGCCAGCCCTTCCATTTTTGTAGAGGTAATAGCATGTCCCATTCCCTGTTCAGCCTGGGCTTCGGCGTCGGCACTCAGAACCGCCAAGGTGCTTGGCTGGAAGTTTTTTACGCACAACCGCTGCTCAACCCATCGGCTGAAATCGTCGCGGCCATCGCGCCGATCCTCGGTTACTCCGAGGGTAACCAGGCGATCACCTTCACCGTGACCCAGGCCCTGCAACTGGCCGACGCGCTCAAAGGCGTCGACGCCACACAAGCCGCCCTGCTGAGCCGCCTGGCAGAAAGCCACACGCCTCTGGTCGCCACCCTGCTGGCCGAAGACGCTGCGCTGACCTCCACGCCTGAGGCCTACCTCAAGCTGCACCTGCTGTCCCACCGCCTGGTCAAGCCTCACGGCCTGAGCCTGGCTGGCGTGTTCCCGCAACTGCCGAACGTGGCCTGGACCAGCCAGGGCGCGATCGACATCAGCGAACTGGCCGAACGCCAGCTGGAAGCACGCCTGCGTGGCGAGTTGCTGGAAGTGTTCTCGGTAGACAAGTTCCCGAAAATGACCGACTACGTCGTCCCGGCCGGCGTGCGTATTGCTGACGCGGCACGTATCCGCCTGGGCGCCTACGTAGGCGAAGGCACAACGGTGATGCACGAAGGTTTCGTCAACTTCAACGCTGGCACTGAAGGCCCGGGCATGATCGAAGGTCGTGTATCGGCTGGCGTATTCGTTGGCAAGGGCTCGGACCTGGGCGGCGGCTGCTCCACCATGGGCACCCTGTCGGGCGGCGGCAACATCGTGATCAAGGTCGGCGAAGGCTGCCTGATCGGCGCCAATGCCGGTATCGGTATCCCGCTGGGCGACCGCAACACCGTGGAATCGGGTCTGTACGTCACCGCCGGGACCAAGGTTGCGCTGCTGGATGAGCAGAACCAACTGGTCAAAGTGGTCAAGGCGCGCGAGCTGGCCGGCCAACCGGACCTGCTGTTCCGCCGTAACTCCGAGACCGGTGCAGTGGAGTGCAAAACCCACAAATCGGCCATCGAACTGAACGAAGCGCTGCACGCTCACAACTAAGCAGCCACTCGATGCCACTAGCGGGCCCCGACCCTGGGGCTCGCTTATACGAGTTTTGAACACCATGCTAGTGCCCTCCCCCTGGCGCGCCGACTTTCCGGCCATCGCCGCCCTGCAACGGCAAGGCCAGACCTATCTGGACAACGCCGCCACTACACAAAAACCCCAAGCTCTGTTGGATGCCATCAGCCATTACTACGCCAATGGCGCAGCCAATGTGCACCGGGCCCAGCATTTGCCGGGGGCCCATGCGACACAGGCCTTCGAGGACAGTCGCAGCAAGGTGGTGCAGTGGTTGAATGCAGGTGACACCGGGCACATCGTGTTTACCCACGGCGCGACCTCTGCGCTGAACCTCCTGGCCTACGGCCTCGAACACTTATTCAATGCGGGCGATGAGCTTGTCATCAGCGCCCTGGAACACCACGCCAACCTGCTGCCCTGGCAGCAACTGGCCAAACGTCGCGCGCTCACACTGGTGGTATTGCCACTCGGTGATGACGGCGTGATCGACCTGCAAGCCGCCGCCGAGTTGATCGGTCCGCGCACCCGCCTGCTGGCGGTGAGCCAGCTGTCCAACGTGCTTGGTGCCTGGCAACCGCTGCAAGCCTTGCTGGATTTGGCCAAGCCACACGGTGCCCTGACCGTGGTCGACGGCGCCCAGGGCATCGTCCACGGTCGTCACGACGTGCAAGCGCTGGGATGCGACTTCTACGTATTCTCCAGCCACAAGCTCTACGGCCCGGACGGTGTCGGCGTGCTCTTTGGCCGCAACGAGGCTCTGCATCACCTGCGCCACTGGCAGTTTGGCGGTGAGATGGTGCAGCAGGCGGATTACCACAGCGCCAGCTTCCGTCCAGCACCGCTGGGGTTCGAGGCAGGTACTCCGCCGATAGCCAGCGTGATTGGCTTGGGGGCAAGCCTGGATTATCTGAGCTCGCTGGATCAGCAAGCGGTAACCGCCCACGAGGCGGCCCTGCATGACTACCTGTTAAGCGGCCTGAAGGCGCGCAATGGCGTGCGTGTGCTGGGTTCGCCGCAGGTGGCGCTGGTCAGCTTTGTGGTCGAGGGCGTGCATAACGCCGACCTTGCGCACCTGCTGACCGAGCAGGGCATTGCTGTACGCGCAGGCCATCATTGCGCGATGCCGCTGCTCAAGGCGATGCAGCTGTCGGGGGCGATCCGCGTTTCCCTGGCGCTGTATAACGACTCCGACGACCTCGAGCGCTTTTTTGAAGCGCTGGACCAGGCGCTGGATATGTTGCGATGAGCTTGCCGATGGATGCGGTGGCTGCGCTGGAAGCCTTCCAAGCCATAGGAAGTTGGGAGCAACGTGCTCGCTTGCTGATGCAGTGGGGTGAGCGTCTGCCGCCTTTAGCGGATGATGAAAAGGTCGACGCCAACCAGGTACAGGGCTGCGAAAGCCTGGTGTGGTTGGTGGGGCACTTAGACCAAGGTCATTGGCAATTTGCCGCGAGCAGCGATGCGCGGATGATCCGTGGTTTGGTGGCATTGCTGCTGGCGCGGGTCAATGGGTTGTCGGCGGACGAGTTGCAGGCAGTCGACTTGCCTGACTGGTTCAATCAACTCGGGCTTTCCCGCCAACTGTCGCCGTCGCGCAGCAATGGCTTGAATGCAGTCCTGCAGCGTATGCGAACGCTAAGTCATACAAAGGACTAAATGTGGGAGGGGGCTTGCCCCCGATAGCGGTGGATCAGTCAGCTTATTCAGTGGCTGACACTCTGCAACCGGCCCCTCCCACCTTTGAACTGTGTAAAGTTCTGAGATTCAGGCGGGTTTGACACGCTCGGAAGGCCTACGCACCCCAGCCACAATCTTGTCCACCGCCTTGGTCGCCGCCACCATGCCAAAGGTCGCCGTCACCATCATCACCGCGCCAAACCCGCCCGCGCAGTCCAGCTTCACCCCATCCCCCACAAAACTTTTTTGCAGACAAATGCTGCCGTCCGGCTTGGGATAACGCAGTTGCTCGGTGGAAAACACGCACGGCACGCTGTAATGACGGGTCACGGTGCGAGAGAAGCCGTAGTCACGACGCAAGGTGGAGCGCACCTTTGAGGCCAAGGGATCGTTGAAGGTGCGGTTCAGGTCGCACACCTGGATCAGCGTCGGATCAATCTGCCCACCGGCGCCGCCGGTGGTAATGATTTGGATCTTGCGGCGTTTGCACCACGCAATCAGCGCGGCCTTGGCGTTGACGGCGTCGATACAGTCGATCACGCAATCGATGTTCGGCGTTATGTATTCGGCCATGGTGTCGCGGGTCACGAAATCCGCCACCGCGTGCACAGTGCAATCCGGGTTGATACCGCGCAGGCGCTCGGCCATCACCTCGACCTTGGGCTTGCCCACAGTGCTGTCCAGGGCGTGCAACTGCCGGTTGCTGTTGCTGACGCAGACATCGTCCAGGTCAAACAGCGAAATCTCGCCGACCCCACAACGGGCCATGGCTTCCGCCGCCCAAGAGCCCACACCGCCGACGCCGACGATCGCCACATGGGCCGCCTTCAAGCGTTCCAGGCCTTCAATGCCATACAAGCGGGCGACGCCTGCAAACCGCGGATCTTCTGTACTCATGACCATTACCCCAAAAACCGGCGCGCATTATGGACTACCGAGCGACAAGTACGAAGCAACAAGCTACAAGTAAAGAACTTAGATGGCCTTTCGCTGACTAACGTCCGGCTTTTCTCTGTCTGCTGTACGCTCGGGGAAAGGCCGGTGTAGGATGCGCGCCGTTCGGTGCAGGCCGACACCTCTTTTCGTTCCACACCCTTTGGAACCCGACATAACCATGGCATCGCGTAAATTTGGACTCAACCTGGTGATCGTGCTGGCAATTGCAGCGCTATTCACCGGCTTCTGGGCGCTGGTCAACCGCCCGGTCACTGCTCCCAACTGGCCTGAGCAAATCTCCGGTTTTTCCTACTCGCCGTTCCAGCAAGGCCAGTTCCCGCAGAAAGACCAGTACCCCACTGACGAACAGATGCGTCAGGACCTTGCGATCATGAGCAAGCTGACGGACAACATCCGCACCTACTCGGTCGACGGCACACTGGGGGATATCCCCAAGCTGGCGGAAGAGTTCGGCTTGCGCGTCACCCTGGGGATCTGGATCAGCCCAGACCTGGAGCGCAACGAACGCGAGATCCAGCGCGCCATTGAGATCGCCAACAGCTCGCGCAGTGTCGTGCGCGTGGTGGTCGGCAACGAAGCCTTGTTCCGCGAAGAAATCACCCCCGAGGCATTGATCGTGCTGCTGGACCGGGTGCGCGCCGCGGTGAAGGTACCGGTGACCACCTCCGAGCAATGGCACATCTGGGAAAAGAACCCGCAACTGGCCAAGCACGTCGACCTGATCGCCGCGCACATTTTGCCGTTCTGGGAATACATTCCGATGGACAAGGCCGGCCAATACGTACTCGATCGCGCCAGGGACCTGAAGAAATTGTTCCCGAAAAAGCCACTGCTGCTATCGGAAGTTGGCTGGCCGAGCAACGGCCGCATGCGCGGTGGCAACGAAACGTCCCCGGCAGACCAGGCGGTGTACTTGCGCACCCTGGTGAACAAGCTCAATCGCCAGGGCTACAACTACTTTGTGATCGAGGCCTTCGACCAGCCGTGGAAAGTCAGCGATGAAGGCTCGGCCGGCGCCTACTGGGGCGTTTACAACGCCGCGCGCCAGCAAAAATTCAACTTTGAAGGTCCTATTGTCGCCATCCCGCAATGGCGCGTACTGGCCATCGGCTCGGTGGTGCTTGCCCTGCTGTCCCTGACCCTGCTGATGATCGACGGCTCGGCCCTGCGCCAGCGTGGCCGGACGTTCCTGACCTTTATCGCATTCCTTTGCGGCTCGGTACTGGTGTGGATCGGCTACGACTACAGCCAGCAATACAGCACTTGGTTCAGTGTCACCGTGGGTATCCTCCTGGCACTCGGCGCCCTCGGCGTATTTATTGTGTTGCTGACCGAGGCCCACGAACTGGCGGAAGCAGTCTGGACTCACAAGCGTCGCCGTGAATTCCTGCCGGTTGAAGGGGATTCGGACTACCGCCCGAAAGTGTCGATCCACGTGCCGTGCTACAACGAGCCGCCGGAGATGGTCAAACAGACCCTCGACGCCCTGGCCGCGCTCGATTACCCGGACTACGAAGTCCTGATTATCGACAACAACACCAAAGACCCGGCTGTTTGGGAACCGGTGCGCGACTACTGCGAAACCCTCGGCCCGCGCTTCAAGTTCTTCCACGTCGCGCCCCTGGCCGGTTTCAAGGGCGGCGCGCTGAACTACTTAATCCCGCACACCGCCAAGGATGCTGAAGTGATTGCGGTGATCGACTCGGACTACTGCGTGTCGCCGAACTGGCTCAAGCACATGGTGCCGCACTTCGCTGACCCGAAAATCGCTGTGGTGCAGTCGCCGCAGGACTACCGCGACCAGAACGAAAGTACCTTCAAGAAGCTCTGCTACGCAGAATACAAAGGCTTCTTCCACATCGGCATGGTTACCCGTAACGACCGCGACGCGATCATCCAGCACGGCACCATGACCATGACCCGTCGCTCGGTGCTCGAAGAGCTCGGCTGGGCCGACTGGTGCATCTGCGAAGACGCTGAACTGGGCTTGCGGGTGTTCGAGAAAGGCCTGTCGGCGGCGTATTACCACGACAGCTACGGCAAGGGCCTGATGCCCGATACCTTTATCGACTTCAAGAAACAGCGTTTCCGCTGGGCCTATGGCGCGATCCAGATCATCAAGCGTCACACCGCCAGCCTGCTGCGCGGCAAGGACACGGAGCTGACCCGTGGCCAGCGCTACCACTTCCTCGCGGGCTGGTTGCCGTGGGTGGCGGACGGTATGAACATCTTCTTCACCGTCGGTGCGTTGTTGTGGTCGGCGGCGATGATCATCGTGCCGACGCGGGTCGATCCGCCGCTGCTGATTTTCGCGATCCCGCCGTTGGCGTTGTTCGTGTTCAAGGTGGGCAAGATCATCTTCCTGTACCGCCGTGCCGTGGGCGTGAACCTCAAGGATGCGTTCTGCGCCGCACTGGCTGGCCTGGCGCTGTCCCACACCATCGCCAAGGCGGTACTGTATGGCTTCTTCACCACCAGTATTCCGTTCTTTCGTACGCCGAAAAACGCGGATAACCACGGCTTCTGGGTCGCGATTTCCGAAGCCCGCGAAGAAATGTTCATCATGCTGCTGCTGTGGGGCGCTGCGCTGGGGATCTACCTGGTGCAAGGCCTGCCAAGCAATGACATACGTTTCTGGGTGGTAATGCTGCTGGTGCAATCGCTGCCGTATGTGGCGGCGTTGATTATGGCGTTCCTGTCGTCGCTGCCAAAACCGGCAGCCGCGTCTGAGCCAGCGCCGGCCGCGTAAAAACTTGCGCAATGCACTAAACGGCGGCCTCTGGTCGCCGTTTTGCTATAAGATAACGGCCGTTTTGTCCGCCCGCCCTGCTCTTCCAAACATGCTTTCCGGAGTTTTCCCATGACGGCCCATGCCGACCTTTCGCCGACCGTTCAACTTGCCATCGACCTGATCCGTCGCCCCTCGGTCACGCCGATCGACGCCGATTGCCAGAAGCTGATGATGCAGCGCCTGGGCGACGCTGGTTTTGCGCTGGAGCCGATGCGCATCGAAGACGTGGACAACTTTTGGGCTACCCACGGTAAGCATGAAGGTCCGGTGCTGTGCTTTGCTGGCCACACTGACGTAGTGCCAACCGGCCCGGTACAGGCCTGGCAGAACGACCCGTTTGACGCGTTGATCGACGAAAACGGCATGCTCTGCGGGCGTGGCGCAGCCGACATGAAAGGCAGCCTCGCCGCGATGCTGGTGGCTTCGGAACGTTTTGTAGCCGACTACCCGGACCATAAGGGCTCGGTTGCCTTCCTGATCACCAGCGATGAAGAAGGCCCGGCGCACCACGGCACAAAAGCCGTGATCGAACGCCTGGCCGCGCGCAAAGAGCGCCTGGACTGGTGCATCGTCGGCGAACCGTCGAGCACCACCCTGGTAGGTGATGTGGTCAAGAACGGCCGTCGCGGCTCCCTCGGCGCTACGCTGACCGTACGCGGCGTGCAGGGCCATGTGGCCTACCCGCACCTGGCGAAGAACCCGATCCACCTGGCCGCACCGGCCTTGGCGGAATTGGCCGCCGAGCATTGGGACAACGGCAACACCTTTTTCCCGCCGACCAGCTTCCAGATCTCCAACCTCAATTCCGGCACTGGCGCCACCAACGTGATCCCCGGTGACCTGACGGCGGTGTTCAACTTCCGTTTCTCCACCGAATCCACCGTCGAAGGCCTGCAGCAACGCGTTGCAGCCATCCTCGACAAACATGGCCTGGACTGGCATGTGGAATGGGCGCTGTCGGGCCTGCCGTTCCTCACCGAACCGGGCGCTTTGCTCGACGCCGTGTCTGCCAGCATCAAGGCGATCACCGGTCGCGAGACCCAGGCGTCCACCAGCGGCGGTACGTCGGATGGCCGCTTCATCGCCACCCTCGGCACCCAAGTGGTCGAGCTGGGCCCGGTCAACGCGACGATCCATCAGGTCAACGAGCGCATCCTCGCCAGCGACCTCGATGTACTGACCGAAATTTATTACCAGACCCTGATCAAGTTGCTCGCCTGATGCTCGCTTGTCCCATTTGCAGCGCCCCGCTCAACGCGGTCGAAAACGGCGTAGCCTGCCCGGCCGGGCACCGGTTCGACCGGGCTCGCCAGGGTTACCTGAACCTGTTGCCGGTGCAGCACAAGAACAGCCGCGATCCGGGCGACAACCTGGCCATGGTCGAAGCACGCCGTGACTTCCTCAACGCCGGGCATTACGCCCCGGTGGCCAAGCGCCTCGCCGAACTGGCGGCTGAACGCGCACCGCAGCGCTGGGTCGACATCGGCTGTGGTGAGGGTTACTACACCGCGCAGATCGCCGATGCCTTGCCCCACGCCGACGGCTATGCCCTGGATATTTCCAAGGAAGCGGTCAAGCGTGCGTGCAAGCGCAACCCGAAGCTGACCTGGTTGATCGCCAGCATGGCACGCGTGCCGTTGGCCGATGCCAGCTGCCAGTTCCTCGCCAGCGTGTTCAGCCCATTGGACTGGCAGGAAGCCAAACGCCTGCTCAGCCCCGGCGGCGGCCTGATGAAAGTCGGTCCTACGAGTGGCCACCTGATGGAGCTGCGCGAGCGTCTGTACGATGAAGTGCGCGAGTACACCGACGACAAACACCTGGCTCTGGTGCCAGACGGCATGAGCCTGGCGCACAGTGAAACCCTGGAGTTCACCCTGAGCCTGGCCGCCCCCAAAGACCGCGCTAACCTGCTGGCCATGACACCCCACGGCTGGCGCGCCAGCGCCGAGCGCCGTGCCGAAGTGATCGAGGCTGCCGAGCCGTTGCTGGTCACCGTGTCGATGCGTTACGACTATTTCGTGCTTCAATAACCGACTTTAAGTATCCGCGAATGGATTTTCGAATCCCGCAACGAGGAATATCCATGCGCCAACCCGATATCGAGATTTACCTGAAGGACGCCGACGTCGACTACAAGGCCATCGCCGCCTGGCTGGGCGCCGCCCTGGGCCCGTGCACCGACTGGGTCCAGCGTGGCCAGACCTACAAGTGCAAGGCCGGTGACGTGCCGGTCACCTGGCTGCCCAAGGCTGTAGGCAAATGGAACAGCCTGTACCTGGAAAGTGACCAAACCCCGTGGGACGACGACATCGCCTGCGCCCGCGCCGCGTTTGCTGCACTGAACGTTGAAGTGCGCTGCGCGCCGGGGACGTGGGTCGAGGAAGAAGGTGAGGAAAGTGCCGACACCTGGATTCGCATCAGCGCAGACGGTGAAGAGCAGATCACCTGGAAAACTGCCTGAGCCTGAGCGGTAAACCACAATCAACATGTGGGAGGGGGCTTGCCCCCGATAGCGGTGTATCAGCCAATGTGTTCAGTGACTGACACTCTGCAATCGGGGGCAAGCCCCCTCCCACATGGGTTCTGCGGTGTAACAAAAACCCGTATTACAAACCGACCACATCCTCCGCCTGCAAGCCCTTCTCGCCGGTCACCACGGCGTATTCCACCTGCTGGCCCTCGGCCAGGGAACGGTGGCCATCACCGCGAATAGCGCGGTAGTGCACGAACACATCCTTGCCATCTTCACGCTGAATAAAGCCATAGCCCTTTGCATCGTTGAACCACTTCACATTGCCGGTTTCGCGCGTTGCCATCTGTCTTACTCCCACGTACGTTTTTTTATTGTTGAGTCAGTCGCGTTGAACTGCCGAGTATAAGACAGGCTCAAAAACGATCAACTCAAGTTTACATCGCTGCTTTTTTGCCGATTTTCGGCGAATACGGCACACTACGCGCCCGAGCGCCTGCTCGGTTTTTTCCACTTGAAGCAGCTCGCCTATGACCCGCTCCCCGTTCCGCCGTCTGGTGTTTGGCACCTTGCGCCGACTGTTGTACCTCTGGGTTCGCTCGGAAACGATCAACCAGTCGTCCCTTACCCTCAACCTGGACCGCAGCCGGCCGGTGTTCTACGTCCTGCAATCGCCCTCCCTCACCGAATTGGCGGTGGTCGATGCCGAGTGCACCAAGGCCGGCCTGCCGCGCCCGGTGCTGCCAGTATCGGTTGGCCCGTTGATGGAGCCGGCGGCGTTCTTCTACCTCACGCCTGAACCGGACTGGCTCGGCCGTCAGGACAAGCGCGGCGCGCCGCCCACCCTGACTCGCCTGGTCAACACCCTGAGCGAACACGCCGAAGAGAATGCACAAATCATTCCGGTCAGTGTGTTCTGGGGCCAAACCCCGGCGAGCGAGTCCAGCCCGTGGAAACTGCTGTTTGCCGACAGTTGGGCCGTCACCGGCCGTCTACGCCGTCTGTTGAGCATCCTGATTCTTGGTCGCAAGACCCGTGTGCAATTCTCCGCGCCCATCAACCTGCGTGAATTGATCGAGCACAATAAAGGGCACGAACGCACCGTGCGCATGGCCCAGCGCATCCTGCGTGTGCACTTTCGTAACCTGAAGACAGCCGTAATCGGCCCCGACCTGTCTCACCGCCGCAACCTGGTCAAAGGCCTGGTGAATATGCCGCTGGTGCGTCAGGCGATCCTGGATGAAGCCGAACGGGAAAAAATCAGCCCCGAAAAAGCCAAGGCCCAGGCCCTGCGCTATGGCAACGAAATCGCCTCGGACTACACCTACACCGCGATCCGCTTCCTCGAAGTGGTGCTGAGTTGGTTCTGGAACAAAATCTACGACGGCATCAAGGTCAATAACATCGAGGGCGTGCAAAAGGTTGCCCAAGGCTACGAGGTGATTTACGTGCCTTGCCACCGCAGCCATATCGACTACCTGCTGCTGTCCTACCTGCTGTTCAAGAATGGCCTGACCCCGCCGCACATCGCCGCGGGCATCAACCTGAACATGCCGGTGATCGGCAGTTTGCTGCGCCGTGGCGGGGCGTTTTTCATGCGCCGCACCTTCAAAGGCAACCCGCTGTACACCTCGGTGTTCAACGAATACCTGCACACCCTGTTCACCAAGGGTTTCCCGGTTGAGTACTTCGTCGAAGGCGGACGCTCGCGTACCGGGCGCATGCTGCAACCGAAGACCGGGATGCTGGCGATCACGCTGCGCAGTTTCCTGCGCTCCTCGCGTATGCCAATTGTGTTTGTGCCGGTGTATATCGGCTATGAACGCGTGCTGGAAGGCCGGACCTACCTCGGAGAACTACGCGGCGCGAGCAAGAAGAAGGAGTCGATTTTCGACATTTTCAAAGTGGTCGGCGCGCTCAAGCAGCGTTTTGGCCAGGTCGCGGTCAACTTCGGCGAGCCGATCAAGCTGGCGGAATTCCTCGACAGCGAACAACCCGACTGGCGCACACAGGAACTGTCCCCGAACTACAAGCCGGCGTGGCTCAACGAAACCACCAACCGCCTCGGCGAACGGGTGGCCCGCCACTTGAACGAAGCGGCGGCGGTGAACCCGGTGAACCTAGTGGCCCTGGCGCTGCTGTCCACCACACGCCTGGCGTTGGACGAACAGGCCATGGCCCGCCAATTGGACCTGTACCTCGCGCTGCTGCGCCGCGTGCCTTACTCACCCCACACCACTCTGCCCGAGGGGGATGGCCTGGCGCTGATCAAGCACGTCAAGGACATGGACCTGCTGTCAGAACAGAGCGACGCCCTCGGCAAGATTGTCTACCTGGACGAGCAGCACGCCGTCCTGATGACCTACTACCGCAACAACGTGCTGCACATCTTTGCCCTGCCGGCGCTGCTGGCGAGTTTTTTCCAGAGCAGTTCGCGGATGAGCCGCGAACAAATTCTGCGCTACACCCACGCGCTGTACCCATACCTGCAATCGGAGCTGTTTATCCGCTGGTCGCTGGAGGAGTTGGACACTGTCGTCGACCAGTGGCTGGAAGCCTTTGTCGAACAAGGTCTGCTGCGCTTCGAAAACAACGTGTACTTGCGCCCGGCGCCAAGCTCGCGGCAATTCGTACTGCTGACGCTGCTGTCCAAGAGCATCGCCCAGACCCTGCAACGCTTCTACATGGCAATCTCGCTGCTGCTCAACAGCGGCCAGAACACCATCAGCGCCGAAGAGCTGGAGGACCTGTGCACGATCATGGCCCAGCGCCTGTCGATCCTGCACGGCCTCAATGCCCCGGAGTTCTTCGACAAGAGCCTTTTCCGACACTTCATCCAGACGCTGCTGGAACAAGATGTGCTGCGTCGCGATGAGGCCGGCAAACTGAGTTATCACGATCTGCTCGGCGAACTGGCAGAAGGCGCGGCCAAACGGGTGTTGCCGGCTGAGATTCGCCTGTCGATTCGCCAGGTGGCCCTGCATCGTGTTGATGGCGCAGCCGAACAACCGGATGAGCCTGAAGAAACCCGCTAGATTGAATAAGGCGCCAGCGGGAAGCTGGCGTCGCTGACAAGGAGCCGCACCATGAAAAAGATCATCCTCCTGAGCCTGACCGCCCTGCTGGGAGCTTGCCAATCCATGACCCCTGCCCCCAAGGCCAGCCTCGATGGCGAAGTGTTTTACCTGCAACGCATCGCCCTGCCGCCAACAGCAACCTTGAGTGTCAGCCTGCAGGACGTGTCCCTTATGGACGCCCCGGCCGTGATCCTTGCGGAACAGAAAGGCCCGATCAAAGGCCAGGTACCGCTGCCGTTTCACCTGAATTACGACCCGGCACAGATTAAACCGGGCCACAGTTATTCGGTGAGTGCTCGCATCGAACAGGATGGCAAGCTACTGTTTATCACTACCGAACGTCACGCCGTGCAGCTCAACGGCCAGGATCCGCAGCCGCTGCGCCTGCGGGTTGATGCGGTCGCACACTGATATTTTCCAGATCATAAGGAAGCGCAAATGCTCCGCAACTCCCTTCGCCTCACTGCTCTGTGTGCCGGCCTGCTGCTCGGCGCCAACGCCATGGCCCTGGACCTGAGTAGCCTGTCCCAAGGCGACGCCAGCGGCGGCCTTAAGGATGCCCTGACCCAAGGCGCACAGATCGCAGTGAAACAACTGGGCAAACCCGGCGGTTTCAGCGACAACCCTGAAGTGAAGATCGGCCTGCCGGGCAAACTGGGCAAAGTCGCCGAGAAATTGAAAATGTTCGGCATGGGCGACCAGGTTACGCAACTGGAAACCAGCATGAACAAAGCGGCTGAAACCGCTGTGACCCAGGCCCAGCCGATCCTGGTCAACGCCGTGAAAAACATGAGCGTGACCGACGCTAAAGGCATTCTCAGCGGCGGCCAGGATTCGGCCACCCAATACCTGAACAAAAGCTCGCGCGATGCAATCCGCGCCAAGTTCCTGCCGATCGTCAAGGCCGCTACGGATAAGGTCGGCGTGGCCAAGCAGTACAACGCCCTGGCGGGCAAAGCGGCAGCCTTTGGTGCGGTGGATGCCAAGAGCGCCAACGTCGAAAACTACGTGACCGAACAGGCGCTGGATGGTTTGTTCAAGATGATTGCGCAGCAGGAAGAGACGATTCGCAAGAACCCGGCCGCTGCAGCGACGAGTTTGGCGAAGAAGGTGTTTGGAGCACTATAAGCTGCGCGAGGATCGCTCCCTGCAACGGGGAGCGATTCTAGTGAAAAACTGAATCGGCCAGTCGGCCCATCATCAAGGTTGCGAAGCAGCCAATGGCAATCGACGTGATTCGATTGATCTTCAAGGGCGTGAGCCAACTCTTCTGCATCCCTTCGAAGCGACTCCCCAACAACACCCAAGCGGCGCCTACCGGCACAACCACCAACGCCAATAACCCCATGAACTCGGCATAACCTTGCGCGGCGGTGAACGTATTGGACGGAGCGATAAAGGAAACGATCAGCAAGCCCTTGGGATTCATGACCGTCAACAAAAAGAAGTACAACCCGGTGAAGCGATCTTTGCCAGGGCTGATCTCGCTGTTCTTGCGCTGCCACAATTTGCACGACACATACAGCAGGTAGCACGCCGCCGCCAGTTGCGTCGCCTTCAACGCCCACGGTGAAAACGCCGCGAGATAGAGAAGCGCCACACCCCATGCCGACACTTGCAGCAAGTACGCCAGGCACTCGATTAGCACGAGCTTGCAGGATGCCCGAAACCCGAACAACACACCTGCGCGAAACAGCAGGGTGTTGGTGGGGCCAGGGGCAAGCAGTAGCAATATCAGGGCTGAAACAGTGGCCAACATGGTTACGCGACGTCCTTCCTCACTTTGAACCACGCAGCATACAGTGCCGGCAGGAACAATAGCGTCAACGCCGTCGCCACAATCAGCCCGCCCATGATCGCCACCGCCATCGGTCCGAAGAACACACTGCGAGACAGCGGGATCATCGCCAATACCGCCGCGAGTGCCGTCAGCACAATCGGGCGGAAGCGTCGGACGGTGGCTTCGATAATCGCCTGCCACGGCGCCAGGCCAGCCTTGATGTCTTGCTCGATCTGGTCCACCAAGATCACCGAGTTGCGCATGATCATGCCCGACAAGGCGATGGTCCCTAACATGGCTACGAAGCCAAAGGGCTGACGAAACACCAGCAGGAACAGCGTGACGCCGATCAAGCCCAGCGGCGCCGTGAGAAACACCATTGCCGTGCGTGAGAAGCTGCGCAGTTGCAGCATCAGCAAGGTCAGCACCACCACAATAAACAGCGGCACGCCGGCCTTCACCGAGTTCTGCCCGCGGGCGGAGTCCTCGACGGTACCGCCGACGTCCAGCAGGTAGCCATCCGGCAGTTCGGCCCGCACGCCTTCGAGGGTCGGCAGGATCTGCTGCACCAGCGTCGCCGGTTGTTCCTTGCCGTAGATGTCGGCGCGCACGGTGACCGTCGGCAGGCGATTACGGTGCCAGATGATGCCTTCCTCGAATCCGTATTCGAGGGTGGCGATCTGCGACAGGGCCACGCTTTTACCGTTGTCGGTCGGCACCGCCAGGCTAGGCAGCAGCGACAGTTCGGTGCGTTCGTGGACCGTGCCGCGCAGGAGGATCTCGATCAATTCGTTGTCCTCCCGGTATTGGCTGACGCTTGAGCCGGTGAGTGAACTCTGCAGGAATTTCGACAGGTTGGCAGTGCTCACACCAAGGGCGCGGGCGCGGTCCTGGTCGATGTTCAGGTAGACAATTTTGCTCGGCTCTTCCCAGTCCAAGTGAACGTTGACCACGTGGGTATTTTCGCGAACCTTGGCGGCAACTTTCCGTGCAAGGGCGCGAACTTCCTCGATGTGTTCGCCGGTCACGCGAAACTGCACCGGATAACCCACGGGCGGGCCGTTTTCCAGGCGGGTGACGCGCGAACGCAGGTCGGGAAATTGTTCGTTGAGGGTTGCGATCAGCCAGGTGCGCAAGCTTTCGCGCTCTTCGATGGTTTTGGCCAGCACCACAAATTGCGCAAAGCTCGCGGCGGGCAGTTGCTGGTCCAACGGCAAGTAGAAACGCGGCGAACCGGTGCCGACGTAAGCCACGTAGTTCTCGATGCCGGCATGGTCCTTGAGCAAGGCTTCCAGGCGTTTGACCTGATCGGCAGTGTTGCTCAGGGACGCGCCTTCGGCCAGTTTGAGGTCGACCATCAGCTCCTGGCGCCCCGAGGCCGGAAAGAACTGCTGCGGCACAAAGCGAAATAGCGCCACTGAGCCGATAAACAGCAGCAGTGTCAGTACAATCACGGTTTTACGTCGAGTGACGCACCACTCCACCAAACGCCTTACGCGCTGGTAGAACGGCGTTCCGTAGGGATCCGGGCCCTCAGCGCCATGTTTGGCTGCGTGAATTTTCGCCAGGTCCGGCAGGAACTTTTCCCCCAGGTATGGCACGAACACCACCGCGGCGACCCACGAGGCCAGCAACGCGATGGTCACCACCTGGAAAATCGAACGGGTGTATTCGCCGGTGCTCGATTGCGCAGTGGCAATCGGCAGAAAACCTGCCGCCGTAATCAGCGTGCCGGTGAGCATCGGGAAGGCGGTGCTGGTCCAGGCGAAACTGGCGGCCTTGAGCCGGTCGTAGCCCTGCTCCATTTTGATTGCCATCATTTCCACGGCGATGATCGCGTCATCCACCAGCAAACCGAGGGCGAGTACCAGTGCGCCGAGGGAAATCTTGTGCAGGCCAATGCCGAGGTAATACATGGTGGCGAAGGTCATCGCCAGCACCAACGGAATCGCCAGGGCCACCACCATGCCGGTGCGTACGCCGAGGGAGAAGAAGCTCACCAGCAATACGATCGCCAATGCCTCGGCCAATACCTGCACGAATTCTCCGACACTGGTTTTCACCGCTGCCGGTTGGTCCGACACCTTGCGCAACTCCATGCCTGCCGGAAGGTTCTTCTGCAAACGTGCGAATTCGCCTTCTAGCGCCTTGCCCAATATCAGGATATCGCCGCCGTCGCGCATGGCCACGGCCAGGCCGATTGCATCGGCGCCCATGTAACGCATGCGCGGTGCCGGCGGATCGTTGAAGCCACGGTGAATGTCAGCTACATCGCCGATACGAAAGGTCCGGTCGCCCACTCGAATCGGAAAGTCGCGGATCTCCTCCACCGTCTTGAAGTTGCCCGACACACGCAGTTGCACGCGCTCGCTCGGGGTTTCAAAGAAGCCGGCCGTGGACACCGCGTTCTGTTCCTGCAACGCCTGCTGCACCGCTGCCAATGGCAGGCCGAGGGTGGCGAGCTTGAGGTTGGACAGCTCGATCCAGATTTTCTCATCCTGTAGGCCGAGCAACTCCACCTTGCCCACATCCGCTACCCGTTGCAGCTGAATCTGGATGCGGTCGGCGTAATCCTTGAGCACGGCATAGTCGAAACCATTGCCGGTCAGCGCATAGATATTGCCGAAGGTGGTGCCGAATTCGTCATTGAAAAACGGGCCCTGGATATCCGGCGGCAAGGTCTGGCGGATGTCGCTGATCTTCTTGCGCACCTGGTACCACAGCTCAGGAATCTGTGCCGAGTGCATGGAGTCGCGGGCAATGAAGGTAACCGTGGACTCGCCAGGGCGCGAGAACGAGACAATGCGCTCGTACTCGCCGGTTTCCATCAGTTTCTTCTCGATGCGCTCGGTGACTTGACGCGAGACTTCCTGGGCCGTAGCTCCGGGCCAGTTGGTCTTGATCACCATGGCTTTGAAGGTGAATGGCGGGTCTTCACTTTGTCCCAGCTTGGTGTAGGACAAGGTGCCAACCACGGCCAGTAGGATCATCAGGAACAGTACGATCTGGCGATTACGCAACGCCCATTCGGAAAGATTGAAACCCATCGGGGACTACTCCTTGGCCGCCAGATTCACGACACGGTTGGAGCGATCCACCGGGCGCACTTGCTGGCCCTCGTGGAGCACATGCACGCCCGCGGCGACCACCCAATCGGTGGGTTTCAAGCCTTCCAGCACCGGAACGGTTTTTTCGCCGAAGGCGCCAATGCGCACCGGTACGCGCTTGAGGGTATTGTCCGTTTCCACACGCCAGACGTAAGACGCGCCATTCTCCGCGCTGAGGGCAGACAGCGGCACCGACAGCGGAACGACACCCTCGGTCTGTATGAATACGCGAGCGCTTTGGCCCAATTCCGCCGGGACTTTACCGCCGGTAAACGCCACTCGGGCGGCAAAGGTGCGCGATTTTGGATCGGCTGCGGGAGACAGTTCACGGATGCGTCCGGTAAAACGCTGGTCCGGCTGGCTCCACAACTCCACGGCTACCGGCTGACCGATCTTGAAGCGACCAAAGCCTTGTTCGGGCAGGCTAATGAGCACTTCGCGCTCGCCATCGGTGGCCAGGGTGAACACGGTTTGGCCAGCCGACACCACCTGGCCGACCTCCACGGCGCGCTTGGCGACGACTCCATCCTGCGGGGCACGGAGCACGGCGTAACCGGCTTGGTTGCTGGCCACGTCGAATTCGGCCTTGATCTGCTTGAGGCGCGCTTCGCCGGATCGGTAGAGGTTTTCGGAATTGTCGTACTGAGAACGGCTGACCATCTGACGGTCCATCAGGGTCTTATAGCGATCGCGCTCGGCGCGGACCAGGCTCAGGTTAGCTTGGGCAGCGGCGACTTGGGCGCGGGTAGCCTCCAGTTGCAGGCGCACGTCCTGGGGGTCGAGTTCCGCCAACGGCTGGTTGGCCTTGACGCGCTCACCCTCTTCAACCAGGCGTTTGCTGACTTTGCCACCGATGCGAAAGGCCAGGTCCGGCTCATAGCGAGCCCGCACTTCTCCGGGGTAGCTGTCCATCGACTGTGCCGACGGTTGCGGTTGCACCACCATGGCAGGGCGGACGGTAATCTGGGCCGGTTCTTCATGGCCGCAGGCGGCCAACATTAAGACCAGGCTGACAGGCAACGCAAAGGGCAGGAAAGTGCTGCGCATGCTGAAGGACCTTTCGCAAATGAAGCTAGGAATAATTATACTGGCCAGTATGTTATTAATACCAAACTCACCAGTCCAGTATTAAAGGTGAAAATGTCCGACAATCGCGTTAACACCAATAGCCCCGGGCGTCCCAAGGACATGGCAAAACGCCAGGCAATTCTTCAGGCAGCGAAAACTCTGTTTTTGGGGAATGGTTATGCCAGCACCAGCATGGATGCCGTAGCCCTTGAGGCCGGCGTGTCGAAACTGACCGTCTACAGCCACTTCACCGACAAAGAGACCTTGTTCACCGCCGCCGTGGTGGCGACATGCGAAGAGCAGCTACCGGTGATGTACTTCGAGCTGCCGGAGGGCATGCCAGTCGAGACGGTGTTGCTGAATATCGCGCGCGGTTTTCATCGGCTGATCAACAGCGAGGAGTCGGTGAACCTGCATCGTTTGATGATGACCACCGGCAATCAGGACGTGAAACTCTCACAGATCTTTTTCGAAGCCGGGCCCATGCGCATGCTCCAGGGCATGGAGCGCCTGCTCAGCAAGATCGACCAGAGCGGTGCCCTGAGCATCGACAAACCTTTCACGGCGGCCGAGCACTTCTTCTGCCTGCTCAAGGGCACGGCAAATTTCTGCCTGCTGTATGGCTGCGGCGGGCATCTGAGTGAACACGCCGCCGAAGCCCATGTGCAGGAGGTAGTAGGGTTGTTTATGCGGGCGTACAGGCCTTGAACATCAGGCTTTGAGCGCTTTTTTGGGATAGATGTCATACCGGCTGGACTTGCCGTCCAGCGCATGGCTCGGCTTTGGTCCCTCGATGCACGGCGCCTTGCGGGGGCGCTTGACCACCACGCGATGGCTGGCCAGGGCCAGGGCGGCGGCCAACAAGGCTGGCGCATCCGGATCATCACCCACCAGCGGCCGAAACAGGCGCATTTCCTTCTTCACCAAGGCGGTTTTCTCACGGTGAGGGAACATTGGGTCGAGGTAGATCACCTGGGGCGGCTCGCCTTCCCAGTTCAGCATCACGTCGATGGAGTTGCCCTTGAGCAGCTTCATGCGCGCCACGATTGGCGCCACTTCAAAGTCATCTGCACCACGCGCCAGGCCGTCTTCGAGCAAAGCGCCGATCAAAGGCTGGCGCTCGATCAGGCTCATCTCACAGCCCAGGCTGGCCAGCACAAACGCGTCCTTGCCCAGGCCTGCCGTGGCGTCCAGCACCCGAGGGCGCACGCCTTGGGCGATGCCTACGGCTTTAGCGATCATCTGCCCGCTGCCGCCACCATAGAGTCGACGATGAGCTGCACCTCCCTCAACAAAGTCCACCCGCACCGGGCCCGGCGCGTCAGGACCTAGCTGTTGCAGCTGTAGGCCATGCTCGCCAACTTGCAGGGAAAAGTCCGCGTCCGCGAGCTGTAAAGGCAAGCCAAGCAGAGATGCCCACTGCTCGGCGCGGTCCTTAAAACCTTCGCCCAAAGCCTCGACCTGGATGCGGCTGGCCGCTGGTTGTTCGCTCATGAATCACTACGCTCAAAAATATTAAGGATCGGCAAACAGCGGCCGATAAAAATAACAGTCAGGTATTTTGCCAGAGCTGAGCGTCGACCGAGAAAAATGTCAGACATTCTCCCCCTAACCATCGGTGTACTGCCGACCCATAACCATTACGGCCTGCGCAATACTCAAGCGCTGGCCGGGGTGAGTCATGTGTGGCAAGACTTCTTCGCCCGAGCGCTGGCCGAGCAGCTCGGCGATACGCCGGGCGCGCTGGCCGCCCAGGCGCCGGCACCGGTGGACCCTGCGGTAGAACCCCACGAAGGCGCCGACCTGCTGTCGCAGATCCTCACGCAGCGTGAGTGCGACGTGAAAGACACTGAAATCGCTCCGCCTGAGCCACTTTTCCTGCCGATCGCCGAATTCGAAACCGAGTTGCTGCCACCGGCTGCGACTCCGTTCCCGGACGAAGAAATCGTCGCCCAGCAGCGCCAACAGAACTTCGAAAGCAGTTGGGTACGCCCCATCGTCCTCACCGCAGGCCAACCGCTGCCCGAGCCTAGCCCGGCGCCGCAACCTCGCCCTCTGCACCTGCCGATCGCGGAGTTCGAACTGGACTTGCTACCGCCGCCCGCCACGCCGTACCCGATCGAAGAGCTGGTGGCCCAACAAAAGGCCTTGGACTTCGACTACCACTGGGCACGCCCACTGATCGCCAACAACCTGCGCCTGGCCGCCTGAGCCTCAGCGACACACCCACCAACGCCCCATGTCCAGATGGAAATGGTTGCGGTGCGCGGCGTTGTAATCCGGGCTCAACACCACGTTGAAATCATCACAGGCACCATCGCGCACCTGACGTAAAAACCGTGCGCTGGCGCCCTCCCCCGGCCAATCCTTGAGCACGCTGATACTGCGCCCATCCGCCAGCCGAAACCCGGCGATATCCAGGGCATTGGCCGAAGCATGCTGGCTGAGCCGCCCCTCGGCCCGACCATAGATATTGCGGCAGGCAAAGCTGCCCAGGTGATCGACCCGCGTGACCGCCTGGCCAAACACCGCCTGCGCCGCCGGTTGCAGGCTGTGGCGCTCAAACAGTGCGAACGCCACCGCCAACGGGCAACTGGCGAGAAAGCTGCTGCTTAATGCCACTTCTGCGCCCTGCACGCGCAAGGTATTGCGCAAAGGGCAGGCGGCGTCTGCGGGCGTGTCCGCCTGATGACTGACACGCAGACCGGACGTTTTCAGCACCTCGTCGCACAACGCCGGATCCTCCTGCAGGCGACCCAGTTTGTAGCGGGTCAACAGGTTCGGACTGGCACGCACGTCGAGCGGCGCCCACGGGTTCCACTCAGCGGGCAGCGGCACCCAGCCTCGCCATACGCCCACGGCAACTGCACCGCCGAGCAGCAGCAACACGCCCAATATTTTGAAAAAACGCACCGCTTAGCCCTTGAAGAACTGATTGGCCGTGCTGAAGGGCATCGAGCGTTCAGTAAAGCTGAACGTGCCCAGTTCATAGACTTCCTGGGCCGCCCGGTAGAATTCACCATAAGCCGCCAGCGCCATGGCCGATCCCACGCTGATGCGCTTCACTCCCATCGCGCTCAATTGCGCCACGCTGAGTTTCAGCCCACCGGACATCAATACATTCACAGGCTTTGGCGCCACGGCCTTGACCACCGCCAACACCTCATCGGCGCTGCGCAAGGCCGGCGCATACAGCACGTCGGCACCCGCTTCGGCGTAGGCCTGCAGACGGCGAATGGTGTCAGGTAAATCCAGGCGACCATGCAGGAGGTTTTCCGCACGGGCCGTCAGGGTGAAGGGGAATGGCAGACTGCGAGCGGCGGCGACGGCGGCTTCCACACGTTCCACTGAGAGGTCAAAGGGGTAGATCGGGTCGGCGCTGATACCTGTGGCATCTTCGATGGAGCCGCCGACAATGCCGCTGGCAGCAGCGCGCAGGATGGTTTGTGCACAGCCTTCGGGGGTATCACTGAAGCCGTTTTCCAGGTCGGCTGCCACCGGCAGTGCGGTGGCCTTGGCGATCATGGCGGCATTGAGCAAGGTGTCTTCCAGGGACAACGCCCCTTCCGCATCCGGGCGCCCCAGGCTGAACGCGTAACCCGCACTGGTCGTGGCGAGAGCTTCAAAGCCGAGGCTGGCGAGCATTACTGCGGAGCCTGCGTCCCAAGGATTGGGCATCACGAAGGCGCGGTCGCGCTCATGCAAGGCCTTGAAGGTTTCGGCGCGTCGGGTTTGGGCATCCATGACTGAATCCTGGCGAAAAAAGGAGCCTTAGAGTAACCCCAGTTGTTCGACTTCGGGTTGCCGATCCAATGTCGGCAACGCGGGCAAGCCAGGCAGACGCGCCATCAGCTGGGCGTGGAAGCGCAGTGCCAGCTGCGCGGCGAGCCGGTTATCCGAGGTGTGCAGGAACACATAGGGCGTGCGGCCCTCTTCGATCCAGCCGGCAATTTTCTCCACCCATGGGATCAGGAATGGGTCGTTAGCCTCAAGCTCGGGATGGCCAATAAATCGCACTTGGGGAAACTGGGTCAGCGCGGCCGGGCGTGTGGGCACCTTGGGCTTTTTTGATTGGGCATGCAGCACCGCTGCCGATGTGGACGTGCAACTGAACAATGCGCGCGGGTCGAGGCAGATACGTTCGACGCCACGGTCGCGCAGCAGACGGTTGAGCATGCGCTCGGCATCGCCCTTGGCGAAGAACTCCGGGTGGCGCACTTCCACTGCCAGCGGGCGCTCCAGGCCATCAATAAAACCGGCCAGTTCCGCCAGGCGCTGCGGCGAGAAACTCGCCGACAGTTGCAGCCACAACGGCGAAACCCGCTCACCGAGCGGGCTCATCAAACTGACAAAGCTTTCTGCCGCTGGCAATTGCTCACGCAAGTCGCCGCCATGGCTGATATCACCTGGAAACTTGGCTGTGAAACGAAAATCGTCGGGCATGATGTCGGCCCAGCGCTGCACGGTGGCGGCCGAAGGGCGGGCGTAGAACGTGGTATTGCCTTCAACCGCATTAAAGACTTGGGAATAGAGGGCAAGGTAGTCGCTGGAGCGTGTATCGGCGGGATACAGGTACTCGCGCCAGGCGTTTTCGCTCCAGGACGGGCAACCGAGGTAGTAAGGCAGGCGCATCAGATGTGGATGTCGAGGCCCAACACTTCCATATCCCATTCGACAAAGCCGGCGGTGGTCAGGTAGCTGGCCAGGGCAGTGGCAACGCTTTTGCTCATCGAGCGCGGGAAAACCATGTCTTGTTGACGGGCGGGAAGACCGCTGATTCGTGCTTGAGCGTTGGACTGTGCATCGGGCTGGACTTCGATGAAGTCCGGTGAGTCTTCGACGGACTCGTCTACCGTGACGTTCGCCTTACGTGGCTTACGTTTGATTGGGTAGGACTGTGAGGAAAAGCCGTCTATACGCATCGATGCGAACTCGGTATCGGTGATGGCATTTTAGTGGCGCAATCCGTAGCGCGCAAATGCTCTGGTGATAACTAGAACACATAATTTGAAAAAGGTTTAAAACCCGTGGCAAATTCTGACGATTGGCGACTTTTGCCTCACATTGCCATCATTTTTGGCGTCAAATAATCCCGCGTTCGGCTTTGGTTTGAGCCACTTTATCGCGTAGATAAACCGGCGCAGCCTGATCCGCAGGAATCGCCTCGCCACGCTCAAACGCGAAGCGCGCCAGGGTCAGCAGATCTTCCGCGTGAGGCAACATGGCGGCGTCCTGGCCAACCCGTTGAACGCCGATACGCTCGCCGTAGCCCCAGCCAGTGCCAGCACCAAACCAGTCGCCGCTAGCATCGTCCGGCAATACGGACGATTCCGGTGACTGCACAGCTTCCACGCCCACCAGACGCATCTCGCCAGCGGTTTCGCGGTAGCAACCCCAATAGACCTCATCCATCCGCGCATCAATGGCAGCTGCGACTTGCGAAGCGCCATGCTCACGCAATGCGCGTTGAGCCAGCACCGCAAGGTTGGAGACCGGTAATACCGGGCGCTCCAGGGCAAATGCCAGGCCCTGGACTACGCCAATGGCGATCCGCACACCGGTAAACGCCCCCGGACCACGACCAAAAGCGATGGCATCGACAGCAGCCAGGGTGGTGCCCGCCTCTTCCAGCAGTTGCTTGATCATCGGCAACAGCTTCTGCGCGTGCAGGCGCGGGATCACCTCGTAGTGGCTCGTAACGATGCCATCGTGCAGCAAGGCAACGGAGCAAGCTTCAGTCGCGGTGTCCAGGGCCAGCAGGGTGCTCATCGGTGTGGGTGTCCAAGTCGAAAAAAAGTGCGCCAGTATAAACAACAACGGCCCGCAAGCGGGCCGTTGTTGAGCGAGCCGATCGAAGGATCAGCTCAGTGCTTGCAGCACCTTGGCAGTGATGGCTTCTACCGAGCCAACGCCAGGGATGTGGCTGTACTTCGGCTTGCCCTGGGCAGCGGACAGCTTCTGGTAGAAATCTACCAATGGCTTGGTCTGCGAGTGGTAGACCGACAGGCGATGACGCACGGTTTCTTCAGTGTCGTCTTTACGCTGCACCAGGTCTTCACCGGTGACATCGTCCTTGCCTTCAACCTTCGGCGGGTTGTAGACGACGTGGTACACGCGGCCCGAGCCCTCGTGAACGCGACGACCGGCAATACGCTGGACGATTTCTTCGTCTTCAACGGCGATTTCGACCACAGCATCCAGCTCAACGCCGGCCTTCACCAGGGCTTCAGCCTGGGGAATGGTGCGTGGGAAGCCGTCGAACAGGAAACCGTTCTTGCAGTCTTCCTGGCTGATGCGTTCCTTGACCAGGTTGATGATCAGGTCATCGGAGACCAGGCCGCCGCTGTCCATCACGCTCTTGGCGATCAGGCCCAGCTCGGTGCCAGCCTTGACGGCCGCACGCAGCATGTCGCCGGTGGAGATTTGTGGAATGCCGAATTTTTCAGTGATGAACTTTGCCTGAGTACCTTTACCGGCCCCGGGAGCTCCCAGCAGAATGACGCGCATCGATGTGCTCCTCAATTTTTTATATAGAGATGACGCTCGGATTCACCGCGTGGGGGCAAATCTCGTAGAAGTATGGCTCGTAAAAATAGGATTCCGGCCGCCCAAACGGCCAAAGGCTGATCAAGATACACAGCAGGCCTTAACCACACAAGCCGCCAAAAGTCGCAGGAACCGCGCCCGGCATGCGCCATAGGTAGGGTGTGCCTGAGTGCAACCCGACGCTATAAACGCCGACCGCCCTTTTCCGGACGGTCGTCGTGGTTTATCTGCAAGCCCTTGAGAACACGCAAAAAACCTCAGCCGGTGTTGCGCAACCCGGCGGCAATACCGGCCACGGACACCAGCAGCGCCTGTTCCAGAGGGCTGTCCTGCGCCGCTTCCTGCTGGCGCGAACGTGCCAGCAACTCAGCCTGCAACAGGTGCAAGGGATCAAGGTAGGTGTTGCGCAGGCGAATGAACTCCAGGGTGTCAGGGCTGTGGGCCAGCAGTTGCGACTGGCCAGTCAGGCCAAGCACCACGTCACACGCCTGCGACAATAGGTCGCGTAAGTGCACCCCCAATGGCAACAGATCCGGCTGCACCAGGCGCTCGTCATAGAGACGCGCGATATCGGCATCCGCCTTGGCCAGGACCATTTCCAGCATATCGATACGGGTACGGAAGAACGGCCACTGCTCACGCATCTGCCCCAGCAGTTCACCTTCGCCGCGCTCTAACGCCTTGCTCAACGCCGCTTCCCAGCCCAGCCAGGCAGGCAGCATCAGCCGAGTCTGTGTCCAGCCGAAGATCCACGGGATGGCGCGCAGACTTTCTATACCACCAGCACGGCGCTTGGCTGGACGACTGCCCAACGGCAAACGGCCGAGCTCCTGCTCGGGGGTGGACTGGCGAAAATATTCAACGAACTGCGGATTTTCCCGCACCACCGCACGGTAGGCGCTCACACCATCGGCGGCCAATTCGTCCATCAAGTGGCGCCAGGCTGGCTCGGGTGGGGGCGGTGGCAGCAGCGTCGCTTCCAAAACGGCGGCCAGGTAAAGATTGAGGTTCTGCTCGGCGATATCCGGCAGGCCGAACTTGAAGCGGATCATCTCGCCCTGCTCAGTGGTACGGAAACGCCCTGCCACCGAGCCCGGAGGCTGCGACAGGATCGCGGCGTGTGCCGGGCCGCCGCCACGGCCGACGGTGCCACCGCGACCATGGAACAACAGCAGTTCCACCTGTTGCTCGCGGCAGATATCCACCAACCGTTCCTGCGCGCGGTATTGCGCCCACGCAGCAGCGGTGGTGCCGGCGTCCTTGGCTGAGTCGGAGTAGCCGATCATCACTTCCTGCGGGCCCTGCAAACGCGCACGGTAGCCCGGCAGCAGCAACAGCTGTTCGATCACGGGACCGGCGTTATCCAGGTCGGCCAGGGTTTCGAACAGCGGCACCACGCGCATCGGCCGTTGTACGCCCGACTCTTTAAGCAGCAATTGCACGGCGAGCACATCCGACGCGGCGCCGGCCATGGAGATGACATAAGAACCCAACGAGGCAGCCGGCGCGGCAGCCACTTCCTTACAGGTGTTGAGTACTTCGGCTGTGTCCGCCGACGGTTTGAAATAGCCCGGCAGCAGCGGTCGCCGGTTGGCCAATTCCTTCATCAGGAAGCTGATGCGTGCGTCTTCGTCCCACTCGTCGTAACGACCGAGGCCCAGGTAATCGGTGATTTCGGTCATGGCCGCCGAATGGCGACTGGAATCCTGGCGCACATCCAGCCGCACCAGAAACAGGCCGAAGGTCACAGCACGGCGCAGGCAATCAAGCAGCGGACCGTCGGCGATCACACCCATACCGCACTCATGCAGCGACTGGTAGCACAGCTCCAGCGGTTCCAGCAGGTCGCGGTTGTTCTGCAACACCTCGGCCGGTGCCGGCGTGCTGCTGCTCAATGCGGTGTGCGCCCATTGGCGTGTGGCTCGCAGACGTTCGCGCAGTTGCTTGAGCACGGCGCGGTAGGGCTCGACGCTGTCGCCAACCTTGGCCTGCAACGCCGGGCTGGCCTTTTGCATCGACAGTTCGGAGGCCAAGTGGTCGATATCGCGCAGGTATAAGTCAGCGGCCATCCACCGTGCGAGCAGCAACACTTCACGGGTGACCGGCGCGGTCACATTCGGGTTGCCGTCGCGGTCGCCGCCCATCCACGACGCAAAACGAATCGGCGCGGCTTCCAAAGGCAGACGCAGGCCAGTGGCGGCATGCAGGGCCTGGTCAGCCTTGCGCAAATAATTGGGGATGGCGTGCCACAGCGAATGCTCAATCACCGCAAAGCCCCATTTGGCTTCGTCCACCGGAGTGGGTCGGGTGCGGCGGATTTCTTCGGTGTGCCAGGCTTCGGCGATCAACCGTTGCAGGCGTTGGCGGATCTGTTCACGCTCAGCCGTGGTGAGGTCGCGGTGATCTTGCAGCGCCAGTTGCGCGGCGATGGCATCGTATTTCTGGATCAGGGTGCGGCGCGCCACTTCGGTGGGGTGGGCGGTGAGGACCAACTCGATCTCCAGGCGCCCCAACTGGCGGGCCAGGGATTCATTGCTATGGCCTTCGCTTTGCAAACGCGCCAGCAATTCAGGCAACACACGGGATTCGAACGGTGCCGGCTGCGACTCGTCACGCCGGTGAATCAACTGGTACTGCTCGGCGATATTGGCGAGGTTCAGGAACTGGTTGAACGCCCGGGCCACGGGCAGCAGTTCGTCCTCCTGCAACTGGTTGAGGCTGGTGCTCAGCTCATCACCGGCACCCCGGCGGTCAGCCTTGGCGCCTTTGCGGATCTGCTCGATCTTGTCGAGAAAATCATCGCCATACTGCTCTCGAATGGTGTTGCCCAGCAGTTCACCCAGCAGGTGAACATCCTCACGCAAGCGTGCATCGATATCACTCATCAGCCAATCTCCAGCCAGAAATCCGGGACGCGCAGGCCTGCCAGAGTGCCGTCAGCATCGTTTTATGACAAGACTTTAAACCTTGCGGCTTGCAGCTAGTCTCAACTGTGAGCCGCCGCATTATCCACGCGAGCGACTGGTCACTCATCACCGCCTGCCATCGCGGGCTTTATTGAGGTTGCCATGAAAATTCGAGAACTGGCCCAGCATTGGGAAGAGAACGCTAAGGGTCGTTTGACCAAGACCGAGTACGCCATCCATCTTGATGTAGAGGCCGCCGCACGGTTGGCGGCCATCGCCGAGATGTACCCCAAGCGCAGTACCGAAGAACTGCTCGGTGAGCTGATCGGCGCGGCCCTTGAAGAGCTGGAAGCCAGCTTCCCCTACATCAAAGGGCAACACGTCATCGCCACCGATGAAGAGGGCGATCCGCTTTATGAAGACGTCGGCCCTACGCCACGTTTTCTCACGTTGTCGCGGCGCTATCTGCATGACTTGTCGACCAGCGTCGACGAATCCAAGCACTAACCCCCGTCTATCTACCCCTTGTATTCCGGGCCTCCAAGAGGCCCGGCGTACTTCTGCGCGCAGCAAAAGTTCCATTTTTTTACGCTGACCGTTCAGTCAGTTATTTTTTTAGGCAAATCGCCATCTTCTCTGAACTATTCAAAAAAGCCTCCGGTCACAGCCAGTAAGCCATCACTTGGAACAGCCGTTTGAATAGGTGCCCCGCGCTTAACCGCCAGGCCCACAGCCGCTGACCACCTGCGATGGATTTTGAAGTTTTTCAGGAGTTATCCAATGGAGTTGAAGACGATGAAGACCAGCACTGCCAAATCCTCGTTTAACCACCTGCGCGGGCTTAAATTGGCCGCGCTGGCAATCGGCACCAGCTTCGTTCTGGCGGGCTGCGCCGGCAACCCTCCGACTGAGCAATACGCAGTAACCCAGTCCGCGGTGAACAGCGCTGTCAGCGCCGGCGGCACCGAGTACGCGGCCGTAGAAATGAAGTCGGCCCAGGACAAGCTCAAGCAAGCCGAAATCGCCATGCATGACAAGAACTACGACGAAGCCCGTCGCCTGTCCGAGCAAGCCGAGTGGGACGCTCGCGTTGCAGAGCGCAAAGCCCAGGCCGCCAAAGCCGACCAGGCTGTGAAGGACTCCCAGAAAGCTGTTCAGGAGCTGCGTCAGGAAGGCATGCGCCCGGCTGCTATCCAGCAGAAATAAGCCGCTGCCCCTGATTGCATTGCACCCGATATCGAATTGAAAGGACGACATGACTATGCGTAAACAATTGATGATCCCTGCCCTGCTGGCGATGAGCGTTGCACTGGCGGCTTGCTCCACCCCGCCAAACGCGAACCTGGAAAATGCACGGACCAACTTCTCGGCCCTGCAGGCCAACCCGAACGCCACCAAAGTAGCGGCTCTGGAAACCAAGGACGCTCAGGACTGGCTGGACAAGGCTGACAAAGCCTATCGCGACAAGGAAGACCAGAAGAAAGTCGACCAACTGGCCTACCTGACCAATCAGCGCGTTGAAGTGGCTAAAGACACCATCGCGCTGCGCGAGTCCGAGGCCAAGCTGAAAAATGCTGGTGACGAACGCGCCCGCGCCCTGCTCGACGCTCGTGACGCTCAGATCAAGCAACTGCAAGACAGCCTGAACGCTAAGCAAACCGATCGCGGCACCCTGGTGACCTTTGGTGACGTGCTGTTTGCTACCAACAAGGCCGATCTGAAATCCAGCGGCCTGGTAAACATCAACAAGCTGGCGCAGTTCCTCCAGGAAAACCCGGATCGCCAAGTGATCATTGAGGGTTACACCGACAGCACCGGCGCTGACGCCTACAACCAGAGCCTCTCGGAGCGCCGTGCCGCTTCGGTTCAGGTTGCGCTGATCAAGATGGGCGTTGACCCACGCCGCATCGTGACCACCGGCTACGGCAAGGAATACCCGGTTGCCGATAATGGCAGCGTGTCGGGCCGTGCCATGAACCGTCGTGTTGAAGTGACCATCTCTAACGATAACCAACCAGTGAAGCCACGCTCTTCCGTCGCTAACTGATTGATTAACGCTGGATAAGAAAACCCACCTTACGGTGGGTTTTTTTTGGGCTCATCGAACTGGACCGTTCGATGCGTATCCTCAGCGGGCAGCTCTATCTTCGCGCCATAAGTATTGTGTGACAGCTTGTCCATCATTTGCTGGAGTTCATGGTCCTGAGCATCCAGCCGTTGCAACGACTCATGCCCCCTCGCCATGTCCAGCATGTTGCGTATTGCAGCAATAGTGATCGCCACGTTTTCGGCCCCGATCTGTGTAAGTCATACCGCATTCAGTGGTTGCTGGCGCGATACGGTTCCAGATATTTCAGTTCAGTACGGGGGCTGCAGCTGCACGATCTACGGGGGCGAGTCGTAAATCGTGAGGTTTTAAGAGGGCTTACTGCTGCAGTTGTGGCGTTTCCTGCCCCATACAACGTACTGCCTGTTTCTTGTTGTTTACCAGCACGCCACTGAGGCCTTTCTGCTCGGTGTCGAACATCACCAGCACGCCATCGACGCACTGCGCCACCTGGGCCGCCGGGGTCAAAGAAATTTTGTAGTCCTCGCCAGGCACGGTTTTGAGCATGGTGAAGTCACTGAGCAACAACGCATCTTCCGGCTTGGCGAAGTGCAGGTAGCCGTAGTACCACAGGCAGCCGACGGTGCCGATGATGGTGCCGATGCCGGTGAGAATCAGCGGGATCATGTTGCGTTCTTCGCTCATTGCGGGCTCTCTGATCAGTCAACTTTAGGAATGGGGTAGTTCGGAATTTCGCCCAGGCGGCGTAGGCCGTTGAAGTGCTGCGGGTCATCCAGGTAGCGCAGCATCACGGTTTGCCAGGTCTTGTCGGCAAAGGTCTGCACATGACCGCCTCGGGTCAATTGCAACACTCTGGGCGGTGGCGCCGCCTGGTACAGACGGATGCCATTGGAAAGCGGCACGATCGGGTCATCCAGGCTGTGGAACAGCAGTTTCGGCACGCCGGTCAGCCGAGGCATGGCGTTGATCGCACTGTCGGCGTCGGGGACCAGCCAGGACAAGGGCACTTGAAACGGCCATGTTAGCCAGGAGGTACTGAGGGCGAATTGTCCTACGTCACGATAACTGGCTGGCACACCATCCAGTACCAGCGCCTTAAGCCTGGCCTGACGCTCCGGATGCTCTGCCAGGTAATGCACGGCCAGCGCACCGCCCAGGCTCTGGCCGAGAACAATCAGCGGCGGGCCCTGGGTTTCGGGGGCTTTGTCGATCCAACTGAACGCTGCATCCACATCCTGATAGATCGCAGGCAAGGACGGTTTGCCTTCTGACAACCCGTATCCGCGATAGTCCACCAGCAGCACCTGATAGCCCTGCTCCGGCAACCACCAACTGCCCCCCAGGTGCCAGGCCAGATTGCCGCCGTTGCCGTGCAAGTGCAGCACCGTGCCTTTGACGGGCACGCCAGCCTTGGCCGGCAGCCACCACGCGTGCAGCTTCACGCCGTCGGCGGTGGTGAGGGTGACGTCGCGGTATTGCAAGTGCGCTTTTTCGGGCGTGAACGGCAGGCCGGGTTCGGGGTAGAACAGCAGGGAGCTGCAACCGTTCAATGTGAGTAGCAGGCATAGAATGCCGAGGATTCTCATCCGTTGAAGCCTCGTGATTAAGATGAAATTGACCGTCTGTTGAAGATTCAATGTGGGAGGTGGTTTGCGCCGTCCCACATTTAGACCCGGTTTCTTCAGAGGATATTGGAGTAATCCGCCTCGATCCGATCCAGGCTCAAGTGGTTGAGGAAGTTGGAGAAGCACATCCACGCCGCCAATGCGTTCATGTCGCGGAACTGTTCAGGCAGGTACTTGGGCGGCACCACCAGGCCTTCGTCCACCAGTTGGCGCAGGGTACGCATGTCTTCCAGAGTGGTCTTGCCGCAGAACAGCAACGGCACCTGTTCCAGCTTGCCTTTGCGCACGGCCAACTGGATGTAGTTGTAGACCATGATGAAGCCCTTGAGGTAGGACAAATCCTTGGTAAACGGCAGTCCATTGGGCACCGAGCCACGGAATACGCGACTGGCGTTGCCATAGCTTTCAGCGATTTCAAAGCCTTGCTCGCGGAAGAATTCGAACACCTGCAGGAAATCGGCGCCCTCCTCCACCATGTGGATAGCGCGCGTGCGGTTGGTGAGTTTGCGCAGGCGACTCGGGTAGGAGGCGAAGGTGATGATCTCCATCAGAATCGCCAAGCCTTCCTGGGTCACCGTGGAAGACGGCGGGCCTTTGGACAGGAAAGTGCAGATCGGCTGGTTCTGGCCGTTGAGGGTAGTGCCGACGTGCACCAGGCCTTCATGGACTTCCAGGGCGCGCACGTCGCGATTGTTGAACATCGCATCGGCGCGGATCTTGATGTAGTCGGCCCCCGCCGCTGCATCCGCAACGATGCCGTCGGACTCGAACACGCGAATGGTTTCTTCCGCCTCGCCGAACACCTTGTTCAGGCGGGTTTGCAGCAGGGCGACGGCGTCCTTGGCGGTGAGGGTCTTGGCTTCGTCCTTGAGGTCGCCACGGCCGTCGATGTTATTCAGGTAGTCGGAGAGCATCAGGCCCAGGTCGGCCAGGGTTGGGTCGCCGGCGTGGAACGCATCGGAGGCGGCGCCGTACAGCTCTTGGGAGATCAGGCCGAAGTCCTCGGTGCCGCGCGCTTCGAGCATCCGCACCACCATGCGGTACTCGCGGCACATGCGACGCATGATCTGCCCCACCGGGCTGAACTGGCCGAGGCGACGGGTGATGTCACGCTCGATATTCTGGAATTCCAGCTTCACCGCACTGGAGTCAAACGACAGCGGCCGGTTCAGGTAATAGTCGCGGTCTACGGCAGGCATTGCCTTGCCCTTGGCCTTGAGGAATCCCTGGCGAATAGTGTCGTCCCATTTGACGGCGTCGAGGACGCGAATCGGTGTCTGTGCCAGCACAATGCGATCGGACAAGGTGCGTATCGTCTGCTGGTAATCGTCCACCGGGTGCTTCCTTCTTTAAACGTTATTTGCCCGCACGCTGATAGCGCGCGGCTTCAACGAACACATCGGCATTGGCCGGGTCATCCAGGTAGGCGAATACCCGGTCCATGGGGCTGTCCACCAACACCCCGTCGCCTTCGACGGTTTCTACGGTGCCTCCATCCAATGCCTGTTGGCCGATGGCTTGGCGGATCTGCTCCAGATCCAGGTTGTAGACCACCAATTCGTGCTTTTCGTCGAATTCGAAGCCGGCCAGGATAAAATTCCCACCGAACTTTGTAGGCAACGGCGCCGACAGGTACCACCGGTTGCCATGGCGCGACACAGTAAACAGGTACTCATCGCGCTGGCCCGGCGCCGCTTTAGGGTAGCTCACGGCTTTGTAGCGGTGCTCACCGGCGCGAGTGATGTGTAAGTTGAGCGGCTCACCCCATGCATTCTTGCTGGACCAGTGGCCCAGCAACTCATTCGGCGCCGCTTCACGGCTTGCCAGCGGCTCCTTGAAGGTCACCAAACAACCGCTGAGCAGCAGGAACGACAAGGCGATTAGCGCGATACGCCAGGTTTTCATCAGACACCCTCCGGTGTCAGACCGAGGCCAACACCAAATGCATGTAACGCTTGAGGATCTCAAGCATCTCTTCACCGGTCAGAGGCTCTGCGCCGCCCAACAGGCCCTGATATTCCATCCGACTGATAATCGCCGTCAACACCTTGGCGTCCTGCTGCGGCTCGCGGGAGCCCAACACCTGGAAAAACTGCCCGGTGCCCTGCAATAAAATCTGCTGATGGGAACGCACCAGTTCGGCCAGGCGCGGGTTCAATAGCGCTTCCTGACGAAACGCCTGTTCAGCCATGAGGTGTTCGCGACGGTTGGTCAGTTGGCGCAGCACATAGTCGGCGGTCAGGCGCGCGATGTCATCGGCCAATTGCGAACGTGACTCCGGGCTGCCATCGCCGTAGGCAACCATCTCGCGCAACAGGCCTTCGTTACGTACCCACAGCTTGCCCATGAAGGCAGCGCTGCGTTCGACGTACTGCGCGAAGGTGTCGGTCAGCAGGTCATCGATGTCTTTGAAGTAGTAGGTGGTCGCCGACAACGGCACGCCCGCTTCCGCCGCCACCGCCCGATGGCGCACGGCTCGTACGCCCTCACGCACCACAATACGCATGGCCGCATCGAGAATGTCTTGCCGCCGTTGCTCGCTGCCCCGACGACTGGCCTTACGGCCCTGGTACTGGACGCTTTCAGCCACGGCAGCTGCAATGCCGGCGGCGCCTTCTTGTGCGATTACGCGGTTCACGACACACATCCTTGAATAGATCAAAACCTGGCGCTGTTTGCTTGACGCTTAAAAACGCCCCATAAAAAAGCCGCCTTATAAAAGGCGGCTTCGGATTTCGCTAGAGTTACGCTTGCGGCCGCATGTGCGGGAACAAGATCACATCGCGGATCGACGGCGAGTTGGTCAACAACATCACCAGTCGGTCGATGCCGATACCTTCACCGGCGGTTGGCGGCATGCCGTATTCCAGGGCGCGTACGAAGTCTGCGTCGTAGTGCATGGCTTCGTCGTCACCGGCGTCCTTATCGGCCACCTGAGCCATGAAGCGCTCGGCCTGGTCTTCCGCGTCATTCAACTCGGAGTAGGCGTTGGCGATTTCGCGGCCACCAATGAACAGCTCGAAACGGTCAGTGACGTTCGGGTTGTCATCGTTGCGACGGGCCAGCGGCGAGACTTCGAACGGGTACTGGGTAATGAAGTGCGGCTGTTCCAGCTTGTGTTCGACCAGCTCTTCGAAAATCATCACCTGCAGTTTGCCCAGGCCTTCGAAGCCCAGCACCTTGGCGCCGGCTTTCTTGGCGATGGCACGGGCTTTGTCGATGTCGTTGAGGTCGTCAGCGGTCAGCTCGGGGTTGTACTTGAGGATCGAGTCGAACACCGACAGACGTACGAACGGCTCGCCGAAGTGGAACACCTTGTCACCATACGGCACGTCGGTGCTGCCCAGGACCAGCTGTGCCAGTTCGCGGAACAGTTCTTCGGTCAGGTCCATGTTGTCTTCGTAGTCGGCGTAGGCCTGGTAGAACTCCAACATGGTGAATTCTGGGTTGTGACGGGTCGAGACACCTTCGTTACGGAAGTTGCGGTTGATCTCGAAGACCTTTTCAAAACCACCCACAACCAGACGCTTCAGGTACAGCTCCGGCGCGATACGCAGGAACATTTCCAGGTCCAGGGCGTTGTGGTGGGTTTCGAATGGCTTGGCTGCGGCACCACCGGGGATGGTTTGCAGCATCGGGGTTTCGACTTCAAGGAAGTCACGCGCCATCAGGAAGCTGCGGATGTGGGCGATGACTTGCGAACGCACGCGGAAGGTCTGGCGCACGTCTTCGTTGACGATCAGGTCAACGTAGCGCTGGCGGTAGCGCTGCTCGGTGTCGGTCAGGCCGTGGTGCTTGTCCGGTAGCGGGCGCAGGGACTTGGTCAGCAGGCGCACGCTGGTCATCTCGACGTACAGGTCGCCCTTGCCGGAACGGGCCAGGGTGCCTTCGGCGGCAATGATGTCGCCCATGTCCCAGGTTTTCACCGAGGCCAGGGTTTCTTCAGGCAAGGTCTTGCGGTTGACGTAGACCTGGATGCGACCGGTCATGTCCTGGATCACCATGAACGAGCCACGGTTGAGCATGATGCGACCTGCCACTTTGACCGGGATCGCAGCCTCTGCCAGCTCTTCCTTGGTCTTGTCCGCATACTGTTTCTGCAAGGCATCGCAGTAGTTTTCGCGGCGGAAGTCATTGGGGAAGGCATTGCCCTTCGCGCGCTCGGCAGCAAGCTTTTCCTTGCGCAGGGCGATCAGGGAGTTTTCTTCCTGTTGCAGGGCTTGCGGGTCGAGTTGTTGGTCGCTCATGTCTTTAAAATTTCCATCAGGTTCGTTGTCCCCGGCCTGCGGCCGGGGATCGCCGGCAAGCCGGCTCCTACAATCTTTATTACAAGCCGGACTTCAGGCTGGCTTCCAGGTATTCGTCGATATCGCCGTCGAGCACCTTGTCGCAGTCGCTGCGTTCGATGTTAGTGCGCAGATCCTTGATCCGCGACGCATCGAGCACATACGAACGGATCTGGTGACCCCAGCCGATATCCGACTTGGTGTCTTCCAGCGCCTGGGAAGCGGCGTTGCGCTTCTGCATTTCCTGCTCGTACAACTTGGCCCGCAGCATTTTCATGGCGGTGTCCTTGTTGGCGTGCTGGGAACGTTCGTTCTGGCAGCTGACCACGGTGTTGGTCGGTACGTGAGTAATACGTACGGCCGAGTCGGTGGTGTTTACGTGCTGACCACCAGCACCAGAGGAACGGTAGGTGTCGATACGCAGGTCGGCCGGGTTGATCTCGATTTCCACCTTGTCGTCGATCTCTGGCGAGACGAACACCGCGGAGAACGAAGTGTGGCGACGGTTGCCGGAGTCGAACGGGCTCTTGCGCACCAGGCGGTGCACGCCGATTTCGGTACGCAGCCAGCCAAAGGCGTATTCACCCTTGATGTGCACGGTCGCGCCCTTGATGCCAGCCACTTCACCGGCCGACAGCTCCATGATGGTGGCGTCGAAGCCGCGTTTGTCGGCCCAGCGCAGGTACATGCGCAGCAGGATGTTGGCCCAGTCCTGGGCTTCGGTGCCGCCGGAACCGGCCTGGATGTCCAGGTAGGCGTTGTTCGGGTCCATTTCATGGCTGAACATGCGGCGGAATTCGAGCTTAGCGAGGTTTTCCTCTAGACGGGCCAGCTCGGCGATGACATCGCCCACTGCGCCTTCGTCGTTTTCTTCGACGGCCATGTCCAGCAGGTCACGGCAATCGGCCAGACCGGTGTTCAGTTCGTCGAGGGTGTCGACGATCTGCGCTAGCGCAGCGCGCTCGCGGCCCAACTCTTGGGCGTATTCAGGTTTGTTCCAGACACTCGGATCTTCAAGCTCACGATTGACTTCGGTCAGACGCTCATGCTTTTGATCGTAGTCAAAGATACCCCCGAATAGTTTCGGAGCGCTCGGACAGGTCCTTGATGGTGTTCAGGATCGGGTTGATTTCCATGGCGGGCAGCACTCGTTGGCGAACTTTTGAAAGCCGGCGAGTATAACGGCAAACGGGGGGGAGCGGCAGCCCGCCTGGCGAAAAGGCAGACTACGCTGGGTTAAATGTGGGAGGGTGCTTGCTCTCGATGGCGGTGCATCAGGTGACTGACCCTCCGCTATCGGGGGCAAGCCCCCTCCCACATGTTGATCGGTTGCGGCCTCGATTCACTCGATGCCGACCTGATTACGCCCATTGTGTTTGGCCGTATACAAGCCCTTGTCCGCCGCCAATATCAGTTGCCGACAATCCGTACCCTGCTGCGGCGTGGTGGTCGACAGGCCGATGCTGATCGTCAGGCTGGAGCCTTCTGCCGGGGCGATATGCGGGATTTTCAACGCCGCGACGGCCATGCGCAGCTTTTCGGCCACCAGTCGCGCGCCTCCCGGTGAGGTGTTCGGCAGCACCAACGCAAACTCTTCACCACCGTAGCGCGCCGGCAGGTCCGAAGGGCGACTGCTGGCATCGCGGATGGTGGCGGCAACTTTGCGCAGGGCTTCGTCGCCTTCGACGTGACCGAAGCTGTCGTTATAGGTCTTGAAGAAGTCCACGTCGATCATCAGCAGCGACAGTTGGGTCTGGTCGCGCATGGCGCGGCGCCACTCCAGTTCCAGGTATTCGTCGAAGTGACGGCGGTTGGACAGCCCGGTAAGGCCATCGGAGTTCATCAGGCGTTGCAGCACCAGGTTAGTGTCCAGCAACTGTTGCTGGCTGACCCGCAGCGCGCGGTAAGCCGCATCGCGCTGCAGCAGCGTCATGTAGGAACGCGAGTGATAGCGGATGCGTGCCACCAGTTCGATGTTGTCCGGCAGCTTGACCAGGTAGTCGTTGGCCCCCGCCGAGAACGCCGCGCTCTTGATCAGCGGGTCTTCCTTGGTGGATAGCACGATGATCGGGATGTTCTGCGTGGCCGGGTGATTACGGTAATCGCGCACCAGAGTCAGGCCATCGAGGCCGGGCATCACCAAGTCCTGCAGGATCACCGTCGGCTTGATGCGGATAGCCTGGGCAATCGCCTGGTGCGGATCGGCGCAGAAGTGGAAATCGATGTTTTCTTCATGGGCCAGGCCGCGTCGGACCGCTTCGCCGATCATGGCCTGGTCGTCGACCAGCAACACCATGGCGGCATTTTCGTCGGTCTTGATGTCGTCGATCTGTAAATCATTCATCTGCAGTCACCTGAATTACTACCTGCAAGCCAGCATCGCGCAAGGTCATGTTCATTGTGCAAAGACCTCCAGTAATCGGGGCGCAATTCTGTCCAGAGGGCGAATTTCAACAGCGGCATCAATCGCCGCCGCCGCTTTGGGCATGCCATACACCGCCGAGCTCTGCTGATCCTGGGCGATGGTCAAATAACCTTGTTCACGCAATAACTTAAGGCCCTGAGCCCCGTCACGACCCATGCCGGTCAGCAGTACGCCGACGGCGTCACCATTCCAGTGGCTGGCCACGCTTTCGAAGAACACGTCGATCGAAGGCCGGTAAATCTCGTTCACCGGCTCTGCGGTATAGGCTAGCGTGCCGTTCTTCAATAGACGAATGTGGTGATTGGTACCGGCCAGCAAGACCACACCGCTTTGCGGCGGTTCGCCTTCGCGGGCCAGGCGCACCGGCAGCCCGGAAGCACTGCTGAGCCATTCGGCCATGCCGGCGGCAAAGACCTGGTCCACATGCTGCACCAGCACAATGGCGGCGGGAAAGTCACGGGGTAAACCCTTGAGCAGGATTTCCAGGGCAGCCGGGCCACCCGCCGAAGAGCCGATAGCCACCAAACTCTGGCGTTTGCCGGAGGTGCGCGCTGACGTGGTTTCGGTGCGCACGCGGCTGCCGCGCTGGCCGATCAGCCAGCCGATGTTGAGGATTTTGCGCAGCAGCGGTGCCGCCGCATCCTTTGGATTGCCCACGCCGAGCGTCACCATTCCAGTGGCTGGCCACGCTTTCGAAGAACACGTCGATCGAAGGCCGGTAAATCTCGTTCACCGGCTCTGCGGTATAGGCTAGCGTGCCGTTCTTCAATAGACGAATGTGGTGATTGGTACCGGCCAGCAAGACCACACCGCTTTGCGGCGGTTCGCCTTCGCGGGCCAGGCGCACCGGCAGCCCGGAAGCACTGCTGAGCCATTCGGCCATGCCGGCGGCAAAGACCTGGTCCACATGCTGCACCAGCACAATGGCGGCGGGAAAGTCACGGGGTAAACCCTTGAGCAGGATTTCCAGGGCAGCCGGGCCACCCGCCGAAGAGCCGATAGCCACCAAACTCTGGCGTTTGCCGGAGGTGCGCGCTGACGTGGTTTCGGTGCGCACGCGGCTGCCGCGCTGGCCGATCAGCCAGCCGATGTTGAGGATTTTGCGCAGCAGCGGTGCCGCCGCATCCTTTGGATTGCCCACGCCGAGTGCGGGCGTGTCCACCACATCCAGGGCGCCGTGGCCCATGGCTTCGAACACCCGGCTCATATTGGCCTGGCGGTCGACGGTCACCAACAGGATCGCGCACGGGGTCTCGGCCATGATCTGCCGCGTGGCCTCCACGCCGTCCATCACCGGCATGATCAGATCCATCAGGATCAGGTCAGGCGTCAACTCAGCGCAGCGCTGCACTGCCTCCAGACCATTGCCGGCCACCCACACCACCTCGTGCGAGGGCTCGAAATTCAAGGCGCGGCGCAAGGCCTCCACGGCCAGGGGCATGTCGTTGACGATCGCAACCCTCATGACCGCGCGCCCCCAATCAGCTCCACGACGGCGTCCAGCAACGCGTCGTCGTGGAAGCTGGCCTTGGCCAAGTAATAATCGGCGCCGGCATCCAACCCACGGCGACGGTCCTCTTCACGGTCTTTGTACGACACCACCATCACCGGCAACGATTGCAGGCGAGTATCACGGCGCAAGAGTGTGACCAATTCAATACCGTCCATGCGAGGCATATCAATGTCAGTGATCAGCAGGTCGAAGTCTTCGGAACGTAAGGCGTTCCAGCCGTCCATACCGTCGACCGCAACGGCCACTTCGTAGCCGCGATTAAGCAGCAATTTACGTTGCAACTCACGCACGGTGAGCGAGTCATCCACCACCAGTACGCGTTTGCGCGGAGCCTCGGTGACCTGCTGGCTGCGCCGGGCAATGCGTTCCAGGCGCCCGGTGTTGAGCAGCTTGTCCACCGAACGCAGCATGTCTTCCACATCGACGATCAACACCACCGAGCCGTCATCCAGCAAGGCGCCGGCGGAAATATCCTGGACCTTGCCCAGGCGGTCATCCAGCGGCAACACCACCAGGGTACGCTCGCCGATGAAACGTTCCACGGCGATACCGTACACCGCATCGCGCTCGCGGATCACCACCACCTTCAAGGTCTCGTCATTGGTCTGCCCCGGCGGGCGCTGTAACAGCTGGCTGGCGGCGACCAGGCCAACATGCCGCCCCTCGTGCCAGAAATGCTGTCGGCCTTCGAGTTGCACAATGTCGTCGGGGGCCAGGTCACACATACGTTCTATATGTGCCAGCGGGAACGCATAGGCTTCTTCGCCAACTTCCACCACCAGGCTGCGCACCACCGAAAGGGTCAGCGGCACCTCCAAGTGAAAACGACTGCCCTGCCCCGCCGTCTGCTCCAGCACCACCGCGCCGCGCAACTGGCGGACCATATGCTGCACCGCATCCAGTCCGACGCCGCGCCCGGACACCTCGGTAACCTTGTCGCGCAGGCTGAAACCCGGCAGGAACAGGAACGTCAGCAGTTCCTCTTCGCTCAGGTTCAGCACGGTCTCCAGGGTCGACAGATGCCGGTCGACAATGGTCCCGCGCAGGCGCTCCAGGTCGACGCCGTTGCCGTCGTCGCTCAGTTCCAGCACCAGTAAACCGGCCTGATGGGAGGCACGCAGGCGGATCAAGCCTTCGGCGGGTTTGCCGGCCAGCAGGCGCTGGTCGGGCATTTCGATGCCGTGGTCGACGGCATTGCGCAATAGATGGGTGAGTGGCGCTTCGAGCTTTTCCAGCACGTCACGGTCGACCTGGGTCTTTTCGCCCTCGATCTCCAGGCGCACCTGCTTGCCGAGGCTGCGGCCGAGGTCGCGCACCATACGCACCTGCCCGGCCAGCACATCGGCAAACGGACGCATGCGACAGGCCAGCGCAGTGTCGTAGAGCACCTGAGCGCGCTGCCCTGCCTGCCAGCCGAACTCATCCAGCTCGGCAGTTTTTTCCGCCAGTAAGGCCTGCGCCTCGCTCAGCAGGCGACGGGTATCAGCCAGGGCTTCCTGGGCTTCGAGGTTCAGATCCAGAGTCTTGAGGTGGCCGTCCAGTGTGTCCAGGGCGCGCACGCTATTGCTTTGAATACGTTTGAGGCGCTGCATGCTGGCCAGATAGGGCTTGAGCCGCTGGGTTTCCACCAGGGATTTGCTCGACAGATCCAGCAGACTGTTCAAGCGCTCGGCGGTCACGCGCAACACGCGCTCGCCGCCTTCGGTCATGCGCTTGCCCTGACGCGGCGGATCGCTGGCAACAGGGGGAGCGGGCTCGGGCTCCGGCGGCAATTCTTCGATGACCGGCGCGGGTGCAGGCTGGGACACGACAGGCGGTGGCGCAGCTTTGGCGGTGGGCTGCGACGGATCCAGCAGGCGCTCCATCAACGCCACATAAGCGTCGATGTCCGCTGGCCCCACGGTGTTTCCCGGGGTGGCGATGCGCATCAGCAGGTCGGTGCCTTGCAGCAAGGCGTCAATGTGTTCGGGTTGCAGGTACAGGCGACTTTCCTGGGCGCTGACCAGGCAATCCTCCATGACGTGGGACACGCTGACACCCGCATCCACCCCCACGATCCGCGCCGCGCCCTTGAGCGAATGGGCCGCGCGCATGCAGGCTTCAAGCTGATCGGCCTGGGTCGGGTTACGCTCCAGGGCCAGCAGGCCCGCGCTCAGTACCTGGGTCTGTGCATCGGCTTCCAGGCTGAACAGTTCCAGCAGCGAGGCGTCGCGCATCTGGTCGGGGGTCATGTGAGGCTCCGGGTCACGGCGGACAACAATTGCGCCTCATCCAGCCAACGCAGGCTGCGGCCCTTCCATTGCAACACGCCCTGAGTAAAGCGTGCGCTGGCCTGGGAGCCAGGCGCCGACGCAGCGTTCAAGGTGCGCTCATCGATGGCATGGATGCCGTCCACTTCGTCCACCGGTACCACCACTGGGCCATCCTGCGCGGCGATGATCAACATACGTGGCATGATCCGCCCGCCACTGGCGCCGTGACCGGTGTTGTCCAGGCCGAGCAGCTCCACCAGAGACAGGCACGCCACCAGCGCCCCCCGCACGTTCGCCACGCCGAGCAAGGCGCGGGAACGCTGGTGCGGCAGCGAGTGAATCGGTTGCAACGGAGCCACCTCCACCAGGCAGCGGGTGGCGATGCCCAACCACTCTTCACCGAGACGGAACATCAGCAACGAGCGGGTGACGATCTCTTCGTCGACTTCAACTGCAGCGGCCGGACGACGGTCGTCCTGCTGCAGGGCGTAGCGATCCAGCAGGCGCGTGGCGGCCGCTGAGTACACCGCACAGTTGCGGCAGTGGATATGGTCCACCAGCAGCGGGCAGGACTTGTCGCCGTGGATACCGATCCGGTTCCAGCAATCGTCGATGGCCTGGGTGTCGGCCATAGTCAGGTCCAGGCCGGCGGTGTCGAGCGCGTCGGGGCTACTCATCGTTTGGACTCACTGTCTGCTCGCTCGCTACGGGCGGCCCGCGCTTGCAAACGGCGCGCCCCCGCGCTGTCGCCCTGGGATTCGAGCAACGCGGCCAGGTGAATCAAGGCCTGCGGGTGCTGAGGTTCCAGGTACAAGGCTTTCCGATAAAACCCCTGAGCCTCCAGGGCGCTGCCGGCCACATCGCTGAGCAGCCCCAGCCAGTAGAACACCTGGGCGGCTGGCGGGTGGCTGTTCAAATACTGCTCGCAGGCGACACGGGCCTCGGCACTCTTGCCTTCGTTGGCCAAGGTGGCGATGCGGCTGAGCAAGGTACCCGCGTCGGAAGGCGGCGGAGGCTTGATCGGCACCACTTGGGCGCTCGCGGTACTGAACGGCCTTGGCTTGACGGGGATGGGCGCCGCGCTGCGCTGAGGGCTCGGTATCGGCACGAATACCGGCGCCGGCAGGTTAGGTTCGGCGTGCCGACTAAAGGCGAAAGACTGCGGCACCCCGATCGAACGCATGCCATGCCGGCCCAGCAGGCTGCCCTCGGCCGGGCCGATAAACAGTACGCCGTCTACGTGGGTCAGGCCCTTGAGCACATCGAACACTTGCTTCTGCGTCGGCTGGTCGAAATAGATCAAAAGGTTGCGGCAAAACACGAAATCGTAGCTCGCCTCGTTCGCCAGCAGCGTCGGGTCCAGTAAGTTGCCGACTTGCAGGCGCACTTGTTCGCGCACGCGGTCGGCGATGTGGAACCCGTCGCTGTGTTCAGTGAAGTGGCGATCGCGAAAGGCAATATCGCTACCGCGGAACGAGTTCTTGCCATACACCCCGCGCCGCGCACGCTCCACCGACAGCGGGCTGACGTCCAAGCCGAGCACCTTGAACTGATGCGGCGCCAGGCCGGCATCGAGCAGGGCCATGGCAATCGAATAGGGTTCTTCGCCGGTGGAGCACGGCAGGCTGAGGATGCGCAGTGCGCGCATCTGCTTGATCTCGGCCAGGCGTGCAATCGCCAACCGGGCCAAAGTCGCAAAGGATTCGGGGTAACGGAAAAACCACGTCTCGGGAACGATCACCGCTTCGATCAGTGCTTGTTGCTCGTCGTGGGAGCTTTGCAGGCGCTGCCAGTATTCGCCTGGCGTCTGCGCCTGCACGGCCTGGCTGCGCTGGCGCACGGCGCGCTCGATAATGGCCTCGCCGACCGACGCGACGTCCAGGCCGATACGTTCCTTGAGGAAGGCAAAGAAGCGCGGGTCGTTGCTCATACGCTCAGCTCGGCAGAAAACAACAGGGCGCGCACGTCATCGGTGAGCACGTCATTCACGCCGATCCATTGCATCAGGCCCAACGCATCCTCACGCACCGGCCCCAAATAGCGCGCCTGGGGGTTCTCCAGGCCATAGGGCTGAAATTCCGCGGGATCGCAACGCAGGGTATCGGTGGCCTGCTCGAGGATAAGCCCCAACCGGCGAGACTCGACCCAGGGTTGCGGCTGGTAATTGACCAACACCAACCGCGTGCTGGTACGCGCCTGGGCCGCCGTACCGAAGGTCAGCGCACTCAGGTCGATGACCGGCACCAACGCTCCGCGATGAGCAAAGATACCCGCCACCCAAGAGGGCGCATGGGCAATGGGTTTGAGCGGCAGGCGCGGCAGCACCTCGGCCACTTCGGTGGCCTTGAGGGCATAACGTTCACTGCCGATGTGAAACACCAGGAACAACGCCTTTTTCGCTGCCGGGACGGCGCCGCGTTTAGCCGCGAGGTCGCTCATCACACTTTGAAACGCGACACGCCGCTGCGCAGACCCACCGCAACCTGGCTCAGTTCATCAATGGCAAAGCTGGCTTGGCGCAGGGATTCGACGGTCTGGCTGCTGGCATCACCCAACTGCACCAGCGCGTGGTTGATCTGCTCGGCGCCGGTGGCCTGGGCCTGCATGCCCTCGTTGACCATCAACACCCGCGGCGCCAAGGCCTGTACCTGATGGATGATCTGCGACAGTTGCTCGCCCACTTGCTGCACTTCGAACATGCCGCGGCGCACTTCTTCGGAGAATTTGTCCATGCCCATCACACCAGCGGAAACCGCCGACTGAATCTCACGCACCATCTGCTCGATGTCGTAAGTGGCCACGGCGGTCTGATCGGCCAGACGACGCACTTCGGTGGCGACCACGGCAAACCCGCGGCCGTATTCACCGGCTTTTTCCGCTTCGATGGCGGCGTTCAGGGACAACAGGTTGGTCTGGTCGGCGACTTTGACGATGGTCACCACCACCTGGTTGATGTTGCCGGCCTTCTCATTGAGGATCGCCAGCTTGGCATTCACCAGGTCGGCGGCCCCCATCACCGAATGCATGGTCTCTTCCATACGCGCCAGGCCCTGCTGGCCAGAACCGGCGGCCACCGAAGCCTGGTCGGCAGCGGTGGAGACTTCGGTCATGGTACGCACCAGATCTTTGGAAGTGGCGGCGATTTCCCGCGAAGTGGCGCCGATCTCGGTGGTGGTCGCGGCAGTTTCGGTGGCGGTGGCCTGCTGCTGCTTGGAGGTCGCCGCAATCTCCGTCACTGAGGTGGTGACCTGAACCGAAGAGCGTTGCGCCTGGGAAACCAGAGCGGTGAGCTCGGTCATCATGTCGTTGAAGCCGGTTTCTACCGCGTTGAATTCGTCCTTGCGCTCCAGATTCAGGCGTTTGCTCAGGTCGCCAGTGCGCATGGTGTCGAGGATTTCGACGATGCGCTGCATCGGCGCCATGATCGCGCGCATCAGCAGCAGGCCGCACAGGCCGGCGGCGAGGACGGCGATGATCAGCGACACGCCCATGCTGATCTTGGCCGACAGAACGGCGTCGTCAATCGCCGCGGTGGCGCGATCAGAGACGTTTTTGTTCTCCGTAATAATGTCATTGAGCTTCATGCGACCTTCGATCCAGATCGGCGTGAGTTGCTCTTCAAGCAACTCGCGTGCAGCGGGCAGGTCGTTGTTCTGGACGCGGTCCAGCAACTGCTCAAGGACCTTGTTGTAATTGATGTGTGCAGCTTTGAAGTTATCGAACTCCATGCGATCAGCCTGGCTGCGCACGGTTTTTTCGTAATTGGCCATCTGTTGCTCAATACGCGCTTCGAAGGCCTTGTAGTCGGCCTTGTCGGTATTGGTGAAGGTTTTATCCTCACGCAGACCAATGATGTCGATGGTCTGAAGGTAACTGTCGACCCACGCGCTGCGGATCATAGAACTGAGATAAACCCCCGGTACCGCATCGTCCCGGACGGCTTCCTGACTGGTTTCGATCTTCAGCAACCGTGAGTAGGAGACCACAACCATTAACAGCATGATGGCGATAATGACCGCAAAACTTGCCAGGATGCGTTGGCGCAAGGTCCAGTTCTTCACAGTAATTCCTCGAAGGGCCATTCAAATGGAGGGGAGTATAGCTGAGCAGAAGGCCTCATTAATCAATGGGTTTTGATGCAGCGCTCATGGAATGCAAAAACACCCTGGGGCATTCAGCCAGCCAGGGTGCTTTATCTATACAGAGATGCTCAGAGGGTAGCTTGACGCACCTGCTTTTCCAGCTCCAGCTTCAAGCCAGGCTCCAGTTTCAGTTGGCGGGCCAATTCGTCCAGATAGGCCTTTTCCATGAAGTTTTCTTCGTCGACCAGCATCACGCTGGCGATATACATTTCGGCAGCCATTTCCGGGGTGCTTGCCGCGCGGGCGACATCGGCCGGGTCCAGAGGCTTGTTCAGCTCGGCGTGCAGCCAGCTTTGCAGCTCGCGGTCGTTATCCAGCTTGGTGAACTCCCCCTCGATCAGCTCTCGCTCGCGCTCATCCACATGGCCGTCGGCCTTGGCTGCTGCAACCAGCGCCTTGAGAATGCCTTGGCTGTGCTGCTCGGCTTGGGCCGGTGGCAGGCGGTCGATGGTCTGCGGCTCGCCCTTGGGCGCATTGGCTTGATTGGCCTGCCAGTTGCCGTAGGCCTTGTAGGCAATGACGCCCAATGCGGCCAGCCCGCCGTAGGTCAGGGCTTTGCCGCCGAATTTGCGCGCCTTCTTGTTGCCCATCAACAAGCCCATGGCACCGGCTGCCAGGGCGCCGCCACCGGCACCGCCAAGCAGGCTGCCCAACCCTCCGCCGCCAAGCAGTCCGCCCAAGGCGCCTTTGTCGTCCTGCTTGCGTTGGCCGCCAGCCTTGCTTTGCAGCATGTCCTGGCCGGACTTGAGCAACTGATCGAGCAATCCACGGGTATTCATTCGTAGCCTCCAGACACTTGGGTTCATAGGACCAATAGGCCCTCAGCGTAAAACTAAGTGCCAAAAAGCCCCGATCTAGAGTGCTTCCAGATGTAACGCCACTGCCGTTCGCTAAAACCGATATACACTCGGACAAATCTATAAAAACACCCCACTGGTAATTCCAGCATGATGACCTTGCGTCAAATCCGGCACTTTATCGCCGTGGCCGAGACCGGCTCGATCTCCGCCGCCGCGCAGACCGCGTTTATTTCCCAGTCGACCCTGACCCTGGCGATCCAGCAATTGGAGCAGGAAATCGGGGTAAACCTGTTCAACCGCCACGCCAAAGGCATGACCCTCACCCACCAGGGCCACCAGTTCCTGCGCCAGGCGCACTTGATCCTCGCCACCGTCGACAACGCCAAGCGCAGCCTGCAACAAAGCACCGACCAAGTGGCCGGGCAATTGATCATCGGCGTGACCAGCCTGGTGGCCGGCTACTACCTCGCCGACCTGCTCACCCGCTTCCAGCGCGCCTACCCCAATGTGGAAATCCGCGTGATGGAGGACGAACGCCCCTATATCGAGCATTTGCTGGTGAGCGGCGAAATCGACGTCGGCGTGCTGATCCTCTCCAACCTCGAAGACCGCCACGCCCTTCAGACAGAAGTCCTGACCCACTCGCCCCATCGCCTGTGGCTGCCGGCGCAGCACCCGCTGCTGGAGCACGACAGCATCAACCTGGCCGATGTCGCGCGCGAGCCGTTGATTCAGCTGAATGTTGATGAAATGGGCCAAAACGCCCAGCGCCTTTGGACCAGCGCAGGCTTGCAACCCCGCGTCACGCTGCGTACAGCATCGACGGAGGCAGTGCGTAGCCTGGTGGCGGCAGGACTGGGCGTGTCGATTCAGCCGGACATGACCTACCGCCCATGGTCCCTGGAGGGCGACATCATCGAGGCACGGCCGATCGCCGACCTCAGCCAGACCCTCGATGTGGGCCTGGCGTGGCGCCGAGGCACCGCGCGTCCCGCGCTGGTAGACCCGTTCCTCACCGTGGCCCGGGAACAGCCGCACCCACGCAAGCCATCTATTTAATCGAATGCCGCATTCAGTATTTAGTATTTGTTGACCTCGCGCCTGACCACTACTCTCAGTTCATCCATAAGAGAAGGTCCGGCGCCTTGTAAGAGAACGCCCATGACCACACAAGAAAAGAGATCGCGAAAAATGTCCGGCGCGCCCACCCCGCTGCTTACTGCGTTGCTGATCGACGGCGAACTGGTCCAGGGCCAGGGATTCGCCGAGCCGATCCTCAACCCGGCCACCGGTGAAGTGCTTACCCAAATTGCTGAAGCCAGCACCGAGCAGGTCGAATCAGCCATCCTCGCGGCCCACCGCGCATTTGCCAGCTGGTCGCGGACCACGCCGCAACAGCGTTCAAACATTCTTCTGGGCATCGCCGATGCCATCGAAAAACAAGCCGATTACCTGGCCCGCCTGGAATCCCTGAACTGCGGCAAGCCGTTGCACCTGGCACGTCAGGATGACTTGAGCGCCACCGTCGACGTGTTCCGCTTCTTCGCCGGGGCCGTGCGCTGCCAGACAGGGCAACTGAGCGGCGAATACCTGCCGGGCTACACCAGCATGGTGCGGCGCGATCCAATTGGCGTCGTCGCCTCCATCGCACCGTGGAACTACCCGTTGATGATGGCCGCCTGGAAGATCGCCCCGGCGCTGGCTGCCGGTAATACCTTGGTGTTCAAGCCGTCGGAACATACGCCGCTGTCGATCCTCGCACTCGCCCCTGTGCTGAAGGACTTGTTACCACGCGGGGTCATCAACATTCTCTGTGGCGGCGGTGAAGGGGTGGGCAGCCATCTGGTCAGCCACCCGAAAGTGCGCATGGTTTCCCTGACCGGCGATATCGTCACCGGGCAGAAAATCCTGCAAGCCGCGTCCAAGACGCTCAAACGCACGCACCTGGAACTGGGCGGCAAAGCGCCGGTAATCGTGTGTAACGATGCCGACCTGCAAGCCGTGGTTGAGGGTGTGCGCGCCTACGGTTACTACAACGCCGGCCAGGACTGCACCGCCGCATGCCGCATCTACGCCCAGTCGGGGATTCACGACAAATTGGTCGCCGACCTCGGTGCGGCGGTCAGCAGCCTGCGCTTTGCCGGCAAGCGTGATGCCGACAACGAACTCGGCCCGCTGATCAGTACGCGCCAGCGCGACCGCGTGGCCAGTTTTGTCGAGCGTGCCCTCGGCCAGCCGCATATCGAGCGGGTCACGGGCGCCGCCGTGCATTCCGGCGCGGGCTTCTATTACCAGCCAACCTTGCTCGCCGGCTGTAAACAGAGCGATGAAATTGTGCAGCGCGAAGTGTTTGGTCCAGTGGTCACCGTGACCCGCTTCGATGAGCTGGAACAGGCGGTGGACTGGGCCAATGACTCCGAATACGGCCTGGCCTCCTCTGTGTGGACCCAGAATCTGGACAAGGCCATGCAGGTAGCCGCACGCCTGCAATACGGCTGCACTTGGATCAACAGCCATTTCATGCTGGTCAGCGAAATGCCCCACGGCGGCTTGAAGCGCTCGGGGTATGGGAAAGATCTGTCCAGTGATTCGCTACAGGACTACAGCGTGGTGCGCCACATCATGGCCCGCCACGGCCAACATCTTTAAAACAACAACTAAGCTTTTGCGTCACCGGTTGCACACAACTGCCCCGACCATAATTAAAGAAGAGGGAACCCCCATGTCCGCGCACAAGACCGCACTGCTCAGTGCCTTGACCTCCGCGCTGCTGGCCAGCGCCAGCATTCAGGCCGCCGAACCGCTCAAGGCGATTGGCGCTGGCGAAGGCCAGCTGGATATCGTCGCCTGGCCCGGCTATATCGAACGTGGCGAAAGCGACAAGGCCTACGACTGGGTCACAGGTTTCGAGAAGGAAACCGGCTGCAAGGTCAATGTGAAAACCGCCGCCACTTCTGACGAAATGGTCAGCTTGATGGCCAAGGGCGGGTATGACCTGGTCACCGCGTCGGGCGATGCGTCGCTACGGTTGATCGTCGGCAAGCGTGTGCAGCCGATCAACACCTCGCTGATCCCAAACTGGAAGAACATCGACCCACGCCTCAAAGACGCGCCGTGGTACGTGGTCGGCCAGCAGACCTACGGCACCCCGTACCAATGGGGCCCGAACGTGCTGATGTACAACACCAACGTGTTCAAGACCGCGCCCACCAGTTGGGATGTGCTGTTCAACGCCCAGAACCTGCCGGACGGCAAGCCGAACAAAGGCCGCGTGCAGGCCTATGACGGCCCGATCTACATCGCCGATGCAGCGCTGTACCTCAAATCGACCCAGCCGGAACTGGGCATCCAGAGCCCATACGAACTGACCGAAACCCAGTACAAAGCCGTGCTCGACCTGTTGCGCGCCCAGCAACCGTTGATCCACCGCTACTGGCACGACACCACCGTGCAAATGAGTGACTTCAAGAACGAAGGCGTGGTGGCCTCCAGCGCCTGGCCGTATCAGGTCAACGGGCTGGTCAATGAAAAGCAGCCAATTGCCTCGACCATTCCGAAAGAGGGCGCCACCGGCTGGGCCGACACCACCATGTTGCACAGCGAGGCCAAGCACCCGAACTGCGCCTACAAGTGGATGGACTGGTCGCTGCAGCCGAAGGTCCAGGGCGATGTCGCCGCCTGGTTCGGTTCGCTGCCGGCGGTGCCTGCGGCCTGTAAGGAAAGCGAACTGCTCGGCGCCGAGGGTTGCAAGACCAACGGGTTCGACCAGTTCGACAAGATCGCCTTCTGGAAAACCCCACAGGCTGAGGGCGGCAAGTTCGTACCGTACAGCCGCTGGACCCAGGATTACATCGCGATCATGGGCGGCAGATAAGGCCTTCCAAACGACCTAGGTCCCCTGTGGGAGGGGGCTTGCTCACGATAGCGGTACATCAGACAAACCTGTGTTGCCTGACACACCGTCATCGGGAGCAAGCCTCCTCCCACATTGACCGCACTCATAGATGTTTTGTTTTTTCAGAAGTCCAGGCCGGGCCGCTGCGACGACCCGCGCCTTTTTGGAGCACCGCACCATGACGCTTGCAGTCCAATTCACCCACGTTTCCCGTCAGTTCGGCGAAGTGAAAGCCGTCGACCGGGTTTCCATCGATATCCAGGACGGCGAGTTCTTTTCCATGCTCGGCCCTTCCGGCTCTGGCAAGACCACTTGCCTGCGCCTGATCGCCGGGTTCGAGCAACCGAGCGCTGGCTCGATCCGCATTCATGGCGAGGAAGCCGCCGGCTTGCCGCCGTATCAGCGTGACGTAAACACCGTGTTCCAGGATTACGCACTGTTCCCCCATATGAATGTGCGCGACAACGTGGCCTACGGCCTCAAGGTCAAGGGCGTGGGCAAGGCCGAACGCCTGAACCGCGCCGAAGAAGCCTTGGGCATGGTCGCCCTCGGTGGGTATGGCGACCGTAAGCCGGTGCAACTTTCAGGTGGGCAGCGCCAGCGTGTGGCACTGGCACGCGCACTGGTCAATCGCCCCCGCGTGCTGCTGCTCGATGAACCCTTGGGCGCCCTTGACCTCAAGCTGCGCGAACAGATGCAAAGCGAGCTGAAGAAGCTGCAACGCCAGTTGGGCATCACCTTTATTTTCGTGACCCACGATCAAACCGAAGCGTTGTCGATGTCCGACCGCGTGGCAGTGTTCAACAAAGGCCGCATCGAACAAGTCGACACCCCGCGCAACCTGTACATGAAACCGGCTACCTCATTCGTCGCCGAATTCGTCGGCACCTCCAACGTGATTCGCGGCGAACTGGCCCAGCGCCTCAGCGGCAGCGCGCAGCCATTTTCGATCCGCCCGGAACACGTGCGGTTTGCCGACGGCCCACTGGGTGCCGGCGAAGTGGAAGTCAGCGGCCTGCTGCATGACATCCAGTACCAGGGCAGCGCCACCCGCTATGAGCTAAAACTGGAAAACGGCCAGGCGTTGAACATCAGCCAGGCCAACAACCAGTGGCTGGATATCAGCAGCGGCCATCAGGTCGGCCAGACCATTACCGCGCGCTGGGCGCGGGAAGCCATGACACCGCTGACCGACATTGCAGGCGAGGTGTGACATGAGCCTGGCCCTCTCCCAACCACCGATGCGCAGGTTTTCCAACCTGCTGTACCGCAAGCCCAACCTGTATCTGGCGATGCTGTTGATACCGCCGCTGATCTGGTTCGGCGCGATTTACCTCGGCTCGTTGCTGACCTTGCTGTGGCAAGGCTTCTACACCTTCGACGACTTCACCATGGCGGTCACGCCAGACCTGACCCTGGCCAACTTCGCCGCACTGTTCCAGCCGTCGAACTTCGACATCATCCTTCGCACCTTGAGCATGGCGATTGTGGTGTCGATTGCCAGCGCCATCGTGGCCTTCCCGATTGCCTACTACATGGCGCGCTACACCACGGGCAAGACCAAGGCATTCTTTTACATCGCAGTGATGATGCCGATGTGGGCCAGCTACATCGTCAAGGCCTACGCCTGGACCCTGCTGCTGGCCAAGGGCGGCGTGGCGCAGTGGTTCGTGCAGCACCTGGGCCTGGAGCCGGTGTTGCAGTTCGTGCTGGGTATTCCCGGTGTGGGCGGCAGCACCTTGAGCACCTCACACCTGGGGCGGTTCATGGTGTTCGTCTATATCTGGCTGCCGTTCATGATCCTGCCGATCCAGGCATCGCTGGAGCGTTTGCCGCCGTCGTTGCTGCAAGCCTCGGCGGATCTGGGCGCCAAGCCGCGCCAGACTTTTATGCAAGTGATTCTGCCACTGTCGATTCCGGGGATTGCCGCCGGGTCGATCTTCACCTTCTCGCTGACCCTGGGCGATTTCATCGTGCCGCAACTGGTGGGCCCGCCGGGCTACTTCGTCGGTGGCATGGTCTACGCGCAGCAAGGCGCCATCGGCAACATGCCCATGGCAGCGGCGTTCACCCTGGTGCCCATCGTGCTGATTGCGGTTTACCTGTCCATCGTCAAACGCCTGGGGGCCTTCGATGCACTCTGAGAAATCTTCGCTGGGACTAAAGATCGCAGCCTGGGGCGGCCTGGTGTTTTTACACTTCCCGATCCTGATCATCTTCCTCTACGCCTTCAATACCGAAGAGGCAGCGTTCAGCTTTCCGCCACAGGGCTTCACGTTGAAGTGGTTCAGCGTGGCGTTCGCCCGGCCGGACGTGCTGGAGTCGATCAAGTTGTCGCTGCAGATCGCAGCCATCGCCACCCTGATCGCCATGGTGCTTGGCACGCTGGCCTCGGCGGCGCTGTATCGCCGCGAGTTCTTTGGCAAGCAAGGCGTGTCGCTGATGCTGATCCTGCCGATTGCGCTGCCGGGGATCATCACCGGTATCGCGTTGCTGGCGACGTTCAAGACGTTGGGCATTGAGCCCGGGATGTTCACCATCATCGTCGGCCACGCGACCTTCTGCGTGGTGATCGTCTACAACAACGTCATCGCCCGTTTGCGCCGCACGTCCCACAGCCTGATTGAAGCCTCAATGGACCTGGGCGCCGACGGCTGGCAGACCTTCCGCTACATCATCATGCCCAACCTGGGCTCGGCGCTGCTGGCCGGCGGCATGCTCGCCTTTGCGCTGTCGTTCGACGAAATCATCGTCACCACCTTCACCGCCGGCCACGAGCGCACCTTGCCGCTGTGGTTGCTCAACCAGTTGAGTCGCCCGCGGGATGTGCCGGTGACCAACGTGGTGGCGATGCTGGTGATGCTGGTGACGATGTTCCCGATTCTCGGTGCCTATTACCTGACCCGCGGTGGTGAAAGCGTGGCCGGGAGTGGCGGTAAATAACTTTTTTATTGAAGGCACCGAGCTCAAATGTGGGAGGGGGCTTGCTCCCGATAGCGGTGGGTCAGTTGTAGATGATGTGACTGAAAGACTGTCATCGGGGGCAAGCCCCCTCCCACATTTAGAGTCGGTTGCTTCAAGGACATAACAATAGTTTGTGGAGAGCTGAACCATGCAAACCAAATTACTGATCAACGGCCAGCTGATCGAGGGCGAAGGCCCGGCCCAAGCCGTATTCAACCCAGCCCTCGGCCGCGTACTGGTAGAAATCAAGGAAGCCAGCGAAGCCCAGGTCGACGCCGCTGTGCGCGCAGCCGATGCGGCGTTCGAAGGTTGGTCGCAAACCGCACCGAAGGACCGCTCGCTGCTGCTGCTGAAACTGGCCGACGCGATCGAAGCCCACGGCGAAGAGCTGGCCAAGCTGGAATCGGACAACTGCGGCAAGCCCTACAGCGCCGCGCTGAACGACGAGATCCCGGCGATTGCCGATGTGTTCCGCTTCTTCGCCGGCGCCAGCCGTTGCATGAGCGGCTCGGCCGGCGGTGAATACCTGCCGGGCCACACCTCGATGATCCGCCGCGACCCGGTGGGCGTGATCGCCTCCATTGCGCCGTGGAACTACCCGCTGATGATGGTCGCCTGGAAAATCGCCCCGGCCCTGGCCGCCGGTAATACCGTGGTGCTCAAGCCGTCGGAGCAAACCCCGCTGACCGCGTTGCGCATGGTTGAACTGGCGTCGGAGATTTTCCCGGCCGGCGTACTCAACCTGGTGTTCGGTCGCGGGCCGACCGTGGGCAGCCCACTGGTGAACCACTCGAAAGTGCGCATGGTGTCGCTGACCGGCTCCATCGCCACCGGCGCGAATATCATTTCCAGCACCGCTGACAGCGTGAAACGCATGCACATGGAGTTGGGCGGCAAAGCGCCGGTGATCATCTTCAACGACGCGGACATCGATGCCGCCGTGGAAGGCATTCGCACCTTTGGCTTCTATAACGCCGGCCAGGACTGCACGGCCGCGTGCCGCATTTACGCCCAAGCGGATATCTACGACGCATTTGTCGAGAAGCTCGGCGCGGCGGTCGCCAGCATCAAATACGGCTTGCAGGATGACCCGGCCACCGAACTGGGCCCGCTGATCACCGCACAGCACCGCGACCGCGTCGCGGGGTTTGTCGAGCGTGCGGTGGCACAGCCGCATATCCGCCTGGTCACCGGTGGCAAGGCGGTGGACGGCAATGGGTTCTTCTTTGAGCCGACGGTATTGGCCGATGCACAGCAGGACGATGAAATCGTGCGCCGCGAGGTGTTCGGGCCAGTGGTGTCGGTGACGAAGTTCACCGACGAGGCACAGGTGTTGGGCTGGGCCAATGATTCGGACTACGGCTTGGCGTCGTCCGTATGGACCGCCGATGTAGGCCGCGCCCACCGTTTGGCCGCGCGGTTGCAGTATGGCTGCACGTGGGTGAATACCCACTTCATGCTGGTCAGCGAAATGCCCCATGGCGGTCAGAAACTATCGGGTTATGGCAAGGACATGTCCATGTATGGGCTGGAGGACTACACCACCGTTCGCCATGTGATGTTCAAGCACTGATTAAGCGCCTCCCCGGCACCTACCTTGGGTGCCGGGTCCTACAACAATAAAATCTCAGGTTCCCACCAATGGACATCACCCGCCGCGACTTCCTCAACGGCGTCGCCATTACCGTTGCCGCAGGCATGACCCCACTGCAACTGCTCCAGGCCGCACCCGATGGCCGCTACTACCCCCCTGCCCTTACCGGCCTGCGCGGCAGCCATGTCGGCTCATTCGAAGTGGCTCACCAGATGGGCTGGGAAAAGAAAGTGTTCGACACCGAGAAATTGCCGATCACCGAGGATTACGACCTGGTGGTGGTCGGGGGTGGCTTGAGCGGTTTGTCGGCGGCATGGTTCTACCGGGAAAAGCACCCCAAGGCGAAGATCCTGATCCTGGAAAACCACGACGACTTCGGCGGCCACGCCAAGCGCAATGAATTCCAGGCCGGTGGCCGCATGATCATCGGTTACGGCGGCAGCGAGGCGTTGCAGTCGCCGAACCATCTGTACAGCCAGGAAGTGAACAGGCTGTTGAAGAAGCTCGGGGTTGATATCAAGCGCTTCGAAACCGCCTTCGACCGTCAGTTCTACCCCAACCTAGGCCTGTCGCGCGGTGTGTTTTTCGACAAGGAAAACTTCGGCGAAGACAAACTGGTGACCGGCGACCCGACGCCCATGGTGGCCGACGATATTGCGCCGGACCAACTGCATGCGCGGTCCATCAGCGACTTCATCAATGACTTCCCCCTGCCTGCAGAGGATCGCCAGGCGCTGATAGACCTGCACATGACGCCAAAGGACTACTTGCCAGGTAAGACTGCCGAAGAAAAGGCCGACCATCTGGCGGCGACCAGCTACCGCAATTTCCTGCTCAAGGACGTAGGGTTATCGGAAGGCGCGGTGAAGTACTTCCAAAGCCGTACCAATGACTTCATGGCGCTGAGCATTGATGCCGTGGCAGCGGCCGATGCCTATAGCGTAGGTTTCCCCGGGTTTGCGGGCATGAACCTGGCACCAATCAGCGAAGAAGCCGCAGCGGAAATGGAAGAGCCCTACATCTACCACTTCCCGGATGGCAACGCCTCGGTGGCGCGGTTGCTGGTGCGTAGTCTGATCCCAGGCGTAGCACCGGGGCACACCATGGACGACATCGTGCTGGCTACCTTTGACTACGCCAGGCTCGACCAACCCAAGGCGCCGGTACGGCTGCGCTTGAACAGCACCGCCGTCAGCGTGCGTAACGTCGATGGCGGTGTGCATATCGGCTACAGCCGCGGCGGCCAACTCGCACAGGTGCGCGGCAAGCGCTGCATCCTGGCGTGCTACAACATGATGATTCCGTACCTGCTCAAAGACCTGCCAGCGCCCCAGGCCCATGCCTTGAGCCAGAACGTGAAATACCCGCTGGTGTACACCAAGGTGGTAATCCGCAATTGGCAGTCCTTCCAAAAACTGGGGGTGCATGAGATTTACGCGGCGACCCAACCGTACAGTCGCATCAAGCTGGACTACCCGGTGAGCATGGGCGGCTACGATCACCCACGGGACCCGACGCAGCCGATTGGCCTGCACATGGTCTACGTGCCCACCAGCCCCAACAGCGGTATGAACGCCCGCGACCAGGCACGCGCCGGGCGGGGCAAGCTGTATGGGCAGACGTTCGAGCAACTGGAGGCGCAACTGCGTGACCAACTGCAACGCATGCTCGGGCCGGGTGGGTTCAAGCACGAGACGGATATTCTGGCGATCACGGTCAACCGCTGGTCACACGGGTATGCGAGCTTCTCCAACAGCTTGTTTGATAACGTAGATGAGAGCGAAGCGTTGATGAATCTGGCGCGCAAACCTGTAGGCCATGTGAGCATCGCCAACTCGGATGCGGCATGGAGTGCGTACGCCCATGCAGCGATTGATGAGGCTTTTCGGGCAGTGAGAGAGGTGGGATAAGTCGAAATAGTCTGGCTAAACGAAGTCTTGTGGTGAGCGGGCTTGCCCCGCGCTGGGCTGCGAAGCGGCCCTGAAGCCAAACGCCGCACGTTTTCAGACGGCCTGTGTGGTTTTCATGGGGGCCGCTTCGCGCCCCAGCGCGGGGCAAGCCCGCTCACTACAACAGCGTGCAACTCACTGACGACACAACTTGCTTCATATGAAACGTTGATGAATCTGGCGCGCAAATCTGTAGGGCCTGTGAGCATCGCCAACTCGGATGCGGCATGGAGTGCGTACGCCCATGCGGCGATTGATGAGGCTTTTCGGGCAGTGAGAGAGGTGGGCTAAGTCGAAATAGTGTGGCTAAACGAAGTCTTGTGGTGAGCGGGCTTGCCCCGCGCTGGGCTGCAAAGCGGCCCTGAAGCCAAATGCCGCACGTTTTCAGACGGCCTGTGTGGTTTTCATGGGGGCCGCTTCGCGCCCCGGCGCGGGGCAAGCCCGCTCACTACAAAAGTACGCAACTCACCTGACGACACAACTTGTTTCATATGCAACGCCATCACACAGCCATCAATCATTTTTCCTACACCATCGAACCGCTTAAGCTATCCGGCGTCTGTTTAATGTCCGTTGCGTTTGGCCGAAGGCATGTCCGAACCGTTATTTCTGATCCAGCACGTGCCAGGAACGGCGCGGGATTTGCTCACGACAGGTTGTCTCTATGCACCGCAGGAATTTGCTCAAAGCGTCCATGGCCATTGCGGCTTACACCGGTTTGTCGGCCAGCGGCCTACTGGCCGCGCAGGCCTGGGCCGGGAACCGTGCCGCCGACGGCAAGGCCGTGGCGTTCGATTTCGACGCACTGAAAGCCCAGGCCAAGCAACTCGCCGGAACCGCGTATAAAGACACCAAACAGGTGCTGCCGCCGACCCTGGCGACCATGACCCCACAGAATTTCAACGCCATTGGCTACGACGGCAAGCATTCGCTGTGGAAAGAGTTGAACGGCCAGTTGGACGTGCAGTTTTTCCACGTCGGCATGGGTTTCAAGACACCGGTGCGCATGCACAGCGTTGATCCGAAAACCCGTGAAGCCCGTGAAGTGCACTTCCGCCCTTCGCTGTTCAACTATGAAAAAACCACCGTCGACACCAAACAGCTGACCGGCGACCTTGGTTTCTCCGGCTTCAAGCTGTTCAAGGCACCGGAGCTGGACCGCCATGACGTGCTGTCGTTTCTCGGCGCCAGCTACTTCCGCGCGGTGGATTCCACCGGCCAATACGGCCTGTCGGCCCGAGGCCTGGCCATCGACACCTACGCCAAAAAACGCGAAGAATTCCCTGATTTCACCCAGTTCTGGTTCGAAACTCCAGACAAGGACGCCACGCGTTTTGTGGTCTACGCCCTGCTTGACTCGCCAAGCGCCACCGGCGCCTACCGCTTCGATATCGACTGCCAGGCCAACCAGGTGGTGATGGCGATCGACGCCCATATCAATGCGCGTACTGCCATCGAACAACTGGGCATTGCCCCTATGACCAGCATGTTCAGCTGCGGCACCCACGAGCGCCGGATGTGCGACACCATCCACCCGCAAATCCACGACTCGGACCGCCTGGCGATGTGGCGCGGCAACGGCGAGTGGATCTGCCGCCCGCTGAACAACCCCGCCAAGTTGCAATTCAATGCATTCGCCGACAAAGACCCGAAAGGCTTTGGCCTGGTGCAGACCGACCATGAGTTCGCCAGCTATCAGGACACTGTGGACTGGTACAGCAAGCGCCCAAGCCTGTGGGTCGAACCGACCACCGCCTGGGGCGAAGGCTCAATCGACCTGTTGGAGATCCCCACCACCGGCGAGACCCTGGACAACATCGTGGCCTTCTGGACCCCGAAGAAGCCGGTGGCGGCGGGTGAATCGCTGAACTATGGCTACAAACTGTACTGGAGCGCCTTGCCACCGGTGAGCACACCATTGGCCCAGGTCGACGCGACCCGTTCCGGCATGGGCGGTTTTACTGAAGGTTGGGCGCCGGGTGAACATTACCCGGACGTGTGGGCGCGCCGTTTTGCCGTGGACTTCAAGGGCGGTGGCTTGGACCGTTTACCGCCAGGCACAGGGATTGAGCCCGTGGTGACTTGCTCCCATGGTGAAGTGAAAGACTTCAGCGTGCTGGTGCTCGATAACATCAAGGGCTACCGCATCCTGTTCGACTGGTACCCGACCAGCGACAGCGTGGAACCGGTGGAGCTGCGCCTGTTTATCCGAACCCAGGACCGCACCTTGAGTGAAACCTGGCTGTATCAGTACTTCCCGCCGGCACCGGACCAGCGCAAGTACACCTGATTCAACTGTGGGAGGGGGCTTGCTCCCTCCCACACGCGTTCCACGTCGACTCTAAAACCGCGACACGCTCTTCATCGCCCCAATCAGATAACGCATCGCCACCTGATCGCTCTCGTTCAGAGCGCGATACTGCGCCAGCAACTCGACCTCATCCAAACTCAACCGGCGGCTACGCAAGGACACCCTGCGGGTCAAAAAAGACGCCACCAAACCTGCTACTCCATAGGACTTGGCCATGGACTGTTTCTCCTGATATCAATCAAATACTCCCGGCGCCCATCAACCATCTCCCGTGAAGCGCAATGCCTCCGTGGACAAACAGACTGACTCCCTGGGCCAGAAATCGGTCTTACCCTAAGCGTAGAAACAATCTCGTTACGTGTGGGATTTTTTTAGAGTATTCACTTAAAAAATTACTTCGGTAACAAATACCTACAGCGCCATCCCACAGCAACAGGCAAAAAAAACCCACCGGCTCAGGGTGGGTTTAGATGGAGCCAGCGAAGGATCAATCCCTCAAGTCAGACTCATGAATCGGTTGATCCCGATGGGTCGCGCGTTGGTACTGAGCCGGCCAGATTGCTTTGCGCCCGCCCAAGTCATCGTCGGCGTGCAACGGCCAGTACGGATCGCGCAGCAGTTCACGAGCCAGGAAGATGATATCGGCCTGGCAAGTGCGCAGGATGTGCTCGGCCTGAGCCGGTTCGGTGATCATGCCCACGGTCCCCGTGGCGATGCCCGACTCCTTGCGCACGCGTTCGGCGAAGCGCGTCTGGTAGCCCGGCCCGGTGGGGATCTCGGCATTGGCGGCGGTGCCACCGGAGGATACGTCGATCAGGTCCACGCCCAGGTCTTTGAGGCGGCGTGCCAGTTCCACGGTTTCATCGGGGTTCCAGCCGTCCTCCACCCAGTCGGTGGCCGACACCCGTACGAACAGCGGCAACTCCTGGGGCCAGACTTCACGCACGGCCTTGGTCACCTGAAGCACCAGCCGGATACGGTTTTCAAAGGAGCCGCCGTATTGGTCCTGCCGCTGATTGCTGATGGGTGACAGGAATTGGTGCAACAGATAACCGTGAGCCGCGTGAATTTCCACCACCTCGAAACCCGCGGTGAGCGCACGTTTGGCAGCGGCGACGAAGTCAGCGATCACTTGCTGGATCTGCGCTTCGTCCAGTTGTCGCGGTTGGGTGTGTTGAGGGTCAAAGGCAATCGGCGATGGACCTACCGGTACCCAACCACCGTCCTCCGGCTTGACGCTGCCATGCTTGCCGATCCACGGCCGATGGGTGCTGGCCTTGCGCCCGGCATGGGCCAGTTGGATGCCAGCCACCGCGCCCTGGGCGGCGATAAAACGGGTGATGCGTTGCAGCGGTTCGATCTGTTGGTCGTTCCACAAGCCCAAGTCCTGTGCCGTGATGCGGCCATCGGCAGTCACGGCGGTGGCCTCGGTAAAAATCAGCCCGGCGCCGCCGACGGCACGGCTGCCGAGGTGCACCAGATGCCAGTCATTGGCCAGTCCATCGTCACTGGAGTATTGGCACATCGGCGAGACGGCAATGCGGTTCAGGAGGGTCAATTGGCGCAGGGTATAGGGTTCGAGCAGCTGACTCATGGCGCACCTCTTCTGGGTTCTATGGGCACTGTTCAACAGTGCTTAGAGCCTAGTCGACAACGATCGATTGCACAGGGTTCAGACGGAAAGCGGGAGCCGATTGCCGGCTCCCGTGCAGCAGATACTTACATCTCGACCTGGGTGCCCAGCTCGATCACCCGGTTTACCGGAAGTTTGAAGAAGCGCAGGTTGCCGTTGGCATTCTTCAACATGAATGCAAACAAGGCTTCGCGCCAGCGCGCCATGCCTTCGATTTTCGAGGCAATCACCGTCTCGCGGCTGAGGAAGTAGGTGGTGCGCATTGGGCTGAAATCCAGATCATCCAAGTGGCACAACTTCAGCGCTTCGGGCACATCCGGCTCGTCGGTGAAGCCGAAGTGCAGGATCACGCGGAAGAACCCTTCCCCGTAGGAATCCACCTCGAAACGCCGCGATGCCGGGACGCGCGGGATGTCTTCATAGACCACCGTCAGCAGCACCACTTGCTCGTGCAATACCTGGTTATGCAGCAGGTTGTGCAACAGCGCATGGGGCACGGCATCGGGCCGCGCGGTCAGGAACACCGCCGTGCCTTGAACCCGATGGGGCGGCTGCACGCGAATACTGCTGATAAAGATCGGCAGCGGCAGGCCGCCTTCGTCGAGACGTTCCACCAGTAATTGCTTGCCGCGCTTCCAGGTGGTCATCAACACGAACAGCACGATCCCCGCGATCACCGGGAAGGCGCCGCCCTGGATGATTTTCGGTACGTTGGCCGCGAAATACAGCCCATCCACCAACAGGCAGCAGAGCAGTACCGGCACGGCCAGCACTGGGGGCCATTTCCACAGCAGCAACATCACCGCCGAGACGAGGATGGTGGTCATCAACATGGTGCCCGTCACCGCCACGCCGTAGGCCGAGGCCAGTGCGTTTGAGGACTCGAAGCCCAGCACCAGCAGAATCACGCCGACCATCAGCGACCAGTTCACCGCGCCGATATAGATCTGGCCCTGTTCGGCACTGGAGGTGTGCTGAATGTGCATGCGCGGGATGTAACCCAATTGGATCGCCTGGCGAGTCAAGGAGAACGCGCCGGAAATCACCGCCTGGGAAGCAATCACCGTCGCCAGGGTCGACAGAACCACCAGCGGGATCAGCGCCCAGCTCGGCGCCAGCAGATAGAACGGGTTGCGCGCGGCTTCAGGATCGCCCAGCAGCATGGCGCCCTGGCCGAAATAGTTGAGCACCAGTGCCGGCAACACCAGGATGAACCAGGCGCGGGCAATGGGCTTGCGGCCGAAATGGCCCATGTCGGCGTACAGCGCTTCGGCGCCAGTCAGTGCCAGCACCACGGCACCCAGGATGGCCACGCCAATGCCTGGATGAGCCTCGAAGAAACGCACGGCCCACATCGGGTTCAATGCCTTGAGCACTTCGGGATGCTGGCTGATGCCATAGATACCCAGCCCGCCCAGCACCAGGAACCAGGTCACCATCACCGGCCCGAACAGCTTGCCGATGCGATCGGTACCGTGTTTCTGGATCAGAAACAGCGCCACCAGCACCACCAACGCAATCGGCACAACCCATTTTTCCAGGCCGTCGAACGCCAGCTCCAGGCCTTCTACTGCTGACAACACCGAAATCGCCGGGGTGATCATGCTGTCACCGTAGAACAGCGCCGCCCCGCACAGGCCACACACGACCAGGAAACTGCGCAGCTTTTTACGTTCCCCCGCTGCCCGACGTGCCAGTGCGGTCAAGGCCATGATGCCGCCTTCGCCCTGGTTGTCGGCGCGCAGCACGAACAGCATGTATTTGATCGAAACGACCCAGATCAGCGACCAGAAGATCAGCGCCAGGATCCCCAAGACACCGTCATGGTTAACCTGAACCCCATACCCTCCGGTGAACACCTCTTTGAGGGTGTAGAGCGGACTGGTCCCGATATCGCCGTAAACCACCCCGACCGCCGCCACCAGCATGCCGATCGGCTTGGTGTTTGAATGCTCGGCACTTGCTGCCTGACTACTCGCGTGACCCATCAACCACTCCTGCCCTTTGACCTGAGGTCTCTTATAAACAACGCGCCTAAGCTGACCCTAGCATGCGCTGTTTTACTTCTCGTAACAGACGTTTTATTGACCCAAGGTTTTTACCCGTGCGCAACGGCGCGAAGCATAGCGCAGCACTCGTCACATTTCCCTGCATAAAGCTGGTCAAGTGAATTGCCCGTGGCTAGCATCGCGCTCTTTTCGATCACAGAGGCCTACAGCACTGGTTCGCTGCCTGGCCGTGCGCGACCGGCCACATACAGAGGTCGGACGTGCCCTGCCCGTCACCAACGCCAGGCCCTGAACTTGCCCTCGATTCAGATCCAACTGATACAACAAGGACGTCTATGAGAAGAGTATTTATTGCTTCGCTGGCAGTGTTATCGCTGGCTCAAACATCACTGTCCTTCGCGGATAACCTCAACGGAAAAAATATCTACCTACAGCGATGCGCCATGTGCCACGGAGCGGACATCAAAGGCACGGGCCCCTTGGCCAGTAAGAGCAACCCTCCGACACCAAACCTCACCACACCCGCGTTCAAGAAACGACTTAAGGATTATCCGGGCGTAATTGTGTCGTCGATAATACTTCGACCCAATGGAGACCTGATTCCAAAAACCTTGCGAGAGAACGGTGTGAAGCTGCCACCGTTCGCTTGGCGGATTAATGATCTGCGCGATTTGAATCAGTACATGACGGGTGTGATTTCAATGAGTCGGTGAGCTTGAGGTAAGCGTTGGGCACTTATAGAACACGCCGGCCAGCAAAAGAGCACTCGTCGCATTTCCCCGCATAAAGCTGGTCAAGTGCGCCGCCCATCGCTAGAATTGCGCACTTTTTGATCAGAGGCACACCAAGTGCCCGTCCACCGCCTTGTCGTGCCCGACTGGCGGCGTCATTCAATACCGAGGTTAGACATGTCCACCACCATCGCAAAAGCCAACCCTAAGGTTGGCTTTGTTTCCCTGGGTTGCCCGAAGGCTCTGGTCGACTCCGAGCGCATCCTCACGCAACTGCGTATGGAAGGCTATGACGTTGTGTCCACTTACCAGGACGCCGACGTGGTGGTGGTCAACACCTGCGGCTTTATCGACTCGGCCAAGGCAGAGTCCCTGGAAGTGATCGGCGAAGCCATCAAGGAAAACGGCAAGGTCATCGTGACCGGCTGCATGGGTGTGGAAGAAGGCAATATCCGCAACGTGCACCCGAGCGTGCTGGCCGTGACCGGTCCGCAGCAGTACGAGCAGGTGGTCAATGCCGTGCACCAAGTAGTGCCGCCGCGCCAGGATCACAACCCGCTGATCGACCTGGTGCCGCCGCAAGGCATCAAGCTGACCCCGCGCCACTATGCGTACCTGAAGATTTCCGAAGGCTGCAACCACAGCTGCAGCTTCTGCATCATCCCGTCGATGCGGGGCAAGCTGGTCAGCCGCCCGGTTGGTGACGTGCTCGACGAAGCCCAGCGCCTGGTCAAATCCGGCGTGAAAGAGCTGTTGGTGATCTCTCAGGACACCAGCGCCTACGGCGTCGACGTGAAATACCGTACCGGTTTCTGGAACGGCGCGCCGGTGAAAACCCGTATGACCGAACTCTGCGAAGCCCTCAGCAGCCTGGGCGTGTGGGTGCGCCTGCATTACGTTTACCCGTACCCGCACGTAGACGAACTGATCCCGTTGATGGCTGCCGGCAAGATCCTGCCGTACCTGGACATCCCGTTCCAGCACGCCAGCCCGAAAGTGTTGAAGGCGATGAAACGCCCAGCTTTCGAAGACAAGACCCTGGCGCGCATCAAGAACTGGCGCGAGATCTGCCCGGAGCTGATCATCCGTTCCACCTTCATCGTCGGCTTCCCCGGCGAAACCGAAGAAGACTTCCAGTACCTGTTGGACTGGCTGACCGAAGCCCAACTGGATCGCGTCGGCTGCTTCCAGTACTCCCCGGTGGAAGGTGCTCCAGCCAACCTGCTGGACCTGGCCGTGGTGCCGGACGACGTCAAGCAAGACCGTTGGGAGCGTTTCATGGCGCACCAACAGGCGATCAGCTCGGCGCGCCTGCAATTGCGTATCGGCAAGGAAATCGAAGTGCTGATCGACGAAGTCGACGAGCAAGGCGCGGTTGGCCGCTGCTTCTTCGACGCGCCGGAAATCGACGGTAACGTGTTTATCGACGATGCCAGCGGTTTAAAGCCGGGCGACAAGGTCTGGTGCACCGTGACCGACGCCGACGAATACGACCTGTGGGCCGAAAAGCGCGACTAACGCTGTAAAAATTTAAAAAAGCCCTGCTTCTGGACAAGATGCGGGGCTTTTTTACGTCTATCGTTTTGCCCATCAGCACCGATCACAGCAAGGGGCAGCGGGCATGCGTCAGCATTCGATTATCCATACACCTAAAATCAGCGACTACGCGGAGTTGGCGCGGATCTGGGAGGATTCGGTGCGGGCCACTCATGACTTTTTACCCGAGAGTTACATCGTACTGCTCAAGGGGCTGGTGCTGACCCGCTACCTGGACTCGGTGATGCTGATCTGCACCAAAGACTCACGCCAGCGCATCACCGGGTTTGCCGGGGTTGCGGCGGGCAAGGTGGAGATGCTGTTTATCGACCCGCAGCACCGTGGTCAGGGTCTTGGCCGACAGCTGCTGTGGTATGCGATCGAGCACATGAATGCCCAAGCGCTGGACGTCAACGAACAGAACCCACAGGCCCTGGGGTTTTACTTGAAACTCGGGTTCGAGGTGATCGGACGCACGGAGCATGATGGTTTGGGCCAACCTTATCCGTTGCTGCATATGCGTTTGCACCAGCTACAACAGCAGGAGCGTCAGGGCTAAATGAAATGGGGCCGGGATTAACCGCGCCCACACAGGTACAATAGCCGCCCCCTTTTGTTACGGCCCTTGTCATGACTGACCCCATACGCCTCTCCAAACGCCTTATCGAACTGGTCGGTTGCTCCCGTCGGGAGGCTGAGCTGTTTATCGAAGGCGGCTGGGTCTCGGTGGACGGTGAAGTGATCGACGAGCCGCAGTTCAAGGTCACGACCCAGAAAGTCGAACTCGACCCGGACGCCAAGGCGACAGTGCCTGAACCGGTGACCATTCTGCTGCACGCCCCTGCTGGCGTGGATGCCGAGACAGCCATGGCCTCGATCAGCGCCGAAACGCTCTCCGAAGAACACCGTTTCAGCAAGCGCCCGCTCAAAGGTCACTTCCTGCGCCTGACCGCCAGCGCCGACCTGCAAGCCAAGGCCAGCGGCCTGTTGGTGTTTACCCAGGACTGGAAGATTCTGCGCAAGTTGACCGCCGATGCCACCAAGATCGAGCAGGAATACGTGGTAGAGGTCGAGGGCGACATGGTTGCTCACGGCCTCAACCGCCTCAATCACGGTCTTACCTACAAGGGCAAGGAGCTGCCAGCAGTTAAAGCCAGCTGGCAGAACGAAAACCGCCTGCGTTTCGCGATGAAAAACCCGCAGCCAGGCGTGATCGCGCTGTTCTGTGAAGCCGTTGGCCTGAAGGTCGTGGCGATCCGCCGCATCCGTATCGGCGGCGTGTCCATCGGCAAGGTGCCGGTCGGTCAATGGCGTTACTTGTCCGGCAAAGAGAAGTTCTAAGCCGCTCCCCTTTTCTCGACACCGCCTGATGGGCGGTGTCCTCAGTTGAATACCAGGACTGCCCACCATGATTCACAACGACGTACTGCGCAGCGTGCGCTACATGCTCGACATCAGCGACAACAAGATGGTCGAAATCATCAAGCTCGGCGGCATGGACGTAACCAAGGAAGACCTGCTGACCTACCTCAAGAAAGATGAGGAAGAAGGCTTCGTGTTCTGCCCGGATGAGGTCATGGCGTACTTCCTCGATGGTCTGGTGATCTTCAAGCGTGGCAAGGACGAAAGCCGTCCGCCGCAGCCGATCGAAACCCCGGTGACCAACAACATCATCCTGAAAAAGCTGCGTGTAGCCTTCGAACTGAAGGAAGACGATATGCACGCCATCCTCAAGGCTGCCGAGTTTCCGGTGTCCAAGCCGGAGCTGAGCGCGCTGTTCCGCAAGTTCGGCCACACCAACTACCGTACCTGTGGTGACCAGTTGCTGCGCAACTTCCTCAAGGGCCTGACCCTGCGGGTTCGTGCGTAAGCCATGAGCTATCAGGTCTCACCCGTCGGCTTCGTACGCTCCTGCTTTAAGGAGAAGTTCGCCATTCCGCGCCAACCACAACTGGCGCCAGCGGCCCGAGGCGTGCTGGAACTGGTGGCGCCGTTTGACCAGGGTGAGGCAGTGCAGGGCCTGGAGCAGGTCAGTCACGTGTGGCTGTTGTTCCTGTTTCACCAGGCCCTGGAAGACAAACCACGCCTCAAAGTGCGCCCGCCACGCCTGGGCGGTAACACGTCCATGGGCGTGTTTGCCACCCGTGCGACCCATCGGCCCAACGGCATCGGCCAGTCGGTGGTGAAGCTGGACAAAGTGGAACCGGGCCGACTGTGGATTTCCGGGATTGATTTGCTCGATGGCACGCCGGTGTTGGATATCAAGCCGTATGTGCCATATGCCGATAGTGTCGCGGACGCCACCAATGGCATCGCCAGTGATGCGCCGGACCTGATTGGCGTGCAATGGCTGAAGACCGCCCTGCTGCAAGCACAAGACCACGCTCAACGCCTGGGAGAGCCTCTGGTGGAGTTGATTGATCAGTGCTTGGCGCAGGATCCACGGCCGGCGTACCAAAAGCCTGGGCCTGAGCGCGAATATGGCGCGCAGTTCTGGGACGTGGATGTGCGCTGGCACTATCCCGAGGCGGGGATGATTTGTGTGCTGGAAGTACTCCCAGCCAACTGAATAAACCGGAAGCAAAATGTGAGAGGGGGCTTGCCCCCGATAGCGGTGTGTCAGTCAGAGATGTATCAACTGACACTCGCTCATCGGGGGGCAAGCCCCTCCCACATTTGGATCTTCTTTGTTGCTTGGTCAGCACATGGGCTGACGGGATTACTTCTCGACGAACGCACGCTCGATCAAGTAATCACCCGGCTCACGCATGCGCGGCGAAACTTTCAGGCCGAAGCTGTTCAACACTTCGCTGGTTTCATCCAACATGCTCGGGCTGCCGCACAGCATGGCGCGGTCGTCCTCGGGGTTGATCGGCGGCAGACCGATGTCGCTGAACAGCTTGCCGCTGCGCATCAGATCGGTCAGGCGGCCTTCGTTTTCGAATGGCTCGCGGGTCACGGTAGGGTAGTAGATCAACTTGTCACGCAGGGCCTCGCCGAAGAATTCGTTCTGCGGCAGGTGCTCGGTGATGAACTCGCGGTAGGCGACTTCGTTGACGTAACGCACGCCGTGGCACAGGATCACTTTTTCGAAACGCTCGTAGGTTTCCGGGTCCTGGATCACGCTCATGAACGGAGCAAGGCCAGTACCGGTGCTGAGCAGGTACAGGTGTTTGCCTGGCTTCAAATCGTCAAGCACCAAGGTACCTGTCGGTTTTTTGCTGATGATGATCTCGTCGCCTTCCTTCAAGTGCTGCAATTGGGAAGTCAGCGGGCCATCCGGCACCTTGATGCTGAAGAACTCCAGATGCTCTTCCCAGTTCGGGCTGGCGATGGAGTAAGCGCGCATGAGCGGGCGGCCGTTGGGCTGTTGCAGGCCGATCATCACGAACTGACCGTTCTCAAAGCGCAGGCCCGGATCGCGGGTGCACTTGAAGCTGAACAGAGTGTCGTTCCAGTGATGAACACTGAGGACACGCTCGTGGTTCATGTTGCTCATGTACGGGTAACTCCTGGAAATGGGTCTGCGCCAAATGTAGCTGCGCAATTGCACAGCATTCTAATGGCGGCGACAATATCTGTTAACTGGATTATTAAGATAAGGGTTATCGGTTATATAGATATGCGATTTACTCTCCGTCAACTGCAAGTCTTCGTCGCCGTCGCCCAGCAGGAAAGCGTCTCGCGCGCTGCTGGCCTTCTGGCCTTATCTCAATCGGCAGCCAGCACCTCGATTACGGAGCTGGAGCGTCAATCCAGCTGCCAATTATTCGACCGCGCCGGTAAACGCCTGAGCCTCAACGCCCTGGGCCATCAGCTTCTGCCCCAGGCAGTAGCGCTGCTGGACCAAGCCAAGGAGATCGAAGACCTGCTCAACGGCAAGTCCGGCTTCGGCTCTCTAGCCGTCGGCGCGACCCTGACCATCGGTAATTACCTGGCCACCCTGCTGATCGGCAGCTTCATGCAGCAGCACCCCGAGAGCCAGGTAAAGCTGCATGTGCAGAACACTGCCAATATCGTGCATCAGGTTGCGCACTACGAAATTGACCTGGGTCTAATCGAAGGCGACTGTAGCCACCCCGATATAGAGGTGCAAACCTGGGTGGAGGATGAGCTGGTGGTGTTTTGCGCGCCTCAGCATCACCTGGCCAAGCGAGGAATGGCCACCATGGAGGAGCTGACCTACGAGGCGTGGATTCTGCGCGAACAAGGCTCAGGCACACGCCTGACCTTCGACCAGGCCATGCGTCATCACCGCAGCGCGCTGAACATCCGCTTGGAGCTTGAGCACACCGAGGCAATCAAGCGCGCCGTGGAGTCGGGATTGGGGATTGGCTGCATCTCGCGCTTGGCACTGCGCGACGCGTTCCGCCGTGGCAGCCTGGTGCCGGTTGAAACCCCTGACCTGGACCTTGCGCGGCAGTTTTACTTCATCTGGCATAAACAGAAATACCAGACCTCGGCGATGCGCGAGTTTCTGGAACTGTGCCGCGCATTCACCGCTGGGGTTCAGCGCAGCGACGAGATCGTGCTGCCGAACATCGCTTGATCGTTAGATCAGTATCACGGCCCACACCAGGGTAATCATGGTCAGTGCCACAAATTGCGCGGCGCTGCCCATGTCCTTGGCGTTTTTCGACAGTGGATGGCGGTCCAGGGAAATGCGGTCGATGGCTGCTTCTACGGCCGAGTTGAGCAATTCGACGATCAAGGCCAGCAGGCACACTGCAATCAGCAGCGCCCGTTCGACACGACTGACGTTCAGGAAAAAGCTTAGCGGGACAAGGATGACATTCAGCAACACCAACTGCCGGAACGCGGCCTCGCCAGTGAACGCTGCGCGCAGGCCATCCAGGGAATATCCCCCAGCATTGAAGATACGTTTGATACCGGTTTGACCCTTGAAAGGCGACATAGACGTAGGCAACTGAACCAAAGAAGTGGGGAAACTAGATCACGCAAAGTCAAAAAAGCGTGAATCGATAACAGCTCAATGCTGCGAAATTGACTCAAGTTGTTGCAAGAGCAGCGCCGCCTGGGTCCGCGTGCGCACCCCTAGCTTCCGGAAGATCGCGGTCACATGGGCCTTGATGGTCGCTTCCGACACGCTCAGCTCATAGGCAATCTGCTTGTTCAACAGGCCTTCACAGACCATGGTCAACACTCGGAACTGCTGGGGCGTAAGACTCGCCAAGCCATCACGGGCGGCCTTGGCTTCGTCAGACACGTTAATTTCTTCAAATGCTTGCGGCGGCCAGGACACATCACCGTCCAGCACCTTACGTACGGCGCTCTGGATATCTTCCATGGCGCTGGACTTGGGGATAAAGCCACTGGCGCCAAACTCCTTGGAGCGAACCACCACGTCAGCGTCTTCCTGCGCCGAGACCATCACCACGGGAATTTGCGGGTATTGCCCACGCAGCAGCACCAGCCCCGAGAAACCGTAGGCGCCAGGCATGTTCAGGTCGAGCAGCACCAAGTCCCAGTCGGATTTTTCGGTGAGGCGGACTTCCAGTTCGGCAATGCTGGCCACTTCAACCAGACGCACATCCGGGCCAAGGCCCAGCGTTACGGCCTGATGCAGCGCACTGCGAAACAGCGGGTGGTCATCGGCTATCAGGATTTCGTATGTGGCCATTGATTAAATGATCCTGTTTTTTATGGCTGCCTTGATGGGTTCAAGGTTCGCCAGTACACAAGGCAACGGCCAGGCAGCCATCGCCACAGGGCACGTTCAACGTCAAAAGCACGTGATACGACGTCGAAAATTCACGGTTGCGCCCCAATCGGCGCCCAGCATGCCCAGCGTAGCCTAGGGGGTCAAGCACTACGCCCGAGGGCATTTTAGCGGGGTGCAGGCTTACAGTGCCATCATGCCAACGTCGCCTGGCTATACCGCGGGTATATAGGGCGCAAGACGGGTATGGACGGCATCGGTCGCATCCAGAGGCATCTGGAACTTGGCGGCCAAGTAATGGGTGCTGAACACATCGAGGTAGGCATCCAGCACTTCGCTGGCAACCCCATCGCCAGCCAACTCCAGGCAGAGCGCTGCGACTTCGGCGGTACAGAAATGATCATCACGTTTGGAGCGGCGCAGTTTGTAGCGTGAGAGCTGCTCGGGCGCCAGGCTCAGAACGGGTAAGTGCTCCAGATACGGGCTTTTGCGGAACATCTTGCGCGCCTCACTCCAGGTGCCATCGAGCAGGATGAACAATGGGCGCTTGCCCTGCGTCACGATGACTTCGTTGACCACCCGTTCCGGCGCCACAAATTCGCCGGGAAATACGATATACGGCTGCCATTGCGGGTCAGCGAGCAGGGTGAGCAAATCCGGCTCGACTTCGGTGCGAGCCCAAGCGAAGGCCGTGGTGTCGTCAATGACGTCGGCGATCAGCCAGCCGGTGTTGCTGGGTTTCATCGGTTCAACATCGTGCATCAGCAGGCACATCGCGGACCGGGCCTCGACTTTCGGGCGCCAGGCACAGAGACAGTACTCGGGAATCACCCGGCAGCCGGGGCAGCGTTCGGCACGGGAGCCTCGGTTGACGAAGGGCTTAATGGCGCGCGCCAGACGCTGGGTACGCAGACGGGAAACGGCATGGCTCATCGGATGCGCCGCAGGAACGGGTAAATCGACACGGATAGAACTCGTGAAAGGCTGAGATGGCCGCAGTTTACCAGCGATACGCCTGGCTGTAGTGGCAAGGGGTCACCTATAATTGCGCGCCACTGAACGCACAGCGCAGTGGCTGGTCTATGCACCAGTAACCGAATCAGGAGAGTTTCATGCTGCGTTCCATGCTGCGCCTTGTCGTCCCATCCATCGCACTTGCGCTGGTATTGCCTGTGGGCGCACATGCGGCCTCGCTGCTGGAGGCCCAGATGAACAGGAAACTGCAAAGCGTCGCGGCAGAAAGCAACAAGGATCTGCCCCGGGAAATCGATGAAAAAACCCTGGAAGTGGCCTACACCGTTGAAGGCATGCAGTTGATCGATCACCTGAGCGTCATGTCCGACCGTGCCGAGCAAATGCGCGCCAACCCCAAGGCTGTGTATTTCCAACTGGGGCAAAGCGTGTGCCTGAACAAAGGCTACCGCGAGCTGATGGCCAAAGGCGCCGTGATGCGCTATGAAATCACCGAGAACAAAACCAACCGCCCTGTGGCTTCGGTAAAGTTCGTGGAAACGGATTGCCCGGCTCCGGCGAAGAAGAAGAAGAAGTAATCCAACCTGACCTTCGCGCGCTGCTATTCAGTGGCGCGCACTCCCCCGCTGCAACGCCCCTCAGACGGCTAGACTCACTGTTGAGCAACCAATAAGCGGTTGCCAGCCAAGGGTTTTTCGGCCCATGATCAAGCCATCCCGACCGCTCGCTCACAGCATTTCTGATGCTGTTCTGTAACATTTTCAGGGCAAAAGAAGGTTGCCCCCTGCGGCAAGCAGCGACACATGCAGTGTCGTAGCCTCCGGCGAACATCTCGTCGGTTACCCGGCCCTGCAAGAAGGAGAAGTTGAATGCCTTACGAACCGAATGACAGCCTGCTCCAGCATTTTGAAAAAAATGGGGCCGACCTCACGCAGCAGGTCGAAGCCCAACTCCAACTGATCGCCCCCGACAGCCCGAATATCCCTCTGTATCGCGACATGATCCTCACCGTGCTGCGCATGGCACAGGACGACCGCAATCGCTGGAATGCCAAGATCACCTTGCAAGCCATACGTGAACTGGACAACGCCTTCCGTGTGCTCGAACAGTTCAAGGGCCGACGCAAGGTCACCGTATTCGGCTCGGCACGTACCCCTGTGGAAAGCCCCCTGTATGCATTAGCCCGGGAAGTAGGCGCAGCACTGGCGCGCTCGGACTTGATGGTGATTACCGGCGGAGGTGGCGGCATCATGGCCGCGGCACACGAAGGCGCCGGCCTGGAGCACAGCCTGGGGTTCAATATCACCTTACCGTTCGAACAGCACGCCAACCCGACCATTGATGGGACCGAGAACCTGCTGTCCTTTCACTTCTTTTTTACCCGCAAACTGTTCTTCGTCAAGGAAGCCGATGGACTGGTGCTATGCCCAGGCGGCTTCGGCACCCTCGATGAAGCACTGGAAGTGCTGACACTGATCCAGACCGGCAAGAGCCCACTGGTACCGGTGGTGTTACTGGATGCACCCGGTGGAGGATTTTGGCAAGGCGCCCTGGATTTTATCCGCAGCCAGTTGGAAGCCAATCGCTATATCTTGCCTACCGATCTCAAGCTGGTGCGGCTGGTGTACAACGCTGAAGAAGCAGTGGAGGAGATCAATCAGTTTTATGCCAATTTCCATTCCACGCGCTGGTTAAAGCGCGAGTTTGTGGTGCGTATGAATCACCCGCTCAGTGATCGGGCGCTGGCCCACTTGCAAAGTGAGTTTGCCAGCCTGCGGCTAAGCGGCGAGTTTCAGCAACTCGCGTATACCGGTGAGGAGCATGATGAAGCGAGGTTCAGCCATTTGACGCGACTGGTGTTCAACTTTAATGGACGAGACCAAGGCAGACTGCGGGAGTTGGTGGATTACATCAATTTGCCGGAGAACTGGGCGCAGGCTCAGGGGAAGACGCAGCAGCGAGTGGCGCCAGAGCCGGCTTGATTTTTTAGAGCAAAAAAAGGCCCACTATTTTCATAGTGAGCCTTTTTTGGTGGTGTTTCAGTGGAAATGGGAGGCGAGCGATTGCGGTGATTGGGGCTGATGCGCAGCCCAGCGCAGGGCAAGCCCGCTCACCACAACATGCTTGCTCTACACAAAAAACCTGCTCACCAATACAAACCCGCAAAAATGACAAGCACGCTCAACACAGTTTCAGTCGTCCATATCTCGGCCGCTGAACAAACGGTTGATCATTTCCATCGAAAACCCGCGGTAACTCAAGAAGCGGCCTTGCTTCGCACGCTCCCGGGCATCAATAGGCAGATGGCCGGAGAACTTGCGACGCCAAGTATCTTCCAACTGCGACTGCCAACTAATCCCGCACTCACGCAACGCAAGGTCGATATCGGCACGCTGCAGGCCACGCTGGCTCAGCTCTTCGCGAATACGCGCAGGGCCATAGCCGGAACGGGCCCGGTAGGAGACAAAACTTTCGAGGTAACGGGATTCCGACAGCAGCCCTTCTTCCGTCAAACGGTCAAGGGCCGTGTCGATCATCTCAGGGTTTGCGCCGCGCTGACGCAGTTTGCGCGTCAGCTCGACTCGACCATGCTCGCGTCGAGCGAGCAGGTCCATAGCAGTGCGCCGAACGGCGACGAGTGTATCCAGCACAACAGTCATCGTTTGCTTCAGACGTCAGTGTCGGCTTCTTCCACTTCTGCAACCGGCTCGCGGTTGGCAGCAGCTTTCACGTCGGGAGCTGCAGTCAGCAACTTGTCGCGGATCTGCTTCTCAAGTGTGGCGGCGATATCCGGGTTATCTGCCAGGAACTTGGCCGAGTTAGCCTTGCCTTGACCAATCTTGCTGCCGTTGTAGGCATACCATGCACCGGACTTCTCGACGAAACCGTGCAGCACGCCCAGGTCGATCATTTCGCCGTTCAGGTAAATACCCTTACCGTACAAAATCTGGAATTCAGCCTGACGGAAAGGCGGGGCCACTTTGTTCTTAACGACTTTAACGCGGGTTTCGCTACCGACAACCTCGTCGCCTTCCTTCACCGCACCAGTACGGCGGATGTCCAGACGGACCGAAGCGTAGAACTTCAACGCATTACCACCGGTGGTGGTTTCCGGGCTACCGAACATCACGCCGATCTTCATACGGATCTGGTTGATGAAGATCACCAGGCAGTTGGCATTCTTGATGTTACCGGTGATTTTACGCAGCGCCTGAGACATCAGACGGGCTTGCAGGCCCACGTGCATATCACCCATTTCGCCTTCGATTTCAGCCTTGGGTACCAAGGCAGCCACGGAGTCGACCACGATCACGTCGATGGCGTTGGAGCGCACCAGCATGTCGGTGATTTCCAGGGCTTGCTCACCGGTGTCCGGCTGGGATACCAGCAGGTCATCAACATTGACACCCAACTTGCCTGCGTATTCAGGGTCCAGGGCGTGCTCGGCGTCGACGAACGCGCAGGTGGCGCCCATTTTTTGCGCTTGAGCAATCACCGACAGGGTCAGGGTAGTTTTACCGGAAGATTCAGGACCGTAGATTTCAACGATACGGCCTTTTGGCAGGCCGCCAATGCCGAGTGCGATGTCCAGACCCAGAGAGCCAGTGGAGATAGCCGGGATCGCCTGACGGTCGTGATCGCCCATACGCATTACGGCACCCTTGCCGAATTGACGTTCGATCTGACCCAGGGCCGCAGCCAAGGCTTTCTTCTTGTTGTCGTCCATTAAAGTCCTCACGTAATCAATAAGGCCGGGGCGGCCAACACCTGTATAAGTAGACAGTATTGTTCCACAAAGATTGGAGATCGCCTACCCCTGATTTTCTATTTCTGCTGCAGCTCGTCGCAACAAGCCCTCAAGCGCGGCCTTTACCGTTTGTCGGCGGACCTCATCGCGGTTGCCCGGGAAGTGCGCGAGCTCGGCCGTGACCTCATCACCCACACCAAAGGCCAGCCAGACAGTGCCTACCGGTTTGTCCGGCGAACCGCCGTCAGGCCCCGCCACGCCGCTGACTGCAACAGCGAATCGCGACAGGCTTTTTTCCTGCGCACCGCGCACCATGGCCTCCACCACTTCCTGGCTGACGGCGCCCACTTTCGGAAACAATGTTTCCGGCACATTCAACTGCCGGGTCTTCTGACGATTAGAGTAAGTGACGTATCCGGCCTCGAACCATGCCGAACTCCCGGGGATCCGCGTAATAGCTTCCGCAATCCCGCCACCGGTGCAGGACTCCGCCGTGGTGACGTGAGCATTGAGCACCTGTAAACGGCGACCCAGTTCGGCGGCCAATTGAGTGATTTCCTTCACGGTCGTCTCCAGAAGTTAGCGGGCATTGGCCTACCCTACAGGAGCAAATACCCCGTGCAAGCGACAGACAGAATGGAGAGACTAGCGGGCGACGGCGCGCATACTTAAAACGGGCAAAGAAATGCCTTCTCCAAGGCGGGCTCCGGGCACGATTTGAGCGGGTTGTGGCAGCGTGATCACCATCAGTTTCATCCTGAAAAAGACGCGATGTCGACACCAGGGCCGAGGTAGAGGGTTTGAGTGAAGGATACGGTCCAACTGATGTAGTCCGTTTCGGCACCACTGAGTGGGGACGGCGCGGCGACGATCGACGTAGGCAAGTCGCACTGATCAGGCGCAAAGCCCCAGCGGTTATCCAAGGCCAGATCCATCAGTTGGCTGGCCAAATCACAGGCGCCAAAGGGCGACGACACGCTCGCAACCGTGGCCCTGAGTGAGACCGACAAGGCCTGTGCCTTGCGCCCTTCAAGGGAATGTTCACCGGGGCCATTACGTTCCACGCTGATCAACACGCGCGTCCTATTCTCGGCATCGGTCAAGGTATGGCGATTGCCTACACGCAACCGTGGAAAGGCGCCCTTCAGCGCGTCCCCGATCGCCAAAGGCAGTTGAGGCGTATTTTTGAGAAGTGTCATTACATTGCGTCCTTGCAACAGTTAATGCTGATCAGGCCCAGAGGGCGGCACTTCGTTGACCCCGATGCGCTTTGCCGCCCAACGTTCATAAAGCCCGATGGCCACGTCAGCCCCCGCCATGGCGGTAAGGCAACCAATGGCGCCGGCGGTCCAGATCGACATGCCGGCGGCGTAGCACAGCATCAGTGCCGAAACCCCGCAGACCATGCACGCGCCGGACCGCAGCGCCAGGCGCCGCATCAGGGACCAACCGCGGGCGCCCTCCTTATCGGCACGCCACATTTCGCCGGATACACCTCCGATCAGGGCCAGTACGATCACCAGCCAGATAGGCATTTCCGCCAACACTTGCAGCTCGTTTGTCATTTCACGCCTCCTGGCTGATCAATGCCGGCAACGTGCCGGCGTTCGGGTAACTCCATGTGTCGGTAGGCATTCCAAAAAGCCCGATTGCCCAGGCTTTTCAGTAATAACCTCCTCAACCCTTCGGCGCTGCTTGCGCGGTACGGATTTTTCCTCGATGTTTTTCCGACCATGATCCATGTCTGCGGGAGAACTGCTTCGGGCTTTACGCTGCACACCCGGACCAGTTGCCAACTCTCTGAACCTTTAAGGCCGGCCTATCTCTGCTTGTCTTGTTGAAGCGATGTCACTAAAAAGCGTCGGCGTCCTTGCCGGTGTTGCCTGGCATCCCTGCCATCGCTTTTGTGGCGTCCTTGCCAATATTGCATGCCTTCCTTGTCTTCCTCAGCAGCATCCTTGCCGCCTCCACCAGACCTCGTTGGCTGGCTTGAGATGAAGAGTATGACTGGATGGATATACAGTCAATGCATTAATGCATTTATTTTCAAAGTATGAATGCGCTAATGCATTTATAGCCCCGTGGGCAAAGGGCTTGACGACTTTTGGCAAGCGGAAAAAAAACCCGCACATCGGCGGGTTTTGTCTTACTTAAGGGAGTTAACGAGCGTACATGCCCCACCAGAACACGTGGCCAAGGATTCTGATCTGCTCATCCTGGATCTCCTGGAAACTGTAGTCCTCATCAGGATGCTCATCACGATTGAAGCTGCGCAGACGAATCCCGGAAGGCAAGCGGTAGAGCTGTTTAACCCGCAGTTGCCCGTTGTGATTGATGGCATACAGGTCGCCATCCACGATATCGCCGATGCCACTCTTACCGGCATTCACCCCGACCGTCGCGCCATCGCGCAATACCGGCAACATACTGTTGCCACGCACCGTTACGCATTTGGCCTGGTCGAACTGCACGCCGTTATGCCGCAAGCTGCGCTTTCCAAAACGCAGGCTGGCTTTCTCGCTTTCCTCGATGACGAATCTTCCTGATCCAGCGGCCAATTCAACCTCGCGCAGAAAGGGGATCGACACCTCGTCCTCATTAACGGGGGTGTCGTCGTCCCAAAGGCTAATGTCCTTGAGTTCCGAATGCATTGGATCTCGCTCGTCATCTCGCGAAACGCCCACCGCCACGCGCCCGCGCAACTGGTCGGTGCTGATGCGGAAGTATTCGGCAATACGGGAAATGTGCTTGTCCGACGGGTCAGCGATCTTCCCGCTGAGGATCCGGGACAACGTGGATTGAGGCACACCGGTACGCCGGTGAAGCTCCGTGGGAGAGATCCGGTCGCGGTCCAGCAGCTCTCTTAAAACGATAGAAACATTGCGTTTTTGCATGACGCGGATAGTGACGGGAGACTTGGAGAATGGCAAATGCTTAATCGCATAAATGATGCATTTTTATGCATTTGACACCCTTTTTACCGCCTAAACGGACTCATCCCAGTGGCGAGACTCCAGTCATCATCGTTCCGCCCTCGAAAGCGGATTCCCTTAGGCTATTTCTAAACGTAAGATCCTTGATACCAAGTCGTGCATAACAGATACAAAAGGAAGAATCTGTCAATGGATACCTAAATGCACGCTAGGAAAATAAAAACTACTCAAGGAAATTTAAGTTTGATCTCAAAATTAACATCAAGAATCATCAGAAAACTTCGAAAATACTCAAAGTTACCTATAAGCTATAAATACAGAAGCTTTTCAATAAACTTGCCAGCGCACCACCTGTTACCTGATTTTCAAAAACAACACCCAAAATATGATAGGTTCTTGCCACACCTAACACGCTACATCAATGACTCAGAAACCATCATAGATATAGGTGCCAATATCGGAGATTCATTAGCGGGCATGGCTGAACAGAATACCACTGCTAATTATATCTGCATTGAAGCTGATGATTCTTTTTACAGGCACTTAGAAGATAATGTCAAAAAAATAAAAACCTCAATAAACCACTTAAAAGTCACTACAATAAAAGCCCTGGTAGGAAAAAACATCTCCAACGTCTCACTTGACGGACAAAACGGGACAAAACACGCGATATTACAAAATGAGGGCGGCCTAAAATCGTCGCCACTGGATGAGCTGATCCCCAATGAATCCAGCATACGCATCTTGAAAAGTGACGTTGACGGGTTCGATTACGATGTACTTGATTCTTCCATGGTAGTTATAAAAAAACACAAACCAATCCTTTTCTTTGAATGCCAATACGATCACGAATACCAAAAATCAGGCTATTTAAAAACGCTCAGCGCGCTTCAGCAGGCAGGCTATTGTGATTGGGTGATTTTTGACAACTTTGGCGAAATCGTCATTCGCACAGGCGAGATGAGCATTATCGTCCAGCTCATAAACTACATCTGGCAGCAAAACACTGGACGCTCTACACGAACAATTTACTACTACGACATTTTGGCAGTCCACAAAGAGGACTCTTCGCTCATAAACAAGGTTCTTGAAGAATACACTTCCCCTTTAACCTGACCATTTGTAGATATCCCCAAGCATGAGCGCCTACAATCCAACTCCGGCTGTCTGCGACCATAGATGCCAACCTTATAAATCTGCGATTACCTGCTTGGCGAACAGGCCTGCACCCTTCAGCTCAGCGCGCAGTAGTAAAGCGAAGATTGGCTAGGCAATGTGCGATATGGAATAACACGGATGACTTCATGGCGAGATCAGAGCTTCTGGAGCAAGGTGCAGACATGCACCCTACTGGCGCTCATTGGGATGTTCACAAGCTACACCGACGCGCACTGGATAGAAGGAGCCTCATCCAATAGTAAGCGGGTCTTCAGCCGAGGCTTCGTTGTGCTCTGCGCAATAGTGGCTGGGATTGAGCTGGCAGTGCTCAACCACTTCTATGCTTCGCCCGGATGAGGTGACCGCGGGGAATGGCCGGCCCTGATATCGTCCCGCCCTTAAATCAAAATGGAAACATCGACGAATGGACTCATGGAAAACGCTGACAATCGCTGTCATTGTGCTGATGGGCAATCAGGCAGTGGCGGCAGAAAATGCCAACCCCTTCGATAAAGCGCTGATGTACTCCACGTTCGTGCCAACCATCTTGGTTGCAGGCACTACTTCTCTCACGACCGAAGCGCCAAAGCTTTTTACATCATCGAAAACCGACGCCCTTGCGTTTATCGGTTCGGACGGCGAAATCCGCGGGGCCGAGTTTGAACGGGCATCTCGGTACTATCATTCGACCTACCCCGCGCCGCTTATGTCCGACATGCAATTGGCCAAGGCTATCGCCGTTTCGTACTGAGAGAGGCGTCCATATTCAGCACAGGCCGAAAGGCAAAAGGGGCGGTGCATTTAAATAAATGCGCGGCCCTTTTTTACGTTTTACCTGGCCGTTTGCGACCTGCGAAGGGCCGACCTCGCGTGTTAACCTTGCGGCCATTGCAAAATCAGCAGGGCCGAGCGCCCCACCTTTGCCCCACTCCTTTCAACGAATTTGCTAACTATCTGATGAGTAAACACACTTCCGATCTGTCCTCCCATACGCCAATGATGCAGCAATACTGGCGCCTGAAAAACCAGCACCCTGATCAGTTGATGTTCTATCGCATGGGCGACTTCTACGAGATCTTCTACGAAGACGCGAAGAAGGCCGCCAAGTTGCTGGACATTACCTTGACCGCGCGCGGGCAGTCGGCGGGACAGTCAATTCCAATGTGTGGGATTCCTTACCATTCGTTGGAAGGCTATCTGGTCAAGCTGGTGAAGCTGGGCGAGTCGGTGGTGATCTGTGAGCAGATCGGCGACCCGGCGACCAGCAAGGGGCCGGTAGAGCGTCAGGTGGTGCGCATCATTACACCGGGCACGGTGAGTGATGAGGCGCTGCTGGATGAGCGTCGCGATAACCTGATCGCTGCGGTGTTGGGCGATGAACGGCTGTTCGGCCTTTCCGTGCTGGACATCACCAGCGGCAATTTCAGCGTGCTGGAGATCAAGGGCTGGGAGAACTTGCTGGCGGAGTTGGAGCGCATCAATCCTGTTGAACTGCTGATCCCGGACGATTGGCCGAAGGACCTGCCGGCGGAAAAACGCCGTGGGACCAAGCGCCGTGCGCCGTGGGATTTCGAGCGTGATTCGGCGCTCAAAAGCCTGTGCCAGCAGTTCTCGGTACAAGACCTGAAAGGCTTCGGCTGCGAAACCCTGACCCTGGCCATCGGCGCCGCCGGTTGCTTGCTCAGCTACGCCAAGGAAACCCAGCGCACTGCCCTGCCGCATTTGCGCAGCCTGCGCCATGAGCGCCTGGACGATACCGTGGTGCTCGATGGTGCCAGCCGTCGCAATCTGGAACTGGACACCAACCTGTCCGGCGGGCGTGACAACACGCTGCAATCGGTGGTCGACCGTTGCCAGACTGCCATGGGCAGCCGTCTGCTGACGCGCTGGCTGAATCGTCCGCTGCGGGATCTGAGCGTGCTGCAAGCGCGTCAAACCTCTATTACCTGCCTGCTGGATGGCTATCGCTTTGAAAAGCTCCAGCCACAGCTGAAAGAAATCGGTGACATTGAGCGGATCCTGGCACGGATTGGACTGCGAAATGCGCGCCCTCGTGACTTGGCACGCCTGCGCGACGCCCTTGGCGCCCTGCCGCAGTTGCAAGTGGCGATGACCGAGCTGGACACGCCGCACCTGCAACAGCTCGCAATCACGGCGGGCACCTACCCGGAACTGGCCGCGTTGCTGGAAAAAGCCATCATCGATAACCCGCCGGCGATCATCCGTGACGGCGGTGTATTGAAGACCGGTTACGACAGTGAGCTGGATGAACTGCAAGCCCTGAGCGAAAACGCCGGGCAGTTCCTGATTGACCTGGAAGCCCGCGAAAAAGCCCGCACTGGTCTCGCCAACCTGAAGGTCGGCTACAACCGCGTGCACGGCTACTTTATTGAGTTACCAAGCAAGCAGGCCGAGTCGGCACCGATCGATTATCAACGTCGCCAGACCCTCAAAGGCGCCGAGCGCTTTATCACACCGGAACTCAAAGAGTTCGAAGACAAGGCGCTGTCAGCCAAGAGCCGTGCCCTGGCCCGCGAGAAAATGCTCTATGAGACCTTGCTAGAAGACTTGATCAGCCAACTGGCGCCGCTGCAGGACACTGCCGCCGCCCTGGCGGAGCTGGATGTATTGAGCAACCTTGCCGAACGTGCGTTGAACCTTGATCTCAACTGCCCACGCTTTGTCAGCGAACCGTGCATGCGCATCGTGCAGGGCCGCCATCCGGTGGTGGAACAGGTCTTGACCACGCCATTCGTCGCCAACGACCTGTCCTTGGACGACGATACACGCATGCTGGTGATCACCGGTCCTAACATGGGTGGTAAATCGACCTACATGCGCCAGACCGCTTTAATCGTGTTGCTGGCGCATATCGGCAGCTTTGTGCCGGCGGCCAGTTGCGAACTGTCCCTGGTAGACCGGATTTTCACCCGGATCGGCTCCAGCGATGACCTGGCCGGTGGCCGCTCGACCTTTATGGTGGAAATGAGCGAAACCGCCAACATCCTGCACAACGCCACCGAACGCAGCCTGGTGCTGATGGACGAAGTGGGTCGCGGTACCAGCACCTTCGACGGTTTGTCCCTGGCATGGGCAGCCGCCGAGCGATTGGCGCATCTGCGGGCTTACACACTGTTTGCCACCCACTACTTCGAACTGACGGTGCTGCCGGAAAGCGAGCCACTGGTGGCCAACGTGCACCTCAATGCCACTGAGCACAACGAACGCATCGTGTTCCTGCATCATGTGTTGCCTGGGCCCGCCAGCCAAAGTTACGGACTGGCGGTGGCGCAATTGGCCGGAGTGCCGAACGACGTGATCGTGCGTGCCCGTGAACACCTCGGTCGCCTGGAAACCACGGCTCTGCCCCATGAAACCGTGGTTACCAGCCCAGCCAAGACCGCCAACAAACCTTCCGCGCCTCACCAAAGCGATATGTTCGCCAGCCTGCCACACCCCGTGCTGGATGAGCTGGCCAAGCTTGACCTGGACGGCTTAACACCGCGTAAAGCGCTCGAAATGTTATATGCACTGCAAGTTCGGATATAACGCAGACGCTTGCAAGCTGGTAGACTCTCGCGCGGTTTGGGATGCTGCGGGCTCTTAGCCTGGCCTGCAGACTATCGCTCCCGAACCTCGCGAGCCCTGCCACACAGGGTTTCGCTGCCGCCGCCTGAGGAGAAAATTAGAAATGACCTTCGTCGTTACCGACAACTGCATCAAGTGCAAGTACACCGACTGCGTCGAAGTGTGTCCGGTGGACTGCTTCTACGAAGGCCCGAATTTCCTGGTCATCCACCCGGATGAGTGCATTGATTGCGCCCTGTGTGAACCAGAATGCCCGGCCGTCGCTATCTTCTCCGAGGATGAAGTCCCGGCGGATATGCAGGAATTTATTCAGTTGAACGTCGAGCTGGCGGAGATCTGGCCGAACATCACTGAGAAGAAAGACTCGCTGCCTGACGCAGCAGATTGGGATGGTAAAAAAGGCAAGATCAAACACCTGGAGCGCTAATAGCGCCGCCGCCCAACTGAAAAAGCCCCTTTCCGGGGCTTTTTTGCATTCTGGAGCAGGCATTTACTTTTTTGCAGGCAAAAAAAAGGGGCGGTATGACCCGCCCACATTTTTTCCCTAGTCCCTTTATTCCTTTTCATCATCCTGATGAATCGCATCCTGCGATGTTCCCTGAGCCATCGTTCCTTAATGGCTGTGTCAATCCGTGGACACAGGACTGATGTTAGAGAGTTCCAAGGGAAGTTCAATGGGATCCAAATCGCCGACCGACACGTGATCGCTCTCTGGCGAAGATAAATAATCTTTATATTTCATATAGATAGAAAATGCCTTCATCGATTTTAGCCGCACACGCCAGGTAAAAAACCCAAACACTTACGCAAAAGTAGGCGATTGCTTACACGCCTGATTGCGTAAATGCGCAACTAATATTCGTGGGCGGTTTTGCGAGCAAGAAAAAGCCCCGACAACGCGAGGCTTTTTTCGCTGCAACCTTTTCAGTCTTCGCTCACCGTAATCGTCGGCATTGCCGGTGCTGATGCTTCCTGCAGTACGATCCGCGCCCCCACGTGACGGGCCAGCTCCTGATAAACCATGGCGATCTGACCATCAGGCTCGGCCGCAACAGTAGGTTTACCGCCGTCGGCCTGTTCTCGAATCGCCATCGACAACGGCAACGAAGCCAGCAATTCAACCCCGTACTGGGTCGCCAGCTTTTCACCGCCGCCTTCACCAAACAGATGCTCAGCGTGGCCGCAGTTGGAGCAAATGTGCACGGCCATGTTCTCCACGACACCCAGCACCGGGATGTTGACCTTACGGAACATCTCCACACCTTTTTTGGCATCGAGCAGCGCCAAGTCCTGGGGCGTGGTCACGATCACCGAGCCGGCCACAGGGACTTTCTGCGCGAGGGTCAGTTGGATATCGCCAGTGCCTGGCGGCATGTCGATGACCAGGTAATCCAAATCGCCCCAGGCGGTCTGCGTAACCAATTGCAGTAAGGCGCCGGAGACCATCGGGCCACGCCATACCATCGGCGTGTTGTCATCGGTCAGGAACGCCATGGACATGACTTCCACGCCAAGAGATTCGATAGGCACGAACCACTTCTGATCCTTGACCTTCGGCCGCGTGCCTTCTGCAATTCCGAACATCACGCCTTGGCTTGGACCATAGATATCAGCGTCTAGAATGCCCACACGCGCCCCTTCACGGGCCAAGGCCAGGGCAAGGTTGGCAGCCGTGGTGGATTTCCCCACGCCGCCCTTGCCGGACGCCACGGCAATTACATTCTTGACGTTAGCCAGGCCCGGGATCTGCGCCTGAGCCTTGTGCGGCGCGATTACGCACTGGATGTCGACCTTGGCAGATGCCACACCATCCAGACCTTCAATGGCGATTTGCAGCATCTGCGCCCAGCCACTCTTGAACAGACCAGCGGCATAGCCCAGCTCCAGGTGGACCGACACCTGATCGCCCTGGACCTCAATGGCGCGCACACAACCGGCACTGACCGGGTCCTGATTCAAATAGGGGTCGGTGTACTGGCGAAGAACGGCTTCCACCGCTGCGCGATTCACGGCGCTCATGGGCTACTCCCGAAAAAAGACTGACTGAAACAGGCGGCTATCCTAACCGTTCCTGCCGCTTAACGGCATGCTTTCGAAGATGGGGAAGATGCTGAAACAGCGCCACGGGGTGAAATAAATTTCCTGGCGCTTTATAGTGGCCGACCTCCGTTTCATCAAGTAGCCGAGCCCCATGTCCGAGCCACGCAAGATCCTCGTCACCAGCGCCCTGCCCTATGCCAATGGTTCTATCCATCTTGGCCATATGCTTGAGTACATCCAGACCGATATGTGGGTGCGCTTCCAGAAGCATCGCGGCAACCAATGCATTTATGTCTGCGCGGACGACGCCCACGGTTCGGCCATCATGCTGCGCGCCGAAAAGGAAGGCATCACTCCGGAACAACTGATCGCCAATGTGCAGGCTGAACACAGCGCCGACTTTGCCGAGTTCCTGGTGGATTTCGATAACTTCCACTCGACTCACGCTGAAGAAAACCGCGAACTGTCGAACCAGATCTACCTGAGGCTGCGCGACGCCGGGCACATTGCCCAGCGTTCGATCACACAGTATTTCGACCCGGAAAAGAAAATGTTCCTGGCCGATCGCTTCATCAAGGGCACCTGCCCGAAATGCGGCACCGAAGACCAGTACGGCGACAACTGCGAAAAATGCGGTGCGACCTATGCGCCCACCGATCTGAAGGATCCGAAGTCGGCCATCTCCGGCGCCACACCGGTGCTCAAGGATTCCCAACACTTCTTCTTCAAGCTCCCGGATTTCCAGCAGATGCTGCAAACCTGGACCCGCAGCGGCACCCTTCAGGATGCCGTGGCCAACAAGATCGCTGAATGGCTGGATGCGGGCCTGCAACAGTGGGACATCTCGCGTGACGCGCCGTACTTCGGCTTCGAGATCCCAGACGAGCCAGGCAAGTACTTCTATGTGTGGCTGGACGCACCGATCGGCTACATGGCCAGTTTCAAGAACCTCTGCGACCGTACGCCGGAGCTGGACTTCGACGCGTTCTGGGGCAAGGACTCCACCGCCGAGCTGTACCACTTCATCGGCAAGGACATCGTCAATTTCCACGCACTGTTCTGGCCAGCGATGCTCGAAGGTTCGGGCTACCGCAAGCCTACTGGCATTGCTGTGCACGGCTACCTGACGGTCAACGGGCAGAAGATGTCCAAGTCCCGTGGCACATTCATCAAGGCGCGCACCTACCTGGACCACCTGTCCCCGGAATACCTGCGTTACTACTACGCATCCAAATTGGGCCGTGGCGTCGACGACCTCGACCTGAACCTGGAAGACTTCGTACAGAAGGTCAACTCGGACCTTGTGGGCAAAGTCGTGAACATCGCTAGCCGTTGCGCCGGATTTATCCACAAGGGCAACGCCGGCTTACTGGTGGCGGAAAATGCCGCACCGGAACTGACCGATGCGTTCCGGGCCGCCGCGCCAAGCATCGCCGACGCCTATGAAGCCCGCGACTTTGCCCGCGCGATGCGCGAGATCATGGGCCTGGCCGACCGCGCCAACGCCTGGATCGCCGATAAGGCCCCGTGGTCGTTGAACAAGCAGGAAGGCAAGCAGGCGGAAGTGCAGGCGATCTGCGCCACAGGTGTCAATCTGTTCCGCCAGTTGGTGATCTTCCTCAAACCGGTTCTGCCGTTGCTGGCAGCCGACGCGGAGGCGTTCCTCAATGTTGCGCCACTGACCTGGAACGACCACACCACCTTGCTCAGCAACCACCAGTTGAACGAGTTCAAGCCGCTGATGACCCGCATCGATCCCGTGAAAGTCCAAGCCATGACCGACGCTTCGAAAGAAGACCTCGTTGCTAGCCAGACCGACACCGGTTCGACTGCACCAACAGGCAATGGTGAATTGGCCAAAGACCCACTTTCTCCGGAAATCGAGTTTGACGCCTTTGCCGCCGTTGACCTCCGTGTTGCGCTTATCATCAAGGCGGAAGCCGTAGAAGGTGCCGACAAACTGCTGCGCCTGACGCTGGATATCGGTGACGAGCAACGCAATGTGTTTTCCGGGATCAAGAGCGCTTATCCGGATCCGTCCAAACTCGATGGTCGCCTGACCATGATGATCGCCAACCTCAAGCCTCGAAAAATGAAGTTCGGTATCTCCGAAGGCATGGTGATGGCGGCCGGCCCTGGGGGCGAAGAGATCTACCTGCTGAGCCCTGATAGCGGCGCCAAGCCGGGTCAGCGCATCAAGTAACGCTGCAATACAGCCCTGTCGTCTCGGCGACAGGGCTATAGATAGCTTATTGCTGGATAACGCAGGCGTGTTGGGCCTGGTATTGCTGTGGACTCACACGCAAAGGTCCTACCTCACATGTTTGCGATGAGCCTGGACACCGGTCTCGGTTTTTGGCCGTTGCTGAGACTGTTCAGCGACTTACGCCAGCAGATCGCGGGCAATGACATTTTCCTACCTTTTCGCGGCCTACCGGTCGAGCTGATGGCGCTAGCATTCCGGGGCTTCAATGCAATGATCAAAACATGAGCCTGATTCAACGTATCGACGCACTGCTGCCGCAGACCCAATGCGGCAAGTGCGGACACCCAGGGTGCAAGCCTTACGCCGAGGGCATCGCCCAGGGCGAGGCCATCAATAAGTGCCCGCCGGGTGGGTATGAAACGATTGCGGGCCTGGCGCAGTTGCTGAGCCTGCCGCTGCTGGAACTGGACACCACCCGTGGCGAGGCACCTGCGCAGGTTGCGTATATCCGCGAGGCCGAGTGCATCGGGTGCACCAAGTGCATCCAGGCCTGCCCGGTGGATGCCATCGTCGGCGCTGCCAAGTTTATGCACACAGTGATTATCGACGAGTGCACGGGCTGTGACCTCTGCGTCGCGCCCTGCCCGGTAGACTGCATCGAGATGCGTCCTCCGATCACCGTACTGCCTATCGTAGGCGGCTTGGCGGCCAACGACGAAGAACGGCATGAGCGCGATATCAAGCGCAATCGCGCACGTTGGCGCTTCGAGCAACGTAACGCGCGCCTGCAACGGGAAGAGGACCACAAGCTCGCCGAACGTCTGGCGCGGGCCAAACGTCCAGCGCAGGTGACGCCTGTGCCGCTGGATAGAGCACAGGCCGCACAGGACGCGGCGGTGAAAAAAGCCAAAGTCAATGTCGCGATGAGCCGCGCTCAGTTGCATAAATCATTGAAAGCCTTCGGGCATCCGCCGACGTTTGAGCAGCAATCCCAGTTGATCGTCCTACAACAACAGTTTGAGGCAGCTGAGCAGGCACTGGCCAAACTTGAACCCGCCAACATTCCCGCAGCGCCTGTGAGCAACACCGCTGGCCTCAAGCGCGCCAAAATCCAACTGGCGATGCGCCGCGCCGAATTCAAGAAAGCCCAGGATCAACAGGCCGATGCACAACAATTGGCCGATGCGCAAAACAAGCTCGATGAAGCCCAGCGTCAGGTAGATGCCCATGGTGCTTGACGTGTGGCTGGGCACGCCGCCAAGTATGGTTGTACTCACGCTATCGATGGGCGCTCGGAATTCAGACTTCACGGTGACTGGTAGCAGGGTTCCAGGCTTGGGCCCACTATTCGAAACCACGTTGCTCGCCAACAAGGAATCTTCTGCCTCATGAACGCCGCAAAACGCCTGGAAATTTTCCGCAGACTTCACGAAGACAATCCGGAACCCAAGACCGAACTGGCATACTCCTCGCCGTTCGAGTTGCTGATTGCGGTGATCCTGTCGGCCCAATCCACGGACGTTGGCGTCAACAAGGCCACGGCCAAGCTGTATCCCGTGGCAAACACGCCAGAGGCGATTTATGCGTTAGGCGTGGATGGGTTGTCGGAATACATCAAGACCATTGGCCTCTACAACAGTAAGGCCAAAAACGTCATTGAGACCTGCCGCCTGCTGGTAGAGCTGCATGGAAGCGAAGTGCCGCAAACCCGTGAAGCACTGGAAGCCTTGCCGGGTGTGGGCCGCAAAACCGCCAACGTTGTGCTCAACACTGCATTCCGGCAACTGACCATGGCCGTGGACACTCATATCTTCCGGGTCAGCAACCGAACGGGCATTGCACGTGGCAAGAACGTGGTTGAGGTAGAAAAGCAGTTGATGAAGTTCGTGCCAAAGCCCTACTTGCTCGACTCCCACCATTGGCTGATCCTGCACGGGCGCTACGTTTGCCAGGCACGCAAGCCACGCTGCGGCAGCTGCCGTATCGAAGACCTGTGCGAATACAAGGACAAAACGTCGGACGATTGAGGGGGCATTAGTTTTCTCGATCAGTCGATTGAAAAAATCTTTTTTACCCGTTCATGGATTATCGTTATAAGGAGCGCCAACGGCAGTCTTACTCCGGAGTTAACGTTATGAGCACTGACAAAGAACAGTTGGATGTGGAAGACGACCTCGTTGAGTCGGATGATGATGGTGCAGAGGCTCCCGTGATAGAGGTCGCCAAGACCAATCTGAGCAAACGCCGTACTATCGACAATCTTCTGGAAGAACGACGCTTGCAAAAACAACTGGCCGACTACGACTTCGATCTCTAAGCCAGCGGTCGAGGGCCGGAAGCCTCCCTTACGGAGGCTTTTTTCTGCGGACTATGCTGGGCTAGGTGCAGCCTGCAAGTCTTCTATACCAAGCCGTTGCGCTGGGCCAGTTCGATCAAATCCACCAGGGAGCGAGCATTGAGCTTAAGCAACAAGCGAGTCTTGTAGGTGCTGACTGTCTTGTTGCTGAGGAACATACCGTCGGCGATTTCCTTGTTCGTCCGGCCCCGAGCCAGTTGCTGCAACACCATCATTTCCCGGCCTGACAACCGCTCGACCATATCAGCCTCACTGGCGTTGCCCATGGTGGAGCGTACCGAGTTGAGTGCCTGGTTTGGAAAGTAGCTGTAACCCGACAAAACCGCTTTGATCGCACTCAGCAATTCGGTCAGGTCCTGCTGTTTGCACACATAACCCGCAGCGCCCGCCTGCATACAACGCATGGAAAAGTGACCTGGGGCCTGGGATGTGAGCACTAGCACCTTGAAGGGTATAGGTTGTTTGGCAGACGACAACCGGCAAATAACTTCCAGGCCATCGAGTTTGGGAATCCCAATATCCAATATGACAATGTCCGGCATATGCTCCCGCGCAAGTTGCAACGCATCGACACCGTTATTGGTCTCGGCAACGACCTCATAACCATGACGCTCCATTAGCATACGCACAGCAAGACGAATGACGGGATGATCATCCACGATCAGCACTTTATTCATGAGAAAGTCCAATTTCGCTGTTCGAATTATTTAGAGCAAGCACAATAGCCTAGTCGTTTCATAGTTGGCATAGCGTCCCCCCCCGAGCAACAGCAAGCAGAGACCCAACCCACAGCGATAAAGGAAACGCCCTACAAAAAAACACCGATTCGAATGTTTCCGGTTTTATGGAGCCTTTCAGACCTTTCCGTCCCATCACACATTTTGAGTAAAATTTCCAGGTTACCAAGGGCAGAACGTGAACGAGCCCCACACAACTATCAGGAAATGCCCCTTGTCTTTCGACTACGGATACTGGAGTTGGTGGAGAAAAGTCGGTAGTTTCAGTTCCATTTAACATATTTTTTTACATCCCTATTTACTACAGAGTCTTAGGTCTCTCACATGTTCTCCCGCACCCACATGAGTGAATTATCTGTAAGACTAGTTCCTATGCAGATGTAAAAAATTCATTCCTCCCTACAAAAAATCGCAGACAGCACACAGCAATCGAGAAAAAACACATTATTCGAATAAGTTTGAACACTGATTAAACAACGTTAAACAATACCGATCTATTTAGAATACTCAGGCAAAAAAATGGCCCCTTGAACAAGGGGCCATTCTTCAAAACAAGCTAAACACTCAGAATAACGAGCGGCCTTTATTAGCGGCAATGCGCATGCGCAGTGCGTTCAACTTGATAAAGCCTGCTGCGTCAGCCTGGTTGTAAGCGCCGCCATCTTCTTCGAAGGTGGCGATGTTGGCGTCGAACAACGAATCATCAGACTTGCGACCGGTAACGATCACATTACCCTTGTACAGTTTCAGGCGCACAACGCCGTTCACGTGAGCCTGGGAGGCGTCGATCATCTGTTGCAGCATCAGACGCTCTGGGCTCCACCAGTAGCCGGTGTAGATCAGGCTGGCGTACTTGGGCATCAGCTCGTCTTTGAGGTGAGCCACTTCGCGGTCCAGGGTAATGGACTCGATGGCGCGGTGAGCGCGCAGCATGATGGTGCCGCCTGGGGTTTCGTAGCAGCCACGGGACTTCATGCCCACATAGCGGTTCTCTACGATGTCGAGACGGCCGATACCGTGTTCGCCACCGATACGGTTCAGGGTCGCCAGCACAGTGGCCGGGGTCATTTCGACACCGTCCAGTGCGACGATGTCGCCGTTGCGGTAGGTGAGCTCCAGGTACTGCGGCTTGTCTGGAGCGTTCTCCGGGGAGACGGTCCATTTCCACATGTCTTCTTCGTGCTCGGTCCAGGTGTCTTCCAGCACGCCGCCTTCATAGGAGATGTGCAGCAGGTTGGCGTCCATCGAGTACGGGGATTTCTTCTTGCCATGACGCTCGATCGGGATTGCATGCTTTTCAGCGTAATCCATCAGCTTTTCACGGGACAGCAGGTCCCATTCGCGCCAAGGGGCAATCACTTTCACGCCGGGCTTGAGCGCGTAGGCACCCAGCTCGAAACGTACCTGGTCGTTGCCCTTGCCGGTAGCGCCATGGGAAATGGCGTCAGCGCCGGTTTCGTTGGCGATTTCGATCAGGCGCTTGGCGATCAGCGGACGTGCGATGGAGGTACCCAGCAGGTACTCGCCTTCATAGACGGTGTTGGCGCGAAACATCGGGAAGACGAAATCGCGGACGAATTCTTCGCGCAGGTCGTCAATGTAGATCTCTTTCACGCCCATGGCTTGCGCCTTGGCACGTGCAGGTTCGACCTCTTCGCCCTGACCCAGGTCAGCGGTGAAGGTCACCACTTCACAGTTATAAGTATCCTGCAGCCACTTGAGGATCACCGAAGTGTCCAGGCCGCCGGAATACGCGAGAACGACCTTGTTTACGTCGGCCATGCCATCACTCCACGGGGTTGTACGGAAAGGCGTCGATTCTACCGATCAAAACCGTGGATTTACAGGGGCGCGACAGCAAATGAAGATAAAGCGACAGATTATGTCGAGTGAGCGACCGATGGTCGCACGTCAGGAGGTGTGTGCTGGGTTGCTCGGCCCCGCCGCCTGGGGCGCCGGTTTCTCGGGGACAGCCACACGTTCGAGCTGAATATTCACACGGCGGTTGCGGGCCCGGTTGGCGGCATTGGTATTGGGCGCCAAGGGGTAACTTTCGCCATGGAAACGCAGGGTAATTTGGGACTCCTGGATACCATTGGCCTTGAAGTAGTCCATCACCGCCAGCGCGCGGCGGCGTGAAACATCGCGATTGCTCAGGCGATTGCCACTGTTGTCCGAATGGCCATTCAATTCGACATGGTTGACGGTAGGATCCGCTTTCATGAATTCGAGAATCACTGCCAGCTTCTGCTTGGCCGCGGCGTCGAGCTCGATGCCCCCCCCAGGGAAGCCGACTTCAGTCTGCTTGACCTGATCGTAATTCATCGGCAACAACTTGGCCGTGCACAGCTGATAGTCGCTGTAGGCCTTGTTGAATTTCACCGGCAGCAAGCGAATTTCTGAATAGCCGCCCTCACGCCCATAGTGCCGCACGGTGGGCGAGCGGCCATCGAGCAAACCGTTGAACAGACGCCCAGCCTGGGCTTGAGAGCTGTTGAACAGCACATCACCGCTGCCAGCACGTACGGCACCGAGGTTGATGTCACCCCGACCGGGCTGCCAAGGGGCAGCGGCAGCCAACAAGGTGGCCGATCCTGCGCCCAGCGAGCCGTTATAGGCTTTCAGACGGAACGTCGCCTGCTCACCCGCCCGGCGCACGAACTCACCCGAACCGAAATCGGTGATCGGTTGGGTTAGGCGGCACTCGAACTTGTCGCCCTCTACTTTCCACTCAATATTCTCCAGACGTGTCTGGAACGTGAGGGCCATCGCAGGCAGGCTGGCGAACACACTGAGCAGGGCTAGATAATGCTGGCGCACGGGAGGCTCCACTGGTTTCTACAACACTTCAAAGCGTCATACATCGATAAGGCATACGAAAGGCTATCGGATGCATCCTGCAAAACTTGATAGCGAGTGCCTGCAAGAGTCTTTTCCGGTAGCATTCCCACCAGATTGACCCGCCTGGAATCCCCAATGTCCGACCGCCTGACCCTGCTGCGTCCCGACGACTGGCATATTCATCTTCGCGATGGTGCTGCGTTGCCCCAAACCGTGGCCGATGTAGCGCGTACGTTTGGCCGCGCCATCATCATGCCTAACCTGGTACCACCGGTGCGTAACGCCGCTGAAGCCGATGCCTATCGCCAGCGTATCCTCGCTGCACGACCGGCCGGCAGCCGCTTCGAACCGTTGATGGTGCTCTACCTCACCGACCGCACCCAGCCCGAAGAAATTCGCGAGGCCAAAGCCAGCGGTTATGTGCACGCCGCCAAGCTGTACCCGGCTGGCGCGACCACCAACTCCGACTCCGGCGTGACCAGTATCGACAAGATCCTGCCCGCCATCGAAGCCATGGCCGAAGTGGGCATGCCGCTGCTGATCCACGGTGAAGTTACCCGTGGCGACGTGGACGTGTTCGATCGCGAGAAGATCTTCATCGACGAGCACATGCGCCGCGTGGTCGAGCTATTCCCGACCCTCAAGGTGGTGTTCGAGCACATCACCACGGCCGATGCCGTGCAGTTCGTCACCGAGGCCTCGGCCAACGTAGGCGCAACCATCACCGCCCATCACCTGCTGTACAACCGCAACCACATGCTGGTGGGCGGGATTCGGCCGCACTTCTATTGCCTGCCAATCCTCAAGCGCAATACCCACCAGGTGGCCTTGCTGGATGCCGCGACCAGCGGTAATCCGAAGTTTTTCCTCGGCACCGACTCCGCGCCTCACGCCCAGCACGCCAAGGAAGCCGCGTGCGGCTGTGCCGGTTGCTACACCGCTTATGCCGCCATCGAGCTGTACGCAGAAGCGTTCGAACAACGCAACGCCTTGGACAAACTCGAGGGTTTCGCCAGCCTCAACGGCCCACGTTTCTATGGCCTGCCGGCGAATACCGACCGCATTACCCTGGTCCGTGAAGACTGGACCGCCCCTGCCAGCCTGCCATTTGGCGAGCTGACCGTTATCCCGCTGCGCGCCGGTGAAACACTGCGCTGGCGCCTGCTGGAGGAAAGCAAGTGAGTGAAGACCATTACGATGACGACCAGGAACACGGCGGTGGCGGTTCGCGCCACCCGATGGCCGAACGTTTCCGTGGCTATCTGCCTGTCGTTATCGACGTAGAAACCGGCGGTTTCAATTGCGCCACCGACGCGCTGCTGGAAATTGCCGCGACGACCATCGGCATGGACGAACAGGGCTTTGTGTATCCAGAACACACCCACTTCTTCCGCGTCGAGCCGTTTGAAGGTGCCAACATTGAAGCGGCAGCCCTGGAGTTCACAGGGATCAAGCTTGATCACCCACTGCGCATGGCGGTGAGTGAAGAAGCAGCGCTGACCGATATCTTCCGTGGAGTGCGCAAGGCGTTGAAGGCCAATGGCTGCAAACGCGCGATCCTGGTCGGGCATAACAGCAGCTTCGACCTGGGTTTCCTGAACGCAGCCGTGGCGCGGTTGGACATGAAGCGCAACCCGTTTCACCCGTTCTCCAGCTTCGACACCGCAACCCTTGCCGGCCTCGCCTACGGTCAGACCGTATTGGCCAAAGCCTGCCAGGCCGCCGGTATCGATTTCGACGGTCGCGAAGCCCACTCGGCCCGATACGACACAGAAAAGACAGCTGATCTGTTCTGCGGCATCGTCAACCGCTGGAAGCAGATGGGCGGCTGGGAAGACTTCGGCGACTGAGTTCAAATCCCGCCTATAAAAAAACCGGCCTGTCACAGGCCGGTTTTTTTGTACCTCGATTCTGGCTTACAGCTTGCCAGCGTTCTCGGTCAGGTAAGCCGCAACGCCTTCTGGCGAAGCGTTCATGCCTTTGTCGCCCTTCTTCCAGTTGGCAGGGCACACTTCGCCGTGCTCTTCGTGGAATTGCAGAGCGTCGACCAGGCGAATCAGCTCTTCCATGTTACGGCCCAGCGGCAGGTCGTTGATGATCTGCGAGCGGACAACGCCTTTGTCATCGATCAGGAACGCGCCACGGAAAGCCACGCCGCCTTCGGACTCAACGTCGTAAGCCTTGGCAATGTCGTGCTTCATGTCGGCAGCCATGGTGTATTTGACTTTGCCGATGCCGCCATCGTTGATGGCAGTGTTGCGCCAGGCGTTGTGGGTGAAATGGGAGTCGATGGAAACGGCGACCACTTCAACGTTACGCGCCTTGAAATCGTCCATGCGGTGGTCCAGAGCGATCAGCTCCGAAGGGCAGACGAAAGTGAAGTCCAGCGGGTAGAAGAACACCAGGCCGTATTTGCCTTTAATGGCTTCAGACAGTTTGAAGCTGTCAACGATTTCGCCATTGCCGAGCACGGCAGGTACGTCGAAATCCGGGGCTTGTTTGCCGACGAGTACGCTCATTAGGTATCTCCTGATGTAAGGGTGAAGATTGAAGTAAAAGGACCGGCCCTGAGTCTGCCGCATTCAAGCGACAGCCCTGTGACGCAGTCACGCTTCGTGAAGACCGACCATCATACACTGAAAAAACCGTTCGTCAGCGTGAGGGCGGTGCGGGCAAATACCCTACGAATCTACTTTGACAATCATTCTCGTTAACATTAAGATCCATCGCACTTAAGCCTTAACCCCGCGACGGTTCTCCCTATGTATGTGTGCCTCTGTACTGGCGTCACCGACGGACAAATCCGCGAAGCAATCTATGAAGGTTGCTGCAGCTATAAGGAAGTACGTGAAACCACCGGCGTTGCCAGCCAATGTGGCAAATGTGCCTGCCTCGCCAAGCAAGTGGTACGGGAAACCCTGACGCAGCTGCAGACAGCCCAGGCAGCACTCCCCTACTCAGCAGAATTTACACACGCTTAAATAGGCGTGTTTTAAAGAGCCGGACTTAGTGTCCGGTTTTTTTATGCCTGTAATTCAATTAGTTAGCCCCAAGACGCGGAACACAAACATTCTTATTCCGATTAATTTTCATTTATTATTCAATAACTTAGGTTTGACACTGAGGTTTTCGCCGCTCAAACTCCGCCCTATACACAGCTATTACAGGGCAGGACCCCAGTCATGAAAGGCGACATCTCAGTCATCCAGCAACTCAACAAAATCCTTGCCAATGAACTGGTCGCGATCAATCAGTACTTTCTGCATGCACGCATGTACGACGATTGGGGCCTGGAAAAGCTTGGCAAGCGCGAATACAAAGAATCCATCAAAGCCATGAAGGATGCAGACGCGCTGATCAAGCGCATTTTGTTCCTGGAAGGCCTACCGAACGTCCAGGACCTGGGCAAGCTGAACATCGGCGAGCACACCCAGGAAATGATCGGCAGCGACCTGGGCTTTGAACGCAAGAGCCACAGCGACCTCAAGGCGGCCATCGCTCACTGCGAAGCCCAAGGCGATTTCGGCAGCCGTGAATTGCTGGAAGATATCCTGGAAGATCAGGAAGAACACATCGACTGGCTGGAAACCCAATTGGGCCTGATCGACAAGGTCACCCTGGAAAATTACCTGCAATCGCAGATGGGCGAATAAGCCTTATTGGCTTGCCGGTAAAACCCCACAAAAAAGCCCCGCTCTCTCACGAGAAGCGGGGCTTTTTATTGCAGGCGAATCAAGCGTCAGTCTTGGCCGCCGCATTTGCCGCTGCGTCTTTGATCAGCGTCTGCAACGAACCATCAGCTGCCATTTCAGTGATGATATCGCTACCGCCAACCAGCTCACCGGCTACCCACAGCTGTGGGAAAGTCGGCCAGTTGGCGTACTTCGGCAGGTTGGCGCGGATTTCCGGGTTTTGCAGGATATCCACGTAAGCGAACTTCTCGCCACACTGCATAACAGCCTGGGAAGCCTTCGCGGAGAAACCGCACTGAGGAGCGTTAGGGGCGCCCTTCATGTAAAGCAGAATGGTGTTATTGGCAATCTGCTCTTTGATCGTTTCGATGATATCCATGGAACACCTCGGCTGGAACTTTGCGACTCACAGGTCGGCACGGTGGCGCATTGTAACGCAAAATTCCAGCCGGGTGCTCAGGCCGCTGCTACCTGGACCGGAACGCCATTGAGCGCAGCGTTCCCCGATAACTCATCCAACTGCCGCTCGTCGGTCAAGTCATTCGCGCTCGCCCCCGGTTGCCCGCTGGCGATGGTCATCTGGACGCCCGGGCGCCCGTGGCCCCAGCCATGGGGCAGGCTGACGACCCCGGGCATCATCTCCAGACTGGCCAGCACCTCTACCTCGATCATGCCAATGCGCGAACTCACGCGAACCCGCTGACCATCACTCAGTTGCCGACTGACAAGGTCATCGGGATGCATCAGCAATTGATGTCGGGGCTTGCCCTTCACCAAGCGATGATAATTATGCATCCAGGAATTATTGCTGCGCACATGCCGACGGCCGATCAGCAGCAGTTCGTCAGCCATGGGCAGCGGCTGCGCGGCGAAGCGCGCCAGGTCGGCAAGAATCACAGCGGGCGCGGCCTGAACCTTACCGTCAGCCGTTTTCAAACGCGCAGAAAGATTGGGCTGCAACGGCCCCAAATCCACGCCATGGGGGTGATCGGCCAGCATCGCAACCGACAGTTTATGACTCGACGCATCACCATACGCCCCGGCACGCAGTCCGAAGTCGATCATCTTGGCCGGCGGCATCGTCGGTTTAAGCACAACACCGGTCTGCGCCGCAAAGGCGGTGGCCAGACCGACGAAAATTTCCCAGTCATGCAAGGCCCCTTCGGGCTTGGGCAAGATCGCGCGGTTGAAACGGGTGACGTTACGCACCGCAAACATGTTGAAGGTGGTGTCGTAGTGATCGTTTTCCAGGGCCGAGGTGGACGGCAAAATCAGATCGGCGTACCGAGTGGTCTCGTTGATGTAAAGATCGATACTGACCATGAACTCCAACCCATCCAGCGCCTGCTCCAACTGGCGACCGTTAGGGGTCGACAGCACAGGATTGCCCGCTACCGTGACCAATGCGCGAATCTGCCCTTCGCCGTCAGTAAGCATTTCTTCAGCCAGGGCCGACACCGGCAACTCGCCGCCGTACTCCGGACGCCCGGAAACCCGGCTTTGCCAGCGGTTGAAATGCCCCCCGCCGGTCGACGCCACCAGGTCCACCGCGGGCGTAGTGCACAAGGCGCCGCCAACCCGGTCCAGGTTGCCGGTAACCAGGTTGATCAACTGCACCAACCAATGGCAGAGCGTGCCAAACGCCTGGGTCGACACACCCATACGCCCATAACACACGGCCTTGTCCGCTGCGGCAAAGTCCCGCGCTAATTGGCGGATCTGTTCGGCAGGCACCGCACACTGGCGGCTCATGGCCTCGGCAGTAAAGCCTGCGATAGCACGGCGAACGTCCTCAAGACCGTCTACCGGTAAATGACTGACGCGTGTCAGGTTTTCGGTAAACAAGGTGTTGAGCACACCGAACAACAGCGCCGCATCCCCACCCGGCCGCACGAATAGGTGTTGATCAGCAATCGCCGCCGTTTCACTGCGCCGAGGGTCTACCACCACCACTTTGCCGCCCCGGGACTGAATGGCCTTAAGGCGCTTCTCCACATCTGGCACGGTCATAATGCTGCCGTTGGAAGCCAGCGGGTTGCCACCCAGGATCAGCATAAAGTCGGTGTGATCGATGTCCGGGATCGGCAGCAGCAGGCCATGGCCGTACATCAAGTGGCTGGTGAGGTGATGAGGCAACTGATCCACAGAGGTCGCGGAATACCGATTGCGCGTCTTGAGCAGGCCGAGGAAGTAGTTGCTGTGAGTCATCAGCCCATAGTTGTGCACGCTGGGGTTGCCCTGATACACCGCCACCGCATTCTGCCCGTGCCGGGCCTGGATACTCGACAGCCGCTCGGCGACCAAGGAAAACGCTTCGTCCCAAGGGATCGCTCGCCATTCGCTGCCCGTTCGCAACATCGGCTGGTGGAGGCGGTCCGGGTCATTCTGGATATCCTGCAACGCCACCGCCTTTGGGCAGATATGACCACGGCTGAAGGTGTCCAACGCGTCGCCCTTGATCGAGGTGATCGCCAGGCTGCCGTCTTCGGCTTGGGTAGTTTCCAGGGTCAAGCCACAGATGGCTTCACATAGATGGCACGCACGGTGATGGAGAGTCTTGGTCATGGCCAGTCTCTTTATAGGGGCTTTGGTCTGACTATGGGCCGCGACCATGACAGACGCCAGTATCGTTCGTCCTGTGAATCGGCAAGCATTAGGCCAGGCCATGACCAAGCATGAGCAAATGTTACAAAACCCTATATACAGCCCCGGAAACCGACGCGGCCTGATCCGAGCCCGCCCCCGCGCATTGCAAAAGGTTGCGACGCCAGTGTACAAATGGCCCGCTGCCGTCAGGAAATCGTCTTCAAAAGCGCTCTCGCGCCCTTCTTGAACACCCCTAAAAACGTAGCCCTATTGGTAAGACGCGACATTTAATGTCAATATCGCGCCTTCCCCTATTTCGTCGCCCCGTGCGGCTTTCGCCGCAGGTCTCGCCCGTTTTCACAATAAACAAGGCTTTGAGTATCTGCGGTCTGTTGCAAAAAGGTAGTTAATGATGAGCGCAAGGCACTTTCTCTCCCTGATGGATTGCACGCCCGAAGAGCTGGTCAGCGTGATCCGTCGAGGCATTGAGCTTAAAGACCTGCGTAACCGCGGCGTACTGTTCGAGCCTTTGAAAAACCGCGTCCTCGGCATGATTTTCGAGAAGTCGTCGACCCGCACCCGTGTGTCTTTTGAGGCCGGCATGATCCAACTAGGTGGCCAAGCCATCTTCCTGTCTTCGCGCGACACTCAACTGGGTCGTGGCGAGCCTGTCGCCGACAGCGCCCGCGTCATGTCGCGCATGCTGGATGCGGTGATGATCCGTACCTTTGCCCACAGCACCGTCACCGAATTTTCCGCCAACTCACGAGTTCCGGTGATCAACGGCCTGTCCGATGACCTGCACCCGTGCCAGTTGCTGGCTGACATGCAAACCTTCCTTGAGCACCGTGGCTCCATCCAAGGCAAGACCGTGGCCTGGATCGGTGACGGCAACAACATGTGCAACAGCTATATAGAAGCGGCGATCCAATTCGACTTCCAACTGCGCATTGCTTGCCCGCAAGGCTACGAGCCTGACGCGCGCTTCCTGGCACAGGCCGGCGATCGCGTCACCCTGGTGCGTGACCCACGTGACGCCGTGCTGGGCGCGCACCTCGTCAGCACCGACGTCTGGACCTCCATGGGCCAGGAAGACGAAACCGCCCAGCGCCTGGCCCTGTTCGCGCCTTACCAGGTAAATCGGGCCTTGCTCGACCTGGCTGCGCCGGATGTGCTGTTCATGCACTGCCTGCCCGCTCACCGCGGCGAAGAAATTAGCCTCGACCTGCTTGACGATGAGCGCTCGGTCGCCTGGGACCAGGCCGAAAACCGCCTGCACGCTCAGAAGGCTCTGCTCGAATTCCTCGTCCCGCCTTCGTACCACCACGCATGAGCCAGCCACTTCTGCTGAACCTGCGCAATCTGGCATGCGGCTATCAAGATCAACGGGTGGTGCAGAACCTCAATCTGCACCTGAACGCGGGTGATATCGGTTGCCTGCTCGGCTCATCAGGCTGCGGTAAAACCACCACTCTGCGCGCGATTGCCGGTTTTGAGCCGGTGCATGAAGGCGAAATCAGCCTGGCAGGAGAAGTGATCTCCAGTGCCGGTTTCACCCTGGCACCGGAGAAGCGTCGCATCGGCATGGTGTTCCAGGACTATGCGCTGTTTCCCCACCTCAGCGTGGCCGACAACATCGCGTTCGGCATCCGCAAGCATCCACAAAAGGATCGCGTGGTTACCGAGTTGCTGGAACTGGTCAACCTGAAGAATCTGGGCAAGCGCTTCCCTCACGAACTGTCCGGCGGCCAGCAGCAACGTGTCGCCCTCGCCCGCGCCCTGGCGCCGGAGCCGCAACTGTTGCTGCTGGACGAACCCTTCTCCAACCTTGATGGCGAACTGCGGCGCAAGCTCAGCCATGAGGTGCGCGACATTCTCAAGGCGCGCGGCACCAGTGCGATCCTGGTCACCCATGACCAGGAAGAAGCGTTTGCCGTGAGTGATCAGGTCGGCGTCTTCAAGGAGGGCCGTCTGGAGCAGTGGGACACGCCCTACAACCTCTATCACGAACCTCAGACACCCTACGTCGCCAGCTTTATCGGCCAGGGTTATTTCATTCGTGGTCAGTTGAGCTCGCCCGAGTCCGTCAGCACCGAACTGGGTGACCTGCGCGGCAATCGCGCCTACACCTGGCCGACCGGTGGTGCGGTGGATGTGTTGCTACGCCCGGATGACATCGTCTACGCGCCGGACAGTGCATTGAAAGCCCGGATCGTCGGCAAGACGTTCCTCGGTGCATCCACCTTGTACCGTCTGCAGTTGCCGACCGGCGCGCAACTGGAATCGATTTTCCCCAGTCATGCCGACCATCAGGTGGGGTCGGATGTGGGGATTCGTGTAGCCGCTGAGCATCTGGTGCTGTTTCAGGCTTCGGGCAGCACCGCGGCGCAGATCCCTCGATCCGAGTCGGGCGTACGGCGCTACAACCCGGCACACTGAGTATTTGAAGAATACTGGTCATCATGTGGGAGGGAGCTTGCTCCCGATGGCAGTGGGTCAGCTGTAGATACACCGGCTGACCTACAGCGATCGGGAGCAAGCTCCCTCCCACATGGGTTCTCCTGGAGCCAGGGATTACGCCCGGCCAATTTCTGCGAATATGGCCTGGGTGTGCTCCGCCAGCACCGCTGCCGACAACTCCACTTCCAAACCCCGCCTCCCCGCACTGACAAAAATCGTCGTGAACGGCTGCGCCGTCACATCGATAAACGTGCGCAAACGCTTCTTCTGCCCCAACGGACTGATGCCACCTAAAAGATAACCGGTAGAACGCTGCGCCGCGGCGGGGTCGGCCATTTCTACTTTTTTCACCCCCGCCGCGTGCGCCAGGGCTTTCAAGTCCAGACTTCCGACGACCGGCACCACAGCCACCAACAATTCGCCTTTTTCGCTGCTGGCCAACAAGGTCTTGAACACCTGCGCCGGGTCGAGGCTCAACTTTTCTGCGGCCTCCAGGCCATATGAGGCGGCCTTGGGATCGTGTTCATAACTGTGGATGCGATGTTCGGCGCGAACTTTTTTCAACAAATCCAATGCGGGGGTCATGGCGTCTCCGGCGGTGGCAAACAGGTGGCCAATTCTAGGCCAAGCCCGCGTAAAACGCTCTAATGCGCACCTCTCTTCAAACGATACTCCGTAGGGCAAGCATGATCATTCATCAAACCCATAGTTCGAAAGTGACTGACCGTTCACTTTCGACCTTTGACAGCGGTCATTCTTGTCTATATTTTTTCGCTTACGAACACTGTAGTAATACACCTACAGTATTCCAGCAGTAAGCCGTGCCTTGGATGGGGATCCTCGTCACGGTGAAAATCGCGCCACCGCCCGTTGAGGCAGTGCGCCAGACAAGAACAACAATTGAGGTTTTCCATGACAACTGCTCTTCAACAGCCTTCACTTTCGAGCCAATGCATGGCCGAGTTCCTGGGGACTGCGCTTCTGATCTTCTTCGGTACAGGATGTGTCGCTGCCCTCAAGGTCGCGGGTGCCAGCTTTGGGTTATGGGAAATCAGCATCATCTGGGGTATCGGCGTCAGCATGGCGATCTACCTGAGCGCCGGTATTTCCGGGGCTCACCTCAACCCAGCCGTCAGCATCGCCCTGTGCCTTTTCGCCGATTTCGAAAAGCGCAAACTGCCCTTCTACATCCTCGCCCAAGTGGCCGGCGCATTCTGCTCAGCGGCGCTGGTGTACACGCTCTATAGCAATCTGTTTTTCGATTACGAACAAACCCATCATCTGGTACGCGGCACTCAAGCCAGCCTGGAATTGGCGTCGGTGTTCTCCACCTACCCTCATGCCCTGCTGAGCACTGCACAGGCTTTCCTGGTGGAAATGGTCATTACGGCGATTCTGATGGGCGTGATCATGGCCCTGACCGATGACAATAACGGCCTGCCACGCGGCCCGTTGGCGCCACTGCTGATCGGCCTGCTGATTGCGGTAATTGGCAGCGCCATGGGCCCGTTGACCGGCTTTGCGATGAACCCGGCGCGGGATTTCGGGCCCAAGCTGATGACCTTTTTCGCTGGTTGGGGTGAAATGGCCTTCACTGGCGGCCGCGATATTCCTTACTTCCTGGTGCCGATTTTCGCGCCGATTGTCGGCGCATGCCTGGGTGCTGCGGCCTATCGCGGGCTGATTGCCCGTCATCTGCCGAGCGCCGCACCTGCTGTCGCCGAAACCCAAGACACCGCCGTCACTGGCGAAACCCGTATTTCCTGATAATACCGCCTGGTCCCTACTGCCCTTTTAGTGGCCCAGGCTGTTGATCCACTCCCTTATTTCTCGTCCAAGGCAATCGACATGACCGACATTCAGAATAAGAACTACATCATTGCCCTTGATCAGGGCACCACCAGTTCCCGGGCAATCATCTTCGATCGTGACGCCAACGTGGTCTGCACCGCCCAGCGTGAGTTCACTCAGCACTACCCACAGCCTGGGTGGGTTGAACATGACCCGATGGAAATCTTCGCTACCCAGAGCGCGGTGATGGTCGAAGCCCTGGCACAAGCCGGCCTGCACCACGACCAGGTCGCCGCCATCGGTATCACCAACCAGCGTGAAACCACCGTAGTGTGGGACAAAATCACCGGCCGCCCGATCTACAACGCCATCGTGTGGCAGTGCCGCCGCAGCACCGAGATCTGCCAGCAGCTCAAGCGCGACGGCCACGAGCAATACATCAACGACACCACCGGCCTGGTCACCGACCCGTACTTTTCCGGTACCAAGCTCAAGTGGATCCTCGATAACGTCGAAGGCAGCCGTGAGCGCGCGCGCAACGGCGAACTGCTGTTCGGCACCGTGGACAGCTGGCTGATCTGGAAATTTACCGGCGGCAAAACCCACGTCACCGATTACACCAACGCCTCGCGCACCATGCTCTTCAACATCCACACCTTGGAGTGGGATGCGAAGATGCTGGAGATCCTCGACGTTCCTCGCGAAATGCTGCCGGAAGTGAAGTCCTCTTCGGAGATCTACGGCCGCACCAAGAGCGGCATCGCCATCGGCGGTATTGCCGGTGACCAGCAAGCGGCGCTGTTCGGCCAGATGTGCGTGGAAGCCGGCCAGGCCAAGAACACCTACGGCACCGGCTGCTTCCTGCTGATGAACACCGGCGACAAAGCGGTGAAATCCAAGCACGGCATGCTCACCACCATCGCCTGCGGCCCGCGTGGCGAAGTGGCCTACGCACTCGAAGGCGCGGTCTTCAACGGCGGCTCCACTGTGCAGTGGCTGCGTGACGAGTTGAAGATCATCGCCGACGCCACCGACACCGAATACTTCGCCGGCAAGGTCAAGGACAGCAATGGCGTGTACCTGGTCCCGGCCTTCACCGGCCTGGGTGCTCCTTACTGGGACCCCTACGCCCGTGGCGCACTGTTCGGCCTGACCCGTGGCGTACGCGTGGATCACATTATTCGTGCAGCCCTGGAGTCGATTGCCTACCAAACCCGTGACGTTCTCGATGCCATGCAGCAGGACTCCGGCGAACGCCTCAAGGCCCTGCGTGTGGACGGCGGCGCGGTAGCCAACAACTTCCTGATGCAGTTCCAGGCCGATATCCTCGGCACCCAGGTCGAGCGCCCGCAAATGCGCGAGACCACGGCATTGGGCGCCGCCTATCTGGCCGGCCTGGCCTGTGGCTTCTGGGGCAGCCTGGACGAGTTGCGAGGCAAGGCAGTGATCGAGCGCGAATTCGAACCACAGCTCGATGAAGCAGCCAAAGAAAAACTCTACGCTGGCTGGCAAAAAGCTGTCAGCCGCACCCGCGACTGGGAACCGCACGAAGGCGCCGAATAAGCCAAGCTCCGGTTGTAACTGGCCGGGAGCAGATTCCTGCGTCATCATGGGCCACTTTTGTATGGCAGCCCAAAGGACGCCCCATGAATCTGCCTCCCCGCCAACAACAAATCCTCGAACTGGTCCGCGAGCGCGGCTACGTCAGTATCGAGGAAATGGCGCAGCTATTTGTTGTCACCCCGCAGACCATCCGCCGCGATATCAATCAGCTGGCGGACGCCAATTTGCTGCGCCGCTACCACGGCGGCGCGGCCTATGACTCCAGTGTCGAAAACACCGCGTACGCCATGCGTGCCGACCAGATGCGCGACGAGAAACAGCGCATCGGCGAGGCCATTGCCGCGCAAATCCCCGACCACGCCTCGCTGTTCATCAATATCGGCACCACCACCGAGTCCATCGCCCGTGCGCTGCTGAATCACAACCACCTGAAAATCATCACCAACAACCTCAACGTCGCCACCATGCTCAGTGCCAAGGATGACTTTGACGTGCTGCTGACCGGCGGCAACGTGCGGCGTGACGGCGGTGTGGTGGGCCAGGCCAGCGTGGACTTCATCAACCAGTTCAAGGTCGACTTTGCCTTGGTGGGTATCAGCGGCATTGATGAAGACGGCAGCTTGTTGGATTTCGATTACCAGGAAGTCAGGGTTTCCCAGGCGATCATCGCCAATGCCCGCAAAGTGATCCTGGCGGCGGACTCGAGCAAATTTGGGCGCAATGCCATGATTCGTTTAGGGCCGATCAGCCTGGTGGACTGCCTGGTGACGGATCAGCAGCCGGTGCCGGCGCTGGTGCAGTTGCTGAATGACCATAAGGTTCGCCTGGAAGTCGTATAGCGTCTGCACTGACGTCATCGGGGGCAAGCCCCCTCCCACCCTTCGAGCTGTGAATACGCTCGAATGTGGGAAGGGGCTTACTCCCACAATGGCGCGCCATCACACACCCTTTTCCTCAAGCCTTTCCAAGGCTCATGTTCACAATTCTTCCTTTTCCCGCCCTTTGATGAGTTTTTTCAATCAAAGTCGAGTGGCTGTGCGCGCGTTTATCAGCTACCATTTTCGCAAATGAACATTAATGTTCGAATTCCAAGACGAAAAAATCGCGAGGCCAGCCGATGAACCCTTCCACCTTGCCTGCATCACCGCTTGCCGAAGTCTATGACGTTGCCGTAATCGGTGGCGGGATCAACGGCGTCGGCATTGCAGCAGACGCAGCCGGTCGCGGTTTGTCAGTATTCCTTTGCGAAAAGGACGACCTGGCCAGCCACACCTCCTCCGCCAGCAGCAAGCTGATCCACGGCGGCCTGCGCTACCTCGAACATTACGAGTTCCGCTTGGTGCGTGAAGCATTGGCCGAACGCGAAGTGCTGCTGGCCAAGGCCCCGCACATCGTCAAGCAGATGCGTTTTGTATTGCCGCACCGCCCGCACCTGCGCCCGGCGTGGATGATCCGCGCAGGTCTGTTCCTGTATGACCACTTGGGCAAGCGCGAAAAGCTCGCCGGCTCCAAAAGCCTCAAGTTTGGCGCTGACAGCCCGCTGAAAAGCGAAATCACCAAGGGTTTCGAATACTCCGACTGCTGGGTCGATGACGCCCGCCTGGTGGTGCTCAACGCCATGGCCGCTCGCGAAAAAGGCGCGCACATTCACACCCAGACCCGCTGCATCAGCGCGCACCGCAGCAACGGTATGTGGGATATGAACATGGAACGCGCCGACGGCAGCCTGTTCTCGATCCGCGCCCGCGCTTTGGTGAATGCCGCCGGCCCGTGGGTCGCCAAGTTCATCAAGGAAGACCTGAAGCTGGATTCGCCCTACGGCATCCGCTTAATCCAGGGCAGCCATCTGATCGTGCCGAAACTGTACGAAGGTGCCCACGCGCACATCCTGCAGAACGAAGATCAGCGCATCGTCTTCACTATTCCGTACCTGAACCACCTGACCATCATCGGCACCACCGACCGCGAATACACCGGCGATCCGGCGAAAGTGGCGATCACCGAAGGTGAAACCGACTACATGCTCAACGTGGTAAACGCGCACTTCAAGAAACAACTGAGCCGCGATGACATCGTCCACACCTACTCCGGCGTACGACCGCTGTGCAACGACGAGTCGGATAACCCATCGGCGATCACCCGCGATTACACCCTGTCGGTGTCGGGCGGCGCAGGCGAGGCACCGATTCTGTCGGTGTTCGGCGGCAAGCTGACCACCTATCGCAAGCTCGCCGAGTCGGCGATGGCGCAATTGGCCCCGTATTTCACCCAAATGCGCCCAAGCTGGACCGCCAAGGCCAGCCTGCCGGGTGGCGAAGACATGACCTCACCAGAAGCCCTGGCCGAAGCCATTCGCCACAAATTCGACTGGGTGCCGAGCGAGATCGCACGCCGTTGGTCCACCACCTATGGCAGCCGCACATGGCGCCTGCTGGAAGGCGTGCAATCGCTGGCCGACCTGGGCGACCACTTGGGTGGCGGCCTGTATACCCGAGAAGTCGACTACCTGTGCGCCGAAGAATGGGTGACCCAACCTCAGGACGTGCTGTGGCGCCGTACCAAGCTTGGCCTGTTCACCACACCGGAAGAACAGGACAACCTGCAACGTTACCTGTCCCAAGTTGAGCAGAACCGCAGCAAGACTCAGGCGGCCTGACAGACTCTTCATACAAATGCCCCTGCGCCGCGAGGCCCAGGGGCTTTTTTATGCGCGCCAGGTCATTCGGTTTTCCGAACGCAACACTCCAAGCTATTCGGTTTGCCGGACCGTACAGTTACATATTTACCGTCACACAAAGTTAATCATCATATAAATCATACTGTTAGCCATTTACCCCTGGCCTGGCACGACTCATGCTCTACACTCTTGGACGATTGCCTGGGACGCCTCAGGAGCCGTCACGGGCATTCGCTGTACAAGAGAGCCGTCTAACTGGCTTCATAAAAAAAACAAATGTCGAGGAAGTATTGATGCGCATCGTTCCCCATATCCTGGGCGCAGCTATCGCTGCTGCTCTGATCAGCACTCCAGTTTTTGCCGCCGAACTCACCGGCACACTGAAGAAAATCAACGACTCCGGCACCATCACCCTCGCGCACCGCGACAGCTCCATTCCGTTTTCCTACATCGCGGATGGTTCGGGCAAACCGGTTGGCTACTCCCACGACATCCAAGTAGCTGTCGTCGAGCAACTGAAAAAAGACCTGAACAAGCCCGACCTGAAGACCAAGTACAACCTGGTCACCTCGCAAACTCGTATTCCGCTGATCCAGAACGGCACTGCGGATCTTGAGTGCGGCTCCACCACCAACAATGCCGAGCGCGCTCAGCAAGTCGACTTCACCGTCAACATCTTCGAAATCGGCACCCGCCTACTGGTCAAGAAAGACAAGGACGGCAAGCCGTCTTACGCCGACTTTGCCGACCTGAAAGGCAAGAACGTCGTGACCACCGCTGGCACCACGTCTGAGCGCATCATCAAAGCGATGAACGCCGACAAGCAGATGGGCATGAACGTCATCTCCGCCAAAGACCACGGCGAATCCTTCCAAATGCTCGAAAGCGGCCGCGCCGTTGCGTTCATGATGGATGACGCCCTGCTGGCCGGCGAAGAAGCCAAGGCGAAGAAGCCGGATGATTGGGTAATCACCGGTACTCCACAGTCTTTCGAAGCCTACGCCTGCATGGTTCGCAAAGGCGATCCAGACTTCAAGAAAGCCGTAGATGGCGCCATCACCGCCCTGTACAAATCCGGTGAAATCAACAAGATCTACAGCAAATGGTTCGAGAGCCCGATTCCACCTAAAGGCCTGAACCTGAACTTCCCAATGAGTGACAAGGTTAAAGAGCTGATCGCCAACCCAAGCGACAAGCCAGCGCCTGACGTAAAAATCTGACACTGATCTAACCTTATCTCCTGAGGGAGCAACCCTCCCTCAGGCGTCTGTAATTACCTGCTGGATTTAACTTGGAACACTCGACCTGGCGGTTTTCGAGCCGATCGTGTGTGCCTGGCGTTCATCGCCAGGAGGGAATGGATTTTCCCCAAGCGGGTGCTTGTACATCGATCGATCTCGAGGGGAGACCCTAATGAATTACAACTGGGACTGGGGCGTGTTCTTCAAGTCCACCGGCGTGGGCAGCGAGACTTATCTCGACTGGTACATCGCCGGCTTGGGCTGGACCATTGCCATCGCTGTCGTGGCATGGATTATCGCCTTGCTGCTGGGCTCCATTCTGGGGGTCATGCGCACTGTGCCAAACCGCCTCGTATCGGGCATCGCGACCTGCTACGTGGAACTGTTTCGTAACGTGCCGCTGCTGGTTCAGCTGTTCATCTGGTATTTCCTGATACCCGACCTGCTGCCGCAAAACCTGCAGGACTGGTACAAACAAGACCTGAACCCGACCACCTCGGCCTACCTGAGCGTCGTCGTGTGCCTTGGCCTGTTCACCGCCGCCCGCGTGTGTGAGCAAGTGCGCACCGGCATCCAGGCTTTACCACGTGGCCAGGAATCCGCTGCGCGCGCCATGGGCTTCAAGCTGCCGCAGATCTACTGGAACGTGCTGCTGCCGCAGGCCTACCGCATCATCATTCCGCCGCTTACCTCGGAATTCCTCAACGTGTTCAAGAACTCCTCCGTGGCGTCCTTGATCGGCTTGATGGAACTGCTGGCACAGACCAAGCAGACCGCCGAGTTCTCGGCCAACCTGTTTGAAGCCTTCACCCTGGCCACGCTGATCTACTTCACCCTGAACATGAGCCTGATGCTGCTGATGCGCGTGGTCGAGAAGAAAGTCGCAGTGCCCGGCCTGATCTCCGTGGGGGGTAAATAATGGAACTCGATTTCAGCGGCATCATCCCCGCGATCCCAGGCCTGTGGAACGGCATGGTCATGACCTTGCAATTGATGGTCATGGGCGTGATCGGCGGTATCGCCCTGGGCACGATCCTGGCGCTGATGCGCCTGTCGTCCAGCAAACTGCTGTCGCGCCTGGCCGGCGCCTATGTGAACTATTTCCGTTCGATCCCGTTGCTGTTGGTGATCACCTGGTTCTACTTGGCCGTACCGTTCGTACTGCGCTGGATCACCGGCGAAGACACACCCATCGGAGCGTTCACCTCCTGCGTCGTGGCCTTCATGATGTTCGAAGCCGCGTACTTCTGTGAGATCGTGCGGGCCGGCGTGCAGTCGATTCCCAAGGGCCAGATGGGCGCAGCGCAAGCGATGGGCATGACCTATGGCCAGACCATGCGTCTGATCATCCTGCCCCAGGCATTCCGCAAGATGACCCCGTTGCTGCTGCAACAGAGCATCATCCTGTTCCAGGACACCTCGCTGGTCTACACCGTGGGCCTGGTGGACTTCCTCAACTCCGCCCGCTCCAACGGCGACATCATCGGCCGCTCCAATGAGTTCCTGATCTTTGCCGGTGTCGTCTACTTCATCATCAGCTTTTCCGCCTCGCTGCTGGTCAAGCGTCTGCAAAAAAGGTTTGCCGTATGATCTCTATCAAGAACATCAACAAGTGGTATGGCGACTTCCAGGTGCTGACCGATTGCAGCACTGAGGTCAAAAAAGGCGAAGTGATCGTGGTGTGCGGGCCTTCGGGCTCGGGTAAATCCACCCTGATCAAATGCGTCAACGCGCTGGAACCGTTCCAGAAAGGCGATATCGAGGTCGACGGCACCTCCATCGCCGACCCGAAGACCAACCTGCCGAAACTGCGCTCGCGCGTGGGCATGGTGTTCCAGCACTTCGAACTGTTCCCGCACCTGACCATCACCGAAAACCTGACCATCGCACAGATCAAGGTGCTCGGCCGCAGCAAGGAAGAGGCGACCAAGAAAGGCCTGCAACTGCTGGAGCGCGTCGGCCTGTCGGCGCACGCCCACAAGCACCCTGGCCAACTCTCTGGCGGCCAACAACAACGTGTGGCGATTGCCCGCGCCCTGGCCATGGACCCGATCGTCATGCTGTTCGACGAACCGACCTCGGCCCTGGACCCGGAAATGGTCAACGAAGTGCTGGACGTGATGGTGCAGTTGGCCCAGGAAGGCATGACCATGATGTGCGTAACCCACGAAATGGGCTTTGCCCGTAAAGTGGCCGACCGCGTGATCTTCATGGACGCCGGCAAGATCATCGAAGACTGCCCGAAAGAAGAATTCTTCGGCGACATCAGCGCCCGCTCCGAGCGTGCGCAGCACTTCCTTGAGAAAATCCTGCAGCACTAAGCACTACATAGCTCCTGCTGTAGAAACCGGGCCAATGTGGGAGGGGGCTTGCCCCCGATAGTGGTGGATCAGTTAAAGATGAGCTAACTGACACACCGCTATCGGGGGCAAGCCCCCTCCCATGCTGGACCGCACAGGCTGGCAGCTCTGGTTGACCCAAGGCATCTGTGATGAAATGCGACCCCAACCAATTTCGCGCCGCACCGCCATCACTTGCCGTGAAGCCTCGTCTGATTCGCCAACTGTTCCTGCCGCCGTTGATCGTCGCCCTGATGATCGGCTTGGGTTATATCGGCTTTTGGATCAGCGAGTACTACGGCATCCGCACCCTCAGCGACACAGGCGAACGCCAGTTGGAGCTGCATGCCCGCACCGTCGAAAGTGAACTCAGCAAATACACTTACCTGCCCAGCCTGCTGGAGCTGGAGACCAGCGTCTCGCAGCTGCTCGCCGACCCGAGCCAGGAAACCCGCAAAAACGTCAACGACTACCTCGAAGGCCTGAACCGACGCAGTCGCAGTCGGGCCATCTACGTGATGGACACCACCGGTCGGGTGCTGGCCACCAGCAACTGGCGCGATGCCGACAGTTACCAGGGTGAAGACCTCTCCTTCCGCGCGTATTTCCAGAACGCCGTGCGCGGCCAGCCCGGGCGTTTCTACGGCATCGGCAGCACCAATGGCGAACCCGGTTATTACCTGGCCCACGGGTTGGAAGAGCACGGCAAGATCATCGGCGTCGCAGTGGTCAAGGTACGCCTTGAAGCGCTGGAAGAACGTTGGCAACGTGCGCGCCTGGAAGCCTTCGTCAGCGACGAGAACGGCATCATCATCCTCTCCAGCGACCCGGCCCGCCGCCTCAAGGCCGTGCGTCCGTTGAGCAATGAAACCAAGGATCGCCTGGCCCACAGCCTGCAATATTACTGGGCAACGCTGAATGAGCTTGAACCGCTGGCCCGTGAGCGCTTGAACGAAGGCACCGAAAAACTGACCTTTCCGGCCAACAGCGAAGTGGTCAACGACGAACACGAAGTCAGCTACCTGGCGCAAACCCGACCGCTCAACGACACACCGTGGAATTTCACCCTCCTCACTCCCCTCAATGACCTGCGCCGCGCAGCGATCAACCAAGGCATTCTGGTGGCTGTCGCATTTGGTCTGGTGGCATTCCTGCTGATTGCCTGGAATGAGCGACGCAAAGTCATCGCCACCCGCCTCGCCGCACGGGAAGCCTTGCAGGAAGCCAACAGCCAGTTGGAGCGTCGGATTGCCGAACGCACCGCGGACCTGCGCGCCAGCAACGAACGGCTCAAAGGCCAGATCCGCGAACGACGCCAGGCCGAAGAAACCCTGCGCCGTGCCCAGGATGAGCTGGTGCAGGCCGGGAAACTGGCGGCCATCGGCCAGATGTCCACCAGCATTGCCCACGAATTGAACCAGCCGTTGGCCGCGCTGCGCACCTTGTCCGGCAACACCGTGCGCTTCCTGGAGCGCGGCGCCCTGGACACCGCCAGCGCCAACCTCAAGACCATCAACGAACTGATCGACCGCATGGGCCGCATCACTGCCAGCCTGCGCTCATTTGCCCGGCGCGGTGACGACCAGGGCGAAGCCAACCTCGCCAAGGCGGTGGACGCTGCGTTCCAGGTACTGGGCGCGCGCCTGGACAGCCTGCCGCTGACCGTGCATCGCGACTTCGTTGCGGCCCATTTGCAGATCGACCAGACACGCCTGGAGCAGATCCTGGTCAACCTGATCGGCAACGCCCTTGACGCCATGCAGGCACAACCCGCTCCCGAGTTGTGGCTGGAAGGCAGTGTCGCCGAAGGCAAATACCGCCTGCATGTACGCGACAACGGCCACGGCATCGACGCCGAGGCACGCAAGCATTTATTCGAACCGTTCTTCACCACCAAGCCCGGCGAGCAAGGTCTGGGCTTGGGCCTGACCCTGTCCGCCAGCCTCGCGGCGGCCACCGGCGGCACGCTCGCCGTTGAGCATCCGGCCAGTGTTGGTACCGCTTTTGTCCTGAGCCTGCCGCTGGTAGGCGCTCAACAAGCTGAGTCGACATGAATATTGATCCTCAAGACCTCACCGTGCTGATCGTCGAAGACGACCCCCATGTGCTGCTCGGCTGCCAGCAGGCCCTCGCGCTGGAAGATATTCCCAGCGAAGGCGTGGGCAGTGCCGAAGAGGCGTTGAAGCGCATCGGCGAGAACTTCGCGGGCATCGTGATCAGCGACATTCGCCTGCCGGGCATCGACGGCCTGGAGCTGCTCACCCGCCTCAAGGCCCTGGATAAAAGCCTGCCGGTGGTGCTGATCACCGGGCACGGCGATATCTCCATGGCCGTCGGCGCCATGCGCAATGGCGCTTACGATTTCATGGAGAAGCCCTTCTCTCCCGAACGCCTGGTGGATGTCGCTCGTCGTGCCCTTGAGCAACGCGCACTGGCGCGGGAAGTCTGGTCGCTGCGCCGTCAGTTGGCCGAGCGTGACTCCCTGGAAGGCCGCATCATCGGCCGCTCCCCCGCCATGCAGAACCTGCGCGAGCTGATCGCCAACGTCGCCGACACCTCAGCCAACGTGCTGATCGAAGGCGAGACCGGCACGGGTAAAGAACTGGTCGCCCGCTGCCTGCATGATTTCAGCCGGCGCCACTCGCACCAGTTCGTCGCCCTCAACTGCGGCGGCCTGCCGGAGAACCTGTTCGAAAGCGAGATTTTCGGCCACGAAGCCAACGCATTTACCGGCGCCGGCAAGCGGCGCATCGGCAAGATCGAGCACGCCCACGAAGGCACGCTGTTTCTCGATGAAGTAGAAAGCATGCCGATCAACCTGCAGATCAAATTGCTGCGGGTGTTGCAGGAACGCACTCTGGAACGCCTGGGTTCGAACCAGAGCGTGGCCGTGGATTGCCGCGTGATCGCCGCCACCAAGTCCGACCTCGACGAACTGAGCCGCGCCAGCCAGTTCCGCAGTGACCTGTACTACCGCCTCAACGTGGTCACGCTGGAACTGCCGCCGTTACGCGAGCGCCGCGAAGACATCCTGCAACTGTTCGAACACTTCCTGCAGCAGTCATCCCTGCGCTTCGACCGCACCGCGCCGGAGTTGGACAACCAGACCCTGTCCAGCCTGATGAGCCATGACTGGCCCGGCAACGTGCGTGAGCTGCGCAACGTCGCCGAACGTTTCGCCCTCGGCCTGCCCGCCTTCAAAAAAAGCGGCGCCAGCAGTGGCAGCCACGGCCTGGCGTTTACCGAAGCGGTGGAAGCCTTTGAGCGCAACCTGCTCAGCGACGCCCTGCAACGCAGCGGCGGCAACCTGACCCAGGCCAGCCAGGAACTGGGGATGGCCAAGACCACCCTCTTCGACAAGGTCAAGAAATACGGGTTGAGTCACTGATGGATCTATTCTTGAAAGCCGCCCTCGGCGCGGCGGTGGTACTGATATTGGCCGCATTGGCCAAGACCAAAAACTATTACATCGCGGGGCTGGTACCGCTGTTTCCGACCTTTGCGCTGATCGCCCATTACATCGTCGGCAAGGGCCGTTCGGTAGACGATTTGAAGACCACGATCCTGTTTGGGATGTGGTCGATCATTCCGTACTTTGTGTATCTGGCGACGTTGTATGTGATGGTTGACCGCATGCGGCTGGAGGCCTCTTTAGCCGTAGCCGCGGTAGCGTGGCTGATCGCCGCGACGATCCTGGTGAGTATCTGGGTACGCCTCCATACCTGACCCGACTCGGTCAAAAAATGTGGGAGGGGGCTTGCCCCCGATTGCGGTGTGTCAGTCAGCTCATCTTTAACTGATCCACCGCTATCGGGGGCAAGCCCCCTCCCACATTTTTAATCGAGGTGTATCAGCGGACTATCTTGTCGACCTGGATGCCCAGCTTCTTCAGGCGATACCAGAAACTGCGCTCAGAGATCCCGATCTTCGCCGCCGCCGCAGCCTGCACGCCATTACTCTCCTGCAACGCCGCCAGGATGTAGGCCTTCTCCACCTCCGCCAGCGCCGCATCCAAGTCCTGAGGAATCCCTGGCCCGTCGCTGAGAATCGCCGTCACGCCCAGCTCGCTCGGCTTCGACGCAAACAGGTAACCCGGCAGGTCGATATCCTCGATGACCGGCGAGGCCGCTACAATCGTTGCGCGTTCCACACAATTTTGCAGCTCGCGGATATTGCCGGGCCAGTGATACGCGGCCATCGCCTGCAATGCTTCGGGGCTGAAGCCGGTGATGCGTTTGCCCGCAGTGGCGCTGAGGGTCTGGGCGAAGTGGCGGGCCAGGGGCGCGATGTCTTCGACGCGCTCGCGAAGGGCCGGCAAAGGGATCGGGAACACGTTGAGGCGGTAATACAGGTCTTCGCGAAACTCCTTCTTGGCCACCGCTTCCAACAGGTTCTTGTTGGTGGCCGCGATCACTCGCACATCCACCTTGCGCTCGCGGGGATCGCCCACCGGCTCGATGACCCGCTCCTGCAATGCACGTAGGATCTTGGCCTGCAACGCCAGAGGCATATCGCCGACTTCATCAAGGAAGAGCGTGCCTTTGTCGGCCTGCATAAAACGCCCTACCCGGTCCGCTACCGCGCCAGTGAATGCGCCTTTGCGGTGGCCGAACATCTCGCTTTCCAGCAGCCCTTCCGGGATTGCGGCGCAGTTGACCGCCACGAAGGGTTTGTCGGCACGGCTGCCGTGTTTGTGGATGGCACGGGCGACCATTTCCTTGCCGGTCCCGCTTTCGCCGGTCAGCAGGACAGTGGCGCTGCTGTCACGCACCGATTCCACCGCTTGCAACACCGTGCGAAACGCCGGGCTGTCACCCACCAGGCTGTCGAACTGGGCATGCTCATCCAGCTCGGCGCGCAGGCGTGCGTTGTCGCGCATGATGTCGCGAAATTGCAAGGCTTTGCTGACGGTGATGTCCAGTTCGTCGATATCGAACGGCTTGGCGATGTAGTCATAGGCGCCGTTGCGCATCGACTGCACGGCGTTTTTCACCGTGCTGTAGGCGGTCATCACAATCACCGGCACATGGGGGTAGCGCACCTTGATCTCCGCCAGCAGCGCCGGCCCGTCCATACCTGGCATGCGCCAGTCACTGATCACCAGGTCGATGTCTTCCTGCTCCAGCACCTTGAGCGCGTGCAGACCGTTACCGGCGATAAATACCTGGATGCCGTTCTGACTCAGGGCCGACGCCAGCAGATCACAGAGCTTGGGTTCGTCGTCGACCACTAGAATGTTATGCGTCATGACTGTCCTCGTCGTCTTCGCCCATCGCCGGAATGTACAGGCTGAAGGTGGCGCCGGCATCTTTCTCGCTGGCGCATTCGATGCTGCCATCGTGACTTTCCATGATCGAATAGACCTTGGCCAGACCCAAGCCAGTACCCGAGGCCTTGGTGGTGACGAAGGGCGTAAAGATGCGCTCGACCATCTCTGCCGGAATGCCCTGGCCGGTGTCGGCAATGCTGATAACGGTGTTGTCGCCCACCGTGCGAATCCCCACGGTCAGGCGCCCGCCTTCGGGCATCGCGTCGATGGCGTTGAGAATCAGATTGAGGCACGCCTGTTTGAGCTGTTTGGCATCCGCGTAAATAGTCGCGCCCGGTGCCTGGTCGTCGATCTGCGCATCGATGTTGTGAGTAGCCAGTTCCGGGGCGCAGAAACCGAAGATTTCCTCCACTAGCGGACGTGCCGGCTGCACCACACGTAGCGGCGGATTGGGCTTGGCGAAATCGAGGAACTCGGTGATCAGGTCGTTGATGCGGCTGACTTCACTGATCACGTACTCCAGGTGGCGCTTATCGGTGTCCGCCAGGTCGGCGCGGCGGTGCAGCAACTGGGTAGCGGTCTTGATGATGCCCAGGGGGTTGCGGATCTCGTGGGCCAGGCCCATGGCGACTTCGCCCAGTGCATGCAGGCGATCGCGGCGGCGCAACTGGGCTTCGAGGTGATGCAACTCGCCCAGACGCTCGGTCATATGGTTGAAGGTACTGCTCAATTGCGCCAGCTCATCGCCGCCGCTGACCGCTACGCGATGGGTGTAATTGCCGGAAATCACCGCACTCACGCCTTGGGACAAGTCTCGCAGCGGCCGGGTCAGGCGCCGTGACACCAACACCCCCGCCGCCAATGACAGCGCCGAGCTGACCAGGAATATCAAGACGAACAGATTGCTCTGGTTGACCAGCCCCACCAGGCTGCTATGGCGCAGCAGGCCGCTGAAAATCACGCCCTGCAAATCGCCCGCGTCGTTGAAGATCGGCCAGTACAAACCGCTGTAGTTATTGGTGAATTGCTCGCTGGGCTGTTTGGTGCTGCGCATAGCCGCTTCGACATTTTTGGGGATGCGCGACGGGTGATCCTCGAAGCGCTGGGTCGAGAAAATTTCCGAGAAGCCCTCGGGGTTGGCCAGGTACAGGCGCAGGTCAAGGGAGTGCACATCGGCCACGCTGGTGAGGAAACTGCTGTCCAGGTAAGTGGCCACCAGCAACTGGTAGTCGACGCCGTCCCGGGAAGTGTCGAACGTAGAGACCACAATGCCCGTGCTCACGCCCGCCACCTGCACCGTCTGCAACACCGCGTTGCTGGTCAGGCTGATCTGCTTGACGATGTCGTCGGAGGCGGTGCTGAACACCGTTTTGTGGTCACTGACGCGAATCAACGCGACCACGTCAATGTCCGTGGCATCGGCGATGTCGGCCGTCAGCCGGTCGTGCCGGGCAGCTTGCCGGTTCTCCGGCGGGCTGGTGTAGCGCAGGAACAATTTGGCCATGCGCGCGTTGTCATGAAGGATGTCGCCGATCTCGTCCTTGACGATCTTGGTCGACTCCTGCAGCCAGATCCGCACGTTGCTGTCGAAAATCTGCGACAGCGTGGTGGCGGCCAACTCCGCCGCGATCATGGTGGGAATCACGCTGACCAACCAGAATGCCAGCACCAGCTTGCGCTGGACACTCCAGCGCGAAATGGCAAAGGGACGGGCTTTCTGGCGGGTCTTGGTGATCATCGGGTTTCGCTTATCGCAGCAGCCATGGCAGGGTCGGAACGGTCCGGTCGAATAAACAGTTTTACAAGCTTGAGCAGGCCATTGACCAGCCGGTTGCGGTGGCGGAAAAACACACTGTTGCCATGGAACTCACAGCCCAGGCGCAGCTTACTGGCATACCCGGCCTGCCCGCACTCGTACACCGCAATATTGTGCTCAATACAATAGTCGACGTTGGTCAGCCAGCTACGGAAATACAGGTTGTAGTCGCGGGTGAAGTTCACGTCATGCCCGAAGAACTTGTCCACCAGCCGATGCTCATCCACCAGCATCAGGTTGAACGCCACCAACTGCTCGTCCACCCAGTAAAGCGCACACACCGCGCGTGACTCAAGGCGTTCAAGCACACCGGTGAAGTAGCCCGCAGGCAGGCGTTCGAATTGCAGCTCGGCTCGGGTGAGTGTGGCTTCGTAAAGGCGCATGACCTCAGGCAGTACATCGTCGATGTTGCGCCGCCACTCCACCCGTGGCCCCGGTGCGCGCAGTTTGCGACGCAGATCCTTGCGCGTGGATTTGCCCAGAGAGCCCAGGTAGGCGTCCACTGAACCGTAGGGCAACGGCAACACACCGGTGGGCAGGCTCGGCATGGTCTGGAAACCGGCGGCGCGACAACTGTCGGCCCAGTGCGGATCGTTGCTCGGCGCGTCCTTGACCGCCACCAGGCCGATACCGAAGTCATCGGCGTCGTGGCGTGCGGCGTCCAGCACATGCTTGAGCAACAACGGGCGGCGCGACTCGGGGACGTGGCGGGCAAATCCGGCATCACAGCGCTCGGCCACCGGCGAGCCGATGGCATAGATGCCCAATGTCAAAACCCCCGGCCACCGTCGCTCAAGGCGTTCGGTGAAACGCTTGCCGACGCCTGAAACCGTGGTGTCGAGGCGGTAATGGGTCATGAACGCGGGTGCGACTGCCACCAGGGTTCCGTCTTCGTAGACCGCAAGGTAGCGCCACTGGAAATCATCGAGGGCCGCGTTTTCCACGGCGACGTAATAGTCCCAGTCTTCCAGGGCACCGGGGAAGCAATCGTTCCACGCACTGCGCTGGAGGGCCCGGATGGTGGGGAAGGCTTGGGTGGTGATCACATCGTTTCCATATTCAGGGCCTGGGGCCGGCGATTTTTTGAGGTGAATGGGCCTATCTGTGATGAAAGGTTCTTTGTAGTGAATGGTACTTTTTGTGGTGAATGGCACCTTTTGTAGTGGGCGGTACTTTTTGTGGTGAATGGCACCTTTTGTGGTGAGCGGTACTTTTTGTGGTGAGCGGGCTTGCCCCGCGCTGGGCTGCGAAGCAGCCCCACTCCAGGCAACGAGTTTCTCCAGCTAGACCGCAATGGCCGGTTTTGGGGCGGCTTCGCCACCCAGCGCAGGGCAAGCCTGCTCACCACTAGAGCCCTGCACACCACAACACTCTGGAGGGTCCGGAGGGTGGGTAAGGCTTGGGTGGTGATCACATCGTTTCCATATTCAGGGCCTGGGGCCGGCGATTTTTTGAGGTGAATGGGCCTATCTGTGATGAACGGTTTTTTTGTAGTGAATGGTACTTTTTGTGGTGAATGGCACCTTTTGTAGTGGGCGGTACTTTTTGTGGTGAATGGCACCTTTTGTGGTGAGCGGTACTTTTTGTGGTGAATGGCACCTTTTGTGGTGAACGGTACTTTTTGTGGTGAGCGGGCTTGCCCCGCGCTGGGCTGCGAAGCAGCCCCACTCCAGGCAACGAGTTTCTCCAGCTAGACCGCAATGGCAGGTTTTGGGGCGGCTTCGCCCCCCAGCGCAGGGCAAGCCTGCTCACCACTGGAACCCTGCACATCACAACCCCTCTGCTCACCACTACAGCCCTGTACACCAAAACATCCCTGCTCATCACTACAGCCCTGCACACCAAAACCCCTCTGCTCACCACTACAGCCCTGCACACCAAACCCCCTCTGCTCACCACCACAGCCCTGCCCACCACAAAACCCCTGCTCAGCAAACACTGAGCCGCAGCCCGCTGCAGATGTATGCCGCTCGATGAACGCAGCACTCAACTCAATCACCCGCCGGTATTGCAGGTCGACGGTGATCATGTGGTAGCAGTTATCCAGCAGAATCTTGGTCACTGGGCCGCCAAGGTGGCGCTCTACATAGTCGGCGTTCCAGCGGCTGGTGATGTCGTCCTCGATGGAGTGCAGCACCAGCGCCGGCACGTTGATCCGGGGCATGCGTTTTTTGACCACTGCGTTCATCCAGTGCAACTCGCGCACGGTGACGCCTTCCATGGTCAACAACCCCGCTTCGCTGCTCTCGCCCTCTTTCATCTGGCGTTCGACAATCGCCCGCAGGCGCTCATTCTTGATGCCGTAGGGCGGTTTCTCAGTGAAGCGAAACAGACGCACACCAAAGGGAATCCGGATCAGCAACGGCGTGATGAACGCCATTTTGTTGATGCTCCAACCGTCGTACTTCAAGGTGGTCGAGTACATCAGCAGCCCGGCGACCTGCCCCGGGTGTTCCGAGGCCACGTACATCGACATCACCGCGCCCATGGACAAACCGCCAACGAACACCTGTGCGTGGCGCCGCTTGATCTGTACGAAGGTCTTGCGCACGCCTTCATACCAGTCGCGCCAGCCGGTGGCCTGCAGGTCGCTGTTATCGCCGCAGTGCCCCGCCAGCGTCGGCACGTACACCGTGCAATTGCCGGCCTTGGCCAGGCCTTTAGCGACCTGGCGCAATTCAGTCGGAGTGCCGGTCAGGCCGTGGATCAACAGGATCCCGACCGGACCATCACCGAGAACGAATCCGGCATCACCTTCACCGAGGTCGATCTCTGCACTGTTCACCGATTGGTCGCTCGCACCAGCAACTGCTCAAGCAGCTTCAGGCCCAGTTCGATTTCCGGGTAGCTGATTTCCAGGGACGGTGCCAGGGTGATCACGTTTTTGTAGTAACCGCCCACGTCGAGGATCAGGCCGAGTTTCTGGCCATCCACCACCATGTCGCCCTTCATGCCTTCTTCGACCATGTAGTCCAGGGTCGCCTTGTCCGGGGTGAAGCCATCCGGTCCGCAGATTTCGCAGCGCAGCGCCAGGCCCAGACCGTCGACGTCGCCGATGATCGGGAAACGTTTCTGCAGGTCCTGCAGGCCTTCGAGGAAGAACTTGCCCTTGGCCATGACCATCGCGCCGTAGTCGACTTCGTTGGTCATCTTGAACATCTCCAGGCCCACCGCCGTGCCCAACGGGTTGGAGGCGAAAGTGGAGTGGGTGGAACCCGGCGGGAAGATCTTCGGGTTGATCAACTCTTCACGGGCCCAGATACCGCCCAGTGGGTTGAGGCCGTTGGTCAGCGCCTTGCCGAACACGATCACATCCGGCTGCACGTCGAAGTGTTCGATCGACCACAACTTGCCGGTGCGGTAGAAGCCCATCTGGATTTCATCGGACACCATCAAGATGCCGTGCTGGTCCAGCACGTGTTTGAGTTCGCGGTAGAAGTTCATCGGCGGGATCACGTAGCCGCCGGTGCCCTGGATCGGCTCGACGTAGAACGCGGCGTATTCACTCTGGCCGACTTTCGGGTCCCACACGCCGTTGTATTCGGTCTCGAACAGGCGGGCAAATTGCTGCACGCAGTGGCTGCCGTACTCTTCCTTGGTCATCCCTTTGGGGCCCCGGAAGTGGTACGGGAACGGGATGAACTGCGCGCGTTCACCGAAGTGGCCGTAGCGGCGGCGGTAGCGGTAGCTGGAGGTGATCGACGAGGCACCGAGGGTACGCCCGTGGTAGCCGCCTTCGAAGGCGAACATCAAGCTTTTGCCGTTGGTGGCGTTACGCACCACTTTCAGGGAGTCTTCGATCGACTGCGAGCCGCCGACGTTGAAGTGCACGCGACCGTCGAGGCCGAATTTCTTCTTGGCGTCCACCGCGATCATTTCCGACAGCTCGATCTTGCCCTTGTGCAGGTACTGGCTGGCGATTTGCGGCAGGGTGTCGATCTGCTGTTTCAGCGCATTGTTCAAGCGCGGGTTGGCGTAACCGAAGTTGACCGCGGAGTACCACATTTGCAGGTCGAGGTAGGCCTGGTCTTCGGTGTCCCACACATAGGAGCCTTCGCAGCGGCTGAAAATACGCGGCGGTTCGATGTAGTGAACGGTGTCGCCGTAGGAGCAGTATTTGGCTTCTTTATCCAGGAGGACCTGGTCTTCGGCGGTAGCGATGCGGATATCAGACATGGTGGAAAATTTCCTGAGTGTCGGCAGTGAAGGAGGTAGCGTTGGCGGCGATGCCCTGAGGCAGTCGGGCCAGCAACGCAGGCACTTCGGCAAAGGTGTCGAAGCGCGCGTGAGGGATGTTGTTGGCCTCGCAGTACAGGGCGAGGCTGCCTTTGGCGAACACGAAGTCGGCGGTGGACGCCACGCACATGTCGGACTTGCCGTCGCCGATCACCAGCACGCGCTTGTTGCGCGGTGTGGATTTGCACTTGCAGTTGCCGGACGCGGCGCGGCAGGCATCGCTGGAATAGGGGAAGTCAATGCGCCAACTGTTCTGGTCGACCTGGCGCAGGCGGTTAGCGAGGATCGGCAGCAAGGTCACGTAGTTGCGCGACAAGATCCGCGCAATGCCTTGCTCGATGCCGTCGCTAACCACTTCAATGGACGCGCCCAGGCCGATCACGTGATCGACGAAATCCGGGAAGTCCGGGTCGATCTCAACGCTGTCGAAGTACGCCAGCAATTCGCTGGGGGTGGCCTTGATTAACGCCAGTTGGCGGCTCAGGCATTCGCGTGAACCGATATGCCCATCCAGCCATTGCTGCTCGATGGTTTCCCATTCGGGGCCGGCGAAGCGTTGGAGGACGTTGTCGATGACATCGGTGGGGGTGATGGTCCCGTCGAAGTCGCACACGATATGCCAATCAATCATTGTGGTTACCTTGATGGAGTGCGCTGTCTGCGCTTTCATCAGGGCTAGAGCAGGGAGTGTGCCAATTGGTTAAAGCCCCGCAGGGCTGGGGGTTTAACGGTTGTGAGCGGGGAATTTGTGTCGTCATAGCTACAATTTTTGTAGCTTGCTACAAACAAGATGAGTGCTTGCATGGGGGCGATGGTTTGCGCGTTCATGCGCGTGTATTCACTTAGGAACTGTGACCATGTTGAGGATCACATGCGCGGCGTTCGCCGGTTTACTGAGCCTCGCCGCTCAGGCCGAAGGCATCAGCGGTGACGTCGGCGCAGGCGTCAGCTACCAACCCCACGATCCGACCGGCAGCCGCTACGAAACCCGGCCCGTGCCCTATCTCGACCTCGACTGGGGCAACGTGAGCCTGAGCACCGACGACGGGCTGAGATGGAGCGCGCTGAACACACAGGGTTTAAGTGCCGGTCCGTATATCAATTACTTGCAGGGGCGCACCTCCAACGGTTCGCTGCAGGGGATGCGCAATGTGTCGGACATGGCCGAGGTCGGGGGTTTTATCCAGTACGCGCCGGCTGACTTCTGGCGGGTTTACGCCCAGTTGGGCCAGGCCGTCGGTGGCGGGCATTCCCAGAGCGGCGCGCTGGGCAAGGTCGGCGGTGAGCTCGGTTACCCGCTGGGCGGTGGAATCATCGGCAGCAGCGGCCTGGTGGCGCATTTCGCCGATGCACGCCAGACCCAGACGTTTTTCGGGGTGGATGATAACGAGGCGGCGGCCACAGGCTTCAAGGCCTACAACGCCAGTGGCGGCTTCCAGAACGTAACCCTGAGCCAGAGTTTCCAATTCCCCCTGGCGCCCAATTGGTCACTGCTGACCAGCGCAAGTTGGGTGCACCTGGTGGGCTCGGCGGCCAACAGCAGCATCGTCAAGCAGACCGGCGACGTGAACCAGGGCCAGGTACAGACGGCGATCAGCTACACGTTTGATTGATCACTTCGGCCCCATGTGAGAGGGACTTGCCCCTCCCACATGGGGCCGCATTTCAGTTTTCTTCGCCTTCGGCCAGCAGCGCTATCCCACCGATAATCACCGCCACGCCTACCCAGTGCAGCGGGCTGATATGTTCCCCCAGCCCCAGCCACGACCCCAGCAGCACCACCACAAACACCAGTGAACTGAGCGGAAACGCCAAGGACAAACTGCTGCGCCGCAGGATCAGCATCCACACGAAAAACGCGCCGATGTAGCAGGCAATCGCTGCGAGGATCCCAGGGTTCCGCGCCACGTCGGCCAGCCACTGCCAGTTGAAATCCATTTGCCCCAACTGGTCACCGGCAACTTTGGTAAATAACTGCCCGGCGCTCTCGGTGCAGATCAGTAAGGCCCATAGCACCACGGTGCCAAAACGCCCATGCAACCACGCGTGCGAATTCATGCCTGACTCCCTGCAATCGCCACCAGCATCACCCCCAAGGTAATCACCAGCGTGCCCAGCCAACGGCGGCGGCTGACGGTTTCGCCCAGCACCACTTTGCCCGCCAGCACCACCCCGCAATACGCCAGCGCAGCGGCTGGAAACAACAGGCTCAACGGCGCGCGGGACAAGGCTTCCAGCCAGATAAAAAACTCGATGACGTAGGCCCCGATCCCCGCCCACAGCAACGGCGCATTAAACACCTGGCCCCAGAACGCGTTCAGGCGAAAGCCACCTTCCAGCTCCGGCAAACGGTCCAGGCCGAGCTTGAAACACAACTGGCCGATCACATCGAGCACGATGGAAAACGCCACCAGCAACACCACGGTCAACGTCACGGGAACAGCTCCTCAAACAGGTCGATCAGGGCCTCATTGGTGGCGGCATTGCGCTGCAAATCCTCGGGGCTCCAACGCTCCGCTGGAGGCTGGTCAGACTTGGCTTCCCAGCGCTTGAAAGCATTGCTGAAGGCCGGTGTAGCGAACTCGCCGCACACGTCGATACCGATGATGCGCTTGCGTGCCGCCAGCGCGCGCAAGGCTTGCAGCAAGTGGGTCAGGCGCATGCCGCCCTGGTCCCAGTTAGTCGCCGCGTCTTCGCTGGCGAGCACGTCTTTGTCGACGGTAATCCAGATCGCGTCAGTGGGCAGGCTGCTGATCATCTGCTCCAGGAATGCAGCCCAATCCAGCTCAGCCAGGTTGCGCCAGTGCAGGTGGTTTTCCTGCTGTTGGTGACCGGCGCCATCGCCGACCCTGCCCCACACTTTCGACGGCGGGTGTTGCCACGGGAACAGCTGCAAATGCCCGCGCTTGAGCGCACCAAGGTTGCCGCCGCGCAGCTGCGGGTTGTGCAGGTCATCGCTGCACGGGCCGAGGGTGACGATGCGTTTGATCGCCGGCATCTTCAGCGCGCGATTGACCCACGAACCGCAGTGGCGCTTGGGCGCAAAGCGCACCCAATCGGGATGGTTGTCGAAGTGGATCAGGCTGATGGGTTCTTTGAGATCGGCAAGGAATGCTGGCGTGAGGTGGTGATAATCGCCGGAGCCAACAAACAGGATTTCCGGTCGCGCATCCGTGGGCCGTGGCCGTTGGGCCAGGCGTTCGGCAAAGCGTTTCCAGGTTTTTTCGGTGGACCACAGGCGCAACTTCGGGCCCAGGTCGAGCAGGTCGATGCGCGTGGCACGGCCACTGGCCAAACGCCGGGCAATCGGTGCCTGACCGGTGAGGCTGTGGTCGAGGTCAAGAATGTTCAAGGTAATGTTTCCCCTATGGCTTTAGGGGGTCAATGCAAGGGGCGGGCCAGCGAGATATTCAGATTCACACAGAACTCATGTGGGAGGGGGCTTGCTCCCGATAGCAGTGGTTCAGTCAATACAGGTGTTGACTGACACTCAGCTATCGGGAGCAAGCCCCCTCCCACATGGGAACACGGTCAGGCTCGGGCTTCGTTGATGATCTGGCGAATCGCGCCCACAAAGGCTTCCGCCGGCTGGCCACCGCTGACGGCGTACTGGTCGTTGAACACGATGGTCGGCACCGACGTCACGCCACGGGAGGTCCACAACTGCTCTTGTTCACGGACTTCGGCGGCGTATTCGTCGGAGGCGAGAATCTCGGCGGCGCGCTTGATATCCAGGCCGACGCTCTCAGCAATAATCGCCAGGGTGGCGTGGTCGGACGGGTCTTGGCCATCGGTGAAATAGGCCTTGAACAACGCTTCCTTGAGGTTGTACTGCAAACCTTCAAGGCCAGCCCAATGCAACAGACGGTGGGCATCGAAGGTGTTGTAGATACGGCTCTGGCCATCTGTGCGGAAGGCAAAGCCCAACTCGGCGCCCATGTCGCGGATACGCGCACGGTTGGCCTGGGACTCTTCGGCGGTCGAGCCGTATTTTTCAGTGATGTGTTCGACGATGTTCTGACCCATGGCGGGCATGTTCGGGTTCAGTTCGAACGGTTGGAAATGAATCTCGGCCTGCACCTCGGTGCCCAGTTGGTCGAGGGCCTCAGTCAGGCCGCGCAGGCCGATGATGCACCAGGGGCAGGACACGTCGCTGACGAAATCGATTTTCAGGGGAGTACTCATGGTAGGCAACCTCGTTGGCAGTCATACGCCGCAAAGGTTGCACGATACACCACCTCACAGCAGCTTCGCAGGCGCCGCCTGATCAATCTGCGCCCAATGGGCAGCGTCTTCACGATGAGCTTGCAGGTACGGCAACACGGCCGTCAGCAGCGGCGCCTTGAAGGCTTCCTGAAAACGATGGGCCATGCCGGGAATCAGCTTCAATTGGCTGCCCTGGATATGCGCCGCCAGGTGCACGCCGTGCATCACCGGCAATAACGGATCGGCGGTGCCGTGGACCACCAGGGTCGGCACGCGCAACTGGTTGAGCAACGGCACGCGACTCGGCTCAGCGAGAATCGCCATGATCTGGCGTTTCACGCCCTCCGGGTTGAAGGCGCGGTCGTAGGACAGCGCCGCCTGGTGCAGCAACGCTTGGCGATCATCCTTGATAGTCGGACTGCCCAGCGCGGCCAGCAAGTCAGCCTGTTGCTCCAACGCGACTTCACGATTGGGCGCGCCGCGCCGTGACAACAGTTGCACCAGCGCCGCACTCGGTGCCGGCAAGCCTTCAGCGCCAGAGCTGGTCATGATCAAGGTCAGGCTCTCCACCCGCTGCGGCGCCATGGCCGCCAAGTGCTGGGCGATCATGCCGCCCATGCTCGCGCCGAGGACGTGGAACTGTTGAATCTGCAACGCGCTCATCAGCCCGAGCGCATCATCGGCCATATCGGTCAGGGTGTAAGGCGCCGCCACCGGCAAGCCGAGCTTGTAGCGCAGCACTTCAAACGTGAGATTGGCGTTGGCCGGCGCCTCGCGCCAAGTGGACAGGCCGACATCACGGTTGTCATAGCGGATCACCCGAAAGCCTTGTTGGCAGAGGGCAACCACCACTTCGTCCGGCCAGTGGATCAACTGCCCGCCCAGGCCCATCACCAGCAGCAAGGCCGGGTCGGACGCACGGCCGATACTCTGGTAGGCGATGCTCACCTTTTCCAGGTCGACCGTTTGGGTCGGGACATTGACATCACATCGAGACGCCGCAAAAGACGGCAGGCCGAACAATAAGGCGGCCAGTAAAAGCAACACGCGCATGAAAAACACCGAAACGCAGAACCCCAGTAGAGCGCGAGTCTGATGAAGTTTGTTCAAGCGCGCTGCCACACTTCCATGACAGTTTGATGAAGAGTGCCCAGTGGTCGTGGTCGACATGCCTTGCAACATGAGACAAACTCACGCTATTCAACTTCGTCACAAATTTTCTTCATGGAGAGCACGTGCTCGAAATCCGTCACCTCAAGACCCTGCACGCCCTGCGCGAAGCCGACAGCCTGGTGGAAGCCGCTGAGCGCCTGCACCTGACGCAATCGGCGCTGTCCCACCAGTTCAAGGAGTTGGAAGAACGCCTGGGCATGCAACTGTTCGTGCGCAAGACCAAACCGCTGCGCTTCACCAGCGCCGGTCTGCGCCTGCTGCAACTGGCCGACGCCACCCTGCCCTTGCTGCGCGGCGCCGAGCGCGACATCGCACGTTTGGCCGGCGGCACCGCCGGGCGTCTGCACATGGCGATCGAGTGTCACAGTTGCTTCCAGTGGCTGATGCCAACCATCGACCAGTTCCGCGATGCCTGGCCCGAAGTCGAACTGGACCTGGCTTCAGGCTTCGCCTTCGCGCCGCTGCCGGCCCTCGCCCGCGGCGACCTCGACCTGGTGGTGACCTCCGACCCGCTGGAACTGCCGGGCATCACCTATGTGCCGCTGTTCACTTACGAAGCCATGCTCGCGGTGGCCAACCAGCACGCGCTGGCGAGCAAGTCGTTCATCGTGCCCGAAGACTTGCTTCCCGAAACCTTGATCACCTACCCGGTGGAGCGCGATCGTCTGGACATCTTCACCCGCTTCCTGGAGCCCGCCGACATCGAGCCGGCCCAGGTGCGAACCTCGGAACTGACGGTGATGATGATGCAACTGGTCGCCAGCGGCCGTGGCGTGTGCGGCATGCCCCACTGGGCGTTGCATGAATACAGCTCGCGTGGCTACGTAAAGGCCAAGCGCTTGGGTGAGAAAGGTTTGTTTGCGACGCTGTATGCGGGGATTCGTGCGGACATGCTGGATGCGCCGTATATGCGCGACTTTTTGCTGACAGCCAAGGACACGTCGTTTTCCACTTTGGACGGAGTCAGCGCGGTGCGTTGAAACCACACAGTTCCAACTGTGGGAGGGGGCTTGCCCCCGATGGCGATTGCACATTCAACATTTCTGTTTGCTGACACTCTGCTATCGGGGGCTAGCCCCCTCCCTCATCGGCTCTCAGTCAGCCTTGAGTTCGCGCCACATGTGGATTTTATCGAAGTAATCCACGCCCACCCGCACCGCCAGCGGCTCCAGGCCGTACTGGATAAACCCGCAACGTCGGTACAGCGCAAACGCTGCATCGTTGCCGGCGGTGACCGTCAGTTGGATGACTTTGAGGCGCGGATGTTGGCGCGCTTCATCCAGCGCCGCTTCCACCAACCGTCGGCCCAAGCCCTTCTGCTGATAAGCCTCGGTCACGTACATCCCAAACAAGGTCACTTTGTGCCGCGCCTTCTCCCGAAGCTCGAACGCCAGGCCGACGATGCCAGCCAGTTCATCCCCTGAATACGCGCCGAGCAAACGATCCTGGCGCCCGTCCAGACGCTTTTCCCACCAGCTCAACGGCATCGCTGCGCGCTCGGCCACACTGGAGGTGAATGCCTGGGGATAAGCGCCATACGCCTCCAGCATCAACGCTCGATAAGCCTCGGCGTCGTTGCCGCCCAGCGTACGGATGATCACGTTTGAGTCCTTTGCGCCTGAGCGTCAGGCAGTAATGGCCAGCAATGAGCGATAGAACGGCAGGATCTGGTCACGGGTCAAGGGCGCCAGCACCAGGCCGCCATCACCGGCAGGGTCGATCCAGCGAACCTCTTCGATTTCAGCAGCCGGACTGACCTGCGCATCGATCTGCACTTGGAACAATTGAGCTTGCACGGTAAATCCCGGCTCATTGACCGCAGGGGCCGAGAAGTTACCCAGGTAGACCGCGTCGCTGGGTTTGATGTGCAGGTTCAGCTCTTCGTACAACTCACGGGCCAGGGCCTCGGCAGGTTGTTCACCGGCGTCGATCTTGCCACCGGGTTGCATAAAGGCCTGGGTGCCGCGCTTGCGCACCAGCAGGGTTCGGCCGTCAGCGCCGATCAGCAGGGCGGCGGCGATACGGATAGTGGTAGGCATGAATTGAACACCTTGAATTCAAAAATAAACATTATTGGAGCACTGCTTCGGTGTCGTCCGGCTTCTTGATAAACACGCTGTACTTGGCGCCTTCCATCGCTTCGAACGCAATCAGCTTGTCCACCAACGGCAGGTTCAGCACCTTGCCGGCGTTGAGCAGCAACATCCCGTTGTCGGCATTGAGGTTGCGCGCCAGGACCATGCCATCGGCCAGTTCCCGGGTGCTCAACACTTTGACGGTCGGGTCGCCCAGGGTCACATCACTGAGAAATGCCGCGCAAGCCTGGACGAAGTCCTCGATCAGCTCTGGATCGTAGAGGCGCCCGGCGTATTTGCGGATATATAACAGAGCTTCATCGCTGTTCAGATGCCGCTCAAGGATCAGGCCCTTCTGCAGTTCGATAAAGTCCACCGCCAGCTTCAGCAGGCGCGAACCGAACGGAATCGCATCGCCCTTGAGGTGGTCGGGAAAACCACTGCCGTCCCAGCGCTCCTGATGGTGACGAATCATCCGCGCCGCATCCTTCATCGGCTCCAGGGTCATCAACAGCGATTCGCTCTGGGTCGGATAACCGCGGTACCGTTCGCGATCGGTGCTGTGCAGCTTGTCGGCCGGTTCGATCAACATGCTGTCGCTCCAGCTCAGCTTGCCGATGTTGTACAACGCAGCTGCCATGGCCAAGTCACGGGCGCTGGCGTCGTCTATGGACTGGGCGGTGCAGTACACGCGCACCAGTTCGATCAGCGCGCGGTTGGTCTGTTTGTCCTTGGGCAGACGCAGGTTGGCCAACAACGAAAACACTTCGGTGCCGGTCACGTAGCTGCGCTTGAGCTCATCATAGGCCAGATCGAGCATATCGGCGGTTTGCTGCAACTCGGACGTGCGCGCTGCCACCCGTTTTTCCAGCGTGTTGTTGAGCGCCTTGAGCTGCTCGTTCTGCTCCTGGGTCAAGCGCTCCAGGCGCTGATGCTCCAGAGCCTGCTGCAAGATCAGCTTTAGTTCGTCGTCGTTCCAGGGTTTGCCGATATAGCGGTGGATCTGCCCTTCGTTGATCGCCTTGATGATGGTCGGCAGGTCGGCGTAGCCACTGAGCAGAATGCGACTGGTAGCGGGATAAAGGCGATGAACCTCGGCCAGCAATTGCGCGCCGTCCATGCCCGGCATGCGCGCATCGCTCATCACCAGGTCAATGGGTTGGGCGGCCATGATCTCCAGGGCCTGTGCGCCGCTGCCCGCGAGCACTACATCGAAGGGTTGGCCGCGCAACAGGCGGCGCAAGCTGTTGAGGATCGACTCTTCATCGTCGACCAGCAAAATAGTGGGTTTCGTCGCAAGTTGTTCATCCATGCCTACTGCGCCTTCACATTGAACTGAATGGAGCTGAATTGAACCCTGGTACTAAGCCGTGTTCCCTCGCCCAAGGCGCGGGCTTGATTTGACGCCAACTGGCCGCCGAATTCAAGGGAGCTCGACTAAGCTGTGACATCAGGTCAGTGCCCCGCCGCGCCAAGTTGCCCAACAGCACGTTGCTGGGCAACCGGCCCTCCTCAAAACCCGGGAGAGCGAAGAGAGCCAGGGTTTTCTATTCAGCAAGGCCGCGTCGACAAAGGATTTTGCCCAACGGCTGCAGTTGGGCTGCGCCATGCCGATAACCTATCAATAGTCCACACGATGCAAGGAGTGCTCGCTTGAGCGACGTCGCAACTCACGGTTTCGGCCTGGTCCTTATGATGGGACTCAGTGTGTCACTGATGGCCGCGCCGCTGGATGAGGCACTCAAACCTTTGCCGACGGTTCCAGTACTGGACTCAGCCAAAGTCGAGCTGGGTAGGCAACTGTTCAACGAGCCGCGCCTGTCGGTGAATAACACCCTGTCTTGTGCCAGCTGTCACCGGCTGGCCTCCGGCGGCGCTGACGACAAGCCGTTCTCAATAGGTTTCGACGGCAAACCGGTGCAAATCAATACCCCCTCGGTCTTGAACGCCAGCCTGAACTTCAAGCAGTTCTGGAATGGCCGCGTAGACACGTTGCAAGCGCAGGTCGAACAAGTGGTCATCAGCCCCGTGGAGATGGGCAGCGACTGGAAAACCGTGGTGCAGAAACTGTCAGACGTGCCCGCCTACCAGAGCGCCTTCAAGCAGGCGTACCCCGACGGCGTCACCGTCGACAATGTGCAAAACGCCCTGGCCACCTATGAACGCACGCTGCTCACCCCTAACTCGCGGTTCGATCAGTACCTGCTGGGCAACACGGAGATTCTCACGATCGAGGAAAAATACGGCTACCAGCGTTTCAAGGATTACGGCTGCATCGCTTGTCACCAGGGCGTGAATATCGGCGGCAATATGTTCCAGAAGTTCGGCGTGATGGGTGATTACTTCAAGGCGCGCGGCAACCCGGTGGAGTCCGACCTGGGGCGCTACCTGCTGACCCTGGACGAAGAAGATCGCCACGTGTTCAAGGTGCCCAGCCTGCGCAACGTGGCCGTCACCGCGCCGTACTTCCACGATGCCTCGGCCAAGACCCTGGAAGCGGCGGTGGATGTGATGTTCAAGTACCAGTTGGGGCGCAACCCTTCCCAGGAAGACAAAGACCTGATTATCCAGTTTCTCAAGACCCTGACCGGCGAATGGGCAGGCAAGCCCCTATGAGCATACCGTCATGACCCCCTCCCGCCGTCGCACCAGCCAAGTGTTGCTTGGCCTGATCACCCTGTTGCTGGCCTCTACGCTGGTGTTTTTGTACCTCAAATCTTCACGCGACCAGACCGCCGGCTACACCCAATCGCGGGATCTGATCCGCCAGTTGCAGCAGCTCAACGCCCAATGGGACAGCGAAGTGCTTAAGGCGCGGATCGCGATCACTCACAACTACGATCCGCTGGTCACCCCACTCACGGAAATGACCCGGCTCTGGGCCGAACTCAATACCCGCGATACCTACCACGACCCTCAAGACCTGAGTCGCTGGCAAACCAGCCAGGAGGCTTATCAGGCGGCGATCCAGGAAAAAGCCAGGCTGATCGACCAGTTCAAGTCCCACAACGCGGTGCTGCGCAATTCCCTCGCGTTTTTGCCAACAGCCGAGGACGACATCCAGGCCCAGTTCAATCGCATTGACAATGAAGGCCGCCTGCAACTGCAGGATGTGGCCACGGACATTTACGACCTGTTGCTCAGTAGCCTCGAATTCGCCCAGGTCACCAGCGACGATCGCGCCGCAGATATTCTGGTGGGGTTGGGCAAGCTGGCAATCAACAAGGAGAGCCTGCCCGCTGAGTTCCAGGGCCCGATAGACATCCTCAGCAACCACATTTCGCTGATTCTGCGTGAGCAGCCGGTGGTCAACAGCCTGCTCGAACACATTGCCTCCATACCCGTGGCCGAGCGCCTGGACGACTTGACCACCCACCTCGATCAGGACCAGCAAGCATCTGACCTGATCGACCATCAATATCACCGCTACCTGTTGGTTTTCTCGACGTTACTGGTGGTGCTGCTGCTTTACCTGGCCGTGCGCCTGTTGCGTAGTTTTGCCGAGATCAATCGAGTCAACCGAGCGTTGCAGGCCGCCAACGAAACCCTGGAACAACGGGTGGAACGCCGCACCCAGCAGCTCAAGGATGCGCAGAGCGAACTGCTGGACAGCGCCCGCCAGGCTGGCATGGCGGAGATCGCCACCAACGTGCTGCATAACGTTGGCAACGTGCTCAACAGCGTGAATATCTCCGCCGAGCTGGTCACCCGCAAACTGCGCAGCAGCAAGGCGTTGGGCCTGGGCAAGGCCATGCAACTGATCAACGAGCACCAGGCAGACCTCGGCGCGTTCCTGACCCTGGATGAAAAGGGCAAGCTGCTGCCGGCCTACCTGAACCAACTGGTGGACGCCATTGCCGTCGAACAACAGGCCATGACCGATGAGCTGGCGCAACTGAGCAAAAGCGTCGACCACATCAAGGACATCGTCTCCACCCAGCAATCCTATGCCGGCGTGTCCACGCTGATGGAACCGGTGCACATCAGCGATTTGATGGAGGACGCCTTGCGCATGAACGCCGGTTCGCTTAGCCGCCACAACGTCACGGTGGTCAAGGAATATGGGCGGGTACCGGAGATCATGGCGGACAAACACCGGTTGCTGTTGATCATGGTCAACCTGATCAGCAACGCCAAGCACGCCATGTCCAACCTCACCGACCGGCCACGACAGATGACCCTGGCGGTGCAACAACTGGAGGACAGCACCTTGCAGATAAGCGTGAAGGACGAGGGCGAAGGCATCCCCGCCGAAAACATGACCCGGATCTTCACCCACGGTTTCACCACCCGCAAGGAAGGCCACGGCTTCGGCCTGCACAGCTGCGCCCTGGCCGCAGTGGAAATGAACGGCCAGCTCAGCGCCCACAGCGACGGGCCGGGCCTGGGCGCGGTGTTCACCTTGAAAATCCCTCTCACCCTTGCCGGAAGCCCGCCATGAACCAGCCCCCTAACCGGCGTATTTTGCTGATCGACGATACCCCCTCGATTCACGACGACTTTCGCAAGATCCTGATGCCCGCTGTCGAGTCAAACGAGGCGCTGGATGAGATGGAGTCGGCGCTGTTTGGCGACACCAGCAAACCCACGGTGCAAACCTTCGAGCTGCACTCGGCCTACGGCGGCGAAGAAGGCCTGCAACTGCTCATCACCGCGATGACAGAGCAACGACCCTACGCGCTGGCGTTTGTGGACATGCGCATGCCTCAGGGGTGGGACGGGGCCAAAACCATCGAGGAGTTGTGGAAAATCGACCCCGGCCTGCAGGTGGTGGTGTGCACCGCGTATTCGGATTATTCCTGGGATGACCTGCTGTATCGCCTGCATGGCCACGATCGCTTGCTGATCCTGAAAAAGCCTTTCGACAATATCGAAGTCCAGCAGATGGCCAACACCCTGGCTAACAAATGGGACATGGCCCGGCGCGCCTCGGTGAAAACCATCCACTTGGAGCAATTGGTGGAGCAACGCACCCAGGCGCTGCAACTGGAAATCGACGAGCGCAAGCAGCTGGAAAGCCAACTGGTGCAGTCGGAAAAACTCGCGTCCCTGGGGCAACTGGCGGCGGGTGTGGCCCATGAGATCAACAACCCGGTGGGGTTTATCTCGTCCAACCTCAGCAGCCTCGACACCTACTTCAACCAGCTGCAACAGATGCTGGACGCTTACCGCCAGGCCGAGGAAAGCCTCGCACCGGGTGAACAACGCGATCAACTGAAGGCCTTGCGCAACGAGCTGGAGCTGGATTTTCTCAAGGAAGACATTCCGCTCCTGATCCGCGAATCCAAGGAGGGCATAGGTCGTGTGGCCCAGATCGTCAAAGACCTGAAGAACTTCTCGCGGGTGGACAACGATCAGACTTGGCAATTTGCCAATCTGCAACAAGGCATCGACTCGACGCTGAACATCGTCGCCAGTGAACTCAAGTACAAGGCCGATGTGGTGAAGCATTACGCGCCGCTGCCGGACATCGAATGCCTGGCTTCGCAGCTCAATCAGGTGGTGATGAACCTGGTGATCAACGCCGCACAAGCCATGGGGCCGGAGCGCGGCACCATAACCATCAGCAACGGCGTGGAGGGCGAAAACATCTGGCTGGAAGTGGCTGACAACGGCTGTGGAATTCCCCCGCACGCGCTGCAAAAAATCTTCGATCCGTTCTTCACCACCAAGCCGGTGGGCGAAGGGACGGGCTTGGGATTGTCGCTCTCCTACGGCATCGTCAAGAAACACCGTGGTGATATTTCCGTCAGCAGCGAGCTGGGTAAGGGCACGACGTTTCGCGTGGTGTTGCCGATTCGGCAGACGGTGGCGCGGGACACGCCATCGTAATCAGCCTCACGTCTCGTTTTTTCCGGACTCGCCCCAAACGAGGACCTATTGAATAAGCGCCGATGACAAGCGCCGCGCGCCTGCCCTGCTCATCAGCTGCCTCTGGGACCTGTTATTTCTGACAGTAGACAGGCACCTTCCCCCCCTCGAAACTCCTGGCAAGCAACACGGTTGCAGGCCGGCGGCGTGTTGATCGTGAAGATGGCTCCTCTTCGTCCAAGGAATGGTCACCATGTCCACACGTCGCGAGTTCCTGGCGTACGCTTCGCTGACCGCCCTGCTCACGCATCTGGGCAAGGGCGCCCTGGCTGCCGACAGTGCCGAGCAGGCCGGCCCCTTTTCCTTCGAGGGCTTGATCGAACAGGCACAAGTCGATGCCTTGAAACCCTACCGTTATCCCAACACGGACTCGGACGCGCTGTTGACGAAACTCGACTACGCCGCCCACGGCCAGATCCGCTTCAAACCCGAGTTAGCTCTGTTTGCCAAGGGGCCGGGGCAGTTTCCCGTGACCTTCTTCCATCTGGGATCATTTTTTCGCACACCGGTGAGGGTGTATGCGCTGGACAACGGCGTCGCCCGCGAGATCGTTTACGACCCGGCGAACTTCGACATGCCCGGCGACAGCCCGGCCCACGCCTTGCCCCGTAACAGTGGATTCGCCGGTTTTCGCATCCAGGAAAGCCGTCTGGGCAACCAGACCAAACTCCCGTGGCAACAGAACGACTGGGTGGCCTTTCTTGGCGCATCGTACTTCCGGGCTATCGGCGAGTTGTACCAGTACGGTCTGTCGGCACGGGCGATTGCCCTGGACGTGGCTGAGGCCGGCAAGGCCGAAGAATTTCCCGCCTTCACCCACATCTGGTTCGAACCGCCGAAGGACCTGCACGCCACGTCCATGACCCTCTATGCGCGGCTCGACGGGCCCAGTATCTGCGGCGCCTACCGTTTCGTGATCGACCGCACGCAGGGCGTGATCATGGACGTCGACTGTACGTTCTTCCTGCGCAAGAGCGTCCGCCGGCTGGGCATTGCACCGCTGACTTCGATGTTCTGGTTCAGTGAAACCGCCAAGCGAACCGCCGCCGATTGGCGCCCCGAAGTCCACGACAGCGACGGACTGGCGCTCTGGACCGGCAACGGCGAGCGCATCTGGCGCCCCCTGAACAACCCGCCGCGCACTGTGGTTTCGGCGTTCAGCGACCATCAACCGAAGGGCTTCGGCCTCTTACAACGTGACCGCAATTTTGACCACTACCTCGATGGCGTGAATTATCAGCGCCGCCCCAGCCTATGGGTCGAGCCGTTGGGCGACTGGGGCGAAGGCAGCGTACAACTGATGGAAAATGGCACTGACGATGAGATCCACGACAACATCGTCGCCATGTGGGTGCCCTCGGCCCCCGCCGAAGCGGGCAATCGCTATACGCTACGTTATCGCCTGCACTGGCTGGCCCAGGAACCTTACGCTTCGCCAATGGCGGTGTGCTTGGCCACGCGTCTGGGCAAAGGCGGCCAACCGGGGCAGCCACGTCCCGCGGGAGTGCGTAAATTTGTCGTCGAATTTCAAGGCGCGCCGTTGGAAAAACTTGCACCGGGCGTCAAGCCCGAAGCCGTGATCAGTTGCTCCCGAGGCGAGCTTGGACTTGTCTTCACCGAAGCCGTGCCGGACGGCGTCGTCGGTCATTGGCGAGCACAGTTCGATTTAACCGTCGACGGCAAGGAACCGGTGGAGCTGCGCCTGTTCCTGCGCCTGGACGGTCAGCCGCTGTCAGAGACTTGGCTGTATCAGTACCACCCCTTCAACTCGGATTCGACGGCAATCGGTGTCGCTTCAATGGCTGACACCGGCAACCGGCAATGAAGCGCTTTCGTCAATTGACGCTGCTCTACCTGACGCTCAGTGTCACCACCGTGGCCCTGCCGGCCAATGAGCAGGAATGGGTGGAAGGCTTGCTGCAACAGATGACGCTCGAAGAAAAAATCGGCCAACTCAGCCAGCTCGGCATTCAGGACACACCGACCGGCCCTGTCATCGACCAAGGCACACAGTCGCATCTGCCCGAGAGCATGGTCGGCTCGATCCTTGGCGCGTACGGTTTCGAGCAGACTCTCGCGCTGCAGAAACACGTCGTCACCCACTCGCGCCTGCACATACCGCTGCTGTTTGCATTCGATGTGATTCACGGCTTTCGAACGGTATTTCCCGTGCCGTTGGCGGAAGCCTCGGCCTGGGACCCCGACCTGGCGCAGCGCACCGCTCGCGCGGCTGCCATTGAAGCGACGGCCAGCGGCGTGCACTGGACGTTCGCGCCCATGGTCGACATCGCCCGCGACCCGCGCTGGGGCCGTGTGGTGGAAAGTACCGGTGAAGATCCGTTTTTGGGCGCAGCGCTGGCCAGTGCCAAGGTAAAGGGGTTCCACGGTGCGGGGCCGCACGACAGCTCGTTCATGCTGACGACCGCGAAACACTTCGTCACCTACGGCGCGGCCGAGGGTGGGCGGGACTATAACGTCGCCGACGTGTCGGAACGCACCTTGCAGGAAGTGCACTTACCGCCTTTCCGGGCGGCCGTCGCGGCGGGCGTCGATGCAATCATGCCCTCGTTCAACGAAATAGCCGGGACCCCCCTGCACAGCAACACCGCGTTATTGACCGGTGTGCTGCGCAATCAGTGGCGATTCACCGGCCTGATTGTCAGTGACTTCAACGCGATCTGGGAGTTGAGTCAGCATGGCGTAGCGGATATTCCGGCCGACACGGCGCGGCTGGCACTCACCGCCGGCGTGGACGTCGACATGGCCAGCCAGATGTACCGCCGATACCTGCCGACACTGGTACGCACTGGCCAGATTCCCATGGCCGCCGTGGATGCTGCGGTGCGCCGCGTCCTCCAGACTAAACAACGCTTGGGCCTGTTCGATGACCCTTACCGCTACAGCAATGAGGCGCGGCAGCGAGCCAATACCCTGACACCGCAGCACCGTGCCCTGGCCAGGGAGGCTGCGCAGAAATCCATTGTGCTGCTGAAAAACAACGACGCACTGCTGCCCCTGTCCAAGCACCTGCGCAACGTGCTGGTGGTCGGCAGCCTGGCCACGGATGCCGAAGCCACGATCGGCCCCTGGGCCTTGGCGGCTCATCCTGAAGATTCGATCACGGTCTTGCAGGGCATACGCCATGCCGTCGCCCCCGACACCGAGGTGGTTTACCTGGGCGGTGCATCGCCCATCAGCAACGCGGTTGATGACCTGGCAGAAGTCCTGCAGGCCGCCCGCGATGCCGAGGTGGTGATCGCGGTGCTCGGTGAGCGCGCCGATCAGAGCGGTGAAGCTCGCAGTCGCACGGACTTGGGCCTGCCGGGTGCCCAGGACACGTTGTTGCGTGCCCTGTTGGACACCGGCAAGCCCGTGGTCATCGTGCTGATGAATGGCCGCCCGCTTGTGTTCTCGAAGACCGTGCGCGAGGCGCCGGCGCTTCTGGAAACCTGGTTCCTGGGCAGTGAAATGGGCAACGCGGTGGCCGATGTTCTGTTCGGTGACATCAACCCCAGCGGCAAACTGCCGATCACCGTCCCCCGTAACGTGGGGCAGATCCCCCTCTACTACGCGCACAAAAACACCGGCCGCCCGCCCACCGGTGCCGGCGGTTATGAGTCCGGCTACATCGATGAACTCTGGACGCCGCTGTATCCCTTCGGTTTCGGCCTCAGCTATACCTCGTTCAGCTATGACACGCCTCGGATCAGCGCCGAGCGGCTAGCGTCCACCGAGTCCCTGACGGTGCACGTGAACGTCACCAATACCGGCCAGCGCGCCGGTGATGAAATCGTCCAGCTGTACCTGCGCGACGACGTCGCCAGCGTCACTCGCCCGGTCCGCCAACTGCGCGGCTTTCGCAAAATCCACCTGGCGCCCGGTGAGACGCGCAGCGTGAACTTCAATCTTGGCCCACAGGACTTCGCACTGCTCAATCAACATTTTTCGCCGGTAATAGAGGCCGGCACTTTTACCGTCTTCGTCGGCGGCGATTCGACCACCACCCATCAGGCTCGGTTCGAGGTCACGGACAGCCGTGAACTCTCTGCCTCAGGCCCATCCGAGCCCCCCACACGCGCTCGCTGAATACCACTGTGGGTTGTCCGGGCTTTCCTTACTGGCGCAGAATGCCGGATCGACCTGAGAGTCCGAACCCAAGGAAACCGTATGAGCCTGTCCTTGCTAAGCCGTTACGCCTTCTTTGCCGTGTGCGTCATTTTCACCCTCGCCAGCCTTCCCTTTATCCAACACGAATGGCTGTGGCCCATCACCCTGGTCACCGGCGTGTTGAGCCTGATCGGTATCTTCGACCTGTTGCAAAGTCCCCACGCGGTGCGCCGCAACTACCCGATCCTGGGCAATATCCGTTACCTGGTAGAAGCCATCCGCCCGGAAATCCGCCAGTACCTGCTGGAGTCCGACAGCGACGCCCTGCCCTTCTCGCGTTCGCAACGCTCACTGGTTTACTCGCGCGCCAAGAACGAAACCGCCGACAAGCCCTTCGGCACCCTGATTGACGTGTATCAGGCGGGCTTCGAATTTATCGGCCACTCCATGCGCCCCGCGCCGTTGAGTGACCCCAGCGCCTTTCGCGTGATGGTCGGCGGTCCGCAGTGCACACAGCCGTACTCGGCGTCAGTGTTCAACATATCGGCGATGAGCTTTGGTTCATTGAGTGCCAACGCCATCCGCGCGCTCAACCAGGGCGCCAAGCTGGGCAACTTCGCCCATGACACTGGCGAAGGCAGCATCAGCCCCTATCACCGCGAAAACGGCGGTGACCTGACCTGGGAACTGGGCAGCGGTTACTTCGGCTGCCGCACCAGCGACGGCCGCTTCGACCCGGAGCGCTTTGCCGTGCAGGCGCAGAACCCACAGGTGCGCATGATCGAAATCAAGATGAGCCAGGGCGCAAAGCCCGGCCATGGCGGGATCTTGCCCAAGCACAAGGTGACTAAAGAAATCGCCGAGACCCGTGGCATCCTGATGGGCGAAGACTGCATCTCGCCGTCGCGCCACAGTGCGTTCTCCACGCCCATCGAACTGATGCAATTCATCGCCCAACTGCGCGAGCTGTCCGGCGGCAAGCCGGTAGGTTTCAAGTTCTGCCTGGGCCACCCGTGGGAATTCATGGGCATCGCCAAGGCCATGCTCGAAACCGGCATCCTCCCGGACTTTATCGTGGTCGACGGCAAGGAAGGCGGCACCGGCGCGGCGCCCGTGGAGTTCACCGACCATATCGGCGTGCCGCTGCGTGAAGGCCTGTTGTTTGTGCACAACACCCTGGTGGGCCTGAACCTGCGCGACAAGATCAAGCTCGGCGCCAGCGGCAAGATCGTCAGCGCCTTCGACATCGCCAGCGTCCTGGCCATCGGCGCCGACTGGGCCAACTCGGCGCGCGGCTTCATGTTCGCCATCGGCTGCATCCAATCGCAAAGCTGTCACACCAACAAATGCCCCACCGGCGTCGCCACCCAAGACCCGCTGCGCCAGCGCGCCCTGGTGGTGCCGGACAAGGCCCAGCGTGTGTTCAACTTCCACCGCAACACCCTCAAGGCCCTGGCCGAGATGCTCGCGGCGGCAGGCCTGGATCATCCGTCGCAACTGTCGGCCAAGCACCTGGTGCGGCGCATGTCGGCGACCGAGATCAAGTTGTTCTCGCAGTTGCATGTGTTCCTCAAGCCCGGCGAGTTGCTCACCGGCGAAGTGAACGGCGAATTCTATTCGCGGATGTGGCAGATGGCGCGTGCGGACAGTTTTGAGCCGAGTGAGATCATTGCGGCTTGATTAGAAACCCCTGTCGGGATGCTCGCGTGGCTGTTTTTTCATGACGATGTACCCGTCCCCACCTTCCACGTAAATGGCGTAGAACAGCGTATCGACGATGGGGCGGGCGTCGCGCCCCAGTCGTACGCGGGCCGAATGTTCATGGCTGGCTTGCACCACGTTAGTGATCCCGATCCTGGCCAATGCTTCCGGCAAGAACAGAAAATTGGCCGCCACCAGATAGGGCATGCCCGGCACGATCGAAACGGTGCCGGCAGAGGCCGGCAACCAGTAATCCTGGGCACTGGCGTTAAAGTAAAAAACCCCTACCGACGCCAACGCCGGGGAAGCATTTATCGAGTAGGCCAACTGCGTCATCACGCTGGTTTCCAACGTTTTCTTTAAACTTAGAACCCGCCCGTAACTGTAGGAAATAGACACCAGCACAATGATGGGCAGCACCACCAATACCGTCAGATGTCGATGCCGCGCCTTGAGCAACGGGTGTATCACCAGCAGCATGAACATCAGCAGAGGTCCGGCGCCCAACATTGCCCTCGAATCACTGTTTTCATAGAAGAACACCAGCATGATGCCCGGAACGCAAATGATCAGCAGCGGTACGATCGATACATACGCCAGGCTCATCAGGACTTTAGTGGACGCCTTCGGCCTGTCACGCAATGCCGACCACCACGCCCCTATAAACCCCAGCACAAACAGTATCGCCATCCCCGCAAACAGCCATGCACTGCCGCCGGTGTAGAGCGGACGAATTCTCTCTTCGGCATTCTCCAGGCGCTGGAACACGATGGATACCCAATCGTCACCCCACGCCAGCATCCCCTGGCGTTCCTTGCCCATGAACGGAACCACAACCCATAGATAAAAAAGCGCCGCTGCGGCGGCTTGAGTCAGCTTTTCACCAGCCAATAGCGCCAAGTCACGGGTGTCTTTTTTAGCGTTAATCGCTCTGTACAGCTCGATACAGCACAACCCGACAAACACATTGAGCAGGGGCTGATAAATACACAGCGCACAGCAGAGCAGTACCGTGCCTGCGCCCCACTCGAGGGTTTTTCTTTCGCACTTGAACGTGATCGCAAACATCACCAGCGCCACCCCGACGGTGATCACCGGTCCGTCGTACTTATAGGCAAGATCGCTCAGGAACAGCGGGCTGAAGAACATCGGCAACACCACCGACGCGGAACAAACATTCACGCTGGAAAAGTAATGAAAGGCCAGTTTTCTCAAAGCAAATGCCATGACCACGCACGCCACCAGCAACCCCAGCGGGAACGTATCTGGCGCGCCATTGGACAGAGACAGGGCATGATAAAAACCATCAATTAAAAAACGCCCTTCAGCACGCCACGACGCATATCCGGAGGCCGCTCGAAAACTGTCCTCCACGTAAAAATAGTCGGCCAGGATCAACGGAAACACATAGACCAGCACGGCCACCAAAAAAAATACCAGACTCTCTTTACTCGACCATTGAGCCGTCATCACTCTGCTCTCCTGCGTTGCTGTGCGTCCATCTATCCACTGCTTCGGGCGCATGCCCCTGGCGACTGACAATGCCTTTAACCACGTAGCGCGGCCGGTGTTTGGCTTCCATATAGATGCGCCCCACATACTCCCCCAATATTCCGATGCCGATCAGTTGCACCCCTCCCAGGAACAGGATCGCCGTCATCAACGACGGATACCCCGGCACGTCGTTGCCGAGCAGCAGCTTGTCCACCACCAGGTATCCGGCGTACACCAGCGCCAGCAACGAAATGCACCCGCCGATGTAACTCCACAGACGCAGCGGCAAGGTGCTGAACGAGGTGATGCCGTCCAGTGCCAGGTTCCACAGTTTCCACGCGTTGAATTTGCTTTGGCCCACACGGCGCGGTGCACGGTCGTATTCAACGATGGCGACGTTAAACCCGGCCCAGGACAACACGCCTTTCATGAACAGTTGCTGTTCCGGCAGGGCCTTGATCACGTCCACCACCTTGCGGTCCATCAACCGGAAGTCGCCGACGTTTTCTTCGATATGGGTGTAAGAAATACGATTGAGCAAGTGATAGAACAGCGACGCGCTATGACGCTTGAAGTAGCCGTCGCTCGCGCGATTGCGCCGTTTGGCCAGCACCACATCGGCGCCGGCCTGCCATTTTTCGATCAACTGCGGGAGCACGCTGACCGGGTCTTGAAGGTCGACGTCCATGGGCACCACGGCGGCGCCCGTGGCGTATTCCAACCCGGCAAACAGCGCGGCTTCCTTACCGAAGTTGCGCGACAGATTCACCAGCGTCACGTGGTTCTCGGCCAGGGCAATCGCGCGGGCGACCTGCTCGGTGCGGTCGCTGCTGCCATCGTTGATAAACACGATATCGACAAGGTGTTCGCACAGGCCGGGTTCTTGCCGGATGGCGCGGTAGAACGCACCGATCGCGTGTTCCTCATTAAACACCGGCACCACCAGCGTAACTCTCATTGCTCACGCTCACGAAACACCACCCAACGGGACAGCAGGAACCCGCAGACCAGACTCAGCAGCGAGAACACCAGTACCGTGACAACCCCCGGCAGGCGCCAGCGATCCGACAGCCACCCCACGCCCAGGCTCAAACCGCCCATGCACAACATGAACAGCGCATAGCGCGGCCACGAGGCCGGCGTGGCAAAGGTGTAGATCGAATTGACGTAAAAGGAAAAGGTCGCCGCCATGCAGAAAGCCAGGACATTACTGGCCGCCTGACTCAGTTCGAAGGTGGCCCGCAACAAGAAAAACAGCTGCCAGTGGATCACCGTGTTGGCGATACCGATCACTGTGTAGCGACTGAATCCCTTCCACAGTCTGGTCATGCGCGAGTCCCGTCGTGGTCTTCGTCAGCAAGCCACGCCAGGGATGTGTCCGTCTACTGTCAGAATTAACAGGTATCTGACGCGGCAAATTGAGACATTCAGTAATATCCAGCCTTTGCAATTGCTTGGAAATACCGCCAACCTGCGCCCGCCCGACCTGCGGCGTACGACAATTCGCGCCTGCGCCTGTCATTACTAAACCTTTCGTCAAAGAGCCCGCTGCCATGCTGAACGGACGCGACCCGCGCATCGATTTTTTTCGGGGCCTGGCGTTGATCTTCATTTTTTGGGATCACGTTCCCCACAATCCCCTCGGCCAGATCACCCTACGCAATTTCGGTTTCAGCGATGCGGCCGAAGTCTTCGTGTTCCTCGCCGGCTACGCCGCTGTGCTGGCCTACGGTAAGATCCTGCAGCGTGACGGCTATTGGTTCGCCACGCTGAAGATCCTGCGCCGTACCTGGGTGTTGTACGTGGTGCACATCTTCTTGCTGGCGATGCTGATGGGCATCGTGTTCTTCGCCAACAGCCATGTGGAAACCCGCGACCTCGTCGAGGAGATGGGCCTGACGCACTTCGTCACCCACCCGCAGCAGGCGCTGACCGATGAACTTCTGCTGCGCTTCAAGCCCAACCTGATGGACCCGCTGCCGTTGTATATCGTGCTGCTCGGTGGTTTGCCGCTGGTGTTGCCGCTGTTGCTGCGCAAGACCTGGCTGGTGGTGGGCGCGTCGATGACGGTGTACCTGCTGGCGCCGTGGATGGGCTGGAACCTGCGGGCGATTGCCGACGGCGTGTGGTACTTCAACCCGGTGACCTGGCAGTTTCTGTTCATCCTCGGTGGCGCGGCGGCGATTCATGCCAGCCGCGAGCGCCCGGCCGAACTGCGGCCACTGCGCCGACAGCCGTTGTTCATGGTGGCGGCGATCTACACCCTGGCTGCAGCGGTGCTGACACTGTCGTGGCGCTGGCCCGAAGTGCACGATACGTGGATGCCATCGGCGGTCAGCGATCTGATCTACCCAATCAGCAAGACCGACCTGTCGCCGCTGCGCCTGCTGCACTTCCTCGCACTGGCGTATGTCACCGCCAAGCTGTTGCCCGGACGCGGCTGGACCGACAACTGGCTGGCGCAGCACACCTGCCGCATGGGCCGTTATTCACTGGAAGTGTTTTGCCTGGGCGTCGTGCTGGCGCCGTTGGCCGACATGGTCAATGCGATGGCTGGCGATGCGCTGCTGATGCAACTGCTGACAGCGCTGGTCGGCGCTTCATTGATGGTGATGCTGGGGTTGTGGCTGGAATTCAACAAGCGCCTGGATCAGTCGCACAAGCTGGTCACGCAGGCCAGCTGAAGGGTAAGGCCCGCCGCACGCAGCGGGCCTTGCCAGGCGTCAGGCGGAGTGCACTGGCGCCGCGTTGGCGGTGTTCGGTTGCAGCTTGAACACGTAGAACAATACGGTCAGCAGCACCAGGAACACCGGACCAACGTACAGCGCGATGCGGGTGTCCGGGAAGTACGCCATCAGGCCCACCACCAGCACCAGAAATGCCAGCGCCAGGTACGAACTGACCGGGTACAGCCACATGCGGTACTTCAGGGCTTTCTGCTCGGCCGGGCTCAGGCTCTTGCGAAACTTGAGCTGGGCCAACAGGATCATCACCCAGGTCCAGATTGCGCCGAAGGTGGCGATGGACGTGACCCAGACGAAAACTTTCTCCGGCACCAGGTAGTTGAGCAGCACGCCGAGCAGCAAGGCGAAGATCGACAGCAGCAAGGCTTTGCGCGGCACGCCGTTGCTCGACGTGGTGGCGAACGCGGCCGGCGCCTGGCCGTTCTGCGCCAGGCTGTAGAGCATGCGCCCGGTGCTGAAGATGCCGCCGTTGCACGACGACAGCGCCGCCGTGATCACCACGAAGTTGATGATGCCCGCTGCGGTCTTGATGCCCAGACGCTCGAAGGTCATCACGAACGGGCTGCCCTGGGTGCCGATTTCATTCCACGGGTAGATCGACAGGATCACGAACAACGCGCCCACGTAGAACAACAGGATGCGCCAGAACACCGACCCGATTGCGCTCGGAATAGTCTTCTGCGGGTTGCGCGCTTCGCCGGCGGTGAGGCCGATCATCTCCACGCCGAGGTAGGCGAACATCACCATCTGCAGCGACATCAGCACACCCTGCACGCCATTGGGCATGAAGCCGCCGTGGGCCCACAGGTTCGAAATCCCCAGCGCCACGCCGTCGTTGCCAAAGCCGAAGGCGATGATGCCGACGCCGCCGATCACCATGGCAATGATGGTGACGATCTTGATCAGCGCGAACCAGAACTCGAACTCACCAAAGGCTTTTACCGCGATCAGGTTGATGGTGCCCATGCTGATCAGCGCCGCCAGGGCCCAGATCCAGCGCGGGGTGTCGGGGAACCACACGCCCATGTACACCGCCACGGCGGTGATCTCGGCCACACAGGTCACCAGCCACAGGAACCAATAATTCCAGCCGGTCAGAAAGCCCGCCAACGGGCCGAGATAATCCTGGGCATAACGACTGAACGAGCCGGCCACCGGGTTATGCACGGCCATTTCGCCTAGGGCGCGCATGATCACCAGGATGGCCAGGCCGCCGATGATGTAGGAAAGCATGATGGCCGGGCCGGCCATTTCGATGGCCTTGGCCGAGCCGAGGAACAGGCCGACACCGATACAGGCGCCGAGCGCCATCAGGCGGATATGCCGCTCACCCAGTTCGCGTTTGAGCGGGCCGCCCGAAGCGGTCTCGCCATGGGGCAGGTGGTTGCCGACTGGCATAGGGATACAACCTCGTCTTGTTATTGGATATGAGCCTCCGAGTCCAGCACGTCGCGGCGGGTCTGCCGTGACATGCCATCGCCGGTTCACCTTGTGGGCAAACCGGTCCGGCGGGGCCAGATCGGGGGGATGCAGTATAAAAAGCTCAACCCAGTGATTTTCACTCTATAAAAGGCAATATTCAGCGGGAATTGCCGCCTTAATACGATTTAGCGGTGGGAGTATCGCACACCAATGGTGCGACCCTTCAAGCCACCTACGCTGTCATCGGGCTTTGCCCATGCCCGGCCCGGTCGACAAATTCCTCACGCAAGCCAATCAGCGTCTACGCTTGAGACAAGTCCGATCAATCTGCCGGGATGGGATCAATCGACTATGGGCGCTTTATGGCAAACCGATTCAACCAAAGCTGCGGCGCCTGCCGACAGCGAGGATGAACAGCCATTGCCACGACGCCCCCGCAAGCGGTTGTACAGGTGGCGAATGGTGTGGCTGCTACTGGTGATCGCGCTGATCGCCGCAGCGTATGTCGCCCAGCGCGAAATGCGCAGCGCCGACTGGCAGTCCCGCGAACTGAGCCGTCTGGCCACGACCCTCAGCTACACGGTGGAGCCCGGCGCCAGCGACCGCATCGTGTACCCCGGTGAAGGGCCCTTCGACAAACGCCTGGGCTACAGCGCCATCGATGAATTCCTGCCACGCCTGCTCAAGCGCAATTTCCTGATCCAGAGCCAGGCGCAGTTTTCCGACGCCTTGATGGACTACACCGCCCACGGGCTGTTTGTGCCCTACGCCGAAAAAATCCAGGCCGGCCTGTCGATCAACGACTGCCGCGCCACGCCGCTGTACCAGTTCAGCTACCCCCAGCAGTTTTACCCGGATTTCACCGCGATCCCGCCGGTGGTGGTCAGCAGCCTGCTGTTCATCGAAAACCGTGACCTGCTGGACCCCGCACAGCCCCAGGCCAACCCGGCGGTGGACTGGCCGCGCTTCGCCAAGGCCGCGTGGTCGCAAGTCGCCCGCGTGCTGCACCTGCCCGGGCAAAGCGCCGGCGGCAGCACCCTCGCCACCCAACTGGAAAAATACCGCCACTCCCCCGACGGCCTGACCCTGTCCGGTAGCGAGAAGCTGCGCCAGATGTTTTCTGCCAGCGTGCGCGCCTACCAGGACGGCCCGCAGACCTTGCTCGCGCGCCAGAACATCGTGCGCGATTACCTCAACAGCGTGCCGCTGTCCGCCGTGCCTGGCCATGGTGAAGTGCACGGCATGGCCGAAGGTCTGCGGGTGTGGTACGGCGCCGACTTCAAGCGCACCAATGCGCTGCTGGCCGACGCCGGCACTGGCAACCTCGAGCAAAAAGGTGTGGCCCTGCGCGAAGTCTTGTCGCTGATGATTGCCCAGCGCCGGCCGTCCCATTACTTGTCCAAAGGCCGCCCGGAACTTGCGGACCTGACCGACAGCCACCTGCGTCTGCTCAAACAGAACGGCGTCATCGAACCGGCCCTGGCCGATGCCGCGCTGGCGAGTCAGGTGACGTACCGCGACTGGCAGCAGCAACCGACCTTGCAACCGATCGAGACCAACAAGGGCATCAGCGTTGCGCGCAGTCGCCTGGCCGCGCTGCTCAACCGATCGCTGTACGACCTCGACCGCCTCGATCTGGCCGCCACCAGCACCTTGCAGAACGACCTGCAAACCCAGGCCACCGCCTACCTCAAGCAGCTCGCTGACCCTGCCTTCGCCGCGCAACTGGGTCTGCTCGGGCCACGGCTGCTGACGCCGGCCAGCACCGCGCAAGTGCGCTACAGCTTCACCCTCTACGAGATGACCGCCGACGGCGCACGGGTGCGTGTGCAGACCGACAACACCGACCAACCCTTCGACATCAACGAGAGCAGCAAGCTGGAATTGGGCTCCACCGCCAAGCTACGGGTACTGACCACCTACTTGCAGATCATCAGCGAACTGCATGATCGCTATGGCGCACAGCCCGCCGCCGCACTGAAAAAAGTCAGCGTCGACGAGCAGGATCGCCTGTCGCGCTGGGCCGTGGACTACCTGGCGCAAAACACCGACCGCAGCCTGGCGAAGATGCTCGACGCAGCCCTCGACCGGCAGTATTCCGCCAGCCCTGGCGAGAGCTTTTTCACCGGTGGCGGCCTGCACCGCTTCCACAATTTTCGCAACGAAGACAATGGTCGCAGCCCGAGCCTGCGCGATGCCCTGCGCGAGTCGATCAACCTGCCGTTCATTCGCCTGATGCGCGACCTGGTGCGTTACAGCACCTACCACGGCCCCAACAACAGCGCCGAGTTGCTCAAGGACGACAGCGACCCGCGCCGCCAGGAATACCTGGCCCAGTTCGCCGACCGTGAGGGCACCACCTTCCTGCTGCGTTTCTGGAAACGCTACCGCAACAAGGACACCCAGGCGCGGCTCGACACCTTCCTCGACAGCATGCACCCCACCGCCATACGCCTGGCCGCCGTGCACCGCTACCTGCTGCCCCAGGCCAGCCAGCAGAGTTTCAATGGGTTCGTGCGCGCTCACCTCAAGAGCAAGGAACCGGAAAAACTCAGCGACGAGCGCCTGACCAAGCTCTATCAGGCCTACGGCCCGGGCGCCTACGACCTGCCGGACCAAGGCTACATCGCCAAGGTCCATCCGCTGGAATTGTGGCTGCTCGGCTACTTGCTGGAACACCCCGACGCCACCTTCACCCAGGCCGTCGCCGCCAGTGAGCATGAGCGCCAGGAAGTCTATGGCTGGCTGTTCAAGAGCCGCCACAAGAGCGCCCGTGACAGTCGCATCCGCACCATGCTGGAAATCGAAGCGTTTCTGGATATTCACCAGCGCTGGCAGGCAGTCGGCTACCCCTTCGACCATCTGGTGCCATCGCTGGCCACGGCCATCGGCAGCTCCGGCGACCGCCCCGCTGCGCTGGCGGAATTGGTGGGGATCATCCTCAATGACGGCGTGCGCGAACCGACCCTGCGCATCGACAGCCTGCATTTTGCCGCCGACACGCCCTATGAAACCCGCCTGGTCAACAACCCCGATCGCGGCAAACGCGTGATGCCCAGCGAAGTCGCCACCGCCCTGCGTGGCGCGCTGTCGCAAGTGGTGGACGCCGGCACCGCCAAACGCGTGGCCGGCAGTTTCAAGCTGACTGACGGCACACCCTTGATCATGGGCGGCAAGACCGGTACCGGCGACAACCGCATCGAAGCCATCGGCGCCGGTGGGCGTGTGCTCAGTTCCAAGTCCATCAACCGCACCGCGACGTTCGTGTTCTATATCGGCGAGCACCACTTCGGCACCCTCACCGCATTCGTTCCGGGCAGTTCGGCGCAGCAATTCACGTTCACGTCGGCGCTGCCGGTGCAGGTGCTCAAGGGTATGGCACCGATCCTCACGCCTTACCTGCAACCCGACGCGCAGACCCTGTGCCAACCGCCGAAACAGGGTGTTAGTTATGCGCATCTTTCATTCGAATAACGGGTGCTCAACGCACCGAACCGCCCAGGATTTTGAGCTTTTGTTCTAGTCTTCAGTGGATACGCTAATGGCTTCGAATCCCTTAGCGAGCGCCATTGCATGCCCGAATCCCCCCCTTCTGCCAGTCCTCTGGCAACGCCCTACAAGGGGCCTCATTACGCGCTGATCCAGCAGAGAATTCCCGACTGGCTCACCACCGCCGTCCCCGCCCGAATCAGCCTGTTCAACAGCACCACGCTGTCCCGACCGGACTGGTACGCCAGCGCCTCACCCGATCAACACACCACGCTGCAGCTGGCGAATGCCGAGGGCTGGCGCGCACAAAACGCCGTGGACCAACACCTTCGCGACGTGCAGGACCTGTATGGTTTTTCCGAGCCACTGTTGCAGGAGGCCATCCGCGAAAAACACGGCCTGGATCTGAACGTCAAAACCACCTACCTCAACCTGTATATCCCCACGCAACTGCCCTGGTATGCGTTGGATATTTCCAAGGGGGCGACCACCCGCAGAGTGTCGTTGCTGGATGCGGCGTTGCATAACTTCGCCGCCGGTGAAAGCTTTGAAAAAGACTCCTGCTATATCACCCAACCGGACGCCCGAGGCCACTTCGACATCCTGCCACTGGCCGAGCGAATGCCCCTTCTGCTTTTCAAGACGCTGTGCCGCGAACTGAACCTCGGCGCCCGCTATCAACAGCACCTGAACCAGCATCTGTTGCCGACCGACCTGGCCCTGCGTGCCACGCTCAAGACCCGCATCATTGCCAGCCAAAAGGCCGCGCTCAAGGCTGCCGCGCAATTGGCCGTGCTGAAAAAGGACCTGGGGCCCGCGGCGTGCGCAGTGCTGCTGCAAGCGCTGCGCGGTGAGCGTGGGGTGCTGCAGTTCTACCGTTTGAACATCCTGGATGCGCCACTGGCCGGCATACTGCTGATTGCGGCGGATTTGGACCGCGTGTCCAGCGTGTCGAAACTGATCGCCTACATCCCTCATGACCCCGAAAGTCCCGTCAAGGAATACGACTCCAGCGTGGCGTTCATGACGGATCTGACACGCAAGCTGCACGCCAACGCAGCGATCCCGTCACGCGGCCAGCAAACCTACCAGCAGTTCTTCAGCGAGTTTGTCGGGCATAACCGACGCGGGCACTTCTTTGCCGGGCTGGGCCAACGGCTGCCGTTTTCAGCCAACAGGATCGACGCAGACCTGTGGGAACACCGCTACCAGCAGGCGCTGAATAAAATCCTCAATGACGGGCGCAGCATGGCGGTGTCCACCTCCGATGCAGACAGCGCCGAGCGCTGGGCCTGGTGGGACAACGCCACGAAAATGATCACGGATATCTTCAACGCCGCCCTGATGGTGATCACGCCGTTCGTGCCGTTTCTCGGTGAGTTGATGCTGGCCTACACCGTTTATCAATTGAGCAGCGAGATCATTGAAGGGGTCGTCGACCTGGCCGAGGGCCAATATCGCGAAGCCGCCGAACATGTGGTGAGCGTGACCAGCGAGGTGGTGCAACTGGGCACGTTTGCCGCCGGCGCCGCCGTGGGCGGTGCGTTGCGGCGCTCACTGTTCGTCGATGATCTGCGGGTGGTCGAGGTCAACGGGCAACCACGCCTGTGGAACCCGGATCTGGCGCCCTATGCCCGGCATGATCTGCAATTGCCGGCCGATGCACAGCCCGACGCGCTGGGTCTTCACGAGCATCAGGACCAACGCATCCTGCGCCTGAAGGACCGCCATTACGTGGTCGCGCACGAGGCCGCCAGTGACACCTACCGCATCCAGCACCCGACCCGCCCCGAGGCCTATTCCCCGCGACTCGAACACAATGACAACGGCGCCTGGCTGCATGAAGGTGAAGACCCGCGCACCTGGGACAGCGCGACGCTGCACGAGCGCCTTGGTCCTCTTCTGGTGGAAGGCCTCACTCCCGCGCAACGGGCACAAGCCTGCGCCACCAGCGGAACTCACGACGGCGCCCTGCGCATGATGTATGCCGACCGCTCCCCTCCTCCGCCACTGCTGGCCGACAGCCTCAAGCGCCTGCAACTGCGTCGGCACGTCGAACAGACACCCCAGCGCATCCGCACCGGCGCCCCGGCCGAGCTGCCGACCAACTGGTCGGTGCAAACCACCACTGAGTTACCTGGCTGGCCGTCGCACAAAGCCATCGACGTGTTCATCGAACCGGACCTGAGCGGCTACGCCATGCGTTATGGCGCCGCCGATGCGTTGCCCGCCGACACCCTGAACATCAGCCATGCGCAGGTGCAGGCCGGCTCGTTGCCGGAGCAAGTCCTCGCGTTTCTCAACGAAAAGGAACTCGACGCCCTGCTGCCCTCGCCCCTGCCCGAGACACAAACCGCGCGGGTCGCGGCGCTGCGCAACCAATTGGCCGATCGGCTCACGCCACACACCGTTGCGATGTTCAATCACCTCTACAGCGCACGCGAAGTGCTCGACACCCCTCACGGTCAACTGATTCAACAGCAGTTCCCGCAGTTGCCCGCAGAGCTGGTGACGACGCTGCTACTGCGCACATCGCCCCAGGAACTGGACGTGATGAGCCGTGAACAGCGCATCCCTCTGCGCCTGAAAAACCTCGCCCGGGAACTGGCCAACGAAGTCCGCGCCAGCCACGCCAGTGAAGGCTTGCATGACGATGCCCTGCTGACGCCGGACACCGAGCGCATGGTCCTCAATCTCCTGCGTCTGAACACCGATGCTTTGGGGGACCTGAGTATCGCCATCCATGAGCAATCGCCGGAGGGCGCCTTGCGGTGTCGGGTAGGCCCGGCGGCGGCCACCACACAGAAAGTCCTGATCTACCAAGGTCAGGGTCGCTACCAGATCCACGGGGTACCGGCGTCGACACCGCCCGCGCACTACCGTTTTTTCGAAGCGCTATTGCGCGTGCTTCCTGACGGGGCTGTTGATTTGCGCCCTGGCCAGGGTGAAAACCTCAAGGCCTGGCTCAGGGCGCAACTTGAACCATTGGCCGTGCGCCGCACCCTGCTGGAACCGCCGACCGGGCGCCTGGCCGACGACCGCAGCACCCAACGCCTGCTGCAAAAACCTGGCTTCGAGGCCTTCCGCCGCCTGTTTCGCAGGCAAACCGCCCCGGCACCGACGCCCGCAGAGACCCTGACCAAGCTGTGCCCACGGCTGAACGCAGAAGAGATCGCCAGCGTTACGCCGTTCCTCAACACTGCGCAAGGTAAGGCGCTGCTGGGCACGCTGGAGGCCGACCACCGGTTGCTGGACGAAGACTTGCGCAGCCTCCGCAAACAGCGTCCTCTCGGCGCGGTCGGCAGCGTGCTCGCGCAAAACGAGCTGCTCATGCGCGGGCTGATCATCAAAGAGTTGCAAAGCTGCTGGGAAGACGGCGCCTACCTGCGCATGTTGCCGCCACAACCACAGCCGCGCGGCACGCTCCTGGACTTGAGCAATCTGGTGCTGGGGCGCTACGTGCAACACATGGAGCCGCTGCGGGCGGACTTCAGCCATGTCACCCGCCTGAACCTGAGCGGCACGCGTCTGAAGGACGAGGAAATGGGCTTTCTCGACAATTTCCCCGCCACGCGCATCGTCGACCTGTCCGAGAATGAACTGACCGGCGTGCCGTCCCAACTGACCGACATGAAAGCACTGACCGCGCTGAACCTGCGCGACAACCCTATCCGCTGGGGCCGCTACGACTACGAGGCACTCAAGCACCTGCCCTTGCTCCGCTCGCTGAACCTGGAGGGCAACGCATTGATGAGCGTGCCGCCGGACATCGGCCCGCTGCCCGAACTGCGGCGACTGACCTTGCGCAGGACAGGCATCAGCCAATGGCCGGCGGGCCTCGACAGTCCAAGGCTGGCCATCCCTGAGTTGGACCTGACCCACACCCGAATCACCAGCGTTCCACCGTTCGCCGAAGATTCGGTGGGCGCGCGCATCGTCGCCAGCAGTTGGCTCGACCGCAGCCGCCTGGAACCGGCAGACGAAGATCGCGTGGTCGCGTATCGGCGTGCCTTCGGTTTCGATCCCTACCGCACCACGCCGCGCAGCAAGCCGTCCGACCGTGAATACTGGCTGATTGGCTTGAGCGGCGACGCGCGCGACGAGGCCATCAAAGTCTGGGAGGACGTGGAACAGGAGCATGGCTCCCAGGGCTTGTTTGACCTGTTCAAACTGCTGCGTCCACCCGTGGAGTTCCAGACCGAGATCGACGCGCAACTGTTCCAGCAGGGGCGGGAAGATTTGGCCATCCGGGTGTGGCAGTTGCTGTTCACGGTGGACCAGAACCCGAGCTTTCGTGAACGCATCTTCAGCCTGGCCGCGACGCCGCCCAATTGCGCGGATGCCGGCGCGCATATCTTCAATCGCATGGGCGTCGAAACCCTGCTTGAGCAGATCCTCAAGGACGACGCCCCACTGGCTTTGCTCCAGCGCGAAAGCCGCCTGGTAAAACTGGCGCGGCAAGCCTGGCGCCTGGACCAAGTCAACCGCCTGGCCCGCGAAGAAGTGCGGCGCCGTACCCTGCCGATCAACGAAGGCGGCCTGGGACAAACACTGGGCATCGGTCAAGGCCAGGTGGATGACGTGCAGGTGTACCTCGCCTATCAAACTGGGCTGAAGGCACGCCTGGACTTGCCATGGCTGTCTGAACACATGGTGTATCGCAACACGGCCCAGGTCACTCAGGCCCATCTCGACCGAGCGGCGCACGCCATTCGCCAGTTGCAACAAGGCGATGGTCTGATCAATGGCCTGCTGGAGCAGCCGTTCTGGAGCGATTATCTGCACGAGGCCTATCTGGGCGCCTTCAACGCCCAGCGCAGGCTGCGCACGGAGGCCGGCAGCCACCTGCAGGACCTGCTCGAATTGCACGAGCAATGGGTCGCTGCGCCGACAGACAGTGTGCGCGAGCAGTTGACCCGCCTGGCCGACGATCTGGTGATCCCTTACAGCGTGGTGCTTACTGAAGAGGCGTTTTCAGACAGCACGGTGCTGGGTTTCTACGACCATATCCAGCATGACTATAACGAGCTGGCGCGGCGTTTGACCCGTGAAGCCTTGCTCAAGGCCAGCACTGAGTAGGCAATCACGGCGCCAGGAAATCGAACACCAGGTGCACCGTGCCGTAGTACTCGCCGCCGCGATAGCCGCCTTCGGGCTCTACGGCGGCGATGTCCAGCTCGGCCCGGCGTCCCACTCGTGCTTCAGCGGCGCCGACCACTTCCACCGGGTCGAGGGTCAGCGCTACCTGGTTGAACTGCACCTGCAGGTCGATACGATTACGCCCGTTAAACAAGTACGGCTCGGCCCCAAGGCGGGCCGCGACGCCGCCGTTGAGGTGCTTGACGTCGAAGTTCTTGCGCAGGCGGCTCAGTTGCGAGGTCACCAGGTTCCACGCCAGCAGTTGGTCCTGTCCCATCCAGTCCGGTTCGGACGGCAGCACATAGGCTTCATTTACCGGGATGGTCACCGAGACATCGAACGAGTGACGTTCCTGGATCGCCGAGGTGGGTGCGCCCGCCAGCATGCAGGCCGCCAGTACACCGAATCTTGTCAGCTGCTTGAACATCATGATCACCCGTTAGTCTTCTCGACCTTCAGCGGTTTTTTATCCAGCCCTTCCACCAGCACGAAGCTGTAGCGCCGGCCCGGTTTTTTCTCGAACGTCAGTTGTCGCTCGGGCAGGATGTGGTGCTTGGTGGTGGGCACGCAGTCAGTGGGGTTGGTCACCGAACAGTCGTGGAACTCGTCGAGCACCACGGTGCTGTTGCCCGCGTTACGCAGTTGGTATTGGTCAGGCCTCTCGTTGATGCGGGTGTCGAACCGCGCATCCTTGGGCCGTACGAAAAACACCGTGCCGTAGCCGGCCATCACGTTGATCCCGGCCGCCAGGTGATCCTTGTAGTCGGCGCGCTCCTCGTCGCTGATACCGAAGTTGTCGTCCTTTTCCGGGACCACGGGGATAAAGCGCAGGCGGAAATAGCGTTCCTTGTCGCGCGGGCCCATGTACAACAGGCGCGTGCCCTGTCGGCCATTTACCGGCACGATCAGTCGCGACGGGCTGGCCATCAGGCCGTCGCGACTGGTCGTGACGCCCTTGTCATCGATGATCGAGGGCACCGGGATTTCGCGGGTGGTGCCATCTGCGTTGTAGACAATTTCCAACACGTTGACCTTGATGAACGCGGTGCTGGTGCCGCCATTGAACACACGCTTGAGGTAGGAACTGCGATCACTTTCGAGGTAGTCGTAAACCACCCCGACGTTGATCAGCGGCCCGGCCTGGACGGTGAGCGACATCAGGCACAACCCGATCCATAACACTGCTTGTTTCATCGTTTACTTCGCCTCGTTGATTGACTGCGACGGGCCTGGCCCGCCGTTGGAGTGGGGCCGATCTAAATTTCCGAGTCCCAGATCACGGTCGCCACGCCCGAATAGGTACTGCCCGGCTGGTTGAGCATGTCGGCCATGTCGTCGCGCAACACCTCGAAGTGCAAGGTGCCCGGGCGGTCGTTCACGTAGAACAGCGGCTGGAACAGTTCGGTGCCGTCACCGTCCAGGCGCAACGGGCGCTTGAGCACGGCCTGGTTACCGCGCCCATCGATGCCGCTGGGCAGCGTCACGGCGACCTGCAACGGCACCTCATCGCCATTGGCGTTGCGCAGGCCGCAGGTGTTGCCCATTACGATCGAGCATTCCAACTGCATCTTGAAACGCGAACTGGCGGCGATGCGGAAGGTCTGGTCGCGGTACAGCCGCGTGGGCGAGCGTCCACGGTTGAGCCAGGCTTGCCAGCCGCCGTCGGGAATCAGTTCGATGCGGTTGCCGCCGGGTGGGAGGTCGACTTTTAAGTCGTGCTCCACCGACAGATTAAAATTCAGCGTCAGTTGCGAGTCATTCGGGATGACCACATCACCGAAGTCGAAATCCAAACCCGGCCCCATGGTGTAAGTCAGGCTGCCCGTGTACTCACCCGATGACATGCCCAACGGGTTTGGGGTCTTGAGCGCATAGGCGAATTCGAGAGTGCGATATTGGAAATAGGTGATGGTGGTTCCGGGAAAACGACTGCACACACCAGCGTTTTCCGGCACCAGCCAGAAAAATAAGGCGAGGGATGAAGCGCCGGTAAGGAACCCGGTGCTCTGGCAAGGGGCAGGAGCGCTCATCCACTGTCCTTGCCAGGAAAAACCTGGCCGTGCCCATGCGCTGGTGTTCGGTCGAATATCCCAACGGTGCCCAATGCCGGCAATCCGCATTTGCACCGTCTCAACTTCGCCGGTGCGCGCATGGGTGACCTGTACATCGCGCCACTGCGAAGGCACTTGCCACATTGCGCCTTTGCGCGGGTCTTCGTGAAACGCCTCAATGGGCGCAATAGCGGTCGCTCGAAACGCGTCATCAATACGGATGGTGAAAATTCCCATCTGTTTGCACCGCACGGGCATGTGCCCTGCACAAATGCCCGTCACCGGCGTCGTGTTCACAAAATCGTTTTTCATCGGGTTTGCAGGATCAGGCCGGAAAACAGCGGTAATGTTTTGGCTGAGCGCGCTCGCGGGCTCTGCAAACAACGCCCCCAATAAGCCTGCCAACAAAAGGCCAAACACATTTCGCTCAAACTGCTTTTTCATAAGACGTCCTTAACCAGCGGTCTCGGTCTGGAAAGTGTTTTCAGCCAAGGTGTCCGGCGTGCAGCGCAGGTCACCGATCATCAACACGTCCTGTTCATTGGCGGAGGTGGCCGGGTCCAGGCGGAACTGGCACAGCAATTGGTTGCGGTAGCGCACTTCGAGGGTTGGCGAGCTGGCGCTCATTTCCATGGAGAAGAACCCGTCGGCCTCGCTGACCCCACGGCTGGCGTGGTTGATCACGTGATGCCCCCTGAGCGGCTGGCCCTGGGCATCGAGCAGGCGCCCGAGTACCGACACGGTTTTCATGACGGTGATTTTCCGGTAGTCCACCCCGCCCTTGTTCAGGTGGTAGGTGGTCCGCGCCGGCTGGATATTGGCCGCCGGTGGATGGTTGCCGTCGAAGTCGAAGTTCACCGTGCTGCTCTTGTAGGCCGCCACCGGTACGAAGTTGCGCCCAGGACGCAGGATAGCGCCGCCGCCGCTGAAGTCATCGGCACGCAGGGTGATCTCATCCAGATCGGTTTCGACGTCGACGATCATGCCCGCGCCATTGCTCTGGTACTGGCTGGTCATCAGCATCTGGTCGCCACCGGCAACGAAGGTGCTGTGCAGGTTCAGGCCGCCGCTGAGGTCGCCGTTGAACGAGCTGCGCTGGATAAAGCCGTCGCCGCTGACCACATCACTGTCGAAACTGGCCATGCCCGAGAACCCGACGCCATAGGTGTCGGTGATGGCGGTGGCCGAGACGCTTTGCAGCAGGTGGTCGGTGAGGTCCTGGCGAACGGTGACCGACGCATTGTTATCGCGACCGCCGTCCCGCGCGGTGCGGGTGCCGATGCTGCCGGAAATCTGCCGGCCATCTCCGCCCAGGGCCAGGCTCACAGAGAGGTCCACGCCGCGGTTGCGCTTGTCGTTGGTGCCGGACGTGCCCGGTCGGTCGAACACCGAGAAACGCCAGTTGGCGTCGCTGCCCCACAAGGTGTCGCGGCGGCTCCAGCCCAGGTCGAGCCCGGCGCCTTCGGCATTGCCCTCGCTGTGGGACAGGCGCAGGTTCCAGGAATTGCGCGCGTCGACCCGGTGGTTCACCGAGAGTGCCGAGTTACTGGTCTGGCCAACAAAGGTGTTGCGCCGCAGGCGGGTGCCGTCGGGCAGGGTCTCGAAGGTGTCGCGGGTGTCGAGCCAACTGCGGTTATGGCTGAGCACCAGGTTGGTGGCGCCAAACGTGTAGAGGCCCTGAACGTCCAGGCCGGTGCCGTGTTCGCGGGTCTGGTAGAGGTTGGTGTAGAGGCTGGTGTTGTTGGCCACCGTCCAGTCCACCGAACCGCCGTATTGCAGTTGCTCACGCACTTCCCGCGCCGACAGGCCGAGAATCACCCGGGGATGCACCAGGTAATTGACCGAGGCACCCGCGGTGATCGAGCCGGAAGACTGTTCATCCCAGTTGCTGAACAGCTTGGTTTCGCGTCCGGCAAACACGTTGTAGCGCCAGCGGTCATCGACGTTGCGCCAGTTGCTGGGTTTGTACACCAGCTCTTGGGAGGTGCTGACGGTGAGGCCGTCTTCCACCAGGCGCACTTCGACTTCGTAGATGCCGCCGGGCAACGGTCGCGTGTCCAGGGTTTGCAAACCGGCCGCGACCGCCTGGGTGTTGATCAGCAGACCGTTGCGGTAAATCTCCACGGCGGCCTGGCGATTGGCGGTGACGTAGATCGGGTAAACGCTGGCCTTGGCATTGTTGATCGCCAGGCTGTCGGAGCTGCCGTACATGACGCCTAACGCGGTATCCGGGCTGGCGCCAAAGCTGCGCAACTGCCGGGTCAGGCCGTCGGAATTGGGGGTGAAATGGCCCAGGCGCAAAAACTGGCCTTCCAGTTCTCGCTGGGTATACAGCTCATGGATTGCATGGCGCAGTTGTTCTTCGTCGCCACTCTGGCGCGCCAGCTGCAAGTTGAACACCTGGGTCCAATTGCCCAGGCTGGCACTGGCTTGCAGACCATAACGTCCGCCCAGGTTTTCTTCCTGGCCGCCGTTGAGGTTGAGCTGGTTGTTGATGATCAAACCACGGCTACCGCCTTCGGGCTGCGCGTGAAAACGCGGTGCGTCGCTGGTGTGTTCGACGTTCTGGGTGATGATCGACAGCAGCGAGCTTTCCAGGTTGTAGTGCACTGACACCAGTTGCTGCGGGCACGCCTGGGTGCATGCGCCAAGGCCGACGCCGCTCTCCAGCAAGGCTTGCCAGGTGTCGCGGGTGGTGGCGGGGACTTTGCTGTCGCCGGTATCGGTGAACTCCAGCAGCGTCACCCGTTCGTCCTGGGACAGCACAATCAAGGCTTCCCCCAGGGGTTGCTGATCCAGTTCGACCTGTACCGCCAGCGGTACGTCGAAAAAATGGTCGCCGAACCCGGCAGGCAAACCCTGAGCCTGGGTCAACAAACTGCCAGGCGTGACGGTGCCTGACGTGGGCGCGGCCAAGGCACTCGTACAAATCACTAGCGCAAGCGCAACCGCGATGGGCGTCATCGGGAACATGAAAGGAACTCTCTGAGGGCCAGGAGACTTGATAAAAAACAGGCCGACCAATGGGGGAAAATCGGCCGGCCCGAACGCAAATGCCCGCGGGCAAGAAAGCCCGGCGGGCACCTACACCATCAAGGTGCTGGCGTTGGCGGCACCGCATCGAACACCAGCGCCACAGCGGAGGTGTAGGCACCACGCTGGGTGGCCGTAGGCTTGGCTGCCACGATGCGCAGTTCAGCCCCCACGCCCGGGGTGGAGTCGGCTTCGTTCACCACTTCTTTTGGCGTGCCGGTCAGTTCAACGCCGTGCAGGGTGGTGGTCAGCGGGATGTTCTGCGCGACGTTGCCGTTGAACAGAACAGCCGGGCCGCCTTCGATGTAGGCGTGGACCGAACCACTGGTGTTCTTCAGGTCGTAGATAGCGCTCAACGGCGCCAGCTCACCGCTGACGATGTTGTAGGTCAGGGTTTCGTCGCGGCCGAAGTTCGGATCACGTGGCTGCGCGTGGAACACCGTGGTAGGGATATTCGCCTTGATGTTGACGGTGTGGTTGGCTTCGCCGGCAGCGAAGGCCGTCGAGGCGTTCAATGCCAGAAAGGCCAATGGAGCAGCAATTGCAAACTTCTTGAACATGATGAGTTCCTGTTTTGAGGACAAGTTAGTGCCCCATTGAAAGTTGAACAGTGAATTCAACACACAATGAGGTCCGCTGCAGCGAGACGTAAGTGAGTGCAACGCGAGAGGAATGATCCACTAACTTTAAAAACAGGTATGCAGGCTGCTTCCCATGCCTTCGTAGCCAATGTATACGGGCAAATACAGAAAAATATGGCACTTTGCCAAAACTTTAATTTTCTCCGTAAGACATGGACTACATGAATTATTCAACAACGTTCGTTGTGAATATTCCGTAGGAAAAACACCACACATAAAAAAACAGAAGTTATAAAAGGCTCTTTGAAAGTACGAGTTCCAACTCTAATCTTAGTTGGATCGCCGCACCACTAATAAGTCAATCCAAATGCTTGCAATGTGCGATAGGCCACACTGACCGTTGGTCGTCTGTGGCTATGCATCTATTAAGATATATCTTACGTTATGTCTTATCCACACAAGGAGAGCATGACAATGAGAGACCATCATTCCCACCGTGAACCCGGTGACGGCTTCGAGAAACGTCCAGGCCGCGAACGTGCCGGCCGCGGCCCACGGGTATTCGCCCCGGGTGATTTGAAATTGCTGCTGCCGGCATTGATTGCCGAACAGCCCTGCCACGGCTACGACCTGATCCGCAAGATCGAAGCCCTGTTCGACGGCGCCTACAGCCCCAGCCCCGGGGTGATCTACCCCACATTGACCTTCCTCGAAGAGAGCGAATTGATCAGCGGTGACGCCGACGCTGGAAAAAAACGCTACACAATCACCGACGCCGGTCGTCTCTTCTTAAGCGAACAGGCGGTGGCGCTCGACGGCATTCGCCAGCGCATGGAGGTGAGCAAGCGCTCGCTGCGCGGCCAGGATCGCCCGCCGGAAATCCACGAGGCGGTGCACAACCTGCGTCACGCCTTGCATTCGCACCACGGGCATTGGAGCCCGGAAGAAATCGTTCGTGTCGCGGCGCTGCTCAACGGCACCGCCCAAGCTATTGCCGACGGGAAAGCCCAATGAATACACAAGCCATCCACCGCGTGACCCACGAAATCAAACGCCGCCGCCTCGACGTACTGCGCGTGGTCGACATCACTCCGCGCATGCGCCGCATCACCCTGGGCGGGCCGGAACTGGCGGGCTTTGTCAGCCTGGGCAGCGACGATCACATCAAGCTGCTGTTCCCGCAGAATGCCGCCGAGCAAGCGGCGCTGGAAAGCCCGACGTTCAGCATCAAGGGAGACGGCCCGCAGCCGGCCATGCGCGACTACACGCCACGGCGTTTTGACCTGGACATTGGCGAATTGGACATCGACTTCGTGCTGCACGGAGACGGCCCCGCCTCCACCTGGGCCGAGCAGGCCAAGGTGGGTCAGCACCTGTACATCGGCGGGCCACGGGGCTCGATGATCGTGCCGGATATGTTCGACAGCTACCTGCTGATCGGCGACGAAACCGCGCTGCCGGCCATCGGTCGTCGCCTGGAAGAACTGCCGGCCGGGCGAAAGGTGCTGGCGGTGATCGAGATCGCGAATACCGCAGAAAAACAGGTCCTGCACAGTCAGGCCGATGTCGAGGTGATCTGGGTCATTCGCGGCCAGGATGATCTGCTGGAAACCGTGCAGAACCTGACGTTGCCGAGCGGCTCGCTGTACAGCTTCGTCGCGACCGAAACCAAAGTGTCGCGCCAGGTACGCCGGGTGCTGCTGGATACGCACAAGGTCGATGAAACGTTCCTCAAGGCCGTCGGCTACTGGCGCGCCGAGGGCAGTGAAGAAGCGTGAATCAAGGTCGGGGCTTGATAACTTTATCCAGCCCCACCACCGCCAACGCGATCAGCACAAACCCCGCCAAAATCCCCCCGGCATTCACGAACACTTGTGGATAACCAAGGGTGGCCACGTCGATGAACGGGTACTGATACTGCCCGAGCAAATCCCCGCGCAGCAGCGCATAAGCGAAGTACACCAGCGGGTAAATCATCCACGCGCCGATGTGCTTGAGGCGAAGGCTGCCCTTGGGCACGCACCGCCACCAGTAAATCAAAAACAGCACCGGCATCACGTCATGCAGCAGTTCATCGGCGATCAACTGAAAGCCTTCGGGCTGCCATAAATGCCGCAGCAACAGGCTGTAGGCCAAGCCCACTACCAGAATGCTCACCGTGATACCGCTGCTGATCGCCGGCCTGAGAAAAAACCGCTTCGCCGCCGAGTCCCGTTGGACCAAGGCATAGCTCAACACCACCACCGCCAGGGTGTTGGTGAGCACAGTGAAGAAACTGAAAAAGTTGATCAGCCCGCCCAGCAAGCTTGCGCCGCTGGACCAGCGCGAATAGAAAATCAGGTATTGCTGAATCGCCAACCCCACCCAACCGGCCAGTGCTGTCGCCGCTATAAACCGCTTCATGGATTCAATCCAGCGGACGTTTGGTGCGCATCAGCTTTACGTACAACCCTTCGACTTTCTCCCGCGCCCACGGAGTCTTGCGCAGGAACGTCAGGCTCGACTTGATACTCGGGTCGCTCTTGAAACACCGCACATCAATGCGCTCGGCCAGGCCTTCCCATTCGTAGTGCTCCACCAAGGTGGTGAGGACGTGCTGCAGGGTTACACCGTGAAGGGGGTCGTTGCTTGTCGCGGTCATGCCAGGCCTATGAAAAAAGTAATCACGAAGGCGCACACCTTATCACCCCCTCCGCTCAGGGATAAAAAGTTCCCGTGGCTCGCGAAAAAGAGATGTTATATTGTAACTATAACTTTCAAATCTTTTCGTCGTTTTGCCAAGGAATGTCCGATGTCCCTCTCTTCTCTGTGGCGCTTGACCCCGCTTGCCGCCGCCCTGCTGATCAGCTCCGAAGCCCACGCCCTGGAGTTGCAACCCCAAGTCATCACCGGCAACCCGCTGGGCAGCCAGCAACTCGCTTCACCGACCACCGTGCTGGAAGGCGATGACCTGACCCTGCAACAAAAAGGCAGCCTTGGCGAAACACTGAACAAGCAGCCGGGTGTGTCGTCTTCGTACTTTGGTCCAGGCGCCAGCCGGCCAATCATCCGTGGCCAGGACGGCGATCGTATTCGTATCTTGCGCAACGGCGTGGGCGCGCTGGACGCGTCGTCGCTGTCTTATGACCATGCGGTGCCGCTGGACCCGGTCAACGTCGAACGCATCGAGATCGTGCGCGGCCCCGCTGCATTGCTGTACGGCGGCAGCGCCATCGGTGGCGTGGTCAACACCTTCGACAACCGCATCCCCACCGAAGCCATTGAAGGCATCCACGGCGCCGGTGAACTGCGTTATGGCGGCGCCGACACTACACGCAGCAGCGCGGGCAAACTCGAAGCCGGCAACGGCACGTTCGCCCTGCACCTGGACGCCAACGCACGGGAATTCAACGACCTGAAAATCCCCGGCCAGGCCCGCAGCCGCCATGCACCGGAAAGCGAAGACGGACCCGGCAAAAACGGTCGCCTGGTTAACAGCGACGGACGTCAGGACGGTGGCGCGGTGGGCGGTTCCTACACGTGGGACGACGGTTACGCCGGGCTGTCCTACAGCAGCTACGACGCCAACTACGGCTCGCCGGCCGAACAGGACGTGCGCATCCGCATGAAGCAGGATCACTATGCCTTTGCGTCCGAGATCCGCAACCTGCAAGGCCCATTTACCTCGGTGAAACTCGACGCGGGCTACACCGACTACGAGCACCGCGAAATCGAAGGCGGCGAAACCGGTACGATCTTCAAGAACAAAGGCTATGAAGCCCGCGTCGAAGCGCGTCACCAGCCCATCGGCCCGTTCGATGGCGTGGTCGGCGCCCAAGTGACCCGCAACGAGTTCTCGGCCCTGGGCGAAGAAGCCTTCGTACCGCAGACCGACACCAACGCCGGCGCGCTGTTTATCCTCGAAGAAATGCAGGCCACCGAGCGCCTCGCACTCAGCCTTGGCGGACGCCTGGAACACACCAGCGTCGAGCCGGATGCCAAGGGCAACGCGCGCTTTGCCGGCGCCGACAAAACCAACGATTTCACCGCCGGCAGCCTGTCCTCGGGTGCGGTGTATACGCTGACGCCGATCTGGTCCCTGGCGGCGACTCTGGGCTACACCGAACGTGCGCCGACCTTCTACGAGCTGTACGCCAATGGCGCCCACGTCGCCACCGGCACCTACGAACTGGGCGATGCCAACCTGAAGAAAGAAAAAGCCGTGTCCAGCGACCTGGCCCTGCGCTTTGACAATGGCACGCATAAGGGCAGCTTCGGTGTGTTCTACAGCCGCTTCTCCAACTACATCGGCTTGCTGGGAACGGGTCGTACGCTGAACGACGAAGGTGAAGAAGACGCGAATGGCATTCCTGAGTACGAATATTCCGGCGTGCGTGCACGTTTCGCCGGCTTTGAAGCTCAAGATCACATCAAGCTCGGCGAAGGCGCCTACGGCAAATTCGCCTTGGAGCTGTCGGGCGACTATACCCGCGCCACCAACCTCGACACCGGCGACGCCTTGCCGCGCATTGCGCCGCTGCGTTTGAACAGCGGATTACTGTGGGAACTCGACCGCTGGCAGGCACGCATCGACGTGGAACACGCGGCAGGCCAAGGCCGTGTGCCGGATAACGAAAGCGGCACCGACGGTTACACCACATTGGGCGCGAGCGCGGGGTATCACTTCAATGTCGGTGGCAGCCAGTGGTTAGCGTTTGTGAACGGTGAAAACCTGACCAACCAGACTGTGCGTTATGCCAGCTCGATCCTGCGGGACATCGCACCGGCACCCGGTCGCAGTGTGCAGTTCGGCATCCGCACCACCTTCTGACGCACACTGCTAACCCCTTGTGAGAGGGGGCTTGCTCCCGATGGCAATCGGTCAGATAACCCAACGGTGTCTGATCCACCGCCATCGGGAGCAAGCCTTCTCCCACACTTATTGTGCAGCGACGTTCTGTCACTGTTACCAAATCGGAAATGATGCATCTTGCGATTTGCGCTTTCTCTCGACGCGTCCGCGCTTTATCCTTGTCGGCAATAACCTGAAACGTTTCACTCCCCGGTCGACCCCATCTTGCTGAATATTCCCACACACCAAGACAGCGCTGTCTTACACCGACCTGCGCCTGGGTATAAATCGCCCGCCTGTGGATAACCCTCGCAATCCTCAGAAAAACCGAATTAACGCTGAACCAAGCCTGTGCCGAATCGTCATCTACAGTGAGTGAAGCACGGGGTTACACAATTATTCCAACGTCACGGAGAAACACACTATGAGCACTGATGGTGCTTCAAGCCCAAGCCGCCTGCTGCCCAGGTTGCTAGGCGTCTTGCTGCTGATCATGGGCCTGGCCCTGCTGGCCGGCGGTATTAAGCTGACGATGCTCGGCGGGTCGCTGTATTACCTGCTGGCCGGTATTGGCATCGCCCTCACCGGCGTCCTGCTGCTGGCTACCCGCCGCGCAGCGCTGGGCCTGTACGCGCTGGTGCTGTTTGCCAGTACCGTGTGGGCATTGTGGGAAGTCGGCCTGGACTGGTGGCAGTTGGTGCCACGTCTGGCACTGCTGTTCGCCCTCGGCATCGTCATGTTGCTCCCGTGGTTTCGCCGTCCGTTGCTGCGTGGCCAACCTGCCCCGCTGGGCACTGGCGCGCTGAGCGTGGCCGTGGTGTTGGCCGGCGCTGCCGCCCTTGCCAGCCAATTCACCAACCCCGGTGAGATCAAAGGCCAACTGGACCGCGACGCGGTGCCGGGCATGGCCAATGCTGCGCCGTCCCAGGCTGATGGCGATTGGAATTCCTACGGTCGTTCGGCCTTTGGTGATCGTTACTCGCCACTGGCGCAGATCACCCCGGAAAACGCCCACAAGCTGGTTCCGGCGTGGACGTACCGCACCGGCGACATCCCTGGCCCGAACGATCCAGGCGAGACCACCGCGGAAAACACCCCGCTGAAAGTCAACGGCATGCTCTACGTGTGCACGCCGCACAGCCAAGTGATTGCCCTGGACCCGGACACCGGTAAGGAAATCTGGCGCTTCGATCCGAAGATCAGCAGCCAAGGCGCTGAGAACTTCAAAGGTTGGGCGCACATGACCTGCCGTGGCGTGTCGTATCACGATGACGCCGTCTACGCTTCCGAGCAGAGCCCAACCGGCAGCGCCAGCCCGGCTGCTGCGCCGAATGCCTGCCCGAAACGCATCTTCGTGCCGACCGCCGACACCCGCCTGATCGCCCTGAACGCCGACACCGGCAAGATGTGCGAAGACTTCGGCGACAAAGGCCAGGTCGACCTTCGTGCCAACATCGGCAGCTTCGCCCCAGGTGGTTACTACTCCACTTCGCCACCGGCCGTGACCAAGAACCTGGTCGTGATCGGCGGTCACGTCACCGACAACGTTTCGGTCGACGAGCCAAGCGGCGTAATCCGCGCGTTCGACGTGCACACCGGCAAGCTGGTGTGGAACTGGGACAGCGGCAACCCGGACGACACCACCCCGTTGGCCGAGGGTAAGACTTACACCCGTAACTCGCCGAACATGTGGTCCATGTTCGCCGTGGATGAAAAACTCGGCATGCTTTACCTGCCGATGGGCAACCAGATGCCCGACCAATACGGCGGCGACCGTACCGACGATTCCGAAAAATACGCCGCTGGCCTGACCGCCCTGGACATCGACAGCGGCCATGTGAAGTGGACCTTCCAGTTCACTCACCATGACCTGTGGGACATGGACGTAGGCGGCCAGCCGTCGCTGATCGACATCAAGACCGAAGCCGGCGTGAAGCAGGCCGTCATGGCGTCGACCAAGCAAGGCAGCATCTACGTGCTGGATCGCGCAACCGGTCAGCCGGTCGTGCCGATCCATGAAGTGGCTGTTCCGCAGGGCGCAGTGGCGGGCGACCGTACCTCCCCTACCCAACCGAAGTCCGAACTGAACTTCATGCCGCCGCCGCTCAAAGAGCGCGACATGTGGGGCGTGACGCCGTTCGACCAACTGCTGTGCCGCATCGATTTCAAATCCATGCGCTACGACGGTCCGTTCACCCCGCCATCGCTGCAAGGCTCGATCGTTTACCCAGGTAACTTCGGCGTGTTCGACTGGGGTGGCATTTCTGTCGATCCAGTGCGCCAGATCGCCTTCGTGAACCCAAGCTACATGGCGTTCAAGTCCAAGCTGATCCCAGCTGCCGACATCGCCAAGCAAGGTCCACGCGTCAGCGAAACCGAAGGCGTGCAGCCGAACAAAGGCGCGCCGTACGGCGTGATCCTGGAAGCGATGCTGTCGCCAATGGGCCTGCCGTGCCAGGCACCGGCGTGGGGTTATGTGGCAGCGGTCGACCTGACCACCCACAAAACCATCTGGATGCACAAGAACGGCACCGTGCGCGACAGCTCGCCGGTTCCGATCCCACTGAGCATGGGCGTACCTAGCCTGGGCGGCACCTTCACCACCGCCGGTGGCGTGTCCTTCCTCAGCGGTACCCTCGACCAGTACCTGCGTGCGTATGACGTGAAAAACGGCAAGCAACTGTGGGAAGGCCGCCTGCCAGCGGGTGCGCAAACCACACCGATGACCTACACCGGCAAGGACGGCAAGCAGTACGTGCTGGTCGTGGCGGGTGGTCATGGTTCCCTGGGTACCAAACAGGGTGACTACGTAATGGCGTTCAAACTGCCGGATTAAGCGTTACCGGCGGCAAAACAAAGGCGGCTACCCTCACAGGTAGCCGCCTTTTTCATAAACAACACAGATCAAAATGTGAGAGGGGGCTTGCCCCCGATGGCAGTGGGTCAGCCAATGCTCATGTCACTAGCGCACTGCTATCGGGAGCAATCCCCCTCCCACGCTTGCCGCCGGCACTCATGAAACTAGTGCTCGATCACTTCACCGCGCATCACCGCCAACCGTGCAATCAACCGATTCTGCACCGGCACCGAGATCCCTTCGCTGTCCATCGCCTTGATCAAATCCTCCACCAACGCATTGAAGTCACTGCGGCTCACGTTCTGGCCCTTATGACTCTCGGCCATGCTGTCACCGGTATAGGTGCACGGCCCGCCTGCTTCGACGCAGAACTGTTCGATCAATTTGTTGCGCAGGCGCTGGATATCGACGCGCCGAAAGCGTTCGACGATGCGCTGATCCCGGGCAATGTTGAGCAGCATGCCTTCGACAATCCGCGTGATGCCGGGCATGGCGCCAAGGTCGCGGTACAGGCTGTCGTCCTTGGGCGGTTGCTGGGCGCAGGCGCTGAGCAGCAGCACCAGCGCAATCGGTAAAAGGCGCATTAGAAACTCCCCTGTACGGACAGGTAGGTGCCGTTCTGGTTATCCAACGTAGCGATTTCGCCGAGGCGCGCGTAGGCCAGCACAAACGACACATGCTTGTTGGGAAAGTAGCCGACAAACACGTCCGCCCAGTCGCTTTCGCCAGCGAACGACAAGTTATCGGGCTTCTCGCGGTACTCCACGCCCACCGCCCAGCGCGGGTTGAACAGCAGGGCCACCGAACCTTCCTTGAGCAGGCTGCGACGGTCGCGGCGGTCGCCGCCGAAGCCAAGCAGGCCGGTTTCATTGGCGCGGCTGTAGCGCAGGCTACCGTTGACCAGCACGTTGTAGCCAAACGCCGCGCCCATGAACAAACGGCTGGCGGCGAGGTAGCCCTCCACGTCGCTGTCACGCTTGGCGCCAACCAGGCTGGGGATGTCGAAGTTGGTCTGGTGTTTGTATTCCAGGCCCAGCGAAACCTGCGGCAAGCGGTCGTAAATCACGTCACCGAACAGGCGGACCTTCACACCGAGCACATCCTGGCCAAGGTTGTCTTCCGGCAGATTCAGCTTGTGCACCAGGCTGCCGAGGTCAAAGCGCTGGCGGGCGAAAGAGACTTCGACGCGGTTGTCATAGGCCAACGCCAGCCCCGCCACGTCCAGCCGATAGTCCGGCAGGTTGACGGTGGTGGCGAACGCCGTGGCGCCCCACTCGTGCTGTTCGCCATAGCCGGCCAGCACCGCCCACGGCGTGATGCCGCCGCCCGCCGTGCCCTCGATGCTGCTGGCACCGCCGGTGGCGATCAGGCGGCCGTTGTCGGCCAGGGTGGTTTGCACAGTCAGGGCGGCCAGGCAGCCGATCAGTAGAGAAAGACGCACGTCAGCCACTCAATGAACCAGGGAAGTTTGCGCACTGAGTGGCAACGCCACCCAGGCTTCGAAAGCGTCGGCGCTCAAAGGCCGACTGATCAGATACCCCTGGGCCGTGTCGCACTGCCAGCGCTCCAGCAGGCGCAGGCTATGGGCATATTCAACGCCCTCGGCAACCACTTTGAGGCCCAGGTTGTGGCTCATTTCGATGGTGGAACGCACGATCACCGCGTCCTCACTGGTTTCATCGAGGTTGCGCACAAAGGATTGGTCGATCTTCAACTCTTGCACCGGTAGACGCTTGAGGTGCGCGAGGGACGAATAGCCGGTGCCGAAGTCATCCACCGACAGACTGATGCCGCAATCACGCAGCAGGTGCAGGACTTTGAGGGCTTTTTCCGGCTCGCGCATTACTGCGCTTTCGGTGATTTCGAACACCAGTTGCTCAGCCGGCAAACCGTAGCGACGCAGCAACGCCGAGACGCGGTGGGCCAGTTCATCGCCGAGCAAATCGTCCGCCGAGATGTTCAACGACAACTGCAGGTACAGGCCACGGCGGTTCCACTCACACAACTGACGAATGCCCTCTTCGATCACCCAGTGGGTCAGCAACTGAATACTGCCGGAGCGCTCGGCCAAGGGAATGAACTCCGCCGGCGAGACCATGCCGAACTGCGGATGCTGCCAGCGCAGCAAGGCTTCGGCCTGACGTACGTGGCCCTCGCGAATGTCCAGCTTGGGCTGGTAATGCAGCAGCAATTGGCCTTGGTTGGGCGCGTGGCGCAGGTCGCGAATCAGCGTGATCTGGCGGCGGTGCGCGAGGTCACGGCCATGTTCATAGACCTGCAGGCGACCGGGCATTTGCGCGGCGTCTTTCATGGCGATGGCCGCGCGTTCAAGCAAGGTGTGCGGGCTTTCGCCATCGGCTGGGAATGCGGCGATGCCCAAACGGCAGTCCAGCGCCAGGTCATGGCCGTTGATGCGCTGGGGCCGCAGCAACAGTTGTTGGAGTTTGTCGGCCATGCCCACCGCCTCGTCGCTGCCTGCGCCTTCGAGCAATAGCAGGAACTCGTCGGCGATCAGATGCGCCAGGGTATCGCCGGGGCGCAGCACGGCTTCCAGGCGACGGCTGACGGCAAGCAGCAATTGGTCCACCGCATCCGTCCCGGCGGTTTCGCTGGCGACGCGCAAGTTGTCGATGCCCAGGTAGATCAACGCGACCGGCCGATTCAACGCAATGGCGCTGCCCAGACGCTCCATGGCCAGTGCCCGGTTCGGCAGGCCGGTGAGGCGATCATGCAAAGCATTGTGGGCAAGCTGCTGTTCGCGCTCGGCGATGCCGCTTTGCATGGAATTGACCGCATGGGCCAGTAACCCCAGTTCGTCACTGCGGGCCAGGGTCACGGGTGTTTGATAGTCGCCCTGGCCAATGCGCTCGGCCGCCAGGGCCAGCGCCTGCACTGGGCGCGACACGGTGCGCGCCAGCAGCAAGGCACCGATCAACGAAGCCAGCAACGCGACCAGTGCGATGGCGAGGATCTTCTCATCCAACGGCACAAAGGCTTGCATCGCCGCATCCAGCGGGCTTTGCAGCAACGCCAGGACTTTGCCGTTTTCATCGCTGGCCAATACCAACGACTGATTGAGGAAACGCTGCTCCAGGTGATCGGTGGTGGACACGCCACGGCGCGTGGAATCGCCCTGCATCAATGCAAGGATGCTCCTGCGCAGCTCTTGGGGTTGGGTGGTGACTAACTCGCCAGGCTGGTCTTTTTCAATCGCCAGGAACGACACTTCCAGGTTGCTCAACGAGCGCAACTCATCGGCGAACGCACCGTCCATGCTGAAGCCCATCACCACCCGCGCAATCGGCAGCGGCGCCAGCACCGAGGCTTCGACCAACAGGTGCGGCTTGCCTTGCAACGGCACAATCAACATGGCCTGGCGATTGCGCCGGGCCTCGCGCAGCGACTGGTCATACTTGAAGGTCGAGCCTTCGGGCACTTCGCTGAGGGTACTGGCCAGGACTTTGCCGTCCATGCCCAGCAGGATCATGTCACTGGCGTTGATGCGCTTGCCGTGGTTGAGCAGCACCGAGCGCATCGTCGCCGAGTCGCCACTGGCCACCGCATCACGAAAACCGAAGTCGGCCGCCAACAGTTGCACGCCGTCAGCGAGGCGCCGCCCGCGTACGTCCAGCAAGCGCTCAAAAACCCGCGCGCCCACATCCAACTGGGCCAGCGCCTGGCTGCGCACCGCTGAATTGGTGGCAGCCTTGACGCTGAAATACAGTGCGCCGATCACCACCAGCAACAGCAGGATCAGGACGCTGGCGACCCGCGCCTGGAAACTACTGCGCAGTTTCACGGGCGGCTCGATTGAAGGCATCGCCAAAGGCACTTGGCGTCGGCGGAAGATCCTCGGACGCCGGCTCCAGGGCCAGCACTACGTTGTGTCTCAGGCCAGCGGCAGGCACATGCAGGGTACCGCCGTCCAAGGGCTGCATATCCGCCAACTGCGGGTGCCACAGGGTGGCGCGGTAATCACCGGGCGCCAGCTGCTCCAGGTGCACTTGGCCCTGGGCGTCGCTGACAGCGAAGAGGGGGTCATCGGTGACGTAGATGTAACCGAGCATCCAATCATGGATATTGCAGCCCAGCACCACCACGCCGGGTTTGTCGAACAGCAGCGGCTCGGCGGGCGTGCCTTCGTACAGGCGTAGTTCGAAACGTTTGGCGGCGCTGAACGAATAGACCTGATGCCGGATGTTGTCGCTGTTGGGGAAGCGCACCTGAGTGCCGGTGTGTACCGCCAGCACATGGGGCGCAAAGCGCTGGCCGCGTTGGTCCATATTCGCTTTGAGCACGGCCGACGATGCGCCGGGCGGGCCTTGCAGGGTCACGACCGCATCCGCCACCGGGCTGCCATCGGCCCGCTTGAACACCAGGTCCAGCGTGGCCGCCGACGCAGAGCCGGCCAACATCAGCATCAGCGTCAGGGAGAGCAAGGGAGGAGTTCGGGCCATGGTCGATCCGCAAAAAATGGAAAATGAGCGGCCAGCCCTGGCACAGTGGGTTACGGTCATGATGCCGCAAACAAGGCACAATGCCATCATGCAATAGCGCTGGATACTTGACCGTTGGTCGGTAAATAACTGTGCAAACGGTCAAGCCTTGTAGAGCGTATCGGCCTGGGGCCTAAAAACTATAGACGCGGGCTTCAGACCGGCGCGCGCTCGCGGCGCATCCACATCTCGAACGCCATGGCATTGAGCGGCCGACTGATGAGGTAGCCCTGGGCCGTATCGCAGTTCCACTGTTTGAGGAGTTTGAGACTGGGCTCGAACTCCACGCCTTCGGCCACTACCTTGAGCCCCAGGTTGTGGCTCATTTCGATGGTGGAGCGCACGATCACGCCGTCGCCCGTGGCGCTGTCGAGGTTGCGCACAAACGACTGGTCAATCTTCAATTCCTGTACCGGTAAGCGCTGCAATTGCGCCAGCGACGAATAGCCCGTGCCGAAGTCATCCACCGACAGGCTGATGCCACACCCGCGCAATTGTTCCAGCACGCTGAGGGCCTGCTTCGGGTTGTGCATGATCGCGCTTTCGGTGATCTCGAAAATCAGTTGCTGGGCCTGCACGTCGTAGTGTTCCAGCAAGGTGGTCACACGAATCGCCAGGTCATCATCGGCCAGGTCGTCCACAGAAATATTCACCGACAACTGGATATGCAATCCGCGCTGCGCCCACTCGCCGATCTGACGAATAGCCTCTTCGATCACCCACTGGGTCAGGCCACCCATGCTGCCAGTGCGTTCAGCCAGGGGAATGAACTCGGCGGGCGATACCAGCCCCAGCGTCGGATGCTGCCAGCGCAGTAAGGCCTCGGCCTGGCGAACATGGCCATGCAGGAGGTCGAGCTTGGGCTGATAACACAGGTGCAACTCACCTTCGACGACCGCACGGCGCAGGTCGCGGATCAGGCTGATCTGGCGCTGGTGCGCAAGATCGCGGTCCTGCTGGTAGATCTGTAGATAACCGGGCAGCGTCGTTGCATCGTGACGCGCGATGGCCGCACGGCTGATCAACTCCTCCACATACTGGCCGTCGGCGGGGTACGCGGCGATGCCGATACTCACCTCGTGGCGCACTTCGTCATTGCCGATGCGCTGGGGTTCGGTAAGCAGCGCGTAGAGGCGGTCGGCGCGGGCTACGGCGCGGTCAACCTCGGTATTTTCCAGCAACAACAGGAATTCGCTGCTGGTGATGCGCGCAGCGGTATCGCTGGCCAATAGGCTCATGGACAGACACCGGCTGGCCTCGCGCATCATCTCTTCGACGCCCTCGGGACCGAAGCCCTCGTTGATGACCCGGTAGTTTTCGATACCCAGGTACAGCAACACCACTGGCCGACGCGCACTGATCGCGCTGCCCAGGCGCTCCATCGCCAGCGCGCGATTGGGCAACCCGGTGAGAGCGTCATGCAGGGCGTTATGGGCCAGTTGCCGTTCGCGCACGGCGATGCGGCTTTGCATGGCATTGAACGCACGGGCCAACAGGCCGAATTCATCGTGGCTGCGCACCCGCACCGGCGTGCGGTAATCCCCCGCGCCAATGCGCCCGGCCGCCTCCACCAACGCATTGAGCGGGCGCGACACCCGCCGCGCCAGGAACAACGCACCGGCCAACGAGACCACCAGCACGGCCAGGGCGATCCCGAGGAACTGCCGGTCCAGCGGCGCAAAAGATTCCAGCGCGTGGTCCAGCGGGCTTTGCAGCAATACGCGCACCTCGTTGCCGTCACCGGTGTTGGCCAGCGGCAACACTTGGCTGAGCACACGCTCACCGTAAAACGGATGGATCTGCGCCTCTGGGTTCAAAGGCGCATCGTGGAGCAGGCTGAGGGTGCCGGCCTGATAATCGACAGGCTGGGTACTGAACAACGGACCGGGCCTGCCGTCCTGCACGCTGAGAAACGACACCTCCAGGTTGCTCATGGAACGCAGTTCGTTGGCGAACAGTTGGTCCATGGCAAAGCCCATGATGACGCGGGCGATGGGCAGGGGGTCGAGGACTTCATCCTGCACCAGCAAGTAGGGCCGCCCGTCCAGGGCGACAATCACCATTTGCAGGCCGTCACGCCGCGCATGGCGCAAGGCAGTGTCATAGGGAAAAAGCTGCCCGCGCGTGAGGATGGGCAACGTGCTGACCACGACCTTGCCATCCAGCCCCAGCACAAACACCTCGCTGGAACGGACGCCGGAGCCATGCCGACGCAGTGCAGCCAGAATCGACACCGTGTTGCCTTCGGCCACGGCTTGCTTGAACGGGCCGTCGACGGTGAGCCAATCGAGGCCGTATTGCAGGCGACGCCCGCGCAGGTCCAGCAGACGCTCGAACACCTGGGTTCCGGTTTTCAACTGGACTTGCGCCTGGTTCTCCACCGCGCGGGTGGTGGCGGCCTTGACGGCAAAATAGGTGGCGGCGACGACCACCAGCAGCAGCAGTGCCAGCACCCCGGCGATGCGAGTTTGGAACGTATGGCGCCACGTCATGGCGGTGCCCTCTGGCAGTGTTCGCCTCTCTCTGCCACTACGTCCTTTTGTCATGTGCATTCCTTGCGACAGCTGACCTGGCGTCAAAAAAATATCCATTTTCGTTGGATATTGGGTGTGAGGAGATTAGCTGGGAGTTGGGGGGTGTGCATTCAATAAACGTGGGGATTTAGGTGGCGGTTTATTGGCGACAGAGGGTTGGCTTGGGGGGTATATCCGTTATTTGGGTAACGGCGGGTATTGGTTCCGCCCTTACGGCGGGTCACTTTGGAAAAGCCCCAAAGTAACCAAAGGGCTCTTGCCCCAACACTCGGCACCTCGCCTAGGCTCGGTGTGCCCGCACTCCGGCTTGAATCCGTGGGCCGCCGCAATGGGCCATCCATGGCCCAGTGCGGCTAACCCGGCGTCCTGCCGGGTTACCCACGGATTCAAGCCTGCGTGCGGCCAGCGTGTTTAACGGGGCGCCTAAGATCACGATCAAAAGCGCAGATCAAAAGACCGCTGACTTCGTCAGCGAAAAGGATGTAAGAGCAAAAGCAAAAGCAAAAGCAGATCTAAAGCAGATCTAAAGCAGGCTGGGACTTATCTGATATGTGGAGATCAAAATGTGGGAGGGGGCTTGCTCCCGATGAGGGTGTGTCAGTTGATGCAGCTGTGACTGACCCACTGCCATCGGGAGCAAGCCCCCTCCCACATTTGGAATGAGTTCGGCTTAAGAACTGGTCGGCTCTAAGGCCGCCGCGCTGTTGCTTTTGATCTGGAATCGCCCCGTCAACCTAGCTGGGCCAGCATTCCGGCCTTTCCAAAAGTGACCCGCTGTAAGAGCGGAACCATAGGCTGCCGTTACCGCAGCAACGGATATGCCCCCCAACCCACGCACTCAATCAAACACCACGCGCCCGCATGAAATCCCCCCACCTGCGCACCAGGTAGTTGTGCTCATCCATCACCGAGTTCCACACCGCGATATGCCCCATCCGCTGCTCATATGAGCCCCCGTCCCGCACTTCGCCAATATCAATCAGCGGCAATCCATCACTCCCCAACAATTCCTCCCGCGCAGGCTTGCCGGCGTACCAGTAATCCCACTCGGCGCTGCTCAGGTGATCGCGGCTGCGCGCCGGGTTGCCGATGTAGTAACCCTGGCGGGCCATGACCGCGCCGGGCCAGCCGGACAACCACCAATTGAGATAGGCATAGGCCGCATCCAGCACCGGGCCTTGGGCATGGCGCGACAGTGACAAACCGCCAAACCAGGCGCGATAGCCTTCGCGGGGTACGGCTAGGCGGTATTTCACTCCAGCGCGGTGCAGGCGCATCAGGGTCGGCGACCACAGGCTCTGGATATCGATGCTGGGGCTGAGCATCAGTTGCGCAGCCTCTTCATCGTCGGACCAGAACGCAGCGAAATGCCCTTCTTTCTGTTTGCGCACCAGAATGTCAGCAAGCACGTCGATCTCTTCGATGCTCATATTGCCGATGTCGTTAAAGCGGGCCAGCCCCGCGCCCTGCACCGCCAGTGCGGCGTCCAGGGCGCCGATGGCGGCGTCACTTTGCAGCGCTGTGCGCGCGCGCCAGGCCGGGTCCAGCAGCCAGCCCCAGCTTTCGTTGCCGTGGCAAAAACCTTCGGGCAGGCGCTCGGGGCGGTAGGCGAAACTGTCGGCGTTGTGGGTCAGGGGCAGCATGCTGATGCGGTCGGTGACGGTGCTGCCGAGGCTGCCGTCGTGCTGCACAAATAAACGCTCACTGGGCACGCTGCCGCTACCCAGGCGGTCGCTGGGCGACAAACGCCCCCGTTTGGGCAGGTCGTTGATCTCATGCCACAGCGCGATGCGCCGTGTGTCGATGGGCTGGATCGCCCGGGCCGGCCACACGAAGTCGACGTTATGAAACCACTGGTCGTACAGGTCGTAGCTGTCGGGCTGCATCACCGCAATGCGTTGGGCCTGTTCAACGTCGTGCACCTGGTACACCAGGCGAATACCCAGCTCCTGTTCGGCACGTACGCGCAGGGTTTCGAGCAAGGTCACGGAGGTGCCGAGGACGCGTAAGGTGATCATCCCGCGAACCGCCGCGAGAACACATCAAAAGAACGCCGCAACAGCGCAGGGTCAAGGCCGCGCAGGATAAACACCAGGCGCGATTGCCGGTCTGTGCCCGGCCACGCAGGCAGATGGACCGGGGCATGCAGGCAGTGCTGCACGCCATGAATGACGATGGGGGCGTTGCTGGCGTTCACGTTGAGCAGTCCTTTGACGCGAAGGATTCGTTCGCCGTGGCATCTTAACAGCATCGACAACCACACCCCGAAGCCGACCCAGTCCAGCGGCTGGTCGAAGGTCAGGCTGCACACTTGCGCCGCACCGTGGGTGGCGGTGGTGGTTTGATGCAGTTGCCAACGGCTGACTTCCATCGCTGGCTCGGCGCTGCGCAAGCCTTCGCCCAGCAGCAATTGATCGCCGCTGTGAATGTCATGGGTATTGAGGATCGGCGTGCCGGTATTGAGTGCCCGCAGATGCGCGCGCAGGGGCTCGCACTCGCCCGCCAAGTCCGTCTTGCTCAGCAGCAAACGGTCCGCAGCCGCCACCTGGGCCAGCCATTCCGGGTGCAGGCGCTCTTGCAGGGCGGCGTGGCTGGCATCGACCAGCGTGATCACCAGGCCGATATGAAAACGTCCACGCAATTGCACATCGTTGTTCAGGGTGGCAAGGATCGGTGCCGGGTCGGCCAGGCCGGTGGTTTCCAGGATCACGCGTTTGAACGCGGGTATTTCGCCACGCTCGCGGCGCTGCAACAGGCCGAGCAACGCGTCCTTGAGTTCGCCACGGATCGAGCAGCAGATGCAGCCGCTGGGCAGCAGCACGGTGTCTGGCGCGACTTCTTCCACCAACAGATGATCGATGCCGACGTCGCCGAATTCGTTGATCAGCAACGCAGTATCGCCGAGGCTTTCGCCTTGCAGCAGGCGTTTGAGCAAGGTGGTCTTGCCGCTGCCGAGGAAGCCGGTAATGACATTCAGCGCGATGCTCATGGGGTTGACTCCAAGTGATCCAACAGCCGTGGATCGAGAGGATCCAGCGGGCGGCCGAGCATGGTTTCGGCCGCCTGCCAGAGTTGATCCAGGCCGCTCGCCAGTTCCTGTTTACCGGTGGCGCCCAACAGCAGATAGGAGGCGCCCTGGAAATCTTCGACCTTGAGCCGGAACACCGCCAACACCTGGTTGATCGCAGCGATACGGCGCAGGCGCTCGCGGCGCCGGGGCAATTCGTCGCCCAGGGGATCACTCCAGTGCAGGTCTTCGCCGAGCAATCCGCAGAGTCCGCACATGGCTACACCTCACTCATGGCATGACATCGCCGGAGTTCGGGCCCAGGGTCTGGCCGACGAACAGATTGCCGCCCGGCTCGCTGGCGAGCAGCACGGCGGTAGGCGCGACTTCGTCCGCCAGGCCAAAGCGGCCCAAGGGCAGTTCGGCGGCCTTGGCGCGTTTCCAGTCGTCGCTGATGCCACCGACCAAAGGGGTTTCGATCGGGCCAGGGGCGATGGCGTTGACCAGCACGTTATCCTTGGCCACTTCCAGCGCCAGGGACTTGGTAAACCCAATCACACCCGCTTTGGCCGCCGCGTAGTGAGTCAGTTCGGCGCCGCCCTTGATGCCCAGTTGCGAGGCCACATTAATGATCCGCCCCCAGCGCTGCGCGACCATGTGGGGCAAAGCGCGCTGGCTGGCGACGAACACGCTGGTGAGGTCGACGCGCAGCATGTCGTTCCACATCTCGATGGACAGGTCGACGCACCGCGCCTGGGTAAGCATGCCAGCGTTGTTGACCAGAATATCGATGCCGCCGAAGTGCTCGACGCAGCGGTCGACACTGGCTTGGGCGCCTTCGACGGTGCCCACATCGGCCACGCACTCGACCACTTCGGCGCCGAGGTTGCGGCAGGTGATTGCGGTTTCGGCGAGGCTGGCGGCGTGGCGGTCGGCCAATAGCAGACGCGCGCCTTCAACGGCGTAGGCGCGGGCGATGGCGGCACCGATGCCGCTGCCGGCGCCGGTGATCACGGCCCGGCGGTTGGTCAGTTGGTTCATGCAAAAACTCCTGAAAAATTCCACTTTCAATGTGGGAGGGGGCTTGCCCCCGATGGCAGTGGGTCAGTCACAGATGGGCTAACTGAAACACTGCCATCGGGGGGCAAGTCGAATCGTCGCACCGCCCCTCCCACATTTGGATCAAGTACATCAGTCAGTCAGGCCAGCGCACGGTCAGGCCGCCGTCAATGACGATGCTCTGCCCGGTTAAATAACTCGACGCATCACTGGTCAAGAACTGCACCAGCGATGCCACTTCATCCGCGCGCCCTACCCGCCCCAGCGGAATCGCCCGCGCGGCTTTCGCCAAACCTTCCGGGCCCAGCGAATTCTTCGCATCCAGGGACTGCGGCGTCTCGATCAAGCCTGGGATCACCGCATTGCAGCGAATCCCCAAACCGGCCAATTCCACCGCCAGCGACCGGCACAAGCCCGGCACACCGGCCTTGGCGGCGGCATAGTGCGAGTGCTCCTGCCAGCCATACACGCCGCCGGCAATCGAGGAAATCGCCACCAGCGCGCCGCCTTCCTTCATGTGCCGCGTCGCCGCACGGAAGGTGCGCATCACCCCCGTCAGGTCGACGTTGAGCATCTCGTCCCAGAGTGCATCGGTCATTTCCAGCAGTGGCGCGCGACGCAGCAAGCCGGCGTTGGCGACCGCGTAATCCAATCGGCCGAAGTGCTGCACGGCCTGTGCGGCCAGGGCGTCGACCGAGGCGGTATCACCGACATCCAGCGGCAACATCAGGCATTCGCCACCGGCCTCTTCCACCAGGGAAACGGTGGTCTGTGGATCATGGGGATCGGCCGGGTAGTACCCGCCCACCACCGCCACGCCGTTGCGCGCATACGCCACGGCGAGGGCTTGGCCGATGCCACTGGCGGCACCGGTAATCAAGGCAACTTTACGACTCATCAATCACTCCTTACTGAACGGTTTCCGGACGCACATGGCGCGCGGCAAACATCAGGACACCGGACAAAAAGCACGGCAAGGCGCCGAACCACAGCGCGGCGGTCTGCCAGTCGCTGCCGGCGGACAACACCTGGGTTGCACCGAAACCGGCGACTACTGCGCCAATCGGCCCCATGGCGTGGATGATCGCGCCACCGGTGGCGCGGATGCTGGTAGGGAAACTTTCGCTGATGAAGAACAAAGCCGCCGAGTAAGGCCCGATCAGGAAGAACAGGCCCAGGCTATACAGCCCGACCACCATGGCCATGTTGCTTGGGCCAAACAGCATACCGGCGAACGACAGGCCGCCCAGCATCCAGCCCAGGCCGATCACGTTGCGACGGCCGATCTTGTCACCCATCCAGCCGTGGCTGAGGTAACCGCAGTAACCCACCAGGTTCGACAGCACCAGGATGATCAGCGAGTTCTCGAACGAGATGTGGTGCACGCTGACGATCACGGAAGTGCCCAACACGCTGAACACCTGGATCGCCGCCCAGTTGAGCAACAACGCAGCGCCGATCACCAGGGTGGCGCGGCGGGCCGGGCCACGGAACGCAGCTTTAAGGCCGGCCTTGCTGTGTTCGTCGTAATCCACGCCGTAGGTTGCCGCCACGTTCTGTGCTTCTGTCACCGCGCCGTTTTTGCGCAGTTGGCTGATGCGTTCATGGATCTGGAACTGCGGGCTCTCCTTGAGCTTGCGCGCCATGATCGCAATCACCACCGCCGGGATCGCGGCGAAGATAAAGCAGCCTTGCCAGCCGATGATCGGCAGCAACAGTGCAGTCAAGCCAGCGGCGATCAATGCACCGACCGGCCAGCCGCCCTGCACCAGGCTGTAGATGAAACCGCGACGTTTGGTCAGTCGCGGGTCTTCCGAGGCGCCGTACAGCTCACTCAGGTACGTGGCGTTGACGGTTTCCTCGGCATAGCCCAGGCCGCCCAACGAACGGATCAGAATCAGCGGTGACTTACCCCACGCCCCACCAATCGCGGTCAGCGCCGAGCACAGCGCGGAACCGGCCACGGTGAAGATAATGCCCTTGCGACGGCCCAACTTATCGACCACAGGGCCGATGGCAAAGGCGACTACTGCCGTGCCCACCGCCACCCACGTCGCGATTTCAGCTTGCTCCACTTCACCCCAGCCAAAATGCCGGCCGATCTCCGGCAGCAAGGTGCCGAACAGGATGAAGTCATACACCGCAAACACCCAGGCGAAAAACGCAATCCAGGTCGCAAACCGCACTTCCTTGGAGGTGAGTTGCCGGGGTTTCCAGCCAGTCAGGTCAAGCTTGTTGTAGATGGACATGAGTCGCGCCTCGGAGGTGGGGGGCTGTTTTTCTAAGGGTCAGGTACGGGGTTGGCGGCGGATAAAGTCATCGGCGATTTCGTCGAAGGTGACGAAGCGCACGCCGGCATGGCTTTGGATGTGTTCGATCAGGCGCTCAAGCATCAAGAGCACTTGCGGGCGGCCAGACACGTCGGGGTGGATGGTCATGGTGAACACCGCGTGTTCGTGTTCGCGGTAGACCCAGTCGAACTGGTCGCGCCACATTTCTTCGAGGTGACGCGGGTTGACGAAACCGTGGCTGTTGGGGGCTTTCTTGATGAACATCATCGGCGGCAGGTCGTCCAGGTACCAGTTGGCCGGGATCTCCACCAAGTCGGTTTCTTCGCCGCGCACCAAGGGTTTCATCCAGGTGTCGGGGTGCTGGCTGTAGTCGATCTTGGTCCAGGTGTCGCCCTTGCGGACGTAGTACGGATGGAAGTCGTTGTGCATCAGACTGTGGTCGTACTTGATGCCCTTTTTCAGCAGCAGTTCGTTGGTGACCTTGCTGAATTCCCACCAAGGCGCGACGTAGCCGGTGGGACGTTTGCCAGTCACCTGGGTGATCAACTCGATGGATTTATCGAGGACGATTTCTTCCTGCTCGGCGGTCATCGCAATCGGGTTTTCGTGGCTGTAGCCATGCACGCCGATTTCGTGACCGGCGTCGGCCACGGCCTTCATCTGCTCAGGGAAGGTTTCCATCGAGTGGCCAGGGATAAACCAGGTGGTGCGCAGGCCGTAACGTTCAAACAATTTGAGCAGGCGCGGCGCGCCGATTTCACCGGCGAACAGGCCACGGGAAATATCGTCGGGCGAGTCTTCGCCGCCGTAGGAACCGAGCCAGCCGGCGACGGCGTCCACGTCGACGCCAAATGCACAGAGGATGTCTTTAGCCATGGTGTGTCTCCTTAAACGTTAAGTACGGTTTCGACGGACAACGCTGCGCGCAGCAGGCGTGCGTCTTCTCCTGTCGGGGCGCTGAGCAGCAGCCCGGTGGGCAGGCCCTGGGCATCGCGGCCGCTGGGCAAGGTCACGCCTGGCATGTCCAGCAAACTGCCGGGCATGGTCAGGCGCAGGGTGGCGAGGTTGGTGTTCACGAAGAGGTCGTCGTCGTTTTCCAGGGGCGCCAAAGCGGGCGCGACGTGGGCGACGGTGGGAGTGATCAGGATCGCCCCGTCAAGGTCGTCGAGCAGTTGCTGTTGCAGACGACGGCGCGCATCGGTCAGGTGGATAAGTTGGCTGGCCGGCAGCGCGCGGGCGGCTTCGAGGCGGCGGCGCACGCGGGGGTCGAGTTGCTCGGCATCGGCGCTGTCAAGCAGGGTTTGGTGCAGGGCGAACGCTTCGAAGGCACCGAGCCAGCCGTGGTGTTTGATCAGGTCCAGAGTGGCCTGGAAGGTCGGGCATTCACGTTCTTCGATCAGCGCGCCTTGGGCCTTGAGTTGCGCCACGGCGCTCAGCAGATTGTTGCGCACAGCGGGCTCGACGTCCTGCTGCGCCAGTACAAAGCGCTGGCCTTTGAGGCTGCGGGCGCTGTGGGTCTGTGTGCGGCCATGGAGCAGGTCATCGATGGCCAGCGCATCACGCACGCTGCGGGTCAGCGGGCCGAGGCTGTCGAGGGAACGAGCCAGGGGAAATACGCCATCACGGCTGTAACGTCGGCTGCTGCTGCGGTAACCCACCACACCATTGAGCGCCGCCGGGATGCGAATGGAGCCTGCGGTGTCGGTGCCCATGGCAATCGGCACAATGCCGGCGGCCACGGCCACGGCCGAACCCGAGGACGAGCCGCCGGGAATGCGCGGTTGGTCCGTGCCATGGGGGTTGTGCGGCGTGCCGAAATGCGGGTTGAGGCCCAACCCGGAATAAGCGAGTTCGCTGAGGTTGGTTTTGCCGATGCTGACCATCCCGGCGCGGCAAAGCAGGCCCACGCTCGGTGCGTCGAGCAAGGCCGCAGGCGCGTTGCGCCGGTAAGCTGCGCCGGCTGTGGTGACGCTGCCAGCCACGTCGAACAGGTCTTTCCAGGCAACGGGCACACCATCGAACCCGCTCAAGGGCTGGCCAGCTCGCCAACGGGCCGCGGACGCTTCGGCTTCACGGCGGGCGCGCTCGGCGGTCAGGGAAATGAAAACGCTGGCCGAGCGGCTCGCTTGATCGAGTGCCTGTTCGAGGGCTTGCACCGGGTCGCTGCGACCGCTGGCGAAATCCTCGGCCATTGATGTGGCGTCTGACATCAGGAGAACCTCATAAAACGTACATATTCATAAAATGTACATTTTACAAAGGCAGCTTTCGTGCCAGTCTCTACGTAGCGCTGTTTACGCGGTTACGGTTTTTCGCCCATAGCAGCGGGATAGATGGTTTTGATCGATGGAAAAATGTCTTGCATCACACCTGGGATCCACCTCCAATGAAATAATGTATCTTTTATTAATAAGTACATTTTGGTGCAGAAAAGTAACAGTCACACCTTTCAGGCCCCAAAAAAGTGCCACCGACGTAGCACAGAGTGACAGGCGCAACTTATGAGAGAATCCCCGGCCACCGTCCTACAAGCCCCAGAGAAAGTGATGAAAGCAGTGTCCGCCTCGGCCTCCCGTTACGCGATGATTCACCAGGTGTTGCGCGACGCGATCGTCAATGGCACCGCCCGTCATGGCTTGGTTTTACTGGAAGCGCCCTTGGCCGAACTGTTCGGCACCAGCCGCGTGCCGGTGCGCAAGGCGCTGGACCTGCTGCATGCCGAAGGCTTGATCTGCCGCTTCAACGGCCGGGGTTATCTGATCAACCCCGAAGGCTTGGTCATGGAGCCGCTGCGCCTGCCCCTGAGCCATGCGCACCTGGGTCTCAACGGCGAGGCTGAGCTAGTGGACACCCGGCCGCTGGGCGAGCGGATCGTCGAGGAGATCGGCGCGGCACTGTCCACCTGCATTGCCTTCGGCCATTACCGCTTGGATGAACAAGCCGCCGCCGACCACTACGGCGTCAGCCGAGCGGTGGTGCGTGAAGCGCTGATGCGCCTGCGTGACCGTGGCCTGGTGGAAAAAGAGCCCTACTCCCAATGGTTGGCCGGGCCGTTGACCGCGCGGGAAGTCACCGAGGATTACGAACTACGTGCCTGCCTGGAGCCCGAGGCGCTGCGCCAGAGCGCACCGAACCTGGACCGCGAGGTCCTTGAAGCCATGCTGCAGCGGGTACTGGATGCCCAGAACAGCGCCGAGTGCAGCCTGGAAGCCATCGAGCAGATCGAAGAAGACTTGCACCAGCGCTGCCTGGCCGGGATGCAGAACCGCAAGATTGCCGCGCTGATTCGCCAGGGCCAAAGCCCGATGATCATCAGCCGAATTTTTTACCGATTGCTGGGGATCGGCGCGGATCCAGCCATGCTCGCCGAACATCGCTTGATTCTGGAGTTGCTGCTGCATGGCGCGTTTGACGCGGCGGCGTTGAATCTGCGCGAGCATTTGCAACGGGCACGGCAGCGGATGTTGCAGCGTTTGAAAGTGCTATCGGTGCTGCCAGAACAGCCACTCCCCGCCTACCTCCACAAAATCAGCTGACGCAACACGGAGCCAATGTTGGCAGGGCGGTGCGACGATTGACTTGCCCTCTCCCACATTGACCAAGTCGCCGCAGGAATTTCATGCAATATGTTGCTATCTCACGCCCCCCATTGAAACCACTGCTGCCTCGCCCCATCTAACCTCCATACTTCCTTATGCAGGTGCCCCATGAGCGACCAGCAAGAATTTCCTGATTACGACCTCAACGACTACGCAGACCCCGAAAACGCTAAAACCTCCTCGTCCAATACCGGCCTGGCTCTTCCAGGGCAAAACCTGCCGGACAAGGTCTACATCATCCCGATCCACAACCGGCCTTTCTTCCCGGCGCAAGTGCTGCCGGTGATTGTCAACGAAGAACCGTGGGCTGAGACCCTTGAGCTGGTGAGCAAATCCGACCACCACTCACTCGCTCTGTTCTTCATGGACACGCCGCCGGAAGATCCACGCCACTTCGACACCTCCGCCCTGCCGCTGTACGGCACCCTGGTGAAGGTGCATCACGCCAGCCGCGAGAACGGCAAGCTGCAATTCGTGGCCCAGGGCCTGACCCGCGTGCGCATCAAGACCTGGCTCAAGCACCATCGTCCACCGTATCTGGTGGAAGTCGAATACCCACACCAGCCCACCGAGCCGACCGACGAGGTCAAGGCCTACGGCATGGCGCTGATCAATGCGATCAAAGAGCTGCTGCCGCTTAACCCGCTGTACAGCGAAGAGCTGAAGAACTACCTCAACCGCTTCAGCCCCAACGACCCGTCGCCCCTCACCGATTTCGCCGCCGCGCTGACCTCCGCCACCGGTAACGAGCTGCAGGAAGTGCTGGACTGCGTCCCCATGCTCAAACGCATGGAAAAAGTCCTGCCGATGCTGCGCAAGGAAGTCGAAGTCGCGCGCCTGCAAAAGGAGCTCTCCGCCGAGGTGAACCGCAAGATCGGCGAACACCAGCGCGAGTTCTTCCTTAAAGAACAGCTCAAGGTGATCCAGCAGGAGCTGGGCCTGACCAAGGACGATCGCAGCGCGGACGTGGAGCAATTCGAGCAACGCCTGGAAGACAAAGTGCTGCCAGCCCAGGCGAAAAAACGCATCGATGAAGAACTGAACAAACTGTCAATCCTGGAAACCGGCTCGCCGGAATATGCGGTCACCCGCAACTATCTGGATTGGGCAACCTCGGTGCCGTGGGGCGTGTACGGCGAGGACAAGCTCGACCTGAAACACGCGCGCAAGGTGCTGGATAAGCACCATGCCGGACTGGACGACATCAAGAGCCGTATCCTCGAATTCCTGGCGGTGGGCGCTTACAAAGGCGAAGTCGCCGGCTCCATCGTGCTGCTCGTCGGCCCGCCGGGCGTGGGCAAGACCAGCGTGGGTAAATCCATCGCCGAGTCCCTGGGCCGGCCGTTCTACCGGTTCAGCGTCGGCGGCATGCGCGACGAGGCCGAGATCAAGGGCCATCGCCGTACCTACATCGGCGCCATGCCGGGCAAGCTGGTGCAGGCGCTCAAAGATGTTGAAGTGATGAACCCGGTGATCATGCTCGACGAGATCGACAAGATGGGCCAAAGCTTCCAGGGCGACCCGGCCTCGGCCCTGCTCGAAACCCTCGACCCGGAACAGAACGTCGAATTCCTCGACCACTATCTCGACCTGCGCCTGGACCTGTCCAAAGTGCTGTTCGTGTGCACCGCTAACACCCTGGACTCAATTCCCGGCCCGCTGTTGGACCGGATGGAAGTGATTCGCCTGTCGGGCTATATCACCGAAGAAAAAGTCGCCATCGCCAAGCGCCACCTGTGGCCAAAACAGCTGGAAAAAGCCGGCGTATCGAAAAACACCCTGACCATCAGCGACGGCGCCCTGCGCGCATTGATCGACGGTTATGCCCGTGAGGCAGGGGTGCGCCAGTTGGAGAAACAACTGGGCAAACTGGTACGCAAAGCCGTGGTCAAGTTGCTGGATGCGCCGAACTCGGTGATCAAAATCGGCAACAAGGACCTGGAAAGCTCCCTCGGCATGCCGGTGTTCCGCAATGAGCAAGTGCTGTCCGGTACCGGTGTGATCACCGGACTGGCCTGGACCAGCATGGGCGGCGCGACCCTGCCAATCGAGGCGACGCGCATCCACACACTGAACCGAGGCTTCAAGCTCACCGGGCAATTAGGCGAGGTGATGAAAGAGTCTGCCGAAATTGCCTACAGCTACATCAGCTCCAACCTGAAGTCGTTTGGCGGCGATCCGAAGTTCTTCGACGAAGCCTTCGTGCACTTGCACGTGCCGGAAGGTGCCACGCCGAAGGACGGCCCGAGCGCTGGCGTGACCATGGCCAGTGCGTTGTTGTCCCTGGCCCGTAACCAAGCGCCGAAAAAAGGCGTTGCCATGACCGGCGAACTGACGCTGACCGGACATGTACTGCCGATCGGCGGCGTGCGCGAGAAAGTGATTGCTGCGCGACGTCAGAAGATTCACGAGCTGATATTGCCGGAGCCCAATCGCGGCAGTTTTGAAGAGTTGCCGGAGTATCTTAAAGAGGGCATGACGGTGCACTTTGCCAAGCGGTTTGCGGATGTGGCTAAAGTGCTTTTCTAAGCGATAGAGAGCAACCGTGTACTCATAATGACCAGGTTCAAGCCTGGTCATTTTCATTTCAGATTTGCGGTAATCAATCCCTTCCTGAGTTATCGCCAACCCGTCTAAAAAACTGTCATTTCTCACAGGTCCCAGTTGTTCCGGCGCCCTCTACATTGAAGCGACTGCGCGTCCAATCATGCGCAGGTCCAATCAAGGAGAAACCAATGACAGCAACTCGCGAAGCACCAGCCGAGGTCGAAAACATTACGGGTGAGTTCAAAGGATCCGTGTCCAAACGTGGGAATTTCCAAACCCAACAGCTGGAATATACAGCCGATGACAAATGGCTTGGCATAACCGCCATTGCTGAGCGACAAAGCCGCCAAAGCGAGCGAAGAATCGAGCTGGTACTCCATCGTGATATTAAGCCCGGCACGTACCATTTTGAAGGCACCCCCTCACCACCCGTGGTGAGAGTGCGCTACTTTGAAATGTACCGCATCGGCTTCTACCACTATCTGGGTGAGGCCACAACCCAAAAAGGAACGCTGGTTTTAGATATCTCGACAGACAACCAACACCATACGGCAAAGCTAGACTTCACCGTCAAGCTCCGGAACGGAAATGAACTCAAGCTAAGCATCAAATATGACGTATGGCTGACTACGACCCTTATTTGAAACTTAGGCGGCACAGACGGTGCCGCCGTCACACCCTGTCTCATCTTCGGTTATGCTCGCCCTTCGTCGTGTATAAACGGAGTCTCCATGACTGCTGCCCGCCTGCTTCTCCCCCTGAGCCTTTGCCTGCTGACCGCGTGCGCCAGTGCGCCGAAGCAAAACGTCACCGTGGAAAACCAGAGCGCCTGCCCGCTCCAGCTTAAAACCGGGCAAAACCTGATCCTCACCCTGCCGAGCAACCCCACCACCGGCTACCGCTGGGCCATCCAGGATTCCGCCGGCGGCGTGCTGCGCGCGCTGAGCCCTGAGGTCTACAGCAGCACTGAGTCCGGCGTGATCGGGGGCGGTGGTCAATCCACCTGGCGCTTCCAGGCGTTTGCCGCCGGCCAGGGTCGTTTACGCCTGACGTCCCAGCAGCCGTGGGAGCCGGAAGCCGAACCCGTGGAGACCTTCGACTGCACCCTTACGGTGAACTGATATGCCATGGCTGATACTCGCGTTGATGGGCGCCGCCACTTTTATCTACGGTTTGAGCACTCACGCGATGTTGCTCTGCCTGCTGGTCAAACCGCTGCCGGTACTGGCGTTGTTGGGCTGGCTGCATGACGCACCGCCCACCGACTATCGACGCTGGATCAGCCTCGGGCTGATTTTCTCACTGGTGGGCGACGTGTTGCTCGCTTGGCCTGGCGACTTGTTTATCTTCGGCCTTGGCGCGTTTCTGTTTGCGCACCTGGCATACCTCAAGGCCTATTTCAGCGATTGCCGTCGTTTGGCGGTATTACCGTTGGTATTGGCGCTTGGTGTAGGCGTCGTCCTGCTGAGCATCCTGATTTCCCATGGCCTTGGCGACTTGTTGATTCCCGTCGTGGTTTACGCCTTGGTGATCAGCGCAATGCTCTGGCGCGCGCTCGCGCGGCTGGGCAGTGACGTGCCAAAACGCTCGGCCTTACTGGCTGCGGCGGGCGCGGTGTCGTTTGTGTTTTCAGACGCCCTGATCGGCATCAATCGGTTCGTGGTGGCGTTCGACGCCGCGCCGTATTTGCTGATCACCACGTATTGGCTTGGCCAGTGGGGCATCACCGCCTCTGCTTTCCATCAGACAACCCGCGCACACGAGGGCCAACTTGGCTAAAATGCCGGCCTTTCCCCCCTCGTCGCCGGAACAACCGTGAGCAAAGAACCCGATCGCCTTTTCGCCCAGCCCCTGCCCCAGGTGCCGGACTTCGCCTTTAACGAGGACGTGGTGCGGGTATTCCCGGACATGATCAAGCGCTCGGTGCCAGGCTACCCGACTATCGTCGAAAACCTCGGTGTGCTCGCGGCGCAGTTTGCCCAACCCAACAGCGTGCTCTACGACCTGGGTTCATCCCTTGGCGCTGTCACCCAAGCCCTACGCCGACACGTGCGTACCGACGGCTGCCGAGTGATTGCGGTGGATAACTCCGCCGCCATGGTCGAGCGCTGCCGCGAATACCTCAACGGCCAGGACTCGATGTTCCAGGAGTTGCTGCCGGTCGAGGTGATCGAGGGCGATATCCTCGCGCTGCAATTCCAGCCGGCCTCGGTGGTGGCGTTGAATTTCACCCTGCAATTCATCGCGCCCGACGAGCGCCTGAGCTTGCTGTCGCGTATTCGTCAGGCGCTGTTACCGGGCGGTGCGCTGATCCTTTCGGAAAAGCTGCGCTTCAATGACCTTGAAGAACACGCGCTGCTCACCGACCTGCATATCGCGTTCAAACGCGCCAACGGCTACAGCGAACTGGAAATTGCCCAGAAGCGCAGCGCCATCGAAAACGTCATGAAGCCCGACAGCCTCGAAGAACACCGCGAACGCCTGCTGGCAGCCGGGTTCTCGAAAGTCGTGCCGTGGTTCCAGTGTCTTAACTTTGCCTCGTTGATTGCCTTGCCATGATTGATTTGTCTCCCCTCGCCCGCCATCTGGTCGGCACTCCTCTGGCCGTATGGGCCCAAGGCCTGCAAGCGCAGCTCGACAGCAAAATGGAAAAAGGACATGGCGACCTGGAGCGCTGGCAGAGTGCATTGGATGCACTGCCGAAGATCATGCCCAGCGACGTCGACTTACTGAATGACCTGGTGCTGGACACCGACTGCGACGACGAAACCCGCGCACAGATGCGCACCGCATTGATGGGCCTGAGCCCATGGCGCAAGGGGCCGTTCCACCTGTTCGGCGTGCACGTCGACACCGAGTGGCGCTCGGACTGGAAGTGGTCGCGCGTCGCACCGCACCTGGACTTGAAAGGCAAGCGCATCCTCGATGTCGGCTGCGGCAACGGTTACTACATGTGGCGCATGCTCGGCGCCGGCGCCGACAGCGTGATAGGTGTCGACCCGAACTGGCTGTTCTTCTGTCAGTTCCAGGCGGTGCAGCGGTATCTGTCCGAACCGAAAGCCTGGCACCTGCCATTTCCGTTTGAAGACTTGCCGGCCAACCTCGAAGGCTTCGACACGGTGTTTTCCATGGGCGTGTTCTACCACCGTCGCTCGCCCATCGAGCATTTGCTGGCGCTGAAGGACACCTTGGTCAAGGGCGGCGAATTGGTCCTGGAGACCCTGGTGGTGGAAGGCGACCAGCAACAGGTGCTGGTGCCGGAAGACCGTTATGCGCAGATGCGTAACGTGTGGTTCCTGCCGTCGGTGCCGGCGTTGATGCTGTGGCTGCGCCGCGCAGGTTTCAGCGATGTGCGTTGCGTGGATGTGAGCGTGACCACGGTGGAGGAACAGCGCGGGACGGAATGGATGAAGTATCAGTCCCTGAGTGACTTCCTCGATCCCGAGGATCACAGCAAGACGATTGAAGGGCTGCCGGCACCGATGCGGGCGGTCATCATCGCCAAGAAGTAACCGCTAATCTCCCTGAAAAAATGAAGATCAAAAATGTGGGAGGGGCAAGTCGAATCGTCGCACCGCCCCTCCCGCATTTGATACTCGGTGTTGGTTAGATCTGAGGCTTCGCCCGGCGGGCCTTGAAGAACTCGCTCAACACCGTGCCGCACTCCTCGGCCAGCACACCGCCTTCAAACACCACCCGATGATTCAGAAAGCCCTGGGTAAAAAACTGCCCCTGGCTTTGCACAATCCCCGCCTTCGGCTCCAACGCGCCATAGACCACCCGCGCGACTCGCGAATGCACGATCAACCCCGCGCACATGCTGCAAGGCTCCAACGTCACATACAGCGTGCTGCCCACCAGCCGGTAGTTACTGATGGCCTGGGCGGCGTCGCGTATGGCGACCATCTCGGCATGGGCGCTGGGATCGTTGCCGCTGATGGGGCGGTTGAAACCTCGACCAATGATTTCACCGTCCTGTACCAACACCGCACCCACGGGCACTTCGCCCAGTGCGGCGCCTTGGGCGGCAAGTGCCAGGGCTTCACGCATGAAGTCTTGGTCGCGGCTGCGGTCGATGATTGCCGAGGGGCGAATCTGGCGCATCACGCCACCTCGATGGCGGCCATCAGGCCGGTTTCCATGTGGTCGATGACGTGGCAGTGGAACATCCACACTCCAGGGTTATCCGCCACCAAGGCCACGCGGGCGCGCTCGTTCTTGCCCAACAAATAGGTGTCGGTAAAGTAGGGGATCACCTTGTGGCGATTCGAGGCGATCACCTTGAAGCTCATGCCGTGCAGGTGGATCGGATGCTGGTACTGGGTCATGTTCTTCAATTCGAAAATGTAGCTCTTGCCCTTTTCCAGCTTGGCAATCGGTCGGTCGGCGCAGGTCTTGTCGGTGATGTCCCAGGCCTGGCCGTTGATCTGCCACAGGCTCGGCGGCTTGCCATTGTCGACGTTGACCGAGACCGAGCCGACCCACTCGAAATTGAAGTTGAGTTTCTCGGCATTGGCCAGGTCCGGTTCGGCAATCGGATTGGCGGGCAGCGCCGGGGGCCATTCGGTCGGTGCATCGGTGTTGGCGACTGAGCGGAAAGTGCCCAGGCGCACCGGGCCGTTGCGAATAGAGAGCTCTTCGCCTGCCGGCGGTGCCTTGATCGCCAGGCAGATGCGCATACCCGGCCCCAACCAGTACTCCTTGCCCAATGGACGCGGTTCGATGGGATTGCCGTCCAGCGCATAGATCTGCGCTTCGACGTCGGGGATGTTGATGCGATAGGTCAGGGTGTTATCGAGGTTGAGCAGCCGCACGCGGGTGATCTGCCCAGCGGGTAAGTCGATCACCGCCTGGGATACGCCATTGATCGTCGACAGCCGCCCGGCCGTACCGCCACGCGCCGCTTCACGGGGAACGCTGAAGGCAACGAACGCACCCTCTTCGTCCACATGCCAGCTCTTCAGGCTGAGGGTCCGTTCGTGTTTGAAACCGGTGGGTTCACGCTCTTCGATGATCAGCGGGCCGACCAGGCCTCGGCCGAGTTCTTCGCTGCTGTTCACATGCGGGTGATACCAGTAGCTGCCGGCGTCGGGCACGCGGAATTTGTAGTCGAAGTATTCGCCCGGCAGCACCGGCAGTTGCGAGACATAGGGCACGCCGTCCATTTCCAGCGGCAGGCGGATGCCGTGCCAGTGGATGGTGGTCGCGACCGGCAGGTGGTTGATAAAGCGCACCCGCAACCATTCGCCCTGACGCACACGCAACTCGGTGCCGGGTGCCGAGGGGCCGAACGCCCAGGCTTGGGTCTTGTGCCCCGGCACCAGCTCCACGTCCAACGGTGCAGCGATCAGCTCGTAGTCGTGACCCGCTTCGGATTCGGCGACTTTCCCCAGCCAGTAACGGTAGGCGCCACCGGCACCGACGCCCACTACGGCCAGGCCTGCAAGACCACCCAGGATTTGTCGACGGGAAAAGGATCGGGACACAACAACCTCACGTATCTGCCGCAGGCCCAAGGCCTGCAAAGGGCAGATACGATACACCTGCATCGGCTAAACAGTAAGGCTTCTCATGTGGGAGGGGGCTTGCTCCCGATAGCAGTGTGTCAGCCACCACATTTATGGCTGATACACCGCTATCGGGAGCAAGCCCCCTCCCACATTGGTTCTTCATTGTTTTTTAGGGCTTGGAGGCCGCCAGGATCAGGGCTTTCATCTCGGCCACAGCGCCTTTGAAACCGACGAACAGCGCGTGGGCTACCAACGCGTGGCCGATGTTCAGCTCGTTGATGCCTTTGATCGCAGCCACGGCTTCGACGTTGTGGTAATGCAGGCCATGGCCGGCGTTGACGATCAGGCCTTCATTGAGGCCGCAGTTCACACCTTCAATGATGCGCTGCAGTTCATCCGCCACTTCGGTCGGCGTGGTGGCATCGGCGTAACGGCCGGTGTGCAGTTCGATGGCCGGCGCGCCGACACGACGCGACGCTTCGATCTGGCGCTCGTCGGCGTCGATGAACAGCGACACTTCGCTGCCGATTTTCGACAGGCGCTCCACCGCGGCCTTGATCCGCGCTTCCTGGCCGGCCACGTCAAGGCCGCCTTCGGTGGTCAGCTCCTGGCGGGTTTCCGGTACCAGGCAGATGTGCGCTGGGCGAATGCGCTCGGCGAAGAGCATCATTTCTTCGGTGACGCCCATTTCGAAATTCATGCGGGTTTGCAGCACGTCCTTGAGCAGCAACACATCGCGTTCCTGGATGTGGCGGCGGTCTTCTCGCAGGTGCACGGTGATGCCGTCGGCGCCTGCTTCTTCGGCGTCCAGCGCGGCCTTGACCGGGTCAGGGTAACGGGTGCCCCGGGCCTGGCGCAGGGTGGCGACGTGGTCGATGTTGACGCCAAGAAGAATGCGATTGCTGGTGGTCACGGAAGCGCTCCTGAAAAGGGAAAGAAACGGTGCACAGCATACACGGGGAGATCAGGGCTTTCGAAACAACTCGCGGCTGACCAACGGCCGTCCGCCCAGGTGCACGGCCAAGGCCTGACGCATCAAGCGCTTGGCGGCGGATAACGCACCGGGTGCGCTCCAGTCGGCATCGCTCATGGCCAGCAGTTCGGTGCCCTGGAACAGGCCGGGTTGCAGCAGGTAGACGCGCTCAAGACCCGCGTCGACTTGCAGGCGGTACATGCCGTCGGCGGCGACGGGGTCGCCGTGCAGGTCGTTGCTCAGCTCGAAGCCGTAGCCCAGGTCATCGAGCAGACGCCATTCGAAGGCACGCAGCAGCGGCTCCAGAGGGCGACCTTCGGCCAGGGCCAGCAAAGTGGCGGCATAGTGATCAAAGACAGCCGGGTGCGGGTCTTCGGCGGGCAACAGACGGATCAGCAGCTCATTGAGGTAGAGCCCACTGAACAACGCATCGCCATTGAGCCAGGCGGAAGTGCCGACGCTTTCCAGGCGGCCGACGTTTTTCAGCTCGCCCTTGCCGCGAAACTCCACGTCCAACGCCACGAAGGGCCGCGCCAATGTCCCCGCCTTGCCCCGCGCGCTACGCAACACCGCGCGCAGGCGGCCTTGGGGCGTGAGGAAATCCACTAGCGCGCTGGTCTCGCGGTAGGCGCGGCTGTGCAGGACGTAGGCGAGTTGGCTGGGGGGTTGGGACATGGGTGCTCACTGCTGGAATGCATTTTTTGAAAACTACACAAACCTAATGTGGGAGGGGGCTTGCCCCCGATGGCAGTGTGTCAGTCACTTATTTATTAACTGACTCACCGCCATCGGGAGCAAGCCCCCTCCCACATTTTTTGCCCTGCGGTGTTCTTACAGGTCGCCGTAACCGAGGGAACGCAGAGCGCGCTCGTCATCGGACCAGCCGCCTTTCACCTTCACCCACAGGTTGAGCATGATCTTGGAATCGAAGAGCAATTCCATGTCCTTGCGCGCCTCGGTGCCGATGCGCTTGATGCGCTCGCCCTTGTCGCCAATGATGATTTTCTTCTGGCCGTCACGCTCGACGAGGATCAGCGCATGGATATGCAGGGTTTTGCCCTGTTGCTTGAACTCTTCGATTTCGACGGTGATCTGGTACGGCAGCTCAGCACCCATCTGGCGCATGATTTTCTCGCGGACAAGTTCAGCGGCGAGAAAGCGGCTGCTGCGGTCGGTGATCTGGTCTTCCGGGAAGAAGTGCTCGTTCTCCGGCAGGTAGCCAGCGATCACGCGCTCCAGGGCTTCGAGGTTATGACCGTGCTGGGCCGAGATCGGCATGATCTGGGCGTTCGGCAGTTGCTCCTGCAACCAGGTCAGGTGCGGCATCAGTTCGGCTTTGTCTTCGATGCGGTCGGTCTTGTTCAGCGCGACGATCAATGGGCCGGTGACGTACTGCACACGCTCAAGGACCATCTGGTCTTCGTCAGTCCACTTGGTGCGGTCGACCACGAAGATCACCACGTCGACGTCTTTCAACGCCGCCGATGCGGTCTTGTTCATGTAGCGGTTCAGGGCTTTCTCGCCACCTTTGTGCATACCCGGGGTGTCGACGTAGACCGCTTGCACGGCGCCTTCGGTCTTGATGCCCAGCATGTTGTGGCGAGTGGTCTGAGGCTTGCGCGAGGTGATCGCGAGCTTCTGACCGAGGATGTGGTTCAGCAGCGTGGACTTGCCCACGTTCGGGCGGCCAACGATGGCAACATAGCCACAGCGTGTTGCGGTTGAATCAGTCATGGCCATTCTCCACGCCCAGGGCAATCAGTGCTGCAGCGGCCGCTACCTGTTCGGCAATACGACGGCTCACACCCTGACCTCGGCTTTTTTCATTCAGTAAGGTGATTTCACATTCCACGAAGAACACGCGGCAATGGGGCTCACCCTGGATATCCACCACTTCGTAGCGTGGCAGTTCGCAACCACGGGACTGCAGGTATTCCTGCAGGCGGGTCTTGGGATCTTTGTTGGTGTCGACCAGCGTAAGGCTTTCAATCTCCGAAGCCAGCCAGGCGACCACGCGCTCCTTGGCCGTTTCCATACCTGCATCGAGGTAAATCGCGCCGATCAAGGCTTCGAGGGCATCGGCCAGGATCGACTCGCGACGGAAGCCACCGCTTTTCAATTCGCCCGACCCCAGGCGCAGGTACTCACCCAGGCCGAAACCACGGGCCAGTACGGCCAGGGTCTCACCCTTTACCAGACGTGCGCGCAATCGCGACAGCTGGCCTTCGCGCGCTTGCGGGAAGCGTTCGAACAGCGCCTCACCGGCGGCGAAATTGAGAATGGCGTCACCGAGGAATTCCAGGCGCTCGTTATTACGCCCTGCAAAGCTGCGGTGTGTGAGGGCAAGGATCATCAATTCCTGATCCTTGAAGGTGTAGCCGAGCTGGCGCTCTAAACGACTTAGCGAAACGGTCACGGTTTATCCATACCTAGTTGCTGCATATCTAGTGGGTGGCACCGGCGGCCATCGACGATTGACGCAGTGTTCAAATTCAAATCCTGATGGTTACAGCCTGGAGCCGGAATTGTCCAAGCCCCAGAAAAGCAGTCGGCGCTGTGTTCACAGCGCCGCTTGTATTACTTGATCAGCCCGACCCGCGAGAAGTTCGGCAGGTGGCTGAGCTTGGGTTCCGGCCAGCTCATCCAGACCGCGAAGGCCTTGCCGACGATATTCTGGTCGGGAACCATGCCAAGCAGCTCCTTGGGAATGCTCGGGTCATCCCAGTAGCGGCTGTCGTTGGAGTTGTCACGGTTGTCGCCCATCATGAAATAGTGCCCGGCTGGCACTTTCCACTCTCCATCAGGCATGGCGCGGTAGCGGCTCATTTCCTTGCGGATTTCGTGCTCTACCGCACCGAGTTTTTCCTGGTACAGCTCGGCGCTGCCCAGGCTGTTCGGTTCGGAACCGAGCAGTTTCTCGGCCACCGACTCGCCATTGATCAACAGGCGCTTGTCGCTGGTGTAGCGAATCACGTCGCCCGGCAGGCCCACCACACGCTTGATGTAATTGACGTTCGGGTCGCTTGGATAGCGGAACACCATCACATCACCGCGCTGCGGATCACCGACTTCGATGACCTTCTTGTCGATCACCGGCAGGCGAATCCCGTAGGAAAACTTGTTCACCAGGATGAAGTCGCCCACGTCCAGGGTAGGTTTCATCGAACCCGAAGGGATCTGAAACGGCTCCACCAGAAACGAACGCAGCACCAGCACGATGAACAACACCGGGAAGAACGACTTGCCGTACTCAACCAGCAAAGGCTCTTTGTTCAGCTTCTCGATCACCACGACATCGGGCTGGCTGACGCTGCCCTGATAGGACGCGATAGCCGCCCGCCGACGCGGGGCGAAGAACACCAGATCGAGCAACGCCAGGAGACCACAAACGGCAACGGCGATGACCAGCAACAGCGGGAAATTTAGCGACATAGGACCTAACTATCCAACCTGAGCACCGCAAGGAAGGCTTCTTGTGGAATTTCCACGTTGCCCACTTGCTTCATGCGTTTTTTACCGGCCTTTTGCTTCTCAAGCAGCTTGCGCTTACGGCTTACGTCACCGCCGTAGCATTTGGCCAGTACGTTCTTTCTGAGAGCCTTGACGGAGGTCCGTGCAATGATCTGCCCGCCAATAGCGGCCTGGATCGCGACGTCGAACATCTGGCGCGGAATCAGTTCTTTCATCTTCTCGGTCAACTGGCGACCTTTGTAGTGCGCGTTGTCCTTGTGCACGATCAGTGCAAGGGCATCAACCTTGTCGCCGTTGATCAACACATCCAGTTTCACCAGATTAGCCGATTGATAACGATCGAAATGGTAATCCAGCGAAGCATAGCCGCGACTGGTGGATTTGAGACGGTCAAAGAAGTCCAGGACCACTTCGTTCATCGGCAAATCGTAGGTCACTTGCACCTGGGTACCGAGGAACAGCATGTCGTGCTGCACGCCACGTTTTTCGATACACAGGGTAATGACGTTGCCCAGGTGTTCCTGCGGCACCAGGATATTGGCGCGCACGATCGGCTCACGCATGTCTTCGATAGAAGACAGGTCTGGGAGCTTGGACGGGTTATCTACATAAATCGTTTCACCGGTTTTCAGCGCCAGCTCAAAAATAACCGTTGGCGCGGTGGTGATCAGGTCCAGGTCGTATTCGCGCTCAAGGCGCTCCTGAATGATCTCCATGTGCAGCATGCCGAGGAAGCCGCAACGGAAACCGAAGCCCAGGGCGTCGGAGCTTTCGGGGGTGTACTGCAACGACGAGTCGTTGAGGGTCAGCTTCTGCAGCGCTTCGCGGAAGTCTTCGAAGTCATCGGAGCTGACCGGGAACAGACCGGCGTAAACCTGCGGCTGGATGCGTTTGAAGCCCGGCAGCACGTCGACGTCAGGGGTGGAGCTCAAGGTCAGGGTGTCACCCACCGGCGCACCGTGGATGTCCTTGATACCGGCGATGATGAAACCTACTTCACCGGCTTTCAGATCAGTGGTTGCAGTGTGTTTCGGGTTGAATACACCGACGCTGTCCACCAGGTGGATCTTGCCGGTGGACTTGACCAGGATCTTGTCGCCCTTCTTCACACGGCCGTGGCGTACACGTACCAGGGAAACAACCCCCAGGTAGTTGTCGAACCAGGAATCGATGATCAACGCTTGCAGCGGATCTTCGTAGTTGCCGGTGGGGGCAGGAATGGTCTTGACCAGGCGTTCGAGCACTTCGTCAACGCCCAGGCCGGTCTTGGCGCTGCACTCGACGGCGTCGGTGGCGTCAATGCCGATGATTTTTTCGATTTCTTCTTTGACGCGGTCCGGATCGGCCTGTGGCAGGTCGATCTTGTTCAGCACCGGCATCACTTCCAGGCCTTGCTCGATGGCGGTGTAGCAGTTGGCCACGGACTGGGCTTCAACGCCCTGACCCGCGTCCACCACCAGCAGCGCACCTTCGCAGGCCGCCAGGGAACGGCTGACTTCATAGGTGAAGTCGACGTGGCCCGGGGTGTCAATGAAGTTCAGCTGGTACTTGATACCGTCTTTGGCGGTGTAGTACAGAGTAACGCTGTGGGCCTTGATGGTGATCCCGCGCTCGCGTTCGAGGTCCATGGAATCCAGTACCTGGGCTTCCATTTCACGCTCGGCAAGGCCGCCGCACATCTGGATGAATCGATCGGCCAGCGTCGACTTACCATGGTCAATGTGGGCGATGATGGAGAAATTGCGGATATGACTCAAATCACTCACGGATCAACACTCAAAAAGGCTGCAGGCAGATTGCCCGCTGAAAAATAGCCGGGAATTGTACCTGAAGCTTCGGCCAGACGTCATCTTTGCTGACCAGAACAAAAATGCCCCACTCATTCGAGCGGGGCATTTTTTGTGCATAAGCGCGGTATCAGCCAGCTCGGCGTAGCAGCCAGAACCCGGCCAGGGCGCAGATGGCGGTCGGCACCAGCACCGCAAACAGCGGGGAGAAACCGAATACCAGGCTCGACGGGCCTAGCAGGTCCTGGGCGATGCGGAATGTGAAACCCACCAACACGCCAGTAAACACACGCTGACCCAGGGTCACGGAACGCAATGGGCCGAAGATGAACGAGATCGCCATCAACACCAGCGCGGCGGTTACCACTGGCTGCAACACCTTGACCCAAAACGCCAGCCAGTAACGACCGTTGTTCAGCCCTTGCTCCTTGAGGTAGTGGATGTAACTCCACAACCCAGAGATAGGCAGGCTTTCCGGAATCATCACCACGGTGTTGAGCAATTCCGGCTTGAGAGCGATGTCCCACTCTTCGCTTGGCTCATTGATCACTTCGGTGCTGGCCTTGGTGCCTTGGCCGACATTGCGGAAGTGAGTGGTAGTGATGTCCGTCAGTTGCCATTTTTCGCCACTGTACTGCGCACGTTTGGCGAAGCTGGACGACAGCATGTGACGTTCTTTATCAAAGGTGTAACGCGTCACACCGATCAACAGGCCGCCCGGTTGCACGGCGTTGATGTGGATGAACTCATCACCCTGGCGATGCCACAGGCCATGCTTGGCGCTTTGCGCATCGCCCGAACCCTGCGCCAGGGCGCGGTTGGCTTGGGCGGTGGTTTCGGCCGGCGGTGCGACGTATTCACCGATCAGCACGCTGCACAGCATCAGCAGCAACATGGGCTTCATCACCGCCCAGACGATACGGCCGATGGACACCCCGGCGGCACGCATGATGGTCAGTTCGCTGTTGCTGGCCAGGCTGCCCAGGCCAATCAGACAGCCGATCAGCGCAGCCATCGGCATCATGTCGTAGAGCCGACGCGGCGCGGTGAGTGCCACGTAGCTCAGTACATCCCACACAGTGTAGGTGTCGCTCACGTTGCCCACTTCATCGATGAAGGCGAACAACGAGGCAAGGCCCAGGATGATGCCCAGAACCGCCAGAATGGCGATCAGGACGCTGCTACCAATGTAGCGATCGAGCTTAGCCACGAGCCAACTCCTTCTGGCCGCGACGGCTCAACATTTTCAAACGGATAGGTTCCCAGTAGAGCAGGCCCAGGCCGATCACCAGGAAGATCCCGTGCACCCACCACAACCCCAGGGTCGGCGAAAGCTTGCCCTTCTCCAGGGAGCCGCGAGCGGAAATCAGAATGGTGAGGTAAGCCATGTACAGCAGGATCGCTGGCAACAGCTTGAGGAAGCGGCCCTGACGTGGGTTGACGCGCGACAACGGCACGGCCATCAAGGTCACGATAAACACCAGCAGTGGCAGAGAAATACGCCATTGCAGCTCGGCAATGGAGCGCAGTTCCTTGCTGCCGAACAAATCCTTCGTGGGGATGGCGTCGCGGTCAGTCACCTCGTCGCTGACATCCGGACGGGCGAGCAACACGCCGTAAGTGTCGTACTTGATGGCGCGGTAGTCGGCCTGGCCGGGACTGCCGTCATAGCGATAGCCGTTCTCCAGGATCAGGTAGCGACTGCCATCGGGACGCACGTCCTGGCGACCGGACTCGGCCACCAGCACGGAGATGCCACGGTCTTTCTTGTCCTGGCCCAGGCGCTTCTCGGAGATGAACACCCCGCCCAGGTTGGCACGGTCTTCGGTCAGGGTTTCGGTATAGGTGACCCGCGTGCCGTCATTGAGTGCCTGGAAGCGGCCCGGTTCAAGGGTGTCGAACTCGGTCATCGCGTCCTGCTTGTTCAGCACCAGCTGGAACTGCATGGCGCCCTGGGGGGCCAGGCTCAGGCTCAGCCAGGCGACGATAAGCGCGATGCCGGCTGCCGGGATCATGGTCATCCCGAGCAGACGCTGCTGGCTCATGCCGGTGGCCGAGAGCACAGTCATTTCGCTTTCGAGGTACAAACGACCGTAGGCCAACAGGATCCCGAGGAACAGGCCCAGCGGCAGGATCAGTTGCAGGAACCCCGGCAGGCGAAAGCCCATGATCAGGAACAACGAGCCTGGATCCAGGGCGCCCGAAGCGGCTTGGGCCAGGTATTTGACGAAACGACCACTCATGATGATGACCAACAGGACCGCACTCACGGCACTCAGGGTCAACAGGACTTCGCGGGATAGATAACGGAAGACAATCAAACCAGACACTCCAGGGTTGTCAGGCTAAGGCGGCCAAACAAGCAAGCATACCGAGTCAGCCCCTTTACGCAGGGCCGATTAAAAAGATGGCGCATTATCCTGTGATTGACCGCGCCTGTCACTGCGCAACCTCATACGCGGGTACAAAGCGCGTACGAAGGGTTGTCAGGCTCCGCCGGCGAGGTTCAAACTGCGGCCTTTGTCGCTGGCGGTTTACACAGCTGCCACGCTTTAAAGCCTGGATACAAATACCAGGCTCTCAGACCTTTATAAGGGACCCGAAAATGGAATTGGTTGTAAAAAGCGTTAGCCCCGAAACGTTGAAAACCGCCACCCTCGTGGTCGCCATCGGCGAAGGCCGCAAGCTCGGCGTGGCCGCCAAGCAACTCGACGAACTCAGCGGCGGCGCCATCAGCGCCGTGCTCAAGCGCGGCGACCTGGCCGGCAAAGTCGGTCAGAGCCTGCTGTTGCAGAGCCTGCCTAACCTCAAGGCCGACCGCATTTTGCTGGTCGGCGTGGGCAAAGACGCTGAGCTGGGCGACCGCCCGTTCCGCAAGATCATCAGCGGCATCCTCAGCACCCTGAAGGGCCTGGGCGGTGGCGATGCGACACTGGCTCTCGACGAAATCGTGGTCAAAGGCCGCGACAGCTACGGCAAGACGCGCCTGCTGGCAGAGACCCTGGTGGACGGCGGCTATATCTTCGACCAGTTCAAGAGCCAGAAAGCCGAACCCCGCGCCCTGAAGAAAATCACCCTGCTGACCATCAAGGCCGCGCAGGCTGAAGTTCAGCGCGCCGTAACCCACGCTACCGCGATTGCCAACGGCATGTCGTTTACCCGCGACTTGGGTAACCTGCCGCCGAACATCTGCCACCCGACCTACCTGGGCGAGCAAGCCAAGGCGCTGGGCAAAGAGTTCAAGGGCCTGAAAGTTGAAGTGCTGGACGAGAAAAAGATCAAGGAACTGGGCATGGGCTCGTTCTACGCCGTGGGCCAGGGCAGCGACCAGCCACCACGCCTGATCGTGATGCAATACAACGGCGGCAAGAAGTCCGAGAAGCCTTACGCCCTGGTCGGCAAAGGGATCACCTTCGACACCGGCGGCATCAGCCTCAAGCCGGGCGCGGGCATGGATGAGATGAAGTACGACATGGGCGGCGCCGCCAGCGTGTTCGGCACCCTGCGTGCCGTACTGGAGCTCAAGCTGCCGATCAACCTGGTGTGCATCCTGGCCTGCGCCGAGAATATGCCGAGCGGCGGCGCTGCCCGCCCAGGGGATATCGTCACCACCATGAGCGGCCAGACCGTCGAAATCCTCAACACCGACGCCGAAGGCCGCCTGGTGCTGTGCGATGCCCTGACCTACGCCGAGCGCTTCAAGCCGCAAGCCGTAATCGACATCGCCACCCTGACCGGTGCGTGCATCGTTGCCCTGGGCTCCCACACGTCGGGCCTGCTGGGTAACAACGACGAGCTGATCGAGCAACTGCTCAGCGCGGGCAAGGCTGCCGACGATCGCGCCTGGCAACTGCCGCTGTTCGATGAATACCAAGAACAGCTGGACAGCCCGTTCGCCGACATCGCCAACATCGGCGGCCCGAAAGCCGGCACCATCACCGCTGCCTGCTTCCTGTCGCGCTTCGCCAAGAACTTCAACTGGGCGCACCTGGACATCGCCGGCACGGCCTGGACCAGCGGCGGCAAGGACAAGGGCGCCACTGGCCGTCCGGTTCCGCTGCTGACCCAGTACCTGCTGGATCGCGCAAAGGCCTGAAACTGAAGATGCCGGGGCGGCCATCACGCCGCTCCGGTCTCAGGAACCGCAATGACCCAAGTCGACTTCTATATATTGCCCAGCGCCGACCCGCTCGCGCGCCTGGACTTTGCCTGCAAACTCACCGAAAAAGCCTGGCGCATGGGCCATCGCATCTACCTGCACTGCAGCGATGCCGCTCAACGCGACGAGCTCGACGCCCGCCTGTGGCGCTTCAAGGGTGAAAGCTTCGTGCCCCACGGCCCTGCCGAATCAGAACCTGAAGGTCTGATAGTGCTGGGGCTGGGTGACAGCTGCGGCGATCACCATGACCTGCTGGTCAACCTGGACCTGAAAGTACAGCCGTTCGCCAAGGCCTTTGCCCGTGTGGCGGAAGTGGTGGTGGAAGATCCGGCTATTCGTCAGGCCGCGCGGGAGAGTTTCCGTTTCTACCGCGAACAGGGCTATCCTTTGCAAGATCACCGGCTACAACGACTTTGAGCACACGATGGACACTTCCAACCCTGTAAAAAAAGATGACCACCTGCTGGACGACCTGGAGTCGATCCGTCAGTTGCTGGGTGATGATGGCTTGCAACCGCCGCTGCTGACCGAACCGGTCGACGGCGAGGTACAGATTCCGTTGCTGTTTGACATGGTGGGCGGCAAACCTGCGCCGGCACCGGTCGAACTGCCCGTCGTAGAACCAGCCCCCGTTGCCGCCGCTGCCGAGAAAACCCCCGACGCCCTGCTGCTGCATCTAGACAACGAACTGCGCGCCGCCGCGCAATTGATCATGCAAGACGTGATCGACGACTTTGCCCCGCATATCGAAACCGAGATCAAGCGCCGAATGGATGCGCGAATGGAACGGTTGCTCAGCCAGTACCAGTCTTAAACCGTGCATAGACCCCCTGTGGGAGGGGGCTTGCCCCCGATCGCGGTGTATCAGCCAGCCCATGTATGGTTGACACATTGCCATCGGGGGCAAGCCCCCTCCCACATTGACCAGCGCACGCCTTTAGCCCGTCTTCGCCTCGCCCTGCGCCCTATCCCCCGTTATACTTGCCGGCTTTCCTGAATATATGCCAACTAGGGTCCCGCCGCGCATGGATAAGACCTACCAGCCGCACGCTATTGAAACTTCCTGGTACAACACCTGGGAGTCCGAGAACTATTTCGCTCCGCAAGGTGCGGGCGAGTCCTACACCATCATGATTCCGCCACCGAACGTCACTGGCAGCCTGCACATGGGCCATGGCTTCAACAATGCGATCATGGATGCGTTGATCCGTTTCCGCCGCATGCAGGGTCGTAACACCCTGTGGCAACCGGGCACCGACCACGCCGGTATCGCCACCCAGATGCTGGTGGAGCGCCAACTCGAAGCCACCGGCCAAAGCCGTCACGACCTGGGCCGTGAGAAATTCCTGGAAAAGATCTGGGAATGGAAAGACCAATCCGGCGGCAACATCAGCCGTCAGATCCGTCGCCTGGGCTCGTCCGTCGACTGGAGCCGCGAGCGTTTCACCATGGACGACGGCCTGTCCGAATCCGTGAAAGAAGCCTTCGTGCGCTTGCATGAAGACGGCCTGATCTACCGCGGCAAGCGCTTGGTCAACTGGGACACCAAGTTGCACACGGCGATTTCCGACCTCGAAGTGGAAAACCACGACGAGAAAGGCTTCCTGTGGAACCTTAAGTATCCGCTGGCCGACGGCGCCAAGACCGCTGAAGGCAACGACTACCTGATCGTCGCCACCACCCGTCCGGAAACCATGCTCGGCGATGCCGCCGTCGCGGTTAACCCGAACGACGAACGCTACCAGGCACTGATCGGCAAGTTCGTCGACCTGCCATTGGTTGGCCGTCGTATCCCGATCATCGCGGACGACTACTGCGATCCCGAATTCGGCACCGGCTGCGTGAAGATCACCCCGGCCCACGACTTCAACGACTACGAAGTCGGCAAGCGCCACAACCTGCCGCTGCTGAACATCTTCGATAAAAATGCCGCCGTACTGCCGGCCTGCCAGGTGTTCAACCTGGACGGCACGCTGAACGAAAGCATCGACGGCAAGATCCCGGCCGAATACGCCGGCCTCGACCGTTTCGAAGCACGCAAGCAGATCGTGGCCGCTTTCGATGCCGCCGGCCTGCTGGTCAGCGTTGACGACCACGGCCTGAAAGTGCCGAAGGGCGACCGCTCCGGCACCGTGATCGAGCCGTGGCTGACCGACCAGTGGTACGTGTCCACCAAGCCGCTGGCTGAGCCTGCGATTGCTGCCGTAGAAGATGGCCGTATCCAGTTCGTACCTAAACAGTACGAAAACATGTACTTCTCGTGGATGCGCGACATCCAGGATTGGTGCATCAGCCGTCAACTGTGGTGGGGCCACCGCATTCCGGCCTGGTACGACGAGTCGGGCAAGGTCTATGTAGGCCGCGACGAAGCCGAAGTGCGTGCCAAGCACAACCTCGGCCCGGACGTGGCGCTGCAACAGGACAACGACGTACTGGATACCTGGTTCAGCTCTGGCCTGTGGACGTTCTCCACCCTGGGCTGGCCGCAGCAGACCGAATTCCTCAAGAAATTCCACTCCACCGACGTGCTGGTGACCGGCTTCGACATCATTTTCTTCTGGGTTGCCCGGATGATCATGCTGACCATGCACTTGGTGAAGAACGAGGACGGCACGCCGCAGGTTCCGTTCAAGACCGTGTATGTACACGGCCTCGTGCGCGATGGCCAGGGCCAGAAAATGTCCAAGTCCAAGGGCAACGTTCTGGACCCGCTGGACATCATCGACGGCATCGACCTGGAAACCCTGGTGCAGAAGCGCACTTCGGGCTTGATGCAGCCGAAACTGGCAAAGAAGATCGAAAAGCAGACACGCGACGAGTTCGCTGACGGCATCGCCAGCTACGGCACCGACGCCCTGCGTTTCACCTTCTGCTCGTTGGCGTCTACCGGTCGCGACATCAAGTTCGACATGGGCCGCGTCGAAGGCTATCGCAACTTCTGCAACAAGATCTGGAACGCCGCGCGCTACGTGCTGGATAAAGGTGAAGACTGCGGCCAGAACGGCGAAGCCTATGAGCTGAGCCTGGCCGACCGCTGGATCATCTCGCAGCTGCAACGCACCGAAGCCGAAGTGACCCGCCAACTCGACCAGTTCCGTTTCGACCTGGCCGCGCAAGCCTTGTACGAGTTCATTTGGAACCAGTATTGCGACTGGTACCTGGAGCTGTCCAAGCCCGTGCTGTGGGACGAAAACGCACCGGTCGAACGCCAGCGCGGCACCCGTCGTACCCTGGTACGCGTGCTGGAAGTGGCGTTGCGCCTGGCGCATCCGTTCATGCCGTTCATCACCGAAGAAATCTGGCAGCGCCTCGCGCCGCTGGCCGGTATCGAAGGCAAGACCATCATGCTGCAGCCTTGGCCGGTGGCCAATGAAGCACGCATCGATGAAGCCGCTGAAAGCGATATCGAATGGCTCAAGACCCTGATGCTCGGCACGCGCAACATCCGCGCCGAGATGAACATCGGGCCGGGCAAGCCGTTGGCGGTGTTCGTGAAGAACGCCAGTGCCGAGGACCAGCGTCGCCTTACCGAAAACGATGCACTGCTCAAGAAACTGGCGAAGCTGGAGTCGATCACCGTCTTGGCTGACGGCGCCGAAGCACCGTTGTCCGCTACCGCGCTGGTTGGCGACATGGAAGTGCTGGTGCCAATGGCCGGTTTGATCGACAAGGGCGCAGAGCTGGCCCGTCTCGACAAAGAAATTGCGCGCCTGCAGGGCGAAGTGCAGCGGGTGGGCGGCAAGCTGTCCAACGCGGCATTCGTCGACAAGGCGCCAGCTGAAGTGATCGAGAAAGAGCGCGCCAAGCTCGCCGAGGCCGAACAGGCTCTGGGCAAGCTGGCGGAGCAACATGCGCGGATTTCCAGCCTGTAAGGTGGAATCAGCGTGAAAAAAGAGACCTTCGGGTCTCTTTTTTTATTTGCGAACCCGGTCAATGTGGGAGGGGGCTTGCCCCCGATAGCAGTGCATCAGCCTGAATATCTTTGACTGTCACACCGCCATCGGGGGCAAGCCCCCTCCCACATTTGCCCGGGTCAGGCTCAAGATGTGTGACAATGCCCACCACTTTGAGCCAACACCAGAATCAACATGACCGCCCCCACTACGCCCAAACCTCCGCGCAAGAAGCCTAAAACCGCTGCCACGGCCAAACCCGTCGCGCCGCGCAAAGAGGCCACCCTGCACCCGCGCAACCGCCACACAGGCCGTTACGACTTCCCGGCGCTGATCAAGACCACGCCGGAACTGGCGAAATTCGTGATCCTCAACCCCTACGGTAAGGAAAGCATCGACTTCGCCAGCCCTGACGCCGTGCGGGTATTCAACCGGGCGTTGCTCAAGTCGTTCTATGGCATCCAGCATTGGGATATCCCGCAGGATTACCTATGCCCGCCGGTGCCGGGGCGTGCGGACTATGTGCACTTCCTCGCCGATCTGCTGGCCAGCGTCAACGACGGCAAGATTCCCCGTGGTTCCATCGTCAAGGTGTTGGACATCGGCATGGGCGCCAACTGCGTCTATCCGCTGATTGGCTACATGGAGTACCGCTGGAACTTCCTTGGCTCGGAAGTCGACCCTATCGCCGTAGCCGCTGCCAAGGCCATCGTGCAGTCCAACGACCTGAGCAAGGTCATCCAACTGCGCCAGCAAAACAACCCCAAGCACATCCTGTTGGGCCTGCTGGAACCTGGCGAGCGCTTTGACCTGACCATGTGCAACCCGCCCTTCCATGCGTCCATGGACGAAGCCACCAAGGGCAGCGAACGCAAGTGGCGCGCGCTGGGCAAGGCTGATCCCAAGCGCAAATTGCCGGTGCTGAACTTCGGTGGCCAGTCGGCCGAGTTGTGGTGTGAAGGCGGTGAAGCGCGGTTCGTGACGCAGTTGATCGCTGAAAGCGCGAATTTTGCCCATAAGGTGCTGTGGTTCAGCACCCTGGTATCAAAAGCGTCGAACTTGCCCGCCATTGAGACAGCCCTGAAAAAAGCCGGCGTGCTGGAAAGCCAGGTGGTGGAGATGTCCCAGGGCCAGAAGCAAAGCCGTTTCGTGGCCTGGACTTTCCAGACCAAGAACGAGCAGCAGATCTGGCGCCAACGCTGGGTTCGCGATTAATAAATCGCAGGCAACAAAAAACCGTGCCCGGATTGCTCCGGAGCACGGTTTTTTTTTGCTGCGTCTTACTTGTTAACAGCGTCGGTCAGGCCTTTGGCCACAACCAGCTTGATAACTTTCTTGGCAGCGATTTCGATGGCAGCGCCAGTCGAAGGGTTACGGCCAGTACGGGCTGGACGCTCGGTCACTTTCAGTTTGCCAACGCCTGGCAGAGTGATTTCGCCGCCGTTTTCCAGCTGATCAGCAACAACTTGGCTCAGTTGGTCCAGCAGAGCGCGCACGGTAGTTTTCGGTGCGTCTACTGCTTCAGCCAGGTCAGCGATCAGTTGGTCTTTAGTAATAGCCATTGTGGTGTTCCTTCCCTATCAAATTCATATGGATTGCAGAGTGCAGTGTCAGCCGTCGAGCCCGACCGTCTAGGCCTGGCACCCCAGGCTTATAACCTCGGAGAACGGGGTTATAGATGCTTGAAACGGGGATTGGTTCGACCTGACAGATGCTGAATGCACGCTTAACGCCGAGACTTGGCGTAAGACGGGGCAAAACTAGCACAGAGACGGGGAAATATCCGCCTCTACCTACCCATTTGGTCAGCTTTATCGCTCTAAACCGTCAAAAAAAGGAATATACCCGGTCGGACCCCACCCAAAACGCCCTTCGAAGCGCGTCTTGACCAATGGGTGCGGTACACTGGGCGACTTTTCGGGGAGGCCAATCGCTCCCCTTCAACCAGCCGAGAAGCCTATGCCGATCCGTCATTGCATCGTCCACCTGATCGACAAAAAACCCGACGGCACGCCCGCAGTTCTCCACGCACGCGACTCGGAGCTCTCCGAATCCGCCGCCATCGAGAATATGCTTGCCGACCTCAACGAGAGCTACAACGCCAAACAAGGCAAGGCCTGGGGTTTCTTCCATGCCGAGTCCGGCGCGCACCCGTTCAGTGGCTGGTTGAAGGAATATTTCGAGGGTGGCCAGGATTTCACCACCTTCAGCCGCACCGCCGTTGAGCATCTGCAGAAGCTGATGGAGGAATCCAACCTCTCCACCGGCGGCCACGTACTGTTCGCCCACTACCAGCAAGGCATGACCGATTACCTGGCCATCGCCCTGCTGCACCACAGCGAAGGCGTAGCGGTAACCGACGAGCTGGACGTGACTCCGTCGCGCCACCTGGACTTGGGCCAACTGCACCTGGCCGCACGGATCAACGTGTCGGAGTGGCAGAACAACAAGCAGTCCAAGCAGTACATCTCGTTTATCAAAGGCAAGAATGGCAAGAAAGTCTCGGAGTACTTCCGCGACTTTATCGGCTGCCAGGAAGGCGTCGACGGTCCGGGCGAGACCCGCACCCTGCTCAAGGCCTTCAGCGACTTCGTGGAAAGCGAAGACCTGCCGGACGAGTCCGCCCGCGAGAAAACCAAAACCTTGGTGGACTACGCCAGCAGCCAGGCCAAGCTAGGCGAGCCCATGGGCCTGGAAGAACTGTCGGGCTTGATCGATGAAGATCGACCAAAGGCGTTCTACGACCATATCCGCAACAAGGACTACGGCCTCTCGCCGGAAATCCCCGCCGATAAGCGCACCCTTAACCAGTTCCGCCGCTTCACCGGGCGCGCCGAAGGGCTGTCGATCAGTTTTGAAGCGCACCTGCTGGGCGACAAGATTGAGTACGACGAAGCCGCTGGCACCCTGATCATCAAGGGCCTGCCGACCCAACTGACTGACCAGCTCAAGCGCCGTAACTGATGCTCGGCGGGGTTCTCAAGAAAGTCCTGTTGGTGTTGCTGGTGGTGGTGGTTATCCAGAACTGGGGCAAGATCGAGCGGCTATTCAACCCGTCGCAGGTGGTTTCAGAGCAGGTCCGCACTTCGGCGCGGGTGGTGCTCTATGCCACCGAGTGGTGTGGCTACTGCAAGCAGATCCGGCGCTTCCTGGATCAGAAAGGTATTCCGTACCAGGCCTTCGACATCGAGAAGGACGCCCCTGCGCGCAAGGCGTATGAGGCGTTGGGCGGTGGCGGGATTCCGTTTGTGGATGTGAATGGGACGCTGATTCGCGATTACAACCCTGAGGCGATCATGGCGGCGTTGAAATAATCAGCGCACCACGATCACCCGTCCCAGCAGGCTGTGCTGTTCAAACCCCAGCACTGCCTGCAACGCGTTCAGCACGGCCTGCGGGTCTTTGCTCGAGAAGCTGCCACTGACCCGCTTAGCGCCCATATCTTCGTTGAGCAGCAGGATGCGGCCAGGGTAGTAACGCCCCAAATCCTTCACCACATCGGCGAGCGGTGCCTTGTAGTAGTTGAGCCAGCCGTCGCGCCAGGCCAGGCGCGATTCGCTGTCGACCGCGTGCAGGGGATCGGCAATGCCATCGGCGTAAGCCACTTGCTGACCTGCCGTCAGAATTTGCTGCTGGCCCTGCTCCGACGGCGTCACGCCGACCCGCCCCGACAACACCGTCACTTGAGCGCCCGCTGGTTGCAGGCGCACTTCGAATTGTGTGCCGAGCACCCGCGCTTCACCGCTGCCCGCCCCCACCACAAAGGACTCGCCGGTGTGGGTCACGCTGAAAAAACCGGCGCCGCGGCGCAGCTGGATATGCCGCTCGCCGTGGCTGAAATCCACGGCAATCGCGCTGTCGGCATCCAGGGTGACTTGAGATTGATCCGCCAGGGTGACGGTTTTTATTTCTCCTGGCGCCGTCACGTAATCGGCGCCGAAATCATCGACCCAACGCGACGGCTGCCAACCTGCGCCCATGGACACCATCAACAGCAGGCAGGCAGCCATGGCCAGGGCGCCGGACCAGCGCACGACACGTGAACGCTTCGCGGTGTTCATCGTATTGAGGTAGCCCTGCAATGCCAGGGCTTCTTCTTCCGCCAGGGCGCGTGCAGGTACTTCGCTCAGCTCCCAGAGCACCTGAGCCTGGGCGTAAGCCTCGACGTGTGCCGGGTTGGCGCGCAGCCAGTGGCTGAACGTCGCCTGGTCGCCGCTGCTGGGTTGGTCGTGCAACAGACTCAGCCAGGCCAGTGCGGCGTGTTCCTGCTCGGGCGTGGGGGTGACGTTCACGGTGCTTTCCCTGGCGTGCGTGGAGGCGATGGGTCGCGAAGGCTGGCCTTGCAAGCTTCGAGGGCACGCATCATATGTTTTTCCACGGCACTTTGGGACAGACCCATGGCCTTGGCGATTTCCGCATATTTGCGGCCATGGATGCGGTTGAGCAGGAAAATCTGCCGAGTGCGCTCGGGCAGGCTGCGCAAGGCGGCTTCGACATGGCGCAGGTCGTTACCCGCTTCCAGTGCGGCCTGGGGTTCAGAGCCCTGGTTGTCCTGCTGCTCGGGCAACCAACCTTCGCTGCTGCGCACCCGCGCGCCTTCGCTGCGCAGGTGGTCGATGGCGATATTGCCGGCGCAGCGCAGCAGGTAGGTGCTGAGCTCTTCGACCTGCACCAGCGGCCGGCGCCAGAAGCGTAGAAACAGATCCTGCACCAGATCAGCCGCCGTGGCGCGGCAGCCTACACGTCGACTCACCAAGGCTTCCATCTGCGAACGCTGGGACAGAAACACCTGCAGAAAATGCGCACGCCCACCCGCCGCATCAGCTTGCGAGCTGTCCTGGGATTCGGGTGGGGTGCTGATCATCATGGCTTGGGCTCAGAGGGTGGCGAAGGCCGCAACGGGGCTGGCCATCAGGCCGACGCCCGCGAGGATCAAGGCCAGCCTTGGCCGATACGGCAACAGCAACACCAGCAGCAGCGCGCTGAGCATCAATACAGCGCACCACTCCACCAATCCCAGGCCCCAGCCAGCCACGCTCACGGCGGGCCAGATCGCGACGGCAAGCAGCAAACCGCCAGCCACACGCAAACCCAGGCGTCGACGAGGCGATGGCTTGCTGTGCAGCAGTTCGCCGTGATGGCGATCGGTGGACAGGCACAGAGCGGTAAACCCGGCATAGCACATCAGCAGCGCGAGGAGCATTCAATTGGCCTCTTGCTTGAGGTTGAGCGGACGCGCCCGTTCAGCCTTGGGCTGCGGTGCCGTGCGGTGGTGCATCTTCCACGCCGCCCAGGCGAGAAACACGCCGCTGCCCAGACAGGTCAGATCAAAGCCGGCCATCGCCCAGTCACCACGGGCCAGGGACACGCCCAAAGCGTGGTCGGTGGTGATTGCGTTGAGCAGTGGCACCGCGGCAAACAACAACGCACCGACGCTCAATTGCTCGACCCAACCCTGGCGCCCACGACGCACAATGGCGTGCAACAGGCTCAGGCCCCAAGCGATAAAGAAGGTCTGCACTTCCCAATCGGAGCGTTCGGCGAGGCTCACCGGCAGCAGGCGGTTGGCCCAGAAGAACGCTGCAACGGCGATCAGCAAACCGGACATGCTGGCGATATTCAGCACTTCCACCAGTCGCAACTCAAACGGCATCACACCGGTTTTGGCATGTTTGAGTTGGCGCTTTCCAAGCCAGATCACCAGCCCGGTGCCGATCATCGCAGTGCCTGCCAGGCCGCAGATGAAGTACAACCAGCGCAGCACCGGCCCAGCGAAATGGCCCATGTGCAGGCCGTAGAAACTGCCGCCGACCATGGCGGTCAACGATTGCCCGTCGCTGGCCCGCAACAGTTCGCCGGTGTGCCCGTTAAACGACACAATGCTGTCGAATTCATGCACCACGCTGTCGGAACTTGCGCGGAACACATTGACCGAAGCGTTGACATCACCGGGGTTATTCACCCCGATCCGCCCCACGTGGCCACCCTCCCATTGCGCCCGCGCTTGCTCGTACATTGGCAGCAGCGGCGCCAATTTGCCCGGTTGCCCCGACGCCGGCGCGTTGTTGGTCGCGGGGAATATCTCGTTGAAAAATGCGCGGGTATCGTTGCCATAGGAGGCCATGATCGGCGCCGGCATCACCATGCTCATAAAGATCACCAGGCTGCTGTACGTGATCATCAGGTGAAACGGCAGCACGAGCACACCCACCGCGTTATGCCCGTCGAGCCAGGAGCGCTGGCCTTTGCGGGGGCGGAAGGTGAAGAAGTCCTTGAATATTTTCTTGTGGGTGATGATGCCGGTGATCAGCGCCACGAACATCACCATCGCAGCGAGGGTGGACAGCCAGCGGCCCCAGGGGTGCGGCATTTGCAATTGGAAGTGGAAACGGTAGAAGAAATCCCCGCCCATGCTTTCGCGGGCCTCTACGGCTTGGCCGCTGACGGGGTCGAGGGTTTTGCGCATGAAATTGCCGCGGCGGCCGGGGTCGAGCTTGTCTTGCCACATGACCGACAGGCCGGGGTCGCGGCTATCCGGCAGGGTGATAAACCAGCGTGCCGCTGTGGGTGCCACCTGCTGCAGGTAGGTTTGCGCGACGCTGAGGCTGCGCGCATTGTCCAACGGATGAGCCTGGACCTCGGGCTGCATCCAGTGGCTGATCTCATCCTTGAAGTAAGACAGCGTGCCCGTCAGGAAAATCGCAAACAGCAGCCAGCCGAAGATCAAGCCCGCCCAGGTATGCAGCCAGGCCATGGCCTGGCGAAATCCCTCCTTCATGTGCGCACCATCCACAAGCCCACACCCGCCAAAGCGGCAAAGACTGCGCTCGGCAGCATCACGCCAAACCAGGCGCGCCAAGCCGTACGGCAGGCGAAGCACCAGAGTACGGCCAGCAAATAGAACACAAATGAACTCATCATCCCGGTGATCACGGCGTCGGCGCGAGATGTTGGCATCCACAATGCCAGGCAGATGGCGGCGAGGGAGGCCATGAGGTAGCCACCGACCACGGCCGCCAGCACGCGGGAGGTGACGGCCAAGCGGTAGAGCGCGGGAAGCGAAGTTTTGCTTTTCATGCGGGAGGCGCCAGGTTCATCAGCGCGCAATATTAATGATAAATATTCTCATAAGCAAAAGAGAACGGATGAAACACCTGCTTTGCCGGATTGCCGAACCGGGTCTCGGGCCATACAATGCGAACAATTCTTGTTCTCTAAAGCATGCCGATATTTGCGGAGTGTTTGCGTTGAGCCCGTCCAACCCCGTCGAAGTTCTGTACAACGACCATCACCACTGGCTCACCGGCTGGTTGCGACGCAAGCTCGGCTGCCCGGAAAGTGCTGCCGACCTGGCGCAGGACACCTTCGTCCGCGTACTCACTGCAAGGGAAACGCCCACGCTGGTCGAGCCGCGCGCGTTTCTCACCACCGTGGCCAAGCGCGTGCTCTTCAACTTCTATCGCCGCCAGGACCTCGAACGCGCCTATCTTGACGCCCTCGCACAAATGCCCGAACACGTGGCGCCGTCGGAAGAAGAACGCGCAATCATCCTGCAAACCCTGGTCGAGCTGGATCAACTGCTAGCCGGCTTGCCCACACAGGTCAAGCGCGCGTTCCTGCTGGCCCAGCTCGATGGCCTGACCTACGCGCAGATCGGCGCTGAACTGGGCATTTCCATTGCCACCGTCAAACGCCACCTGAATAAAGCCGCCATGCGCTGCTACTTTGCCCTATGAACGTCTCGACCCAAGTCGCCGAACAGGCCGTGCGCTGGCTGATGGAAATGCAGCAAGGCGCGCTCAACCCACGCCAACAGGCCGCCTGGCAACACTGGCTGAATGCCCACAGCGAGCACCAGCGCGCCTGGGACCATATCCAGCGCGTTAACCAGCGCCTGCGCGGCATGCCCTCGCCCCTGGCTCACGCCGCGTTGAATGCGCCGACGTCTACCAGCCGGCGGCAGGCGCTGAAGTTGCTGTTGATCCTCGGCGCTGGCTCGGCAGCCGCCTGGAGCCTGCGCCAGCAGCATATTCTGCCGCCCCTGACCGCCGACTACCGCAGCCCGGTGGGCCAACGCCGCAAGGTGCAATTGGCCGACGGCAGCCAGTTGCAGCTCAATACCGGCAGTGCCGTAGATGTACATTTTGATGGCCAGCAACGGCTGATCCGACTGCTCGAAGGCGAGATCATGCTGAACGGCATCGCGGGCAACACGCCATTGCGCGTCCTTACCGGCCAGGGCCTGCTCAGCAGCCAAGCGGCGCGCCTGAACGTACGTCAGTTCAACGACCACACCCAGCTGGCGGTGCTCGACGGCCAAGTCGAGGTGATGCCGAACACCTACAGCGGACTGCCGCTGACAGTCGAAGCGGCGCGCCAAGTCAATTTCACCCGCAAAGGCTGGGACACCCCGCGCCCCACCGACGCCAACAGCGGCGCCTGGGCCGACGGCATGCTGGTGGCTGCACACATGCGCCTGGAAGATTTCCTCGGCGAACTGGGCCGCTATCGTCGCGGCCAGGTCAATTGCGATCCGCAGGTTGCCAATTTATTGATCTCTGGCAGCTACCCGCTGGACGACAGCGAACGCATTCTCAACCTGTTGGAAGTCAGCCTGCCGGTGAAAGTGCGGCGCTTTTCCCGCTATTGGGTGACAGTGCAGGCGCGCGCCTGAAATTATTTTCTGTACCTGTGAGCCGTTTTCCACACCTCGCGTGACAGAGAAGGAAAGCCACCTTGATCCTTCCTTCTCAGGACCGCTCTTCATGCCCCAGCAGCCGACCCTAATCGCCCGCACCTTGCGCCAACTGTTACTGGGAGCCAGCCTCAGTTTCGCAGTATTGCCCCCGGTGATGGCCGCCGACCCCAAGCCTTATCACATTGCCCCGACCTCGCTGGAAGCGGCCCTCAATCAGTTTGGTCGCGAAGCCGGCGTATTGATTTCCTTCGGTTCCGAAATCACGGCGGGCATGCAGAGCCGTGGTTTGTCCGGCAGCTACAGCACCACCGAAGGCCTGCAAAAACTGCTGGAAGGCACAGGCCTGGAGGCCCGCCCTGAAGGTGACAACGCCTTCAGCCTGCAACCGGTAAACGCACCGGCTGCGGTAGAGCTGGCGACTTCCAGCGTGGTCGGCGACTGGCTCGGCGATGCGGCACAAACCAATGTGTTCGAACACCCCGGCGCCCGCGATGTGATCCGCCGCGAAGAGTTCGAACGCCAAGGCGCCACCCAAGCCAAGGACGTGCTCAACCGCATCCCCGGCGTCAACGCTCCGGACAACAACGGCACCGGCAGCCACGACATGGCGCTGAACTTTGGCATTCGCGGACTCAACCCGCGCCTGGCGTCGCGCTCCACCGTATTGATGGATGGCATCCCGGTGCCCTTCGCGCCGTATGGCCAGCCGCAACTGTCCTTCGCACCGATCAGCATGGGCAACATGGACGCGGTGGACGTGGTACGTGGCGGCGGCGCCGTGCGTTACGGCCCGCAGAACGTCGGAGGCGTGGTCAACTTTGTGACCCGCGCGATCCCGGATGCGCCCACGGTCAAAGGCGGCTTGCAGACTGAAACCAGCCCGTCATCCAGCCACGACGGCTTCAAGACCACCGGCAACCTGCTGGCCGGCGGCACGGCCGACAATGGCCTTGGCGGCGCGATTCTGTATTCCGGCACCCGGGGTGGCGACTGGCGCGAAAACAGCAACACGCGCATCGACGATTTGATCCTCAAGGGCAAATACCAGCTCGACGACGCCAATAGCTTCAACGCCATGGCGCAGTACTACGAAGGCCAGGCCGATATGCCCGGCGGTTTGAACGTGGCGAACTACAAGGCCGATCCGTATCAGTCCACCCGCCCCTACGACAAATTCTGGGGCCGCCGCACGATGTTCAACGTCGGCTACCGCTACGAACAGGATCGTCGAGAATTCACCGTCAACAGTTTCTTCACCAAGACCCTGCGCAGCGGTTATCTGGACCAGGGCACGTTCCTGTCGCTGTCACCGCGTGAGTATTGGGTGCGCGGCGTGGAAACCCGCTTCGCCCAGGGCTTTGACCTCGGCCCGACCAGCCATGAAGTGGGCGTCGGCTACCGCTACATCAACGAAGCGGGTCACGAGTTGCGCTACCGCACGCCGATCTCGGCCAACAACCAGCAAATCCCCACGACTGACAGCCGCAACGACCGCGACACCCGTGGCGGCACAGAAGCCAATGCGTTCTTCGTCGATGACCGGATTGATATCGGCAAGTGGACCATCACCCCGGGCATTCGCTACGAGATGATCGAGTCCCAGCAGAGCAATAATCTGACCAACGTCAAATACAAAGGCGACTACAACACCGCGCTGCCGGCGTTGAACGTGCTCTATCACCTGACCGACGACTGGAACCTGTATGCCAACACCGAAGGTTCATTCGGCAGCGTGCAGTACAGCCAGATGCCCAACCGCGTCACCAGCGGTGAAGTCAAACCGGAAAAAGCCCGCACCTGGGAACTGGGTACCCGCTATGACAACGGCACCTTGCGCGCGGAGATCGGTGCGTTCCTGATCAACTTCGATAACCAGTATGAAAGCAACCAGACCAACGACTCGGTAATCGCCCGGGGTGAGACACGCCACCAGGGTATCGAAACCAGCGTCAACTACGCCCTCGATGGTTTGAGCCCGGCGTTGGCCGGTTTCGATGTGTACGCCACCTACGCCTACGTCGACGCCACCATCCGCGAAGACGGCCCGAACAAAGGCAACCGCGTGCCCTTCTCGTCCAAGCACAAAGGCACCCTCGGCGTGGGTTACACCGAAGGGCGCTGGAAACTCAATGTGGACAGCAGCTACCAGAGCAGCCAGTTCGCCGATAACGCCAACACCGAGGCCGAGAGCGCCGACGGTGCCAACGGACGCATCCCCGGCTACATGCTGTTCAGCAGCCGCGCGGCCTATGATTTCGGCCCGCAACTGTCGGATTTGAACGTGGCGGTCGGCGTGAAGAACATCTTCAACAAGCAATACTTCACGCGCTCGTTCGACGATAACAACAAGGGCAAATACGTCGGTGAGCCACGCACGGTGTACGTGCAGACCTCCATCGCGTTCTAACTGCCCAAGCAACACACGACCTGTGGCGAGCGGGCTTGCCCCGCGTTGGACTGCGTAGCAGGCCCGGCCTTTTCAAACAAAGAGCTGGGGTCTCTTCGCAACCTAACGCGGGGCAAGCCCACTCGCCACAACAAACCCGTTTGCCTTAATAGAATGCTCGCCCTGACCCGCCGGTTCTAACTGCCCGCCAGGCAACTGGGGGTGGCTTCGACCAATGCATCGATTGCACACCGTGTCTTGGCCGGCATATGCGTGGCCGTGGGCCAGATCACATGGATGGGCGCAGGTTGCTCGCGATAGTCGGGCAATACTGCGACCAACTTCCCACGCAGCACATAGTGCGCAATCAACCAACTCGGCAACCAGGCCAGGCCGACGCCCGCGATGGCGGCATCGGCCACAGCCTGGAGGTCGTCCATCATTAACGGCGAGGCCACGCGATTGCGGTGCGGGGTGCTGCTGCGGTAGGCGATGCCGCGATGGCCGGCAAGGTCTTCGATGCATTCAATCGGCCCAACGCGCTGCAAGTACGCCGGTGACGCCGCCAGTCCCACGGCCTGCTCGCCCAGCCGACGCGCACTGAGGCGGTCGGTGTCGGGGAGCGGGCCGATCCGCACGGCGACGTCGAAGCCTTCCTGTGCCAGGTCCACCAGCCGATCGGCGAAGCTGATCTCGATTTCCAATTCCGGATAACGCGCCATCAATCCCCACAATGCCGGGGCCGCGTAGTGGTGCCCGAAGGCCAGCGGCAAGCTGGCCCGCAAGCGGCCGCGTGGCTGTTGCCGGCCGCTTTCCAGCACCGATTCGGCAGCCTCGAGTTCCGCCAACGCCCGCAGGCAATGTTCGTAGTACGCCTGGCCGTCCTCGGTCAAACGCTGGCGGCGGGTGGAGCGCTGCAGCAGGCACGTGCCCAAGCGTGCCTCCAATCGCGCCAGGCCCTTGCCAACCGCCGAGCGTGTGAGATTCAGGCGTTCGGCGGCCTCGGTCAGGTTGCCGCTTTCGACGATTTGCAGAAACAGCTCAACGCCATCAAAACGCGGTGTGGCCATGGCTCTATTGTCGCCCTTAATTCCCCTATGAGCAGAAAACTTATCACGAATAACGAACCCTATTCCCCTGAAAATATCCCGATACCCATCCACAGGAGAGTCCGATGCCACCCGTCGCCACGTTAACCGCCACCAGCCGCCCGCGCACCGCCAGGAATGGGCTGGCCCTCACTGCCGTGTGCCTCGTCGCGCTGATGTTCGGCCTGGAGATTTCCAGCGTCCCGGTGATCCTGCCGACGCTCGAGCGAGAGTTGGGCACGGGCTTCCAGGACGCCCAATGGATCATGAACGCCTACACCTTGGCCTGTACCAGCGTGCTGATGGCGGCGGGCACATTGGCGGATCGCTTTGGCCGTCGCCGCATGCTGGTGTTGTGCCTGTGGGTGTTTGGCCTGGCCTCGCTGGCCTGTGGGCTGGCCGAGGAGGCTTCGCTGCTGATAACGGCGCGGTTTGTTCAGGGCATCGGTGCCGGAGCGATGATGATTTGCCAGTTCGCCATCCTGTCGCACCTGTTCAGCGAACCGGTAGCACGGGCACGGGCCTTTGCAATATGGGGCGTGATTGCTGGCGTGGGCCTGGGCTTCGGACCGATGATCGGCGCATTGATCCTGGCGGTGGCGGATTGGCGTTGGGTGTTCCTCGTGCACGTGCCGCTCACCCTGTTCACCCTGGTGCTGCTGCACATCAGCGTGCAGGAGTCCCGCGACCCGGCCGCCCGTCGCCTGGACATCGCCGGTATGCTCACCTTGACCGTGTCGGTGTTTGCCCTGGTGTACTTCATCACCCAAGGCAGCGAGCACGGCTTCGGCGCACCGGCCATGCTCGGTTGGGCGGCGTTGTCGGTGCTCGGCTTGCTGCTGTTCATCGCGGTCGAGCTTCGCAGTGCACACCCAATGTTCGACTTCTCGGTGTTCCGCATCCAGCGTTTCAACGGCGCGTTGATGGGCTCTATCGGCATGAACTTCAGCTTCTGGCCGTTCATGATCTACCTGCCGTTGTACTTCCAGGCGGGCCTGGGTTACGACACCCTGACCACCGGCGCAGCCCTACTCGCCTACACCTTGCCGACCTTGCTGGTGCCGCCGCTGGCCGAGCGCCTGGCTCTGCGCTATGGCGCCGAACGCATTATCCCCTTGGGCCTGGGCCTGATGGGCGCGGGCTTTCTGGCCATGGCCGCCGTCAACGGCGCCGAGCACCCAGGTATCGAGTTGGTGCTGTTCAGTTGCGTGATCGCCGGCGTAGGCCTGGCGCTGACCAACTCGCCCACCACCAACACCACCACCGGTTCGGTGTCGGCGGACCGCGCGGGCATGGCCTCAGGCATCGACCTCAGTGCGCGGCTGATCACCCTGGCGCTCAACATTGCCCTGATGGGGTTGGTGCTGTTGCTGGGGATCAGCCATCACCTGGCCGAGGTGCTGCCCGCTGCCACGGCAATGGATTGGCCGGTTATCAGTCAAAACATTGCCGCAGGAAAACTCGAGTCGATGGGGCTGACAGTCGACGACGCTCAGGCAGCACTGCGCCACGGCGCCGGTTGGGCGATGCTGTTTGCCGGGTTGGGTGCTGGCGGGCTGGCGGTGCTGAGCCGGTATTTTTTCCGACGCAGGCGCTAAACGAAAACGGGCCTGCAGATGCAGGCCCGTTTGAGGGGGTCAAAAGAAAGTTAGCCGTTGATAACAGCGTTTTCGTTTTCCAGGAATTCCTGTTCCAGCGCGTCTTCATTCACTTTGTTGATTGGCTGTTTTTTCGCGGCAGCGCGGGGCTTGCCTTGCAGTCTGCCAAACAGATGCTCCAACGCGTGGTCCAGCTTGGTGGCCGCACTGTCGATCGCTTGTTCCAGGGTATCGCCCTTGGCGGATACCGACAGTGGTTGATGGCCTTTTGGCCGCGCTTCCAGGCGGCAACTTAAATCGTGGGGACCGGGCTTGTCGCCGTTCTCATCCCGCAGATAGACCTCCACTCGGGTCAGGTCTTCTTCATAACGTTCGAGCGTGCTCTCAATGGTAGTACGTACCCACTCCTCCAGTCGGATGCTGCTTTCAATATGGTTATCGCTATTGACTTGGATTTGCATAGTTCTTCCCTTATTTCAGCTAGCTCGCGAGAGGTCACAAACTGCAACACCGGGGTGGTGAAACCATGACCTCTTGATTACACAATTGAGCAGCCAGACGAACAATTCAACCCCTTTGCAAAGATAAATCCTACATTACAAATTAAGCCTGACTACGGGCAAAAACGCTGTTAGGGTGGGGAGTTAGTTACATCTTCTTACGCTCTGTAAACGTCATAATTGCCCCTCTCCCAACGGGTGCAATCCGCGAAAAATCCCCGCTTCCTCTACCAGCCAGTCATGCACCGCGCGCACGCCCGGATGGCTCAGTGCGCCCGGCGCATACAGCAGCACATAGCGCTTGTGGTTGGGCACCGCGAGGCCAAATGGCACGATCAAGGTGCCGCGCTCCAGCTCATCGTTGAGCAAAGTACGCCGCGCAATCGCCACGCCCATACCGGCGATGGCGGCTTCTATGGTCAAGTGGTTGCGGTTGAAGGTGTGGCCGCGGCGAACATCGGCGTCGTGGTAGCCAATTGCATTCAGGTAAAACTCCCACTCGGCATACTCATAACTCCCACGCCAGGCGGTGATGTCGTGCAGCAGCGGGAAATGCACAAGGTCGGCCGGGCCATGCAAGGGCGGACGACCGCGCAATAGGCTTGGCGCACACACCGGAAATATCTGCTCATCCAGCAAGGCTGTGGATAACAGCCCAGGGTAGCTGCCGTCGTTCAAGTCGATAGCCAGGTCGAAGTCCCCCTCATGCAGGGCAATGCTGCTGTCCTCGGCAACCATGCGCAGTTGGATGTCCGGAAAGCGTTGCTGCAAGCGTGGCAAACGTGGGGTGAGCCACTTGCCGAGAAACGACGGGATCGAGCGTAGACGCAAGGTGCCGCTGATCATCCCCGCATCGAGCCGCTGCAATTCGGCATCAATGCTGCCGTAAGCCTCCCCCACCGTAGCCGCCAACCGCTGCCCCTCCGCACTCAACTCCACACCCCGCGCCCGTCGATGGAACAGCCGAAACCCAAGACGCTCCTCCAACTGGCGGATTTGTTGGCTCACCGCCCCCGGTGTGATGTGCAGTTCTTCGGCGCAGCGAGTGAACGACAGATGCCGCGCAGCGCAGGAAAACACGTGCAACCAGACATAAGTCTGGCCATGGAGAGGGCGAGCCATAGGGTTTAGTCCTGCTAAAGGGTGTCTTAGGATAATTCGTTGGTCAGTGCCGATCCAGAGGCTCAGTATCGCGCCAATTGCGCTCGTCCTACAAAACATGGCAGCGATTCCTACTCCATTGCTTGTAAGGGTTTAGCATGGCTATCAGTGTTTTTGATCTATTCAAGGTGGGCATCGGCCCGTCCAGCTCCCACACCGTCGGCCCCATGCGGGCAGCGGCGACCTTCGCCCAAGCCCTGATCGACCAGCGATTGCTTACCGACACCCGACGGGTTGAAGTGCGTTTGTACGGCTCGCTGTCCGCCACCGGCGTCGGCCATGCCACCGACCGCGCCTGCGTAATGGGCCTGATGGGTGAATGGCCGGACCGTATTGACCCCACCTCGATCAACAGCCGTATCCAGCAACTGCGCGAGACCGGCCGCTTACTGCTGGCAGGCGCCCAGGACATTGCTTTCAACTGGCACACCGATCTCCTGCTGCTGGAAGAAAGCCTGCCCTACCACCCCAACGCCATGTCCCTACACGCCTATGGCGACAGCGGACTGCTTAGCGAGCAGACGTATTACTCGGTGGGCGGTGGTTTCATCATCGAAGCTGCCGAAGCAGCGTCAGGCATTGCGCCGACCAGCGATGTTGAATTGCCCTACGACTTTTCCAGCGCCGTCGAACTGCTGGCCTTGTGCAACAAGCACGGGCTGCGCGTTTCAGAGTTAATGATGGCCAACGAGCGCGCGTGGCGCAGTGACGAACAGATCCGCAGCGGCCTGCTGCATATCTGGTCGGTGATGCGCGAATGCGTGGAGCAAGGCCTGCGCGATGAAGGCATCTTGCCCGGCGGTCTAGATGTGCCACGGCGCGCGGCGAAATTGCACCGCAGTTTGTTGGAAATCGGCAAACCCAATGTCATCACCTCGACCTTGTCGGCCATGGAATGGGTCAACCTCTTCGCCCTTGCCGTCAACGAAGAAAACGCCGCCGGCGGACGCATGGTCACCGCACCCACCAACGGCGCGGCGGGGATCATCCCGGCGGTGCTGCATTACTACATGAAGTTCAACGCCGACGCGTCCGACGACGACGTGGTCAATTTCTTCCTGGCCGCCGCCGCCGTCGGCATCCTGTGTAAGAAAAATGCGTCGATCTCCGGTGCCGAAGTCGGCTGCCAGGGCGAAGTCGGCTCGGCCTGCGCCATGGCCGCCGCCGGCCTTGCCGACATCCTCGGCGCCACCCCCGAACAACTGGAAAACGCCGCCGAAATCGGCCTGGAACATAACCTCGGCCTGACCTGCGACCCGGTCGGCGGCCTGGTGCAAGTGCCGTGCATCGAGCGCAACGCCATCGCGGCGGTCAAGGCCATCAACGCCACGCAAATGGCCCTGCGCGGCGACGGCAAACACTTCATCTCCCTGGACCGGGTGATCCGCACCATGCGCGATACCGGCGCCGACATGCATGACAAATACAAAGAAACTTCACGGGGCGGCCTGGCCGTGAGCTGGGTGGAGTGCTGAGGAGCATTCCCTGACTGCCCCAACGTGAGCCCGCGCAAAAATAATAACGAGGCAATAACGATGACCGATGTACGTACACCTGCTGCCGAAAATCCTGTTGAAGTAGAAAACACCGTAACAACCGGCTGGACCAAGCACGACACCACTTGGATGCTCGGCCTCTATGGCACCGCCATCGGCGCAGGCACTTTGTTCCTGCCGATCAACGCCGGCGTCGGCGGCTTCTGGCCACTGATCGTGCTGGCGTTGCTGGCCTTCCCGATGACCTTCTTCGCCCACCGTGGGCTGACGCGCTTTGTACTGTCAGGCACATCCGGCGACATCACCGAAGTGGTCGAAGAACATTTCGGCGTCGGTGCAGGCAAGCTGATCACTTTGCTGTACTTCTTTGCGATCTTCCCGATTTTGTTGGTGTACAGCGTCGCGTTGACCAACACCCTGGGCAGCTTTATGGAACACCAACTGCACATGACACCGCCGCCCCGGGCGATCCTGTCGCTGGTGCTGATCCTGGGTTTGATGGCGATTGTGCGCTGTGGCCAGGGCGTGATCGTCAAGGCCATGAGCGTGCTGGTGTACCCGTTCGTCGCCGCCTTGCTGTTGCTTGCGCTCAGTCTGATTCCCAACTGGAACGGCGCGTTTTTCGCTTCTGCCAGTGAGGGCATGCCGCTGCCCGTGTTCTTCAAGACCCTGTGGCTGGCGATCCCCGTGATGGTGTTCTCGTTCAACCATTCACCTATCATCTCCGCGTTCGCCGTCGACCAGAAACGCGTGTACGGCCCGCTGGCCGAGCGCAAAAGCAGCGGCATCCTCGCCACAGCCCACGGCATGATGGTGCTGACGGTGATGTTCTTCTGCTTCAGCTGCGTGCTGGCTCTGTCCCCGGCGGACCTGGCGGCAGCCAAGGCGCAGAACATTTCGATCCTGTCGTACCTGGCCAACCACTTCCAAACCCCTGTGATCGCTTACGCCGCGCCGTTGATCGCGCTGGTGGCCATTACCAAATCCTTCCTTGGCCACTACATCGGCGCCAGCGAAGGCTTCCAGGGCTTGATCGTCAAATCTCTGCGCGGGCGTAACCGCTCCCTGTCGTCCAAGTGGCTGGAACGTAGCACCGCCCTGTTCATGGTGCTGACCTGCTGGGCCGTGGCCACCTTCAACCCAAGCATCCTGGGCATGATCGAAACCCTGGGCGGGCCGATTATCGCGTGCCTGTTGTTCCTGATGCCGATGTACGCGATCCAGCGCGTGCCAGCCTTGCGCCAGTATTCGGGCCAGGTGTCGAATGTATTTGTGGTGGTGATCGGCGTGATTGCGCTGTCTGCGATCGTTTTCTCTGTACTGCCCTGAAACAGGTCACCGATTTCAATAACAACCCAAAACAATTGTGGGAGGGGGCTTGCTCCCGATAGCGGTCCTTCAGCCAATAAATGCTCGGCTGAAGGACCGCTATCGGGAGCAAGCCCCCTCCCACATTGGGATCACGGCGCCTGGAAGGCCACTGTACGGCACGCCCCTTGCTGTACAGCTCATGAGGTAAACGGAATTTGTACAACCTCAGCGACGGAGTGGCCGGTGGTCAGGAGACGCGAACTAATCACGACACCGGTCGTCAATGACTGCATGTTCTTATCAGGCGGTAACGCACCATGGACAATCCTTTTCAGATCATCACCGACACCTTCACCCCAAAATACCGCGTCAACCTGAGTATTCAACGGCTGGACGGCAGCATCATGCTCACCCTCTCGAATGAGGATGGCGTGGTGGCCAAGCGCATGATCAGCGCCGCACAACGCAACGACCCGCAACGGCTCAAACGCCTGGTGCAGAGCATCCAGTTCGGCATTGCCATCGAGCAGGGCCACAGTGCCATGGAGATCCTGGCGGTGATGACGGATGGCGATCACAAATTATTGCAGCGACCGCCCACCCGCCCCCTGCCCTTCAGCGTCGGGCTTTAAAGCTCGCCCTTCTCGGTTTCCAGGCTCGCCTCGCCCTTGCGACGCGGGCCTTCCACCTTCACCGACGGGAATGCCGACGAGGCGTAACGCACCACCAGAATCGCGAATGCCAACAGCAAGATCCCACCGCACAGGTAAATGATGCCCAAGTCTGGCGGATTGTGGTGGGACACGTTGGAGATCAGCAGACGCGTCAGCGCAGTGATTGCCACGTAGATCAGGAAGCGCACTGGCATGTGGTTGGTCTTGAAATAAATCCCGACCATGGCGCCCAATTCCAGATAGATGAACAGCAGCAAGATGTCATCGATCTTGATGTGTCCGTTCTCCAGCATCCCCAGAAATTCCATCACCGCCGCCCAGGCGGTCACCGCACCAATGGCGAACAGCGCCAGGTAGTGGAACGACTCCACAAACAGATTGCCCAGCGATTCAGCCAGCCCATGGACTTGCTGGCGCAGCTTTTCGGCCCAGTTGATTTTCACGAGGGTACTTCCTTAGGTCGATTCGACCGGATAATGCGGGTTGGACGTGACGGTTGTTCTGCATGCAGAAAAAAGGCCAGAGGCAGGGATAAGATGATGGCGGGGTGAGATGAGACACGCCAAACCTGTATTTACGGGCTACATTAAAAAACTGCTACCCAAACCACACGGTTTGGCTTACCCTTTTAGCTGTATATAAATACAGTAGTCGCAAAAGACAACTATCGTGAAGGCATGTGAGGTGGTGAATGGCCGTCGAAGTGGTATACCGCAGCAGCCGAGATCTGGAGCGTTTGTTCATGGATAAAGCCGAAGCTGACCGTCATGACAAAATGCTTGAACTCGCTGAGTTGCTGGCAGAAGTGTTGCAAAAAGCCGTGCCGTCCCTGAGCGAGCAGCAGGTGGAAGAAGCCGGGATCTACATGGCGAAGAATCGCGATGTATTTGCCAAGGCGTTCAAGAGCCAGCCGGACGCGTTGTCCGAGTTGCTCAACGCAGCGGCGGAATAAAGTCCGAATTGAACAGGCCCTGAATCAATGATTCAGGGCCTTTTTAATGCCTGATCATCCGTAGAGCAGGCGCTCGGCGAGTTCATCAGCCACACGTGCTGGGGAGCGTTTTTCCGCCTGGGCGTGGGCGTAGATTTCGGTCAGGCGTTTGCCGATGTTGGACAGGTGCGCGGTGATGGTCGGCAGTTCGGCGCCGCTGTGCTTGAGGGCCACATATATCAAGCCACCGGAGTTGATCACATAGTCCGGGGCGTAGAGGATGCCGCGCCCTTCCAGTTGATCGGCCACTTGCAGGTTGGTCAATTGCGCGCTGGCGGACCCGGCCACGGCGGCGCAGCGCAGTTGCCCGACGCTGGTGCGGTTGAACACTGCCCCAAGGCCACAGGGCGCGAGGATGTCACAGGGCGTGCTGAGCAAGGCGTCGTTGGCGATGGGGTGCGCGCCCAGTTGTTCCATGGCCAGTTGCACTTTGCCGTGGTCGATGTCGCTGACCAGCAATTCAGCGCCGGCGGCGTGAAGTTGTTCAGCCAGTGCGTAACCGACGTTGCCCAGGCCCTGGATTGCCACGCGCAGCCCTTCAAGGTTGTCGCTGCCCAGGCGGGCCATGGCAGTGGTGCGAATACCGGCGAACACGCCCATGGCCGCATGGGGCGATGGATCGCCTGCGGCGGTGGTGCTGGTAACGAAGCGAGTGTGCTGGGCGATGCAATCCATGTCGGCCACCGAGGTGCCACTGTCGACAGCGGTGATGTAGCGGCCGTCGAGTTGTTCCACACAACGCCCAAAGGCTTCAAACAGCGCCGCACGGTTTTCCACATGGGCGGGGCGCAGGATGACCGCGGTGCCGCCACCCACCGGCAACCCGGCCAGGGCGGCCTTGTAGCTCATGCCCTGGGCCAGCCGCGCAGCATCGGCCACGGCGCTTTCGTCGTCGGGGTAGGCGATATAACGACAGCCGCCCAAGGCAGGCCCCAGGCGGCTGTTGTGAATGGCGATGACCGCCTTGAGCCCCGTGACCGGGTCGACGCTCAGGTGCAGCGATTCAAGGCGGGTGCTGTGCATGAGAGCAAACATCGTCAAGCTCCCGAATCACTTCTGGTGTCGCCAAGTATAGGCTTGCGGTAGAAAACTGCCGAAGTGCACTGGAATAAGCCGACCGGTTTTGCAGGGCTTGCGACATAAGCGCGCGGGAAATTTCTTAAGGCACTGGACGAATATTCCCAGCAAGGCTAAAACGAGGGCATCCGCCGGAGAAAGCAATGAAGCCCCGCCAAGCCTTTTTCGCCTGCCTGCAACGTTCGCCGCCGGCGCTGTTCGAAGCGGCGTTATGGATCGCCGCCGAGCACGATCCTTTGGTGAAGCCGCTGGAGATTCTGCAGAACCTGACCTCACTGCAACAACAGATCAGCCTGAGCATGCCCATGTTGCCAGCGGATGAACTGGGTCAACCGCTGCTGCGGTGCATGAATGACCTGGGGTTCGCCCAGGATGACTTCACACCGCTGCGCCCCGCCGCCGCCCTGCTGGACAAGGTGCTACAGCGCAAACGCGGGCAGCCCTTGGCCATGGGGTTGATTGCCATGGAGTTGGCACGACGCCTGGATATTCCGATGGTTGGCGTCAATTTCCCTGGGCACTTCCTGCTGCGAGTGCCCGGTGCCGATCACCTGCTGGACCCGTGCGGCGGCCGACGCCTGTACCCCAACGATTGCCGAGAGCTGCTGCAACGCCAATATGGCCCCAACCTCACGCTGCAGGCGGACCACCTGCACACCGCCGATCCGCGTTCGATCCTGCAAAGGCTTTCGCGCAACCTGCGCCAATTGCATCTATCCAACGACAACCCGCTGGCCGCCCTGGTAGACGCCGAGCGCGTGCTGGAACTGGGCAGTGCCAACGCCGCCGACTACCTCGCGCGGGCCAGTCTGTATCAACGCCTGGACTGCCCCAACGCCGAGCGCTTTGACTTGGAACACGCCCTGATGCTCAGCGAAGACCCGATCCAACGCCTGCGCCTGACCGAGCGCCTGGGGCACCTGCCGCCCAACTCAGTGGTGCATTGAATAGCGTGACCATCGGGCGAATCCTCAGTGATTCGCCGGCGCTTTCAGAATATCGCCAGGCAGGGGGCTTACAGGCGCATCGCGCCCTGGCGAACGCACCTGAATAATCAACAATGCCGCCATCACAGCCGGAATCGCGCAAAAGAAGAAAATCTGCTGCACCGGAATATGCATCGCTAGCAACATGCTGCCAAACAGCGGCCCCAGGATCGAGCCGAAACGCCCCACGCCCAACGCCCAGCCCGTACCGGTGGCGCGCACGTGTGCGGGGTAGAAATTGCTGGCGAAGGCATTGAGGGTCAGTTGCCCACCGATGATGCAGAACCCCGCCGCAAACACGCAGGCCACCAGGTAACGCGGGTTGTCGTGGTTCAGCCCCAGCAGAATGGTGCACACCGCCGCTGCCGCCAATACGCCAGACAGCAGGCGCACCTTGCTTTTGAGCCGGTCGGCAAACCAGGCCATACCGATAGCGCCCAAGGTGCCGGCGAACAGAAACATCGACGTCACCAGGTTGGCTTCCTTCAACGCCAGGCCGCTCTCCAACAGCAGCGACGGCAACCAACTGATCATGAAATACAGCAGGATCAGGCTGACAAAAAAGGTCGACCAAATCAGCACGGTCGGACGCGCATAGCCGTTGCGAAACAGCTCCACCACCGTCAGTTTGCTTCCCTGTTCTTGCAGGTTTTCTGCCGCGCTCGCCAGCGGCGGCTGCCAGTCGGGCAGCATACGCCCTGTCACTTTGCGCAATCGCACGTACGGTGGAGCATCTCGCAGCAAGCGCGGCAAGGACTCAGGCAACAGCCAAATCAGAAACGGAAACAGCAGCAACGGTGTGACGCCACCGGCCAGGAACACCGCCTGCCAGCCGAAGTTGTCGATAAACCCCGCCGCCACGAACCCACCGGCCGCACCGCCGAACGAGAAACCACACGCCGCCAAGGTCACCATCAGGGTGCGCAGGCGCGGTGGGGAATACTCCGACATCAATGCCATGGCGCTGGGCATCGCACCGCCCATGCCGATACCGCAGATAAACCGCGCAGCCATGAGGGAGGTCAGTGAGTTGGCGAACACCATCAGCAGGGTCAGGCAGGCATAGATCAACACGCAGCCCAGCAGGATGCGCCGCACGCCAAATCGGTCAGCCAGAGGCGTTACCAGCAGCGAGCCCAATGTGAGCCCCAACAGGTTGGCGCTGAACACCGGGCCGAACGCGGCTTTTTCCAATCCCCAATCCGACGCCAGGGCCGGCACCACGTAACCTAGCACCTGGGCATCGTAGCCATCGGTGACCAGTAGCAGCGCCAGCAACAGGAGGATCAACCACTGATAGCGCGACACCGGACGGGCGTCGAGTGCCGCGCGAAAGCTGGCAATCTGATTGTGCATCGCAAGGTACCTGTTTATTTTTATTTGAAGTGACACAAATCCAATGTGGAAGGAGGCTTGCTCCCTCTCACATTGGGTTCTGTGCAAACCTGAACATCACGGGGTATCAGGTTGATTCGCGGGATGGGCCTGAATAAACGCCGGATGCTGCGCCGCCAAGCCGGCCACCCGCCCAATGCGCGGATAAGCCGCCAACGGCACCTTGAAGCGCTCCGCCGCATAGAGCTGGGGAATCAGAAACGCATCCGCCATCCCAGGCTGTTCGCCAAAGCAAAACCCGGTATCGCCAATCAACTGTTCCACCGCGCCCAGCCCCTGGCTGATCCAGTGGCCGATCCACTCCAACACCTTGGCCTCATCGTGCCCCCATTGGCGCAGCAGGTTCTGGGTGCTGGAGTTGTGCAGCGGGTGGATATCACAGCCGATGATCGACGCCACCGCGCGCTCGTGGGCGCGGGTGGCCAGGTCTTTGGAGAGCAGCGGCGCCTGCGGATAACGTTCGTCCAGGTACTCGATGATCGCCGGCGACTGAATCAACAGCTCGCCGTCATCGGTGCGCAAGGCCGGCACACGGCCTTGCGGGTTGATAGCCAGGTACTCCGGCTGACGATTGGCACCGCCTGCCGGGGCCAACAGGTTCACCGGTATCGCCGTGAAATCCAGGCCCTTGAGGGCCAAAGCGATACGCACCCGGTACGACGAAGTGGAACGATAGTAGGTATAGAGTTCCATCACCCTGCCCTCTTAACGTGCGGCGACCACAGTGCCACGGCATTCGCCGAAGCCGATGGAGGCGAACCCTTCGCGGGTGCAACGGGCACGCAGGATGACTTCATCACCATCCTCCAGGAACCTGCGCACTTCGCCCGACGGCAATTCGATGACCTTCTTGCCGCCTTCGGTCATCTCCAGGAGGCTGCCGAACTGCCCGGCCTCAGGGCCGGACAAAGTGCCGGAACCGAACAGATCACCCGCCTGCAACTGACAGCCGTTGACGCTGTGGTGTGCCACCAACTGCGCGACGGTCCAGTACATATGCAGGCTGTTGCTCAGGGCCAGGCGATGGGCCGGCAATTTCTGTTCGCGCATGGCAGCGGTGGTCAGCAGCACTTCCAGTTCGATATCCAGCGCACCGGCGGCCTGATCACGTTTATCCAGCAAGTACGGCAGTGGTTGAGGGTCGCCCTCGGGACGAGCGGGTTGCGCCTTGCGGAACGGCTCCAGCGCTTCGGCCGTGACGACCCAGGGCGAAATCGTGGTGATGAAGCTTTTCGACAGGAACGGCCCCAGCGGCTGGTATTCCCAGGCCTGAATGTCCCGCGCGGACCAGTCGTTGAGCAGGCAGAAGCCGGCGATGTGCTCGGCGGCATCGCCGATGGCAATCGAGTCGCCCATGGCGTTGCCCTGGCCGATCCAGATGCCCAGCTCCAGCTCGTAGTCCAACCGTGCACAGGGGCCGAAGGTCGGCTCGGTCTGGCCAGCGGGCAGGGTCTGGCCCTTGGGACGGCGCACATCGGCGCCGGAAGCACGAATGGTCGAAGCGCGGCCGTGATAACCGATCGGCACGTACTTGTAGTTAGGCAGCAAAGGGTTGTCGGGGCGGAACAGCTTGCCGACGTTCTGCGCGTGCTCGATGCCTACATAAAAGTCGGTGTAGTCGTTGATCCGGGCCGGCACATGCATCTGGCAATCGGCGGCACGGTGCAGCACCTGCGCCTCACGCGCTTGCAGCGGGCTGCCTTCACCGAGCAACTCCAACAGGCGTTCCCGCAGGGCAACACGCGGGCCACGGCCCAGTTCGAAAAACGCGTTCAACTGCCCGCCCGCTGTCGCTTCAACCGCTCGGCGTGCCTCACCTTCAAATGCATCCAAAGCGGCCTGCAGGTCGAAAATATAGTCGCCAATCGCCACGCCACTGCGGGGGGCCGAACCGTTGATGCTGAACACGCCCAGTGGCAGGTTCTGCAGTGGAAAGTCGCGGTGACCGTTGGCGCAGGCCACCCAGCTGCGGGTAGAAGTGGGCTGAGTCATGGGTTATCTCCGGTTCGGGTTGAAGGTGTTGGGCAGCGAGGCCCAGCACGCGTCGTAAGCAGGTTGTAGTTGCGGGCAGTCCAGGGCGAACTGAGTGGGACGCAGCACTTGGCTGGTCTCGAACATGAAGGCCATGGTGTTATCGATCTTGTGCGGCGCCAACTCGACGTTGATGGCCTTGGTGCAGGTCTCGCCGTCCGGACCGTGAGCGCTCATGCAACTGTGCAGTGACGCGCCGCCCGGCAGGAAGCCTTCGGCCTTGGCGTCGTAGGCGCCCTGGATCAGGCCCATGTATTCGTTCATCAGGTTGCGGTGGAACCACGGCGGGCGGAAGGTGTTTTCGGCCACCATCCAGCGTGGCGGGAAGATCACGAAGTCGAGGTTGGCCAGGCCGTGCACGCTGGTAGGCGAGGTCAACACGGTAAAGATCGACGGGTCCGGGTGATCGAAACTCACGGTGCCGATGGTATTAAAGCGGCGCAGGTCGTATTTGTACGGCACGTTGTTACCGTGCCAGGCGACCACGTTCAGCGGTGAATGGTCGAGTTCACAGGCCCACAGTTCACCGAGGAATTTCTGAACCAGGGTTGTAGGCTGCTTCAGGTCTTCGTAGTGGGCAACGGGAGTGAGGAAGTCGCGTGGGTTGGCCAGACCGTTGCTGCCAATTGGGCCAAGGTCCGGCAGACGCAGCGGCGCGCCGTGGTTTTCCGCCACATAACCGCGTGCGTGCGCATCCAGCAGTTCGACGCGGAATTTAAGACCGCGCGGCAACACCACGATTTCCAGCGGCTCAACATCCAGCACACCGAGTTCGGTGGCGACACGCAAGCGGCCCTGCTCGGGGACGATCAACAGTTCGCCATCAGCATTGAAGAACACGCGTTCCATCGATCGATTGGCACGGTAGGTGTAGATGCTGATGCCTGAAGGCTTTTCTGACCCGGAGTTAGCCACCATCCCAACAAGGCCGTCGATGAAGTCCGTCGACTCACTCGGAATATCCAGCGGGTTCCAGCGCAGACGATTGGGCGTCACCGCGCCCAATGGGCCACCGGCCAACTGCCGTTCCAATTTGACGAACGCCGGGTGATTGGCCGACGGCTGGATGCGGTACAGCCAAGTGCGGCGTGCTTCGCTGCGCGCCATGGTGAAGGCAGTGCCGGAGAACAGTTCGGTATACAGCCCGTAGGGCGCTTTTTGCGGGGCGTTCTGGCCGACCGGCAATGCGCCGGGCAGGGCTTCGCTGGCGAATTCATTGCCGAAGCCCGAAAGGTATTCGAGGTTCATGGAGCATCCTCTGTACGGAAGTTGTTTTTATCGTAATCGAGTTACGCATAACGTAATTTGATCACTATCGACCGTCAAGCTATAAAGACGCCCATTCATCTCTCGGATCCTCGCCCTTCCATGGAAAAGCCTCGCGACACCGGTAAACAAAAAGTCCGCTCGGCCGAAGTGGGCACCGATATCCTCAAGGCCCTGGCCGAGTTGTCGCCCGCCACGTCGCTGTCGCGCCTGGCCGAACATGTGCAAATGCCGGCAAGCAAAGTTCACCGCTACCTGCAGGCGTTGATCGCGTCGGGTTTTGCCGAACAGAACACCGCCACTAACCACTATGGCCTGGGCCGCGAAGCGCTGCGGGTGGGCTTGGCGGCGCTGGGCAGCATGGACGTGCTGAAAGTCGGCGCGATGCCCCTGGCCGAGTTGCGCGATGACTTGAATGAAACCTGCTTTTTAGCGGTGTGGGGCAACCAGGGCGCGACCGTGGTGCACATCGAACCGGCGGTGCGTGCGGTTACGGTGGTGACGCAGTTGGGCTCGGTATTGCCGCTGCTCAGTTCGTCCACCGGACTGGTGTTCAGCGCGTTCCTGCCAACGCGGGAAACCGTGGAATTGCGCGAGCGTGAGATCCAGGCCGGTATCGCCCATGCCCTGGCGGACGACCAAACCTACGCAACCACCTGCGAGCAGATCCGCAGCCGTGGCCTGCACTTTGTGCATGGCCTGCTGATGCCGGGGGTGGACGCGCTGTCAGCGCCGGTGTTCAACGCGGTCGGGAACGTGGCGGCGGTGATGACCGTGGTCGGCCCCACCTCGCTGTTCCACGCCGACGAAGATGGCCCGGCGGCGCAGCGTCTGCTGGCGGCGACCCAGGCCGTGAGTTGGCGGATGGGCTATCAACCCTGAGCTAGTCGTGCCATTGGGTCAGGGCCTGCACGACACGGTTCTCCAACGCGCGGATGGGCGCGGCGTCACTCACGTAGTTATTGCTGATCATCGAGAACACCAGGCGCCGCCCCTCGGCATCGGTGATATAGCCGCTCAACGATGACACGCCGGCCATGGAGCCGGTCTTGGCGTGCAGGTTGTTTTCAGCTGCGGTGCCGCGCAAGCGATAGCGCAGGCTGCCGCCGGTCATACGGTCGGCGTTGCCGGCAATCGGCAAGGCGTTGTACCAAGCCTCGAACCACGGTTGTTTCGCGGTCCCGATCAGCAGGTCCGTGAGGTTCTGCGACGACACCAGGTTACGCCGCGACAAGCCCGAGCCGTCCACCTGGACCAGCGTCGACGGGTGCATTCCCTGGCGTTTCATAAACGCCGCTACCGCTGCCACACCCGCCTGCGCTGTGCCCGCGTTGGCGGTCTTGCGCCCCATGGCTTTGAGCAACGCCTCGGACATGTTGTTGTTCGAGAGTTTGAGTAGTGGCGTGATCAGTGCCTGCAACGGTGCCGACTGATGCTCCGCCAGCACCCTGGCCGTCGCCGGGCTTGCACCGCCAATCACCCTGCGCCCCATCACCTGGATGCCCTGCTGCGCCAATGCCTGCTCGAACAGATTGGCCACCAGTTGCGTCGGCTCCCACACACTGACCCACTGCCGGCTTTGTTTGCCCGGCGCCAGCGCGCCAGTGAGTTGCAGCACGTTGGTGCCGTGCTGACGAGTGATGCCATAGCTGTTGCCGGGGCCGCTGACGGCGCGGTTACTGAGTTGTACGTAATCGGTGGGCGGGCTTATAGAAACAGTCACCGGCTGGCCGGAAATAACCGACGCCTTGGCCGTGACGATCAAGGTGCCCGCGTCAAAATCCGTATTGGGCGATACCGTCAGCGCGGAAATCTGCGCACCGTAGTAGGTGCTTTCGTCATCCTGGGCCCAATCAACGCCCAGGCGCTCGGCGTCGAACCAGGTGTCGTCGAACACCAAGTCACCCTGCACCTGGCGCACGCCCTGGCTCGCCAGTTGGGCGGCCAATGCCTGGTAGTCGGAAAACTGTGTGGTCGGGTCGCCAAGGCCACGCAGGTACAGGTTACCGGTCAGGCGCTCGCCTTGCTGCGAGCCGTCGCTCAACAGTTGCGTGGAGAACCGATACTGGGGCCCCAGCACATCCATTGCCGCCGCCGTGGTCAGCAATTTGAGGTTGGACGCAGGAACCAAGCGTGTGCGCGGGTTGTGCTGATAAAGGGTGCTGCCACTGCGGGCGTCGCGCACCATCAGGGAGACGGTGGCGCCGTTGAGGACAGGATCGGCCAGCAGGTGATCCAGTGTTGAAGGCGTGGACGGCGGCGAAACACTCGCACAGCCGCCCAGTAAAACGCTCAGACACAGCAGGTGTAGCCATCTTCCAAAGTGCATCAGTACTGTGTTCCGCAAAGCCATTAATGGCCGCAACGCTAACAGCTCCGTACCTTTGTGGCGAGCGGGCTTGCCCCGCGCTGGGTGGCAAAGCCGCCCTTACTGATGCCGCCGCGTTCTTTCAGGAACACCGCAGAGTCTGTTTTGGGACTGCTTCGCAGCCCAACGCGGGGCAAGCCCGCTCACCACAGGAAGCCTGCCCACCACAAGGAGCACACTTGCCATAGGGAGCCCGTCAGGTTTTAGAACTCCAGGGTACTGGACACCGACACCTGCCGCGCATCACCAATGGACACAAACAACCGGCTGGCCGCGGAGGTGTAGTAGGTGCGGTCGAACATGTTCTTCACGTTGAGCTGGAACTTGACCTTCTGCCCTTCGATCTTGGTGTCGTAGGTGGCAAACGCGTCGGCCACGGTGTAACCCGGCAGATCGAAATCGTTGGCGGCGTCGCCGGCGCGTTCGCCGACGTAGCGTGCACCCGTGCCCACGCGCAGTTGATCGCCACCAAAAATGCTGCCGAAGTCATAGGCGACCGACAGCGAGCCGGTGTGCTTGGCCACGTTTTGCAGGCGGTTGCCTTGCAGTGTCGGGTCTTTGTCCTTGATGTCTTCGGCGTCGGTGTAGGCGTAGCTGCCGATCACGCTCCACTTGTCGGTCAACTGGCCGCTGGCATCCAGTTCCAGACCACGGGACCGCACCTGGCCGGCGATGCTGTAGATGGTGTTCGCGAGGGATCCCACCGACACCAGTACGTTGCGCTTGTCGATATTGAACAGTGCCGCGCTGGCGGTGATACGTCCTGGAATATCGAGCTTGGCGCCCAACTCCCACGACTTGGATTCTTCTGGCGTGAGGTCACCGGTCAGCGTGCTGCCATCGGCCAGGGCGGCGATGGTGGAGTTGGGTTTAAACGACTCGGTGTAGCTGCCGTAGAACGACAACTCATCGGTGTAGCGATACACCAGCCCCGCACGCGGCACCCAGGCCTGGCCGTTGCCATTGGTGTTGGCCTTGAACGGCACGCCTTTGCCGGCGTATTGGTCGTACATCTGGTAGCGCGCGCCCGCGACAAAAATCCACTGGTCGGTGAGATGAATCGCGTCCTGGAAGAACAGCGAGTCGCTGCGCAACAGGTCGGTCTGGGCGCTGTCGGCGGCGCTGACCGTGGTGCCCGCGACTTCGTTGCCGTACACCGGGTTGTTGTAGTTGAACGTCGTGCGCGAGGCCTGGCGAATCAGGTCGGCGCGGTAGATCTTGCGGTACTCATCGTCCATGCCGAATACCAGATCATTCTGCAGGCCGAACACATTGACCTTGCCTTCCAGGCTGACGGTGGTGAAGCGGTCGGTGGTGATCGCGCCCTGGGTGCCGTCCATCTTGCGGGTCAGGGTTCCATCCGTGTTTACCGCGCTGACGCGCACTTGGCTGGCATCGTAGGTTTCGCGATTCCAGCTGTAGCCGAAGTGGGCTTTCCAGTCGTCGTTCAGGTCGTGGTCGGCTTCGAAGCGGTAAAGGTCGGAGCGGCCTTCCATGTTGTTGAACGGTTCATCCAGGCGCCGGGTGGATGGAATGTCCAGCGGATGATTGGACTTGTCGATGGCGGTGCCACGGTCGAACGGCGAGAGAAACTCGCGGTGTTCGTAGGCGAACAAGAGCTGGGTGCTGTCGCCGTACCAGGCCAGGGACGGCGCGACCAAGGTCTCGCGGTGGGTGCCGAAATTGCGCCAGTAGTCCTCGTCTTCATGATCGACGATCAGCCGATAGGCCAGGCCCGAGTCACCGATGGGGCCGGTGGTGTCGAGGCCGCCACCGCTGCCGTTTTTGCCGTTGCCAAAGGTCGAGCCGCGCACGGTCAGGGCAGTGGATTGAGTCAGTTCGGGCTTTTTGCTGACGATGTTCACCACGCCCCCCGGATCCTGGATGCCATACAGCAGCGACGACGGGCCCTTGAGCACTTCGACACGCTCCGCCGTGGCATTCAAGGCGCGGCCCTGCACCACCGGCATGCCGTCACGCATGATCGAGCCGTTACGGTTGTCGCCAAAGCCGCGCAGCATCACGGCGTCCTGGGTGCTGGCCAAGGTGTTGGCCTGGGTGATGCCGCTGATGTTGCCCAGGGCGTCATCCAGGTTGCGTGGGGTCTGGTCGCGCAGCACTTGGGCAGGCACCACGTTGACGGTTTGCGGGGTTTCCAGCAGCAGGGCACGGGAGCGCATCACCGAACTGGTGGGTGGCGGCTGGTAGCTGGTGCTGTCCTGGGTTTGGCCGACGCCACTGATGGTGGTAGCGCCAAGGTTGACTGCGCCATCGGTCGGCACCGGCTCAAGCGCCAGCGTGCGGGCGTCGATCTGGCGGAAGGTGAAGCCGGAGTTGCCCAGCAAGCGTTGCAGGGCCTGGGTCGCGCTCATCTGCCCGCTCACGGCCGGGGCGCTGAGGCCGTAGGGCGCTTCATCGGTGTAGATCACGCTGATTCCGGTGACCCGGCTGAAATCACTCAGAGCCTGGGGCAGCGGTTTGGCAGCCAGGGCAAACGTGAACTGAGCGCTTTGCTGCTCCTGCGCCTGAGCCACGCACAGGGGCAGCAAGGCCAACCCCGATACCGCCAATACCGAGGCTCCCAGCCACTGTTTAACCAAACCGCCCGCCGTCGACTTCATGCTGTGAGAACCCGTGTAGAAAACGCTGTTAATGCGAATAGATCGCAGTTTCAAGCACTACACGGATGGGCCACCGGTTTACCTCACGTTTATTTGCAAATATTTTTCTTACTGCGCCTGAATGCGAAAACCAAAGCGCGGGAAGTGCACGTGCACGGTGCCGCCACGCGGGTCGGTGCGGCGCAGGATCAGCTCTTCGCGCCCGGCAAAGAGCAATTCGCCGGCGACCGGGTCGACGCCGTAGTCGATGGCGCCGATGGTCACCTGCTGGCCGGCCTTGAAGCCATTCAAGTCCTCGAACACCTCGTCCGGCAGCGGCGCCGGTGTGGCGTCGCGCGCAATCTCCAACGCCTGCTCGGCAGTCATCTGGCTGGACGTGCCGTGACCAAAACCAAGCACACGCCCCAGCCACGCAGATACGGCCGGATACGCGTCCACCAACGGCGCGGTTACCGGCGTGGCCTTGAGGAACCACAACGGATGGGCCATAGCAAAGTCGGCAATCGACGGCTCGCCAAACAGGAAGTCCCCCGACTCACGCTGCAGTTGCTGCTCCAGCCGCGCCATGATCGCCGGCCATTGGTGCTTGGCCAGCTCAGTCGGCAGCTTGCTCGCGGTGCCGCCACTGAACAGCGCGGCGCGGTCGGCAAGAAACGCCTTGATCGCTTCCGGTGGCAGCTTGCCAAAACGCACCGCCACCGATTCTGGCTGGAACACCAGGCTCACCGCGTGGGCAAACACCACGCTGTCGGCCCAGGTGGCGAAGGTTTGGGTGATCATTTCCTGGCCCAGCGGGAACAGCGCCGGCGCGGCTTTTTCCTGCTCAAGGCGACGGGCAATTAAGGCGGTGTCGCAATAGATATCGGCGCCCACTTGCAGCACTGGGGTTTTGCGATAGCCGCCGGTGAGGGCCGTCAGGTCCGGCTTGGGCATCACCGGCGAGATATGCACCGAATGCCAGGACAAACCTTTGAAACCCAGCAGCAGCCGAGCTTTTTCCGCGAATGGAGAGGTTGGGTAGTGGTGCAGGATGAGTTCAGACATGCCGGGGTCCACTTGGAAAAATGAACCCGCAGCTTAGCGCGCAACGGGCTATGGCGGCGTGATGGGAACCCATCAGTCAGATCAATGAGCCCTGCGCCGCCAAACACTCCTTGGCACTCTTCTTCAGCTTCTTGATCAACCGCTCCTGGCGCAGCGCCTCGCCCTTGCTTGCGCATTGCTCGGTGTATACCAGCGCCACGGCCGGGCTGGACAGGAAGAACCGCGCGCCCTTGCCGCTCTGGTGCGTGGCGAAGCGGCGCAGCGGATCATTGCTGATGCCGCAATACAGCGAGCCATTGGCGGCGCGCACCAGGTAGACGAACCAGGGCTTGGGTGGAGGAAGATCAGTCACAGTTCATGTCGGCAAGCCAGAGGAGCGCCAATCTTATCAACGCCCGGCCTGAAATGCCTTGAGGCCTTTGCGTGCTTGGGCGCGGACGGCATTTTTCAAGGCCGGCGACCAGCCCAGCAACAGGCCCTTGATGCCCAACGCCTGGCGCGACCAGCGCCACAGGTCGAAGTGGTCGTGGTGCTCACAGATCTTGCCGTCGCGGAACACGAACCGCGCGCCGATATCGTTGACCACCGTGTTGCCGGTGGCACTGAATAGGTAAGTCGCCACCCAATGCGCACTGCCGGTGGTGTCATCGCTGCGTACATGGTCGAACGTCAGGGAGAAATCCTTGGCCCGCGTGGTCAGCATGCGCCACATGTCGCCCGCATCACGGCCGCGCAATTCGCCGAAGGCCGGGTCGCTGAACACAACGTCGTCGGTGTAGCAGGCGGCCATGGCCTCGGCGTCCAGGCGCTGGAAGGCGCTGTAAAACTCAGTAATCAAGGCGTTGTGGGCATCACTCATGGGCAGCTTCCAAACCTGGGGTTGTAGGCCGCTCAAGATAGTCTGCGCACCGGCAAAACTCTATCGGCATTTGCACAGGTGATGACGGCCCAAACCCTAGGGCACCATGCCGCAACTGCGGGCGTAGGCGAACAGGTCGACGTCGGTGGAAATGCACAGCCGGCTCATGGCCGTGCTTTTCTGTTTGCTGATCGTGGAAATACTGCGATTGACCCGCGCGGCGATCTGGCTGACGGTCATGCCGCTGGCGAGCATGCGCACCACTTCGCGTTCCTTGCTCGACAATTGCGGCTGTTGCGACTGATCCCCCGTGCCTGCCTCCTCCATCTGCGCGCGCAGGCATTCACTGGCGAAGGTCTGGCCTTTGATCACGGTGCTGATCGCAATCGGCAGCTCCCGGGCCGACGCGCTCTTGGCGACGATCGCCCGCGCGCCATGGGCGAACGACGCACGCAGCGTCGCGACATTGGCAAACATCGTGACCAGGATCACCGGCAAATCCGGATACTGGCGGCGCAACAGGCCCAGCAGTCCGTAACCGTCCGCCTGCTGACCGCCCGGCATGGCGAAGTCGGTCACCAGCACATCACAGGCGACGGTCTCCAATAACCGGAGCAATTCATCGGGCCCATCGGCCTCGCCAACCACTTTGCATTTACCGCCCGCCTCAATCACCACCCGTTGGCCGATACGCACAATGGGATGATCGTCGGCAACAATTACACGAAGCATAAATACCCACGAATGATGGCAAAATGAATTCGCGCAAAAATACCCCTGTCCAAGCGGCTCAACAACTACCTGACGCGACACGTTTCGGACCGCGCCCAGCAATTGATAGCCAATAACTTCATGCCTACAACATAAAAAGAAATTACCTACATCCAAAACCTAGTACACATCCGAACAGCATCTTGCGAACTTCCAGGCAGCACTATTCATAACCGACTCAGATAACGGATGTAGACATGCAAGTTGCGCTGAAACGCTTGCAAATGCGGGGTACTGGCCAAGACGCCTCGGGCTTTGACATGCGCGATCAGTTGCTCGCCACTCAATTCCAGGTCAGCGCCCCCCACGAACGCCAGACTCCCCACCAGACGGTGCAGGCGCTCTACCACCAATGGCGCATCGGCGCTGGCCCGGGCCTGGTCAAGCAAAGCGTCATCTTCCCGTGCTTCGTTGATCAGACTGACCAGCACGCGGTTCACCACCTCATCACTGCCGAAAATCTCGATCAGGCTGCTGCGTGTCGGCCAGGCGGTATGGCGCGCACCATCAGCGGGGCCTTCCATCAACGGTGGCGAGAGTAAAGGTGTCAACTTCAGGACAGGTACTGGATTAAAAAATACCCTTGTCACCAGACTCACCTCAATGCGCTTACATTAATTTTCAAGCCCATGGGTTCTCGGCACACATCGTGAGTGGGTGAAAGGCTTTAACAGCCAACCGAGAACAACGTGCGACACTTGCGTGACACTCACATGACCATTAATAAGCAGCGACAAATAACGGTTTACCTATGAACCTGGCGATACAACAACTACGAAAAACACTAACTTTCCTACAAATTTGATCATTAATTCCCACGCACTTAGGTAGGAATAACGCCGGCCAGGATTGTCGTAAAAGTTGTATTTCCCCGCCCCCACCCGGCAGCTAAATTGCCGTCACCCCGCAAAGAGGGAATGGACTTGCTGCCACCGGCGAGCCCAATCAAACACGACCAGCCGCCCTGATCACCGTCCTCCTTGAAAGATCGGACGATGCGGTGTGCGCGCCTTTATCAGCCAGCCCTGTAGTGGAATGTATTGAAATGAACAAATCCCTGACCCTGTTGAGCTCTGTCCTGCTGCTCGCCAATGCGCTGCCGACGTTTGCCGCCAGCAGCGTGGACATGACAGTAACGGGCGTAATCACGCCCAGCGCCTGTACGCCCAGCCTGCCGGGAGCTGTCGATTTCGGAAAGATCTCAGCCAAAGACCTGAATGCCGACGTCCAAACCCGGCTTCCTGACCAAACCATAAAACTGTCGGTCAGTTGCGAGGGTTCGACACTGTTTGCCATCACGCCCTTCGACAACCGCACCGGTTCCTCTACCCAAAACAGTGCTTTTGGCCTGGGCCTGATCAACGACACCGAGAAACTGGGCAGGTATTTCCTGACCATGCGCAACCCAGTGGCTGACGTAGCCTCAACCTTGCTGAGTACGCGCAGCGAAGGTCGCTGGGGAGAGCTGTATGAAGACGATGCGGTCGTGCCTAACGCCTTGATCGCACTGGGTAGCTTCGACGCTACCAACGGCTGGCTGCCGCACCCATTGCAAGACATGAGTGTGGAAGTGGTGCTCAACACCGCCATCGCGCCGGCCAAATCTCTAACACTCACCAACGAGGTGCAGTTGGATGGTTCGGCGACCTTTGAAGTGAAGTACCTGTAACGCCCACCCAACGTCCTTCCACCCCGCTCAATGGTGATTGCCCTATGAACCTATGTGCCACTCGCACTGCGCTGCTATTGCTGTTCACTCCCGTCGTGTTTGCCTCCAGCAATACCGACCTCAGCGTGAGCGGCACGATTACGCCCAGCGCCTGCGCGCCGCTGATTTCCGATGGAGGCATGGTCGACTTCGGAAAAATGTCGGCAAAGTCGCTCAATGCCGACCAGCACACCTCCCTGCCCAACCAAAGCATGCATGTAAGTGTGCGCTGTGAAGGCCCCACTTTTTTCACCCTCAACACCATCGATAACCGCGCCGGCACGTCGGCCAACCATGATCGGTGGCATGGCTTGGGGATGACGCCCAGTGACGAAAAAATCGGTGGGGCAAGCTTTCACCTTTACACCCCCGTTGCGGATGGCGTCGCGGTACGCATGATTAATTCAGAGGATGGCGGCGTCACCTGGAGACCCGCCAATGAGTTGAATCACCTGTGGCTGACCACGATTGCGAAAAGCGGTGAAGAGACGCCCATCGCCGCCCAGGAGTTTGACGCCGAGATCCGTCTGTATACCCACGTTGCCCCTTCGGAGCGCTTGACCCTGTTGGACGAAGTCCCCATCGACGGTCACGCCACCATCCAACTCAAGTACCTGTAATTACCCATTATCGAAAGGAATCAGTTCGCCATGAAAACCCTGCTCAGTACCGTCGCAGCCAGCGTGATGCTGGTGACCGGCGCGACCGCCTTCGCAGCCTCCACCGTCGACCTGGCGGTCAAGGGCCTGATCGTTCCCAGTGCCTGCACGCCCACCCTATCCGGCGGCGGCATCATCGATCACGGCAAAATCTCCGCCAAGGACCTGCGCCCGAACAACCCCACGCTCATCGGCACGCACACCCTCATTATCGAAGTGAATTGTGATGGTCCGACCACGTTTGCCCTGAACTCAATCGATAACCGGGCAGAATCGGCACTGATGAGCACGCTGTACGGCCTGGGCCTGATCAACGGCACGCAAAAACTGGGGTGGTTCACGCTGATTTTGGAGAACGCCATCGCCGACGGCGCCCCAGTGAAAACCATCGCCTCCGGTGATGGCGGCAAGACGTGGTACGAAGAAAGGTTCTGGGACCCTGGCCTCTACATGTCGGTAGCGGCCACAAGTGACACCTCGACGCCAGTACCCGCCACGGAATTGGTGGCTGACCTGCAGGTGAACACCTCGATCGCCCGCACCGACGGCCTGGACCTGACCAACGAGGTCACCCTGGATGGTTCGGCCACCCTGGAAGTGAAGTACCTGTAACGCCAGGGCGACCATGCTCAGGCATGGTCGCCTTTACGTACGGCCACCGTCCTCCAGCCAGTGATCCCCATGAACCTGCAGCCCAACCTTTTTGCCGTTCTGCTCACACTGACCTTCGCCGCACCGACAAGCGCAGCATCGATAGTCGACGTCACGGTGACCGGCAGGCTCACCCCGGACGCCTGCCACGTCGAGCTGTCGGAAGAAGGCAATGTCGACCACGGCAAGATTCCCACGCATACCCTCAACAGCGATGAATTCACCGTGCTGCCAAGCCAGCTACTGGAACTCTCCGTGCAATGCGCGCGGCCCATGCTGTTTGCGCTGGCGGGCATCGACAATCGCGCGGAATCAGCACTGACGCCGGGCGTTTTCGGCCTGGGTCGAAATATTCATGCCCCCGATGAGCGCATGGGCAGTGTGGCGCTTTCCTATCGCAACGCGGTGGGCGATGGGCAGCCCATGCAGGTGCTGGTGTCCACCGATGGTGGTGAAACCTGGGCCCCGCGGCCCGACGCCGAGCCAAAGGCCTATGCCGGTTTCGCGCTACCGGGTGACCGTCAGCCGGATTTCATCCGCCAACTGGACGCCCAATTGCACGTAGAAACGTCCATCAACTTTTCAAACTACCTGACCCTGGATCAAGAGGTGCCCTTGGACGGGTCGATCGTCTTGGATCTGCGCTACTTCTGATTCTTCTTTTGCCCAATGGAACCCCGTCATGACGACGTTACTTTTGAACATCGCGGCCCTGACACTTCTGTTCAGCCTGAATGCCAGGGCCGACGGAATGGTCCCCGACACCTCCGTGGTGATCGTGCATGAAAGCGAGGGCGAGGCCAGCGTTTCGGTGACTAACACCGACAGCCAACTGGCGCTGCTGCACGTCACCCTGGAAAACATTCCGGAAGACACAGAGCCGTTGTTGGTGGTCACTCCCCCGCTGGCGCGCGTGGACCCCGGTAAATCGCAACTGGTGCGTTTCATTTTGCAGGCGCAGCAGCCGCTGATGACGCAGCGGCTCAAACGGGTGATTTTCGAAGGCATGCCCACCGGCCGAGCCGCCACCAAAGCAGGGCATGCCCGCGTCGGCGTGACCGTGCGTCAGAACCTGCCGGTGATCATTCATCCCGAAGGGCTGGCGCCCAATCGCACGCCCTGGACCGGTTTGACCTGGGCCCTTGAGAACAACCAATTGCAGGTCAGTAATGACACGCCGTACGTGGTGCGACTGGCCCAGGAACTGAGCCTGCTTCCGGGTAACGGCAAGGCGATGCTGCCGCGCACCTACGTGTTGCCGGGCGAGCGATTGCGTGTACCGGTAACCGGCACCGGCGCCCAAACTGTCCGGCTGCAACCGGCCACCCTCTATGGCTTCGCGGTGGCCGCCTACGAAGCCCCTATCACCGTGCTCTAACGAAAAAAACAGACGCTCGCGCCTGTAAATACGAAGTGACGGCGCAATGACCGTCACCGCGACGCACAGACGTCCAACACTTAATGCCTTTGGTGAAAAAAGTCGTGAATTATCGTGACGGCAAAGCCGTGCCCGCCGCACCCACCTACCTTGCCCTGCCGGCGTGGCTGTTAACCTGCGCCCTGCTCCCTGAAGTGACCTGGGCCGATGCCGATTCCGGTTTCGATTCCAAGACCCTGAGCCAGCGCGGCATTGATCCGCAACTGGCCAGCCTGCTGCTGGAAGCTCCGCGCTTTACCGCTGGCAAACACGCGGTGACGCTGCGGGTCAACGGCCAAAACCGTGGTCGTCTGCAAGCCCGTTTCGATCAACAGGGTGCCCTGTGTTTCGACCGCACGTTACTGGACGCCGCCAACCTGGTGATCCCGGACGACAGCGGCAAATGCCACGACTTTCTCGCCCAATTTCCCCAGAGCCTGATCGAACCCGACCCGGCCACCCTGACGGTGTCGCTGGTGGTGCCGACCGAGGCCCTGCGACCGCTGAAACAGGATGTCTCGGGGTATCAAGCCGGCGGCGTCGCGGCCTTGCTCAACTATGACCTGAGCGGTTTCTACAATCAGTTGGGCGATGACACCAACCGCTTCGGCTCGGCCAATACCGAAGTTGGCTTCAACGCCGGCGACTGGATCGTGCGCAGCCGCCAGGTGCAGACCTGGCAGGACGGCCTGTCGCGCAGTACCCACCTGGAAGCCTACGCCCAGCGCACCTTCGCCCAGCATCAGGCGGTGCTGCAAGCCGGGCAGATCAGCCTCTACAACCCGGTGCTGTCCGGGGCGCAGATCAATGGCGTGCAGGTGTTCACCGAGCAGGCACTGCTGGACCAGGAGCAAGGTGCGACCATCGAGGGCATCGCCAACAGCCCGGCGCAGGTCGAAGTGCGGCAGAACGGCGCGTTAATCCACTCAACGGTAGTCCCCGCCGGCCCGTTCGCCTTGCGCGATGTGCGGCGCTTGAACACCCGCTCGGACGTCGAAGTGACTGTTCGGGAAAGCACCGGCGAGGAGCGCCGTTTTACCGTGCCGGCAGCGATGCTTGGCCTGGGCCTGCCGGCAGCCGGTTATTCGGTGGGCGCAGGTCGCGTACGCAATATAGGTGACGCCAAAGGCGATGACCCCTGGGTTGTCAGCGCCGGCTGGAACGGCGCCGTGCACCCGCAAGTCTCGGTGGGCGGCGGCCTGCTCGCGGCCAGCGAATATCGCGGCGTGGGCGCAAGCCTGGCCTGGCTGCCAGGGCTCGACAGCCAAGTGCAACTGGCCAGCCAGTTCTCCGATGCGCAGTCCCACGACAAGGCCCAAGGCATGCAGACCGACCTCGCATGGTCCCAGCGCCTGGGTGAGCAATGGTCATTCAGCGCGGCCAACTCCTGGCGCACGCCGGGCTATCGCGATCTGGAAGAAACCACTTACGACACCCAACCCGACCACCATCGCCGCTCACGTTACCGCGACCAGCAAAGCGTCACTCTCGGCTGGTCGCACCCATCGCTAGGGGCGTTCAGCGCCGGGGTGTCGCGTTCCAGCAATTTTGACGACGAGACCAGCAGCCGTGCCCTGGCCTCGTGGGGCACCAGTGTCGGCGGCGTATCGCTGTCCGCCAGCGCCGAATGGCAGATGGGCGGTCGCCAACAGCAGGACAACGCGGTGTACCTGAACCTCAGCCTGCCCCTCGGCGAGCGTCGCCGGGGCCGCGCGTGGGTGCGCAATTCGGGAGGCGAGCATCGCTCGGGAGTCGGGCTCAACGAGCAGATCGACGATCAACTCAGCTACCGCGTCAGCGCCGAATACGACACCCGCGACCGCCAGGTCGAGACCACCGTCGGCGTGTCCACCCTGCCCCGCTACAGCCAGTTGGACCTGAGCTACAGCCGCAGCGACAGTGAACGTTCAAGCTACCAAGGCGGCGCTCGCGGCGCCGTGGTGGCCCACCGCAGCGGTCTGACCTTCTCGCCGTATCCCGTGCGCGACACGTTCGCACTGGTGTCAGTGGGCGACATGAGCGGCATCAAACTCAGCACCCCCAGCGGCCCGGTCTGGACCGACTGGCAGGGGCAAGCGGTGGTGTCCCAGGTCAACGCCTATGGCCGCAGTCCGGTCGAAGTGCAGACCCGTTCGCTACCGCGCAATGCCGACATCAACAACGGCCTGGCGATGATTTCGGCCGGGCGCGGTGCGGTGGATCGCGTCGAGTTCGGCGTGGCGCTCACCCGTCGGTTGCTGCTTACCGCACGCACTGATCAGGGCCAACCGCTGCCGCGCGGCGCGGTGGTAAGCACGGCCGAGGGCGAGTTCATCACCCTGATCCAGGATGGAAGCCAGGTGTTCCTGCCCAACGTGCTGGAGCACACCACGCTGTGGGTCAGCAACGCCGACATCGGGCGCTGTGAACTGCGCTTCGACCTGCCGACCAAGCCCGACCCCACGGTGTATTTCGAAACCGCCGACGCCCGCTGCCATACCCCTGGAGAATGACCGATGCCCATCCTGAGAGTTGCCTGCCTGCTGCTGATAGTGTCCAACTGCGCCTTGGCCGCGGATGAATGCCAGTTAAACCTCAGCGAGGCGCGCCTGGATTTCGGCTCAATGAACCGCGCCGCGCAGCACGACAGCGCCCCCCAGCGCCTACTCGGCGAGCGCCGTCTGAGCCTGACGCTCAACTGCGCGCAACCCCGCGACATGAGCCTGTTCTATCGCGCTGTCGCCGCAAGTGCAGAGCGCCTGCAATTCACCGAGCACGGCAGCTACGCCATACAGGTCAGCGACGGAATGCTGGATGGCCAGGCGGTCAACCTAGGGTTGCTGCCCGCCAACGGTCAGCCGCCCGTGGCCACCGGCGCCGCACTCGGCTGGCGGCCGGGGCACGGGATCGCCCCGATGCTCAACGGCACACCGCTGACCGGCAAGCATTTCACGCTGCAACTGAGCGTGAGCGCCTGGGCCGATGCTGCCGCCACACGCGTGCGGGACGCAACCACTTGGGAAGTGACCGGCCGCGTCTCCCACCCGCAAAGCGAGCGAGAGCTGACCCTGCAAGCGCACTTCGCCCCTGTGGCGTGCGTGCCGCTATTGTCCAATGGCGGGCTGGTGAATTACGGCAGGCTGCTGGCCAAGGACTTGAGCGCCACCAGTGAAACGCCGCTGCCCACGCGGACCTTGCAGTTTTCCGTGAGCTGCGACGCCGCCACGCCCTTCGCCCTGAAGATGCATGACAACCGCAACGGTTCCGCCACCGGCGGCACCGATGAAACTGCCTACGGCCTGGACGTGGACTATAGCCACAACAAGATCGGGCGCTACTACGTGAACATCGACCCGGCCGAGTTCAGCGCTGATGCCCTCGGCCCGCTGTATCGCACCGACTCCACCAGTGGCGGGGCGGCGTGGAGCAGCTCCAGCCCGCGCCAAATCCCCATCGCCGCCAACAGCCTAATGGGCTTTACCGACCGCACCGCCAGCACGTTGGGGCCGGTGCCGATCCAGAACCTCTCCGGCACGCTGCGCATCAAGGCCTACCTGGCGCCGATGGAATCGCTGGACTTGCGCAACAGGGTGCACATCAACGGCGCCGGCACCCTCGAAATCATTTACCTGTAACCCAAGGGATCAGCCTCATGAAAACGCACAACATCGCCCTTCTTTCCGTGCTGCTGGCCGGTGGCACCACCGTTCAGGCGGCCTCGCAGGTGGATCTGGCGGTCACAGGCCGTCTCACGCCCACCGCCTGTACGCCGCTGCTGTCCAACGGTGCAGTCATCGACTACGGCAAGATCTCCCGTCAGGACCTCAACGTGGACAAGGGCACGCGTCTGCCCATCAAGCCGTTGCAAGTCAGGATTGCCTGCAACGGCGCGAACCGCTTCGCCTTGCGCATGCGGGACAATCGTGACGGTTCGGCGATGGTCAACAGCGAGATTTACTACGGCCTGGGCTTGGACCATAGCGGTAACCGCATCGGTCTGTACTCGATGGCCTTCGACCCGCGCCAGACCATCGTCGACGGCAGCACGCTGGTGTATGGCACCGAGTCCACCACCGGTGGCCTGGCCTGGCGCACTGCCAACCTCAACCCGATCAACATCGGCGCCAAGAGTTACCTTGGGTTCACGGACATCGCCGGCAGCACGGCCGGCCCTTCGGCGATTCAAGAATTGACCAGCACGGTGCAGGTCGAGACCGTGATCAACGCCACGCAAAACCTCGACCTGAGCCGCGACATCGCGCTCGACGGCCTCGCCACGCTGGAGGTGGTGTACCTCTAGATTTTCTCGCTGGTCACCTGCACATACCGCGCCCGCCCGGCGCCAAGGCCCGCGGCGATCGCGCCGACACCAAGCACCGCGAAGATCCAGCCAATGGCCGACCAGCCGCCGGTCCAGTCATGCACCAGGCCCACGGCCAATGGGCCGAGCGAGGCCAGGGTGTAACCGAAGCCCTGGGCCATGCTCGACAGATTGGCCGCCACGTGGGCATCAGGGGAACGCAGCACGATCAGGGTCAACGCCAGGCTGAACGTGCCGCCCTGCCCCAGCCCAAGCAAAATCGCCCAGCCCCACAAGCCATCGAGCGGTGCATAGAGGCAACCGAACAGCCCGCCGAGGGTCAGTAGCATCACCACCACAATCGCCAGGCGCTGGTCCTTGCCCCGGGTGGCCAGCCACGGCGCGGCCAGCGAACTGACCAATTGCACAATGATCGAGCCGGACAGCGCCAACCCGGCCTCGGTGGCGCTCAGGCCACGACCGATCAGGATCGACGGCAGCCAGCCAAACACGATGTACGCCAGGGACGATTGCAGGCCCATGTACAAGGTCACCTGCCAGGCCAGTGGGTCACGCAGCAAACCCTTGACCCGGTACGCCACCTGATGCGCGCCCTGTTTATGCCCGACCTGGGGCAACCAGAACACGGCCGCCATCAGCGCCGGCAAGATCCAGAAGCCCAGGCCTATCGGCCAACTGTCGCCGAAGTAATGACTCAACGGCACCGTTGCGCCTGCAGCCAGCGCCGCGCCCAGGCACAGCGCCATGGTGTACACGCCGGTCATGGCGCCGGCCTGTCGAGCGAAATCACGCTTGACGATGCCTGGCAACAACACGCCGATAATCCCAATGCTTGCGCCGGCAATCAGGCTGCCGGCGAACAGGCCCACTTCACCGAACGAACTGCGTAGCAGGATGCCCGCCGCCAGGGTCAACAGAATTCCCAGCACCACGCGCTCGGCGCCAAAACGCCGCGCCAGGATCGGCGCCAGGGGCGCGAAGAGCCCCAGGCACAACACTGGCAAGGTGGTCAGCAGACCGGCCCTGGCGGCCGACAAGCCCAGGCTGCTGGACACTTCACCGAGCACCGGCGCCATGCTCGACAGCGCCGGACGCAGGTTCAACGCCACCAGGACCAGGCCTAGCAGCAACAACCAAGGGCGGTTCAGCGGCGCGGGCGCCTGCTGCACGATGTCGTCGTCTGCTTCGGCGTCGATCAACAGTTCTTCAAGTTCAGTCGTGCGTTTGGCTTCAAGGTTCATGGATCAACTGGGCGCCGAGGATGGCGTAGAAGGAGTGGTACAACTCGCTCAAGGCGGGGTTGCGCGCTTCGTCCAATCATTGGATGAATTTGCCCACAGGCTATTCGGAGTTTCCTACGAGGGCAAGGCAACGGTTTTTTTGAACAGGCAAAAATAAACCCGGCGCCAGGCCGGGTTTATGGTTAAGCATCACCGATCGATCAATGCAGAATCTGGCTCAAGAACAACTTGGTCCGATCGTTCTGCGGGTTGTCGAAGAAGTCATTCGGCGCCGCTTGCTCAACGATTTCGCCTTTGTCCATGAAGATCACGCGATTGGCCACGGTGCGGGCGAAGCCCATTTCGTGGGTTACGCACAACATGGTCATGCCGTCTTCAGCCAGGCCGATCATGGTGTCGAGTACTTCCTTCACCATTTCCGGGTCGAGGGCCGAGGTCGGTTCGTCGAACAGCATGATTTTCGGCTTCATGCACAGCGCACGGGCAATCGCCACACGCTGTTGCTGGCCGCCGGACAGTTGCCCCGGAAACTTGTGGGCCTGCTCCGGAATGCGCACGCGCTCCAAGTAGTGCATGGCGATTTCTTCGGCCTTGCGCTTAGGCATCTTGCGCACCCACATCGGCGCCAGCGTGCAGTTCTGCAGGATGGTCAGGTGCGGGAACAGGTTGAAGTGCTGGAACACCATGCCGACTTCACGGCGGATCGCTTCGATCTGCTTGAGGTCGTTGGTCAGTTCCACGCCATCGACCACGATGCGGCCTTGCTGGTGCTCTTCCAGACGGTTGAGGCAGCGGATGGTGGTGGACTTGCCCGAACCCGACGGGCCGCACAGCACGATACGCTCGCCCTGCTTGACGTTGAGGTTGATGTCTTTCAACACGTGGAACTGGCCGTACCACTTGTTGACGCCCTGCATCTGGATAATGCCTTCAGGGCTCACAGGCTGTTTGATTGCTTCGCTCATAACAACAACTCCTAACGCTTGTGGCCTGTGTCGAGCTTGTGTTCCAAATGAATGGAATAGCGCGACATACCAAAACAGAAAATCCAGAACACCAGGGCGGCGAACACGTAGCCTTCAGTGGCCATGCCCAACCATTTCGGGTCGGCGGCGGCTTGCTTGACGCTGTTGAGCAGGTCGAACAGGCCGATGATGATCACAAGGCTGGTGTCCTTGAACAACGCGATAAACGTGTTGACGATACCGGGGATCACCAGCTTCAAGGCTTGCGGCAGAATCACCAGGCCCATGCTGCGCCAGTAACCCAGGCCCATCGCGGCAGCCGCTTCGTACTGACCTTTAGGGATCGCCTGCAAACCACCACGCACCACTTCGGCCACATAGGCCGACTGGAACAGGATCACGCCGATCAACGCCCGCAGCAGCTTGTCGATGCCCATGCCTTCAGGCAGGAACAGCGGCAGCATCACCGAGGACATGAACAGCACGGTGATCAACGGCACGCCGCGCCAGAACTCGATGAACGTCACGCAAATCACACGAATTGCCGGCATGTTCGAACGCCGTCCCAGCGCCAGCACGATGCCCAGAGGCAAGGCGCCGGCGATACCGACGGTGGCGATCACCAGGGTCAGCATCAGGCCGCCCCACTGGCTGGTCGCCACGTTGGTCAGGCCGAAGATCCCGCCGTGCAACAGGAAGAACGCAATGATCGGGTACAGCACCAGGAAGCTCAGGCCGTAGATCGCCTTGCGTTGGAAACGCGAGATGAACAACGGTGCCACGCCAACGATGGCCAGCCACACGGTCAGGTCTACACGCCAGCGCAGGTCGCCGGGGTAGTAGCCGTACATGAACTGCCCAAAGCGCTGTTGGATGAACACCCAGCAGGCGCCTTCTTTCGTGCAATCGGCGCGGGTCGTACCGACCCAGTTGGCGTCGAGGATGGCCCAGTGCAGGATCGGCGGCACCACCAGGTAGATCAGGTAGAACGCCAACAGCGTCAGCAGGGTGTTGAGCCAACTGGAAAACAAGTTGGCGCGCATCCATGCCACCGGGCCGAAGACTTTGCTCGGCGGCGGCATATCAGGTTTGAAAGTATGCGTACTCATGGGCGTTTCCTCACCGCTCGATCAGCGCAATGCGCTTGTTGTACCAGTTCATCAGCAGGGAAATGCTGATGCTGATCGCCAGGTACACGCTCATGGTGATGGCAATGACTTCGATGGCCTGGCCGGTCTGGTTGAGCACCGTGCCGGCAAACAGCGAAACCATTTCCGGGTAACCGATACCGGCGGCCAACGACGAGTTTTTCGCCAGGTTCAGGTATTGGCTGGTCAGCGGCGGAATGATCACCCGCAGGGCTTGCGGGATGATGACCTTGCGCAGCGTCGGCCCAGGGCGCAGGCCCAGGGAGCGCGCAGCTTCGGTCTGGCCGTGGCTGACGGACTTGATGCCCGAACGCACGATCTCGGCGATAAACGCTGCCGTGTACACGGTAAGCGCCAGGGTCAGCGCCAGCAGCTCAGGGATCAGCACCCAGCCGCCGACAAAGTTGAAACCTTGCAGCGTGGGCATTTCCCAGTGCAGCGGTGCACCGAAGATCAGGGCGCACAACGCCGGGATCACGAAGAACAGCGCCAGGCCCGCCCAGAATTTGTGGAACGGAACGCCGGTGGCTTCAAAGCGTTTGTTGGCCCAACGCGCCATCGCCACGATTGCCACGATCGCCACCACCACACTGGCCACAAACGGCCAGAACCCATCAGCGGCCAGCGCTGCCGGCATATTCAGGCCACGGCTGCTGACAAAGAAGGTGTCGCCGAAGTTATGGCTGTTACGCGGCCCCGGCATGGTCAGGAACACCGCGAAGTACCAGAACAGGATTTGCAGCAGCGGCGGAATGTTGCGGAACACTTCCACATACACGGTCGCCAGCTTGTTGATCATCCAGTTCGGCGACAGACGCGCCACGCCGATGATGAAACCGAGCAAGGTCGCCAGGACCACGCCGATCACGGTCACCAGCAGGGTATTGAGCAAGCCGATTACAAAGACGCGGGCATAGCTGTCCGATTCGGTGTAGTCGATCAAATGCTGCGCGATGCCGAACCCGGCACTGCGCTCAAGAAAGTCGAAACCCGAGGTAATGCCTCGGTGCTGAAGGTTGGTCTGGGTATTGTCGAAGAGGTACCAGCCCAGCGAGATCACCGCCACAATCGTGATGATCTGGAAGAGCCACGCACGCACTTTGGGATCGCTGAAGCTGAGCTTCTGCTTTGGTGCGCCGATTTGATTTTGCATGAAGTGCCCCGGAAAGAATGGAACAGAACATCACCCGGTGGTTGGCCCACCGGGTGACAGAACCATCAGCGATCAGCGCACAGGGGGTGCGTATTGAATGCCGCCGTTGTTCCACAGTGCGTTCAGGCCACGGTCGATTTCCAGCGGGGTGCTCTTGCCGAGGTTGCGCTCGAACACTTCGCCGTAGTTACCGACTTGCTTGACGATCTGTACGACCCAGTCTTTCTTCACTTTCAGGTCTTTGCCGTATTCGCCGTCAGCACCGAGCAGACGTGCAACGTCCGGGTTCTTGGTGGATTTGGCTTCAGCTTCAACGTTTTTGGAAGTGATGCCGGCTTCTTCAGCGTTGAGCATGGCGTAGCCAACCCAGCGCACGATGGCCAGCCACTCGTCGTCGCCGTTACGCACGACTGGGCCCAGCGGTTCTTTGGAGATGGTTTCCGGCAGAACCACGTAGTCCTTCGGCGCGGCCAGCTTGCTGCGCTGGGCGAACAGTTGGGACTTGTCGGAAGTCAGTACGTCGCAACGACCGGATTCCAGCGACTTGGCGCTTTCGTCGGAGGTGTCGAAGGTGATCGGGGTGTATTTGAGGTTGTTGCCACGGAAGTAGTCGGAAACGTTCAGCTCGGTGGTGGTACCAGCCTGGATGCAGATGGTTGCACCGTCCAGTTCCTTGGCGCTTTTTACGCCCAGCTTGTTGTTAACCAGGAAGCCGATGCCGTCGTAGTAGGTGATGAAGCCTGGGAATTTCAGGCCCATGCCGGCGTCGCGAGAGCTGGTCATGGTGGTGTTACGGGACAGAATGTCGACCTCGCCAGACTGAAGCGCGGTGAAACGCTCCTTGGCGTTCAACTGGCTGAACTTGACCTTGGTCGCGTCGCCGAACACAGCAGCAGCGACAGCGCGGCAAACGTCAGCGTCGATCCCGAGGATCTTGCCGCTGGCATCCGGTACCGAGAAACCCGGCAAGCCGTCACTCACGCCGCATTGCACGAAGCCTTTCTTCTGCACGGCGTCCAGAGTGGCGCCAGCTTGGGCGAAACCACTGACACCCAGTACAGCGGCCGCGGAAACGATGGCCAGGGTGGATTTCAATACCTTCATTCAAACCTCCAAATACGCTCTTGTTGTGTCGGAGCTCGAACCTCAGCGCACCCTTATGAGGCGATATTGACCCGTGTTGGTTTTTTTTAGGGTCAAGCGGCATGAGGCTGTCGCAGTAATTCCAGCGGCTATCCCATAAACGGCAGTCACTGATAGTGTTACCGTCCCGGGATAGTTCTGACATCGACCTACACATAGCAAGCGCCGTACCAGAGTGGTGGCTGAGTCGTTTCAGCCCATGGTCAATAGGAAAAGATTCAACCTTGCGACATTCTCTTAACAGATCAACCTATGACGCACCGTTCCGTCGCACTTAATCGGAGCGCACGCACATTTATGGAGCAGACATGACCGAACCCTTGATTCTTCAGCCCGCCAAGCCCGCAGACGCCTGCGTAATCTGGTTGCATGGCCTGGGTGCCGATCGCTACGACTTTTTGCCGGTGGCCGAAGCGCTGCAGGAAAGCTTGCTGACGACGCGCTTTGTATTACCCCAAGCGCCGACCCGCGCGGTGACTATTAATGGCGGCTACGAAATGCCGAGCTGGTACGACATCAAGGCCATGAGCCCGGCCCGTTCGATCAGCCTGGAAGAGCTGGATGAGTCGTCCAGAATGGTCACCGATTTGATCAAAACTGAAAAAAGCAGCGGAATAGACGCCTCGCGAATTTTCCTCGCCGGTTTTTCCCAAGGTGGCGCGGTGGTTTTCCACACAGCGTTTACCAAATGGCAGGGTGCCTTGGGTGGCGTCATCGCCCTCTCCACCTACGCGCCCACTTTCAGCGATGAGCTGGAATTGTCCGCCAGCCAGCAGCGCATTCCCGCTCTGTGCCTGCACGGCCAGCACGACGAGGTGGTGCAGAACGCGATGGGCCGTACGGCTTACGAACACCTGAAGAGCCGTGGTGTCACCGTGACATGGCAGGAATACCCAATGGGCCACGAAGTGTTACCTCAGGAGATACACGATATCGGCGCCTGGTTGAGCGCTCGCCTAGGCTGATACTCCGCATTTATGTAGCCGTATGACAGACACACTACGCCGCGCCCGATTCTTGCATTACACTGCCCGGCGTACATTCCTTAACCAATTAATGAGATCACCGTGCTCAAAGCACTTAAGAAGATGTTCGGCAAAAGCGAGGCTGAGCCGCTCGCGCCTGTCCCCAGTGCTCCTGTCCCCGCCTCCGGCAGCCGCAATGACGGCCAACAGCCCGACCGGACCGCACCTATCGCGCAGCCGAAGACGCCGCCGGTGACATCGCCCGAACAGGCAACCCCTCAGGCTGAAGCCGCGCCCGCCCCCAAGCCTCGCCGGGAACGCGCCCCTAAACCGCCGGTGATCCCATGGAAACTCGAAGACTTTGTCGTCGAGCCCCAGGAAGGTAAAACCCGTTTCCACGACTTCAAACTGGCCCCGGAACTGATGCATGCCATCCAGGACCTGGGCTTCCCGTACTGCACGCCGATCCAGGCGCAGGTATTGGGCTTTACCCTTGCCGGCAAAGACGCCATCGGCCGTGCCCAGACCGGCACTGGCAAGACCGCCGCGTTCCTGATCTCGATCATCACCCAGCTGCTGCAAACGCCGCCGCCGAAAGAGCGCTACATGGGTGAACCGCGCGCGCTGATCATCGCCCCGACCCGGGAGCTGGTGGTGCAGATCGCCAAGGACGCCGCCGACCTGACCAAATACACCGGCCTTAACGTGATGACCTTCGTCGGTGGCATGGACTTCGACAAGCAGCTCAAACACCTCGAAGCCCGTCACTGCGACATTCTGGTAGCGACCCCTGGCCGCCTGCTGGACTTCAACCAGCGCGGCGACGTGCACCTGGACATGGTCGAAGTGATGGTGCTGGACGAAGCCGACCGCATGCTCGACATGGGTTTCATCCCGCAAGTGCGCCAGATCATTCGTCAGACCCCGCCGAAAAACGAGCGTCAGACCCTGCTGTTCTCCGCGACCTTCACCGAAGACGTGATGAACCTCGCCAAGCAGTGGACCACCGACCCGTCCATCGTCGAGATTGAAGCGCTGAACGTCGCCAGCGAAAACGTCGAACAGCACATCTACGCGGTGGCCGGTGCCGACAAGTACAAACTGCTCTACAACCTGATCAACGACAACGGTTGGGAGCGCGTGATGGTGTTCGCCAACCGCAAAGACGAAGTACGCCGCATCGAAGAGCGTCTGGTACGTGATGGTGTCAACGCCGCGCAACTGTCCGGCGATGTGCCGCAACACAAGCGCATCAAGACACTGGAAGGCTTCCGCGAAGGCAAGATCCGCGTGCTGGTGGCCACTGACGTGGCGGGCCGTGGGATTCACATCGATGGCATCAGCCACGTGATCAACTTCACCCTGCCGGAAGTGCCGGACGACTATGTGCACCGGATTGGCCGTACTGGCCGTGCGGGCGCAGCGGGTGTGTCGATCAGCTTTGCCGGTGAAGATGACTCGTATCAGTTGCCGTCGATCGAGACGTTGCTGGGGCGCAAGATCAGTTGCGAGACACCGCCGACGCACTTGCTGCGAGCTGTAGAACGCAAACGCCCGTAAGCTGAAACCCGGTCAAAAATGTGGGAGGGGGCTTGCCCCCCGATAGCAGTGGATCAGTCGATACATAATTTGACTGACACACCGCTATCGGGGGGCAAGCCCCCTCCCACATTTGGTTCTGTGTTCGGCTGGCTACTTCCAGCGGTCCGCTGCAGCGTGGTCGCTGTCCCGCCCTTCCACCCAGCGCGAACCTTCTGGGGTGTTCTCTTTCTTCCAGAACGGCGCTCGCGTCTTCAAGTAGTCCATCACAAACGCACAGGCATCAAACGCAGCCTGGCGATGGGCACTGGCTGCCGCGACAAACACAATCGGCTCACCCGGCTCCAACGCGCCGACGCGGTGCAGTACGTCCAGCTTGAGCAACGGCCAACGCTGCTCTGCTTCCACGGCGATCTTGGCCAGGGCCTTTTCGGTCATGCCGGGGTAATGCTCCAAGAACATCCCCGATACGTCGCGACCATCATTGAAGTCGCGTACATAACCGACAAAACTCACCACCGCGCCCACGCCCACGTTGGCCGCGTGCATTGCGTTAACTTCAGCACCGGGATCAAACGCCTCAACCTGCACACGGATGGCCATGCTCAGCCTCCGGTCACGGGCGGGAAGAAGGCAACTTCGTCTCCGGCGTGTACCGGTTCGTCGAGACTGCACAACTCCTCATTGCGGGCGCACATCAGGCTTGGCTCGTTGAGGACTGCAAACTCCGGGTCACTGGCCAGGGCCAGGCGCACGGCATCCACGGTGGCAAACTCACCTTCCATCTCCAGCGAATCGAAGCCCACCGATTCGGCGTAGCGCGCAAAAAACAGGACGTTAATACTCATACTTGATCCGCCTTGAAATGCCCGCTCTTGCCGCCCAGCTTTTCCAGCAGGCGAATACTTTCGATGGTCATGCCGCGATCCACGGCCTTGCACATGTCGTAGAGGGTCAGCGCAGCGACGCTGGCTGCCGTCAATGCTTCCATTTCCACGCCGGTCTGCCCGGACAGCTTGCAGCGCGCCACGATATGAACCGCGTCCTCGCCATCGGCACTCAGTTCGACCTTGACGCCGGTGAGCATCAGCGGATGGCACAGGGGGATCAGATCACTGGTTTTTTTTGCTGCCTGGATCCCGGCGATGCGGGCCACGGCAAACACGTCGCCCTTGGGATGGGCGCCGTCGACAATCATTTGCAGGGTGCTTGGCAACATGCGCACCCGCGCTTCAGCCACCGCCTCACGGAACGTCACGGACTTGTCGGTGACGTCGACCATATGGGCGCGACCTTGGGAATCGAGATGAGTCAGCACAGCGATACTCCTGATCAGGAGCCGCGATTGTAAACCCAACACACAACAAAATGTGGGAGGGAGCAAGCCCCCTCCCACACTGACCGCATTTACAAATGAGACTCTGCGTATTCAGCCAGGATCGAACGTGGAACACCCTGCAGCGCAATGTGCACGCCGTTCGGGAAGTCTTTGAAGCGTTCAGTCAGATAGGTCAGCCCGGAGCTGGTCGCGGACAGGTAAGGGGTGTCGATCTGTGCCAGGTTGCCCAGGCACACCACTTTGGAACCGGCGCCGGCACGGGTGATGATGGTTTTCATCTGGTGCGGCGTGAGGTTCTGGCATTCATCGATCAAAATCAGGCTTTGCTGGAAGCTGCGACCTCGGATGTAGTTGAGGGATTTGAACTGCAACGGCACTTTGCTGAGGATGTAGTCGACGCTGCCATGGGTGTTTTCGTCATCCATGTGCAAGGCTTCGAGGTTGTCGGTGATCGCCCCCAGCCACGGCTCCATTTTTTCCGCTTCGGTGCCGGGCAGGAAGCCAATTTCCTGGTCCAGCCCCTGCACGGAGCGGGTGGCGATGATGCGGCGATAGCGCTTGGTCACCATGGTCTGCTCGATAGCGGCAGCCAGGGCGAGGATGGTTTTACCGGAACCCGCAGCGCCGGTCAGGTTGACCAAGTGGATGTCCGGATCGAGCAGCGCATACAGCGCCAGGCTCTGGTAGATGTCGCGCGGTTTCAGGCCCCAGGCTTCCTGGTGCAACAGGGGTTCCTGATGCAGGTCGAGGATCAGCAGCTTGTCGACCTGGATCTCTTTGATCCAGCCCACGAAGCCCTGTTCGTCGATGATGAATTCATTGATGTGCACGGCCGGCAGGTTGTCGATCAGTTGTACCTGGTGCCAGGTGCGGCCATGGTCCTGACGGGTTTCGACCTTGCTCACGAGGTCCCAGAAGGAACCGGTCACCGTGTGATAACCACGGGACAGCATTGAAACGTCATCGACCAGTTGGTCGGTGCTGTAGTCCTCGGCCGCGATCCCACACGCTCGTGCCTTGAGGCGCATATTGATGTCTTTGGTCACCAACACCAGGCGCAAGTCCTTGTCACGCGCGTGCAGGTCGATCAATTGGTTAATGATTTTGTTGTCGTTGAGGTTTTCCGGCAGCAGGCTGTTGGGCTCGCTGCGCTTGCTCATCAGAATCGACAGCAAGCCCTTGGGCCCGCTCTTGCCACGCTGGATCGGCACGCCGACTTCAACGTCCTCGGGTGACGCTTCGCCCAGGGTCTTGTCGATCAGGCGGATGGCCTGGCGGCATTCGGCGGCGACGCTGTGGTGCCCACTTTTGAGTTTGTCGAGTTCCTCAAGCACGATCATCGGGATGGCGACGTGGTGCTCTTCGAAATTGAGCAGTGCGTTTGGATCGTGGATCAATACGTTGGTATCAAGCACATAAAGGATTGGCTGGTCGGAAGAAGGGGTGCGTCCATGATCATCCATACTCGGTCACCTTTGTGGGAGCCAGTCGACGCAATACCACGACAGTGCTGCGCCTTGATTCGACCACCGACTGCACCTGAGTGACGTCAAGCGCAGTGCCCACATGAGGAGTCTTGGAAGACGCCACCTGTGTTGCAGGTTTCGGCGATCTGACTTCGTAATACCGCAAAACCCATGACAGGAAAAAGCACTTTGACGCTTTTTTGAAGTTTATTTTTCAGGATGACGAATAGCACTAGCCGAGTGCCATGCACCCCGTTAAAGTCGGAAGTCCGCCTGCATCGAAATGTCGCACAAAATCACCCCGAAAACGCCTCATACCCAACAGGGCCGGGCACTTCATCTTTTTAACGAAATGCTTCCCGGCAGTCCTGCCAACCCAAGCCACTCTGCGCCGTTGCCTGTAGCAACAGCGGCAATGCCACCCGCGCCTTGTCTTGAGTGTCGTGAAACACAATCACCCCTTTGCGCCATAGCAACATCAGTGTGAGCACGCGCTGCATCGACTCATCGGCCTTGAGCTTGCCTGGATCATCCTGGGAATCGATGTCCCACAACGCCACCTGCAAACCCTGGGATTGAAAGAAGCCCTGACTGTCCGCGCGGCGCTGGCCGTACGGTGGGCGGAACAGCGGCACGTAGTTTTCCGGCATCAGGTTCTGTACCAACGACGCACTGCGGGTGACGGAGCTCTGCCAGTCCACCCAATGGCTGTGGGAGCGGTACTGCCAACCCTGGGTGCCGACGCACTGGCCTTGGTACAACGCCTCCACTTGCGCGGCGGAACTGCGCTCGACACGGGTTTGCAAGCTGCTGCCGAGGGCAAAGAACGTTGCGTTCATCTTCTGCTTGCGCAGGTAGTCGGCGAGCCAGTCGGTATTGCCGCTGACCGGTGCAGGGCCGCCGTCGAACGTCAGCAGGAACAGGCGGTCGTTGAATTCGTCGCCATTGCGCTCATGGTCGCCAAACCGAGCAACTTCGCTGCTGATCTGCGGGAAAAGCGCGGCCTTTCTCAGCAGTTCGTCCAGGTAACGTTCATGGAAGGTATGGCTGGGGGCGGCCCAACCTATATAGAAGGAGTCTTGGCTGACTTCGAACTTGCCGGCCTGTTCGCGCAGGTCGTCCATGTTTTCCACCAGGTAGCAGAACGAGGCATCCACCTCGCAGCTCTGCTGGGCGACGGTGTAGTTTTCCAGCAGGCGTTGCCAGAGCTGGCGGCGCAGGTCGTCGATGGCGGCCTGGTTGATGATCCTCAGGCCCAGGCGCTGCTTGAGCGCCGCGTCATCCAGGGACTCGCTGGCCAACAGGCTGCGGGCGAACATCAGGATTTCGGCGCGCGAGGCTACGTCGAACAGCGCAGGGCTGCTGAGTTTTTCAGGCCAGGTGCCACGGTCCAGACTGGCTACATCCACCGGTGCCGCCTGGGCATTCAGGCACAGCAGGCAAGCCGACAACAAAAGCGCTATTCGCACGCAGGGTCTCCCTCTCCAGAGTCACCGGCCATCATAGCGGATCGCGCCTATCGCCATCATAGGTGGAGTCAAAACGCCCGAGCCCCTAGAATCCCCCCACGATTACAGGAGACGACTTCATGCTGACGGTGATTTCCCCCGCCAAAACCCTCGATTTCGAATCAAAACCGGCGACCCCACGCTTCACCCAGCCGCAGTTCCTGGACCATTCCCAGGAATTGATCGAGCAACTGCGTGAGTTCAGCCCAGCGCAAATCAGCGAACTCATGCATGTCTCCGACAAAATCGGCGGCCTCAACGCCGCACGTTTCGGCAGCTGGACCCCGGCTTTCACCCCCGAAAACGCCAAACAAGCCTTGCTGGCATTCAAGGGCGACGTGTACACCGGCCTCAACGCCGACACCTTCACCGATGCCGACTTCAGCTACGCCCAGGACCACCTGCGCATGCTCTCGGGCCTTTACGGCCTGCTGCGCCCTCTGGACCTGATGATGCCGTATCGCCTGGAGATGGGCACCAAACTGGCCAACGCACGTGGCAAGGACCTGTACGCCTTCTGGGGCACGCGCATCAGCGAATGGCTGAACGAAGCCCTGGCCGAGCAAGGCGATGACGTGCTGCTCAACCTGGCGTCCAACGAGTACTTCTCGGCGGTCAAGCGCACAGCCCTGAACGCTCGGATCATCAACACCGAGTTCAAAGACCTGAAGAATGGCCAATACAAGATCATCAGCTTCTACGCCAAAAAGGCCCGGGGCATGATGAGCCGCTTCGTGATTGAAGAACGCATCAACGATCCCGCCAAGCTCAAGCAGTTCGATGTGCAGGGTTATCGCTTCAATGCGGAGCAGTCCAAACCGGACAACCTGGTGTTTTTGCGCGATCACGCACCGGAATAAAGCTCTCAACAGCACCGATGTTCAAATGTGGGAGGGGGCTTGCTCCCGATAGCAGAGTGTCAGTCACTGATTGGGTGACTGATACACCGCTATCGGGAGCAAGCCCCCTCCCACATTTTTATCTGCGTTGAATCCGACAAACGCCAACGTTTTGACGTCAAAAAATATCCTTTCGCATTCCTAACGTTTCTTTCACTCGACATTTCTAAATTTTTTTCGTAGTGGCACCACTTTTTTAAAACACTAGTGGCACAAAACTATCTCTCCAAGCCAACTCCCTATAACTACTGGCCCAAATAGCAAGTGCTATCAATATAGTACTAGTGCCATCCCTCCTAATATTTCAAGAAATTTCAGCGCTCTAGATAGGCGGTCTGGAACTTCGTCCCAAAGCACGGCTCATACCACCGGTAACGAAATTCTCTGTTTCTGTAGGAGATGACTTACATGGCGACCAACGGAAGTAGCGAAGTTGTCATATTAAACTTTGACTCATTGGTCATATTGCCAACCGATTAATTAAGAGCGGCGACAAGGATGATTTGCTTCTCCCTATAAGGCCAGGGCTAAGCCTCCCCTAATGGTCAGTGACACAACCCAAGGCATTGATATTTAAAGGCTTGCCGCCTCTATCAAAGCCCTGCGGCACTGGCGCCAGGCCCTTCTCCCAGGAAGGCCGGCTGCATTTGAGGGCAGGTCCCAACAATAAGGCCAAGTTGCGCACAACTTGAGTGCAATCGTTAGTCACTCATTATTCAACATGCCTGTACGCGGTAAGTCGGCGTCTATTCGCCTAACTTTCGTGGCATTTGTGACGCTTGCAAACATGAACTCCGGCCATTAATTGGCATGATTAACACAGAGGTAAATGCGATGCGCATCAGCATATTTGGTCTAGGTTACGTTGGCGCAGTGTGTGCCGGTTGCTTGTCTGCCCGTGGCCACGAAGTGGTAGGCGTAGACATCTCCAAGGATAAGATCGACCTGATCAACGCTGGCAAATCGCCAATCGTTGAACCGGGTCTGGGCGAGCTGTTGAGCCAGGGTATCGAAACCGGTCGACTGCGCGGCACCACCAACTTCGCCGACGCCATCCGTGATACCGACCTGTCGATGATTTGCGTCGGTACGCCGAGCAAGAAAAACGGCGATCTGGAACTCGACTACATCGAAGCCGTGTGCCGCGAGATCGGTTTTGTCCTGCGTGACAAAGCCACCCGCCACACCGTCGTCGTACGTAGCACCGTACTGCCAGGCACCGTGGCCAACGTGGTAATCCCGATCCTCGAAGACTGCTCCGGCAAGAAAGCCGGCGTCGACTTCGGTGTCGCGGTCAACCCGGAATTCCTGCGTGAATCCACCGCCATCGCCGACTACGACTTGCCACCGATGACCGTCATTGGCGAGTTCGACAAAGCTTCCGGCGATGTCCTGCAATCCCTGTACGAAGAACTCGACGCACCGATCATCCGCAAGGACATCGCCGTTGCCGAGATGATCAAGTACACCTGCAACGTGTGGCACGCCACCAAGGTGACCTTCGCCAACGAGATCGGCAACATCGCCAAGGCCGTCGGCGTCGATGGTCGTGAAGTGATGGAAGTGGTCTGCCAGGACAAGACCCTCAACCTGTCCCAGTACTACATGCGCCCAGGCTTTGCGTTCGGCGGCTCGTGCCTGCCAAAAGACGTGCGCGCCCTGACCTACCGCGCCAGCACCCTGGACGTGGAAGCGCCGCTGCTCAACTCGCTGATGCGCAGCAACGAGTCCCAGGTGCAGAACGCCTTCGACATCGTTGCCGGCCACGACAAACGCAAAGTCGCCCTGCTGGGCCTGAGCTTCAAGGCCGGTACCGACGACCTGCGTGAAAGCCCGCTGGTAGAGCTGGCAGAAATGCTGATCGGCAAAGGTTTCGACCTGAGCATCTACGACAGCAACGTCGAGTACGCCCGTGTCCACGGTGCGAACAAAGATTACATCGAAGGCAAGATCCCGCACGTGTCGTCCCTGCTCAACTCGGACTTCGACGACGTGATCAATAACTCCGACGTGATCATCCTCGGTAACCGTGACGAGAAATTCCGCGCCCTGGCGCAGAACGCACCGCACGGCAAGCAAGTGATCGACCTGGTGGGCTTCATGTCCAAAGCCACCTGCGCGACCGGTCGCACCGAAGGCATCTGCTGGTAACAGCAACGGCAAGTTTCAGGCGGCGCGCGTTTCCATCCCCAGCGCTCGCCGCCTGAAACCTCCTTCACCTTCGGAAGATGCTTATGTCCAAGTTAAAACACGTACTACTGCAATCCGCCGGCTGGCTGTTCTTCCTCAGCCTGCTGATGGGTCTCGCCCTGCTGTTGCCGGCGAGTACGTTCGACTCCGAGTCGAAGAATTTTATTTTCCTGATTGGCGCCGTCGGTATCTGGCGCTATTCGATGGGTGCTACGCATTTCTTTCGCGGCATGCTGTTCTTGTACGTGGTCTACCCGCACCTGCGTCGTAAAGTGCGCAAGCTGGGCAAGTCTGCCGACCCGTCCCACGTGTTCCTGATGGTTACAAGCTTCAGGATCGATGCGCTGACCACCGCGCAGGTCTACAGCTCCGTGATCCGCGAGGCCATCGAATGCGGCTTCCCCACCACCGTGGTCTGCTCGCTGGTGGAAATGTCCGATGAGCTGCTGGTCAAGAGCCTCTGGGAGAAGATGAACCCTCCAGAGCACGTGAAGCTCGACTTCGTGCGCATCGCCGGCACCGGCAAGCGCGACGGCCTGGCCTTCGGTTTCCGCGCCATCTCCCGCCACTTGCCGGACGACCGCGCCGTGGTGGCGGTGATCGATGGCGACACCGTGCTTGCCGAAGGCGTAGTGCGCAAAACCGTGCCGTGGTTCCAGCTGTTCGGCAATGTCGGCGGCCTGACCACCAACGAGTTCTGCGAAGTACGCGGCGGCTACATCATGAGCGAGTGGCACAAACTGCGCTTCGCCCAGCGCCACATCAACATGTGCTCCATGGCCCTGTCCAAGCGCGTGCTGACCATGACCGGTCGCATGTCAGTGTTCCGTGCCAGCGTGGTCACCGACCCGGGCTTTATCGCCGACGTGGAAAGCGACTCGCTGCAACACTGGCGCCTGGGCCGCTTCAAGTTCCTCACCGGCGACGATAAGTCCAGCTGGTTCAGCCTGATGCGCTTGGGCTACGACACCTTCTACGTGCCGGACGCCGCGATCAACACCGTGGAACACCCGCCGGAAAAGAGCTTTATCAAGGCCAGCCGCAAGCTGATGTTCCGCTGGTACGGCAACAACCTGCGCCAGAACTCCCGCGCCCTCGGCCTGGGCGTACGCCGCCTCGGTCTGTTCACCAGCGTGGTGCTGTTCGACCAGCGCGTGTCGATGTGGACCTCCCTGCTCGGCCTGACCGTGGCGATTATCGCCACCTTCAAATACGGCGGCGCGTTCATCCTCGCGTACCTGCTGTGGATCGGTATTACCCGCCTGATCCTCACGCTGTTGCTGTCGTGTTCCGGCCACAAGATCGGCCCGGCTTACCCGGCGATTCTCTATTACAACCAGATCATGGGCGCGCTGGTGAAGATCTACGTGTTCTTCCGCCTTGATCAACAGTCCTGGACTCGCCAGGACACCAAACTGACCCGCGATTTGGCCAGCTTTCAACGTTGGTTCAACACCTGGTCGTCTCGGACCATGACCTTCTCCGCCGGCAGCATTTTCGTCGCCGTGTTGCTGATGATGGTCTGACCCTGCCAAGCCTGAATTAACTAGGAAATCGAAAATTATGAACAGCCAAGCAAACGTCAATGTTGTCCACGAATCCGAAGCCCAACGCCAACACGCACGGGTAAAAATCCCGGCCAAATTGCGCTTCTTCGGCAATGACGGCAAACCCACCGAAGCGCGGGTTCTGGACCTGTCCGCCGGTGGCCTGGCATTCACTGCAACCCAACCGCTTAACGTCGGCGAAGTGCACAAGGGCCGCCTGCAGTTCGTGATCGATAACCTCGGTCTGGCGATGGATGTCGAATTGCAGATCCGCTCTTACGACCGCCAGAGCGGCCGTACCGGTTGCCAGTTCCAGAACCTGGAACAGCAGGATATTTCCACCCTGCGCCACCTGATCACCTCGCACTTGTCCGGCGACATCGTGTCCATGGGTGACGTGCTGGCGACCCTGCAACGCGACAACTTCACCAAGGCGCGCAAGGTCAAGGACAGCGGCAGCGGCATGACCGCACTCGGTCGCCTGCGTGCAGTGACGTTCAGCGCGGGGATCTTCATCGTGGGCCTGGCGGCGTTCGGGTTTGTCTTCAAGTCGGTGTACGGCATGTACTTCGTCAGCCACGCCCAGGCCGGTCTGGTCAGCGTGCCGGGTATGAACGTGACGATGCCGCGCGACGGCACCGTGCAAAGCCTGCTCAAAGGTGACGCGATCGCCGCCAAAGGCGCGCCGCTGGCGACCTTCAGCACCAGCATGCTGGATGTGCTCAAGGGCCATTTGGACGAAGACCAGCTGCAACCGGCCAAGGTTGAAGAACTGTTCGGCAAGCAAATGACCGGCACCCTGACCTCGCCGTGTGATTGCGTGGTTGCCCAGCAAATGGTCGCCGACGGTCAGTACGCCAGCAAAGGCGATGTGATCTTCCAACTGGTGCCACGCGGCGCTCCGGCCAATGTGGAAGCGCGTTTCACCTATCGCCAGTTCGGCGACGTGCGCCCAGGTACGCCAGTGAGCTTCCAGGTTGCCGACGAAGACCAAGTGCGTACCGGCACTATCGTCAGCAGCACCAGCCTGAACAGCGCCGATCTGTCCTCCGACATCCGCGTACAGATCAAGCCTGATGCACCGCTGGACAGCGCATTCGCCGGCCGCCCGGTAGAAGTCACCAGCGACCGTGGCCCATCGCTGAACTGGCTGATCGATAAAGCCATGGCTGCCGGACTGTAAGCGAGGAGATGCCTGTGATGACGCGCCTAAAAACACCGCAATCCCTGTGGGAGCGGGCTTGCTCGCGATGGGATCAGCGCGGTTTGCCTGACGGACCGGGTCGCCTGTATCGGGAGCAAGCCCCCTCCCACATGGGTTCGGTGGCGTTGCTGGCTATTGCGGTGAGCCTCGCCGGTTGCGCCGGCCTGCCCGACCAACGCCTGGCCAATGAAGCGCTTAAGCGTGGCGACACCGTCACCGCGCAGCAGAATTACCAGCAACTGGCAGACCTGGGTTACAGCGAGGCCCAAGTGGGCCTGGCCGATATCCAGGTAGGCACCCGCGATCCGGCGCAAATCAAACAGGCCGAAGCCACTTACCGTGCAGCGGCAGACACTTCGCCGCGCGCCCAGGCTCGCCTGGGACGCCTGCTGGTGGCCAAGCCTGGCTCCACCGAAGCCGAGCACCATGAAGCTGAAGGCCTGCTGAAAAAAGCCTTTGCCAATGGTGAAGGCAACACCCTGATTCCACTGGCGATGCTGTACCTGCAATACCCGCACAGCTTCCCGAATGTGAACGCCCAGCAGCAAATCAGCAAATGGCAGGCCGACGGTTACCCGGAAGCCGGCCTTGCGCAAGTGCTGCTGTATCGCACCCAAGGCACCTACGACCAGCACCTGGATGATGTGGAGCGCATCTGCAAAGCCGCGCTGAACACCACCGATATCTGCTACGTCGAGCTGGCTACGGTCTATCAGAAACAAGCCGCGCCGGAAAAACAGGCCGAATTGCTCAAGCAGATGGAAGCCGGTTACAGCCGTGGCACCGTCACCGCCCAGCGCGTCGACAGCGTCGCCCGTGTGCTCGGCGATGCCACCCTTGGCACGCCGGACGAAAAAACCGCCCAGGCCCTGCTGGAAAAAATCGCCCCTGGCTACCCGGCGTCCTGGGTCAGCCTCGCGCAACTGCTCTACGACTTCCCGGAACTGGGCGACGTCGACCAAATGATGAAGTACCTCGACAACGGCCGCGCGGCCGACCAGCCTCGCGCCGAACTGCTCCTGGGCAAGCTCTACTACGAAGGCAAGTGGGTACCGGCCGATGCCAAGGCCGCCGAAGCGCACTTCGAAAAAGCCGTGGGCAAGGAAGTCGCTGCCGATTACTACCTCGGCCAGATCTACCGCCGTGGCTACCTCGGCAAGGTCTACCCGCAAAAGGCCCTGGACCACTTGCTGACCGCGGCGCGAAACGGCCAGAACAGCGCCGACTTCGCCATCGCCCAACTGTTTTCCCAAGGCAAGGGCACCAAGCCCGACCCATTGAACGCCTATGTCTTCAGCCAATTGGCCAAAGCCCAGGACACCCCGCAAGCCGTTGAGCTGGCCACCCAGCTTGAAGCACCGCTGACGCCGGAACAACGCGCCCAGGGCCAACGCCTGGTGCAACAGGAACTGGCCGCCCGCGGCACCCTGGCCCAGAGCACGTTGCAACTGCACGCCCTGGATGAAGAAGACGACGGCGAGGAATCCCTATGAAGCTCAATCCATTCGTCAAGGCCGGTATTGGCCTGACCTTCGCCCTGCTGTGGTCGTGCCCGACCCTGGCCGCGCTGACCGAAGCCAAGAACTTCGGCCTGGAAGTGAAAATCACCGGCCAGTCCGAAGATGACCGCGACCTGGGCACGCAAAAAGGCGGCGACGTCAACGGCGTCGGTATCGACCTGCGCCCTTGGATCTACGGTGAAAGCGGCAACTGGAGCGCCTACGCCATGGGCCAGGCGGTTGCATCGAGCGACATCATCGAGACCGACACCCTGCAACAGTCGGCCGACGACGAAAACCAGCAAACCACCAACAACGACCGCAAGACCAAGAAGAACTACTTGGCGATGCGTGAATTCTGGGTCGGCTACAGCGGCTTCACGCCCTACCCTGGCGAGATCCTCAAGCTCGGTCGCCAACGCCTGCGCAATGACGACGGCCAATGGCGCGACACCAACATCGAAGCGCTGAACTGGACCTTCGACACCACCTTGCTCAAAGCCAACGTGGGCGTCGCCGAACGCTTCAGCGAATACCGCACCGACCTCAAGGAACTGTCGCCTGTCGACAAGGACCGCCAGCACCTCTACGCCGACGCCGCTTACCAGTGGACGCCAGGCCAGTGGATCGGCTTGCGCGGTCATCACACCCATGACAACGGCAAGCTCGACTACCCGGAACCGGGTCAACCCACCGACTCGTTGGACAAGCGCGAAAACGGCGACCTGACCTGGCTCGGCATCGAAGCCAACAGCGACGCCTACAACTGGCGCAACACCAACACCGTCAACTACTGGGCAAGCGTGACGGGCATGCGTGGCGACCGCGACAAGGTCAACGCGTTGAAGTCCGACGGTTCGAGCCCTGATCAGGCCAAGCGCAGTGACAATCTCAGTGGCTGGGCCACCGATATCGGCGTGCGCCTGCGCCTCGACCCGCAGTGGCAAGTGGGTGCGGCTTACTCCCGCGCCAGCGCCGATTACGAGCAGAACGGCCTGCAAAGCAACCGTTCGAACTGGACCGGTACTCAGTCCCGCGTGCACCGCTTCGGCGAAGCGTTTCGCGGCGAGATGAACAACATGCAGTCCATGAGCCTGTTCGGGTCCTGGCAGTTGCGCGAGGACTACGACGCCAGCCTGGTGTACCACAAGTTCTGGCGCGTGGATGGCAACAAGCCGGTGAGCAGCAACGGCATTGCCGCGCTGGATAACACCACCGACGCCGCCGGTGACATCGTCGCCAGCACCTCCTTGCCACTGGCCGACGGCAAGAAAGACCTCGGTCAGGAGATGGACCTGGTCGTCACCAAGTACTTCAAGAAAGGCCTTCTGCCGGCCGCGCTCAGCCAGTCGGTTGACGAACCCTCGGCCCTGGTGCGTTTCCGTGCCGGTGTGTTCAAACCGGGCGACGCTTATGGCAGCAAAGTCGACTCCTACATGCACCGCGCCTTTGTCGACGTGGTCTGGAAATTCTGATGGGAGCCTGCGCAATGAATGCTCAAAGCCTACTCGTCGCGGCAATGCTGATGGCCAGCGCCACAGCGTTCGCCGATACGGCGGCCAAGGCGCCGACCATCGCCAAGGAACTGCAACAGGCCAAGACCTACACCATTTCCAGCCCGCCTACGGCGCCGCTGGAAATGGCCAAGCCGACCCTGCCGGACCTGTCGGGTTACACCGCCGCCGCGATGGAAAAGAAGATCGTGCGCAGCAAGCCCGGCAAAATCAGCATCCGCCGCATGATGCAGGAAGACGCCCTCAAGGACTTTATCGGCGGCGACAACAAGATGGCCGAATGGGTAGTGCGCCAACACGGCATTCCCCAGGCGATCTTTGTCGACGACGGCTACATGAACCTCAAGGACTTGCTGGGTAAAGTGCCCAAGCAGTACTTCAGCGAAACCTCGCCGGGTGTGTTCCTGGCCAAGTTGCCGATCGTGGTCGGGCGCAAAGGCATCCTGGACATCGATAACAAGACCCAGGAGCTGCGCCTGTCCCAACAGGCCGGTTCGTTCCTGATCAACGACGGCCAGTTGTTTGTGCGTGACACCAAAATCACCGGTTGGGACGAAAAGGCCAACGGCCCGGCGCTGTTCAAGTCGCCGAAGGAATTCCGCCCGTTCCTGCTGGCCTGGGGCGGCACCGAGACGTACATCTCCAAGACCAAGATGGCCAGTTTCGGCTACGCCAACAGTAAGTCGTACGGGGTGAGTATTTCCCAGTACACGCCGAACATGGCCAAGGTGCTCAAGCGCCCTGAACCGACCGGCTGGATCATCGACTCCGAGTTCTCGGACATGTGGTACGGCTTCTACTGCTATGAGACCACGGGCTTCGTGATCAAGGGCAATACCTACAAAGACAACATCGTCTACGGCATTGACCCCCACGACCGTTCCCACGGCCTGATCATCGCGGACAACACCGTCTACGGCACAAAGAAGAAGCACGGCATCATCATTTCCCGTGAAGTGAACGACAGCTTCATCTTCAACAACCGCAGCTACGACAACAAGCTGTCGGGCCTGGTGATCGACCGTAATAGCGTCAACAACCTGATCGCCGACAACGAGATCTACCGCAACCACACTGACGGCATCACCCTCTATGAGAGCGGCGACAACCTGTTGTGGGGCAACAAGGTGATCAGCAACCGTCGCCACGGCATTCGTGTGCGTAACAGCGTGAACATCAAGCTGTACGAAAACACCTCGATGGCCAACGGCCTGACCGGCGTGTACGGCCACATCAAGGATTTGACCGACACCGACCGCGACATCGCCCTCGACCCCTTCGACGCCAAGGTCTCGCTGATCGTGGTCGGCGGTGAGCTGGCAGGGAACGGCAGCGGGCCGCTGTCCATCGACTCGCCGCTGAGCATTGAGCTGTATCGCGTGTCGATGCTGGCGCCGACCAAATCCAGTGGCATCAGCTTCTCCGGCGTCCTAGGCGAACGCCAGGAAGAAATTCTCGACCTGCTGGTACGCCAGCAGAAAGCCGTGCTGATCGACCCTGTCGAACGCCAGACCGAAATGCAGGACTGAGGATGACCCTTATGCACCCACACATGATCAAACTGCTGAGCCTCTCGGGTCTGACCCTCGGCCTGCTCGCGGCCAGCCAGGGCGTACGCGCCGACGAACTGAAGGCACCGACCTTCACCGCCGAACCGTGCTGCAGCCTGTGCCCGGCCGCCCATGACGCGAAGAACTACACCACGCGCTACCAGCAGAACTTCACCACCCTGGTAGAAGCCCAGGGCGACTGGCTGTTCCGTACCCAGGAAGACTTGCGCACCGAATTCGACACCAGCCCCGCCGGCTACAAACGCATGCAACAACTGCACGATGCGTTCAAGGCCAAGGGCGTGGAACTGGTGGTGGTCTACCAGCCGACCCGTGGCCTGGTGAACCGCAACAAACTCAACCCTGAAGAGAAAGCCAAGTTCGACTTCGACAAGGCCCTGGGCAACTACAAAACCATGCTCGGCCGTTTCGCCAAGATGGGCTACGTGGTGCCGGACCTGTCGCCGCTCACCAATGAGCAACTGCCGGATGAACTGCCGGCCCACGATTTCTACTTCCGTGGCGACCAGCACTGGACCCCATACGGCGCCCAGCGCACTGCGAAAATCGTCGGCGCCAAAGTGCGTGCGATGCCTGAGTTTGCCGATATTCCGAAGCGTGAATTCGAGACCAAGCGCTCCGGGCGCATGGGCAAGACCGGCACCCTGCACAACATGGCCGGGCAATTGTGCGGCACCAGCTACGCGATCCAGTACATGGACCAGTTCACCACCGAGCCCAAGGGCGAAGCCGGTGACGGCGACCTGTTCGGCGACTCGGGCAACCCGCAGATCACCCTCGTGGGCACCAGCCACAGCGGCAAAAACTACAACTTCGCCGGCTTCCTGGAGCAGGAAATCGGTGCCGACATTCTCAACGTGGCCTTTCCCGGCGGCGGCCTGGAAGGTTCGATGATCCAGTACCTGGGCAGCGAAGAATTCCAGAAGACCCCGCCGAAAATCCTTATCTGGGAGTTCTCGCCGCTGTATCGCCTGGACCAGGAGACCATCTACCGCCAGATGATGTCGCTGCTCGACAACGGCTGCGAAGGCAAGACCGCGCAGATGACCGCGAGCACTACATTGAAACCCGGCAAGAACGAATTGATGGTTAACAGTTCGAACAAAGACCTGCGCAACGCCAACCATCAGGTTGATATCCGCTTCGCCGATCCATCGGTGAAAACCTTGCAAGCCACCCTCTGGTACATGAACGGGCGCCACGAGGACATCAAGATCGAGAAACCCGAAACATCCGATACAGACGGGCGTTTCGCCTTTGAACTGCGCACCGATGAAGACTGGGCCTCGCAGAACTTGCTGGCCGTGGAAGTGCAGGGCCCCGAAGCGGGCGCTGCCGCGCAGAAGGTCGAAGCGAAAATTTGCACACGCAACGTATTCCCAAGCGGCGGTCAGAAGACTGCCTCACTCGGGCAATGAGGTTACTTATGCAGAAGTTATGGATTCCATCGTTGCTGGGCCTGGCGATCTTCGCCGGCTCGGTCAACGCCGCCGCCCCACTGCGTCCGCCCCAGGGCTACTTCGCACCAATCGAAGCGTTCAAGACGGGCGACTTCAAGGAAAACTGCGACACCATGCCGACGCCCTACACCGGGCCTCTGCAGTTTCGCAGCAAGTACGAAGGCTCCGACAAGGCCCGCTCCACGCTGAACGTGCAGTCGGAAAAAGCCTTCCGTGACAGCACGGCCGACATCACCAAGCTGGAAAAAGACACCAGCAAACGCGTGATGCAGTTCATGCGTGACGGTCGCCCAGAGCAGCTTGAATGCACCTTGAACTGGCTGGTGTCGTGGGCCAAGGCCGATGCGTTGATGTCCAAGGACTTCAACCACACCGGCAAGTCCATGCGCAAATGGGCACTGGGCAGCATGGCTTCGGCCTATGTGCGTTTGAAGTTCTCCGACTCGCACCCGCTGGCCAATCACCAGCAGGAATCGCAGCTGATCGAAGCCTGGTTCAACAAACTGGCCGACCAAGTGGTAAGCGATTGGGACAATCTGCCCCTGGAAAAAACCAACAACCACTCTTACTGGGCCGCCTGGTCAGTGATGGCTACGTCCATCGCCACCAACCGTCGCGACCTGTTTGATTGGGCGGTCAAGGAATACAAGGTCGGCGTGAATCAGGTCGACGACCAAGGCTTCTTGCCCAACGAATTGAAGCGTCAGCAACGCGCCCTGTCGTACCACAACTACGCCCTGCCGCCGCTGTCGATGATCGCCAGTTTTGCCTTGGTCAACGGTGTTGATCTGCGCCAGGAAAACAACAGCGCGCTCAAACGCCTGGGCGACAAAGTGCTGGCCGGGGTCAAGGATCCGGAGATCTTCGAACAGAAGAACGGTAAAGAGCAGGACATGAAGGACTTGAAGCAGGACATGAAATTCGCCTGGCTCGAACCCTTCTGCACCCTCTACACCTGCGCGCCAGATGTGGTGGAGCGCAAACACGGGATGCAGCCGTTCAAGACCTTCCGCCTCGGGGGTGACCTGACCAAGGTCTACGACCCGTCGCACGAAAAAGGCAACAAAGGCAGCTGATGGAACACGGTTAGAAATGTGGGAGGGGGCTTGCTCCCGATGGCGGTGTAACAGTCGCCCTCTGTGTTGAATGACACACCGCTATCGGGGGCAAGCCCCCTCCCACACTTGAACCGCGCTTGCCAGTGAAATTGTTGTACCGCCCCCCCGTCTTTTCGTGGGGGGGTTTGGGGGGGCTGCGGCCCTTGACTGTTGGTTAAACATGGAGAGATCGGGATGGTTTTCTCGTCCAATGTGTTCCTGTTTCTGTTCTTGCCGATCTTTCTCGGCTTGTACTACTTGAGCGGGCAACGCTATCGCAACCTGCTGCTGCTGATTGCCAGCTACGTGTTCTACGCCTGGTGGCGAGTGGACTTCCTGGCGCTGTTCGCGGCGGTGACGCTGTGGAACTACTGGATCGGCCTCAAGGTCGGTGCAGCCGGCGTGCGCACCAAGCCGGCCCAACGCTGGCTGCTGCTGGGCGTGGTGGTCGACCTGTGCATCCTCGGCTACTTCAAGTACGCCAACTTCGGCGTCGACAGCATCAACGTGATGATGAAGTCGGCCGGCCTGGAGCCGTTCATCCTGACCCACGTGCTGTTGCCGATCGGGATCTCGTTCTACATCTTCGAGTCCATCAGCTACATCATCGACGTGTACCGTGGCGACACTCCGGCGACGCGCAACCTGATCGACTTTGCGGCATTCGTGGCGATCTTCCCGCACTTGATCGCCGGCCCGGTATTGCGTTTTCGCGACCTGGCTGACCAGTTCAACAACCGCACCCACACCCTCGACAAGTTTTCCGAGGGCTGCACGCGGTTCATGCAGGGTTTCATCAAGAAGGTCTTCATCGCCGACACCCTCGCGGTGGTGGCCGACCATTGCTTCGCCCTGCAAAACCCGACCACGGGCGATGCCTGGCTCGGCGCGCTGGCCTACACCGCGCAGCTGTACTTCGACTTCTCCGGCTACAGCGACATGGCCATCGGCCTGGGCTTGATGATGGGTTTCCGCTTCATGGAAAACTTCAAGCAGCCGTACATCAGCCAGTCGATCACCGAGTTCTGGCGCCGCTGGCACATCAGCCTCTCTACCTGGCTGCGTGACTACCTGTACATCACTCTGGGCGGCAACCGTAAAGGCACGCTGACCACCTACCGCAACCTGTTCCTGACCATGCTGCTCGGTGGCCTGTGGCACGGTGCGAACATCACTTACATCGTGTGGGGTGCCTGGCACGGCATGTGGCTGGCGATTGAAAAAGCCATTGGCCTCAATACCGCGCCGCGCAGTTTCAACGTCCTCCGCTGGGCCTTCACTTTCCTGCTGGTGGTAATGGGCTGGGTGATCTTCCGCTCCGAAAACCTGCACGTCGCCGGCCGTATGTACGGTGCGATGTTCAGCTTTGGTGAGTGGTCGCTGTCGGAACTCAACCGCGCCAACCTCACCGGCCTGCAAGTGGCGACCCTGGTGGTGGCGTACGCAACCTTGGCGTTCTTCGGCCTGCGCGATTTCTACACCAACCGCCCTGCTGAAAAAACCAAGCCTGTCGACCCAAGCCTGATCAAGGCGGTACCCGGCGACAACCCCGGCAGCATCCACCAGCCAGGTTTCACCGTTGGCCAGGACGCCGCCGTGCAACCGGCCTACTGGACCGCTGACTGGCCACGCTACGCCATGCGCGCTGCGGTGCTGCTGCTGTTCGTGGCGTCGATTCTCAAACTGTCGGCGCAGAGTTTCTCGCCGTTCCTTTACTTCCAATTCTGAGGGAGCCGACCATGACCCGTTCATTACGCGTCCTCTATATCAGCCTGTTCATGGTGCTGCTGTTGGCCCTGGGCGCCTGGTCGCTGCGTAGCTTCTTTGGCTTCAGCACCAACGCCGAGGCCACGGTGCTCAACGGCCGCTGGACCAAGGCCGTCGAGACTCACTACGACGACGAGTTCCCGATCAAGCGCCTTGGCACCAACCTCTGGGCGGCGCTGGATTACAAGCTGTTCAATGAAGGCCGCCCTGGCGTGGTGCTGGGCCGCGATCACTGGTTGTACAGCGACGAGGAGTTCAACCCCGCCGTCAACGAAGACCAGAACCTGCAAGGCAACTACGCGCTGGTCGAAGGCGTACGCCAGAAGCTCAAGGCCCAAGGCATCCAACTGGTGATGGCGATCGTGCCGGCCAAGGTGCGCCTGTACCCGGAACACCTGGGTGAAGTAAAACCGGCGAGCATCCACGCCAATCTGTACCAGGACTTCCATGCCCGTGTTGCCGCAGACAACATCCCTGCTCCCGACCTGCTCGGCCCGTTGCAACAGGCCAAGTTGAGCGGTAAGCAAGTGTTCCTGCGCACCGACACCCACTGGACACCGGACGGTGCCGAAGTCGCCGCCAAGCAATTGGCCAAGGCGATTGCCGACAAGACCCCGCTGAGCGGCGAGCCACAGCGCTTTGTCACCGAGGCTGAAAAGACCGAGCCACACAAAGGCGACCTGCGTCTGTTCCTGCCCCTGGACCCGCTGTTCGAAAACCTGATGCCGCCCAAAGAACCGCTGGAAAAACGCGTCACGCACCTGGCCGAAACCAAAGGCGACGACGCGCTGTTTGCCGACAGCGAAACCCCGGTGGCACTCGTGGGCACCAGCTACAGCGCCAACCCGAACTGGAACTTTGTCGGTGCGCTCAAGCAAGCCTTGGGCAGCGACGTCATCAACTACTCCGAAGACGGCCACGGCCCGATCCTGCCGATGCTCAGCTACCTGAAAAGTGATGACTTCAAGAACAGCCCGCCACAGGTGCTGATCTGGGAGTTTCCTGAACGTTATCTGCCCGTAAACAACGAAATCGGTGATGCCGACCCCGCGTGGGTTGCGCAACTTAAACAAGCCGGTTCGCGCCAACAGAACATGGCACTGAACACCCCAGCTATTAAAAATCAGAAATCCGAGACGCCCGACCGGGCGCAAAACTGAAAGAGAGGTAACTCACATGACTTTCACTACAACTCCTCGTCGTCTCGCTAAAACCCTGGCTATTGCTGCCGGTCTGAGCTTCGTATCCCTGTCCGCCTTCGCCGGTGGTGATGCCGCGCTCTACGGCCCTACCGCGCCAAAAGGTTCGAGCTTCGTACGTATCTATAACGCCAGCAACCAGGAAGTCAGCGCCACCGTCGGCAACACCAATCTCAACGAGGTTGCGCCACTGGCCAGCAGCGACTTCAGCTTCATGCCGGGCGGTGACTACAGCGCCAAGGTTGGTAGCCAGAGCCTGCCGGTCAAACTCGCCGCCGATCACTACTACACCTTGGTCAACAGCGGCAGCGGCCAACCTCAACTGATCGAGGAACCGCCGTTCAAGAACAAGCAAAAGTCTCTGGTGCGCGTGCAGAACCTCAGCGACAAGGCCCTGACCCTGAAGACCGCCGATGGCAAGACTGATGTGGTCAAGTCGGTGGCTGCCAAAGGCCGTGGCGAGCGCGAAATCAACCCGGTGAAAGTAAGCCTGGCGTTGTATGACGGTGACAAGAAAGTCGGCGATGTGAAGCCGGTTGCGTTGGAACGTGGTGAAGCGGCGGTGCTGTATGTCACCGGCTCGGGTTCGAGCTTGTCGCCAGTTTGGGTCAAGCGCCCGGTGTCGACCCGCTGATTAGCTTTTGAAATTGACGCTCCCCCTTGTGGGAGCGGGCTTACTCGCGAATACGGTGGTTCGGTAACAGATGTGCTGACTGAATCACCGCCATCGGGAGCAAGCCCCCTCCCACAGGCTCTGACCCAATTGATTCAAGGAGAAACACATGATCCCAGTAATCCTTTCCGGTGGTAGCGGCTCACGTCTTTGGCCGCTTTCCCGCAAACAGTTCCCAAAACAATTCCTGGCCCTGACCGGTGAGCACACGCTGTTCCAGCAAACCCTGGAACGCCTGGTGTTCGAAGGCATGGACTCCCCGATCGTGGTCTGCAACAAGGACCATCGCTTCATCGTCAACGAGCAACTGGCCAACCGTAAACTGGAATGCCAACGCATCCTGATGGAACCGTTCGGTCGCAACACCGCGCCGGCCGTGGCCCTGACCGCGATGATGCTGGTCAACGAAGGCCGTGACGAGCTGATGCTGGTGTTGCCTGCCGACCACGTGATCGACGACCAGAAAGCCCTGCAACGCGCCCTGGCCCTGGCCACCGTGGCTGCCGAACGTGGCGAGATGGTGCTCTTCGGCGTACCGGCGACCCGTCCGGAAACCGGCTACGGCTACATCAAGTCCACCAACGATTCGCTGCTGCCCGAAGGCGTGAGCCGCGTGCAGCAGTTCGTGGAAAAACCCGATGAAAAACGCGCCGTCGAGTTCGTCAAAAGCGGCGGTTATTTCTGGAACAGCGGCATGTTCCTGTTCCGCGCCAGCCGCTTCCTGGAAGAGCTGAAAAAGCACGACCCGGACATCTACGACACCTGCGTGCTGACCCTTGAACGCAGCCAGCAAGACGCCGACACCGTGTCCTTCGACGAAGCCACCTTCGCCTGCTGCCCGGACAACTCCATCGACTACGCCGTGATGGAAAAAACCCAACGCGCCTGCGTCGTACCGCTGAGCGCCGGTTGGAGCGACGTAGGTTGCTGGGCTTCGCTGTGGGCGGTCAACGATAAAGACGCCAACGGTAACGTCACCAAGGGCGACGTGGTAATCCAGGACAGCAAGAACTGCATGATCCACGGCAACGGCAAACTGGTGTCGGTGATCGGCCTGGAAAACATCGTCGTGGTGGAAACCAAGGACGCGATGATGATTGCCCACAAGGACAAGGTCCAGGGCGTCAAGCAGATGGTCAACACCCTCAACGAACAGGGCCGCAGCGAAACCCAGAACCACTGCGAAGTCTATCGTCCGTGGGGCTCCTACGACTCGGTGGACATGGGCGGACGCTTCCAGGTCAAGCACATCTCGGTCAAGCCGGGCGCCTGCCTGTCGCTGCAGATGCACCACCACCGCGCCGAACACTGGATCGTGGTGAGCGGCACTGCCGAAGTCACCTGTGACGAGAACGTGTTCCTGCTCTGCGAGAACCAGTCCACCTACATCCCGATCGCCTCGGTGCACCGCCTGCGCAACCCGGGCAAGATCCCGTTGGAGATCATCGAAGTGCAATCGGGCAGCTACCTGGGCGAAGACGATATCGAGCGTTTTGAAGATATCTACGGTCGCTCGACGCCGGTTGAACGTGGCGTGTCGGTGAAAACTATCGCGCAGTAAAACAGTCGTACAAGAAGCCCTCACCCAGCCCATTGCGTCCCCTATCCGCAGTGGGTTGGGTGGGGGCTTTTTGTTTGGGATTTGCGCTGGCTGTGAGGGCCTCATCGGGGGCAAGCCCCCTCCCACCTTCGACCGTATTTCAAAGGCTGTACGCGGATAAATGTGGGCGGGGGCTTGCCCCTCCTACATTCGACCGCACTCCAAAGGCTGTACGCGGATAAATGTGGCCGGGGGCTTGCCCCTCCCACCTTCGACCGCACTCCAAAGGCTGTACGCGGATAAATGTGGGAGGGGGCTTGCCCCTCCTACATTCGACCGCACTCCAAAGTGCTGTACGCGGATAAATGTGGGAGGGGGCTTGCCCCCGATGAGGCCGGCACGCCCACCACAGCACTCAAGGTAGCCAATCCCACCTACGCTTAAGTTAGGATGCTCGTTCCCTATTCGAGGTGGTCTCCATGTTCTTCGGCGTTCTCCTGATCATCACCTGGCTGATCCTCCTGCTACGCTACCCGGCCAAGGCCCTTCCGGTTTCCCTTGCTGCCTTAGCAGGCCTGGGTTGCGTGGCCGTCTGGGTGGTCTGGCTGGACAGCCGCGAAGCCTCGCAACTGGCCCGTCTTGAACTGCGCATCACCTACGCCCCGCAGGACTGCCCCGCCGACCGCCCGCTGAAACTGACCCTGAACAACGGCAACGACGTGCCGCTGACCGAACTGCGCTGGCGCGTCGCCGCCTATGCGCCGGGCGACACGGTCAACCTGGCCGATAACGTCTATGCTGCCCCGCGCTATCGAGGCCCCGGCGAATTGCAGGCCGGCGCGACGTGGGACGATTGTCTTCCCACCCCACCGCTGCGCCCCGGTTACCGCCCGCAAACCCTGGAATTTCGTGCCGAGCACCTGCAAGGCAGCTTCTCGGACTGACAAAGGACTGATCCATGCCCAACGTACTCATCACCGGATGTTCCAGCGGCATCGGTCGCGCCCTGACCGATACCTTCAAGGCTGCTGGCTTCGACGTATGGGCCAGCGCCCGCCGCCAGGACGACGTCGACGCCCTTAGCGCCGCCGGTTTCAACGCTCTGCAACTGGACGTTAACGACAGCGCCGCCCTGCAACACCTGGCCGAGCAATGGGGGGAGTTGGACGTGTTGATCAACAATGCCGGCTACGGCGCCATGGGCCCGCTGCTCGATGGCGGCACAGAAGCGATGCAGCGGCAATTCGAGACCAATGTGTTTTCCATCGTCGGCGTGACCCAGGCGTTCTTTCCCGCACTGCGTCGCAGCAAAGGCCTGGTGGTAAATATCGGCAGCGTTTCCGGCGTATTGGTCACCCCGTTTGCCGGCGCCTACTGCGCCTCCAAGGCAGCAGTGCATGCCTTGAGCGATGCTTTGCGCATGGAGCTGGCACCCTTTGGCATCCGAGTGATGGAAGTGCAACCTGGCGCCATCGATACAAGCTTTGCAAAAAACGCGGGCGCCCAGGCCGAGCTGTTGATCAACGAAAAATCGCCGTGGTGGCCGTTGCGCGAAGGTATCCGTGCACGCAGCCAGGCCTCTCAGGACAAGCCCACCCCAGCCAGCGTGTTTGCGGCGGATGTGCTCAAGGCGGTGCAACAACCACAGCCGCCGCGCCTTTTGCGCTCGGGCAACGGCAGCCGGGCGTTGCCGTTGATGGCGGCGTTGTTGCCCAAGGGGTTGCTTGAGACCGTATTGAAAAAGCGCTTCGGCTTGGCCGGAAAGCTTTAACCCTTCATAAAATCAATAAACGCCCGCACTTTCAGGGGCAGGTGCCGCGTGTCCGGATACACCCCATAAACCCCCTGTGGGGCGAAACGATGGTCTGCCAGCAAGCGGATCAATCGCCCAGCCTCCAGGTCATCCTGTACCAGCCATTGCGGCAGGACTGCCACTCCATGGCCGCGCACGGCAAACGCCTGGAGCACTGCAGCGCTGTCGGCCACCAGTGCAGCGGGCCCGGTGCGGAACTGATGCTCGCCACCCGAAGGGTCGGTCACGCTCAGTTCCGTCAAACGGCCATGGCCCAGCTTGGGCATGTGTTCCAGCTCATCCAGCGTTTGCGCCCCGGCAAGCGCTGGCGCCGCTACCGCAAACACCTCGAACGTCGACAACTGCACCGCGCGATGATTGGAATCCAGCAGCCGCCCCAATCTTATTGCCACATCAAAGCGCTCGGAGATCAAATCAGCGTGAGTGGAGGATGTGGATAAGTGAATGTTCAAGTCCGGGTGCTGGCTGCGGAAAGCTTCCACCGCCGGGGCAACCACGGCCAGCGCATATTCCACTGTGGTGGTGATGCGCAGGGTGCCCTTGAGCTGGGCATGCTCCGAGCGGGCTTCTTCCACGGCCAATTGCGCTTCTTCGAGCACGCGTGTGCAACGCAGGTAGAAGCGTTCGCCGGCATCGGTCAGCGCCAGCTGACGGGTGTTGCGGGTCAGCAAGGTGACGCCGAGTTCAGCTTCCAGGCGCTTGAGGTTGAAACTGACCACGGCGCGGGTCTGGCCCAGTAGATCGGCCGCTGCCGTGAGCGAGCCGGCCTCGACCACGGCCTTGAACGTATCGAATCGGTCCAGGCTTACCATCAGCCGGGCCCTCCCTTGTCAAAATATTTTTGACAAAGTAGCAGCCAAAGCGGCGTATCCCAAACTCGCCGTGACGCCTACCCTGCCGGCCTCTCTTGCAGGATCGCGCCCATGACCTACCCCTCGAAAGTCACCTGGATCTTTTTACTGGGCTTTGCCCTCGACCTGGTGAACATGTTCGTCGCCACGGTCGCCTACCCGGATATCGCCCGCGAATTGCACGCCTCGGTCACACAATTGGCGTGGGTGGGCAACGCCTACATGCTCGGCCTCACCGTGATTATTCCGTTCAGCGTATGGCTGGCAGCCATGATGGGTGAGCGCGGCTTGATGGTCGTCAGCTTGCTGCTGTTTGCCGGGGCGTCGGTAATGGTGGGGCAGGCGAGTTCGATTGAAGCGCTGATCGGTTGGCGTTTATTGCAAGGGTTGGGCGGCGGCCTGTTGATTCCCGTGGGACAGGCGATGGCTTATCGGCATTTTCCTCCCGCAGAGCGCAGCCAACTCACGGCCAGGGTGATGTCGGTGGCGCTGTTGGTTCCCGCACTGTCACCGGCGTTGGGCGGCTTGATTGTCGACAGCCTCTCCTGGCGCTGGATCTTCTATGCCAACCTGCCGCTGGCATTGATCACCTTGCTGCTCGCACAGCTGTGGATAAAACCCGACACCCCCACGCGTGTACGTCCCAAGCTGGAGGTGAGGCGTATTTTCAAACAGGTCAGCAGCCCTATGCTGCGAATCGCCATGCTGGTCTATTTGTTCATTCCCGGCGTATTCATCGGCACCAGCCTGATCGCCATCCTCTACCTTCACGACCTTGGATACGACGCCACCCAAACCGGCGCGCTGATGCTGCCTTGGGCAATGGCCTCGGCACTGGCGATTTTCCTCGGCAAAAAACTGTTCAATCGCTGCGGGCCAAAACCGTTGCTGATGGCGGGCATGGCGCTGCAATGCAGTGGCATTCTGGTGTTGAACGAACCGGCCCTGATTATTCCGGCCTACGCCTTGATGGGCCTGGGCGGCAGCTTGTGCAGCAGCACGGCACAGACGCTGGCGTTTCTCGACATCCCCGCCGAACGCATGGGCCACGCCAGCGCTTTGTGGAATATCAATCGGCAAATCAGCTTTTGCCTGGGCGCAGCCGCACTCAGTGCGCTGTTGTCGGCCTTGGATTCTTACGCCTTAACCTTCACGATTGCAGCAGCCTTGACCCTGCTGCCTCTTTTTGCAGTGCTGCGCCTGGATGCGTCCAGGATCCGCACATTGCTCCACCCTGCCAGTGAGTCTCCCTGATGATCGATTACAGCGATTTTTTTGAAGAAGTGATCCAGACCCACGTCGAGATCGAGCAATGGTTTGCCGGGGTTGCGCCAGAAGGCACCCTGCAAAACCTGCTTGCGCGCTTCTCGCCAGAGTTCAGCATGATAGCCCCCGCCACCGGCACACGCGTCAATGCCGCCGGGGTCAACGCGCTGTTCACTCGCCTGGGCGGAATGCGCCCGGGATTGAAAATCACCTTGAGTGAAATGACCGGGATTGACCGACATGCGCGCGGGGCCACGGTGACTTATCGGGAGCTTCAGGTGGATGACAGCGGCACTAGGACCGATCGCCGCGCGACCGTGGTGTTTGAGAAGCAGGCGAGTGGCGCGCTGTTGTGGCGGCATTTGCATGAAACTTATGTAGCGCCATGAAATAACTCACAGGCCTGCTCCTACAAAAAATAGCGAACGGCCCGACATCATTACCAGGAAACTATCCCCAGGATCTTTCACCTCTGTCTACTCACAGGTGAAAGGATGCCAAGCGATTTCCTGCGAAGCGGGGTGCCGGATGCGCACACCACAACTCGCCAGCGACTGACCAGCCTGCTGGACCTGCCCAAACTGTATCGAACCATTGATGCCGACCCGACCATCGTCGGGGCAGGTGTGGTGCATATCGGCAGCGGCTATCAGGTGACGGTGCTGCGCGAGTTTGTGCCGCTGTGCAGCATCAGGCCTAAGAGGGTGATTCTGCGGGAAGTGGCGCGGCCGGTGATGACTGCCGATGAGTATGCGCAGTGGTTGGCAAACTCACCGCGCGAGTCGCAGCTATGGCGCGAGGCAGCGGGGATGGCCTTGGCATGCAGTGGGGCTGTGATTGGGATTATCGTTGCCAAGGTAGGCATCGCGTCAGCGCCTATCAGTGCAGGTTCCAGCCTTGCAATTACTTACATTGCTTATACCGCTGCAGCCGCCAGTGCTTTGCAATGTGGCAACGGCATATGGAGAACCTACAAAGAACTAACCAACCCATCTGAAAACGACTATTACGACAGCCTTAGTTGGTATCAGGCAATGACCGTAGCCTTGGATGGCATTTCTTTGGTGGGTGCGGGCAGCACGACATTTGTCACGGTAAAGACTGTCATGACTATCAAAAATACGACAGGCCGCAACCTGACCGACATTTTGAGGCGTATGAGCCGACAGGAACGCGCAAAGCTGACATACGAAGTTCTGCGCCTGCAGAACCCTCGTCACTCTGGCGAAATAATTCGGTTAAAGCAGTTGGCCGGAACACTCCCCAAGCGCTTCAACAACGGCCAGTTACGCCAAGACCTTCTCATTCAACTCTCCGATCAGGTGGGTGCCGCTCTGGCAGTTACCGGCAGCGGCCTGTCCGGAAATATCAACCCTATTGTTATCGGCATTTATGAAGAGTTCAGCAGCCATGAACAATGACATCAACACCCTGCAAGATCCCCGAACGTTAACTCGATACACCCGACGTTTTGCATTCACTGTGGGTATGGGGGTCTCAATGAACTTAGTCAGCATTTCAGGCAACCTGTCACATAGCCTGTCGTATTACGCCCGAATAAATTATCTCCCTGTCGAATATGCGGTCGTGGCAAGCATGGCACTGCTACTGGCCATGTGCATTGGCCTGACCTTGGTGGCGGTGGGGTTTCGCTCTGGGCCGCCACTGCTTGCAGGCGTCGCGGCACTGAACGCCTTGCTTTCAGCAGGCTACTTGGGAAACAACCCGGTTACTTTGTTTGCATTATTTCCATTACTTCAATCGCTGTTCTGCCTGCTGATTTTAAATACAAGAAACCACCGCCGATTCGTCAGCATGCTGCGGGTCAAACGTCGAAGAAAGTTCAGAGCGAACGCAAAAACCTGAAGCGGTGCCCAATCTGCCTATCAACAAAAATCGAATGTGGGAGCCCCCTCCCACATTTCAGTTCGGCGTTTGGTTAACGATCACGGTGCAGGTGATGCCCGCCGCCAACAAAACGCCTTCCGGCACTTCATCAATGTGAATTCGCACCGGCACACGCTGGGCCAGGCGCACCCAGTTGAAGGTCGGGTTCACGTCGGCGATCAGCTCGCGGCTCTCGGGGTTGTCACGGTCGTAGATGCCTCGGGAGATGCTTTCTACGTGGCCCTTCAACGTCTCGCCGCTCATCAACTGCATATCGGCTTTGTCACCGACGTTCACATGGGGCAGCTTGGTTTCTTCGAAGAAGCCATAGACCCAGAACGAGTTCATACCCACCACGGCCAGCTTGGCTTCACCGATGCGCGCGTAGTCGCCACGATGCACGTTGAGGTTAGTGACGTAGCCATCCACCGCCGCCACGACCTGGGTGCGTTTCAAGTTGAGTTCGGCCGCTTCGAGTTGTGCCAGCGCGTGCTGGTAATCCGCCAGGGCCGAGTCGGCGATGTTGCTGGCGTCGTCGCGGTTTTCCTTGGAAATCACCAAGGCGTCGAGGTCGGCGCGGCGGTGGGCGTTGACCTTGCGCATCTCCCAGGTGGCTTTGCGCGAGGCCACCAACGATTGCGCTTGCTTGACCGCAATGCGGTAGTGCTCGGGGTCGATCTGCATCAGCAGGTCGCCCTTTTTGACCAATTGGTTATCGCGCACGGGCACGTCGATCACTTCGCCGGTAACGTCCGCCGCGACGTTGATGATGTCGGCGCGTACCCGGCCGTCGCGGGTCCATGGCGTTTCCATGTAGTGCACCCACAACGTGCGGCCAATCCAGATCGCCAAAGCCAATACCAGCAGGGTCGCAAGCAGGCTGAAAAACTTTTTCATCGGGGCATTCTCAACGGTAGACGGTCAGCGCCAGGGCGCCGAACAGGCAAACGAACAGGCTCAGGCGCAGCAACGCCGGGTGCCAGAAAAAACGGTACAGGTCGAAGCCGGCCAAGAAGCGGTCCAGCGCCCACGCCAGGCCTGCAGCGATCAGGAACATCAAGGTCATCGTCGGCATGTAGAGGCCGTGGAACGCGATTTCACGGGGCATGGGGGGATCCTTTAAGGGCCGCCAGCGGCGATTGCGGGTCGAGCAACGAGGTGCGGATAAAGTGCAGGTAGCTCTTCACCCGGCGCAGCGCCGAGGTGTCGAAGTGTGGGGCGAAGGGTTCGTCGGTGGCCTGCACGCGGCTGATCGCGTGGTCGACGGCGATCAGGCCGCGCTCCAGATTGCTCGCGCTGGGTTGCAGGAACAGCCGCACCAGCGAGCGGCCCATCACGCGGATCGCCTGGCGCCACGGCTGGGACTCGGCATACGCCGGGTGCACTGGCAGGATCGCTTGTTCCTTGCGCAACTCGATGATCGCGTGACCGACTTCCAGCACAACAAACATCCAGCGCAGCAAATCACGTTGTACCTGCGGCTGACCGACGGCGAGGCCATAGGCTTGGTGCAACAGGTCACGGGTGCGGCTTTCAAAACTCGACGCCAAACCCTTGAGCTTGCCGCTGATCGCGTACACCACCTGCTCGCGCAAATCCTGCTCCAGGCGGCGCCACAGCCAGCGGCTGTTGGGCGGCAGGATGATCGCGCCGGCGGCCGCACACACCAGCATGCCGATGATCATGGCGATGTAGTCGTTGATGAAGGTATAGGGGTTGTAAACCGTGAGATTGTCCGGCACCGAGCCCGTGCTGAAGAAAATCAGCAGGCCCACGCCAACGCCTGCGTACTGCGGGCGTGAGGCGAGGAAAGCACCGAGGATGATCACCGGCGCGAGCATCACGCACAGCAGCGGGAAGCCGTCGATCCACGGGAACACGAAGAACATTTCGACAAAGCCCACCAACGCTCCGATCAAGGTGCCGCAGGCCATCTGGAACGCCATGCGTTTCGGGTTGGGCGTGGCGGCTGACAGGCCGACGGTGGCGGCGGCAATCAGGGTCATGGTGGCGCCGCTGGGCCAGGCGGTCGCCACCCAATAACTGCCGAGTACGATCAGGATAAACGACGCACGAATCCCCGAAGCAGCGCAGGCCAGCCAATTGGTTTTCGGCGTGTAGGCTTCGTCCCAGTCTTCCCGCGCATGGCTGTGGTCGGCCAGTGAGGCATGGGTTTGCGCGTAGTTGTGCAGGTCGTCGACGAAGCGGTAAAGCAACTCGTAGGCGGTATGGAAATCCAGTTGCTCGGCCTCAGTGGGCTCACCTTCCTGGAAGGCCGTGCGCAGGCTGCGTACCTTGGCCGGCAGGCCGTCTTTGTAGGCCGACAGTTGGTTGACGAGGCGTGCCGCATCGGGGCTGGTTAATGCGCGACCGGAGAACCCATCGAGCACTTCGGCAAGGTCCTGCAGGCCGGGCTTGATCGCCGCCGCCACGTGATCCGCAGCATCCGTGCGCAGCCGTTCGAGCAACTGGTGCAAGGCATTGAAGCGCGTGGTTATGCTCATGAATTCGCTGTTGAGGCGACTGAGCCGGCCATTGCGCCGGCGCATATGCGGGTCTTCGAACACGGTAACGCTGCGCAGCCCTTCCAGGCCCACGGCTTCGGCGATGAAGCGCACGTTGCTGGCCTCGAAGCCTTCACGCTGGCTGCGCCCGCGCAAGCCATCGGTGACGAACTGCGCGAACACCCCGAAGCGCTGATACAAGGCATTGCGCATGGCGGCGCTGGAGGTCTGCGGCAGAATCGCAGCGCTCACCAGGGTGGAGCAGATAATTCCCAGGGAGATTTCCAGTACTCGCCAAACGGCCGCCATAAAGGCGCCATCAGGATGGGCCAGCGCCGGTAGGCCAACCATCGCCGCCGTATAACCGGCCAGCACAAACCCATAGGCGCGGAAGTTACGGTTGCGCGTCGCACCGGCGGTGCAGATGCCGACCCAGATCGCCAAGGCGCCCAGAAACAGTTCGGTGTTTTGCGCAAACAAGGCGATCAACAACACCATCACCGCAGAGCCCGTCAGGGTGCCGAGGAAGCGGTAAAAGCTCTTGGCGAACACCTGGCCGCTCTGCGGCTGCATCACGATAAACACGGTGATCATCGCGGTGCGTGGTTGCGGCAACTCCAGGCGCATGGCCAGCCACAGAGTGAGGAACGCGGCGATCAACACCTTGAAGATGTACACCCAGGTCACGCCGTCGCTGCGTGCCCAGTCGAAAAAACCACGGCGCCACTCAAGGGAATGCAGCCAGCGCAGCGGTGCAGGCAAGGGAGTCATTACAACCTACTCAGTGATCGAATACGGCGAGGGCCGCCGGGGTTTTGCTCGGGAGGGTCTTGGCGTCCTGCGGTGCGTCCTTGCCTGCTTCGAGGCCACCGCCCAGAGCGGTCACCAGCTCGGCGTGTGCGCTCAAACGCGCGGCCTGGACCTGCTGCTCGATCTGTTGCTGGCGAAACAACAGGGTCTGGGCGTTGAGCACATTGAGGTAATCGGTGAGGCCGCGCTGGTAGGCGATCATCGCGATGTCATAGGTTTTCTGCGCCGAGGCCACCGATTGCGCGGCGAAGCCTTGTTGCTTGTCCATGGATTCTCGGCGGATCAACTGGTCGCTGATGCCCTTGAGCGCATTGATCAGGGTCTGGTTGTAACGAGCAACGGCGATGTCGTAACCGGCGCTGGCTTCACCCAACTCGGCACGCAAGCGGCCGCCGTCGAAGATCGGCAAGGTGATCGCCGGACCGACGTTGTAGTTGAATTTCTTGCCCGCCAGAAACTCCAGCATGCCGCCGCCGGTGGCCATGTAGCCGAGGCTGCCGACCAGATCCACGTTGGGATAAAAACCCGCGTGAGCCACATCGATGCCACGGGCCTGGGCCGCCACTTGCCAACGGCTGGCGACCACATCCGGGCGCTGGCCGAGCAACTGCGCAGGCAGGGTGGACGGCAGTTTCAGTGGCGCGGCAAGGGACAGGCTCGGCCGTTGCAACTGCGCGCCCTCCCCCGGGCCTTTACCCGCCAAGGCCGCCAGTTGGTTACGGCTCAGGGCGATTTCTTCGTCGAGGGCGTCCAGTTGGCGGTGGGTTTCCGGCAGCGGGGTTTCGGCCTGGCTTACATCGAAGTGGGTGCCGATCCCGGCATCAAGGCGTTTGTTGGCCAGGTCGAGGATCTGCTGCTGCTGGGCCAACGTAGCGGCGACGATATCGCGGTTGGCGTAGTGCAACGACAGCTGTATATAGGCGCGCACCACGTTGTTCTGCAATTCCAATTGGGCCTGGCGCGCCTCGGCAGCGCTCATGTGCGCCAGGTCGACGGCACGCTCGGTGGCGTTGCTTTCGCGGCCCCACAGATCGAGGGCGTAGCTCAGGCCCAAGGATGAGTTGTTATCCCAGGTGTTGGCGCCGCTCAGTTCGCCGGGGCCGTAGAACTGATCCTTGGGCCAGTTGTGGCGCTTGAGGGTGGTGTCGCTGTTGACCTGCAACGACTCGGCCGACTCGGCAACCCCAGCCATCGCCCGCGCTTCTCGCACCCGCGCGGCGGCGATGGCCATGCTCGGGCTGCTGTGCGTGGCGAGTTCGACCCAATGGTTGAGTTGCGGGTCGCCGTAGGCTTGCCACCATTGCGCGGTGGGCCAATGGGCGTCCTGGGCGGCGCTCTGGATCGCTTCGTCGGTGGCCAGGGTATTGGCGTTCAACGCGTGGCCTTGGGGGGCGATTCCTCCGGTTCCGATGCAGCCGCTGATTGCTAACGATAAGGCCCAAACACTGAGAGTCTTCAGCTCTCTGCTGATGCGACGCGGCACGGCAAGCGAATTCCTGAGGTGGTGATGCGGGGAAGGTGGCGCAATTCTAGGGGGCGGGAGGAATGGCGATAAGCTGGCATTCCTGTGAATCTTTGTTACCGTTCAAGCGATAATCCGTTGGTAGGGATCACTGGACGGCGTAACTTTCTGTCACAATTTGTTATCTCCCCTGAGAACACTCCATGGACACTTTGCAAAACATGCGCGCCTTCAGTTGCGTGGCCGAAGCCGGCAGCTTCACCGCCGCTGCCGCCCAACTGGACACCACCACGGCCAACGTCTCGCGCGCGGTCTCCAATCTGGAGGCCCATCTGCAAACCCGCTTGCTCAACCGCACTACCCGGCGCATTGCCCTTACCGAAGCAGGTAAACGCTACCTGCTGCGCTGCGAACAGATCCTGGCCTACGTCGAAGAAGCCGAGGCCGAAGCCAGCGACGCCCATGCGCGCCCCGCCGGACAGTTGAAAGTGCACACCATGACCGGTATCGGCCAGCACTTCGTAATCGACGCCATTGCCCGCTACCGCCGCACCCACCCGGACGTGACCTTCGACCTGACCCTGGCCAACCGCGTGCCGGACCTGTTGGACGAGGGCTATGACGTGTCCATCGTGCTGGCCAGCGAACTGCCGGATTCAGGCTTCGTCTCCCAACGCCTGGGCATCACCTACAGCATCGCCTGCGCCTCGCCCGACTACGTCAAGGCCAAGGGCTGTGCACAGCGCCCCCAGGACTTGCTCAACCATGCCTGCCTGCGCCTGGTCAGCCCGGTGATTCAGTTGGACAAGTGGACCTTCAACGGCCCCGAAGGCCAGGAAAGCGTGGCGATCAACACCTCGCCGTTTCTGGTGAACTCGGCGGACGCGATGAAAACCGCGATCACCAGCGGCATGGGCGTCGGCCTGTTGCCGGTGTATGCGGCCATTGAAGGCCTGCGTAATGGCACCTTGGTGCGGGTCATGCCCACCTACCGTTCCCAAGAGCTGAACCTGTACGCCATCTACCCCTCGCGCCAGTACCTGGATGCGAAGATCAAGACCTGGGTGGAATACCTGCGCGGTTCGTTGCCGGAGATCCTGGCAGCGCATCAGGCGGAGCTGGTGGCGTACGAGTTGAGTGGCAGCCTGAGCGGTGCGCGGCTGGCGAACTGATTGCTACCAGGCGATACAGGTCAAATGTGGGAGGGGGCTTGCTCCCGATGGCAGTGGATCGGTCAATACATCTGGCGACTGACGCACCGCTATCGGGAGCAAGCCCCCTCCTACATGTTTCCCTGCCCACTTTAGGTCTGCCGTGTCCTGACAACAGTGGCAAGGAATGTTAGCTTGCTTGGCATTCTTCCGTAGTCGATGAGCCCGCCTGCCATGAAAAAGACTGTTCTCGCCTTCAGCCGCGTCACCCCAGCCATGATCGAACGCCTGCAACAGGATTTCGAGGTGATCGCGCCTAATCCCAAGCTGGGCGACATCAATGCGCAGTTCAATGAAGCCCTGCCCCACGCCCACGGTTTGATCGGCGTGGGTCGCAAGTTGGGCCGTGCGCAGCTCGAAGGCGCGAGCAAACTGGAGGTGGTGTCCAGCGTGTCAGTGGGCTACGACAACTACGACGTGCCGTACTTCAACGAGCGCGGGATCATGCTCACCAACACCCCTGACGTACTCACCGAAAGCACCGCCGACCTGGCGTTCGCCCTGCTGATGAGCAGCGCGCGCCGAGTGGCAGAGCTGGACGCCTGGACCAAGGCCGGTCAGTGGAAAGCCAGCGTCGGCGCGCCGTTGTTTGGCTGTGATGTACACGGCAAGACCCTGGGCATCGTCGGCATGGGCAATATCGGCGCGGCCGTGGCCCGTCGCGGGCGCCTGGGCTTCAACATGCCGATTCTGTACAGCGGTAACAGCCGCAAGCTGGAGCTGGAACAGGAGTTGGGCGCGCAATTCCGTAGCCTGGACCAGTTGCTGGCCGAGGCGGATTTTGTCTGCCTGGTGGTGCCGCTGAGCGACAAGACCCGTCACCTGATCAGCACGCGCGAGCTGGGGCTGATGAAATCCAGCGCGATTCTGATCAACATCTCCCGTGGCCCGGTGGTCGACGAACCGGCGCTGATCCAGGCCCTGCAGGACCAGACCATTCGCGGCGCCGGGCTGGATGTGTATGAGCAGGAGCCACTGGCGCAGTCGCCGTTGTTCCAATTGAGCAACGCGGTGACCCTGCCGCATATCGGCTCGGCAACCAATGAAACCCGTGAGGCCATGGCCAACCGCGCGTTGGACAACCTGCGCAGTGCTCTGCTGGGCGAGCGTCCGCAGGATTTGGTGAACCCGCAGGTCTGGAAGGGCTGATGTTAAGGGTCCTGATCGCGCCTACAGTTTCCTGCGGCTGGGTCGATAACCTTTCATAGATCGTCATCCCTGATCCACAGAAGGTTTTTATGTCCACCACCAAAGCCCGCGCAGACTCACTCTCACTTCTGCTCTTTACCTTGCGCAGCGGCAAGCTGATGGCCATCAACCTGCTGAAAGTCAGCGAAATTATTCCCTGCCCGCCGCTGACCAAACTGCCGGAGTCTCATCCGAACGTTAAAGGCATCGCCACCCTGCGCGGTGCCTCGCTGTCGGTGATCGACCTGAGCCGCGCCCTGGGCGAACGGCCCTTGGAAGACCCGAACGGCGGCTGCCTGATTGTCACTGACGTGAGCCGTTCCAAACAGGGTCTGCATGTGCAGGCGGTGAGCAAGATCGTGCACTGCCTGACGACCGACATCCGCCCGCCACCCTACGGCTCCGGCGGCAACCGTGCGTTTATCACTGGGGTGACTCAGGTGGAAGGCGGCCTGGTGCAGGTGCTGGACATTGAAAAAGTCATCCACGGCATCGCGCCGGCACCGATTGAAGCGGCGCCCACCGACTTGACCATGGAAGAAGCCGAAGTGCTCGGCAATGCGCGAATTCTGGTGGTGGACGACAGCCAGGTCGCCCTGCAGCAGTCGGTTCATACCCTGCGCAACCTCGGCCTGACCTGCCACACCGCGCGCAGCGCCAAGGAAGCAATTGATGTGCTGCTGGAACTGCAAGGCACCGCCGCGCAGATCAATGTCGTGGTGTCGGACATTGAGATGTCCGAGATGGACGGTTACGCCCTGACCCGCACCCTGCGTGAAACGCCAGACTTCCAGCATCTGTACGTTTTGCTGCACACCTCCCTGGACAGCGCGATGAACAGCGAAAAAGCGCGCCTGGCCGGCGCCAACGCGGTACTGACCAAGTTCTCATCCCCCGAACTGACCAAATGCCTGGTGGTGGCTGCGCAAACCGTGGCGCAACAGGGTCTGTAATCGGTGACGGCGTATTACCAACTGCTGCGCCGCGACCTCACTGCCGGCCTGCCCGCGCCACAATGGCCGGCCGGGACCGTGCTGGACCATTACCGTGACGCGTTGGCGCCAGCGATTCACGCCGTACTGCGCATGACCCAGGATCAGGGCGGTGGTCGTGTCGCCAACCTCGATGAATGGCGGCAACAGTTCGTCACCGATGCCGAATTCGACCCCACGCTGTGCCTGGTCGCCAGCAACGCCGACGGTATCCTCGGCGTAGCCCAGTGCTGGACCAGCGCCTTCATCAAGAACCTCTCCATACATCCTTGCGCTCAAGGCCAGGGGCTGGGCCGCGCGTTATTGCTGCACACCTTCCAGGTGTTCAAACAACGTGGTGAACCCTATGTGGACCTCAAGGTACTGGAAAGCAACCTACGCGCCCGGCAGCTGTACGAGAGCGCGGGTATGGTGTTTGTACTGCGCGATGTGGTCGAAGAGGACTGACAGGCGCTGGCGCATAACTTGCTTCCAGAGAATCGTACCGGTGGAAAGAGGTAAAAACCCGTCACCGTAACTGCGTGCCCTCTGACCTAGCCTGGTGACAGATCCGCCATGAACACCCATTTCTCCTGCGTCGGTTGCGGTAAATGCTGCACCGACCACCACGTCCCCCTGACCCTCGCCGAAGCCCGTATGTGGGCGGCGGACGGCGGTAACGTCATTGTTCTGGTAGAGGGATTCCTCGGTAGCGGACTGGGCCTGCCCCAACAGCAACGCGAGCACGCCGAACGCCGTTCGGTGGTGGTACCCAGCGGCAACACCGAAGCATTTGTGGCAATCACGTTTGCCGCCTACAACGCCGGGCGCTGCCGGAATCTTGACGAAGACAACCTGTGTCGCATCTATGAGCGTCGACCGTTGGTCTGCCGCATCTACCCGATGGAGATCAACCCGCATATCCCGCTCAACCCTGCCGCCAAGGATTGCCCGCCAGAATCCTGGGAACAGGGCCCGGCGTTGATCATCGGCGGCGAACTGATGGACCAGGAACTCGCAGCGCTGATCCAGCGTTCGCGCCAGGCAGACCGCGATGACGTGCAGACCAAGGAAGCGGTGTGCGCCTTGCTGGGCATTCGCACCACAGCGCTCAAGGGGGATGGGTTTACCGCGTACTTGCCGGACATGGGCGCATTTGCCCAGGCGATTGAGTTGGCAATTGATCAGCCGTCCGTGGCCAATGAGTGGGTGTTTCATGTGTCCGGGCTGGACATCGCCGAACAGGTGCTGGACGCCGGGGCGCAGATTGCTACCGAAGTGCCGGCCAACTACGCGTTTATTTCGTTGCGGGCTGCATAGTCTCTTTATCGACCTAACCCAAAAGCGCTCATGGCGCAGCGTCTAACCGGTAATGCCGGATTATCCGCTGATACTCACCATTCTGTTTCAGCTGTTCGAGGGCACAGTTGAGTTCCTTGCGCAGTGCGGTGTCGGGCTTACGCACCGCAATCGCCACGCCATCCCCCAGCAATGCGGCCGAAATGGGCGGGCCCAGGAAGTCGAAATCCCGACCTTCGTCGGTGTCGAGCAAGGCTTCGCGAATTTCTACGGTGCCTTGCAGGGTTGCGTCGATTTCGCCGGCTATCAGACTGCGGACCAAATCATTATTGAGCCAGAAGCTCTTGACGATGACGCCCCTGTGCGCCCACTTCGTACGGGCAAACGCTTCACGATTGCTCCCCAGCAATACGCCAACCCGCTTGCCCTTGAGCGACTTAACATGGGGCAGCAGGCCTGATGTGCTGCGGCCCACCAGCCGGGTGGTAAAGGGATAGAGGTTATCGGTGAAGCTTACCCAACGCCGCCGTTCCGACGTGGGCGCCATCCCCATGATCGCGTCGAATTTTCTGGCTTCAAGGGAGAGGAAGTCTTCGACAACCACTTGGTCGACCCAAACGCAGCGCGCATTCAACTGCACGCACAGGGCATTGCCCAACTCGATATTGAGGCCAACCAACTGCCCTTGCGGGTCGCGGCTCTGGAAGGGGGGGAATTGCGCAGCAACGGCGAAGCGGATTTCGCGACGCGTTTGATCATCGGCCGCAAGGGCATCAGCCGAAAACAACAGGGCAAGCACTACACAGATGTGTATCAGGGCCAAGGGAAACGTCCTTTTCCGGAAAGACCAGCGTCGCCTCGCTCCCCCCATGAACCTCGGGGGCAGAGCAAAGGCTGTGCAAGCTTTCAAGAAACGGCAGTGGACCTACAATCAGAAAGATCAGCAGAAGCTGTAGGCAACAATCGACACAATGTGCCGCTTGTTAACCTCAGCGTTTACCCATCGAACGACGGGTGCCCGGCGGCGCCATGCCCGGTGACTTGGTGTGGCCGTTTTTGGCACCGTTCTTGTACCAAGGCTGGGCGGCATTCTTGGCCCCAGCCAGCTCACCCGGCTTGAACGGAAACTTAAACGCCGGGATCTCGGCTTTTTCGACGCCTTCAGCGCTGGCCGGATCGACGATGTCGGTCGCGTCAACAGGGGGTTGTGTCGGGGAAGTCATGGAAGCTCCGGAGCGTGCAGAAAATGATGCGGGGCCGGCTTGCGGGCCACACTGGCGCGCAGTATACCTGCGCGCCTGAGATCTTTAACCACCGCCTGTACGAATGGTCGGAGTTTGCTGACAGCGCTGTCAGTTAGCAGTCACCCTGCTGACCGGGTTGAAGGGCTATAAAGATCACTCACTCTCCCCATCCTTTGCCCCGGCGCCTCACCCATGCAGATTCAACGAAAAACCGCCCTGATTGTGGGTGTCCTCGTGGTCGTAGCGATTGCAGCCTGGGCGCTGACCCGGCCGGCCAAGACCAAGCTGGCAGTACCGACCGCGATCCCGGTCCGGGTGGTGAGCGTGGTGCAACAGGATATCCCGCGTTTTGTCAGCGGCATTGGCACGGTGTTATCGCTGCACAGCGTGGTGATTCGCCCGCAAGTCGACGGCATCCTGACCCAATTGCTGGTCAAGGAAGGCCAACGGGTCAAGGCCGGCGACCTGCTGGCGACCATTGATGACCGCTCGATTCGCGCCAGTCTCGACCAGGCCAAGGCGCAGTTGGGCGAGAGCCAGGCGCAACTGCAGGTAGCGCTGGTCAACCTCAAGCGCTACAAGGAGTTGAGCATCGACGACGGCGTGTCCAAGCAGACCTATGACCAGCAACAAGCTCTGGTCAACCAGCTCAAGGCCACCGCCCAAGGCAACCAGGCCGCAATCGATTCGGCCCAGGTCCAGCTTTCCTACACCCAGATCCGCTCCCCCGTCAGTGGCCGCGTCGGTATTCGTAACGTGGACGCGGGCAATTTCCTGCGCACCAGTGATACCCAGGGCCTGTTCTCAGTGACCCAGATCGACCCGATTGCCGTTGAGTTCTCGCTGCCGCAGCAGATGCTGCCGACCCTGCAAGGCCTGATCGCCGCGCCTGCCCCGGCGAGTGTCGACGCCTATCTGGGCGCTGACACCGACGGCCAGACCGGCGACTTGCTCGGTGAAGGCCATTTGAGCCTGATCGACAACCAGATCAGCTCCACCACCGGTACCCTGCGCGCCAAGGCTGAGTTCAGCAACGCCTCCCAGCGCCTGTGGCCGGGGCAACTGGTGACCATCAAAATCCAGACCGCCCTCGACAAAAATGCCCTGGTGGTGCCGCCGACCGTGGTGCAACGCGGCCTGGACTCGCACTTTGTGTACCGGGTCAAGGGGGACAAGGTTGAGGTGGTGCCGGTGCAGGTCACCTATCAAAACAGCGACGTGAACATCATCACGGGTGTGCAAGCCGGTGACGTGCTGGTCAGTGATGGCCAGTCGCGACTCAAGGCCGGTGCTCAGGTGGAGGTGCTCAAAGAACCACCGCAAGTGATCCAGACCGTCGATGCCAAGGTGCAGCCATGAGCCGCTCGCCTTCAGCCTGGTGCGTCGACCACCCGGTCGCCACCCTGCTGCTGACCTTCGCCCTGGTACTGCTCGGGATGATTGCCTTCCCTCGCCTGGCCATCGCCCCACTACCGGAAGCGGAATTTCCGACGATCCAGGTCACCGCACAATTGCCCGGCGCCAGCCCGGACACCATGGCCTCATCGGTGGCCACGCCGTTGGAAGTGCAATTCAGTGCCATCCCCGGCATGACCCAGATGACCTCCAGCAGTGCCCTGGGCTCAAGCCTGCTGACCCTGCAATTCACACTCGACAAGAGCATCGACACCGCCGCCCAGGAAGTGCAGGCGGCGATCAACACCGCGTCGGGCAAGCTGCCCAGCGACATGCCGAGCCTGCCGACCTGGAAAAAGGTCAACCCGGCGGACAGCCCGGTACTGATCCTCAGCGTCAGCTCCGACAGCATGCCGAGCACCGAGCTGAGTGACTACGTGGAAACCCTGCTCGCGCGGCAGATCAGCCAGATTGACGGTGTGGGCCAGATCAACATCACCGGCCAGCAACGCCCGGCGATACGCGTGCAGGCCTCGCCTGACAAACTCGCCGCCATCGGCCTCACCCTGGCCGATGTGCGCCTGGCAATCCAGCAATCGAGCCTTAACCTGGCCAAGGGCGCGATCTATGGGGAAAACAGCGTGTCGACCTTGTCGACCAACGACCAGCTGTTTCACCCGGAGGACTACGCCCAACTGATCGTTTCCTACAAGGACGGTGCACCGGTTCAACTGCGAGATATCGCCAAAGTCATCAACGGTTCGGAAAACGCCTACGTGCAAGCCTGGTCCGGTGATACACCCGGCGTAAACCTGGTGATCTCGCGCCAGCCCGGCGCAAACATCGTCGAAACCGTGGACCGCATCCAGGCTGAACTGCCGCGCCTGCAAGGCATGTTGCCGGCGTCGGTGCAGGTCAGCGTACTGACCGACCGCACCAAGACCATCCGCGCCTCGCTGCATGAGGTGGAAGTGACGCTGCTGATCGCCATCCTGCTGGTGGTGGCGGTGATGGCGTTGTTCCTGCGCCAGTTGTCGGCGACGCTGATTGTGTCCAGCGTGCTCGGCGTGTCGCTGGTCGCCAGTTTCGCGGTGATGTACCTGATGGGGTTCAGCCTGAACAACCTGACCCTGGTGGCGATTGTCATCAGCGTTGGCTTCGTGGTGGATGACGCCATCGTGGTGGTGGAAAACATCCATCGCCATCTGGAAGCGGGCCTCGACAAACGCGAAGCGGCCATCAAGGGCGCGGGGGAGATCGGCTTTACGGTGGTGTCCATCAGCTTCTCGCTGGTGGCGGCGTTTATTCCGCTGCTGTTCATGGGAGGCGTGGTCGGGCGCTTGTTCAAGGAGTTCGCGCTGACGGCGACGTCGACCATCCTGATTTCGGTGGTGGTCTCGTTGACCCTGGCGCCAACCTTGGCCGCGCTGTTCATGCGCGCCCCGACCCACCCCGCCCACGACAAACCCGGCTTCAGCGAACGCCTGCTGGCCGGATACTCGCGCAACCTGCGCCGCGCACTGGCCCATCAACGCACCATGGCCGCCATTTTTGTGGTGACCCTGGCCCTGGCCGTGGTCGGCTACGTGTTTATCCCCAAGGGCTTCTTTCCGGTACAGGACACCGGCTTTGTGCTCGGCACCAGCGAAGCGGCGGCCGATGTGTCGTACCCGGACATGGTCGCCAAGCACAAAGCCTTGGCCGAGATCGTCAAGGATGACCCGGCGGTGCAGGCGTTTTCCCATTCGGTGGGCGTGACGGGCAGCAACCAGACTATCGCCAACGGGCGCTTCTGGATCGCCCTGAAAGACCGGGGTGATCGAGATGTTTCGGCCAGCCAGTTCATCGACCGCATCCGCCCGAAACTGGCCAAAGTGCCGGGCATCGTGCTGTACCTCCGTGCCGGCCAGGACATCAACCTCAGCTCCGGCCCTAGCCGTGCCCAGTACCAATACGTGCTCAAGAGCAACGACGGCCCGACGCTCAACACCTGGACCCAGCGCCTCACCGAAAAACTGCGTGCCAACCCGGCGTTTCGCGACCTGTCCAACGACCTGCAACTGGGCGGCAGCATCACCCACATCAGCATCGATCGTCAGGCGGCCGCACGCTTTGGCCTGACCGCGACCGATGTCGACCAGGCGCTGTATGACGCCTTCGGCCAGCGCCAGATCAACGAGTTCCAGACCGAGATCAACCAGTACCAGGTGGTACTGGAACTGGACACCCAACAACGGGGCAAGGCCGAGAGCCTGAACTACTTCTACCTGCGCTCGCCGCTGACCAACGAAATGGTGCCGCTGTCGGCACTGGCCAAGGTCGACCCGCCCACCGTGGGGCCGTTGTCCATCAGCCATGACGGCATGTTCCCGGCTGCCAACCTGTCGTTCAACCTGGCGCCCGGCGTGGCGTTGGGTGATGCGGTCGTCATGCTCAACCAGGCCAAGAATGAAATCGGCATGCCGACGACCATCATCGGCAACTTCCAGGGCGCGGCACAGGCGTTCCAAAGCTCGCTGGCCAGCCAGCCGTGGCTGATCCTTGCGGCGCTGGTGGCGGTCTACATCATCCTTGGGGTGCTGTATGAGAGCTTCGTGCACCCGCTGACGATTATTTCCACCTTGCCCTCCGCCGGTTTGGGCGCGTTGATCATGTTGTGGTTAATGGGGCAGGACTTTTCGATCATGGCGTTGATCGGCCTGGTGCTGTTGATCGGCATCGTGAAGAAGAACGGCATCCTGATGATCGACTTCGCCCTGGAGGCCCAGCGCGTGCGCGGGCTACCGCCGGAAGAAGCGATCTATGAAGCCTGCGTGACGCGGTTCCGCCCGATCATCATGACGACACTCGCCGCCCTGCTCGGCGCGGTGCCGCTGATGGTCGGCAGCGGACCGGGTGCAGAAATGCGCCAGCCGCTGGGGATAGCCGTGGTCGGCGGCCTGCTGGTGAGCCAGGCGCTGACGCTGTTCACCACGCCGGTCATATACTTGTACCTTGAGCGTTTTTTCCACCGGCCCAAACCAGCTGCCGAGCTGGCGACCACACACTGAGGCGGGTCATGCGCGTACTGATTGTTGAAGATGAAGAAAAAACCGCCGACTACCTGCACCGCGGCCTGACGGAACAGGGCTACACCGTCGACGTGGCCCGCGAAGGCGTCGAAGGTCTCCACTTGGCGCTGGAGAACGATTACGCGGTGATCGTGCTCGACGTGATGCTGCCCGGCCTCGACGGCTTTGGCGTGCTGCGTGCCTTGCGTGCGCGCAAGCAGACGCCAGTGATCATGCTCACCGCCCGCGAGCGCGTGGAAGACCGCATACGCGGGCTGCGCGAGGGCGCCGACGATTATCTGGGCAAGCCGTTCTCGTTTCTCGAACTGGTGGCGCGCCTGCAAGCCCTGACCCGGCGCAGCGGTGGTCATGAGCCAGTGCAAGTCACCGTCGCCGACCTGTGGATTGACCTGATCAGCCGCAAAGCCAGCCGCAACGGTGTGCGCCTGGACCTGACGGCCAAGGAGTTCTCGCTGCTCAGCGTGTTGGCGCGGCGCCAGGGTGAAATTCTGTCCAAGACAGCGATTGCAGAGATGGTTTGGGACATCAATTTCGACAGCGACGCCAATGTGGTCGAAGTCGCGATCAAGCGCCTGCGCGCCAAGCTGGATGGGCCCTTCGAACACAAACTGCTGCACACCATTCGTGGCATGGGTTATGTGCTGGAGAACCGCAGTGCCGTCTAATTCCATCGCCTTGCGCCTGAGTGGCATGTTCACGTTGGTGGCGCTGCTGATTTTTGTGTTGATCGGTGGCGCGCTGTACCAGCAGGTCGACCGCAGCCTCGGATTGTTGCCGGGCGCGGAACTGGATGCGCGCTACAGCGTGCTGGAGTCCTCGGTGAACCGCTTCGGTACGCCGGACCATTGGGTGAAGATCAAGGCCAAGCTCAAACTATTGAGTGAGGAAGACAAGCGCATCCGCTTCTGGGTAGTCAGCACTGATCCGAACTTCGAGTATGGCGAGCCGGATGCGCAGATCCGCGCCTTCGCCGAGGGCCCCAGCGGCAAGCGCGATTTGCATCTGCCGGGCTACACCCATCCGTTCAAAGTGCTGGTGAGCCAGTTTCCAGCCAAGGACCAGCGCCCGCCGTTGCGCTTCATGATTGCCATCGACACCGAGAACTTCCGCGCCACTCAGCATCACTTGCTGGTGGCATTGGTCAGCCTGGCGCTGGTTGGCGTGGTGCTGGCTGCGCTGTTGGGGTTCTGGGTGTCGCGCATTGGCCTCAAGCCCCTGGGTAGACTCTCGGATGAAGCGCGCAAACTCGCGCCGCCAAAACTCTCCGGACGCCTGCAACTGTCGCCACTCCCCCCGGAGCTCAAGCAGTTCGTCAACTCGTTCAACTCCACCCTCGACCGCGTTGAGCAGGCCTACTCGCGCCTGGAATCCTTTAATGCCGATGTGGCCCATGAACTGCGTTCACCGCTGACCAATCTGATCGGCCAGACCCAAGTGGCGCTGACCCGTGGGCGTTCGGCCGAGCATTATCTGGAAGTGCTGGAGTCGAACCTGGAAGAGCTGGAACGCCTGCGTTCGATCATCAATGACATGCTATTCCTCGCCAGCGCCGACCAGGGCAGCAAGGCCACCAAGCTGATCGAAAGCTCCCTGGCCGATGAGGTGGCGACCACGCTCGACTACTTGGACTTCATTCTCGAAGACGCTCAGGTGCGGGTGCAGGTCCACGGCGACGCCCAGGTACAGATCGAAAAAGCCCACCTGCGCCGTGCGCTGATCAACCTGTTGAGCAATGCGGTTCAGCACACGGCGCCGGGGCAGGTGATCGACGTGAACATTGACGTGCTGGACCATCAGGTGGCCATCGCCGTGACCAACCCCGGCGAGGCAATTGCCGGCGAGCACCTGCCGCGGTTGTTCGAGCGGTTCTATCGGGTGGACGCCTCGCGTAGCAACAGCGGGGCGAATCATGGATTGGGGCTGGCGATCGTCAAGGCGATTGCGTTGATGCACGGTGGCGACGTGTTTGTGCGCAGCGAACAGGGGGGCAATACCTTCGGCATTACTCTGCCGATGTAGGCCGCCCACATGGAATCAGATCCAATCACTGTTGCGATTTGGGCAACAGTCATTCTCTTGTTACACTCTATATCGTACCGCTCACCTGCGTTAATTTGACGCATCGATGAGCGCGGCGGCAAAGGCAGCTACCCGCTTACCCGAATTTCCCTCGACTTATTTCCAGGGCTCTACACTGGGAATCTGTCTTAAAGCCGCTGATATCAGCGGCTTTTTTTTGCCGTAAAAAAGGCCAGGCACACCCCCACGACATTGGCCGTTTTCGATAGACCAAAGGAGCTTTACCGGTGAAGAACTCGCTGACGTTCACCCCGTTATTCCTCGCGATTGCAGCAACGATCGTCCCCCTTGCCCACGCGGCAGACACTACCGCCACTGAAGGTTTTATCGAGGGCTCGCACCTCAACATCAACACCCGCAACTACTACATGAACCGCGACCGTCGTGACATTCATACCGATGACAGCAAGGAGTGGGGCCAAGGCTTTCTCGGCACTTTCGAATCCGGCTACACCCAAGGCACCGTCGGCTTCGGCCTGGATGCCCACGCCATGCTCGGCCTCAAACTCGACGGCGGTGGAGGCACTGACGGCTCCAGCATTCTTCCCTACGGCAGTACTGACGGCAGCGGCAAAGCCCCCGGATCGTTCTCCACCGCTGGCGCTACTTTGAAGATGCGTGCCTTTGATACCGAGTTGAAGGCCGGTGATCTGTTCCTCAACAACCCGGTCATCGCGGGCGGCCAGACGCGCATGCTGCCGCAGACTTTCCGCGGCGTGAGCCTAAGCAATCACAGCTTCGACGGTTGGATGTTCGAAGGCGGCCAGGCCAGCTTCACCAAGCTCTACAACCAGAGCGGCCACCGTCGCATTGGCACCAGCTACGGCGCCCTGCCGACTAACACCGACAGCCAGCACATGAACTGGGCCGGCGTTTCGTTCAGCGGCATTCCCGGCCTGACCAGCAACCTGTACGCCTCCGAACTCAAGGACGTGTGGCACCAGTACTACTACGACCTGGACTACACCTACGCACTCAATGACTTGGTCAGCCTCAACCCGGGTCTGCACTACTACCACACCCAAGACACCGGCCAGTCGTTGCTCGGCGGCATCGACAACAACACCTACAGCCTGCATTTCTCCGTGGGCGTGGGTAATCACAGCGTCACCGCCGCTTACCAGCGGGTCAACGGAAACACGCCGTTCGACTACATCGCCCAGGGCGACAGCGTGTACCTGGATAACTCCCAACAATACTCGGACTTCAACGGCCCCAACGAGCGCTCGTGGAAGCTCAAGTACGCCTATGACTTCGCCGGCCTCGGTATGCCCGGGCTGACCTCGGCGGTGTCCTACATCAGTGGCAAGACCGACCTGACCAAGGTCGACCCGCAAAGCAGAGGCTACAGCGCCTGGTACAGCGCCGATGGCAAAGACGCCAAGCACTGGGAACGGGATATCGACGTGAAATACGTGGTGCAAGGCGGCAAGGCCAAGGATTTGGCCATGCGCTTTCAATGGGCAACCAACCGCGGCAGCAATGGTTATTCGGCGGTTGACCGGGACGTGGATGAATATCGGGTGATTATCGACTACCCGATCAACGTATTCTGACCCCTGGAATCTTTCTTTTTAGCCAATGATTTAATTTTCATCGGGTAGAACTAAACTGCCAGCATTCACACCGCTGAAGTCTGCCCGATGAGTCAACGCCCTGTTCGTACCTCGCCTGCACATCCTGAGCTTTTTCTGATTCTGGGCAGCGGCCTCACGGTCGCCCTGATTGTGATTATCGTTGCGGCGTTGTTGGTCCGCGAACACGCCAGCACCCTTCAGGAAGCCAAACGTTCAACCACCAACATTGCCCAACTGATCAATGCCGACGTGCTGCGCAACGTTGAATTGTATGACCTGGCACTCAAAGGGCTGATTGCGGCCAAACAACGTGAAGACCTGTCCCAGGTGGCCGCGAGTATCCAGCATCTGGTGCAGTTCGACCTCGCCACCGCAGCGCCTTTCAAGGGCGAAGTGCTGTTATTGGACCCCACCGGCGCCGTTATCGCAGACTCATCAACGCTGCAGCCGACGCCGCGTAATTTTTCTAACCGCGATTATTTCCAGGTGCACGTAAAGGACAGCCAGGCCGGTTTGTTCATCAGCCGACCGTTCAAAATCCATTGCGACTGTGACCAGGTCTGGCGCATGGCATTCAGCCGGCGAGTATCGGGACCCAACGGTGAATTTGCCGGCGTTGCGGTCGCGACCATGCGTCTGGCGTATTTCGACCAGCTGTTCAACACCCTGACCATCGGCAACGGCAGCAGCGTCAACCTGCTCAACAACAAAGGCATTTTGTTGGCCCAACAGCCGCTGCTCGAACGCGACATGATCGATAAGGACTTGAGCGAGCGACCGAACTTCAAGCGCATGCTGAGTGAAGGCAGTGGCAGCTTCCAAGCCATCTCGGCTCTCAGCGGCAAGGAGCGCCTGTACACGTTCACCAACGTCGGGGAATTACCGCTGATCGTGGTAGTGGCACTGTCCAGTGAAGATGTATTCGCCCCTTGGAAACGCGCCGCGCTGCTGACCAGTGGCGCCACCGGCATCCTGTGTATAGGTCTGTTGTGGCTGACCTGGATGCTGCGTCGTGAACTGCGACGACGCTACCGCGCAGAACGGGTGCTGTCAGAACTGGCAGCCACCGACGCCCTCACCGGCCTGCCCAACCGCCGCATTCTGGATGAACGCCTGCGCCTGGAATGGGACCGCGCCCAACGCTCAACGGAGCCGATGACGCTTCTGATGATTGACGTGGACCACTTCAAGGCTTTTAACGATCGCCATGGCCATAAGGGGGGCGATGAAGCCTTACGCTCCGTGGCCCAAGTGATCGGCGGCAACATTCGTCGCCCTGCTGATCTGGCGGCGCGCTATGGCGGTGAGGAATTTGCAGTGGTGCTTCCGATTACCGATGCCAAGGGCGCACAGGTAATCGCCGAGCACATCCGCAGCAGCGTCGAACACTTACCGCGGATAGCCGGGGATGAGAGGCCGATTACTGTGAGTATTGGTATGAGCACCTGGGATAAGCACAGTCGTATGTCGTTGGAAGCATTGCTGCTGAGTGCGGACCAGGCGTTGTATGAGGCCAAGCATACGGGGCGTAATCGGATCGTGGATGCAGCGACGCTGTCATGAGGCATCAGACTAATGTCCACAGAAGACTTGCTGTCACAGCATTACTCACTACAACAGGCCCGCTTGCCGCAGCAAGTCTGTTCACCAGAAAAACAGCCATAAAAAAAGGCCACCCGAAGGCAGCCTTTAAAAACTAAAGAAAGAGAGTTGTTACTTACACCGCCGCAACGGGACGCATGTAAGAGATCGGTGCGGTGCTGGCATCTTCGAAGGTCACGACTTCCCAAGCGTCTGTCTGCTCAATCAACTTGCGCAGCAGCTGGTTGTTAAGGGCGTGGCCCGACTTGAAGCCTTTGAACTCGCCTATCAGGCTATTGCCCAGCAGGTAGAGGTCACCGATTGCATCGAGGATCTTGTGCTTCACGAATTCGTCTTCGTAGCGAAGGCCGTCTTCGTTCAGTACACCATCCGCGTCGACCACAATGGCGTTTTCAACGCTGCCGCCGAGTGCGAGGTTGTGCTTGCGCAGGTACTCGATGTCACTCATGAAACCAAAGGTACGGGCGCGGCTGACTTCTTTTACGAACGAAGTGCTGGAAAAATCCACGCTTGCACTTTGGGTGCGGTCACGGAATACCGGGTGATCGAAATCGATCTCAAAGCTCACTTTAAAGCCTTCGAACGGGACGAAGGTGGCGCGCTTGTCGCCGTCTTCTACTGTCACTTCCCGCAGAATGCGTATGAACTTCTTGGCTGCGTCCTGTTCTTCCAGGCCGGCAGATTGAATCAAGAATACGAAGGGTCCAGCGCTGCCATCCATGATAGGGACTTCGGACGCGGAGAGCTCGACGTAGGCGTTATCGATGCCCAGGCCAGCCATGGCCGAGAGCAAGTGCTCCACCGTGTCCACTTTGACGTCACCGTTGACCAATGTGGTCGACATAGTGGTTTCGCCAACGTTTTCCGCGCGAGCAGGAATCTGCACCACAGGGTCCAGGTCGGCACGAACAAACACGATGCCGGTGTCGACAGGTGCAGGTTTGAGGGTCAGGTATACCTTCTCCCCGGAGTGCAGACCTACACCTGTGGCACGGATAATATTCTTCAGGGTGCGTTGTTTAATCATGGCTTGGACCGCTTGAGCGCAAATTGCGAACTGGTATCAACAAAGGCTGGCGATAATAGCAGACCAGACCTTTGCTGAACACCAATCACCTTCATAGCCCTGATACATTCCATCAATCGGCCTGACGACGCAGGAATGCCGGGATGTCCAGGTAGTCCAGGTCATCTTGCGGATTCGGGCTACGGGACGCCGCAGCACCGGCCTGAGCCTGGTTGCGCATCACGGTCGGACGATCCAGGTCACGGTAGTTCACCGACGGCATTTCCGGGCGCACAGGCGCTGGAGCTGCAGCCGATTGGCTGGCGTGGCTGGCATGGTTTGTATGAACGGTGTTGTCGATAACCTTTACAGGCTTCTCGATTTTCGCGCCCAGGCCGGTAGCAACCACAGTCACGTGCAGTTCGTCGCGCATGTCTGGATCGATAACGGTACCGACTTTGACCATCGCGTGCTCGGAAGCGAAGGCTTCGATGATGCTACCCACGTCGGAGTACTCACCCAGGGACAGGTCAGGACCGGCAGTGATGTTCACCAGGATGCCGCGTGCGCCTTGCAGGTTCACGTCTTCCAGCAGCGGGTTGCGGATGGCCGCTTCGGTGGCTTCACGTGCACGGTTAGGACCGCTGGCGCAGCCAGTGCCCATCATCGCCATTCCCATTTCGCTCATGACAGTACGTACGTCGGCAAAGTCGACGTTGATCATGCCTGGGCGTTTGATGATGTCGGAAATACCGCGAACGGCACCGGCCAGTACATCGTCAGCCTTGGCGAACGCAGACAGCAGGCTCGCGTCCTTGCCCAGGATGGTCAGCAATTTCTCGTTAGGAATGGTGATCAACGAGTCGACGCTTTCAGACAGCAGACGGATACCTTCGTCGGCGATCTGCATGCGCTTGCGACCTTCGAACGGGAACGGACGGGTCACGACTGCAACCGTCAGAATGCCCATTTCCTTGGCCACTTCGGCAATGATCGGGGCCGCACCGGTACCGGTACCGCCGCCCATGCCAGTGGTGATGAACACCATGTTGGTGCCTTGCAGCACTTCGGCAATACGCTCACGGTCTTCCAAAGCGGCTTGACGGCCAACTTCCGGATTGGCGCCAGCGCCGAGGCCCTTGGTCACAGCAGTGCCCAATTGCAGGATGGTCCGCGCGCCGATGCTTTTCAGCGCCTGGGCATCAGTGTTGGCGCAGATGAATTCAACGCCTTCAATGTTGCTCTTGACCATATGGTTGACAGCGTTGCCGCCGCCACCGCCTACACCGATCACTTTGATGACCGGGCTGGCGGGGATGTTGTCTACGAGTTCGAACATGTTCCCTCTCCTTTCGTTATCTCTAGTTTTTTCGCCTACTGCTTACATCGGTGTTGCGGTAAAGCTTTAGAAATTGCCTTTTACCCAAGCCTGCAACCGTTCGAACAACGGCGCTTTGGCCTCGTCGTCGCTGCGGTAGCTGTCACGGATGCTCGGGCCCGACAGGGAAATGCCGTCGGTCTGCTTTTGCAGTCCGTACAACAGCAAGCCCACACCGGTGGAATAAATCGGGTTGCGCACCACGTCTCCCAGGCCTTTGACGCCATGGGGCACGCCCAGGCGGACCGGCATGTGGAAGATTTCCTCGGCCAGTTCGACCGCGCCTTCCATCTTCGAGGTGCCACCCGTCAGCACGATGCCGGCCGGGATCAAATCTTCGTAGCCACTGCGACGCAGTTCAGCCTGGATCAGGGTGAACAGCTCGTCGTAACGCGGCTCGACCACTTCGGCCAAAGCCTGGCGCGACAGTTCGCGCGGTGGACGGTCGCCCACGCTCGGAACCTTGATGGTTTCGCCGGCACCGGCCAACTTGGCCAGGGCGCAGGCGTAGCGGATCTTGATTTCTTCGGCGTACTGGGTCGGTGTACGCAACGCCATGGCGATGTCGTTGGTAACCTGGTCGCCTGCAATCGGGATTACGGCGGTGTGACGGATCGCACCCTCGGTGAAGATCGCGATGTCGGTGGTGCCGCCGCCGATGTCCACCAGGCACACGCCCAGCTCTTTCTCGTCGTCGGTCAGTACCGAGTACGCAGACGCCAGTTGCTCAAGAATGATGTCGTCGATTTCCAGGCCGCAGCGGCGCACGCATTTTTCAATGTTCTGTGCAGCGTTGACAGCGCAGGTCACCACGTGGACCTTGGCTTCCAGACGTACGCCCGACATGCCCAGAGGCTCGCGAACGCCTTCCTGGTTATCGATCACGTAATCCTGCGGCAGGGTGTGCAGCACGCGCTGATCGGCCGGGATCGCCACGGCCTGGGCGGCGTCGAGGACGCGCTCTAGGTCGGCGGCGCTGACTTCACGGTCACGGATCGCCACGATGCCGTGGGAGTTTAGGCTACGGATATGGTTGCCCGCGACGCCGACAAACGCCGAGTGAATCCGGCAACCGGCCATCAGCTGCGCTTCTTCGATAGCGCGCTGGATCGATTGCACAGTGGACTCGATGTTCACCACCACGCCCTTCTTCAGGCCCCGGGACGGATGCGTGCCAATACCGACGATTTCGATCGCGCCGTCTTCCCCGACCTCGCCCACCAGCGCCACCACTTTGGAGGTGCCGATATCGAGACCGACGATCATTTTGCCGCTTTGCACGTTTGCCATGGGTCCTGCCTCTTCTTAATTCTTCGCGACAGCGGGTTGCGCTGCCGTGGGCGCAGCCGGTTCACGCCAGCCGACGGCAAGGCCGTTGGCGTAACGCAGGTCGACGCTCGCAATGTTCGTAATCTGTTCTTTCAAGGTCTTGTCGTAGATGGCAATGAAACGGCGCATCTTTTCCACCAAGCGGTCGCGTCCCAGCAACAACTGGATGCCCGGGCCGGAACTGCCTGCCCCGGTCGTCAAAAACCAGCTACCCCGTTCACGCAGTTCCAGGCGTGCAATGGAGAAGCCCATTGGCCGCAGCATCTGGCTCAAGGCCTGGTACTGCTGCATTACTTGCTGCTGCGCCCGCTGCGGCCCGAACAGCTGCGGCAGGTGCTCATAGTTGGCCAGCTCACGTGGGGTGAACGCCTGGCCCTGGTTGTTCAACAGCGCTTCATCACCCCAACGGGCCACGGGCAGTTGTTCCTCCAGGCGGATCGTCACCTGGTCCGGCCACACACGACGAACTTCGGCGTGGGCGATCCACGGCATCTGTTCCAGCTCACCGCGCATACCGGCCAGGTCGATGGTGAAGAAGCTCGCGGCCAGGTACGGGCCAATGCGCTGCTGCACCGCTTGCTGGCTGATGTAGCTCAAGTCGCCCTGCACGCTGATCTTGGTGATCGGACGGTCGGCGTACGGCAATAGACGCTGCGCACCTTCGTAAGTGCCGAAACCCAATGCCACCAGCAGCACCGGCCAGAACAGCGCCTTGAGGAAACCAAAGTTGGCTTTCGGCAGGCGCGCCGACATCGGCTCTTTAGCCACCATTCGGCTGGCACCCCGTGGCACCGGCTTGCGGCTCGGTGCTTGTGGGGGCTGATGACGAAGCGATGCGCCTTTCATGTCCTTAGCCTCTTGGCTCAATGCTGGCGGCAAGAATTGCCAGCACCAACTGCTGGAAATCCAAGCCGGCTGCGCGAGCGGCCATAGGTACCAGGCTGTGGTCGGTCATGCCCGGCGCAGTGTTGACTTCCAGGAACCAGAACTCCCCTTGGTCATCCTGCATCACGTCTGCCCGCGCCCAGCCGGCGATACCCAGCGCCTCACAGGCCTTCGCCGTGAGGTCCATCAATTCCTGTTCCTTGGCTGCGTCAAGGCCGCACGGGACCCGATACTGGGTATCGGATGCCAGGTACTTGGCGTCGTAGTCGTAAAAGGTGTGGGGCGTGCCCAATGCGATAGGCGGCAATACTTGGCCACGCAGGGTGGCGATGGTGTACTCGGGACCCTGGATCCACTGTTCCACCAACACTTGCGAATCGTAGGTACTTGCCGCTTTCCATGCGTCGATCAATTCGGCGGCCGAGTTCACTTTGGCCATGCCGATACTGGAGCCTTCATGGGCTGGTTTGACGATCAAAGGCAGGCCCAGTTCCTTGGCTGCAGAAATACAATCGTCTTCGCTGCACAGAACAGCGTGACGCGGGGTTGGAATACCCAGGCTGTGCCATACCTGCTTGGTGCGCAGCTTGTCCATGGCCAGTGCGGAGGCGAGGATGCCACTGCCAGTGTAAGGAATACCGGCGCATTCCAGCAGGCCCTGCATGCTGCCGTCTTCACCGCCACGGCCGTGAAGAATAATGAAGGCGCGGTCGATCTTTTCGGCCTGCAGGCGGGCGAGGAAGTCATCGCCCACGTCGATACCAAACGCATTCACGCCGGCGCTTTGCAGGGCTTCGAGCACGGCGTTGCCGGACTTGAGCGACACTTCGCGCTCGGCGCTCTTGCCGCCGAACAGCACCGCCACACGGCCGAAGTCGGCTGGCGCGATTGTCGAAAACAGGGAGCCGTAGTCAGTGGTCATTTCGACTTCCCCTTCTCGGCGGCAAACAGCGGGCTCGCCAATAGTTTAGGGGCAAGGCCGCCGATATCACCTGCGCCTTGGCACAGCAGAATGTCACCAGCGCGCAGCAGCGGTTTGACGATCGGTGCCAGGTCCACACCGCGCTCGATGTAGATCGGGTCAAGCTGACCACGCTGACGAATGCTGTTGCACAGCTTGCGGCTATCGGCGCCCGGGATCGGTTCTTCACCGGCCGGGTAAACCTCCATCAACAGCAGCACGTTGGCATCGGCCAATACATTGACGAAGTCGTCATACAGATCGCGGGTCCGGCTGTAGCGGTGCGGTTGGTAGACCATCACCAGGCGGCGCTCCGGCCAACCACCGCGCACGGCCTTGATCACTGCGGCAACTTCAGTCGGGTGGTGACCGTAGTCGTCCACCAGCATCACGTCGCCACCCTCTACCGGCAGTTGGCCGTAGACTTGGAAGCGACGGCCGACACCCGCAAAACGCGACAGGCCTTCCACAATGGCTTCATCGCTGACGCCTTCATCGGAAGCGATGCAGATGGTCGCCAGGGAATTCAATACGTTGTGGTTGCCCGGCATGTTCACCGACACATCCAGCGGCTCACGGTCAGGACGCAGTACGGTGAAGAAGGTTTGCATGCCTTCCTGGCGCACATTGATCGCACGCACGTCGGCGTCTTCGCTGAAGCCGTAGGTCACGGTCGGACGCTTGACCAGCGGCAGGATTTCACGCACTACCGGATCGTCCAGGCATACCACGGCCAAACCGTAGAACGGCAGGTTATGCAGGAACTCAACGAAGGTTTTCTTCAACTTGTTGAAGTCACCGTCGTAGGTCGCCATGTGATCTTCGTCAATGTTGGTCACGACGGCCACAAGCGGTTGCAGGTGCAGGAAGCTCGCGTCGCTTTCATCGGCTTCGGCGATCAGGTAGCGGCTGGTGCCGAGCTGGGCATTGGTGCCGGCTGCATTCAGGCGGCCACCGATAACGAAGGTCGGGTCCAGGCCACCAGCGGCGAACACCGAAGCGATCAGGCTGGTCGTGGTGGTCTTGCCGTGGGTACCGGCGACGGCGATGCCGTGGCGATAACGCATCAACTCGGCCAGCATCTCGGCACGTGGCACCACGGGAATGCGGCGCTCAAGGGCGGTGGCCACTTCCGGGTTGGAAGTGTTCACGGCGCTGGACACCACCAGCACGTCGGCCTCAGCGGCGTTCTCAGCGCGGTGGCCGATGAAAATCTGTGCACCAAACGACTTCAGGCGCTCGGTGACCGGCGACTCTTTCAAGTCCGAGCCGGACACTTGGTAGCCCAAGTTCAGTAACACTTCGGCAATGCCGCACATGCCCACGCCGCCGATACCGACGAAGTGGATGCGACGGATGCGGCGCATCTCGGGTTGTGGCATGGCTTTCTGATTCTCAACCATGGGCCACCTCCAGGCAGATATCCACCACGGTGCGGGTTGCGTCAGGTTTGGCCAGGCGGCTTGCGGTGCTCGCCATGTTGTTGAGTCGTTCCGGTTGCATCAAAACCTCGGTCAGGCGTGCGGCCAAATCGGCGGCGCCAGTCGTTCTTTGCGGCAGCAGGAAGGCAGCGCCCTCCCCGGCCAAATATTCGGCGTTGCGGGTCTGGTGATCGTCGATGGCGTGGGGCAAAGGCACCAGCAAGGACGGCAGACCGGCGGCGGCCAGTTCACTGACGGTCAGCGCACCAGCGCGACAAACCACCAGGTCGGCCCAGCCATAGGCATGGGCCATGTCTTTGATGAAAGGCTGTACGTTCGCCTCGACACCGGCTTCGCGATAACGCGTGGCGGTGATTTCATCGTGGTTCTTGCCGGCCTGATGGAAGATCTCCGGGCGCAATTCCACAGGGAGTTGCGCCACCGCTTCCGGTAGCAATTTGTTCAATGGCTCAGCGCCCAGGCTTCCGCCCAGGATCAGCAGGTGCGCCTTGCGACCCGCGAGCGCTTCGCGGGCGATGTCCATAAACAGCTCGGTGCGCACCGGGTTGCCGGTGGTACGGCGCTTATCCGACACACTGAAAGTGTTGGGAAACGCTTCACACACCCGCGCAGCCAACGGCACCAGCAAGCGGTTGGCGGTGCCGGCCACAGCGTTCTGCTCGTGCACGATCACCGGCACACCGGCGAGCTTGGCCGCGACGCCGCCAGGGCCGGTTACATAACCGCCAAAACCGAGCACACACACTGGCTGCAATTCACGGATGACCTTGCGCGCCTGCCACACCGCCTTGAGCAAGACGAAAGGTGCCTTGAGCAAGGACAACTTGCCTTTGCCGCGCAGGCCTGTGACGTTGATCAGATGCAACGGCAAGCCGGCACTCGGTACCAATTCGTTTTCGATACCGCGCGGCGTGCCCAACCAATGCACGGTGTAGCCACGGTTCTGGAACTCGCGCGCACACGCCAGGGCTGGGAATACGTGGCCCCCAGTGCCGCCAGCCATGATCAGCACATTAGCGCCCATGGGTCGGCTCCTCGGCGAAGTCGCTTTCGCTGAACTCCATCTCTTCGCTGCCCAAGTGGGTTCGACTCTCCCACTCAATGCGCAGCAACAAGCCCAGACAGGCGCAGCAAATCACCAGCGAACTGCCGCCGTAACTGAGGAACGGCAAGGTCAGCCCCTTGGTCGGCAGCAGGCCGACGTTCACACCGATATTGATCAAGAACTGGCCGATCCACAGGAACGACAAGCCGTACGCCACATAGGCGGCGAAATACTGTTTGGCCTTCTCGGCCCACAAGCCGATGTACATGCCGCGTACGCACACGAACACAAACAGCGCGACGGTGCACAGCGAACCAACCACGCCCAACTCTTCGGCGAGTACCGAGAACACGAAGTCGGTGTGGGCTTCCGGAAGGTAGAACTGCTTTTGCACGCTATTGCCCAGGCCAACGCCCAGCCACTCACCACGACCAAAGGCGATCAACGCCTGGGTCAATTGATATCCGGAGCCAAACTGGTCGGACCACGGGTCGGTAAAGGTAATCAGACGCGCCATCCGGTAGGGTTGCGCCTGCACCAGGATGGTCACGGCCGCCACTGCCAGCACCACCATCAAACTGAAGCGGAACAGGCCCACGCCGCCGAGGAACAGCATCGCCGCGGCCGCGCCCATCATCACGACGGTGGCGCCGAAGTCGGGCTCCATCAGCAAGAGGCCGGCCATGGGCAGAAGCACGATGAATGGCTTGAAGAAGCCCATCCAGCTTTCGCGCACTTCCTTCTGACGACGCACCAGGTAACCGGCGAGATAGATCACCACGAACACCTTGGCGATTTCCGACGGTTGCACGTTGAACGCGCCGAAACCAATCCAGCGCATCGAGCCGTTCACCTCGCGGCCGATACCCGGCACGATCACCATGACCAGCAAGCCAAACGCGCCGATCAGCATCAGCCAACCGAGACGCTGCCAGGTGGCGATGGGGATCATCATGGTGACGATGCACGCACCCAGACCGATGATCAGGTACACCAAGTGACGGATCATCATGTAAAGGGTGTTGCCCGACTGCACGGCAGCCACTTCGGAAGACGCCGAGGTGATCATCACCAGGCCCAGGCCCAGTAGCGCGAGGCAACCGGCGAGCATTGGGAAATCAAGGTCGATGCCACGCCCGGTGATGATCGGCGACGGGTACGGCTTAATGATGTTTCTGAAATCAATGCTCATGCCAAGCCCTCCACGGCGCGGGCGAACAACTGGCCGCGCTCTTCGTAGTTCTTGAACATGTCGAAACTGGCGCACGCCGGCGACAGCAGTACCGCATCGCCTGGTTGGGCCAGGGCTTTGCATTGGGCAATGGCGTCGTCCAAGGAGGTGGCACGCACCTGTGGCACGGCGTCACCAAGCGCGGCGGCGATCAAGTCGGAGTCGCGGCCCATCAAGACCACGGCGCGGCAATGCGCAGCCACCGGTGCCTTGAGATCTTTGAAATCTGCGCCTTTACCATCGCCACCGGCGATCAGCACCAGCTTGCCGTCGATATCGGCGCCAAGCCCTTCGATCGCAGCCAGTGCGGCGCCGACGTTGGTGGCTTTGGAGTCGTTGTAATAGCTGACGCCATCGAGATCACGCACCCACTGGCAGCGGTGTTCAAGACCGGCGAAGGTGCGCAGGCTGGAGAGCATCGCGTCGAATGGCAGACCGACGGCATGGCCAAGCGCCAATGCCGCCAGGGCGTTGGACTGATTATGGGCACCACGAATTTTCAGCTCGCGCACTGGCATCAGGTTCTGAAATTCGAAGGCCAGGTATTTCTCGCCGTTCTCTTCGCGGATACCGAAGGCCTTGAAGTCGGGCTTGCCCAAACCGAAGGTCCAGCAGGGCATGCCCTCGCCCATCAGCGGACGGCTCAGGGCATCCTGGCGGTTGACCACAAATTGCTTGGCGCCGCGGAAGATCCGGTGCTTGGCCAGATGATATGCCGGCAGGCCGCTGTAGCGGTCCATGTGGTCTTCGCTGACGTTCAGAACAGTGGCGACTTCGGCGCCGAGGTCATGGGTGGTTTCCAGCTGGAAACTAGACAGTTCCATCACGTACAGCTCGATGTCGTCGCTGAGCAGGTCCAGCGCCGGGGTGCCGAGGTTACCGCCCACGGCCACGCGCTTGCCGGCCGCCATCGCCATCTCACCGACCAGTGTGGTCACGGTGCTTTTCGCGTTGGAACCGCTGATGGCTACGATCGGCGCCTTCGCGTTACGCGCGAACAGGTCGATATCGCCGGACAGCTTAACGCCACGGGCCGCAGCCGCTTGCAGGGCCGGTGTCGCCAGTGCCAGGCCGGGGCTCACGTAGAGCTCATCTGCGCGGCATAGAAACTCGACATCCAGCTCGCCACAACGCACTTCCACGTGCGGATAGTCACGGCGCAGCGTGACCAGCTCCGGTGGATTTTCCCGCGTATCGGCCACGGCAAACGACGTGCCCCGGTTCGCCAGGAAGCGAACCAGGGACATGCCGCTCTTGCCGAGGCCGACAACGATGCGGAAGTGGTCTGAAGCGATCAGGGACACTCGTTTCTACCTCAGTTTCAGGGTGGCAAGGCCAACCAGTACGAGAATCACAGTGATGATCCAAAAACGGACGATCACGCGTGGCTCGGGCCAGCCCTTGAGTTCAAAGTGGTGGTGAATCGGCGCCATGCGGAACACGCGGCGCCCGGTCAACTTGAAGGACGCCACCTGGATGACCACCGACAGGGTTTCCATCACGAACACACCGCCCATGATGAACAACACGATTTCCTGGCGAACAATCACCGCGATGGTGCCCAGGGCTGCACCGAGCGCCAGTGCGCCGACGTCGCCCATGAAGACTTGTGCCGGGTAGGTGTTGAACCACAGGAAGCCCAGGCCGGCACCGATCAGTGCGCCGCAGAACACAATCAGTTCACCCGCGCCCGGTACATAAGGGATCAGCAGGTACTCAGCGAATTTCACGTTACCTGACAGGTAGCAGAAGATGCCAAGCGCGCCGCCCACCATCACCGTCGGCATGATCGCCAGACCGTCGAGGCCGTCGGTCAGGTTCACCGCGTTGCTGGAGCCGACGATCACGAAGTAGGTCAGCACCACGAAGCCGATACCCAATGGAATGCTGGCGTCCTTGAGCATCGGGATGATCAGGGTGGTTTCCACTGCGCTTGGCGCCGTGGTGTACAGGAAGATCGCTGCGCCCAGGCCGAACACCGACTGCCAGAAATACTTCCAGCGGCTTGGCAGCCCCTTGGAGTTTTTCTCGATCACTTTGCGGTAGTCATCGACCCAGCCGATGGCGCCGAACAGCAGGGTCACCAGCAGCACCACCCAGACGTAGCGGTTGTGCAGGTCGGCCCACAGCAAGGTGCTGATGCCGATGGACGACAGGATCAACGCGCCGCCCATTGTCGGTGTGCCGGACTTGGACAGGTGCGACTGCGGGCCGTCATTACGAACCGATTGACCAATTTGCAGGTTCTGCAGGGTGCGGATCATCCACGGCCCCAAAAACAGCGACAAAGACAGCGCGGTCAGCACACCCAGGATCCCGCGCAGGGTCAGGTACTGAAAGACCGCGAAGCCTTTGTGGAACTGTTGCAGATACTCAGCCAGCAGCAGCAGCATTAATGTTTCTCCGTACTTGAGCCACACAAGGCCGCGACGACGTTTTCCATCACCGCGCTGCGCGATCCCTTGATCAAAATGGTTGTGTGTTTGTCTTGTTCTGCTGTGCCCAGCGCCTGAATCAACTCGGCCTGGGTTGCGAAATGTCGCGCACCTTGGCCGAAGGCAGCCACGGCATGGGCCATGTTCGTACCAACGGCGTAGAGGGCGTCGACTTTGCCTGCGGCATACGCGCCGACTTCGCGGTGGCCTTGTTCAGCCCAGTCGCCCAATTCGCCGATGTCACCCAGTACCAGCACCTTGCGACCGTCAAAACCGTTTAGCAGGTCTACAGCGGCATTAATGGACGATGGGTTGGCGTTGTAGGTGTCATCAATCACACGCATGCCGTTGGTTGCCAACTGCGCCACGGTACGACCCTTGACCGGTTGCACCGCGCCCAGGCCCGTGGCAATACCGAACAGCGAAACGCCCAAGGCATGGGCCGCAGCGGCGGCGGCCAGGGCATTGGCGACGTTATGGTTGCCCAACAAATTCAGTTGCACGTGTTCGTCACCTTGCGGGGTGTGCAAGGTGAAGGACGGGCAGCCACGGGCATCGACGGTGATGTTGGATGCATGGAAATCAGCCGCTGCGTTAAGCACGGCAAATGTCAGGACCTTGCGACCGGCGGCGCGTACACGCCAGGTCTCGAAGGCCTTGTCGTCCAAATTCAAAACCGCGGTGCCAGATGCATCCAGGCCCTCAAGAATCTCGCCCTTGGCTTCGACGATTTTTTCCGGTCCACCGAACTCGCCAACGTGGGCAGTACCGGCGTTGTTGATAATTGCTACGTGGGGCTTGGTCAGCGCCACGGTGTAGGCGATTTCGCCGATACGCGAAGCCCCCAGTTCGATCACTGCCGCCGTGTGTTCCGGGGCGAGTTCAAGCAGGGTCAGCGGAGCGCCAAAGTCATTATTAAGGTTGCCACGGGTCGCAAGCACCGGGCCGCGCGTACGCAGTACACCAGCAAGCAGTTCCTTGACCGTTGTCTTGCCGCTGGAGCCGGTAACGGCTGCGACAGGCTTATTAAAAGCAGCACGGTTCAGCGCACCCAATTGACCGAGAGCCAAGCGGGTATCCGCGACGAGCAGTTGCGGCAAGGTGGAGTCGGCGACTTCGCGCTGAACCAAGGCAGCCACGGCACCTTTGGCGGCCACTTCATTCAGGTAGTCGTGACCGTCAAAGCGCGGTCCGGCCAAGGCGACAAACAGTTGCCCAGGCTTGATCGCGCGACTGTCGATACTCACGCCATCGAAGCAGCAATCGCTCGACAGCATACGAGCGGACAGAGCCTGGGTCAGTTCGCTGAATTTCATCGCTTTAAGCATGGGCAACCTCCCAGGCGGTCAAAGCGTGATCGGCCTCGACCAGATCGGAGAAGGCATGACGCTCGCCATTGATTTCCTGGTAGTCCTCGTGTCCCTTGCCGGCCAGTACTATCACATCATCAGCGCTGGCACTGGCGATCAACTGGGCGATGGCGGCACCACGACCGGCAACGAAAGTAGCCTTGGACGCGTCTTTAAAGCCTGCGCGGATATCGTCGAAGATCTGGCTCGGGTTTTCGCTGCGCGGGTTGTCATCGGTGACGAGTACGCCGTCGGCCAGTCGCTCGACAATCTCGGCCATCAGCGGACGCTTGCCGCGATCGCGATCACCGCCGCAACCGAACAGGCACAGCAACTTCCCTTTGGCGTGAGGACGCAAGGCTTCGAGGACTTTTTCAAGGGCATCCGGGGTGTGGGCGTAATCAACCACCACCAGCGGCTGGGTGCCGCCACCCAGGCGCTGCATGCGACCGGCCGGACCTTCCAGCTTCGGCAGCACTTTGAGGATTTCGTCCAGGGCGTAATCCAGGCCAAGCAGCGCGCCGATAGCGGCGAGGACGTTGCTGAGGTTGAAGCGCCCGAGCAAGGTGCTGCGCAGGTGATGTTCGCCTTGGGGCGTTACCAACGTGGCGCGAACACCTTCGTCATTAAATTGGGCTTCGCGGCAATACAGGTACGCGCTGGAGTCCAGCAGGCTGTAGCTGATCAAACGCGATTCGCTGTCCTGCGCGGCCAACTGGCGACCGAACTCGTCGTCCAGGTTCACAACCCGGCACTTCAGGTCATTCCAGGCGAACAGCTTGGCCTTGGCGGACGCATACGCCTCCATCGTGCCGTGGTAGTCCAAGTGGTCGCGGGACAGGTTGGTCATCACCGCCACATCAAAGGCCAGGGCGGTTACGCGGCCCTGGTCCAGACCATGGGACGAGACTTCCATGGCAACCGCCTTGGCACCGGCCTTTTTCAGGTCGGCCAGGGTCGCTTGCACAGCAATAGGATTGGGCGTGGTGTGCAGGCCGCTTTGAAGCGCGCCATAAAAACCGGTGCCAAGGGTGCCAACGATGCCGCAGTGCTGGCCCAGCAGGTCAAGCGCTTGGGCAACCAGTTGGGTCACACTGGTCTTGCCGTTGGTACCGGTCACACCCACCAGATTGAGATGGCGGCTCGGATCGCCATAGAAACGCCCGGCGATGTCCGACAATTGCTTGGCCAAGCCTTTGACAGGGATCAGCGGCACGTCGGTGATCGGCAGCACGGTGGCGCCTTCCACTTCATAAGCCACGGCTGCGGCGCCGCGCTGCAAGGCGTCGGCGATATGCGCACGACCATCGACCTTGCCGCCTGGCACCGCCAGGAACAGGTCACCGGCGCGCACGTTACGGCTGTCGAGGGTCAACTCGCGAATCAGCAGATCGCGACCAGCGTGGGCGAAAATCTTATTCAGGCTAAGAGACATCAGCCGCGCCCTCCATTGGCTTTGACTGCAGCAACCGGTGGTCCGGCATTCGCTTGTTGAGTCGGCGGCAAGTTGTCCGGCGTGATGTTCATCAAGCGCAGGGTGCCGGACATAACTTTGCTGAACACTGGCGCCGAGACCAGACCACCGAAGTAACCGGCTTTGCTCGGCTCGTCGATCACTACAACAATGGCGTAACGTGGATCGCTCATCGGGCCAAAGCCGGCGAACAGCGAACGGTAGGAGTTTTCGGCATAGCCCTTGGTACCCACCGACGTTTTACGCGCGGTACCGGACTTGCCTGCCACGTGATACGCCGGCACCTGGGCACGGAATACGCCGCGCGGCGCTTCGATCACTTGTTGCAGCATGCCTTGCATAGTCTTGGCGACGTTTTCCGGGATCACCTGAGTGGCTTTCGGCGCTTCGTCGACGTGAATCAGGCTCAGCGGCACCATGCGACCGTTGTTGGCCAGCACGGAGAACGCGTGCGCCAGCTGGATTGCGGTTACCGACAGGCCGTAACCGTAGGAAAGCGTGGCGGTCTCAGCTTTTTTCCAGTCGCGGTAGTTCGGCAGGTTGCCGACACGCTCACCGGGAAAATCCAGACCGGTGGGTTGGCCCAAGCCGATTTTCTGCGCCAGGTGGTAGATGGTTTCACCGCCGATATCGAAGGCGACCTTACTCATGCCCACGTTACTGGAGTTGATCAGGATGCCTGTCAAATCCAACACCGGACCTTCGGTGCGCGATACGTCACGAATAGTGTATTTGCCCAGTTGCAAAGTACCTGGGTACACCTCGACCTTGTCGCTGGGTTTCCAGCGCCCGGTTTCCAGGGCGGCACTCATGGATATGGCTTTCATGGTCGAACCCGGCTCGAACACGTCGATCATGGCGCGGTTGCGCATCATCGCCGGCTGCAGGTTGCGACGGTTATTCGGGTTGTAGGTCGGCTGGTTGACCATAGCCAGGATCTCGCCGGTCTTCACGTCCATGATCACGAGGCTGCCGGCCTTGGCGCCGTTCTCGATGATCGCGTTACGCAGCTCGCGGTTGGCCAGGTATTGCAGACGCAGGTCAATCGACAACGCCAAGGGCTTACCGGCCTTGGCGTTTTTGGTGACTTGGACATCCTTGATCAGTCTGCCGCGCCGATCCTTGATGACTTGTCGTTTACCGGGAACACCAGCCAGCCATTCGTCGTAGGCCAACTCCACGCCTTCGCGGCCGTGGTCATCGATGTCGGTAAAGCCGACCATGTGGGCGGTGGTTTCACCGGCCGGATAGAAACGACGGAATTCCTCGATGCCGTAGACACCGGGGACTTTAAGGTCGAGCACTTGCTGGCCCTGCTCGGGGGTGAGGCCACGAACAAGGTAGATGAATTCTTTATTGGCTTGAGCCTCAAGGCGCTCGGCCAAGGCTTTTGGATCCTGGCCCAGTGCGGCAGCCAGTTGTGGCCACCTGTCCTTGGCAACCTGCAACTCCTTGGCGTTGGCCCACAGGGTAGTTACCGGCGTACTGACGGCCAGAGGCTCGCCGTTACGATCGGTAATCAGGCCGCGGTGCGCAGGAATCGGGATATGACGAAGGCTACGGGCGTCGCCCTGGCCGATCAGGAAGTCACGGTCGACGACCTGCAAGTCAATGATCCGCCAGGCAATCGCCCCCACCATCAATGCCAGCAACCCGAGCATCAGTCGGAAGCGCCATGGATAAAGTGCGCCCTCGAGCTTCATCATGGCGCCACCATGCGGACTTCGGCCGCGCCCGGAATGTGCATTTTCAGTTGTTCGGTGGCCAGAACTTCGATACGGCTATGGGCCGTCCAGGTGCTTTGCTCCAGGATCAACCGACCCCATTCCGCCTGCGCTTTGTCGCGCACACTCAATTCCCCGTACAGGGTGTTAAGCAGTTGACGGTTGTAGTGGGCGCTGTAGGACACCGCAATCGCGGACACCAGCACGCCGACAAACAGCAGCAACATAAAGAAGCTGCCGCCCGGCAGGGGCTTGGCAAAAAGCTTGCTCACCGCAGCTTCTCCGCGACGCGCATGACGGCGCTACGGGAGCGTGGGTTGGCCTTGAGTTCGGCTTCGGAAGCAAACTGCGCTTTGCCATGGATTTTGATTTTCGGCACAAAGGCTTCGAAACGCACCGGCAGGTTGCGCGGCAGGTTGTCGGACTCACCCTTGACCAACCGACGCATGAACAATTTGACGATGCGGTCTTCAAGGGAGTGGAAACTGATCACCACCAGACGACCGCCCACTTCCAAAGCGTCCAGCGCGGCTTCAAGACCAGCTTCCAGATCGCCCAGTTCGTTGTTGACGTGAATGCGCAGGCCTTGGAACGCACGGGTCGCAGGATTCTTGCCCTTTTCCCATGCAGGGTTGGCGACTTTGAGTACTTCGGCCAGGTCGGCGGTGCGTTCAAACGGCTGAATTTCACGGCGCTCCACCACGGCACGTGCCATGCGACCAGCGAAACGCTCTTCACCGTATTCCTTGAATACGCGGGTAATTTCTTCATGGGGAGCGGTGGCGATGAACTGTGCCGCACTGATGCCACGGGTAGGATCCATGCGCATATCCAGAGGGCCATCGTTCATGAAGCTGAAGCCGCGCTCCGGATCATCGAGCTGTGGCGAAGACACGCCTAAGTCGAGCAAAACCCCGGCAACCTTGCCCGCCATACCACGCTCGGCGACTTCAGCACCCAGCTCGGCAAAGCTGCGCTGCACAACGACAAAGCGGCCGTCTTCGGCCGCTAGCGCTTGCCCGGTGGCAATCGCTTGGGGGTCTTTGTCGAACCCGAGGAGCTTGCCGTCGGGACCGAGCTGGCTGAGTATCAACCGGCTGTGCCCGCCCCTGCCAAAGGTGCCATCCAAATAGCAGCCATCCGCGCGTACGGCGAGAGCCTCAACGGCTTCGTCAAGCAGTACGGTGATGTGGTTAAAGCCGCTATCAATAGTCACAGGATCAAATCACGCAGTTCATCAGGCATAGCGCCCGGTTGTTGAATAGCAGCCAGGTCAGCTGCAGAAACAGCATCCCAGGCATCTTCGTCCCACAATTGGAACTTGTTCAGTTGGCCAACCAGCATTGCGCGCTTGTCCAGCTTGGCGTACTCGCGAAGACGCGGGGGCACCAGGAAACGACCACTGCCATCGAGCTCAAGGTCGACGGCATTACCGATCAGCAAACGCTGCAGGCGGCGGTTTTCTTCACGCAATGAAGGCAGGGCGCGCAATTTGGTTTCAATCAACTCCCACTCATCGAGCGGGTAAACACATAAACAAGGATCAACAGCATCGATAGTGATGATTAATTGCCCGGAACTTCGCGAAATCAGCTCGTCACGATACCGGCTCGGCATGGCGAGACGGCCTTTTGCATCGAGACTGATAGCGTTAGCTCCGCGAAACACAGATGCGTTTCTCCAAATTTTAGCGTTTTACGTTCAAAAAACCCACTTTGTGCCACTTTCCGCCACTTGCGCACACTATAGGAATGCGCCCACCACACCGTCAAGGCGCGGATTCAAGGAAAAGCCTTACAGAACGGAGATTTAGGAGCGTAAAAGCAGGAGAAACCAGAGTTCGGCGGTATTTTTGACCCAATAAGGGCAAATAGCTCAAAGAGCTACGACTTAAAGTTAAAGTAATTTATTAAGAGTAAGATTTTTTTGGTATTACGAAGATGCATCTGCCAATGATTTGGCAGGGAAGGATTCTTGCGTTATTACCGGTTTTCTGCCCGAGACTCGGGCAGAAGGAAAAAGGTGGAGAGTCGATCTGTAAGCCGGGTTCTGTCTTGAACAGTCATTCGTCTACGATGGCCATCACTGGACATCTTTAGCAACCTACCCGGTCCCAGCGCGGGCCACGCCTTGGGACCCTATTTGGTCTTGCTCCAAGTGGGGTTTACCTAGCCACGAACTGTTGCCAGTCGTGCGGTGCGCTCTTACCGCACCTTTTCACCCTTACCGGTACCGAAGTACTTAGGCGGTTATTTTCTGTGGCACTTTCCGTAGGCTCACGCCTCCCAGGCATTACCTGGCACTTCGCCCTATGGAGCCCGGACTTTCCTCCCCCCCCTAATTTTCATAGAGGGCAGCGACTGTCCAATCGACTCTCCGCCGCGCAGGTTAACGGCACGGCGGCCTCAGGACAAGTAATAATAGTCACCAAGGCCATCACGTTCAGACGGAATACCGGTTTAACCCCGGAACTATTCAGCTTTCTGTTTATCCAGCGCAACTTGATACAACACATTCTTGCGCAGACCGGTAATTTCTGCAGCCAGGGCCGCGGCGCGCTTGAGAGGCATCTCCTTGAGGAGCAGGTCAAGAATACGCATGGCCTCGCTGCCGACCGCATCTTCGGCCTCCGGCGCCGTCCAGCCCGCCACCAGCACCACACACTCGCCACGCTGTTGATTGCTGTCGCCCTCGACAAATGCACGCAACTCCTCCAGCGGCAGCCCCTTGAGGGTTTCGAATGTTTTAGTCAGTTCTCGCGCCAACAATGCCAGGCGCTCGCCGCCAAACACCAATTCCATATCTTGCAGACATTCAAGGATGCGGTGCGGCGCTTCGTAGAAGATCAAAGTACGCGGCTCTTCCTTTACCGCTTCAAGACGCGCACGACGCCCCACTGCTTTGGCCGGCAGGAAACCTTCGAAAATAAACCGATCTGAAGGCAGCCCCGCGGCAGACAATGCAGCAATCAGTGCGCACGCACCCGGAACAGGCACTACATTGATACCAGCGGCCCGCGCCTGGCGAACCAAGTGGTAACCCGGATCAGAAATCAGCGGCGTTCCCGCGTCGGAGATCAGCGCCACATCGTCACCGGCCAGCAGGCGCACGATAAAGCGGCTGCCTTCTTCGCGCTCGTTGTGCTCGTGACAGGCGGCTAATGGCGTGCTGATACCAAAATGCTGCATCAACCGCTGGGAGTGCCGGGTGTCTTCCGCCGCGATCAATTTAACCTCGCGCAACACTTTCAGCGCCCGGGCACTGATGTCGTCCAGGTTGCCAATGGGCGTCGCCACGACAAAAAGCGAGCCTGCAGTGGAATTCAAAGGACCTGGAGCAGTCAAAACGCACACCTCGATGGTTGGCAAAAGCCGCATTGTAGCGCGTAGATGCTTTGAAAATATGCCATCACGGTCGATGCCGTTTCCGCCGCCGATTGCCTACAACAGCCCAATACCAACATTTGCACGACCTAAATCGACGGTTTCACACCAGTAACATCGCGCCTGGGCCAGTGCTTGGGTACAATTCCACGCTAATTTGATCGGTATCAGGAACACTTACATGATCGCTTGCCTGCGGCTGCTCTCTGCCCTCTGCCTCGCTGCCTTACTGGCGGCTTGCGCCAGCTCGCCCTCGTCCAGCCTTGGCGAACTTCCACGGACCCCGGATGCCAGTATCGAGCAACTGCTCGAACAGGCAACCACCGCCAAGACGCCAGAAAAGGCCGCATTGCTGCGCCTGAGTGCGGCAGACATGGCCTACAAACAAAACGACCCTGGCCGCTCGTCGCAAATTCTTGCCCAAGTGCCCCTGAATGCCCTCAAGCCGGCAGCACAAGTGTTCGCCAGCACCCTGGCCGCCGAGCTGGCCATGGCACGCAACCAGCCGAAGGCTGCGCTGACTGCCTTGAACCACGCTAGCCTGCAAAGTCTGAAGGACCTGCCGACTGAACAGCAGATTCGCACAGGTACCGTGCATGCTCGTGCTTATGAGGCTGATGGCCAGACCCTCAACGCCGCCCGCGAGCGTGTCGCCATGGCGCCACTGCTCACTGGCGATGCAGCCCAAAGCAATCACGAAGCCATCTGGACTTTGATTGCCGCACTACCTGCCGAACAGCTGCAAGCCAGTGGCAACCCGACCCTGGACGGCTGGATCACCTTGGCCCAGGCGGTCAAGGGTGCCGGCACGCTGGAGCAACAACAAGCCGCTATCGACACCTGGCGCGCGCAGAACCCCGGCCACCCGGCTGCCGTGCAGTTGCCAACACCGCTGACCAAGCTCAAGGAACTCGCAAGCCAGCCCTTGAGCAAGATTGCCCTGCTACTGCCCCAAGAGGGCCCCCTGGCTTCCGTGGGCAAGGCACTGCGCGAAGGCTTCATGGCCGCTCACTACCAGGCAGAACAAGCCGGGCAGAAGCCCCCGGTGATCGAGTTCTATGACAGCTCGCGCCTGACTTCCATCGACGACTTCTACGCCAAGGCCCAGGCTGCCGGCGTGCAATTAGTAGTCGGCCCACTGGAGAAGCCGCTGGTCAAGCAGCTCAGTGCGCGCCCGCAACTGCCGATCACCACCCTGGCACTGAACTACAGCGAAACCGATCAAGGTCCAGCGCAATTGTTCCAGTTCGGCCTGGCCGCTGAAGACGAAGCTCGCGAAGTCTCGCGCCGTGCCCGTGCCGACGGCCTGCATCGCGCTGCCGCGATGGTGCCCCGTGGCGAATGGGGTGAGCGCGTCTACAAAGCGTTCCGCCAGGATTGGGAAGCCAACGGCGGCACCGTCATGGGGGTCGAGTACGTCGACCAGCCGGTCGCCCTGGCCCAGCAGATTGCCGATCTGTTCCAACTGCGTAAAAGCGAAGGCCGCGCCAAGAGCCTGCAAAGCACCGTTGGTACTGACGTAGCGGCACAACCGTCGCGTCGCCAGGACATCGAATTCATCTTCCTGGCCGTCACTCCGCAACTGGCCCAGCAGATCAAGCCGACCCTGAACTTCCAGTACGCCGGTGATGTACCGGTCTACGCAACGTCCCACGTTTTCAGCGCCAGCGGTGACCGCAACCAGTACCTGGATATGACCAATGTGATGTTCTGCGAAACGCCTTGGCTGCTCAACACCACTGACCCGCTGCGCAACCAGGTTGCGGCGCAATGGCCACAAGCCAACGGCAGCCTGGGCCGCCTGTATGCAATGGGTGTCGACGCCTACCGCCTCGCGCCACGCCTTGGCCAGCTCAAGGCCCTGCCGGACACACGGGTTGACGGCCTTTCGGGCAACCTGGGTATCAGCGCCAACCAGCGCGTTGATCGCCAGATGCCATGGGCGAAGTTCGTCGGTGGCGAGATCCAACGCCTGCCGGACACCCCGCGCTGATGCCCGAGAGGTCCAGTGCGCAAAGCGGCAAGGATGCCGAACTTCAAGCTCTGCAACACTTGCAAAAACAAGGCCTGCGCCTGCTGGCGCAGAACTGGTTGTGTAAACGCGGCGAGCTTGATCTGGTCATGCTTGACGGCGATACAGTAGTATTCGTCGAAGTCCGCTACAGAAAACACGCACAATGGGGTGGCGCGCTCGCCAGTATCGACGGGCGCAAGCGTCAGAAGCTGATACTCGCCGCGCAGTTTTTCCTGCAAAAAGAGCATCGCTGGGCCAACTCCCCCTGCCGTTTCGACGTGGTTGCCATAGAAAGCACACCGTCAGGCAAGGCTGATCTGAACTGGCTCAAAGATGCCTTCGACAGCTGATTCGCCGGACATCTTCACCACACACTTTTGCTCTTTGCTTTGCGGGCTGCACATTCCTGTGCCAAATAGCCGCGCTAATTAAGGTCACACAGATGGACATGCAATCCCGAATTCGCCAGCTTTTCCAGGCCAGCATCGACACCAAGCAACAGGCGATGGACGTACTTGCACCGCACATCGAGCAAGCCAGTCAGGTCATGGTTAATGCCTTGCTCACCGAACGCAAAATGCTTTCGTGCGGCAACGGCGGTTCGGCCGGCGATGCCCAGCATTTCTCGTCCGAATTGCTCAACCGCTTCGAGCGGGAGCGTCCGAGCCTGCCGGCTATCGCCTTGACCACCGATTCGTCGACGATCACCTCGATAGCCAATGACTACAGCTACAACGAAATCTTCTCCAAGCAGATCCGCGCCTTGGGCCAACCAGGCGATGTACTGCTGGCGATTTCCACCAGCGGCAACTCGGCGAATATTATTCAAGCGATCCAGGCCGCACATGATCGCGAAATGATTGTCGTAGCATTGACCGGACGCGATGGCGGCGGCATGGCCTCGCTGTTGCTGCCCGAAGATGTTGAAATTCGCGTCCCGGCCAATGTCACCGCACGTATTCAGGAAGTCCACCTGCTGGCGATCCACTGCCTGTGCGATCTGATCGACAGCCAACTGTTTGGGAGTGAAGAATGACCGTTAACCGCCTCGGCCTCTTGGCCATTACGCTGTGCCTCGGCATCAGCGGCTGCAGCACGGCGATCACTGCGACACGTGACACCCCTATTCAGGATGACAAGGGCACCCGCACCTTCGGCAGCAAGATTGACGACTCGTTGATCGAAACAAAGGTCGAAGTAAACGTCGCCAAAGCCGCAACGGACTTGGGCAACGGTGCGTCGCGTATCGTCGTAACCAGCTTCAACGGCGTGGTGCTGCTCGCAGGCCAAACGCCGCGCGCCGACCTCAAGGCCCAGGCCGAACAGGCCGCTGCGTCGGTTCAGCGGGTCAAGAAGGTCCACAACGAATTGCAGGTCATGGATCCGATCACCCTGCTTGCCATCAGTAATGACGCGCTGCTGACCACCAAGATCAAAGCGCAGATGCTCACCGACAATGCGATCCCCGGCTCGCGCATCAAGGTCGTGACGGACAACGGCATCGTTTACCTGATGGGCCTGCTGACCCAGGCAGAAGCCACCCGTGCGTCCAACCTGGTACAGGGCGTATCCGGCGTGCAGAAAATCGTGAAGGTGTTCGAATACATCGACTGATGTAATCGACAGCCACAAAAAAGGGCGCCGTGCATTGACTGCACGGCGCCCTTTTTATTAGCCGTTGTTTACTGGTACTGCGAGTACGGGTTGCCTTGGAACTGGTTGTTCTGCTGTGGCGCCTGTTGCTGGGTGCCCGGCTGGCCGTACTGCTGGCCAGGGATTGGGCCCAGGTTAACTTCCACGCGACGGTTCTGAGCGCGACCGTTGACGTCGGCGTTGCTGGCAATCGGGTTATCCGGACCGGCACCACGGGCACTCAGGTTTGCACCGTTGACGCCTTGGGAGGTCAAGTAGTTGGCCACGCTCTGCGCACGACGCTGGGACAGGTCCATGTTCAGTTGGCGGCTACCGGTACTGTCGGTGTAGCCAACAATCTGGATGGTGTTTTGGTTGAACTGTTTGAGGGAGTTGGCCAGATTGTTCAGCGGCTGATAGAAGCTGCTGGAGATCGCATCCGAGTTGGTCGCGAAGGTGATGTTGCCCGGCATGATCAGCTTGATCTGGTCACCCTGGCGCTGAACTTCAACTCCAGTGTTGGCCATGCTCTCGCGCAGTTTCTTTTCCTGTTGGTCGGCGTAGTAGCCATAACCCGCGGCACCAGCACCCGCCACCACCGCACCGATCAGCGCACCCTTGCCACGGTTGTTATGGTCAATGGCAGCACCGGCCAACGCACCGGCAAGAGCACCGAGACCACCGTACTTGGCGGTTTTGCTCATACCGCTGGATTCATTATTCGCCTGTCCCTGGCTGCTGCCGTCATAAGGATTAGGTGAAGCGCAGCCGGACAAAAGGGCTACGGCGGTGGCGACTACAAGCAGACGACGCGGAGTGAACATGAAGAGAGCTCCTACTTTTTGCATTCTGTGGTGCAGAGGACATTGGCAATGGACCTTTGCCGAGTTTGGAACACGACAAATGGCAAAAATTCCGTGAACACTCGCGCAGCTGTAACGAAACGTTAGCCCGCATTACCGCTGTAGAAAACGTAGCAGACCCAGCCTGAACGCGACCTGCGTTTTTACTACAACAGATTACCCCTCATGAAACATGCATCAGCCCGCTTTCACCTCCTCAAGCCCGCACAAATGGATTCTCGCGCATCTCATCGCCCAGTCGCGTGTCCGGTCCGTGGCCGGTGACCACCGTGGCACTCTCGTCCAGCGTATAAAGCCGCTGCTTGATCGAGCGCACAATCGTGGCCTGGTCCCCACCCCACAAATCTGTACGCCCCACGCCACGACGGAAAAGCGTATCGCCGGCGATCAGCAGCTTGGCGTCCGCAAACCAGAAACTCATCGAGCCCGGCGTGTGACCCGGAGTATGCAAGGCAACGCCACAGCCGCAGGCTAACTCTTCATCATCTTCAAGCCAACGGTCTGGCGACGGCACGGGGGTATAAGGCACGCGAAACATCTGGCACTGCATTTCCAGGTTGTCCCACAGAAACTGGTCTTCCTTATGCAGGTGCAAGGTGGCGCCAGTTTTCTCTTTCAACTGACCCGATGCCAGGAAGTGATCGAGGTGGGCATGGGTATGGATGATGCTCACCACCTTGAGGCCCAGCGCGTCCAGGCGGGCCAGGATCAATTCATGGTTGCCGCCCGGGTCGACCACAATGGCTTTTTTAGTAATGGGATCGCCGATGATGGTGCAGTTGCACTGCAGGGGACCGACAGGGAAGGTTTCGCGTATGAGGGGTGGCTGTGCGGTTTCCATGAACGGGCCTCTGGTGCAAATTAACTGGGGGGTTGGGCAGTATCGCCACGATAATTGCACTATTAAAACAGACTGGGACCGCTTCGCGGCCCAACGCAAGCAAGCTCGCTCGCCACAAGAAGCTTACTCACACAAAAAACTCTCACCGCAAACGGTCAAGCGCTAACCAATCAACCTCAACTCCTGCGCCCTCGCCACCGCCTGAGTGCGTCGCTCCACGCCGAGCTTGCTGTTGATATGGCTGGCGTGAGTCTTGACAGTGTGCAGGGAGATAAACAGTCGGTTGCTGATCTCCTGGTTGGAGCAACCTTGGGCGATGAGTTGCAGCACTGCCAGTTCCCGGGCGCTCAGACTTTCATGACTAGGTGACGCGTGCACTTCAGCAACGGTAGGCAGAAGTGCCAGAAGGCTCTGATTCAGCAAGCCATGGGGATCCTTGCCGAGTTGCTCGCGCATCCAGTCCGGGTGGTTTTCCAGCAGCCTCTGGAAAGGTTGCAACGCCCCTCCGGCGCCAGCCTCAAGCGCTCGGGACAGTACCGGCCGCGCCTTGGCTTCCTGACCGCATTCCAGCAGCAACTGCGTCTGCTGGGCGAATGCCATCAGTGCAATCATCTGCCGCCCACAGCTATGAGCGTGTTGCGCCAGTTCGTCGAGCCGTTGCAAAGCAGCGTCGGGTTGATGACGAATGGCATCAAGGGCGGCTTGTTGCAGCCCGATATGTTGCGGCAAATGCGGGTGGAATTCCGGCGCAGCGGCAGCATGCTCGCCGTTGTAAGTCTGCCCCAGCCGCGTCAACCAGGCATCGGCCAGATCGGTGCGGCCTTGGGCCAGCCACAGCTCGCATTTGATCAGGGTGATCATCGCCAGATAGTAGATCGGCGGCACGTCCCAGATATGCATCAAGCGTTCGGCTTCGGCGAGTTCGGCGAAGGCTTTGGAAAAGTCATTGCGCCGCCCTTCGAAGCTGGCGATCACGCAATGGCCGATCAGTACGCTGATGTCGCGACAGGCGCGCGCCTCGGCCAGACCCGCCCGCAGGTGAGCGATACCGGCGTCAGGTTGATTACGCATTAACAGCAAATAGCCTTCGTACAACGACAGTCGCGCACGCACCGCATACAGCCTCTGCGGCGCCAGACCGTGCAAACGTTGCAGGCCCTGACGCACTTCATCAAGGGCACGCAGGATCTCACCGCGGGCCTGCAATACCCGCGCGCGGTCGTAATGGGCCAGGGCTTCGAACAAAGGGTTGCCGACGCGCTGCGCCAGTTCCAGGGATTCGCGGTTCAGGCCACGGGCGCGCCACAAATCGCCATCGGCGATGGCCAAGTTGGACAGCGTCGACAGACACACCAGGCGCTGGCCGTAACGCCGTTGCGGCAGGCTTTCCAACGCCTCACTGCAATAGCGCTGAGTCAATTCACGATCACCTCGGCCCCGAGCGATAATCCCGCTCAGCGCCAGCCATTGGGCCAGCATTGAGCGCTGTGCAGTGGCCGAGGGCGCCGGCAGGAAGCGACTGAGGTACGCGGACAATTCCTCCGCCGCATCCAACTGGCAGGCCAACCCCAATGCCCAGCTGTACAACACGATCAAGCGCGGTGTGCTGATCAGCAGGCTGTCGGGCAAGTCCATTTTCCAGCGCAGCAACATGCCGACATTCTGCTCGGCCAGCAGTTGCTCTTCGGACAGGTTCTGCACCAGGTTGGCCGCCACGTCGAGGTGCCCGGCGCGTAAAGCCTGCTCCACCGCCTCATCGATCAAACCCTGGGCGTTGAACCAACGACACGCGCGCAGGTGCAGGCTGGCGGCTGGCAATACATTGCTGCTCGCACGGCGGGTGCGCAGCAGGTCGGAGAATAAATGATGATAACGGTACCAGTGGCCCTGCTCGTCCAAGGGCACCAGGAACACTTGGTGCGCTTGCAGATAACGCAGGATTTCGGCGCTGTCATGAGCTTCGCGCACGGCGTCACACAGTTCGCTGCAGAAACGGTCCTGGGGCGCAGTGTCGAACAGGAACGCCTGCACTTCGGGTGGCAAGCAATCGATCACCTCCTCCAGCAGGTAGTCGCGGATCAGCCCTTCTCCACCGTGCAGGCTTTGCGGCAATGCGTCTTCGTTGCCGGCTTCGGAAGCCGCCAGCAGCCAGAAACGCAAACCGGCTACCCAGCCTTCGCTGCGGCGGATCAGGTTGTCGAGGGCCTCACCACTCAGGGAACTGCTGTGGCGATCCAATAGCGCCTGAGATTCGGCATGGGTCAGGCGCAGGTCTTGCTCGTGCAACTCCAGCAAGTGCCGTGACAGACGCAAGCGTGCCAGATGCCAGTCGGGGCGCTGGCGACTGGTGACCAATACCAGCAGGCCATCCGGCAAATGGTTGAGGAAAAACTGAAGACAACGGTCCAGCACCGGACCCTGGGCCAGATGATAGTCATCCAGTACCAGTAACAATGGCGCGCGCGTGGACAGGTGAACCGCGAGCTCATCAAGCAGGCCATCGAGCCATTCTTCAAAGGCAAAGGGCTGGTGACGCTGGCGCATTTTCAGCAAGCCCAGGGATTGAGCGCCGAGTGCGGGGAAGTAGTGTTGCAACCCCTCGAGCAGACGCTCAAGGAAGCGCCCCGGGTCGTTGTCCCGAGGGCTCAGCCCAAGCCATAGACTTTGCCAGTGAGCCGGCAGGCTCTGGCAGAACTCCACCGCCAGCGAACTCTTACCGAACCCCGCCGGGGCGCTGACCAGCAGCAACCGTCCTTCGAGACCAGCGCTCAGCCGTTCACACAGGCGGGGGCGCAGCACATAGCCGTCAGGCAGCGGAGGCCTGTAGAAGCGACCTTCCAGAGTCGGGATTACCGCACTGGCAGGCCCTTGGATTCGGGACAGATCAGTCATCGCCGGGCTCTTGTAGAAGGCTGTTGTCGGCATTGCAGATGTCCGCAGACTAGCGGTAAAAGCAGCAGCTTTGTAGATCTTTGCAACATTTGCCTGAAAAAGAACTGAGACAAAAAATATCGCCACAAACAAAAAGTGGGAGGGGGCTTGCTCCCGATAGTGGCGGATCAGTCAATACACGTGCTGACTGTCACACCGCTATCGGGGGCAAGCCCCCTCCCACATTGAGTTACTCGTGCCGCTTAGCGAACACCGTCCTGGCGCAGGGCCGCTGGGGTGAAGTCGCTGGTCGTGGCGGTGAAGCCGAAATCATAGGCCTGCTTCTCTTCGTTCTTCATGCCCAAAGCCAGGTAGCGGCCGGACTGCAGGTCGTAGAGGGTTTCCAGGGCATACCACGGCACCTGTTTGTCGTAGTAGTTCTCGGCATGGGCCTCGGCGACGCGCCACAGTTGGCCGCGACCGTCGTAGTGATCGATCACTGCCGCTTGCCAGGTGTCTTCGTCGATGAAGAAGTCACGCTTGGCATAGATGTGGCGCTGACCTTCTTTCAAAGTGGCGACCACATGCCAGACACGGCGCAGCTCGTAGCGCGTCAGGTCCTGGTTGATGTGGCCGGCCTTGATGATGTCAGCGTACTTGAGTTTCGGATCGTCGATCTTGTAGCTGTTGGAGGCGATGTAGATTTCCTTCTTGCCTTCCAGTTTCCAGTCGTAGCGATCCGGCGCACCGTTGTACATGTCGAGGTTATCGGAGGTACGCAGGCCGTCGGCGGCGGTACCCGGCCCGTCATAGGACACTTGCGGCGCCCGGCGCACACGGCGCTGGCCGGCGTTGTAGACCCACGCCGAACGCGGCTCCTTCACTTGGTCCAGGGTTTCGTGCACCAGCAGCACACCACCGGCCAGACGTGCCGGCGCGGTCACTTGCTGCTTGAAGTAGAACAGCACGTTGCCCGGGTTTTTCGGATCGAAGTCCTTCATCTTGTCGCGGAACACGAACTGGTCGCGAAAGTACACCAGGCTGTAGGAACCGTTGGTTTGCGGCGTGGCCTGGGTCACCAGGCGGGTCACGCTGCCACCGCGATAACGGGTGATGTGGTTCCAGATAACTTCCACGCCGCTTTTCGGGATCGGGAACGGTACGGCGGTTTCAAAGTTTTCCAGGCCGTTGCCGCCCGACACCAGGTTGGTGGTGGTGGCGTTCTTCTTGATGGCGGCGAACACATCCGCCGGCACGGTAGCGCCGCGATGGGTCGGGTAGACCGGCATCTTGAAGGTTTCCGGGTAACGCTTGAACATCGCGTACTGCCCCGGTGCCAGCTTGTCTTTGTACTGCTCGACGTTCTGCGCGGTGATGGTGAATTGCGGTTGTTCACTGGCGTATGGGTTGGCCAGGAAGCCTTTGGCATCCACAGCACCCGCGTTGGTAGGCAGTGGCGACCACTTAGGGATAGTGCCCGCCGCGTTACCGGCCATTTCAGCGCCCATCGGGGTCAGGCTCGTACCCAGCTTGGCGGCTTCATCCGCCGACACTGCCGCCATGACGTTACTCGCCAGGATCGACAGCCCAAGCACACCGACGTGCAACAGACTTTTGGTTATTTTCATGTTCTGGTTCTTCCTGAAAATACAGTGTGCTTAGAAGTTCGCGCCGAGGCTGAGGGCGACAAAGTCGCGATCATTCACCGTCGTGAACTTGCCACCAAAGAAGTTGGTGTAAGCCAGGCTGGCGGTGTAGGTGTTCTGGTACTCGGCGTCCAGCCCCAGGCTGACGGCTTTGCGACCCTCTTCGAAGTTAGCGCCAGGGCCAGGAGCATAGCCCTTGACGTCATGGGACCAGGCCACGTTTGGCTTAAGGTTTACACCCGCGAAGACGTCCGGGTATTCCCAGATAGCCCGACCGCGATAGCCCCAGGAAGTGGCAGTGGTGAAGCCATCGTTGTTGCAGTTGGTGCTCAAGCCGTTGGCGTTGGCAAGCCCAGCACCTTGCGCGGTGGAGGTATTCAGCGCGTTACAGGCATTGTTCGGAAGTGTGCCCGGGCCAAAGACAGGGTCACGGCCGTAGCGCACGTCCGACTTGCTTTCCAGACCACCCACATGGGTGACACCTACTTCACCAACCAGGGTCAAACGGCTGGCGCCCATGACTTGGTCGAAGAAGTGGGTAAACGTAGTTTGGAACTGACTGACCTCTTTACGACGATAGCCATGCAAATCCTGACCTGGCGATCCGTTGAGCAAGGAGGCATTACCCAAAACCGGGCCGCCAAGCGGCTTCACGCCAGCAAACAGAATGTCAGTGGAGTTCAACTGCACCGGCGCGTTCGGGCGATAGCTCAACTCACCGCTCCAGGCCGTCCCGGTAGGCAAGGTGGTGGAAAAGCTTAAGCCATACAGACGGATATCTTCTGGGTACTCGATGAAGTAGTTGGAGTTACCCGCGACTACCAGCGGCGCTAATTGCCCCACTTGCGCAGCACTGGCAAACGCCGCCCGAGAAGCGCCTTGCGCACTGAAAATCGGCGCCCGGCTGTGATAGTTCATGAAGTACGCACCGAACTCAGTGTCGAGCGGCTCGAAGTTGTAGTGCATCGCGGCGCCCCACTGACCACTGTCACGTGCGTCACGATCAGGACCGCGTTTTACCAAGACACCTTCATTGTTGATATCAACTCCACGGGCTGCCAACGCAGGCAAGAATTGCGCCGGGACAGCGGAGCGTTTATTCAGCACCCTCAAATTGTCTTTGCAGCCATCAGACACGATGTCCGGCTGTGAGAAGAACGTCCCGCAGTTATCCGTGACGGTCTGATCCCATTCCAACTGATAAAAGGCTTCCGCCGACAAGTTATCGGTCAGCGTTTGCGACACATAGAACATGTTGACCGGAATCAGGCCTTCCTTGATTTCGGCGCCCGGACGACGGAACGCAGACACGTCGATCGGGTTGATGGAGTTGATGCCGCCGCCGATGAAGGTACTTTCGCCCCAACTCACCACCTGCTTACCGAACCGCACGCTACCCGGCTGATCTGCAATCGCGTAGTTGTGGTAGATGAACGCGTCGAGAATCTGCCCGCCAGAAGACTTGGCGCCTTCTTTGCGGTTGTTGTCGCTGATGTCCTTGAACTCACGGCTCTCGTCCTTGAGTTCGAAGTCATACCAGTACTTGCCGCGCACGAATACACCGGTGTCGCCGTATTTCAACTCCAGGTCATGAATACCCTTGAAGATCTTCGAGAACGTTTCACCGCGCTTGAAGTTCAAGTGTCCATCATCGGAGGTCTGGGACAGGCCTTTACCACCGTTGTTGGCGCCGATCAGATCCTGGTTGGGCTTAGCTGTCGACCAACTCGCCCCCACCGAAAGCGACGAGTCAAAACTCCCTTCGATTTCACCGATATTGAAACTGACGCCGAATGCGGGCCCGGCGAGCGTAGAGGCGAGACTGACGGCCAGGGGCAGTCTTGCCCGGCGCCAGAACTGGTTTACTGAGGTCATCGACGCTACTCCATGTGCATTATTGTTATGGCAGTGAGTTCTTTCTGTGATGCTTGTAACGGCCGGAATACAACGATTCCAATGCCGCCTGGCAACTGAACCTCCATGGCCCGAAGCGACGCATCCTTGAAAAACTCTGGGTGGGACTATAGCCAGCAGGGGGTACCGCTTGATCCCTCTAAAGTGTGATTTGCATCACCAACCCGTCTGCCACAGCCCTTTCGCCATGTCGGCGAAGGCCGACGCGGCAAGGATGGCTGAAAATTGGCAAATCACAAGTGAGGGCGCGAGATAGAGCATCGCCGTGCCACGAGGGCACGGCAAATCAGCTCAGAGGGTGGACAGGAAGGTACTGTTGTTGGCCTGCCACTCGACGATGTCAATACGGATACGTTTTTTGTCGAGCTTACCGACACTGGTCTTGGGAATTTCGGTAACAACGGCGATCTGGCTCGGAATCGCCCACTTGCTCAAATGGCCCAGTTCGACAAAAGGCTTGAGGTGCTCCTTGAGCTCGCGGGCCCCTATCACATGGCCATCATGCACCACCAGCAGCGCAAACGGACGCTCGCCCCACTGCGGATCGGCGATGCCCACCACCGCTACTTCGCGTACCGCCGGGTGACGGCTGACCAGGTCTTCAAGGGCCAGGGAGGAGATCCACTCGCCGCCGGTCTTGATCACATCCTTGATGCGGTCGCGGATATCGATCACGCCAAATGCATCCAGCGTGGCCACATCGCCGGTGTGCATCCAGCCGCCGGCCCATAGCTCCGCGCCCTTCTGCGGCTCGTTGAAATAGCCCTCGCTGAGCCACGGCGCACGCAGCACCAGCTCGCCCTGGGACTCGCCGTCGGCGGGCAGGAAGTTGCCCTCGCTGTCGATGATTGCCGCGTCCACCAACGGCCCTGGCACGCCGGCCTTGATGCGGTAGGTGATGCGCTCGTCTTCGCTGCCGGCAAGTAGTTCTTCGTTGAGGTGGGCGCAAGACACCAGCGGCCCGGTCTCGGACATGCCGTACGCAGCGGTCAGCTGAATCCCACGCGCCTTCGCCGCCTCATACAACGTGCGATTGAGGGCGCTGCCACCGATGACGATTTTCCAACCGCCAAAATCGACGCCTTGGGCGGCCTTGGCGTTGAGCACCATTTGCAGGATGGTCGGCACGCAGTGGGAGAAAGTGACCTTCTCCTTGCGCCACAGCTCCACCAGGTATTCGGGGTCGTAGCGGCCGGGGTAGACCTGTTTCAAGCCGAGCATGGTCGCCACATACGGCAGCCCCCAGGCGTGCACATGAAACATCGGCGTGATCGGCATGTACACGTCGTTGGTGCCCAGCAGGCGCACGCTGTCGATGCAGCCCATGATGGTCGACACCCCGATGGTGTGCAGTACCAATTGGCGGTGGGTGAAGTACACGCCTTTGGGGTTACCGGTGGTGCCGGTGGTGTAGAACGTGGTCGCGACGGAATGCTCGTCGAAATCCTGAAAGTCGTACTTGGTGCTGGCGGCAGCCAACAGGGTTTCGTACTCGCCTACCAGGTTAGGCAGCTCGGCCGTTTTTGATTCACCGTCAGTGAGCAGCAGCGTCTTGTCGACGGTGGTAAGTTGCCCGGCGATGGCTTGGTACAAGCCCACGAACTCACTGTTGACCAGCACAAAGCGGTCTTCGGCGTGGTTCATGGTGTAGAGAATCTGTTCCGGCGACAGGCGCACGTTGATGGTGTGGATCACCGCGCCGATCATCGGGATAGCAAACATGCATTCCAGGTAACGATGGCTGTCCCAGTCCATCACTGCCACGGTATCACCGGCCTTTACCCCGGCTTCGGTCAGCACGTTGGCCAAGCGCGCGACCCGCTCGATCAGGGTCGGGTAGGTGTAACGCAGCTTGTCGCGGTAGACGATTTCCCGGGTCTTTTCGTAGCGGGCGCCGGACATCAACAGGCGCTTGATCAACAGCGGATATTGGTACGCACCTTCGGCGGGGGGAATAACACGGGTCTGCAACATACGAATCCCTTTTATGACTGCACGGTCTTGGCTGAACGATCTGCACTGTAGAGCGCTTATGTTTCAGCTAAATCAGCCAAAGGAATGATTTGCAGCCCCCAGTGAATGCTAGCTTTGCGCCATTATCCAGGGACACTAGAGGTCAAATGTGGGAGGGGGCTTGCTCCCGATAGCGGTGTTTCAGTCGACACATGTATTGACTGATCCACCGCCATCGGGAGCAAGCCCCCACATTCGATTGTGCTCACTTGAGACCCGCGTTTACTTCATGCTCGTGAACGCCAGTTTCACGCCGATTGCAATCAACACCGCCCCCATGGTCCGATCAAACCAGTGCCCCATCCGCGCAAAGCCTGCGCGCACGCGCTGCTGGCTGAACAACATCGCCACCAGGCAAAACCACAGCGCCGTCGCCACCGCCAGATACACACCGTAACCGGCCTGGATCGCCAGCGGCGTGTGCGGGTTGATCACTACGGTGAACAGCGACAGGAAGAACAGCGTGGCCTTGGGATTCAAGCCATTGGTCACGAAACCGGCGGTAAACGCGCCGCGCGGGGTGCGCTCGCCCGCTTCACGGTGCAACTCGCCCTCGGCGACAGGCTTGGCCGGTTGCGCGCGCAGGGCCTTGAAGCCGATGTACAGCAGGTAGGCCGCCGCCGCCCATTTCAGGGCGTTGAACAACACGATGGACTGGGAAACGATCAGGCCGATACCGAGCAACGAATAGCCCACGTGCAGAAAAATCGCCGAGCCCACACCCAGCGCGGTCCAAGTCCCGGCGCGACGGCCGTGGGTAACACTTTCGCGAACCACCACCGCGAAATCCGGGCCGGGGCTGGCCACCGCCAACAGGTGAATCAGGGCTACGGTCAAAAACTCGGCGGCGTACATATTCACTCCATTAAGTAACGGATTATTTCATCTGATAGGCTCGGCAGATTACGCCTTCGAACCCTGTCGCAAAAGGTACAGTTGATGACGAACAATCGCCGCGCCGTCTTCCTTGATCACCCGTCCCTGGACCTTGGGGACCTCGACCTCAGCGGTCTGAGAGACTGCTTCAGCGACCTGCAGCTGTACTCTGATACCACGCCGCTGAATGTGATTGCGCGCCTGCAAGGCGTCCAAGTAGTTATCAGCAACAAGATTGCCCTGAACACCGAAACCCTGGCGGCCTGCCCGGACCTCAAGCTGATCCTGGTATCGGCCACCGGCACCAACAACGTTGACCTCGACGCCGCCCGCGCCCACGGCATCACGGTGAGCAATTGCCAGGGCTACGGCACGCCTTCAGTGGCGCAGCATACGATCATGCTGCTGCTCAACCTGGTGACGCGTGTAAAGGACTATCAGCGCGATGTGAGCGCAGGCAAATGGCAAGAAGCCAAGCAGTTCTGCCTGCTGGACTACCCCATCGTCGAGCTTGAAGGCAAAACCCTCGGTTTGCTCGGCCATGGTGAATTGGGCAGCGCCGTGGCGCGGCTGGCCGAGGCTTTTGGCATGCGCGTAATTCTTGGGGCCATTCCCGGGCGCCCTGCACGTGCCGACCGCGTGCCCCTGGATGAACTGCTGGCCCAAGTGGACGCACTCACCCTCCACTGCCCACTCAACGAGCACACTCGCGACTTTATCGGCGCCCGCGAACTCGCACTGCTCAAGCCAGGCGCGTTTGTGGTCAACACCGCGCGCGGTGGCTTGATCAACGAACAGGCCCTGGCGGATGCCTTGCGCAGCGGTCACTTGGGCGGCGCGGCCACCGATGTGCTGAGCGTGGAGCCACCGGTCAACGGCAACCCGTTGCTGGCCGATGACATTCCCCGGCTGATCGTCACACCGCACAATGCCTGGGGCAGTCGCGAAGCGCGGCAGCGGATCGTCGGCCAACTGACGGAAAACGCCCTGGGCTTTTTCAGCGGCGCCCCGCTGCGCGTCGTCAGTTGATAAACTGCGCCCCTTTTCAAGGAGCAGACCATGGATCCGCGCAGTGAAGTACTGCTTCGTCAGGCCGAACTTTTTCAAGGCAACCTGCTGTTGGTGGGCTTGCCCGCCGACGACCTGCTGGGTCGCCTGCCCAACGCCCATGGGTGGTGCTGGCATGCAGGTGACCAAGCGGCGCTCGACGCACGCTTCCCGGACCGCAGCCAATTTGGCGTGAATGTGCCAGAGCGTGAGTTCGACGCCGCGGTGATTTTCCTGCCCAAGTCCAAGGACCTCACTGACTACCTGCTCAACGCCGTGGCCGCACGCCTGCCCGGCGCCGAGCTGTTTTTGGTCGGCGAGAAAAAAAGCGGTATCGAAAGTGCCGCCAAGCAGATGATCCCCTTCGGCAAGCCGCGCAAGCTCGACAACGCCCGGCATTGCCAGCTGTGGCAAATCACCGTTGCCAACGCGCCGCAAGCAGTGGAACTGGAGAGCCTGGCGCAAGTCTTCGAAGTGCCACTGGCCGAAGGTCCGCTCAAAGTAGTGAGCCTGCCGGGCGTGTTCAGCCATGGCCGCCTGGATCGTGGCACCGAGTTGTTGCTGGCGCATTTGGACAAATTGCCGAGTGGCCATCTGTTGGACTTTGGTTGCGGCGCCGGCGTGCTGGGGGCTGCGGTGAAACGTCGCTACCCGCACAACAGCGTGACGATGCTGGACGTGGACGCCTTCGCCGCTGCCAGCAGCCGCTTGACCCTCGCTGCCAATGGGCTGGAAGCCGAGGTGCTCACCGGTGATGGCATCGATGCTGCACCGATGGGTCTGAATGCGATCTTGAGCAACCCGCCGTTCCATGTCGGTGTGCACACCGATTATTTCGCCACCGAGAACCTGCTGCGAAAAGCAGCGAAACACTTGGCAAAAGGCGGCGAACTTCGCTTGGTAGCTAACAGTTTCCTGAAATACCAACCGCTGATTGAAGAGCATTTGGGCGTGTGTGCGATCAAGGCCGAGGGCAATGGTTTTCGCATCTACCGTGCCAAACGCGGCTGATGGCTATTTGAAAAAGAAGGCTTGCCGAATGGATTTTGCCTAGGCAGAATCCGCTCCGTCCTAGGGGAGTAGTCTCCCACGAGCGCCACGCTCGTCCGGCATACGTCAACATACTTGGTCAACAGACCATGGCGTATGCGACCCAGGAGTCCGCACAGACGGACCGGGGTTTGACAAGACCTATGACACGCACACCTTACCCGGGGCGGGAAGGCTGTACGTGTCATAGCCGTGTCGACCCGCCCCTGGAAACTTACCTGATGCTGGATTCATTACTCGTTCCTACCGCAATCGTTGCCTTGGCCGAAATCGGCGACAAGACGCAACTGCTCGCGCTCATTCTCGCTGCTCGCTTCCGCAAGCCTTGGCCAATCATCGCCGGCATCGTCGCCGCGACCCTGGCCAACCATGCGGCTGCAGGCGCAGTGGGGGCCTGGTTTGGCAGTTTTTTCTCGGATGCGGTGTTGCACTGGATCCTCGCAGCGAGCTTCTGCGCCACTGCGCTGTGGACCCTGGTGCCAGACAAACTCGACGATGACGAAGCCAGTACCACCCGCAAGTTCGGGCCGTTCCTGACCACGCTGATTGCATTCTTCCTGGCGGAAATCGGTGACAAGACTCAGATCGCCACGGTGATGCTGGCCGCGCAATATCCGGAGCTGTGGCTGGTGATTATCGGCACCACTCTGGGCATGTTGATTGCCAACGTACCGGTGGTTCTGGCGGGGAATTTCGCGGCGGAGAAACTGCCGCTGACGTTGATTCGTCGACTGGCGGCTACGGCGTTTTTTGTCCTGGCGATCGTGGCGGTGTACAAGGCCATGCAGAGCAGCGGCTGGATCTAAGGATCTAAGCCTGCAAACCCAATCCAATGTGGGAGGGGGCTTGCCCCCGATAGCAGTAGATCAGTCAATGCATCTGCTAACTGACCCAACACCATCGGGGGCAAGCCCCCTCCCACATTTGGATCTTCATCAGCCTTAGGACTTCTTGGCCTGTTGATACAACGGCATCACCTTAGGAATCGCCGCCTGCAAGGACGCGATTCGGCTGTCCGACGCCGGGTGAGTACTCATGAACTCCGGTGGCGAGCCTTCCGATGCCTTGGCCATCTTGTTCCACAGCGTGATGGCGGCGTTCGGGTTGTAGCCGGCGCGAGCCGACAGTTCCAGGCCGATCAGGTCCGCTTCGTTTTCATTGCTCCGGCTGTTGGGCAAGGTCATGCCGTAGTTGGCAACCGTGTCCGCCAATGCCAGGCTATCTTGACCCAAGCCGAACAACGCACCAGCACCCTGCTTGGCGATCTCGATACCGTACGCTTTGGACATTGCCTCACGACCGTGCTCGCGCAAGGCGTGGGCGATTTCATGGCCCATCACTGCTGCCAACTCGTCATCGGTAAGCTTGAGATTGTCGATCAGTGCGCTGTACACAAAGATCTTGCCGCCAGGCCCACAGTTGGCGTTCATCTCATCGCTTTTGATCAAATTCACTTCCCACTTCCACTGCGCTGCATCAGGACGGAAGGTGGGCGCCTGGGCGATCAAACGCTTGGCAATTGCCTGCACGCGCTTGGCGTTGGCGCTGGTCTTGTCCAACTGGCCTTTGGTACTGGCCTCACCCAGCGTCTGCTGGTAGGACTGGGCATACATCTGGTCGACTTCCTGACTCGACAGCATGCTGAACATGTATTGCTTGCGCTCAACCCCAACGGCGCCGCCGCTGGTGGTATTGACCGACTGACACCCAGCCAGCAGCATCGCCGCAGCCAATACACTTACCGCCAATGTTCTTTTCATCAACACTCTCTCCCTGAAAAAGACGCCCTGAAAAACGCCCTCAAAACATGGCGCGTATCGTAGGCGCTCATTTGTATCAGCGCCAGATACAACAGACGCGTAACCGCGGATTTTCGGATACATCCCACGGCGCCTTCAGGTTTAGGCCGGAGTCAGGCACTCCGGCCCATTGAGCTTGGGATCGTTGACCATATTAGCCAGGACCCGCTCGCGCAGTGGGATGGGCTCACTGGCCAATAGACCTTGCAGCACATGCAACGGCGTCTCGGGATCGAGCCAGGCGACCTGCCCTGCGGCATCAAGAATCAGCGGCCGGCGCTGGCTCTGGGCCGCCTGGGTCACCACCGCCGTGCTCAACCACACTTGCTCCTGCACAGGGTAGGCCTCCCAGATCGCCGCAAAAAACAACGTGGAGCCTTCCCCCGGCGTCAGCCAGTACGGGCGTTTGCGCTGGGTGCCGCGCCATTCATAAAAACCATTGGCGGGCAGCAGGCAGCGGCGCTGGCGAAAGGCCTCGCGGAACATCGGCTGCTCGGCGAGGGTTTCGGCGCGAGCATGGGCCGGGGTGCGGGAAAGGTCGGTCAGCCAGGGCGGCGTCAGGCCCCAACGGGCGCGGGCCAGGGTGTGATGGCCGTCGTTCAGGCGCTGGATCAGCACCGAATCATTCGGGGAGATGTTCCACTGGGCCTGCTGGTCAGCCGGAAAGCCTGGCAAGGCAGCAAAGGAGGGATTCCAGCGAAACAGGGCATAACGTCCACACATGGGGCAACACGACTCTTGGGTAAACCGGCCGACAGCCTAACAGACCAGCACGTCGGGGAAGCTGTCGGGTTCATCACCCGGCAGCGGTTGCGCCCCGATATAGGCAGTAATCAGCTCCCGGGCATCAGCCGCCCGGTCATTGTCTACTTCCAAACCCAAAAGTCCGAAGATCGGTAGCTCGCCGGTGCCGCCGAGCAAATGGCGCCCCACCAAATGTGCTTCGATGCCTTCGCTGGCGAGCATCTGTTGCAGCAGCTCGCCTTCCATCAGGTTTTCCGGTTCGTAGATTCGCTGCATGAGCTTGCCTGTTATTCGTTTTCACTGCGGGTTTCAAGCATCCACTCTTCACCATGGACCTGCAGGTCGAAAATAATCGGTCGGCAACATACCTGACAATCTTCTATGTAGGTCTGATCACCGCCGGATAAATCCACCGCTGTCTCTACCGTTTCACCACAATAAGGACAATCGTACGTCGTAGTTTCCAGCATCGCAGCCTCCAAGGTGACTTGTGCGTATAATCGCCGGTCTATTTACAGGGCTATTTCCGGCCGAGCCCATTACTCGGGCCGCACCCTGATATTTCCTCTACTTACCCTAGCCGTTTCTAACAAGAGAGCATGATGGGCGAATTCGATACCATCCGACCTTACAACGACAGCGAAGTCCCGGCAGTGCTGGACCGACTGTTCAGTGACAAGGCCTTTCTGGACATCCTGACCCACTTCCGCTTCCCGCGCTTTGCCGGCGCCCTGGGCTGGCTGCTCAAGCCGATGATTGCCCGCAAGCTGCGCCGTGAATTTGCCGGCGTCACCACCGTGGCTACGCTGCAGGACAAAGTCGAGTACTACGTCGACCATACCATTGACCGGGCGACCGATGGCGTTACCTACACAGGCGTCGAACAGCTCAAATCCGGTACCGCTTACCTGTTTCTGGCCAACCACCGCGACATCGTGATGGACCCGGCCTTCGTCAACTATGCCGTGTACCACGCCGGCCTGCCGACGCCACGCATCGCCATCGGCGACAACTTGCTGCAAAAGCCGTTTGTCAGCGACCTGATGCGCCTGAACAAGAGCTTTATCGTGCACCGCTCGATCACCGGGCGAAAGGAGAAGATGGCGGCGTTCAACCTGCTATCGGCCTACATCAATCATTCGATACGCAACGACTGCCAGTCGATCTGGATCGCCCAGGCCGAAGGCCGCGCCAAGGATGGGGATGACCGCACCGAGTCAGCCATCCTCAAGATGTTCCATGTCAGCCGCAAGGACGAGCCGTTTGCCGAGGTGATCCAGTCACTGAACCTGACGCCGGTATCCATCAGCTACGAGTACGACCCGTGCGATGCAGCCAAGGCCCGCGAGTTGTATATCCGCGCCACCACCGGGACCTACGTCAAGGCACAGGGTGAAGATGACGTGAGCATTGCCCTGGGCATCACCGGCTACAAAGGCCGCGTGCACATCAACTTCGCGCCGCCTATTAGCGAGCGCTTCGAAGACACCAAAGTGCTGGCCGTGGAAATGGATCGGCAAATTCTCGGCGGTTATCGGCTATTCCCGGTGCACTACCTGGCGTACGCCCAGTGGGCCGACGCCGACCCGCAATTGCAGGTGCCAAAGGCGGCCGAAGTGTTCCCGGCGGATGAGCTGGCGAAGGCGAAAGCTGAGTGGGAACGGCGCTTGAACGAATGCCCGGCGGAACACCGACCATTTCTGGTGGTGCAATATGCGACGCCGGTGCGTAATCAATATCGGGTCAAGGCCGGAATCCCGCTGTAAACACCGATCAGAAAATGTGGAAGGGGGCTTGCTCCCGATAGCGGTGAGTCAGCTAATGAATACTTGGCTGACACACCGCTATCGGGGGCAAGCCCCCTCTTACATTGGTTCTGCCGTGTTTTAGATTCGGGTGCTGAGCCAGGAAATAGCCAGCGCCAGCACCAGGCAGGCGAACCCGATGCGGTAAGCCACACGATTTGCCCGCTCGGTACGCGCGTCCAGGAACAGCATGGGCTGATCAATCGCGCGCGCTTCACTTTGCGCAGCCAGGTCAGCCATGGCGCGCTGCTCGCGCAGGCGGGTGATGGAGAGCAGCGCTGCACCGGAGCAGGCCACCAATAAAGCCACAACATTGATCAACAGTGCGGGCAGCGCCATCGCAAACCTCGGGTGAAACGGTGTCTGGGTATCGGTTCCGATATCAACCTGAACGGTAGAGGCGGCCAGCGCCAAACCGCTCCATCTTCCATGGACGGCTAATGTATCCAGTAATTTACGGCGTCACCTGAACGTCACCTTAACAAGCCACTCTGTTGCCCTTCGAACACTCAGGAGCTTGTCATGCTGCACGCGCACAACCAGGATCGGCTGTATCTAATTGCCCAAAGCGATGAGCAGGAGGCGCTGGTCGGCAGCCTGGCGTTCAACGTGCAGGACCGCCATTGGCTGGTCTATTGCGCCCTTGGCGGGCACCAGCATGCAGACTCGCCAGAGGCCGACCTGTTGACGGGTGTGAGCCTGCTGGACTTCTGTATCGACACCGCCGCGTGAAACTGCAGACGAAAAAAAACCGGGCACATGACTGAGCCCGGTTTTTATTTGGACGGTTACTGCGAGCTGAGCAATGAACCGATGCTTGGATCCTTGAACAGGCGAGTCAAGGCGTCGCTCAGGACGTCGCTGACCAGCTTGGTGTTGGTTTCCTGGTTCGGCGACATACCGAAACGCTGGTTCAACGATGCGCCGTAACGACCGCTATAGCGACGGGTGCCAGCGGTGACATCGGACTTGAAGGTTGCGCCGATGGCGGCTTCAGTCACATAGAGACCTTCTTTAGGCGACTGATACTTCAGCTCAGCCAAGGTGATGGTCAACTGAGGAGCGCCCGGCGCGTTGGCGCTCGGGGTAAAGCCCAGCAGGCGCACGGCGGCTTCGGCCTGAGCTTGCAACTTGGGCAGCACGTCCTGACCAGTCACCGAGATAAGCGCGGTCTCCGGGTACAAGCCCCCGCGAGAGCCCAACGTTGGCGAAGGACGACCATCCACTACACGCACCGACACTGGCTGACCATGACCCACTGGCGCCAACTGCGTGGTGAGCTTCGGTTGCGGGCTCAGTTGTTGCGGGCTGTTGGCGCAGCCAACCAAGGTCAAACTGGTCACAGTGATCAAACCGAACAACAGGCGTTGCAACATGCGCTTCTCTCCAGAAATCAGGTACCGACAGGCCGGCAGTATAACGGGGCGCCCCCGCAGGGAACTAGCGTCAGTTACAACCTATGACTCGTCGGCTCGACAGCGGTTCGCTGTCACCGATATGTAATAGCCGTTACATGGGCTCGTCATCCTCGCAAGGCATGCTTGGCCTCAATCTCAGGAGGTCTATCGCCATGCATTTTCTCTGGACGCTGTTTACGCGCAAACCTGCCCTTCGCCAGTTCGCCCGGCTTGATGCGCAAGGCCGCTGCCAGGCCTTCAAAGAGTGCAGCCAGCCGCCTTTGGGCGACGGCTGGGTGGAAATTGATGAAATCCGCCTGAGCTGGATGCACCACCCGCTGCCCGCCGGCGCCCGTGTCAGCCCACGCCCGGCGCGGTCGCCGCGGCACCAGCCGTTGGCCGCCTGACCGAAGACCTAATAAAAGTCATAAAACACGCCCATTTCCCTGACGTTCTTCGCTACAATCTCCCCCCGATTATAAGGACGTCTCCTGATCGGGCCTCGCAGCATCGTTAATGCCTCGGTATTAACTCCAAGAATCGCCCACAGAGAGCCGCCCACACAGATCGAGTGAAGCTGGCGCGCTTGCTGTTTCCTTTGCAAACCACCCGCCTTTACCGAATCTGCCAGAGCTGCCATTGCGCTCGGCCACTTGAGTTGTTTGCCCGTATTGCCGCGTGTCGGCAGATGTCTTGCGGGCCAAGTGCCAGGCTGAGGCAGCCCTTTTTTGAGGTTCACGTCTTCAAAAGAGCGTGAAAAAACGGGTTTTCACAACTTCACAAGAGTGTGGCGAGCAAATGAATAGTTTGGCGTTTGTAAAAGCACCATCAGCGTCTGGAACAGCCCAACCACACAGGACTGAGTACTCCTCAACAACCGGAGCTTGAGCCTGTCCGCTACGGATTGATTGCACGAATCGCACGCTTTGACCATAAGTCGAATTGCCACAGGCGCCCATGAATGCGTTCATAGGCAGATTAGGCCGGGCAGGAAGCGTGCGCCGAAGTTGCAAAGAATTGCGAAACGGACATGGCGATCCTGGCCATGGGTAACCTGGGGCAACACGTGAACCGCCCCGTCACTCCTGGCAGCCATGCCGTCAATTTGGTGCTGCAGATTTTGGAGACGCGTTAAATGGCGCATAACGAAGCAGTCGACGTAGTACTGGTAGGGGCCGGCATCATGAGTGCCACCCTGGCCGTATTGCTCAAAGAGCTCGACCCCGGCCTCAAGCTGGAAGTCGTTGAGCTGATGGATTCGGGTGCAGCGGAGAGTTCCAACCCATGGAACAACGCCGGTACCGGTCATGCCGGTCTGTGCGAGCTGAACTACACGCCGCAGGCCGCCGATGGTTCCATCGACATCAAGAAAGCCGTGCACATCAACACTCAGTTCGAGGTGTCGAAGCAGTTCTGGGCGTACCTGACCAAAAAGGGCACCTTTGGCTCGTCCAAGTCCTTTATCAGTCCGGTGCCGCACCTGAGCTTCGTACAGGGCGACAAAGGCGTGGACTTCCTCAAGAAGCGCTTTGAAACCCTCAGCCAGCACCACGCGTTTTCGGACATGCACTACACCGAAGACCGCAGCGAAATGGCCGAATGGATGCCGCTGATGATGCCGGGCCGCCCGCTCGACGAAAAAATCGCTGCCACTCGCGTAATGAATGGCACCGACGTCAACTTCGGCGCCCTGACCAATCAGCTGCTTAGCCATCTGACCAGCTCCCCGGATGCCCAGGTCAAGTACAGCAAGCGCGTGACCGGCCTCAAGCGCAACGGCGCCAGCTGGACCGTGAGCATCAAGGACGTCAACAGCGGTACCAGCCGTGAGGTGGACGCCAAGTTTGTATTCCTCGGCGCCGGTGGCGCGGCGCTGCCGCTGCTGCAAGCTTCGGGCATCGAAGAAAGTAAAGGCTTCGGCGGCTTCCCGGTCAGCGGCCAATGGCTGCGTTGCGACAACCCGGAAGTGGTCAAGCACCACCAGGCCAAGGTCTACAGCCAGGCCGCCGTCGGCTCGCCACCGATGTCGGTGCCGCACCTCGACACCCGTGTAGTGGATGGCAAGAAATCCCTGCTGTTCGGGCCATACGCCGGTTTCACCACCAAGTTCCTCAAGCACGGCTCGTTCCTAGACCTGCCGATGTCGATTCGTGCCAGCAACATCGGCCCGATGCTGGCCGTGGCCCGCGACAACATGGACCTGACCAAGTACCTGGTCAGCGAAGTGCGTCAGTCCATGGAACAACGCCTGGAATCCCTGCGTCGCTTCTACCCTGAGGCGAAAGCCGAAGACTGGCGTCTTGAAGTGGCCGGCCAACGGGTGCAGATCATCAAGAAAGACCCGAAAAAAGGCGGCGTGCTGCAATTCGGCACCGAGCTGGTAGCGGCCAAAGACGGCTCGCTGGCGGCGCTGCTGGGCGCGTCCCCAGGCGCTTCGGTGACGGTGTCGATCATGCTGGAACTGATTGAGCGCTGCTTCCCGGCCAAAGCCGCCGGTGAGTGGGCAGCCAAGCTGCACGAGATCTTCCCTGCCCGGGAAAAAGTGCTTGAGACTGATGCCGAGCTGTATCGCAAGATCAACACGCAGAACAACATCAGCCTGGAACTGGTTGAGCAAAGCAACGAGGCCGAAAGCTACGCTTGAGGCCTGGCTGCAATAAAAAAACGCCCCTCGGGGCGTTTTTTTGTGGCCGGGATAATCAGCCGCGAGCGTTTTTGATCAGCTCGATGTAATCGTCCGCGTTGCGCTGATCCTTGATCAGATCAACGAAGGTCTGCCCATGCTCATCCTTGCCATCCAGGTCCAGGCCGGCTTCCTTGAAAAAGCCCAGGAAGCGCTCAAAGTCGTCGATACGCAGGCCACGATAAGCCTTGATCAGTTTGTGCAGGGACGGTGAAGTCGCGTCGACCGGCTCGAAGTCCAGGAACAACTTGATCTGATCGTCGCCGATCTCATCGCCAATCACCTGTTTCTTATCTTTACGCATTACCGACTCCAGCCTGCAGACATTTACACGGGGTTTGAAGTCTACCTGCGAGCCGCGGGCTTCGAAAGCGCTGAAGAACCAATATGGGATCAATCCCCCACCACATTTATTCTTCAATGTTAGCGCTACTTGGTACGTACAACGCCGGTATGCAGGTCCGCCCAGATATGGCCGTTGGCGTAACTGAGGAACTGAACATACACCGTGTCATTGCGCAGCAAATCGACGATCACCCGGTACTGGGCCACCGGATAAGACAGCGTCAGGGTCTTGCTCTTGTCGTCAAACACCGGCTTTTTCAGGCTTTTACTTTCGGCATCGAAGTTGAGCACCACTTGGCTGATGCTCGCACCTTTGTTCAGGGGCTTGCCCTTCAGCCGGAGCATCAGTGGCGAGGTCACCGGGATAGGTTGCTGGTTGGATTGGCGCTGGTTGCCCACCACCACCGCGTACTCCGTGACTTGCAGCAACTGCTGCTGGTCAGGGCTTTCAGTCCGCAGGGTGAGGTCATCGGGAGGCAGAAATTGACCATGCATAGGCGCCGGTGCGGCGGCCAGGGGCAAACTCAGGGTCAGCGCCAGGGCGGCGCAAGTGCGAATCAACAGGCTCATGGACAGCTCCAGACGCAGGGGCCAAGCACGATAGCATGACAACCCTGCGCCGGGCCTGGATCACATACCTTTGACGGCGTAGATCCCATTGGCGTTGCGCCAGTAGCCTTTGTAGTCCATGCCATAACCGAAGATGTAGCGGTCGATGCACGGCAGGCCAACGTAATCAGCCTTAAGGTCCGGGCGAGCCTTGCGGTCGTGGTCTTTGTCGATCAGTACGGCGGTGTGCACTTTGCGCGCGCCGGCGTGTTTGCAGAAATCGATGATCGCGCCGAGGGTGTGACCTTCGTCGAGGATGTCGTCGATGATCAGCACGTCGCGGTCAATGAACGAGACTTCCGGCTTGGCCTTCCAGAACAGATCGCCGCCAGTGGTTTCGTTGCGATAGCGAGTCGCGTGCAGGTAAGACGCTTCCAGCGGAAATTGCAGGTGAGTCAGCAATTTGCCGGCGAAGATCAGGCCGCCGTTCATCACGCAAAAGACCACCGGGTTGGTGTCGGCCATTTCGCGAGTGATGTGGGCGCCAACCTTGGCGATCGCAGCTTCGACTTGCGCTTCGGTGTACAGGCAATCAGCCTCACGCATGATTTGACGGATATGCTCAAGATCAGCGGACATGGCGCTCTCCAAGGGGGTGCTGTGGCAAGAAAAGCGGGCGAAGGTACGCTTCTCATGCGCTCCGAGCAAGCCTTAATGGACTAACGTACTAGATGCCTATAGGACAACACCCTCGGATAGATTAATCTAGGCCGGTTTTTTTGCCCGCCGCCGGAGCCTTTCCCATGCCCACTCGCGAGATCCGCCACCCGCTGATCCAGCACAAGCTCGGCCTTATGCGCCGCGCCGACATTAGCACGAAGAACTTCCGTGAGCTTGCTCAGGAAGTCGGAGCGTTGCTCACTTACGAAGCCACCAAGGATTTGCCCCTGGAAACCTACGAGATCCCCGGTTGGGCCGGTCCCGTCCAGGTGGAAAAAATCGCTGGTAAGAAAATAACCGTGGTGCCGATCCTGCGCGCCGGTATCGGCATGCTCGAAGGCGTACTCAGCCTGATTCCGGGTGCCAAAGTCAGCGCCGTGGGCGTGGCCCGCAACGAAGAAACCTTGCAGGCTCACACCTACCTGGAAAAACTCGTACCGGAAATCGACGAGCGCCTGGCCATGATTATTGACCCGATGCTCGCTACCGGCAGTTCCATGGTCGCCACCATCGACCTGCTGAAGAAAGCCGGCTGCAAGGACATCCGCGCCATGGTGCTGGTCGCCGCTCCCGAAGGCATCGCTGCCGTCGAGAAAGCCCACCCGGACGTGCAGATCTACACCGCTTCCATCGATGAGCGCCTGAATGAACACGGTTACATCATCCCTGGCCTGGGCGACGCGGGTGACAAGATCTTCGGCACCAAGCAGAAGGACGCGTGAGCATGCAGGATGAATTCAACGACCCGCTTTGGCGCCAGATCCTGTCTGGCGCACAAATGCTCTTCGTAGCATTTGGCGCGCTGGTGTTGATGCCGCTGATCACAGGTCTTGATCCAAACGTCGCACTGTTCACCGCCGGCCTGGGCACGTTGTTGTTCCAGGTGGTGACAGGGCGGCAGGTGCCGGTATTCCTGGCATCGAGCTTTGCCTTCATTACCCCGATCATTCTCGCCAAGCAGCAGTTCGGCCTGGCGGCGACCATGGGCGGGGTAATGGCGGCCGGTTTTGTTTACACCTTCCTAGGGGCAGCGGTAAAGATCAAAGGCACTGGTTTCATCGACCGGCTGCTGCCGCCTGTGGTAATCGGGCCAGTGATTATTTCCATCGGCCTGGCCATGGCGCCGATCGCGGCCAACATGGCGATGGGTAAAGGCGACAACGGTGCCGAACTGATCCCGTACAAGACCGCCATGCTGATCTCGATGCCAGCGCTGCTCACCACGTTGATCGTGGCGGTGTTCGGCAAAGGTATCTTCCGCCTGGTGCCGATCATCTCCGGTGTGCTGGTGGGTTTTGCCATGTCGTTCTACTTTGGCGTTGTCGACACGGCCAAGATCGCCGCTGCGCCTTGGTTCGCCCTGCCCCACTTCACCGCGCCGGAATTCAACTGGCAGGCGATCCTGTTTATCGTCCCGGTGGCCCTGGCCCCTGCGATTGAACACATCGGCGGGGTGATTGCGGTGGGCAGCGTGACCGGTCGCGACTACCTGAAGAAGCCTGGCCTGCACCGCACCCTGCTGGGTGACGGGATCGCCACCACGGCAGCAGGCATGTTTGGCGGCCCGCCAAACACTACCTACGCCGAAGTAACCGGCGCGGTAATGCTGACCAAGAACTACAACCCGAAAATCATGACCTGGGCGGCGGCATTCGCCATCAGCCTGGCGTTTATCGGCAAGTTCGGCGCGCTACTGCAGAGCATTCCGGTGCCGGTAATGGGGGGGATCCTGTGCCTGCTGTTCGGCTCGATTGCCGCGGTGGGGATGAACACATTGATTCGCCACAAGATCGACCTGGGCGAGGCGCGCAATCTGGTGATTGTGTCGGTGACCCTGGTGTTCGGTATTGGCGGTGTGCTGGTGGGGACCGGAACTGGTCCAGATGACTTCGGCCTGAAGGGCATTGCTCTGTGCGCGGTGGTAGCGATTGGTTTGAACCTGCTGCTGCCGGGCAATGATGGCTGGAAGAACAAGAAGCCAGATGAGCCGTTGATCTAACTGCCAATACAAACCAATGTGGGAGAGGGCTTGCCCCCGATAGCAGTGTGTCAGTCAATACATTAACTGACTGATACGCCGCCATCGGGGGCAAGCCCCCTCCCACATTTGATTTCAGCGCCCGTTAAAGCTCGCCGAGGCCATCAATCAGCGCCTGGTTCTGCTCCGGCGTACCGATGCTGATCCGCAGGAACTGGGCAATCCGCTCCTGCTTAAAGTGCCGCACGATAATCCCTTGCTCACGCAGCTTGGCCGCCAGGCCGGCAGCGTCATGCCGTGGGTGGCGCGCAAAGATGAAGTTGGCCGCTGATGGCAGCACCTCAAACCCTTTGCCTTCCAATTGCGCGACTACTTTGTTACGGCTGTCGATCACCAACTGGCACGTCTTCTCGAAGTACTCACGGTCCTCAAACGCCGCTGCCGCGCCGACAATCGCCAAACGATCCAGCGGGTAGGAGTTGAAGCTGTTCTTGACCCGCTCCAGCGCCTCGATCAGGTCCGGGTGACCCACGGCCAAGCCCACGCGCAAACCGGCCAGTGAGCGCGATTTGGAAAGGGTCTGGGTCACCAGCAGATTCGGGTAGCGATCCACCAGACTGATGGCGGTTTCGCCGCCGAAGTCGATATAGGCTTCATCGACCACCACCACCGAATCCGGGCTGGCCTTGAGGATCTGCTCTACTGCGTCCAGCGCCAGCACGCAGCCGGTCGGCGCATTCGGGTTGGGGAAGATGATCCCGCCGTTGGGCCTGGCGTAATCCGCAACACGGATCTGAAATTTCTCATCCAACGGCACCGGGTCGGACTGGATGCCGTAAAGACCGCAGTACACCGGATAGAAGCTGTAGCTGATATCCGGGAACAGCAGCGGCAGGTCGTGCTGGAACAGGCCGTGGAAGATGTGCGCGAGCACTTCATCAGAGCCGTTACCGAGAAACACTTTGCCGGCGTCGACCCCGTAATACTTGGCCACCGCCTGCTTGAGCAGGTCGCTGTTGGGGTCCGGGTACAAACGCAGGTTGTCGTTCAACTCGGCCTGCATCGCGGCCAGTGCTTTGGGCGACGGACCGTAGGGGTTCTCATTGGTGTTGAGCTTGACCAGCTTGGTCAGCTTTGGCTGTTCGCCGGGCACGTAAGGCACGAGGTCCCTGACGAAGGGGCTCCAGAATTTGCTCATGTGTTATTTCCCTTCTTCCAGGATTCGATACTCAGCACTACGGGCGTGTGCGCTCAACGACTCACCACGGGCCAGCACCGAAGCGGTCTTGCCCAACTCGGAAGCACCTTGTGGCGAGCAAAAGATGATCGACGAGCGCTTCTGGAAGTCGTACACCCCCAGCGGTGATGAGAACCGCGCGGTGCCGGAGGTCGGCAACACATGGTTCGGGCCGGCGCAGTAGTCGCCCAGCGCTTCACTGGTGTGACGCCCCATGAAGATCGCACCGGCATGGCGAATCGACGGCAGCCAGGCCTGTGGGTCAGCCACGGACAGCTCCAGGTGCTCCGGGGCGATACGGTTGGCCACTTCGATGGCCTGTTCCATGTCACGCACCAGGATCAGCGCGCCACGGCCGTTGATGGATTTCTCGATGATCTCTGCACGGTCCATGGTAGGCAGCAGCTTATCGATGCTGGCGGCGACCTTGTCGAGGAACTCGGCATCGGGGCTGACCAGAATCGCCTGGGCGTCTTCGTCGTGCTCGGCCTGGGAGAACAGGTCCATGGCGATCCAATCCGGATCGGTCTGGCCGTCGCACACTACGAGGATTTCCGAGGGACCGGCGATCATGTCGATGCCAACCTGGCCAAAAACGTGGCGCTTGGCGGTGGCGACGTAGATGTTGCCAGGCCCCACCACTTTGTCGACCTTCGGCACGCTTTCGGTGCCGTAGGCCAGGGCCGCGACGGCTTGAGCACCGCCAATGGTGAACACACGGTCAACACCAGCGATGCAGGCCGCAGCCAGCACCAGTTCGTTGATTTCGCCGCGCGGGGTCGGTACCACCATAACCACTTCGGTCACGCCCGCCACCTTGGCCGGAATTGCGTTCATCAACACCGACGATGGATACGACGCTTTGCCACCCGGCACGTAGAGACCGGCACGATCCAGCGGCGTGACCTTTTGGCCCAGCACAGTGCCGTCGGCTTCGGTATAGCTCCAGGAGTCCTGTTTCTGCTTTTCGTGGTAGCTGCGCACACGCGCCGCCGCGACTTCCAGGGCTTCACGCTGAGGCGCAGTGATGCGCGTCAGTGCGAGCTCCAGGCGTTCGCGGGGAAGAATCAGATCGGACATGGACTTGACGTCCAGACCGTCGAACTGACGGGTGAAATCCACCAGCGCCGCATCACCACGCTCGCGCACGGCCTTGATGATGTCGAGCACCCGCTGGTTGACCGAGTCGTCGGACACGCTTTCCCAGCTCAGCAGATGATCCAGATGATGGGCGAAATCCGGGTCGGCAGCGTTGAGTCGGGCAATTGCAGTGGACGTGGTCATAGCGAGGGCCTCAATAGAATTGGCAAAAACTCAGGCGCCCTAAACTAGCAGTCGTTTCCGCTTGGGCACCTGAGAATTCTGGCTATGAGGCGGATAGACGGGCGCAGCCTTTCAGCTACGCGGGTAGGTCAACCGCGGTGTCGAGACTCCACTGCGGTGCGCAGGGTGTCGATCAACGCTTGGATACGGGCGTGCTGCATCTTCATCGACGCTTTGTTGACGATCAAGCGGGAGCTGATATCGGCGATGAAGTCCTGTGGTTCGAGACCGTTGGCACGCAGGGTGTTGCCGGTGTCGACCACATCGATGATCTTGTCGGCCAGGCCGATCAGCGGCGCCAGCTCCATCGAGCCGTAGAGCTTGATGATGTCGACCTGGCGGCCTTGCTCGGCATAATAACGCTTGGCGACGTTGACGAACTTGGTCGCCACGCGCAGGCGGCCTTTAGGCTCGACGTCACCGACACGGCCGGCGGTCATCAGCTTGCACAGGGCAATACGCAGGTCCAGCGGCTCATACAGGCCCTGGCCACCGTATTCCATCAACACGTCTTTACCGGCGACGCCGAGGTCGGCCGCGCCATGCTCAACGTAGGTCGGCACGTCGGTAGCCCGCACGATCAGCAGGCGAACGTCGTCCTGGGTCGTAGGGATGATCAGCTTGCGGCTCTTGTCCGGATTCTCGGTCGGCACGATGCCCGCTTCAGCCAGAAGCGGCAAAGTGTCGTCAAGGATGCGGCCCTTGGACAGTGCGATGGTCAACATGGGAAACGTCAGTCCTTCATCAGGCTATTGCTGTCCGGTCGCAAACGGCGCCAGACGCAGATCGAGGCCATGACAGCCTCGATTTGAAACAAATTCAGCATACTGCGAGCTGACACCGTCTGTAGTGAGTGGGCTTGCCCCACGCTGAATTGCGTAGCGACCCAAAAAACGGGACTGCTACGCAGTCCGGCGCGGGGCAAGCCCGCTCACCACAGTGACGGTGTTTTCAGCTCCGGGAACTAGCCCGGTACGCGGCGGATTTTAGCGCCGAGCATCTGCAGTTTCTCTTCGATGCACTCGTAACCACGGTCGATGTGGTAGATGCGGTCGATCAGAGTGTCGCCTTCGGCGATCAGCGCCGAGATCACCAGACTGGCCGAAGCACGCAGGTCGGTAGCCATGACTGGCGCGCCCTTGAGCTTCTCGGTGCCGGTAACGATGGCGGTGTTGCCTTCAACCTGAATCTTCGCGCCCATGCGGTGCAGTTCATACACGTGCATGAAGCGGTTTTCGAAGATGGTCTCTATCACGGCACCAGTGCCTTCGGCAATCGCGTTCAGGGAGATGAACTGCGCTTGCATGTCAGTCGGGAACGCCGGGTACGGAGCGGTCCGCACGTTGACGGCTTTCGGCCGCTTGCCGTGCATGTTCAACTCGATCCAGTCTTCGCCGGTGGTGATTTCGGCGCCGGCTTCGCGCAGTTTTTCCAGGACCGCTTCCAGGATGGTCGGATCGGTGTCCTTTACCTTGACGCGACCACCGGTAACGGCGGCAGCAACCAGGTAGGTACCGGTCTCGATGCGGTCAGGCATCACTTTATAGGTTGCAGTGTGCAGGCGCTCTACACCATCAATGGTAATGGTGTCGGTGCCGGCACCGGAAACCTTCGCGCCCATGGCGTTCAGGAAGTTGGCCAGGTCGACCACTTCCGGCTCGCGCGCGGCGTTTTGCAGGACGCTGCGGCCTTTGGCCAGGGCAGCGGCCATCATGATGTTCTCGGTACCGGTCACGCTGACGGTATCAAAGAAGAAGTTCGCTCCACGCAGGCCGCCTTCCGGCGCCTTGGCTTTGATGTAGCCGCCTTCAACGTCAATGACTGCGCCCATGGCTTCCAGGCCACGGATGTGCAGGTCCACTGGACGCGATCCGATAGCGCAGCCGCCAGGCAGGGCGACTTCGGCTTCACCGAAACGGGCAACCATCGGGCCCAGCACCAAGATCGACGCACGCATGGTTTTCACCAGTTCGTACGGGGCGATCAGGGTCTTGATGGTGCGTGGGTCAATTTCGACGGCCAGCTTCTCATCAATCACAGGCTCGATGCCCATGCGACCGAACAGCTCGATCATGGTAGTGATGTCGTGCAGGTGCGGCAGGTTGGCCACGGTCACCGGGCCATCGCACAGCAGGGTCGCTGCCAGGATCGGCAAGGCGGAGTTTTTTGCACCGGAAATGCGAATCTCGCCATCAAGGCGAGCACCGCCGGTAATAATCAATTTATCCATAAGAATCTCGACGCCTAGGGGGCTCAGGTGCGCTCGGCCCAGGCCGCGCGGCTGAAAAATTTCATAGTGACCGCATGGATGCTGCCATCGGTGATCCACGGGTTCAAATGGGCATAGATCTGCTGCTGACGCTTGACTGGGCTCAATGCCGCCAGTTCATCGCTAATCACGTTCAGCTGGAAGTTGCAGCCTTCGCCTTCAACTTCTACGGTCGTATCCGGCAGCTTTCCTTCAAGAAAGCTCTTAACTTCTAGGGCCTGCATGCTCAACCTCTATCGGCGCCCAGTGCGCACGGGTCGCACATCATACAAAAAAGCCCCGCGCCTGCGAACCCCGCATAGCAGGACTCTGACGGGGGGCTTCTCTAATAATGTGTATTAAGGATGCGCCAACAGCTCGGTCAGACCGGAAACTTCGGCAATTTCGCGCATGTCTTCGGGCAACGCACGGATGCTAACCGGCTTCTTAGCCGCTTCGGCATCACGCATGAAGCACAGCAGCAACGACAACCCGACACTGCTGGACTTGGTTACCGCTGAGCAATCCAGGACCAGCTCCGGCGCAGCGCTCGACTTGATCAGCGCTTGGCCATGCTTGCGCAGAGCCGGGCCGGTTCGGTAATCCAGCACCCCGCTGATGAACAGCTGGCCAGAGTCGCCGAGACGAACAGCCGACTCGGTCATTGCGCCGGCTTCCCAGCAGCTTTATCGGTTTCTTCCTTGGCCTTGGCGACTTCACCGGCCCAACCATTGATGGTTTTGTCCAGGTCGTTGCCATTGCGCTGCATGGCGTCGGCAAACTGGTCACGGAACAGCTTGCCGATATTGATGCCGTTGATGATCACGTTGCGCAGTTTCCACTCGCCGTTGATCTTCTCCAAGGTGTACTGCACCGGGTACACGGCACCGTTATTACCTTTGACGCTCATGTTGACGCTGGTGCGATCGCCCGACTCATCACCGGCTGGAGCAACGGTAATACCTTGGTTGTTGTACTCAAGCAAAGCGTTGCCATAGAACTGGAACAGGCCGCGCTTGAAGTTTTCCTGGAACGTCTGCATCTGCGCAGGCGTGGCCTTGCGCGAATATTTGACCGTCATGATGCTGCGTGAGATGCCTTCAGCATCGACGACCGGGCCGACGATGCTGTTGAGCGCTTCATAGAACTTGGTTGGATCTTGCTTGTACTGTTCTTTATTGGCCGTCAGGTCAGCCAGCATCTTGCTGGTGGTGTCCTGCACCAGTTCGTGCGCAGAACCTGCCGCGTTGGCCATCAATGGCAGTGCTGCAAGCAGTACCAGCAGGCCACGTCGCAAGGTAGAGATCATGAACAGATTCCTCATTTGGCGTCTTTATTGACCGTATTGAGCAAAAATTTTCCGATCAGGTCCTCAAGTACCAGCGACGACTGAGTGTCGTGGATGGTCGAACCATCCTTGAGCAGGGCTGTTTCCCCGCCCACGCTGACACCGATGTACTTCTCGCCCAGCAGCCCCGCAGTGAGGATAGATGCAGTAGAGTCGGTAGGCAGATTATCCACCTTCTTGTCCAGTTGCATCGTCACTCGCCCGGTGAAGCTGTCGCGATCCAGATCGATTGCCGTGACCTTGCCAATGGTTACACCGGCCATGGTCACTTTAGCTCTGACAGTCAAACCGGCGATATTGTCGAAGTACGCGTAAAGTTTATAAGTATCGGCGGTTGGGCTGGCCGAAAGACCGCTGACTCGCAGAGCCAGCAACAGTAAAGCCAGGATGCCAGCCAGCAAGAAAAGGCCGACACCGATTTCCACAGTGCGGTTTTGCATCAGAAGTCTCCAAACATCAAGGCGGTCAAAATGAAGTCAAGGCCAAGTACTGCCAGCGAGGCGTACACAACGGTCTTGGTGGTGGCACGACTGATCCCTTCTGAGGTGGGCTCACAGTCATAGCCTTGGAATACGGCGATCCAGGTCACTACAAAGGCGAAGACGATGCTCTTTATAATGCCATTGAGCACGTCACCACTGAAGGTCACGCTGTTTTGCATGTTGGCCCAGTAGGAGCCGTCGTAGACGCCAAGCCAGTCCACCGCTACCCACGAACCGCCCCAGATACCGACCACGCTGAAGATCATCGCCAGCAATGGCAGGGAAATAAAGCCGGCCCACAGGCGCGGGGCAACAATGTATTTGAGCGGGTCCACACCGATCATTTCGAGGCTGGACAGCTGCTCGGTAGACTTCATGTTGCCAATTTCGGCAGTCAACGCGGAACCTGCGCGCCCGGCGAACAGCAACGCGGTCACCACCGGTCCCAGTTCACGTAGCAGCGTCAGGGCAACCATCTGCCCCACTGCCTGCTCCGAACCGTAGCTGGACAGGATATTGAAGCCCTGCAACGCCAGCACCATGCCAATGAACACCCCGGAGACCACAATGATCACCAGGGACATCACACCCACCGAATGCAGCTGCTTGATCAACAGGCCAAAGCCACCGCCAATACCGCCGCGGCCGAGCAAGGCGTGGAACAGGAAAATCGTCGAGCGGCCGAGCACTTCGACGATGTCGATGCCGGAGCGACCGAAAAGGCGAACTTTCTCGATAAGAGATGTTTTGCGCATCAACGCTTCCCCAGAAGATCTGAGCGGTAATCCGCTGCCGGAAAGTGGAAAGGCACAGGGCCATCGGGGTCGCCGGTCATGAATTGGCGAATGCGCGGGTTGTCGGCGTTCATCAGCTCTTCAGGCGTACCCTGCCCCAGCACCTGGCCATCACCGACCACATAGAGGTAATCGGCAATGCTCGCGGTTTCTGCAAGGTCGTGGGAGACCACGATACTGGTGATACCCAGGGCATCGTTGAGCAGACGGATCAGTCGTACCAGCACCCCCATGGCGATCGGATCCTGACCGACGAAGGGCTCGTCGTACATGAGAATCTGTGGATCGAGGGCAATGGCTCGCGCCAGGGCCACACGGCGCTTCATGCCGCCGGACAGTTCGTCGGGCATCAGATCAATTGCGCCACGGAGGCCGACGGCCTGCAATTTCAGCAATACAATGTCGCGAATCATTTCATCGGACAGCTGGGTATGCACCCGCAGCGGAAACGCTACGTTCTCGAACACATCGAGGTCGGTGAACAGCGCACCGCTCTGGAACAGCACGCCCATATGCTTGCGCGCATCGAACAGATCACTGCGCGACAGCGTAGGCAGGTTTTGGCCATTGACCCACACTTCGCCGGCGCTGGGACGCAATTGCATGCCCATCAACCGCAACAGCGTGGTCTTGCCGCAACCGGACGGCCCCATGATGCCCGTGACCTTGCCACGGGGAATGCGAATATCGACGTTATTGAAGATGCTGCGCGTCCCGCGCTTGAAGGTCAGTCCCTTCAGCTCGACCGCGTAGGCGTTATCGGCACTCATCTAAACTCCTTGGGATGCAGCCTCTCACTCAGACACCACGCATGCGACAAACGTTTGCAACGGCGACGCATATAGATAGCCACATGGGCTGGGCGGACCGAACTGGCGGCGAACTATATCACTGCTGGTACAAGGCGCCCAAGGCCGGAACAGCGCTAGTTCAGTTTGGGGACAGGGAAAAAACGTTGCCGACTGTGTGACTGAGGATCGATCTCAGTCCCCTGCTGAATAAAGCCTGACGAACTTGCGTGAGGGAATTGATCATTACCGCTATAATCGCCGACTTTTCGTCAGGCTATACGATTTCAGACATGAGCCAATCCAGCGACCTTATCCAATCCGCACAACGCACCATCCGCCTCGAAGTCGAAGCCGTAGAAGGCTTACTGGCCCATATCGACGCAGATTTCGTACGCGCCTGCGAGATGATTCTGGCCAGCAAGGGCCGCGTTGTCGTGGTCGGCATGGGCAAATCGGGCCACGTCGGCAACAAGATCGCCGCCACCCTGGCGAGCACCGGGACCACGGCGTTTTTCGTGCATCCGGCGGAGGCGAGCCACGGCGACATGGGCATGATCACCAAAGATGACATCATCCTGGCGCTGTCCAACTCCGGTACCACCAACGAAATCGTGACCCTGCTGCCGCTGATCAAGCGCCTTGGCATCCAGATGATCAGCGTCACCGGCAACCCGGAGTCGACGCTGGCCAAGGCTGCCGATGTTAACCTGAACGTTCACGTCGCCCACGAAGCCTGCCCGCTGAATCTGGCACCGACCTCCTCCACTACCGCTGCCTTGGTTATGGGCGACGCTCTGGCCGTTGCACTGCTTGAAGCTCGCGGGTTCACCGCTGAAGACTTCGCGTTCTCCCACCCGGGTGGCGCGCTGGGCCGCCGCCTACTGCTGAAAGTGGAAAACGTTATGCATTCAGGCGATGAATTGCCCCACGTCCAGCGCGGCACTTTACTGAAGGACGCGCTGATGGAAATGACTCGCAAGGGCCTGGGCATGACCGTGATCCTTGAAGCTGATGGCCGCCTGGCTGGGGTCTTCACCGACGGCGACCTGCGCCGCACCCTGGACCGCACCATCGATATCCACACTGCGACGATCGATGCAGTGATGACGCCACACGGCAAGACCGCACGCCCTGAGATGCTGGCAGCCGAAGCATTGAAGATCATGGAAGACCACAAGATCGGCGCCCTGGTGGTTGTCGATAGCGACGACCACCCGGTTGGCGCCCTGAACATGCACGACTTGCTGCGTGCGGGAGTGATGTAAATGACCAGCGACCTGTTGCAACGCGGCAAAAACATCAGACTGGCGATTTTCGACGTTGACGGCGTGCTGACCGATGGCCGCCTGTACTTCCTCGAAGACGGCAGCGAATTCAAGACGTTCAACACCCTCGACGGCCAAGGCATCAAGATGCTGATGGCTGCAGGCGTGCAAACCGCGATTATCAGCGGCCGAAAAACTCCCGTTGTGGAACGCCGCGCACAAAACCTGGGGATTCCTCACCTGTATCAGGGCCGCGAGGATAAACTGGTAGTTCTGGACGAGCTTCTTGGCCAACTCAACCTAAGCTATGAGCAGGTCGCCTACTTAGGCGATGATCTGCCCGACCTGCCGGTCATTCGTCGAGTAGGGCTTGGCATGGCCGTCGCCAATGCGGCGGCGTTTGTTCGCGAGCACGCCCATGGCATCACCTGCGCCCGTGGTGGCGAAGGTGCAGCACGCGAGTTCTGCGAACTGATCCTGCGAGCCCAAGGCAGCCTTGAAGCGGCCCACGCCGCCTACCTATAGAGCGTTTTATGCTGAGCAAAAAGATTCGCAACTTCCTGTTATTCGGGGTCATTGCCGCGCTGTTCCTCGCGGTGGGCTACTGGAATATCAGTCCGGGGCGCTTCCTCGACCAGCCTGTTGCGCAGGTCGACGAGGGGGCCATCGACTATTACGCCACCAATGCCTATAGCGTGCAGTTCCTGCCCGACGGCAAGCTGCAGTACGAAATGACGTCGGACAAAGTCGAGCACTTGAAGGCCACCGAAGTCACTCTGCTGACTAATCCGGACCTGAACCTGTACCGCGGCACCGAATTTCCGTGGCATGTCACCAGCAAGCGTGGTGAGGTGAACCCCGACGGCACCGAGGTAGAACTGATTGACTCGGTACGTGTTGCGCGCACGGACGCCAAAGCCCGTGACACGGTGATTACCAGCAGTCGCATGACCGTATTCCCGCAGAAGCAATATGCGCAGACCGAGCAAGACGTTAGAATCGACGGCGCTGGCGGTGTATCGACTGGCAAGGGAATGAAAGCGTATTTGAAAGAAAGCAGGATACACCTGCTATCGAACGTAAGAGGACAGTATGAGGCTCGTTAAAACTCTCCCTATTTTGCTCGGTTTGGGCGCAGCACTGGGAAGCGTGAGCGCCTGGGCTCTGCCGAACGATAGCCAGCAACCGATCCACATCTCGGCTGACGATGCGCAACTGGATGACAAGCAAGGTGTTGCCACCTATACCGGCGGCGTAATCATCACCCAAGGGTCGATGAAGATCACCGGTAATACCGTGACACTGACGCGTACCCAAGCCGGTGACATCGACGTCGTGACCTCAGTGGGCAACCTGGCTTACTTCGAACAGAAGCAGTCCGCTGCCGACACTGGCCCGATGAAGGGCTACGGCAAGACCATTCAGTATCACGCCCAGCAGAATCGCATTGTGCTGATCGACCAGGCCAAGGTGCTCAGCCCCGATGGCAACTCCACGGAAGGTGAAAAGATCACCTATGACACCGTGAAACAGATCGCTAACGCCGGTCGTGCCAATGGCAGCAAGGTCACCGCACCGCGCCCACGCATCGACATGGTTATCCAGCCGAAGAAGAAGGCCGAGTAATGGCAACCCTGAAAGCCCAGCATCTGGCCAAGGCCTATAAAAGCCGTCAGGTCGTGCGCGACGTCAGCCTGTCGATCGACAGCGGCCAGATCGTCGGCTTGCTCGGCCCCAACGGCGCAGGCAAGACCACATGCTTCTACATGATTGTTGGCCTGGTCCAGGCGGATCAGGGTCGCGTACTGATCGACGACCTGGATGTCAGCCACCAGCCAATGCACGGTCGTGCACGCGCGGGTATCGGCTATCTTCCTCAAGAAGCATCGATCTTCCGCAAACTGTCAGTTGCCGACAACATTATGGCCATCCTTGAAACTCGCAAGGAACTGGACCGTGACGGCCGCCGACAGGAGCTGGAAAGCCTGCTGCAGGAATTCCATATCAACCACATTCGCGACAACCTTGGCATGAGCCTGTCCGGTGGTGAGCGGCGTCGCGTGGAAATCGCCCGCGCCCTGGCCACTGCCCCCAAGTTCATTCTGCTGGACGAACCGTTTGCCGGCGTCGACCCTATCTCGGTTGGCGACATCAAGCAGATCATCCATCACCTCAAGGCCAAGGGTATCGGTGTACTGATCACCGATCACAACGTGCGTGAGACCCTCGATATCTGCGAAACCGCGTATATCGTCAACGATGGTCAACTGATCGCAGAAGGCGACTCCGCCACCATCCTGGCCAACGAACTGGTCAAGGAAGTGTATCTGGGTCACGAGTTTCGCCTGTAAAGCCGCCTGCACAAACAAGGCGGTGGCAGGTCGTTTGCCTGATGCGCGGGAGTCAATGAAAACCTCCGGTTTTTTATTGTTACCGCGCTCTAGGCAAAGCCCTCGATATCAGGCATATAATTTGCTTATGTTTGGCGCTCACGCGCCCTGTCGTGGATGGCGCGTTGCGCCGGCGAATAAGGTGTTAAGCCCCTGCCATGAAACCATCGCTAGTCCTAAGAATGGGCCAGCAGCTGACGATGACACCGCAGCTGCAACAGGCCATCCGCCTGCTCCAATTGTCGACCCTGGACCTGCAACAGGAAATCCAGGAGGCCCTGGAGTCTAATCCGATGCTCGAACGCCAGGAAGAAGGCGACGACTTCGATAATGCAGACCCGTTGGCCGACAACATCGAGCAAAAACCCAACGCAGACGTGCAGGAACCGTCCTACCAGGAAACCGCCCCTACGGTGGATAACCTTGAGGAAGGCGATTGGAACGAACGCATTCCCAACGAGCTTCCCGTAGACACTGCTTGGGAAGACGTCTACCAGACCAGCGCCAGCAGCCTGCCCAGCAACGACGATGATGAGTGGGACTTCACTACCCGCACGTCCGCCGGCGAAAGTCTGCAGAGCCATCTGTTGTGGCAACTGAACCTCGCACCGATGTCGGACACCGATCGCCTGATCGCCGTCACCCTGATCGATTGCATCAATAACCAAGGCTATCTGGACGAGACACTCGAAGAGATTCTTGAGGCCTTCGACCCCGAACTAGATATCGAACTGGACGAAATCGAAGCCGTCCTGCACCGCATCCAGCAATTTGAGCCCGCGGGTATTGGTGCGCGCACCCTTAGCGAATGCCTGCAGCTGCAACTGCGCCAGCTGCCCGCCAAGACCCCATGGCTCGCCGAGGCCCAGCGCCTGGTCACCGAATACATCGACCTGCTCGGCAGCCGCGATTACAGCCAACTGATGCGTCGCATGAAACTCAAGGAAGACGATCTGCGCCAGGTCATCGAGCTGGTGCAAAGCCTCAACCCGCGTCCCGGCTCGCAGATCGAGTCCAGCGAGGCCGAATACGTAGTTCCTGACGTGATCGTGCGCAAGGACAACGAGCGCTGGCTGGTGGAGCTTAACCAGGAGTCAGTGCCACGCCTGCGAGTCAACCCGCAATATGCAGGTTTCGTGCGACGCGCCGACACCAGCGCCGACAACACCTTCATGCGCAACCAGTTGCAGGAGGCGCGCTGGTTCATCAAGAGCCTGCAAAGCCGTAACGAAACCCTGATGAAAGTCGCCACGCAGATCGTCGAGCATCAGCGCGGCTTCCTGGAATACGGCGATGAAGCGATGAAGCCTTTGGTTCTGCACGATATCGCCGAAGCGGTAGGCATGCACGAGTCGACGATTTCCCGCGTTACCACGCAAAAATTCATGCATACCCCACGGGGTATTTATGAGTTGAAATACTTTTTCTCCAGCCATGTCAGCACCTCAGAAGGCGGCGAATGCTCGTCCACGGCAATCCGCGCAATCATCAAAAAACTGGTTGCCGCGGAAAATCAGAAAAAGCCGTTGAGTGACAGCAAGATCGCTGGTTTACTGGAGGCACAAGGCATTCAGGTCGCCCGTCGAACCGTCGCCAAGTACCGCGAATCCCTTGGGATCGCGCCTTCCAGCGAGCGTAAGCGTTTGATGTGACGGGCGGGCCACAGCGTTCCAGTGGCGGGTATTCCTACCCGCCGCTTTATGCACTGGCAACGAAGGAGAAGCTGTATGCAAGTCAACATCAGTGGACACCATGTAGAAGTCACCCCTCCCCTGCGCGAATATGTCGAGCAAAAGCTGAAAAAGCTTGAGGGTCATTTTGACAAGATCACCAATGTGCAAGTGATCATGAAGGTCGACAAGCTTCAGCAGAAAATCGAAGCGACCCTACAGATTCCCGGTGGCGAAGTAGTCGCCAACGCCGAGCATGAAGACATGTATGCATCAATCGATGCCTTGACTGACAAGCTCGACCGCCAACTTAAAAAGCATAAGGAAAAGCAGCAGAGCCTTCTTCAGGGCACAGGCCGCTAACACTCCCCACCCATGATTCGACTTGAAACCATCCTGACCCCCGGCCGTTCCCTCGTGAACGTGCCGGGCGGCAGCAAGAAGAAAGCCCTCGAACAAATTGCCAACCTGATCAGCAGCCAAGTGCCTGAACTGGAGATGCAAGATGTCTTCGAGGCTCTGATTGCTCGTGAAAAACTGGGTTCCACCGGTTTTGGTAACGGCATCGCCATTCCTCACTGTCGCCTCAAAGGCTGTGAGACACCTGTCAGCGCGCTGCTGCACTTGGACGCGCCTATCGATTTCGATGCCATTGATGGCGCCCCGGTCGACCTGCTGTTTGTTCTGTTGGTCCCACAGGCCGCCACCGATGCGCACTTGGAACTGCTTCGGCAGATCGCCAGCATGCTCGACCGCAAAGAAGTACGCGACAAACTGCGCAGTGCCGGCAGCAATGAGGCGCTGTACCAAGTTGTCCTGGATGAGCAAAACGGGCAGTAATCATGCGTTTGATCATCGTCAGCGGCCGCTCCGGCTCGGGTAAAAGTACCGCCCTCAACGTTCTTGAGGACAACGGCTTCTATTGCATCGATAACCTGCCGGCCGGCCTACTGCCGGAGTTGGCGGAACTCGCTCTGATCCACACCGAGCTGGCGCAACCTCTGGTTGCCGTTTCGATCGACGCCCGCAACCTACCCAGCCACCTCTCTCGGTTCCCGGAACTGTTGGAAGAAGTGCGCGCCAAGCATATTCATTGTGATGTGCTGTACCTGGACGCCGATGAAGAGACGCTGCTCAAACGCTTCTCCGAAACCCGTCGACGCCACCCCCTCAGCAGCCCTCACCGTTCTCTGGCTGAAGCCATCGAGGACGAAACCAAGTTGCTGGGGCCGATCATTGACCTCGCCGACCTTAAGATCAACACCACCGGCCTTAACCTTTACCAGCTGCGCGATGCCATCAAACTGCGCCTGCTGAATCAGCCGGAGCCTGGCACGGCGTTTCTCGTCGAGTCTTTTGGCTTCAAACGTGGCATGCCGGTGGATGCCGATCTGGTGTTCGACGTGCGCTGCCTGCCCAACCCCTACTGGAAGCCAGAGTTACGCGACCAATCAGGGCTGGACCTACCTGTGGCTGAGTACCTAGCCGCGCAGCCGGATGTGGAGGAGATGTTCCAGGACATTTCCAGCTATCTGCTCAAGTGGCTGCCGCGCTTTGCCGCGAGCAACCGGGCCTATGTCACTATTGCCATTGGATGCACCGGCGGTCATCACCGTTCGGTATACCTGACCGAGCGCTTGGGCCAAGCACTGCAACAAACCCTCAAGAACGTCCAGGTTCGCCACCGCGACCTTAGCTGAAAGGAACACCTGCGCGATGCCCGCTCTGGAAATTGAAATCATCAACAAGTTGGGCTTGCACGCCCGCGCCTCGGCCAAGTTTGTCGGAGTAGCCGGGCAGTTCCCCTGCCAGATCAGGGCTGGACGCACACCTGAAAGCATGGTCGACGGCAAAAGCATCATGGCGATGATGATGCTGGCGGCCGGCAAAGGCACCAAAATTCATTTGAAGACCGAAGGCGAGCAAGACCAGGAAGCGATGGAAGCTCTGGTGGCGTTGATCAACAACTACTTTGATGAGGGTGAGTAACCTCACCCTTTGACACAAACGTGAAGCCGCAACGGCTTCACCCCAATGCGGTATCCATCGCCATCATCAAGCAAAATCCAATGCAGAGCCCCAAGCTGGCGAGCTTTTCGTGGCCATTGCGCCGCGACTCCGGGATCACCTCATGGGTCACTACCAACAGCATCGCCCCGGCAGCCAGCGCCAGCCCCAAAGGCAACAACACCTCGGCCAGGCTCACCAGCCAAGCGCAGAGTACGGCAAACACCGGTTCCACCAAGCCTGAAGCAGCACCAATCAGGAATGCCTTGGCCCGCGACATCCCTGCCCCGGCCAACACCAACGCAATCACAAGACCTTCGGGCACATCCTGCAAGGCGATGCCCATGGCCAAGCTGTCGGCATCCGGCATGCCGCCGCCGGCAGAGACGCCAACCGCCATGCCTTCCGGAATGTTGTGAGCAATGATAGCGAACACGAATAGCCAGATGCGCGGCGGTATCACCGGTTTGTCCGGCGTGCCCACCAGCATTTCTGGACTCGCGCCGGAGACCTTGCGGTCAACCAGATACAGCCCGAACGCTCCCAACATAATGCCGAAACTGATCAGCCCGCTCGCGCCCCAGGACGTAAGCCCCAGGCTTTCTGCAGCAGCGATACCCGGTACCACCAGTGAAAAGGCGGTTGCAGCCAGCATCACGCCAGCCCCAAAGCCCAGCAAGGTATCGCTCACGGCCACCGGCATCCGCCGAATCACCAATACCGGAACCGCGCCCAGCGCAGTACCGAGCGCGCAGATCGCCCCGCCCTGCAAAGCACGCAGGATGCGCGGTTCAAGGTCCAGCCAGGCCAGCCCGTGGGCCACCAGCAATGCAGTACCTGCCAGTAGCAGTAGCGAGCCAAGCGCATAGCGAAACAGTCGCACGCTGCCGATCGCCAGTGTTTCAGTGCCCATAGTCGGCCTTAGATCTTGTTATAGAGGTAAATGTCAGGCCATAGCAGCCTGATAGCGTGCGGCAACTTCTGGCCAGTTAATAACACTGTAGAAGGCATTGATGTATTCCGGGCGGCGGTTCTGGTAGCGCAAATAGTAAGCATGCTCCCATACGTCCAGGCCGAGGATCGGCGTGTTGCCGTTCATCAGCGGGCTGTCTTGGTTACCGCTGCTTTCCACCACCAAGGTCTTTTGCGGCGTAACGCTCAGCCAAGCCCAGCCGCTGCCGAAGCGGGTCAATGCGGCTTTGGTGAAGGCCTCCTTGAAACTATCAAAACCTCCAACTTGCTCGTCAATTGCCTTGCCCAATGCGCCCTCTGGCTTACCGCCCCCTTGAGGTGACATCACCGCCCAGAACAGCGAGTGGTTAGCGTGACCGCCACCTTGGTTGATCACGGCTGCGCGAAGCTTTTCCGGTATTTGGTGCACGCTGGACACCAGTTTTTCCACCGGCCAGCCGGCGAACTCAGTGCCCTCGACGGCGGCATTAAGGTTGTTGATGTAGGTCTGGTGATGCTTGGTGTAGTGAATTTCCATGGTTTGCGCATCAATATGCGGCTCCAGGGCATCGTAGGCGTAAGGCAAGGCAGGCAAGGTATAGGTCATATCAATGTGCTCCGTATTGAGGCGTAGTCGGTTGCGCCGCAGTACCGCCCAGCAAGCGATGGGTGCGCGGGTACTCGCCGTGATCGCTGATGAAATTCAACAGTTCGACGTAAGTCTTGCTGCTCTGGCGCAGGGCCGCCTCCCGCAGCTGCGGGCTCAGGCGCGCGTCCTGCATGGTCTGCAGCAAGCGCTGGTGAATGGCGCAAAGGTATTCGGCGCTTTCCTCAGGCTGATTCAAGTGCAGATGCAGGTCCGCCAGGTTGTGATGGGAAATGACGCAAGCCGCCACTGCTTCGTCGGCATTCGCCCAGCGTTCGAACAACACCTGGGCCAAGGCCAGGGCTTGCAAATAGGCCTCGCGAGCGTCAACCAACTCGCCTTGCATAAAGCAGCGATTGGCCCGTTCGATCGTGCGCTTCCAGTGCTCCATGGTGAGCCTCCAAAGCAAAGTCGGTGATTAAACGCCGCCAGCCGTGAGCTTTTCCGGATCCAGCAGGATTTCCAGTTGGCTGCGCGGCAAGTCGGTGTGTTCAAGGGCGACATCAATCACTGGACGGCCTTGCTGATAGGCCTTCTTGGCGATTTCAGCAGCCTTTTGGTATCCAATGATCGGGTTGAGTGCAGTAACCAGTATCGGGTTGCGCGACAGTGCTTCCTTGAGCTTGGCTTCATTGACCTTGAAGCTGGCGATGGCTTTGTCCGCCAGCAGGCGGCTGGAGTTGGCCAGCAGTTCGAGGCTGCTGAGCAGGTTCTGGGCGATGATAGGCAGCATCACGTTCAGCTCGAAGTTGCCGGATTGGCCAGCGACGGTAATCACCGTGTCATTGCCAATGACTTGTGCAGCCACCATGGCAGTCGCTTCAGGGATTACAGGGTTGACCTTGCCGGGCATGATCGAAGACCCCGGCTGCAGGCCTTCCAGCTCGATCTCACCCAGGCCGGCAAGTGGACCGGAGTTCATCCAGCGCAGGTCATTGGCGATTTTCATCAGCGATACGGCGGTGGCTTTCAGTTGGCCGGACACCGCCACGGCTGTGTCCTGGGAACCAATCAGCGCAAACAGGTTTTTACCCGGAGTGAATTTCACATCCGTCAGGCTGCTTAGTTGCTGACTGAAACGCGCCGCGAATTCCGGATGGGCGTTGATCCCAGTGCCCACCGCCGTTCCGCCTTGCGCGAGGGCCTGCAGGCTTGGCAGCAAGTCCTGCAGATGACCGATATTGGCTTTGAGTTGCTGCGCCCAACCATCGAGTACCTGACTCATACGGACCGGCATGGCGTCCATCAGGTGCGTGCGGCCTGTCTTGATGAACGGGTGAACTTCTTTGGCTTTCTGCTCGATCACCTGCACCAGGTGAAGAAGCGCCGGAAGCGTTTGCTCGTGCAATACCAGCGCCGCGCTGACGTGAATAGTGGTCGGGATAATGTCGTTGCTGCTTTGGCCGCAGTTGACGTGATCGTTCGGGTTCACCGCTTCGCCCAGCAAACGGCTGGCGAGGGTCGCGATCACTTCGTTGGCGTTCATGTTGGAGCTGGTACCAGAGCCGGTCTGGAAGATATCCACCGGGAAGTGCTGCATGAAGTCGCCTTCCAGCAACCCTTGGGCAGCATCAACGATGGCCTTGCCCTGCCCTTCGCTGATTTGCTTGAGGTCGACGTTGACCTTGGCGGCAGCAGCCTTGGCAAGGATCAAGGCGCGAATAAACTGTGCCGGCATACGTTGGTGGCTGATAGGGAAGTTGTTCACCGCGCGCTGGGTCTGTGCGCCATACAAGGCCTCGGCAGGCACTTGCAGTTCGCCCATGCTGTCGCGTTCGATACGGGTGTTACTCATCGTTAGATCCTTGCACCAGGTCGGAGTGGGAGATTGATGGCAGCAATTCGCACGTCGCCAATTGCCAGGCAAAGGTCTGCCAGCGCTTGAGGCGGCAGGCACAGTGGGAGAGTTTTTCCAAGTCGCGCAGAGGGCGCCAAGCCTGATCCAGACAAGTGGAACGCCAATGCCAAGGCAAGGCGATATCACTGGCGGTATCGATTAACAGGCGGAATGATGTTTCAGCGATCGTCCACGGATGAGTCGCAGTGCAGCACGCCAGGTATCGACCCTCATTTAGGTAATGTTCGATCAGGCGAGGTTCATCAGGATCGAGGCCGCATCGAATCTGACGACTCATCCAGCGCCAGCTTTCCAGGTACGGATCCTCATGCAGGACAGAACTCATGATCCACGCTCATTCGATAATGATATTTATTATTAAATGATATTGAGAATCAACGCAATGGCAGCATTGTGATCGCCCTGAATTCCAAGCACAAAAAAAGCGCGCTATCCGTGGGATAGCGCGCTTCTCAGAGAGGATCGATCAGCTGCCGGCGACAGTCATCCGCTCGATCAACACCGAACCGGTGCGAATATTGCTGCGCAGTTCCAGATCGTTACCGACGGCAACGATCTGCTTGAACATGTCACGCATATTGCCGGCAATCGTCACTTCCTGAACCGCGAACTGAATCTCGCCATTTTCCACCCAGAAACCCGCCGCGCCGCGTGAGTAATCGCCGGTGACCATGTTCAGGCCGTGCCCCATCAATTCGGTTACCAACAGGCCACGTCCCATACGCCGCAACAGCGCTGCCTGATCTTCATCGCCATGGGTCACGAACAGGTTATGTACGCCGCCGGAGTTGGCAGTGCTGGGCAGGCCGAGTTTGCGACCTGAGTAAGTACCCAGTACGTAAGACACCAACTCACCGTTCTCGACGAACGGCTTGGCGTACGTGGCCAGGCCATCGCCATCGAACGCCGAGCTGCCCATGGCGCGCATCAAGTGCGGACGCTCATCAATGGTCAACCAATCGGGAAACAGCTTCTGGCCAATGGCGCCTTCAAGGAACGACGACTTACGATACAGATTGCCGCCCGAAATCGCGCCAAGGAAACTGCCAAACAAACCGCCCGCCAGCTCCGCTGAAAACAGCACCGGCACTTCGCAGGTTGGCACCGGACGGGCGCCCAGGCGGCTAGCGGCACGTTGTGCGGCACGCTGACCAATGCTGACCGGGTCGGCCAGCAGTTCACCCTGACGGCTCACGTCATACCAGTAATCACGCTGCATCTGGCCATTGGCCTCGGCGATCATCACGCAGCTCAAGCTATGACGGGTGGATGCATATCCCCCGATAAACCCGTGGCTGTTGCCATAAACACGACAGCCTTGGTGAGTATTCAACGTGGTGCCATCGGCGTTCTTGATGCGGGCATCAGCATCAAACGCAGCGGCTTCACAGGTCAGCGCCAGCTCAATGGCCTGCTCGGGCGTAATGTCCCAGGCATGGAAAAGATCGAAATCCTTCAAGTCCTTGGCCATCAGCGCTTTGTCTGCCAGACCTGAGCTTTCATCTTCGGAAGTGTGCTTGGCAATCGCCAACGCGGCGGCCACAGTCTCGCGAATGGCTTCCGGGCCACTGGCGGAGGTACTGGCCGACCCTTTGCGCTGCCCCGAATACAAGGTGATGCCAAAGCCCTGGTCGCGGTTGAATTCAACAGTTTCCACTTCCCGCTGACGTACCGACGTCGACAGACCCTGCTCCAGCGAGACCGCAACTTCACAGGCACTGGCCCCCTGGCGCTTAGCCTCGGCAAGGATCTGCTCGACTTGTTCCTGCAGGGCCGGTAACGCTTGCGGACCGACGCTTTGGGCTGCACTCATGGTTTTCTCCACTCAAATTCTGCTTTCGGTTAAGGCCATCGAGCGACCGGGCCGGACAAGCGGCCCCCGACTGGTTATCATGGCGGCGTTTCTTTGCGGACTGCCACCATGGTTGATTCTTACGACGACTCCCTCGATGGGGAGAAAAGCAAAACCCAGGTCAAACGTGAGCTGCATGCTCTGGTTGACCTTGGCGAGCGCCTTACAACGCTCAAGAAAGACTTGATTGCAAAACTGCCACTGACCGACGAGATGCGCCGGGCGCTTGCTGACGCACCCAAGCACACTGCGAATATCGCGCGTAAACGGCACATCATGTTTATCGGCAAGCTGATGCGCGATCAGGACACTGACGCCATTCTGGCCTTGCTTGATCAAACCGATGCCTCCACTCGCCAGTACAACGAACGTTTCCATAATCTGGAACGTTGGCGTGACCGCCTGATCTCGGGCGATGACGCAGTGCTGGAGAAATTCGTGCTGGACTACCCGGATGCGGACCGCCAACAACTGCGCTCCCTGATCCGTCAGGCCCAGCATGAGCAGGCGCATAACAAGGCGCCCGCCACCAGCCGTAAAATCTTCAAATACATCCGTGAGCTGGACGAGACTCAACGCGGACTGCGTTGATGCCCTTCCCCGGGTGGCGGTCTTCGCCACCCGAAGCTCCATCCCTTACGACCCCGTGCCACCCACGGTGATCGCATCAATTTTCAGGGTTGGCTGGCCGACACCGACCGGTACTGACTGCCCATCTTTCCCGCACACGCCGACGCCGCTGTCCAGCGCCAAGTCGTTGCCGACCATCGACACCTTGCTCATGGCTTCCGGGCCATTGCCAATCAACGTTGCCCCTTTGACCGGCGCGGTAATCTTGCCGTCTTCGATCAGGTATGCCTCGCTGGTGGAGAACACGAATTTGCCACTGGTGATATCCACTTGGCCGCCGCCGAGGTTGGCGCAGTAGATACCGCGTTTAACCGAGGCGATGATTTCCGCCGGATCGCTTTCGCCACCGAGCATGTAGGTGTTGGTCATGCGGGGCATCGGCAGGTGCGCGTAGGACTCACGGCGGCCGTTACCGGTGCGCGCCACGCCCATCAGGCGGGCATTGAGTTTGTCTTGCATGTAGCCCTTGAGCACACCGTTTTCAATCAGGGTGGTGCATTCAGTGGGCGTGCCTTCGTCATCGACGCTCAGCGAACCACGGCGACCAGCCAAGGTTCCGTCATCGACAATGGTGCAGAGCTTGGACGCAACCATCTCGCCCATACGCCCGCTGTAGGCAGAGCTGCCCTTGCGGTTGAAGTCACCTTCCAGGCCGTGGCCCACGGCTTCGTGGAGCAATACCCCTGACCAGCCAGAACCCAGCACCACCGGCAGCGTACCCGCCGGGGCCGGAATAGCTTCCAGGTTCACCAACGCCTGGCGCAGCGCTTCACGGGCATAGCCCATCGCGCGGTCTTCAGTAAGGAAATAACGGTAGTCAGTACGCCCGCCGCCGCCATGCCCACCGCGCTCGCGGCGACCGTTCTGTTCGACGATCACACTGACATTGAAGCGCACCAAAGGCCGTACATCCGCCGCCAGGCCGCCGTCGGTGGATGCCACCAGGATGCGCTCCCACACACCGGCCATGCTCACGGTGACCTGCTGGATACGTGGATCCAGGGCGCGGGTAGCCGCGTCGATGCGCTTGAGCAAATCGACCTTTTCCGCCCGGCTGATCACTTCCAAAGGATTGTCCGGCGCGTATAGCTGGGCCACGTCCTGAGTGCTGAACGCTTGCACCGTGCCATTTTGGCCGGCGCGGGAGATCGAACGCGCTGCACGTGCGGCAAGACCCAAGGCCTCCAAAGTGATTGCGTTGCTGTAGGCAAAACCGGTCTTTTCACCGGATTGCGCGCGCACGCCGACACCTTGGTCGAGGTTGAAACTGCCTTCCTTGACGATGCCATCTTCCAGCGCCCAGGACTCGGAAATCTGGCCCTGGAAATACAGGTCAGCGGCGTCGATTCCTGGCCCGGCAAGATCGCCCAACACGGTTTGCAAGCTTTCGATGGTCACGCCACCGGGTGCCAGGAGGTGTTCACTGACTGAGGACAACAACTCGCTCATAGGTTTGGCCTTAAATTCATCGTTCTGAAGCAGGTCGCTGCGCGCCCTGCGAGAAAAAGCGCCGATGGTTGACCACCGGCATGCGCGCCCGTATCGACGCCTGTTCACTGCTATCGCGCTCGGCCAGCAACACCGCTTCGCCTTGATCCTGTTGTGTCAGCACACGCCCCCACGGGTCGACAATCGCGGCATGACCATGGGTTTCCCGTGGCCCCGGATGCACGCCGCCCTGGGCCGCCGCCAGCACATAGCACTGGGTTTCGATGGCCCGTGCGCGTATCAGCACGTCCCAGTGCGCGGCACCGGTTACAGCGGTAAAGGCCGAGGGCGCAGTGATCAGTTCAGCCCCCGCCGCCCGCAGCTCGCTGTACAGCTCAGGAAAGCGAAGGTCGTAACACACCGTAAGGCCCAAACGGCCGACCGGTGTATCCGCCACCACCACGTTACTCCCGAAAGCATAGTCGTCGGACTCCCGATAGCGACCCCGGGCATCCGCCACATCCACGTCAAACAAATGCAGCTTGTCGTACCGAGCAACGATTTCGCCATGATCATCGATCAACAGCGAGCAGGCATTGGATTTGGAGTTCGGTTGGTCCTTGGGCGGCAACGGCAATGTGCCGGCCACTATCCATAAGGTGAGGTCGCGGGCGGTCTGTTTCAACCACGGCAGGATCGGACCTTCGCCCAGAGCCTCAGCCCGACCGATGTCCGCCACGTCGCGGCGGCCCATTGCGGCGAAGTTTTCCGGCAGCACCGCCAGCTTCGCGCCGCCCGCCGCCGCTTTTTCCAACAAACGCCGAGCCTGTGCCAGATTGGCCAACACATCGCTCTGGCTGACCATTTGAATTACCGCAAAGGACATGAGCCGACACTCCGTAATGGGCATGCACCAAAAAAAGAGAGCCCCATGCTACTCCGCAGGCCCTCAGTTTGGTTTTTCAAATGGCTTGTCGAAGGTGATTTTTGGATCCTTCCACGGTCCTTCCACCTTGTATTGGACGCTGGCAAAACGCGAAACCCGATCACCAATCAGCTTGTCGATCAGGAACAAAGCCCCACCAATGGCAGGTGCACCGACGATCAGTGCAGCGATCGGCAGGTTGTTGGTCACAGGCAACGTCACCAACAACTTGGCATCGACGCGGTCAGCTACCAAGTCCAAGGTACCGTTCAGTTCCAAGTTGCTCGACGGCCCAGTCATAGTGATCGGCTCCCGCGTGACGAACACACCGTTGCTCGCCGCCAACAGGCCTTTGACTCGGTCATAGCTCAAGCCTTTGCCGAGCAGGTCGGAGAAATCCAGCCGCAGGCGTCGCCCGATGGAGTTGAAGTTGAGCAGACCGAACACCCGCAGCGCCTGGGCGCCACCTTCTACTTCAACAAACTGACCCTTTCGGAACGCTGCATCCAGGCTACCGGAGAAGCGCTTTGGCCCGACCCATGCCGGCGAACCAGGCCAACGCCCATCCACATCCAGATGGAAGTCTTCGCTGGTTACAGTGGGTGCATAGCCCCAGCCCTTGAGTACATCGGCGATATTTTTACCGTCCAGGCGGCCTTTGTACCAACTGCTGCTGCCCCCTGGAGCGCCTTCCCATCCGCCAGCGCCTTTGAGCTGCATGCCCTTCAGACCCAGGTCCAGATCGCTGAAAGCCAAGCCTTTAGTAGTTGGACGGATTTTTAGCGACCACGCGCCCAGCAGCTCGGGCCCCTGGAACAGTTGCGCAATAGCGATATCCAGAGCCGGAATATCCTTTGGGTCGATGCTGCCCAACGGGTCGGGGGCGTTTTCATCGGCCTGCACCGTAGGGTCCACCGCCGGTAGTTTTACGTATTGCAGGTTGACCCCAATCGGCGCGACCTTACTATCAGGCAAGGTCACACTGCCCTTGGCCTGCTGACTGTCGAACTGCAAGCCCCAGGCAACGGGTTTTCGGTCCAACTGCAGATTGACCTGATCGAACTGAGTGCCTAAACCGGTGAGCTTGCCTATCTTGAAGTCGGCACCGCTTAGCAGTTGCTTGGCACTGCCACCCGGATCGTTGCCGGCATACTGGCTCACCAGTTTTTTCCACGGATCGATGTCGAGCTCCGAAAGCACCCCACGAATGCGTAAGCCTTTGGCCGCGGGCAGCACTGCATCGCCATCGCCGAGGAACAACTCGCCACGGCCATCATTGAATTTGTCCGGCGGCGCAGCAAAGGTAAAGTTGGCCAGCTCACCGTAATCAAACCAGTAGCGTCGTTCGGCGCCCTGCAAGGTCATGCGGAATACGCTGTCACGCCCCTGGCTCGCTGGCATGCCGAACGGTGCAGGCAAGTCCACCGCAACACCCTTGAGATTGGAGCTGACCATCAACTGGCTGTCGGCACCGTCCAGGTTGAGCTGCAACTGATACGGAATATCACCGGAAACCGGCAACGGCTGGCTGATTTTCAACCACTCTGTCAGCCGCTTGACCGTCACCTGGCCCCTGGCGGTTACACGGGTGCTGATATTGCCCGGTTTGCCATCGGCAAAGATTTGCGCGGAGATCGGCCGGTCAAACGCCTGGGCCGTGATGTTCTCGCCACTGAGGCCCTTGGCGCTGTCGAAGCGGAAATTGCCCTTGAGTTGAGTCAGGTCCAGGGGTGGTTCAGCCAGTTGCAGGCGTGCCTTGTCGGTCTGGAAATCCACTACGATCTTGGGCTCGATGCCTTTAACAAGCGGAACATCCAGGTCCAACTTGCCTTGCAGGTCGCCTTCGCCTTTCCAGCCGGCAAAGGTGGAAGCGGTACCAATCGGCGCTTCTTGAAGGATCTTCAGCCCATCCCCCAGGCCGCCGGCAAAACTACCTGTCAGCAGCAGGTGACTTTCCTTGCCGGACGGTGCGTGGGGAATATTGACGTACACGTCCTTGACCTTGGTATCCAACAACTGGCCCTTGCTGGCCAGGATACGCACACCAGTCTCTTCGACAAACACCTCACCCTTAACCTTGCTCACATGAGGCCAGCCCGGCTGGAACGCTAACTCGGCGTCATGCACCTTGAAGAACAGGCTGATATTGCGCGAAGCCGGCAACGCGTCGTGATTCAACGAACCCTGATACTGGAAAAACCCTTGATCCACCGCCCCCTTGAGAATCGCCGTGCGCAGCCATTCATCAAGGGCTGGGCTCAGCACCGCAGGCAGGTACTTTGGAGTGAAACGCCCATCGCCGTCGACCATACCGACCCGCAGGTCCATGTAGTCTTCCTGGCTATGGTCGAAATGCAGGCGGATCAGGAAGTCCGCAGCGATCTTGCCTTCTTCTCCCAGCACCTTGATATACGGGGCGATGAGGGTGAAGCCTTCTTTATCCAGCTTCCAGGTCAGGCGCGCATTGGCCTGAAGATATTGCCAGGGCTTGGCGAAGATCGGATCGAGGTGCAGGGAAAAATCCTTGCTGTCCATGCGCAACTCGCCACCGCCCAAGTCGCCGCTGATACTGCCAGACACGTTTCGCGCGGCCGGTGCTCCGAAATAGGCGTCAAACCCGACCCGCTCAAGGTTGGCAGCAAAACTGACTTTTTGATCGGTCGTATCCTGAGGACGGAAATCCACCAGCACGTTGCGCAATAGGCCGATAGCCTTCAGATGCTCGACGGTCTTGGCGAAGCCTTCCGGCAGCGGCGCCAGAGCGTTCAGCAATGGCGTGATAGGGGTCAGGTCGAGGCGGTCAGCCTGCAGCTTCCAGACTTCCTGGTCCTTATCGGTGGCCAGAGTCTGTTGCAATTGCAGGCGCGACTCCCAGCGAGTTTCACCCAGGTTCATCGCCAGGGAATCAAACAGCACCTTAAGTCCCGTATCACTACGTTGCAGGTAAGCCGTGAGGGCCAGGTTTTCGATGAGCACTGGCTTGCGTTCTGCGTAGCGGCCTTTCACTTGTGGAGAGTTGAGGCGCACCACCGCGCTCTGCACAGTACCTTTGCCCCAGTTCAGCCAGAATTCACCGCCGGCTTTGAACTGCGTGAGTGTCCACTGCTGAGTCAGCTTGGCCGGAATCCACTTGGCCCAGTCGCTTTGCGGCAGGCTGAGGTAGGCCTGAACCTCGGCATCCTTCCATTGGCTGGCGCGAATGCGGCTGCGCAGGCTGAGCGCCATAGGCTGCCCGTCTGGCAGGGTCAGGCGTGCGTCCAGACGTTGACGGGTGATGCCGGTGTGCAGACTCAGACCCACGTAGGTCAACGTGACCGGTGCCTGATCGAACGGTTGCAAAGTGAGCTGACTGTCGAGCAAGGACACGCGCTTTACCATCTGCATGCGCTTGAGCAATTGCTCCGGATCCAGCGGCTGCTCGTCCTGAACCGGCATGCCCTGAAGCGCCCAATGACCGTCCTTGTCTTCCTTGGCGCTCAGTTGCAGACCGCTGACCTGCAGGTGCGCGAGACGCACCTCACGCGCCATCAGGCTGTCCCAGATAGCCGGCACCACTTCGACCTGGTCAAGACGCAAGGCACTGCTGCCCTCGCCGACCATCACGTCATGGGCCAGCAACACCGGGGCAAAACCGCTCCAGCGCCCTTCCAGGCTGCCGATGTGCAGCGGCACGCCCACCGCGGCCTGAGCCTTAGCTTCGACTTCGGCACGATATTCGGCTACCAGGGGGGTCAATTCACGACCCAAGCTCACATACACCGCCGCCAAAACCAGCAGCAAGGCGCACAGACCCAGGCCCCAGCGGGTCAAAGCGGCAAAAAAGCGTATCAGACGCTCCATGTCAGGCGACCCTCAAGGCAGTAGGCGGACGGCAGCTCAAGGTCTGCCGGTCTCGAAGAAAGAACGCGAATGGGGATCAGAGCAGCACCACGTCGTATTGTTCCTGGGAATACATGGTTTCAACCTGGAAACGAATCGTGCGCCCAATAAATCCTTCCAGCTCGGCAACGTTGCCGGACTCTTCGTCCAGCAGCCGGTCGACCACTTTCTGATTGGCAAGCACTCTATAACCTTCGGCCTGATAGGCCCGCGCCTCTCGTAAGATTTCCCGGAAAATCTCGTAGCAAACCGTTTCGGGGGTCTTTAACTTACCCCGTCCCTGGCAACTGCTGCACGGTTCGCATAGCACCTGCTCAAGGCTTTCACGGGTGCGCTTGCGCGTCATCTGCACGAGGCCCAGCTCGGTAATACCGATGATATTGGTCTTGGCGTGATCGCGTTCGAGCTGCTTCTCCAGGGTGCGCAGCACCTGACGCTGGTGGTCTTCATCTTCCATGTCGATAAAGTCGATGATGATGATGCCGCCCAGGTTGCGCAGGCGCAGTTGGCGCGCAATCGCAGTAGCGGCCTCAAGGTTGGTCTTGAAGATGGTCTCTTCGAGATTGCGATGGCCAACGAAAGCGCCAGTGTTGACGTCAATGGTGGTCATAGCTTCCGCCGGGTCCACCACGAGATAGCCCCCGGACTTGAGCGGGACCTTGCGCTCCAGGGCCTTCTGGATTTCGTCTTCGACGCCATACAGGTCGAAGATCGGCCGCTCGCCAGGGTAGTGTTCCAAGCGGTCAGCAATTTCCGGCATCAACTCGGCAACAAATTGCGTGGTTCGCTGGAAGGTTTCCCGCGAGTCGATACGAATTTTCTCGATCTTGGGGCTGACCAGGTCGCGCAACGTCCGCAGCGCCAGGCCCAGGTCTTCATAGATGACGCTTGGCGCACCGATGGTTTTGATCTGTGCGCCGATCTGATCCCACAGACGCCGCAGGTAGCGGATGTCCATTAGGATTTCATCAGCACCCGCGCCTTCAGCGGCAGTACGCAGAATAAAACCGCCCGCCTCTTTGATACCTTCGGCGGCCACGCAGTCGCTGACCACCTTTTTCAGGCGCTCGCGCTCGGCCTCATCTTCGATTTTCAGCGAAATGCCGACGTGGGCAGTACGCGGCATGTACACCAAGTAACGCGATGGAATCGACAACTGGGTGGTCAGGCGTGCGCCCTTGGAACCGATGGGGTCCTTGGTGACTTGCACCACCAGGCTCTGCCCTTCATGTACCAGGGCGCTGATGCTTTCTACCGCTGGCCCTTCGCGCAGGGAAATTTCCGACGCGTGGATAAACGCAGCGCGGTCCAGGCCTATGTCGACAAAAGCCGCCTGCATGCCCGGCAACACCCGCACTACTTTGCCTTTATAGATATTGCCCACGATCCCGCGTTTCTGGGTGCGCTCAACGTGCACTTCTTGCAGAACACCGTTCTCTACCACCGCCACGCGCGATTCCATCGGCGTGATATTGATCAGAATCTCTTCACTCATGGCTGGGTCTCGTTCAGGCGTTTTCACAATAGTGACCGATCGCTTAAGGCTGGGCGCTGATGCAAGGCGTTTAGCGCACGGTAAGGTTTTGCCAACAGGGTATGCCGAATTGGTCGAGCAGTTGCGCGGTTTCGCACACCGGCAGCCCTACTACGGCGGAATAACTGCCATTGAGGCCCGCGACAAACACCGAGCCAAGCCCTTGAATAGCATAGCCGCCCGCCTTGTCCTGGGGTTCGCCACTGTGCCAGTAGGCTGTCGCTTGTTCGACAGTGATCCCACAAAAACGTACACGACTGCTTACACATTGGGTTTCGCAGCGCTGGCCATCGGTGAGCGCGATGGCGGTGAGCACCTCATGCTCACGTCCAGACAAGGCCATCAACATCGCCAGGGCATCGGCCTGGTCTACCGGCTTACCGAGGATCTGACCGTCCACGATCACTGCCGTGTCGGCACCCAGCACACAAGCATCCAATGGATGATCAAGCGCAGCAAATCCGGCCAACGCCTTGCCGCGCGCAAGACGCTCGACGTAGGCAACAGCTGATTCATTGGTAAGAGGAGTTTCATCGATAGCGGCGCTGACCACGGTGAAAGGCACACCGATCTGGGTCAGCAATTCACGCCGTCTTGGGGAGCCCGAGGCCAGATAAAGCGAATTCATTGCAGACTCTCCCTGTGGGGTTCGATAACCAGGCAGAGCCTCGCAATCCATTCAATTGATTTTATAGCGTCGACGTAACCCACGCAGACCGAAACTGATCCAGGGCCACAACAGCGCACTGACCAAAGCAGGCAAAACCAGCGCCAGGGTCGGCTGACGGTTACCGGTCAAGGCACTGAGCCACAGTTGTACCAACTGCGCCAGGCCGAAGATCACCAGAATCACCAGGCACTGCTGCCACATCGGGAACATGCGCAAACGCTGCTGCAACGACAGCACCAGAAAGGTGATGAGGGTCAGGATCAACGCGTTCTGGCCCAGCAAGGTGCCATATAGCACATCTTCCGCCAAGCCCAGGAACATGGCTGTGACCATGCCCACTTTATGCGGCAGGTTCAGTGACCAGAAGGCCAGCAGCAATGCCAGCCAGAGGGGTCGCAAGATTTCCATGAATTGCGGCAGCGGTGAAACGCTGAGCAGCAGTCCAATGGCGAACGTCAACCAAACGATCCAGCCATTGCTCGAATGAGTACTGGCCATTATTCCTCCCTCTGCCGCGTGGTAGCCGCAGCTGCAGCTGGAGGCTTCGTAGCGGGCGTCGTGGTGGCGGGCGTGCTGACCGGCGGTTTCGCCGCGGCCGGTTTCACCGGATGCGCGTTATGGGCCGCGGGCTTGACCGGCGTGGCCACAGGCGCTGCAACTGCTGGAGTTGCCGCCGGAACAACGGGAGTCGCCGCGGCGGGCTTGGGTACGGTCGCGGGAATCACCGGCGCCGTGCCGTTTTTCTTGTCCTCCGCTTCCTGGGCCTGGGCGGCGTCGTTGGCGCGCTCTTCCGGGGTGCGGTTATCGCTGAACACCAGCAGCAGGTAGCGGCTGCGGTTCAAGGCGGCAGTGGGCACGGCGCGTACAATGGCGAAGGGCTGACCGGAATCGTGGATCACTTCCTTAACTGTCGCTACCGGGTAACCCGCGGGGAACCGCTGACCCAGACCGGAGCTGACCAACAGGTCGCCTTCCTTGATGTCGGCGGTGTCGGCGACGTGACGCAGTTCCAGGCGCTCGGGGTTGCCGGTGCCGCTGGCAATCGCGCGCAAGCCGTTACGGTTCACTTGCACCGGAATGCTGTGGGTCGTGTCCGTCAGCAGCAGAACCCGCGATGTGTAGGGCATCAGCTCTACTACTTGCCCCATGAGGCCACGGGCATCCAGTACCGGCTGCCCGAGGACTACACCGTCGCGCCCACCCTTGTTGATGATGATGCGGTGAGTAAAGGGATTCGGGTCCATGCCGATCAACTCGGCCACTTCGACCTTCTCGTTGACCAGTGCCGAAGAATTGAGCAGCTCGCGCAGCCGAACGTTCTGCTCCGTGAGGGCCGCGAGCTTTTGCATGCGCCCCTGCAAAAGCAGGTTTTCAGTCTTGAGTTTTTCGTTTTCGGCGACGAGCTCGGTGCGGCTGCCAAATTGGCTGGACACGCCCTGGAACAGACGTTGCGGCAGGTCGGTGATCCAGTAAGTCTGCATCAACACCAGCGACATCTGGCTACGCACCGGCTTGAGCAGTGAGAAGCGGGCATCGACCACCATCAGCGCGACCGAAAGCACGACCAGCACCAATAAGCGCACGCCCAATGAGGGGCCTTTGGCGAAAAGCGGTTTAATAAGCCGCTCCTCCCAGGCAAATGTTCTCTTTATTCATACGGCATCTAACCGGCCTGGATGCAGATTGAAGAAGATAAACGCCGACAGGCAGCACTGAGAAGTGCTGCCTGCGGGCGAAACATGGCGCAACCAACGAGCTTATTCGCTGGAAAGCAGGTCCATGGTGTGTTTATCCATCATTTCCAGTGCACGACCACCGCCACGCGCAACGCAGGTCAGCGGGTCTTCGGCGACGATCACCGGCAGGCCGGTTTCCTGGGCCAGCAACTTGTCGAGGTCACGCAACAGGGCGCCACCACCGGTCAGCACCAGGCCTCGCTCGGCGATATCGGAAGCCAGCTCCGGCGGCGATTGCTCCAGGGCGCTCTTCACAGCCTGAACGATGGTGGCCAGGGACTCTTGCAGAGCTTCCAGCACTTCATTGGAGTTCAGGGTGAAAGCACGTGGAACGCCTTCGGCCAGGTTGCGACCGCGAACATCGACTTCGCGAACTTCGCCGCCCGGGTAAGCGGTACCGATTTCCTGCTTGATGCGCTCGGCGGTGGATTCGCCGATCAGGCTGCCGTAGTTACGACGAACGTAAGTGATGATCGCTTCGTCGAAACGGTCGCCGCCTACGCGTACGGATTCGGCATACACCACACCGTTCAGGGAAATCAGGGCGATCTCGGTAGTACCACCACCGATATCCACCACCATCGAACCGCGAGCTTCTTCAACCGGCAGGCCGGCACCGATCGCAGCAGCCATTGGCTCTTCGATCAGGAATACTTCGCGGGCACCGGCGCCAAGGGCCGATTCACGGATGGCACGACGCTCAACCTGGGTGGACTTGCATGGAACGCAGATCAGCACACGAGGGCTGGGCTGCAGGAAACTGTTTTCGTGAACCTTGTTGATGAAGTACTGCAGCATCTTCTCGCAGACACTGAAGTCGGCGATCACGCCGTCTTTCATCGGACGAATGGCAGCAATATTGCCTGGTGTACGGCCGAGCATGCGCTTGGCCTCGGTGCCAACGGCAACGACACTTTTCTGATTACCATGGGTCCGAATGGCCACAACCGATGGCTCATTCAGAACGATACCGCGCTCGCGCACGTAAATAAGGGTGTTGGCAGTGCCCAGGTCAATGGAAAGATCGCTGGAAAACATGCCACGCAGTTTCTTGAACATGGGGAAAGGACCCTAGGCAACGCGTGGGTAAAAAAGTGCGGCAAACTCTAACAACGACAGGGATTTTGGGCAAGGCGCCAATGTGCTAAATTGGCCGACTTTCTGTGCACCAACCCCCACAATCGCGGCCTTATGACCGTAGAAATGCGGTAGTGTTCCGACAATCTAACACACGGACAGCCTCCGTTCTGTTTTCCACAGGAGATTCCCATGGCGCTTGAACGCTCCGACGTGGAAAAAATCGCGCATCTGGCCTCGCTTGGCCTCAATGACGCCGATCTTCCACAGACCACCGCAGCCCTGAACAGCATTCTCGGGCTGGTTGACCAAATGCAGGCCGTAAACACCGACGGCATCGAGCCCCTGGCTCACCCGCTGGAAGCGAGCCAGCGCCTGCGCGCAGACGTCGTGACCGAGCGCAATAATCGCGAGGCCTACCAGTCCATCGCGCCAGCGGTCGAAAACGGCCTGTACCTGGTTCCGAAAGTCATCGACTAAAGGGAAAGAGCCTGCAATGCATCACATGACTCTGGCCGAGATCGCCCGCGGTCTCGCCGACAAAACGTTTTCTTCCGAAGAGCTGACCAAGACCTTGCTGGCGCGTATCGCCGAGCTCGATCCCAAGGTCAACAGCTTCATCAGCATCACCGAAGAGCTGGCCCTGAGCCAGGCCAAGGCCGCCGACGTACGTCGCGCCAACGGTGAAAATGGCGCGCTGCTGGGCGCACCTATCGCCCACAAAGACCTGTTCTGCACCCAGGGTATTCGCACCAGTTGCGGCTCGAAGATGCTCGACAACTTCAAAGCGCCCTACGACGCCACCGTGGTATCCAAGCTGGCCGCTGCTGGGGCCGTGACCCTGGGCAAAACCAACATGGACGAATTCGCCATGGGTTCGGCCAACGAGTCGAGCTACTACGGCGCGGTGAAAAACCCGTGGAACCTGGAACACGTGCCGGGCGGTTCGTCCGGTGGTTCCGCCGCCGCCGTTGCCGCGCGCCTCCTCCCGGCCGCCACGGCCACTGACACCGGCGGCTCCATTCGCCAACCAGCCGCCTTCACCAACCTCACCGGTTTGAAGCCGACTTACGGTCGCGTTTCCCGTTGGGGCATGATCGCCTACGCATCCAGCCTCGATCAGGGCGGCCCTCTGGCCCGCACCGCCGAAGACTGCGCGATTTTGTTACAAGGCATGGCTGGCTTTGATCCGCAGGACTCCACAAGCATCGATGAGCCAGTCCCGGACTACAGCAGCAGCCTGAATACCTCGCTCAAAGGCCTGCGCATCGGCGTGCCGAAGGAATACTTCAGCGCCGGTCTCGACCCGCGTATCGCCGAATTGGTGCACAACAGCGTCAAGACGCTGGAAGGCCTGGGCGCCGTGATCAAGGAAATCAGCCTGCCGAACAACCAGCACGCCATTCCTGCGTACTACGTGATCGCGCCGGCGGAAGCTTCGTCCAACCTGTCGCGTTTCGACGGCGTGCGCTTCGGCTACCGCTGCGAAAATCCGAAGGACCTGACCGATCTGTACAAACGCTCCCGTGGCGAAGGTTTCGGCGCCGAAGTTCAACGCCGCATTATGGTCGGTGCCTACGCCCTGTCGGCCGGCTACTACGACGCGTACTACCTCAAGGCGCAAAAAATCCGTCGCCTGATCAAGAACGACTTCATGGCTGCCTTTGAAGAAGTCGACGTGATCCTCGGCCCAACCACGCCGAACCCGGCCTGGAAGATCGGCGCCAAGACCGGCGACCCGATTGCCGAGTACCTGGAAGACCTCTACACCATCACCGCCAACCTCGCGGGCTTGCCGGGCTTGTCCATGCCCGCCGGCTTCGTCGATGGCCTGCCGGTGGGCGTGCAACTGCTCGCGCCGTACTTCCAAGAAGGCCGCCTGCTCAATGTGGCGCACCAGTACCAGTTGAACACCGACTGGCACACTCGCACCCCTAACGGCTTCTGAGGAGAACACTATGCAATGGGAAGTTGTGATCGGGCTGGAGATTCATACCCAGCTCGCCACCCAATCGAAGATTTTCTCCGGTAGCGCCACCACGTTCGGCTCCGAGCCCAACACCCAGGCGAGCCTGGTAGACCTGGGCATGCCCGGCGTATTGCCGGTGCTGAACCAGGAAGCGGTACGCATGGCGGTGATGTTCGGCCTGGCGATTGACGCCGAGATCGGTCAGCACAACGTGTTCGCGCGCAAAAACTACTTCTACCCGGACCTGCCCAAGGGCTACCAGATCAGCCAGATGGAACTGCCAATTGTCGGCAAGGGCTACCTGGACATCCCGTTGGAAGACGGCACCATCAAGCGTGTCGGCGTGACCCGTGCGCACCTTGAAGAAGACGCTGGCAAGAGCCTGCATGAAGAATTCAACGGCGCCACCGGGATCGACCTGAACCGCGCCGGCACTCCGCTACTGGAGATCGTGTCCGAGCCGGACATGCGCAGCGCCAAGGAAGCCGTGGCCTACGTCAAGACCATCCACGCGCTGGTCCGCTACCTGGGCATCTGCGACGGCAACATGGCAGAAGGCTCACTGCGCTGTGACTGCAACGTGTCGGTGCGGCCAAAAGGCCAGGCCGAGTACGGCACCCGCTGCGAGATCAAGAACGTCAACTCGTTCCGCTTCATCGAGAAGGCGATCAACACCGAAGTACGTCGCCAGATCGAACTGATCGAAGACGGCGGCAAGGTGATCCAGCAGACCCGCCTGTACGACCCGAACAAAGACGAAACCCGCGCCATGCGCAGCAAAGAGGAAGCCAACGACTACCGTTACTTCCCCGATCCGGACCTGTTGCCGGTGGTGCTTGAGGATTCGTTCCTCAATGACATCCGCGCAACCCTGCCGGAATTGCCTCCGCAAAAACGCGAGCGCTTCCAGGAGCAGTTCGGCCTGTCGGTCTACGATGCCAGCGTATTGGCGTCCAGCCGCGAGCAAGCCGACTACTTCGAAAAAGTCGTGAGCATTGCCGGTGACGCCAAGCTGGCGGCCAACTGGGTGATGGTTGAGCTGGGCAGCCTGCTGAACAAGCAGGGCCTGGAAATCGACGAAGCCCCGGTGACCGCCGAGCAGTTGGGCGGCATGCTGCTGCGCATCAAGGACAACACCATCTCCGGCAAAATCGCCAAGACCGTGTTTGAAGCCATGGCGAGCGGTGAAGGCAGCGCCGACGAGATCATCGAGAAGCGCGGTCTGAAGCAAGTCACCGACAGCGGCGCAATCTCGGCGGTGCTGGATGAGATGCTGGCGGCCAACGCCGAACAGGTCGAGCAATACCGAGCGGCAGACGAAGCCAAGCGCGGCAAGATGTTCGGCTTCTTTGTCGGCCAGGCCATGAAAGCCTCCAAAGGCAAGGCCAACCCGCAACAGGTGAACGAACTGCTGAAAAGCAAGCTCGAAGGCTGAATGCGATGAATGGTCCGGTTGAGAATTCACGCTTAACTCGGACCCGCGGTGGGAGGGGGCTTGCCCCCGATGGCGGAGTGTCAGTCATTACTGTTTTGACTGAATCACCGCTATCGGCGACGAGCCCCCTCCCATATTTGTGATGGGGGCACCTTGATAATGAAGCGTCTATTAGGCCTATGCGCCCTGTTTTCACTACTGGCCGGCTGCGCCAGCGGCCTCATCAACCCCAACGGCTACGACGAAACCGGCACCGCCTCCTATTACGGAGCCCGGCACCATGGCAAGAAAACAGCCAGCGGTGAACCTTTCAACCAGAACGCCCTGACCGCCGCCCACCGGCAATTGCCCTTCGGCACCCAGGTCAAGGTCACTAATCTCGACAACGACAAATCCGTCGTTGTGCGCATCAATGATCGCGGCCCGCATACCCGCGGGCGCTTGATTGATCTTTCACGCAAGGCTGCCGAGCAACTGGGTATGCTGAGCAGCGGCACTGCACGGGTTCGCGTGCAAGCCCTGAGCAACTGAAGACGGAGCCCTGGCCATTTTCGGATTAACCGCCCTCTCGCCCTGGAGCCTGCTCGAACTGATCAGCGGGCTTGTGCTGCTGATCATCGGCGCCGAAATCCTGGTGCGCGCCGCGGTGCGCCTGGCGGCCAGCCTAAAAGTGCGACCGTTAATCATCGGCCTGACGATCGTGGCCTTCGGCAGCAGCGCGCCACAGATGACCGTCAGCCTGCAGGCCACCCTGGCCGGCAATACCGACATCGCCGTGGGCAGCGTAATCGGCAGCAGCATCTTCAACATCCTGGTGACCCTTGGCCTGTCGGCGCTGATCATCCCCTTGCGAGTCTCGCGTCAGTTGGTACGCCTGGATATACCGGTAATGATCCTCGCCGGCCTGCTGGTGTTTACCCTTGCAGCCAATGAAGAACTGACGCCGCTTGATGGTCTTCTGCTGCTGATTGCTTTGATGGCCTACCTTGGCGTGCTGCACTACCAGACCCGACACTCGCGGCGTCCACGCACGCTGGACACCGTGACCCAGGCGCCCTGGCTGAGCAGTGTATTGCTGATGCTCGGCGGTTTTCTGATCCTAGTGCTAGCCGGCCACCTGCTGCTCGGTGCGGCGGTGGACGTGGCCAGCGACCTGGGTTTGTCGGAACGCGTCATCGGCCTGACGCTTATCGGCGTCGGTACCTCGCTGCCGTGCCTCGCGACCTCACTGATTGCCGCCCTGCGCGGCCAGCGAGAAATTGCCGTGGGTAACGTGATCGGCAGCAACCTGTTCAACCTGCTGGGCGTGTTGGGTCTAACCGCGCTGCTGGCGCCATCGCCACTGTCGGTGTCGCCCAACGCCCTGGATTTCGACCTGCCGGTGATGCTCGGCGTGGTGGTGCTGTGCCTGCCGGTGTTTTATACCGGCTACCGCGTCACCCGCGCCGAAGGTCTGGTATTGCTGGGCCTGTACCTGGCGTATGGGCTGCACGTGATGTCGTTTACCACCGGCATGCCCCTGGCCAACAAGCTTGAACAATTGATGCTGTATTACGTCCTGCCAGCGCTGGTGGTGATCCTGATATTCACCTCGCTGCGCGCCTGGCGCCGCCAACACAAGAGGGAATCGAAATGACCGATCAGAAAAAGCCCGGGGTTGAGATGCGTCGCCAGGTCATGGGCGATGTATTCGTCGACCGCGCCCTGGGCAACGCCACCGACTTCACCCAGCCGCTGCAGGATTTCGTCAATGAACATGCGTGGGGCAGTGTGTGGAACCGCGAAGGTTTGCCGCTGAAGACGCGCAGCCTGATCACCCTCGCCGCCCTCACCGCGCTCAAGTGCCCGCAGGAGCTCAAAGGCCATGTGCGTGGCGCGTTGAACAACGGCTGTACTGTGGAGGAAATTCGCGAAGCGCTGCTGCATTGCGCGGTGTATGCCGGTGTACCGGCTGCGATTGATGCGTTCCGCGCGGCCCAGGAAGTGATCGACAGCTACCAGAAGGAAGGCTAGATCCAGCCACCCGCCTGCAATACGAAAATCCCAATATTCGTGGTCACTGCCGCCATCAGCGTAGTGATCACGATAATCGCCGCCGCCAGCTCATGATTCCCCTCGGCCGCCCTGGCCATCACGAAACTTGCAGCGGCCGTCGGCGCGCCGAAGTACAGGAACAGAATCCCCAACTCCGGACCGCGAAAGCCCAGCAGCCACGCGCCCAAGGTCGCGACAACCGGCAGCCAGACCATCTTCATCAAGCTCGCGCTCAGCGCCATATTGCCGCTCTTGCGCAACGCCGCCAGTGACAAAGTGCCGCCAATGCAAATCAAGGCCAGCGGCAAGGTGGTATCCGCCAGGTACTGCATGGATTTTTCCAGCCAGCCCGGCAGGCCAATCTGAAAAAACGCGAACGGCGCCGCCACGATGACGCTGATGATCAGCGGGTTGGCCACCACACTTTTGCAGATACTCCACGGGTCGGACTTGATCACCGGGCTGTACACCGCCAGCACGATGGTCGACAGGGTGTTGTAGAACAGGATGACCAGCGCCGCGAGAATCGCGCCGAGGGAAATACCGTAGTCGCCGTACATGCTGGCGGCCAGGGCCAGGCCGATCACCCCGTTATTGCCGCGAAACGCGCCCTGGGTGTAGATGCCCCGGTCTTCACGCTTGCAGCGAAAAATCGCCCAACCCCAAGCCAGGCCAAAGCTCGCCAGCGTGGCGACGGCAAAATAGATCAGCAAACCCGGTTTGAGCGCCGAGTGCAGGTCGGCATGCAGGATGCCCAGGAACAGCAACGCAGGCATGGTGACGTTGAACACCAGGGACGAAGCCGTGTGGATAAAGTTGTCGTTGATCCAGTTGATGCGCTTGAGCAGCACACCCAGGAACAGCATGGCAAATACCGGCGCGGTGATGGTGAGGGTGGTGAGGAAGATAGCCAGCATGCCGGGGAGAACCTTGGTGAGCGTCGTTAGGTGGCTAATGATAAGCCATACAGCCCAACGGCGCCCGGTAGACCGCTATCGGGGGGCAAGTCGAATCGTCGCACCGACCCTCCCACACTCGACCGCATTCCTACAGAATAAACGCGGTCAAACTGTGGGAGGGGCCTTGCCCCCGATGCAGGCGACTCGGTCTCAGGTAATGGGCGCCGGGTTAAACAACGTGATGTCGTTATGCAGCTTGTGATGCTCCGCCCAGGTCTTTTTCTTACCGCTGGCCACATCCAGATAGAAGTGGAACAACTCCCAACCCAGCTCCTCGATACTCGCACGCCCGGTAGCGATGCGCCCGGCGTCGATATCGATGAGGTCCGGCCAGCGCTGCGCCAGCTCCGTACGGGTCGACACCTTCACCACCGGCGCCATTGCCAGCCCGTACGGCGTGCCACGCCCGGTGGTAAACACATGCAGGTTCATCCCCGCCGCCAATTGCAGCGTACCGCAGACAAAGTCGCTGGCCGGCGTCGCACAAAAAATCAGGCCCTTGCTCTTGAAGCGCTCACCCGGACCCAGCACGCCGTTGATCGCGCTGCTGCCGGACTTGACGATGGAACCCAGGGACTTCTCGACAATATTCGACAACCCGCCCTTCTTGTTGCCCGGCGTGGTATTGGCGCTGCGATCTGCTTCGCCTTTGGCCAAGTAACGGTCGTACCAGTCCATTTCCCTGACCAACTCCTCGGCAACTTCCTTTGTTTGCGCACGAGAAGTCAGCAGGTAGATGGCATCGCGGACTTCGGTCACTTCGGAAAACATAACCGTCGCCCCAGCCCGCAACAACAAGTCAGAGGCGTAACCCAGCGCGGGGTTGGCGGTGATGCCGGAAAACGCATCACTGCCGCCGCACTGCATACCCAGGATCAGTTCGGATGCCGGCACGGTTTCCCGGCGGCGCTGGTCGAGCTTCTTCAGGCGGACTTCGGCCAAGTCCATGATCTGCTCGATCATCTCGGTAAAGCCGTGGCTGGAATCCTGCAACCGATACAGCCACGGCTCGCTCAGGTCGACCGAGCTGTCGTTGTCGTGCATCACCTGCCCGGCCTGCAATTTCTCGCACCCCAGGCTGATCACCAGGGCTTCGCCGCCCAAGTTCGGGTTGCGCGCCAGGTTGCGTACGGTACGGATCGGGATGTACGCATCTGTCGCAGTGATCGCCACCCCGCAGCCGTAGCTGTGGGTCAGCGCCACTACGTCATCGACGTGTGGGTACTTGGGCAGCAATTCGTCCTTGATGCGCTTGACCGCATGGTCCAGCACCCCGGTCACACACTGCACCGTGGTGGTGATGCCAAGGATGTTACGCGTGCCCACAGTACCGTCGGCGTTGCGATAGCCCTCGAAGGTAAACCCCTCCAGCGGTGCCTGGGTTTCGGGCACCTCGGTGGACAGCGGCAAGCTGTCCAGCGGTGGCGCGGTCGGCATGCGCAATTGATCTTCCTGGACCCAACTGCCGCGCGGAATCGGCGCCAGGGCGTAACCGATGGTCTGGCCGTAGCGAATAATCTGACCGCCTTCGGGGATGTCTTCCAGGGTCACTTTGTGGCTCTGGGGGATGAAATCCACGGTCACTAGGCCGTCCGGAAACTCGGTACCGGCCGGTACGCCCTGGTCATTGACCACGATCACTACGTTGTCGCGCTCGTGCAAACGAATGGAACGCGGCGAGTCGGCATGTTCAATCAACTGCATCACGGGGCCCCTCAGGAATGCGCTTCGGTTAGGTTGGTCAACTCTGGCCCCTTGGTTGGCGGCTCTTTGAGTACTACACGTTTGATCGGACCGACGATGACCAGATAGCTGAACACCGCCACCAGCGCGTTGGCGCCGACAAACACCAGGGCCCATTTAAAGGAACCGGTGGTGCTGATGATGTAGCCGATCACGATAGGCGTGGTGATAGAAGCCAGGTTACCGAAGGTGTTGAACAAGCCACCACTGAGACCGGCGATTTGTTTCGGCGAGGTGTCGGACACCACCGCCCAACCCAGTGCGCCAACGCCTTTGCCAAAGAAGGCCAAGGCCATGAAGCCCACCACCATCCATTCAACGTCAACGTAGTTACACGCGATGATGCTACTGGAGACCAGCAAGCCCGCAATGATCGGCGCCTTGCGGGCGAACGTCAGCGAATGGCCTTTGCGCAGCAGGTAGTCGGAAATGACCCCACCCAACACGCCACCGATAAACCCGCAGATCGCCGGCAACGAGGCGATGAAACCGGCCTTGAGGATGGTCATGCCACGGTCCTGCACCAGGTACACCGGGAACCAGGTCAGGAAGAAGTAAGTGATGCCATTGATGCAGTACTGGCCCAGGTACACGCCTAACATCATGCGGTTGGTCAGCAACTGGCGGATGTAATCCCACTTCGGCCCGTCGGTTTTCTTACCCTTGCCTTTGTCCTGATCCATATCGACCATCGCGCCATTGGCAGCGATGTGGTTGAGCTCAGCTTCGTTGATCATCGGGTGCTGGCGCGGGCTGTGGATCACTTTCAGCCAGATCAGCGAGAACACGATGCCGATCACGCCCATCACGATAAACACGTGCTGCCAGCCAAAGCGGTAGACGATCCAGCCCATCAGCGGCGCGAACAACACCGTGGCGAAGTACTGCGCCGAGTTGAAGATCGCCGAGGCCGTACCGCGCTCGGCGGTGGGGAACCAGGCCGCCACAATCCGAGCGTTACCCGGGAAGGAAGGCGCTTCGGCCAGGCCCACCATAAAGCGCAGCATGAACAGCGCAACAACCGCGGTGGATACACCGAACTCACCGACATAGCCTTGCAGCACGGTGAACAGTGACCAGGTGAAGATGCTCAGGGCGTAGACTTTTTTCGAGCCGAATCGGTCCAGCAGCCAGCCACCGGGAATTTGCCCGGCCACGTAGGCCCAACCGAATGCAGAGAAGATATAACCGAGGGTGACCGCGTCGATGCCGAGGTCTTTCTGCAGGCTGGAGCCCGCGATGGCGATGGTCGCCCGGTCGGCGTAGTTGATCGTGGTCACCAGGAACAGCATGAGCAGGATCAAATAGCGGACGTGAGTCGGCTTGGTCGCTTGCATGTAGAAGTACTCCCACTAATTATTTTTTTTGCGGGTAATAGTTTTGTGTTTTTAGCGTGGGAGCCGGCAGGCGTCCGGCCCCCACTGGGTGCAGCGTCTTACGAGCCGATGTAGCTGGTTTTCACCACTGTGTAGAACTCTTGTGCATAGCGACCTTGCTCCCGCGAGCCATAGGACGAGCCTTTACGGCCACCGAACGGAACGTGGTAATCCACGCCTGCCGTGGGCAGGTTGACCATCACCATCCCAGCCTGGGAGTGGCGCTTGAAGTGGTTGGCGTATTTCAACGATGTGGTGGCAATGCCCGCTGACAAACCGAATTCGGTGTCGTTGGCCATGGCCAGTGCTGCCTCGTAGTCCGCAACGCGCACAACGTTTGCCACTGGACCGAAAATTTCTTCACGGCTGATGCGCATGGCGGCTTCGCTGTCTGCAAACAGCGTCGGTGCCAAGTAGTAACCCTCGGTGTCACACGTCACCAGGCCGCCACCGCTGACCAGCCGCGCGCCTTCGCTTTGGCCAATGTCGATGTATTTCAAGTCCTGATCCAACTGAGCTTGGGAAACCACCGGACCGATGTCGGTACCGCTTTTCAACGCGTGGCCAACCTTGATCGACTTCATGCGCTCGGCCATGGCCGCGACGAACTGGTCGTGAATACCAGCGGTGACGATCAAACGGCTGGACGCGGTGCAACGCTGGCCAGTGGAGTAGAACGCGCTCTGTACCGACAGCTCGACAGCTTGCTTGAGGTCGGCGTCGTCGAGAATGATCTGCGGATTCTTGCCGCCCATTTCCAACTGCACTTTGGCCTGGCGCGACACGCAGCTGACGGCGATCTGACGGCCCACACCGACGGAGCCGGTGAAGCTGATGCCGTCGACTTTCGGACTGTTGACCAGCACGTCGCCTACCACGCGGCCGCTGCCCATCACCAGATTGAACACACCGGCAGGGAAACCGGCGCGGGAGATAATTTCTGCGAGGGCCCAGGCGCAGCCCGGTACCAGTTCGGCCGGCTTGATGACTACGCAGTTGCCGTAAGCAAGCGCCGGGGCGATCTTCCATGCAGGAATGGCGATCGGGAAGTTCCACGGCGTGATCAGGCCGACCACACCGAGCGCTTCACGGGTGACTTCAACGTTGACACCCGGGCGTACCGACGGCACGTAGTCGCCGGACAAACGCAGGCACTCACCGGCGAAGAACTTGAAAATGTTACCGGCGCGGGTCACTTCGCCGATGGCTTCAGGCAAGGTCTTGCCCTCTTCCCGGGCCAGCAGGGTGCCGAGCTCTTCACGGCGCGCGAGGATTTCGCTGCCAACTTTATCCAACGCATCATGACGCGCCTGGATACCGGACGTGGACCACGCCGGAAATGCTGCGCGGGCGGCGTCGATGGCAGCGTTGACTTGAGTGACGTCAGCCTTGGCGTATTCACCAATGACATCAGACAACTCCGAGGGATTGAGGTTGGTGCAGTAGTCGGCGCCGGTTACCCATTGGCCGTTGATGTAGTTTTCGTAACGTTGGACTTGGGACACGAATCTTCTCCTGACGCAAAAGGCCGCTGATTACTCAGCGGCCTTGTGAATGGGTTATTGCGGACCTTGCTTGTCGATCAGCGCGGCCAGGGCTTCGTATTCTTCCGGCAGCAAGTCGGTCAGCGGCGTACGCACTGGGCCTGCGTCATAGCCAGCGATTTTTGCGCCTGCCTTGACGATACTCACGGCATAGCCGGACTTGCGGTTACGGATGTCCAGGTAAGGCAGGAAGAAGTCGTCGATGATCTTGGCGACGGTGGCGTGATCATCCTTGGCAATAGCGTGGTAGAAGTCCATCGCGGTTTTCGGGATGAAGTTGAACACCGCCGAAGAGTAAACCGGCACGCCCAGAGCCTTGTAGGCAGCGGCGTAAACCTCTGCAGTCGGCAGGCCGCCGAGGTAGCTGAAACGATCGCCCAGACGACGGCGGATCGACACCATCAACTCGATATCGCCCAGGCCATCCTTGTAGCCGATCAGGTTCGGGCAGCGCTCGGCCAAACGCTCCAGCAACGGAGCGGTCAGGCGGCACACGTTACGGTTGTAGACCACCACACCGATTTTCACCGATTTGCACACCGCTTCAACGTGGGCTGCAACGCCGTCCTGACTGGCTTCGGTGAGGTAGTGCGGCAGCAACAACAGACCTTTAGCGCCCAGGCGTTCAGCCTCTTGGGCATATTCGATGGCTTGGCGTGTCGAACCGCCAACACCGGCGAGGATCGGCACGCTGGTGGCGCAAGTATCAACAGCGGTCTTTACCACTTGGGAATATTCGCTGGCCGCCAGGGAGAAAAACTCACCCGTGCCACCTGCGGCGAACAATGCGGTGGCGCCGTAAGGGGCCAGCCATTCAAGACGCTTGATATAGCCCGCTTGGTGGAAGTCACCCTGGGCGTTGAAATCGGTCACCGGGAAAGACAGCAGACCGTGGGAGAGGATGGACTTCAGCTCTTGTGGATTCATTATTCGAACACCCTGGGTAAAGACTTTCTGTCGAAAGATTGTTGTTGGTTTTGGTGATGTCGTACGTCATCGTACAACTATAAAAAGATTCGTCAACTGCAATTCATCGACCTTCGGTTTAAACGGTGTTGATAGAAGCGTTCTTGACGTAGGAAATTTATCCTCTATGCTCGTCAGTGCTGTATATACATACAGCCATTACGGAAGATTCCTACGACATAGCAAGGAGCTAACATGTCAGGTCTTGATCTCGTAGCACCCGAAAAAACTCAACCGATCCTGCGCTTCGAAGGTGGCGAACACACCGTCATCGGCGACGACACACTGTTGCGCTTCAATACGAACGCCCCGGCGATTCCCGCCCGGCAAGTCGAACTGCACCTACCCAATGGGCTGGCACTGACCTACGGCCAAGTGATTGCCCTGGGCGGTGACTTTTATGGCATTCCTGGCAAGCCGATCAGCGATGGCGCCTCCCCTGCCGAGCGCGTGCAACGCTTCACCGCTGCCTTTAACTCGCTGGCAGTGTTGCCGGCCTCACGGGACGAAGCAGGAAAGATTCTCGCGGTGATGCAAAAGGAAATCAGCGCGGTCAATCAAGCCATTAAAGATGGCAAACAACCCCATGAAGCCTATGACGCGCTGGGTGATACGTTGTCCGAGGAATGGAACCGAATCACCGGGGGCGGCAGTACGGTATCGGCGCTGGTTCCGCTGGGCCGTTACCTGAAACTGGCGGCGGACAACGCCGATCACTTCGGCGAATGGGCGCTATCGGCCTACCTGGCGGGGCATACGGCAGCGTTGCAACAGGCCGTGATAGCGCATCAAACCGGTACCGATCAGGCACTGGAGCTGGCGTATGCCATGAACAGTTTTGCTGATCACTTCTTGACCGATCTGTTTTCCGCGGGCCACTTGCGAGTGCCACGCAAGCAACTGGCGGCGGTGGTCACGCCGGGAGAGTTGGGCTCGCTGATCAGTCGCTTCATGCACGATGAAGACAGCAAATTCGGGCTGAAGGTGCGCAATGCCATGGGTGATGAGTGGCACGCCTATGGAGATAAGCGCTATTTCGATACCGTTGACGCAAACAATCGAGCACAGGTCAAACGCGCCGTTCAGGCATCCGCAGACGAGATCTTTGAGACCTTCATCAGTGGTATCGCGCCCTCCCCGGCCAACTTCAAGGCTCCACTGTATGTGCCGGATTTGAACGCAGCACAGAACCCGGCAAATAACTTTTCGCCATTGTTCAAGATGGAGGGTGACAAAGTGCTGCGCCGCAAGGACGTGAATGACCTGAACGACAAGCATTGGACCAATGATTGGTGGGGGTGGAGTACGTATTTGTTGCTTAAGGACTACAAGCCGAGCCCTCAGACCTAGACACTACCGTTTGTCGATACTGTGATTTCTAACAGTTATGCACAGTTCATACACGAGGGATAACAAACCTCAGGGGCTAAGGCATTAGCTCCTGAGGCGATTCGCTGTAGCTCTCCTGATACCTGAAGTCGCCGCATCAGGACGTCGCCATGCCCCATTCCGAATATGCCGACAACGGAACTGACACCACGAACATCAAGAGGTCGTAACGTGGCGCAGGTTCCAGTCCGTGCTTGATTCTGCTTCTAGAACTCACACTGAGAAGAGAGGTGCTTCATGAAAACCACTGATGAAATTTTCGGCCTACTGGCATCCGGTTTCGAAGCCAGTCGGGATGAAAAAGATCAAGACTTTGATCCCGATAGGCCTTTGGCTGAGCTGATCGCTGACAAGAAAGAAAGGCTTCGGGTGATCAACTCGTCAATGACGGAGCTTCATTTACAACTGCCCGACGACGTGGCCGAGAAACCAACACTGGACGAATTGGCTGCCTATATCCAATCCAGGCAACAGTCATAGAAAAACGCTGAATGGCACATCGTCACGCTAGACACCCTGATCACCAAGCCGCCCAGTGATACCAACCAGCGGCGGCTTGATCAGCATGCCCTTTCAGCCTCTTCATGGGCATGGCGCAGCCGTTCACGGCTGTTAGTCAGGTGCAAACGCATCGCCGCCCGCGCCGCATCTGAGTCCTGGCGGGCAATCGCCTCGTAAATCTCTTCGTGCTCACGGCTCAGGCGCCCCATGTAATGCTGTTGATCATCATGGGCCAGGCGCGCCGAATTCAAGCGGGTACGTGGAATGATGCTGGTGCCCAGGTGCGTCATGATGTCGGTGAAGTAACGGTTGCCGGTGGAGAGTGCGATTTCCAGGTGAAATGCGAAGTCTGAGGCGACGGCATCGCCGGCGTGCGCGGCGCTTTCATTCAACGCATCGAGTGCTGCACGCATCGCAGCCAACTGCTCTTCGCTACGACGCAGGGCCGCCAGGCCGGCAGACTCCACTTCCAGGCTGATACGCAACTCCAGAATCGCCAACACATCGCGCAGGGTCACGACCGTGGCGGGATCAATCCGGAAACCGCTGGGGCTCGGCGTGTCCAGCACGAAAGTGCCGATACCATGACGGGTTTCCACCTGCCCCGCCGCCTGCAAACGTGAGATGGCTTCGCGCACTACGGTGCGACTGACGCCATGGGCTTCCATGATCGCGGACTCCGTGGGCAGCTTGTCGCCCCGTTTGAGTTCGCCGTCACGGATCTGCTCAGACAGCACCGTGACCAATTCCTGGGCAAGGCTGCGGCGCTTGCGGGGAAGACGAGGGGCGGTGCTGGCGTTTTCCATGTGGAATCATCTATCTCGGTTGAGTAAAGAGGCATCATAGCCCATGGCGGTTGTACGATCACCGTTCAGTCGCGACTTTCACTTATATCCTTCACGCAAAAAAATGCCCCGACACAAATCGAGGCATTTTTCAGGCACACCCGAAGGCAAACGCCGATTACTTCACCACTTTCAGGCTAGGCCGGCCGCTAGGACGCGGTGGCTCGGCATCTGGTGGTGGCAGATCATCACCTTCTTCGCTTTCGATCGATTCGTCGTCCTCGAAAGGTGACTCCAGATCAAACACCATGCCCTGACCATTTTCCCGAGCATAAATCCCAAGAATGGCGCCAATCGGCACGTAGAGCGTGTGCGGTACACCGCCAAAACGCCCTTCGAAACTGACCGCCTCATTGTCCATGTGCAGGTGGCGCACGGCACTCGGCGATACATTGAGCACAATCTGCCCGTCACTGGCAAAACCCTGCGGTACCTGAACCGCAGGAAATTCGGAATTGACCAGCATGTGCGGGGTGCAATCGTTATCCACAATCCACTCGTAGAGCGCGCGGACCAGGTAAGGTCGACTGGAGTTCATCAACGGCTCCTTAAGCCTTAGCGCATATCGCGTTCGACACCAGACAGACTTGCCTGGAAAGCCTCACGCGCAAACTGGCGCTCCATGTAATCAAGCAGCGGCTTGGCCGGCCGCGGCAGTTCAATACCGAGAATCGGCAAACGCCAGAGTATCGGTAATAGGCAGCAATCCACCAAACTTTGTTCCTCGCTGAGGAAAAAAGGTTTATCGGCGAACAACGGCGAAACGCCGGTCAGGCTCTCGCGCAATTCCTTACGCGCCACGACACGGGCCGCCTCTTTGCTGCGCGAATCCAGAATCACATCCACCAGCCCACACCAGTCGCGCTGGATCCGATGGATCAGCAGGCGACTGTTGGCACGCGCCACCGGATATACCGGCAGCAAAGGCGGATGAGGATAACGCTCATCCAGGTATTCCATCACCACGGTCGACTCCCACAACGCCAGGTCACGATCGACCAGGGTGGGCAAGCTGCCGTAAGGGTTCACTTCGATCAGTTTTGGCGGATGACGGCCCGCCTCCACACTGATGATCTCGGCGCTGACACCCTTCTCTGCGAGCACGATACGTACTCGGTGGGAATAGTGGTCGGCGGGGTCGGAGTAACAGGCCAACCGATTGGTCACGCCCATGGCGGTCCTCCTCGCTTGTTGAAATTATCGGAAGCTCAAAAACGAGCGCGCCCAGAGAGCATCTCTGTAACGGCGGGTTAACCCGTTCGCTACGTATTCAGAGATGCCGCTGGGCGCGCAAGATTAACAGCAATTGCTTACGGTTGGATCAATGCACATCCTTCCAGTATTCGCGTTTGAGCAGATAGGCGAATACGAAGAAGAAAGCCAGGTACAGCAAGACGTAAGTACCAATGCGCTGGTGCTGCAGTTTGACCGGGTTGGCCGAGTAGGCCAGGAAGGTCACGAGGTTCTTGACCTTCTCGTCGAACTGCTCGTCAGTCAGCGAACCGGGGGTTTCGATCTTCAGTTGATCGCACGCTTCATGAGTCAAAGGCGTACCGGTCAACGGATCATATTGCTTCTTACCGTCTTCAACGACCTGGATCTGCTTGCATCCTACCACTTGCTTGCCCTGAAGGCCGACCAGAACGTTAGGCATGCCGACGTTCGGGAATACTCGGTTGTTCACGCGATAAGGCCGGGCCGGATCTTCGTAGAACGACTTCAGGTAGCCGTACAGCCAGTCGGTGCCGCGCACACGGGCTACCAGGGTCAGATCAGGCGGTGCGGCGCCGAACCAGGCCTTGGCGTCCGCCGGTTGCATACCGATATTCATGTGGTCGCCAATCTTGGCACCGGTGAACACCAGCTTATCCAACATCAGTTCGTGGGGAATGCCCAAATCATCGGCAACCCGCTCGTACCGCTGGAACTTGGCACTGTGACAGCCCATGCAATAGTTGGCGAACGTACGCGCGCCGTCTTGCATGGCAGCCTTGTCAGACACGTCGATATCGACTTTTTCCAGCTCCGGACCACCGTGCTCGGCAGCGAAGGACAGTAGCGGCAGCGCCGCAAGCATCAATGCAACGAATAATTTTTTCATCAGCCAGTCACCCTTTCCGGAACCGGTTTGGTCTTCTCAAGCCGGGTATAGAACGGCATCAGAATGAAGTAGGCGAAGTACAGGAAGGTGCAGACCTGCGACAGCAACGTACGTTCAGGAGTTGGCGCCAATACGCCCAACACACCCAGGATCACGAACGAAATGCAGAACACCCACAACCAGATCTTGCTCAGCCAGCCTTTGTAGCGCATGGATTTGACCGGACTTCGATCGAGCCAAGGCAACACGAACAGCACGGCAATGGCTGCACCCATGGCGATCACGCCCATGAGCTTGTCGGGGATGGCCCGCAAGATTGCGTAGAACGGCGTGAAATACCAAACCGGGGCAATGTGCTCAGGTGTCTTGAAAGCGTTGGCCTGTTCGAAGTTCGGCTTCTCCAGGAAATAACCGCCCATCTCCGGGAAAAAGAACACGATCGAGCAGAACACGAACAAGAACACGACCACGCCGACGATGTCTTTCACGGTGTAGTACGGGTGGAATGGGATGCCATCCAGCGGGATGCCGTTCTCGTCCTTGTGCTTCTTGATGTCCACGCCGTCCGGGTTGTTAGAGCCAACTTCGTGCAACGCCAAGATGTGCAGAACCACCAAGCCTAGGATCACGATAGGCAAGGCCACCACGTGCAAGGCAAAGAAGCGGTTCAGGGTGATACCGGAGATCAGGTAGTCACCACGAATCCACTGGGTCAGATCGTTGCCGATAACCGGGATCGCGCCGAACAGCGAGATGATCACCTGGGCGCCCCAGTACGACATCTGCCCCCAAGGTAACAGGTAACCCATGAAGGCTTCGGCCATCAGCGCCAGGTAGATCAGCATGCCGAAGACCCACACTAACTCGCGGGGTTTCTGGTACGAACCGTAGAGCAGGCCACGGAACATATGCAGGTACACGACGATGAAGAACATCGACGCGCCCACGGCATGTAGCAATCGAAGGATCGCGCCATGATTGACGTCACGCATGATGCCTTCGACGGAAGCAAACGCCTCCTCCGCTGACGGGGTGTAACTCATCGTCAGCCATACACCGGTCACGATCTGGTTGACCAGCACCAGAAGGGCCAGGGAGCCGAAGAAGTAGAAGAAGTTGAAGTTTTTTGGCGCGTAGTACTTGCTGAGATGGTCTTCCCACATCTTAGTGGCGGGGAAGCGCGCATCTACCCAATCCATGAACTTGCTCATCACGCGTTCTCCTTATCGAGGCCAATGACAATAAGGTCGTCAGTTTCGTAGGTATGCGGAGGCACGGGCAGGTTCAAAGGAGCAGGCTGGGACTTGTAGACACGACCGGCGAGGTCGTAGTGAGAACCGTGGCACGGGCAGAAATAGCCGCCGACCCAGTCCTTCCCCAGATCTGCCGGGGCTACTTCCGGGCGGAAGGTGGGCGAGCACCCCAGATGGGTACATAGACCAACCAGTAGCAGAATCTCTGGTTTGATCGAGCGCACTTCGTTTTTGGCGTAGGCGGGTTGGTCGGAATTCTCAGATTTTGGGTCAGACAACTGGCCTTCGATCTTTTTCAGATTCCCCAGGATTTCCTCAGTACGACGAACGATGAAGACTGGCTGGCCGCGCCACTCAGCAATCATCTGCTGGCCTGGCTCGATCTTGCTGACATTCACCTTCACCGGTGCACCTGCGGCTTTCGCCTTGGCACTGGGAAACCATGACCCCACGAACGGGACCGCAGCCCCCACCGCTCCTGCAGCACCCACCACGGATGTGGCTGCTACTAAGAAGCGACGCCGGCCTGCATTCACGCCGTCATTGCTCATTCAGTCCTCTCCCATCAGCTTTTTGGCCTGTTAAATCAGGCGTCTACTAAGTATTGAATCTTTACTTATAAAAATTTTGTCGGATGGTAATGAAAAGCCCCACGTATGACAAGGGAATTGCCCGAGGCTCTGCCTCCAGGCCTTGTAGTATAGGGGGTCTACGGATGTGGCAAGTTGTCACGGCGAAAAATCTAGATAAATCGCAGGCAATAAAAAACGCCCAGCTCCGTGAGGAGGCTGGGCGTTTTTGTGGAACGTAAAGCGAATTAACGCTTCGAGTACTGCGGACGCTTACGCGCTTTACGCAGACCGACTTTCTTACGTTCAACTTCACGAGCATCGCGAGTAACGAAGCCAGCTTTGCGCAGAGCGCCACGCAGGGTTTCGTCGTACTGCATCAGAGCGCGAGTGATACCGTGGCGAATTGCGCCAGCTTGACCACTTACACCGCCACCGATAACGGTGACATAGATGTCGAACTTCTCAACAGTCTCGGTCAGTTCCAGCGGCTGACGAACTACCATGCGGGCAGTTTCGCGACCGAAGAAATTTTCCAGAGTGCGGTTGTTGATCGAGATGTTGCCAGTGCCCGGACGCAGGAAAACGCGTGCGGTTGCGGTTTTGCGACGGCCAGTGCCGTAATTTTGAGTCGCCGACATAATGAACTATTCCGTTAAAACTTCAGTTCTTGGGGCTGCTGAGCAGCATGAGGGTGTACAGCGCCCGCATAGACTTTCAGCTTGCGAAACATATCGCGACCCAGTGGGCCCTTAGGCAGCATACCTTTGACCGCGATTTCGATCGGGGCTTCAGGCTTCTTGGAGATCAGGCCTTCGAAGTTCGAAGACTTGATACCGCCTGGGAAACCGGAGTGACGGTAGTACATTTTGTCTTGCGCTTTGTTGCCGGTAACACGTACCTGCTCAGCGTTGATGATCACGATGTAGTCACCGGTATCAACGTGAGGGGTGTACTCAGGCTTGTGCTTGCCACGCAGACGGCTGGCGACTTCAGTGGCCAGACGACCCAGGGTCTGACCAGCGGCGTCGACGACAAACCAGTCGCGCTGAACTGTTTCCGGTTTTGCAGTAAAAGTTGTCATTCTTTAATAGCCTCAGGGGCCGCCCTGTAAATTAGACGGCGGATCTTACTGAATAGTGCGTACTTTGACAAGTCAAAGGCAGCCGGATACAGACGCTATCGGGGGCTCGGGTCGGCGCGTCCGTTCAACGGCAAGATTCTTCGGCAGGCGGCGCATCACTTCCACTGCAGAAAGAGGTGGGCAATTATGCAGATTGCGAAAAAAAATTCAACCTGCTTTTATGATTGTTTTCCCCGAAGGAGTACCCGATGGATTATCGACAGCTGGGCCGTACGGATCTGAACGTGAGCGCGATAGCCTTGGGCACCATGACCTGGGGCGAGCAAAACAGCGAGGCAGAGGCCTTCGCGCAGATCGAGCGAGCCAAGGCCGCGGGGATCAACTTCCTCGACACGGCCGAAATGTATCCGGTGCCGCCCAAGGGCGACACCTATGCCACCACCGAGCGTTATATCGGTAATTACTTCAAAAGCCGTGGCGACCGTGCCGACTGGATCCTCGCCAGCAAGATCGCCGGCCCCGGCAACACCATCGATTACATCCGCGATGGCCACCTGCGCCACAACCGCAAGCACATCGTCGACGCCTTGGACGCCAGCCTCAAGCGCCTGCAAACAGACTGGATCGACCTCTATCAATTGCACTGGCCAGAGCGCAGCACCAATTTCTTCGGCCAACTGAGCTACAAGCACAAGGACGAAGACGACCTCACCCCACTGGAAGAAACCCTCGAAGCGCTGGACGAACAGGTAAAAGCCGGCAAGATTCGCCACATCGGCCTGTCCAATGAAACCCCATGGGGCACCATGAAATTCCTCGCTTTGGCCGAAGCCCGTGGCTGGACCCGTGCAGTGTCGATCCAGAATCCCTACAACCTGCTCAACCGCAGCTTTGAAGTGGGCCTGGCGGAAATCGCCATTCGTGAGCAGTGCGGCCTGCTGGCCTACTCGCCCCTGGCATTCGGCATGCTCAGCGGTAAATACGAAGGTGGTGCACGCCCGGCGAAAGCGCGTCTGACGGAATACAGCCGTTTCAGCCGTTACTTCAACCCGCAGTCGGAAGCGGCTTGCAGCCGATATGTTGCACTGGCTCGGGAGCATGGCCTGGACCCGGCGCAGATGGCGTTGGCGTTCGTGACCCAGCAACCGTTCGTGACCAGCAACATTATTGGCGCAACGTCGCTGGAGCAACTGGACAGCAACATCGCCAGTGCTGATCTGACGCTGTCGAAGGAAGTCCTGGAAGGGATTGAGGCGATTCAGAAGGATCATCCGAATCCTGCGCCTTGACTGATCTGTAGACCGCTATCGGGGGCAAGCCCCCTCCCACATTGGCATGCACTCCACGTGTGGGAGGGGGCTCGCCCCCGATGACGCTCCAAGACCAGCAAAAAATCAAAGCGCCCGCGCGATGATCTCCTTCATGATCTCATTGGTTCCCGCATAAATCCGCTGCACCCGAGCATCCGCCCAGGCTCGTGCAATCGGGTACTCCCACATGAAGCCGTAACCGCCGTGCAACTGCACGCATTCGTCGAGCACCTTGCATTGCAGGTCAGTGGCCCAGTACTTAGCCATCGCAGCTGTAGGCACATCCAGCTTGCCCTCCAGGTGCAGCGCCATGCATTTATCGACAAACACTCTGCCGATCTGAATCTCAGTCGCCATCTCCGCTAACTTGAACCGCGTGTTCTGGAAATCGGCAATCGCTTTGCCGAACGCTTTGCGTTCACGGGTGTACTCCAGCGTCCATTGCAACGCCGCTTCGGCTGAGGTGATCGCGCCGATGGCCACGGTCAATCGCTCCTGGGGCAGTTCCTGCATCAAGTAGGCGAAGCCCATGCCCGCCTGGCCCAACAAGTTTTCCTTGGGCACCCGCACGTCCTGGAAGAAAAGCTCCGAGGTGTCCTGGGCCTTCATGCCGACCTTCTCCAGGCGCTTGCCCTTGGCGAAGCCGTGCGTGTCAGCCTCCACCAGAAACAGGCTGGTCCCCTTCGCGCCGGCCTTGGGATCGGTCTTGGCCACGACGATTACCAGCTCGGCCAGATAGCCGTTGGTGATAAAGGTCTTGGAACCGTTGATCACATACTCGTCGCCATCCAGCACGGCGGTGGTCTTGACCCCTTGCAGGTCGGAACCGGCGCCCGGCTCGGTCATTGCGATGGCGGTGACCATCTCGCCGGAGATCAATTTGGGCAGGTATTTGTGCTTCAGCGCCTCACTGCCGTAATGCAGGATATAAGGCGCGACGATGTCCGAATGCAGAGAGAAACCAATACCGGTCAGGCCCAGCCGACTGATCTCCTCAATCACCACCGCACTGTAGAGAAAGTCCGCACCCAACCCGCCATACGCCTCTGGAAGATGGGAGCACAGCATCCCCGCCTCCCCTGCCTTGCTCCATAGAGTGCGGTCGATATACCCCTGTTTTTCCCATTGCCCATGGAACGGCGCAGCGTCTTTTTCGAGGAAGGTGCGCACGCTCTCGCGAAAGAGTTCGTGCTCAGGGCTGAACAAAGTTCTGGGAATCATGGGTCACCTGCGTGGATTGTCGGACAAAAACAAGCCCACAGAGCCTATGCCGCGAAAGCATGACAGGACACTGGACACATGCGACAAAAAATAAGACGATCCAGCCGTCTGGTGACCACTTTCCCCTATAAGAATAAATGAAATTATGTCTAACCAAATCTCCACGCCCCTGAGGCGCGTCAGCATTTTGGCCATTGATCGGGTATTCGCTTCGACCCTCATGCAAGCCAAGGATTTCTTCCACCTCGCAAGCCTGCGTTATGGCAAACAGCAAGGCCTGGGCCTGACGCCGGCGTTTGAAACACGCCTGGTGAGCCCGGATGGGCAATCGGTGCGCAGCTTCAGCGATGTGATCATGCCCGTGGACGGCGGCCTCGAAGACGCCGACATCATCGTATTACCGGCCTTCTGGGATGACTTCGACGCCCTGTGCACCCGCTACCCCCAAGTGCTGCCGTGGCTGCGTGATCAACACGCTCGCGGCGCCGTGCTCTGTGGCGAAGCCACCGGGGTGTTCTGGCTGGCGGAAGCTGGACTGCTCGATGGCAAGGAGGCGACCACCTACTGGCGCTTCTTCAATGCATTCAGCGAGCGCTTTCCCAAGGTCCAACTCAACCAGGACAAGCACCTCACCGACGCCGACAACCTGTATTGCGCCGGTGGCACTACCTCGGCGTGCGACCTGTATATCTACCTGATCGAACGCTTCTGCGGCGCCAACATCGCCCAGGCCGTGGCCCGTGACATTCTCTACGAAGTGCAGCGCAGCTACTCGCCGGGGCGTATCGGCTTTGGTGGGCAGAAGCTGCACCAGGACGTGATCATCCTGCAGATCCAGCATTGGCTCGAAGAGCATTTTGCCGACAAATTCCGCTTCGAAGACGTCGCCCGGGAGCACGGCATGAGCATCCGCAACTTCATGCGGCGCTTCCAGACCGCCACCGGCGATAAGCCGCTGCATTACCTGCAACGACTGCGTATCGAGACGGCCAAAGGCCTACTCTCGGGCAGCCGCAAGAGCATCAAGACCATCAGTTATGAGGTGGGTTACGACGATGCGAGTTTCTTTGCGCGGTTGTTCAGGCAACACACGGAGTTGTCGCCAAACCAATATCGCCAGCAGTTCCAGCAGGCCGCGTAAGCAAATGCGGGAGGGGGCTTGCTCCCGATAGCGGCGGATCAGTCAGTGCATCTGTTACTGAAAGACCGCTATCGAGGGCAAGCCCCCTCCCGCATTTTTTACTGTGTCGGTCTTAGGGTTTGTGCCCGCGCGACAGGAACTCGTGGGACTGCATCTCAAGCAAGCGACTCAGTGTGCGCTGGAACTCAAAGTTCAAGCGGCCGCCGGTATACAGGTCCTTGAGCTCGACTTCCGCCGAGATGATCAGCTTCACGTTACGGTCGTAGAACTCATCGACCATGTTGATAAAACGGCGCGCGATGTCGTCGGTGGTGACGCTCATCTGCTCCACGCCGCTCAAGATCACCGCGTGGAAAATCTTGCCCAGTTCGATGTAGTCGTTCTGGCTACGCGGACCGTCGCACAACTGGCGGAATTCGAACCAGGCCACGTCATCGCAAGTACGCAGCGCGATGATTTCGCGGTTCTCGATCATCAGCTTGTCGTTTTCCACCGCCTGGGTGCATTCCGGCGTCAGCGCGCGAAAGCTTTTGCGCAGGCTTTCGTGGGCGGCTTCATTCAGCGGGAAGTGGAACAGCTCCGCTTGCTCCAGATGGCGCAGGCGGTAGTCAACACCGCTGTCGACGTTGACGATCTCGGTGTTCTGCTTGATCAACGCGATGGCTGGCAGGAAACGCGCACGTTGCAGGCCGTCCTTGTACAAGCCGTCCGGCACGATGTTCGAGGTGGCGACCAGGGTCACGCCGTTCTTGAACAGCTCTTCCATCAGGGTGCCAAGGATCATGGCGTCGGTGATATCGGAGACGAAGAATTCATCGAAGCAGATCACCCGCGCTTCATCGGAGAAGCGCTTGGCGATGATGGTCAGCGGGTTTTTCTCACCCGGCAGGGTCTTCATCTCTTCGTGCACACGCTTCATGAAGCGGTGGAAGTGGGTGCGGACCTTTTCCTTGAACGGCAGCGCTTCGAAGAAGGTGTCGACCAGATAGGTCTTGCCACGGCCCACGCCGCCCCAGAAATACAGGCCTTTGACCGGCGCATGGTCTTTCTTGCCAAACAGCTTGCTGAGCATCCCTGGCTTGCTTTGCGAGGCCGCAACCAGGTCGTCGTACAGACGTTGCAAATGACGCACCGCCGTTTCCTGGGCCGCGTCATGGAAGAACTCAGGGCGTTTCAGATCAGCTTGATATCGTTCTAGGGGCGTCATAATTTCGTTAGCAAGGCAACAAAAACGGGCCGTCACTGTAACGACGGCCCTGGATAATGGCAATCAACCCTTGGTCGGGTTAATCCTCGATTGGGGTCAACGCGATGCGCAACGCTTGGATGGCGGCATCGCGGGTCGCGCTGTCGGCGAACTGAGCGCTGTCGGCCACGGCCGCGCCGTCCAGCCAAACGCTGAAGCCCAAGGCTTCAGGACGCACGTCCAGCATCACGCCACTTTGCAGCTGCTTGGTCACTGCGCCAGCGGCTTTACCGTCGGCAAAGTTGCGCGACAGCAGCAGTTGCTCGCCATCGGCAGCCAACAGGCGGAAGCGGAAGCTGCCGTCGTCTTCGCGAAAGCTCACAAAGCGCGCTGCTTTTGCGGCTTTCTTCTTGGCGCTGACCGGAGCAGCAGTCTGCTCTACGAATGAACGCAAGCCAACCGCCTCACGCAACTCGGCGAGGAAAGGTGCGGCCACGGCACGGGCCTTCTTGGCGCCGACCAGCAGCAGGTCTTCCATGTCCGACGGGCGCGACATCAGTTGATGATAGCGTTCGCGGGCTTCGCCCAGTTGGCCGTCCAACAGCTGGAACAGACGGCTCTTGGCCTCGCCCCAGCCCAGGCCTTGCAGCAGCTCGCCGCGGAACTCTTCTTCCTGGGCCTTGCTGGCAAACGCCTGATAGAGGGTGAACAGGTGCGAGTTGTCCGGGTCCTTGGCTTCGCCGGGTGCGCGCGAATCGGTGACGATCCGCGAGATGGCGTCTTTCATGTCCTTGGCGCTGGTGAACAACGGGATGGTGTTGTCGTAGCTCTTGGACATCTTGCGGCCGTCCAGGCCCGGCAAGGTGGCGACGCTTTCTTCGATCAACGCCTCGGGCATGGTGAAGAATTCTTTGCCGTTGCCGAACAGGTGGTTGAACCGCTGGCCGATGTCGCGGGCCATTTCCACGTGCTGGATCTGGTCACGGCCGACCGGCACTTTGTGCGCGTTGAACATCAGGATGTCGGCCGCCATCAGCACCGGATAGCTGTACAAGCCCATGGTGATGCCCGCGTCCGGGTCTTCGCCGGTTTCCACGTTCTTGTCCACCGAGGCCTTGTAGGCGTGGGCGCGGTTGAGCAGGCCCTTGGCGGCGACGCAGGTCAGCAGCCAGGTGAGCTCGGGGATCTCTGGAATGTCGGACTGCCGGTAGAAGGTCACTCGATCCACATCCAGGCCACCGGCCAGCCAGGTCGCAGCGATTTCCATACGCGAGCGCTGGATGCGCTGCGGGTCATCGCATTTGATCAGGGCGTGGTAGTCGGCCAGGAAGTAGAAGGAATCGGCGTTGGCGTCCTGGCTGGCCAGGATCGCCGGGCGGATCGCACCGGCGTAGTTGCCCAGGTGCGGCGTGCCAGTGGTGGTGATGCCGGTGAGGATACGGGTACGAGTCGTCATGGGTAATCGCTTATCAGACTGCTATCAATTCGAGAGGCGCGGCAGTACCAGATCCTTGAGATCGGTCAGCTTGCCATGAAAAAAGTGTCCGCATTCTGCCACTTTCAGCAGCTCATGGGGGCGATTCAGAGCCGCGGACCAGTCGTAGACGAGTTGCGGCTCGACCACTTCGTCGGTTTCCGGCTGGATCAGGGTCAACGGGCAGCCTTGGGGCAGTACATCCGTGTCGCGCAGGCGCATCACAGCGGCAGCGACCATAAACAGGTGTGCGAGTTTTTCGCCCTTGGCTTCCAGGCGACCACCGAGGCTGGCTGCCACATAACCACCGAAGGAAAAACCAAGTAAGGTCATCGGCAGTCCGGGATGTTTTTCCCGCAGCCAGGTAGCGGCCGCTTCAGCATCGTCGACTTCGCCAGTGGCCATGTCGTGGGTACCGGCACTCGCACCGACGCCACGGTAATTAAAACGCAGCGTAATCAAACCGGCGTCGCGGGCGGTACGTTGCAGGGTCGAAACGACTTTATTGAGCATGGTCCCGCCCTGCACCGGATTAGGGTGGCAGATCAGCGCCAGGCCACGTGGCTCGGGGTGATCCAGGTACAGGGCTTCCAATTGGCCTACCGGGCCATCGATCAAAACGGGGGTTTCACGCATGAGCAAGGAATGAACTCCGTGACCTCTCAAAGGGTCGACTCGTCTAGCTAAAAGTCTGTGCATGGCATCATTGCGAGCTTAATCGCGGTATACAGCGCAGGTTTGAGCCGTTAACGTAAAGCAAAGCCGTTTATAGAGGAAGGACTCGTGGAACACTCGCTCTTAGTTTGGTTGTTGCCGACTCTTGCCCTGGTTGCCGGTGTCGCCATTGGATTCCTGGTTGCTCGCCTGCTGCCGAATGCCGCGCCTAACCGCACGCAGCGTCAGTTGGATGACATTCAGGAACGTTTTGACAGTTATCAGAACGAGGTTGTTACCCACTTCAACAGCACCGCAAACCTGGTCAAGAAGCTCACTCAGAGCTATCAGGAAGTACAGGATCATCTCGCCGATGGCGCCAATCGCCTCGCCCTCGACGACATCACTCGTCAGCGTCTGCTGGCTGCGCTGCATTCCGATGCACCGCAAACTCCGCGGGAACGCCTGACCCCACCTCGGGAAAACCAGGAGCCACCACGGGACTACGCGCCAAAAACGCCAAACGCCCCAGGGATGTTGGATGAGCATTACGGCTTGAAGAAGTAAGTTATTTTCAAGCAATAAAAAAAGCCCGGTTGATCGATGATCAACCGGGCTTTTTGTTGGCCCTCGCCCTTGTGGGAGGAGGCTTGCCCCCGATGGCGTTAGATCAGTTGATACATGTGCAGACTGACACACAGCTATCGGGGGCAAGCCCCCTCCCGCATTGGTTTTCAGGCCACGGGCTGTTCTTGAAGCCACCCTGCCTCGATGCGCACATGCCGCCCATGGAAGCGCTTGAGGCTGCTGCGGTGGCCGACACTGACAATGCTCAGCCCCGGCAACTCATCGATCAGCGCCTTATACAGCGTCGCCTCATCCTCTTCATCCATCGCAGAGGTCGCTTCGTCCATGTACAGCCATTGCGGCGCGAACAGCAAGGCCCGGGCAAAGGCCAGCCGTTGTTGCTCGCCCGGTGAAAGCATGCGTTGCCAGTGGTTGGCCTCGTCCAAACGCGTGACCAGGTGCGGCAGGCGGCAGGTTAGCAGGACCTGTGCATAACGTTCTGCCGGGTAGGTGCTGTCGTCCTGTGGATAACTCAACACGGATTTCAACGTACCAATCGGCAGGTAGGGCTTCTGCGGAAGGAACAGATAACGCGCCGCCGGCATGCGAATGCTGCCGTAACCCTCCAGCCACAGATGGCCCATCGCGCGCAGCAAGGTGCTTTTGCCGCTGCCGGAACGGCCGCTGAGCATCAGGCGCTGGCCCGGTTCAACAATCATGTTGGCGTCGGTCAGCAAGTGGCGACCATCGCTCAGGTTCATGCCCAAGCCCTGCACTACCAGACGCTCGCCCTCCGCGCTGACCTCTATGGCTGCCGGGCGTTGCTCGTTTTCACTCATGGCTTGCTGGAAGCTCAGCAGACGGTCACTGGTAGCACGCCAGGCGGCCAGGTCGGTGTAAGCGCTGATAAACCAGCTGAAGTTACTTTGCACGTTGCCGAACGCCGAGTTGATTTGCATGAGCTCACCCAGTTCGATCTTGCCGGCAAAGTACCGTGGCGCGGCCACGACAAATGCAAAGACAATCGCAATCTGCTCATAGCCTGCGGTGAAGAATGTCAGGCGCTTGGACACCTTCATGATGTCCCAGAAGTTGTGCCAGACCTTGCCGAAACGCGCGCTCAAGCGCTGGTTCTCGTTGGGCTCGCCGTTGTACAGGGCAATGCTCTCGGCATTCTCGCGGACCCGCACCATGGAGAAACGCAGGTCAGCTTCGAAACGTTGTTGTTGGTTGCTCAAGCCAATCAAGCGGCGACCGATCAGATGGGTCAACCAACTGCCGACACCGGCGTAAACCAACGCACACCAGAACATGTAGCCGGGGATGGTGATGCCGAACACTTCAATGCTACCCGACACGCCCCACAGGATGACGGAGAACGACACGAGGCTGACGACATTGCGCAGCAGCCCGAGGCCAAGACTTAACGTGTTCGAGGTGAAGCTATTGAGGTCTTCCGAAATACGCTGGTCCGGGTTGTCGGTGTAACCGCCCTGCTCCAGCTGGTAGTAGTTTTTTTGGCTTAGCCAGCGCGCAAAATGCTTTTCAGTGAGCCACGCCCGCCAGCGAATGGTCAGCATCTGCGTCAGGTAAAGACGGTACACCGCGGCGAGAATGGCCACCGCTGCGATGCCGCAGAAATAGCCGATCTGCTGCCAGAAAGCGGCGGTGTCTTTGTTCTCGAGGGCGTTGTAGAAGTCCTTGTACCAGTGGTTGAGCCACACGGAAATCGCCACGCTGAACAGCGACAGGGCGATCACCGCTGCCAGCAACAACCAGGCCTTGCCCTTCTCTTCACTGTGCCAATAGGGCGTGATCATCGCCCAGGTTCGCCGAAAAAATTGCCCACGCACAGCGTCGTTGACCGCAGAGTACTCAGCGTTCTGATTCATCGTTCAGGCTCGTAGGAAAGAAGGCAGGCGTTTGAACCGATCATAGTTGATCGGTTCAGGGCTCCGTGCGGCCTGAAGCGGGTTGTTCAGCCTAGGTTCAGCGTCGTACCGGACGTTTCTGCAGCTTGCGTTGCAGGGTGCGGCGGTGCATGCCTAGGGCGCGGGCGGTAGCGGAGATGTTGCCTTCGTGCTCGGTCAGGACACGCTGAATGTGCTCCCACTGCAGGCGGTCCACCGACATCGGGTTTTCCGGCACCAGGGTGTCGAGGTCGGCATGCTCGGAGAGTAAGGCGGCCAGCACATCGTCGGCGTCCGCCGGTTTGCACAGGTAATTGCAGGCGCCGCGCTTGATGGCCTCGACGGCGGTGGCGATGCTGGAGTAACCGGTGAGAATCACCACGCGCATTTCCGGGTCGAGTTCCAGCAGCTTGGGCAGCAGCACCAGACCGGAGTCGCCGTCCATCTTCAGGTCGAGCGCGGCGTAGTCCGGCAAATCGGCCTGTGCGATGGTCAGGCCTTCTTCAGCCGAACCTGCGGTGCTCACACGAAAGCCGCGACGGCTCATGGCGCGCGCCATCACGCGGGTAAAGGTAGCGTCGTCATCTACCAGCAGCAGGTGCGGCAGTTCTTCGCCTTCGACTTGGATCTCGTCACTCATCGATATCTCCTCGTGCAACACGGGGCAGGCGCAGCTCGGTGAGCGTACCGCCTTCCTCATGACTATAGAGCTTCACTGAGCCACCCGCGCGGGTCACGCTGGCCTTGCTCAAAAACAGGCCCAAGCCGAAGCCTTTGCCCTTGGTGGTAAAGAAAGGTTTGCCGATCTGCTCGGCAATAGCCAGCGGCACGCCGGCGCCGTGGTCACGAATGCTGATGGTCACGTTTTCTGCGTCCCAATCCAACTGTACGCCAAGGCCTTCCGGGCAGGCGTCGGCGGCATTGTTCAGCAGATTGAGCAGCGCCTGAGTCAGGTCCGGCGGCGGCGCCATGCGCGGTACGGTGCCCTGCCCCAGCAGACTGAAACGATAACTGGCTTCGGGACGCATCAGGTGCCAGCGGTTGAGCGCTTCGTCGAGCCACTGTGTCACGTCCTGCATCTCCACCGCCAGGCGGCGATTGGCTTCGGCGGCGCGCACCAATTGCTGCAAAGTCTGCTTGCACTGCTTGACCTGCTCGCGCAATACGCCGAGGTCTTCTTGCAGCGCAGGATCGGGGTGGTCCTGAACCATTTCGTTAAGCAGCACGCTCATGGTGGCCAGCGGCGTACCCAACTCGTGGGCGGCTCCGGCGGCCTGGGTGGCAACGGCCAGCAATTGCTGGTCGCGCAGGCCTTCTTCACGGCGAATGGCGCGCAGTTCTTCCTGGCGGCGCAGTTCTTCGGCCATGCGCGCGGCGAAGAAGGTGATGACGGCGGCAGACAGGGCAAAACTCAGCCACATCCCATAGATCTGCAGGTTTTCCCGGGCAATTGGGAACGTTTGCAGCGGGTAGAACTGTGCCAGCAGCAAGGTGTAGAGGGTCAGGGCGATACCCGACAGCACCACCGAGTAGCGCCACGGCAACGTCACGGCGGCGATGGTCAACGGCACCAGGTAATAAGACACGAACGGGTTGGTGGAGCCACCGGAGAAATACAGCAACACACTGTGGATAAACAGATCGCAGGCCAGTTGCAGCGCGTATTCGAGTTCGGTCACCGGCCATGTAGTGCGCAAGCGGATGGCAGTGAACACGCACAGCACGATAGAGAAACCGAGGGTCACGCCCAGTTGTAGCCACGGCAGCGGCAGCAGGTCGAACCAATAGGCAAGCCCGACCGAACCGGCCTGTGCGGCCAGTACCAGGGTACGAATGAACGTCAGGCGCCAGAGATTCTGGCGGGTGGCGGAAGTCAGTTTTACGGCGGCGAGCATGAGCTCTCCCGGTGAGCGCAGCGGGTAGATCGCATCGAGTATAACCAAGACACGACGATGGCAGGGTGCGTGCGGCAAACCGCCACAGCACCTTCGCACACATATTCTGCGGCATTCATTCAGGAACCGCTGTGAACGACGGACCACCCAAGGCGCATTTCCCACGCGTCACTCAGGCGGTGCCCATGACTGTAATTGATCACAGCAGGACCGAGGGCTGGTTACGGAGGCTCTGAATGGAACTTCAGCTACAGGCCCACCGCTTCCACCCGGCAAGGCACAGTCGCTGAGCCTGGCAAACGGCCCTTCTACAATTTGTTTGTATTGTGTAAACCCGAAGAACCCCACGTCGCCGTCTACAGTCATACCGAACACGAATATCCCAAGGAGCTTCCATGTCTCGTTTCAATCGCAGTGCAGCCGTTCTCACCCTCAGCGCGCTGGCCAGCCTTCCGGCGCTGGCCGCCGATGAGCTGCATTACAACCAGATCTCTCTGCGTGCCGAAGTCAGCCAGGAAGTGGCCCGCGACAAGATGATCGTTACGCTCTACACCGAGTCCCAGAACAGTGACCCGGCCAAACTCGCCGCCACTATCACCACCGCCATGAACACAGCGCTGGGCCAGGCTCGTGAAGTCAAGGCTGTGACTCTGCGCCAGGGCAGCCGCAACAGCTACCCGATCTACGACAACAAGACCCAGAAAATTACCGGCTGGCGTGAACGTGCCGAACTGCGTCTGGAAAGCGCGGACTTCCCGGCACTGTCCAAACTCACAGGCGAGCTGCTGAGCACCCTGAAAATGGACAGCATGGATTTCGCCATCGCCGACAGCACCCGCAAGGCCAGCGAAGACGCCCTGCTCAAGGACGCGGTGGCTGCCTTCAAAGCGCGCGCGCAACTGGCCACCGACGCCCTGGGCGGCAAGGGTTACAAAATCGTCAACCTGAACTTCAACACCAATGGTTATCCACAACCCTACGCACGCGGCGCGATGATGATGAAAGCTGCCGAGATGGATTCTGCACCGACGCCGGAAGTCGAGGCCGGTACCAGCCAGGTCAACATGAGCGCCGACGGGGTGATCGAAGTCTTGCAGTAACCGTTTCAATTCATAAAAACGGCGCAGCCTGATGGCTGCGCTTTTTTTTGCCTGTCATTCCATCAATGCAATAACGCCCAGCGGCGCCCGCCAAACAAACCACACTTTAATAGGGTCGCCGCTATCAAAGAGGGCGATGCCGATACAGCTGCCCCCGAACGAAGCAGACCTATACTTAAAAATAAATTGCACATAAAACGCCAACATAAAAATTGAACCGTTGCCTTGTGGGCTGCCACTTAGTTAAGCCAACCACTTCTAACTCACTGCTTAACTAATCGAACACACCAACAGGAACCAATCACACAACTTTTATGCTTCGGAGCAAAACACGAAAACCGTAAATTTCAATGACAACACAACTCCATTCAGGCACAGGGCAACCAGGCACCGACAAGAAGTCGGAACAAACACTTATGCCTGATAGATCGACTTAGAAAACATTATTCGAGCGCTCATAAGGATGATGGGATTGCGAGAGTTAACCCAATGGAAACGACGCGAAACATAATCTAACCAGCATCAAAATACCGGCAGTTGAAAACAATAGTCACACCGAAGCTATTGCTTGGCGACGGACGATTAACACTATGACATCCACGAGTAAAATGAGCCTTTAATGAACATACATTCAGCGTCCCCACTTCCACCTGCACATCGCCATCATGCTCATTCAATCAGCGCTCCCCCCTCTTCACAGAATATAACTGAGAGCGGAAGGGGCACCTCGCGCCATACGACGAGTCCGGCCACGCCCAGCAATCCTGAAGCAGCTGTCCAAACAAGAGTGATTTATGGGTCAGACACTTTATCTGCGCCTTCGGCTGGCTACACCCTGCAAGAACGCAAGCAGCGCATCAATGATTACGCTTTTCGCGTCATGATGCTGACTGAAAAAATACCCAGCATCCATCAGGGTGAAAGAAGCGTTAACTTCCAGAATGCCCGACTGTTCATGGAGCCCGCCGGCTACTTCAGCGGTGGTTTATTGGCCGCGGGGTACGACCCTCATGAAAAATTCACAGTGACGTTCTCTTCCTACACGGGAATGGGAAAGCCGGAAAACCTGAGCAGCAGGTCGGAGCGCACCTACTTTGCATGGGAAATTGCAGCAGGTGCTTTAGCGCACGATAAAGTGCAACGGGGCGGCCCGGTCAACTTCAACGAAATGGATATAGCGGCGAAGGATAAAAGGAAGATCGACCAACTGGAGTCGGTTGGTAAAACCCTTCAAAATCATTGGGAAAATGAAGTATCCAAACCCATGCGCGATCCTTCGGGCCCACTGGCGGCCATCTCTGGAGAAGCGGACGCGTATGTTGTAAAAGGAACATTGCAAAGCCTGCGCAGTGATATAGGGAGCTTTAACAAGTTAAGCCCTCAAGGGCAACAAGCGGTCGCGCGCACCCTGGACAACAACTCGCAAGTCATCATTCCAAACGTATACGGCTATCCAATGTCAGGATATGCCTTTATTGCGTACACCCCTTATGATGGAAATTATGAACACCGGCCCAACCAAGGGTTAATGATTGACATCAAGAATGGTTCTGTCCATGAATTACATGGTGATGCAGATTTTGCAAGCTGGGCTAAAGACAACCACGCCAACTTACTGAGAAGTTTTAATACCCGAGACATACAAGGAGGCAAGGATTCGCACTGGCCAAGTGCGGCCTATGTGCTTGATACGTTAATCTCAGGAGCCAATGCCCACTTCCCTGGTTATCACAACTTTCTTTCAGATGAGGAGATACCGGCGGCGCAACTATTTAACTACACCCGAGCCCGAGGCGGTGATTATCGGTTGAAGTTTGGCACCTTGAACAATGGCGTGGCCTCTCACTATCAAGCGGTGAATGCCAAGAATGCGTTATGGTCCGACCAGACTGAAGTCTTTGGTTCCTCGCAGCAGGACTGGAAGTCTGCGAAAGACTTCTGGGGTAATACATTCGGGTACGTCCCTGTCATTGGCAACACGGGCAACATCGTATTCGGCGTCCATGATGGTCTCTACGGTATGACGGCAGAAGATCGTGTGGGAGGCAATGCAGCAGCGGTCATATCAAGCCTGCAATTAGCCCATGAACTTGCTCCAGGCGCTGTAGAGTCCGGACTGAGTGACACCCTCAAGGGTACTGGCCTCCCGAGTGCCGAAAATTACACCTGGAAGCGAAACTCGCAGACACACGACTTTGAGTTCGTAAACGCTCCCAAGCCCCCAAAAAATACCGATGACATCAGCGTTCCAACTAAAGGACTGCCTGGCAACCGGCTGCGCCCCAGCCAAGCGGGGAACATCAGCCAGCACGCGGTGCCGGACGGCGAGCAACTGATCAAAAACACTGCACCCAACGCCAAGGGTATTTATCAGATCAAGGATGCGAGCACAGGCGCCGACCGCTGGCTCATCCGCTACGCCGACGCAACCGGCACCAGCAAGGTGTACGAGATCCGGGAGGATTTCAAACTGAGCAACAACTATGTGCAGATCATTGACCGCGAAACCAGACTGCCAGTGACGACAGTCCACTCTTCGGGCAATGGCGAATGGGTGTCGGCCAAAGGAAACGGCGGTATCAGGTTGCCCTGGGGGCGCAGCATCTCACCCCCACAAATCGAGGAAATAAAGCCCACACCGTCCTTTGCCAATCATTTCCTCAATACCGACGGCAAACAGATGGAAGGTTCCGCAAGAGTCGATGAATTCTTGAAAATCAAAGCGGGAACCAACTACGACTTCGCCACTACCAATTTCGAGGTCAGCGGAAGCCGCCCCAGAGCGAATTTCAAGGTGTTTTGGAACATCGACGAGACTGGATTTTCCGTTGAATCGGGTGAAAAGGCACAGCTCACGGAACACAGCTCCAGCGAATACTCACCCAACTTTGTTTTAGATATAAACCGCAATCCCTACAGCGTCACCTCGACCGAAAATGGGCTAACCGAGACCCTGCAACTGGACGCCACGGCGGGTTCGGCCGAAAACATCAGGCAAGCGAGGCTCAGGCAGTTTGAGAGCGCAATTGCTGATGCGGACCTACGTGCGCGCATTTCCGAAGTAGCCCATCAAGGCTCAATAGCCCCGGCCACCATTGAGTTGAACGGCAGTTCGGTACTGCAGGATGGCTACTACTTTGGCGCTGACGACACCCAGTTCCACATCAATCACGATGTGTCTAATGGCGGGTCCGATAGCGTGACAACGGTCCGGATCACCTCCAAAGGGCACCTCTCCAACCCGGAAAAAGATATCAACCGTGTTCCGGGTGTGGAGGTGATCATCAAGAGAACGTTCACGATCCGGGAAGGCAATGATCTGGATAGTTTATTCACGATCGACAAAGACGCCCCCACTCACATCGAAGTAGTGGTCGCCCCATAGCCGAAGCCTGGCTACAACGCCCCCTTACATGACGCCCCTGAACGGCGGTAACCTCGGTCACCGCCGTTTTCATTTGGCTACGGTTACATGCCTGCCACTTCAGGGGTCTCCATGGAAAGAATCGCCTTAAAACCGCTCCTCCTCGCCGCCGGCCTGCTGGCGTTCATGCCAATGGCCCAGGCCGCCAGCACCCTGGTCTATTGCTCGGAAGCGAGCCCCGCCGGATTCGATCCCAGCCAGTACACCAGCGGCACTGATTTTGATGCTTCCGCCGAAACCGTGTTCAACCGTCTGACCCAATTCAAGCGCGGTGGCACCGAAGTCGAACCCGGTCTGGCAACACGCTGGGATGTGTCCAGCGATGGCCTGACGTATACCTTCCACCTGCGCGATGGCGTCAAGTTCCACACCACCGATTTCTTCACGCCCACCCGTGACTTCAATGCCGAAGACGTGCTGTTCACCTTCAACCGTCTGCTCGATGCCGACAGTCCGTTTCGCAAGGCCTACCCTTCCGAATCGCCGTACTTCACTGACATGGGCCTGAACACCACGATCAAAAGCGTCGAAAAACTCGACGAACATACCGTGCGTTTCAACCTGAACAACGTCGATGCGTCCTTCGTGCAAAACCTGGCCATGAGCTTTGCCTCGGTGCAGTCAGCCGAGTACGCCGCGCAGTTGCTCAAGCAAGGCGCAGCCTCGGACATCAATCAGAAGCCGGTGGGCACTGGACCATTTGTGTTCAAGCGCTACCAAAAGGACTCGCAGATTCGCTACGTGGCCAATAAACAGTATTGGAAACCCGAGGACGTAAAGCTCGATAACCTGGTGTTCGCCATCACCCCGGATGCGGCGTCGCGCCTGCAAAAACTCAAGGCCGGCGAATGCCAGGTCAGCGGCTACCCGCGCCCCGCCGATATCGAAGTGATGAAACAAGACCCGAATTTGCGCGTGCTGCAGCAAGCCGGGTTCAACCTGGGCTTCCTGGCGTACAACGTGACCCACCCGCCACTGGACCAGCTCAAGGTGCGCCAAGCCCTGGACATGGCGATCGACAAGCCGGCGATCATCAAGGCCGTGTACCAGAGCGCCGGACAATTGGCGCAGAACGCACTGCCACCGGCGCAGTGGTCTTATGACCCCACCATCAAGGACGCCCCTTACGATCCCACCAAAGCCAAGGCGCTACTTAAAGAAGCAGGGGTTGCACCCGGTACCACCATCAACCTGTGGGCGATGACCGTACAACGCGCGTCCAACCCGAATGCGCGCATGTCGGCACAGATGATCCAGCAGGATTGGGAAAAAGTGGGCATCAAGGCCAATATCGTCAGTTATGAATGGGGCGAGTACATCAAGCGCGCCAAAAATGGCGAGCACGACGCGATGATTTACGGCTGGACCGGTGATAACGGCGACCCGGATAACTGGCTCGGCGTGCTCTACAGTTGTGCCGCGGTGAAGGGCAGCAACTACGCCAAATGGTGTAACCCGGCCTACGACAAGCTGGTGCAGCAAGCAAAGGTCAGCAGTGACCGTGAGCAGCGCATCAAGTGGTATCAACAGGCGCAAAAAATTCTTAAAGAACAAGTACCTATAACGCCTATTGCAAACTCGACGGTTTTCCAACCCCTGCGCAAAGAAGTCAAAGACTTCAAGATCAGCCCGTTTGGCCTGACGCCCTTCTACGGCGTGAGTCTAGATAAGTAACAGCGACGCCCCAACCAAGTGCGCTAGACGCCTTGGTTGGGCTTTTTTGGTGCGCCCTGCGCACCGAAAAAACCCTCAAAACAGATACAAATATGTCAAAACTTTCATAATTGCGACATTCCTGTACGTTCGTACCACTCTTTCCCGCCTGCAACGGTTCAGCATCTTGCAATGGGTATGGCGCCTGCATAAGTATCCGCAGGCCGACTCACGAGGTCGCCCTCACCACCAAAAATGACAACAAATCATGAGGCCAACATGCTTAAACACGCAGTCATTCCGTTAATTGTTAGCGCTGGCCTTATGGCCGCAGCCCCTTTCGCCCAAGCGGCGACTAACCTGGTGTTCTGCTCCGAAGGGAGCCCGGCCGGTTTCGATCCAGGCCAGTACACCACCGGAACAGACTTCGATGCTTCGGCCGAAACCATGTTCAACCGTCTGAGCCAGTTCGAACGTGGCGGCACCGCTGTTGTTCCTGGCCTCGCCACCAGCTGGGACGTATCCCCGGATGGCCTGACGTACACCTTCCACCTGCGCGAAGGCGTCAAGTTCCACACCACCCCGTACTTCAAGCCCACTCGTGAATTCTCGGCTGACGACGTACTGTTCACCTTCAACCGAATGATCAACAAAGACGATCCATTCCGTAAGGCCTACCCCACTGAGTTCCCGTACTTCACGGACATGGGTATGGACACCAACATCAAGAACATCGAGAAAGTCGACGCCCACACCGTCAAGTTCACCCTTGGCACCGTGGACGCCGCTTTTATCCAAAACCTGGCGATGAGCTTCGCGTCGATCCAGTCGGCCGAATATGCCGCCCAGTTGCTGAAGAACGGTACGCCTCAGGACATCAACCAGAAGCCAATCGGCACTGGCCCGTTCGTGTTCAAGAGCTACCAGAAAGACTCGAACATTCGTTACACCGGCAACAAGGACTACTGGAAACCTGAAGACGTGAAGATCGACAACCTGATCTTCGCTATCACCACCGACCCGTCGGTGCGTATCCAGAAGCTCAAGAAAAACGAATGCCAGATCACCCTCTTCCCGCGTCCGGCCGACCTCAAGGCGCTGGGCGAAGACAAGGACTTGAAACTGCCGAACCAGGCCGGTTTCAACCTGGGTTATGTCGCCTACAACGTCATGGACAAGGTCAAGGGCAGCGACCAGCCCAACCCACTGGCTGACCTGCGCGTGCGCCAGGCGCTGGACATGTCGGTCAACAAGCAGCAGATCATCGACTCCGTTTACCAGGGCGCCGGCCAATTGGCTGTCAACGCCATGCCGCCGACTCAATGGTCCTACGACACCACCATCAAGGACGCCGCCTACAACCCCGAGAAAGCCAAGGCGCTGCTCAAGGAAGCGGGCGTCAAGGAAGGTACCGAAATCGTGCTGTGGGCCATGCCGGTTCAGCGTCCGTACAACCCGAACGCCAAACTGATGGCTGAAATGCTGCAGAACGACTGGTCCAAGATCGGCCTGAAGGTCAAGATCACCAGCTACGAGTGGGGCGAGTACATCAAGCGTTCCAAAGGCGGCGAGAACCAGGCCATGATCATTGGCTGGAGCGGCGACAATGGTGACCCGGACAACTGGCTGAACGTGCTGTTTGGCTGCGATTCCCTGTCCGGCAACAACTTCTCCAAGTGGTGCGACAAGAAATTCGACGGCGTCGTGAAAGAAGCCAAGGCCACATCGGATGTCGCCAAACGCACCGAGCTGTATAAGCAGGCGCAACATATCCTCAAAGATGCAGTCCCGATGACACCTATCGCGCACTCGACGGTGTATCAACCCATGCGCAACACCGTGCAGGACTTCAAGATCAGCCCGTTTGGCTTGAACTCCTTCTACGGCGTGAGCGTCAGCGGCAAGTAAGGATCATTGACGGCGACGTTTCGTAACGTCGCCGTTATTACATCCGCCTGGCCCTTAGGAAATTGACCACGTTCGCAGCCGATGCTTCCTACAGCAACGAACTGCGAAACGGGACTCCGTTGCCTACAGGGTCAATCCAATTTGGCGCATTTACTGTGAAGTCCGCGACCCATAACGTCGTAGGACAGCAGAGGCTCCGACTTGGGAAAGGCACTTGCTGTGTGTGGGATCAGTGATGTCTCCCTGGCTTTGCGCCTGGGTGATTGCTCGCTGATGACAACTACAAACAAGGATCGGGATCGTCATGCGCCATACCACCGTTCTATCCGCCATTTTTGGCACCAGCCTGCTGGCCATGGCCACCATGGGCCACGCTGCCGACAAGAAGAGCCTGGTGTTCTGCTCGGAAGGCAGCCCGGCAGGTTTTGACACCGCGCAATACACCACCGCCACCGACAACGACGCGGCCGAGCCGCTGTACAACCGGCTGGTCGAGTTTGAAAAAGGTGCAACCAACGTACAGCCTGGGCTGGCGACCAAATGGGATATTTCCGAAGACGGTCTGACCTACACCTTCCATTTGCGTGAAGGGGTGAAATTCCACAGCAACAAGGAGTTCAAGCCGACGCGCGACTTCAATGCCGACGACGTGCTGTTCACCTTCAACCGCATGCTGGACCCCGACCACCCTTTCCGTAAGGCCTACCCCACCGAGTTTCCGTACTTCAACGGGATGAGCCTGAACAAGAACATTGCCAAGGTCGAAAAAACCGACGCAAACACCGTGGTGATGACCCTGAACACGGTGGACGCCGCGTTCATACAAAACATCGCCATGAGCTTCGCTTCGATCCTCTCAGCCGAATACGCCGAGCAGTTGCTCAAGAGCGGCAAGCCCAGCGACATCAACCAAAAACCGATCGGCACTGGCCCGTTCGTGTTCCAGCGCTATCAGAAAGACTCGCAGATCCGTTACACGGGCAACAAACAGTACTGGGACCCGAGTCGCGTTCAGCTCGATCAACTGATTTTCGCCATCAACACCGACGCCTCGGTGCGGGTGCAGAAGCTCAAGGCCGGGGAATGCCAGGTGACCCTGCATCCGCGTCCGGCTGACGTCGATGCGCTCAAGGCCGACCCGAAGCTTCAACTGCTGACCAAACCGGGCTTCAACCTCGGCTACATCGCCTACAACGTGCGCCACAAGCCATTCGACCAGCTCGAAGTGCGCCAGGCGCTGGATATGGCGGTGAATAAGCAGAGCATCCTGAATGCCGTGTACCAAGGCGCGGGGCAACTGGCGGTCAACGCCATGCCGCCGACGCAATGGTCTTACGACGACACCATCAAAGACGCCGCCTACAACCCGGAAAAAGCCAAGGAACTGCTCAAGGCTGCCGGTGTGAAGGAAGGTACCGAGATCACCCTGTGGGCGATGCCGGTGCAACGGCCGTACAACCCCAACGCCAAGCTGATGGCCGAAATGCTGCAAAGCGATTGGGCCAAGATCGGCCTGAAAGTGAAGATCGTCAGCTACGAATGGGGCGAGTACATCAAGCGCACCAAGAACGGTGAGCACGATATCAGCCTGATCGGCTGGACCGGCGACAACGGTGACCCGGACAACTGGCTGGGCACTCTCTACAGCTGCGACGCTATCGGCGGGAACAACTACTCCATGTGGTGTGACCCGGCGTACGACAAGCTGATCAAGCAAGCCAAGGTCGTCACCGACCGCGAACAAAGGACTGTTCTCTACAAGCAGGCTCAGCAATTGCTCAAGCAGCAAGTGCCGATCACGCCTGTCGCCCACTCGACGGTCAACCAGCCGTTAAGCACCAAAGTCGAAGGGTTCAAAGTGAGCCCCTTCGGCCGCAACGTGTTCTCGGGCGTCAGTATTACCCCATAAGAAAATAACCGGATTGCAGGAGAGCGAAGTCAGCTCTCCGGCAAACGTGCAGCCTTTTATTGGGATTTTTCCTACGGCAAACGTTTGCAAGTGCCTGAACGAGTTACACACCAATAGTCGGTTCACCTAAAAAGACCGGCATAAAAAAAGAGAACCAAAGGAGCTTCACCCATGAAACTGAGCAGCAAAGCGCTTCTGGCCCTGGCCATCAGCACCATCACGGCAACCGCCTACGCTGAAACCCAAAGCCAGGACTTCGTTCCTACCACGTTGGCCGGCACCAGCGCCCAAAGCGAGGCCAAAGGCTTTATTGACGGTCAAAGCCTGGGCGGCACCACGCGTAACTGGTACTCGAACGAAAAATTCAACCGCAACACCCGCATCACCTATTTCAAGGATAAAGGCGACCTGACCAAGACCAGCATTTCCCGTCGTTACAACTGGGACCAAGGCACCATCCTCAATTACACCTCTGGGTTTACCCAAGGCACCGTTGGGGTCAGCACCGAAGTTGCGGCCTACAACGTGATCGCTCTGATCCGTGATCAAAAAGACATCGGCGGCGGCTCCAACCGCACCCTGGCCCACGACCGCGGTGACGCGGTGGACCAGTGGAGCAAACTGGGCCTGGCCAACGTCAAGTTCCGCGTATCCAACACCACGCTGACCGCCGGTCGCCAGAACTTCAGCAGCGGCATCGTCGACACCATCGGCAACCGTGCCCTGCCGTCGAGCTTTGAAGGTGTGAGCTTCAACAGCGAAGAATTCAGCAACCTGTCGTTTCAGGGCGGCGTGTTCGATCGCGTTTCGCCACGTACCGAACAGAGCCTGTCGAAGTTCCGCAGTGAGTACAACAGCAAGGGCGCAGCGGGCGTCGAGACTGACAAGGTTTACACCCTGGGCGCTAACTACCAGCCGCTCAAGAGCCTGAAAACCAGCTTCTTCGCAGCCAACGTGAAGGACTTCTGGAACCAGTACTACTTCGGCGCTACCCACGAGCTGGGTGACAGCTCGGTACTGGGCCTGACCACCGGCTTCAACTACTACAAAACCGTCGATGAAGGCAAAAAGCTGATGGGGGATATCGACAACGATACCTACTCCCTGTCCCTGGGACTGACCCACCAGGCCCACAGCCTGACGTTCTCGTACCAGCAAGTGAACGGTAACGAGTACTTCGACTACCTGCACGAAACCAACGGTATCTACCTGGCCAACTCCCTGACGTCGGACTTCAACGGCCCGAACGAGAAGTCCTTCCAGGTTGCCTACGGTATCAACATGGCCGAATACGGCGTGCCTGGCCTGAAGTTCAACATCTACACCGCTCGCGGCTGGGGCATCGACGGTACGCACTACACCGGCAACCGCGGTGTAGAGAACAAAGGCTACGACGGTGTCCAGGCTCAGGATGGCGAACACCACTATGAATACGGTGTTGGCGCGTCTTACGCCCTGCAAAGTGGCCCGCTCAAAGCCACCACCATTCGCGCCACCTACGTAGCGCACCGTGCTAGTGAACAACAGTCTGACGGCAACCTGAACGAATTCCGTCTGGTTACCACCATCCCGTTCAACATTCTTTAATTAGCGCCAGGTAGACGGCGGGCTCAGGACGAGCCCGCCGTCTACGCTTGTCTGGTCCCATCGATTGCAGAGGGCTCTGAATGAAAATGCTACCGCTACAAGCCGCCATGGCTGCTGCGCTGTTGAGCGTGGCTGTCGGGATTTCAGCCAAACCGCTGGTGGTCTGCACCGAAGCCAGCCCGGAAGGTTTTGACCCGGTCCTTTACACCACCGCCGTCACCGCCGATGCCGCCGCTGAAACCATGTTCAACCGCCTGGTCGACTTCAAGCCAGGCACCACCGAAGTGGTGCCTGCACTGGCCAAAGACCTGCCAGAGATCAGCGCCGATGGCCTGACCTACACGTTCCACCTGCGTGACGACATCAAGTTCCACACTACCGACTACTTCAAACCCACGCGCAACCTGAATGCCGATGACGTGCTGTGGAGCTTCCAGCGCCAGCTGGACCCGAATCACCCTTGGCACAACAAGTCCGTCGTGGGCTATCCCTACTTTGAAAGCATGGGCTTCAAGGAACTGCTCAAGAGCGTAGAGAAGACTGACGATCACACCGTCGTCTTTACCCTGACTCGTCCTGAAGCACCGTTTTTGGCCGACCTGGGTATGGCGTTCTCTTCGATCCACTCCGCCGAATACGCCGACCAACTGCTCAAGTCCGGTAAGACCGACGACCTGAACGCCAAGCCGATCGGTACCGGTCCGTTCATCTTCACGCGCTACGCCAAGGACGCCCAGGTACGCTTCAAGGCCAACCCGGAGTATTTCCGTGGCAAGCCGGCAGCAGATCCGCTGATCCTCGCGGTCACTACCGACAACAACGTACGCCTGCAGAAGCTCAAGGCGAACGAATGTCAGATCGCGCTGTTCCCCAAGCCCGATGACATTCCAAGCATCAGGAAAGACCCGAACCTCAAGGTCGATGAGCTGGCGGCGATGACCACCAGTTACACCGCAATGAACACCACTCACAAGTACATGAGCGATGCACGGGTTCGACACGCGATCAATATCGCGTTCGACAAAGCAGGCTATACCGAAGCCCTGTTCGGCAAAGGCAATGCGGTCGTGGGCACCGGCCCGTATCCACCGACTTTGCTGGGTTTCAATACGAACCTGAAAAACCCGCCCCGTGACCTCGACAAAGCCCGCGCCCTGCTCAAGGAAGCCGGTGTACCGGAAGGCACCGAGTTCACCCTGTTTACCCGTAACGGCGGCGGCCCAACCAACCCCAACCCGATGCTCGGCGCCCAGCGCATGCAAGCGGATCTGGCGCAGGTTGGCTTGAAGGTGAATATCAAAGTCATGGAATGGGGCGAGATGCTCAAGCGCGCTAAAAACGGCGAGCACGACATGGTCTCGGCTGGCTGGGTAGGCGATAACGGCGACCCGGACAACTTCCTCACGCCCAACCTGAGTTGCGATGCCGCTAAAAACGGCGAAAACTACGCCCGCTGGTGTAACAAAGAGTTTCAAGCCCTGATCGACAAAGCCCGCGCAATTGATGAACCCGCGGCTCGGGCTGCGCTCTATGAACAAGCACAGGACGTTTTCGAAAAGGACCAACCATGGCTTCCCATGGCTTACCCGAAACTGTTCACCGCCATGCGTAAAAACGTAGAAGGCTTTACCCAAAGCCCTCTAGGTACAAATAACTTCGCCACCACCCAGGTGAAGTAAATAAGAGAAACGCTCGGCGCCGTCCACCAGGACGGTGCCGAACCTGCCTAACCGGCTGATTGAGGTACACACCAAGATGTTTAGTTTTATTGCCCGCCGACTGGGGTTATTGATCCCCACGTTTTTCGGCATCACGTTGCTGACGTTTGCGTTGATTCGCATGATCCCCGGCGACCCCGTCGAAGTCATGATGGGCGAACGACGAGTCGACCCCGAGATGCACGCACAGGCAATGGAGCGCCTTGGCCTTAACAAGCCGCTGTATGCGCAATATTTGGACTATGTCGGCAAACTCGCCCAAGGCGACCTTGGCGAATCGCTGCGTACCCGTACCAGCGTCTGGACCGAATTCACCGCCCTTTTCCCGGCGACCCTGGAACTGTCCATGGCCGCCCTGTTGTTCGCCGGTATCCTGGGCCTGTTGGCCGGGGTGATCGCGGCACTCAAGCGAGGATCCCTGTTCGACCACGGGGTGATGGGCATCTCCCTCGCGGGCTATTCGATGCCGATCTTCTGGTGGGGCCTGATCCTGATCATGTTCTTCTCGGTGAGCCTGGGCTGGACCCCGGTTTCCGGGCGTATCGACCTGCTCTACGACATCGAGCCGCGCACCGGCTTCATGCTGATCGACACCCTACTGGCTGACGAGCCGGACGCGTTCTGGGATGCACTGCACCACCTCATCCTGCCGGCCATCGTGCTCGGCACTATTCCATTGGCAGTGATCGCACGGATGACCCGTTCATCCATGCTCGAAGTGCTGCGTGAAGACTACATCCGTACCGCCAAGGCCAAAGGCCTGTCGCCGGCACGCGTGGTATTTGTCCACGGCCTTCGTAACGCGCTGATCCCGGTACTGACCGTGGTCGGCCTGCAAGTCGGCACCCTGCTGGCTGGTGCGGTACTGACCGAAACCATCTTCTCGTGGCCCGGTATCGGCAAATGGCTGATCGAAGCCATTGGCGCGCGGGACTACCCGGTGGTGCAAAACGGCATCCTGCTGATCGCCTGTCTGGTGATCCTGGTGAACTTCGTGGTGGATATCCTCTACGGCTTCGCCAACCCACGCATCCGTCACCAGCGCTGAGATCATGACCATGACCACACCTACTCCCGTGTCAGCAGTCGATCAAAGCCTGCTGTACCCGTCCCCGTACAAAGAATTCTGGCAAGCCTTTTCCAAGAACAAAGGCGCGGTTGCCGGCCTGTTCTTCATGTTGTTGATCGTGTTTTGCGCGATCTTCGCGCCGTGGGTTGCACCCCACAACCCGAGTGAGCAATACCGTGACTTCCTGCTCACCCCGCCGTCGTGGCTGGAAGGCGGTCAGATCCAGTTCCTGCTCGGCACCGACGAGCTGGGCCGTGACTTGCTCTCGCGCCTGATCCAAGGTTCGCGCCTGTCGCTGCTGATCGGTTTGTCGTCGGTGGTGATGTCGCTGATTCCGGGCATCCTGCTGGGGCTGTTCGCCGGCTTTTTCCCGCGCCTGCTCGGCCCGACCATCATGCGTTTGATGGACATCATGCTGGCCCTGCCGTCGCTGCTGCTGGCGGTTGCCATTGTCGCAATCCTCGGCCCTGGCCTGATCAACACTGTGATCGCCATCGCTATCGTCTCGCTGCCGTCCTATGTGCGTCTGACCCGCGCAGCGGTGATGGGCGAGTTGAACCGTGACTACGTGACCGCCGCGCGCCTCGCCGGTGCCGGCCTGCCACGCCTGATGTTCATCACCGTGCTGCCTAACTGCATGGCACCGCTGATCGTGCAGGCGACCCTGAGTTTCTCTTCGGCGATTCTCGACGCTGCCGCGTTGGGCTTCCTCGGTTTGGGCGTTCAACCGCCAACCCCTGAGTGGGGCACCATGCTGGCTTCGGCCCGTGACTACATCGAACGCGCCTGGTGGGTGGTGAGCTTGCCTGGTTTGACCATTTTGCTCAGCGTGCTGGCAATCAACTTGATGGGTGACGGACTGCGCGACGCGCTGGACCCGAAACTCAAGAACGCCGCCTGAGGAGATTCCCATGTCACTGTTAGAAATCAAGAATCTCAACGTACGATTCGGCGACAAGACCGCCGTACCAGTGGTCGATGGCCTCGACATTTCGGTCGACAAAGGCGAAGTCCTGGCGATCGTTGGCGAATCGGGCTCGGGTAAATCCGTGACCATGATGGCGCTGATGGGACTGATCGAGCATCCCGGCATCGTTACCGCCGACGCCCTGAACTTTGACGGCAAGGACATGCTCAAGCTGAGCAACCGCCAGCGCCGCCAGATCGTCGGCAAAGACCTGGCGATGGTGTTCCAGGACCCGATGACTGCGCTGAACCCGAGCTACACCGTGGGTTTCCAGATTGAGGAAGTGCTGCGCCTGCACCTGAAAATGTCCGGCAAGCAAGCGCGCAAGCGTGCCATCGAGCTGTTGGAAAAGGTCGAAATCCCAGGCGCCGCCAGCCGTATGGACGCCTACCCGCACCAACTGTCCGGCGGCATGAGCCAACGTGTGGCAATCGCCATGGCCATTGCCGGCGAACCGAAGCTGTTGATCGCCGATGAGCCGACTACCGCGCTGGACGTGACCATCCAGGCACAGATCATGGACCTGCTGCTGGCCCTGCAGAAAGAGCAGAACATGGGCCTGGTGCTGATCACCCACGACCTCGCCGTCGTGGCGGAAACCGCCCAGCGCGTGTGCGTGATGTACGCCGGCCAAGCCGTGGAAGTCGGCCAAGTGCCGCAACTGTTCGACATTCCGGCACACCCGTACAGCGAAGCGCTGCTCAAGGCGATCCCTGAACACAGCCTCGGAGCTACGCGCCTGGCCACGCTGCCGGGTATCGTGCCCGGCCGCTATGACCGCCCGCAGGGTTGCCTGCTGTCGCCGCGTTGCCCGTATGTGCAGGACAGCTGCCGTCAGACACGCCCGGGCCTCGACCCTAAATCCAACAGCCTTGCACGCTGCTTCTACCCCTTGAACCAGGAGGTGGCGTAATGGCCGTCGTTCTTACCGCCCGCGACCTGACCCGTCACTACGAAGTGTCCCGTGGCCTGTTCAAGGGCCACGCCACCGTGCGCGCCCTCAATGGTGTGTCGTTCGAACTGGAAGCCGGCAAGACCCTCGCGGTTGTAGGCGAGTCGGGTTGCGGCAAATCTACCCTGGCCCGTGCACTGACGTTGATTGAAGAACCGTCGTCCGGCTCCCTGAAAATCGCCGGCCAGGAAGTGGCCGGCGCCGACAAGGCCCAGCGCAAGCAATTGCGCAAAGACGTGCAGATGGTGTTCCAGAGCCCGTACGCCTCGTTGAACCCGCGCCAGAAGGTCGGCGATCAACTCGGCGAGCCGCTGTTGATCAACACCAATCTGTCCGCCGCCGAACGCCGCGAAAAAGTGCAGGCGATGATGAAGCAAGTGGGCCTGCGCCCTGAGCATTATCAGCGCTACCCGCACATGTTCTCCGGTGGTCAGCGCCAGCGCATCGCCCTGGCCCGCGCCATGATGCTGCAACCGAAAGTGCTGGTGGCGGATGAACCGACCTCGGCACTGGACGTGTCGATCCAGGCGCAGGTACTCAACCTGTTCATGGATTTGCAGCAGGAATTCAACACGGCCTACGTGTTCATTTCCCACAACCTGGCGGTGGTGCAGCACGTCGCGGATGACGTGATGGTGATGTACCTCGGCCGTCCAGTGGAGGTGGGCCCTAAAGAAGACATCTACGCGCGCCCTTTGCACCCGTACACCCAGGCGCTGTTGTCGGCCACCCCTACCATTCATCCGGATCCGAACAAACCGAAGATCAAAATCGTCGGCGAGTTGCCCAATCCACTGAACCCGCCGTCAGGATGCGCTTTCCACAAGCGCTGCCCGTACGCGACGGCGCGGTGCAGCAGCGAGGAGCCGCAATTGCGCGCCTTGGATAACCGGCAGGTGGCTTGCCACTATGCCGAGCAGTTCGTGGCCTGATCCCCACAAAAAAGGCCCTGGGGTTTCACCCCAGAGCCTTGCTTGAGTTCTACAGCCCTTCCCGCCAGGTTGCGCATCAGCCTGGCAGGAGGGGTTTTTTATGTCTGGCTGTCGCCTTCATCGTCCGGGTCATCGCTGTCCGGATCGTCGGTGGTGGAGTCTTCATCATCCTTGCTGCCGCCTTGGTCTTGATCACCCGGTTCAGCCTCGGACTTGGCCAGTTGCAGATCCTGCGCACTGTGCACCGCCGACAGCGCCACACCGCCCTGCGCCGGGTTATGCGCCCAGGCCGTCGACATCCCCAACGACAACAGCACCAGCACCTTTATCAACAACACTACGCGTTGAAAAATACTCATGGTTGATTCCGTCCAGTCAGTAGGTGAATCCCGCGCGGCAGCTGTTCAGCCCCGCCAGCGTTGACGCTAGCCGCGATACGGTGTTTGCGCCAGGGCTCAGGTGTCGCCGTCGTCGTAGGTTTCGCTGTCTTCGCCTTCGTTGTAAGGGTTTTCCGCATCCTCCTTGGGCGCAGGCTGGGCTTGCGGCTGCCAACTGCCGGAGTTGACCTCGTTTTGCTTCTTCTTGGTGACAGGGCCGGTGTCCTTCCACTGCGGCGCTCCTGCGCCCGCCAGTGCCGGAAGGGCCGTCAGCCCCAGAGCGGCCAGCAACACCAAGGGGATGGCGCGTTGAACATTTCGCACGGTGGTCTCCTTTACAGTCGGTGGGTAAACGCTAGACCCGATGCAGGCTTCTCGCCAATCCCATGCCTGTTGAAAGCAAAAATGTGGGAGGGGGCTTGCCCCCGATAGCGTAGTGTCAGCCCCGAATGTACTGGCTGACACACTGCTATCGGGGGCAAGCCCCCTCCCACATTTGTTTTGCAACGCCCAAGAAGAAGGGCGAAGCCATCACAGCTTCGCCCTTCTTCTTACCGCTCAGACCTTAATGGTGCTCGCGAGTAGCCCGGAATTTCACATCCGGCCAACGCGCCTCCATAAATGCCAGGAGTCTATAAGGGTTCGGGTTCGAAACGAGTAGCTTGATAGATAAAGGGCATTGAACACATTGCCAATGTAGCTGTTACCACCCAAATGCTATGCCCACCGAACAAACCGTAAATTTGTCCGCCCAATGCCGGACCAAAAACGGCACTGGCACTCCAGCAAACAGAAAAAAGCCCGAAGTAATGCCCGCTTTTACCAGATTGCGCAAACTGCATAACAAGTACGCTTAGGGTCGGCAAAAATAGAATTTCGCCAAGCGTCCAAAGTGCAGTTGATATAAAAACATAAAATGGATCAGAGCCAAAAGGCAACATACTTAGCCCAACAGCAAGCAGCAGACTGCCGGTTAAAATCTGGCGACGAGCCCCCCAGCGCTCAGTCCAGTGAGAAATTGGAATTTGCAGTACCACAATCAACCCAGCATTCAATGCAAATTGCCATCCTATAAAGTCCGCACCGAGGTGATAGTAGTCGATCAAGTAATTCCCAAGCATGCTGTAGATCGGTTCAAAGGCAAGTCCAAGTAAAACGCTGGCCGCCAATAGCCAGAGAAAAGATCGGTCTCTGTAGGGCTTTTGGGAAGTCTTATTGAAGTCGTCTGGAACACACGACACTTCTACAGTTCTATGTAAAATCGAATAGGCAAACCACAGAAGCCCAGAAAACATCACCGCAGCACTGACAAAAAACAACCATCGAAAGTCGATTTGTGCCAATGCACCGCCCATCACCCCTGCAACCGCCATTCCTAAATTCGCTGCGACGCGATTCAATGCCTGGGCCCGAGGCCTTTCCATCACATCACAATATTCCATGATTAAACGTTGGTGCAGTGTTCGAACGGCCCCATCAAATACACCGCCTAATACCAGAAGCCCAGCAAGCACATACATATTCGTACTAAGCCCCAAGAGAACCAGTACGATGCCACATCCGAATAAAAGTATTAGAGTAAGTTTTGCGCAAGGGACATGATCACTTAATAAGCCCCCACCCAACGAACCTACTAAAAGGCCGACACCATAACCCGACAACAACCAGCCGACCCATTCAATAGGCAAACCCAGAATTTGACGGAGATACAGCGCCATAAACAGCTTGACCATGGCGCTCACTCGATTAATAAAAATCAGTGATGCAAGCACCCAAGCCACTTGACTGAAATAATGATTAAGTCGAGAGGCAAAGAAATTAAACCTAACCATATAGCGAATCCAAATCCCGAAACACCGCCCCATCTATTCCGCTTGACTCGAACGGAATATCTAAGCGCGCAACATTATTTGCATCGTAAAAATATAGCGCCTTTAACGACTTACACCCAGCCTCTATTAACAGAGGGTTATTTATTAAAAAATACCTGACTGAGGGGCTAAGTGCTGCCATCCGAATAAGCAAACGCCAATCACCGAAATTATTTTCCGGAATAACAGCTCTCGTACCAAACCGTTTTTTATATTGAAACGTCCCCTTAGTCAGAAATGGCTCGCACCCCTGAAAATCAACATAGTCAATAGCTGAACTATTCGCCGCCCACTCTATAATTGAGTGATAAACAAAGTTTTGAGAGCCGTTAACCCGATAAGTACCGCTCCCATTTTTAACTCCGATTAGCCGAGCATTTAGTATCCGACCAGACTTATCAATTTGAGAAACGCTTCCCGCGACCCACTCCTTGGCATCGTATATCCGAAACAACACGCCTTGTTTGAACAAGCGAGCGTATGCTTCTTTTTCCTCGACGCTACGCGCCAGATCTCCATAGCGACTCTTCATCGTTGGCAAATGCATCGAGTGATAAAACTCAAAAAAATCATGATCTTCAAACGAAACATTGTAATGAAATCCCTGAGCGACACATTGCTCTCGCCGCTTACCCTCTCTCTTAGACAGCTGGCTCTTTATGTCATCCCAGGGTCCAGACACATCAACCGCCTGATGGATACGACTTACCCCCACAACATCACTGTCCAGCGCAAAGTGGCTAATGATCGTCTTAGGGGCCATTAGACATAACATCTCGCTTTTGACTATTTGCAGAAAGCATTCAAGCTCCCTCCATTCAAAAGCGCCTTGACGGACTACAGATGAACGTTCGAAAAAACGCTCTTCTATAAACGGCGCAATATAGACCAACCCCTCTCTGACACCCACATATGTAATTTCAGCCTCTTCACCTAATACAGAGTATCCCTTGACAACGCGAAAATGGCATAACTTATCTACCGACATACTCACAACCCAACTTTATGATTAACGCTAGCGAAAAAACGCCAGCATTTCTTCAGCAGTGTTTATATAAGTCAAACCATTTGCAGCGATGCGTTTATAATCCTGACATGAGTAGGAGCCAGAAGCATGTATGGTACATCCGTTACTCGGCGTTAATAATCCACGATCAATTGCATTCAAACACCCGCAGAGCGCCATGACTAATGACCACTCCTTAAGATCCCGAGGGTCTGAGGGTAGCTTCACCGGGGTATTCGCTAATAATTGCACGCACTCGCTATAACGCTGCAAGCATTCATGAAGAGATACAACAATACCTGAACCGCCGCCTTCTCTTATTGCTGCAGTCATCTCATCAGCAGTAGTAGGCTGATGTGTATAAAAAGTTGGTTCAAGGACCTCACTTGGACTCCAAGTCGTAGCAGGGAAATGTGGGGATGCTGATTGCCCCCATAGTCCGCCGACCAAACGTGAATAGCGAGGCGTAGACGTTCCTGAAAAATCACCATCCAGCATGTGGAGTACCATGTCACTTGTAGCCAAATGCTGGACCAATAGAAATGATGGCGATGCTACAGCGTGTTTGTTTTCCCTTAAAAATTTTACCCCTGACAAATAGCCTAAGAGTCCATATGCGCTTGAGACTGCATGCACATGTACTGTTTTTCTGCCCACATCCCAAGCGTCTCCGTATTCGAAGTCAAAAAAAGCTCGGGTTTGGTCAGAAAAGCGGTAGTTTTCAAGGCGTAGCGAATGCCATAACTTTAAGTCGCTGATCCCTGCCTTAGAAAACGCCCCCTTAAAATCCTGACCGATCACCTTCACTCGTTCTGGCGAGTCCGTATCTAGCACGAAAATTGGATTTAGAGCACGAAGCCTCGGGTTGTCATATAGTTCTGTAGATCTAAGTTTTTCGACAGTTTGGGCTGGGGTCAGTGTAATAATCCTCAGTTGTGTTTCATCAACCAATTTTGCCTGCAGGGCACGCAGTACAGCGTCGCGCAATGCTATTGCCTTATTTCCCGAGGAAGGTGAAAACAGTAAAATCCTCTCCCCTGTTTTCTGGATATGACAGATAGCGCGAGCAACTATCAGGGTCGATGCAAGTGTTTTCGTTGTTTGTGTATTTGGATTTCCTCTCAGATCAAGTAAGCGTAGTGGTACGTCCCTATACGCTCCAAGCTCAAAAAACTGCGCTGTCGCTACTGAAAGAAATTGGCGCATAGGCTCATTTAATAACGGCAGTTCCATTGAAGGTTCGAACCCGCCATTAGAGCCAGGCGATTCAAAACCGGCAGAACTTTGTGAAAGTAAATCATAGTAGCGTTCTAGAACAGCGACCCTTTCATTGACTCTTCCTTCCACGCTTCTTAACGCCGCTGCCGGGTTAGCATTATCCATCTGTAGTTACTCCATAAAATAGGGTAGCGCGACATGGAAGCTAGACGTAGGAAAAACCCTTGTCATCATGAAAATCAAGACGAACAAAGAAATAGAATAGAGCTACTTATATGAAGGATTTGGACTACTGCTTTATAAGAAAAAACCACAGATAAATATTTAGAAAACCACTATGGCACTCATCGGGAGGTCCCACAAAAAAGGGCGAAGCCATCACAGCTTCGCCCTTCTTCTTACCGCACAGACCTTAATGGTGCTCGCGAGTAGCCCGGAATTTCACATCCGGCCAACGCTCTTCCATCAGCGCCAGGTTGACCCGTGTCGGCGCCAGGTAGGTCAGGTGACCACCGCCGTCGACCGCCAGGTTTTCCACAGCCTTGTTGGAGAACTCTTCCAACTTCTTCTTATCGCTGCAATCGATCCAGCGCGCGGAGTACACGGTGATTGGCTCGTAGGAGCATTCGACCTTGTATTCCTCTTTCAAGCGGCTGGCGACCACATCGAACTGCAGCACACCGACGGCCCCGAGGATGATGTCGTTGCTGCGCTCGGGGAAGAACACCTGGGTGGCGCCCTCTTCCGCCAGTTGCTGCAGGCCTTGGCGCAGTTGCTTGGATTTCAGCGGGTCACGCAGGCGTACGCGGCGGAACAGTTCCGGGGCGAAGTGCGGGATACCGGTGAAGCCCAGCGCTTCGCCTTCGGTGAAGGTGTCGCCAATCTGGATGGTGCCGTGGTTGTGCAGGCCGATGATGTCGCCGGCGTAAGCCTCTTCGAGTTGTTCACGCTCGGAGGAGAAGAACGTCAGGGCGTCGCCGATGCGTACGTCCTTGCCGGTGCGCACGTGGCGCATCTTCATGCCTTTTTCGTATTTGCCGGAGCAGATGCGCATGAAGGCGATACGGTCGCGGTGTTTCGGGTCCATGTTCGCCTGGATCTTGAACACGAAACCGGTGAATTTTTCTTCGACCGGCTCAACCGTGCGCTCGTTGGCGACACGGGCCAAAGGCTTCGGCGCCCAGTCCACGACGGCGTCGAGTACATGGTCGACACCGAAGTTGCCCAACGCGGTACCGAAGAACACCGGAGTCAGTTGGCCGTCGAGGAATTCCTGCTGATTGAACTCATGGCAGGCGCCCTGCACCAGTTCCAACTGGTCGACAAAACGGTCGTACTCGTCACCCAGATGGGCGCGGGCTTCGTCCGAGTCGAGTTTCTCGATGATCTTGGTTTCGGTGCGTTCGTGACCGTGGCCGGCGGTGTAGACAATGATGTAGTCATCCGCCAAGTGGTACACGCCCTTGAAGTCGCGGTAGCAACCAATCGGCCAGGTGATCGGCGCGGCCTTGATCTTCAGGACTGCTTCGATTTCATCCAACAGCTCGATCGGGTCGCGGATATCGCGGTCGAGTTTGTTGATGAAGCTGACGATAGGTGTATCGCGCAGGCGGCATACGTCCATCAACGCGATGGTCCGTGGCTCAACGCCCTTACCGCCGTCGAGGACCATCAAGGCCGAGTCCACCGCAGTCAGGGTGCGGTAAGTGTCTTCGGAGAAGTCTTCGTGGCCCGGGGTGTCGAGCAGGTTGACCATGTGGTCGCGATACGGGAATTGCATGACCGACGTGGTAATGGAAATACCCCGTTGTTTCTCCATCTCCATCCAATCGGATGTCGCATGGCGGTCGGATTTGCGGGATTTCACCGTGCCGGCCACAGCGATCGCCTTGCCCATCAGCAGGAGCTTCTCGGTGATGGTGGTTTTACCGGCATCGGGGTGGGAAATAATAGCGAAAGTGCGGCGTTTCGCGACTTCGGCGGCCTGGTGGGTCATGGGAAATCGCCTGGCAGGTGAGTCAAAAAAGGGCGGCGAGTATAGCGCAAACCCCGGGGGCCGGACCACCGTTCACCCGATTGGGGGTGGCTAAATGCTGCCAAGTATGGAACCTTTTAAAAGGTAGAGACGTCCACTCCCCTGCTACCGCACTCGGAACAGGGGCTGATAAATCAGCAAGTTAGCCTGACGAGGCTGCGCTCATGGCTCGGATTGATACCGCGTTGCCGGTATGGACGAGCTGCTTTTCGCGACCACATTCGCCGACAGCCAGGAATGGCATTGCCGCTCGGAAATGTGTTCGCCGACAAAAGAAAAAAGGAGTCCGCCTGTGGCTATTCGCTATGGCAAAGGGCTGATAGGAGGAGTGGTTGTCGTCGCTCTCCTGGCCCTGCTGGTCCACTGGATCGGCATCAACACGATCGAACTGTACCGCGACGATTTGTTGTTTTACCTGCAAGCTCATTTGATCCTTGTTCTAGTGTCCATGCTGGCGGCCCTGATTGTGGGCATCCCCGCCGGTATCCTGCTCAGCCGACCGAACATGGTCGGGCGCGCAGAACGCTTCATGCAGATCTTCAACATCGGTAACACCGTCCCTCCCCTGGCCGTACTGGCCATCGCCCTCGGCGTCCTCGGCATCGGCAGTGGTCCGGCCATCTTCGCGTTGTTTCTCGCGTCCCTCCTGCCCATCGTGCGCAACACCTACGAAGGCCTGAAAAACGTTCAAGGCTCACTGAAAGAAGCGGCCACCGGCATCGGCATGACGCCTCGCCAGGTGCTGTTTCGTGTGGAATTGCCCAACGCCGTGCCGATCATCATCGGCGGCGTGCGCGTGGCGCTGGCGATCAATGTGGGTACTGCGCCGCTCGCGTTCCTGATTGGTGCAAACAGCCTCGGCAGTCTGATCTTCCCCGGCATCGCCCTGAACAATCAGCCGCAATTGCTGCTCGGCGCCGCGTGCACCGCGTTGCTGGCCTTGCTGCTTGACGGTCTGGTGACCATGGCCAGCCGCCTCTGGCTGGAACGCGGGTTGCGTCCGTCTTAAGGCTTTGCAAAGGAATTCACATGAAAAAACTGACCTTGATATTGAGCTGCGCCCTGCTGTTGGCAGGTATTGCGCAAGCCGCTGAAAAACCGGTGATCCGCATCGGCGCACGGGTGTTCACCGAACAGACCCTGCTGGCCGAAATTACTTCCCAGTACCTGCGCACCAAGGGTTACGACACCCGCGTGACCGGCGGCCTGGGCAGCAACCTGGCGCGCAGTGCCCAGGAAAGCGGGCAACTGGATCTGATCTGGGAATACACCGGCGTGTCGCTGGTGGCCTACAACCACATCGACGAGAAGCTCAACAGCGAACAGTCCTACGCTCGGGTCAAAGAACTCGACGCGAAAAAAGGCCTGGTCTGGCTCTCGCCATCGCGCTTCAGCAACACCTACGCCCTGGCACTGCCAGAGAAAGTGGCTGAAGAGCATCCTGAGATCAACAGCATCAGCGACCTCACCAAAGCCATGGCGCAAGACACCAAGGAACACCGCCTGGTGGCCCTGGACACCGAGTTCGCCAACCGCTCCGACGGCTTGGCCGGCATGGTCAAGCTGTATGACATGAACCTGACCCGCAAGAACACGCGGCAGATGGACGCCGGCCTGGTCTACACCGCCTTGCGTAATGGCCAGGTGTTTGCCGGTTTGGTCTACACCACCGACGGTCGCCTGAACGCCTTCAAGCTCAAGCTGCTGGCGGATGACATGCACTACTTCCCGGACTACACCGCAGCGCCAGTGGTGCGTCAGGAATACCTCGACAAGCACCCGCAACTGGCTGCCGAGCTCAAGCCGCTGGCCACTCTGTTCGACGACGAAACCATGCGCCAGCTGAATGCGCGGGTCGACGTCGACCATGAAAGCCCATCCGCTGTTGCCGCCGATTTCCTGCGCCAACATCCCATCAACTAAGAAGGAGAAGACATGGAATTCCTGAACGCCTTTTCCCATCTTGATTGGGCCCAAGTCCTGCACCTGACCTGGCAGCACATCACCCTGGTCGGCATCGCGGTAATTCTGGCAATTGTCGTGGGTGTGCCCCTGGGCGTGCTGATGACGCGCTTCCCGACCTTGGCTGGCCCGCTGCAAGCCAGCGCCACGGTGCTGCTGACCGTACCGTCCATCGCGCTGTTCGGCCTGCTGCTGCCGTTCTACTCCAAGTTTGGCCAGGGCCTGGGGCCGATGCCGGCGATCACCGCCGTGTTCCTCTACTCCCTGTTGCCGATCATGCGTAACACCTACTTGGCGCTGACCGGCGTCGAACCGGGCATTCGCGAGGCCGCCAAAGGCATCGGCATGACCTTCGGCCAGCGCCTGCGCATGGTCGAACTGCCCATCGCCGTGCCGGTGATCCTCGCCGGTGTGCGCACCGCCGTGGTGATGAACATTGGCGTCATGACCATCGCCGCCACCATCGGCGCCGGTGGCCTGGGTGTACTTATTCTGGCTTCCATCAGCCGCAGCGACATGTCGATGCTGATCGTTGGCGCCGTGCTGGTCAGTCTCCTGGCCATCTTCGCCGACCTGCTTCTGCAATGGCTGCAACGCTCGCTGACTCCAAAAGGACTGCTCAAATGATCGAACTTCAAAACCTGACCAAGACTTTTCAAAGCAACGGCAAAACTGTTTCGGCCGTGAACGACGTAAGCCTGACCGTCAACGAAGGCGAGATTTGCGTATTCCTCGGCCCTTCGGGCTGCGGCAAGAGCACCACGCTGAAAATGATCAACCGCCTGATCAAGCCGACCTCGGGCAAGATCCTGATCAACGGCGAAGACACCACCGACCTCGACGAAGTGACACTGCGTCGCAACATCGGCTATGTGATCCAGCAGATCGGCCTGTTCCCGAACATGACCATCGAGGAAAACATCGTGGTCGTGCCCAAGCTGCTCGGCTGGGACAAGCAAAAATGCCACGACCGCGCCCGCGAGTTGATGAGCATGATCAAGCTGGAGCCTAAGCAGTATCTGCACCGCTACCCGCGTGAACTGTCGGGCGGCCAGCAACAGCGGATCGGCGTGATTCGCGCACTGGCGGCCGATGCGCCGTTGTTGCTGATGGATGAGCCGTTCGGCGCGGTCGACCCGATCAACCGCGAGATGATCCAGAACGAGTTCTTTGAGATGCAACGCGCGCTGAACAAGACCGTAATCATGGTCAGCCACGACATCGACGAAGCCATCAAACTGGGTGACAAGATCGCGATCTTCCGCGCCGGCAAGCTGCTGCAGATCGACCATCCGGATACGCTGCTGGCGCACCCGGCCGATGAGTTCGTCAGCAACTTCGTGGGCCAGGACAGCACCCTCAAGCGCCTGCTGCTGGTGAAGGCCGAAGACGCGGCGGACAACGCCCCGTCGGTGAGCCCGGAAACCCCGGTGGCCGATGCCCTGGAGCTGATGGACGAAACCGACCGCCGCTATGTGGTCGTCACCTGCGCCGAGAACAAAGCGCTGGGTTATGTACGACGTCGCGACCTGCACCGTCAGACCGGCACTTGTGGCCAGTACCTGCGCGAATTCAACGCCACGGCGGCGTATGACGAGCACTTGCGCATCCTGTTGTCGCGTATGTACGAGTTCAACCGTTCGTGGCTGCCGGTGATGGATGCCGAGCGGGTGTTCCTGGGTGAAGTGACCCAGGAGTCGATTGCCGAGTACCTGAGCTCCGGTAAGTCCCGTGGGGGCAAGACCAGTATCGTTTCGCCGGCTGAGACAGCCTTGAGCTGATGCACAGTTAGACCCATTCACGCTGAAACGGCCCATCACTGTTCGAGTTTTCCACAAACCCGGCAGTGCATGAGCCGAGTCAGGACGCGATAAGCCGCGCAAATCTCATTCTAACTAAGCCTTAAAGACTGTCAGAACTCACAGGTTCCAAGGATTCAGGAATAGGTTCCAATGCGCCTCGACACATCGAAACGCTCTTGCACCTAACGTCTTGAACCTACGAGGCTCCCTATGAGTACGAAAGAATCGGCCACTCCAATCTCCGGGGAAAAACCCCGGGCCCCAGCGGCAATGATCATCGGTGGAATCGCTGATCCACAGCGTGTCAAACAAGGCAACGACTTCACATTGACGATCGCTGCCCAGCTCGTGGACGAACGCGGCACCGCGATTCCAAACGTCACCACAACCTGGAGTACAAGCACATCAGGGGCCAGCTTCGCATCAGGCCCGGGGCCATTGAACGGTACGCTGACGGTAAGGAATGTACAGAGCACTACAAACGTTTCATTTATCGTTTCCACGGCTCAATACCCGAACATTAAGAAGACCCATAGCTTCACCCTGATTCCGTTCTGACGTTTTGTTGGCTGATTGCCCCACGCTGATAGCCTTCGTGGCGAAGGCACTTACTCCTTCGCCACGAAAGCGCTGAATCCCCTTCAATTTTCCCCTTTTGGGGAACATCAATCCGTCACACCTGTCGGTTACATAAGTAGCTGCACGCCATCGCGCGACGAACGCGTGCAAAAACGCGACATTTTTAGTTGATCTCAAGCCCCTCACGCCCTAAAGTTCGCGCCGAACGTCCATGCTGGAAACGATCCATCCGGCTCAAGTACTGACGACGAGACAGCAAGGCCAAGGGACGCAGTTGATCCCATGGCCTTTTTGCTTTCGGCGACATGCCTTGGGAAGTAGGCGAACCAAAGTGGGGATACGGAGGACGTTCATTTGCACCCATTGCTAATTTTAGTTTGCCCTTAGGAGTTCCCAGCATGTCGATCAACGTCGAAGATTATTTCGCGCGCGCCACTTTTGACAAAATGAAGGCGTTCGCCGACAAGCAAGAAACCCCGTTCGTGGTAATCGACACCGCCATGATCAGCCAGGCCTACGATGACCTGCGCGCCGGTTTCGAATTCGCCAAGGTGTATTACGCGGTCAAGGCCAACCCAGCTGTCGAGATCATCGACCTGTTGAAAGACAAGGGTTCGAGCTTCGACATCGCCTCGATCTATGAGCTGGACAAGGTCATGGACCGTGGCGTCAGCGCCGACCGTATCAGCTACGGCAACACCATCAAGAAATCCAAGGACATCCGCTACTTCTACGAGAAGGGCGTGCGCCTGTTCTCCACCGACTCCGAAGCCGACCTGCGCAATATCGCCAAGGCCGCGCCGGGTTCGAAAGTGTATGTGCGCATCCTCACCGAAGGCTCGACCACCGCTGACTGGCCTCTGTCGCGCAAGTTCGGCTGCCAGACCGACATGGCCATGGACCTGCTGATCCTCGCCCGTGACCTGGGCCTGGTGCCGTACGGTATCTCGTTCCACGTAGGCTCCCAGCAGCGCGACATCAGCGTGTGGGACGCGGCAATCGCCAAGGTCAAAGTGATCTTCGAGCGCCTGAAGGAAGAAGACAACATCCACCTCAAGCTGATCAACATGGGCGGCGGCTTCCCGGCCAACTACATCACCCGCACCAACAGCCTGGAAACCTACGCTGAAGAAATCATCCGCTTCCTCAAGGAAGACTTCGGCGACGACCTGCCGGAAATCATCCTGGAGCCAGGCCGTTCGTTGATCGCCAACGCCGGTATCCTGGTCAGCGAAGTGGTGTTGGTTGCACGTAAGTCCCGTACCGCCGTCGAGCGTTGGGTGTACACGGATGTGGGCAAGTTCTCCGGCCTGATCGAAACCATGGACGAAGCCATCAAGTTCCCGATCTGGACCGAGAAGAAAGGCGAGATGGAAGAAGTGGTCATCGCCGGCCCAACCTGTGACAGCGCCGACATCATGTACGAAAACTACAAGTACGGCCTGCCGCTGAACCTGGCCATCGGTGATCGTTTGTACTGGTTGTCGACCGGTGCCTACACCACCAGCTACAGCGCAGTTGAGTTCAATGGCTTTCCGCCGCTGAAGTCGTTCTACGTGTAAGTAGCCGGCCAATAAAAAACCCATGACGTGTCATGGGTTTTTTTATGCCTCAGCAAAGGCTCGTAGCGCGCTCTTGATAGGCCTGCGCCATGGCACGAATCCGCGGATCGCTGGCCGCAGCCAGCGCCTCGTGCGCTACCCGCAAAAACTTCAGGTTCCCGCCGGCCAGTGCTTTCTGCAACCACTCCAAGGCGAGCTCGATCTGGCCTCTGTCGGCCAACACCGCCGCATAACTGAACTGCCCGCGAAAATCCCCGCCTTCGGCTGAGCGGCGGTACCACTCAACGGCTGCATCCAGGTCCTTCGGGCAAAACTGGCCTTCTTCCAGGTAGCGCCCCAGCAGGTTCATCGACTTGGCGTGCCCCTGCTCCGCCGCCTGGCGATAACGCATCAGTGCTTGCTGCTGATCTTCAGCAACACCACGGCCGGTCGCCAGTAAGTTGGCGTAGTTGTACTGCCCCCAATCCAATCCGGCCTGCGCCGCCAAGCGGTACTCCCGCACCGCCGCCGCTTCATCGACGGCACAGCCCCAGCCATGCTCAAGGCAACGCCCGGCCATATTACGGGCCATCAAATGCCCTCTCTGAGCCGCGATGCGGAACCAGCGCAATGCCAGCGCTTCATCGCGTGCAATGCCGCGTCCCTCCAGCAGGATTTGCCCGAGCAAGGCCTGGGCGTCCACCACACCTTCCTTCGCTGCGATCAGAATCGCCTGGGCGGCGCGTACCGGTGAGTCGTCGAGCATGCCTTGCAGTTGTTCGACGTTGAGCACCTCTTCGCGGCGCAATAGGAAGCCCATGCTCAGACCTCTACCCAGCGACGCAGCAGGTTGTGATAGGTGCCGGTGAGCTGAATCAGCGCGGGATGATCGGGCACGTCGCGGGTCAGTTGCTGGATCGCGCCGTCCATCTCGAACAGCAACGTGCGCTGGCTGTCTTCGCGCACCAGGCTTTGGGTCCAGAAGAACGAGGCATAGCGCGCGCCACGGGTTACGGCGTTGACTTTGTGAAGGCTGGAGCCGGGGTACAGCACCATGTCGCCGGCGGGCAACTTGACCCGTTGCAGACCGAAAGTGTCCTGGATCTCCAGTTCGCCGCCGTCGTATTCATCCGGGTCGCTGAAAAACAGCGTGGATGAAAGGTCGGTGCGCACCCGCTCGTGACTGCCTTTAGGCTGACGCACGGCGTTGTCGATATGGAAGTCGAAACTGCCACCGGCGGTGTAGCAGTTCAGCAACGGAGGGAACACCTTGTGTGGTAACGCCGCTGACATGAACAGAGGGTTTTGCCACAAACGTTCGAGCATCGCCGCGCCGATTTCCTTGGCCAGCGGGTGGCCTTCGGGCAATTGCAGATTGTGTTTGGCTTTGGCGGACTGATGCCCAGCGGTAATTTTTCCGTCGGCCCAATCGGCACTTTCCAGGGCTTGGCGGATGCGCTGCACTTCCTCGCGAGAGAACAGGCCGGGAATGTGCAGCAGCATGGGGCAATACCTGTAGGCAGAGAGGCGCCAATGGTATTGATTCTTATCCGCCCTGTAAAACGCCATGACGGACGAGTCCGTAAAAACCGTAAGCAAAAAGTGTAAAGAATGTAAATTCAGCGCAATTAGCAATGTATCGCAATTGATATGAATACTTGTTCACCCTATATTCCGCGGCCTCACATCCTTGGGGAAAGGACACGTCATGTCGCGCACTACGCTAAAAACAACTGCCAGTTCACCGCGTTTGCTGGCCTCGGCCATCGGCGTCGCCCTCGGTGCCAGTTCTGTCGCCCATATGGCGCAAGCGGCCGAAGACACAGAACAAAAAGGCCAGCGCAACAGCATCTCCCTGGGCGCCACCAGCATTACCGGGGAAGAACAGGACGCCACCTCCTACCAGGTCGAGAAAGCCTCTTCGCAGAAATACACTGCGCCTCTGGTGGACACGCCACGTTCCGTCACCGTCGTGCCGCAACAAATACTCAAGGACACCGCCGCTACCTCGTTGCAGGATGCCTTGCGCACCGTACCGGGCATTACCTTCGGCGCCGGCGAAGGCGGCAACCCTCAAGGTGACCGTCCATTCATCCGCGGCTTCGATGCCCAGGGTGACACCTACCTGGACGGTGTTCGCGACACCGGCGGCCAGAGCCGTGAGATTTTCGACATCGAGTCCATTGAAGTCAGCAAAGGCCCGAACTCCTCTTTCGGCGGTCGTGGCTCGGCCGGTGGCAGCCTCAATCTGGTGAGCAAAACCCCGCAAGCCCGGGACTTCACCAACGGCGGTTTCACCTACGGTTCCGACCAGACCCGTCGCTACGTGCTCGATGTAAACCGCCAGTTCCTCGACGACAGCGCCGCGTTCCGCCTGAACCTGATGACCCATGAGCAGAACGTGGCCGGCCGTGACGCCGTGAATTACGACCGTTGGGGCGTGGCCCCGTCGCTGACCTTTGGCCTGGGCACCCCGACCCGCGTCAACCTCAGCTACTACCACATGGAAAGCAACGACCTGCCGGATTCGGGCATTCCCTACGGCTATAGCTCGTCGACCGCCACTACCCACGGCCATGACAAGCCCACCGACGGCGGCGACAGCAATAACTTCTACGGTCTCAAGGATCGTGACTTCCGAAAGACCCGCGCCGACATCAGCACAATCTCCATTGAGCACGACCTGAACGACGACATGACGCTGAAAAACACCCTGCGCCATGGCAGCACCGACCAGGACTACGTCCTTACCCAGCCCGACGACAGCCAGCGCAACGTCAACCGTTTCGGTACCGTTTGGCGCCGCGCCAACACCCGCGTGTCGACCACCACGACCACCACCAACCAGACCGACCTGTTCGGCAACTTCCAGGCCCTGGGCTTCAAGCACAGTTACTCCACCGGTCTGGAATTCACTGGCGAAGAAACCCGCGTCAGCGGTTACACCGTCAGCCCGAACACCAACCCGACCTGTACCGTGGCCGCCGGCAGCCTGGGCGGTCAGTGCACCTCGCTGAGCAACCCGAACCCGGATGACGCCTGGACCGGCAGCATCGCGCGCAACTACAACGGCACCAACACCAAGGCCACCAGCCGCGCCGCCTACGTGTTCGACACCATTGAGCTGGACCCGAAATGGTTGCTGAACGTCGGCCTGCGCTACGACACCTTCGACACTGAAGCCAACACCAATGCCGTCCCCTCCTCGACGGTCAAAGCACGCAGCAAGGTCAAGGACGACAGCCAGTTCTTCAACTGGCAGGCCGGCCTGGTCTGGAAGCCGTTGGACAACGGCAGCATCTACACCTCCTACGCCACTTCGGCATCGCCGGCCGGCGGCCTGGTGGGTGAAGGCGTCGACAACAACGCGATCCCGACCGGTATCAACACCAGCGACCTGAAACCCGAAGAAACCGTCAACTACGAGCTGGGCACCAAGTGGGACCTGTTCCACAACCGTCTGTCCCTGGCTGCAGCGGTGTTCCGCACCGAGAAGAAAAACACCCGCATCCTGGTGGATTCCAACACCTACGAAACCGCGGGCGAGTCGCGAGTCGATGGCCTGGAACTGTCGGCCAGCGGCAAGATCACCGATCAATGGCAAGTGTTCGCCGGCTACAGCTACCTGAAAGCCGAACTGGTTGACCCAGGCAAAAACGGTAACCGCCAGGGCGTGGTCCAGGCCGGTTCCAACAAAGGCAACCAAATGCCCAACACCCCGAAGAACGCCTTCAGCCTGTGGACCACGTACGACGTATCGCCGAAGCTGACCGTCGGCGGTGGCGCGTTCTACGTCGACCAGGTTTATGGCGATGCGGCCAACACCGTGTACGTGCCGTCCTACACTCGCTACGACGCCATGGCCAGCTACAAGCTGACCAAAAACGTCGACCTGCAGTTGAATGTGCAAAACCTCACGGACAAGACTTATTACGACAAGGCCTACGCCTCGCACTTCGCCAACCAGGCGGCTGGGCGCACGGCGCTGGTGTCCACCAGCTTCCACTTCTAACCACCGCTCCACATAGCAAAAAGCCCCACGCATCGGATGCGTGGGGCTTTTGCGTGTTAAACAGAATGTTTCTCGACAGGCCACGGCATAATGCGCGCCGTGCCCTACATACCCAGACAGACGAGGCGGTCAGACGTGTTGAAGAAAACCCTGTTCCAGTTGCACTGGTTTTTCGGCATTACTGCCGGGCTGGTGCTGGCCTTGATGGGGATCACCGGGGCTGCGGTCTCGTTCCAGGATGAACTACTGCGGGCTCTCAACCCCCACGTACTGAGCGTAGAAAAACGCGAAGCCGGCGTGCTTCCGCCTGCCGAACTGGTGCGCAAACTGGAAGCCACCGAAGGCAAGACCGTGTCCATGCTGTTCGTGGAAAGCGAAAGTGGCAACGCCGCGCGCGTGTTCTTTACCCCACCGCCGGGTGAGCGACGTGGCCAACTGCGCTACTTCGATCCCTACACCGGCGACTACATGGGCGATGCGGTTGGCCAGGACTTCTTCGGTTTTATCCTGCAACTGCACCGCTTCCTCGCGATGGGTGAAACCGGGCGAAATATCACGGGCGCCTGCACGCTGATCCTGGTGTTTTTCTGCCTGTCCGGCCTGTACCTGCGCTGGCCGCGCCAGGTGGCAAACTGGCGCGTGTGGCTGACCTTGGACTGGCGCAAAAAAGGCCGCAGTTTCAACTGGGACCTGCACTCGGTATTCGGCACCTGGTGCCTGCTGGCTTACTTGCTCGCGGCGCTCACCGGGTTGTCCTGGTCCTACGACTGGTACAGCCAGGGCCTGAACAAACTGCTGTCCGATGCGCCGCAAACCGAGCGGATGCGCAAGCGCAGCCCGCCGCCGGAAGGCCCGGCACCGGTCGCCAACTATGACGCGATGTGGAGCAGCATCTACAGCCAGGCCGGCCCGGGTTTGAATGCCTATAACATCCGCATGCCCGCCGTTGCAGGGCAACCGGCGACCGTCTACTACCTGCTGAAAGACTCGCCCCATGACCGTGCCCTCAACCAGATCAACCTGGACCCGGCCACCGGCGAGGTAAAATCCCATGACCAGTACGCCAGCAAAAGCTTCAAGGCGCAGTTGCTGACCAGCATCTATGCGCTGCACACCGGCAGTTACTTCGGCCTGGCCGGGCGAATCATCCTTACCGTCAGCTCATTGCTGATGCCGCTGTTCTTCATCACTGGCTGGTTGCTGTACCTGGACCGTCGCCGCAAAAAACGCCAGGTGCGCGACACCCGCAACGGCCTCAGCGCCAACCACAGCGACGCTCCGGCCTGGCTGATCGGTTTTGCCAGCCAGAGCGGGTTTGCCGAGCAACTGGCCTGGCAGACCGCCGGACAATTGCAGGCAGCTGGCCTGCCAGTGAAAGTGCAGTCCTTGGGCAGTGTGAGCCAGGACGACCTGCGCCAATCAGAAAATGCGCTGTTCGTGGTCAGCACCTTCGGCGACGGCGAAGCCCCGGACAACGCCCGTGGTTTTGAACGCGCAGTGCTCGGCCAGGACCTGTCCCTCAAGGGCCTGAATTACTCGGTGCTGGCGCTGGGTGATCGTCAGTACGAACACTTCTGCGGCTTTGCCCGGCGCCTGCATTTCTGGCTGACCAACCAGGGCGGCAACCCGCTGTTTGCCCCGGTGGAAGTGGACAGCGGCGACACGGCCGCGCTGCTGCATTGGCAACAAGAGCTCGGACAGTTAACCGGTCAGGCACCGGCCGCTGCATGGCCGACGGCCCAGTACGAACACTGGACACTCACCCAACGCAGCCTGCTCAACCGCAACAGCACGGGCTCGGACGTTTACCTGCTCGGCCTCACCCCGCCTTCGCCACAAAGCTGGCAAGCCGGCGATTTGGTAGAAGTGCTGCCCCGCAACTGCCCATGGGCCATTGAGCACTTCCTGAGTGGGCTTGGCCTGACCGGCACCGATGGCGTGTTGATCGACGGTTTGGCCACTCCACTCGCTCAAGCCCTGGCCACGCGCCAACTGCCGGGAAACCGTGCGCATCTGGTGGGCATGCATGCCCAGGCGCTGGTGAACGCATTGGCGCCCTTGGGCATGCGCGAATACTCCATCGCCTCGATTGCCAGCGACGGCGTGCTGGAGTTGATCGTGCGCCAGGAACGCCACCCCGACGGCAGCCTGGGCCTGGGTTCCGGCTGGCTCACCGAACACGCAGCCCTCGGCACGGGCATCAGCCTGCGCCTGCGGCGTAACAGTGGCTTCCACCTGCCGGACGTCCCAGTGCCGCTGATCCTGCTGGGCAATGGCACCGGTCTGGCGGGCTTGCGCAGCTTGCTCAAGGCGCGGATTGCCGATGGCCAGCAGCGCAACTGGCTGCTGTTCGGCGAACGCAATATCGCCCACGACTACCTGTGCCAGGACGAACTGCAAGGCTGGCTGGCCAGCGGTGATTTGGCGTTGCTGGACCTGGCATTCTCCCGCGATCAGGAAGAGAAGATTTACGTGCAGGACCGCCTGCGCGAATCGGCCGATGTGCTGCGCAAATGGCTGGCCGATGGTGCAGCGATTTACGTGTGCGGAAGTTTGCAGGGGATGGCGGCCGGGGTGGATCAGGCGCTGGTCGACATACTGGGAAGTGAAGCGGTGGAGCGCCTGATCGAACAAGGCCGCTACCGCCGGGATGTCTACTGATGTGATCCAATGTGGGAGGGGGCAAGCCTCCTCCCACATTTAGAGTGCATTTCAAGTCAGACCGGTTGCAGTTTTTGCTGGAATACCGAGACCCCATCCAGGTCGCGCAAAGTCACTGTCAACTCCGCTGTCTGCCCATCAATCTGCACTTCGCCAAAAAACTGAAACCCGGCAAACGGCGAGGTGTTCTGCGCGGGTGGGGCCTTCTCGAACACCACCTCAGGGCCAAAGGTTTTATCCAAGGGGTTCGGGCCGAAGCTGCCCGCATTCAAAGGCCCGGCAACAAACTCCCAGAACGGCTCAAAATCCTGAAACGCCGCCCGATCCGGGTGATAGTGATGCGCCGCGCAGTAGTGCACATCCGCCGTCAGCCACACGTGATTACGTACTTTCTGCGCACGCAGAAATGCCAACAGTTCGGCGATTTCCAGCTCGCGCCCTTGCGCCGGGCCGGGGTCACCATTGGCAATCGCCTCCCAGCGCGGCACGCCGGGGCTGACTTCACCGTCGGGCACACCCAGGCCAATGGGCATGTCGGCGGCGATCACTTTCCATTGCGCCATTGAAGCCTTGAGTTCGCGCTTGAGCCAGTCCAGCTGTTCGCGGCCAAGGAAGGTTTTTTCACCGCCCAGATTGTCATCGTTGCCGCCGCGATAGCTGCGCATATCCAGCACAAACACATCCAGCAGCGGCCCGTAGCTTAGCTTGCGATAAATCCGCCCGCCGCCATCGGCGCCCTGCAAACGCATCGGCGCATATTCCAACCAGGCCTGGCGCGCACGACCGACCAGGGTGTTGATGTCCTTGGTCTGGTAACGCTCGTCGAGTTGCTTGCTGGGCGACCAGTTGTTCACAACCTCGTGGTCGTCCCACTGCCAGATCTGCGGCACTTCAGCATTGAAGCGGCGTACGTTTTCATCCAGCAGGTTGTAGCGGTAGTTGCCGCGGTATTCGTCGAGGGTTTCAGCAACTTTGCTCTTGGCCTCGGTGGTGATATTGCGCCAGATGCGTCCGCCTTCGGTGGGCAGTTGCGCCGGCACCGGGCCGTCGGCGTAGATGGTGTCGCCGCTGTGGATAAAGAAGTCCGGCAGGCGCAGGCGCATGGCTTCGTAGATGCGCATGCCGCCGATGTCCGGGTTGATGCCGAAGCCTTGGCCGACGGTGTCGCCACTCCACACAAACCGGATGTCGCGACGCTGTTGCGGCACGCTGCGCAGGTGGCCGAACCACGGCTCGCTGGCGATACCGGTTTGGGCATCTTCGAAGTGCACACGGTAGAAAATCGCCTGGTCGGCGGGCAGCCCGGTGAGTTCGACGCGGGCGGTGAAGTCGCTGCGGTTGTCGGCCAAAGGCGAGATGAATCGGCGTGGGTTGCTGAACACGCTGCGGGTGTCCCACTCCACCACCATCCTCGCCGGGCGGTCGCTGCGGCTCCAGATCAGGGCGCGGTCGCCCAGTAGGTCGCCGGACTGTACGCCGTCGGTGAGTTGCGGCCGGTCCTTCACCGAAGCAATCACCGCCGGCGCCAGACCCGGCAGCAAAAGGCCGGCGCCGACGACTTGCATCACACGGCGCCGGCCCAGATCGAAATGGCTCATGCAGGTGCCCTCTTGAGTATCAAAAGGGCCACTTAAGCACGCGCTTATGACACCGGTGCGACAGCCAGTTCCACCGTTTCAGGACGTTTGATCACGGCATAGACCAAACCGGTCAACAGGCTACCCGCGACAATCGCCAACAGGTAAAAGAGCGCGTGGTTGATCGCACCCGGGATCACCAGCACAAACAGCCCACCATGGGGCGCGGCGAGTTTGCAGCCGAAATACATCGACAAAGCGCCAGTCAACGCGCCACCGGCGATGCTGGACGGGATCACCCGCAGCGGGTCTTTAGCCGCAAACGGGATCGCGCCTTCAGAGATAAAGCACAGGCCAAGGATCATCGCGGCCTTGCCGGCTTCGCGCTCGGTCTGGGCAAATTTACGACGCGCCAGGAACGTTGCGATGCCCATGCCAATCGGCGGCACCATGCCGGCGGCCATGGTCGCGGCCATCGGCGCCCCACTGGACGCTGCCAGCAAACCCACCGAAAACGCATAGGCTGCCTTGTTGATCGGCCCGCCCAGATCCACGCACATCATGCCGCCCAGCAGGATGCCCAACAGCACCGCATTGGTGGTGCCCATGGTGCTGAGGAAATCCGTGAGACTGGTCAGCATGCGCGCTACAGGCGGGCCCACCAGATAGATCATCGCCAGGCCGGTAATCAGGCTCGCCAGCAACGGGATGATCAGGATCGGCTTGAGCGCCTCCATGCTTTGCGGTAATTGCACAGCACGGGTGATCAACTTGACGCAGTAACCCGCCAGGAAACCGGCAAGGATGCCGCCGATAAACCCCGCCCCCAACGTGCCGGCCAACAGGCCGCCGATCATACCCGGTGCGATACCCGGACGGTCGGCAATCGAGTACGCGATATAACCCGCCAACAGCGGCACCATCAGCGTAAAGGCGCTGTTGCCGACGGTTTTCAACGCGGCCGCCAAAGTACCTTCCTGCTCGAACGCGTGAATGCCAAAGGCAAACGACAAAGCGATCAACAAGCCGCCCGCCACCACCATCGGCAACATGAACGACACCCCGGTGAGCAGGTGTTTGTACACGCCGGTTTTTTCTTTCTTGGCCACGGCAGCGTTGCCCGCGTTTTCCACCGCGCCTTCGGCCAAGGCCTTGTTGAGGGTCGCTTCGGATTGCTTGAGCGCAATACCGGTGCCGCAGCGGTAGATCTTCTTGCCGGCGAAGCGCTCGGTGGCGACTTCAATATCCGCCGCGAGCAACACCACGTCCGCGTTGGCGATAGCCTCCGGGCTCAGCGGCGTGCGTGCGCCGACCGAGCCTTGGGTCTCGACCTGCAAGTCATAGCCCAGGCGCTTGGCCGTCTGCTGCAAGGCTTCGGCGGCCATGAAGGTATGGGCCACGCCAGTGGGGCAAGCGGTAACCGCGACGATACGCGGTACCTGCTTCGACGCCGCTGGCGCTTGGCTGGCGACATGCACCAGTGCTTCTTCAGCGCCCCGGCGCAATACCGCTTCAACATCCGCCAGCGCTTGGGCCGGCGTGCTCTGAAACACGCGCTTGCCAACAAAGCGCTGCATATCCACCGGGGTGCTGCTGACCAGCAACACCCACTCGGCAGCGTCGATGGTCGCCTGGGACAGCGCGCGTTCCGGGTGCTGCACATCCACCACTTCAACGCTGGTGCTCCAACCCTGGCGTTGCGCGGCAGCGTCCAACAAGCGGGCACACAGCACACTGGTGACCATGCCGTTCGGGCAGGCAGTAACAATGGCTAACTTCATCACAAACCCTCTTATTGTTCTGTCAGCGGGCGTACGAGGACGCCGCTTTCGAGGTGCGCCAACTGCGCGTCATCGCTGATGCCAAAACCGATCTGCGTCACCGCCATCGCAGCAATCGCAGTGGCGCGGCGCAGGGTGTGCTCGGGGGCTTCGCCGCTGAGCAGACCGTGGAGCATGCCGGCCAGCAGCGAGTCGCCGGCGCCTACGGTGCTGGCCACCGCGACCTTGGGCGGCGTCGCATGCAGTGTGGCGCCCGAGCTGTACCAGCTCACGCCTGCGGCACCGTCGGAGACCACCACATGCTCCACACCTTGTTGATGCAGTTGGCTGATGGCATCCGCAGCGTTATCCAGAGCGTCGGCGAGTTCCTCAGTATTGGGTTTGACCAACCACGGGCCCGCCTGCAAACCGGCGCGCAACGCTTCGCCGCTGGTGTCCAGCGCGACTTTCAAACCGAGGTGTTTCAACTGCACCAACACCCCATGCAACCACTGCGGGGTGACGCCGCGAGGCAAGCTGCCGGCGACCACCACCGCGTCATGCCCGGGGGCAATTCGCGTGAGTTGATCGAGCAACGCCTGTTGCGCCTGCTCACTGACCAGCGGACCTGGCGCGTTGATGTCGGTGACCCGGCCGTCCTGCTCGGCAATCTTGATATTGCTGCGGGTTTCGCCGGGGACGCGGATAAACGCGTCGGCAAAACCACGGCGTGCGATCAGGGCCTCAAAAGCTTGAGGATTGTCCTCCCCCAGAAAGCCGCCCACGGTCACCTGATGCCCAAGATCTGCCAACACTTGCGCCACATTCACACCCTTGCCGGCGGCATGGGTGAGCACGGTGTCGCTGCGGTTGACTTCACCGGGTTCCAGGCGCGGCAGGCGCACCGTAAGGTCCAACGCCGGGTTCAGCGTCAGGCTTAGAATCCTTGCCATTTACACGGCCTCCACAAGGGCACGCACTTCAGCAGGAGAACCCACCGCCAGTGCTTTTTGCGCCAGGCCCTGGGCCTCGCTCAGACTGAATTCACGCACCCGCGCCTTGACTTCAGGAATGCTGCGGGCGGACACACTCAACTCATCCACACCCAAGCCGACCAGCACCGGCACCGCCAGCGGGTCTGCCGCCAGCTCGCCGCATACGCCGACCCATTTGCCATGGGCATGGGCCGCACGCACGGTGATATCGATCAGTTGCAGTACCGCGGGGTGCAGGCCATCGGCCTGGGCCGACAAGGTCGGGTGGCCACGGTCGATGGCCAGGGTGTACTGGGTCAAGTCGTTGGTGCCAACGCTGAAGAAGTCGACCTCTTTGGCCAGCACCGGCGCCAACAACGCAGCGGATGGCACTTCGATCATGATGCCCAGTTGCAGGTCGGCCACCGGGATTTCCAGACGCAGGCGCTCGGTCATGTCCCGGGCTGCGCGCCATTCATCCACGCTGCCGACCATGGGAAACATGATGCGAAGGGGACGGTTATCCGCCGAGCGCAACAGCGCGCGCAATTGCGCCTCCATGATCTGCGGGCGTTGCAGCGTTAGGCGAATGCCACGCACACCGAGGAAGGGGTTTTCTTCCTCGGCAATCGGCCAGTAAGGCAACGGTTTATCGCCGCCCACATCAAGGGTGCGCACCACCAGCGGGCGCCCGTCGAGGCCGTCGAGAACGCGGCGGTATTCGGCTTCCTGGGTGGCTTCGTCCGGGGCTTGCGGGTGGGCCATGAAGATCAGTTCGGTGCGCAACAGGCCAATGCCTTCGGCGCCCTGCTCGACCGCTTTGGCAACACCTGCGCTCTCGCCAATATTGGCAAACACTTCCACGGCGTGGCCGTCACGGGTGACAGCTGGCTCGTGACGCTGGGCCGAGGCGGCTTGCAAGCGTTGTTCGCGGGTGTCGCGCTCGACGGTAGCGCGTTGCAGGGTGGCGGCGTCGGCGTCCACGTGCAGGCGACCGCGCTGGCCATCCAGCAACAGCGGCGTGCCGGAGGCCAGCAGCAACACGGCCGGACCGGCGCCGACCAGCGCGGGGATACCAAGGGCACGGGCGACGATAGCGCTGTGGGCCGTAGCGCCACCACGGGCAGTGAGGATGCCGGCAACGCGAGCCGGGTCCAGACGGGCAACGTCTGAAGGGCCGACTTCGTCCATCACCAGGATGTAGGGCTCGGTAGGCTCTTGGGCGGTTTCGACACCGCACAGTTGGGCCAGCACCCGCCGACCAATGTCACGCAGATCGGCGGCGCGTTCAGCGAGAAGAGCATCCTGCAACGACTCCTGCTGCTTGGCGGCGGCTTCGATCACGCTCATCCAGGCGGCTTCGGCGCTTTCGCCTTGCTTGAGACGGGTGTCGACTTCATCGGTGAGTTCCGGGTCGTCGAGCATTTCCTGGTGGGTGATAAAAATCTCGCGAATCGCCTTGGATTGGCTGCGCTCGATCAGGCCATGGATATCGCGGCGTACCTCAGCGAGTGCATCTTGCAGGCGCTGGCGCTCAATGGCCGAGGACTCACCGCGCAGCGGGTAATCGAACACTTGCTGGATCTGCACATGCGCAGGGCCGATGGCAATGCCGGGCGCAGCGGCGATGGCCTGGACCTGGCTGCCGGCCAGCGGTGCGCTGAGCGTGGGTTCGGCCTCAACGATGGCAGGCTGGGCGCTCGCGGTCGGCAATGGCTCGACCTCTTCACCCAGGCCCTCTTCTACTGCCGCCAATAGCGCGGGCAGCGCATCACCAGCAATGGTCGGCTCGGCGACAAACTCCAGCACCTGGCCGCGACGGGCGCCCAGGCTGAGCAACTTGCTCAGGCTCTTCACCGACACGGCGCCCACGGGGCCATCGACGATGCGCACACGGATGTCGCCTTCAAAACTTTTTGCCAATTGCGCGAGGATCTTCGCCGGCCGCGCGTGCAGGCCATGGGCGTTGGCCAGGGTGATGCAGGCGCTCGGCCAGTCCGGCGGCAGTTCACCACCCAGCACTTCGAGTACCGCACGGCTGCTGGTGGCGCGACCCAATTCCTGGCCTCGGCCTTCGATCAACAGCGCGCACAGGCGTTCAAGCAACGCCTGATGGGCTTCGCCCAGGCTGGCCAGGCAGAACAGGCCATTGAGCGGCTGACCGAGATAGCGCATGGGTTTGTCGGGCGTGACGAACGCCAGACCAGGGCGCTTGACCGTCTGCTCGCTGTGCAACCACCACAAGCCATCGCCCAGGGGCAACGCATCGACCTGCTGCAACACAGCGGCGAAACCATTGCTCACACAATCGGCCTGGCGCAACAGGCGTGCGCCTCTCCAGACAAGCTCTTCGAAGTCATCGGCGGACACGCCCAGGCTGATCATCTGCGCGTCCAGCGCCAGCTCCTGCGGGGCGCCTTGCAGCAGTTTCAGCAACGCTTCAGCGCTGCCAGCACGGCGCAAGGCCTGGCCCAGATCGGTTTCACCGAGGGCGCGGGTGAGCAGTTGCAGCAGGCGTAGGTGTTCATCGGACTTGGCGGCAATGCCGATGGCCAGGTAGACAATCTGACCGTCGCCCCAGTCCACCCCTTCGGGGAACTGCAACAGGCGCACGCCGGTGGAAAACACTTGGTCGCGGGTTTCGGGAGTGCCGTGGGGGATGGCAATACCCTGGCCGAGAAAGGTCGAGCCTTGGGCTTCACGGGCTTGCAAGCCGCTGAGGTATCCCTCGGCGACCAGGCCATCAGCCACCAGTTTGTCAGCGAGCAGGTGCAAGGCAGCAGATTTATCCGCAGCCACTTGGCCCATGGATATCTGCTCTACAGTGAGCTCAAGCATGCCGTTCTCCTAGTTAGTGCAATGGGTGCACTAGGTATTGTTTTGAATAAAACAGTGTAGAGGCGTTCGGTAATAACTGACTGAGTAGTCAATTGGCAGTAGGCACTCAGTAGCGAACGTCGTAAAAATACGCTGGCTGAAACGTTTAATCTAGAATTTAAGGCAGATTACGCGTTAATTGTGCATCCTTGAAGGACCACTCGGCACTTGAGCTGGAACATGGGTCGTAGGCTGGAATCGGTTACGATTGGAAAAAATGTCGGGGCAAGCTCCAAAAAACAAGGAAATCCCGGTTTGAAACTCAGTGATATCGCGCGTCTAGCCGGTGTGTCCGTGACCACCGCCAGCTACGTCATCAATGGCAAGGCCGAACAGCAACGCATCAGCAACGCCACCGTTGAGCGAGTGCGTGCCGTGGTCGAAGCCCATGGCTTTACGCCCAACCCCCAAGCCGCCGGGCTGCGCAGTCGGCACACGCGCACCTTGGGCTTTATTCTGCCCGACTTGGAAAACCCCAGTTACGCACGAATCGCCAAGCTATTGGAACAAGGCGCCCGCGCGCGCGGCTATCAGTTGCTGATCGCCAGTTCCGACGATGAGGCGGACAGCGAGCGCCAACTGCTGCAACTGTTCCGCGCGCGGCGTTGCGATGCGTTGTTCGTGGCCAGTTGCCTGCCCGCCAGCGATAACAGCTACCGCGAGCTGCAAGCCAAAGGTTTACCGGTGATCGCTATCGACCGGGTGATGGAACCAGACCAGTTCTGCTCAGTGGTCAGCGACGACCGCCAGGCGTGCCAGCAACTGACCAGCAGCCTGCTGCAACCACTGCCCAAACAGATCGTGCTGATCGGCGCACGGCCTGAGCTGAACATCAGCCAGGAGCGTGCCGATGGTTTTCGTGAAGCGCTGCAAGGCTTCACAGGCGAGGTGATCGTCGAACACGGCGAATCCTTCAGCCGTGATTGCGGCAGACAGTTGATGGAGCAACTGCTGCAACGACTGGGGCATTTGCCTGACGCACTGGTGACCACGTCCTACGTGCTCTTGCAGGGTGTGTTTGACGCGCTGCATGACTTCCCACTCAAGTCGCGCCCGCTGCGCTTGGGCACCTTTGGTGACACTCAACTGCTGGATTTTCTGCCGCTGCCGGTCAACGCCATGGCCCAGCAACATCAACTGATTGCCGACGCAGCCTTGCGCCTGGCCTTGGCCGCGATTGAAGAAGAACAGTACCAACCGGGCGTGCATGCGATCGGCCGGACCTTCAAACAGCGGATCCACGAGGCCTGAGCGTGGAGCTGATCGACACCCATACCCACTTGGACTTCCCGGACTTCGACAACGATCGCCCGCAAGTCCTCGCCCGCAGCCGTACACTCGGTGTGCAACGCATGGTGGTGTTGGGGGTGTATCAGCAAAATTGGCAGCGACTGTGGGATCTGGTGCAGGCGGATGAGGGATTGTTCGCGGCTTTCGGCTTGCACCCGGTGTATCTGGACGACCACCGTCCCGCCGACCTCACGGCATTGGGCGAATGGCTGAGCCGCCTGCACGGCCACCGGCAACTGTGTGCGGTGGGCGAAATTGGCCTGGATTACTTCCTTGAACACCTGGACCGCGAACGCCAGCAGAGCCTGTTCGAAGCCCAGCTCAAACTGGCCGTGGACTTCCAACTGCCGGCGCTGCTGCACGTACGCCGCAGCCACGCAGCCGTGATCGCCACCCTCAAGCGCATCCGCCTGCCACGAGGTGGCATCATCCACGCGTTCGCCGGAAGCCGGGAGGAAGCCCACGAGTACATCAAGCTGGGCTTCAAGCTCGGCCTCGGCGGTGCCGGCACGTGGCCCCAGGCTTTGCGCATGCACAAGGTGCTGGCGCAATTGCCGCTGGACGCGGTGGTACTGGAAACCGACGCCCCCGACATGGCACCGGCCATGTACGCTGGCCAGCGCAATAGCCCTGAGCATTTGCCCGAAATCTGCACCGCCCTGGCCGAACGCATGGGCACCAGCCCGCTATTGCTGGCCGAGGCGAGCACACGCAATGCGTGGGAGCTGTTCAAGTGGTAAGGCCGGGATCACTGCTTGCAGGTTAAGGGTCATTCGCTGCCGATGGCGGGCGTAGCGCAGCACCAGGAAATGCACCAACAGCACCAACAGTGACACGTTGAGCTGGCCGATCACGCTGATCAGCCCCACCCATTCAGTCACCAGTGCCACGATCAGCACCACGCTGGTCAATATCGCCATGCTCGGGCGTACCAGCGCCCAGTGGTCCAGCGCTTTGAAGTGGCGCAATTGCCGTGGGCAGTTCAGTTCCAACACATGCTGACAGTAGGGGCAGTCGAAGGGTTCTTCGATGGCGATGGCATTCAGTTGCCAGGGCTTGAGTTCAAACGTGATGTCGCAATGGGCGCAGTGCCCCTTGATGCCAGCGGCGGTGGTCATCGTCGTGCCTCCCCTTAAGCGGGATTGAGTGAAATAAATTCTCACTCATTCCCGCGAACAAAAAAGGCACCCAGGGAAATCCAGACGAGAACTACATCACCAGAAGACCAATCCTACTCCGCCCCCTTACACGCGAAAGGCCCCGATCAATTGCTTCAACTCGATCACCTGCAATGAGAGCTGCCGGCTTGCCGCCTCGGTCTGATGTGCGCCTTGGGCCGCATGTTCGCCGGCCCGATTGATTTCGACGATGTTCTGGTCGATATCGTGGGCGACGGCAGTCTGTTGTTCCACGGCGGCAGCGATTTGCTGGTTCTGGTCGACGATCATGCCGACGGCGCCGAGGATGTTTTCCAGCGCCTGCTGGACCTTTTCCGATTGGCCGACGGTACCGCTGGCCATTTCATGGCTGGTGCCCATGGCCTTCACTGCCGCGCCGACACCGCTGTGCAGGCGGCTGATCATCTGTTCGATTTCTTCGGTGGAATGCTGAGTGCGCCGAGCCAGCGTGCGCACTTCATCGGCCACCACCGCAAAACCGCGTCCCTGCTCACCAGCCCGCGCGGCCTCAATCGCCGCGTTGAGCGCCAGCAGGTTAGTTTGCTCGGCGATGCTTTTTATGACTTCCAACACGCTGCTGATCGACTGGCTGTCAGTGGCCAGTTGGTTGATCACCCCCACTGACAAATCTATCTCCGAGGCCAGCCGCGCAATGCTGCTCTGCTGGGATTGCACCAGTCCACGGCCACTTACGGTTTCATCGTTGACGCTGTGAGCACTGCTGACCGCCGCGGCCGCACTGCGCGCCACTTCCTGGGCGGTGGCCGACATCTGGTTCATGGCCGTCGCCACTTGTTCGATTTGCGTGCGCTGGCCAGAGACCGCTTGATTGCTGCGGGCCGAAACTGTTTCCACTTGTCCGGCCTGCAGTTCGACCTGGCTGACGGTGTGACCGACGCGTTCGATCAAGTCATGGATTTTCGCCACGGTGCCGTTGAACACCTGGCCGAGATCGCCCAACTCGTCGCGGCTTTGGGCGACAAACGTGACGGTCATGTCGCCGGCCGCCACCTTGTCCATCATCGCCCCCAGGCGTCGCAGGGTGGTGCGCGTCGAGGCGTAGAAGCCTGCGTACAGATAGAAGATCAGCAGAAATACCGCTGTCAGTGCCGAGACCAGTACCACCATGTGTGTACGGTTCTGCGCCAGGCGCTGATCCAGTTGCTGCCCGAGAAAACTCAGGGTGGCGTCATCGAGCTGATAGGTCTTGGCCATCAATTGGCTGACGCTGTCGTAGAAAGCCTGCCAGGGAGCTTCGAGGGTTTCAGCCATGACCACCTGCTCTTCAAACAACTCGCTGCCTTGCTTGAGGCTGGCGTTGCTGGCCTTCGCCAAGCCATCAAGCGCAGCGTGAGCAGCTTTGCTGGAGCCCAGGGCGTCCTGCAATTTTAAGCCGTATTCGGCCTGGAGTTTTTCCAGCTGTTGCAGCAGTTCGTCAAAACGGGTGCTTGAGGAGGAATTGAGGAAGCCCTGTCCCAGGGAGTAAGCGCCCATCGCCCGCCCCTCTCCCAGGGTTTGAGTGACTTGGGGGGTGACACTGGTGATCAGTTCGCTGAGTTGGCGTAAATCGCTCTGCGGGTCACGGCTCAAGCCGGATTGGCTGGCAATGATCTGGCTGAGCATCTGCGCTTTATTCAGCAACTTGCCGATCAGCGCACTTTTGCTCAGCAACGAAGTTTCCTGTTGCTGGGCCTTGAAGGCGGCGATCAGTTCGTCGCGCTTGCCTTCAAACACGGTGATTTGCTCGGGCTCGGTGGCCATCGGGTTGAGGCCTTGCAAACGGGTGAGCACGCTCTGCTCCAAGGCGCCGATCTTGGCCTCAAGGTCACCGGCTTTGCCGGACTGGCCGAGGGTTGCGTTGATCTGCACCTGGTTATTCAGGGTCTCCAGATCTCGGCGCAGGGCCAGGCTGCTGCCGAGCAGATCAAGGCTTTGCAGTTCGACACGGGTGCCCTGGAATTCGCGCCAGGAATCACGCACCAGGTAATAGTTGGTCGCGAGCATCGGCAGCAGGAACAGCACGCTGATCAGGCTGAACTTCATGCCGAAGCTCAGGCGATTCATCAGCGCGATGGCGGGATAGAGCAAGCTCTTCACAGGTGAACTCCCTTTTCTTTTATTTTTATTGAGGCGCAGGGCGGCGGCAGAAAGCCACTATTTGGCGCTCTGTCTATATAGCTCAATTTGAAAGGGAGTTTTGTAACTTAAGGTTAACGACAGGAGCGAAGGACTCGCTCCTGTCGGAGGGTCAAGGCAGCACAGTCCAAATGGCGAAACCGGCATACCACAGCACTGCCGCGCGCAGCAGCAGCTCCCAAAGCCGATCCAGGCTATTGATGCCGTCTGCACCTACCACCGGCGGCGGGATTTCAGCAGCGACCAGGCCGACTTTTCCCACCAGTTGCGCGGCGCTGATGTCCCAGTTCAACAGCTCGTGAAGCATGACACGACTGACTGCGACGAAATTGCCCACCAAGGCAAAGCTGGCCGCCAGCAGGCGCACCGGCAACCAGTCAAACGCATGACGCAATTGCCCGGCGCGTTCAGCCACCAGTGGGTTCTGGCTGTGTTCACTGGCCAGGGCCAAAAGCCGATAGGCCAGCGCGGCGACCGGCCCCAACAGGAAGTACCAGAAAATCACTGCGAAAAAGCTCTGGTAAGCCTGCCACAACAAATGGCCCTGAACGCGTTCCAGCAGTTGCTCACCGCTGTCGGCACCCAGCTTCAGGTCGCGCTCGGCCACGTGCTCGGAAGCTTGCAAATCACCCCGGCGCCAGGCGTCGCGAAACGGCCCAAGCCCGGCCAACAGATCACCACGGCCCAAGCTGTAGATCACCACCAGCAGGTGCACCGGCAGCGCCAACAAGCCATAGGCCACCGGTTCCAGCACCAGCAGCAACAACGCCAGCAACGCCACCGGCAGCAACACCAACAGGACCAGAATCAACCAAGGTTGCTTGCCCAGGCGCGGGCTCGACTCTAACTTGGCCAATTCACGCAACCAGCCGCCGTCACGCTGCAATCGCTGGCGCATGGCCGAGAACTTCTCGATCCACACCGCCAGCACCAATACCAGAAAACTCATCGTGCGTGTCCTCCATCCTGCAGAGCGCTGCGAAAGCGCGTCCAATCAAAAGCGGGGCCGGGATCGGTCTTGCGCCCCGGGGCGATATCGCTGTGACCGCATATGCGCTGCGGCGTAATACCGGGATAGGCTGCCAGCAACTGAAGGGTAAGGTCGATCAGCGACCTATATTGAGCGTCGGTGAAGGGCAGGTCATCCGTGCCTTCCAGCTCTATACCCAAGGAAAAGTCATTACAGGTTTCACGCCCTTCGTAGCATGAAACCCCGGCATGCCAGGCGCGGTCGATGCAGGACACAAACTGCGTCACCGCGCCGTCGCGCTCAATCAGAAAATGCGCAGACACCCGTAGCTCTGCAATCCCTTCAAAGTAGGGATGTTCCGTGACATCCAGGCGATTCTGGAAAAACTCCTGCACCTTGCCAGTGGCGAACTGCGCCGGTGGCAGGCTGATGTTATGCACCACCAACAGTGAGATTTCGCCTGTGGGGCGCTCGTTGAAGTTGGGCGAAGGGCAATGGCGAATGCCCTGGCACCAACCGCTGGCGGGGTCCAACTGCATACAGGATCCTTGAACGTGACTAAGTGTGACCAGTATGCCGCGTTCGACCCCGTGGTTGCGATCACTTGCCGCGATTGAGTTGACGCAGTTGCCCCACCACTGCCGCCAGTACTCGCTCGAACAGCGGCCCATCATCCAGGATGTACAGCGCCCCACGCTTGAACGCCAGCGCCAGTTGGCCTGCACTTTTATCCAGGACTTTGAGCCCGGTGCGGCCAACAAAAACGTAGGTATTGGCCGGTGCCATGATCGCCATCAGCTTGCACCGCAGGGCGCTGGGCTGCCCTGGCTGGAACACGACCCAGTCACCGATCCGCAATTTGTAAACCTTGAGCAGGTCCGGATCATCCGCCGGGAGATCTTCAACTGAACCAGGCGGCGTTGTGCTGAGCACTAAAGGTTCGCGCACTTCGATCAACCCATCGACACCCTCGGTCGGCTGGACATGCAGGGCCTGCAAACGAACAAAAAAATCACGGGTGCTGAAGGGGTCGAAGGCTGCGCTGGTCAACCCGTCGCGTAGGGCCTTGAGCAAGCCCGGCAACTGCTCTACTAAATGGCCCCCGGCTTCGGTGTCTTGCGGCAGGCTCACACTCCAGATCAGCTCATCCATGGTGCGCAGCGCTGCTTGCCATTGCACCGACTGCTCGCCGTACTTGAGGCTGGCCAGCAACAGCACCTGACTCCAGGCCTGTTGCAGAAACAGCACCACAGCTCGCGGTAAAACCTTGCCCAATAGCCGTCGATTGAGCACCTCGGCCACCCGTGCTCGCGCCGCGTCAGTGCGCACGCGCCCTTCTTCGGCGTCGCGAGTGTGCTGCTCAAGCAACTCGCAGCGCCGACGCTCATCAGCGGTAAACGCATTGAACTCAGTCAGCAACAGGGAAAAAATCGCCGGGTCTTCGACATACTCATTGAGCAAACGCTGAACCACCTGCTCGATGCGCAGATACAGACTGTCGCGCTGGTAGTCAGCGACCGGGCTCCAGCCCATGGCGGTCGTGGCAATTTCATTCAACAGGCGCCGCGCTGGGTGGCTGGCACGGCTGAAAAAACTCTTGTCCAGCACCGCCACTTTCAGCAGTGGGATCTGCAGTCGGCCGATCAAAGCCTTGAAGGCGTCCGGCACGGCGCGGTCGTTGAGGATAAATTCGAACAGCAAGGCGATCAGGTTGATTACATCTTCGTCCGCATCCTCCACGACCCGCGACTTGCCACTTTTGACGCTGACACGGGTGAGCAATTGCTCAAGCTGGTTACGCAGGTCGAAATCATCTTCGACTTCCGGTTCCGGCACGTACTGCTGCAAATGGGACAACAGCCGCAACAGGTCGCGGGTGGCGATGGGCTGGGGTTCTGCGCTGGCCTCAAGCGTAGGCGACACGCTACCGCGCACGGGGGCCAACAGCGCCTGCAAAGCGGCGAAGGCTTGCTGGCCATTCTCGTCGACGGGTTGCTCCGCGCTGGGCAATGCTGCTTCACGCTGGTAATCACGAGTGGCGCGCTCGCCAGGGCGACGGGAGGGTACAGCCTTGAGTTCCGGCAATACGCCGGTGGCGCCCAGCAACTGGTTGGCTTCCCCGTAGAGTTGGTCGGCGTCACTGAGCACGTATTTTTCAAACAGTTTGAGCATGATCAGTTTGACGCGGATCTCCACACCCAAACTGCGCCCCGCACGCAGGAAAAACTCGCACAGTAGCGCCGGGCCCAAAGGGTTTTCACGATCATCCAGGTTATTGCCCAGCAAGGCACTCAAGCGCGCGGTCAACTGCCCAAGCGCCAGGCCGTCTCGGTTGCGCACCCGGCCGACCATAGCCTCAAGTGCCACGGCTTTTTCCAATTCATCCTTGGATGAACTTGGCGCCGTGTCATAGGACATCACCGGCACCATCTGAAGCTCGCCCCTCCCCGCCTGACCCAGGCCGCCAAAGGCTTGGAATAGCCGCTCCATGAACACGCGCTCGAAATTCTTGCGCTTGAGGCGCAGGTCACGCATGGCTTCAAAGAAAATATGGTGATCCACGTTGCTGCGGGCCTTGTCGGCCATCTCGAACAACGTGTCGTCGGCGTTATCGAACAATTCCTGCAGCCCCTGCTGCAACTGTTGCGCGGCTCTGTCGCGAACCTGCAGCAGTACCACCGGCAGGCGCGCGAGCGGCGATGGCGTGGCGTGTGCCCTGTTGATTGGCACCACCTTTCCGTCATTGTGCATCCTGGCCTCCTGAAACGGCGGTATTGAGTTGGGGAAAGATCGGGTACAGGCCCGTTGGGCGCTGTGGAAACCGCTCATCACCAGGACGTCAAAGCTATGACGCCAATTGCAAGGCGCAGGATTATCTTGCAAATGAGGGCCGTTGCGCCAGCACCCTCTGACATTGCGTGGTAAATCAGCGGTGACTCTGGGTTCGAATGCACGCTACCCCTATAATCGGGACACTTTGTTTGTGGAGCCTGTTATGCCGAACCTCCGTCTTGCCGACCTCACCGCCGAAATCGAAGCCAACGTGCGCCGTGCACTGCTGGAAGACATCGGCAGCGGCGACATCACCGCGCAGTTGATCCCGACCGAACGGCTGGCCACCGCCACCATCATTACCCGCGATATCGCTGTGATTGCCGGTACGGCCTGGGTAGACGCAGTCTTCCGCCAACTGGACCCAAGGGTCGCCGTGCACTGGCAAGTGACCGACGGCGAGCGCGTCAGCCCCAACCAAGCCCTGTTCCACCTCGAAGGCCCGGCGCGCTCGTTGCTCACCGGCGAACGCTCTGCCCTGAACTTCCTGCAGTTGCTGTCCGGGGTCGCCACACGCGCCCGGTTCCTCGCAGATTTTGTCGCCAGCACCCAGGTCAAGCTGCTGGATACCCGAAAAACCCTGCCCGGCCTGCGCCTGGCGCAGAAATACGCCGTGACCTGTGGTGGCTGCCACAACCACCGGATTGGCTTGTATGACGCGTTCCTGATCAAGGAAAACCACATCGCGGCCTGCGGTGGTATCGCCCAAGCCATTACCGCCGCGCACAAAATCGCGCCCGGCAGGCCGGTGGAAATCGAAGTGGAAAGCTTGGACGAACTACGCGAAGCACTGGCAGCGGGCGCCGACATCATCATGCTGGATGAATTGAGCCTGGAAGATATGCGTGAGGCCGTGCGCCTGAACGGCGGCAAGGCGAAGCTGGAAGCCAGTGGCGGGATCAATGAAAGCACCCTGCTGCCCATCGCTGAAACCGGAGTGGACTACATCTCCATCGGCGCGATGACCAAGGATGTTAAGGCGGTGGACTTGTCTATGCGACTGAGCATCTGAGGTCAATATTTGATGCTTGATTGTGGTGAGCGGGCTGCCCCGCACACCACACAAGTACGTCGGCGTCAGACGACCAGGTTATTCATCTCGCAATACTCTTCCCAATCCACACCCAGCACCTCGGCCGCCTCTTTGTGCAAGGCCAGCCGTGCGGCTTCGAACTCTTCCGGTGTCGAGGTGTACTTGAGGGTCAACTCCCAAGGCTGGAGGCCCTGGCTCTCGGCCTCGTCCTCGAATGCCCACTGGATCTGGTCGCGCTGATCATCGGCGCTCAGGTCCTTGATCTCTTCTTTGAGCTGCGGCGATTCCCCGATGTATTTTTCGAGGGCTGCTTGATGTCGAACTTCCTGGGTCATTTCAGTCGTGGTCATGTTGTTCTCTTAGATCGAGGAATGGGGATGCATCTGGGTCATCAAGGTTGCGCAGATACAAAAGAGCGGGCATGAATGCCGACTCGTCTGGCCTTCAGAACCATTCTGGGATCATCTGAAAACGTTGCCGTTTAAACACGGCATCTAAAACAGTAGCGCCTTTATGCCCGAGACAGGAATCGAACCTGCGACCTTCGCGTTACGAGTGCGCTGCTCTACCAACTGAGCTACACGGGCGGTGGGCTAAAGCTAGCACCGCATCGGGCGTCCGGCAACTTACACCCCTCAGCGAGCAATGACCCCCTGGGCCCAGAAACGTGGTTGCAGGTGATTTCCATGGTCACTCAGGTATTGCTGCTGGGCTTGCGCGATGTGAGGGACATCGCGCAGTGCAATCGCAATCAACAGACCAACGGCCAGCACACTCAGTACTTTCCAAGCCCACCCAACCAGCGGTAGCGCAACCGTTGCCGAGGCACCCCACACATGCAGCGCCATTAGCCAGCCGATTGTCAGTGCCAGCCAGACTTGGGAAATGGGCATCACGATCACGCCGTCGACCATGGACTGCACCAAGGCGCCGACCAACGCTGCAAACAGACATAAGCGCAACAGATCAACGCGCTCGGCAGACAGCGCCCTCTGACGCAGCACACCAAGCGCGGCCCATCCGGAACGCCACGCCAACACCGCCACGCAGAGTGCCGACGGCACACCCCATTCGCTGGCCCATTGCAAAACGGACTGATGCGGATGGGCGGCGATCTCGTTGGCAATATCAGCAAAATGCATCGGCCCGAACCCGAGCCATGGCCGCTCGACAAGCATATGCCATGCCTGCCACCAGATTGGACCACGCCCAGACAGCGAGGTGGTGAGGCGATCACCGGCGCCACTGGAAAGCACAATCCCCAAGTGGTCGGCCAGCGCCGTAAATACCAGCCAGTACAACAACAGGCCGCCTGCGACAGCGGCCAACTGCCACCCCATCCAGCGTCGCCCCCAGGGCCCCAGCAGCGCCAGCAGTAAACCCGCCGCGCCCATCCCTAGCCATGTACCGCGCGTAGCACCGCTTATCGCAATCAGCCACCAGACGCACAACAAAGCAAACGCCGCACCTCGCACGGCGCGGGAGATATTGGGTATCAGCAGGGGAAGCACCAGTAACGGCAGGGTGAATGTCTGGAACTGACCGTAGAAGCGCTTGTTGGAAAAGCCGGACAGCAACAGGTCAGGATCCAGCGTGCGTGCACCACTGGTGAATGCGAGCGCACCGGCATACAGATATTGGATGGTTTTGATCAGGCACAGCAGCAGCACAACCAGGATCAGCACACGATCCATCGGGTCACCGCCGTGGCGCCGGAGTAAGGCAAACGCTACGGCAATTGCAGCGCAACTGAAAAACAATGCCACTTCGGTGAAGGCCCAGAGCGGCTGATGGGCCAGTACCGAAGACACCATGCCCATCACCAGAACCAGCGCCAGGCCCCAGCCCGTAAGCCTATCCACCAAGGGTTCAAGCCTGGTAACCGACAGCCCATACAGCACCGCACAGACCCCGATGGCAATCTGCACTACGCGCTGCAGATCGTGCCCACTGAACGGTGCGCAGATCCCAATCGTCAGCAAGCACACCACTGCTACCAGGAACACACCGCCTCGCTGCTGTACGGATAACGCCATCGGCCACCTCTACTTCCCTGTGGATGGTTTAGCAGTTATGCGCCGCAACCCTTGCCGGCATATTTCTCTTCAGCAGTTGTAGTGCATTTCCAGCCGGTGGCGCTGCGCGTCAGGCTGATGGTCTTGCCCAGCACAGGCGCTGGCGCATCAAGTATTTCGCAACTGATGGAGCCCACGCCCGTCGTGACGTCGCCTGCTACATCGATCTTGCAGTTGGCGGTCGGGGTCGTGCCGCCAATCAAGGCCAAGGTGGGTACGGTGCCCTGATTGAAGGTGTCTTCGTAGCCGGCCTTCAAGGCAGTAATTTCAGCCAGGCCGGCAGTGAACTTGGCCTTGGCCTGGTGTGTGGTGTACATCGGGAGGCCGATGGTGGCCAAAATGCCGATGATTGCCACGACGATCAACAACTCGATCAAGGTAAAGCCTCTTTGACTCATCACATTCACTCTCCAGAATAGAACTCATGACAAGGCGCGTCCTGCACCCCGTTTTTTTCAGCGGCGCCAGTGTACTCACCCGTAAGCGGGCAATCGCGCACAAGACGCACATTCTGACATTTTATCCTGCGCCCTCGACACGCCCGAATCCGTCACCTGACTACGCTATAAATCTTCGAAGGTTTATATGCGGAACCGCGACATGAACAACGCTTCAACGATTTATGCTTGGGAAGGCATCAACCGAAAAGGGCGCAGGGTGTCCGGGCAAACCAAGGGGCACAACCCTGCCCTGGTCAAGGCACAACTACGCCAGCAAGGCATCAGCCCTGGCCGTGTGCGCAAGCACTCCCCGATGCTGCCAAGCCTTACTCATTCGGTTAAAGCCACTGACATCACGCTGTTCACTCGCCAACTGGCAACGCTGCTCAGAGCCGGAATCCCCCTTTTGCAAGCCTTCGATATCATCAACGAAGGCTTCGACAACCGCGCGGTGCGTGAGCTGGTACAAGACCTGAAACAGCACATCGCAGCCGGCACCAGTCTGGCCGAGGCGTTGCGTAAACAACCGCGCTACTTCGATGAGCTGTACTGCAACCTGGTGGCCGCGGGCGAACAAGCGGGTGCGCTGGAGACCCTGCTGGACCGGGTAGCGATCCACCGCGAAAAGAGCGAGCAACTCAATGGCAGGATTAAAAAGGCCATGACCTACCCCGTTGCGGTCCTGGTGGTTGCCAGCCTGGTCACCGGCATACTGCTGGTTCACGTAGTTCCGCAGTTCCAAACCCTGTTCGCCGGGGTTGACGGTAAGCTGCCAACGCTTACCTTGCAGGTGATCGCCTTGTCGGCATTCGTGCAGCAAGCCTGGTGGATGCTGGTGTTGGGCATTGCCGCCGGAATCATGGGGTTGCGTAAGGCCTATCGGAGCTCGCCGCGTTTTCGCTACTGGCTCGACGCCGGTTTGTTGAATGCGCCCTTGGCAGGCAAACTGCTGACAAAATCCGCAGTGGCCCGCTACGCCCGTACGTTGTCCACCACCTTTGCAGCGGGTGTTCCACTGGTACAGGCTTTGGACTCAGTCGCCGGCGCCGTGGGCAATGCTCCGTTCAAACAGGCAATCGAACATATGCGTCACGATGTATCCACTGGCATGCAGTTGAATCACTCCATGGCCAACAGCGGCCTGTTTCCCAGTATGGCGATTCAGATGACAGCAATCGGCGAAGAATCGGGCATGCTGGAACAGATGCTGGAAAAAGTCGCCAACCACTATGAGAACGACGTGGACGACCAAGTCGACAGCCTCACCAGCCTGATGGAACCGCTGATCATGGTGGTTCTGGGGGGGATTGTCGCGACGCTGGTCATCGCCATGTACCTGCCGGTCTTCCAACTGGGGAGCGCATTTTGAATTTGCTGTTGAGTGAGCACCCATGGGCCTTTGTGGCGATAGCGTCGGTACTGGGGCTGATCGTCGGCAGTTTTCTCAATGTGCTCGTGTGGCGCCTGCCAAAAATGCTCGAACGGGAATGGCGTGCTCAGGCCCACGAAGTGCTCGGTTTACCTGCTGAGCCTGCCGGGCCGACCTACAACCTGATGCACCCCAACTCGTGCTGCCCGCACTGTGATCATCCGATCCGGCCGTGGGAAAACATCCCGGTGCTCAGTTACCTGATACTCCGAGGCCGCTGCGCCCACTGCCAGGCAACCATCAGCTCACGCTACCCCTTCACCGAGCTTGCGTGCGGGCTGATCTCGGCCTGGGTCGCCCTACATTTCGGCTTTGGCTGGCAAGCCGCAGCAGTGCTGATATTGAGTTGGGGGTTGCTGGCAATGAGCCTGATCGACGCGGACCACCAATTACTGCCGGATGTGCTGGTGCTGCCATTGCTGTGGCTGGGGTTGATCGTCAACAGCTTTGAATTACTGACGACTTTACCCGACGCCCTTTGGGGCACAGTGATCGGCTACATGAGCTTATGGAGCGTGTTCTGGCTGTTCAAATTGGTCACCGGTAAGGACGGCATGGGCCACGGCGACTTCAAGTTACTGGCTCTGCTCGGCGCCTGGGGTGGTTGGCAGATTTTGCCGATGACACTGTTGATGTCGTCGCTGGTGGGAGTGGTTATCGGGCTGATCCTGATGCGCGTGCGCAAGACTCAGGCTTCGGCCCCGATGCCGTTTGGTCCGTATCTGGCAATTGCCGGCTGGATTGCATTGCTCTGGGGTGGTCAAATAACCGACTTCTATTTGCAGTCTGTCGGTTTCAGATGACCACTTCTGTTGCAACACCCTGGATTCTTGGCCTCACCGGCGGCATCGGCAGCGGTAAAAGCGCGGCGGCCCAGCACTTTATCGACCTGGGCGTGGACCTGGTCGACGCCGACCACGCCGCGCGCTGGGTGGTCGAGCCTGGCCGGCCGGCACTGGCACGCATCGCCGAGCACTTTGGTGCACACGTGCTGCAGCCCGACGGTCAACTGGACCGCGCCGCGTTGCGCAAGCTGATCTTTGAAGTACCTGAAGAGCGCCTATGGCTGGAAGGCTTGCTACACCCGCTGATCGGCGAGGAGATTCGCAGCCACCTGGCGCGCGCGCGCTCGCCTTACGCGATCCTGGTGTCGCCGTTGCTGATCGAGTCCGGCCAGTACAGCATGACCCAGCGCATCCTGGTGATCGACGTGCCGCAATCGGTGCAGATTCAGCGTACCCTGCAGCGCGACGGCATCAGCGAACAGCAAGTACAGGCGATTCTAAAGGCTCAGTCCAGCCGTGAAGACCGCCTGAACCATGCCGATGACGTACTGGTCAATGACCAGGACCTCGCCTGGCTGCACAGCGAGGTCGAGCGACTGCATCACTTTTACCTTACTTTGCGTGGAGGCCGATCATGAGCCAACCCTTGACCGTCGACTGCCCAACCTGCGGCGCCCCCGTGGAATGGAAAACCGACAATCTCAACCGGCCGTTTTGCTCGGACCGTTGCAAACTCATCGATCTGGGCGCCTGGGCCGCTGAAGAACACAAGATCCCCGTAGCCCCGGACGCAGAAGACGAGCTGTTTTCCGAAGATCTGCCGCCTCGCCATTAAGGCCGCATAAAGGCATATTCCTGCTGGTCGTCGAGGTTTTCTGCAAGGTATTGCAGCTCGTCGGCCAGGTCTTCAAAACTGCGCACGCCCTTGCTCTGCTGCACAACCGCACTGAGCATGGCCCGCAGGGTCAGGCCTGGGTCGAAACCGATTTCCTGCGCCGCATCCTGGCTTTTTCGCAACTCCTGCCGTGCCCACTCATACACACCCATGATCCGTGCTCCCGCCTGCTTATCTAAAATTTGGCAGAGCATGGGCCTGCTCGCTCGCCCTGGGTTTGATCTGGATCAACGCTGCGAATCGTCATCCTTCCAAGGCGCAGAGAGGTAGCGGGTGCGGTTGAAGGTCTCCAGCCATTCGGGGCAAAACACCACCAGAGCGCTGATGACCATGCCGTTGATAAAGGCCTCTGGGAAGATGATCAGCCACAGGTAGCCGACGAAATCTTCCAGCCATTCTGGCATGGCAAAACGGCCGTCAAACCATAGCAAACCCAACCCCAGTAACAGGCAGAGCAAGGCGGACAGCGCGGCAGCAAAAAAACCGGAGCAAAAGATATACACGAAAGGATTGCGCGGCTGCGCCCGCTCGACCACAAGCGCACAGCCTTCGGTGATCAGCACCGGCAGCACGACCAGCAGCAGGCCGTTGACGCCAAGGGCCGCCAGGTCCTGGCGCCCAAGCAGCATTAACCCGAACTGGGCGGCAAAACCACCGACGATGGCCAGGGGCCAATCCAGCAGCAGGGTTACGGCGGTCATACCAATAAAGTGGTAGGACACACCAGTGTCGAAATCCCGCCGCACCAGCCACAACATGAACAGTGCGAACACCGTACCGAACAGCAAATGCTGGCGCCGCCGGTCGGCAAACAACTCGACCCAGGGCGAGCGCAGGATCGCCCATAGCAGCACCGGCGCATACATCAGCCAACCGATGCCCAGGGTTGTGGGCGCCAGCACTGCGGCGCTGATCACGGCCTCACCTGCTCCAGGGCCTGGCGCAATTCGGCAGCAGTGCCGTATTCGTGCTGAGAAACCAACGCACCGTTTTCCAGCTGCAGCCACAGCACTTTATCCGCCGCTGCGGGATAACGCGGGGCGATACGCGCGTCACGGTCCAGCATGACCCGGTAGTTGTAGGATTGCATGGCGGGTACCGCGAACAGTTTGGCGATCAGTCGAGGCATGCGCTGGATATCGGCGACGAACACTGCATGCCGTGCTTCTAAGTAGCCTTTAGGTTGGCCTTGCAGCGCCGCATCTACCAGCTTCGCTGCGTCCATGCTGCGCGCCACCAGCAGAATCTGCGCATGGTTATCGAGGGTATAGGCTTGGTCGAATTGATCGAGCAAGGTCCAGGGAGTGAGGCGCTCGCCCACTTCAACAGCCTGCGCCCATACCGGTAAAAGACTTAGCAACAACACCACCAGAAACTTCACTGCACGCTCCTCATTTGGGGGGATTACGCTTGAAAGGCCAGTCTACACCCTGGCTTTTGCGGCAGGACTTCCTGCGGTCATCATTTGGACGCTAAGCTGCATGCATGGATGACTCAGATTATTTGCGCCTGCTCACCGTAGCAGCCGAACAAGCCAATGCGTTCCTGTCCAATGCCCGCAAATGGGAGCGTGAGCGTTGGGTCTGCCAGCGCCTGCTGCAAGGTTTGAACGTGCCTTACCGCGCCGAAGAGTTTCATGCCGCAGGTCAAGAACCACCGGATGTGCTGTTTCGCGATGCCAGTTTCGAGGTGTTTTTCGTACTTGATGAAGGGCGGCGACTGAACGACGAATGGCGAGACGAACTGCTGCGCCGGCGTAGCGCATTCTCCCTCAGCCAACTGGTGCGGCGCGAAGCCAAGCCTCGGCGAATCCCCGCTCATGAATTCCTGCTGCGCCTGGCGCCCACGTTGCGCAAGAAGGCCCACAACTACAAAGAGCGCGGGATGGACCTGGGCGAACTGGATCTTGTCGCGTTCACCAGCCTCAAGCGCGAAGTGCTCGACCTCAACAGCCACTTCCCACCCCCCACCGAATACTTGCGCCAAGGCTGGCGCTCGCTGTCTCTGGTGGGGCCAACGTTCGCGCGAGTGCTGTTCGCTCACCCGGACGCCCCGGATTTCTTGCGCAACAACCTGGGGCGCAGCATAGTGTTCGACGTGGGGATCAGCCTCTGATCCCAACCCGACTGTAACGTGGCGCCCTTTTGCAACGTCTACCTGACGAGGCCTTATATGACCAGTCGCCTGAACCCCGACGACCAAAAGCATGTCGAAGAGTATCTGCAACTCTCCCAAAACCGAGTCGAGCGCAAGCCTTTCCGGCCGTGGCTGCTCCTTGGTGTGGTGCTGGTGGTGGTGATCGGGCTCGGTCTGCTGAGCCGCCTTTTGAGTTACCTAACGCTATGAGCTGCCTGGCGCTCGCGAGGGTAACTGCTCCGATTTCTTTTAGCCTTGCGAGATATCCCTATGACCCATCGTATTATTATCGTCGGCGGCGGCGCCGGCGGTCTGGAGTTGGCTACCCGCCTGGGTAAGACTCTGGGCAAGCGTGGCACTGCCAGCATCACGCTGGTGGACACCAACCTGACCCATATCTGGAAGCCGCTGCTGCACGAAGTGGCCGCCGGGTCGCTGAACTCTTCGGAAGACGAACTCAACTACGTCGCCCAGGCCAAATGGAACCACTTCGAGTTCCAACTGGGGCGCATGAGCGGGCTTGACCGAGAGCAGAAGAAGATTCAGTTGGCCGCCACCCTCGACGAAGAGGGCCGCGAACTGGTGCCTGCGCGCGTTCTGAGCTACGACAGCCTAGTGATTGCGGTAGGCAGCACCACTAACGACTTCGGCACCGAGGGCGCGGCGCAACACTGCCTGTTTCTCGACACCCGCAAACAGGCCGAACGTTTTCACCAGCAACTGCTCAACCACTACCTGCGCGCACATGCCGGACAGACCGATGTCGTCGAGCAGATCAGTGTCGCCATCGTCGGCGCCGGCGCCACCGGCGTCGAACTCGCCGCCGAGCTGCATAACGCTGCCCATGAGCTGGCTGCCTACGGCCTGGACCGAATCAAGCCGGAAAACATGCACATCACCCTGATCGAAGCCGGCCCACGCGTACTGCCCGCCCTACCGGAGCGTATTGGCGGGCCTGTGCATAAAACCCTGGAGAAGCTCGGCGTGACCGTACTGACCAACTCGGCCGTCAGCGAAGTCACCGCCGATGCACTGATTACCAGCAGCGGCCAGGTGATTCCGGCCAGTCTTAAAGTGTGGGCTGCGGGGATTCGCGCGCCAGGGTTCCTCAAGGATATTGATGGCCTGGAAACCAACCGCATCAATCAGCTGCAAGTGCTGCCGACGCTGCAAACCACCCGCGACGAAAATATCTTTGCGTTCGGCGACTGCGCCGCGTGCCCGCAACCGGGCACCGACCGCAACGTACCACCACGGGCCCAGGCTGCCCACCAGCAAGCATCGTTGCTGGCTAAGTCGCTGAAGCTACGCATCGAGGGCAAGGAGCTGCCGTCGTACAAGTACACCGACTATGGATCGCTGATCTCGCTGTCACGCTTTTCAGCGGTGGGTAACTTGATGGGCAATCTGACAGGCAGTGTGATGCTGGAAGGCTGGCTGGCGCGGATGTTCTACGTGTCGCTGTACCGGATGCACCAGATGGCGCTCTATGGCTTCTTCCGCACGGCGATGCTGATGCTGGGCAGCAGGATTGGGCGTGGTACTGAGCCGCGACTCAAACTTCACTAACAACATAAAATAATGTCGGAGGGGGCCTGCTCCCGATCGCGGTGGGTCAGCTATGTCTTCATTGGCTGACAGACTGCTGTCGGGATCAGGCCCCCTCTCACGTTTGATGCGCAGTGTTTTGAGGTTTTGCGTGCGCAAAAAAAATCCCCGTATCTTTCGATACGAGGATTTTTAATATGGTCGGGGTAGGGGGATTCGAACTCCCGACATCCTGCTCCCAAAGCAGGCGCGCTACCGGACTGCGCTATACCCCGGTAAAAAAAAGGCGACCTCTCAGTCGCCTTCTTCGATCAGCGCTTTTGGCCTCTGATCTTAAGATTCGATTCCAGCGCTAACTGGTCTCAAAAATGGTGGGTCGTGTGGGATTCGAACCTACGACCAATTGGTTAAAAGCCAACTGCTCTACCAACTGAGCTAACGACCCAAAAATGGTCGGGGTAGGGGGATTCGAACTCCCGACATCCTGCTCCCAAAGCAGGCGCGCTACCGGACTGCGCTATACCCCGGTTTGAAATTGGCTCCGTGACCAGGACTCGAACCTGGGACCCAATGATTAACAGTCATTTGCTCTACCGACTGAGCTATCACGGAACTACATATTTCAAAGTACAACTTTTACTGCTTGAAACTCTCCTCTTCGACCCTGTCCGTATCGCTACGTTAGCGTCTCTGAGGCGCGCTATTCTACAATCTTAAAAACCCCTGTCAACCCTTTAAATTGCTTTTAAGACAATGATTTGCGCTTCTTTCTGATTTCTTCTTGGGGAGAAGAAACCCGTGGGCTGACGTTGCTGCGGGGCGCACTTTACAAGCCTTTCCCTTACAGTTCAACGCCCTAACGAAAAAAAAGGTCCCGCGATGCGGGACCTTCTCTCATAACGCTGCAATCCAGGCTTAATGGAAGACGATTTCGTCGTTCTCCACAGTCGCCTCTACGCTGGTGCCTGGCATAAAGCTGCCTGACAGGATCAACTGCGCCAGCGGGTTTTCGATCCAGCGCTGGATCGCACGTTTCAAAGGCCGTGCACCATACACCGGGTCGTAACCGACTGCGATCAGCTTGTCTAACGCCTCGCGGCTCAGCTCCAGCGACAGCTCGCGCTCTGCCAGACGACCGCGCAAGCGGCCCAACTGGATCTCGGTGATGCCCGCGATCTGATCACGCGCCAATGGCTCGAAGATCACCACTTCGTCGACCCGGTTGATGAATTCCGGGCGGAAGTGTGTGGTCAGCGCATCCATTACCGCAGCGCGCTGGGCCTCACGATCACCTACCAACTCCTGGATCTGGGAGGAGCCCAGGTTGGACGTCATCACGATCACCGTGTTGCGGAAGTCAACGGTACGCCCGTGACTGTCCGTCAACCGACCATCTTCCAGCACTTGCAGCAGGATGTTGAATACATCCGGATGCGCCTTCTCGACCTCATCCAGCAGGATCACCGAGTAAGGCTTACGCCGCACGGCTTCGGTCAGGTAACCGCCCTCCTCGTAGCCCACATAGCCTGGTGGAGCACCGATCAGGCGAGCCACCGAGTGTTTTTCCATGAACTCGGACATATCGATCCGCACCATGGCCTCTTCAGTATCAAAGAGAAACTCAGCCAGCGCCTTGCATAGCTCGGTCTTACCCACGCCGGTCGGGCCAAGAAACATGAACGAGCCGCTCGGGCGGTTCGGGTCGGACAAGCCGGCCCGCGAACGCCGTACCGCGTTGGACACCGCCACGACCGCCTCTTCCTGGCCGATCACGCGCTGGTGCAATAGATGCTCCATCTTCAGCAGCTTGTCGCGCTCGCCTTCGAGCATTTTCGACACAGGAATGCCGGTCCACTTCGAGACGACTTCGGCGATTTCTTCCTCGGTCACCTTGCTGCGCAGCAACTGATTCTCGCTCTTGCCGTGCTGGTCGACCATTTGCAAGCTGCGCTCCAGGTCCGGGATGACACCGTACTGCAATTCGGCCATGCGGTTCAGGTCGCCCTTACGGCGTGCAGCCTCCAGTTCCTGACGGGACTGTTCGATCTTTTGCTGGATCTGCGCAGAGCCCTGCACTTCGGCTTTTTCCGAGGTCCAGATCTCTTCCAGGTCCGAATACTCGCGCTCAAGCCGCAAAATTTCTTCCTGGAGTTTTTCCAGGCGTTTCTTCGCAGCGTCGTCTTCTTCTTTCTTTAAAGCCTGAGATTCGACTTTCAGTTGAATCAGGCGCCGATCCAGGCGGTCGAGCACTTCCGGCTTGGAGTCGATTTCCATACGAATGCGGCTGGCCGCTTCGTCGATCAAATCGATGGCCTTGTCCGGCAACTGACGATCGGTGATATAGCGATGGCTCAATTTGGCCGCTGCAATGATCGCACCGTCAGTGATCGCCACCTTGTGGTGGACCTCATAGCGTTCTTTCAAACCGCGCAGGATGGCGATGGTGTCCTCTTCGCTCGGTTCTTCCACCAGCACTTTCTGGAAGCGACGCTCAAGGGCTGCATCCTTCTCTATATATTGACGGTACTCGTTGAGCGTCGTTGCACCTACGCAGTGCAACTCGCCGCGCGCCAAAGCTGGCTTGAGCATGTTGCCAGCATCCATCGAGCCCTCGCCTTTTCCGGCGCCGACCATGGTGTGCAGTTCGTCGATAAACAGAATGATCTGCCCTTCCTGCTTCGACAGTTCATTAAGCAGAGATTTCAGGCGCTCTTCAAACTCGCCGCGGAACTTAGCACCGGCGATCAACGACCCCATGTCCAAGGACAGCAGGCGTTTGCCTTTAAGGCCGTCCGGCACTTCACCATTGATGATGCGCTGAGCCAAACCCTCGGCAATCGCGGTTTTACCCACACCAGGCTCACCGATCAGCACAGGGTTATTCTTGGTGCGACGCTGCAGGACTTGGATGGTGCGACGAATCTCGTCGTCGCGGCCGATGACAGGATCAAGCTTGCCTTCTTCGGCACGCTTGGTCAGATCGACGGTGTACTTGTCCAGGGCCTGGCGCGACTCCTCGTGGTTAGGATCATTCACCGCGTCGCCACCACGCAGATTGTTGATGGCATTTTCCAGGGCTTTCTTGCTCACGCCCTGGCCCAGCAACAACTTGCCGAGCTTGCTGTTCTCGTCCATGGCGGCGAGCAGCACCAGTTCGCTGGAGATGAACTGGTCGCCCTTTTGCTGGGCCAGGCGGTCGGCCTGGTTAAGCAGGCGCGCCAGATCCTGCGACATGTTCACGTCGCCGGTTGGATTTTGGATTTTTGGCAGCTGGTCGAGCTCTTTGCTCAACTCCTTGCGCAGGCTGCTGACATCAAAGCCCACCTGCATCAGCAAGGGCTTGATAGAACCACCTTGCTGTTCCAGAAGAGCCTGCATCAAGTGTGCAGGCTCAATGGCCGGGTGGTCGAGACCCACCGCCAACGACTGGGAGTCCGATAACGCCAACTGTAATTTGCTGGTTAAACGATCAATACGCATTAGTCACCTTCCTTTTGAGCAGGCCGGAGCTATAAAACATTCCTGAATGAAGAAACCTGCCAGATACCCTTATAGATGGGGTGGATTCTGGAAGATTCAAGCTACGGACAGTTGACGTAAGTCAGGAGAGTCTAGCGTTCGAGCCAGATAAGGGAGGCAAATCGACCGGTGCGCGGACTGCGCCGGTAAGAAAAGAAGCGCGGATCGGTCACGGTGCACAAACCACCACCGTAAACAGCCGTGACACCCCGTGCGGCAAGGCGCAGGCGAGCCAGTTGATAGATGTCGGCCATGAACTTGCCAGGATTACGGCTCGGCACAAAGGCTTGGGCAGTGGTCGGCAGTTGCTGCATGAAGGCTTCACGCACCTCAGGACCGACTTCAAAGGATTGAGGACCGATTGCCGGGCCCAACCAGACCAATACGTCGGCAGGAGCGGTATCCAGACTTTCGAAAGCCGCTTCCAACACGCCAGCCGCCAACCCGCGCCAACCGGCATGGGCCGCTGCGACACGAGTCCCTGCGCGGTTGCAGAATAACGCGGGCAGGCAATCGGCAGTCATAGAGGTACAAGCGATGCCTGGGTTGCTGGTCCAACAGCCATCGGCTTCAGCCGTGCGGCCAGGATCAGCCTCAACCACGGTCACCCCGTGAACTTGGCGCAGCCAGGCCGGCTGAATATCAAATGCGTCGCTAAGACGACGGCGATTTTCAAGAACGGCCTCCAGCCTGTCCTCTACATGATCGCCCAAGTTGAGGCTGTCGAACGGCGCCAGGCTGACGCCGCCCGCACGGGTGGTAACGCAGGCCTTTACCCGAGCCGGCGCGGGCCAGTCAGGTATCAGCCAGTCACTCATCCAACAAACGCCTCACGGTCCTGCTTGAGCAGTGACAGCAACCAGACAAAATCGTCCGGCAGTGGCGATTCCCAGCTCATGCGCTTACCACTCGTCGGATGATCCAGTTCCAGGAAGCGTGCATGCAGTGCCTGGCGCGGGAACGTCTTGAGCGATTCAACCATTGTCTGACTGGCCGCAGGCGGAATGCGGAAGCGACCACCGTAGGCAGGATCGCCGACCAACGGGAAGTTGATGTGTGCCATGTGCACTCGAATCTGGTGAGTACGACCGGTTTCCAGCTTGACCCGAACGTGGGTGTGGGAACGGAAACGCTCCAATACACGGTAGTGGCTTACGGCCTGCTTGCCGCCCTCCATTACCGCCATGCGCTGGCGCTGCTGGCCGTGGCGACCGATAGGGGCGTTGATCTTGCCACCCGCGACGACCACGCCGATCACGATGCACTCATAGATCCGGCTGACGCTACGGCTCTGCAACTGCGTAACCAGTTGCGTCTGCGCCTGAATGGTCTTGGCAACCACCATCAGGCCGGTGGTGTCCTTGTCCAGACGGTGCACGATACCGCAGCGCGGCACGTTGATGATGTCCGGGATATGGTGCAACAGGGCATTGAGCAAGGTGCCATCAGCGTGCCCGGCCGCCGGGTGAACCACCAGGCCTGCGGGTTTGTTGATGACGAGGATGTCGTCGTCTTCATAGACGATATCCAGCTCAATGTCTTGGGCGACCCATTCTCCCTGGGCTTCCTGCTCGGCAGTCAGCTCAAGAATCGCACCGCCATGGACTATGTCTCGCGGGCGGATAACCGCTCCATCCACAGTCAGGCGGCCGTCTTTGATCCAGGCGGAAAGGCGCGAGCGCGAGTGCTCAGCGAATAATTGTGCGGCGACTTGATCGAGGCGTTGGCCGCCCAATTCGGACGGCACCTCTGCGCGAAGTTCAATTTTATCGGACATGCTCAGACTAGGCGTGGCACAGCCTTTGGTTTCGGCTGCGCGCTTGTGGTTAAATACGGCGTCTTTTGCCCCGAGGCTTTCAACGGGGCGCTCATCATAACAGGACGGCCCCGCCCAAGACAGCGGCCGTCATAGGGACGCAAGCCGCCATGCAAGTGAAACACCTGCTGCTGATCGCCATCCTCGCCATGACTGCTGCTTGCTCGTCAACAAAGGAAGTCGTCGACGAAAACCTGAGCGAAGTCGAGCTGTACCAACTGGCACAGAAAGACTTGGACAATAATAGCTACACCAGCGCCACAGCGAAGCTGAAGGCACTGGAGTCGCGTTATCCGTTCGGGCGCTATGCCGACCAGGCTCAGCTTGAGCTGATCTATGCCAACTACAAGAACGCCGAACCGGAAGCCGCCAAGTCCGCCGCCGAGCGTTTCATCCGTTTGCACCCGCAACACCCGAACGTGGACTACGCCTACTACCTCAAGGGCCTGACCTCGTTCGACCAGGATGTTGGCCTGCTGGCGCGCTTCCTGCCGCTGGACATGACCAAGCGTGACCCAGGTGCTGCCCGCGACTCCTACAATGAGTTCGCCCAGCTGACCAGCCGCTACCCGAACAGCCGCTACGCCCCGGACGCCAAGCAGCGCATGATCTACCTGCGCAACCTGCTGGCGTCTTACGAGATCCACGTAGCTCACTACTACCTGACCCGTCAAGCGTATGTCGCTGCTGCCAACCGTGGCCGCTACGTAGTAGAAAACTTCCAGGAGACCCCTTCCGTGGGTGACGGCCTGGCAGTGATGACCGAGGCCTACCAACGTCTGCACTTGGACGAACTGGCCAACACCAGCCTGGAAACCCTGAAGCTCAACTACCCGGATCACCCGAGCCTGAAAGACGGCCAGTTCGTGCCTCAGGTTGCCGAAGCGGACAACCGTTCGTGGCTGAGCAAATACACCCTTGGCCTGATCGAGTCGCGCCCACCGTTGCCGCCGGGCGAAACCCGCGCCAATCAGGACGTGATCAAGCAGTACCAGGACGCCAAGGAAGCCATTCCTTCGGAGCTCAAGCCGCACGACGAGAACGGCGACGTGATCGAAGAAGAAGAGCCAGAGGCCCTGGGCAACAATCAGGACCGCTCTTGGTTCAGCTACATGACCTTCGGTGTGTTCGACTGATCTGTCGACGCAACGCAAAAAGGAGCCCCTCGGGGCTCCTTTTTTATTGGGCAGTATTATTGCGCTGTGCGCTTGCCACGTCCTTGGCTAAACTGGCGCATTACTTATCGAGAAACCGCCCATCATGCTTCGTCTTCTGTTCTGGATTGCCGTTATTGCTGCCGCGGTATGGTTCTGGCGCAAATTCAAAAGCCCGGCCACCAAGCAGCGACGCACAAGCGAGCCAAGCGCTGCGTTGATGGTGCGCTGCGCCCACTGCGGCGTGCACCTGCCACAGGATCGCGCCCTAAGCTCACGCCAGGAGTGGTATTGCACTCAGGCGCATCTGGAGCAGGGACCGAAGTCTATCCAGCGCTGATCCGACCTTCAGGCGCGTAAGGTGCGGGGTCGATAATCGGCGTATGCCCTAGCAGCAAGTCTGCAAACAACTGACAGGACGCCGGCGCCAGAACCAGGCCGTTGCGGTAGTGCCCGCAGTTGAGCCACAGCCCTTTGAAGCCGGGCACCTGGCCAATATAGGGAATGCCTTCCGGTGAACCGGGGCGCAAACCGGCCCAATGCCCAACCACCTCGGCATCCGCCAGAGCGGGAATCAGTTCCACAGCCGAGGCCTTGAGACTTTCCAGCGCAGTTTCGGTGGGTGTCTTGTCGAAGCCCTCATGTTCCAGGGTACTTCCGATGAGAATGTGTCCGTCGCGCCGGGGGATGGCGTAACGCCCCTTGGCCAGGACCATGCTCGACAGGAAGTCCGAGGCGCACTTGTACAAAATCATCTGCCCCTTGACCGGCTCCACCGGAAGCGCCAAGCCCAGCGTGCCAAGCAACTCACCGCTCCACGCTCCTGCCGCCAACACTACATGCGCCCCCACAATCGGCCCCTCTGCCGTATTTACGCCCACCACATTGTCGCCTTCCAGAACAAATCCGGTGACTTCGCACTGTTCGTGAACGATTACGCCAGGCATCGCCAATAACGCGGCTTTAAGGGACTTAACCAAGCGAGGGTTTCGCACATTGGCCACATTCGCCATATAGATTGCCTGGCAATACCCGCCGCCCAGCACCGGCACCGCATCATGGGCGGCCGAAACATCCACTCTGGTCAGGGGCCGACCTTCACGGATCGCCCATGCCAGCGCTTCAGCCTCGTCGTCCAAGTCCAACCAGTACAAGCCGGTGACATGAACCTCCGGATCCACGCCGGTGGCGGCAAACAGGCGCTCACCCAGTTGTGGATAAAAATCCTGGGACCAATGGGCCAAAGCAGTGACCGCCGGGCTGTAGCGCCACGGATACAGCGGCGAAACAATGCCACCGCCCGCCCATGAAGACTCCTGCCCAACGCCGGCACGCTCCAACAGGACCACCGCCTGCCCCTGGCTCGCCAGGTTGTACGCCGTCAGCAGGCCAATGACTCCGCCCCCGACAATCACCACTTGCTGTTGCTTAGCCATCATTTGATCCAGCCGATAAAATAGGAACAGACGCGCCCGGCGCCCAATCATCCAGCCACCTCATCATTGCCCCCAGCATGTCTGGCGCGACATTTCAGGAGCAGCACCCGGATTGGCCCGTAGACCGGTGCTGCTGAGGCTGAAGCCACCGCAAGGGTCACCAGCCATCAACGAATCGGCGCCCGGCGTAGCGACCAAGTAGAAATCCTGAGGGTTCAACGCAGCGGTGATTCTATAGCGATCATTGCCCGTGCTGACGCCGCTTGCGTCAATAAATGTGCCGTTCCTCGTATAAAAGCGCTCCAGTAGCTGAGCTTGCTCAGTCAGCAGCGCGACAATTTCCGCGCGATAGACTTTTTTCACATGGCCGGTGTACCCGGGGTAAGCGATCCCGGCCAGAAACGCGATAATCGCCACAGCGATCAGTAACTCGATCAGGGTAAATCCCTGGCTGTCCATGCCCATTCCATTGCTCCTTATTGAAGTTGTCGCCAAGACACTCGCCTAAAACGCGAGCCACTGGCTTCTTCCACTCGCGCGTACACGGTCTCCAATACCGTGCGTGACTGACCACTGATCCCAATCGCCGTCACCCGGTACAACGTTGCTGGAGTTTGCGGTGGCAAATTCGCCAGTCCTACGCTCGGACCAAGGGATTGAATACCGTAGAGCCCCCCTTTGATGGCAACCCAGTTAACTGATGAAACAGGACTGGTACCGGCCGCGACCACCGACAACGCCTCATCCGGAGGCCCACAGGCAACAATCGAATGGCACTGCGGCAAATCCGCACCCTTTCGCCTCACAACTTCCTCCCCCAGCCTTAAGCCACTTTCTGCTGCTTGAAACGATTGGTTGCGATGCCACAGGCTGCCGGCAATTTTTTGCTGGGTGACTGCCCCCTGCATGGACGACAACCCGATCAACGCCAACAACAGCAGAAACACCAGGCTTATCAGCAGGACTATCCCTCTTTGTCGCAAAGAAATTCCTCCAGCACTCTTCATGGCTGCCCTACCCCACACGGTTTCGCAGAGCCACCACCACGCTGTAGGTTTGATCTCTCACCTTCCCAGTGGGGTCCTGCAGCGTCATGCGGATGCGCACGCTGCGGATCAATGCCTCATCGGATGGCATGGCGTCGTAGCCCACAACTCGCGGTGATGACGCCCTGGCAGCCACGCCGAAACTGATATCGAAATCCCGTACGTTATCCACCAGCACCGCCTTGGCCGGCGCTGCGAGCGTGCTGACCTTTAACTGGCTGGTCTCGAAGGTGTAAGTCAGCTGTCGAATCGCAAAACGAATCTGTCCAGGATCAGGGGCAGGTGGATTCCCTGCATAGGCTTGAGCGTTAGTCGTGCAGTCGGACAGCACCGTCCAGTCTGGCCTGCCAACCCCTCGGCCGACATCAGTGGTGACCAGCGTTAGCGACTTTGAGCTACCCCCGGCAGTCCAGCGCACGGGCTGTTCAAAGGCTGGCGGCGCGTTATCAATAACTTCCGTGGCCAAACAGCCAAACATCCCAGCCTGACGAATGTCCTGAATCATCTTGCCCAGCGCAAACCGCGCGTCATCCTGCAACAACATGGAAGCCTGCTGGCTGGCGTAGGTAACTCGGGAGCTGATCACCACTTGGCTCCCTCCAATCACCAGTACCAAACCGACGGCCAGTGCCAGCAACAATTCCACCAGGCTGAAACCGCTAACCAGAGGCCTCATTGCATTACCCCTGGTTCATTGTCGATGCGACTGGTCAGGGACAAGGTTTCCCGCGCGCCAGGCGTGTTCTCACTTCGGCTGCCATCCCAACTGATACTGACAGTCACTTCATTTGTGCTGACCGCCACTGAACCTTTGGCACCCTCCCCGGCAAAGGCGCGAATATTGGATTCGAAATCATGGAGGTCCAAATCACGCACGCTGACGTTCCCAGTACTGGGGGCCCGCACTCCGTGGCGCAATGAGTAGTCCGCGCCGGAATTGGCGCGGACTCGGTCGAGCATATCGTAGGCAATAAAACTGGCCTGACTGGTCATCCTCGAACTTTCGGTGTACTTGAGGGCATTGAGTTGAAGCACCACTGCGCCTAACAGGCCCACGATGAGAATCAGCATCGCCACCAGTACCTCGATCAACGTCATGCCGGTCTGGCATCGCGCAAAAGCGTGGGGAAAACAGGTGTTAAGGCAGGAAAGCATTACCGTCGTCATCCGTGTCGAAGGCCGAAGAAAGCAGGAAATCCCGCTGTGCGATCCAAGACTAGCGTCGGTTTTTCGCCCGTGCTGCCCACGGCACAAAGGGAAATACTTTGGACCTATAGGCCATCATTCGCCTCCCAGAAACGGACGCTATACCTATGCCTGACCTGTTTCCTAAACACGCCCACGGAGAGAAAGCCGATGGAACAGCGAGGTTTCACCCTGATCGAACTGCTGCTTGGACTCCTTGTGAGCGGCACTCTGCTGCATCTGGCAGCACCTAATTTCATGGGCCTGCTGGAGTCACAGCTGCGACAAAGCGCGGCACAATCACTTACCAGCGGGCTTCGCTTCGCACGCACTGAAGCCATCGCGCGTAACCGTGCGGTGGTCATCCACGCACTGGACGAGGACTGGAGCAAGGGTTGGCGGGTGATATTGGATGTGAGCGGACACGGCCATCAGGACGACGACAACCCCGTGCTCTTGGAGCGCCAAGACAGCGGGCGCGTGCCGATAGTCGGGAATGGGCCGGTCAAAAGCCAGGTGCGCTTCAGCAGTTCAGGCGAGCCGGTGTTTTCAGGGGGAGGTTTTCGTGCTGGCACTGTGCACGTATGCGCCAGGGACTCGGCGCAAAGCCTGCACCAGTTGGTGCTGGCGCCTAGTGGGCGTATCAGCCTGCGTAGCGATAAAGCCGAACAGGCGTTGTGCCGAAGTTAATCCGGCACCCTGACGTTCAAAGCAATGAGCGAACGCGCAGCTCCTTGGGCATGGAGAAAGTGATGTTCTCTTCACGTCCTGCCAGCTCATCAGCGCCGGTAGCGCCCCAGGCGTGCAGTTGCTGGATAACACCGCGCACCAGCACTTCAGGGGCAGAAGCACCCGCAGTGATGCCAATACGCTCGACGCCATCGAACCAACTGCGTTGCATGTCTTCGGCACCGTCGATCAGGTACGCCGGTGTCGCCATCCGCTCAGCCAGCTCACGCAGGCGGTTGGAATTGGAGCTGTTAGGACTGCCGACCACCAGAACCACATCGCACTCGTCAGCCAATTGTTTGACCGCGTCCTGGCGGTTTTGGGTGGCGTAGCAAATGTCATCCTTGCGCGGGCCGCCAATGGCCGGGAAGCGGCTGCGTAGCGCGTCGATCACACGGCTGGTGTCGTCCATGGACAAGGTTGTCTGGGTCACGAAGGCCAAACGATCAGGGTTGTGTACCTGAAGGCTGGCGACGTCATTCTCGTCCTCCACCAAGTAGATGGCGCCGCCGTTGCTGGCGTCGTATTGGCCCATGGTGCCTTCGACTTCCGGGTGACCGGCATGACCGATCAGAATGCATTCCCGACCATCACGGCTGTAGCGCGCGACTTCGATGTGCACCTTGGTAACCAGCGGGCAAGTCGCGTCGAACACTTTCAGGCCCCGGCCCGCCGCTTCGGTACGCACGGCCTGGGAAACACCATGGGCACTGAAGATGACGATCACGTCGTCTGGTACCTGCTCCAGTTCTTCGACAAAGATGGCGCCACGTGCGCGCAGGTCTTCGACCACAAACTTGTTGTGGACGACTTCATGACGCACGTAGATCGGCGGACCGAAAACTTCCAGGGCACGATTGACGATTTCGATCGCACGGTCCACGCCGGCGCAGAAGCCACGGGGGTTGGCGAGTTTGATTTGCATGCTGTGCCTCGTGTCTTGCAGCTACTATGGGTCAGTATTGAAGCTACTCAACTGACAATGAAGATCAAAGGTGGGAGGGGGCTTGCCCCCGATAGTGATGGGTCAGTAAAAAACTTTGACTGATGCCCCGCTATCGGGGGCAAGCCCCCTCACACAAGTCCGATCCACACATTTAGTGTGTTTCGTCAGTTAGAGCGCTTTAACGTCGATGATTTCAACGTCAAACGTCAAGGTTTTACCGGCCAGCGGGTGGTTGAAGTCGATGGTCACTTGCGCGTCATCGAACGCTTTCACCACGCCAGGCAGCTCAGTATTCGCGGCATCGTTAAAGATCACCAGCAGGCCTTCCGACAGGTCCATGTCCTGGAACTGCGAGCGCGGGATGATCTGCACGTTTTGCGGGTTAGGCTGACCAAAAGCGTTTTCCGGCAGGATCTGCAGGGTGCGCTTGTCGCCAGCCTTGAAACCGAATAGAGCCGCTTCGAAACCCGGCAGCAGATTGCCGTCGCCGACCTTGAAGGTCGCCGGGGCCTTCTCGAACGTGCTGTCGACCGTGTCGCCATTCTCCAGGCGCAATGCGAAATGCAAAGTGACTTCCGTGTTCTGGCCGATGCGTTGCTCAGCCAATACCTGATCAGTCATTGACGGTCTCTCCGGTTTTCTTACTTTTGAACATATCCAGCGCCAGCATGATTGCACCAACGGTGATGGCGCTGTCGGCAAAGTTGAACGCAGGGAAATAATGACGGTTCTGCCAATGCACCAGGATAAAGTCGATCACATGGCCCAGGGCAATGCGGTCGTACAGGTTACCCAGCGCGCCGCCCAGAACCAAGGCCAAGGCGACGGCCAGCCAGGTGTCATCGCGGCGCAGGCGCTTGAGCCAGACCACTAGCACCGCACTGACCACCACGGCGATCAGCGCGAACAACCAGCGCTGCCAGCCGCCACCGTCAGCCAGGAAGCTGAAAGCGGCGCCGGTGTTGTAGGCGAGGGTCCAGCTGAAGTAATCCGGGATCACCACGATTTGCTGGAACATTTCCAGGGAGCCTTCGAAATGAGCCTTGCTGACCTGGTCAATGACCAGGACCAACAAACTCAGTACGAGCCAGCCCAGACGTCCGAAACGACTGGTATTAGGCATAATGGCGAACCTCGCCTTCACCCGAGATGTTGTCGACGCAACGACCACAGATTTCTGGATGCTCAGGGTTCACGCCGACGTCTTCACGGCAATGCCAGCAACGAGCGCACTTGGCAAAGGCCGACTTGACCACTTTGAGCTTGAGGCCCGGCACTTCGGTGGCCACAGCGTCCGCTGGGGCCTGGGCGAATGGCGCCAAGCTTGCAGTCGAGGTGATCAGTACAAAGCGCAGTTCGTTGCTCAGCTTGGTCAAGTCGGCGGTCAGGCCTTCCTCGGCAAACAGGGTGACTTCGGCCTGCAGGTTGCCGCCGACGGCCTTGGCCGCACGCTGCACTTCCAGCTCCTTGTTCACTGCAACTTTGACGGCCATCACGCCTTCCCAGTACTCGCGGCCCAGTTCGAAATCGGCCGGCAGTTCGGTCAGGCCTTCGTACCAGGTGCTGAGCATCACGGACTCGTTACGCTCACCCGGCAGGTATTCCCACAGCTCGTCGGCGGTGAAGGCCAGGATCGGTGCGATCCAGCGCACCAGCGCTTCGGAGATGTGAAACAGAGCGGTCTGCGCCGAGCGGCGAGCCTTGCTGTTGGCGCCGGTGGTGTACTGGCGGTCCTTGATGATGTCGAGGTAGAAACCACCCAACTCCTGCACGCAGAAGTTGTGGATCTTCGAATACACGTTCCAGAAGCGGTATTCGCCGTAGTGCTCCTGCAACTCGCGCTGCAACAACAGGGTACGGTCCACGGCCCAACGGTCCAGGGCGAGCATGTCCTCGGCCGGCAGGATATCGGTGGCCGGGTTGAAGCCGGTCAGGTTCGACAGCAGGAAGCGCGCGGTATTACGGATACGACGGTAGGCATCGGCGCTGCGGGCCAGGATCTGGTCCGATACGGCGATCTCGCCCGAGTAGTCAGTAGACGCAACCCACAGACGCATGATGTCGGCGCCCAGGGTGTCGTTGATCTTTTTCGGTTCGATCACGTTTTTCAGCGACTTGGACATCTTGCGGCCCGTCTCGTCGACGGTGAAACCGTGTGTCAGCAGCTCGCGATACGGGGCGTGATCGTCGATGGCGCAACCGGTCAGCAATGACGAGTGGAACCAGCCACGGTGTTGGTCCGAGCCTTCCAGGTACAGGTCGGCACGCGGACCGGTCTCGTGGCCCATTGGGTGCGAACCGCGTAGCACGTGCCAGTGGGTGGTGCCCGAGTCGAACCATACGTCGAGGGTGTCGCTGATTTTGTCGTACTGCGGCGCTTCTTCGCCCAGCAGTTCGGCGGCGTCCAGCTTGAACCAGGCTTCGATGCCTTCCTGTTCAACACGCTGGGCCACCACTTCCATCAGTTCGACGGTACGCGGATGCAACTCACCGCTTTCCTTGTTCAAGAAGAACGGGATCGGCACACCCCAGTTGCGTTGACGGGAGATGCACCAGTCCGGACGGTTGGCGATCATCGAATGCAGGCGCGCCTGGCCCCACGCCGGGACGAACGTGGTGTCTTCGATGGCCTTGAGCGAGCGCACACGCAAGGTGTCGCCGCTGGTCGGTTCTTTGTCCATGCCGATAAACCATTGCGCGGTGGCGCGGTAGATCAGCGGGGTCTTGTGACGCCAGCAGTGCATGTAGCTGTGCTTGATGGTGTCGGTTTGCATCAGCGCACCGACTTCACGCAGCTTATCGATGATCGGCTGATCGGCCTTGAAGATGAACTGGCCGCCGAAGAACTCCAGCGAAGGCACGTAAACACCGTTGCTTTGCACCGGGTTGATGATCTCATCGTTGACCATGCCGTACTTCTTGCAGATCACGAAGTCGTCCACGCCATAGGCGGGCGAGCAGTGAACCACACCGGTACCCGAACCCAATTCGACGTAGTCAGCCAGGTACACCGGCGACAGACGGTCATAGAAAGGGTGACGGAAGTTGATCAGCTCCAGCGCAGAACCGGTGGTGGTGGCGATCACCGAACCTTGCAGTTCATAGCGAGCCAGGCACGCTTCGACCATTTCCTCGGCGAGTACCAGCAGGCGATCACCGACGTCCACCAGGGCATAGGTGAATTCCGGGTGCACGTTCAGCGCCTGGTTGGCGGGAATGGTCCACGGGGTGGTGGTCCAGATCACGATGGCAGCCGGTTTGCTCAGGCTAGCCAGGCCAAACGCCTGGGCCAGCTTGGCGTCGTCAGCAATCGGGAAGGCTACGTCGATGGTCGAGGACTTCTTGTCTTCGTATTCGACTTCAGCTTCAGCCAGGGCCGAGCCGCAATCGAAGCACCAGTTCACGGGTTTGAGGCCCTTGAACACGAAACCGCCCTTGACGATTTCGGCCAAGGCACGGATTTCACCGGCCTCGTTCTTGAAGTTCATGGTTTTGTACGGGTTGTCCCACTCGCCCAGCACACCCAGGCGGATGAACTCGGACTTCTGCCCTTCGATCTGCTCGGCGGCGTAGGCACGGCACAGTTCGCGGGTTTTATCGGCACCCAGGTTCTTACCGTAGGTCACTTCGACCTTGTGTTCGATCGGCAGGCCGTGGCAGTCCCAACCCGGCACATACGGCGCGTCGAAGCCCGACAGGGTTTTCGAGCGCAGGATCATGTCCTTGAGAATTTTGTTCAGCGCATGACCGATATGAATCGTGCCGTTGGCGTAAGGAGGGCCATCGTGCAGGACGAATTTCGGACGATCCTTGCCAATCTCGCGCAACTTTCCGTACAGGCCAATACTGTCCCAGCGCTGCAGGATCTGCGGTTCGCGCTGTGGCAGGCCGGCCTTCATTGGGAAGGCGGTGTCCGGAAGGTTTAGCGTGGCTTTATAGTCGGTCATTTAAGGCTCTTCGGTTAGCGATGGGCGCTAGGTGCGGCTAGTGCACGGGCGGCGGCGACATCCGCATTGATCGCCGTTTTCAACGCCTCAAGGGAGGCGAAACGCTGCTCTTCACGCAGCTTCTGGTGGAAAACCACCGTCAAACGCCGGTCGTATAAATCACCGGCAAAATCCAAAAGGTGAACCTCCAGGTGGGCCTTGCCATCACCTGCAACCGTGGGCCTGACGCCTATGTTGGCGACTCCCGGCCACGACTGGCCGTCGATATCGACGCTAACCAGGTAAACCCCTGTCAGCGGCACACGACGGCGCTTGAGTTGCACGTTGGCGGTTGGCGTGCCCAATTGGCGCGCCAGCTTCTGGCCGTGCAGCACCCGCCCGGCAATGCGGAACGGGCGACCGAGCAAACGCTCAGCCAAGGCGAAGTCGGCAGCCGCCAGCGCATTACGCACTTGGGTACTGCTCACGCGCAGGCCATCTAATTCGACGGTTTGCGCGGCTTCGACGGTAAAGCCCTGGATGACGCCGGCGTGCTGCAGGAATTCAAAATCCCCAACCCGGTCGCAACCAAAACGGAAGTCGTCGCCGACCTCCAGATGTTGTACGCCCAGGCCATCCACGAGGATGCGGTCAACGAACTCGGCAGCGCTGAGGCTTTGCAAGCGCTGATTGAAAGCCAGGCAGAGGACGCGGTCCACACCTTCTTCAGCTAGCAGTTGCAGCTTGTCCCGCAAGCGAGCCAAGCGGGCTGGCGCCGTTTCCGGAGTGAAATATTCCCGCGGCTGTGGTTCAAAAATCACCACGCAGCTGGGCACGCCCAACTCGACCGCACGCTCGCGCAGCCGGGCCAGGATAGCCTGGTGACCACGGTGAACACCGTCAAAGTTGCCAATAGTGGCGACGCAGCCCCGATGCTGGGGGCGCAGGTTGTGGAGACCTCGAACCAGCTGCATAACGCGCTTCTTGCTCATAAAGTGGTCGATTATAACCACACCCAGCCCCGGACGACAGGCAACAGCGCAGGGCAAGGTGGATGGAATCGATAAAACACCTGTTTTATCGCAGCAAACTCTCTAGCTCAGCGACTTGCGATTGAAATCGCGCAGGCGGAAACCCTGCAGCAGCAACATACCGAAGTACACCACCACACCGGCGACCACCAGCGCACCCAGGCGCATGAAGCGATCTAACATATGGCCTTGGTCCCACGCTGGCATAAAGTGCATCAGCCCAAGCAGAACCGCCGACATCATTGCCACCGCCACCAGCAATTTCAGGGCAAACATGCCCCAGCCCGGCTGCGGCTGGAACATCTGCTGTTTGCGCAGCTGATAAAACAGCAGTCCAGCGTTGATGCAGGCGCCCGCACTGATGGCCAGGGCCAGGCCGGCGTGAGCCAACGGGCCGATAAACACAAGGTTGAGCAGTTGCGTGACGATCAGCGTGAAAATCGCGATTTTGACCGGGGTGCGGATGTTCTGCTGGGCGTAGAAGCCAGGCGCCAGCACTTTGATCACGATGATGCCGAGCAGGCCAACGGAGTAAGCAACCAGCGCGTGCTGCGTCATCAAGGCGTCATGGGCGTCGAACTGTCCGTATTGGAACAGTGAGACCGTTAGCGGCTCGGCCAGAATTCCCAGCGCAAGGGCGCACGGCAACACCAGGACGAAACACAGGCGCAGGCCCCAATCGAGGATGCGCGAGTACTCCTGGCGGTCCTTGCTTGCGTAAGTACGCGCCAGGGTCGGTAGCAGAATTGTACCCAAGGCCACGCCGAGCACGCCGGAAGGCAACTCCATCAGACGGTCGGCGTAATACATCCACGACACCGAGCCCGATACCAGCAGCGAGGCAAAGGCCGTGTTGATAATCAGGGAAATCTGACTGACCGACACGCCAAGAATCGCCGGCAGCATATTGCGCATCACGCGCCAGACGCCGGTGTCTTTCAGATTCAGGCGAGGCAGCACGAGCATGCCGATCTTTTTCAGGTGCGGCAGTTGGTAGAGCAATTGCGCCAGACCACCGGCCAGCACCGCCCAACCCAAGGCCATGACCGGCGGATCGAAGTACGGCGTGAGAAACAGCGCGAAAATAATCATGCTGACGTTTAGCAACGTTGGCACGAACGCCGGCACCGAAAACCGGTTCCAGGTATTGAGGATCGCCCCGGCCAGGGATGACAGGGAAATCAGCAATATATAAGGAAAGGTCACTCTCAGCAGATCAGTGGTCAGCGCGAACTTTTCCGGCGTATTAGCAAAACCGGGGGCCGTCGCCCAGATCACCCAGGGAGCGGCGAGCATTCCGAGGAGGGTCACCAGCATTAAAACCAGGGTCAGCAGGCCCGAAACGTAGGCAATAAAGGTACGAGTAGCTTCCTCGCCCTGCTGAGTCTTGTATTCAGCCAGAATCGGCACGAACGCTTGGGAAAATGCGCCTTCAGCGAAGATCCTGCGCAGCAGATTGGGCAACTTAAAGGCAATAAAGAAGGCATCCGTGGCCATGCTGGCGCCAAAAATGCGCGCCAGCAGGGTGTCACGCACGAACCCCAAAACCCTGGAGATCATTGTGATAGAGCTGACGGCAGCCAACGATTTGAGCAGATTCATTGAAAGAGTTTGCGCCTATAGATAAAGAGCAGGCGAACAAAGCGCCCACTTATGCGATACTGCGCGCCTGCAACAGCACAGAGCCAAAGCTCGCGAGTTTACAGGTCAAGCGCCGGAAATAAATCACCCGCCTCTTCAGATCGACCACTCAGCAGTTCGCATCAGCCGCCCTTGACAACACATCAAGTCATCGGCATGATTCGCGGCCTATTTTGTTTGCTATTTCCTAAAAAGTCTTTCGAGGAGCTCGACGGTGGCCAACACACCTTCCGCCAAAAAACGTGCAAAACAGGCTGAGAAGCGTCGCAGCCACAACGCCAGCCTGCGTTCCATGGTTCGTACCTACATCAAGAATGTAGTTAAAGCCATCGACACCAAAGACGCTGAAAAAGCTCAAGCAGCTTACGTTCTGGCTGTGCCAGTTATCGACCGTATGGCCGATAAAGGCATCATCCACAAGAACAAGGCCGCTCGCCATAAGAGCCGCCTGAATGGCCACATCAAGGCTCTGAGCGTTGCTGCTGCAGCCTAAGTGGTAACAACTGCTACGTAACCTTGGTTGCGAAACAGTTAGGAAATGCCCCGTACCGAAAGGTCCGGGGCATTTTTGTTTGTGCCTGATAACACATGCGAGAGTGGGCTTGCTCCCTGCCACAGATGGAGCTGTGATGATTTCAGGCACAAAAAAACGCCCCGAACCAGTCGGGGCGTTTTTGCTATCAGCTGATTAACGCATCAATCAGTGCTGATGACCGCCTTCACCGTGAACGTGGCCGTGAGCAACTTCTTCCTGGGAAGCGTCGCGGATGGCAACGATCTTCACTTGGAAGTTCAGGCGCTGACCAGCCAGAGGGTGGTTGCCGTCGACGGTTACGTCGTCGCCGTCCAGATCACGGATGGTCACGATCTGCATTTGGCCGTCCGGCGCGGAAGCGTGGAACTGCATGCCCACTTCCAGCTCGTCAACGCCTTCGAACATGCTGCGGCTCAAAGTGCTGACCAGTTCAGCAGAGTATTCGCCGTAGGCATCTTCAGGTTCTACGGCTACGGTCAGTTCATCACCAACTGCCTTGCCTTCCAGGGCCTTTTCCAGGCCTGGGATGATATTGCCTGCGCCTTGCAGGTAGACCAGCGGCGCGCCGCCGGCGGAGCTGTCGATGACCTCACCAGCGTCGTTGGTCAGGGTATAGTCGATGGAGACAGCCTTGTTAGCGGCGATCGTCATGGGGCGAGACCTTTTGCATAAGAATGAAGAACGGACAAGTCTAAACAAGGATTTGCCCGAAAGCGAACGGAACCCGGACGGACGGGACCAATCAACGGTCATGATCATCGGTTTTCATTCGGACGAAGAAGGGCATTGGGTGGCCGAGCTGTCATGCGGCCATACCCAGCACCTGCGCCACCAGCCGCCGTGGCAATCCCGCGCGTGGGTACTCGACCCCGCACAGCGCCTGGAAAAAATAGGCCAGCCCTTTGCCTGCGGCTGGTGTGCGCAAGCGCCGAATAACGATAACCTTGACGCCTGATTCCCGGTAGGCACTCAGCCATAGAGCGCCACCGAAGCCATGCACCTCCAGAGAATTCGCATGCAGACTTTTTTTATCGCGCCCACCGATTTTGGTGTGGGTCTGACCTCCATCAGCCTAGGGCTGGTGCGCACCCTTGAACGGGCCGGGCTGAAAGTCGGCTTCTTCAAGCCGATTGCCCAACCGCATCCTGGCGACACCGGCCCAGAACGCTCCACCGAACTGGTGGCACGCACCCACGGCCTGAAGCCTCCACAACCCCTGGGCCTCGCCCATGTAGAGCGGATGCTCGGCGACGGCCAGCTGGATGAACTGCTCGAAGAAATTATCACGCTGTATCAGCAGGCCGCGGTGGGCAAGGATGTACTGATCGTCGAAGGCATGGTGCCGACCCGCAACGCCAGCTACGCGGCGCGGGTCAACCTGCACTTGGCCAAGAGCCTGGATGCTGAAGTGATTCTTGTCTCCGCTCCGGAAAACGAAGTGCTTACCGAACTCTCAGGCCGCGTGGAATTGCAGGCCCAGTTGTTCGGCGGCCCGAAAGACCCGAAGGTACTCGGCGTAATCCTCAACAAAGTACGCACCGACGAAAGCATGGAAGCTTTCTCGGCGCGCCTGAAAGAACATTCGCCGCTGTTGCGCAGCGGTGACTTCCGCCTGCTGGGCTGCATCCCGTACCAGCCGGAACTCAACGCGCCGCGCACCCGCGACGTAGCCGACCTGATGGGCGCGCAGATCCTCAACGCCGGCGACTACGAAACTCGGCGCATGACCAAGATCATCATTTGCGCCCGCACCATGCGCAACACCGTAGAGCTGCTCAAGCCCGGCGTGCTGGTGGTGACCCCCGGCGACCGTGACGACATCATCCTCGCCGTCAGCCTGGCCGCGATCAACGGCGTCCCCCTGGCCGGCCTGCTGCTGACCAGCGATACCCTGCCCGACCCGCGCATCATGGATCTGTGCCGCGGCGCCTTCCAGGCTGGGCTGCCGGTTTTGTCGGTGAGTACCGGTTCCTACGAGACCGCCAACCTGCTCAACAACCTCAACAAGGAAATCCCCATTGATGACCGCGAGCGCGCGGAGATCATCACCGATTTCGTCGCCAGCCACCTCGACGCGCGCTGGCTGCACCAGCGCTGCGGCACGCCGCGGGAGATGCGTCTATCGCCGGCGGTGTTCCGCTACCAGTTGATCCAACGCGCCCAGGCCGCCAACAAGCGCATCGTGCTGCCAGAAGGCAGTGAGCCGCTGACCGTGCAAGCCGCCGCTATCTGCCAGGCTAGGGGCATCGCGCGCTGCGTGCTGCTGGCCAAGCCGGCAGACGTGGAAGCCGTCGCCCGCGCCCAAGGCATCGAATTGCCTGAAGGCCTTGAGATTCTCGACCCGGACCTGATCCGCCAACGCTACGTCGAACCGATGGTCGCGCTGCGCAAAAGTAAGAGCCTCAACGCGCCAATGGCCGAGCAACAATTGGAAGACACCGTGGTGATCGCCACGATGATGCTCGCGCTGGACGAAGTGGACGGCCTGGTCTCTGGCGTTATCCACTCCACCGCGAACACCATCCGCCCTGCCCTGCAGCTGATCAAAACGGCGCCGGGCTGCACCCTGGTGTCGTCCGTGTTCTTCATGCTGTTCCCCGAGCAGGTGCTGGTCTATGGCGACTGCGTGATGAACCCGCACCCAAGCGCTGCGGAGCTGGCGGAAATCGCCCTGCAAAGCGCCGATTCGGCGGCGGCATTCGGCATTACCCCACGTGTGGCGATGATCAGTTATTCCAGCGGTGATTCAGCCAGCGGAGAAGAAGTGGAAAAAGTCCGCGAGGCCACCCTGCTCGCCCACGAACAGCAAAGCTCGCTGCTGATCGACGGCCCGCTGCAATACGACGCCGCCGCCAACGAAAACGTAGCGCGGCAATTGGCGCCCAACAGCCAGGTCGCCGGCAAAGCCACGGTGTTCGTCTTCCCCGATCTGAACACCGGTAACACCACCCACAAAGCCGTGCAACGCAGCGCCGACTGCGTAAGCCTTGGCCCGATGCTGCAGGGCCTGCGCAAACCGGTCAACGACCTGCCCCGTGGCGCCCAGGTCGACGACATCGTGTACACCATCGCACTGACTGCGATCCAAGCCGCCAACCGACCAATGGATATCTAAATGCTGGATTTTCTACCTGCCGCCGTGCGCGGGGTCATCGCTTCGCTGTTGCTGGCACTGAACACGATACTGCTGTGTTCGTTCCTGTTCATCGTCGCGCTGTTCAAGGCGCTACCGTTTGCCAAACGCTTCAGCGAATGGCTGATGAACCACACCCACGAAGCCTGGGTAACTAACAACAAGGGCTGGATGAACCTGGTACAGCGAACGCGTTGGCATCTCAAAGGCCTTGAAGGGCTGGACTATCAGCACTCGTACCTAGTGACCAGCAACCACCAGAGCTGGGTCGACATCATGGTGTTGCAATACGTGCTCAATCGACGGATTCGCCCGCTGAAGTTCTTCCTCAAGCAGGAATTGATCTGGGTGCCGGTGATTGGTCTGGCGTGGTGGGCGTTGGGCTTTCCGTTCATGAAGCGCTACACCAAGGCCTACTTGGAGAAGCACCCGGAGAAGAAAGGCAAAGACCTGGAAACCACCCGTAAGACCTGTGCGAAGTTTCGCGCCAACCCGGTAGGGATTTTCAACTTTGCCGAAGGCACTCGGTTTACGCCGGGCAAACATGCCCAGCAGAAGTCGCCGTTTCGCTACTTGCTCAAACCCAAGGCGGGCGGAATCGCGTTTGTGTTGGATGCCATGGGGGAACAGCTGAAATCACTGGTCAACGTGACCATTCACTACCCTGGCGGACGCCCTGGGTATTGGGACTTGCTCTGCGGCAAGGTGCAGGACGTGGTGGTGCAGTTTGAAGAGGTGCAGATTCCAGCCGAGTTCGTCGGCAGGAATTATGAGCAGGATGCGGAGTATCGGCTGGCGTTCCAGGGGTGGATTAACCAGCTGTGGGAAACCAAGGATGCGTTGCTGGAGCAGCTTCACACCGAATTCCCAAGCAAGCGATGATCAACCTGCGGGAGGGGGCTTGCCCCCGATGAGGGAGTATCAGTTGATGCAGCCGTAGCGGACCCACCGCTATCGGGGACAAGCCCCCTCCCACATCTGACCGCGCCCGATCTTGAAGATGTGAAAAGCCCGCCACCGATCACTCGGTGGCGGGCTTTTTTTTTTCCGCGAAGTTTAGATCGCGCCGCGCTGACGCAACAGCTCCAGCACTTGCTTGACGCTCTCTTCCAACGACAGAGCCTGGGTGTCGAGTACCAGATCGGCATTCAACGGCACGTCGTACGGGAAGGACTCGCCAGGGATGTTATCCCCACCGGCAGCGTACAAACCTTGCGGATCACGCTCGGCGCACACCAACGGCGACGCTTGCACGTAGACGGTCAGCAGGCGGTCGCTGCCAATCAGCGCCTTGGCCTGTTCACGGCCTTCGGCGTCCGGGGCAACGAACGCCGCCAGGGTCAGCAGGCCGGCCTCGTTGAACTGACGCGCCACGTGAGCAGCACGACGCCAGTTCTCGGTGCGCCCGGCACGATCCTGAGGCAAGCCTTTGTTCAGGTCGTGGCGTAGGTTCTGACCATCCAGTACGAACACGGCACGGCCCATGTCGAACAGCTTGCGCTCAACCGCGTAGGCCAAGGTGCTTTTGCCAGCGCCCGAGAGGCCGCTGAACAGAACGGTGGCCGGTTGCTGACCAAAGCGCAGGGCACGTTCTTCAGTGGCCACATGAGCCAACTTGCCGTGCTGCGCCGCGCTGCCGTGGGTAACAGGCGGTGCGATGATCATGCCCGCGGCGACGGTGCCGTTGGTCAAACGGTCGATGACAATAAACGCGCCCGTGGTGCGATTGCTGTCGTAACCGTCCAACGCGATGGCGGCGTCGAGGCTGACCTTGACCCGGCCAATCTCATTCAGTTGCAACGAACTCGCCGGGCCTTCGGCCAGGGTGTTCACGTCCACGCGGTGCACGATGCTGGTGATGGAACCCGGCACATAGCTGGTGGCGCGCTTGATGTCGTATTTCTTGCCCGGCAGCATCGGTTCTTCGGCCATCCACACCAGCATGGCGTCGAAGGCGTCAGTCACTTGCGGCACGTTGTCGGCATGCACCAACAGGTCGCCACGGGAGATGTCAATCTCGTCTTCCATGGTCAGGGTCACGGCCTGACCTGGGCCGGCGTGCTCCAGTTCACCGTCGAAGGTGACAATGGATTTGACGCGGCTGCTCTTGCCCGATGGCAGAACAACGATTTCGTCGCCCTTATGCACGATGCCGCTGGCCAGGGTACCGGCGAAACCGCGGAAGTTAAGGTTTGGACGGTTAACGTACTGCACCGGGAAACGCAGGTCGGTGTAGTTGCGGTCGTTGGCAATCTCGACGGTTTCGAGGATTTCCATCAGCGACTGGCCGGTGTACCAAGGCGAACGCTCGCTCTTGTTCACCACGTTGTCACCCTTGAGCGCCGACATCGGCACGAATGCCAGGGTGCTCGGCTTGAACGCGATACCGTCGGCGAACTTCAGGTAATCAGCCTTGATCGACTCGAATACGCTTTGGTCAAAGCCATTGATGTCCATCTTGTTGATGGCAACGACGATGTGCTTGATGCCCAGCAACGAGGCGATGAAGCTGTGGCGACGGGTCTGGGTCTGCACACCGTAGCGGGCATCGATCAGGATGATCGCCAGGTCACAGGTGGAGGCACCGGTAGCCATGTTGCGGGTGTACTGCTCATGGCCAGGAGTGTCGGCGATGATGAATTTGCGTTTGGCGGTGGAGAAGTAGCGGTAGGCAACATCGATGGTGATGCCCTGCTCACGCTCGGCCTGCAGGCCGTCGACCAGCAACGCCAGGTCGATGTCATCACCGGTGGTGCCGGACTTCTTCGAATCGCGGGTAATGGCTTCCAAGTGATCTTCGTAGATCATCTTGGAGTCGTGCAGCAGGCGCCCGATCAGGGTGCTTTTGCCGTCGTCGACGTTGCCGCAGGTCAGGAAGCGCAACATCTCTTTGCGCTCGTGCTGGCCCAGGTAGGCGAGGATGTCCTCGCTGATCAAATCAGATTGATGCGACATGACAGCCCCTTAGAAATAGCCTTGACGTTTTTTATCTTCCATCGAGCCTGCACCATCGTGGTCGATGACACGGCCCTGGCGCTCGGAAGTTCGCGTCAGGAGCATTTCCTGAATGATGTCCGTCAGCGTCTCGGCTTCGGACTCCACCGCGCCCGTCAACGGGTAGCAGCCAAGGGTACGGAAACGTACTTTCTTTTTGACGATACGGGCTTTGTCTTCGTCGGACAGGTGCTCGAGGATGCGGTCGTCGTCGATCATGATCAACGTGCCGTTCTTCTCGATGACATCGCGTTCGGCGGCAAAGTACAGCGGCACGATCGGGATGCCTTCAAGGTAGATGTACTGCCATATGTCCAGCTCGGTCCAGTTGGACAGCGGGAACACACGGATCGACTCACCCTTGTTGACGTTGCCGTTGTAGACATTCCACAGCTCGGGGCGCTGGTTCTTCGGGTCCCAGCGGTGCTTGCTGTCGCGGAACGAGTACACGCGCTCTTTGGCACGGGATTTCTCTTCATCGCGACGGGCACCGCCGAAGGCAGCGTCGAAACCATGCTTGTCCAATGCCTGCTTAAGGCCTTCGGTCTTCATGATGTCGGTGTGTTTGGCGCTGCCGTGGGTGAATGGGTTGATGCCCTGCGCAACACCATCGGGGTTGACGTGGGTGATCAGGTCCAGGCCCAGTTCTTCGACCATCTTGTCGCGGAACGCGTACATCTCCTGGAATTTCCAGCGGGTATCGACGTGCATCACCGGGAACGGCAGTTTGCCCGGGAAGAAGGCCTTGCGTGCCAGATGCAACATCACGGCGGAGTCTTTACCGATCGAGTAGAGCATCACCGGGTTGTCGAACTCGGCGGCGACCTCGCGGATGATGTGGATGCTTTCCGCCTCCAGCTGTTTCAGATGCGTCAGTTTGTCGACCATGGCTACTCACGGAAAAACGATCTTATGGACGGCCAGCGGGCCGTGTTCGAGCGAGGCATGCTAGCACAGCACCTTCTTCTATTCAGGGAGCCAGCTAGATCGAAACGATATAAGAATATGCCCCCAGGTTTGGCGCTCAAATCGGGTTGGGACAATCGATAAACAGATGCTCCAGGGCGAAACGTCGCGCTAAATAATCTCCCAAAGCCTGCACACCGTAGCGCTCGGTTGCGTGGTGCCCGGCGGCAATGAAGCTGATGTCGTTTTCCCGCGCACTGTGGAAGGTTTGCTCGGAAGCTTCACCGCTGAGGAACAGATCGACGCCGGCGGCAATCCCATGGTCGATGTAGCCTTGGCCACCGCCGGTGCACCAACCGACGCGGCGGATCATCTCGCTGCCTTCGATCAGCAGCGGTTCGCGGCCCATGACGTCCTGTACGCGGCGGGCGAAGTCACGGGGCGACAAAGGTTCGGCAAGGGAGCCGACGAGGCCGACGATCTTGGGGTTACTTGGGTCCAGCGGGCCCTCGACGGTGATGTCCAACTGCTTGGCAAGCTGCACGTTGTTGCCGACGTCGGGGTGCAGGTCCAACGGCAGGTGGTAGGCCAGGAGACTGATGTCGTGCTTGAGCAGGGTTTTCAGTCGCCGTTGCTTCATGCCGGTGATGCAGGGGTTTTCGCCTTTCCAGAAATAACCGTGGTGCACCAGGATCAAATCGGCCTGGGCTTCGACGGCTGCGTCCAGCAGGGCTTGGCTGGCGGTCACGCCGCTGACGATGCGCATCACCTGCGGGCGACCTTCGACTTGCAGCCCGTTGGGGCAGTAGTCGGGGATTTTTGCACTGCCGAGGTAGCGGTCTGCTTCCTCAACGAGGGTGGTAAGGGGGACGGCCATAAAAGACTCCTAAATATCCCGTTCCGAGGCGCTCGCAGCCTCGTATAATGCGCGACATTATGGGCGCTCTCCCGCCCCCTGCAACCTGTCAGGACTTACTTGATGCTCAAGGCACTGCGTTTTTTTGGATGGCCATTGTTGGCTGGCGTGCTGATCGCGATGCTGATTATTCAGCGTTTCCCCCAATGGGTGGGCTTACCGAGCCTTGATGTGAACCTGCAACAGGCACCGCAAACCAGCGCGGTGGTACAAGGCCCGGTGACATACGCGGACGCAGTGGTCATTGCCGCGCCGGCAGTGGTCAACCTGTACACCACCAAGGTCATCAACAAACCAGCGCATCCGCTGTTTGAAGACCCACAGTTCCGCCGCTATTTCGGCGACAACGGGCCCAAGCAACGGCGCATGGAATCCAGCCTGGGTTCCGGGGTGATCATGAGCCCCGAGGGCTACATCCTCACCAACAACCACGTGACCACCGGCGCCGACCAGATTGTGGTGGCCCTGCGTGATGGTCGCGAGACCCTGGCTCGTGTGGTGGGCAGCGACCCGGAAACGGATCTGGCGGTATTGAAGATCGATTTGAAAAGCCTGCCGTCCATCACTCTCGGCCGCTCCGATGGACTGCGGGTGGGTGATGTGGCACTGGCCATCGGCAACCCGTTCGGGGTGGGACAGACGGTGACCATGGGCATCATCAGCGCCACCGGACGCAACCAGCTGGGGCTTAACAGCTACGAAGATTTCATCCAGACCGACGCGGCGATCAACCCTGGCAACTCCGGCGGCGCGCTGGTGGATGCCAATGGCAACTTGACCGGTATCAACACGGCGATTTTCTCCAAGTCGGGCGGTTCCCAGGGCATCGGTTTTGCGATCCCGGTGAAGCTGGCGATGGAAGTGATGAAGTCGATCATTGAGCACGGCCAGGTGATTCGCGGCTGGCTGGGGATCGAAGTGCAGCCGCTGACCAAGGAACTGGCCGAGTCGTTTGGCCTGACCGGGCGCCCAGGCATTGTGGTCGCCGGGATCTTCCGCGACGGTCCGGCACAAAAAGCCGGGCTGCAATTGGGTGACGTGATCCTGAGCATCAACGGCGAACCGGCGGGTGATGGTCGCAAATCGATGAACCAGGTGGCACGGATCAAGCCGACCGATAAGGTGACGATCCTGGTGATGCGCAACGGCAAAGAGATCAAGTTGTCGGCGGAAATCGGACTGCGCCCGCCGCCGGCTCCGGTTAAAGAAGAGGAATAAGCCGCTTCGCTCAGGTGCCCGTTCGCGGGCACCTACAAGCCAACATTTCATAGCGATTCATTCTCATTGGTCATGTTATATTGTTTCAATATCGCTATTGGAACGCTCTATCATGCCGCCTCGAAGAATTGCCCCCTTAGCTGGCCTGGCCTTGGGCTTGCTGCTTGATCCCGCTTTTGCCGAAGAAACCACCGTCGAACTCGATACCATCAGCGTCACCACCGACGCCTATGAATCCGCAACCGGCCCAGTGAAGGGCTACCGCGCCACGCGTTCAGCCAGTGCGACTAAAACCGACACGGCCCTGCGCGATATCCCACAATCCATCAGCGTTATTCCGGCCACGGTGCTCAAGGACCTGGGAAGCACCAACGTGGAACGCGCCCTGGAATTCGCGGGCGGCGTATCCAAGCAAAATAACTTTGGCGGCCTGACACTCTACGAATACAGCGTGCGCGGCTTCACGACCTCAGAGTTCTATCAAGACGGTTTCAGCGCCAACCGTGGTTACCCGAGCACACCGGACGCGGCCACTATCGAACGCATCGAAGTGCTCAAAGGCCCCGCGGCCAGTTTGTACGGGCGTGGCGACCCAGGGGGCACCGTGAATATCGTGACCAAAAAACCTCAGCCAGAAGCCTTCACTACCCTGCAAACCAGTGCCGGTAGTTGGGACCGTTATCGCACCGCTCTCGACGTCAACACGCCGCTGGACAACGAAGGCCACGTGCTGTCGCGGGTCAACCTGGCAGTGGAAGACAGCCACAGCTTCCGCGATCACGTGCAGAGCAAGCGCGTGTTCGTCGCGCCCTCGTTCAGTTGGCAATTGGACCCAGACACCAGCCTGCTCGTCGAAAGTGAATTCGTGCGCCACAGCTCAACCTTCGACCGTGGCATCGTCGACGCCCCCGGCCTGTCACGCGAAACCTTCCTCGGCGAACCCAACGACGGTGACATCGACAACCACAACAATCGCATCCAGGCGACCCTCGAACATCACCTAAACGACGCCTGGAAACTGCGCCTGGCCAGCCACTACAAACAAGGTAGCCTGTGGGGCGACGCCTCGGAAAACCGCGCTCTCAATGCAGATGGCCATACCCTAAACCGCCGCTACCGCGAACGCTCCATGGGCTGGCACGACAGCATCACCCAGTTGGAACTGCGCGGCCTGTTCGACGTCGGCAGCTGGCAGCATGAACTGTTGATCGGCACTGAATACGAGGACTACCGCAAGAAGGAACGCGTGACGGCCATCGCCGGCAGCCCCGGTAGCTCGTACGCCATCGACATCTACAACCCGGTCTACGGCCAAACCAAACCCAATGGCATACGCTCCGGCACCGACTTTTTCGAGCACACCAAAAGCCACGCGCTTAACCTGCAAGACCAGATCGTCTTTACCGATCGCCTGCGCGGCATGGTCGGCGCACGCTTCGAGCATTTCCAGCAAACCGTCGACGACTTCACTCGAAATGTCCCACCGAGCCGGCAAACTCACGACGCTCTTACCCAGCGCGCCGGCCTGCTTTATCAACTCACCCCCGAAGTCGGCGTGTTCGCCAACGCCTCCACTTCGTTCAAACCCAACAGCGGCCTGGACGCGACAGGTAACACCTTCAAGCCCGAAGAAGGCGTGGGTTATGAAGTTGGGATCAAGAGCGAGCTGTTCGACGACCGCCTCAGCGCTACCCTCGCGGCGTTCCATATAGAAAAGGAAAACGTATTGGCCCTGGACCCGGCCACCAACACCAACCGTGCAATGGGCAAGGCGCGCAGCCAGGGCTTTGATCTGCAACTGACCGGGCAACTGACCGACGCGGTGCGAGTGATCGGCGCCTTCGCCTACATTGACGCCGAGGTGACCAAGGGCGACAAGGCCATTCCGGCGGGCAGCCGCATTCTCGGCGTGGCCAAGCGCAGCGGCAGTCTGTTGGGGGTGTATGAATTCCAGGACGGCGCCTTGCGCGGCTCAGACGTGGGCGCGGCGTTCACCTATGTGGGTGACCGCTCGGGTGAAGCCGGCAGCAGTTTTGAACTGCCGGCCTACCACACCGTGGATTTGCTGGCGCACTACAAAGCCACCGAGAACGTGACTGTGGGCCTGAATCTGAACAACCTGTTTGACGAGAAGTACTACGAGCGGTCCTACAGCAACTACTGGATCAGCCCCGGCGAACCGCGCAATCTCACCGTCAGCTTGAGCCTCAGCCTATAGGGACAACGGCGCTCTTTCGCACAAAGTATTGAGCGCCGCCGCCCACTGCGGATCATCATTCAAGCACGGCACCAACACCAACTCCTCGCCCCCCGCCTCACGGAATTGCTCCAACCCCCGATCGCCAATTTCTTCCAGGGTCTCGATGCAATCGGCCACAAACGCCGGGCACATCACCAGCAGCTTTTTCACGCCTTGCTGGGCCAGCGACTCCAGGCGAGCTTCAGTGTAGGGCTCGATCCACTTCGCACGGCCCAGACGCGATTGAAACGCCACCGACCATTTGCCATCCGGCAAACCCAGACGGGCGGCCACATCGCGGGCAACACTGAAACATTGTGCGCGATAGCATTTGGCAAGCACTTCAGGCGAGGCTTTCTTGCAGCAGTCGGCATCCTTGAAACAATGCTGGCCGGTCGGGTCGAGCTTAGTCAGATGGCGCTCGGGCAAACCGTGGAAGCTCAGCAGCAAGTGATCGTAATCCTGCTCGACATAACGCCGTGCGCTCGCCGCCAGGGCATCAAGGTATTCCGGCTGGTCGTAGAACGGCTGCAGAATCGAGAGTCGCACATTCAGTTTCTTGCTTCGCACCACGCGCCGGGCTTCTTCGATCACCGTGGTCACGGTGCTGTCGGCGAACTGCGGGTACAACGGCGCCAGGGTGATCTTCTGAATACCCTGGGTGGCGAGGCGCGTCAGTGTCGTTTCCAGGGACGGCTCGCCATAACGCATGGCCAGTTCCACCGGGCCTTGTGTCCACTGCGCCGTCATCTGCTGTTGCAGGCGACGACTGAGCACAACCAGCGGCGAACCTTCATCCCACCAGATCGACGCATAGGCATGGGCAGACTGCTCGGGGCGCTTGATCAGGATCAGCGACACCAGCAATCGACGTACCGGCCACGGCAAGTCGATCACATAAGGGTCCATCAAAAACTGGTTAAGGTAGCTGCGCACATCCGCCACCGAAGTGGACGCCGGTGAACCCAGGTTGACCAGTAACAACGCGTGATCCGTCATGCAACATCCTATTTCTAGAGGCGGCTGGACAAGTCATCCAAAGCCGTATGCAACTCAGTGAACTGGAAAGTGAAACCGGCGGCCATCAAGCGTTCGGGAATCGCCTTCTGCCCGCCCAGCAACAGCCCCGACAACTCCCCCAAGCCTACCTTCAGCGCAAAGGCTGGCATCGGCATGAACGCCGGGCGGTGCAGTACCTGGCCCAGCGTCTTGGCGAACTCGCGGTTACGCACTGGGTGTGGGGCGCAGGCATTATAAGGACCGCTGGCGTCATCCTTGTGCAGAAGAAAATCAATCAGGGCGATTTGATCCTTGATATGCACCCATGGCATCCACTGCCGACCATTACCGATAGGCCCGCCCAGCGCCAGTTTGAACGGCAGCAGCAGCCGCGACAAAAAGCCGCCCTCGGCCGCCAACACCAAACCGGTGCGCACCAGAACCACGCGCATGCCCAAGGCTTCGGCACGCTGGGCGGTTTCCTCCCAGGCGATACAGAGCTGGCTGGGAAAATCGTCCTGTACCGGACCACTGGCCTCGGTCAGTTCGCGCTCACCACCGTCGCCGTACCAGCCCACCGCCGAGCCGGAAATCAACACCGCCGGCTTTTGCGCAAGACCTTCCAGCCACGCCAACAGGGTTTCGGTAAGACCGATGCGACTGCTCCACAACAGCGCCTTGCGTTTGTGGGTCCAGGGACGATCGGCGATGGCGGCGCCGGCGAGGTTGACCACAGCGTCCACGACGCCGATCACCTCTTCCAGGCGCGCAACGCCCAGCACCTCGGCGCCACACAAGGCGGCAACCTCTTCGGGATGACGGCTCCACACGGTCAGGCGATGGCCTTGACCGAGCCAGTGTTGGCAGAGTTGGCGGCCGATCAAGCCGGTACCGCCGGTCAGCAAAATGTGCATGGGATCTTCCTCATGTAACGTTCGCCGCCGATCACTGGTCTATTTTATAAGCAGGGATCAATTTGTAATCGTGCGTGACTGTTGTTTAAGCCTCAGCTTTAACCATAGGCCACGCCACACGTTCAGGTACGCCAAAACTTATACCAAAAAACAATATTGTACAGCTATTGGTGTCGGCGTAGTCTGTACCCAACGGTAGAACGAGGCCCTCCATGACTGTCCCCATCGCGATCATCGGTACCGGCATCGCCGGTCTCTCCGCCGCCCGAGCGTTACGAGACGCCGGGCACGCTGTGCAACTCTTCGATAAAAGCCGCGGCAGTGGTGGCCGCATGTCCAGCAAGCGCAGTGATGCCGGTGCGCTGGACATGGGCGCCCAATACTTCACCGCCCGCGACCGACGCTTCGTCAATGAAGTGCAACGCTGGCAAAGCAACGGCTGGGCCGAGCAGTGGAAACCGCAGTTGTACAACTTCAAATCCGGCCAGCTCACCCCTTCCCCCGACGAGCAGATCCGCTGGGTAGGCTCACCGCGCATGAGCGCCATCACCCGTGCCCTGCTCGATGACTTGCCGGTGGAGTTCGGTTGCCGCATTACCGAGGTGTTCCAAGGGACTCAACACTGGAACCTGCTCGACGCTGACGGTGGCAATCATGGACCATTCAGCCACGTGATCATCGCCACGCCAGCGCCACAAGCCACCGCCCTGCTCGCTGCTGCGCCAAAGCTGGCCAGCGCCGCCGCTGGGGTAAAAATGGACCCCACCTGGGCCATCGCCCTGGCCTTCGACACACCCCTTGATACGCCAATGGAAGGCTGCTTCGTGCAGGACAGCCCCCTCGACTGGCTGGCGCGCAACCGCAGCAAACCTGGACGCGACACCACCCTCGACACCTGGGTGCTGCACGCCACCAGCGCCTGGAGCAAAGCCCACTTGGACCTGTCCAAGGAAGCCGTGATCGAACACTTGCACGGCGCCTTCGCCGAGTTACTGCACAGCGCCATGCCTGCGCCGTCGTTCAGCCTGGCGCACCGCTGGCTCTATGCGCGGCCGTCCAGCAGCCATGAATTCGGTGTGCTGGCCGATGCCGACCTGGGTCTGTACGTGTGTGGCGACTGGTGCCTGTCCGGTCGAGTGGAAGGCGCCTGGCTCAGTGGCCAGGAAGCCGCGCGACGCCTGATCGAGCACCTGCAATGAACCGCATCAACCCCGCCAAGCTGCTGCTGTCAAAGTGGACAGCAGCCCATCCCCGTAATAAGGAAAAACACTTTTTGGTCACCGAGCTGTTTCGGGATGAAGAAGGCACGGTGCTGGAAATCGAGCTGCAAGCCATCATGACCAAACGCGGCGAACGCCTTCCGTGGCAGACCTTGCAGGATGCCGAGGCATGGAAAATGGGCTGGAAATAGTCCCCCCGCAAAAAACCTGTACAAATAATTTGACTTGTACAGCTTCAGACCTATGATGAGATTAGTTGTACAGAAATCAACGCTTGTACAAGAATCTTGCAGAGGTTTGGCCATGTCCAGCAGCGCAAAACCGAAGATCGCTATCAGCGCCTGCCTACTAGGCGAGAACGTGCGCTTCAATGGCGGCCATAAACAGTCCCTGCTCTGCAGCCAAACCCTCGCCGACTACTTCGACTTTGTGCCCCTGTGCCCCGAAGTTGCGATCGGCCTGGGCATCCCCCGCGAACCGATCCGCCTGGTTGGCGACCCTGCCCATCCGCAGGCCGTGGGCACTGTGCGCCGCGAACTCAATGTGACCCAGCCCCTGAACGAATACGGCCAGCAGATGGCTGAAGAACATACCGATCTGTGCGGCTACATCTTCATGCAGAAGTCGCCGTCCTGTGGACTGGAGCGAGTCAAGGTGTACCGCGAAAACGGCACACCGGTCGACGGTGGCGGACGCGGCATCTATGCCCAGGCGTTTTGCGCGCGCCACCCCAACCTACCGGTCGAAGAAGACGGCCGACTGAACGACCCGGTGCTGCGGGAAAACTTCCTGACCCGCGTTTTCGTCTACGCCAGTTGGCAAAAGCTGCTGGCCGAAGGGCTGACCCGTCACCGCCTGCTGGCCTTTCACTCGCGCTACAAATACCTGCTGATGGCCCACAGTCCCGCCCATTACAAAAGCCTGGGTCACCTGCTGGGCAGCATGGGCAAAGGCACCGACCTCAATGAGCTCGCCGAGTCTTACTTCAGCGATTTGATGACCGGCCTGACCAAATGCGCCACTCGCGGCACCCACACCAATGTGCTGCAACACATCAGCGGCTACCTCAAGCAGGTGATCAGCGCCGATGACAAGCAGGAAATGCAAACCGTCATCGGCCAATACCGCCACGGCATCGTGCCGCTGGTGGTGCCGCTGACGCTGCTCAAGCATCACTTTCGCCAACACCCGGACCGCTACATCGCGCAGCAGGCGTACCTGCAACCGCACCCGGAAAATCTCAGCCTGCGTAATGCGATCTAGACCATGAAAGCTGCCCTGCAAGACGAACCCGGCGAAGACATCGCTCAAGCCCTGGAAGACGGCTGGCTGCCGATCCGCGAAGTGGCGCGCCAGACCGGCGTCAACGCTGTGACCCTGCGCGCCTGGGAGCGTCGCTATGGCCTGATCGTGCCCCAGCGCACACCCAAGGGCCATCGGCTGTTCAGCGCCGACCATGTACAACGCATCCACGCCATCCTCACCTGGCTCAATCGCGGCGTGCCGGTCAGCCAGGTGAAGCACCTGATCGACTCTGCCCAGGCCAACACCGACACGTCGCAGAATGAATGGCACACCCTGCGCCAGACCTTGGTACAGGCCATCAGCGAACTGACCGAACGCCGGGTCGACGATGCCTTCAACCAGGCCATGGCACTGTACCCGCCGCGCACCCTGTGTGAACAACTGCTACTGCCGCTGATCAAGGAGCTGGAGCAGCGTTGGCAGGGCCAGTTCGGCGCGCAGATGGAGCGGGTATTTTTCCTGTCCTGGCTGCGCAGTAAGTTCGGTGCGCGCATCTACCACAACAATCGCCAGTTGCACGGTGCGCCGCTGCTGCTGATTAACCAGTCCGACCTGCCCCTGGAGCCGCATTTGTGGCTCAGCGCCTGGCTGGCCAGCAGCGCCGACTGCCCCGTGGAAGTGTTTGACTGGCCGCTGCCCGCCGGCGAGCTGGCCCTTGCAGTCGAGCACCTGCAACCGCGCGCGGTCTTGCTGTATTCGAGCAAAGCCCTGCACCTGCCGGGCCTGACCAAGCTGCTCACGGGCGTCAGTCGCCCGACGCTGCTCGTCGGACCAACGGTCTGCATCCATCAGGCGGAGTTAGCCGTATTAACCCATGACACTCCTGAATTATTCGTGGCCGAAGATGTGTTGTCGGCCCACCAGCTACTGATACAGCGTGGACTTATTTAAATGCACTTGATCTGGCTGCGCACCGACCTGCGCCTACACGACAACACCGCCTTGGCCGCTGCGACCCAGCGAGGCCCGGTTGCCGCCGTGTACCTGATCACGCCTGAGCAATGGCTGGCCCACGATGATGCTCCGTGCAAGGTCGACTTCTGGCTGCGCAACCTGCAGCACTTGAGCAAAGACTTAGGCGAGCTGAACATTCCCCTGCTGATCCGCACAGCTGCCACCTGGGACCAGGCGCCCAGCGTGCTCAGCGAACTGTGCCGGGACCTGTCGGCGCAATCGCTGCACGTCAACGAGGAGTACGGCATTCATGAAAGCCGTCGTGACGCCGCCGTGGCCCAGGCGCTGGAAGCCGAGGGCGTGACCTTCCACAGTTACCTTGATCAATTGTTCTTCCAACCGGGCAGTGTGCTGACCAAGACCGGCACCTACTTCCAGGTCTTCAGTCAGTTCCGCAAGGTCTGCTACACACGTCTGCACAGCGCGCTTCCACAGGTAGTGCCCACGCCAAAGGCCCAGGCCAAACTCGACCTTAAAAGCGATCCGGTGCCGACCACCGTCGCAGGCTTCGAGCCGCCCAGCGACACCCTGCGTGCCCTCTGGCCCGCCGGTGAGGACGAAGCCCGGCGGCGCCTCGATGCATTCGCCGACCAGCAGATCAGCTACTACAAAGACGAACGCGACTTCCCCGCCAAGCCCGGTACCAGCCAGCTGTCGGCCTACCTCGCTGCCGGCGTGGTTTCGCCGCGCCAGTGCCTGCATGCAGCCTTGCAGAGCAACCAAGGCGAATTCGAAAGTGGCGACATCGGCGCCATCACCTGGATCAACGAACTGCTCTGGCGTGAGTTCTATAAACACATTCTGGTGGGCTACCCAAGGGTGTCCCGTCACCGTGCGTTCCGCCCCGAGACCGAGGACGTGGCCTGGCGTGATGCGCCCAAGGATCTGGCAGCCTGGCAAGAAGCTCGCACTGGCCTGCCGATCATCGACGCCGCCATGCGTCAATTGCTGGAAACCGGCTGGATGCACAACCGCCTGCGCATGGTAGTGGCAATGTTCCTGACCAAAAACCTGCTGATCGACTGGCGTGAAGGCGAGCGCTTCTTCATGCGTCACCTGATCGACGGCGACTTGGCCGCCAATAACGGTGGCTGGCAGTGGAGCTCGTCCACCGGTACCGACTCGGCGCCCTACTTCCGGATTTTCAGCCCGCTGAGCCAGTCAGAAAAATTCGACAGCGAAGGCGTGTTCATCAAGCACTGGCTGCCGGAATTGGCCGCACTGAATAAAAAGGAAGTGCATAACCCCGAAGCCGCCGGTGGTCTGTTTGGCGTGGCAGATTATCCGCGCTCGATTGTCGACTTGAAGAAGTCCCGCGAGCGCGCCCTGGCCGCCTTCCGTAGCCTGCCTTCACGTCAATCGGTCGTCGAACATGAGTGACTTCCTGCAACGCTTCGCCCAAACCTTCGCCACGCTGGACAAGCACAATCTGCACCTGCTCGACAGCCTGTACAGCAAGGACATTGCCTTTACTGACCCGCTGCACGAGGTCCATGGGCTGACCGCGTTGCACAGTTATTTCGCCGAGTTGTACAGCAACGTCAGCCAACTGCGCTTCGACTTCCACGGTTTCGACCAAGTGGCCGAAGGCGAAGGCTACCTGCGCTGGAAAATGAGTTTTTGCCACCCGCGCCTGGCCAACGGCCAAGTCATCCGGGTGGAAGGATGCTCGCACCTGATGTGGCGGGACAAGGTGTACCGCCACCGCGATTACTTCGATGCCGGCGCCATGCTCTACGAGCACCTGCCCGTGCTGGGCAGAGTCGTCAGTTGGCTCAAAAGGAGAGTGGGATGAACGCAGTGTCGCCACGTCGTTATTGGCTGACCGGTGCCAGCAGTGGGATAGGCGCCGCCTTGGCCGTGGAGCTGCTTAACAGCGGCGCCCATGTCGCCTTGAGTTCTCGCACCCAGGCACCGCTGGATGCGCTGGCTCTACGCTACCCCGGCCAAGTGTTGGTGGTGGCCGGTGACCTAACCAACAGCCAGACCGTGCGCGAAATTGGCGAGCACATCGGTGACGTCTGGGGCTCGCTCGACACCGTGATCCTTAACGCCGGCACCTGTGAATATGTCGACGCCAAGCAGTTTGATTCATCGATCATCGAGCATGTGGTACGCACCAACCTGCTGGCCAGCAGTTATTGCATCGAAGCGGCCCTGCCGTTGTTGCGTGTCGGGCGTGCACCGCATCTGGTGGGCGTCGCCAGCGCCGTGACCTACCTGCCGATGCCCCGCGCAGAAGCCTATGGCGCGTCCAAGGCCGGCCTGCGTTATCTGTTCGAGTCCCTGCGCATCAGCCTGTCGCCGGAAAATATCGATGTCACCGTGATCAGCCCGGGCTTCGTCGATACGCCACTGACCGAGCGCAATGACTTCCCGATGCCCCTGAGCTGGCCGGCCGACAAGGCTGCTCGGCATATATTCTCCAAGCTGGACAAACGCCCGCTGGAAATCGCCTTCCCGGCCTTGTTTATCGCCACTTTGTGGCCGCTGTCGAAACTGCCTAATCGCGCGCAATTGATCATCGGCAAACGCATGCTGCGCAGCCCGCCACCGAAAAAGGACGACCTGTGAAGATCGCCATTATCGGCAGCGGCATTGCTGGCCTGACCAGCGCCTACCTGCTTAGCCGCAGTCACGAAGTCACCGTGTTCGAAGCGGGCGACCGGATCGGCGGGCATACCCATACGGTCAACGTCAGCGTCGACGGCAAAAGCTACGCAGTGGATACCGGCTTCATCGTGTTCAACGACTGGACCTACCCCAACTTCATCCGCTTGCTGGGGCAGATCGGTGTCTCGTTCAAACCCACCGAAATGAGCTTTTCGGTGTGTGACGAAAAAACCCGGTTCGAATACAACGGCAATAACCTCAACAGCCTGTTCGCCCAGCGCCGCAATATCCTGTCGCCGGGCTTCTGGGGCATGTTGCGCGACATCCTGCGGTTCAACCGCCAGGCACCGCTGGACCTGCAGGAGCAACGCATCAGTGCCGAGATGACCTTGGGCGATTACCTCACGGCCGGCGGCTACGGCGAGCGCTTTGTGCGGCACTACATCGTGCCGATGGGTGCGGCGATCTGGTCGATGTCCCTGGCGGACATGCTGGGTTTTCCGCTGCAATTCTTTGTGCGCTTCTTCAAGAACCACGGCTTGCTGTCAGTGAACAACCGGCCGCAGTGGTGTGTGATCGAAGGTGGATCCAGCAGCTATATCGAACCGCTGACCCGCGGCTTTCGCGAGCAGATCCGCCTCAACAGCCCTGTGCATAACGTCGAGCGCACCGAGCAAGGCGTAGTTATCCACAGTCCTGCCGGCAGCGAGGCATTTGATCGGGTGGTGTTCGCCTGTCATAGCGACCAGGCGCTGGCATTGCTCGCCGACCCAAGCCAGGCCGAACAAGAGATTCTCGGTGCCCTGCCCTACGCCGATAACGACGTGGTTTTGCACACCGACACGCGCCTGCTGCCCGACCGCAAACTGGCCTGGGCCAGTTGGAATTACCGGCTGAGCGGTAACACCCAGACTCAGGCCGCCGTCACCTATGACATGAACATCCTGCAAGGCATCGACAGCGCTACCACCTTTTGCGTCAGCCTCAACCAGACGCCGATGATCAACCCGCTGAAGATCCTCGCGCGCTTCACCTACGCGCATCCGCAATACAGCCTGGCGGCAGTGGCCGCGCAAAACCGCTGGGAAGAACTGGCCGGCGTGCGCAACACGTTTTATTGCGGTGCCTACTGGGCCAATGGTTTCCACGAAGACGGCGTGGTCAGTGCGCTGCGCGTGGCCCAGGCCTTTGGGGAAACCCTGTGAACAGCGCCCTGTACAGCGGCTGGATTGCCCATCGACGGTTTGCGCCCAAGGCCCATGCCTTTCGCTACCGCATCGGCCTGCTGTACCTGGATTTGAGCGAACAAGACGAAGTCCTCGGACTGTCACCGTTGGCCGGACCAAGTCGCCTGGCGCCCTTCGGCTTTCGTCAGCAGGACTATCTGCGTGAATTCACGCGTCACGGCATGAGCTTGAGCGATGCCGTGCGCCAGGAAGTCGGCAAGGCTCTGGGGCATACGCCTCAGGGCGTTATCTGCCTACTGACCCAGGCCCGCAGTTGGGGCCTGGCTTTTAATCCCGTGAGTTTCTTCTACTGTTTCGAGGCCGATGGGCAACTGGCCGCGATCTTGTGTGAAGTGACCAACACCCCGTGGCGCGAGCGCTACCACTACGTACTGCCGGCCCAAGCCCTGGGCGCTGATGAGCACCAGCATTTCGCGGTGGCCAAGGCCTTCCATGTGTCGCCGTTCCTGCCTCGCGACCTGGAATACCGCATGAGCTTCAGCCCGCCCGCAGACAGGCTCGGCGTGCACATGGCCGACTGGCAGGGCGAGCTGAAAGTCTTCGACGCCACCTTGAGCCTGCAAAAGGAAGCGCTGACCCGCGCCAGCCTGCATCGCTACTTGTGGCGATTTCCGTGGATGACCGCCAAGACTTGCCTGGCCATTTACTGGCAGGCGATACGCCTGTTTCTTAAACGCACACCGATTTTTTCCCACCGGGCCGCCGATGGCGCCTCTCGTACAGCAGTCGGGTATACCAAGGATCGCCGCCATGAAATCCCCTAGCTTATCGGTCAAGACCAGCCGCCTGAACGTCAACGGCGTGACCAGTGCGCTGCTGCGCAAGGGCGTACTGCGCCAACTCAGCCAATTGCGCCATGGCCAATTGGTGGTGATCGAGGACGGCGAACGGCAAGTGTTCGGCGCACGGGAAGCGCACTTGCTGGGGGAAATCCAGATCCTCGACCCTGCGGTGTGGGGCCTGGTGGCGGCCAACGGTTCCATCGGCGCCGGCGAGGCGTTTATTCACGGCTATTGGAGCAGTCCGGACCTGACCGCGGTGGTACGTGTGATGGTCAGCAACCTGGACGTGCTCGACGCCATGGAAGGTGGCCTGGCGCGGCTGGCACGCCCGTTCACTCAAGGTCTGCACTGGCTCAACCGCAATACGCGCAAGGGCTCGCAGAAAAACATCGCCGCGCACTACGACCTTGGCAACGACCTGTTCGAAGAATTCCTCGACCCGACCATGATGTATTCGGCGGCGCAATTTCTGAGCGACGACGACACACTGGAACAGGCGCAACTGAACAAGCTTGAACGCATCTGCCAGAAACTCGCGCTCAAACCCACCGACCACCTGCTGGAAATCGGCACCGGTTGGGGCAGCATGGCGCTATACGCGGCGCAACACTATGGCTGCAAGGTCACCACCACGACCTTGTCCAAGGAGCAATTCGCCTACACCGAAAAACGCATCGAAACCCTCGGTTTGCAAGGCCAGGTCACGCTGCTGCTGAGCGACTATCGCGACCTCACCGGCCAATACGACAAGCTGGTGTCCATCGAGATGATCGAAGCCGTGGGCCATCGCTTTCTGCCCACCTACTTCAAGCAGTGCGCGCATTTGCTCAAGAGCGATGGGCTGATGCTGCTGCAGGCCATCACGATCCGTGAGCAACGGTTTGAGCAGGCCAAGAACAGCGTGGACTTTATCCAGCGCTACATTTTCCCCGGCGGCGCCCTGCCCAGTGTGCAGAACATGCTGCAGATCGTCAGCCGCGACACCGATATGAACCTGCTGCACATGGAAGACTTTGGCCTGCACTACGCGCGAACCTTGCGCCTGTGGCATGAGAACTTTCGCCGCGCCCACGGCCGTCTGACGGAGCTGGGCTACGACGAATACTTTTTGCGGTTGTGGGAGTTTTACCTCTGCTACTGCGAAGGTGGCTTTATGGAGCGCACCATCGGCACCGCGCAATTGCTGCTGGCCAAACCGGCAGCCATCAACCCGCCGTTGCTCGGGCGCTTCAATGCTTAAAACCCTGGCCAATGCCGCGCTGTTCCAGTGCGGCTGGTTTGCCTGTGTGCTGGGCGGCGACAGCCTATGGCTGCTGGTTGGCCTGGCGGTGCTGGCCGTTCACCTGCTGTGGATAAGTGCGTGGGCCGAGGACGGTGTACTGATCATCAGCGTGATGCTAGTGGGCACCGCAGTGGACACGCTGCTGCGCGCCGTAGGGGTTTTCCAGTTCAGCGAGCCGGGGCCATTGATTCCGTTCTGGTTGATGCTGCTATGGGCATTGCTGGCGACCACCTTGCGCCATTGCCTGGCCTGGAGCGCGCGGCCGCGGTGGCGTGCCGCACTGCTGGGCGCGATGGGCGGGCCGCTGTCCTACTACGCGGGGAGCCAATTGACCGATGTTCAATTTGGCTATGGCCTGGGCCCTACAATGGCCGGCCTTGCCGTGCTTTGGGCGGTGCTTTTTGTCGGGCTGCACCGGCTGGCACGCTGACGTCCGTCAGAGCATTCATACGCAAATGACCGGCTTGCCTTACACTGCTCGCCTATGACCAACATCCCCCACACCCAAATCACTGAGCCCACCGTCACCTGCTCGACGTGCGCGGCCTGCTGCTGCCAGCTGGAAGTCATGTTGATCACCGACACCGGCGTGCCGGAGCGCTATATCGACACCGACGACTGGGGCGGCGAAGTGATGCTGCGCCTGGACGACGGCTGGTGCGCGGCGCTGGATCGGGACACGATGATGTGCACGATTTATGAGCGTCGGCCGCTGATTTGTCGGGAATTCGAGATGGGCGCACCGGAGTGCCTGACCGAACGCGAAGGAATCGCCACGGCGTACCGCTGATCTAAGGCCAGTGACGACCTCAATGTGGAAGGGGGCTTGACCCCGATAGCGGTAGATCAGTTGGAAAATTCCTCGACTGACACTCCGCCATCGGGGCAAGCCCCCTCCCACAAGGTTTTGAATTACAGCGGCATGGTGTAGTGCAGTGAGTAGCTTTCTACACCGTCGTTATTGCTGCTGATCCCGGCATTAGAGTAGTGCGTGGCGCGAATGCCCACTTCATGCCCACCGGTGAAGCGCAGGCCGAAACCCAAGCGGTCTTCGAACTGGAAAGCCTGGCCGATGTTGTTGTCCTCCAGTTTGGTACGGGAGAACACCGCCACGCCGATCCCGGCTTCGATGTAGGGCTTGACCGACTGACCGGCAAATTCATACACAAAGACAGGCGAGAACGACAGGCTGCTGGCGCCTGCACGGTCATCACCTTCCCAATAGGTATAGGCGCCGCTCCAATAGCCGGTCAGGCGACCGACATCACTTTGCATCCAACTCTTGTCCCAATCCGACGTCAGCCCCAATCGATAGGTGAGCGTCGAATCACTGGTGGCCCCCAGGCCAAACTCAAGCCCGGCGGCCTGCGCCGAAAAAGAGTGTCCCACCACAGCGGCCGCAATCGCAGCCAAACAGAACAAGCGCTTCATAAGAAACATCCTTTCCGAACGAAGTTATATGGTTTTGTACAAGCAATCTGGCTATAGAAGCCTACGAAGTGCCAGAAGTTCAGCGTCTAATGGCGATATTTCACGAAATTTTCACGCGCCAAAGCTTCGCACAACTCCGGAATATTTCCACAGTGTCGGTAGGATATTTCTTAGGTGATACACATCACCGCTGGTCCAGAACTGCGCAGGCTCAGGATCACCGTGGGCAAGCAGGTCGCGCTCGCCCAATAAACGCTTGAGCTGGCGAGCCACGGCGGCGCCGGTGTCGATGAGGATGATGCTGGGGGGCAGCATCTGCGCCAGGAGCGGCTTGAGGAAGGGATAGTGGGTGCAACCGAGGATGAGGGTGTCGCAACCGGCGCTTAGCAGCGGCTCGATGTAGCCCTGCAACAACTGACGCAGGGCCGGGCTGTGCAGATCACCGGTTTCAATCAGCTCCACCAGGCCCGGGCACGGCTGGGTGATCACCTGCACATCGGTGGCGAAACGGTCGAGCAACGCGGCGAACTTGGCACTTTGCAGAGTACCGGTGGTGGCCAGCACACCGACCACGCCACTGCGCGTGGCGGCAGCCGCAGGTTTGACGGCGGGTTCCATGCCCACCAGCGGCCAATCGGGATAGTCCTGGCGCAAGTCGGCTACGGCGGCGACGGTCGCGGTATTGCAAGCGATCACGAACGCCTTGGCGCCCCGTTCGCGGAAAAACTCAGCGACCCGCCGTGAACGCTCACGAATAAATTCGGGGGTTTTCTCGCCATAGGGGATATGCCCGCAATCGGCCACGTACAGCAGCGATTCGTGGGGCAACAGTTGCTGAATTTCATCCAGCACCGACAAGCCGCCGACCCCGGAATCGAACACACCGATCGGCGCGTCCTTAATCATGTTGCGTCCCACAGACACTGCATCCGGGATCACGCTTGACCCGCAATTCACGAAAGCGCGTGGTCAAGGCATCAATCAATAACAAGCGGCCCACCAGCGGTTCACCAAAACCGGCAAGCAGCTTCAAGGCTTCCAAGGCTTGCAGGCTACCGACCAGCCCCACCAACGGCCCGACCACCCCCGCTTCGCTGCACGTAAGCTCGGTGTCGCTGCCATGCCCGTATAAACAGTGGTAACACGGGCTTTCAGCGCGACGCGGGTCGAAGACAGACAATTGGCCTTCAAGCCGAATTGCCGCGCCGCTGATCAACGGCTTGGCTGCGACGACGCAGGCGGCGTTGACCGCTTCGCGTGTGGAGAAGTTGTCGCTGCAATCGAGCACCACGTCTACCGCCGCCACTGCGGCCGCCAGGGAGTCGGCGTCCAGCGCGGTGCGATGGGCAACCAACGTGATTTCAGGGTTGATGGCGGTCAGACGGCGCAACGCCGAGTCGACCTTGGTCTGCCCGACGCTGTCGGTGTCATGGATGATCTGGCGTTGCAGGTTGGTCAGGTCGACGGTGTCGAAGTCAGCCAAATGCAGCTCGCCCACGCCCGCTGCGGCCAGATACAGCGCCACCGGCGCGCCCAGGCCACCGAGCCCGACGATCAGAGCACGGCTGTTTTTCAGGCGTAATTGGCCCTCGATGTCGACATGTTGCAACAGAATCTGTCGGCTATAGCGCAACAGCTCCTGATCAGTCAGCACGGGCGACGTCCCAGGGTGATGCGTTCGTGACCACCGAGGTCGAGACGGCTATGCACTTCGTCAAAACCCTGGCTCAGCAATAGATCACGTACGGCCAAGGCCTGATCGTAACCGTGTTCGAGCAGCAGCCAGCCACCCGCATTCAGGTGGGCCGGCGCCTCGTTGATGATCAATCGCAAGTCGTCCAAACCATCGTGGCCGGCAACCAGCGCACTGGCTGGTTCGAAACGTACATCGCCTGCGACCAGATGCGGGTCGTTGTCGGCGATATAAGGCGGATTACTGATGATCAGATCGTAGCTGCGACCTTGCAGTGAGCTGAACCAATGACTGCTCAGCACTGTGGCGTTATTCAGGTGAAGACGCTGGCGGTTGCGTTCGGCCAGGGCCACGGCTTCAAGCACACGGTCGACGGCCGTGACTTGCCAGGCCGGGCGCTCACTGGCCAGGGCCAGGGCGATGGCGCCGCTGCCGGTGCCGAGGTCGAGCACCTTGGCTGGCGTGGCCGGCAGTAATTCCAGGGCCGCCTCCACCAGCAGTTCGGTTTCCGGACGCGGGATCAGCGTGTGAGGCGCGACCTCCAGGTCCAGCTTCCAGAAGCCTTGCTGGCCGAGAATATAAGCGACCGGCTCACCCCCGCGGCGGCGCTGGAGATAGTCGGCAAAGGTCAGAGCGTCTTCGCTGCTGACGATTTTTTCCGGCCAGGTGTGCAGGTAGCTGCGGGATTTGCCCAGGGCAGCCGCCAGCAACAATTCCACGTCCAGGCGCGCAGTGGGCGAGTCTGGCAAATCAGCGGCACGCAGCAGGCTGGCGATGATGGTCATTTATTCACCTATCGCGGCCAGTTGATCGGCCTGGTATTCGGCGAGCAAGGGCTCGATCACCGCATCGACGCCACCGGCGAGAATCTCGTCGAGGGAGTACAGGGTGAGGTTGACCCGGTGGTCGGTGACCCGGCCCTGGGCAAAGTTGTAGGTGCGAATGCGCTCTGAACGGTCGCCCGAACCCACCAGCAACTTGCGCTCACTGGCAATCGCATTGGCGGCGGCGCTGGTTTGCTGGTCGTTGAGTTTGGCCGACAACCAGGACATGGCCCGTGCACGGTTCTTGTGCTGGGAACGCTCTTCCTGGCATTCCACCACGATGCCCGACGGCAAGTGGGTGATGCGGATCGCCGAGTCGGTCTTGTTGACGTGTTGCCCCCCGGCACCCGACGAGCGATAAGTGTCCACGCGCAAGTCCGCGGGGTTGATCTCGATGGCTTCCTGCTCGTCAGGCTCAGGCAGTACGGCCACGGTGCACGCGGAGGTGTGGATACGGCCTTGGGATTCGGTCGCTGGTACACGTTGTACGCGGTGCGCGCCGGATTCGAACTTCAGCTTGCCGTAGACATTTTCGCCTTCAACCCGCGCGATGACTTCTTTATAGCCGCCGTGCTCGCCCTCGTTCTCGGACAGGATCTCCACACGCCAGCCACGTCGCTCGGCATAGCGCGAATACATACGGAAGAGGTCGCCAGAGAAAATCGCCGCCTCGTCACCACCGGTGCCGGCGCGGATTTCGAGGAACACGTTGCGCCCGTCGTTGGGATCCTTGGGCAGCAGCATGCGTTGCAGGTCGCCTTCCAGCGCGATCAGCTTGTCCTTGGCTTCGCGGACTTCTTCGACGGCCATTTCGCGCATGTCCGGGTCGCTGTCCTTGAGCAGCGCCTGGGCGCCTTCAAGGTCGGCTTGGGTCTTCAGCCATTGCCCGTAGGTGCTTACGATCGGCTCAACTTCCGCGTATTCCTTGGAATAGGTACGGAATTTGGTCTGATCGGAGATGACTTCGCCATCGCCGAGCAAGGCGGTCAGTTCTTCGAAACGGTCCTGGAGCACGTCCAGTTTATTGAGCAGTGACGCTTTCATTGCGATTTTTTATCCGAAGAGCTATCTGACGCGCCCTCACCGAGGGCAAAGAGTTCCTGGGCCATGGCCAGCGCATCGAGGCGGCCTTCGGCAGTCAATTTTTTAAGCTGCACGCTGGGGGCGTGGAGTAACTTGTTGGTCAACCCACGGGCCAGTTGCATCAGCACCTCTTCGGCGCTACCGCCGTTGGCCAGCAAACGCTGGGCCTTGAGCAGTTCCTCGTCGCGCAGGCGTTCGCCCTGCTGACGATACGCCTTGAGCACATCCACCGCCGCCAGTTCACGCAGGCGCACCATAAAATCTTCGGCACCGGTGCTGACCATCTCCTCGGCAGCCTGGGCAGCCCCTTGGCGACTCTTGAGATTTTCGGCGACCACTTCGTGCAGATCGTCGACGCTATAGAGGTAAACGTCGTCCAACTCGCCGACTTCGGGCTCGATATCCCGGGGAACGGCGATATCCACCATGAAAATCGGTTTATGCTTGCGCAGCTTCAGCGCACTTTCCACCGCGCCTTTGCCCAGAATCGGCAATTGGCTGGCAGTGGAGCTGATGACGATATCGCTGCGCACCAATTCAGCCGGAATATCCGCCAGCAGCACGGCGTGGGCACCGAATTGTTCGGCGAGGATGCTAGCCCGCTCCAGGGTGCGGTTGGCGACCACGATGCGCTTTACACCCAGGTCATGCAGATGACGGGCGACCAGGGTGATGGTCTCGCCGGCGCCAATCAGCAAGGCCTGGCTGCGCTGCAAGTCGCTGAAAATCTGTTTGGCCAGGCTGACGGCGGCAAATGCCACGGACACCGGGTTTTCGCCGATGGCTGTATCAGTGCGCACTTGCTTGGCGGAATTGAACGTGGCCTGAAACAGCCGACCCAGCAACGGACCAACGGTACCGGCCTCACGCGCCACGGCGTAGGCGGACTTCATCTGGCCCAGAATCTGCGGCTCGCCCAACACCAGCGAATCGAGACCAGCGGCCACACGCATCATGTGACGAACTGCCGCATCCTCTTCGTGCACATAAGCGCATGCGCGCAGGTCGTCGAGGCTCAAATGGTGGTAATCGGCCAGCCAGCGCAGGACGACATCCGCTGAAAGATGTTCCTGCTCTATATAAAGCTCGCTGCGATTGCAGGTCGAAAGGATCGCAGCTTCGCGGCTGTCGGTGAGCCGGCAGAGCTGCTGCAAGGCCTCAACCAACTGCTCTGGCGTAAACGCCACGCGCTCGCGCACGTCTACGGAGGCAGTCTTGTGGTTAATACCGAGTGCGAGGAAGGCCATTCAATATCGCTGATGATGTCGGGAAGCCGACAATTGTCCTACTTCGAAAGATTCAGAACAACCACCGTCGTCTATTGTCCTAATGCCTTGTGTCTATAAAGGCATCAACTGAGACTCGGTTATGTTTGGCCGAAGGCTTGTGTCATGATGATCCGACCGCAGGTTAGTCGTCCTCTTCCTATATGAATAGATCCTCCGCGTTGCTCCTTGCTTTTGTCTTCCTCAGCGGCTGCCAGGCCTTGGCCCCCGTGTCGTCGGACGGTACGCCGCCGGTAGAAGACAGCACCCCCGCCCCTGAAAAGCCCAAGGTTTATTCCTCGTTCAGTGAAGAAACGGTGTTCAGCCTGCTGAGTGCGGAACTGGCTGGCCAGCGCAATCGCTTCGATATTGCGCTGGATAACTATGTGACCCAGGCCATCAACACCCAGGATCCAGGCATCTCCGAACGCGCATTTCGCATCGCCGAGTATCTGGGAGCCGATCAGGCTGCGCTGGATACCTCGCTGATCTGGGCAAAAAACGCACCGGACGATCTGGAGGCGCAACGTGCCGCAGCCATTCAACTGGCGCGGGCCGGGCGCTATGACGACTCCATGGTCTATATGGAGAAAGTCCTGCAAGGCAAGGGTGATACCCATTTCGACTTCCTCGCGCTGTCGGCTGCCGACACCGACCAGGACACGCGCAATGGCCTGATGAAGAGTTTCGACCGCCTGCTTCAAAAGCATCCCAAGAACAGCCAACTGATTTTCGGCAAGGCCCTGTTGCTGCAACAGGACGACGAGCCTGACGCCGCGCTGAAGCTGCTGGAACAGAACCCGCCGGACGATGGCGAGATTGCGCCGATCCTGCTGCGTGCACGCCTGCTGCAAAATCTCAATCGCGGCAAGGAAGCCATTCCGCTGCTGGAAAAAAGCATCAAGAAGTACCCGGACGACAAACGCCTGCGATTGACCTATGCGCGCATGCTGGTTGAGCAGGACCGTATGGAGGACGCCAAAGTGCAGTTCGCCAATCTGGTCCAGCAATACCCGGACGACGATGAGCTGCGTTACTCACTGGCGCTGGTATGCCTGGAGGCCAAGGCCTGGGATGAGGCCAAGGGCTATCTGGAAGAACTGATCGAGCGTGAAAGCCATGTGGACTCCGCACACTTGAACCTGGGCCGTATCGCGGAAGAACGCAACGACCCACAAGCTGCCCTGCTCGAATACGCTCAGGTTGGCCCCGGCAACGACTACCTGCCCGCCCAGTTGCGCCAGGCCGACATCCTGATGAGTAACGGGCGCACTGATGAGGCGGAAAAACGCCTGACCGCGGCCCGCGATGCCGAGCCGGACTACGCGATCCAGCTGTACCTGATCCAGGCCGAGACCTTGTCGGCCAACAATCAGGGCGAGCGCGCCTGGAAACTGCTGCAACAAGCCTTGTTGCAATTCCCCGACGATTTGAACCTGCTGTACACCCGTGCCATGCAGGCGGAAAAACGCAATGACCTGGCGCAGATGGAAAAAGACCTGCGCCTGATCATCAAGCGCGACCCCGACAACGCCATGGCTCTCAACGCCCTGGGCTACACCTTGTCTGACCGCACCACGCGCTACGACGAAGCCAAGGTGCTGATCGAACAAGCGCACCAACTCAACCCGGAAGACCCGGCCGTACTCGACAGCCTGGGCTGGGTGAATTATCGCTTGGGCAACCTGGATGAGGCCGAACGCTTGCTGCGCCAAGCGCTGGAGCGCTTCCCCGATCAGGAAGTCGCGGCACACCTGGGTGAAGTGCTGTGGGCCAATGGCAAGCAGCGCGAAGCACGTCAAATCTGGGAAAAATTCCTCAAGGAACAACCCGAAAGCCCCATCCTGCGCGGCACCATCAAGCGCCTGACCGGATCCGAGACCCTTTAAGCTTATGTTCTTGCGCCACGTTGTAGTGTTCAGTCTTATTGCCCTGCTCGCCGGTTGCGCGGGTGTAGGCACCCGTGAATCCGTTGAAGGCCAGGGCAACCCGGCGCAATGGAAACAGCATAAGGATCAGCTCAGCAGCATCGATGGCTGGCAGATCGAAGGCAAAGTCGGCGTTCGCGCCCCCAAGGACTCGGGCAGCGGCACGTTGTTCTGGCTGCAGCGCCAGGACTACTATGACATTCGTTTGTCGGGCCCGCTGGGCCGTGGTGCCGCTCGCCTGACGGGTCGCCCGGGTCAGGTCAGCCTCGAAGTGGCCAACCAAGGTCGCTATGAGGCGACTTCGCCGGAAGCGCTGCTTGAAGAACAGATTGGCTGGAAGCTGCCCGTATCGCACCTTGTGTGGTGGGTGCGTGGCTTGCCCGCGCCCGATAGCAAGAGTCGACTGAGCCTTAATGGCGACAGCCGCCTCGCCTCGCTGGAGCAGGATGGCTGGCAGGTCGAATACCTCAGCTATACCGAACAGGGCGGTTACTGGCTGCCGGAGCGTATCAAGCTGCATGGCACTGACCTTGACGTCACGCTGGTGATCAAGGACTGGCAACCGCGCAAGCTGGGGCAATAACGTGACTGTAGAAAAACTGACTCTGCCCTCCCCCGCAAAACTCAATCTGATGCTGCACATTCTCGGTCGTCGTGAAGACGGCTATCACGAGTTGCAGACGCTTTTCCAATTTCTCGACTACGGCGATGAACTCACCTTCGCCGTACGCGACGACGGCGTGATTCAACTGCACACCGAATTCGAAGGCGTGCCCCACGACAGCAACCTCATCGTGAGGGCAGCAAAAAAACTTCAGGAACAATCCGGTTGTTCGTTGGGCATCGATATCTGGATCGATAAAATTTTGCCCATGGGCGGCGGAATCGGTGGTGGCAGCTCAAATGCCGCGACGACATTGCTGGGCTTGAATCACTTATGGCAACTCGGTTGGGACCATGATCGCTTAGCAGCGCTGGGCCTTACGCTGGGGGCCGACGTCCCGGTTTTCGTGCACGGACACGCCGCTTTTGCTGAGGGTGTAGGGGAGAAACTCACCCCGGAATACCCGGAAGAGCCGTGGTATGTCGTGCTTGTGCCGCAAGTATCTGTAAGTACAGCAGAAATTTTTTCAGATCCGTTGTTGACACGTAACTCTTCTCCCATTAAAGTGCGCCCCGTTCCCAAGGGAAACAGTCGAAATGACTGCTTACCGGTTGTAGCAAGGCGTTATCCAGAGGTACGTAACGCTTTGAATTTGTTAGGTAAATTTACCGAAGCAAAATTAACCGGAACTGGAAGTTGTGTGTTTGGGGGCTTCCCAAACAAAGCTGAAGCTGATAAAGTCTCGGCCCTTCTTACAGAGACCCTTACAGGGTTTGTAGCAAAGGGAAGCAACGTTTCGATGTTGCATCGCAAGCTGCAAAGTCTGCTCTAAAAGGAACCGAGTACTGGGTACTCGTTGCAACAGATACAGGGGCGTCGCCAAGCGGTAAGGCAGCAGGTTTTGATCCTGCCATGCGTTGGTTCGAATCCAGCCGCCCCTGCCATTTTCTAATACTCATCCAGGTTACCCTCAGCCTCTAGGTACTGCGCGTGTCCAAGATGATGGTCTTTACGGGGAACGCCAACCCCGATCTGGCTCGACGTGTCGTACGTCAGCTGCATATCCCTCTCGGTGACATCTCTGTCGGTAAATTTTCCGACGGCGAAATTACAGCCGAGATCAATGAAAACGTCCGCGGTAAAGACGTATTCATTATTCAGCCGACCTGCGCTCCGACCAACGATAACCTGATGGAACTCGTCGTGATGGCTGATGCCTTCCGCCGCTCCTCAGCGACTCGAATCACAGCTGTAATCCCTTATTTTGGTTATGCCCGTCAGGATCGTCGTCCGCGTTCCGCACGTGTGGCTATCAGTGCGAAAGTCGTTGCTGACATGCTCACCGTGGTAGGTATCGATCGTGTTCTTACGGTTGACCTGCACGCTGACCAAATCCAGGGGTTCTTCGATATTCCAGTAGATAACATCTACGGCTCGCCAGTACTGGTGGACGATATCGAAGACCAGCGCTTTGAAAACCTGATGATCGTGTCCCCGGACATTGGTGGCGTCGTGCGTGCACGGGCTGTTGCCAAATCCCTGGGCGTTGATCTCGGGATCATCGACAAACGCCGCGAGAAAGCCAATCACTCTGAAGTGATGCATATCATCGGTGATGTCGAAGGGCGTACCTGTATTCTGGTTGATGACATGGTCGACACCGCCGGCACCCTGTGCCACGCGGCGAAAGCCTTGAAAGAGCACGGTGCTGCAAAAGTGTTCGCCTACTGCACACACCCTGTGCTGTCGGGCCGCGCGATCGAGAACATCGAGAACTCTGTGCTGGACGAACTGGTGGTGACTAACACCATCCCGTTGTCCGCTGCTGCACAAGCCTGTGCGCGTATCCGTCAACTGGATATCGCACCGGTAGTTGCCGAAGCGGTTCGCCGCATCAGCAATGAAGAATCGATCAGCGCGATGTTCCGCTAAGGGTCAAACCTTCGGATCACCTCACTGACGAAAAGCGCCCCGCCCCAGCATTCTGCTGGGGCGGGGCTTTTTTGCCCATATCGCCTTTAGCGCTGGTCGCAAACGCTGGGGCGAATGTGGTTATTTTGGAGATACAACATGAACGATTTTACTCTGAATGCTGAAGTGCGTTCCGACCTGGGGAAAGGTGCGAGCCGCCGCCTGCGTCGTCTCGCAAGCCTGGTTCCAGCTGTAGTTTACGGTGGCGAAAAAGCCCCTGAATCCATCAGCATGCTGGCTAAAGAAGTTGCCAAACTGCTCGAAAACGATGCTGCCTACAGCCACGTTATCGAACTGAACGTTGGCGGCAAAAAGCAAAACGTCATCATCAAAGCTCTGCAACGTCACCCATCCAAGGGTCACGTCCTGCACGCTGACTTCGTACGTGTCGTAGCCGGCCAGAAACTGACCGCTATCGTGCCTGTGCACTTTGTTGGTGAAGAAGCTCCGGTCAAGAAAGGTGGCGTTGTTTCCCACACCACTACCGAGCTGGAAGTAAGCTGCCTGCCGAAAGATCTGCCTGAGTTCATCGAAGTCGACCTGTCGGCTGCTGAAATCGGCACCATCATTCACCTGTCCGACCTCAAGGCCCCTAAAGGCGTTGAGTTCGTTGCACTGGCTCACAACGACGACAAGGCTGTTGCCAACGTCCACGCGCCACGTGTTGTAGCAGAAGATGAAGCAGGCGAAACCGCTGCAGAGTAATGCTCTCTGCGGCATCGGAGCTTGAGGAAACATCGCGGACCGAAACGTAGCGAGAAAGCGGGCGATAACGCGAAGTTTATCTCTGGATAAGTGAGCTCCTGTCGTCCACTTTCGCCGCACTCCGGTCAGGCGATGTTATCCACAACTCCAAAGGAAGGGCCCCTGTCGTGACTGCCATTAAACTGATCGTTGGCCTGGGAAATCCAGGCGCCGAATACGAACAGACCCGGCATAACGCGGGGGCCCTTTTTGTTGAGCGTATCGCCCATGCCCAAGGTGTAAACCTGGCGGCCGATCGCAAATATTTTGGCCTGACCGGGCGCTTTTCGCACCAGGGTCAGGATGTTCGTCTGCTGATTCCCACCACCTACATGAACCGCAGCGGCCAAGCTGTTGCGGCGCTTGCGGGCTTCTTTCGAATCAAACCCGAAGAAATCCTGGTGGCCCATGACGAACTGGATCTGCCACCCGGCGTAGCCAAGCTCAAGCTTGGCGGCGGGCACGGCGGGCACAACGGCCTGCGCGACATCATCGCGCAGTTGGGTAATCAGAATAATTTTTACCGTCTGCGGCTCGGCATTGGCCACCCAGGCGTTGCGAGTATGGTTTCAAATTTCGTCCTGGGTCGTGCGCCACGCGCCGAACAGGAAAAACTCGATGCCAGCATCGACTTTGCCCTCGGCGTGCTGCCGGATATCTTCGCCGGTGAATGGAACCGCGCGATGAAAAACCTGCACAGCCAGAAGGCCTGACTTTTTTCCGAGGGGAAACACCATGGGATTCAATTGCGGCATCGTCGGCCTGCCCAACGTCGGCAAATCCACCTTGTTCAACGCTTTGACCAAGTCCGGTATTGCGGCGGAGAACTTCCCCTTCTGCACCATCGAGCCTAACAGCGGTATCGTCCCGATGCCGGATACACGCCTGGACGCTCTGGCAGCGATCGTCAATCCGAAGCGTGTACTGCCGACCACCATGGAGTTCGTCGACATCGCAGGCCTGGTAGCCGGCGCATCGAAAGGTGAAGGCCTGGGCAACAAGTTCCTGGCCAACATCCGCGAAACCGATGCCATCGCCCACGTGGTCCGCTGCTTTGAAGACGAGAACGTGATTCACGTCTCCAATAGCGTCGACCCGAAACGCGACATCGAGATCATTGACTTGGAATTGATCTTCGCTGACCTCGACAGCTGCGAGAAGCAACTGCAGAAAGTGGCGCGCAACGCCAAGGGAGGCGACAAAGACGCCGTGGTCCAGAAAGGCCTGTTGGAACAGTTGATCGCGCACTTCACCGAGGGCAAGCCGGCACGCAGCCTGATGAAAAGCATGGGCACTGACGAGAAGGCCGTGATCAAGGGCTTCCACCTGCTGACCACCAAGCCAGTGATGTACATCGCCAACGTGGCTGAAGACGGTTTCGAGAACAACCCGTTGCTCGACGTGGTCAAGGCCATCGCCGACGAAGAAGGCGCCATCGTGGTGCCGGTTTGCAACAAGATCGAAGCGGAAATCGCCGAGCTTGATGACGGCGAAGAAAAAGACATGTTCCTCGAGGCCCTGGGCCTGGAAGAACCAGGTCTGAACCGCGTGATCCGCGCCGGCTACGAAATGCTCAACCTGCAGACTTACTTCACCGCTGGTGTCGAAGAAGTCCGCGCTTGGACCGTCAAGGTCGGCGCCACCGCGCCACAAGCTGCTGGCGTGATCCACACCGACTTTGAAAAAGGCTTTATCCGCGCAGAAGTGATCGCCTACAACGACTTCATCCAATTCAAAGGTGAAGCCGGTGCCAAGGAAGCCGGTAAGTGGCGCCTGGAAGGTAAGGAATATATCGTCAAGGATGGCGACGTGATGCACTTCCGCTTTAACGTGTAAGCAGCCGCCGCAAATAAAAAAGCCGATGCAATGCATCGGCTTTTTTGTGGGCGACGATTAAAACTCAGACAAAGAAAACACCCACACTCAATTATCAGATTCCCCCTACTCACTTCCCAGGCTTATAGATACAACAACACTCAAACAACTAAATAGCTATAACCAACGATGTTTTCCTACACCATTGCAGTACATACCCGCTTTAAGCGCACATCATAATCCTTATACGCTTCACTTTAGCGATCGGCGTCTGGATAACGCCGTTAAACAGTGAAACACTCGCAACAATGGAGCGCCCAGTTAATGCCGGCCCACTCTAATGGGGAAAATGAATCGACCATCTTACTTAATGATGGCCCGGATATTGAAAACACACTTAACAGTACGGCATCCCTCAACATTGACATTTTACTACTGGGGGAAACCGGTACTGGCAAAGATACATTGGCACAACGGGTTCATCGCTTATCGGGACGACGGGGTAATTTTGTTGCCGTGAACTGCGCAGCTATTCCTGAAAGCCTCGCAGAAAGCCAATTGTTCGGAGTCAACAGCGGTGCTTATACCGGGGCAATGCAATCACGGGCCGGATTTGTCGAAGCCGCCCATCTAGGTACCCTGTACCTCGACGAAATCGACAGCATGCCATTGAGCTTGCAAGCCAAACTGCTACGAGTGCTGGAGTCGCGTGGGGTGGAGCGCTTGGGCTCAACCCGTTTTATCCCGGTGGACATGCGTGTCATTGCGTCCGCACAGCATTCGCTTTATCAGATGGTCGAGCACGGCACTTTCAGGCGTGACCTGTACTTTCGCCTGAATGTCGTCAACATCCAGCTCCCGCCGCTGCGCGATAGGCGAGAACGCATCATCCCGCTGTTTCTGGAAATGATCCAACAAGAAGCTGCCCAGTTCAAATGCAATGCCCCGCCACCGCCTGGTGGGCTGTTGCAACAGCTGCTGTGCCACCCCTGGCTAGGCAATGTTCGTGAACTACGCTCGACGGCCAAAAGATTCGTGCTGGGCCTGCCACCGCTTTCGACGTCGTCGAGCCAGTTGCAGGATAACCAAATGAACCTTAAGGCACGCCTGCAGCACATTGAAAGGGCATTGATTGAAGAGTCCTTGTGCCGCCATCTCTACTGCGTGGATACCGTGGCGATTGAGTTGGGTATTGCGAAGCGCACGCTGTACTACAGGATGAAACAATTGGACATCTCATTGGCTTGAGGACACAGAGCTCATTAAAGACTCAGTAAGGGGGCCATGCTTCTACCCTCAGCACTCCAATCATCCAGAAATATCTAGCCATAGACATATCAGGAACGCTTTAGCGTTGCGAGCCACATATTCAAAGCCTGGTTCAAGTTACAAAAAGTTCCAGACATCAGGGCTTGGCTCACGACACGTGAATCAACGTTCAAAATATCCAAATCGGAGTCTTATTATGAATGGTATATCCGGTAGCAGTTCATACGGTGGATACGCATACGGCAACAGCATGATGTCCAGTGAACTCGATGGAGTACAGAGTGGCAGTGGTTCCCGTTCCGCTTCTGAACGCGCAGAGGAAGTCGCCGAGCTTACGTTCCAAGAAAGTTTGAAATCAAAGATGATTTCGGGCTTGTACGCCGCGGCTAAAGAAATTCGCTCGTAACATGATTACCTCCCTGGCTCATTAGCCGGGGAGGTTGTCATATGAGTCGATGTAATAAATGCGGCATCAGCCATTATCAAGAACCTGCTTCAGACACCTCACCGCAGGCCCTATATGCAGATAGAAGCATTTGACTTTTCAACGCCAAACAAACTTCACAGCAACACGGGCGTCACTCGGGAACCTTCGGCTTCTAGTACGGATGTTGGTTTCTTCACCTCAATGCTCGAAGGGTCGATATCAAACACGCCTGCCTCCGCCAACCATACTGTATTGGACATGCTGACAGAGCCATCAAAACATATCGTAGATGCCAAAGATCGCCTTGCACGCGCGTTGAAATCATCAAGTAAAGGGATGGACGCTGACAAGCTCAGAGAGTATCCGCAGGAACTTTCTAATGTAGCGCTAACGACCCAACTTTTAGTAAAGAGCCTTGGCAAGACAAGCCAATGCATCGACAAAATCTGTAACCTGCAATAGTGAACATGACTAAATACCTGCCTGCCGCCCTACTTCTGACTTTTGCATTCATGCTAAACGGTTGCAGCGACCGCGTTGAACTTCATCGACAGCTTTCTGAGCAAGAAGCCAATGAAGTGGTAGCGGAATTGGCAGACAAACATATTCGCGCCCAAAAAATCCCGTCCAAAGACGGTGTCGTCGTGGCGGTTAACACCGCCGATATCGGGCGTGCCGTACGTACATTGGAAGCCGCAGGATTACCTAGAGTGGCACGAACCACGCTGGGCGATACCTTTCGCAAGGAAGGGGTTATTTCCACTCCACTGGAAGAACGAGCACGCTATATCTACGCCTTATCCCAGGAGCTTGAAGCCACCTTATCCAACATTGACGGGGTAATTATTGCCCGGGTGCACGTGGTATTGCCCGAACGCATCGCACCGGGAGAACCAGTCCAGCCCGCTTCAGCGTCAGTATTCATTAAGCATGACCCACGGCTGGATCCCGATAATATTCGCGCGCGCGTTCGCAGGATGGTGGCGAGCAGCATTCCAGGCATGACCACTGCAGTGGATAACCTGCAAAAACTCAGCGTGATCTTTGTACCTGCCACCACCTACCAGGAGCAGCAGCGGCTGGTGTATTTCGGCCCTTTCCTGGTGCCAAGCGATGATCTTGGGTTTTGGCGAGGCAGTGTTATCGCGGTACTGCTTGGCGTGGCGTCCTCCTTGGTTGCCGGGCTATTCCTGTTCAGCCGCCGCCAACATCCTCCGCAAGAGCCGCGCATAGCCCACGAACAGGATGGCACCTCTCATGACACCTGAGCTGGATCACTCCATGAGTGAACATCTGGCCTGGGCTCAATGGTGGGCGTTCCCTTGGAGGCACGCCCACGAGGACTGGAGGGGCGACAAGTACCCCGCAATTAAAGTGCTTTATCGCAACAGGCGGTCCGCGCCGGACGACCTCACTGGCATTGTTGCGTGCTTGCCTCCTGCCCCTCACCCGACGGTACTTCGCTTGGCCCTTGCTTCAACTGAACAACTCAACCTGGCGCTGACACTGGTTCACGACACGTTCAATCCTGAAGCGGCGACGCCGTTGAGCGAGAGTCAGCACCTGTGGTGCATGCGTTTATCCAAGGCGCTGCCCCCTACCATGCTGTCGCACGATGCTGATCCATTGCAATTGCTCTCCAGCTGGGTAGAGCCCGATACCTGGCGGCGCCTTCGACTGAGATTCCCCCGTAACCGCGTACAGGCGGTTGAGAAAAGTACCGTCTCACTCGAAAACGCAAGCAGTCGACTGAACACGCTATGGCAAGCCGTAGTCTGGCGCGTGACGACACTGGCAAACGCCCCCCTGTCACCTGACCCGAACGCGTAAGGAAAACAGCGATGTTATGCCGACACACCATTGAGTTGCTCAAGGATGCTTCGGAATTGCCACGTTGCCTGATCCCCCGGGAAGAGCTTGCAAACTGGGCACACGCCAACCAACTCATCAGTCGCGCCAAGGCACAGGCCGATGAACTGGTAATCCAGGCAGAGAAGCGATGCGAAATGCTGCTGGAAAAGGCGTCCCTGGATATCTGGCAACGCGCAGACGCCCAACTCAAGCGCTGGGAGCGTGACCGTCAAGCGATGTGTGACAACCTGGAGGTGTATGCAACATCAATCACCAACCAGGCGATTCGCCGCCTGCTTGACGACACGGTGCCCCCCGAGCGGCTGGCCGCCCTTCTGAGGCAACTACTGGCAAACCAGATTCATGAGATCAACGCCTCACTGCTCTGTCACCCACAGGACATTGAGGAGATAAAACAGTGTCTCGCCAATCAACAGGCAACACTCTGGAAGCTTCAGCCCGACGAAACAATCCCTGCGCAGACCCTTGTATTGAAAACCGATGAGGGTGATTTCCGTATTAGCTGGCACTCGATGCTCGATGCTTTTTTCAATCACGCAAAGGAATACCGGATAGACATTTAATTGCATCCGCCTGGCGTCCTGCACAACGCTACTTAACAACAATTGATCCACCCATGCACGTCCACCCAAGACAAAGGAACGCCCATGAGTCTTTCCAACAATCTTTCACAAGAACTTTCAAGAAGCAGCAGTATTGCCCACAAGCTGTATAAGCAGAGTTCAAGCAACGGCTCTAAAGATGGGGCTGACGCTGAATTATTCTATGAACTTGCCGTCAAGAACACCCTTTCCCAAATGGCGTATCTGGAACATAACCGCGTTTCGCATATGTTGCTCAAAAGTACTTTTGAGAGTTTCCAATAACATGCAATCGCTAGTTCGTGATTGGTTAAGTGGCTGTAGAGAACAACTCAGTTTGTTTGAGGGTGATGACCAAATCATGCTGAAACGTCAGGGAGACGCGTTGTTACTTAGCGCTCAACTGACCTCAATCCGCGCAGACACCACCACCTTGCAGCACTGGATGCGCCTGGGCGCGGCCAGCCTGAATCATTTCCATGGCGCACTGGCTCAAAAAGCTGACAGCGGCGCTTTATGGCTGATTCAGAAACTGCCAGGTGGGCAGGGAGAGGCTTACGTGCTCGGTTGCCTTGAGGCCCTGCTGAACCAACGCGACACCTGGCGCGCCACAGTCGCGCGCTTTGCTCGCCCGACTCAAAACCTCAAACCCACCTCGCTACGCTCACTGTCGTACTAACCCGAGAACCGACAATGCATAACAAGAACCATGAGCACAGTCGCTTACGCCGTGCTTCGCCCAAAGAATTTCCCTGGCGTAACGCTATTCTGCTTTCCTGGCTGCTGATCCCGGCACACACCGCATTGGCCGCCATCCCTTCCGATTGGAAAAACACCGCTTACGCTTATGAGGCAGAACATAAGCCCTTGCGTGACGTGCTCGTCGATTTCGCTCAAGCCTTTGGTACTCAACTGCAAGTCGAGGGGCTGCTGGAGGGCAACGTCAATGGCAAGATCCGCGCTAATACCCCGCAATCGATGCTCGACAGGTTGGGGGTGGAACACCGTTTCCAGTGGTACATGTACAACAACACCCTCTATATCAGCACGCTGGACCAGCAAGAGTCTGCGCGCCTGGAAGTCTCTCCCGAGACCATTGCCGATCTCAAGCAAGCGCTCACGGATATCGGCTTGCTCGATAGCCGCTTCGGTTGGGGTGAGTTACCAGAAGACGGCGTAGTACTCGTATCTGGCCCTCGTCGCTATATCGAGCAAATCAAACAGTTCAGCAGTCAGCGTCGTTCGCCGGATGAAAAACAGAGTGTGTTGAGCTTCCCGCTCAAGTTTGCCAATGCAACGGACCGGCAAGTGGATTATCGCGGCGAGAAACTCAACATTCCGGGGGTGGCGAGCATTTTGCGAGGGTTACTGGAGCCTCGCGCCAACTCGACCCTCAATCGACTGAATCAGGGCTCCACGTCACAGCCTGCGCCCCTCGTGCCGAACATCCCAAGATTGGGCAATCCGTTGCTGGGGCAAATGCTGGGTGCAAACGGCCATACCGCGCCGTTGGACGCTCCACCCACACTCACACCGCGCGCTGCGGCGCCTGGCAGCCGAATTCGCGTTGAAGCCGATGTGCGCAACAACGCCGTGCTGATTTACGACCTGCCTGAACGCCTGGCCATGTACCGCGAGCTGATCACCCAACTCGATGTCGCGCGCAAACTGGTGGAAATCGACGCGATTATTCTCGATATCGAGCGCACGCAATTGCGAGAGTTCGGGGTGAACTGGGGCTTTCAGAACAGTCGGTTCCGCGGCGGCGTCAATATGGCTCCGGGCACTTCGTCGCAGCTGTCGATTGAAAACCGCGAGCGCTTCTACGCGGATATACGCGCGCTGGAAGCCAAAGGGTTGGCAAGCATGGTGTCCAACCCCTCCGTTCTCACGCTGGAAAACCAACCGGCGGTAATTGACTTCAATCGCACCCAATACCTGACACCGGGTCGAGAGAATGCCACCATTTTACCGGTCACTGTGGGCACCAGTTTCCAGGTTGTTCCCCGTGTCATCACCAGCCGTGGCGGTCACCAGATCCACCTGGCGGTGGATATTGAAGACGGTAATTTCGACGAAACCAACCCGTCCCCAGGCAATCTGGATGTGCGCCGAGGCAAGGTCAGCACCCAGGCGGTCATGGAGGAAAAACGCTCGCTGGTGGTCGGAGGCTTCCACGTCACCGAAAGCAGCGACCAGCGCAACAAGGTGCCCTTGCTGGGCGATATTCCATTCATAGGCAAGGCGCTGTTTTCGTCGACCGAACGGCAGAACAACCGGCGTGAACGCTTGTTCATCCTCACTCCGCGCGTCATTGGCGATCAAGCAGACCCTTCTCGCTACCTGCCCCAGGCGGACCAGGTCGAATTGCAAGCGGCCCTTGCACCTCTGGCCAGGCGCGATGCCCCTCACCCGCCCGTGATAAAGCGCAGCGATATCATCAGCACACTGGCGCATATGGTCAGTGGTGAAATCCCCAAGGGCTTCAAGTCTGCGCCAATGCCACTGGGGCTGAACACCTTGTGCAGCACCCGCGACATCCTGGCACTGAACACCGAACGCAGCCAGTGGTACACCGGCCCGGATTACAACGTGGCGGTGGTAGTGCTGAGCAACCAGTCCAAGCGCTATGCCCGTATTGACGAAAATGAATGCAGCACGCCGCAGACCCTGGCTGTGAGCGTGTGGCCGCGGGCCTGGCTGAAGCCGGGTGAAGAAGCCGAGGTATTTATCGCCATGCGCCCAGTGGTGAAGGATGAACACCTCAGCGTGCCCCGCCCCTCCTTGATCACTCCTGCTCCGAAGGCCACACCATGAAACATCGCCTATTGTGCGTCACCCTGATCGGCACGGCACTGCTCGTCGCCGGCTGCACGCCCACCTGCAGGGGCGACTCCTGCTCACGCCCTCAATCGAGCAAGGACAAGATGGTGATCTGGTGGCCACCTCAGATGCGCGCCGAACCTGGCCCCGCCGGGGAACGGGCGGACTACCAGACCATCTCGCTGGAACGGTGAGTCGCCAAGAAATGCCCGACACTCAACGCCAGGTATTTCTGGACAACCTGGTGAGCGGCGCTGCCGCTCACCTGGCACTCGCTCCCGGTATCACGGCCTGTGCACTGCACGCAGGTGAGCGTTCGGGGCTGGCGTTGCAGGTGGCGCGTGAAGCGTTGCAGGCCGGGCAATTGCAGCGGATGCTGGAGCGGCGCTTTGAGCAGGCCGTCGTATTTGATGGCTGTTTTATCTACCTCGACGCCCAACACACCTTGGTAATCTGGCACGCACTGTCCGCACCGCGTAGCGCGCTCGACAGGATCCTCAGCCGGATGCTATCGCTGGCCAATCTCGAAGCCTTGGACACAAGTTCCGGTCGCTGATCAGCGCCGCTCCAACTCTGGCAACTCCAAGGTTTCGCGTTTGGCTTCATCATCGAGTTCACGCAAGGTGCGGTAGATCAGCGCCACAGCCTGCAAGGTTTCACGGGGAATGCTTGCGCCCAACTCCTTTGTGTAGAGCAACCGGGCCAGCCATACACATTGGATGACCGGCACCTCGGCGGCCTTCGCCTGCGCAATTAATTGGCGGGCCACGGCATCCGTACCTTTGCTCACCAACAACGGCAGCGGCGTCGTGCCGGGGCGGTAATACAAGGCGACTGCAAAGTGGGTCGGGTTGACCACCAACATATCGGCCTCTTCCAGCTTGGGCAGCTTGACCTTCGGTTCTTCCTGGGCCAATTGCTGCGCCAATGCACGACGCTGGCCCTTCACATGGGGGTCGCCTTCCATGTCCTTGTACTCTTTGACAACCTCGACTTGCGTCATGCGCATGCGCTTGGCGAAGAAGTGCTTCTGCAATGTAAAGTCGAGAATTGCCAGTATCAGCAATAGCCCAAGACAGGCATGCAGCAGATAGCGGAACAATGCGATCAGTGCCAGGAGGTAACTTTGCAGATCGCTGTTGGCAAGGTTGATCAACGCCCCAAGAGAAGGCCAGACCACTACATACACGATCACACCCAAAAGCACGGCTTTGACGATGCTCATCAACAGCGTCATTAGCGACTGGGCAGAAAAAAATTGCTTGAATTGACTGATCGGGTTGAGGCGATTGAAATCGAGCTTCAGTGTTTCCGGGGCAAACAGCAGACCGAATTGCATCCAACTGCTGATCAGCTTGGTGGCAATCGCTACGCCGGCCATCAACAGGCCGAATGAGAAAAACACCACCAGGCCTTCAAACAGCACTTCTTCCAGCGCCCGCACAAAGGGCTGGTCAAGACGTGAGATCGGCAACACCATCAATTGCTGGAAACGCTGCAAGCTGCTCTCGGCGGTGAATAAGGCAATTTCACTGATGGCGGCCAGCACCAGCAACTTGGCCACATCCTGACTTTGAGCAACCTGGCCTTTTTTACGCTGATCGCGCAATTTCTTGGCTGAAGCCGGGTGCTTCTTTTCCCCCGAATCACTCATGGCATTGAGGCCTTAAATAAAAGGCCCAGCGAGTGTTTCAGATCACCCAACTGGCTCATACGTCCAACGATCAGGTCCTGCAGCAGCGCAAAGTACAACAGCAGAATACCGATACCCGCCAGACACTTCACGGGAGGTGCCAGCGTACTCACCTGTAACTGCTGGCTGTAGACCCCCAGCAGCGCAATGCCGAACTCCAGCAACAGCAGCACCGCAATAAAGGGTGCTGCGTAGAGCATCATATGCATGAAGGTGTCCCCAAGCAGGCCGAGGAATACGCTCATGCCATTCGGTGCAGGGAGTGGAAACCACACGGTGGGTGGCCAGATCAGGTAACTGTCCCAGATCACCTGGGTCAATGCGCCTAAGCCCAACGTCACCATCAATAGAAAAATCGCCAATTGCTTGAACAGATGTCCAATCGGTGTGGCGTCCGGACCCAGTGAAGGATTGAGCTGACCACCCGCCAAGGCCCCGCGCTGGTTATCCAATAGCGCGCCCACCGCTTCGAACATCCAGAACGGCATCGCCAGCAGCACCCCCAGCAACAAACCCAGCGCTACCTCCTTGATTATCAGCGCCGCGAGTATCAGCGCCGAGTAGTCCTGGCCCTCCAACATCGCGTGAATGCCCGGCGCCGGCATCAGCGCCATGACCATCACAAGGACGTGCCTGAGCATGCCGCGTATATGCTGGAAACAGAACGCAGCCACCAGGATGCAACAGGGGTAGATACGTGCCATGCCGATGACCAGGCTGGGCAGGTAGTCGAGATAGAGCAACACAGGCGAGACCTCAGTTCAGGGCCGAGCGGCCAATCATGTCGAAGGTCAAATTGATCAGTTGGATCAACTCCACGCCAATCCAGCGTCCCGTCAGGATCAATGTGATCCCTACTGCCACCAGCTTGATGCCAAACGGCAGCGTCTGGTCCTGGATCTGCATCAGTGCTTGCACCAGGGATGTCAGCACCCCCACCACCACAGCCACAATCAACGGTGGCGCCGACAGCACCACCACCAGCAACATGCCCTGCTTGAACAGCACGATCGGTTCCATACGCCACTCATAGATAGGAAAGGAACAAGCTGTCGAGCAACCGCGACCAGCCGGACACCAGCACGAACAACAGCAATTTGAGTGGCAGGGAAATGGTCATTGGCGAGACCATTTGCATGCCCAGTGCCAGCAGCAGGTTGGAGACAATCAGGTCGATCACGATGAAGGGAATGTAGATCAGGAAGCCGATCTCGAACCCTGCCTGCAGTTGCGACAGTACGAACGCCGGAATCAGCAGGATCAGGTCTTCGCGCTGCACCTCCCGCGCCATTTGCTCAGGCCACAGGCGCGTGGTGTTTTCCTGCAGATGCGTCAATACATCTGCATCCACATTGCGCAGCATAAATGCGCGCAACGGTTGGATGGCCTCACTGCCCGTCTGCAGAAACGTTTGCACGTTACTCATGTCCAGGGGTGAGACCTTGACGCTCTCGGCAATCTCATAGCCAACCGGCGCCATGATGAACAGCGTGGCCGCCAGCGCAATACCATTGATGGCCATGCTTGGCGGCACCTGCTGCACACCGATAGCGTTGCGGGTGATCATCAGCACGATGACGATCTTCAAAAACGATGTGCAGATGATCAGCAGCATGGGCATCAACGCCAATGCCCCCAGAAATACCGCCAGGATAAGGGGGTCTATCCCCTGAAGCGTCATGGGCCGAACATCACACGGGACAACTGCAACCCCAGGCGCCCGTCGACTTCCACCAACTGGCCCACGCCAATGGGCCGATCGCCGTAATACAGACCGGCCATACCGGGAGCATAACCGGCAATGCCCAGCACCGAGCCGGGCGCGAGGTTACGCAGTTCACCCAAGGTCAGGTTCAGTGTTCCGCAGCGTACGTTCAGTGCCATGCTTAACTCATCGAACGGCTCATTGCCGAATACATCCATCACGGGCTCCTCTTCCTCATGTCCCGAGTGGTGGGGGGGTGCAAAATCTTCGTCCACAGACGTGTCCTCGATAGATGTAACAGTCAGACACAACTGCCTGGTGTCGTCGTCAATGCAGCCATGCAGCCGCTGCCTGCCAGCCTGTACATAACCGGTGCCCTGAGCTTGGAAAAAACTCTGCTCAAACACCAACACATCACCGGTGCGCAGGCTGCGTAGTTGTGCAATTGGTAACTTCATGCACCCGAGGGTGACGGCAATGGCCAGTTGAAAAGACGCCGGCATCGGCGCAGCAATGGCACGCCAAGGTCCGGCCTCACACAAGGCCAGAAAGCTTTCACAGTTCAGCCAAACGTAACCGCCGACCCGGGAGCCTCCCAGGGTCACGCTGAGCCGACAGCCAAACTCCGTGGGGCGATCCGTTTCCAGCAAGCGCACATAACCCAGCAACGACCGTATCTCGGGGCTCAGGTGGTACTGATACAACGCCCAGAACCAGGAATCCGGATCGTTGCCAAACTGGGCCAAGGTCATCGGGCACTCACTCATCAGGCTGAGCAACGGCCCCGCTTCATCGAGCGCCAGCACACCACACGCCGTCTCAAAGCACACAGGCTTGCCACCGCCAGCAGGCGCACGCCCCGGCTCAAGCCGCAACTCGCCGGCCTGCCCGGCAACCTGAAACGGCAGGCTTAGCCCGCGCCCCAATCGACGGCGGGCGGCAACCGTATCGCCATTCATCAAGGGAACTGTCAGCGCCGGCATCAGCATGCGCAACCGACGGCGGGCAGACGCAGGCTCACCGCAAGGCCCAGCTCTCCAGCGAGCCGACCCTCACACTGCTGGCGTACGCCACTGAGCCAGCGCGCCGTAGCGTCCTGTTCCGCCTCCAACTCGATCGCCCAGCCCCCCTGCTCACGGCGCACGCTGGCGTTGATTCGCCCCAAGCGAGGCAAGTACAAAACCGCCTGCAACGGCCAATGCGAAGCGAGCTGCACACGAGGCGCCAGTTGCTCGGTCAGTGCCACGATCATGGCAATGTCAGACGACGCCTTCTTGCTGGACAAGGAAGCCCCCGCCCCAGAAGCATTACCGTCGTCGGTAAAAAGTTGGGCGAACACTCGCCCGAGTTCCAGAGGCACACCTCCTGTCGCGCGTGGCTCAACATCTTCGCGTGGCTCACGGGGACGTGGGCGCTCCGTGGGTTTATTTGAAACCTGGGTCATGTCGGTTCCTCAGCAAGTAAACGGGACAATTCCTGAAGTTTTTCTACCTGCCGCAGGCACTCGGTGACCTGCTTCTGGGCGCTGCCAACGCGACTTTCTCTTTCACCCTGCTGGCTGCGTAACGCCTCCAACTGGCCCATGTCCCGCTGGGTGCTAGCAGAGAGGGATCGCTCCTTCGCACCCCACGATTTCAGAGCCTTCAGGCTCAGCACCTGACCCTGATGTTGACTGAACAATTGAGCACTCTTGCGGGCTTCCTCTTGCCGCGTTTGTTCAAGCGCATCCTGAGCCCGCTGGATATGTGCGAGCAGGGCCTGCTGGGCTCGCTTCGCCTCACGCAGGGCGCGCTCGGCCCGGTCAGCCCTATGCCTGCGCAGGCGCCGCAGCATTTCGACTTCACCAAGGTGCACATCAGAAGGGGACATGAGTGGTCAGATCCTTGAGTTGCTCCAGTGTCGTTTGCATGGGTGTCGGCTCACGCAGATCCTGGCGCAGGAAGCCATCGACCGCCTGACGACTGTCCACCGCCAAATCGGTCAGAGGATCGCTGCCTGGTTGGTACTCCCCCAATTTGAGCATCAGTTCGATCTGCTGGTACGCCGACAACAAACGACGCAACGCCGTACCCGCCTGGATATCTATGGGTTGCGCGACGTTGCTCAATATCCGCGAAAGACTTGCCAGTACATCCACCGCCGGGTAATGCCCACGCTCGGCTAATTTGCGCGACAGCACGATATGCCCGTCGAGTAGCGAGCGAACCTCATCAGCGACCGGATCATTCATCGAGTCCTGCTCAATCAGCACGGTATAGATCGCGGTAATCACGCCCTCACGGGTCAACCCGGCGCGCTCCACCAACCGTGGTAACAAGCTGTACACCGACGGCGGCAAACCTCCACGACCCAAGGGCTCACCGGCAGCCAAGCCGATTTCGCGCTGCGCCCTGGCAAAACGAGTCAACGAATCAATCAGCAGCAATACCCGCTGCCCCTTGCGCCGGAACCCCTCGGCCAACGCCGTGGCCGTGAACGCGGCACGGGCGCGCTCCATGCTGGATCGGTCGGAGGTGGCGCACACCAGCACGGCTTTGGCACGTAGTTGCTCATCCAGTTCATGGTCAAGAAACTCGCGCAGCTCCCGCCCCCGCTCACCGATCAGGCCGAAGACGATGACATCGCACTCCACGTTACGGGCGATTTCGGCCAGCAAAGTGGTCTTGCCGCAGCCCGCACCAGCGAATAGACCGACACGCTGACCTTCGCCAAGCGTCAACAACCCATCAATCGAACGCACGCCGGTAGCCAGCGCCCGGCTGATCCTCGGTCGCTCGGTGGGCAATGGCGCTTCACACAACACCGCGCTGGTATCCGGTAAGTCAGTCTCGACAAACGCACTCACGCCCTGCCCTGTAATCGGCCGTCCGAACCCATCCAACACCTGGCCCAACAGTGCCTCGCTGACGCGCACACGGTGCGATACCCCAAGGCGCTCCACGCTGGCACCTACCCGTACGCCTTCCAAATTTCCCAGGGCACTGAGCACCGCGTCCTGCTGATCGAAACCAATGATTTCGGCGAGCATGGAGTCGCCTGGATTTTTTTCCACTTGGCACAAGTCACCGATGCGCGCGTGGGGCAGCCGACACTGCAGCAGCATGCCGTTGACGCGTTGGATTCGGCCACGCATCGTCACCGGAGCAAAGCTGATCAGTGATTGGGCCTGGCGCTGCTGCCAGGCGTGGAGACGTGCCTGCATATCTTCACTCACCAGCGCACCTCGTAACGCTGCTCGCCATCGAAAACCACCTTGCCGTTATCGATCTGCACCAGTCGCAACCCTTCCACTTCGTCCCCAAGAAACAGTCGAATGCCCTCTTCCAAGAGAACGTGACCGTTCGGCCCTCCGACGATCTGAACAATCCTGAATGGAAGTGCGTTATCACGCACACGCACACGGCTGATCACCGGCACCGAGCTGTCGAACTGCTCACCAAAACGGCTGAGCATGCGCGTCACCAGTTCCACTTCGTCCTGGGAGACATCGCCATTGAGCGCGACCTGGCCATTGATCACTTGCAAGCTGACGCGCTGACCCAACTCCCGCTCGCTGAGCATCTTCAGCAACTGCTGGCGCACCTCGAAGGGCGATGCCAATTCGTGCTTTTGAACCACAGGAGCCTTCAAGGACGCCTGTGCCTCGCGCTCCCCAGTGGAAACCATGCCAACCACAATGATGATGACCGCCAGCACTAACACCAGGCTGATCAAACGCTTTTGCTGCGAGTGGGAGATCGACGATAACTTCAGCTCCCACTCCGGCGCATTTTCGGTCGGTATCAGTGCCGGTTCAGGTGCTGCCACTGGTGCTGCTACCGGGGGCCAGGGCTGCTCGGCCAAGGTGACACACAGGCGCACGCCCCCCATTGAAAACGGTGAGTTCAGCTCCAGGTTCGCGATCTGGGCCAGTAGCTGCCCCTCAGGCCCCTGCAGCAACCCCGCTTCGGCCTGCACCAACCACTCGGCGTCCATAAACCGCAAGCGCGCATGCTGATCGACTACGCCCGGATCGTTTAAAACCAGGTCAGCGTCCGCATGGGAACCAATGCTCCACTGCTCCCCAAACAACGGCAACGCAGCGCCCTGGCGCAGCCCGTCAAGCACACGTAGCTCAAACATCTTCAAAACCTCCACGCTGGCCATGGCCAAGTACTCATGCCACCGCACCACGCATCAGTTCGTCCTGGCCCAGGTCGATGCGCCCCAGCACTTTGACCTTTGAGGTACTCCCTAACTCGGCAAACGACAGCACCGGGACATGGTTGAACTCTTCCAACAGCAAGGTCCGCAAGGGGCTGCGCAGGTCCTGCGCCACCAACATCACGCTCTTACTCTTGGCCCTCAAACTAAAAGCTTGATTGAGCAGGTTGATCAACGCGGCGCTGTTGTCGTCGTCAAGCGCGAAAAACACACCCGTCTGAGTCTGTCGCAATGCTTCACGCAGGATGTTTTCAGTGTGTGGTGACAGCAGCCAGGCATGCAGACCGTCGGCCTCGCTGTACTGGTGGAAGATCTGCGCCTTGAGTGCAATTCGCGCATAGTCAGCCAATGCTTCCGGCTCACGCTCATGCTGGCCGTACTCGATCAGCGATTCGACGATCAGTCGCACAGCCCGCAGCGGTACCCCTTCGCTGGCGAGGCGTTGCAACACTGCCGAGAACCGTGACAGCGGCATGATTCGCTGCAGTTCCTGCACCAGTTCCGGCTGGTTGTGCTCCAGCCAACTGAGGATCGACTTGCTCTCCTGGATCCCCAGGAACTGAGGCCCACTGAGCATCATGGCCTGCTTCATGCGTTCAAGGATCAGGCTTGTCGCCGTGAAACGCTCCAATTGCGGATCATCAAGCAATGGATCATCCGGCTCCAGCCAGATCCATTCCTGCTCATCACGCTCAGCCAGCCCCCGTACTCCGTGCTCATGCTCACCCTTCAACGCGTTACGATCAACGGCAAGCAGGCTGACAACCGACGCCTTGACCATCGGCACTTCATGCACACAAAAACGCATCTCGTCGATGGCCAGCGAGTCATCGAGTTCGACTTCGAAGGGCGGCAGTGTCAGGCCGATGTTGGCAACCAGAGCATTTCGAGACTGGCGGATCCCGTGAATCAGCTCCATCACCTCCGGCGTTCCACGCAAAACTGGCGGAAACTGCAACAGGTAGGGGCGAGACGGGTCGAACCCGCGCAAGTCCTCTTTTCCGTTCTCCTCAGGACGCACGGCTTCGCTGGTTTCGGACGCGGGTTGCGCTTGTCGTTGACGCTGGCGCATCAGGTAATACCCAAGGCTGCCGGTTATGAGCGAAATAAAGACAAATACCCCGGTAGGCATGCCGGGCACTATCGCAAACGCGAGCATCCCCACCGAAGCGATCATCCAGCTCTTGGGCTCGCTGGTCATTTGCCGGGCGATTTCAGCGCCCATGTTGCTGACGCCCTTGCGCCCCTCCGGTGCAACACGGGTGATGATCATGCCGGCAGTCAGGGAGATCAGCAGCGCCGGAATCTGCGCAATCAGGCCATCGCCGATGGTCAGGACCGAATACAACGCCATCGAATCAGCCGCACTCAAACCGTGCTGAAACATGCCCGTAGAGAAGCCGCCCAAGAGGTTGACCACAACGATGATTAACCCCGCGATGGCATCACCCTTGACGAACTTCATGGCCCCATCCATGGCGCCGAACAATTGGCTCTCACGGGACAACTGCTCCCGCTTGTCTCGTGCTTGCGCGCCGTCAATCAGACCGGCACGCAAGTCGCTGTCGATGGACATCTGCTTGCCCGGCATGGCATCCAGACTGAACCGCGCCGCAACCTCGGCAACCCGCTCCGAGCCCTTGGTGATCACCAGGAAGTTGACCAGGGTAAGGATCAGGAAAATCACCATCCCCACCGCCAAGTTGCCTCCCACCACGAAATTGCCGAAGGCCTCGACGATGTCGCCGGCGTCTTGCTCCAGCAGGATCAAACGCGTGGTTGCAATCGACAGTGCCAATCGAAACATGGTGGTCAACAACAGGATCGACGGGAAGGACGAAAATGCCAGGGGGCCCGGCAGGTAGAGCGCAAGAACGATCAACAGGCACGATATGCAGATATTGAGGGCAATCAGAATGTCCACCAGCCAGGTGGGCAGCGGCACAATAAAGATAAATACGATGGCCATGACCACCACAGCGCCCAACACCTCGGCGCGCTGTGCCACTTTGAGCAATATACGGTTGACGGCTGACACAGCCGTCACGTCATGGGCCTCGGCTCACCGGCAAACTGTAAGGGGCCACGCACGGCTCGGTCCAACTCACCGATCAGCGTCAAAAGAATCTGCAGGGACTCCTGACGGACCCGCTTGTCGGGCCACAAGGCCAAGGGCAACTGCTGAAACAGCGGGTAGAGCGCATTGAGGGATGCCATTTGTCGGTCAACCGGACCGCCACCCAAATCGTTTCCCAACCGCAGCATTTCATCGACAGAGATACCGCCGCCGGCGTACCCCAGTATGCGTTGCAGCAAGCTCACGGCGTCATGCTCAATACTCAAACGCTGGATCAACGTGTGACAACCGGATAACACCGCGCTCAACTGCCCGCAGCTTTGCAGACCCAGCAGCAAAGTGCGCAACAAAGGTGTGGGCATTGACGACACCAGGGCCGCCAGGTCATCCGCCAAGGCCTTACGCATCGCGTTGAGCACGTCGCGAAACCGCTCGCCACCGTAATCACCCAGCAAAGCCTGCATCATGGTTGCCAAGGACTGGCGCGTGACCACACTGGCGTAGTAAAGCTGGCGCAGTTTCTGGCGCTCATGCGGGTCGGCCACAGCTGCCTGCAACGCCGTAGCAATGTTCAGGCCTGCCTGAATTTCCCCTTTGAACCGGAGTTGCAGCTGGGCAATGGCATCGCGTGCCAATGCAGCCTCGGACGGACGCACTTCGCTGTCTGCCTGGGCCGTCACGTAGTTGAGCACTACGAACGCACGCGCCGGGTCACCTCCCGCGAGGCTGACCAATTCCTCAGTACTGACGCTCTTGCGCAACTGCTCAATGATGCTTCGTGAAATGGAAGCCATGCTCTTCTGGGCCGGATGGCCCAACTGATTATAAAGCTGCACAAGCTGCTCAACCGGGGACACACGCAACCCCATCTTCCGCCCGCTCAGCGCCCGGCTGTTGAGCTCCACCTCCTGATTGAAAATATGTCCCATCTCATCAACGCCCTTCGCGGGCACAGGCACTGAGGAGGGGCTGGTAACCGCTTGATCCAAGGGGCGGATTGTTTGCACATCGTTGTTGGATTCAACTTTCATGGGCACGCCAGTACAGGGAGAGAGTGTGTCCCTCTGTGGCAGTGCCTATGCATACGGTTCCATCGAAATCTGATCGCACACAGCGTGTGAAAAAATTTGCACGAGCCTTCCGTGCTCCATGCAAAGTACTGAGTGAAATCGTCACGATTCAAAATATTTATGTATATAAATCAACAACCTACGATTTTTTTCTTTTGGCACAGGGAGTGCAAAAGGGTGCTGTCGACTCCCGCTCGACTGCGTCTACCCTAAGGAAAAAAATCATGAATATCCCTATCGGAGCTTTAGCTCAGCTCGTTGGCAGCTCACCTCAATTCATGCTTCACCTGACAGACGACCAGCAAAAAAAACTCAAACGTTTCATTCACAAGCGCGTACTCAATCCGGAAGATGCGGATGATCTTCTGCAACTCACTTACCTGGAAGCCTGGCGCAACCGCGAGCGATTCTGCGGGAATGCTTCGCTTAGCACCTGGATGTGCGGCATAGCACAGAACCTGATCCGCAATCACTTCAGGCGCATGTACGCCAAACCCGTACATTGCGAATTTGATGAGTCGTTGTGGCATGGCCACGAGGAAACCAACAACCTGGATTGGGAATTTGAGATCAACCGCCGCTTGGAGAACACGTTGAGCGCCATCGACCACTTGCCGACGGAAATGCGAAAGACGATGTACGCCTCGCTGGAAACCGACGGCAGTTACCAGGATACGGCCAACGTATTGGACATCCCTATCGGCACCGTTCGCTCCCGTCTGTCGCGTGCACGCGAACAGCTCAAGCGCGCCACCCACAACCCTTTTCAACCTTAAATCTGGCTGACTAGCCAAACGTTGGGCGACAGGGATATTTGCCCAACCGAATCAGGCCTCTTGCATGCGCGCAAGAAAGAGCGCCAACCTCCCAAACAGCGCAAAGACCGAGCCCAGTGTGTGAACCCACTTGATGTCATGAGCATCCGCCCGGTGTCCCAACAGCGCCGCCATCCCGGTAAAACCAAACATCCGCCCGAGCAATCCCCCGGCAATCATCCGCACGTTGCCCAGCCCCATACCTGTGTAGACGCCGCCTACGGCCAGCCAACACGGCCATTTTCGATAAACAATTGAAAGCGTAGAAAAATTCTTAATAAAAATGCTTGACGCATTCCCGTTCTGCGCGAATAATGCGCGCCACTTGGCTACATAGCTCAGTTGGTTAGAGCATAGCATTCATAATGCTGGGGTCCGGGGTTCAAGTCCCTGTGTAGCCACCAAGTACTAAAAACGGCTTACCGAAAGGTAGGCCGTTTTTTTATGCCTGTAGAAAAGTGCTGAGGCATACTCGCAACGGTCTACCTCCACGACGCGGCGCTGAACCCCACAGGACATCCCTTCATGAGCCTTGATGTGTTCGTAATCATCATGCTGGGCGCTGCGCTGCATGCCACGTGGAATGCAGTGGTCAAGGGGGGTGACGACAAGCTGCTGACCACGTGCATGATCGCGTCCTTCGCTTCACTGATCGCGCTGGCGGTCATTCCGTTCCTGGCAGTGCCTGCGACGCAAAGCTGGCCCTTCATCGGCGCGTCGGTGATATTCCAGGTGCTGTATTTCGTACTGGTCGCCTCGACCTACCGCGTTGCGGACATGAGCCAGACCTACCCGATCATGCGGGGCACCGCGCCGTTGCTGGTGGCGACGGCGAGCTTCGGGCTGCTGTCCGAATCCTTGTCCGCGTTTGCCTGGCTCGGCATTGCCGTGATCTGCATCGGTATTTTGAGCATGGCAGCAGCCCCTTCAGCCGGTCAGCGTAAAGGGATACTCCTTGCGCTGCTTAACGCGGCTGTCATCGCGGGCTACACCCTCATCGACGGAATAGGTGTGCGCAAATCCGGTGCCCCGGCGGCCTACACGTTGTGGATATTCCTGTTGACCGGCATCCCACTCGGCGCATGGGCATTGGCCCGCCGTCGACGCGAATTCAGCCGCTATCTGGCGCGTCACTGGCGCCCTGGCGTGATAGGTGGCTTCGGTACCGTCGCGTCCTATGGCCTGGCGCTGTGGGCTATGACCGCGGCCCCCATCGCCACGGTTGCGGCGCTCAGGGAGACCTCGATTCTGTTTGGCGTGGTGATCTCGGCGCTGGTGCTCAAAGAGCAGTTGACCCGCGCCCGCATCGTGGCCGCGTGCATCATTGCCGCCGGGGCGATGGTGTTGCGACTAGGCTGACGCGTCGACAAACAAATCTTCCATCACCCTATCAAATGAGACAGCTTCTCATTAGTATGCCCGCTATCCGCGCAATGCAGCATCAAGGTATCAGGGGCCATGGAGACAGGGACGCCAGGGGATCAGGAAAAACTCAGCGCCGTTTTCATCGGGCAGCGCAGTGCGTTAATCCGTATGCTGTCGCGCGTCGTCGGCTGTTCGAGCCAGGCGGAGGACCTGGCCCAGGAAACCTATCTGAAGGTAGCTAAGGCGCTGTACACCCGCCCGATCGAACACTTGAAGCCGTTTCTTTATCAAACTGCGCAGTATCTGGCCTTTGATCATTTGCGCAGTGTGCGCAGTAAAAGGCGCTACGAGTGCCACTTGGCCGAAAGCCTGGTTGTCGAGGTGCCCACAATGGCACCCGGACCGGAGAGCCAGGCTCAGGGCCAGCAGCAACTGCAGCGGTTTCAACAGGTGCTCGCTACCTTGCCCAAACGCCAGCAACAAATCCTGGTATTGCATCGACTGCACGACCTGTCCCAAGGCGAGATCGCCCAGCGCCTGCAGGTGTCGTTGAGTACGGTGGAAAAAGACCTGCGCCAAGCCCTCACTGCCTGCGTCAAGCAAACGACCTACCATGATTGACCGTCCCGTCATTCCCGAAGCAGTACGTGAGCAGGCGGCTGATTGGTTCGCCCTGCGCGATGAAAGTGCGCGCAACCTCATCACCCGTCAGCGCTTTGAGCAGTGGCGCGCGGCCGATCCCCTGCACGCCACCGCCTATGCCGAAGTGGAGACGCTGTGGGAAAACCGCGCCTTCGAACAAGCCTTGAAAGACCTCGCCGTCGACCTAGAGTTGCCCTCTTCCCCGGTAACCGCCAAGCCTCCCAAGACACGTTTTGTGGCTGCCGCCGCGACCCTGTTGCTCGCACTGGGCATCGGTTGGATGGCCGACGTGCCGATGCGCCTGCAAGCCGATCACATGACCGACGTCGCGCAGCTGGAACGCTTTGACCTGGAAGATGGCTCTCACATCGTGCTGGGCAGCCACAGCGCAATCAGCACCACCTTCGACGGCGCCCAGCGGCGCATCAAGCTATTGCGTGGCGAGCTCTACGTCGAGGCCGCCCACGACTCTAAACGCCCACTGAGCATCGAGACCAACGAGGCCAGCGTGACCGTGGTCGGCACGCAATTCAGCGTCAGCCAGCGAGACTCGGGGGTCACTGTCGCCGTGCGCGAAGGCCAGGTGCGCTTCGCCAACCGCAAGGGCGAGCAGAGCCTGCTGCAGGCGGGTAACTGGCAACAGCTACGAGATGGTCAACTGCAACCGCTGTCCCTGGAAGGCAGTGAACGGCAGATGGCCTGGATCAACGGGCGACTGTCATTCCAGAACGCGCCACTGGTGCAGGTGCTGAAAGAGATCCAGCGTTACTACCCGGCGCCGATCCTGTTATTCAACGATGCCGCCGCCGGTGAGCGGGTCAGCGGGAATTACCAGTTGGACGACCCCCTGGCGATCGTACAGGCGTTGAGTAAAGTCACGTCCACCCACGCCCAGCGACTGCCCGGTGGCATCCTGGTGATTCGCTGACACAGAGCCCCCGATACCTTCGAAAAGTTTTACGGCTTTCGAAGGTTCAACCCGTCAAGAACTTTGCCTTTGCAAATCATTCCTATTTCTAACGGGGCTCACATGCACTTTCCAACACTCAATCCGACCCATGCCCGCAGCATGCTCGCGCTCGCCATCTGCCTGGCGTGCAGCCCGGCGGTTGCGGTGGAGCCAGCAGGCCAGCCAGCCACTCGCGAAGCGGCGGACACCCGCAGCTTCGCGATAGCGCGTCAGTCGCTGGTCAATGCACTGGATCAATTGAGTGTGCAGAGCGGGCTGCAAATTGCCTACGCGGCGGACCTCGCTCAGGGCGTCGAATCGCCCGGCGTCAGCGGCCGCATGACCGCCCTGGAAGCGCTGGCCCAACTGCTCAAAGGCACGCCCCTGAGCTTCGAGCCCAACGGCCCCAACGCGGTGATACTGAACCGCACCGAACAACCCGGCGCGGCCTTGCAACTGGGCACCACCACGGTGATCAGCAACCAACTGGGCACCGTCACCGAAGGCACTGGCTCCTACACCCCGGGGACCATCGCCACGGCTACGCGCCTGGTACTGACGCCCCGGGAAACACCACAGTCCATCAGCGTCGTCACGCGCCAGCACATGGATGACTTCGCCCTCGACAGCGTTGACGACGTGATGCGCCACACGCCCGGTATCACCGTTTCGGCCTACGACACCGACCGCAGCAACTACTATTCGCGCGGTTTCTCGATCAACAATTTCCAATACGACGGCATCCCCTCGGCCGTGCGCAACGTGGCCTATTCGGCGGGCAACACCCTGAGCGACATGGCGATCTATGACCGTGTCGAAGTACTCAAAGGCGCCTCTGGCCTGCTCAGCGGCGCCGGTTCCCTGGGCGGCACCATCAACCTGGTACGCAAGAAACCCACGTCGGAATTCCTCGGCCATATCACCACAGCGGCGGGCACCTGGGATCACTACCGCACGGAAGTGGACGTCAGCGGCCCACTGACCGAAACCGGCAATGTGCGCGGGCGGGCGGTAGCGGCATATCAGGACAACAAGTCCTGGATCGACCGCTACTCCAACAAAAGCTCAGTGTTCTACGGCATCCTCGAATTCGACCTGTCGCCCGACACCCTGCTCACCGTGGGCGCCGATTATCAGGACAGCAAACCCAAAGGCTCGACCTGGTCCGGCAGTTTCCCGCTGTTCAACTATTCGGGTGCGCTCAACGACGCCAAGCGGTCGTTCAGTAATGCCACCGACTGGAGCAGTTGGCAGCAATACACCCGCACGGTGTTCGCGAACCTGGAGCACGACCTCGGCGACGGCTGGGTCACCAAGCTGCAACTGGACCACAAGCTCAATGGCTACGATGCCCAGATGGGTGCGATCCAGTTCTACCAGCCGGCAGCGGATGGCACTGCCGACATTAACGCCCAGCGCTACAAAGGCGAGACCACCAGCGATTCCGCGGACCTGTACCTCAGCGGTCCGTTCAACTTCCTCGGTCGCGAACACGACCTGGTGGTCGGCGGCTCCATCAGCACCGCCCACTGGAAGGGCAAGGGCTACTGGGACGAAACCTTCCCCACGGCCAACCTGGTCGACTACTTCAACTGGCACGGCAACCTGGCCAAGCCGGACTGGGGCGTGGCCTCACAAGTCATCGACGACACCATTCGCCAGACCGGCATGTACGTCACCACCCGCTGGAACCTCACCGACGATCTGAAACTGTTGCTCGGCGGGCGCGTGGTCGACTACACCCTGACCGGCACCACTGACACCTACCGAGAGACCGGGCGTTTCATTCCCTATGCCGGGGCCATCTATGACCTCACGGACAACCTGTCGGCCTATGTCAGCTACACCGATGTGTTCATGCCCCAGGAAAGCTACAACCTCGACCGTAACCGCAAGCTGATCGACCCGGACGAAGGCGAGAACTACGAAGTGGGCCTCAAGGGCGAATTCCTCGACGGTCGCCTGAACGCCAGCCTGGCGTACTTCGAAGTCAAGGAAAGCAACCGCTCCCTGCCCGACGATGCATACAACAACCAGACCCCAACCCCGCCCAACTTTGCCTTCAAGGGCACCGACGCGACGACCAAGGGCTATGAGCTGGAGCTGTCCGGCGAAATCGCCCCCGGCTGGCAGTTGCAGGGCGGCTACACCCACAAAGTGGTGCGCGACGATGCCGGCAAAAAAATCTCGACTTTCGAGCCCGAGGACCAGGTGAGCATGTTCACCATCTACAAGCTCAAGGGCGATCTGGACAAAGTCAGCGTCGGCGGTGGCCTGCGCTGGCAGAACACGGTGTGGCAGGACATCTACAACGGTCCCAAAGGAACGACGGACGCGTTTTCCCAGGAGTCCTATTGGGTGGTGGACTTGATGACGCGCTACCAATTCACCAAAAACCTGTCGACGACGCTGAACCTGAATAACGTATTCGATAAGTACTACTACACCAACGTGGGTTTCTATAACTCCGCCATCTACGGCGCGCCGCGTCACTTCATGCTGACCACCCGCTGGGACTTCTGATCACTTGAGCCACACGGCCTATCCCAGGGTAGGCCGCTTTTGACGCCCTCGTTTGCCACTGTTAGTGTCCAGCCTCCCCACACACGGAGTGCTCACTGCGACGCACCTGTAAACCGCTGCCCCCAAGGACAACAGATCATTCTCAAAATGAACGGAGTTCAGCACGTGCTTTCGATTTCTCGCCGTCAGTTGTCGGTTATTGCCGCAGCCCTGGCCCTTGCGGCCTGTCACACCCCGGTCAACGAACAGCCGCCGGCACCGGAGCTGGGCTCGGGCTATCGCACCGACCTGACCACTCAACACGCCGAACGCCATATGGCCGCCGCCGCCAACCCGCTGGCCGCCGAAGCCGGGCGCGAGATGTTGCGCAAAGGCGGTTCGGCGATTGATGCAGCGATCGCCATGCAGGCGGTGTTGACCTTGGTGGAGCCGCAATCCTCCGGCATTGGCGGCGGCGCGTTCATCATGCTGTGGGACGGGAAAAAGGTGCACGCCTATGACGGTCGGGAAACGGCGCCGGCAGGCGCGACGGAGCGGTTGTTCCTGAACGCCGACGGCACACCGATGACCTTCACCGACGCGCAGATTGGCGGGCGCTCGGTGGGTACGCCCGGTGTGCTGCGCGCCCTGGAGATGGCCCATAAGAAGACCGGTCAACTGCGATGGGCCGAGCTGTTTGAGCCAGCGATTCGTTTGTCGGAACAGGGATTCGCCATTTCACCACGCTTGCACAGCCTGATCGCGGCTGACCGATTTATTGCGCAATCGCCGGAGATGGCCGCCTACTTTCTGAATGCCGATGGCACACCCAAAGCCACCGGCACGCTGCTGAAAAACCCGGCGCTGGCCGCCGTGTTCAAGCGCATCGCCAACGAGGGCCCTGACGCGCTGTACCACGGGCCAATTGCCGATGAAATTGCGCGCAAAGTGCAGGGCAATCGCAATGCGGGCAGCCTCTCCCAGGCCGACCTGAAGGGTTACGCCGCCAAGGAGCGCGAACCGCTGTGCACCGACTACAAACGCTGGAAAATCTGTGGCATGCCGCCGCCGTCGTCAGGCGCGGTTGCGGTCGCGCAGATCCTTGGTACGTTGCAGGCCCTGGAAGCCCGCGACCCGCGCCTGGCTATCGCACCGATGACACCGATAAAAAGCGCGTTGCCTGCCGGGTTTGAGCCGACGCCCGAGGCCGTGCACCTGATCGCCGAAGCCGGTCGCCTGGCCTTCGCCGACCGCGCGCTGTACCTGGCTGATTCAGACTTTACGCCGGTGCCGACCGCCGGCCTTGTCGCGCCCAACTACCTGGCCCAACGCGCCGCGCTGATCGGTGAGCGCAGCATGGGCATCGCCAAGCCAGGCCAGCCTGCGGGCATACAAGTGGCCTACGCGCCGGACCGTTCGCCACTGCGCATTTCCACCTCCCAAGTGGTGGCCGTGGACGACATGGGCGGCGCCGTGTCGATGACCACCACGGTGGAAGCCGCGTTTGGCTCCCATGTGATGGTCCAGGGCTTTTTGCTCAACAACCAGATGACCGACTTCTCATTCATCCCCGAAGAAAACGGTCAGCCGGTAGCCAACCGCGTACAACCCGGCAAACGCCCGCGCTCGGCCATGGCGCCGACCCTGGTGTTCGACCGCGAGAGCGGTGAGTTGCTGGCCACGGTCGGTTCGCCGGGCGGCTCCCAAATCATCGAGTACGTGAGCAAATCCCTGGTGGCCATGCTCGACTGGAACCTCGACCCGCAAGCCGCCATCAGCCTGCCCAACTTCGGCAGTCGCAATGGCGCTACCGAGTTGGAGGCCGGTTTGTTCAGCCCAGGGCTGAAGCAGGCGTTGAAGGACAAGGGCCATGCACTGAGCGAGATCGACATGACCAGCGGCATACAGGCCATCGTGCTCAAGCGGGACGCCCAGGGCAAGGTGTCACTGAGCGGTGGCGCCGACCCTCGTCGCGAAGGCGAAGCGCTCGGCGACTGACTTTATTGAACGGAGGTGATCCCTTGCATCAGGCTGAAAATCTCGCTGCCATCCCTGGCATCGACCACGGTTTCTGTTCGATAGATGACCCACTGCGCCCGGATGACGTGTTCATCTGCAAGCAAGTGCACAGCGCCTCAGTGATTGAATGGCAGGCGGGCCAGGTACCCAACACGATCGAGGCCGATGGTGTGTTGACGCACCACGCTCACCCGATCGCGGTGATCACCGCAGATTGCCTGCCCATTCTGTTCGCATCGAAAACGGGCGAACGGGTCGCCGCAATACATGGCGGTTGGAAGGGGCTGCAACGCGGGATTATCGCCAACGTCATCCAGCGCTTTGCTGCCGAGGGGATACCAGCCAACCAGTTGCAAGTGGCTATCGGCCCTTCGATCAAGCCGTGCTGTTATGAGGTGAGCGAAGGGTTTATTGCCGAGTTCCAGATTGACCAGGGGCACCTGTGGCAACACTGCATGGCACCGTGGAGCTTGGAGCAACCGGCACCGCTGCGGTCACCGGAAATTAGCCCGCCCCATGCAAGGCAAGCAGGTAGCGCATGGTTTGACTTGAGCGGCTATGGGTTGTTGTTGCTGCAAGCGGCGGGTATCAAGCGAGAGCAGATCGACGTGAGCGAGGTATGCACTTACTGCACCTCGCCGACGTTTGCCAGCTATCGCAGGAGAACCCATCACCCGGCGGAAGCGAAGACGTTGATTTATTCGTGGATTGCTCGTAAACCCTGACGAACCTACGCCCCCTTGTGGCGAGCGGGCTCGCCACAGGTATTTACCCCATCCGTTAGCGGCTGATCTTCAACCCCTTACGCCCCGCATGCCGCTCCAACGCCAGCTCAATCAACCGGCTCACCAACTCGCTGTAGCTCATCCCCGCCGCCTGCCATAACTTGGGGTACATACTGATGCGGGTGAAGCCGGGCAGTGAGTTAATTTCGTTGATCAGCACTTCGCCGTCGTCGGTCAAGAACACATCGACCCGCGCCAACCCTGCGCAGCCGAGCACGTCAAACGCTTCAAGGGCCAAGCGGCGAATACGCTCACTGGCTTCATGGCTGATATCAGCCGGCACCACCACCTGGGCCGCCTGGCCGTCGATGTATTTGCTGTCGTAGGAGTAGAAACCGCCGCTCACCACGATCTCGCCGCAGCCGCTTGCGACGGGGTTTTCGTTACCCAACACCGCGCATTCTATTTCGCGGCCGCGCACGGCGGATTCCACCAGCACCTTTTGATCAAACCCCAGGGCCAATTCAACGGCGGCGTGGTACTCGGCCTCGTTGCCAACCTTGCTCACACCCACCGAAGAGCCCTGGTTGGCCGGTTTGACGAACATCGGCAGGCCGAGTTTATTCACCGCAGTTTCAAAGGAAGTACGCGCGGCGTTGCTGCGGGTCAGGGTAATGAACGGCGTCACGGCAATGCCGGCGTCGCGCAGCAAGCGCTTGCTGATGTCCTTGTCCATGCACACTGCCGAGCCGAGCACGTCGGAGCCGACGAAAGGCAGGTCAGCCATGCGAAGCAGACCTTGCAGGCAGCCGTCTTCGCCGAGGGTGCCGTGGACGATGGGGAAGATCACGTCGATGTGTGCCAGCAGGCCGTTGCCGGAGGTTTCCACCACCTGCTGACTGGCTTTGCCGGGCACCACCGCCAGTTCGCGGTTGGATTGGTTAAGGGCGATGAGTGCCGGGTTTTCCTGGTTGATCAGGAAGTTCGAGGTGTCGTTGAGGTGCCAGTGGCCGGCCTTGTCGATGCCGATCAGGACCGGCTCAAAGCGTGCACGGTCAAGCGCATCGACAATATTGCGCGCCGACTGCAACGAGACCTCGTGCTCAGCCGAACGACCACCAAAAATAATCCCCACCCGCACCTTGCTCATGACTCGCCTCACTGTTGAAAGTAAGGCTTCTTACCATGGGCAGTCAGCGATTCGCTACCAGATGTGCGCCGAACAACACGTAGCAACCACCGGCAAAACGATCGAGCCATTTGCGTGAGCGACTGTAGAGGTTGGCCATGCGCGCACTGGAAAACACCAACGCCACGCAGGAATACCAACTGAACGACAAGCTGGCCATGGTGATCACCGCCAGGGTCAGCAGCATCGGCGACGGAGACGGCGGCATGGTGGAGGCGAAGATGGTGGCGACGAACAACGCGGCCTTGGGATTAGACAGGTTGCCCAACAACCCCAGGCGCCAGGCGGAAAACAGCGAACGTCGCGTGTCATCCGGCAATAGGCTCTGGCCCATCGACGGTGCCGAGCGCTTGAACAGTTTCAGCCCCAGGTAAATCAGGTAGCAGCCGCCGATGATCTTGAACGCCAGGTACAACATGGGTGCAGCGGTAAACAGCGATTTGATGCCCAGGCCACCCGCCAGCCCCCACATGATCGTGCCGGTGGACACGCCCGCCGAAGCCACCACGCCATGGCGGCGCGAACAACTGGCAGCCAACTGTGCCGTGTTGAAGAAGTTGGGCCCAGGCGTGACCACCGCCACCGTCCACAGCAGGGCCAGCGAGACCAGGGGAGCCACGTAGGCGGGGTTGATAACTTCCATTGGGCAGCTCCATCAGCGCAGGGACGAGCAAGGAGCATAGACCTCGCCAATCGCCTGCACAATCGTACAAGACCCCGGCAGACAAGGGTTGCAGACTGGGTTAACGTATTTCCATCTCTTCTTGTGACACGCCACCATGGGCAACCCCACCCACACTCTCGACTGGCTGCACCGCGCCCCGCATGCCAGCGGCCTGGATCGTATCGAGGCGTACTTTGCGGGCTTTGCGTTCGATCCCCATCGCCATGACACCTACGCCATCGGGCGTACCTTGTCTGGCGTGCAGAGTTTTCACTACCGCGGCGACATGATCCACAGCCTGCCCGGCACGACCATGGTGCTTCATCCCGACGAGACCCACGACGGCCACGCCGGCAGCGACGAAGGCTTCAAGTACCGGATGATCTACGTGGAGCCGTCACTGATTCAGCAGATACTCGGCGGCAAGCCGCTGCCGTTTATCCCCAGTGGTTTATCCACTGACCCAAGGCTGTTCCGCGCCAGCGAAGTGCTGCTGCAGAACCTCGATCATCCGATTGACCCGTTGCAGGAACAGGACGCGATGTTCGACCTGGCCCATGCGCTCAACAATGCGTCGGGGGCGATCGTCAGCCGTAAGACCTTCGATTACGTAGCCGCCGAGCGCGCCCGGGAGTTTATCCACAGCACCCTGGGCCGCAGCATCACCCTGGACGAAATCGCTGATCACGCTGGCCGCGACCGCTGGGCATTGTCGCGGGATTTTCGCGTGCTGTTCGGCACCAGCCCCTACCGCTACCTGACGATGCGCCGCCTGGACCTGGTGCGCAGTCTGCTGGCGCAGGGACAGTCGCTGGTGGACGCCGCGCTGATCGCCGGCTTCACCGACCAGAGCCACATGACCCGGCAGTTTCGCAGCACCTACGGCATGCCGCCGTCCCGGTGGGTGAAGATGCTCGGGCGCTGAGTCAGCGTTTTAAACATGCACTCTAAATGTGGGCTTGCTGTGATGAGTTCGACATGGGATGGCGCTCTTTCAGCGCCAGCACCAACACCGCTCCCACTAGCGCAATCGCCGCACTCCACCACAACGCCAACTCGATCCCACCCGCATTGGCCACCGACACCAACACCGCCAACCCCAGAGCGCCACCAATCTGCTGGCTGGTAGACGCCATCCCCGCCGCCACGCCCTGCTCCCCAGGACGGATGCCTAGCCCGGCTGCCACCCACATCGCCGTCCACGTCATGCCCTGGCCAATGCTCAGGATGAAAATCCCCGGCAGCAGCGACCAGAATCCCACCCCGGTGGGCAATGCCCAACACACCAGCGCAATCCCCACCGCGCCGGCCAATTGCCCGCTGACCAAGGTGTTGCGCAGCCCCAGCCGCGCCATCGAGCGTTCCGCTAGCCAGATGCCAAATGTGCACACCAAGGTTGCCGGCAAAAACGCCAAGCCCGCTTGCAACACGCTGTAGCCGTAGACCTGCTGGTAATACAGCGCCAGGAAGTAGTACTGCACGCCAAAGCTGCTCATGAACACTGCCGTCAGTACCATGGCCATGCGCAATTCTCGATAAGCCAGCAAGCGCAGCGGCATCAGCGGATCGCGGCCGCGATGTTCAATCCAGGCGAACAGCCCCAGCAATGCCACAGCCAAGGCGATACAACCGAGGGTCGACGGTGCCGCCCAGCCCCACTCGGGGCCTTGCACCAGGGAAAACACCAGCAACGTACCGCCGACGGTCACGGTCAGCGCGCCGCTGATATCGAAATTACGGCCGTGGGCCCGCGCGCCATCGGCAGGAATCCAATAACGCGCCGCCCATGCACAACCGCCAGCCAACGGCACGTTGACCAGAAACACCGCCTCCCAACCCCACACCTGGGTCAGCACACCGCCGAGCAAGGCGCCAAGCGCCAACCCCGCGGCTGACGCTGCGCTCCATACCGCGAACGCACGGTTGCGTGCCGGACCTTCGGCGTAGTGGGTGTTGATCAACGCCAGGGTCGCCGGGAACAACAGCGCGCCGCCCACGCCCTGCACTGCTCGCGCCAACACCAGTAACACCGCGCTGCCGCCGACCACTGCCGCCAGCGACGACAGCGCATACAGCGACTGGCCCACGCGATACAGGCGGCGCTTGCCCAACAAGTCAGTGGCACGGCCACCCAGCAACAAGAAACCGCCAAACGCTACGCTGTAGGCACTGACCACCCACTGCAATTGCTGGGCAGAGAAATCCAAGTGAGTGCCGATCTGCGGCAGCGCCACAAATACGATGGTGGCATCAAGGGCGATGATCAACTGAGCGGTGGCCAGTAACGCCAGCATCCAGCCTGAAGGTCGAGAGGGAGACATCACAGCGTCCTGTCCGAAAATGAAGTGCCGCCAGTGTCTTTTATGCCGACCAAGTGATAAATAGCCCTACCACTCTTTCAGTAATGACTTTAATCATGGATCTGAATGCTGTTCGCCTACTGGTCCGCGTGGCCGAAGCCCGCAGTTTTACCCGTGCGGCGGGTGATCTGGGGCTCACTCAGTCGGGCCTGTCCCGCGCCATCTCACGCCTGGAAAACGAATTGGGCGTGCGCCTGCTGCAACGTAATACGCGCAGCGTCAGCCTGACCCCCGATGGCCAGATGCTCTACGAGCGCAGCGCGCCACTGCTGGCGGAACTGGCCGAAACCGAAAAGCTGATGCTCGACCGGCGCTGCAGCCCATCGGGCCTGTTGAAAATCAGTACACCTTCATTGTTCGGCCGCAAGGTGGTGATGCCGGTCATCGGCGAGTTGACCTTGCGTTACCCCGAGTTGCGCATCGAAGCCGTGATGACCGACCGCCTGGTGGATATCGTCGATGAAGGCTTCGACGCGTTGTTGCGCACCGGAGAAATCCAGGACCAACGCCTGATCGCCCGCAACCTGGCACCCCTGCGATGGATCACCGTTGCCGCACCCGCCTATCTGGCGCGCTTTGGTACTCCGCAGACAATTGATGAACTCAAGGACCACCACTGCCTCACCGTGCGCAACTTACGTACCGGCCGTATGGTGGATTGGCAATTCATGATCGACGGCAAAGTGCAGGACGTCAGTGTCGAGGGGCGGCTGATCTTTGATATCGGTGATGCGATGGTCGACGGCGCCGTGGGAGGCTTTGGCATTGCCCAGGTAATGGATTTCGCCGTGCGGGATGACCTGGCCACAGGACGCCTGGTGCCAGTATTGGAGACAGTCGCCGGGCGCAGCCGGGGCATCTCGTTGGTCTACCCGCCATCCCGGCAGTACTCGCCAAAATTGATGGCGTTTGCCGAGGCGCTGGCAAACGCACGCTGGTGAGGCTTAGAGCTGCCGCCCCACAATCGGCTGGCCGATGCTTAGGAAATTGCCGCCGGCTACATGGTGCAAAGTGCGCAACTCATCATGACCTTCAAAGTGCCAGTGGCCTTCACTGAACACCCGCTCATCGGCATAGGCCGCGACCACTTCGCCTAGGAACAGGTCATAGGTCTGCTGGTTGTGGGGTTCGGGAAGCAGGCGACATTCCAGCCAGGCTACGCAGCCTTCCAGCAAGGGCGCATCGGTGTGTTCACCGCTGAAGGTTTGCAAGCCATACGTGGCGAACTTGTCGCGCTCGGTGCCGGTGGTATTGCCGACTGTCTGAACCAGATCGGCCTGGGCCGCGCAGGGCACCTGCAGCACGAACGTGCCGGCGCCTTCCAACAGCTGACGGGTCCAGGTGGCCTTGTCCAGCACCACAGCGACTTTCGGCGGTTCGAAGTCCAGCGGCATGGCCCAGGCCGCCGCCATGATATTGCGCTGGCCGTTGTGGGCCGCACTGACCAGCACGGTCGGGCCGTGGTTGAGCAAGCGATAGGCCTTGGACAGCGGAACGGGGCGGCAGTGGGCAGGGCTCATGGAGGATCGGCTCTTCTAAACGGAAAAAACCTACGATACCTCAAGCATGAGCCCTACGGGTCAGGTCGACAGCTGGTTAGCGAATTGCCCCACAGCGCTGACCACCTTCTGTGCGCCGTCCTGGATCTCCACAATCACCGTGCCCGCTTCCGCCGCCAGGGCCAGACCTTGCTCGGCTTGCAGACGGCCGTCGGTCATCAGGGCTACCGCATCGCGGGCCATGTCCTGGTTCTGACGCACCACACCGACGATTTCCTCGGTGGCTTTGCTGGTACGCGACGCCAATTGGCGGACCTCATCGGCCACTACCGCAAAACCGCGGCCCTGCTCGCCGGCGCGCGCCGCCTCGATGGCCGCGTTGAGCGCCAGCAAGTTGGTCTGCTCGGCGATGCCGCTGATGGTCTTGACGATGGTGCCTATCACCTGGGATTGCGCGTTCAGCGCCTCAATGCCTTCACCGGCCTGTTGCATGTGCGTAGCCAGATCGCGCATCACTTCCACCGCCTGAGTCACCACCGTGGTGCCGCGTTGGGCGCTGTTGTCGGTTTGCAGGGAGGTGGTGTACGCAATGTTCGCGGCGTCGGCCACCGTTTGTTCTCGGTTGACCTGATCGGTGATCACCGTAGCGAACTTGACCACTTTGTACAGGCGTTCATTGGCGTCCATCACCGGGTTGTAGGTAGCTTCCAACCACACCACATGCCCACGGCTGTCCACACGTTTGAAGCGCGCGGCGACGAACTCACCGTTGTTCAGACGATTCCAGAAGTTCTGGTACTCGGCGCTGTTGTACTCCTGCGGCTCACAGAACATACGGTGATGTTTGCCCTGGATCTGCGCCAGGCTGTAACCCATGCCGCCGAGGAACCGATCATTCGCGGTGAGCACATGGCCGCCCAGGTCGAACTCGATCACAGCGGTGGAACGCACCAGTGCAGTAATCAGGTTTTCATGCTCGCGCGATGCTTCGATGGTGCGGGTCAGGTCGCTGGCGTAAATCGAAAAATGCTTGATGCGCCCATCGGAACTGCGCACCGGCTGCACGATCGAGCGCAGCCACACTTCCAGGCCATTGCCACGCATCAACCGCACAGTGCCAGCGAAGTGCTCGCCACGTCGCAGTGCGTTGTTGAAGCGCTGCTGGAACTCATCCCTGCGTACATGAACTGGCACCAAATCTTCGATGGGGCGCCCCACAATATTGCTCGACTGGTAAGCCAGCTCCTGCAGGAAATTGGCATTCGCCCATTCCACCCGACCTTCGGCGTCCAGCGTCAGGCACAACATTTCGCTTTCCAGGCTCTCCTTAACCTGCTGCAAGCTGGACAATTCTTCGCGAAGAGCCGACAGCTCCTGCTTCAAACGGGTGTTGAACATTGGTCACCGATGGTCAAATGGAGAAAGAAAGATCTGACATGCATCGGCCCTGCGGAGCCTTTCTGAAGCGTACTTTAGTGCCATTCCCGACTCTTTTTTTTGACGCCATTAACTGCCGTTATTTCGACACACGCCCATGACTTGATATTCCAAGGTAGTGAGTGTTCCGCTGGAGTCCTCATAGGTCATGCGCGAGGGCACAGGGTTACAGGCGCGGATCGGCGGTGTGACGTTGACCACCTTGGCAATGTCCAGGTCCATGCCATAGCGATACACCTGCACCTGGGGCGCGGGTTTGCCGTTTTTCTCCGCGTAGGCGGCCATGGCTTTTTCATTGCGCTCCATCATTCGGTCAAAGGTGCGGTCACCGCCGCCTTCGGCCAGTGCCCCGAATGACAACGTAGCGATCAATACACCCAAGCCAATGCGATAAAAGTTCATGGTTAATTCCTCGACTGAAAGTTCAGTGCCGAGACTAACCAACCCACCCTGTCACGATGTTCACCAGAACATTACTTATTTGTTAGGCGGCGGGGAGTTTCCAGAATTGTAATGTTCAAGCCATCCAATCGTTATCCACGGTTTGCAACTATCAGCCCGGGCCAAATCAATAAGAACGCCCACCTCCATAAGAAGCTGATAACTGCCAATACCGAGGAGCGAAACATGCAGATCCGTTATTACACCCTTCCCCTATCACTGTGCGCCGCTTTACCCCTGGCGGCGGTAGCGGTTGAAGACACGCCCGAAGGGTTTATCGAAGGCAGCAGCCTGAACGTGCTGGCGCGCAATTTTTACTTCAATCGCGATGATCGCAAGGGCCAATCCAGCCCGACCGGCAATGGTTATTCGGAAGCCTGGGCCCAGGGTTTGATCGGTAAATTCGAGTCTGGCTTTACCCAGGGCACCGTGGGGTTTGGCCTGGACGCCTTCGCCATGGTCGGCGTGAAGCTCGACTCGGGCACCGGCCGCAGCGGCGGCAAGGGCTCGTTCGGTGTGATGCCGGTGGACAGCAACAACCATCCCGAAGACAGCTACAGCAAAGTGGGCGGCGCGGCGAAATTGCGCGTATTGGACACGGTGATCAAGGCCGGCGACGTGTTCCCGCTTACGCCGGTGGTGGCCTACGGCGATTCACGGGTGCTGCCGGAAAGCTTCCGTGGCGTGACCGCGCAGAACACCAGCCTGGAAGGCCTGACCTTGCAGGGCGGGCGCCTGAGCGGCATGAGCCAACCGGCTGAAAGCGGCATGAACAAAGGCTTTGCGACGTTTTACGCAGGCCCCGTGGACTCGCCATGGATCGCCTATGGCGGCGGCGATTACCAGTTCAACAAACACCTCAGCCTAAGCCTCTATAGCAGCCGACTCAAAGACGCGTGGAACCAGTATTACGCGGGCAGCGCGGCCAGTTACCCGCTGAGCGACGACGTCTCGTTGTTCGGCGACCTGAACGTCTATAAGGCTGTGGACGAAGGTAAAAAACTGCTCGGTGAATTCGATAACACCATCTGGAGCGCCCGACTCGGCGTGAAGGTCGGCGCCCACAGCCTGGCCGTGTCCCATCAACGCAACAACGGCGATGACGACTTCGACTACCTGCGCAACTCGGACTCGATCTTCCTCAACAACTCGATCCAGTACAGCGACTTCAACTCGCCCAAGGAACGCTCGTGGATGGTTCGCTATGACCTGGACATGCAGGCCTTCGGCATCCCCGGCCTGTCGTTCATGACCCGCTACGCCAAAGGCACCGGCGCCGATTACAGCAACGCCAACGCGGTGTACATGCGCCGCGATTCAGCCGGCGATCCGCTCACCGATCAACGCCGATGGGAGCGGGATATCGAAGCCAAGTACGTGGTGCAAAGTGGCAACTTGAAAGATCTGTCGCTCAGGCTGCGCCAGGCCACCGTGCGCTCAAGTGCCTTCGAGTCGGACCTGGAAGAAGTTCGCGTGATTATCGAGTATCCGTTGGCCGTGCTCTAGGTGTTCCACTTACATTCAGTTGCCGATGCCGTACATCTGTTCACAAGTTGAAGTCTGTCAGAACTGTAATATCGGCCCCACCTTCTCGTTAAGTTGCACTTTTTATACTGCACATCGAACACACTTCATCTCTGCAGCTTTTGTGTAGCTCCTTTGGAACAGAGATGAATTTTTACGCCCCATCTGGGGCGTTTTTTTTGTGCGTGTGTTCAGCGACGAATCGTCGCAGCGGCCTGGGCTGCCTTGACCCTAAAGCTACTTCAGGCTTCAGAGTTTTCCTACAGATCCCTCAGAGCCTCTATGAGGCCATCTCCTTTCGTTTCCTTGAAGGTAAATCCCCATGCGTATCCTTGTGGTTGAGGACGAGCAGAAAACCGCCGATTACTTGCAGCAAGGCCTGACCGAAAGCGGTTACGTCGTCGACTGCGCCGCCAGCGGCATCGACGGTCTGCACCTGGCCAGGCAAAACACCTATGAACTGGTGATCCTCGACGTCAACCTGCCCAACACCGACGGTTGGGAAGTGCTGGAGCAACTGCGCCGTGAGGGCAATCAGCGCGTGATGATGCTCACAGCGCGAGGGCGCCTGGCCGATAAAATCAAGGGCCTGGACATGGGCGCCGACGATTACCTGGTCAAACCCTTCGAATTTCCCGAGTTGCTCGCCCGCGTGCGCACCCTGCTACGGCGCAGTGAACATATCCCGCTGCCGGAGGTGCTGCGCGTCTCGGACCTGGAGTTGGACCCACGCCGGCATCGTGCCTATCGCGGCAACCGGCGCATCGACCTGACCACCAAGGAGTTCGCCCTGCTGCATGTGCTGATGCGCCAGACCGGCGAGGTGATGACCCGCACGCAGATTATTTCCCTGGTGTGGGACATGAACTTCGATTGCGACACCAACGTGGTGGAAGTCTCCATCAGCCGCCTGCGCGGCAAGGTCGATGACCAGAGCGAGGTCAAGCTGATCCACACCATTCGCGGCGTGGGTTATGTGCTGGAAGCGCGCCAATGAAGACCAGCAGCCTATCGATGCGCCTGGGCCTGACGGTCAGCCTGATGGGCGCGGGGCTGGTCGTACTGCTCGCCACCCTCGCCTACCTGGCCCTGACCCACGAATTGGAAAACCTCGCGCGCAAAGGCCTGGAAAACAAGATGGAGCAGTTGGAACACAGCCTGCGCCAGGATTTAAAACCCCACGACATCGCCGCCCGCCCTCACTCGTTGCTGGACCTGGTGATGGGCCACGACAACATCTACCTGACCATCACCGGCACCCAGCCTGACGCGCCGGTGCTGCTCAGCGTTGGCGCCAAACCTCAGCAGCCGCTGTTGCTCGACGCCCCCGCCGGCAAAAACCTGGCCTACGTGAATTGGGTGGACGGTCGCGACAATCGCATCCTCACCGCCACCCACGTGATGCCCTTGCGCGGCGGCGAGTATGTGCGGGTATTGCTGTCGCTGGACCGCTCCGACGATGAAGCGTTACTCAGCGCCTACCTGCGCTCCACGGTGATCGCCTTGCCGTTGTTGTTGATCCTGATCGGCATGGGCGCCTGGTGGCTGGTGCAACGCGGCTTGGCACCATTGAAGCAGTTCAGCCATGTGGCGGCCCAAGTCACCACCCAGGACCTGACCCATCGGTTGTCTGTGGATAACCTGCCCAAGGAACTGGGCGAGTTGGCCCAAGGTTTCAACGTGATGCTCAATCGCCTCGATGCCGGGGTGCAGCAGCTGTCGCAATTCTCCGACGACCTGGCCCACGAACTGCGCGCGCCGTTGACCAACCTGATGGGCAAGGCCCAAGTGACCCTGTCCCGCGAACGCCCTTCGGACGAGTACAAAGCCGGGCTGGAATCCTGCACCGAGGAAATGGAACGCCTGTCGCGCATCGTCTCCGACATGCTGTTTCTCGCCCAAGTCAGCCACCCGGCGGCACGGGCCGGGTTTGGCGCGGTGTCACTGGGGGACGAAGCGCAGCGGGTGATCGAACTGTTCTCCCTGAGCGCCGAGGACAAGCAGGTCACCCTGAGCCTGCGCGGCGACGCGTGGGTGAACGGGGATCGCCTGATGATCCAGCGCGCCATCTCTAACCTGCTGTCCAACGCGATCCGCCACACGCCCAGCGGCGCCAGCGTGTTGCTGCTGGTGGAAACCTACGACCAGAGCGTGGCGCTGTCGGTGGGCAACCCCGGCCGAGGCATAGAAACGCAGCACCTGCCGCACCTGTTCGAACGTTTCTACCGCGCCGACAGCAGTCGCACCCGCGCCGAAGGCGGCACCGGGTTGGGACTGGCCATCGTGCAATCGATCATGCACCTGCACCAAGGGCACGCCGACGTCAGCAGCCAACCAGGGTGCTTTACGCGGTTCAGACTGGTGTTTCCCCTTCCTTGAACACGCCGTTTTTTAGTGATCAGGCTTGTTGTGGTGAGCGGGATTATTGTGGTCACCGCACTTGTTGTGCCGATCGAGCTTATTGCGGTCACCGCACTTGTTGTGCCGAGCGGAATTATTGTGGTGAGCGGGCTTGCCCCGCGCTGGGCTGCGAAGCAGCCCCAAAAACAGGCGCTGCGGTTTGTCTAAAAAACCTCGGTAGCCGGATTAGGGCCGCTTCGCAGCCCAGCGCGGGGCAAGCCCGCTCACCACAGACACCACAGAAGCCCCACTTCAACCACCTCAACCATTGCCCTCTTCCTTGCGATGCGCCCACTGGTAAAACGCCGGCAACACCAACAAGGTCAGCAACGTGATCGGGCTTATTTTGGTCACCGCACTTGTTGTGCCGAGCGAGCTTATTGTGGTGAGCGGGCTTGCCCCGCGCTGGGCTGCGAAGCAGCCCTGAAAACAGGCGCTGCGGTTTGTCTTAAAAACCTCGGTGTCCGGATTAGGGCCGCTTCGCAGCCCAGCGCGGGGCAAGCCCGCTCACCACAGACACCACAGAAACCCCGCTTCAACTACTTCAACCATTGCCCTCTTCCCTGCGATGCGCCCACTGGTACAACGCCGGCAACACTAGCAAGGTCAGCAACGTCGAAGAAATAATCCCCCCGATCACCACTGTCGCCAGCGGCCGTTGCACCTCGGCCCCGGTGCCGGTGGCCAGGGCCATGGGGATAAATCCGAGGGACGCCACCAGCGCGGTCATCAACACTGGGCGCAGTCGGGTAAGAGCGCCTTCGTTGATCGCCACCGACAATGAGCGCCCTTCCTCGCGCAGGTTGCGGATAAACGCAATCATCACCAGGCCGTTGAGCACCGCCACACCGGACAACGCGATAAAGCCCACCCCTGCCGAGATCGACAGAGGAATATCCCGCAGCCACAAGGCCATGATCCCACCCGTTAACGCGAACGGAATGCCGGTAAACACCAGCAGCCCGTCCTTGAGGTTGTTGAACATCATAAACAGCAAGCCGAACACCAGCAGCAATGCCACCGGCACCACGATGCGCAAGCGCTCGGAGGCTTCCTTGAGCTGTTCGAACTGGCCGCCCCAGGTGGTCCAGTAGCCCGCCGGTACTTTCACCTGATCGGTGATGGCCGCTTCGGCCTCTGCCACAAACGAACCAATATCGCGCCCACGCACGTTGGCGCTGACGATCACCAGGCGCTTGCCGTTCTCGCGGCTGATCTGATTCGGACCGAGCACCAGGTCCAGGCTGGCAACTTGGGACAAGGCAATAAAACCCAGTTGCCCGGAAGCCAGCGCCGGCACCGGGATCAGCAGCCGCGACAGGCCGTCGATATCGGTGCGCAGGGCGTCGGACAAACGCACAACCATGTCAAAACGGCGGTCGCCTTCATACAACGTACCGGCCTGGCGCCCACCGACGGCCACCGCAATAGTGTCCTGCACATCACCGACATTCAGGCCAAAACGCGCAGCCTTGTCGCGGTCGATATTGATGGTCAGCACCGGCAAACCGGAGGTCTGTTCCACCTTCACTTCCGAGGCGCCATCAAGCTTCTGCAAGGTCTCGGCGATTTCCCCGGCGGTCTTATTCAACACCGCCATGTCATCGCCAAACACCTTGACCGCCACATCACTGCGTACCCCGGAGATCAGCTCGTTGAAGCGCAGTTGGATCGGTTGCGACAGTTCATACGCGCTGCCTGGCACGATCGCACTGGCGCGCTGAATGTCCGCAATCAGCGTTTCGCGGGTTTTGTCCGGATCGGGCCATTGGTCCTTGGGTTTAAGCATCACGTAGCTGTCGGAAATATTCGGCGGCATCGGGTCAGAGGCGATTTCTGCGGTACCGGTGCGCGCAAACACCCGCTCGATTTCCGGCACCTGGGCCATCAATACTTTCTCAAGCTGCTGCTGCATCTGCACCGATTGCGTGAGGCTGGTGCCGGGCACACGCAGGGCCTGTTGGGCGAAATCGCCCTCGCTGAGGCTGGGGATAAATTCACTGCCCATTCGGCTGGCCACCGCGCCCGAACCAACGATGGTCAGCAGCGCCAGACCGAACACCAGCGGACGGCGCGTCATCACCCAATCCAGCACCGGCGCGTAGACCCGGCGTGCGCTGCGCATCACCAGATTTTCCTCTTCCTTGACCTTGCCAGTGACAAACAGCGCAATCGCCGCCGGTACGAAGGTCACCGACAGAATCATCGCGCCCAGCAGGGCGATCACGACAGTGAAGGCCATGGGGTGGAACATCTTCCCGGCCACACCGGTGAGGGCGAAGATCGGCAGGTAGACGACCATGATGATCAACTGCCCAAAGATCAACGCACGCCTTGCCTCCTTGGCGGCGGCGAACACTTCGTGCAGGCGCTCGCTGCGGGTCAACAGACGGCCGTGGCGCTGTTGCGCGTGGGCCAGGCGGCGGATGGCGTTCTCGACGATCACCACCGCGCCGTCGACGATAATGCCGAAGTCCAGCGCGCCGAGGCTCATCAGGTTGGCGCTGACTTTGTTGGTGAACATGCCGGTGAAGGTGAACAGCATCGCCAGGGGAATCACCATCGCGGTGATCAACGCCGCCCGGATATTGCCCAGGAACAGAAACAGCACCGCGACCACCAACAGCGCCCCCTCAAAGAGGTTCTTCTTTACCGTGGCAATGGCTTTTTCGACGAGGTTGGTACGGTCGTAGACCGTCACCGCCACCACGCCTTCGGGCAGCGAGCGGTTGATGTCTTCGAGTTTTTTCGCCACGGCCTGGGCCACGCTGCGGCTGTTTTCGCCGATCAACATAAACACCGTGCCCAGCACCACTTCACGGCCGTTTTCCGTGGCGGCGCCAGTGCGCAGTTCACGGCCGATCTCGACCTGGGCCACATTACGCACGCGAATCGGCGTGCCGTCCGCAGACGTGATGACGATATTGGCGATGTCATCAATGGACGCCAATTGCCCCGGTGCGCGGATCAGCAGTTGCTCGCCACTGCGCTCGATATAACCGGCGCCGACGTTGGCGTTGTTGCGCTCCAGCGCAGTGACGAGATCGTTCAAAGTCAGGTTGTAGGCCGCCAAACGCTTGGGATCTGGGGCGATCTGGTATTCCTTGGCAAAGCCGCCGATGGTGTTGATCTCGGCCACGCCGGGCACGTTGCGCAGTTGCGGCTTGATAATCCAGTCCTGGATCACCCGCAGGTCCGTCGGTGTGTAAGGCGTGCCGTCGTCCTTGAGCGCGCCGTCCTTGGCTTCCACGGTCCACAGGAAGATTTCCCCAAGCCCGGTGGAGATCGGTCCCATCGCCGTTTCGATGCCGCTGGGCAATTGCTCGCGCGCGACTTGCAAGCGTTCGTTGACCAATTGACGGGCGAAGAACAGATCGGTGCCGTCCTTGAAAATCACCGTGACCTGGGACAAGCCGGAGCGCGACAGCGAACGCGTCTGCTGCAAACCCGGCAGACCGGCCATCGCAGTTTCGATGGGAAAGGTAATGCGCTGCTCGGTTTCCAATGGCGAGAAACCAGCCGCCGCCGAGTTGATCTGTACCTGCACGTTGGTGATGTCAGGCACCGCGTCGATGGGCAATTTCTGATAGCTGGCGATGCCGACACCGGCCATCAACAGCACCGCCAGCAGCACGATGATGCGCTGCTCAATGGCGAATTGGATAAGGCGCTCAAACATGGGGAATCACTCGCAGGATCAATGGGCGTGCTCGGCCGAGCCTTTGCCCAGTTCGGACTTGAGGATGAAGCTGCCGACCGTGGCCACCTGCTCGCCGGCGTCCAGCCCTTGGCGCACTTCGACGTAGCCGTTTTCACTGACGCCCAGTTCAAGATGGCGAGTGATAAAACCGTCCGGGGTGCGCACGAACACCGAGGGTTTGTCCTCGACGGTCTGGATCGCTTCCTGCGGTACGGTGACCTTGGCCTGGGCGGTGTCCGTGGCCAGTTGCACCGTGACAAACAGCCCAGGGCGCCAGGCATCTTCAGGGTTGGGCACGCTCACGCGCACGGTGGCGGTGCGCGTTTGCTCGCCGAGTAGATTGCCGACGTAGGCCACGGTGCCGCGCACGTGGGTACCCATTTCCGTGGAACTGACGGTCACCGGTTTGCCGATGCGAACCTTGTTCAAGTCCTTGGGAAACACGCCGAAGGTGACCCACACCTGGGACAAGTCCGAGAGGGTAAAGGCGTTACTGGTTTCGCTCACGACCTCGCCAACACCGAGGTGTTTTTCAACCACCACACCGGCGAACGGTGCACGCAGCTCATACCGATTGCCGCCGACCAACACCGCACTGCCGCTGAGGGCGGTCATCTTCTGGCGGGCATTGTTCAGCGCGATTTCGGCCTCTTGCAGGGCCTGACGCGCCAGCAGGTAATCCTGCTCGGCGGAGATCTTGTCCTGCCATAACTGGCGCTCACGCTGGAAGGTCGTACGCGCCAGTTCCACCCGGCGCTCGCTGGCAGCCAGCTCGCTGCGCTGGTCAGAAATCTGTTGGCTGGCGATCACCGCCAGCAACTCGCCCGCCTTCACTGATTGACCGAGATTGACCTTCACCGACTCCACAACCCCGGCAGCACGCGGGACGATGTGCGAGGTGCGGTCTTCGTCAAACCGCACCTCTCCCGGCAGCGTCAGCAAAGTACTGATCGGCCTGGGTTGGGCCTGGGCAAGTTGAATGCCGGCAGCCTCGATTTGCTGCGCGGTGAGTTCGAGTGCGCCTTCTTCTTCCTCGGCATTTGCCAGGCTCGACAGCATCAGGCCCAAGGCGACGGCAAGCGCCACGCCGTGTTTTCTATTCATAGGGGACTCCAGAAAAAATCAGAACCGGGCGAGGTCGCCGTAAATCCGCTCGATGCGCAGCCAGGCGTCGGTGGCCTGGGAGGTGGCCGTCAGGTATTGGGTGCGCGCCGCAATCAGGGTGCGCTGGGCGTCGAGCACGTCGAGGAAGTTGAACTTGCCCATCTCGAAGCCACGGGTGGCGGCGTCTACCGCGCTTTGGGCGGCGGGGAGGATCTGCTGGTTGAACGCGCGCACCTCGTTATTGGCGGCTTGCCACAGGTCGAGGGCCTGGCGGGTTTCGGTGCGCAGGCGAAGTTCGGCGGCATTGCGCAGATCGCGGGCCTGATCAGCGCGGCGGGTGGCGGCAAGCACGTTGCCCTGGTTGCGGTTGAACAGCGGGATCGGCATCGACACCCCCACCAGGTTCACGCGCTCGCGCACGCTGGCGTCGTATTGGCTGCCGATGGACACATCGAGGTCGGGAATCCGCTGGGCTTTTTCCAGGCCCACATTGGCCTCGTTCTGCAGGATCTGCAGTTCGGCCAGGCGCAGCTCGGTGGTTTGCTCAAGGCGCGCCAGCAATTGCGCAGCGGGCGGCAACGCAGGTGTGGATTGACTTGGCGGGGCGACGGACGCGAAGTCGGCGCTGGCGCTGCCCGTGCTGGCGGCCAGGCGGCGATAGGCATCGGTAAGGCCGATCTGTGCGCGGTTGAATTCCAGGCGGATTTCCGACAACTGCACTTGTGCGCGCGTGGCTTCCACCGGAGACGACTTGCCTGCGGTGACGCGACCATTGGCGATCACCAGACCACGCTCGGCCAAGGCCAGGGAGCGTTGCGCCAGATCAAGCCGCTCCTGGGCGCGAAGGGCGGCGTAATAGCTATCGATCACGTCAGTGCGCAGGCTGTTGCGGCGCTGTTCCAGGGTCAGCGCGGCGGCGTCCTGAGTGCGGGAAGCGACATCGATGCGTGCACCGCGCTTGCCGCCCAGTTCCAGAGTCTGGCTGAGCTTGATGGTGGTGGTGCGTGAGTCGCGGCGGGTATCTTCGGCGTCCCAGGAAGCGACCGGATTGGGGATCAGCCCAGCCTGTTGGCGACCGCCCGCAGCGATATCAATTTCCCACTGCGCAGCGGCCAGGTCCGGGTTGTTGGCGAAGGCGTTTTGCAGGGCGCTATCGAGGGTCAGGGGTTGCGCCAGGGCCGCGTTTGCAGCCAACCACAACACTGTCGCCCCCATCAGTTTTTTAACGGAAATTGCCATAACGAGAGTTCCACGGCCATGAAGTCCAAGCGCTGGCAATGTAGCGCTCGCGACTTATCAGGTCGGTGGAGCAAAGATTACAAAATCGACAGCAAGGGCTCTGGGGCGGGCTTTTTCGTTGACGCTGCAAACGACCGTTTCAGTGACCAGGTTGATCAGTGCTCGGGCACGTTCCTAGCCGATCTTCACGCGGCTAACGTGTGACGCTTGCCAAACAGCGCCACACTCGCCACCCCCACTGCCCCCATCACCACGCAATACCCCACGCAAATCCATGGGCTGGTAGGCATTAACGCGATCAGCATCAGCGGTGTGGTGCTCGCCCACAGCGCGTAGGCAATGTTGTAGGTAAAGGAAATCCCCGACACCCGCACCTGCGCCGGAAACAGCCCGACCATCACCGACGGCACCGCGCCCACCACGCCGCAGCTCAAGCCGGCCAAGGCGTACGCCGCGCCCAGCCACACGCCGCCATTGATCAGGCTGGCGTACAACACCGCGATGCCCATTGGCAGCAACAGGCTGTAAACCAGCACCGCGCGCCAGGCGCCGATGCGGTCAACCAGCAGGCCGGCGAGGACGCAGCCGATGTTCAGGAACACGATGCCCAAGGCGCTCAGGGCGAAGGTGTGGCTGGGGCTCATGCCGAAGGTTTTTTGCATCATGGTCGGGGTGATGACGACAAGGACCACCACCGCAGAGGTGAGCACACAAGTGAGGATCATCGCCGGCAACAATACGGCGCGGTGGTCGCGCAGTACGGTGCGCAGGGGCAGTTCGGCAGCGGCTTGGCGGCGGGCCTGCATTTCGAGGAACACCGGGGTTTCGCTGAGCCAGCGGCGCAGCCATACGCCGATCACGCCGAACACACCGCCGAGCAGGAACGGGAAACGCCAGGCGTAATCGAGGATTTCGGCCGGGGTGAAGACTTGCGCCAGCAGCGTGGCCGTCAAGGCACCGAGCAGGTAACCGAAGGTCAGGCCAGCTTGCAGGAAGCCCAACGCATACCCACGGTGATTGCGCGGCGCGTGCTCGGCGACGAAGGTCCAGGCACTGGGCACTTCACCCCCCACCGCCGCGCCTTGCAGCACGCGCAGCGCCAGCAGGATCAGCGGGGCGAAATAACCGATTTGCGCGTAGGTCGGCATAATCCCGATCAGCAGGCACGGCAGCGCCATCATCAGGATGCTTAGGCTGAACACGCGCTTACGCCCCAGGTGGTCAGCAAAATGCGCCATCAGGATCCCGCCCAACGGGCGCGCCAGGTAGCCGGTGACGAAGATGCCGAAGCTTTGCAGCAGGCGCAGCCACTCGGGCATTTCCGGGGGGAAAAACAGTTGGCTAAGGGTCAGCGCAAAAAACACGAAAATAATGAAATCGTAGATTTCCAAGGCACCGCCCAAGGCGGCCAGGCCCAGGGTTTTGTAGTCGGAGCGGGAAAAACGCTGCGCCTGTGAGGAAAAGGTGGCAGTCATGTAGAGGCTCGGCAGACAAACAAAATGGCGTGCAGGTTATGAGGTGAGCCGAAGGATGGCAATCGCCGCAGATATATTTGTTTTCCTCATGGATCGATGAAGATAACTGCATTCCCATATCAATGGCCGTGGAGGAACATGCGCGAAAACTGCCGCCCTCATAATAAATACAAGAGGTATGACCCGTGGCCGATGCTATCGAAGAAAGCCGCTATGCCCGATTTGCCCTGCGCTGTTCCAACTTCGCCGAACGCTGGTTCCCTGACTCCTGGGTATTTGCAGCCCTCGCGGTGATCATCGTCGCTGTGGCGACCCTGGGCATGGGCGCGGCGCCCACCGAGGCCGCCAAGGCGTTTGGCGATGGGTTCTGGAGCCTGATCCCGTTCACCATGCAGATGGCCTTCGTGGTGATCGGCGGTTACGTGGTCGCCAGTTCGCCGCCAGCAGTGAAACTGATTGACCGCCTGGCGCGCATCCCCAAGAACGGCCGTTCGGCCGTGGCCTGGGTGGCGTTGATTTCCATGGTCGCGTCGTTGCTCAACTGGGGCCTGTCCCTTGTGTTCGGCGGCTTGCTGGTAAGGGCACTGGCGCGGCGTACGGATCTGCGCATGGATTACCGCGCCGCGGGTGCTGCGGCCTATCTGGGTCTGGGCGCGGTGTGGGCACTGGGCTTGTCGTCGTCGGCCGCTCAATTGCAGGCCAACCCGGCCAGCTTGCCGCCGTCGATTCTGTCGATCACCGGGATGATCCCGTTTACCGAGACCATCTTCCTGTGGCAATCCGGCGTGCTGTTATTGGCGCTGATCGTGGTGTCGCTGATCATCGCCTATGCCACCGCGCCCGGCCCGAACAGTGCCCGTGACGCCAAGGCCTGCGGCGTCGACCCAGCCTTCAACCTGCCCAAGCCGCAAGCACCGACCCGGCCTGGCGAATGGCTGGAACACAGCCCGCTGCTGACCATCTTGCTGGCACTGCTGGCGGCCGGTTGGCTGTTCCATGAGTTTTCGACCAAACCGGCGATCAGCGCCATCTCGGGACTCAACACCTACAACTTCCTGTTCATCATGGCCGGCGCCCTGCTGCACTGGCGCCCGCGAAGCTTCCTGGATGCCGTGGCGCGCGCAGTGCCGACCACCACTGGGGTGCTGATTCAATTTCCGCTGTACGGCTCGATTGCGGCACTGATGACGGTGGTTAAAGGCGGCGACGGCCAGACCCTGGCGCACCATATCTCGACCTTCTTCACCTCCATCGCGTCCCACGACACCTACGCGCTGCTGATGGGCGTGTACTCGGCGGTGCTGGGCTTCTTTATTCCGTCGGGCGGCGGCAAGTGGATCATCGAAGCACCGTACGTGATGCAGGTGGCCAATGACCTGCAATACCACCTGGGCTGGGCGGTGCAGATCTACAACGCAGCCGAAGCGCTGCCGAATTTGATCAACCCGTTCTATATGTTGCCGCTGCTGGGTGTGTTGGGGCTGAAGGCACGGGATCTGATCGGCTTTTCGTTTGTGCAGTTGCTGGTGCACACACCGCTGGTGTTGTTTTTGCTGTGGGCATTGGGGACAACGTTGAAGTATTTGCCGCCAGTGATGCCGTAGGTCACGACGTTTCTGATGAAACGCATAGGGGTTGTCCCACGCCATGCGGCGACAACCCCTGACTCCTCCTGCCCGCGCCCTTGATTAACCTGACCCGGATAAATCCTCACACTAGACCAAGGAATATCCGATGACCCCTCTATCCAAGACCCTGGAAACGCTGCTCAACGAAATTTACCAGGACGACAACGTATCGTTCGTCGAGTACAAGACCCTGCGCGACGAGGCCGACCGGCGCATGGACGCTGTTATCAAGGAGTTCGGCCTGCACAACAACGTGACGGCCTTCCAGAAAGCCATCGATGTGGCCATGCAGTTGCTGCAGACCAGCGTCATCGACGCCAAGAAAGACAAACTGACCGACACGGGCGAGGCCATCGTAAAAGATGCGATAACAGCCCAAGTAGAGTACTTGCGTGCCGGCAGCCAGTTGGCGCTGCGGCTGCTTTAAGCGCCTGTCTTCGTTCCGTCATATTGCGTTGCTACCGTCCTGCGAAATATCTTGCAACAACTCGCCAGCAAGGACTCCCGCAATGAGTGACGAGCACGAAGACCGCCCTTCCCCTGATTCCATCCCCCAACCATCTGTAGACAGCAGCCGCCGGCGTTTCCTGGGTGGTGCGGCGGTGTTGGGGGTGGGTGCGACCTTGAGTGCCTGCGGCAACACCAGCGAAGCGCCCGGAAAACCGGTAGCGCGACCGCTCACACCTCAAGAGCTGGACAAGGCCTTGCACGACCAGGTGAAAACCGTGGTAGTGATCTATGCCGAGAACCGCAGTTTCAACAATCTGTTTGCGGATTTCCCTGGTGTCGAGAAACCGCTCTCCGCGCTTTCCGCGACCGATACTCAGCAACGCGACCGCGACGGCAGCCTGTTGACCACCCTGCCACCGGCCTGGGGCGGTGTGCTGCAAGTCGGCCCGCAAACCGTGGACGGGGTGACCTACCCCAGCGAAATGCAATTCCAGGAAAACCTGCCCAACGCCCCTTTCGACCTCAAGGGCCCGAGTGGCGAGGACCTGCCCTTGAGCCTTGTCACCCGCGACTTGTGGCATGTGTTTTACCAGAACCAGATGCAGATTAACGGCGGCAAGAACGATGGCTTCGTTGCCTGGGCGGACTCCGGCGGGCTGGTGATGGGCCGTTACGCCCAAAGCCGCTATTCCCTGCGCCTGTGGGACGTGGCCAAGGAGTTTGTGCTCTGCGATAACTTCTTCCAGGGCGCTTTCGGCGGTTCATTCCTTAACCATCAATACCTGATCAGCGCTACGGCGCCGGTGTATCCGAACGCAGCAGCGTCGGTGGCCAAGGCGCAGATCGCCACGCTGCAAAGCGATGACCCCACCGACACGCGCCTCAAACCGCTGGAAAAATCTCCGGCAAGCGCCATGACCGGTCCACCGCAATTCGGCCCCAGCGCGCTGACGCCGGACGGTTACGCAGTCAATACCTTGGCCCCGCCCTACTGGCCGACCTGGATTCGCGACCCGCAGAATCCGGACTATTCCAAGCCCGACCTGCCGAACGTGCTGGTGCCACAGACCCACGAGCACATCGGCGACAAGCTGTCGAAAAAAAACGTCGACTGGGCTTGGTACGCCGGAGCCTGGCAAGCGACGCTGGATCAGTTCAAGGATTCGGGAGGTATTCCGAAAATCCCGAATTTCCAATACCACCACCAGCCGTTTAACTACTTCAAAAAACAGGGCCCCGAGAACCGTGCCGAGCGCGACAAGCGCCTGCGCGATGGGGGATTGGGCGATGAGTCCAGCACCAACAAGTTTTTCGCCGATGCCCAGGCCGGCAAGCTGCCGGCGGTGACGTTCTATAAACCCCAGGGCAACCTGAACATGCACGCTGGCTACGCCGACGTGGCCTCGGGCGATCGCCATATTGCCCGCGCCTTGAAGGTACTGCAGGAAAGTCCACAGTGGAAAAACATGGTGGTGGTCGTCACCGTCGATGAAAACGGCGGCTGGTGGGACCACGTCGCACCACCTAAGGGTGATCGCTGGGGCCCTGGCACGCGGGTTCCGGCGCTGGTGGTATCGCCGTTCGCACGTAAAGGCACGGTGGACCATACGGTATACGACACCGCATCAATCCTGCGATTGATCACCCGAGTCTTCCAATTGGAGACGCTGGACGGTCTCAAACAGCGCGATGATGCAATGATCGCCCGTGGTCAGAAGCCCATGGGCGATTTGAGCAACGCGTTGCAGTTCAACGTGTAGGACGCTTATCCAATAGCGACACGCCCGGCGATTTAGCACGCGGTTTTCCTGGTCAGCCGCTACTGTGAAGAGGTGGGCTTTCATCCCGCGCAGACGGGCTTTCGCTGACAAGGAACCAACTATGCTTACATCGACCAGGCTGTATTTGACCCTGGCCGCACTGATGGCCAGTGCGGTCGTTCAAGCCGATATCGAAGTACCGCTGGGCAGCACGCAGCGTGTCACCCAGTTGTTCGCTTACCCCAACAACTGCAACGTCATCTGCTTTCGGCCTTGGACGCTGGAGCAGACCGTCGAGCACTACCTGAACCAGAGCGTGCAGCGCGACGGCTACAGCCGGGCCAAGGTCAGCGTCAAAGTCCATGATGGCCTGGTGGCCGCGACCTTCAGCGGCGTACCTGACAGTTATGGCCAGCCCCTGACGGCACTGCTCAATACCGCCGACCTCGCCTACCAAGGCGCCAGCAAGCTCAACAGCGACGGTAAATGGGCGTTTAACTGGTACCTGTTCCTGCCGTTGGGCATGGCGTTGGAAAACCGCAAAAGCATCGAGTTGATGCACTTCCCGCCGGACTACTCACTCACTCAGGCACAGGATTACCTGGAATCGAAAACCACGGATCGCTGGGCCGACTTGCTCACCGACAACGGGGTGCCGGCCGCCGAAACCCCGGCCTACCAGACCATGATCGACATCGCCCCCATCGCCGCACCGTCCACGGCGGGCAAAGAGCTGGAGGGCGTCTACAGCTACTTCACCAATTATCAGACCCGTATGGTCAAGGAACTGAGCCTCCAGCCCGACGGCTCGTTGCCGATGGTGGCGTTCGGGGCACCGGTGCGTAGTTGGATCAAGCAGCAATACGGACAAACCGTGAATGTGCTCGGGCTGGCGCAGATAAGCCCGGCCGAGGGCAAAAGCGTTTCAGTACTGGGTGCCAACCATCCCAGCTACATCTGGTATGCAGCTGACCCCGAGTCTTATGACGGCGATGAGCAAAAGGCCGACGAGGCGGGCTTGAAGGTGATGGGCCAGGATCTTAGCGCCGCCTGCTGGCAGGCCGGGATGGGCCAGAAACCGGCGAGCGATCCGAATGTGCTGCTTAAGGCCTGCATGAATACCTGGCAGGTCACGCGCAAAGAACAGACCTGTGAATTGTTCTACACCTCGGTGCGCAAACTGAGCCAGGAGCAAGCCAATGCCAAGTGTGCAACGCCAGCAATAAAAACTCAGTTGAAACAATTGAGGAACGCCGCCCCAGCTCCCTTCAATGCGGAACCTGCGTTGTAAATCCCACAAAAAAAGATCCGATTTCTACTGTCAGATTTGACAGTAGAAATCGGATCCAACTTAAGCGAATGTTTAGCCGCGCCCATCCGCTGCAAGACTGGTAGTCAGACACCACCCGCAGGTCGATGCAGCCTAACCAAGGAGAGTTATGAAAACTCAGGCCATGGACAAGGCTAGAACTGCTGTGACTGAATGCTTATATCCGTTCAAGACGCTGCGAATTGAGCAAGGCTACCCCTCGTCCGAGCATTTCAAAGTCGTAAGCACCGCAAATGACATGGAAGGCGGGGTCAAGGCGCGCACAGCCTTTGGCTGCCGCATACGCATTGCTCATGTCTCCGGCTATGCCGTGGGCGAGAGACGCCCACATACGCTGCAGCTGTCACCGCGCATCCACTTGTACGATTGCTGGTTCTGCGGCCTGTTACAGCACTCCTGCAATCCGAATGTATTCTTCGACACGACGTACCTGGAACTCTGGACCGTTCAACCTATCGCCGCCGGCGCCTGGCTGACCCTGGACTACGCGAGCACTGAGGACGTGCTGTTCCGGCAGTTCGCTTGCCAATGCGGCGAACTGAACTGCCGGGGCTGGATCACTGGCAGCCAGGAGCCATTGAACGCCGAAGGCCAAGCGTTCATGGCGCAGTGGCGAATGCGCAAACGACCTTAGGCTTCGCCCAACGGCCGCAAGCGATATTGCGGCGGTAGTTGCTCGAAGCCACTGATGGTGGTGTTCAAACTCTTCCAGCGGCCATCCTTGATGCCGTAGATGCAACCATGGATCGACAGGCTTTGCCCCCGGTGCCAGGCGTTTTGCACAATGCTGGTGTGGCCTACGTTGGCCACCTGCTGAATCACGTTCAGCTCGCACATGCGATCGACGCGTTCCTCTTCGGTCGGCAATTGGGCCAGCACATCGCGGTTTTCGTAATACAAGTCGCGAATGGTGCGCAGCCAACCGTCGATCAGGCCGAACTGGCGATCCTGCATCGAAGCCCGCACACCGCCACAGCCATAGTGGCCGGTAACGAGGATGTGTTTGACCTTGAGCACGTCGACCGCGTACTGGATCACCGACAGGCAGTTGAGGTCGGTGTGCAACACCACGTTGGCCACGTTGCGGTGCACGAACAGATCACCCGGCAGCATGCCGACGATCTCGTTGGCCGGTACGCGGGCGTCGGAGCAGCCGATCCACAGGTATTCCGGGGTTTGCTGGCGGGCGAGCTTGGCGAAGAATTCGGGATCTTCCTGTTTGATCGCGTCCGCCCAGCGTTCATTGTTATCAAGCAGGTCTTGTAGTTCGTTCATCAGGGAAAGCCTCAGGAATGATGCGCAGTTTTGTGACTGACGACCTTTCGTCCAGGTCACGCGATGCGCAAATTAGCTTGAATCTTTGGCGAGCCGTGCCTGTCCACACACTATAAGCCCCACAGTATGAGGATTGGCCATGACTGAATCACGACGTCCCTACGGCGCTACACAGCCCGAACCGATTGACGACAACGAAGATCGCATGGGCTCGATGCGCGAGCTGGATTTTGACGAGGAGGCGCCGACGGCGGAAATCGGCGATGAAATCCCGCCCCGCGAACGCGAACACCTGATGCCCGACGAACGGGTACGTGAAGCCGGTCTGACTGGCGCTTCGACGGATGACCACGAGCCGACCGATGACGATATGAGCCCGGAAACCCTGATCCATGAAGATGGCGCACGGGATGCCCGGGAGGCGGGTGAAGACAACCCGGCAGATTTTGACCTGAGCATTGTGGATGAAGATGAAATTGGCGGCGGCAATGGCCTGGATGAAGCGGAGCTGGCTGATCTGGACCCGGTAGACGGAAACCGCTGACACTGCGCAAATCCAAATGTGGGAGGGGCGGTAAGACGATTCGACTTGCCTCTCCCACACTGGATCGCGTGTTTAATCGACCAAGGTGCAGGCCATGACGACCGCATCTTCGCGCCCGCCGACAGCCGGGTAGTAGTCGCGGCGACGCCCAATCTCGTTGAACCCATAACGCTCATACAGACGGAACGCGCCGGTATTGCTGTCGCGCACTTCCAGGAAGCATTCGCGCGCCTTGGCAGCATAAGCGCGGGACATCAGGTGCTCCAGCAACGCCAAACCCAGGCCACGGCCCTGGTTTTCCGGCTTGACAGTGATGTTCAGCAAATGCGCCTCATCAAGGATGATCTGCACTACGCCGTGGCCCACTTGCTGCTCGCCTTCGAACATCAGCCAGATCTGGTACTTGCCCAGCCCATCGAGAAAGATCCCGCGAGTCCAGGGGTGGCTGAACGCCGCGTATTCGATTTTCAGCACGGCATCGAGGTCAGCCTCGGTCATCGGGCGGAAGGATAAAGCCTCACTCATCGGTTGTTTTCCAGCGCGCCATCAGCCGGCGCATGGCTTGCCAGACATCAGCCTTACGCTGTGGCTCTTCCATTAATAATTCCAGGCCCGGCAGGGCCCATACAGAACCCAGGCCCTCGACCTGCAGTTCGCGGTACCAGGACTCGGCATTCGCCTCGCCGGCAAACCGCACGGCGGGGAGGCCGATCAGCCACAGGCAGACACAGGGTTCGTCTTCCAGGCGCGCCGAGACAAAGCCTTGCACAAAGTCCCGCGCCGCTTCAGGGCCTTGGTCCATGGTGCCGCGTACCAACAGCGGCCAGCGTACCGGGTCCCCGACGATTTGCGGGCTGTCAGGCAGACCCGCAGCGCGCAGCATGTCTTTGAGCAGCATGTAGGCGGGGTCGCGCGTCTGGAAGCGTTCACCGGTGGGCAATTCCACCAACAGCAGACAGCGCCCGGCCCGCAGCAATTGCAGGGCAAAGCGCGGCGGCGGCACTACCGGGGCCTTGACCACCGGGGCTTCTGCTTCGGCGACCACGGGCTTGGCCACCGGCGACGGACGTGGCACTTCGATCTTGGTGCGTTCGACCGCCGGGCGCGCCTGCGGCTCTGGCTTGACGACTGCCACCGGTGCAGCGGCCTCCTCGCCCGAGGTCTCGAACGCGTCATAAGGCTCAAGCGCCTGCAGCAACTCGGGCCGCGACGGCGCGGCAAACGGCAGTTCGGTGCGGGGCAGCCAGTTGACCACCTGCATGGCGGTCAAGTAAGCGCGACGTCGGGACTCGATAAGCACAGCTCGGCCACTTGTGGATAAGTAAAGAGCGGGGATTCTACCGCTGTTCGGTAACAATCGCCCACTGCGCACTGACCGGCTGTGGATAAATCCCACGCCTGATGCAGTACAATCGCGACTTTTAATCGCCAACCAGCCGGCCATTCCCATGATCGAACCCAAGCGCGTCCTGCGCGCCCTCGCCGAACACTGGGCCTTACTTGAGCCACTGTGCGAACACTTCGACCAAGGCACCCTGAGCCTGAGCGAGCTGCGCGCACAACTGGCCGCCCAACAACTGGACAGCACGCCCCAGGACATCACTAGCCTGCTGGACGTGTGGATTCGCTTGGATATCCTGGTGCCTGTCGCCAAGAGCCCGAACCGTTTCGAGCTCAACGCGCAGATCCACGACTTCCTGGCGTATCTTCGCAAGGAGCACCGGCTTGGCCTGTGCCTGGAAATCGAAGCTTACCTGCGCCATCTTGAGCGCCTGGCCGGTTATATCCAGGACGCCTTCGACATCCGCGATGGTCACGACCTGGCCCGGCAACTGCGCCTGCTGGATATGCGCGTGCGGGATGTGCTGAAAAAACTCGCCAACGACGAACAAGCCCTCGCGGCCGTGGCCGACCGTGCCAAGACCAGCGACCGGCAGATCCCGTTGCGCCAGCGTTACGCCGAAGTCCTGGCGACCTGGGACGAATATGTCGAACCGATGATCCAGTTGGTGAACGCCGACGGCGCCTTCGAGCAAGGCGTGCGCAAGGTCGAGAATGTGCTGCTACGCATGCTCACCGAGCAGCAGCGCCTTGGCCACCTGGTGGACGACGACATGCTGCTGCGCACCCACGCGCGCATCCTCGAAATGCAGACCAGTGCCCAACTGACCTTGCGTCATGCGCGGGAGCTGCTGTTGCCACTACGAGAGGAAGCACGCCGGCACAACGCCGTGACCCGTGGCGCCGCGCTGGCATTATCGGCCATCCGCCGTAAAGGCCTGGACGCTGTGCCGCAGGCGGCGATGCCCATGTTCACCCGGCCGCAAAGCACCTTCCTGGGCAGTGCCAGCCAGGTCGAGGCCTATGTGTACGCCCTGGCGAATTTCGAGCCGAAACCGGCGCGATTCCCCAAGGCGCACAAATCCCACAAGGGCGAAGCCCAACGCGCGCCGCGTACGGTCAAGGAAATGCTGGAGCGTTGCGAAGATGCTCTGCCAATGCCGGACCTGATGAACTGGCTGCTGGAGCAGGAACCGGACGGCGCAACCGACGAATTGCTGTACTGGTTCTCGCGGCTCTCGCGGGAAAAACGCTTCAAGCGCGAACGCCTGGAACGCCGCGATTACCACACACACGAGCACCAGGTCAGCCTGCGCTCCTTCGCCCTGCTCCCGGCCAGCACCGACTCCGCCGAGAATTCTGCGAGCACCCCTTATGCATCTTGATCTATCCGAACTGTCCCAGCTGGCGCCGATCTTTCGCGAGCTGTTCAAGGGTTACCACGTCAGCCGCCGCGACCCGGAGCTGTACGCGCAACTGTCGAACTTCCAAGACCAGTACCGCACGCTGTTCCGGGCGCTGGGTTTTGAGCTGGTCTGCGATACACGAGGCTTCTACTACTTCGTGCCGGACTCCGCGATCGCCAGCGCGCAAGTCAACAAGACAGCGCAGCGCCTGGCGCTGTTCACCTTCATCATCGTCGAGCACTTGGCCGACCAGGGCCGCGATCCGATCGCCGTGCTCGACGGCGGCAGCCTTGGACGGGATGAGTTGCCGTCGCTGCTGGAAAAATACCGCGACCTGTTTATCCAGGCCGAAGTGCAGACCCAGGAAGAACTCGAAGAAAAAATCATGCGCCGCATGACGCAGTTGGGTTTTGCCAGCGAAGACAACGGCATCTATCGCTTCCTGCCGCCGATGCACCGCTTCCTCGACGTGTGCCTGTCGGTGCAACAAGACCGTGACCTCGCCGCCAGCGTGCACAGCGTATTGCCATTGCCAGCGCCAGTGATCATCGACGAAGACAGCGATGAAAAACTGCTGAAAACCGATGATCCGCTGGACCTAAGCGACTTCGCAGAAGAAAGCGAAGAAGACGCACTGGCCCGTGCCATTGCCGAAGAACAGGAGACCGACGCATGAGCAAGGAACGCTACGGCATCCGCCGCTTCGCCCTATTGAACACCGCCGGTTACAGCCTCGGTTTGTTCCCCCTGGAAGAGCCGCTATCGGTGTATGGCGCGAACAACCTGGGTAAATCCGCATCGATCAACGCCTTGCAGTTCCCGATCCTGGCGCGCATGTCGGACATGAGTTTCGGCAAGTACACGTTGGAGCAATCGCGCCGTTTCTACTTTGCAACCGACACCAGCTACATCCTGGTGGAAGTGTCCCTGCCCCACGGTCCGCACGTGATCGGTGTGGTAGGACGCGGCCCGGGTGGCGGTTTCGGTCACCAGTTCTTCGCTTATGCGGGCAAGCTGGACCTGGCTCACTACCAAAAGAACGACACGTGCCTGCGTCAGAAAGAACTGTTTACCAACCTTGAGCGCGAGGGTCTGAAAGCCTACGAACTCAAGCCGGATGAACTGCGCCGTTTGCTGGTGGGCGGCCACACGTCGATCCCCCTGGACCTGACGCTGATCCCGCTGCGTTCCACCAGCGAACAGAGTCTGAAGACCTTCCGCGCGCTGTTTATCAACTTGCTGCATATGCGCGAAATCACGGCGGCCAAGCTCAAGCAATTGTTCCTCGATGCCTTCGAACACAGCCTGCGTTCCGGCAGTGTGGACTACATCGCCGCGTGCGAAGAAGCCTTCCGCGATGTGCGACGTATGGAACAGGATTACAACTCCCTGGTCGCAGCGGGCCCGTTGGTCGAGGCACTGGCCAATGGCGTTCGGCAGCGCGACACACTGCGCGGCAAACTGCATCGCCTGTCGCCATTGCTCGACTCGTTGCTGGGCACTTGGTCGGACTACGCCAGTGCACGTAAGGAAGAGCTGACGATCCAGGCCGAACACTATCGCAACGAGCAGGACGCGCTGCAGAACGACCAGCGTGGCGGCACCCAAGAGCTGATGCGCCTGGAGCGTGAGATCAGCGGCATCCAGCGTTGGTTGGGCGAGCTGTCGGTGCTCAAGCATCGCTTTGCCCTGGTGGATGACGTGAAGGTCCTGGAGCAACAACTGCTGGCGGCCAAGGATGCTCACGATGAACTGGCTGGCGCTTTGGCGCAGTCACGCCAGTTCAGCGCCGAGGATTTGGACGAGCGTCTGCGGGATCTGGAAAAGCGTTTGAAGTCGGTCAAGCAGCAGCTTGATCACGCAGACAACAACAGCTACGCCAAGCTGCGGGAAGAATTCTCACAGCAGGATGTCGAGCGTCTGATGCGTCTGTTCAACAGTTCGTTGTTCAGCCTCCCGTTGGGTGAACACGGCATCACGCTGGATGAGGACGGCCAGTGGGTCAAATCCCTGGAGCAGATTCTCGATGGCTTCAAGGGCGAGCGTTTCGAAGTGCCGGGGCTGTCCATCGACATCTCGCACATCGAACCACCGGCGTTGCAGGCCCTGGCAGATCGCGCCGCATTGCGCGACCAGAAAGAGCGCCTGGAAAAAGAACTCAAGCAGCTCAAGACGCAGCAGGCTGTAACTTCCGACCGCGCGGCGAGCAAGACCCAAACCGAGGCGCTGTACCAGCAAGTGCTGGACGCGCAAAAGGCCTTGGAAGATTTTCGCCGTGCGCAAACCCTGAGCGCCGAAGAAGGCGAGAAGCTGGAAAACCTGGCGCAGATGGAAGCCGCTCAGGACGAGTTGAAGCGGTCCAGTGATGCATTTACCGAGCGCGTTCAGCAACTGTCGGCCAAGCTCCAACTGGTCGGTCGGCAGATCGGTGATATGGAAGCCAAACAGCGTACGCTTGATGACGCCTTACGCCGTCGTCAGTTGCTGCCGGCGGACTTGCCGTTCGGTACGCCGTTCATGGATCCGGTCGACGACTCCATGGACAACCTGTTGCCATTGCTCAACGACTATCAGGACAGCTGGCAAGGTCTGCTGCGCGCTGATGGCCAAATCGAGGCACTGTATGCGCAGGTGCGCCTCAAGGGCGTCGCCAAGTTCGACAGCGAGGATGACGTCGAGCGTCGCCTGCAACTGTTGATCAATGCCTATGCACACCGCACCGATGAGGCGCTGACCCTCGGCAAGGCACGCCGTGCGGCGGTCACTGATATCGCGCGGACCTTGCGTAACATCCGTAGCGACTACGACAGCCTTGAGCACCAACTGGCGCTGTTCAACCGCGAGATCAACAAGCGCCAGGTGTCCAACCTGCAAAGCTTCCGTATCGTGCTGGCCCCGAATAAGGAAGCCCTCAAGCATATCGACCAGATCATCCACAGCGCGGGTCAGTACGAGGAAGGTGAAACCTTGTCGGTCTTCGACCTCAGCCAGAGCGCCGAGCAAGACAACAAGAACGAAGAGGCCAAGGAATACCTCGCACGCCTGGTGGCGGCTAACCATAACCAACTGGGCCTCAAGGATCTGTTCGAGCTGGCTTTCGAGATCACCAAGGTGCATGGCCAACCGGTGATTCACACCGACATCGACGGTGCGGCATCCAACGGCACCACCATGACCATCAAGGCGCTGACCAACATGTATTTGTTGCTGCACTTGATGGACCGCGACCAAGCCGGGCGTGTGCGCTTGCCGTATTACCTTGATGAAGCAGCGGACATCGATGAAAAGAACCAGGCCGCATTGCTGGAAACCAGCTTGCAGCTGGGCTTCGTGCCGATCCTGGCCAGTGTGAAGCCGCAGGTGTCTGCCCAGGTGGCAATCGACCTGGAAGGCGGCAGCGGGCCGAACGGGATCTACATCGATGAGGCGGACTGGAAGTACATTCGTCGCCATGATGCAGTGAAGGCGACGGTGAATGCGCAGGCGGATGAGCCGGAATTGGATGAGGTCTGACGTGTTGCGCTGAAATGCAAAAAGGCCGCGATCTTATGGATCGCGGCCTTTTTTTAGGACAGGTTTTTGCAGTGCTTTTGAGGGCGCTATCGGACCTACTTGCCGAGCGGAATTTTAGGCGCCCAGGTCAGCCATTCATCCTCAACCTTATCGAACAGCGGAAAGGTTTGCTGCGGCCGTGCAGCGTTGCCCATGCGCTCGCCGTCTGGCGTGGCGAAGGCGATACCGCCGGAAACCAGCGTCTCAAGGGATTCGGTGCGCACGGTGGCGCCTTTGAACAGGCCGAAGTCGAGACCGAAGCCACTGGTATTCCAGAAACGACTGCCACCGCGCACCAGCGATGCGTACTTGGGCTCGATCAGGATATGGATCAGCACACGGTCAGCGGTTTGGCCCAATTCGTAGCCAGTGACTTTGCCCACGGTAACTTCGCGGTAGGTAACGGGGACACCTTCCTTCAACGAGCCACGACGTGCGGCGCTGAGCGTGAGGCTCAAACCGTCTTCTCGTCGGACAGCTTCAGGCGGCTGGTCCAAGGCGACAAAGCTCTTTTGCGGACCGGAGCTTTTTACCGCTGGTTGCACTTCGATGTATTGGCCAGTGACCAGGGTTTCCAGGTTGGAGGTTTTCATCAGGCCCAGTTCCGGCTTGACCACCCAGAACTGGCTACCTGCACGCGCGATGCGGTCTGCCACCTGAGTGATGCGGGCGCTGAGGAGCACCGACTGCATATCGGCACTCAGGTCGACACTCTCGATCTTGCCGACATCAAGGCCTTTGAAACGTACGGCAGTGCCTGGGCGCAGGCCGTCGGCGCGGTCGACCTTGATGGTCACCAGCGTGCCATGCTGATTGGCGGCTTCACGGTCAGCGAACAAACGGAAACGCGGAATACGTTTTTTCAGCGGCACGTTTGGCTGGGGGGTTTCGAAGGCGATACCACCGGCCATCAGGCTGGCCAGAGATTCACTCTTGACCTGGATGCCGCCGGTGAGGCCGCCGGTCAGGGTGACGCCGCTGGCATTCCAAAAGCGCGTGGAGCCATTGACCAGGTTTTCGTATTCCTTCTCGATGTGAACGCCAATCACCAGTTGCTTGTTCTTGCGCGAGAACTGGTAGCTCTGCACCGAACCGACCTTGACCTGCTTGTAGAGGATCGGGCTGCCAACATCCAGGGAGCCGAGGTTATCGGTGAACAGCACCATGTGCAGGCCCGGTGAACGCAGGTCCAGTGGCGGCGCTTTGGCGCGGGCAACGTATTCGCGCTGCGGGGCGCTGCCCTTATCGCCAGGGCGGATGGCGATGTAGTTACCTTTTACCAACGCTTCCAGACCGGTGATGCCTGCCAGGGAGATGGACGGTTTCACAACCCAGAATTGGGTGTCCTGCACCAGGTAATCTTCGGCCAACGGATCGAGAGTCAACTCGGCATTGGCGCTGGAGAGGTCCGGGTCGATCTTCAGGGTTTTCAGACTACCCACCTGGATGCCTTTGTACATCACCGGCGTACGCCCAGCCTGCAGGCCTTCGAAGTCGGTGAGCTTGACCTTCACCCTGATACCAGCAGCGGCGGCGTCGAAGTCTTCATACAGACGGAAAGGCAGGCTTGGGTCGGTCGGGGGGCTGTCTTTGCGGTTCTCCGGCGTGGCGAAGGCGATACCACCCGCGACGATGCTGGAAAGAGACTCGCTGCGCACTTTTACACCGGAAAGGTTAGCGTCGATGCTGATGCCGCTGGCGTTCCAGAAACGCGTGTGTTTGCGCACCAGGTTGGCGTAAGTCGGCTCGATGTAGACCTTGATTTCAACGGTACTTTGATCTTCGGACAACAGGTAGCTTTTGACCTGGCCGACTTGGATTTGCTTGTAGAAGACTGGGCTGCCACGGTTCAGCGAGCCGAGACGATCAGCCTTGATGGTCAAGTGCAGACCGGGCTTGGCGTCGGATAACGGGGGCTCTTCAGAGAGCGCTTTGAATTTACGTGTGGGCTCACCATCGCCAGGGCTGGCGGCGATGTAGTTACCCGAGACCAGGGTTTCCAAGCCGGTGATGCCGGCGAGGCTGACGCTGGGTTTGACCAGCCAGAAGCGCGTGTTGGTCTTGAGGTATTGATCGACGTCCTTATTCATCTCGATGGTGGCGATCACCCCGCGATTGTTGCCCTCGTCATCCAAAGCCAAGGCTTTGACCTTGCCCACGGGCATGCCCTTATAGACCACTTCAGTCTTGTTGACCTGAATGCCTTCGCCACTTTCGAAGCGCACTTGGATCTCGATGCCCTGTTGGGAATAGGCACGCCATCCCAGCCAGCCGCCGATGATCAGAGCAATCAGGGGCAACACCCAAATGGCCGACCAGTTGGAGGCTGGGCGGGTTTTAGCTTTAGGCAATTCACTCATGGTCGTCGTCCGACTCCGTGTTATCCCAAATCAGTCGGGGATCAAAAGTTACAGCGGCAAGCATCGTCAAGATCACCACACTGGCGAACGCCGCTGCGCCGAGGTTGGCCTCGACGCTGGCAAGCCGTCCAAAGTTTACGACCGCCACCAGGATGGCGATCACGAAGATATCCAACATGGACCAGCGCCCAATGAATTCGATAAAGCGGTACATCACAATGCGTTGTTGTGCAGAGAGCGGCTGGTGACGCTGCACCGAGAACAGTAGCAGGCCAATGCCAACCAGCTTGAATGTCGGCACCAGAATACTGGCGATAAATACCACGGCGGCGATGGGAAACATACCGTGCTGCACCAGTTGGATCACGCCAGCCATAATGGTGCTGGGGTCTCCCTGGCCCAATGAGTTGATGGTCATGATTGGCAGCAGGTTGGCGGGGATATATAGAATTGCGGCAGTGATCAGCAATGCCCAGGTGCGGGTAAGGCTGTTGGGACGGCGAGCATGGATCAGCGCACCGCAACGCGTGCAAATTTGCTCATCGGTATCTGCTTGCTGCTTGTTTAACTCGTGGCATTCGGTACAGATCAGAATGCCCGCATCAATCGCCCGCATGATCATCTTCCCCTGACAGTGCTTGCCAGATCTGATGCGGCGACATCACCACCTCAAGCAGAACCTGAACCATTAATAGACTGACGAAGCAGACCAAACCCAGGCCAATCGTGATGGAGGCCATGTCGGCAAGTTTTACGATCGCTACCAGTACGCCCATCAGGTAGACCTCCAACATTCCCCAATCTTTCATGTGGTGGTAGATGCGGTACAGCAGCAGGCCGTAACTACGCCCGATTTTCCAACGAATACTGAGCAGCACCGCCAATTGGCAAAGCAACTTGAGCAAGGGAATGCCCATGCTGCATAGAAACACTACAGCTGCGACGCCCTGCATGCCGGTATCGAACAAGCCAACTACGCCACTCCAGACGGTGTCCTCTGAGGACTGCCCGAGTAGATTGAGCTTCATGATGGGAAGAAAGTTCGCGGGGATGTACAGCAACAGCGCCGCGAGAACCAGCGCGAGGCTACGTTCGACGACATTGTGGCGATGAGCGTACAGCTCGTAACCGCAGCGCGGACATTGCGCTTTTTCGCCGAGGGCGAGCACGGGTTTGCGCATCAGCAAGTCACACTCATGGCATGCCACTAGATCGTCCAGTGGTAAATCCGACACCTCAAGGGCATCAACCGGATCGGGCATAGTAGGGCTCTGGCTCTAAAAAAGGTTAGGTGCCTATTCTAGTGGTCTGGTTCAGAAATAACTGTGCAAATTTGTCGTGGACCTCTTCGCACTTTCCGATCGCCCAAAACAAAACCCCATCTGCTTTCGCAAATGGGGTTTCGGAATTTAATCTTGACGATGACCTACTCTCACATGGGGAAACCCCACACTACCATCGGCGATGCATCGTTTCACTACTGAGTTCGGGATGGGATCAGGTGGTTCCAATGCTCTATGGTCGTCAAGAAATTCGGGTACTGAGTCGCGACCAGCAGGCCTCGCTTCAGCAAATTGGGTATGTGATAGCTTTCGGTGTTTGCAAGAGTCGAACTTTCGGTTCATTTCGTCTTCACACACCGCAATCTGGTGCTCTTTCGCTTTTCAGCTCGAAGCAAGCAAATTGCTTGGGTGTTATATGGTCAAGCCTCACGGGCAATTAGTATTGGTTAGCTCAACGCCTCACAGCGCTTACACACCCAACCTATCAACGTCGTAGTCTTCGACGGCCCTTCAGGGAACTCAAGGTTCCAGTGAGATCTCATCTTGAGGCTAGTTTCCCGCTTAGATGCTTTCAGCGGTTATCTATTCCGAACATAGCTACCCGGCAATGCCACTGGCGTGACAACCGGAACACCAGAGGTTCGTCCACTCCGGTCCTCTCGTACTAGGAGCAGCCCCTCTCAAATCTCAAACGTCCACGGCAGATAGGGACCGAACTGTCTCACGACGTTCTAAACCCAGCTCGCGTACCACTTTAAATGGCGAACAGCCATACCCTTGGGACCGGCTTCAGCCCCAGGATGTGATGAGCCGACATCGAGGTGCCAAACACCGCCGTCGATATGAACTCTTGGGCGGTATCAGCCTGTTATCCCCGGAGTACCTTTTATCCGTTGAGCGATGGCCCTTCCATACAGAACCACCGGATCACTAAGACCTACTTTCGTACCTGCTCGACGTGTCTGTCTCGCAGTCAAGCGCGCTTTTGCCTTTATACTCTACGACCGATTTCCGACCGGTCTGAGCGCACCTTCGTACTCCTCCGTTACTCTTTAGGAGGAGACCGCCCCAGTCAAACTACCCACCATACACTGTCCTCGATCCGGATAACGGACCTGAGTTAGAACCTCAAAGTTGCCAGGGTGGTATTTCAAGGTTGGCTCCACGCAGACTGGCGTCCACGCTTCAAAGCCTCCCACCTATCCTACACAAGCAAATTCAAAGTCCAGTGCAAAGCTATAGTAAAGGTTCACGGGGTCTTTCCGTCTAGCCGCGGATACACTGCATCTTCACAGCGATTTCAATTTCACTGAGTCTCGGGTGGAGACAGCGCCGCCATCGTTACGCCATTCGTGCAGGTCGGAACTTACCCGACAAGGAATTTCGCTACCTTAGGACCGTTATAGTTACGGCCGCCGTTTACCGGGGCTTCGATCAAGAGCTTCGCGTTAGCTAACCCCATCAATTAACCTTCCGGCACCGGGCAGGCGTCACACCCTATACGTCCACTTTCGTGTTTGCAGAGTGCTGTGTTTTTAATAAACAGTCGCAGCGGCCTGGTATCTTCGACCGGCATGAGCTTACGGAGCAAGTCCTTCACCCTCACCGGCGCACCTTCTCCCGAAGTTACGGTGCCATTTTGCCTAGTTCCTTCACCCGAGTTCTCTCAAGCGCCTTGGTATTCTCTACCCAACCACCTGTGTCGGTTTGGGGTACGGTTCCTGGTTACCTGAAGCTTAGAAGCTTTTCTTGGAAGCATGGCATCAACCACTTCGTTAACTAAAAGTTAACTCGTCATCAGCTCTCGGCCTTAAGATCCCGGATTTACCTAAGATCTCAGCCTACCACCTTAAACTTGGACAACCAACGCCAAGCTGGCCTAGCCTTCTCCGTCCCTCCATCGCAATAACCAGAAGTACAGGAATATTAACCTGTTTTCCATCGACTACGCTTTTCAGCCTCGCCTTAGGGACCGACTAACCCTGCGTCGATTAACGTTGCGCAGGAAACCTTGGTCTTTCGGCGTGGGTGTTTTTCACACCCATTGTCGTTACTCATGTCAGCATTCGCACTTCTGATACCTCCAGCAAGCTTCTCAACTCACCTTCACAGGCTTACAGAACGCTCCTCTACCGCATCACTTACGTGATACCCGTAGCTTCGGTGTATGGTTTGAGCCCCGTTACATCTTCCGCGCAGGCCGACTCGACTAGTGAGCTATTACGCTTTCTTTAAAGGGTGGCTGCTTCTAAGCCAACCTCCTAGCTGTCTAAGCCTTCCCACATCGTTTCCCACTTAACCATAACTTTGGGACCTTAGCTGACGGTCTGGGTTGTTTCCCTTTTCACGACGGACGTTAGCACCCGCCGTGTGTCTCCCATGCTCGGCACTTGTAGGTATTCGGAGTTTGCATCGGTTTGGTAAGTCGGGATGACCCCCTAGCCGAAACAGTGCTCTACCCCCTACAGTGATACATGAGGCGCTACCTAAATAGCTTTCGAGGAGAACCAGCTATCTCCGAGCTTGATTAGCCTTTCACTCCGATCCACAGGTCATCCGCTAACTTTTCAACGGTAGTCGGTTCGGTCCTCCAGTTAGTGTTACCCAACCTTCAACCTGCCCATGGATAGATCGCCCGGTTTCGGGTCTATTCCCAGCGACTAGACGCCCTATTAAGACTCGCTTTCGCTACGCCTCCCCTATTCGGTTAAGCTCGCCACTGAAAATAAGTCGCTGACCCATTATACAAAAGGTACGCAGTCACCCAACAAAGTGGGCTCCCACTGCTTGTACGCATACGGTTTCAGGATCTATTTCACTCCCCTCTCCGGGGTTCTTTTCGCCTTTCCCTCACGGTACTAGTTCACTATCGGTCAGTCAGTAGTATTTAGCCTTGGAGGATGGTCCCCCCATATTCAGACAAAGTTTCTCGTGCTCCGTCCTACTCGATTTCATGACTAAGAGATTTTCGCGTACAGGGCTATCACCCACTATGGCCGCACTTTCCAGAGCGTTCCGCTAATCTCAAAGCCACTTAAGGGCTAGTCCCCGTTCGCTCGCCACTACTAAGGGAATCTCGGTTGATTTCTTTTCCTCAGGGTACTTAGATGTTTCAGTTCCCCTGGTTCGCCTCTTACGCCTATGTATTCAGCGTAAGATAACCATCTTATGATGGCTGGGTTCCCCCATTCAGACATCTCCGGATCAAAGTCTGTTTGCCGACTCCCCGAAGCTTTTCGCAGGCTACCACGTCTTTCATCGCCTCTGACTGCCAAGGCATCCACCGTATGCGCTTCTTCACTTGACCATATAACCCCAAGCAATCTGGTTATACTGTGAAGACAACATTCGCCGAAAATTCGATTTGGCTCTTTCGAGCCACTCACAAATTTTACCTTAGCCTGATCCGTTACCAGTGAAAGTAACGTTCAGTCTATCTTTCTATCACATACCCAAATTTTTAAAGAACGATCTAATCAAAGACTAGAAATCAACATTCACCATCATCACAATGGAATGCTCATTTCTAAGCTTTCAACAAACAGAAGCAGTAGTGGTGGAGCCAAACGGGATCGAACCGTTGACCTCCTGCGTGCAAGGCAGGCGCTCTCCCAGCTGAGCTATGGCCCCGTATTTCTACAGGCGTTTCCCACACAAAATTGGTGGGTCTGGGCAGATTCGAACTGCCGACCTCACCCTTATCAGGGGTGCGCTCTAACCAACTGAGCTACAGACCCAATTTCGGGCTGCTTCTTTATCGTCTTCTTCAATGAATCAAGCAATTCGTGTGGGAACTTATGGAGCAGCTGATGTCGTCGATTAAGGAGGTGATCCAGCCGCAGGTTCCCCTACGGCTACCTTGTTACGACTTCACCCCAGTCATGAATCACACCGTGGTAACCGTCCTCCCGAAGGTTAGACTAGCTACTTCTGGTGCAACCCACTCCCATGGTGTGACGGGCGGTGTGTACAAGGCCCGGGAACGTATTCACCGCGACATTCTGATTCGCGATTACTAGCGATTCCGACTTCACGCAGTCGAGTTGCAGACTGCGATCCGGACTACGATCGGTTTTATGGGATTAGCTCCACCTCGCGGCTTGGCAACCCTCTGTACCGACCATTGTAGCACGTGTGTAGCCCAGGCCGTAAGGGCCATGATGACTTGACGTCATCCCCACCTTCCTCCGGTTTGTCACCGGCAGTCTCCTTAGAGTGCCCACCATTACGTGCTGGTAACTAAGGACAAGGGTTGCGCTCGTTACGGGACTTAACCCAACATCTCACGACACGAGCTGACGACAGCCATGCAGCACCTGTCTCAATGTTCCCGAAGGCACCAATCTATCTCTAGAAAGTTCATTGGATGTCAAGGCCTGGTAAGGTTCTTCGCGTTGCTTCGAATTAAACCACATGCTCCACCGCTTGTGCGGGCCCCCGTCAATTCATTTGAGTTTTAACCTTGCGGCCGTACTCCCCAGGCGGTCAACTTAATGCGTTAGCTGCGCCACTAAGAGCTCAAGGCTCCCAACGGCTAGTTGACATCGTTTACGGCGTGGACTACCAGGGTATCTAATCCTGTTTGCTCCCCACGCTTTCGCACCTCAGTGTCAGTATCAGTCCAGGTGGTCGCCTTCGCCACTGGTGTTCCTTCCTATATCTACGCATTTCACCGCTACACAGGAAATTCCACCACCCTCTACCATACTCTAGTCAGTCAGTTTTGAATGCAGTTCCCAGGTTGAGCCCGGGGATTTCACATCCAACTTAACAAACCACCTACGCGCGCTTTACGCCCAGTAATTCCGATTAACGCTTGCACCCTCTGTATTACCGCGGCTGCTGGCACAGAGTTAGCCGGTGCTTATTCTGTCGGTAACGTCAAAACAATCACGTATTAGGTAACTGCCCTTCCTCCCAACTTAAAGTGCTTTACAATCCGAAGACCTTCTTCACACACGCGGCATGGCTGGATCAGGCTTTCGCCCATTGTCCAATATTCCCCACTGCTGCCTCCCGTAGGAGTCTGGACCGTGTCTCAGTTCCAGTGTGACTGATCATCCTCTCAGACCAGTTACGGATCGTCGCCTTGGTGAGCCATTACCTCACCAACTAGCTAATCCGACCTAGGCTCATCTGATAGCGCAAGGCCCGAAGGTCCCCTGCTTTCTCCCGTAGGACGTATGCGGTATTAGCGTCCGTTTCCGAACGTTATCCCCCACTACCAGGCAGATTCCTAGGCATTACTCACCCGTCCGCCGCTCTCAAGAGAAGCAAGCTTCTCTCTACCGCTCGACTTGCATGTGTTAGGCCTGCCGCCAGCGTTCAATCTGAGCCATGATCAAACTCTTCAGTTCAAACATCTTTGGGTTTTTAAGAAACCCTAAACTTGGCTCAGCAATCGTTGGTTACATCTTTGATTTCTCGCGGAGTAACTTGTGATGCTGATAATCTTGTTGACTATCAGTCTGACTCCACAAGCACCCACACGAATTGCTTGATTCAGTTGTTAAAGAGCGGTTGGTTAAGATCTTTCGTCTCAACCGAGGCGCGCATTCTACAGCAGCCTCATTTGCTGTCAAGTGATTATTTTCAGAAGCTTTCGAAGATTTCTTCAACAACTTCAACCACTTGCGCTTCTGATCTCTCATCAGCGGGAGGCGAATTCTACAGCGTTACACGCTGCTGTCAACACCTCTTTTTCAACTTCCTTTTGGCTTCGATGAGCTGAAGCAACTTACTGCCGAAAACTGCGTAACTCGTTGTTTACCAAGGAGTTTTCCGTTTCGACTGCGCCGGAAGTGGGGCGAATTATAGGCTCCTAGAATCTGTGGTCAACCTTCTTTTTCATATTTTTGCCATATAACTCAAAAAAAGCCCTAGAAACGAAAAAGCCGGCCCAAAAGGGCCGGCTTTCTGCTCATAGAGCCTTACAGACTAGGGAAAGCAAACTGCGACGCCTCATGACTGGCCCGCTGAGGCCAACGCTGGGTAATCGCCTTGCGCCGGGTGTAAAAACGCACGCCATCCGGACCGTACGCATGTAAGTCACCAAACAGCGAGCGTTTCCAGCCACCAAAGCTGTGATAAGCCACCGGAACCGGCAGTGGAACGTTCACCCCAACCATACCCACTTCAATCTCATCACAGAACAGACGGGCCGCCTCACCATCACGGGTGAAGATGCACGTACCGTTCCCATACTCATGGTCGTTGATCAATTGCATCGCCGCCTCCAGGCTGCTCACCCGGACCACGCACAACACCGGCCCGAAGATCTCCTCCTTATAGATGCGCATCTCGGGCGTCACACGGTCAAACAGGCTGCCACCGAGGAAGAAGCCATCTTCATTCCCGGTAATACTTAGCCCACGGCCATCGACCACCAACTCTGCACCCGAAGCAACACCGTCTTCTATGTAGCCGCTGACCTTATCCCGCGCCTGACCGGTTACCAGCGGCCCCATATCCAGCCCACACGTCGTGCCCGCACCTATCTTCAGCGCCTTAATCTGCGGCACCAGCTTGGCGATCAACGCATCAGCTACCTGGTCACCTACGCAGACGGCCACAGAGATGGCCATGCAGCGCTCCCCGCAGGAGCCATACGCCGCGCCCATCAGCGCACTGACCGCATTATCCAAGTCCGCATCTGGCATCAGTACGGCGTGGTTCTTCGCCCCGCCCAGCGCCTGCACGCGCTTGCCGCGCTTGGTCGCTTCGGAATAGATGTACTCAGCAATCGGCGTCGACCCCACAAAACTCAGCGCTTTGACTTCCGGCGCCTCAATCAATGCGTCAACCGCGCCCTTATCACCGTGCACCACACTCAGCACGCCTTTAGGCAGACCGGCTTCCTGCAACAGTTGCGCAATCAGCAGCGTCGAACTCGGATCACGCTCCGAAGGCTTCAGGATGAAGCAGTTACCGCATACGATTGCCAGCGGATACATCCACAGCGGCACCATAGCCGGGAAGTTGAACGGCGTAATACCCGCTACCACGCCCAACGGCTGAAAGTCCGACCAAGCATCAATGTTCGGCCCAACGTTGCGGCTGTACTCGCCCTTCAGAATCTCCGGCGCCGAGCATGCGTACTCAACGTTCTCGATGCCACGCTTCAACTCACCCGCCGCGTCTTCCAGGGTCTTGCCATGCTCCTCGCTGATCAACTGCGAGATTCGCGCTTCGTTCTGTTCCAGCAACTGCTTGAAACGAAACATCACCTGGGCACGCTTGGCCGGCGGGGTATTACGCCACGCCGGGAATGCGGCCTTGGCCGAGTCGATCGCCTGTTGAATGGTTTCACGGCTGGCCAGCGGAACTTGGTGAATCACCTGGCCGGTGGACGGGTTATATACGTCGGCACTGCGACCACTGTCGTTGACCAACTCACCGTTGATCAAATGCTGGATAAGGCTCATGCAGGGCTCCTGAAAAGTTGTTCTATATAGAAAGAGAAATCAGTCGATCTTGTTCAGCACTTCGCCGACCGCATCAAACAGGCGATCCAGATCCTGCGGCTTGCTGTTGAAGGTTGGCCCGAACTGCAGGGTGTCGCCGCCAAAGCGCACGTAGAAACCTGCCTTCCACAAAGCCATGCCTGCCTCGAATGGACGCACGATGGCATCACCGTCACGCGGGGCAATCTGGATCGCACCGGCCAAGCCGTAGTTGCGAATGTCGATCACGTTCTTGCTGCCCTTCAAGCCGTGCAGCGCATTCTCAAAGTGCGGAGCGACTTCGGCTACGCTCTGCACCAGGCTTTCCTTCTGCAACAGGTCGAGTGCCGCCAGGCCAGCCGCGCAAGCAACGGGGTGCGCCGAGTAGGTGTAGCCGTGTGGAAATTCCACCGCGTACTCAGGCGTCGCCTGGTTCATAAAGGTCTGATAGATCTCGCTGCTGGCAATCACCGCGCCCATGGGGATCGCGCCATTGGTGACTTGCTTGGCGATGCACATCAGATCCGGAGTCACGCCGAAGCTGTCGGCGCCGAACATCGAGCCGGTACGGCCAAAACCGGTGATCACTTCGTCAAACACCAGCAGGATGTTGTGCTGGTCACAAATCTCTCGCAGGCGCTTGAGATAACCCTGCGGCGGCACCAACACGCCAGCGGAACCAGCCATCGGTTCGACAAACACTGCCGCGATGTTGGAAGCGTCATGCAGCTCAATCAGCTTGAGCAACTCATCGGCCAATGCGATGCCGCCCAGCTCAGGCATGCCGCGGGAGAAGGCATTGCTTGCCAGCAAGGTGTGCGGCAAATGGTCAACGTCCATCATCGCCTGGCCAAACATCTTACGGTTGCCGTTCACGCCGCCCAGGCTGGTGCCCGCGATGTTCACACCGTGATAGCCACGGGCGCGTCCGATCATCTTGGTCTTGGTGGCTTGGCCCTTCAGGCGCCAGTAGGCACGCACCATCTTCACCGCAGTATCGGCACACTCGGAGCCGGAGTCAGTGAAGAACACATGATTAAGGTTGCCTGGGGTCAGGTCGGTAATCTTTTCCGCCAGTTGGAAGGACAACGGATGACCGTACTGGAAGCCAGGGGAGTAATCCAACGTACCCAATTGCTTGGCCACCGCTTCCTGGATTTCCTTGCGTGTGTGCCCGGCGCCGCACGTCCACAGGCCAGACAACGAGTCGTACACCTTGCGGCCTTTGTCATCGGTCAACCAGCTACCTTCGGCGGCCACGATCAGGCGCGGGTCACGCTGGAAGTTGCGGTTGGCCGTGTAGGGCATCCAGTGCGCGTCCAACTTCAGTTGGCTGGCCAGGGACGATGGGGCGTTTTCAGGCATGTTCATCAGCAAAACCTCGCAGGGCAAAAGGCCGCGTCGGGATTGAAACGCGTTGTTGCAGCTAAATTGCCACGGCGATAAAGTCGGTGAAATTCAACTCTTCTAACCTTCAGTCAGGCCTTCACTAAACTATGAGCAGCCGTCGACCCGATCCTCTCGCCCAAGTGAGCGACTTTGATATTCGCCTGCTACGCATCTTCCGGAGTGTGGTGGAATGCGGCGGCTTCTCGGCAGCGGAAACCGTGCTCGGCATCGGGCGCTCGGCCATCAGTCAGCAAATGAGCGACCTTGAACAGCGTCTCGGATTGCGCCTCTGCCAACGTGGCCGCGCGGGGTTCTCACTGACCGAAGAAGGCCGCGAGGTCTATCAGTCAGCCCTGCAACTATTAAGTGCACTGGAAAGTTTTCGTACCGAGGTCAACGGTCTGCACCAGCATTTGCGCGGCGAGTTGATCATTGGCCTCACCGACAACCTCGTCACCCTGCCCCACATGCGCATCACTCACGCCTTGGCCCAATTAAAGGAGCGCGGCCCAGACGTGCAGATCCAAATCCGCATGATCGCCCCCAATGAAGTCGAACAAGGCGTACTCGATGGTCGTTTACATGTGGGCGTAGTGCCCCAGGCCAGCGCCCTTTCGGGATTGGAGTACCAACCGCTGTACAGCGAACGCTCGCTGCTCTATTGCGCAGTCGGCCATCCGTTGTTTTACGCCGAAGACAAGCAGTTGGGCGACGAGCGCATCGACAGCCAGGACGCCATCGCTCCAACATTCCGTTTGCCTGCCGAAATCCAGGCCCATTACCAAGCGCTCAACTGCACCGCCAGCGCCTCGGACCGCGAAGGCATGGCGTTCCTGATCCTGACCGGCCGCTACATCGGCTACCTGCCCGACCACTACGCCAGCCTCTGGGTACAACAAGGCCGACTGCGTGCGCTGAAATCGGCTACGCGTTTTTACGATTTAAGCCTCGCATCGGTCACACGCAAGGGCCGTCGCCCTCATTTGGTGCTGGAAAGCTTCCTCGACAGTCTGGCCACAACGCGCTAGCTCAGGCTTTACGCTAAAAGCTGAGCAACTGGACAGCTTTTTGCAAGAACAGATGGAACTTGACCATCCGCCTTGAGTTAGCCCGCCATGCCACCAGAATCCTCCACCCCCAGCGACCTGATCTACGGCCTCAACGACCGCCCCAAACCCGTCCCGGCATTTCTGGCCGCACTGCAGCACGTGCTGGCCGCTTTTGTCGGCATCATCACTCCGCCACTGATCATCGGCTCCACTCTGGGCCTGACCGCCCATTTGCCCTATCTGATCAGTATGGCGTTGATGGTGTCCGGTGTCGGCACATTCATCCAGGCGCGTAGGCCATTTGGGATAGGCGCCGGGATGATTTGCCTGCAAGGCACCAGCTTTGCCTTTCTCGGCGCGGTACTGTCGGCAGGCTTCCTGGTGAAACAACGCGGCGGCAGCCCGGAAGACATCATGGCGATGATCTTCGGCGTGTGCTTTTTCGGCGCGGCGGTGCAGATCGTGCTGAGCCGTTTTATCGGCCAACTGCGCCGAGTCATCACGCCTTTGGTGACAGGGATTGTCATCACGCTAATCGGCATCAGCCTGATCAAAGTCGGCATTACCGACCTCGGCGGTGGCATCAACGCCCCTGACTTCGGCGCGCCCACCAATCTTGCATTGGGCCTGTTCGTGGTGCTGACGATCATTCTGCTCAACCGTTCCAACACGCCCTGGGTGCGGCTCTCGGCGATCATTATCGGTCTGGCCCTTGGCAGCCTGGCTGCGTGGTTCAGCGGCAAACTCGTGCCCCAAGCCCTGCCTGACTTACCTCTGGTGAGCCTGCCGATTCCGTTTCGCTTTGGATTCAACTTCGACTGGAGCGCTTTCCTACCGATCGCGCTGATTTACCTGATCAGCAGCATCGAGACCGTCGGCGACCTCACCGCCAACTGCATGATCGCCCGCCAGCCCATCAGCGGCCCTTCTTATATAAGCCGACTCAAGGGAGGCGTACTGGGTGATGGCGTGAGCTGCATGATCGCGGCCACTTTCAGTGCCTTCCCCAACACCACCTTTGCTCAGAACAATGGCGTAATCCAACTCACTGGCGTGGCCAGCCGTTACGTTGGCTTATATATAGGCGTGGTGCTGTTTTGCCTCGGTTTGTTTCCGTTGATTGGCGCGGTGCTGCAGCAAATCCCCAAACCCGTATTGGGCGGCGCGACCCTGGTGATGTTCGGCAGTGTGGCCGCCGCTGGCGTGCGCATCCTCGCCCAGGCGCCGCTGGACCGACGCAGCATGCTGATCATCGCCACGTCGTTTGGCGTCGGCCTGGGCATCGCCGCCCAACCCAATCTGCTTCACCTGATGCCAACCCTGGTGCAGAACTTGTTCGACTCCGCCATCACCAGCGGCGGGCTGACCGCCATCGTACTGTGCCTGCTACTGCCGGAATCCAAGGCGATCGAAACTGCCGCAAACCAAGCGCCGGAAAGCGACACCTTGGAACCGCTTTAAGGGTTTTATTGCATCGGGACTTGTCTGAGGCTTGAGGGTGGGTTATCTGTGCACACGTCGTCTCTATCGATCAGCACGGTAATCTCCATGAGCCTCGAAGTTCCTGCCCACAGCAACCACGCCGGTAAGCCCGCCAGCCGCATTCGGCAAAAGAACGAACAAGCGATTCTCCAGGCTGCTGAAGATGAATTCGCGCGCCATGGCTACAAGGGCACCAGCATGAACACTATTGCTGCCAGCGCCGGATTGCCGAAGGCCAACTTGCACTACTACTTCACGAACAAGCTGGGCCTGTATATCGCCGTGCTCAGCAATATCCTCGAACTGTGGGACAGCACCTTCAACACGCTGACCGCCGAGGACGACCCTGCCGTGGCCCTCTCCCGCTACATCCGCACCAAGATGGAGTTTTCGCGACGCCAACCCCAGGCCTCGCGGATCTTCGCCATGGAGATCATCAGCGGCGGCGAATGCCTCACCGAATATTTCAGCCAGGATTACCGCACGTGGTTCAGTGGCCGGGCGGCAGTGTTCCAAGCCTGGATCGACGCCGGCAAGATGGACCCCATCGACCCCGTGCACCTGATCTTCCTGCTGTGGGGCAGCACCCAGCACTACGCAGACTTCGCCACCCAGATCTGCCGCGTCACCGGTCGCACCAAGCTGACCAAGCAAGATATGGAAGATGCCGGCACCAACCTGATCCACATCATTCTCAAAGGCTGCGGCATCAAGCCGAGCCTCTAGACGAAGTCACTTATGCCTTTCACGCTCACCGGCCTTTGCGAGTTTCGTGAAGAAATACGTAAAAGCCGCTTCATCACCCTCGCCGCCCCGATCACCAGCCCGCAGGACGCTCAGGCTTTTTTCGAGCAACACAGCGACCTGAACGCCACGCATAACTGCTGGGCCTGGAAGCTGGCCGACCAATACCGCAGCAGTGACGACGGCGAACCCGGTGGCACTGCCGGGCGGCCGATTCTCGCAGCCATCGAAGCCCAGGGTTTTGATCAAGTCGCGGTATTGGTGATTCGCTGGTACGGCGGCATCCAATTGGGCACCGGCGGCCTCGCCCGTGCCTATGGCGGCGGAGCGAACAAATGCCTGCAGAATGCCGAGCGTCTCGAACTGATCAGCCGCGTACCACTGAGTTGCGCCTGTGGATTCTCCGAACTGAACTTGGTGAAGCTGCGCGTTGCTGAACTTGGCGGCCTAGTGGTGGAAGAAAACTTCACCGCCAACGGTGTGGAGTTGCAACTGGCACTGGGTGAGGCGCACATCGACACGCTCCAAGCCCAGCTCGCCGACCTGAGCCGTGGGCGTATCCTGCTGCAACGCTGAAACTGTTACTGTTATTTGCTGAATCCCCCTGAACCGCGACTCTAAAGGAAGCTTTTCATGTCTACGCCAAAAACCGCACTGATCATCGGCGCCTCGCGCGGGCTGGGCCTTGGCCTGGTCAAGCAATTGCTCCAGGACGGCTGGGACGTGACCGCCACCGTGCGTGATCCGAGCAAGGCTGATGCCCTTAAAGCGGTGGGTCCGGTGCAGATCGAAAAACTGGACATGGACGATCAGCAAGCCGTGATCGCCCTGGCCCAGCGCCTCAAAGAGCGCACCTTCGACCTGCTGTTCGTCAACGCCGGCGTCAAGGGTCCGGCCAACCAGGAGCCCGGTCACGCCACTCTCGCGGAAGTCGGCCAGTTGTTTTTCACTAATGCCGTGGCGCCGATCAACCTGGCGCAGCGCTTTGTCGGGCAGATCCGCAAAGACAGCGGCGTGCTCGCATTCATGAGTTCGGTATTGGGCAGCGTAATGATCCCCGACGGCTCAGACCTGGCGCTGTACAAGGCCAGCAAGGCCGCGCTGAACTCCATGACCAACAGCTTCATCACTCAACTGGGCGACCACACACTCACTGTTCTGTCACTGCATCCTGGCTGGGTGAAGACCGACATGGGCGGCGAAAACGCGCACATCGATGTCGACACCAGCGTGCGCGGCCTGGTGGATCAGGTAAATGCCTACACCGGCAAAGGTGGTCACCACTTCGTGGACTACAAAGGCGACACCATCGCCTGGTAAGCGACGAGCAGCGTTATCGACTGATTGCCGTCGATAACGCTGCGCGCGTAGACTGCGCCCTCGCCCCAACCGGCGACCCTGGATCAGCAGACAGGGCAACACTGAGCTGGCAAACCTGAACCCATCATTCAGAGGAGCCGGCCAATGCCTGCGCCCCGTATCTGGTTAAAAAACCCCCTCGCGATTTTCACTGCCAATGGCCTTGATGCCCGTGGCGGCCTGGTGCAGCAGGACGGTGTGATCACCGAAGTGCTGGGCTGGGGAAAAGAGCCCGCTGTGCCTTGTGGACAGGTGTTCGACGCACGCGAACATGTGATCCTGCCCGGCCTGATCAACACCCACCATCATTTTTACCAAACCCTCACCCGTGCCTGGGCGCCGGTGGTCAATCAGCCGTTGTTCCCCTGGCTGAAAACGCTGTACCCGGTGTGGGCGCGTCTGACGCCCGAGAAACTTGCTCTGGCCACCAAAGTCGCCTTGGCCGAATTGCTACTCTCGGGCTGCACCACCGCCGCCGACCACCACTACCTGTTCCCCGACGGCCTGGAAAATGCCATCGACGTGCAAGTTGATACGGTGCGCGAATTAGGCATGCGCGCCATGCTTACCCGGGGCTCCATGAGCCTGGGCGAAGCCGACGGTGGCCTCCCGCCGCAACAGACCGTGCAACAAGGGCAGGTCATCCTCGACGACAGCCAGCGCTTGATCCGCGAATACCACCAACGCGGCGACGGCGCACAGATCCAGATTGCCCTGGCGCCTTGCTCGCCGTTCTCCGTCACACCGGAAATCATGCGCGCCAGCGCCGAACTGGCCAACAGCCTAGACGTGCGCCTGCACACCCATCTGGCGGAAACCCTCGACGAAGAAGATTTTTGCCTGCAACGCTTCGGCCTGCGCACCGTGGATTACCTCGACAGCGTGGGCTGGCTCGGCCCACGCACTTGGCTGGCACATGGCATTCACTTCAACCCTGATGAAATCGCCCGCCTTGGCGCCGCCGGTACCGGTATCTGCCACTGCCCAAGCTCAAATATGCGCCTGGCGTCCGGCATCTGCCCTACCCTCGACTTGCTAGCCGCGGGCGCGCCCATCGGCCTGGGCGTGGACGGTTCCGCCTCCAATGATGCATCGAACATGATTCTCGAAGCACGACAGGCCCTGTACATCCAGCGTCTACGTTATGGCGCAGAAAAGATCACCCCCGAAGGCGTGCTCGGCTGGGCCACCAAAGGTTCGGCGCAGTTGCTGGGGCGTACGGATATCGGTGAATTGGCCGTGGGTAAACAGGCGGATCTGGCGCTGTTCAAACTTGATGAGCTGCGGTTCTCCGGTAGCCATGATCCGATTTCGGCGCTGCTGTTGTGTGGTGCGGATCGTGCGGATCGGGTGATGGTCGCGGGCAAATGGCGAGTGATCGACGGGCAGGTCGAGGGCCTGGATCTGAAACGTTTGATCGCCGATCACAGCCAGGCGGCGCGACGATTGATCGCAGGGACCTAAGTAAACACCGTTCAACATGCGGGAGGGGAACGTCGATTCGTCGCACCACCCCTCCCGCTTTTTATCTACTGTGTTCTTACAATCCCAGCAGCGACAACATGATGAATGTCGCAAACAGCACAAAATGGGTCATCCCTTCGATAGCGTTGGTTTCGCCATCGTTGAGGTTGATCGCACTGACAATCAGCGTGATAAACACCATCACCGTTTGCACCGGCGTCATCGCCATCTGGAAAGGCTGGCCAGTGTAGAGCGCCATGGCCTCCATCACCGGCACCGTCAAAATCACCGTCGACAACGACGCTCCCAGTGCAATATTCACCACCGACTGCATGCGGTTGGCCAATGCGGCGCGCAAGGCCGTGAGAATTTCCGGCGCCGCCGAAATGGCTGCAACCACAATCGCCGTAATCACCGGGGGTGCGCCCGTGCCTTCCAGACCCAGGTCGAGGGTCTTGGACATCACCTCGGCCAACGCGCCAATCACAATCACGCCAAACACCAACGTGCCGATGGAGAACACCAGATTCACCGGCGGCGTTTGCTCCTCTTCCGGCAGTTTTTTGCGGCGTTTTTCCGGATAGCTGTAGCTGAAGAAATAACTGTGCGGCCCCACCTGCATACGCAGGAACAAGGTGTAGAGCACCACCATCGCGCCAATGGTGAAGGCTGAGTAAATTTTCCAGTCAGCTTCGGGGATGAATTCCGGCACCACCATCGACACGCCCATGGCGGTGAGGATCATCACGCTGTAGGTGCGCGCCGAGTCGTCGTTGTAGGACTGCTCGCCGTGCTTGATGCCGCCCATCAAGGCGGCCAGGCCGAGGATGCCGTTGATATCCAGCATCACTGCCGAATAAATAGTGTCACGCACCAGGGTGGGCGATGGCTCATTACTCATCATGATCGCCAGGATCACCACTTCCACCAGCACGGCGGCCAGGGTAAGGATCATGGTGCCGTAGGGGTCGCCAACTTTCTCCGCCAGTTGCTCGGCGTGGTGGGCCACGCGCATCGACGCCACTACGATAAAACCAATCAGCGCCACGCCTGCCAACAGCGCGACTATTTGCCCGCTGTGCAGCATCCAGTGCTCCAGCGGGTAGGCGGCGATGGCGGCAATCAGCGCCAGTAGCATGAATTTTTCTTGCTTGAGGGAGGTGAGCATTCGGGGCCTTTTTCGTACAGCAAATCAGTCATTGATGGGGTACAGACTGCGCCACGCTGCTAACGTTTCGTTACACCTTAGTTCACAACCCTCTTGCGCGAATAAAACGAATACTCTCCTGCCGGTCAGGTTTTACCGATTATTTCGGCTATGCCCTGTAGAATGCCGCCATTGCACCTGATGAGAATTTAGACATGTACGATTGGCTCAACGCCCTGCCCAAGGCTGAACTGCACCTGCACCTGGAGGGCTCGCTGGAGCCTGAGCTGCTGTTCGCCCTGGCCGAGCGCAACAAGATTGCGCTGCCGTGGAACGACGTCGAAACCTTGCGCAAGGCCTACGCGTTCAACAACCTGCAAGAGTTTCTGGACCTGTATTACAAGGGCGCCGATGTGCTGCGCACGTCTCAGGACTTCTACGACCTGACCTGGGCCTACCTGCTGCGCTGCAAAGAGCAGAACGTGATCCACACCGAACCCTTCTTCGACCCGCAAACCCACACCGACCGTGGCGTGCCGTTCGAAGTCGTACTCAACGGTATCGCCGCAGCACTCAAAGATGGCGAGCAGCAACTGGGCATCACCAGCGGGCTGATCCTCAGCTTCCTGCGTCACCTGAGCGAAGACGAAGCACAAAAAACCCTCGACCAGGCGCTGCCGTTCCGTGACGCGTTCGTGGCCGTGGGCCTGGACAGCTCCGAGATGGGTCACCCGCCGAGCAAGTTCCAGCGCGTGTTCGACCGTGCCCGCCATGAAGGCTTCCTCACCGTTGCCCACGCCGGCGAAGAAGGCCCACCGGAGTACATCTGGGAAGCCATCGACCTGCTGAAAATCCAGCGAATCGACCATGGCGTGCGCGCCATCGAAGACGAACGCCTGATGCAGCGCATCATTGACGAGCAGATCCCACTCACCGTGTGCCCGCTGTCCAACACCAAGCTCTGCGTGTTCGACGACATGGCCCAGCACAACATCCTCGACATGCTTGAGCGTGGCGTGAAAGTGACCGTGAACTCCGATGACCCGGCCTACTTCGGCGGTTATGTCACCGAGAACTTCCACGCGCTGTACACCTCCTTGGGCATGACCCAAGACCAGGCCAAACGCCTGGCACAGAACAGCCTGGATGCGCGACTCGTAAAGCCCTGACGTGAGCGAATGTTGGAGTGAGCGCCTGTGACCACGGCGCCTGCTCCTACAGCGCGGCCAATCGGGCGATCTCTTCCAGCCCGACGTCGTTGACCACCACAGCCTGGGACTCGTTGACCAGGCTGATCCAGTTCGATTGCAGGAACAACTGAAACAACCCAGCACCCAGCGCGCCCCCGAGGTGTGGTTGCTGCTGGCTCCAGTCAAAACAATCGCACAGCAGCGGCATTGCCAATGCTTGGGTAAAAATGCCCAGGCCCGCCATTTGCTGCGCGCCCTTGAATGTGACGGCGAGCCGTTGCTCATGGCGCTCGATCCACCTCGCCGCCATCATTCGTTCATACAACTGCGCCGCCAGCTCGCCACCAAGATGACCATGACACAGCCGAGCACGGCGTAATGACGGCGGCGCAACCAAGACCTGCGTTGAAACACCCGGCGCACTGCGTGTGGCACTGGCCAGGGTAGTACTGGCCAAGGCATGGATGGCGGCGCTGACATCGCCGTCTGCCAAGCGAAACAGTCGCTTGCCATACCGCGCTTCGGTTCGCAGCAAGCCGCTACTGGTCAGCCGCGCCAGATGTGCATTGGCCGAGGCCGACGGTAGACCGGTAAGTGCCGCCAGTTCCTTCGACGACTTCGCCGAGCCGTCCATCAAGGACCACAGCATGGCTGTGCGTTTTGGCTCAGCAAGCAAGCTGGCAATCTGACTAATGCATGGTGCTTCTTCCATCGATTCACTCCCTGTCGAATTACTTTTCTGATGCGGTAGGCGCCAGAGTATAAGTGCGCCAAGGGCGGGTTCCGTGGCGTCTGACAGCCAGAGTAGGGACGGGTTTTGAGTGAAATTTCCTTGCGTTACGGAGGCTATTACACGAGCTCCAATCGCTCCGACAATTGAGCCGTCAATGTCGCACAGCGAGCTACGAGCATTTCCCGCAGCAGGTTGATGGGTTTGCTCAACTGCGCGCGATGGGCACACAGCAGATTGAGCGGCGTGCGCTCGCCGCGCAGCTCCGGCAGGATCAGGCGCAGTCGTCCAGCCAGCACGTCGGTGCTCACATCCAGCCAGGATTTATAGGCAATGCCCATACCCGCCACGGCCCAGCGGCGCACCACATCGGCATCGTCGCTGAAGCGGTCGCCGCTGACCGTCAGGCTGACTTCGCGCTTGCCGTCGTGAAACGTCCAGTGGTCATGCACTCGGGTGCCGAGCATATACAGCAAGCAATTGTGCTGGGCCAATTGCTCCAAGTGTCGCGGCTCACCGTGGCGTGCGAGGTAACTGGGGGCTGCGCACAGCACACGAACGTTGCGCGGCGCGACGGGCAGTGCAATCAGGCTGGAGTCCTCGGGCTCACCATAACGCAGGGCAATGTCCACCGGCTGGCGGAACAGGTCAGCAATCCGGTCACCCAACAGCAGGCGCACGGCGAGCTGCGGATACTCACGCTGGAACTCGTCCAGCCACGGCAGCAGTTGGTTGCGGCCGAAATCCGAGGGCGCCGACAGTTGCAGCACACCGCTGACATGGTCCTGACCGCTGGCCAAAAGACGTCGCCCTTCATCAAGGGAGCTCAACGAGGCGCGGGCGTATTCCAGAAAGCCCTCGCCTTCGGCAGTCAGGCGCAGGCTGCGGGTGGAACGGGCCAGCAAGCGCGCGCCCAATTGTTGCTCGATACGCTTGAGCGCCGCGCTGGCCACGGCAGGCGACAAGTCCATCACCCGCGCCGCCGCCGACAAACTCCCCAAGTCCGCAGCGCGCACAAACAACTGCAAATCATCAAAACGCAGCATCCACCCACCCATTATCAAAATATTATTGAAACAGAGTGCTGTTTTAGCCGCTTTTATCTTCAGGGGAAATGACCAATCATCTGTCCATCCCGTTCATTACGTGTCTGGAATTGAATATGCCCACAGCTTTTAACGTCATCGCCACGCTGATCGCCAAACCTGGCCAACAGGCCACCCTGGAAATCCTGCTGCGCGGCCTGCTGGAACCTACCCGCCTTGAAGCCGGTTGCGAGCAATACGACCTGCACCAAGACCTGCAACACCCCGAGACTTTCTACATGCTCGAACGCTGGAGCGATGACGCCGCACTGGCCGACCATGACCAAAGCGCACATATCCAAAGTTTTCGCGCCAAGGCCGCTGATGTACTCGAACACTTCGAACTCAAGCGCCTGAAGTTTCTCGCCTGATCACCGCCTTTTTCCGGAGCCCTCATGAAAGCCATTGCCTACTACGCATCACTGCCAATCACCGATGAAAAATCCCTGCAAGACATCGAATTGCCGGCGCCCGTCGCCGGCCCCCGCGACCTGCTGGTGGAAGTCAAAGCCATCTCGGTGAACCCGGTGGACACCAAGGTGCGCCAGAACGTCGCCCCGGAAAACGGCGCCGCCAAAGTGCTGGGCTGGGACGTCGCCGGTGTGGTCAAGGCGGTCGGCAGTGACGTGAGCCTGTTCAAGGTCGGCGACAAAGTGTTCTACGCCGGCTCCTTGGTACGCCCAGGTGGCAACAGTGAACTGCACACTGTGGACGAGCGTATCGTCGGCCATATGCCCAAGAGCCTGAGCTTTGCCGAAGCCGCCGCGCTGCCGCTGACCGCCATCACCGCCTGGGAACTGCTGTTCGAGCGCCTGCAGGTGCGTGAAGGTAAAGAAGACGGAGGCCAGAGCCTGCTTATCGTTGGTGCCGCAGGTGGCGTGGGCTCGATCCTGACCCAACTGGCCAGCCAGCTCACCGGATTGAAAGTAATCGGCACCGCCTCGCGCCCGGAAACCCAGGAATGGACCAAGGCCCTCGGCGCCGACCTGGTGATCGACCACAGCCAACCGCTGAGTGAAGCGTTGAAACAAGCCGGCCACCCGCAGGTCACCCACGTCGCCAGCCTGACCCAAACCGAGCATCACCTGGACCAGTTGGTCGAAGCGCTGCAACCCCAAGGCAAGCTGGCACTGATCGACGACCCCAAGGCGTTGGACGTGAGCAAACTCAAGCGCAAGAGCCTGTCGCTGCATTGGGAGTTTATGTACACGCGCTCGATGTTCGAGACGCCGGACATGATTGAGCAGCACAACCTACTCAATCGCGTGGCCGAGCTGATCGACGCCGGCACCTTGAAAACCACGGTGGGAGAGCACTTCGGCGTGATCAATGCGGCGAATCTGCGCCGGGCCCATGCACTGCTGGAAAGCGGCAAGGCCAAGGGCAAGATCGTGCTGGAAGGGTTCTAAAACAACGGCTGTCAGTGTTGTCCGTTATTCGTGTGAGTAATGGACGACACCGCTAGTCAGAGAGTTGATCTTTGTCATATTTGTGAGCGTATCCGGGGTTTATATTGGCCGCCTTTGCCACGATTCTTTTACGTGAGGAAGTCAGCAATGAAGATCCTGATAAAAGCGTTAGCAAAATCCCAGTGGGAGGTCCGTCTGGACCAGAAAGCCATTACTTTCCACACTGAAGCCGAGGCGCGCGCCTTTGCCGATACCCTGCAAGCGCGTATCAAGGCGCCCCACCGTTTTCCAATCAGCCAGCAACACTCCGCCGCTGGCTGACCCGCCTCTCAGCCCTGCGCCTGCAAGGCTCTGGCCCGTTGCAGGCGTTGGGTCGACACGGCCACCGTCACCGCCAATACACCGCACAGGCTGATGACCATCGCCATTGGCATGGCCGTGCCATCGTGCAACACCCCCACCAGCGACGCCGCCCCCGCCGCCACACCGAACTGGATGCAGCCGAGCAATGCCGACGCACTGCCTGCCCGAGCACCCTGCCCGCTCATGGCACACGCCGAGGTGTTGGGCAAAATGCAGCCCAGACTGGCGATGCAGATAAACAGCGGCACCAGCAATGGCCATAGCGCATCGGTGCGCAACGCCGTGATGCCCAGCAGCGTCAGACCCGCCAGCAGATACACCCACACCGAACGCGACAGCAAAAACGCCGGGCCACGCTTGGCCAGCAAGCGAGCGTTGAGCTGCGCCACCAGGATGAAGCCAGCGGCGTTGGAGCCGAATACCCAGCCGTAATGCTCAGCGGGCACGCCATACAGTTTGATAAACACGAACGGTGAACCCGCGATGTAGGCAAACATCCCGGCAATCGACAGCGCGCCGGTAAGGGCGTAACCGAGGTAAACCCGGTCGGACAACAGCCCAAAATAGCGGCGCAACGAGCCCGACAACGGCTGGCGTGGCTGATGGGCCGGAAAGGTTTCAGGCAAGCCGAATGCCACGGCGATAGCGGCCATCACACTGAAGATCGTCAATGCCAGGAAAATCGACTGCCAGCCCCACAACCCGACCATCACCCCGCCGGCCAGCGGCGCAAGAATCGGCGCCAGGCCGGTCACCAGCATCAACTGGGAAAACACCTTGGCCGAGCCCACGGCATCGCATTTGTCGCTGACCACCGCGCGGGAAATCACCATGCCCGCGCAGCCGCCAAGGGCCTGCACGAAGCGTGCGCCAATCAGCCAATCGAGGGAGGGCGCGTAGGCGCAGGCGAAGGACGCCAGGGTAAATAGAGTCACGCCGCTGAGCAGCGGCCCGCGCCGACCAAAACGGTCCGCCAGCGGGCCATAGATCAATTGGCCAATGGCCAGACCGGCGAAATACACCGCCAGGGTCAGCTGGATGTGTTTTTCATCGGTGGCAAACGCTGTGGCCATCGCCGGGAAGCCCGGCAGGTAGAAATCGATCGCCAGCGGCGCAAAGGCGCTCAAGGCACCCAGAATCAGGATTATGCGAAGGTTCATCAGGCACCCAAGAGAGTCGGCAGCCCGACAGTCTAGCCGGGCCTGGATGCCTTGAATATAACGATAGCTCGCTAACTATTAAAATCAGGCGAGCTTGGCGCTGTAGCCTTCCTCGGTGATCAAGCTGATTACCTCTTCGGCAGACAAGCGGCTTTCCACGCCCACTTCCTTGGCGGCCAGGTCGACCTTCACACTAGCGCTTGAATCCTTACTCTGTACCGCCTGGGTCACCGCCCGGACGCAATGGCCGCAGGTCATTCCTTCAACACTGAATACTTGCATGACATAACTCCTTTGATGAGGTTGAACCCAGTCTCGACCTTGCCACAATGGCAAGGTCAAGTTCTGAAAAAATCGGCCGGGCTGGTATTCGGCGGCACTGTCGGCCAAGCTTGAACCATCTTTGATTCACACCACGGAGCATTCGCCATGCGCTGGTCGTATTTTGCCCTTGCCGGCTTGATGAGTTTGTCTGCCGCTGCGCCCATGGCCAGTGCCGATCAAGACTATGCGGTGTTGATCATTTCCCGGGAACGCCTGGAAGTGCTGACCAATTGCGAGATCGGCCTGTACATCCAAGACCAGTTGGCCGGGCGCCTGTACCAGGAGCAGGCCACCTCGTTCAACCTGCCCGCCGGCAATGTGTCACTGCGCCTGAAGCTGCTGCCGGGCCAAGCTGCGGGCTGCCTGCCTGGCCTGCTCGCCCCGCCCGCGCAAAACATCACGCTCAAGGCCGGTGACGTACGCAAGTTACGGATCGCCCAGGGCCCGGATGGCATGTACCTCAAAGCGGCTGCATTGGATTACTGAAGGCGCTTGACCTTACCCACAGGTCAAGGTTGATGCTAGGGGCAACTTCTTCTGGAGGAATGCCCCATGAATGGATCCACCACCTTTGATCTGCCCATCAGCGGCATGACCTGCGCCAGCTGTGCCGGGCGTGTCGAGCGTGCGCTGGGCAAGGTGCCGGGGGTGCAAAGCGTCAGTGTCAACCTGGCCAACGAGCGCGCCCACGTCGAAGTGCAGGGCCAAATGGACCCCGCCGTGCTGATTGCGGCGGTCGACAAGGCCGGTTACAGCGCCAGCCTGCCTCAAAGCGAAATCGCCACCGATACCGATCAAGCCCAGCGCCTGCACCGCGAGCGTTGGTCGCTGCTGCTGGCCATTGCGCTGGCATTGCCGTTGGTGCTGCCGATGCTGGTGGAGCCCTTTGGCCTGCACTGGATGCTCCCGCCCTGGATGCAGTTCGCCCTCGCCACGCCCGTGCAATTCATTTTCGGTGCGCGCTTCTACATAGCCGCCTGGAAAGCCGTACGCGCCGGCGCCGGTAATATGGACCTGCTGGTCGCCATCGGCACCAGCGCCGGTTACGGCCTGAGCATTTATGAATGGCTCACCGCACATGCGGGTATGGCGCCCCACCTGTACTTCGAAGCTTCAGCGGTGGTAATTGCCTTGGTATTGCTGGGCAAATACCTGGAAAGCCGTGCTAAACGCCAGACTGCCAGCGCCATCCGTGCGCTGGAAGCCCTGCGCCCTGAACGTGCACTGCGTGTGCAGGATGGCCGTGAAGAAGACGTCGCCATCAGCGCGTTGAAGCTCGATGACCTGGTGTTGGTCAAACCCGGCGAGCGTTTCCCGGTGGACGGTGAAGTGACCGAAGGCCAAAGCCATGCCGACGAGGCGTTGATCAGCGGTGAAAGCCTGCCGGTGCCGAAACAACCCGGCGATAAAGTCACCGGCGGTGCCATCAACGGCGAAGGTCGTCTGCTGGTCCGCACCACCGCCCTTGGTGCTGAAAGTGTCCTGGCACGCATCATCCGCCTGGTGGAAGACGCTCAAGCCGCCAAGGCGCCGATTCAGAAACTGGTGGATAAAGTCAGCCAGGTCTTCGTCCCGACCGTGCTGGTACTGGCGGTGCTCACGCTGGTGGGATGGTGGCTGTACGGCGCGTCGCTGGAGACCGCGATTATCAACGCCGTGGCCGTGCTGGTGATCGCCTGCCCTTGCGCCCTTGGCCTGGCCACGCCGACTGCAATCATGGCCGGCACCGGTGTCGCCGCCCGCTACGGCATCCTGATCAAGGACGCCGAAGCGCTGGAGCGCGCCCACGCAGTGAGCGCCGTGGTCTTCGACAAGACGGGCACCCTCACCTCCGGCACGCCAAAAATCGCCCACTTGGTCGCGGTGGATGGCAATCAAGCCCTGCTGCTGCAACAGGCCGGCGCGCTGCAACGCGGCAGCGAACATCCCCTGGCAAAAGCCGTGTTGGATGCCTGCAGCGAACAAGGGCTGAAGGTGCCTGATGTAAGCGTCAGCCAATCCCTGACCGGGCGCGGCATTGCCGGCACCCTCGACGGTCGGCCACTGGCACTGGGCAATCGCCGTCTGCTGGAAGAAATCGGCTTGAGCGCGGGTGACTTGGCAGGTGTCGCCAGCGATTGGGAGTCCGAAGGCCGCACCCTGTCCTGGCTGATCGAACAGGGTCCACAACCGCGCGTACTCGGGTTGTTCGCCTTTGGCGACACCCTCAAACCCGGTGCGTTGGAAGCCGTTGAGCAACTCAAGGCCCAGCACATCAGCAGCCACTTGCTCACCGGCGACAACCGCGGCAGCGCCCGCGTGGTGGCGCACGCACTGGGCATCGACGATGTCCACGCTGAAGTGCTGCCCGCCGATAAAGCCGCCACCGTCGCCCATCTGAAAAAAACCGGCGTGGTGGCGATGGTCGGCGACGGCATCAACGACGCCCCGGCCCTGGCGGCGGCCGATATCGGCATCGCCATGGGCGGCGGCACCGACGTGGCCATGCATGCTGCCGGTATCACCCTGATGCGCGGCGACCCACGCCTGGTGCCGGCCGCTCTGGAGATCAGCCGCAAGACCTACGCAAAAATCCGCCAGAACCTGTTCTGGGCGTTTGTGTATAACTTGATCGGTATTCCCCTGGCCGCATTCGGCCTGCTCAACCCGGTGCTGGCGGGCGCGGCTATGGCCTTGTCCAGCGTCAGCGTGGTGAGCAATGCACTGTTGTTGAAAACCTGGAAACCCACTGACCTGGAGGATCAACGCCCATGAACATCGGCCAAGCCGCACGCCAAAGCGGGCTGAGCGCCAAGATGATTCGCTACTACGAATCCATCGGCCTGCTCAAAGCCGCCCACCGCACCGACAGTGGCTACCGTGTGTACGGCACGGACGACTTGCACACATTGGCGTTTATCAAACGCTCGCGGGATCTGGGGTTTTCATTGGAAGAGGTCGGCAAGCTGCTGACCCTGTGGCAGGACCGGCAACGGGCCAGCGCCGACGTGAAAGCCTTGGCGCGCCAGCATATCGAGGCGTTGAACCAGAAGATTCTGGAGCTGGGGCAGTTGCGGGATACGTTGCAAGATCTGGTGGAGCACTGCCAGGGCGATCATCGGCCGGATTGTCCGATTCTCAAGGAGTTGGCTTCAGGAAGCTGCTGCGCGTGAGGCTCTAACTGACTGACTACAAAACCAATGTGGGAGGGGGCTTGCTCCCGATGGCGGTGTGTCAGTCTCAATATCTGTAACTGACACACCGCTATCGGGAGCAAGCCCCCTCCCACATTTTGATCTTCATTTACCCGAAGATCATTGCATCCAAGGCGGCGGTGGCGGTTCTTCGGACGCTTTGCTCGGCGGAGCATCATCTGCCGCCCGAATCGCTTGCTTGCGCTCTTCATCCAGCCGCGCCGCTTCAATCTCGCGAATCACACCGCCCACATCCGCCAACTCTTCCGGCTCGTCGAACTCGCCGGTCAAGACGCTGGCCGGGTGCAAGGTACCGGCTTCGTACAGCGCCCACATTTCCTTGGCGTACTTGGTCTTCTTCAACTCCGGGGCAAAACGCCCGAAGTAGGAGGCCATGTTGCCCACATCCCGTTCCAGCATGTTGAACGCGTGGTTGTTGCCCGCCGCATCCACCGCCTGGGGCAGGTCAATAATCACCGGGCCCGTGGGGGTAAGCAGTACGTTGAACTCGGACAAGTCACCGTGCACCAGGCCGGTACACAGCATCAGCACGATCTGGGAAATCAGGAAGGCGTGGTATTCGCGCGCCTGGTCCGGCTCCAGTGTCACGTCATTCAGACGCGGCGCCGCATCGCCGTACTCGTCGGCCACCAGCTCCATCAACAGCACGCCTTCGAGGAAGTCGTAGGGCTTGGGCACGCGAACGCCCGCGCCGGCCAGGCGGAACAAAGCCGCCACTTCGGCGTTCTGCCAGGCATCTTCGGTTTCTTTCTTACCGAACTTGGAGCCCTTGGCCATGGCCCGGGCCTGACGGCTGTTACGGACCTTACGGCCTTCCTGGTATTCGGATGCCTGACGAAAACTTCGTTTGTTCGCCTCCTTGTAAACCTTGGCGCAACGCAATTCGTTGCCGCAGCGCACCACATAAACAGCTGCTTCTTTACCACTCATGAGAGGGCGCAGCACTTCGTCGACCAGACCGTCTTCGATCAGGGGTTCAATGCGTTTAGGAGTCTTCATCAGCTTTTATTGTGGGTCCTTTATTACCAAATACGCGTATGGCACTCGTTATACGGCAATCGGCTCGCCGGTGGGAGGGGCTACCGATCTTTGACCACTCAAGAATGCATCCTATATGCCAGTTTCGGCTGCAATCAACGCTCAATGATCGCCGTCACCCCTTGACCGCCCGCCGCGCAGATCGAAATCAGTCCTCGGCCCTTGCCCGCCGCATCCAGCAACTTAGCCAGGTTGGCGACGATACGCCCGCCGGTGGCGGCAAATGGGTGCCCGGCGGCCAGGGAGCTGCCCTTCACATTCAACCGGCTGCGGTCGATGGAGCCCAACGGCGCGTCCAGCCCCAGGCGGGTCTTGCAGTAATCCGCATCTTCCCAGGCTTTTAGCGTGCACAACACCTGGGCCGCGAATGCTTCGTGGATCTCGTAATAATCGAAGTCCTGCAGCGTCAGGCCATTCCTCGCCAACAGACGCGGCACCGCATACACCGGAGCCATCAACAGGCCTTCGGCGCCGTTGACGAAATCCACCGCCGCCGCTTCGCCATCGCGCAGATACGCCAGGATCGGCAGCCCCCGCTCCTTCGCCCAAGCCTCACTGCCCAGCAGCACAAGAGATGCACCATCGGTGAGCGGTGTGGAGTTGCCGGCGGTGAGCGTGCCCTTTTCGCTGCGCTCGAAGGCGGGCTTGAGGGCGGCGAGTTTTTCCAGGGTCAGGTCGGGACGCAAGTTGTTGTCGCGGGTCAGGCCCAGAAACGGGGTGAGCAGATCGTTGTGCCAGCCTTCGGCATAGGCGGCCGCCATTTTCTGGTGGCTCTCCAGCGCAAGCTGGTCTTGCTCGGCCCGGGGGATCTGCCAGGTCTGCGCCATCAACTCACAGTGCTGGCCCATGGACAAACCGGTACGCGGCTCGCCATTGCGCGGCAGTTCTGGTTTGAGGTGATGGGGACGAAGTTGTAACAGGACTTTTAATTTATCCGCCATGGATTTGCTGCGGTTGGCTTGCAGCAGGATCTTGCGCAGCCCTTCATTCACCCCAATCGGTGCGTCTGACGTGGTGTCCACCCCGCCGGCGATGCCGCATTCGATCTGGCCCAAGGCAATCTTGTTGGCCACCAGCAATGCCGCCTCCAGCCCGGTGCCGCAGGCCTGCTGGATGTCATAGGCCGGGGTCTGCGGCGACAGGCGAGAGCCCAGCACGCATTCGCGGGTCAGGTTGAAGTCGCGCGAATGCTTGAGCACCGCGCCGGCGGCTACCTCGCCCATGCGCAGGCCGTGCAGGTTGTAGCGTTCGATCAAGCCTTCCAAGGCGGCGGTCAGCATCGCCTGGTTGCTCGCCGTGGCGTAGGGGCCATTGGAACGGGCGAAAGGAATGCGGTTACCGCCAATGATCGCTACACGGCGCAATTGAGTCATGGAAAGCTCCCTCTGTCTGTTATGGGCTTGATCACTGAGCCTAGTCGAACGACTGCTACCCTGGGATGGTCAACCCTTTGAACCCCAGCCTTCGGAGAGCGTTCCATGTCTGACCGTTATATCGACTTCGCCAACTCAAGCCTCGGCCATCGCCTGGTCGCCGCCCTTGGCCTGCCGTCACCGGTACGCCTGGAACGCTGGCAAGCCGGACGCCTACGCCCGGTAGACGGTGCACTGCTGCTGGGCGGTGGAGCCCTGACAAGCAAGGTGCAGGCATTTGCCAACAAACTCACCGACGCGATTTATACCTACGGCGCCGAGTCATCGACGTGGATTCCCGGGCACGGCCCCAAGCTCAAGGCCGTGGTGTTCGATGCCAGCGAGCTGCAACACACCGACCAGCTCAAGCAACTGCGCGAGTTCTTCCAGCCCCTGCTGAAAAACCTCGATAACAGCGCCCACCTGGTGATCCTCGGCCGCGCCCCGGAAAGTCTCAGCGACCCGTTTGCCGCCAGCGCCCAGCGGGCCTTGGAAGGGTTCAGCCGCTCCTTGGCCAAGGAACTGCGCAACGGCGGTGTGTTGCAATTGCTCTACGTCGGCGAGGGTGCCGAAGACCAACTGGAAGGCGCGCTGCGTTTCTTCCTCTCACCGAAAAGCGCCTACATTTCCGGCCAGGTGATTCGCCTGGAGGCTTGCGCCACGCCCGTTGAGGACTGGACCCGCCCACTGGCCGGGCGCAAGGCGCTGGTCACGGGTGCGGCGCGTGGCATCGGCGCGTCTATCGCTGAAACCCTGACCCGCGACGGCGCTGAGGTCATTCTCCTTGACGTACCCCAGGCCAAGGCCGACCTCGAAGCCCTGGCGGCGCGCCTGGGTGCTCGCACGGTGGTGCTGGATATCTGCGCCGAAGACGCCGCCAGCCAGTTGATCGAACACCTGCCCGATGGCCTCGATATTCTGGTGCATAACGCCGGTATCACCCGTGACAAAACCCTTGCCAACATGACCCCGGAATATTGGGATGCGGTGCTCGCGGTCAATCTCAATGCACCGCAGGTATTGACCAAAGCGCTGCTCGACAGCGGCAGCCTGCACGACAACGCCCGCGTGGTGGTGCTGGCGTCCATCAGCGGCATCGCCGGTAACCGTGGGCAAACCAACTATGCCGCGAGTAAGGCGGGTTTGATCGGCCTGGTGCAGGCGTGGGCGCCGTTGCTCAAGGAGCGCGGGATCAGCATCAATGCCGTGGCGCCAGGCTTTATCGAAACCCAGATGACCGCACACATCCCGTTCGCCCTGCGTGAAGCCGGGCGCCGCATGAGCTCCCTGGGCCAAGGCGGTTTGCCGCAGGACGTCGCCGAAGCTGTGGCCTGGCTGGGCCAGCCCGGTTCCGGCGCGGTCAGCGGGCAAGCATTGCGGGTGTGCGGGCAAAGTCTATTGGGAGCGTGAGCATGGAATGGCAGACCTTAGGCAATACCCCGTTTCTGCCGCCGTTGTATTGGCGAGCGGCGCTCAAGCGCAAGATTACCGGCAGCACACTGCCTGAACAGGGGCTGCGCTGCCGGGTCAGCGTCAACCCCAAGGACGTCGCGGCGTATCGCAAGGTCTGCGGTTTTGCCGACAGCCCGATCCTACCGGCGACCTACCCACACATCCTGGCGTTTGGATTACAAATGCAGCTGCTCACGGCCAAGGCATTTCCCTTCCCGTTGCTGGGGTTGATCCACCTGAGCAATTGCATTCGAATCCATCGCCCATTGGGCGGGGTAAACGAACTCTTCATAAGCGTGCACGCGCAAAACCTCCAACCTCACGCCAAGGGCGCAACCTTTGAGGTGGTAACCACCGTCGAAGATTCTCTCGGAGTGCTGTGGGAAGCCGAGAGCCGAATGCTCTGCCGAGGCGTAAAACTCGAAGGCGAAGCTGCCGATGACACCCAGCCCACACCTGTACACATCAGCGAACTGACCCACTGGAAGGCCCCTTCGGATATCGGCCGTCGCTATGCGAGGGTCTCCGGCGACTACAACCCGATTCACCTGAGTGCCCCGACCGCCAAGTTGTTTGGCTTCCCCCAGGCCATCGCCCATGGACTGTGGAACAAGGCCCGCACACTGGCCGCACTCGGTGAGCACCTGCCCGCTGCCAATGTAGAAATCGAAGTGGTATTCAAAAAACCGGTGCGCCTGCCCAGCGAAGTGACGTTGCACAGCAGCACCGCCGGCTCCAGTGGCGAATTACTGTTGAAAGGCGCGGGGGATATTGAACATATGGTGGGGAAATGGCGGCCAATCGCATAACAAAACCTGCTTAATTGTATATATACGCCATAAGTAATAGCGGACTTGAAAAAGTCCGCTATTTGTTTATCTAAGCGACTGATTCAATAGACATATACATCTTGATACGCCCTCCCCTTATACCCTTACGACTAGTCATTAAGCACACACCTCACGCCCTCTATATAAATCGTTAATACCAAGTTGAGCCTTGAGGGAACACGCACCCGGGTCTGTTATAGACCTACGGACAAACGCATCGCTATCCCAAGAAATAACGAGCGTTTGAAGACAACTAAGGTTGTACGGGTGCAAGGAATTCAATCATGAAAACTCAAGTAGTGTTTTGGAAAGCAAGTACCGCGTTGGCCCTGGCAATAGCAATGACACTCGGTGGCTGCAGCAGCGGTGGTGGCGGGCATCACAGTAGCGGCTCCTCCTCTTCGGATACTGCCGGAACCGGTGGAGGTACTGGCGGAGGTACCGGTGGCGGCACTGGTGGCGGTACCGGTGGAGGTACTGGTGGCGGCACCGGTGGAGGCACCGGTGGAGGCACTGGTGGCGGTACCGGTGGAGGTACTGGTGGCGGTACCGGTGGCGGTACCGGTGGAGGTACTGGTGGCGGTACCGGTGGAGGCACTGGTGGCGGCACCACCACGCCACTGGTCACCGCGACCGTCGTCGACACGCTGGGCAACACCGTGACCGGCGTGGGCGGCACCGTCAGCAGTCTCGGCACCACCCTCGGCAGCTTGCCGATTGTTGGCGCGACCACCCAAGGTCTGGTGGTGGCCACCGGCACTGCGGTCGGCAGCATCGGCAACGGCCTGTCGGATGGGCTCGGCTCGTTGGGCACTGACAGCAATGCACTGGGCAACACCCTCGACGGCGTAGGCCAAGGTGTTTCCGATCTGGGCGATGGCGTCAGCACCACCGGCGCTAACGTGCGCACGCTGCTGGGTAAAGTGCCCGTGGTCAGCGCAACTGCGCCAGTGGTGGGCGGCGCGGTCGACAAAGTCGGCAAAGTGGTGACCATGCTCGGCGATACCCTGAGCACCGCCAGCACCACCGGCCCGCTGGGCAATGTGACAAATGCCGTGGGCGCCCGAGTGCTGGTGCCGGTCGTCTCGCTGGTGGAAAAAACCACCGGCAAAGTTGGCAACGCAACGGGCCTGGACAGCCCGGTCGGCGGCCTGCTGGATAAAGTCGGCAGTACCGTCGATGGCCTCGGCGATAAAGTCGCCGGCGCTGGCGGCACCGGTAACCCTGTGACCGGCGCCGTGGGTAACCTGCTCAATGGCGTCGGCACCGTGGTCGGCACCGCAAGCGGCTATGTCGACCCAGCCACCGGCAACAGCGGCGGTAGCGGCAGTGGCATCAAACTCGGTCTGCCGGAACTGATCGGTGGTGTCATCGCCGGCGCCGGCAACGGCCTCAACGCCGGCAATACCAATGGCGTGGTGAGCGCTGCTGGCGTCACCGGCGCCAGCGCCGGCGGCACGGTGGCATCTCTGGGCACCTTGCTGGGCGGCAGCGGCACTCCAAACACCGCCGCGGGCGCTCCGATCATGGCGGTGACCACCAACCTCGGCAGCGCACTTAACCCTGCCACCAGTGGCATCGCCAGCCTGACCCAAAACGTCGGCAACGCCACCGGCCTGGGCGCGCCAGTCAATGGCCTGGTGACTAACGTCGGCGGCGCCGTCAACAGCCTGGGCGGCAAAATCAGCGGCGCCAATGCCAACCCGGTCACCAACGCCCTGGGCGGCACCGTGAGCGCTGTCGGCGGCACCGTGGCGTCGGTGGGTGGCCTGGTCACCGGCGGTACCAGCGGCGGCGGGTTGCTCGGCGGCGGCTTGAACCTGGGCGGCAGCGCATCTGCCGGCGCCAGTGGCAGTGCCGGGGCCAGCACCAGCGGTGGCCTGGGGGGGTTGCTCGGTGGCCTCACCGGCAAAAAATAGAATTGCACCTGGCCGATTAGACGGCCTCACCTACAGCGCCTACGCTTGGTTGAGACGAGAGATCTAATAAATCTCTCGTCTTTTTTTAGGGCCACTGAACGGCCCCTGAAAAACACCCGAACCGCGCCTTCAGAGCCCGGCGGGCACCTGCGAAACGCTGCTGCTTTGACCATGGAGTGTCCTATGCGCGCTTTGACACCGTTGTTATTGCTCACCCTCAGTGCTTACGCCCACGCCGATACCCTGCCCAGCTTCCTCAATAGCAACGACACCATCCGCAACCTGCCGGTGCCCAATCTGCCCGCCGATGCCTACCGCCCAAACACCCCGCAAACGCAGCTGCCCACCCCCGCGGCGAGTGAGGCGCAACCGTTGCTGATGGACACCAAGGTGACCATTCGCAAACTGCAGATCGACGGCGGCACGGTCTACCCGCTCAACGACGTTGCCCTGGCGTTCGAGCCCTTGATCGGCCACGAAACCAACCTGGCCCAATTGATCGAGGCGACACGCAGCATCACCCGGCGCTACCAGGCAGACGGCTACCTGCTGTCCTATGCGTTCCTGCCGGAGCAACGCTTCGATGACGGCCTGGTGCACGTCATTCTGGTGGAGGGTTATATCCGCGATTACCAAGTACAAGGCGATATTGGCTCAGTGTCGTCCTACGTCGAAAAGCTCGCCGACAAACTCAAGGCCGAGCGCCCACTGACCCGTAAAACCTTCGAGCGCTACACCACACTCATGGGCGCGATCCCCGGCGTCACCTTGCAAGCGCAAGTGCCGCCACCTGGCACCACCGACGGCGGCACCCACATGCAGATCACTGCCAGCCGCAAGCCTTTCACCACCAGCATGAGCCTCAACCAAGCCAGTCGTGGCGGCACGCAAGCCTTGTTAACCGCCACCAGCAATTCCCAGACCGCCATGGGTGAACAACTGAGCGTGAGCGGCCTGTTCCCACCGGGCGACGACAAAGAACACTACTACCGCGCGGCCTACAGCCAATTCGTCAATGCCGAAGGCACCCAACTGGTGCTATCCGGTGAACGCTATCGCGCCGACCCCGGCACCAACCTGCAACTGGGCGGCGGCTTCGAACTCAAGCCCCATCAGGCAATCGACCGATTCTCCATTGGCCTGAGTCACCCGCTGATCGCCTCGCCCACCGAGTCGTTGACCCTGGGCACGCGGTTCTATGGGGTCGACCAGAAAACCCGCTATCAACTGGTGGGATTTCCCCAGCGCTTTGACATCGAAACCAACCTGCGCGCCGTGGCGTTCGAAGGCGACTGGCGCAAGGCCGACGCCGACCAACTACGCATCCTCAGCGCGGGGCTGTACCAAGGCATCGACGGCATGGGCGCCAAGACACGCAGCGACCTCGAAGGCCTCAAACCTGACTTGGACTTCTTCCGCCTGCGCCTGTCGGGCGTGCAAAGCAACAAGCTGTTCGGCAACGTTCAGGGCGTGCTGTCAGGAGCGCTCTATTGGAGTGACGACACCTTGCCCGACAGCGAGCGCGCCACCTTCGGCGGGCAGAACTTCGGTCGTGGCTACCCCGATGATCAAGGCTCGGGCGACAAGGGCTGGGGCATGGCCTATGAGATCAACTACAGCTACAACCGTGCCGGCGAGTGGGTGAGAATCCTGCAACCCTACATCGTGTTCGACCGTGCCAAGACCTGGTTCAACGACCAGCCCATCAAAGGCAACAACCTGTCTTCAGCCGCCGTGGGCCTGCGCTTTGGCGACGCGAAGTATTACAACATCGCGCTCGAAGCGGCCAAGCCGATGTCGGACGAGGCCCTCGACAGCCTCAACCGCCAGCCGCGGTATACGTTGAGTTTCAGCTATCAACTCTGACAAGGCCTACAGCGCTCAGTTTAGGCTGAGCGGGGTTCTGCGGCAGACGAGCTTGCTGTGGTAAGAGGGCTTGTTGTGGCGAGCGGACTTGCTCGTGTTCGACTGCGCAGCAGTCCCCAAAAGCCCTACCGCTTGCTGAGAGGAAACAAGCTGTCCAACGTATCAATCAACCGCACCAGGTAAATCGGCTTGCGAAACAGATCCAGAACCTGCAGGCGCAGCATGTCGCTGACGTCATCCATTTCGGCATGACCGGACATCACAATCACCGGCAGGTGCGAGCGTGAGGTGTGTTCGCGCAGGCGCTTGATCAAGGAGATACCGCTTTCCTCGGGCATGCGCAGGTCGGTGATGACCAAGGCGATATCGGGGTGAAGTGTCAACTCTTGCAGGGCGAAGGTGACGGATGTTGCCGTGAAGCACACGAACCCCTCGTTTCCGAGGGATTCGGCGAGCTCGATCAGCGCGTCCTCTTCGTCGTCCACTAACAGGATTTGTTGCCGGGGGGACGACATGGGGCTCATGTAAGGATCCTGATACTAAACGTGCACTCAGGGTAGTCGTATCGCGCCATTGATCAAGTGGACAAGATACTGGCTTCGACCAACTTGAACAGCGCAGTGACTCTGTCGCTGATGGGCGTCATGAAGATACCGATCACAGCTGCACACATGGCAGCCACAATGGCGTACTCAATACCGGAAGCGCCATCCCTGGCGCAGACCATCAGTTGAAGCTTTAAGAACACCTTGCCAATTGCTGACATGCGACTCTCCAACAAGGGTTAAAAGCTCAAGTGCCGATACCGGTCTGAATCGATGTAAAAATGGCTTTCACTTTAGTGCTGATGGGCGTCATGAACAGCCCGATCACCGCTGCACACATCGCCGCGACAATTGCATATTCGATACCGGAGGCCCCCTCTCTTCCGTAAGACAAAATCTGGATTTTGATAAACACCTTGCGAATGACGTCAAGGAACATTTGACTTCTCCTTTGCGCTCCGGGCGCTGATGTAGCTGGGCTACAGCATGATCTCGCTGTGCCATTAGAGCATTGTCGGCAAATCCACTCCCAACAACTGTAATAAGCGACTAATCACAAAGTAGTAGCCAAATCGATGACGCCTGAAGAACCTTATTTCCCACTAATGAAGAGAAATTTTCCAAGGAGTAATGGCATTTCGTCCTAGCTGAACTACCTTCAAATAGCGAAATAGTTAGACCTTGATAGTGAACTGATTGCGCAGTGCTGGATGGACCAGACAGCAGGTTCTGCAGTGGGAAAGGGAGAGCCTTTATGAGCAGTCGCATCAGTATGATTCTGGCCGGGTTGCTCTTGTTGGGAGCGCTGATTGCCGGTTATTGGGGCCTCGTGTTGAGCCGTCCGGAACCGGCGGCCGCCGTGGTTGCTCAGCCCGTTGCCAACCCCTCTTCAGTGGCCCCCGTCGAAGACCCGACACGTCAACCCGTGGTGGTACTTGCCCACGACGTGCCGCCCTTCGTCGCCCTCACCGCCGCCGACCTGACCCTGGAAAAACTGCGCACTGCACCGGCTGGCAGCCTCACCACGCTGGAGCAAGCCATCGGACGCACGCCTTGGCGCAGCCTGGAAGCCGGAACCTGGCTGACCGAACAAAGCTTCGAGGCTGGCGGAAGCCTCGCCCGGATGATCCGCTCTGACGAACGCGCGCTGGCCGTTGCCGTGGATGAAGTAACCGGCGCCGCTGGGCAATTGAACCCGGGTGATTATGTTGACGTGATGCTGTACCTGCGCCAGGAAAACGGTAACCCGCAACCCTCGGCGCAAACCGTAGTCCCCGCACTTCGCCTGCTTGGAGTGGGTGACCAACTCGGGCTGACCAATGACGGTAAACCCGGCTCCCCTGTAGCAACAACGGCCGAAGACAAAGCCAAGCAACAACAGAGCCGTGCCAGTGCGCGCACCGTGTTGCTGGCCGTTCCAGAACAACTGATGAGTCGGTTGGTGCTTGCCACGCAAGCCGGTGCAATGCGCCTGGCCCTGCGCAGCGCTGACGAACAACGCTTGAGCCAATACTGGTCGGGCACCAATGAATCAGCGGCAAACCTCGACAACGCCAAGCGCGACCTCTACCAGTTCAATCAGTTGGCCTTTACTGCACCACCCACCAGCAACTTCAGCCCATCGGCCACCACCAGCGCTCCACGTCGCTCGGGTGTCGAGGTGATACGCGGCAACCAGGTTACTCAACAAACGCCCAGATAGCGCTAAGGATGCCTTGAATGAGCAGTCGTTCCCTGAGGTTTTTTTCACGAGCGTTCTGGGCCCTCGTCACCCTGACGCTGCCCATCGCGATCGCACAGGCAGCACCGGGCAACTGCGCCAGCCTGGGCAAGCTTCCTGCGACGCTCGAAGTCGGTGAAGGCATGCAACAAGCCATGCAATCCCCGGTTGCCATTACCCGCCTGGCGGTCGGCGACCCCAAAATCGCCGACGTTCAAGTCAACGGCAACCAGGCGTTCCTGCTGACTGGCATCTCCCAAGGCGCCACCAGCCTTATGATCTGGACCGCGTGCTCTAACACCCCACGCCAGAGCATGGTGTTCGTCAAAGGCAAAGCCACTTCAGCGTTAACCAGCTTGTCGCTGTCCCCCTCGGACGACCCCTTGCTGCCGAGCCAGGTACAGACCGATATCCGCTTCGTCGAAGTCAGTCGCACCAAGCTCAAGGAGGCAAGCACCTCGATCCTGGGGATTGGCAAAAACTTCCTGATCGGCAGCCCCAACCTCGCGGTGCCCAGCGCTAACACCTTGGCTCTGCCGGTGAGCGCCTCCAACTTCAATATCGGCTTCGGCGGCGGGCGCGTGTCGGCGATGATCAATGCCTTGGAAAGCAGCGGTTTTGCCTACACCTTGGCGCGACCCAGCCTGGTCGCCCTGAGCGGGCAAAGCGCAACGTTCCTGGCCGGGGGCGAAGTGCCTGTGCCGGTGCCCAGCGCCGGCAGCGACACCATCTCCATCGAGTACAAGGAGTTTGGTATTCGGTTGACCCTGACCCCCACCGTGGTCGATCGAAACCGCATCACCCTCAAGGTCGCACCGGAGGTCAGCGAACTGGACTACAGCAACGCCGTGCAGATCCAGGGCATTCAGGTACCCGCACTCACTGTGCGTCGCACCGACACCAGCGTGTCCCTGGCCGATGGCGAAAGCTTCGTCATCAGTGGCCTGATCAGTACCAACAACCGTTCCACCATCAACAAATTTCCCGGCCTGGGCGACATCCCGATCCTGGGTGCGTTCTTCCGCGATTCCAACATCAGCCGCGAGGAAAAAGAGTTGCTGATGATCGTCACACCCCACCTCGTACAACCCCTGGCGGCCGATGCGCAGTTGCCGTCGCTGCCCGGCGAAAAGCTGCGCAGCTACGACCCTAATTGGTACCGCCTGTTTTTCCTTGAAAATGGCAACTTCGACCGTCGCACGGGGCTGTCCCAATGAGCGAAAGCCTGAGCCAAACGTTTCTGGCAATAACGCGTAACAGCACCGATCTGGAGTGGCTTCAGGGCGCGCTTGCACCGTTGGGCCAAGTGGTCAGTGCCGGCGGCGGCAGTCTGGACGAACTGCTGGCACTGGTCGACGTGACCTTCGCCAACCTGGTCTTCATCGGCCTGGACCGTGAAAACGTCACCACGCAATGTGCCCTGATTGAAGGGGCACTGGAGGCCAAACCCATGTTGGCCATCGTCGCGCTGGGCGACGGCATGGACAATCAACTCGTGCTCAATGCCATGCGGGCCGGCGCCCGCGACTTTGTCGCCTATGGCTCGCGTTCCAGTGAAGTGGCCGGCCTGGTTCGACGCCTGAGCAAGCGCCTGCCGACGGTCAGCCACACCACTCACCTGGGTGGCCTGACGGTGCTCTATGGCACCCAATGCGGTACCGACGGCGCATTACTGGCCACCCACCTGGCGCAAGTGGTGCAAAAAAGCGGGCAGCAAACCCTGGTACTGGATTTGGGACTGCCTCGGGGCGACAGCCTGGCGCTGTTGGGCCTGGAAAGCTCGTTTCACTTCGGTGATGCCCTGCGCCACTTACGACGCCTGGATGCCACCTTGATCAACAGCGCCTTTACCTCGGCCGAGGCTGGTCTGCGCATTCTGGCCTACACCGACGGCGACGAATCGCTGGAGCAAACCAGCGCTGCCGAGCTGTACATGCTGCTCAGCGCCCTGCGCCAACACTTCCAGCACATTGTCGTAAACCTTACCGGCCAGCCGGACAGCGAAGCGCTGCGCACCTTCGTCAGCCATTGCGACAAGTTGCTGTGGTGCACCGATCAAAGCGTGCTCGACTGCCGACGCAACCTGGCGGTGCTCAATCGATGGCGTGAAAAAGGCATGAAACTGGAGCACGGCCGTCTGCTGGTCGACCGCTATATCAAAGGCGCCGCACCGGAGGCCGAAGCGCTGGGCAAGACCTTCGGCCTGGAAGTGATTGCCGTGCTGCCCCTGAGCGCGGAAATCCGCCTGAATGCCAAAAATCAGGGCCAGACCTTATTTGCGTTATCGCCCCGCGAGCCGCTCACCCAAGGCCTGCGCACCCTTGGCGAGCGCCTGGCCAAACGCTCCGAAGGCCTTGAGAAACCACCGGCCAACTGGCTTACCCGTCTCTGGAGTACGAAATGAGCAGCGATAAACTGTTCGGTTCGCCCTTACGCGGCACCGTCGACAACACCGATCACGACGGCCTCAAACTGGTCCTGCACCGCTACATCATCGATGCCATAGAGGAGTCGGGGAAAAACCTGTTGGAAGGCACGCGCCAATCTTTGGCGCAATTTGTGATGGATAAAGTCGCCGAGTACATCACCCGCATGCACCTGGCGATCTCCCGCTATGAAATGGAGCGCCTGGCAGAAGAAATCGTCGACGAACTCACCGGTTTCGGGCCGCTTGAGGTGCTGCTGCGCGATACATCCGTTACTGAAATCCTGGTCAACGGCCCCCACCGAGTGTTCGTCGAACGCGACGGCCTGCTGCACCAAAGCGACCTGCGTTTTATCGACGACCACCATGTAGAGCGGGTCATGCAACGCATCCTCGCACCCTTGGGGCGACGACTGGATGAGTCGTCACCCATGGTCGATGCGCGGTTGCCGGACGGGAGTCGGGTCAATGCGATCATTCCTCCGATTGCCCTGGACGGGCCCTGCCTGTCGATCCGAAAGTTTCGCAAGGACATGCTCAAAAGCAGCGACCTGATGGCCATGCAGACCATCGATCAACTGATTTTCGAGTTCTTCCAAGAGGCCGTGGGCAAGCGCTGCAACATCTTGATCAGCGGCGGTACCGGCACCGGTAAAACCACGCTGCTGAACATTCTGAGCCAACTGATCAACCCCCATGAGCGGCTCGTCACCATCGAAGATGTGGCCGAACTGCAACTGGGCCACCCCCACGTAGTACGCCTGGAAACCCGCCCGCCGAATGCCGAAGGGCACGGCGAAGTGAAGGCCAGCGACCTGATTCGCAACGCCCTGCGGATGCGCCCGGACCGCATCATTCTGGGGGAGATTCGTGGCGTGGAAGTGCTCGATGTACTCACGGCGATGAACACCGGCCACGACGGGTCGATGAGCACCGTGCACGCCAACAACGCACAGGATGCGCTGCTGCGCCTGGAGACGCTGGTGGGACTCACCGGCCGCGTGGTCGCGGAGAAAACCCTGCGCCAGATGATCTGCGCGGCACTGGATGTGGTGATCCAACTGACGCGTTTGCCCGACGGTCGCCGTTGCGTCAGTGAAGTGGTGGAAGTCGTGGGCGTGCGTGATGACGTGTACGTCACCAACACGCTGTTCCGGCATGACAAGCGCACCGGCTTCGGTTTCCTGCGCGAAGCCATCAACCCCGCCGGCGACAAACTGCGCCGCGAAATCCCGCTGCCGTTGTAGGAGCCGCCCGATGATCGGTCCGATCCTGCTCGCATTGATCTCTCTGGGCATGCTGTTGCTGGCGACGCACATGATGCGCAGTGGCTTGCGCCAGGCACAGGCCGAGCGTGTGATGGAGCGACTGGGCCAGGGCCAACCTAAGGCAGTGAATGACAAGGCCGTCGTGACCAGCCTTGAACGTATGTTCATCCGTGCCGGCCTGGGCAAGCCCACCGAACGCCTGGGGCTATGGCTCATGCTTTGGGGCTTTGGCGTGGCGCTCGGTTTCCTGGCTGCCGAATGGCTGGGCTTGCTGACGATGGTCGTACTGCCGCCACTGATCCTGCGGTTCTACCTGGCCCTGCGCTATCAACGCCGTTTGCGTCGGATGATTGAGCAGTTGCCTCAGTTGCTCGATCACGCCGTACGCAGCCTCAAATCCGGCCGCACGCTGGCGGACGCCGTGCTGGGTGGCATTGAAGCCAGTGATGACCCGCTGAAGAAGTCCATGGGACGCATCAAGCGCAATGTCATCCTCGGGGTCAGCCTGCCGGATGCGGTGCACGACTTTGCCGAGTTTTACGAACAGGATGAGCTGCGCCTCTTTGCCCTGGGGTTGAAGGTCAATCATCGCTATGGCGGCAACGCCAGCGAGTTGCTGGAAAATCTGATCAAAATGATCCGCGAACGGGACCAGGGCGCTCGCCAACTCAGGGCGATGACGGGAGAGACTCGCGTGACCGCCGTGGTGCTGGCGTTGCTGCCGATCAGCGTGGCCGGTTACTTCCTGGTGACCAATCCAACGTATTTGGTGGGTATGTGGGCCGATGACAGCGGCAGGTGGATGTTGATTGGTGCCTTCGCCATGCAGGTCTTCGGTTGCATCGCCCTGTGGCGCATGCTGAGGAGCGTCTGACATGGCCATGTTGATCAGCGCAGTATTGTTTTTCGCAGCGACGTTACTGCTGGTCGGTAACGTCCTGGCTCACCGTCGTCAACAGCGCGTGGTCACCTCTCGGCTGCAGGGCGAGACCGAGCGTGAAGACAAGATAGGCCGATGGTTGCGCACGCTGGGCAACACCCGGATTGGCCAACGCACCATCAGCCTCGACAACGAAACCCAAACCCTGCTCAACCGTATTGGCTGGCGCAAGGCCGGGCAGCGCTCGATGTTCGCCGCCTGCCAAGTGGGCGCACCACTGGTACTGCTGGGCCTGACGCTGCTGATACAAAGCGTGTTTTTCCCTGATGCGGACCCCGTTTGGCTAGCGCCCTTCCTCGGGCTGGCCACCGGTTACCTGCTGCCCAAGCGCGTGCTCGCGTCGCTGGCCAAACGGCGCCAGGAGCAGATCACCCAGGAAATCTCGACCTTCATTCCGCTGCTGCGCATCCTGTTTGAATCCGGCATGGCCGTTGAGCAAACCTTGCGCGTGATGTCCCAAGAAGCGCAAAAGCTGCTGCCGGTACTCACTTCGGAATTGCGCATTGTGCTGGCCAGGGTGGACTCGGGCCTGGAGCTTGGCGAAGAGTTGAACAAAACCAGCCTGATGCTGAGCGTCGATGAGTTCAGCGACACCTGTACGATTCTGCAACAGCTGCTGCATCAGGGCGGCGGCGCCATGAAGTCGCTGCAGGCACTCAAGCAATTGCTGGACGACCGGCGCCTGACGCGCATGCAGGAATACATTTCCAAGATGTCGGCCAAGATGTCCGTGGTCATGATGGTCTTTCTGTTTCCGGCGTTACTGATCGTACTGGCCGGTCCCGGCTTTATCGCCATCTCGAAGGCCATGGGGCCTTGAAAGGACAACCGATGAAAACACTGATTGCCGCGTGCAGTTTGTTGCTCATGAGCGGCTGCGCGAACCTGGGCCAGACGCCTTGGTCCGGGTTCGCCGCTAACGGCAGTTGCTCCAAGCCCAGCGCCGACCAGGAGCTTTCGCTGAACCTCGCCGACGACATGGCCAACGACGGCAAGCTGCACGCCAGCCTGGCCAATCTGCAAAATCTGCCGGACTCCTTGCCTCAAGTACGCCTGCGCAAAGCAAAGGTCTACCGGCTGTTAGGGCGCAACGACGCAGAGCCGTTGTACAAAACCCTGCTGGGTACATGCTTGTCGGCTGAAGGCGAACATGGACTCGGGCAACTCGCCGTCGCCAAGGGCGACAACGGTAAAGCACTGGCCCATTTGCAACGGGCCGCCCAGCTCTCGCCTACCGATGAAAAAATCCGCAATGACTTGGGGGTGGTCTACCTCAACCAACTGCGTATGGACGATGCACGTTTCGAGTTCCTCACTGCCATGGAGCTCAACCAGAGCAATCAGTTGGCCGCCATTAACCTGGTGACCCTGCTGATCTACCAGGACAACTGGGGGCAGGCCGCGCAAGTGGTCAGTCGCATGGGGTTGAGCCCCGTTCAAGTCAGCCAGGCCCAGGCCCGGGCGCAGCAACTCAAGCGTTCGCCTGCGTCGCCCGCCAAGGATCAAATAGCGGCGGTCAGAGATGCCTTGCAGGCGCCTATCAAGTCAGTCAATCAGGGAGAATCCAGATGAAACTCGCATTGCTCGCCAACCTGCTGCTGGCAACGCTGCCCCTGACCGCCATGGCCATTGAGCCCGGCCCGTCTTCGCCTCAACAGAAACAGACTGAAGGCTGGCTACAGCTGCAGGTCAGCGGCCAACTGGCGTCGTCCAAGCCGCAGAAGGCGACCCCCGCTGAACGCGAGGGCGCCATGCTGCGCCTGATAGAGAGCTACAAGCACCCTATTCCTGAGTACTACGATCAGAAACAAGGCGGTACCTCGCCGAGCGGTAGCAACTAGTGGGCGGTCACCCGCTGGCGTATCGCCGAATTGCTCGGTGACAGCGCCAGCGCCAACTGCGTGCGGTTATGCATGTGGGTGAGGCGCAACACCTGGGAGACGTAGAGCTTCACCGTGTTTTCAGTGATGCCCAGCTCACAGGCAATCTGGTAGTTGGTCTGCCCCTTGCCCACCAGCCGTGCAACGTCCAATTGACGTGGTGACAACTGTTTGAAAATAACCGGCATCTCCACATCAAGTGCTTCACCCTCCCCCTGCGCCTCGGTGGCGCTGATGGAGGATTGAGGGTTGCTACGCACCTTGTCGAGATCGTGATAGAGGTCATCGATGGACGCCGACAGGTATTGCAGCTTCTGGTTCAGGTGCCCCAGCTCAAGGCTTTTATGCCGTTCCTGCAGCACCGCCTCCTGACGTTGCAACCCTTCGAGCAACTCGGGGAGATTGATCGGTTTTTGATAATAGTCCGCGATTCCTGCGCGCAGGGCCTTGATGACATCTTGTTTGTCGGCGCGCCCCGTCAGCATGATGGATTCAAAGGCACGCTGTTTACCGGCCAAACGCTGCAACGCCTGCACCAACTCGATACCGTCCATTTCCGGCATATGCAGGTCGCACAGCACCAGGCCGATGTCAGCGTCTTCGCTGAAACGTTTTACAGCCTGGAGGCTGGAATGGCATGGGATGCAGCGATAGCCGCTGCTTTCGAGGTATTCGCACAGCTCTTCCACGATCAAAGGTTGATCATCGACAACGAGCACTTTCACTAGAGAGGTAAGCTTGTTCACGCGCGACTCCATGCCTGGGCAAGCCAAAGACCAACCGTTCCATTCCAACCGCTTATTTTCCGTACAACTCACCCTTAAACGTAGACGTACTTTCTTACTATGTACATAGCACTAGGCTACGTCACGACTAATGGGATCCAAGCCCAAGCGAGTACAAATCCGACGAACAAAAAGGGCGCAAATGGCTGTTTGTTTGACGCCCGCGGCTCAAGGTGACAAAGAGCGTTTCTAACTCCTTGATTCATCAGCGGCCACATCCTGGGCGCCACCAACAACCACCCAACACTCGCCAGCCCTGCGCCGACAAACGTGCCGAGCAAGTACTGGCTGTTGGTTGCCAACGCCAACGCCGCCAATAACTTCACATCCGCCGCGCCCAGCCGACCTAAGGCATAACCGGGCAAGGTAAACAGCAGCGCCAGGGTAAACGCCCACCCGCCCTCGGCAGCGGATGCCCCTAGCCAGGTGGACCCGCTCCAGAGCAAATAAACCAACGCCAGCAGCAGCCCACCCCACGTCAGGCGGTTGGCGATCTGGCGTTGACGGATATCTTGCACGGCGCATAACGCCAGCCAAACAAACAGCAACAGGCTATGAATCACGTAAAAAAAATCCCTTTTCGCTGAATGATTCTATGCTGATATCAGGTAGTGGTTGTCAGGGTAGACGCAGTCATGAAAAAGGGCCTCCCTAGAAAACAGAAAGGTGCCGCCGCGCTTGAGTTCGCGATGGTATTCATGATTTTTTTTGCCGTGTTTTATGGTTTGGTCAGTTACAGCCTGCCGTTACTGCTGCTGCAATCGTTCAACCAGGCAACGGCAGAAGGTGTAAGACGCGGCGTGGCGCTTGACCCTACGACGCCTGGCTACACCGATGCGCTGAAAACCCGAGCGATCAGTGCCGCCCAGGCGCAATTGCAGTGGCTGCCGCCGGCCTTCAAATTCGTACCGGCCTATGTCACAGCAGACTATTCGGGCACCGGGATGCTGACCGTACGAATCAATTACCCCTCCGACAACCTCAAGAGCGTTCTGCCCTTCCTGGTCCTGCCGGGCTTCGGCACTGTGCCCAACTTGCCTACGACGCTCTCGGCCCAAGCGAGCCTGCAGTTTTGAACTCGGGGGAAAGGTTTTTCGATCGACTCCTGGGCCGCCCTCCGGGTATCTCTGCTTCGCCAGCACACGCCCCCGCGAACGCCGGCCTGCACATTTATCTGGATAATCAGGGTCGCGTGCTGCAAACCGACGGCGCGCTGCGCCATCGCTTGGCGAAAACAACCGACCCGCAACAACCGATGCCACTGCTGGACTATGTAGATGCCCACAGCGCCGTGGTGATCGAGGGCTGCCCCGGCGACTGGCAAGGACAAACCCTGGACCTGGATTTCAAGGCGCATGCGGGGCGCGTCCTGCAAACCCGAGGCTGGATTCAACCTCAAGGTGATGGCTGGGTATTACAACTGCTCGACATCGGCGACTTGATTGCCCACCGCAATCAAGCTGAAACCCGCGAACAGAATCAGTACCTGAGTGCCCAGATCAGTGAGCGACTGTGGGTTTGCAGCCTGGCGCGCCTGCCCGAGGAACTCCAAGACAACCTGCAAAGCATTGCGCAATGCTTGCAGATTCCCTGTGTCGCCATTGCCCTGCTCGATAGCCAGGAGCAGGGTTGGTTGATCCACAGCCACTATCGCGCACACGATGCACCTGCCCTGTGGCACGACGGACAGCCCCTGGGAACCGCGCTGGACAGCCTCGACGGCAAGACCCCCTTGAACCTGAGCCTGAACCATGGCCACAGCGAGCACCCGCGCTTGCAGGGCATTTTCAACAATGCCGCAGGCTTCCTGGTGCCCTACCGTGACGACCATGGCGTTGCCGCCTGGCTGCTTTGCGGGTTTTATCGCGGCGAAGAAAAGGCCAGTGACCGTGACTGGCTCCAACTGACCGCCGCCATCGCCGCCCCATTACTCAGCCGCCTTCGCGAGCAGCGTCATCAGCAGCAACTTGACCGGCTGGAAGCGTTGCAGGGGTTACTGGGCACCGGTTGGTGGGAACTCCAACCAGACACTGAAGAGATCCAGCTGGCACCGCAGTTGTTACAGCACCTGAGCCCCAACCACAGCACCCCGCGCATGGCCCTGACAGAGTGGCTGATGCTGATCCACCCCGCTGACCGCCAGGAGCTCGCCAGTCGCCTGCAAGACTTGCAGACAGCGAGCAAACCGGTGTCCACCAGCGTACGTCTGCATCGTATGGACGCCGCACAAAACCCCCTTTGGTACCGCGTTCAAGGCCAAGCGTTAGGGGTGGGAAGCACACGGCGGCTGATCGGCTTCATGCTGGATATCAGCGATATAAAAAACCAGCAGCATCAAGCCGCCGCCGCTCACGCAAGGCTGGACAACCTGATCGCCAGCTCACCGGCAATCATCTACGTACAACGGTATGTCGAAGGCACCCTGCAGCCGCTGTTTTTCAGCGACAGCCTGCTGCCTCTACTCGGCCGCACCCTCGAAGAATGCACGCCGGCCAGTCTTATCGAATGGATTCATCCCGATGACCGTGACCTCTACTTCGAGCGCACTCGCCAACTGCTTCGCGAAGGCAACGTGCGCAGCCGCTACCGCGTTCGCGATAAACACGGCGTAGACCATTGGTTGCTCGACGAAGCCAAGCTGCTGCGCGATGAACTGGGTCTACCGGTAGAGGCCGTCGGGCTATGGCTGGACGTCACCGAAGCGACCCTGGCCGCCGAACAGATCAAAAAGAGCGAAGAGCGCTATCGCATCCTGGTGGAAGACTCCCCGGCCATGATCTGCCGCTACCGACCAGACCTGACCCTGACCTTCGGCAACACACCGCTGGCCAACTATCTGGAATGTTTGCCCACGCAGCTGCCGGGGATGAACCTGGGGCATTGGTTGTCGGTAGAGCAGCGCCAAGCCTTTGAGCAGCGCATCAACCAACTGACTCCGGAGTTCCCGGTCAGCACCGCCGAAATCAGCCTGGAACTGCCTGGCCGCGAGCATGCCTGGTGGGTCTGGTCGGACCGCGGGGTGTTTGATGAGCGCGGCGCGCTGGTGGAAGTGCAAGCCGTAGGCCGGGATAACACGGAAGTGCGCCGCTCCCAGCAACAGCTGACCCAAAGCGCCAAGATGGCCACCCTCGGCGAAATGGCAACGGGCCTGGCGCATGAAATCAACCAACCGCTGAACGTGATGCGCATGGCCATCCTCAACGTGCTCAAGCGCCTGAGTAGCGGCAACGCAGACGTCGATTACCTCACCGAAAAACTTCAGCGCATCGACGCCCAAGTGCTGCGCGCGGCGCGGGTGGTGGACCATATGCGGGTGTTTGGGCGCCGCTCGGAAATCGAGCAGCAGCCCTTCGACCCGGCACAGGCGGTGGAGGGCACGCTGTCGATGCTCAGCGAAGGCTTGAAGGGCAAAGGCATGGACCTGCGCGTCACCCCGGTGGACTTCACCGTGCAGGTCAAAGGCTACGTCGACCAATTGGAACAAGTACTGATCAACCTGATGGTCAACGCCCGTGATGCACTGCTGAGCAATCGCGAACAGAACCCGGCACTGCGTCCTTGGATCGCACTGCATTGCGAGCACGACAGCCGCCACGTGCGGATCTGGGTCGAGGACAACGGCGGCGGTATTGACCCTCGCCTGCTGGAACGGATTTTCGAGCCGTTCTTCACCACCAAGCCGATTGGCGTGGGCACGGGGCTGGGGTTGTCGGTGAGCTACGGAATTGTGGAAAACATGGGCGGCCGGCTGAGCGTCGTCAATGGCGCAGAAGGCGCCAGGTTTTGTGTGGAGTTACCGATCGTGGAGGCTTAAAGCACCAATGCCGCTTGCCCGTGAGGTCTGCAACTGAGGTTGGCGCCGACTTCAACTTTGTTGAGGTTGATGCCCAAGGTGGACAGCAAGCCGTTTACCAGCGGGTCGACAATTGGGCTAAGGACAGCGCCGATGACGTTGCCCAGCGTGCTATTCAAATCGTTAAGCAGCGTTGCACTGGTTGCCAATAACCCGCCCAGCAGATTGAACCCCGTGGGCTTGTAAACCTGGAATTTCAGCCCTGTTTGCAAAGCCTGTCCGAGGGACGTCACCAGGCTAGCAGTCGATAGCGAATGATAGAGCGGTGGCTGCTTGATCTCCGGTGGCTGGTTATAGGTGTAAGCGCCACCCGCCGAAGTCACTGAGCCCACGCTGGGGTCGATAAGCATCCCAATCCCCCCGCCATAAAACGCTTTGCGATTAGGGTAATCGCAGACGGTGGGCCCGAGCCCGAGCAGCGGCTTGAGGCACGTCACCGCGCCGATATCGATCACCGGCAGCGGTGGCACGGCCGCCAGCGGCGGGCTGGCTCCCAGTGAATCGATCAGGGTAGGGCTCTGGCCGACTTTGATGCTCACCACCGACGCATTGGTTTGGGTGGTCAGCGTTTTGGTCGCGTCACTCGCGCAGGTAAACCCTGTGACATAGCTTTCAGCAATGCCCAGCTCAAGAATCACATCCACACTGGGAACCGGCGGGTTAGTGGCGGAAGACAGCAGCCTCAAGTCTGTGGTCTGACAAGGAACGCCTCCCACGGCACACAGCAGCGAACTGACAGTCCCGGCCAGGTTCAGGCTGAGCAAATTGTTCAGCACGTCCGTAAGCGGAGCGACCAAGCCGTTCACAACCAGATTCACCGCAGGGATGTTGAGTACCGGCAGCGTCACTGTCAGCCCCAGGCTTACCTGCGCCGTGCGCACATAAATCCGCGTACTCGCATCGGTTTTATTCTTGGCATAGGTGGGGTCACCGATCGCGGACAGTATGGGCGGCTCAATGACCTTGAGCTTGAGATTCGCCGTCACACCGGGAATGGTCACAGGCACCGCAGCCACCACCCCGTTCTTCTTGTTGGCCAATTGCACAAAAGCCTCAGCCAGCTGGAACGCGTTCAACGTGGTGTTAAGCCCGGCGGACACAGCCCCTGTCTGCAATTGCAACAGGCTGCCCAGCGTCACGTCGAGATTGCCCACCAATGCATTGATCTTCGTAAGCCCTGAGGCGGCCACCGTCGCGGTACCCGACCCGGTTTGAAGCACGGTTACCGCCGCATCGATGAGTTGACCGAGCTTGAGGTTCTTGGCCAGCAACTCGTCGTAATTGCCCGCCTGGACGCCCACGTTCAGTGCCAACTGGTTCAGGTAACTCAACAGGTTGAGATTGGTGTCCACCAACCCCTGCCAACCGGCCACATCGAGCGACAGGTTACCGCCCAACAACTTGCCGAACAGCAGGTTCAGCGCGGCGGAATCGGTGGAGTTGACCGTCACCAACGTGGACTTGATCGTCAATTGTGCCTGGGGCGGCAAAATCTTCGGCGCGGCCACGGCCTTGGCCGTCAACAGGGTGGTCAGGCTGTAGGCGCCGCCATTGAACATCGACCAGATACCACCGGCGACACTGGTCAACACCGGGCGCGAGGCGATCACTTGAATCGCATCGCGCTTGGTGGCATCTGCGGAAAACACCCGTAGATTCGAAGCCGCCGTGGTCAACGAACCACAGCGCACGTCCAGTGCATTGGCGGGGGGAATGATGTAGCCGTTGCGCACCGCACTGGCGCCGGCATAGGTGGTGGCGGTGTTGTTGTTCGCGGCCAGGCAATCGCCATTGCGCTGGACCGCTTCCAGCGCGGCCATGTCGGCAATGCCTTGCAACTTGCGCTTTTCGAGATAGAGCCGCCCGCTGTCGACCACCAGCAGTAAGAAGACCAACGCCAAACCGAGCGTCAAGGCCGCCATCAAGCCGATCGCACCACGCTGCCTGCAACGAAGTCCGGGAGACATCGAGCACTCCTTAGCGCTTACTCTCCGTAGGTGCTGTGGAGTGTAGACAAGGCTTGGAATGTGCGCTGGCCAAGCGCCACAAATCGCGGCGGCTGAAGTCAGTGCGGCGGATAGGTGGAGAGGATGTGCGTCACCGTCGTACGGATCGCGTTGTTGCGGTCCTGTGGGTTGGGCGTGCTGCCCATCATCTGCTCATCACTGCCGCGCCATACCAGTTTGCCGTCCTTGCCATCGAGCAGGTCGATCTGGATGGTCGCCACTTTGTAGGTGATGTTGCGCGTTTCGTTGTACATCGGCCCACCCCAGTAGCCGTTCCACGGGCCGCCCCAGCCGCCGCCGTAATTGGTGGTGACTTGTTGCTGGCGGTCTTCGACGATCAGGTAGGCCTGAACGATCAGGTCAGCCTTGGTGCCGGCTGCGGCTGGGCGCAGGCCCCGTTGGTCGAGTTGCTCGCCTACCGCCTGGCGGATGCGCTGTTCGGTGAGGTCACTCTTGATCCGTGGATCATCTGGGCGATATTGCAGGGCCGGATCTTTCCAGGCCCAGTTGCGGTAGGCGCCGAAGTCTCGGCTGGCGTCAAAATCGTGGTTGACCTGGTTGGTCTGGCAACCGCCCAGCAGCACGACAAAAGCGAGCATAGCGATGCGACGAAACATGGTTTTCTCCAAAGAGCGAACTGCGCTTGAAATGAGAATAGCGGTTAACTGGGCGGGTAAGCGGTCATGGCCTTTTGCACGGCCTGGCGCAAAGCGTCAGCACGTTCGCTGAGGCTGCCCTGGCTGGCAGTTTCGGCACTGGTGCTCCACACGGGCTGACCGCTGCGGGCATCAAACAGGTTGACCCGCACCACAGCAACCGTCACCTCGTAGGTGCGCACGATCGGCGCCGAGTTGTACATGCCATAGCCATTGCCGTAGCGGTTATAGCCGCCGTAACCGTAGCCATAATCGTCCTGGACTTGCTTGAGACGCTTCTCAAGGCGCACATCTGCGCTGACCAGCAGGTCGGGCGCCCGGTTGTCGTGCAAAGGGCGCAGGCCACGCTGGTCGAGGGCGCCGCTGACGGCTTCGGCAATCTGCGCCGAATCGGCCCATGCCGAGCCCGCCGGCAGTTGGCCGTTGCGCCAGGCCCAATTACGGTAGGCCCCGTAGTCGCGTACCGGCGCAGGGTACGCACTGGCATCGAACGTAGTGGCTGCCTGGGCCGGCGCCGGTGGCATGGGCGCAGAAGCCGCCACATAAGGGTTAGGGCTGGAGCACGCGCCCAGCCCAAGGGATAACAAAATCAAACAGAGACGACGCATTTCGACCTCCGCAGGCTGGGCCGCTTAAACCGGACGGCAGATCCAGTGCAAATAACGCCCAAGTCCGGCAAAGCTTGGGTGACGACGGTGAGCGAGTTCCATCTCTACAAGGTCCTGTAAATCCGCGCGGGCCTGGAATTCCACCGGCATATAGTCGTGAAAAACCCGCACGCCACTTTGGCTTTCGACCTGCCAAAGCCCGTCGAGTTGCGCCGCTAATTCGCGGGGGTCGAGGGGCTGTTGCGGGGTCAGGCTCTGCTTTTCGCCGGCCATGTCGTTCTTGCGCATTTTGCGGAAGTGGCCTTTGAGCAGGTTGCGATAAATCAGCGCATCACGGTTGTAAAACGCCAGGGACAGCCAGCCACCGGGCACGGTCAACTGGTGCAGCACCGGCAGGATCGCATGGGGTTCGGCCAGCCATTCCAGCACCGCGTGACACAGCACCAGATCGTAAGGTTCGGTGAGCTGGCCAAGCAGGTCTTGCCAGGGCGCCTGGATAAAGGTCGCCGTTTGCCCGGCCTCGGCGAAGCGTTGGCGCGCACCCTCAAGCATCGGCTCGGCGGGTTCGGCCAGGGTCACCAGGTGGCCGCGCTCGGCCAACCACAGCGACATATGCCCCAGGCCTGCGCCGATATCCAGCACGCGCAACGGGCGTTCCGGCAGGGCTTCGGCCAGGTCGGCCTGAAGCACCGCCAGGCGGATTGCGCCTTTGGCACCGCCGTAGATTTTCTCGGCAAAGCGTGTAGCCAACTGGTCGAAATGACGATCACTCATGGGCAAACCGCCGTTCGCTGTCAGCCAGTTTGGCGCGCACCACCTCATTCATGTCCAGGCCCAGCTCACTGCACAACAGCAGCAGGTACAGCACGATATCGCCGACTTCCTGGCCGGCGTGGGCGAGTTTGTCAGCGGGTAACTGGCGAGATTGGTCTTCGGTCAGCCATTGGAAGATTTCCACCAGCTCAGCCATTTCCACGCTGGCAGCCATGGCCAGGTTTTTAGGGCTGTGGAACTGCTTCCAGTCGTTGGTATCGCGGATGCGGTGCAGACGTTCGGTGAGGTGTTCGAGGTTCATGGGAGGGGCTCCTGAAGGTGTGTAGCTTCCGGCGGAAATTCAGAGAAGGCAAGTTAATCCACCACGCTGAACTCAATCCTGGCCGTCTGCCCCGCCTCATCGAGCACGCTTAATTGATAGCGGCCCAGTCGCTCGAAACTGGCATTGATAAAGTCCTGATTGGCGCTGTCGCCCAACGGCGCGCCATTAAGGAACCACCACCGTCGACCACTGCCGCCCAAGGCGGAGATTTTAAGACGCAGGGCTTGTTGGCTGGCGGCGGGCAGGCGCAATTGGTCGCCTTCACGCACGCCGACGATGGACAACGGTGAAGACGCGGCCAGCGCCGGCGGCGGGCAATCCGCGTCGGCGGCTGGGATGCGTGCTTCACGGCGTTCGGCCCTTGGCAGCCAAGGTTCCAGCGGTGCTGGCCACAGGGCGATAGGCTTGGCGACTGCGCCGGGGCAATGAGCATCGACCCGCAAGCCCTTGGCATTGACCCAGACACTTTCCATCAACCCCACACTCAGCGGTTGATCCAACGCCTGCAAGGTCGGCGGCGTGGTGTTGTCCAGGGTCCAGGCGAAGCGTTGGCGGCGGCAATTGGGATCGCTGCGGCTCATGGGCTGGCCCAGCGGCCAACAGATCGCCGCCACGCCGACGTTGGCCGGCACCGGTTTGACTGGCGCGCTGATGCCGCGCTGGCTGTCGCGATTGGTCAACACGTCGTGCACCTGTAACATCAGTGGCGCCGCTGACGCCAAGCCGAACTGGCCCGGCACGGGCGTGCCGTCCGGTCGGCCGATCCACACGCCAATCAGGTAGCGCGGCCCCACGCCAATCGCCCAGGCATCGCGAAAGCCATAGCTGGTGCCGGTTTTCCAGGCGAGCACCGGGCGCTGCACCAACTCGGCACGCGGGTCGCGATCCGGCCGCGCTTGCCCACTGAGGATGCGCCGCACAATCCAGGCAGAGCCCGGCGACAGCATTGGCCGCTCTCTCAGCGCGTCGTCCGGCTGCAGTCGGATAGAGGCGCTCTTGCCGTCCCGGGCGAAGGCGCTGTAACCGCCCACCAGATCTTCCAGACGGCTGCCCGCGCCGCCCAGGATCAGCGCCAGGTTCGGCTCGGCCAGCGCGGGCAATGCCAAGGGCACACCGCCGATGCGCATCTCGGCGGCAAACCGCTTGGGCCCGTAGGCTTCCAGCAACTGCACCGCCGGCAGGTTAAGGGAGCTGGACAACGCAGTACTCGCCGGCACCGCGCCGGTAAACCCCATGGAGAAGTTGCCCGGTCGATAATCGCCATACCGCCGGGGCACGTCCTGCAACAGCGATTCGGAGTGAATCAACCCATCATCCAGGGCCATGCCATACAGAAAGGGTTTCAAGGTCGAGCCCGGCGAGCGCAGCGCGCTGATCATGTCCACATGGCCAAAGCGCTTGGCGTCGTTGATATCCACCGAGCCCAGGTACGCCCGCACCGCCATGGTTTCCTCTTCCACCACCAGGATCGCCGCCGAAGTGTGCTCCGGCAGCCGCGCGCGCCAGCCCAGCAACAGATCTTCGAGGCGGCGTTGCAGGGTGGCGTCAACGGTCGTGCGGATCAGCGGCGGGCTGTCGGGGCGGTTCAGGCGGCGAGCGAGCAAGGGCGCCAGGCTCGGTTCCAGACGCGGGGCAAGTAGCAGCGGTTCTTCAAGGGCTTCGTCGACCGCCGATTGCGGCCATACCTGGAACTCGGCGAGGCGGCGCAAGACCTTGTCCCGAGCCTCCTGGGCGCGCTGCGGATGCCGATCTGGACGCAGGCGGCTCGGCGCCTGTGGCAGTACCGCGAGCAAGGCCGCTTCGGCATGGGTCAATTGCGCAGGGGATTTGCCCAGGTAAGCCCAACTGGCCGCCGCCACGCCCTGCAACGTGCCGCCAAACGGCGCGCGGTTCAGGTAGAGGTTGAGGATCTCTTCCTTGGACAGGTGCCACTCCAACTGCGCCGTGCGCCACAGCTGACGCAACTTGCCATGGAACGTGCGCGAATGCGGGTCGAGCAAACGGGCGACCTGCATCGACAAGGTGCTGCCGCCCGACACTACCCGCGCGCCGGTCAGGTTCTGCCACGTCGCGCGCACCAACGCCAACGGGTTTACGCCAGGGTGTTGGTAGAACCAGCGGTCTTCGTAGGTGAGCAAGGCATCCAGGTAATACGGCGAGACTTCACCGGTTTGCACGGGGTAGCGCCACACCCCATTGGCATCGGCAAACCGCCACAAGGGTGTGCCATCCTCGGCCAGCACCACCCGCGCCAAGTCGTCCTTGGGCAGGGGCAGCGGCCAGATGCGGTCGGCCAGCCACAGCAGGGCAATCACCAACAGAAGGGTCGCCAGGGTCCAGCGGGCAACTAAACGCAAATTCAAACGGGCAAACCTCTATGCTGGTAGGGAACTAGCCTGTTGCATTAACAACCAAAGGCACAGACACGCCCACCTCTTATCAGGACATGCACATGCAGGTAGAAAGCTTTTTCGAATGGTTGGGCCAGGCGCTCGGTTCCATCATCCGTTTTATCGTCGACGGCCTCAGCGGATTATTCGGGGCCCTGACTCATGCCGGGGGCAACTTTGTCGAAGGCCTGTCCCGAACCTTGGGCATGGATACGTCGATTATCAGCATCATCACGCTGATCGTCGGCCTGATGCTGCTGTACTCGGCAGTACGCGCGTTTATGCGGGCGTCGATCATCATGGGGATTATCTGGCTGCTGCTGGGCCTTTGGCTGCTTAGTTGGGTCGTGCACTAAGCCAGGACGGTCAGCAATCGCCTGTGGGAGGGGGCTTGCTCCCGATAGCAGTGTTTCAGTCAATGCATCTGGCAACTGACCCACCGCTCTCGGGAGCAAGCCCCCTCCCACATTGCTTCTTCAACGACCCTTAATGACCAAGTCCACCGGGGTCTCTCCCACCGCCTGCCAGTTCGGTCGATACATGGACTCCACTTGCGGAGGCGGCACGCGATAGGTGCCCGGAGTCACCGCACGCGCCAGGTACAGCAGGTGCGTGGTGCCATCGCCGTCCAGGTTGATCGCCGCCACGTAGCGATCATCGCGGAACTCCTGATGCTTAAGCGCCGCATTCTGCATCGACTCGCGCCATTCCTTCACTTGGCTGCTGGCGTTTTCCAAGCTGGCGGCACTCTGGGCCAGGTTCTGGTTTTCCAGCTCCAGGCCCGCGGGCAGCAGGTCGACCACCAAGGCATCCGGTACACGCTGCTTGGCGCTGACCGCCAAGTGCACCAGCACCAGGTCGCCGCTGTTGAGGTTGCGCAGGTTCAGCGGCTGGCCGTTCATGCCCAGGTATTCGCGGCGGATGCTCAGGTTGTCGCCACCCGGTGCCGGGGGCACTTGCGGGTAACCCGAGATCGTCAGTTGCTGGTACACCGGAGTTTCGCCCTGATTGCTCAGGCTCAGGTCGCTGGACAGCAGGTTGCCTTCCAGCGCCAACGTCGACTGCTGGTTGTTCAACTCGTGCACACCGCCGCTGCCGGTCAGGGACACTTGCCAGTTCGCCTCAGGCTTGGCAAACCCAAGCCGCCCCGCCAGAAACAGTGAGTTGCGCTCCTGGGTCGACAGGTACGGGCTGGCAGCCAGTTGATCCGACAACGTGAACAGACGCTCCTCACGCTTGCCCTTGGCCAAGTCATTTTCTTCCAGCAACGCCAGGATCATCGCTTGGTCCCGCAGCGGGCTGCCGTAGTCGGCCAGCCATTCCTTGGCGCTACGTTGGGCTGCCAAGCCAGCCTGCAAGGCCTGGTCCGCGCGTGGCTGGTCGCCCATCTTCTGCAAGGCAATGGCCAACTGCACCAGCGGCAACCCGGAACGCGCATCGCTGCGCCGTTCGAAAATGCTGCGCAGCGCCCCCAGTGGCGCCTGCTGACTGCGCGCCAGCACCATGCCGGCGTAGGCCTGCACGGCAAAGCGTGTGTGTTCGGCGTTGTCGCTGTAGTCGACTTCGATCAGGTTGCGCTCCTGCACATACCGCAGCAGGCGCTCGCCGGCCTTTTTCAAGGCTTCAGGCGGCACGGCAAAACCCTGGTCGCGGGCGCGCAGCAGGAAGTCGGTGACGTAGGCCGTCAGCCAATATTCCTCTTCACCGTCAGCGCCCCACAAACCAAAACTGCCGTTGTAGCGCTGCATGCCCAGCAGGCGTTCAATGCCCAGCTCGATCTTGCGCTTGCGCTCGGCATCCGGCTCGCCCTTGATGCTCAGACGCTTGAGCAAGGCATCGTCAGCGTACAGCGACGGGTACAGGCCGCTGGCGGTTTGCTCCAGGCAACCATAGGGGTAAGCCTTGAGCGCCGAGATCTGTGCGCCGAGGTTCAGCGGCGGCCGGCTCGACAGGCTCAAGAGCGCCTCGCGCCCGGAGGTGTCGAACTGATCCAGGGTGCCGGCTGGCAAACTCCAGGGTTCGCTTTTAAGCACTGCGCGGTAATGCTTGAGCAACGCGGGATAGGCCGGGCGCACGCCCAAGGTCCACTCACGGCTGAACGGCGGCAGGTTTTCACCCGGCAGATCCAGCCCGTTGACTGTCACTTTCACCTTGCCTTTGCCCAACCCGCCCCAGGCTTTCACCGGGATGCGCAGGGTAGTGCGCTGGCCTTGCTTGAGCTCAACGGTCTGCGCGGCAGTGTTGACCAATTCCAACTGCCCCTCGGCACTCAATTGCACATCGAGTTTCTGCGCCTTGCCCGACAGGTTCGACAGGTCCAGGGCCAAGGTGGTCTGGTCACCGCCGGCCAGAAAGCGCGGCGCTGACAGTTCAGCAATCAGCGGTGCGGCAATCACGGTCTTGGCTTCGGCCATGCCGTAACGGTCATCGCTCCAGGCTTGGGCCATCAGGCGCAACTCGCCGTTGAAGTCGGGGATATTGACGCTGACTTCACCCTCGCCTTTGTCGTTCAACGTCACCGGCGCGCTTTGCAGGGCGACGATGGTCACGCTGGTGTCCGGGCGCTTGCCGCCCTTGGCCAGCGCGGCGTCACCACCAAAGGCCAGGCTGGCCAAACGGCCCTGCCCGGCTTCGATCAACTGGCCGTAGATGTCGAATTGGTCCACGCCATAGGCCTTGCGGCCGAAGAGGCTGGAGTACGGATCGGGCGTCGGATACTCGGTGATATTGAGGATGCCGACGTCCACGGCTGCCACCAGCACATGCACCTGTTTCGGCACGCTGCCGTCGGCGTTTTTGGCGGCGATCTTCACCGTCAGCGGTTGTTTGGGGCGCATTTTTTCCGGCGCGCTGAGGGTCACGCCAAGCTTGCGCTGGGTGCGATCGAGCGGCAGATGCAGCAGGCCCACTGCGCGTTTGGGGGTGATGTTGGCTTTGCGCTCGCCGGGGCGAATCACCAGGGCGCTCACGTACAGGTCGTGGCGCGACCACTTCGGGTCGAGCTTCACGGCGAAGCTTTTGCCCTCGGCCGGTACGTCGATTTCCTGCCACCACAGCGGTCCTTCGGCGGACTCCACCAGCAAGTAGCCTTTACCGGCAGCGGGCGGCGTCACGGTGACGTTGGCGGTGTCGCCGTCGCCATAGGCCGGTTTATCCAGCGCCAGCTTGACCTGATCGGGCCGTACGGCGCCGCCTTCGGTGTTGTCCTGGGCCTGATAACCGGCCCAGAAACGCAGACTGCTGATCAGCCCGGTCTGCGGGTCTTCGACTTCGACGCGGTAAGGCCCCCACTCCACTTGGAAGCTGACCTTGGCGGTGTCGCCGGCCTTGATATTCAGGGTCTGTTCGTCGAGGTTGAGGAATTTCTCGTTGTAGTGGTAACTCCAGCCGTCATTGTCGGAGTAGTTCCAGTAATAGTCGCGGCGCTCGCGCACCAGGCGCACCTTGAGGTTTTGCGCGGCGAGTTTCTGCCCGTCCTGATTGGCCAGCAGCACTTCGAATTCCGCCGGGCCATCACCATTGGTTTCGGTGCCGTCAAACAGCCCGCGCAGGCCCGGCAGTTGCTCGGCCGGCCAGATCGGTTGCACCAAGCGACGGGTGATCGGCCGACCGCCCGACTCTTGCAGGCTGGCCTGCACGATCAGTTGCAAGGGGGATTTAGCTTCGGCCCATTTGCTTTCGAGGGTCAGTTTTTCCTGGCCCTTGGCGTCGAGGACGCTTTCGTCCAGTTCGAAATCCTGGCTCAGTTCTTCTTCGGTGACCGAGCCGAACTGATAACCAGGGAGCGACTTGACCGCTTCGCGCAGCGGCCGCACATACACTTGCCCGCTGACCCGATTACCCGACGCAGGCGCGCCGTACAGGTAACGACCGTTAACCTGGATGACCGGGTTATCCGCCGGGCTCAGCGCCGTGTCGCTGCCCTTGAGTTCCAACGCCAGGCGCTCGGGCAGGAAGTCTTCGACGAGGAATTCATACAGCTGCGGTTTACCGTCACCCAGGTCGAACACCAACTGCCAGCGCCCGGTCGGTGCTTCGCCGGCCAGTTGCAGTTGATACTGATACAGGCCGGATGCGTCAGCATCCCACACGAATTTGCGGCTGACCTGTTCATCCGGGCGACGTACCTCGACGCTCACCGGTTGCGGCTTGACGGCGTTGCCGTCCTTGTCGCGCAGCAGGGCGTTGAGCAGCACGGTTTCGCCGGGGCGATACAGGTCGCGTGGGCCGAACACAAAAAACTGCAACGGGTGCGAGGGTTGGCCGCCGATGTCGAACTCGGCAAGGTCCAGCGCGGCGCTGTCGAGGCGCAACAGGCTGGTCTGTTCGCCCTGCTTGGCGAGCAAGACCTGGGCTTTTTTCGGCAACGGCAACTCAGCGTGGCCGCCCTTCTCGGTCTTGCCCTGGCCCAACACGCGGCCATCGGCATCGAGCACTTCCAGGTCCACGCCATCGAGCGCCTTGCCGCCTTCCAGCGCCTGGGTAAACACATCCAGGCGATTGGCATAGCGGTGCACCGACAGCCCGATATCACTCAGGGTAAACAGCGTCGCCGGTTGCGAATAGTTGTAGGTGCCCGACGCGCGCATAACCGCCAGGTACACGCCCGGTTGTTGCAATTGCTTGAGGCCGGCGATCGGCAGCAACAGGGTTTCGCGGGTGTTGCGCGCCGGATTGAGGTCGAAACGGCCGCCGTAGACCAGATCCGCCAGCGGCAGCAGTTCGCGGGATTCATAACTTTGCAGGCTGGTGTTACGCCCCCACTGCGCCAGGAATGACGGTAGGGATTCAGGCTTGATGCGGAAGAATTCAACGTCGATTTTGTCGACGTTCAGCGCGATCACCGGCAGGCCCTCAGCGAGGCGCGTCGGCAGCAAGGTGCCACGGCTGGCAAAGCCGACAGTGGCTTGCAGGTCACGGGTTTCCAGGCGGGCGATGTACTCGGCGGCGAGCGTGTTGTCGTTGACCGCCTTTACACCGGCGTCGACCGTCAGCACCAGTTTGCGTTGCGGCTCAAGGTGGCGCAGGCGCAGCTCCATCAGGTTATCCGAGAGCTCCCAGGCGCCATCGACCTTGCCCGACTTGCTGTCCACCAGATGGAGCTTGTCGGCGAATTTCTGATCGGGGTCCAAGGGAATGGAAAAACTCACCGACAAGGTGCTGGCCCCGTCCAACTGAACCTCGGACACGTCCACCACGCTCAACTCACGCCCGGCGTAGCGCTGCTTGAGCGCTGGTACATCCACCGCCGCCTTGGCCGGTTTCGGCGCTGCCGCCACTGTAGGTGCGGGCGGCGTAGCCGGTTTATCGGAGGAATCGCAGGCGCTCAGCAGAGCCAGCGCGCAGGCCAGGAACAATCCTTTGTTAAGCATGGGGCACTCGTAGTCAGAGGGAACCGAGGGGTGAACTATATATCAGTGCCGGCGAAGCCGATGTGGCGCTGGTCACATTGACCGACGGAGGGTGGTTTGGTTCTCGATCGGCTCAAGCCAAGCCAGTTCCCACACCCACTGGAGATCAAACTGTGGGAGGGGGCTTGCTCCCGACAGCAGTGGGTCAGCTACAGATAGGCTGGCTGATCTATTGCTATCGGGGGCAAGCCCCCTCCCACATTGGTTCTGCTGCGTAGCTACTGGACGGTTACAATGCCGCTCCCCCAAGGAGCCTGCATGTCCACCTTACTCACCGACTGGCGCCACCGCCCTACGCATCGACGCGTCTGGGCCCTTGCCGCGCCAATGATTCTGTCGAACATCTCGGTGCCGCTGGTAGCCCTGGTCGACAGCATGGTCATCGGCCACCTGCCCCATGCCCATCAACTGGGCGCCGTGGCCGTCGGGGCCAGCCTGTATACCTTTCTCGCGTGGGCCATGGGTTTTCTGCGCATGGGCTCCACCGGTTTTGCCGCGCAGGCTGCAGGGCGTAATGACGGGGCGGCACTGCGGCAAATCCTGCTGCAAGGTCTGTTGCTGGCACTGGGGCTGGCGATGCTGCTGGGCACCGTGGGCATCCCCCTGAGCCACCTCGCCCTGGAATGGATGCAGCCCTCCCCCGAGCTGAATCAGCTCACCCGCGACTTCTTCCACACGCGCCTGTTCGGCCTGCCCGCAGCCCTGGCCACTTATGCGCTGGTCGGCTGGTTCCTCGGCACACAGAACGCCCGTGCGCCGCTGGCAATTCTGCTGACCACTAACCTGGTGAATATCGCTCTCAACCTGTGGTTCGTACTCGGTTTGGATTGGGGTGTCGTCGGTTCGGCGAGAGCGTCGGTCATCGCCGAATGGACCGGCGCCCTGCTCGGCCTGGCGCTCACACAAAAGGCCCTGCGCGCCTATCCAGGCCATATCGCTTGGGCCGCGCTGAAAGTGTGGCAAAGCTGGCGCCCGTTGCTGGCGGTCAACCGCGACATCTTTATCCGCAGCCTGGCGCTGCAATCGGTGTTTTTCATGATCACGGTGCAAGGCGCGCGGCTGGGGGATGCCACCGTTGCTGCCAATGCCTTGCTGCTTAACGGCCTGCTGCTGACGGCGCATGCGCTGGACGGTCTGGCCCACGCGGTCGAAGCCCTCTGTGGCCACGCCATCGGCGCCCGCGACCGCCAGTCGCTGCACCGCTCATTGGTGGTCGCCGGTGGCTGGTCGCTGATCGCCAGCGTCGGGTTTGCGCTGCTGTTCAGCTTTGCCGGGCACCTGTTTATCGCCATGCAGACCGATATCCCCAGCGTGCGCGACACCGCTGACACCTACCTGCCTTACCTGGCGCTGCTGCCACTGATTGCGGTGTGGAGTTACCTGCTGGACGGCCTGTTTATCGGCGCCACCCGCGCGCGGGAAATGCGCAATGGGATGCTACTAACGGTATTGCTGACACTGCCGTTTGCCTGGGCGTTGCAGGGCCAGGGCAATCATGGGTTGTGGATAACCTTTCTGCTGTTCATGGCCCTGCGCAGCCTCACTTTGTGGGCGATAGCCTGGCGCTTGAACCAGCGGGATCAGTGGCTTGGATAAACGCTGTCACTTGGTTCAACACTGGCGCCAGCCAGCGCAACGGCTTGGCGAAAGACGCCACTAACGTCGCGTGGTTGGTCCTGGTGAAGTAGAACGCCTCAACCGGCACACCCGCCTCGCGCAATTTTTTCGCCAGCCCTGCGGTATTGCGCGTCGGGTTGACCAAGTTGTCGTCGGTCGAGGCCATCAGCAGCGTCGGCGGCGCGTCACGGCTGACGTGGTTGATCGGCTGCGACTCCGGCGGTGAATCGGGGAAGAAGAACACCGGGCGCACGTCCTGGTTTTCAATCGGCAAGAAGTCATAAGGCCCGGCCAGGCCAATCCATCCCTTGAAGATCGACGGCGCCAAGCCCACTTCTTTTAGCCAACGCCCATCCAGCGCCAGCATCGAGGCGTTGTAGGCGCCGGAGCTGTGGCCCATCACATAAAGCTGCTGGGGATCGGCGCCATATTCAGCGGCGTGGTTATATGTCCAGGCCACCGCTTTGGCGCCGTCCTGAAGAAAGGCGGGGTAACGCACTTGCGGGTACAGCCGGTAATCGGCGATCACCACCACGATGCCCCTTGAAGCCAGGGCTTCGCCGACGAACCTGTAATCGTCCTTGGATCCGCTGTTCCAGCTGCCGCCGTAAAAGAACACCACCACGGGAGCGTTGGGCACGGCAGGAACGGCTCGGTATATATCGAGTTTCTGGCGGGGATCATCGCCGTAGGCAATGGCTGAAGTCTTGGTGAAGGTACTGCTGGGGGTGAGTGCGTTGAGCACTTTTATTGGGGAGCAGGCTGCCAGGAAGGCGGCGAAGGCCAGGGTAAACGCTTGCAGGTATTTGCTCGACATCATTGACCCCCACGAAGAAGGTACTGCCAAACGAGGCCCAGCTATGGGAGGGGGCAAGCCCCTTCCCACACTGGATCTGTGTCGCCTGTACTTACGAGGAAAGGTACGAAGAGCGCGTCAGGCCCAAACGCAACGCGTCCAGGAACTGAGTACGCTCCGACGCGCTGATCTTCGCGCTCGCACACTTGTCACGGTAGTGAGTCATCAACTCCTCCGGCGACAAGTGCACGTAGCGCAGCATGTCTTCGATGGTGTCGTGTGTCTCGATCCCGGCGCTGTACACCGAACCGTCTTCACGCTGGTAGATGTTCACCGAATCGGTGTCACCGAACAGGTTGTGCATGTCGCCCAGGATTTCCTGATAGGCGCCGACCAGGAAGATACCCAACAGGTAGTCTTCACCTTCGTTCAGGGCGTGTACCGGCAGGCTGGTTTCGATGCTCTGCTCGTCGACGTACTGCTTGATCTTGCCGTCGGAGTCGCAGGTCAGGTCTTGCAGCACGGCGCGGCGCAGCGGCTCTTCGTCGAGACGGTGCAGCGGCAGGATCGGCAGTACCTGGCCGATGGCCCAGGTGTCCGGCAGGCTCTGGAATACCGAGAAGTTGCAGATGTACTTGTCGGCCAGCTTGTCGTTGAGTTCGTCCAGCACTTGGCGGTGCGAGCGCTGGCGGGCTTTGAGCGAGTTGTGCAGACGGCGGCACACCGCGAAGTAGCACTGTTCGGCCAGGGCTTTCTCGGCCAGGGTTAGCTTGCCGTCGGCATATTGAGTGGCCACGTCGCTCATGTAGTGAGTGGCGCGCCAGTAGGTTTCGGTGACCATCTCGATATCGGTCGGACCCAGCAGGTCCACCAGCCATTGCACGGTTTCCGGCAGGCTTTCCTTGTTTTCGATGACCGGGATTTCGTCGTTGTGTTTCTCGACGTCGGTCACCTGCACCACCAGCATGGCGTGGTGAGCAGTCAGGGAACGACCGCTTTCGGAGAAGATATTCGGGTGCGGCAGGCTCTGCGCGTCGCAGAATTCCTTGAGCATGCCCACGACCACGCCGGCGTAGTCGTCCATGTCGTAGTTGATCGAGCTGGCGTTACGCGAGTGGGTACCGTCGTAGTCGACGCCCAGGCCGCCGCCGACGTCGATGTGGTCCACCGGCAGGCCGAGGTTGCGCAGTTCGCCGTAGTAACGAATGGCTTCCTTGAACCCGTGCTGGTAATCGGCCAGGTTGGCGATCTGCGAGCCCATGTGGAAGTGCAGCAAGCGAATGCCCTGGTCCAGCCCGGCCGCGCGGAAGCGCTCAACCACGGACAACAGCTGCGCCGCCGACAAACCGAACTTGGACTTCTCGCCACCGGTGTCTGCCCATTTGCTCGACGCCAGGGACGACAAGCGCACACGCAGGCCAACCTGTGGCTTGACCTTGAGGTTGGCAGCCTCTTCGATCACCAGGCCGACTTCGGATTCTTTCTCGATCACGATAAACACGTTGTGACCGAGCTTCTGGCCCATCAGCGCAAGGCGGATGAACTCACGGTCTTTGTAACCGTTGCAGACGATGGTGCCGCCCTTCGGCGCCAGGGCCAGTACGGCCAGCAGCTCAGGCTTGGAGCCGGCTTCAAGGCCGATAGACACGTCCTGAGTGGCGATGATGTTCTCGATCACCGCTTCCTGCTGGTTCACTTTGATCGGGTACAGCGCGGTGTACTTGCTCTGGTATTCCAGGCGCTCGATGTTGGCGTCGAAGGCGCCGGTCAACTGGCGTACACGGTCTTGCAGGATGTCAGGGAAGCGCACCAGCAACGGTAACGACAGGCCGCTTTTGCGCAACTGGTCGACTTGCTCGAAGAGGTCGACAGGCGTGCTGTTCGGGCCGTTCGGACGGACTTCAACGCGACCGGCGTCATTGATCGCGAAATACCCGGCCCCCCAATGGCGGATCCCGTAAACACTGCGGCTGTCCGCAACTGTCCATTGGCTGCCATCGTCTTTGCGTGTGCGTCGTACGGACATCGAAGTCCCCTATAAATGAAGGCGAAGGCGCCACCTCTCAGGGAGGCTGGCGCAGTCTAAAGAATGAAAATGACGATTTGCCTGTAAGGAAGGTAGACCCCACTCGCAGGACAGAGTTTAGACACAGGTTGGGAAGAGGCTGTCAGCCGCCGGACTTCTTGGCCTTGTAACCGAGCTTGATCAGCTCGGCCAACAGCAGTTCGACGTGATCGCCCTGGATCTCGATGACGCCGTCTTTCAACGCGCCACCGGTGCCACAACGCTTTTTCAGCGTGGTAGCCAGTTCCTTGAGCGCATCTTCAGCCAGGGGCACGCCGGTGATAGTCGTCACCGTCTTGCCGCCACGGCCCTTGCTCTCGCGTCTCACGCGGGCAATACCGTCGCCTTCAGGGATCAGGGTCTGTTTGCAGGTACACGAATCCACGGGCTGACGACAGTCCGGGCAGTGTCGACCTGCATCGGTGGAAAATACCAGGCCACCAAGGGCGGCGAAGGATGCGGCTTTTTTGGCCACCGGCAATCCTCTTGGGAGGATGAAGACTGATCGGCGCGCTCAAGCACGACCGACCGCGAAGCCCCACTCAGGCAGGGGCAGCGCTACCGAACCGCCAAGGTGGCTCGGGTGAAAAGTCGCGCAGTGTAACGGCAAAAGGCCGACTTGCTAAGGGCCAAATGGCGCCAATTTATGCAACTTTAGCGACGCGAGGCCAGATAGCGGCGCAAGCCCTCTTGTGCGTCCGGGCAGTAGGGCTTTTGTTCGGCCTCCTGCAGGACAATTTCGATGGACAAAAAGCGCGCTTCCATGACTTCTTCGGGCTGCAACCGCAGGGGGCCATCCCACACGGCGGAATAGGATCTGCACCAGAGCCGGTTGTTACCGTCCTCGAAGTAGAAATGATCATGCTCGACCAATTCCACCCCGCCCACACCCAGTTCTTCCTCCAGCTCACGCGCTGCAGAGTCGGCGTACTCTTCCCCGGCCGCCACCATGCCGCCGGCCGCCGTATCCCAAAATCCTGGGTACATGGCTTTGCTCAGGGTACGCCGGTGCACACACAGCTCGCCGGCAGAGTTGAACAGGAAGATAAACGTGCAGCGGCCAATCAGGCCGCGCTGGCGAAGGTCGGACCTGACGAGGGTGCCGAGCAGGTTGTCCTGCTCGTCGACCCAGCAAATCAGTTCAGCATCGGAAGCCGCACGGTGCGCGGCCTCCTGTTGAGAAGCGTCCATCATCAACCCTGGTTAAGCAGCTGACGCAGATCAATCACCGCAGCGTTGGCCCGCGAGATGTAGTTGGCCATCACCAGCGAGTGGTTCGCCAGTACGCCGAAGCCGCTGCCGTTGAGGATCATCGGGCTCCAGACAGGTTCTTGGGAGGCTTCCAGCTCACGGATGATCTGGCGCACGCTGACCGTGGCGTTTTTCTTGGCCAGTACGTCGGCGAAGTCGACTTCGATGGCGCGCAGCAGATGGGACAGTGCCCATGCCTGCCCACGGGCTTCGTAGAACACGTTGTCGATCTGCATCCATGGGGTTTCCACCACTTCTTCGTCGACCTGCGGCACTTCGCCCGGTGCCAGGGCTTCGGTTTTCAGTGCGGTGTTCAATTTGACCCGGCCCACGCTGGCCGACAGGCGTTGGGACAACGAACCCAGACGGGTAGCAACATCACCCAGCCAGTTGTTCAGGTTGTCGGCACGCGAATAGAACAGTGCGCCGCGTTGGTTGGGGTCGGACAGGCGCGCTTCATAGCGGTTCAGGGAGTTGATGCCTTCCTGATACTCCGACTCGCTCGATGGCAGCACCCAGCTCTTGTTGTCGAAGTTGAAACGCGGCTCGGCCTTCGCCAAGTCGGCGTCTTCAGCCGACTGCGACTGGGAACGGGCGAAATCTTTACGCAAGGCACGGGTCAGGTCGCGCACTTGCACCAGCACGCCGTATTCCCAGCTCGGCATGTTGTCCATCCACAGGCCCGGCGGGAAACGGTCGTTGGAAATATAGCCACCTGGCTTGTTCAACAAGGTGCCGACCACGGTCTTGAGGGTTTCGACGGTGGTATAGCCCACCACCATCTGCTTGCCTTCTTTCTCGGCAGCAATTTGCGCGTTCTGCTGGACCGGGAACAGCGCCGGCTCTTCGCTCCAGTACCAACCCAGGGCACCTGTGACCAACAGGTACAGGCCAAGCACGCTAAGCAGCGCCCGACTCATCAGCAGGGTACGAAAATAGCTGCGGTTGGCCGACTTTGGCTCAGGGGCGGGGCCTTTGGCACTGCCTGCGCGGTTTTTCCAGTCCAGCATGGCGATATCCTTTCAATCACTTGAGTTCATGCACTTGAATTGACGGCGTGCGTTCAAACACTCCGACCACAACCCTACCCCATCGTGCCCGCCCATGCGGGGCTTTTCACCAAACTGGCGCGCGGGAAGCATTCGACTATAAAGGATGCACGCGTTTTACGCTGTGCGACTGTCAGGTCATTAACTGAATATCGCCGACATGCAGTTAATTGACATATGACACTCATCCCGCTGACAAGAGGTGCTAGCATAGAGCCATCAGTTCGACCTCAGCATGCACCCTTACTAGTAGTCAGGATATGACCGAGCCAGAAGACCCCAGCCGTGAGCGTCTCAAGCAGCATTTTGCCCAGCGGGTAATTCATCAGGCACGTCAAATTCTTGAGATCTGGCAGCGCCTGCAACGCAGCGAATGGTCAGGCGCCGACCTCTCAGAACTCAGTGAGGCCAACCTGCGCCTGCTGCGCTTCGCTGAGCGTTTTGAGCAGCCCGAACACGGCCAGTTGGCACGCAACATCGGTGAATCACTCAAAGCTGTGGATGAAAATCGTGGCCGCCTGAGCAGCCAACTGATCACCGAACTCAACCGCTTGATGCAGCGCCTGTCCCGCACTGGCCTGCGCCAGGGCGACCAGCTGGAACAAACCTTCCTGCCGCCGATGCGCAAGCCGATCTACGTGATGCTGGCCGATCACGACCGCGCTGAGCGCCTGGCCAAGCAGCTGGAATTTTTTGGCATGAGCGCCCAATCCCTGGACAGCGTGGCAGCGTTTCGCGCGTCCATGGCCGAGCGCCTGCCGTCGGCAATCGTGATGGACGTGGATTTCTGCGGCCCAGGCCTGGGCCTCAAGCTCGCTGCCGAAGCCCAGGAAGGCCTGGAGCAAAAGCTGCCGCTGTTATTTTTCAGCCTGCACGAAACCGATACCCCGACCCGCCTGGCCGCCGTGCGCGCCGGTGGCCAGGAGTTTTTGACCGGCACACTGGAAGCCTCCAGCCTGCTGGAAAAAATCGAAGTGCTGACCTGCGTCGCCCAGTACGAGCCCTATAAAGTGCTGATCATCGACGACTCGCGCGCCCAGGCGCTGCACACCGAGCGCTTACTCAACAGCGCCGGGATCGTCACCCGCACCTTGATTGAGCCGATCCAGGCCATGGCCGAACTGGCGGACTTCCAGCCCGACCTGATCATCCTCGACATGTACATGCCCGCCTGCACCGGCACCGAACTGGCCAAGGTGATCCGCCATAACGACCGCTATGTGAGCGTGCCGATCATTTACTTGTCGGCCGAAGACGACCTCGACAAGCAATTGGATGCGATGAGCGAAGGCGGTGACGACTTCCTCACCAAGCCGATCAAACCGCGCCACCTGATCACCACCGTGCGCAACCGCGCCGCCCGCGCCCGCCACCTCAAGGCGCGAATGGTGCGCGACAGCCTGACCGGGCTGTACAACCACACCCATATCCTGCAATTGCTCGAAGACTGCAGCTTCCGCGCGCGCCGCGAGAACAAGCCGCTGAGCTTTGCCATGCTCGACATCGACCACTTCAAGCGCGTGAATGACAGTCACGGCCACCCGATGGGCGACCGCGTGATCAAGAGCCTGGCGCTGTTTCTCAAGCAGCGTTTGCGCAAGACCGACTACATCGGGCGCTACGGCGGTGAAGAATTCGCCATCGTGATGCCCGACACCGACCTGGAGTCGGCCTGCAAGGTGCTGGATGAAATCCGCGGGCGCTTTGCCGAAATCCACTATCCGGCACAACCCCAGGACTTGTGGTGCACTTTCAGCGCCGGGCTGGTTGAGTTGTGCGACGGCTCCGACAGCCTGATGATGGCCGCCCAGGCCGACGAGGCGCTGTATCGCGCCAAGCATGCCGGACGCAACCGTGTGCAAGCCGCGCGCGCATCAAAGCAAAGTGCCACCTTTTCACCGGAATCCACTGATTCCGTCATAACGCTGTAATGAAAACGCAATAACTTCAGGCACTTACCTTTTGCTGTCGGTTGAAACCACGCATGCGCCTGAAGCTGCTGACCAATCTCAATACCCTTCTTCTGGTGGCCGTGTGCCTGGCACTTGGGGCGACGCTGTGGTGGTCGCAGCGGGCGCTTGAACGGCCGTATTTGCTGATGGAGCGCTACCTGGGGTTGTCCCAGACGTTCCAAAACCAAGCTGCGCGCAATATCGACGAGTACCTGGCGAGCGGCGACGCCCTGCGCCTGAGCAGCGCCAGCCAAAGCCTGGAAAACCTGCTGCAACATCTGGATGATTTGCCCGCTGATCTGGCGCAGAACCTGCGCCCCAGCCTGGTAGCCCTGGATGCGTTCAGCAAGACCGACTTGCTGGCCGCCGGCAAGCTGGCCGGCGACCCACAAGCGTTGCTGCTGCAAGCAGAACGCGAATTGGGCGCCAATCTGGACCAGTTGAGCCAGTACGCCATCAGCGTCAATTCCCCTGAAGCCGCACGCTACTTGTCGCCACTGCTGACCGCGTCCCAGCACCTGGGCAGGTTGTCCCTGGCCCGCGACAAGCTGGTGAGCAGCGGGCGCGCGGAGTTGGCCGATGATGTTGAGCGCGAAGTCGCCAATATTCGCGCCCAAGCCGACGTACTGGGGCAACTGCCATTGCTTGGCGTCAAAGCCAGCAGCGAGTCCAACACCGATGATTTTTCCGCCTTGATGGGCCTGGAAAATACTGAAAAAACCGAAGCCCAGGACACAGGCGTCGACCTCAAGCGCGAGCTCAACAGCCTGCTGACCCGCTACCCCGCCGAACTCAAGCGCACCCGCGAACAGATCCAGCAACGCGCCGACCTGGCCGCCAGCACCCACCAGAAGATCAACGCCGTGCAACAGGCCATCGCTGGGCTTGAACCTGTCGTGCGCGCACAACATGGGCTCATCCAAGGCGAAGTGCGCCTGATGCAAGGGGTGATGATCGGCCTGATCCTGCTGATCGCGCTGTTGATCGACACCCTGCAACGCCGCTTGGCACGGGTGCTGACCAATCTGGCACCCTCCCTATCCACCTGGGCCGAAGGCAACTTCAGCCAGCCGATCGCACTGGGCAAGACCAACCGCGAACTGCGCGACATCGAAGCCTCTCTGAACCGTTTGCGCGCTTACTTGGTGGACTTGGTGGGCACCATTCGCGGCAATGCCGAAGAAGTGGCCGGCAGCAGCCGCGCCCTCGCCGAACTGAGCAGCGGCCTGCATGACGGCGCTGAACGCCAGGCGGGCGACACAGCGCAAATCCGCGACTCCCTGGGCGAACTCGAAGCGACCATCCAACAGGTCGCCGGCGATGCCAGCCAAGCCGCCAGCGCCAGCCGCAGTGCGGGCCAGGCGGTGGAACAAGGCCAGCGGGTGATCGGCCTGAGCCTGACCGGTTTGCATGCGTTGGTCGGCGAAGTGCAGCAAAACGCGCAGATGATCGAGAAACTTGCTGAAGAGTCCGCCACCATCGGCGGTGTGCTCACCGTTATTCGCTCGATTGCCGACCAGACCAACTTGCTGGCACTCAACGCCGCCATCGAAGCCGCCCGCGCCGGGGAGGCCGGACGTGGATTTGCTGTGGTCGCGGACGAAGTACGTACCCTCGCCCAGCGCACCGCCGGCGCCACCGCCGAAATCCAGGGTTTGATCACCGGCCTGCAAAACGCCGCCCACCAGTCAGTGGAGGGCATGCGCGCCCAGGTCGAACACGCCGAAGCCACCGCCCAGCAAGCTCAAGCGGCTGACGGCGCACTGGATGAAATCGTCGGGGCAATCCAGACCATTTCCGACACCGCTGTGCGGATTGCCGATGTGACGGCGCAGCAGAGTGGTGCGGTGAGCGAGATTCGCGATAACAGTGAGCGGATTCATCAGCTGGGTGAGGATAATTTGCTGCGCATCGGCCAAGGCCGAAGCCAGGGCGAGCACCTGTTGGTACTGGGTGGGCAGCTCAATACGGCGGTGCAGGCGTTCCGCGTCTGACCTGCCCCATGCAGATCCAAAATCAAATGAAGATCAACATGTGGGAGGGGGCTTGCTCCCGATTGCGGTGTGTCAGTCTCAGCGCCTGTAACTGATCCACCGCTATCTGGAGCAAGCCCCCTCCCACATTTGATCTTCACGGGATTCAAGGGCGTATTACCAATGACCAGATCTCGACCACCAGTCACAAATTTTGCGCAATCCTCGCTAATCGTGCAGCCTACTGCATAGAACTGGACAGTCACAAAGGCTTTGCGGCATAGTCGCCGGGTTCTGCCGTACTCCCATCAATAACAAGGAACAGCCGATGGCGACCCTACTGGTTCTTCACGGACCCAACCTGAACCTGCTCGGCACCCGCGAACCGGGCGTCTACGGGGCTGTGACCCTGGATCAGATCAACCTTGATCTGGAGCGACGGGCTCGTGAAGCTGGCCACCATCTGCTCTACCTGCAAAGCAATGCCGAGTACGAATTGATTGATCGCATCCACGCCGCGCGCGGCGAAGGTGTGGACTTCATCCTGATCAATCCCGCCGCTTTTACGCACACAAGTGTTGCATTACGTGACGCGCTGCTGGCGGTGAGCATCCCATTCATCGAAGTGCATTTATCGAACGTGCATAAACGCGAAGCTTTCCGCCATCACTCGTACTTCTCCGACGTAGCGGTAGGAGTGATCTGCGGCCTTGGCGCCAGCGGTTACCGACTGGCCCTGGAGGCCGCCCTGGAACAACTTGAACAACCGGCCAAGCGCCCCTGACCGACCCTTGGGAGTTGATGATTCATGGATATCCGTAAAGTTAAGAAACTGATCGAACTGCTGGAAGAATCCGGTATCGACGAGCTGGAAATCAAGGAAGGCGAAGAGTCCGTCCGGATCAGCCGCCACAGCAAGACCCCGGCCCAACAGTTCTACGCGCCACAGATGCAAGCACCGGCTCCGGCCGCTGCACCTGCTGCCGCGCCAGCCGCTGCCGCCGCACCTGCCGCCCCGGCCGCTCCTGCACTGAACGGCTTCGTGGTCAAGTCGCCAATGGTCGGTACGTTCTACCGTACCCCGGCACCGACCTCGCCAGCCTTCGTTGAAGTCGGCAAGACTGTGAAAGTGGGCGACACCATCTGCATCGTTGAAGCGATGAAAATGATGAACCACATCACCGCTGAAAAAGCCGGCGTCATCGAATCCATCCTGGTAGAAAACGGTCAGCCGGTTGAGTACGACCAGCCGCTGTTCACCATCGTTTGAACCGCGGAGCGCCTTCGATGTTGAAACCTGCGAAGAAACTGCAAAAAGTCCTGATCGCCAACCGCGGCGAGATCGCGCTGCGGATCCTGCGCGCCTGTAAGGAAGAGGGCATCAAGACCGTCGCTGTTTACTCGACGGCCGATACCGAATTGATGCACGTGAAACTGGCGGACGAAAGCATCTGCATCGGCCCGCCACTGGCCACGAACTCGTACCTGAAAGTCTCGAACATCATCGCCGCGGCTGAAGTGACCGGCGCTGATGGCATCCACCCGGGCTACGGCTTCCTCGCGGAAAACGCCGATTTCGCCGAACAGGTGGAAAAATCCGGGTTTGCTTTCATTGGCCCTAAAGCCGAAACCATTCGCCTGATGGGCGACAAGGTATCGGCCAAGGACGCCATGATCGCAGCCGGCGTACCAACCGTTCCTGGCTCCGACGGCCCACTGCCTGAAGACGAGGAAACCGCTCTGCGCATTGGTCGCGAAGTCGGTTACCCAGTGATCATCAAGGCCGCCGGTGGCGGTGGTGGTCGCGGCATGCGCGTGGTGCACAAGGAAGAAGACCTGATCGAAGCAGCCAAGCAGACCCGTTCCGAAGCGGGTGCCTGGTTCGGCAACCCGATGGTCTACCTGGAAAAGTACCTGACCAACCCACGTCACGTGGAAGTGCAGGTTCTGTCCGACGGCCAAGGCCACGCCATCCACCTGGGCGACCGCGATTGCTCTCTGCAACGTCGTCACCAGAAGGTGTTGGAAGAAGCGCCGGCACCTGGCTTGGATGAAAAGGCTCGCCAGGAAGTTCTGGCTCGCTGCGTCAAGGCGTGCATCGACATCAACTACCGTGGCGCCGGTACCTTCGAGTTCCTCTACGAGAACGGCCGCTTCTACTTCATCGAGATGAACACTCGTGTGCAGGTAGAGCACCCGGTTTCGGAGATGGTCACCGGTATCGACATCGTCAAGGAGATGCTGAGCATCGCCGCTGGCAACGTGCTGTCCTTCACCCAGGACGACGTGAAGATGCATGGCCACTCCCTGGAGTGCCGCATCAACGCCGAAGACCCGAAAACCTTTATCCCAAGCCCTGGTCTGGTCAAGCATTTCCACGCGCCCGGCGGCAACGGCGTACGTGTGGATTCGCACCTGTACAGCGGCTACAAGGTTCCGTCCAACTACGACTCGCTGATCGGCAAGCTGATCACCTGGGGCGCCACCCGCGACGAGGCCATGGCCCGTATGCGTAACGCCCTGGACGAAATCGTGGTTGACGGCATCAAGACCAACATCCCGCTGCATCGGGACCTGGTTCGTGATGAAGGCTTCTGCGAAGGTGGTGTGAACATTCACTACCTGGAACACAAACTGGCCAACCAGTAAGTGCTCCACCCAACAAAACCGCCTTCGGGCGGTTTTGTTGTTTCTGCACACCTGTTTTCCAGGATGCACACAGTCCAAATGTGGGAGGGGGCTTGCTCCCGATAGCGGTGGATCAGTTACAGATACTGAGGCTGGCACACTGCAATCGGGAGCAAGCCCCCTCCCACATTTGGTCCGCATTCACTCAGTAATGTCGTCTTATGCTGTTCGCTCGCGTAAACTTGCGCGCTTTCGCGACCTCGCTCGTCGCACACTCATTTTTTCAAAGGTGCCCGCCATGCCTTGGCTGCAAGTCCGTCTCGCCATCAGCCCAGAACAAGCCGAAACCTATGAAGACGCTTTCCTCGAAGTGGGCGCCGTCTCGGTGACCTTCATGGACGCCGAAGACCAACCGATCTTCGAACCGGAACTCAACACCACCCCGCTGTGGTCCCACACTCACCTGCTGGCCCTGTTCGAAGACGGCACCGATGCCGCTGCCGTGCTGGCCCATATGGAACTGCTCACCGGCGGCCCGCTGCCTGAGCATCACAGCGAAGTGATCGAAGACCAAGACTGGGAGCGCAGCTGGATGGATAACTTCCAGCCGATGCGTTTCGGTCAGCGTCTGTGGATCGTGCCGAGCTGGCATGCCGCCCCAGAGCCTGACGCGGTCAACCTGCTGCTCGACCCCGGCCTAGCGTTCGGCACCGGCACCCACCCCACCACCGCACTGTGCCTGGAATGGCTCGACGGCCAGGACCTGACGGACAGCAACGTGCTGGACTTCGGCTGCGGCTCGGGGATCCTGGCGATTGCCGCCCTGCTGCTGGGCGCCAAGGAAGCCGTGGGCACCGACATCGACGTGCAGGCTCTGGAAGCCTCCCGCGATAACGCCGGGCGCAACAACATTCCTGAAGGCAAATTCCCGCTCTACCTGCCTGAAGACCTGCCCCAGGTGCAGGCCGATGTGCTGGTGGCGAATATCCTCGCCGGGCCGCTGGTTTCCCTGGCACCGCAACTGTCGAGCCTGGTTAAGCCGGGTGGGCGTCTGGCGCTGTCGGGCATCCTTGCCGAGCAAGGCGAAGATGTCGCTGCCGCCTATGCCCAGGATTTCGAGCTGGATCCGATCGCTAACCGCGATGGCTGGGTACGCATCAGCGGGCGTCGGCGCTAGAATGAGCGCTTGCCTGAATCGGATGGCCGCATGACCGACAGTTTCGTCACCCAGTGCCCGCATTGCCAAACACGCTTTCGCGTCAACCACGCTCAATTGAGCGTGGCCCGTGGCGTTGTGCGCTGCGGCTCGTGCCTGCAAGTGTTCAACGCGGCTCGCCAGTTGCTGGAGCAGCGCGCCCATGCGCCGGAGCCTGAACAACCGGTGATCGCGCTGCCCCCTGAGGCACCGCGCGCCATCAGCCAAAAGCAATGGACCGCCGAAGAGCTGGACCTCGACAATCTGGACCTGGACGAAGAACTGGCCAAGCTGGAGCGCCGCGAGATTCAGCACACGCTGCCCGTGGGCGCGGAGCGTCGCCAACCGGGTGCCGAGCGCAGGCAGAAAGAAGACGCCCTTAGCGCAAGCCGCGAGACCGTCAAGGCAGAAGAAGAAAAATGGGCCGCCAGCCTGTTCAGCGAGCCGCCTGAAGAGCGCACCAACGTCTCGGAAGACGAGCCGGAATCGACCAAAGTCCCAGCAACCAAGCAGCGCACCGAACCGTCCATGTCGCATCACATCGACACTATCGACGACGAAACGCCGTTGCGCGCTTCGCCCGATGATGACGACATCGACCCACCGTTCACCCCGCTCACCCAGTCAGCGGACGAACCGGAACCCGAAGAGCGCCCGCAGTTACGCCGCAAACGCCCGCGCCCCGAGGCCGGCGTTCACGACGACCTGCTTCAGGACCTCGAAGACGATCCGCTGCACCTGTACGCGCAAAAACGCCCGCAGGGCTTGGGCCGCCGCCTGATCTGGATGCTGCTGGTGCTGATCGCCGCGGCCGGTCTGGCAGGCCAGTACATCGCCTACCAATTCGACGACCTGGCCCGCCAGGACGCTTACCGCCCATGGTTCCAGCAACTGTGCCCCACACTGGGCTGCACGGTGCCGTCACGGGTCGATATCGCCCATATTAAGAGCAGCAACCTGGTGGTGCGCAGCCACCCGGAATTCGCAGGAGCGCTGGTAGTGGATGCAATCATCTATAACCGCGCGACGTTCTCCCAGCCCTTTCCGCTGCTGGAGCTGCGTTTTGCCGACCTCAATGGCAGCCTGATTGCCAGTCGTCGCTTCAAACCCGCCGAATACCTCAGCGGCGAGTTGGCCGGTGTTAGCGAAATGCCATCTCAGACCCCGATCCATATCTCCTTGGACATCCTTGATCCGGGCAACAAAGCCGTGAATTACAGCCTGAGCTTCCACTCGCCCGAGTGAGGCGACCCATGCGCCGAAGCTTGACGGTGGATTATTGACTCGGCGAAGCGCATCCAAACCGGTGGCGATAAAGAAATAACTGTTCAGATTTTATCCAATCCAGCCTTTATCCAGTCATCGAGAGCGGGTATCATGCCAACCCTTTTTCGAACTCTAATGATCCGGCCCCACAACAGGGAAGTCCTATGTCGGCGGTACGCATCGGCCCATATACATTGCAGAACGGCTTGATCCTCGCCCCAATGGCGGGCGTCACCGACCAGCCCTTTCGTCAGCTGTGCAAGCGCTTGGGCGCGGGTCTTGTAGTCTCGGAAATGGTCACCAGCGACATGAGCTTGTGGAACACCCGCAAATCGCGGATGCGCATGATCCACGAAGGTGATCCCGAGCCCCGCTCGGTACAGATCGCCGGCGGTGATGCGCAAATGCTGGCGGATGCGGCCCGAGCCAATGTGGAGTTGGGCGCACAGATTATCGACATCAACATGGGCTGCCCGGCCAAGAAGGTCTGCAACAAGGCCGCCGGTTCCGCACTATTGAAAGATGAGCAGTTGGTTGCCGAGATCCTGCAGGCCGTTGTCGCCGCAGTGGATGTGCCGGTAACCCTGAAGATTCGTACCGGCTGGGACCGGGACAACAAAAACGGCCTGACGGTGGCGAAGATCGCCGAACAGGCAGGCATTACAGCGCTGGCAGTGCATGGCCGCACACGCGCCGATCTATACACCGGTGAAGCCGAGTACGACACCATCGCCGCAATCAAGCAGGCAGTGTCGATGCCCGTGTTTGCCAATGGCGACATCGACTCAGCCGAAAAAGCCCGGCGCGTGCTGCACGCCACCGGTGCCGATGGTTTGTTGATTGGCCGGGCCGCCCAGGGGCGTCCATGGATTTTTCGTGAGATCGAACATTTTCTGCGTACCGGTGAAGTCTTGCCTGCGCCGGAGTTGGTCGAGGTGGAACGTATTCTGCTTGAGCATCTGGCTGCACTTCACACCTTCTATGGAGACGTGATGGGCGTGCGCATTGCTCGCAAGCATGTGGGTTGGTATCTCGCAACCCTGCCGGGCGCCAGGGAGTTTCGCGCCGGGTTCAATCGTTTGGATGAAACGCAAGCACAGGTCACCGCCGTTCGTGAGTTTTTTGCCGAGCGAGACAAGAGCCTGAGAGCAGGGGACGGAGAAGGGGTGGCCGCATGACGATGATGACCGAGACTTTAGTGAGTGGAACAACACCCGTGAGCGACAACGTCAATTTGAAACAGCACCTCAACACGCCGAGCGAAGAAGGCCAGACCCTTCGCGGGAGTGTCGAGAAGGCGCTGCATAATTATTTCGCCCACCTTGAGGGCGCTTCCGTCACGGACGTGTACAACCTGGTGCTCTCCGAAGTCGAGGCGCCATTGCTCGAATGCGTGATGAACTACGTCAAGGGCAACCAGACCAAAGCCAGTGAGCTGCTGGGCCTCAACCGTGGCACCCTGCGTAAAAAGCTCAAACAATACGATTTGCTGTAAGCATTCAATCCAACCAGAAAGGCGCCCGCGTAAAACCGGTCGCCTTTTTTGCTGACTCCTTTGCTTTTGATGGAAATTGAAATGACCGACCAGACTACCCGCCTGCCGATCCGCCGCGCCTTGATCAGTGTCTCCGACAAGACCGGGATCCTCGAATTTGCCCGGGAGCTGGAAGCCCTGGGCGTGGAAATCCTCTCCACAGGCGGGACCTTCAAACTGCTGCAGGACAACGGCGTGGCCGCAGTAGAAGTCGCGGACTACACCGGTTTCGCAGAAATGATGGACGGTCGGGTCAAGACCCTGCATCCGAAAATCCACGGCGGCATCCTCGGCCGTCGCGGCATCGACGACGCCATCATGACCGAGCACGGCATCAAGCCGATTGACCTGGTAGCGGTTAACCTCTACCCGTTCGAAGCCACCATCAACAAGCCAGGCTGCGACCTGCCGACCGCCATCGAGAACATCGATATCGGCGGCCCGACCATGGTTCGTTCGGCAGCCAAGAACCACAAAGACGTGGCCATCGTGGTGAACGCCGGTGACTACGCCCAAGTACTGGAAAGCCTGAAAGCCGGCGGCCTGACCTACGCCCAGCGCTTCGACCTGATGCTCAAGGCGTTCGAACACACCGCCGCCTACGACGGCATGATCGCCAACTACATGGGCACCGTTAACCAGGCCGCCGAGACCTTGAGCACAGAAGGCCGCAGCCAGTTCCCGCGCACCTTCAACAGCCAGTTCATCAAGGCCCAGGAAATGCGCTACGGCGAGAACCCGCACCAGAGCGCGGCGTTCTACGTGGAAGCCAAACCTGCCGAAGTGGGTATCGCCACTGCGACCCAACTGCAAGGCAAAGAACTGTCCTACAACAACGTGGCCGACACCGACGCCGCGCTGGAATGCGTGAAGAGCTTCGTCAAGCCGGCCTGCGTGATCGTCAAGCACGCCAACCCATGTGGCGTGGCCGTGAGCCCGGACGCCGAAGGCGGCATCCGCCAGGCGTACGAACTGGCCTACGCCACCGACACCGAGTCGGCGTTCGGCGGCATCATTGCCTTCAACCGTGAGCTGGACGCCGAGACCGCCAAGGCCATCGTCGAGCGTCAGTTCGTTGAAGTCATCATCGCCCCTTCCGTCAGCGAAGAAGCCCGCGCCATTGTGGCTGCCAAAGCTAACGTGCGTCTGTTGGCCTGCGGTGAGTGGTCGGCTGACCGCGCCGCAGCCTGGGACTACAAGCGCGTCAATGGCGGCTTGCTGGTACAGAGCCGCGACATCGGCATGATCGGCAGCGAAGACCTGAAAGTGGTGACCAAGCGCGCCCCTACCGAGCAAGAGATCAACGACCTGATCTTCGCCTGGAAAGTCGCCAAATACGTTAAATCCAACGCCATCGTCTACGCCAAGAACCGTCAGACCATCGGTGTCGGCGCTGGCCAGATGAGCCGCGTGAACTCGGCGCGTATCGCCGCGATCAAGGCTGAGCACGCTGGTTTGCAGGTTGTAGGTTCGGTGATGGCATCCGATGCGTTCTTCCCGTTCCGTGACGGCTTGGACAATGCAGCCAAGGCCGGCGTAACCGCCGTTATCCAACCGGGCGGCTCGATGCGCGACGCAGAGGTTATCGCCGCTGCTGATGAAGCTGGCATCGCCATGGTCTTCACCGGCATGCGCCACTTCCGTCACTAAACACCACTGCTTTCCTACTGTAGGAGCGAGCGGGACGCCTAGTTCTTGCTCGCGAAAAGCCCGAGAACGCCACGGGGAGTCAGATGCCCCCCGTTATCGTTGACGATCTTCGCGAGCAAGAACTAAGCGTCACCCTCGCTCCTACAGAAAGCACAGCGTTTCACAGAGGTTTTTGAAATGAATGTTTTGATCATTGGCAGCGGTGGCCGTGAACACGCCCTGGCCTGGAAAGTTGCCCAGGACCCACGTGTCCAGAAAGTTTTCGTAGCACCCGGCAACGCCGGTACCGCCATTGAAGCCAAGTGCGAAAACGTCGCCATCGACGTGCTAGCCCTTGAGCAACTGGCCGACTTCGCCGAGAAAAACGTCTCCCTGACCATCGTCGGTCCGGAAGTCCCTCTGGTCGCCGGTGTTGTGGACCTGTTCCGCAGCCGTGGCCTGGACTGCTTCGGCCCTACCGCTGGCGCTGCCCAGTTGGAAGGTTCCAAAGCCTTCACCAAGGATTTCCTGGCACGCCACAAAATCCCGACCGCCGACTACCAGAACTTCACCGAGATCGAGCCGGCCCTGGCTTACCTGCGTGAAAAAGGTGCGCCAATCGTGATCAAGGCCGATGGCCTGGCCGCCGGTAAAGGCGTGATTGTCGCCATGACCCTGCAGGAAGCCGAAGACGCCGTGCGCGACATGCTCGCCGGTAATGCCTTTGGTGACGCCGGTTCGCGCGTTGTCATCGAGGAATTCCTTGATGGCGAAGAAGCCAGCTTTATCGTGATGGTCGATGGCAAGAACGTACTGCCGATGGCCACCAGCCAGGATCACAAGCGCGTCGGCGACGGCGACAGCGGTCCGAACACCGGCGGCATGGGCGCCTACTCCCCTGCCCCGGTGGTCACCAGCGAAGTGCATCAACGCGTGATGGACCTGGTGATCTGGCCGACCGTGCGTGGCATGGCCGATGAAGGCAATGTCTACACCGGTTTCCTCTACGCCGGTCTGATGATCGACAAGGCCGGTAACCCGAAAGTCATCGAATTCAACTGCCGCTTCGGCGATCCGGAAACCCAACCGGTGATGCTGCGCCTGCAATCGAGCCTGGTGCTGCTGGTGGAGGCCGCCCTGGCTCAAGCCCTGGACAAGGTTGAAGCACAATGGGATCCACGCCCGAGCGTTGGCATTGTGCTGGCGGCCGGCGGTTACCCTGCCGACTACGCCAAGGGCGATGTGATTGAAGGCCTCGACGCTGCCGCTGTGCTGGAAGGCAAGGTGTTCCATGCGGGCACCGCGCTCAAGGATGGCAAGGTAGTGACCGCCGGTGGCCGTGTACTGTGCGCCACGGCAATGGGTGCCAGTGTCGACGCTGCGCAGCAACAGGCTTATGCACTGGCCAAGAAGATCGACTGGAAAGGTTGCTTCTATCGCACGGACATCGGCTACCGCGCCATTGCCCGCGAGCGTGGCGAAACCCAGTAACACTAGCTATCCGTTCGGTTAGGCAAGGGCCCAAGGCCCTTGCCGTATAAGGCTGCCCCGCGCATAGTTAACCGTGCATCAACCTACGAAGGGATTTCGCCGTGCGCTGGCTCAGGATCGCCATAGGTTTCACTGTCAGTCTGCTGACGCTGCTCTGCTTGCTCCCGGCCCAGGCCGCCGCGCAAGGCAGTGGCTGGGCAGTATTGCTTGATGAACAGGCCGACCTGCAACTGAGCGACATCCGTTCGCCCCGCTACACCAATCAATTCAGCCCCATCGAACTGGACCGCGTTACTGCTGCGCAGCCGGACGGTGCGTTGTGGGTGCGGTTCAAGCTGCAACCCGGCAAGCACGAACAAGTGCTGCGGATATTCGCTCCGGACCTGTCGCACCTGAGCCTCTACGTGCTGGACGGCGACACACTGGTCGAGCAACAAAGCACCGGCACCCGCCAGCCCCAGTCGGAACGCCCGTTACCCAGCAGCGACTTCATGCTACCGATGCCCCAGAGCCAGAAACCTCTTGAGGTCTACCTGCGTCTGGTGTCGGAACACGAACTTCGCCCCTATATCACCCTGGAACCGGCCGTGCTGGTCGCCGCCGACCAGACCCAGACGCTGATCTACGGCCTGCTGTTCGGCTGTCTGTTGATGCTGATCCTGCACAACCTCACACGCTTCGCTTACCACCGCTCGCGCAGCAGTCTATGGCTGGCAGCATCCGAACTGTTGTTGATGCTCAGCCTGGCGCTGCTGCTCAACCTGGTGGGCCCATGGCTGCCGAATTGGCACGGGATTCAGACCCCTGGCGCCTACCTGGCCCTGCTGCTGACCGCACCGTGCGGGCTGATGTTCGCCTATCGTTTCTTCATGCCCCTGGGTCCACACCCGCTGAACAAATTGTTGATGGCCGATATCCTGTTTATCGTGCTGTGTGGCCTGCTGTTGTTGTTCGTCAACACCCTGCCGCTGAACATCATGACCTACGCGCTGGTGGCGCTGGCGGGCCTGAGCATGCTGTTTGTCTCGTCATATCACTGGCAGAAAGGCTACCGCCCGGCACGCTTGTTCGTAGCCGGCATGGTGGTGTTCAACATCGGCACGCTGATCATCCTCCCCGCGTTGCTGGGCCTGACGATGGTGTCGCCTCAGGGGTTGATCATCACGCTGCTGGCGTTCATCTGCCTCAGCGGTCTGTTGATGAGCCTGGCCATGGGCGAGCGCCAGCGCGCGATTGTTGAGGCTCGCTTCAGCCTCAGTCGCGACCTGGCCGCCAGCAACGCCGAGATTGCCGCCAAGGCCGAGTTCCTGGCCAAGATCAGCCACGAAATCCGTACCCCCATGAACGGCGTGCTGGGCATGACCGAGTTGCTGCTGGGCACGCCGTTGTCGGTGAAGCAGCGCGACTACGTGCAGACCATCCACAGCGCCGGCAACGAGTTGCTCACACTGATCAACGAAATCCTCGATATCTCCAAGCTCGAATCCGGCCAGATCGAGTTGGATGACGTGCAGTTCGATCTCAATGCCCTGATTGATGACTGCCTGAGCATCTTCCGCGCCAAGGCCGAGCAGCAGAATGTCGAGTTGATCAGCTTTATCCAGCCCCAAGTGCCGCGCGTCATCAGCGGTGACCCCACACGCCTGCGCCAGGCGCTGCTGAGCCTGCTGGAAAACGCCCTGCACAAGACCGATGAAGGCGAAGTGCTGATCGTCGTTGCCCTGGACGACCGCAGCACCAAGCCACGCCTGCGCATTGCCGTGCAGGACAGCGGCCTGCCGATGGAGGCCGCCGAGCGCGACGCGCTGCTGCACAGCGAACTGCACAGCAAGAACTTCCTCTCGGCCACTCGCCTGAGCGGCCACTTGGGCCTGGTGATCGCACGCCAACTGATCATGCTGATGAACGGCGAGTTCGGCATCAAGAGTGGCAGCCATCAAGGCAGCACATTGTGGCTGACCCTGCCGCTGGACCCGGAACGCCTGGAACACCCTACCTCCGACCTCGATGGCCCGCTCAAGGGCGCGCGCGTGTTGGTGGTGGACGACAACGACACCTGCCGCAAAGTGCTGGTGCAGCAGTGCACGGCCTGGGGCCTGAACGTCAGCGCGGTGCCATCGGGCAAGGAAGCCCTGGCATTGCTGCGCACCAAGGCGCACCTGCGTGATTACTTCGACGTGGTGCTGCTGGACCAGAACATGCCCGGCATGACCGGCATGCAACTGGCGGCGAAGATCAAGGAAGACCCGAGCCTGAATCACGACATTCTGCTGATTATGCTCACCGGCATCAGCAACGCGCCAAGCAAGGTCATCGCGCGCAACTGTGGGATCAAACGCATCCTCGCCAAGCCGGTCGCCGGCTACACGCTCAAGACCACCCTGGCCGATGAACTGACTCAACGCAGCAAAGGCGGCGTGCAGCCTCGCCCAGTGTTGAATGCCCCGGCTGCGGTGATCGTACCGAGCGATTTCAAAATCCTGGTGGCCGAAGACAACAGCATCTCAACCAAAGTGATTCGCGGCATGCTCGGCAAACTCAACCTCAACCCGGACACCGCCAGCAACGGCGAAGAAGCGCTGGAAGCGATGAAGGCCCAGCGCTACGACCTGGTGTTGATGGACTGTGAAATGCCGGTCCTCGATGGCTTCTCAGCCACCCAGCAACTGCGTGCGTGGGAAGTCAGCCACCAGCGCATCCGCACACCGGTAGTGGCGCTCACGGCGCATATCCTCTCGGAACACAAAGAACGCGCACGCCAGGCAGGGATGGATGGGCATATGGCCAAGCCGGTGGAATTGTCGCAGCTGCGTGAGCTGGTGGAGTTTTGGGTGGCACAGCGTCAGCAGCGGGCGGAACACAGCACGGTTTCATGATCTGGAATGCAATGCCAATGTAGGTGGGGGCTTGCCCCCGATGGCGGTGGTTCAGTGACAGGTAATCTGACTGTTACACCGCCATCGGGAGCAAGCCCCCTCCCACATTTGAAGCCTATCGCCTGATAGACTCTCCCCCACTTTTCCTGCCGCGAGCCACTCCCCATGCTCCACGTGTTATTCAGCGTCTACCTGAAAATGCTGGTGCTCTACAGCCCGTTCTTCGTGCTGTCCTGCTTTATCAGCCTGACCCGTGGGTACTCCAGCAAAGAACGCCGACGCCTGGCCTGGAAAGTGGCGCTGGCGACCCTGGTGTCGAGCGTATTGCTCTATCTGTTCGGCCGGGTGATTTTCAGTGTGTTCGGCATCACCGTGGATGCGTTTCGCATCGGTGCCGGCAGTGTGTTGTTTATTTCGGCCCTGGGCATGGCCCAAGGCAAGTCAGCGGTGCAGACCGACAACGTGCAGCAGGATGTGACCATCGTGCCGCTGACCATTCCCCTCACCGTCGGCCCCGGCACTATCGGTGCGTTGCTGGTGATGGGCGTCAGCCAGCCCCATTGGGATGACAAGATCACTGCCATCCTCAGCATCGCCCTGGCCAGCTTCACCGTTGGCGTGGTGCTGTACCTGTCCAACCGTATTGAACGCATTCTCGGTGACCAGGGCTTGCAGATTGTCAGCCGGTTGATGGGGTTGTTCGTGTGCGCCCTCGCCGCGCAAATTATCTTTACCGGCGTGCGTGGTTATCTGGTGCCCTAAATCCGGTACTTGGCAATTGCCAACTGCACTTTGTCGCCCGCACTCTCGCGCATTAATTGGATGGTTTTTTCGTTGACCACCGAGGTATTCAGCACCAGGCAGGTTTGCCCGCTGAAGGCCTCGACCGAGGAGCTGTCCCATTCAAGGAACGGCAACCCCACCTGCTTACTCACGCTTTGAGTGCTGTAAGTCACCAGCACCATTGTCAATTCGCCATCCGCTTCTACGCAGGACGCGAGACCGAAATCACCGCCCTGGTGCACCGTACTGTTGCGTTTGAACAGCTCAAAGGACGCCGGTTGTTGCTTCATGGCCTCCAACGCATCGGCCGCCAGTTTAGGCAGCGCCGTGATCAATGGCCCCGAAACCGACATCGATGCCAGCATCGTGGCGATGATATTCAGGGCCGCCAACTGCACCGACAAGCCCTTGCCCGAATGTGAGACCCGCTCGAAACGGCTGCGCACCGGCAGCCAACCCAGGCTGATCATCACCTTGATAAATTCGTCGTACCAGGCCTCGGTACCTCGGTGAATCTTCAATACATCGCTGACATAGCTGCTGGCCAACAAATAGCTTTTGCGGATGTATTCCCGGTTCAGGCCGGACAGCCCCTCGGCAAACGACATGACGCTGTTGTTCACCACGGCAGCGTTGCAATCATCCTCGGCATTGATCGCCAGGGACGGCTGCTTGCCCGGCGCACCCGGCAGTTTGTAGGCGGCGATCAACTTGCGCCTTTTCGTACTGTTGATCCTTTTGTGTTGTCGCTCCATTTCAGTTCTCCACAAGCACCCCACATGGGGCTTGCTTGAACACTAGTCCAGGGGGCGATGGCCTTTCCAGACGACAAACATCCCTTGGCCAGACACGCCAACCAACCCACCCCAGCAATCACGCGGGGGCCCCGTGAGCGCTCGGTTTTTCCTCGTGTAAAAAAGAAAAAGCCCCGAACAACAGCAGAACAATCACTGCGTCATTCGGAGCTTTCCAGCAGCCAACAGGCCGTTTCAGGAGACGGGTTTTTCGCCGTACCAGCGAGGCGTATATACCCACTCACCACCACCGGCACGGGGGAATGTGCAGGTGGTGGACGAGCCGATCAGCACCATGGTGCGCATGTCCACTTGGTCAGGCGTGAGTTGCCCAAGGGTGGTGACGCGCAATGTCTGGCCCGGCCGGCCGATATCGCGGCCTAGCACCACCGGTGTTTGCGGCGTACGGTGCAGCGCGACGATTTCCAGGGCGCGGCCCAACTGCCACGGGCGTGACCGCGAGATCGGGTTATAGAACGCCAGGGCCAGGTCGGCCTGGGAAGCCAGATCCAGGCGTTTCTCGATGATCGACCACGGCTTGAGGTTGTCCGACAGCGACATGACGCAGAAATCATGGCCCAACGGCGCACCCGCCTGAGCTGCGGTGGCCAGAGAGGCCGAGACACCGGGCAGGATCTCCAGGTCGACCTGATGCCAGGCCGGATCGCTGGACTCGTGCAACGCCTCGATCACCGCCGCCGCCATGGCGAACACGCCAGGGTCACCGGACGACACCACCACCACAGAACGCCCTTGGGCGGCCAGCTCGAAGGCATGGCGCGCGCGCTGCATTTCTTCGCGATTGTCGGTGCAGTGCTGAACCTGGTCGTCGCGAAATGGCCCGGCCATGCGCACGTAGGTTTCATAGCCCAGCACATCGGTGCAACGTGCCAGTTCGGCTTTCACCGCCGGCACCATCAATTCGGCGGCGCCGGGGCCCAGGCCGATCACGGCAAGGCGGCCACGCGGGCGGCCAACGTGCGACAGGTCCAACGGCTGCTCGGCAACGTCAATCACGATGTCGGCATCCTGGATAACGCTGGTGAAACGCAACGGCACTCCCAATGCCGATGCGGCTTCATGCAGCGACGCCTCGGCCATCTGCGTGTCGCTGGCCAGCAGGCACGCCAGGGATTGCACGGCGATGCCGGCATCATGCAAAGCCCCTCGCACTCGCGCAGCCAAATCCGCACCCGGCTTGCAGGTGACAGATACCGTCTTCGGATAGATCAGCAATTCATTGGCCGCCGGCACGCGCTCGGCAGTGCCCACGTGAATCGCCAAACGGGCTTGCTGGTCTTGCGGCAAATTCGCTTGATCCAGCCACGGCGCCGCGCCTTCGATACGCACGCGTTCGCCGGCCAGCAGGTCGGACACGAAGCGCTTGCCCAGCTCCAGATCCGCCAGTTCATAACCCGCAGGCGGGTTGAGCAAACAAGTGCCGAAACGCAGCTCGCCACTGGTGGTGATCGCAGCCGCCACGTTGAGTGCGGCCGCGATGTCCCGCGCCATCACGTTCACACCGCCCAGGCCACCGAGCAACGGCACCACGGCGCTGCCATCTTCCGCCACGGCCAGCACGGCAGGTTCTTCGCCTTTTTCCAGCAGCAGCGGCGCCAGGGTGCGGATCACGATACCGGCGGCGCACAGGGCAATCAGCGGCGTGCCTTGCTGATACAACTGACGCAAGGTGGCGCCGAATTCGCTATAAGCCTGGTCCGCACCTTCAACCCGTCCGGCCAAGCCGTGGATCAATGCGCCGGGGTACACCTGCTGGATCTTGCGCGCGGTCGCCAGGCTGCCCTGGCCGAGGATGACAATTGCCGGATTTATCACCCTTGCCACCGTTCACCGGGCACGATGATCAGCGAGAAGTACGGTGAGGACGACGGGTCAACCTGATCCAGTGGCACGATCTTCTGGTTGGCCATGGTGGCGCGCTCCACATACAACGCGCGCTCGGCCAGGCCGAGTTCTTCCAACACTTGGCGTACCTTGGGGAAGTTGCGGCCCAGTTTCATGATCACCGCCGCGTCGGCATCCGCCAGGCGGCGCTTGAGGTCTTCATGGGGCAGCACACCCGAGAGCACCGACAGGCTCTGGTTGCGGTACACCAACGGCGCGCCCAGCACGGACGCGCCACCGAGCATCGAGCACACCCCCGGAATGACCTGCGCTTCGTAGCGCTCGGCCAAACGGTCGTGCAGGTACATGTAGGAACCGTAGAAGAACGGATCGCCTTCGCAGATCACCGCCACATCGCGGCCGGCGTCCAGGTGCGCGGCCACGTCGATGCTGGCGGTGTCGTAGAAATCGCTGATCACTTGCTCGTAGGACAGCGGCGCCGGCAGTGCCTCGGTGGTCACCGGGTACACCAGCGGCATCAGGGTCTGTTGCGGCACCAAGTGGTCCTCGATGATGCCGAACGCGTTGCCCTTCTTGCCCTTGGCGACGAAGTACGCCACCACTGGCGATTCACGCAGCAGGCGCAGGGCCTTGAGGGTGATCAGCTCCGGGTCGCCGGGGCCGACGCCCAGGCCGATCAAACGTCCGCGTGCCTGCATTATTCGACCTCCGTGGCGAGTGCATTGACCGCCGCAGCGGCCATGGCGCTGCCGCCCAGGCGGCCTTGCATGATCACGAACGGCACACCACGGCTGTCAGCGGCCAGCATCGCCTTGGATTCGGCAGCACCGACAAAACCCACGGGGAAACCGAGGATCAACGCCGGTTTCGGTGCGCCGGCGTCGAGCATTTCCAGCAGGTAGAACAACGCGGTCGGCGCGTTGCCGATCACCACCACGCTGCCTTCCAGGTGCGGGCGCCACAGTTCCAGGGCAGCGGCGGAGCGGGTGTTGCCCAGCTCGCGCGCCAGCTGCGGCACGCTGTCATCGCGCAGGGTGCAGATCACCTCGTTGTTGGCCGGCAGGCGCGCGCGGGTCACGCCTTCGGAGACCATCCGCGCATCACACAGAATCGGCGCGCCAGCGGCCAGCGCATCGCGCCCGGCCTTGCCGGCGCCTTCGGAGAATTGCAGGCCGTCGATGGCGTCGACCATGCCGCAGGCATGAATCACCCGCACCGCGAGTTTTTCCAAATCAGCCGGGATACGGTCCAACTTGGCTTCCGCGCGAATAATGGCGAAGGAGTTGCGATAGATCTCCTGACCGTCGCGGATGTAATCAATCATCGATGTTGCTCCGTGGACGAGCGCGCAACAGGGCGCTCGCCGCTTCAATGGAAAGAGTGCGCGCGTGCAGCCGGCCGAAACCTGGGTGGGCTGCATCGCGAAAATAGAGGTCGTAGTGGCCGGGGCTCACCGCCAGCAAGGTGACCGGCGCAGTGTGCGCGGCGGCGCAGGAGCGCGGGCAGCCGGTCAGGTGCACGTCATGGTCGAGTTGCTGCGCAGCCAGTTGCAGGGCATCGGCCTTGGTATCGGCCAGGGCCTTGGCGCAGCCGCTGGAACCGGTGCAGGCGGTCAGGCGCGCCAGCGGTTGGTCGATGGTGCAAAGAAAGCCCAACTGCGCCAAGCGCTCGGTCACGGCGTGAGGTTTTTCGACGTTGGGCAACAGCACGCCTTGCCAGGGGGTGAAGCGCAAGGTGCCGTCGCCATAGTCGCGGGCGAGTTGTGCGGCGCCCTTGAGCATCGTCGAATGCAGGCGACCCAAGGGCGCGATAGCAGCGACATAGAACTGATTTTTTTGAGGCTGTGGATAAGTGCCAAGGTGCAGTAAAGCTCCACTGGGCGGGCGTTTGAAGCCATCGATCGGCAGCAGCGGCAGGCGCAGATGGCTCAGTAAGTTATCCACAGGCAAATGGCGCATGCGTGTTTGTTCTGGGGTGGCCAGGTCGAGAAAGGCTTCCAGCACGGCCACCACCAGCGCGTGGCCCTGATCCAATGGCACAGCTGCCAATGGCGCATCCAGGCCCGGACAGCCGGCCAGACCGAACGCGAGCAGCGTCTCGCCATCGCGTAGGAACGCCGACAGCCACAGATCGTGATGATGTTCGAGCATCGCCAGATCCTCACCGCCATCCAACTGCACGGCGAACTTGGCCGACAACTCATGGAAACGCGGGTGGTTTTGCAGGGTGGCGAGGATCTGCTCGGCCAGCGGGCGGGTGTCGAACAGCATCTGCGGGTCGATGCCGGCGCTGGGGCTGAGCATCAGATTGCGCACATCGTCACCGGCGGCGTTGCTCGGGCCGAGGCCTGCGGCCAGCAGCATGGCAATCAGCGCATCCTGCTCGGCGCCGATCCCGCGTATTTGCAGATTGGCGCGGTTGGTCGCCTCGATCACCCCGCCGGCATAGGCATGGGCGGCATCGGCCACAGCGTCGGCTTGTGCTGAGGTGATCGAACCACCGGCCAATTTGATCCGGCAGATACCGCCATCCAAGGCCTGGACGATACGCAGCAACCCCGGACAAGCCGAGGGGCGCAAGGTATTCAGAGCGGGCGTTGGGTTCACGGGGCTACCGGTTCACAGGTAAAGGCGCGGTATTATGCCTGCTTTGTCCGGTGGCATGAAAAGCCTGCCCGTCGGATGTCGCTCAAGGAATGGATATGTCGCCCTGGCTGACGGTTGTAGGCATCGGTGAAGACGGCTTCAAGGGCCTGGGCAGAAATGCCCGGCATGCCCTGCTGCGCGCCACGCGGATTATAGGTGCTCAGCGCCAGTTGGACCTGTTGCCGGTGTGTATTCGCGGCGAGCGCCAAGTGTGGCCGAGCCCGTTTTCCCTTGAGCCGGTGCTGACGCAGCGCGGTACGCCTGTGTGTGTGCTGGCCAGCGGCGATCCGATGTTCTATGGCGTGGGGGCCAGTCTGGCGCGGCAGGTCGCGGCTGAAGAACTGCTGATTTTACCGGCGCCGTCGTCGGTGTCGTTGGCGGCAGCGCGGCTGGGCTGGCCGTTGCAGGAAGTGGTGACGTTATCCGTGGTGGCCCGGCCGTTGGCGGCGATCAATGCGCATCTGGCCACGGGGGTGCGGTTGCTGGTGTTGAGCAATGACGGCAGCAGTCCTGCGTTGATTGCTTCGTTGCTGGCTGAGTCCGGGTTTGGGCCCAGCCGGTTGAGCGTGTTTGAACACCTGGGCGGTGTCGAGGAGCGGCGCATCGATGGCTTGGCTGATGATTGGCAACACGCGCGCGTCGCTGATTTGAACCTGATCGCCATCGACTGCCTGGCCTGCAGCGACACACCGCGCCTGTCGCGCCTCGCTGGCCTGCCCGATTCCGCCTTCCACCACGACGGCCAACTGACCAAACGCGATGTGCGCGCCATGACCCTCGCCCGCCTCGCCCCGATGCCCGGCGAACTGCTGTGGGACGTGGGCGCGGGCAGCGGCTCCATCGGTATCGAATGGATGCGCGCTCACCCGAGCTGCCGCGCATTGGCGATTGAAGCCGACGCAGGCCGCCAGGGCCTGATAGAACACAACCGCGACGCCCTCGGCGTGCCCGGTCTGCAACTGATTTGCGGCAAAGCGCCGGACGCCTTGCATGGTCTGGAGGCACCGGACGCCATCTTCATCGGCGGCGGTGTCACCCGCGACGGCGTGCTCGACACCTGCTGGCAACACCTGCGCCCCGGCGGTCGGCTCGTCGCCAACGCCGTGACCCTGCAAAGTGAAATGACCCTGATGAACTGGCGCGCTCAACATGGCGGCGAACTGACGCGCATCCACGTCGCTCAGGCCCAGCCGCTGGGTGAATTCGATACGTGGCGGCAGGCGCTTCCGATCACCCTGCTGGAAGTGGTCAAGCCGCGATGAAACGGATTCTGCTGTTGGGTGGCGTGACCGAAGCGCTCGCCATCGCTCGCACGTTGGGCCCGGAGCATATCTACAGCCTGGCGGGCGTGGGCCGTGTGCCAACGGATCTCACCTGCCAAGTGCGTGTCGGCGGTTATGGCGGCGCCGAAGGATTGGCGCAATTTGTTCGCGACGAACAGATCAGCCTGATCCTCGACGCGACCCATCCGTATGCGGCGCAGATCAGCCGCAATGCCGCCGAGGCGGCAAAGGTGTGCGGTGTGCCGTGCTGGGCATTACGTCGCCCGGCGTGGCAACCGCAGGCCGGTGACGATTGGCGTGAGGTCAGTGACTGGGCCGAGTTGATTACGGCGTTGAAACCCTTCAAGCGCCCGCTGTTCACTTTGGGCCGCGAGCCATTGCAGCATCTTGATGAAATCCCCGCCGACCAGTTCTGGACGCTGCGCGCGCTGGATGTGTATCCGGGCAATGAGCGGTGTGAAGTGATCGGTGCCCGTGGACCGTTTTTGATTGACGACGAGCGGGTGTTGTTTGAACGGCGTGGGATTGATGTGCTGATCAGCAAAAACAGTGGCAGCACGGCCACCGAGCCGAAGTTGGAAGTGGCGCGCGAGCGTGGAGTGCCGGTGTTGGTGTTGAAGCGGCCGGTGTTGGCGGCGGTGGACCGGGAGTTCCCAACGGTGGCGGCGGCACTGCAGGCAATCCACTAGCCTTGAACACCGAAGTTCAAATGTGGGAGGGGGCTTGCTCCCGATTGCAGTAGATCAGCCAATAAATCAGTGACTGACACACCGCAATCGGGAGCAAGCCCCCTCCCACATTTTGAACTGCATTGTTAGCTGCTTGCGGCGGACACCTGCCCAACGCCGCTGTGTACACGATCAGCCAACAACTGCGCCAGCTCAATCAACTGCGCAACGCCCAGCAACTCCTCTCGTTTTCGACCTTCCAGATCAAACGCCAAGTCACAACTCAGCGCGTTAGCCGAGGCGAGTGTTTCGCTGAGGTTGACCAACAGGTCTTCGGTGCTGATGCCATCGGCCACGGTGAAGAGCCGGACGGGGGGATTTGGGGTGGGCTTGATCATTGTGAAGCTCCTTAGGAAAGTGGAGCTGCCACTGATTCGCCGCGACGCGATAGGGGGGCAGCTGTACGCAGGTTCGCGGACCGGTCCTAAGGCAACCCGGCATACCCGAAGGTATCCCGCGCACAGCCACCATTGCGCCGCACAGTAGACGATAAAAAAGCGCCAACTGAAAGCAGACGATGACGCTCAGCGTCCATAGGAACCCGGGCCGCGACGCCCGTCCGCTGCGTTTGCAGCGGTGCGCGGAGACTAGAGACCGAGTGTCCTAGGGACAACCTCAAATCCCTGTCGGAAATTTCTGCTTGTACGAATAACCAGCCAAACGACTAGCTATTTGGCCTCCCTCCAAAAAGTCGATTCCCCCTACAAACACTTCCGAACCAGCTGGCTGGCTCAGCCAAAAGCCCCCGCCCTAACCTCCACCCTCGCGGTTTTGGGTTAACTCCCCGCGAGGGGGCACGCCGTTTCGACAACGTGTCACAGCTTGCCATTTTGTATCCTGAGGAATACGATCCGTGACAATTGAGTTCAATGAAACCACTGAGTTTGTCAAATGGTTGGAAGCAGTTCGGGACCCGTTCGTAAAAGTTCGCGTAATCAAGAGAGTGCGAATGGCTGAAGCCGGAAATTTTGGTGACTGCGAGTCAGTGGGGGATAGCGTGTTTGAAATGCGGATCCATTACGGCCCAGGATATCGCGTTTACTTCACCCGCCGAGACGAGGTGGTTTATCTGTTGCTAATCGGCGGTGACAAATCAACACAGAGCAGAGACATCAAACGTGCAAAGCAAATCGCAATAAATTTTGGTAGCGAGGAATAAATTATGAGCGAGTCCTTTACCCGCTTCGATGCGGCAAAATATCTGAAAACCCCTCTGGAGATGGCTGCATATTTAGAGACCTGCTTTGAGGATGATGCTGGTGATGGTCTATTGATTCGTACCGCTCTCAACGATATCGCCCGCGCCCAAGGCATGACCCAAGTAGCCCGCGACGCCGGCCTCGGAAGAGAAAGTCTATACAAAGCCCTCTCCAGCAATGGCAATCCCGAGTTCGCGACTATCATGAAAGTCATGAAGGCTTTGGGCCTCAAGCTTCACGCCACAGCGATCTGATAGCACTGCGACACCAAACCACACCACCGCTTTTTACTTATCCCCACCGATCAGGCTAAATACCCGCCTGATCGTTTAACCCTACGGATTGTCCGCCATGGCCCGTCAACGCTTTGCAATTGCCTGGATCGCCTGCCTTGCAGTGCTGTTCAATGCGTTTGCCATGCCGATGGCCAGTGCGATGCAGCAGGCGGATGACCCGGTCAAGCAATTGCTCTGGGGCAGTTTCTGTTCTTCCAATGGTGCGAGTCTCAAGACCATCGCCCTGGGCAAACTGGAGATTCCGGCGCCGCAGCAGGATGATCACTCCACCATGCAGCATTGCTGGTGTTGCTCAGGTTCGGCGCCGTTGGTGGCCTTGCCAGGGCATGTGCCCCAGTTGTATGTCACGCGGTTCGATGCGTTCCAGAATCTGCCGTCGTCTTCGCCCCAGCAACCCACCCCGCGCCAGCAATGGCCGAGCCTCAACCCCCGCGCGTCTCCAACGGTCTGATTGTCTTCGCAAGTGAACTGCGTTTAGAACCGTTCTGGAGAACTGCCATGCTCAAATCTTCCCTGCTTCTGGCCGCGTTGTTGCTGCCGGTGTTCAGTGCCGCCAATGCCGAGAACTACAAAGCCGGCGACTTGCTGGTCAGCGATCCCTGGTCCCAGGAATTGCCACCCAATGCACCCACCGTCGCTGCGTATTTCGTGATTCACAACACCGGTACTGAGCCGGATCGCCTGGTCGGCGTCGCCACGCCGGTGGCCGAGAAGGCCGAGTTGCATGAGCATGTGATGCAGGGTGACTTGATGAAGATGCAACAAGTACCGAGCGTCACCGTGCCAGCCAAAGGTGACCTGACCTTCGCGCCCATGGCCTATCACGTGATGCTGCTGGGTCTCAAAGACCGCAGCCTGTTGGCCGATGGCAAGCAATTCCCCCTGATCCTGACCTTTGAAAAAGCCGGCAAGGTCGAGGTGGAAGTGTCCGTACAGAAAGTACCGCCGATGGCCGGCCACGAGCATAAGCACGCTCAATAGGCCAACACTCGATGGGCGCCCCTCGCGCCAGGCTCTCTCCACACCACCGCGTGAAGCGCGGCAGTTGGATCAGCCTGTTTGCCATGCTGATGATCTTTATCGGTCCGCTGATTTCCCAAGCGATGCCGATGGATCATCACGCCGGTATGTCGATGTCGATGCCAATGAGCATGTCCATGGACATGCCGGGCGAGCATGGCGAATCCCATCACCCTAAAGCCCCCGACGAACATCACGCGCTCTGGGCCAAGTGCGGTTACTGCGACCTGCTGTTCAGTTGCCCCGCCCTGCCCGGCAGCGTCTCCTACGTCACCCTCAACACCCCGCCGCCGGCCAATGCGCTCACCCCCGCTACGCGCCTGGGTCATGCCCGGCAGAGCATCTTCCCCGGCGCCCGCAGCCGTGCGCCGCCCATCGCCTCGTAAACCCTAAGCACCGTTACTTCACCCCGGCCGACTTTAGACAGACAGCCGCAGGCTGCTGGCCGTGTTGTTTACGATTGATTGATGGAATTTGTCATGTCCAGGTTTTCTGCTGACACCCGTTTGGGATGTACCCCTGTGCTCGCCGTTTTATGCGGCGCCCTGCTGACGCCTCAGGCCCATGCCGAAGAGCATGAACATGAACTGAGCCCCACTGTGATCACCGCGATTGCGCCCAGCTCCCCCCTGACCGTGGTCACGAACCCGAAAGACCCGCGCCAACCGCTGCCCGCCAGCGATGGTGGCGACTACCTCAAGACCATCCCCGGCTTCGCCCTGGTGCGCAATGGCGGCACCAATGGCGACCCGGTGCTGCGTGGCATGTTCGGCTCGCGCCTGAATATCCTCACCAACGGCAGCATGATGCTCGGCGCCTGCCCAGGCCGCATGGACGCACCCACTTCGTATATTTCCCCGGAAACCTACGACACCCTCACGGTGATCAAAGGCCCGCAAACCGTACTCTGGGGGCCAGGCGCCTCGGCCGGTACCATCTTGTTCGACCGCGAGCCCGAGCACTTCGGCGAATTGGGCACACGGCTCAACGCGAGTGTGCTGGCAGGCTCCAATGGGCGTTTCGACAAGGTCATCGATGCCGCCGCCGGTGGGCCGCTGGGCTATGTGCGGGTGATCGGCAACCAGGCCCATGCCGACGATTACAAAGACGGCAACCACGACACCGTTGCTTCGCGCTACGACAAGTGGAACGGCGACGTGGCCGTGGGTTTCACCCCCGACGCCGACACCCTGCTGGAACTCACCGCAGGGCGTGGCGACGGCGAAGCGCGCTACGCCGGACGCGGCATGGACGGTTCACAGTTCCTGCGCGAAAGCCTCGGGCTGCGTTTCGAGAAGTCCAATATCGGTGAGGTGCTGGATAAGGTCGAGGCACAGGTCTACTACAACTACGCCGACCATGTGATGGACAACTACAGCCTACGCACGCCGTCGGGCACCGGGATGATGGCCGGGCCGATGGCCTCCAACGTTGATCGTCGAACCCTCGGTGCGCGGATCAAGGCCACTTGGCGCTGGGCCGATCTGCAGTTGATCGGCGGCCTGGATGCGCAGACCAATGAACACCGCCAACGCAGCAGCATGGGCATCGACACCTACAAAGAGTTGCCCAAGGTCAAGGACGCCAACTTCCACAACTACGGCGTGTTCGGCGAACTGACCTGGTACGCCGCCGACCGCGATCGACTGATCACCGGCGCACGTCTGGACCGCGCCTCGGCCAAGGACTTCCGGCAAACCACCGGCTCCGGGATGAGTGCACGCGCCAACCCGACCGCCGACGACACCCGCGCCGATACCCTGCCCTCGGGCTTTATGCGCTACGAGCACGACCTGGCCGACAGCCCCACCACCCTCTACGCCGGCCTGGGCCACTCGCAACGCTTCCCGGATTACTGGGAGTTGTTCTCTCCCAACACCGGCGCGGTCGGTTCGGTGAATGCCTTCGACGGCGTGAAACCGGAGAAGACCACCCAACTCGACTTCGGCGCGCAATACAAAGCAGACGACCTCGAAGCCTGGGCTTCTGGCTACATCGGGCAAGTACGTGACTTCATCCTGTTCGACTACCGGCCGGGCATGATGGGCACCACCTCCCAGGCCCGCAACGTCGATGCTCGCATCATGGGCGGTGAAGTGGGCGCGGCGTACAAGCTGACCCGTCATTGGAAAGCCGACGCGACCCTCGCCTACGCCTGGGGCAAGAACAGCAGCGACGGCAAGGCCCTGCCACAAATGCCACCCCTGGATGCACGCGTGGGCCTGACCTACAGCGAAGACGACTGGAGTGCGGGCGCGCTGTGGCGAGTGGTCGCCGCGCAGAACCGTATCGATCAGAACAAGGGCAACGTGGTCGGCAAGGACTACGACAAGAGCAGCGGCTTTGGCGTGTTCTCGCTGAACGGCGCCTATCGCATCACAAAAAACGTCAAGGTCAGCACCGGCGTCGACAACCTGTTCGGCAAGGCCTACGCCGAGCATTTGAACCTCGCGGGCAATGCCGGCTTCGGCTACCCGGCCAACGACCCGCAAGCCATCAAGGAGCCGGGGCGAACCCTCTGGACTAAAGTCGACATGAGTTTCTAAAGCACCGCAGTAGGAGTCGGCCTTACCGACAGAGGGGTTGCCTGGCAGCCCCACACCTAAGATCCATAGCCTTGCGGAGCACTACCTGATGAAGACTCAAAAAATCTCTTTCTACAACCTGGCCTGGCGCTGGCATTTCTACGCTGGCCTCTTTGTCGCCCCCTTCATGGTGCTGCTGGCCGTGACCGGCATCATCTACCTGTTCAAACCCCAACTCGACCCGCTGATGTACGGCAACCTGCTGACCGTACCCGCAGCCGAACACGCCTTGAGCGCCGACGAACAATTGATGCGCGCCCAACTCGCCTACCCCAAAGGCGCGATCAGCAAATACCTGCCGCCGGCCGACGCCACCAGCAGCGCGCAGTTTGTGATGCACAACGAGGGTCGCGAAGTGACGGTGTTCGTCGACCCTTATCGCGGCACCGTACTCGGTGAGCAGGACGCAACCTACAACCTGCAAGCCATCGCTCGTGCACTGCACGGTGAACTGATGATCGGCACCACCGGCGACCGCCTCATAGAACTCGCCGCCGGGTGGGGCGTGATGTTGGTCGTGTCCGGTGTGTATCTGTGGTGGCCGCGTGGCAAGTCTTCAGCGGGGGTGCTGTGGCCACGCCTGGGCAGTCGCGGCCGGGTGTTCTGGCGCGACCTGCATGCGGTCGCCGGGTTCTGGGGCGCGGCATTTTTGCTGGTGATGCTGCTCAGCGGCATGACGTGGACCGGCTTCTGGGGCAAGCAGTACGCGGGGCTGTGGAATACCTTCCCAGCGGCGATGTGGAACAACGTGCCGCAGTCCGACCAGCAGGCGCGAGTGCTCAACACTGCGACCCAACAGACCGTGCCCTGGGCCATGGAAAATACGCCGATGCCCATGTCCGGCGACCACGCCGAACACATGAACCACGGCGCCATGCACGCAGGCCCGGCCGCGCCGACCATCCGCCTGCAACAGGTGGTGGATTTGGCCTCCGCACGCAAGGTCGAGCCAGGCTACAGCATCACCTTCCCCACCACCGCCACCGGCGTGTTCACCGTCGCGGTGTTCGCCAACGACCCGCGCAACGACGCCACTCTGCATGTGGACCAATACACCGGCAAAGTCCTCGCCGATGTGCGCTGGGAGCACTACAACTGGGTAGCGCGGACCACCGAGACCGGCGTGATGCTGCACGAAGGCAAGATGTTCGGCTGGGTCAACCAACTGATCGTGCTGGTGATCTGCCTGATGATTTTGCTGAGCGCCGTCAGTGGCGTGGTGATCTGGTGGAAGCGCAGGCCCCAGGGCGGCCTGGGGGTGCCGCCGTTGCGCCACGACCTGCCGAAATGGAAAACCGCGATGGTGATCATGCTGGGCCTGGCGATCATTTTCCCGCTGGTGGGCGCTTCGCTGATCGTCGTATGGGCCTTGGATCGTCTGGTGCTGTCGCGTTTTTTTGGCCCGCGTGAGTCCGCCCCAGGTTCTGCATGAACCCGGCGAGGACCCAAGACAGAGGCCTTCTTTAGCCTTGCGCGACTCTTGTCCCGCAGCGGATAAGCGCTAGCTCATCACACGTTCTGCGTCATCGTTGCTCGCCGCTCATCGCGGCGAGCAACCCTCCAAGCAAAACAAACGACCGATCACCCAGTACCTTGCCAGCGGCCTGATGCACAAGTGCTGAGTACTGCGTTACAGCTCATCACGGTCACGCAGTTGAAGCGGTTCGTCGACCAAGGGTTCGTCGTTTCCCACCTCTTTGCGACGGTCCTTTAGCACCTCGGAAATCAGCCCCTCGTTATGCCAGTAGCCATCCCGATCGAGTACCGAGAGTTGACCGACTCCAGCCAATCGCCTGAAAAACTCAACAGGCGTGAGACTGGCCGCAGACGTCATCAGCTCATTTTCCGGGGATGAAAGCCCCAACACGTATTTCAACAGCGCGCCCCCCCGAGTCATCAGGTAAAAGTTCGTCGTAGAGCGTGACTGAGCCTTGAGAATGCGGATGCAATAAGCCAGGAATGTCGGTTCGATAAAGTTGCTGTTCAGCGAATCATCCTCGGACGCCGCACTCTCGACGGGCGCCGTGTCCCGGTAGGCCAACTGCGCACCCACCACCCGGTACAAGTCCGGAAAATCCGGGTAAGGTACCGGCCCGCTCGCTGGCGGCGACATCGGCTGCACAGGCCCCGAAGGCCCGGTGTAAAACAGGCGGAACAGGCGCGTCGCATCCAGCCCCGGCCACAGCGGCAAGGTGGTGATGAACGATGAGTCGTTCGGGTTGGCCAGGACCGCGGCGACATAGTTATGGCCCTGGATTGCCGACAGCCGACGTTGAACGTAGCGGGCGGCATCGTCTGGGTGGGAAAACAACGGACCGCAACCCATCGGGTAATCGAAGAATCCTTCTCCCGTTCCCGGCTGCCAGACGGGCGTGATTCGTCGCGTACCCGCCCAGACCGCTCCCTCGACCAGGACATCAAGGTTGCCGAGTCCAGCCAGCTCATGCACATAGTCAAGCAGCGTGATCTTGCCCTCGTGCAGTTGCTGGCGAAGCGTCGGGAAATGGCTGCGATCGTCCAGCGCCTCGTCCGTTTGCAGGTATTGATACCTGAGCAACGCCCCCTCCGGGCAGGACAGGTACAGCGATAGCTGCTTGCCCTTCACACCATGGCGGGCGAAGCGAATGCCATTGTCGATGACCATGGGCGAATGAATCATTTGCCCATGGGGGTCGTGCCCCGGTGTCAGTGTTTCAAGGGCCGCACATAGATAGATACCTTCCAGGACATAACCCTGGGGCAGCAGGCCGCTTGGAAACACCTGCTCGAACTTCCAATAACTGCTACGCACCAGCGGCATCGTCACCATGTACTGCTCTTTGCGCGCGTCCTTGAACACGTAGCCGAACTGCAACGCAGACCCGTACTGACAGCGTTCATGGGCATAACGCACAGCCGCCCGCTCCTGGGCAAATACCGGACTGAAGGCAGGATCCGCCAGGGCGTTTTCGATCTGAGCCCCAGGCAAGCGAAACGCTTTGGGAACAAACCCCTGAAGTAAACGCGGCGGCCCCCAGACCTCGCTGCCTTCCACAACGCGCAAGCGCCCCGCCTTGCTCAAGCGCTGGACAAACGCTTCTGGCGTGAGCTCTCCTGCGCGGATCTGTTGCTCAAGCGTGTTCTCCAGGCGGTCCTCCCGCACCAGATTCAGGGGCGCCAAATCGTCTTTCAACGCCGCTTCCAGCAACGAGTTGCTGCGGCTGTAACTGATGATGCTGCCGTCGGCGCCGAACAGGTACTCACGGCTCAGGGTGGCATGGGCAGTGGTCAGCACAGCACTGATCACCCGGGTCGAGAGCATATTGCGGTAGATGTCACGTTGCGTGGCATCCAGGGTAAACGGCAGTTCGCGCCCAGGGCTTGAACGGTAGCGCGCCACCAGGGTATGGGCCGCGGGAAAGCCGCCAACCGCTACCATCTCATCAGGGAAAATCCAGGTGTGCTCGAAGTCTTCGCGGGGCACGCTGACCGGTTCAGTGGCAACGAACAGACCGTCAGGACGCTTGAGAATCAGGCCGCCGAACAGCCGCCTTCCATTGACAGTCTGAAGGCGAGAATGGGCATACCGCGCCGCGTCATCCTGGTCGTTGAACACTGGCCCCAGACGGCGGCGAATAAAGTGGGCGTAGGGTCGCCAGCGCGAAGATTCCTTGCTCACCGCGCCCCGGCGGTCCCAGCATTGACTGGAGTACAGCACCGTCAAATCACCGGTTTGCGCCATCAACGTCACATAGCGGCGAATATCCAGAGTGCCGCTGCGCAGGCTCATCCCCTGCACGCTGACTTCGCCGCCATTCTCGCCGCCACTGAACAGCGAGGTCTTGGCCGGCTGATAGCGCAATAGCGCGCCCTCAAGCGTCGACAGATAAACCGGTAACACGTCGCCGGTATCCGCGCCCGGCAAATGACGGGCATCTTTCTCGGCCCGCTGCAGCAAATGCGGAGTCGCGAAAAAGCGGGTCAGCCAGGCTTCAGAAGAACTCACGCCGCTGGGCAACCATTGCTGGGAATAGAGCATCCCGGCCACCACGAAACCATGAGCGAAATCCCCTCCTTCAAGATAAGGCGCGCCGAGCGATGCGTTACTTAACCGCCCCTCAGACGCCTGCGGCGCCAGCTCGCTGACCACGTATTCATTTTTTTGCGGGTGCTTGAGCAAGTAAGCCGTATACCCCTGAGCCTCCAGGCTGCGCCCATGGCCGCGCTTATGGGCATTGATCGCCGCAGCGTCCAGGGTGGTGAAAATGGCGCTCAACGACGGCGTTTGCGGGGCTACCTGGGCGTATTCGAAATTTGGCGTCCAGTCGTCATAGACTCGCAGGCGCGGCCCCCACAACCGTGTATGGCTGAGCACCCGCAGTTCGCCTGCGTCCGCCAGGCGGATCACGATATCTTGCGGTTTGAGCGCACCGCGTTCCAGGCGAAGACGGTAGCTATCAACCCCCGGCGTTTGACGGGTATTGGCCAGTACCAATGCTTCCTTTTGTGAGCCGCTGGGGATGTAACAGATCAGGTTATTGGGCGTTCCGCTCAAGTACGCCGGAAGCCCGGACTGGATCACCGAACGGATTTCCTGATCGGCGAACATCGTGACGGTGATCTCAAGATCGGTCAGTGTCCAACCCAGACGGCGCCAACGTTCCAGGTCAGCTTGGGACAGCGGTGGATGGGAACTGTAGCGCCCACAAATGACATGCTCGGCGGGCGGTACGACTAACCCATTGTCGGATGATGACAGCAGCAAGTCTGCGGCAAAGCCATTGCCCTGGAAACGTACCGGTTCGGTGAACGTGAAGCGCTGGTCGGGACGCCGCAGGATGTAGCCGCCATACCCCGCATCACGCCGTATGCCGATGCGCTCGTGGGCGTGCCGCGCGGCATCGTCGGCACTCAGGAAGGTTGCATCGACGCTATCACGCTTGGCCGTACCCAATGGCAGGACTTCACTGTCATACACCACCCCTCGCTCGGTCCAAAGCTGGCCTGTCTGGCGTACCGTCAGCTCGCCCGCACGAATAACGCGACGCACAAACGCCCGGGGAGACAACGAACCGTCCATCAACGCTGCCTGGTTATCGTTATCCGTCACCGTGCCGTCAATGGCCACATTGAACAGTTCAGTGGCCGCCTTGGCTTCGGGCGCTTGCCATTGCAACAGCGCCCCGTCGTCGGTGTGCAAAAACAGCTTCAAGCCCATCTCGGCAATCTGCAGGCTCTTCGTGGCGGCCGCCTGATTCATCGCCGTGACCAGCAGTTGAGGGCTGACGAAACGCTTGTACAGCCAAGGTTCCGTGGCGGGTAACGGCGTGTTGGCCAAAGGCGCCGGGGAATAATAGAAGCCCACCACGCGGTGATTGGAGGGCAGCCGGGGCTGGCCGTTATTGCGTACCGGGAACAGCCCGGTCAACGCAGCGCCCAGGGCCGTGGGTTCAGTGGCGACATAGGTCGAAGCCGTCAGGTGCTTGAGGACAACCCCCTGATAGCCGGTCCGGGGCAAACCCGCCGAAAAGCTCAAGGCCACCAACACCGCCGCTTGCGCGGTACTGACGATCGGGGTGAAGAACGGTTGTGCCTGCGCAACCCCGTCGCTGCTGACTGGACTGCGCAAGGTCCAGTCCTGAGGCACCTTGCCGCGTACACCGCCCCACACGGGCGAGGGTACCAGCACGTGTAACTCGCCGGCTTTCGCCAACCGCCACACAGCGCCTTCGAACGCGGAGAATGGCACGACCGGCTCGGTGCCTGTCAGTTGAGCCTTGAGGTTTGTCTCCTCGGCCGAGCCGCTGCTCACATATTTGAGCAGCGAGTTGACCGTCCCAGACAGGTAATGCACGCGCGCAAAGTTACGATGGGTGATGACAAACACCTGGTCGGCGTTGGAATAAAAACTGTTGAACAGCTCAACCTGATCCGCGGTGAAACCGGGGTTGAATTGTCTTATCGAGCCTTCGTCGGCGGGATGGGAATGGTAGAGCGCATGGCACTCGTAGGGATGGGGCGCGATAAAGTTGCCCTCATCGTCCACTGCCAGGATCGTGCTGAAATCGAACAGCACCTGCTCACCGCTGGCCGGATGCGTGGCGAAGTAGCGGTTGCCGCGTTTGAGAATGAGCCCGCCATACTCTTTGTCACGCCGTGTGCCGATCTGGTTGTGTGCCCAGCGCGCAGCGTCATCGGGCTGAATGAAGGCCGGCCCCACCTTCACCTCCGGGACACCGGCAAACGGTCGCCACGCTGCGGCGACCACACCCGCGCGGTCCCACATGCGGTTGGTGGCGAGCACGGTCAGCTCACCGACGGCCGCAACCTGCCGGACATAGTCCTGGGGTGTGAGGCTGCCTGTGAGCAGCGCGTTATCGGCCTCAGGGCTGCTGCCGAAGCGTTCGACTTCTGCAGGCGAGAAGTTAAATCGGTAGCGCAACAGCGCCCCATCTGCGGTTTGCTGATAGAGCCCAAGCGGCTGATCCGGCACCTGCAGGTTAGCGATAAGACCAGCCTGCTGTGCCGCGCTCCCCAAACCCAACGGCGGAAAAAAGCTGCGGTACAACCAGGGTTGGTTCACCGCCACGCGGCCGTGTTCGGCAGGAGGGTCGCAGTAAAAACCAACAATGTGATGCTCGTCCGGCAGCAGGTAATTGCCGTCCGCATCCGTCGATAACAGGTGGCTCACATAAAAGCGTGGCTCGTCGAGGAGGTGGGCCTGGGTCGCGACGAATTCATCCTTGCCATCGCGCTTGAGCACCAGCCCAAGGCGCCAGGACGTCTTGGCGCCGCTGCCGAGCGCCACGCCCGCTTGAATGGCATCGCTGACCGTGGCGCAGACGTGGGACAACAGCGGCAACAAACCCGGCGCTGGCGCAGCGAACGCCTGATAGGGCTGCCAGCTCTGCGGAACCACCCCCCGAGAGCCGCCCCACAACGGGTTGCTGGTGACAAAGCTCAACTCACCCACCGCGAGCATTTTTTTAACGTGACCTTCTATCGAACCATCCGTCCCCCACGCTGCCTCGCTGACCTTGCCCAAAATCCACTTGGCGTATTGCGCCTCAGCGAACGACCCACTGGGGCGATAGCGCACCAGAGAATCATCGGGACCCGACAAGTAAGACAATGCAAAGTTGTGCTGATAGGTGATATCCCCAGCGGCATCCCATGGAGAAAAGAAATTCAGATAGGCCTTCACCTGATGCTCGGACATCTTCGGGTTGGCACTGGCAACCTGTTCGTAATCCGCCGGATGGGAATGATAAAGCCCAGCGCGGCGGTAACCAGCAATCGGCAAGAAACTGCCATCCTCGCGGGTGCCGAGGACGTCGCGGATGTCAAACTCAAGCCCCTGATCACTGACCGGTTCTGTGGCAAAAAAATACCCTTGCAGGTTGCGCAGAATCACACCGCCGTACTCACGATCACGCCGTGCACCAATACGCCGGTGCGCCCACAACGCTGCGTCATCGGCATGAATAAAGGCCGGGCTCAATGCGGGCAGCGTCACCGATGTGCCGCCGGAGCCCGGCGTGGTGGTAGATGTGGGCTGTGTAACGGTCTTGTCCGGCACCCAGTTCTCATCGACGACACCAGCCACACTCCACAATGCGCTGGTCTGCTCCACGCTCAGTTGCCCGGTGCTCGCCACCCGCCGTACAAAGTCGCGCGGGCTCATCTGGCCGCTCAACAGCGCGGCGTCCAAACCGTCATCCACGACAGAGCCATCCGCCTCAACCTTGAACAGTGCCGCTTCGGCACTGGTCAGGGAGCAGCGGTATTTGAGCAACGCTCGCCCCTGGGTACGGTAATAAATCGACACGCCCAAGGCCTGATCCACCGTCTCCAGCGTGTGCGCCTGGTAGATGCCGAGCGCCAGCGCCCGTGGCGCGAAGAATGCCTGGTAGAGCTCTGGCTCCTGGACGGGGAGCACGGTCGCCGGTGGCGTTGGCCCCAGGTAGAAACCCGCTACCCCATAATCGGCGGGCAATGCGAACTTGCCCTCGCGATTGGGGAACAGTTGCCGCAAGAAAGGCTGGTGAGGGTCGAGGGTCCTGCCGACAGTGGCGATATAGGCCTCCTTGTCGCGAGCCTTGAGCAACACGCCGCCAGCACCACCGCCGGCCAGGGCCGAGCGAATGGCCTTGGTAGCTTGATCGAAGACGGCGGTAAACAAGGGCAACTCGGTCAACGTGGAGGAACTGAAGGGTTCGAACACCACCCAGTTCGCCGGCACCTTACCGAAAGAACCGCCCCACAGTGCAGTAGGCACAATCAGGCTCAGCTCGCCCAGCGTGGAGACCTTTTTCACAAACTCATTGAAGGGCCCATACACCCCCACCCGACTGCCGGCCGGCTTTCCCGCCCGCAGCCACAGTGCGAAGCTGCGCTCCGGGGACGAACCGCTGGGCGCGTAGCGAATCAGTGAGCCGTCCGGCCCCGATAGATACGCCGCCGGAAAGAATTCGCGATCATCCACATCGTGGCTGAAGTCCGAACCTGAAAAAAAACCGAGAAATGCCTTGGCCATTCGCTCGTCGAACGACGGATTGCGCTCGCGGATCAACGCGTGCTGGGCCGGGTGCGAATGGTAACTGGCGACGCAGGTGTAGCCCCTGGGTTGCTGGTAATAACCTTCGGCGCTGATGCCCAGAACGTTGAGCAGATCGAACTGCATGCCATCCCCTGGCACCGGATCGGTGGCGAAGTATTTACCGGCGGGGTTTTTCAGGATGACGCCGCCGTACTCGCGGTCACGGCGGTCGCCGATTTTCCGATGGGCCCAGTAGGCGGCGTCGGCCTCATGCACAAACGCCGGGCTTAACGGCGGCAAGCGCGACGCTCCCCTCCCGGCACCGGCAGCGCGTTCCTGGCGTGATAATCGAATAGCCATACACATTCCTTTTGACTGAGTGTTGGCGGCCATTCTTGTACCTCTGGGAAGGCGTCGAGCGGTAAGTAGTTAGCCCGCACCGTTAGCGTGCGCCAGCGCGCACATCATCCGGTTCAAAGCCCCGATCTGGTGCGCGAAATCCTGGGCAAAACGTCAAGCACGCATGAATGCATCGCGACGGCACTGATAGGCACAGCCCTTGCAATTGCTCCCACATAACAACATTGACCTATGGAGACCGCACCATGAAGCGTCGCAGCTTGATCAAGGCTTTCACCCTGTCGGCATCCATTGCCGCCATGGGCATGACCTGGACTATCCAGGCCGCCGAGACCATTAAGGTCGGCATCCTGCATTCGCTGTCCGGGACCATGGCCATCTCGGAAACGTCCCTCAAGGACATGGCGCTGATGACCATCGACGAGATCAACGCAAAGGGTGGGGTGAACGGCAAGATGCTTGAACCGGTGGTCGTGGACCCAGCCTCGAACTGGCCGCTGTTCGCCGAAAAAGGCCGCCAGTTGCTGACCCAGGACAAGGTCGCGGTGGTGTTCGGTTGCTGGACGTCGGTGTCGCGTAAATCGGTGTTGCCAGTGTTCGAAGAACTCAATGGCCTGCTGTTCTACCCGGTGCAATACGAAGGTGAAGAGATGTCGCCCAACGTGTTCTACACCGGTGCGGCGCCGAACCAGCAAGCGATCCCGGCGGTGGAATACCTGATGAGCGAAGAAGGCGGCAGCGCCAAGCGCTTCTTCCTGCTGGGCACCGACTACGTGTACCCGCGCACCACCAACAAGATCCTGCGCTCGTTCCTGCATTCCAAAGGCGTAGCGGATAAAGACATCGAAGAGGTCTACACCCCGTTCGGCCACGCCGACTACCAGACCATCGTTGCCAACATCAAAAAATTCTCCGCCGGCGGCAAGACCGCTGTGATCTCCACCGTGAATGGCGACTCCAACGTGCCGTTCTACAAGGAACTGGCCAACCAGGGCCTGAAAGCCACCGACGTACCGGTCGTGGCGTTCTCCGTGGGCGAAGAAGAACTGCGCGGCATCGACACCAAGCCGTTGGTGGGCAACCTCGCCGCGTGGAACTACTTCCAGTCGGTGGAGAACCCGGTCAACCAGAAATTCGTCGCAGACTGGAAAGCCTACGGCAAGAAACACAACCTGCCGGGCGCGGACAAAGCCGTGACCAACGACCCGATGGAAGCCACCTATGTGGGCATCCATATGTGGGCCCAGGCAGCAGAGAAAGCCAAGTCCACCGACGTCGACAAAGTGCGTGAAGCCCTGGCCGGCCAGACCTTCGCCGCGCCGTCCGGCTTTACCCTGACCATGGACAAGACCAACCACCACCTGCACAAGCCGGTGATGATCGGTGAGATCCAGGCGGACGGGCAGTTCTCGGTGGTGTGGCAGACCCAGGAGCCGATTCGCGCCCAGCCGTGGAGCCCGTACATTCCTGGCAATGACAAAAAACCGGATCACGCTGTGAAGAGCAACTAAAGCCCCACCACAAGTCAAATGTGGGAGGGGGCTTACCCCCGATGGCGGTGAGTCAGTGACAGAAGTATCACCTGACACTCTGCTATCGGGGGCAAGCCCCCTCCCACACTGTCCACGCATGATCAGGACATTTGTTTATGCCCACTGCCCTCACACGCTACCTCCTGACGCTACTGCTGTTGCTACCCCTGGCCGCACACGCCAGCGACGCCGAAGACTTCCAGGCCGCCAACCCGACGCAACAAGCCAAGCTCCTCCAGGACTGGGCCGCAAAGCCTGACCCGGCGCGCATCGAGTTGGTGGACGCCCTGCAACAAGGTCAGCTTACGGTCAATGGCGAAACCAAAACCGTGCGCCTGAACAACCGCCTGCGCGGCTTGATCGATAACGTGCAAGCCAGCCAGCAACTGCTCGCCGCCGACCCCAAGGTGCGCTTGGCGGCTGCGCAAACGCTGCAAAAAACCGCGCAACCTGCGCAGCTCAAATTCCTCGACCAGCAAGTCGCCGCCGAAACCGACGAAGGCGTGCACACCGCCCTGAGCCTGGCCCTGGCCAACCTGCAACTGGTCGACACCGACCCGGCCGTGCGCCTGGCTGCCGTGCGCTTGCTCGGCAGCACCGGCGACCCGCTGGCCCGCACGCGCCTTGAAGCCCTGCTCGCACCTGGCGTCGAAACCGATGCCGCCGTGCACACCGCCGCCGAAACCAGCCTGGCCCAGGTCAAACGCAAATTGATGTTTGGCGAAATCCTCGGCCAGGCCTTCAGCGGCATGTCCCTGGGCTCGATCCTGCTGCTCGCGGCCCTGGGGCTGGCGATCACCTTCGGCCTGCTCGGTGTGATCAACATGGCCCACGGCGAGATGCTGATGCTCGGCGCCTATTCCACCTATGTAGTGCAACTGCTGATGCAGCGCTACGTGCCTGCGGCCATCGAGTTCTACCCGCTGATCGCGCTGCCGGTGGCGTTTTTCGTCACCGCCGCGATCGGCATGGCCCTCGAGCGCACGGTGATTCGTCACTTGTATGGTCGCCCTCTGGAAACCCTGCTCGCCACCTGGGGCATCAGCCTGATGCTGATCCAGGCCGTGCGCCTGGTGTTCGGCGCGCAGAACGTCGAAGTGGCCAACCCTGAATGGTTGTCCGGCGGTATCCAAGTGCTGCCCAACCTGGTGCTGCCTTACAACCGCATCGTGATCATCGCCTTCGCACTGTTTGTCGTCGTGCTCACTTGGCTGCTGCTCAACAAGACGCGCCTGGGCCTCAACGTGCGCGCCGTCACCCAGAACCGCAACATGGCCGCCTGCTGCGGCGTGCCCACCGGGCGCGTGGACATGCTCGCCTTTGGCCTGGGCTCGGGCATCGCCGGGTTAGGCGGCGTCGCGCTGAGCCAGATCGGCAACGTTGGCCCGGACTTGGGCCAGAGCTACATCATCGACTCGTTCCTGGTGGTGGTATTGGGCGGTGTCGGCCAGTTGGCCGGTAGCGTCACGGCGGCCTTCGGCCTGGGTATCGCCAACAAGATTCTGGAACCGCAGATCGGCGCCGTGCTCGGCAAGATCCTGATCCTCGCGCTGATCATTCTGTTTATCCAGAAACGCCCGCAAGGACTCTTCGCACTGAAAGGACGGGTGATCGACTGATGAACCAGCCATTGATGCTTACGGCCGCGCAAAAGGCCGGCCCCAAGGCGACGATTGCCACCGGTGTGATCATCCTGATCCTGCTGCTGGCCTTGCCGCTGTGCTCGCTGCTCTCGCCGGAAAACCCGCTGCATGTCTCGGCCTACACCCTGACGCTGGTGGGCAAGATCCTCTGCTACGCCATCGTCGCCCTGGCCCTGGATCTGGTGTGGGGTTACGCCGGGATGCTGTCCCTCGGTCACGGTTTGTTCTTCGCCCTCGGCGGTTATGCAATGGGCATGTACCTGATGCGCCAGGCGTCCGGCGATGAGCTGCCGGCGTTCATGACCTTCCTGTCGTGGACCGAATTGCCCTGGTATTGGGCTGGCACCGATCACTTCCTCTGGGCGCTGTGCCTGGTGGTATTGGCGCCGGGTGTGCTCGCTTTGGTGTTCGGTTTCTTCGCTTTCCGTTCGCGGATCAAGGGCGTGTATTTCTCGATCATGACCCAGGCTCTGACCTTCGCCGGGATGCTGTTGTTCTTTCGCAACGAAACCGGGTTCGGCGGCAACAACGGCTTTACCAACTTTCGCAGCATCCTGGGTTTTGGCATTACCGAGCCGGGCACACGGGCAGCGTTGTTCCTGGCCACGGTGCTGCTGTTGGTCGCCAGCCTGTACATCGGCTGGCGCCTGGCCCAGAGCAAGTTCGGCCGGGTGCTGACCGCCCTGCGCGACGCGGAGAACCGCCTGATGTTCTGTGGCTACGACCCGCGTGGTTTCAAGCTGTTTGTGTGGGTGTTGAGTGCGGTGCTGTGCGGTTTGGCCGGCGCCTTGTACGTGCCACAAGTGGGCATCATCAACCCGAGTGAAATGTCGCCGACCAACTCCATCGAAGCCGCCGTGTGGGTGGCCTTGGGCGGGCGCGGCACCTTGATCGGCCCGCTGCTCGGCGCCGGTGTGGTCAATGGCATGAAGAGCTGGTTCACCGTGGCCTTTCCGGAATACTGGCTGTTCTTCCTCGGGGCGCTGTTCATCATCGTCACCCTGTACCTGCCCAAGGGCGTTATCGGCTTGCTGAAGAAATGAGGAACGTCATGCTCGAACCTATTTTTGACGCGGGCAGCGGCCGCGATGCCATCGGCATCGGCCAGGCCGCGGGCAAGGGCCTCAACACCCGCCATGGCACCATCCTGACCCTGGAAGACATCAGCGTCAGCTTCGACGGTTTCAAGGCACTCAACGACTTGAATCTCTACATCGGCGTCGGTGAACTGCGCTGCATCATCGGCCCCAACGGCGCGGGCAAGACCACGATGATGGACGTGATCACCGGCAAGACCCGGCCCAGCCACGGCAATGCCTGGTTCGGCGAAACCCTGGACCTGACCAGCATGAGCGAAGTGCAAATCGCCCAAGCTGGTATCGGCCGCAAGTTCCAGAAGCCAACGGTGTTCGAAGCCTTGAGCGTGTTCGAAAACCTGGAGCTGGCGCAGAAGACCGACAAGTCGGTGTGGGCCAGCTTGCGTGCACGCTTGAGTGGCGAGCAGAAAGACCGGATTGATGAAGTGCTCGATACCATCCGCCTCACTGCCTCGGTGCATCGCCCCGCCGGGTTGCTGTCCCACGGCCAGAAGCAGTTCCTGGAAATCGGCATGCTGCTGATGCAAGACCCGCAACTGTTGCTGCTGGACGAACCGGTGGCGGGCATGACCGACGCCGAAACCGAATTTACTGCCGAACTGTTCAAGCGCCTGGCGGGCAAGCATTCGTTGATGGTGGTGGAGCACGACATGGGCTTTGTCGGTTCGATTGCCGACCATGTGACGGTGTTGCACCAAGGCAGCGTGCTGGCCGAAGGGTCGCTGGAACAGGTGCAGGAAAATGAGCGGGTGATCGAGGTTTATCTCGGTCGCTGAACAGCTTCAGGTGGATACGAAAATGTGTGCTGAGTAGGACTTTGTGGTGAGCAGGACTATTTGCTGAGCAGGACTTTGTGGTTAGCAGGACTATTTGCTGAGCAGGACTATGTGGTGAGCGGGCTTGCCCCGCGCTGGGTCGCGAAGCGGCCCCAAAACCAGGCAATGAGTTTTACCTGATAGAACGCGGTGAATGGGAAAGGGGCCGCTTCGCGGCCCAGCGCGGGGCAAGCCCGCTCACCACAAAAGCCCGCTCACCATAAAAGTCGGCTCACCACAAAAGTCGATTCACCATAAAAGCCAGCCACCGGCACGATTTGAGGAGGGTTTGAACATGCTGCAAGTCGACAAGCTGCACCAGTATTACGGCGGTAGCCACATCCTGCGCGGGCTCTCGTTTGACGTGAAGATCGGCGAAGTCACCTGCCTGCTCGGCCGTAATGGCGTGGGCAAGACCACCCTACTCAAGTGTTTGATGGGGTTGCTGCCCGCCAAAGAGGGTGCGGTGAACTGGGAAGGCAAGGCCATCACCGGCTTCAAACCGCACCAGCGCGTGCACGCCGGTATCGCCTACGTGCCTCAAGGCCGGGAGATTTTCGGGCGGCTGACGGTGGAAGAAAACTTGTTGATGGGCCTGTCGCGCTTCCCGGGTTCCGAGGCCAAGGAAGTGCCGGCGTTTATCTACGAACTGTTCCCGGTATTACTGCAAATGAAGCATCGGCGCGGCGGTGACTTATCCGGCGGCCAGCAGCAACAGCTTGCTATCGGGAGAGCCCTCGCCAGCCGCCCGCGCCTGTTGATTCTCGATGAGCCCACCGAAGGCATCCAACCGTCGGTGATCAAAGAGATCGGCGCCGTGATCAAAAAGCTCGCAGCGCAGGGCGATATGGCGATTCTGTTGGTGGAACAGTTCTACGACTTCGCCGCTGAACTGGCCGACCAGTACCTGGTGATGTCACGGGGCGAAATCGTGCAGCAGGGCCGTGGAGAAAATATGGAAAGCGAGGGTGTACGCGGTCTCGTAACCATCTAATCTGTAGCGTCCTAACGATAAGCATAAAGACATGAACCTGCCCGTTACCCCTGCCCTGTTCACCCCCAGCTGGCACGCCGAGCTGGAACTCGGCTATGCGCGTTTCGGCGACACCACGCGCCCGGTGATGCGCCGCCACCTCGGCCCGCTGCGGGTGCAAAAGCACCTGTATGCCGAAGGCCCCGAGGTGTGCCAGCACATCATCGTGCACCCGCCCGGCGGGATTGCCGGTGGGGATCGCCTGGACATCAGCGCCCACGTCGCCGAGGGCGCCTGGGCCCAATTGACCAGCCCTGGCGCGGCCAAGTGGTACCGCGCCAGCGGCCCGGCCTTCCAGCAACTCGAACTGACTGTCGAAGCCGGCGCCACCCTGGAATGGCTGCCCCAGGAAACCATCGTATTCAGCGCCGCCCAGGCCGAACTCACCACGCGCATCGACCTGCAAGGCGATGCCCGATTGTTCTACTGGGACGTGATCGCCCTGGGCCGTCCGGCCAGTGGCGAGCGCTTCGACTTGGGGCACTTTCAATCGCACCTGGATATCCGCCGCGACGGCCAGTTGCTCTGGCATGAACGCCAGCGCATTGTCGGCGCCGATGGGTTGCTCGACTCGCCTATCGGCCTGGACGGGCAGCCGGTATTTGCCACCCTGTTGGTGACTGGCGAAATCACCCCTGAATTGCTTGAGCAATGCCGCGCTCTGCCGAATGCAGTACGCGGCGACCTGACCCAATTACCCGGCTTGCTGGTCGCCCGCTGCCTGGCCAGTGAAGCGCTGCTGGCGCGGGGATGGTTGATTGATTTATGGAAATTGTTACGCCCCGCTCTGTTTGGGCGAGAGGCGGTCGCACCACGAATCTGGAGCACATGAAGATCAACATGTGGGAGGGGGCTTGCTCCCGATAGCGGTGGGTCAGTGACAGATGTATTGCCTGACATTCCCCATCGGGGGCAAGCCCCCTCCCACAGGGGATCTGCGGTGTTTTTATGAATGATGTTTGAAGGACCTTGAACCATGGACCTGACCCCACGGGAAAAAGACAAACTGCTGATCTTCACCGCAGGCTTAGTGGCCGAGCGCCGCCTGGCGCGCGGGGTGAAGCTCAACTACCCGGAAACCATCGCCTATATCTCCGCCGCCTTGATGGAAGGCGCCCGCGATGGCCGCACCGTTGCCGACTTGATGCACTACGGCACCACCCTGCTCAGCCGTGAACAGGTGATGGAAGGCATCCCGGAAATGATCCCGGATATCCAGGTGGAAGCGACCTTCCCGGACGGCACCAAACTGGTCACCGTCCACCAACCCATCGCCTGAGGCCCGGTCATGATTCGTGATGCAAGTGAAAGCGACCTGCCAGCCATCCGCGACATCTACAACGATGCGGTACGCAACACCACGGCGATCTGGAACGAACAACCGGTAGACCTGGCCAACCGCTTGGCATGGTTTAACGCGCGTCAGGCCCAGGCGTATCCGATCCTGGTATCGGTCGAGCACGATGAAGTCACCGGCTACGCCTCGTTTGGCGACTGGCGCCCTTTCGAAGGCTTTCGCTACAGCGTCGAGCACTCGGTGTATGTGCGTAACGACCAGCGTGGCAAAGGCCTTGGCCCGCAGTTGATGGCGGCCTTGATCGAACGCGCGCGCATAGGCGGCAAGTACGTGATGGTCGCCGCCATCGAAAGCGGCAACCAGGCTTCGATCCGCCTGCATGAGCGCCTGGGGTTTATCACCACCGGGCAAATGCCGCAGGTGGGTATCAAATTTGGTCGCTGGCTCGACCTGACCTTTATGCAACTGGCCTTGAACCCGGGCGCCGAACCGCCCAAGGAGTGATCGATGAGCGCTGCGCAACTGCGTCGAGTCAATGCAGAGAGTTTTGCCCATTACCGCGAGGGCCTGATTGAGCTGTTGCTGGACGCGGTCAAGCACGGCGCATCGGTGGGTTTTATGGCCGACTTCGATGAAGCCCAGGCCCGCGAGTATCTGCGCGGCGTTCAGTCGAGCATCGAAGACGCCAGCCTGTTGCTGTGGGTGGTAGTGCGCGACGAACAGGTGCAGGCCAGCGTGCAATTGGCGCTGTGCCAGAAAGCCAATGGCCTGAACCGCGCCGAGGTGCAAAAGCTGCTGGTGCACAGCAGTGCGCGCCGCCACGGCCTCGGCCAACAACTGATGCACACCCTGGAACTTGCCGCACGCCAGCACAAGCGCGGCCTGCTGTACCTGGACACCGAAGCCGGCTCCGGGGCCGAAGCGTTCTACCAGGCGCTGCGCTACACCAAGATCGGCGAACTGCCCGATTACTGCCAAAGCCCGGACGGGCGCTACAGCCCGACCGCCATCTACTTCAAGACCCTGGGGCAACCTGCATGATTCCTGGCGAATATCAGATCCAGCCCGGCGAGATCGAACTCAACGTCGGCCGTCGCACCATCACGCTCAGCGTGGCCAACAGCGGCGACCGGCCGATCCAGGTGGGCTCGCACTATCACTTTTTCGAAACCAATGACGCGCTGACGTTTGACCGTGCGGCAAGCCGCGGCATGCGCCTGAATATTCCGGCGGGCACGGCGGTACGGTTTGAGCCGGGGCAGAGCCGTGAGATCGAGTTGGTCGATTTGAGCGGCGGACGGCGGGTATTCGGGTTTGCCGGGCGGGTCATGGGCGATCTTTAGGGCCTCATCGGGGGCAAGCCCCCTCCCACATTTGAATGCGTTCACACATCAAAGGTGGGAGGGGGCTTGCCCCCGATAGCGATTTCACATTCAACACACATCTTCAGGGCACACACATGAAAATCAGCCGCCAAGCCTACGCCGACATGTACGGCCCCACCGTCGGTGACAAGGTCCGCCTGGCCGACACCGAGCTGTTCGTCGAAGTCGAAAAGGACTTCACCGTCTACGGCGAAGAAGTCAAATTCGGCGGCGGCAAAGTGATCCGCGACGGCCAGGGCCAGAGCCAGTTGCTCGCCCATGAAGTGGTGGACACCCTGATCACCAACGCGCTGATCATCGATCACTGGGGCATCGTCAAAGCCGATGTCGGCCTGAAGAACGGTCGTATCCACGCCATCGGCAAGGCCGGCAACCCAGACATCCAGCCCGGCGTGACCATGGCCATCGGCGCCAGCACCGAAGTGATCGCCGGTGAAGGCATGATCCTCACCGCCGGCGGCATTGACTCCCACGTGCATTTCATTTGCCCGCAACAGATCGAGGAAGCGCTGACCAGCGGCGTCACCACCATGATCGGCGGCGGTACCGGCCCGGCCACCGGCACCAACGCCACCACCTGCACGTCGGGCCCGTGGCACCTGGCACGCATGCTTCAGGCCAGTGATTCATTCCCGATGAACATCGGTTTTACCGGCAAGGGCAACGCCAGCTTGCCGGAACCGTTGATCGAGCAGGTCAAGGCCGGCGCCATCGGTTTGAAGCTGCATGAAGATTGGGGCACCACGCCCGCCAGCATCGACAACTGCCTGAGCGTCGCCGACCAGTACGACGTGCAGGTGGCGATCCACAGCGACACCCTCAACGAGTCCGGCTTTGTTGAAACCACCCTCGCCGCGCTCAAGGGCCGCACCATCCACACCTACCACACCGAAGGTGCCGGTGGCGGTCATGCGCCGGACATCATCAAGGCCTGCGGCTTCCCCAACGTACTGCCAAGTTCGACCAACCCGACGCGGCCGTTCACGCGCAATACCATCGATGAGCACCTGGACATGTTGATGGTCTGCCATCACCTGGACCCGAGCATTGCCGAAGACGTGGCCTTCGCTGAAAGCCGCATCCGCCGCGAGACCATCGCCGCCGAAGACATCCTGCACGACCTCGGCGCGTTCTCGATGATCAGCTCCGACAGCCAGGCCATGGGCCGCGTGGGCGAAGTGATCACGCGCACCTGGCAAACCGCCGACAAGATGAAAAAACAGCGCGGCCCGCTGCCGGGCGATGGCGCCGGCAACGACAATTTCCGCGCCAAACGGTATATCGCCAAGTACACCATCAACCCGGCGATCACCCATGGCATCAGCCATATCGTCGGCTCCATCGAGGTGGGGAAATGGGCTGACCTGGTGCTGTGGCGGCCGGCGTTCTTTGGCATCAAGCCGACCCTGATTCTCAAGGGCGGCGCAATTGCCTCCAGCCTGATGGGCGACGCCAACGCGTCAATCCCCACCCCGCAACCCGTGCACTACCGCCCGATGTTCGCCAGCTTTGGCAGCTCGTTGCACGCCACCAGCCTGACCTTTATCAGCCAGGCCGCGCTGGACGCCGGATTGCCCGATGCCCTGGGTTTGAAGAAGCAGATCGCGGTGGTTAAGGGCTGTCGCGATGTGCAAAAAACCGACCTGATCCACAACGATTACCTACCGGAAATCGAAGTGGATCCGCAGACCTATCAGGTCAAGGCCGATGGTGTGCTGCTGTGGTGCGAACCGGCGGACGTGCTGCCGATGGCACAGCGTTACTTCCTGTTCTGAATCGTCACCCGCTCATGGGCTCAAGCTTCGCTGCCCTGAGCGGGTTGCGGGCTGCGGCCCATGATTTGATCGGTCATGGTGTAGAGCAGTTGCAAGCGCTCCTTTTGCACGGCGCTGATGTCGGAGAAATACTCCTCGTCACTCATCACGTGCCCCGGCACGGAGTTCACCGACGATTTGCCCAGCGCCAGCACCGTGGTATCGATCGTCTCGCGCAGCGCTTGCTTTTGCTGCGGCGAAAGATCGCCGTCATTCGCCCATTCCTGTTGGGCGACCTGCAAACTGATCAAGTCATCGCCCCTGACCTGCAGCACCTTGAAGGGTTCGGGGTTCAACGACTCGACGAAGTTGGCCCAAAAGGATTCCTCCACGATCTGGTTGCGTAGCTGGTCGCCTTCCTCCAACGCCCGCACACGCAGGTAAGCCTCGTCCACCATCGCGCTTGTGACATCCGGCTCGTTGAACATCATGCTCTTGGACTGCCAGGGTAAATCCAGACGCCCGGCCAGCCGTGTGGCATAGGCCAGGTATATCTCGACTTCGTCGATGCTGCGCAGCGCATTTCCCTGGGCGTCGTACTGCCGCACCAACTCACCCTGCGCGTCATATTGAGGAAAATTGCGACCCTGCGCGAGCAGTTCGTTGACTCTCGCTTGAGCGATCCGGCCCAACTCATGGAGCCTTGCGCGCCCCCTGGCCAGGTCCAGCAGTTCGATTTTTTTCAGCTCGACATTGGGAATTGCGTTGGCTTGGGACACCAGCACCTCCCCGCCCATAGCATTGAACAACTGGGCCCCGGCGTCGACACACGTGGTGGGTGCAGCGGCCATTTTGAACAAGGTGTCACACAGCACACTGTCTTCATGCATGGCCTCGATCATGCGCCACACCTTGGCTGTCAAATCGTTCCTGTATTCAGGCGTTCCCGCATCGGAAGATTCGTTCAGTTTGCGCAGTTCATTGAAAAACGGCTCGCTGCCTTCAAGCTCCTCGACCGCGTCCCAGTAGCGGGCTTTCACCACCCACTCCTGTTGCGTCAGGCCGGCCATCCAATGGGCGCTGTCCTGCACGCCCCTGGGGGGAAAACGTCGCCCGGCATCCATCCCGATGGACTCTATATAGAGCTTGAGCCGATCGAGTGCCTCAGGCGCCAACAACTCACGGGTCACCACGATTCTGGCGATGGTCTCTGCCCTGTCCGAGCCCGGCGCCACATCAGGCATTTCAGTGATCGGATTACCCGTCAGGTCCAGCACAAAACCTCGCGGCCTGGGGTGGGCGAAAAGGCCCGCCGGCAGTGCCTTCAAACCGCAGCCCGCCAGTTCCAGCCATTGCAGAAAACGCAGGCGCTTGAGGTTCAACCACCCACCGATGGGGTTACCGGCCAGCGTCAGCGAAATCAGTCGGGTCATATTGTTGATGTGCTGCGCGGTCTCTGCCGTCAGAACCAAGGCGTTATCGGCCAGGTCCAGCCCCTCCATGAACGGCATGTTCGCAAGGGCGGGCGGCAGGACAGTCAAGCGATTTTCGCTCAGGTCCAACAGCCGCACCCTGCGGAACGCCGACAGAAAACGCGCGCCCTGGTTGGTCAGGTCGCACCGGGTCACCTGCAGGTTGGTGACATGATCGAAGTTGCCTGGCAGCTCTGGCAGGGTTGCCAGCTGCGCCCCGAGCATCCGCTGCTGGTCGCGAGCGCCGCCTCGCAGATTGATCCGCTGCCCTCGCACGTTACCGAGGGGATCTATGTCCGGCTCGCCCGTCATTCTCCAGGCGTTCATGATGGCATCCACAATCCGATACCGTGCGCGCAAAATCGACGGCGTTCTCGGCCCCTTCAAAAGCCAGTTGTAAAACGTCTCTTCAAGGTCTGCGAAATCACGCTCCAACGCACGCAGCCAGGCGTCGTCGGTGAGGCTGCGGTCCTGCAGAAAGGCCTCAACCTGCTCCTCCGTCAAACTGGGGTAAAGCGTTCGCAGCCGACGACGGAAAGTGCCCTCAACTCCGCCCACCCCGCGTCCGCTCAACGGATAGCCCGGCTGGCCGCTCGGTGCGCGCTGCGGGAACCTGAAGAACGGCTTGTTCCGCGGCGCCATGCGCAAGGCGTTGCTTAAGGCATCCCGTGGCAGCGCCCGCTGAATGACCAACGCATGCAACTGATCACCTTGGCCGACATGGGGCAGGCTAATCGCGTTGCGATGGGCATCGGGCAAGGCGTGCTGCAACGCTCTATACAAGCTGTCGGTACCGTGTAGTTCATTGCCCTCTTCATCGAAGGGTTGATAAAGCCCATCAGCCACACGCGCCAGCACTTTGCGCTGGCCTGCGTCCTCGGGGCCAAACACCGCGCGCAAGCTGCCATCGAACGAGCCCTCGCGCACTTCAAGCCGGATGTTGTCGTGCCAGCCGGGCAGGTTTTCCAGGGAGTGCAGCACCAGGGTTTCGGTATCCGGGTTGTCCAGCCGCTCCAGATACAACCCTTCATAAGCGTGCAACAGACGCATCTGCGCCTGCAGCTTGCGCGCCTCTTCGGCCAGCCGTAAGGGGAGTCGCCCCTTGGCAGTGATGAATTCCAGCTCTTTGGGGGAAGCCGAGTCCAGCAGTTCCTGGGCGATCAGGCTCGGCAAGCGCTTGAAGTCGCGCTGCAAAACCTGCACGGCGGGGCTTTTAGGCGCAAGGCGCTCGCTGTACAGGCTTTTGAACAGCCGGGTGTGCTGGGTGGCCGCATACTCCGCCAGGCGGCGAGTCAATTCCGCCGCACGCGACGGGGTGTCGAGCCCTGTACGCTCACCCAACAGTGGCGTTAACTGTTCGTGGCTGAGGTGCTCGACAATGCGCCTGGACAGCTGGCCCTGCATCAGCTCGGCACGGCTGATCCGGATCAGGTCCCGCCCCGTCGCCAGCCGGTTGCCATAGCGCACCGCCGAAGTGTCGAGCCCGTCCTCTCCCAACACGTCAATACCCGTGCTGGCCGGCCAATGGGCAAGCTCTGTGACCAGGCTGGCGGCATAACCGGTCAACTCGGCAGAGAGACGTCCAGCCGTGATCTGCCGGTTGAGTTCCTTCGCCTGTCCGTAGGCGCGAAATTGCTGCGCGGTGTCCAGCAACACCGCCGGTACCGGCTCACTTTGCGCGTGCACTCTACGCAACTGATCCTCATGGACATCGCTGACCTGACGGATCTGCTCAAGCTCCTCGTCGCTGAAGCCCTCCATCGCAGGGCCGATGCGCCGCATCAGCGTCGCCCCTGTCCACTCCTGGGGCCGGTCGGCCTCATGCAGCCACCTGCCCTGGTTGTTGTGGCGCAGCAACGGCTGGTAGGCCTCTGCTCGCGTCGGGTGCTGGATACGGTAATGCCCGGTGGTGGCGTCCTCGACAATACGGTAATGCTTGCCCTCAATAGCGAGCACCGGTTGTCCATTCTGGCGGTACACACCGTGCTCGTCTGCTTGCCCCTGCGGCTCGTAATCCGGTAGTTCATAACCGTCGAGTCGTGGACGCCAAAGGGTCTTCCCGCCTGTGGGCAGGCGTACGTTTCTCAGGCTTTCGACCTGGCCCGACCATTGAACATGCGGCAATACCGCAGCGCCCGCGGCAAAAAATGCAGCATTGAGCGCTACCGAGGAAAAGCAGCGCCACATCTCTTTGATTTCACCCTGTTCATACGCCTCGATGCCATGGAACACGTCAGTCATCATCTGCCCAGCGCCCACCGCCAGCATGATCGGTCCAAGCCCCGGCACCACAAACGCCGCCAGGTTGAATACATTGAGCACCGCGTCCAGGAAACCTGCCATGCGCCTGGCCCGCGCCTGCGCGTCCTCGTCGCCGGTGGGCACGGCCACCGCCCTGGCATCGCTGAGCAGCTTGCGCATATGGGCCTGACGCTGTTCGATCCACACGTCACCGGTGATCTCGAACGCTTCGATCGGCAATCTGGCGGGCTCGGCTTGCAGTACGAAATCCGTCTGCGTGTCGTCGCTTTCCTTTGGTTGATAGAGCTTGTTGAGTTGCTGAAAGAACTCACCTTGATGCTGCACGGGGATGAACTGGCTGAAGAAACGGCGGTAGGCGATGCTGTGCAGACGCGCTCTCAAATCGGCCATGAACGCGTCGCCGGAGGCATATTCGCGCATCGGCTGCTGCGGATCGTTGGGGATATACACCACCACCCGCTCGGCATCGACACTGCTCAGGCGCTCTGGCCCGATCAGCAATGGCCCGACGAGCACAATGCCGAAGATTTTCAACGCCGCAAACGTGACCGGGCTGCCATCGAGGTAAGCGTTGCGCGAGCCGCTGAGCACCTGATCGAGCATCCGCCGTGCGCTGGCACTCACACCCGCTCTCCCGTTGGCATCAGCCAACCGTTGCCGGCTGGCAATATCGAGACTCAGGGTAAATTGCTGGCGTTGATGCGCATGCAATTGGTTCTCCAATGCGGTGCGCTGGGTTTGATCCTGCGGCTCAAGCACCGCCTTGAGATGCTCCTGATACAACTTACCCACGTTCAGCGAGCGACACAGCTGGGCAAACTCGTGAGGCAGGATGGCCACGGCCTGACCCTCCAGAACGTCGAACCCCGGGATCACCTCCCCTTCGAACGCGCTGAATCGAGTGATGATCGAGCAATCGCGGCAACTCAAGGGTTGTTCTTCAGAAGGCTCGAAGTTGGCCAGGGCGGCTTCAAGCAGTGTTACGCCGCGATAACGGTAATTGGCATCCGGACTGCTGGTTTGATCGACGGTAAAAAATCCACCAAAGGCAGCTTGCTCTTTTCCGGGGGTGTACTTGCGGGCGAAGTACACCTGCCTGACATCCAGGTCCATGTTGAAACGTTGCTGAATCTGCGCTTTAAGCAGCGGTTCGGCGAAATCGAGCACGTCGTCAATGCGGGCAAGGTTGTCTTCGAGGTCGCGCTGAGCGGCGCGGAAGCGGGTGTGAGCGACCGCGAGGCTGGCTCGACCTGCCGAGTCGGCTTTCAGGTACCAATCCGGCAGTTGCAGCGGGTGGTCGGCCAACTCTTGCTGGCGCTGCTTGGGCGCCTGCAGAAACCAGGAAGGGACGCGGCTTTTCAGGAAGTCGTAATGCACTCCGCTATAGCCGGGCGAGGAAGAAGCGGGCGAAGGTATGTTTGGCATTTGGGCTCATCCGTGGCCAGGAATTAAGCCCTCAGCCTATCGAACGCCCTTGCGCCAAAAGGCACATATAGTTGTGCCGTTTGGCGCTTTTGCGTCAGTTCAGAACTGTTCGCGCGGGTTGAACGCGGCTTTCTCCGCCAGCGCCTGCCACAAGGCCTTGACCTCGTCGTCGGCAGCTTTGGGCATCACAGCCTTGAGCTGCACGAACAGGTAACCGCGCTGGCCCGCCTTGTTCAGCAAGCCGTGGCCCTTGGCGCGCATGCGCTGGCCGTTCTGGCTGCCCGCCGGCACCTTGAGGTTGATCTTGCCGGTCAGCGTCGGTACGGCCACTTCAGTGCCCAGCGCCAGTTCCCACGGCGCCAGCGGCAGGTTGATGATCAGGTTTTCGCCATCCACTTCAAACTTGCTGTGGGGCGCAAACTTGATGATCAGGTACAGATCGCCGTTGGCCCCACCGCCGATGCCCGGCGCGCCCTGAGCCTTGAGGCGGATGCGCTCGCCGTCGGTCACACCGGCCGGGATCTTCACGTTCAGGCTCTTGGTGGTATTGCTCACATGCCGGCCCGAGGCGTCGTATTGCGGCACCTGGAAGCTGATCTGCTTGGACTCGGTGGACAGCGTTTCTTCAAGCGACACCGTCAGTTGCATCTCGACATCCTGGCCTTTGCGCCCGGCCGGACGGCGCTGGCCGCCGCCGAAAGCATCGCCACGGTTACCGAAGATCGAACTGAAGAAGTCCGAAAAGTCCTCGCCCTGCCCGCCGCCGCCAAAGCCGCCACGGCTCTGCCAGCCCGGTGGCCCCTGGAACGGCTGGCCGTGCTGGCCGTATTTGCGCAGTTCATCGTATTCGGCGCGCTTATCGGCGCTCTTGAGCGCTTCATAGGCTTCGGACGCGTCCTTGAACTTGGCTTCGGCGTCTTTTTCCTTGCTCACATCGGGGTGATATTTACGCGCGAGTTTGCGATAGGCGGCCTTGATTTCCTTGTCATCGGCGCTCGGCTCGACACCCAATATCTTGTAGTAGTCTTTGAAATCCATCGGCGGTTCACCATCCTTCATCGAGATCGCACAGCCCTGGGCACAACGTGCGCTGCTTTGCACCTGTTGAGTCTTGTGGCCTGGGGGTACGTCAGAGTTTTATCGGCACTTGCCGTATGCACCAGATGTGGGGGCAAATCCCACACTTTCAAGCACGATTTAACGGATGGTCGGCCTACGCATCCGCCTTCGACTGGCATACACTGCGCGGCCGTTTTTCGACCGGAACCCGATAGACATGAAAAACCCATCCCCAGCCCGTGCTTGTGGTATCGACTTTGGCACGTCCAACTCCACCGTCGGCTGGATCCGCCCCGGCGAGGAGACGCTTATCGCGCTGGAGGACGACAAGATCACCCTGCCGTCGGTGGTGTTCTTCAACTTCGAGGAGCGCCGCCCGGTATACGGTCGCCTGGCGCTGCACGAGTACCTGGAAAACTACGAAGGCCGCCTGATGCGCTCGCTCAAGAGCCTGCTGGGTTCCAAGCTGATCAAGCACGACACCAGCGTGCTGGGTACGGCAATGCCGTTCACCGACCTGCTGGCACTGTTTATCGGCCAGCTCAAGAGCCGCGCCGAAGCCAACGCCGGCCGCGAGTTCGAAGAAGTGGTGCTGGGCCGCCCGGTGTTCTTTGTCGATGACGATCCGATGGCCGACCAGGAAGCGGAAAACACTCTGGTGGATGTGGCGCGCAAGATCGGCTTCAAGGACATCTCGTTCCAGTACGAACCAATTGCGGCCGCGTTCGACTACGAGTCCACCATCGAGAAAGAAGAGTTGGTGCTGATCGTCGACATCGGCGGGGGTACGTCCGACTTCTCCCTGGTGCGCCTGTCGCCCGACCGCCGTCACAACGACAACCGCCACGACGACATCCTCGCCACCGGCGGCGTGCATATCGGCGGTACCGACTTCGATAAGCAACTGAGCCTGCAAGGCATGATGCCGCTGTTCGGCTACGGCAGCCGTATGAAAAGTGGCGCCTACATGCCCACCAGTCACCACATGAACCTGGCGACCTGGCACACCATCAACTCGGTGTACTCGCAAAAATCCCAACTGGCCTTGGGCAGCATGCGCTATGACATCGAAGACACCGGCGGCATCGACCGCCTGTTCAAGTTGATCGAACAGCGCGCCGGGCACTGGCTGGCGATGGAAGTGGAAGAAACCAAGATCCAGCTGACCCACGCAGACAGCCGCCATGTGGCGCTGGACCGTATCGAAGCGGGCCTGAGCGTCGACTTGAGCCGGGCGCTGTTCGAATCGTCTATCGACGCCCTGCTGGAGCGTGTGCGCGGCAGCGTGACGCAACTGCTCAACGACGCTTCCGTGACCGTGGCGCAAGTGGACACGGTGTTCTTTACCGGCGGTTCCAGCGGCATTCCTGCGCTGCGCCACAGCATCTCGGCGATGCTGCCGAATGCGCGGCATGTGGAAGGCAATATCTTTGGCAGCATCGGCAGCGGTCTGGCGATTGAGGCGAGCAAGCGGTACGGGAACTGATCAACACCCGCGCCCTGCGTGCTTGCTCGCAACAGCGATCGGCCAGTCGACGGCCTCTCGTCATCTTGAGCAAGCACGTATCCCTGACCGCTTATCCCGGGTCAGTCCCACTTATAGAAAGGTCCATAGTCCAGCAGCAACTCCTCGCCCTCCTCAATATCCCTCCAGGCCACAAAAAACGTCATGTAACGACCGACGTAGATACTCGCCACATTTTGCTCGCCTACTGGTACTTGCCCTGGGGCAGCCGGGCTGTTGATCAGGCTAAGGATATTGCCACTGCCATGAGCGCTTAGTGTTCCGTCATTGGAAAAGCTCTGGAACGAGTAAGTCTCCACCGGCCGGCGCCCCTTGGCTGCAATCTCCTTCATCAGCGTCGGATCGCCTTGATGCAACTTTCCTGAATAAGGCCCCAGCACCTCAAACCTGCGAATCCTGCGTAGCGCAACGACCGACAGCCCTCGATCAGGGCCATCCGTCATCTTCCTGGCCAGTAGCTTGCCTAAGAAACGCGCGGCGTGACGCCCCTCATCTCGAATCCAATTTCGAACATCCTGGGTTATTTTTTCAGACCATCTCAGGCGTTCCTGCGTCCCGAACTCGTCGAGCAAACTGTTCCAGTAAGTCACTTCAATCTGGTCAACCTCACCCTCCAGTTCTGCGGTCAAACTGCGCGTGACATCGCTCGGATCTTGCAGGATGGGCAGGTCGTTATTGATTTCATGCTCAAGGAGAAGCGTTGCATCTTTGCTCTCATTAGCCACCGTCGGCTCGCGCCTGGGCACCTTGATCTGCGGTGAGAGCGGGTCCTGCGCAGGACGTTTGACGGGGACTCTGGAGCTTTTGCGTGCCGTGAATATCCGCGTCTCAAGGCTTTCGGGATTGAGGGGATTGGCGGGCAACTGCCCCGGTTCACCAAAGATCAGGCGGTTTTTTCCGATCAACGTGAACTTTCCGTTTGCCCTCACGTGGCGCGCCCACTCCAATGGGTCGATATTGTTGCGTTGAACAAACTCACTGGACGATACCGTTTGACCCTCCTTGCTTTGCAAACGGTACCACTTGTCCAGATGAGCCTCGGTCAGCGGATCATAGTTAGCCCGTTCGAAAATAAGCTCGGTCATACCTTGCTTGGTAAAACTGCCATCTTGCTTTACGTAATCGCCCCACATGATCGGGTTGAGGTTATGCCGCGTGGCAAAATCACGGGCCATCAATTGGCTGCCGGGGGTTTCATACAGCGTTTTCCATTCACTGAGATGCTCACGAGTAATGCTTGTATAGGCACCACCGCCGGCATGTTTGAGCAGTACTCTCCCTATGTCGTTGATCGAGCCATCCTGAGCGATATGCAGCATGAGAGCATCTGGCTCAATCAAGTACTGATTCGCAAAACCCTCACGAGTCAACTCATGCCGCTCCCTGGGTGACAGTCGCTCCCATGCAGACAAATGCTCGGCGGTAACACTGGTACGCACTGCGTGCTCATTGTCGAGAAATGCCACCCCCTCAGGCGTGGTAGATCCGTCCGCTAATACGTAACGTCTCAAGGTGGGATAGAACAGTCCGCGCTGCCTGGCAAACTTGCGCATTAAGTTGGCAGAACGGTCGGCTTCAGATAACTCGCTCCAATCACGGACGTCATCCCCCGTTATCAAACGGTGAGGCTCGACGCCGCCCTTCAACCCGATGGACTCCCATTGATCGGGACCTACTCGCCGCAACCAGTAACCTGTCTGCCGGTTGGTTTGAGCATCGACGACGTTCACATCAAAAATGTCGGCCTCTATCCTGAAGTTATCGCGGATCTGGTACACCTGCTCTCGACCATCACCTCTTACGTCCCGGATATAAAACTGTTGGCCATCAGCCGTTCGATAGATGCCCTGGGCGCTGGGTGTAAGCGTCGAGATCGTGGACTGATCTACTGCGTACTCCCGGTACCCAAGAGGGATCACCTCGGCAGGCTCGTCTACTGGGATGGGCGCTTCAAGCGCAGGCTCAACCTGCGCAGGCAGGTCAGGGGTCGGCTCAGACGACGTATACGTGATATGCCCCTCCTCGCTGGAGGCGGGGATAGCGACCTTCTGTAAACGAATGCGCCCATCTGGAGACGTGACACGGCGGAACATATTCATTTCTTCGGGCACGACGTAACTGAGCGCCAGACCGGTGACAGTAACCTCGACCAGGGCGTTAACCACACCGACAATGTGTGCCCAGCCCACCGCCTTGTCCCCCACGGACAAGTCCTCGATACCTTCCAGCACCTCATTCATCAGGTTGACCGCCGTCGCCCCCAGCAGTACTACGCCAAGCGCAGGCACAGCAAAGGCAGCAACGCCGATCACGGCCATGAGGTCTTCCAGCAACTGGGCAATCCACTCCCTGCGACTCTTCGCATCCGCATCTTCAGTGGGGACTGCCTGACGTCTCGCATCGGCCAGCCCCCTTTGTCGCCACTGCCGGTAGAGGCAAGCCCACAGGTCCAGGTCTTCTTCCCAGATATCCAGAGATGTCCCCATGGGCCGGAACTGCAAGAGAAAGTCCAACTGCTCTTTTTGCCGCAGCACCGGCGCGTGACGTGGGGATTGTCCAGGTACTCGTTCGGTGAAGTAATTGAAAAAGGCCGGGCGATCTTCAAAGGCGACAAACCGACTGAAAAACAGTTGATAGTCAGAGGGCGCTGCAGTGGAAGGCTTTGCTGCTGGGGCTTTTCGCAGAAATTGCGTCTTCATCTGCGCCTTGAGCTGCGCCAGGGAAGAGTAATGCTTTACGGGATGATCAGGATCATCAGGGATGTAAACAATGAAGCCGGACTCTGACTCGCTGTCCAAGAATGGCCAGATCACCTTCATTGGCAAACTCTGGCTTTTCTCAACGATCTCAAACACCACACAACCGTTCAGGTTCATTCCCATGAAGTTCAAACCGCGCAACCACAGCGGGTGGCCGTCTACTGCAACCTCTTGCTGTTGGTCGATAAGGGCAAGCAGAGCTTGATAGTGTTTCGCCTGAATATCTTTTTTTAACAGCGCGATGTAACTCGCGGTTTTAAGCGATGCTTTCTGATAGCGGATAAAGGCATCTTTTTCGGCCTCCAGCTTCTCAGGATCGCTCCAGCCTAGTGCGTCCTTTATGTGCTGTTGGTACTTTGCACCCAGGTCCAGATCCCGACATAAGGCTACAAATTTCTCGATCGTCAGCCCCTGGATTTTTTGTCGAATACCTACTTTCTTCCCGTAGTTAAAAAACTCGCTGATATAGAAAGCCCCCGCTCTTCCTTCAGAGGCCTCAAAATTATGCAGCGCAGCTTGCAACAGGGTAAAACACTCGATTTTTGGGTTACTGAAAAAACTGGCATGGGTATAAAGCTCCAACCAGACCTGATTGACATCCAGATCCAGGCCAAAGATTTTTTTGATTTCCTGCGTTAACAGTGGTGCAGCGAAATCATTAATCGCCTGCACATCAGCCATGATGCGAACGTAAGCGCTGTGCGCCTCGATGCTCAGCGCGGCATAGCTCGCAGCCGTCGCACGCTCAGCGGGCGAGGAAGACGTCCACCACTCGGGCAGCTGAGGAGTCATCCCCCCGAATGTTTTTAAAGTCTGCGCGGGCGCGTTTAACAAACATGAAGGAACAGCAGACGCCACGATATTTATGTAGTCGTTGCTAACACCGGAGCCATCACTGGCAGTCGTTCCGCTACCATCGTTATCAGTACTGGAATCACCCATCAAATGCAGTCCTTCTGTTCGCGTTAGTTAGATCAAACGCTATCAGCGGGTCCTGCCTATTGAGGGTTAGATAATTACAGCGTGCCGCATCATTGATCAGGCCTTGGCAGTGGTGACGACTGCACTACCGTGCTCAACTCTGCCGTTCGCGCAGCGTAGGTAGAGTCGTTCACCTTAGTAAATCAAACCATCCCACCCAGTTTCAGCTCACTCTTCAGATACGCATAGTAGATCGGCCCCGCCACCACGCCCGGCAGACCGAATGCGGCTTCAAACACCAACATCGCGAGCAGCAGTTCCCACGACTTGGCACTGATCTGCCCGCCAACAATGCGCGCATTGAGGAAGTACTCGACCTTGTGGATCACGATTAAATAGCCCAACGCCGCCACTGCCACCCAGATCGACAGCGACAGCGCGACGATGGTGATCAGGGTGTTGGACATCAGGTTGCCGATCACCGGCAGCAGGCCGAGCAGGAAGGTCAGCACGATCAGGGTTTTGGTCAGCGGCAGGTGAATGCCACACAGCGGCAGCACCACGGCGAGGAATATGGCGGTGAAGGCGGTGTTGAGCGCGGCGATCTTTATCTGAGCGAAGACGATGTTGCGAAAGGCCTGGACCAGCAGGTGCAGGCGGTCGAACAGCGCCGCCGCCAGGGGCTTGCGCTTGGTCAGGTCAGGCACGCGCTGCAGGGCGATGATCGCGCCGAGCACCATGCCGATCAGCAGGGTGACGAACATGTGCGCGGCGTCTTTGCCCACCAGTTGCAGCTCGCTCAGGTGTTTGCTCAGCCACTCACCGATGGCCACACGGAATTCCGCGGCGCTGGCCGGCAGGTAGGCGTCGAGGAATGGCGGAAGTTGGCCCCGCGCGCGGTCGACCACGCCCATGAATTTGTCGAGGGAAGCCCCGGGATTTTCCGCTTCGTGGAGCAGGAAGCTAATGGCGCCGGCGAAGATCAGCGCAAGCACGCTGACAATCAGGGTCCCGAGCAACGCCACTGCCAGCCAGCGCGCGCGGCGGCCTTCGATCAGCCGTTGCAGTTGGGGGGTGAGCATGTTGACCAGTTCATAGACCAACAAACCGGCCAGCAGGCTGGGCAGCAATTTCAGCGGCAGCACCAGCAGCAGTCCGCCGAAAATGATGATGTAGCTGGCCAGCAACAACACATGACGCTGAGAAAACGTTGGCATACAGCCTCAAAAACGAACGGCGTTAAAGGATGGGCAGTCTGCCAGCCTTCAGAGAATCAAGCGAGTGGATAGGTTGTGAATGCGATCAAGTGTGAGAGGGGCACCTCCCCTCCCACATTTAATCTTCAGCACCGACGAAATCGTGATCAACCTTTGAGGCAGGTGCTCATGAACGTCTTGCGCGCATCGCCGGTCAGCGCTTTGGTTTTCGCCGACGCATTGCAATCCTTCATCTTCTGCTGCTGCGGCGTCAGGGTCTTGGCGTCATTGGCAGCCGGGGCCGACAGGCAGGTTTTCATGAACGCCTTGCGCTCGTCGCCCTTGAGCGTCTTGGTGGTGGCCTCAGCATTGCAGGTGGTCATTTTGTTTTGCTGGGCAGTGGCGGCAAAGCCTTGGGAACACAGCAGCAAGCCCATCATCAATAACGGAATACGCAGCATCTTCATGGAGTTTTCTCCCTGTTACCACGCCGATGGGCATGGCCTATCCGCAGTGTAGTCAAAGCCTGTTACATCTTCATCCACAGCGAATATTCGTCCGGCGGTACTGCTCCGGCGTGCAGCCAGCATGGCGCTGGAACATCGCGATAAACGCCGAGGCGGTGCTGTAGCCGAGGTCGAACGCCACCTGCTGCACGCTGCGTTCGCTGTCGAGGGCTTCGATGGCCGCCAGGTATCGCAGACGCTGGCGCCATTCACCGAAGCTCATGCCCAACTCGCGCACAAACTGGCGCGCCAGGGTGCGTTCGCTCACATGCACCTGTTCAGCCCATTGCGCCAGCGGGCGGTTATCGCCGGGGTCGGCCTGCATACCTTCCAGAACGCCAAGCAGCCCTGGGCGGCGGGCGTAGGGCAGGAAACCGTCGTGGATCGGTGCCTGCCGCAGTTGATCCACCAATACTTGGGCCAGGCGGATATCGGCTTCGGAATGAGGAATATTCACGTCACGCCGGGCGAAGTCGCGCAGGATCGCCTTGAGAATGTCGCTGATCGCCAGTGTGCAAGGCTGTTGTGGCAGTTGCTCGCAGAGCTCGGGGGCCAGGCCGACCGAGTGATAGACAATCGCCTGGGCGTTGTAGGAGCTGTGCTCAGTATTGGGCGGGATCCAGACCGCGTACTGCGGCGGCGACATAAAGCGGTTACCGGCCACTTCCATGCGCATCACACCGCTGGCGGAGTAATCCAGCGAGCCCCAGAAGTGCTGGTGCGGCGTGCACTCGGTGTCAGGGGCAAAGTCGGAATAACGGAAGTAGACCGGGCTGGGCAAGCTACGGAAATCGGCGAGGCGTACGGTGTGTCGGGCCATATTGTCTGGATGCAAAGGTGAGTTGTCTGGATCGCAGTATAGGCTTCAATCCAGACAGGGGATAATCCCGCTTCATCAACACACTTGGTTTCTTTCGATGCAGTACGCGTATCCCCTGCTGGCCATTTTTATCTGGGCCGGCAACACCGTGGTCAACAAACTGGCCGTGGGCTCGATTTTCCCGTCGGAGATCGGTTTTTACCGCTGGCTGCTGGCGGCGCTACTGTTCACGCCGTTCATGCTCAAGCCGGTGATCGCTCACTGGGCGCAGATCCGCCCGAGTCTGGGCAAGATCGTCATCCTCGGCGTGCTGGGCATGGCCGTGTACCAAAGCCTGGCGTATTACGCCGCCTCCCTGACCACCGCCACCAACATGGGCATCATCCTGTCGCTGATGCCGTTGATGGCCCTGACAGCAGCGATCATCAGCCTCGGTCAACGCCTGACCTTCGGCGCACTCACCGGGGCTGTGCTGTCGTTTGCCGGCGTGGTCGTGGTGGTGTCGTCCGGCAGCCTGGGCGCGCTGTTGCAACACGGGGTCAACCTGGGCGACGCCATGATGCTGGTCGCCACACTGGCCTACGCGGTCTACAGCACCTTGCTGAAAAAATGGCAGCTGCGCCTGCCGCCGTTGGTGTTGCTGTATTTGCAGATACTGGTGGCGGTGGTGGTGTTGTTTCCGCTGTTCCTGTTCTCGGCCAAAACCGGCCTGGGCTGGGCAAATATCCCACTGGTGCTGTACGCGTGTTTACTGGCGTCGATGCTCGCGCCGTTGGCGTGGATGCACTCGGTGAAGACCTTGGGACCAAGCCGTACCACGCTGTTTTTCAACCTGCTGCCGTTGATTACCGCGTTGATTGCGGCGGTGGTATTGAAGGAGGAGCTGGCGTTGTATCACCTGGTGGGCGGTTTGCTGACCTTGGGCGGGGTGATCTTGTCGGAGCGCTGGACCACGCCGGTGCGCCGACGGGCTTAAACACCCGCCGCTTTCAAGCGCCGGGCATGCTCCACAAACAATCGGATCGGCTCGGCGCCCTTGCCCACCAGCCCCATGGACTGATTGACGATATCAAAATGGTCCAGGGCAAAATCATCGCCAATCACCGTGCCCAGGTGTGAGCTGTAGCGCCCGACCATGCCATCACACTGGCCCTTTTCCCGCACAAAGCTGCGGGCGAACAAGCGGCAACTGCGATGGGTACCGTCAAACAGATTACGGCCCCGATCCGTGATGCCCGGCTGCAAAGTGCCGGACCACGAGTAATAGCGCACGCCGTTGACCACCTCCGCACCCTGCCCGCCCCATGTCTCGGGTAAGCCTTGGGGATACCGGCGATTGAACAAAGCCACACCTTCACTGGTGAGGGAATGGTGAGACGCCTGCAGATCCGCCTTGAAGCGCGGCCCGCGATAACCGGTTTCCAGCACACCCATCACCCAGGCGACCAGGTGAAACAGCGCGCTCATGATCCGGCCCTTGGCGCCGTCGATGGGGTAATGGATGTGGATATGGTCCGCCAGCTCAGAACCGTGGTTCGGCCCCGCCACCGAAGTCACCGACGCCACCCAATCCGGGCGCAGGGCTGCTGCATAGCGCGCAGTCAGTGAGCCTTGGCTATGGCCGATCAAGTTGACCTTTTCCGCCCCAGTCTCGCGGCGTATGCGCTCGATCTGCACCAGCAGTTGCTCGCCACGCACCTCGCTGGAGTCCAGCGGTGCCACCTGTATCGGGAATACCTGAGCCCCACCAGCCCGCAAAGCCGGGACGATGCCATACCAGTAGGGGAAAAACCCGATGCGCACAAATCCGAGCATGCCGGGCACCAATACCAGGGGATAGCGTGTGGCCAACGACTGTGACATGAAGCGAATATCCTCGCAGCGCGTTTGATGCAATGCAGCCTAGCCCAGTTGCAAGTCGGGCTCGTGACGCGCGAGGTAAATCCGATAAAACTTTTTGCGCTGCACGGCACTCACAACTTGGAGCGATCACGCCGACAGAGCGTGGCGTAACCCGGATTAGCCCCAGGAGATTGAGATGACTGAAGCAAACTTGACCGACGTTGCGACCCTGCGCAGCCGCGCCCGCCAGAACGTCGAAAACGGTGCCGTGACCGAAGGCTACGACGCCGACCGCGAAGAAATTATCCGCCTGCTCAACGCGTCGCTGGCCACCGAGCTGGTGTGCGTGCTGCGCTACAAGCGCCACTACTTCATGGCCAGCGGCGTTAAAGCAGCCGTCGCCGCAGAGGAATTTCTGGAGCACGCCACCCAGGAAGCCGAACATGCCGACAAACTGGCCGAGCGCATCGTGCAGCTGGGCGGCGAGCCGGAGTTCAACCCCGATCTGTTGTCGAAGAACTCCCACGCGCAGTACGTGGCCGGTAACAGCTTGAAGGAAATGGTCTACGAAGACCTGGTCGCCGAGCGCATCGCGGTGGACAGCTACCGCGAGATCATCCAGTACATCGGCGACAAAGACCCGACCACTCGCCGCCTGTTTGAGGAGATCCTCGCTCAGGAAGAAGAGCATGCGGACGATATGGCCGACATCCTCGAAAGTCTTTAAATAGCGTAAACCCCATGTGGGAGGGGGCTTGCTCCCGATAGCGGTGATTCAGTCTCAGAGGTACTGACTGACATACCGTTATCGGGGGCAAGCCCCCTCCCACATTTGGTTAGCCTTTAACGGTCTTCGGCGCCTTGCCTTCTTTCATCTGCTGCAGCAGCGGCGCGCACTCATTGGGCTCGCCACCACTTGGGGCGACCAACGCAAGCAAGCCGGCAGCAGGACCCGCGATCACGCCCAGCGCCACCATGCCCGCGCCGCGCAGGGCTAATGGAATGGCCTTGACCCCGGCATTCGGCTTGATAAACGGCCCGTTCACATACAGCGGCGAGCGCAGGGAGAAGAGACGGAAGCCTTTGGATTCCGGGGTGACCGTCAGGTCCAACTGCTCAGTCGCCATGTTCGCGGTGCCATCGATGTAGATAATGGCGTTCTCGGTATCGAACACAAACAGCCGCGTAGTCGCCAAGCCCGTCTTGATGCCGAAGTCCGCGGCGGCACAGTTGATCTTCACTTCCTTATCGCCGAACAAGCGGCCCACTACGTAGTTGCCCACGTTGAGCCCGGCGATTTCCATCAGGCCACGGCTGATGGCACCGTCGTTGATCAGCATCTTCAGGTCACCATTGGAGCTGCCCAGCAGCGCCGCCACGGAGTTACCTCGCCCGGCAATATCGGCGTCACCGTTGAGTTCACCGAAGCTGGTTTTCATCGGCTCGAAGCTCGGGAACAGTTGCTTGAGCTTGAAATTGCGCGCGGTCAATTTGGCGCGACCTTCCATCGGTGTGATGCGGCCATTCAGGCGAATCTGCGCATCGAGCTTGCCACCAGCGACGCCGAAACGCAGTGGCTCCAGGCTCAGCTCGCCGTCGTTGAGCACCAGATGGGTATAAAGATCGGTAAAGGGTAATTCGGCACTGTGCACGATACGTTTACCGGTGAATTCCACATCGGCATCCATGTCGCGCCAGCGTTCGGTGCGGAACTCTTCCACCGGCAGCACTTTGGTCGCCGGCTGTTTGCTTTCGCCGCCACGGGCCTTTTGCTTGGCGTTGGAGTCGGCGCCGATCAAGGGTGCAAGGTCAGTCATCAGCAACTGGTTGGACACCAGCGCGCCGCTGAGCTTGGGCCGTGGCTGGCTGGCGACGTAAGCAAGGTTGCCGTGAATGTCGCTGTTGCCGATCTTGCCGTTGAAGTTGTCGTAGCGGAAGGACGCGCCGCTGGCATCGTGCAGCTTGGCGATCAAGTGGCCGTCGGTGGCGTAGGCCGGCGAGTCCGGCAGCGTGACGCCGGTCAGTGGATACAGGTTGCCCAGGCTGCTGCCGGACAGCTTCAGGCGCAGGTCAAGAGCGCCGAGGTTGAGCGGGTCGGTCAGGGTGCCAGCCAGGGCGATGTTGGTGTCAGCGATCTTGACTTGGGCCTGTAGCGGGAACGGCTTGGCCGCATCCTGCAGGGCCAGCAGGCCGCCGATCTTGCCGGTGCCGTCGAGCTTCTGGCCGTGATACTGGCCTTTGACCTTGAGGGCGAACGCATAGTCCTGGGGCGCCGAGCCTTTCTCCAGAGCCTTCTTGGCATCGGCATCGCCGACGATTTCACCGAAGGGAATCGGTTTGCCCAAGGGGTCAATGATCACGTCGAGCTGGGTCTTGAGGGTCTGGTCATCCAGCGTCACGTGGCCTTTGTCAAAGCCGATGGCACCGATGTCCATCACCCAGTTGGAGGGTTCGGCATTGGGGTCTTTAGGGTCGAACGTGAAGGTCCAGTTGGCGCGACCATCGGCCAGGCGCTGTAACTCTGCACTCGGTTCGGTGAGATCGATACGCGGGATAACCACACGCTGTGCCAGCAGAGCCAGGGGCGAAATACGCAGCTCGACTTTCTTCAACGAAACCATCTGCGGTTTTTTCGACCAGTCCGGGTTACCCAGGGTCAAGTCTTCGGCAATCACATGAGGCCACGGTACCCAGGCACGCCAGCCGCCTTCATCGGGCTCTCGCCGCCACACCACGGCGAGGTTGCCGTTGATGGCAAACGGGCGATGCAGTTCTTCGGAGACTTTGGCATTGAGGGGCGGTTTGATGCGATTCCAGTCAAAAAACACCAGGACCAGGACTGCAACGGCGATTAACAGAACGAAGCTGGCGCAGCTCCAAGCGACGATTTTACGAGTGCGCGTCATTGCACAGGACTCCTCAACACGAATAGCTGAACTACAGCTCATAAGAGTACGACTGGCAAACCGTCCGGGGGTTTAACCCAGTGGTCAATTTAGTCGCAAAAAGCCATTTTCCTGATCGATCAGACAAATCCAATCATCAATGGCGCACCATTGTTACCCAGGTTCGTGTCGAAAATACCCACCACGGTGCAAAACCGCGTGCTTGAGAGGTCCGGTCTAGAGCCTCTGCGAGGAACAATCAATTCTGTTGATTATTACCATTGTGTTTATGAACTTTTATATCGACATATCGAGAGTAGCATTAGCCCTGTACCCACTTTATCGCCCTCCCAAGGAGCAACCATCATGAAACGCCAAGTACTCGCTACCGTCCTGTTGTCCATCATGGCTTCCAGCGCCTTTGCCCTGCCAGCCGCCGAACAAGTGACCCCACAAGTCAAAGCCGACGCCGTGCACGCCAGCCAAACTCTGGCCCGCAGCGGTTCGCAAGAAGAAGATAGCCGTGACTACGCCAAAGGCGCTGTTGCAGAAAACGGTTCGGATCAGATCAGCAAACGCGCTCACGCCGAAGGCCTGACCGAAAACGGTCGCGATCGCCTGCAAGAGAAAGGTCTGGTTGAAGACGGTGCCGATCAAATCAGCAAGCGCGCTTACACTGAAGGTGTTGCCGAAGACGGTTCTGATCGCCTGAAAGAACAAAACCAAGCACAGAGCTAACCCTGTGGTAGCCCAGAAAAAAGCCCGATCACCCGACCGGGCTTTTTGACTTTTTGTAGAACCTGTCACGCAACGCGCCCCCGCCAAGTTCGACGCCAACAGAGCTGTTTTGCTAGAGTGCGTCGCTGTACTTGCCGACAAAGCCCCCCGCCCATGCTGCCCCGCGCCGAACAGAAGCAACAGACCCGCCTTGCCTTGATGGACGCTGCCCGCCATCTGATGGAGTGTGGCCGTGGGTTTGGCAGCCTGAGCCTGCGTGAAGTAGCCAAGACGGCCGGCATCGTTCCCACTGGTTTCTATCGCCATTTTGCCGATATGGACCAGCTTGGACTTGTCTTGGTGAGTGAGGTCGGCCAGACCTTTCGCGCTACCATCCGCCTGGTGCGCCACAACGAATTCGTGATGGGCGGCATTATCGACGCCTCGGTGCGGATCTTTCTCGATGTGGTCTCAGCCAACCGTTCGCAATTCTTGTTCCTGGCCCGCGAGCAATACGGTGGCTGCCTGGCCGTGCGCCAAGCCATCAGCGCCCTGCGCGAAGACATCACCCGCGACCTTGCGGCCGACCTGACGCAGATGCCCAAGTTGCAGCACCTGGACCCCGATGGCCTGCACGTGATGGCGGACCTTATCGTCAAAAGCGTGTTTGCCACCCTGCCCGATATCATCGACCCGCCGGCTCATGCGTTGCCGGCTCACCTCACGCCCCAGGCGAAAATCACCCAGCAACTGCGCTTTATCTTCATCGGCCTCAAGCACTGGCAGGGCTTGGGCAGTACCGAGTAAACCGGTCACCCGGCCGAATGGAAACGCTTGGCGGTGGTGTAGTTTTTGCTCCAATAGCGATTGCTCAGTGAATCGATACGCACCGTCTTACCGGTTCGGGGTGAGTGAATGAATTTGCCCTCGCCTATATAGAGGCCGACATGGCTGACCTGACCGCGCCCATTACCTTTGAAAAACACGGCATCCCCAGGTTTCAGCGCATGACGCTTGATCGTCATCGCATCTGAACGGTGCATTGCCGCCGTGGTGCGGGGTATACGGATATTGGCCTGGGTCTTGAACAGATAAACCAGAAAGCTACTGCAGTCGAACCCCTGCTCTACCGTGCTCCCTCCCCACTTATAGGGTGTGCCCAGCAACTCATGGGCGCGGTCGATCACATCGTTGATGGACGGTTTGGACGGCAAGGCCTGTAGGGCTTGCAGGGGAGTGCTGGCCGCGATCGGAGCCACCGCACGCTTTTGGACATTGGCCGAGGATGAGGGCGTAACCAGATAAAGACTGAACACGAATAAACACAAAATTGATCGAAACATGATGGAACCCGTCGTGAATGTTTAGCACGCGGCGAATCCTAAAGATCCTGCGCGTAAGCCGACGAACTCCAAATCCTCAATTCTCGTAGGACTAATCCGAAAACACCCAGAAACGAAAAGGACGAAAGGAACTTCATACACTCCGCATCGCCCTCGACGCCAAAACGCCCCTCTTTGGCGCTATAAACGAAGCAACGCACCAATTTGAAACACTCCCAGCAAGCACTAACGCCCTATTCGGTAGCACTCCCCCGCGTACCGACAGAGATTTCCTACATCAACCCGTGATTGGCAAGCCACTTGCTCTAGCTGTTTCATCGCTCATAGCTGGAAGCCTCCTGATGCTGGTGATCCACCTCCGAATCGCCCCCCAAGCCCTCTGGGCCGCTGAGTTGCTGCTCACTTTCGAAGCGCGCAGCAAGAGCCGCCTGCGCTGTTTCAGTACTGACGGCGAAGACGTTGGCCTGTTCCTGGAGCGCGGCCAGCCGCCGTTGCACGATGGCGAATGCCTACAGGCTGAAGACGGACGTGTCGTACGTGTATGCGCACGGCCTGAACAACTGCTGCACGTCACCTGCGCCAATGCCTTTGAACTGACACGCGCGGCCTATCACCTCGGCAACCGCCATGTGGCGTTGCAGGTTGGGGATGGCTGGCTGCGCCTGCTCGACGACTACGTGCTCAAGGCCATGCTTGAACAGCTGGGCGCCACCACGCAGACCCTCGAAGCGCCATTCCAGCCGGAGCACGGCGCCTATGGCGGCGGCCATCATCATTCGCGCCATGGCGATGAAGATTTCAACTATCCGCCCAAGCTGCACCAGTTCGGCGTGCGTTTATGAACCCAGCCTGGGCGTTGCTGCGTCTGGCCAGTCCGCAATTGCCGATTGGCGGCTACAGCTATTCCCAAGGGCTGGAAATGGCCGTGGAGAACGGCCGCGTGAAGGATGCGGCCAGCGCCCGCCGTTGGATCAGCGACCAGTTGCTGCTGAACCTGGCACGTTTCGAAGCACCGTTGCTGCTCGCCCATTGCCGCGCCGCTGCCGCCGAGGATTGGCCGACACTCTCGCAACTGTGCGAAGAGCACCAAGCCAGCCGCGAGACCCGAGAGCTGTATCAAGAGAGCCGCCAGATGGGCTACTCCCTGCAACAACTGCTCAACGGTCTGCCGGAACTGGACAGCCAGGCCCGCACCTTTCTTGAGCAACGCAGCGAACCTCATCTGGCTCTGGGCTGGGCCCTGGCCGCACGCGCCTGGACCATCAACCCCGACGACGCCCTCGCCGCCTGGCTGTGGAGCTGGTTGGAAAACCAATTGGCGGTGCTGATGAAAACCCTGCCCTTGGGCCAACAAGCCGCCCAGCGCCTGACCAGTGAACTGCTGCCGCTGCTGCAACAAGCCCAGCAGGACGCGGGACGCGTCGACCCCCACCATTTCGGCAGCGCTGCGTTCGGCCTGTCACTGGCGTGCATGGCCCACGAGCGCCAGTACAGCCGCCTGTTCCGTTCCTAGGAGCTCTTTATTTTGGAGAAGCAAATGAACACACAACCCCTGCGCGTCGGCATCGGCGGCCCGGTCGGCTCCGGCAAAACCGCCCTGACCCTTGCCCTGTGCCTCGCGCTGCGCGACCGCTACAACCTGGCAGTGGTCACCAACGACATCTACACCCGCGAAGACGCCGACTTCTTGGTACGTAACGAGGCCTTGGCGCCCGAACGCATCATCGGCGTGGAAACCGGCGGCTGCCCGCACACGGCCATCCGAGAAGACGCCTCGATCAACCTGGAAGCGGTGGACCAACTCAACCGTCGCTTCCCCGGCCTGGACCTGATCCTGGTGGAGTCCGGCGGCGATAACCTGTCGGCTACGTTCAGCCCGGAGTTGTCAGACCTGACCATCTACGTGATCGATGTCTCCGCTGGCGACAAACTGCCGCGCAAAGGCGGCCCAGGTATCTGCAAGTCAGACCTGCTGGTGATCAACAAGATCGACCTGGCGCCCTTGGTCGGCGCCTCGCTGGAGCTGATGAACAGCGACACCCAGCGCATGCGCAACGGCAAACCCTTTGTGTTCAGTAACCAGAAAACCGGCGTCGGCCTGGACGAGATCGTCGCTTTTATCGAGCGCCAGGGCCTGCTGACCACTGCCGCCTGATCAACCCATAAGGAACCTGTTTATGAGCCTCAACAAACTCTTCGCCGCCGCCGCTCTGCTGCTCGCCCCAGCTTTGGCTTTCGCTCACCCCGGCCACGGCGACAATGGCCTGATGGCCGGTATCAGCCACCCACTGGGCGGCCTTGATCACCTGCTGGCCATGGTTGCAGTCGGCCTGTGGGCAGCCCAGCAAAAAGGCGCCGCCCGTTGGGCCCTGCCGTGCACCTTCGTCGGCACCATGTTGATCGGCGGCGTGCTGGGTTTTGAAGGGCTGGCATTACCCGCGCTGGAAAGCGGGATTGCCGCGTCGGTGCTGGCGCTGGGCCTGGCAGTGGCGCTGGCGGTGCGTCCACCACTGTTCATGGCTGTGGGCGCTACGGCGTTGTTTGCGCTGTTCCACGGGGTGGCGCATGGCCTGGAGCTGCCGGAAATGTCCAGCCCTTGGACGTATGCGGCCGGTTTTGTCGGGGCAACTGCTGCGTTGCACGCTGCCGGCTATGCCGTGGTGCGGTTTCTGCCTGCGGCGGCGGCCCCGTTGGTGCGGGTTGCCGGTGCTGCTTCAGCGGCGACCGGGGTTTGGTTGCTCGCGGGCTGATTTGCGGGGCTATTGAGGGCCTCATCGGCCCCCTCCACATTTTGATGCGTGAACACCTTCAAAGGTGGGAGGGGGCTTGCCCCCGATAGCGCGGGCACAGACACCACAGAACGCAAGCCTGCTACCATGCGCGCCTACACCCCTGCCGTGACGACGCCAGCCAATGCCCATCGCTTCCCAGCCCACGTTGAATTCTGTGCTCACCCACTTCCATACCTTGATCGTGCCGCTCTGGCAGGGCCCGGGCTGGAATGCCGAGTTGGCGTTGCCCTATGAGGCGCTGGATGCCGATCATCGGCCTTTGCCGCCGCAACGCTACCGCGCTATGGCCTGCGCTCGACAGCTGTACCTGTTCGCCAGCCTGATCGGCGAGCCCGGTGCTGCCTTTGCCGAAGAACGTGCCGCCGCGTTGTTCCGTTCCCTGCAACGGCACTTCCACGACGCCGAACACGGCGGTTGGTTCTACAGCATCGACCCGGCCGGGCAGCCGCTGGACAAGCGCAAAGACCTCTACACCCACGCCTTCATCATCTTCGCCTGCGCCCATTACTGGGCCAAAGTGCGCGAGCCGCTGGTGGAATCGGTACTCAATGCCGCCCTTGAAGTGGTCGCCGAGCGTTTCGCCACGGGCGATGGCCTGTATGAAGCGGTACTTGAACGTAACTGGTCTTCCCTCAAATCCGGCCCCCTGCAAAATCCCTTGATGCACCTGGCCGAGGGCTTCCTCGCCACCCTCGCCGTGCGTGAAGACGCCGACGTACAAGCGGCCCTGCTGGGCTTGGCGACGGCCATGCAGCAGCGCTTCATCGACCGCCAGCATGGGGTGATGATGGAAAAACCGCTGGGTGCTGTGGATAACTGGTTTGAGCCAGGGCATCAATTCGAGTGGTTCTTTTTGCTGGAGTCGTCGTCCGTGTTACGCGGCACGCCGTTGCATGCTTCACTGACCCGAGCGTTTACCTACGCCGAGCAAAAGGGTGTGGATACGTTAAGCGGCGCGGTCAGCGGCATGCTTGCCCTCGATGGCAGCGTGCGTGACGCTACCCAGCGTATCTGGGCCCAGGCCGAATACCTGCGGGCACTGACCTTGCGGCCCGACAGCGAAGCGGTGCTGCAACGCCAATTGCTGGCGCTGCAACAGCATTTCCTGCATGAGAAAGGCTGGCATGAATGCCTGGATGCCAACGGCGCGGTGAGCCGACGGGATATGCCGTCGACCACGCCTTATCATCTGGCGACCTGCTATCAGGGCCTCACGCAATCCATTTACGGTCGCCCGTAAAACTGATCGTTAACCAGCGCGCCGCATCCGGAGTGCCGAGCCCTGTGGATATCTCTTCGCGCAACCTATCCAGGGTGGCGACGTTATCCACCGGGTAATCCGCCGGCAGCACCACGTGAATCTCGATAAACCGCGCCCGCCCGTGCTTTTGCACGTAGGACACGTAGTCGTCGAAACCATGCCTGGCGCGGACCGCATCCATGACTTCGCGAACCTTGTCGTCCAAATGGTCGGGGGCAATCCCCAGCACCTCGCGTAACGCTGGGCGCAGGATCTTGAAGGCCGGCGCCAGCATGCTCAGGGCCAGCAGGATCAGGATCAAGGGGTCGACATACACCGCCCACTCGCCATAGCCCTGGGACTTGAGCAACAGCGCGGCCAGAAAGCTGATCAGCAAGCCCACCGACAGCATCGCGTCCACCAGCCAACTGATGTTATCGAACTGGATCAACGACGATTTGAGCGCGCGGTTGCGGTAGCGCACATAGAAGAAGTAGGCGAACTCAACGACGGTGAACACCGCCGCGTAGATGATCACCATGCCCAACTCGATCTCGCGCCCGCCATTGATCATGCCGAACACACCGTTGAGGAATGCGTAGATGGCGATCAACAGCAGAAAGCTGCCTTCGATCAGCAGCACCAACGGCTCCAGGTGCCAGTAGCCGAACTGGAAGCGCGCGTTGCTTTTCTTGGCGATCAACTTGGCCGTGATCAGCATCAACACCTTGATGGCGGTGGCGATCAGCGAGAAAAAGCCGTCGAACAGAATAGATTGGGCGCCGGATATCACACCAGTGACAATGCCGGCGATCGCTACCGCGAACATCAGAATCGTCGATTGTTTGAGCAGTGCCTGCTCACCTCGGTTACTCACATTTCCTCCCGTCAAAACCTTTGAACCGCACGATGCGGTGGGGTTTTCAGGAGTGGAGTGTACCTTATGGCCTGTTTTGGCCGATTTGACGCCATCGGGAGTAAACCCCCTCCCACATGGGATTGGGTTCCCACGTTCCGACTTGTGAACACAGTCAAGTGTGAGAGGGGCTTGCTCCCGATGGCAGCGACGCGGTTTAAAGCCTTACTTACCGCCCCGCTCAATCGCAAACCCGGCCCAGGTCTGGCTCACCGGCATCAGCTCCAGGCGGTTGATGTTGACGTGCGCCGGCGTGTTCATCACCCAGAAGATGGTGTCGGCAATGTCCTGCGGCTGGATCGGCTCAGCGCCGGCATAGGTCGCGTCATAACGCGCCTGATCACCGCCGAAGCGTACCAGCGAGAATTCACTCTCACACAGGCCTGGCTCGATGTTCGTCACGCGCACGCCGGTGCCTTGCAGATCGCAACGCAAGTTCAGGGAGAACTGCTTCACAAACGCCTTGGAGCCGCCGTACACGTGGCTGCCAGGGTATGGGTAGTTACCGGCGATGGAGCCGAGGTTGATGATGCCGGCGCCACGGCCGTGGGCGATCAAGCGCGGCAGCAGCAGGTTGGTGGTGGTCAGCAGGCCCTTGATGTTGGTATCGACCATGGTCTCCCAATCGTCGAGGCTGCACTTGGGCGCAGGATCAGTGCCCACGGCCAAGCCCGCGTTGTTGATCAGGCCACGCAGTTTGGCGAACGACGGCGGCAGACTGGCGATGGCGTCTTCCATGCCCTTGCGGTCACGCACGTCCACGACCAGGCCGTGCACTTCGGTCTGCTTGGAAAGCTCTTCAACCAAGGCATTCAAACGCTCGGCGCGGCGGCCAGTGAGCACCAGTTTCCAACCGGCTTCAGCAAAACGACGGGCGCAGGCTTCGCCAAAACCTGAAGTTGCGCCAGTAATAAACAGCGTGTCGGACATGGTGTTCTCCTTGCGGGCATCGGGAAAAAAACAGCCAGCAGAATGCCCTTACACCGCCGTCGCGGCAACCGCTAAGCACACCCTTTCATATAAAGCTGATCACTTTTTGATCAAATCAAGCAAAGCCTTATGAACCGTGGCCTGCAGCCATATGCGCGCAGGTTATCCACAGCTGCGCCCACAGTCTTTGGGGGCAAGTACAAAATACCGAAAGCCTCTGTGTACAAGGCCTGCAGCCGATTTTAGAAAGTTTTTTGCTTGACCTTGGCGAGGGCGTATGTAGGCCCATCGACAGAGGGGAAATCCGGACGATGGCTCCAGGCCAGTCATTCCGGCCTCTGCGGAGGTCTTTCCAGAGTTTAATCACAGACTTATCCACAGGCTGAAGAGTCATATTTCGGTCATATACCTGTGTCTTTAAACAGGTTGACAAACCCCTTGGCCGGTCGCCAAAAAGCCGCTGATCAAAAAACAACCATCACGCTGTAAGCCACGGTTTTAAAGGCGTTCAGGCAGGTACTCCCACGTTACCCACAGCCGGTTCCACAGTGGATGGGGACAAGTCAAAAGCGTGACAAAACAGGTATTTGCGGCGGCTATATGTCGCGCTTTGGAGGGGGGCTGGATTTGTTTTCCACAATTTGGGATCGGCCTTATGAACACCGCAAAACAAATGTGGGAGCGGGCTTGCTCGCGAAAGCGGTGGGTCAGTTCCAGTCTACTGACTGATACACCGCATTCGCGAGCAAGCCCGCTCCCACAGGGGGTTTGCGTCAAGCTTTAGATCAGTGCCCGCCGAGGTAGGCGTTGCGCACTTCCTCGTTCACCAGCAGCTCCTTGCCGGTGCCTGTGAGGCGAATCTCACCGTTGACCATCACATACGCCCGGTCCGACAAACGCAGTGCGTGGTTAGCGTTCTGCTCCACCAGGAAGATGGTCATCCCGGTGGCTGCCAGCTCGCGCAGGGTGGAAAAGATCTGCTTCACCACAATCGGCGCCAACCCCAGGCTCGGCTCATCCAACAGCAACAGCTTGGGCCGGCTCATCAGCGCGCGTGCGATGGCAAGCATTTGCTGCTCACCACCGGACATGGTCATGGCGCGCTGGTTGCGCCTTTCCTTGAGGCGGGGGAACAGCTCGAACATGCGCTGCATGTCTTCCTGAGCATATTTGTCGCCAATGGGGATAGTGCCCATCAGCAGGTTTTCCTCGACAGTCATGTCGGGGAACACCCGCCGCCCTTCAGGCGACTGCGCGATGCCGTTGGAGGCGATGTAGTGGGACGACTTGTGGGTAATGTCGACACCGTTGTAGATGATCTGCCCCGACTCAGCCCGTGGCTGGCCGAAGATCGACATCAGCAGCGTGGATTTACCCGCGCCGTTGGAGCCGATCAGGCTGACGGTTTCGCCTTCGTTGATGTGCAGCGAGACTTTCTTCAGGGCCTGGATCGGACCGTAGAACACGTCCAGGTCCTTCATTTCGAGGATAGGTGCACTCATACCAGCTCCTCTTCGTCTGCGCCCAGGTAGGCGGCAATCACTTTAGGGTCGTTGCGGATCGCTTCCGGCCCGCCCTCGGCGATCACGTTGCCGTGGTCCAGCACCACGATGTGGTCGGAAATACTCATCACCATGCCCATGTCGTGTTCGATCAGCACCACCGTAAGGTCGTGTTCGTCGCGCAGCAGGCGAATCATCGCGCTGAGGGCTTCGGTTTCCTGGGGGTTCAGGCCCGCTGCCGGTTCGTCCAGGCAGATGATCTGCGGCCGGGTGCACATGGCGCGGGCGATTTCCAGGCGGCGCTGTTGGCCGTAGGAAAGCTCACCGGCCAGGCGGTTGGCGCAGTCCACCAGGTCGACAACTTCCAGCCAGTAGAACGCGTGGTCGAGCGCATCGCTTTCGGCCTTGCGGTAGCCCTTGGTGTTAAGGATGCCTGCGAGCATGTTGCGGTTGACCCACATGTGCTGGGCCACCAGCAGGTTTTCCAACACCGACATTTCCTTGAACAGGCGAATGTTCTGGAAGGTCCGCGCCAAACCGGCACGGTTGACCAGGTGGGTGCCGCCGAACATTTTGTAGTACACGCGGCTGAGGAAGCTTTTCGGCGACACAAAATCGACGGCCTTGAAGCGCTCGCCCAGCAGTTGGATCACGTTGGTCTGTTTGCCACGAATGTTCAGTTCGATCTTGCCGCCACTGGCTTTGTAAAAACCGGTGAGGCAGTTGAATACAGTGGTTTTGCCGGCGCCGTTAGGGCCGATCAGGGCGAAGATCGAGTTGCGTTCGACCTTGAGGCTCACATCGCTCAAGGCCTTGATGCCACCGAAGTGCATCATCAGGTGCTCCACAGAGAGGACGACTTCCTTGCTCATGGCGCCACTCCTTTACGTGGGGTCACACCGGTACGGCTTATGCGGATCAAGCCGCGTGGTCGCCAGATCATCATCACCACCATCAACACACCAAACAGCAGCACGCGGTATTCGCTGAAGCTGCGCAGCAATTCAGGCGCTACGGTCAACACGAAGGCCGCGATGACCACCCCGACCGTCGAGCCCATGCCGCCCAAGACCACGATGGCCAGGATCAGCGCCGACTCGAAGAAGGTGAACGACGACGGGTTGACGAAGCCCTGGTAGCTGGCAAAGAACACCCCGGCCAAACCCGCAGTAGATGCGCCGATGGTGAATGCCGAAAGCTTGACCAGCACGTGGTTCAGGCCCATGGAACGGCAAGCGATCTCATCTTCACGCAAGGCTTCCCAGGCGCGGCCAACCGGCATGCGGGTCAGGCGGTGCTTGATGTACAGCACGGCCAGCACCACCAGGAACAGCACGATGTAGATGAACATGAACTTGATGTTGGGGTTGTAATCGAGGCCGAAGAATTCGTGGAACGGAATCCCACCCTCCTTCGCCTTGCGCCCGAACTCCAGGCCGAGGAAGGTCGGCGAAGGCACCGGCATGCCGTTCGGGCCACCGGTGAACGACAGCCAGTTATTGAGCACCAGGCGGATGATTTCACCGAAGCCCAGGGTCACGATGGCCAGGTAGTCCCCGTGCATTCGCAATACCGGAAACCCAAGTATGCACCCCGCCAGTGCCGCCGCGATGGCGGCCAGGGGCAGCACGCTCCAGAAGCCCAGGCCGAGGTACTGATAACCCAATGCCAGGCCGTAGGCACCGATGGCGTAGAACGCCACGTAACCCAGGTCGAGCAAGCCGGCCAGGCCGACCACGATGTTCAGGCCGAGGCCGAGCAACACGTAGATCAGCCCGAGGATCACCACGGTCAGCAGGTACTTGTTGGCGAAGATCGGGAACACGATGGCGATCACGATCAGTGCCGGAATGATCCAGCGCAGCCGCGACTTGTAGTCCGGTGGCAGTACATGCACGCCGGAGCCACTGCTCTCGAAGCCCTGCAGAATCTTCACGCCCTTGGGGGTTTGCAGGAACAGGCTGAGGGCAAAGCGTCCGGCCATCACGATGGCGACCAAGATGGCCACGCGCGCAGGTTCCAGGTTGAAGCTGTAGCCGTCGAGGACCACGCCGACGATCGGACCGAACACGATCAGGGAAATCAGCCCGGCAAGGATCGTATCGACGACACTTTTCTTGATATCGATAGGTTTGGCAGCAGACATGTTTACACCTTCGCCACGAGTGGGCGACCAAGCAGGCCCTGAGGACGGAAAATCAGAATCACCACCAGCAGGGAGAAACTGAACACGTCTTTGTAGTCAGAGTTGATCAACCCTGAGAACAACGACTCGGAGATACCGAGGATGATCCCGCCCAACATCGCCCCAGGCAGGGAGCCGATGCCGCCGAGTACCGCTGCGGTAAATGCCTTGATGCCGATGATGAAGCCGGCATAGAAGTCGAAGGTGCCGTAATTGAGGGTGATGAGCACACCGGCCAGTGCGGCCATGGCAGCACCGATGACAAACACGTAGGAGATCACGCGGTCGGTGTTGATGCCCAGGATCGAGGCCATCTTGCGGTCTTGCTGGGTGGCGCGGCACATGCGGCCGAGCTTGGTGTACTTGATGATGTAGGTCAGCAATGCCATGCCGGCGAATGCCGCGACCAGGATGAACACTTTGGTGTACGTAAGCTGCACGAAGCCTGTGCCGATATCGACACGCCAGGCCCCGGCCAGCAGGGTTGGGATACCTTGTTGCTTGGCGCCCTGGGCGATCTGCGCGTAGTTCTGCAGGATCAGGGAGATACCGATGGCGCTGATCAGCGGAGCCAGTCGGGTGGAGTTGCGCAGCGGTTTGTAAGCGACACGCTCAATGACCCAGCCGTAAACGCCGGTGACGACCACGGTGAAGATCAGAGTGCCGAGAATGAGCAGCGGGAAGGATTCGATGCCGAAGTAAGCCAGCAGTGCCAGACTGATCGCCGCGAGGTAAGCGGAAATCATATAAACCTCGCCGTGGGCGAAGTTGATCATGCCAATGATGCCATAGACCATTGTGTAGCCGATGGCGATCAGGCCATAGACCGACCCGAGGGTCAGGCCGTTGACCAGTTGCTGCAGGAAAATACCATCCATAACGCAATCTCACGCGGTGAGCACCTGCACACCGGCGGGTGTGCGGCGCTTCTGGAGGAAAAAACAGATCTCGATAACAACACGGGTCCCAATGTGGGAGGGGGCTTGCCCCCGATGCGGTGGGTCAGCTGAACACCTGTTGACTGACACTCCGCTATCGGGAGCAAGCCCCCTCCCACATGGATTACTTCTGCTTTTCCAACTGATGGTATTTGCCGTCTTTATCCCACTGGTAAACCACGTAGTCGGAGATTTTCAGGTCGCCCTTCGCGTCCCAGGTCTTCTCGCCCATCACGGTTTTGACCGGGTGCGCTTTCAGCCATTTGGCCGCGTCTTCGCCCTTGTTGGACTTGGCGCCGTTGAAGCCGGCGGCCAGGGCCTGCAGCGAGGCGTAGGCGTACAGGGTGTAGCCTTCTGGCTCGTAGCCGGCCTTGCGGAACTCTTCCACGACAGCCTTGCTGTCGGGCAGCAGGCGCGGGTCGGCACCAAAGGTCATGTAGACGCCATCGACGTATTGCGCGCCGCCAGCGGTGGCCACCAGTTCATCAGTCACCACGCCGTCATCGGACATGAACTTGACGTCTTTCAGGCCAGCTTCACGAATCTGGCGAACCAATGGACCGGCTTCCGGATGCAGGCCACCGAAGTACACGACGTCTGCGCCCAGGGAGCGGATCTTGGTGACCAGCGCACTGAAGTCCTTCTCGCCACGGGTCAGGCCTTCTTCCAGCACCGGCTTGACGCCGCGCTTGGTCAACTGGGCAGCGGTGGCGTCGGCCAGGCCTTTGCCGTAAGTGTCCTTGTCGTTGATGACCGCGACTTTCTTGCCCTTGAGCACATCGACGATGTAGTCGCCGGCGACGATGCCTTGCTGGTCGTCACGGCCGCACATACGGAACATGGCGCCAAGGCCACGTTCGGTCACTTGTGGGTTGGTAGAGCCTGGGGTGATCGCGATGATGCCCGCTTCGTCGTAAACCTCGGAGGCCGGGATAGTGTTCGACGAGCAGAAGTGCCCGACTACGCCAATCACTTTGTCCTGGTCAGCCAGGCGGTTGGCCACGGCAACGGCCTGTTTCGGCTCACAGGCATCGTCGCCTGCCACCAGCACAACTTTCTCGCCGTTGATGCCACCGGCCTTGTTGATCACCTCGGCTGCCGCCTGGGCACCCTTCATGTACTGCTCACCGAACGAGGCGTTGGCGCCGGTCATCGGCCCCGCTACACCAATCTTCACATCAGCTTGAACAAACGTAGAAACACCCAGCGCCGCTGCAACGGCGAGGGCCAGAAAACCTTTCTTGTAAAACGTCTGGGACATGAGTGGTGCTCCGATATTTTTGATTTTTGGCACTACAACTTGCGTTCAAACTTTTCACTGAAAGCTCAGAGCAAGCCCCGTGCCATTACGTTTTTATTCTTCAAAAAGACACGGTGTCATTGTTATTACAGGCGTTTCGACGCCGCTTGCCAGGACGTGCAACCCTCTAGCCTCGACAGGTGCAACCAGCCACTTAAAAAAGTACAACCGTGACGGGTCGCACCTGCAACCGAATGGATAAACACCCCGCTCCACACCTGTAACAGCGTGCGTAACGGAACTGCACATTTACAGTGCGTGATTGCTACGACCTGCACCAATACAGATTAGTAGCCTGCTAAGAAAATGCAGGCTTCTGAGCGGTATTTCGCTGATCAGATCACGATCCTCAAGCATTGCCCGGCGTGATACAGCGAGAATCCCGCCTCGTACAGGCAACTGCGCAGACCCACTCCGGCCAACGGTTGCATGGGCGCGAAGGGAATCGGCAGCGCTTGGGGATCCTGGTGACACAAGTAGTCGGCGAACGCCTTGCCGACCACACTGCCGGTGGTCACGCCGCGTCCGTTATAGCCCGTGACAGCGACCAGTCCAGGGGCCGGTTCGAACAGGCGCATCAAGTGATCGGGGGTGAACGCGATGCAGCCGGTCCAGGTGAATTCCCACTGCACCGATTTGAGGTACGGGAAGTAGTGTTGCTGCACCCGATCGGCCCACGCCTTGAGGAACCACGCCGGTTTCTGGTTGCCATTGCCCAGGCTGCCGAGCAATAAACGACCATCGGCATCGCGGCGGATACTGCTCAATACCTGACGCGTGTCCCACGATCCCTGGCCGCCAGGGAGAATCTGCTGCGCGGCTTCGTCGGTGAGCGGGGCCGACGCGACCTGGTAGTAATAACCGGGGAAAAAGTTACGCCGCAGCTCGGTCCATTCGCCTTCGGTGTAGGCATTGGAGGCAACGACCACTTGTGCAGCCTGCACTGCCCCGTGCTGGGTCTGAACCGACCAAAGTGCACCTTGGCGCTCCAATTGGGTGACCGGTGAATGGTCAAACAACCGCCCGCCGAGCCCGACCGCAGCATTGGCCAGCCCAGAGGTGTAGGCCATGGGATTCAAGGTGCCCGCACGCCGATCCAGCAAGGCGGCGGCAATTTTTTTAGTGCCGGTGGCTTGCTCGCAGGCCTGACCGGTGAGCAACTCAACTGGCGCGCCACGGCGCTTCCATTGTTCTTCACGGCTGCGCAAATCCGCCTCGCCACGGGCGTTGTGCGCCATGTGCAAGGTGCCCTCGCGGCGCAGTTGGCAATCGATGTTGTATTTGTCGATGAGGCTGAACACCAGAGACGGTGCCGCGCCCAACATGCGGTTGAGCTGGCTGCCCACCGCTTCGCCGAAACCGGCTTCGATGTCGTCCGGGGGGATCCATAAACCGGCGTTCACCAGCCCGACATTGCGCCCCGAACCGCCGTGGCCAGTGCGATGAGCCTCCAGCACGGCGACGCTTTTACCCTGTTCCAGCAAGTGAATGGCGGCCGACAATCCGGTGATGCCGGCGCCGATCACGCACACATCCACCTTGACCTCGCCCTTGAGCGCGGCACGATCCGGCCGGCCAGGGGTGAGGTGTTCCCACAAACACGTTTCGCGTAATGCCATTGCCAGACTCCGGTGAGACCCAACAAACATCTATTCCGAACTGCAAATGAGGTCACATGTGGGAGGGGGCTTGCTCCCGATGGCGGTGTATCAGACAACACTTCAAACCTGATTCACCGCCATCGGGAGCAAGCCCCCTCCCACACTGACCTCACTCCGACTTGAGGAAATCAGTCGAAGGTGATGCCCTGGGCCAGCGGCAGTTCCAGCGAGTAGTTCACGGTATTGGTCTGGCGGCGCATATACCCGCGCCACGCATCCGAACCCGACTCACGACCGCCGCCGGTCTCTTTTTCACCGCCAAACGCGCCGCCAATTTCTGCGCCGCTTGGGCCGATATTGACGTTGGCAATGCCGCAGTCACTGCCGACTGCCGACATGAACTGCTCGGCTTCACGCACGTCAGTGGTGAAGATGCACGAGGACAGGCCTTGGGGCACCGCGTTGTTCAGGCGCAGGGCTTCGGCGAAGTCGGTGTAGCCGACGACATACAGAATCGGCGCGAAGGTTTCGGTGCACACCACGTCGCTTTGCTCGGGCATCTCCACAATGGCCGGCGACACGTAGTAGGCGTTGGGGAATGTGTCTTCCAACTGGCGCTTGCCGCCGAACACTTTGCCGCCTTCGCTCAGCGCTTGCTCCAGCGCGTCCTGCATATTGTCGAAACCGTGCTTGTCGATCAGCGGGCCGATCAGGTTGCCTTCCAGCGGGTGGCCGATGCGCACTTTGGAATAGGCGGCCTTGAGGCGGGTGACGATTTCTTCCTTGACCGATTCATGGGCAATCAGGCGGCGCAGGGTGGTGCAGCGCTGGCCGGCGGTGCCGACGGCGCTGAACAGAATGGCGCGCACGGCCATGTCCAGGTCGGCGCTTGGGCCGAGGATCATCGCGTTGTTGCCGCCCAGTTCCAGGATGCTGCGGGCGAAACGTGCGGCGACTTTCGGCGCCACTTCGCGGCCCATGCGCGTGCTGCCGGTGGCGCTGATCAACGCCACACGCGGGTCATCCACCAGCGCGGCGCCTGCATCGCGACCACCGATGATCACTTGGCTCAGATACTCAGGGGCGCCGTCGAATTTCTTCAGCACGCGCTCGAACAGCGCCTGGCAAGCCAGGGCCGTGAGCGGGGTCTTTTCCGAGGGTTTCCAGATCACGGCGTTGCCGCACACCAGGGCCAGGGCGGTGTTCCATGCCCACACGGCGACCGGGAAGTTGAAGGCGCTGATGACGCCGACCACGCCCAGCGGGTGCCAGGTTTCACGCATGTGGTGGCCTGGGCGCTCGGAAGCGATGGTCAAGCCGTACAACTGACGCGACAGACCGACCGCGAAATCGCAGATGTCGATCATTTCCTGCACTTCACCCAGGCCTTCCTGGGTGATCTTGCCCGCTTCCCAGGACACCAGCTCGCCCAGGTCGGCCTTGTATTCGCGCAGCACGTCGCCGAATTGGCGCACCAGCTCACCGCGACGCGGCGCTGGAACTTTGCGCCAGGCGTCGAATGCATGCTCGGCGCGACTGACCTGTTGCTCCACCTCGGCGGCACCTTCCCAATGCACACTGCCGATTTGGCTGCCATCAATCGGCGAATGCACGGGCTGTTTGCCCGTCTGGTACAGCGACGGGTTCACCCCGAGACGATCAAGCAATGCGGCAACCATGGGTCACTCCTTCAAACTGCAAACAAAAATTCGCGCCGCGGCGCGCACGGCAATCCAGACCTTATTTGTAGCTGGCTCAAGACTTGCCAACAAACGACGATTAGGCGAGATATCATTCCGTTTATTCATGCAAAGCATAAAAAGAGGCACGCCGTGCTGAACAAAAGACATTTGCCCTCGATCACCGCCCTGCAGTGTTTCGAAGCAGCCACCCGCCACCTGAGCTTCACCCGCGCCGCCGAGGAGTTGAACCTCACGCAAAGCGCGGTCAGCAAACAGGTGGCGCAGTTGGAAGAGCTGCTGCAACACCTGCTGTTTCGCCGCGTGCGTCGCCGCTTGCAGATGACCCCGGCGGGCGACCTGTACCTGGTGGAAGTGCGCAAGATCCTCACGCAAGTGGAGATGTCCACCCACTACCTGCGCTCCTACGGCGGCGAGACCGAAGTGCTGCGCGTGTCCACGCCTTACACCTTCGGCGCGCGCTGGCTGGTGCCGCGCCTCAAGGGTTGGCGGTTGCGCCATCCGCAGATCCACCTGGACCTGTGCAACGAGCAGGAGCCGGACGAACTGCTGCAAGGCAAGGCCGACATGGCCTTCTACTTCGGCCAGGGCTCGCGCCCCGGCACCGAGAGCCTGAAGCTGTTCAGCGAAGAACTGGTGCCGGTGTGTGCACCGGAAAGTCTGCCCGCGAAGCCCTTCAACGACCCCACGCAACTGAGCGAACTGGTGCTGCTGCAAAACGCCTCACGCCCCCAGGGCTGGCATGACTGGTTCGCCGATCAGGGTTATCACACCGAGCACAGCTACCACGGGCCGCGTTTCGACACCTTTTATATGTGCATTCGAGCGGCGCAGGTAGGCTGCGGTGTAGCGCTGCTGCCGCGGTTTCTGGTGGAAGAAGAACTGGCCGACGGCAAGTTGGTAATCCCCTGGCAGCACGCGATGCCGAGCCAGGATGCGTATTACCTGGCTTATCCCGAGCATTCGGCGGAAGTGCCCAAGGTGCGCGAGTTTGTGAAGTGGATGATGGAGCAGGTTCTTTAGTGCCTGGAATACCGCCATCGGGGCAAGCCCCCTCCCACATTTGAAACACATTCCAAGTGTGGGAGGGGGCTTGCGCCCGATGACGCCAGTGGCCTCACTGAAAAAATCACTGGCAAAACCCCACAGGTCTATGCGCCACTAGCCCCCTTCCTTAATTGTGCGTAAAGGCCGGCGCCCATCGCCGACCCGTCTGGAGATTCCCGTTATGAGCGAGAGTGTGTTTGCCGATCGCATCGTGCAGAACCTGCTCGACACCGACTTCTACAAGCTGACCATGATGCAGGCGGTGCTGCACAACTACCCCAACGTGGAAGTTGAATGGGAATTCCGTTGCCGTAACAGCGAGGACCTGCGCCCGTACCTGGCGGAGATTCGCTACCAGATCGAACGCCTCGCCGAGCTGAGCCTGAGCCCGGACCAACTGGGCTTCCTGGAACGCATCAGCTTTATGAAGCCGGACTTCCTGCGCTTCCTCGGGCTATTCCGCTTCAACCTGCGTTATGTGCAGACCGGCATCGAGAACGGCGAGTTGTTTATCCGCCTGCGCGGGCCGTGGCTGCATGTGATCCTGTTTGAAGTGCCGATGCTGGCCATCGTCAGCGAAGTGCGTAACCGCTACCGCTACCAGACCGTGATCCTCGAACAGGCCCGCGAGCAGTTGTACCGCAAGTTCGATTGGCTGACGGCGAATGCCAGCAGCGAGGAACTGTCGGAGTTGCAAGTGGCCGACTTCGGCACGCGCCGACGCTTTTCGTACCGGGTGCAGGAAGAAGTGGTCAATGTGCTCAAGCATGACTTCCCCGGGCGCTTTGTCGGCACCAGCAACGTGCACCTGGCCCGCGAGCTGGACATGAAGCCCCTGGGTACCATGGCCCACGAATGGATCATGGCCCACCAGCAACTCGGCCCACGTCTGATCGACAGCCAGATCGCCGCCCTCGATTGCTGGGTCCGCGAATACCGTGGCCTGCTGGGCATCGCCCTGACCGATTGCATCACCACCGATGCCTTCCTCGGCGACTTCGATTTGTACTTCGCCAAGCTGTTCGACGGCCTGCGCCACGATTCTGGGGACCCGGTGCAGTGGGCAGAAAAAGCCATCGCTCACTACCACAAGCTGGGTATCGAGCCGATGAGCAAAACCCTGGTGTTCTCCGACAGCCTGTCGCTGCCCAAGGCCTTGGAGATTTTCCGTGCGCTGCGCGGTCGCATTAATGTGAGCTTCGGCATCGGCACCAACCTGACCTGCGATATTCCAGGAGTGGAACCGATGAGCATCGTGCTTAAAATGACCGCCTGCAACGGCCAGCCCGTCGCCAAAATCTCCGATGAAGCGGGCAAGACCCACTGCACCGACCCGAATTTTGTCGCCTATTTGCGTCACGTTTTCAAAGTACCTGCCATTTCCAGCAAGGAGTGAATCATGCAAGCCGTACAGCGCGAGATTGCTGAACAGCTCAAGGTGCAAGCGCCGTTCAACGACCAAGCCGCCCTTGAGGCCGAGGTTGCCCGACGCGTGACCTTTATCCAGGACTGCCTGCGCAATTCCGGACTCAAAACATTGGTGCTGGGCATCAGCGGTGGCGTCGACTCCCTGACCGCTGGCCTGTTGGCCCAGCGCGCGATGCAAGAACTGCGCGCCAGCACCGGTGACGAGGCCTACCGCTTTATTGCCGTGCGCCTGCCCTACGAAACCCAGTTCGACGAAATCGACGCCCAGGCATCGGTGGACTTTATCGAGCCCGACGAGCGCCACACCGTGAACATCGGCCCGGCGGTCAAAGCCCTGGCCAGTGAAGTGGCGGCGTTTGAAGGCAAGGCGGCGGTGTCCCGTGACTTCGTGCTTGGCAACACCAAGGCGCGCATGCGAATGGTGGCGCAATACACCATCGCCGGCGCGGCCGGTGGTTTGGTGATCGGCACCGACCATGCGGCGGAAGCGGTGATGGGGTTTTTCACCAAGTTCGGTGACGGTGCATGCGATCTGGCGCCGTTGAGCGGGCTGGTAAAAAACCAGGTACGCGCGATTGCACGGCACTTTGGCGCGCCGGAGTCGTTGGTGGAGAAGGTGCCGACGGCCGACCTTGAAGACCTGTCGCCAGGTAAGCCGGATGAAGCGTCACATGGCGTGACGTATGCCGAGATCGATGCGTTCCTGCACGGTGAGCCGGTGCGCGAAGAGGCGTTCAGGATTATCTGCGAGACCTATCGCAAGACTGAGCACAAGCGGGTGATGCCGTTTGCGCCGTGAGGTGAGCCAGATATTTTTGTGTTGATTGGCAGGCCGCTATCGGGAGCAAGCCCCCTCCCACATTTGATCGCATTCTCATGTTAGAACTCGGTCAAGTGTGGGAGGGGGCTTGCTCCCGATAAACGATAACCCGGTCTTACTTGACGACCACAGTGCCTTTCATCATCGAGATGTGGCCTGGGAACGAGCAGAAGAACGCGTAGTCCGTACCAGCAGCCAGCTTGGAAACATCGAAAGTCACCGAATCTTTCTCGCCGGCACCGATCAGCTTGGTGTGGGCGATGATGCGGTCGTCACCCTCTTTCAGGTAGTTCTTGTCGATGCCAGCGGCCATGCCGTCAGTGGCAACCGGTTGCATGTTGGCGGCAGTGGTCAGCACCCAGTTATGGCCCATGACGTTTTTCGGCAAGCTGCCCGAGTGTTCCAGGTTCACGGTGAACGTCTTGCAGCTCTTGTCGATCACGATTTCCTTGGTGTTGAAGGACATCTGATCGGTGGAGTCGACGGTGACATTGCACTCTGCGGCAAACAACTGGCCACTGGCCAAAGTCAGCAGGGAAACAGCAACGAGTTTGGCAAACATGTGAATCTCCAAGGCAGGGTTTATAAAACGCGGATTGCGGTAAGGGTGCCTCAAGCAGGCTTGAATTCTTATGATCTGAATCAACAGATTGTATACAACTTTAGGCTATCAGACTTATCAACACAATCTACCAGCCAAAGTAGCAGTACCTGCCTATGATCGGCCCATCACCCAGTGGAGTCCGAACCATGCACCTCAATCACCTGTTCAATGGCCTGCTGGCCGCGTACGCCTGCGGTAAGTGAAGGCAAAGCGCCCCTTGAAGCTGCTACCATGTCGTCACAAGGCAGCTGCGCGCCGCCACCCTCACCTTCGACCCTAGAGGATCGCCCATGGCCAAACCTAATTACTCCTTCGCCAAACGTCAGAGAGACTTGGCCAAGGAACAGAAGAAAGAGGAAAAACTGCAACGCAAGAAAGCCGCTGTCGATGAAGAAGCGGGCGCACTGAACCCGGACGCGGAAGGTGAAGTGGCAGCAGACGAGACCGAAACCCCGAAAGACCCGGCTGAATAAATTCTGTTGTGGTGAGCAGGCCCCCCCCTGTCTCACCACACTCCACCGTTATTCCAGCGGCATCACCGTCACCCGCACCTCCGGGTCATGGTTCCCTCCCCCCAGAATTACCCCACGCAACGGCGACACATCGGAAAAGTCCCTGCCCCAGGCCAAGGTGATGTGCTCCAGTGCCGGCTGCACATTGTTCGTCGGATCAAAATCCACCCAGCCTGACACCGGGCAAAACACCGATACCCACGCGTGGGACGCATCAGCACCGATCAGCCGTGGCTGGCCGGGCGGTGGCTGGGTGAGCAGGTAGCCGCTGATATACCGCGCAGCCAAGCCCCGCGAGCGCAGGCAGGCGAGCATCAGGTGGGCGAAGTCCTGGCACACGCCACGGCGGCGTTCCAGCACTTCCACCAGCGGTGTGGCGACTTGGGTCGCTTCGGCATCGAAGGTGAATTCACTGAAAATCTTTTCCATCAGCGCCTGCACGCCCAACAACAAGGGTTCGCCAGGGGGAAAACAACTTTCGGAGAACTCGACGAAGGTTTTTTTCAGGTGCACGTAGGGTGATTCAAAGCGATACCGACAGGCTTCGATTCGCTCAGGGGTCATCGGCTGGCTGCTGTAGGTCAGGCTGTCACGGGTCTGATCCCAGGCCGGCGACTGCCGAAAATCCAGTACAGGCCGCGCCAGCACCTCCACGGTCAGCCCAGCGTTGACCAGCAATTCATCGTGAGGCCGCTCGAACGCCAGGCGGGTGATCGGGTTGCCGTATACATCCAGCTCATCGCGGCGCGAGGTCGGCTCCGGGCTGATATCCAGTTGTTGCGACGTGCAGCGCTGCCAGGCACAGGGTCGTGGCCATAAGTGCGCCAACTGCTGGGCCAGGGACACCGGGCTGTCGTAGTGGTAGTGGGTATCGTGGAAAATCTGATAGCGCGCGCTCATTACACCGACACCGTTTGCTGGCTGACATCATCCACATGGGCAAAATGGCGCAACGCGAGGCGATCCGACACTTGCCCGCTTTCATCGGCCACCGCTTGCAGCAGGTCGGCCAGGCCGTCCAACGCAGCACGTACGCTGGACTCGCCAAACAACGGGTTCTCCAGGCAACCCAAGTCGAAACGCGCCAGGCGCTCCACCAAGGGCGCCAGGCCCGTCTCCCGTGGCACACCAAAATCGTCATTAAGGCGACGCAAAGTGCGACTGACCAATTTGAGCTGGAACAGCACGGCATGGGGGTTCTGCTCGTCGAGCAGCAACAGGTCGAGCACCGGAATCAACTGCGGCACCGCCAAGTAGCGCGAGCGGTATGTGATGCTGCTGTTGCCCAACTCCAGCAACCACTCCAGCCCCGCCTGATCGAACACCGCGACGCCACGCAGGAACGCCGCCAGGCTGCTGCTTAAGAATTGCAGGCGTTCTATGCGCCGGCCCATCATCAGGAAACGCCAGCCTTCGTCGCGGGTCATGTCGTCCAGGGCAAACCCGGACAGCGCCGCCAAAGACATCACCAGGCGGTTGAGAAAATCCAGCAACTCGCCAAAGTCCGGCGCTTCACTTTCCAGCTCCATGGCTTCGCGTTGCAGCTCCACCAAGGCCTGCCAGTTCTCGCGGGACAACTTGCCACGCACCTGGGACGCCGCCCACTGCAAGCGTTGCAGGTTGGCGCGCAGGCTCGATGGCCAGTCATCGCCGAGCAACGCTGCGAGCAGACGCTCCGGCAGTTCGCCCTCTTCCGGCAGCAGGCGCAGGTTTTCGCCCAGCTCCACCGCCGCCAGCAACGCCAAGGGATCGTCGCCGTCGACATAACGCGCCAGCACGATTCGCAACCAGCGCGCGCTGTCATCGCAGCGCTCGCAGTAACGGCCAAACCAGAACAGGTTTTCCACCACCCGCGACGGCAGATAAGGATCGCGGCGCACCAGGTCATGGGCACCAATCGTGCGCTGGGCACGCCACTGCTCACCACCGGGGGCTCGTTCGCCGAGCACCCAGGTGTCTTTGCTCGCACCGCCGCGTTGCATCGACACCACTTCGGCATCGGCCTCAGCAGCCACACGGGTCAGGCCGCCGGGCAGTACGCGATAGCCCTCGTCACTGGCCACGGCGTACACACGCATGCCGATGGCACGGTGCTGCAGGTGGTCATCCACGGTGTGCCACACCGGTGCCTGGGACAGTTGCGCCAGCTCCTGGGCGACGTAGGCGTACGGCCGCGCACGCATGCGTTCGGCCAGGGCCTCGCGCTGTTCATCGTTCAGATCGCGGCCAAACACCGGGGCGAAACTCTGCGAGGGGAACGCGGGTTTGATCAGCAGCTCCGGCAGTTTTTCCAAGGCTTCGGCGAGCACCGGTGCTTCACCGCACCACCAGGTGGCGATGGACGGCAGGATCAGTTCTTCGCCAAACAAAAACTCGTTTATTTTCGGCAGGAAACCCAGCAACCCGGGCGACTCCAGCACGCCGCTGCCCAAGGCATTGGCCACCAGCACATTGCCCTGGCGCACCGCATCCAACAGGCCCGGCACGCCGAGGGCCGAGTCGGTGCGCAGTTCAAGCGGGTCGCAGAAGTCGTCGTCCAGGCGCCGCATGATCGCGTGCACCCGGCGCAGACCGCTGAGGGTTTTGAGGAACACGGTGCTGTCGCGCACGGTGAGGTCGCCACCTTCCACCAGCGGATAGCCGAGCTGGCGCGCCAGGTAGAGATGTTCGAAGTAGCTTTCGTTGAAGCGGCCTGGGGTGAGCAGCACGATCAGCGGTGTCTGGTCATCGCCGGGCGCCTGGCGAACCAGGGTTTCCTGGAGCGTGCGGAAGAAACCGGTGAGGTGCTGCACCTGCAAGTCACGGTACAAGTCCGGGAAGGCGCGAGACACGATGGTGCGATTTTCCAACGCATAACCGGCGCCCGATGGGGCCTGGGTGCGGTCGGCCGTCACCCACCAACGACCATCCGGAGTGCGCGCCAGGTCCACCGCGTACAGATGCAGGAAAGCACCGTCGGGGGGCTGGATACCCTGGCACGGCCACAGGAAATTGTTATGCCCGAACACCAACTCCGCCGGCAGCAAGCCTTCTTTGATCAAGCGTTGCGGACCATACAGATCAGCGAGCACGGCATTGAGCAGGCGCGCCCGCTGGGCGATACCGGCCGACAGGTGCTGCCATTCATCCGCCGCCAATACATGGGGCAGCAGGTCCAGCTCCCACGGACGATCGGCGCCCTTGGGGTCGGCATAGACGTTGTAGGTCACGCCGTTTTCCTGGATCTGCCGCGTCAGCAGCGCCTGGCGCTGGGCCAACTGCGCGGGGGTGCTGCGTTGCAGGTGATCAAGCAAGCGCCGCCAATGGGCACGCACCGCGCCGCTGCCATCCAGCAGTTCGTGATAAGTGCCCGCGGTCAGCGGGTAACGGTCGAGCAAGTCGGACATGGAACGCTCGGCAGAGGCAAAGGGGCTCAGATTACCCTAACAAACACTGCAAATCCCTCTGTGGTTTCCAGGCTTTGTGGTGAGCGGGCTTGCCGCGCGCGAGGCATGCTCGCTCACTACATAATCTGGAGTCACAGTTGGATAGGGCTCAGTCATTTTTATTGGGGAAACGCCGCAGATCCAGGGTCATAGGGAATTCGTCATTGATCACAACACTCGGTACGGTGAGCTTCCCAGGCGTGTGGCCGAGACGGAAAAACCGCGCCATGCGCCGGCTCTCAGCCTCATTGGCGTTCACCGGTAAGCTGTCGTAATTGCGTCCACCCGGATGCGCGACGTGGTACTGGCAACCGCCCAACGAGCGTTGCATCCAGGTGTCCAGCAGGTCGAACACCAGCGGCGCATGGACCGGGATAGTCGGCTGCAAGCAGTTGGCCGGTTGCCAGGCGCGGTAACGCACGCCAGCGACAAACTCGCCGACTCGCCCGGTCGGTTGCAGCGGCACTGGGATGCCATTGCAGGTCAACAGGTAGCGTTGCGGTGGCAACCCGCTCAACTTCACTTGCAGGCGCTCAAGGGACGAATCCACATAGCGTACCGTGCCGCCCACCGCGCCCTCTTCGCCCAGTACATGCCAAGGTTCCAGGGCCTGGCGCAGTTCCAGTTCGATACCGCTGACGGCATAGTCGCCGACCTTGGGGAAACGGAACCCCAAATGCGCGGCGAACCATTCGGCACGCAGTGGGTAGCCGGCGGCGTTGAGTTCGACGATCACGTCGGCAAAGTCCTGCTCGATAAAGTGCGGCAGCAAAAAGCGGTCATGCAACTCGGTGCCCCAGCGCGCCAGTTTCGGCGGTGCGTAAGGCTCACGCCAGAACCGCGCCACCAGCGCCCGCAGCAGCAGTTGCTGAGTCAAACTCATGCGCGCGTGGGGCGGCATTTCAAAGGCGCGCAGCTCCAACAGGCCCAGGCGGCCGGTGGCGCCGTCGGGCGAGTAAAGCTTGTCGACGCAGAATTCGGCGCGGTGAGTGTTGCCCGTCACGTCGATCAGCAGGTTGCGCAGCAGGCGGTCCACCAGCCAGGGCGGGCACTCCTCGCCGGGCTCGGGCATTTGCGCGAAAGCGATTTCCAGCTCATACAGCGCGTCGTTACGCGCCTCATCCACTCGCGGCGCCTGGGACGTCGGGCCGATAAACAAGCCAGAAAACAGGTAGGACAGTGACGGGTGGTTATGCCAGTAGCTGATCAGGCTGCGCAGCAAATCGGGACGACGCAGAAACGGTGAATCCTTGGGCGTCGCGCCCCCGAGCACAAAGTGGTTACCACCACCGGTGCCAGTGTGACGCCCGTCGATCATGAATTTTTCGGTGGTCAGGCGGGTCTGTCGCGCCTCTTCGTAGAGAAACTCGGTGCGCTCGACCAACTCATCCCACGTGGCGGACGGCTGCACGTTGACCTCAATCACACCCGGATCCGGCGTCACCCGGAAGTTGCTCAGGCGCATATCGAATGGCGGTTCGTAGCCTTCCAACAGCACCGGGCAGTGCAGCTCTTCGGCAGTGGCTTCGATGGCGGCAACCAGTTCCAGGTAATCCTCGACGCGCTCCAGCGGCGGCATGAACAGGTACAGGCGCCCTTCCCGTGCTTCGGCGCACAGTGCGGTGCGGGTCAGCCAGTCAGCGGACTCGTCGACCTCGGGCACTCGCTCATCGCTCGGCGCTGCTTCGCCGTGGCTTTGCAGTTGGGCACTGGTTGGCAGTTCCGGCTGATCCTGATTAGGGTCGGTGGGGTTCACGAACGGATACTCCGCCGCCGTCACCCACGGCTGCGAGGCCAACGGCAGGCGATAGCCAAGCGGTGAATCCCCCGGTACCAGGCGGCAGTGGTTATCGCGCAGGTACCAACGCCCACTTTGCCAGCGGTCATTCGCGGCCGTACGTGCCAGCGGCAGCACCTGGCCGATGACTTTATCCAGGCCCTGGCTGAACACTTTGCGCAGGCGTTCGCGCTCTAGGTCGTCGCTCAAGCGCGGGTCCTGGGCGGTGACGTTCTGAGGCAACGCACCTTCGCGCCACAGGTAGTAAAAATTGTCTTCGAAGGCCGGGAATACAAAACGCGCCGGCAACTTGAGGCGTTCGGCAACACTGGCCAGGAAGCGCCCGGCCAGCACGCCATCGGCACCGTAGTCCTCTTGCTCATCGGCAATCAGTGCACTGTTGTGCCAGATCGGCACGCCGTCGCGGCGCCAGTAACAGTTGAGCGACCAGCGCGGCAGTTGCTCGCCGGGGTACCACTTGCCCTGGCCGAAGTGCACCAGGCCCTTGGGCGCGTAGTGCTTGCGCATGCGCTGGAACAGCTCGGCGGACAAGCGGCGTTTGTCGGGGCCAAGGGCCGCGGTGTTCCACTCGGCGCCGTCGGGGTCGTCGATGGACACAAAGGTCGGCTCGCCACCCATGGTCAGGCGCACGTCGTCCTTGAGCAGGTCGCCGTCGATCTGCCGGCCCAGGGCCTGGATCGCCAGCCACTGCTCTTCCGTGTACGGCTTGGTCACCCGGGGGGCTTCCCAAATGCGCTCTACCGACATCTCGTGGGTGAATTCACACTCGCACGGTTCCACCAGCCCGCTGATCGGCGCGGCAGACGATGGATCGGGGCTGCATGCCAACGGGATATGCCCTTCACCGGCAAACAATCCGGAGGTTGCATCCAGCCCGATCCAGCCGGCGCCGGGCAAATACACCTCGCACCAGGCATGCAGATCGGTGAAATCCACCTCAGTGCCGGACGGGCCATCCAGGGCTTTGACGTCGGCGGTCAGCTGGATCAGATAGCCGGACACAAACCGCGCCGCCAGCCCCAGATTGCGCAGCAACTGCACCAACAACCACGCCGAGTCGCGGCAGGAGCCGGAGGCGTTTTCCAGGGTGAACTCCGGGGTTTGCACGCCAGGTTCCATGCGGATCAGGTAACCGATATCGGTGGCCAAACGCTGATTGAGCCCCACCAAGAAGTCCACGGCGGGCAGTGGCGTGCGGTCGATGCCGGCCAGGTAGGCGGCAAACTTCGGCGTCAGCGGCAGGGTTTCCAGGTACGGCGCCAGCTCGCGCTGCTCATCGGCGGCGTAGCTGAAGGGGATTTTTTCGGCGTAGGGTTCGAGAAAGAAGTCGAACGGATTAAAGACTGCCATCTCAGCGACCAGGTCAACTTCGATCCGCAGGTCATCGGTCTTTTCCGGGAATACCAGGCGCGCCAGGTAATTGCCCTGGGGGTCTTGCTGCCAATTGATGAAGTGCTGCTCGGGCAGCACTTTCAGTGCGTAGGACAAAATCCGCGTGCGGCTATGGGCCGCCGGACGTAAGCGCACGATCTGTGGCCCGAGTTCGACGGCACGGTCGTAGCGGTAATGCGTAACGTGGTGCAACGCGACATGAATCGACACGGCGGCCTCCTGCGAGCCAGGGCATGAACACAACGCGCGCAAGACTTATGCCAGAGCGGCAGCCATTGCGCTTTATCGTAAGACCCGGTGCAGTACAGCACCAAAACGGCGCCATCGTAGGTGCCGTGGTGCGAGGGTTGCACATATTTGTGGCGAGCGTGTGCAAACAGGTGGCGAATCTACCCAGTCAGCCGCGCTTACCCTTCGCGATCACCGCCTGGCGCAGGTGGCGTATTTCGAAGAGCTTTTGGCGCATTTCACGATGGCGCTTGCTGTTAAGCAACAATAACCCCAGCAACGGAAACAGCACGGCCGAGCCATAGACCCAGCCATTGAGGCCGTATTGAATCATCGGCAGTACGAACAATAGGCAGGCGCCCAAATACCCCGCGACGAGCCGCGTCGCCCAGGGATACCCGCGCGCAATCATGACATTGCCAAAAACCAGCACCGCCACCAGCACCAGGATGGCGCCTCCCGAATAGCTGGACTTGAGGGCAGGATCGACACCGCGCAGATACGTCACGCCGGCCATGGACACCGCAGCCGAACCGGAGAAGATCGCCATAAAAATAGTGCCCATGAACACCGGGAAATATCGGGCCAGAAATCCGCCCATATCGGGAAAGCCGTTCATTCCGTCAGATCCTCGTACAGGCCGATAGCAATAGTTTCGGCCGTGCCCACGTGGCCGGTTCGATGGCTGCCCCAGATCCCCAACAGCCCCCCGATGGCATCCTTGAGCTGAGTCAGCGTGGCATGCCGGATTTCGGTGGAGCTGTAGCTCTTGGTCAACGTGCCGGCGCGCTGCTGCAACTTGAGCAACTTGGGGGTCAGGCTGGGGTCTTTCAGGCTCAGCAGTTCTTTGGTCAGCTTCTTGCGTTCCTGGCGGCTCAGGCCCTTGAGCAACTCGTACCAACTCTTGCCCAACGCAGCTGCTTTGTTGGCCTTGAGCAACCGAATCGTGGTCAAGGCACCTGTTCCGATACCCACCAACGAAGCCGCGTCGAGAAGGGGGGAAACGGCGCCGTACCATGCGGCGTCATCCATGCGGTCGTTGGCATCCGGATCAAGCACTTCGTTATAAGTGCGCGCCACGCCAAACCCGCATTGAGCGCTGCTGGCCAATGCCGCCGTGATGCCAATGCCGACCACAAACGCGCTGGCACCGGCGGTGAACGGCACCGCGACGCTGCCGCTGAATACCACGATCCAACCGATCACCGCGGCGCTACAGGAAAGGCTCATGTCAAACGCTTCCTTCTGGAGGCGCCCTTCCCGGGGATCGGTCTTCACCTGCTCCACAAACTGTGCGGGCGAGATGTACTTCTGCGCCTCGCGCAAGATGATGCGCTTGGGTTTGATGCTGCAGATCGGCTTGAATTCGCGCAGGGTGATGACGTTGAAGTCGGCGTCGATGTACACAACGCCCGCGCCGACGATGCCGGGGTCGGCGTCGATGGCAGCGAACAGGCGCGGTAGGTTGATCTGGCTTTCGATGCGCTGGCGCGCCATGAACTGCGAACGGTTGAAGTCCATGCCGATGCCGGCCAGGGGGTTGCCCATGGGGTGTTCTTCCTTGAAGGGGTGGAGACCGAACTGACGCTATCGGGGGCAAGCCCCTCCCACATGTGATGTGTGAATACATTCAAAAAGTGGGAGGGGGCTTGCCCCCGATAGCGATTTAATGGGCGCCACCTTAACAAACAGACTCCCCACCGCCTAGAAAGCAAAACGCCAGCACGAGGCTGGCGTTTTACATAGTCAAGCGGCGATCAACGCGGTACAACCGGCTTACGCGCGGGCTTGCCGCCCTTGCCCTTAGCCGCATCGCTGCGCTCTTTGGCCGCCTGTTTGTTACGTGCCTGGGCCGCGGCCTTGGCTTGCTCACGCTTGTCCCACGGATTGCTGCCATCGCTGCCACGAGGCGGCAAGCCAGTATGCTGGGTGAGGATCTTGGTGGTGGTTTCCTTGGCGACCTTATGGCTGCCGACCGGCGTCGAATTCTTGCGACGGGCGCTCTGGTAGCTGTCGGTGCTCGGCTGGTGCAGCGGGATCAGTTGGTCCTTGCCCGGCCCGATCAGGTCGGCACGGCCCATGCGGGTCAACGCTTCACGCAGCATCGGCCAGCCTTTCGGGTCGTGATAGCGAAGGAATGCCTTGTGCAGACGGCGCTGCTCCTCGCTCTTGACGATGGTCACCGCGTCGCTCTTGTAGGTGACCTTGCGCAGCGGGTTCTTGCCCGAATGGTACATCGCGGTGGCAGTGGCCATCGGCGACGGGTAGAACGCCTGCACCTGGTCGGCGCGGAAGCCGTTGCCCTTGAGCCACAGGGCCAGGTTCATCATGTCTTCATCGGTGGTGCCTGGGTGGGCGGCGATGAAGTACGGGATCAGGTACTGCTCCTTGCCCGCTTCCTTGGTGTACTTCTCGAACATGCGCTTGAACTTGTCATAGCTGCCGATGCCCGGTTTCATCATCTGGTTGAGCGGACCTTCCTCGGTGTGTTCCGGGGCGATCTTGAGGTAGCCACCGACGTGGTGCGTTACCAACTCTTTCACATATTCCGGCGACTCGACCGCGAGGTCGTAGCGCAGGCCGGAAGCGATCAAAATCTTCTTCACACCCGGCAAGGCTCGGGCGCTGCGATACAGCTGGATCAACGACGAATGGTCGGTGTTCAGGTTCGGGCAGATACCAGGGAACACGCACGACGGCTTGCGGCACGCAGATTCGATTTCCGGGCTCTTGCAGGCTATGCGGTACATGTTCGCGGTCGGGCCGCCGAGGTCGGAGATCACGCCGGTAAAACCAGGCACCTTGTCGCGGATCTCTTCGATCTCGCGGATGATCGACTCTTCGGAACGGTTCTGGATGATGCGGCCTTCGTGCTCAGTGATTGAGCAGAAGGTGCAGCCGCCGAAGCAGCCACGCATGATGTTCACCGAGAAGCGGATCATGTCGTAGGCCGGGATTTTTTCCTTGCCATACGCCGGGTGCGGGACGCGTGCGTACGGCATGCCGAACACGTAGTCCATTTCTTCGGTGGTCATCGGGATGGGAGGCGGATTGAACCATACGTCCACTTCACCGTGCTTCTGCACCAGGGCGCGGGCGTTGCCTGGGTTGGTTTCCAGGTGCAACACGCGGTTAGCGTGGGCATAGAGCACCGCGTCACCACGGACTTTTTCCACCGATGGCAGGCGGATCACGGTCTTGTCGCGGGTCATGCGCGGGCTGGCCAGGATCTGCACGACCTTGGCTTCTTCCGGGTCATCAACCGGACCCTTTTCCTGCTCGATGGCGCAGGCCTGGGTGTCCTGGGTGTTGACGTACGGGTTGATGATCTTGTCGACCTTGCCCGGACGGTCGATGCGGGTGGAGTCCACCTCGTACCAGCCTTCGGGCGTGTCACGGCGAATGAACGCGGTGCCGCGCACATCGGTTATGTCTTCGATCTTGTGACCCCACGACAGGCGCTGGGCGACTTCGACGATGGCCCGCTCGGCGTTGCCGTACAGCAGGATATCGGCGGTGGCGTCGATCAGGATCGAGTTGCGCACACGGTCCTGCCAGTAGTCGTAGTGGGCGATGCGGCGCAGGGAGGCTTCGATGCCGCCGAGTACGATCGGCACGTTCTTGTACGCTTCCTTGCAACGCTGGCTGTACACCAGGCTCGCACGGTCCGGGCGTTTGCCGGCCATGCCGCCTGGAGTGTAGGCGTCGTCGGAACGGATTTTCTTGTCCGCGGTGTAGCGGTTGATCATCGAGTCCATGTTGCCGGCCGCGACGCCGAAGAACAGGTTCGGCTCGCCGAGCTTCATGAAGTCGTCTTTGGACTGCCAGTTCGGCTGGGCAATGATCCCGACGCGGAAGCCTTGGGACTCCAGCAGCCGGCCGATGATGGCCATGCCGAACGACGGGTGATCCACGTAGGCATCACCAGTGACAATGATGATGTCGCAGGAATCCCAGCCAAGCTGATCCATCTCCTCCCTGCTCATGGGCAGGAATGGCGCAGGACCGAAACATTCGGCCCAGTACTTGGGATAGTCAAATAACGGCTTGGCTGTTTGCATGACGGTGACCGGTGTTGAGATGAAAAATCGCGGGCGCGGAATATAGCACAAATTTTGACCAATTCCGACGGTAATGGTCGGCTTTTAAACCGGCGATCTGCCGCTTCCGTATTCACCCCAGTTAATCAAGCACATACGGGGCTATTCCACTAACTCATCGGCAAAAACATCCTCGATAGGCTGGTTTCAATCAACCACAGCCCCTGGTGGCCCAGCCCATGAATACACGCCCCACCCCACCACCACGCCGCCCTCTCCTGACGGCACATCACGCGATGATAGGGCCTCAGTTGCCGTCCTGGCTGCGTCAGGCACCCGCCTCGCAGCTCAAGGATTTTCGCGACTGCCTGATCAACAGCAACCTGGCCCGGCACGACCTCAAAGCGCTGCTGGGCGAGATCCAAAGCCCTGAAGACTTTGCCCGCCCCCGCTTGCGCGCGGCACTGACTGCGCAGTTTTTCACGCTGATTGCCGATGAAAACGCGATCCTAGTGCGCGAATGGAAAAACCATCACCTGCTCGGGCTGATAAAAACCCATGCCAGAACCACTCGGCAGACGCTGCTAGAGGCGGCCCTGCAGAACTTCGAAGCCTCTGAAGCGCAAGAAGGCGGCATGGAAACCGGCACGGCAATTTATAACGTCACGGCAACCGGCGAGGTATCCAGTTCGATCACTGGCCCGGCATTCGCCAAGTTCTGCCGCAATCTGGACCTGGGCGGCCAATACCTTGCACATATCTTCAGCGCGCTTGAGCCGTCGTCGAGCTCCGCCTCGGGGCGCACGCCGCAAGAGGTGCGAAGGGTGTTTCGCGCGCAGGTGCAGCATGCCTTTGGGGTCGCGATACATATCGCTTATATGAACCGCCGCCTCACCGCCAAGCAGCATCTGCAACTGAACAGTCTGTACCGGTCGGGGTCACCCCCGGATATGCAGTGCCATCACCTGACGATCAACGAGGTGGTATTGCCGGGCGTGCTGGTGATTGAGGCGCCAAAGATCGGCCTCCCGTTCATCCTCTACACGCCCGACGATCCAAGCGCTGCGCTACGTCCGCACGCGAGCCTAGCCGAACTCAAGCGCAAGCTGGCCGAACGGCTGCTGGATGAAAACTACCGCGCCGTCTTCGAGCGGCTGGTGCCCTTGCAGCACCAGGGCAGCCTGCTGGACGCAACGCCGGAGCAATCCGGCTCAGACAATATCGAAATGGGAGGACGGATCTACACCGAGCCGGCCCATCTGAACCTTCCTGTGGACCTCACCGCATGCAGCGCAGATGTGTTCCTGTCCATCGCCGAGCACACCATCGCGCAGATCAAGAGTGATGCCCAAACCCTCGCGGCACTCACCGCAAACGTCGACGTGCTGAGCCGGCAAAAGCGTCTGCAGGGCTATATCGATGCGGGCAAATCCGTGCTGTTCTTTGCAGCGTCGTTCATTCCGATTGTGGGCGAAGTGCTGCTGGTGGTCAGCGCCGCCCAGTTGATCGACACGATTTACGAGGGGTTCTCCGCCTGGAGCCGCGGCGACAGTGACGAGGCGCTCAATGATCTGCTGGATGTGGCGGACAATCTCGCCCTCGCCGCTGCAACCGCCGGCGCGATCAAGACCGCAGGTTTCACCGCCGGCTTGATAAAAGTCCGAGTGCGCAACAAAGGCTGGCGCCTGTGGCACTCGGACCTCACGCCGTACCGTCATCCCGACGGGCTGCCGGAACATCTGGTTGCCGACAGTCAAGGCTTGTATCAGCACGGACAACAGCAGTTCCTGAAGCTGGATGATCACGCCCACGCCGTACGCCGTACCGCTGAGGGCAAGCAATGGGAACTGGCGCACCCGACTGACCCACACGCCTATTCACCACCGCTGCTTAGCAACCAAGCGGGCGGCTGGCGCCATCTGCACGAAACGCCCGGCGAGTGGGAGGACATCAAGCTCATTAAGCGTCTGGGCCCGGATGCGACGCAGATCAAGCAAGCGGCGGTGGAGCCGATCCTGTTGCTCAGCGGCGTGGATAAGGCGGCGCTGCGTCAGATCCATCAAGAGATGGTGCGCCCACCGCCATTGCTGCTAGATACCCTCAACCACTTCAATCTGGAACAAGAAATCAATGACTTCGACCTGAGTCGCGCCGAGGGCATGACGCTCAGCCCGCATTCGCCGCAGATTCAATTCCACCTCCTCACGTCACTGGCGCAATGGCCCGCCAACCGCGTGCTGAAAATTGTCGATGAACAACAGCAGGAGGTGCTGAGCCATGGCACCGGTACAGCCGAAACCCGGATAGACGCGGCGCGTTTCCGGCGTGGCGAGTTGCTGCACGCACTGCAAGAGCAACTGCCCCAAGACGAATTCAACGCGCTGCTGCCACCGGTGTATATCGACTACTTCACCAAAGTCGAAAACCTGGCGCGGACCTTGGAAGAACAAGTCGTAGGGCAAAAGCAGCGGCTGTTTACCTTACTCACCGCGCCGAGTGAAAAACTGATGTCTCAGACCGAAAAGAGCCTTCACACCGCCGCGCCGACACTCTCCAAACGCCACCTTGAAGACATGCAAGGCACACTCTCGCAATCCGAACGCCAGCAGCTGGAGGGGCTAACAACCTTACCGAACGCACAGCGCTGGGAAGCCGAGCAATACGCCCAGACCCAACAGGCAACGCGTTTGGGTGAAAGTATTTTTCTCGAATGCCTACGCAGCCGTGAGAGCGTGCCACTCGTTCTGCACACTCTGGAGCGCATCCCTGGCTGGCCGAAGGCGCGCCAGATCGAAGTACATGACGTAAGCCACGGCGGCCCGTTGCTGGGTCGGATCGGGACCGCAGAGGTCACAGCCCGCGATGTGTTGATTCGCCAAGGCGAGCTTTACGCCCTCCACAATGACAAAAGTGCGCCCATGCCTTTGCTCGGGGCTATCGAGCGCATGCTGCCGGAGTCAGAGCTCAGCGTAATCCTGCAACGCTCAGGAGCCGATTCGCTCGAGCAGGCGCTTTATAAAACCGGCTTGTCGGTGATGAACGAAGGCCCGCCACCCATTCGCACCCGAGTCGCCTCCGCACAGACATCAAGCGCAGTCGGCTTACCCTTAGACCCCTTATTCAGCGACCCCTCGCCGCCGTTGGGCCTGACACTACGCGCAGACGGCATTCATCAAGCTCCCCCGCTGGCCAACGGCAACTATCGCTATTACATCCAGGACAACCAGAAATATTACCAAGTCAAATACGACACCATGGGATGGCGCCTGCTCGATGCCCGCAGCCGCTTTCGTGCCTATCAGCCCTACCTACGCCAGAAAACCGAGGGCGGCTGGGAAATTGATCAGGCCAAAGGCGCATTGCTCGGCGGCAAGGACTCACCTGTACGGCTGGAGGAAGGCATGGAATCCGGTGAGGAGTTTGAGTCGGCCGAATCGGTTAGTTTGAGCAGCGACTACGAGTCAGCCGAAGAGGGCGTGGTGAGGGCGCACTATTCTGCAACCGAGCTTAGCCAAATGCGCACCCACCGCGGCTACCAGTACAGCCAGAACTACCGGCGCATCTACGACCGCGCCAACAACGGCCGATACCCGTTGCGCGACACACTGGGCCGGCCTATGCGAATCCGGCAGATACAGAGCCACGGCAAATCGTTGACCACAGAAGCCGTCTTCGCCGCCAGCGAATTGCACCCCTACATTCGGTGGCAAGGTTACGAAAATGTGGCCCGCCTGTATGAAGACAAGCTTGAGGTCACCTCCTTCACCGCAGCTCATCAGAAGTGTGCACAGGAAGCGTCGCTGATTGGCGAGGCCACAGTCGTCACCCGCCGCGCCCTGAAAAAAGGTCAAGCATTGGGCGTCTACGGTGGAGAACTCTTGCCGCTATACGTCGCCAGGGCAAGGCAGGATCCTTACCTGATGCCGATCAAAAACCTCAGGCCTACTACCCCGCACGCCGTGAATATGCAATTGGTGCTCTCGGGAGACAACGCGCTCTCAAGGATAAACACGATTTTCGAGTACGAAGGCGAATTGCCGATCCGGCAGGCGAGCGTGGGCTATAACGTTGAGGCCGCGCAATTTCGTATCCAGGCGCAAGTGGACGACAACACACACGAACAACTGATACTCACGGGTCTGTTCGCCAGCGAGGACATAGCCGCCGGCGCCGAATTACGCTGGAACTACCAGTACGACGAATCTACCATCCGGGAGCTGTTTCCTCGCCCTTAGTACGGTTACTCGTCTTCGAAGTTGTAACTGCCCGGCGCCAGGTTTTCGAAGCGGGTGTATTTGCCGATAAAGGCCAGACGCGTGGTCCCAATCGGGCCGTTACGCTGCTTACCGATGATGATTTCAGCGATGCCTTTATGCTCGGTTTCCGGGTGATACACCTCGTCCCGGTAAACGAACATGATCACGTCAGCATCCTGCTCGATCGCTCCAGACTCCCGCAAGTCGGAGTTGATCGGGCGCTTGTTCGGGCGTTGCTCCAGGGAGCGGTTGAGCTGCGACAGGGCAACCACCGGGCAGTTGAATTCTTTGGCCAGGGCTTTCAACGAGCGAGAAATCTCGGAAATTTCGTTGGTACGGCTGTCGCCGCTGGAGCCTGGGATCTGCATCAATTGCAGGTAGTCGATCATGATCAGGGCGATATCGCCGTGCTCGCGCACGAGACGTCGGGTACGCGCGCGCATTTCCGACGGACTGATGCCCGCTGTGTCATCAATAAACAGCTTGCGGTCGTTGAGCAGGTTGACCGCCGAGGTCAGGCGCGGCCAATCATCATCTTCCAGGCGACCGGCACGCACTTTGGTCTGATCGATGCGGCCCAGGGACGACAACATACGCATGATCAGCGATTCACCTGGCATCTCCAGGGAGTAGACCAGTACCGCCTTGTCGCTGCGCAACACAGCGTTTTCCACCAGGTTCATGGCGAAAGTAGTTTTACCCATGGACGGACGGCCGGCGACGATGATCAAGTCAGCTGGCTGCAGGCCGCTGGTCATACCATCCAGATCGGTATAGCCGGTGGACAGGCCGGTGATGGCGTTGTCTGTGTTGAACAGGGTATCGATGCGGTCGATGGCTTTGGTCAGCAGGTCGTTGACGCTGACCGGGCCGCCGGTTTTCGGCCGGGCCTCGGCGATCTGAAAGATCTGCCGTTCGGCTTCGTCAAGAATCTCTTCAGCGGTACGGCCTTCCGGGTTGAAGGCACTGTCGGCGATCTCGGTGGCGATACCGATCAACTGGCGCAACGTGGCCCGCGCACGAACAATCTGCGCATAGGCCTTGATGTTGGCGACCGATGGTGTGTTCTTCGCCAGCTCACCCAAGTAACCCAGGCCGCCCACTTGGGAGGTCTGGCCCTCCTTGTCCAATTGCTCGGCCAGGGTCACTACGTCGATCGGCGAGTTCTGGTCGGCCAGCTTGGCGATGGCACGGAAGATCAGGCGGTGGTCATGACGGTAGAAATCGCCATCCGAGACTTGATCCAGCACGCGTTCCCAGGCGTTGTTGTCCAGCATCAAACCACCGAGCACGGCCTGTTCGGCCTCGATGGAATGCGGCGGCACCTTCAGGGCAGCGGTTTGCAGATCGTATTGCTCAGGAGCTGAAATATCGTTCATGGCCACTTGGAATTTGGGGTTTGTAGAAAAACAAAAGGCACGACCTGTAAACAGGATCGTGCCCGATGTTAACCGTCCGGCACACGAGGTGCCAGCCAGTTAGGTGTTGCTTAAGCTGCTACCACGACAACGCGTACGGTGGCTTCAACTTCAGCGTGCAGGTGCACGGCTACGTCGAATTCGCCTACGTTGCGGATGGTGCCGTTCGGCAGACGAACTTCGCTCTTCTGCACTTCAACGCCGGAGGCGGTCAGTGCATCAGCGATGTCGTGGGTGCCGATCGAACCGAACAGCTTGCCTTCGTCACCGGCGGTGGCAGTGATAGTCACTTCCAGCTCAGCCAGTTGGGCAGCGCGAGTTTCGGCCGAAGCTTTTTTGTCTGCTGCTGCTTTTTCCAGCTCAGCACGACGCTCTTCAAACGCAGCCAGGTTGGCAGCGGTTGCAGCGGTGGCTTTGCCGTATGGCAGCAGGTAGTTACGACCGTAACCGGCCTTAACGTTCACTTTGTCGCCCAGGTTGCCCAGGTTGGCGACTTTTTCCAGAAGGATCAGTTGCATGTGAAAATCCTCTAACTTTTAACCTTCACCGTTCGCGTTATCGGCGTCTTTCGGCGCAGAACGTCCGCGAAAATCAATCAGGCTGTCGACAATGGCCAAGACCACGAGTAACGGACCAATCAAGTGCATAAGCGGCAAGACAGTGACGTAAAACCCCACCAGCCAAAAACTGGCCAATTTTTTCTGCGCAACCAACCCATGAATCAAGGACAGGCCAGCGAAGAACAGCGGTACACCGCACAACGGCAACAAGATCAAGGTGTGCCAACCGATAAACGGAGCGACACACATGACGGCCAGCAGTGACAGCGCAACGCGCTTGGGGATTCGGATTGCGCGAAACTCGCTTCCGAAACCTCCGGGGTTATACAACAACGCTTGCCAGTAGCGCCCAAGAATCAGGCACAACACACTAAAGATCTGCACCGAAACCGACGTTGAAATGATCAACAGCGGGACTGTCAACGAAGCGAGAACTGCTTTCTGATCCGCCGAGAACTTCTCGTAAGACTCACCCATCACCAGCGGCAAAACGTGTTGAAACGTCTGCGCCAATGACTCGATGAAAGAACCGAATACGGTCCCCAGGCTCACCGCACACAACAACCCCACGGCCGTGCTGACCAGCAGCACACGATTCCAGGAATGACCAGCGCGCAAAACCAACGCCAGACTACAACTCCCAAACAGCACAAGAAGCGCTGTCGGGTCTTGCAGGAAATGCCAGCTCACCAACACTGACAACAACCCTAGACCCAGGACGCTCAAAGCGTCCGAACCGCGCCGCAGAAGCACAAGGCAACCTGCAGCAGCACTCAACCAAAACAACATCGGCAACACTGCACATCCAGCCACTACCAGAGTGGCCTGCACACGACCGCGCATGATGAACTCAGCTAAGGCGCGCATGCATTCAATCCCTTACTACTTGTCGACTGCCCGGTCTCAGCGGCCGTGGCTGTCGGTGTAGGCCAGCAGGGCCAGGAAGCGGGCGCGCTTGATAGCGGTGGCCAGCTGACGCTGATAACGTGCTTTGGTACCGGTGATACGGCTTGGAACGATTTTGCCGGTCTCGGATACGTAGGCTTTCAGAGTGTTGAGATCTTTGTAATCGATCTCCTTCACTTCTTCAGCGGTGAAGCGGCAAAACTTACGACGACGGAAGAAACGTGCCATTTGATAGGCTCCTTAATAAGGTCCGTGGATTACTCGTCAGCGTTATCGCTGCTGTCGCTGTCATCACTATCAGCGCTATCAGCGCCTTCGTGCTCAGGACGGTCGCGACGCTCACGGCGCTCACTGCGGTTTTCTTCAGCCTTGAGCATCTCGGATTGGCCGGTAACGGCTTCTTCGCGACGGATGACCAGGTTACGGATCACTGCATCGTTGTAGCGGAAGTTGTCTTCCAGCTCGGCCAGGGCCTTGCCAGTGCACTCAACGTTCAGCATCACGTAGTGAGCCTTGTGAACATTGTTGATTGCGTAGGCCAGTTGACGACGACCCCAATCTTCCAGACGGTGGATTTTGCCGCCGTCTTCTTCGATCAGCTTGGTGTAACGCTCAACCATGCCGCCGACTTGCTCGCTTTGATCCGGGTGGACCAAAAAGATGATTTCGTAATGACGCATGAATGCTCCTTACGGGTTGTAGCCTGCCGCTCAAAAACGGTCAGACAAGGAGTGAATGACACTTATGGATCTTGCCGCAGGGAGGCACATGCGTGCCTGCCGAGTGGGCAAGGGGCGCAATTGTAGAGAAGGGGAAGAACGGGCGCAAGGTGATTGGTGATTATTTGAACAATCTCCCACACCTCACAAAAACAAATGTGGGAGGGCGCTTGCTCCCGATTGCAGCGGGCCAGTCACAACAGCTGTAACTGAACCACTGCTATCGAGGGACAAGCCCCCTCCGACATTTTGACGCTATATCAGGATCAGAATTACTTCTTCACCTTGGCCTTGACCTGGGCACCACGCTGACGCTGAGCTTCAAACAGGCACACGCCGGTTGCAACCGACACGTTGAGACTGCTGACGCTGCCTGCCATCGGCAAATGCACCAGATAATCACAATGCTCACGGGTCAAACGACGCATACCCTTACCTTCAGCCCCCATGATCAGAATGGTCGGCCCAGTGAGGTCCTGGTCATAAATACTGACCTCGGCCTCCCCCGCCGTACCCACGACCCACAGGCCGCGCTGCTGGAGTTTCTCCAGAGTGCGCGCCAGGTTGGTCACGGCCACCAGCGGAATCACTTCCGCCGCGCCGCAGGCGACCTTGCGCACAACCGGCGTCAGGGTAGCCGACTTGTCTTTAGGCACAATTACTGCCAACGCGCCGGCAGCATCCGCCGAACGCAGGCAGGCGCCAAGGTTGTGCGGGTCGGTCACGCCGTCCAGCACCAGCAACAGCGGCGCGCCTTCGGTGCGGTCGAGCAGTTCGTCGAGCATGGCTTCGCCCCAGACCTGGCTAGGACTCACGTCCGCGACCACACCCTGGTGAACGCCTTCGACCCACACGTCCATTTCACGACGCTCGGCCTGGCCGATGGCAACCTTGTTTTGGGTGGCCAACTCAACCAGCGCCTGCACGCGAGGCTCGCTGCGACCTTCCGCCAACCACACTTGTTTGACGCGTTTTGGGTGATGACGCAGCAGTGCTTCTACGGCATGGACGCCGTAGATTTTTTCCAGACTCATGACTTGGCCTTAGGTTTGCGCGACCCGCCGCTTTTCGCGGGGGCCGAACCCGCTTTTGGCGGGCCTTTACGATGTTTACTGGGTTTGCTCGACGGCTTTTCCGCCCCTTGGGACTTTCCCCCAGACGCCGCTTTACCACCGCTTTTGGCTTCGTTCAGCAACTGCTGCTTCAACTCGCGGCTCTTGCGCAGCTCGGCGTTTTTCGCCGCTGCGTCACTTGGACGGTAAGCTTCGGGGGCCTTGTCCTTGACGGAGGACCGGCGACCAGCCTTGGCTGGCGCAGGCTCGGCAGCCGCTGCTTTCGCAGGAGTTCCTTTGCCTTTGGCGGTCGGCGCTGCGGTTTCGACGCCGCGCTTTTTACGACCCGCCGGTTCGGCTGGCTTGTCTGGCATACCGAAGTCGATCTTGCGCTCGTCAAGGTCGACGCGCATGACCTGCACTTCCACCGTGTCACCCAGACGGAAGCTGCGACCGGTGCGCTCGCCCGCCAGGCGGTGATGCACGGGATCGAAGTGGTAGTAATCACCCGGCAAGGCCGTGACGTGCACCAGGCCTTCGACGTAGATGTCGGTCAGCTCGACGAACAGGCCAAAGCCTGTCACGGCGGTGATTACACCCGGGAAGGTTTCGCCCACGCGGTCTTTCATGAACTCGCACTTGAGCCAGTTCACTACGTCGCGCGTGGCTTCGTCGGCACGGCGTTCGCTCATGGAGCACTGCTCGCCCAGCTGTTCCAGGGCCGCCTCGTCGTACGGATAGATCCGTGCTTTCGGTATGGTCATGGCGCCAGCGCGCTTAACGTGCGGGGTGTTCTGCTTGGAATGGATCACGCTGCGGATCGCGCGGTGCGTGAGCAGGTCAGGATAACGGCGAATTGGCGAGGTGAAGTGGGTGTACGCCTCGTAGTTCAAGCCGAAGTGGCCCTGATTGTCGGCGCTGTACACCGCCTGGCTCAACGAACGCAGCATCACGGTCTGAATCACATGGTAATCCGGACGGTCCTTGATGCTGGCCAGCAATGCCTGGTAGTCCTTCGGCGTCGGACCGTCCTTGCCTTTGTGCAGGGACAGGCCGAGCTCTCCGAGGAACGCGCGCAGTTTTTCCAGACGCTCCGGCGGAGGACCATCGTGCACGCGGTACAACGCAGGAATCTCATGCTTCTTCAGGAATTCAGCGGTGGCCACGTTGGCCGCCAGCATGCACTCCTCGATCAGCTTGTGCGCATCGTTACGGGTCGTCGGGGTGATTGCGGCGATCTTGCGCTCGGAACCGAAGACAATACGGGTTTCCTGGGTTTCAAAATCGATCGCGCCACGCACATGACGAGCACCCAACAGCACCTTGTACAGCGAGTAAAGCTGCTTGAGGTGCGGCACGACATGCCCGTACTCACCACGCAAAGCCTTGGCTTCGCTTGTTTTCGGCTGTTCCAGAATGGTACTGACCTTGTTGTAGGTCAGGCGCGCCTGGGAGTGGATCACCGCTTCGTAGAACTGGTAGTCGGTCATTTCGCCGGTTTTCGAGATAGTCATCTCGCACACCATGGCCAAACGGTCGACTTTCGGGTTCAGGGAGCACAGCCCGTTGGACAATTGCTCAGGCAGCATCGGGATCACGCGCTCCGGGAAGTACACGGAGTTGCCGCGCACCTGGGCTTCGTTATCCAGTGCAGAACCGATCTTCACATAGCTGGACACGTCGGCAATCGCGACGAACAACTTCCAGCCGCCAGAGAACAGACGCAACTTGCCGGGCTTGGCTTCGCAGTAGACCGCGTCGTCGAAGTCGCGAGCATCTTCGCCGTCGATGGTGACAAACGGCAGATGGCGCAGGTCGATGCGTTTTTCTTTGTCTTTTTCTTCAACTTCAGGCTTGAGCTTGGCGGCTTCTTTCAGCACAGCTTCAGGCCAGACGTGAGGAATATCGTAGGTGCGCAGCGCGACGTCGATTTCCATCCCCGGCGCCATGTAGTTGCCGACAACTTCAACGATGTCGCCCTGAGGCTGAAAGCGCGCAGTAGGCCAGTGGGTGATTTTCACCTCAACGAACTGACCGACCTTCGCAGCGCCATTGCGGCCCGGGGTAATCAGCACTTCCTGCTGGACCTTTGGGTTATCCGGCACAACAAAGCCAATACCGCCTTCTTCGAAGTAACGACCAACGATGGACTCGTGGGCACGGGACACCACTTCGACGATCACGCCTTCACGGCGACCGCGACGGTCCAGGCCGGAAACGCGCGCCAAGGCACGGTCACCATCGAACACCAAGCGCATTTGCGCCGGGCTCATGAACAGGTCGTCACTACCGTCATCCGGGATCAAGAAGCCGAAGCCATCACGGTGACCGGCAATGCGGCCAAGGATCAAGTCGAGCTTATCCACAGGTGCGTAAGTGCCACGGCGGGTGTAGATCAGTTGAGCGTCGCGCTCCATGGCACGCAATCGGCGGCGCAGGGCTTCAAGCTGGTCTTCGGTGGTCAGACCGAATTCTTCAACCAACTGCTCGCGGCTAGCAGGCGAACCCCGATCGGCGAGATGCGCCAGGATCAGTTCGCGGCTAGGAATAGGGTTTTCATATTTTTCCGCTTCACGAGCGGCCTCGGGATCGAGGGACTGCCAATCGGCCATTAGAGAGTTTTCACCTTGTCTATATGTGGGTTAGTTTGGCATACGCGTATTGAAACGGGAAATTTCAGGCATCAACAAGCGTTTTAAAGCCCTTAATGGCCCTCGCTGCGCACCTTGCACGACCATTGGCGAAATATTCCAGGCTTTTTTCATAGCAGGGGTTTACAGCTTATAAGCCTCTCCGTATAGTGCGCGCCATCGACGACGGCAACGTTGTTGATGATGCCCAGGTGGTGAAATTGGTAGACACGCCAGCTTCAGGTGCTGGTGATCGCAAGGTCGTGGAAGTTCGAGTCTTCTCCTGGGCACCAAATTCAGATCAAACCCGCGAAAGCGGGTTTTTTCGTTTCAGGCTTCTGATTTTTAACGTAAATCCCGATTTATTTTATTGAATCAGGGGTTTACAGATCAAAAAGCCCGCCGTATAGTTCGCCCCATCAACAGCGGCAACGTTGCTTGATAAAGCCCAGGTGGTGAAATTGGTAGACACGCCAGCTTCAGGTGCTGGTGATCGCAAGGTCGTGGAAGTTCGAGTCTTCTCCTGGGCACCAAATTCAGATCAAACCCGCGAAAGCGGGTTTTTTCGTTTCTGGGGCTGAAACTTTGCAGGTGATTCCCTCCTGGGTCGCACTTGAGAAGTTTTATCGTTTATCCTTGTAAGAATTTGTTGCTTACAAGTGAGGAACACCCCGGATGATGATCCGCGATACCCGCCCCAAGACATCCCTTCTGCGTGGCCTTACCATCACTCTGCTCGGCCTGGCCCTGCTCTCGCCCGCGGCCTACTCTGCCGACAAAGTTTCCCTGACCCTATACAACGGCCAGCACAAAGAAGTCGGCGACGAACTCGCCAAGGCTTTCGAAGCCAAGACCGGCATTCACGTCAACGTACGCAAAGGCAGTAGCAACCAACTGGCCAGCCAGGTGGTGGAAGAAGGCGACCGCTCTCCCGCCGACGTCATCTACACCGAAGAATCCCCTCCCCTGAACAAACTCGGCGAGCAAGGCCTGCTGGCCAAGATCGACGGGAGCACCCTCGACGTGCTGCCCAAAGATTACGTCGGCAGCAACGGCGACTGGATGGGAGTGACTGCGCGCACCCGCGTCGTGGCCTTCAACCCGAAACTGATTGCCGAGAAAGACCTGCCCAAATCCGTGCTGGATTTCGCCGGCCCCGAGTGGCAAGGCAAGGTCGGTTTCGTGCCCACCAGCGGCGCGTTCCAAGAACAGGCCGTGGCGATCATCAAATTGCACGGTCGAGAGGCAACTGAAGAATGGCTGACCGGCCTGCGCGCCTTTGGCAAGGTTTACAGCAACAACATGGTCGCCCTTAAAGCCGTGGAGAACGGCGAAGTGGCCACCGTACTGGTGAACAACTATTACTGGTTTGCCCTTAAGAAAGAAAAAACCAACCTGGACTCCAAGCTGCATTACTTCACCGACGGCGATGCCGGCGGCCTGATTACCGTGTCGTCCGCTGCCGCATTGAAATCAAGCAAGCACCCCAAGGAAGCCCAACAACTGCTGGCGTTCATGGCCAGTGAAGAAGGCCAGCGGGTCATCACCAACACCTCCGCGGAATACCCGCTGCGTAAAGGCATGGAATCCAACCGAGGCCTTAAGCCTTTCAGCGAGCTACAACCGCCAAAAGTCACGCCTGCGGACCTTGGCAACGCCGAAGAAGCGCTGGAGCTGGAACGTGATGTTGGCTTGAACTGATGAACCCATCGCTACCCGCCACCGCCCTGCGCAGGGGATTGAGCCCTCGACGCAAACGCCCGTCAATCTGGCTGCTGCTTCCAGTGCTGTTTCTGGTTGGCCTGAGCCTGCTTCCATTGGCCTATGTCGGCCTTAAAGCCTGGCAAGCTGGATGGGCGGAGGCGGTGCATCTGCTGTGGCGGCCTTATGTGTTCGGGCTGCTGCGCAACACCTTGGCGCTGATGGTTGGGGTAACGGTAACCTGCGGCGTGATCGGCCTGTCCCTGGCTTGGCTGCTGGAACGCAGCAACCTGCCAGGGCGACGCATATGGGGCGTGATCCTGTGCCTGCCGTTTGCGGTCCCTGCGTTTGTCAGCAGCTTTACCTGGGTGTCCCTGAGCGCCAACTTCGAAGGGCTGGGCGGGGCGATCCTGGTGATGAGCCTGTCCAAATACCCGCTAGTGTTTCTGCCAGTGGCAGCAACATTGCGTAACCTTGACCCCTCCCTTGAAGAATCTGCTCGCACGCTGGGCCTCAATCGCTGGGCAGTTTTTCTGCGCATTACGTTGCCGCTGCTGTGGCCATCGCTGCTGGCCGGGGCACTGCTGATCGCGCTGCATATGCTGGTGGAATTCGGTGCGCTTTCGATCATCGGCTTGCAAACCTTCACCACCGCGATCTACCAGCAGTTCGAGCTGGAATTCAGCAACGCCAACGCTGCGATGCTTTCAGCGGTACTGCTGGTGATGTGCCTTACCCTGCTGTGGCTGGAACTGCGCGTGCGCGGCAAGGGCCGACATGTACGTATCGGCCAAGGCGCGGCGCGGCATGCCGAGCAGGTTCGATTGGGCAAGTGGGCGCCACTCGGCCAGGTGTACTGCCTGGCATTGGCGGTCATCGGTAGTGGGATTCCGCTGGGCATGCTCGGCTACTGGCTGGCCGTGGGTTCGTCGGCGGCTTTTCCAGTGGCAGAAATTGGCGAAGCGCTTCTGTCCTCGCTGGCGCTGTCCCTGGGCGGTGCAGCGTTGTGCCTGGTACTGGCCGTGCCGGTCGGCCTGCTGGTGGTGCGCCATAAAGGCAAACTGGCGATCTGGGCTGAGCGTCTGCCGTACCTGCTGCACGCGCTGCCCGGTCTGGTGATTGCGCTTACGCTGGTGTATTTCGCCTTGCATTACGTGCCTGCGCTGTACCAGACGTCTGCGTTGTTACTGATCGCCTATGCGCTGCTGTTCTTGCCACTGGCTCAGGCGCCGATTCGCACCGCCTTGAATAAGGCCGCGCCGCAGCTGGAGGAAGCAGCGCGCACACTGGGTGCTTCGTCGTTCAGTGCGTTTTGCCGAGTGACTTTGCCGATTATCTTCCCGGCGCTGGGGGCAGCGTTTGCGCTGGTGTTCCTGGATGCGATGAAGGAATTGACGGCGACGCTGCTGCTCAGCCCGACTGGGCTGAACACACTGGCCACGGCAGTGTGGTCGCATACGTCCAATGTGGAATTCGCGGCGGCAGCCCCTTATGCGGCGTTGTTGATACTGGTGTCGGGGCTGCCGGTGTATCTGCTCACGACGCGGATGTATCTGAGTCGCTGAAACCGCTATTGAGGCAATGCTAAGCGCGAAACTGCCCCAAGCTCGCCTTCAACTGCGCCGCCAACCCATCCAGGACTTTGCCACTGGCGGTCGTTTCCACCACAGCCTGCGCGGCACGCTCAGCCTGGGCATGGATCACCTCCACCCGACCACGCACTGCATGGGCGCCCTGGGCCTGATGCTCAGCCGCACGGGTAGCCAAGCCGATCGCGGCATGCACCTGCTCTACAGAAGCCTGCACCGTCTGCTGCAAGCGCTCGCTCTCACGCAGCACCAGTAAACCTTCGCTGGCCTGGCGCCCGGCCTTGCCAATGGTTTCCACAGCCTCACGCGCGCCCTGTTGCAACGCCACGATATGCGCCTGGATATCACCGGTGGAGCTCTGGGTTTTACTGGCCAGCGCACGCACTTCGTCCGCCACCACCGCAAAACCGCGCCCGGTCTCACCAGCGCGTGCCGCCTCAATGGCCGCGTTGAGCGCCAGCAAGTTGGTTTGCTCGGCGATACCATGGATTACCGTCAACACCACTTCGATCTGCTCACTTTGCTGAGCCAGCCGTTCGATCACCTGTGAGCCAGCCTGGACCTGCCCCGCCAACGCCTCGATCAAGCTGCCGACTTCAGCCGAAGTGCGTGAGTTTTCATCCGTGGCCTGGCGAATATCGACGACCTGTTGCAATGCCGCCTGCATGGCGTGGCTTTCGGCCTGGGCTTCATCGGCCATTTGCGACAACGCGCGCAAGCTCTCGGCCACTTCGTCGCGCTGCAAGCCAGCCGCCGCATCAGCACCGGCATTACGCAAGGTCATGGCACCAATCTCCACACCGGTACGCTGGGCCACATCGCCCGCCTCGCGCACGATGGGCTGCAACTTATCCACAAAGCGATTGACCGCTGAGGCCATGTCGCCGATTTCGTCCTTGCTGCTGATCTGCACGCGTTTGGTGAGATCCCCCTCGCCCGCCGCCAGATCATCCATAGCGGCAATCAACAACTTCAGGCGATTGACCACGCGGCGACCGAGCACGACAGCGATCAACACCAATACGCCGAAACCCACCACCGCCAACCCCATGCCGATGCGCCAGCGTAGCGTGCCCGCCGCCTCCTGCACGGCCTCGGTGGTGTTGGCAGTCATCTGGGTCGCAGTGGCCTGTGCAGACTGCAGGCGAGCGCCCATGGCCGCCGCACTGTCGGCTGCGGCGCCTTTGAGACTATCGCCGACCAACTGATCACCACTGGCAATCAGGGCGGCAAAGCGCTTGTCCAGTGCTTGCAGGTCGGCCTCTACCGAAGCAGTCGACACGCCCATGAGCACTTTGCCGATTTCTACGCCATTGGGGCTGATGGAGGCCTCAACGTAGAACACCGAAGGGTCGTTTTTCGCGGCATTTAGCACTTTGTCCAAGGCGCGGTCGCCTTGGCCTTTTTCCAGCAGCGCCTTGTTGATCGGATTTTCGCGATTAAGGTAACGGGTTAGATGCTCACCCGCTGCGTCGTCGTAGACCACAAACAGCACGTTGGGATTGCGCTGGGCGCGTCGGGCAAACTCGGACAATGTAGGTACGTCGCTGTCCCACATGGCGCGGGGCGCCACCGAAGCCAGCAGCTGCGCCATGTCGTTGGCGGAATCCTTCAAGTCTTTTTCCAGGGTCGCACGCAGCTGCTTCTGCTCTTCCTGCAGGCGTGTGGAAAGCCCTGCCGTCAGACGTTGCCGAGTGCTGGCAGACAAGCTATCGAGGCTTGACGTGACCTCCTTACCGGCTTGGGCCAACTCACCAGACAGCTTCTGGCTATCGATACCCAGACGATTACCCAAATCAGCTTCCAGTGCAGTGACGGTGCTCCGGGTTAGAGCGACCGCCACCAGCACTTGCACCAAAAGGGCGATACCCAAGGTAACGAAGACCGGTCGCAACAGACGACTTTGTAACAACGACAGAACGGCAGACATCAAGAATCCCTCCACCACGGGTGCCATTAATTTGATAGCACCGCGAAAAAGAGAAACACAGCAAGGGTCGTGCCGCTTGGCAAACAGAAACGACAAAGGGCTCCCGAAGGAGCCCTTTGCTTTTTACATCAACAGCTTATTAAGCGAACGGATGACGCAGAACGATAGTTTCGTTGCGGTCCGGGCCCGTCGAAATAATGTCAATCGGCGCACCGATCAGCGCTTCGACACGCTTGATGTAAGCGCGGGCGTTGGCCGGCAGCTCTTCCAGGGTCTTAGCACCCACGGTCGATTCGGTCCAGCCCGGCACTTCTTCGTACACAGGCTGCAAGCCTACGTAGCTGTCAGCATCAGTCGGAGCAACATCATTGCCTTCCGCATCTTTGTAGCCGACGCAGATGTTGATGGTTTCCAGACCGTCGAGTACATCCAGCTTGGTGAAGCAGATGCCCGAGATGCTGTTCACATCGATAGCACGACGCAGGATAACGGCGTCGAACCAGCCGCAACGACGGGCACGACCGGTGGTAGCACCGAACTCGTGACCTTGTTTGGCCAGGTGCGCACCGACTTCGTCAAACAGCTCAGTCGGGAATGGGCCCGAACCTACGCGCGTGGTGTAAGCCTTGGTGATGCCCAGGATGTAGTCCAGGAACATCGGGCCAACGCCAGACCCGGTCGCAACGCCGCCAGCGGTGGTGTTGGAGCTGGTCACGTACGGGTAAGTGCCGTGGTCGATGTCCAGCAACGAACCTTGGGCGCCTTCGAACATGATGTCTTTGCCAGCGCGACGCAGGTCGTGCAGCTCGGCCGTCACGTCCAGCATCAGCGGCTTGAGCAGCTCAGCGTATTCCTTGCACTCGGCCAGGGTCTTGTCGAACTCAATGGCTGGCTCTTTGTAGTAACCGACCAGCATGAAGTTGTGGTAGTCCACCAGTTCACGCAGCTTGTCTTCAAAACGCGGCATGTTGAGCAGATCGCCCACACGCAGGCCACGACGTGCAACTTTGTCTTCGTAGGCTGGGCCGATGCCGCGACCGGTCGTACCGATCTTCAGCTCGCCACGGGCCTTTTCACGGGCCTGGTCCAGCGCAACGTGGAAGGACAGGATCAGCGGGCAGGATGGGCTGATACGCAGGCGCTCGCGCACCGGTACGCCCTTCTCTTCCAGCTTGATGATCTCGCGCAGCAGGGCGTCAGGTGCAACCACCACGCCGTTACCGATCAGGCACTGCACACCTTCGCGCAGGACGCCCGATGGGATCAGGTGCAAGACGGTTTTTTCGCCATCGATGACCAGGGTATGGCCAGCGTTGTGGCCACCTTGGTAGCGCACTACGGCGGCAGCATGTTCGGTCAGCAGATCAACGATCTTGCCTTTGCCCTCATCACCCCATTGGGTGCCCAGGACTACGACATTCTTACCCATAACACTTGTCCTCATTCGCGCAAACTTGGTGCCGGCGATGGCCGGCAGGAAAACTCAAGAAGCCAGTGGCGATACTTGCCAAAGCCCGTTCTGCAGAATCAATTGCCGGTCGCAGTCCGCTTCACGGGCGGCGGCCAATGGCTGGCCAGGCAAGGCCTGGACAACACGCTGACCCTCACTGCGCAACTGGCAAACCTGCTGCCAGAGTGCTGCGTCCGTACTGTCGGGCATCCAAATGCCACCAGACGGCAGCTCGACCTCAGCACGCCCCAGGGTCACCAGGGTTTTCAAATCGGTGGAGAAGCCAGTCGCCGGACGCGCACGACCGAAGTCGGCACCGATATCGTCGTAACGACCGCCTTGGGCGATGGCCTGGCCAACGCCCGGAACAAACACCGCAAACACCACACCGGTGTGGTAGTGGTAACCGCGCAGCTCGCCCAAATCAAAGTACAGCGGCAAATCAGGGAAACGTGCCGACAGCTGCTCGGCAATCGCCAGCACATCATCCAGCGCCGCCAGTACCGGCGCAGGCGCATTGGCCAGGCGTTCACGCGCAGCTGCCAGCACTTCACGGCCGCCGCACAGATTCACCAGCGCGCGCAGCATGCCAGCCAGGTCGGCAGGCACACCTTCGGTCAGTGCGATTACTTCATCGATAGCCTTACGCTGCAGGGCATCGAACAGCTGTTGCTCTACCTCACCGGACAAACCGGCCGCACGGGCCAGGCCACGGTAGATACCGACGTGACCCAGGTCCATGTGGACATCAGGCACGTCAGCCAGTTGCAGCATGGCCAGCATCAAGCTGATCACTTCAACGTCGCTGCTCGGGCTGGCATCACCGTACAACTCGGCGCCCAGCTGGATAGGGCTACGGGAAGACGACAAGGCACGCGGCTGAGCATGCAGCACGCTACCGGCGTAGCAAAGACGGCTAGGGCCTTCGCGGCGCAGGGTGTGCGCATCGATGCGCGCCACCTGCGGCGTGATGTCTGCCCGAAAGCCCATTTGCCGGCCCGATTGCGGATCAATGACCTTGAAGGTGCGCAGATCCAGGTCCTGGCCCGCGCCGGTCAGCAGGGATTCCAGGTACTCGATATGAGGAGTTACGACAAACTCGTAACCCCAGCTCTGGAACAGATCCAACACCTGGCGACGCGCTACTTCAATGCGCGCAGCTTCTGGTGGCAGTACTTCTTCGATGCCATCTGGCAGCAGCCAGCGGTCTACCGTTGCCATTACGCCATTCCCCTTTGATCCGGGCGGCCAGCCCTCGGCCGAGCCTTGAGTGAAGCAGAAAATACCCGCCCCCTGCATAAACCACGCGCAAGAGCGACGTGACGAACGGCCTGTAAACGGCCTCGTCGGGCACTTTCCTCGAAAAACCTGTCACGCCTGCCGAATCAAACATGCAGACGCAAAAAAGCCGGGAATTTCCCGGCTGCCGCATCATACACCCGTTTTCTGAAAGGATCACCCCGCCAGGCATTTTAGCCGCCCGACGGAGTGCGCCCTACAAAATCACAGGCTGACTACTTGGACTTTTCCAGGTAGCGGAAAAAGTCGCTGCTTGGGTCCAGCACCATGACGTCGGTTTTGTTTGCGAAGCTTTCACGATAGGCGCGCAGGCTACGGTAGAACGCGTAGAACTCCTGGTCCTGGCCGTACGCCTTGGCGTAGATCGCCGCAGCTTGAGCATCACCATCACCACGGGCCTCTTCAGACTCGCGATAGGCTTCTGCCAGCAGTACGCGACGCTGACGGTCGGCATCCGCGCGGATACCTTCAGCCAGCTCGTTACCCTTGGCGCGGTGCTCACGAGCCTCCCGCTCACGCTCGGTGCTCATTCGCTCGAACACGCTGCGATTCACTTCCTTAGGCAGGTCGATAGCCTTGACCCGAACATCGACCACTTCGATACCCAGCTCTTTTTCCGCCATCGTGTTGAGCGAACGCGTGATGTCAGCCATCAGTGCGTCACGCTCACCGGATACCACCTCGTGCAGGGTGCGCTTACCAAACTGGTCACGCAGGCCCGATTCCAGACGGCGCGACAAACGCTCGTCGGCAATCTGCTTAAGGCCGGAGGTCGCAGTGTAGAAGCGCTCGGCATCCTTGACGCGCCACTTGGCGTAGGCATCAACCATCACAGCTTTCTTTTCCAGGGTCAGGAAGCGTTGTGTCGGTGCATCCAGGGTCATCAGGCGGGCGTCGAACTTGCGCACTTGGTTGACGTAGGGCACTTTCACATGCAAGCCCGGCTGGACATCCGCCTGAACCACGCGACCGAATTGCAGCAGCACCGCACGCTCGGTCTGAGCCACGATGTAGAAGCAGTTCCAGGCAGCGATGACCACGACGACGCCCACAATCAGGGCTGTCAGCGATTTATTGCTCATCAACGACTCTCCCTGGTACGTGATTGCTGTTGCAGCAAGTCAGCGGCGGCACGGGCGCTCGCTTCGTTGGCAGCGGCATTGGAGCCGGAGGCCGGTGCGCTGGTGCTGCTACGGCCACCTTCGATCATCTTGTCCAACGGCAGGTACAGCAGGTTGTTCTGCCCACCCTTGCTGCCGGTCACGAGGACCTTGCTGGTGTTGCTGAAGACTTCCTGCATGGTGTCCAGGTACAGACGCTCACGAGTGACTTCAGGTGCCTTGCGGTATTCGGCGACCAGTTTGGTAAAGCGATCCGCCTCACCCTTGGCGCGGGAAACCACTTCGTCACGATAACCGTTGGCATCCTCAAGGATACGCTGCGCCTGACCACGAGCTTCCGGCACAACGCCGTTGGCATAGGTTTCAGCCTGGTTGCGCGAACGCTGCTCGTCTTCACGGGCGCGGATCACGTCATCGAAGGCTTCCTGCACTTCACGCGGTGCAGCTGCGCTCTGTACGTTCACCTGAGTGACAGTGATGCCGGTGCGATAGGTATCAAGGAACCGTTGCAGGCGCTCCTTGATCTCGCTGGCCATCAATTCACGACCTTCGGTCAGCACCTGGTCCATCGCAGTGGAACCCACCACGTGGCGCAGGGCGCTTTCGGTTGCGTGCTGCAGGCTGATTTCCGGCTGATCAACGTTCAGCACGAAGTCCTGCAGGTTGCTGATCTTGTACTGCACGGTCAGCGGCACTTCGACGATGTTCTCGTCTTCGGTCAGCATCTGGCCCTGCTTGGTGTAGGCACGCTCACGCGTGACATTCTCCATGTACTTCTTGTCGATCGGCGGGAAGTAGATATTCAGACCCGGCCCGACCGTTTCGTAGTACTTGCCGAAGCGCAGCACCACGGCCTGCTCCTGCTCGTCCACGACGTAGACTGCGCTGTACAGCCATACGGACGCCAGCACGACAAGACCGAGGCCCAGCAGGCCATAGCCGCCGCCCTTGCTTGTGCGACCACCGTCGTCACCACCACGTTTTTTTCCACCACCGAACAACCCATTCAGGCTTTCCTGCAGCTTTCGGAAGGCCTCGTCGAGATCTGGTGGCCCCTTGCGGTCGCCATTATTGCGGCGCTTACCACCCCAAGGATCCTGATTATTCGAGTTGCCACCCGGCTCATTCCAAGCCATAGCGCTCTCCATCTGATAAAGCAAAGACGCGCCCACGGCGCGCCGACCAATGCTACAGAATGCCTGCTACTGCGGCACAACCGCTTTCGGAGGCTTTTATTGCAAAGTGTGTTGTTCGATGAACTCTGTCGGGACTACACCTTCACGGCTGACCAGCCGATTGAGCTCCGAGCGCGGCAACCGAACGGCCAGCAAGCTGACACCTTCTTCGTCGTGTTCTTCTTTCTGTACCGCGCCCAGCTCGAAAAACTGTGCACGCAGTCGAGCAAAACGCTGAGGCAAGCGCAAGGTGCCGACAAACAAATCGCTGCCGAGCAATTCGGCAATGGCCTGTTCAAGCAGCTCCAAACCACTGCCATCACGCGCCGACAGCCATACCCGTTGGGGCCTGCCGTTCTCGTCGCGCTGGATTTGTGGCTCAACGCCTTCAAGCAAATCGAGTTTGTTATACACCTCAAGGATCGGCAAGTCCTGGGCACCAATCTCGCCCAGCACCACCATCACCTGCTCAATCTGCAACATGCGATCCGGTTCGGCCGCATCGATCACGTGCAACAGCAGGTCGGAATTGCTCGACTCTTCGAGCGTAGACCGAAATGCCTCGACCAGCTTGTGGGGCAAGTGACGAATGAAACCTACCGTGTCAGCCAGGACGATCGGGCCGAGGTCGTCAATGTCCAAACGGCGCAAGGTCGGATCGAGGGTGGCGAAGAGTTGGTCGGCTGCGTAAACGTCGGATTTGGTCACGTTGTTGAACAACGTGGACTTGCCTGCGTTGGTATAGCCCACCAGGGACACAGTAGGGATATCCGCTCGGGAACGCCCGCGTCGCGATTGCTCGCGCTGGCTGCGCACTTTTTCCAGGCGCCCCTTGATCTGACGCAGGCGAACCCGTAACAGGCGTCGGTCGGTTTCGAGCTGGGTTTCACCCGGGCCGCGCATGCCTATACCACCACCTTGACGCTCAAGGTGAGTCCAGCCGCGAACCAGCCGGGTGCTCATGTGGTCAAGCTGGGCCAGTTCTACCTGGAGCTTGCCCTCATGGGTACGGGCGCGCTGGGCGAAAATATCGAGGATCAGGCCGGTACGGTCGATCACGCGACACTCGAAAACACGTTCGAGGTTACGTTCCTGACTGGGCGTGAGGGTGTGATTGAAGATCACCAGATCGGCTTCTTCGGCGTGGACCAGGTCGCGCAATTCCTCGACCTTACCGCTGCCAATCAGAAATTTGGCGGTTGGCCGATGACGCGGCACGTTAAAAAACGCAACGGTCTCGGCGCCGGCCGAATTTGCCAACTCCTGAAACTCCTGCGGATCTTCGCGCGCCTCAGGGTCCTGTCCATCCAAGTGAACGAGGATTACTCGCTCACCACCACCGTGGCGCTCAAAGAACAAAGGAGACTCCTATCAGGCGTTACCTGGCTCAGCGTCACCTTGTTCGTCACCAGCTGCGCTAGGCAGACGGATTGGACGAACTGGAACGACTGTCGAGATAGCGTGCTTGTAAACCATCTGGCTGACGGTGTTTTTCAGCAGGATCACGAACTGGTCGAACGACTCGATCGTGCCTTGAAGCTTGATACCGTTGACCAGATAGATGGAAACCCCAACTTTCTCTTTACGTAAAGTATTCAAGTAAGGGTCTTGTAGCGAATGCCCTTTTGACATGTGCCGCACTCCTTTAAGGATCAATAATAAAAAATCGGAAAATAGATAGCTCAAGGCCGTCACACCCCCAAGGATAGACGGCAATTGCAAGGACTCAGCTCAATATGGAGACCGTTCCCAAGTATTTCAAGGCGCGTGACAGATTGTCGCTGTCCAGGCTGTCCAACCAGTGCAAATCGCTCCAGCTGCGCAGCCAAGTGAACTGGCGTTTCGCCAATTGGCGCGTGGCAATGATTCCGCGCTCCTGCATTTCGGCTGACGTCAGCTTGCCATCCAGATGATCCCAGACTTGGCGATAGCCTACGGCACGTATCGAAGGCAACCCTGGATGCAGGTCACCTCTGGAACGCAGTGCTACGACCTCGTCGATAAACCCCTGTTCCAACATAATTGTGAATCTTTGTGCAATTCGTTCATGCAGCACCTGGCGATTTGCCGGAGCGATGGCCAGATTCGCCACAGTATAGGGCAATTGTGACTGTCCAGATGCGCCTGCGTCAGCACTTTGCGCACTTTGTTTAAGCCGCAGTTCAGTCATGGTCTGGCCGCTGACACGCCAGACTTCCAGGGCGCGACTGAGACGCTGGGGATCGTTAGGGTGAATGCGCGCGGCCGAGACTGGATCAACCGCAGCCAACTGATCGTGCAGAGCCTGCCAACCGAAGCGTGCAGCTTCTTCTTCGAGCTCCGCACGCACATGAGCGTCGGCCGGCGGCATATCCGCCAGACCTTCCTGCAAGGCTTTGTAATAGAGCATCGTGCCGCCCACCAGCAGCGGAATATTGCCCCGCGCGGTGATCTCGGCCATGGCGACCAAGGCGTCGGTACGAAAGTCAGCGGCCGAATAGCTCTCGGCCGGGTCAATGATGTCGATCAGGCGGTGCGGATGCTGAGCCAATTGCGCTTTAGACGGCTTGGCCGTGCCGATGTCCATGTCCCGGTAAACCAGGGCAGAGTCGACACTAATAAGCTCGCAGGGCAACACCTTGGTCAGCTCAATGGCCAGGTCGGTCTTACCGGCGGCCGTAGGGCCCATCAGGAAGATCGCGGGGGGCAGGGCACTCATCAACGGCCGCGCAAGAACAGTTTGTCCAGATCGTCCAGGCCCATCTGGGTCCAGGTCGGCCGGCCATGGTTGCATTGCCCGCTGCGCTCGGTGTTTTCCATGTCGCGCAACAGGCCGTTCATTTCCGGCAAGGCCAGGCGCCGGTTAGCGCGGATGGCGCCGTGGCAGGCCATGGTGCCGAGCAATTCGTTGATGTGTGCCTGAATACGGTCACTGGTGCCGTACTCCATCAGGTCCGCCAGCACGTCGGCCACCAGCCGGTTGGCTTCGGCCTGCTTGAGCAGCGCGGGAATCTGGCGGATCGCCAGGGTTTCCGGGCCCAGACGTTGCAGTTCAAAGCCCAGTTTCTGGAACACGCTGTGGTGCTCTTCGGCGCAATCGGCTTCACGCTGACTGACGGAAAGAGACTCCGGCACCAGCAGCGGCTGACCGCTGAGGCCTTCGCTGGCCATGGCGATTTTCAGGCGTTCGTACATGATCCGCTCGTGGGCGGCGTGCATGTCCACCAGCACCAGGCCATGAGCGTTTTCCGCGAGGATATAGATGCCTTTGAGCTGCGCCAGCGCATACCCCAGCGGAGGAATATCACCGCCACCCTCCGGCAAGGCGACTGCGCCCGGCTCGGCGCCTGGCAGAGGCGCGAAGAATTCGCGGTAGGCCGCCTGGGCCTCGGCCACTGGCACGGTCGATTGCGGGCGCGGGGTGTATTGGTATTGATAGCCCGCGCCAGCCCCAGAGCCCGGTGCGGTGTAAGCAGGCTGCGACTGCGGCGATTGCAGCAGGTTGGCCGCCAGGCTCATTTCGCCCTGGGGGCCGAACTCACCCGCTTCGGGACCGCTCGGACGCACCACAGCGGTCACTATCGGAGCCGACAGTTGATCGTCCGGGCGCACATCGCCCAGCGCGCGGTGCAAGGTGCCATAGAGGAAGTCATGCACCATGCGCCCATCACGGAAACGTACTTCGTGCTTGGTCGGGTGCACGTTGACGTCGACGACCGAGGGATCGACCTCAAAAAACAGCACAAATGTCGGATGACGCCCGTTGAACAGCACGTCGCGATACGCTTGACGCACCGCGTGGGCCACCAGTTTGTCGCGCACCGCACGGCCATTCACGAAAAAATACTGCAAGTCCGCCTGGCTGCGGGAGAAGGTCGGCAAGCCAACCCAGCCCCACAGACGCAGGCCATTGCGCTCGATCTCGATCGGCAGCGCCTGCTCCAGGAACCCGCCGCCGCAGATCGCAGAGACTCGCCGAGCGCGCGCGGCGTCGTCATGAGCCTCGTGCAGGCTGAGGATGGTCTTCCCGTTGTGCCGCAGATGGAAGGCCACGTCGAAGCGGGCCAGGGCCAGGCGCTTGATGACTTCTTGCAGGTGATCGAATTCGGTTTTCTCGGCCTTGAGGAATTTGCGCCGCGCCGGGGTGTTGAAGAACAGGTCGCGCACTTCCACCGAGGTGCCCACCGGGTGTGCGGCCGGCTGGACCCGAGGTGCCATGTCGCGGCCTTCGGTTTCCACTTGCCAGGCCTGCTCGGCATCGCGGGTGCGCGATGTCAGGGTCAGACGGGCCACGGAGCTGATCGAAGCCAAAGCCTCACCGCGAAAGCCCAGGCTCATGACCCGCTCAAGGTCTTCCAGATCGCGGATTTTGCTGGTGGCGTGACGGGCCAGGGCCAGGGGCAGGTCATCGGAAGAGATGCCGCTGCCATCGTCACGTACCCGCAACAACTTGACACCGCCCTGCTCCACATCGACATCGATGCGCTTTGCACCAGAGTCGATGCTGTTTTCCAGCAGCTCCTTGATCACCGATGCAGGGCGCTCAACAACCTCACCCGCTGCAATCTGGTTAGCCAGGCGTGGGCTGAGCAACTCAATGCGCGACCCGCTGTTCAAGGTAGATTCGCTCATTACTGCGCCGCCAATTCTGTGCCTGGGATGGTCAACACCTGACCGACTTTCAACTCATCGGTCTTCAGGTTGTTGGCACTGCGCAACGTCGCGGCCGAGACTTGGAAACGCACCGCAAGCATCGCCAAGGTATCGCCGGGCTGCACGCGATGGTCACGCGGGCCTTGGGCGATCTTGCCGGAGTCACGCAGCCAAGCGACGTAAGTGCCCGGCGGCGGGTTCTGCTGGAAGAACTGGCGCACGCCGGCACTGATGGAACGCGCCAACGCCTGCTGATGGCTGGCGCTGGCCAGCTTGGAGGCTTCGTTGGCGTTGGAGATGAACCCGGTTTCCACCAGAATCGATGGGATGTCCGGAGACTTCAACACCATAAACCCGGCCTGTTCCACACGCTGCTTGTGCAGCGAAGTCACGCGACCGATGTTGCTCAAGACCTTCTGGCCGACATTCAAGCTGGAAGTCAGCGAAGCGGTCATCGACAGGTCGAGCAGAACGCCAGCGAGCATCTTGTCCTTGTCATCGAGGGACACGTTGCCGGCACCACCGATCAAGTCGGAACGGTTTTCGCTGTCCGCCAGCCAACGAGCAGTCTCGGACGTGGCCCCGCGATCAGACAACGCAAACACCGAGGCACCGAACGCAGCGGACGACGGCGCAGCATCGGCGTGAATCGACACAAACAGGTCGGCACCTTTCTTACGGGCGATTTCGGTACGGCCGCGCAGCGGAATGAAGTAGTCGCCGGTACGGGTAAGTTCGGCGCGATAGCCTTTCATACCGTTGATCTGACGCTGCAACTCACGGGCGATAGCCAGTACCACGTCTTTTTCATGCTGGCCGCGTGAGCCGGAAGCACCCGGGTCTTCACCACCATGGCCGGCATCGATCACTACGATAATGTCGCGTTTGCCAGCCGGGGCCGGTGGCGGCGGTGGCAACTTGACCTGGGGTTGCGACGGGCTGACAGGCACGGCAGGCACCGTTGCCACGCTCGGGGTAGGCGCAGGCGGCGGTGCGGCATCGGCAGCGTTGTCGAACAAGTCGACCACCAGTCGGTTGCCATATTGGGCATTCGGCGCCAGAGAGAAGCTTTTCGGCGTCACGACTTTTTTCAGATCGATGACAACGCGCAAATCGGTGGGCGTGCGCTGGGCCGAGCGCATGGCGGTGATCGGGGTGTTGGCAGTAGACACTTTGAGCGGCGCGGCCAGGGTCGCACCGTTGATGTCGATCACCAGGCGATCAGGCGCCGTGAGAGTAAAGACGCTGTGCTGGACCGGGCCAGACAGGTCGAACACCAGTCGCGTGTTATCCGGTGCTCGCCACAGGCGAACACTTTTCACCTGTGAAGCAGCCAGAGCATTGACAGTCATTGCCGCAAGCAACACCCCTACGACAGCAACCAACGCGCGAAAGCGCATACCTAACCCCACCAATTATTTGAATTCCAATGCCAAAGCGGCGCACCACGACTCTGCGCGCGCACTCTGGGGCAACAACTTCAGCTGACGTCCTGATTCACGCGGCGTAATGGTAATGGTCAGGTCCGGCTTTGGCAAAAAGCCTGTGCCTTTATCTGGCCACTCGATCAGGCACAGTGCGTCTTCGTCAAAGTAATCACGGATGCCCATGTACTCCAGCTCTTCGGGATCGACCAAACGATAGAGGTCGAAGTGGAAAGCACGCAACGCACCGATCTCATAGGGCTCGACCAAAGTGAACGTTGGGCTTTTCACCGCCCCTGCGTGCCCCAAACCGCGAATGATGCCTCGGGACAACGTCGTCTTGCCCGCCCCCAGGTCACCTTCGAGAAAGATGAGCCCGGCTGCGCCCGTGACCTGTGCAATACGATGACCGAACGCGACCATGGCGTCTTCATTGGCCAGGAAAAGGATTACTTCAGGCACGGCGATTGCTCCTCCAACAATTGACGAATGGCCGGTATCAGGTCGCTGGCCGCCAAGCCGCGACCCAGGCTGCCCTGGCGGTCCCCCGCCGTAGCGTGCAACCACACAGCCAGGCAGCTCGCTTCATAAGCAGGCATGCCTTGGGCCATTAACGCGCCCACCAGCCCGGCCAGTACATCGCCAAGGCCCGCTGTGGCCATCGCAGGATGCCCCTGATCACAACGGGAAACACGTCCATCGGGGCAGGCAATCAAACTGCCAGCACCCTTGAGGATAGCCACTGCACTGAATTTCTGGCTCAACGCGCGCGCCACCTTAAGGCGATCGGCCTGAACCTCGGCTGTAGAAATGCCCAATAAGCGCGCAGCCTCGCCCGGATGCGGCGTAATCACGCTACCGCTCGGAAGACTCACATTGCCGGTAGCCAGCTGATTCAGCGCGTCTGCGTCCCACACCTGCGGCAGCAGCGCGTTGGCGGCAACCGATAGCAGGCTTTTACCCCAGGACGCCTCACCTAACCCCGGACCAATAACGATTACCGAGATTTTTTCCAGCAAGCCCATAAGCTGGTTCGCCGAACTCACGCCCACGGTCATGACCTCAGGCACGCGGGCCAACGCGGCAGGCACGTGTTCAAGGCGAGTGGCCAGGGACACCATGCCGGCGCCGCTGCGCAAGGCACTTTCCGCGCTCAACAGCGCAGCGCCGCCAAAGCCGCGGTCGCCACCAATGACCAACAAATGGCCGAACTGGCCTTTATGGGCGTCCGGGGAACGCGCAGCCAGTTGCGGCAAATGGCCGGGCAACAAGGACTGAACGTCGGTTATTTCGTGTTTTGTCTGCGGCATGCGTCTTCAAGCTCCGATGTCTGGCAGAATTATACGCATCTAACCTGTGGTTTCCCGTGTCTCATGCCCGCTATTACCTCCGATCTGCCCGCCCTCGCCCAATCGATCAAAGACTGGGGCCGCGAACTGGGCTTTCAACAAGTCGGCATCAGCGGCCTGGACCTGGCCGAGCATGAACAGCACCTGCAACGTTGGCTAGACGCGGGTTACCACGGCGAGATGGACTACATGGGCGCCCATGGCAGCAAGCGCTCCCATCCCGACGAGCTCGTGCCCGGCACGTTGCGCGTGGTGTCGCTGCGCATGGACTACCTGCCTGGCGACACACAAATGGCGCAACTGCTGGCCCAGCCGGAAAAAGCCTACATCTCGCGCTACGCCCTGGGCCGCGACTACCACAAGCTGATCCGCAAACGCGTACAGCAACTGGCCGACCGCATTCAGGCACAGATCGGCCCATTTGGCTTTCGTGCGTTCGTCGACAGCGCCCCCGTACTGGAAAAAGCCATCGCCGAAAAAGCCGGCCTGGGCTGGATCGGTAAAAACACCCTGGTACTCAACCGCAAGGCCGGCAGTTATTTCTTCCTCAGCGAACTGTTCGTCGATTTGCCGCTGCCGGTCGATGAGCCACACAGCACCGAACACTGTGGCCGCTGCACCGCCTGCCTGGATATCTGCCCAACCAATGCCTTCGTCGGTCCCTATGTGCTGGACGCCCGGCGCTGCATTTCCTACCTGACCATTGAACTGAAGAACGCGATCCCTGAAGACCTGCGCCCATTGATCGGCAATCGGGTGTTCGGTTGTGATGACTGTCAGATCGTTTGTCCGTGGAATCGTTTCGCTCGATCCACCGCCGAGGGCGATTTCAAGCCACGGCATAACCTGGATAACGCAGAACTGGCCGAACTGTTTATGTGGGATGAGGATAAATTCCTCAGCAGCACCGAAGGTTCACCCCTGCGCCGCGCGGGCTACGAGCGCTGGCTGCGCAACCTCGCGGTGGGCCTAGGCAATGCGCCGTCAAGCATTCCGGTGCTGGAAGCCTTGAAGGCACGCCGGGATTACCCGTCGGAGTTGGTGCGCGAACATGTGGAATGGGCGCTGAACCAACACGCTACGCGCTAGTGCACGTCGTCGTTGTAGACGAACTTGGGCATTTCCCAGTGAAAACGGATCGCCAGCAGGCGCAATAGAAAGCCGCTGAACAGGGTCAGCAGAATTGCTTGCTCGCTGGGCAATTCCAGATACAGACAGAGCAAGTAGAACCAGGCGGCCAGGAATGACACGCTGGCGTACAGCTCACGGCGAAAGATCAGCGGAATGTCGTTGCAGAAGATATCCCGCAGAATGCCGCCGAAGACGCCGGTGATCACCCCGCTGACCGAGGCCACCAGCATGCCGTGGCCCATTTCCAGTGCAGTCATGCAGCCGATCAGCGTGAAGGCCACCAGGCCTACGGCGTCCAGCGCTAGAAACAGCGAGCGCAGGTGACGCATCAGCGGCGCGATAAAGATCGTCACCAGCGCCGCCACCGAGGTCAGCACCAGGTATTCCGGATGCTTGACCCACGTCAGCGGATAATGCCCCAACAGCACATCGCGCACCGAGCCGCCGCCCAGCGCCGTTACGCAAGCGATCAGCACCACACCAAACCAGTCCATGCCGCGCCGACCAGCCGACAAGGCACCGGTCATGGCTTCGGCGGTGATGGCGATGAGGTAGAGCATCAGCAGCATGATGGCGATCCTTGCAAAGAGGCCGGCAGTCTAATCATTTGCTGATGGCACCAAAAGGGGGCGCTTGGCGATAAAACGAGTTGCCTGCATCGGGGGCAAGCCCCCCTCCCACATTTGGACCTGGGAATACATTCAACTGTGGGAGCTGGCTTGTCTGCGATGGCGCCCGGTCAGCCGCCCCCATTTCAAGCCTTGATGAAATGCTTGCGGTAATGCTGCAGCTCGGCGATCGACTCGCGAATATCGTCCAGCGCCAGATGGGTGCTGCCTTTATGGAAGCTGTCTTTGACTTCCGGCGCCCAGCGCGCGGCCAGTTCCTTGAGCGTGGAAACATCCAGGTTGCGGTAGTGGAAGTAGCTTTCCAGCGCCTTCATGTGGGTATAAAGGAAGCGGCGGTCCTGGCAGATGCTGTTGCCGCAGATCGGCGATTTGCCCTTGGGCACCCACTGCTCCAGAAAGGCAATGGTTTCGGCTTCGGCTTCGGCCATGCTGATTCGGCTGTCGCGTACACGCTGAGTCAGACCGGAGTTGCCATGGGTACGGGTGTTCCACTCGTCCATGGTGGCGAGCACGGCGTCGCTGTGGTGGATGGCGATCACCGGACCTTCGGCCAAGGTGTTGAGGTTGCTGTCGGTGACAATGGTCGCCATCTCGATGATGACGTCGGTGTCAGGGTTCAGACCGGTCATTTCCAGATCGATCCAAATCAGGTTCTGTGGGTTTTGCATGGCTTGATTCTCTTGGCACCTTGGCGTAGCTGCGCAGTTTAGCAGGCGGGGCCGTGCTAGACTCGCGACCGTTTCACCCAACCTTTGCATTATCGACACGGAACACCAATGGCCAAACGCCAGCTCAACCGTCGCCAAAACTGGCGCATCGAAAAGATTCAAGGTGAGCGCGCCGCACGCGCCGCCAAACGTGAATCCTCCGCCGTGGAAGCGCTCGAGGGCGGCGACCTGGGCCCCGAGCAAACGGGCCTGGTGATCGCGCACTTTGGTGTGCAGGTCGAAGTCGAGGCGCTGGAAGGCGAACTCGCAGGCCAAGTATCCCGCTGCCACTTGCGCGCCAACCTGCCTGCACTGGTCACCGGCGACAAGGTGGTGTGGCGCGCCGGCAACCAGGGCATCGGCGTGATCGTCGCCCAACTGCCGCGCACCACCGAACTGCGTCGTCCTGACAGCCGCGGCCAACTCAAGCCGGTAGCGGCCAACGTCGACATGATCGTGATCGTGTTCGCACCGTTGCCCGAGCCCCATGCCAACCTAATCGACCGCTATTTGGTGGCGGCTGAGCATGCGGGTATTCGCCCGCTGTTGCTGCTGAACAAATTCGACCTGATCGACGAACAGAACGCCCCAGCGCTCAACGCGTTGCTGGCGGTCTACCGCACCTTGGGTTACCCAGTGCTGGAAGTCTCGGCTCACCATGGCAACGGCATGGAACAGCTGCAACAGCAGTTGGACGGACGCATCAGTGTGTTTGTCGGCCAGTCGGGCGTTGGCAAGTCATCGCTGGTCAACAGCCTGCTGCCGGAAGTCGACACCCGTGTAGGCCCGCTGTCGGAACTGTCCGGCCAGGGCACTCATACGACCACCACCGCGCGATTGTTCCACTTCCCCGGCGGCGGTGAGCTAATCGACTCCCCAGGCATTCGCGAATTCGGCCTCGGCCACGTCAGCCGCAGCGATGTGGAAGCCGGCTTTATCGAGTTCAACGACCTGATCGGTACGTGCCGCTTCCGCGACTGCAAACACGACCGCGAGCCGGGCTGTGCGTTGCTCAAGGCCCTGGACGATGGCCGTGTGCAGCAGCAGCGGATGAACAGCTATCGGTCGATTATTGCGAGCTTGCCCGAGAGCAGTTACTAAACCGCCCGCCCGCCGCGTTGCGGGTGAGCGGGCTTTTGGTGATGAGCGGGCTTGCCCCGCTCATCACAACCGCAAAAGAACTTACGAGCCCGTCTTAGGCGCCGTAGGATCCTTCATCCCACCATCGTCAAACAGGTTCAGCTTCTGCCGCAGTTCATGGGCCGGCAACGGCTCCTGCCCTGGTGGAATGGCATTCGGGTCAACCGGCACTTCGCCCGGCGCGCCCGCACCTGGGGTTGGCACGACAGGTGGCTGATCACCTTCAATCGCACGCTGAGCCTTCTTGGTCAGCACGACGATATCAATGCGCCGGTTAATCGGATTGAACGGATCCTTGGGTTCAAATAGCTGCGAGGAGGCAAAACCCACCACGCGCGCCACTTGCGGGTCGGGGTAGCTGCCTGCCACCAACGCACGACGGGCAGCGTTGGCGCGGTTGGCCGAGAGTTCCCAGTTGCCGAAGTCACCCTGGCCGGCATACGGCTTGGCGTCCGTGTGGCCGCTGATGCTTATCTTGTTCGGCACTGCCTTGATGGTGTCAGCCATGGCCAGCAGGATGTCTTCGAAGTACGGCTTCAGCCGCGCACTGCCGGAATCGAACATCGGCCGGTTGGCTGCATCAGTGATCTGGATGCGCAAGCCTTCCGGAGTGATCTCGAACGAGATCTGATCCTTGAATTTCAGCAACTGCGGATTTTCATCCACCTTGGTCTGCAACTCTTGCAGCAACAGCTCCAGGCGTTCCTGCTCAACCTGTTCAGCCATGCTCTCGACGGTGTCGCGCTCGATCGGGATGTTCTCCTGAGGCGATTCGGTCTTGACCTCTGGATTGATGGTGCGCTCAGGGGCCAACTGCGGCGAGCCGCCCAGGTCGATCACAAAGGGCGTGCCACTCTCCGAGAAGCCAATCGGGTCTTTGAAGTAACCGGCGATGGCGATCTTCTGTTCGGGCGTGGCGGTCGACATCAGCCACAGCACCAGGAAGAACGCCATCATCGCCGTCGCAAAGTCGGCGAAGGCGATTTTCCAGGCGCCGCCATGGTGCCCCGCAGCGAAGCGCTTGACGCGCTTGATGATTATCGGCTGGTTGTTTTCCATGGCTTAGCGACCGCGAACCGCTTGTTCCAGCTCGGCGAAACTTGGGCGATGCTTCGGGTACAAGACCTTGCGACCGAACTCCACTGCCAACGATGGCGGCATGCCGGACGCGGACGCTACCAGACTGGCCTTGATCGATTCGTACAGGTTGATTTCTTCCTTGGCATCGTGAGCCAGGGAGGTGGCCAGCGGGCCGAAGAAACCGTAAGCGGCGAGAATACCGAAGAAGGTACCCACCAGCGCCGCACCTACGTGCATACCGATGGCCGCCTGATCGCCCTCGCCCAGGGAGGCCATGGTCACCACGATACCGAGTACCGCCGCGACGATACCAAAGCCGGGCATGCCGTCGGCCACACCGGTCACGGCATGGGAAGGATGCTCCAACTCTTCTTTAAGGCTGAACAATTCCATGTCGAACAGGCCTTCCAGCTCATGGGGAGCCATGTTGCCGGAGGACATGATGCGCAGGTAATCGCAGATATAGGCGGTCATGCGCTCGTCTTTGAGCACGGCCGGGTACTTGGCAAAAATCGGGCTGGCAGAGGCGTCCTCGATGTCGGCCTCAATGGCCATCATGCCTTCGCGGCGGCTCTTGTTGAGGATCTCGTACACCAGGCCCAGCACTTCCAGGTAGAAGGTATGAGTGAAGCGCGAACCGAACATGGCCAGCGATTTCTTGACCACGTGCATAGTCATGTAACCGGGGTTGGCCTGAAGGAAAGCGCCCAGTGCAGCACCGCCAATGATCATCACCTCGAAAGGCTGGATCAGTGCCGCAATTTTACCGTGGGACAGGACGTACCCGCCGAGCACGCTCGCGAAGACGACGATGATGCCGATAATTTTAGCCATAGGAGATGAGTACTTGCGCCGTCGGGTTCATGGACATATTTGGGGGAACTGGAAAACTCTTGTTCCTCTTATCGGCAAAACTGCGCCAGACTATAGCCCGTTAAGGCGAAAAGCCAGTTCGGCCCGCTCCGGGCGTGTTGACCGCAAGTGATGATCGCGCCCCAATCATGGCTAATGAAACGACAGTCCCATCTGTAAGACCTATCTCTCTCGCCGCTTGGATCAAGCGCCTGGACGACGTGCTGCTGCCAGTTCCCCAGGCCAGCCACGACCGTGTGTGCAAAGCCATCCGCGACAGCCGCAGTTCGTTGCGAGATATTGCCGAGCTGATGCAAAACAGCCCGGCTTTGGTACTCAGCGTCATGCGCGAGGCCAACAGCCATAACCATGGCAGCCTGGCGGAGCCGGCGGAAAACCTCGAAGTAGCGCTCAATCGCCTGGGCCTCAAGCGCGCCGAGGAACTGCTGGCGCGCCTGCCCTCGGTGCCCGCCCAAGAGATTCCCGTAGCATTGCGTCAACTGTTGCTGGTGAGCCAGCACGCGTCGCAGCAAGCCAACGGTCTGTTCGGCAGTCGTCTGGCGCGGCTTTGGCAAGACATCCACTGGGGTAGCCTGCTGTTTCTGTCGCCGCTGTGGCCGATGGCCGTTGCCTACCCCAAGCTCCTTGAAGAATGGGAACTGCGTGTCATCCACAAGGGCGAGCCTGCACGCAAAGTCGAGCAGGAGCTGTTCGGCGTGCGCCTGCTGGACCTGTGCCTCGGCCTGACCGAAGCCTGGCACCTACCGATCTGGGTATCCCAGGGCTATAACCTGCTGTTGAACGAGCAACGCTTGCTGGTCAAGGCACTTCATATCGCCCGTGAAGACGACTCGTTGCGCCATCAGCAATTGCTAGACGCCGAACCCAACCTGCGCCGTTGGCTGAACCAGCCGGCCAATACCGTGCTGCTAGCCAACGGCCTGGCGATGTCAGCCCAAGAGTCCTGGACCTGCCCGCACACTCAACGCTGGCAATACCTTACCGCGCTGTATTTGCAGCAACCGCTGGCTGAAGTGCAGCAACAATCTCACCAACAAGCCGTCACCAGCGCCCGCAGCACTCTAATGCCCGACCTCTGGCACCCGGCGCTGTCGCTGATCTGGCCGTGGAATGTGCAGAAGATTCATCGCGGCCTGCTGCCGGCGCCGCCACCGACTGCCGAGGCCCTGGCCGTGTGGCGTAACCGCTGCACCGAACTGCTGTTAGAGCCGAGCCGCTTTGCCAACGCCATGCATTTGACCACCTGCGCCAAGGAAGCTCTGGTGGCCAGCGGCATGCAGCGAGTCTTGTTGTTCATGGCCGATCGCGCCCTGAGCACCTTGCGCGTGCACCAGGCCGACGGTCTGCCCAAAGACGCCGCCAACTTGAGCCTGGACGTGGTCAACAGCACGCTGCTACAGCGCCTGCTGGAGAAATCCGCCCAAGTACGCCTCACGCCGGATAACCACGCGCAGTTCTCGGCCTTGCTGCCGCCGATCCTGCGCCGTCTGTTCACAGGCGAACACCTGCTGTTGCGTTCGATGAGCTGCAACGGCCGTGTGGTAATGCTGATGGTCGCCGACCAGGGCGGCGGACCGTTTTCGGAAACCACCGTGCAGGCTTTCGGCAAAACCGCCCAGTGCATAGAGAAAGCCCTGCACAGCTTTACCAACCGCAGCGCCTAATGCTTGCGCTACAATCGCCGTCCTTTATCGCCAACATTTGTGCCCAGGAGACCTCACATGCCTGACTTCTCTGGCTTGCCGCTGGTGATCGAATCCAGCGACCTGCTCGGTCAACTGGATGCCGAACACCTGATTCTGGTGGACCTCACCAGTGCCGTCCGCTACGCCGAAGGGCATATCCCCGGCGCGCATTTCGTTGACCCCAAGCGCACCCAACTGGGCCAGCCGCCGGCCCCCGGCCTGCTGCCCAATAAAGCCGACCTGGAAAAACTCTTCGGCGAATTGGGCCACACGCCCGACGCCACCTACGTGGTATACGACGACGAAGGCGGCGGCTGGGCCGGGCGTTTTATCTGGCTGCTCGACGTAATCGGCCACCAGAAATACCACTACCTCGACGGCGGCCTGCTGGCCTGGCTGGAGGAGAAATACCCCGTTTCCACCGAAGTGCCCGGCCCCGTCGGCGGCCCCGTCAGCCTCACGCTGCATGACGGTCCCACGGCCACCCGCGAATACCTGCAAAGCCGTCTCGGCGCGGCCGACCTGGGTATCTGGGACGCACGCGGCCCGCTGGAATATTCCGGCGAGAAGGTACTCGCCGCCAAAGGCGGGCACATCCCCGGCGCGGTAAATTTCGAATGGACTGCCGGCATGGACAAGGCACGCAGCCTGCGTATCCGCCGCGACATGCCGCAGATCCTCGAAGACCTCGGGCTGACGAAAGATAAAGAAATCATCACCCACTGCCAGACTCACCACCGCTCTGGCTTCACCTACCTGGTGGCCAAGGCGCTCGGTTATCCCCGAGTCAAAGGTTATGCCGGTTCCTGGGGCGAATGGGGCAACCACCCCGACACCCCCGTTGAGATTTAAGGTTTAAGGACAGTTATGAAAAAGCAGTTGTTTATCCTCAGCCAGTACTTGCTGCCGCACCATTTGCTGTCGCGCCTCGCTGGCTGCATTGCCGAGTGCCGCGTGCGTTGGTTCAAGAACGCTTTCACCACCTGGTTCGCTAAACGCTACCAAGTAGACATGTCCCAGGCGTTGGTTGAAGACGTGACCGCCTACGAGCACTTCAACGCCTTCTTCACACGCGCCCTCAAAGATGGCGCGCGCCCGCTGGATCAAACCCCAGGCGCGGTGCTCAGCCCCGCCGATGGCGCGGTCAGCCAGCTTGGTCCGATTGAGCATGGGCGTGTGTTCCAGGCTAAAGGCCACAGCTTTAGCGTGCTGGAGTTGCTGGGTGGCGATGCAGCCTTGTCGGCACCGTTCATGGGCGGGGACTTCGCAACGGTTTATCTGTCGCCGAAGGACTACCACCGTGTGCACATGCCATTGGCTGGCACCCTGCGGGAAATGGTCTATATCCCAGGCCGTATCTTCTCGGTGAACCAGACCACCGCCGAAAATGTGCCGGAGCTGTTTGCGCGTAACGAGCGTGTCGCCTGCATCTTCGACACCGAACGCGGTCCGATGGCCGTCGTGTTGGTGGGTGCGATGATCGTCGCGTCGATTGAAACCGTATGGGCTGGCCTGGTGACCCCACCGAAGCGCGAACTGAAAACCTTCCGCTACGACGAAGCGGCGCGTGCGCCTATTCATCTGGAAAAAGGTGCGGAGCTGGGTCGCTTCAAGTTGGGTTCGACCGCGATTGTGCTGTTTGGGCCGGATCAGGTGAAGTGGGCTGAAGAACTGGTGGCGGGTTCGCCAGTGCAGATGGGCCAAGGTATCGCTTTACCTAAAGCCTGACACCGAACCCAATGTGGGAGGGGGCTTGCTCCCGATAGCGGGGAATCAGTCAACACATCAGTGACTGAACCACTGCCATCGGGGGCAAGCCCCCTCCCACATTTAGTCAGTTACAGCTGACCGTCGCGGTCGCGAAAGCCCAGCAGATACAGCACGCCATCCAACCCCAAGGTCGAAATCGCCTGCTTGGCCGATTGTTTGACCAATGGCTTGGCGCGGAACGCCACACCCAAACCGGCGATCGCCAGCATCGGCAAGTCATTCGCCCCGTCGCCGACCGCAATGGTCTGCTCCAGACGCAAACCTTCCTTGTGTGCCAATTCCTTCAGCAGATCCGCCTTGCGCTGCGCGTCGACAATCGGCTCGACCGCGACGCCGGTCACCTTGCCATCAACCACTTCCAGCTCGTTGGCGAACACATAGTCGATGCCCAGCTTTGCCTGCAATTGCTTGGCAAAGTAGGTGAAGCCGCCGGACAGGATCGCAGTCTTGTAACCCAAACGCTTGAGTTCGGCGAACAGGGTTTCGGCACCTTCCGTCAGGCGTAGCGAGGCGCCGATGGAGTCCAGCACGCTGACATCCAGGCCTTTGAGCAGTGCCAGGCGCTCCTTGAAGCTGGCGCGGAAGTCCAGCTCGCCGGCCATGGCGCGCTCGGTGATTGCGGAAACCTGTTCGCCCACGCCAGCGGCCTTGGCCAGTTCGTCGATGACTTCGGCTTCGATCAGCGTGGAGTCCATGTCGAATACCGCCAGGCGACGGTTACGACGGAACAGCGAATCTTCCTGGAACGCGATGTCGACATTCAGCTCCTGGGCCACGCTAAGGAATTCGGCGCGCAGGGCCTGCGGATCGGCCGGCTCGCCGCGAACGGAGAACTCGATGCAGCCCTTGCCCTGATCTGCCGGCGTGTCCAGCGGCATGCGCCCCGACAGACGGTCGATATGGTCGATATTCAAACCATACTGCGCGGTAATGGAGCTGACGCGCTGCAGTTGTTCGGCGGTGACCTTTCGGGTCAGTAACGTGACGATATGGCGTTTCTTCCCTTGACCAGCCACCCAATGCTGGTAGTCGTCTTCGGAAACAGGGGTGAAACGCACCTGTTGATCCAGCTTATACGCCGTAAACAGGATGTCCTTGAGTACGGACGAGGCCTGTTCGGTGCTGGGGATTTCCACCAGGATGCCGAACGACAGGGTGTCGTGGATCACTGCCTGGCCAATGTCGAGAATGTTCACACCACCCTGGGCCAGAACACCGGTAATGGCGGCGGTAAGACCCGGGCGGTCTTCACCGGTGATGTTAATCAGGACAATTTCGCGCAAGGCGCACCCCCAGGCTGGAAAAAAACCGCATTCTACCCACTTTCAGTGACCATCGGGCACAGCCAGCGCTTTGCCGGTCCTAGGCCTGTCGCTATACTGCGCGTCAACTTCACGGACCGAGAGCCGAGCGCAAGTGAACCGGCCCACGCCAGTAAAAACCGATAACTTCTTCCTGCTGATCTTCCGGGCACTGCGCCACCGCCGTGTACCGATCGCATTACGCATCGCCAGCCATAACGTGATCCTGGTGGCCTTGGCCCTGGTGATCTATGCCTGCGTGATGGGTTTGCAGTTCAAACAGGCCATGCACGAGCAAGCCGACGCCCTGGGCGAGAGCTTGACGACCCAGACCGCCACCTCGGCGACTGAGCTGTTGGTGTCCAACGACATCCTCAGCCTCAACGTGCTGCTCAACAACCTGACCAAAAACCCGCTGGTGGCCCACGCCGCCATCTACAGCGTGGACAACCGGATCATGGCCGAAGCCGGGCAACGCCCGAAAAACGGCCTGCTGGGTGAAGCCGAAGGACTGTACCAGAGCAACATCACGTTCCAGGATGTGAAGGCCGGCCAACTACGCATCAGCCTGGACATGCAGCAATTCCAGCAGCCGATGACCATCAGCCTGCAAAGCATGGGCATCCTCAGCGCAATCCTGCTGGCACTGGCCTTGGCCTTAAGCCTGCGGCTGGGTCGGCACATTTCTACGCCATTGATGCAACTGCGCATCTGGTTACGGGATATCGACGAACACACGCCAGCCACCGACCGCCAGGACGAAATCGGCGACCTCGCCCGCCAACTCCACGCCAGCTTCGCCCCGGAGCCAGTGGTTCGTGAAGTGGAGCCGGAACCTGAGTTCGACGACACAGATTACGACGACGAGCCCGAGTTTGAAGTGCGCGACCTGCGTGATCCTGGCTTCGACGAAAGCACCCCGGTGGCAGGCCTCAAGCCTGCAACACGCAAGGTCATCCAGGCTGAAGAAGACGAGCTGGACGATGAAGACCCGTTCGCCGACCTGCGCGACACCTCGGCCAACAGCCCGGCCGTCGCGACGAAACCGGTACCTGCGAGGAACACCGAGCCCCAGCACAGCGCCGTATTGGCCGTGCAACTGGGTGCCCAGGACCAACTGCGCCGCCTGCCCCGCGCACGCCTGACGGAACTGCTGGAACGCTATCGCGATTGCCTCGACCAAGCGGCCTCGCTGTACCAGAGCGAACTGCACACCCTGAACGATGGCAGCACGCTGATGCTGTTCCACAGCGAAGACAGCGGCGAAGACTACCTGACCAACGCCATCTGCTGCGGCGAACTGCTGCGCGCCCTGGGCCATGCCCTGCAGATCGAAGTGGCGGACAGCGGCATCACCCTGCAACTGCAACTTGGCTTGACGGTAGGTGACGACCTGTTCGGCATGAGCCAGATCGACCTGCTGCTGACCGAAATCGCCCAAGACGCCCTGGCCCTTTCGCAACACAGCCGCAACCTGCTGCTGGTGGAGCGCAAGATCAGTGAAGACACGCTGATCCGCCAACGCGCTCGCATCCGACCGATTGCCAGCCCTGAAGGCGCAAGCTGTGTGGAGCGGTTGATGGAGCCGTATCCCTCGATGCTTGAACGCCAGTTGGCGCGGATGCATGAGACTCGCTCCAAGCCCTGAAGAACACCGCCGAACCAATTGGGAGGGGGCTTACCCCCGACTGCGGAGCATCAGTTAGCACATCATTAACTGAACCAACGCAACCAGGGACAAGCCCCCTTCCACACTTGATCTGCGCCGTGACTTATATCTCCACAAACAAAAAGGCCCGCTAAGTCAGCGGGCCTTTTTTGTTGAAGCTGTTTCAGATCAGAACCTGAACACTTCCATATCCGTACGAATGGGCGTAGCCATCGGCATCTTCGGCTTCTGCGGCTCTGCTGGCTTGGCCTGCACCGCCGGAGCTTGCTTGCGCGGCGCCTCGGCAATCGGCGGCTGGTTGGCGAGTGGTTTGAGGGCCACCGACAACTGCTGTGCCAAGTGCTGCAACAGCACGCCCTGGGCCTGGACCTGGGATGCCGTGGAACCGGTGTGTTCTTCCTGCAGGTGCACGATACGGTTATCGCGCACCTGGCCACGACGGTCGATCAAGCGCCACTGTGCATCCAGGATTGCCGGTTGCGACACACCCGAGTCGAGGCGCGTAATGGTCAGCAGCACCTGCACATCCGGGCTGAAACCCGTCGGTGCGGGTGCCAGTACCACGCGCTGGCTATCGAGATGGCCCGCGACTTGGCGCAATACCAGCTGGTTGATATCCGAAGACAGGCTACCCGCCCAACGACCATCGGTGGAACCTTGCAGGCTACCGTCATTCTGACGCTGCAGCAGGGTTTCGCGTTGCAGGTAGTCGGCAACGACCACCGGGCCTAGCAGAACTGCCATACCGGCACTTTGTGCAGGTTGCGCCGGACTTCCGCTGTCCAGCTGGTACAGCGACACCGGTTGGTGTGTGCTGCAACCCGCCAACCCCAAAAGGCCAGCGAGCATCAAAAATAAAGGAAGGCGTGGAGCAGTCATCATCCCATCCAGGTGGCTGCCACAAGGCGAACCACAATGTAATACTAAAAATAACCTAAACACGCTCGGCCACGCCGGCGCTGGAAAGGCCATATCATCCGTGAATATGCGCCATGACTCCAGCGCCAAAGAGCCGATCTACGCTTTAAATCGTAGATCGAGGGCTCTAATACGCCTTAAACCGGCGTTTCCACCAGCAAAGCATCCACACGCTGGAAGCCGCGAGGCAGTTTATTACCGCGACGACCACGCTCGCCCTTGTAGTGTTCAAGGTCGTCAGGGCGCAATGACAACGTGCGCTTGCCGGCCTGGAGCACCAGGGTGGAACCTTCCGGGATCACCGCGATGTCGGTCACGTACTCTTCGCGACTGGCCACCCGCTCCCCTGGAATACCAATAATCTTGTTGCCCTTGCCTTTGCCCAGCTGGGGTAGATCGCTGATCTTGAACACCAGCAGACGACCTTCGGTGGTCACCGACGCCAGCCAATTGCTCTCACGGTCATCTACCGGTCGCGGCAGGATCACCTTGGCGTTATTCGGCAGGCTCAACAACGCCTTGCCCGCCTTGTTCTTGGCCTGCAGGTCTTCACCCTTGACCACAAACCCGTAACCGGCGTCGGAGGCGATGACGTACAGCGAGTCATCGTCCGGCAGCAGCACGCATTCAAAATTCGCCCCTGGTGGCGGCGTTAGACGCCCGGTCAACGGTTCGCCCTGCCCCCGTGCTGACGGTAAGGTGTGCGCCGGCACTGAATAGCTGCGCCCCGTGGAGTCGATAAACACCGCAAACTGGTTAGAACGCCCGGCCGCGGCGGTTTTAAACCCATCACCCGCTTTGTACGACAAGCCAGTGGCGTCAATATCATGCCCCTTGGCCGAACGAACCCAACCCTTTTCCGACAGAACGACGGTAATTTTCTCGTTTGGCAGCAGTTCGGTTTCTGTCAGCGCCTTCGCTTCAGCACGCTGCACGATTGGCGAACGACGGTCATCGCCGTAGGTTTCGGCGTCTTTGATCAGCTCGGTACGCACCAGCTTTTTCAGCTTGGCTTCACTGCCCAACAGGGCTTGCAGCTTGGCTTGCTCCTTAAGCAACGCGTCTTGCTCGTCGCGCAGTTTCATTTCTTCCAGTCGCGCCAATTGACGCAAGCGGGTGTCGAGGATGTAGTCAGCCTGGATCTCGCTCAGCTCGAAGCGCGCGATCAATTCGGCTTTCGGGTGCTCGGCGGTACGGATGATGTGAATCACTTCATCCAGGTTGAGATAGGCAATCAGCAAGCCGTCCAACAGGTGCAGGCGGCGCTCGACCTTGTCCAAGCGGAATTGCAGGCGGCGACGAACGGTTTGTACGCGGAACTCCAACCACTCCACCAGCAGGTTGCGCAGGTTTTTCAGCTGCGGCTTACCGTCCAGACCGATGATGTTGATGTTGACCCGGTAGCTGGACTCAAGATCGGTACTGGCGAACAGGTGCTGCATCAGCACTTCGTGATCGACCCGGCTGTTGGTCGGGATGATCACGATACGGCATGGGTTTTCGTGGTCGGACTCGTCACGCAGGTCGGCGACCTGGGGCAGTTTCGACGGTTTGGCCTGCATCAGCGCAGCAATCTGCTCCAACACTTTGGCGCCCGACACCTGATGCGGCAGAGCGGTGACGATAATGTCGCCGTCCTCAATGTGGTACACAGCGCGCATGCGCACCGAGCCCTTGCCGGTTTCGTACATCTTCAGCAGATCGGCGCGCGGCGTGATGATTTCCGCTTCGGTCGGGTAGTCCGGGCCCTGGATATGCTCACAGAGCTGCTCGACGGTCGCCTTTGGCTCATCCAGCAAGCGTACGCAGGCGGTGGCGACTTCCCGCAGGTTGTGCGGCGGTACGTCGGTGGCCATGCCGACCGCGATACCGGTGGTGCCATTGAGCAGGATGTTCGGCAAACGTGCCGGCAACACCAGAGGCTCGTCCAGTGTGCCGTCGAAGTTCGGGCCCCAATCCGCAGTACCCTGGCCCAGTTCGCTGAGCAGCACTTCCGAGTAACGCGACAACCGCGCCTCGGTGTAACGCATCGCGGCGAAGGACTTAGGATCATCCGGCGCACCCCAGTTACCCTGGCCGTCCACCAGCGTGTAGCGGTAGCTGAACGGTTGGGCCATCAGCACCATGGCTTCGTAGCACGCCGAGTCGCCATGGGGGTGGAACTTACCCAGCACGTCACCGACGGTACGCGCCGATTTCTTGTGCTTGGAATCGGCATCCAGGCCCAACTCACTCATGGCGTAGATAATGCGCCGCTGTACGGGCTTGAGGCCGTCGCCGATATGCGGCAACGCGCGGTCCATGATCACGTACATGGAGTAGTTGAGGTAGGCATTTTCGGTGAAGTCAGCCAGCGACCGGCGTTCTACGCCGTCTAAGCTGTCTGCGAGGATGTCACTCATGCGGGCCTCATCATTGTTTGGTAAGGCGCAGCGGAAATGCCGCTGCGCTGAGTCAATTCAAGTGTTTGATCATTCACGGCTGGGCACTCCAGCCGCCGACCGGGGCGGCAAAACGATAGACCACCGGGCGTTTTTCACCATCGGCGCGAGGGCCGAAGTTGTTGTCGATACCCAGCCACGCGCCTTCAGCATCAACCACAAGGGCTTCGGCAAGACCATAGGGCTGGGCATAACGCCGCTCGGGCACCAGGGTTTCGTCGGCAAACGACCAGCACAGCTCGACCTTGGCGGTGACCGCATCGCGCCGGCAAATCTGGAACGCGTTGCGCTCCAGCGTAAACAGCTTGCCGTTGAACAGGGAGAGATCAGCGAAATCCTTGGACACGGGCTTGGCGTCGGTGAATTTAGCCGGTTGTACCTCCTGGCCGGCCTCACTTAACAACACGCAAGGGCCCTCACAACTCCACAGGCTTTGCCCTCGCTTGATGGAAATTAAGCCACGCCGCTCACGCTCGGCCGCCAGCCAGATTTGATTGCCTTCAGGGTTCACCGCCAAGCCTTCAAACAGCGCATTGAAGTGCAGCAACATGCCACTGGCCCGGGCCTCACGCACCATGCTTGGGGCAATCTTCAGCCATTCAGGTGCGCCGGTGGCAGGCACTTGCAGCACTGCCGCATGGGCTTCACTGACGATGTAGCGATTACCGGCAACATCGCAGCTGATCCCTTCAAAGTCCAGGTCGCCACCGCGAATAAACGAAGCAGCCGTGGTGCGCGAACGCAGCCCCCAAGGCAGACCGGACTCTGGCACGGGCGGCACTTCGATTTTCACCGTTTCGGCCTGCCAGGTCGGCGCGCTGATATCCAGACGGTAGATCTGATCGTCGTCACGGTCGGAAACCGTCCACAATTCCTTGCCGCACACAGCCAGACCCGACAGATTGCCGCCGCGCATGCCATCCACCGGGTGCTCGGACACGAGTTTGAGCTCTGCCACGGGCGCAGCAACCACCGGGGTGGCCGCCAGCCCGCTCATCATCAGGATCGCCAGGGCGACGCCTGTGCGCATCAGCCCACCACCTCGGCCAGGTTGCCTTTGGATTCCAGCCAGGACTTGCGGTCCGGCGCGCGTTTCTTCGCCAGCAGCATGTCCATCATTTCCGAGGTGGCGGCGTAGTCTTCCAGGGTCAACTGCACCAGGCGCCGGGTGTTGGGGTCCATGGTGGTTTCACGCAATTGTGGCGGGTTCATTTCACCCAGACCTTTGAATCGCGTGACCTGCGGCTTGCCACGTTTCTTCTCGGCCACCAGGCGGTCGAGGATGCCATCGCGCTCCGCTTCATCCAGGGCATAGAAAATCTCCTTGCCCAGGTCGATGCGATACAGCGGCGGCATGGCGACGTAGACGTGACCGGCATCCACCAACGGGCGGAAGTGCTGCACGAACAGGGCACAGAGCAACGTGGCGATGTGCAGCCCGTCGGAGTCGGCGTCGGCGAGGATGCAGATCTTGCCGTAACGCAGTTGGGCGATATCCGCAGAACCTGGGTCGACACCAATGGCCACGGCGATGTTGTGCACTTCCTGGCTGGCCAGGACTTCGCTGCCGTCGACTTCCCAAGTGTTAAGAATCTTGCCGCGCAACGGCAGGATCGCCTGGAATTCCTTGTCCCGCGCTTGTTTGGCGGAACCGCCGGCGGAGTCACCCTCCACCAGGAACAGTTCGGAGCGCATCGGGTCCTGCCCGGCGCAATCGGCCAGTTTGCCTGGCAGTGCCGGGCCCTGGGTGATGCGCTTGCGCTCAACCTTCTTACTGGCTTTGAGGCGACGGCCGGCGTTATTGATCGCCAGTTCGGCCAAGGCCAAGCCCAGCTCAGGATGCTCGTTGAGCCACAGGCTGAAGGCGTCCTTAACCACACCAGAGACAAACGCCGCCGCCTCGCGGGACGACAGACGCTCTTTGGTCTGGCCGGAGAACTGCGGTTCCTGCATTTTCATCGACAGCACGAACGCGATGCGCTCCCACACGTCTTCCGGCGCCAGCTTCACGCCGCGCGGCAGCAGGCTGCGGTATTCGCAGAATTCGCGCATGGCATCGAGCAGGCCCTGGCGCAAACCATTGACGTGGGTGCCGCCCTGAGCCGTGGGAATCAGGTTGACGTAGCTTTCCTGCACGCTGTCGCCGCCCTCGGGCAACCACAGCAGCGCCCAGTCGACGGCTTCTTTATTGCCGGCCAGACTGCCGCAAAACGGTTCGTTGGGCAGGCGCTCGAAGTCGCTGACGGAATCTTCCAGATAAGAGCGCAGACCGTCTTCGTAATGCCACTCGACCTTCTCACCGGTGCCTTTGTCTTCAAAGGTCACCAGCAGGCCCGGGCACAACACGGCCTTGGCCTTGAGTACGTGTTTGAGGCGGCTGATGGAGAATTTCGGCGAATCGAAGTATTTCGGGTCCGGCGCGAAGTACACGCTGGTACCGGTATTGCGCTTGCCCACGGTGCCGATCACTTCGAGGTCGGTGGCTTTGTAGCCATCGGCGAAGGTCATCTGGTACTCGTTGCCGTCGCGCTTGACCTTGACCCGCACCAGCGTCGACAGGGCGTTGACCACGGAAATACCCACACCGTGCAAGCCACCGGAAAACTGGTAGTTCTTGTTGGAGAACTTACCGCCGGCGTGCAGCTTGGTGAGGATCAGCTCGACGCCTGACACGCCCTCTTCCGGGTGAATGTCCACGGGCATGCCGCGACCATCGTCGGACACTTCGAGGGAGTGGTCAGCGTGGAGAATGACGTGCACCGACTTCGCGTGCCCGGCCAAGGCTTCGTCAACGCTGTTGTCGATGACTTCCTGGGCAAGGTGATTCGGCCGGCTGGTGTCGGTGTACATGCCGGGGCGTTTGCGCACCGGGTCGAGGCCCGAGAGGACTTCGATGGCGTCGGCGTTATAAGAGCTAGCGCTGGGAGTGGCCATGGGGTCTCGTCGTGAGTCGTTCGATTAAAAAGTAACCTGCGGTTTTCAAGGCAATTACAGTGCCGAAAAATCGAAGGATTGATACTGATCTGCGCCAATGCCGGCAAAGCTCAACAGCGCCGGCAATTGCTGGGCGAACCCTTGGTAACCATGGTCGCCACCGGCCTGGATGCGCAAGGCGCAGGCCCGGTAATACTGTTGGGCGAGGCGATAATCCAGGGTTTCATCCCCGGTCTGCAACCACACCTGATAACGCGCAGCATCCTGGGGTGCCGGCACTTCCAACTCGGCGAGTGCCGTGACGTGGTCGTGGGTCAGTTCCCAGGTTTCATCGGTGTAGAGGTTCTTCTGGGTGCCCAGGTAGCCGTCGAACATCCGATGGGGGCTCACCGCCGGGTTGACCAGCAGCGCCTTGAGGCCATGGCGCTCGGCAAGATGGGTTGCATAGTAGCCGCCGAGTGAGCTGCCGACCAGCAGTGGCCGCCCCAGTTGGGCAATGGCTTGCTCCAACTGAGGAATTGCCTGACGGGGGTGGTGATGCAGCGCCGGCACGCGCAGTTGGTCGGCCAGGCCGAGGCTGTTCATCACGGTGATGAGCTGGCTGGCCTTGTTGGACGCCGGCGCACTGTTGAAACCGTGGATATACAGGATCGAAGCAGACATACCGGGCTCTCCGTGCTTGCGCCAAAAGCGCGCAGTTTACAGGTAAATCTCAGTAGCCGTTGCTACCGTAATCCACCGTAAACGCGAACCCGACCAAGCGCTCTACCCCGGTCTCCAGCCGCCCGTCGGCATGCAAACGCAACCAACGATACCCCGGCGCCTGCTCACTGACCTTGAAGTCCTCGCTGCCCGGCGCGAACTGGATGCACGTAGACGGCGACGCTAGCAGGCGCACGCCATTACGTTCGCGGTCGATTTCCTGGTGCACATGCCCCCAGAGCACTGCCCTGACTTGGGGAAAGCGGTCCAGCACGGCAAACAACGCTTCGGGATTGCGCAGGCCGATGGGGTCCATCCACGCACAGCCGAAAGACACTGGGTGATGGTGAAAGCACACCAGATGATGACGGCCGGGGGCTTCACTCAGGGCTTGGGCCAGCAATTGCAGTTGCGAGTCCTGAAGGTAGCCTGGCACCGAGCCCGGTACGGCAGAGTCCAGCAGTGTGATGCGCCAGTTGCCCACATCCACCACCGGTTCAAGCAGGTCGCTGTGCGCAGCGGCGTGCGCCATGATTTGCGGCTCGTCGTGGTTACCGGGAATCCAGCGGGCAGGGGCGCCGATGGATGCGGTCATGTCGCGAAATTGCTGGTACGACTCCAGCGTGCCGTCCTGGGACAAGTCCCCGGTAGCCACTATCAGGTCGATTTGCGGCTGTTGCTGGCACACCAACTCAATTACACGCCGCAGGCTCTCACGGGTATTCATACCCAGCAGCGTGCCGTCGGCCTCGGCAAACAGGTGGCTGTCGGACAGTTGCACCAGCAACGCCGGCGCATCGGGGTTCACGGTGGATACGCTCGGCAAGGCGCTCTCCCAAGGCAATCACAGGAATAGACAATTGGGGCGATTATGCTGGGGCAGAACACAAAGAGGAAACCCAAGGAAGCAGACGCAGTTCACATCTACCGCACGACCTCAAACTCATGACCCAGAGCCAGGCAATGGCTCAACCACTCGCCGAGGAACACATTGAGCTGTGCTTTCTCATCGGGCTGGTGCATGAACACATTTGGGTAAGGATAGATGCTGCGGAAGCGTCGTGCATGTTCGGCGCTGATCACTTCGGCCATGCGGGCGTCGTGGTAAACCTGCACTTCCAGTTGCGGCACCGGCAGCCAAGGCAGGCTGTGCTCCTGACGAACGCGCAGGGTGGTGGTGTACGGACAGTTGACGATAACTTCCAGGGCCAGTACGCCGAGCATTTGGTCGCCATGGGTTACGCCGATACGCCGTGCCTCGGGGGCGTGGCGCATATCGGGCAACAGGCGCATCAGCCGCGCATAGTTGGCTTCGCAGGCGGCTTGCAGCCCGATCAGGTCGACTCGATAACGTTCCCGTGCCTTTACTGCCATAACCCCCTCACTTCCGCGCGATTAAGCGCAAGCCATTGCAGGGCGATAATGCTGGCTGCGTTGGAAATCTTGCCGTCGCGCACCGCTTGCAGGGCATCTTCGAAGGCCCAGACGGTGACGCGGATATCTTCTGCCTCTTCTTCCAATCCATGGACACCACCTGCACCGGCGCTCTCGCAACGGCCCAGGTACAAATGCACAAACTCGGTACTGCCACCGGGCGACGGGAAATACTTGGTAATCGGCCACAGCGCGGAGAACGTCAGCCCAGCTTCCTCCTCGGCTTCGCGGTGTGCAACCTCCTCCGGCTCTTCATCCTTGTCGATCAGGCCCGCGACCATTTCCACCAGCCAAGGATTGTTGCTGCGGCCCATGGCGCCTACACGGAACTGCTCGATCAACACCACTTCATCGCGCTGCGGGTCGTACGGCAAGACACACACCGCGTCGTGACGGACGAAGACTTCGCGGTTGATCACCCGGCTCATGCCGCCATCGAATTTTTCGTGGCGCAGTTGCACGCGATCAAGCTGGTAGAAGCCCTTGTAGGCATTGTCGCGCTGAACAATTTCGATTGTGCTCGGCGTCGATTTTGCTGTGTCCGTCATATCCCTTCCTCGTTATGCCTGAGCAATTCGCGCCATCCTAACGCGCTCCCGCCCTCGGATGCAGCCCCTTTCCGGTTGCCGGGATAGACGGCGGGCGTCAAACTCACTCTAATCAGCTTAGTGGCGAACTGACTGCCTTGCTGGTAGTCGAAGCTGCACAATTTCGCTCTTATCGATAGACGAAGGACACCCATGTCGCTTTTAAAAATCGCCTCCGTGGCCTGCATCGCCTTGACCCTCGGCGCCTGCCAAAGCTTGTTCCAACCCAACTGGCGTACCCCGCTGGAAGCCACCCGCGACACCACTGAACAAACCCGGCCGGGCTGCGCCAGCGCCGATTGCGCACTGGTGAATATCGACACCGTGCACTTCGCCAAGGAACCCAAGCTGGACGCGCTGATCGAACAGCGCCTGCTGGAAATGACCGGCGCCAACCCGCTGCCGACCAGCCTTGAGACCTATCGCGAGCAATTCCTGAAAACCGCGGCCCCAAGCAACAGCATGTATTTGCAGGCCAAGGTACGGGAGCAGCATGACGGCTTGGTGATCATCGAACTGTCCAGCTATCTGGACCAGGGCGCCACCCATGGCGAGCCGGGCCGCGCATTCATCAACTATTCGCGCCAGCAGCAAAAGGCCCTCTCGCTCACCGACATGCTACTGCCGGGTAAAGAGGACGCCTTCTGGAAAGCCGCCCAAGTGGCACACAACAGTTGGTTGATCAGCACCCGCCTGAGCCTGGAGCCGGAGTTTGTGAAAACCTACCCCTTCCAGAAAACCCCGAACGTTGCGCTGACCTATGGTGGCGTGGTCCTCAAGTACCCCACCACCACCATCGCGCCGTATGCCTTGGGCCATGTCGAGTTGCAAATTCCCTACTCGCGCCTGGACGGCATTCTCAAGCCTGAGCTGGTACCCGCACGCCGCTGAAGGCCCGACCCAGGATGAACTGCAGCAGCCCTGCCAGCACCAGCGCCGGCAGGGTTGCGCCGACATCCGGGTACAGATTGGCCAACAGATGGTAAGTGGCAATGCCACCTAACCAGGCCAACAGCGCCGGCCAACGCAGGCCGGCAACCACACCCTGACCACGACGGCGCAGGATGAAATGATCCACCAGCACCACACCGAACAACGGCGCAAACACTGAGCCGATCAATAGCAGGAAGTTCTGGTACTGGGCCAACGGCGCGAAACAGGCGATCAAGGTGCAGATGACACCGATGGCCAACGCCAGATGCTCGACTTTCAAGCGCAACAGAACCCCGCTGGACACCGCCGCCGAGTGAATATCGGCAAAAGCATTTTCCGACTCGTCCAACAGGATCAGCAGCAGCGGAATCCCCAGGCCGGCGCCAGCCAAAGCCAGGAGCAGCGCGTTCACTTCACCGCTCGGCGCAAATGCCAGGGTGTAGGCCACGCCCAGGCTCATCAGCCAGAAATTACCGATAAAGAAGCCCACCGCGGTGCCGCCGAACACGCTTTTAGCGCGCTTACCGAAACGGGAGTAATCGGCAATCAGCGGTAACCAGGACAGCGGCATGGCGATGGCAATATCGAAGCCCACGGCGAACGGCATCGAACCGTCACCGGCCTGAGCCCATAGCGCGGCCAAATCAGCCTTGGCGAACAAGTTCCAGGTGAGCCACAGACAGGCGGCGAGCAGCAGCCAGATGCCCCATTTGCGCAGGATCTGACGCACAAAGGTCAATGGACCGCTGACTGCCAGCAGCGTCGCCAAGCCGCCGAAAAACAGCGTCCACAGCAACGGGCTGGCCAGCAGGCTGCCCTCGCTGAATGCTCGCGTACCCAACAGGCTGGCCGCATCGCGCATCACAATGATTTCGAATGAACCCCAGCCGATCAACTGCAGCAAGTTGAGCAACGCGGGCAGGCTCGCGCCTTTGGCACCGAGGCTGAGCTTGAGCGCCGCCATGGCGGACAGGCCGGTGTCGCTGCCGATCACGCCGACGGCGGCCAGCAACAACACGCCGACCAGAGTGCCGAGGAAGATTGCCAGCAATGAACCCGACAGGCCCAGCCCCGGCGCAAGCAAAGCGCCGGTTTGCAGGACCATCAGGCCAATGCCGAGGGAGAACCATAGGGAGAACAGGTCACGGGCGCCGAAGACACGTTTGTCTTGGGGGACTGCGATGTCCGGTGAGTAGGTGCTCGGTTGAATGTTCAAGGGTGTTATCTCTGAGGGGCATGTGTTGTTTGAAAGATTGCTATCGGGGGCAAGCCCCCTCCCACATGTTGAATGGCGAACACGTTCAAGTGTGGGAGGAGGCCTGCCCCCGATGAGGCCCTTAAAAGCACCTGCAACCTCGGATCAGACCTTCTTATAAAGCTGACTGCCTTCCTGCTTGAACCGCTCTGCCTGCTCCGCCAAGCCCTTGGCCACGTCCACATCCACCGCTTCAATGCGCTGGTTGGCCGCGTATTCACGCACTTCCTGGGTGATTTTCATCGAGCAGAATTTCGGCCCGCACATTGAGCAGAAATGCGCGACCTTGGCCGAGTCCTTCGGCAGGGTTTCATCGTGATAGGAGCGCGCGGTATCAGGGTCAAGGCCGAGGTTGAACTGGTCTTCCCAGCGGAACTCGAAGCGCGCCTTGCTCAAGGCGTTATCGCGGATCTGCGCGCCCGGGTGGCCTTTGGCAAGGTCGGCGGCATGGGCGGCGATCTTGTAGGTGATGATCCCCGTCTTCACGTCATCCTTGTTCGGCAGGCCCAGGTGTTCCTTGGGCGTGACGTAGCACAGCATGGCGCAACCGAACCAACCGATCATCGCCGCACCGATACCGGAGGTGATGTGGTCGTAACCCGGCGCGATGTCGGTGGTCAGTGGGCCGAGGGTGTAGAACGGCGCCTCGTCGCAGCACTCCAGCTGCTTGTCCATGTTCTCTTTGATCAACTGCATCGGTACGTGGCCGGGGCCTTCGATCATGGTTTGCACGTCGTGCTTCCAGGCGGTCTTGGTCAGTTCGCCCAGGGTTTCCAGCTCGCCGAACTGCGCGGCGTCGTTGGCGTCGGCAATCGAGCCGGGGCGCAGGCCGTCGCCGAGGGAGAAGCTGACGTCATAGGCCTTCATGATTTCGCAGATTTCGTCGAAATGCGTATAGGTGAAGTTCTCTTTGTGGTGCGCCAGGCACCACTTGGCCATGATCGAACCGCCACGGGACACGATGCCGGTGACGCGCTTGGCAGTCAGCGGCACGTACCGCAGCAGCACGCCGGCGTGGATGGTGAAGTAGTCGACGCCCTGCTCGGCCTGTTCGATCAAGGTGTCGCGGAACAGCTCCCAAGTCAGGTCTTCGGCGGCGCCGCCGACTTTTTCCAGGGCCTGGTAGATCGGCACGGTACCGATTGGCACTGGCGAGTTACGGATGATCCACTCGCGGGTTTCGTGGATGTGCTTGCCGGTGGACAGGTCCATCACCGTGTCCGAGCCCCAGCGAATGCCCCAGGTAAGTTTCGCCACTTCTTCTTCGATGGACGAACCCAAGGCGCTGTTGCCGATGTTGCCGTTGATCTTCACCAGGAAGTTACGGCCGATGATCATCGGCTCCAGCTCGGTGTGGTTGATGTTGGCCGGGATAATTGCGCGGCCACGGGCGATTTCTTCGCGCACAAACTCGGGGGTGATGATTTTCGGCACGCTGGCACCGAAGCTGTGGCCGGCGTGTTGCTGGTCCAACAGACCACTGGCGCGGGCTTCTTCGAGCTTCATGTTTTCGCGGATGGCGACGTATTCCATCTCGGCGGTGATGATGCCTTTGCGCGCGTAGTGCATCTGGGTGACGTTGGCGCCGGCCTTGGCGCGGCGCGGATTTTTCACATGGGCAAAGCGCAGTGCGGTCAGTTCGGCATCGCTCAGGCGCTGCTGGCCGAAATGCGAGCTGAGGCCGGACAGGCGCTCGGTGTCGCCGCGTACTTCGATCCACGGCGAGCGCACATCGCCCAGGCCTTTACGCACGTCGATGATTACATTGGGGTCGGTGTACGGGCCGGAGGTGTCATAGACCACCACGGGTGCGTTGATTTCACCGCCAAAGTCGGTAGGGGTCACGTCCAGGCTGATCTCACGCATCGGCACACGAATGTCCGGGCGAGTGCCTTGCACGTAGATTTTTTGCGAGCGGGTAAACGGCTGCACAGAGCCGGAGTCGACCTTGGCCGATTCACTTAAATGCACAGTGTTTTTTAGTTTTGTAGTCATCACGGGCTCCAACTTATCCAGGCGGTGGATTTTTGTCGGAGCGAACCTGTGACGGATGGACGCACTGAAACCAGTGCTGTGCTTGGCGCACGAGGACTGTTCGATTGTCGAACAGCATCCCGGACGAAGCACAAGAGGACTCGCCGGGTGACGAGAAATCTTGTTCCCTACGCAGGCGTTAACCTGATCAGGTTCAACGGGATCCGGTATTTACCGATCTCAGCCTTCCAACAAGGCACCCCGACAAGAACGCGGCCAGTCTAGACCATGGCGTGGGCAAATTGCCAACAGTGGAGCATTCAGCGTGATGAATGGCGCAATTACAGGATTGTTGTGCCGGGGTCGCGCCACTACACTCGGATGCCGCCTCAAGGCTTGACGCCAGAAATGACCAGCCGTAGCCTTGGGCGCTAAATTATCGCCGTAATATTCACACTAGGGATCGCCTCATGCTGCGCAAACTTTCACTGGCTGTTGCCGTGTCTTGTGCGACCAACGGAATGGTCTGGGCAGCTGAAGCGCCCTTGTCTGCCAGAACCGATCTGGTCAGCGTCTATCAGGAAGCGGTGGATAACAACGCCGACCTGGCCGCCGCCCGGGCCCAATACGGTGCGCAAAAAGAAGTGGTACCCCAGGCCCGCGCCGGGTTGCTGCCGAATCTGTCGGCTGGTGCCGATATCAACAATGTGCGCACCCAGATCGACACGCCCTCGGCCACCGCCAACCGTGACGCCCATTCCTGGCGCGCGACCTTGAGCCAGCCACTGTTCCGCGCCGACCGCTGGTTCCAGTTGCAAGCCGCCGAAGCCGTCAACGAGCAGGCCGCATTGCAACTGTCGGCCACCGAACAGAACCTGATTCTGCAGAGCGCCGAAAGTTACTTCGCCGTGCTGCGCGCCCAGGACAACCTGGCCTCCACCAAGGCCGAAGAAAATGCATTCAAGCGCCAACTGGACCAGTCCAACGAGCGCTTCGATGTGGGCTTGTCGGACAAGACCGACGTGCTGCAATCCCAGGCCAGCTACGACACCGCTCGCGCCAACCGGATCCTGGCTCAGCGCCAGGTGGAAGACGCCTTTGAAGCGCTGATTACGCTGACCAACCGCCAATACAACTCGATCCAAGGCATCGTGCACACGTTGCCGGTGTTGCCGCCGCTGCCGAACGACGCCAAGGCGTGGGTCGAAACCGCTGGCCGCCAAAACCTGAATCTGTTGGCCAGCAACTACGCCGTCACCGCCGCTGAAGAAACCCTCAAACAGCGCAAGGCCGGTCATGCGCCGACTCTGGACGCAGTCGCGCAATACGAAAAAGGCGACAACGACGCGCTCGGTTTCAGCAACCCGAATGCTTTCGGCACGCCGTATCGCGGCGACGTCGAGCAGCGCACCATCGGCCTGCGCCTGAGTATCCCGCTGTACAGCGGCGGCCTGACCAGCTCGCAAGTGCGTGAGTCCTACTCGCGTCTGGGCCAGACCGAGCAGCAGCGCGAGGGCCTGCGCCGCCAGGTGGTGGAAAATACGCGCAACCTGCACCGCGCGGTGAACACCGATGTGGAACAGGTGCAAGCGCGCCGCCAGTCGATCATCTCTAACCAGAGCGCGGTGGAAGCCACGGAAATCGGTTACCAGGTGGGTACGCGCAATATCGTCGACGTGCTGGACTCACAGCGCCAGCTCTACTCGTCGGTGCGCAACTACAACAACAGCCGCTACGACTACATCCTCGACAACCTGCGCTTGAAGCAGGCGGCGGGCACCTTGAACCCAGGGGACTTGCAAGACCTGGCACGCTACCTCAAGGCGGACTACAACCCGGACAAGGACTTCCTGCCGCCAGACCTCGCCAAGGCCGCTGCCGAACAACTCAAGGCCCGCCCGGGATACTGAGCACACTACAAAACAACTGTGGGAGGGGGCTTGCTCCCGATAGCAATCTTTCAGGTCAGTCGTTTTGACTGACACTCTGCTATCAGAAGCAAGCGCCCTCCTACCTTTGGATCGGCGCTGGGTCAGCGAGCGATCAATCGGCCCAAACCATCCAGCAACCGCTTCAGCGCGCCCTGATTAGCCTGCATCACTTTGAGCCCCGCCTGCGCCATTTTGCGCGCATCCTGCGGCAGTTCGAACAGCTGTCGCACGGCTTCGGCCAACCCTTCAGCGTCATCCACCTCACGCAACGCACCCGCTTCGCGCATCATCGCGGTGATTTCGAGGAAGTTGAACACATGGGGCCCCATGATCACCGGCTTGGCCAGTGCCGCCGGCTCCAGAGGATTGTGCCCACCGGTCGCCACCAGGCTGCCGCCGACGAAGGCGCTGTCGGCGAGGGCGTAGAGAAACAGCAACTCGCCCATGGTATCGCCGAGCAGCACTGAGGTTTGTGCGCTTACGGGCTCGCCTGTAGAACGGCGCACCGTGGCAAATCCTTGCTGCTTGCACAGGTCGAACATCGGGCCGAAGCGTTCCTGATGACGCGGGACCAGAATCAGTAACGCGTTGGGATAGTGGCTGAGCAACTGACGATGAGCGGCCAACACCACTTCATCTTCACCTTCGTGAGTACTGGCGGCGATCCACACGGGACGCTCGCTGGCGCCCCATTGCTCGCGCAAGGCGGCGGCACGCTCAAGTAGCTGCGGGTCGATGGTCAGGTCGAACTTGATAGAGCCGGTCACTTCCACAGTCTCCGGCCGCGCGCCCAGGCTCAAGAAACGTTGGGCCTCGGTTTGCGTCTGCACAGCAAACAAGCTCATTTCAGCCAGCATCGGCGCCGTCAGCTTGGCGAAACGCCCATAGCCCTTGGCAGAGCGCGCCGACAGCCGCGCATTGGCCAGCGCCACCGGAATTCCGCGCTGGGCGCAGGCGTGGATATGGTTGGGCCACAGTTCGGTTTCCATGATCACCGCGAGCTTGGGCTGCACGCGATCGAGAAAACGCTTGGCGGCGCACGGCAAGTCATAGGGCAAATAGCAGTGCTGGATACGCGGCTCGTTGGCGAACAACGCCTGGATCCGCTCGGAACCGGTGGGCGTCATGCAAGTGACGGTGATCGGCAGCTGAGGATAACGCTCCAGCAGCCCACGGATCATCGGCGCAGCGGCAATGCTTTCGCCCACTGACACGGCATGCACCCAGATTCCGCCAGGCTGCATCACCGGCAAGCCATAGGAAAACCGCTCGCCCACGCGTCTGGCGTAGGCCGGTGCCTTGCGCGCGCGCAGCCACAGACGTAAAGCCACCAACGGCAGCGCCAGGTAAAACAGACAGCTGTAGAGAGTTCTATTCATGGCGGCGGAGTTTATCCACTTTTTCAATCAATCGCCCGCAGGCACTCGGCAAAACGTTCGGCAAGGAAACGCGCAGCAGGCCCAAGGTGCTCGTCGCGACGCCATACCAGCTCCACGACCAGGGCCGGCGGCGTCCATTCGCTGTCCAGCTCCACCATTTGTTGCTGATAGGTCGGGTATTGCACGATATGCCGCGGCAACCAGGCCCAGCCCAGCCCACTCATCAGCCACTCGGCCAATACGTAGAAACTGTCGGCGCGCCACACCAGCGGACTGGCTGCTTCGCTGCCGGGGTAGACACTGGTCTGAGTCGACATCAACAGCTGCCGGTACTGGGCCAAGCGCTGGCACGTCACGTACCCGTTCTTGGCCAGCGGATGGTTCACGCCGCAGACGGTGACCATTTCCACACTGCCCACCACGCGCCGCTCAAGGGCCTCGGGAATCTGGTCGTGATAGAACAACAGGCCCAGGTCTGCCTTGCGCTCCACCAATTTGCGCGCCACGTCGCCTTGGGCGGCACTGGACAGTTGCACTTCCAGCAACGGGTATTGCACCGCCAGCGCCTCAAGGCTATCGAGCACCGGCTGGAACAACATCGCCTCGTCCTGAGCCAATCGCAGGCAAGCTTCTTCACCACGGGTCAATGACAGCGCGCGGCCATTGAGCCGCTCACATTGGCGCAACACTTCGCGCGCTTCCTCCAGCAACACGCTACCGGCTTCAGTCAGGCGCGGCTGGCGCCCGCTGCTACGCTCAAACAGGCTCACCCCCAAGTCCGCTTCCAGCAATGCAATCCCATTGCTTACCGCCGATTGCGCCTTGCGCTGCCCACGCGCCACCGCTGAAAACGAACGCTGCTCGGCGACGTCGACAAATAGACGCATCTGTTCAAGATTCCACTGCATGGCCAACCCATCTTCAAATCGGATAGGTAATGACTTTACCCCATCTGGTAAAGCCCTAAAATGCCGACCTTATCAAGTGCGCTGTACACCGAGGATTGACGCCATGAACCCTGCCTACTACTACCTGGCTATCGCCATTTGCTCGGAAGTGATCGCTACCGTCTCGATGAAAGCCATCAAGGGTTGGAGCACGCCGATCCCGTTGTTGCTGGTAGTCGTCGGGTACGGCGTGGCCTTCTGGATGCTGACGCTGGTGGTGCGCACAGTGCCGGTGGGTGTGGCCTACGCCGTGTGGGCCGGGATGGGTATCGTGATGGTCAGTATCGCGGCGCTGTTTATCTATGGGCAGAAGCTGGATGTCCCGGCGATGCTGGGGATGGGGCTGATTGTGCTGGGCGTGGTGGTCATCCAGTTGTTCTCGAAAACCGCCGGGCACTGACCGCTACTCAACAGCCTGTATACTGCGCCTCTTGTCTTGAACACTGAGGTCGCCCATGCCATCCGTTATTTCCACCGACGTTCTGATTGTCGGCGCCGGGGTTGCCGGCCTCTGGCTGAATGCGCGCCTGCGCCGCCAGGGGTTTTCCACGGTGGTGGTGGAGAGCGCCACCTTGGGTGGCGGGCAAAGCGTGAAGTCCCAGGGGATTATTCACGGCGGTGCGAAATACGCCCTTCATGGCGCCCTTACCGGCGCCTCCGAAGCGATTGCCGACATGCCGCGCCGCTGGCGTGAAGCCTTGGCGGGCAACGGCGAACTGGACCTGTCGGGCGTGCGTTTGCTGTCCGAAGCCCATTACCTGTGGTCCCCCGGCACCCTCGCCGGCAACCTCACCAGTTTTTTTGCCAGCAAGGCCGTGCGTGGCCGTGTCGATCAGGTCAAGGGCGACGACCTGCCACCGGCGCTGCAAGACCGCCGCTTCAAGGGCAAGGTGTATCGCCTGGCCGAGTTGGTGGTTGATGTACCAAGCCTGATCGAACGCCTCGCGCAGCTTGCCGGTGACGGCTTGCTTGCTGGTCAACATATCGAACCGTTGCTGGACGCCAACACGCTGGTGGGCTTGAAGGTGGATGGCCGTGAAATCCGCGCCCAGCGCATTGTCTTGAGTGCTGGTGGCGGCACCGCTGAACTGCTGAGCACCCTTGGCCTGAACAATCCGGCCATGCAAAAACGTCCACTGCATATGATCATCGCCAAAGGCCCAGGCCTGAAGCCGCTGTACGCTCACTGTCTGGGCGGCGGCACCAAGCCACGTATCACCGTGACCACCCACCCGGCTGCCGATGGCAACTGGGTGTGGTACATGGGCGGTGATATTGCCGAGGCCGACGGCGTTGCACGTACGCCCGAGGAACAAATCGCCACCGCCCAGAAAGAACTCGCGCAATTGCTGCCCTGGATCGACATGAGCCAAACCCGCTGGGCCACTCTGCGCGTCGACCGCGCCGAACCGCTGCAATCAGGCCTCAGCCGTCCCGACAACGCCTTTGTCGCCGACGAAGGTCGCCTGCTGGTGGGCTGGCCGACCAAACTGGCCTTGGCGCCTGACTTCGCCGATCGGGTAATTAACAGCCTCGAACGTGACGGCATCCGTCCAAGCGCAGCTGAACCGCTGCCGGACCTGCCAAAACCCGCCCTCGGCGCTCCAGCTTGGGAGCAACTGTTGCCATGAGCCTGCCAACTTTGCACGACCTGCATCGCCCTTTGGGCAGCACCGGCATTCTGGTATCGCCGCTGGGCCTGGGCACCGTCAAGCTGGGCCGCGACCAGGGTGTTAAATACCCCAACGGTTTCCAGATTCCGGATGACAACGAAGCGCGAATGCTACTGCGCCAAGCTCGTCAGCTTGGCATCAACCTGATCGACACCGCGCCGGCTTATGGGCGCAGCGAAGAACGCCTGGGGCCGCTGTTACGCGACCAACGTAAGGATTGGGTGATCGTCAGCAAGGTAGGCGAAGAGTTCGAAAATGGTGTCTCCCAGCACGATTTCAGTGCCGCCCACACTCGGCTGTCCATTGAGCGCAGCTTGAAACGACTTGAAACGGATTTTATCGACCTGGTGCTGGTGCATTCCGATGGTAACGACCTGCACATCCTCAACGAGTGCGAGGTCTACCAGACCCTCGCAGAACTGAAAAAAGAGGGCAAGATTCGCGGTTTCGGCTTCTCCGGCAAAACCGTCGAAGGCGGCGTGAAGGCTCTGGAACAAGGTGATTGCGCGATGGTCACCTACAATTTGAACGAACAGGCGGAGAAAGCCGTCATTGATTATGCAGCGGCCCATGGCAAGGGCATCTTGGTCAAAAAGGCGCTGGCCAGCGGCCACGTTTGCCTGGAGCCCGGAATGGATCCAATACATGCCAGTTTCATGCTGTTGTTTGCGCAAACCGGCGTCGCCAGTGCTATTGTCGGGACCATTAATCCGCTGCACCTGGCCCATAACGTGGCGACCGCTGCCAAGGTCATTCGTCAACTCTGATGCCGCCCACGCGGCCGACCCCGTCGCAAAAAGGAGCCGACATGCCGCGAACGCTCATAAGAAAAAACCCCAGCAACTTTAAAACACTGCCGCTGCACGTCGAAGCCACCCCTGAAGGCCTGAGCTATCAGAGCGTGGGCATGCCGCTCAACTTCGCCCAGACCCTGCAACGGCGCAAGCCGGTGGAGGTGGCAGACTCGGAACGTTTCGTGCTGGAGCTGGCCAACCTCGGCGTGTCGGTACGCTTGACCCTGCACTGGCAAAACCGCGATTACTGGGTGCTGGTGCGCCAGCGTCGCCAGGACCGTGGGGATGTGGTGCTCAAGCTGATCTCCGGCTACGTCCCGGCCCACGAGCTGAACTTGCCACTGCACACCGCCATCCAGGAGATTGCTGAAGAGTGCCTGCTGGAAACACCCGAAGGCTGGCTCGGCGGGCGCTTCAATGACACCTGGCTGCCGGCGCCCTACTCCGCGGCGCTGCATTACCGCGAAGCGCTGCCGTTTCGCCTGAGCCCGCTATCCGGTGCGGCCCGCCCGGTGCGTTGCGCCACCACCCAGTTGATCGAACGACCACGGGCCTATGTGCATTTGCCCACGGCATCGCTGCAATTGATCTACGACCTTCGCCTGGAAGTGCCGAAGGAAGCCAAGTCGCTGAGCCTGTTCCATGTGGATGAGCGCCTGGAAGGCGACCAGTTGGTTGCGCGCCTGGACCGCAAGCGTCCGGACTTGTACCTGATGCCGCTAAAAGACGGCCAGCCCCTTCCCGAACTGTACACCGTGAAGAAAGACCAACTGTACCCGGCCAGTACGCGGGGTTTGTACCTGGCGGAAAGCTTCGCCCAGCAGGAAGGCTGGCTGGTGCGGGAAGAGCGCATTCGCTGGAAGGATTGGCTGAGACAGCAAGGCCTGGCGGAGCCGGAGAAGGAGTCGAAGTTGAAGGGATTGGCGCGGCGCGTGTTGCGCAAGATCGTGCCGAAGAAAAAGGCCAAGGGCTAAACTGCACTCCAATGTGGGAGAGGGATTGCCACTCCCACATTGAATTGATGGTTAGCCGTTAAGCAGTCGTTCCAGGCCGACTTTCAGCGGGGTAGGTTCCGGCAACGTGAAACTCGCCAACAAGCGCTGGTTGTTCGCCCGTGAATGCCGAATATCCCCCGACCGCGCCGGCCCGTAAGTCACGGATGGCAAGGAGCCCACCGCTTCTTCCAGCGCCTGCAGCACTTGCTTGAGCGTAGTGGTACGGTTCCAGCCCACGTTGATCGCCCCCAAAGGAGCCTGCGGCGCTTCGATCGCCTGCACCAACACGTCAACCAGGTCTTCCACGTACATGAAGTCGCGGGTTTGCTCGCCATCGCCAAACACGGCAATCGGCAAACCCTGCTGTGCACGTTCGCTGAAGATACTGATCACGCCGGAGTATGGCGACGACGGGTCCTGGCGCGGCCCGAAGATATTGAAAAAGCGGAAAATCACCGGTTCCAGACCATGCTGGCGGCGATAGAAATCAAAGTAGTGCTCGCCGGCCAGCTTATCGGACGCATAGGGCGTCAACGGCGCCTTGGTAGTCTCTTCGTCAATCGAAGCACCTTCGCCGTTGTTGCCATACACCGCTGCGCTGGATGCAAAGACCACGCGCTTGACGCCTGCCTTGCGCATGGCTTCGCAGACATTCAGGGTACCGACGAAATTGCTCTGGTGCGTGCTGACTGGATCATCCACCGAGGCCTGCACGGACGCGACCGCCGCCAGGTGCACCACCGCCGTTGCGCCAACAGCGGCACGCGCAACCAGCCCGGCATCGGCGACATCACCTTCGAGCAGCTCGACAAGCGGGTTGTGCAACGGCAGGTTGCTGCATTTGCCTGTGGACAAGTTGTCCAGCACACGCACCGCGTAGCCCTTAGCTAGCAAGGCATCCACGAGGTGCGAGCCAATAAAGCCCGCGCCACCGGTGATCAGAACCAACGGATCAGCCTTACTCATTATTGCGGATCTTCTCGACAATCGCCGTGGTCGAGCTGTTCTCAACCAGACCCAACACTTTGACCTTGCCGCCGTAGGCGCTGACGATATCTGCACCGACCACCTGGTCGACGGAATAGTCGCCGCCCTTGACCAGAACGTCCGGCTTGACCTGAGCCAGCAGATTTTCCGGGGTCGCTTCAGGGAAACTGATCACCCAGTCCACTGCACCCAACCCAGCCAGCACGGCCATGCGCCGGTCGACGCTGTTGATTGGACGGCCAGGGCCTTTCAGGCGGCTGACCGAAGCGTCGTCGTTGACCGCAACGATCAGGCGATCGCCTTGGGCGCGCGCCTGCTCCAGGTAAGTCACGTGGCCGGCGTGCAGGATGTCGAAGCAGCCGTTGGTGAACACAATGCTTTCGTTGTGCGCGCGAGCGTCGTCAATCGCCAGCAGCAATTGCTCGATGGTCAGCACACCGCGCTCCGAGCCTTCGGAGCGTTGGATGGCGCGGCGCAGCTCAGGTGCGCTGATGGCAGCGGTACCCAGTTTGCCGACCACGATGCCCGCCGCCAGATTGGCCAGGGCCACGGCGTGAGGCAGCTCTTCGCCGGCCGCGATGGAAGCGGCCAGGGTAGAAATCACGGTGTCTCCGGCGCCGGTGACGTCGAACACTTCACGGGCCCGCGCCGGCAGGTGCATCGGCGGGTGGCCTGGACGCAGCAGGGTCATGCCGTGCTCGCCACGGGTTACCAGCAAGGCACCGAGGTCGAGATCGGCCATGAGTGCCGCGCCTTTGGTCACCAGTTCGTGCTCATCGGCACAACCGCCGACGATGGCTTCGAACTCGCTGAGGTTCGGCGTGATCAGGCTGGCGCCCCGGTAAATCGAGAAGTCCTTGCCCTTGGGATCGGCCAACACCGGGATACCCTTGGCCTTGGCGGCCTGGATCAGCACTTGGTGATTCTTCAATGCGCCTTTGCCGTAGTCGGACAGCACCAGCACCTTGATGCCTTCGAGCAACTCGTCGACCTGACCGCTGAGGGCCAAGGCGTCGGTGGCGAAGGGTTCTTCGAAATCGATACGCAGCAACTGCTGGTGACGGCTCATGACCCGCAGCTTGACGATGGTCGGCTGGTGGGCAATGCGCTGGAACAGCGCACGCACACCAGCACCGCGCAGGCTGTTGGCCAGGCTGTCGGCGGCTTCGTCGTCGCCGGTCACACCCACCAGGGAGGCCGGGGCGCCGAGGGCGGCAATATTGAGGGCAACGTTGGCAGCGCCACCCGGACGGTCTTCGATTTGCTCGACCTTGACTACCGGTACCGGCGCCTCAGGGGAAATCCGTGAGGTACCGCCATGCCAGTAACGGTCGAGCATGACATCGCCGACCACCAAGACAGGGGCTTGATCGAATCGCGGCATGGACAACTTCATGGAGCAACCCACATACAAAATGAACAGGGGCGCGATATTAGCACAGGGTGAGCGCTGCCTAGTTCGAGAGCTTTATCCGCAATGCGCCATGCGCCAAAACTGGTTATTTTTTAAACAAAACCGTCAGGATCTGCTCAACGGCATCGGCCAGCTCGACCTCATCGGTATTGATCTCACAGTCAGCCGCGCTCGGCGCTTCATAGGGGCTGTCCAAACCGGTGAACGCTTTGATACGCCCATCCAACGCCGCTCGGTACAAGCCCTTGGGGTCACGCCGAGCACACACGTCGAACGGCGTGCTGACGTAAACCTCAAAGAATTGCCCCGGCCCGAACAGCGCCCTGGCGGTTGCTCGGTCGACGCTGAACGGCGAGATCGCTGACACAATCACAATCAATCCCGCATCGACCATCAACCGCGCTACTTCGCCAATGCGCCGGATATTTTCCTTGCGCGCCGCATCGCTCATGCCCAAGTCATTGCACAACCCTGTGCGCAAATTATCGCCATCGAGCACAAAGGTGTGCCGGCCCTGCTCGTTGAGTTGCACCTCAAGGGCATTGGCCAGGGTCGACTTGCCGGAACCGGACAACCCCGTCAACCACAGGCAGCACGGCTGTTGATGCTTGAGCGCGGCCCGTGCCGCCGCCGACAACGACAGGGCAAAGGGACGAATGGCAGCGGACTCACTGGCAAGCGACTGGTTATTCATAACCCAACACCTCGTAATCACGCTGATAGGCGCGCCTGACCAAACGGCGCGTACGCACCGAGCAGAACGCCCTGACCGGCTCGCTGCGCCGCCCCAGTGAAACATTCAGATGTGGCAGGGATGAGGTCACGCCGAGGCGCTCGCACAGGTGCTGGAAATCTTGTTCCAGCGATTCCTGACGGCCGAGAAAATCCATAGCCATCCCGCCCAGGTGATCAACCAGGAAGTCGGTCTGGGGCGCGAAATGCAGTTGGCGGCGCAGGTTGTCCGGGTGCAGCCAGCCGGCCACAAATTGGTCGAAGTCACGGTAGCTGCTGACCAGTGCCTGGGCTTGCACGTCGCGGGCACCCATGTGGTTGCCGCGCAAGTACGTGTAGGCCGAGTAAGCCCGCTCCAGCGGGTCACGCACAAAGGCAAACTTGAAACTGCGCTCGCAGTGTTCGGGAAACTGCTGCTGATACCAGTAATACGGCAGATGCCCCGGCCAGCGGCCATCAAGAAGCGCCGAGCACACGCTGCTGCCGGCGCATTTTGGCACATGGATAAACACGCATTTGTGTCGCTCGAACGCGGGATTAAGGGTGGTCACCCCAGACAGGGATTTGTTCACCGCCTGACGGTCAACCACCGACAAACGCCCCAGCAGAAACACCCTCTGGTGCTTGGGAAGCATTTTCCAGAACAGACGTTGCAACATTCCATTACCCACGCAAGAAGGTTAGCCCTCTCGTTCGTCATTCGAATCGAGAAGGCCAACATAACAAACGATAGGCAACGAATTATTTGGCTTTGGTCAAGCCCTGTAAGGAACTCGATACAAACAACGGGGCGCATTGCGCGCCCCGTCGGATCAGGTGATGTTGTTCGCGACCGGCTCGTCCAGCCCCATCGCATGCAACCGCGAGTAGTAGCCGCCTTTGGCCAGCAGTTCGACATGCGTACCACGCTCGACAATTTCACCGTGGTCCATCACCAGAATCAGGTCGGCTTTCTCGATAGTGGACAAACGGTGCGCGATCACCAGGGTGGTGCGACCTTTCATGACCTTATCCAACGCAGCTTGAATGTGCCGCTCGGACTCGGTATCCAGCGCCGATGTCGCCTCATCCAGGATCAGCAGCGGGGCATTTTTCAGCAGGGCCCGGGCGATTGCCAGACGCTGGCGCTGACCACCGGAGAGCAGCACGCCGTTTTCACCGACCTCGGTGTCCAGGCCTTTTGGAAGCTCCGAGATGAAGTCCATGGCGTAGGCATCGGCCGCAGCTTTCTCGATGTCGGCACGCGGCGCGTCGGCCAGGTCGCCATAGGCGATGTTGTTGGCCACGGTGTCGTTGAACAGAGTCACGTGCTGGGTAACTTGGGCTACATGCCGGCGCAGGTTGCGCAGGCGGTAGTCTTCAATCTCAACCTCGTCCAGCAGGATTTCCCCGGTTTCATGATGGTAGAAACGCGGGATCAGGCTGGCCAGGGTCGACTTGCCGCTGCCTGAGCGGCCAACCAGAGCGATCATCTGCCCAGGGGCTGCGCTGAAGCTGATGTTCTTGAGCACCTCGCGTTCAGTACCTGGGTAAGTGAAGCTCAGGTTGCGCACGTCCAGGCGACCGCTAACGCGATCACGCTCCACGGTACCGCCGTCGACTTCAGGCACTTCATCCAGCTGTTCGAAGATGCTCTCGGCACCCGCCACGCCTTTCTGGATCGTCGAGCTGACTTCCGACAACTGGCGGATCGGCTTGGGCAGCAGGCCCGCCGCGGTGATGTAGGCAACCAGATCGCCTGCCGTGGCGTCACCGCGCAACAGCAGTACCAGGAACATCAACACGGCCATCGCTGTGTAGATCACCAGCTGCAGCATCGGCGTATAGACCGCACCGGTCTTGTTCATGCGCAATTGCTTGTCGGTGTTGCCCTGGCTGGCGGCGGCAAAGCGACGCTGCTCATAGTCTTCGCCACCGAAGCTGCGCACCACACGGTAGCCCTGGATGGTCTCGGAGGCGACGTGGGTCACGTCACCCATCGCCACCTGGATCTTCTTGCTCTGCTTGCGGAATTTCTTGCTGGTGCTGCCGACCATGATTGCGATCAGCGGTAGGATCGCCAGCATCACCAGGGTCAGTTTCCAGTTCATCCACAGCAGGTAACCGAACAGGAACACCACTGTCAGGCCTTCGCGGATCACGACCTTGATCGCATCCGTGGCAGCGCCGGTGACCATGGTCACGTTGAAGGTGATGCGTGAGATCAGGTGCCCCGAGTTATGGGTATCGAAGTAGCGGTTAGGCAGCACCAATAGCTTGTTGAACAGCTGGACCCGCAGGTCATGCACCAGCCCCAAGGAAACCTTGGCCAGGTAGTAGTTGCCCAGGAAAGACCCGAGGCCTTGCCACGCGGCGATCAGGATGATCAGCAGCGGCACGGCCATCAGCAACTTCAGGTCCTTGAAAAACGGAACCTTGGGCAGGAACACCACATCGGGATTGCTCAAGCCATCCACGAAGTACTTGAGAATCCCGGCGAGCATTGGCTGGGTCGAAGCAAAGATCACGAAGCCCACGATACTCAGCAGGAACATGCCGAGGTACGGTTTCACATAGCCCAGCAGCCGGAAATAAATTTTCAGGCTGGATTCCTGGTCCGCTTTGGGCGGTGCGTCACTCATGTGTCGAGCTCACTGATTGGGTAGGACGCGAACTTTATCACACACGTCGGGTTTGGCCCGCGCCCAGACCAAAACACTGGCCAGCGCAACCGGCAACCAGGTGATGAACCACTCGGCCCGAGGAGTGCCTGTGAGGCTTGCCGCATCGAATTGCATCGCCAGGGACGAGAACACCCACATGCCGATAATGCCCTTGCCGTAAGGGGTGTCGCGCATTTTCAAGGCTTGCCACAGCACGCCGAACCATACCGCCGACCACAGGATCAGGCCTGGCAGGCCCAACTCGATGGTCACATGGGTGAAGAGGTTGTGGGAGTGATCGAAACGGTAGTCCCCCCAGAACAGGTTGTAATCACCACCCAGGCCCAGGCCCGTCCAGGGACGCTCGCTAATCATCTGCATCGCTGCCATAAAAATCTGCGGCCGGAAGGACGCGCCACGGGATAGCATCAACGACTGCATCGACAGGAATACCAGCACTGCTGCCACCACTGACGCAATGGCAATCAGGGTGCTGCGCCGGTCTCGGCACCACAGCGGCATGGCCACCACACTCAAAAACAGGGCCAATGCGGCGCCGCGGCTTTGGCTGGCTACCACAAACAGGCCGAGCAAGCCGATCGCCGCCATGCAGGCTACTTGCATCCAGCGCTCACGCGGCATCCAGTGCAGCAACCACACGGCAGCCAGACCAATCACATACGCGCCCAGGATCGGGTGAGACAACTGACCCAGCCCTTCAAGACGCGCGTACCAAACGTTCCCTTCCATGCCATAGAACTTGATCATGGCCAGCAGCGACGACAAGGCAAGACCAAAGCCGCCCCACTGCATCAAACGAATCACGCGCTGGGGCTGAGCTTCGGCGAGTATCGGAAAGAACAACAGGAACACGCCGATATAGAGCAGGCGCTTGGCCTCGCGGGAGCCGTCTTCGGCATTGGTCCACCACAGGCTGATCAAGCCCCATGCCGCCAGCGCGGCGAGTGCCAGACAGATCCAGCGCTGAGCGCGCCAGACTTGTTTGAGTTGCTCACGGGCAGACCAGGCAAACACCAGCGCCGGCAGCCACAGAAAGAGCGCCAGCCCCTGTTGATAAACTTTGTTGGTCGGCGCGAACGCTATCGCCAGCAAAAACCACAACAACCCAAAACACATCCATCCGCGCGCCCAACGACCTGCTTGCATCACCCGCTCCTAATACGGCCAACCTGCCAACCTGGCATGGTTAAAACTAAAAACTTTCGGCATCATTGCCGACCACTGTGCCCGTGACTCCAACAAGGCTTTCCGACGATGCAATGTTCAAGGCTCCCCCAAACCACGCTAAACACGATGATTGAAGGCGCCAGAATCCTGGAAAAGGACAGCTACGGGCCCAAAGTCTACCTGCTGACGGACGGGAACATTCTTAAACTGTTTCGTCGTAAACGTTTTTTTTCGTCGGCACTGTTGCGCCCCTACTCAAAGCGCTTCATCGATAACGCGGTCAAGCTGCAAGAACGCGGTATTCCAACCCTGACCGTCCTTGAGTACTTCCAACTGGACGCTGCAGGCATGACCGCTGTGCTGTATAGCCCGCTGCCGGGCGAGACACTGCGCCAGATTGCCAACAAAGAAGGCTTTGACTGGGAGCAGAACCTGGACCCGCTGGTGGCGCTGATTCGCCGCTTGCACGCTGCCGGCATCTACTTTCGCTCCCTGCATCTGGGCAACATCGTCGTCACGCCGGACAACCAGATGGGCCTGATCGACGTAGCAGACATGCGCTTCCTGCGCGCGCCGTTGAGCCCGGCACTGGCGCGGCGCAACCTGCAGCATTTCGCCCGCTATATTGCGCGCGAGAAGCTGAACGAACGCTTTCCAATGCAGGCACTGGAGCAAGCGCTGCTAGGTGCATGAGAACAGACGCCGGGTGGTTTCACTGAATTCATTCCAGGCTTGCTCCGGCGCCAACGCCCGCGACTGAGCCTCGACAACCTCCTCACCCGAACTCGCGAACGCGCGGGTCAGGAGCTCGCCCCAAAACGCGGCATTGTCTGCCGGGGCGTACCAACCGGCATCCCCCAGTTGCTCGCGGAACACTGCCAGTTCACTGGTCAGTACGGGCACGCCGACCATCACCGCCTCTTGCAGAATCAACCCCAGGCCTTCTTCCGTCGAAGGGATGGCAACCCAGTCAAACGCCCGGTAAAGGCTGGCCGCATCAGGCAGATGCCCAGGCAGCGACACTTTGTCCTGCAAGCCAAGCGCTGCGATACGTGCCTCAAGCCCGGGCCTCGCTGGCCCTTCGCCGAGGATCACCAGGCGCGCATCGGGCTGATCAGCCGCCGCACGGGCAAAGGCCTCCAACAAACAGGCAAACCCCTTGCCGTCTACCAGTCGACCAACCGCCCCCACTACGGGCGTGGCAGACAACGGCAAGCCCAGACGGGATCGCGCCTGCTCACGGGAAAGCGCCGCAGCGCGAAAAACGGCCGGGTCAAAGGCGCTGCGCAGCACCGTCACTGGCCGTTGCAGAGAACGCTCCAGCGAGTGTGCGAGGGTTTTCGAGACGGCCGTCAGCGTCAGTTGGGACGCCGGGAATTGATCGAACAACTGTTGATCTGCACGCCGCAAGCGCGTGGCACCATGAAAAATCACCACCGCACGCACGTTCGGCAAACGCTTGAGCACGGGCAAAAGCACCCGCGCAACACCGACCCCATCAAGAAGCACAACCTGTACATCCTCAGGCAGGGCCTTCTGGAAGCGTGCACGCATCAAGGGCATCAACCATTTCCAGAGGTGCCGCCCCTTGAGCCTGGCGGAAGAGAGGTTCCACTCCACGGCCTGTTCAACCAGGCCGTCACTCGAATCAGCACTGCCTTGAAGCAACCAGGTGTGAATCGGTACGCCGCTGTCGGCGCGGGACAGTATCTGCCGATGAACCTTCTGCACCGAAGCAAATGCAGAACCACCGGCCCACATGATGTTGAGAATACTCATCGCAAAACCTTATGAGGCGTTGTTGTCGCGTGTTGGAATTACCAGGGAATCGCCCACCCGATAACCAGCCCCAGGCTCAGCATGACTGCCAGCTTCACCCGCTCTCTGCGCTTACGCCGTGCTTTGGTCGCGCGCTCTTCTGATGTCGACACATGCAAGCCAAAGCCAGTGTGCAACACCGCATCGCCTTCCAGGGTAACGGCAGGCAGATTCAACTGGGCGTACCGCTTGGAAAGCCCCTTCTCACCCTCGAACCCGGCGTAAGGTGCGCACAACCAGTATTCCTTGATACGCCGCAGGCCGGGGTTGAGAGAAAACCCCTGCCATTCAGGTTTCTCAGACAACAACGGATAACACGGTACGCCACCAATCACCTCGCGTGGCCCACGGTGGATATAGGGGCTGTGCACCTGCAAATCGTAGACAAAGTTACGCAACCAGACTTGCAGGATATCGGGACGCTGCTCCAGCACCACCTTGGAATCTTCGACAAACCCAGGCCGGTAAAACGCCCAGTCATCTTCGCAATGGAAGATGTAGGGGGTTTTGACCGATCCATAGGCCAGGTCGATGGAAGCCAGTTGCCCAAGCTTCGGACGGTTGATCAAAAAAGTGCAATGACTGTGCCAGTGCTCGGGAATCGCGAGACGTACCGCTTCATCGCCAGAGTCTTCAGTAATGAAGACTTCGCGTATGTCTGCGGTATTGAACAGGTCGAAGCTCTCAAGCGTACGCTTCAACAAATCGAAGCGGCCGCAACTGGTCACGACGAGGGTTATGTCGCTCTGATCGGAGAATTGCATTCAAGTCTCGATAGGTTGTTTAGCCATCATTGGCTGCCATGCGTCCGATGTCACACGCCCAGTTTCAGGCGCAGCGTTTCCAGCAAACTCAGTGGAGCACGCGGCCGCAACGGCGGCTTCAGCGCTTCAACAATACGCTGCCCGATGCGCGCAAAGCTGAACTGGCTGACGGCGAGGTCTTGCCCGTTGCGCGCAATCTCTGCAGCCAGTTGCGGGTTGGCGCGCAGTTGCGAGAGCTTTTGCTGCAACTGTGGAATGTCCTTGTAGAACACCACATTGACCATGTCCTTGAAGCCAAGGGCCTCGTTCTCCGCAGCCCCTTGGTCAAACGCCAGCAGCACACACCCGCAGGCCATGGCTTCGAAGTTCTTGATCATGTACTCGCCCATGCCCACGTCGGCGCTGACGAAAAAGCGAATCCGGTTGAGGGTCGCGCAGTACTCCTCACCCGACTTGGTGCGCGTGACCACCAAAGGCTCAACCCGTGCCAACTCATCGAGCAGCGCTTTGCGTCCGCTATAGGCCACGCTGTTGGTGCTGCCGACAAATGCCAGCTCGATGTCGCGCTCAAGCCCCTGGGGCTGCAAGAGCGCCTGGTCGTAACCCTTGGGCACAAACACCGCATCAAAGCCTTCGGCACGCAGGCGCTCGGTCACCATGTGGCCCGAGCTGATCACCCGTGCCCAGGGCAAACGACGGTAGTGGGCACTGAATTTACCGGTGTACTTGCAGGGAATGTAGTTCTGGTAGGCATCGTGTTCGAGGATCACCAGATTCGGGATCGTACGGATGAACCCGGCCTGGCGGATTTCCTGCTTGAAGCGCAGGAAGAACACGATGCGGTCATAGCGCGTCACGTCGACTTCGCGCTTGAAGTAACCGCGCAGGTTGCGCTGCTCATCACTGCTCAGCCAGCGGGTATCACACTCGCAGTGCTCGGCAATGCCTTCGTACAAGCGATCCAGAATCGCACGCTGCTCTTTCTGCACCAGAAATAAAACTTTCATGACTTTCCCTTTCACAAATGCCTTCACAAACGCCAGAACAACTCATGCCGTCGTACGGCTTTGCGGAAAAACTCGTTCTCACCATAAGGCGACCGCGCCCGGCCCGCCAACACCCGCTGCAGCCAGCGGCGCATACGCCGCTTGAACGGCGGAGCGGGCTGCAGGTCATGCATCATGCCCAGCGCCATGGCCTTGTCACGCTGCTGCGCCAACGACAGTGGCAGGCTGCACGGGCGTAGCTCAAGCGTATCGTCGAACAGCGGCGGCAAGGCAATACCGGCGCCCGCGTCACCCATGGGCCAGCGGTCGTTGTCATGCAGATGGTTGGCGTAACCCAGTACGACGGTCGGCTGCCATTCCAACCCTTGCAACGCCTCGACCACCGCTTGCTGCGCGCAGATATGGTCTGGGTGAGGGTCGAGCACTGGATGCGGCAATACGATCACTTCGGGACGTGCCGTCAGCAGCAACTGGCGCAGATCGGCCAGCAGGTTGTTCCAGGTCGGCAGGCCGTCAACATCCGCCGGCAACGGGAACGGATTGAACTGGCGAAACAGGCGGATATCCGACAGCTCAGCTTCGCGCGAGGCCACTGGCTGATCAGGCGTTGCGCGCATCGCCGGCAATTGCAGGCAGAAGTAGCCCAACTGCACGCAATGCGCCTGCGGCACACCGGCCCAAAGCGGCACGGCAATGCTGTCCCAGGCGCGCAGGCGGCCCTTGATACGCGAGGCTTCGACCGGGTCCAGACCCATTTGCTGATAATGCTCGGCTTCGATTTCACCGGCGGTGAGGGTCACGATCCACGGTTTTTCAGCCTGGCTGTATAAGCCAAAAGCGGCCAGCTCGGCGTCGTCGGCATGGGGCGCGATGACCATCACCCGCTGTTTTGAATACTCCGGATTGCCCCAAGCCCACAACCGGGGCGCGCCGTGCAACGTGCAAAAGCGCCCGCGCAAACGCAACTCGCCCGCCGCCAGGGCGGGCGCCAGGCCACTGAGATTGAGATAACGAATGCCGTTCACACCGCGCTCGAAAGCCTGGCGATCAGTGCTGTCACCGCCTGTAATCTCAATGGCCGGATCCAGAAAGCGACCTAACCAACCGCTCTTGATCTTGATGGCCAATACCAAGGTCGCATCGGCTTGCAGGGGTGAATCAACCCGCAGCTGCCCGCCTTCGAAGCGAACCCCGGCCACTTCGGCTTCCGCCGAAAAACGGTATTGATAGTCTTCGCCGGGGGCATAAAACAGATGGTCGGCAAACCACGCCTCATGGGCGATCCAGGCCAGCACTCCGAGTACCAGCGGCAGCCACCAGGCAACCCAGACACCGATCACCACCAGCAGCAACAGGCCGATCAATACGGCGACACGTTTGTTGCGCCGATGGCGCTTGAGCAATTGTTGTTTACGGCTCATACGGTCAGCACCGGCACGGGGTTGCACCAACGGTCCTTGTACTCACGGTCGGCACGCCCGAAGGAAAAGCGCAGCGGCTTGCCGACTTCACGCGCCTGTTCCCAAGCGCTTTGGGTGTTGAGGAAACTCAGGACGCTGCCCGGGCTGAACGCGCGGGTTTCAGGGTCGACACCGCCGTTGACGTACTCCACGCTGATCCACTCGGGCGATTCGACCCGGTACACCAACTGGACAGCGATGGGCGCATCGTTGAGAAAAATAACCGAGCCGATCAGCCACTCGCGCAACAGCTCGATCACTTCAGCCATACGCTCGGCGCCCGTGGCGACAAATCCCCAGCGGCGTAGGAACAGATCGCAGTAGATAGCAGCCAATTCCTGACTGGAAAACTCACTGACCGGGCGCACGACACCGCCTGCCTCTTCGAGCAAACGCAGTTCGCGGCGCTGGTTATAGCGGAATTTCTTCGACAGTTCTTCCGGGGTGCGGGCCATGGCCAGTTGCTCGGCCTGGGGCTTGAGGCCGCTGAAACGGCCTTCGTTCAGGACCGACAGGTAGCGTGCGCGGTGGCGCAACGGCGCCTGGGTGTTCGCGGCGGCCGGCAGGATCAACTCGGCGTTACCCAAATCAAACAGGCCTTTCTTGCCCTTTTGTTTGAGTACGTCCTTGGACAACGCAAGGTCGCGGCCCCAGGTGGCGATGCACGCCTGCAGTTCACCGCCCTGCTCCCAGGCCAGGTAACGCACCGGGATATCGGCCAACCCGGCCAGACGTTCGATCACTTGAGGATGGGTCGCGACACTGCCGCCAAAACGTTGCCAGGCGTCGTTGTACGCACGCGCGTCGACGACGGACCAGCCGCGCTCGCGCCAGCCTTGAAATCGATTGAGCATCAAGCCCCCGCGGTCAGTTCAATAACGTGCGGCAGTTGCCAGAAGGTATCGCGTACCGCCTGATCCGAGAAACGCGTACGCAGGCGTTCCAGCATCATCTCGGCACACTGCCGTTGCTGGTGCTGATCCATCCCGGCCAGGTGCCGCAGCCCCTGCGCGAGATGTTCGGCGTCGCCGAAGGGAAACAGAATACCGACGCCTTCGACCACTTCCTTCGCTCCGCCACAGGCCGTGGCCAGCAACGGTACGCCGGCTGCCATGGCCTCCAGCAGCACCATGCCGAACGGTTCGTGATCGGAGCTCAGGGCAAACACATCGAATGCGCGGAAATACCGACGCGCATCCGGCACCTGGCCGAGGAACAGCACCTTGTCGGCAATCCCCAGCTCACGAGCCTGATCCTTGAGCGCTTGTTCAAGGCGCCCGGTGCCAAGGATCGCCAAGCGACTCTCGGCCGGTAAGTGCGGCAATGCCAGAGCAAAGCCCTTGAGCAGCGTGGCCTGGTCTTTATCCGGGTGCAGGCGGCCGACATTGCCGACCACCCACTCATCCGGCGACAGGCCCAAGGCATCGCGTGCCTCATCCACAGGCACCTGGATGGCCTGCAAAGCGTCGACATCAATGCGGTTATACAACGTCTGGATGCGCGCAGCGGGCCAGGCCGGCAGGCAGCGGCGCATGTCGTCACGCACCGCGTCGGAAACCCCCAGCAAGCTCAGGCGCTTGCGAAAGATCCCGGCAAACAGCTTACGGCTGCCGCGCAGGTAATCACCGAACGCGTGATGCACGCCGATGACCGGCAACCGCGTGCCAAGCAAGGCGATATAGATCGGCTTGAACCGGTGGGCGATACAAAAGCTGAAATTGCGCGACGCGGCGATCTTGCGCAGTTCACGGATGGCACCCAGCTTCAAGCCACGAATGGCTTTGGAGCTGAATTCCATGAACAACACTTCATCGGACGCACACCCGGCCGCTACAGCAGGGTCAGCGACCCCGGTGAGAAACACCGTGGTCACTTTGTAGCCAGAGCCTGCGAACAGACTCGCGTACTGCCGTGCGCAGTCCAGGAACGGCCCGTCATAGCCATGGCAGAACTGCAGGACGTGGCGGTCAGCCGAGCGCGTCATAAGGGTCCACGCCGTCTTTGACGACCAGGATGTCTTCCATGATCAGGTACTGCAGGTCGGAGCCGAAGAACATGTCCAGCGCGTCTTTCGGCGAGCAGATCATTGCTTCGCCACGACGGTTGAGCGAGGTGTTCAGGGACACGCCGTTGCCGGTCAGCACTTCGAGCTCTTTCATCATGTCGTAGTAGCGCGGGTTGTATTCGCGCTTGAGGACCTGGGCGCGGGAGGTTCCATCTTCATGGACCACTTCCGGTACGCGGGTCTTCCATTCTTCCGACACTTCAAAGGTGAAGGTCATGAACGGCGCCGGGTGATCGACCTTGATCATCTGTGGGGCCACGGTGTCGAGCATCGACGGGCAGAAAGGCCTCCAGCGCTCGCGGAACTTGATCTGGTGGTTGATGCGGTCAGCCACGCCGGTCGCGCTTGGGCAACCGATGATCGAACGACCACCCAACGCACGCGGGCCAAACTCCATGCGGCCCTGGAACCAGGCCACGGGGTTGCCATCGACCATGATCTTGGCAATGCGCTTGGGCATGTTTTCGATTTTGCGCCACACCGGTTTGCTCTCGTGCTTGGCGCACGCAGCAATCACCTCTTCGTTGCTGTAAGACGGGCCGAGGTAGACGTGCTCCATCTTCTCCACCGGCACACCACGGGCGTGAGACACATAGGCCGCCGCGCCAACCGCAGTGCCGGCATCGCCGGACGCAGGCTGCACGAACAGCTCTTTCACGTCGTCGCGGGCAATGATCTTCTGGTTCAGCTTGACGTTCAGTGCACAGCCGCCGGCGAAGGCCAGCTTGCCGGTGTCCTTGAGGATGTCGCCCAGATAGTGGTCGATCATCTGCAAGGCCAGTTTCTCGAACAGCGCTTGCATGCTCGCGGCGTAGTGGATGTAAGGCTCGTCGGCGATGTCGCCTTCGCGCTTCGGACCCAGCCACTCGATCAGTTTTGGCGAGAAGTAGAAGCCCTTGCCCTTCTCTTTATACCGGCGCAGGCCGATGACGTTGGCGTAGTCGGTGTTGATCACCAGCTCGCCGTTCTCAAAGGAGGCCAGGCGCGAGAAGTCGTACTTGCTGGCGTCGCCGTACGGCGCCATGCCCATGACCTTGAACTCGCCGTCGAGCATCTCGAAACCGAGAAACTCGGTGATCGCGCCGTACAGGCCGCCGAGGGAGTCCGGATCGTAGAACTCCTTGATCTTGTGGATCTTGCCGTTTTCGCCGTAGCCGAAGAACGTGGTGGCGTACTCACCCTTGCCGTCGATCCCGAGGATCGCGGTCTTCTCCTGGAAGCCGGAGCAGTGGTAGGCGCTGGAAGCGTGGGCCAGGTGGTGTTCAACCGGTTCGATCTTGATTTTCTTCGGATCGAAGCCCAGTTGCTCCAGGCACCAGACGATCTTGTTGCGATAGCGTTTGTAGCGACGGTTGCCCATCAGGATCGCGTCGAGGGCGCGGTCCGGGGCGTACCAGTAACGCTTGGCGTAGTGCCAACGTGCCTCGCCGAACAGGCTGATCGGGGCGAACGGGATCGCTACCACGTCAACGTCGGAAGGCTTGATACCGGCCTGTTCCAGGCAGAACTTCGCCGATTCGTAGGGCATGCGGTTCTTTGCATGTTTGTCGCGTACGAAGCGCTCTTCTTCGGCGGCCGCGATCAGCTTGCCGTCGATATACAAGGCTGCGGAAGGATCATGGCTAAGGGCGCCGGACAGGCCAAGAATCGTCAATGCCACTGGGGTCTAGCCTCTTTTAGTCTGCATGCAGGCGGGTTGCGCCTGAAAAAAGTGTGCTTCCCACCTGGGCAGGAAACAGCTAAAGGGCGGGATTATAGCTTAAAAATGATGGGAAACTGCTAGCCGCAAGGGGTTAGCGAAGCTCAACACTCCCGTCAGCACGTTGCCGGTAGATCGTGTAGGGCAGGATGAGCGTATCGAGAACACCGGATACCGGCACATCGAGAACAGCCCAGGGAATTCCGTTCAGCGAAAGCCCATCGGCAGAATTCGCCGGCCCATGCAGCACGCACAAGTCATACGCCACGCCGCTGTAGACACGCGGAACAGACTGACAATAGGTTTTTTTCCCCTTGAGTTCCCGCACGGTGACGTCATCACCACGAAACACCGTGGTGACCGTTCCGCAGCCGCCCATGATTAACGTCATGCCCACCAACACCAACAACCGCACGATAGGGGTCCGCATATCTAATTCTTCTTTTAAATTCAGGGAGCGAAAAGCTAGCACTGCGAAACCCGCGGCTCAGGCATCCGGAACCGACGCCTAGCGTAGGACGCTTCCGGTTCTGACCAGTTGCAACGAATTCGGCAAAACAAGGGTTGAATCGTTAAACTCGCACTTTTTACGCCTACGCCAATCACTCGCGTTGCGCCATAGACCCGGCCTCATCATGACCCCAATTATCCCCACTCGCCTTGCCGTTCTGCTGCTAGGCCTGTGCACCACCGCCCTGGCCGACGATGCGCCCCTGGTCCTCGATCCCAGCGTGGTCACCGGCTCGCGCAGCGTCAGCCCGACGTTCGACCTGCCGTATTCGGTGGACAGTGTCAGCCGCGAACAAATCAGCGACGGCCAATTGGGTATCAACGCTTCCGAAGCCCTGTCCCGCGTGCCCGGCCTGGTGGTGCAGAACCGCCAAAACTACGCCCAGGACCTGCAGATTTCCTCACGCGGCTTTGGCGCCCGGTCGGCCTTTGGCGTACGCGGCATCAAGTTGATCGCCGACGGCATCCCCGCCAGCACCCCGGATGGCCAGGGCCAGGCGGCCACATTCAACCTCGACACCGCCGAACGCATCGAAGTGCTGCGTGGGCCGGCCGCCACCTTGTACGGCAGCAACGCCGGCGGCGTGATCCAGATGTTCTCCCGCGACGGCGAAGGCCCGCCACGTATCGGCGCCGAAACCCTGATCGGCAGCGACGGCCTGAACAAAAACCACCTGAGCGCCGAAGGCGCGACCAACGGCGCAGGTTTTGTGCTCGACGCGTCGCGCATGGACACCAACGGCTACCGCGACCACAGCAGCGCACGCCGGGACCAGACCTTTGCCAAGCTCAATGTCCAGCCCGATGACGACAGCAAACTGGCGCTGATCTACAGCAGCCTGGAACAGAACGGCACTCAGGACCCGCTGGGGCAAACGTGGGAAGCGTACAAAGCGGACCCGCGCTCTGTGAGCAGTAATGCGCTGACGTACAACACGCGCAAAAGCATCGATCACCAGCAATTGGGGATGAATTACGAGCGCTACATCGGCGATGCGACGTTGCAGGTAAATGCCTACACGGGCCGTAGGAGTGTGATTCAGTACTTGTCGATTCCGGACAGGTTCACCAGCGGCATTGCCAATCCCGCCAACGCTCGCGGCGGCGTGGTCGCCTTCGACCGAAAATTCTACGGTGGCTCCGTCCATTGGCTGCAACCCATTGCCAGCGCCCCTGGCGACCTGACCCTGATCACAGGTTTGGACTACGACCGCAGTGAGGATGATCGCCAGGGCTACTCCAACACCGTCAACGGCGTGCACGGCGTCAAAGGCGCCTTGGGCCGCGATGAAATCGACACCGCCACCAGCCTCGACCCGTTCGTGCAAGCCAACTGGTTGCTGGGCGACTGGACTCTGCAAGCCGGTTTGCGTCACAGCACCATGAAAATGGAGGTGGATGACCGCTTCCTCAGCGACGGAAACGACAGCGGCAGCAAGACTTACCAGAAGAACACGCCGTCAGTCAGTGTCATGTACGCCTTCACCCCCGACTTGCACGGCTATGTCAGCGCGGGCAAAGGCTTCGAAACCCCGACCCAGGCCGAATCGGCGTATTCCAGCACATCCAGAGGCTTCAACTTCGCGCTCAAGCCTTCAGTCAGCAAGCAATATGAAGTAGGCCTGAAGGCACGCATCGGCCAGGACACACGCCTCAACGCCGCCGTCTTCCAGATCACCACCGAAGACGAATTGGTGGTGCAGCAATCCAGCGGCGGTCGCACCACCTATCAAAACGCCGGCCGCACCCTGCGCCGCGGCTTCGAACTGGGCCTCGAAAGCCAACTCGCCGAACACTGGACCACCAGCCTCGCCTATACCCGCCTGCAAGCCACCTACGACAGCGACTTCGTCAGCGGCACCAGTACCGCCGTCGATAAGGGCAACTACCTCCCTGGCGTACCGCAAACCACGCTGTTCGCCGAACTCAACTGGAAACCCCGCGACTGGGTGAGCACCGCCATCGAGGGCATGTACCGCAGCAAGGTCTACGTCGAAGACACCAACAGCCAGCACGCCGCGCCGGGCTACAGCGTGTTCAACTGGCGCGCGCGCTTCGAACAGAAAGTCGAGCACTGGACCTTCCACCAGACCCTGCGCCTGGACAACCTGCTGGACCGCCAGTACGTCGGCTCAGTCATCGTCGGCGACAGCAACGGTCGCTACTACGAAGCGGCACCGGGCCGCTCGTGGTACGCCGGCGCAGGTGCCGAGTACCAGTTCTGATCAGCGGGATTCCAGCAACCGGCGACTGGCAAAGCTGAACGCCAGCACCATAAAAATCAGCACGCCGGTCGCCACTTGCTGCCAGTAGAAATTCCAGCCGATCAGCAGCAAGCCGTTGGCGATCACATTGATAAACAACACCCCCAGCAGGGTTCCGGGAACATTCGCCCGCCCCTGCCGGCTTAAGGTGGTGCCGATAAAGACCGCGCCGATGGCATTGAGCAAAAACGCATTGCCCGACAGCGGCACATAGGCGCTGACCGTCGAACTGAGCAACACCCCCGCCACGCCACAGGCCAAGGCAGTCGCCAAGGCCACGACGGTGACGATTCGCTGCACCGATAAGCCTGAGTAATACGCCAGCAGCGGCTGGGTGCCCTGGGCCAGGAGTTCGCGGCCCAGGCGTCCGCGCGCCAATACCAGGCCATAGAACAACGCCAGTCCCAGCACGATCAGCAAAGGCGTAAGGCCGATCAGTTCAGGCTTCACACCCTGGCTGATGTAGATAGGCTGGCCGCCGTCCGAGAGCAATTGCTGGGCACTGGTGCCGATAAACAGCGTGCCCAGGGTGGCAAGGAATGGACTGATCCGCAGGCCGGCGATCAACCCAGCATTCACCACACCGACCAACAGGGCCGCGACCAACGCCCCGGTCGCGGCAACTGCCCAGCCATGCCCACCATTGAGCAACACCACAAAACTGAAACTGGCGAAATCCAGTGCCGTGCCCACTGACAGGTCGATGCCACCGGCCGCCACGGCGTATGTCATGCCTATGGCGACAATCGCCAGCAGCACGAAGTTATTCAGCACCAGGCTTTTGAGGTTGCCGCCGCTCAGGAAGCCCGGCGCCTGCAAGGCAAACACCAACACGATCACCGCGAATACCAGCGGCAACGTCAACGGCAGTAAAACGCGTGGGTTCATGAGCCGGCTCCCCGGTTCAATGCGCTGGACGCGGCCACCACCAGCAGGATCAGCACGCCCTGCACACCGTTGACCCAGAAATTCGACAGGTTGAGCAGCTGAAATCCATTGATCAGAAAACCGATCAGCAACGCCGCCAACAACGTCCCAGGAATACTTGCCACCAGCCGCCGCGAAAACACCACGCCCAGAAAGGCAATCGCTACCACCGACAGCAACATGTCACCGGAGCCCGTAGTGCTGCCGCTGAAAAACGCTGCCGAACATAACGCCGCCACACCAGCGCACAGCCCCGACAGCGCGTAACTCGACACCCCATAAGCCCGTACGCGAATGCCCGCTGCTTGCGCCGCCTGGGGATATTCACCCACTGCATGCAGGCGCAGGCCGTAGGCCGAATGCTGGACCAACAGGGTCAGCAACCCGGCCGTCAGCAGCAACACCCAGGCCAGTGCCGGCACCGCCAGCCAACTGCCGCCGCTGAGCACGTCCAGCAACGGCGAGTCGGTGGAAACCACGGTATTTTCCGTCAGCACCAATTCCAGTCCCGCCAGCACATTCATGCTCGCCAGTGTGGCCAACAGCGGCGGCAAGCGCAGCAACACCACGGCCAAGCCGTTGACCAGACCGACTGCCAGGCCGCAGCCCAAGGTCAGCAGCAGGGTGAGCCAAAGCTCCAGCCCGGCATTGTTAAGGCGGCTGAACACGGCCGCGCACAACCCCAGATTGGCCGCCAGCGACAGGTCGAGCCCACCGGCCAGCACATTCGAGCCGCCGCCGATAATCACGCAGGTCAACCCGAAGGCCAGCACGCCGAGAATCGCTGATTGGCTGAACACATTGGCCACGTTGCCCAGCGACAGAAACCCCGGCGCCGCCAGGGCAAACCCCAGCAAAATCGCCAGGAATACACCCACCGAACCCCGTCTCAGTAGTACCTCAAGCATGCTCGACCTCCCGCACCGGCACAGCAGCAGCGGGCACGGCGCCTGTAGCACAGGCGAGCAACTGATCGCTGTCAGCCTCCCCCGCACGAAATTCACCCGCAATCTCGCCGCGATGCAGCACCAGGATTCGATCACTGATCCCCAGCAATTCCTGCAAATCCGATGACAGCACCAACACCGCTGCGCCCTCCTCTACCAGGCGCCCAATCAGGCGATAGATTTCCACCTTAGCGCCCACGTCCACGCCCACACAGGGCTCATCCAGCAGGTACACCGCCGAGCGGCGGCTGAGCCATTTACCCAGGGCGACTTTCTGCTGATTACCCCCACTCAGTTGGCTAACGGCCGCGTGAGGCCCAGGCGTCTTGATCGCTAGCTCTTCAATCAACCGCGCGGTTTCCATCTGCTCGCTGCGCCGGCTCAGCAAGCCCCAGCGGCTGAACCGCGAGAGCCCCGCCAGTGTCAGGTTTTCCAGCACCGACAACACCGGCGAGATGCCCTGACTGCGCCGTTCCTCGGGCACCAGCGCGATGCCGTCGGCAATCGCCTGGCCCGGTGAACGCAGGCGCAGCAAGCGCCCGTCCAGATGCACACTGCCGCTGTCGGCCCGCTCGACACCAAACAGCGTCTTGAACAATTCCTTCGCGCCGGAACCGACCAATCCGGTGAGGCCGACGATTTCTCCGCGCCGCACCTCCAGGTCAATTTGCCGATAACGCCGTGCCAGACTCAGCCCGCGCACCTGCAACAGCGGCGCCCCCAACTCGACCTTGGCCTTGGGGTACATCTCCTGCACGTCGCGGTTGACCATCAGCCGTGCAATCTCTGCGCTCGACGTGTGCCGTGGCTGCACCACCGCCACATCCCGACCGTTGCGCAGCACCGTGACGTCATCGCACAGGCTGTCGATTTCCTGCAGGTAGTGGGAGATGTAGAGGATCGACAGCCCCTGGTCGCGCAGGCGCTTGACGATGCGCAGCAACTGGTCGACCTCGCGCTTGACCAGCGCCACGCTGGGCTCGTCGAACACCAGGATCTTCGGCTGGCGAATCAGCGCCCGGGTGATTTGCAGTACCTGGCGTTCGGCGCTGTTCAACTCGCCGACCAAGGCACCGGGCGGCAGTTGCAGGTCAAAGTATTCCGTCAGCAGGCGCTGCGCTTCACGCTGTTGCCGCCGCCGGTCCACAAACGGCCCCCGGCGCAACTCATGCCCAAAAAACAGCGCTTCGCCCACGGTAAAACTGGCGGGCAGCAGGCGTTCCTGATGGATGAACTGCACGCCCAATGCGTCCACTTGACGCGGCGACAGCGCTGCATAGGCCTGGCCGTCGATACTCACCTGCCCGGCGTCGGCCGTGTGGATACCAGCGAGTATCTTGATCAACGTCGACTTGCCCGCGCCGTTCTCGCCCACCAGCCCATGGATGCTGCCGCGCTCGACCTTAAGGCTCGCATCATCCAGCGCCTGGGTGGCGCCAAAGCGCTTGCGCAGGTGTTGCAGGTGCAATGCCGCCATCAGTCACCCCGCAACTGTTGAACCTGTGCCAGGTTGCCGGCGGTGGTCAGCAAGGTGGCGACATGGGTTTCCTTAGGCAGGTCACGTTGCCCGGCCAGGTAGCGCGCCACGTTCTGCACGGCCGTCTTGCCGATCAGCGCCGGTTGCTGCGCGACCACTGCGCCCACCGGCGAGTTCGCCTGACCGAGCAGCGCCAGCACTTCGGGGGTGCCATCGACGCCGTAGGTCTTGATCTCGGTGCGCTTGGCATCGATCAACGCTTTGCTCGCGCCCAACTGCGGAATATCCCAGGCCGACCAGATCGCCGACACGCTGCCCGCCGGGTACTTGTTGAGCAACGCCGACACTTGGGAGTAGGCGTCCTGCACGGTATTGGGGATCACATCGCGCAGCTCGGGCTGGATGATTTCCAGCTGCGGATAATCCTTGAGCGCCAGCTTCAACTGGTCATAACGAATCGCACACACCGGCACACCGTAGAAGCCGTTGAACACCAGAATCTTGCCCTTGCCGCCAGCGTCCTTGATCAGTTGATCGGCCAGGGCTTTGCCGGTGGCGACGTTGTCCGAAGTGGTGTTATTGAGGCTGTACTGCGACGGCGCATCGATGGTGAACAGCGGAATCCCGGCCTTGCTGATGCGCTTGAGCCACGGGTCGATCACGCTGAGGGTGCCGAGGGTCTGGATCACCGCGTCGGGCTTCTGGGTGACCACGGTTTGCAGTTGGGTCACCAGGTTCTTGTCATTGCGCCCGGCGTCGAGGGTGATCGGCGTCCCCCCCAGGCGCTTGATCTCATCCACCTGGGCCTGGAACGCCTTGATATCGAAATAATGACTGGTGCCGGTCATGCTCACCGCAATGCGCTTGCCGGCCAGGGACGGCACGGCATCATCGCCTTCGGCAGCGTGGACGACGGCAGCGTGGCCCAGCAGCACAGCAACGCCGAGGCAAATCAAACGGGTAAGCGAGGAAAGGCTGGAAGGCATACAAGGCTCCGCGGGCGGCTGGTGAAAGGGTTCACCAGGAGACTTTGCAGAGGCCATGCCATGTTTTTTATCTATAAAAATCAGTCGGATAGAAAATACTGAGTGCGTAAGCGCTGTCGTTCTTCACTCACAAATGCCCAAGCACTGTTGCTGACACAACACTTAAGGAGAGCACCATAACTGTGGTGAGCGGGCTTGCCCCGCGCTGGGCTGCGCAGCGGCCCCAAAACCAGCCGCTGCGATTTACCTGAAGCACTGCGGTGCTTCTAGTGGGGCTGCTGCGCAGACCAGCGCGGGGCAAGCCCACTCACCACAGGAAGACAGCTCACCACAGGGAGACAGCTCACCACAGGAAGCCCATTCACCGCAGGAAGACCGCTCACCACGGGAAGCACGTGTTCAGTCGATGGTTTTGGGCAGTCGCTGATCAATCAGTTTGTACAACGCACTGTCCTGCGGCCAATTACGCATAAACCGCGCACGATCCTTCGCGTATGCCGTGGCGAAGCTGGCGGCGGAGGTGTGTTGGCACATTGCATCGAGGTCGATCAGCGACCAGCGGTCCTTGTCCCAGAACAGGTTATGGCCCTTGAAATCGCCATGGCTGATGCGTTCGCGGATCAGTTCGGCAAACAGCTTGTCGAGTGCCAGCAGCTCACCTTCCGGTGCATCACCGTGTTCAATATAGGGCGCGAAACGCTCGATGATGTCCGGGCCCGGCAGGTATTCGGTGATCAGATAAGCCCGACTGCGCAGCCACAAAAAGCGCTTTTCCAACACAGCCAAAGGCTTCGGCGTGGCGATACCAAGGAACGCCAGGCGATTGCCTTCGCGCCAGGAATGCCAGGCCCGACTTGGGCGCCAGAAGCGCTTGAGCCAGTGGGCAAAGCCCTTGATGTTGTAGCGCTTGATAACCAGTGGGCGACTGGCTACCTCGACCTTGGCCACGCTCGCGGCGCCACCGGTCTTGTACAAGTGGCCCTGGTCGAGCAGTGCATCGGCCTGTTCCAGCACCGGCAGCATTGAGGCCTCTTCTTCGCGACGAATCGCGCGCAAGCCAAAGGCGCCGCGTACCACGCTGAACAACGTGCATTCGCGGCCGACCTTGTTCAAAAAGTCCTTCAAGCGCCAAGCGCTGACCTTGCGCACCTGCTTCTCCAGGGCTTCCAGCGGCAAGGCGTGTTCGCCGTTGCTCAGCAGGTAATACACCAGCAACTCTTCGGTAAACGGCTCAAGGTTTTTCGGCAACTGGGCGAAAAACACGCCGAGGTTTTCCAGCACGCGGTTACGCGACAGCGGCTTGCCGGCCTCTTCGACGCGGATACCGGCACCGTCGATCAGGTACAGCTTGCCGTCCTGGCGCAGCAGGTTGTCCAGATGCAGGTCTTCCTGCCACAAGCCTTTGGTGTGCATCTGGGCAATCGCGCCCAGTGCTTCGGCGAGCACGGCGGTTTGCTCGTCAGCCAACGGTGGCAGGCCTTCGACGGCATGCCAGGCATCGGCCAGGCTTTCGGCGCCTTCGATAAATTCAAACAGCAGCCAGCCGCCTTCGCCTTCCTGCAGGCCATCGGCGAGCAACAGCGGCGTGGTCAGGCCTTGTTCGGCCAGTAGTCGTACGCCATTCAGTTCACGCTGAAAGTGCCGCGCGGCCTTGCTGCCCACCAACAACTTGGCCAGCACCGGACGCCCGCGCCAGACTGCCGCGCCCACGTAACGCTCGCCCGGTAACACGCGCAAAAGGCTCAGCAGTTGCAGTTGGCCGGGACCAGCGGCATCCTCCAGGTCAAGGGTCAGGGGCAGGCTCGGTGTGCGGCCGGCGCTTTTCAGCTCGGACAGGCGCATCAGCGGTTCTCCTTGTGGCTACGCCGAACCGTCAGGCGTTGCAGCCAGGTCGCGACCAGCGCGCTGTCTTCGGGCTGATCGAGGTAGGCCGCAAGCAGTTGACGCACCTGCACGTCCGACCACTGCCGTGCACGACGCAACAACGGTTCCAGGTCTTTGACCCGATCACGCCAGCCGAACAGCAGCGGGCGGGTTTTTTCCAGGTCGATCAACTGCGCGGCATAACCGTCGCCGGTCGCCTGCAGGAAAATATGCTTGGGGTAAAAGCAGCCATGGACCTGGCCGAGGCTGTGCAACCGGCGCGCCAATTGGCCGCACGCCAGCAGGATCGCGCGGTGCTGGGCGTCGCTCAGTTGCGGCCACTGCTCCAGCAATGAATCCAAGTCATTCCAGCCGTCGAGGGCGCGGGTTAGCAGCATTGCGCGGTGTTCACCGGCGACCTTGCGCTCCCCGTAAAACGCCGCCTGCAAAGCCGGGATACCCAGCGAGCGGTAACGACTGATATTGCGAAACTCACGGGAGAAACTCGGCTCGCCCAGCGGTCGGTGCAAGCTGCGCGTGAGGTAGTTGCTCTGGCGCTTTAGGTAATACCCGTGGCCATCGAGCTCCAGACGAAACACGCTACTCCAGCCGCCACGGCTGGTGTTGGGCTCGTCCACCGCGTCCAGTTGCTTGGCCCACAGCGCGTCGAATGTCGCGAGGCCGTGGCGCTCCAGCAAGGCACGGTCTTCAGCCGCCAGAAAATCACTCATTCGCGTCCCTCGAAAAACTTCACTACGTGGCGGATCCGCCGCTTGTCCGAATCGCTCAGGTGCCGACAACCACGGTACTGCATGTAGAAACGCAGACGCTGGGTAGCCGACAGGTGATACTTGGCCACCTTGTCGAGGCAGGCCAAGTCCTTGGTGATGCGGTACTTGAGCCAGAAACCGCGCCAGAAATCGCCGTTGGGGCAATCGATCAGGTACAGGGTCTGCTGGTCGTCGATCAGCAGGTTGCGCCACTTCAAATCGTTATGGGTAAAGCGCTGGTCGTGCATCGTGCGCGTGTACTCGGCGAGTTGGCGGCTGACGACATCGACCCACTTGGGGTCGCGCAGGCGCGCATCTTTACGCTCGGCCACCACCGAAAGATCTTCGGTATTAGGCAACTCACGAGTGATCATCGCACCACGGTCGTAGGCCAGGCCACTGCGCTCCAGGCCCCAAGCCACCACATCGGCGGTGGGAATGCCCCACTTGGCGAAGCGCTTGAGGTTCTGCCATTCGGACTTTACCCGCGGCTTGCCCAGATAACGCCGCAGGCCCTTGCCGGCGCCGGTGTAGCGCTTGACGTAGTAATTGACCCCGCCGCGCTGAACCCGGATCACTTCCGATAGCGGATCGCGGGTCAGCCGCTCGCCTTGCAGGGCGAACACCGCGTCGAGGCTTCCAAAATCATCCGCCAGGGCGGCATAAGCAGGTTCCAGGTTCCAACCCGCCATCAGATCGCATCCCCGTAGCGTTGCTTGCGTGCGTACAGCTTGTCGGCCTTGCGCTGCATCAGGCTCAGGGACGCCGATTGCTCGGTCAGGATCTGGCGCAGCGGCTGGCGGAAATAGCCCTTGAGGAAGCGCAGTTTGTCGCGACGGGTCAGGCCGATGTCCAGCGCTGAGTAATACAGTGCCGACAGGTCCTTGTCGCGCCAGCGCAGCGGCAAATGGGCCCGCATTTGGGCGCGGTGCAGGTCGATCACCGAGAGTTTGATGTCACGCGCGTCGATCGGCTTGGACGTGTCCAGCAGGAAGTGGCACAGGTAGCAGTCGCGATGGTTCACGCCGCCCCGATGCATGTCGCCGACCATGCGCGCCAGCTCTGCGGTGAGGGCATGACGCAAGGCAGGTGCGGGCGGCTCGGCGGCCCAGTTGAGGGTCACGTCTTCAAGGCTGAGGGTCGGCGCCAGTTCTTCGGTGATGATGAACGAGTGTTGGTCCGCCGGGTTGCTGCCTTTTTCGCCGAAGGCCACGCCGGTCATGGTCGGTACGCCGATCTCCTGCAAGCGGTGAATGGCATCCCATTCCAGGCCGGCGCCCAGTACCGGCAACTTGGCGGTGATCAGGTTCTTGAAGATTTCTGCCCAGCCAATACCGCGATGAATCTTCACGAAATACGGGCGGCCATCCACCTCGGTGCGCAGCGTGCGACGCGCTGCCAGTTCACGGAATACCTGGCCTTGCAGTTTCTCGACTTCGGCGAAAGCATCACGCCCGGCCCATAACGTCTTGAACGGTTCGGCAAGAATCAACTTCATCGTTTTGGCTCCGCCAGAATCACATCCGCAGCGTGCTGCGGCATGCTGTAGAGGTCGGCCGTCTCGGCGAAGGCCAACCCATTGCGGCCCCAGGCCGCGCGCTGTGCAGAATCGGTCAACATTTGCGCCAGGTACTGGTTCAACTGAGCCTGTTCAAACGGCTCGTCCAGCACCAGCCCACTGTCAGCTTCGGCGATGTAGTGCGCATAGCCACACACGGCAGAAACCAACACCGGCAACCCAGCCACCAGGGCTTCGAGCAACACGGTGCCGGTGTTTTCGTTGTACGCCGGGTGGATCAGCAGGTCGGCGCCCAGCAGGAAACGCGGGATATCGCTGCGCCCCTTGAGGAACTGCACGTTGTCGCCCAGCCCAAGAGTGGCGCTTTGCAGTTGGAATACTTTGGGGTCGTCCTGGCCGATTACAAACAGGCGCGTACGTTTCTTCAGTTCAGAGGGCAACGCGGCCAAGGCTTTCAGGCTGCGGTCGACGCCCTTGGTCTTGAATCCAGAGCCGATCTGCACCAGCAGCAGGTCGTCATCGCCGAGGTTGAATTCCTTGCGGAAACCTTCGCGGATTTCAGCCGCGTTCGGCGGCGCGCGACGGTCCTGGGCAATGCCCGGTGGCAGCAGATGGAAGCGTTCCAGCGGGGTGTCGTAATGCTTGATGAACAGCGGCTGCTGCACCTCGGAGATCATCAGGACTTCAGTCTTGGCGTCCTTGGCGAACACCGCACGCTCGTATTCGGCAAAGTGCTTATAGCGGCCAAAGCTGCGGTACAGCGAATGGCGCAGGTTTTGCGCCTTGTCTTCAAAGCAGCCATCGGCGGCGTAGTACACGTCCAGGCCTGGCATCTTGTTGAAGCCGATCAGGCGGTCCACCGGGCGCTTGGCGAGGTCGGCCTCCATCCACGCACTGAGCTTCTCGTTGCGCTTATGGTTGAAGAACGCCTTGACCGGCGCCACCAGCACTTCGAAGCCGGGCGGGATGTCGCCTTCCCAGATCAGCGTGTAGACACGAATCTGATGGCCGCGCTGCTGGCACTCCAGGGCGATGCGCATGAAGTCGCGCTGCAGGCCACCGAAGGGGAAGTATTTGTACAGAACAAAAGCCAGTTGCATCAGTGCAGCTCCTCAGCCAATAACAACGTGCTCAGCCGGCTTGCCACACGCTCAGGGTTCAGGCGCGTAAAGCACAGGGGCGACTCGCGCTTGATGTCGAACCGACGCAGGTCGTCGGCCGTGGGTTGATAGGTACATTGCTTTTGCAGACACGGTGCGCACGACCAGTCGCTGCCCAAGTGAATCTGGCCCTTGCCGTAAGCGCCGGTCAGGCCGGGGTTGGTGGGGCCGAACAGGGAAATGGTCGGCACGTCCAACGCGGCAGCCAAGTGGCCGAGACCGGTGTCCACCGCGACGCAGGCACGGGCGCCAGCCAATACCCGAGCGACGCCGGCCAGGTTGAGTTTGGGCAGCACTTCGGCGTTGCCCAGGCCTTGGGCCAGGCGTTCGGCGCGGGCTTTTTCGGCGGCATTGCCCCAAGGTAATTTCACGTCCACACCCAAGCGCCCCATGCGCTCAGCTAGCTCGCGCCAATAGGCTTCGGGCCAGTGTTTGGTGTCCCAGGTGGTGCCGTGCAACAGCAGCACAAACGGTTTTTTCGGCGGCAGGCCGAGCAGTTTTTCGGTGCTCAGGCCGTAGTCGCCCAAGCCTTTGGGCAAGTCATAACCCAGCGCCACGGCGAACAGCTGGCGCAGACGCTCCACCGCGTGTTGCCCACGGGCCACGGCCAGGCGTCGCGAGTAGAAGCGCGCCGCAATGGGTTCACGGGCGGAGTTCTTATCGAAGCCCGCTACCGGAGCGCGCACATAGCGGGTCAGCCAGGCACTTTTGAGCAGGCCTTGGGCGTCGATCACCAGGTCGTATTTGGTCGACTGGATCTGCTGCTTGAAACGCCGCCACTCACCGCTTTTTATGGTCTGCCAGAGGTTCTTGCGCCAGCGGCGGATCGCCACCGGGATCACTTTGTCTACGGCCGGGTGCCAGGTCGGGATCTCGGCGAAGCCTTCTTCCACCACCCAGTCGAATTGAATGCCGGGGATCGCCCGCGCCGCGTCGGTGAGTGCCGGCAACGCATGAATCACGTCGCCCAGGGATGAGGTCTTGATTACCAGTACCCGCAACTCAGTGAACCTCGACCGCAGTGCCCTGCAACCGCTGCAAAGCCTCGTTCACCGGCTGTGGCAGCAACTGGCGCATGCAGTTGTAGTGGCCGAAACGGCAAGTACGGTCAAAGCACGGGCTGCATTCCAGGCCCAGGCGCACCACTTCAACCTTGTCGGCCAGGGGCGGGGTAAACCCTGGAGACGTCGAACCGTACACCGCCACCAATGGGCGGTTCAGCGCTGCGGCCACGTGCATCAGGCCGGAGTCGTTGGACACCACCGAATCCGCGCAAGACAGCAGGTCAATCGCCTCGGCCAGCGATGTGTCGCCACTCAGGTTCACCGACTCTTCGCGCAGGCCAGGAATCAGGCGCTGGCGAATCTCTTCACCCACCGGATGATCTTTTTTCGAGCCGAACAACCACACCTGCCAGCCTTCGCGAATCTTCATCTCGGCGACTTTGGCGTAGTGCTCCGCTGGCCAGCGCTTGGACTCGCCAAACTCGGCGCCAGGGCACAGGGCAAGCACCGGGCGATCCAGCGTCAGGCCGAACTTGGCCAGGGCCGCGTCGCGGGTTACTGGGTCGATCTGCAGGCTCGGGCGCGGGTACGGCTTGGGTAGCTCCGTGCCTGGCTCATATGCCAACGCCATGAAGCGTTCGATCATCAGCGGGTAGCGCGCCTTATCCAACGTGCGCACATCGTTAAGCAGTACGTAGCGAAACTCGCCGCGCCAGCCGGTGCGCTTGGGGATGCCAGCAAAAAACGGCACCAGCGCCGACTTCAGCGAGTTGGGCAACAGGATCGCCTGGTCATACTGGCCGGCCAGGGATTTGCCGATGCGACGGCGGGTTGCCAGCTCCAGGGCGCCGTGGCCGAGCGGGAAGCTCAAGGCGTTGCGCACTTCGGGCATGCGCTCAAGGATCGGCCGGCTCCACTCAGGAGCGAGCACGTCGATCTGGCAGTCTGGGTGGCGCTGGCGCAAGCACTGGAACAGTGTCTGTGCCATCACCATGTCACCGACCCAACTGGGCCCAACGATCAGAATATTCATGTAGTTTCCACAAACGATGCGGGGAGGCTTATGCCTCCCCGCCCTAATAGTGTTTCAGCTCAACCCCAGCTCCTGCCAGATGCGCATCACCTGTCGCCGTTCGTCGGCGAACTGATCCCCCGCCACCGTACCGGCCTCGTTTTGCAAGGCCTGGCGATGCGCAGCGGAACGGTAGGCCTTATACACCTCGCGCAGCAGGTGGGCATCGGCGGCGGGCATCAACCCCACCTGCTCCAGGCCTTCCAGAATGCGGATATTGTCGGTGTAGCGCAGCAACGATGGGTGCTGGGCAGACCACGCCAAAGCCGCGTATTGCACCATAAATTCAATATCGACGATACCTCCGGCGTCCTGCTTGAGGTCGAACACGGCCGCGGCGTCGAAGGCATTGGCGCCGGTACCGGCTGTGGTGGCCTTGGTGCCCAGGTTGTCACGCATCTTGGTGCGCATCTCGCTGACCTCCTGGCGCAGTTTCGCCAGATCCCGCTCACGCCCCAACACTTTAGCCCGTACCTGCTCGAACGCACGGCCCACATCCTGACTGCCAACCAGCACCCGCGCGCGGATCAGGGCCTGATGCTCCCAGGTCCACGCTTCATTTTGTTGATAGCGATCAAATGCACCCAGCGAACTGACCAGCAAACCGGACGCACCGGAAGGTCGCAGGCGCATATCCACTTCGTACAACTGACCGGAGTTGGTCTGGGTGGTCAGCAGGTGAATGATGCGCTGGCCCAGGCGCGTGAAGAACTGCGCGCCGTCAATCGGCTTGGCGCCATCGGTTTCGGCCTGCGGATCGCCATCATGGATAAACACCAGATCCAGGTCCGAACCATGCCCCAGTTCGATCCCGCCGACTTTCCCATAACCGACAATAATGAACCCAGGATCGCACAGGGTGCCGTCCAGACGCTGCGGCGAGCCGTGGCGCGCCACGGTCTGGCGCCAGGCCAGGGCCAGCACTTGTTCGAGGATGGCTTCGGCGAGCCAGGTCAGGTAGTCGCTGACTTTCATCAACGGCAGGCTGCCGGCGATTTCCGAAGCGGCCACGCGTAGGCGGTGGGCGAGCTTGAAGTGACGCAGCGCTTCCATCTGCTGCTCAAGGTCGTCCTCGGGGATACGCGTGAGGCGCTCGCGCAATTCGGCGGCCAACTCCGGCGCCAGCGGCGGCTTGAACAGGCGGCCTTCGTTGAGCAACTCGTCCAGCAACAGCGGGAAACGGGTGATCTGCTCAGCAATCCACGGGCTGGCGGCGCACAGGGTCAACAGGCGGCGCAGGGCGTCGGGGTTTTCCGTGAGCAGCACCAGGTAAGCGGAGCGACGGGCGACGGCCTCCACCAGCGGCAGCACGCGCTCCAACACCAGGTCCGGGTTGGCGTGTTCGACCGCCTGGGCCAACAGGCGCGGGATAAACGCATCCAGCCGTTCGCGACCGAGGCGCTGCATCGCACGTAACTGCGGGCTGCCGCGCAAACCAGCCAGAGCCTTGAGCGCCCTGGGCGCGTCAGTGAAGCCGCCTTCGGTCAATTGGCGGCAGGCGGCGTCTTCATCCTGGGACTCTTCCCAGAGCGGCAACCACTCACCGCCCACTACCAACTCGCTTTCTTCGCCCTCTTCTTCATCGGGGTCGGCAATCACTTGGCGGAAGTGCCAGTCCACCCGGCCACGCCAGTGCATCAGGCGCTCATGGAATGCGGCCCAGTCGGCAAAGCCCAGCATAAAGGCAATGCGCGCCTGATCTTCCGGAGTGCTCGGAAGCATTTGGGTCTGGCGGTCAGCTATTGCCTGGATGGCATGCTCGGTGTAGCGCAGGAATTCGTAGCCATTGCGCAACTCGGCGATCACCGCCGGCGGCAGGTAACCCTGGCCCTCCAGGGTACCGAGCACTTTGAGCAGCGGGCGTTGTTGCAGGCTGAGGTCGCGACCGCCGTGAATCAGCTGGAAGGCCTGAGCGATGAATTCCACCTCGCGGATACCGCCCGAGCCGAGCTTAATATTGTCGGCCATGCCTTTGCGCCGCACTTCCTGCTGGATCAACTGCTTCATGGTGCGCAGCGCTTCGATGGCGGAGAAGTCCAGGTAGCGGCGGTACACAAACGGTCGCAGCATATCGAGCAATTGCGCACCGGCCACCTGGTCGCCTGCCACTACGCGCGCCTTGATCATGGCGTAGCGTTCCCAGTCGCGGCCCTGATCCTGGTAGTACTGCTCCAGCGCATTGAAGCTGAGCACCAGCGCTCCGGCCGAACCGTAGGGACGCAGGCGCATATCAACGCGGAACACAAAACCGTCGACGGTCATGGGGTCGAGGGCCTTGATCAGTTTTTGACCAAGGCGAATGAAGAACTCCTGGTTATCCAGTGAACGCTTCACTCCCACTGTTTCGCCGCCTTCGGGGTAGGCGAAGATCAGGTCGATATCCGACGAGAGGTTCAGTTCCACCGCGCCGAGCTTGCCCATGCCAAGGATGACCATGTGCTGCGGCTCGCCGCTGCGCCGGCCGGTGGGCGTGCCGAACTGTACGCAGTGGCGTTGGTACAGCCATTGGTAGGCTTGGTCGATGCAGGCGTCAGCCATGTCGGACAGATCTCGACAGGTCTGCACCAGATCAGCCTGACGGGTCAGGTCGCGCCAAATAATCCGTACTTGCTGGCGCGTGCGCTGGCGACGCAATACGCGGCCCAGTTCGTCTTCGGTTTCGGCCTGTTGCACAGCGCCTGCAATTTGCCCGCACAGCTCGCCCGGCGCAAAGCCGCGGTCCAGCTCACCCCAGGCCACCAGCTCCAGCAACATCAAAGGGTCACGAACACTCTGTTCAATGACGAAATCACTGGCGGCGCACACCCGGGCGAAGTCGGCCCAGCGTTGCGGCGTCCACGTACAAAGTCCATGATCGTCGTCCAGCGCGGCCACTGCGTCACGAAATGACTGCTCGGCCCGCTGGGCAATTGGGAGGAGAATGGCCGGCAATTCGGCCAGCATTGGAAGGCTCATGGTCTATCCTTGATCGGCGCGTAATGGGCTTGTTGCTGCGAACGCAAGAAGCACGCTCGATGAAGGACTGTCGAACAAAGGTTATAAATAGCTGAAAATTTATAGTTTTTGGCAGACAACATTAAACTTCTACCTTTTCTTGTTCGCAAAAGATCAACAATAACGATTATGCTCACCAGCCAGACCGAGCCATACGCTCGGTCTTGTGTAGTTTTACTACTCGTATATACATTCGAAAGGCTGAAATGGCCGACGATTTGTAGTAAAACTACAGGACGCCGAAGCAACCTTCGGCCATCCAAGAATTTATGTCGTCTGCCCACAAGGCCAGTCGCAAACTTCAGGCAACCGATTCTGGTAGCCTTTCCGCCCTGGAGCAAGCCATGCAAGACCTCGATCCCGTCGAAACCCAGGAATGGCTGGACGCCCTGGAATCGGTTCTCGACAAAGAAGGCGAAGACCGTGCTCACTACCTGATGACCCGTATGGGCGAACTCGCGACCCGCAGCGGCTCGCAACTGCCCTACGCCATCACCACGCCATACCGCAACACCATCCCCGTTACCCACGAAGCACGCATGCCTGGCGACCTGTTCATGGAACGCCGCATTCGCTCGCTGGTACGTTGGAACGCCATGGCGATGGTAATGCGCACGAACTTGAAAGATTCGGACCTGGGCGGTCACATCTCCAGCTTCGCTTCCAGCGCAACCCTGTATGACATCGGCTTCAACTACTTCTTCCAGGCCCCGACCGACGAACACGGCGGCGACCTGATCTACTTCCAGGGTCACACCTCGCCAGGCGTTTATGCCCGCGCGTTCATGGAAGGTCGTATCACCGAAGACCAGATGAACAACTTCCGCCAGGAAGTTGACGGTGGCGGCTTGTCGTCCTACCCGCACCCTTGGCTGATGCCTGATTTCTGGCAGTTCCCGACCGTTTCCATGGGTCTGGGTCCAATTCAAGCGATCTACCAGGCACGTTTCATGAAGTACCTGGAAGCCCGTGGCTTCATCCCTGAAGGCAAGCAGAAAGTCTGGTGCTTCCTGGGCGACGGCGAGTGCGACGAGCCGGAATCCCTGGGCGCCATCTCCCTGGCCGGCCGCGAGAAGCTGGACAACCTGATCTTCGTCATCAACTGCAACCTGCAGCGCCTCGACGGCCCGGTTCGCGGCAACGGCAAGATCATCCAGGAACTCGAAGGCGTGTTCCGCGGTGCTCAGTGGAACGTGACCAAAGTCATCTGGGGCCGTTTCTGGGACCCACTGCTGGCCAAGGACGTTGACGGTATCCTGCAACGTCGCATGGACGAAGTCATCGACGGCGAGTACCAGAACTACAAAGCCAAAGACGGCGCGTTCGTACGTGAACACTTCTTCAACACGCCTGAACTCAAGGCAATGGTTGCAGACCTGTCCGACGACGAGATCTGGAAACTCAACCGTGGCGGCCACGACCCGTACAAGGTCTACGCGGCGTACCACGAAGCGGTCAACCACAAAGAACAACCAACCGTCATCCTGGCCAAGACCATCAAGGGTTATGGCACCGGTGCTGGCGAAGCGAAGAACACTGCGCACAACACCAAGAAAGTCGACGTCGACAGCCTGAAGTTGTTCCGCGACCGCTTCGACATCCCGGTCAAGGACGAAGAGCTGGAAAACCTGCCGTTCTTCAAGCCAGAGCCAAACAGCGCCGAAGCCCGCTACCTGAGCGAGCGCCGCACTGCACTGGGCGGTTTCGTACCACAGCGCCGCGCCAACAGTTTCTCCGTACCGACCCCGGACCTGAGCACCCTCAAGGCTATCCTGGACGGTTCGGGCGACCGTGAAATTTCCACCACCATGGCCTTCGTGCGGATCCTCGCGCAGTTGGTCAAGGACAAGGAAATCGGTCCACGCATCGTTCCGATTATCCCGGACGAAGCCCGTACCTTCGGTATGGAAGGCATGTTCCGTCAGTTGGGCATCTACTCCTCCGTCGGCCAGCTCTATGAGCCAGTCGATAAAGACCAGGTGATGTTCTACAAGGAAGACAAGAAGGGCCAGATCCTCGAAGAAGGCATCAACGAAGCGGGCGCCATGAGCTCCTTCATCGCTGCCGGTACTTCGTACTCCAGCCACAACCAGCCGATGCTGCCGTTCTACATCTTCTACTCGATGTTCGGCTTCCAGCGTATCGGCGACCTGGCTTGGGCAGCAGGCGACAGCCGTACCCGTGGCTTCCTGATCGGCGGCACCGCCGGCCGGACCACACTGAACGGCGAAGGCCTGCAACACGAAGACGGTCACAGCCACATCCTGGCTGCCACCATCCCGAACTGCCGCACCTTTGATCCAACCTACGGCTATGAGCTGGCGGTGATCATCCAGGACGGCATGAAGAAAATGACCGAAGAGCAGCAGGACGTTTTCTACTACATCACCGTGATGAACGAGTCCTACCAGCAGCCAGCCATGCCGGCCGGTGTCGAGGAAGGCATCATCAAGGGCATGTACCTGCTCGAAGAAGACACCAAGGAAGCAGCGCACCACGTACAGCTGATGGGCTCCGGCACCATCCTGCGTGAAGTGCGTGAAGCAGCGAAGATCCTGCGTGACGAATTCAACGTCGGCGCCGACGTGTGGAGCGTTACCAGCTTCAACGAACTGCGTCGCGACGGCCTGGCCGTAGAGCGCAGCAACCGCCTGCATCCTGGTCAGAAACCCGCGAAGAGCTACGTCGAAGAGTGCCTGGCCGGCCGTAAAGGTCCAGTCATTGCCTCTACCGACTACATGAAGCTGTTCGCTGAACAAATTCGCCAGTGGGTCCCGTCCAAGGAATTCAAAGTCCTGGGTACCGACGGTTTCGGCCGCAGTGACAGCCGTAAGAAGCTGCGTCACTTCTTCGAAGTCGACCGTCACTTCGTGGTGTTGGCAGCCCTGGAAGCCTTGGCTGACCGTGGTGAGATCGAACCTAAGGTGGTGGCTGACGCTATCGTCAAGTTCGGGATCAACCCGGAAAAACGCAACCCACTGGACTGCTGAGGAGATTTTTTGTGAGCGAACTCATTCGCGTACCTGACATCGGCAGCGGTGAAGGTGAAGTAATCGAGCTGTTTGTGAAGGTCGGCGACAAAGTCGAAGCCGACCAGAGCATCCTGACCCTGGAGTCGGACAAGGCGAGCATGGAAATCCCTGCTCCCAAGGCCGGCGTGGTCAAGAGCCTGAAAGTGAAGCTGGGCGACCGCCTGAAAGAAGGCGACGAACTGCTGGAGCTGGAAATCGAAGGTGCCGCTGATGCTGCACCTGCGGCGGCTCCTGCTGCCGCTGCTGCACCAGCGCCTGCCGCTGAAAAGCCTGCCGCTGCAGCCGAGGCCCCTGCGGCCCCGGCTGCTGCACCGGCCGCCGCCTCTGTTCAGGACATTCATGTTCCGGACATCGGTTCGTCGGGCAAGGCCAAGATCATCGAGCTGTTGGTCAAGGTTGGCGACACCGTCGAAGCCGACCAATCGCTGATCACCCTGGAATCCGACAAGGCTTCCATGGAAATTCCTTCGCCGGCTGCCGGCGTGGTGGAAAGCATCGCAGTCAAGCTGGAAGACGAAGTCGGCACCGGTGACTTCATCCTCAAGCTGAAAGTACAAGGCGCCGCACCGGCTGCCGCTCCAGCCCCCGCCGCCGCTGCTCCGGCTGCTGCCAAAGCTGAAGCTGAAGCTGCACCGGCCGCTGCACCTGCACCTGCTGCAAAAGCCGAGGCCGCACCGGCTCCAGCTGCTGCTGCACCTGCGCCAAGCGGTGCCAAGGTTCACGCTGGCCCGGCGGTACGCCAACTGGCCCGTGAATTCGGCGTCGAGCTGAACGCTGTGTCGGCCACTGGCCCACATGGCCGCGTGCTGAAGGAAGATGTGCAGGTTTACGTCAAAGCCATGATGCAGAAAGCCAAGGAAGCTCCGGCTGCCGGCGCTGCTACCGGCGGCTCAGGCATTCCACCGATCCCGGTCGTGGACTTCAGCCGCTTCGGCGAGACCGAAGAAGTGCCAATGACTCGCCTGATGCAAATCGGCGCGTCGAGCCTGCACCGCAGCTGGCTGAACATTCCGCACGTTACCCAGTTCGACCAGGCCGACATCACCGACCTGGAAGCTTTCCGCGTTGCGCAGAAAGCCGTGGCCGAGAAGGCTGGCGTGAAACTGACCGTGCTGCCACTGCTGCTCAAGGCGTGTGCACACCTGCTCAAGGAACTGCCGGACTTCAACAGCTCACTGGCGCCAAGCGGCAAAGCGATCATTCGCAAGAAATACGTCAACGTGGGCTTCGCTGTAGACACCCCTGACGGCCTGCTGGTACCGGTCATCAAGAACGTCGACCAGAAGAGCCTGCTGCAACTCGCTGCCGAAGCGGCTGCGCTGGCTGCCAAGGCCCGCGACAAGAAGCTGACCGCAGACGACATGCAAGGCGCCTGCTTCACGATCTCCAGCCTCGGTCACATTGGCGGCACTGGCTTCACGCCAATCGTCAACGCGCCGGAAGTGGCGATCCTGGGTGTTTCCAAGGCAACCATCCAGCCGGTCTGGGACGGTAAAGCGTTCCAGCCGAAGCTGATGCTGCCACTGTCGCTGTCCTACGATCACCGTGTGATCAACGGCGCGGCCGCTGCACGCTTTACCCAGCGTCTGAGCCAGCTGCTGAACGACATCCGCACCATCTTGCTGTAAGCCAGATCAGGTCTCCCCTTCACCGGGGAGACTTGGTTGCACCGATTTCCGAGCGCCACGCTCGTACCTCAACCCCGTCAATTTGGCGGGGCTTTTTTTGCTTTTCGATACAGACAGAACAGGTTTGTACACCTTCTGTCATCTCGATTGAAGAAATCCCTCGCACGGCCGATAACCCCCTTATAGCACTTAGCCTTCATCCTCTCTTGTCAGTCTGTGCCGCATGATGCAACCTTGCCACAGGCAACAAAAAAAGAGGGCGTGAGCCCTGCGCCGTGCGCGTTTTTTGAAGTGAGTCTCCCCATGAAAAGCCAACCCGATGTCGCCCGTATGGCGGCCGAGGTAGTGACGCAGTTACCGGTGCCTTCGCGCCTCGGTATGCTGCGTTTCGAGCGGCTTAATGAGGCAAGCTGGGCTCTCCTGTACCTTGACCCCAATTGCGAGCGCCAATTCGGCCTGCCTGCGGTCGAGTTGTGTGCCCTGCTCGGCACGCCCTACGCCAGCCTGATGGAACCCCAGGCCCGCTATCAACTGCACGACATCATCCAGCAGCAATTGACCCAGAGCCCTCATTACCTGGTGCGCTACACCCTGCACACCAGTGACGGCCCCCTGAGCCTGCTGGAAATGGGCGAAGCCTACAAACAACACAATCGCCATCTGCTGCGCGGCTACCTGATGGTGGTTGATGGTCTGTTCAGCGAGCTTCCCTTACCCGTCCCGACCGAGGATCTGGAAAGCCAGAACAGCCGCCTGCAAATCGCCCTGGAGCTGAACCAGCGCGCCCAGCAAGAGCAATTGCAGCACCTGGAACGAGTGCGCGCCCAGCAGGAACTGATCCTGTTGCTGGCCCGCCAGCGCTACACCGCCAACAATTCGCTTCAGGAAGCCGCCGAGCTGATCACGCGCAGCGCCTGCGATATCTACCAGATCGACTGCGCCAGCATCTGGAACCTCGAAGACCAGCGCCTGGTGCCAATCTCGGCTTACCACCGCGACAACCAACAGCACCATCTGCCCGAACCCATCGATGCCAGCCGCTTCCCGGATTATCTGGAAGCCTTGCAAAGCAGCCGCGCCATCGACGCCACCAACGCCATGCGCGATCCGCGCACCCGCGAAATGGCCGAGAATCTACGCAACAGAGACATCCACGCCATGCTCGATGCGAGCATCCGCGTCGACGGCCAAGTGGTCGGCGTATTGTGCCTGGAGCAGTGCGGCAGCCCGCGTGACTGGCAGGCTGACGAGATCGCCTTCGCCGGCGAGCTCGCTGACCAGTTCGCGCAAGTGATCAACAACCACAACCGCCGTACTGCCACCAGCGCCCTGCATTTGTTCCAGCGTGCGGTGGAGCAAAGCGCGAACGCCTTTCTGCTGGTCAATTGCGACGGCGTGGTGGAGTACGTCAACCCAAGCTTCACCGCGATCACCCAGTACAGCGCCGAAGAAGTCCACGGCCACCGCCTGGCGCAATTGCCCGCCCTGGAAAACCTCAGCGAATTGCTGTTCGACGCCCCATCGAGCCTGGCCAAGAGCAACAGCTGGCAGGGCGAGTTCAAGAGCCGGCGCAAGAACCTCGAACCCTACTGGGGCCAGTTGTCGATTTCCAAGGTGTATGGCGACAACCGTGAGCTGACTCACTACATCGGCATCTACGAAGACATCACCCAGACCAAGCTCGCCCAGCAGCGCATCGAGCGTCTGGCGTATACCGACAACCTGACCAACCTGGGCAACCGCCCGGCGTTTATCCGCAACCTCGATGAACGCTTTGCACGCGACAGCGATAGCCCGATCAGCCTGTTGCTGGTAGACATCGACAACTTCAAACGCATCAACGACAGCCTTGGCCACCAGACCGGCGACAAGCTGCTGATCAGCCTGGCCCGCCGCCTGCGCAACAGCCTGAGTGCCAGCGGCAGCCTGGCGCGCTTTGCCAGTAACGAGTTTGCGGTGTTGCTGGACGACACCGACCTGGAAAGCGGCCAGCAGGTCGCCAGCCAATTGCTGGCGACGCTCGACAAACCGATGTTCGTCGACAACCAATTGATCAGCGTCACCGGTTCCGTGGGCCTGGCCTGCGCGCCGCTGCACGGGCGCGACCCGCAGACCCTGATGCGCAACGCCGGCCTGGCCCTGCACAAGGCCAAGGCCAACGGCAAACACCAGGTTCAGGTGTTTACAGAGGCGCTGAACGCCGAGGCCAGCTACAAGCTGTTCGTGGAAAACAACCTGCGTCGCGCCCTGACCCAGAACGAACTGGACGTGTTCTACCAGCCCAAGCTGTGCCTGCGCAGCGGCCGGTTACTGGGCATGGAAGCGCTGCTGCGCTGGAATCACCCGGAAAAGGGCATGATCCGTCCCGATCAGTTCATCAGCGTGGCCGAAGAGACTGGGCTGATTATCCCTATCGGCAAATGGATCGCCCGCCAGGCCTGCCGCATGAGCAAGCAACTGAGCGCCGCCGGCATGGGCAACCTGCAGGTGGCGATCAACCTGTCACCCAAGCAGTTCTCCGACCCGGACCTGGTGGCCTCGATTGCCACAATCCTCAAGGAAGAAGAGCTGCCGGCCAACCTGCTGGAGCTGGAGCTGACCGAAGGCCTGCTGCTGGAAGCCACTGAAGACACGCGCCTGCAACTGGATCAGTTGAAGAGTTTTGGCCTGACTCTGGCCATGGACGACTTCGGTACCGGTTACTCGTCGCTGAGCTACCTGAAAAAATTCCCCATCGACATCATTAAGATCGATCGCAGCTTTATCCATGAAATTCCGGACAACCAGGACGACATGGAAATCACTTCGGCCGTGATCGCCATGGCTCACAACCTCAAGCTCAAGGTCGTGGCCGAAGGCATCGAGACCGCCGAGCAACTGGCGTTCCTGCGTCGGCATCGCTGCGACGTGGGCCAGGGCTACCTGTTCGACCGGCCAATCCCCGGCGCAGAGCTGCTTGAGAAGCTCAAACGCTACCCGCGCGGGCCAATCGCCTGACAGCGCGGTAACACTCGGGCACACTGGCTGTCTGAATTCTTACCTTACTCAATCTGACTGAGAGGACTGATCATGGTCTTGCGCTCGGAAATTCTGGTGAACAAAAACGTGTTGCCTACTCAAGAACAAGCGTTGCCTGGTCGTGAAACCCCGATGAATCTGCCGGAGACGCACTTCGTCAACGGCAACCCACTGCTCGGCCCGTTCGTCGATGACGTGGGTTTTGCCATCTTCGGCCTGGGCTGCTTTTGGGGTGCGGAGCGCAGGTTCTGGCAGCGCGAGGGCGTGGTCAGCACCGTGGTCGGCTACGCGGGCGGCTACACGCCGAACCCGACTTACGAAGAAGTCTGCTCCGGCCTGACCGGTCACAGTGAAGTGGTGCTGGTGGTTTATGACCAGGCCAAAGTGAAATACGAAGACCTGTTGAAGATGTTCTGGGAATTGCACAACCCAACTCAGGGCATGCGCCAGGGCAACGATATCGGCAGCCAGTACCGTTCGGTGGTCTATGCGACCACGCCTGAGCAATTGGCGGCGGCGAAGGCCAGTGCCGAGACTTATCAACAAGAGCTGACCAAATCCGGCCTGGGTGCTATCACCACGGAAATCGAAGAAGCCCCAACGGTGTACTTCGCCGAGGCGTATCACCAGCAGTACTTGGCGAAGAACCCGCAGGGCTACTGTGGGATCGGCGGGACCGGCGTGACCTGCCCGATCTAAAGCCGAAGTAGATCAAAATGTGGGAGGGGGCTTGCCCCCGATAGCTAAATGTCAGTCAGTACATCTGTAGCTGACCCACCGCTATCGGAGGCAAGCCCCCTCCCACACTTGATCAGCGCCGAGGATTATTCGGCAATAAGCCAATCCATCTGCCACCCACCCTGGGTCTGGCCAAGCTTCTTGGACAGCCACGGCAGCAGTTCACGCAACTCCTCTTCCAGACCCCAAGGCGGGTTGGCAATCGCCAGGCCCGAGCCCGTCAAGGTGTTGGGCGTGTCCAGCGGATGCACCAGCAATTCCACACGCAGCAACTTCGGCGCACCGGTGCCGGCCAGGTCCTGGTAGAAGCGACGCAGCATGCGTTGATCCTTCACCGGGTACCAGATCGCCGCGACGGTTTGGCGCATGCGGCTGACGGCTTCCTTGAGGGAGGCGGCGCAGCGTTGCATCTCGTCGAGCTTTTCAAACGGCGGGTCGATCAGCATCAGCGCGCGTTTTTCCGGCACCGGCAGCAAGGCACGCGGCACATGCCAGCCTTCGCCCAAGTGCACTTTGACGCGGCGATCACCCTTCATATTGTCTTTGAGCAGCACGCCGTCCTCCGGGTGCTTTTCATTGAGCAACACGCGGTCCTGTGGGCGCGTGAGGCGCCGCGCCAATTCCGGCGAGCCTGGGTAGTAGCGTAACTGACCGTCAGGATTCATCTCGTGCAGCACGCGCATGTAATCGGCAGTCAGCGGCGGCAGGTCGCTTTCGCCCCATAGGCGCGCGATGCCTTCCAGATACTCACCCGTGCGATTGGCCTGGTCGCCTTGCAGGTCGTACAGACCAATCCCTGCGTGGGTGTCGAGGTAGGCGAACGGCTGCTCCTTGCGCGACATCAGGGCGATGAGGCGGGTCAAGGTCAGGTGTTTGAAGACATCGGCGTGGTTGCCGGCGTGAAAGGCGTGACGATAATTCATGGTTGCTCCTGCGCAGGGGGCGAAGTTTACCTTCTACGGGCGCAAAGGTGCAGGGCTGCATGCCGGGCGGTGCTTATGTCGTAAAAGCAGGACGGGGACTGAAAAAAATCTAAATGCTGGCGCCAAGGCGGATTTATTGTGGCCATCCACCATCCAGGGAGGTCAATAACAATCATGAAAGACGCCACCATCGCACTGCACCACGCCTTCAAGTCGGACCCGACAACCAAGGCCGTCGCCGTGCCGATCTACCAGAACGTCGCTTTCGAATTCGATAACGCCCAGCACGGTGCCGACCTGTTCAACCTCGACGTGCCCGGCAATATCTACACGCGCATCATGAACCCCACCAATGATGTGTTGGAGCAACGCATCGCCGCCCTGGAAGGCGGTATTGCGGCACTGGCCGTGTCGGCCGGCAGCGCGGCCATTCACTATGCGATCCAGACCCTCACTCGTGCCGGCGACAATATCGTCACCACGCCACAGCTCTACGGCGGCACCTACACCCTGTTCGCCCACTTGCTGCCCAGCTTTGGCGTCGACGTACGCTTCGCCCGCGACGACAGTGCCGCGGCCATTGCCGAACTGATCGACGACAACACCAAGCTGGTGTATTGCGAAAGCATCGGCAACCCGGCGGGCAATATCATCGACATCGAAGCCCTGGCAGAGGTCGCCCATGCCCGCGGCGTGCCGCTGATGGTGGATAACACCGTGGCCACACCGATCCTGTGCAAGCCGATCCAGTTCGGCGCCGACATTGTGGTGCACTCGCTGACCAAATACATCGGCGGCCATGGCAACTCCCTGGGCGGGGCGATCGTCGACAGCGGCACCTTCCCCTGGACCCAATACCCGGAAAAATTCCCCGGCCTCAACCAGCCCGAGCCGGCTTACCACGGCGTGGTCTACACCGAAAAGTTCGGCCCCGCCGCCTTCATCGCCCGCGCGCGCACCGTCCCGTTGCGTAACACCGGCGCAGCACTGGCGCCCATGAACGCCTTCCTGCTGCTCCAGGGCCTGGAAACCCTGGCCCTGCGCATGGAACGCCATACGGAAAATGCCCTCAAGGTCGCGCAATTCCTCCAAGGCCATGCCGATGTGGAATGGGTCAGCTATGCGGGGCTGCCGGATCACCCCCATCACGCATTGGCGCAGAAATACCTGCAAGGCAAACCCTCGGCGATCCTTTCCTTCGGCCCGAAGGGCGGGTACGCGGCAGGTGTGCGCTTCTACGACGCCCTGCAAATCTTCAAACGCTTGGTGAATATCGGCGACGCCAAGTCCCTGGCCTGCCACCCCGCGTCCACCACCCACCGACAAATGAACGAACAGGAACAGGCCAAGGCCGGCGTGAAGCCGGAGATGATTCGCCTGTCAGTGGGCATCGAGGCGATTGAAGATTTGATCGAGGACCTGCAACAGGCGCTGGGCTCAACTCAACTCTAAGGCCAGATATTCGGCCAACGCCCCATGGGTGATATCCGGTCGACGAGCGAAATAGGCGACCTTGTGCTGCAAGGTCGCCAACGTGAAGGCGGTGTACAGGTCGGGCCGCTGCTCTTGCAGCCACTGCAAGAGGTTGTCGATCAAGGTTTGCGGTGCTTGCTCTGCCAGGTGTGCCAAGAGCGATGCGGGGACTCGCCACCAAGGGCTGGTGTTGGCCTCGGTCGCAGGCCCCGTCGCGACCGTCAGCGGCTGGCCGTTGATCAAGTAGCGCTGGAACACCGGCAATACTTTTGCCGCCTCATCGCCTAGCCCCTGCAACATCGGCAGACACTGGGTGCCATCCCAGAATCGCAAAAACACTTCCTGGCCATCCGGCAGATAGACCTTGGTCAAACTTTGGAGGTGCGCGATGACGACGTCTAACGGACTGGAAGATACCGCCAGCCACCCCCAATCCATTGTTTCAGTGGTTGCAGCCCATTCAAGAAAGGCGCTGTCAGGTTCGACGATGCCCAAGTAAGGCATGACCTCCTCCCATTCGGCGTAAGCCGTGCCTGTCCAAATTGATTGGGGCAGCGATGCGGCTGAGGTGGCTCGCCAGGCAGCAAGCGGATTGGCGTCGCTGGCAGCGCCCAACACCACGAAGAGCTGCTCATTGGGAAGCAGAGGGAATTGTGTAAGCCAAGCGCTGGGGATCAACCGTTCAGACATGGGGATAACTTCCTTTTAAGGCTGAGCTGAATGAGCGATATCGCACTGCCCTCTCTTGCAGCGCTCACACTCTTCGCAAAAGGGAGCGCTACGCTTGAGGCTAGCCACCTGCACCAGGCTCAGGGGCGCGGGGATAACCGCCAACAGCTTCTCCTTCACTCCAGGCATCAACGGCGCTGCCACAGGAGCAGGACCACTTCCCAACTGAATCGGCACACTGCTGAAAATACCGCCCGCAGACAACGTGATCGACTGCCCTCCCGCCTGGATCGTCACGATGGCCCCCGCATCAATAACAACGCTTTGGCCTGCACCGATCTGAATGGTCAGCCCAGCCTTTACCTGCTGCGAGCCGCCGATCACCAGGTGATCATCCTGCTTGAGTTCGGTGAGCCGATTGCCGTGAGTGATGCGCAGCTCTTCGCCTTGAAGCTCATGGTGCGACTCGCCCGCCACCCTGATACGACGTTGATTGTCGACCTCCACCCGCTGGTCATGCAGCACATGCTGGGTCCAATCTCGCTGGGCGCGCAGGTAAATTTCCTCGGCGCCCTTGCGGTCTTCGATGCGCAGTTCGTTGTAGCCACCGCCACCGGGGCTGCTCCGACTGCGCAAGATGCTGCGGGTTTTGTCGGCCGGCAGGTCGAGGGGCAGCGATGTCGCAGCGTTGGGCAGGCAACCCACCACCAGCGGCATGTCCATATCACCATTGACGAACCCCACCAGCACTTCCATACCCACTCGCGGAATAAGCACCGCACCATAGCGGTCATGGGCCCAACCGCTGGCGACACGCAGCCAGCAGCTGGAATGATCGTTGTGCTCCCCGGCTCGATCCCAGGCCAGTTGCACCTTGACCCGCCCGAATTCATCGCAGTGGATTTCACTGTCGGCGGGGCCAGTCACCACTGCGTTTTGATAACCCGCCAATGTCGGCCGCGGTTGCTCGGGCAAAGGCGGTCGGAAAATCACGTCCCACGGCGCAGCAACAAACTCGTTGCGATAACCCTGACGAAAATCGCCACCGGCGACCTCGGTCACCGCCTCCTCCAACACCTGGGGTTGCTTGCCTTCATGAGTGACGTGAGTCACCAACCACAAGTCATTCCATGGATCGCGCGGGTGACCGGTCAACGTAAGGAAATGGCCGCTGACCAATGCCGGCTCATCACCGCTGCCGCGGGCAATTCGATAGTCGCTACGGTTCCGCTCCAACCCCCGTTGCGCGAGGTACTTGCCATGGGACCGGTCGCAAAAGTGGCCGGGATAGCCCTGCGCCTCAAGACGTGGCAGCTGTTCGCTGGCCACGTCACTCTCCAGCACCAGGCTAGGTTTACGGAAATCGTAGTCACGCAGGTTGACCGCCGTGGTGCGGGTTTCCAGTTGCACGGCAAAGCGCTTGATCGCGGGTGTATCCGCCACCATCCCTGAGCCTGGCATGTAGGGCGTTGGCTGATTGGGTTGGGCGAATACTGTTTGATCATCGCCAAATACCAGCAAGTGCCGTTCAGGCGAGTGCTGGAAGTGATAGTGAATGCCCTCCTCAGCACACAGCCGCTGAATGAACGCCAAGTCGCTTTCAGCAAACTGCACGCAATACTCGCGCTCGGGGTAAACACCGCTCAGGTGAAATTCGAATTGATCGGCAGGGACCCCCTGCTCTACCAGCACCTGCGCAACAATCTGCGACACTGTTTGATGCTGGAAAATACGCTGGTGACTGCTGTGGGCCAGGTAGGCCAATTGCGGCACGAGCTTGATCTGATAACGCGTCAGGCGCCGCCCGGAGTCGCCCTGCGCCACCCGATAGACCAGGCCGTGGACGCCATGGCCGAGCTCATCGAAACGCAGAAAAACCTGGCGATGCAGCAAACTTTCCAGGTCGAGGTCAGGCTGCTCACTGACCAGTTCAAGGTCAAAACAATACGGCTGGCTGATGGCTTCCGCACCGTGAAACTCAAAAACGTTGAGTTCACTGGGCTCCCCGTCGAGGGTCAGGGTAAAAGCACTTTGATTGGCAGGAGCGAACATCCGGTGTTTCTCTGCGAGGAGTAGGCGGTGGATTCTGCACCACTGTTTTGCACGGCAGAGCGCACGCCCGATAAATCAGCAACTCCCTACACACACGCGCAAAAAAAGCCCGCCATCCGTAGGACGCGGGCCTTTTTTCAATTCGTAGAGCGCTTAACGCCCGGCGAATTACTTGTTGAGGTTGTAGTCTTTTTCCGCCGCATCAAAGCGCTCGACCATACCGGCGGTCGGGGCGCCCATCTTGCTCACGAAGAAGATCGCGAGGCTGGCGAAGATGAAGCCTGGGATGATTTCGTACAGGCCCAGCAGTTCGAAGTGCTTCCACACGATCACGGTGATCGCGCCGACCAGGATGCCGGCCAGTGCGCCGTTGCGGGTCATGTTTTTCCAGATCACCGAGATCAGTACCACAGGACCAAACGCCGCGCCGAAACCGGCCCAGGCGTAGCTGACCAGGCCAAGGACGCGGTTGTTTGGATTGGCAGCCATGGCGATGGCGATCAGCGCCACCAGCAGCACCATCAGACGGCCGACCCAGACCAGTTCAACCTGGGAGGCGGTCTTGCGCAGGAAGGTTTTGTAGAAGTCTTCGGTCAGGGCGCTGGAGCACACCAGCAGTTGGCAGCTCAGGGTACTCATCACGGCCGCGAGGATGGCAGACAGCAGTACGCCCGCGATCCATGGGTTGAACAGCAGCTTGGCCAGTTCGATGAACACACGTTCGTGGTTCTCGTTGACCGGGCCAGCCACTTCCGGGTGCGCCGAGAAGTAAGCGATACCGAAGAAGCCCACGGCCACAGTGCCGCCCAGGCACAGGATCATCCAGGTCATGGAGATACGGCGTGCGTTGGCAATCGACTTCACCGAATCCGCCGCCATGAAACGCGCGAGGATGTGCGGCTGGCCGAAGTAGCCCAGGCCCCAGCCCATCAGCGAAATGATGCCGATGAAGGTGGTGTTTTTCAGCATGTTGAAGTTGTCAGGGTTTTTCGCTTCGATCGCCAGGAAGGTCGTATCGACACCACCGGTGGCCAGCAGCACGATGATCGGCGTGAGGATCAGCGCGAAGATCATCAGCGTGGCTTGTACGGTGTCAGTCCAGCTCACTGCCAGGAAACCACCGACGAAGGTGTAGGCAATTGTCGCCGCAGCGCCGGCCCACAGAGCAGTCTCGTAGGACATGCCGAAGGTGCTTTCGAACAGACGGGCACCGGCAACGATGCCGGAAGCGCAGTAGATGGTGAAGAACACCAGGATGACCACGGCAGAGATGATCCGCAGCAGGCCGCTTTTATCTTCGAAACGGCTGGAGAAGTAATCCGGCAGCGTCAGGGCGTCGCCGTTGTGTTCGGTCTGTACCCGCAGGCGACCGGCCACGAACAGCCAGTTGAGGTAGGCACCGACAATCAGGCCAATGGCGATCCAGCTTTCCGACAGACCGGACATGTAGATTGCGCCCGGCAGGCCCATCAACAACCAGCCGCTCATATCGGAAGCACCGGCGGACAACGCTGTCACCACGCTACCGAGGCTGCGACCGCCAAGGATGTAATCGGAAAGGTTGTTGGTGGAGCGATAGGCCATGAAGCCGATCAGCACCATTGCTGCGATGTAGATCACGAATGTGATCAGAGTTGGATTACTTACGCTCATTTGAGTGACGCCCTGGCTTTGTTTTTATGTAGCGGCGGTCTGTCAGACGGCCACCCACTGGTCAGTGGGTAAACGTAGCTGCATGCCGCGCATTTATGACTGACGTTTCCCCAGGAAAGCCGTCAGCCGATGAACCCCGGTTTACGGATGGTTGCACCTTGGCCGCGAATGCTATTCAACAAAGCAAATAAGGTGCAACCAGTTTCTGGGGAATAAGTTGCACCTGAGTACAAAATCCGCAAAACACCCTGTTTTTGCTCCCTTTCGGAGCAAGAACAGCCGATCTAAGAAGTAAAAGCACCAAGACAAAGCGCATTCTGCTGGCGTCAAAATTAATTCGGATGAAGCGTCGAAAATTTCATGGATAAAAAGGGTTGCACCCGGTTGCACCTCTGCATGCGCAAAGCTAATCTTGCCGCCAGCTAATGCCACTCGGTAGTGGCACCCATGAGGATAAGAAAATGGCGACGACCACCCTTGGGGTCAAACTTGACGACCCGACCCGCGAACGCCTGAAGGCAGCCGCGACCTCCATTGATCGCACGCCGCACTGGCTGATCAAGCAGGCGATTTTCAATTACCTGGAGAAACTGGAGGGTGGTGCAACCCTGACCGAACTCAACGGTTTGAGCAGCAAGGATGCCGATGACGCGGGTGAGGTCCAGGCCGACCATGCGCACCAGTGCTTCCTTGAATTCGCCGAGAGCATCCTGCCGCAGTCCGTACTGCGCGCGTCCATCACTGCCGCTTACCGTCGCCCAGAGCCGGAAGTGGTGCCGATGCTGATCGAGCAGGCGCGTCTGCCGGCTCCAATGGCTGAAGCCACCAACAAGCTCGCCGCCTCGATTGCCGAAAAACTGCGCAATCAGAAAAGTGCTGGCGGTCGTGCCGGCATTGTTCAGGGCCTGCTGCAGGAATTTTCCCTGTCATCCCAGGAAGGCGTGGCCCTGATGTGCCTGGCCGAGGCGCTGCTGCGCATCCCGGACAAGGGCACCCGTGACGCGCTGATCCGCGACAAGATCAGCACCGGCAACTGGCATCCGCACCTGGGCAACAGCCCGTCGCTGTTCGTCAACGCTGCCACCTGGGGTCTGCTGCTGACCGGCAAACTGGTCGCCACCCATAATGAGGCCGGCTTGACCTCGTCCCTGAGCCGCATCATCGGCAAAAGCGGCGAGCCGATGATCCGCAAGGGCGTCGACATGGCCATGCGCCTGATGGGCGAGCAGTTCGTCACCGGCGAAACCATCGCCGAAGCCTTGGCCAACGCCAGCAAGTTCGAAGCCAAAGGTTTCCGCTATTCCTACGATATGCTCGGTGAAGCCGCACTCACCGAACACGATGCCCAGAAATACCTGGCGTCATACGAACAAGCCATTCATTCCATCGGCAAAGCGTCTCACGGCCGTGGGATTTATGAAGGCCCGGGCATTTCCATCAAGCTGTCGGCACTTCACCCGCGTTACAGCCGTGCGCAGTACGAGCGCGTGATGGACGAGCTGTACCCGCGCCTGCTGTCCCTGACCTTGCTGGCCAAGCAATACGACATCGGCCTGAACATCGACGCCGAAGAGGCCGACCGCCTGGAGCTGTCCCTCGACCTGCTGGAGCGCCTGTGCTTCGAGCCGCAACTGACCGGCTGGAACGGCATCGGTTTCGTGATCCAGGCCTACCAAAAGCGTTGCCCCTATGTAATCGACTACGTCATCGACCTGGCGCGCCGCAGCCGCCATCGCCTGATGATCCGCCTGGTAAAAGGCGCGTACTGGGACAGCGAGATCAAACGCGCCCAAGTCGAAGGCCTGGAAGGCTACCCTGTGTATACCCGCAAGGTGTACACCGACGTTTCCTACATTGCCTGTGCACGCAAGCTGCTGTCGGTGCCGGAAGTCATCTACCCGCAGTTCGCCACGCACAACGCCCACACCCTGTCCGCCATTTACCATATCGCCGGTCAGAACTATTACCCCGGCCAGTACGAGTTCCAATGCCTGCACGGCATGGGTGAGCCGCTGTACGAGCAGGTCGTAGGCAAGGTTTCCGACGGCAAACTGAACCGTCCGTGCCGCGTGTACGCACCGGTCGGCACCCACGAAACGTTACTGGCTTACCTGGTGCGTCGCCTGCTGGAAAACGGCGCCAACACCTCGTTCGTTAACCGCATCGCCGACCAGTCCATCTCCATTCAGGAGCTGGTGGCTGATCCAGTGGCCAGCATCGAGCAAATGGCCACGCAGGAAGGCGGCTTCGGCTTGCCGCACCCGCGTATTCCATTGCCGCGCGACCTGTACGGCAGCGACCGCGCCAACTCGGCCGGTATCGACTTGGCCAACGAACACCGCCTGGCGTCGCTGTCCTGCGCCTTGCTGGCAACCGCACACAACAACTGGAAAGCCGCGCCGATGCTGGGTTGCGCCACCAGTGATCAACCGGCTGCGCCAGTACTGAACCCGTCTGACCTGCGTGATGTGGTTGGTCAGGTTCAAGAAGCTACCGTCGAAGACGTCGACAACGCGATTCAATGCGCCATCAACGCTGGCCCGATCTGGCAGGCCACCCCGCCCGCCGAGCGTGCCGCGATTCTGGAACGTGCCGCCGACCTGATGGAAGGCGAGATCCAACCGCTGATGGGACTGCTGGCTCGCGAAGCCGGCAAAACCTTCGCGAACGCCATCGCCGAAGTGCGTGAAGCCGTGGACTTCCTGCGTTACTACGCCGTACAGGCCCGTAACGACTTCACCAATGATGCCCACCGCCCGCTGGGCCCAGTGGTCTGCATCAGCCCTTGGAACTTCCCGCTGGCGATTTTCAGTGGTCAAGTCGCAGCCGCATTGGCCGCCGGCAACCCGGTATTGGCCAAACCTGCCGAGCAAACCCCGCTGGTAGCCGCACAAGCCGTGCGCATCCTGCTGGAAGCCGGTATTCCGGAAGGCGTGCTGCAACTGCTGCCGGGCCAGGGCGAAAGCGTGGGTGCCCGCCTGGTCGGTGATGATCGCGTCAAAGGCGTGATGTTCACCGGTTCCACCGAAGTCGCGCGCCTGCTGCAACGCAATGTCGCCGGCCGCCTGGATGCCCAGGGCCGTCCGATCCCGCTGATCGCCGAAACCGGTGGCCAGAACGCGATGATCGTGGATTCTTCGGCACTGACCGAACAAGTGGTCATAGACGTGGTGTCCTCGGCCTTCGACAGCGCCGGCCAGCGTTGCTCGGCCCTGCGGGTACTGTGCCTGCAGGAAGATTCGGCAGACCGCGTCATCGAAATGCTTAAGGGCGCCATGGCTGAATGCCGCCTTGGCAACCCGGAGCGCTTGTCGGTAGACATCGGCCCGGTGATCGACGCCGAAGCCAAGGCCGGCATCGAGAAACACATCCAGGCCATGCGCGACAAAGGCCGCAATGTGTACCAGGTGGCAATTGCCGACGGTGAAGAAATCAAGCGCGGCACCTTCGTGATGCCAACCCTGATCGAACTGGAAAGCTTTGACGAACTGCAACGCGAGATCTTCGGCCCGGTACTGCACGTGGTGCGCTACAAGCGCAAAGAGATCGACCAGCTCATCGGCCAGATCAACGCCTCCGGCTACGGCCTGACCCTGGGCGTGCACACCCGTATCGACGAGACCATCGCCAAGGTGATCGACAACGTCAATGCCGGTAACGTCTACGTGAACCGTAACATCGTGGGTGCCGTGGTCGGCGTGCAACCGTTCGGCGGCGAAGGCCTGTCGGGCACAGGCCCGAAAGCCGGTGGTCCGCTGTACCTGTACCGCTTGCTGTCGACCCGTCCTACCGATGCGATCGAGCAATCCTTCGTACGTGGCGACACGTTGACTGCACCGGATGTACGTCTGCGCGACGCCATGAGCCAACCGCTGACCGCCCTGAAAACCTGGGCCGACAGCAATTCGTTCAGCGAGCTGAGTGCTCTGTGCAGCCAGTTCGCCGCGCAATCCCAAAGCGGGATCACCCGTCAGTTGGCGGGTCCGACCGGCGAGCGCAACAGCTACGCCATCCTGCCCCGCGAGCACGTACTGTGCCTGGCGGAAGTGGAAGGCGATCTGTTGACTCAACTGGCGGCGGTATTGGCCGTCGGCGGTTCGGCGGTATGGCCGGAAACTGACCTGACCAAGGCCGTGTTCCTACGCTTGCCGAAGGAAATTCAAGCGAAGATCAAGCGCGTGGCGGATTGGACCAAGGACGAGGTGGTGTTTGACGCCGTCCTGCATCACGGTGATTCAGACCAACTGCGTGCGGTGTGCCAGCAAGTGGCGCAGCGCGGTGGGGCGATTGTCGGGGTGCATGGCTTGTCTCAGGGCGAAACATCCATTGCCTTGGAGCGCCTGGTGATCGAACGGGCGTTGAGCGTTAACACCGCTGCAGCGGGCGGTAACGCCAGCCTGATGACCATCGGCTAACTGACGAAACGCGGTAAACATGTGGGAGGGGGCTTGCCCCCGATTGTGGTGGATCAGTCAACTTATCTCTGGCTGACCCATCGCTATCGGGGACAAGCTCCCTCCCACATTTGATCGCACTTCAAATGATCATCTGTGTTTTGCCACTCCATCACTTAGATCAATCTTGCTGTTCACCCTTAATTCGCGCACTTAGACTCAGGCCAATTCCTCCAAAGGTAAGCCGCCATGTCCGAGATGCTGCTCAGTTCCCGCAATCTGGCTTTCGAGCTGTACGAAGTCCTCGATGCCGAGGGCCTGACCCAGCGCGAGCGGTTTGCCGAGCACAATCGCGAAACCTTCGATGCGGCCATCAGCACCGCGCGCTCCATCGCCGAAAAATATTTCGCGCCGCATAACCGCAAAAACGACGAAAACGAACCGCGCTACGAAGACGGCAAGGCGATCCTGATTCCGGAAGTCAAACCGGCCGTGGATGCGTTCCTGGAAGCCGGCTTCCTCAATGCCGCCCGCAGTTTCGAAGCCGGTGGCATGCAGTTGCCGACCTTGCTGTCCCAGGCCTGCTTTGCGCACTTCCAGTCCGCCAACGCGGCATCCACTTCCTACCCATTCCTGACCATGGGCGCGGCCAACCTGATCGAAAGCTTCGGCACCGAGGAGCAAAAACAGCGCTTCCTGCAACCGATGATCGACGGGCGTTTCTTCGGCACCATGGCCCTGACAGAACCCCACGCGGGCTCATCGCTGTCGGATATTCGTACCCGCGCCGAACCTGCGGCTGACGGCAGCTATCGACTCAAGGGCAACAAGATCTTTATCTCCGGAGGCGACCACCCGCTGTCGGAAAACATCGTGCATATGGTGCTGGCCAAGCTGCCGGATGCACCGGCCGGGGTGAAGGGCATTTCGCTGTTCATCGTGCCCAAATTCCTGGTTAACGATGACGGCAGTCTCGGTGCACGCAACGACGTGCTGTTGGCCGGGCTGTTTCACAAGATGGGCTGGCGCGGCACCACGTCGACCGCGCTTAACTTCGGCGATAACGGCAACTGCGTCGGCTATCTGGTGGGTAAACCACACCAGGGCTTGAGCTGCATGTTTCAGATGATGAACGAGGCACGCATCGGCGTCGGCATGGGCGCGGTCATGCTCGGTTACGCCGGCTACCTGTATTCCCTGGAATACGCTCGCGAACGCCCGCAAGGTCGTCTGCCCGACAGCAAAGACCCAAGCACCGCGCCGGTCTCGATCATCCAGCACGCGGATATCAAGCGCATGCTGCTGACCCAAAAAGCTTACGTAGAAGGCGCGTTCGACCTGGGCCTGTACGCCGCGCGCCTGTTCGATGACACCACGACGCTGGAAACCGAGAGCGAACGCAAACAGGCCCACGAACTGCTGGACCTGCTCACGCCCATCGTTAAATCCTGGCCGTCGGAGTTTTGCCTCAAGGCCAACGAACTGGCGATCCAGATCCTCGGCGGCCACGGCTACACCCGTGAATACCCGGTGGAGCAGTACTACCGCGACAACCGCCTGAACCCGATCCATGAAGGCACCCATGGCATCCAGTCTCTGGATTTGCTGGGCCGCAAGCTGGCACAGAACGGCGGCGCGGGGCTCAAGCAACTGATCCGCCTGATCGCCGACACGGGCTCGCGGGCGCAGGAATATCCAGGCCTGACGGCATTAAGAGAGCCGCTGGAACACCTGGTCACCCGCCTGCAAAGCGTGACCATCGGCCTGCTGACGGATCTCGCCCACGGCAAGGTCAACAGCAGCCTGGCGAACTCGGCGCTGTACCTGAAGGTATTCGGGCATATGGTAATTGGCTGGCGCTGGCTGGAACAGGCGATTCGCGCCGAAGAAGGGCTGGCCAAGGGCAATGCGGCGGATGCTGCCTTCTATAAAGGCAAGCTCCAGGCCGCCCGTTACTTCCTGACCTGGGAAGTACCGGGCTGCCATCATGAACTGGCGATTCTGGAGGCGCGGGATGATACGTGCCTGGGGATGCAGGATGCGTGGTTCTAAGGCTGGATCGCCTTGGAAATCACCTCGACCGTGGCGCTGACTTGCTCTTGGTAACGGTCGAGTTCCTGCTGATGAGCCTGCTGCAGTTCAATCTGCTCGGCGCACAGGTTCAGCGCCGCCAGCACCAGTAATTTGTCACCGATCAGGGTCGGGTACTTTTTCTTGGTGGTGGCCAGGGAGGCCTTGAGCATGGTCACGGCGTGCATCAGGGTCTTGTCTTCCCCGGCTGGCGCCTTGATCGAGTAATCCTCTCCGAGAATCGAAACGACCTTTATCCCTTCATTCATGCGCCGACAGGCCCTGCGCTCACACGCTCAACCAACGCCTGGATACGGGCAGCGGTGGCGCCGTGTTTTTCTTCCTGCTCCATCAAGCTCAGTTGCAGGCTGTCGTTCTCATCCTTGGCGTTGGCCAGTTCGGCCTTGAGGGATTCGTTGCTGCTCAGCAGGTCTTGATTCTGCTGTACGAGGTCGTTGACCAGTTGTTCCAATTGGCTGAGGGATGCTTCTAACATTTTGATTTCTCGGGCTTTTTCAAAGGGCGGTGACGATAAAGAAAATTCACCTCGGATGCCAGGGTTATCCCCGGCGCGCAGCCCGATTTTTATGGGCCGGGCCGCACTTTCGAGCCTTAGTGACTGCATTTACCCGATCTGGTTCCTGAATCGGCCAAACCCCTCGTCAGATGCGACAAAAACGCACACGCCCCTTTAGACTTTAGTCGTACGACCGATAGAGATGCACACCCCGTCTCACCCCTCGCACGGATCGCGCTTCTCCCCAGGATTCCCGCATGTCGCTTCGTAATATGAATATCGCTCCGAGGGCCTTCCTCGGTTTTGCGTTGATTGGTGCACTCATGCTGTTTCTCGGTGTATTCGCCCTCAACCAGATGAGCAAAATCCGTGCTGCCACCGAAGACATCACCTTGTCCAGCGTGCCAAGCATTCGCGCCCTCGATGAGTTCACCCAACTGACCTTGCGCCTGCGAGTGCTGTCGTACCGCTTGCTGACCAACCGCGAGCCGGACGTGCAGCAAAAGACCCTGGAAGCCTTCGAACTGCGTAACCAGCAGATCCGCACAGCCCAGGGCATTTACGAAAAACTGATTGAAGGCAGCGAAGAGCGCGCCACCTACAACGAGTACGTGCGCTTGCTTGGCCAGCACCATCAAATTGAAGAGCGCATGAAGAGCCTGTCACGGGCCAACCAGGTGGACGAGCTGCGCAGCCTGCTCAACACCGAGTTGCTGAGCAACTCCGAGCAGGTCAACGCCGTGCTGACGCGCCTGCTGGACCTCAATAACAAGATGGCCCTGGCCACAAATCAGGAGGCCGAAGACCAATACAACTTGGCGTTCAATCTGGTCGTGGGCCTGCTGGTGATCGCCACGGCGCTGACGATGTTGTTCGCCTGGCTGCTGACCCGCAGCATCACCCTGCCGATTTCCCAAGCGCTCGAAGCGGCGGAAGAAGTCGCCGAAGGCAACCTGACCCGGCCGATCAAGGTCGACGGCAACGACGAAGCCGGACGCTTGCTGGCCGCCATGGCCAAGATGCAGGACAAGCTGCGCGACACCCTGCAACGCATCGCCGGTTCTGCCACCCAGTTGGCTTCCGCCGCCGAAGAGCTGAATGCCGTCACCGACGAAAGCGCCCGTGGCCTGACCCAGCAGAACAACGAGATCGAGCAAGCCGCCACCGCCGTCAACGAGATGACCAGCGCCGTCGAAGAAGTCGCGCGCAATGCGGTGAGCACCTCTGAAGCCTCGCGCAACGCCACCACCTCAGCCGGTGACGGCCGTGACTTGGTGCAGGAAACCGTCAGCGCCATCGAGCGCATGAGCGGCGATGTGCAAGCGACCGCCACGCTGATTGGCGAACTGGCCAATGAGTCGCGCGATATTGGCAAAGTGCTGGACGTGATTCGCGGCCTGGCTGACCAGACCAATCTGCTGGCCCTGAACGCGGCGATTGAAGCCGCGCGTGCCGGCGAAGCCGGGCGTGGTTTCGCGGTGGTTGCCGATGAAGTACGGGCGTTGGCCCATCGCACCCAGCAGTCCACCAGCGAGATCGAGCGGATGATCGGCAGTATCCAGGCCGGCACCGAGCACGCGGTGGATTCGATGCGCAACAGCACCGAGCGCGCTGAGTCGACGCTGAACATCGCCAAAGGTGCCGGGATGTCGCTGGACACCATCAACACGGCGATTGTCGAGATCAACGAGCGCAACCTGGTGATCGCCAGCGCGGCGGAAGAGCAGGCGCAGGTGGCGCGGGAAGTGGACCGCAACCTGGTGAACATTCGTGACCTGTCGGTGCAGTCGGCGACCGGCGCCAGCCAGACCAGTGCGGCCAGCAGTGAGCTGTCGCGCCTGGCGGTGGATTTGAATGGGATGGTCGGCCGCTTTCGCCTCTAACTGCCTGCACTGGCTTGAAATGTGGGAGGGGGCTTGCCCCCGATAGCGGTGGGTCAGTTACAGATAAGCTGACTGACATACCGCCATCGGGGGCAAGCCCCCCCCCACATTCAGATCTGCGCCCGGCGTTAAAAGCTTTTTGACAGCACAGCAATTCAACAGGTTAGAATCCCTGGCACGCAGACTGCATGGTCAGTTTGCGTCCCGTCTTATTTGCTCATGGAGTACTGCCTTTGAATGCGACGACCATCAACAGCCTGTTCTTGATCGGCGCGTTGCTGGTGAGTGCGAGCATTCTGGTGAGTTCTCTTTCGTCGCGCCTGGGCATCCCGATCCTGGTGATCATCCTGGCCGTGGGCATGGTTGCTGGCGTCGATGGCGGCGGCATCATTTTCGATAACTACCCAACCGCCTACCTGGTGGGCAACCTCGCACTGGCCGTAATCCTGCTTGACGGCGGGTTGCGCACGCGGGTGGCGAGTTTCCGAGTGGCGCTTTGGCCAGCACTGTCCCTGGCCACGGTGGGGGTGTTGATTACCACCGGCCTCACGGGCATGGCGGCGGCCTGGTTGTTTGACCTCAATATTATTCAAGGCTTGCTGATTGGCGCGATTGTCGGCTCCACAGACGCTGCGGCGGTGTTCTCGCTGCTCGGCGGCAAGGGCCTGAACGAACGGGTCACCGCCACTCTGGAAATCGAATCCGGCAGCAACGATCCAATGGCGGTGTTCCTCACCGTCACCCTGATTGACATGCTCGCCAGCGGTCAGACTGGCCTGCACTGGAGCCTGCTGACTCATCTGGTACGCGAATTCGGTATCGGCGGCATCGTCGGCCTGGGCGGCGGTTGGCTGATGCTGCAGATGGTCAACCGTATCAATCTGGCGACCGGCCTTTATCCGATCCTGGTGATCGCCGGCGGCCTGTTCGTCTTCGCCCTGACCAACGCCTTGCACGGCAGCGGCTTCCTTGCCGTGTACCTGTGCGGCCTGGTAATCGGCAACCGCCCGGTGCGCAGTCGGCATGGCATTTTGCACATGCTCGACGGCATGGCCTGGCTCGCGCAAATCGGCATGTTCCTGGTGCTTGGCCTGCTGGTCACGCCCCATGATTTGCTGCCAATCGCTCTGCCGGCCCTGGGCCTGGCGCTGTGGATGATCCTGTTTGCGCGTCCCCTGTCGGTGATCGTCGGCCTGCTGCCGTTCAAAGCGTTCCACGGTCGCGAAAAAGGCTTTATCGCCTGGGTCGGTCTGCGCGGCGCAGTCCCGATCATTCTCGCGGTATTCCCGCTGATGGCCGGACTGCCCCACGCACAGCTGTACTTCAACCTGGCGTTCTTTATCGTGCTGGTCTCGCTGCTGGTGCAGGGCACGAGCCTGCCGTGGGTGGCCAAGTTGCTGAAAGTGACCGTACCGCCGGACCCCGCGCCGATCTCTCGCGCCGCCCTGGAAGTACACGTCACCAGCGAGTGGGAGCTTTTCGTCTACCGCCTGGGCGCCGAAAAATGGTGCATCGGGGCAGCGCTGCGCGAACTGAAAATGCCTGAAGGCACGCGGATTGCTGCGCTGTTCCGGGGCCAGCAACTGCTCCATCCGTCGGGTAGTACGGTGCTGGAAGTAGACGATCTGCTCTGTGTGATCGGCCATGAACACAACCTGCCAGCCCTCGGCAAACTGTTCAGCCAGGCACCACAACGCGGCCTCGATCTGCGCTTCTTCGGCGACTTCGTGCTGGAAGGCGACGCCCAACTGGGCGCGGTTTCGGCCCTTTACGGCCTGAAGCTGGAAGGTATCGACCCGGACATGCCACTGAGCAGCTTCATCAACCAGAAAGTCGGCGGCGCCCCTATCGTCGGCGACCAGGTGGAGTGGAACAACACCATCTGGACCGTCGCGGTCATGGACGGGAACAAGATCGGCAAAGTGGGCGTCAGATTCCCCGAAGGAAGTCGCCCGGGCCCCGGACTCTTCCTCTAAACTGCGGAGCGACAGCACGCTCCCGATTCTTCACCTTGCAAGACCGGTCTCTATGCCAACCCTGCGCACTTTTCTCGCCACTGCCCTGCTGGGCCTGACCCTTTGTGTCGGCAGCGTCTACGCCGCCGAGCCGCCCAGCGCCGACGCCATTCAGCAAACCCTGGACAAGCTGCCTGATCGCAAACTGCCCGACGCCGACATGAAGGCGCTGCAGTCGATCCTGCAACAGACCCTGACCTACCTGGGCAACCAGCAGGATTATGAGCAGCGCCTCACTGACCTCAAGCGCCAGCTGGAAGACGCGCCGCGCCAGACCAGCGAAAACCAGCGCGAGCTGACCCGGCTCAAGGCCACCAAAATCATCCCGGTGGCCCAACGCTATGCCACGCTGCCCGTGCCACAGCTTGAGCAATTGCTGGTGCAACGCACCACCCAGCAAGGCGACCTGCAAAAAGACCTGGCCGAAGCCAACAGCCTGACCATCGCTGCCCAAACACGCCCCGAACGCGCGCAGACCGAAATCAGCAGCAGCCAGACGCGCATCCAGCAGATCAACGCGACCCTCAAGGCCGGTAAAGACAATGGCAAAGCCCTCAGCGGCGACCAGCGCAACCAACTGAATGCCGAACTCGCTGCGCTCAATGCCCTGATCCCCCTGCGCCGCCAGGAACTGGCCGGCAACAGCCAACTGCAAGACCTGGGCAACAGCCAGCACGACCTCGTGGTGGAAAAGACCGCGCGCCTGGAACAAGAAATCCAGGACCTGCAAACCCTGATCAACCAGAAACGCCTGGCCCAGTCCCAACAGACCGTCACCCAGCAGTCCATCGAAGCGCAAAAGGCCGGTGGCAGCAGCCTGTTGGCCACCGAAAGCGCGGCCAACCTGAAGCTGTCCGACTACCTGCTCAAAAGCACCGACCGCCTCAACGACCTGACCCAGAAGAACCTGCAGACCAAGCAGCAACTGGACACCGTGACCCAGAGCGACTCGGCCCTGGACGAGCAGATCAACGTGCTCAAGGGCAGCCTGCTGCTGTCGAAGATTCTGTATAAGCAAAAACAAGCGCTGCCACGCCTGACGGTGGACCGCGACCTAGCGGACGACATCGCCAACATTCGCCTGTACCAGTTTGAGGTCAACCAACAGCGTGAGCTGATCAGCTCCCCCAGCACCTATGTGGACAACCTGCTGGCCAACCAGCCACCGGATGACATCACCCCGCAACTGCGCCGAACCCTGCTGGAGCTTGCGATTACCCGCAGCGACCTGCTGGAGCGCCTGAGTCGTGAGTTGAGCGCGCTGCTCAATGAGTCCATCACCCTGCAACTGAACCAGAAACAACTGCTCAGCACCGCCACCACCCTGCGCGCGACGCTGGATGAACAGATGTTCTGGATCCCCAGTAACAAGCCGCTGGACACCGAGTGGCTGGAAACCGTGCCGGCGCACTTGAGCAAGCAAGTCACCACCCTGCCCTGGGCCTCCAGCGTCAGTGAGCTGTACGACGGCCTGACCCAGCGCCCGCTACTGTTCCTGCCATTGCTGCTATTGATTGGCGCACTGCTGTGGCGACGCAAGGCCCTGTACCAACGCCTGAACAAGGTCCACCTGGACATCGGGCACTTCAAGCGCGACAGCCAGTGGCACACGCCGCAAGCCATCTTGATCAATATCCTGCTGGCCATGCCCGTATCGCTGGGACTGGCGCTGTGCGGCTACGCGCTGCAGATCGACGCCCGTGGGCAAAACGCCAATTTGGGTTCAGCCCTGCTGCAACTGGCCCAGGCGTGGCTGGTGTTCTACACCGCCTACCGCATCCTGGCGCCGGGCGGCGTGGCGGAACTGCACTTCCGCTGGGAAAAACCCCAGGTCGAATTCCTCCAGGGTTGGGTGCGCAAACTCGGGCTGGTGGTATTGGCTCTGGTGGCCGTGGTGGCGATTGCCGAGCATCAACCGGCGGCACTGGCCGACGACGTGCTGGGCATCGCCGTGGTCCTGACCTGCTACGCCCTGATGGCCTGGCTGCTCGGGCGCCTGCTGCTGCACAGCCCGACCCACGAAAAAGCCTCGCTGTTCCGCAAGTCCGTGGGCCTGGTATTCACCGCGCTGCCGATCGCCCTGTTTATTGCCGTGTGCTTTGGCTACTACTACACCGCCCTCAAGCTCAGCGACCGACTGATCAACACCTTGTACCTGTTGATGTTTTGGCTGGTCATCGAAGCCACCTTCGTCCGCGGCCTAGGCGTTGCCGCCCGGCGCCTGGCTTATTCCCGCGCCTTGGCCAAACGCCAGGCCGCCAAGGAAGCAGGTGACGGCGAAGCGGTAATCGAAGAGCCGACCCTGGACATCGAGCAGGTCAACGAACAGTCCATGCGCCTGATTCGCCTGGCCCTGCTGGGCGGCTTTATCGCCGCGTTGTACTGGGTGTGGTCGGACCTGATCTCGGTGTTTTCGTACCTGGATAACGTCACGCTGTACGAATACACCAGCGGCACCGGTGCCAATATCAGCATGGTGCCCATCAGCATCGGCGACTTGCTCGGCGCGCTGATCATCATCGGTATCACCTTCGCCCTGGCGCGCAACCTGCCCGGTCTGCTGGAGGTGTTGGTGCTGTCAAAACTGGATCTGGCCCAGGGCAGCGCCTACGCCACCACCACGCTGCTGTCCTATGTGATTGCCGGCGTCGGCTTCGTGTCCACCCTGTCTACCCTCGGCGTGAGCTGGGACAAGCTGCAGTGGCTGGTCGCCGCGCTGTCGGTGGGCTTGGGCTTCGGCATGCAGGAGATCTTCGCCAACTTTATCTCCGGCATCATGATCCTGTTCGAACGCCCGGTGCGTATCGGCGACACCATCACCATCGGCAACCTGTCGGGCACGGTGAGCAAAATCCGCATCCGCGCCACCACCATCACCGACTTCGACCGCAAGGACATCATTGTCCCGAACAAAACGTTCATTACCGGGCAACTGATTAACTGGTCGCTGACCGACACCATCACCCGCGTCACTCTGAAACTGGGCGTGGACTACGGCTCCGATCTGGACCTGGTGAAGGAATTGCTGCTCAAGGCCGCGAGGGAAAATCCACGGGTGCTGAAGGAACCGGAACCTCACGTGTACTTCCTCAACTTCGGCGAAAGCACCCTCGACCACGAGCTGCGTATGCACGTGCGCGACCTGGGTGACCGCAACCCGGTACTCGACGAGGTCAACCGCTACATCAACCGTGAGTTCAAGAAGCAGCACATCAACATCTCGTTCCGGCAGATGGAGGTGTACCTCAAGAACATGCATGGCCAGGAGTACAAACTGGTGCCGGTCGAGGATGATCGCAAGACCATCGCCGGACCCGCCACCGAACAGGACGCCCCCGAGCCGCCGCCCGGCAAAGTCGACGATGCGCCGGAACCGCCGCCCAGCAAACTCGACTAAAGCGTCTATCCCCAGCAGAATGCTCGGACATTCTGCTGGAGATGGCCGGTGAAAGCCCTCGACGAACTGACCTTCGACAACCGCTTCGCACGCCTGGGCGACGCGTTCTCAACCCACGTTTTGCCCGAACCCCTCGACGAGCCTCGCCTTGTCGTGGCGAGCAACGCCGCCATGGCCCTGCTCGACCTCGACCCGGCGGTGGCCGAAACGCCGGTATTCGCCGAACTGTTCAGCGGCCACAAGCTGTGGGCCGAAGCAGAACCGCGCGCGATGATCTACTCCGGGCACCAGTTCGGCGGCTATACACCTCAGCTGGGCGACGGCCGTGGGTTGTTGCTGGGCGAGGTGTACAACGAGGCTGGCGAACATTGGGACCTGCACCTCAAGGGCGCCGGAATGACGCCTTACTCGCGGATGGGCGATGGCCGTGCGGTTTTACGCTCCTCGATTCGTGAGTTCCTCGCCAGCGAAGCCCTCCACGCGTTGGGCATCCCCAGCAGCCGCGCGCTGTGTGTAATCGGCTCCAGCACGCCGGTATGGCGGGAAAAACAGGAGCGGGGTGCCATGGTGTTGCGCCTCGCGCCCAGCCATATCCGCTTTGGGCATTTCGAATACTTCTACTACACCAAGAAGCCCGAGCAGCAAGCCGAACTGGCCGAGCATGTGCTGAACCTGCACTACCCCGAGTGCCGCGAACAGCCCGAACCGTACCTGGCGATGTTCCGTGAAATCGTCGAACGCAACGCCGAGATGATCGCCAAATGGCAGGCCTATGGCTTCTGCCATGGCGTGATGAACACCGACAACATGTCGATCCTGGGCATCACCTTCGACTTCGGGCCGTTCGCGTTTCTTGATGACTTTGACGCGCACTTCATCTGCAACCATTCGGACCATGAAGGGCGCTACTCCTTCAGCAATCAGGTGCCGATTGGACAGTGGAACCTCAGTGCGCTGGCCCAGGCGCTCACGCCGTTTATCAGCGTCGATGCCTTGAAGGAGGCCCTCGGCCTGTACCTGCCGCTGTACCAGGCGCACTACCTGGACCTGATGCGTCGCCGACTCGGGCTCACCACCGCCGAAGACGACGACCAGCAAATGGTGGAGCGCCTGCTGAAACTGATGCAGAACAGCGGTGTGGATTACACACTGTTCTTCCGTCGTCTCGGGGATGAGTCAGCGGCGCTGGCCGTAGCGCGGTTGCGCGATGATTTTGTCGACATGGCCGGGTTCGATGCCTGGGCCGAGCAGTACAAGGAACGTGTTGCACGGGACGCAGACTCCAGCGAGGAACAGCGCCGCGAGCGGATGCACGCCGTGAATCCGCTGTACATCCTGCGCAACTACCTCGCCCAGAACGCCATCACCGCAGCCGAGTCGGGCGACTACAGCGAAGTTCGGCGATTGCATGAGGTGCTTTCCAGGCCGTTCGAGGAGCAAGCGGGGATGGAGCAGTACGCGCAGCGGCCGCCGGATTGGGGAAAGCATTTGGAGATCAGTTGTTCGTCGTGACCACGAGAGCAATGAGCACCCTTTCTACAATCATGTGTTTCGCTTGATAACTATCATTGCTGGCTCCAAATAGAGCCTATTGGCCATTTCCAGGAGCCCTCAATGTCCGAACCTCTCGTCATACCCTGCCCTCATTGCAACGGCCTCAACCGCATCCCCGGCGAACGCCTGGCAGATGCGCCCAAATGCGGGCGTTGCAAACAGCCCGTTTTGTTGAATAAGCCTTTTGAGCTGAAACAAGGCGACTACGCCAGCCAGATCAAAGGCGACCTGCCGCTTCTGGTAGACGTTTGGGCCGACTGGTGCGGACCGTGCAAGTCGTTCGCACCGGTGTTTGAGCAGGCTGCCGGACAGTTGGAGGGCAAGTGCCGGTTGGCCAAGCTGGACAGCGAGGCCAATCAACAGTTGTCGGCGCAGTTGGGGATTCGGTCGATTCCGAGCCTGATTCTGTTCAAGAATGGTCGCGAAGTGGCGCGTCAGAGTGGAGCGTTTCCGTTGCCGCAGTTGATGAGTTGGTTGCGTAGCCAGGGGGTGTAACCGAACCTCAAGGACAATGCTGGGCAGTGTGGGAGGGGGCTTGCTCCCGATGCGGTGGGTCAGCTCCAGATGAGCTAGCTGGCATACCGCTATCGGGGGCAAGCCCTCTCCCACAGGTCAGGCGTTTTCAAGCAAGTTATGCAATTCCACGAACTGCTGGGTCAGCTTGTGCCGTGGGTCGAGGTGGATCAGCGGCTTGTTCTCCTGATGGGACTCGCGCATGCGCACCGAACTGGCCAGGTACACCGGAAGCACCGGCAACCCTTCGTTGATCAACTCCTCCAGCATCTGCTGCGGCAGACTCGCTCGGGCCTGGAACTGGTTGACCACGATACCTTCGACTTCGAGGCCTTCGTTGTGGTCTTCCTTCAATTCTTCGATTTCGGCCAGCAGGCCATACAGGGCCTGACGCGAGAAGCTGTCGCAATCGAAGGGGATCAGCACACGATCAGCAGCAATCAGCGCCGAAACCGCATAAAAGTTCAGGGCTGGCGGTGTATCCAGGTAAATCCGGTCGTAATCTTCGCTCAGCTCATCCAGCAGCTTTCGCAGCTTGTTGATCTTGTGCTTGGCTTCAAGCTTGGGCTGCAAGTCCGCGAGTTCGGCCGTCGCGGTGATGACGTGCAGGTTATCGAAGGGCGTTTCGTAGATATCGACCTTGTTCTTCTTCGAAAACGGCCCGGAAGACAGGGTTTGCTTGAAAAAGTCCGCGATCCCCATGGGAATGTCGTCGCCGGTCAGCCCGGTGAGGTACTGGGTTGAGTTGGCTTGTGCATCGAGGTCCACCAACAGGGTTCGATAGCCTTCGCTGGCACTGACCGCCGCCAGGTTGCAGGCGATGCTGGACTTGCCAACGCCGCCTTTCTGATTGAACACCACACGCCGCATGGAAAAACCTCCGTGTATCAATGAATGTCCGAGTGTAGAGGGCAAAAGCGCCTGTTAGCTACCTCGTTCATCCATCCATTGCCGCACTCTAGACAGGTCGTCGCACCTCACACACAAAAGAATAGGAACGGTCCGACAATCCAACTCAGCCATCGATAAAGGACAATCTGTAAATCCTTACCAACAAATTGTATTCAGCCGTGAACAAATCTTTACCAAAGTTTGCTAGAACCCCGCGGCACCGGGATAATGCGCGCCATTCGGCTATTGCTCCCTGTCCCGGTATTCGGGGCCAAAAGCCGCACATGGAAGCCCGCAGGGGCGGGATAACTTCTCAGTGATCAACTTCAACATTGCCCAATGGCGTGCCTGGGCCCCAGGGCTGGAAAGTGCGGACGAATGGCGCGCATGGTGCCAGGCGCCGGTGCTGCTGCCCGCTAGCGATGCCTCGCCCGACGTATCCTTCTTGCCCGCCATGCAGCGCCGCCGCCTGAGCCGGCTGGCGCGCATGGCCTTCAGCGTGGGCTGGCCCCTTGCAGAAGGCCTGCAAGACCTTCCGCTGGTGTTTATTTCCCGGCACGGCGAAACCCCACGCACTCTAGACATCCTCAGCGACCTGGCCAACGAGCAGCCGCTGTCCCCGACCCAGTTCAGTCTGTCTGTGCATAACGCAGTGATTGGCCTCTGGTCGATTCTGCGTAATGAAACCAGTGAAATGACCGCCCTCGCCGCCGCCGGCGATGGCCTGGAGCACGGCATGCTCGAAGCCGCCGCGCTGCTCAATGAAGGCGCCCCGGCGGTATTGCTGGTGATCACCGAAGAACAGCCGCCCGAGGCCTACGCCAGTTGGATCGTTGACGTGCCCTTCCCCTACGCCCTCGGCCTGTTGCTCACACCAGGCGACGAGTGGCAACTGGAACTCACACCCGGCACTGTCCAAGCCAATCAAACCCAGTGGCCCCACGCCCTGAACCTGCTGCGCACCCTGCTCACTGAACAGGGCGCCTGCCAACATGCCTGGAAGAACCGTGTATGGAACTGGCAACGCAAGCTCTGACTGACAAGCCACGGGACGCCTACTACTGGCGCCTGTTTGCCACCGCCGCCAGCTTCTTCCTGTTTGGTGTCGGCGGGCTGTGCCTGCGTTTGCTGGTGTTTCCGGTGCTCAGCTGCCTGCCGGGCAGTGCCGACAAGCACCAGCGCCGTGCCCGTCACACCATCAGCAAGCTGTTCTGGTTCTTTATCCGCATGATGCATCGCGCTGGCGTGCTGACCTACAGCGTCGAAGGCGCCGAGAAACTCGGCCGCCCCGGCCAGATGATCGTTGCCAACCACCCGTCGCTGATCGATGTGGTGTTTCTGATCGGCCTGATGCGCCAGACCAACTGCGTGGTCAAGCAAAGCCTGTGGCAGAACCCGTTCACCCGGGGGCCGATACGCGATGCGGGCTATATCAGCAATGACGGCAGCGCGGAGATGCTCGATGCCGCCGCCGACGCCCTGCGCGAAGGCCAGACGCTGATCATCTTTCCTGAAGGCACTCGTACCACACCCGGCGCGGCGCCCGCCTTTCATCGCGGCGCCGCCGCCATTGCGCTGCGGGGTGCGACAATCATCACCCCCGTGGTGATCAAGGTCAGCCCAACCACCTTGACCAAAGCCGAACCCTGGTATCGCATCCCGAAACGCCGCTTTCACTTCAGTTTGCGGGTGGGTGCCGATATAGAACCACAGGCGTTCGCGGCACTGGGGCCCGCGCCTCAGGCTTCACGCAAGCTCAACGATCACCTGCACCACTATTTCATTAAGGAGCTCGCCGAAGATGAGCGACCAACACCGCCTTGAGCACGACATAAAGACGCTGATCATCGAGGCCCTGGGTCTGGAAGACATCAGCGCCGACGACATCGGTAGCGACCAAACCCTGTTCGGCGAAGGCCTGGGCCTGGATTCGGTAGACGCCCTGGAATTGGGTCTGGCGATTCAAAAAAAATACGGCATCAAAATCGATGCCGACGCCAAGGACACCCGTAATCACTTCACCAACGTGGCGAGCCTTGCGGCGTTCGTTACGGCCAGACAGGCAGCTTGAGACCGGACCATGCAAACTCGTGACGATATTTTCAACACCCTGCGCGATGCCTTGGTGGAACTGTTTGAACTCCCCCCAGAGCGCGTCACCCTTGACGCCAACCTGTATCAGGACCTGGAAATCGACAGCATTGATGCCGTGGACCTGATCGACCATATCAAGCGCCAGACCGGCAAGAAGATCGCCGCCGAAGAGTTCAAGGCCGTGCGCACAGTGAACGACGTGGTAGAGGCGGTGTACCGTCTGGTCCAACCCGCCGCATGAGCCGGCTGATCGGCCTTGGCCTGCTGTTGGCGGGGCTGCTGTACCCCTTTGCGGTGTATTACGGCACTGAGCATTTTGCGCCGTGGCAATTCGGGCTGCTGCTGGGCAGCCTCTGGCTGTTGCGCGCGTTCATCGGCGCACCACGTCCCGGCAGTCGCTGGATGGCGTTGGCGATGATCGTGTTTTGCCTGTTACTGGCTTGGTTCGACAGCCCGCACTTGCTGCGCTGGTACCCGAGCCTGGTCAGTGCCTTCATGCTCGCGCTGTTTGGCCTGAGCCTGAAATACGGCCCGCCGATGGTGGAGCGCCTGGCACGCATGACCGACCCGGAGTTACCGCCCAACGCGATTGTGTATACCCGCCAGGTCACCGTGGTGTGGAGCGTGTTTTTTCTGTGTAATGGCCTGCTCGCTGCCGCCCTAACCTTGTGGGCGCCACTGAGCTGGTGGACGTTGTACAACGGCCTGATCGCCTACGGGCTGATGGGGCTGTTGTTTGCCGTGGAATGGCTAGTACGACAAAGGGTTCGAGGCCGCATATGAATGGGTTGAAACTTGAGCACTTGCTGCTTGAGCCGCTGCAACAGCGTTTGGTGACCACCGAACCTGCAATGAATCACGCCCAGCTGTGGGAACAATCACTCGGCCTGGCCGCGGGCCTGCAAGCGCGCGGTATTCGGCGTCTGGCGGTGCACCTGGAAGATGCCGGCGTGCTGGCGATCGCCCTGCTGGGCGCCTGGCGCGCAGGGGTCAGCGTACTGCTTCCCGCCGATCTGCAGCCCCAGACCCGCCAACGCTGGGCCGATGCCGTCGACGCCTGGCTGGTCGAACCCGCCGATCTCGACGCGCTGTACCAGGCGCCGTTGCCTGCTGCCGCGCTCGACCTGGACACGTGTCAACTGAGCCTGTGCACCTCCGGCTCCAGCGGCGAGCCCAAGCGTATCGACAAAACCCTGCGCCAATTAGCCAACGAGGTTCAAGCGCTGGAAGCCTTGTGGGGTGCGGACCTTAAAGACGCCTGCATCATCGGCAGCGTCGCCACCCAGCACATCTACGGGTTGCTGTTCCGGGTGCTGTGGCCGTTGTGCGCCGGTCGTACCTTTGTGCGCAAGCAACTGGCCTTTCCCGAAGACTTGCAACGCGCCAGCCGCGAACACCCTCAATTTGCCTGGGTGGCCAGCCCGGCACTGCTCAAACGCATGGGCGACAACCTCGACTGGCCCGCGCTGAGCCAGGTGTCGCGAGTGTTCTCTTCCGGTGGCGCCTTGCCCGTCGAAGCCGCCACCAGTCTTTACGAGCGTTTGCACCAATGGCCGACGGAAATTCTCGGCAGCTCGGAAACCGGCGGCATCGCCTGGCGCCAGGGCGCGCAACCCTGGCAGCCGTTTGCCGATGTGCAACTGAGCCAGGACGCCGACGGCGCTCTGCGCATCGCCTCGCCTTACCTGCCAGCAGGGCATGTTGAACAAACCGCTGACGCTGCACATATCCATGCCGATGGTCGCTTCGAGCTGCTGGGTCGCCTGGACCGCATCGTCAAGCTGGAAGAAAAACGCATCTCCCTGCCGACGCTGGAACAAGCGCTGATGGCCCACCCATGGGTCGCGGAAACGCGCCTGGGCGTGGTGCAAGAAAACCGCGCGTCACTCGGTGCCCTAGTGGTATTGAGCGCCGAAGGCCTACACGCCCTGCGCAACCAGGGCCGCCGCAGCCTCACTCAAACCCTGCGCCAGCATCTGAGCCAGCATTGCGAAGCCCTGGCCCTGCCCCGTCGCTGGCGCCTGCTGCGACAGTTGCCGTTGAACGCCCAGGGAAAACTGCCCCAGGCCGATGTGGCCGCGCTGCTGCTGGCGCCACGGCCAAAGGCGCCGGAGGTGTTGGGGCAGATCGAAGCCGATGGCGAATGGACCGTGCAACTGAGTGTGCCGCCGGACCTGGCCTACTTCAGCGGGCACTTCCCGGTCACCCCCGTGCTGCCGGGCGTGGTGCAAGTGGAATGGGCGTTCAACCTGGGCCAGCACCTGCTCGACCTGCCCGCGACCTTTGCCGGGATGGAAGTGCTCAAGTTCCAGCAACTGATACGCCCCGGCGATCGTATCGAATTGCACCTGCGCTTCGACCAGGAGCGCGGCAAGCTGTATTTCGCCTACCGCAACGGCGTCGCGGCCTGCTCCAGTGGGCGGATTCTGCTGGAGACTGTCGATGCATAACCCCTGCGCCCTAATCCCGGTCTACAACCACGAAGCCGCCGTGCCCGCCGTGGTCCAAAGCCTGTTGAACAGCGGCCTGCCCTGCCTGTTGGTCGACGATGGCAGCAGCCCGGCGTGCGCGGCGGTGTTGGCGCAATTGGCGACCCTCAATAACGTGACTCTGCTGACCCTGCCACACAACCAAGGCAAGGGCGGCGCGGTCATGGCGGGTTTCCGCGAAGCTGCACGCCTTGGCTACTCCCACGCCCTGCAAGTGGACGCCGACGGTCAGCATGATTTGCGCGAAGTCGAGACGTTTGTCGATACCTCGCGCAGGCACCCCGACGCCATTATCTGCGGCTACCCCGAATACGATGAAAGCGTGCCCAAAGGCCGCTTGTACGCGCGCTACCTGACCCACGTGTGGGTGTGGATCAACACGCTGTCGCTGCAGATCCGCGACTCGATGTGCGGCTTTCGCGTCTACCCGCTGACACCGGTGCTGGCGCTGATGGACTCGGCCTACATTGGCACGCGCATGGACTTCGACTCGGACATCTTGGTGCGCCTGGCATGGCGTAATCAGCCGATGCGCTGGCTGCCGACGAAAGTGCATTACCCCACCGACGGCCTGTCGCACTTTCGCCTGTTCCACGACAACGTGCGTATCAGCGCCATGCATACGCGGCTGTTTTTCGGCATGTTGGTGCGCGCGCCGATGATCCTGTGGCGACGGTGGAAGGCATGAGCGACAACACGCAACACTGGGCCGACCGCGAAGAACGCGGCAGCTACTGGCTGATGAAATTCACCGCCTTCGCGGCCAAAATCCTCGGCCGACGCCTGCTGAGCCCGGTGCTGTACGGCATCGTGCTGTACTTTTTCCTGTTCGGCCGAAGCGCGCGCCAGAGCGCCTGGCAATACCAGCAGCGCCTGGCCGAATGGAGCGGGCGCGATGAGTTACGCCCCAGCCACCGCAAAGTATTCGGCCAGTTCATGGCCTTTGCCGATTCCCTGCTCGACAAACTCGACGTGTGGAACGGCAAGCTGCGCCTGGAACAAATCGAAATCAACGACCCGGCGAAACTACGCGGGCAACTGCGCGGCGAGCGCGGCCAGATGCTGGTCGGCGCACATTTGGGCAACCTGGAAGTGTGCCGCGCGCTGGCGGAAATCGGCGAAAAGGTCACCATGAACGTGCTGGTGCACACCAAGCACGCCGAACAATTCAACCGCCTGTTGGGCGAAGCCGGGGCGAGTCATCTGCGCCTGATCCAGGTCAGCGAGCTGGACCCGGCGACGATGTTGCTGCTGAGCCAGCGCCTGGACGAGGGAGAGTGGCTGGCGATTGCGGGCGACCGCGTGCCGCTGCACGGCGGGCGCACGGTGCGCGTGGATTTCCTCGGCCATGACGCCGCATTCCCCCAAGGCCCGTGGCTGCTGGCCGGCCTGCTCAAATGCCCGGTCAACCTGCTGATGTGCCTCAAGCACACTGGGCGTTATCGCCTGACTATCGAACCGTTCACACCCTTGATCGAATGGAAGCGCAGCACCCGCGAGCAGGTCATCGCTCAGTGGACCTCACGCTACGCCGCACGCCTGGGCCAGTTCTGCCTGGAAGCGCCCCAACAATGGTTCAACTTTTACCCTTTCTGGAAGACCGATGACGACGCATCTTGAGCCGGTAACCTTTGGCGAACGCCCCCTGCGCATCGAAGACGTGCTGGCCCTGGCCAACCGTCAGGCGCCCACCCAGTTGCAGGGCGACGCCGCGTATCGCCAGCGCATCGCCAAAGGCGCGCAGTTCCTCGACTCGCTGCTGGACAAGGAAGGCGTGATCTACGGCGTGACCACCGGCTACGGCGACTCGTGCGTGGTCGCAGTGCCGTTGCAACACGTCGAGGCCCTGCCCCGTCACCTGTACACCTTCCACGGTTGCGGCCTGGGTAAATTGCTCGATGCACAAGCCACCCGTGCCGTGCTGGCCGCGCGGTTGCAGTCGTTGTGCCACGGCGTTTCAGGCGTGCGCGTGGAGTTGCTGGAGCGCCTGCACGCGTTCCTCGAACACGACGTGCTGCCGTTGATCCCGGAAGAAGGTTCGGTGGGCGCCAGCGGTGATCTGACGCCGCTGTCCTACGTGGCCGCGACCCTGTCCGGCGAGCGCGAGGTGATGTTCCGTGGCGAACGTCGCCAGGCCGCCGACGTGCACCGCGAGTTGGGTTGGGACCCGCTGGTTTTACGTCCGAAAGAAGCCCTGGCCCTGATGAACGGCACCGCCGTGATGACCGGCCTCGCCTGCCTCGCCTTCGCCCGCGCCGACTACCTGCTGCAACTCGCCACACGCATCACCGCGCTCAACGTGGTCGCGCTGCAGGGCAACCCGGAACACTTCGACGAGCGCCTGTTCGCCGCCAAGCCGCACCCTGGGCAGATGCAAGTCGCCGCCTGGCTGCGCAAGGACCTGGCGATCGACGCGCCGACCGCGCCGCTGCACCGCCTGCAGGATCGCTACTCGCTGCGCTGCGCGCCCCACGTCCTCGGCGTGCTGGCGGACAGCCTGAACTGGCTGCGTTCGTTTATCGAGATCGAGCTGAACAGCGCTAACGACAACCCGATCATCGACGCCGAAGAAGAACGCGTGCTGCACGGTGGGCACTTCTACGGAGGGCATATCGCCTTTGCCATGGACAGCCTCAAGACCCTGGTGGCCAACGTAGCTGACCTGCTCGATCGCCAACTCGCGTTGCTGGTTGACGTGCGTTACAACCACGGCCTGCCGAGCAACCTGTCCGGCGCGCCGGCTGACCGCGCGATGATCAACCATGGCTTCAAGGCCGTGCAGATCGGCACCAGCGCCTGGACCGCCGAAGCGCTGAAAAACACCATGCCGGCCAGCGTGTTCTCGCGCTCCACCGAGTGCCACAACCAGGACAAAGTCAGCATGGGCACCATCGCCGCCCGCGATGCAATTCGCGTGTTGGAGCTGACCGAACAGGTTGCCGCCGCCACCTTGCTCGCCGCCAACCAAGGTGTGTGGCTGCGCGCCCAGGCCGAGGATGCGCGGGCGCTGCCACCGGCGTTGGCCGCCATGCATGAGGAACTGGCCAAGGACTTCCCGCCGGTGATCGAAGACCGCGCCCTGGAAGGCGAACTGCGCCTGTGCCTGCAACGCATCGCCGAGCAACACTGGAGGCTGCATGCGTAGCCCCGGCGTACTGCACTGCGACACCGAAATCCTCGTGCCATTTTTCGACGTCGACACCATGAACGTGGTGTGGCACGGGCACTACGTGAAGTATCTGGAAGTGGCGCGCTGCGCGCTGCTGGACAAGATCGGCCACAACTACACGGCGATGCTCGAAGCCGGCTATGCCTGGCCGGTCATCGACATGCAACTGCGCTACGTGCGCGGCGCGGTGTTCGGCCAGACGATCAACGTGCGCGCCAGCCTGGTGGAATGGGAGAACCGCTTGAAGGTCAATTACCTGATTACGGACCTGGCCAGCGGCGAGCGTTTGACCCGCGCCACTACCGTGCAAGTGGCGGTAGAGATGGCCAGCCGCGAGATGCAGTTGGCCTCACCCAAAGTGTTCACAGATGCGGTCGAGAGGGCCCTGGCATGAGAGCGATCATCCTGTTTGTGGGCCTGCTGCTGAGCGTCAGCGCCCACGGCTTCGACCTGCAACAACTCAGCGATCAGTTGGCAAAACCTTCCGTGATCCACGGCAGCTTCACCCAGGAAAAACACCTGCGCGCCCTGCCACAGCCCTTGGTCAGCAAGGGTACTTTCGTCCTCGCCAAAGACCACGGCCTGCTATGGCTGCTCAAAACCCCGTTGCAACAGGACTACCGCATCAGCGCCCAAGGCATCGCCCGGCGTGAAGCCAATGGCTGGCAGACACTGCCAAACAAGAGCGCCGGTGCCGAGCAGAACCGGTTGTTCCTCGCCGTACTCCAGGGCGACAGCAGCGGCTTGCAGCGGGATTTCGAGCTGCAACTGCAAGGCGAGGCTACGCAATGGAAGCTGACGCTGATCCCTCGCTCGCTGCTGCTGAAACAAGTGTTCACCCAGATCAATATCGACGGCGGCGCGCTGGTGCAAAAAATTGAACTGCTGGAAACCCAAGGCGACAGCACCGTACTGCGCATGCAGGACAGCACCGCCGAACAACCGTTGAGCGACGCGGAGCAACGCGACTTTGCCCAGTGAGCGCCTGTTGCCGCGCCTGTTCCTGATCCTGCTGGTGGCGGTGCTGGCCCTGGCCGGCTGGCAGTGGCGCCACGGTGCGCCGCTGTCGGCCAACCTGATGGAACTGGTGCCGGGCAGCACGCCGAACGCCTTGGAACTGCAAGCCGAACAGCGCATGCAGGAACCGCTGAACCGCGAGATGCTGGTACTGGTGGGGCATGCCGACCGCCAGCAAGCGGTGGCTGTGGCGCAACAGTTGGGCGAGCGCTGGCAGGCCAGCGGTCTGTTTGAAAAGGTGCAGTGGAACCTGCAAGCCGACTTGCCGGCACTGCGCGAGCAATTGCTGCGCGGCCGTTTGGCGATGCTTTCAACCAAGGACCGCGAGCAACTGATTGAACACCCCGACGCCTTTATCCAGCAGCGCGTGCAGGCGCTGTTCGACCCGTTCACCGGCTTCAGCCTGGTGCCGAGCCAGGATGACTGGCTGGGCCTGACCGGACGCATCCAGAACAGCCAGCCGCAACGTGGCTCGGTGCAGTTGGATATCGGCAGCGGCGCGTTGATCGCCGATGCCGACGGCAAAAGTTGGGTGTTGCTGCGCGCGCGCACCACCGGCAATGCCTTTGATATGAAACTGCCGCTGCAAGTAGCGGATTTGCTCCAGGCCAGCCGTGAACAGGCCGGCCAGCAAGGCGCGCAACTGCTGGCGGCCAGTGGTTTGTTATACGCCGCCAATGGTCAGCAACAGGCCACACGGGAAATCACCTGGGTCGGTGGCGGCGCGACCGTGGGCATCCTGCTGTTGCTGTTGCTGGCGTTCCGCCGATGGCGGGTATTGCTGGCTTTCGTGCCGGTACTGGTGGGCATGCTGTTTGGCGCCGTGGCGTGTGTGGCGCTGTTTGGCCATATGCATGTGATGACCTTGGTGCTTGGCTCCAGCCTGATTGGCGTCGCGGTGGATTACCCGCTGCACTACCTGTCAAAAAGCTGGAGCCTCAAGCCCTGGCGCAGTTGGCCGGCGTTGCGCCTGACCCTGCCAGGGCTGAGCCTGAGCCTGGCCACCAGTTGCATCGGTTACCTGGCGTTGGCCTGGACGCCGTTCCCGGCGCTGACCCAGATCGCGGTGTTCTCCGCTGCTGGCCTGGTCGGTGCGTATCTGTCGGCCGTGTGCCTGTTGCCGGCATTGCTTAAGGGCGTCGAACTGCGTCCGGCGCAATGGCCGCTGCGTATCGCCGAATGCCTGTGGCAGATTCGCGCCGCGTTGCTCACGCGCGTGCCGAGCCCGGTGCTACTGGCGCTGGTGTTGCTGTTTTGCGCCGGTGGCCTGTGGCAGCTCAATAGCAAAAACGATATCCGCCAGTGGATCGGCGCGCCGCCGCAGCTGCTGCAAGAAGCCCAGGCCGTGGCGCGCATCACAGGTTTCCAACCCACCAGCCAGTTTTTCCTGGTGCGCGCCGAGAATCAACAGCAATTGCTGGAGCGCCTAGCCGCGTTGGGCCAGCGCCTGGATCAATTGGTGAATATGGACAAGCTCCAGGGTTACCTGGCGCTCAATCAACTGGTCAACCTGCCCGCCGAGCAGCAACAACTGCGCGAAGCACTGAACACACTGCCACAGCATTGGCAGCCGCTGCTGGACCTCGGCGTGCCGGCCAGCGCCCTGCAAGCTGAAGTTGCGCAGTTGCAAGCGCTGCCCACCGAAGACATTGACGCGGCACTGGCAGGCCCGATGGCCGAACCCTGGCGCACACTGTGGCTCGGCCCGGTGGACGGCGGTGTTGCAGCGATGGTCAGCCTGCAAGGTCTGAACAACCCAGCGCTGTTGCGGGTACAGGCCGTGGACTTGCCGGGCGTGCAGTTGGTGGATCGCCTCGGTGATCTGAACCGCGTCTTCGCCGCCACCCAGATCAGCGCCGCGGAACTGAAATTGATGTCGTGCGTGCTGATCGTGTTGCTGCTGATCCTGCCGTTTGGTTTCGGCGGCGCCCTGCGCATCGTTGCACTGCCATTACTCGCCGCACTGTGCAGCCTGGCCAGCCTCGGTTGGCTGGGCCAGCCGCTGACGTTGTTCAGCCTGTTCGGCTTGCTGCTGGTGACGGCGATCAGCGTCGACTACGCGATCCTGATGCGCGAGCAGATCGGCGGTGCTGCCGTCAGCCTGCTGGGTACACTGCTTGCGGCGCTGACAACGTGGTTGTCGTTCGGCCTGCTGGCGGTGTCCAGCACGCCCGCAGTGAGTAATTTCGGCTTATCGGTCAGCCTGGGCCTGGCATTCAGCTTTATGCTGGCGCCCTGGGCTGGCCATCAGAAACACGCCTTATGAATCGGATTATCGCCATAGCGGCAAGGAGCCCTCGTGCCCACAGTTGAAATGGAACGTCGCCAGGTTGTCGTGATTGGTGCCGGCCCGTCCGGCGCCATCGCCGCCGCGCTGCTCAAGCGCAAAGGGCATGATGTATTGATCATCGAGCGCCAGCATTTTCCACGGTTCTCGATCGGCGAAAGCCTGCTGTCCCACTGCATCGACTTTATCGAAGAAGCTGGCATGCTCGACGCCGTGCAGGCCGCCGGCTTCCAGGTAAAAACCGGGGCAGCGTTCGCCTGGGGCGAGCGTTACAGCGCCTTTGACTTTAGCGACACCTTCAGCAACGGCAAGCCGACCACTTTCCAGGTGCAGCGAGGCGAGTTCGACAAGTTGCTGGCCGACCAGGCGGCATCGCAGGGCGTGGAGATCCGCTACGGTGAAACCATCGTCGGCGTGGATTTTGCGGGCGATAGCCGCTACCTGCATGTGCGCCGCGAAAACGGCAGCGAGTACCACATCAAAGCCAAGTTCGTGCTCGATGCCAGCGGCTATGGCCGCGTGCTGCCGCGCCTGTTGGATCTGGAAGCACCGTCGAATTTTCCGGTACGCCAGGCGGTGTTCACTCATGTTGAAGACCGCATCGAACACCCAGGTTTCGACCGTACCAAGATCCTGGTAACCACTCACCCGACCAAACGCGACATCTGGTTCTGGACCATTCCGTTCAGTAATGGCCGGTGCTCGGTGGGCGTGGTCGCGGCCAAGGAGCATTTCGACGGCCGCGACGCTGACCTGGACGCCTGCCTGCGCGGCTTTATCGACGAAACTCCAAGCCTGTCCGGCGTGCTGAACAACGCGGTGTGGGACACGCCAGCGCGCACCATCGGCGGCTACTCGGCCAACGTCAAAACCCTGCACGGCCCGGGCTTTGCACTGCTGGGCAATGCGGCGGAATTCCTCGACCCAGTGTTCTCCTCCGGTGTGACCATCGCCATGCGCTCAGCGAGCATGGCGGCCGCCCTGCTGGACCGTCAGCTCAAAGGCGAAACCGTGGACTGGCAAACCGAATTTGCCGCACCGTTGAAGCGCGGCGTCGACACCTTCCGCTGCTACGTCGAAGGCTGGTACGCAGGGACATTCCAGGATGTGATTTTCCACCCTGAAAGCTCGCCGGAGATTCGCCGCATGATCAGCGCGATCCTCGCAGGCTACGCGTGGGACGAGCGTAATCCGTTTGTCAGCGAGCCCAAGCGGCGGTTGCGGATGTTGTCGGAGATTTGCGCGAGTGAACCGACATGACTTCTCAATACCTGAGTAAAAACTACGTCGAAGAAACCAAATTCGGTTTGTGGTTCCTGCGCAGCCACACCTGGCAGCACCATGTGCTGCGCGTGGCGATCAACGACCTGCGCAGCCTGTTCACCGACCCACTGCCCGAAGCGCCGGTATTGCTCGACGCCGGCTGCGGCCAGGGCAAGTCCTTCCAGTATTTGCAGCAGGTGTTCGCCCCCGAGCGCCTGATCGGGCTGGACGCAGACCCTCATAGCCTGGAATTGAGCAAGGCTGAAGCCACGCGCCAGGGCCTGGCCATCGAGCTGATCGGCAGCGACTGCGCCACCCTCGATGTGCCAGACGAGAGCGTCGATATCCTGTTCTGCCACCAGACCTTCCATCATCTGGTCGAACAGCATCGCGCACTCAAAGAGTTTTACCGAGTGCTCAAGCCGGGAGGCTATTTGCTGTTTGCCGAATCCACCGAAGCCTATATCGACACTTGGGTGATACGCTGGCTGTTCCGCCACCCCATGCATGTGCAGAAAAGCGCCGAAGAATACCTGGAGATGCTCCGCGAGCAGGGCTTTGAATTCGGCCCACAGAACGTTTCATACCCGTACCTGTGGTGGAGCCGTTCCAGCGACTTCGGCCTGCTGGAGCGCTGGGGCCTGCGCAACCCGCCGCCGGTGGGCCAGCGCGAAGAAACCCTGGTCAACTGTGTGGCGCGCAAGCCTCTGGCGAGCTGCGAACCATGATGCGCAGCCTGTTGATCGGTTGCCTGCTATTGCTGAGCGCCTGCGCCAGCCAGCCGCCGTTGCCGGAAAAAACGCCCGCGCTGGCGTTGCCGATGCAACTGCATGTGCAGCGCCATGCAGATGGCCAGAGCCAGGACTGGTTCCTGGTGGTCCAGCGCGAAGGCAGCGCAATCCGCTGGTCGATGATGGACCCGCTGGGCATCCCGCTGGCCCGGCAAAAACTGATCGATGGCGCCTGGCAGGCCGACGGCTTGCTGCCGCCCAATCCCCAGGCGCGGGAGCTGTTCGCCGCCCTGCTGTTTGCCCTGGCCTCAGCCGATGACGTGCGCGCGCTTTACCCCAGCGCCCAGGCAAGGGGCCTCACACGTACCCTGCCGGGGCATTGGCAAATCGTCTACCAATCCTCAGAAGTCTTCAGTGTGACCATGACCGGCCAACCCTTGAGCTACCGCATTACACCGCTCGGTGCCGCCCAATGACCGCCTACCTCAACGCCCTCGGCGTGATTTGCGCCCTTGGTCGCGGTCAGGAGCACGTCAGCCGCAGCCTGTTTGCCGGTGACTGTTCAGGCATGCGCGCCGAAAGCGGTTGGGTGCCGGAGCGCGTGTTGCCGGTCGGCAGTGTGCACGGCGAGCTGGCAACCATCCCGGTGGAACTCGGCCAGCAGAGCAGCCGCAATAACCAACTGTTGCTGGAAGCGGCGTTGCAGATCGAGAACGAGATTCGTCAAGCGATCCACACCTACGGCGCCTCGCGCGTTGGCGTCGTGTTGGGCACTAGCACCTCGGGCATCGACGAAGCCAGCCGCGGCATCGCCCTGTACCTGCGCGACAAGCACTTCCCCTGCGACTACGACTACCAGCAACAGGAACTCAGCGCTCCGGCGAACTTCCTCGCCGACTGGCTGCAACTGAGCGGCCCTGCCTACGTGATTTCTACCGCGTGCACCTCCAGCGCCCGCGCCCTGATGAGCGCCCAGCGCTTGCTTGATCTGGGGGTGTGCGATGCGGTGATCTGCGGCGGCGTGGACAGCTTGTGCAAGCTGACCCTCAATGGTTTCAGCGCGCTGGAAGCCGTCTCGAATGAGCGTTGCAACCCTTTTTCGGCGAACCGCAACGGCATCAATATCGGCGAAGCGGCGGTGCTGTTTGTGATGAGTAAAGCGCCGGCACCGATTGCCTTGCTGGGCAGCGGCGCCAGCTGCGACGCACACCATATCTCCGCGCCCGAACCTACCGGCAAAGGCGCGTTGCAGGCGATGCGCAAGGCCTTGGCCAGTGCAAAACTGGCGCCGGAGCAGATCGGCTACCTGAACCTGCATGGCACCGCCACCCAGCACAACGACGCCATGGAAAGCCTGGCCGTCGCCAGCCTGTTCCCCGAAGGCGTAGCCTGCTCATCCACCAAACCCATGAGCGGCCACACCCTCGGCGCCGCCGGTGCGCTGGAAGCGGCCTTCTGCTGGCTGAGCCTGACTCACGGCCGCGTCCCACCCCACGTATGGGACGGCCAGGCCGACCCCGCGTTGCCCGCCTTGCAATGGGCACGCAGCGACGAAACCTTGGGAAAAACCTGCCTGATGAGCAACTCGTTTGCCTTCGGCGGTAATAACGTCAGCCTGATTATCGGAGAGGCCCCATGACCAACTGGCCACTCGCCGAGCTGCTGCCTCACGCGGGCGACATGATCCTGATCGAACACGTGCTGTCGTTCGACGAAGAGCAGATCCACACCCGTCTCACCGTCAAGCCTGGCGGCCTGTTCAACCGCCCTGACGGCAGCTTGCCGGCCTGGGTCGGCATCGAGTTGATGGCGCAGAGCGTCGCCGCCTACGCCGGTTGCCGCGCACGCCAAAGGGGCGAGGCGGTGGAACTGGGCTTCCTGCTCGGCACACGTAAGTTCGAATGCAACGTGGAACACTTCCCGATGGGCGCCGAGCTGAACATCCACGGCCTGCGCTCCCTGGAAGACGACAACGGCATGGGTGTGTTCGAATGCCACCTGACCGGCGACGGTATCCAGGCCAGCGCCCGCTTGAACGTATTTCGACCGCCCCAGGCGGCCAATTATTTAGAAGAATCGAAGGACGAAACGCCATGACTGAATCCGTACTGGTCACCGGCTCCAGCCGTGGCATCGGCCGCGCCATTGCCCTGCGCCTGGCCCAGGCCGGCCATGACATCGTGCTGCATTGCCGCAGCGGCCGTGCCGAAGCCGATGCAGTGCAAGTCGAAATCGAAGCCCTTGGCCGTAAGGCACGGGTGCTGCAATTCGATGTGGCGGATCGTGCGACCTGCAAGGAAATCCTTGAGGCCGACGTCGAGCAACATGGCGCCTACTACGGCGTGGTGCTCAATGCCGGGCTGACCCGCGACGGAGCGTTCCCGGCCTTGTCGGAAGACGATTGGGACGTGGTGATGCGCACCAACCTGGATGGTTTCTACAACGTGCTGCACCCGGTGATGATGCCAATGATTCGCCGTCGCGCAGCCGGGCGTATCGTGTGCATTACCTCGGTGTCGGGGCTGATCGGCAATCGCGGCCAGGTCAATTACAGCGCCTCGAAAGCCGGCCTGATCGGCGCGGCAAAAGCCCTGGCCATCGAGCTGGGCAAGCGCAAGATCACTGTCAACTGCGTAGCCCCCGGCTTGATCGACACCGCGATGCTGGATGAAAACGTACCGGTGGAAGAGCTGATGAAAATGATCCCGGCACAGCGCATGGGCACTCCCGAAGAAGTCGCCGGCGCGGTGAATTTCCTGATGTCGGCCGAAGCCGCCTATATCACCCGCCAGGTGTTGGCCGTCAATGGAGGCTTGTGCTGATGAAACGTGTAGTCGTCACCGGCATGGCCGGCATGACCTCCCTGGGCGGAGATTGGGCGACCATCTCCGCCAACTTTCGCGCCAACCGCAGCGGCATTCGGCGCATGGATGAGTGGGACCGTTTTACCGAACTGAACACGCGCCTGGCCGGCCCTATCGACGATTTCGTCGTGCCGGCCCACTGGACCCGCAAGCAGCTGCGCAGCATGGGCCGTGTCTCGCGCCTGGCGGTATGGGCGGCGGAGCAGGCATTGCAGGACGCCGGGTTGCTCGGTGATGAGTCGATCAAGGATGGGCGCATGGGTGTGGCGTGTGGTTCGTCCACCGGCAGCACCGATGAGATCAAGGCGTTCGGCAATATGCTGCTCAATTCGGTGGCCGAGGGGCTGAACGCCAACTCCTATGTACGGATGATGCCGCACACCACGGCGGCGAATATCAGCATCTTTTTTGGCCTGACTGGGCGGTTGATCCCAACGTCCAGCGCCTGCACCAGCGGCAGCCAGGGCATCGGTTATGCCTATGAGGCGATCAAATTCGGCCGCCTGCCCTTGATGCTCGCCGGCGGCGCCGAGGAGCTGTGCCCCACCGAAGCCATGGTGTTCGACGCGCTCTACGCCACCAGCCTGAAAAACGACGCCCCGCAAACCAGCCCACGCCCCTACGACAGCGGCCGCGACGGCCTGGTGATCGGCGAAGGCGGCGGCATGCTGGTACTTGAGGAGCTGGAACACGCCCTGGCGCGGGGTGCACATATTCACGCGGAACTGGTCGGCTTCGGCAGCAACGCTGATGGCCAGCACACCACCCGCCCGGAACAGAAAACCATGCGCCGCGCCATGGAGCTGGCCCTGGAAGACGCCGGGCTCACACCAGACGCGATTGGCTACGTGAACGGACACGGCACCGCCACCGATCAAGGCGACATCGCCGAGACCCTGGCCACCAGCAGCCTGTTCGGCAAGCGCATGCCCATCAGCTCGCAAAAAAGCTTCCTCGGCCACACCCTCGGGGCGTGCGGGGCGCTGGAGTCGTGGTTCAGCATCGAGATGATGAACCGCAACCAATACGTGCACACCTTCAATCTGGACTCCGTCGACCCGCAGTGCGGGGAGCTGGACTACCTGCAAGGTGAATTCCGCGAGATGCACCACGACTACGTGATGAACAACAACTTTGCCTTTGGTGGCGTGAATACGTCGCTGATCTTCCGCCGCTGGTCCTGACTTTTTAAACGATTGGAGAATACGGAATGTCTTCCTTGCTACGCGTCACCCTGATCACCCTGGCGCTGTTGACCACTGCCGGCTGCACCAGCAAACCGGTCCTCAACACCCAGCACGACCTGCCGGCGAACGCCCAGGTCAGCGAAGAAAAAATGAAGACGGTTATCGTCAACGCCCTGCAAAAACGCGAGTGGAACGTGCAACGCCTGAGCCCGCAACTGGTGCAGGCCGAGATCACTGTGCGTAACCAGTACTACGCCGCCATCGACATCCGTTACACCCGCAACAGTTACGCCATCACCTACCGCGACAGCCGCGAGCTGGGCTACAAGGACGGCAAGATTCATCGCAACTACAACCGCTGGGTGAACAACTTGGACAGCGACATCATGGCGGGCTTGCGCAGCAATGGTGTGAGTAGTGAGGCAGGGTCGGCGGCGCAGTTGTTTGAGCAAACCGGGACCACCAAGTAAAACCGAGACTCCGTGGGGAGCGGGCGGTGCGAGGCAGCCCAATAAAGACGCGGGTATTTTTCTGTTAGAACTCAACGTCTGGTTTTGGGGCTGCTGTGCGGCCCAGCGCGGGACAAGCCCGCTCACCACAAGCGTCTCGTTTTCTCAGGTTATGTTTTAGATACCTATCGGGAGCAGGCCTCCTCCCACACTTGAACCGAGTACGCCCGGCAACGCTTGGCCGTCAAGGGAACAAGCTCCCTCACCACATTTTCGATGAAGCATTGCAACCTATGCACATCAGTGGGTGGCCTTAAGCGTCAACAACTCCACAAACGCCTTCGCCATCGGCGTCTGCGCGCCCTTGCGCTGTACCAGCCATACCGAGGTCACCGCCTCCGGGTCCAGTAAGGTGCGATACACCACTCCATCAATGCGGATGCGCTGGTAAGACGCCGGCAGCACCGACACGCCCAACCCCGCCGCCACCAGGCCGATGATGGTCATCGCCTCGCCCGCTTCCTGGGCGAAGTGCGGGCTGAAGCCAGCGTCGCGGCACAGGCTGAGCAGTTGGGCATACAGGCCGCTCCCATAGCTGCGTGGGAAAAACACAAACGGCTCGTCAGCCAACTGTGCCAGGTGCAAGCCACGCTCACTGCCTTCCACCAACGGGTGACCGGCACTCAAGACAGCAACCAGGGGTTCGCGCATCAGCTCGATCACACTCAACGAATCCGACAATGGCAAGGGACGCATCAACCCCACCTGAATCGACTCATCCACCAGCGACTCGGCCACTTCGGTGCTGCTCATTTCCTGCAGGTTCAAGTGCACCGCCGGGAAGGCCTGGCGAAACGCGAAGATCGCCTGGGGAATGCTCGCGTTGAAGGGCGCTGACGAGGTGAAGCCTATCTTCAACTCCCCCAGCTCACCCAACTGCGCCCGCCGCGCGACGTCCGCCGCCTTGTCCACCTGGGCCAGCACCAACCGCGCTTCGTGCAGGAACAGGCGCCCCGCCTCGCTCAGCTCAACCCGACGATTGGTACGCTCAAATAACCGCGCGCCAACCTCCTGCTCCAGCGCCTGGATCTGCTGGCTTAGGGGCGGTTGCGAAATGCCCAGCACCTGCGCGGCCCGGCCAAAGTGCAGCTCTTCGGCAACAGCGATGAAGTACCGCAGATGACGCAATTCCATGCAAACCCCATTAGGTCGTTAAAGCTATCAAACAGGTCGAACAATATATTGGAAAGAATCATTAGCCAGCTATATTCTTTTTTGCATTGCCAGCCCTGACAGGCTTTTGCTCCCCGAGGCCCCCGTGAAATCTGCTGTCGCTCCACTCGCTCAAGACGTCCCGCCCACCGCCCTCGATGAGGTAGTGGCTCAGCTCAATGACGCGTTCATCGAGAAAGGCACGCCGATGTTCATGCGCACGGTGCTGGCGCTGTTCTCAGGCGGTTTTGCTACGTTTGCCCTGCTGTATTGCGTGCAACCGATGATGCCGGCACTGTCCCACGAGTTTTCCATCAATGCCGCGCAAAGCAGCCTGATTCTCTCGGTGTCCACGGCGATGCTTGCGCTGGGTTTGCTGATCACCGGACCGATTTCCGACACCCTGGGGCGTAAGCCGGTGATGGTCGCCGCGCTGTTCTGCGCGGCGCTGGCCACGATTGCCAGCGGCCTGATGCCGTCCTGGGAAGGGATCCTGCTGATGCGTGCGCTGGTGGGCCTGTCACTCAGCGGCGTGGCCGCCGTCGCAATGACCTACCTGAGCGAAGAGATCCACCCCCAGCACATCGGCCTGGCCATGGGCCTGTACATCGGTGGCAATGCCATTGGCGGCATGAGCGGACGCCTGATCATCGGCGTGTTGATCGACTTCGTCAGCTGGCACACCGCAATGCTGATCATCGGCGCCCTGGCGCTGATCGCGGCCACGGTGTTCTGGAAAATCCTCCCGGAATCGCGCAACTTCCGCGCCAGCAGCCTCAAGCCACGCAGCCTGATGGACGGCTTTGTCATGCACTTCAAGGACGCGGGCCTGCCGTGGCTGTTTCTTGAAGCCTTCCTGCTGATGGGCGCGTTCGTGACGATGTTCAACTACATCGGCTATCGCCTGCTGGCCGCCCCGTACGACCTGAGCCAGGCCGTGGTCGGCCTGCTGTCGTTGGTCTACCTCTCGGGCATCTACAGCTCGGCGAAAATCGGCTCCCTCGCCGACCGCCTCGGCCGCCGCCGTGTGCTGTGGGCCACCATCGTGCTGATGCTCGCCGGCATGCTGCTGACCCTGTTCTCCCCGTTGTGGCTGGTGGTGCCGGGCATGCTGATCTTCACCTTCGGCTTCTTCGGCGCCCACTCGGTGGCCAGCAGCTGGATTGGTCGCCGAGCAGTCAAGGCCAAGGGGCAGGCGTCGTCGTTGTACCTGTTCTGCTACTACGCTGGCTCAAGCGTCGCCGGCACCACCGGTGGATTCTTTTGGCACCTCGCCGGATGGAACGGCATTGGTGCATTCATCGTGGCGCTGTTGATCGGCGCGTTGCTGGTCGCGTTGAAGTTGGCGAAGTTGCCGCCGCTGGCCTCGGCCTGAAAGCCGAGGGTGCAACGATGCCCTACAGCTCAAGCCGTGCTTGCAGTCGATCATCGCGCTTCTCCAGCGTGAGCATCGAGAAGCCTCCCGTCTCCCGCTCAAGTGCCGCCAACCAGTTGAGCACGGCCGTGGCCTCGCCACTGAGGGTCAAACGCAGTCGTTCGTTTTCTACGTCAACCTGCTCAACCTTGAGCCCCGCGGCTTCGGCGCTGTCGTTGATGACGGATACCGAGGGCTGAACCGCCGCCCGCCCGGAACGCTGCGGCTGCGCCCGTTGCACCTGCTGCGCCAGCCACTGTTGTTGCTGGTAATACCGCTCGGCGCTCGCCAAGCGCTGGCGGCTGGGTTGCCATAGCGCCTGGAACAGCAGCACACCCATCAAAAAAACCGCCAACCCTTTCAGTAAAAAGCGATCACGAGGCGACAGCGCCTTCCAGGCGTGCAGAGGCCTCATGACGCATCCTCCAGCATCAACACGGCGTGGACGCGATTACCTTCCTTGCTGGCGTTACCCACGCGCACAGGCATGCCGCTCTGCCGCCCCTGGGCTTGCAGTTGCTCAAGCGCGCTGAAGCCGTGGGCCACCAACTGGATCCTCCAGCCTTCGCCGCGCCGAAATTCCATGTGATGTACGTCCACGTCGACCCCGCCGATCACCTGCTCGGTGAGGCTGACCAGGCGCACCAACGGCGTCTGCGGTGTGTGCGGGGCTTGTCCCTGTACGGCCTTGAGCTGCGCAGCGAGATCAACGATCCGCGTCTGTTGCGGGTAGAGCGCCTGGAATCGCTCCACACTCTGCCCATGGAGACTGCGGGCGTGCCCCTCGAAATACTGAATACGCGCCTGCATGAATCCCCAATCGATGACGAACACCACGGCAGCCGCCAGGGCAGCAGTTGACCAAGGCCAGGCTTGGCGGACGCGGCCGAATTCACCTTGCAGCAAATTGATCGGCTGGCCCTGGCCACCCCACAACGCGCGCTCGATATACGCCTGGCTCTGCCCTTCGTCCAGCCACTGCAACGGTTCATCCAACAACGGTTCCAACGCCTTGAGCGCCTCAACGGACATCGCCAGCCGCACCGGCCCGCCCACGACTCGGCGGCCATACCAGTCCACTGCAACACGGCCGTCACCCGGGAGCAGATCGGCGTCGACGTGCACCCTGTCGACCTGGATACCGAGCGTCGTCAGCTCATGCAGCAGTGCCTTGAAACGCGCCTTGTGGGTCACCAGCACCGGGAAGCGATCGGCTGCGTCACGCTGCCCCACACTGACATGCACGGCATCCAGCTCGTCGCCCAACTGGTCTTCGATCGCAAAGGCAATCGCCTGGGCCTTGGGCCGACGCGTGGACGGCCAAGCCTCGCTTCGCAACGCACTGCACATTTCCATGGGCAACAACAACTGAATCGCCAGCCCCTGCACCTCACGCGCGGCCTCGGCCAGGCACATGGGGCGACAGTCATCCGCGGCCCGCCAGACACAGCACGGCCATTCGCCGATGGGCACCGCAAGGCCTTCGGCGCTTAAATGAAGCCAGGTTTTCATGATGAGTTCTCGCTCGGTATCGGCGTAGGGAAGCGGCGTTGCACGACGCGCCAACGTCCGGTTTTGCGCTCACGCTCAACCTCGCTGGCCAGACGTAAGCGACTGGTTCCCAGGCGGACGTCAACGTTGATAAGAAACCAGCGGCTGCTGATGCCAAGCCCGTGGCCGGTCACGCCCAACCCAGCGATCAATGGGTCGTGGGTGAATGCCTGGACACTCTCGTAGCCCGTGGCCGGCCGCTGCTTGGCCAAGACTTCAGCGGTCGACGGCGAGACACCTTCAAGGGTCGCCAGCACCTGAGGCCGGGCAGTGTTGATGTTCAAGCTGGCGTCCTTGGGCAACAGGGCAACCCAGGGTTCCAGTTTTGCCAGGGTCGCGCCGTCGATACCTGGCAGCAACCGCAACTGGCTAAGTTCACGTTGCGTCGCCACCGGGCCAGCGGCGCGCACGTCCAGTGACGGAAGACCCAGCGCGGTGAGCAAACGTAGCCAGCGCTGCTCAATGACCGAATCCACTTGCCCCTCGCCGAGCAGTGCGTTGACGTTAAGGCGTGCCGAAAGGTCTTCGATCTCAAGCATGACGTGCGCGCCTTGCGTCTCAAAGGGCCAGCTCACACGTGCCCACGCCTGGCCCAGGTGCACCCGTGAGAGCTCGTCGTCGCTGGTCGCCGCCAGTGTCACCATGGCCCACGCCTCTGCCGACAGCGCCAATTGGCGCAGCTGCACCTGATGAATCTGGCGCGCACTGCTCTGCACCAGTAACTGATGGCTGCGCAGCATCCCCGCCGTCAGTAACAACGCCAGGCTCATCACCAACAACACGCTGAGGAGCGCGACGCCCCGCTGACGTTGTCTCATGGGGCGCCTTGGGGCAGAGGCAGCACGCGGCGCACCTGCTCAAAGCGCCCGACCGACAGCACCATCTCCAGTGCTTGCGGGGGCGTCTGGGCCGCGCCTTTGCCCACCGGCCACACACGGTGCCATCCGGTATCACGGTCAAACAATCGCCAGCTCAACACGCGCACGTCATCGAGCAGTTTCTGGCGCTCGACCGTCGACGACGCCACGCTGCGGCTTTCACGCCACAACACCTGATTGTCCAGGCGGTAGAGCACGTGTTGACGCTCACTGCGAGGTAGATCCTGTGGGTTACGCCAGTTACTGCGCAGCAGTTGCAGGGTCGTGGGGCCGAGGACAATCACCGAGGAAGCCAACTGCAGGGCATCCCGCTCAATCACACCAACGGCCCGTTGCAAACGGCGAAGTTCTTGTTCGTGGCTGGCGGTGCCCTGTTGCGCGCGCACCACGGTGTCAAACAGGCGCCCGCTGGCAAGCCCAAGCAAGCCGAAGACGGCCAGCGCAATCACAAGTTCCAGCAGCGTGAAGCCTGCCTGCTTATTCATGCACGGCGGGTATCCAACCCTGCGTGCGGTAAACCGCCTGATCACTGCCAGCAGGACTCACGCTGATATCGACCTTGAGCAGGCGCGGATCAGTGGCCGGTGTGATCGTCTGGTCGATCACCCAGTCACGCCCGTCAAAACGTCGTAGCAGTTGCTGTCGCCCAGAGGTCGGCGCCTGCAGGCGCAGCTCGCTCAATTGGTTATCGGCCACCCAGGCGCACTGCACCTGCTCTTGCAGTCGCGCATTCTGGCGCAATGAGTAGTGGCTGGCGGTGATCACCGCGCCTGCGAGCGTGGCGAAAATCACCAACGCGATCATGACTTCCAGCAACGTGAAACCACGGGTACTGGCCTGGCGGTTTCGGCGTCGCCGGTGCTTAGCTTTCAATAGACGGCTCTCCGATTCCATCACTGACAACGCTGGCCCACACCTGCTCTTCGGAGGCGAAAGACCAGACAAAAGCGCTCACCTCATCACTGCTGAGCATCAGTAATTGCGGCGTGACGCTTTCAAGGCTCAAGCGCCGGCCCTCCTGCTCAAGGTGAAATTGCACACCTTCGGCCAACCGCCGCACTTCACCCGCTGGATGCCAGCCCTGAGGCTCAAGCCGATAGACCTGGTACCCATCGCGTCGCACGCGCACACCGTATTCGCGTCCTTCGATCACCGCTTGCTCGCGCAAGTGCTGGATCAGCTGCACCACTTGGCCGGCCTCCTGCCGCGCCTGGCGGCCAGGGGTGTTGCCGGCAGTCAGACCGACCGCGCCCAGCACGATGCCCATCAGCGCAATCACGACCATCAGTTCCAGCAAGGTAAAGCCACGGCAGCGCCTGGGCACGGGCTCAGTCTCCCCAGTTGCCAATGTCTGCGGCAGGGCCTTCGCCCCCCGCTACGCCATCGGCGCCGAGGGAGTAAAGGTCATAACCACCGTTGGCAGCGCGCACCCCAGGGTTCAGATATTGATAAGGCGTGCCCCATGGATCGACTGGCACACTTTTCAGGTAACCCTGAGGGTTCCAGTTCCTCGGCGTTGGGGTGCCAGCCGGCCGTTTGCTCAAGGCCTCAAGGCCTTGCAGAGTTGACGGGTAGTGGCCGTTATCGAGGCGGTACATTTCCAGGCTCGTCGCAACCGCTTGAACATCGGTCTTGGCCGCGGTCACTTTGGCCTGGTCCGGTCGCCCCATGAACTGCGGGACCACAATGGCTCCCAACACCCCAATGATCACGACCACCACCATGATTTCAATCAGGGTAAAACCACGTTGGCCCTTGGGCATTTTCACCATTCAGTTCACCAGTTGGTTGAGGCTGAGAATCGGCAAGAGAATGGCCATGACGATCAGCAGCACCACACCGCCCATCACCACCAGCATTGCCGGTTCGAACAAACTCACCACCAGCGTGATGCGGGCGGCGAGGCTTTTTTCCTGTTGCTCGGCGGCACGCGCCAACATCCTGTCGAGTTCACCGGCGCGTTCGCCGCTGGCGATCATGTGCAACATCAACGGGGGTATATCTCCACTGGCTTCAAGGCCACGACTCAGCGTGCCGCCCTCGCGAACCGAACGCGCGACGTCATGCATACGGGCGCGGATGGTCACATTGCCGATCACCGCCGCGGCAATTTCCAGGGCGTCCACCAGAGGTACGGCACTTTTGCCGAGGATCGCCAAGGTGCTGGCGAAGCGCGCCGCCTCCATCTCACGAAACACGCCCCCCAATAGCGGCATATGCAACACCAGGCTGTGCCACTGCCAGCGCCCGTGCGGTTGACGCAAGCGCCAGCGCAGCAACACGCCAATGCCTACTGCCATCAGCGCCAGCACCAAACCCTGCGCACGCAAGACATGGCTGACGGTAATCATGGCGTGGGTCAGCCAGGGCAGTGGCTGGCCGCTGTCGACGAAGATCTTCACCACGTCCGGCACCACATAACCGAGCAGAAAACCGACGATGGCCACGCAGGCGAACATCAGCAGGGCCGGGTACACCAACGCCAATTGGATCTTTTGTCGGGACGCCTGGCGGGCTTCGGTATAGGTGGCCAACTGTTCAAGCACTTGCCCCAAATACCCCGAGCGCTCACCCGCTGCGATAGTGGCGCGAAAAACGTCAGGAAATGCCTGGGGATAAGCACCAAGCGCCAAGGCCAGGGATTGCCCTTCCATCACCCTGTCGCGTACTTGGGAGAGCAGGTTGCTGACACGACGCTTCTGGCTTTGCTGAACCACCGCCTGCAGTGCCTGCTCAAGCGGCAGTCCGGCTTGAACCAGGGTCGACAGTTGCAAGGTCAGCAACGCCAAGTCACTGGTCGCCAACCCCGTCGCTCCCGACCATGGCACTCCAAATCGCGTGCTCGCCAGGTGCACCTGGCTCGGCAGCAACCCGCGGTCACGCAGCAACTGCCTGGCCTGGCGCGGGCTGTCGGCCTCCTGGCGACCTTTGCACGGTCGACCGTGGCGGTCCTGTGCCCGATAGTCATAAATCGGCACCACTAGTCCTCCTGGATAACCCGCAACAGCTCATCGACGCTGGTCACTCCTTCAAGCACCCGGCGGCGGCCATCCTCGAACAAGCTGCACGTGCCCCGGCGTGCCTCAGCCAGCAACGCCTGCTCACTGGCCCCCTGATGAATCAGTGCAGACAACGCCGGGGTTACCATGACCAGTTCATAGAGGCCGATACGCCCGCAATAGCCCTGGCGGCATTGTTCGCAGCCGACGGACTTAAACACGCGAGGCGCCTTGGCCGGGTCCAGCCCCAACCGTCGACAGACCTCGGCGTCCGCCACCACACCGGTCTTGCAGGCTGGGCAAAGCACGCGTACCAAGCGCTGCGCCAGCACGCCCACCAACGACGACGCCAGCAGGTACGCATCCACCCCCATGTCCACCAGCCGAGTGACGGCGCCGATGGCACTGTTGGTGTGCAGCGTCGACAACACCAGATGCCCGGTGAGCGAGGCCTGAACCGCAATCTCGGCGGTTTCACTGTCACGAATCTCACCCACCATCACCACATCCGGGTCCTGGCGCAGAATCGCCCGCAGGCCTCGCGCAAACGTCATCTCGACCTTGGGGTTGACCGGTGTCTGGCCGATGCCGGGCAGGTGATATTCAATCGGGTCCTCAACCGTGAGGATGTTGCGCGTCTGGTCATTGAGATGGGCCAATGCGGCATACAGGCTGGTGGTCTTGCCTGAACCGGTGGGCCCGGCCACCAGGAAAATCCCATGGGGTTTGGCGAGCACTTGCTGTAAGTGGCCGAGGGTGGTCGGCGCCATCCCCAGACGGGCCAATTGCAGGCGCCCGGCCTGTTTGTCGAGCAGGCGCAGCACCACCCGTTCGCCGTGCGCCGAAGGCAAAGTGGAGACGCGTACATCCACTTCGTGACCTGCGAGGCGCAGCGCTATACGGCCATCCTGGGGAACGCGTTTTTCGGCAATGTCCAGGCGCGCCATGACCTTGATTCGCGATACCAATAATGTCGCCAGCTCACGCCGTGGCCGCAGCATTTCGCGCAGTTGCCCATCGACGCGCATGCGCACAACCAGCGTGTGCTCGAAGGTTTCAAGGTGAACATCCGAGGCCTTTTCCCGAACCGCCTCACTGAGCAATGCATTGATCAGCCGAATGATCGGCGCGTCGCCTTGCTGCTCCAGCAGGTCGGCGGTCTGCGGAACCTGGTCCACCAGGCTGAGCAGGTCCAGTTCATCATCCAATCCTTGGGCAACGTGTTCGGCAGCCGTTTGCCCCTCGCTGTAAATCTTGGCCAATGCCAGGGCGAAGGCTTCGTCGGCCAGCACACGCAGGGGCAATTCGTGATCGCTCAGGCGGCGGGCTTCGGCAATTGCACTCAATGGCGTATCAAACCGAACGGTCAGATGCCCTTCGTCGACCACGACGCCAAAACGCCGGGCAAACCCGAAGGGCAAGGGCTTCATTGAGCCACCTGCGAAGGTCGGCGCAGGTCGAACAACTGCGCCGCTTCATCGGGCAATTGCAACGCGCTGTCACGCTGAGAGCCCGGCTGGCGCTCATCGCGCAGGTCTTGATAACGCGCCTGGCTGATCCTGGACAGATCCTGACCGCTGCGCACGATGGTCGGGCGCAGGAACACCATCAGGTTGCTCTTGACCTGGGTATCACGGCTCCAGCGGAACAACGCGCCCAGATACGGAATATCACGCAGCAGCGGCACGCCGCTGGTCTGGGTGCGCACGCTGTCCTTGATCAGGCCACCGATCACAATGATCTCGCCGTCGTCTGCCAGGATCGTGCTTTTCAGGGCCCGCTTATTGGTGATCAGGTCCGAGGAATCAACCCCGGCAACCGCCGGGGCGATATCAGAGACTTCTTGCGCCACTTCCAGGCGCAGGGTTGAACCTTCGTTGATATACGGCTTGATCTTGAGGCTGATCCCGACGTCTTTGCGCTCCACCGTGGTGAAGGGATTATCCGCACCACTGCTGTTGGTGGCGTAGGAGCCGGTCTTGAACGGTACGTTCTGGCCGACGATGATTTCAGCTTCCTGGTTATCCAGGGTCAGCAGGCTTGGCGTCGATAACAGGTTGCTGCGCGTGTTGCTGGCCAGAGCGGACACCAGCGCACCAAAACGGTCGCCGCCCAGTTTGAGCAGAGCGCCTTCCGGCACAACGGTTTTATCATCGAACTTGAGGGCGCCAAGAATCGGAATGCCGGTACCGGGAAAATTGATAATCCCTTGCCCGCTACCGCTATTGAGCGCCCATTGCACGCCGAGCGCCTCGCTGATGTCGCCGCTGACTTCCACGATGGCGGCGTGGATCAACACTTGGGCACGCGGCTGATCCAGTTCACGCACAATGCCTTCTAGGGTCGCCAGTTGCGTCGCCTCGGCAACTACGACCAAGGCATTCTGGCTTTCATCGGCCCTGACCATAAATGGCGCGGCCGCCGTCGCGTCTTTAAGGGCCACGATGCCAGGTTGGGATTTCATGCCCTGACCCATTGAGTCCAATACTTCGGCCAATTGCTTGGCATCGCTGTAGCGCAGGCGGATGACCCGGGCATTGTCCAGGCGGGCGGGCGTGACGGTATCCAGGATATGTGCAAGTTGCACCAGACGCTGGCGCGCCGCCACCGTGCCGACGATCACCAAGCGGTTGCTACGTGGATCGGCCAGTACCTGGATGGCACTGTCGGCATTCTGCTTGCCGATGGACGCCTCCATCAGCCGTGCGATGTCCGCCGCCACACCGTGGCGCAACTCCACCAGCTCATGGGCATTCTTCGCCCCGGAATCCAGTTGCCGAACGACGTCGCCAATGCGCCGCACGTTACGTGCGGTATCAGTAATCACCAGGGCATTGGCGGACACCGAGGGACCGACGTAGCCGTTGGCTGAAACCAATGGCCGCACCAGCCCCGCCAGATCCGCCGCACTGCTGGCCCCCAATGCGATGACTTGAGTGACGAACTGTTGCTCAGCCGAGGTGCGCTCATCTGCAGTGCTGGCTTGGGTCTTGGCCTGGGTCGCAGGAACAATCAGGAGTTGATCGCCCTGGTCGATAACGCTGAAGTCATGGGCGTCGAGGACGCTGTAGAAAAGCCGCCGCACACCCTCGCGATCCAACGCCTGACGGGAGACCACGGTAATGCGCCCTTGGATCTTCGGATCGAGGATCACGGTCGTGTCGAGGATGGTCGACATTTCCTCGACCACATCACGCAGCTCGGCGTTGTTCATCGCCAACTGCCAACGCGGTTCTGCGCCCGTTGAGTGCCCGGTATACAGCATCACACCCAGCATGAGCGCCCCAAAAACACGTACACCGGTACGCCGGGCAATGGAACAGTTCATGGACCTGAATTACTCCTGGGTTGCTCGACCGTAGGCCGCAAATGCACGGCTGGGGACGCCTGACCGTGCGCCTGAGCAGTCGGTAGAAAGCGCCCGCTGGCGGCATGCAGGCTTAACAATTCCTCACGGCCCTGGCGCCACAACACCACGTGGGTCGCTTCGACACGACGTAGCAGACTGCCTCCGGGCAATCGCTCCCCCGTGCGATAGAACCGCGCCCCGTCGGGACTGGCCAGCAAGGCGCGTGAGTCGCTACCGTTGGCGACCAAAGTGGCCAACAGCGTCAGCGGTTCTGCGCTGTTCATAACGCGGCCTTGGGCGCTCAGTCCAAACACCGTCGCCACAGCCAAGGTGTTGAGCACGGCGTCTGGTGCTGCAGCGGTTTCTGGCGCAGGCAGCGTTTGCACAGACTGGGTCTGCGCCTGGCGAAACTGCCACTCTTGCCAGGCCAGCGTCACGCCATAGCCAAAGGGCACCATCAGAAACAGCGCCCGCAATACAGCCGGCCTCATAACGCCCTCATTGGTAGCGCCTTAGTGAAAATCGAATCCTGAAAACAAATGACGCCAGGCAACAGCGCCAGCAATAGATTGGCCAGACGAATAACGCCCAGACGCAACTAAAGCGATACATTCAAATAAAAGTACTCATAAGAAAAATACCCAGGCGAGTTTGAATAAACTCGCCTGGGCTTATAACGCTACAGGGTCAGAGTTGATCCCAGGCTGTCTGCCAGTGGTGACCTACACCTGGTTCAAAGCCGTTAGCCGTTGGAAGGTATTGTTTGCAGTAACCCGAGGCAGGGAACGGTTTGCACTCATAAACTTCGCCGGTTTGCGTATGCAATACACGGGTGCCCGCCTCGTAACTTGCCAGGCCTTGAGGGAACACAAAGTGATAGTCCTTCGCCCCGCCTTCACCCGTCAGGTTGACCGGTTGGGTGTCCTGGCGCGTTGTACGGCCATCCACAGTGGTTCCCAACAGAGTCAGGTGATGGGTGCCAGGCTCACTGCGCACATCCATTTCCAGCCAGGTACTGTCGCCCTGGGCGAGGGTCTTGATGGTGCCCACCGGCTTGTTGCTGGCGTTGAACAGGGTGGCTTCGACATTCATGTCGCGGTTGGCAATCATGGCCAAACGCACCTTGGCGCGCCCCTTGTCCAGCACGTACTCGGGAGCGATCGCCGACAAAGCCATTCGCGCTTGGGTATCTTCCCTGACGTCCAGCGTCAGTTCATAACGAATCACACCGCTGTCTTTCTGAGCAAACAGGTTGTTATTGCCTTTGACCGGCGCAATAACGCCCTGCTCGTCGCGAATACCCGCTTGAATCAGAGTCTGGGACTGGTTGATGCTTTCCGCCAGCTTGAACGCCCAGTTCTGCGGTTGGCCTTCCTCAGCATTGTCGATAGTGACTTCTACCGAATAGGCCGCGCTTTCACCTGTGGCGGTGAATGCGCGGGCCTTGACCTTGTCACCCACCAGCAAGGTCGCCGATGGCGTAATACTGCCCACGGCACTCCAACCGCCCGGCAACTCGGGTTCGGCAAGGATATTGACATCGACCACGTTGTAGAACGCCGCGTCGGTGTCACCGACTGTCCAGATGCCCAGGATCACATGCGGACCGTTCTTATCCTGAGGGATCACACAGGCATGCTTGTCGCCGCTGACCGGCAGGACGTTACCACCGTCCACGACACAGAATGGCGTGCCTTCGAACGAGGCTCGCTTAAGCGGCTCGTTCGGGTTCCAGCCATTGCGGGTAATGAAATACTCATGTTTGGTGGCTGGGTGTGCCGCAGTGTATGTCCAGTCGAAATTGATGTTTCTGTCCTTGATTTCGGTCTGGTGCCAACGGTTCGCGGATTGGGCGTCCATGGCCGAGAACAGGCCAATACCGCCGCTGGCGATCTTACCGTCGACCGGCCCCTGCAACGGCGCGCCCCCGACACCGGCCGGAAACCCCTTGAAGGTTTCACCGACACTTTGCGGCTCGTATTGTGCACCGCCGCAGTCCTTGTTCAGGCCTTTCTGGCACTGGAAGGCGCGTGAAGGTGGATCATTCAGATAACCATGAGCCTGTGCACTCTGAGCAGGTATCAACAATGCACTTAACAACGCTAGCGAAGAAACACCGCCCCAGCGCGACAGGTCCTTTTTAATCATTAAATTCGAGCCCTACTTAACCAGACAATAAAACCCACATCCGAAAATATGGAATACGTTTTTCAAGGTTTTTTGTACTACGAGCGGGGCCGAATTCTACGGATATAGAAATTAATTAATGTAGGAATAGTTGAATAGTACTAATTGAAATTTCCCAAAAAGGAAAAGCGCCACATTTAAGTAGGAACACTCCTACATAACAAAAAGATTTAAACGCACTATGGCCAAGCGATAAAAAAATCCGCCTAGCCATCCACAGTTCATTCAGGTTGTTAGCGACAACATCACCCTCTTAATTGGAAGAAGGTGATGAAGTAAAACAGGGAAACTACACGTGATATTGCGCGGACAACTCATGCACCGCTTGCAGGAAAGCGCCAGCGTGTTCCGGGTTCACTTCCGGCGTAATGCCATGACCCAGGTTAAACACGTGCCCGGTACCCTTGCCATAGCTGGCCAGGATGCGGCCGACTTCGGCGCGGATCGCTTCCGGCTTGGCGTACAGCACGGTCGGGTCCATGTTGCCTTGCAGCGCGACGCGGTTGCCCACGCGCTGGCGGGCTTCACCGAGGTCGCACGTCCAGTCCAGGCCTAACGCATCAGCGCCGGCGTCGGCGATGCTTTCCAGCCACAGGCCACCGCCCTTGGTGAACATGATGACCGGCACTTTGCGGCCCTCGTGCTCACGGATCAGGCCGCTGACGATCTTGCGCATGTAGGCCAGGGAGAATTCCTGGTACGCCGCCGCCGACAGGTTGCCGCCCCAGGTATCGAAAATCTGTACCGCTTGCGCACCGGCCATGATCTGGCCGTTGAGGTAGGACGTGACCGACTGGGCCAGCTTGTCCAGCAGCAGGTGCATGGCTTGAGGGTTGTCGTAGAGCATCGCCTTGGTCTTGCGGAAGTCTTTCGACGAGCCGCCTTCGACCATGTAGGTGGCCAGGGTCCAAGGGCTGCCCGAGAAGCCGATCAGTGGCACACGGCCGTTCAGCTCGCGGCGGATGGTGCTGACGGCGTCCATCACGTAGCCGAGGTCTTTGTGCGGATCAGGGATCGGCAAGGCTTCGATATCGGCCAGGGTGCTGACGACTTTCTTGAAACGCGGGCCTTCGCCGGTCTCGAAGTACAGGCCTTGGCCCATTGCATCAGGGATGGTGAGGATGTCGGAAAAGAGGATGGCCGCGTCCAGTTGAGGGTAGCGGTCCAGCGGCTGCAGGGTGACTTCGCAGGCGAACTCCGGGTTCATGCACAGGCTCATGAAATCGCCGGCGTGGGCGCGACTGGCGCGGTATTCCGGCAGGTAGCGACCGGCTTGACGCATCATCCACACGGGAGTGACGTCCACGGGTTGCTTGAGCAGGGCACGAAGGAAACGGTCGTTCTTGAGGGCAGTCATGTCGGCATCCGCAAAAAAAGTGCGGGCATTTTCTCAGAGCGCGACGCAAAAGGCACGGCAAGAGCGGTGCCTTTTGTCTATCGGGTCAATTTGTCGCGGACATGGAAGCGCTGCAAAACCAATGTGGGAGGGGGCTTGCACCCGATAGCGGTGTGTCAGTCTCAGTATCTGTCACTGAACCACCGCTATCGGGGGCAGGCCCCCTCCCACATTTTGATCCCATTTCAACCTGGGATCAGGGTCAGACTTGCAGGTAGTCCAGGATGCCTTCGGCGGCATTGCGGCCTTCGAAGATCGCGGTCACCACCAGGTCAGACCCGCGCACCATGTCGCCACCGGCAAAGATTTTCGGGTTGCTGGTCTGGTGCTTGTACTGGCCTTGTTCCGGGGCTACCACACGGCCCTGGCTGTCGGTCTGGATCTCGAACTGCTCGAACCACGGCGCCGGGCTTGGGCGGAAACCGAAGGCGATGACCACGGCGTCGGCCGGGATGATCTCTTCGGAACCCGGGATCGGCTCGGGGCTGCGACGGCCACGGGCGTCCGGTTCGCCGAGACGGGTCTCGACCACCTTCACACCTTCGACACGGTCTTCACCGACGATCGCAATCGGCTGACGGTTATAGAGGAATTTCACGCCTTCTTCCTTGGCGTTCTTCACCTCTTTGCGCGAACCCGGCATGTTGGCTTCGTCACGGCGATACGCACAGGTCACCGACTTGGCGCCCTGACGAATCGAGGTACGGTTGCAGTCCATCGCGGTGTCGCCACCGCCGAGTACCACGACCTTCTTGCCTTTCATGTCGACGAAATCTTCCGGCGACTTTTCAAAGCCCAGGTTGCGGTTGACGTTTGCGATCAGGAAGTCGAGCGCGTCATACACGCCAGGCAGGTCCTCACCGGCAAAGCCGCCCTTCATGTAGGTGTAAGTACCCATGCCCATGAACACGGCATCGTATTCGGCGAGCAGCTGCTCCATGGTGATGTCTTTGCCGATTTCGGTATTGAGGCGGAACTCGATACCCATGCCGGTGAACACTTCACGACGGTGGCTTAGTACGGTTTTTTCCAGCTTGAACTCGGGGATACCGAAGGTCAGCAGGCCACCGATTTCCGGGTTCTTGTCGAACACCACCGGGGTCACGCCGCCACGCACGAGCACGTCGGCACAGCCAAGGCCCGCCGGGCCCGCACCGATGATCGCCACGCGCTTGCCGGTCGGCTTGACCTTGGACATGTCCGGGCGCCAGCCCATGGCGAAGGCGGTGTCGGTGATGTACTTCTCCACCGAACCGATGGTCACCGCGCCGAAGCCGTCGTTCAGGGTGCAGGCACCCTCACACAGACGGTCCTGCGGGCACACCCGGCCGCAGACTTCCGGCAGGGTGTTGGTCTGGTGCGACAGCTCGGCGGCGGCGAGGATGTTGCCCTCGGCCACCAATTTCAGCCAGTTGGGAATGAAGTTGTGCACCGGGCACTTCCATTCGCAATACGGGTTACCGCAACCCAGACAGCGATGGGCCTGATCGGCCGAGTGCTGGGGTTTGAAGGGCTCGTAGATTTCCACGAACTCTTTCTTGCGTTGACGCAACAGTTTCTTCTTCGGATCTTTGCGCCCGACATCGATGAACTGGAAGTCGTTATTCAGACGTTCAGCCATGTTAAAACCTCATCAAACTCTTCAGGCGCATATCACTGCGGGTTGGCACGGATGCTGGAAAGCAACGATTTCAGGTTGGCAGCCTTGGGCTTGACCAGCCAGAAACGACGCAGGTAATCATCGAGGTTTTCGGCGAGGTTACGACCCCATTCGCTGCCGGTCTCCTCGACGTACTCGTCCAGCACGTGCTGCAAGTGGTTCCGGTAGGATTCCATGGCTTCGCCGCTGATCCGCTGGATCTCGACCAACTCGTGGTTGACCTTGTCGACGAAGGTGTTGTCCTGGTCGAGCACGTAGGCGAAACCGCCGGTCATGCCCGAACCGAAGTTGTAACCGGTCTTGCCCAGTACCGCGACAAAGCCCCCGGTCATGTACTCGCAGCAGTGATCGCCAGTGCCTTCCACCACGGTGTGGGCACCGGAGTTACGCACGGCGAAACGCTCACCGGCAGTACCCGCGGCGAACAGCTTGCCACCGGTAGCGCCGTACAGGCAGGTGTTACCGATGATGGCACTCTCCTGGCTCTTGTAAACGCTGCCTTTAGGCGGAACGATCACCAGCTTGCCGCCGGTCATGCCCTTGCCCACGTAGTCGTTTGCGTCGCCTTCCAGGTACATGTGCAGGCCGCCGGCGTTCCACACGCCAAAGCTCTGGCCAGCAGTACCCTTGAAGCGGAAGGTGATTGGCGCTTTCGCCATCCCTTGGTTGCCATGCTTGCGCGCGATTTCACCGGAGATGCGTGCGCCGATGGAACGGTCGCAGTTGCAGATATCCAGGGCGAATTCGCCACCACTGGCGTCATTGATCGAGGAACCGGCCATTTCGACCATCTTCTCGGCCAACAGGCCTTTGTCGAACGGCGGGTTGCGATCCACCTGGCAAAATTGTGGCTTGTCTGCCGGGATGTGATCGCTCCCCAACAACGGCGTCAGGTCCAGGTGCTGTTGCTTGGCGGTCTGGCCTTCGAGGATGTCCAGCAGATCGGTGCGACCGATCAGCTCTTCCAACGAACGCACGCCCAGCTTGGCCAGCCACTCACGGGTTTCTTCGGCGACGTAGGTGAAGAAGTTCACCACCATGTCGACGGTGCCGATGTAGTGATCCTTGCGCAGCTTCTCGTTCTGAGTGGCGACGCCGGTGGCGCAGTTGTTCAGGTGGCAGATGCGCAGGTATTTGCAGCCCAGGGCGATCATCGGCGCGGTGCCGAAACCGAAACTCTCGGCGCCGAGGATCGCGGCCTTGATCACGTCGAGGCCGGTTTTCAGGCCGCCGTCAGTCTGCACACGGACCTTGCCGCGCAGGTCGTTGCCGCGCAGGGTCTGGTGAGTTTCGGCCAGGCCGAGTTCCCAAGGTGCGCCGGCGTACTTGATGGAGGTCAGCGGGGATGCACCGGTACCGCCGTCGTAGCCGGAGATGGTGATCAGGTCGGCATAGGCCTTGGCCACACCGGCGGCAATGGTGCCCACGCCCGCTTCCGCTACCAGTTTCACCGAGACCAGCGCCTGCGGATTGACTTGTTTCAGGTCGAAAATCAGCTGCGACAAGTCTTCAATCGAGTAGATGTCGTGGTGCGGCGGTGGCGAAATCAGGGTCACGCCAGGCACTGCATAACGCAGCTTGGCGATCAGACCGTTGACCTTGCCGCCTGGCAGCTGGCCGCCTTCACCGGGCTTGGCGCCCTGGGCAACCTTGATCTGCAGCACTTCGGCATTGACCAGGTATTCCGGGGTCACGCCGAAACGGCCAGTGGCAACCTGCTTGATTTTCGAGCTCTTGATGGTGCCGTAGCGCGCCGGGTCTTCACCGCCTTCACCGGAGTTGGAACGCGCGCCCAGGCGGTTCATGGCTTCGGCCAGTGCTTCGTGAGCCTCAGGCGACAGAGCGCCGAGGGAAATACCGGCGGAGTCGAAGCGCTTGAGGATCGATTCCAGCGGCTCAACTTCGCTGATGTTCATCGGCGTGTCCAAGGTCTTCACCTTGAACAGGTCGCGGATCATGGACACCGGGCGGTTATCCACCAGCGAGGTGTATTCCTTGAACTTGGCGTAGTCGCCCTGCTGCACGGCGGCTTGCAGAGTGCTCACCACGTCCGGGTTGTACGCGTGGTATTCGCCACCGTGCACGAACTTGAGCAGGCCGCCTTGCTGGATCGGCTTGCGCGCGCTCCAGGCTTCGGCGGCCAGGGCTTTCTGTTCGGCTTCGATGTCGACGAAACGCGCGCCTTTGATACGGCTCGGCACACCACGGAAGCTCAGGTCGCAGACTTCTTCGGACAGGCCGATGGCTTCGAACAATTGAGCACCGCGATAAGACGTGACGGTGGAGATGCCCATCTTGGACAGGATCTTCAACAGGCCTTTGGTGATGCCTTTACGGTAGTTCTTGAACACCTCATAGAGGTCGCCCAGCACTTCACCGGTACGGATCAGGTCGCCCAGCACTTCGTACGCGAGGAACGGGTACACCGCCGAGGCGCCGAAGCCGATCAACACCGCGAAATGATGCGGGTCGCGGGCGGTGGCGGTTTCGACAAGGATGTTGGAGTCGCAACGCAGGCCTTTTTCGGTCAGGCGGTGGTGCACCGCGCCGGTGGCGAGCGAAGCGTGGATCGGCAGCTTGCCTGGGGCAATATGGCGGTCGGTCAGCACGATCTGGGTACGACCGGCGCGCACAGCTTCTTCGGCCTGGTCGGCGACGTTGCGCACAGCGGCTTCAAGGCCGAGGCTCTCGTCGTAGTTCAGGTCGATGATCTGGCGGTCGAAACCTGGACGCTCCAGGGTCATCAACGAACGCCACTTGGCCGGGGAAATAACCGGCGAGCTGAGGATCACGCGGGAAGCGTGCTCAGGCGATTCCTGGAAGATGTTGCGCTCGGCACCGAGGCACACTTCCAGGGACATCACGATGGCTTCGCGCAGCGGGTCAATCGGTGGGTTGGTCACCTGGGCGAACTGCTGGCGGAAATAGTCGTACGGCGTGCGCACGCGCTGGGACAGTACAGCCATCGGCGTGTCATCGCCCATGGAGCCGACGGCCTCGTAACCTTGCTCGCCGAGCGGACGCAGCACTTGGTCGCGCTCCTCGAACGTGACCTGGTACATCTTCATGTACTGCTTGAGCTGGTCAACGTCATAGAAAGCCGAACCGTGGTCGTTGTCTTCCATGGTCGCCTGGATGCGCAGGGCGTTCTTGCGCAGCCATTGCTTGTACGGGTGACGGGACTTCAAGCGGTTGTCGATGGCGTCGGTGTCGAGGATCTGCCCGGTTTCGGTGTCCACGGCGAGGATCTGGCCAGGGCCTACGCGACCTTTGGCGATGACGTCTTCAGGCTTGTAGTTCCACACGCCGATTTCCGACGCGAGGGTGATGAAACCGTTGGTGGTGGTGACCCAACGCGCCGGGCGCAGACCGTTACGGTCGAGCAGGCACACCGCATAGCGGCCGTCGGTCATAACCACGCCAGCCGGGCCGTCCCACGGCTCCATGTGCATCGAGTTGTACTCGTAGAATGCACGCAGGTCCGGGTCCATGGTCTCGACGTTCTGCCACGCAGGCGGAATGATCATGCGCACGCCGCGGAACAGGTCGATGCCGCCGGTGACCATCAGTTCGAGCATGTTGTCCATGCTGGAGGAGTCGGAACCGACGCGGTTAACCAGCGGGCCGAGCTCTTCCAGGTCCATCAGATCGTTGGCGAACTTGGTGCGACGGGCCACGGCCCAGTTGCGGTTGCCGGTGATGGTGTTGATCTCGCCGTTATGGGCGAGGAAGCGGAATGGCTGGGCCAGCGGCCATTTCGGCAGGGTGTTGGTGGAGAAGCGCTGGTGGAACACGCAGATCGCGGTTTGCAGGCGCTCATCGCTCAGGTCTGGATAGAAGGCGGTCAAGTCCGCCGGCATCATCAGGCCTTTATAGATGATGGTCTTGTGGGAAAAGCTGCAGATGTAGTGGTCGGCATCGGCGGCGTTGGCCACGGACGAGCGACGACGGGACGTGAACAGCTTGATTGCCATGTCCTGGTCGCTCAGGCCGTCACCGGCGATGAACACTTGTTCGATCTGCGGCAGGCGCTCCAGGGCCAGGCGGCCGAGCACGCTGGTGTCGATTGGCACTTTGCGCCAGCCGACCAGTTGCAGGCCGGCAGCGACGATCTCGCGGTTCATGTTCTCGCGAGCGGCTTCGGCTTTGTCCGGGTCCTGGTTGAAAAACACCATGCCCACGGCGTACTGCTTGGGCAGGTCGACAGCGAAATGCTCTTTGGCGACCGCGCGCAGGAATTGGTCGGGCTTTTGAATCAGCAAGCCACAACCGTCACCGGTCTTGCCGTCGGCGTTGATCCCACCGCGGTGGGTCATGCAGGTCAGGGCCTCGATGGCCGTTTGCAAAAGGGTATGACTGGGCTCGCCCTGCATATGGGCTATCAGGCCGAAACCGCAGTTATCCTTGAATTCATCGGGTTGGTACAGACCTGCTTTCATAGACACTTTCTCACCAGGCTGCCTCTTATACCGAGGCAAATTTCTTTTCAATTCAACCGGTTACCTTCCACGCCGAACGTACGCCGGCTTAGCGGGGGCAAAAGGGAGGTCATTGTACACACCGACACAGACGCTCACAAATTTAGCGACGAAATGTCGCAAATCTATGTCGCATTTATGAAAGGTTTAAAGCGATATGCTGTGCTAGTCAAAACTTTTTTAATTCTGACCGCTACGACTCAAAAGCTACTGTGACGCAGACACCACAAAGCGCGCGGCTTCTGGGAAGCTGCACGCACTTGAGGATTTTTTTGAGGTGCCGGGAGGGCGGCTTGGGTAAAGCCGCCGGATCTTCAGCGAGTTGCTGCCAGTTCTTGTTGAACGCTGGCAACAGTGCGAGGCCAAGGTTTACCAGCCTGAACCTTCGCTGGCAAGGATTTGATCGCAGAATCAGCTGCTGCACGGCTGGAGAAGTTGCCGTAGGTGATCACGTAAAGAGGCTTGCCGTTGAGCACTTTCTTGAAATAACGGTACTCGCCGCCCTGCTCTTTCACGAAGGCCTGAGCGTTGGCTTCGGAGCTGGTGCCGAGGATCTGCACCACGAAGTTACCGGTCGGCTGGCTGGCGTACCAGCTGCTGCCGGCGGCGCCTGCTTTGGCGACAGTGGCAGGTTTTTCCGCAGGCTTGGTCACCGGCGCGGGCTTGGCTGCTGGAGCAGGCGCTACGGGCTTGGTGACAGGTGCAGGCTTGGCAGTCGCGATAGTTGGCGCTGGCGTCGGCACTGCGGCTGGCTTGGCGGCCGGCTGACCCGCTGGCACGCCCGCAGGTGGCGCGGTGGTAGTCACGGTCGGCGGTGTAGCGCTGGAGCCCTCTACTGGCACGCCGTCGTCGCCTTCGGAGATGCCACCGGCTTCTTCGGCGAGTGGGCCGCGCATCACAGGCTGACCAACCATTGGCAGGTTGGTCGGTTGGCCGGAATTGGCGAACTCGACATTCGGCGTGGGTTTACCCAGTGGCAACTGCGCCTGTTCGGTTGGCGCGCTGGCGGTGGTCGGCGCCTTGTTGCGACCTGGGATCAACCAGGCGGCGGCAACAGCGACCACGACAACGGCAGAAATCGCCAGTACGTGCTTCTTAGGCATAGTGAACCCCATCTTTGGACGCTTGACCGCAGAGCGGCTGGCAATCATGGCTTCGATCATTGCATCGCGGGCAACCTGGTTGATGGTGCCAGGCCAGCCGTCGGAGCTTTCGTGAATATCAGAGATCTGATTTGCCGTGAAAAGTTCGATACCGGCCCCGGCGCCTTCGAGGCGTTGAGCCAGGTATTCACGGGTTTCTTCCTCTTCGTACGGCTGCAGTTCGATGACGTGGAACAGCTCCTGATCACCGCTGATCTGCTCCAGATCGGCGATCAGCGACGACTCACCGAACAGGAACACATGGGGACGACCTTCCGGCGTACCCGCCGCCAGCGCCAACAGCGCTTCCAGTGCGGATTCGTCGAGCTGCTCGGCGTCATCCACCAGCAGGTAGACTTCCTGGCCGGTCAGGCCAAGTTGCACGATTTGTTTGAGAATCGCGCTCGGCTCAGCAGTGGATACGTCCAGGGCCTGGGCAACCTGGCGCAGCACGCCGGCCGCATCACCGGCACCACGGGCAGACACCACCACGCTCTGTACCGATTGTTTGTTGGTGCTGGCAACCAGGGCCTGGCGCAGCAAGGTCTTGCCGCTGCCCAACGGACCGGTCACGACCAGCAGTAGCTGGCTGTAGCGCGCCAAGTGGTGCAACTGCCCGAGCACCGGCTTGCGCTGGGCCGGGAAAAATTTGAAACCAGGCACCCGTGGAGCAAAAGGGTCGTGGCTTAACTGGTAATGGCCGAGGAACGCCTCGTCGGCATGCAAACTAGTCATCGGGATCTTATTAACCTTTAAGCTGGGCCAGGGCGCGGTAATCCGCTCCCAGCGTGGCCTGTAAAATCTCTTTCGGATAATCGTCGGTCACTAACGCTTCGCCCATGCGGCGCAGCAGCACCAGTCGTAGTCGACCGTCGATCACTTTCTTATCTATCGCCATGTGTTCGAGAAAGTCGGCCTCGGTCATCTCCTCAGGCGGAATGACCGGCAAACCGGCGCGCTGGAACAGGCGGATACCGCGATCACGCTCCTGGGCGCTGATCCAACCCAGGCGTTGCGACATCTCAAGTGCCATCACCGTGCCAGCCGCTACAGCCTCCCCGTGCAACCACACACCATAGCCCATGTGCGTTTCGATCGCATGGCCGAAGGTGTGGCCGAGGTTCAAAGTGGCCCGTACACCGGATTCCCGTTCGTCGGCATTCACCACCAGCGCCTTCGCGGCACAGGAGCGGGAAATCGCTTCGGTGAGCGCCACCTGGTCGAGGCCGCGCAAGGCGTCCACATGATCTTCTAGCCAGGTCAGGAACGGCTCGTCGCAAATCAGCCCGTACTTGATGACTTCCGCCAGGCCCGCCGAAAGCTCGCGTGGTGGCAGGGTGTTGAGGGTCGCGGTATCGATCAGCACGGCTTGGGGCTGATAAAACGCGCCGACCATGTTCTTGCCAAGCGGATGGTTGATACCTGTCTTGCCGCCCACCGACGAATCGACCTGGGACAGCAGGGTGGTCGGCACCTGAATAAAGTCCACGCCACGCTGGTAGCAGGCCGCTGCAAAGCCAGCCATGTCGCCGATCACACCGCCGCCCAAGGCAATCACGGTGGTGCGACGGTCATGGCGCGCGGTAAGCAGGCCATCAAAGATCAGTTGCAGGGTTTCCCAGTTCTTGTGGGCTTCGCCGTCGGGCAAAATCACGGAAATCACTGAGTACGCCGCCAGGCTGCGGCTCAGACGCTCAAGATACAGCGGCGCGACCGTTTCGTTGGAGATGATCGCCACTTGCCGCCCGGCAATATGCGGTGCGAGCAACTCGGGCTGGTCCAACAGACCTTCGCCAATATGGATCGGGTAGCTGCGCTCGCCTAGATCGACCTTAAGTGTCTGCATGTGTCCCCGCGTTGAAGATGTGTTGACGACCGGCAACGTCGAGACCCGACGTCGCCTGATGGCTCTACGCCACACCCTGCAGGGTGATAGCGCGCCGCCGAGAATAGCGCATTTCGGGCCTGGCTTTAACGGGGTGGCAGCCGTTGCAGGCGCTCAAGAATGTCGAGGACCACCATGCGAGGCGGCCGCTCATCGGTTTCCACCACCAGATCGGCGATTTCCCGATACAGCGGATCGCGCAGCGTGAGTAGGTCCCGCAAGGTTTTTTCCGGGTTGGCCGTGCGCAGCAACGGGCGATTACGATCACGGGCGGTGCGGCCTACCTGCTGCTCGACCGACGCATGCAAATAGACCACCCGACCACCGGCATGCAGCGCCCGACGATTTTCATCGCGCATCACCGCGCCACCGCCGGTGGCCAATACCACGCCGTCGCAGCCGCACAGCTCAGCGATCATCGCCTGCTCGCGGTCACGAAAGCCCAGCTCGCCTTCTTTATCGAAGATCCATGGGATATTGGCACCCGTGCGCAATTCAATTTCCTTGTCGGAATCTTTGAATGGCAGGCGCAGCTCTTTGGCCAGCAAACGGCCGATGGTGCTTTTTCCAGCCCCCATCGGTCCTACAAGAATCAAATTTCGCACAGAATCAACGACTCACAGCAATCGCCTGGTTATTCATAATACGCGGAGTCAGGAATACCAGCAGCTCGGATTTTTTATCCGCCACTACATCGCGCCGGAAAAGGCGGCCAAGATACGGCACATCGCCCAAAAATGGCACTTTATCTACCACTTTGCTTTGGGTATTGGAGAAAACACCGCCAATGACGATCGTCTCTCCATCCTTGACCAACACCTTGGCGTTGACCTCGTTTTTCTTGATCGGCGGTACGTCGTTGAGTTTATTGAGGTAGTCGGGCTCATCCTTGGTGACTTTGACCACCATGATCACATGGTCATCGGGAGTGATTTGCGGGGTAACCTCCAATGAAAGGGAGGCCTCCTTGAACGACACCGACGTCGCACCTTGGGAGGTGGATTCCTGGTAGGGAATTTCCGTGCCCTTCAGAATGCGCGCGGTTTCCTTGTCGGAGGTGACCACCTTGGGCTGTGAGACGATTTCTCCATTGCCGGTTTTCTCCATGGCGGTCAGTTCCAGGTCGAGCAGCAGGTTGTCGGTGATATACGCAATGCCCAGGCCGGAGGTACCAGTAAGCGAACCCAGATCTACGAACGGCGAGCTGGGTGCATTTTCAGGAGTTTGGGCACCGTCCGACTGAGGCTTCTGAATACCTCCGGCGGCCCAATTCCCTCGATTGAGGCGACCTCCCCAGCGCGCGCCCAGGCTTTTGTCGTAGTCGACGTTGGCCTCGACAATCCGCGCCTCGATCATCACCTGGCGCACCGGGATATCCAACTGCGCCACGATCCGGCGCAGCTCTTCCAAACGCTCGCCGGTCTGGTAGGCAATGATGTTGTTGGTGCGGTCATCTACGGCCACCGAACCGCGCTCATCCGTCGTTCCTTCAAAGCCGTTCACCGACTGGAACAGCTTGGCCAGGTCCGCCGCCTTAGCGTAGTTGACCTGCAATAGTTCACGCCGCAGGGGCGCCAGGTCGGCCATCTGCTTGCGCGATTCCAGCGTGAGCAATTCGCGAGCGGCCAACTCCTCGGCGGGCGCCACCAGTAGCACTCCGGCCTTTATCCGTTTATCCAAACCTTTAGTTTGCAGCACAAGATCCAGCGCTTGATCCCAGGGCACATGCTTGAGGCGTAGGGTGATAGAGCCCTGCACATCGTCGCTGACCACCAAGTTGAGGCCGGCCACATCGGCGATTTGCTGCAATACGGCGCGCAGACCAATGTCCTGGAAGTTGAGGCTCAGCTTTTCACCTGTATAGGCGCCCGACACCGCATTCCCGGGAGGCGGTAGCTGGATAAGATCCACACGATTGGGCACAGCAACAGCCATCGGTGCCGTGAACGCTATCCATAGCGCCACACCGAAGGACGAGAAAGTCCTTTTCATTGTTTGATTCCGTTATGAGTGGAGGTTTAATACGAGGGTTCGCGGGCGCTCCAGCCATGCGCCCTGTTCATCGGGAAACAACTCGACCAGTTCGATATGGCCGTCATGAATCGCTGTGATTCGACCATGATCCGGCCCGAGGTAATCGCCGACCGCCAGGCGATGCACCGTAGAGGCCTGGCGCAGCAGGACGAAAGTCTGCGCCCCGCGGGACAACGTGCCGACCATGTCGAACTGATCCACAGAGAGACCTTCCAAGGCTCCACGCGAACGAGCCAGGTCTGGGGCAACAGCCGCCCGTCCACGCGAGTGATCGACGTGCAAGGCAAGGAGCTGGAACGGATCACGTAGACCGGAGGCGTCGTAGACAAAGGGTTGTTCTTGCAGGGCTGGCGCGCCCCGTTTAACGCCTTTCTGGCTACGCCAATAGCTCTTGGCCAGCAGATCAAGCCGCAGTAGCTTGCCATCACTTCGGAGAGCAACGTCATGCACCGTAGCGATGCGCGAGAGGCCACCTAGGGCACTCAGAAACGTCGCCAGGTCGTGATAGGCGCCGGTGACGCCGACCTGGACAGGCTGTTCGTTATAGAGTGGCCGAGACAGCTCATCCAACGGCGTGACGCTCTCTATCACCAACCCATTAGCCAGTGCTAACCGAGCGATGTCCTCCAGCAAGCCGGGCACCTCGGACTCACCAGGCAATTGCTGAAGAAGCCCGCTGACCTTTTCCTGCATCAGTTGGAACTGGCGAGCCTGGTCTTCAAGATCCGCGGCCACGTCAGTTTTTTCCGCGCGTTGCTGCTGCAGGGCAACACCTTGAACCTCGACCTGTCGCAATCGCTCCCGTGATGAGCTCAGGTATAGAAGGTCACCCACCACCAGCACTATGCCGGCCAGCGCACAGCCCAGCAGGACTTTGCCAGGTAAGGGCCATTTTGCAGCGTTGTGAGTCAGCGCGGAAAATTCGAGCCTGGGCAGGCTCATGGCTGGGCCTCGGAGGATTCTCCCTGGCGTACCATCAACTGGAATTCGTTGGTGCCGCGAGCGCCGTCGGCTCGCACATGTTGCAGGCGCGTAGAGTGTGCACCTTCGGAGGCTTCCAGGCGGCGCATCAACTGGGCAATGTCCTGGCTGGATTCAGCGCTGCCACTGATACTCACCGTATCGCCTTTGGCGACGACCTCATGCAAATGCACGCCATCAGGGACCGCACGGGCCAACTGATCGAGCAGTTGTGCGCCGGCGGAGCGATTATCGTGCAAGTCTTGTACGACCTTCATGCGTTCCGCCAGTTGCTGGCTTTGCACCTGAAGGTCATCAATGGTCTTGATACGCGAGTCCAGCACGGCGACGTCCTTGCTCGCATGATTATTGCGCGTCACCTGCCGGTCGATCGCCTGGTCGATCACCTGATCCGCCAGCCACACCGCCGCAAGCGCCACGCAGGCAAACGCCGCCAGCAGCATCAAGAAATATTTACGCCGCCGTTCCGCCAGCGCCTGGCGCCAAGGCAAAAAATTGATTCGTGTCATCCAGCGAAACTCCTCAGGGCCAACCCGCAAGCGACTCCCATCCCAGGGGCATCGACGACCCACTGTGTACCATCAACTCGATGGCCAAGTGTGAAGCTGGCGAAATCCTGACTGCAAGCGTGCGCCAATGCAAACTCTTCGATGTCCACGACACTGGTCGCCAACCCAGCCAGCGCCAAAACGGCTTCACGGGCCTCGACGTGCTCCTTGAGACAGGCTGCCAGCAATACCTCGACCCGCGCTGCCCCCTGCGCCGAAATGCCCTGAACCTGAAAATCCAGTGCCACTTCATCCAGCGGATAAGGAATGTATTGATCTGCTTCCATCTGAATCCTCCAGGCCATTTCGTCATCACTCAGCCCTGCAGGCATTTCAATTACCCGAGTAATCACCGAAGGCCCCGCAACGGCAACAGCCGCACGCTTGGCCGACGTGCCAAGCCGAGACAGTGCGATGTAAAGCGCCTGCCCAATAGCTTCCAGGTCCAGCAGGGTGCCATCGACTACCGAATGGGCAGACAGCGCCTGTGTGGCGTAGCTTTGCACGGTGTAACCGCTGGCTGAACGACTGATTTCAACCAGTTTGATCCCCGCTTCATTGATGTCGACGCCCAGGACGGTGTCGTCTTTTCGCCTGAAAAATCCCTTTTCCATAAAACTCCCCAAAACTTTCCCTGTCATAACGCCTGATTGCGGCTGGGCGCCGCGCATTCGGTCGGTATGTTGAAGTGGCGCGAATGACGCCCCAACCCGAAAAATGCTTTAATGCCCAGCGTTTTTTCCCGCTTTTTCTCTGCTGCCCGGGTCGATCCATCGTTTGCCATGCATGCCCCGACGCCTAACTCATTCTTTTCTCTGGAAATCCAAAAGCCTTGATTCGTCTGCTGAAGTTTTTCGGGTACTCCATTGTCGCGATCGTCTGCGGGCTACTGCTCGTACTCAGCGGGGCCTACCTCTACCTTAGTCCGGGTTTACCCTCCGTAGAGGCACTCAGAAGTATCCAGTTGCAGATTCCTTTGCGGGTCTACAGCAGCGATGAAAAACTGATCGCGGAGTTCGGCGAAATGCGCCGCACACCGATCCGTTTTGCCGACATTCCGCCCAATTTCATCAGCGCCCTGCTGTCAGCCGAAGATGATAATTTTGCCAACCACTATGGCGTCGACCCCAGCAGCCTGGTTCGCGCCGCCACACAATTGGTAAAAAGCGGACACATTCAATCCGGCGGCAGCACCATCACCATGCAGGTGGCGAAGAACTTCTTCCTCACAAGCGAACGCAGCTTTTCGCGTAAAGCCACCGAGATCCTGCTGGCATTGCAGATCGAGCGTCAGCTGACCAAGGACGAGATCCTTGAGCTTTACGTTAACAAGATCTACTTGGGCAACCGCGCCTACGGCATCGAAGCCGCGTCCCAGGTGTACTACGGCAAGTCCATTCGCGACGCCAGCCTGGCGCAGATGGCGATGATTGCCGGCCTTCCAAAGGCGCCTTCGCGCTTCAACCCACTGGCCAACCCGGCGCGCAGTAAAGAGCGCCGCGACTGGATCCTTGGGCGCATGTACAAACTGGGCAAGATCGACCAAGCCGCTTATGAAAGCGCGATAGCCGAACCACTGAACGCCAGCTATCACGTACCGACGCCGGAAGTGAACGCACCTTATATCGCTGAAATGGCACGTGCGGAGATGGTCGGCCGTTATGGCAGCGAGGCCTACACTGAAGGCTTCCGCGTGACGACGACGGTTCCGAGCAACTTGCAGGACATCGCCAATGATGCAGTGCATTCCGGCCTGATCACTTACGACCAGCGCCACGGCTACCGAGGCCCTGAATCGCGCTTGCCGGGCAAAACCCTGAGCGCCTGGACGACCGAGCTGGGTAAACAGCGCGCGATCAGCGGGCTGGAGCCGGCCATCGTCACCCAGGTGAAGAAAGATGGCCTGCAGGTACTGACGCGCACCGGCGAAGCCCACGTAGCCTGGGACAGCATGAAGTGGGCACGCCCGTTCCTGAACACCAACAGCATGGGCCCGATGCCCAAGCAGCCGTCAGACGTCGCGCAAGTGGGCGACCTGATCCGCGTGCTACGCCAGAAAGACGACAGTCTTAAATTCAGCCAAGTACCGCTGGCCCAAGGTGCGCTGGTCTCGTTGGACCCGCAGAACGGTGCAATCCGCGCCCTGGTGGGTGGCTTCGCCTTTGAGCAGAGTAACTACAACCGTGCCACCCAGGCCAAGCGCCAGCCGGGCTCAAGCTTCAAGCCGTTTATCTATAGTGCCGCACTGGATAACGGCTACACCGCCGCCAGCCTGGTCAACGATGCACCAATCGTGTTTGTCGACGAGTACCTGGACAAGGTCTGGCGCCCGAAAAACGACACCAACACGTTCCTTGGCCCTATCCGTATCCGCGAGGCGTTGTACAAGTCGCGCAACCTGGTGTCGATCCGCTTGCTGCAGGCGATGGGCGTCGGCAAGACCATCGATTACATGACGCGTTTTGGCTTCAGCAAGTCAGACCTGCCTCCTAACCTGTCCCTGGCGCTCGGCACGGCAACCCTCACGCCGATGGAAATTGCCACCGGCTGGAGCACGTTTGCCAACGGCGGCTACAAAATCGCGCCGTACCTGATCGACAAGATCGAAAGCCGCAATGGCGACACCCTGTTCACCGCCAACCCACCGCGCGTGCCGGGTGATGTGGTCAACGGCGTGGCGGCCACTGACGGATTGGCAGCGCCGAGCAACGGCGGTATTACCATCGAGCCGACACCAGGCGCCTCGCCAGCCGTAAACACCGCTGCAACCGAACCACAGGCACCTGCCGTGGCCGAGCGCATCGTGGATGGCCGCACGACGTATATCCTCAACAGCATCCTCGAAGACGTGATCAAGAAAGGCACCGGACGCCGCGCACTGGCCTTGGGCCGTGCGGACATCGCGGGCAAGACCGGTACCACCAACGAATCCAAGGACGCCTGGTTCTCCGGCTATAACGCCGACTACGTGACTACCGTGTGGACCGGCTATGACCAGCCCGAAAGCCTCGGTCGTCGAGAGTTCGGTGGCACCGTCGCACTGCCGATCTGGATGAGCTACATGGGCGCAGCCTTGAAAGACAAGCCGCTGCATACCCAGCCGGAGCCGGAAGGCATCCTTAGCCTGCGAATCGACCCGGTGAGTGGCCGTGCGGCATCGCCAAGCACGCCGAATGCGTACTTCGAACTGTTCAAGAGCGAAGACACGCCGCCGTCGGTCAATGAACTGGGTAACGGCGTTGCACCGGGCAGCCCGCTGCCGGCAGATGAGGCGGCGCCGATCGACCTGTTCTAACGGAGTCTGTGTTTGAACACAGATTCAATGTGGGAGGGCGCTTGCCCCCGATACCAGTGGAGCAGCCAACTCATCATGTGGCTGACACTCCGCCATCGGGAGCAAGCCCCCTCCCACCTTTGGTTCTGCGCAGGCCGTGGTTTTTATAGCCACACAGCAAAAAGCCCCGACTCGCGAGAGCCGGGGCTTTTTGTTGGTGCGCTACAACGGCTTAGCCGTTGAACACATCATCCACGCTTTGCAGCGGGTAGTTCTTCGGATACGGCAGGGTGGCCACACCGGTCTCGATGGCGGCTTTGGCCACGGCATCGGAGATCAGGGTGATCAGGCGCTTATCCATTGGTTTCGGAATGATGTACTCACGACCGAATTCCAGCTTGGCACCACCGTAGGCATCGCACACGTCCTGAGGCACCGGCAGCTTGGCCAGTTCACGCAGGGCATTGGCGGCAGCTACTTTCATCTCTTCGTTAATGCGCTTGGCGCGAACGTCCAGGGCACCACGGAAGATGAACGGGAAACCCAGAACGTTGTTGACCTGGTTCGGGTAGTCCGAACGACCGGTGGCCATGATCACGTCGTTACGAGTGGCGTGAGCCAGTTCCGGCGAGATCTCTGGGTCCGGGTTGGAGCAGGCGAATACGATCGGGTTGGCCGCCATGGACTTCAGACCTTCGGCGCTCAGCAGGTTCGGGCCGGACAGGCCGACGAACACGTCTGCACCGTCAAGGGCGTCAGCCAGGGTGCGCTTGGAGGACGGGTGGGCAAACATCGCCTTGTACTGGTTCAGATCGGTACGCTCGGACTGGATCACGCCCTTGCTGTCGACCATGTAGATGTTTTCGAGCTTGGCGCCCATGCTCACGATCAGCTTCATGCAGGAGATGGCCGCAGCACCGGCGCCCAGGCAGACGATTTTGGCGTCAGACAGGGTTTTACCAGCGATTTCCAGGGCGTTGATCATGCCGGCCGCGGTAACGATCGCGGTACCGTGCTGGTCATCGTGGAATACCGGAATGTCGCACTGTTCGATCAGGGCCTTTTCGATCTCGAAGCACTCAGGTGCCTTGATGTCTTCCAGGTTGATGCCACCGAAGGTGATGGAGATACGCTTGACGGTGTCGATGAAGGCCTGCGGGCTCTCGGAATCGACTTCGATGTCGAAAACGTCGATGCCGGCGAAACGCTTGAACAGCACGCCTTTACCTTCCATGACTGGCTTGGAAGCCAATGGGCCGAGGTTGCCCAGGCCAAGAATCGCGGTGCCATCGGAAATCACTGCAACCAGGTTGCCCTTGCCTGTGTACTTGTACGCCAGCTCGGGATCACGAGCGATTTCACGTACGGGCTCAGCCACGCCGGGGCTGTAGGCCAACGACAGATCGCGGGCAGTGGCAGTGGCTTTGGTGAGCTCTACACTCAGCTTTCCTGGACGAGGATGGGCATGATATTCGAGAGCGGCAGTTTTCAAATCAGACATATCGGCATTCCGCTTTTACTGTTGGTCGACGGACCGCCGAGGATACTCGTGTCGTAAAGCCCCTACAAGACTGGGCAGTCACAGGTGTCAAGGCCCCGAAACGACGTACTTTAGTCTAAAGCCACGGTATACAAGGGCTAGACTGTTCACAATCGACATAAAAAATGTCTACAATTTTTTATTAAACGTCAATTTGATCATGCTGGAGTCGGTCAGCGGCAACAGCCAACGCGCATGATCGTGTTTCAGGCCGCCGCGCTTGGAGCGATCCTGCACCCAACCCCGAGCCTCGACTACCTTGCCTTGCAGACCATTAAGCAGACCGACATCGAATGTGTGGGCCAGATCGGGTGCAATGCGTAATACCAGTGAACGCTCCAATTCTATCCAGATGCCACCTCGATTGCGTTCGATCTTGCTTACGCGGCCGCTGACCAAGGCAAAGCCGGATTGCTTGAGCTGCGCCACTGGCTGTATTGGCGATTGCCGCCAGAGGCCCAGACTTGCCTGACGGGCGCGGTTTTCAGCAGCTTGCTGGCAGGCGACGAGATCCACATTGGGCGCGACGCCCACCTGGAATCCAAGACCCTCAGCCAGCAATTGCGCCTCCAGGTTCTCGCCATTGCCACCGTAAAGGTGGGCCAGGGTACGACCGTAATGATCTTTAGGCTCGCGCCCCGGCACCAGGCCGACGCGACCGCCGCTGGCCGCCACCAACGCCTGCAAACGCTGGCGAGCAGCGACAGAATAGGGCTCATCGGTTCGGCCCTTTTTGCCGGTCTCCGGCGCATTAAGGCCGATCATCCGCACGCTGCGGCCATCCTTGAGACGTACGGTATCGCCATCAACCACACGCTGCACCTCGACCTGGGACACGGACGTCGGTGCAGGGCAAAACACCTCGGCCTGAACAGCCGACAGCCAAATCCCAGGCACAAAAAAGGCGCCCGCAAGGGACGCCTTTTTCAACAGCTGGCAAAAGCCCATAAGGCCTTTGAGCCTTACTCTGCTGGAGTAGCAGGCTTCTTGCCGAAAGCACCAAAGCGATCTGCGAAGCGCTGTACGCGGCCGCCGGTGTCCAGAGTCTTCTGCTTACCGGTGTAGAACGGGTGGCACTCGTTGCATACGTCAGTACCCAGTGGCTTGCACAGGTTCGAGCGAGTTTCGAACTTGTTGCCGCAGCTGCAGGTTACTTCGATGGTTTCGTACGCTGGATGGATATCGGCTTTCATGGCACTTCCTCGGGCTAGCGTGCCGCCACTCGACACTATTGTCGAATACCGCACGTAATTAGGCCGCGGATTCTACCAGACCTTTTTAAACGCGCAAGCGGCCCTTGCGGCCGATTCCCAACATAAAAGCTCCTTTCATCAGAAAACCATGGCATACCCAAGCCTTGCCCTGTCTGCTAGGCTCCCGCCCTTCATCATCACCCTCCTTATATGGAACCCCGCGTGCCCGACGCCATTTTGCGCCTAGCCCTGCCCTCGCCCCTGCGCCGCCTGTTCGACTACCGGGCCCCGGCCGGCGTGCTGCGAGCGCAATTGCAGCCAGGCATGCGCGTGCGCGTACCTTTTGGCCGACGGGAAATGATCGGCGTTCTGATAGAAGTCGCCGATCACAGCGAAGTCCCGGCCGAAAAGCTCAAACCGGCCCTGGCCATCCTGGACGCCACCGCACCATTGCCGCCCGCGCTATTCAAGCTGTGCCTATGGACCGCCCAGTATTACCAGCACAGCCTGGGCGACACCTTGAGCTGGGCGCTGCCGGTGCTGTTGCGTCAGGGCGAGTTGGCCGAAGCACGCCAGGAGCGTTTCTGGTCGACGGTGCCCGGTGCCCGTCTCGATGACCCGCGCATCGCCCGTGCCCCGCGCCAGCGTGAAGCCCTGGCAACCCTGGCCCAGCATCCACACGGCGTAGCGCATCAGCTATTGAGCAAGCTGATGCTGAGCAAGGACAGCCTCGACCTGCTGCTAGCCAAAGGCCTGGTGCAGGTGGAAATCCGCAAGCACGCCCCCGACCCGCGCCACGAACATTGGCTGGCCCAGCCGGAATTACCGCTGAACCCCGAGCAACGCGCGGCGTATGAAGCGATTCGCGCAGGTTTCGACAGTTTCCATGCGTTCCTGCTGGCCGGCGTCACCGGCAGCGGCAAGACCGAAGTCTATTTGCAGTTGATCCGCGAAACCCTGCAGGCCGGCAAGCAGGCACTGGTGTTGATCCCTGAGATCAACCTCGGCCCGCAAACCCTGGCGCGTTTCGAACAGCGCTTCAACGCTCGCATCGCACTGGTGCACTCGGCGGTCAACGACCGTGAACGTCTCGAGTCGTGGCTGGCCGCGCGAGATGGCGAAGCTGACATTATTATCGGCACCCGTTCGGCGCTGTTTACGCCGATGAAAAACCCCGGCCTGATCATCATCGACGAGGAGCACGACGGCTCCTATAAACAGCAGGAAGGCCTGCGTTACCACGCCCGCGACCTCGCACTGGTGCGCGCGCGCCAGGAAGACATTCCGATTGTGCTCGGTTCGGCTACCCCATCCCTGGAAAGCCTGCACAACGCCTACACCGGCCGTTATGGGCTCCTACGCTTGAATGAGCGCGCTGGCGGCGCCAAGCAGCCTCGCTTCATGCGCCTGGACGTCAAAAGCCGTCCGCTGGACAGCGGCATTTCCGGGCCGATGCAGCAAGCCATCGGCCAGACCCTTGCCGCTGGACAGCAAGTATTGGTCTTTCTCAACCGCCGCGGCTTTGCGCCGACACTGCTGTGCCATGACTGCGGCTGGATGTCTGAGTGCGAGCGCTGCGATGCGCGCATGACCGTGCACCAACGCCACGGCGAGCTGCGCTGCCACCACTGCGGCCATGTGGAACGTGTGCCTCGCCATTGCCCGCAGTGCGGCAAGGTGGACCTGCGTCCGGTGGGCGCGGGCACCGAACGTGCCGAAGAGCGCTTGGGCATTCTGTTTCCGGATTACCCGGTACTGCGAGTCGACCGCGATAGCACGTCGCGCAAAGACGCGATGAATCAGCTGTTCGCCACTATTCAGAAAGGCCAGCCTTGCATCTTGGTGGGCACGCAGATGCTCGCCAAAGGGCACCACTTTCCACGGGTGACACTGGTGTCGATCCTGGATGCCGACGGTGGTTTGTTCTCCGGGGACTTCCGCGCCAGCGAGCGCATGGCGCAGTTGATCGTGCAGGTCGCGGGTCGTGCCGGGCGCGCGGAGGAACCGGGCAAGGTGATTATTCAGACGCACCTCGCTGACCACCCTTTGCTGATCCAACTGACCGAACAAGGCTATTTTGCCTTCGCCGAACAAGCACTGAGCGAGCGCCGTTCCGCCGGCCTGCCGCCGTTTGCGCACCTGGCATTGCTGCGAGCAGAAGCGCACAAGCCCGGCCAGGCCGAAGGTTTTCTTGATGAAGCATGCAGCGTCGCCGAAGGTTTACTGAGCGAACTGAGCCTGACCGGCATCGAACTGCTCGGCCCGGTGCCCGCGCCCATGGAGCGCCGCGCCGGACGCTATCGCGCTCAGCTACTCTTGCAGGCAACCTCACGCGCACCGCTGCATCGACTATTAAGTAGCTGGCTGCTTGCCCTGGAGCAAATGCCCAGCGGCCGACAAGTGCGATGGTCGTTGGATGTAGACCCGGTAGATTTGTATTAACCCAGGCCACAGGTCCCACGAAGGTTGGCAAGCCCGCCCTCGCCACGGATAATGCCCAGTTTTTCCACCTGCGCATCGCGCGCCGCCGCTTGCGGTCGAAAGAGAACACCATGAAAGACACCATTCGCCAGCTGATCCAACAAGCCCTCACCCAACTCGTCAACGAAGGTGTGTTGCCTGAAGGCCTGACGCCGGCGATCCAGGTGGAAAACACCCGAGACAAGACCCACGGCGACTTCGCCAGCAACATCGCGATGATGCTGTCCAAGCCGGCTGGCATGAAGCCGCGCGACCTGGCGGAAAAAATCATCGCCGCGCTGCCGGCTGATGAGAGTGTGACCAAGGCCGAAATCGCCGGCCCTGGCTTTATCAACTTCTTCCAAAACACCCAGGCCCTGGCTTCGCGCCTGGATGCAGCCCTCGCCGATGCCAAGATCGGCGTACGTAAGGCCGGCCCGGCTCAGCGCGTGGCCATTGACCTGTCGGCACCTAACCTCGCCAAAGAGATGCACGTCGGCCACCTGCGCTCGACCATCATTGGCGATGGCGTGGCGCGGGTGCTGGAGTTTCTGGGCGACACCGTGATCCGCCAGAACCACGTGGGCGACTGGGGCACCCAGTTCGGCATGCTGATGGCTTATCTGCAGGAAAACCCGATCACCAGCAACGAGCTGTCGGACCTGGAGAACTTCTACCGCGCCGCCAAAAAGCGTTTCGATGAATCCGAAGAGTTCGCCGACCGGGCCCGTGGCCTGGTGGTGAAACTGCAGGCCGGCGACAAGGAATGCCTGGATCTGTGGGGCCGCTTCCGTGATATCTCGCTGTCCCACTGCCAGGAAATCTACGAGCTGCTCAACGTCAAGTTGACCATGGCCGACGTGATGGGTGAAAGCGCCTACAACGACGACCTGATCAACGTGGTCAACGACCTCAAGGCCAAGGGCCTGCTGGTCGAGAGCAACGGCGCGCAGTGCGTGTTCCTCGAAGAATTCAAGACCGCCGACGGCGAACCGCTGCCGGTGATCATCGTCAAGGCCGATGGTGGCTACCTCTACGCCACCACCGACCTGGCCGCCGTGCGCTACCGTAGTGGCGTGCTCAAGGCGGATCGCGCGCTGTATTTCGTCGACCAGCGCCAAGCCCTGCACTTCCAGCAGGTGTTCGAAGTGGCGCGCCGTGCGGGCTTCATCACCCACCCGATGCACATGGAACACATGGGCTTCGGCACCATGAACGGCGCCGATGGCCGTCCGTTCAAGACCCGCGACGGCGGCACCGTGAAGCTGATCGACCTGCTGAACGAAGCCCAAGAGCGTGCCTACAACCTGGTGAAGGAAAAGAACCCGGAGCTGGCCGAAGCCGACCTGCGCAACATCGCCCGCGTAGTGGGGATTGGCGCGGTGAAATACGCCGACCTGTCCAAGCACCGCACCAGCGACTACAGCTTCAACTTCGAACTGATGCTCAACTTCGAAGGCAACACCGCGCCGTACCTGCTGTACGCCTACACCCGCGTGGCCGGTGTGTTCCGCAAGCTGGGCAAGGACTTCAGCGAAGTCGAAGGCCAGATCGTGCTGGACGCGCCTCATGAACAGGAACTGGCCGCCAAACTGGCGCAATTCGGCGAAGTGCTGAACAGCGTCGGCGAGAAAGGCACGCCGCATATCCTCTGCACCTACCTGTATGAAGTCGCCGGATTGTTCTCCAGCTTCTACGAGAACTGCCCGATCCTCACCGCCGACGACGAAGCCCAGAAGCAAAGCCGCCTGCGCCTCGCCGCACTGGCTGGACGGACCCTCAAGCAAGGCCTGGAACTGTTGGGCCTGGAAACTCTGGAGCGTATGTAAGTTGGCTGCCAAGAAAAAACCTGCACCCAAGCGCGGCGCCAGCCGCTACCAGGCCCCGGCGAAGAAGCCGATTCCGGGCTGGTTGTGGATGGCCATCGGCCTCACGGTTGGCGCGTTTATCGTGTTCCTGATGAAGCTGGACCCAGGCCAGGGCGATGACGTCAAACGGGTCAAACAGGAACAGCAGAAAGCCACGAAAATGGCTGAAGCTAACAAGACTGCACCGAGCCCAACGGCACCGGTAAAGCCGAAGTACGACTTCTATACGCTGCTGCCGGAATCGGAAGTGATCGTGCCGCCTGACGCCGTGCCGGAGAAAACCCTGCCGACGCCGCAAGTGCCGACCACCCCGGTGACCCCAGCGGAAGCCGCGAAAATCGACACTGCGCGGGCCCAGGCAGCACTGGCCGGGATTACTCCGCCGCCCGCACCACCGGTTGCGGAGACCAAAGCCGCACCTGTGACCAAGTTCTTCCTGCAAGCGGGCTCGTTCCCGAAACAGGCGGATGCGGATCGTGTGCGTGCGCAGATTATTCTGCTGGGCCAGACGGTGACGGTGGAGTCGGGCACTGTAAAGGACGCGACCTGGTATCGCGTCCTGGTGGGGCCGTTCAGCAACCGCGAACAGCTGACCGTGGCACAGAAACAATTGGCCGGCGCAGGGTTTAGCAACCTGTTGTTACAACAACGCCAGAGCCGCTGATTTCGAAGACACAACAGCATTAATGTGGGAGGGGGCTTGCCCCCGATGGCGGTGTATCAGTCACCAGATTCATTGACTGACACTCCGCCATCGGGGGCAAGCCCCCTCCCACATTTGGTTTTGCAGCGCTCTGAAATGTGTGTCAGACCGATAAACACCACTCGTCCGCCATAAACCCCTACGGTTGAAATCCCCCCCGCCACCCCCATATGAGTTTCCATCAGGGCATTTTCGCCCCGCTGCGTGGAGACTCTCCCCTTGACCACCATCGTTTCAGTACGTCGCCACGGCAAAGTCGTCATGGGCGGCGACGGACAGGTTTCCCTGGGTAATACCGTGATGAAAGGCAACGCGAAGAAAGTCCGTCGCCTGTACCACGGCCAGGTGCTCGCCGGCTTTGCTGGCGCTACCGCCGACGCTTTTACCCTCTTCGAGCGTTTCGAAGGCCAGCTTGAGAAACATCAGGGCCACCTTGTGCGCGCCGCTGTGGAGCTCGCTAAAGAATGGCGCACCGACCGCTCCCTCAGCCGCCTGGAAGCCATGCTGGCTGTAGCAAACAAAGACGCTTCGCTGATCATCACCGGCAACGGCGATGTGGTTGAACCCGAGCACGGCTTGATCGCCATGGGCTCCGGTGGCGGTTACGCCCAGGCCGCGGCGAGCGCACTGTTGAAGAAAACCGACCTGTCGGCCCGCGAAATCGTCGAAACCGCCCTGGGTATCGCCGGCGACATTTGCGTGTTCACCAACCACAACTTCACCATTGAGGAGCAGGACCTCGCCGAGTAAGCCGTAGGCTTATTCCCGCTTGAGGCCGCCAAAAACTATGTCCATGACTCCCCGCGAAATCGTCCATGAACTCAACCGCCATATCATCGGCCAGGACGATGCCAAGCGCGCCGTTGCCATCGCGCTGCGTAACCGCTGGCGCCGGATGCAACTGCCCGAAGAATTACGCGTTGAAGTAACACCGAAGAACATCCTGATGATCGGCCCGACCGGTGTCGGTAAAACCGAAATCGCCCGGCGCCTGGCCAAGTTGGCCAATGCCCCGTTCATCAAGGTCGAAGCGACCAAGTTCACCGAAGTCGGCTATGTGGGCCGTGACGTCGAGTCGATCATCCGTGATCTGGCCGACGCCGCCCTGAAGATGCTGCGCGAACAGGAAGTGACCAAGGTCAGCCACCGCGCCGAAGACGCCGCCGAAGAACGCATCCTCGATGCCCTGTTGCCACCGGCACGCATGGGTTTCAACGAAGACGCAGCGCCGTCGTCCGATTCCAACACCCGCCAACTGTTCCGCAAACGCCTGCGTGAAGGCCAGTTGGATGACAAGGAAATCGAGATTGAAGTCGCCGAGGTCTCCGGCGTCGATATTTCCGCACCGCCTGGCATGGAAGAAATGACCAGCCAGTTGCAGAACCTGTTCGCCAACATGGGCAAGGGCAAGAAGAAAAGCCGCAAGCTCAAGGTGAAAGAGGCGCTCAAGCTGGTACGCGACGAAGAAGCCGGGCGCCTGGTGAACGAGGAAGAGCTCAAGGCCAAAGCCCTGGAAGCTGTCGAGCAGCATGGCATCGTGTTTATCGACGAGATCGACAAGGTGGCCAAGCGCGGCAATTCCGGCGGCGTCGATGTGTCCCGCGAAGGCGTACAGCGCGACCTGCTGCCGCTGATCGAAGGCTGCACCGTGAACACCAAGCTGGGCATGGTCAAGACCGACCACATCCTGTTTATCGCTTCCGGTGCGTTCCACCTGAGCAAGCCAAGCGACCTGGTGCCGGAGTTGCAAGGTCGTCTGCCGATTCGCGTAGAGCTGAAGGCACTGACCCCTGGCGACTTCGAACGCATCCTCAGCGAACCGCATGCGTCGCTCACTGAGCAGTATCGCGAGCTGTTGAAAACCGAAGGCCTGGGCATTGAGTTCCTGCCGGACGGTATCAAGCGCTTGGCTGAGATCGCGTGGCAGGTCAACGAGAAGACCGAAAACATCGGCGCACGTCGCCTGCACACGTTGCTTGAGCGCTTGCTTGAGGAAGTGTCTTTCAGCGCCGGCGACATGGCCGGTGCGCAGAATGGCGAGGCGATCAAGATCGACGCCGAATACGTCAACAGCCACTTGGGCGAATTGGCACAGAACGAAGACTTGTCGCGGTATATTCTGTAAGCCTCACACAGAACTGCTTTGCTTCAAATGTGGGAGGGGGCTTGCCCCCGATAGCGGTGGATCAGTCAGCTTATCTATAGCTGACCCACTGCAATCGGGGGCAAGCCCCCTCTCACATTTTTAAGCCGGTTTATTCAAGAGCACCTCATATGGCCAAGTTTCCTACCGCTGTAAACCTGCACAAAACCTCAAACACCCTCGGCCTCACCTACGGGCCCGACGAGGTATACCAACTTCCCGCCGAACTGCTGCGCACCCACTCGCCTTCCGCCGAGGTCCAGGGCCACGGCAAACCCATACTGCAATTCGGCAAGCTCAACGTTAAGTTGATCAAAGTAGAACCGGCCGGTCAGTACGCACTGAAATTGACCTTCGACGATGGGCATGACAGCGGACTGTTCACTTGGGACTACCTCTATCAATTGGCCGTGCGTCAGGACGCGTTGTGGACCGATTATCTCGCCGAGCTAAAAGCCGCCGGCAAAACCCGCGACCCGAGTCAGTCGGTCGTGCGGCTGATGCTCTAGTCCAGGCTTCTCGCTCATTAGAGGGCATTTTCTAATTTCATCTGTTTGAATGCCCTGTCGCGTGGTCAACGATTGGCCCGCTTGCGAAAAAAATTAAACTCGGGTAACCAATGGAACTGGCAAGTTCCCTGCATTTGACGATGCGGTATCAACGGTCACCCGAGTCGCAGTACCAGGCTTGTGTTGTGTATCGAAACTTGGTGCACGGCGGTACCCGGTACTCGTCTTTCGGACAATGGAGCGTCGTAGATGAGTAACAAGAACAACGATGACTTGAAACGCCAGGCCTCGGAAAACACCCTGGGGCTCAACCCGATCATCGCGTTACGCAAAAAGGATTTACTGGCCTCGGCCAAGATGGTGCTGACCCAAGCCATCAAGCAACCGTTGCACAGCGTCAAGCACGTCGCCCACTTTGGCGTTGAATTGAAGAATGTGATGTTCGGCAAATCGGAGCTGGTGCCAGAGAGCGACGACCGTCGCTTCCACGACCCGGCCTGGAGCCAGAACCCGCTCTACAAGCGCTACCTGCAAACCTACCTGGCGTGGCGCAAGGAACTGCATGACTGGATTGGCGACAGCAACCTGTCGGACCAGGACATCAGCCGCGGCCACTTCGTAATCAACCTGATGACCGAAGCCATGGCCCCCACCAACAGCGCAGCCAACCCGGCGGCAGTCAAACGCTTCTTTGAAACCGGCGGTAAAAGCCTGCTCGACGGCCTGTCACATTTGGCCAAGGACATGGTGCACAACGGCGGCATGCCGAGCCAGGTCAACATGGGCGCCTTTGAAGTGGGCAAGTCCCTTGGCACCACTGAAGGCGCGGTGGTGTTTCGCAACGACGTGCTGGAGCTGATCCAGTACAAGCCAATCACCGAGCAGGTGCATGAGCGCCCGCTGCTGGTCGTACCGCCGCAGATCAACAAATTCTACGTATTCGACCTGAGCCCGGAAAAGAGCCTGGCGCGCTTCTGCCTGCGCAACGGCCAGCAAACCTTTATCGTCAGTTGGCGAAACCCGACCAAGGCCCAGCGTGAATGGGGCCTGTCGACCTATATCGAGGCGCTCAAGGAAGCGGTCGATGTGGTCACGGCGATCACCGGCAGCAAAGACATCAACATGCTCGGCGCCTGCTCCGGAGGCATTACCTGCACCGCTCTGCTCGGCCACTACGCGGCGCTGGGTGAGAAGAAGGTCAACGCCCTGACCTTGCTGGTGAGTGTGCTGGACACCACCCTGGACACCCAGGTGGCGCTGTTTGTGGATGAGCAGACCCTGGAAGCGGCCAAGCGCCATTCCTACCAGGCCGGCGTGCTGGAAGGCCGCGACATGGCCAAGGTATTCGCCTGGATGCGCCCCAACGACCTGATCTGGAACTACTGGGTCAATAACTACCTGCTGGGCAACGAGCCGCCGGTGTTCGACATCCTGTTCTGGAACAACGACACCACACGTTTGCCGGCCGCCTTCCATGGCGACCTGATCGAACTGTTCAAAAACAACCCGCTGGTACGCGCCAACGCACTGGAAGTGTGCGGCACGCCCATCGACCTCAAGCAGGTCACGGCGGATATTTATTCACTGGCCGGCACCAACGATCACATCACACCCTGGCAGTCTTGCTACAAGTCGGCGCAGTTGTTTGGCGGCAAAGTGGAATTTGTGCTGTCCAGCAGCGGGCATATCCAGAGCATTCTCAACCCACCGGGCAACCCCAAGGCGCGCTACCAGACCAGCGACAGCCTCGCGGGCAAGCCTCTGGAATGGCAGGAGAACGCAACCAAGCACACCGATTCCTGGTGGCTGCACTGGCAGGTATGGCAGGCAGAGCGCGCCGGGAAGCTGAAGAAGGCGCCGACGACATTAGGCAACAAAACCTACGCCGCAGCCGAAGCGGCACCTGGAACCTACGTACACGAGCGTTAGATTGAAATGGGATCAAATGTGGGAGGGGGCTTGCTCCCGATGCAGGCGACACGGAGCGCCTGCTACACCGCGTTGATGCTATCGGGAGCAAGCCCCCTCCCACGTTGACCCAATACCTACCGGACTACCTCACAGGGCTTGAGCATGCCGCAACCGTTCATCTTCCGCACCATCGACCTGGATGGCCAGACCATCCGCACGGCGGTGCGCCCGGGCAAGCCTCACTTGACGCCGCTGCTGATCTTCAACGGCATCGGCGCCAACCTTGAGTTGGTGTTTCCGTTCGTCCAGGCCCTGGACCCGGACCTGGAGGTGATTGCATTCGATGTGCCAGGCGTCGGCGGCTCATCTACCCCCAAGCGACCCTATCGTTTTCCCGGCCTGGCCAAGCTCACCGCGCGCATGCTCGACTATCTCGACTACGGCCAGGTCAACGCCGTAGGCGTGTCCTGGGGTGGTGCGCTGGCGCAACAGTTTGCCTATGACTACCCGGAGCGCTGCAAGAAACTGATCCTGGCAGCCACGGCGGCTGGCGCAGTGATGGTGCCGGGTAAGCCCAAGGTTTTGTGGCTGATGGCAAGCCCACGCCGCTACATCCAACCGTCCCATGTGGTGCGTATCGCGCCGATGATTTACGGCGGTTCTTTCCGCCGCGACTCGAACCTCGCCGCCGAACATGCGAGCAAGGTGCGATCTGCCGGCAAACTCGGTTACTACTGGCAGCTGTTCGCCGGGCTGGGCTGGACCAGCATCCATTGGCTGCACAAGATCCGCCAGCCCACCCTGGTGCTGGCGGGGGACGACGACCCGCTGATCCCCTTGATCAATATGCGCATGCTGGCTTGGCGCATCCCCAATGCGCAATTGCACATCATCGATGACGGCCACCTGTTCTTGATCACCCGGGCCGAAGCCGTGGCGCCGATCATCATGAAGTTCTTGGAAGAGGAGCGAATGCGTGCAGTGATTCATCCACGCCCGGCGGTGTAAGGACGCAACGCCGCGCAACTTGCCAGGAACCGACTATGGTTCTGAATTGGCGTGCCTGTTTGATGGCTAGACGAAGGAGTGTTGGCTCATGCGAGAAAGACCCGTGACGAACCCGGCGCCTACCCCTGCTGCGTTCATCAATGCGCAAAATGCGATCACCGGCCTCAGGGGCAGGGACTTGCTCTCGACCTTGCGCAGCGTCGCCGCCCACAGCTTGCGCAACCCGGTGCACACCGCACGGCATGCCTGGGCCTTGAGCGGCCAGTTGGGTCGGGTGCTGTTGGGCGAGACCGTGCACGAGCCCAACCCCCATGACAGCCGCTTCAGCGATCCCACCTGGAAGCTCAACCCGCTCTACCGCCGAAGTCTGCAAGCCTATTTGAGCTGGCAGAAGCAGACACGTCACTGGATCGACGACAGCGCCCTGAGCGCCGATGACCGGGCCCGCGCACACTTCGCCTTCTCCCTGCTCAACGATGCCGTCTCACCCTCCAACACCCTGCTCAACCCGCTGGCCGTCAAAGAGTTGCTCAACTCCGGCGGCAACAGCGTGGTGCGCGGTGTGGCCAATTTGTTCGAAGACCTGCTGCACAACAACGGCTTGCCACGCCAAGTGAGCAAGCACGCGTTCGAAGTTGGCAAGACGGTTGCCACCACCCCTGGCTCGGTGGTGTTTCGCAATGAGCTGCTGGAGCTGATCCAGTACAAGCCCATGAGCGAAAAACAGTACGCCAAGCCACTGCTGATCGTGCCGCCGCAGATCAACAAGTACTACATTTTCGACTTGAGCCCGGCCAACAGCTTTGTGCAGTACGCGCTCAAAAACGGACTGCAGACCTTTATGGTCAGCTGGCGCAACCCGGATGTGCGCCACCGCGAGTGGGGCCTGTCCACCTACGTTGCGGCGCTGGAGGAAGCGCTTAACGTATGCCGGGCAATCACCGGCGCCCGAGAAGTCAACCTGATGGGTGCCTGCGCCGGCGGCCTGACCATCGCCGCCTTGCAAGGCCACTTGCAGGCCAAGCGTCAGCTACGCCGCATCTCCAGCGCCAGCTACCTGGTGAGCCTGCTGGACAGCCAGATCGACAGCCCCGCCACCCTGTTCGCCGACGAGCAAACCCTGGAAGCCGCCAAACGTCGCTCCTATCAAGAGGGAGTGCTGGATGGGCGCGACATGGCCAAGGTCTTCGCCTGGATGCGCCCCAATGACCTGATCTGGAATTACTGGATCAACAACTACCTGTTGGGCAAGGAACCGCCGGCCTTCGACATCCTGTACTGGAATAACGACAACACGCGCCTGCCCGCTGCGCTGCATGGCGACCTGCTGGACTTCTTCAAGCACAACCCACTGAGCCATCCCGGCGGCCTGGAGGTGTGCGGCACGCCCATTGACTTGCAAAAGGTCACCGTGGACAGCTTCAGCGTGGCCGGCATCAACGACCACATTACGCCGTGGGACGCGGTGTATCGCTCCACACAATTGCTGGGCGGCGAGCGGCGCTTCGTACTGTCCAACAGCGGGCATATCCAGAGCATCCTCAACCCTCCGGGCAACCCCAAGGCCAACTACGTCGAGAACCAGAAACTGAGCAGCGACCCACGCGCCTGGTACTACGACGCCAACCATGTCGAAGGCAGTTGGTGGCCGCAATGGCTGGAGTGGATCCAGCAGCGCTCGGGCGTGCAACGCGAAACCCTCACGGCTCTGGGCAACCAGAATTACCCACCGATGGAAGCGGCGCCGGGCACCTATGTGCGAGTGCGCTGAGCTCAACGATCACATTAAGAAGACTGGATGAAGACCCGCGACCGTATCCTTGAATGCGCCCTGCAGTTGTTCAACCAAAAGGGCGAGCCGAATGTATCAACCATGGAGGTGGCCAATGAAATGGGGATCAGCCCCGGCAACCTCTACTACCACTTCCATGGCAAGGAGCCGCTGATCATTGGGCTTTTTGAGCGTTTTCAAGGTGAGCTGGCGCCGTTGCTTGATCCGCCCGCAGACGCACAATTGAAGGCTGAGGATTACTGGCTGTTCCTGCACCTGATTGTCGAGCGAATGGCCCACTACCGGTTTCTTTTCCAGGACTTGTCCAACTTGGCCGGACGCCTACCGAAGCTTGCCAAAGGCATTCGCAACCTGCTTACAGCGCTCAAACGTACCCTGGCATCATTGCTGGCGCGATTGAAGGCAGCGGGGCAAGTGGTCAGTGACACGCAGGCACTGGGGCAATTGGTGGAACAGATCACCATGACCTTGCTGTTTTCCCTGGATTACCAGCGGATACTTGATCGCGAAGGCGAGATACGGGTCGTGGTGTACCAGATCATGATGCTGGTAGCGCCGCACCTGCTATTGCCGACACGGCTGACGACGGAGCGGTTGGCGCTGCGTTATTTGGATGAGCCCGTTTGACGGGCCGTCATCCCGGCTCGCCGAACTGGTAACTGAACTTGAAGAGTTCGCTGTCACTGCTAATGCCCAACTTGCGATACGCCGATTGCTTTTGCGTGCTGATGGTACTTGCACTACGCGAAAACTTCGCAGCAATTGAATTTACCGTCATACCATCGAGAAAACACCGCAACACTTCCTGCTCTTTAGGTGTTAGGCAAGCGTTCATTTGCAACGAAGTTGAAGGCTCCACTCTCGATTTCATATTTATAACATCAAGTATTGATTGCATACCCTGCAGTGCGGGCACCATACACGGATTCAAGTAAATACGGCCTTGAGCAACCGTTCGAATGGCCGTCACTAGTTCGGTCAAGTTCTGGGTCTTGCCCAGTACCCCCCAACATCCTGCCTTCAAAGACAATGAAACCGTGGCAGGCGTGTAATGCGAACACACGATCAGTGGCCTGCACTGGCTGAAGCGCCTGCTCAGGGCTTGGATCAGGCTGAGGCCGTCGCTGTCCGATGGCGCCAGAACAAAGTCCATGACCACAACGTTCGGAGGTCGCCGAGCAAGCGCTTCCAGCAGTTCCCCAGCCGTGCCGAAAGAGCCGATCACATCAAGGTCAGGCGCAGCGCTCAAGCCCAGCTCAATTCCCTGCCGAACCATCTCATGGTCATCTAAAAGCATGACGGTGTACGTAGTGGGCATAGAAGTAGGCATACAAAAACCCGCATAAGTAAATACAACACCGCACCTTTGAATACGCGTACTGCAATTACGGTATACCCAGTTACAGGCAGGCATCAATACTACGGGGCAATAAGCGCAAGTCCTTCAGCACGCTCCTACAGAAAAACATTAGTCCTACAGAAAAGTCTTAAGCTAAAAAGTTTTCGAATAATTACGAAATAAAACTCAGCACTTTTCTATAGATGAAGTTCGCACTCCCAGACAAATTATGCCTTCCGCCATTCGAGTAGAACTCGAAACACACTTCAGGCGTCACGCCTTAACCTGCGGCGGGCTTCTTTTACAAAATCACGACTGGGATGACCATGAAAATCACCGCTCTTTCCCCTGTTGCGGCAGTATTCGCTCTGACTGCGGCACTGTCACAGCCGGCATTCGCCGCCAACGATGGCGTTATCAATTTCACCGGCCTGGTGACCGATGTGACCTGCACCGTCGAGGGCGCAGCGCCGGGCACAGGCGCCGTCGTCAAAGACGTTAACCTGGGTGGCGTCTCTGCCTCTCGCCTGGCGACGGCGGGTAGTCGCGCCAACCTGACGGGTTTCACCATTCGCATTGGCGGGCCTGGCGAAGGCAGTTGCACCAATGGCCGTACCGCCATGGTGGCTTTCGACCCAACCAGCCCGGCCATTGACGTGGCCACCGGCCGCTTGAACATCGACGGCCACGATGATCCCTCCGACACCACCAATGCCAAGAACGTACAGGTAGAAGTAACCAATCGTGATGGCTCCCCGATCAATGTCTACACCGAGAAATCGGAGGGTGTGGTGATCGTCGACAACCAGGCGATTATTCCACTGGCAGCGCAGCTGTATGCCAGCGGTGCCGCCACCGAAGGCACGGTTAAAACCCGCGTCGGCTTCCTGATCGAATACGCCGAGTAAGAGGTGGACACGTCTGTACCCACAGACCTTGTACGCCCAGGACCTGCCATCGCCGCGCAGGTCCACTTCCAGCCTCGAAGAGACTTCAGATGATTAAACGAATGGCTCGCCGCGCCCTCGCCACCTGCGCTTTTGGGCTGATATCGCTTCACGCGCTCAGCACACAGGCGGGCGTGATTGTCCATGGCACGCGCGTGATCTACCCCGCAGAACAACAGGAAGTCGTTGTGCGGCTGGAAAACAAGGGCAGCCGCCCGGCGCTGGTGCAGGCCTGGCTGGATACCGGTGATCGACATTCGACGCCGGCGACTGCGCAGACCCCGTTCACCCTGACGCCGCCATTGTTTCGTATCGAGCCATATCAACAGCATGCCTTGCGCCTGCGCTATTCCGGTGAGCCGCTACCCGAGGATCGCGAAAGTCTGTTCTGGTTGAACGTACTGGAAGTACCACCGCTTTCCGCCGATGCCGCGCAAAACAACCAGATCGAATTGTCGTTCCGTACTCGCCTGCGGGTGTTCCTGCGCCCACAAGGGCTGGCATATCCCATCGCCAGCGCCGCGTCAAAACTGCAATGGAAACTGGTACCCCATGACCATGGCTTCGCCCTGCAAGCCACCAATCCCACGCCGTACCATATTTCAATCGCCTCGGTTGACTTGCTGAGCGAGGGCAAGCGCTTCAGTAAAGCCGCAAGCAAAGCGGCCAACGACGGACTGTTACTGCCCGCCGGTGACGTAAAACTGTTTGCGCTGCCGCTGCTGCGTAATCGCCCCCACGACAAGCCCGAAGTCGAATTCACCACCGTCAGCGATTTCGGCGCCCGGGTGCGTCACTCCGCTGGCGTCGCACTGTCGTCCGCAGGATAACCCGTCGTATGAAAGCAACTTCGATTTCGCGCTGCTTAACCAGGTTCGCAGCGGCGCTCGCACTGCTCAGTCCGCCCATGGCGCAGGCGAGTGTCGTGATCAATAGCACACGGATTGTTTATCCGCAGCAGGACAAGGAAGTCACGGTAAGGCTCGAGAGCAAGAATCAGGCGCCCGTCCTGATGCAAGTGTGGCTGGACAAAGGCGACGAGTACTCGACGCCGGATGTGGACGACATACCGTTCGTTGTCACACCGCCGATCTTTCGCATTGAGCCGGGCAAGCAACACGTGGTGCGCCTGGCATACACCGGCGAAACGCTGCCATCGGTACAGGAAAGCCTGTACTGGTTCAACGTGCTGGAAGTGCCTTCTCAGGCCCCGAGCGCTGGGCAGAACAACCAGTTGCAACTCGCCTTCCGCACCCGGATCAAGGTTTTTTTCCGGCCACCCGACCTGCCCTCCGCGGTTGAGGCTGCGCCCGCAAAGCTGCAGTGGCGCAGCGTGACAACCGAGCGCGGCGTGATGCTGGAAGTGTATAACCCGACGCCCTATTACGTGAGCTTCGACAAGATCGAGGTCATCGCGAAGGGGCAGCGCCATGCCCGAGAACCCGCGGCATCGAGCGCCGACAACATGGTTTCGCCCCACGGCCGCAACCACTTCCAACTGACAGGATTCAAGGCATTACCCGCGAGCGAGACGACCGTCGAATTCCAGACCCTCGACGACTTCGGTCTCACGATTTCGCACAGCGCCAAGGTGTCGTCATGACCGCCACGCCATAGCGACGCCAGGGCCTGCTCAGCGTCTCTTCAGTCCGCCCCTTCGGCCTTCTTGAGAATCAAACATGTCCGTTCAGTGCCCGTCCGTCGGGGCAGGGACGCGCTTTGCCGCAACTCGGACAACACCTATTCCTGTGGACGGTATCCATGCGTTCGAAAAAACCCGCCAGGACCAAAAACTGGCCCCTGTGTCCTCATCGATTGACGTTGATAACCCGTAGCCTCTTGTTGCTTGGAGGTGCCCACGCCGCAGGTGCACAGGGTGCCGAGCAGGTGATATTCAACCCGGCCTTTTTCCCCGACGGGGCGAACGGCTTGCAGATCGATCTTGCAAAGTTCAGTCAAGGCAACGTCGTCCTGCCCGGCACCTACCGCTCGGACGTTTACCTCAATGGCCAGTGGAGCGGACGCGAGTCCCTGACATTCAGCGCCATGGAAGGGCAAGACACGGCGCAACTGTGCCTGGAGCGGGAGGCGCTCATGAGGGTCGGCGTCGACATGGACGCCATCGAACAGGAAGCCGCCGAGTCGGCATTGTCCAGCTGTGCCGATATCTCCAGCTACCTGCCCGGCGCCAGCAGCCGGTTCGACGCGGGTGAAAACCGCCTGGACCTGCAGATTCCACAGATCTACCTGGCGCGCAAGGCCCGTGGTTATGTCGACCCCAACCATTGGGACGGCGGTATCAACGCCGCCTTCGTGCGCTACAACGCCAACACCTTCCTGACCCAGGCTAACGGCAGGTCGGTCAGCTCCAATTACCTGGGTCTGAACACCGGGCTCAACCTGGGTGCATGGCACTGGCGTCACAACGGCAGTTACAGCCAGTCGACGGTGGGCTCCGGCTACCAGAGCAGCAGCACCTACGTGCAGCGTGAAGTGAGCGCACTGCAGTCTCAATTGATGGTGGGCGAAATCTACACGCCGGGTGAGCTGTTCGACAGCGTACGTCTGCGCGGCGCCAGCCTGTTCAGCGATGATCGGATGCTGCCGGACTCCCAGACCGGTTTTGCACCGGTGGTGCGCGGCGTTGCCGAGACCAATGCACGGGTCACCGTGCGCCAGCGCGGCGTGCTGCTGGACGAGGTGACGGTCGCGCCCGGTCCTTTTGTGCTCAACGATTTATTCCCCACCGGATACGGCGGCGACCTGACCGTTACCATCACCGAGGCGGACGGCCGCAAGCGGGAGTTCATTGTGCCCTTCGCCGCCAACGCCAACCTGTTGCGCCCCGGTTATAGCCGCTACGCGCTGAGCATCGGCCAGCTTGATGAAATCGGCCTTCGGCACCCGCCCAACGTCATGCAAGCGACCTACCAGCACGGTCTCAGCAATGTGCTGACCGGCTACACCGGGACGATAGTGGGCCAGGATTACAACTCCCAGCTACTGGGCGCTGCGTTCAACACCCCAGTGGGCGCGCTGTCCGTTGACGTGACCCACTCGAATGCCGACCTGCCCGGGCATAGCTCGCGGGAAGGGCAAAGCCTGCAGTTGCGCTACAGCAAGAACTTCGCCTCCACCGGCACTCACTTCGCACTCGGTGCCTACCGTTACTCCACCGAAGGCTTTCTCAGCCTGGGCGACGCGGCACGGGTTCGCGACCTTGCCATCGACGGACTCAACCTGGAAAACGTATCGCGCCTACGCGACAGGATGGACATCAGCCTTAACCAGAACCTGGGCAACGGTTCGGTCTACCTCACCGGCTCCTCGCAAAACTATTGGAATCGCACAAGCGGCAACCTGACCTTAACCGCCGGGTACAGCGGGTCCTGGAAGGGCCTTCATTACACAGTCAGCGCACAACGCACCCGGGACTTGCTCAGTGACCGTGTCGACAAGCAAGTGGACCTGACCTTGAGCCTGCCACTGGGCAGCGGCGCAAGGTCCCCGACCCTGACCACCACGGCCTATCGCGGCGACCACAGCAGTGGGGAACGTGTGACCGTCGGCGGCAACCTGGGCGAACGCAACGAACTCAGCTACGGGCTGGCTGCCAGTCGGACTCACGGCAGCGGCAACAGCACGAGCGCCGACGTGAAATACCAGGCCAGTCACGGCGTGCTGTCGGCCGGTTATGGCCAGAGCAGCGACTACCGCGCCACTTCATTCGGCATGACCGGTGGCATCGTCGCCCACGCGGGCGGCGTGACCTTTGCCCCGGAACTGGGCGACACCATTGGCATCGTCCAGGCACCTGACGCACAGGGTGCACGGATCAACGGTAACCACAGCGCGCAGGTCGGCAAGAGCGGTTATGCCGTAGTGCCAAACCTCACCCCTTACCGCCAGAACGTCGTGGAGCTGGACCCCAAAGACCTTTCCGTAGACGTGGAACTCAAGACCGCCGCCCAGAACGTCGCTCCGCGTGCCGGTTCGGTGGTGAAGCTGGAGTTCGAGACGGTCAGCGGCCAGGCCTTGCTGATCACGGCAGTGCGCGAAGATGGCAGCCCATTACCGTTCGGTGCCGATGTCTTCGATGAAGACGGCGCCAGCGTAGGGGTGGTCGGGCAAGGCGGTAAGGCATTTGTTCGCGTGTCTCGTACCCACGGGGAGTTGACGGTCAAGTGGGGAAAAGCAGCATCGGCGGCGTGCCACCTTCGCTACGAACTGCCAGCAGATACGTCCAGCAGGGAGACTTCACGCTTGACGCAATTGGGCGCCGGCACGTGTGAAACGATCGCGGACCTCGTCGTGCAGCCACCCGCCAATGTACTCGCCCACTCCCTCTCATCGCGGAGTTGAAGATGAAGCACTCAGTTAAATTGATGTCCACACTACTGTTGTTCAGCGTGCCAATCGTGGCTCATGCAGCATGTGACCGGTACATGAACAGCACACTCACCCTTAACCTCCCTGCCACTATCACCGTTCCGGACAGCCTCCCTCTGGGCGGGGAAATCATCAGTCGTGCATTCAGTGGCACAGCACCCGCTTTTTTCGCCAACTGCTACTCCCTGTTTACAGCGGTCACGGGACGATACCAGACACTAGATCCGACGTACTCACCCATCTATCGCACCGAAGTAGCGGGGGTAGGGGTGCGCCTGCGCATCACGGATGCCAGGAGAATCACCAATTTCTATGCACTGCATAATCAGCAAGGAACAGCCCACCCATCCATCGTGAGCCCCAGCTTCACAGCTGCAGAGCTGAAGTTCTACAAAATCGGGCCTGTAACAGACGGGCTGGTGCCAGCCGGAAACATTTGGGTAGAAAGAAGAGATAGACGTCCAGAAATGTTTACCCTGCGGCTCGGCAATGCGGTGCGTTTTATAAGACCCGCCGCCACCTGCGACCTCGCGACCGGCGACGTCAACCGCACGATCGCGCTCGACCCTATCAAAGTGAGCACACTTCAAAACGCGACCTACACCGGCGAACGTAATTTCGAGCTCACCGCCACCTGCACCAACGCATCCAATGTGACCTTTCGGTTTTCCGGCACACCCGCGCCCGGCAACGACCGACTGTTCGCCAATACAGGCACTGCGCGTGGCGTGGCGGTGTGGCTGTATTCACGCCTCAACGGAGGTGTCCAGAACATCATCCCCAATGGGGCCGACGGTGCTCGCACAGTGACGGTTTCCGGCAACCGAGCAGTCCTGCCGCTCGGCGCTGCGTACCACAAAAACGGCACGGTCAGCCAAGGCACGCTCGACAGCACGGCCATCGTCAACATCACTTATAACTAAAACCCTGAGGACTATGAAATGAGCATTCGAGCCCTACCCTTGCTGCTGGCGATCTCCGCCAGCCTGGCCGCCAACGCGGTCCAGGCTGCGACCACCGGCACGTTGCGCTTCACCGGCCAGGTCAACGCCGGCACCTGCAACCTGGCCGCTGGCGATGTGACACGCACCATCACCCTGCCAGCCATCAAAGTGTCTGACTTTGATTTATCTGAAGAAACGGGCACAGCGGAGTTCGAGATCACCGCCGAGTGTGAGTCGGACATTAAAAATGTGTTCTTTCTGTTCGCGGGCACTCCGTCCACCGGCAACGGCGTACTTTTCGCCAACACGGGAACCTCAGGCGGAACGGCACTCTCGCTGTCCCACCGAAACGTCGCGTACATCCCCGCCAACGGCACTGTCGCCCAGCGCACGCGACAGATCGCCACAAGTGGCGGAAAAGCGCTGCTACCGATGAATGCGTCGTACCGCAAAACAGGAGCCGCCATTTCAGCAGGCACCCTGGAAAGTGCTGTCACCGTTTCCATCACTTACAACTGATGAAGGCGTAAACACACGCAAAAAAAACCCGACCTTCTCAGGCCGGGCATTTTTATGTGTCCCGGAAAAATCAGGACTGACTGGATGGCGTCGGGGTAACCGGCGTTGCAGTCGGGCTCACGGCAGCGGGCGTCGGTGCAGCAACCGAGTTGGCTGATGAAGCGGTAGGGGTCGTCGCGGTAGCAGGCTTGGCCGCAACGGCTGGCTTGGTCGCTGCTGGTTTTTTGGCAGCGGCGGGCTTCTTCGCCGCAGCAGGTTTGGCCGCTGGTTTTGCCGCAACAGGCTTGGCTGCAGGTTTGGCCGCAGCGGTTTTAGCCGCTGGCTTGGTCGCAGGTTTGGTAGCGGCCTTGGCGGCCGGTTTGGCGGCTGCTTTCGCTGCTGGCTTGGCAGCGGCTTTGGCGGCCACTGGTTTAGCGGCTGGTTTGGCGGCGGCGGTTTTGGCGGCAGGTTTGGCAGCCGTTTTTGCGGCAGCTTTTGCCGGCGCCTTGGCAGCAGGTTTGGCGGCGGCTTTCACCAGCGGCTTGGCAGCGCTTTTTGCGGCCGGTTTGGCAGCAGCGGTTTTAGCCGCAGGCTTGGCAGCCGGTTTCGCGGCTGCGGTTTTCACCGGAGTTACTTTGGCGCCGGTGAGTTTCTCGATCTGCCGGGTCAGGGTATCGACCTTGGTGTGCAGTGCCTTGACTTCAGTACGGCTCGGCACGCCCAGTCGCGAAATCGCCTTGTTAAGACGTGTATCCAGCGCCCCTTCAAGTTCACTCCAGGTGCCCAGCACCTGCTTCTTCGCATCACTGATGCGCGAACCGGCAGTCGCCTTAGCGGCATTAACTTGTTTGCCAACGGTGCTCTTGGTCAACTTCTCGGCCTTCTCGCCGTCTTTAACCAGGGTCTCGAAGAGTTTGCTGCCGTCACTGTCGATCTTCGAGTACACACCTAAACCAGCGAGCCAGATTTTGCGGGAATATTCTTCAACTTTCCCGACCCACGAGCTGCCTTCTTTCTGAGTAGTCTTTTTAACAGCCATCCCGATGTCTCCTTAGTGTTTACGCGCGACACGTTCGAGCAATGCCGTCAGCTCTTCGAGCTTAGCAGAGAGTGTCTCCACGTCATGTTTAGACGCAATGCCGATTCGATTCAAGGCACTTGCAACACGAGTGTCAAAAGCTTTTTCAACTTTATCCAGCTGAACTTCTACCAGACCTTTGACAGCGGAGACATTGCTCTTTACTTGGTCAATCTGACTGTTGGCGGCATCAAGTTGTTCAACTGCAACTTTTTTACCTTTACTTTCAACATGTTGACCGCTCTTTACGAGCTCTTTGAAGTACTCGCTGCCCTCGCTGCCGACCTTGGCATAAGCACCGAGTCCTGCAAGCCAGATCTTGCGGGCGTAGGTTTTAACGTCAGTCAGGGCGCCGGTCTGTACGTCGATTTTTTTCTTCAAGATAACTTTGGCCATGGTGCACCTCACGCAGAATAGGGTGGAGGAACGGCCCGCAGGAGTTGAGGGCTTGGGCACAAAGTAGGAGGAAAAATTAGAATCGGCACCCTAAGAACAATCGATCAGGCCAATGCTTTATCCAAGGCTTTCTCGATTTCAGACTTGATCGTGCCACTCATGGCCGACATCAACAGCCCCAACTCCACATCAATACGCAGCGAATCATCCGCCACTAATACTGTTCCTTTAACCCCGGAGCGCTTGAGGTTCAAGGTATCGCCGGACCACGACGGCTCAAGCCCATATTGCTCCTTGAGTTTGTGCGCCAACTTCTCGGCCTTTGCCCGTGCGCCTTCTTTACCCAGGGAATGTGCACGCTCAACGGTTATACGGGCCATTGCAATGACTCCTCTTTATAGGGATTTGAATACCTTCGCTGCGGCAAAAGGCCTCGGTGACCACCTATCTTACCTGCAGCCTTGCCAAGACAAAGCAAGCCTTGGGGATTATCATGTCCCGCATTCTCTTTTGGTGACAGCGATATGACTGATCAGCGCAAAGGCAGCGATGCCGAACCCACCACTCACTTCGGCTTCAAGAACGTTCCGGAAAGCCAAAAAGCGGAAAAAGTCGCTGAGGTGTTCCACTCCGTCGCCGCCAAGTACGACCTGATGAATGACGTGCTCTCCGGCGGTATGCACCGCCTGTGGAAGCGCTTCACTATCGAGTTGTCGGGTGTGCGCACCGGCAACCGTGTGCTGGACATCGCCGGTGGCACCGGCGACCTGGCCGCCAAGTTCTCCAAGCTCGTCGGGCCGACCGGTCAGGTCGTGCTGGCAGACATCAACGGTTCGATGCTCAAGGTTGGCCGTGACCGCCTGCTCGACAAGGGTGTGGCCGGCAATATCGAATTCGTCCAGGCCGACGCTGAAAAGCTGCCGTTCCCCGACAACCATTTCGACTGCGTGACCATCGCCTTCGGCCTGCGCAACGTGACCCACAAGGAAGACGCGATCCGCTCGATGCTGCGCGTCCTCAAACCGGGCGGCCGCCTGTTGGTGCTGGAGTTCTCCAAGCCGACCAATGCGCTGATGTCCAAGGTCTACGACACCTACTCCTTCGCCTTCATGCCATTGATGGGCAAGCTGATCACCAATGACGCCGAAAGCTACCGCTACCTGGCCGAATCGATCCGCATGCACCCTGACCAGGAAACCCTGAAGTCGATGATGGTAGAAGCCGGTTTCGACCGTGTGACCTACCACAACATGACCTCGGGTATCGTCGCCCTGCACCGCGGCATCAAGCCCTGATGCTGCTCGCAGGCCTGCTCGCCAGCGTCGAACACGGCCTCAACCGTGTGCTGCGCCTGGACAGTACCGCCTTGGCGCGGCTCGCGCATTTAGACGGCAAGGTCATTGCCGTCGACTGCACCAGCCCCGCCTTGCAGCTTTTTATCCTGCCCAGCGACGAAGGCCTGCTGCTGGCCAGCCAATGGGCCGCCGAAGCCGACTGCACTCTGCGCGCGCCGGCGTCGAGCCTGTTGCACCTGGCCCTGAGCCGCAACAAGACCGCCATCCTGCACAGCCCTGAAGTGGCGCTGGAAGGCGACAGCGCGGTGCTGATGGACTTGGCCGCCGTGCTGCAAGACCTGGAGCTGGACTGGGAATACGAGCTGTCCCGCTGGATCGGCCCCGTGGCCACCCAGTTGATAAGCGGGCACCTGCGCAGCCGCACGCGCTGGTACCAGCAAGGGTTTGCCAGCCTCAACCAGAACCTCGCCGAATACCTGAGCGAAGAATCGCGCACCCTGGTCGGGCAGCAGGAAGCGCAAGCGCGCTTTCGCGAACTCGACAAGGCCAAAATCGACCTGGAACGCCTTGAGGCGCGCTTCGAGCGCCTGAGCCGTTCCCTTGATCCAAGCGATAACGCATGAAGCTGCTCGCCGTCCGCCGTTTGTTTCGTATCCAGCGCGTCGTAATCCGCTACCGCCTCGATGACTTGCTGTTCGCGCTACCCTTGCCGTGGTTTCTGCTGGCGGTGCGCTATGTGCTGCCGTGGCGCTGGTTTCCGCGCAAGCAACTGGAGCTGAACCGCGGTGCGCGTCTGCGTCTGGCGCTTCAGGATTTGGGGCCGATCTTCATCAAGTTCGGGCAGATCCTCTCGACGCGCCGCGATCTGCTGCCCGAAGACATCGCCGACGAATTGATGCTGTTGCAGGACCGCGTACCGCCGTTCGATTCACAGCAGTCGATGAAACTGATCGAAGAACAGCTGGGCAAGAAGATCAGCGAAGTCTTCACCCGCTTTGACGTCGAGCCGCTGGCCTCGGCTTCCGTGGCACAAGTCCACGCGGCGCAGCTCAAGACTGGCGAAGAAGTGGTCGTGAAGGTCATTCGTCCAGGCCTGAAGCCGATCATCGGTCAGGACCTCGCGTGGTTGTTCATCCTCGCCCGCGCTGCCGAACGTTTCTCTGCCGATGCGCGCCTGCTGCACCCGGTGGACGTGGTCGCCGACTACGAAAAAACCATCTACGACGAACTCGACCTGCTGCGCGAAGCCGCTAACGCTAGCCAACTCAAGCGCAACTTCGAGGGCTCGCAGCTGCTGTACGTGCCGCAAGTGTATTGGGACTGGTGCCGCCCGAAAGTGCTGGTGATGGAGCGCATCTACGGCGTGCAGGTCACCGACCTCGCCACCCTGGCCGACCAGCGCACCGATATGAAGATGCTCGCCGAACGCGGTGTGGAGATCTTCTTCACCCAAGTGTTCCGCGATAGCTTCTTCCACGCCGACATGCACCCGGGCAACATCTTCGTCAGCACCGTCAACCCGTGGAGCCCGCAGTACATCGCGATCGACTGCGGCATCGTCGGCAGCCTTACCCCGGAAGACCAGGACTACCTGGCGCGCAACCTGTTCGCCTTCTTCAAGCGTGACTACCGCCGCGTGGCGCAGTTGCACATCGACTCAGGCTGGGTGCCGGCGGAAACCAAACTCAACGAATTCGAAGCAGCGATCCGCACCGTGTGCGAACCGATCTTTGAGAAACCGTTAAAAGACATCTCATTTGGTCAGGTGTTGATGCGCCTGTTCCAGACCGCGCGGCGCTTCAATATGGAAGTGCAGCCGCAGTTGGTACTGCTGCAAAAAACCTTGCTCAACATCGAAGGCCTGGGCCGTCAGTTGTACCCGGACCTCGACCTGTGGAACACCGCCCAGCCGTTCCTCGAACGCTGGATGCGCGAGCGCATGAGCCCGAAAACCGTGCTGGGTAACCTGCACAGCCAAATGGAACAACTGCCGCACCTGGCCAACATGACTCGCGACTTGCTTGAGCGCATGTCCCAGCCCCACGCCAAGGACCCGGAACCGCCGTGGCGCAAGCGCAAGGATGACTGGTTCCTGCGCCTGCTCGGCGCCGCGCACCTGGTGGGCGGTGTGATGCTGGCCATTGGTGGGCCGTTGAATCAACTGGGCCACTGGCCTGCGGGGATCATGGTCGCCGTGGGTGTTTATCTGATCGTGCGTCGATAGCCAATCCGGTTATACACTGTCGCAAATTGCCGGAGCCGAACATGAAAGACTGGCTGGACGAGATCAAGTGGGACAGTGACGGCCTGGTGCCGGCCATTGCCCAGGACTACAAGACCGGGCGCGTGCTGATGATGGCCTGGATGAACCGCGAGGCCCTGAGCCTCACCGCCACTGAGCAGCGTGCCATTTACTGGTCACGTTCCCGTGGCAAACTGTGGCGCAAGGGCGAAGAGTCCGGGCACGTGCAGACCCTGCACGAGATGCGCATCGACTGCGACGCCGACGTGGTGATCCTCAAGGTCGAGCAGATCGGCGATATCGCCTGCCACACCGGCCGTCACAGTTGCTTCTATCGCGTGTTCGAGAACGGCGAGTGGAAAACCGTCGAACCGGTGCTCAAAGACCCGCACGCCATTTATTCCGCAGGACACTGACCATGAGCGATACCCTGAACCGCGTGGCCCAGGTGCTGGAAGACCGCAAAGGTGCGGACGCCGACAGCTCCTACGTCGCCAGCCTGTACCACAAGGGGCTGAACAAAATTCTGGAAAAGCTCGGCGAAGAATCCGTCGAGACCATCATCGCCGCCAAGGATGCGCAAATCAGCGGCGACTGCAGCGATGTCATCTATGAGACCGCCGACTTGTGGTTCCATAGCCTGGTCATGCTCGCCCAACTGGGGCAGCATCCACAGGCAGTGCTGGACGAACTGGACCGTCGCTTCGGCTTGTCCGGGCATGCCGAAAAGGCCTCGCGCCCGTCCGCTTGAATAACTAAGACTAGAGGATTTGCAGCATGGGCATTTTTGACTGGAAACACTGGATCGTCATTCTGGTGGTCGTGGTACTGGTGTTCGGCACCAAGAAACTCAAGAACCTGGGCACCGACGTGGGCGAGTCGATCAAGGGCTTTCGTAAAGCCATGAACGACGACGAAAAGCCTGCCGACCCCGCCGCCAATCCCGTACCGCCGGTCCAGCCTGTGCACCCGCAGGCCGCCCAGCCGATCACCGAGCGTCGCACCTTCGACGTGCAGGCTGAGAAAGTCGAAGAGCCGACCCGCAAAGACTCGTGAGCACTGAATAATGTTTGGTATCAGCTTCTCTGAACTGCTGCTCGTCGGCCTCGTGGCCCTGTTGGTACTGGGGCCGGAACGCCTGCCCGGTGCCGCGCGCACGGCCGGCCTGTGGATCGGGCGCCTGAAACGCAGTTTCAACGCGATCAAACAGGAAGTTGAACGGGAAATCGGCGCCGACGAGATCCGCCGCCAACTGCACAACGAGCACATTCTGTCGTTGGAGCAGGAAGCACGGAAGATTTTGTCCCCTGTCCAGGAGCCCGCCAAGCCGGTGGAGCCTGTGGCCGAGCACAGCATTGCGCCAGCGGTTGAGCCTACGCCCGCCGCCCCGACGCCTACTGCGCCAACCGAGCCTGCGCCGACGCCCGTCGCGTCGCCCGCGCCCCATGACCCTACATTGCCGCCGCGAGCCCCATGAGCGCTGATAAACCGGAAAACGACCAGCACATGCCGCTGGTCTCGCACCTCACCGAGCTGCGTACGCGCCTGCTGCGTTGCGTAGCGGCCATCTTCATCATCTTTGCCGGGCTGTTCGCCTTTACCCAGCAGATCTATACCTTCGTTTCCACGCCGCTGCGCCAGTACCTGCCGGCCGGCGCGACGATGATCGCCACTGACGTTTCATCGCCGTTCCTCACGCCGTTGAAACTGACGATGATGGTTTCGCTGTTCCTGGCGATCCCGGTGATCCTGCATCAGATCTGGGGCTTTATCGCGCCGGGCCTGTACAAGCACGAGAAGCGCATCGCGGTGCCGTTACTGGTATCGAGCATCCTGCTGTTCTACACCGGCATGGCGTTCGCGTACTTCCTGGTATTCCCGTTGATCTTCAAGTTCTTCGCCGCTGCCACTCCGGCCGGCGTGGAGATGATGACCGACATCACCAGCTACCTCGACTTCGTGATGACGCTGTTCTTCGCCTTTGGCGTGGCCTTCGAAATCCCAGTGGCCGTGGTGCTGCTGGTGTGGATCGGCGTGGTCAACGTGGCCTACCTGAAGAAGATCCGCCCGTACGTGATCATCGGTTGCTTCGTGGTCGGCATGATCCTGACGCCGCCGGACATCTTCTCCCAGACCCTGCTGGCCGTGCCGATGTGGATGCTGTTCGAGATCGGCATCCTGTTCAGCGGTTTGATCAGCAAGCGTGGCGATCACCCGGATGACCAACCCGTCGACGACGAACAGCCGCCAGCGACCCAGCCGTGAACCTGCTGCTGCTTGAAGAGGCCGACTTTATTGCGGCCGACCGGGTGATCCTGCGCGATCGACGCCTGGTGCATATGCAGGAGGTCCACCGCGCCGCCGTAGGCGACAGCCTGCGCGTGGGGCGCATCGGCGGGTTGATGGGAGCCGCACAATTGTTGCGCCTGGAAGCCTGCGAAGCCGAGCTGCAAGTGAGCTTCGACCAACCGCCTCCAGCCAAGCTGCCCCTGACCCTGATACTGGCCCTTCCCCGCCCGAAAATGCTGCGCCGGGTGCTGCAAACCGTTGCTGCCATGGGCGTGCCGAAGGTGGTGCTGGTCAACAGTTACCGAGTGGAAAAGAGCTTCTGGCAGACCCCGTTCCTGGAGCCCGAGGCGATACGCGAGCAACTGATCCTTGGCCTGGAACAGGCGCGGGACACGGTGCTGCCCGAGATCATCATCGAAAAGCGCTTCAAGCCATTCGTCGAAGACCGCCTGCCGGCCATGACCGAAGGCACCCTTGGCCTGATCGGCCATCCAGGCGATTACCCAGCTTGCCCCCGTGGGCTGGATGAGCCGGTTACCCTGGCCATCGGCCCGGAAGGCGGCTGGATCCCCTACGAAGTGGACCTATTGGCCAAGGCTGGCTTGCAGCCGGTACAACTCGGCGCACGGATCCTACGGGTTGAAACCGCCGTCACCGCCCTGCTCGCCCGCCTCTTCTAACAACGGCGCTGTCCCCTTGTGAGAGGGGCTCGCCCCCGATGACGGTTTGTCAGCTGATAAATATATCGACCGATCCCCCCTATCGGGCGCAAGCCCCCGCCATTAGAGCTGCGTCGCTACAGAATCCCGGGCGCAGGCCGATAACTCCTGAATAAGTCCAAGCCTTGTTCCAGGGGAGTTCGCAGCATGTATCGTTGGTTAGCCGAAAAGCTGGGGAATGTCAGCGTCAAAACCAAGTTGGGCGTAGGTTTCGGCCTGGTGTTACTACTCACACTGATGATCACCTTCACCGGCTGGACCGGCCTGGGCGATGTGATCAGTCGCGGTGACAAGCTGGGCTTTATCTCCAGCCTCAATGGATTGACCAAGGACCTGCGCCTGGCTCGCCGGGACTATGAATTGCGCCATGGCGAACAAGGCCCAGGCGCGGTCAGCGAATTGCTGGACAAGCTCAATAGCGGCCTGAATAAAGCCCGCAACCTAATTGAACAACCCGCCGACGCGGCCCTGGTCGATGAACAGTTGGCCGCCGTGGACCAGTACAAGCGCGCATTCGGCGACATGGTGCAAGCCAGCGCCAACCGTGAAAACGCCCGCAGCAAGCTGGGAGATACCGCTGACAACGCGGTGCTCAAGATCAATGAGATCGAGAAGGCCCTGCTGCAAGGCGACAGCGTCACCCAGTTCAACACTGTGGTGGAAGCGAGCAAACTGATACAGCAGGCGCGCTTCCAAGTGCGCGGCTATACCTACAGCGGCAAGGTCGAAGCCGAGCAACCCGCACTGGATGCCATCGACAATGCCCTGAAGAAAATCACCAGCCTCAACGGCCAACTGCCTGAGCAATATTCGACCAACCTGCAACAGGCCAGCGTCTCGCTGCAAGCCTACCGCGCCGCTGTCAGCCAGTACCGCGACTCGCAGGTGGCCAGCGCTGCTGCCCTTAAAACCATGAGCGATCAAGGCGATCTGTTGCTCGGCCACAGCGACAAACTGACCCTCTCCCAAACCGTGGTGCGCGACACCGATGCCGCGCAAGCCAAGTCCCTGTTGCTGCTGGCAACTGTGCTGGCGTTGATCTTTGGCCTGGTGGCGGCCTGGGCGATCACCCGCCAAATCATTATCCCGCTGGACCAAACACTCAAGGTCGCCGAGCGCGTCGCCTCGGGTGACCTGAGCCACAACCTGACATCTTTGCGCCAGGACGAGCTGGGGCAGTTGCAGAGGGCTATGCAGAGCATGACCGTGGGCTTGCGCGAGTTGATCGGCGGCATCAGCGAGGGCGTGACCCAGATCGCCAGCGCTGCCGAGCAACTGTCGGCTGTCACCGAACAGACCAGCGCCGGGGTCAACAGCCAAAAGGTCGAGACCGACCAAGTAGCCACCGCCATGAACGAGATGGCCGCGACCGTGCAGGAAGTCGCGCGCAACGCCGAAGAAGCCTCTGAGGCCGCCGCAGCGGCTGACCAGCAGGCCCGCGAAGGCGACAAGGTGGTCGGTGAAGCCATCGCCCAGATCGAGCGCCTGGCCACTGAGGTCGGCAATTCCACAGTCGCCATGGGCGACCTTAAACGGGAAAGCGACAAGATCGGCAGCGTGCTCGACGTGATCAAATCCGTGGCCCAGCAAACCAACCTGCTGGCCCTCAACGCCGCAATCGAAGCCGCGCGCGCTGGTGAAGCCGGACGTGGCTTCGCGGTGGTGGCCGATGAAGTGCGTAGCCTGGCCCAGCGCACGCAGAAGTCCACCGAAGAGATCGAAGAGCTGATTGCCGGCCTGCAGAGCGGCACCCAACAGGTGGCGACCATCATGGACAACAGTCGCAGCCTCACCGACAGCAGCGTCGAGCTGACCCGCCGTGCCGGCAGCGCATTGGAGAACATCACCCGCACGGTCTCGACTATCCAGACGATGAACTCCCAGATCGCCACCGCCGCCGAACAGCAAAGCGCTGTGGCGGAAGAGATCAACCGCAGCGTGCTGAACGTGCGCGATGTCTCGGAGCAGACGGCTGCGGCCAGTGAAGAAACCGCCGCGTCGAGCACCGAACTGGCGCGCCTGGGCACGCATCTGCAAGCACTGGTGGGTCGCTTCCGAGTCTGACCTCCCTCCCCGCGCGGCGACCTGTCCTGGGTCGCCGCCTGCAATCTATGAAACTTCCTACACGTTTATCAGCCCCTCCCGATCTTCAAAGACACTAGCGTTCAGGTCAGTTCAGTGTGCTCACGCACTTGTCGGAGGTTAATCATGCTTCGTCGAATGACTCACCTGCTGGGTAACGCCAGTGTCACCCTCAAATTGGCCCTGGGCTTTGCCCTGGTACTGGCCCTGAGCCTTGTCATTGCCGTGACCGGCTGGCAAGCATTAGCGGCGTCCCTTTACCGATCACAAACGCTGAGCGTGCTGGCACAACTGGCGGTGGCTGGCGAAGAACTGCGCACCGACAGAATCCTCTATCGCACCCTGGACGACGCCGAAAGCCTCAGTCGATTGAGCGCGAGCATGGAGAAAGTCGACAAGGCCCTGGCGGAGCTGTCCAACCGACTTAAGGTGCCGAAAGCCATTCAATATCTGCAGGAGATGACGCGGATGTCTGCCACGTTCAAATCCACACTCAAGGGCGTGCCAGCGCTGGTGGAAAAACGCGAAAGTGCCCGGGAACAGCTGACACAGAGCACCACGCGGGCCGGCGATGTTCTGGCACAACTGGCTAGCGACTTGCCTGATCAGGAAGATGAAAAAGCCCTGGATGCCGTCGAAAACCTGCGCCAGGCCATGGAACAGGCCGAGGACCGTGCCAAGAGCCCGGCTTGGGCTTCAAGTTCGCTCGATGCGTATGGACAAGCCGTGGTTGACGCAGAACGCAGCCTCGAACTCGCCCAGGCTGAAGTGGCCAAACTGGCGGTCGACAGTGACGCGATGAAAAACGCCGTGCTCAGTATCCGCACCCAGCTGACCCGCCTTAAAGACACCCAACTCACGACCGAAAGTAGCCATAACCAGTTGGAGCAGCAGTTGGATCAGTTGCTCGCGCAGAGTGACCTCTTGAGCCAGGATCAGACCCAACGACGCGACAGAGAAGCCGACCAAGCCCGCATCCAGACCTTGGGTATTGCGGCTGCCGCGGTGCTCTTCGGCGCCTTGGCCGCCTGGGTGATTGCCGGACAAATCGTGCACCCGCTGCGCAAGGCGCTCATGGTGGCCAACCGCATTGCCGAGGGTGATCTGAGCAACGAAGTGCAGTCACAGCGCCGCGATGAGCTGGGCCAGTTGCAACGCAGCATGAGCCAAATGACGCTGAACCTACGGGGGTTGGTTGGCAACATCAGCGACAACGCACGGCAAATCGCCAGCGCCGCCGAAGAGCTCTCTGCCGTCACTGAGCAAACCCGCGCCGGGGTGAATAATCAGCGCGATGAAACCGAGCAGGTGGCGACGGCCATGAACCAGATGCTGGCCACCGCCCAGGAAGTGGCGCGCCACGCCGAGCAAGCATCGATTGCCGCCGGCCAGGCCAATCAGCAGGCTGAACTGGGCGATCAGGTGGTCACGGATGCCGTGGCACAAATTGAACACCTGGCCCATGAGATGGCTCGCTCAAGCGAAGCCATGTTGGGGCTGCAACGGGAAAGCCAGAAAATCGGCAGCGTGCTGGACGTAATCAAGTCCGTGTCGCAGCAGACCAACCTGCTGGCGCTCAATGCCGCGATTGAAGCCGCACGGGCCGGTGAGGCAGGCCAGGGCTTCGCCGTGGTCGCCGATGAAGTGCGCAGCCTCGCCCGGCGGACCCAGCAGTCCGCCGAAGAAATCGAAGAGTTGATTGGTGGCCTGCACAGGGGCACCCAACAGGCGGCCGACATCATGGACTACAGCCGCACCCTGACCGACAACAGCGTCGGCCTGACTCGCAACGCCGGGGACGCCCTGACGGAGATCGCCCGCACCGTGGCCATCATCCAGGAAATGAACCCGCAGATTGCCGCAGCGGCCGAGGAGCAAAGCGCGGTGGCCGAAGAGATCAATCGCAGCGTCTTGAAGGTCCGCGATGCCTCGGAGCAAACCGCTGCCGCCAGCGAACAGACGGCGGCGGCGAGTATCGAGTTGGCGCGACTGGGAACGGATCTGCAGCAATGCGTAGGGAGGTTCAAGATATGAACCTCCCGGTTTCAATGGCCTTGGGCTTACAGAACCTGACGCAGGAACGCTTGGGCACGCGGGTCTTTTGGCGAATCAAAAAACTCGGCCGGTGCCGCATCTTCCAACAACTTGCCGTGATCGAAGAACAACACACGGTCCGCCACTTCGCGGGCGAAGCCCATTTCGTGGGTAACGCAGACCATCGTCATGCCTTCCAGGGCCAAGGTCTTCATCACGTCCAGCACTTCGCCGACCATTTCCGGGTCGAGGGCCGAGGTGGGCTCGTCGAACAGCATCACCTTGGGCTCCATCGCCAGCGCCCGGGCGATCGCCACCCGTTGTTGCTGGCCGCCGGACAGGCGTGATGGGAACTCGTTGGCCTTCTGTGCAATGCCGACCTTTTCCAGCAGGGCCAAGGCCTTGGCTTCGCGCTCTTGCTTGCCGCGCTTGCGCACGACTTTTTGCGCCAGGCACAGGTTCTCCAACACGGTCATGTGGGGGAACAGGTTGAAGTGCTGGAACACCATGCCGACTTCACGACGATAGGCGTTCACGTCGGTTTTCGGGTCGGCCAGTTGCAGGCCGTCGATGCTCACCGAGCCCGAATCGAACTCTTCCAGGCCATTGAGGCAACGCAGGAAAGTCGACTTGCCGGAGCCGGACGGGCCGATCACCACCAGCACTTCGCCCTTGGCCACCTGGGTGGTCACATGGTCTACCGCACGCACTACATGGCCACGGGTGTCGAAGACTTTTACCAGATCGCGGACTTCAATCACTTTGGGCGAGCCTCCGCTCAAGCCGGCTGGCCATTTTCGACAGCGGCAGGTTGATCAGCAGGTACAGGCCTGCGACGCAGAACAGGATTTCAAACGGCGAGAACGAGGTCGTGATGACTTCGCGACCGCTCTTGAGCAGTTCGGTAATGGCGATCACCGAGACCAGGGACGTGTCTTTCACCAAGCTGATGAATTGCCCTGCCAAGGGCGGCAGTACGCGCTTGAAGGCTTGCGGCAGCACCACATGGCGCATCGACTGGCTGGCACTCAGGCCCAAGGAGCGCGCGGCTTCGTTCTGCCCACGGGTGATGGACTGCACGCCGGCGCGAACGATTTCGGCCACATAAGCGCCGGTGAACAGCGACAGCGCGGCGATCCCGGCAAATTCCCGTGACAGGTTGAGCACCGTGCCAATGAAGAAATAGAAAATGAAGATTTGCACCAGCAGCGGGGTGCCACGTACCAGTTCGACGTAGATCGTCGACAGATCACGCAAGGTCGGGTTATTGGAAAGTCGGCACAAACCGGTGGCAAGGCCAATCGCCAGGCCCAAAATCCCGGAAACCACCGACAGCCACAGCGTGGTCCACAACCCCCACATCAGCGGGCCCAACGCCCAATGACGATTCACACCAATGACATCGCCTTCGGCCACGTCATCACCGCGCGCCACTTGCAGACTGTTGTCGGCAACCGTCACCTTTTGCTCGTTGCCAGCGTCGTTGCGCAGGGTCACTTCGGCGACGTCGCCGTTACGAACCAGCTCAATGACGGTGGAGATGTCCGCTGCACGCTGTGCTTCTTCGGCCTGGTAGGCGAAGTATTGCGGCACGCGGTTCCAGCGCCATTCGTAGGACATCAGCGAGGTAGCGTAGTACAAGGCGCCGGCCAGGCCGACCAGCACGACCACGGTTAGCAGGTGCCAGGGCCATTGGGCTTTTTTCTGTTTCATTACTCGACATCCAAAAAATTCGAAGGCATGCGCCTTTGTGTAGTGAGCGGATTTGACCAGCGCTGGGAGGCAAGCCGCCCCAAAATCATGCGCCTCGGTATTTCTGAAACACCGCTGCGTCTGGATTTAGGGCGGCTTCGCCCCCCAACGCGGGGCAAGCCCGCTCACTACAGGACAGCCTTTATTCCATGTCCTTGAGCCACTCTGAGCTCTTGAACCACTTGTCATGAATGCGATCGTAGGTGCCGTCGTTCTTGATCTGGTGCAAGAAGTTGTTGATGAAGTTGATGCTGTCGTAATCACCTTTCTTCAGGCCAAACGCCAATGGCTCGAAAGTGAAGGGTTCGTCCAGGAACACCAGCTTGCCGTTGCCGACTTTCTTCTCGGCAACCACGTTGTACGGTGCGTCATACACAAAGGCATCGGCCTTGCCGTTAACTACGTCCAGCACGCCTTCCTGCTCGTTGTCATAGCCGTGGTACTTGGCTTTGGAGATCAGCTTCTTGGCGACCATTTCACCGGTGGTGCCAAGCTTGGAGGTCAGGCGGTATTTCTCGTCGTTCAGGTCTTTGTAGGACTTGATGGTGCCTTCCAGGTCCTTGCGAATCAGCAGAGTCTGGCCGACCACGATGAAGGGTTCGCTGAAGTTCAGGCGCAGGTTGCGTTCCTGGGTCAGGGTCATGCCGCTGCCGATCATGTCAAATTTGCCGGTCAGGAACGCTGGGATGATGCCGTCATAACCCGTGGAAACCAGCTCCAGCTTGACGCCCATGGACTTGGCCATGGCCTTGAGGATGTCAACTTCGAAGCCGATGATCTCACCGCGCTTGTCTGTCATCTCGAACGGCATGTAGGTCGGATCCATGCCGACTTTCAGCGTGCCGCGCTTGACCGCATCGTCGATGGCGCCAGCCTGGGCCGCATTGGCCGCGACCAGCGCGGTGACGCCAAGCAGCAGCATCGAAAGATACTTTTTCATCATCAAGTCCCCTGAACGATTCTTATAAGGTCGGCGCGCAAAAAGGGCTGCACCATTTCGGGGTGCGATCCTAACCCACTCGTTGCCCGTCACAAAGGTTTCACGGGCAATTGTTATCAGGGTATGTAGGAAAAGACCCACGACGCTGCGATCAACCGCAGGGGTAGACACTTGCGCAACCTGACACGGCAATGAGTTGATATGTAAGCAGTTATGACTTTCAGTCGAGTTCTGCCAGCCAGGTGGTGTCCTTGAACCACTTGTCATGCAGCCGATCATAGGTCCCATCCTGGGCCACTTGGTTCAAGAAATGGTTGATCCAGTTAATGCTGTCGAAATCGCCCTTTTTTACGCCAAACGCCAAGGGTTCGAATGTAAACGGTTGTTCCAGCGCCAGCAGCGTGCCGTTCTCCGCCCGGTTCACCGCGATCAGGTTGTAGGGTGCGTCATGGATAAAGGCATCGGCCTCCCCCGCTACGACCTGGCGAACCCCTTCCTCCGGCGTGGCAAAACTACTCAGTCGGGCCGCCCCCAAAAACCGTTGAGCCGCTGCTTTGCCGGTGGTGCCCTCAGTGACAGCGATTCTGTAACCGGCATCGTCCAGGTCTTCAATACTGCTGACCTTGCCCGCCAGACGGGGGTGCAGCAGTACACTCTGGCCCACCACGATGAAAGCGTCACTGAAGTTCAGCCTTAAGTTGCGCTCCTGAGTGACAGTCATACCACTGCCGATCAAGTCGAATTTTTTCGCCAGCAAGCCCGGCAACAGTTCGGTGTAGGGCATCACGACCAGTTCAAGTTCCACCCCCAGCGCCTGGCTCATCACGTTGAGCAGGTCAATTTCAAAGCCGACAATGCGCCCCTGTTTATCGGTCATTTCGAAAGGGATATAGGTGGGGGTGGTGCCAACCTTGAGCACACCACGCCGGACGGCGTCGTCAATCGCACCCGCGTGCACCTGGCTGATTTGAATCAATGCAGCAGCGCTGATAAGCAATGCCGAACAATACCTTTTGAGCATGAATCCCTCGCAGCCAAGAAAATTGGGGGGCGATCCTAACCTAGTCGCGGGCACGCAAATACGCCTCGGACGAGGGTCTTTTGTTTCGAAATAACAGGGCGTCAGGAAGACAAAGAAGAGGCGGGAAACGCTGTAGGACCAGCGCTTCGAACACCCCCGAGGTGAGCCCTCGGGGGTGTCTGAATCAGGCCGGTTGGGCCTGGGAGGACAGCGGTTGCAGCGGTAGCAACGGCGCGTGCGGGTCGGCCTTGATCGAATCACGCCAAGCGGCGAGCCACTCGGCATGTCCTTCGCTCCAGACCTGCTCGTGCAGGCGGGCAAGGGCCACCGGATCACTGAGCAACGCCAGACGCTCACCGTTGTTGAGGCCGGCCGGGCCGACTTTCAACGCGTGACGAACACGTTCGATACGCAGGTACTCGATAGGCTCAGCCTCACGGTGACGCGAAGTCGCCAGGGCGCAGGCCAGGGCGTTCTGCTGCGGATCAACCACCGAACGCACGAACCCGTCATTGAGGGCGTGCCAACGGTTTTCATGGGTGTACTTCTCCGTCGACAGCAGCGCTTGCGGCGGGTTGTACTCCTCAGGGATCAGGAACAGGCTCTCGTCACGGGACTTGAGACCCAGCTTGACCCGGCTGGAGATCACCGACACCGGGATCGACAGCATCAGCGAACCCACGATCGGCACCAGCCACCACAGGAAGCTTGGGTTCAGCCACACCACCAGCAGCGCCCACAGGAAGCCCAGCACGGTTTGCGGACCGTGCCGCTTGACCGCTTCACTCCACGGCGTGGAGTCGTCGTCACGCTGTGGCGAGTTCCAAGTCGCGGCCCAGCCGAGGAAAGCGGCAAGGACGAAACGGGTGTGGAAGATCATGCGCACAGGCGCCAGCAGCATGGAAAACAGCATCTCCAGCAGCATCGACAAGGTCACCTTGAACTTGCCACCGAACTCTTTCGCGCCCTTGGCCCAGATCAGGATGATGCTCAGCAACTTAGGCAGGAACAGCAACACGATGGTGGTGGAGAACAGCGCCACCGCCTTGTCCGGATGCCATTGCGGCCACAGTGGGTACAGCTGGCGGGGAGCCATGAAGTACTGCGGCTCCATCAGCGTGTTCACCGCCAGCAAGGCTGTGGACAACACCAGGAACAGAAACCACAACGGTGCCGACAGGTAGGACATCACGCCGGTCAGGAACACCGCGCGGTGCACCGGGTGCATGCCTTTAACCAGGAACAGGCGGAAGTTCATCAGGTTACCGTGGCACCAGCGACGGTCACGCTTGAGTTCGTCCAGCAGGTTCGGCGGCAGTTCTTCGTAGCTGCCAGGCAGGTCGTAGGCAATCCACACGCCCCAGCCGGCACGGCGCATCAGCGCAGCTTCAACGAAGTCGTGGGACAGGATGGAGCCGGCGAACGCGCCTTTACCTGGCAACGGCGCCAGGGCGCAGTGCTCGATGAACGGCTTCATGCGGATGATCGCGTTGTGGCCCCAGTAGTGGGATTCGCCCAACTGCCAGAAGTGCAGGCCGGCGGTAAACAGCGGGCCGTACACACGAGTGGCGAATTGCTGCATGCGCGCATACAGGGTGTCCATGCCCGACGCACGGGGCGCGGTCTGGATAATCCCGGCATCCGGCGTGGCTTCCATCAAGCGCACCAGGCTGGTCAGGCATTCGCCGCTCATCACGGAGTCGGCGTCGAGCACGACCATGTACTTATAGTCACCGCCCCAGCGACGGCAGAAGTCGTCGAGGTTGCCGCTCTTGCGCTTTACGCGACGGCGACGGCGGCGATAGAAGATCTTGCCGAAACCACCGGCCTCGCGGCACACGTCGAGCCAGGCTTGCTGTTCGGCGATGCAGATGTCGGCGTCATTACTGTCGCTGAGCACGAAAAAGTCGAAGCGGTCCAGGTCACCGGTAGCGGCCACAGACTCAAACGTCGCACGCAAACCGGCGAATACACGCGGCACGTCTTCGTTGCAAATCGGCATCACCAGCGCGGTACGGGCGTCTTTCGGAATCGGCTCGTCGCCGGCACTTTTACCGGAGATACGGTATTTATCGTGTCCGGTAAGCAGTTCCAGAAAGCCCATCAAGGCGGTCCAGAAACCGGCCGACACCCAGCAGAACAAGATCCCGAACATGATCAGGATGCTGGTTTGCAGCGCGTAAGGCAGTACCTGAGTAGCGGTTTGCAGCAGGGTCTGGTTGCGGATCTCGTCGAAGTCGACCAGCGACCAGCCTTGGTACGGCATGATGCCTTTCATGTACCAGCCGGCAACGATGGTCTGGCCAAGCATCAGCACCAGCAGGATGTAGCGACGGATCGAACCCACGGTACGCCAGCGCGCGGCCGGCAATACGCGCTCATCTTTCGGCGGTGCCGGCGGATTGCTGCGGCCGGTGAGGCGGCGCCAGCCGCGCACCAGGATATTGGTACGCCAAGGCTCCGGCACCACACGGGTGCGCCGAATCGGTGGCGTGGCCTTGAGGCACACGCGACCGCTGGCGTCGAGCGTCAGCATTTCGGCGTCTTGCAGCTCCTCGGCGGTGCTAAGGGTCAAGCGGCGGCCAACCGACGCCTGGGCGGCGTCGACGGGCGCGTCAAAGGTTGCGGACGACAAACGCTCGTGCAACTCGGTGAAGGATGTGCAGCCCGCCAGTTCGGCGCGCTGCTCAGCGGTCATCGGGAGATGCGCCAGATACTCGGACAGAGTTTCTGGCTGGACTTGAGAATTACTCATCGGCAGGCAACTGATAGCTCCAGGTTTCGGTCAGGACTTGCTCGGTCTTGATCGGCTCCGGTGTGGCTGGGGCAGCTTCTGGCTGCTTGGCTTCCTTGTCTTTCGCGTCTTTCTTGGCCTGTTTCTCGTGTTGCTTGGCCAGGACCTTGTCAGCCTTGAGCACCTGGGTCGAAACCTTCTCCGGCTCTGGCTGCGGGATATCCTGAACCAGGGCAGCACGCATTTCGGTCGGTTTGCCTGCGTCTTTGATCTTCATGCGCAGGGTCAAACGCCAGCCTTTGGTGTGTTCGTTGTAACGCACGCTGTTTTCTACCACTTCAGCGTTGTCACCCACGCTCACCTGGCTGCGCACCGGGGCGTCCGGCAGGAGTTTCTTCAGGGACGGGCCTTCAAAGTCCACCAGGTAGGCGACGCTGCCATCAGGCTGACGGATCAGGTTGGACTGTTTCACGTCACCCGTGGAACGCAGGGTCTGCTTGACCCAAGCGCTGTCCGGCGAGTGGAACGCGGCGTCGTCCAGAGTCCAGTGCAGGCGGTAGGCGACTTCCAGCGGCTCGCCGACTTTCGGCAGTACAGCCGGGCTCCAGAAGGCAACGATGTTGTCGTTGGTTTCGTCGGCGGTCGGGATCTCGACCAGATCGACGGAACCCTTGCCCCAATCACCTTCAGGCTCGATCCAGGCGCTTGGGCGCTTGTCGTAGTTGTCGTCCAGGTCTTCGTAGTGGCTGAAGTTACGGCCGCGTTGCAGCAGGCCGAAACCACGCGGGTTCTCTACGGTGAAGTTGCTGACCGACAGGTGTTTAGGATTGTTCAGTGGGCGCCAGATCCACTCACCGTTACCGGCATGGATCGACAGACCGCTGGAGTCGTGCAGTTCGCGACGGTAGTTGAGCACCTTGGACGGCTGGTTTGCGCCGAACAGGAACATGCTCGTCAGCGGTGCAACGCCCAACTTGCTGACGTTGTCGCGCAGGAACATCTGGGATTTCACATCGACAACGGTGTCGGTGCCCGGACGCAGGATCAGGCGATAGGCGCCGGTCGCACGAGGGGAATCGAGCAGGGCAAAGATCACCAGGTGCTTGTCACCCGGTTTTGGACGTTCGATCCAAAACTCGGTAAAACGCGGGAACTCTTCACCAGACGGCAGCGCAGTATCGATCGCCATGCCACGGGCGGACAGGCCATACACCTGGTCCTTGCCGACGACACGGAAATAGCTCGCGCCGAGCATGGTCATGATTTCGTCTTGCTTGTCGCTCTTGTTGATCGGGAACAAGACACGGAAACCGGCATAACCCAGTTGTTCGGTTGCTTTCGGATCAAACTTCACATCGCCGAAATCGAAACGCGACGGGTCGTATTTGATTTCCTGCACGCTGTCAGCGGTGACTTCGTTGATTTTCACCGGTGTATCGAAATGCATACCCTGGTGATAGAAGGACAGCTTGAACGGGGTGTTCTGATCGGCCCATTCGGCTTTTTCGTTGCGGAAACGAATCTTCTGGTAGTCCGCGAACTTCATTTCGCGAAATTCGTTCGGCAGATTGCTGCGCGGAGCTTCGTATTTCTGCCCAGCCAGCTCTTTTGCCTTGGCCGACACATCATCCAGACTGAATGCCCACAGCTGACCCGCGCCGAACAGGCAAAACAGGGCTGAGCCCGTTACCAGTGCGTTTCGTAACCGTTTGGCAGACAATTTTGGTGCATTACAGGGACTAACAATCACGAGCAACCCTCGCCGAAAACAGATCAAAAAACCAACGGCCAGCTATCTATATGCCAGGTTGGCGAGCATTGTTCCGACTCCCCTGGGTCAAAATGATTCCCCAATGGATGTCGGACAAGTCTCTACCTAAATCAAAAATGGACCAAACAACGCTGATCCCCGTAGCGCGCGATTATCTAGTAGCCCGCGAGACAACGCATCAGGGGCAGCGAAGTATTTGTAGCGAAATCCTGCGTTTTTAGGCATTAAAAGTCGTTTTTAATACATTCAGGTCTGTAACAGAAAGGTCACAGGGCCATCATTGACCAAATGCACCTGCATATCGGCACCAAAACGCCCCGACGCCACCTTGCCATGCAATTGTTGCGCTTGTACCAGCAGGTGATCAAAAAGCGCCGCTCCCAGGGCCGGCGGGGCCGCTGTGGAGAAGCTTGGCCGCAGCCCGCTCTTGGTATCCGCCGCCAACGTAAACTGCGACACCAGCAGCAAACCACCGCCGATGTCCTTGAGCGACAGGTTCATCTTGCCCTCGTCGTCGCTGAACACACGGTAGTTGAGCAATTTGTGCAGCAACTTATCGGCGCGCTCCGGCGTATCTGAAGGCTCAACGGCCACCAGTACCAGCAATCCCTGGTCGATGGCACCGACGACTTCACCCTCGACCTCGACACGGGCGCCACGCACCCGTTGCAACAGGCCCTTCATGCTTCTTCTGGCGGTAGATCAAGCAGGCGCCGTGCCATCTCACCGGTCGCGCGCACCAATGCATCGGTAATGCCGGGCTCGGACGCCGCATGGCCCGCCTCGCGGATCACCTGCAGTTCGCTGTTCGGCCAAGCCTGATGCAGCTCCCACGCGTTATCCAGCGGACAGATCATATCGTAGCGGCCGTGGATGATTACGCCAGGCAGATGGGCGATCTTGTGCATATCGCGAATCAGCTGGTTGGGTTCCAGAAAGGAATTATTGGTGAAGTAGTGGCATTCAATCCGCGCGATGGACAGCGCGCGCTGCGGCTCGGAAAAACGCTCCACATGCTGTGGGCTTGGGCACAGGCCCAGCATGCGACCTTCCCAGCCGGACCAGGCTTTGGCCGCGTGCATCTGGGCGATCTGGTCGTTACCGGTCAGGCGCTTGTGGTAGGCGGCAATCATATCGTGACGCTCGTCCGCAGGAATCGGCGCGAGGTAGTCCTGCCAGTAATCCGGGAACAAGCGGCTGGCGCCGGTTTGGTAGAACCATTCGATGTCCTGCGGTCGGGCCAGGAAAATGCCGCGCACGATCAGGCCATGCACACGCTCAGGGTGGGTTTGCGCGTAGGCCAGAGCCAGGGTCGAGCCCCAAGAGCCGCCGAACAACACCCATTTGTCGATGCCCAGGTGCTCGCGGATACGCTCAAGGTCGGCGACCAAGTCCCAGGTGGTGTTGTTTTCCAGACTGGCGCGGGGCGTGGAGCGCCCGCAACCACGCTGGTCGAAGGTGACAATACGGTACAGATTAGGATCGAAATAGCAGCGACTCTGGGCGTCGCAACCGGAACCAGGGCCCCCGTGGATAAAGACGACAGGCAAGCCTTCGGGGGAGCCACTTTCATCGACATACAGGGTGTGGGTGTCATCGACTGCCAGATCGTGCCGGGCGTAGGGTTTGATCTGCGGGTACCAAGTCTGCATTGCGCGCTCCGTAGGGGGTCGGGTTCATCCCTGAGGGGACGTCTTTTATTTTGCCGTCTGGCACTATAAACCCGAATTGTGCAATGAGCATGTCCTTGAGCGCTTAGACCTGTGTCAGCCCTTCGCCCCGCAGGTAATTCAGCAGATAGTCGAACAATTGGTCCACCTCCGCCACTTGGCCTCGTGCGCGCAAACAGCCATGGACCAGGCCCTTTCCCGGATAAAGCACCGTGGTCACGCCCGCCGCTTGCAGTCGCTCGGCATACAACATGCCGTCGTCGCGCAACGGGTCGAATTGGGCGACGGCGATCAATGCCTTGGGCAATCCACAGTAATCCTGGGCCAGCAGCGGCATGGCATAGGGTGAATCCTTGCCCGATCCGCGCAGGTAAAGCGCCAGGTAGTGCTCCGCATCAGCGGTGCTGAGCAAGGGTGCGGCCATGCAATCTCGGCGCGAGGGTAAGTCAGCCGTGCCACCAAGGCCGGGGTAAATCAACACTTGGGCGCGGGGCAACGGTTCACGGGCGTCGCGCAGCCCCAGGCACAGCGCAGCGGCCAGATTGCCACCGGCACTGTCACCCATCACGACAATACGTTGCAGGTTAATGGCGTGCGGCCCCTCCCCCGACTGGATCGCCCGCCACACGGCGCGGCAATCTTGATAGGCCGCGGGGAACGGGTGTTCCGGGGCAAGGCGGTAGTCGATGGCGATCACCAAAACGTTCAACGCACTGGCCAATTCGAAGCAAATAAAGTCGTGGGAATCCAGGCCGCCGACTACCCATCCGCCGCCGTGCATATAAAGGAGGCAGGGCCAACCATCGGCCGGTGGGGCTGACGGGGGGAGGTAGCTGCGCACGCCAACGCCTGCGAGGGGAAAGTCAGACACCTGCAAGCCGTCCGGCATGGGTGGGGTGAACGCTTGGCACATGCGCTCGTAGCTCTGGCGTATGCCGGCCAGCGATGGATCGTCGCCGGTGAAGGAAGCGGTCTTTTCGACGAAGGCGGCAAGCCGTGGGGAAATTGGGTACATGCACAATGATCTCTAGCACAGCAGGTTCAAGGAGGAAGGCACTGCATTTGGCTTAGGGTTTGAGGCTTGCCAGCACTGCCGCCACGCCATCGCGGCCATCAAACGCTGTAACACCTGCCAGCCAGCGCTGCAAATCCTGCGGATGGTCGCGCAACCACTGTTTAGCCACGTCCTGGGGCGACTGGCGCGCCATGATCGGCACCATCAACTGGCTCTCTTGGGCAGCGGTGAAGGTGAGGTTTTCCAAGAGTCGATGGACATTTGGGCAGCGTTCGGCAAAGTCCGGCGCCGTCACGGTGGAGACGGTAGCGCGGCCTTCGTCGAGACCGAACACGTCTTCGCTGCCGGTGAGGTAGGTCATTTTCATATTGAGGTTCATCGGGTGCGGGGTCCAACCGACAAACACCACGAACTCCTTGCGATTTACAGCGCGCTGCACCGCCGCCAACATCCCCGCCTCACCGGAGGCCACCAGTTTGAAGCCGCCGAGGCCGAAGCGGTTGGTGTCGATCATTTTCTGAATATCAGTATTGGCACCGCTGCCGGGCTCGATACCGTAGAGTTTGCCACCCAGTTGGTTCTTGAATCGGGCAATGTCGGAGAAGGTCCTCAACCCGGCATCGGCCACGTATTGCGGCACGGCCAGGGTAGCTTGGGCGTCGGCGAGGCTCGGCGTGTCGAGCACCTTGACCTGTTTGGCCGCCAGGAAGGGGGCGATGTTGTTGTCCATCGCCGGTTTCCAGTAGCCAAGAAAGATATCCAGGCGCTTATCGCGGATGCCGGCAAAGATAATCTGCTGCACCGCACTGGTCTGTTTGCTGTCGTAGCCCAAACCGTTGAGCAGCACGTCAGCCATGCCGGAGGTGGCGACCACATCGGTCCAACTGACCACGCCCATTCGGATGGACTTGCAGGAGGCCGGCTCGGCCGCCATGGCTTGCGCACTGAGCAGTACGGCGCCGGTGAGGGTCAACAGATAGCGGTTGAATAGTCGTTTCATGAAAGCGGTCTCACTCGGCAGTTTTTATTGTGGGGAGTGGCATCTGATGCGCCGTATCCACAACCTTACCCAGCAAGACCTCGATAAACACGACCGGGTGCGACCGGCAGTTGCACTGTGTCGACTGTCAGCGTCATCGGCTCGGACCGTTGCGTGATAAATGAGCGGTTCGAACACTGCCCTCTACGGTGCTCTGGAACCACGCCAATGAATAGTTAATCGCTCTTAATTCAAAAGCTGATAACCACCCACGCTGAAATGACTACTTCACCTAAAAAACTGTCATATATAACAGTAGAGCAACTCTCAGGGGCGTCTTTACTGTTTACGGAAAGACACTGACTTTCCGGAGAGCAATAATGACCACGCCAACGTACCCGAGCAATAAACCCATAACTGAGATCTTTGAAGCAACAGTGCAATACGCAAACGAGAAAGACATTTTTCTCGCCAATAAAATCAACATCGCGCTGATCAAAGATAATTCAGGTAGCAGCTGCTGGATGATAGCGGCATTTCAGGACATCTCCGAAATAAACAAGAAACCTCATGAAATACGCGCGATACACATTTACCTGCCCAGATATCAGCTACACGGTAGGGTCGAGATGTTCCCAGCTCTTCCCCCTGAGGCGCCGATTATAAACAGTGCAAGCTATTTTAGAATTGTGAACATTGACTATGAGAAGAAAAAGTCAGACGAACTCATCTACCTGGGTAAAACAGGGGTGATCAAATACGAATGGAGTAATGACTTTAAATCCATTGAGGGCAACATTGACCTCAACACACTCGATGAGAACAAAGCCCCCATTAATATCAATGGCCACTTTTACCTTTCAAACAGCGGACAACACTCCATCTGATAGCTGAAAAATACAGGTGCGCGTTCTGAGCAGGAAATCGCATCTGTATTTTTTCATTTAATAGTGCCCACGTCCCCAGACCAAAAAACCTTCCAGCAACTGCTTCAACACCACCCGCGTCGGCTCAGCCAAATCCGCGCGATAACGGAACGGCTCGAACTCCTCCATATAAGTGCTCTGGCACAACTCCAACTGCACCGCATGAATATCCTGCGCCGGGTCGCCGTAATGCCGGGTGATATGGCCGCCCTTGAAGCGCCCGTTCAGCACATGGGTGTACTGCGGATGGGCGGCGCAGATGGCTTCCAGCTGGCTGGCCAGTTCGGGATCGCAGGCGGCCCCGTTAAAGGTGCCGAGATTGAAGTCCGGCAGTTTGCCGTCGAACAGGTGCGGGATCACCGAGCGGATCGAGTGGGCGTCGAACAGCAGCGCGTAGCCGAACTCGGCCTTGAGCCGCGCCAGTTCCTCTTGCAGCGCGCGGTGATACGGGCCCCAGATCTTTTGCAGGTAAGTGGCGCGTTCTGCCTCGCTGGGCTCCAGGCCTTCACGAAACAACGGCACACCCTCAAATAGCGTGGCCGGGTACAAGCCGGTGGTGGCGCCGGCGTACAGCGGCTTGTCGTCGGACGGCCGGTTGAGGTCGATGACAAAGCGCGAGTACTCCGCCGAGAGGGTGCTGGCGCCGAGCTCTTCGCCAAAGTCATACAGCGTGGGGATATGCCAATCGGTGTCCGGCAGGCTTTGCGCCTCGGGGATCAACCCGGCCTCGACCGCAGGTGTCAAACGCACGCCGGCGTGGGGCATGCTGATCAGCAGCGGGGTGCGGCCTTGTTTGAAATTCAGAACCTTATCCACAACAGCACTCCTTAAACAGTGACATCGACGCCATGGCGCACGACGCGTTTATCCAGCTCGCCGCCCAGCCAGTAGGCGAGGTCGGCGGGACGATCAATCTGCCACGCTACAAAATCCGCCACTTTGCCCACTTCCAGTGAGCCATGGGTAGCGCCCATGCCCAATGCGGTGGCCGCATGTTGCGTGACGCCGGCCAGGGCCTCTTCCGGGGTCATGCGGAACAGAGTGCAGGCCATGTTGAGCATCAGGCGCACCGACAGTGCCGGCGAGGTGCCGGGGTTGAGGTCACTGGCGATGGCGATTTTCACGCCGTGTTTGCGCAGGGCCTCCATCGGTGGCAACTGGGTTTCGCGCAGGAAGTAGAACGCCCCTGGCAGCAGTACGGCGACGGTGCCGGATGCAGCCATGGCAATGGCGTCTTCTTCGGTCATGAATTCCAGGTGGTCCGCCGACAACGCGTGATAACGCGCCGCCAGGCTGGAGCCGTGCAACGACGAGAGTTGCTCGGCGTGCAGTTTTACCGGCAGGCCCAACTGCTGGGCGACCTTGAACACGCGCTCCACTTGCTCAGTGGAAAACGCCAGGTATTCGCAGAAGGCATCCACGGCGTCCACCAGCCCTTCCGCCGCCAGGGCCGGTAGCATCTCGCTGCAGATATGCTCGATGTAGTCGTCGGCGCGGTCCTTGTACTCCGGCGGTAACGCATGGGCCGCCAGGCAGGTGGCGCGCACGCTGACCGGCAGCTCATCGCCGAGACGCCGGGCCACGCGCAACATCTTGCGTTCGTTGGCCAGGTCCAGGCCGTAGCCGGATTTGATCTCCACTGTGGTCACGCCGTCGCGCAGCAGACTGCGCAGGCGCTTGCGGGCGCTGTCGAACAGTTCATCCTCGCTGGCGGCGCGGGTGGCGCGCACGGTGCTGGCGATACCGCCGCCCTTGGCCGCGATCTCGGCATAGCTAACGCCCTCAAGGCGCTGCTCGAATTCGCCACTGCGATTGCCACCAAACACCGCGTGGGTGTGGCAGTCGATCAGCCCCGGAGTGACCCACGCGCCTTGCAGGTCATGCACCTGGGCGTAGTCCGCCGTCGGCACTTGGCTGCGCGGGCCGATCCACTCGATGAGTGAGCCGGCAGTGACCATGGCAGCATCCTCGATGATCGAGTAGTTACCTTGAGCCATGGTTGCAACGTGGCAGTGTTGCCAAAGGGTTTTCATCAACGCCTCCCTAAGTTATCGATGAGACACAGCCGGGTCGTATTGGACGTTGGCCGTTTGCCCGGCGGCGGGTTTGACCCACAGCAGGTAGGCAACGACCAACAGCACGATCCACACGGCGCCGACCAGCAAGGCCGCCTGGGTGTCCGGGAAGTAACCCAGCACACCAAACACAAACAGCATGAATACGATGGCCGCCGCCGGCGCATAGGGCCAGAACGGCACCGGGAATTTCAGCTCAGCGACCTGTTCTTTAGTCATCGAGCGACGCATGGCGACCTGGGTGAACAGAATCATCAGCCATACCCACACGGTGGCGAAGGTGGCAATCGAGGCAATCACCAGGAACACGTTCTCCGGGATCAGGTAGTTGAGCAGCACGCCGCCGAGCAGCGCTGCGCCCATCACCACCACGGTCATCCATGGCACGCCCTGTTTGGACAACTGGGCAAAACCCTTGGGCGCCTGCCCTTGTTGAGCGAGGCCGTACATCATGCGCCCCGCACCGAAGATGTCACTGTTGATCGCCGAGACTGCCGCCGAGATCACCACAATATTGAGAATGGTCGCCGCCGAGCCTATGCCGAGGTTACTGAATATCTGCACGAACGGGCTGCCCTGGCTGCCGATCTGGGGCCATGGGTAGATAGCCATCAGCACAAACAGGGTCAGCACGTAGAACAATAGGATGCGCAGCGGTACGGCGTTGATCGCCTTGGGAATTACGCGCTGCGGGTCTTTGGCTTCGCCAGCGGTGATGCCGATGATTTCGATACCGCCGAAGGCGAACATCACCACCGCGAACGAGGCGATCAGGCCGCCAACACCGTTAGGCATAAAGCCGCCGTGGGCCCACAGGTTGCTCAGGCCGCTGGCCTGGGTCTCGCCCGCCGAATGGATACCGAACAGCATGATGCCGAAGCCGCCGAGGATCATCGCGACAATCGCGCCGACCTTGAGCAGCGACAGCCAGAACTCCATCTCGCCAAAGACTTTGACGTTGCACAGGTTCAGGCCGCCGATCAGAAACACAATGCCGAGCACCCAGACCCAGCGCGCGACGTCGGGAAACCAGAAGCCCATATAGATGCCGAACGCGGTGACGTCGGCGAGGCAGACGATGATCATTTCAAACGCGTAGGTCCAGCCGAGAATAAACCCGGCCATGGGGCCCAGATAGGTGCTGGCGTACTGGCCGAAGGAACCGGACACCGGGTTGTGCACGGCCATTTCACCGAGGGCGCGCATCACCATGAAGACAGCGGCGCCGCCGATCAGGTAGGCCAGCAGCACGGCAGGGCCGGCCATCTGGATAGCCGAGGCGGATCCGTAGAACAGCCCGGTGCCGATGGCCGACCCCAGTGCCATGAAGCGAATATGTCGGGCACTGAGGCCACGTTTCAAACCCTTTTCTTGCTGGTGCATTTCTCGTCCTTAATTATTTTTATCCTGAGAAAATTAAAAGCCGCGCTCATGACAACTGCTTTTTTTGTGGTGAGCGGGCTTGCCCCGCGCTGTTGTGCGAAGCAACCCCAAATCCGGCTACCGCATTTCACTTGGAGAAATGCGGTGACTGTAGGAGGGGCTGCTACGCAGCCCAGCGCGGGGCAAGCTCGCTCACTACAGAGAGCGAGTGTCGCTTACAGGCTCGGCAGCAACTTCGCCGGCACCAGGTCATTCAGGCAGCGGCTGGCGAGCAGTTCGCTGGCGGCGATGATGTCCGGGGCGAAGAAGCGATCCTTGTCGTAGAACCCCACTTTGGCGCGCAGGACGCCACGGGCTTTTTCCAGTTTCGGCGAGGTTTTCAGGCCTTCGCGCAAGTCCAGACCCTGGCACGCGGCCAGCCATTCCACGGCGAGGATGCCACGGGTGTTCTCGGCCATTTCCCACAGGCGCTTGCCGGCAGCAGGTGCCATCGACACATGGTCTTCCTGGTTGGCTGAAGTCGGAATGCTGTCGACACTATGGGGATGGGCCAGCGCCTTGTTCTCGCTGGCGAGCGCGGCGGCGGTCACCTGAGCGATCATGAAACCTGAGTTCACCCCGCCATTGCCCACCAGGAACGGCGGCAATTGCGACATGTGTTTGTCCATCATCAACGAGATACGACGCTCACTGAGGGAACCGATTTCGGCGATGGCCAGCGCCATGTTGTCAGCGGCCATGGCCACTGGTTCGGCGTGGAAGTTACCGCCGGAAATCACATCGCCTTCGGCGGCGAACACCAGCGGGTTATCCGATACGGCGTTGGCTTCGACCACCAGCACTTCAGCGGCCTGGCGGAACTGGGTCAGGCACGCGCCCATGACCTGAGGCTGGCAGCGCAGGGAGTACGGGTCTTGCACTTTGTCGCAGTTCTGGTGCGACTGGGAGACCTCACTGCTTTCGCCGAGCAGGTCGCGGTAAGCGGCAGCCGAATCGATTTGCCCACGCTGGCCGCGCGCGGCATGAATACGCGCGTCGAACGGCGAGCGCGAGCCCAGCACTGCTTCAACGGTAAGGCCGCCACAGGCCAGGGCGCCAGCGAACAGGTCTTCGCCTTCGAACAGGCCGCGCAGGGCATAAGCAGTGGACACCTGGGTACCGTTGAGCAACGCCAGGCCTTCTTTAGCCGCGAGGGTCAGCGGCGTGAGGCCGGCGACTTTCAGCGCGTCAGTCGCTTCCAGCCATTCACCTTTGTAGCGCGCCTTGCCTTCGCCCAGCAGCACCAGGGACATATGGGCCAGCGGCGCCAAGTCACCGGACGCACCGACCGAGCCTTTCAACGGAATATGCGGGTAAACCTCGGCGTTGATCAGCGCGATCAGCGCGTCGATCACTTGCCGACGAATCCCGGAGAACCCACGGCTCAGGCTGTTGACCTTGAGCACCATGACCAGCCGCACCAGCGCATCGCTGATCGGCTCACCGACGCCGGCGGCATGGGACAGCACCAGGGAACGCTGGAGGTTTTCCAGGTCTTCGCTGGCGATACGGGTCGAGGCCAGCAGGCCGAAACCGGTGTTGATGCCGTAGGCAGTGCGGTTCTCAGCGAGAATCTGCTCCACGCAGGCAACGCTGGCTTCGATCTGGGCTGAAGCGCTGTCATCCAGACTGAGGGTCACCGGCTGCTGGTAGATGGCCCGCAGTTGGGCAAGGCTCAGTTGGCCTGGAATCAGATTTAACGCAGTCACATTCATACTCCTTGTGAATTGTTCTTTCGAATATTTCTGTTGAATAAGGGTTCAGTGCACATTGGGTAATGCGGTGTCTTTGAGCAGCTTGGCGGCAGCTGCAATGTCCGGCGCCAGCCAGCGGTCCTGCTCGTATGCGGGGACCACTTCACGTAACAATCGCCAAGCGCGGTCGGTACCCGCGCCGAAACGCTGGGCCTTCAAAAACTCAAAGGCCTGGGCCGCCAGCAAGTACTCGATGGCAAGAATCTGGGTGACGTTGGCCAGCAGTTGATGCAGCTTCAGCGCGGCATTGGTGCCCATGCTCAAGTGGTCTTCCTGCAGCCCCGAGGTGACGAAATTATCGAGCACCGCCGGTTGCGCCAGCTGGCGGTTTTGCCCGCACAGTGATGCGGCGACGTATTGCACGATCATCATTCCGGAGTTGACCCCTGGGTTGCTCACCAGGAATGCCGGCAAGCCACTGACGTGCGGGTTGATCAAACGGTCCAGGCGGCGTTCGGCAACTGAGCCGATTTCGGCCATGGCGATGGCGAGCATATCGGCGGCCAGGGCGACGGACTGGCCGTGCGGATTGGCCTGGGACACTACGCGGTACTCGTCCGGCGTGCCAAGCACCAACGGGTTGTCAGTGGCGCTGTTGAGTTCAGTCTCGATCTGGCGGGTGGCGTGCTCCACCTGGTCGCGCGCCGCGCCGTGGATCTGCGGGATCGAGCGGATGCTCAGGGCGTCCTGGGTGCGGAGGCCTTTGCTGCTGGCGATCACTTCACTGCCATCGAGCAAGGCACGCAGGTTGACGCCAACGTGCTGCATGCCGGGGTGCGGCTTGAGGGCGATGATTTCTTCATCAAAGGCGTCGATCTGGCCACGCTGGGCTTCGAAACTCATGGCGCCGATCACGTCGGCCCACTGCAGCAAGTGATGGGCGTCGGCCAAGGCCAGGCAGCTCAAACCGGTCATGCACGGCGTGCCGTTGACCAGGCACAGGCCGTCTTTGGCGCCGAGTACCACGGGCTGCAAACCTTCTGCCTGCAAGGCTTCCTGCGCCGTCACGATCTGGCCGCGATAACTCACCGTACCGACACCCAACAAAGCGACACCGACGTGGGCCATGTGAGTCAGGTAACCCACCGAACCTTGGGACGGCACCTGTGGCGTGATGCCGTGGTTAAGCAGCGACAGCAACGAACGTAAGACCTGCGGATGCAGGCCGGATTTTCCGTGACTGTAATTGATGACCGCGGCGCAGATGATCGCCCGGGTCTGCTCGTCGCTCAGTACCGGGCCGACGCCACAGGCGTGGCTCAGCAGAGTATTGCGCGACAGCTGGCTGAGTTGTTCGCCCGCAAGCGACACGTTGCACAGCGCGCCCAGGCCGGTGTTCACGCCATACGCGCGTTCGCCGCTGGTGACGATGCGCTGCACGATGGCTTGGGCATTGTCGATGCGGGCCCAGGCTTGGCCCGAGAGTGCGAGCACCGCGCCGTGTCGGGCCACGGCGACCACGTCCTGCCAGCGCAGAGGCGTGTCGGCGATGATGATTTTTGCTGCCTGGGACATGGTTGACCTCTTCATATTCTCTACCGCTTTGCCGGCCTCATCGGGGGCAAGCCCCCTCCCACATTTTGAACGTTGAACATCTTCAAAGGTGGGAGGGGGCTTGCTCCCGATAGGGCCAGCAGCCTCACCACAGAATCTGGATCAGACCACCGCCGCCCGCCGCTGAACAAACCGGTCCACGTACTCATCCGCCGGTGAATGGAGGATCTCCCGAGGCGTGCCGACCTGGATCAACTTGCCGTCCTTGAGGATCGCAATGCGGTTACCAATGCGCACGGCCTCGTCGAGGTCGTGGGTGATGAAGACGATGGTCTTGTGCAGGGTCTTTTGCAGCTCCAGCAATTGGTCCTGCATCTCGGCGCGAATCAACGGGTCAAGGGCGCTGAAGGCTTCGTCCATCAGGATGATGTCCGTGTCGGCAGCCAACGCACGGGCCAGGCCGACGCGCTGGCGCATGCCGCCGGAGAGCTGGTGCGGGTATTTGTTTTCGTAGCCTTTGAGGCCCACGGTTTCGATCCAGTGCAGCGCGCGTTCGGCGCACACCTGCTTGGTTTCGCCACGCACCTTGAGGCCGTAAGCGACGTTGTCGAGCACGCTCTTGTGGGGCAACAGGCCGAAGCTCTGGAACACCATGCTGATCTTGTGCCGACGGAATTGGCGCAGGGCGTCCATGTCCAGTTGCAGGATGTCTTCGCCGTCCACGAGGATCGCGCCGCTGGTGGGGTCGATCAGGCGATTGAAGTGACGTACCAGTGTGGATTTACCGGAACCCGACAGGCCCATGATCACGAAGATCTCACCAGTACCGATGCTCAGGGACAGGTCGTTGACGCCGACCACGCAACCGGTCTCGGCCAACACTTGGTCCTTGGTCTTGCCCTGCCCGATCATCGCCAGCGCTTCCTTGGAACGCGCGCCAAAGATCTTGAAGACGTTTCTGACTTCGATTTTGCTCACAGTCGTCATTTGCTCGCCTCATGCCGTGGGCGGCCATAGGCCTGGGTAATGCGGTCGATGACCACTGCAAGAATCACGATCGCCAGCCCGGCTTCAAGGCCACGGCCAACGTTGAGGGTCTGGATGCCGACGAGCACGTCTTCACCCAAGCCACGGGCGCCGATCATCGAGGCGATCACCACCATCGACAACGCCATCATGGTGGTCTGGTTGATGCCGGCCATGATGCTCGGCAGCGCCAACGGCAGTTGCACGCCAAACAGTTGCTGCCAGCGGTTGGCACCGAAGGCGTTGATGGCCTCCATAACTTCGCCATCCACTTGGCGGATGCCCAAATCGGTGAGGCGAATCAACGGCGGCGCGGCGTAGATCACCGTGGCAAAAATCGCCGGCACCTTGCCCAGGCCGAACAGCATCAGCACCGGGATCAGGTACACGAAGCTGGGCATGGTTTGCATGATGTCGAGCAGCGGCATCAACACCGAACGCAGGCGATTACTGCGCGCCGAGAGGATGCCCAACGGAATGCCGATCAACACCGAAATCACCGTGGCAACCATCATCAAGGCCAGGGTCTGCATCAGCTTGTCCCACAGGCCAACCGCGCCTACCAGGAACAGCAAACCGACGATGACCGCCGTAGTGACTACTTTGCGGGTAGCGTGCCAGGCCACGCCGCCGACGATGGCCAGCATCAGCCACCAAGGGGCGGCGCGCAGCAGGCCTTCCAGGTTGACGATGGCCCACAGCAGCGTGTCGGAGATCTGCCGGAACACATCGCCGTAGTTGGTGACCAGTGAATCCACCCAACCGTTAACCCAGTCGGCAATGGAAAACGTAAAACTCTCAGGAAACATAGCGTGCTCTCGATCCAATGGGTTGTGGCCGGGCGCCCGGCCACCCCTCAGGGTAGCCGTGCACACTTGACCTACAAGGCCGCGTCGATTTTCTTGGCTGCGTCTTCGCTCACCCAGGCGTGCCAGACTTCAGGATGTTCCTTGAGGAAGATCTTCGCCAGTTTCGGCGACTCAATGCGCTCCTTGGCCATGCGTCCCAGGTTCTGGTTCAGCAGGTCGATGGGCAGGTTGACCTTTTCCAGCACGGCCACCAATTCAGGGGCTTGTTCGTGGAAGGTCTTGGACAGGCCGACCTTGATGGTCACGGTTTTATCCACACCGGGTTTTTCTTCAAGTTTGACCAGGTCGACCTGACCCATCAGCGGCGTCGGCGACCAGTAGTAGAACAGGATCGGCTCGCCACGCTTGTAGCTCGACAGCACCGCCGCATCCAGCGCCGGGCCGGTGCCTGGGCGGAAGTTGGTGTAGGTGCTTTCCAGGCCGTAGCTTTTCAGCATTTCGCTGTTGTCCAGCTCGCAGGTCCAGCCGGCCGGGCAGTTGTAGAAGCGGCCCTTGGATGGTTCTTCCTGGTCCTTGAACACCGAGGCGTACTTGGCCAGGTCGGCGATGGTTTTCAGGTCCGGCGCCTTGGCTTCCAGCTTGCGCTTGGCGTCGCCTTCGATCACGTAGCGCGGCACGTACCAGCCTTCGATTGCGCCCACCACAGGCGCACCAACGCCGACGACTTTGCCGGCCTTCTCAGCCTTGTTCCAGACTTCGCTGCGGCCGACCCATTCTTCGGCGAACACTTGAATGTCGTTACTGCTCAGGGCGTTTTCCATGGTGATGGAGTTGCCCGGCAGGCTGTCGGTTTTGCAGTCGTAGCCTTTTTCCAGCACGGTTTGCAGGATGTCGGTGAGCAACATGCCGCTTTCCCAGTTCAGCCCGGCGAATTTCACCGGTTTACCGGACTCGCACCAACCGGCCGCCTGGGCGCCAGCGCTGGCCAGCAAGCCTGCAGAGAACAACGTGGTCAGCAGGGTCTTATGCATTTTCATTGTGTGACGCTCCCAATCATGAAATGGATTACGGCAGTCAAAAGGCGTCCTGCCTTGTCCACGTCCTGTCAGGCCCGCGCCGCAGCGCGACTGGCCCCGCTTTTTTTAGTGGGTACAACATTGTCCTGCTCGACCGGCAGAATCAGTTGATCGGGCACGCTGCCGTGCCATTTTTTCGCACACAGGTAATACAGGGCGGCGGGCAGCACCAGGCCGATGATCCAGGAGATATCCACACCCCCAAGCGCGCTCACCAGCGGACCGGTGTAGAACTTGGTAGCGATGAACGGCATCTGCACCAACACCCCGAAGACATAGACGCTGATACCCAGAGGGTTCCAACGACCGTACCGCCCGTTTGGATCGGCCAGCGCCGGCACGTCATAGCGCTCGCGGGTGATGAAGTAGTAGTCAACTAGGTTGATCGCGCTCCAGGGCGTGAAGAACGCCAGCAGGAACAGAATGAAAGACTTGAACGCACCGAGGAACGAATGCTGGCCGAGCAATGCGATCAGGGTCGCCGTACCGACGATAAGCAGCACGAACACCAGACGCTGCAGACGCGTCACCTCCAGGCGACCACGAAAGCCGCTGATGATGGTCGCGATGCACATGAAGCTGCCGTAGGAGTTCAGTGTGGAGATGGTGACCTTGCCGAACGCGATGCTGAAATACAGCAGCGCAGCGGTGGCGCCCGTACCACTCAAACCAACGATGTAGGCCACTTCATGACCGGCGAATTGCCCGTTGGCCATGGCGGCGGCGAACACGCCGAGAATCATCGCCACTTGTGCGCCAATCACTGAACCGGCGCCCGCAGCGAGAAAGGTTTTCACCGACGACGTGCTGCTCGGCAAGTAGCGCGAGTAATCCGCCACATACGGCCCAAACGCGATCTGCCAGGAGGCGGCGAGGGACACCGCGAGCAAGAAACTGCTCCAACTGAAATGGCGGATTTGCAGCAATGCGCCAATGTCAGCCTGGCCCATCAGGCGACTGAACAGGTAAACGAAGGCAATCACACCAATGACGCTGGCAACGCGCCCTATGAAGTGGATCACCCGATAACCAAGCACCGTGACCAGCACGATGACACTGGCGAAGATCAGGATACCGACGCTGCTGCTGACACCAAACAACTGGCCCAGCGCCTGGCCGGAAAGCACCGTACCGGTCGCGGTAAAGCCTAGGTACATCAGGCACACCAAGACGATCGGAATGGCCGCGCCATATACGCCGAACTGCACGCGACTGGAGATCATCTGCGGCAAGCCGAGCTTGGGCCCTTGCGCCGCATGCAACGCCATGACGCCGCCGCCGATCAGTTGACCGATCAACAGACCGATCAACGACCAGAACACATCACCGCCCAGCACCACGGCCAAGGCCCCGGTGACAATGGCTGTAATTTGCAGGTTGGCACCCAGCCACAGGGTGAACTGGCTCAATAGACGACCGTGTCTTTCCGCTTCCGGGATGTAGTCGATCGAACGTTTCTCGATCAACGGGGTGGTGCTTGCACGCGCGTCATTTGCAGCCATGGGTGTTCAACCTCTGATGGATTGTTTTGGGGGTCGCAGCCGCTCAACTGTGGGAGGGGGCTTGCTCCCGATAGCAGTGGGTCAGTCACCAGACCTATTGGCTGATACACCGCCATCGGGAGCAAGCCCCGCCCCACATGGGTTACTTGATCATTGGAAGATTGAGACCCTGCTCTTTGGCGCAATCGATCGCGATCTGGTAACCCGCATCGGCGTGACGCATCACCCCTGTCGCCGGGTCGTTGTGCAGCACACGGGCAATCCGCTCGGCCGCTTCGTCGGTGCCGTCGCAGACGATCACCATGCCGGAGTGCTGGGAGAAGCCCATGCCGACGCCGCCACCGTGGTGCAGCGAGACCCACGTCGCACCGCTGGCGGTATTGAGCAAGGCATTGAGCAGCGGCCAGTCGGATACGGCGTCGGAACCGTCCTGCATGGATTCTGTTTCGCGGTTCGGGCTTGCTACCGAGCCGGAGTCGAGGTGGTCACGACCAATCACCACCGGCGCCGACAGCTCGCCGCTGCGCACCATTTCGTTGAATGCCAGGCCGAGCTTGGCGCGCTGGCCCAGACCGACCCAGCAGATACGCGCTGGCAGGCCCTGGAAGCTGATGCGTTCGCGAGCCATGTCCAACCAGTTGTGCAGGTGAGCGTCGTCGGGGATCAGCTCTTTGACTTTGGCGTCGGTCTTGTAGATATCTTGCGGGTCGCCCGAGAGCGCAGCCCAACGGAACGGGCCGATGCCACGGCAGAACAGTGGACGGATGTACGCCGGAACGAAACCTGGGAAGTCGAAAGCGTTTTCCACGCCTTCTTCCTGTGCCATTTGGCGGATGTTGTTGCCGTAGTCGAAGGTCGGGATGCCTTGCTTCTGGAATTCCAGCATGGCTTTGACGTGGACTGCCATGGACTGCTTGGCGGCCTTGATCACGGCAGCCGGCTCGGTCTTGGCGCGGGTGCGGTATTCGTCCCAGGTCCAGCCGGCGGGCAGGTAGCCATTGAGCGGGTCATGGGCACTGGTCTGGTCGGTGACCATGTCTGGGCGCACACCGCGCTTGACCAGTTCCGGCAGGATCTCGGCCGCATTACCCAGCAGCGCGATGGAAATGGCTTTGCCTTCTTTCGTGTATTTGGCGATACGGGCCAACGCGTCGTCGAGGTCGGTGGCTTGCTCATCGACATAACGGCTGGCCAGGCGGAAATCGATGCTGACCTGCTGGCACTCGATGTTCAGCGAGCACGCGCCGGCCAATGTCGCGGCCAGCGGCTGTGCGCCGCCCATGCCGCCGAGGCCGGCGGTGAGGACCCAACGGCCTTTCAAATTGCTGTCGTAATGCTGGCGACCGGCTTCAACGAAGGTTTCGTAAGTGCCTTGGACGATGCCCTGGCTGCCGATGTAGATCCAGCTGCCGGCAGTCATCTGGCCGTACATAGCCAGGCCCTTGGCATCCAGCTCGTTGAAGTGTTCCCAACTGGCCCAGTGCGGAACCAGGTTGGAGTTGGCGATCAACACGCGCGGGGCGTTGCTATGGGTCTTGAACACGCCGACCGGTTTGCCGGATTGCACCAGCAGGGTTTCGTCGTCGTTCAGATTGGTGAGGCTCTCGACGATCTGGTCGTAGCACTCCCAATTACGTGCGGCGCGGCCAATGCCGCCGTACACCACCAACTCTTTCGGATTCTCCGCCACTTGCGGGTCGAGGTTGTTCATCAGCATGCGCAGCGGTGCTTCAGTCAGCCAGCTTTTGGCGGTGAGCTTGTTACCGCGGGCGGCGCGGATTTCGACGTCACGGTATTTTGTAGGCTTGGTCACTGCTAGGACTCCTCGGCGATCGATGCGCGAACATGGATGGTGCGAAGGAGAGTCTTACGCACACATCTTTACTTGTATGTACAAGCATATGCAATCAAGCGGCCAACTTTTTGAGCGAGGTGTTGAAATTTTTTTGCAAAGCGCGTGGGAGCCTTGGAAATTAAGGCTTCGAGGGACGATGAAATTTCTTACGTGGGAGTTTTACGACCAGAGAGGTTTGTCACGACAGCGCGGCTTTGCGCCACGCTGGGGCATTCGGTAACAAATTGGTGCAGGGGTTGGAAACAGATCGCAACAACAGCGGGAAACAAATGTGGGAGGGGGCTTGCCCCCGATAGCGGTGGATCAGTCAGCCCATCTGGTACTGACACACCGCAATCGGGGGCAAGCCCCCTCCCACATTTTTTAACCGCGCTGAGTCAGTTCGATGATGCAGCTACGGCCAGTGATAGAGATGTCCAGCAAGCCAGCGTTACCGTCCACTTGCAGGCAATCGTGATGGCCCAGTACCTGGTCCAGCACCTTCACTTCATCCGCCACGCTGAACACCAGCACCGTCTGCGCCGTACTGAAAAACCGCTGCACACCATCCATCCACTGCAACCGCGCGTGGTAGCGCTCGGGCGAATAAATCAGGTTGAAATCGCGAATCGGCCCAGTGATCAATCGGCACGACACCTGGCTGTCACCCTTGAAAGCGAACGGTTGCAGCGGTAACAGTCCGCGCTGCTCCTCGCCATCCACGGTCAGCACCATGCCTGCGCCCTTGATTACCGTGATCACACGCTGGTAACCGGCGAAGGTGGAAAAGCCGCCCGACTCGACGATATCGGCAATCGACAAGCGCCAGCCAAAGCCATCCAGGCCATCGCCGGCATCACGGGAAATTTCTTCGGTACTGCCACCGCCGTTTTTCCACGGCATGCGGACGTAATCGGCGGCGCGCCAGACTTTCAAACTCATTTACTGAAGCGTCCTTCGAGGCTGTGACGGGAACCAGGGTGGATCAACCGCGCGGCGGTCACCGGTTGGCGTCCGGACCAGGTGCGTCGGCGAATCAACAGGCACGGTTCGGTGGGCTCGATTTGCAGCAGCTTGCACTCGTCGGCGTCGGCGAGGATCGCTTCCACGACGTGCTCGCCTTCCGTCAGCGGCGCAACCTGGTTGAGATAGGCATAGGGCGTTTGTTGGGTGAAATCCTGCTGCAGGTATTCCGGCGCGACCAGGGCGTTGACGAAACGGTCTTCGATTTGCACGGGAATATCGTTTTCGTAATGCACGATCAGTGAGTGGAACACCCGCCCGCCTTCGCGCATTTCCAGAGCGACGGCACGTTCGGAACCGGCGGCCTCTTCGCCCAGGGTGATGACCTGGCAGGTATGCCGATGACCGCGGGAAGCGATCTCATCAGCAATGTTGTGCACTTCAAACAGCGCCGACTGGCTTTTGGGCTCGGCGACAAAAGTACCGACGCCTTGCATGCGAACCAGCAACCCTTCGGCGGTGAGTTCGCGCAGGGCGCGATTGATGGTCATTCGGCTGAAGCCCAGTTGGCTGACCAGTTCACTCTCCGACGGCACGCGGTAATGGGGTGGCCAGTTGCCGTTGAGGATCTGCTGACTGATCATCTGTTTGACGCGGGCATACAAGGGCGCCGGACTTTCGTCCATGTGGGCAGCCAGTGAAGACTTGGCGGGCGGAGTCGGCACAGGGAATCCTTGCAGGGGGAAAAGATGCATAGATTGCCGGAGTTTACCGAGCAGGCAAACGTCTGTATATGTATATACAAATAAACACACGACCGGAGTGCTCTGAACATGTCCGCTTTTTTTGCCGAACGCGCACTGCTGCCTAATGGATGGGCCAACGATGTACGTCTTGAAGTCAGCGCCGATGGCCTGCTGACACAGATTGCGGCCAATGCCAGTGCAGACGGTGCCGAGCGGCTCAAAGGCCCGGTATTGGCGGGCATGCCCAACCTGCACTCCCACGCATTCCAACGCGCCATGGCGGGTTTGGCCGAAGTCGCCGGCAACCCGAATGACAGCTTCTGGACCTGGCGCGAGCTGATGTACCGCATGGTCGGCAAGATCAGTCCGGAGCAACTGCAGGTGATTGCGCGCCAGCTGTACATCGAGATGCTCAAGGCCGGTTACACCTCGGTGGCCGAATTTCACTACGTGCATCATGATGTCAGCGGCCAGCCGTACGCCGACCGTACGGAACTGTCGCGGCAGATCAGCCACGCGGCCGCCAGCAGCGGTATTGGCCTGACCTTGGTGCCCGTGCTCTACACCCACTCGGGTTTTGGCGGGCAGGCGCCGAACGAAGGCCAGCGACGGTTTATCAACAGCACCGAAAACTACCTGGACCTGCAGGCGCGCCTCAAACCGATCCTCGCGGCGCAACCGGCGCAGCAACTGGGCTTGTGCTTCCACTCCCTGCGCGCTGTTACGCCACAACAAATCAATGAAGTCCTGGCCGCCAGCGACAAGACGTGCCCGGTGCATATCCATATTGCCGAACAACAAAAAGAAGTCGACGACTGCCTGGCCTGGAGCGGCAAGCGTCCGTTGCAATGGCTGTATGACAATGTCGAGGTGGATGAACGCTGGTGCCTGGTGCACGCGACTCACGCCAACCCGGAAGAAGTGACGCGCATGGCAGCGAGCCGTGCGATTGCCGGATTGTGCCTGACCACCGAAGCCAACCTGGGCGACGGGATTTTCCCGGCAGTGGATTTTCTCGCCCAGGGCGGGCGCATGGGCATCGGTTCCGACAGCCATGTGTCATTGAGCGTAGTGGAGGAATTGCGCTGGCTGGAATACGGCCAGCGCCTGCGCGATCAACGGCGCAACCGCTTGTATCGCAGTGACCAACCGATGGTTGGCCGTACGCTGTTCGATGCTGCGCTGGACGGTGGCGCACAGGCACTGGGGCAGCCAATTGGTCGACTGGAAGTGGGCAAGCGTGCGGATTGGATCGTGCTGGACGGTAATGACCCTTACCTGGCGACAGCAACAGAGGATGGCATTCTCAATCGCTGGCTGTTTGCCGGCGGTGATCGCCAGGTGCGTGATGTGCTGGTCAACGGGAAATGGGTGGTGCGCGACGGGCGTCATGCAGGCGAAGAAGAAAGCAGCCGGGCATTTACGCAGGTGCTAAGGGACTTACTCGGTTAAAACATGTGGGAGGGGGCTTGCCCCCGATTGCAGAGTGTCAGCCAGCAAATCAGATACTGACACACCGCTATCGCGGGCAAGCCCCCTCCCACATTGGATTGAGGGGCTCTCAGGTTATTGCGAAGTCTTGGCCATCTGCTTATCCGATGTCCGGAAGATCAACCGCGTGGTGTCATACCCCTGCTGTCGCGCCCTGCTCAGCAGGTCTTCGCGAGTATCGGCACTGACCGTTGGCGTGCGCGACAGGATCCACATATAGCGCCGGCTCGGGCTGCCGACGATGGCGGTCTTGTAGTCATCGCTGACGTACAGCACCCAGTAATCGCCCTTGGCGACGCCCGGCAGCAGTGACGTGAACCAGTTGTTGAATTCCACCCAGAGCTTGTCAGTCTTGCCAGGCACTTGCGGGGTGGCGGTGCCCTTGGCTTCTTCCCACTTCCATTCGGTGGTCAGGCAGCGGTTAAACACCGACATGTCGCCATCGGGCAACAAGGTGTAGCGTGCTTCGGACTGCGCGCAGTTGCGCTGAAAGTACATCGGCAATCGGGCCAACTCATACCAGGTGCCCTGGTAACGCTTGAGGTTGACGCTGCCGGCAGTCTTGGGTTGCAGATCATCGCCAGAATGGCTGGCACAGCCCGCCAAAAACAGGCTGGCACAAAGGAACAAAACAAAACGCATCATTCTTCTTCTCCCGCAGGCTCTCGCCCCGGTTTACTTCAGGCCTTGCCCGGAAAACATGAGAACTTTGTCACCGGCATATTGAACGCTGATAAAGCTGGTTTTATCGCCCCACGTGCAGCTGGACATGCCCAGTGCGCCGGAACAATCGGTCGGCTTACCCAACAACGACTCCACCTCGGCCTTCGGCATGCCGGCCGACAACTTCGCGTAATTTTCCTGGTTGATCTTGCTGCAAGCGGCCAACAGCACGCAAAAAGCCAGCAAAGCGAGACGGCGTAACGACATGGAATAACTCCTGGAGGGACAAGGCAGCGTGGGTATCTGCCAGAAGCTTAGAAGGGAAAACAGGTGTCTGGTTCCCGACGAGTAAAAACAAAAAAGCCCCGAAAACGCTGAAACGTTTCGGGGCTTCTTTAAGGGTGAACCGGCTCACAACAACGCCGATCACTTATCGCCGCAGCTTACTTCTTGTGATAGGCCGTCACGCGCTCAACTTCTTCCTTCGAACCCAGGAACACCGCTACACGCTGGTGCAGGCCTTCCGGCTGGATGTCGAGGATGCGCTGGTGGCCGTCAGTGGACGCGCCGCCCGCTTGTTCAACCAGGAACGACATCGGGTTGGCTTCATACATCAGGCGCAATTTGCCCGGCTTGGATGGCTCGCGGCTGTCACGTGGGTACATGAACAAGCCACCACGGGTCAGGATGCGGTGCACGTCGGCTACCATCGCCGCGACCCAACGCATGTTGAAGTTTTTCTTCAGCGGGCCTTCTTCACCGGCCATCAACTCGCCCACGTAGCGGGTAACCGGTTCTTCCCAGTGACGCTGGTTGGACATATTGATCGCGAATTCCTGGGTGGACGCAGGAATGGTGATGTCTTCGTGGGTCAGTACGAAGCTGCCCATTTCGCGGTCCAGGGTAAAACCTTTAACGCCGTCACCCAGGGTCAGCACCAGCATGGTCTGTGGGCCGTAGATCGCGTAACCGGCAGCGACCTGCTCGGTGCCTGGCTGCAGGAAAGCCTTTTCGTTCAGGGCTTCGTTCTGGCTCAGGTATTCGTTCGGGCAGCGCAGCACGGAGAAGATAGTGCCGACCGGTGCGTTGATGTCGATGTTGGACGAACCGTCCAGTGGGTCGAACACCAGCAGGTAGGCACCTTTCGGGTATTTACCCGGGATCTGGTAGGCATTGTCCATTTCTTCGGACGCCATGCCGGCCAGGTGACCGCCCCATTCGTTGGCTTCAAGCAGGATCTCGTTGGAGATTACGTCGAGCTTCTTCTGTACTTCGCCCTGCACGTTTTCAGTGCCCATGCTGCCCAGGACACCACCCAGTGCGCCTTTGGACACGGCATGGCTGATTTCCTTGCAAGCACGCGCGACCACTTCGATAAGGAAGCGCAGATCGGCAGGCGTGTTGTTGCTGCGGGTCTGCTCAATCAAATAGCGACTCAAGGTAACGCGGGACATGTAAGGCTCCGGAGAATGGGGGGCTTGAAAACCCGCGCAGTTTAACGCGAGTCGGGGCGTATTTCCTCCTATCAGAGGATTTAAACCCAATAGAGTTCATGGACTTTATTTAACGCGCCGCCGGTGGCTTGCGCAGCAAACTGTAGGCCATGGCGCCCAGTGCCGCCACGCCGAGCAGCAAGACGGCCCAGAGCCCGAGTTTTTTCCAGTTCGGCCCGTCCTCCACAGCGGCTACGACCACCGGCGACGCGACCGCAACGTCCCCCACAACCTTGGCCTGTCCCAGCGTATTGAGGCGCTCGGCACTGTAATCGGGGATCAGGGTCGACAGTGGCAGGCTTGCGGCTTTCACCGACGCATTGCCCAACGCCAGGCTGAACGGCGGCTCACCCCGCGCCAGGAACACCAACTGGGTAGCGCGCACCGCAAAGCGCAGCGCCGGCGCATCGGCGCCCAAACCGCCACCGCGCTCGTCCACCTGCAACTTGAGTTCGGTCACGACCTGACCCGGCAACTGCAACTCATCCTGCACCACGTCCTGGCCGTTTTGCGTCAGGCGGTACAGCAAGCCATTGTTCAATGGCTGCCACAGTTGTTTGGCATCGCTGCGTCCCGCCAATGTCACCGGTGCCAGCGTGTTGGGCTGCTTCAACTCAATGCGCAAACGCTCGACACTCAGCCCAGTCGGCAACTGCCAGCTGTACTCCCCAGCCTTGAGTCGCGTTCCCGCCAATGGCTGCGACCACACCAACGGCATTGGCAGACTGCTGCGCGTAGCACTCACCAGCTTGGCCGAGGTCAGCAGCGGCGCCGCCTGCCCCTTCCATACCAGACGCAGGTAGCGCGCTGAGCGTCCTGCCAGGCTGACGTCATGCTGTTCGACCCGTTCGTCGGCGAACGACAAGCGTGCCACCTGCCCCTCGCCCCAAGGCTCCCAGCGCTGCAAGTCATCACTGGCTTCAATGCTGAAACGCTGGAAGCCCTCTTGCTCACGGCTCCAGTCCAGGCTCAGTTGCTGCAACGGTGCCTTGATCGCGCTGGCGTCCAGCACCCAGCCGCGCAATACCTGCTTACCGGGCTTGGCGGCAGAAGACGGTTTGATTTCCACCAGGGTGCCTTCGGTGGTGGTTTTCATCACCACACCGGGCAGGCTTTCCTGAGTGTCGGCGGCGTACAGCGGGAACCACTTCACATCAGCGACGTTGCGACTTTCAGTGCGCTGGGAAGATTGTCGCGACAGCGCATAGGCCTGGGGCTCACCGGCGGCGTTAAACACGCGAACGTCAGCGAGGTCCGCCTGGCGCGCGTTGAGTTGCACAGCCAACGGCAATTCAAGGCGATACCAGGGGCCATTGCCGCTCACACTCAGCGGCACATGGTGGGTGAAATCAGCCGGGGCTTCCTGGGCCGACGCCGCCAGCGCCGCACACATGCCCACCATGGCCACGCTCAACTTACCGATCAAGAGGATGCTCCTTCAGTTTCCATCACAGGTTCGGCCCGCTTAGGTGGCAGCGGTGCGAAATAACCCACCACCAGCAACAGCCCGCCCACGCCGATAAACGACACGATCCGCGCCAGGCCGCCACGGTTACTCAGTTCGACAAAGAACAGTTTGGCCACCACCACCGCAATCAACGCGGCGCCGATCAACCACACTTCGCGACGATGGCGCAGGTGGCCGCCGATCATCAGGCCGAGGGCGATCAGAGTCCACACAATCGACAGGCCGGCTTGCACCAGCATCGACTCCAGCAACGCATCCAGATGGAACGGCACGCCGCCCCAGTGGTGCGCGGTGCGCATGACCAGTGCCGTGAAGAACGCAAACAACGAGAGACCCGCGATCCCTTGTGCGGCCAATTCGGCACGCGGCCCGCGTTGTGGCGCCACGCTTCGGGACCACAGGTAAACACCCAGCAGCGCGAAGAGCAGGCCCAGTTCCAGAGGGTTGAGCAGAGGCACGTAAGGCAACGGATTGGCGGTGCCATCGCTGAAGGTATTCGCCAGCCAGAACCAGCCGAGCATCAGCACAGCCAATGGCAGCGCGGCCAGGACTCGGTACTCCCTTGGGTACGCCGACACTGGCCACGGCCAGGTGCGCGGTGCGGCGGCCAGCACCAGGTACAGGCTTGGCAGGATGGCCCAGCCCAACCAGCGCCAGGCGTTGTATTCAGCCGACAGGCGCAACAGTCCATAGCGCAATTCCAGTGCCAGCACGCCGATCAGCATCCAGCAACCGAGGACATGGGCAATACTCAGCATCCTGGCCGGAACCACCGGCGCCAAGCGGCGCAGCGAGATGAAATGCACCACAAACACCGCCAACCAGGCCAGCCATCCGTACTGCGCCGCCGGGTGATAGTAGCTGTGGGCAGATACCAGCAACGCCACGCCCGCCGCCGGCATCAGCAAGGTGCACAGCACACCCAGGGATGCCCAGCGCAGTCGCGCCGCAAGCAGCGCCCAGATCGCCACGCTCACTGCGGCAAGCCCCAGCAGGAAAGAACCAAGCAACGCTTGCGGAACAAAGCGCAACACTTCGCCACCCAGCGCCAATGTCCACCACGCCGCCCCCCACACCAGCAAAAGGTCAGACAAGCGTTGCAGCTTCAGCACCGCAAACACCGGCGCATGGGGCTCACGTTGCAAGCGCCAGGCGCCGATCAAGGCGGCCAGGCCCAACACCATCGGCGTCCAGAAACCACTGTGCGCCAGCGGACGCAGGCCTTCGCCGGTCAACGGCCCGAGCAATTGCGGCACCGCCAGCAGGAACGAACCACCGCCGACCAGTTGCAGCAGCAACCCAAATACAAAACTGACGCGTTGTTGCAGGTACAAGCTCAGCCAGATGATCAACAACCCACTGGCAGCCCATACGCCGCTGGCGCTTTCCCATGGCAGCACAAACAGCACCGCCAGATTGATCAAAACCAGACCGGCGAGCAGCACCACCGACAACCCACGTAACAGCCGCACATCGCTGCGCACCATGTCGTCGCGTGCCGCCAACAGCATGCCGCCAATCAAGGCCAGGCCGATCAGGGAGGCCGTGAGCAAACCACTCCAGCCCGCATTGAATACCGCCGCGCCCTCCCCGCCCTGCAAGCGCACCAGGAATAACGCGCCACCCAGCAATTGCACCGCGAACGCAGTGAACAGGAAAGTGCGCGAGCCAATGCGCAGGCCGATAAACAGGGTCGCCAGACCGGCGATGGCCCAACTGATGGCGGTGCCTTGGGTCAGCAACAGCAAGGGCGCCAGCAGGTACAAAAAGCTCAAGCCCAGAGACGCCAGGACCGGCAGCCCTTTGCGCTCCCACTCTGCCGCGTGCTGCGCCGATGCCTTGCGCAACTGATCGAAGCTGAACAGCAACGCGGCGCCGAGCAACAACGCACCCAGCGGCGCACCGTCGAGCAGGCTGTGTTCGCCAATGCGCAGTTCGCTGAGGAAGGCCAGCGCTGAGCCCAATTGCAGCAACAAGCCGAACGCACGCGCCAACGGTCGCTGCTGGCGCAAACCGAGCCAGAAGATCCCGGCGCCTTCCACCGCCCACGCCGCAGCCGTCCAACGTGCATCAAGGCCCAGAGGAATCGCCAGGCTGGCAAAGATCACGCCCAGGGCCAGGCACGTTTCCGCCAGCAGCAACGCGCGTCCGCCACTGAGTAACCGCGCCAGGCCCATGTAGATAATGCCCAGGCCCAACGCACTGAACGCCGCGGCGAATTCCAGATGCTGTACCAATGCGAACTGCAAGCCAAAGCCAACCAGCGGCGGGCCGAACAGCATGCCGCCGTCAACGTAATCACCCTTGGCAGCCGACCAGCGCAACAACGCATCACGGCCTTCGGGCGCGTCGCCCAGCTCCAGCAATTTGCGTCGGGCGAACAACAGGCCGATGGCCAGATACATCAGGAAGAACAGGATCAGGAATGGCTCGGTGCTCCACAGCAATTCCGGCGTGTAGGAACGCATTCCCCAGGCGAAGCCGATGCCGAAGGTACCGACGAACCCGATCAGGTTGAGCAAGCGCCAGGCCTTGAACCAGGCAATGGCGAGGATACCGGCGTTGAGCAGGGCAAAATAACTGAACAGCGCAACATGGTTACCGGCGCCGGTGGACGTGAGGATCGGTGCCGCAAAACCGCCGAGTGCTGCCGCGCAGGCCAGGCCCAATGCGTCCTGGGTGACCGCCAGGATCGCCGAGAACACCGTGACCGCAACCAGCAGGCCCAACGCCGCGCTCGGGTCGATCAACGGATGCAGGCGCATCGCGGCAAACACCGTCAAGTACAGCACCGCAATCCCGGTGCCTTGCAGCATCAAGCCGTAGTTGCTGTTGCGCAGTCTCAGCCACCAGCCCAGGCCCAGCAGGCCGACGGCGGCAGCAGCCACACCGGCGTAACGCAACTCGATCGGCACCACCATGCCTTCGGTGGCATAACGCAGCAGGAACGCCAGGCCGAGAAACAACAGCACCACGCCGACGCGCAGGACGGTGTTGCCACCAAACAGCCAATTGCGTGCACCAGCGAGGGCACGTTCGAACAGGTTGGGGCCACGGGGGATAGCAGGTTCTTCAGGAGGGCGCGGAGCCGGAGCAGGCTTCCAGGCGTCTTCAGGCAATGCAGGGCTTGGTTCGGCGATCATGGCGACGGGCGCCAATTCGGCCGGCAGCTCCCAAACCAGTTCGGGGGCCTTGGCGATGGGTGTCGGTTCAGGGATGGAGGGTTCGACCACCGCGGGACTGGCCGGCGCAGGCACTTCCAATTGCCGCAGTCGCTCACCGAGGGCGATCACCGACTTCTGCGAGGTTTCCAACTGACGCGCCTGCTGTCGCACCTGGGCTGCAAGCTTCGACAGGCCAATGGCTTGGCCAATGCCCAACCCCAGCAGTGCGCCGATGCCTGCGTCATAGAACGACTCATCGAGCGTCCAGCCGACAACCAGGCCAATCAGCATGAAAATCCATTGCATGGTCGATATTCCCTAAGCAAACCGGCGCTCAGTATATCGACGCGCAACCAATGTGGGAGGGGGCTTGCCCCCGATAGCGGCGTGTCAGTCGACATATTCGTCAACTGACCATCCACTATCGGGAGCAAGCCCCCTCCCATATTTGGATCCAGGGTGCTTAGTCGAGCGCTTTCCAGATCTCCGTGGCGTACTCGCGGATCGTCCGGTCCGACGAGAACCAACCCATGCGCGCGGTATTGAGCACCGCCGAACGCCACCATGCCTTGGAGTCATGCCAATGCGCTTCGACCCGCGCCTGGGCATCCCAGTAGGAGTCGAAGTCGGCACACACCAGGAAGCGGTCGTAGTCGATCAACCCGTCGATCAAGCCCACATAGCGGCCCGGATCATCCGGCGAGAACACCCCGCCACGGATCGCTTGCAGCACATCGTTGAGGCGATGGGACGCAGCAATATCAGGCCCGGCGTTGAACTCGCCAGCGTGTTTTCGGGCTTCCACCTGCTGTGCACTGAGGCCGAAGATAAACATGTGATCGGCGCCCACACGCTCGTGCATCTCCACGTTGGCGCCGTCCATGGTGCCGATGGTCAGCGCGCCGTTGAGGCCGAACTTCATGTTGCTGGTGCCCGACGCTTCAAAGCCGGCCGTGGATATCTGCTCCGACAAGTCCGCCGCCGGGATGATGCTTTCTGCCAGGCTGACGTTGTAGTTGGGCAGGAAGACCACTTTGAGCAACCCGCGCACAGTCGGATCGTTGTTGACGGTGCGGGCGATATCGTTGGTCAACTTGATGATCAACTTGGCCTGGTGATAACTGGCCGCCGCCTTGCCGGAGAAGATCTTCACCCTCGGCACCCAGTCGGTGCCCGGCTCGGCACGGATCGCCTGGTAAAGCGCCACGGTGTGCAGCAGGTTGAGCAGTTGGCGCTTGTACTCGTGGATACGTTTGACCTGCACGTCGAACATCGCCGCCGGGTTCACCGAAATGCCCAGGCGCTCGTGGATGATCTCGGCCAGTGCACGCTTACTGTGCAGGCGCTGGTCGGCGAAGGCTTTGCGGAAGGTCTGTTTCTCGGCGAAGGTTTCCAATTCGCCCAAGCGGGTTTCCATGGTGTCGAGAATGTCCGGACCCAGGGCTTCCACCAGCATCTCGGTGAGCTTGGGGTTGGCCTGGTACAGCCAGCGGCGGAAGGTAATGCCGTTGGTTTTGTTGTTGATGCGGTCTGGGTAGAGCTTGTGCAGTTCGGAGAACACCGTGCTGCGCATCAGTTGGGTGTGCAAGCCCGACACGCCATTGACGCTGTGGGAGCCGAGGAACGCCAGGTTACCCATGCGCACGCGGCGACCATTGTCTTCTTCGATCAGCGACACAGCGCGCAGCACGTCAAAATCGTGGATACCTTTGGCGCGCAGCGAGTCGATGTGCTGGGCATTGATCAGGTAGATGATCTGCATGTGCCGAGGCAACATGCGTTCCATCAGGCCTACCGGCCAGGTTTCCAACGCCTCGGGCAGCAAGGTGTGGTTGGTGTAGGACAAGGTTTCGACCGTGACCTGCCAAGCGGCGTCCCAAGCGATGTCGTGCAAATCCACCAGTTGGCGCATCAACTCGGCCACGGCGATGGACGGGTGGGTGTCGTTGAGCTGGATCGCCGCGTGTTCGCCCAGGCTCAATACCGAGCCATGCATGTTTTTGTGGCGGCGCAGCAGGTCTTGCAGAGAGGCGGAGACGAAGAAGTATTCCTGACGCAGGCGCAGCTCCTGCCCTGCTTCGGTGCTATCCGCCGGGTAAAGCACCCGGGAGATGCTTTCAGCGCGGGCCACTTCGGCGACGGCGCCCAGGTGGTCACCGGCGTTGAAGCGCTCCAGGTGCAAGTCTTCCACCGCCCGTGCACGCCACAGGCGCAGGGTGTTGACGCTTGCACCGCGCCAACCGACCACCGGCGTGTCATAGGCCACGGCGCGCACGGTCTCGCTGGGCGTCCACACTTGGATCAGCTTGCCGGCGGCGTCCGGCAGGGTTTCCACGCTGCCGCCAAAGCCGATCGGGTAGATCACTTCAGCGCGCTCGAACTCCCACGGGTTGCCGAAATCCAGCCAGCGTTCGGTCTGCTCCTGTTGCCAGCCATCGACAATCGCCTGGCGGAACAGGCCATGTTCATAACGGATGCCATAACCGTGACCGGCAATGCCCAAGGTCGACATGCTTTCCATGAAGCATGCGGCCAGGCGGCCCAGACCACCGTTGCCGAGCGCCGCGTCAGGCTCCAGCAGGCGGATACGCTCAAGGTCGACGCCAAGTTCGCTGAGCGCTTCGCGGGCAATCTCCAACACACCAAGGTTACTCAGACTGTCGTAGAGCAAACGGCCGATGAGGAATTCGAGGGACAGGTAATACACACGTTTCTGGCCCTTGCGGTAAATACGCCGCGTGTGGTCCATCCAGTGATCGACCATCTGGTCGCGTGCGGCCAGGGCAATGGCTTCGAACCAGTCGTGGTCGAAGGCGTGATCCGGGTCCTTGCCCACCGCGTAGGTGAGTTTGGTCAAGACGGCATCGCGAAATGCGGCTACCTCTGCTTCTCGTGCAAGTGGTTCCTGAGACATCAATTGCGACCTCGGGCGAGATAGAAGGAGTTGCTAGAGCCTAGACGGTCTGACAGACGGTAGACGCTCTGGTTCGGCAGTTTTTTAACGCATTTACCTTTAGCGGGTTTTGATGCATTGGCCGTGCCTGCTTTCGCCCATCGCACCGTTCGGGATGAAATACGCAAAATATTGTTCAAAAAACCACCAATCCCGGTATGATCGCGCGCCCGGATACAGCCCCACCTTTTGGAACCTTGATGAAGCCTCAACTGATCGCCGCCGCGGAACTCGACCGTCTTGAGACCTGGCAGAAATATTCCGCCCACATGTGCGGTGGCTGCGTGTCCAGCTGCTGCACGCTGCCGGTCGAAGTGAAGATCAAGGACCTGATCCGCATTGGCATCGTCGATGAGTTCGAACGCGGCGATCCGCCGAAGAACATCGCCAAGCGGTTGCAGAAGGAAGGCATCGTCGAGCGCTACAACAACAAATCCGAGATTTTTACCCTGCAGCGCATGAGCAACAACGATTGCCTGTACCTGGATCGTAAGACGCGCTTCTGCACTATTTATGACAAGCGCCCGGATACCTGCCGCAATCACCCGAAGATCGGACCGCGGCCGGGGTATTGCGCGTACAAGCCGAAGGAAGTGGTGCGCGAGACCAATTTCAAGACCCTCGACAAGTTCTGATCCGGGTTTTGCAGGGGGCTCAAGGGCTCTATCGGGGGCAAGCCCCCTCCCACACTGACCGCATTCCAAATGGCTGTACTCGGTCAAATGTGGGAGAGGGCTTGCCCCCGATGAGGCCGGTACAGCCACCACAAAACCAGCAGGCATAAAAAAACGCCCCCGGCCTTTCGACCGGGGGCGTTTTTCATTCAGCCTGAGTTAACTCAGTTCTTGGCTTTCTTGGCAGCGCGGGTACGCTCGCCTTCGTCCAGGATCTTCTTACGCAGGCGGATCGACTTAGGCGTAACTTCGCACAGCTCGTCGTCCTGGATGAATTCCAGGGCCTGTTCCAGAGTGAAGCGAACAGGTGGGACCAGAGCGATGGTTTCGTCTTTGCCCGAAGCGCGCATGTTGTCGAGCTTCTTGCCTTTGGTTGGGTTGACGCCCATGTCGTTGTCACGGCTGTTCAGACCAACGATCTGACCGTTGTAGATCTCTTGACCGTGTTCAACGAACAGCTTGCCACGCGCCTGGAGGGTTTCCAGGGAGTAGGTCAGTGCCTTGCCAGTCTCAACCGATACCAGAACACCGTTCTGACGGCCGGACATGTCGCCGGACTTCATGGTGTCGTAGCGATCGAAGATCGAGGTCAGGATGCCAGCGCCGTTGGTCAGGGTCAGGAACTGGTTACGGAAACCGATCAGACCACGAGCAGGGATGTTGTATTCCAGACGCACACGGCCTTTGCCATCCGGCACCATGTTGGTCAGGTCGCCTTTACGCAGGCCCATCTCTTCCATGACCTTGCCCTGGGATTCTTCAGGGGTGTCGATGGTTACGTTTTCGAACGGTTCCTGCTTCACGCCGTCAACTTGACGGATGATCACTTCTGGACGACCAACGCCCATTTCGAAGCCTTCGCGACGCATGGTTTCGATCAGTACCGAGAGGTGCAGCTCACCACGGCCGGAAACCTTGAATTTGTCAGCCGAGTCGCCTTCTTCAACGCGCAGTGCAACGTTGTACAGCAGCTCTTTGTCCAGACGTTCCTTGATGTTACGGGAAGTCACGAACTTGCCTTCTTTACCGCAGAAAGGCGAGTCGTTTACCTGGAAGGTCATGGAAACGGTTGGTTCGTCAACGGTCAGAGGCTTCATCGCCTCGACGTTGTCCGGCTGGCACAGGGTGTCGGAGATGAACAGGGAGTCCATACCGCTCACGCATACGATGTCGCCAGCGAAAGCTTCTTCAACGTCGATACGGTGCAGACCGTGGTGACCCATCAGCTTCAGGATACGACCGTTACGCTTCTTGCCGTCGGCGCCGATAGCAACAACCGGGGTGTTCGGCTTGACGCTACCACGAGCGATACGGCCAACGCCGATAACACCCAGGAAGCTGTTGTAGTCCAGTGCCGAGATTTGCATCTGGAACGGGCCGTCACGGTCAACTTTTGGAGCCGGTACGTTGTCGACGATCGACTGGTACAGCGGGGTCATGTCTTCAGCCATGTCGGTGTGTTCCAGACCGGCAATGCCGTTCAGGGCCGAGGCGTACACGACTTTGAAGTCCAGCTGTTCTTCGGTAGCACCCAGGTTGTCGAACAGGTCGAAGATCTGGTCCAGAACCCAGTCCGGACGCGCGCCTGGACGGTCAACCTTGTTGATGCACACGATCGGACGCAGGCCGGCTTCGAAAGCCTTCTTGGTCACGAAACGGGTTTGCGGCATAGGGCCGTCTTGGGCATCAACCAGCAGCAGAACGGAGTCAACCATCGACATTACGCGTTCTACTTCGCCGCCGAAGTCGGCGTGGCCCGGGGTGTCCACGATGTTGATGTGGTAGCCGTTCCAGTTGATAGCGGTGTTTTTTGCCAGGATGGTAATACCGCGCTCTTTTTCCTGGTCGTTGGAGTCCATCACGCGCTCGTCGTTGAGCTCGTTGCGCTCCAGGGTGCCGGATTGACGCAGGAGTTTGTCTACCAGGGTGGTTTTACCATGGTCAACGTGAGCAATGATGGCGATGTTACGTAGATTTTCGATCACTTGTGTATCTCGATCAGAGGATTCGGTGTGCTGACAGGTCGTGGCAGCGATTTACAGTAGAGTCAGGCCTTGCCGTTACAGCTTGACGGCAGAGTCGGGGGGCCGGTGACGCAGGCCACAGGCAAACAGCCCCGGGCTCTTAGCTCGGTCGATAAACGCGCACATTGGCATGCCCCTCACTGAGCAAATGGTGGGCATGCAGGCGACTCATCACGCCTTTGTCGCAATACAGCAGGTACTGACGGCTGTCATCCAGTTCCTTGAAACGCGCGTTCAATGCGTAGAACGGCAGCGTTTGTACGTCGACGCCAGGAATTTCCAGCGGCTCATCTTCAGCGGCATCCGGGTGACGGATGTCGACAACAATCTGGCCGGCCAGGGCTTCACTGACTTCTTCGATCTGCACATCCTGGCCCAGTTCGTCGATAACACGATCGATCGGGACCAGCTTGGCGTTCTGAAGCGCACGCTCCAGAATCGCCATATCAAACTGTTGTTCTTCGTACTCCACGCGGTTGCGCTTGGCGTGGGTCTTGGGATTCACCGAGATGACCCCGCAGTATTCAGGCATATGCTTGGCGAAGTCGGCGGTGCCGATTTCTTCTGCCAAATCGATGATGTCCTGCTTGTGGCTGGCGATCAGTGGGCGCAACACCAGCTTCTCGGTCACGCAGTCGATCAGCGACAGGTTCGGCAACGTCTGGCTGGAAACCTGGGAAATCGCTTCGCCGGTCACCAGGGCGTCGATCTGCAACTGATCGGCAATCCGAGACGCAGCGCGCAACATCATACGCTTCAATACTACGCCCATATGACTGTTATCGACTTTACCGAGAATTTCGCCCAGCACTTCCTCAAACGGTACGCTCACAAATAGCACGCGTTGGGAGCTGCCGTACTTCTTCCAGATAAAGTGCGCGACTTCCATCACGCCCAATTCGTGTGCACGCCCACCCAGATTAAAGAAGCAGAAGTGGCTCATCAGGCCGCGGCGCATGATCTGGTAGGCCGCGACCGTGGAATCGAAACCGCCGGACATCAATACCAGGGTCTGTTCCAGGGCGCCCAACGGGTAGCCGCCGATGCTGTCGTGCTGGCTGTGAATCACAAACAACCGTTGGTCGCGAATTTCCATGCGCACTTCAATTTGTGGCGCTTTTAAGGAAATTCCGGCGGCGCCGCACTCGCGACGCAGCTTGCTGCCGACGTATTTCTCGACGTCCATGGAGCTGAATGGGTGCTTGCCGGCACGCTTGCAGCGTACCGAAAAAATCTTGCCTTCAAGGCTGTCACCGAAGTGCCGTTTGCATTTTTCGGTGATGTCATCGAAGTCGCCCAGCGGGTACTCATCCACCTGGAGGAAATGCGCGATACCCGGCATGCAGCTCAGGCGCTCGGTCATGTCCTTCAAGGCTTTGGCGTCGGTGAGGCGGGTTTCCAGCTCGAGGTTGTCCCACACACCGTTCACCACCACAGCCGGGTCCAGATCGCGGAGCACGGCACGGATGTTCTTGGCCAACTGACGGATGAAACGCATCCGTACCGGTCGGCTCTTGATGGTGATCTCGGGGAAGACTTTAACGATTAATTTCATGGAAACAGCGCGCGCAGGGCCTGCCGAAAAAGGGGGGCGCGGATTATAGCGGAAATCGCTCAAGGTTTAACCAGTTAATATGCACATCACTCGACTCGCACTAAAGCAGTGCATTTGCACGCGTCAGCGCCACATTGCAGTGCGCGAATTTCGCGCTTTTGTCGCAATGCACCTTTATAGGGGCGTTTTTGGAGCAAAAAACCCATGTTGGCGCACTGGCATGCAATTTGCTCTCTTGTGAGGCAGGTTGCCATGGCGGACTATCCGCGCCGGCATCACCCACATTCTAAGGGCTAACTCCACTACCCCAGCCCGAAGCCACCCGGAGGACACTATGTCGAAGTCGGTTCAACTCATCAAAGATCATGACGTTAAATGGATTGATCTGCGCTTCACGGACACCAAAGGCACTCAGCACCACGTGACCATGCCGGCTCGCGATGCGCTGGATGATGCGTTCTTCGAAGAAGGCAAAATGTTCGACGGTTCCTCCATCGCTGGCTGGAAAGGCATCGAAGCCTCCGACATGATCCTGATGCCGGACGACAGCACTGCCGTGCTGGACCCGTTCACCGAAGAAGCCACCCTGATCCTGGTGTGCGACGTGATCGAGCCTTCGACCATGCAAGGCTACGACCGCGACCCACGTGCGATCGCCAAGCGTGCCGAGGAATACCTGAAGTCGACCGGTATCGGTGACACCGTATTCGTAGGCCCAGAGCCAGAATTCTTCATCTTTGACCAAGTGAAGTTCAAGTCCGACATCTCCGGCTCCATGTTCAAGATCTACTCTGAACAAGGTTCGTGGATGTCCGATCAGGACGTGGAAGGCGGCAACCATGGCCACCGTCCAGGCATCAAAGGTGGTTACTTCCCAGTTCCGCCGTTCGACCACGACCACGAAATCCGTACCTCCATGTGCAACGCCATGGAAGACATGGGCCTGGTCATCGAAGTTCACCACCACGAAGTGGCGACTGCCGGCCAGAACGAAATCGGTGTGAAGTTCAACACCCTGGTTGCCAAGGCTGACGAAGTTCAGACCCTGAAGTACTGCGTACACAACACTGCCGTTGCCTACGGCCGTACCGCGACCTTCATGCCTAAGCCTCTGTACGGCGATAACGGTTCGGGTATGCACGTTCACCTGTCCATCGCCAAAGATGGCAAGAACACTTTCGCTGGCGAAGGTTATGCCGGCCTGTCCGACACCGCCCTGTACTTCATCGGCGGCATCATCAAGCACGGTAAGGCCCTGAACGGCTTCACCAACCCTTCGACCAACTCCTACAAGCGTCTGGTCCCAGGTTTCGAAGCTCCGGTAATGCTGGCCTACTCGGCGCGCAACCGTTCCGCTTCGATCCGTATTCCTTACGTCTCCAGCCCACGCGCTCGCCGTATCGAAGCTCGCTTCCCGGATCCAGCAGCCAACCCTTACCTGGCCTTCGCAGCTCTGGTTATGGCCGGCCTGGACGGTATCCAGAACAAGATCCACCCTGGCGACGCTGCCGACAAAAACTTGTACGACCTGCCGCCTGAAGAGGCCAAAGAGATCCCACAAGTGTGCGGCAGCCTGAAAGAAGCCCTGGAAGAGCTGGACAAGGGCCGTGCGTTCCTGACCAAAGGCGGCGTATTCAGCGACGACTTCATCGACGCTTACATCGGCCTGAAAAGCGAAGAAGAAATCAAGGTTCGTACCTTCGTACACCCACTGGAATACGAGCTGTACTACAGCTGCTGATCCGGTAGCGCTGCTTAAAGTAGCGTGACAAAAAAGACCTCCTTCGGGAGGTCTTTTTTTGCCCGTGAATTACACAGTTCCACACCTGCAAACTTAATCAAAAAGGTGGGAGGGAGCTTGCTCCCGATAGCGGTGGGTCAGCTGATACAGGTGCTGACTGACACTCTGCTATCGGGGGGCAAGCCCCCTCCCACAAGGAGATCAGCATTGAAACGTCGACTTGTGTTCGCTCTGTTATTCGTCAGCGCCAGTGCATTCGCTGCACCGCCGACACTGGAGCCATTGCTCAACAGCATCGCCGAACGCCTGACCATTGCCGACCAGGTGGCCCTGAGCAAATGGGACAGCAAAAAACCGGTAGAAGACAAAAAGCGCGAGCAAGATGTGCTCGCCAGCGTCATTGCCCAGGCACCGAGCTACAAACTGGAGCCCGCCGCCGCCGAGCAATTTTTCTCGGCGCAGATCGAGGCAAACAAGCTGGTGCAGTACACCCACCTGTCCGACTGGCAGTTCCAGGGCAAGGCACCCGACGACCCGCGCCCGGACCTGGTAAAGCAGATTCGCCCGCAACTGGATCAATTGCAAAAACGCCTGCTGCAACAACTGGCGGACTTCACTCCACAACGTACCGACCCGCAGTGCCCTCAATGGCTGGCCGAAGCGGTACATGAGCCGCTGAACGACCCACTGCGGCAATTGGCGATGATCCGCGCTACGGCCGAGCTGTGTATCTACAAAGACTAAAACTGTAACCCCGATCCAAAAATGTGGGAGAGGGGCAACCCCTCCCACATTTGATTTATATGATTTCGGCACTTCCTGAACAACCTTCACAAAACCGCACTATATTGGTGCGACATCCTGCACCCGCCCCAACGACTAACACCATTTTGGTTCGAAACTTCCCGTTCAAGCTGGCAGAACGCCACAGTTTCGGGCCCTAACCCCCCATTTCAGGGCTTTCGCGCTTCTTTTCGGAGCCTTGGTTTGGTTTTTGCATTTTCCTTGTATCAGCGTGTGCCTCAAGCCCGCGCCTTGCTCCAAAAGAGGTCCTGATGACCATCAGCGATGCACTGCACCGTTTGCTACTCGACAACCTGACCACCGCGACCATCCTGCTCAATGACGACTTGCGTCTTGAGTACATGAACCCGGCGGCGGAGATGCTTCTGGCCATCAGTGGCCAGCGCAGCCATGGGCAGTTCATCAGCGAGCTGTTCACCGAGTCGGCCGAAGCCTTGAGCTCGTTACGCCAGGCGGTGGAGCAGGCGCATCCATTCACCAAGCGTGAAGCGATGCTCACGGCCCTTACCGGGCAGACATTGACCGTCGACTACGCTGTGACCCCGATCCTGAGCAACGGCGCGACCCTGCTGCTGCTTGAAGTACATCCCCGTGACCGCCTGCTGCGCATCACCAAAGAAGAAGCGCAGTTGTCCAAGCAAGAAACCAGCAAGATGCTGGTACGTGGCCTCGCCCATGAGATCAAGAACCCGTTGGGCGGCATCCGTGGCGCAGCGCAGTTGCTGGCCCGCGAGTTACCGGACGAGAACCTCAAGGACTACACCAACGTCATCATCGAAGAAGCCGACCGCCTGCGTAACTTGGTGGACCGCATGCTCGGCTCCAACAAGCTGCCGTCCCTTGCGATGACCAACGTGCACGAAGTACTTGAGCGCGTCTGTCATCTGGTAGAGGCGGAAAGCCAGGGCTGCATCACCTTGGTGCGCGACTACGACCCGAGCATTCCCGACGTGTTGATCGACCGCGAACAGATGATCCAAGCGGTGCTCAACATCGTGCGCAACGCCATGCAGGCCATCAGCAGCCAGAACGAATTGCGCCTGGGCCGCATCAGCCTGCGCACCCGCGCACTGCGCCAGTTCACCATCGGCCATGTGCGCCATCGCCTGGTGACCAAGGTCGAGATCATCGACAACGGCCCAGGCATTCCTGCGGAACTTCAGGAAACTATCTTCTTTCCCATGGTCAGCGGCCGCCCGGACGGTACCGGGCTGGGCCTGGCCATCACCCAGAACATCATCAGCCAGCACCAGGGTCTGATCGAATGTGAGAGCCATCCCGGCCACACCACGTTCTCGATCTTTCTGCCTCTGGAACAAGGAGCCCCATCGACATGAGCCGTAGTGAAACTGTCTGGATCGTCGATGACGACCGTTCTATCCGCTGGGTCCTTGAGAAAGCCTTGCAACAGGAAGGCATGACCACCCAGAGCTTCGACAGCGCCGACGGGGTGATGAGCCGCCTGGCACGCCAGCAGCCCGACGTGATTATTTCTGACATCCGCATGCCAGGCGCCAGTGGCCTGGACCTGCTGGCACGCATCCGCGAGCAGCACCCGCGCCTGCCGGTGATCATCATGACTGCGCACTCCGACCTGGACAGCGCTGTCGCGTCTTACCAGGGCGGCGCATTCGAATACCTGCCCAAGCCGTTTGACGTGGACGAGGCTGTGGCGCTGGTCAAGCGCGCCAACCAGCACGCCCAGGAACAACAGAATCAGGAAGCCCCGCCGGCCCTGACCCGCACCCCGGAAATCATCGGTGAAGCGCCGGCGATGCAGGAAGTGTTTCGCGCCATCGGGCGCTTGAGCCACTCCAACATCACCGTGCTGATCAACGGCGAGTCGGGTACCGGTAAAGAGCTGGTAGCCCACGCTCTGCACCGTCACAGCCCACGGGCAGCGTCGCCGTTTATTGCACTGAACATGGCAGCGATCCCCAAGGACTTGATGGAGTCCGAGTTGTTCGGCCATGAGAAAGGCGCGTTCACCGGCGCCGCCAACCTGCGTCGCGGACGCTTTGAACAGGCGGATGGTGGCACGCTGTTCCTCGATGAGATCGGCGATATGCCGGCCGACACCCAGACTCGCCTGCTGCGCGTACTGGCGGACGGCGAGTTCTACCGCGTGGGCGGTCACACACCGGTCAAGGTTGATGTGCGCATCATCGCCGCGACTCACCAGAACCTGGAAACCCTGGTGCATGCGGGCAAGTTCCGTGAGGACTTGTTCCATCGCCTCAACGTGATTCGCATCCACATCCCCCGCATGTCGGACCGCCGCGAAGATATCCCCACCCTCGCCCGCCACTTCCTCAGCCGCGCCGCCCTGGAGCTGGCGGTCGAGCCGAAGCTTTTGAAAAGCGAGACCGAGGAATACCTGAAGAACCTGCCATGGCCAGGCAACGTGCGCCAGCTGGAGAACACCTGCCGCTGGATCACGGTGATGGCGTCCGGGCGCGAAGTGCATATCGGCGACCTGCCGCCGGAGCTTTTGAGCCTGCCGCAGGATTCGGCACCAGTGACCAACTGGGAGCAGGCGCTGCGTCAATGGGCCGACCAGGCACTGGCACGGGGCCAGTCGAACCTGCTGGACAGCGCCGTACCAGCGTTCGAGCGGATCATGATCGAGACCGCCCTCAAGCACACCGCCGGCCGCCGGCGCGATGCTGCGGTGTTGCTGGGCTGGGGTCGCAATACCCTGACGCGCAAGATCAAGGAGCTGGGCATGAAAGTGGACGGTGGTGACGACGATGAGGGCGACGACGCCTGAATCTCGAATCCACTGAGGTCTAATGTGGGAGGGGGCTTGCTCCCGATAGCAGTAGGTCAGTCACAACGTCTGTGCCTGATACACCGCCATCGGGAGCAAGCCCCCTCCCACATTTAGACCTCCACACGGACTCAGAACCGTGCACCGCTTCAATGCACCCTGTTCTAGCATCGCGCACACGTTCCACGCCCGAACCAACCGTTTTGTTAAGAGAATGCTGAATTCCGAAAACACCAAAGCCCCGTAATCCGGGGCTTTGCGCTTTTTGAAGAGTTTTTTTGGCACAACTTAGCCACTCTGGCACGCGCCCTGCAATAACCCAAGTACAACCCAGTTTCGGGGACCTTGGTACAGGCAGGCCGAGAATCCCCTCTTTACACCCGGGGTGCTTGATGCGAACCGCGTCGCGCTCCACACCGCTTTGGGGAACCTCGGTACAGGCAGGCCGGGGACTCCCTCTTTAACACCGAAGCCTTGATGGCTTCACCCCGTTTTGGGAGCCCTGGTACAGGCAGGCCGGGAACTCCCTTCTTTACACCGGGGCTTATGTGGCACAGCGCCCATAGCCCCAGCCCGTTTTGGGGACCTTGGTACAGGCAGGCCGGGGATTCCCTCTTTTATTGCTCCTGGAGATGGATCTCCAACCGCCAGCGGTCATCGACCTCTTCTCCCCTCCACTCCCCGCGCAACGGCCGAGCCGCGACCAGGTTCAGCAGCAGGCCGCCATCGGTCTTGCGCACGCGCCAGTTCACGTCCTTGTCGTTGACCTTAAGTTGCCCGGTGCTGGCCTTGCCTTGGGCATCAAACAGCAACGCCACGGTGCCATCGATATGCTCGCCGTGCAGCTTGGGTTCGCTGTTGAACCACACCACTACGCCATCCGTGGTCGTCTCTACCTGTTGCAGTTCGACCGGGTCCGCTGTGGTCAGCCGGCCAATCATCAGGCCCACCATCAAGCCGACAATCGCCAGCGAGCCCATGACCCTTGGCAATAGCTTCGGTCTTGGGTCTTCTTCAGGGGTAGAATGCAGCGCATCTTTGCCTTCGGAGCCGTGCATGTTTCACGTCATCCTTTTTCAACCAGAAATTCCGCCGAATACCGGCAACGTTATCAGGCTGTGCGCCAACAGTGGCTGCCACCTGCATTTGATCGAGCCCCTGGGCTTCGACATGGACGACAAGCGTCTGCGCCGTGCCGGGCTGGACTACCACGAGTACGCCACGCTCCAGCGCCACGCCGACTTGGCCAGCTGCCTGGAAAGCCTGGGGCATCCGCGCTTGTTCGCGTTCACCACCAAGGGTTCGCGACCGTTCCATGATGCCAGTTTTGCTGAGGGCGATGCCTTCCTGTTCGGCCCGGAGAGCCGTGGCCTGCCGGCCGAAGTGCTCGACGCCCTGCCCGATGGGCATCGCCTTCGCCTGCCAATGCGCGAAGGCTGCCGCAGCCTGAACCTGTCCAACACCGTAGCCGTTGCCGTGTACGAAGGTTGGCGCCAACTCGGTTTCAAATAACACACCAAACAAAATGTGGGAGGGGGCTTGCCCCCGATGGCGGAGTGTCAGTCGACATGTATCTGACTGATCCACCGCTATCGGGAGCAAGCCCCCTCCCACATTGGGTTCTGCGTCGGGCTCGAGATTACTGAACCGTCGGTGCGCCTTCCTGTTGCATGCGCTGCAGCTCTTGAGCGTACAGGGCATCGAAGTTCACCGGAGCCAGCATCAGCGCAGGGAACGAACCACGGGTGACCAGGCTGTCCAAGGTCTCACGGGCATACGGGAACAGGATGTTCGGGCAGAACGCGCCCAGGGTGTGGCTCATGGACGCTTCGTCCAGGCCCTGGATCAGGAAGATACCGGCCTGTTGCACTTCAGCAATGAAGGCCACTTCTTCACCGTTCTTGACGGTGACCGACAGGGTCAGCACAACTTCGTGGAAGTCGCCTTCCAGTGCCTTTTGACGGGTGTTCAGGTCCAGCGCAACGCTTGGGGTCCACTCCTGGCGGAAGATGGCCGGGCTTTTCGGCGCTTCGAACGACAGGTCACGCACGTAGATACGCTGCAGCGAGAACTGTGGGCCTTGAGCTTCTGCTGCTTCGGTGTTCTGTTGGTCAGTCATCGCAGATCCTTCTTGATCTTGGGGTCTTTTAGGGTTTAGGAGTCAGACGAGCAGCAGCGCATCGAGTTTACCGGCGCGCTCCAGGGCAAACAGGTCGTCGCAGCCACCGATGTGTTTGGCGCCGATCCAGATCTGCGGCACAGACGTGCGTCCCGCCTTCTGGGCCATTTCGGCGCGCACCTGGGGCTTGCCGTCGACCTTGATCTCTTCGAAGGCAACGCCCTTCTTATCCAGCAGAGCCTTGGCTCGCATGCAATAAGGGCAATAATCGCTGGAGTAGACGACAACCTGGCTCATATCACTTCACCAGCGGCAGGTTATCGGCGCGCCAGCTGCTGATGCCACCGGACAGCTTGGCCGCGGTGAAACCGGTCTTGAGCATTTCGCGGGCGTGAGTGCCGGCGTGCTGGCCTTGGGCGTCGACCAGGATGATGGTCTTGGCCTTGTGTTTTTCCAGCTCGGCCAGGCGCGCGATCAGCTTGTCCTGTGGAATGTTCAGTGCACCGACGATATGGCCGGCAGCGAATTCCTTGGCTGGGCGGATATCCACCACAATGGCCTCATCCTTGTTGACCAGCGCGGTCAGCTCCGACGTGCTCAGGCTGCGACCACCACGGCTCAATTCGTGAGCGATCAGCAGCGCCAGCAGGATGACGAAGGCACCCACGAGCAGATAGTGGGCAGTGGCAAATGCAATCAGGTGATCAACCATCAAGGAGGTTCCAGGGCGTTAAAATGGCGGTAAGTATACACAGCCGTCAGGGGGGGCCAACCCCCGTAAAGCGGTGACGTGGTCGGAACTTCGCTTTAAACTGCCACTCCCTTTTCAATTGCCTTCCTTTATTACCGCCGCGAGAGGATCTATGACTACTACGCCTAAACCTTTGGTCCTGATAATTCTCGATGGCTTCGGACACAGTGAAAGCCACCACGACAACGCGGTATACGCGGCCAAGAAGCCTGTACTGGACCGCTTGACCGCCAGCGTCCCCAACGGCCTGATCTCCGGCTCGGGCATGGACGTGGGCCTGCCCGACGGGCAAATGGGCAACTCGGAAGTCGGCCATATGAACCTCGGCGCCGGACGAGTGGTATATCAAGACTTCACACGAGTGACCAAAGCGATCCGCGACGGCGAGTTCTTCGAGAACCCGACCATCTGCGCAGCGGTAGATAAAGCAGTAGCCGACGGCAAGGCCGTGCACTTCATGGGCCTATTGTCCGACGGCGGTGTACACAGCCACCAAGACCATCTGGTTGCCATGGCCGAACTGGCCTTCAAGCGCGGCGCCGAGAAGATCTACCTGCACGCCTTCCTCGACGGTCGCGACACCCCGCCAAAAAGCGCGCAATCGTCCATCGAGCTGCTGGACGCCACATTCGCCGCCCTGGGCAAGGGCCGCATTGCAAGCATCGTGGGCCGTTACTTCGCCATGGATCGTGACAACCGTTGGGACCGAGTGTCCCAAGCCTACAACCTGATCGTCGACGGTCAGGCCGAATTCAACGCCGCCACTGCCCAAGAAGGCCTGGAAGCCGCCTACGTCCGTGGCGAAAGCGATGAGTTCGTCAAGGCCACTACCATCGGCGAGCCGGTAAAAGTCGAAGACGGCGACGCCGTGGTGTTCATGAACTTCCGCGCCGACCGCGCCCGCGAGTTGAGCCGCGTGTTCGTCGAAGACGGCTTCAGCGAGTTCGAACGCGCCCGCCAGCCAAAAGTGCACTACGTCGGCCTGACCCAATACGCCGCGAGCATCCCGGCCCCCGCCGCCTTTGCTCCGGGCAGCCTTGACAACGTGCTCGGCGATTACCTGGCGAAAAACGGCAAGACCCAACTGCGCATTGCCGAAACTGAAAAATACGCCCACGTGACCTTCTTCTTCTCCGGCGGCCGTGAAGAACCGTTCCCAGGCGAAGAGCGCATCCTGATCCCGTCGCCAAAAGTCGCCACCTACGACCTGCAGCCGGAAATGAGCGCGCCGGAAGTCACCGACAAAATCGTCGACGCCATCGACCACCAGCGTTACGACGTGATCGTGGTCAACTACGCCAACGGCGACATGGTTGGCCACAGCGGCAACCTGGAAGCCGCGACCAAGGCCGTGGAATGCCTGGACTTGTGCGTCGGTCGCATCGTCGACGCCCTGGAAAAAGTCGGCGGCGAAGCGCTGATCACAGCCGACCACGGCAATTGCGAGCAGATGTCCGACGAGTCCACCGGCCAGGCACACACCGCTCACACCACTGAGCCAGTGCCGTTCATCTACGTGGGCAAGCGCGACTTCAAAGTGCGTGACGGCGGGGTATTGGCGGATGTGGCGCCAACCATGCTGATGCTGATGGGGCTGGAGAAGCCAGCGGAGATGACCGGGACCTCGATTCTGGTTTGATTTCAACCACACCACTGAACAGTGTGGGAGGGGGCTTGCCCCCGATAGCAATGGGTCAGCCAACACATATTCAGCTGACACACTGCAATCGGGGGGCAAACCCTTCCCACATTGGATCTCCCGTGTTTGGAAGATGTCTTTTTGCCATACCACCGCCACTCGGCGCCTATCTTGCCCGCCAGCCCCAATTGGGCGTTTTTTTTGCAGCGCTTGGCGGGCATACTAGGCCGTCCCTTTCCCTGGTGTCGCCCGCCTCTATGCTTCGCGCCTTGATTACCCTTGCTTTTGTCTGCCTGCTCCAACCGGCGTTTGCCGATGAGCGCGCACAAACCCAACAACAGTTGGACGCTACGCGTCAGGACATTACCGAGCTGAAAAAACTGCTCGGCAAGCTCCAGGAAGAAAAATCCGGGGTGCAGAAAGACCTGCGCGGCACGGAAACCGAAATGGGCAAGCTAGAGAAGCAAGTCCAGGAGCTGCAAAAAGAATTAAAGAAGAGCGAGTCGGAACTGGAGCGACTCGACGCTGAGAAAAAAAAACTCCAGAGCGCACGCGTTGAACAGCAACGTCTGATCGCGATCCAGGCCCGCGCCGCCTACCAGAGTGGCCGCCAGGAATACCTCAAGCTGCTGCTCAACCAGCAGAACCCTGAGAAATTCGCGCGCACCCTGACCTACTACGACTACCTGAGCAAAGCCCGCCTGGAGCAATTGAAAAGCTTCAACGAGACTCTGCGCCAGTTGGTCAACGTCGAACAGGAAATCGCCAACCAGCAGTCGCAGTTGGAAGACCAGAAAAGCGCCCTCGACACCCAGCGCGATGAGCTGGACAAGGTCCGCAAGGAGCGCCAGCTGGCCCTGGCCAAGCTCAATGACGACGTGAAAGCCCGCGACGCCAAGCTCCAGGCCCGCGAGCAAGACCAAGCCGACCTGGCCAAAGTGCTCAAGACCATCGAAGAAACCCTGGCGCGCCAGGCACGTGAGGCCGAAGAAGCGCGCCAGAAAGCGCTGATCGCCCAGCAGGAAGCCGAAAAAAAGCGTCAGCGTGAGGCCGAACTGGCAGCCACCACTGACGCTCCGGCGCCACGTAAACCGGCACATGCAGCGCCTGGCCCGTTGGTTTCCAGCGCCGGCGAGTCTTTCGGCGGCCCTTTTGCTTCAGCGCGAGGAAAACTTCCATGGCCTGTTGATGGTCGACTACTGGCACGCTTCGGTGAAACCCGTGGCGACGACACCCGCGCCAAGTGGGATGGGGTGATGATCAGCGCCTCCGCCGGCAGCCAGGTCCACGCCGTTCACGGCGGGCGCGTGGTGTTTGCCGATTGGCTGCGGGGCGCCGGTTTGTTGGTGATTCTTGACCACGGTAATGGCTATTTGAGCCTTTACGGCCACAATCAGACGTTACTCAAGTCGGCAGGTGATGTTGTAAAAGCCGGTGAATCCATCTCCACTGTCGGTAACAGTGGTGGCCAGGACACCCCGGCGCTGTACTTCGCTATTCGTCAGCAGGGTCGCCCGAGCGATCCCGCACAATGGTGCCGTTCCCAAGGATAGGGCCGCATCTACATTAGGAGTTCGTTCGACATGCTGCATTTGTCCCGCCTCACTTCGCTGGCCCTGACGATCGCATTGGTGATCGGCGCGCCTCTGGCTTTCGCCGACCAGGCCGCTCCGGCTGCACCTGCTGCCACGGCCGCGACCACCAAGGCCCCGTTGCCGCTGGACGAGTTGCGCACCTTTGCCGAGGTCATGGACCGCATCAAGGCAGCCTATGTCGAACCCGTAGACGACAAGACTCTGCTGGAGAATGCCATCAAGGGCATGCTCAGCAACCTCGACCCGCACTCCGCCTATCTGGGCCCTGAAGATTTCGCTGAACTGCAGGAAAGCACCAGCGGTGAATTCGGTGGCCTGGGCATTGAAGTCGGCGCCGAAGACGGCAACATCAAGGTGGTGTCACCCATCGACGACACCCCGGCGTCCAAGGCCGGCATCCAGGCGGGTGACTTTATCGTCAAGATCAACGGCCAGCCGACCCGTGGCCAGACCATGACCGAAGCCGTGGACAAGATGCGCGGCAAGATCGGCCAGAAAATCACCCTGACCCTGGTACGCGACGGTGGCAACCCGTTCGACGTGACACTCACCCGCGCGACCATCGTGGTCAAGAGCGTGAAGAGTCAGCTGCTGGAGTCGGGCTACGGTTACATCCGCATCACCCAATTCCAGGTCAAGACCGGCGACGAAGTGGCCAAGGCACTGGCCAAGTTGCGCAAGGACAACGGCAAGAAACTCAGCGGCATCGTGCTCGACCTGCGCAACAACCCAGGCGGCGTGCTGCAGTCGGCGGTGGAAGTGGTCGACCACTTCATTACCAAAGGCCTGATCGTCTACACCAAGGGCCGTATCGCCAACTCCGAGCTGCGCTTCTCGGCCACCGGCAACGACCTCAGCGAGAACGTGCCACTGGCCGTGCTGATCAACGGCGGCAGCGCCTCGGCTTCGGAAATCGTCGCTGGCGCCCTGCAGGACCAGAAACGCGGCGTGCTGATGGGCACCACCAGCTTCGGCAAAGGCTCGGTGCAGACCGTGTTACCGCTGAACAACGATCGCGCATTGAAGATCACCACTGCGCTGTACTACACGCCGAACGGCCGCTCCATCCAGGCCCAGGGCATCGTGCCGGACATCGAAGTGCGCAAGGCCAAGATCACTAACGAGATCGACAGCGAGTACTACAAAGAGGCAGACCTGCAAGGTCACCTGGGCAATGGCAACGGCGGTGCCGACCAGCCGACCGGCAGCAGCAAGAAAGCCAAGCCGATGCCACAGGACGACGACTATCAACTGGCTCAGGCGCTGAGCCTGCTCAAGGGGCTGAGCATCACGCGCAGCCGTTGATATGCGATTTGCCCTGATCCTTGCTCTGCTGTGCAGCCTGGTGGGAGTCGCCCAAGCGACTCCCACAGGCGAACCTCACAAAGCCTATCTGACGCTGATCATCGACGACTTGGGGCAAAACCTGCCTCGGGATCGCCGCGTGCTGGCCCTGCCTGGGCCGGTGACCACCGCGATCATGCCCGACACCCCCCACGCTGCAGAATTCGCCCGCGAAGCCCACAAGGCCGGCAAGATCGTGATCCTGCACATGCCCATGGACCCGGCCACCGGCCCGTTCGCCTGGCACCCTGAGCTGCCTATCGAAGAACTCGCCAAACGCCTGGACGCCGCGTTCAACGCCGTGCCCTACACCGCCGGCATCAACAACCATATGGGCAGCCGCATGACGGCTCAACCTGCGGCAATGGCCTGGTTGATGGCCGAGCTGCAGCGGCGCAACAAGTTCTTTGTCGACAGCCGTACCAGCGCGCAGACAGTGGCAGCCGCCGAGGCACAGAAGATCGGTCTGGCGAGTGTTTCGCGGGACGTGTTCCTGGACGACGAACGCACCGAAGCGGCGATCACCACACAGCTGCAAACCGCGATCAAGCTGGCCCACAAACAAGGCTCGGCCGTGATGATCGGCCACCCTTACCCACAAACCCTGGCAGTGCTGGAGCGCGAGCTGCCCAAGCTCAAGGCCCAGGGCATCGAGTGGATTGATATTAAGCTGATGATCAGCGTGCGCAGCAATCAAGCCATGGCTGGGCACGGGAAGGACGGGGTTTACCGCTAGAAACGCCGCAACGATCCCCAGTAAGAGCTGGCAAGCCAGCGCCTACAGAATTTCGGGTCTTTTACAGATACTTCGCCGTGATCTCGTCGACGACGCCGTCTTTACGCAACTGGTCCAGCGCGGCCTGAAGCTTGTCTACCAAGTCGTCCGGCACATCCTTGTTCAACGCGAGGTAGAGCTGGGCGCTGTTGAATCGCAGCACGGTCTTGAGCCCGGTCACCCCAACTTGGCGTGCCAGGTAACGCCCGGCCGGGTCACCGGTAGCCCACAAGTCGATCTGGCCATCCACGAGCTTTTGCGCATTGTCCTGGTCACGCAGCACTACGATCGGGTTGAGGCCCTGTTTCTCCAGGGTCTCGGCGATGGCATCGCCTTTATAGGCGCCGATCTTGTAGCGCCGCGCTTGCTCAAGTTCGGCAAGCTGGATCTTGCTGTCCGACTTGGCCAGCAGCACCCAATCATCCGGGCCAATGGGGCCGACCCACTTGAACAGCGCTTCGCGAGCCGGCAAACGTGCCATTACGAATACGCCATAGCCGGGTTTTTCCAGGGCGAGCTTGTAGATTCGCTCCCAAGGAAAACGCAGGGTGAGGTTGTAGGAAATGCCCGCACGCTTGAAGGTTTCGCGCACGATATCCACGGCGATGCCTTCGATGTTTTCTTCCTTGGCGAAGTTCTTGCCGTTTTTCGCCATGTTGTACGGCGGGAAGTTTTCCGTCAGCAACACCAGGGAGGCGTCGGACGGTTCCTCGGCATGGGCCGAACCGACTAACAACAGGGACGAACTGGCGAGGGCAAGTAAGAGGGTCTTGAACATGAAGGCTACCGGAATCCATGGCAAGCGCAGAGAGTGCCGCGCGCCCGCCATGGTGTCCAGCAACGTTTAACGAACGACGATACCGCGCGCCGCCATATAGGCCTTGGCCTCAGGAACGGTGTATTCGCCAAAGTGGAAAATACTCGCCGCCAGCACTGCGCTGGCGTGGCCTTCGATCACGCCGTCGGCCAGATGCTGCAGGTTGCCGACGCCGCCGGAAGCGATCACCGGAATGCCCAGCGCGTCGCTGATGGCACGGGTCACGCCCAGGTCGAAGCCGTTTTTCATGCCGTCCTGGTCCATGCTGGTCAGCAGGATCTCACCAGCGCCCAGGCCTTCCATCTTCATCGCCCATTCCACCGCGTCCAGGCCAGTCGGCTTGCGACCGCCGTGGGTGAAGATCTCCCAGCGCGGGGTTTCGCCCGGGCCGGAGACTTTCTTGGCGTCGATAGCCACTACGATGCATTGCGAGCCGAAATGTTGCGCGGCTTCGCCGACGAACTCCGGGTTGAACACCGCTGCGGTGTTGATCGAGACCTTGTCCGCGCCAGCATTGAGCAGGTTGCGGATGTCTTGCACGGTGCGCACGCCGCCGCCCACGGTCAGCGGGATAAACACCTGGCTGGCCATGCGCTCGACGGTGTGCAGCGTGGTGTCGCGGCCATCAACGCTGGCGGTGATGTCGAGAAAAGTAATCTCATCGGCACCTTGCTCATCGTAGCGACGGGCAATTTCCACCGGATCGCCGGCATCACGGATGTTCTCGAACTTGACGCCCTTGACCACGCGACCATTGTCGACGTCCAGGCAAGGGATGATGCGTTTGGCCAGCGCCATGGTCAGTCCTCAGCCGTTGTAGGCATCGCAGTAAGCCTGGGCTTCGGCGACGTCCAGAGTACCTTCATAGATCGCGCGGCCGGTGATGGCGCCGATGATCCCTGGCGCCTTGGCGTCCAACAGCGACTTGATATCGCCCAGGTTGTGAATACCGCCGGAAGCAATCACCGGGATCTTCGTCGCCGCAGCCAGCGCGGCCGTGAACGGTACGTTGCAGCCCTGCATCATGCCGTCTTTGGCGATGTCGGTATAAACGATGGCGGACACGCCGTCAGCTTCGAACTGCTTGGCCAGGTCGATGACTTGTACGGTGCTGATTTCAGCCCAGCCGTCGGTGGCGACGAAGCCATCTTTAGCGTCCAGACCCACGATAACTTTGCCTGGGAACGCGCGGCAGGCTTCAGCAACGAAGGCCGGGTCTTTCACAGCCTTGGTGCCGATGATCACGTAGCTCACGCCAGCTTTGACGTAGTGCTCAATGGTTTCCAGGGAGCGGATACCGCCGCCGATCTGGATCGGCAGATTCGGGTAGCGCTTGGCGATGGCGGTAACCACCTCACCGTTGACCGGCTGGCCTTCGAAGGCGCCGTTCAAGTCCACCAGATGCAGACGACGGCAGCCCCCTTCTACCCATTTGGCAGCCATGCTCACCGGGTCATCGGAGAACACGGTGGAGTCTTCCATGCGGCCTTGGCGCAGACGTACGCAGGCGCCGTCCTTGAGATCGATAGCGGGGATAATCAGCATCTGGCAAACCTTATTCGATATTCAGCAATGCTTGGGAAATCAGGGTTTCTCAAGCGACCACAGGTCGCTTTCGATGCTTTCGAACCTTTCTTTAAGGAGCGTCTGCGAATCGAAAATCGCCCTGTTGTAATAGTGCGGAGCCACTTCGGTGGTGAACAGCTCAAGAATCTCGGCGACCTCGAACGAGCCCAGCTTGAGCTCGAAGCGATCTTCCATGAAGCGTTTGATCTTGAGGGTAGCCTCACTTTCCTGCTCAGGCGTGAGGTTCAAGATCGGCAGCTTCGGCTTCCTGGCCATTTACCAGCGCCCGTCCCACGCGGCGAAGTTCTGCAGCAATTGCAGGCCATGGGTATGGCTCTTCTCCGGGTGGAACTGCACGGCAAAACGCGAACCTTCGGCCAACGCTGCGGCGAAGTCGACGCCGTAGTGCCCGCCACCCACCACCTGGCCCGGCTTACCGGCGGCGATGTAGTAGCTGTGCACGAAATAGAAACGCGCCAGGTCCGGGATGTCGTGCCAGAGCGGGTGATCCACCGTCTGACTGACTTCGTTCCAGCCCATATGCGGCACTTTCAGGTGGGCGCCATCTTCGTGCAGGTCCTTGCCGAAGAACTTCACCTGGCCAGGGAACAGGCCGATGCAGTCGACGCCGTCGTTCTCTTCACTGCGGTCGAGCAAGGCTTGCATGCCCACGCAGATGCCGAGGAACGGGCGATCCTGGCTGACTTCGCGCACCAGGCTATCAAAGCCCAGACGGCGGATCTCGGCCATGCAATCGCGAATCGCGCCGACACCGGGGAACACCACGCGGTCAGCTTCGCGAATCACGTTGGCATCGCTGGTGATCAGCACCTTGCCGGCACCTACGTGTTCGAGGGCCTTGGCCACCGAGTGCAGGTTACCCATGCCGTAATCGATAACCGCGACCGTCTGCATTACAGAACGCCCTTGGTCGAGGGCATTTGCCCGGCCATGCGGTCATCCAGCTCTACAGCCATGCGCAGCGCGCGGCCGAAAGCCTTGAACACGGTTTCGATTTGGTGGTGGGTGTTGGTGCCGCGCAAGTTGTCGATATGCAGGCTGACGAGCGCGTGGTTGACGAAACCCTGGAAAAATTCCTGGAACAGGTCGACGTCGAAGCCGCGCCCCACGTTGGCACGGGTGTACGGCACGTGCATCTGCAAGCCTGGGCGGCCGGAGAAGTCGATGACCACTCGCGACAGCGCTTCGTCCAGCGGGACATAGGCGTGACCGTAGCGACGGATGCCTTTTTTGTCGCCGATGGCCTTGGCAAATGCCTGGCCGAGGGTGATGCCTACGTCTTCCACCATGTGGTGGTCGTCGATGTGCAGGTCGCCCTTGCCTTCGATATCCAGGTCGATCAGCCCGTGACGGGCGATCTGGTCCAGCATGTGCTCAAGAAAAGGTACACCGATATCAAATCGGGCCTTTCCGGTGCCATCCAGGTTGATCGAGGCTTTGATCTGGGTTTCCAGAGTGTCGCGCTCGACGGACGCCTTACGTTCGGCCATCACCAGCTCCGCAAAATCATTGGGCGAAAAAGGCAGCCATTATAGGGGCGCGGGCGCTAAACAGAAACATCGAAGGGGATAAGACTGACGAGTTGAAGTGGGGGGTGTCGGGGATAGACATGTGCATACAAGTGCGAATCCACTTATGAAAACTCTGCACAGCCAATGTGGAAGGGGGCTTGCTTCCGATGGCGGCGGCTCAGTCGCCTAGTGGCTGACTGATCTGACGCTATCGGGAGCAAGCCCCCTCCCACATTGGTTTGCGGTGTTAGTGGAACAGTACCGCCGTCTTCTGCAGGGTCACCCACACACCCCACGCCAACGGAATACCCACCACCAGCCAGGCCGCAATGGCCAATGGCACCGTACCGGGGGCTGCTTTCCACTCCAGGGAAGTGGTGGCATCCGCGCCCTTGTCATGGCCCAGCGCCTGTTCGGCAGCCAGTTCGGCGTCGGTCATGAAGTACTTGTCGGCCACCGGACGTACCAGCATGTTGCAGATAAAGCCCAACACCAGCAGGCCGGCGAGGATGTACAAGGTGATGTCATAGGCCGCAGCGCGTTCAACGCCGATGCTCAGTTGATACTCACGCAGGTAGTTCACCAACACCGGGCCCAATACGCCCGCAGCAGCCCAAGCGGTCAGCAGGCGACCGTGGATCGCGCCGACCATCTGGGTGCCGAACAGGTCGGCCAGGTAAGCCGGAACGGTGGCAAAACCACCGCCGTACATCGACAGGATGATGCAGAACGCGGCCACGAACAGCGCCACGTTGCCCAGGTGCCCCAGGTTCGGGATCAGCGCGTAGAGGGCAAAGCCCAGGGCGAAGAACACGAAGTAGGTATTTTTACGGCCCAGGTAGTCGGAGAACGACGCCCAGAAGAACCGGCCGCCGATGTTGAACAAGCTCAACAGACCGGTGAAACCCGCGGCGATCGCGGCGATCGACGCCAGTTGCCCGGCATCCAGTTGACCGAACGGCACATCAACACCCAGTAGCTTGCCACCGAACACTTCCTGCAGCAGCGGCGAAGCCATGCCGAGGATGCCGATACCGGCCGATACGTTCAGGCACAACACCAGCCATACCAGACGGAATTGCGGGGTTTTCCACGCCACGCTCACATGCACGTGACGGTGGGTGATCATCGCATTGCTGGCTTTTTTCGCCGGCGCGGTCCAGCCCTCAGGCTTCCAGCCGGTCGGTGGCACGCGATAAGACAGCGCACCGCCGATCATGAACACGAAGTAGATCGCGGCCATCACCAGGAAGCTCTGCCAGACGCCCACGCTGGTCGGCGAAGCGAAGTGACCCATCAGCGCTGCCGCCAAGGGCGCACCAACCATCGCGCCGCCACCGAAACCCATGATCGCCATACCGGTGGCCATGCCACGCTTGTCCGGGAACCACTTGATCAAGGTCGACACGGGCGAGATATAGCCCAGGCCCAGGCCGATGCCGCCAATGACGCCGGAACCGATCCACATCAGCCAGATCTGGTGGGTGTAAATACCCAATGCCGAGATCAACAGGCCGCCGCACCAGCACAACGCCGATACAACACCCGCCTTACGAGGCCCGGCATGTTCCAGCCAGCCGCCCCAGATCGCTGCCGAGCAGCCCAGGAAAATGAAGAACAGGGTGTAGATCCAGCCCAGCATGGAGATGGGCCAGTCGCATTGGGACGAGAAGACTTGGGCGATAAAGCTCATGTCTGGCGCGCAGGCAACGGGCTTGGTGATACCCAGCGCCTTGGACAGCGGCAGCCAGAACACCGAAAAACCATAGGCCATGCCGATGCAGAGATGGATGGCCAGGGCGGCCGGTGGAACCAGCCAGCGGTTGAACCCGGGCTTGGCGATGATGCGCTCCTTGGACAGGAACGCAGGCTGTGCGGCGGTAGAACCGGCCGCAGTGCTAGTGCTCATTGGTGTTTCCCCCAGTTATTAGTATGCGTCCGTCAGGCGCTCTCTCCCTCGGCCTTGCACGCAGAGCGTGGCCGTTTTTGATGAGTGAAGCTCCATTTTGGCGCGACGATACGTCGCAGAAGGCGGACGAACACGCAGAGATTAGCACCTGCGGATGACGGAAAAACCAAACTGATATCACTTTTTTCAGGAAATTCTCTTTTTTTGACGCCAGAATCCCGCTACCTGGCCCGCGGATACAATGTAACGATCGGTGACCTGACGCCGGTCATCGGGCGTTATACTCTGCGGCTAAATTTTAAAATCGACATACAAGGACTCGCCCATGAAAGCGTTCGGCAAAATCCTGGGTCTGGTACTTCTCGGGCTGTTGCTGATCATTGTGGCTCTGGGCTTCGCCCTGACCCATCTTTTCGATCCCAACGACTACAAAGAAGAGATTCGCCAGATTGCCCGCGACAAGGCCCACATCGAGCTGACGCTCAATGGCGATATCGGTTGGAGCCTGTTCCCCTGGCTCGGCCTTGAACTGCACGAAGCCAGCGTAGCGACCCTGACCACCCCGACCCAGCCCTTCGCCGACCTTCAGATGCTCGGCCTGTCAGTACGCGTATTGCCGCTGCTGCGCCGCGAAGTGCAGATGAGCGACGTGCGTGTCGAAGGCCTCAACCTGCGCCTCAACCGCGACAAGCAGGGTCACGGCAACTGGGAAGACATCGGCAAGACTGCACCGGTAGCCACCACCGATACGCCCACCACGCCGCCCCCGGCGCAACCGTCACCCGAAGCTAAGCCAGAGAAGCCGGCCCAGCCGATCCGCCTGGATATCGACAGCCTGACGGTCAACAACGCCCGCATCGAATACAACGATGAGCAGACCGGCAAGCAGTTCAGCGCCGAGAGCATCCAGTTGAGCGCCGGTGCCGTGCACGAAGGCGCCAGCATTCCGGTGAAGCTCACCGCCTTCTTCGGCAGCAACCAGCCGGTAATGCGCGTCAAGACCGAACTCAACGGCAATCTGCGCATTCAGCGCGCCCTCAAGCGCTACCAGTTCGAAGACATGCGTATCAGCGGCGAAGCCACTGGCGAGCCGCTGCAAGGCAAGACCGTGACCTTCTCCACCCAGGGTCAGTTGCTGGTGGACCAAGCGGCCAACATTGCCGAATGGACCAACCTGAAACTGTCGGCCAACCAACTGCGCGCCTTGGGCGAGCTGAAGGTCAATGACCTGGACAAGACCCCACAGCTCAGCGGCGCCCTGTCCATCGCCCAGTTCGACTTGGCCAAGTTCCTCGACAGCGTCGGCAGCCCACTGCCACCGATGGCCGAGGGCAGCCTGAGCAAAGTCGAACTGGTCAGCCGCCTCAAGGGCACGCCAACCAGCCTGGCCCTGGAAGACCTGAACCTGAAGCTCGACGGCAGCACCTTCACCGGCCGCGTCGCCGTGGACGATTTCGCCAAACAGTCGCTTCGCGTGCAACTCAAGGGCGACAGCTTCAACGCCGATAACTACCTGCCGGCGAAGTCCGAATCTGCCAAGGGCGCAACCGCCGCCCGCCAAGCCGAAGTGCAGAACAGCGAAGCCGGCGCCATGGCTGCCGGCGGCACCACACCGCTACCGGATGCGCCTACCAAAGGCGCCTGGAGCACCGACAAGCTGCTGCCTCTGGCGCACCTGCGCAAACTGGATGTCGATGCTGATCTCGCCTTCGGCCAACTGACCTTGAGCAAATTGCCGATCCAGAATGCCGTGCTCAAAGCGTCCGGCATCGACGGCCAACTCAAGCTCGACACCCTGAGTGGCGGCCTCTACAACGGCAGCTTCCAAGCCAACGGCACACTCGATGTGCGCCAGGATATTCCAGTGCTGGCACTGCAAAGCCGGATCAAGCAAGTGCCGGTCGAACGCATCCTGCAGGCCCAGGGGCAAACCCCACCCGTGAAGGGCCAGGTCACCCTCGACAGCAACCTCAGCGGCCGTGGCAATAGCCAAAAGGCGCTGATCGACAGCCTCAACGGCACCGCCAGCTTTGTGATCAACAACGGTGTGCTGCTCAATGCCAACCTTGAACAGCAGCTGTGTACAGGCATCGCCATGCTCAATCGCAAGACCCTGAGCGGCGAACAGCGGGGCAAAGACACGCCTTTCCAAGAGCTGAAGGGCAACCTGACCTTCCGTAATGGCGTGGCCAATAACCCTGACCTGAAAGTGCGCATTCCGGGCCTGGCCGTCAACGGCAACGGTGACATCGACCTGCGCGTGCTGGGCATGGACTACCGCGTCGGCATCATCGTCGAAGGCGACCAGCGCGAAGTGCCGGATCCGGCCTGCGAAGTGGGCTCCAACTTCCGCAACATCGAAGTACCGCTGCGCTGCCGCGGCCCGCTGGAATTGGGTGCCAAGGCGTGCCGCCTGGATAAAGATGGCTTGAGCCAAGTCGCGATCAAGGCGGCCGGTAACAAGCTCAGCGAGAAGCTGGAAGAGAAGCTCGACAAGGTAAACCCGCAATTGAAAGATGCATTAAAGGGCCTGTTCAAGCGATGAGAAACGAGCAGTTTTCACAGGCGGTGCTGGACTGGTACGACCGCCACGGTCGCCATGACCTGCCCTGGCAACAGGGCATCACGCCTTACCGGGTATGGGTCTCGGAGATCATGCTGCAACAGACTCAGGTGAGCACCGTGCTCAATTACTTCGACCGTTTTATGGCGTCTTTGCCAACGGTCGAAGCTCTGGCCGCCGCACCGGAAGATGAAGTGCTGCACCTGTGGACTGGCCTTGGCTACTACACCCGGGCGCGCAACCTGCAAAAGACTGCGAAGATCATCGTGGCCCAGTACGGCGGCGAATTTCCCAAGGATGTCGAAAAGCTCACTGACCTGCCCGGCATCGGCCTGTCCACCGCCGGCGCAATCGCCAGCCTGAGCATGGGCCTGCGCGCACCTATCCTCGACGGCAACGTCAAGCGCGTGCTGGCGCGCTTTACTGCACAAGAGGGTTACCCAGGCGAGCCGAAGGTGGCCAAGCAGTTGTGGGCCACTGCAGAGCGCTTCACGCCCCATGATCGCGTTAACGCCTACACCCAGGCGATGATGGACATGGGCGCCACCCTGTGCACGCGCAGCAAACCCAGCTGCCTGCTATGTCCGCTGGAAAAGGGCTGCGAAGCCCACATGCTCGGCCTTGAAACACGCTACCCGATTCCCAAGCCGCGCAAGGCCGTCCCGCAAAAGCGCACGCTGATGCCGATGCTGGCCAACGCCGAGGGCGCGATCCTGCTTTACCGCCGCCCTTCCACAGGTTTGTGGGGCGGTTTGTGGAGCCTGCCCGAGTTAGACGACCTGCAAGACCTCGAACACTTGGCCACACAACACGCACTCGAACTGGGCAAGCACCAGGAACTGCCAGGGCTGATCCACACGTTCAGCCACTTTCAACTGGCTATCGAACCCTGGCTGGTCCAGGTCGAGGAATCCGCCCATCACGTGGCCGAGGCCGACTGGCTCTGGTATAACCTCGCCACCCCGCCGCGCCTGGGCCTTGCCGCCCCGGTAAAGAAACTGCTGAAGCGCGCGGCTGAAGTATTGAACGCTGGAGTGTCGTCATGACCCGCACCGTAATGTGCCGCAAGTACAAAGAAGAACTGCCAGCCCTGGAGCGCCCTCCGTACCCAGGTGCCAAGGGCCAGGACATCTACGATCACGTCTCTGCCAAAGCCTGGGGCGACTGGCTTAAACACCAGACCCTGCTGATCAACGAAAAACGCCTGAACATGATGAACGCAGAAGATCGTAAATACCTTGCGGGCGAGATGGACAAGTTCTTTTCCGGCGAGGATTACGCCAAGGCCGACGGGTACGTACCACCTGCTCAATAATTGATCAAAAACCGGGGTCGGCACGTAAGCGACGGTAATAATTAAATATTTTTTGAAAACTTGCTTGACGACCCCCTGAAAAACCAGTTTAATGCGCCCCGTTGCCCAGATAGCTCAGTCGGTAGAGCAGGGGATTGAAAATCCCCGTGTCGGCGGTTCGATTCCGTCTCTGGGCACCACTAATTAGTTTCAGGTGGTGCAAACGTCATCTGAAATACACAAGAAACCCGCCAAGTGCGGGTTTTTTGTTGCCCAGGATTTAACCTCCTAACCCGCCTCTTCGTTACGCCGCGCACTAGTAGCGCTATGATATGATTCAAAATGTGCCAAGGTAGGCGATTAACAGTATGCGGATGCATCCCTCCTGTAACCCGTCAGCCAATGCCACCTAGTATCGGAGTAGGCAACGACGGCGGATCCTGTATCCCCACGAGCCTCCCTCTACACGCTGCAGCCTCTCTCCCCCACCTCAACACAGCCCAGGGTCACGCCCAAGCGGTGAGGGAGCGCACGCAAGCACAGCGGCACAAGGACACATCATCCGGCGATGCGCAGCCCAGCGTATCGCTTACTCATACGGGCACATGGAGAAACAAATGGCATACACATCGATCATTTTCAAAAACCCGAATACGGGCGCGATGAAGGAAGCTCCAGTCGGTTTTTCGTGGACAACCTTCTTTTTCGGTTGCTTCCCGGCACTGTTTCGCGGCGACGTGAAATATGGCGTGATCCAGTTCGTCATTGCGATGGTGACCATGGGCCTTAGCAACATCGTCTTTGCGTTCATCTACAACAAGCTCTACATCAAGGATCTCATCGGCCAAGGCTTCAAGGCTCAATCCATTGCCAGTGGCGATATGAACTTCGCGTCGGCGAAGATCGGCATGCAGATCCCACAGCTGGAAGCCGCGTAATCGAAGGCGGAAACCGTATCCGACAAAAAGCCTGCTGAATGCAGGCTTTTTGCTGACCGGCTGACTCACTGCAACAAGAACACCAGCAACGGATTGTCGTTCAATCGTCCTTCAAAGTCGGGAGGCTGATGCTCCAGCGACGTCCCCGCCAGCAGTGCGACCTCCTTGCGCGCCACGACCACCCAGGCTGGCCGATGCACATGAGCTAATTGTTCAAGCTCATGACCACCAATGAACACCGGTTGCTCGTCGTGATCCAGGTTCATCATGTAACGCACCGCCCAGGTATCCCGACCGAGGTCGATAAACACCAGCGGGCCCGGCCGCGTGGCACGTAGCGCTTCAACCTGGCTGACAAACTGCCGGGTATCGAACTGTAAGTCCTTGGCCGGCTCCACCACGACCACCAGCAGCAACCACTGCGCCACCAACGCAATCAAGCTGAGCGACACCAGCCGCGCGATGCGCCGCCAGGCGATCAACGCAGCGACTTGCAGCACCACCAGCACGCCCACCCACAACGGCAGCGAAACGTCTGGCCAGTAACCGTGCTTTTGCCACCCATGCCGACAGACAAATACTACAACCACACACAACGTCGGTAGCGCCGCGACAAGCCCCTCATAGCATCGACGCACGCCCACAAGCCAGCCTTGCGCCTGGAGGAGCCCATAGGCCGCGACAGCCGCAAACATCGGCACCATGGGCAGGATGTAATAGGCGCGCTTGAAGTGCGGCATCGACAACCCAATCAAAATCATCAGGCCGCAAGCACCTAGCCGCACAACCAATTGCACGGGCTCATCAAACCGTTCACGCCAGCGATAACGCAACGCAACCAGCGTGGCCAGCGCCAACGGCACCACAGGGAAGTAACGGTACAAACTCAGTTGAAGATAGAAATAGAACGGCTCGCCACTTTCATCCAGGCGCCCGCCCACCTGCATCCTGAAAACCTCTTCGGCGAACCCATCACCACCACTGACGCGCGCCAGCTTTATCAGCAGCCACCAACAGACCGCCAACAACGCCAGACCAACCAGGCCGTGAATCAGCACCTGCCTGACCCGTTGCCCCGGATTACCAAGCGCCCAATACACACACACCACGCCGCAGACCTCAATCAACCCCAATGGCCCACGTATGGCGAAGCCGAAGATGAACAGCGGGAACACCGCCAACTGCCTCAATCGCGAGCCCAGGCGCTCGCCACTGTGCAGCAGGTAGAAACTGCCAACGCAGAGCAAAGCCACCATCTGATCCAGGCAAACCGAACGGGACTTTTCCAGCAGTTGAGTGGTGAGCAGTGTCAACAAAACGGAGAGCAGCGCCCACTGCCGACTCGCAGGGACCAGCAGACGATAGAGCAGCGCAATCACCCCAGCAGACGCCAGTGCGGTGGGCAGTACGTTCGCCAGGTGATTGGGCGCACCGAATAACCGGGCAAACACAAAACTGAAGAAGGTAGCGGTGCCAGGGTAGTCCGCGTAGGGCTGACCGTAGGTAGTGGGAAAAAGGCTCGCGCCATGGCGAAACATTTCTTGCAGGAACAGCGCCCAACGTCCGTCAAATCCCTGGGGCTGTTGATCCCAGATCCCCAGGGTAAAGAGCAGCAAGGCAAACAGGAAAATGCCCAGGGATTCCAGGCGAAAAAGGTTGCGTTGATCCATCGGTAGGCCTGTCAGGTGAGGAGCGCTGACTTAATGGTGCCGAGCACGCCCCTGAACATCGCCTGAACAGACCTGAACATTCACCCAGCTACCGACCTGCGGGCCACACCGCCCATGGGATCAGGCGCACGTAGATCAACTCAGCCACCAACTCGACCAAGGTCTGCAGGATCACCGCCGTGGCGGCCAACCCCCGCACGTCTTCAGGCAGGGCCAGCGCCAGGGGCAATACCACCAGCGAATTGCGCGTGGATGCGCTGAACGTCACCGCCCGCGCCGTGACCGCCGGCAGCGCGAACAGCCGCGCCGCCAGCATCCCCATCAGCGGCGCCAGCAGCACAAAGCCCAGATAGACCGGAATCACTGGCACCAACAGGCCGATATCGCGCACCACCGAGGTGACTTGCGAGCCGATCACCACGAACAGCACCAGCGCCATGGCGGGTACCGGCAACCAGGCCCAGGCGTTATTCCACGCATTGATAATTGCGTAGCGCCGCGCCAGGGACGTCGTGAGCACCGCCAGCACCATCGGCACCACGATCAACTCTACAAAGGCTTGAACAAACGGTCCCACCGCAACCACTACTTCGGACTGCGCGCCCAGCATAAACCCCAGGTACACCGGCAACAGCGCCAGCTGCAGTAACAACAGCACCGGCGTCGCCGCCAGCATCAACCGCGAATCGCCTTTGCCGATATGGGTAAACACCACCACATAATCGATGCACGGCGTCAGCAACACCAACAACGCGCCCACCAGCAACGCCGGGCGCTCCACCAGGCCACGGGTCAATGCCCACACCAGCAGCGGCACCAGAATGAAATTGGCCAACAACAACGCCGACAGGAAGCGCTTGTGGCTCAAGCCCTCGCGCAAGTCCAGAAAGGGGATTTGCAGGAACATCGCGTACATAAGCACTGCGATGACGGGGGTGATCAATACGTTGAGGTTGTGGGCTGATTGGGGCGCGAACAGGCCGACGACGGCAGCCAGCAGGATGGCGACAAAGTAGATTGGGATCTGGTTATGTTCGAGGGTGTCGCGGGACATGAAGGCGCTCGAGAAAATTGTGAAGGCACCAGCTTATGCGCCTACTGGCGCAGGGTCGACCCGTACTACCCGTTCACAACAACCGCAGAAGCCATGAACGTGAACGACGCGCCAACGCCGCCAATTCTGAGGATGCCCTTGGGATTTCCTCCAACCTGCGCTTCAATACCCCACCCAGATCCAGAACCTTAGGATGTCGAGCCCATGGCTTCGCCGAACAAGCAGCAAAAACGTGCCCAGCGGGCAAAGACCAAGGCTAAGCAAAACCGCACTCAGCGCGCCGTAGCGACCAAGCCGGATGCGTTTGCAGGCGATGACAGTCGCATTGACCTAGAGTCGGTCGATTTGACTGAGCTGTTTGAGGAGATGCGCGTCGCTGGCGAGACCAGCCAACAGGCGTTGTGCGCGGCATTCCTGGCCCACCCGCTGCTGGCGCTGGTGCTGGAACAGGAAGGTGAAGAAGAAGCCACCGACTTCATCCTGGCAGCGCTGATCGAATATCGGCAGTGGGCCACGGACAGCGACGATGAAGCCGCCGCACTGGCGTGGGTCGAGTCGCCGCAGTTCCAGGCGGATTACGTCGCCGCATCCCAGGCGCTGGTGACTTCCCAGGACTGACGCAAAACAAAATGTAAGAGGGGGCTTGCCCCCGACAGCGTGTTTTCAGTCAATTAGATGTCGACTGACGCACCGCTATCGGGAGCAAGCCCCCTCCCACATTGGGACTGCGGTCAGTTAAGCACCGCAGCGCCTGCTCTCTGCGCCTTGCGACGGCTCGACACAAACAACCCCGCCGCCACTACCAGCAAGCTTAGAACGCCGGTCGCGATAATCTCGACCCGGTGCGCTTCCTGGAACAGCATGATCGTCAGCGTCCCCACGATAAACACCATCACCGCGTAGGTCAGGCCAGGGAACAGCCACATCTTGAAGACGATTTTCTCGCCCGCCGCCGTACGCTTCTGACGCATGCGCAGTTGCGACACAGCGATAACGAGGTACACCAGCAACGCGATAGCGCCGGAGCTGGCCAGCAGGAATTCGAACACCGCAGCAGGTGCCACATAGTTGGCAAAGACCGCCAGGAACGCAGCACCGGTAGACAGCAACACAGCCCAGTAAGGCGTGCCGCTCTTATTAGTGCGCTTGGCCACTGCCGGAGCGTCACCGCGACGGCCCAGGGAGAACAGCATGCGCGACGCGGTGTACAGCGCCGAGTTCAGGCAGCTAGTCACGGCAACCAGCACCACCAGATCGACGATCAGCTTGGCATTCGGGATGCCCATGCGTTCCAGCACGGTCTGGTAGGAACCTACCGCCGCCAGTGTCGGATCGTTCCACGGCACCAGGGACACGACGATGAAAATCGACAACAGGTAGAACAAACCAATCCGCCAGATCACCGAGTTGGTGGCCTTGGTGATTTGCTGGCCTGGGTTCTTCGATTCCGCCGCGGCGATGGTGACGATCTCGGTACCCATGAACGAGAACATGGTGGTCAGGATGGCCGCCAGTACTGCGCCCATGCCGTTGGGCATAAAGCCTTGGGTGTCGAACAGGTGCGAAACGCCGCTGACCTGGCTGGTCGGCAGGAAGCCGAAAATCGCCGCCAAGCCGAGGATCACAAAACCCACGATCGCTACGACTTTGATCAGCGCAAACCAAAACTCGAACTCACCGTAGTTCTTCACGCTGAACAGATTGGTCGCGGTCAGCAGCAACGTGATGATCAGCGTGAAGGCCCAGATGGCCACATCAGGGAACCAAGCGTGGAGGATGGTCGCAGCAGCGTTGGCTTCCAACGGAATCACCAACACCCAGAACCACCAGTACAGCCAGCCAATGGTGAAACCGGCCCAGTGACCAATCGCACGGTCGGCGTAGGTGGAAAACGAACCGGTGTCCGGCGAGGCAACGGCCATTTCGGCCAGCATGCGCATCACCAATACCACCAGCGTACCCGCAGCGGCATACGCCAGCAGTACGGCCGGGCCGGCGGCAGCAATCGCGTGGCCGGAGCCAACAAACAAACCGGCACCAATAACGCCGGCAATCGACAGCATGGTGACGTGACGCGGTTTGAGCCCCTGTTCGAGGTCATTGGAGCTTTGCGTACTACTCATTGACACACCTTTGCGAGGAATTGCGAAAACGGTCCACCCGGCCTGGTGTCTTCTTCGTGAAAAGAAACCAACAGGGCGTTCTTTATTTTTTACGCAAGATTTGCGCCAAAATGTTACGAAGTCGCAATTGACGCGGGCTGTAGGACGATTCGACAGTCGTCGCAAGTCATTGAGAACAATGGCATTCCGCTATAGCGTTACCGTGCGACTCACATTCAAGACGAACAAGCGCACCAAAAACACACACAAAAAGTACGTGACGCGCCATAAAGGGGCCGATGGGTACCGTTTGCCCGTTTAACCCTTCCAACACCCGGCCAAAGCTGGCACCATCGCGCCCTTTTTTACGCAAAGCCTGCGGTTTATCGGGTTCAAACGGTTGTTCGGTTGTTGAGGGCGCGACACGCTGCTGTGCCGATGCGACACCCTGCCGCACACGCCCCATTTACCGCCGGCCACGCTGTTGGCTGCCATCAAGACGCTATGCTAGCTTGGCGCCTCGCCAGGAAGGCGGCCCAACAGCAGGAATGCAATGAACACAATGAGGACCGCACATGGCCGAGGCCACGCCCGCGCTTGAAATCCGCAACTTGCACAAACGCTATGGTGAGCTGGAGGTACTCAAAGGTATCTCGCTGACCGCTCGCGACGGCGATGTGATCTCGATCCTGGGTTCCTCCGGTTCCGGCAAGTCCACGTTCCTGCGCTGCATCAACCTCCTGGAAAACCCACACCAGGGCCAGATCCTGGTGGCCGGCGAAGAACTCAAGCTGAAGGCCGCGAAAAACGGCGAACTGATGGCCGCCGACGGCAAGCAGATCAACCGCTTGCGCAGCGAAATCGGTTTTGTATTTCAAAACTTTAACCTGTGGCCACACATGAGCATCCTCGACAACATCATCGAGGCCCCCCGCCGTGTGCTCGGCCAGAGCAAGGCCGAGGCAATAGAAGTGGCCGAGGCCCTGCTGGACAAGGTCGGCATCGCCGACAAGCGCCACGCCTACCCGGCGCAATTGTCCGGCGGCCAGCAACAACGGGCAGCCATCGCGCGTACCCTGGCGATGCAGCCCAAAGTCATCCTGTTCGACGAACCCACTTCTGCCCTTGACCCGGAAATGGTTCAGGAAGTACTTAATGTGATCCGCGCGCTGGCCGAAGAGGGCCGCACCATGCTGCTGGTCACCCATGAAATGGGCTTCGCCCGCCAAGTGTCCAGTGAAGTGGTGTTCCTCCACCAAGGCCTGATCGAAGAGCAAGGATCGCCACAGCAGGTGTTTGAAAACCCGCTTTCGGCGCGCTGCAAACAATTCATGTCCAGCAACCGCTAACGGAGCAACATGCATGCAGAACTATAAAAAATTCCTTCTGGCCGCGGCCGTCTCGATGGCGTTCAGCGCCACGGCCATGGCAGAAACCTTGAAGATGGGGATCGAAGCGGCTTACCCACCTTTCAACAATAAAGACGCCAGCGGCAACGTCGTCGGCTTCGACAAAGACATCGGCGATGCCCTGTGCGCCAAGATGAAAGTCGAAAAGTGCGAAGTGTATGTGTCCGACTGGGACGGCATTATCCCGGCCCTGAACTCCAAGAAGTTCGACTTCCTGGTGTCCTCACTGTCCATCACCGATGAACGCAAGCAAGCCGTCGACTTCACTGACCCGTACTACTCCAACAAGCTGCAGTTCATCGCACCTAAAGCCACTGCGGACTTCAAAACTGACGCCGAGTACCTGAAGGGCAAAGTCATCGGTGCACAGCGTGCAACCCTGGCCGGTACCTATCTGGAAGACAAGCTGCCGGACACCGAAGCCAAGCTGTACGACACCCAGGAAAACGCCTACCTCGACCTGACGTCCGGCCGCCTCGACGGCATCCTCGCCGACAAGTACGTGCAGTACGAATGGCTCAAGAGCAAAGACGGTTCCGCCTACGAGTTCAAGGGCGACCCGGTTGTAGAAAGCGACAAGATCGGTATCGCCGTGCGCAAGGGCGACCCACTGCGCGAGCGCCTGAACAAAGCCCTGGCAGAGATCAAGGCAGACGGCACCTACAAGAAGATCAACGACAAGTACTTCCCGTTCAGCATCGAATGACCTGAACGGTCTGCCCGACGCGCTCACTTGAGCGCGTCGGCTTCCAGCAATGCCTGCCGCGATATGAAAACACCATGAATTTCGATCTCTACGGATTCGGCCCCGCGCTCGCCGCCGGCGCGCTGATGACCGTCAAACTGGCGCTCACGGCGTTATGCCTGGGGCTGGTACTCGGCCTCGCCGGTGCCTTGGCCAAGACTTCACCGTACAAGCCGCTGCAATGGCTGGGCGGTACCTACTCGACAATCGTTCGCGGCGTGCCGGAACTGCTGTGGGTGTTGCTGATTTACTTCGGCACGATCAACGCCATGCGCTCACTGGGTGAGTTGCTCGACATTCCCGACCTGTCCCTCAGCGCCTTCGCCGCCGGCGTCATTGCGCTGGGGCTGTGTTTCGGTGCCTACGCCACCGAAGTACTGCGCGGCGCAATCATCTCCATCCCCAAGGGCCACCGCGAAGCCGGTGTGGCACTGGGTTTGTCGAAGTTCCGGATCTTTACCCGCTTGATCATGCCGCAGATGTGGCGCATCGCCCTGCCGGGGCTGGGCAATCTGTTCCTGATCCTGATGAAGGACACCGCGCTGGTCACGGTCATCGGTCTCGAAGAAATCATGCGCCACGCGCAGATCGCCGTAACCGTCACCAAACAGCCTTTCACCTTCTACCTGGTCGCCGCGTTCATTTACCTGGGCCTGACCTCACTGTCGATGGTGGCTATGCACTTCCTGGAAAAACGCGCCGCCCGCGGCTTCGTGAGGACGACGTAATGGAATGGGAAGTCATCATCAAGTGGCTGCCGAAGTTTATCCAGGGCGCCATCCTGACCCTGGAGCTGGTGAGCATTGCCGTGATCCTCGGTTTGATCCTGGCCATCCCGCTGGGTATCGCGCGCTCATCCAAGCGCTGGTATGTGCGCTCACTGCCCTACGCCTACATCTTTTTCTTCCGTGGCACGCCGCTGCTGGTGCAGTTGTTTCTGGTCTATTACGGCCTGGCCCAATTCGACAGCATCCGCTCAAGCTTCATGTGGAAGTACCTGCGCGACCCGTTCTGGTGTGCCACCGCCACCATGACACTGCACACCGCAGCGTATATCGCCGAGATCCTGCGCGGCGCCATCCAGGCCATTCCACCTGGGGAAATTGAAGCAGCCCGAGCGCTGGGCATGTCCAAGCCCAAAACGCTGTTCTATATCATCCTGCCCCGCGCGGCGCGCATCGGTTTGCCGGCCTATAGCAACGAAGTGATCCTGATGCTCAAGGCCAGTTCACTGGCGAGCACCGTGACCCTGCTGGAACTGACCGGCATGGCCCGCACGATCATTGCGCGCAACTACCTGACGGTGGAAATGTTCTTCACCGCCGGTGTGTTCTACCTATTGATCTCCTTCCTGCTGGTACGCGGCTTCAAACTGCTGGAACGCTGGCTGCGCGTCGATGCCTGCCAGGGACGTTGAAGCGCGCTTCCGGGCGCTGGATGCGTTTCTGATAGAGCATCAAGGGCTGTGGCGACCACGGCCCTTTACTCAGCGCCAGTTGCCTTGGGAAAACGAATACCCCGAACTGGCCCAGTGGCTGCGCCAACGATCGTTGGCCGATGCCGAAGCCAATCACAACCAGCCCCATGATCTGCTCGCCCCCGCACCTTTTCCACAGTTAGCATCGCAGGCGCTGCAACTCAGCACTGTGGATAAGTTACCCACGCAGCCCTTGCAACCAGCCGCGCACCGCCTGAATGTCGATGTGCCTGGCCGCAAATGGCAACAGATCGAAGCCTTCGGCGCGGCGCTGCAGTTTGCGCAAACACCCCGGCATTGGTTGGACTGGTGCGCCGGCAAAGGCCACCTTGGCCGCCGCCTGCTGCACACAGGCCAGCAGCTGACCTGCCTGGAATACGACCCGGCCTTGATCGCTTCGGGCCAAGCCTTGAGCGAGCACCACGGCCTGCCCGTCACCCATCGTCTGCAAGACGTGATGGCGGATGTAGCCATAAGCGCCGAACACACCCCCGTGGCCCTGCATGCCTGCGGCGACCTGCATGTACGCCTGCTGCAAGTGGCCAGCGCCGCCGGCTGCAAGCAACTGGCACTGGCGCCGTGCTGCTATAACCGCATCCAGGGGTATACCTACCAGCCGCTGTCCGACGCGGGCCGCGCTTCCACCTTGCTGTTGTCGCTCGACGACCTCGGCCTGCCCCTCAGCGAAACCGTCACCGCCGGCAAACGCGTGCGCCTGCAACGGGATACCTCCATGGCCCGGCGCCTCGGCTTCGATCAATTGCAACGCCTGTTACGCGGCTGCGACGAGTACCTGCCTACCCCGTCCCTGCCCACCCACTGGCTGGACAAACCCTTCGCTGACTACTGCCGTGAACTGGCACGCCTCAAAGGGTTATCCACAGGCGAACAAGACTGGGCGGCGTTGGAGGCCCATGGTTGGCAGCGCTTGGCCGAGGTCAGGAACCTGGAGTTGGTGCGTGGTCTGTTTCGGCGCCCGCTGGAGTTATGGCTGGTGCTGGATCGGGCACTGTTTCTCAGCGAACGTGGCTACAGGGTTGAGGTCGGCAGCTTTTGCGACCCGGCATTAACGCCGCGCAACTTGATGGTGCTCGCCGAGCGCGATTAAAGGGCGAAATTGTCGCACCCCAACCTGTGGATAACTCTGTTGATGAATTCGTTACAGACCCTGTAGCGCTCTACGCTGCGGACCAAAAGCCACGCTGTTCATTTTTTGTTCACACAATAAAACGCACGTAAAACAGGCAGTTGCACTGTGTTGAGAACCGCTCCACAAAATGGCTGTTTCATCACAACTGCATCCAACCGATTGTGCATAAGCATCTGGAGGTAAGCGTATAAACCGCGCTTTAAACGCGTTTTCTGCGAGCGATCAATAACCGGCAAAGGTCGGTGATATCGTCACCGGCCAGGCTCGTCGCCGTGTTGTCCAAAGGGTCCGTAGAAAAGGCCAAGCCTTCGCTGATCGCCGGATCACGGTGCACGACTTCCAGCGGGTACTCACCTCGGCGCAACTTGAAGGCGTCGAGCATTTCCAGGTTGAACGTCGAGTTTTCGTCCAGTTGGTTGATCACCAAGTGGCAACGCGGTGGACGCTCACGCTCAAGATGAGGCGCCAGCAACTCATCCAATTGGTCCAGGGTGCCGAGGCAAGCGGCATTCGGTTGGGCGACGACCAGCACGATGTCAGCCACGCTCAGTGCTTGATGGAGATAAACGTTGTCACCTGCGGGGGTATCGACGATGACTGTGTGCCGTTCACTCAGCCCCAATGCCGACAGGCGCTGGGTCAGCCACTTCGGCTCGCGCGTCAACCAGCGTTGCAGGTTTTCCTTTTGCTGGGTGTCAGTGTCGCCAAAGGGAATCACCTGGCAACCGGCAAAACCCGATTGCAGGATGGTCCTCCATGGCGCGTTGAGCAGACTACTGCGACCCACACCGGGTAGCTCATGATCAACACCAAAGTGCTGGCGCAAAGCATTCTGGGGATCCAGGTCCAATGCCACGACCGACTCACCCAGGCGCTGCAAACCGCTGCTCAGTGCCGTGGCCAGCGTACTGCGGCCAACACCACCATTGATGGACACCAGCGCCACTACCGTCGGGCGTAGCGTGGTCAGTGGCTCATTGTGATGATGTTCATTGGCGTGGGACGCATGAGTACTCATGCGCGAGCCATCTTTATGGTTCACCCGAGTGCCATCGTCGAAGGGAACGCTGCCGAAAAAATGCAGGCGAGCGTTTCTTCCCTTGGGATCACGGGAAACGCTCTTGCCGAACAGGGCAAATAGATCATCAGTGCGGCTCATGGCCGGAGCTCCTTCACGGCGCCATATAAAGACGTGAAAAGGTCGGCAAGGTATGGCTTCGCCGCAGGTCTTTTTGTAGGCGTTCTCATGGCTTCATTCTGTGACAGCGTTAAAGAAGTGTCATTATTTTGATGAAATTACCACCGCCCTTTCAGACGAGCGGAAAACAGCCAATTTACTGACGGATTTTTACTGCAATTCACTGGCAGTGATTTCATCGTGCCATTGTTTTTTACCCGCTATCACCGCACCATTGCCGCACCTTCAATGCTGCAAGCTTGGGTAATCGCAGTGGCGATACGCTTTAAATTCCCTCGGATTCTGTACGGCCTCGCCATCACGCTGTTGCTGGGTGGCGGCCTGCTGGGCGATTTGCTCGCCGACTGGGATTTCAGCCAAATCAGCCGCCGTGCCGAGTCGCTTTACGGGCCACTAGGCCCCGGGCGTCAGCGCATTGATGCATGGCAGCAATTGCTGTCAACGCAGAAGCAAGTGGGTGAGGCCGAGCAGCTCAAAGTGGTGAATCTGTTCTTCAACCGCCAGTTGCGCTACGAGGAAGACATCGACCTGTGGCACGAGATTGATTATTGGGCGACCCCTATTCAGTCCCTGTGGAAAGGCGCAGGCGACTGCGAAGACTACGCCATCGCCAAGTACTTCAGCCTGCGTCACTTGGGCGTCCCCGCCGAAAAACTGCGCATTACCTACGTTAAAGCGTTACGCCAGAATCGCGCGCACATGGTGCTGACGTACTATGCCAGCCCCGAAGCCATGCCCTTGGTACTGGACAGCCTGATGGACGCCATTTTGCCCGCCAGCCAGCGCGCGGATTTGCTGCCGGTGTACGCGTTCAACGGTGAAGGGCTGTGGTTGACCGGCGCGGCGGGCAACAAAAAAGTCGGTGACACCAAGCGCCTGTCACGTTGGCAGGATGTCTTGAAAAAAATGACCGCTGAAGGGTTTCCGGCCAGTTCGGATAATTAACAGGAGCTACGATGTCACTGTTCAAACAATTGCTGATCGCTATCTGCGTGTTCCTGGTGGTCGCGTTCAGCGGTAGCTTCTTCGTCAGCCTTGAGAGTTCGCGTACCCAGTACGTCAACCAACTGCGCTCCCACGCGCAGGACGCGGCCACGGCGCTGGCCCTGTCGTTGACGCCGAACATCGATGACCCGGCGATGACCGAACTGATGGTCAGCTCGATCTTTGACAGTGGCTACTACGCAAGCATCCGTGTGGTGGACCTGAGCAACGACCAGGTACTGGTGGAGCGTGCCGCCGAGCCGGATGCCAGCAGCGTTCCGGCTTGGTTCGTGAAGATGATCGGCCTCGCGCCGGCTGGCGGCGATGCCATTGTCAGCCGTGGCTGGCAGCAGGCGGCGCGGGTTGAGGTGGTCAGTCACCCGATGTTTGCCCTGGCCAAACTCTGGCAAAGCGCGCTCGGCAGCCTGGGTTGGCTGTTGATCTGCGGCGCCGCGAGTGCAGTGCTGGGCGCGCTGTTGCTGCGTCGCCAGCTGAAACCGTTGGACTATATGGTCGAGCAGTCCCACGCCATCGCGCGTCGTGAGTTCCTCAGCTTGCCCGACCTGCCCCGCACCCCGGAATTACGCCGCGTGGTGCAGGCCATGAACCAGATGGTGGAGAAACTCAAGGCACTGTTCCACGAGCAGACCGAACGCAGCGAGAAGCTGCGGGTGGAGTCCTACCAGGACAGCCTGACCGGCCTGGCGAACCGTCGTTATTTCGAGATGCAGTTGCAATCGCGGGTCAGCAACATGGAGGAGTCCAGTTCAGGCTACCTGCTGATGTTGCGGGTCAACGACCTGGGCGGCCTCAATCAGCGTCTGGGCGGGCAACGCACCGACCAGTTGCTGCAAGCCGTCAGCCAACAACTGGTGCGTACCTGTGCCAAATACCCGGAAACCAATAACCTGATCACCCGCAGCCGGGGTGGCGAGTTCGCCGTGCTCGCGCCAGGCTTGGTGCGCGACGAAGCAGTGCAGTTGGCCCAGGAACTGGAAACCACCTTGCAAAGCCTGCACGAAACCGGCGCCACCGACATGCCCACCGTGGCCCACATCGGCCTGGCCCCTTACAACCCCGGCGACGCCTCGGCAGACCTGCTGATGCTGGCTGACCAAGCGCTCACCCAGGCCGAAGCCAACAGCCTGCAAAGCTGGGTCTGCCTGTCACATCAAGCCCTCGACACCGTCAGTGACGACCCGCACAGCTGGCACACCTTGCTCGACAATGCGCTGAGCCAGGGTCGCTTCCGCCTGTTCTTCCAGCCGGTGGTGAGCAGCAGCGATACCCGCCAGGTCCTGCATTACAAAGTGCTGTCGCGCTTGCTCGACAATCAGGACCAGACCATCGCCGCCGGGCATTTCCTACCGTGGCTGGAGCGCTTCGGTTGGACCGCGCGGCTCGACCAGGTAATGCTCGATCTGGTGATCAAACACTTGGGCCAGCACAACCAATCGGTCGCGCTGAACCTGTCGGCGGCTACCCTGAACGACCCGCAAGCCCTGGAGCACATGTTCGAGCGCCTGTCACAACACCCGTTGCTGGGCGAGCGCCTGACCCTGGAAATCGGCGAGGAGCAAGTCCCTGAACAGGCACAACTGGAACGCCTGATCCGGCGCATGCGCGGTCTGGGCTACAGCCTTGGCCTGCAACGCTTCGGCGGGCGCTTCAGCATGATCGGTAACCTCGCGCATCTGGGCCTGGCCTACCTCAAGATCGACGGCAGTTACATCCGCGACATTGACCAGGAAAGCCACAAGCGCTTCTTTATCGAGGCCATCCAGCGAGCGGCCCACAGCATTGATCTGCCGCTGATTGCCGAGCGCGTGGAAACCGAGGGTGAGTTGCGGGTGATCCGCGAGATGGGGATTGAAGGGGTGCAAGGCCAACTGGTCGGTGAACCGGCGCCCTGGAAGTGGAGCACAGAATAATCACGCCTCCTTGACGGTTAAGCCGTGAAGGAGGTGCGCGTCAAATCAGGCCAGTTTCATCATCATTGATCAGCTCGCTCAAACCGCCCAGCGCCGCCCGGGCCTGGGTGCGTTCCAGGAACTTGGTCTGCGCCGCCGGCGGCAAGTCGGTGATGCTCATTACGTTCTTGGTGATCAGCACCTGAATCAAGTCGTCCAGTACGCGGATCATCTCAAGGTCACTGCTCTTGAGCTGCTTGAGGCTGGTCTCGATCTCATCGTCGGCAAACCACGCCTGGATCTCGTGATGGTCCGCCGGTAGCGTCTCAGTGGCTTCAGCGAAGGCCTGCGCCTCGACACGCACCAAAGCGTTGTATTGATCGCGTAGCACGTAGAACATCAGCCCTCTCCCAATAAAAAATCCCTGCAGGCGCCGCACACGGCTCCCACAGAGATTACACACATTTCGCCGAAGCGGATGCCATGGGGGCGCCAATCCCTAAAGATTGCCGCCCCCATGGTGATCAGTCGTGGTGCTTGACGGTCAAGTCGCCACCGGCGATCAGGCTATTGATCGCGGCGGAACCCGAGCCCCAACTGGCGCCATCCACTTTGATCGTGACATCAGCCGTGCCGCCACTGGTGCCGGTGAACGACCCGGTGCTGCTCACGCTCAGCGTCGAGTTGCCCGACGCATCCGTGGTCAACCTCAGGTAGCTCGACAAGTTGGTGTCGTTATTGCCTTGCAGCAGGTCGGACAGGTCCAGCTTGTCGCCTTCACCGTGTTTGAAGTCAGTGATGCGATCAAAGCCACCGTTGGTGTTGGTGTCGCCTTTGAGCCACACAAAAGTATCGGCACCCGCGCCACCGGTGAGGATGTCGTTGCCTTTGCCGCCCACCAGGATGTCATTGCCTGCGCCGCCGGAGAGCGTGTCGTTACCGCCCTGGCCGAACAGGATGTCATCGCCGGCGTTGCCGATCAGGGTGTCGCCGCCATCGTTGGTGCCGTAGATGTTCGACGCGTTGGCCAAAGCACCGACGTCCTGCACATGCTCAGTGATGTACTGATGCAAGGTGCGGTCGTCGATCTGATCGACCGTGGTCGCCAGCTTCTCGGCAGCGAATGCCTTGAGTGCCGCGCTGCCTTCCTGGCCTTTGTAGCTGATCAGGTCGCCGAAGATGATGTCGTTGCCCGAACCGCCGGAAACGTTGTCGGCACCGGTATCGGCGGTGTGGCCGGTAATGGTGTCCGCCAGCTTCGCGGTGTCGATCGTGCTGACCGTTTTGTCGGTATCGAAGTACTTCTGCAACATGTCCTTGTCGACGCTGTTGCCCAGGCCGATGGCCTGAACCTCAACCCCGCCCTTGACCGCAGTGATCAACGCCGCGTAAGCGTCTTTGGCCGCTTCCAACGGATAGTCGTAGTAGTAGCTGCTGTTGCCGACAGCCCCCGCCACGTCAAAACCACCGCGGCCGTCGGACACGACATAACCTTCAAAGGTCTTGGTGCCGGACGAGTTGTACGAATAGACCTTGCCTTCGCTGTCAACGATGACCTGGGTCTTGCCGTAGATCGTTGCGGTGACCTCAGTGGACTGGCCCAGGGTGTAGTTTTTGCTATTGACCTTGCTGTCGAAGTAAACCGTATCGCCGTAGCGGCTGGTCGCCCCAAGAGTAGGGTTGTTGTACGTGTAGTTGTAGACGTTCGGCGCACCGTCGGTAATGAAGTACGTCAGGTTCTTCGCACTGGCGTTGCTGGTCGCTTCAGAGCTCTTGAACCAGGCCGTCGCAGTGTTGAAGGCGTCCTGGTAGTTGGTCACGTCAGTCGAGTTGGAGCTCATGTTGTTCAACACAGCCTGCAACGCATCCTTGGCAGCCGCCTGGTCAGCCAGGTTGACCGACACTTGCGATTCGACCTTGGTATCGAAGTCCACCAGCAACACTTTCACCACACCCGAACCGGTCAACTTGGCGTTGGCGATCAGGGTATCGAAGATGGTCGACAACTGGGACTTGATCGAAGTCATCGCGCTCGAGCCGATACTGCCCGAGGTGTCAACGATGAACGCGATGTTGTAGTTGGTGCCCGGGGTGGTGATGCCACCTTTGTCGCCAATCACGATGTTGTGGGTCGAGGTGGAGCCCAGGTCGATGGTATCCACCGCAGCGCCGCCTTCCGTAACAGGGGTGTAGACCTGAGGCTTGACCGTGATGGTGGTCGTTGCCGCCAACGAACTCAGGCTGTTGCCACCCTCATTGTCAGTCACCGCGACATCAATGGTGCGGTCGCCCAGCGTCGGGTACTTGCTGGTGCTGGAGTACTGGAACGACTCAAGCAGCGTCTTGTAGGTCGCCGCATCCGCCACGCCCGACAGGGTCAGCACGATCTTACCGCTGACGTCAGTCCCGACGCTGGTCACGGTGATGCCTTTGTAGGTACCACCCACCGCCACCAGACTGGAGCTCAGCACATCGCCCGAACTGGCGTTTTTCAGGGTGATGGTCGCACTTTGCATCTGCGTGCTGTCGACGTCGCCAATGGCCACGCTGCCGGTAATCGCCACACCCGTGGTGCTGCGTTCGGTGTACGCGGTGTTGTAGCCGGTAGCGACAGCACCGTCAGCCGTGCTCAGGTCCAGGGTTGGGGCGTCGTTGACCGCAGTGATCACGATGCTCACTTTGCCGGTCGTTACCGCCGAAGCGCCAGTGCTCAGCTCCGTGGCCGTGGCTTTCACGGTGAGGTCGAAGCTGGCGGTCGAATCCTTGAGCGGCGTAACGGTCAGGGTTTTCAGGTTCCAGGTGCTGACATCGTAGAGCGTGCCGCTGCCGTTCGACGTGATGCTGTGCCCAGTGGTGCCGTCGGTAATCACGGTGCCGGCTGGCAAGCCGCTGATTTCCACCTTGTGCGACTCCGAGCCGTCGTTGTCGACAAACGTGGTAGTGATCGGGCTGACCTTGATCGCGGTGTCTTCCAGGCCACGGTTGTAGACGTAGCCAGTGTAATAACCTTCGCCGTTGACGATATGGCTATCGCCGAGCACCGCACCGGCGGCTTTCAACGCGTCCACGCTGGTGTAAGTCTGCAGGCCGCTGTTGCCCAGGGACATCGACACGCCGTTGTTGATCGACACATTGACGTCGTAGTTGCCCGCGCCTGCCTGGTTGTAGTGGTAGATATCCAGGGTGTAGTAGCCCGACTCGGTCGGGGTGTAGCTCGACCCGGTAATCGCGCTGCCCTTGCTCCACGTCTCGGTGGCAACCAACTTGCCGCCCACGGTGATTGCCAGGCTGTCGTCGGCCGTACCAGTGAAGGTGTAGCTCTTGCCGGCTTCCAGGTAAATCAAGCCGGAGACTTTGGTCGCGGTACCGTCTGCCACATTGCTGTTGCTGACGCTGCTGGTCACGCCGGTGGTGACGGCGCTGGCAGCGGTCTTGGCGTCGATCACACGGATCAGATCGCTGGAATTGACCACACCGTTACCGTTGGTCCCCAGATCAGTGCGCAGAGTGCCGCCAGTCCAGGTTTGAATGACCAAACCTGTAGGAACAGCGCCGAACGCGCCAACCGTCACAACCGGCACATCCGCCACCGGGTGGATATCCACGGTGATGACCTTGGTGTCGCTGTAGGAATTGCCGTCGGTAGCCTGGAATTTCAGCTGGGTGTAATCGGTCTGCTTGTTGCCCACACCTGTGGCCGCGAAGGTGTTGTCACCCGATTCGTTGGCTGCCGGGGTGTAACGCACGTTGTGGCCGTCGAAGTCCGCCTGGCTGAACGACTTACCGGCAGAGGTATCGGTTTTCAGATCAGTCGCGCTGAGTTTGACCCACGCGCCGTTGGAGTAGTACTCGATGGACCCGGCAGGCAGGCTGGTGAACACCACTTTCGGGTTTGTGGAGTCCTCATCGCTGACGCCGAAGGTCGCCCAGGTCAATTCGATCGGGGTGTCTTCGTCGCCCTGGATGTAGCCGTTGCTGGCGATCGGAGTGTCGTCGACCAACGTCACGGTCGGCTGACCAGTGCTGTGTGAGTTGGCGCCGTCAGCGTCAGTGACGGTCAGGTCAATCTTCGGCAACTGATGACCGGAGTTGACGTAATCCGCGCCCTTCTGCGTCAGCACAACGTTAGTGCCAGACAGGGTGTAGTAACCCTGAGTATTGGTGCCGGTGGTGAAGGTGACTTTCAGGCTGGCAGTAGGCGTTTCTTCGTCGGTAGCAACGAAGCTACCGGCGATGGTGCCGACTTTGGCGCTGTTCTCCACGATGGTGGTAGCAGCCACGGTGATAACCGGGATGTCGTTGACCAAAGTAACGACCGGCTGAGCATCGCTGTGCGAAGTGGCGTTGTCGGCGTCGGTGACGGTCAGGTCAATTTTCGGCAACTGGTTGCCGGCGTTGACGAAGTCCGCGCCCTTCTGCGTCAGCACAACGTTGGTACCAGACAGGGTGTAGTAACCCTGAGTATTGGTGCCGGTGGTGAAATCAACTTTCAGGCTGGCCGTCGGGGTTTCTTCGTCAGTTGCTACGAAGCTACCGGCGATAGTGCCGACTTTGGCGCTGTTCTCAACAATGGTGGTCGCAGCCACGGTGATAACCGGGATGTCGTTGACCAAAGTAACAACCGGCTGAGCATCGCTGTGCGAAGTGGCGTTGTCGGCGTCGGTGACGGTCAGGTCAATTTTCGGCAGTTGATTACCGGCGTTGACGAAGTCCGCGCCCTTCTGCGTCAGCACAACGTTAGTGCCAGACAGGGTGTAGTAACCCTGAGTATTGGTGCCGGTGGTGAAATCAACTTTCAGGCTGGCCGTCGGGGTTTCTTCGTCAGTTGCTACGAAGCTACCGGCGATGGTGCCGACTTTGGCGCTGTTCTCAACAATGGTGGTCGCAGCCACGGTGATAACCGGGATGTCGTTGACCAAAGTAACGACCGGCTGAGCATCGCTGTGCGAAGTGGCGTTGTCAGCATCGGTGACGGTCAGGTCAATTTTCGGCAACTGGTTGCCGGCGTTGACGAAGTCCGCGCCCTTCTGCGTCAGCACAACGTTGGTACCAGACAGGGTGTAGTAACCCTGAGTATTGGTGCCGGTGGTGAAATCAACTTTCAGGCTGGCCGTCGGGGTTTCTTCGTCAGTTGCTACGAAGCTACCGGCGATAGTGCCGACTTTGGCGCTGTTCTCCACGATAGTGGTCGCAGCCACGGTGATAACCGGGATGTCGTTGACCAAAGTAACGACCGGCTGAGCATCGCTGTGCGAAGTGGCGTTGTCAGCATCGGTGACGGTCAGGTCAATTTTCGGCAACTGGTTGCCGGCGTTGACGAAGTCCGCGCCCTTCTGCGTCAGCACAACGTTGGTACCAGACAGGGTGTAGTAACCCTGAGTATTGGTGCCGGTGGTGAAATCAACTTTCAGGCTGGCCGTCGGGGTTTCTTCGTCAGTTGCTACGAAGCTACCGGCGATAGTGCCGACTTTGGCGCTGTTCTCCACGATAGTGGTCGCAGCCACGGTGATAACCGGGATGTCGTTGACCAAAGTAACGACCGGCTGAGCATCGCTGTGCGAAGTGGCGTTGTCGGCGTCGGTGACGGTCAGGTCAATTTTCGGCAACTGGTTGCCGGCGTTGACGAAGTCCGCGCCCTTCTGCGTCAGCACAACATTAGTGCCAGAGAGGGTGTAGTAACCCTGAGTATTGGTGCCGGTGGTGAAATCAACTTTCAGGCTGGCCGTCGGGGTTTCTTCGTCAGTTGCTACGAAGCTACCGGCGATGGTGCCGACTTTGGCGCTGTTCTCAACAATGGTGGTCGCAGCCACGGTGATAACCGGGATGTCGTTGACCAAAGTAACAACCGGCTGAGCATCGCTGTGCGAAGTGGCGTTGTCAGCATCGGTGACGGTCAGGTCAATTTTCGGCAGTTGATTACCGGCGTTGACGAAGTCCGCGCCCTTCTGCGTCAGCACAACGTTAGTGCCAGACAGGGTGTAGTAACCCTGAGTATTGGTGCCGGTGGTGAAATCAACTTTCAGGCTGGCCGTCGGGGTTTCTTCGTCAGTTGCTACGAAGCTACCGGCGATGGTGCCGACTTTGGCGCTGTTCTCAACAATGGTGGTCGCAGCCACGGTGATAACCGGGATGTCGTTGACCAAAGTAACGACCGGCTGAGCATCGCTGTGCGAAGTGGCGTTGTCAGCATCGGTGACGGTCAGGTCAATTTTCGGCAACTGGTTGCCGGCGTTGACGAAGTCCGCGCCCTTCTGCGTCAGCACAACGTTGGTACCAGACAGGGTGTAGTAACCCTGAGTATTGGTGCCGGTGGTGAAATCAACTTTCAGGCTGGCCGTCGGGGTTTCTTCGTCAGTTGCTACGAAGCTACCGGCGATAGTGCCGACTTTGGCGCTGTTCTCAACAATGGTGGTCGCAGCCACGGTGATAACCGGGATGTCGTTGACCAAAGTAACAACCGGCTGAGCATCGCTGTGCGAAGTGGCGTTGTCGGCGTCGGTGACGGTCAGGTCAATTTTCGGCAGTTGATTACCGGCGTTGACGAAGTCCGCGCCCTTCTGCGTCAGCACAACGTTAGTGCCAGACAGGGTGTAGTAACCCTGAGTATTGGTGCCGGTGGTGAAATCAACTTTCAGGCTGGCCGTCGGGGTTTCTTCGTCAGTTGCTACGAAGCTACCGGCGATGGTGCCGACTTTGGCGCTGTTCTCAACAATGGTGGTCGCAGCCACGGTGATAACCGGGATGTCGTTGACCAAAGTAACGACCGGCTGAGCATCGCTGTGCGAAGTGGCGTTGTCAGCATCGGTGACGGTCAGGTCAATTTTCGGCAACTGGTTGCCGGCGTTGACGAAGTCCGCGCCCTTCTGCGTCAGCACAACGTTGGTACCAGACAGGGTGTAGTAACCCTGAGTATTGGTGCCGGTGGTGAAATCAACTTTCAGGCTGGCCGTCGGGGTTTCTTCGTCAGTTGCGACGAAGCTACCGGCGATAGTGCCGACTTTGGCGCTGTTCTCAACAATGGTGGTCGCAGCCACGGTGATAACCGGGATGTCGTTGACCAAAGTAACGACCGGCTGAGCATCGCTGTGCGAAGTGGCGTTGTCGGCGTCGGTGACGGTCAGGTCAATTTTCGGCAACTGGTTGCCGGCGTTGACGAAGTCCGCACCCTTCTGCGTCAGCACCACGTTGGTACCGGACAGGGTGTAGTAACCCTGAGTATTGGTGCCGGTGGTGAAATCAACTTTCAGGCTGGCCGTCGGGGTTTCTTCGTCGGTAGCAACGAAGCTACCGGCGACGGTGCCGACTTTGGCGCTGTTCTCAACAATGGTGGTAGCAGCCACGGTGATAACCGGGATGTCGTTGACCAGGGTGACATCTGGAGTAGCGGCGGCAGTTGCGCTGCCTTTGTCAGCATCAGTCACGGTCAGATCGAACGCTGGGAGTTTGTTCCCAGCATTGACGAAGTCAGCACCGGCCTGAGTCAGGACAACGTTGTTGCCAACGATGGCGTAGTAACCGTCTTTATTGCTGTCACCGGTGAAGGTGACCACCAGGTTTGCAACTGGGGTTTCTTCGTCACCCACGGTGAACGAACCCGCCACGGTGTCTTTGCTGACAGCGTCTTCGACCAACGGATTGGCGGTTACTTCGATGGTCGGCAGGTCGTTGACCAGCGTCACGTCCGGAGTAGCGGCGGCAGTTGCGCTGCCTTTGTCAGCATCAGTCACGGTCAGATCGAACGCAGGCAATTTGTTGCCCGCGTTAACGAAGTCAGCACCGGCCTGAGTCAGGACAACGTTGTTGCCAACGATGGCGTAGTAACCGTCTTTATTGCTGTCGCCGGTGAAGGTGACCACCAGGTTTGCAACCGGGGTTTCTTCGTCACCCACGGTGAACGAGCCCGCAACAGTATCTTTGCTGACAGCGTCTTCAACCAACGGATTGGCGGTTACTTCGATGGTCGGCAGGTCGTTGACCAGCGTCACGTCCGGAGTAGCGGCGGCAGTTGCGCTGCCTTTGTCAGCATCAGTCACGGTCAGATCGAACGCTGGCAATTTGTTGCCCGCGTTAACGAAGTCAGCACCGGCCTGAGTCAGGACAACGTTGTTGCCAACGATGGCGTAGTAACCGTCTTTATTGCTGTCGCCAGTGAAGGTGACTTTCAAATCGGCAACTGGGGTTTCTTCGTCACCCACGGTGAACGAGCCCGCCACAGTGTCTTTGCTGACAGCGTCTTCAACCAACGGATTGGCGGTTACTTCGATGGTCGGCAGGTCGTTGACCAGCGTCACGTCCGGAGTAGCGGCGGCGGTTGCGCTGCCCTTATCGGCATCAGTCACAGTCAGGTCGAACGCTGGCAATTTGTTGCCCGCGTTAACGAAGTCAGCACCGGCCTGAGTCAAGACAACGTTGTTGCCAACGATGGCGTAGTAACCGTCTTTATTGCTGTCGCCGGTGAAGGTGACCACCAGGTTTGCAACTGGGGTCTCCTCGTCACCAACGGTGAACGAGCCCGCCACAGTGTCTTTGCTGACAGCATCTTCAACCAACGGATTGGCGGTTACTTCGATGGTCGGCAGGTCGTTGACCAGCGTCACGTCCGGAGTAGCGGCGGCAGTTGCGCTGCCCTTATCGGCATCAGTCACGGTCAGGTCAAACGCTGGCAATTTGTTGCCCGCGTTAACGAAGTCAGCACCGGCCTGAGTCAAGACAACGTTGTTGCCAACGATGGCGTAGTAACCGTCTTTATTGCTGTCACCGGTGAAGGTGACTTTCAAATCGGCAACTGGGGTTTCTTCGTCACCCACGGTGAACGAGCCCGCCACAGTGTCTTTGCTGACAGCGTCTTCAACCAATGGATTGGCGGTTACTTCGATGGTCGGCAGGTCGTTGACCAGCGTCACGTCCGGAGTAGCGGCGGCGGTTGCGCTGCCCTTGTCGGCATCAGTCACAGTCAGGTCGAACGCTGGCAATTTGTTGCCCGCGTTAACGAAGTCAGCACCGGCCTGAGTCAAGACAACGTTGTTGCCAACGATGGCGTAGTAACCGTCTTTATTGCTGTCGCCGGTGAAGGTGACCACCAGGTTTGCAACTGGGGTCTCCTCGTCACCAACGGTGAACGAGCCCGCCACAGTGTCTTTGCTGACAGCGTCTTCAACCAACGGATTGGCGGTTACTTCGATGGTCGGCAGGTCGTTGACCAACGTCACATCCGGCGTTGCAGCATCGTGCGAGCTGCCCTTATCGGCATCCGTCACGGTCAAGTCAATCGCAGGCAGTTTGTTACCCGCGTTGACGAAGTTCGCGCCCGCCAGGGTCAACACCACGGCGTTGCCAAGGAGGGTGTAGTAGCCATCTTTGTTGCTGTCGCCGGTGAAGGTCACTTTCAGATCGGCAATCGGGGTCTCAACGTCGCTGACGGTAAAGGTACCGGCAACGGTGCCTTCGGCCACGGAGCCTTCCACCAGAGGGTTCGCTACGACATCAATCACCGGCAGGTCGTTGACCGCAATCACGTTGATCGGCAGCGTAATCGACTCGGACTTAGGCGCCGCATCACCATCCTGCGCAGTGGCGGTGACGGTGAGGTTCACCAGGCCATTGGCGTTTGGTACCGGGTTGTAGACCAGCGTGCCCTTGTTCCAGGTGCTGATATCAATGCTTTGCACGTCAGCCGTGGCCGTGAAGCTGTGGCCCGGCGTGCCGTCGGAAATGGTCGCGCCTTCTGGAATACCGCTGATTTCCAGCTTCAGCGTCTCGGAGCCGTCTTTGTCGGTCGCATAAGCGTCAATCGCAGACAACTTGATCGCGTGGTCTTCCAGGCCAGTGTTCAGCACCTGGGTAACGCTGATGTTGTCCAGCACGCCGCCAAGCGAGTTGTTGGTATCGCCGGCCGGGGCCTTGAATTCGAGTTTGGCATCGCCGTCAGCGGTGACCGGCACGGTGAAGGTGTAGGTCTTCATGCCAACGACAGTGGTGTCCAGGGTGCCGACTTTGACGCCGCCCCAGAACACGTCGATCACCGAGCTGTTCTCAGCGCCCGCACGCGGCGAGTAGTCGACCGAGATGGTGTACGCGGTGCCGCCTTCCGCTTTGATGATGGTGTACAGGCTGGCGTCGTCGCCGGCGTTTTTCTCCAGCTCGATGACCTGGCTATTGCCTGGGGTCTCTACGCCGTAAATGCTGCTTTGGCCGATTTCCACCTTGCCGTCGGCGTTGCCGGTCTGCCATTGGGTATTCGGATTGGTGCCGGCTGCGTTATTGGCATCGCCAACCGCGACGACGCTCCAGGAGCCGCCGATGGGGGCGCTGTCGAAGTTGATCGCGCTGACAACGCCGCCACCGAGCAGGCCCAGGTGCGGGGTATCGGTAACCGGGGCGATTGTCACTGGGGCAGTGGTTTCGACGCTGGCTTTACCAGCATTGTCGACCGCGGTGAAGGTGAGCGCGGTATTGCCGCTCCAGTCCGCGGTTGGGGAGAAGTAAACCGACGCCTTGCCGTCAGCGCCCGCTGGCACCGAATCACCGACCTTGAGTTCGGTGGTCAGGCTGGCGTCGCTATACAGCTTGCCGTTTTCCGGCAAGGTGGTGATGACGAACTGGGCAACGGAACCGTCCACATCGGCGCCACTCAGTACGATGGTGGCCGCGTGGTCTTCGTCCGCGCCCGCCGAGGTGGCGGTTGCTGTCGGTGCATCGTTGAATAGCTCGACGGTGACCTTGCCGGTGGCGCTGCTGGTTTCCGGTGGCTCACGATCAAGGTTGCCGCCACCGATATCGGTGACGTCGATGGTTACTGTGCGATCAGTGCCAACCGGATTGTTGCCCGGGGCCTGGAAAGTAATCGCTTCAACCAGCTTAGTGAAGTCGGCCGCGCTGTTGCCGGCTGGCGAGTTGCTGGTCAGGGTGTAGACGATCTTGCCATCGGCGGCGCTGCCGCTTTCGGTGATGGTGATACCCGCAACAGCGAGGGCCTTGAGCACGTCGGCGTTGCTGAGCAGATCGCCGGACACCAGGTGATCAACGGTGACCACTACCTTGCTGAAGGTTTTGTTGTCGACGTCGGTGATGCTCAGGTTTTCGACCAGCGCCACCGCACCTTTCTGCTCGACAAACTTAGTGCTGTCAAAACTGATAACCGGCGCATCGTTAACCGGTACCACGTAGATCACGGAAGTCACAGGCGCGGAGTCCGCCTGGCCGTCGTTCACGGTGATGGTCAGGTTACGGTTGGCCGGGCTTGGGTCTTCGCTTTCGCTGGCGAAGTGCACCGAGCGCAGGACTTCCTGGTACTCAGCCTTGGTCGCTTCACCGGACAGGGTCAGTACGCCGGTGTCCTTGTCATAGCTGACGGTGATTTTGGTGTTGCTGACATCAGCGATCAGCACGTCATCGGCCAAGTGGTTGACCAGCGTGACCTTGGCGCTTTGCAAGGTGCTGTTGTCGACGTCGGTGATGGTCAGGTTCGCCGCGACGTAGCCGCCGGGTTTGCCCTCGATGTAGGTGTCGCCGAACGCGTTGGTCGAACCATTGCCCAGTACAGGCGCGTCGTTGACCGCAGTGACCACGACGCTGATCTTGCCGGTCGAGACTTCTTCAACACCGGTGCTCAACTCTTTGGCGGTGGCCTTCACGGTCAAGTCGAAACTGGCCGTCGAGTCCTTGAACGGCGTAACCGTCAGGGTGCTCAGGTTCCAAGTGCTCACGTCGTACAGCGTGTTTGCGCCGGTTGAGATGATGCTATGGCCGGTAGTGCCGTCGGTGAGCACGGAGCCTTCCGGCAAGCCGCTGATTTCCACCTTGTGGGATTCCGAGCCGTCGGTGTCGACAAAAGTGGCGGTGATCGGCGCGATCTTAATCGCGGTGTCTTCCAGACCGTGGTTGTAGACGTTGCCGGTGTAATAGCCTTCGCCATTCACAACGTGGCTGTCGCCCAGGACCATGCCTGCGGCTTCCAACGCGGCCGCACTGGTGTAGGTCTGCAGGCCACTGTTGCCCAGGGACACCGACGAACCGTTGTTGATCGACACATTGACGTCGTAGTTGCCCGGGCCGTTCTGGTTGTAGTGGTAGATGTCGAGGGTGTAGTAACCCGACTCGGTCGGCGTGTAGGACGACCCGTTGATACCACTGCCCTGGCTCCAGGTTTCGGAAGCGACCAGCTTGCCGCCCACGGTGATAGCCAGACTGTCGTCGGCCGAACCGGTGAAGGTGTAGCTCTTGCCAGCTTCCAGGTAAACCAGACCGGACACTTTGGTCGCGGTGCCTTCGGCCACATTGCCGTTGCTTACATTGCTGGTCACGCCCGTGGAGGCGGCGCTGTCAGCGGTTTGGGCGTTGATCACTTTGATCAGGGTGCTGGACTGGGTGACGCCTTGGCCGTTAGTGCCCAACTCGCCCGGCAGGTTGCTGCCGGTCCAGGTTTGAATGGTCAGACCGGTTGGCACTTGGCCGACGGTCAGCACCGGCACATCCGTCACCGGGTGAATATCCACGGTGATGGTTTTGGTATCGCTGTAGGAGTTGCCGTCGGTGGCCTGGAACTTCAGCTCGGTGTAATCACCTTGCTTGTTGCCCACGCCGGTGTTGCCGAAGCTGTTGTCGCCCGACTCGTTGTCTGCCGGGGTGTAACGCACGTTGTGGGCATCGAAGTCAGCCTGAGTGAAGGCCTTGCCCGCCGAGGTGTCGGTTTTCAGATCGGCCGTGGTGAGCTTGACCCACTCACCGTCGACTTTGTATTCGATGGAGCCGGCCGGCAGGCTGGTGAACACCACTGCCGGGCTCGTGGAATCTTCGTCCTGCACACCGAAAGTCGCCCAAGTGAGCTCGATCGAGGTGTCTTCGTTGCCCTCGATGCGGCCGTCGACGGCGGTTGGGGTGTCATCGACCAGCGTGACAGCCGGCTGGCCAGTGTTGTGGGAATTGAGGCCTTCAGGGTCGGTGACGGTCAGGTCGATTTTTGGCAACTGATTACCGGCATTGACGAAATCGGCGCCTTTTTGGGTCAGCACGACATTGTTGCCGGAGAGGCTGTAGTAGCCGTCAGCGTTGGTGCCGGTGGTGAAGCTGATGGTCAGGCTTTCACGCGGAGATTCTTCGTCACGCGCGTTGAACGTACCGGCGACGGTGCCAACTTCGGCGGTGTTTTCGACGATGGTAGTCGGCGTGATGTCGATCAGCGGTACATCGTTGACCAGAGTCACGGTCGGTTGACCAGTGCCGGTGGAATTCAGGCCTTCAACGTCGGTGACGGTCAGGTCGATCTTCGGCAGCTGGTTGCCGGCGTTAACGAAGTCAGCACCTTTTTCGGTCAGGACCACGTTGTTGCCGGAGATAGCGTAGTAACCGTCAGCGTTGGTGCCAGCGGTGAAGCTGATGTTCAGGTTCTCGCGTGGGGTTTCTTCGTCTTTGGCTACGAAGGTACCGGCGACGGTGCCTGCTTCGGCGGTGTTCTCGACGATGGTAGTCGGCGTGACAGCAATTACCGGAACGTCGTTAACCAGGGTCACGGTCGGTTGACCGGTGCCAGTGGAGTTCAGGCCTTCAACGTCGGTGACGGTGAGGTCGATCTTCGGCAGCTGGTTGCCCGCGTTAACGAAGTCAGCACCTTTTTCAGTCAGCACGACGTTGTTGCCGGAGATGGCGTAGTAGCCGTCAGCGTTGGTGCCTGCGGTGAAGCTGATGTTCAGGTTTTCGCGTGGTGTTTCTTCGTCTTTGGCGACGAAGGTACCAGCAACGGTGCCTGCTTCAGCGGTGTTCTCGATGATGGTGGTCGGCGTGACAGCAATTACTGGGACGTCGTTAACCAGGGTCACGGTCGGTTGACCAGTGCCGGTGGAATTCAGGCCTTCAACGTCAGTAACGGTCAGGTCGATCTTCGGCAGCTGGTTGCCAGCGTTAACGAAATCGGCGCCTTTTTCAGTCAGCACAACGTTGTTGCCGGAGATGGCGTAGTAGCCGTCAGCGTTGGTGCCTGCGGTGAAGCTGATGTTCAGGTTTTCGCGTGGGGTTTCTTCGTCTTTCGCAACGAAGGTACCGGCGACGGTGCCTGCTTCGGCAGTGTTTTCAACGATGGTGGTCGGCGTGACAGCAATTACTGGTACGTCGTTGACCAGGGTCACGGTCGGTTGACCGGTGCCAGTGGAATTCAGGCCTTCAACATCGGTAACAGTCAGGTCGATCTTCGGCAGCTGGTTACCCGCGTTAACGAAATCGGCGCCTTTTTCGGTCAGGACCACGTTGTTGCCGGAGATAGCGTAGTAACCATCTGCGTTGGTGCCAGCAGTGAAGCTGATGGTCAAACCATCGCGTGGTGTTTCTTCGTCTTTCGCGACGAAGGTACCGGCGACGGTGCCTGCTTCGGCGGTGTTCTCGACGATGGTGGTCGGCGTGACAGCAATTACTGGGACGTCGTTAACCAAGGTCACGGTCGGTTGACCGGTGCCAGTGGAATTCAGGCCTTCAACATCGGTAACAGTCAGGTCGATCTTCGGCAGCTGGTTGCCAGCGTTAACGAAGTCAGCGCCTTTTTCGGTCAGCACAACGTTGTTGCCGGAGATGGCGTAGTAGCCGTCTGCGTTGGTGCCTGCGGTGAAGCTGATGTTCAGGTTTTCGCGCGGGGTTTCTTCGTCTTTCGCGACGAAGGTACCGGCGATAGTGCCTGCTTCAGCGGTGTTCTCGACGATGGTAGTCGGCGTGACAGCAATCACCGGAACGTCGTTAACCAGGGTCACGGTCGGTTGACCAGTGCCGGTGGAGTTCAGGCCTTCAACGTCAGTAACGGTCAGGTCGATCTTCGGCAACTGGTTGCCAGCGTTAACGAAGTCAGCGCCTTTTTCGGTCAGCACGACGTTGTTGCCGGAGATGGCGTAGTAACCGTCAGCGTTGGTGCCAGCGGTGAAGCTGATGTTCAGGTTTTCGCGTGGGGTTTCTTCGTCTTTCGCGACGAAGGTACCGGCGACGGTGCCTGCTTCAGCAGTGTTCTCGATGATGGTGGTCGGCGTGACAGCAATCACCGGAACATCGTTAACCAGGGTCACGGTCGGTTGACCGGTACCGGTGGAATTCAGGCCTTCAACATCGGTGACGGTGAGGTCGATCTTCGGCAGCTGGTTACCCGCGTTAACGAAGTCGGCGCCTTTTTCGGTCAGGACCACGTTGTTGCCGGAGATGGCGTAGTAGCCGTCAGCGTTGGTGCCAGCGGTGAAGCTGATGGTCAAACCATCGCGCGGGGTTTCTTCGTCTTTCGCGACGAAAGTACCGGCGACGGTGCCTGCTTCAGCGGTGTTCTCGACGATGGTAGTCGGCGTGACAGCAATTACCGGAACATCGTTAACCAGCGTTACGGTCGGTTGACCGGTACCGGTGGAATTCAGGCCTTCAACGTCAGTAACGGTCAGGTCGATCTTCGGTAACTGGTTGCCAGCGTTAACGAAGTCAGCACCTTTTTCGGTCAGCACGACGTTGTTGCCGGAGATAGCGTAGTAACCATCTGCGTTGGTGCCAGCAGTGAAGCTGATGGTCAAACCATCGCGTGGTGTTTCTTCATCTTTCGCGACGAAAGTACCGGCGACGGTGCCTGCTTCAGCGGTGTTTTCAACGATGGTAGTCGGCGTGACAGCAATCACCGGAACGTCGTTAACCAGGGTCACGGTCGGTTGACCAGTGCCGGTGGAGTTCAGGCCTTCAACGTCAGTAACGGTCAGGTCGATCTTCGGCAACTGGTTGCCAGCGTTAACGAAGTCAGCGCCTTTTTCGGTCAGCACGACGTTGTTGCCGGAGATGGCGTAGTAACCGTCAGCGTTGGTGCCAGCGGTGAAGCTGATGTTCAGGTTTTCGCGTGGGGTTTCTTCGTCTTTGGCGACGAAGGTACCGGCGACGGTGCCTGCTTCAGCAGTGTTCTCGATGATGGTGGTCGGCGTGACAGCAATCACCGGAACATCGTTAACCAGGGTCACGGTCGGTTGACCGGTACCGGTGGAATTCAGGCCTTCAACATCGGTGACGGTGAGGTCGATCTTCGGCAGCTGGTTACCCGCGTTAACGAAGTCGGCGCCTTTTTCGGTCAGGACCACGTTGTTGCCGGAGATGGCGTAGTAGCCGTCAGCGTTGGTGCCAGCGGTGAAGCTGATGGTCAAACCATCGCGCGGGGTTTCTTCGTCTTTCGCGACGAAAGTACCGGCGACGGTGCCTGCTTCAGCGGTGTTCTCGACGATGGTAGTCGGCGTGACAGCAATTACCGGGACGTCGTTGACCAGGGTCACGGTCGGCTGGCCGGTGCCGGTGGAGTTAAGGCCTTCAACGTCAGTAACGGTCAGGTCGATCTTCGGCAGCTGGTTACCAGCGTTAACGAAGTCAGCGCCTTTTTCAGTCAGCACAACGTTGTTGCCGGAGATGGCGTAGTAACCGTCAGCGTTGGTGCCAGCGGTGAAGCTGATGGTCAAACCATCGCGTGGGGTTTCTTCGTCTTTCGCGACGAAGGTACCGGCGACGGTGCCTGCCGCCGCCGTTTCTTCAACAATGGTGTTAGCCGTGATTTCAATCACGGGCACATCGTTGACCAAGGTAACGGTCGGCTGGCCAGCAGCGTTGGAGTTGAGGCCTTCGGGATCGGTAACCGTCAGGTCGATCTTCGGCAGTTGGTTGCCGGCGTTGACGTAGTCCGCGCCCTTCTGCGTCAGCACAACGGTGTTGTCGACGATGGCGTAGTAGCCATCCTTGTTGTTGTCACCCGTAAACGTGACGGTCAGTTGGCCAGCCGGCGTTTCTGCATCGCTGATAACAAACGTACCCGCCACACTGCCCGCGACTGCGGTGTTTTCGACCAAGGTCGTGCCCGTCACGTCGATCAGCGGCGCATCGTTGACTGGTGTGATTGTGATCGTCAGCGTGCTGCTGGAACCGGTGTTGGTGGTGTATTCGATCTGCGGCACTTCGCCGCTGTAATCCTTGACCGGGGTAAACACGTATGCGCCATCAGCACCGATGGTGATGGAACCAATGCCTTGGATGTCAGCAGTCTGGCCAGCGTTGTAGGTCGTGTTGCCCACTTTGAAGGTAGCGACAGCCAACTGGTTATCGATGTCGCTGTCGTTGCTCAGCACATTGCCGGTCGCGACGCTATCTTCGACGATAGTGTTGGTATCGGCGACCAACACGCTTGGATCATCCACAGCGACCACAGTGGACGTGGCCGGCGCAGGATTGATTGCAAGGTTTTCGTAGTTACCGCCAGTCGCTTCGGTGATCGTGACGCTGACGGCCAGGTTCTTGCCATCAGCCAGGTTGGCAGGCGTATCGGCAGTGACCGTGCCGGTGGTTTTACCGGCCTCAATGGTGATGGTCAGGTCGTTGGACAGTTTGATCACAACGTCGGTCTGCGCCGCGTTGGTCACCGTCGCGGTGTAGACAATCTGGCCGCCTTCATTCACCGACGGGGTCGCGGTCAGGGTGACGGTGGTGGTGTCGATGGTGTCAGCGATCTGCGTGACTGCTGGCGCCGGGTCGGTGGTGATGATGAGGTTGCCGCCACCGGAGGTGCCGGCGATGGTGGCGGAGATCGACGAGGCGTCCAGGTAAGGCGTGTCATTACCGGCGAAAGTGACGTTCAACACGCCCGAGGTCTGGCCCGCGGCGATCACAACGGAGAGGCCGTTGGACAAGGTGACGGTCAGGTCGCTGGTCGGTGCCTGGGTGATGAATACGGTGTAAACGACTACGCCACCGGCTTCGGTGATGCTCGGCGTGGCGGTCAGGGTAATGGTTACGTTGCGCGGATCTACGCCGTTGTTGTCGGCACCGGTTTGGGTCGTGCCTACGGCGTCACCGGCATTCAAGCCGGTCGTTGGGTAACCAATGGTGGGGTCAACCACGCCTGCTGTGGCTTCCAGCACAACAAAACTGTGACCGCCACCCGCGGCGCCGTCTGCGCCTGCGGAGGTCGGGCCGGCAGCGGTGGCTTCGAGGTCTTGGGTAGGGTCAGCGCCGGCAGCGATGGCTTGCTGCAGTTCTGCAACGGACGGTGCAGCTTGAGCAGTCGCAGCACTGAGGTCGGTGACCGAGTCAGGAGCGTTCGCGCTCCACTGAGTGTCGCGACCCAGGTCGATGACGCGGCCGTCGGCCAGTTCCAGCGACACGGCACCCGAAGCACCGGTATCGACCTGCTCCCCTGCAAACAGGCGATCCCCTTCTACAAGCAGGCGGCGAATCCCTTCCGGGGAAACTGCGAACACTTGACCGACAATGCTTTTGACGACCGCAACGCTGCTCATAAAAGACTCTCCGTGTATTACCGTCAGGGGGTATCCATCAAGGTGACCGGCCGTCTCATGGGTGCCGATTCAATAGCTGGAGTACGTAGTTTCTAAGTAAGAAATTTGGCGTCAATATTTTGTTGTTCCGTCAGGAGAATTACTTTTCCGTCAAGGTATTGACCTATTGGGCGTCATCCTAAACAATCCGCCCGGTAATGTCACATTGATATTTAAACGGCCTCGCGACTTTCTGTTTGCGCCCTCCGGCGCCCTAGAAAAACGGGCATTTCGAGTTGCCACTCCAATGCAATATTCCAAGTTTGTTGCGGTTTTTCAGGCAACCAATCCCCGGGGAAACATCAGAATGCGTTTGCACCTTCTTAAAGCTGTGCCTTTTGCTCTAGCCGCCAGTTTCGTCCAGGCTCAGACCCTGCCCGAAGCCATGCAAGATGCCGTGAAAAACCACCCGGAGATCCAGGCCGCAATCAATGCGCGCATTGCTGCTGACTATCAGGTCAGAGAGGCCCAGGGCGGTTACCTGCCTAAAGTCGACCTGCTGGGCGGCTATGGCCGTGAAAGCTCAGACAACACCTCGACCCGCGCCGCCAGCAACAGCCACGATTGGAAAACCCTGAACCGCGGCGAATCGACCATCCGCCTGCAACAAAATTTGTTCCAGGGCTTTGGCACCATCAATGAAGTCGGCCGCCAACAAGCCACCGCCAATTCCCGTGGGTATGCGCTGCTCAATACTTCCGAGCGCACTGCACTGACCGTTGCTCAGGTTTATCTGGATGTCTTGACCCGTCGCGAGATGGTGCAGTTGGCAGAAGACAACCTGAAGAGCCACGAACGCATTTTTGACCAGATCAAACTGCGCACCAGCCGTGGCGTCGGAAGAATGGCGGACATGGACCAGGCTGAAGCCCGACTGGCTCAGGCGCAAAACAACCTGATCACCGAGCAGACCAACCTCGCTGACGCCAACACCAACTACCTCAGCGTTGTCGGCAAAGAGCCCGACCAACTGGAACGCCCACTGGGCGTGGTGACCCTGCTGCCAGCCAGCCTGGAAGACGCGCGCCGCCAGATGATTGCTGACAGCCCGGTGCTGCGCTCGGCCGAATCGGACATCGCCGCTGCCGAAAAGCAGTACGAAGCCGCCAAGTCGACCTTCTACCCGCGCTTTGATGCAGTGCTGCAACGCTCGGCCAACAACAACATCGGCGGCGAAGAGGGCCATGACAATGGCTACTCCGCGATGCTGAACATGCAGTTCAACCTGTATAACGGCGGCAGCGACAAGGCCAGCCTGCAGTCCAAGGCTTCCCAGGCCACCCAGGCGCTGGATATCCGCAACAACGCCTTGCGTCAGTTGAACGAAGAGTTGGGCCTGGCGTGGAACGCTTACAACAACGCCAGCCAGCAAGTGCCGATCGCGCAGCAGTACGTCGACCGCAGCACCAAAGTGCGCACCTCGTACCAGCAGCAGTTCAGCCTCGGTGAGCGTACACTGCTCGACTTGCTCGACAGCGAGAACGAACTGTTCACCGCTCAGCAACGTTTGGCGCAGATCAAAAGCCTCTACGTTTACACCCAGTACCGTATCAAGGCCGACATGGGCCAATTGCTGAGAAGTCAGGGCGTAGTCGCTCCGATGGCATCAGTTGTGCAAAACGATATTAAACCGTCGGTAAACCTGCCAGGGATGAACTGATTCTTGACGGCGTTGGACCACACAACCGTTTAAGAGAGAGTCAGCTTGGATTCCGAAATAGGTTTGGCGCCACTTCACCATGACCCGCGCGCTCAGCATGACGACCCATTGCTAGATGGGTTGTTGGCTCTCTGTTCGCTGCATTACAAGCCTGCCAGCCGGGCCATGCTGACCACCGGCCTGCCCTTGGCGGGGCAGCGCCTGAGCCCGGACTTGCTGCCGCGCGCAGCAGCCCGGGCGGGTTTGCAGGGGCGTTTGCTGCAGCGCAAGCTGGAGCAGATCCCTTCCATCGCATTGCCGGCCTTGTTGCTATTAAAGGAAGGACGCAGTGCGGTGCTGTTGGGATGGGAGGGTGATACCGCCCGCCTGCTGCTCAGCGAAAGCGACGGCGGCGAAGTCCAGGTCACCCGTGAGGCGCTGACTCAGGATTACAGCGGTCGGGTTTTCTTCGCCCAACCGCAGCATAAATTTGACGTCACCAGCGGCACGCTGATCCCCCGCGCACGTTCGTGGTTCAAAGACACCCTCAAACGCTCCCGCTGGCTGTACGCCGACGCTATCGCCGCAAGCCTGGTGATCAACCTGATCGCTCTGGCTGCGCCGTTGTTTGTCATGAACGTGTACGACCGCGTGGTGCCGAACCAGGCCACCGCCACCCTGTGGGTGCTGGCCATTGGTATTTGTGGCGCCTACCTGTTCGACCTGCTGCTCAAGAGCATGCGCAGTCTGTGCCTGGACCTGGCGGGCAAGAAAACCGACCTGATCATTTCCGCGACGCTGTTCGAGCGCATCGTGGGTATGTCGATGAAAATGCGCCCGGCGCGCGTCGGCAGCTACGCCTCCAACATCCACGAGTTTCAGGGGATGCGCGACTTCCTCACCTCCCTGACCCTTGCCAGCCTGATCGATTTGCCCTTTACCCTGATCATCCTCGGCGTGATCGCGCTGCTGGGGGGCCACTTGGTGTGGATTCCCATCGTCGCCTTCCCACTCGCCCTGGGCATCGGCCACTTCCTGCAAAAACCGCTCACGGCAACACTTGAGCGCACCATGGCCCTGGGTGCCGAGCGTCAATCGAGCCTGATCGAGACCCTCGCCGGGCTGGACGCGGTAAAGGTCAACAACGCCGAAAGCGAACGTCAGTACCAGTGGGAACAAACCATTGGCACCCTCAGCCGCCTAGAGCTGCGAGTCAAAGTGCTGTCCGGCCTGGCGATGAACATCACTTTGCTGATCCAGCAAGTGGCGGGCGTGGCGATGATTATCTTCGGCGTGTACCAAATCATCGATGGCACCCTCAGCATGGGCGGCCTGGTGGCGTGCTACATGCTCAGCGGCCGTGCGCTTGGCCCCTTGGCCCAGCTGTCGGGCCTGCTGACGCGCTACCAGCAAGCCAAGGTGACGATGGTCTCGGTGGACCAGATGATGGAACTGCCGCAGGAACGCAACTTCGACGAACGCCCGCTTAGCCGCAAAACCCTGCAAGGCGCGATGACGTTCCGCGAGGTCGACTTTACGTACCCGAACCAGCAAACCCTGGCTCTGCGCGGGATCAACCTGAATGTTCGTCCCGGCGAGAAAATCGGCATCATCGGCCGCAGCGGCTCGGGCAAAAGCTCGCTGGCCAAGCTGCTGGTCGGCCTGTATCAGCCGGACTCCGGCTCGTTGCTGGTGGACGGCGTAGACATCCGCCAGATCGACGTCAGCGAATTGCGCCACAACATCGGCTACGTCGCCCAAGACATCCAACTGCTGGCCGGCACCTTGCGTGACAACCTGCTCTCGGGTGCGCGCTACGTGGACGATGAGATGGTGCTGCAAGCCGCAGAACTCGCCGGCGTGCATGAGTTCGCCAGGCTGCACCCACAAGGTTACGAGCTGCAAGTGGGCGAGCGCGGGCAGAACCTCTCCGGCGGTCAACGCCAGAACGTTGCCCTGGCCCGTGCGCTGCTGCTGAACCCGCCGATTCTGCTGCTGGACGAACCCACCAGCGCCATGGACAACACCGGTGAAGAGCGCCTCAAACAGCGCTTGCAGTCGGTGATCGAAAACAAGACGGTGATTCTCGTCACCCACCGTGCTTCGCTGTTGAGCCTGGTAGATCGCCTGCTGGTGATCGACCGTGGCCAGATCCTCGCAGACGGTCCAAAAGCGGCCGTTATGGAAGCGCTGAAAAAGGGGCAGATCAGTGTTGCTTAAGTCCGGCCCAGGCCGTTGGAAAGACGTCATCTTCCGCTACTTCAAGGGCAGCGACTCGCTCGATGATCAGCCACTGCCCGAAGTCGAAAAGGCGCTGATCGACGACGCACCACGCATCGTGCGCCTGACCATCTGGGCCGTGATCGGCTTCTTCGTGTTCCTGCTGCTGTGGGCACACTTCGCGATCATCGACGAAGTGACCAAGGGCGAAGGCAAGGCGATCCCCTCGTCGCGCATTCAGAAGATCCAGAACCTGGAGGGCGGCATCGTTGCCCAGATTTACGTGCACGAAGGCCAGATCGTCGAAGCCGGCGCGCCGCTGATTCGCTTGGATGACACCCGATTTGCCTCCAACGTCGGCGAAACCGAAGCCGACCGCGTGGCCATGGAACTGCGCGTGGAGCGTCTCAGCGCGGAAGTCGACAACCGCCCGCTGAACATCACCGATGCCGCACGCAAAGCCGTGCCTAACCAGGCCTCGAACGAAGAATCCCTGTACCTCAGCCGCCGCCAGCAACTGGCCGATGAGATTGGCGGGCTGCAACAGCAACTGCTGCAACGCCAGCAAGAGCTGCGCGAATTCAGCTCCAAGCAGGAGCAATACCGCAACAGCCTGAACCTGCTGCGCCAGGAGATCGGCATGTCCGAGCCACTGGTACAGCAAGGCGCAATCTCCCCGGTAGAAGTGCTGCGCCTCAAACGCTCGGAAGTTGAAACCCGCGGCATGCTCGACGGCACCACCCTGGCCATCCCACGCGCCCAGGCGGCGATCAACGAAGTGCAGCGCAAGGTCGACGAAACACGCGGCAAATTCCGCAGCGAAGCCCTGGCCCAGCTGAACGAAGCCCGCACCAACCTGAGCAAGGCTCAGGCAACGTCCAAAGGCCTGGAAGACCGCGTCAGCCGCACCATGGTCACCTCGCCCGTGCGCGGTATCGTCAAGCAGATGCTGGTCAACACCGTCGGCGGCGTGATCCAGCCCGGCAGCGACATGGCCGAAGTCGTCCCACTGGACGACACACTCCTGGTCGAAGCGAAAATCCGCCCACAAGACATCGCCTTCCTCCACCCCGGCCAGGAAGCCATGATCAAATTCACCGCCTACGACTACACCATCTACGGCGGCCTCAAAGGCAAACTCGAAACCATCGGTGCCGACACCGTGATGGATGAAGAGAAGAAAAACACCTTCTACATCATCAAACTGCGCACCGACCGCAGCCACCTGGGCACTGATGAGAAGCCCTTGCTGATCATCCCCGGCATGGTGGCGTCGGTGGACATCATCACCGGCAAGAAGAGCATCCTGAGCTACCTGCTCAAACCGATCATCAAATCCCGTGCAGAGGCAATGCACGAGCGTTGATTCTTGGCGGGTGACGCGTAGAAATGTGGGGAGATTTGCGAAAACTTGGGTTTTCGCAAAAATAGTCAGATTTCAGGGGTTTACAGAACCTTTTCAGTCGCTATAATCGTCGCCCTAACACGCCGGTATAGCTCAGTTGGTAGAGCAACTGACTTGTAATCAGTAGGTCCCGGGTTCGACTCCTGGTGCCGGCACCATACAAGGTTCCAGAGAAGGCTTTCAAAATCTCTGGAATCCCCGAAAAACCCGCCTTCTGGCGGGTTTTTTCGTTTTGGCGTTCCGTGAACTCCGCCAAAACCTTATGGATACCATCGATTTTGGGGTTGGGTAGTTAGATAAAGAGGGAGTGTTCTTAAAGCGCACACCACTGCCCCGCTCTCCGATTCGGCTTGCCGTTCAGCCAAGCCCACCGCCGCACCTAGCTTTTAGACGACGACCGCGCCATATAAGACAAAGCCCCTGTAGAAATGCAGGGGCTTTGTTGTTTCTGGAGTTCCACCCTGATCAGCCTGAACCTGCCATCGGCGGGCAATAGATCAAAATGCCCCTATCCCGTCGTTTCCGCTTTTTCGGTATAACCAATTCCCTCGCGTTGTGAACGGACCTCTATGAACGCTTTGAAGTTGATCTTCCTACTGGTGATTTTCCCGTTGCTGCTGACAGCCCTGGGTGGCTGGGAGCGCGAGCGGGCGGAGTCCGCTACTGCGGCGTCGATTGATTACCAGCGCCACCTCGTTACTTATAAACAACAGTTGCAAGAGGTGGCGGCCATGCAACGTGTGCCCACCGCTGATGCGCCAGAGGGGCTGATCAGCGTTCAGGAAGCCATCGCTCGACTGGAAAGAAACGAAGCTGAATTGCCCACTGCGCAACGCGTCAATCATGCACGGCGCGTCATCGCGCTCTGGGTGATAGGCCTGGGACTGGTCGCCGCTTTGATTGGCGTAACCGCATTGCTTGCTACGCACTGGGCGGGACGACGTGCGCAGCAATCGCGCGAAACATTGTTGCAGGTGTTCTCCATCGGCAGCCGATCGTTGCCCTACGTGCTGGTGAGCCATGTGGTGGCAATGGCGGCGACCGTCGCCTTGGCGTTGAGCTACGAAGGCTTGGCGATGTGGCATATCGGCCGGCTGGGTAGTGGCGAGGTCAAGCTGATGGCGGTGCTAGGGGTCATTGCGGCGTTTTGCTTGTACTCGATCTGGCAGTTGCTTAAACAGTTGCGCCACATGCTGGGGATGTTCACGCCTGAACCGCTGGAGATGTTCGGGCAGGTGGTGACGCCCGAGCAGGCGCCGGGGTTGTGGCGCCATGTGAACGAAGTGGCGGGCAAACTCGGCGCGCTGCCACCGGACCATATTGTGGTGAGCCTGGCTCAGGGCTTTTACGTGACGTCCAGCGAGGCCACTGTGCAACCGGCGAACACTTCGCTGCAGGGGCGCACCTTGCATGTGCCGCTGTTGTTCCTGGGCCTGTTGAGTCGCGAGGAAGTCGGCGCGGTGATCGGCCATGAGCTGGCGCACTTTGCTGGGAAAGACACGGAATACAGCCTGCGTTTTTTGCCGATCTACGACGGGGTCAATCGCAGCCTGGAAGCGCTGTTGAACACGATGCTGGCCAGCGATGTTATCCAGGGATGGCTGATGCGGCCGTCGTTCATGTTCGGTGTGTTTTTCATGCAGCGCTTTGATGACGCAGTTAACCACTGGAGCCGTGAGCGCGAATTGCTGGCGGATGCGGCTGGTGCGCGACTGGTAGGCAGTACAGCTGCGGCGTCAGCGCTGTTGCGGGTGTCGGTGTTGCAACCGCACATAGAGGACTCACTGCTGGCATTGTGTGACGCTGCCTCGGCGACAGATCTGCCCGACGCCGTGCTCGCGACCTTGCGTGAGTGCCAATTGCAACTGCCGCCCGAAGCCTTGGCGATTCATCAACCGCACCCAACTGACTCCCATCCCTCCAACGGCGAACGCCTGCAGGCGCTCAACGTTTCGCTGGACGATGCCCTGCGCAGCGCAACCCGCGCGGTGGATAGCGACGCGGCGAATGCTCAGATAGATGCCTGCTTCAGCGCACCACAGGCCCTGCGCGCGCAGCTGTCTGGCGACGTGATGGAAGTGGCCGAGTCAGAGAACACCGCGCATACCCATCTGCTGGAAACCCTGGCCGCTTCGACCGAAGGTGATCGTAGATTGCATGAAGGAGGAAAGTGGCGCGGGGTACTGATGGCGCTGTCGGGCCTGCCCTTTGTGTTGGCTGCACTGTTTATCTTGAGCCGGGTCTGGCTCGCCCCGGAGCGTTTGAAAGGCACGCCGCTGTCGGCAGTCGGCGCGGGCGCTTGCCTGGGTGTTATTGGGCTGGCCCTGCTGTGGCTGGGGATCCGCCGATTCATGCGGGCGCCGCAGACCGCATTGCGCCTGACGCCGGAACATTTTGTGTTCAATAACCTGGCGCAGCCGCTGCCCATCGAACATATCGAAGAGATTTCGCTGCAATTCGTCCAGGGCATTTGGATAACGCTTCAATTGACGCCCGAGGCGCCATTACCTGCAACGCGCAAGACAGCGTTCGGCGTTCCCGGTGTGCGAATTAATAAAAAGAAACGCCAAGTGCTGCTGCTGATGGCACAGCTCTGTATCGACAATAAAAAGATAGAGCCCTATGAAGGGTTGTCCTTGATGCTCGACTACAAGAATGCCGCGTTGGCGCGCACGATTTTGCAGAGCCGCCAGGACTGATACGCGCACATAAAAAAACCCCGAACCAGTCGGGGTTTTTTATCGCCTGGAATCAGGCGTGACGTGCGATCAGTTAGAAAACGTTGATCGGGTAGTCGGCGAACAGACGGATTTCGTTACCGCCTACGTTGTACTTGTCGGCATTGCTGGAAACGCGCAACCACGAGGCACGAGCACGCAGGCTCAAGTCTTTGGCTGGGCCGCTCTGAACGACGTATTTGAACTGGTTGAAGATCTCGCGCTCGGTGCCGTTGCCACGGCCACTGCCGTCGTCAATGTTGGTGCCGCGAACGTAGGCCACGTTGTAGGTCAGGCCAGGCACGCCGAAGGTGCTGAAGTCCAGACCGTAGCCGGCTTGCCAGGAGCGCTCGTCCTTGCCGTTGAAGTCGGACCAGTAGGAGTTGGCCAGCAGGATGGTGTTGCCGCCGTCGCCGATGCCGGTGTCCACGGTATTGTCACGGTAGCCGCCATACAGGTAACCGGTATCGCCGGTACTGCGCTGATGGGCCAAGGTGAAGCTGTGCGCACCAACAGCCCATGTAGCGCCCAGGCTCCAGATTTTGTTGTCGCGCGCGTCGCCATTACCGCGTTGCTCGGCGAAGCTCCTGTCCAGCTTGGTTTTGTAGCCGTTGAAGTCAAAGGTCAGCGACTGTTTCTCTGGCAGGGCCAGCACGTAGTTGACGTTGACGTATTGCTTCTTCAGCACGTCTTGCATGTCGGAAGCGTACAGCGCAGCCGACAGGCTTTCGGTGAATTTGTAGCTGCCGCCCAGGTAGCTGATGTTCTTCAGGTTACCGCTGTCGGTGCCTTCAGCACCTTTTTGGGCTTCCTTGGTGAAGCGACCTGCGTCCAGTTGCAGACCTTCGATCTCTTTGGAAACGATCGAGGTACCGGTGTAGGTTTCCGACAACAGACGAGAGTTGTCGTACTGCAGCACAGGAACGGCCGGCATTTGATCGCCGTACTTGAGCACGGTGTTCGATACGCGGAATTTCACCGCGGCGCCGCCCTTGGCCAGGTCGTCGGCTGCTGCGCCGCTGTCACCTTGCTTGAAGAAGTTAATACCGCCCGCGCCGCTGCGGCCTTTACCACCGTCCAGACGGATAGCGTACTGACCGATCACGTCCACACCCACACCAACGGTGCCTTGGGTGAAGCCGGACTCAAACTTGCCGATGAAGCCCTGGCCCCATTCAGCTTTGTCTTGCTTGCCGTTTTTGTAGTCACGGCTGATGTAAGCGTTACGTGCTGCGATGTTCAGGTGGCTGTCTTCAACGAAACCCTTGGATTGCTCCTGGTCGTTTGCCATTGCTGCCGATGCGCTCAAAATCCCCAGAGCGATCAGACTCATCCGTTGCTTCAACATTTTCTTGTATTCCTTATTTCTGGTTGAGTACGCACTGTGACACCAGGCTCCATGTCGCTTTTCTGGTGTCGACTTTTCCGGAAAAAAGAAGGCCCGCGGACGACTGAACATGCCGCGGGCCTTTTTTTATTAGATGAGTCATGGCGGTTAGCCACAGGCGTTGGGCGCAATCCTAGTCGCGGGTTGAACTATGTGTCAATTTCGCGAATCGTCTGTATTTAGGCGAAATAATTCTAAGCAAAGGCCTATAGCCTGTCTGAAAACGACAAAATTCTCGTCGCATACAAGAAGAAAACACATCCAGTAACACATATCAAAGTGGATACGTTTGGCAATAGATAACGCGCGCAAATGCAAAGCATTACCATTAGCGCGTTTTCTCCTCCCAAACATTTTGGATACTTTTCCCAATGCCTGCCCCTCGCCTGACACCCATGACTCTTGGGCTTTCTTTTCTGCTGTCTGCCGGTTTTGCCTGTGCGGCCACCACCTTGCCCGAGACCTCGATCAGCGCCGAAGTTGACGAAGATGACCCGCGCATCAAGGAAACCAGCACCGCCACACGCACCGCCACTCCCGTGCGTTATGTGCCTCAGGCAATTGATTCGGTGAAGACTGAGAACCTGCGGTCCTACGGCACCAACGACCTGGGCCAGGCGTTGAGCGGCATCCCCAACGTGAGCAGCGGCGCCGATACACGTTTCGACAGTGTGCGCATCCGTGGTTTTGACGCGAGCAATGACTTCTACCTGGACGGCATTCGCGACGACAGCCAGTACGTGCGCGACCTGCATAACATCGAGCGCATCGAAGTGCTCAAAGGCCCGGCAGCAGTCCTTTACGGGCGAGGCGGTCAGGGAGGGATCGTCAACCGCGTGAGCAAGTTGCCAACGGCCGGGCACAAATCGAGCATCGAGGCGCAAGGCGGCAGCAACGATTTGCGCAGCCTGTATGCCGACCTGAGCACGGACCCCACCGATAACATCAGCCTGCGCCTGAACATGGGTAACCAGGACAACAACAGCTTTCGCGACGACGTCAGCGGCAGCCGCCAACTGTTTGCACCGTCCATGAGCTGGCAACTCACGCCTGACCTGAACTGGCTGGTGCAATACGAATACAGCCGCTACAACCGCACGCCTGATCGCGGCGTGCCCGGCGTCAACGGGCGCCCAGCGGATGTGAGCCGCAGCACCACCTACGGCGACAGCCGCGATTACATCGACGACAAAACCCAGTCCCTGCGCTCCAAGCTCACCTACGAGCTCAACGACAACTGGCAACTGCGCCAGACGCTGGGCGTGTTCAAGCTCGACAGCGATTTCGACAATACCTACCAAACCGGCTACAACCCTGCGAACAACCGCGTGACGCGCCAACGCTGGCAACAGGACCTGACCACCCTCAACATTTTCAACAACGTCGAGCTCGAAGGCAGTTTCAGTACCTATGGCCTGGAACACCGCCTGCTCACGGGCCTTGAGCTGGGCAGCCAACGTCGTGATCCAAAGCTATACAGTGGTGGCCTGACCGTGCCGGCCATTGACCTCAACCAGCCGAATCGTCATTTGAGCCATACCGGGCGGATGAGCGTGTCGAGCGACAACCACACCGAAGTCGAAAGCCGCGCCATTTACGTCCAGGACCAACTGCGCCTGAATGATCAATGGCAAGTGCTGGCCGGCGTGCGTTACGACGTGTTTGAAGTGAGCACCAAAAACAAGCTGCTCAATGTTCAGGAGGGGGTCGACAGCCGCAAGGCCAGCCCACGTTTCGGCCTGGTGTGGACGCCTCTGGAAAACCACTCGTTCTATGCCTCGTGGAGCAAGACGTTCTCACCGGCAGGGGGTGGTTTGATCGGCATCACCCCGAACGCCGCCGGCAGCGTCAACGACCTGAGCCCCGAGCTGACCAAGCAGAAAGAAATCGGCGTGAAGAGTGACTGGCTCGACGACCGCCTGAGCACCACTCTGGCGGTGTACGAACTGGAACTCTACAACCGCCGCACCAACGACCCGCTTGACCGCACCATCATTCTGCTCAGCGGCCTTCAGCGTTCGCGTGGCGTGGAGCTGACGGCCACCGGCAAGATCGTCGGCAATTGGTATGTACGCGGCGGTGTTGGCGTGCAGGATGCCAAGGTCGAGAAAGACAACAATGGCTTTGAAGGCAAACGCGTCAGCGACGTCGCCAAGCGCAATGCCAGCCTGTTTATCACCTGGAAACCGGAAATGGGCTGGTACGCAGAAACCGGCCTGACGCTGGTGGGCGACCGTTATGCCGACAGTCTCAACACCGTGGTCCTACCGGGTTATGGCAGTTGGGATGCGCTGGTCGGGTTCCGCCATAAAGAATGGGACGTGCGGGCGGCGCTGAACAACATTACCGACAAGACTTACTACGAATCAGCAACCAGTGTGGCGCAGATTCAGCCGGGGGAGCCGCGTAACCTGGTGGTGACGGGGACTTACAGCTTTTAATTTAAGTGTGGGAGGGGCTGCTTCGCCGCACAACGCAGGCGAGCCCCCTCGCCGCAGCAGGCTCGCTCAAACCTTTGATGGCCGTGCTGTTCAGTTTTTGAGCAGGTCACACAACGCGTGCACTTCATCATCACTGAACAACCCTACCGGGTAGCGTTCACTCATCACGCTGCGCAGATCCGATTGCCGCCGGACCTGCCGCGCGCCGTGTTCCTTCAACCAGTGCCCCAGCGCATGGATCGTATCGTTGTTAACCCGTAAAGGGTGGAAGGTGCGCGTGTAGATCGGGTTGATATCGGCGTTCATTTCAGCGCTCTCTCCTACTGCTTGAGCGGCTAACTTACTCAAGGTTTATGACAGAACTGTGCAGTTCTCACCTTGGGCCACTGAGGCAACACCGATACAAGAGCTATGCCAATGTCGCGTGCTTGCGGGCTTATGGGCACAAAAAAGCCCGCGGCCTTACTGGGCCGCGGGCTTGCTGCAGACGCTGAAACCGAGTAGCACCCGGCCGCCGGAAAGGCGCTGTTACAACTGCACTCAGTTTTTGTGCGGGGCGGGCTGCTGCTGGGTCAGACAGTGGATATTACCGCCACCCAGTAACAGTTCACGGCCCGGCACCATCACCACTTCGTGTTGCGGGAACAGGTTCTGCAGGATGGCCTTGGCTTCGTTGTCCAGCGGGTCGTCGAAGCTTGGCGCGATGATCCCGCCGTTAACGATCAGGAAGTTGACGTAGGAACCGGCTAACCGCACGGTCGGATTACGTTCCTGGGTGCCGTCCACCGGGTCAACACCTGCGCATTCTTCTTCAGTGGCATACAACGGCCCTGGGATCGGCATTTTGTGCACTGTGAATGGGCGTCCCTGAGCGTCGGTGCTGCTTTGCAGCACGTCCATCGCCGCGTGGCAGCGGGCGTAGTTCGGGTCTTGCGCATCGTCGGTCCACGCCAACAACACTTCACCTGGGCGCACGTAGCAGCAGAAGTTATCCACATGGCCGTCGGTTTCGTCGTTGAACAGGCCGTCCGGCAGCCAGATGATCTTATCCACAGCCAAGTTGGCGCTGAGCACCGCTTCGATCTCGGAACGGTCAAGGTGCGGGTTGCGATTGCGGTTGAGCAGGCATTCTTCAGTAGTGATCAGGGTGCCTTCGCCATCGACATGGATCGAACCGCCTTCCAGCACAAAACCTTCGGTGCGATAACGCGGTGCTCGCTCGATTTCGAGGATCTTGCCGCCCACCTGCGAGTCGCGATTCCACGGCGAGTAGAGGCCGCCATCAAAACCACCCCAGGCGTTGAAATCCCAGTTCACGCCGCGCACTTCGCCGCTGTTGTTGATCACGAACGTCGGGCCAGTGTCGCGTACCCAGGCATCATCGCTGGACATTTCCACCACACGAATATTCGGCACGTCCAAACGAGCGCGGGCGTTTTCGTACTGGCCGGCAGAAACCGCCACGGTCACCGGCTCAAAACGCGCGATGGCCTTGGCCACTGCCACATGAGCCGCCTGCGCCGGTTTACCACCCAGACGCCAGTTGTCCGGGCGCTCGGGCCAGACCATCCAGGTTTGCGTCTGTGGTGCCCATTCGGCGGGCATATGGAAGCCATCGGCGCGGGGGGTGCTGTGCAGGGTGGTCATGGCGATCAGGACTCCGAATGGGGGAAAAGGCCGACTTTATAACGGATAAAAATCGGCTTTAAAAGCGATCAAAAAGCATGATCGATAAATATGACAGGTAATAGCCGATAACAATCGATTAATTACAGCTGCTCATTGAGTACCTTCGACAACATGTCGACAAAAAAATCCACGCTGTGTTTAGAGGTAACCATCGGCGGCTTGATCTTGAGGATGTTCAGGTAGTCACCAGTAGGTTGCATGAAAATCCCCAACGCGCGCAGGCGGTCACATAGCAACGTGGTCTCTTCGGTCGACGGTTCCAGGGTTTGTCGATCGCGAACCAACTCCAGGCCAAGATAAAAACCGGAACCGTGAACCGCGCCCACCAAGGGATGGCGATCAATCAGTGCTTCCAACCGCGCCTTGAAATGCCCTCCGACAACTTTGGCGTTTTCCCATAGTTTTTCTTCCTCCATCACGTCCAGCACCGCCATGCCGATGCGGCAACTCACCGGGCTGCCCCCGACGACGAGAAGAAATACCCTCCAGCCTCCAGTGCCTCGGCGATGCAGACGCCGCCCTGAGCGCGAACCAACCCGTACACCGCTCAGCGCCTTGATGACCTTGGGTACGCGCACGCCATGCAGTGTGTTGAGGGCTGCGAGCTGGGCCTGCAACTCCACAGCGGCGTACTCGCCCCGGCAGATTTTCAGAACAAACCGGCCGCGGGAGCTGTCGACTTTGTAATTGAGGTCTTGCTGGCTGCCCAATGACTGCAACGTGCCAGAAAGGCCGTTTTTTAGACGTGTATATCGCCATTGTTCAGGGGGCTTGCGCAACCCCCACATGCACACGGTCCTGACCAGCGCCACAACACAAGCTATGCTCCATTCGCTAAACGTCCGCCTAAGGAAAAGGGCCCCAGTCATGCGCATTCTCATTACCGGTGGCGCCGGTTTTATCGGTTCTGCTTTGATACGTCATCTGATTCAGCACACCGAGCACGAAGTGCTCAACCTGGACAAACTCACCTACGCCGGCAATCTGGAATCGCTGACCAGTATCGCGGCCAATAGCCGCTATGAGTTCGTACAGGCAGATATCATCGACCAAGCCACCGTCAGCGCAGTGCTCGCGCGCTTCGAGCCTCAAGCGATCATGCATCTGGCCGCCGAATCCCACGTCGACCGTTCGATTGACGGCCCGTCGGATTTTATCCAGACCAATATCGTCGGCACCTACAGCCTGCTGGAAGCCGCCCGCGGCTACTGGCAAACCCTTTCCGGGCCAGACAAGAGCGCGTTTCGCTTCCACCATATTTCTACCGACGAGGTCTACGGCGACCTACACGGCGTGGACGATCTGTTCACCGAAACCACGCCCTACGCGCCCAGTTCGCCCTACTCTGCCAGCAAAGCCGCGTCCGACCACTTGGTCCGCGCCTGGCAACGCACCTACGGCCTGCCCGTGTTGCTGACCAATTGCTCCAACAACTACGGCCCCTTCCACTTTCCTGAAAAGTTGATTCCGCTGGTGATCCTCAACGCTCTCGCGGGCAAGCCTTTGCCGGTCTATGGTGATGGCTTGCAAGTGCGCGACTGGCTGTTTGTCGAGGACCACGCCCGAGCGTTGCTCACCGTCGTGACGCACGGCGTAGTCGGCGAGACCTACAACATCGGCGGCCACAACGAGCAGAAGAACATCGATGTTGTGCGCAGCATCTGCAGCCTGCTGGAGGAATTGGCACCCCACCTTCCGCACGGTGTGGAGAAATACGCCGGCCTGATCACGTTCGTGAAAGACCGTCCGGGCCACGACCAACGCTACGCGATCGACGCCAGCAAAATCGAACGCGAACTGGGCTGGGTACCCGAAGAAACCTTTGAAACCGGGCTGCGCAAAACCGTGCAGTGGTACCTCGATAACCTGGAATGGTGCCGCAGGGTTCAGGATGGGAGTTATCAAGGTGAACGATTGGGCAATACCGACACGAGGGATCTGATTGCATGAAAGGAATCGTATTGGCCGGTGGCTCCGGCACACGCTTGCACCCCATCACCCTGGGTGTCTCCAAACAACTGCTGCCGGTCTACGACAAGCCGATGATTTACTACCCGATCTCGGTACTGATGCTGGCAGGCATCAAAGAAATTCTTGTGATTTCCACGCCGGCGGACTTACCGCAATACCGCAACCTGCTGGGTGACGGTAGCCAGTTTGGCGTGACGTTCAGCTACGCCGAACAACCGAAGCCGGACGGGCTGGCGCAAGCCTTCCTGATTGGCGAGCAGTTCATCGGCAACAACCCCGTGTGCCTGATCCTGGGCGACAACATTTTCCACGGCCAGCGTTTCAGCGAGCAGTTGCATGCGGCGGTCAATCGCGGCAAAGGTGCCACGGTGTTCGGCTATTGGGTCAAAGACCCGGAGCGCTTCGGTGTAATCGACTTCGACAGCGAAGGCCGCGCCCTGTCCATCGAAGAAAAACCCGCTGTACCGAAATCCAGCTATGCCGTCACCGGCCTGTATTTTTACGACAACGACGTGGTCAGCATCGCCAAGGCGGTCAAACCCTCCGCCCGTGGCGAACTGGAAATCACCGACGTCAACAACGCTTATCTCAAGCGCGGCGACTTGCAGGTGGAGCGCTTCGGTCGAGGTTTCGCCTGGCTGGATACCGGCACCCACGACAGTTTGCTGGACGCGTCGCAGTACGTGCAGACCATCGAGCGTCGCCAAGGTCTCAAAGTGGCGTGCCTTGAAGAAATCGCCTACGGCAACGGCTGGATCGACCGTGACCATTTGTTGGAGCGCGCCAAATACTTCGGCAAGACCGGTTATGGTCAGTACCTGTATTCGCTGGCGGGAGACAACCAGTGAATATCATCGACACCTCACTTCCCGGTGTATTGATCCTCGAACCAAAAGTATTCGGTGACGAACGCGGCTTTTTCTACGAAAGCTTCAACGCCCGAGCCTTTGCAGAGGCTACCGGGCTCAGGCGCGAGTTCGTCCAGGACAACCACTCGCGCTCGCAAAAAAATGTGCTGCGAGGCCTGCATTACCAACTGGAGCACACCCAAGGCAAACTCGTGCGTGTCACCGCTGGCGAAGTGCTCGATGTCGCCGTGGACATTCGCCGCAGTTCGCCGAACTTCGGCCAATGGGTGGGCGTACGTCTGTCGGCACAGAACCGTCGCCAGTTGTGGGTACCGGAAGGGTTTGCCCATGGGTTTGTGGTGCTGAGCGACTACGCCGAGTTCCTGTACAAGACCACCGACTACTACCAGCCGAGCGCCGAGCGCAGCATCCTGTGGAATGACCCGACGCTGGCTATCGACTGGGAGCTGAACGAGCCGCCGCAACTGTCCGCCAAGGACCAGGCGGGCAAACTGCTGATGGACGCCGATCTGTTCCCATGAAGATCCTGATTACCGGCCAACATGGCCAAGTCTCCCAGGCACTGCAAGCGCACCTTCAGGGGCTGGGCGAATTGATGGTGCTCGGAAGCAACCAGCTCGACCTGGCCAAACCGGACCAGATCCGCGAGCAGATCCGCGCCCATCGCCCCGACCTGATCATCAACGCCGCCGCCCACACCGCAGTCGACCATGCCGAAAGCGAACCAGACGCCGCATTCGCAATCAACGCCATCGCCCCCGGCATCCTTGCGCAGGAAGCCAAGGCCCTGGGGATTCCACTGATTCACTACTCCACCGACTATGTGTTCGACGGCAGCAAGCCTGCGCCCTACACCGAAGCCGACGCGCCGAACCCGTTGAGCGTCTACGGCCAGAGTAAGCTGGCGGGCGAGCAGGCCATTGCGACGGCGGGCGGTCAATACCTGATCCTGCGTACCAGTTGGGTCTACTCCAACCAGGGCAAGAATTTCCTGCTGACCATGCAACGCCTGCTGCAAGAGAAACCGCAGATGCGCATCGTGGCTGACCAGATCGGCGCGCCAACATGGGCCGGGACCATTGCCGGCAGCACCCGCGCACTGATCGAGCGCTGGCTGGCCGGCGAGGCGGGAGAATGGGGTATTTATCACCTCACCGCCCAAGGTGAAACATCGTGGTTCGGCTTCGCTCAGGCGATTGGCGAGCACCTGCACGCCGATGGCAAAGCCTGTGCCGAACTGGAGGCGATCCCATCCAGCGCCTACCCGACGCCCGCCAAGCGCCCCTTGAACTCACGCCTCGATTGCAGCCGCTTGCAGCAACAGTGGCACGTCAGCCAGCCACACTGGCAAGACGCATTGCGCGAGTGTCTTGCACAGCAGCACTAGGCATAATGCGCCTGTCCCCATAGGCGCACGACTCCCATGACTCCATCCCTTCCGCGAAGACCCCGCTGGCGCAGCCTCGCCCTGCTGGCATTGTGCCTGGCACCGCTGCTGTGGCCGCTGGAGCACTTGGCTGAGCGCTATTACCGCAGCGAACTGGCCGGGCAGAATCGCCAGACCCTCGACCTCTACGTCGCCAACCTGTTGGGCACCCTGCACCGCTATGAAGTGCTGCCGCAGATCCTCGGCGACTTGCCCGCGCTGCGCACCGTGCTGGATGCGCCGAATGTAAGCTCCCATCAGATCAACGCCAACCTGCTGCTCAAGGACGTCGCCGCCCAGGCCGGGGTTGAAGTGATGTACCTGATGGACACCACCGGCAAGACCCTCGCCGCCTCGAACTGGGATAAACAGGACAGCTTTGTCGGGCGCAATTTCTCGTTCCGCCCGTACTTCAGCGAAGCCATGGCCGGGCGCCTCGGGCGGTTTTTCGGCCTGGGTACTACGTCGGCCAAACGCGGTTATTTCTTCGCCGCCGCCGTGCGCGAGGGCGACAAGATCATCGGCGTGCTGGTGGTCAAGGTCGACCTGGACCATACCGAAAGCCTGTGGGGCAACACGCCTGAACAACTGCTGGTGACCGACCACAACGGCGTGGTGATCCTCACCTCACGCCCCCAATGGCGTTTCCGCGCCACTCGGCCGCTGACCGCTGAAGAACGACAGGCGATCACTGCAATCCAGCCCTACCCGACCCGTGATCCACAGCCGCTGAGCCTGAGCAACACCGCATGGTTGCGCCAATCCACTGCCATCGCCGAGACCGGCTGGAACGTCGAAATCCTCGCGCCCCAATCATTGATCAGCCGCCCGGTGCGAACGGTGGTCGCCGTGGGTGGGGCCACGCTTCTGGTGCTGATGTTGCTGCTCGGTTTGATGATGCAACGACGCCGCCATTACCTGGAGCGCATCGCTTTTGAAGCCAAGGCGCGTCGCGAACTGGAAGCCCGTGTGATCGAGCGGACCAGCGACCTGGAAGGCTTGAACCGCCGCCTCAAACAAGAAGTACTGGAACGCGAACATGCCCAGCAGGAACTGGTGCGCGCCCAGGATGATTTGGTGCAAGCGGGCAAGCTCTCGGCGCTGGGCACCATGTCGGCGAGTATCAGCCACGAACTCAATCAGCCCCTGGCCGCAATTCGCAGCTATGCGGAAAACGCCGAGATCCTGCTGGACCATGAACGCACCGCCGATGCGCGGGGCAACCTTAAGTTGATCAGCGAACTGACCGGACGCATGGCTTCGATCATCGCCCACCTGCGCGCCTTCGCCCGGCGCGACCGGCATGCGCCGGAGAGCGTGGCCCTGCAACCGGCGCTGGACGACGCGCTGGCGCTGCTGGCCAAACGTCGGCGGTCAATGGAGGTGGAGCTGATCCGCGATTTGCCGGAAGCGACCCTGTGGGTACAGGCCGGCGAAACACGGCTGCGCCAAGTGCTGGGCAACCTGCTGGCCAACGCCCTGGACGCCCTCACCGAAAAAGGCCCGCCGCGTAAACTGTGGCTGAGTGCCGAAACCACCGCCCAAGGCGTCAACCTGTACATTCGTGACAATGGCCCTGGGTTTTGCATGGAAGCGTTGGGCCGCGCCAGCGAACCGTTCTACACCACCAAGACCCGCACCCAAGGCCTGGGATTGGGCCTGGCGATCTGTGACACCTTGATGCGTGCCTTTGGCGGCGAACTGTCGTTCGCTAACCACAAGGAAGGTGGCGCGCTGTTAACCCTGAAATTGCGTGCCGGCTCGCCGGGCGTCAGTCTGCAACCGTCCGAGGACCGCAGTGTATGAGTATCGATAACCAGATTCAGGTGGTGTTGATCGACGATGATCCACACCTGCGTCAGGCCCTGTGCCAGACCCTGGACCTGGCCGGGCTGAAAGTCCTGCCCTTGGGCGAAGCCACCGGCCTCACCGCGCGCCTGTCGCGGGATTGGCCGGGCGTAGTGGTCAGCGACATCCGCATGCCCGGCATGGACGGCCTGGAGCTGCTGGCCGAACTGCACGGCCAGGATCCAGACCTGCCGGTGCTGCTGATCACCGGCCACGGCGACGTGCCGTTGGCGGTGCAGGCGATGCGCGCGGGTGCCTATGACTTCCTCGAAAAACCCTTCGCCAGCGACTCGCTGCTCGACAGCGTGCGCCGCGCCCTGGCCTTGCGCCGGCTGGTGCTGGATAACCGCAGCCTGCGCCTGGCCCTCAGCGACCGCCAGCAACTGAGCACGCGACTCGTTGGGCACTCACCGCAAATGCTGCGCCTGCGCGAGCAGATCGGCGCGTTGGCGGCGACCAAGGCCGACGTGCTGATCCTCGGTGAAACCGGCGCCGGCAAAGAAGTCGTGGCCCGTGCACTGCATGACCTGTCGAACCGACGCAGCGGCCCGTTCGTCGCGATCAACGCAGGTGCCCTCGCCGAGTCGGTGGTCGAAAGCGAGCTGTTCGGTCATGAGCCCGGCGCCTTTACCGGGGCGCAGAAACGCCGCATCGGCAAGTTCGAGTTTGCCAACGGCGGAACCTTGTTCCTCGACGAAATCGAAAGCATGAGCCTGGATGTGCAGGTCAAACTGTTGCGCCTGTTGCAGGAGCGCGTGGTGGAACGCCTGGGCGGCAATCAACTGATCCCGCTGGATATCCGCATTATCGCTGCCACCAAGGAGGACCTGCGCCAGGCCGCCGACCAGGGCCGTTTCCGCGCCGACTTGTATTACCGTCTCAACGTCGCGCCGCTACGCATTCCGCCGCTGCGCGAGCGCGGTGAAGATGCATTGATGCTCTTCCAGCACTTCGCCGACGAAGCCAGCAGCCGCCATGGCCTGACGTTGCATGAGCTGCAGCCGGGCCAGCGGGCTTTGCTGTTGCGTCACAGCTGGCCGGGCAATGTGCGGGAATTGCAGAACGCCGCCGAGCGCTTTGCACTGGGCCTGGAACTGGCACTGGACAGCACGCCGGACAACCCCGCCAGCAGCGTACTGACCTCCACACCGGGTGGGTTGAGCGAGCAAGTCGAGCAGTTCGAGAAAAGCCTGATCGCTGCCGAACTGACCCGTCCCCACAGCTCCATGCGCAGCCTCGCCGAAGCCCTCGGCGTGCCGCGCAAGACCTTGCACGACAAACTGCGCAAGCATGGCCTGAACTTCGCCAACCAAAGCGCCGACGACGAATGACCCTGCCCACCCACCAAGAGGTCCCCATGAGCCGCGACAGCCGTTACCTGGAATCCGTCCTGCACCACGACATCCCCTTGACCCGGGAAATGGGCCTCAAGGTGCTCGACTGGCAAGACAGGCAACTGCGGCTGCACCTGCCCCTGCAGGCCAATATCAACCACAAGAGCACCATGTTCGGCGGCAGCCTCTACTGCGGCGCGGTACTGGCGGGTTGGGGCTGGCTGCACCTGCAGCTGCGTGAGGAAGGGATTGAAGACGGGCATATCGTGATTCAGGAAGGGCAGATCAGTTATCCGCTGCCGGTGACGCATGACGCGACCGCGATATGCGCAGCGCCGGAGGAAAAGGTATGGAAGCGCTTTATCGCGACCCACAAGCGCTATGGCCGGGCGCGGTTGGCGTTGGACACGTGGATCGTGAATGAGGGCAGTGACGAAAGAGCGGTAGCCTTCACTGGCCAATACGTCCTGCACCGCTAGAAGCCAATACACAAAACAAATGTGGGAGGGGGTTTGCTCCCGATGGCGGTAGTTCAGTCACTGCTGTATTGACTGATACACCGCTATCGGGGGCAAGCCCCCTCCCACATTTTGATCTGCGATGGTTTTAAGATCTTGCCAAGGTCAGCAACCGCTCACGCCACGCAGCCTTCGCCGGCAACGCCAGAAAAAACGGGTTCAACAACGATTCCCGCGCCGGGTAGCTGAACGGCTCACCACTCAACTCCAGCACCTCGCCCCCCGCACCTTCGAGCACGCCTTGTGCCGCAGCCGTATCCCATTGCGAAGTCGGCGCCAGGCGTGGATAGCAGTCGGCGCTGCCCTCGGCCAACAGGCAGAACTTCAACGAGCTGCCGATATTCGCCAACTTCAACTCACCCACTCCTGCGCTCAACCCGTCCAGCAAACGCTCCTGCTCGGGGCTGGTATGCCGACGGCTGGCAACCACCGTGAATGCCTCACCCGCCGCCGGTGCCTTGCGCACCTGGATCTGCCTGGGCGCTTCGTTCACATCGGATCGCCACGCGCCTAAACCTGCGCCGCCAAAGTAGCAACGGCCACTGGTGGGCATCGACACTACACCGAACACCACGCGGCCGTGTTCAATCAGGGCGATATTGACGGTGAACTCTTCACTGCCGGCGATGAATTCCTTGGTGCCGTCCAGCGGGTCCACCAACCACCAACGCGTCCAGCCGGCGCGCACGCTCTGGTCGATATCAGCGTCTTCTTCGGACAGCACGGGGATGCTCGGGTCCAGCGCGGTGAGGCCAGCGAGAATCAGGTGGTGGGCGGCCAGATCTGCTGCCGTCACCGGCGAATCGTCGGCCTTTGAAGTCACCGCCACATCGGCGCGCCAGTACGGCAGGATGACTTCACCCGCCTGGCGAGCCAGCTCGATTACAGGGGCGATAAACGGGTGGCCTAAAAACAGTTCGCTCATGCGGTAAACGCTCCACGCTGGATCAACAGATCTCGTACCAGGTACAACGCCGCCAAAGCGCGACCCTCACTGAATTGCTCGTTTTGCGCTAACTGTGACAGCTCGCGCAGATTGACCCGATCCACACGCATCGGCTCGGGCTCATCGCCTTCAAGGCTTTCTTCATACAGGTCAGTGGCCAATACCACTTGGATTTTCTGGCTCATATAACCGGGCGACAGCGACAGCTCGGTAATGTGTTCCAACTGTCGCGCGCCGTAACCGGCTTCCTCCTTGAGCTCACGATCGGCGGCAGCCAGTACGTCTTCACCCGGTTCGATCAGGCCTTTGGGCAAGGACAACTCATATTCGTCGATACCGCCGCAGTACTCTTCGACCAGCAAGGCATGCTCTTCATCGATCATCGCCACGATCATCACCGCGCCATAGCCGGCACCACGCCCCACCAGGCGCTCGTAGGTCCGTTCAACGCCATTGGAAAAGCGCAACTGCACTTCCTCCACGCGGAACAAACGGCTACTGGCGACTATTTCGCGGGCGAGGACGGTGGGTTTCTGGCGCATGAGCGGCTCCTTGGCGTGATCGGGTTACTATACCGTGGCTTTTCCGATTGTCTGTGTCGGATATCTTTACTTACATGAGACCGCACCATGCCCTCTTTGCCCTGGCACGCCATCGACACTGTCCTGCTGGACATGGACGGCACCCTGCTCGACCTGCATTACGACAACCACTTCTGGATGGAGCACCTGCCCCAGCGCTACGCCGAGCTGCACGGGGTGAGCCGGGCCATGGCCGAGATGGAGTTGCAGCCTCTGTTCGAGCGTAACGCCGGACAGTTGCAATGGTATTGCCTGGATTTTTGGAGCACAGAACTGAAGATCCCAGTGCGTGAACTCAAGCTGGAAACCGCTCACCTGATTGCCCTGCGCCCGGATGCGGATACCTTTCTCGCGGCGATCAAACAGGCCGGCAAGCGCGTGATTCTGATCACCAACGCCCATCGTGATTCGCTGTCGTTGAAGTTGGAACGCATTGAACTGGCGCCGTATTTCGAGCGATTGATCAGCTCCCACGACTACGGTTTCGCAAAGGAAGATCCGCAGTTCTGGGATGCCTTGCAGGCCGACATTCAGTTTGATCCCTCGCGCAGCCTGTTTATCGACGACACCTTGCCGATCCTGCGCAGCGCCCAGGCGTTTGGCGTGGGCCATTTGCTGGCGGTAAAAGAGCCGGACAGCAAAAAAGGGCCGAAGGACACGGGCGAGTTTGCAGCAGTCGGTGACTACCGCGATCTCATTGTCGGGCTCTGACCAAATGTGGGAGGGGGCTTGCTCCCGATAGCAGTGTGTCAGTCAAGGAAGCTATGACTGACACTCCTTTATCGGGGGGCAAGCCCCCTCCCATATTTTCGCCCGTGTATTACTCAGGAATACGCAGCGTCTGCCCTGGGTAAATCTTGTCCGGGTTCGACAACTGCGGTTTGTTAGCTTCGAAGATTTTGTTGTACTGATTGGCGTTGCCGTAGACCGCCAAGGATATTGCGCTAAGGGTGTCGCCCTTTTTCACCACCACGAAACGGGCTGCGGCAACTGCCGGGCCGGATACGGTGATCTGGTCATCCACGCTGGCCACACCGGCAATATTGCCCGCCGCCAGAATGATTTTTTCTTTCTCTTCCTGACTGGCAACGGTTCCAGTAAGCGTGACCTTGTCACCCTCCACAGTCGCGTGAACATCGGGATTACCCAGCCCGACTTCTTCAATGTGCTTTTTCAGATCATCGCTTGCGTTGGCGTTGCCCGGGGTCAACAGCTTGGCCAACTTCTCGCCTGCTTCCTTAACAAAGCTAAAAAGACTCATCGTACGCGCTCCTTGGTAGTTGATTTCCAGATGCCAAAGACTAGACCAGTCCTACAGATTTGGGTTCCAGCCCGGCCAAAGACCCAAACGCGCTAGAATCCCCCCGCCATTGGAATAAGCCCTGGAGCGAAGATGGACATCAAACAGCTGAAATTCCTGATCGCCCTCGACGAAACCCGGCACTTCGGCCAGGCAGCGGCACGTTGCCACATTACCCAGCCCACCCTGTCGATGCGCCTGCGCAGCCTCGAAGAAGAGTTGCACTTGCCCCTCGTCAATCGCGGCCAGCGCTTCGAAGGCTTCACCGCACCCGGTGAACGGGTGCTGGCGTGGGCCCGAACAGTGCTGGCGGCGTATGACGGCTTGCAGGCTGAAGCTGCTGCCTGTCGCGGCAACCTGGTGGGTACGTTGCGTTTGGGCGTGGTGCCGCTGTCGAGCTTTGATCCGTTGGCGTTGATGCAACAACTGCATAAAGAACACCCGAGCCTGCGCTTCGAGCTCTCGGCCTTGAGCTCCGAACAGATCCTTGAACAACTTGCGAGTAATCGACTGGACCTGGGCGTCTCCTATCTTGAGCGTTTGGATAATGAACGCTTTGACTCACTGGCCTTGGGCGAAACGCGCATGGGCCTGCTCTACGACCAGCGGTTTTTCAGCTTTGGCGACAAGCCGTTGAGCTGGGAGGCCCTGACCGAACTGCCCCTGGGCATGCTCACCAGTGGCATGCATTTTCGCCAGTCCATCGACCACAACTTCCACAGCCGTGGACTCAATCCCCAACCGCTGCTGCAAACCGATGCCGTCCATCAGTTGCTACAGGCGGTACACGGCGGGCTGTGTTGCGCGGTCATGCCCCTGGACGGTGGCCTGGATGCGCTCACCGAGCACCTGCGCCTGCAACCTATCGAGGATGCCCACACCCTTGCGCGCCTGGGGCTGATCATGCGTCGCAGCGCACCGCGCTCCGCGCTCGCAGAGGCATGTTTCGCGCTGTTTCAGAAATCGCAAAACGCGTCTTGATCGACGTCATCTATCGGTAGATCAGTACTGGCAATTAGACGCGACGCTTTGTCGCGCCTAGTCTAAACACTGACCAATCCGCCGGTGGTACTGCCCCATGAACGCCAAGCGCCCAGTCTGCGCGGCGCCCGCCTCTGAAACGCCCGCGCCCGCCGCCAGCCAGAGCTACCAATACTGCAATCTCGAACACACAGAGGTCGCCAGCACTGCGTTGGCGGAAGAAGTGGCGTTGGCGATCGCCTATAACGACATCAGCCAGGCAGTCATGTTGGTCACGCCGACAGACCTGGAAGACTTTATCGTCGGCTTCAGCATCGGCAGCGGCATTATCGCCGACGTTAGCGACATCTATGATCTCAAACTCAGCGGTTCAGGCTCGACCCAGTACGCTCAGGTGCAGATTTCCAGCCGCGCGTTCTGGAATCTCAAGCAGCAACGTCGCCAGTTGGCGGGCACCAGCGGTTGTGGTTTGTGCGGTGTAGAAGCGGTGGAACAAGCCTTGCCGGACCTTAAGGTACTGCCCGGCGCACCACTGCCACCCGCCGAATGGCTTGATGGTCTGCGCCAGCGCATCAGCGCCTTTCAGCCTCTGGGCCAATACAGCGGCGCGGTGCATGCGGCGGTGTTCATGAACAGCCAAGGCGAACTGTTGATGGGCCGCGAAGACATTGGCCGGCACAACGCGCTCGATAAATTGATCGGTGCGTTGATCCGCCAAAAGATCCCGACCGATGGCGGCCTGGCGATTGTCACTAGTCGTTGCAGCCTCGAATTGATCCAGAAAGTTTTGCGCGCAGGCATCCAGACCCTCGTCAGCCTGTCGTCGCCCACCGGCCTAGCCCTGCAATGGGCCCGCCGGCACAACCTCAATCTCATCCACCTGCCGCAGAAAAGTGCGCCGCGGGTCTACAGCCCTGCGATGGAGAACCAGCCGTGAGCAATCATCATCAAGCCGACCAAACCCCAACCCCGCGCTACAAGCCTTACAAAGGCCCGGCGGGCGGCTGGGGCGCGCTGATCAGCGTGGCACAGGCGTGGTTGACCAGCGACAACGCGCTGAAAAACCTGCGCATGATGCTCAAGACCAACCAGAACGGCGGCTTTGACTGCCCGGGCTGCGCCTGGGGCGACTCGCCGGAAAGCGGCATGGTCAAGTTCTGCGAAAACGGCGCCAAAGCGGTCAACTGGGAAGCCACCAAACGTCGTGTAGACGCTGCATTCTTCGCCAAACACAGCGTCACTGCGCTGCTGGAACAGAGCGATTACTGGCTCGAATACCAGGGCCGCCTGACCGAGCCGATGCGCTACGACGCCGAAACCGACCGCTACACACCCGTCAGCTGGGAAGCAGCCTTCGACCTCATCGGCCAGCACCTCAACGCACTGCCAAGCCCGGATATGGCCGAGTTCTACACCTCGGGCCGGGCCAGCAACGAGGCGGCGTACCTGTATCAGCTGTTCGTGCGCGCCTACGGCACCAACAACTTCCCGGATTGCTCGAACATGTGCCACGAGGCCAGCGGCGTGGCCTTGGCGCAAAGCGTGGGCGTCGGCAAAGGCACCGTGACCTTTGATGACTTCGAACATGCCGATGCGATTTTCGTCTGGGGCCAAAACCCCGGCACCAACCACCCGCGCATGCTCGAACCGCTGCGTGAAGCGGTTAAACGCGGCGCCCAGGTGGTGTGTATCAACCCGCTGAAAGAGCGCGGTCTGGAACGTTTTCAGCACCCGCAACACCCGCTGGAAATGCTCACCAACGGTGACAAGCCGACCAATACCGCCTACTTCCGCCCAGCACTGGGTGGCGACATGGCTATCCTGCGCGGCATGGCCAAGTTCCTGCTGCTGTGGGAACGCCAGGCGCAGGCCGAAGGCAAGGAAGCCGTGTTTGACCACGACTTCCTCAACGAACACACAGCCAACGTGCTCGATTACCTGGGCCAGATCGACGACACCTCGTGGGATGAAATCGTCGCGCAGTCCGGCCTGCCGCTGGTGGAGATCGAGCAAGCGGCACGCATGTACGCCAAAGGCAAAAACGTAATCATGTGCTGGGCGATGGGCATCACCCAGCACCGCCACTCGGTACCGACCATCCAGGAAATCGCCAACCTGATGCTGCTGCGCGGCAACATCGGCCGCCCAGGCGCCGGTTTGTGCCCGGTGCGCGGCCACAGCAACGTGCAGGGCGACCGCACCATGGGCATTAACGAACGTCCACCGGTGGCGTTCCTCGACGCCCTGGAGCGTCGCTTCCAGTTCCAGGTGCCGCGTACCAACGGACACAACGTGGTGGAAGCGATCCACGCGATGCTTGAGGGCCGCTCCAAAGTATTTATCGGCCTGGGCGGCAACTTCGCCCAAGCTACTCCAGACAGCCCGCGTACCTTCGAAGCACTGCGTAATTGCGACCTGACCGTGCAGATCAGCACCAAGCTCAATCGCAGCCACCTGATGCACGGCAAGGACGCGCTGATCCTCCCGTGTTTGGGCCGTACCGACATCGACATCCAGGCCGACGGCCCGCAGGCGGTCACGGTGGAAGACTCGTTCAGCATGGTTCACGGCTCCAATGGCCAACTGCAACCCCTGTCGAAGCTGATGAAGTCCGAGCCAGCAATCCTGGCCGGCATTGCCGCCGCGACGCTGGGCAGCAAGCCGGTCGACTGGAACTGGCTGGTGGCCGACTACAGCCGTATCCGCGACCTGATTGCCGATACCATTCCAGGCTTCAAGGACTTCAACGACAAGATCAAAAACCCAGGTGGCTTCTACTTAGGCAACTCCGCCGGCGCGCGCCGTTGGAACACGCCTTCGGGTCGCGCCAACTTCCGCCCGAACATCCTGCCCAAAGACTTGATCCACGAACGCACCCACGCCACTGGCCGGGTACCGGATCTGATCATGCAGTCGATGCGCTCCCACGATCAGTACAACACCACCATTTATGGCCTGGATGACCGCTATCGCGGCGTGAAAGGCCAGCGTGACGTACTGTTCGTCAACGAAGCCGACATCATCCGCCTGGGCTTCAAGCCGGGGCAGAAGGCTGACATCGTGTCGCTGTGGGAAGATGGCCGTGAGCGTCGCGTGAAGGGCTTCACGTTGCTGGCGTTTGATATCCCGGCGGGGCAGGCAGCCGCTTACTATCCGGAAGTGAACCCGCTGGTGCCGCTGGAAAGCACCGGGGATGGCAGCCATACGCCAACATCGAAGTTCGTGGCGATCCGCTTGGAAGCCGCAAGCGATAATGGCCTGATCATGGCCCGTACAGCCTGACTGATCATTTCGGACACAAAAAAGGCCGCTTTTGCATAAAAGCGGCCGTTCCGAAGTAGTTAAAGACTCTCAAAAACCACTTAAGTTCCCGATTAAAAACAGTAACTTAGAGGATTGTGTACAACTCGTGTTACTGGTCGGAATTCTATTGTCACAATGTCAATACAGCCTCAGGATCGCGCCGTCATCCTCTTGAGGTTTCCCGAATGAAGTTCTCCTCGATTCTCTTGTTGTCCCTTGGCCTGGTCAGTGGCGCAGCCATGGCCGGTGGCACCACCGAAGCCGGTGTAGGCGGCGCATTGGGCGGGGTTCTAGGTTCTGTCGTCGGCCAGCAGTTGGGCGGTAACACCGGTTCGACCATCGGCGCGGCCCTCGGTGGCGCAGGTGGTAGTGCGGTCGGCGCTGACAAGCGCAGCCGTGGCGAAGCCGCTATTGGCGGCGCCCTGGGCGCAGCCGGCGGCAACGTCGTAGGCCGCAGTGTCGGCGGTAGCACAGGTGCACTGATCGGCTCGGCTGCAGGCGGTGGCGCGGGCGGTGCACTGGGCAACTACATGGGCAACAAGAGCGATGACGATGATCGTCGTGATCGTGGGCGCGACAACCGTCGCTATGACCGTGATGACCATCGCGGCCGCGGCCATGCCTATGGGCATCGCAAGAACAAGCATCACTACCGTCACCGGTAATCTCTAAAAAACGCCGCAAAACCAATGTGAGAGCACGCTTGCACCCTCTCACATTGGTTTTTGCCGTCAGACCACCAACCGCTGCAGCGCCTCGCGCAACACTCCCGGAATGGTCACCGGCTGGTTCGACCCCCGATCCACAAACACATGCACAAAGCGCCCCGCCGCGCAGGCTTCCTCTTCGCCTGTCTTGAATACCGCCAACTCATACTGCACTGAGCTATTGCCTAACTTGCCCACTCGCAAGCCAATATCGATACGCTCGGGAAAGGCAATCGACGCGAAGTAATCGCACGCCGAACTCACCACAAACCCCACCACTTCGCCGCCATGAATATCCAGCCCGCCCTGCTCGATCAGGTAGGTATTCACCGCCGTGTCGAAAAAGCTGTAGTAGGTGACGTTATTCACGTGACCGTACACATCATTGTCGTGCCAGCGCGTGATGATCGGCTGGAAGTGAGGGTAATCGGCACGCTGTGGCACTGAATCAGGCATGGGCACCTCTGGTGAAAGTGGGTTTACAGGTCATTCAAATGGACTTCGGCCCAACTGCGTACTTCGGCATAGGGATAGTCTTCCAGCGCAGCAAAACCGGGAATGCCCCGCGCCTTCAGCTTGGTAAACAACGGCACACTGATACCCCCGAGAAAGCGCGTCAGTCGCTCGGCACCCGGCAGTTGGCCCGTGTGCTCATGATGCCTGTGGATAAAATCACCGCACAGCTCCATGAAATTTTTATCCACAAGCGGCGGCAAGCCCGGCGGTGATGGCAGGTGCGCCACATGGCCGTGACAGACCGAGCAATGTCCGCAGCGATGGGGGGCTTTTTCATCACCAAAATAATGGGCCAAGCGCTGGCCCAAGCAGTGATCGGTGGCAAACAGATCGAGCATGGCGTGAATCCGCGCCACTTCTGTCACCTCGTGGTGCTTAAAGCCTGTGTATAACTCGGCGCTTAACACCTGTGGATCAAATTCGGTATTCAGCAGGCTGTAGACCTCAGTCATCTGCTTGCTTTCCAGCTCGATCAGGCCTTGCTCCTGGAAGTAATCCAGCGCCTTCACCACACGATTGCGCTCGGCATTGTGCTGCTGATACAGCGCGTCGAAATCCACCGTCGCCCAGGTCTTCGCACGCTTGCACACTTGAATAATCGCCGCGACAAACTGCTGCCGCTCACCGGAAAACCGCGCCAGTAACGCTTCGGGCTCAATCAGGTATTTGAAGCGGTATTCGGCATAAAACGCGTAGCGCGGCGCGATCACGCCTTTGAGCTCCAACTGCACCAGCAGGGTCTTGAGTGGCAGCTCGCGGATATTGCTGTGGTCCGACAGCGACCTCAGTAGAAACTCCCACTGCCCTTCACCGCGCGCCGCCTGCAAATCCTCCAGCACCCGGCGGATCCCCTCCTGCTCAGGCGTGTCACCGTACACAAAGTTTTCCAGCACATTGAGGCTGTCACGGTTGGCCAACACCAGGCAGTCCGAGGGCTGTCCATCACGCCCGGCGCGGCCTATCTCCTGGCTGTAGTTCTCGATGGATTTGGGCAGGTCAAAATGCACCACATTGCAGATGTCACTCTTGTCGATTCCCATGCCAAACGCGATGGTGGCGACAATGCAATTGGAGCGCCCGCCCATGAAGCGCTGCTGGATACCCTCACGTCTGTCGTGGGGCAAGCCGGCGTGATACGCCTCGGCCTGTATGCCATTGCGGTTCAGATGCTCGGCAATATGCTCGGCGGTTTTTTGCAGGGTGACGTAGACGATGCTCGGCTGGTTGGCCCGTTCACTCATCCACTGCACCAGGCGACGGCGTTTGTCCGCGCCGCTGACCGGTTCGACCAACAGGTTCAGGTTCGGCCTATAGAACCCCGTAGTCACCACATCACCCGGCGCTATGGCGAACTTCGCCTGCATATCGGCAATCACCTTGGGCGTGGCTGTAGCCGTCAGCAGCAGCGCTTGTGGGATCTTGAACTGACGCTGGTAGTCCGGCAGCTTCAGGTAGTCCGGGCGAAAGTTATGGCCCCACTCGGAAATGCAGTGCGCCTCGTCCACCACCAGCAGCGAGATCTGCACACTTTGCAGGAAGTTGCGAAAACGCTCGTTCTTCAAGCGCTCCACGGAAATCATCAGGATTTTCAGCTCACCGGAACGGGCACGGGCCATCACGTCATTGGCGTCGTCACGACTCTGGGCCGAATCGATACTGCCCGCCGAAATGCCATGGCGCTGCAAAAAGCCCAACTGGTCCTGCATCAATGCCAACAGTGGCGAGACCACCAGCGTCAGGTGCGGCAGCAACACTGCTGACAGCTGATAACACAGGGACTTACCCGACCCAGTAGGGAAAATTGCAGCCGCCGAACGACCGGCCAGAACGGCGCTGACCGTTTCTTCCTGACCCAAACGAAACTGTGGATAACCAAAGACCTGCTGGAGGGTGTCGTGCATAGGCTGTCACTCCATTGACCGCTGAAGGTGGCTTAAAAACGTAGCCCAGTAAGCTCAGCGGATCGAGAAAGGTCGCATGGAAAAAGAGACAGGATGATACACAGGCTGGGAGATGGCCCAGGGCCGAAGTGGGAATAACCTGATGATGCAGTAGGAAACACACCGATCCAAATGTGGGAGGAAGCAAGCCCCTCCCACATCTTTAGAACTGCGCTACAGCTGAATCAGCGGTTCTGCACCCGCTCAATCGCCGTGTCATACACCGGGTTGGCTTTCTGTTCCTTGGCCAACTGGTAGTGACGCAGAGCATCCTGGAACTGCCCCGCCGCTTCGTAGATCCGCGCAATGTTGTAGTAGGCACCTGCACGCACGGTCGCAGCATTGGCGCCGGTGGCAAGGGCGATAGCCTTGCGGTTGGCCCAGATCGACTCGGCAGTGTTACCGGCTTTCTGATACGCCAAGCCGAGGTTGCCGTAAGCCTTGCCGAAGCTGTTATCCAGATCGATGGCCTGACGGAAGTAGTCAATCGCCTGATCCAGATTGCCTGCCTGGTAAGCCGCTTCACCTTTCAGGTTCAGCTTCTTCGCATCAGTCTGTACGGAAGAGCTAACGGTGACTGCGGTGACCGCGACGCTGTCATCCAGCAGCGGTTTGACTTCGTTCAGCACATTGGCGGCATTCACTGTCACGCCACTGAAGGTGTTGATGTCCTGGAAGTCGCCGCTGCCGGTCATGCGGAACACCGTCCACAGGTTGCCGCTGCGGTTCTTAGGCACGTAGTAGGTGCGCACCAGCGATTGGCCCATGTACACGAACACCTTGGCTTCGCTGTCGGACAATTGGCGCGAGCCTGGGTTGCCGCCATTACTGTAGTCGTGCACGGCATAGACGTAGCTTTCGCCGTAGTGCTTTTTCTGCAGGGTGATGGTTTCCGGACCGTAGCTGTCGGTGTCATCCACATCCAACTCGGCGTCGGTACCCTTCTGGTTCTCGAAATAGATGTTATTGCCGGGGAAAATCATGTGGGAGTCGAGGTCACTCGGGGTCTTGCCCCAGGTCAGCACCACACGCAGGCCATCGAGGTTTTCCATCACCGGGCTGATGGCGTAGGTCATGCCCGCGCATGGGCACTTCACCACCAGGTTGGAGTAGCCGGGCTTCTTGATGATCAGCAGGTTGCTCGCGTCATCGGCGGCCTCACTCGTCAGCGTCACTTGGCCCTGGGCGTTGGTGCGACCCACCACATTCTGCGCGCCGTTGCGTTGCAGCAGCACTTCGGCGTCGGCGATTTTCTGATCCTTGACCACGGCGCTTAGCACTTCAATCGGCAACTGTTCGGCCTGGACGGAAAAAGCCAACGCACACAATGACATCGCCGAAGCGACACGAAGCAAACCCATGCTTAACTCCCTTTAAGTAGTGGGCGGAAATCGCCCTACAAGATTTTGCGGTGAAACATACGCTTAATTCAGGCCACTGGCGGAGTTTTTGTAGAAAATGTGATGCCAAGCCACAAATGCCTGAAACAGTCGTAGGAAATTTCCACAGGTCACGACATCTCCTTCCCAAACTGCTCCAGATACCCGCTTAACCCTCTACAGAAGTTACACGTCGCTGAATGAAAATAGCGCGGCCTCAACTTTCCCGGCAGAAACCTGTGAACATCGAAAGGACTCAATACATTGGCCACTACGGCATCACCTTCGCGGTGATTCGGTTTAGCGTTCTACCCGCCCATCGACAAGCACTGGCAAACCTCTGCCTTTTGGAAGCCGGCACCCGCGCAACCGAAGTTCGCTATCGGCTGGCGGATCTCTACGGAAAAATGCTACCCGGTGATTTGCCTTGCAAAATGACTGTCGCAATCGCTAAGCCGCTGAACCGGCAGCAGGCAGATTTGCTCAATGAACGCGGGCGCCTTATCGCTCTAGCGTTAGCGGGACTTTTCAGTGCGCCAATTCACCCGTTTTCAAAACCAATAGCGCGCGCCGCTGCCACCACTGTGGGTGCGATCACCAAAAGTATTAGTCGCAGCTATCCCCTCGAAGCCATGGAATGTCAGAAGCCATGACTATCTGCGTTCAAATTGTCGCCTTTGTGGCGCTATACCTTGTTTTGAATCACCAAATCACAACCCCAATACTCAGAAAGCGATTTGCTATCACGTTGCTCGCGACAGGCGTTACGTTGGCATTCCTACTACCCTACGTAGCAGTAATCCTTAAAATGCCCCTCCTGCCTGTATTCCTATTCTTGATAGGCTTGGCACTCTTCATCACCCGAAACAAATTCCGCTTGAAACGCGACCTCCCTCTTCACCCACTCCTGCGTGCCCCCACCATGAACCTCGCCCCCGACTTCCCCGAAGACCCCGTCATGCAGCAACTCCTGCAACTGCTGCACGAAGAAATCGGCCTGCCGAAACACAAGACTATCCGCCTGCAAACCTCACTCAATTTCGACCTGGGCTGTGACGGCAGTGAAGCCAAGCAACTGATGGAAGCGCTGGAGCAGGAATTCGTACTCAACCTGGGCGACTACGACACTTATCGTTACTTCAACCCGCCGGTCTTTGATGTGTTCCTCAAGCGTCGGGCCAAGGGGCGCGGCAACAAGGTTCCACTGACCATCGGCATGCTCTATCTCGCCATCAAGACTCACAGCTGGGACACGCAGACGCTGGAAAACCTGAGCTAACACGCAGCCCCCTGTAGGAGCCCGGCTTACCGGCGATGGCGGTCTTGAGGTCGCCATTGCCGGCAAGCCGGGCTGTTAAAGGAAATTGAGTCTTCAGAAAGGACGATACATGGACGTAACAATGGGCCTGCTGGCCGCCCTGCTCTGGGGTGGCACGGATTTCCTCGTCGGCCTCAATGCCCGGGCTGTCGGCGTTAAACGCGCCGTTTACTTTGGCCAGGCGCTCGGCTTCCTGATCATGACCTTGCTACTGGTCATGTTGCCGACCTTTCTCTTCAAATCCCTCGACGCCCCGCTAAGCGCCTGGCTGCTGGGCATCGCAGCCGCGCTGCTCACCGTGTCCGGCGCTCTCGCGCTGTCCAAAGCCTTCGCCATGGGCAAAGCCGCCATCGTTGCACCACTGGTGACATCGTACGGCGTGGTCACTACCTTATTGTCCTGGGCCAGCGGCGAGCACATCAGCCTTATACAACTCGGTTGCATTGCCCTATGCGTCATCGGCGTGATCCTCTCCAGCATCCACAAGGACAACGGCGTACCCCACAACAACCCCCGCCTATCCATCGCCTACGCCATGCTCGCCGCACTGTTGTACGGCGCCAGTTTCTGGCTGCAAGGCCGCTACACGCTACCCGCGCTGGGACCGATCACCATGCTTTGGTTGGGTTATCTGGTGGGCGTGTGCGTACTGGTAATGATGGTGCTGAAGATCAAAGATGGCCTGAAAATCCCGCCACTGAAAAACTGTGCGACGCTGACCGGCGCGAGCTTGATGAACCTCGGCGGGTTCTCGGCGTTTTCATGGGGTGCGATGGCGGGGTCGGTTTCGGTGGTGACGGTGATCAGTACGTTGTCAGGTGGGATTGCGGCGATTCTGGGGTTTGTGTTTTTCAAGGAGCGGCTCACTGCGGTGCAGGTGCTGGGGGTTACATTGGTATTGATCGGAGCAGTAGCTCTGCACATCGCCGACTAACCTTTCGCGCATAAAAAAGCCGCCCACAAGAGGCGGCTTTTTCACAACACGCGAATCTTACAACTTAGGACCCGCAGCCTTGATCGCATCGCTCACTTCAAACTTCTTGAAGTTCTCGATGAACAGACCCGCCAGCGCCTTCGCTGCTTCATCGTAAGCGGCCTTGTCAGCCCAGGTGTTACGTGGGTTCAACAGGCCGGTTTCAACACCCGGTACGGCCAATGGCACGTCGAGGTTGATGGTGTCGAGGTGTTCGGTTTCAGCACCGATCAACGCGCCGCTCTGGATCGCTGCGATCACACCGCGAGTGGTCGGGATGTTGAAGCGCTTGCCAACGCCGTAGCCGCCGCCGGTCCAGCCGGTGTTGACCAGGTAGACCTTGGAGCCGAAGCCGCGGATGCGCTTGATCAGCAGCTCTGCGTATTCGCCGGCTGGGCGTGGGAAGAATGGCGCGCCGAAGCAGGTGGAGAAAGTCGACTTGATGCCGCTACCCGACCCCATCTCAGTCGAACCCACCAATGCGGTGTAGCCGGACAGGAAGTGGTAGGCCGCTTGTTCTTCGCTGAGGATAGACACTGGTGGCAGTACGCCGGTCAGGTCGCAGGTCAGGAAGATCACTGCGTTTGGCTCGCCGCCCAGGTTCTTCTCGGAACGTTTGGCAACGTGCTCCAGCGGGTAGGCGGCGCGGCTGTTCTGGGTCAGGCTCACGTCGGCGTAGTCGGCGTGCTTGGCGTCGTCGATCACGACGTTTTCCAATACTGCGCCGTGCTTGATGGCTTTCCAGATAACTGGCTCGTTCTTCTCGGACAGGTCGATGCATTTGGCATAGCAACCGCCTTCGATGTTGAACACCACGCCTTCGCCCCAACCGTGTTCATCGTCACCGATCAGGTAACGGCTTTCGTCGGCCGACAGGGTGGTTTTACCGGTGCCGGACAGGCCGAAGAACAGGGTCACGTCGCCCGCTTCGCCGATGTTGGCGGCGCAGTGCATCGGCAGTACGTCGGAAGCCGGCAGCAGGAAGTTCTGCACCGAGAACATGGCTTTCTTCATTTCACCGGCGTAACGCATGCCAGCGATGAGTACTTTTTTCTGTGCGAAGTTGAGAATCACGCAACCGTCGGAGTTGGTGCCATCACGCTCTGGCACGCACTCGAAGTTAGCCACGTTGAGCACTTGCCATTCGTCACGGCCGGCTGGGTTGTACTGGGCCGGGTTGATGAACAGGCAACGACCGAACAGGTTCTGCCAGGCAGTCTGGGTGGTCATTTTCACAGCCAGGTAGTGGTCTTCGGCAGCCCCTACGTGAACGTGGGAAACGAAGTGCTCTTGCGCGTTGTTGAAAGCCTCGACGCGAGCCCACAGGGCATCGAACTTGTCGGCCGGGAACTTGCGGTTGATCGGGCCCCAGGCGATAGCGTCCTGGGTGGAAGGCTCTTCAACGATGAAACGGTCGACCGGCGAACGACCGGTGCGATGACCGGTTTCTACGACCAGTGCGCCAGTATCGGCAAGCACGCCTTCACCGCGCTGCAGGGCTTCTTTGACCAGATCGTCAACACTCAGATCGGTGTATACGGCGTTATTGGCTTGCGTCATGAGGTTCCCCGTCGGCCTATGGCCGAGTGCTCCAAACGTTTTGTAGTAGAAAGTTGCGCACTACTACCGCGAAAAAAGTGGGCCGGATTATGCCAGAAAAGCCCAAAAAGAGTAGGGCCCTCCCGTCAGAACACCTCTAATCCGGCATTTGTCAGGTGATTTACCTGTGCTTAAACGTTTTAGTGGCGGGTGTCGGATGGCGTGTCGATGCCTGCGCCAGCGAACAATTGAGTGACATCGGCAGCATCGAACAGGTAGCGCTGGTTGCAGAACTGGCAGTCGATCTCGATGTTGCCACCGTGTTCCACCACCAGATTTTGCGCATCTTCCAGACCCAGGCTGACCAATGCGCTACCTGAACGCTCGCGGGAGCAACTGCAATGGAAGCGCAAGGTTTGCGCGTCGAACAGGCGCACAGGTTCTTCGTGGTAGAGGCGATGCAGGATGGTTTCGTTGTTCAAGCCCAGCAGCTCTTCGGCTTTCAGGGTGTCGGCCAGAGCGATGGTGTGCCGCCAGCTTTCAGCGCGATCGTCGTCGTCCTTGATGCGGTCGGCCGGCAATTGCTGCAACAGCATGCCACGGGCGCGTTTGCCGTCTGCGTTGAGCCAGAACTTGGTGCCGACTTGTTGGGACATCACGAAATAGTTAGTGAAGCAATCCGATAAGGTTTCGCCGTCGAGGTCGACGATGCCCTGGTAACGCTGGCCTACGGTCGGGTCGACGGTGAGCGCCAGGACGCCGTTGGGCATCAGGTCCGCCAGCATGGCGTCCGGGGCAATCAGGTCGGCGTCATAACGGGCCAGGCCGCGGATTTCACGTTCGCTGGAGCACTCGATCATCAGCAGCGGGATCGGGCCTTCGGAGCGGGCCTGCAGGATTAGCAAACCGTCAAACTTCATGGTGCCGACCAGCAACGCCGCAGCGGCCATCAGCTCTCCAAGCAGTTGCGCGACCGGCTCAGGATAGGGGTGCTTGGCGAGGACTTCGGCGTAGCTGAGTTCCAACGAAACCATTTCGCCGCGGGCGTCGCTCTCGTCGAAGATGAAGCGTTGGGTGAAGTCGGTATCCGGTAGATCAGTCATAGGTCTGGGTATCTGAATTGATGACAAATTGATTACAAGGTTTATAGAATTAAACGCTTTAGCACCGTTTTGGTGCGAATTTCTCCTGGAAACAGAGAGTTTAAATAGAGCGAAGAGGGACAGTTTATGAACAATCCGGGTTTGTTCCAAGCCAAGTGGAACCTCCGGCGATGGGCTCTGTGCAATCTACTCGCTATCGCGCTGCTGTGTTTTTGGCTGTGGCCCACGGGCCAGATGCTCTGTGTGATTTTCGACGAGTGGCTGTTTCATCTGCTCAATGACCCTCTGGCAACCAACGCAACGTGGCTGCACATTTGGGCCGTGGCCAGTTTGCGACCGTTTGATGCGGTGGTCGGGGTGATCCTGCTGTCGCTGCTGGTTCGCGGCGAATGGGTGTTCAAGGCCGTGCAGGTGCGTCAGGCGCTGTTAGGTTTTGTCGGCATTTTGTTGCTGCTGTTGTTTATCCGCATGCTGTTTTCCAAACTTGCGGCACAGATGGGCTGGCAGCACAGCAGCCCGTCGATGGTGATCGGCGGGGCCATTCAGATGAGTGATTACTTTCCTGGCCTGGAGAAGACCTGGGAGCTGAAGGACCGTTCGAGCCAAAGCTTCCCTGGGGATCATGCGTCTGTGCTGTTGATTTGGGGGATGTTCATGACGGTGTTCGCCAAGCGCATCAGCCAAGTGCTGGTGATCTGGGGCCTGGCGCTGTTGTTTATGATGCCGCGGCTGGTGGCAGGTGCGCATTGGGGGCAGGACGATTACATCGGCGGAGTGCTGCTGGCGCTGTTGGCGTTGGGCTGGGGGTATTACACGCCGTTTGCGGCAAAGGTGTCGGTCGCTTTGTTACACGTGACAACACCGATCTTCGGGTTACTTGGCAAGCTGCCGGTGATCGGAGGATTGAGCGTCGTGCGCACATCCCCTTAACGCTGCAGGCCGAATGAGCGAGGGGGCTGGCTCCCTCCCTAATTCGGCTGGGGTTCTGCGCAATCAGTCATCACTGCCACTGCCGCGAAACTTGAAGAGATCGCGGCGTTGCTTCTTGCTCGGCTTACCATCGGTGGTCAGGCCTGAAGCCCCCGCCTTGCGCATCGCCGCAGCATTTTCGCGCTTGGCGATGCTAGCGTCGGTCTCGGTGTAGAGCGCCTGAGCTTCAGGTGCGCCACGACGCACGATGGAAAGTGCTTGGACCACAATGGTCTTTTCATCAAAACCGGTACGAATCTGAAACTCATCGCCGACGCGTGGCTCCTTGCCCGGCTTGCAGCGCTCGCCACGATGGTGCACCTTGCCACTCTCTATCGCCGCCTTGGCCAGGGCACGGGTTTTATAGAAACGCGCGGCCCACAGCCACTTGTCCAGGCGAACCTTTTCTTCCTCTTCCTGCTTTTGAGCCACTTGAATTCCTCGCTCTGAAAAATGTCGCAACTTTACCGTTGAAACCCTTCGACGCATAAACCTCAAGGCTCACCTAAGATACGCCAGGTAGCACCCTGTTTTCGCGAGGATACGCCGTGACCGACTTTCCCACTTCACTCACCTCGCCTGACCAGCGCTGCGTAGGCTGCCAGCAAAGCGAGCCCCTGGGTTTCGATTTTGCGTTTGCCTACCAGCCTATCGTAGACCTTCGGGACCATTCGATTTTTGCCCACGAAGCCTTGGTGCGCGGTACACAAGGCGAAGGCGCGTTGTCGGTGCTTAGCCAGGTTAACGAAAGCAATCGCTACCGCTTCGACCAACGCTGCCGCACCCAGGCAATTGCCGGCGCAGCAGCCATGGGGATGCAAACCCATCTTTCCATCAATTTCATGCCCAACGCCGTGTACCGTCCGGAGTTGTGCATCCGCAGCACCCTGGAGGCGGCTCGCGCGCACAATTTCCCGCTGAACAGACTGATTTTCGAGACACTGGAAAGCGAGCATGTAGATAACTATCGCCATTTGACGAATATTCTGCGTGAATACCGCGAATTCGGCTTCAAGACCGCCATCGACGATTTCGGAGCGGGCTATTCGGGGCTGAATCTGCTGGCCGATTTCCAACCTGACTTGATCAAACTCGACATGGCTCTTATCCGCGATGTGGACCAGGATCGTGTCCGTCAGGTGATCGTCCGGGGGATTGTCACAATCTGTGAGCAGTTGAACGTTACTGTCATCGCCGAAGGCATCGAAAGTGCCGGAGAGCGAGACTTTCTGTCTGACTGTGGAATATTTCTCATGCAAGGCTACTGGTTCGCCAAGCCCGCATTCAAAGCCCTGGCCGAGGTTTCACCGAAAGCTTGGGCTAATTGACCGGTTACCCATATTGAAGACATTTGACCATTTGACCGTTGTGGGTCTGCGTGAGTGGGTGGCACTTCCCGACTTGGGAGTGGCAGGCCTGCGCGCGAAGATCGACACAGGTGCCAGCACCTCAAGCCTGCACGCCACCGATATCGAACCCTTTGAGCGCGACGGTGAGAAGTGGGTGCGCTTCACCGCACATCTGGGCAGTGTTGTGCAACTGCGCCACCGCCGCTGCGAAGCGCCCCTGGTGACGATGAAAACCATCAAGAGCTCCAACGGCCATGCGCAGGTGCGCTATGTGATCAGCACCACCCTGGCGTTGGGTGATCGGGTATGGCGGGTGGAGTTCACCCTGGCCTGCCGCAAGGCTATGCGTTACCGCTTGCTGCTGGGTTCCAAGGCGCTGATTGACGGCCAGTTGGTGGTCAACCCCGGCATCAAGTACGTTCAAGACAAGCCGGTGTTCCCGGTCTCTACTATTTCTGCCCCAGGTGCTGCATGAAGATTGCTGTGCTGTCGCGAAACCCGCGTCTGTATTCCACCCGCCGCCTGGTCGAGGCCGGCACCGAACGTGGCCACGAAATGGTGGTGATCGACACGTTGCGTGCCTATATGAACATTGCCAGCCACAAGCCGCAGATCCATTACCGAGGCAAACCGCTGGAAGGCTTTGATGCCGTAATCCCGCGGATCGGCGCTTCGGTGACGTTTTATGGCTGCGCGGTGCTGCGCCAATTCGAGATGATGGGGGTGTTTCCCTTGAACGAGTCCGTGGCCATTGCGCGCTCGCGGGACAAATTACGTTCGCTGCAACTGCTGTCGCGCCGGGGGATCGGCCTGCCGGTCACCGGGTTTGCCCACTCACCCGATGACATCCCGGACCTGATCGAGATGGTCAACGGCGCGCCACTGGTAATCAAGGTACTGGAAGGCACACAGGGCATTGGCGTAGTGCTGTGTGAAACCGCAACCGCGGCGGAGTCGGTGATCGAGGCATTCATGGGCCTCAAGCAGAACATCATGGTGCAGGAATACATCAAGGAGGCAGGGGGTGCGGATATCCGCTGCTTCGTGGTGGGCGACAAGGTAATTGCGGCGATGAAGCGCCAGGCCAAACCTGGAGAGTTTCGCTCCAACCTGCACCGTGGCGGCAGTGCCAGCCTGATCAAGATCACCCCTGAGGAGCGCATGACCGCGCTGCGGGCGGCCAAGGTGATGGGGTTGGCCGTGGCGGGGGTAGATATCCTGCGTTCGAACCACGGGCCGCTGGTGATGGAAGTCAATTCATCCCCGGGCCTGGAAGGTATCGAAACCACCACTGGCAAAGATGTGGCGGGGATCATCATTCAGCATCTAGAGAAGAATGGTGGGCCGAATATGACCAGGACCAAGGGCAAGGGCTGATAAAACGCAGTCTGTGGCACACGTAAACCAAATGTGGGAGGGGGCTTGCTCCCGATAGCGGTGGATCAGCCAGCTTATTGGTAGCTGACCCACTGCAATCGGGAGCAAGCCCCCTCCCACATTTTGATCTGCGTTGTTTGTTAGACCGCGTCTCGGGGCAACATCAAGCCCAACGGTAAACGCACCCGCGCCTCAAGGCCGCCGCCTTCGCGATTACGCAACTCAACATTGCCACCATGCATCGAGGCAATTCGTCGCACGATTGCCAGCCCAAGCCCCGTGCCTTTGCCACCGCGTGCACGGTCCCCACGAGTAAACGGGTTGAAGATGCCCTCCAGTTCCGCCGGGTCGATCCCCGTGCCACGGTCCATCACACTCAGCACCACATAAGGTGCGGCGCTGTCGCCCGAAACGTACGCCGCCACTTCCACATCAGAACCGGCGTGATGCAAGGCGTTGCCAATCAAATTGTTCAACAGGCGCTTCATCGACACACGTCGCAACGCAAACGGCTGGATCGGCTCAAGGCGCATCCGAACCTGTTCGCCGTTCTGGTTATAGGGCGCAACCACCTCGCGCACCAAATCCGTCAGGTCGACTTCCTCAACCACCTCATCGCGGCCATCGCGGATAAACGCCAGAAACTGATCGAGAATCGCGTCCATATCCTCGATATCGCGGACCATGTCGTCGGTCAGATCGGTATGGTTGTCCATCAACTCCAGGGACAGTCGCAAGCGTGTCAGCGGCGTGCGCAGGTCGTGAGAGACACCGGCCAGCATCAACTCGCGTTCGCGCCCGGCCTGTTCGACATCCTCTGCCATCTGGTTGAACGCGCCGTATACCTCGGTCATTTCACTCGGTGTATCGCTGACCGGCAGGCGCACGCTACGCCCCTGACCCAATTGCCGGGCGGCAAACACCAATCGTTTAAGGGGTTGGTTGAGCTGGCGCACAAAGATCCACGCGGATGCTGTGGAAAGCAGCCCGATCGCCAAGAACCAGCCCAGCACGTTCCAGATCTTCTGCCCCCGCAAAGGATGAGGGTACAGCGGCACTTTCAGCCAGTCCTCACCCAGGCTCGGCGCACGTACCCACAATGCAGGAGACACATGCATACGCAGCCGTACTTCGGTGTCTTCACCCAGTTCGGCCTGCATTTGGCGCTGGTAAATCTCGCTATAAGGCCAATGTTGCTCGCCTTCCGGCACACCTGCACCCGCCACGCGTACCAGAGTGGCGGCCTTGGCAATCTTCTCGCGGTTCTCGGGATCGGCGGCCCAATAGGCGCGCAGCGTCAAAGCCACACCGTGGCTGTACTGTCGATCCACCAGCACATCTTCGTTCATCAGCAGATAAACCAGCGTGAGCGCTTTGGAAAACAGAACGACGATCAGCACCAGCCAAAGGGTGCGGGAGAAGAAACTTTGTGGGAACCACAGCGGGGTTTTCATAGATGAAAGCTGGACACCTTGCAGGAACGAGCGGCGCTCGCAGAATTGCAGACGCCGGGCATCCCGTCGACCCTCATGGAGTCAAACGCCAGGATGCCCGCCCTGCAAATCATCGATCACTTGGTTGCGGTGCCATCCGGCACAAACACATAACCCACGCCCCAGACAGTCTGGATATACCGTGGCTTGGAAGGGTCCGGCTCGATCATCCGGCGCAGACGGGAAATTTGCACGTCGATGGAGCGCTCCAGGGCGTCCCATTCACGACCACGAGCCAGGTTCATCAGTTTGTCGCGTGTCAGCGGCTGGCGAGCGTTCATCACCAGCGCCTTGAGCACGGCGAATTCGCCGGTGGTGAGCATGTGCACTTCATCGCCGCGCTTGAGTTCGCGGGTCGCCAGCGACAGTTCGTAGTCGCCGAAGGTAACGCTTTCGTCTTCGCTGCCTGGCGCGCCCGGTACTGGCGGTGCCTGACGGCGCAATACGGCTTTGACCCGCGCCATCAACTCATCCGGATTGAAGGGTTTGGCCAGGTAGTCATCGGCGCCCAGTTCAAGGCCCTTGATGCGGCTCAGCTCATCGCCCTTGGCGGTGAGCATGATGATTGGAATCTGATTGTTCGCGCCGCGCAGGCGTTTGCATGCGGTCAGGCCATCTTCGCCGGGCAGCATCAGGTCGAGTACGACCAGGTTGAATACTTCGCGCCCCAGGAGGCGATCCATCTGCTCGGTGTTCGGCACCGCGCGGGCACGGTAGCCCTTGGAATTGAAGAAACGCTCCAGCAGGCTGCTCAGCCCTGGATCGTCATCAACGATGAGAATTTTTTCGCCTTCAGCAGTTTGTGCAGTGCTGCTCATTAGATGCTCCTCTTATCTCGGCGCGCATTATGGCGTAGCTGTCGTTATACGCACCGTGTGCATTGTTAGCAGATTTTTCCTCAACTGCCAGCAAACCCGCGCCCTACAACCACCCGCGCAGTAGCCCTCAAGGACAAAACGCTGGTTATAATGCGGCGCCCTCATACAGGGCGACGTCAGATCGTTACCTTTTTACTGCCAAGCTTTTTTACCCGCTTGTCGCGATTTTTCCGATTTCGAGGGTCAATAGGCTGCCTCTTGACCCAGGCAGCGGCGCCAGTCGGGCCGCTCAACCAGCTGCGCAAGGCCTTGTTTTCCGGGCCTGCGAGCTGCTTCTAAGAATTTCAGGTGGTTTTATGGACAGCATCAACAGCCGCATCGCCGAGGAACTCGGTGTACGCCCACAACAGGTCGAAGCGGCCGTCGCTCTACTGGATGAAGGCTCCACGGTGCCCTTCATCGCCCGTTACCGAAAAGAAGTGACAGGCAGCCTCGACGACATCCAACTGCGTCACCTGGAAGAGCGCCTGCGCTACCTGCGAGAACTCGACGAACGGCGTATCAGCATCCTCGCCAGCATCGAGGAACAGGGCAAGCTGACCCCGCAGCTTGAGCGCGACATCAAGCTCGCCGACACCAAAACCCGCCTCGAAGACCTTTACCTGCCCTACAAACAAAAGCGCCGCACCAAGGGCCAGATCGCCCTCGAAGCCGGCCTGGGCGAACTGGCCGACGGCCTGTTCAACGACCCGTCGCTGACCCCGGACACCGAAGCCGCGCGCTTCGTCAACGCTGAAAAAGGCGTTGCCGATGTCAAGGCAGCCCTCGAAGGCGCCAAGTACATCCTCATGGAGCGCTTCGCCGAAAACGCCAGCCTTCTGGAAAAACTGCGTACCTACCTCAAGCAGGAAGCCATCATCAGCGCTCGCGTCATCGCCGGCAAAGAGGAAGAAGGCGCCAAATTCCGCGATTACTTCGAACACGACGAACCGCTCAAGAGCATGCCGTCCCACCGTGCACTGGCGATTTTCCGTGGCCGCAACGAAGGCATTCTCAGCTCCGCACTCAAAGTCGGCGACGAGCTGCCGGGCACCATGCACCCGTGCGAAGGCATGATCGGTCAACAATTCGGCATCCAGAATCAGAATCGTCCTGCTGATAAGTGGCTCGGTGAAGTAGTGCGCTGGACCTGGAAGGTCAAGCTCTACACCCACCTGGAAACCGACCTGCTGGGCGAATTGCGCGACGGCGCCGAAACCGAAGCGATCAACGTCTTCGCCCACAACCTGCACGACCTACTGCTGGCCGCACCAGCCGGCCCGCGCGCCACCCTGGGCCTCGACCCGGGCCTGCGCACCGGCTGCAAGGTCGCCGTGGTCGATGCCACCGGCAAGCTGCTGGACCACGCCACCGTGTACCCGCACGTGCCGCATAACAAGTGGGACCAGACCCTCGCGATTCTGGCCGCCCTGTGCGCCAAGCATTCGGTGGACCTGATCGCCATCGGCAACGGCACCGCCAGCCGTGAAACCGACAAGCTTGCCGCCGAACTGATCAAAAAATACCCAGCCATGAAGATGACCAAGGTCATGGTCTCCGAGGCGGGCGCTTCGGTGTACTCGGCGTCGGAACTGGCTTCCAAGGAATTCCCGGACCTCGATGTGTCGATCCGTGGCGCGGTATCCATCGCCCGTCGCCTGCAGGATCCGCTGGCCGAACTGGTGAAGATTGACCCTAAGTCCATCGGTGTCGGCCAGTACCAGCACGACGTGTCACAGCTGAAGCTGGCGCGTGGCCTGGATGCGGTGGTGGAAGACTGCGTGAACAAGGTTGGCGTGGATGTAAACACTGCCTCGGTCGCGCTGTTGGCCCGTATCTCCGGCCTGAACACCACGCTGGCGCAGAATATCGTCACTCACCGAGACGAAAACGGCGCGTTCAAAACCCGCGCCGCGTTGAAAAAGGTCGCTCGACTGGGCGAGAAAACCTTCGAGCAAGCCGCCGGTTTCCTACGCGTAATGAACGGTGACAACCCGCTGGATTCCTCGGCCGTTCACCCGGAAGCGTATCCGCTGGTGCAACGCATCGCCGCCGAGACCGACCGCGACATCCGTTCGCTGATCGGTGACGCTGCGTTCCTCAAGCGCCTGGACCCGAAGAAGTACACCGACGAAACGTTCGGCGTACCGACCATCACCGACATTCTGCAAGAGCTTGAAAAGCCTGGCCGCGACCCACGTCCTGAGTTCAAGACCGCCGAGTTCCAGGACGGCGTCGAAGACCTCAAGGACCTGGAGCTGGGCATGATCCTGGAGGGTGTGGTGACCAACGTGACCAACTTTGGCGCGTTTGTGGACATCGGCGTGCATCAGGATGGTTTGGTGCATATCTCCGCACTTTCGGAGAAGTTCATTAAAGACCCACGTGAAGCGGTGAAAGCCGGTGATGTGGTCAAGGTCAAGGTCATGGAAGTCGACATCCCGCGCAAACGCGTTGGTCTGTCGATGCGTATGAGCGACACCCCCGGCGAGAAAATCGACGGTGCCCGTGGCGCACGCCCAGGCTCGGCGCCGCGCCAGTCTCAGAACCGCTCCGAAAGCAGTCAACCGCGCAAGGAAACCGCAACCGCGGCGCCAAGCAACAATGCCATGGCCTCGCTGTTCGCCAACGCCAAGCAGTTGAAGAAACGTTGATGGAAATCCCGGCCGGTTTGACTCAGAGCGCCTTCAGCGAACTGATCGGCTGCCGCCTGCAACGCCTGGAAGAAGGCGTTGCCGAGGTGGCCCTGACCCTGGAGCCGCACCTGCGCAACCGCGCGGGCAAGCTCCATGGCGGGGCGATTTTCAGCCTGGTAGACATCACCATGGGTCTGGCCTGTTCCAGTTCCCATGGTTTCGACCAGCAGAGCGCGACCATCGAGTGCAAGATCAACTACATCCGCGCCGTGGAAGACGGGGATGTGCTGTGCACCAGCCGTGTGATTCACGCCGGCCGGCGCACCCTGGTGGTCGAAGCCGATGTGTATCAGGAGGAACGACTTGTCGCAAAAGCACAGGGCACCTTCGCTGTCCTATAGCTCACCACCCACGATTTGAGTTAATTTCGGCGCTGCGATAACGGCGTCGGAATTTTCCTGCTGCGCTATGGCCCAACTCATGGAGTGAAGTAGGCTTTTTTACCGCGGGTCAAATCGACTCACAACCAGGCGATCACGCCAGTTTTAACTTCACCCTTGTAGACCGTCCTGCCCACCCCCATATTGGGGCGACTGACGCGTGAAGGAATCCAACTTGAGCGAACTTCTCAACCGCCGCCTGGCTCTGCTCGGCAAGCGCGAACACCTCTCCCTGCTAGAGCAGTGCCTGCATGGCATCGAGCGTGAGTGCCTACGTGTCACGGGTGAAGGTCGCCTGGCGCAAACGCCGCACCCGGAAGCCCTGGGCGCCGCGTTGACCCACGAACAGATCACCACCGACTACTCAGAATCGCTGCTGGAGTTCATCACCCCAGCCCTGCCCAACCCGGCCGATACCCTGAGCAGCCTGGACAAAATCCACCGCTTTGCCTACACCAAGCTGGGCAGCGAATACCTGTGGAGCCCCTCGATGCCGTGTCCGTTGCCGGCCGAGGAAGATATTCCGATTGCCTACTACGGCACCTCCAATATCGGACAGCTCAAGTACGTGTACCGCAAGGGCCTGGCCCTGCGTTACGGCAAGACCATGCAGTGCATCGCCGGCATCCACTACAACTTTTCCCTGCCGGAACAGTTGTGGCCGTTGCTCAAGGAAACTGAAGGGTTCGTCGGCACCGACCGCGACTATCAGTCCACGGCTTACATCGCGCTGATCCGCAACTTCCGCCGTTACAGCTGGCTGCTGATGTACCTGTTCGGTGCCTCACCGGCCCTGGACGCGGGTTTCCTGCGCGGTCGCTCGCACCAGCTGGAAGTGCTCGACGCCGACACCCTCTACCTGCCCTACGCCACTAGCCTGCGCATGAGTGACCTGGGTTACCAGAGCAACGCCCAGGCCGGCCTGACGCCGTGCTACAACGACTTGGCGAGCTACACCGACAGCCTGCGCGAAGCGGTGGCAACGCCCTACGCGCCTTACGTCGAAATCGGCACGCACAAGGACGGTGAGTGGGTACAGCTCAACACCAACATCCTGCAGATCGAAAACGAGTACTACTCCAACATCCGCCCCAAGCGCGTGACCTACACCGGTGAACGACCAATCCAGGCGCTGGTGGCACGCGGCATTCAGTACATCGAAGTGCGTTGCCTGGACATCAACCCGTTCTTGCCGATGGGCATCGACCTGCCCGAGTCGCGCTTCCTCGACGCGTTCCTGCTGTACTGCGCGCTGAACGACAGCCCGTTGTTCGCCAACAACGCGTGCGGCAATGCCACCGCCAACTTCCTCAGCGTGGTCAAGGAAGGTCGCCGTCCGGGCCTGCAATTGCAGCGCGACGGCGCGCCGGTGGACATGAAGGAATGGGCCACCGAGCTGTTGGAGAAGATTGCACCGTTGGCCGCCCTGCTCGATCAGAGCCATGGCATCAGCGAGCACAGCCAGGCGCTGGACGCCCAGCTTGCTAAGGTCAACGACCCATCGCTGACCCCGTCGGCGCAGGTACTGGCCGCGATGGCCGAGCGCAAAGAGAGTTTCGCGCAGTTCTCCCTGCATCAGAGCGAGGTGCATGCCGAGTATTTCCGCCGAGAGCCGTTGCCCGCAGAAGAGCAGGCGCGCTTTGAGGACCTGGCGCGCAAATCGCTGGCGCAACAGGCGGAGCTGGAGCAGAACGAAGTGGGCGATTTTGATGTGTTTGTGGGGTCGTACCAGGCCAGCATTCTCGCCATCAGTAACTAACTGAAGCCGGACCCGGCTCAAAATGTGGGAGGGGGCTTGCCCCCGATAGCAGAGCGTCAGTCACCCATCAGTGGCTGAGCTACCGCCATCGGGCGCAAGCCCCCTCCCACATTTGCCCTCATCAAGCTCAAGACTTGCTTCAACCTTTCCCCACATAAGCTAATTCGAAAATGTTATTTATTTTCGGATTCTTAGATCATTTAGTCTCCTCTCACGCCGACCCTCGGCCGCCTGATTGAGGAGCTTCCCCTTGAAACTTTTAACCCCCCTGCGCCTCTTGGCGGCGTTGTCCCTGGCCGGTGCCAGCCTGTTTGCCCAGGCGGCTGATGTGACTATCGCTTACCAGACCACCGTGGATCCGGCCAAAGTCGCCCAGGCCGACGGCGCGTATGAAAAAGCCACCAACGCCAAAATTGATTGGCGCAAATTCGACAATGGCGCCGACATCATTGCCGCCATCGCCTCCGGTGACGTGCAGATCGGCTACCTCGGTTCCAGCCCGCTGACCGCGGCGATCACCCGCAAAGTGCCAGTGGAAACCTTCCTCGTCGCCACCCAGATTGGCGGGGCCGAAGCCCTGGTGGCGCGCAACGGTTCGGGGATCAACAGCCCCCAGGACCTGATCGGCAAAAAGATCGCCGTGCCCTTCGTCTCCACTGGCCACTACAGCCTGCTGGCCGCACTCAAGCACTGGAACATCGACCCGTCGAAAGTGACCATCCTCAACCTCGCGCCACCGGCGATCATCGCCGCCTGGAAGCGCGGTGATATCGACGCCACCTACGTGTGGGATCCCGCGCTGGGCGTGGCCAAGGAAAACGGCAAAGTGCTGATCACCTCTGGCGAGCTGGCCAAGTTCGGCGCGCCAACGTTCGATGCGTGGATCGTGCGTAAGGATTTTGCCGAGAAGCACCCGGAAATCGTCACGGCCTTCGCCAAAGTCACTCTGGATGCCTACGCCGCCTACCGCAAAGACCCACAAGCCTGGCTCGCCGACAAAGGCAACGTCGACAAGCTGGTGAAGCTATCCGGCGCTAAGGCCAGCGATATCCCGCTGTTGTTGCAAGGCAACGTCTACCCGCTGGCCGCTGACCAAGTGACCCTGCTGGGCGCCCCGACTACCAAGGCCGTAACCGATACGGCTGCGTTCCTCAAGGAACAAGGCAAGGTCGACGCCGTGCTGCCGGACTACGCGCCTTACGTCAGCGCCAAGTTCATTACTAACTGAGGAGTTCATCGCGATGGCCTTGCTACAACTGGAGCGCATCAGCGCACAGTACCCAGGCGCCCCGGAACCGGTACTGGCGGATATTTCACTCGACCTTGGGCCCCAGCAATTGCTGGTGGCCCTCGGGCCGTCCGGCAGTGGCAAGACCTCGCTGTTGAACCTGATTGCCGGTTTTGTCGAACCTTCTGCCGGGCGCATTACCCTTGATGGCGTGCCGGTCAAAGGCCCCAGCGCCGAGCGTGGCGTGGTGTTCCAGGACGATGCGTTGCTGCCCTGGCAGGATGTGTTGGCCAATGTCGGCTTCGGCCTCGAATTGGCCGGCGTACCCAAGGCCCAACGTGAAGTACGTGCCAGGGAAATGCTCGCGCTGGTGGACCTGGCGGGTTTCGACAGCCGCCGTATCTGGCAGCTCTCCGGCGGCCAGAAGCAACGCGTCGGCCTCGCGCGCGCCTTGGCGGCAGACCCGCGTGTGCTGCTGATGGACGAACCCTTCGGCGCCCTCGATGCCTTCACCCGCGAACAGATGCAGGAGCTGTTGCTGCAAGTCTGGCGACGCACGGCCAAGCCTGTGTTCCTGATTACCCATGACATCGAAGAAGCCGTGTTCCTCGCCACTGATTTGATCCTGCTGGCGCCCAACCCAGGCCAGATCGTGGAACGCCTGCACCTGGACTTCGGCCAACGCTATGCGGCGGGTGAATCGGCGCGGGTGATCAAGTCCGACCCGCGCTTTATCGAGACCCGCGAACACGTGCTGGGCAAAGTGTTCTCCCAACGGCAGGTGTCCGCATGAGCAGCTACGAACTTCCCGCCACCGCCGCCAAGCCGGTGACGCACGCGGTCATTGCGGTGCGCCGCAGCTTAAGCACACGCTGGATCAGCCTGCTGACACTGGCCGCGCTCCTGGCAATTTGGTGGGGGGTGACCGCCACCGGTTTGATCGAACCGCTGTTCCTGCCACCGCCGTCCGCCGTGCTGCAAAAAGGCTGGTTGCTGGCGACCACGGGCTATATGGACTCCACTCTGTGGCAACACCTGGGCGCGAGCCTCAGCCGTATCGGCCTGGGCCTGGGCTTCGCTGTGCTGACCGCCGTGCCGGTGGGCATCGCCATCGGTTCCAATCGCATTGCCCGAGGCATTCTCGACCCGCTGATCGAGTTCTACCGACCGATTCCACCTTTGGCCTACCTGCCGCTGATTGTGATTTGGTGCGGCATCGGTGAGCTGTCTAAAGTGCTACTGATTTACCTCGCGATCTTCGCACCGATTGCCATCGCCACCGCGACCGGCGTACGCACCGTCGACCCGGCCAAATTGCGCGCCGCGCAGTCGTTAGGCGCCACCCGCGCCCAGCTGATTCGCCATGTGATCCTGCCAAGCGCCCTGCCTGACATCCTGACCGGCGTGCGCATCGGACTGGGTGTGGGCTGGTCGACCTTGGTCGCTGCCGAGCTGATCGCCGCCACAAGCGGCCTGGGCTTTATGGTGCAGTCGGCGGCGCAGTTCCTGGTCACCGATGTGGTGGTGCTGGGGATCCTGGTGATCGCTCTGATCGCCTTCGCCATGGAAATGGGCCTGCGTGCCCTGCAGCGTAAGTTAGTGCCTTGGCATGGCCAGGCACATTGAGTGAGAACCGCATGAGCAGCCTGACCGTTACCCCATTGAGCACTGCCTTGGGCGCCCAGATCAGTGGCGTCGATATTACCCAGCCGCTGAGCGCCGAACACCGCGATGCCATCGAGCAGGCGTTACTCAGCCACTCGGTGCTGTTCTTCCGTGGCCAGCCGATCACCCCGCAGCAACAGGCGCGGTTCGCGGCGAACTTCGGCGACCTGCACATCCACCCGATCTACCCCAACGTGCCGGAACAGCCCGAAGTGCTGATCCTCGACACCGCCGTCACCGACGTACGCGACAACGCCGTGTGGCACACCGACGTGACCTTCCTGCCCACCCCGGCGCTCGGCGCGGTGCTTAGCGCCAAGCTGCTGCCGGCGTTTGGTGGCGACACGTTGTGGGCCAGTGGTATTGCGGCGTATGAGGCGTTGTCCGAGCCGTTGAAGGCGTTGCTCAACGGCCTCACCGCCACCCACGATTTCACCAAGTCTTTTCCGCTGGAGCGCTTCGGCAACACCGCCGAAGACCTGTTGCGCTGGGAAGAAACCCGTAGGAAGAACCCGCCGCTGTCGCACCCGGTCGTGCGCACGCATCCGGTGAGCGGGCGTAAGTCGCTGTTTGTCAGTGAGGGGTTTACTACCAGGATCAATGAGCTTGAGCCCGCAGAGAGCGAAGCGATCCTGAAGCTGCTGTTTGCCCATGCGACACGGCCGGAATTCACGATCCGCTGGCGCTGGCAGGAGAACGACGTGGCCTTCTGGGACAACCGCGTGACCCAGCATTACGCGGTGGATGACTACCGGCCGCAGCGGCGGGTGATGCATCGGGCAACGATTCTTGGGGATGTGCCGTTCTAAACCACACAGCACATCAAATGTAGGAGGGGGCTTGCCCCCTCCTACATTGACCGAGTCATACCAAACTATTCAGCGGTCGATGGCTTTTCCCACAGGTTAATCCCGCCTTCCTGCGCAAACCGATCAATCTCCGCCAGTTCTTCCGCAGTGAAGCTCAAGTTCTTCAACGCTCCGACGTTCTCGATAATCTGCTCCGGCCGGCTCGCGCCGATCAGCGCACTGGTGACCCGTGGATCACGCAACGTCCACGCCAGTGCCAGCTGCGCCAGGCTCTGACCACGGCGCTGGGCGATTTCGTTCAGCGCACGCACATGGGCGATGTTGGCGTCGGACAAGTGCTTGGCCTGCAACGAACCACCGCCCGGGCGATTGACCCGTGCATCAGCCGGCACACCGTTGAGGTACTTGTCGGTCAACAAACCCTGAGCCAGTGGCGTAAAAGCGATCACGCCGGCGCCGAGTTCCTCGGTGGTGTCGAGCAGGTCTTTTTCCACCCAGCGGTTGAGCAGGTTGTAGGCCGGCTGGTGGATCAGCAGCGGTACCTTCCACTCCTTGAGCAGCGCAGCGATTTCGCGAGTCTTCACGCCGGAATACGACGAAATGCCTATGTACAACGCCTTGCCTTGTTGCACGGCGGTGGCGAGGGCGCTGGCGGTTTCTTCAAGCGGGGTGTCGGCGTCAAAGCGGTGGGAGTAGAAAATATCCACATAGTCGACGCCCAGGCGCTGCAGGCTTTGGTCCAGGCTGGCCAGCACGTATTTGCGCGAACCGCCGCCCTGGCCGTAAGGGCCGGGCCACATGTCCCAACCGGCCTTGCTGGAGATAATCAATTCGTCGCGGTACTGCTTGAAGTCTTCACGCAGCAAACGACCGAAATTGATCTCGGCACTGCCGTAGGGCGGGCCGTAGTTATTAGCCAGGTCGAAGTGGTTGATACCCAGGTCGAACGCCGTGCGCAACAGGGCGCGCTGGGTGTCGATCGGGGTGCTGTCGCCAAAGTTGTGCCACAGCCCCAGGGACAGTGCAGGCAGCACCAATCCACTGCGGCCTACGCGGCGATACGGAATAGATTCATAGCGGTTTTCGGCAGCAATGTACGTCATCGAATCCTCTCTGGGTCTAGGGCAAATAAGGCCTGGGAATAAGGTTATTCCCAGGCCTTTTAACCAGCTGAATCGCTTAAGTCTGCCCTTTCGTTGTACAGCAAAGTCCTACGCCAGAGGAACGATAAGACTCATAAAAAACTGCAATTTCACGCGAGCCCAACGTCACCGCTGGCCTGCGCAAAACCTAGCGCACCAGGTGCAGGAACTGCAGGTGCCGCTCGTACTGGTCGAGGATGTCATTGATGATCTGCTCCTTGGTGTAGCCCACCAGGTCGTAGTCCTGGCTGCCCTCACTCAAGTGCACTTCCGCCCGGTAATAGCGGCGGTTGTTGATCTCTTTGGAGCCCATGCCGCCACGGGCAAACGACGGCGTGAAGTAGCCGCGCATCTGCACCTGGTAGATGAACGGATGCTCCTCGCCATGGCCGATTTCCAGGCTCACGCTGTCGTTGGATGGATCCGGTTGGGTGACCACCGAAAGTCCCTTCTCGACAAACACCGCCGTCACTTCTTCAATCGCCGGGCGCACCGTCGATTCAAGGAAGCGGTACACCTCATCGCGCGATGGGAAATGCACCGCCTGGCTCAAGCGCTGGCGCCAGCCGCCCTTGCCTTTACGCGAAGCCGAGATCGGCGCCAAGGAATGCAACTGGGCGATCTGCTTTTGCGACTCCAGGTAGAAAGCCTTGTGCAGCCCCCACATCATCAGCAACAGAATCAGTGAGAACGGCAGCGAGGTCAGCACCACCGCCGATTTCAGCGAGTCGATACTGCCAGCAAACAGCAACGCACTGGTGACCAGCGCGGTCATCGCACCCCAGAACACCCGCAGCCATTTCGGCCCGTCTTCATCGGCGTTGCCGCCTTTGGACGACAGCGTCGACAAAACTACCGTGCCCGAATCCGCCGAGGTGACGAAGAACACGAAGCTGATAAACACGGTCACCGCGATAACGGTTTTGCTCCACGGATAGGTTTCCAGCAGCAGGTAGAGGCTCATCGACGGGTCATCGATGGCCGACTGGCCGAGCGCGGTCATGCCGTGGTTGAGCACTTGGTCGATGGCGCTGTTGCCGAAGATCGACATCCACGCCAGGGTAAAGCCCAGCGGGATCAGCAGCACGCCGAACACGAATTCGCGGATGGTGCGACCACGGGAAATCCGCGCGATAAACAGGCCCACGAACGGCGACCATGCGATCCACCAGGCCCAGTAGAACACCGTCCAACCGCCCAGCCAGTCGCTCGGCTTGTCGTAGGCGTAGACGTCGAAACTCTTGGTCGGCAGCGCGCCGAGGTAGTCACCGATGTTCTGGATCAAGGTGTTGAGCAAGTGCTGGGTAGGCCCGGCGAACAACACAAACAGCAGCAGCGCGCAGGCCAGCAGCATGTTGATGTCGGACATCACCCGCACGCCCTTATCGACGCCGGCCACTGCAACAAGGATCGCCGCGCCCATCATCAGGGTGATCAAACCGACCTGAATCCACTGGGTGTGGGCAATGCCAAACAAGTAGTCGAGGCCGGAGTTGAGGTGCAGCACGCCGAAGCCCATGTCGGCGCCAAGACCAAACACCGTGGCAATGATGCCGAAGCCATCCACCGCGTAGCCGATAGGGCCGTTGATGCGCTTACCGATCAGCGGGTACAGCGCCGAACGCAACGCCAGTGGCAGGTTATGCCGGTAGGCGAAATACGCCAGCGCCATGCCGACAAACGCGAACACACCCCAACCGTGCAGGCCCCAGTGCAGAAACAGAATCTGCATGGCTTGGCGCGCGGCATCGGCGTTCATCGGCGCGCCTTGGGGCGGCTGCACCAAGTGCGTCAGCGGCTCGGAGACGCAGAAGAAGAACAGCGTGATGCTGATCCCTGCGGCGAACAGCATGCCGGCCCAGGACAGGTAACTGAATTCGGGCTCGTCGTGGTCGGCACCGAGTTTTATCTTGCCGTAGCCCGATAGCGCGGTGACCACCACGAAGACCAGATACAGGGTCATCGCCAGCATGTAGTACCAGCCGACCGTATTGGCCGCCCAGTTTTGCGCTGCCAGCAACCAGGCACCGGCCTGTTGCGGGATAGCGATGACAGTGATGCCGAACAGCAGGATGAAGGTCGCGGCGAAGTAGAAAACCGGCGCATTCATGCGCACTTGGCCGCTGGCTGGGGTGGACGATGCACTCATGAGCGATGCACCCCGAGGTTGGAGCATGTGGCTGTAAATAACGGACTCAGCAAAGGTAAGCCTCCTGTTGTGAGCGGGCAGCGAACCACCGGGTTTAACTTGAACGAACATTCAAGTTAAACATGGATAGGCGGTTTTGGACTAATCGCAGGGCTGAGTGGTCGGTTATTCCTACACTAGCTCAAGGATTGGTATGACGGGTGCGGGAGGCAAATCGTTCAGCGATTGCGGGGTAAATCTGGAATGAGGCTAACAATGTGGGAGGGGGCTTGCTCCCGATGGCGGCGTGTCAGTCAATGAATGTACCAACTGACACTGCGCTATCGGGAGCAAGCCCCCGCCCACAGGGGATCTGCGTAGGGTTTTACTTCTGCGCCCCGTCATCATGCTGCAGATTCGCCTGAGTAATGTTCGCCTCAGCCGGCACACTGCGCGTCAGCCACACATTACCGCCAATGGTCGAGCCCTTGCCGATGGTGATCCGTCCGAGGATCGTCGCCCCGGCGTAGATCACCACATCATCCTCGACGATCGGGTGACGCGGATGGCCTTTCTGCAACTGCCCGTCTTCATCTGCCGGGAAGCGCTTGGCGCCCAACGTCACGGCCTGGTAGATGCGCACCCGCTCGCCGATGATCGCGGTTTCACCAATGACCACACCGGTCCCATGGTCGATAAAGAAGCTCGGGCCGATCTGCGCGCCGGGGTGGATGTCGATGCCGGTAGCCGAGTGGGCGATTTCCGCAATGATCCGCGCCAGCAGCGGCAAGCCGGCGCGGTACAAGTGGTGGGCCAGACGGTGGTGAATCACCGCCAGGATCCCCGGATAGCACAGCAACACTTCATCCACACTGCGCGCGGCCGGGTCGCCGTGGTAAGCGGCGAGTACGTCGGTGTCCAGCAGGCTGCGCAGAGACGGCAAGGCCAGGGCAAAACCCTGGATCAGGCGGATGGCGTGGGCATCGATCTGGCTGTCATCCTGCCCGCCCTGTCGCGCGGCATAACGCAACTCAAGACGCGCCTGGGCGAGCAAGGCATTGAGCGCGACGTCGAGGGTATGACCGACGTAAAAATCTTCACTTTCTTCACGCAAATCCGCCGGCCCCAAGCGCATCGGGAACAGTGCGCCGCACAGCGCTTCGAGGATTTGTGCAACGGCTTCTCGGGACGGCAATTCGCGTCCGCCATGCTCGCCGCTCAAGCGGCCATTGCGCGTTCGCCACTGGTCCCGGGCGCCGCGCAACTGGCTGACAATGGTCTGCAATTGCCAATGACTGGAACGCTCACTCACAGTATTTACTCCTGACGTAATGGCCATCACTTTACGGTATGCACCCTGGCCGCCATTAAGAACCAATGGTGTGATGCTAAGAACCATCGGGCATAAGCGATTGACGGTTGCCCGATGAAAAGTGCCTGCCTATAGTCGCTTCATCCCTTAGCCACCGTGCGTAGCCATGATCAAGCAACAGCTCGACCGTTTTAACCGCCTGGACCTGCTCGGCGGTGCCACCGCCCTGGAAAAACTCGAACGGTTGTCGACCTGGTTGGGACGGGACATCTACGTCAAGCGCGACGACACCACGCCACTGGCGATGGGCGGCAACAAACTGCGCAAACTCGAATACCTGGCCGCCGACGCCATCGCTCAGGGGGCCGACACCCTGGTGACCGCCGGTGCCATCCAGTCCAACCACGTACGCCAGACTGCCGCCCTTGCCGCCAAGCTCGGCCTAGGCTGCGTGGCCCTGCTGGAAAACCCCACCGGTACCGAAGACCCCAACTACCTGGGCAACGGCAATCGCCTGCTGCTGGAGCTGTTCGACGCCAAGGTGGAATTGGTGGAAAACCTCGATAACGCCGACGACCAACTCAACGCCCTCGCCGACCGCCTGCGCAGCAACGGCAAGAAGCCGTATCTGGTGCCCATCGGCGGCTCCAATGCCCTCGGCGCCTTAGGTTATGTGCGCGCCGGGCTGGAACTGGCCGCGCAGATCGAAGACAGCGGCATCGAATTCGCCGCCGTGGTACTGGCGTCCGGCAGTGCCGGCACCCACAGCGGCCTGGCCTTGGCGTTGAGTGAAGTACTGCCGAACTTACCGGTAGTCGGCGTCACCGTATCGCGCACCGAAGAAGCCCAGCGCCCCAAAGTACAGGGCCTGGCCGAACGCACTGCCGAGTTGCTCGGCGTGGATATCCCCGAAGCCTTCAAGGTGATCCTGTGGGACGAATACTTCGGCCCGCGTTATGGCGAACCGAACGCCGGGACCCTTTCGGCGGTCAAGCTATTGGCGAGCCAGGAAGGCCTGCTGCTGGACCCGGTCTACACTGGCAAGGCCATGGCCGGCTTGCTGGACGGTATCGGGCGCCAGCGCTTTGAAGATGGCCCGATTATTTTCCTGCATACCGGTGGGGCACCGGCGTTGTTTGCCTATGACTCGGTTTTCAACTGAATAAACGCGGGCTAAATGTGGAAAGGGGCCTGTCCCCGATAGCGGAGTGTCAGCCAGCTCATCTGTTACTGATACACCGCTATCGGGGGCAAGCCCCTTACCACATTAGACTCAACGCATATTCATAAAAAGAATATCAATTGAGTTTTATATTATTTTCAAGTCTTAAAACCGGGCTTTATCATCGCGCCGAAGGCGAAGACGCGCTTCGCGCTTTAAGGCAGGATACGACTACCGCGTCACCTGCTTCGCTCAACATAAAAACACAGGGGCTCTTCATGACTATTTCCGCATTCCGTCGCACTTTGCTGGTCGGTACTTTGGGTTTGGCTCTCGGTGCCAGCCTGCTGGGCCAGGCCGTTGCCGGCGAGCAACTGGGCAACATCAAAAAGGCCGGCGAGATCAAAATCGGCCTGGAAGGCACCTATCCGCCGTTCAGCTTCGTCGATGAAAGCGGCAAGCTCAGCGGTTTCGAAGTCGAGCTGTCCGAAGCGCTGGCCAAGGAGCTGGGCGTCAAGGTCAAGCTGCAGGCCACGCCATGGGATGGCATCCTCGCTGCCCTGGAATCCAAGCGCCTGGACGCAGTGGTCAACCAAGTGACCATCTCTGAAGAGCGCAAGAAGAAGTACGATTTCTCCACGCCTTACACCGTTTCCGGTATCCAGGCGCTGGTGCTGAAGAAGAACGTTGACACCATCAAGACCGCCGACGACCTGGCCGGCAAAAAAGTTGGTGTGGGCCTGGGCACCAACTACGAGCAATGGCTCAAGGACAACCAACCCAAAGCCATCATCAAGACCTATAACGATGATCCGACCAAGTTCCAGGACCTGCGCATCGGCCGTATCGACGCGATTCTGATCGACCGCCTGGCCGCCCTGGAATACGCCAAGAAAGCCCCGGACACCGCCGCTGCAGGCGATGCCTTCTCCCGCCAGGAAGCCGGTATCGCGCTGCGCAAAGGCGAGCCTGAACTGCTGGAAGCGGTGAACAAGGCCCTCGACAAGCTGCGCGCCGATGGCACCTTGAAGAAGCTGTCCGAGAAGTACTTCAACGCTGACGTCACTCAATAATGGAAGCAGGTTTCCAACTCGCGCTGGACTCCGCGCCCTTTCTGCTCAAGGGCGCGTATTACACGGTGATTCTCAGCCTTGGCGGCATGTTCTTCGGCTTGCTGCTGGGCTTCGGCCTGGCCTTGATGCGTCTGTCGCGCTTCAAGCTGCTGAGCTGGACTGCCCGTGTCTATGTGTCGTTCTTTCGCGGCACGCCCTTGCTGGTACAGCTGTTTTTGATTTACTACGGCTTGCCGCAAGTGGGCATCGAACTGGATCCGATCCCGGCAGCCATGATCGGCTTTTCGCTGAACATGGCCGCCTACGCGTGTGAAATCCTGCGGGCCGCCATCGCGTCTATCGAGCGTGGCCAGTGGGAGGCCGCTGCCAGTATCGGCATGACCCGCGCGCAGACCCTGCGCCGGGCCATCCTGCCGCAGGCGATGCGCACCGCGCTGCCGCCGCTGGGTAACAGCTTTATTTCGCTGGTCAAGGACACGGCGCTGGCCGCCACCATTCAGGTGCCGGAGCTGTTTCGCCAAGCGCAACTGGTGTCGGCGCGTACCTTCGAAATTTTCACCATGTATCTGTCCGCCGCTCTGATCTACTGGGTACTGGCGAGCATCCTGGCGCATTTTCAAAATCGTCTGGAAGACCGGGTCAACCGGCATGACCTGGAGTCTTGAAGCATGATCGTGGTTGAAAAACTGACCAAACAATTCAACGGTCAGGTGGTGCTCAACGGCATCGACCTTGAGGTCAAGGAAGGCGAAGTTGTCGCCATCATCGGCCCCAGCGGTTCCGGCAAGACCACCTTCCTGCGCTGCCTGAATTTCCTTGAAGAACCCACCAGCGGCCGCATCAAGGTGGGCGACATCCAGATCGACGGCAGCAAACCGCTCAACCAGCAACAGAACCTGGTGCGGCGCCTGCGCCAACACGTGGGTTTTGTGTTCCAGAACTTCAACTTGTTCCCCCATCGCACTGCGCTGGAAAACGTCATCGAAGGCCCCACCGTGGTCAAGAAGATGCCGCGCGAAGACGCTATTGCCCTGGGGCGCAAGCTCCTGGCCAGGGTCGGCCTGGCGGGCAAGGAAGACGCCTACCCACGGCGTCTGTCCGGTGGTCAGCAACAGCGCGTGGCGATTGCCCGTGCATTGGCCATGGAGCCGGAGGTGATTCTGTTCGACGAACCCACCTCGGCACTCGACCCGGAACTGGTGGGTGAAGTGCTGGCGACCATCCGCAGCCTGGCTGAGGAGAATCGCACCATGGTCATCGTCACCCACGAAATGAGCTTTGCCCGAGACGTTGCCAACCGGGTGATCTTTTTCGACAAGGGCGTGATCGTGGAACAGGGCGAAGCCAAGGCGTTGTTTGCCAACCCCAAGGAAGAACGCACGCGGCAGTTTTTGAGCAAATTCCTCGCGCATTAACTGCACCCTACGATTGAGCATTTGTGGTGAGGGAGCTTGTTCCCTCGCCACCATTAGTATTCCTACAAGAAGTCCTCGCCCACAGCTGTAAAACACGCTCGCTATTGCGCCTTAAAATCCCCCGCCCAGTCAGACCCGTCTGAATAACACCGAACCCGCCGTTTAGCCTTTTGCCGCCATTGACGCCCCTTGGCCAACCCTCTTATCTAAGGCCCAGAGGATTGGATCCTATCCCGGCTATTCACTGAATCGTTCCTTTCAGCCCCGCTGCGCACCTGCGCCTAAGGGTCGGAACGATTGCTGCTGGCTGCATCAAGGAGATTACTTATGACGTGCACTGCAACCCCGGCCCTGCTCACCGCCCCGACGTTGCCACAGGCCCTTCGAAACGGCATCAATGCCCTGGCAGCCGCACAGCTGCTGGTCGATATCGCACCCTACCCTGGCATGGATGACGGCGATCTGATCGAGCTGTTCTGGAACAACTGTTTTGCGGCCTCACGGCGGGTGACTGCCTGCGAAGTCGGCATGCCTACCCGACTGCGTGTTCCGGAAAGTTTTGTGCAGGAGGGTGTCGCTCAGGTTCATTACCAAATCATGCAGGTCGGCCGCGCCCCGGCACGTTCGGCCATGACGCACCTGCGTGTGAAAACCAACTCCCCCGGAGGCCTGCCCTGCGCCCTCTACAGCGATGAAAACCAGAACCTTGCCCCGGTGGGTCTGCCGGACACCATTCGCCGCTACGGCGTGAATGCCAGCCAGGTGCGACGGGGGATTCCGCTGACCATCGAGCCCTACCTGAACATGACCACCGGCGATGCCATCACCCTGCGTTGGGGCGACGCACGCATGGACCTGCCGAAGATACAGGCCAAGGCCGTCGGCCAGGCGGTGCAGGTTTGGGTGCCGCCGACGTTGATAGTCGAGGCCGGCGACGACAGCCGGTTGGAGGTGACTTACTGCATTCTGGACCGGGTCGGCAACAATTCGCGCTGGGCGCCAGCCCGGACGCTACGTATTGCCGCCAGCGCGATCACCCGTCCGACCGGCACCGCGCCGGTCTATCAGGGCTCACCCTGTGAACCCGGTTGATCGCCCTTCTATGCATATTCCCAAAAGTTAGTTTATTTAAATATTTAACAAGCTTAGGGTATATGCACCGGACCACCGGACATCTTTGATTTTTCTGTTTTCATTTCATTGAATGCGAGGTCGGTATGGTCAGAATTACCCCGGTGCACAACGCCAGGGCATTACGTGCAGCCAAGGAGCGGCGCTGATGTCTAACTTGGCTCTAACACCCCCCCAACGTGATCTGGACGTAGCACCGCTGCTGTTGCCGGCCGCCGTGCTGCGCAACGACGCCGAGGCGCTGAACGCCGCCCATGAGCTGGCCGAGGCCGCGCGCCTGCAAGCCGCCACGCGCGATCAGCAACGCAAGCTGCCATGGGCACAGATCGAACAGTTCACCCGCAGCGGGCTGGGCAGTATTTCCATTCCCCGCGAATACGGCGGCCCGCAGGTGTCATTCGTGACGCTGGCCGACGTGTTCGCAATCATCAGCGCGGCAGACCCGGCCCTCGGGCAGATCCCGCAGAACCATTTCGGCATCCTGCACCTGTTGCAGGGCGCTGCCACCGAACGCCAGAAAAAACAGTTGTTCCAGAGCGTGCTCGACGGCTGGCGCATCGGCAATGGCGGCCCGGAACGCGGCACCAAAAACACCCTGGAGCTCAAGGCGCGCATCACTGCCCAAGGCGACGGTTACGTGATCAGCGGCCAGAAGTTCTACTCCACCGGTGCGCTGTTTGCCCACTGGGTGGCGATCAAGGCGCTGAACGATGACGGCAAGCAGGTCATGGCGTTCGTGCGCCGTGGCACCGAAGGGCTGCGCATCGTCGATGACTGGTCAGGCTTCGGCCAACGCACCACCGCCAGCGGTACGGTGCTGCTCGACCAGGTGCAGGTCGACGCCGACCTGGTGGTCGACAACTGGCGCATCGGCGACAGCCCTAACATCCAGGGGGCCGTCTCGCAATTGATCCAGGCCGCGATCGACGCCGGCATCGCCCGCGGCGCTCTGGATGACACCATCAGCTTTATTCGCGAGCGCTCACGGCCCTGGATCGACGCCAAGGTCGAACGCGCCAGCGATGACCTGTATGTGATCGCCGATATCGGCAAGCTGAAAATCGAGCTGCACGCCGCCGAAGCGCTCTTGCGCAAGGCCGGCCAAGTGCTGGATCAGGTCAGTGCCGCGCCGATTACCGCGCAGTCCGCTGCACGCGCTTCAATCGCCGTGGCCGAGGCCAAAGTGTTGACCACTGAAGTGTCGTTGCTGGTCAGCGAGAAACTCTTTGAACTGGCCGGCAGTCGCGCCACCCTCGCTGAGTTCAACCTCGACCGGCATTGGCGCAACGCGCGCGTACACACGCTGCACGACCCCGTGCGCTGGAAGTACCACGCGGTGGGCACCTATCGCTTGAACGGCACCCTGCCTGCTCGCCACTCCTGGATTTAACCGACCAGACCTCTGGAGAAATACGCATGACCCTTTCTCATCACGTCGCGGTTATCACCAGCGATGAACAAGCCCTTGTTGTCGCCAGCGACCTGGCCGAAGACTTCCGCCGCGACAGCGCCCAGCGCGACCGCGAACGCCGCCTGCCGCTGCCCGAGTTGGACGTGTTTTCCCGCTCCGGCCTGTGGGGCATCAGCGTGCCGAAGGCATACGGCGGTGCAGGCGTGTCCAACGTCACCCTGGCGAAGGTCATCGCCTTGATCGCCCAGGCCGACGCCTCCCTGGGCCAGATTCCGCAAAACCATTTCTATGCCCTGGAAGTGCTGCGCGTTAACGGCAGCCCGGCGCAGCAACAACGCCTGTACGCCGAAGTACTCGCCGGCCAGCGCTTCGGCAATGCCCTTGCAGAACTGGGCACCAAGACCGCTCACGATCGCGTCACGAGCATCACCCGCGACGGCGACGGCTTTCGCATCACGGGCCGCAAGTTCTACTCAACCGGTGCGATCTACGCGCAACGCATCCCGACCTCCGTGGTGGATGAGCACGGCGTGCAGCAGTTGGCGTTTGTACCGCGCGACAGCGAAGGCCTGAGCGTGATTGACGACTGGAGCGGCTTTGGCCAGCGCACCACCGGCAGCGGCTCGGTGGTGTTCGATAACGTCTGGGTCGCTGCCCACGACGTGGTCCCTTTCCAAAGCGCCTTTGAACGCCCGACTACCGTCGGCCCGCTCGCGCAGATTCTTCATGCTGCCATCGACACCGGCATCGCCCGCGCCGCCTTTGAGGATGCGCTGCACTTTGTGCGCACCAAGACTCGCCCATGGATCGACTCCGGCAACGACAAGGCCACTGAAGACCCGTTGACCCTGAAGAGCTTCGGCCACTTGAGCATCCGTCTGCACGCCGCAGAGGCATTGCTGGAACGCTCAGGTGAATTCCTCGACCGCGCCCAGGCCGACAGCAATGCCGAGACCGTTGCGGCTGCCTCGATTGCCGTGGCCGAAGTACGCGCCTTGAGCACCGAAATCTCCCTGGCCGCCGGCAGCACCTTATTCGAACTCGCCGGCAGCCAGGCGACCCTGGCCGAGCACGGCCTCGACCGCCACTGGCGCAACGCACGGGTGCACACCCTGCACGACCCGGTGCGCTGGAAGTACCACGCGGTAGGCAATTACTACCTCAATGCTGAAAACCCGCCACTGCGGGGGACCATTTGATGGCGAAGAAAAAGATCCTGCTCAATGCCTTCAACATGAACTGCATCGGGCACATCAACCACGGCCTGTGGACCCACCCACGAGATACGTCCACCCAGTACAAGACCATCGAGTACTGGACTGAGTTGGCGCAAACCCTGGAGCGTGGGCTGTTCGATGGCTTGTTTATCGCCGATATCGTCGGCGTGTACGACGTCTATCAAAACTCCATCGACGTGCCGCTCAAGGAGTCGATCCAACTACCGGTCAACGACCCGTTGCTGCTGGTCTCGGCCATGGCTGCGGTCACCAGGAATCTAGGCTTCGGCCTGACCGCCAATCTCACGTATGAGCCGCCGTATCTGTTCGCCCGACGCATGTCCACGCTTGACCACCTGAGCCGTGGCCGGGTGGGCTGGAACATCGTCACCGGCTACCTCGACAGCGCCGCCAAAGCCATGGGCCTTAGCGAGCAGGTCGAGCATGACCGGCGCTACGACCAGGCCGATGAGTACCTGGAAGTGCTCTACAAACTCTGGGAAGGCAGTTGGGAAGACGACGCGGTGCTCAACGATCCGCAAGCGCGGGTCTACGCGCAGCCGGGCAAGGTGCACAAGGTCGAGCACCATGGCGAGTTTTATCAGGTGGAGGGTTATCACCTGTGTGAACCGTCGCCGCAACGTACGCCGGTGCTGTTCCAGGCCGGCAGCTCGGACCGTGGCTTGCTGTTCGCCGGGCGCCATGCCGAGTGCGTGTTTATCAGCGGGCAGAACAAAGCGTCGACCAAGGTCCAGGTGGACAAGGTGCGCGCCAGTGCAGTCGAGGCCGGGCGGAATCCGGATGACATCAAGGTGTTCATGGGCCTCAACGTAATCGTCGGCGCCACCGAAGAACAGGCCTGGGCCAAGCATGCCGAGTACCTGAGCTATGCCAGCGCGGAGGCCGGCGTGGCGCACTTCTCGGCGTCCACCGCGATTGATTTTTCCCAGTACGAAATCGACGAACCGATCCAGTACGTGAAGAGCAACGCAATCCAGTCGGCCACCAAGAACCTGCAAAACAACGACTGGACCCGGCGCAAATTGCTGGAGCAGCACGCCCTCGGCGGACGCTATATCACCTTGGTCGGCTCGCCCGAACAAGTCGCTGACGAGCTGGAATCGTGGATCAGCGAAACCGGGTTGGATGGCTTCAACCTGACGCGGATTGTGACGCCGGAAAGCTATGTGGACTTTATCGACCTGGTGGTGCCGGTGCTGCAGAAGCGGGGGTCGTACAAGACCGAATATGAGAACGGCACGCTGCGTGAAAAAGTCTTCCAAGGCACAGCCCGTTTACCCGAACAACACCACGGATCTACCTACCGCCACTGATCAAAAATGTGGGAGGGAGCTTGCCCCCGATAGCGGTGGTTCAGTTGGCAAGTGCGGTGACTGATACACCGCTATCGGGAGCAAGCCCCCTCCCACATTGGATCTGCATTGTTTGTCCTAATACCTTATGACTGGAAATCCACTATGAAAAAGACATTCCTCAATAACCCAGTCAAAGCACTGGCCCTGGCCTTCGGGTTGTTCAGCTCGGCGGTGTTCGCCGCCGATGCACCGTTGAAAATCGGCACCACCGCGGCCTTCGCGATTCCCCTGGAAGCCGCAGTCGCCGAAGCCGGCAAGCAAGGCTTGAAAGTCGAGCTGGTGGAGTTCACCGACTGGATCGCGCCCAACGTCAGCCTGGCCGCCGGCGATATTGACGTGAACTACTTCCAGCACATCCCCTTCCTGGAAAACGCCAAGGCCGCCGCCGGTTTTGACCTGGTGCCTTACGCGCCGGGCATCATCAACAACGTCGGGCTGTATTCGAAAAAGTACAAAAGCTTCAACGAGCTGCCCGAAGGCGCCAGCGTGGCCATCGCCAACGACCCGATCAACAGCGGTCGCGGCCTGCAACTGCTGGCCAAGGCCGGGCTGATCACCCTCAAGCCGGGCGTGGGCTACAAGGCCACCGAAGAAGACATCGTCGCAAACCCAAAGAAAATCAAAATCCTGCAAGTCGAGGCCGTGCAGCTGGTACGTGCCTATGACGATGCAGACCTGGTGCAGGGCTACCCGGCGTATATCCGCCTGTCCAAGACTTTCGACGCGGAATCGGCACTGCTGTTCGACGGCCTCGACCACCCGGAATACGTGATCCAGTTCGTGATCCAACCGAAGAGCAAAACCGACCCGCGTGTAATCAAGTTCGTCGACATTTACCAGCACTCGCCGGTGGTGCGCGCTGCGTTGGATAAATCCCTTGGCAAGCTCTACCAAGTGGGTTGGGAAGATAAAAAATGACCGCCGCCCACTCTCAACTGCGCGACCTGAGCACACCGCCCAGGGACGCCGAGCAGACTGAACTGCATCCAGACCTGAACCGCGCGCACGTGCGCTTTATCAACCTGGGCAAGACCTACGACGGCACGGTGCATGCCCTGCAAGGCATCGACCTGGCGATCCAGCGCGGTGAGGTGTTTGGCATCATTGGCCGCAGCGGTGCCGGTAAATCCTCGCTGATCCGCACCATCAACCGGCTGGAGCAACCGAGCAGCGGGCGCGTGCTGATCGATCAGGTGGACATCGGCGACTTCGACGAAGACCGCCTGGTGGCGCTGCGTCGGCGCATCGGCATGATCTTCCAGCACTTCAACCTGATGTCGGCCAAGACCGTGTGGCAGAACGTCGAATTGCCGCTGAAAGTCGCCGGCGTGCCCAAGCTCCAGCGTGAGCAAAAGGTGCGTGAGCTGCTGGAATTAGTGGGTTTGCAGGACAAGCACAAGGCCTACCCGGCGCAGCTTTCCGGTGGGCAGAAACAGCGCGTGGGCATCGCCCGTTCGCTGGTGCACGACCCGCAGATCCTGCTGTGCGACGAAGCCACCTCGGCGCTGGACCCGGAGACCACCCAATCGATCCTCGGCCTGTTGCGCGAGATCAACCGGCGCCTGGGCCTGACCATCGTCTTGATCACCCATGAGATGGCGGTGATCCGCGACATCTGCGACCGCGTGGTGGTGCTGGAACACGGGCGCATCGTCGAGCAAGGCCCGGTGTGGCAAGTGTTTGGCAATCCGCAGCACGAGGTCAGCAAGACCCTGCTGGCGCCGCTGCAACATGGGCTGCCGGAAGAACTGCAAAGCCGGTTGCAGCACTCGCCGTCATCAGCGGACGCTGCAGTGGTGTTGCGCTTGCAGCTCACCGGCAGTGCCAGCGATGAACCGGACCTGGCCGCGCTGTTCAGCGCTCTCGGCGGGCGCGTGCGCTTGCTGCAAGGCGGTGTGGAACGCATCCAGGGCCATGCCTTGGGGCAATTGCTGCTGGCGGTGAATGGCTCACCCCACAGCGCCGAAGAACTGCGCAACCGCGCCGCGAATTGGGCACAACAGGCGGAGGTGCTGGGCTATGTGGTTTGATCGTTTAGTACAGGGCGCCATCGACACCTTGTTGATGGTCGGCGTGTCGTCGCTGATTGCGTTGCTGGTGGGGATTCCACTGGCGGTGTTTCTGGTGACCAGCGACAAGGGCGGCATCTACCAGGCGCCGGCGCTGAACCGGGTTCTGGGGGCCTTCGTCAATCTGTTCCGCTCGATTCCTTTTTTGATTTTGATGGTGGCCTTGATCCCGTTCACCCGGCTGATCGTTGGCACCACCTACGGTGTGTGGGCGGCGGTTGTACCGCTGACCATCGCCGCGACACCGTTCTTCGCGCGGATCGCCGAAGTGAGTTTGCGCGAGGTCGACCACGGGCTGATCGAAGCCGCACAAGCCATGGGCTGCCGTCGTTGGCACATCATCTGGCATGTGCTGTTGCCCGAAGCGCTGCCGGGAATTGTCGGCGGATTTACGATTACGCTGGTGACCATGATCAACTCGTCAGCCATGGCCGGCGCGATTGGTGCCGGCGGCTTGGGCGACATTGCGTACCGCTACGGCTATCAGCGTTTTGACACGCAGATCATGCTGACCGTGATTGTGCTGCTGGTGGTGCTGGTGGCGGTGATTCAACTGAGCGGCGATCGCCTGGCGCGGGTGCTGAACAAGAGGTGAGGTATAGTCGGGCCCTCTCAGCGCCCGGTATTCACCGTCATGACCCTCAAGCCCGACGATCTCAACCAGATCACGTCCACCACCCTCGGCCACTACAACACAGTGGCCGAGGACTTCCGTGAAGGCACTCGCGATCACGATGTAAGCCAGAATATCGACGCACTGCTGCGGCATCTCCAAGGTGCTGCGCCGTTCACCGTGCTGGATTTCGGTTGCGGGCCGGGACGGGATTTGCAGACGTTTACGCGAATGGGCCATATCGCCGTCGGCCTGGACGGCTCGGAGCGCTTTGCGCAGATGGCGCGCGAAGACAGCGGCTGCGAGGTGTTGCAGCAGGATTTCCTCAAGCTGGACTTACCCGCTGAACGCTTCGATGGGATCTTTGCCAATGCGGTGCTGTTTCATATACCCAAGCAGGAACTTCCACGTGTGCTCAAGCAACTGCATGGGGCGCTGAAGCCTGGGGGTGTGCTGTTCAGCTCCAACCCGCGGGGTGAGAACCAGGAAGGCTGGAATGGGCCGCGTTATGGGGCTTATCACGACCTGGAGGCGTGGCAAACACTGCTCACCACCGCCGGGTTTGTGGAGCTGGAGCATTACTACCGGCCGGCGGGGTTGCCTCGAGAGCAGCAGCCCTGGTTGGCCAGTGTCTGGCGCAAACCTTAGAGGCAACGCACTTCAAATGTGGGATGGGGCTTGCCCCCGATAGCAGTGGATCAGTTGGAGCATCTTTGACTGACCCACCGCCATCGGGGGCAAGCCCCCCTCCCACATTTTTAACCGTGTTCTTCCTGTTGGGGTTCGCGGATCTTGTACCAGGCCACATACAGCGCCGGCAGGAACAACAGCGTCAGCAAGGTGGCGATGATGATGCCGCCAATCATCGCGTAAGCCATCGGCCCCCAGAACACTTCCCGGGCAATCGGGATCATGCCCAGACTCGCCGCTGCCGCCGTGAGCAGGATCGGACGACGCCGATGCTCGGTGGCTTCCACCACCGCGTCCCACGGCGTGTAGCCGGCCACTTCATATTCGTGGATCTGCGTCACCAGGATCACCGAGTTGCGGATGATGATACCGATCAGCGCCAGGATACCGAGGATCGCCACAAAGCCCATGGGCGTGCCCGTGGGGATCAACGCCAGCACCACGCCGATCAGCCCCAACGGCGCGACACTGGCCACCAGGAACATCTTCTGCACGCTGTGCAGTTGGATCATCAGGAACGTCGCCATCAGGAACAGCATCAACGGCACCACGCTGGCAATCGGGCCTTGGGCCTTGCCGCTTTCTTCCACGGTACCGCCCGTGGCGACCTTATAGCCCACCGGCAGGCCGTCGCTGAATTTGTCGATCTCCGGCTTGAGCTGCTTGACCAAGTCGGTCGGCTGCATCTCGTCACGCACCGAGGCCTTGATGGTGATGGTCGGCTTGCGGTCGCGACGCCACACCAGCGGCTGCTCCAGTTCATAGCGCACAGTGGCGAACGCCAGCAGCGGGATCGAGGTGCCGTTGGGCGTGACAATCTGCAGGTTCTGCAAGGTTTCCGGGGTACCGCGCTCGGCGTCCTCGGCGCGGCCGACCACGTTGATCAGGTAGATATCGTCGTGCACCTGAGTCACCGAGGCGCCGCTGACCACGCTGTTCATCAACTGCGCCACGTCTTCGGATGACAGCCCGAGCTGGCGCGCCTTGTCCTGGGCAATGTCGATGCGCAGCACTTTCCCCGGCTCGTTCCAGTCGTAGATGATCTCGCCCAGGTGGGTGTTTTTATCCAGCAGGGTCGCCAGTTCGATGGCGTGCTTGCGCACTTGGTCGGTGTCTTTGCCGGACACGCGATACTGGATCGGGCGGCCCACCGGCGGGCCCATTTCCAATGGCTGCACAAAGCTGCCGATACCGACGAAGTCATCACGCAGGCGTTTTTGCAGGCGCGCGATCAGCTCACCACGTTCTTCCAGGCCTTTGCTGACGATCACCAACTGCGCGTAATACGGGTTTTCCAATTGCTGATCGAGGGGCAGGTAGAAACGGATCGCGCCCTGGCCGATATAGGTGCTCCAGCGCGTAATGTCCGGGTCGTCCTTGATGATCGCTTCGAGGCGATCAACAGCCTTGCGCGTCTCGTTGATCGAGGCGTTTTGCGGCAGGTTGAGGTCAACGAGGATTTCCGGTCGGTCCGACGACGGGAAGAACTGGTTCTGCACGAACTGCATGGAGAACACCGACGCCACGAACAGGCCCACGGTGATGCCGATGGCCCACCAACGGTTGCGCATGGCCCACAGCATGCCGCCATTGAACGCACGGCCGATGCGCCCCGGCTCAGCGCTGTGGGGTTTCACCTTGGCACTGAGGATGTGCACGCCAATCACCGGCGCAAACAGCACCGCTACCACCCACGACACCAGCATCGCCAGGGCAATCACCGCGAACAGGGTAAAGGTGTACTCCCCCGCCGAACTGGCGTTGAGGCCAATCGGCACGAAACCGGCGACGGTCACCAAGGTACCGGTAAGCATCGGGAATGCCGTGGAGGTGTAGGCGTAGGTGGCGGCCTGCTCCTTGGTTTCGCCTTTTTCCAGGCGCGTGATCATCATCTCCACGGTGATCATCGCGTCGTCCACCAACAGGCCGAGGGCGATGATCAACGCACCGAGCGACACGCGCTGCATGGTGATGCCGCTGTATTCCATGAACACGAACACCAGCGCCAGCACCAACGGAATCGAGCACGCCACCACCAGCCCGGCGCGCATGCCGAGGCTGATAAAGCTCACCACCAACACGATGATCACCGCTTCGAACAGCGCGCTGGTAAAGCCGCCGACGGCCTCTTCCACCACCTCGGCCTGGTCGGAGACCTTATGCACACCGACGCCCACCGGCAGGTCGGCGGTCAGTTCGTCCATGCGCGTGTGCAGCGCCTTGCCGAACGACTGGATGTTGCCGCCCTTCTGCATGGCGATGGCCAAACCAATCGCCGGCTTGCCGTTGAAGCGGAACATCGGCCGCGCCGGGTCGACGTAGCCACGGGTAATCTCGGCGATGTCCGCCAGGCGATAGAAGCGGTCATTGAGGCGCAAATTGACATCGGCCAGGTCTTTCTCCGAAGCAAACTGCCCGGATGTGCGCACTGAAATCCGCTCAGGGCCGGCCTCGATCACCCCGGCCGGGGTCACCGCGTTCTGCGATTGCAGGCTCTGCACCACCTGGCGCTGGTCAACGCCCAACGCAGCCAGTTTGCGCGTGGAGAAATTCAGGTAAATCACTTCGTCCTGCTGGCCGATCATCTCGACCTTGCCCAACCCCGGCACCGAACGAATCTCGGCGCGCACCTGCTCCACGTAGTCGCGCAACTGGCGCATCGACAGGCCGTCGCCGGTAAAGGCGTAGACCGAGCCGAACACATCACCGAATTCGTCGTTGAATGACGGCCCCTGCAAGCCCTGGGGGAAGCTACCGCGAATGTCGTCGATCTTCTTGCGGACCTGGTACCAGATCTCCGGGATGGCCTTGGCGCTGGTGGTGTCCTTGAGGAACACGAACACCGTGGATTCACCCGGTCGCGTGTAGCTTTTCACGTAGTCGAGGGAGTCGAGCTCTTCGAGTTTTTTCTCGATGCGGTCGGTGACCTGCTTGAGGGTTTCTTCCTGGGTCGCGCCCGGCCAGCGGGTCTGGATCACCATGGTCTTGATGGTGAACGAGGGGTCTTCCTCGCGGCCCAGGTTCATGTACGAGAACACGCCCATCAGCAGCGCGACGAACATCAGGTACCAGACGAAGGACTGATGCTTGAGGGCCCAGTCGGATAAGTTGAAGCTCCCTTTCATCGCGGGCTGTCCTCGTCGATTTTGACTTTTTGCCCAGGCTTCAGGCTGTTTACGCCGGCGGTGACGATACGTTCGCCGGGTTTGACCCCACCGTTGAGCAAGGCGCTATCAGCATCACGGCTAAGCACTGTGATGTCGCGCGGTTGCACGGTCTGGCTTTGGGTGTCGAGGATCCAGATGCGGGTCTTGCCGTCGACATCCTGCAAGGCGCTCAGGGGCAACTCGATGCGTGGAGCGATGGCCGAACTCAAGGTCACGCTGATCGCCGTGCCAAGGCGGAACGCGGGCGGTGTTTCGGCCAGGGTCAGGCGCGCGCGACGGGTGCGCGTGGCGCTTTGGGCCTGGGGTTCGATCTCGCGCACAGTGGCAGTGGTGTTGACGCTGGGGTCGAGTTGCCCGGCGACGAGGAACACCACGTCCGGGGGCAGCCGCTCGGCGAGACCGGCGGGCAGGTCGATCACCGCCTCCTTGATGTCCGGGCGCGCCAGGGTCACCACTTGCTGACCGGCGCTGACCACTTGGCCAGCCTCAGCGTTCCAGGCGGTGATAATACCGGCGTGGTCGGTGCGCAGCTCGGCGTAGTTGAGCTGGTCCTTGGCTTGGTTGACTGACGCTTGGGCCTGGTGGAGAGAGGCCTGAGTGGTTTTCAGATCGGTCTGGGCGATATCCAACTGCGCCTGGGCGCCGACGCCACGGTTGAACAATTCCTGCTGGCGGCGAGCGTTGGCCTGGGCGTTGATGAATTGCGCCTGGACGCGAGCGAGGTCGCCTTGGGCGGCGCGCAACTGGTTCTGCTGGTCGGTGGGGTCAAGGACAGCGAGCAAGGCCCCCTTCTGCACTTCAGCCCCCACATCCACGGCGCGGCGGGCGATACGCCCCGACACGCGAAACCCCAGGTTGCTTTCGTAGCGCGCCTGGATGGTGCCGGCGAAGCGGCCGAGGGTTTCCTGGTCTTCGGCCTTCACTTCCATGGACAGAACTGGGCGCACCGGCTCGGGCGCGGGTTCTTCCTTGGAGCAGGCCATCAGCAACAGGCTGGCGGCGAGTATGAGCGTCAGGCGCTTCATGGCTTGGCTCCCTGCTGGGCAATCTCGACCAACATGCCGGGATGCAGCAATTGCCCACCGGCCACGACGACTTTTTCGCCGCCTTTAAGGCCGTCACTGATGATGACCTTACCGGTGAGGTACCGCGCCACCGTGACTTTATGCAACTGCGCCTTGCCGTCGCCGTCGACCAGCCACACGGCGGGTTCGCTCAAGTCTTTGGTCAATGCCGACCACGGCAGCTCGACGCTGGGCTTGGCCGGGCCATTGGCGGTGGCGCTGACCACCGAACCGAGCTGCATGCCTTTAGGCAGAGATTGCAGCGCAATCTTCACCTGCACCGTGCCGGTGTTGGCCGCCACGGCGGGCGTGACTTCACGGACTTTGCCCTGGGCCTTGATGCTGGGGTTATCCAACAGGCTGACGGTGATCGGCGCGTCAGGTGGCGGCTCCACCAACAGGGATTCATAGACGTTGAACACCGCGTCGCGCTCGCCATCGGTGGCCAGGCTGAAAATCGGCACGGTGGCTTGCACCACCTGGCCGACTTCAGCTTGGCGTGCGGTGATCACTCCCGGCGCATCCGCAATCAGCGCGGTATAGCCGAGTTGTTCACGGGCGTTGGCCAACTGGGCCTGCGCGGCGGCCAGGGCACTTTGGCTGCTGCGCAGCGCGGCCTGGGCAGAATCGTATTCGCTGCGGCTGGTGTAGCCCTTGGGCAGGAGTTTTTCCTGGCGCACAAAGGCAGCGGCAGTCTGTTTGACCCGCGCCTGTTCCGCCACGACCTGGGCCTGAGCGGAATCGACGTTGGTTTGCAAATCCTTGGGATCGAGCTTGGCCAGCACTTGTCGGGCGGTCACGCGGTCGCCCACATCCACCATGCGCTGGATGATTTTTCCGCCGACGCGGAAGGACAAGTCGGTTTGCACGCGCGCCTGGATATCCCCGGTCAGCGTGACTGCCGCGGCGAAATCCGCGGGCTGCACGGTTTGCACAAATACTCGGGAATGCTGCTTGGGTTCAGCCTTTTCCTGGCCGCAAGCGCTCAGCAACACCACTAAACCCAAACCGACGATACAGATGGAAATACGACCGCCCATGCAGACTCCTTGTGCGCGATGCGATGTGCCAGTGTGTATGCGACTGTGAGCTTAGATCAGGGTTCCTTATCTGCATGGGGAAGGCGTATTGAGGGGGGTTCACCGGCCTCATCGGGGCATAGGTATCTACACAACGTTTGCTCAACGCTGAACGTCCGGCAGATAGGGCTGTTGTGGCGAGCGGGCTTGTCCCGTTCGCCACAGGGAGATTTGTCAGGGTTTGAAAGTTGTGTAGATACCCATGCTCCCAATAGCGGCATAACAGTCAGCGCAGAACTAGCCCTGCCACTTCCCGCCTTCAACAATCACACTCTCAGGCTTGGTGTCATCGCTCAGTTCTTTGCGCACATATTGGTCATACAGCTTGAGCAGGAATTTCTCCTCACCCAACTTCGCCAACTCGGCATTCACCCAGTCACGCAGTTCGACGTTGCCCTTTTTCACAGCAGGCGCGATGGGCGCTTCGTCGCCGAGTTTCTCTTCCAGCACGCGGTAGCCTGGGTTCTGCTTGGCCCAGCTGAACAGCACCAGGTTGTCCTGGGCATAGGCATCGCCACGGCCAGCCGACAACGCTTGCAGCGACTCGGAGTTTTTCTCGAACTTGAGCAGTTTCCAGTCCGGGTGGTTCTTGGTCAGCCAGATGTCAGCAGTGGTACCGGTAGTGACGATAGTGGTGCGGGTGGCCAGATCGTCCAAGCTTTTGACCGAGCTGTTGTTCGGCACCAGGGCCTGTACCGCGACTTTCAGGTTGGGGTTGGTGAAATCCACGGCGTCCTTGCGTTCCGGGGTCACGGTCATGTTGGCGAGGATCAGGTCGACCTTATCGCTTTGCAGGAACGGAATGCGGCTCGCCGGCTCGACGGCGACGAATTCGACTTTGTTTTCATCGCCTAACAGGTCTTTGGCGAATCGACGGCCAATGTCGGTATCGAAGCCGACGTAGCGACCAGCTTCATCCACGAAACCAAACGGTGGCTTGTCAGTGAAGACACCAACGATCAGCTTGTCGCGCGCCTTGATCTTGTCGAGGTAGCTCACGGCAGCAGCAGGTTTGGCGGGCTCTTCGGCCTTCTTATCGCAGCCGGCCAGTAAGGCGACGGCCAACAGTGGCAGCAGTAACTTTTTCATAGCAACTCCAGTTCCTTGGTTTTCTTGGGCAGTGTTGACACAAAGGAGAACTTCTCCAGGAACTGCTGCGCGCGTGCGGTTTGCGGGTTCGTAAAGAATTCTTCGGGGGTGTTGTGTTCGAGGATGCGACCGGCCTCCATAAACACGACGCGGTCGGCGACGGCGCGGGCGAAGGCCATTTCATGGGTGACGATGAGCAGGGTCATGCCATCGCGGGCCAGGCCTTGGATCACTTCCAGCACTTCCTTGACCATCTCCGGGTCGAGGGCGGCGGTGACTTCGTCGAACAGCATGACTTGAGGGTTCATGCACAGCGAACGGACGATAGCGATGCGTTGCTGCTGGCCGCCGGAAAGCTGGCGCGGGAAGGCATCGCGCTTGTCAGCCAGGCCCACGCGTTCCAGCAGTTTCTCGGCCTGCTCGCAGGCCTCGCGGGGGTCGCGTTTTTGCACTTTGAGCGGGCCGAGCAGGATGTTGTCGAGCACACTCATGTGCGGGAACAGGTGGTAGCTCTGGAACACCATGCCGATGTCCTGGCGTACCTGGCGCCAGTCGGCATTTTTTTCCAGCAACTCCTTGCCGGCAAACCGCAGGCTGCCGCTGTGGGCCACTTCCAACCCGTTAAGGCAACGCAACAAGGTGCTTTTGCCGCAGCCGCTGGGGCCGAGGATCACCACCACTTCACCGCTTTGCACACTCAGGTCGATGCCCTTGAGCACCTGCTGGTCGCCGAAGAATTTGTTGAAACCCTGGAACTCGATCAATGCGCTCATGCTTGGGCCCAGCGCCGTTCCAGCACCTTGGAGGCGGCCGACAACGGGTAGCAGATAAAGAAGAAAAACAGGAACAGCACGCCGTAGATCAGAACCGACTCATAGGTGCGCTCGATGATTTGCTGGCCCACCTTGATCACATCCACCACGCCGATCAGCACCGCCAGGGAGCTGGTCTTGATGATGCGCGTGTAGACGTTGATGGTCGGTGGCGTCATGCGTTTGAGGGCCTGGGGCAGCAACACGTAGCCGTATAACTGCGGGTCGGACAAGCCAATCGACAGGCCGGCTTCGCGCTGGCCACGGGGCAGCGAGTGCAACGCGCCGCGTACCACCTCGCCCACTTCGCTGGCGCCCCACAACGACAGCACCAGCACCGCGCACCAGAAGCTCGGGATGCTCAGGCCAAAGAAGATCGGCAGGCCAAAGAACAGCAGGTACAACCACACCAGCACTGGAATCGCCCGGAACAGCTCCAGGTATACCCGCAGCACCGCGTTGATCAGCGTGTTGTTCAAGGTGCGCAGCACGCCATACAACACGCCGCCGACCGTACTGAAGGCGATGCTCAAAAACGAAATCGACAGGGTTTGCGCAGCGCCCTTACCCAATTGCGGCAACGACACCCACAACAACTCAAGACCCGAACTGGCCATGCTGGAGCCTCCTTTCCAGGCGGCTGAGCAGCAGCGATAGCGGCAAGAACAACAGCACGCAAATCAGCGTCAGCACGGCGAGCATTTCGTAGGTCTTGTAGTAGAGGGCGATGTAGCTCTTGGTGGTGTAGAGAATCTCCGGCACCGCCACGGCAGAGACCACGGTGGTCTCCTTGAGCAAGAAGATGAAGTTGGCGAACAACGCCGGCAGGCTGAGGATGCCCGCTTGAGGCAGGATCACGTGCCGTAGCAGTTGCCAGTCCGACAGGCCAATGGACTTGCCCGACTCGATCTGCGCCAGCGGCACCGCTTCCACACCGGCGCGCAGCACTTCGGTGAGGTAGGCGCCGCCCAGGAAAGTCATGGTGATGATGGCCGCCCAGAACCCGGAGATATTGAACCCCAGGGCCGGCAAGGCGAAGTACACGAAGAACAGCTGGATCAGCAGCGGCGTGTTACGCGCCAGCTCCACGTACAGCGCTACCAGGCGCGACAGGTAGGGCGTGCGAAACACCAGCAGCGCGGCGTTGATCAGCGCCACCAACAGCGAGGTGGCAATGGCGATCAAGCCTACTTGCAGTGTCACCCCAACGGCTTTTAGAAACGCCGGCAGGGTGCTGAGGATAAATGCGAAATCGAAGGTCATCTTGAGTCCATATCGCCGCATGGGTAATGCCGCGAGCGCAGTCCGTTCCGGCGTGGGTAACGCCGGGTAGCGCGAACTCTAAAGGTATAAAAAGCAAAATTTAAATACCTAAATAGCATATTGATATCACCCAAAAAGATAACCCCCGGATTCGCGGGTTGGACAGGTGGCAGCTATGGTTGGGGGGTCTGTTTTTCGAGGGAATGAACCATGAACAAAGCGAAACCGATTGATCCGCAGGAGCTGGTGAAGTGGTTGGTGGCGTTGCGCAGGGCGATTAACAGCCGAGCTCTCTAAAACCACGAAAAATCCAAAGTGAGATGAAGATCAAATGTGGGAGGGGGCTTGCTCCCGATAGGGGTGTGTCAGTCAGTACATCTTTGACTGACACACCCCTATCGGGAGCAAGCCCCCTCCCACATGTCGATTGCATTCCAAATTCCAGGCATAAAAAAACGCCGACGCTCTACAAGCCGTCGGCGTTGAAACCTTGAAGGGGGTTTTGAGTTACATCAGAACGCCGGCACGACCGCGCCGTTGTACTTCTTCTCGATGAATGCTTTCACTTCCGGGCTGGTCAGGGCCTTGGACAGTTTCTGAATAGCGTCGCTGTCCTTGTTGTCCGGGCGAGCCACCAGGAAGTTCACGTAAGGCGAGTCGGCACTTTCGATGATCAGCGCGTCCTTGGCTGGGTTGAGGCCAGCTTCCAGGGCGTAGTTGGTGTTGATCAAATCCAGGTCAACCTGGTCCAGCACGCGTGGCAGCAGGGCCGATTCCAGCTCTTTGAACTTCAGGTTCTTCGGGTTGCTGGCGATGTCTTTCGGCGTGGCCAGGGCGTTGGTCGGGTCTTTCAGGGTGATCAGACCGTTCTTTTGCAGCAGCAACAGGGCACGGCCGCTGTTGGAACCTTCGTTCGGGATGGCAACGGTAGCACCATCTTTGAGCTCAGAAATATTCTTGATCTTTTTCGAGTAACCGCCGAAGGGTTCAACGTGCACGCCAACCACGGTAACCAGGTTGGTGCCCTTGCCCTTGTTGAAGTTTTCCAGGTACGGCAGGGTCTGGAAGTAGTTGGCGTCCAGGCGCTTCTCGGCAACCTGCACGTTTGGCTGTACGTAGTCGGTGAAGACTTTGATTTCCAGGTCCACGCCTTGCTTTTTGAGGGCTGGCTTGACCAGTTCGAGGATCTCGGCGTGCGGCACCGGGGTCGCGGCTACGACCAGTTTCTCGTTGGCCTGGGCGAAGCCGGCAGTCAGGGCAGCCGCCAGAGCGGTAAACAACAGAACCTTTTTCATGCAGTGTCCTTATCGGAATTCCGGGGGCGTCGGTGACGACCGTTTTTATGTGGTGTGCCAGCGAAGTGCTATCGCGGCGTGAAACGGACAATACCTATATTTTTTATTCCCGAACAATATCTTTTATTCACGTTGATATTCCATTTTGCTCATACAGGAATTTTCGCAATGATTCCTGCCCGGCAGGACTGGCAGCGTTGAAAATCCGCTGCAGCTGCTCCACCGGTGAACCCGCCACCGGCAGGTTCAAATGTTCGGGCAAAATCTCGTCGCCACTGCTGACCAGCAAGGCAAAGTGAATAACGTTTTCCAGCTCGCGCGTATTGCCCGGCCAGCTGTGGTGCTCCAGGACTCGCTGGGCAGCGTCGCTGATCAACGGCACCGGCAGGTCCAGGCGCTGGCTGTAGATGCCCAGGAAATATTCGGCCAACGAAAGGATATCGCCGACCCGCTCGCGCAGCGCTGGCAAGTCCAGTCGGCCTTCGCTCAAGTAATGGAACAGTCGCTCATGAAACTTGCCCGCCGCCACGGCCTGGGCCAGATCAATACTGGTGGCAGCTACCAAGCGCACATCCACCGGGCTGGGCTGATGGGCGCCGACGCGGGTAACTTCATGGTTTTCCAGGGCTGCGAGCAATTTCACCTGGATCGGCAACGGCAAGTCGCCGATCTCATCCAGGTATAAGGTGCCGCCATTGGCCGAACCAAACCACCCGGCCCGGCTGCTGGCCGCGCCGCTGTGGGCACCCGCCGCGTAGCCGAACAACTCGGCGTCGGCGTACGTCGGGCTGATGGCGCCGCAATTGACGGAGACAAACAGCCCGGTGCGATCACTGCCCCGGTGAATATGCCGCGCCAGCAGTTCTTTACCGCTGCCGGTCTCGCCGCGAATCAACACGGGCAAAGCACGCGGTGCGAGGCTTTCCAGCTCTTCGCGCAGTTGACGCGAACGCGGGTCGACGAACACCAGTGCCTTGGCACGAATGCTCAGTGGGCTTTTTTCGGCGTCGGGGAAGGTCAGCAACGGCTGGCCGAAGGTTTCATGCAGACTCATGGCAGGCTCCCGCCCCAAATCCACTCAGGGACGGGGCGTTGAAAAAATTTATGCGCTACGCCGGGCGTGGTGCTCAAGGCGGCTTTGCAGGCGATAGAGGTAGGCGAAACCCTGCTCCCAACGCTGGTGGCCGGACTTCACATTGATATGGCCGGCGCCGGACAGGATGCCGGCTTCGGCGCCCCAATTGCGCGCCAGTTCCAGCGCACGCGGGGCGCTGACGGCACTGTCGTTGTCGGAGCTGACCACCTGACTGGGAAAAGGCAGCAAGTCGGTCGGGATCGGCGCGAAGTTGCGCAGGGCTGGAGAGCAAGCCGGACGTTCGACATCAGCCGGCGCCACCAGCAAGGCACCGCGCACCTGCCGCAAGTACTGCAACGGCGCAGCGGCGGCCCAATGGGCCACAGTGATGCAGCCAAGGCTATGGGCGATCAGGATTACCGGCGTGCTGTCGGCAGCGATGGCTTCAGCCAACGCGGCCACCCAGTCTTCGCGACGCGGGGTGAGCCAATCGGCCTGCTCAACGCGCGCGCTGTTGGGCAAGCTATTTTGCCAATGGGTTTGCCAATGATCTTCTGGCGATCCTTGCCAGCCCGGCACGATCAGATAACGAATCGACTCGCTGTGCATGGGTGTGCCCTCCTGCAGCGTTTAACGTTGTAGGACAGTATAGGGACGAGGGTTATATTCGTTAAGGAATAAGAAGCTATTTATTAATAACCAAAAAACCAAATGTATCTAGGCTCAAAATGTGGGAGGGGGCTTGCCCCCGATGGCGGTCCGTCAGCAACAAATAGGAGGCTGATCCACCGCTATCGGGGGCAAGCCCCCTCCCACATTGACTCGATTTCACATTCAATTTGCAGTGGTTTTTAGATGACGTGATGGGTACGAGGCATGCAGTCGATGGTGCGATTTACCACGGTCTTGGCCATTTCCAGCAAATGCCACACCGCATGGACTTTCGAGCGGTCGTGCGGCTGCAGGTGCTCACAACAGTCCCATACGGTGGCCTAGACGCTGTGAATCAGATGGGCGATATAGAGTTGGGCGTCCTCGAAACCGAGGTTGTCGTTGGCGACGAGACAGTCAACGGGTGGATCGGGAAGTCCTTTGGTCATGGTGCAACTCCTAGTGAACACCGGAGCTACCACTAGCGCTGCTAAACGATAGGTGGCAGCTGTACGCGGGTTAGCAGACTGGCCAATAGGAACACCAGCGCACCCGAGGGTGCCCCACGCACAGCCACCATAAATGGAGATGTGAACCGTGTGCCTATTGAAATCAGGCTGCTAAACCCGATCACTGGAAACCAGCGACGGGCCGAAGACTAGCCATCCATTCCAACAGCCGCAAGGCGGCGGGGATTGTCTCGGAAACGTCCTGCAATTTAAAAGGACATGACTTGCTGGCCCTTTAAAAACCATGACGGTTCTTAATGGCAGCACTGACGAGCTTTCGCTTCTGACCATGGCACATGACTGCGTTAAATAGCCGCCTTCATTTCCTCCCCCGCCCGAGCCCCATGGACAACTCCAACATCGCGATCACCCTAGTTTTGATATCTGCCCTCATGCACGCCACTTGGAACGCAGTCGTCCGGGCCGGGAGCAGTCGCTTGATGACCTTGGCCATGGTCGACGGTACGGCGTTGCTGATCTGCCTGGCGGCGCTGCCGCTGGTGAATGCGCCAAGCCTGCAGGTGTGGGGCTACGTGCTGGTTTCCGTAGTGCTCAACACCGCCTATCGATTGTTCCTGATCAAAGCGTATGAAACCGGTGATTTCGGCCAGGTCTACCCGGTGATGCGTGGAGTGCCACCGGTTCTGGTCGCACTGTTTTCTTACGTCCTGCTGAATGAGCATCTGTCGTTCCACGCATTGGGCGGGGTGTTGCTGATTTGTGTAGGCATCATCAGCCTGACATTCGTGCGAAGGATGACCGCGCGCATGTTCAAACCAATCTTGATGGCCGTATGTGCTGGTGCGTTTATCGCGTCATACACGGTGGTGGATGCCAAAGGGGTAAGAGCCAGTGAGACGGTGCTGCAATACATCCTCTATCTGACGGTATTCCAGAGCATTCCGATTCCGGCGCTGGCGTTTTTCAAGAAGCGTTTGGCATTCGCCGAGGCCATTCGCAACCATTGGAAAGTCGGCGTTATGGGCGGCGTTCTTTACCTCACTTCCTACGGATTGGTGCTGTTTGCGCTGTCCCTGGACGCGGTGGCCAAGGTCTCAGCGTTGCGGGAAACCAGTGTTATTATCGGCGCCATTATTGCCGCGCTGTTTTTTCACGAGCGGTTCGGCTGGCGGCGGATGCTTTCGGCGTTCGTCATTGTTTGCGGGATCATCCTGATCAAAGTGAGCACCTGATGGGCCAACGTCCGCCACCTACTCCCATGCTGCAGGCCTTCGTCAGCGCTGCGCAAACGGGGAGTTTTGCGCGCGCCGCCTCCCAGTTGAACCTGACCGCCAGTGCGATAAGCCATCAGATTGCAGGGCTGGAGGAGTGGTGGGGCGTGCAGTTGTTCGAGCGCCACTCTCGGGGCGTCAATCTCACCGCTGCGGGACAGGCTTTGTTGCCGGTGGCTGACGGTTTTTTCAACGCGCTTGAGGCGGTGTTGCACACACTTAACCCGAGCAAGTCCCAGCCGCTTTACCTCTCGTGCACGTCTTCTCTGTGTTCCAGCTGGCTGATTCCCAGGATGCGTGGTTTTCACTCCGACGCTTCATTGAATCTCGACCTGGTATTGACCAGTGCGGATATGAACAGCACCCATCTCGGCGCCCATCAATTCGATGTTGCGATTGTGATGGGATACGGCAACTACCCGGATCATCATGCCGAGCTACTTATGCGCGATGCCGTGTTCCCGGTTTGCTCACCGGCATTTCAACAAGCGAACGGCGATATTCCGCTGACAGATATTGCGCGATACCCGCTCATTCACCGCGTGGACGATCAAGTGTGCCCGGGGTGGGAAAGCTGGTTTGCATTTCAGGGCTTGGCGGCTGCGCCTTATCACCATGGGCCGCGCTTTCCGGACTCAAGCCTGGCAATCAGCCTGGCGGTGAAGGGGGGCGGGATTGCGCTGGCCAGAACAGCGTTGGTGTATGACCAGTTGGAAGAAGGTGCATTAGTCACGCTAGGCGGCCCGGTGATGATGTCGCCGGCCGCGTACTACGTTATTTGTCGGAATGGGCGGCAGTCGGAACCTGATATCGCCAGGTTGATTAACTGGCTAAAAGAGAGCGTTAGAACGTTTCAGCGAGAAGTTGAACTCCGGTATCCACAAATCGCTGGGGTTGGCGCACTTTGAACGTGTGGTATTGCTGAAACCCAGGCAAAAAAAAGGCCGCACCCTGCCAAGGAGACGGCCAAAAAATTGTCGAGGCTTTTGAAGCTAACGTGCAGTAATCACCGACAGTTTGGTAATCCCCGCGCGCTCGATAGACGCCATGGCTCGCGCCACTTCGCCGTAGTTCACTCCGTCATCCGCCTGCAGTTGCACCCGCACATCGGGGTCCTTGGCCTTGGCCGCCTGCAGGTTGAATTCCAGCAGGTCCGGCTGGATTTCGTCCTTGTTGATAAACAGTTTGCCGGCGCCGTCGATGCTCACCACCAGCGGATCTTTTTGCTCGACCGGGGCCACGGCCTCGGTCTTGGGCAGGTTGATCGGGATCGCGTTGGTCAACAGCGGCGCGGTGACGATAAACACCACCAGCAGCACCAGCATCACGTCCACCAGGGGCGTGACATTGATCTCGCTCAGTACCTCATCACTGTCTTGTGTAGAGAAGGCCATTTCAGGACGCCTCCTTCACTTTTTGCGGGTTGCCGGCAGCGCTTTTGTTGAGCGCCGGGTGCAGCAGCACACGGAAGGAATTTTTCTGCGCCAGGCTATAGAAGTCGTGGGCGAAGTCATCCAGGTCGGCGGCAGTCAGCTTGAGGCGCCGCAGGAAGTAGTTGTAAACCAGCACCGCAGGTACGGCGACGGCGATCCCCACGCCTGTTGCAACCAGTGCGGCGCCGATGGGGCCGGCCACGGTTTCCAGGCTGGCGGAACCGGCGGCGCTGATGCCCTTGAGCGCTTCCATAATCCCCCACACGGTGCCGAACAGGCCGATAAACGGCGAGGTGCTGCCGATACTGGCGACCACGGCCAAACCGGTCTCCAGAGAGCGGCGCTCACGTACGATCTGCTGGCGCAGGGCGCGTTCGAGGCGGTCCTGATGGTTGATTGCCTGGCTCAAGTCGGCAGCGTGAGGCGCATCGCCAACCTGGATCGCGGCATAACCGGCCTGGGCCACGCGGGCAGCGGCACCCGGCTGGGTCTCTGCCAATTCAGCGGCCGAATCAAGACTCGACGCCGCCCAGAACTGTTTGTGGAACTTGCGATCCTGGGCCTTGAGGCGACCGAACTGCACGCCCTTGAGCAAGGCCAAGCCCCAGGTGGCGACCGAAAAGACCACCAGCAGCCAGATCACCGCGCTTTCGATGGATTCAAGTGGAGATGCTAATGCCATGATGTTTTCCCTCTGTACAAGTCGCGGCGTGTGCAACACACCGAAGCGCAATAGTTAGTGAATCTTGAAGTCGATCGGAACGCTGACCCAGCCGTCCTGGGCCACATCGCCCTGCTTGGCCGGCACGAAGCTCCAACGCTTTACGGCGGTCAGTGCGGCGTCGTCGAGTTGCTGGCGACCGCTGCTTTTCTGGATCTGGATCTCACCCGGCTTGCCGCTGGCCAACACATGAACCCGCAACAACACCGTGCCTTCCCAGCCCCGGCGCTGGGCCAGTGACGGGTATTCAGGTGCCGGGTTCTTCAGGTACGCGGCGTTGGCAGAAGCCGGAGTAACCGGGGCGGGCGCAGGCGCGGCGACCGGCGCTGGCGCAGGTGGCGCAGGGACCGGTGGCGCCGGCGGTTGCTCTACCGGTTTGGCGACGGGTTTGGGCACGGGTTTTGGCACCGGCTTGGGTTTCGGAATCTTTTTCGGCGCCGGCTTGGCAGCCAACTCATCCACCACAGGGGGTGGTGGCTCGACCACAGGCGGCGGCGGCGGTGGTGGTGGCGCAGGCGGTGGAGGTTCAACCACTGGCGGCGCTGGCTGGGAAAACTCGATGGTCATCGGTGGGATTTCCGGCGGCACAATCGGCAGCACTGGCGTCGCCTTCTGGCTCACCCAATAGATCACCGCACCGTGCAGGGCCAGCACCAGCAGCCCCAGCAGAATCCCTTCGCGGCGGCTAGAAAAACGCTTTGGAGTCCTCTGCGTTCGCAGTTGCCCCAACGGCGCGCGGTGCGGCCGGCCAAGGTCGACCAACTCACCACCAGGTGCCTGACGCCATAGCGCCTCGTGTGCACTGGCGGCGGTCTGGACATTGCCCATTGATTCACTCCCTACGGTCTTAAAACAAAAACCGACAGGCCTGCGTGGAAGGCCGTCGAGGGCTGAATCATCGGGGCCAGACGCTTATCTCTTAAAGTAATCTTTGAAGTTATACATAGATCTAAATTGAATAAACAAAGCCGGCACGAACGCCCAAGCCAGAGCCTGCAAGGCCTGGCGCCGAGGTGTGTTTTTTCAATGCTTTTCAGGCATAAAAAATATTCAGTAAAGGCATGGTTCGACGGGGCTGTTTGCGCACAAATCCAACAGTTCAGCCTGCAAGCATTGCCCCGCCGCGCTCAGGCCAGGATGCGCATATAACGCCAGGCGCACGCCTTGCACCGCCGGTAAACCGCTGTCCGGCCCCAACTCCACATGCCCAGGCTGCACCACCCGGCGCGGTAACAGACTCACGCCCAACCCCGCCGCCACAGCCGAACACACACTGGCCAGGCTGGCGCTGGAATAGCCGATGCGCCAGCGCCAGTCGCTGACTTCCAGGTGGTGCAGCATTTCGTTGCGGTACAACCCGCCCACCGGAAAGGCCACCAACGGCAAGGGGTCGCGGCCCAACGACGGCATGCTGCGGCTATCGACCCAACACAGCGGCTCGGGCCACGAGGCCAGACAGTCATCGCTGTCGCCCATCTGCTTGACCAACAACACATCGAACTCGCCGCTGCGGAATTGGCGCTGCAACTCGGGACCGAGACCGCTGGTGACCTCCAGGCGCACCCGTGGATACGCCAACACAAACGCCGAGAGCAGCGGCATCAGGCGCTCTGCGGCAAAGTCTTCCGGTACCCCCAGGCGCAGCACGCCGTCACTCTGCTGGTTGATCAGCACATCGGCGGCTTCTTCATGCAGCGCAAGGATGCGCCGCGCATAGGCCAGCAAGCGCTCACCTTCAGCCGTGGCGACCACGCGGCGTTGGTCGCGGTCCAGCAACTGGCACGCCACCGCGTCTTCGAGGCGCCGAATCTGCTGGCTGACGGTGGATTGGGTCAAATGCAGGCGCTCGGCGGCGCGGGTGAAGTTGCTGCAGTCCACCACGGCGACAAAGCTTCTGAGCAACACGGGATCGAACATCATCATTCCCTTTGCCACTGGTTGGCATCGTTATATTTAATTTCAGAATACCTGTGGCGATGGCCATACTCACGCCTCATTTACCCACTGCATGGACGCTGCATGACCCTCAACAAATCCCTCGCCGGCTGGGGCCTGCTCGTAGTGCTGGGCCTCAACCTTCGGCCGATCCTCAGTTCTATCAGTCCGCTGCTAGGTGAAATCCGCTTGGCCACCGGCCTCAGCTTCCAGAGCAGTGCCCTGCTTACCAGCTTGCCGGTGGTGTGCATGGGGCTGGTGGCGTTGGTGGGCGTGCGCGTGGAAGCGCAACTGGGCGAACGGCGCGGTATCGCCCTGGGTTTAATGATGATTCTGCTGGCGTGCCTGGCGCGCTGGGTGATGGGCCAAGCGTCGGCGCTGCTGGTCACGGCGTTGCTCGGCGGTGCCGGTGTGGCGCTGATCCAGGCGTTGGTGCCCGCGATGATCAAGCGTGAGTTCCATCATCGCGTGCCGGTGGCGATGGGCGTCTATTCGGCCTCGCTGATGGCCGGTGGTGGCTTGGCGGCGCTGCTCAGTCCGCTGGTGGCCACGCATTTCGAGGAGTGGCAGGCAGGATTGGGCGTGTGGCTGTTGCCAGCGCTGGGCGCCTTGTTGCTGTGGGCCTGGCTGCCGCTGGGCGCAGCAAAAAATCCCCAGGTGGTGCCCGCATTCAAGGGCCTGCGCAATCGTCGCGCCTGGCTGCTGGCGGTGTATTTCGGGCTGGTGAACTGTGGCTACATGAGCCTGGTGGCGTGGCTGCCGGCCTACTATCAGCAATTGGGCTGGGGCGTGCTGCCCAGCGGTTCGCTGCTGGCGTTCATGACCATCTTCCAAGTGATTGCCGCGCTGCTGATGCCAGTGCTCGCGCAACGCGGTATCGACCGTCGCCCCCTGCTCGGGATAAGCCTGCTGGCACAAACGGTGGGCTACCTCGGTCTGCTGCTGGCGCCGCTGCAATTTCCTCATCTGTGGGTGGCGTTGTGCGGCTTCGGTCTGGGCGCGTGTTTCGCCTTGAGCCTGCTGTTGACCCTCGACCACCATCGCGACCCTCGGCAAGCCGGGCAACTGGCGGCCTTCGTACAAGGCGTAGGCTTCCTGATCAACGCGATCTCGCCGTGGATGACCGGCTGGCTGCGCGAGATCACCGGCAACTTCACCAGCGCCTGGATGGTATTGACGGTGACTGCAGTGGCGATGCTGATGGTGACGCGGGTGTTCAGCCCGACGAGTTACCGCACGGCACCCGCTCTATAGATATGCTTTTAAGATCTAGTTAAACCAATAAAGCTTCGTTGACGACATAAGCAATCCCCTTAAAATCCCGGTTCTCTTAAAGGATGCCGGGCACACCATGGACCTTCGCCAACTGCGCTATTTCATCGCGCTGAATGAGTACCGCAGTTTTGTGCGCGGCGCCGAAGCCATGGGCATCACCCAGCCGGCTTTCAGCCGCAGCATCCAGGGCCTGGAGCAAGAGTTCGGCTGCGTCCTGGTGGATCGCGCCCATAAAGACCTGCGCCCGACCCCCGAAGGCCAAGTGGTGTTGCAGCATGCCTTGAGCCTGGTTCAAGGCGCCGCATTGCTCAGCCATGAAGTCACACGCATGACCAAGCTCGACGCCGGTGAAGTACGCTTTGGCAGCGATGCGGTGGCGGCGGTCAACTTGGTGCCCCAAGCGATGGCAAGGTTCATCACCGCCTACCCCAAAGTACGCAGCGCGTTGCAAGTGGATAACTGGGAAAGACTCGGGCGCAGCCTGAGCCGTGAAGAGATCGAATTTTTTATCGCCGATGTGCGCCACTTCGAAGCCGACCCAAACTTCCAGACTCAGGCCCTCACGCCGCGGCGCAGTGTGTTTTTCTGCCGTGCCGGGCACCCGTTGCTGGCCAAGGACAGCCTGTCGACCAATGACCTGTTCGACTATCCCCTCGCCACGCCACTGATCGCACCGGGCATTCGAAAACTGTTGGCGAACCTGAGTGGGCGCATCGACTTTGCCCCCGCTATCGAGCTGGAGCAGTTTGCCGCGCTGGCCCTCATCGTGCGCGAGTCAGACACCATCGGCCTGGGCGCAGAAGAAGCCTTCGCCGCCCCCTTGGCCAGCGGCGAATTGAACGTGCTGCACTGGCGCAATGTGCCTCATGCCTTGGAAAGCCTGAACAACCGTTGCGCAGTGATCAGCCGCGCTGGGGTTCGCTTGTCGCCTGCGGCGAAGGCACTGATCGAAACGCTGCTGGCGGTGGAAAACCAAGCCGATTGGCCCGCGCAAACGTCCCAAAATCATTGAACCGCACGCCCATCTCGGCCATGACCTTGTGCGCCACCTTGGCGGTCATCTGGCGGATGTAAAACGGCTCTTTCACCACAAAATGGTGAATCCCGTGAGTGCTGCCGAAGTTGAAGCAAAACGCCTGCAACGGCCACATCCACCAGGGGTTCAGTACTTGGGTTTGCTGGATCACGTTGCCCAGTTCCACATCGCCGTAGTAGTGCATGTTGGAGCTGACAAAGTGCAAGCAAAAGGTGCGCAACACGTTGGGCCCGATGATCACCACGGCGGCAATATCGATCACCTGCATCATCTGCAGGGTGCCGGCGGACCATTCGATAGGCGCGCCCAGCAGACTGGCGACGCCGTTGGCTGCATGGAAGCCGAGGAAGATGTACCACGCCCCCCAATGCAGCAGTGCCAGCGGTGCGTAGACCAGCAGCGAGCGTTTCAGGATCTTGAGTTTGTGGCCCCAGGTTTTGGCGCGCAGCATGCGGATAAACGCCGACATCACGTTATCGCCCACCATCAGCAACCGCGCAAAGCCCCAAGGCTCGCCATTGGTGATGGCGCGCTCTTCCATATCGGTCTCGGTGCCGGAGACTTTGTGATGGTTGAGGTGCAGGTGCCGGCGAATCCACGGATTGATGGTGCTTGGCCGCGCAAGCCACACCAGGCCCATCATCAAATTGTGGGGCAGGCGCTGCTTGCGAAAGTACATGCTGTGGATCAGGTCGTGTTCCAGCTCGTGGGTCAGCGAGGCCAGGAAGGCGTTCAATAACAGGCACGCCCACCAGGCCATGTGACCGGTGATGTAGAGCGCCGCCGAGCCAATCATGCCCAGCAGCGCGAAGGCCAGGATGCCCGCGCCCAAGGCGTCTTGATGCAGCAACCACGGGTGCTGCTGGCGCAGGCGCACGCCTTCGGCGAGTACGACTTCACGGATATGTGCTGAACGCTGTTGTGCGTTCATCTGCTGGGGACTTGCAGAAGTACCGTCCATGCTCCCATCCTCTTGTTCATAGATGGTTACATCCTGCACCAGGCCTTCATGCAGGACGCTAGCCCCACACGCCAACCTGTTGACCGCAAGCGCCAATCGCCATGACAGAACCCACGTCCCTCGCCAGCTGGACCCGCGCCCTGCGCAAGCAGCTCGACGCCCTCGGCCTCGACAGCGCCGCGCTGTGCATCGAGGCTGGGCTCGACCCGCAGCAGATGGAAGATCCCAATGCGCGCTATCCGCTGTCGGCGACCACGCGCCTGTGGGAGCTGGCAGTGCAGGCCAGCGGCGATCCGGCAATTGGGTTGCGCGTGTCGCGGTTTGTCAGCCCTACCACTTTTCACGCGTTGGGATACGCGCTGGTGGCCAGCGGCAGTCTGCGGGAAGTGTTCGAACGCATCGTGCGTTATCACCAAGTGGTCAGCGATGCGCTGAAGCTGGAGCTGAGTCGGGACGGCGAACGCTACCGTTTCCGCCTGCTGCAACCCCAAGGCAGCCCCGCACCGGCACTGGAAGCCATCGATGCGTTCGCGGCGATCTATGTGCGCACCTGCCGCAATCGCCTGGGCCGTGACTACGCGCCCTTGGCCGTGCATTTGCGGCGCCCGGAACCGGCCGATCCCAAGCCTTGGCACACGGTGTTCCGCGCGCCGGTATTTTTTGGCGCCGATGAGGACTGCCTGGAATTTGCAGCCCAGGACTTCGACAGCCATCTGGATGACGCCAACCCCGAGTTGGCCGAACACAACGAAACTGTGCTCAAACGCACCCTCGCCCAGCTGCAACCGCTGACCTGGGAGCGCAAGGTGCGCGCCACGATCGAGGCACAATTACCCGACGGCGAGCCGAGTGCCGAGCGGATTGCCCAAGCGCTGCACTTGAGTTTGCGCAGCTTGCAGCGGCACCTGGCGGATGAAGGGTGTCGGTTTGATGCGTTGCTCAACGAGTGCCGGCAGAACCTGGCGTTGCAGCATCTGCGGGACCCGCAGTGCTCATTGGCAGAGATCAGCCATTTGTTGGGGTTTGCCGATACCAGCAGTTTTAACCGGGCGTTCAAGCGTTGGACGGGGGTGACGCCAGGGCAGTTTCGCGATGGGTTGCGGTAGGTGGATTCGCGCAGAGGCTGAAGGCCTCATCGGGGCAAGCCCCCTCCCACAGGGGAACGCATTTCAAATGTGGGAGGGGACTTGCCCGCGATAGCAATGGTTCAGGCAATCAACATGCCGGGGCAATCAGAGCCCGCGATCGCGCCGCAATAACTTCCTCACCCGCGCCACCAACGCCTTGGCCTCAAACGGCTTGAGCAGGTAATCATCCTCATGTAATTCCAACCCACGCAGGCGATCTTCGATGCCGCCCGGCGTGGTCAGGAACAACACCGGCGTCTTGCCCTTGTGCCGAATCGCCTGCTGCAATTTCCAGGCATTCAAGCCCGGCAGCATCACGTCGAGAATGACCAAGTCGTATTCGGTGCTTTCCACAAAGCGCTGCGCCGCCATGCCATTGGCCGCGACTTCCACCGCGAAACCGGCCTCGCTTAAGCCTTGAGCCATGAGCTGCGCCAGTTGCGGCTGGTCTTCCACTAACAACACCTGCATGCCTTACCTCTGGGTTTGATTACAAACCTGTCATCAAATTGTGCGGTTTCTGACCCTGTTGACTGGCTACGGTAGCGGCCTGTTTTCCGGAGTCGTCTTTATGTCCCGCCATGCCTTGTTCTTGAGCCTCGCCGTCTGCACCGGTGCGTTCGCTGCACCGCAGCTGCCACGCCATGCCGACCTCGATTTGCACACCGCACGCCAACTGGCCGATGCCAGCCTTGCCCACTGCAGCGCCGCGCTGACGGTACTGGACCGGGGCGGCAACCTGCTGCTGAGCCTGCGTGCCGACGGCGTCGGCCCGCATAACAGCCTCGCCAGCCAGCGCAAAGCGTACACCGCGCTGTCGACCAAAACCCCGACGCGGCTGTTTGCCGAGCGCGCGCGTAACAACCCCGAGGCCGCCAACCTTAACAGCTTGCCCGAGTTGCTGTTACTCGGCGGCGGCGTGCCGCTGTTTGCCGAGGCCGAACTGGTCGGCGCGCTGGGCATCGCCGGTGCCGGCGGCGCAGCACAGGACGAGTCCTGCGCAATAAAAGCCGCCGAGCAACTGGGCCTGAAAACTTCCCTCTGATTCCCCTCCAAAGGATCTCTCGATGAAAACCCTCAGCATGACCCTCGCCGCCCTCAGCCTCAGCGGCCTGTGCAACCTGGCCCTGGCCGACGGCAACCCTCTGAGCGTGCATGTGCTCAACCTGGAAAACGGCCTGCCGAGCGCCGGTGTCAGCGTCACCCTGGAACAGCAGGTAGGCGACAAATGGCAGTCGCTGTCCGAAGGCATCACCAACCAGCAGGGGCGCATCGCCGAACTGTTCCCCGCCAACCGCAGCATGACGCCGGGTGAGTACCGCGTGGTGTTCAAGACCGGCGACTACTACAAAAAGGCCAACCGCGAGACGTTCTTCCCTGAAGTGCCGGTGATCTTCCAGGTGAAACAGGCGGACCAGCATTACCACATCCCGTTGTTGCTCAGCCCTTACGGTTTCTCCACCTATCGCGGGTCGTAGTTCATAGGCCAGCGGCCTGCTGCAAACCGCGCAGGTCCAGCACTTCAATCGCGCCGTAACTCAGGCCGATAAGGCCTTGTTGCTCCAGCGCCTTGAGCAGACTGTTGGTGGTCTGGCGCGACAGGCCCAGCATCGCGGCCAAGTCCTCCTGGGGCAGTTGCAAGGTGCGGCGCGCCTGGTCTATTTCGCCGTAGCCCTGCGCGATCATCAGCAGCCGATGGGCCAGACGCGCCGACGCGGGCATCAGGCTCATCTGTTCGATATTGATCAACGACAAGCGCAGTTTGTGGCTCATCAACAGGGCCACATCGCGCCAATACGCCGGATGGTCTTCGAGGATGGTCAGCATCGCCGCCTGTGGCACCTGCAACAACGTGCATGGCCCCATGGCCAGGGCATCGTGGGTGCGCGGCAGGTTATCGAACAGGCAGATTTCGCCGAACCAGTAAGGCGTTTCCACCAGGCTCAACACCGCCTCCTTGCCTTGGGCATTCACCGCGCTGATGCGCACCGCGCCTTCCAGCACCGCATACAGGCCGCAAGGCGGGTCGCCGCGCTTGAACAGGCACTGCCCCGCCGCGAGCGTGCGCAGCCGCGCCGCCGCCAGCAGACTACGCTGTAGATCTACAGGCAGATGGCTGAACCAATGGCCGCTGGCCAAGCGGGCGTGCCATTTTTCTGCGTCCATGAGAACTCCGAAGATTGTCGCCCAGCTGACAGTCAGGCGCAGGCTGACAGGGCATGATCAAACATCCTACAGGAGGAACAACAATGAAAAGCCTCGTCGACCACCTCAGTCAATACGCCGCCTACCACCGCGACCCGCGCAATATCGCCAGCCACTTTATTGGTATCCCGCTGATTGTGGTGGCAGTAGCCGTGCTGCTGTCGCGTCCCGAATGGACCGTGGGAGGCCTATGGATTTCACCGGCGGTAATCGTGTCGTTGTTTTCGGCGTGGTTTTACCTGCGCCTGGAACTGGCCCTGGGCGTGCTGATGACGGTGCTGATGGGCTTGTCGGTATGGGCCGGGCATGAGTTGGCGGCGCAGAGCACGATGGTGTGGCTCAGCAGCGGCGTCGGCATGTTCGTGGTGGGCTGGGTGATTCAGTTTGTCGGGCACTACTACGAAGGCAAGAAGCCGGCGTTTGTGGACGATGTGTCGGGATTGATCGTAGGGCCGCTGTTTGTGGTGGCGGAGGTGGCGTTTTTGCTGGGGTTGCGGCAGGGCTTGAAGCAACAGATTGAAGAGCGCTCGGGGCCGGTGATTCGACGCGATCTAAAGCCGAGAGAGGTCTAAATGTGGGAGGGGGCTTGCTCCCGATGGCGGTGGGTCAGTGACATATTTATCAGCTGACCCACTGCTATCGGGAGCAAGCCCCCTCCCACATTGGCCCCATTTTCACATTAGGTAATGCGGGTTATCAGGCTTTTTGCCAGACCTTGGGCTTGAAGAACAAGGTTTCGCCCCGCGCCAAACCGGTCAGGCTGTCGTGGTCTTTCACCACTTCGGCTTCGATCAGGTCTGTCTGGCCTTCGACCTTCAAGGTCACCCGCGTGGTCGCGCCCAATGGACGAATATCACGCACTTCGGCCGCGTGGTGATCTTCCAGTTCATGGCGCGACAGCGACACTTCGTGGGGACGGAACAGCACGTGCTTGTCTTCACCCAGATGCAGGCGGTTGGAGTCACCAAGGAAGTGATAAACAAAGTCGCTGGCCGGGTTTTCGTAGACGTCGCCCGGTGAGCCGATCTGCTCGATCACGCCCTTGTTCATCACGACGATACGGTCGGCAACTTCCATGGCCTCTTCCTGGTCGTGGGTCACGAACACCGAGGTCAAGTTGATGTCTTCGTGCAGGCGTGCCAGCCAGCGGCGCAGTTCTTTACGCACCTTGGCGTCGAGGGCGCCGAACGGTTCGTCCAGCAGCAGCACTTTCGGCTCGACCGCCAGGGCGCGGGCCAGGGCGATACGCTGGCGCTGACCACCGGAGAGTTGTTCCGGATAACGATCAGACAGCCAATCGAGTTGCACCATGTTCAGCAGCTCGTGAACCTTGGCCGCGATCTGGCTTTCGTTCGGGCGCTGGTTCTTGGGCTTCATGCGCAGGCCGAACGCAACGTTGTCGAACACGGTCATGTGGCGGAACAGCGCGTAGTGCTGGAACACAAACCCGACGTTGCGATCGCGCACGTCGTGGCCGGAGACGTCTTCACCGTGGAACACGATGCTGCCGTCATCCGGAGTCTCCAGGCCTGCGATGATGCGCAGCAGGGTGGTCTTGCCGCACCCGGATGGGCCAAGCAACGCCACCAGCTCGCCACTCTGGATATCCAGATTGATGCTGTTCAGGGCCTTGAAGGCGTTGAAGTTCTTGCTGACATTACGGACTTCGATCGACATGACTTATTCCTCACCGGCACTTTTGCGCAGGCGGTTGATACGGTTCTCGCTCCACTGCTTGAGCAGCAGGATGAAGAGCGCCAGGATCAGCAGCAGGCTGGCCACCGCAAACGCGGCAACGTGGTTGTATTCGTTGTAGAGAATCTCGACGTGCAGCGGCAAGGTGTTGGTCACGCCGCGAATGTGGCCGGACACCACCGACACCGCGCCGAACTCACCCATGGCCCGCGCGGTACACAGCACGACGCCGTAGATCAGGCCCCATTTGATGTTCGGCACAGTCACATGCCAGAACATCTGCCAGCCATTGGCGCCGAGCAGGCGTGCAGCCTCTTCTTCCTGGGTGCCCTGCTCCTGCATCAGCGGGATCAGTTCACGGGCCACGAACGGCACGGTGACGAAGATGGTCGCCAGCACAATGCCGGGCAAGGCGAACACGATCTGGATGTCATGCTCCTGCAACCACGGGCCAAACAGGCCCTGGGCGCCGAACATCAGCACGTAGACCAGGCCTGCGATCACCGGGGAGACCGAGAACGGCAGGTCGATCAGCGTCACCAGGATGCTCTTGCCACGGAACGAGTACTTGCTCACGCACCAGGCGGCGCTGACGCCGAATACCAGGTTGAGCGGCACCGAAATCAGCACGGCGATCACCGTGAGTTTCAGCGCGGACAACGCGTCCGGTTCAAGAATCGCGGTGAAAAACGCACCGAGGCCGTTCTTCAAGCCCTGGGACACCACGATAAACAGCGGTAGCAGCAAAAACAGGAAGAACACCAGCCAGCCAAGGCCGATCAGGATACGTCGCGACACCGCACTGCCACGCCGGGCAGCGTTGGCCGAGGACGCGGCGGAAATAGACGATTGGGACATGTTCCGCGCCTCCTTATGGACGTTCGATGCGCCGCTGCAACAAGTTGATCAGCAGCAGCAGGACAAAGGAAACCACCAGCATCAGCACGCCAATGGAGGTGGCGCCGCGGTAGTCGTACTGGTCAAGCTTGACCATGATCAGCAGCGGCAGGATCTCGGTTTTCATCGGCATGTTGCCGGCGATGAAGATCACCGAGCCGTACTCACCGACGCCACGGGCAAACGCCAGGGCGAAGCCGGTGAGCCAGGCGGGCAGCAGCGCGGGGACGAGGATGTAGCGGAACACCTGCAACGGCTTGGCGCCCAGGCAGGCAGCGGCTTCTTCGATTTCCCGGGGGATATCGGCAAGTACCGGCTGCACCGTGCGCACCACGAACGGCAGGGTCACGAAGGTCAGCGCCAGGGTGATGCCCAACGGGCTGTAGGCGATCTTGAAGCCCAGGTCAGCGGCGAACTGGCCCACCAGCCCGGTCGGCGTGTACAGCGCCGTCAGGGCGATACCGGCCACAGCGGTGGGCAGCGCGAACGGCAGGTCGATCATCGCATCGATAATCTTGCGGCCGGGGAAGGTGTAGCGCACCAGCACCCAGGCCAGCAGCGTGCCGATCACGCCATTGATCAGGGCGGCGTACAGCGCGGTGCTGAAGCTCAGTTTCAACGCCGCCAGCACACGGGGTGCGGAGATGATGTTCCAGAACTGATCCCAGGTGAGTTGAGCGGCGTGTACAAACATCGCCGCGAGGGGGATGAGTACGATCAGGCTGAGGTACACCACGGTGTAGCCCAGCGTCAGCCCGAAGCCGGGTATGACGGGGGAAATACGACGCGACATAAGAGTCCTTGGTTAGCGGAACTGACACACAAAACCCGCAGGTGAATGCGGGCTCCGTGGGTGTGTATTTCTCGGCTTACTGCGCCGTGTAGATCTGGTCGAACACGCCACCGTCGTTAAAGAATTTCGGTTGGGCAGTTTTCCAGCCGCCGAAGTCTTTGTCGATAGTCACCAGGTCCAGTTTCGGGAACTGCTGGGCGTATTTGGCGGCTACTTTTGCATCGCGTGGGCGGTAGAAGTTTTTCGCCGCAATCTCCTGGCCAGCCGGGCTGTACAGGTGCTTGAGGTATTCAGTGGCGATCTCGGTATTGCCCTTTTTCTCGGCGTTCTTGTCGACCACGGCCACTGGCGGCTCTGCGAGGATCGACAGGGAAGGTACAACGATGTCGAACTTGTCGGCGCCGCCGTCTTCTTTCAGGGCCAGGAAGGCTTCGTTTTCCCAGGCGAGCAACACGTCGCCCTGACCGTTGTTGACGAACGTGATGGTCGAACCGCGCGCGCCGGTGTCGAGGATCGGCACGTGCTTGAACAGTTCTTTCACGTATTCCTGGGCCTTGGCTTCGCTGCCACCGGATTTCAGGCCGTAGGCCCACGCGGCAAGGAAGTTCCAGCGCGCACCGCCGGAGGTTTTCGGGTTCGGCGTGATCACGGAAACGTCTTTCTTGATCAGGTCGCCCCAGTCTTTGATGCCTTTAGGGTTGCCCTTACGCACCAGGAACACGATGGTCGAGGTGTACGGGGTGCTCGCATCCGGCAGGCGGGTCTGCCAGTTTTCCGGCAGGGTTTTCCCCAATTTGGCGATTTCGTCGATGTCGCCAGCCAAGGCCAGGGTCACTACGTCGGCGCGCAGGCCGTCGATCACCGCCCGGCCTTGCTTGCCCGAACCACCGTGGGACTGCTGGATCTTAACGGTGTCACCAGGGTGGGACTGCTTCCAAAAGTTGGTGAACTCAGCGTTGTAATCCTGGTACAGCTCGCGAGTCGGGTCGTACGAGACGTTGAGCAACTCGTAGTCCTTGGCAACAGCGGAACCGGCAAACACGGCGCTGGCCAGTGCGGCCAGGGCATAACGGCGAATCGACGACATAGAAGCTCCTGAAATTCTGGGGTGTTGGCTTTTTCTTATAGTGACGGGTCTATCGCCGCGGTTGCTTAGCTCGGTTTGTTACCCGGGTTCTGCAGACGGAATTTTTCTTTGCGTTCGATCTGGACCACTTGGGCGTTATGCACAGTGATTTCCACCGCGCCAAACCGCAGATCGCGCAGGGCGCTCTGGATCTCACGCAAAATGGCTGCTTCGTCCTGGCCGTCGACGCTACGTAGAGATGCGCTCATGGTCTCGCTCCTTAAATGAATAGTGCCTGGCAGTGGCGGCACTGCTTGCGGCGTAGGGCGATAGTAGATAAGCGCAGATATTCTTAAAAATACTATTTAAGAATGTTTATATAACCAGAAAGAATTTTCTGATGGGACGTGGGGTTGCGAGAGGGTTTTGCGCCCGAGCGCCGAAATAACGCCTTGTGAAGTTCCAAAATGCGGGTGGGGGCTTGCCACCGGTGGTGGTGGATCAGGTACCAATGTTCGGCCTGACACACCGAAATCGCGGGCAAGCCCCCTCTCACATTGGAATGCGTTTCAAGTCTGGATGGTGGGCGCGCGGTCCCAGTCAACGTCCTGCGCCGGCATCGGCTTTCCAAACCAATACCCCTGCCCCAAATCGCAGCCCTGCTCCAACAAGAACCTCGCCTGTTCCATCTGCTCAATTCCCTCAGCGTGTACCTGCATGCCCATGCTTTTCGCTAATGCGATCACCACGCGCACAATCGCCGCGTCGTCGTCATCCCATGGCACCCCGGCAACAAAGCCCTGGTCGATCTTCAGCTTCTGCACCGGCAGGCGCTTGAGGCGCAGCAGGGACGAATAGCCGGTGCCAAAGTCATCAATGGCCAGGCGCAAGCCCAACTCACGCAGGCGGTGCAGTTGCTCCAGGGCTTCCTCGGGGTCGTCCATGACGGCACTCTCGGTGACTTCCAGCTCCAGGAAAGCCGGATCCAGGCCGGTGGCGTGCAGCACCTGGGCGACTTGCTCGTACAGTTCGCGACGGGCAAACAGACGGCTGGACACGTTGATCGCAATAAAGCTCAGCAGCACGCCATCGGCCAGCCATTGGCACATCTGGCGGCAGGCCTGCTCCAAGACCCACGCGTCGATATCGGCGATCAAACCGGTACGTTCGGCGATGGGGATGAACTCGCCCGGAGGCACCAGGCCACGTTCCGGATGTTGCCAGCGCACCAAGGCTTCGACGCCGACCAGACGGCTGCCTTGCAGGTCGTGTACAGGCTGGTAGTAGACGCGCAACTCCTGCTGGTCGAGGGCGCGGCGCAGTTCGCTGGCAATTTCCACACGGTTCTGCGCGTGGGCGGTGAGTTCTTCGGTGTACAGGGCATAGCCCTCGCGGCCCACACTTTTGGCCTTGAACAGCGCAGAGTCGGCGTTGCGCAGCAGTTGTTCCGCGCTCAATGCATCGTTGGGAAACAGGCTGATGCCGATGCTGGCGCTGATAAACAGTTGATGACCGTCGAAGATGAACGGTTGCTTCATCACGTCCAGCATGCGCTGCGCCAATGCCGCCGCCTGCATCACCTGTGAACAACTTTCCGCCAGCACCGCGAACTCATCGCCGCCCAGTCGCGCCAGGGTCACTCCGGGGCCGAACAGCGTATTGAGCCGCTCGCCCACCAGCTTGAGCAACTGGTCGCCGACGTTATGGCCAAGGCTGTCATTGATAATCTTGAAGTGGTCCAGGTCCAGCAACAGCAGCGCGCAGCCGCGTTTGTGCAGTTGCGCCGAGGCCAGCGCCTGCTCGGCGCGGTCGGTGAACAGTAGGCGGTTGGGCAGGTCGGTCAGTGGATCGTGATGCGCCAGGTGCGCCAACTCGTGCTCGGAATCCTTGATGGCGCTGATGTCGGAAAACACCGCGACGTAATGGCTGATGTGGCCTTGGTCATCGTGAATCACACGGATGGTTTGCCACTGTGGATAAATCTCGCCGCTTTTGCGCCGGTTCCAGATTTCTCCGCTCCATTCACCGGTGCGCTCCAGGGTCTGGAACATCTGCTGGTAAAAATTCGACGAATGGCGCCCGGACTTGAACAGGCTGGGCTGCTGACCCATGACGTCTGCGCGCTGGTAGCCGGTGATCTCCATGAATGCCCGGTTTACGTGCACGATCAGGCCCCTGGTGTCAGTGACCAACACGCCTTCACGGGTGCAGTCGAAGACCGCAGCCGCCTGGCGCAACCGATCGAGGTTTTCCTTCAGGGGTTGCTGCAACTGTTGGGCCCGAGCAAAGCGCGCGCATAAGAAGTAAATGACCAAGGCACTCAGGGCCACCCACACGTAGCCGCGCATCTGCAGCCAATACCCCAACTCCCCCCGTTCATCGAGAAAGTTGATCAATATCTGATTGCTGAGCTGGAGCCACACAATCGAAACCAGCAGGTATACCAGCCCCACACGCAGGGCACCTCGGTATGAAAACAGCATATGGCCAGTAGTCCTTACTAAAAAAACAGAATCGTCCTACAACGCGCCGAGATTATAGATTAGGAAACACCTTGTAAGTCTTATCTGAAACGGTGACTGGTTTTATCCTTAAAGCCAGTGATAATGCGGGTGCTATTTTTTTCTTTATCAGAGGGCCAAACAGCCTATGTGGTACAACGGTTTTCTTGACCTGTCAGCCTGGCAACTGGTTGCAGTCACTCTGTTGATGACCCACGTGACCATTGTTGGGGTCACGGTTTATCTGCACCGCTATTCAGCCCATCGCTCCCTGGAGCTCAATGCCGGCCTGAAACACTTCTTCCGCTTCTGGCTGTGGCTGACCACGGCGCAGAACACCCGCGAGTGGACCGCTATCCACCGCAAACACCACGCCAAGTGCGAAACCGTCGACGACCCGCACAGCCCTGTGATCAAGGGCCTGTCCACGGTGCTGCGCAAAGGCGCCGAGCTCTACCGCGCCGAGGCCGAAAACCCCGAAACCCTGCGCATCTACGGCAAGAACTGCCCGGATGACTGGATCGAACGCAAGATTTACACCCCCTACCCGCTGCTGGGCGTGGCGATCATGGGCGTAATCGACCTCCTGCTGTTCGGCACCATCGGCATCACCATCTGGGCGATCCAGATGATGTGGATCCCGTTCTGGGCCGCCGGCGTAATCAACGGCCTGGGCCATGCCGTGGGCTATCGCAACTTCGAATGCCGTGACGCGGCGACCAACCTGGTGCCGTGGGGCATCATCGTCGGCGGCGAAGAGCTGCATAACAATCACCACACCTACCCCAACTCGGCCAAGCTGTCGGTTAAGAAATGGGAGTTCGACCTGGGCTGGGCGTGGATCAAGCTGTTCAGTTTCCTGCGCTTGGCCAAGGTCCAGCGTGTGGCGCCGATTGCTCATCGCGTCGAGGGCAAAGGCCATCTGGACATGGACACTGCCATGGCGATCCTCAACAACCGCTTCCAGATCATGGCCCAGTACCGCAAGTTGGTGATCGGCCCGCTGGTCAAGCAGGAGCTGGAAAAAGTCGATCACTCGGTGCGCCACCAGTTCCACCGTGCCAAACGCCTGCTGTCGCGGGAAACCAGCCTGCTGGATGACCGCCACCACCTACGCATCCAGAGCATGTTGGAACATAGCCAGGCCTTGAAAGTGATCTACGAAAAGCGCCTGGCATTGCAGCAGATCTGGCTCAAGACCAGCACCAACGGCCACGATATGCTCGCCGCTATCAAGGAATGGGTGCACGAGGCCGAGGCCAGCGGCATCCAGTCCCTGCGGGATTTCGCCCACCAATTGAAGACCTATTCGCTGCGTCCTGCGGCAGTCTGACAAAGCCGTGGGAGGGCTTGCCCTCCCACGCATCCTCTTTTTGGCGTCATTTTCCGGGCACCGCCAATCGGCACCGTTCACGGAACTTCATCGCATTTACCCTCTCTCAATGAACACTTCGCCATCATGGTGGCCCCTTGTTGTGACCGCTGCTAAATCCTGCGGCGCGCCCAGAGAGAGTTGTGCCGATGGTTCACGAAATGCCCTTTCCTACCGACATCGCTACCGCTGACCCCCCGCGTCCGGCTGCGGCAGCGACCCTGCTGGCACTGGTGCATGCCCAGGGCGAAGTCGAGCGGTTGAGCGAGCGCGAGCAATTGCTGAGCTCACTGCTGGTCAGTGTGAATGCCGTGCTCTGGGCCATCGATTGGGAGACCCGCCGCGTGCTCTACGTGAGCCCGGCCTACGAGCGGATATTCGGCCGTTCGACCGGCCTGTTACTGGCCGATCATCGGGAATGGCGCAACAGCATTCACCCCGAAGACCTCGACTACGCCGAACACAGCCTGGCCCGCGTGCTGGAACAGGGCGCCGTGGAAGATCGCGAATACCGCATTATCACCGCCGACGGTCAGATCCGCTGGCTGAGCGACAAGTGCTACATCAACCAGCAGGCTGAGCCCGGCGAGCCGCTGATCGTCGTGGGCATGGCCGAAGACATCACTGACAAGAAGCAGCTGGAACTGGAGCTGCACCGTCTCGCCACCACCGACGTTCTGACTCAGAGCAGCAACCGCCGGCACTTCTTCGAATGCGCCAACCAGGCCTTCGACACCGCCTGTGCCCAAGGCGCGCAACTGGCCTTCCTGTTGCTGGACATTGATGATTTCAAGGACGTCAACGACACCTATGGCCACCTGGAAGGCGACCAGGTGCTGCGGCGTATCGCCGAGAGTGGTCGTGGCGTATTACGCCGTGGTGATCTGTTCGGGCGCATTGGCGGCGAAGAATTTGCGGCCGTACTGCCGGGTTGCGCGCCGGAGATGGCCTTGCAAGTGGCTGAGCGCCTGGGCAAGGAAATCCAAGAGCTGAGTTTCAGCTACGAAGGCCAAGCGTTCGGCGTGACCATCAGCCAGGGCCTGGCCAGCCTCACTGAAGAAGACTCGACCCTGGACAGCCTGTTCGCCCGGGCCGATGCCGCCATGTATGAGGCGAAGCGCCAGGGCAAGAACCGCGTGATTGCGGGTTAGGCTCATCCCCCACTCTATGCAACAGCAGAGATGACCTGTGGGAAGGGCTTGAATGTCATCACCCTCTAGGCCTTGCGCACCCGCGTCAGCTCAGACAAACCGATCTTGAGCAAGCGCGCGGTCTTGCTCACGGCCAGCTCTTCCAGACCTTCATGTTCGGTCAGTCGTGCCATCTGCGCCGCCAGGTTCACCACCAGCGCATCCCGGGCATACACCCCGCCCTCCAGTGAATAAATCGCGGCGATCAGCTGGCGCAACTCCAGCGGCAAGCGCCAGCGCGCCCGCAACGCCGAACCAAAGGCGGCGCCGAAGGTGTAAAGGGACTCACCAATTGCTTCGTCATCCAACGCCCCGCCGCCCTGGCGCCAGTCTTCCAGGCAGCGCAGCAATGCCAAATCACCCAGCCGATGCAGAATGCCGGCGGCGTAACAGCGCTCGTGATCCAGCTCCAACATGCGCGCCAGGCGACCGGCAAAGTCGGCGGTGTCCTGGGACACCTGCCAATGACGCTCGGCGTAAGCCTCCAAGCCCGGGTCGCCCAGCACCACATTGTGCTTGAGAGCCAGGCCGAGGATCAGGTTCATGCTTTGCCCAGCGCCGAGCTTGTGCAAGGCCGACGGTAGCGTCTGCACCGGCTTGCCGTGATGGCCGGCGCTGTTGGCGGCAGCGACCAGCACGGCGGTGATCTGCGGGTCCATGCGCACGAGGTGTTCCAGGCGTTTGAGGTCCAGGCCATCAGGCCCGAGGCTGGCTTGTACGGCAGCTTTCACATCGACCCGCAACGGCGCGCCATCAGACGCTTCGCGACGACGCTCCAGAAACACGGGCAACGTCATGCCGGGCGCCAGCGGCGGAATTTCGCAGTACACGTTTTCGCCTTCATTAAGCAGCAGATCCTGCAGGCGCTGGGTCAGGCTTTCCATGTTCAGGGGTTTGGTGAGGTACGCCGTGGGCGCCAGGGGCAAGGCTTCACGCACGCTGGCGCTGTCATTGCGACTGCTCAGCAAAATAAACGGTAACGCGGGCGAGCGGCGTTGCTGGCGGACATTGCGCAGCAGGCTCAGGCCGTCGATGCCCGGTAGCTCCCAATCCGCCAGGATCAGGTCGTAGCCCTTTTCGCGCAGCAACGTAGCCGCGTGCTGCCCATCGGCACACACATCCAGCCGCGCGTCGCAACGCACATTCAACAGCACTTGCTTGAGCAGATCCCGCGACCAGGGATCCGCCTCGGCAATCAACACACGGGGTACAGCCGGTAAATCAACAGCAGTCATCCAGCACGCTCCATCGGCAATGCTGCAACCTTAGACAACGCAAGCCCATACGTACAATGAACAAGGCCTGAATACGCGGCAACGGGCACAAAAAAACCCGCCGAAGCGGGTTTTTTCTGTCGCAGAGGTCAGCTTGCGCTTACAGCTCCGAGAAGCACTCTTCGATGATCGCCAAGCCTTTGTCCAACTGCTCGTCCGGCGAGGTCAGCGGGACCAGGACGCGCAACACGTTGCCGTAAGTGCCGCAGGACAGCAGGATCAGACCCTTGTCGCGCGCCTTGGCTACTACAGAGGCAACGGCCGCTGCGTTTGGCTTGTGGCTGTCGCCGTCTTCGAACAACTCGACCGCGATCATTGCGCCCAGGGCACGCACTTCACCGATCACCGGGTACTTGGCCTGGATAGCTTTCAGACCGGTCACCAGACGCTCGCCAACTGCTTTGCAGCGGTCCAGCAGGTGCTCTTCTTCGAACACTTCCATCACCGCCAGCGCAGCGGCGCACGCGATCGGGCTACCGGCGTAGGTGCCGCCCAGGCCGCCTGGAGCGATGGCGTCCATGTATTCAGCCTTGCCGCACACACCGGCCAGCGGGAAGCCGCCAGCGATGGATTTGGCGAAGGTGGTCAGGTCGGCGGCAACGCCCATCTGTTCCATGGCAAAGAAGGTACCGGTACGGCCGGCACCGGTTTGCACTTCGTCAGCGATCAGCAGGATGCCGTGCTTGTCGCACAGCTCGCGCAGACGCTTCATGAACGATTTAGGCGCGACGTAGAAACCGCCTTCGCCCTGCACCGGCTCAATGATGATGGCTGCAATGTCACGCGGCTCGGCATCGTTCTTGAAGATGCGTTCGATGCTGGCGATGGAATCGTCGTCGCTCACACCGTGCAGCTCGTTCGGGTACAGCGCGCGGAACACGCCGCCTGGCATCAGGCCCATGCCGGCCGAGTAAGGCACGACTTTGCCGGTGAGGCCCAGGGTCATCATGGTGCGGCCGTGGTAGGCGCCGGTGAAAGCGATCACGCCAGCACGGCCCGTGGCGGCACGGGCGATTTTCACGGCGTTTTCAACGGCTTCGGAACCGGTGGTGACCAGTAGGGTTTTCTTGACGAAATCACCTGGCACCTTGGCGTTGATCTTTTCGCACACTTCTACGTACGGCTCGTAAGCCAGTACCTGGAAGCAGGTGTGGGTCAACTTGTTCAGTTGCTCGGTCACGGCGGCGATGATTTTCGGGTGCACGTGGCCGGTGTTCAGCACGGCGATACCGCCGGCGAAGTCGATGAACTCGCGACCTTCAACGTCGGTCACGGTGGCGTTCTTCGCCGATTCAGCGAAGATCGGGTGAATCTGGCCAACACCGCGTGGTACAGCGGCTTCGCGGCGTTTCATCAGGGATGCGTTGGTCTTGCTCATAAAGTCCTCATTCGCCACTCATCGGGTGGCGTGGTCCAAGGAATACGTGGCGGGAGGCAACTACGGCAGCATGCGATGATCGACTGCCACAGCTTTCCCGGCCACTACGAATAACGGTGTGAAACACGCAAAGGGTCAGCGCTCTCGTGCCCTTTGCGTTTACTGCAATGCCAAACCGGGGCTTAGATGCCCAGGCAGAGGTATTTGATTTCCAGGTAATCCTCGATCCCGTACTTGGAGCCTTCACGGCCCAGGCCCGAGGCCTTGATGCCGCCGAACGGCGCCACTTCGTTGGAGATCAACCCGGTGTTGACGCCGACCATGCCGTATTCCAGGGCTTCAGCCACGCGGAACACACGGCCCAGGTCGCGGGCGTAGAAGTAGGAAGCCAGGCCGAACTCGGTGTCGTTGGACATCGCGATCACTTCGGCTTCGTCCTTGAAACGGAACAGCGGCGCCAGCGGGCCGAAGGTTTCTTCCTTGGCGACAGCGGCGTTTTTCGGCACGTCGACCAGGATGGTCGGCTCGAAGAAGTTGCCTTCCATCACCTTGCCACCGGCCAACAACTTGGCGCCTTTGCTCAGGGCATCCGCGATGTGCTCCTGAACCTTGGCCACGGCTTTTTCGTCGATCAGCGGGCCGGTGGTGGTGCCGTCTTCCAGACCGTTGCCGATCTTCAATTTGGCCACCGCCACTTTCAGTTTTTCGGCGAACGCGTCGTAGACCGAGTCCTGGATGTACAAGCGGTTGGCGCAGACGCAGGTCTGACCGTTGTTGCGGTACTTGGAGATGATCGCGCCTTCGACGGCCTTATCCAGGTCCGCGTCGTCGAACACGATAAACGGCGCGTTGCCGCCCAGTTCCAGGGAGACTTTCTTGATGTCCTTGGCGCATTCAGCCATCAGTTGACGACCGATTTCGGTCGAGCCGGTGAAGGACAATTTACGCACGATCGGGTTGCTGGTCAGCTCGCCGCCGATGTCACCAGCGCTGCCGGTGACCACGCTCAACACACCTTTCGGGATACCGGCACGGTGGGCCAGCTCAACCAGCGCCAGGGCCGAGAACGGGGTTTGCGACGCAGGCTTGATCACCATGGTGCAACCGGCGGCCAGGGCCGGGCCGGCTTTACGGGTGATCATCGCGGCAGGGAAGTTCCAAGGAGTGATAGCTGCGGTCACGCCGATTGGCTGCTTGATCACGATCAGGCGCTTGTCGGGCTGGTGGCCGGGGATCACGTCGCCATAGATGCGCTTGGCTTCTTCGGCGAACCACTCAATAAAGGACGCGGCGTAGACGATTTCGCCCTTGGCTTCGGCCAGCGGCTTACCTTGTTCGAGAGTCATCAGGCGACCGAGGTCGTCCTGGTTTTCAATCAGCAGTTCGAACCAACGGCGCAGCTTGTTGGCGCGCTCCTTGGCGGTCAGCGCACGCCAGGCCGGCAGGGCCTTGTCGGCGGCTTCGATGGCACGGCGGGTTTCCGCGGCGCCCATCTTTGGCACGGTACCGAGAATCTCGCCCGTGGCAGGGTTGTTGACCTTGATGGTTTGACCATTGTCCGCATCGACCCAAGCGCCATCGATAAAGGCTTGCTGGCGGAACAACTGGGTATCTTTAAGCTGCATGTCGGCTTTCCTTAACAGCACCGCGCGCACGCGGAGCGAATTAGAGTTGTTGAAAGGCGCCTTGTGGGCTGCCGTCAGGGAAATCAGCCCCAGCACGCGAGAAAGATGAATGCGCACGGGAGACAGAGCGTTTGAAATCTCAAACGAATCCTAGGATCAATGGGGGTACAGGGCAATAGTCTGTTCGAAAAAAAGAACGAAAATGGCGCATTAGCCAGAACTTTCAGATCAGCGCGCTCCCGCCACGTTCCCACACCTTGACCACCGGCCCCCGACTTAGGGCCTTTTCCTACCGGTCTAGCGCCAAACACCAGCATGGACGCCCAAGGACGACATGGGTATGATGTCGCCCGCACAAGCATCCGTAGCTCAGCTGGATAGAGTACTGCCCTCCGAAGGCAGGGGTCGTGGGTTCGAATCCCGCCGGGTGCACCAGATACAGATGAAAAAGCCCCAGGTCGAAAGGCCTGGGGCTTTTTTGTGGGTCAACGCTTGTGCAACGCCTCCAGCCGCGCTGGCAGGTCTTCCTCGGGGAAGCGCGCGTGCAGCGCCAGCAGTTTTTCATCCGCGGCTTTGCTTTCACCCGCTTCACGCAAGCGCACAATCGCCTGCAACTCCTCCTCCAATGACGGCAGCGCGAGCGGCGCGCGCTTGCTCAGCTTTGCCGCGGACTGATCTGCCAGCGCTCCGGCGATCTCAGCCTGAACCGGTGCACTTTCAACCTTGGGCGCGGCGGCGATGCGAGCCATCGGTGCAGGGGCGGACAACGCTTGCGGCGCAGGGCGAGCGGCTTCTTCGTGCAAGGCGGAGAAGGTCGCTGTGGATATCTCGGCTTGCGGCACCGGTGAGCGCATGACCACGCCGATCATCAGCGCCAAGCCGGCCACGGTGGCGAATGCCATTTGCCAGCGCGGGCGTTGGCAGGCGTGCAGCCAGCGTTGCCACAAGCTCGGTGGCGGCGCCGGGGCTTCGCGGCGGGCGGTGTTGAGGATAAAGGCGTCGAGGGACGCGGGCGGTTCGCCGGGGCTGTGTTGACGAAAGTGCTGGAGCAGCTCGTCGTCAGGGGTATGTCGGGAGTCAGTCATACAGGTACCTCCTCGGCCAGCAGACGACGCAATTTCTGCTGGGCGTAGCGCAAGCGGCTTTTTACGGTTTCCAGCGGCGCGTGGGTGAGCGCGGCGATTTGCGGCACGTCCAAATCGCCGTGCAGGCGTAGCAGGAAGACTTCGCGCTGGTCTTCGGGCAAGGCTTGCAGGGCGGCGTCGAGGCGCGCTTGGTCGCGGCTCAGGCTTAGCTGTTGCTCAGGACCGGCGCTATCGTCGGGCTGGGCGTGCAGTTGCTCGTCGTAGCTGTCGTGCAACGGGTTATGGATGCCGTGCTTGCGCCAGTAATCGATCAGGCGGTTGCGGGCGATCTGGAACAGCCATGTACGAAAGCTCGCCCGACCTTGTGGCTGGGTGCTGCTGCGGATCAGGCTGAGCCAGGTCTCCTGGTAGATTTCCTCGGCCAGTTCGGCCTTGTTGCTCAGGGACACGAGGAAGCGGTAGAGGCCCTGGCGGTGGCGCGCGTACAAGACTTCGAACGCGGCGGCCTCGCCGGTGCGGTAGCGGGCCAGCAGGGATTCGTCGCTGGGTGGATCATCGGGAACAGCCATGTAGGGGGCAAACTCCTTTTGTAAAGTTAACGCTGTTCAAGTGTGGGAGGGGGCTTGCCCCCGATAGCAGTGGGTCAGTCAAAAATGTACTGATTGATCTACCGCCATCGGAGGCAAGCCCCCTCCCACATTTGATCCGTGTCGTGGTTAAGATCAGGGTTTTAGGCTTTGGGCCAATTCCACCAGTTGCACGAATTCATTTCTCAGGCCGAACGGGTCATCGCCTCGCGCCGAGCGGGCGAGTGCGGCAGTGTCCTTCAAGCTCATGTTGCCAGTGTAGCGGCCATCGCCCTTGAGCTGTTGGGCGAAGGCGGCCACCGCCGCCGCGAAACGCAGGTCGTCGCTGGCCTTAGTGGTTTCGTTGCTGATGGGCCGTTCGATCAAGCGGCTATCACCGCCCGCCGCAGGCTTGTAGCGCACGCGCACCATCGCCAGTTCATTGGACTTACCTTCCGCCGCAGGCGCGCTGGCATAACGCAAAGGCTCCAACCAGCCCTTCTCGCCCTTCGGCACAATTTCGTACAGCGCTGTCACGGTATGCCCTGCGCCGATCTCGCCGGCGTCTACCTTATCGTTGTTGAAATCCTCACGCTTCAAGGCGCGGTTTTCATAACCCAGCAGGCGATATTCGCTGACTTGGGCCGGGTTGAATTCCACCTGCAATTTCACATCCCGCGCAACCACTGCCAGGGTTGAACTGAGTTGGTCCACCAGCACCTTACGGGCTTCGCGCAGGGTGTCGATGTAGGCGTAGTTGCCGTCGCCCGCATCGGCCAGTTGCTCCATCAGGTGTTCGTTGTAGTTATCCACTCCGAAGCCGAGGGTGGTCAGTGAGACACCGCTTTTTCGCTGCTCGGCGGCCATCTGCTTGAGGCTGTCGAAGTCGCTGATGCCCACGTTGAAGTCACCGTCAGTGGCCAGCAGGATGCGGTTGATGCCCTTGTCGATAAAGCCTTCGCGGGCCATCTGGTAGGCCAGTTCGATGCCGGATGCGCCTGCCGTGGAACCGCCGGCGGTGAGTTGATCAATAGCATTGCGGATCTTGGCCTTGTCGCGCCCCGATGTTGGCTTGAGCACCACGCGGGATTCACCGGCATACACCACCAATGAAACTCGGTCCTGATCACGCAACTGGTCCACCAGCAATTTCAGTGTGCTTTGCACCAGCGGCAACCCTTCGCGGCGATCCATGGAGCCGGACACGTCCACCAGAAACACCAGGTTGGCCGGTGCGAGCTCCGCCACTGCACGGTCGGACGCCTTGATGCCGATGCGCAGCAGTTGGGTGCGCGGGTTCCATGGGGTAGCGGCAACTTCGGTGGTCACGCCAAACGGTGAGCCGTCGGTGGGGAGTGCGTAGCTGTAGGGGAAGTAGTTGACCATTTCCTCCAATCGCACAGCGCCTTCGGGCGGCAGGCTGCCTTGGTTGAGGAAGCGTCGTACGTTGGCGTAGCTGCCCGTATCGACATCGACGCTGAAGGTGGACACCGGCGTTTCGGACGCACGGTGCACCGGGTTGTCCGGCAGGTTGGCGTATTGCTCGCGGGGTTCGCTGCGATAGTCCATCGCTGCTGATTCCTGCATGCGCATTGGGGCGGGCATTGCCATGCGTTTGACCAACGCGCCTTGGACCGGCGCGCTTTGCAGCTCGGCGACGGGGGCCGCCGGTTTGGCCAGCTCAGGCGAAGACGACAGCCCACACCCGGCCAGCGCTACCAGCACGGTAACCGCAAAGCCTTGGGCAGCAGGACGCAGGAAGAGCAGAGGGTAGGACATGGGCTGAGCCTCGTGAGTGAATAATCCGTTCACAAGGTCAGACGCAAGGTGCGGGTGGTTCGGGTTAAACCTGATTCAGAAAACACTGCAGTTCAAGTGTGGGAGGGGGCTTGCCCCCGATGGGGATGGGTCAGTCACCCGATGCAGTGATTGACACTAAGCCATCGGGGGCAAGCCCCCTCCCACATTGATCTGAGGCGCGTTCAGAATCGAGGTCAGTCCGTGCCGTACTTCGGGTTACGCGGGCCGTACAGGATCCCGGCGCGTTGACCCGGCGACAGCAATCGCGCACTGGTGATGCCGGCAATCGGGTGCGCCGCATCGGTGGAGCTGTTGATCACCTGCTTGACCGCTGCCGTAATCAACATGCCCACCAGGCCGCCACCGTTGTTGTTGCCTTCCTCGCTGGACGCACGTGCGGTGCCGGTCCACAGGGTGGTGCCGGTGCGCAGGTCCACCAGTTTGGCCGAGGCGGTCACGGCAGTGTCGCTGGTGATCAGCATGTACTTGGTGCCGTACTCGCTGACGGTGATGTACAGCGCCGCGTCCGCGCCGAAGATGTCATGCAGCTTGGTCGGCGCCAGGCCTTGGATATCGTTGGCGGTGGTCAGGCCGTTCTGGCGGAAGGTTTCGTCCACCAAAGCGATCGGCAACACGTAGTAACCAGCTTCGGCCAGCGGGTAGGTCACTTGCGAGACCAAGCTGTACGAGGCCTGCACTTCCGGCGATTCGTTGATCGGTGGCAGCACCAGGATCGATTTCGGCCGAGCCTGTTTATACGCCGTGTAATCCACGGTCTTTGGCGTCGCGCAACCGCCGAGCAAAGCCAAGGCCAGCAGGGCGCCAGTGAGTTTCAACAGGCTCATTTGGTGGCCACTCCGGTCTTGGCGTTTTTCAGCAGAAAGTCCATGTAAGCAGCGGACTCGGGGAACAGTGCCTTCTCGGTGCGGAACTCCTGCACCATCTGGTCATCCTTGCCCATGCTCAGGTACAGCATGCCCAGGTGCGCGTGGTAACCCGGCGGTGCCTTGCGACCACTGGCGTTGATCTTTTGCAGATCGCGCTCCAGTGCCTCGACCTGCGCTTCCTTGGGCTCGCCCTTGAAGTACTCGTAAACCTGCGGCTGGTAGCTTTCCCATTGATACAGGGGTTGGGGCGCCGTGTGGCACCCGGCGACCGCCGCGATTGCTGTCAGCATCAGCGCCAACTTCACTGCCTTGCTCATCCGTGTACTGCTCCTTGAGGTGTTGCTGATCAGTTGCGCGGGTTCCAGGCGCCGGCGTTGATGCCGTCGACAAGGCGGTTGATCGCTTCGCGCATGGCCAGGTCCAGAACCTTGCCATTGAGGGTGGAGTCGTAGCTGGCGGTGCCGCCGAAGCCGACCACTTCACGGTTGGACAGCGCGTATTCACCGGCGCCCTGGGTGGAATACACCACTTCGGACGTGTTGATGTTGACGATATTCAACGCGACTTTGGCGTAAGCCACTTGGGTCTTGCCACGGCCGAGGATGCCGAACAACTGGCGGTCGCCGGTTTCTTTACGACCGAACTCGGTCACGTCGCCCGTTACAACATAGTCAGCACCCTTGAGCTTCTGCGCGGTGCCTTTGATCGCAGCTTCCTGGGAGATTTCGCCCATGTTGTCGCGGTCCAGCACGCTGAAGCGATTGGTTTGCTGCAGGTGAGTGATAAGGATGGTCTTGGCCTGACCGCCGAGGCGGTCGACGCCATCGGAGAAGATGCCGCGCATGTAGCTGGAGCGGTTGTCGAACTTACCTACAGCAATCGGCACGCGCACGCCGGAATAGGCGACGTTTGCACTGGCGACTTGCTCCACCGGCAGGGCTCGGTTGCTTTCGGTGGCGCAACCGGCCACGGTCAGCAGCGCTGCGACGGTGAGGCCTGACAGCAGGATTTTGGAGAGTGCTTTCACGTAGTGCTCCTGGGGTGATAAATCGGGGGGTAGACAGCGTTAGCGAGAAGGAATGGCGCGCAGGTCATCGACGATGTCGCGACTCAAAACGCCGGTATAAAAACGCTCGACGCTGGAGTTACCGGAGTTGGTGATAATGCCGCCCATGGTTCTCCATTTTTGCGCCTCGCCCATTACGCCAGCAGGCACAAGGTTGTTACGCGTCTTGGCAAAATGCAGCACCTCGCCAGCGCCCTTCTTGACCTTGACCTGATAGCTGAAATCGACAGCGGCCAGAATGGTGTTGTCATCAACGATCAACGTCGAGAGGCCGCCTTTTGAGTCCGGGATATGGCGCGTATAGACAATGCTGACATCCAGCAGGTAATCGGCCTTTTCTTTGCTCGGCGCATAACGCTTGGCGCTGAGCAGACGGTCGACCAGATCGACGCCGAGTTGTTGGCGAACCTTGTCATCCGGCAAAAAACGCTCGTTCTTGCCCACGACCTCAACATCAAACGTGTCGAGCCAGTAAGTGGCGTTCTTGGGAATGGTGACCGGCGCCGGGGAGATGTAGTACTCCGGCTTGGAGGCGCAGCCCGCCATCAGGCAGGCAGCAATGAAAATGGCGAACACGCGCATGTATGACTTCTTCCCTGAAAAGTATCGTGCTTTAAACAATCGCGGCATTTTACGGGGTTGAGAGGGCTTCTCAAGTGCTTTTGGTCGCCTGCGTGCGCCGCCGCACATTCCTCAAGTTGTGTAACATCCTGTCGAGACACTGTTTTGTGTTTGTTTATTAATAGGGATATTGCGTGTTTAAAGTTTTCCTTCGGGCTACGGCCCTGATCGCGACGCTGTCGATGACCGGCTGCGTTTCCTACACCGTCACCGGCCCTATCGCCGCCCCGCTCCACCCGGTAGCTGTCAGCAGTCCACGCAGCGCGCAAATCGCTGATGTGGCGGTGAGTGCTGCCGACGTTAACGAGGCCAACAAGGCTGCCATCAGCAGCTCCCTGACGGCCCAGATCAGTCAGTACGTGCGCACTGCGGGTTACTTCAAGCAGGTCACCGAGTATCCGGTACGCCTGGGAGAGCAAGACGTAACGCTCAAATTCAACATGACTTCTCTCAAAGGCCATCGCAGCCCGCACCCGGCGTACGTACCCGGCGCGCTGCTGACGCTGACCATCTGGATCTGGGTCAACGGCCCGATCTACGTCGACAGCTTCGAGGTGGCCGGCGACCTGGTGATCGTCGACCGCAACGGTAAAGAGCTGGCCAAGGCCAAGGATTCGATCAAATTCGAACATAACGTCGGGCTTTACAGCGGCCAATATTGGGCACCTTCGATGGGCGGCCAACAGCTGACCAAACTGGTCGGGCAACTGCTCGATACCGCCACTGCCAACTTGGCCAAGCCATAATTTCAAGGAGCGAAGCATGAAAGGATTGATGAAACACAGCCTGGTACTGGCCGCCGTGTTGTTGACCGGTTGCGTGTCGTATTCACAGCACGAACTGCCAGCCGTGCAACCCTGGCCGCCAACCGCTAACACCCCGGCGCAAAAACCCACGGCGTACGTGCACACCACAGCGCAAAACCACGTCAACGGCGGCCCGGGCAACGCTGCGGTCGGCGCCCCGGTGGTGCTGTGGGAAAAGGCCGTGGCCGATTCCTTTCGCGAGTCCAACCGTTTTACGCGGGTGAGCACCGACAAGGTCGACTCGGATATCTACGTGGATGCCACGCTGCATAACAACGAAGAGTACAGCCCGGTGTCGGCGTTCATCACCGGCTTCACGTTCTTCATCATTCCGTCCACGGCGAAGAATATTTTCACCTTGGAGACGGTGTTCAAGGACAAGGATGGCAAGGAACTGGGTCGGGTCAAAAAGAGCGAATCGGTGCGCACCTGGATGCATCTGGTGCTGATCGTAGGCATCCCATTCCAGGCCGATACACGCGAAGTCGTGGAAGCGCTGACGCGCAGTACGCTGGATGAAGCGGTACAGCGCAAGTTGCTATGACCTCACACCACTGAAGCAGGCCCAGTGGGGCTTGTTATGTGATGAACAGAAGCTTTTTTGTGGTGAACAGGGGCTTTTTTGTAGTGAGCAGGGGCATTTTTGTGGTGAGCGGGCTTGCCCCGCGTTGGGCTGCTAAGCAGCCCCTGGTACAAACACTGCACCTTTTCAGACAGAACGCATTGCCTGGCCTTGGGGCCGCTGCGCAGCCCAGCGCGGGGCAAGCCCGCTCACCACAGATCGGTGTTGCAGGCTGCTAACCGGTGCAGCGCAAGTTGCTCTGACCTCACCCCACTGAAGCAGGCCCAGTGGGACTTGTTATGTGATGAACAGAAGCTTTTTTCTGGTGAGCAGGGGCATTTTTGTGGTGAGCGGGCTTGCCCCGCGCTGGGCTGCGAAGCAGCCCCTGGTACAAACACTGCACCTTTTCAGACAGAACGCATTGTCTGGCCTTGGGGCCGCTGCGCAGCCCAGCGCGGGGCAAGCCCGCTCACCACAGATCGGTGTTGCAACCTGCTAACCCGTGCAGCGCAAGTTGCTCTGACCTCACACCACTGAAGCAGGCCCAGTGGGATTTGTTATGTGATGAACAGAAGCTTTTTTGTGGTGAACAGGGGCTTTTTTGTAGTGAGCTGGGGCATTTTTGTGGTGAGCGGGCTTGTCCCGCGCTGGGCTGCGAAGCAGCCCCTGGTAAAAACACCGCATCCTTTCAGACAGAACGCATTGTCTGGCATTGGGGCCGCTGCGCAGCCCAGCGCGGGGCAAGCCCGCTCACCACAGATCGGTGTTGCAGCCTGCTAACCGGTGCAGCGCAAGTTGCTCTGACCTCACACCACTGAAGCAGGCCCAGTGGGACTTGTTATGTGATGAACAGGAGCTTTTTTGTGGTGAACAGGGGCTTTTTTGTAGTGAGCAGGCTTGCCCCGCGCTGGGCTGCGAAGCAGCCCCTGGTACAAACACCGCGTCCTTTCAGACAGAACGCATTGTCTGGCCTTGGGGCCGCTTCGCAGCCCAGCGCGGGGCAAGCCCGCTCACCACAGATCGGTGTTGCAGCCTGCTAAGCGGTACAGCGCAAGTTGCCCTGATCACAACCCAAGCAGGGCTGATCTGTGGTGAACAGCCTCACCACAAATCAGTATTACGGCCCTACGGTTGCTTAGAACGCGTAGCGTGCTTTGAGCATTACGCCGTCAGCATCAAAACCACTGCGCGCCTGGCGCGTATAGCTGGCGCCCACGCTGAAGTCCGACACCTGATAGTTAACGCCAACACTGGCCTCATAGCTGTCACGCGCCACCGACGCACCGGTCACGGTAAACGCTGAACCACCGGCCACGAAGCTGGAGGTTTGCGCCACGCGATCACCCATCAGGTCGTGATAAGCCATCAAGGTCGCTTCCGGTTGCAGGCTGCCAGCGCCCATCGGCAGGTTGCCCGCCAGACGCACACCGGCGCCCAACTCACCCACTTCATAACGCTGCGAACGCGTGCTCAGTGCGGCCGAGGAGCCTTTCTCGTCGTAGCCATCCATGCGCACGTTGGAATAACGCGCAGCCACCCGTGGCTCGACCACCACCGCTTGCGACGGCTTGAAGCTGTAGCCACCGATCACACTGGCCGACAACACATTGCTGTCGTAGCTGCCCTTGGCCGTGGTACCGGCGATGTGGCGCTTGCTGTCGTTTTCGTTGTGGCCGTAGCTGAGGCTGCCATCGACAAACCAGTCTTGCAGCGACCAGTTGCCATACAGCGACAGTGCGTGCCCCTCGACGTCGGTCTTGTTGCCCAGGTCCGAATGGATATTCGAATTGAGGTAGCTGTAAGCCACGCCCAGGGTCGTGGTGTCGCTCAAACGACTGTCCACACCCACCGCCATGCCGCTGCTGTTGGCCGAGTAGCCGTTGTTGCCGCCGCGACCGTCCTGATCCATGTTGCTGCTTAGGCCCTGCACCCACACACCTCCGGCTTTTTTGGCTTCACGCTGCTCGGTGAGGCGGTTGAAGATCGCGCCGTTGACCACGGTCTGCCCGGACAAGGCGATGTCCAACGCGCCACGGTTGACGTCCGGCGCGAGCTGGTCACCAACCCGTGCCAGTTGGTCGGCGGTGCCGGCGTTGGCCAGCGCCTGGAAGACTGCATCGTCTGCGCTGAGACGGCTCAGGACACCGTTCTTGAAGGTATTGACCGCCGTTGCCGACGCACGGCTCGCGCCCACGCCGGAGAGGTCTGTCTCAACTTGCTGGTCAGCCTTGACCGCCACCACGGCCTTGACCGTCTGCGCATCGGACGAGTAGCTGAGCACATTCAGCAACGCAGAAGAGCTGCCCACGGACAGGCCGTTGTCTTGCACGCTGGTGGCTTGCAACAGGGTGTATTGCGTGCCGTCGTTGGTGCTGGCGAAGTCGCCGGGGTTAGCGCTCACAGTCAGCTTCGACGCCTGGGCGAAATTGGCGGCACCGTTGACGGTCAGGTACGGCGTGGTCGGCACGACGCTGTCGGACAGGTGCATATCGATGCCCGCGCCGCTGGCGACGTTGAGGTTGCCGGTGATGGCGGTGCCGGGCGCCGACAGGTTCAGCGACCCTGAGTTGACCGACACCGGTGCGATGATGCGGTTGCCGGTGAACCCCGCCTGGCCGTCGATATTCACCGCGCTCAGGTTGAGTACATCGCCAATGATGTCGCCACCGGTCCAGTTCAGGGTTGCCAGGTTGCGCGCATCGATGGCCGTGCCGGCGTTGCTGCGGATTTCGCCGGCTTGCTGGTTGATCTCGAACGATGACGTTTGATCGGGGCCGACCAGAATCGCCGTGCCATCGGCGATGACCGTGCCGCGGTTGACGATGCCGCGCGAACCACTCGCGCTGTTCTGGGCGAAGGTGGCCTCCAGGAACTCAAAGGCATTGGCATTGGTGCCCTTGGCCTCAAGCGTGCCGGTGTTGAGGATGTAATCGATGGTGCCGTTATAAAAAAATATGCCTTTGGCGTCATTGCCGTTGGCAGAAATCAAACCGCTGTTTTCGATACGCAGCGGGCTGGTATCCGTTTCCACTTCGATGCCCCAAGCGCCTTCACCCGTGGCCTTGATAGTGCCGGAGTTGAGGATCTTGCCGCCGATGGTGGTGGGGGTAAAGTTGTCGCGATCCAGCACGATGCCGATCGCGCCTTCGCCGGCCATGTCGATCAGACCAGTGTTGGACACATCGCCGCCGATGGTGGTGCCGTGCAGGTAAATGCCCTCGCCCCCACCGATATAGAACGGCGGCGGTGCAGGCGCCGACGGTGCCGTCGAAATGATCGTGCCGGAGTTGATCACGCTGCCGCCAATGTTGGTCTTGCCGATTTCCAGGCCTTCGTCGCCACCGTTGTTCATCAGGATGTTGCCGGCCTGCACCACGTCACCGGTGACAGAGCCCGGGTTGAGGTTGGGCGGGCCAGTCCAGTACATCGGGTCCAGGGCAAAGCCTCGCACGGTGTAGCCGTCGGCATTCAGCGTGATGTCAGCGCGGTTGATCAACGAACCCTGGATATGGGTATCGGCGACACCCAGCCCGGCTGGGGGCGCACTGGTCGGTGTGGTCACCTGGGTGGTTTGCCCGGTGAGGATCAGCGACTCGTTGTAGGTCTCGCTGACAAACTGGGTCTTGCCCGCGCCAAGGTCCACTTCCACCGCGAGCACCTCCGTGCTGATGGCGCCGACCATGATTGCCAACAGGCTTTTCTGGAACTGCTTACGCTTCATTTCAAACTCCATGAACTACAGGTCAAAGCCGCCAACAGGCCCGGCGGCAGTAGGTGTATCGAGTGAGGGATCAACGGATCCAGAGGCATGCCCTCGGCGCGTTTGCGTAATACGCGCGCGCAGCCATTCGCACCGCACAAGGCAGTGGCGAAGAAGGGAATAGGGGGAAAAAGGCTCACATCAATCCTTAATGTTTTTGAAAACGCTGCAGTCCATGCAGCCCGACCGCGTGCGGGTGGGCGCGGTAAAGACCTTCAAATGTACGAAAAGGTTCAGGATTGTGTCGGAAAGTTGTGTAGTCGATCACAATGCGGCGGTGTTTGCGGGGAGCGGGATTCCGCTGGGCGGGGGCTTATCGTCCGGCCGTCGTCCAAATGGCCACCGGGTTTGGCGACGATTGAGTGAACCGCCCATCTGCTGGCGATTCTGCTGCGCAACGGCTTTGATCGGCTGGATGCGATCAGTCCAGGCTCAATGCCAACCCGGCCTGAGTTAAATCAGGCGGCCGTGGTGCCGCCCATCCCATCATTGCCCACGGCACACGTTGTAGGCCCGGTTCTCGGCGACCTCTTCCATATGCTTGCCGACGATTGAGTTCAGCACCAACAGGCGTTCCGACTTCCCCGTCGGTCGGTAGGCAGGTCCCTGAGCATCACTGTGCAGACTGAAACCGCTGGCGGCCAGCGCCTTGACCAGTTGTGTGCGCTTGAGCACATCGCCGTTGCCACGAAAGTCGCTGACGGTAAGAAACACGATGCGGTCTTTCTGCAACAGCCAGATCGGCCGATCACTGGTCTGGCTTTCGAAGATGTAGGCACAGTCCACAACGGCAGCGGGAAAACTGGCCTGGCGAACATAACGCCCACTCTCATACCCCACCAGCGTCACCAGCCCAGGTTGCACCACGGCGATTGCATCCTTTGTCTGGCCGCCCTCCTGAACGCCGTAGTTCGTATAAGCCCAGCGCAACCTTGTGAACTCAGCGGGCGTCGCCTCCAGCGCCAGGTCGGCCCGGATCCGCGCCTGATCTTCCGCACCCCGGTAGGGCAGGCCCTGGCAGCCCGCGAGCGCCGTCAGGCAAAGGAGGATAAAAGCTCTGTACAGCATCTGAAATGTCCTTGTTTGTTGATTGTCAGCCACAGGATTTACCGCCATCAAAACGGTCCGCGAGGCTGCGCACCTGGGCCAGATTGCCGGGTTGGATCATGATGGTATTAGCGTCCAGCAATGCACGCTCAGGCTCAATCCAAAGCGTGCCGACCAAATAGGCGGCCGCTGCTGCGAGCACCACCACCCCAGCAATCCGACTGACCATAAATCGCAGCGTTGCCCGCGGCGTGCGAGGCTGCTCAAACACAAACGCGAACAACAGCCCGATGGCGCACCACAAAACACCGGCCGCCGCCGAGCCCAACATTGACGCACGCCTATCGAAGTAGACCCAGACCAGCATGAACGCAGTGGCACTGACGGCCATTACCAGCAGGCACAACCCCTGCGCGACTCGACAGCCGATACTCAACGTGCGCGCCAGTGGTGTCGGAATACGGGGATTCATTGATCATCCTTGAAGAGAGAAAATAACTCAGCGCGCCGATTATCCGGGTTGTCGAGGCCAGTCGTCCTGCACGTTATAGCGACACACTAGTTTAAATTAAAAAAGCAGTTTCACTTAATAGCTCACCGATCAGAGTTACACCCTAACCAAGAGGTCTCTTCTATTACAGGAACACTAACGGACATTAAAAAACCAAAGCACGAAACCTAAAGCAAATCCAGCCACGGCCATTTGCAGATAGAAAAATACATGCGCCTCCAAGAGGCTAATAATATCCTCACCACCACTCAGCCAATAACCCGCCACCTGAAAAAACACACACATAAACACTAGCGCTAACGCCGAGGCACAAGGCAGATAAACAGCTACCCACCAAGGTTCATTTTTTCTCATGGCCACTCCTTGCTATGTAAATACGCTGTCTCCTTTCAACTTTATGCAGAGACGCTAAGTACGACGACACTTCCATACAATTGCATAAGGTAACTCATCATCCAGCGAGTCTAGCGACCGAAAATGATACACCACTGAGGCGCTCTCCAAGCTTTTATGAATAAAGGCGCCATCAGACATTATTCGATAAGAAGCATGCTCCATGACGTCACCCATCGCCGTCAATGCTTGTTTTATTTGACTATAGGTCGCCCCTGCCCGCTCAGGTATTAGCACTTCTGGTGGATAACCGAGAGCCATATCATCACTTTCAACTTCTCTGAAACAGGCTCGCCGAAACGCACCCTGACTGGCAGCCCAGTAAAACGAGAGCACCCTCAGCGTGTCCTGTCCGTTCTCATTAATCACATCGGCCAGACAGTATTGAGTGTCTGAAATGCTGTAGACACCCTCATCAATGAGTGAACGGGAGCCCTCGGGTATATCAAGGACATCATCCTGTTTGAATCTAAGCAAGCGAGGCCATTGGATCATCACCGTGACTTCCTGATTTATTTGATAAATTCGTGGTTCCCTGTCAACTAGCAGGGCAATGGGAAAACCACAGGGATCAGACCACTATTAATGTAACCGTGGTCTGCCCCCTATTTCAAGGGCAGGGAAACTAACATCAAACTTTGACCAACCAAAGAATCCGAGCTAGTTGGACATTCGCGCTACTTGAAGCCCCAACACATTGTTTGATAACAATAAATAATTATCAAAAAGTTTAGCGACCTGAGACCGAATCTATTAATCCGACAGGCGGCAGCTGTTTTGATATCGATTCGTCGGAGAACTTAGAAGCTGCCACTAGTTGGCCGCCAAGTTATTGCGCAGTAAATTAGTAATGGGAAATGCAGAAAAGTTCGCGGGGTGGGCCTGGGAACTGGATCGCAATAATCACTATTGGCAGGATGAAACAGCCGCCGATGAGGGAGCGTCAGCTAATAAATCTGTAACTGACCCACCGCTACCGGGGCATGGATATAGACGCAAATATTAAAGGCTGCCACACGACTCTGTGGTGAGCGGGCTTGCCCCGCGCCGGGCTGCGAAGCAGCCCCATTAAGACCGGCGCGTTTACTCAGTAAAAAGGCGGTGGCAGGTTTTGGTGCGGCTTCGCAGCCCAGCGCGGGGCAAGTCCGCTCACTTCAGAGTTATGGGTCGGCCTTTAGGCGTTGTTTAGCGCACTAGCTGGCGTCTTTGTTCTGGACAGCGCCAGGTACCAAGGTCAACCCCGGTTTCTCCACGTCACGAGAGACATGGGATTTCACTTCCGACACGCCGCCCTCTTCGTCGTTATGAATCACCAGCACGCCTGGCCGGCGCAGTTGCTCCAAGTCGCCTTCTGCCAGGCTGAAGCTTTCGCTCAGGCTCTTGTCGCTGAGGGCCTTGGCCTGGGCGCGACGCTGGGCGAACTTGCGCCCCTTGCGCTGCTGGTAGCGTGCCCAACTGACTAGGATCACGGCGTTGAACAACGCGATCCAGAGGTAGATCTGCAAGGTGTTGAGCGCCGCAAAAATCGGCGCGTCGATGCGCGGGCCGCCGTGGGTATCCAGCATCGAGGTAATCCCTCGCGCCAGCAGCCAAACCAATCCGGCCCAGGCCATCAGGGTCAACACCACGTCGATGATCCACATGACGGTACTTTGGCGAGTTCTGACCAGTTTCATGATCACGCCTCCTCTTCAACAGGTTTGATGCCACGATCCGGGCTGACCCAGCGCGCGCGCTTCTGGTGCTGGTTGAACAGCACCTTGGGGAAACTGACCAGGGTGGTGAACAGACTGACCAGCCAGAACACCATCGGGTACCACACGGTCCAGAACAACGTTTTCCACAGGTCTTTCTCGTAGCGGCGGTCGATCAGGATGCTCACGGCAAATTGCAGCAGGCATACCATCGCCAACACCAGGCCGGTAAACGCGGGCGGCATCAGTGAGTCCACCGCGATCGCCTGGGGCAGCGGCGTGAATTTGCCCACACCCCAAAAGATGACCGACAGCATGAAGGTGAACGCCCAACCGGTGGACAGGCAGTATTCGAACAACAGCGGCCACAGGTAGCGGTGACGCCATTGCCAGATGCCACGGATGTTTTTGAACAGTACTTCGGCGCCACCCTGGGCCCAGCGCAGCCGTTGTTTCCACAGGCCGCCGACGGTTTCGGGCATCAGAATCCAGCACAGCGCGCGGGGCTCGTAGAAGATGCTCCAGTGGTCGAGTTGCAGCTTCCAACTGACGTCGATGTCCTCGGTGATCATGTCGGTGGACCAGTAGTCGATGCGGTCCAGCGCTTTTTTACGAAACGCCACCACCACACCCGACACGGTGAAGATCCGACCAAACACTCGTTGCGTGCGCTTGATCAAGCCAATGATCGACGAGAACTCACCCACCTGCACGCGGCCGATCAAGGTCGAGCGTGTGCGGATACGAGGGTTGCCGGTCACGGCACCCAAGCGCGGGTTGTCGAGCATCGGCGCGACCATATAAGCCGCCGCGTTTTTATCGAGCAATGCATCACCGTCGATGCACACCAGGTATTCACTGCGCGCCGCCACGGCGCCCATGCGCAAGGCCACGGCCTTGCCCTGGTTCTGCGCCAGGTGCAGCACCCGCAGGCGTGGATGCTCCAGCGCCAGGGCGTCGAGCACTGCGGCGGTGTTGTCTTTGGAACCGTCGTTGACCGCGATCACTTCGATGTTCGGGTACATCTGACCGAGGGCCGCATGAATGGTGTCGGCGGCGTTATCACCCTCGTTGTAGCAAGGGATGATGATCGAGATCAGCGGGTTGCCGGCCAGGGTCGGCGCCGGGGTGTCTTCTTCCCAGGGCCAGTGGCGCTCCCAGTGCAGCCAGAAGTACAAGCCGCCGGAGATCCACAGCGCCGACATGAACAGCGGGTAGAAAAACACGAAGTCCATCAGGAACTGCCCGGTGACCAGGAAGATCAGTCCCAGGGGCACGCCTAATACCAGTGCCAGCACGAATAAAGCCAGGATTCTGTCGAACATGGTCAAGGGTTCCATTGGTTGGAAAGGGCCGGACGCACAGTCTTCAGGTCCGGGGAGTTTTCCAGGAAATTGTCCGGGTAGTAGCCAAAACTCGTGACACCCTGGCGCTTGAGTACACCCATCCATTCAGCCATTTGCTCGGCGGACAGGTCGGGGGCTGCCGGGGTGCGCCAGTCTTTGGCTTGCAGTTCGAATACCGTTCGCTGCATCGCACCGGGGCGGGCTTTGACCGTCGCCACCAGTTTCTCCAGCCAGGCGTTGGAGTTCTTCAGCGTCTCCCCTTCCATCAGCGGCATGGCCATGGGCGCGGTCCAGTCGTAGGTCTGGAGGAAATCGTCGAGGTTCTGCGCGAACCAGGCTTCGCTTTCTGGGTTGAGCATCGGCTGCGCGAAGATGTTGCGCGCGGTCAGCACCTGCGGCCCAGAGATAGCGCGGACCTTGGCGGTCAGCTCCTTGGTGAAGTCGATCAGGTAGCGGCTCTTGAAGCGCGTCCAGCGCTGCATCACCGCAGGGTCGGCGCGCAGGGCCTCGATGCTGCCCGGCAGGCCGTTGGCAGCATAGGCCTTGAGCGCGGCGGGGCTGGCGTCTTCGAAGTCCGAGAACACCGCATCGTCGTGGTACAGCACACCGTCGATGGCACTGTTGCGCGCCAGGTCTTCATAGATCTCGCCAATGATTTTGCGCACTTGCGGGTCGAACGGCGACAGGCGTTTGTATTGATCCGGGTCGATGCCCACTTTGCCGGTTTCCGGGTCCCAGCGCGTCACACGCGGCAGCTTGGGATCAAGGGCGAAACTCAGCACTGGCATCCAGGCATACACGCTGGCATGGGCACGGGTGTGCAGTTGCCAGGCGACGCGGTTGAACAGGTCGGCGCGCACTGGCAGGTGGCGGTTGGGGAAGTACAGCGAGCGGACCAGGCCGTCACCCTTGGGATCGGCGAAGGCTTGCAGGAACACCGTGCCAGCGCCCATGTCCACCACGCGCTGCACCAATTGGTCGAGGTTGCGCGCCTGTTGGGCCGGGTCCGGGTCGTAGACGTTATCCAGGTCCACATGCAACACCCGCAGCGGTGCCGGGGTTTGCACGGCGACGATGCTGTTGGCGAAATGCTCGCCGTCCGGGTCGGAGGCCACCAGAAAGCGGGGGCTGTTCATCAGGTCATCGGAGCTGTCGAGGCCATCTTCCAAGGTCAGGGCCATTTGGTAGCCCTGCTCACCAACGATGGCCAGCGAGGTGCCTTTGGCGGCGCCATACGGCCATACCCAGACCCGTGGTTTCTTGCCGGTCACGGTTTGGATCTTGTTGGAGATCGCGACCACATCCGCACGCAACCGCGCATCGAACTGGGCCTGGCTTTCATAACGACCGGTGGCCGGGTCATAACGCAGGGAAGTCGCAGCTGGCTCCAGGTTGCCCTGGGGGTTGGCCAGGATGCCTTTGTGATTGGCATCGGTGTGCGCGGCGATTTCCACCAGGCCGGACTGGGACACTTCGCGAATCTGCTGCCAGGTCAGGAACTCACCACGCGGCCGGGGTGAACCGGCAAAATCCACCGGCTGGTTGAGCGGTGTGTCGATCCAGCTGCCCACCGGCGCCAGCAACGCCGGCCAGTGGTAGGCGCGCAGAATAGGCAGCACGCGGGTGTAGAAGCTCGAATAGCCGTCGTCGAAGCTGAGCATGATTGCTTTGGGCGGCAATGCCGGGCCGCCATGGGGGGCGGCCAGGATCTGGTCAACGCTGACCGCCTGGTAGCCGTTCTCGCGCAACCAAGCCAACTGCTCGATCAAACGCTCGGTACGCACCGCCACCACGGCCTGGTCAGGATCACGATCCGACACATCGTGGTAGGCAATGCCCAGGAAGTGGTTTTTCGGCCACGCCTGTTCGTTGAGCGGTGTCGGCCGCTCGGCGGGTGGAGTGAAAGGTGCGGGTTGCTGGGCGCAGGCACTGGCCAGCAATACGCCCAGAACCAACAAGCAACGGCTGAGGAAGGTCATGGTCAGGCTCTTTTAGAAACGGTAAGTGAGGTCGACGAGCAGGCGCAGATCGCGTTCGCGATCACCGTCGTAAGGTCGGCTGATCAGGCTCAGGTTGGCGCCAGCGTCGAGTACGTCGTTCCAGCGATAGCGTTGGCCGTAGCCGATCAACGCCATGCCGCCGGTGGAGTAATCGCGCTGGCTATAGGTACCCGCACCGACCTGGAACTGCTGACTCCACTGGGTCTCGTAGCGGTGATAGAGCACATGGTTGATGTTGATGACGGGCAGCACGGTCAAATCCGACTTCGGATTGAAGTACACCGTGTCTTCCTTGCTGTTGCGGCTGGCGCCGACTTCCAGGCCCAGGTCCACTTGCACTCGCGGCGAGCTGTAGAGGCCTTCGCGGCCGCTGAGCAAGGCTTCGAAGCGGTCGTTGCCGTCGCTGAAGTGGGACGGGCTGAGGGTCAGTTTCCACTCGCGGCTTTCGTTGGCGCGCCAGCGAATAAAACCGCTGCCGCCGTTGGCGGTGATGCCATCATTCAGCGCGCGCAACGGCGTGGTGCTCAGCAGGTAGCCGAGGCTGCCGCCGTATTGCCAGTTGTCGTTGATGTCGCGGGCAATCGAGATCGCGGCGCCTTGTTTGGAGCCATCGCCGTAGGAATGGTTGGAGACCTCGGCTTCGATGGTCATGTCACGGGTGCGCCGCTCCACGCCGACAACCTGCCAACGATGCTGGCCGGTACCCTCTTCGAAATCTGCGCGGGCATAGCCGGCACCGGCAAACAGGCGCCAGTCTTCGTCGATAGGCGGCGTGTAGAGACGGCTTTCGATGCCCCAGTCACGGCTCCCCGACACCGCACCCGCTTCGCTGTCATTACCGCCGCCGAAGCTTTTACCCGTGTAAGCCTCGACGCGCAGCTCGGCCATGTCATGCACATCGCGCAGGCGGCTAAGGCGCTGCACCTGACGGTTATCCGGGTTGCGCGCAACCACATCGTCGGTGAGCACGTCGAGCTGGCGCCACTCCTGCAGGTCCATGGCGGTGTAGGCCTGGCTCACTTCCAGGCCGATGTCGCGCGGGGCCTGGGCTTCGGTTTCCTTGAGAATGCCTTCGGCGCGCCGGGGCAGATCGCGGGCGCGGTACATGTCAGCCTGGGCCAGACGCAGGCCGACGTTGCCCGGTGCTTTTGCTACCAGCGCTTCCAAACCGGCTTCGCTGCCCGGCAGGTCGCCACCGTAGACGCCGGCCTGGGCCGACAGTTGCTGGGCGTCCATCCACGCGTCGTTGGGGTTGCCGATGGGCAAGCCCTTGAGTTCGACCCGAGGGTTCTGGCTGTTGGCGAGTCCTTTGGCGACCTCGTTGGCATCCTCGCCTTTGTCGCTTTCCTGCAACGCGTAGAACAGCGCGGTGGTGTCTTCGACCCGATCTTCGGGCTCCGCGTCGGTGGCGCTCAGCGCCTGGCGATACAGCGGCTCGGCTTTTTCCGGCTGGCGCTGGTCGAGGTAGGACGCGGCCACCCAACGCACGGCGTAGGTAGGCAGTTGCACACCTTCGGCCTTAAGCGTTTCGTACTCGCGAATCACCTCGGCGGTACGTGCACGCGCCTTGAGTGCACCCAGGCGGTCGATGCGCCAGCGCACCACATCGTCATGGGCGGTGGCGTCCGGGGTCCAGCGAGCGAGCAGTTTGTCGTAGTCCGCCAGGGCGCGGTCGGCAATCACATAGCGTTCTTTTTCGCTGCGCGTGGCGAACTCGGCCATGCGCACCCGTTCGGCGGCGAGGTCACCTTCGAGGCGGCGCTGGGTCACCGGGTCCAGCAGGCCCGGACGCTGGGCCGACAGGCGCAAAGCGGCTTCCGGCAAGCGAGCCTTTTGCAGGGCGACGATGTATTCGCGGGCGACTTCAGGCTTGTCGCCAGCACGGATAAACGCCTGATCAAATTCAAACAGCGCGTCGTAGTTCAAGCCGGCGCGGGTCAGCGCATACCCCAGAGCCATGCGCCGGTTGGGGTCGTCTGGCTTGGCGGCCACCAGCGCGCGGGTGCGTTGCACGGCTTCATTGGCTTTGCCGCCGTCAGCCTGGGTCAGGGCCAGGCCCAGTTGCAGGTCGACGTTATTCGGTTCACGCAGCAGCGCCTGGCGATAGGTCGCCTCAGCCTGGGGCCACTGCTTTTGATTGCGATAGGTGCGCGCCACGGTGGCGAGCGCTTGGGTACTGAGGTTGCGATGTTTACCCTCAGCTTCGTACACCTTCAGCACTTCGGCGTCCTGCCCGGCCCAACCGGCGATCACCACATGATCGCTGACCTGGCCTGGCGTCTGGCGCTCGGCAGACAGCTGACGCAATTGCGTAAGGGCGGGTGTGAAGTTGCCGTTGCGCGCCTGGATAATCAGCGCGTCATAGGCCGGATCGGCCATGGCGATAGTGGGCATCAACAGCTGGCTGCATAAAGCTGCCCCGATGAGCAGTCGCAACCGGCCTGATGCACTGAGTGGTAGGTTTCGCAACATATCGTGAGCTTCCTTACACACGGAAAGCTGTAACGATAGGTGATCCTGAGCGACATGCTACAGGGTGCCGGCGTCTAATGACCCGGCCTAGCTTTCCTGTGTGAACTATCTCTTAGGAAAGTAGGGAGAAGACCAATTCAGAACAATTGTTCAGAATTGATGGGTAGCCGCTGAGTCGGGCCTGCACAAAACAAATGTGGGAGCGGGCTTGCTCGCGAATACGCAGTGGTGACTGATCCACTGCATTCGCGGGCAAGCCCGCTCCCACATTTTGACTGCATTTCAAGCAGCCTCACGAAGAGGCCGGGTGTTGAGGCGTTACTGTGCGCCGCTGACCGCACCGACTTTGGCCATTACAAAACCAATGAATTGCTCGACGGTCATCTTCTGGCCGTTGAACGTCACTTCATTGTTGGCGTAGTGCAGCTTGGAGACCACGTCGCTACCGACCAAAGTTGCCAACTGCGTGCCAACCGCCATGCCGCTGACCATCTCGGCGGCCATCTGGGATTGCTGCTCGATGGCTTTAGGGTCGGTCACGCCACCGAGTTGGGCTTGCAGTGCGGAAACGTCAGCGATCATCGGCTTGGAAAGGGTCAGATTGGCATCCAGCAGCGCAATCATCTGCTTGCCCAGCTCAACTGGCGGCAGTTCCATGGACACCGGTTTAGCCAGGTCTACCAGCAGGCTGAACTTGCTTTCACCGTGGGTGGTTTTCAGCGACAGGTTTTCCACAGCCACTTGCGGCTTGGCAGCCAGGACCTGATTGACGTTGGCTTCAGCCAGGGCTTGCTCGGCTTCAGTCAGTTGCAGCTCGGGGGCAGGCTGGTTGGCGGCGGCGGCGGCTTGCACGGGTTGCATCTTGTCCTGGTACAGCTTGGTCAGCACCAGCATGGCCGGGATGTCGACATTCTTCATGCTCACGGCCAAGGCCGCCGAACCTACAGGTTTACCCTGGTAGCCGATCTCGTCGATCTTGTAGTCGACACGGCCGGCCAGGTTGTTGTCCTTGGTTTCGCTGGAGTCTTTCTGCTCGAAGCCTTTGACGGTCAGCACGGCTTTCTGCGGGCCGAAGGTGAACTTGCTGTCGGTCAGCTCAACGGTGTTTTGCCCGGTGTAGAAGCCGAAGGTGGATTTTTCCAGGTTGCTGGCGATGGTCAACCCAGACAGCTCAGCTTCGAAGTGTTCGCCCTTGGCGTCTACCGCGGCGACCTTGACGCTGTTCATGAAGCCGTCGGCCTTGACCTTCTGGCCTTCGGCAGTGCTGTCGAAATTCATGTTTGCGCCGGAGAAGCTCACCGAAGACGTATCGTCCTTGAACTCCAGGGGCAGCAATTCGATATTGCCGTTGACCGAACGGGTGTAACCAATGTTGGCCACGCCTTTGAGTGGAGATACGTCTTTGGCGGCGGCGAACCACTTCTCGGTGGTGGCGTTCTTTTCCAGCTCGTAGTGACTGGTGGCCATGACCGGCAGCCACTTGAGTGTCACCAGGCGCGAGAACGGCAGCGGGCCGTGTTCGATATGGTCGACGAACAGCAGTTCCGGATTAGGGTTTTCTTCGCCGAAGACCGAACCCTGGCCTTTCAAGCGGTAATGGGCGGTGCTGCTGAACACGCCACGGTCCAGGGAGACCAGCTCCAGGGCCACAGTGCCATCGACGCCGGCCATGGAGGTCTGCAGTTCCTTGTTGGCGTTCTGGATCGCGGTTTGCAGCACTGGCTCCAGTTGTTTACCGGTGTACCAGGCGCCGCCTGCACTGACGACGCCTACGGCGACAACAAAACCCAAAAGAACGACTGCTGGCTTATTCATGAAGTGACCTGATCAAATCCTGTGAGAAGTGGGCTGTCTTCCTTGAACCCCGATGGGGTTGGCTCAAGCCCGCCGAAAACGGGGGAAGATTAGCACTGGCGGCCGCGAAGGGCCCAGATTTCTCAGAGGTTCAGGCGAGCAGTTGGTTCACGAGTATTCCAGTTCGATCTCGTCGAGTTGGTGATCGAAACTCTTCAGCCGCGCCGTCCAGGTGTACACCAACACCTCAAATTCGCGGTGTATCACCGCGTTGCCGGGGGTATCGGCCTTGGGGTCGCAGAAGTCCAGTTGGTAGCGTTCGCGGGCCATCTGCGTCGCGACGTCAGACAATTCACGCGCATTGTTAAGCCAATGCCTACCATCGGCGACCTGCTGATCGAGGGCCACGCACTGTTTTTTCAGGACTTCGAGGCTTTTTTCCAGGGGGGTGCCGGTGAGGTCGCCCATGACTTCCTGGAAGGTGCGACCCGGCTGCCAGTAGCTGCCCCAGAAATAACGATCGAACACGGTTTCCACACGCCGCAGCGCGACCTTGGTGTCCCAGATCGCCACGCGGGTCTTGCCTTGTTCGAGAAGTTTTTTCTTGATCCGTTGATTTTGGTAGGAGGCCCAGGCCACCACGCCGATGGACAAGGTGCCGATCACCAGGCAGGCGCTGTCGAGAAAGACCATGGCCTTGTCGAGCTGGTGGGCGAGCATGACGCCGTAGAAATACGCGGCCGATAACAGCACCAGTGCGAGGAGCACGCACCAGAAAGCGGGAGCATAAGGGTTTTTCATTATTGGAATCCCCATGAGCAAACGCGAGCAGTGTCAGGTAGGCCATCACGGCGGCCCACCTGACAAAGCATAGCTACCCGCTCAGGGTTTGCCGGGCTGTGACGCTTGCGTTCGTCCGCTTTCCCAACCGCCGCCCAGGGCCAGGAACAGATCGATCTGGCTCATGGCGACCTGGGTATTTGCCGCCGCCAATTGCGCACGCACATCGGTGTAAGTGCGGGTGGCTTGCAGGTCGGCCAGGAACGACGCGCGGCCGGCCTGGAAGAAGCGATGGGTCTGCCCCGCCGCTTCCTTGGCCGACTCGCCGGCTTCGGCCAACGCATCACGGCGTTGCAGTTGCGCGGTGTATTGCGCCAGACCGGTCTGGGTTTCGCGAATGGCGTTGAGCACCACCCCATCGAAATGCGCCAGGGCGCCCTGGGTGGCAGCTTCGGCTTCGTGGACGCGGGCCCGGGCGCCGTTGGTCGGCACGGTCCAGCTGATCATCGGGCCAAAACCCCAGCGGTTGGTCGCAGGCGTGCCGAGGTTGTCGAGCAAACCGACGGTGCCCACGGTGGCGCCGATGGCGATGTCTGGGTACAGGGCGCCGGTGGCCACGCCGATACGTGCGGTAGCAGCGGCCAATTGGCGTTCGGCCTGGCGCACATCGGGACGCCGCTTGAGCAGCGCCGCGCCGTCACCCACAGGCAACAACTGGGCAATGTGCGGCAGCTCGGCGCAGTTGCCGGTGCCCGCCGGCAGTTGGTCCAACGGCTTGGCCAGCAGCATCGACAGGCGGAACAGCCCGGCCTGGCGCGCAGCTTCGTAGCGCGGCATGTCGGCGCGAAGGGATTTGTACTGGGTTTGCGAGCGGGTGACCTGGGTTTCATCGCCACGGCCGGCGTCACGCAGGCGTTGGGTCAGCTTGGTGCTCTGGGCTTGCAAGTCCAGGGACTCGTTGGCAATCGCCAGCTCTTCGTTGGCCGCACACACCTGGGTGTAGGAACGCACCACATCGGCCACTAGGGTGATGCGCGCGATATCGGCAGCGGCCTGAGCGGCATCGGCGCTGGCCTGGGCGCTTTCGATGCCCCGTTGCAAGGTGCCGAACAGATCGAATTGATACGAGGTGGTAATGCCGACGCTGCCGATGTTACCCACCGGCACTTTGTCGGCCAGCAAAAATGCTTCGCCGGACTCCTGCAGGCGCTGCGCCTCTGCCTTGGCGCCGAGGCTCCAGCCGCCGGCGGATTCAGCCTGCTGGGTCTGGAACCGCGCGCGCTGCAAATTGGCAGCGGCCACGCGCAAGTCGGTGTTGGACGCCATGGCCTGGCGCACCAGCTCATCCAGGCGCGGGTCTTTGTACAGTTTCCACCAGTCGGTCGGCACCGGTGCTGACACCACGTTAGTGCCCTCGCCCGCGAGTTGCCCTTGCAGGTCGCCACGGTTGACCGCGGCCTTGTCCGGCAACTGGTAGTCCGGGCCTACCACTTGGCAGGCCGACAGCAGCAAACCCAACGCGGCGGTTGCCAACAGTTGCTTCATGGCGTGGCTCCGTCATCGGGCTTGTCGCCAATGATCGACACCGTGGCCGTACGCCCGGCGATCATGCGGAAGTCCGCCGGCACGTCGTCAAAGGCGATGCGTACCGGAATGCGCTGGGCCAGGCGCACCCAGCTAAACGCCGGGTTGACGTTGGGCAACAGGTTGGAGCCGCTGCTGCGGTCGCGATCTTCGATACCGGCGACGATGCTCTGCACGTGGCCGCGCAAGCGAGCGTTATCGCCGATCACGCGGATATCCACCGCCATGCCGACGTGGATGCCGTCGAGTTTGGTCTCTTCGAAATAGCCGTCGATATGGAAGGAATTGCTGTCCACCACTGACAGGACCGGCCGGCCGGCGGTGACGAATTCCTGGTTACGCGGCGCCCGGTCGTTGACGTAGCCGTCCACCGGGCTGCGGATTACTGAGCGATCCAGGTTCAGTTGGGCCGAATCCACCGTCACTTGCGCTTCAGCCAGGGCCGACTGGGAACGGGCCACGCGGGACTGGCTTTCTTCCAGTTGCTCGCTGGGCACCAGGTTGCCGAGGCCACGGTTACGCTTGTACTCGCGCTGGGCCTGGGCCAGGGTTTCCTGGCGGTCGGCCACGGCGGCCTGGGCTTGGCGCAGGGCCAGCTTGAAGCGGTCCTGGTCGACGGCAAACAGCACCTGGCCCTTGGTCACCAACTGGTTGTCACGCACGTCCACGCGCTGAATCAGCCCGGACACGTCCGGGGCGATCTGCACGATGTCGGCACGGATGTGCCCGTCGCGGGTCCAGGGCGCAAACATGTAGTACATGACCATGCGCCACACAACGACGACCGCGAAGCTCACGATCAGCAGCGTCAGGACTACACGGCCGATGGTCAAAAAAGGTTTTTTCATGTCATCAGGTATCGACTGAGTGAGTCCACCGCGCCCAGCAACAGCGCGTAGAGCCCCACATTGAACAATGCCCGGTGCCAGACCAGGCGATAGAAGTGCATGCGCGTCAACAGCCCGTGCACCACCAGAAACAACACGTACGTAATGCCCATCAGCACCAGCAGCGTGGGCAGGAACACCCCGCTGATATCCAGATCACCGATCATAAAGGCGCTCCATCAGGCAACGGCGCCTCCATCTCGGTGCCGCCAATAAATTCGACGCCAGGCAACAACGCCAGGCGCAGGCCGGCCAGGGCGTGCAACAGGTGCAGGCGAGTATCGTCCTCGTCTTGCAGACCCTGGCCGTTGAGGGCCCGGCGTGTGCGGTCGAGGGTCATCAGCAGACCGCTGGGCGCGGGCAAGCGTTCACCCGCCTTGAGGCAGGCCTTGAAGTAAGCGCCCACCCCTTCGACGACCTGGTTGAGCAACACCCGTGGCACTCCAAGGATGCGCGGCGAGTACGCCAGCAGGTCGAGCAGGTTCAGCGCCACGCGCAAATCGCGCAGGGCGATGCCGGTGTCCTGGCCGGTGAGTGCCAGGCGCGGCAGGTGCTGCATGAGGCGATCGAGCATCTGCACGGCGAGGTGTCGGTGTTCGGCCAGGGTTGCGGGCTCGGTGAGGCCGACGATGTCACGCCAGCTGAAACGGGTCAGGCGCTTGGCGGCGAATTCGGCGCCGAAAGGCCGCGCGACCAATGTCCACACAAACGCAAACAGCAGGCCCACGGGCCCGGCGAGGTTGACGTTGGCGAAGTTGAGAAAGTCCGCGTCGTAGGCACCCTGGATGCTGATGAACGACGAGGTGTTCACCAACGTCAGCAACATGCCCAGGTAGAAGCGCGGCTGCACAGTAAGGGTACCGATGCAGATGAACGGCACCGCAAACGCCAGCACCAGCATCGGGAAATCGTGCAGGTTGGGCAGCACCAGAAACAGGTACAGGCTGGCGAACAGCACCGACATGGCGGTCCAGAAAAAGAACCGATAGATCTGTGGCGCCGGATCGTCCATCGAGGCGAAGAAGCTGCACGCCACGGCGGCCAGAATCACCGCGCTGCCGCCGTCGGTCCAGCCCAGCAGAATCCACAGCACCGAGGCGACGATGATCGCGGTGACGGTAGAAAACGCCGAATAGAACATCAGACCACGGTCAAGGAATGGCGTGAGCCGACCCAGCCGCCAGTGACGATACACGGCGCGCCAGCTGTCCTGGCTTTCGCACTGGATGGCCGCTTGCAGGCTGCGGCAGTCTTGCCACAGGTCGATCCATTCGCCCAGGCGATACAGCGCGTTGGAAAACAGCAGGGTGTGGCGGTCGTCCAGCGCCTCGCCTTGGGGTTGCAGGGCGTCGACCTGGTCACGCAGGGCGCGCCAGCTTTCCAACGGTGCACTTTGTTGAGTGTTTTCCAGCCACTGGCTTGTGGCTTCCAGAATCGGCTGGATGCGGTCGAGAAATTCCGGCGCCCGATGTTCGATGGCGTAGAGCGCATCGTCGAGGGCATCCACCACCGGCAGCAGGTGGATCATGCGCCCGCGCAGTTCCTTGGTGTTACGCACCGTTTGCGGCCGCGCGCCTTCGTGAGGCAATTGGCCGATCATCAATTCGAGGGTGTTGAAGGTGGCGACCATGCCGCTGCGCAAAGTGCTGACTTCTTCACGCTGCACATTGCGCGTCAGAAAGCGTTGGCTGTAGACCTGAGCATCGGCAAACCACTTGGCCACCGAGCCATCGAACACGGGCATCAGGCGGCGCGGCCAGAACATCGCCCCCACTACGGCGGCGACCGCAATACCGAGGAAGATTTCTTCGGTTCGCGCCTCGGCCACATCCCATACCGCCAACGGGTTATCCACCACCGGCAGGGCGATCAGCGGCAAGGTGTAGCCAGCGAGCATCAAGGCATAGTTGTTGGCGGTGCGCAGGTGCATCGAGAGGAACAGCAAAGTGCCCGTCCACAGTGCGATCACCACCACCAAAATGTACGGCGACTGCACGAACATCGGCACAAAAAACACCGCCGCCGCCGCGCCCATCAAGGTGCCGATGGCGCGGTACAGGGCCTTGGAACTGGTGGGGCCGACAAACGGGCTGGAGACGATGTACACCGTGGCCATCGCCCAGTACGGACGCGGCATTTGCATCAGCATGGCGATATAGAGCGCGATCATCGACGCGGCGAAAGTACGCACGCCGTAGAACCAGTCGCGGGCCGGCGGAAAACCGGTAAAGAATCCGTTCAAAGCGTCGCTGCCTCAAAGGCCCGCAGCACACGCAGCGCGGCTTCCATATCGGTGGAGTCGATGTCCGCCAGCACTTCACGGCGCAGGCGCACCAATTGGACTTCCACCGCTTGCACCAGCTCACGGCCACGCTCGGTGAGGCTCAAGGCCTTGGCGCGACGGTCGTGGACATCTTCGGTGCGGCATACGTAGCCGTCACTGCACAGGCGATCGAGCAGGCGCACCAGGGATGGGCTCTCCATACCGGACGCCTGGGCAACTTTGACCTGGTGCACACCGTCGCCCAAGCGGCCGATCATCAACAGCGGCACGGCGCAGGCTTCGGAGATGCCATAGCTCACCAGCGTGGTCTGGCAGATTTTGCGCCAATTACGGGCGCCCACCACCATGCTGCTGCTGAGGTTCATCTGGAGTTGTTCGAGGGATTGAGGCACTGGATAGTTCGCATACAGTTAGTTTGCTAACTATCAATATGGTGGAAGGAGGAGGATGCGTCAAGTTTTGAAACAATTTTGCGGATGGGTGGAAGGGTATGGGATGAGTAAAGCGAATTTTTCGCTGGCCATCCGCACGAACGTGATATCTGCCACACCGCGCTTCAAGATTTTTTGCCCCATCGCCAGACACTCCAGACCTTCACTCCTTCGGAAACGACCACTAACACGGCCATCAACACCAGGTTGTAATCGCGAAAAAGTTGAGCGCCTACAAGCAACAGCGAAACGGAAGGCACAATGAAAGCCAATCGGAAGGGAGTTTGGACGTAGACAACCCACTTAACACTCTCACGGCCAAGAAAAAACAGTACGCAGGAGATGACAATGGAAACTTGCAACAGCATGGCAAAAACGAACATGTAGAACTGCACCACACTGTGCTCACGCAGCAGCCATGACGCATTCTCAATATCGCTTAAATAAGGAATCCTTCCTCCCATTACACTGGTGACTGCATATCGAATCAAAAGAAAAGCATCCATGGCTCCCCAAAACCAAAAAACATGCTTGCGCATCATGTTTCTTCTTCCTTGTATTCATAGGCCACATCTGGCGTGACAGGCTGCCAATACCACGACTTACCACCGACCTGCCAGTTGTCGCCTCCCTCCAAATAACGTTGTTTTATATGCCGTAGTTCTCCATATCTACGTTCAACTGATTGGTGGCCAAGCTGATCATCCCCACTGTCCAGCCTTACCCATCGCTGGGTCATAACTCGTGTGGTGTTTGCGAGATCTTTCCCATCCGATAAAAATACCCGCCCTTCATCACCTGCGGAAATTAAGCGATTGGCGGTGAGGATAGCGGTATTTTTGATGCCGTCGTAATCGACGCTTACCTTCTCCCACTTGCCGGGCCCGACATACAGTCGACGCCCCATTAAGTGTCCGTACTTGACGCGACACTCCCTGCTTAAAGGGAGAAAAGGACGGTCCATCGCAAATAACCAATCACCGGCGGCCAGCTTCTCCAAAACGCGCCGTTGGTCTTTTTCTGCGGAGCAGCAGGCAGAAGAGATATTGCACTGCCTAAGCAATTCGCTCAGTCCAGGCAACGTATAAGGAACGCGAAAAAATTCCCTGATACTTATTCGCGCAAAATAGGGACTTTCGATTTTTCCGAGATCATATTTCTCAATTTCGTCGTGAGGGATCAGACGTTTCATATAGCGTCCAGAGGAGAGAGTCAGCGCCTATTAATAACGGGGCGCTCCCTCTGGCCACTATCGTCCACTTCCGCTTAGTCGATAGGATTCTTCCTAGCCTCGCCTACCCCTCAACATCAAGTTCAACTCATCCACCACTTCAGCCCAATCCGCATCCTCCAGAATCTCCTCACGCAAAAACGCCCGTTGACTGCCCGTCCAGAAAAACGCGTCCGCCAGATGCAGCTCAGACTTGAGTGGCGAGTGAACGGACACAAACTTTTCGATGCTCACCGGGTCATCCGGCAGGCCCAGCTGTTTGAACAATGACGACAAGCTATGCACAGGCGATTCCATGATGAGCTCCTGATAAAGGCGGTTGAAACGAGTCTAGCGGCAGCCCTGGGGTTGCGCCGATGGCGCGTTGCACAGCACGAACAACCGCGCCCTGGCGCCACCACCGTCCTGGCGGCTGAGTTCGCGCCAGCCCGCAGGCAGTGGGGCGAAATCGTCCGGGGCTTCGTTGCTGCTGATCAGCCAAACGCGGCGGGTGCCTTCGGGCAATGCCGACAAGTGGTCGAGGTATATACGACCACCGTCCTGGTCCACCAGGGTGCCGAAGCCGTAGGCGTTGGGGCGGGTCGGCGTGCCATCGGGTTTTGGCGGGGTGTAGAGCTGCAACTGGGCATCGGTCTGGTCGTAATACACGTAGCTGAGGTACCACATCATGTCGCTGAGCACGATGCGGTCGTCTTCCTGGTAGTTACGGTTGACGAATTCCACGGGCACGTTGAACTGGTCGTGTTCATCCACAGCAAAGTTGTTCTTCAGCCCCACCAACTCAACGCCGACAAACAGCACAAACACCGCCGCACCCAGCCACGATAAACGGTCGATGGCCATCGCCAACAGGATCGGCAAAGCCAGGGCGTACACCGTGAGATACCGCTCGATAAACACCGGTGAAATAAACGACACGGCGTAGACCAGCAGCAGCGGCAGCAGAAAGAACAACGCCAGCAGGCTCGCCGGTCGATAGCGCTCGCGGTCGCGCCAGGCGGTCACCACGACGACCGCGACCAGCAGCAACGGAAACAGCCAGAACAGCGGCGGCCAGAAACCAACACCTTCATCCTGCAGCACGAACTGCCAGATCATCGACGGCAGGGACAGCAGGTTGACCGGTTCTTCCCAGCCAATGTCACCGCCCACTTTGAGCTGGTCGACGTGTTGCACCAGGTCCAGCAAGTTCGGCAACCAGGGCAGGTACAGCAACACAATCACGACATTGGCGCCCCACCACGCCGGGCGCTTGATCAAACGCTGACCGGGGGCGGCACTCAACAGCCCCAGGTACGCCCAATGCACCAGCACGCATAGCGCCGTGAAGTAGTGGGTATAAAACCCGGCACTCATCAGCAGTACATACACCGCCATGTATCGCGTGCGCTCAGGTTGGCGCACCCAGTACACCAACGCCAGCGTGGCACCCAGCAGCCACACACCGAGCAGTGAATACATGCGCACTTCCTGGCTGTAGCGCACGGCGGTCGGCAGTAGCGCCAGCAGCACGCCCGCCAGCACTGCAGCGCGACGGGTGGACAGTTGCCGCGTCAGCCAGATGCCCAGCCCCACCGCAATGACACCGGGAATGGCGCTCATGCCGCGAATTGACCAGATGCTGTCGCCAAACAGCTCGATCCAGCCGCGCAGCAGGAAGAAATACAGCGGCGGGTGGACATCATGGGCGGCGTGAAACCACAAGTCGGCAAGGGCGTACTCGCTGAGCAGCAGGCTGGAACCTTCATCTCCCCAGATCGCCGCCGACGTGAGGTGATAAAACCGCAGGGCCATGGCCAACGCCAGGATCGGCACCCACCAAAGACGGCTCAGCCAAGCAGCCCCCTCCCACGTGAGACGGTTGATTGCGGGCAACGCCCCGACCTTTTCATTTTGCTCTACCACAGACCGACGCACCCCGATTCCCCTGCCACTGCCTTGATTGCTCATGTGCAAACTCCCGCCACTCTAGGACAAAAGCCCCTGAGTCGCTGCTGGAATCGGACAAATCGGCAATTTGTGTAGGGCTTCAACGAAGCATGCGTCGGATCAGGCTATGATTGCCTCCCTCCAAGGACTCAGGATCAAGGACACGTCATGCGCATCGGTTTTCTGTCACCCCTGGCACTGGCCCTGCTGGCCGGTATTTCCCTGCCGGCCCAGGCTAGTTCCGACGATTCGTGCTACCCGGACTGGCGGGTGTCGCGTGACAGCCTCGATCCCTGCAACAACCTACCGTTTCTGAGCCCTGGCAATGACAGCCGGGCCAACCTGCGCCTATTGCTGGCCGACAAAAAGAACGCGGCGCTGACGCCCAACGCGCTGAGTGAAGATGATCTGTCCCAGGGCTTTGGCCCGGTGCCGTTTCCGGTGTATCGCCTGATACCCGCCTCAAGCGCAGAGACGCAGCCCGACTCCGACCAATCGCCCACCGCCGAGCTGGACACCTTGTTGACCGGTCTGGGGATCAAGCGCGAAGAGTACAAGACCGCTGGCGAAGCCTTCGTCGACGGCGAAGGCAGCCGCTGCCGCAGCAATGACGATGACAGCGCCACCGCGTTTATCAGCCAGGTCATCAACGCCGACATGCCGAGTACCGAGCGCACGACGCTGGTGAAGGCCCGCCTGCAATTGCTCACCACCTGCGATTGGGATGGCCAGGTGGTGACCGATCCCATCGAGTCAGCCCACGGCCTGCTCTTTCGCACCTACCTGCAAGCCGCCGCTGACTTCTACAGCGGCCGCTTCAGTGACGCCGAACGCGGATTCGCCGCCGCCAACCTGTCGACGATCCCTTGGCTAAAGGAAACCGCGCTGTACATGACCGCGCGCAACTCACTCAACCAGGCCCAAGCTGAGGCCTTCGATGAGTACGGCATGCCGCAGCTTGAGCATGTGGATAAGTCTGCACTGGGCCAGGCGGAAGCTGGGTTTCTGGGCTACCTGAACACTTATCCACAAGGTGTCTACGCGACGTCCGCCCACGGCCTGCTGCGCCGCGTGCACTGGCTGGCGGACGACAACGACAAACTGGCCGAAGACTTCGCCTGGCAGTTGACCCAAGCCACCGACGCCCAGCGCAATGTGTCGGTGGACGAACTGGTGGAAGAAGCCGACCTCAAGCTGCTGATGGTCAACAGCGCCAACCTCAAAGAGCCGCTGCTGCAAACCGTCACCGATCTGATGCTGATGCGCGCCAACACTCCGCCACGCCTGACCCGCGAAGCCCTCGCCCAGCAGAAAGCCACGTTTGCCAACACGCCAGCACTGTACGACTACCTGCAGGCGGCCTTTGCGCTGTACGTCGAGCATCAGCCCGACACCGCCTTGAAGCACCTACCCCAGGACATGCCGTCGAACCTGGATTATTTCGCCTTCAGCCAACAAACGCTGCGTGCATTGGCGCTTGAAGATAAAAAGGACTGGAAAAGCGCCGAAGCACTGTGGCTGAAACTGCTCGCCCAGGCCAAGTTGCCATTGCAACGTGACCAACTGGAACTGGCCCTGGCCATGAACTACGAACGCAGCGGCCAATTAGCCAAGGTGTTTGCCAGCGACTCGCCCATCAGTGCCAAGCAGGTGCGCTACATTCTGCTGCGCAACGTCGCCGGGCCTGAGTTACTGCGCCAGCAGATCGCCCAGGCCAGCGATCCGCTGGAGCGCCAGACCGCGCAATTCGTCCTGCTTTATAAAGACCTGCTGCGCGGCCAGTACGCCACCTTCGCCGAAGATCTCAAGCAACTGCCCGCCTCGCCCACTGAGGACAAATTGGGCACCAGCCTGGGTTACGTCTACAGCGGCAACCAGACCCTGAAGTTGTTCCAGTGGAGCGGTGACAAAGCCGAATCCGGCTACGCCTGCCCGAGCATCGCGCAAACCGCAGCGGCGTTGCAGGCTGACGCGAAAAACCCGCAAGCCCTGAACTGCTTCGGCGAGTTCATCCTGCGCAACAACTTGGACGGCATGCCCCTGGAACAGGCCCGCGCCGCCGGTAGCCTGGGCAGCACCGCGTCGGACTTCAAAGGAGAAACCTTCTCGCGCCTCGACGGTTACAAGCAGGTCATCGCCAATGCCAAGGCGCCGAAGAACGACAAGGCTTACGCGCTGTTCCGCGCCATCAACTGCTACGCGCCGGCCGGCTATAACAGCTGCGGCGGCCAGGACGTGGAACCGGCTGTGCGCAAAGCCTGGTTCCGCCAACTCAAGACCGGGTTTGGCGACACGCAGTGGGGCAAATCCCTGCAGTACTACTGGTGAAAAAGCTGTGGCTGGGCTTGCTGTTGCTGGCAAGCCCGGCCTTCGCCGCCGTCGACGCTCGCGACTATGACGCCTTCTGGCTGTGGAGCGGCGTCACGCCCCAGCCGGTACTCAAACAGGCGAAAACCCTGTACATCCTCCAGGGCCAGATCAACTCAACGCGCCGCGCGCCCCAACGCGGCGTGCAATTTATCGCCCAGGGCATCAGCGTGCCGCGCATCACTCAAGGTGAAGTCTGGGTGGTCTACCGCGCTCACACGCTGCATTGGCCGGAACGGGTCTACACCCAACTGCTCGGCCAGGTGCAACGCTGGCGCGACGCGGGCAACCCGGTGGTCGGCATCCAGATCGACTTTGACGCCCGCACCCAATACCTGCACGAATACGCCGACTTCCTGCGCGACCTGCGCCACCGCCTGCCCGCCGACCTGCGCCTGAGCATCACCGGCCTGATGGACTGGAGCAGCAACGCCGACCCGGCCGCCATCGCCCAACTCAAGGGCGTGGTGGATGAGGTGGTGGTGCAAACGTATCAAGGCCGCCACAGCATCCCGGATTACGCGGCGTATTTACCGCGTATGAATCGGTTGGGGCTGGCGTTCAAGATTGGTTTGATCCAGGGCGGGGCGTGGGAGGAGCCGGAGTATTTGAAGGGGAGTGAGTGGTTTCGGGGGTATGTGGTGTTTTTGCAGAACCTCTGATGAACGCTAGAAAAACATCAACAAATACGCGTGCATTTTGCATGCACGCGGCGACTGCTGGCCCTTCGCGAGCAAGCTCACGTCTACTAAGCGGTAAGGAACGCAGACGCTATTCCCAGCGCCCACAAACTCACGCCTATGACGATCCAAATTCCGTTGGCCCATGTAAAACGGCTGTTGGCTGTGCCTTTTGGATCATCCTCGAGGTGGTTCACCGCAAGCTGAATCTGCACCATCAGGGCAACCTGAACAATGGTGAAACAGACACCCACTTTTACTACCGTCAAAGGCGATACAAACCAGATGTAGGTATAGGGTAAAAAGGCGCAGCCTATCCAGCCCAGGGCGAAGCAACGAGGCCACCATCGATAGGACGCATCTTTCAAATCGAGCGCCTGCTTGATTTTCAGGACGAGCGAATAAGCAAAAAAAATTGAAAAAAATGCCCGAACCACAGGCAGCACTCTGGCACCGGTAGCGCTGCGATAGGCATCCCAGTGCTTATACAACCAGTAAAAGCCATAAAGGCCGTAGGACAACAGCATCATCACCAGCAGCTTGCGGTGGGCCACCACAAAAAAGGCAGCGGGCCGGGCCGCTGCGAGGGTGAGATCGGCTTGCGGCGGTGCGTAAGGGTTTTCAGCAATGGACATAGCGAGGGCTCTTTAAGGAATAGCCCGCCACAGTACTGCTCGCGTTCCCGATTTTTTGGCCCGCGCCAAAATAGAGAGCCTTCCTACTCTCGACTTCGTGAGTTCATCGGTTAACAGCTTGCAGCGGATACACCGACTCCCATCCTCCCCCCAACGCCTTGTACAACCCCACCATCGCCAACGACACGCCGGTCGAGCTTTCCACCCACTGCTCTTGCGTCGCCAGCAACGCGCTTTGCACGGTGAGGACATTGAGGAAATCTGCCACACCTTCCACGTACTGATGTTGCGCGGTGGTCAGGGCGATCTGGTTCTGACGCACGGCTTCGGCCAGGCTGTCGCGGCGCAGTTGGCTGGCGTTGTAGCGGGTCAGTTGGTCGTCGATTTCATGCCAGGCGCGCAGCACGGTTTGCTGATAGGCCAGCGCCGCTTCCTGTTGCTGGGCTTCGCGCAGATTCACCATGCCTTGCAGGCGCCCGCCGTTGAACAGCGGCAGGCTGAACTGTGGACCGAAGGCAAAGGCGCGTGAGCCCCAGGAGCCGAAATCCGACAGTTGCATGGCCTGTGAACCGAGGCTGCCGGACAGGGTGATACGCGGATAGAAATCGCCCTTGGCCACGCCGATGTTGGCGGTGGCGGCATGCAAGCGAGCTTCAGCCTGGCGGATATCCGGACGGCGTTCGGCAAGCTCCGACGGTAGGCCGATAGCAACTTGGCGCTGGGTCTGCGGTACCGCGGCGTCCTTGGACAACTGCGCGTGCAGGGCTTGGGGTGGCTCGCCCATCAGCAGGCTCAGGGCGTTGATCAACTGGTCCTGGCGTTGCTGCAAATCCGGCAGGCGCGCTTCGATGGCGGCGACTTGGGCGGCGGCTTCGGCCACGTCCAGGTCGGTGGCGACGCCATCAGCCAGGCGCAGTTGCGAGAGCTTGAGGCTATGGCGTGCGACGTCGAGGTTTTGCTCGGTCACCGCGCGGGTATTTTGCACGCCGCGCAGTTGGATGTAGTCCTGGGCGGTCTCGGCCAGCACCGAGAGCAGCACAGCACGACGGTCGTTTTCGGCGACTTGCAAGGTGGCATCGGCGGCTTCAGTTTCGCGTTTGACCCGGCCCCAGAAATCCAGCTCCCAGGAGGCGGAGAAACCCGAATCCCATTGGCTGAACGCCGCGCGGCCATTCTCGCCGGACGGGTCGTTCAAGCCTTTGCCACTGTTGCGTTTGCGCTGGTAAGCCCCCGTGGCATCAACCTTGGGGTAACGCTCGGCAGTGGTCACCTGGCGCACAGCGCGGCTTTGTTCCAGACGGCTGCTGGCCAGTTTCAAGTCGAGGTTATCGGTGAGGGCGCGGCGCGTCAGGGCCGAGAGTTGTGCATCGTGGAACACGTCCCACCAACGCTCCTGGAGCGGGTCGCTGACGGCGCGGCTGTCGGCTTGGCGGCCTTGGGGTGCGCTCCATTGCGTCACTTGAGCGTTCTGCGGGCGCTGAAAATCCGGGCCGACGGTGCATGCACTCAGGCTGATCAAACTGAGGGTGAGCCAGGCAACTCGTTTCATTGCTGGGCCACCTCAGACTGACGTGCGACCGGCTGAGTGTCGACGCTGGCCTCCACCGACATACCGACGCGCAGGCGCTCGGTCAGCGGCTGGTTGGGCTCCAGCACAATTTTGACCGGAATGCGCTGCACCACCTTGGTGAAGTTACCCGTGGCGTTGTCCGGTTTGACCGCGGCGAAGGTCACCCCAGTCGCGGGTGCGAGGCTCTCCAGATGGCCGTTGAGCAACTCGCCGTCGAGGCTGTCGACACGCACCTGAACGGCTTGGCCGGCTCGCATGTGAGAGAGTTGGGTCTCTTGAAAGTTAGCCACCACGTACGCCTGCGCCAACGGCACCACGGCGAGGATCTTGCTGCCCGGCGTCACATAGGCGCCGACCCGCACGGCGCGCTCGCCGACCATGCCATCCACCGGCGCAACGATGCGCGTGTAGGACAGCTGATAGCTGGCCATCTCCAACGCGGCCTGGGCACGCTTGAGCCCGCCTTCAGCCGCATCGCGCTGGGCGGTGAGAATCTCCACCTGCTTACGTTCGGCCGCCAGCACCGCCGTAGCATTGGCCAGGCGTGCGGTGGCCTGGTCGATGCGAGTCTTGGCTTGCTGGGCGTTTTGCACAGTACCGGCGCCCACACCAGCGAGGTGGTTGTAGCGGTTCAGTTCGTGCTCGGCGAACGCCATTTCGGCGCGATCCGCCGCGACGGTGGCTTGGGCTTGGGCGATCACCGAGCTTTGGCGTTCCAGGGTCGCGGTGGCGTTTTTCAGCTGGGCCTGGGCAACCAATGTGTCCGCATCAGCGGCCTGGGCGGCGGCGCGAAAATCACGGTCGTCGATCAGCGCCAGTAACTGTCCGGCCTTAACTCGCTGGTTGTCCTCCACCAGCACTTCCTTGATAAAACCTGCCACGCGCGGGGCGACCAGGGTGAAGTCTGCCGCAACAAACGCGTCGTTAGTGCTCTGATGCTTGCTGCCCAGCAAGCCTGGCGCGACCAGATAGAACAGCACACCGACGGCAAATACGGTGATGACGGAGACGGCAATTTTGTCTTTGCGTTTCATGGAAAGTCCTTGTGGCTAGGTCGGTGCGCGAGGCGGGAAGATCCGCGTGGGCATCCAGAAAATCAGCAGGATCAACGCCACGGCGACACCGCCCATGACGTAATAAAGATCCGAAGAAGTGAGCACCACCGCCTGCTCGTGCAGCCGATGGGCGAGGCCCGGCGCGTCTCCGTCGGCCAGGGGCGAATTGCCCAGGCGATCCACCAACATGGTCGAGTGAAAGTGCAGGCGCTGGGTGGTCAGCGCGTCCAGCACGCCGGTGGCGACCACGGCGGCCAGGCCTTTGACGGTGTTGAACCAGGCCGAAGCGAACGGGCCGTCCTGTGGCTGAATGCTGCCGGTGGACAGCATCAACAGCGGTAACACAGCCATGGGCTGCCCAAAGATTTGCAGCAAGTACAGGCCGTAAAAATCGTCGCGGATCCACGCCGAAGTGAGGTGCGCGCTGCCGATGCAGCACAGCACCAACATGCTCAAGCCGATCCCCAGCACCCAGCGGCAATCGACCCAGCGCAGGTTACACAGCGCGGCCACCAGCGGCAGCGCGATCAACTGCGGCAACGCCATCAGCAGCATCACTGGCGCGGTTTGCAGCGGTCGATAGCCTTGGACTTGGGCGAGGAAACTCGACGGGATGATGATCACTGAGGTCAGCACCATCAGCACGCCCGCCAGCACGATCAAAGCAAACGAGAGGTTACGCAGGCCGAGCATCTGCAACTTGAAAAACGGCATCGGGTGCGACCATTCATTGAGCATAAACAGCACCAGCAGCAGCGTGCCGCCACTCAGCAAAAAGGTGATCAGGCCCGACTCGAACCAGTCCAGCCGATTGCCTTGCAGGATGCCGATCACCAGCATGCAGATCGCCGGGAAGCCCAGCAGCAGACCGCGCCAATTGAACTGCTTGAAGCGCTCCAAGCGCAGCGGGTCTTGGGGCAAGCCATAGGCCACGGCCGCCATCGCCAGCAGGCATGGCGCGACGATCTGCCAGAACGCCCACTGCCAGCCGACGTATTCGGTCCACAGCGCCGCCAGTGGTGTGCCAAGGCTCGGGCCGAAGGTAGCGGTGAGCGCGTAGCCGGCCAGGCCATACAGTTTGACGTTGGCCGGCAGGAAGCGCAGCGCCACGGTCATTAGCATTGGCGGCAACGCGCCACCGGCCAGGCCTTGCACGGTGCGTAGCAGCAATAGGCTTTCGTAGTTCGGCGCGAAGGGGCACAGGATCCCGAGTACGGTGAACAGGGCTATGGCGCACAGGGTGAAGCGGCGCAGGGAGAACGTCACCGAGCACCAGGGGGCAAAGGCCATGGCCGCGACCGAGGTGGCGGTGTAGGCCGCGACGAGCCAGGTGCCTTCGTCAAAACCGATGTAAAGCGCACCACGGATATCGGCGAGGGCCACCTTAGTGACCATCTCGTTGAGACCGGACACCAGCACCGCCAACAACACGCCGACCAGGCCGATGATGATTCGCGGGCCGAATACGGGCGGGGTGATGGCGGTGGATTTGGCTGCGGCCGCGAGGGTGGGGGCAGCGAGGGAAGTCATGAACGGGTAACTCAGGATTAGAAATACCCGAGCAGTTTAATCAGGCACACACATGACAAAAAGTTACATGTTGGCAGGGTATAAGTGCGTCAGACGCAATCCTGAATCCACCACAGATCTCTCGTGGGAGGGGGCTTGCCCCGATTGCCGTGTGGCAGGCTCAGATTCTCTGTCTGATCCACCGCGATCGGGGGCAAGCGCCCTCTCACATTTGCCCTGTGTACGCTTGATGTTCAGGTCGGCTGGGCTTCCAGCCACGTGGCGTGGCAGCTCTCGCGCATGGTTTCGCGCAGCCATTTGTGAGCGGGGTCTTTATCGAAGCGAGGGTGCCAGGATTGGGCCAGGACCAGGGTCGGCAAAGAGATCGGCAGCGGGAAGGCGCGCAGGGGCAGCTTCAGGCGATTAGCGCTGTAGAGCGCCTCCTTGGGCACCGGCAGGATCAAGTCGGAGTCAGGCAGCATGAACATCGCACCGTGAAACCCTGGGGCGATCATCGCCACACGGCGCTCCAAACCCTGGGCATTCAGCGCGGTATCGATCGGCCCCCGGGCGATGCCGCGTCGCGAGATGCTGATGTGGGAATAACTGGCGAAACGTGCGGCGGTGATCTCCTCGTCGAATAACGGGTGATCCTGCCGCGCCAGGCCGACGAAGGTGGTGGAGAACAGGTTCTGCACCTTGACCTCGGGGCTTGCCGGCTGGGTGTTGCTCACGCGCAAATCCAAGCGTCCTTCGCGCAACGCTTCGTCGTCGGTGTCGCCTTCTGGCACGAAACACAGCTCACACAGCGGTGCCATACGCTCCATGGTGTCGAAGAGACGACCGCCATACACGCCAATAAAAAAGTCATTAGCGCGCACGCTGAAGCGGCGGCGCAGGGTGGTCAGGTCCACTTGATCCGCCGACCGAAACAGCAGCGCCGCCTGTTCCACCACGGTGCGCACCTGACCTTGCAGTTGCAGGGCCTTGGGCGTTGGCACCAGGCCCCGACCGGCCCGCACCAGAATCGGGTCGCCCACCGCTTCGCGGATACGCGTGAGGGTACGGCTCATGGCTGCTGGACTGAGGTTCATCCGCCGGGCGGCGCCGACCACACTGCCCTCGTCGAGCAAGGCGTCGAGGGCGACCAGCAGGTTCATGTCCGGTAGTTGCATGCCAAGCACTCGTGATCAGAAGGGAGTGAACTGGGCGCAATCGTAGCAGGCTTTACAGGTATCGCTTGAGGTTGCGTGGCAGATAGTCGGCGTAGGTTCGTTTGGGATTGGCCTGGCATTTGCGCACGATGTCCGGCAGAGCGCTTTCAAGCTCGTCGGCCTTGGACAGGCCTTCGTTGTAGTCGCTTTTACCGCTTAACGCCGGGAACATCACTGCCACACGGGTAATGGCAAAGCTCTTCATGGCGATCAGTGGCCGGGAGGGATGATCGCGCCGGAACTGGCTGACTTCCTCGTTCAACGCGCTGCAGGATTGATAGGTGGTTTGCGTAAAGGTCAGTCGCGTACTTTCTTCACTCGTCGGTACGGGCGAGAAAATCATGTCGTTCTGAGCATCGATTACCTCTGGCCGATCGGCATTCACCGTCCAGGGTTTGAAGCGCCATTTTGAGGCTGCAGCCACGGCCGCCTCACCGAACTCCGGCTTGGTGGCGCTGAGTGCTTTGACGTCACTGACGGTGCCGTCGCTGTGAATGTTCAGGCTGATGCGCGCATGCCCTTGGGTGTTAGTCAGGTTGCCAGGGTAGACCGGCTTGGGCATCGATACCGTTTCGGGTATGAACTCGGCCAACGCAGAGGTCGACAGCAACAAGGCCGCAGCCAAGACAAAAAAACGCATCGTCGTAAATCCTTTTACCAAGCCTATCCGACGCCGGAGCAGCGTCGAATTCGGCCGGCATTATCAGGTTCACGTCGGACAAAGAGCAATCATTCCTGTTTAGCGCTGCATGCCCCAACGCTTCACGGTGAGCCGCTCGAAGGTGTCAAACACGAGGTTTTCCACCAGTAGGCCGATCAGGATCACCACCGCTAACCCGGCAAACACCTTGTCGGTATACAGCTCATTGCGGTTCTGGAAGATGTACCAACCCAGCCCGCCCTTGCCGCTGGTGGCGCCGAACACCAACTCGGCGGCGATCAGCGTGCGCCAGGCAAACGCCCAGCCGATTTTCAGGCCGGCGAGGATCGACGGCAGTGCAGCCGGGATCAGGATAAACAGCACAAAGCGCATGCCCTTCAGACCATAGTTGCGACCCGCCATGCGCAGCGTCTCGGACACACCGAGGAACCCCGAATAGGTGTTGAGCGCCAGCGCCCACAACACCGAATGCACCAGCACGAAAATCAGGCTGTTCTGGCCCAGGCCGAACCACAGCAGCGCCAGCGGCAGCAACGCAATGGCCGGCAGTGGATTGAACATCGAGGTCAGGGTGCTCAGCAGGTCGCGGCCCAATTGGGTCGACACGGCCAAGGTGGTCAGCGCAAAGGCCAGTACTATGCCGATCAGGTAACCCTTGATCAGCACCACCAGCGAGATACTCACCTTGCTCAGCAGTTCACCGCTGAGCAGGCCGTCGGACAGCGCATTAAAAGTCTGCAGAAAGCTCGGCAGCAGCAGGTCGTTGTTCTGATAGCGCGCCACGACTTCCCAGAGGATCGCAAGCACGATCAGGATCAGGCCCTTGCGCAGCCAGCCTTGTTGCCAAAGGCGTTGGCGCAGGGGCAACTCGCGCTCCACGGGGACACTGAGCAGCGGTTCGAGGGTGACTTCATATTCCTGGCGCATGGGTTGCCCCCTTAGTAAGCGATGCGGATGTCGGCAAAACCCAACTCGGGTTCCGCTGCGCTGGTTTCATCGAACAACAAGCGATGAATACGCCGCGCCGACGCCTGGAAGTCCACACCGCCCAAGCTGTGCAGGTCGTATTGATGGCTGTGGATTTCTGCACGTACGCGCCCCGGATGGGGGGACAGCAACAGAATGCGATTGCCCACCACGAGTGCTTCTTCGATGGAGTGGGTGACGAACAACAAGGTGAAGCGCACCTCCTCCCAGAGCAGCAGCAATTCTTCCTGCATCTTGCGCCGGGTCAGGGCATCGAGGGCGGCGAAGGGTTCGTCCATCAGCAGGATTTTCGGCTGCATGGCCAGCGCGCGCGCGATGGCCACACGGGCTTTCATGCCGCCGGAAAGCGTGTGGGGGTAAGCGTCGGCGAAGGCACTCAGGCCCACCTTGTCCAGGTAGTGCAGCGCGCGTTCTTCGGCCTCACGGCGCTTGAGGGTCTTGGACGCCAACAGTGGGAACATCACGTTCTGTTTGACGGTTTTCCACGGTGGCAGTTGGTCGAATTCCTGGAACACCACAATGCGGTCCGGGCCGGGTTGTTCGACCTTTTGCCCCAGCAAACGAATCTCGCCTTCGCACGGTTTGATAAACCCGGCGATGGACTTGAGCAACGTGGATTTGCCGCAGCCCGAAGGGCCCAGCAGCACGTAACGGTCAGCCGGATCGATCTCGAAACTGACTTGGTGCGTGGCCCGTACCACGCGCTCGGGAGTACGGTATTCGAGGCTGACGCTATCCACCGCCAGCAGCGGCTCGGCGGTGTGCAGGTTGCTGGCCGTGTGGCCTTGCAAGGGCGCGTTCATCTCAGCTTCCTTGCAGGGGCTTGGCGTCCTGGAAGAAGTAGTCCTTCCACGATTCAGGCTTGTTTTTGATGGCGCCGACGCGGTAGAGGAATTCCGCCAGCGGGTAGGTGTTTTTCGGCGTGACGCTGAACTCGAACTGCGGGTTGTCGATGATCTTGAGCAGCTCGGCGCGGTCGATCTTGGCCTTGGTCACGCGGATGTAAGTGTCGGCTGCGGCGCCCTTATCGTTCTGGGCGAATTGTGCGGCTTCGGTCAACGCGTCCACAAAGGCCTTGTAGGTTTTCGGGTTGTCGTTGCGAAATTTTTCGGTGGCGAACAACACCGTCGGTGAGTTCGGCCCCAGCAGCTCATAGGTGTTCAGCACCACATGCACATTGGGGTTGGCCAGGGCCTGGTCCTGGAATGGCGGGTTGGAAAAGTGCCCGGTCAGTTCAGTACCGCCTGCGATCAATGCGGCGGTGGCGTCAGGGTGCGGGACGGCGACGGTGTACTTGTCGAGGCGATTGAATTCCTTATCACCCCACTGCTTGGCAGCGGCGTATTGCAGGAAGCGCGACTGTACCGAAACGCCCACCGCAGGCACGGCGATACGGTCCTGGTCGGTGAAGTCGGCAATGGTCTTGACCTTGGGATTGTTGCTGACCAGGTAGTACGGGAAGTTACCCAGGGACGCTACGGCCTTGACGTTCTGCTTACCGTGGGTGCGATCCCAGATGGTCAGCAGTGGACCGACACCGGCACCGGCGATATCGATGGAGCCGGACAGCAGCGCATCGTTGACTGCCGCGCCACCGGAAAGTTGGGTCCAGTCGACCTTGATGTCGATGCCTTCCTGCTTGCCGTATTTCTCGATGAGGTTCTGGTCGCGCACCACGTTGAGCAGCAGGTAGACGATGCCGAATTGTTCGGCGATGCGGATCTCGCCTTCGGCCTGGGCCGCTGCTGGAGCGACGAGGCTGCCCGCCAACAGACTGATACCCAATCCAACTGTGGCGGCCAATCGTGCAAATGGAATATTCCTGGACATGGTCATGCTCCGAATCAGAAAGGCGCGTCGCCCTGGATGGTGGTGCGAAACAGCTTGCGGCGCAGATGGCTCGGGCAACCGGCGGCCAAGTGGATCAGCGAACGGTTGTCCCAGAACACCAGGTCGTGGGGCTGCCATTGGTGGCGATAGATGTTGTGCGGCAGCACGCTGTGGGCGTACAGCTGAGCCAGCAGATCGCGGCTTTCGTCTTCCGGCAGGCCGACGATGCGGGTGGTGAACCCTTCACTGACGAACAACGCTTTGCGGCCGTTTTCCGGGTGGGTGCGCACAATCGGGTGTACCACTTCTGCGACTTGCGCCAACTGCTCGGGAGTAAGCGTGGGGCGCCAATTGCCTTCGAACTTGGTCTCGCTGTAGCGCGCGGTGTAGGAATGGGCGGCGCTGCGGCCTTCGACAGCTTTGCGCAGGTGCTCGGGCAGTTGGTCCCAGGCTTTGTGCATGTCGGCGAACAAAGTGTCGCCCCCTTCAGAGGGCAACTCCTGCGCATGGAGCATCGAGCCAAGGCTCGGCAGTTCTTTATAGGACAGGTCCGAATGCCAGAATTTACCCGCGTCGCCCAGGCCGATGGATTGGCCGTTTTCGATAATGTTGGAAACGATCAGGATTTCCGGGTGGTTGGCCAGCAGAAACTGTTTGAGTACGTGGATCTGCAGCACGCCAAAACGGCGACTGAAGGCAATCTGTTGTTCGGGGGTGATGCGCTGGTCGCGAAAGACCACCACATGGTGATCCAGGTGCGCGCGATGAATACGCGCGAAATCCTGGTCATTGACTGGCCGGGACAGGTCCAGACCGATAATCTCCGCACCGACGCTGCCGGGCAGCGGGCGAACCTCGAAATCCTGGGCGGAAAAGATCGCTGTTGGAACAGTAGAGGTGGCAGACATGAGTTCACTCCCGGTCAGACAGGAGAGTGACTTTATAGGTATAAGAACGGCATTTTAAATACCGTTAATGAATATCGATATGCGGGAATGTCGCAACATGGCAGCAGCGTGTAAGACCCCGGAAAGCTCGGATGTGGGCCGCCGGAGCCCCGCGTTGAAACGCTTACAAGCCGAAACCGTGGCCGTTTGACAAGCTTATTGGCAGCCACTAGTGTGCATTGGATCCAATTAGCCACCACTCTTTGAATAAGGAGGATAGCGTAGCCGTGACGCAGAAGCCGAACCCTTTGAACAGCATCAAGATCAGCGGTCCTATTCCCGCCCATCTCGCTCGCTCCGTGATTGAAGAAACATTGCGCAATGCCATCCTCGATGGCCGGTTGCCCTGCGGTACCGCCATGCGCCAGCAGGAGCTCGCCAGCCTGTTCGGGGTCAGCCGCATGCCGGTGCGTGAAGCCTTGCGCCAGTTAGAGGCGCAGTCACTGCTGCATGTGGTCACCCACAAGGGCGCCGTCGTGGCACCGTTGATCGAAGACAACTCAGCTGAGACCTATGAGCTGCGACTGTTGCTGGAGTCTGAAGCGCTACGCTTGTCGATTCCCTTGCTGACCGAAGCAGATCTGGCCGATGCAGAGAATTTCATTTGTGCCCTCGAACAGGAAAAGGACTACACCGAGATCGGTCGTCTCAACCGCCTGTTTCACATGACCCTTTACAGCAAGGCGCCTAACCAACGGCTACTCAAATTGGTAGAGCACGGGTTAAATGAGGAAGAGCGCTTCCTGCGTTTCAACCTAGAAGCGATGGGGCTGGGTGAGACATCCCAGGAAGATCACCGTGAACTGCTAAACCTTGTGGCGCAGAGGAAAACCGACGAAAGCATCCTGACACTGCGTAATCACTTGATGCGCGGAATGGAAGTGATCACAGCCTATCTCAACAGCCCGAATACCACTGTAAAAAACACCCCATAACAAAGCGCCAGGTCTCTCGTCTTGACGCTCAAGAGCTGCGGGGCTTCCTACCTGATCAGGTAGCACACCCCGCGCCGAAGAAACTTCTCACTCTTATAATGCAAGTTGCCGACAGCTAATATTATTTAGCAAAACATCTAATGCATTCATATGCTTACCAACTTGTTTAACCCGCTTATTATCCACCGCCACTAAACCAGACACTTAACTCGACGGCGCAGCCCCAATCGCGCGAGCGTTTGTGCGCGCCAAGTCTGGCTTATATCTCTTTATCTCCTTGCCACTCACAACAACCCAATACTGCTTAAACAGCAGACGCAACAACTCATAGGCATCAACCATGTACCCACCATTACTTGAAAAAAGAAAACTGAAGTTGTGCAACCATCCGTTATTTCTGGAAATAACCTCACTGCAAAAATTACAACTATTCATGGAGCACCATGTGTTTGCAGTTTGGGACTTCATGACACTCACCAAACGCCTGCAACAGGACCTGACATGCACTCGCCTGCCTTGGCTGCCACCGGCCGACCCGAACGCTGCACGCCTGATCAATGAGATAGTGCTGGGCGAAGAGTCAGACTCACACCCCAGGCAAGGCTATTGCAGCCACTTCGAGTTGTACTTGGAAGCCATGGTCGAAGTCGGCGCCAGCACCTCGTCGATAAACCGTTTCATTGCACTGCAACACCAAGGCGTTGATGCAAATACTGCCCTGAGCATGTCGAACGCTCCTGCTGGTGCTGCACGCTTCGTCAGCGACACATTGCACATGGCACTGAACGCACCCACCCATTGTGTAGCCGCCGTATTCCTTCATGGCCGTGAGTGTGTCGTCCCACGCATGTTCGAACGCATCCTTCAGACTGATACGTTTATCCATCGCCAAGCACCCACCTTGCGCGGCTACTTCGAGCGCCACATTGAGTTAGACGCTGAGCATCATGGGCCGGCAGCTGAGCAGTTGCTCGAACGCTTGCTGGCAGTGGCTCCGAGTTACCCGCAACAAGCCGACGAAGCAGCCCTCGCCGCCGTAGAAAGCCGTATCACGTTCTGGGACGAGGTGCGGGCCGCGCTGCAAGAGGTGCGCCCATGAATACCGCGGGCTACACCCCCATCGCCGACGACTGGGAACGCCGCGCGACCATCCGTACACGCCCTCGCCGCTTGCTGGAAAACGATGACAATCTGATCTATCCGATGTGCCGCCAACCCTTGGTACTCAGCAAGACCTTTGTTGAACACTGCGCACAATGGCGCGACTTCGTGCTGGTGCAAAGCTTCTACAAATTCATCAACGACGTGGTCATTTTTGAAACCGAAATCGTCGAAAAAACTGCGCGCAATATTGCCAAGAATCGCTTCTCGCTACCCTTCCCCCTAGCCTGTCGCGTTGATGCGATGACGGTGGTGGTGGATGAGGACTACCACGCCCTGGTAGCGCTGGATTTCCTGCAACAGACAGTGGAAATGACCGGCATACAACCGCTCGACCTGCCGGAGCATATCGAACTGAGCCGTGCGCTGCCGGCGGCACAGGCGCAGGCCCCCGCTCATTTGAGCGATGCTGTGGAACTGATTGGCGTGGCTATCGCCGAAAACACCGTAACCCACGATGTCGCAGCGTTCTCTAAGGACAGCAGTGTCAAAGCTTCCGTTCGTGGCTTGATGGCCGACCACCTGTTTGACGAAGGCCGCCACGCGCAGTTCTGGACCCGGCTGGTGCGTATTTACTGGCAAACCGCGAGCCCGGACGACCGTGACAGCATCGCTCAGGTACTGCCCACATTCCTGGCGCATTACCTGACCAACGACCTGCAGAAAAACTTCGACCTGCAACTGATCGAGCACCTCGACATCAGCGACCGCGTACGCGGGAAGCTGCGCGATGAAGTCGCAGCGCTGGCGTTTCCCATCACCCGCCAGCACCCATTGATGGGCAATATCATGGGTTTCCTGCAACACAGCGGCTTGCTGCAAACGCCAAGTGTGGCGCAGGCGCTGAACGACTACCTGCCGGTGTCGCCATGAGGTGCCTGACAATCGGCTGGCTCGGAACAAGCAAGGCACTTGGCGCCATCAGGCCCGTATTGGAGCAATACGGGCATGTGTCGGGCGATAAGAACATCGACTTGTGGATTGAAGACGGTAGCCTGCCGTTGCCGGATGACGTGGGCAAAGCCTCCTGTATAAGTCTGCGCCTTGGGGTCGGTCCGGTAACCGATTGCGGGTTGCCCCTGTTGCAATTGCGCGCCTATGACCGTGAGCGACGTTTGTCTGCCGTGCTGGACATCGCCGAAGAACCCAGTGGTAACGGCCAGCGACTGCGTCGGCAGGTCACAGACACAGTGGTGGACTGGGTCGCGCTGCTCGTCAGTGGTTTTTCACGTGATCCCGGGGCTCTCTCTACGAGCGCGATTGCCACTGACTGGCCCGAGCAGAGCTTGCGGGGGCTGGAGACGCTGGCCTTTATGCACCGATTCAATCGTACGGCAGACCCCAACCTGATCCAGAAAGCCCAGGTGCCTGTGATCGAACAGCTCCAGTCCAGCCTTTATGCCTTCGCTGACCGGACGGCTCTGAATATCGCCGGGCACACGGTGACCTACCGCGAGTTGCACCTTCAAGCCATAGCAATCCAGCAACGATTACAGCCCTTGCTGGACGCTGTTGAAACACCGTGGATAGTTGGCGTGTGCATGGAAAAGTCCATCGAACTGTACGCCAGCATTCTTGCGCTGCTCGGCTGTGGCGCGGTGTACCTGCCACTGGAATCTGAGCAGCCTCTTAAACGGCATCAGACCATGCTCGAAAGCGCCGGGGCTCAAGTGTTGCTGGATACCGGCCAGCACCCGTTACGGGCGCATTTCACTTCACTCGATGTCAGCACCGTTGAGCCACACACCCTCAAATTTGCTCATCCGTTGATGCACAATCGGCCCTGCTCGGATATGCCGTGCATGGTGCTCTATACCTCTGGCAGCACGGGCCAGCCCAAGGGGGTGCTCCTCAGTCAAGGTAACCTGGCGCACTTCACTGCTTGGCTTGGGTCCTGCATGAAGCCAGATGAATGGAGCCGCGTTCTACAGTTTTCGCCCCTGGGTTTCGACTCGTCATTGATCGACATTTTCCCTGCGCTGATTGCAGGTGCGCAGTTGATCGTGCCCAGTGAAGAGCAACGACGCGACCCTGAGCAACTGGTGGAACTGCTCCGTCGACAGTGCGTTACCCATGCCTTCCTACCGCCCGCGCTGCTCAATATCCTGCCGCTGGATCAACCCTTGGGTGTGACGCACCTGCTCACCGGTGGCGATGCCTGCGAACCCCATGTCGTCGAGCGACTGGCAGCGCAGTGTCAGCTTCACAACCTCTATGGCCCCACCGAAACCACAGTGCTGATTACGCACCGGACGCTCGCACCCGATGACAACAATCGCAACGTTGGCCACCCCATCGCCAATAGCCAGGTGCTGATACTCGATGACGATCTGCAACCTGTGGATGAACAGGTGATGGGCGAGTTGTACATCGTCGGCCCCGGATTAAGTCTGGGCTATGTGAATGCGCCGCATCAGGCTGACAGCCCATTCGTCGAACTGCTGATGCCGAGCGGCCAACCGCTGCGGGCCTACCGCAGCGGCGACTTGGCACAGTGGACGGCCCAAGGGATTGTGCTGGGTGGGCGTCGCGACGATCAGGTGAAGATCCGCGGCTTCCGGGTCGAGCCCCGAGAGATTGAACAATGCCTGCGCAAGAGCCGGCTGTATCGCGAACTGGCGGTAGTGATCGACCATGAAAGCAGGATCTGCGTCTTTGTCGCCCAGCCCGCACCCGGCGCCACGCTGGTGGCCCTACAGCAGCATGCGCGCCAACGGTTACCGGGCTATATGCAACCCGGTTTCTGGGTGGAGCTGCCAGGCATGCCGTACACCAACAACGGCAAGGTCGACCGGAAGACGCTGCTGACGCTCCCCTTCCAACCGATTTTCAGCGCTGCGCACCGGGCTCCACACACACCGCTTCAAGCACGATTGAGCGAGGTGTGGAGCGAGCTGCTGGGTGTGCCCAGCCATCAGTTGTCCATCGACGAAAGCTTCTTCGCGTTGGGCGGCCATTCAATTTTGCTGTCGACTCTCTTGCTGCGTGTTCGCGAGCAATTTGGGCGTAGTTTCGCGTTGAGCCACTTCATTGAAGTTCCGACGATTCGTACGCTCGCAACGCTGATGGAGGACGGAGAACCACCCGACGCATCCTCTGGCCAGGCAGTCTTGGATGCCCAACGGGATTGGGTGATCACTCCCTTGCATAGGAATTGCGCTGGTGATCCGCACAAGGTGATTGTGACGGGGGCCAACAGTTTCGTCGGCGTCCATATTGTCGAAGCATTGCTGGCCTCTGGTGTAACCGAGGTGGCATGCCTGGTACGTGAGATGCCGGGGAAGCCTGCAATGGCACGCTTTACCCAGTCGCTGCGCGAATACCACCTGGAACACCTGGACTTGAGCCGGGTACGGGTACTCGCCGCCGACATCAGCCTGCCGCGATTGGGTTTGACCTGCGAGGTGTATGACACGCTCGCCGCAGACTTTGGCGTGCTGGTGCATAACGCGGCGCAGGTCAACCACGTGATGGACTACGCGTCACTGGCCAGAGACAACGTTGAACCCATATTCGAATGCCTGCGCCTGTGCGAGACCCGCTGCAAGAAGGTCTTCAACTTTGTCTCAACGTTGTCGGCGTCCAGCAGCATCGACCCGCAAGGGTATGTGCTAGAAGCACCGGCTGCGACCACCCTGCCGCTGTATATCCGCAATGGCTACAACCTATCCAAGTGGGCAGCCGAGCGAGTGTTGGGGCGTGCGGTCGCGCAAGGTGCCTGGGTAAATATCCATCGCCCTGGAAATATCAGCTTCAACAGTCGCAACGGTGTCTGCCAGCCGCAGAAGAATCGCCTGATGCTGATGCTTAAGGGGTCTCTGCAGTTGGGAATGTTGCCTCGGCTAGATCTGAATTTCGACCTAATGCCCGTGGACTTCCTGGCTCGATTCATTGCTTACCACTGCACGCGCTTTGAAGCGGACAGAAGCGTATTCAACCTGCACAACCCACAGCCATTGAGCTGGGATCACTACCTGGATGCGTTCAGCCGGGCGGGCCATCGGTTCGAACGGGTGAGTACTGCGCGTTGGCAGCAGGCGCTGCGAACAGCGGGCCAGGACAATGCGTTGTTTGGCGTAATCGGGTTTTACCTGGATCGACTGGATGAAGACATTGGCGACACGTTGATGATCCGTCATGACAACGCACAACACGGCGTCCAGCAGATGGGCGAGCAGTACCCCGAAAAGAACGCGGTGCTGCTGAGTAGAGGCTGCAATTACCTTAAGACCATCGGCTTTCTCTGAACCGCTTCAGGACAACTTCATGAAACCGCTGCAACCCGATACGTTAATTCATAACCCAAACGGCCGGCCGATCGTGGCCTCTGTGGTGATCGACTGCCATGCCACCCGCCTATGGAACACGGTGGGACGGTTTGCAGGCTTCGATACCTTCATACCGGCCCTGACGCATATCGAAATGACCGGCACCGGTGTGGGCGCCTTACGCACGAAATTTTTCCGCGATGGCAACCGAGTTGTGGAACAGCTAAATAGCTGGGATGAGCACGCGATGCACATGACCTGGACCACGATCTACAACACCCTGGGCGTGGCCAGGCTGTGGGCGGCAATCAAAGTAGACGCTCTTGGAGAGCACTGCTCCAGGGTAACCTGGACCATCATTGCCGAGCCCTTAGACGCAGCACAGGTGGGATTTGAGCAGTTTGTGCAGGGGTTCGCCGATGGCGCCCTGGAGAATGTTCGCCGCTTGCTGGGTAAGCGATAGGAGCGAGATCGCTCGCTCCTACACACTCAGCAGATCAAATTTTGAAGCTATCGACCAACTGCTTCAACCGATTGGCCTGTTGAGACAGCGCATCGCAGTCTTTCAGGGTTTCGTTGAGGTTGGTCACACCTTGCTGGTTCAGCAGGTTGATCTGGTTGATGTCGACGTTGAGGGTTTCCACCACGGCAGTCTGTTCCTCAGTAGCGGCGGCCACGGACTGGTTCATGCCGTCGATCTCGACGATTCGCTGCGTTACGCTGACCAGGCGCTCACCGGCCTGGTTGGCCACCTGAACGCTTTCTTCGCTGGAGGTCTGGCTGGCATTCATGGTGGTCACCGCCTCACGCGAGCCCACTTGCAGCGAAGTGATCATCTTATGAATCTCTTCAGCCGACTCCTGGGTACGGTGAGCCAGGTTACGCACCTCATCGGCGACCACGGCGAACCCGCGTCCGGCTTCACCAGCACGTGCTGCTTCGATTGCCGCGTTCAATGCCAGCAAGTTGGTTTGCTGGGAGATGCCTTTGATCACATCAAGGATGTGGCCGATGTTGTCGGTGCTGGCGTTCAGCGTTTCGATCTGGGTGCAGGACAGGCTGATCTTTTGCGACAGTTCCGACATTGCCAGGATGGTTTGCTCAACCACTTTGCGCCCATCGTCGGCCTGCTCGCTGGCACCACTGGCGTGCTGTGAGGCGTCAGCGGCGTTACGGGCGATTTCCTGAGTAGCGGCGCCCAGCTCGTTGATTGCTGCGGCGACGCTGTTGGTACGTGCGCTCTGCTCGTCAGAGCCTATGATCGAAGCGTTGGATGACGCCATCACACGCTGGGACAGGTCATGCACCTGGCGCGTTGCTGAAGACACTTCGGAGATCGAGGCGTGGATACGTTCTACGAACCGGTTGAACGCACTGCCCACTTCACCGAACTCGTCTTTGCTAGTAACCGTCAAACGGCGGGTCAGGTCACCCTCACCCTGGGCGATGTCCTGCATAGCAATGCCCATGGTGGTCAGAGGGCGCAGCAATACTTGAATAAGCAGGCTCAAGAGCACGGCAATCGCGACGACAGCGATCAGCATGGCGATCAACGCGGACGTGCGGAATTTGCCCAGCGGTGCATAGGCTTTGTCTTTATCGATCGACAGACCGATATACCAATCAGCACCGGGCAAACCGCTGATAGGCGTGAACGACAGGATGCGGTCCTGACCTTTGAGGACGACCTCCTGGTTAACTTTCTCAATCCGGACGCTGGTACCTGGATAGATGTCCTTGAGGTTTTTCATCACTTGGTCTTCGTCAGGGCTGACGATGACTTGGCCGTCGCCGCTGACCAGGAACGCATGGCCGATACCGCCGAAGTCCACCGAGTTGATGATCTTCACCAGGGTTTGCAGGCTCAGGTCACCGCCGACCACACCGAGCAACTCGCCGTTCTTTTTCACCGGCATGGCGATCGTTACGATCTGCCCACCCACTGCGGCCATATAGGGCGGCGTCAGCATGGGCTTATCGGCAGCCACCGCTTGCTTGTACCAGGGACGCTGGCGAGGGTCGTAGCCGTCAGGCATCTTTGCGTCGGGACGCTGGGTGAACACGCCGTTGGTTTGACCAACGTAGGTGAACTGGAAGTTCGAGGTGAACGCCGGTTGATCGACCAACCCCGGGAGGTCAGCCGCACTGCCTTGGTGGGCAACGTTTTGCGTCAGACTTTCGAGCACCAATATCCGACCGCTGAGCCAGTTCTGCACACTGCTGGCGGTGAGCTCACCCGACTGCTGGATAGACGACTCCAGGTTCTGCTTGATGGTGCTGCGCTGCAGGTAGTCGTTGTAAAGAGTAAATAACGCGAAGGCTAGAACCACGACGCCTGACGCGGCCAACAAAATTTTATGACTGAACTTGAGATTCATTTCATCGACTTCTTTTTGCCAAAGGGGGGGTGAGCGGGCCGAATGGAGCATTCAATGTACGGTCTAGGCAGCGTCTCGGGCCGCTCTATTTCGGTGCACACATGGCTTATCAGGCTTTCGGCCACACCGAAGTAAAACTTAGTGATTTGTGGGAAAGATCTTCTTTTTAGGTAGGAAACCGACAAAAGGTTGTCGTACAAGGAGCGAAGTAAAAAATTTTTCCGCCTGCCAAGCACTGAGACACATTGACATCTGTGACGTCTGGACGAGCTCGTCTACAGGCCTCTTTCTGAATACACCTCGCGTGAAGATAGCGTTGTGCAGACGCTTTACTGCACCCACCACAACTGGCTTAACACGTGGCTGCGCGGCCGTATGGCCAATGTCGCAGATGCAGCAGAACTGCCTCAAAACGCCTTCATGCGACTGCTGTTGGGAATCGAACGTTTTGAACTCAAGGCGCTACGGGCATTGTTGCGCACAAGTGCACGAGGGGTGGTCGTTGATCACTGGCGCCGCGAGGAGCTCGAACGAGCCTATATCGAGTCAATCGCCCATCTGTCCGAAGCGCTGAGGCGCGGGCGTTGGTATTGGAGTTACTGGAGGACATCGCCCGGCTTTTGGAAGGGTTAAAACCCGAGGTGCGTAAGGTATTTCTGATGGTTCAGTGTGATTGGCTAACGTACAAGCTGATCACAAAACAGATGGGTATATCACTGAGGTCAGTTGAGCGTTATGTCGCCGAGGCGCTTTACTACTGCTCCGTCCTGCGTTACGGCGCCAATGAATAACACCACACGCTCCGGGCCAGACTCGAGGGTGGTCAAGCAGGCCATCAGTTGGATGCTGCGCTTACGTCACAACCCCGCCAATACACGGCTGCGCCTGCAATGTGAGCAATGGCGCGAAGATCATCATGATCACGAACTGGCCTGGCAACGGGTACTGGCGCTACAACAGGAGCTCAATAGCCATCTGACCGTGATCCCCGGGGTACATAAAACACTGGAAAACAGTACACAAGGTCTGGGACGGCGGCAGGCACTGAAGTTATTGGCCGGCGCACTGCTGGTGGGCTCAACAGTATGGCTAAGCCGGGACCTGACCGGTTTGCAGCGCTGGACTTCTGACCTAGCAACAGCCCCCGGCGAGCGCCGCAGCATGCAATTGCCCGATGGCACTCGCCTGCAACTCAACACAGACAGCGCGGTAGACCTGGACTTCAATGCGCAGCAGCGTCTGATCACATTGGTGCGTGGGGAAATACTGGTGACCTGCAGTGCTGCTTCCTCTGTCCCATTGTTGGTTCAAGCTCAACACGGCTTGCTGGAAGGCATCGAAGGGCGTTTTACAGTTCGTCAGTACAGTGACTGCACGCGCTTGAATGTGGTCAGCGGTACTGTAGCGATTCACTCACCGCACAGGCCGGATGGACTTTCGACGCGCGTTCACGCAGGTGAGAGTTACATCGTGCGTCAGACCGAAGCCATGCTTGCTCCGCCGCCAGATATGGACGTTGCTGCTTGGTCAGATGGGCTGCTCCTGACCCGAAATATGCGGTTGATCGACTTCCTTGCAGAAGTTGGGCGTTATCGCCCTGGTTATCTGGGCTGCTCAATGGATATTGCAGATCTACGGCTGTCGGGTGCATTCCGACTGGAGGACACCGATAAGTTGCTAGCGATACTGCCACGCATACTGCCGGTACACGTGCGCTATCGCACGCGTTGGTGGGTGAGCCTGGAGCGAAGGGTGTAATTTTTCACTTTTTTTGGCGGCTTTTTTCCGTGAGTCCAGCTTAGACAGTGAGCCAGTCAATCTGCCCTCACCAGGCATCTACGGATGCTGAACATGCCAGCGTGTTTTCCCCGCAACACGTTCGACTCTTCCTACACGCTATTGGGTCAAGCCATACGCGCAGCATTGCTGTTGACGGCGCTGGGTAGCGGTACGGTACTCATCAGTGTCTCAGCGGCAGAAGCCCGCGCCGAGCAGGTCAATCAACCCTACAAGATAGCCGCAGGCCCACTGAGCCAGGTACTCAATCAGTTCTCACGACCGATAGGCGTCACTATGTCCAGCATGCCAGCGCAAACTTAGGACCGGCACTCGGTGGGGTTACAGTGCGATGCGCTGCTTAAATGATCGCTCGGTGGATAACATTTACCTTGATGGCTTGAAGTCCATGAGGGACAGAGGCACCTATAGCACGATGCAAGTTGCATCCGTACTTCCTGGAGCGCGTGGACATTCTCAAGGGTCCTTCCTCACTACTCTATGGGCGCAGATGTCCCGTCTGAGCATCGACTTTACCGATGACACTTCACTGACGTTACAGGCCTATCTCCACTAGGGCGACCAAGCAAACCATGCTGATAGGTGCGGGCTATCAAGGGCGTAAACAGTGGTGGATTGGACAAGTGGGTCGCTTGAGCCAATCAATGCGTTTAACCCAGCCTATGGTAACTCTGCTATCCGCTATTACAGCCCTACCAGCTACTTGCGCCGGGTGGAGCAGACCGGGTTTTATCTGCAAGACCTGATCGAATTGATCAGGAAAATCTGGCAACCAAGCTAACGCAGGAAAGCTTTTATCGTGCTGTCGGCGCTGTACGTTCGCTGGGGCTGGAATTGGAAGCACATATGGAGCTAAGTTCCTGAGCAGCTATACCTTTAAGGTAACGTCGACTTGAAGGGCGTGGATGTGAGGCTGAATGCTAAGAATCTGACCAATGAAACTTATGTAGCGTCCTATGCCAGTCTGAACTTCTGCTATCTGGGTGAAGAGCGCAGCGTAAGCGCGGCGGTAAGTTACCAGTTCTGAGCCACTAGTGCGGCCCCCACCCACCAGCGCCTCTAAACGACAAAACCCCTGTCTGTATAACAGACAGGGGTTTTGGAATTTAATCTTGACGATGACCTACTCTCACATGGGGAAACCCCACACTACCATCGGCGATGCATCGTTTCACTACTGAGTTCGGGATGGGATCAGGTGGTTCCAATGCTCTATGGTCGTCAAGAAATTCTGTGTATCGGATCGTTGCATTCGCATCGCGCCGATGAGATTCATGAGTTTCTACATAAAACAAAACCCCATCTGCTTTCGCAAATGGGGTTTCGGAATTTAATCTTGACGATGACCTACTCTCACATGGGGAAACCCCACACTACCATCGGCGATGCATCGTTTCACTACTGAGTTCGGGATGGGATCAGGTGGTTCCAATGCTCTATGGTCGTCAAGAAATTCGGGTACTGAGTCGCGACCAGTTGGCCTCGCTTCAGCAAATTGGGTATGTGATAGCTTTCGGTGTTTGCAAGAGTCGAACTTTCGGTTCATTTCGTCTTCACACACCGCAATCTGGTGCTCTTTCGCTTTTCAGCTCGAAGCAAGCAAATTGCTTGGGTGTTATATGGTCAAGCCTCACGGGCAATTAGTATTGGTTAGCTCAACGCCTCACAGCGCTTACACACCCAACCTATCAACGTCGTAGTCTTCGACGGCCCTTCAGGGAACTCAAGGTTCCAGTGAGATCTCATCTTGAGGCTAGTTTCCCGCTTAGATGCTTTCAGCGGTTATCTATTCCGAACATAGCTACCCGGCAATGCCACTGGCGTGACAACCGGAACACCAGAGGTTCGTCCACTCCGGTCCTCTCGTACTAGGAGCAGCCCCTCTCAAATCTCAAACGTCCACGGCAGATAGGGACCGAACTGTCTCACGACGTTCTAAACCCAGCTCGCGTACCACTTTAAATGGCGAACAGCCATACCCTTGGGACCGGCTTCAGCCCCAGGATGTGATGAGCCGACATCGAGGTGCCAAACACCGCCGTCGATATGAACTCTTGGGCGGTATCAGCCTGTTATCCCCGGAGTACCTTTTATCCGTTGAGCGATGGCCCTTCCATACAGAACCACCGGATCACTAAGACCTACTTTCGTACCTGCTCGACGTGTCTGTCTCGCAGTCAAGCGCGCTTTTGCCTTTATACTCTACGACCGATTTCCGACCGGTCTGAGCGCACCTTCGTACTCCTCCGTTACTCTTTAGGAGGAGACCGCCCCAGTCAAACTACCCACCATACACTGTCCTCGATCCGGATAACGGACCTGAGTTAGAACCTCAAAGTTGCCAGGGTGGTATTTCAAGGTTGGCTCCACGCAGACTGGCGTCCACGCTTCAAAGCCTCCCACCTATCCTACACAAGCAAATTCAAAGTCCAGTGCAAAGCTATAGTAAAGGTTCACGGGGTCTTTCCGTCTAGCCGCGGATACACTGCATCTTCACAGCGATTTCAATTTCACTGAGTCTCGGGTGGAGACAGCGCCGCCATCGTTACGCCATTCGTGCAGGTCGGAACTTACCCGACAAGGAATTTCGCTACCTTAGGACCGTTATAGTTACGGCCGCCGTTTACCGGGGCTTCGATCAAGAGCTTCGCGTTAGCTAACCCCATCAATTAACCTTCCGGCACCGGGCAGGCGTCACACCCTATACGTCCACTTTCGTGTTTGCAGAGTGCTGTGTTTTTAATAAACAGTCGCAGCGGCCTGGTATCTTCGACCGGCATGAGCTTACGGAGCAAGTCCTTCACCCTCACCGGCGCACCTTCTCCCGAAGTTACGGTGCCATTTTGCCTAGTTCCTTCACCCGAGTTCTCTCAAGCGCCTTGGTATTCTCTACCCAACCACCTGTGTCGGTTTGGGGTACGGTTCCTGGTTACCTGAAGCTTAGAAGCTTTTCTTGGAAGCATGGCATCAACCACTTCGTTAACTAAAAGTTAACTCGTCATCAGCTCTCGGCCTTAAGATCCCGGATTTACCTAAGATCTCAGCCTACCACCTTAAACTTGGACAACCAACGCCAAGCTGGCCTAGCCTTCTCCGTCCCTCCATCGCAATAACCAGAAGTACAGGAATATTAACCTGTTTTCCATCGACTACGCTTTTCAGCCTCGCCTTAGGGACCGACTAACCCTGCGTCGATTAACGTTGCGCAGGAAACCTTGGTCTTTCGGCGTGGGTGTTTTTCACACCCATTGTCGTTACTCATGTCAGCATTCGCACTTCTGATACCTCCAGCAAGCTTCTCAACTCACCTTCACAGGCTTACAGAACGCTCCTCTACCGCATCACTTACGTGATACCCGTAGCTTCGGTGTATGGTTTGAGCCCCGTTACATCTTCCGCGCAGGCCGACTCGACTAGTGAGCTATTACGCTTTCTTTAAAGGGTGGCTGCTTCTAAGCCAACCTCCTAGCTGTCTAAGCCTTCCCACATCGTTTCCCACTTAACCATAACTTTGGGACCTTAGCTGACGGTCTGGGTTGTTTCCCTTTTCACGACGGACGTTAGCACCCGCCGTGTGTCTCCCATGCTCGGCACTTGTAGGTATTCGGAGTTTGCATCGGTTTGGTAAGTCGGGATGACCCCCTAGCCGAAACAGTGCTCTACCCCCTACAGTGATACATGAGGCGCTACCTAAATAGCTTTCGAGGAGAACCAGCTATCTCCGAGCTTGATTAGCCTTTCACTCCGATCCACAGGTCATCCGCTAACTTTTCAACGGTAGTCGGTTCGGTCCTCCAGTTAGTGTTACCCAACCTTCAACCTGCCCATGGATAGATCGCCCGGTTTCGGGTCTATTCCCAGCGACTAGACGCCCTATTAAGACTCGCTTTCGCTACGCCTCCCCTATTCGGTTAAGCTCGCCACTGAAAATAAGTCGCTGACCCATTATACAAAAGGTACGCAGTCACCCAACAAAGTGGGCTCCCACTGCTTGTACGCATACGGTTTCAGGATCTATTTCACTCCCCTCTCCGGGGTTCTTTTCGCCTTTCCCTCACGGTACTAGTTCACTATCGGTCAGTCAGTAGTATTTAGCCTTGGAGGATGGTCCCCCCATATTCAGACAAAGTTTCTCGTGCTCCGTCCTACTCGATTTCATGACTAAGAGATTTTCGCGTACAGGGCTATCACCCACTATGGCCGCACTTTCCAGAGCGTTCCGCTAATCTCAAAGCCACTTAAGGGCTAGTCCCCGTTCGCTCGCCACTACTAAGGGAATCTCGGTTGATTTCTTTTCCTCAGGGTACTTAGATGTTTCAGTTCCCCTGGTTCGCCTCTTACGCCTATGTATTCAGCGTAAGATAACCATCTTATGATGGCTGGGTTCCCCCATTCAGACATCTCCGGATCAAAGTCTGTTTGCCGACTCCCCGAAGCTTTTCGCAGGCTACCACGTCTTTCATCGCCTCTGACTGCCAAGGCATCCACCGTATGCGCTTCTTCACTTGACCATATAACCCCAAGCAATCTGGTTATACTGTGAAGACAACATTCGCCGAAAATTCGATTTGGCTCTTTCGAGCCACTCACAAATTTTACCTTAGCCTGATCCGTTACCAGTGAAAGTAACGTTCAGTCTATCTTTCTATCACATACCCAAATTTTTAAAGAACGATCTAATCAAAGACTAGAAATCAACATTCACCATCATCACAATGGAATGCTCATTTCTAAGCTTTCAACAAACAGAAGCAGTAGTGGTGGAGCCAAACGGGATCGAACCGTTGACCTCCTGCGTGCAAGGCAGGCGCTCTCCCAGCTGAGCTATGGCCCCGTATTTCTACAGGCGTTTCCCACACAAAATTGGTGGGTCTGGGCAGATTCGAACTGCCGACCTCACCCTTATCAGGGGTGCGCTCTAACCAACTGAGCTACAGACCCAATTTCGGGCTGCTTCTTTATCGTCTTCTTCAATGAATCAAGCAATTCGTGTGGGAACTTATGGAGCAGCTGATGTCGTCGATTAAGGAGGTGATCCAGCCGCAGGTTCCCCTACGGCTACCTTGTTACGACTTCACCCCAGTCATGAATCACACCGTGGTAACCGTCCTCCCGAAGGTTAGACTAGCTACTTCTGGTGCAACCCACTCCCATGGTGTGACGGGCGGTGTGTACAAGGCCCGGGAACGTATTCACCGCGACATTCTGATTCGCGATTACTAGCGATTCCGACTTCACGCAGTCGAGTTGCAGACTGCGATCCGGACTACGATCGGTTTTATGGGATTAGCTCCACCTCGCGGCTTGGCAACCCTCTGTACCGACCATTGTAGCACGTGTGTAGCCCAGGCCGTAAGGGCCATGATGACTTGACGTCATCCCCACCTTCCTCCGGTTTGTCACCGGCAGTCTCCTTAGAGTGCCCACCATTACGTGCTGGTAACTAAGGACAAGGGTTGCGCTCGTTACGGGACTTAACCCAACATCTCACGACACGAGCTGACGACAGCCATGCAGCACCTGTCTCAATGTTCCCGAAGGCACCAATCTATCTCTAGAAAGTTCATTGGATGTCAAGGCCTGGTAAGGTTCTTCGCGTTGCTTCGAATTAAACCACATGCTCCACCGCTTGTGCGGGCCCCCGTCAATTCATTTGAGTTTTAACCTTGCGGCCGTACTCCCCAGGCGGTCAACTTAATGCGTTAGCTGCGCCACTAAGAGCTCAAGGCTCCCAACGGCTAGTTGACATCGTTTACGGCGTGGACTACCAGGGTATCTAATCCTGTTTGCTCCCCACGCTTTCGCACCTCAGTGTCAGTATCAGTCCAGGTGGTCGCCTTCGCCACTGGTGTTCCTTCCTATATCTACGCATTTCACCGCTACACAGGAAATTCCACCACCCTCTACCATACTCTAGTCAGTCAGTTTTGAATGCAGTTCCCAGGTTGAGCCCGGGGATTTCACATCCAACTTAACAAACCACCTACGCGCGCTTTACGCCCAGTAATTCCGATTAACGCTTGCACCCTCTGTATTACCGCGGCTGCTGGCACAGAGTTAGCCGGTGCTTATTCTGTCGGTAACGTCAAAACAATCACGTATTAGGTAACTGCCCTTCCTCCCAACTTAAAGTGCTTTACAATCCGAAGACCTTCTTCACACACGCGGCATGGCTGGATCAGGCTTTCGCCCATTGTCCAATATTCCCCACTGCTGCCTCCCGTAGGAGTCTGGACCGTGTCTCAGTTCCAGTGTGACTGATCATCCTCTCAGACCAGTTACGGATCGTCGCCTTGGTGAGCCATTACCTCACCAACTAGCTAATCCGACCTAGGCTCATCTGATAGCGCAAGGCCCGAAGGTCCCCTGCTTTCTCCCGTAGGACGTATGCGGTATTAGCGTCCGTTTCCGAACGTTATCCCCCACTACCAGGCAGATTCCTAGGCATTACTCACCCGTCCGCCGCTCTCAAGAGAAGCAAGCTTCTCTCTACCGCTCGACTTGCATGTGTTAGGCCTGCCGCCAGCGTTCAATCTGAGCCATGATCAAACTCTTCAGTTCAAACATCTTTGGGTTTTTAAGAAACCCTAAACTTGGCTCAGCAATCGTTGGTTACATCTTTGATTTCTCGCGGAGTAACTTGTGATGCTGATAATCTTGTTGACTATCAGTCTGACTCCACAAGCACCCACACGAATTGCTTGATTCAGTTGTTAAAGAGCGGTTGGTTAAGATCTTTCGTCTCAACCGAGGCGCGCATTCTACAGCAGCCTCATTTGCTGTCAAGTGATTATTTTCAGAAGCTTTCGAAGATTTCTTCAACAACTTCAACCACTTGCGCTTCTGATCTCTCATCAGCGGGAGGCGAATTCTACAGCGTTACACGCTGCTGTCAACACCTCTTTTTCAACTTCCTTTTGGCTTCGATGAACTGAAGCAACCTACTGCCGAAAACTGCGTAACTCATTGTTTACCAAGGAGTTTTCCGTTTCGACTGCACCGGAAGTGGGGCGAATTATAGGCTCCCAGAATCTCACGTCAACCTTTTAATTTGCGATATCTATCAATTGGCTAGAATTGATTAAAAAATGGTCAACCGAGCGCTATATATATAGAACAGAACATCTAGATAACACCTGCCCCCCTTAAAGCAGCCACATTCGCAGCCCCCAACCCGAGCACACGCTGTAGTACCTGAGCTGTATGCTCACCCAACAGCGGAGGCGCACTGCGGTACTCCACAGGCGTCTTGGACAACCGAATGGGGCTGGCAACCTGAGGCACCATCCCCGCCAGCGCATGTGGTAGCTGCATAGCCAACCCACGCGCCTTGACCTGCGGATCAGCAAACACCTGCGCCAAATCATTGATCGGCCCACAAGGCACACCCACCCGCTCCAGCCGCGACACCCACTCAGCCGTCGTTTTGAAGACAGTAGCCTGGCGAATCAACGGAATCAGCTCTGCACGGTTAGCCACTCGTACCTTATTAGTAGAGAAGCGCGGATCATCCGCCCACTGCGGCTGACCAGCCACTTCGGCGAACTTGCGAAATTGGCTGTCATTTCCCACCGTCAGAATGAAATCACCATCGGCTGTAGGGAAGTCCTGATAAGGCACGATATTCGGATGAGCGTTACCCAGACGCTTTGGGGACACCCCTGTCGTTAGGTAATTCATCGCCTGATTAGCCAGACACGCCACCTGCACATCAAGCAATGCCATATCGATATGCTGACCGCCACCGTCGTGATCGCGATGCGCCAGCGCAGCAAGAATCGCCACCGTCGAGTAGAGCCCAGTAAGGATGTCAGTTAACGCCACCCCAACCTTCACCGGCCCCGCACCCTCATCACCCTCCGGTCGACCGGTCAGACTCATCAGCCCGCCCAGCCCCTGGATCATGAAGTCGTAGCCCGCACGGCCGGCATACGGTCCGGTCTGACCAAACCCAGTGATGGAGCAATAGATCAACTCCGGATTAACGGCCTTGAGTGACTCATAGTCCAGCCCATATGCCGCCAGGCCACCGACCTTGAAGTTCTCGATCAGGATGTCGGACTTGGCCGCCAGGTCCCGCACCAATTGCTGACCCTCCGGTTGCGTAAAATCGATAGTCACCGACTCTTTATTACGATTAGCGGATAGGTAGTACGCCGCCTCACTGGTGTTCTCGCCATAAGCATCCTTAAGGAAGGGCGGGCCCCAAGCACGCGTATCGTCACCGTTGCCGGGACGCTCGACCTTGATCACCTCAGCCCCAAGATCCGCAAGGATCTGTCCGGACCAAGGGCCCGCCAACACTCGCGACAAATCCAGTACCCGCAGATGCGAAAGCGCGCCCATACCGTTCTCCTATTAATAGAACGCCTGAAGACCGGTTTGCGCGCGCCCCAGAATCAAGGCGTGAACGTCATGCGTGCCCTCATAGGTGTTAACCACTTCAAGATTCACCAAATGACGCGCCACCCCGAACTCGTCAGAAATCCCATTGCCACCCAACATGTCCCGCGCCATACGAGCGATATCCAAAGACTTGCCGCACGAGTTGCGCTTCATGATCGACGTAATCTCAACCGCAGCCGTTCCCTCATCCTTCATACGCCCCAGCCGCAAGCAACCTTGCAGCGCCAGAGTGATCTCGGTCTGCATATCCGCCAGTTTCTTCTGGATCAGTTGGGTAGCCGCCAATGGACGACCGAACTGCTGACGATCAAGCGTGTACTGGCGAGCGGTGTGCCAGCAGAACTCGGCAGCGCCCAACGCCCCCCAGGAGATGCCATAGCGCGCCGAGTTAAGGCAGGTGAAAGGACCTTTCAAGCCACGCACATCCGGGAAAATGTTCTCTTCCGGCACAAACACGTTGTCCATCACGATCTCACCAGTAATAGAGGCGCGAAGGCCGACCTTGCCGTGAATCGCTGGCGCACTCAGGCCCTTCCAGCCTTTCTCCAAGACAAAACCACGGATATCACCGGCGTCATCCTTACCCCACACCACAAACACGTCTGCAATCGGGCTATTGGTGATCCACATCTTGGCGCCCGTAAGGCTGTAGCCGCCGTCCACTTTGCGCGCACGCGTAATCATCGCGCCTGGATCAGAGCCGTGGTTAGGCTCGGTCAAACCAAAACAGCCAATCCATTCGCCGGAGGCCAGCTTGGGCAAGTACTTCTGCTTTTGCGCTTCGGTGCCGAACTCATTGATAGGGACCATTACCAATGACGACTGCACACTCATCATGGAACGGTAACCGGAGTCGACGCGCTCAACTTCACGCGCAATCAACCCGTAACTGACATAGTTCAAGCCACTGCCACCGTACTGCTCAGGAATCATCGCCCCCAGCAAGCCGGTTTCACCCATTTCACGGAAAATCGCCGGATCTGTTTTTTCATGGCGGAAGGCTTCGAGAACACGGGGCGCCAGCTTGTCCTGGGCAAATTGCTCAGCACTGTCACGCACCATGCGCTCTTCTTCGGTGAGCTGTTGATCCAGCAGTAGCGGATCGATCCAGTTAAAGCTTGCCTTGCCAGCCATGAATAAGTCCTCGCAAAGAAATCAGATGTCGTGGGGGGAGCCTAGGCCGAGCGAGCGAGGAGAGCAAACGAGGTTTCCGCATAGCCTTGTGCTAATTTCTCACTCCGTAACACTCAGAAACTGCGCAAGCGCGCTTTATATGTGAGTACAAGGTACATGCGCAGAAAAATACCCAGCACAACCGCCCTCGTCAGTTTTGAAGCGGCCGCACGCCACGAGAGCTTTACCAAGGCTGCGCACGAGCTCTCCATTACCCAGGGTGCCATTTGTCGGCAGATAGCCAGCCTTGAGGAGTTTTTGAGTGTCGAGCTATTTCGGCGATCACGGCGTGGGGTAAAGCTGACGGAAGCAGGTCTGTCCTACAGCCGCAGAGTGGCAACTCAGCTGGATGCCGTGGAACGCGACACCCTATCAGTCATGGGCCAGCAGGGCGCCAACACTATCGAGTTGGCCGTAGTACCCACCTTTGGTACCCAATGGTTGATCCCTCGCCTCAAGGACTTTCAACGGCAGCACCCAGAGGTGACTGTAAATCTGACCAACCGCACACGCCCCTTTCTGTTCGCCGATACCGACTTCGACGCGGCGATCTACTTCGGCGACGCTGATTGGTCCGGCACCGAGTCCCACCGGCTGCTGGGAGAAAATCCCGTCCCCGTGTGCAGCCCGCGCCTTTTGGGTGACCGCAAGCGTTTCACGCCACAGGAGATCGGGGAACTGCCACTGCTTCAGCAGACCACCCGTCCGTATGCCTGGCGCCAATGGTTCAACGCTCAGCAGTTGAACGTCCCGCGCGACATGACAGGCCCGCGTTACGAGCTATTCTCGATGCTGTCCCAAGCAGCCATGCACGACATGGGCATTGCGCTGATCCCACCGTTCCTGATCCAGCGAGAACTGGACGAGCATCAACTGGTGATCGCCAACCCTGACGCGCTAACAAGCACCAAGGCTTATTACCTGATGATTCCTGACAGGAAAGTCGAATCAGCCTCATTGCAGGCGTTTCGGGACTGGCTCATTGACCAATCCCAGCGCTATAGCCCCAGCAATTAAAGGCCAAAGCCCTCATGCTGACTTTGTAGTCAGTTAATTTTTGATCCTACAGATATACGTATATGTCGCATTTTCACAGACTGTATCTATCCATCAAAAATAGGGCTTAACACCATGATTTTAGTGGCTTGCAGCGACTCCAACAGGCCAATGCCCGACTATTCACATCAATCATGGGCAAACACCAAAAAATCACCTAGGGCCCTTTAATTACCTGTATTTAAAGAGGTTATTTCAGCATGTTGCGACAATCAGTCACAGGGTGACTTGTAGTTAATTTTTCGTCACCCGTCATAATCCCTTGAAGGCCGTAAAGTTCGCCTGCAAAATGCCGCGCCCCGCTGTCATTTCAGCGGGATCGTGCTGATCGGCCGCCCCAGTTGCGCCACTCGCGGTGCACTGGCCTTTTTACAAAAAGATCAAAAGCAAAAAGATCATGCAGGAGATTTGACGTGCACATTGGTGTTCCTCTCGAAACCCAGACCGGTGAAACGCGGGTGGCTGCCACCCCGGAAACCATCAAGAAGCTGATCGGCCAGGGCCATAAGGTCACTGTACAAAGCGGGGCTGGCCTGAAAGCCAGTGTCGTCGACAGTGCCTATGAAACGGCAGGCGCAACCATTGGCAGTGCCAACGATGCGTTCGGCGCCGAGCTGATCCTCAAGGTGGTAGCGCCCAGCGACAGCGAACTTACGCTGATCAAAAGCGGCACCGTGTTGGTGGGCATGCTCAATCCGTTCAGCAACGAAACCATTGCCAAGCTGGCGGAGAAGGGCATCACCGCTTTCGCTCTTGAAGCCGCGCCACGCACTTCACGGGCACAGAGCCTCGACGTGTTGTCGTCTCAGGCCAACATCGCGGGCTATAAAGCCGTACTGCTGGCTGCTCATCACTATCCGCGCTTCATGCCGATGCTGATGACCGCCGCCGGCACCGTCAAAGCCGCGCGCGTGCTGATCCTCGGCGCCGGTGTTGCTGGTCTGCAGGCGATTGCCACGGCGAAACGCCTGGGCGCAGTGATCGAAGCGTCTGACGTGCGCCCGGCCGTCAAAGAGCAAATTGAATCCCTCGGCGCCAAGTTCGTCGACGTGCCCTACGAGACTGACGAAGAACGCGAATGCGCCGTCGGCGTCGGTGGTTACGCACGCCCGATGCCAACCAGTTGGATGCAGCGCCAGGCCCTGGCCGTGCACGAGCGCGCCAAGCAAGCCGATATCGTCATCACCACCGCACTGATTCCCGGGCGTAAAGCACCCACACTGCTCAGCGCCGAGACCGTCGCGCAGATGAAGCCTGGCTCGGTGGTCATCGACCTCGCCGCCGCCCAAGGTGGCAACTGCCCGCTCACCGTGGCTGACGAAACCGTCGTGGAAAACGGCGTGATCATCTGTGGCCCGACCAATCTCGCCGGTGCTGTCGCCGCCGACGCGTCAGCCTTGTACGCGCGCAACCTGCTGGACTTCCTGAAGCTGGTCTTCAACAAGGAAGGGCAGTTTGAACTCAACCTCGAAGACGACATCGTCGCCGCGTGCCTGATGTGCCGCGACGGCCAAGTCATCCGCAAAAACGCCTAAGCAGGGATTCAGACGATGGAAGAGCTTATCTCCCCCGGTATCTACAACCTGATCATCTTTGTGCTGGCGATTTATGTCGGTTACCACGTGGTCTGGAACGTTACCCCCGCGCTGCACACGCCATTGATGGCGGTGACCAACGCCATTTCCGCGATTGTGATCGTCGGCGCCATGCTGGCCGCCGCCCTCACAGTGACACCATTGGGCAAGACCATGGGCACGCTGGCGGTCGCTTTGGCGGCAGTCAATGTGTTCGGCGGCTTCCTGGTGACTCGTAGGATGCTTGAGATGTTCAAGAAGAAAGCGCCCAAAGCTGTGAAAGAAGAGGTGCAGAAGTAATGAGCATGAATCTGGTAACGACGCTCTACCTGATCGCGTCGATCTGCTTTATCCAGGCCCTTAAGGGCCTTTCGCACCCGACCACATCGCGACGCGGCAACCTGTTCGGCATGCTTGGCATGGCGCTGGCGGTGCTCACCACTGTGGGCCTCATCTATAAGCTGGGCGCTGAGCTCGCCACCGCCGGTATCGGCTACGTAATCGTCGGCCTGTTGGTCGGTGGTACCGCAGGCTCGATCATGGCCAAGCGCGTAGAGATGACCAAGATGCCGGAGCTGGTTGCCTTCATGCACAGCATGATCGGCCTGGCTGCGGTGTTTATCGCTGTCGCAGCAGTGGTTGAGCCGCAATCGTTGGGCATCGTTAAGCACCTGGGCGATTCAATCCCTGCCGGTAACCGCCTGGAACTGTTCCTCGGCGCTGCTATCGGTGCAATCACCTTCTCGGGTTCGGTGATCGCCTTCGGCAAACTGTCGGGCAAGTACAAGTTCCGCCTGTTTCAGGGCGCACCGGTACAGTTCGGCGGTCAGCACAAACTGAACCTGGTACTGGGCCTGCTGACCCTTGGCCTGGGCCTGGCCTTTATGTTCACCGGCAACCTCACCGCCTTCGCGCTGATGCTGGCCCTGGCCTTCGTGCTGGGCGTGCTGATCATCATCCCAATCGGCGGCGCCGACATGCCGGTCGTCGTGTCGATGCTCAACAGCTACTCCGGCTGGGCAGCGGCGGGTATCGGTTTCTCGCTGAACAACTCGATGCTGATCATCGCCGGCTCCCTGGTGGGCTCCAGCGGCGCGATCCTGTCGTACATCATGTGCAAGGCGATGAACCGTTCCTTCTTTAATGTACTGCTCGGCGGTTTCGGCAATGCGCCGGATGCCGGTGCTGCGGCAGGCTCGAAAGAAGCGCGCCCGGTGAAGTCCGGCTCGGCCGACGACGCAACCTTCCTGCTGACCAACGCCGACACCGTGATCATCGTTCCAGGCTACGGCTTAGCGGTGGCACGTGCGCAACACGCGCTGAAGGAACTGACCGAGAAGCTGACTCACCGCGGCGTGACCGTGAAGTACGCGATCCACCCGGTGGCAGGCCGCATGCCTGGGCATATGAACGTCCTGCTGGCCGAGGCGGAAGTGCCTTACGACCAAGTGTTCGAAATGGAAGACATCAACTCGGAATTCGGCCAGGCCGACGTAGTCCTGGTGCTGGGCGCAAACGACGTGGTCAACCCGGCCGCGAAGAACGATCCGAACTCGCCAATTGCAGGGATGCCGATTCTGGAAGCCTTCAAGGCCAAAACCATCATCGTCAACAAGCGATCGATGGCCAGCGGGTATGCCGGTTTGGATAACGAGTTGTTCTACTTGGACAAGACCATGATGGTCTTCGGTGACGCGAAGAAGGTCATCGAAGACATGGTCAAAGCCGTCGAGTAACACTGCTTCAGCGCAATACTCAAAACCCCGGCCTGCGATAGGCTGGGGTTTTTTATTACCGCATGAAACCCGACCAAAGGCTCTAAAACACTACTCGGCATTCGACCATGGTAGCGGGCCGAAACTTTTTGAAATCACTACACTGCCCACCTTGCTTCCGTAGCCTGAGATAACAATTCATGTACCGTGATCGTATCCGCTTGCCTTCGTTGTTGAACAAGGTCATGAGCGCGGCAGACGCCGCCGCACTGATCGAGGACGGCATGACCGTCGGCATGAGTGGCTTCACCCGAGCCGGTGAAGCCAAGGCCGTCCCCCACGCCCTGGCCGAACGCGCCAAGACGTCCCCGCTGAAAATCACCCTAATGACCGGTGCCAGCCTGGGTAATGACCTGGACAAGCAACTGACCGAAGCTGGCGTGCTGTCACGACGCATGCCGTTTCAAGTCGATAGCACGCTGCGCAAGGCAATCAATGCCGGCGAAGTCATGTTTATCGACCAGCATCTGTCGGAAACCGTCGAGCAACTGCGCAACAACCAGCTCAAGCTGCCAGACATTGCTGTGATCGAAGCCGTGGCGATCACCGAACAAGGGCATATCGTGCCCACCACCTCCGTGGGTAACTCGGCCAGCTTCGCGATTTTCGCCAAGCAGGTGATCATCGAGATCAACCTGGCACACAACCCGAATCTTGAAGGGTTGCACGACATCTATATCCCAACCTACCGCCCGACTCGCACGCCGATCCCGCTGGTAAAGGTCGACGACCGCATCGGCAGCACCGCGATTCCCATCCCGCCGGAAAAGATTGTCGCCATTGTCATCACCAACCAGGCGGACTCAGCTTCTACTGTTACACCTCCTGACAGTGACACCCAAGGGATCGCCAATCACTTGATTCACTTCCTTAAACAGGAAGTGGATGCCGGTCGCATGACCAACAAGCTCGGCCCGCTGCAGGCGGGTATCGGAAACATCGCCAACGCGGTGATGTGCGGATTGATCGATTCGCCGTTCGAAGACCTGACGATGTATTCCGAAGTGCTGCAGGACTCGACTTTCGACCTGATCGACGCCGGCAAGCTGAGCTTTGCGTCGGGCAGCTCGATCACGCTGTCGGAACGGCGCAACGCCGATGTGTTCGGCAATCTGGAGCACTACAAGGACAAGCTGGTGCTGCGCCCGCAGGAAATCTCCAACCACCCCGAAGTGGTCCGTCGCCTGGGCATTATCGGCATCAACACGGCGCTGGAGTTCGACATCTACGGCAACGTCAACTCCACCCACGTCTGCGGCACGCGGATGATGAACGGCATTGGCGGCTCAGGCGATTTCGCGCGTAACGCGCACTTGGCGATCTTCGTAACCAAGTCAATTGCCAAGGGTGGCGCGATTTCCAGCGTGGTGCCGATGGTCAGTCATGTGGACCATACCGAGCATGATGTCGACATCCTTGTCACCGAAGTCGGCCTCGCTGACCTGCGCGGCCTGGCGCCACGGGAGCGCGCACGGGTGATCATCGACAACTGTGTACACCCGGCGTACCGCGATGCGCTGAACAGTTACTTCAATGCGGCCTGCGCCATCGGCGGACACACCCCACACATCCTGCGCGAAGCACTGAGTTGGCACATTAACCTGGAAGAAACCGGGCATATGCTCAAGGCTTGATTGATACAGATCCGGGCTGATGCAAACACACCTTCATCAGCTCGGCTTCCTGATCGTCACTTCTTAATAAAACTGTACTGCTGTACTGGTCTTTTCCGACAGAAAAATCTTACGCATATCCCCATAACCACCAATTTCGCACCATTAAAGTGCAGACAAGTACAGTTGCCCCATTTTCGTACCGTACAGCACCTATAAACAGTTAACTGGCCCCTCACAATACAGGTGAACTGTATCTAGAGAGTCTTGCGCCGGAGGAGGATCATTGGCATCAGTTAAACCACTACCTAATGCCGCCATAAGCGGAAGGATGTCATCATGGAACGTACACTCAGTTCCGAACTGTTCTTCGAAGAAAAAGCTGTAAACACCCAGGCTTCCATGCCTTTGCGCGTTCTGGCCAACCTGATGTTGTGGCAGCGCCGCATCTCCAGCCGCCACCAACTGGCTCGTCTGGATTCGCGTCTGCTGGCTGACGCCGGTATCAGCGAAGCTCAACGCTACGAAGAGCTGAGCAAGCCGTTCTGGCGCTAATTAGCGCTCGCTGGCCCTGACCCACCGGGTCCACTGCCAGCACTGATTTGTCAAAACAGAGCCCGCCCCGGGAGACCGGAGGCGGGCTTTGTTGTTTTAGGCGTGTGCGTTTCCAGCAATGCTTTTAGAGGAACAGGTACAGTTTAATAAACCAATAATACAATAGGTACAGTTTTCAGAACTGCACAAAACCTATCAGAACTGATAAGCCTCGGCCTAATATCCAATCAACATTCGGCGAGTCTCTGCGCCACCTTTATTGCTCATCTATAGGAGTCACCCCATGTCCCGTCTTCGCCTGCTCAGCGCCGCCGCCCTGTTGGTCCTGGCTGCAAACGCCAATGCCTCCAGCTTTATAGTGACCACCGACTCCATCGTCGGCGCCTTGAAGGCCACTTCAGACGCCACCTCCGATGCAACTTCGTCCCTTCGCGATAACAAAGTCGTGCGTGCCGCCCGAGACGACGCTGCCAGCTTTGTCGCCAGCGAAGGAGCCATTCGTGGTGTGAAGCTGGAAAGCGCCTTGGCCCAGATCCGCCAACAAGCACCACAACTGAATACCGCGACTGACGCACAGCTGGCTCAAGCCATCCTGGCTATCTGATCGCACCTGATATGAGCGAGCGCCAGTTGCTCTTGAATGCCTCGGCGCTGGCTCTCGCCGGGGCATTGCGCTAGCCTTGGCGCTCGTTTTCAGTTGTCGAGTCCCATGGCTTTTTCATACCGCCTGTTAATTGTCCCTGTCGTGTTTTTCGCTGGCTGGTCGCCACTGGCTTCGGCCTTTGACCTGACCATCCAGAGCACTGTTGCGAGCGCGTATGCCACCAGCAAGGTGACCTCCGCACCGTTCGACCGCAAAGTAGTAGTGGCAGCTCAGGATGACGCCGCCGCGTTCATCGCCACTGACGGCCAATGGCGTGGAGCGCGGCTGGAATCGGCACTGGATTACCTGCGCCGGAACCAACCAAAACTTCATGCAAGCGACCTTGAACTGGCGCAGGCAATTCTCGTCCAATAATCATCTTTGTGTTTCCATCTTTGTATTCGGAGTTCTTCCATGCGTAGCCCGTTGATCGCCGCCACCCTTGGCCTGCTGTTGTTGGCCGACGTTGCCCAGGCGCATACCCTGGTGGCCACCAGTAACATCATTGTCCGCGCCTCCGGCCGCACCATTGATTTCACCTCGGACACCACCACCTCCATCCGCGACTCCAAAGTCGTGCGCGAAGCTCACGATGATGCCGCCAGTTTCGTCGCCACCAATGGCGAAATCCGAGGCGCACAGTTAGAAGCCGCCTTCGATACCCTGCGCACCCGCCTGCCGGAAGCCCGCGACGCCAGCGACCAGACCCTCGCCGAAGCCATCCTCGCTCTGTGAGGCGCCTCGCTGCCTGGCTCCTGGCCGGGACTGTGCTGCTGTGTGCCAGCGCAGCCCAGGCCAGCCTGCAACTGCGGCTCAAGACAGAAGGCTTGAGCCCGGCCGAACAGCAGGCCAGCCAGGCATTGCTCGATGAAGCGATGCGCTCACTGCCGCCGCGCTTTATCGAGCAGTTGGACCGACGCATCGATGTCGGCTGGACCGACAAGATGCCCGAAAATGCCTATGGTCAGGCCTCGTTGGTGTCCGAACTGGACCTCAACCGCAATCTGCTCGCTTCCCTGACCGATGGCAGCGCCGCCACCCAGAAAACCAATCGCCCCCACGGCACCGTGCGCCGGGAAATGCTCGCCACCGTGCTGCATGAATTGACCCATATCTATGACCGTGCGCGCCTGTGGTCCAAGGACGAGCGCGCGCTGATCCAGCGCTGCAGCCGCCAGAACAGCATCACCGGCCTGATCGGCCTGCCCGATCAATGCCGTGGCCAGAATGAACGCCGTTTCACCCTCAGCGATGACCCGCGGCTGCTGGACCTCGCCGGCTGGCCGCAGTATGTCGGCCGGCGCGGTGAGCGCGAGCAGCACAACCGCCAAATCGTGCGCAGCCCAGACATCTACGAAATCAGCAGCCCGCTGGAGTTCGTCGCGGTCAACATGGAGTACTTCCTCCTCGATCCAAGCTACGCCTGCCGACGCCCCGCACTGTTCCGCTATTACCAGCAACACTTCGGCTGGGCACCGCCTGAACAGGATGCCTGCGCCAAGGCCTACCCGTTCCTCAATGCGGGCAACGACTTTGCAAAGACGCCGTTGGGCCACGTGGACCCGGAGCGGGTCTATGAAATCGACTATCTGCTGGCCGAAGCCAACCAGAACCTGGTCAGCCGCTGGGGCCACAGCATGTTGCGCCTGGTGATCTGCGCACCGGGCCGTCCCCGCGGACCAGATTGCCGGTTGGACCTGGACCAGCATCTGGTCTTGTCCTACCGCGCGTTCGTCGGTGACGTACAACTGTCGAGTTGGGATGGCCTGGTGGGCAAGTACCCGTCACGCCTGTTTGTACTTCCGCTGGCCCAGGTGATCGACGAATACACCAAGACCGAGCTGCGCGGCCTGGCTTCCGTGCCGTTGAGACTGTCACGACAAGAGATCAACGACACCGTCGAACACGCTGCAGAGATGCACTGGAGCTACGACGGCAACTACTTCTTCCTGTCCAATAACTGCGCGGTCGAAAGCCTGAAGCTGTTACGCAGCGGCAGCGCGAACCCGCAACTCACCGGCCTGGACAACATCACCCCCAACGGCCTGCTTGAAGTGCTACAAGCCCGCGGCCTGGCCGATACCAGCGTGCTGAATGACAAACGTGAAGCCCTGCGCCTGGGCTATCACTTTGACTCGTTCCGCGAGCGTTATCAGGCGATGTTCGATGTGCTGCGCAAACACCTGCCGATCAAACAGACCCAGGTTGAAGATTGGCTATCGCTCAGCGCAGCGCAACGGCGCCCATGGTTCGACCAGGCCGATCTGCGCACCAGCGCCGCGTTGTTGCTGCTGGAACAGGCAAGCTTTCGCAAGCAGCTGATGCTGGCTCAGGATGAGGTCAAACAGCGCTATCTCGGTGCCCGCGAGCTGAAAAACGGCGGCATGGAAAAAGCCAACGCCACGCTGCAACAGATCCTCGCCAACAGTGGGTTCCTCAGCAGGCCAGCAGAATTGCTCGGCAGCGGCGGCTACGGCCTGCCACAACCGTCGGAAGCCAAACGCCTGGAATCGGAAAGCGCCGAACGCCAGAAACAGCTGCAATCGCTGACCGGCGAGCTGGATAAAGAGGTGAGGGCGCTGCTGGACCCTGCTCGCGCCGCAGAAATCGCCGCATGTGAAGCCAACCTCAAGCAGGTGGGCGAACACCTGCGCAAACTGCACAAAGCAGCGGGCGGCCTTGAGCTGCCCTGAAGCAGCCGAAATAAACACATATCAAATGTGGGAGGGGGCTTGCTCCCGATGGCGGTGGGTCAGCTTGCACATGCAGTGACTGACACTCTGCTATCGGGAGCAAGCCCCCTCCCACATTTTCACCTGTGCACCCTTGAAGACCGTGCGTCTTTTCCACATCACCTGTTTAGCCAGCGAAAGCTGGCTGAAAGCTTTCACGTCTAGGATCGCCCCCACTGCCGGCAAAAGACCGGCTGTTTACAACAACAATGGTGATTCCCGATGTCCGTCCGTACCCGCCTGTTCGCCCCAACTCCCCCCGTACGCCTCGTGCCTTTCGTTCTGCGCTGACCCATCCCGGTTCGCCATTCCCTAGCCGCGCTACGCCTGGAGTATTCCTATGCTGACTTTCCTTGGCTTTGCCATGGTCATCACGTTCATGTTCCTGATCATGACCAAGCGCCTGTCTGCGCTGATCGCCCTGATCATCGTGCCAATCCTGTTCGCGCTGTTCGGCGGTTTCGCACCGAAGATCGGCCCGATGATGCTCGAAGGCATCACCAAGCTCGCGCCAACCGGCGTGATGCTGATGTTCGCCATCCTCTACTTCGCCTTGATGATCGACTCCGGCCTGTTCGACCCGGCCGTGCGCAAGATCCTCAAGATGGTCAAAGGCGACCCGCTGAAGGTTTCAGTCGGCACCGCCGTACTGGCCCTGGTGGTGTCCCTGGACGGTGACGGCGCCACCACCTACATGATCTGCGTGGCCGCCATGCTGCCGCTGTACAAGCGCATCGGCATGAGCCCGCGGATCATGGCCGGCTTGATCATTCTCGCCGGTGGCGTGATGAACATGACCCCTTGGGGTGGCCCGACCGCCCGCGCCGCCAGTGCGCTGCATGTGGACCCTTCGGATATTTTCGTACCGATGATTCCGGCCATGGCCGCCGGCGTCGTCGCTATCCTCGCGATCGCCTATATGTACGGTAAGCGCGAACGTGCTCGCCTGGGCGAACTGCACCTGCAGGGCGACGAGATCGACCATAGCGAAATCAGCGTGTCGCAATTTCCAGACGCCCGCCGTCCGAAGCTGATCTGGTTCAACGGCGCACTGACCCTGGCCCTGATGTGCACACTGATCGCCGGCCTGTTGCCGCTGCCGGTGCTGTTCATGGTGGCGTTCAGTATCGCGATGATCGTGAACTACCCGTGCCTGCAACAGCAGAAAGACCGCGTCGCCGCCCATGCTGGCAGCGTACTGGCGGTGGTAGGGCTGATCTTCGCCGCGGGTATTTTTACCGGCATCCTGTCGGGCACCGGCATGGTCGATGCGATGTCCAAGAGCCTGCTGGCGGTCATCCCTGACGCCTTGGGCCCGTACCTGGCCGTTATCACCGCACTGGTGAGCATGCCGTTCACCTTCTTCATGTCCAACGATGCGTTCTACTACGGCGTACTGCCAGTACTGGCCGAAGCCGCCAGCCACTACGGCATCACCGCAGTGGAAATGGCCCGCGCCTCCATCGTTGGCCAACCGGTGCACTTGCTCAGCCCGCTGGTACCGTCGACCTACTTGCTGGTCGCCCTGGCCGGTATCGAATTTGGCGATCATCAGCGCTTCACCCTGAAGTGGGCAGTGCTGGTGTGCCTGTGCATAATGTTCGCCGCATTGCTGATGGGGATTTTTCCGCTGTTCAGCACTCTATAATCGTACAACCCAGCTGCGCCGGCCCTACGCCGGTGCGGCCTAACACACGCTCAAAGGAATACACATGGAATGGCTGACCAATCCGGAAATCTGGATTGCCTTCTTCACCCTGACGGCCCTAGAGATCGTCCTGGGCATCGATAACATCATCATGATTTCGATCCTGGTCAGCCGCATGCCTAAGCATATGCAGGCTCGCACCCGGATATTCGGCCTGGCGCTGGCCATGGTCACGCGCATCCTGTTGCTGCTGTCGATCACGTGGGTCATGCAACTGACTGCCGACCTTTTTGTGGTGTTTGGCCAAGGCATTTCCGGTCGCGATCTGATTCTGTTCTTCGGTGGCCTGTTCCTGCTGTGGAAAAGCTCCCAAGAGATGTACCACGCACTGGAAGGTGAAGACGAAACCCAGGACGAGCCGAAAGGCGCCGGTGGCAAGTTCATCTACACCATCATCCAGATCGCGATCATCGACATCGTGTTCTCCCTGGACTCGGTGATCACCGCCGTCGGCATGGTCTCCCACGTACCGGTCATGGTTGCCGCGATTGTGGTTGCCGTATTGGTGATGATGCTGGCTGCCGGCACCATCAGCGATTTCATCGACAAGCACCCGTCGCTGAAAATGCTGGCGCTGTCGTTCCTGCTGGTGGTGGGTACAGTGCTGATCGCCGAATCCTTCGACGTGCATGTGCCTAAAGGCTATGTCTACTTCGCCATGGCATTCTCGCTGGCGGTAGAAGCGGTGAACATCAAGATGCGCACCGCCATCGCGAAAAAGAAGAAACAGCAGGATCCTGTGAAACTGCGTAAGGACATCCCGGGTCAATAACCCGAGCCAGTCGTAAAAAACGGGGCGCTTGCGTCCCGTTTTTTTTCATCCGCAAAAAGCTGATTTCATGACAGTTTTGTTTCAATCCCCACTTTAGCTATGCGATGCTGGCGCCGAGCCCATTCGCCAACTACAGCTTAAGTACAAGACGTAGAGCGGCACGCGGCAACTTTCCTTCGCTCCTGTTGGAGCACACCTACACGGGGGGCCGAGCATGCTGACCTTGCTCAATCTGCTTTCCGCCGTGACCCTACTTATCTGGGGCACGCACATCGTCCGTACCGGGATCCTGCGGGTCTACGGTTCTAACTTGCGTCAAGTCATCGGGCATAACATGTCCAAGCGCTGGCTTGCGTTTGTCGCCGGCATCCTGGTGACAGCCATGGTGCAGAGCAGCAACGCCACGGCCATGCTGGTGACCTCATTTGTGGGCCAGGGCCTGATGGGCCTGATGCCCGCACTGGCGACTATGCTCGGCGCCGACGTCGGTACCGCGCTGATGGCGCGGGTGCTGACCTTTGACTTGTCCTGGCTGTCGCCGCTGTTGATCTTTCTCGGCGTTATTTTCTTTCTGTCGCGCAAACAGACGCGGGCAGGGCAGTTGGGGCGAGTAGGAATAGGCCTCGGTCTGATCATCCTCGCGCTGCAATTGATCGTCGAAGCCGCCGGCCCGATTACCCACGCCCAGGGCGTGAAAGTGCTGTTCGCCTCGCTGACCGGCGACATTTTGCTCGACGCACTGGTCGGCGCCTTGTTTGCGATGATTTCCTACTCCAGCCTGGCCGCCGTATTGCTGACCGCCACCCTCGCCGGCGCCGGCGTGATCGGCTTGCACGTGGCCATCGGCCTGGTGATCGGCGCCAACATCGGCAGCGGCGTGCTGGCCTTCCTCAGCACCAGCATGCAGAACGCCGCCGGGCGCCAAGTGGCCCTGGGCAGTCTGTTGTACAAACTGATTGGCCTGCTGCTGATCATCCCGGTGCTCGACCCGCTGGTACTGTGGATGGACGGCCTGGACTACAACACCCAAGGCATGGTCATCACCTTCCACCTGCTCTACAACGTCAGTCGCTGCCTGATCCTGCTGCCGACCATCGGCCCAATGGCGCGCCTCTGCGCGTGGTTGCTGCCCGAGCGAGAAGAGGCCAACGGCAAGGCCAAACCCCGTCATCTTGACCCCACGGCCCTCACCACGCCCAGCCTGGCCTTGGCGAATGCAGCCCGCGAAACCCTGCGCCTGGGCGACCTGATCGACAACATGCTCACCGCCATGCAAGAAGTACTGCGCGGCAAGCAAACTGCGATCACCCAGGAGATGCGCAGCCTCAGTGATGACGTCGAAGCGCTCTACAGCGCAATCAAGCTCTACCTGGCGCAAATGCCCCGCGAAGACCTGAGCGAACAGGACAGTCGCCGCTGGGCCGAGATCATCGAACTGTCGATCAACCTGAAGCTCGCCGGCGACCTGATCGAACGCATGCTGCGTAAAGTCCAGCAGCAGAAAACCTCTCAGCGCCGCCAGTTTTCCGAAGTAGGCCTGGAAGAACTCACTGGCCTGCACAGCCAGTTGATAGCCAATCTGCGACTCGGCCTTTCGGTATTCCTCAGCGCCGACCCGGAAAGCGCACGCCAATTGCTACGCGAAAAGCGCCGCTTTCGCGCCCAGGAGCGCCGCTTGGCCCACGCCCATGTGAGCCGTCTGCAACGCAAAATCGTACAGAGCCTGGAGACCAGTTCCCTGCACCTGGAGCTGATTGCCGACATAAAACGCCTCAATTCGTTGTTTTGTAGCAGTGCGTATGTAGTGTTGGAAACGTCCGACACAGGCGCGCTCTCGGCCGAAGATATTGCCGACATCACGCATTCGCCCTGAACGTACGATGGCCCGTGAAGTCAGTTAGAGCTGACCTCACTCGCCAGGAAGCCAGTTATGCGTCGCCTGTTATTCGCCTGCCTGCTTATGGGTTCTGCCCACGCTTTTGCCTTTGACCGCCTGCAAGTCGAGGGCTACACCTTGCCCAACGGCCTGCAATTGCTACTCAAGCCGGGCACCGAACGTGGGCACGTGGCGATCCGTTTGGTGGTCGGTGTGGGCCTGGATGACTTCGGCTGTGAGGAAAAGGAGTTGCCGCACTTGCTCGAACACTTGCTGTTCAGTGGCATCGACGGCGGCGGCGAAGGCGACCTCGAAGAGCGCATGCAGGCCCTGGGCGGCGAGTGGAACGCCTACACCAGCAATGCCGACACCACCTTCGTAATTGAGGCTCCCGCGAAAAACCAGCGCAAGGTGCTAGACCTGTTACTGGCAATCATCACCCGCACTGAGTTGACCGACGCCAATATCAATGCGGCCAAACAAGTAGTAGAGCGCGAAGACGGCGGCCATTACTCGCACCTGCAACGCCTGCTGGACCGTCAGGACCTGGGCCACACCGCCAGCAATCAACTGGCCGTCGAGTTGGGCCTCAAATGCGCCGAACGCGCCGAGGTCGAGCAACTGACCCGCGACCAGTTGCAGACACTGCGCAAGAATTGGTACGCCCCCAACAACATGACCCTGATCGTCGTCGGCGAACTCGACAAACTGCTGCCGGCCTACCTGGAACGCACCTACGGCGAACTCGACCCGGTAGACCCCACCGAGCACAGGCCCCTGCCGGAAATCCAGCACACCGCCAACAGCCACCGCGAACTGATCCACGGCTGGGTAGGCAACAGCGCCAAACTGCACTGGCTGTTCCCAGAACCGGTATTGGACGACCAGCACGACGAAACCTACGACCTGCTTAAGGACTACCTCGACTGGGCGCTGTACCGTCAACTGCGCCTCAAGCACGGTTTGTCCTACGGCCCCTGGAGCGAACGCGAAGTGCTCGGCGGCGTAGGTTTCCTCAGCCTGAATGCCGACCTTGAGCGAGAAAACCTCCCTGAGGCCGAACAGGTATTGCACGACCTCACCGCGCAGTTGCTCAAAGACGGCCTCGACCCGGCCACCTTCGCCCGCCTGCAACAGGCCGCCATCGCTCGGCAAGCCTGGGCCGTGCAGGGCAATAGCGCGTTGGCCGACTACTATTGGGCGGCGTTGGCCGACTACGACAAAGGCCGCTTCAGCGATCCGGTCAAACGCATCAAGGCCGTCAACCTGGATCAGGCTAACCAGGCTATGCGCCAGGTACTCAAGCAGCCTGGGTACTGGCGCATCGAAAAACCGTTGTTAAGTTACGACATGCTCAATTGGATCGGCGCCGGCGTGCTCGGCCTGATCGCCATTGTGTTGATCGGCGTGCGGCTTTATCGCAAACGGATCACGTAATCGGGCACCGAACACCGGGCTAAGACGTTATTCTGTCTGGGATTTTTTCCTACAAAGACTGCGAACCGCCGAATGCAAAACGTAACCCGTTTAATCACCCGCATCCTCGAACTGATGAAGCGCTACCCAGGGGTGATTGCACTCGGCGGCTTCATCTCGGGTGTGTGCAGTTTCATTCTGGTGGACCGTCAGCAGGGCATGGCCAGTTGGATCGCGGTCATCATGCTGGTGAGCTGGTTGTGGCTGATGCTGGAGAACAGCTTTACCCAGCTGTTCACCAAGGTGTTCAAGCGGGAAATTCCCGAACCCCTGCTGCGCTACGCCACCCAGATGATCCACCAGGAAAGTCTGTTCTTCGTGCTGCCGTTCTTTTTCATCACCACGGCGTGGAACAGTGGCCAATCGATATTCACCGGCCTGCTCGGCGCAGCGGCACTGGTGTCGATCATCGACCCGCTGTACTACAAATGGCTGGCGCCCAAGCGCTCGCTGTTCCTGGCGCTGCACACACTGACGCTGTTCGCCGCGTTGCTCACCGCGCTGCCGATCATCCTGCACCTGACCACCGCCGAGAGTTACAAGCTCGCCCTCGGCGTAGCCATGGCGTTGTCGATCCCGAGCCTGGCAGTGAGCATGCCGCTGCGCAGCCTCAAGGGCTGGGCGATGCTGCTGGGGGTGACCGCCGCGATTGGTTGCGCAGGCTGGTTCCTACGCAGCTGGGTACCGCCGGCCACGCTGTGGATGACCGAAGTGGCCATCAGCACCCAGCTGCAAGACCGCACGCCAGGCGATGACCTCAAGGAAGTGACCGTCGCTCAACTGCGCAGCAGCGGGCTGTATGCCTATACCGCAATCAACGCGCCACGCGGGCTGAATGAGCGGATCTACCACGTGTGGAAATTCAACGGCAAAGAGGTCGACCGCATTGCCCTGGACATCCACGGCGGGCGCAAGGAAGGCTATCGCGCCTGGACCCACAAACAGAACTTCCCGCCCGATTCGGCGGGCCGCTGGCAAGTTCAAGTGCTGACCGAAGACGGGCAGGTGATCGGCGTGCTGCGCTTCAAAGTGACTGACGCAGCACAAACGGACAACCCGAAGTAGGCTGTATCGTGCTATTACGTAGGAATTGTGGATAGCCAATACAAGCTCGGAGCTTATGACCAGTAGTCCCACGGCCGGCGCAGCCCACCTCGATACCTCCACCGCCCCTCCGTTACTGCGGATTACGGGGGACTGGACGCTGGCCCACTACGCAAACCTAAAGAAGCTGTCGGACAAACTCGACGGCCAATACGACGCCGGCGCACGCATAGACCTCAATGGTCTCGGCGCCCTGGATACCGCCGGCGCCTCGCTGCTGGTGGAACTGCTTGGGCCAACCCGTATCGAGCAATCCGCCGAGCAGACCGATTGCAGCCTGTCCGCTGCCGACCGCGCGTTACTAAAGACCGTCTACCGCTCACTCAACGATTTTTGCGTACCGGAAAAAGCACCGGAAGAGGCTGCCGGCATCCAGGTGTTGGCACGCATCGGGCGGGCGGTGGATACCGTCTGGCAGGACAGCAAGCAATTATTGGGTTTTGTCGGCCTGATCCTCGAAACCTTTGCCCGTGGCATTTTCCGCCCCAAGCGCTGGCGCCTGACGCCGATGGTTGCCCATCTCGAACAGGTCGGCCTCGATGCTGCGCCTATCGTGGCGTTGCTGACCTTTCTAGTCGGTGCCGTGGTGGCGTTTCTTGGCGCCACGGTACTCAAAAGCTTCGGCGCGACCATTTTTACGGTGGACCTGGTGGCGTTCTCCTTCCTGCGGGAATTCGGCGTGTTGCTCACTGCGATCCTGATCGCCGGCCGCACCGCTAGTGCGTTTACCGCGCAGATCGGTTCGATGAAGGCCAACGAAGAAATCGACGCCATCCGCACACTGGGCCTGGATCCGATGGAGTTGCTGGTACTGCCCCGCGTACTCGCGCTGCTGATCGCGCTGCCGATGCTGACCTTTCTGGCGATGCTCTCGGGAATCGTCGGCGGCGGCGTGGTGTGTGCCGTAGCGCTGGATATTTCCCCGGCGATGTTCCTCTCGCTACTGCAATCGGACATTGGCGTGCAGCACTTTTTGGTGGGCATGGTGAAAGCACCGATCTTCGCCTTTTTGATCGCGGCCATTGGCTGCCTGGAAGGCTTCAAGGTCAGCGGCAGTGCCGAATCGGTCGGCGCCCACACCACCTCCAGCGTGGTGCAATCGATCTTTGTGGTGATCGTGCTGGATGCGGTTGCCGCGCTGTTCTTCATGGAGATGGGCTGGTGAGTCGTCTACACCGTTCGCCCACCGAGGCGGTGATTGAAGTGCGTGGCCTGTGCAATCGCTTTGGCAGCCAGAGCGTGCACGAGAATCTCGACCTGGATTTGTACAAGGGCGAAATCCTTGCGGTGGTCGGCGGCTCCGGCAGTGGCAAGTCGGTACTGTTGCGCAGCATCGTCGGCCTGCGCCGCCCCAGCGAGGGCGAAGTGCGGGTGTTCGGCAAGAATCTGCCGAACCTGCCGGAGCATGAGCGTTCGCTGGTAGAGCGGCGCTTCGGCGTGCTGTTCCAGAAGGGCGCGCTGTTTTCCTCGCTGACCGTGACCGAGAACGTCGCGCTGCCACTGATCGAGCACGCAGGCCTCAGCCGCCGAGACGCCGAGCACTTGGCGGCCGTCAAACTCGCCCTCGCTGGGCTGCCGCTGTCGGCCGCCGACAAATACCCCGCGTCGCTCTCCGGTGGCATGATCAAGCGCGCCGCACTGGCCCGGGCCCTGGCGCTGGACCCGGACATCCTGTTCCTCGACGAGCCCACCGCCGGCCTCGACCCGATTGGCGCGGCGCAATTCGACCAACTGATCCTGACCCTGCGCGACGCGCTGGGCCTGAGCGTGTTCCTGGTCACCCATGACTTGGACACGCTGTACACCATCACCGACCGCGTGGCGGTGCTGGCGCAGAAGAAAGTGCTGGTGGCGGACGCCATCGATATCGTCTCGGAAACGGACGACGCCTGGATTCACGAATACTTCCACGGCCCCCGGGGCCGCGCGGCATTGGATGCCGCTCAACCGCTCAACGAGGTATGACATGGAAACCCGAGCCCATCATGTGATGATCGGTCTGTTCAGCGTGATCGTGGTGGTCGGCGCGATGCTGTTTGGCCTGTGGCTGGCCAAATCCAGCGTCGACAGCGCCTTCCAGGATTACGAAGTGATCTTCAACGAGGCGGTCAGCGGCTTGTCTCAAGGCAGCTCGGTGCAATACAGCGGGATCAAGGTGGGCGACGTGATCAGCCTGAGCCTGGACCCCAACGACCCGCGCCGCGTACTCGCGCGTATCCGCCTGGCCGGGCAGACGCCGATCAAGGAAGACACCCAAGCCAAACTCGCGCTGACCGGCATCACGGGCACGTCGATCATCCAGCTCAGCGGCGGGACACCTCAAAGTGCGGTGCTCAAGGGCAAGGATGGCAACCTGCCGCAGATCATCGCCTCGCCATCACCCATCGCGCGGCTGCTGAACAACAGCAATGACCTGATGACCGGCATCAACCTGCTGCTGCACAACGCCAACGAGATGTTCTCCTCGGATAACGTCGAGCGACTGAGCAAGACCCTGGATAACCTGCAACAAACCACCGGCGCCATTGCCGACCAACGCGGCGATATCAAGGTGGTGATGCAACAACTGATGCAAGTCAGCAAACAAGCCACCGCTGCTCTGGAGCAGACCACGGTGCTGATGCGTAACGCTAACGGGTTGCTCAACGATCAAGGCAAACAGGCGTTCGGCAGCGCCGAACAGGCGATGAAATCCCTGGAGCAAAGCACCGCCACCATCAATACCTTGCTGACCAATAACAAAGACTCGGTGAACAGTGGCATGCAGGGCCTCAACGAACTGGCGCCGGCGGTGCGCGAACTGCGCGAAACACTCGGTTCGCTGCGCGCCATCTCCCGCCGCCTGGAAGCCAACCCCAGCGGTTACCTGCTGGGCAGTGATAAGAACAAGGAGTTCACGCCATGAAGCGTGCTTATCAAATGATCGCTCCTGTGGCGCTGGCACTGGTGAGCGCATGCTCGATCCTGCCTAAAGCCGACCCGTCGGACGTCTACCGCCTGGCCTCCGCCCAAACGACGACTCAAGGCACCCCGGTAGGTTGGTCGCTACGCCTGACCAAGCCACAAACCAGCGAGTTCCTCGACAGCCCACGCATCGCCGTGGTGCCCAATGGCGACCTGATCAGCAGCTACGCCAACTCGCGCTGGAGCGATCCCGCGCCGGTGCTGTTGCGTAATCGCCTGCTGGACGGCTTCCAGCGTGACGGTCGGGTGACACTGCTGAGCACCGACGACACCAATCTGCAGGCCGACTATGAGCTAGGCGGGCAGTTGCAGGCGTTTCAGAGTGAGTACCGGGGCAGTGCGGTGGAGGTGGTGATCCGCCTCGACGCACGCCTGGTGCGTGGCAGTGACCAGCGGATTATTGCCAGCCGGCGGTTTGAAGTTCACCAAGCGGTGAGCGATACCAAGGTGCCGGCGGTGGTGGCCGGGTTTGGAGTGGCCGGGGATCAGTTGAGCAGGCAGGTGGTGGAGTGGGTTGTTCAGCAGGGCAACGGTGTTGCGAAACGCTGAGGGCCTCATCGGGGGCAAGCCCCCTCCTACATTTTGAATGTGTTCACAGATCAACATGTAGGAGGGGGCTTGCTCCCGATAGCGATCCGAGCCTCAGCCAAAGAACCAGTAGCACACCGCAATCGCCGCCACGACACCCGCAAACTCAGCCAGCAACGCACAGCCCACGGCATGCCGCGCCCGCTGAATGCCCACCGAGCCGAAGTACACCGCTAACACATAAAAGGTGGTTTCCGTACTGCCCTGGATCGTCGCCGCCACCAGGGCCGGGAAGCTGTCCACACCTTGAGTCTGCATGGTCTCGATCAACATCGCCCGCGCAGCGCTGCCGGAGAATGGCTTGACCATCGCCGTGGGCAATGCATCGACAAAGCGCGTGTCCATGCCGGTCCAAGCGACCAGATGGCGAATCCCCTCAAGGCCAAAGTCCAAGGCCCCGGAGGCGCGCAAAACACCTACGGCACAGAGCATCGCAACCAAGTAAGGCAACAGGTTCTTGGCAACGTCGAAGCCTTCTTTGGCCCCTTCGACAAACGCCTCGTACACCTTCACCTTGCGCAACGCGCCGATCACCAGAAATAGCATGATCAATCCAAACAACGTGAGGTTGCCGAGGATCGACGACAAACCGGCCAGCGCCGTGGCAGATAGCGTGGCCAATAACGCCATAAATCCGCCCAGCACCAACGCACCCGGAATCAGGTAAGCCAGCACCACCGGATCCCACAGTCGCAGACGCTGCATCACCGCCACCGACAGCAGGCCCACCAGAGTAGAAGCGCTGGTGGCCAACAGGATCGGCAGGAACACCAACGTCGGGTCGGCGGCGCCTTGCTGGGCGCGGTACATGAAGATGGTCACTGGCAGCAGTGTCAGAGACGAGGCGTTGAGCACCAGGAACAGAATCTGCGCGTTACTCGCCGTGTTGGGGATGGGGTTAAGTTCCTGCAACGCCTTCATGGCCTTTAGGCCGATTGGAGTGGCCGCGTTATCCAGGCCCAGGCCGTTAGCGGCGAAGTTGAGGGTGATCAGACCGATGGCAGGGTGGCCGGCCGGCACTTCCGGCATCAGGCGGCGAAACAGCGGGCCAAGGGCCTTGGCCAGCCAATCGACGATCCCGGCTTTCTCGGCGATACGCAGAAAGCCCAGCCACAGGGTCAGGGTGCCGAACAGCAGCACCATCACTTCCACCGACAATTTGGCCATGGCGAAAATGCTTTCCACCATCGCCGCAAAAATCCCGGCGTTACCCCCCACCAGCCATTGCGCCAGTGCTGACACCATCGCCACGACAAAGAAGCCAAGCCACAGGCCATTGAGCATCAGTTAAATCCCCCGAAAGATGGGGCGAATGATAGCGGGGCTGGCAGAAACGACAAACCCCGGATTTACCGGGGTTTGTCTTAGAGCCGTCGGACTATCAGCCGCGAGTGGCTTGGGCAGTCGGCAGGGCTTGCTTGGTGCGCCAGTGCGGCAGCGAATTCCAGTAGCGCTCGCCTTTGGCGTCGTCGTACATGCCTTCCCAACGGGAGATGACCAATACCGCCAGGGCATTACCGATCACGTTGAGGGCGGTACGCGCCATGTCCATGATGCGGTCCACACCGGCGATGAACGCCAGGCCTTCCAGCGGGATCCCGACGCTACCCAAGGTGGCCAGCAGCACCACGAAGGACACGCCCGGCACGCCGGCGATGCCTTTGGAGGTGACCATCAGAGTCAGCACCAGCATCAGTTGCTGACCGATCGACAGGTCAATGCCATACAGCTGGGCGATAAAGATTGCCGCGATGCTCTGGTACAAGGTCGAACCGTCGAGGTTGAACGAGTAACCGGTCGGCACCACGAAGCTGCAGATAGCCTTTGGCGCGCCATAAGCTTCCATCTTCTCGATCACGCGCGGCAGCACGGTTTCGGAACTGGCGGTGGAGTAAGCCAGTACCAGCTCATCTTTGAAGATGCGGATCAGCTTGAGAATCGAGAAGCCGAACAGGCGGGCGATCAGGCCCAATACTGCAAAAGCGAAGAACAGGATGGCGACGTAAACCAGGATCACCAGCTTGGCCAGCGGCAGCAAGGAGGCAAAGCCAAAGTTAGCGACAGTCACTGCGATCAGTGCGAATACGCCGATCGGGGCGTACTTCATGATCATGTGGGTGACTTTGAACATGCTCTCGGACACGCCTTGGAACATCGTCACAAGCGGCTCACGCAGCTCAGGCTTGAGGCTCGACAGACCCAGGCCGAATAGCACTGAGAAGAAAATGATCGGCAGCATCTCGCCACGGGCAACAGCGGCGAAGATGTTCGACGGGATCAGGTTGAGGATGGTCTCGATAAACGCATGCTCATGCTGCACCTCGGCGGCGGTCGCCTGGTACTTGGAGATATCCACCGTACCGAGGGTACTCATGTCGATGCCCGCGCCCGGATGGAACAGGTTGGCCAGCAACAGGCCGACCACAATGGCGATGGTGGTGACGACTTCGAAGTAAAGGATGGTTTTGACGCCGATACGACCGAGCTTTTTCGCGTCACCGACACCGGCAATGCCGACGATCAACGAGGAAATCACAATCGGGATCACGATCATCTTGATCAGGCGGATAAAGATATCGCCCGCTGGCTGCAGCACGTTGCTGATCCACCAGGCCTTTTCAGCACTGAAATGGTTGAGCACTGCGCCGATTGCGATCCCCAGCACCAAACCGATGAGGATCTGCCAGGCGAGGCTTAGCTTTGCCTTCTTCATGTCATTACCCTTACTTCAAGTGAACTTAAGGCAAATGCGCCAGCTGGACCGCTCGAAAGCGAAAAAGTGTGTGCATCTGCCTCCATGAAAGGTCACCGCAGCGTGGCCGAAATGGCTTACTGGCAGGCGAAAAAAGGCGCAACTATTCCGATGCAAGGGAGCGACGTCTAATGCCGTAAACGCCTACCCTATGCCGAATCGGCATGACTTTTTTTCATAATAACTGTCCGAACGGTCAGTTCATATGCGACATATTGTCAGGTGAATATGCCGTGAACCGGCCAATTCAGGCTCGCGCAGAGATTCTGCACGTGTTTGGTGCGTTGGCAGAAATGCCTGGGAATCACGCGGCATTGCGTCAGAAATGTCCTATAGCGTCGACAAAACTTTCTCGATAGATGGTCGTCCCGACACACCAAGTAATGGTTGGGAACAAGCAAAAAGAAAATTCGCAGCTATGGGCGGCATAAAAGGCAGGGATGAAAGTCATAAGCCCGCCGCAAGTTCAGCAAGCAGGGGGCTTGTGAACTTGCGTCGCAGCTTTTCGCCTGACCCGGCCCTTGCGCAGGCACTCCCTGTACCCGTAGGTCACGCCGATCCCATTTGATCAGAGCAACCCAGCCCCTTGGTCATGCACCGCTCTTGGCGAGCGGTGCAAACAGAAAGAAGCAAGGGTGCTTCTTTCTATGGACGCTGGCCCCGTAGCCGGGACCTAGTACCAATTCGGATCTTTCTTCAGCTGCTCCATCAGCAGCTTCTGCATGCCTTCATCCGGCTTACCGATAAAACGGTAATCGGCATGGCGTGTTGGGGATTTATCTGCCGGCAAACCGGCGGGCACTTCCACCAACATGGCGTAGGCATCTTCCTTGTCGAAGCTGAAGGCGACGATCAGGCGCTTGTTCTTGCACGTTTCTGCAGTTTCGCAAAGCGGCCCGACCAAGTACTTGTCACCATCTTCTTCCACGGCGTTCATCTGCTCGGCTGTGCCTGACAGGTTCATCACCCATTCCGGCAAGCGCTCTTCTTTTTTCACCACGTCTTGCCAAGTCTCGCGGTACTGCGGGTCCGCGGTCAGCAATTGGTTGGCCCGGGATTGGCCGTCATTGGCGGCCATCGCCAGGCCGCTGCCGCCCAAGAGCAGGGCGACAGCCATGGTTTTAAAGCACAGAGTGGTCATATTCAGCCTCGGCCGCGACGACCAAAGAAGAACGAAGCAATGAACATCACCAGGAAGACTACGAACAGGATCTTAGCGATCCCAGTGGCGGTGCCCGCGATACCACCAAAGCCCAGAACTGCAGCCACAATGGCGATGATCAGAAATGTGATTGCCCAACTCAACATGGTGATTCTCCTTACGCTTCGATAGAGGTAACAGCGGTAGTGCCGTGCCGTACGGCCGCCCTACACAAGCGGCCGCTTTTATTGCCTAAAACACCCAACGTTCTTGGGTTGGCAGCTCGCCCAGGGTGGAATCCTGCTCGGCCACTCTCAATTGCGGTGCAGTTACATCAGCAGAAGCAGCACCGACGGTACGGCTGCCAATGGAACTGAAATGTGTCTGCGTCATCGCCGGACGTTCGAAATGCGGGGTTTGCTGCTGACTCTGCTGCCAATGTTGCATCTGCTGGCCTGCTATCAGCGTGACCATTACGGCCAAGCTGGCAAACATGCCTTGCTGTAAGCGCAGTGGCGATACACACAATTGGCTGAGGATTTGGCGAGTCATGCTGATGTTCTCCCGCATTTTGATTATTCGTTGAGAGAGGTATTGCAGCGTGCATGCCAGCTTTTTTACAAAATAAAACCCAATAAAATCAGTAGCTTATGCATTAAAGACACAATGGCAGTGCAGCATCCTGCACGATCGCCCTTTATAGGCCGTGCGAAATGCACGACGGTCAGTGGTCGGATCAAAGGATCGAAAGCGAAGGAGTAGTTGCCGAAGTGGCAAGAAGGCATGAAAACGCCATCAGGCGGGGCTCTGTAGGAAAAGATGCAGATACCTGCACGGCAATGCCTTTTATCAATCAGAATAAACCATGCAACTTGCCCGATTATTCCGGGACTAAACACCATCATTTATAGTTAAGGAGCGCGGGACAGATGGAATCAGCCAAGGAACTTCAAGGCCGCATTCTTTTAGTGGATGACGAGTCCGCGATCCTCCGCACCTTCCGTTATTGCCTGGAAGATGAAGGCTACACCGTCGCCACCGCCAACAGCGCCGCCCAGGCCGATGCCCTGATGCAACGCCAGGTGTTCGACCTGTGCTTCCTGGACCTGCGCCTGGGCGAAGACAACGGTCTGGATGTGCTGGCACACATGCGTATCCAGGCACCATGGATGCGCGTGGTGATTGTCACCGCTCACTCCGCCGTCGATACCGCCGTGGACGCGATCCAGGCCGGTGCCGCCGATTACTTGGTCAAGCCTTGCAGCCCCGATCAACTGCGCCTCGCTACGGCCAAGCAATTGGAGGTGCGCCAACTGTCCGCGCGCTTGGAGGCTTTAGAAGGTGCAGTGCGCCAGCCCAAAGACGGCCTCGACTCTCATAGCCCGTCAATGATGGTGGTGCTGGAAACCGCGCGCCAGGTGGCGGGGACCGACGCCAACATCTTGATCCTTGGCGAATCAGGCACCGGTAAAGGCGAACTGGCCCGCGCTATTCACGGCTGGAGCAAACGCGCCAAGAAATCCTGCGTGACCATCAATTGCCCGTCGCTGACCGCTGAGCTGATGGAAAGCGAGCTATTCGGTCATAGCCGTGGCGCCTTCACCGGCGCCAGTGAGAGCACGCTGGGCCGCGTCAATCAGGCAGACGGTGGCACGCTGTTTCTTGACGAGATCGGCGATTTTCCCCTCACGTTGCAGCCCAAGTTACTGCGCTTTATCCAGGACAAGGAATACGAGCGCGTGGGCGACCCGGTCACCCGCCGGGCCGACGTGCGTATCCTCGCCGCCACCAACTTGAACCTGGAAGACATGGTGCGCGACGGACGTTTCCGTGAAGACTTGCTGTACCGCCTCAACGTCATCACCCTGCACTTGCCGCCGCTGCGCGAGCGCAGTGAAGACATCCTGACGCTGGCAGACCGTTTCCTGGCGCGCTTCGTCAAGGAATACGCCCGGCCGGCGCGGGGTTTCAGTGATCAAGCACGTGAAGCGCTGCTCAACTATCGCTGGCCCGGCAACATCCGTGAGCTGCGTAACGTCGTGGAGCGGGCGAGCATCATCTGCCCGCAGGAAAAGGTAGAAATCGTCCACCTAGGCATGGCCGAACAACCGACCAACAATGCACCGCGTATCGGGGCGGCGTTGAGTCTGGACGAGCTGGAGAAAGCCCATATCGGTGCGGTTCTGGCCACCAGCGACACCTTGGACCAGGCGGCACGCACCCTCGGCATCGACGCGTCGACCCTGTATCGCAAACGCAAACAGTACAACCTGTGAGCTGCACCCTATGAAGTTAGCGATGAAACTGCGCACTCGTTTATTCCTGAGCATTTCAGCGCTGATAACCGTCGCTCTGCTGGGGTTGATCCTGGGCTTAGTCAGCGTGATGCAGATGGCTAAGACCCAGGAATCGCTGATCCGCAGCAACTTTGTCACCCTGGATTTGGGCCTCAAACTGCGCCAGATCCTTGGCGACCAGTTGATCATGATGCTGGAGCAGCGCCCTGACCCCGAGGCGCTGCAAGCCTCCAAAAAACGTTACTTCGACTTGCTGGAACAGGGTATCGCCCACGAACAGCGCGATGGCCATGGCAACGGTTTCAGCCAGGCACGCCTCCAATACCAAGACTTGCTTGAGGCCTTCGACCAATCCCAGCAAGCGTCGCCGCCGCCGGGCAGCAAGGAAAAACTCACCGAAACCTTCAATGTGCTGCGCAACGGGCTGATTACCGAACATAAGCAGGCCCTGGATAACATCAGCGCCAGCGAGCATAAATCCCGTGAGCGGGCGTTGCTGATCGCTGGTTTGCTGGGGTTGGTGGGGCTCGCGGTGCTGATCATCGGATTTGTCACCGCCCATGGCATCGCCCGGCGATTCGGCGGGCCAATTGAGGCGCTGGCCAAAGCGGCGGACAAGATCGGCCAAGGTGATTTCGAGGTGACGCTGCCGATTTCTTCAGCAGCGGAAATGAACCTGTTAACCCGCCGTTTTGGCCTGATGGCCGAGGCGGTTCGCCAGCATCAAGCGACCAACGTTGACGAACTGCTGGCCGGCCAGCAGCGCCTGCAAGCTGTGTTAGACAGCATCGACGATGGCCTGCTGATGATTGACCGCCAAGGCCGCCTGGAACATCTCAACCCCGTCGCGCAGCGCCAGTTGGGCTGGGACGAGGAACGCCTCGGCCAAGGCCTGGGCGAAGCCCTGATGCGTCCCGAACTGGATGAACAGCTGCAAATGGTGCTGCGCGGCGGCAACCTGGAACGGGCGCCGGATGATCTGGAAGTGGAAGTCGAGGGCGAACTGCGCCTGCTGACCTACAGCCTCACACCTGTCAGCCATACCGAGGGGCATATTCTCGGGGCGGTCATGGTGCTGCACGACGTGACCGAACAGCGCGCCTTTGAACGGGTACGCAGCGAGTTCGTCCTGCGGGCATCCCACGAATTGCGCACGCCGGTGACTGGCATGCACATGGCGTTCGGCCTGTTCCGCGAACGTGCGAAATTCCCGGCGGACTCCCGCGAAGCGGACCTGCTGGATACGGTCAATGAAGAGATGCAGCGCCTGATGCAGTTGATCAACGACTTGCTCAATTTTTCGCGCTACCAGAACGGCCTGCAGAAACTCACCCTGGGCCCGTGCGACGTGACTGACCTGCTTGAAAACGCTCGTGCGCGCTTTGTGGAGCCCGCCAATGCGCAGAACATAGAGTTGCTGGTAGAGGTTCAGTCCGACCTGCCACGCCTGTATGCCGACCAGGCGCAATTGGAGCGTGTGCTCGACAACCTTTTGGGCAACGCCCTGCGTCACACCGCCGACGGCGGGCAGATTCACCTGCAGGCTCGACGCCATGGCGAGCGGGTAATCATCAGTGTCGAGGACAATGGCGAAGGTATCGCCTATGGCCAACAAGGGCGCATCTTCGAACCCTTCGTCCAGGTGGGCCGCAAGAAAGGCGGCGCCGGCCTTGGGCTGGCGCTGTGCAAAGAGATTGTGCAACTGCACGGCGGTCGCATGGGGGTGTATTCGCGGCCGGGGCAGGGCACTCAGTTCTACATGGCGTTACCGCTTTAACCTTTAGCGCCGGTTGAGGACACGCAAAATAGCGGCACTTTCGGCGTCCGGCTCCCCAGCAAACAGGGAAGGCCGGAAACGCATCTGGAACGCCGCGATCACATGACGCGTTGCGACATCCAACACACCGGTCTGGGGTGTCGGGTAACCAAGAAGCGCCAACTCCTCCTGGAACCAGGTGATGCTCGGCAGTTCAGCAGCATATTGCACCTGAAAGCGCGCGACCGCCTGAGCATCCGGCCATACACCCAGACCTTCATCGGCCAGGCGCTTCCAAGGGAACAACGGTCCCGGGTCCAGCTTGCGCAGCGGCGCTATATCGCTGTGACCAATGATGTTCTTGGGGTCGATGCCATTGCGCTTGCTGATGTCCTTGAGCAGCACTACCAGCGATTTTACCTGGGCCTCGGAATACGGGTACCACAGGCGACCTGTGGGCGTGTCCTTATAGCCGGGGTTCACAATTTCGATCCCGATGGAGCTGGAGTTGAGCCAGGTACGCCCCATCCACTCGCTTTCGCCCGCGTGCCAGGCGCGTTGACTTTCATCCACCAGCTTGTAGATGGTGGCAGAGGCGTCGTCGCCGATCAGGTAATGCGCACTGACCTCGCCGTGGGTCAGCAGGGCCAGTGATTGTTCAAGATTGGTGGAGGTGTAGTGGACAACCACGAACTGCACGCGATTGTCGTGGTTCGCCGAGGGGTGGCTGGTGTTCAGGCGGGGACCGCTGGCGCAACCGGCGAGCAGAAGAAGCACAAAGGTGAAGTACAAGAATTTCATGGCGGAAGACAGCACGCTGAAGACGATAATGCAACAGTGTAACGTACGGTCCGTGGCCAAGCGGTCAAGTTACAAAATAGAACAACTTTTATGCCGCTTGCACTTGGTTACGACCTGCCGCTTTAGCCCGGTACAGCGCCTCATCCGCTCGTTTGAGCGCCAGGTCACTGCGTTCTCCCGGTTGGAATTGCGCCACCCCCATGGATACCGTAATCGTCACCGGCTCGCCCTTGAAGTGGAACGGGCAGGCCTCGATCGCCGCACGCAGCACTTCACCCACGCCCAAGGCATCCGACAGGGATGAATCAGGCATCAGCAACACAAACTCTTCACCGCCAAACCGCGCGATGAAATCGTTGGAGCGCAGGCGCTTGCGCAGCACGTTGGCGATAATCTTCAGCACCTTGTCACCGGCCAGGTGGCCGTAGCCATCGTTGATGCGCTTGAAGTGGTCCAGGTCCAGCATCGCCAGCGACAAATTATTGCCGTGCTGGTGCCAAGCATTGACCTCATGGTCGAGGCGCTCGCTCCAGGCGGCGCGGTTGGGCAAGTCGGTGAGCGGATCGATCAGCGCCTTCTGGCGCTGCACCTCGAGGTGCTCGCGATAGCCCTGGGCCTCCTGCTCCATATTGGCAACCCGCTCGGCCAGCCCTTTCAAGCGCGCCGCCACTTCCTGCTCGCGTTGGTCACGCTGCTGCTGGTGCTCGTCCATGGTGCCGAGCAAACCCTCAAGATGGCTTTCCAGCACCTGCTTGAGGCTGTCCAAGTCCGCGGCTTCCTGCACACTGCTTTGCAGGCCGTCGACCTGCTCGCGAATCTGCGTGTCCAGCTCCCGGGCTGCGGAGCGGCTGTCGGCATGGCCGTCGCTGGCCACTTGCAGGTGGCCCTGGAAGGCCTCAAGACGCTCGTTAAGCTGTTTCAGGTAGGCCTCGAACTCATGCTGGCCGCTGTCGGTGATCGCCAGCATCAGCACCGCCAAGTCATCAAGGATCGGCAGCAGTTCGTACCAGTTCAGACCGTGGGCCAGGCGCTCGCGCATGGCTTCGGCCTGTGGCCGATGGCGCTCGGGCAGTGACAGCTCTTCCAGCAGGCCGAGCAGGGTGTCTTCAATATGCTTGGCCACGGAGCTGTAGGACGGCTCGGGTGAGTCAGGCAGGGAATAGGGGCCGTCCGATTGCAGCTCGTTGGGGTCAGGCTCATCGACCTCCAATACAGGCGGGAGCGAGAGACTACCGATCACCGTCTCATCCGGCGTCTCGACCGCTACCGGCGGGGTCTCGATTAAGGCCGCGAGGGCGCTTTCGGCCGCTGGCTCTTCCTCCTGAGGCTGTGGCGCCTTAGGCGCTGGAGCTTCGGCGACAGGCGCAACCTCTGCCACCCTCTGCGCAGGCGCCTCGTACACAAACGCTTCGCTGACGGCCTTGGCGGGTTCAGGTTGTGCAGCAACCGGCTCCTGAGTCTGCGGCGCAAAGGCCCGCAGGGCTTGCGTCAGCTCATCGTTTTGCTCAGGTTCCTGAGGCTCGGCGGCGGCGTGGGTCACAACGGGGGACGGCGCTGGGCTGGCAACGGGCTCAGTGGCTACCGTTTCGCTCGCGGCGTCCTTGGCACCAAACAGACGCTGCAACAAACCTGGCCCAGGACGCGGAGTTTCACCCTCCGGCTCCAGGTTATTCAGCGCCTGCCCTTGCAGGCTGCTCAGCTCGCTGAGCAACAAAGGAATCTCTCGAGCCTGGCTGACGCGGCCATCCAACTGCTTGGCAAAGGTTTTCAGCGGACGGGCTACCTCACGGGGCAGCGGCAACTTTTGCAACTGCGTAACCAGAGACGTCAATGCGGTGCTCATCTGGTCAATGCGGGTTTCGCGGCGCTGCTCAGAATCGAGCACGGCTTTTTCCAGGCGCGGCAGCAAGGCCGCGAGGGCGGCGTCCATGTCGTCGGTGCGCACAACGTCGCGCATTTCCTTCATGCATTGATCAACGGCACGGTCGGTACCTTCCGCCGCCAGCGTGCTACGCACCAGCCCGCGGCGCAGCAGATCAAGGCGTGCAGCCCAACGGCGTTCGAGCTTTTCTTGTTGCTCGATACTTAGCAGGTATTTTTCTTTCCAGCGCTGGGCGTCGTCGCTCATGCAAGGGGTCCGCGAGGGCCAGGGCTCAACGCGGGTAATGCATCTGCCGTGAGCGAGCCCGGCAGACGAATCTCTACCGCGACCGGCAGGTGATCGGAAATGGGCTGCGCCAGCACCTGCACACTTTCCAGTGTGAGGCTCGGGCTGAGCAGGATATGGTCAAGACAGCGTTGCGGTCGCCAGCTCGGAAACGTGGCTTCGACTTGCGGCGCCAATAGCCCTAGGTCGCGCAACGGGGAATTCTGCAGCAGGTCGTTGGCATGGGTGTTCATATCCCCCATCAGCACCTGATGCTTGTATTTGCCAATCAAATCGCGCACGTAAGCCAACTGAAGGTTGCGCGTACGCCCCCCGAGCGCCAAGTGCATCATTACCACCACCAAGGCTTCAGGCCCTTCGCCAAAACGCACGAGGATCGCCCCACGCCCCTTTGGACCCGGCAATGGATGGTCTTCGATGGCGGTCGGCTTCAAGCGGCTGAGCACACCATTGCTGTGCTGCGCCAGGCGCCCGAGGTTGCGATTGAGTTGCTGATACCAGTAGGGGAAAGCCCCAAGATGGGCTAGATGCTCGACCTGATTGATGTAGCCCGAGCGAATGCTGCCACCATCGGCTTCCTGCAAGGCGACCAGGTCGAAGTCACTCAACAGGTCGCCGATCTTCTGCAGGTTACCGGCCCGCCCGTTGTGGGGCAGCAAATGCTGCCAACCACGGGTGATGTAGTGACGGTACTTCTCGGTGCTGTTACCCACCTGGATATTGAAACTGAGCAGACGCAGACGATTGTCCGCCGGCAAGCCTGTCGATTCCAGGTGATGCTCATTGACCTGCGGGTCATGCAGGCCAACGACACGTTCGGTGGTGCCCCAGCGGCGCATGGGAAGCCCCTTACTTGGCTGCGCGCTCTTTGGCGATCAGCTGGTCTGCAACGTTGAGGGTATTTTCAGGACCACCAGTAGTGCCCAGGTCGAAACGGTATTTGCCGTTGACGATCATGGTCGGTACGCCTTGTACGCCGTACTTCTGCGCCAGTTCCTTGGCCTGCTTGATCTGGCCTTGGATGGCGAACGAGTTGAAGGTGGCCAGGAACTTGTCTTTGTCGACGCCTTGGGTCGCGACGAAGTCAGCCATTTCTTCTGGCTTGGTCAGGCGCTTGCCTTCTTTCTGGATCGCGTTGAATACCGCGTTGTGGACCTTGTGCTCCACGCCCATGGCTTCCAGGGTCAGGAACAGCTGGCCGTGGGCATCCCATGGACCGCCGAACATGGCCGGGATGCGCTTGAAGTTCACGTCTTTAGGCAGCTTCTCGACCCAAGGGTTGATGACTGGCTCAAACGCGTAGCAATGCGGGCAGCCGTACCAGAACAGCTCCACCACTTCGACCTTGCCCGGCACAGAAACAGGCACTGGATTGGCCAATTCCACGTAGGTTTTACCGGCTTCAAGCGGCACGTCGGCAGCCTGTGCGGTCATGCCGAAAAGGCTGACAGTGACGAGAGCGGCGCTGAGGATCAGATTACGCATGCTTTACTCCTGGACAAATAAAGTCGCCTTACGCGACCTTTAGGTGTGACAGGTCTACGCGGGCATGAGTTCGTTAGTGTAACGGCACCGGCCACAAAAAAGGGCGGCCTGGGCCACCCTTTTTATGCTTGCATCGCGGGATTAATCGAGCGTTAACGTTACAGGCGCTTAGTGCAGGCCCTGGATGTAACTGGAGAGGGCTGCGATGTCTTCATCGCTCAGCTTGCGGGCGATGGTACGCATGATCGCCGCGTCGCCATCGTTAGCTCGACCACCTTCTTCCTTGCGGAAATCCGTCAGCTGCTTGGCGATGTATTGAGCGTGCTGACCACTCAAGTGAGGAAAGGCCGCTGCCGCAATACCTGCGCCGTTCGGTGAATGGCAGCCGGTGCAGGCCGGCAGGCCTTTATCCAGATTGCCACCGCGAAATAGCTTCTTGCCGCGTGCCACCAATTTAGGATCAGCAGCTCCCACGCTGCCCTTCTGGCTGGCAAAATACGCCGCGATGTCTGCCAGGTCCTGATCGCTGGAGTTAGCCAGTAGGCCGGTCATTTCCAGCACAGTGCGCTTGCCGCTCTTGATATCCTGCATCTGCTTGGTCAGGTAACGCTCACCCTGGCCAGCGAGTTTGGGGAAGTTCGGCGCCGGGCTGTTGCCATCGGGGCCGTGGCAAGCACCACATACGGCGGCTTTCGCTTGACCGGCAGTGGCATCACCTTTAAGGGGGCCCTCTGCAGCGACGGCAGCGCCAGTGATGCCCAAGGTCAACAGCAGACTCACGATCAATTTGTTCATCAGCTAATCCAACTACGGCTAAGGGTTTAAGAGTTATCTACCGGGTTTACTCACCATCAACTCAATGACGGCATGGTAATCCTCAGTACTGCAGTCCATGCACAAACCACGCGGCGGCATTGCCTTGAAACCCTCGGTCACGTGTCGCACTGTCGTGGCCACGCAAACTCGGTTGTACAGCGCTTCCGGTTCCTGTGTAGCCTGAGCGCCGTAAAGCGGGATCAGGGCACCAAAAGCGAGCAACCATCAGGTCATACATCGACCTTTTCAGGGTTTGAGAGCGTTTTGCGTTCTAATGCGCAATAAAGGTCTTTCGCTCCCGTGGACCTCATCCTTCGCTGGGACAAAGCACACACAAAATCTGCGGCATTATATACTGGCGCTACTGAAACGGAAACGACACCGCTTGCCGCACCCTTTCTCGGCACCGCCCACATCGGAAATCTCATGCAACTCAAGAATCCCATCCTAGGCCTGTGCCAACAGTCCACCTTTATGCTCAGCGCCGCCAAAGTAGACCAATGCCCTGATGACGAGGGCTTTGAAGTCGCCTTTGCCGGTCGTTCCAACGCCGGTAAGTCCAGCGCGCTGAACACCCTGACCCACGCCAGCCTCGCGCGCACCTCGAAAACACCGGGCCGCACGCAACTGCTCAATTTCTTCAAGCTAGACGATGATCGGCGTCTGGTCGACCTTCCGGGCTATGGTTATGCAAAAGTACCTATCCCGCTGAAGCTGCACTGGCAGCGTCACCTGGAGGCTTACCTGGGTGGCCGGGAGAGTTTGAAGGGTTTGATTCTGATGATGGACATCCGTCATCCAATGACTGACTTCGACCTGCTGATGCTCGACTGGGCCGTCGCCAGCGGCATGCCCATGCATATCCTGCTGACCAAAGCCGACAAGCTGACCTACGGCGCCGCCAAGAACACTCTGCTCAAAGTGCAGGCCGAAATCCGTAAAGGTTGGGGTGACACAATCACCATCCAGCTGTTCTCGGCGCCTAAGCGCATGGGTCTGGAAGAGGCCTACACCGTACTGGCAGGCTGGATGGAATTAGCAGACAAAGGCGCGGAAATCGCCGAGTAACTTTTCTGCGGGCAAAAAAAACCCCGGACTTCGTATGGGGAGGGGAAGTTCGGGGTTCAAGTTCTGGACCGCTAGGGCGGGGCCCAGATATCTGCCAACACTTAACACAACATAGGAGCATTGAAGGGCTTCACCACCCATTCAGTAACTCTGAGTAGCAGTTCACGGGTTAAGTTCCGGCGGTATCAGAAAACTATTGGAAATAACCAACGTCGACTTTTGAACTAAAGCACTCTGCCACCACGCCTGGTGGTGGCAAACCCCCGATATCAGTGTGCTTCGTCCCAGTTATCGCCAACGCCCACGTCGACCACCAACGGCACATCCAACTGTGCCGCCGCGCTCATGTGTTCGCGAATCTTCTCGCTGACCTGCTCGACCAAGTCCTCACGCACCTCAAGCACCAATTCGTCGTGTACCTGCAAGATCACCTTGGCATCGAGGCCCGAGTCGGTCAGCCAGTTGTCCACCAGCACCATGGCTTTCTTGATGATGTCCGCCGCCGTGCCCTGCATCGGCGCGTTGATCGCAGTGCGTTCTGCAGCCGCGCGCTCCTGAGGCTTATTGGAATTGATATCCGGCAAATACAGCCGGCGACCGAAGAAGGTTTCCACGTACCCCTGATCGGCAGCCTGGGCGCGGGTGCGCTCCATGTAGTCGCGAACCCCTGGGTAGCGAGCGAAGTACACGTCGATGTAAGCCTTTGCAGTCTTGGTATCGACGCCGATGTCCTTGCCGAGCTTCTGTGCCCCCATGCCGTAGATCAGACCAAAGTTGATTGCCTTGGCACTGCGACGCTGATTAGACGTGACCTCAGCCAATTCGACCTTGAATACCTCAGCCGCCGTCGCGGTATGCACGTCCAGGTCGTTGCGGAACGCGTTCATAAGCCCCTCATCCTTGGACAAGTGCGCCATGATCCGCAGTTCGATCTGCGAATAGTCCGCCGCCAGCAGCTTGTAGCCCTTGGGCGCCACAAATGCCTGACGAATCCGCCGCCCTTCGGCGGTACGCACGGGGATGTTCTGCAGGTTCGGGTCACTGGAAGACAAGCGCCCGGTTGCCGCCACAGCCTGATGATATGACGTGTGAACACGCCCGGTGCGCGGGTTAATCTGCTCCGGCAGGCGATCGGTGTAAGTGCTTTTGAGCTTGCTCATGCTGCGGTACTGCATGAGTACCTTAGGCAGCGGGTAGTCATCTTCGGCCAGCTTGGCGAGCACTTCTTCGGCGGTAGACGCCTGTCCTTTGCCAGTCTTCTTCAGCACCGGCAGACCCAGCTTTTCGTAGAGAATCGCCCCGAGTTGCTTAGGTGAACCCAGGTTGAATTCCTCACCAGCGATCTCGAAGGCCTGGCGTTCCAGCTCAACCATCTTGTTGCCCAACTCAATACTCTGAACGCCGAGCAACTTCGCATCGACCAAAGCGCCCTGACGTTCGATGCGGGCCAGCACGGGTACCAAAGGTATTTCGATGTCCGTCAGCACACTGGCCAGGCTCGGGATAGCAGCGAGTTGCGCATGCAGTTCCTGATGCAACCGCAAGGTTACATCTGCGTCTTCGGCCGCATAGGGACCCGCTTGTTCAAGCGCGATCTGGTCAAACGTCAACTGCTTGGCGCCTTTGCCAGCGATGTCCTGGAAGCTGACAGTGTCGTAGTCCAGGTACTTCTTGGCCAGGCTGTCCATATCATGGCGCGTCGCGGTGGAGTTCAGCACGTAGGACTCAAGCATTGTGTCGAACGCGATGCCACGCACGGTGATGCCGTTTGCCGGGTCGCCGCCAATGGCGCAGTTGGCCAAGATATTCATGTCGAATTTGGCGTGCTGGCCTACCTTGAGCGTGGACGGATCTTCCAGCAACGGCTTCAAGGCCAGCAGTACGGTGTCACGATCCAGCTGTTCCGGCGCACCAATGTAGGAGTGGGTCAGCGGGATGTACGCTGCTTCATGGGGCTGCACAGCGAAGGAAACCCCGACCAGTTGCGCCTGTTGGGCGTCGATCCCGGTAGTTTCAGTGTCGAAAGCGAACAACTTCGCGTCGTTTAGCTTCTTCAGCCAAAGATCGAACGTGGCCTGGTCGAGGATTGTGGTGTACGAGACTTCTACGGGCGCTTGGGGTTCAACAGCTTTCTCAGCCACCGGTACCGCCTTCAGTTCAACACGCTTGGCATCGCGCTGAATCTCATCAATCCAGCTCTTGAACTCCAACAGCGTGTAAAGCTCCAGCAGCTTCTCGCAATCTGGTTCAATCAGGTGCAGATCGTCCAATCCCACGTCCAGCGGCACATCAATCTTGATCGTCGCCAGTTGGTAGGAAAGAAACGCCATCTCCCGGTGCTCTTCAAGCTTGGCCGGCAGCGTCTTGGCACCACGGATCGGCAGAGTCGGCACAATATCCAACTGTTCATAAAGCTCTTTGAGGCCGCCATTCACACCCACCAGCAAGCCGGAAGCGGTCTTAGGACCAATCCCCGGAACGCCCGGGATGTTGTCGGACGAATCACCCATCAACGCCAGATAGTCGATGATCTGCTCCGGAGCGACGCCAAATTTCTCCTTTACGCCGTCCACGTCCATGGCGCTACCGGTCATGGTATTGACCAAGGTAATGTGCCCGTCGACCAACTGCGCCATGTCCTTGTCGCCGGTGGAGATCACTACCGGACGGTCAGCCGCCGCGCTGCTGCGGGCCAGGGTGCCGATCACATCATCGGCCTCAACGCCTTCAACGCACAGCAGCGGGAAGCCCAAGGCGATCACACTCTGATGCAGCGGCTCAATCTGCACGCGCATGTCATCGGGCATGCTCGGACGGTTAGCCTTGTATTCGGCGTACATGTCATCACGAAAAGTCCCACCCTTGGCGTCGAACACCACCGCAAAGGGGCTGTCCGGGTACTGCTTGCGCAGGCTTTTGAGCATGTTCAACACGCCCTTGACCGCACCGGTCGGCAGGCCTTTGGAAGTGGTCAGCGGTGGCAGCGCGTGGAAGGCGCGGTACAGGTAAGAAGAACCGTCCACCAGGACGAGGGGCGCTTGGCTCATGAGCAGGATCAACCTTTTCGGCGGGTCTGGCGCTAGAATAGCCGGACCAATGAAAACAAAGGGACAAGGTTATCATGCGTACATTCAATCGCCTGCTGTTGACTGGCTTGATTGCACTCGCTCCGATGGCTGCCATGGCGGCAGACGATGCGCCTTCGGGCGACCCGGAAGTGACCATTCGCACGGAAGGCAACAGGACTATTCAGGAGTACCGTCAAAACGGATTCCTGTATGCAATCAAGGTGACCGTTAAAGGTGCTCCTCCCTATTTCCTGGTGCGCGCGGACGGAACCGACGCAAACTTCATCCGCTCTGACCAGCCGGATATGCTGATCCCGTCATGGAAGATCTTCGAATGGAAATGATTTCTTAACTTCAATTGGCGCCGCCCACAGCGGCGCCCGTAATGGCAGTTTTAACCATGTCTGTGTTCACCCCCCTGGCTCGGCCCGAGCTGGAAACCTTTCTCGCCCCTTACGGGCTCGGCCGCCTGCTTGATTTCCAGGGGATTGCTGCCGGCAGCGAAAACACCAATTTCTTTATCAGCCTGGAGCAGGGCGAATTCGTCCTGACCCTCGTTGAGCGCGGCCCTGTCGCGGAGATGCCGTTCTTCATCGAACTGCTCGACGTGCTCCACGACGCCGATCTGCCTGTGCCATACGCCCTGCGGACCACCGATGGCATGGCTTTGCGCGAATTGAAGGGTAAACCGGCACTGCTGCAACCACGCCTGGCCGGCAAGCACATCAAAGACGCCAACGCACAGCATTGCGCCCAAGTAGGTGAGTTGCTTGGTCACCTGCACTTGGCGACGCAAGGCGAGAAGGTGCTGGAACGCAAAACTGATCGCGGCCTGGACTGGATGCTCAGCGAAGGTGCGCAGCTAATTTCGCATTTGAACGATGCACAGCAAAGCCTGCTGAACGCTGCATTGACTGAAATCGAAGCCCATAAGGCCGAGATTCTCGCCCTGCCGCGCGCCAACGTGCACGCTGACCTGTTCCGCGACAATGCAATGTTCGAAGGTACACACCTGACGGGCTTGATCGACTTCTACAATGCCTGCTCGGGCCCGATGCTCTACGACGTGGCAATCGCGCTGAATGACTGGTGTTCGGATGACGATGGTGTGATCGACGGACAACGCGCTCGTGCGTTGTTGGGCGCTTATGCTGGACTGCGACCGTTTACAGCGAAGGAAGCGGAGCTCTGGCCGACCATGTTGCGAGTGGCATGCGTGCGGTTCTGGCTGTCACGGCTGATTGCCGCTGAGTCATTTGCCGGCCAGGACGTGTTGATTCACGATCCCGCCGAGTTCGAACATCGATTGGCGCAGCGCCAGCAGGTCACCGTCCACCTGCCATTCGCGCTCTAAGGACCAACCCGGTCAAAAATGTGGGAGGGGGCTTGCCCCCGATGGCGATGCATCAGTCAAATTATCATCGACTGAAGCGCCTTCATCGGGGGCAAGCCCCCTCCCACATTTGATCTTCGTTGTGAGGCTTACAACGACTCCAGGCAACCGGCCAAGTCATTCCCCAGCTTCTCCAGCACCTGCTCATAACCCTGAGCCGTCGCCGGTGTATACCCGCCCAACGCATCCAATTCAGCCAGTTTCACCGGCAGCCCGGCCACCAGGGTCTCTGCCAAGCGCGGGCGCAACGGCGGTTCACTGAACACGCAGGTCTTGCCCACTTCCTGCAAGCGAGTACGCATTGCCGCTACATGCTGGGCGCCTGGCTGTACTTCGGAGGCGACGCTGAACACGCCGGTGTGCTTAAGCCCGTAAGCATCTTCGAAGTAATCAAAGGCTTCGTGGAACACGAAGTAAGGCTTGTCGCCGATGCTCGCCATACGTTTTTTCAGGCGTGCATCCAGGGCGTCCAGACGGCCGGCAAACGCCTTTGCGTTGCTCTGGTAACGCTCGGCATTCACTGGGTCAGCGGCGCTCAGGTCGGCTGCCATACGTGCAGCAATCACCCGGGCGTTTACCGTGGACAACCACAAATGCGCATCCAGGCTGCCCGGGCGGTGATCGTGGTCATGTTCGTCGGCATCGTCAGCGTGAGAATGGCTATCTTCACCGAAACGACGCAGTTTCATTCCCGGCAAGTCTTGCACCGCTACCGTCGTCGCTGTACGACCTTTCAACACGCGAGGCAGGAAACTCTCCATATCCGGCCCAATCCAATACAGCAGATCCACCGACTGCACACGCCGTACGTCGGATGGGCGCAACGCGAAGTTATGCGGCGATGCGCCGGGGGGCAACAACACCTCCGGCACGGCCACGCCGTCCTGCACAGCCGCGGCTATCAACTGCAGAGGCTTGATGCTGGTGAGTACCCGCACCTCGGCCTGAACTGTGCCTGCGATGAACAAACTGGTGATGAAAACGACAAAAACGGGAAAAAGTCGGGACACGATGACCACTCAATGACGTAGGAACGGGTAACATAATAACGTCTCTATCAAATATCTGTCGCCGCTCATGCCTAAAACACCGCTTGCCAGCCGTCCCCACGACCACTCTCACTGCGTGCACACCGCGCTGTCGGAAGCCGACACCCTGTGTGCGCAGAAAGGCCTGCGCCTGACCGCCTTGCGTCGCCGGGTGCTGGAGCTCGTGTGGCAGAGCCACAAGCCGCTGGGCGCCTATGACATTCTGGGCGTGCTCAGCGAGCAGGACGGCCGCCGCGCCGCGCCTCCAACCGTGTACCGCGCGCTGGACTTCCTGTTGGAAAACGGCCTGGTACACCGCATCGCATCGCTCAACGCCTTTGTCGGCTGCAACCACCCAGAGCACGCGCACCAGGGCCAGTTCCTCATCTGTCGCGAGTGCCACGCCGCCATCGAACTTGAACAAAAAAGCATCAGTGACGCCATTATCACAAGCTCCGCCGACGTTGGCTTCAGGGTCGAAGGGCAAACGGTCGAAGTGGTCGGCCTGTGCGCGGGCTGCCAGGGGGCTTGATGAGCAACGCGTTAATCCGACTGGAGCAGGTTGGGGTCACGTTCGCCGGGCAAAGCGTGCTGGATAACATCGCACTGAGCGTAGAGCCGGGGCAGATCGTTACCCTGATCGGCCCAAATGGCGCCGGCAAGACCACCCTGGTGCGTGCCGTGCTTGGCCTGCTCAAGCCCGACAGCGGCAGCGTATGGCGCAAGCCCAAGCTGCGCGTGGGCTACATGCCGCAGAAGCTGCACGTCGACCCAACCTTGCCTCTATCTGTACTTCGCTTCCTGCGCCTGGTGCCTGGCGTAGACCGTGTCCGCGCACAGGCTGCACTTAAGGAAGTCGGCGCCGAACAAGTGATCGACAGCCCGGTGCAGAGCATCTCCGGCGGCGAAATGCAGCGCGTACTGCTGGCCCGCGCCCTGCTGCGCGAGCCCGAGTTGCTGGTGCTAGATGAGCCCGTGCAGGGCGTCGATGTCGCCGGCCAGGCCGAGTTGTACAGCCTGATCACACGCCTGCGCGACCGCCACGGCTGCGGCGTGCTGATGGTCTCTCACGACCTGCACCTGGTCATGAGCACCACTGACCAAGTGGTGTGCCTCAACCGCCACGTGTGCTGCTCCGGCCACCCGGAACAGGTCAGCGGCGACCCGGCGTTTGTCGAGTTGTTCGGCAAAAATGCCCAGAGCCTGGCGATCTACCACCACCATCACGACCACGCCCATGACCTGCATGGCGCTGTGGTTGACGATCCGGCCACACCTCATACCCACGTTCATGGAGATAGCTGCAAGCATGGCTGATTTTCTGCTTTACGCCCTGCTGGCAGGCTTGGCTTTGGCGCTAGTGGCTGGCCCGCTGGGCTCATTCGTGGTCTGGCGTCGCATGGCGTACTTTGGCGACACCTTGTCCCACGCCGCGCTGCTGGGCGTGGCGATGGGTTTCCTGCTGGATGTAAGCCCGACCATCGCCGTGACCGTGGGCTGCCTGCTGCTGGCGGTGCTGCTGGTAACCCTGCAACAGCGCCAGCCGCTGGCCTCGGATACCCTGCTGGGCATTCTGGCGCCGAGCACGTTGTCACTAGGCCTGGTCGTACTGAGCTTTATGCATGAAGTCCGCATCGACCTGATGGCCTATCTGTTCGGCGATCTGTTGGCGATCAGCCCAACGGACCTGGCCTGGATCCTCGGCGGCAGTGCTGCTGTTCTGGTTCTTCTGGTAGTCCTGTGGCGCCCACTGCTGGCAATCACGGTGCATGAAGAACTGGCCAGGGTCGAAGGCTTGCCCGTATCGGCTTTGCGCATGGCCCTAATGTTGTTGATCGCCGTGGTGATCGCTGTCGCGATGAAGATTGTCGGCGTATTGTTGATCACGTCGCTGCTGATCATCCCCGCCGCCGCCGCCCAACGCCACGCCCGCTCACCCGAGCAGATGGCCATCGGTGCAAGCCTTCTGGGGATGCTAGCAGTGTGCGGAGGCCTGGCGCTGTCCTGGTTCAAGGACACGCCAGCCGGACCATCGATTGTGGTCGCGGCCGCCGCCCTGTTTCTGCTGAGTTTTGTCCTGCCCCGTCGAGGGGTGTAGACTTGCTCGCTTTTTGCGCAAATAGAGAGTCGCAGGAATGAAGCCGTTCACCTCCCGTTATCTGCTCCTTGCCGCATTTTCCCTGCTGCTGGGCGCCTGCCAAAGCACACCGCCCGCCGCCCCCGAGGCTCCGGACCCACGTGCTGCGGCCATCGCGCAGCTGGAGCAAAACCTCGCCAGCAGCGAGCTCGCCACTGCCGAAGACCAGTTGGCAGCGTTGCAGGCCCAGTCGCCTAACGACCCGACACTAGAGCCTTATCAGCGCCAATTGGCCGAAGCCTACCTGCAGCGCAGCCAGATCGTGCTGCAAAAAGGTGACGTCAACGCCGCCGCCACCGCCCTGAGCCGCGCCCGCGCGCTGATGCCCAAGGCGCCAGCCCTGACCGGCGGCGTCAACAGCGCTATTACCCACGCCCGCAAGGTGGAACTGGATAAAGCCGAAGAGGCGCTCAAGGCCGCCGAGGCCAAGCCCGCCGCCAAGGTCATCGACCCGGCGGCGCCCAGCACCACGGTGGCCTTGAACCTCACCAATATCGAAGAATTGCGCCATCAACTGGATGCGATTGCCACCGACGTGGTGAATTACCAGTGCGACGTGAGCATTCAGGCGCCACGCACCGAGGATTACCCGTGGTTGGCTACGCTGCTGACCAAACGGGTGAAACGCATTGATTCGGCGTATGAGCTGAAGATTCACAGGCAGATTCTGAAACACATCCCGGCGCAGGTTGTGTTGATTCCGCGCAAGGCGCAATAAACGCATCGGGAGCATGCCCCCTCCCACATTTTGAGTGTATTCACAGTTCAAAATGTGGGAGGGGCATGCTCCCGATAGCGGTCTAACAGACACCCAATTAGTTAAGCCGGAATCGCTTTGGCCTTAGGCTCACGATCCCATACCCGATGCTGCCCAATCGCGGCAAAGAACGCTTTGAACGCCTTCGCATCCGACCCCACGATCAGCCCCGCATCCACCTCAAGCTTCAACAGATCCAACAGCGACTTGGCATCAGTGGCGACGGTAATAGCCTTCAAGTGCTTGTAAGCCTCCAGCACGTAGTGCAACGCCACACCATCCGCGCTCAACGCCTTCACTGACTCTTTACCGCCAGGCACAAAGACCGCATCAAACGCAATGGACGGCAACCCTTCCATCGTCGCGTCCACCGGCAGGCTCTTGCCATCCGCCGTGGTGAGCGGTGCCGAGGTTGGACCCAGCAATTTGGCGTGCGCACCCTCGGCTTCCAAGGCCTTCTTCAATGCCGCAATCGCCACGCCGTCCACGCCATTCGCCGCCAAGATCGCCACCTTGCGCGTCTTGATATCCGCAGGCAGCAAGTTCGCCTGGCTCAAAGCAGGCGAGCGTGCCAACGCGGTCTCGCGTTCTTCCACTGTGCCTTTCTTCGGTACCGGCAGGCCGAGGTTCTGCGCCACGCGCTTGGCCAGCTCCAGGTCAATATTGGCCAGGATCTCGTTGACCTGCCGCGCACGAATAAACTCACGTTCGACCTTGCCCAGCTCAAAGCTGTACGCCGCAATGATGTGCTCTTGCTCATGCTTGCTCATGCTGCGGAAAAACAGGCGCGCCTGAGAGAAGTGGTCGCCGAACGATTCACTGCGCTCACGCACTTTATTGGCATCAACACGCTCGTAGTACGACTCGAAACCACCGTCCTGCGCCGCAGGTGGCGTTTCTTTCGGCCAACCGCCATCGATCGAATTGGGCTCGTAAGCAGCACGCCCCTTGTCAATCACCGTGCGGTGCATAGCATCGCGCTGGCCGTTATGAAATGGCGCTACCGGCCGATTGATCGGCAACTCATGAAAGTTCGGGCCGCCCAGGCGACTGATCTGCGTGTCGGTGTAGGAAAACAGGCGCCCCTGCAGCAGTGGGTCATTGGAGAAGTCGATGCCCGGAACGATATGCCCAGGGCAGAACGCCACCTGCTCAACTTCAGCAAAGAAGTTATCCGGATTGCGGTTCAGCACCATTTTGCCCAGCGGCGTAATCGGCACCAATTCCTCCGGAATCAGCTTCGTCGGGTCGAGAATATCGAAGTCGAAGGCGTGTTCCTTGTCTTCAGGGATTACCTGTACGCCCAGTTCCCACTCAGGGTAATCACCGGTTTCAATGGACTCCCACAGGTCGCGACGGTGGTAGTCGGTGTCTTTACCTGCGAGCTTTTGTGCTTCGTCCCACACCAACGAACACGTACCGGCGGTAGGGCGCCAGTGAAACTTAACGAAATTGGAGACGCCTTCGGCATTGATGAAGCGGAACGTATGTACGCCAAAACCCTGCATGCTCCGTAGGCTTTTAGGAATAGCCCGGTCGGACATGGCCCAGATCACCATGTGTGCCGACTCCGGTTGCAGAGAGACGAAATCCCAGAAGGTGTCGTGCGCCGAGCCGCCGGTAGGAATCTCGTTGTGCGGCTCAGGTTTTACCGCGTGCACAAAGTCCGGAAATTTGATCGCGTCCTGAATGAAGAACACTGGCATGTTGTTGCCCACCAGGTCGAAGTTGCCTTCATCAGTGAAGAACTTCACGGCAAAGCCACGCACGTCACGCACCGTATCGCCGGAACCACGCGGGCCTTGCACGGTGGAAAAACGCACGAACACCGGGGTTTTGTGCCCAGGGTCGCGTAGGAAGCCGGCCTTGGTCAGCGCCGAATGGTTCTCATAGGATTGGAAATAACCATGGGCGCCCGTACCTCGGGCATGCACGATGCGCTCGGGGATGCGTTCATGGTCAAAATGCGTGATCTTTTCACGCATGATGAAATCTTCCAGCAGCGAAGGCCCTCGCGCGCCGACCTTCAAGCTGTTCTGGTTGTCGGAAATCTTCACACCTTGGTTGGTGCGCAAGGCTTGGCCAGTAGCGTCTGAGCGAAACTGTTCCAGGCTGTGTAATTTGGCGTTGGTGTTACCACGATCCAGGGTATCGGTGCCCGCAAGGTCACTCTTCGGCGGTGTGGCTGGCTTCTTGGTACTCATCAGTCAAAACTCCTTATTCAAAGTGGCCAGAGCGGTGCCCGGCTCGTTTGAGCAAAACCCCAGGCACGGCACCTGGGAAATCGAGTTGCTTAAGTAGTGACTGATGGGGTTTTGGGCCGTTCCTTTTTTATGACCTTTGATCGCGTTATTGCCAAATCGCAGGTTGAATGCGAAATAAATGCTAAGAAACACTAGATGGACAGGCTAAAATGCGCGCCCGGCTAACCGCTGATCCCTTTTCAATGCGCCCCACAAGGTTCGCTACGTGATCGAGTTTCAAAACGTCCATAAAACCTACCGCGTCGCCGGTAAGGATATCCCAGCACTGCACCCCACCAGTCTGCGCGTCGAAAACGGCCAGGTGTTTGGCCTGATTGGCCACTCGGGTGCGGGTAAAAGCACCTTGCTGCGCCTGATCAACCGCCTGGAAGAGCCCAGTGGCGGCCAGATCACGGTCGACGGCGAAGAAGTCACCGCCCTGGACGCCAACGGCCTGCGCCGCTTCCGTCAGCAGGTCGGGATGATCTTCCAGCACTTCAACCTGCTGGCGTCCAAGACCGTCGCCGATAACGTGGCATTGCCACTGACCCTGGCCGGCGAACTGTCGCGTAAAGACATCGACCTGCGCGTGGCTGAACTGCTCGCCCGCGTCGGCTTGTCGGACCACGCCAAAAAGTACCCCGCGCAATTGTCCGGCGGCCAGAAGCAGCGCGTCGGCATCGCCCGCGCCCTGGCGACCAAGCCAAAGATCTTGCTGTGCGACGAAGCCACCAGCGCCCTCGACCCACAGACCACCGCGTCGGTCCTGCAACTGTTGGCTGAGATCAACCGCGAGCTGAAGCTGACCATCGTGCTGATCACCCATGAAATGGACGTGATCCGCCGCGTATGCGACCAGGTGGCCGTGATGGACGCCGGCGTGATCGTCGAGCAAGGTTCGGTAGCCGACGTTTTCCTGCATCCCAAGCACCCGACCACCAAACGTTTTGTACAAGAAGCCGAACAGGTCGACGAAGGCGAGCAGCGCGATGACTTCGCCCACGTACCGGGCCGCATCGTACGTCTGACGTTCCAGGGCGACGCAACCTACGCGCCGCTGCTGGGCACCGTCGCCCGCGAAACGGGTGTGGACTACAGCATCCTCGCCGGCCGTATCGACCGCATCAAAGACATCCCTTATGGGCAACTGACCCTCGCGGTCACCGGCGGTGACATGGAAGCGGCCTTTGCCCGCTTCACCGCCGCAGACGTCCACATGGAGGTGCTGCGCTAATGGAAATCTTCCTGAGTTTCTTCGCCAATATTGACTGGTCCGAAATCTGGCTCGCCACCGGCGACACCATGATCATGCTGTTCGGTTCGCTGTTTTTTACCGTGCTACTGGGCCTGCCGTTGGGCGTGCTGCTGTTCCTGACCAGCCCGCGCCAGCTGTTCGAGCAAAAAGGCCTGTACGCGCTGCTGTCGCTGATCGTGAATATCCTGCGCTCGCTGCCGTTCATAATCCTGCTGATTGTGATGATCCCGTTCACCGTACTGATCACCGGCACCTCGCTGGGCGTGGCCGGTGCGATTCCGCCGCTGGTGGTGGGCGCCACGCCATTCTTCGCGCGTCTGGTGGAAACCGCCTTGCGTGAAGTGGACCGCGGCATTATCGAAGCCACCCAGTCCATGGGCGCAACCACTCGCCAGATCATCACCAATGCACTGTTGCCCGAAGCACGCCCCGGCATCTTCGCGGCGATTACGGTGACGGCGATTACGCTGGTGTCCTACACGGCCATGGCCGGTGTGGTCGGCGCTGGCGGCCTGGGCGACCTGGCGATCCGTTTCGGTTACCAGCGTTTCCAGACCGATGTGATGGTGGTCACCGTGGTGATGCTGTTGATCCTGGTGCAAATTCTGCAAACCGTCGGCGACAGGCTGGTGGTGCACTTTTCTCGAAAATAACGGCCATTGCCGGCCAAAAGCCGGCACATGCCCGAACAAGGAGCTTGTTGGATGAAAAAACTACTGGTTGCTTTCGCCGCCGTTGCCGCGTTTTCCGCCCATGCCGAGACCCTGACGGTCGCTGCTTCGCCGGTACCCCACGCGGAAATCCTGGAATTCGTGAAACCTGCCCTCGCCAAAGAAGGCGTGGACCTGCAGGTCAAAGTCTTCACCGACTACGTACAGCCCAACGTACAGGTAGCGGAAAAACGCCTGGACGCTAATTTCTTCCAGCACCAGCCGTACCTGGATGAATTCAACAAAGCCAAGGGCACTCACCTGGTGAGCGTCGGCGCGGTGCATTTGGAGCCTCTGGGCGCCTACTCCAGCAAGTACAAAAAGCTGGACGAGCTGCCAAGCGGTGCCAACGTCGTGATCCCTAACGACGCCACCAACGGCGGCCGCGCGCTGTTGCTGCTGGATAAAGCCGGCGTGATCAAATTGAAGGACTCGACCAACATCCTGTCGACCATCAAAGACATCACCGAAAACCCGAAAAACCTGAAGTTCCGCGAACTGGAAGCCGCCACCCTGCCGCGCGTGCTGACCCAGGTCGACCTGGCGTTGATCAACACCAACTACGCCTTGGAAGCCAAGCTGGACCCGTCCAAGGATGCATTGGTGATCGAAGGCAGCGACTCGCCTTACGTGAACATCCTGGTCACCCGCGAAGACAACAAGGATTCGGACGCAGTGAAGAAGCTGGTAGCTGCCCTGCACACGCCTGAAGTGAAGCAATTCATCGAAGAGAAGTACAAAGGCGCGATCAAGCCGGCGTTCTGATCTACCCGATCTCCAATACACCAGAGATCAAACAATGTGGGAGGGGGCTTGCCCCCGATAGCAGTGGGTCAGTCACCAGATGCAGTGACAGGCACTCAGCAATCGGGAGCAAGCCACCTCCCACATTTGTTTTGGGGTGCATCTAATTGCGCTGCAACAACCCCGGCAACTGCGCCACCAATTTCTGGTTGTTCAACGGCGAACGAATAAACCCACGCTGCGTGCCATCCGGGCCGATGAGCGCCAGGTTACCGCTGTGATCGACGGTGTAGTTCGGCTTGCTGGTATCTGCCGGAATAAACGGGATGCTCACCGCATTCGACACCTTCTGCACATCCTCCACATTCGCGCCGGTCAGGCCCACAAATTGCGGATCGAAGTAGCCCAAGTACTGCTTGAGCTGAGTCGGGGTATCGCGATGCGGGTCGACGCTGACCAGGATCACTTGCAACTTATCCACAGCCTCTTTCGGCAGTTCGCTTTTGATCTGGCGCAATTGGGCGAGGGTGGTCGGGCAGATATCCGGGCAGAACGTGTAGCCGAAGAACAACAGGCTCCACTTCCCCTTCAACTCGTTGAACGCCACCGGCTGGCCGTCCTGATTTGTCATGGTCACAGGCGGTAGCTGACGGCTTTGCGGCAGCAGGATGATGCCGGCGTCGATCAGCGCGGTGGGGTCGCCCTGGCCTTTTCCGCTAAGCACTTTGTTGACGGTCAGGCCCATGATCAACGCGACGATGGCCACCAGGATGAAGACGGTTTTTTGAGTTCGAGTCATAGGTTCAACAGTAGGTAGTGGTCTACGAGCAGGGCGATAAACAGCAGGAACAAGTACCAGATAGAGTACTTGAAGGTGTTGATCGCCGCGTGCGGCCGACCGCCACGGTACAACACCCAGGCCCATTGCAGAAAGCGTGCGCCCAATACCAGCGCGCACGCCAGGTACAGTGGGCCGCTCATATGGATCACGTAGGGCATCAAGCTCACCGCCAGTAGGGCAAAGGTGTAGAGCAGGATATGCACCTTGGTGTAGTGCTCGCCGTGGGTCACTGGCAGCATGGGGATGTCGGCCTTGGCGTATTCCTCTTTGCGGTGGATGGCCAGGGCCCAAAAGTGCGGCGGGGTCCAAGCGAAGATGATCAGCACCAGCAGCAGCGGTTCAGCGCTGATGTGACCGGTGACGGCGACCCAACCCAACAGCGGCGGTGCAGCGCCAGCCAACCCGCCGATGACAATATTCTGCGGCGTCGCGCGCTTGAGGAATCCGGTGTAGATCACGGCGTAGCCGAGCAACGAGGCCAAGGTCAGCCACGCCGCCAGGGCATTGGTGAACGCCAGCAACAGGCCCAGCCCTGCAACAGCCAAAAACAATGCAAAGGCCAGCGCCGCAACCGGCGACACGCGACCCTCCGCCAGGGGCCGCTTGTGAGTGCGTGCCATCACCGCATCGATCCGCCGATCCACGACATGGTTGACGGCCGCCGCGCCGCCCGCGCACAGGGCAATGCCCAAGTTGCCAAAAATCAGCACCGTCCACGGCACGCCCGCGCGGGTGGCGAGGAACATTCCCACCAGGGACGTGATGAGCATCAGCACCACTACTTTCGGCTTGGTCAGCTCTAGATAGTCACGCCAGATCGCCTGATCGTGACGCGCGCCGATCAAGGTCGCCATGGCATCTCTCCTTTAAGGGTGATGAGGCCTGATACGTGTTTGCGCGGGATGAAGCGCCAGCCGAACGGCAACTGATTGCGCACCCGAACCAGGCTGGTGCGGGCGTGGTAATTGACCAGCACCAGGGTCAGCAGCAACCCGGCACCGCCCGCGTTATGCCCGACCGCTACCGCCAGCGGCAGGCCGAACATCACATTGCTCAACCCCAGGCAGATTTGCACGCCGAGGGCGATCAGCAACAAGCCCGACAGACGCGTCATGCCCACCGCGCGCAGTTGCCAGGCCAGGCCGAGCAGGACCAGGGTCACGAGTACTGCGCCGATACGATGGGTCAGGTGAATGGCCGTGCGCGCCTCGCTGTCGAGCTGGCCGCCCAAATAATTTGGGCCGATGTGTTGGGTCAGGTGAAAGCCATTGGCAAAGTCTGCCGCCGGCCACCATTGTCCATGGCAGGTGGGCAAGTCGACACAGGCTACGGCCGCGTAATTGGAGCTGACCCAACCACCGAGCGCAATCTGTCCGATCACCAGCACCAAACCAGCCGTCGCCCAATATTGCAGGCGCTTGGGCACGATTAGCGCGGGCAGTACACCGGACAGGCGCAAGGTCAGCAAAAACAGCAAACTCAAGGTGGCAAAGCCGCCAAGCAGATGCCCTGTCACCACCTGCGGCCACAGCTTCAAGGTCACCGTCCACATCCCAAACGCCGCCTGGGCAAACACCACCGCCAGCAGAAACAACGGCAACTTGACCGGCTGGCCTGGGTCACGCCGATGACTCCAAGAGCGCGCCGCCAACAACACAATCAAAAGACCCAGAGTGCCAGCGAAGTAGCGATGGGTCATTTCGGCCCAGCCTTTGTCGGCCTCCACCGGCGTGTCAGGAAAATGCAATTCGGCATGGGCCAACTGGGCTTCACTTTGCGGCACGCTGATAAAACCATAACAACCCGGCCAGTCCGGGCAACCGAGGCCGGCATGAGTCAGGCGGGTATAGGCGCCGAGCAGCACGACGATCAGCGCCAGCAAGGTGGCAAACAACGCGAGGCGAAATCCAGGTTTGGCCATGACGATGCCCTTATCCGATGTTCGACAATTTCAGCAGGTGGCGCAGGTCGTTGAGCAGGTCCTTGCCCTTGACCTTGGCGTCGTAGCGCAGCACCAGGTTGCCGTGGGGATCGACGATCCACAGCTGCGCATCGCCCGGCGCGGCAGCGTTTTTGTTAAACGTCGAAAGGTCCAGTTGATAGCGCTGCAATTGCGGGTATTCGGCTTTCAGCTTGGCTTCGTAATCGGCACCGACCGGTTGCGCACCGGCCAACGCGTGACTGGCGCGCGAGGCATCGCGCCCCAGGCCGATCTGCAATTGCCGCGCGAGGTACACCAACTGCTGGCAATCGGCGGCGCAGGCGGCGGGCGCAGTCACCAGCAGTTGCCAGCGCAGTTCATCCGCCTGCACGCCGATATCGGCGCGGGTCTGGCCGTTGCCGATCATCTCGCCGTGATAACTGCGGCTGTCCGGCACCCAGAACTGCAGCTTGTACATAAACGTGGCCAGCACCATCGGGCCGATCACCATCAGCAGGATCAGCAGCAGTTGCCAGCGGCCTTTGCGCCGATCGGGCAGGTCAGACATGTTGAGTGGATTCGTGGCCGCTCCCATGGGGCTTCTCCTTCTTGTTATGCGATCCGAGATAGAGGTAAAGAACCAGCAGCGCCAGCGCCATGGCGAACCACTGCACGGCATAGGCCAGGTGTTTCTCCGGGCCCATGGCGACCACCGGCCAAGTCGTTTCGTAGGTACCGGGGCCGGCTTCAGCGCGCAGTTCGTAGGCAAAGCCACTGCGGCCCAACTCTGTCCAAAGCGCTGCGGGATGCAGCGCCGTGAGTAATCGCGGCCATTGCGTGGCTGCGGGGTCGGCATGCAGTTGGAAGGTTTCGCCAGGAGCGACGTACACCCACGCATCAATCTTCAACGGCTGCTCTGGCGTGGTGAAGGCGGGCGGTGTGCGGCGGTCCGGCCAGGGCAGCCAGCCGCGATTGAGCAGTAGCCACAGGCCGCTGGCCTGATCGTGGAAGGGTTGCAGCAACTCGACACCGGCCTTGCCATTGCGCATGCGATTGTCGAGCAAGACGCTATGGTCGGCGTCGAATTGACCGCGCAGATGCACACGGCGAAACGCCGGATCTGCCGTGTCATTGAGTTGTTCACTGCTCATCGGCTCAGCCGCGCGGCGCTCGGCATAGCTGTCGAGCAACAGCTGCTTTTCATGCCCGCGCGACAGCTGCCAGCACCCCAAACCCAACATCAAGGGCAGCAGCACCAACACCACCAATGTCGGCGCAATACCGGGGCGAAACTGTTTTATGGCGCTGGCTATACTTGTTTTCATTGCCCGCCGCTCTTCATCAATGCCCATCAAAATCCAGGAGCCAGACCATGCTCAAAGCAGCCATTGCCCTGATGCTGATCGCGACTGTTGTGAGCCTGTTCAGTGGCCTGTTCTTTCTGGTCAAGGACGAAGGCAACTCCAACCGCCTCGTCACTGCCTTGACCGTGCGTGTCGTACTGGCCGTGATCACTCTCATGCTGATCACCTGGGGATTTTTCAGCGGCCAGCTGGTTTCTCACGCGCCGTGGTAAGACGCCTCACAGTACGTAGACGAAGAAAAAAAGCCCGATCCACACCACATCCACAAAGTGCCAATACCAACTGGCTGCCTCGAAACCAAACTGGTGCTCGGCGTTGAAGTGGCCACGCAGGATGCGCATCAGCATCACAAACAAAATGATCGTGCCGATGGTCACGTGGGCACCGTGAAATCCGGTGAGCATAAAGAACGTCGCGCCATACACACCGGAGCCCAGCGTCAGGCCCAGCTCTTTATAGGCGTGGATGTATTCCTCGGCCTGGAACCCGAGAAACGCCAGGCCCAGCAGCACGGTAAGCGCCAACCAGATTTTCAGCGCGCCGCGATGGCCTTTGCGCAAGGCATGGTGGGCGATGGTGATGGTCACGCTGGAGCTCACCAGCAGGATGGTGTTGACCAGCGGCAAGCCCCACGGGCTGATGGTGCCCTCGGGGGCGGGATAGAGTTTCGGGTCAGGGTTGTTGAGCAATGGCCAGGCAAATTCGAAATTCGGCCACAGCATGTGCGCGACGCCCTTTGAGCCTTCACCGGCCAGCCAGGGCGCGGACATGTGCCGCACATAAAACAGCGCACCGAAGAAGGCGATGAAGAACATCACTTCGGAAAAGATGAACCAGCTCATCCCCCAGCGAAACGAGCGGTCCATCTGCGGACTGTACAAACCCGCGCGGCTTTCTTTGATCACCGCACCGAACCAGCCGAACAACATATAGGCCAGCAGTAGCCCACCAACGAAAAAGATCCACGGGCCGTGGGATTCCGGGCGAGCAGCCTTGAGATCGTTGAACCACACGCCCAGGCCATACACGGTGATCAGCAGGCCAAACGTGGCAATTATCGGCCACTTGCTTTGTGCCGGTACGTAGTACGTATCATGATTCGACATGTATTCACTCTCCCGATTGAGGGGGCAAACAGTAGCTAGCCGCCGGTATGCAAAGCCACGGGCGGTTTGCGCGCAGTGATATCAAATAGCGTGTACGCCAGGGTCAAATGCTTCACATCCTTGGGCATGTCTCGATCTACGATGAAACGCACGGGCATCTCGATACGCTGGCCTGGCTGCAGCACTTGCTGGGTGAAGCAAAAACACTCGGTCTTGTGGAAGTACATCGCCGCTTCGGCCGGGGAAATACTTGGCACGGCCTGGGCGGTCATCGGCTTGTCAGTGGGGTTGTGGGCCACGAACAGCATCTCGGTCACAGCGCCTGGGTTGACCACCACCTCGTCCGCCTTGGCGTAGAAGTCCCAGACCATGTCGATGGCGTTTGTAGACAGGAACTGCACCCGCACCTGGCGCGTCGGGTCGACGATCTGCTCGCCTTCATACTGCCCGGCAGTCTTGCCGTTGATGCCAAACGCCTTGCACATCACGTCGTAGATCGGCACCAGGGCGAAACCAAAGGCGAACATCGCCACGACCATGACCAGCAGGCGAGTGACCAACCGTTTGAGGGGCAGGGATTCAGCCATGACACACCCCTGAAGCGAATGCGATCAATGCGTGAGGGTGCTTGCCGCCCTCACAGTTGCTGTGTGGCAACCGGTTCATTTGACCTCCGGCGGCGTGGTGAACGTGTGGTACGGCGCAGGCGAAGGAATGCTCCACTCCAGGCCTTCAGCGCCATCCCACGGCTTGGCCGGCGCCGGCGGGCCACCTCGAATGCACTTGATCACGATGAACAAAAAGAAGATCTGCGTGGCGCCAAACATAAACGCGCCAATCGACGAGACCATGTTGAAGTCGGCGAACTGCAGGTTGTAGTCCGGCACCCGACGCGGCATACCGGCCAGCCCCACAAAGTGCATCGGGAAGAACGCCATGTTCATGCCCACGAAAGACAGCCAGAAGTGCAGCTTGCCCAGGGTTTCGTCGTACATGTGGCCGGTCCATTTCGGCAACCAGTAGTAGGCCGACGCGAAGATCCCGAAGATCGCGCCGGGCACCAGTACGTAATGGAAGTGCGCCACCACAAAGTAGGTGTCGTGGTACTGGAAATCAGCCGGGGCAATCGCCAGCATCAACCCGGAGAAGCCGCCGATGGTGAACAGGATCACGAAGGCCACCGCAAACAACATCGGCGTCTCGAACGTGAGCGAGCCTTGCCACATGGTGCTGACCCAGTTGAACACCTTTACCCCGGTCGGCACGGCGATCAGCAACGTGGCGTACATGAAGAACAATTCGCCCACCAGCGGGATACCGACCACGAACATATGGTGCGCCCACACGATAAACGACAGGAACGCGATGCTTGCCGTGGCGTAGACCATCGAGGTGTAGCCGAACAGCGGCTTGCGCGAGAAGGTCGGAATGATCGAACTGACGGCGCCGAAGGCCGGCAGGATCATGATGTACACCTCCGGATGACCAAAGAACCAGAACACGTGCTGGAACAGCACCGGATCACCACCGCCAGCCGCACTAAAGAAGCTTGTGCCGAAGTGAATGTCCATCAGCATCATGGTCACGCAACCAGCCAGCACCGGCATCACCGCAATCAGCAGGAAAGCGGTAATCAGCCAGGTCCACACGAACAGCGGCATCTTCATCAACGTCATGCCCGGCGCGCGCAGGTTGAGGATGGTAGCGACCACGTTGATCGCACCCATGATCGAACTGATGCCCATCAGGTGGATGGCGAAAATGAAGAACGTCACGCTCTCCGGCGCGTAGGTGGTGGAGAGCGGGGCGTAGAAGGTCCAGCCGAAGTTCGGTCCGCCGCCGGGGGTGAACAGCGTCGAGACCAGCAACAGGAAAGCCGCTGGCAACAGCCAGAAGCTGAAGTTGTTCATGCGCGGCAAGGCCATGTCGGGCGCGCCGATCATCAGCGGGATCATCCAGTTGGCCAGGCCGACAAATGCCGGCATCACCGCGCCGAACACCATGATCAGGCCGTGCATGGTGGTCATCTGGTTGAAAAATGCCGGTTCGACGATCTGCAACCCGGGCTGGAACAGTTCGGCACGGATCACCATGGCGAACGAACCGCCCAGCAGGAACATCGTGAAGGCGAACCACAGGTACATCGTGCCGATGTCTTTGTGGTTGGTGGTCAGCACCCAACGCATCAACCCCTTGGCGGGGCCGTGGGCATGGTCACTGGTGTGTCCATGGTCATCGATCACAGCGCTCATGGCCGTTCTCCTGCAAACGAATGGGCGGGGCGGGGCGGCGCAAATGTAATGAGGGCTGTCATTTGCTTTCCGCCTGTTTGATGGCCAGCACGTCTTTTGGCGTGACCATGTCGCCTTTGTTGTTGCCCCAGGCGTTGCGCTCGTAGGTCACCACGGCGGCGATATCCACTTCCGAGAGCTGCTTGCCGAACGCGGCCATCGCAGTGCCCGGCTTGCCGTGATAGACGATGCTCAGGTGGTCCGCGGCCGGTCCGGTAGCGATTTTCGAGCCCTTGAGCGCCGGGAACATCGGCGGCAGGCCCTGGCCCTCGGCCTGGTGACAGGCCACGCAGGTGGTGTGATAAACCTTGTCACCACGGGCCACCAACTCTTCAAGGGTCCACTCTTTGGAGGTCAGTTCCTTGAGCTTGGCGGCCTCGGCCTTGCGTTCACCCAGCCAGGTTTCGTAGTCAGCCTTGGATTTGACCTCGACGACGATAGGCATGAAACCGTGGTCTTTACCGCACAATTCGGCGCACTGCCCACGGTAGATGCCGGGCTTCTCGACCCGAGTCCAGGCCTCGTTGACGAAGCCGGGAATAGCGTCGCGCTTGACCGCAAAAGCCGGCACCCACCAAGAGTGGATCACGTCAGCGGCGGTAACCAGAAAGCGCACTTTGGCGCCCACCGGCAGCACCAACGGCTGGTCGACTTCCAGCAGATAGTGCTCGCCCTTTGTGGCCTGGTTATGGATCTGCTCGGCGGGTGTGGCCAGGTTGCTGAAGAACTCCACATCCTGGCCCAGGTATTTGTAATGCCACTTCCACTGGTAGCCAGTGACCTGGATATCGATATCCGACTCACTGCTGTCGTAGATGTTGATCAAGGTCTTGGTTGCGGGAATAGCCATCGCGATCAGGATCAGCAAGGGCACGACGGTCCAGAGGATTTCCACGGTGGTGCTCTCGTGGAACTTGGCTGCGACCTGGCCGGTGGAGCGCCGGTGGACCATCATCGACCAAAACATGGCGCCAAACACGATGATGCCGATCACCACACAGATCCAGAAAATGGTCATGTGTAGATCGAACACAGCGTGACTGACTTCTGTTGCACCTGGCGCCATATTCGTTGTCCAGGCGGCGTGCGCCTGGCCGAATACTGACCACAACAGGAGGCCCATCCAAACGTGTGGATGTCGCATCATTGCGGGTTCCCCTTATCGTTCTTGTTATCCCGCCGGTTTGCACCTGCGTCGAAGGGAGCGGCTTCCATACTGCTTACAACCGCTTAGCCTTGCCTGCTTATGCAGTCTGGCGTCATCAGCTAATCGCGTACAAATCCGAGTATAGACAGGGTATGCAACCCCGCAATGTGTAGGGACAAATGAGGCAAAATGGCACGGCCGAAGCCAATGAAACCGGGAGCGGAATCGATTTTCCGACGAACGATGGCAATTCAATATAACGCCTGCGCATAACCATGAAATAATTATGACAAATGCGTCTTAGGCGCTCGTATAAACGAGCTAACTTAACCTCTCCCTTTTCCTACGCCTGCATCACTGGAGCCTTCATGAACACCGCCGCATTGCGCGAGCAGATTTCCCGTGCCCATCAACACGAAGCCACTACGGGCCAGCTTGCCCAGCAACTGGAAAAACAATTGCCGCACCTGCATTCGGCCATTGCTCTGGCTGAAGGTGATCGCAACGTTGTCATGGCGCGTTTTGTCACCGCCTACATCGACTTGGTCCCGGATTTGCTCGACGCGGCCAATGAAGTTGCCCGCGAGGCCGGTATCGAAAGCCAGATCAAGCCGGTGCTGAAGATTGCCGAGCATTTCTTCCTGCAACCGCCAGCTATTCTGGCAGGCCACGAAGGCCTGGACGGGCTGCTGGACGAGGCCTACCTGGCTCATCGTCTGGTGGAGGAAGTAAACGATCTGTATATCAAGCACTTCGGTCGGCCGTTGATTCCGGCGGATACCACCGTGGCTAACTTGATTGCCCATCAGTTGATCGGCGAAGCGTTTGCCAACCAACTGGATGAAGCCGTCCACCTGGCGGTGGATGAGATGCTCAACGAAGACAGCTTTGCGCTGGAGTCCGTCGAGGCGTACCGCGAGCAGTTGAAAAGCCCTGACACAGACGCCGCGTGGAAGCGCTGGCCGTGCCTGTCTCGGCAACTGGGCGTTGAATTGGCGCTGGATCAACCCGCCTGAATCCTGAGGTAGACGCAGAAAAAATGTGGGAGGGGGCTTGCTCCCGATAGCGGTGGCTCAGTCACATATGCTTAGACTGACACTCTGCTATCGGGAACAAGCCCCCTCCCACATTTTGATCCGGCTTCATCAGCCGATTGATGGCGCCGAGCCGATTCCCGTCGTCGTCCTAACCCGGCCTTCGAGCCGGCGCTTCAACCCGCGCGCCTCAATCACCAACTTCGAGCCCTTCGCCGCATTCGCCCGACCCCATTCTTCCAGTAACTCCAGGCAGGAATGGTCGATATAGCTGAGGTTGTTGAGCGGCACATGCACCGTGGTCCCCGCAGGTACCGTCGACAGCACTTGGGTCAGCGCAGGCACTTTGAGAAAGGTCGCCGCACCGGTCAGCCGTAGCTCCATCTCACCGTCCTGAGGCAGGTCAATCAGGCTGACTTTCAGCCGGGACGCCTTGAGCGCCAGTTTGACCAACGTGAGGCCAAAGCCCACCAGCACACCCGTCAGCAGGTCAGTAAAGATGATCGCCAAGGCCGTGGCCGCATAGGTAAACATCGGCATCCGCCCGTAGCGCCCCAAGGCCTTGAACGCCTTGACGTCTACCAGCTTGATCCCGGTGTACACCAACACACCGGCCAGGCTCGCCACCGGAATGCTTTGCAGCACGCTCGACAACAGCAACACGAAACCCAGCAACCACACGCCATGGAACATGGCAGACAGACGAGTGGTTGCACCCGCCTGGACGTTGGCTGAGCTGCGTACGATCACGCCGGTCATCGGCAAAGCACCGACCAGGCCGCAGAGCATGTTGCCGACACCTTGGGCGGACAGCTCTTTGTCGAAATCGGAACGCTGGCCATTATGCATGCGGTCGACAGCCGCGGCGGAAAGCAGGGTTTCGGCGCTGGCGATAAATGCCACTGCGAAGGCAGCGATCAGCAGTTGAGGATCGGCCAGGTTCAGCAGGTCGCTGGGGCGCAGCCAGTCGATGGCGTCAGCCAGGTTTTCCGGGACTTCCACGCGTTTGACCTGCAACGCCAGCACCAGGCTGGTGACCGTAGCCAAGCCGACGCCAAGCAAAGCGCCCGGCACAAACCGCAGCGGTTGCGGACGGAGTTTATCCCACAGGTACATCACCAGCATCGTCGACAGCCCAAGCAAACCCGCTTGCCAGCCAAGCCCGCCGCCAAGGGTCGGTATGGCTTCAGCCAGTGCAGCCGGGAAACCCGCCAGGTTGTCCAGCCCCGAAGGCTTGGGCGCTCCGTCGAGCATCACATGAATCTGCGACAGCACAATCAACACGCCAATGCCCGCCAGCATGCCGTACACCACTGCGGGCGCTGTCACGCGGAACCAGCAGCCCAGGCGCAAACGTCCGGCCACCAGTTGCAGAAAGCCCGCCAGCAGCAGGATCGGGCCCAGCATCAACATGCCGTGCTGGCGCACCAATTCAAACACCAGCACAGCCAGACCCGCCGCCGGACCGCTGACCTGCAGCGGCGACCCCGCCAGCCACCCCACCACCAGGCCACCGATAATCCCGGTGATCAGGCCCTTGGCCGGCGGCATGCCGGACGCAATCGCGATCCCCATGCACAGCGGCAGGGCGACCAGAAACACAACCACCGAGGCGAGCAGCTCCCGTGGCAATACAGCTTTCAATTGAGCAGCACGCATGATGACTCTCCCGAGGCATTCGCCGGGCGCGGTAAAGCCTGGCTGCATCCATGGCAGCCACCGCATTACCCGGCAGGGAAGTGTTTTAGAAGCGCGCTTTAGGCGTCGCTGAAGGGATCGGCCCGTCACCGCCCAACGGTCGGAACGCCGACTGGTCGGCATCGTAGGCGCGGATTTCGCTGGTCTCGATGTTGTAGATCCAACCGTGGATGAACAGCTGACCATTAGCCATGCGCGAAGCCACGGAAGGGTGGGTGCGCAAATGTTGCAACTGGGCGATGACGTTTTCTTCGGTGAGCACCTTCATGCTCTCGCCTTCGCTGGCGCAATCGCAGTTGTCATGGACCATGGTCTTGGCGACCTCGGCATGCCGCAACCAGGCTTTTACCGTCGGCATTTTTTCCAGACTGTCGGGGTTGAGTACCGCCCGCATGGCGCCGCAATCGGAGTGTCCGCACACGATGATGTGCTGCACACCGAGGGCAAGTACCGCGTACTCGATGGCCGTGGAGACACCACCGTTCATTTGGCCGTAGGGCGGCACTACGTTGCCTACGTTACGGGTCACGAACAGGTCGCCAGGCGAGCTTTGGGTGATCAGCTCGGGCACGATGCGCGAGTCGGCGCAGGTGATGAACATCGCTCGCGGGCTCTGGGCCGTGGCGAGTTTCTTGAAGAGTTCTTCCTGCTGGGGGAAGACGTCGTGATGGAAATGCAAAAAACCGTCAACGATATGCTTTAGCGCTGCATCGGCGGACTCCGCCATTTGAGAGGCTGAAGCCGACGCAGCCAACGGCTGTTTATCCTTATCACTCATGATTCATCCTCTTGATTAGTGCAGGGGGCGTGTTCAGGACAGTTCGACGCCCGGCCAGTGGAATAGTTGTAAAACTCCAATAACCCGGGTGTCGACTCATCAGTCACTCGCTGAGCAAGGTAACCGCCGAAACTTAACTCAAACTGAATGAACCGCTCTAGATCGCGGGTTTCAGTGATGTCAAAACGCGACTATTCCTACAAGAAAGGTGCGTTCTTCCTGATAAGTCTACAACAATGCCATCTGTCTGCCCGGCGGACAGAACGCTGTGCAATCCAGATTGAATCCTTCACGGCGATTGAGCCCCAGGCGTTTGATTGCCTTGCTGAAACGCTGGGCCAACAAATCAGCAAAAGGTCCTTCGCCCCGCATGCGCACACCGAAGCGGCTGTCATACACCTCGCCACCTCGCACCTGCCGCACCAGACTCATTACGTGGGCCGCACGCTGCGGGTAATGCGCCGTCAGCCACTCTTCGAACAACGGCGCCACTTCCAGGGGCAGGCGCAGCATCATGTACGCTGCGCTCTGCGCACCGGCGGCGTGCGCCTCGGTCAGCAGGCTCTCCAACTCACTGTCGTTGATCATCGGAATCATCGGCGAGCACAACACACCCACGGGAATCCCCGCCTCTCGCATCACACGGATCGCTCGCAACCGCGCCTTAGGCGCTGCCGTGCGCGGCTCCAGGATGCGCTTGAGCTCGTCGTCCAGACTGGTGAGGCTGATCATCACCGCCACCAGACGCTGGCTGGCCAACTCGGTGAGCAGGTCGAGGTCACGCAGGATCAGCGAACCTTTGGTAATGATGGTCACCGGATGTCGGTAGCGCAGCAGCACTTCGAGGGTCTGACGCGTGATCTTGTATTCACGCTCGATGGGCTGGTACGGATCGGTGTTGGAACCCAGGTTAATCGGCGCACACACATAGCCCGGCTTGGACAGCTGCTGCTCCAGCACGTCGGCCGCATTGCTCTTGGCGATCAGCTTGGTCTCGAAATCCAGCCCCGGTGACATGTCCCAATAGGCGTGGCTGGGCCGCGCATAGCAGTAGATGCAGCCATGCTCGCAACCGCGATACGGGTTGATCGAGCGATCAAACGGCAGGTCCGGTGAGTTGTTGCGGGTGATGATGGTTTTAGCCGTCTCAATACGCACCTCGGTGCCTTGGGTCGGCGGTACTTCCTGATACCAGCCATCGTCCTCGGCCACGCTGACCGAGGGCGCAAAGCGGTTGTGCAGGTTAGTGGCCGTGCCCCGGCCACGGGGCGGCAACGGAGTAGACATGAATACGCCTCGATACTGTTTTTATATACAGTATCGAGGCGCGACGTTTCTGACCAGTGCCGTTTGGCGGTCAGTGTTTTTGTGTGACCTGCCCCAGGTCATCGCCCGAGGTGGTGCGCATATCGTTTTTACGCATATCAGCCACGTCGCTGGCTTTCACCGGCGTACCTTTATTGCCCCAACTGCCACGGATGAAACTGACTACGTCCGCCACTTCCTGGTCCGACAGGCGCCAGGCAAATGCCGGCATGGTAAAGGTCGATGGCGCCGCGTGAGTGGCCGGCAAGGTGCCGCCGTTCAACACGATGTTGATCAGCGAGGTGGCATCCGCCGTCTGCAATACCGGGTTGCCCGCCAGCGCCGGGAACACGCGTGTATAGCCATGGCCGTCGGTGCGGTGGCAGGCCGCACAGTTGTCGATGTACACCGACGCACCCGGCTGGCTGTCATCGCCTTTCCACAGCGCCTGCGCTACCTGCTTGTCGTACACATGCGGCTGGTCCTTGGGATCGACTGCAGGCAGGCTCTTGAGGTAACGGGCGATAGCGGTCAAATCGTCTTCCGACATGTACTGCATGCTGTGGACTACAACGTCGCTCATACCACCAAACACCGCGCTGCGATCACTGCGACCCGTCTTGAGGAATTGCACCAGTTGCTCCTCGCTCCAACTGCCAAGGCCGTCCTTGTGGTCGCCGCGCAGGCTCTTGGCGATCCAACCTTCCAACGGCGCGCTGCCGGACAGGAAGGCATCGCCATCTGTGGCACTCAGGGCTTTTTCCTGCATGGTCAACGCACGGGGGGTGTGGCACGCGCCGCAGTGACCGAGGCCTTCCACTAGGTAAGCGCCACGACTTGTCACCGGGTCGGCACCTGCTACCGCTGGTGTGTCAGCCACTTCAGGGGCAAACATCCAACGCCACGCCGCCAACGGCCAACGCATGCTCAAGGGCCAGGGAATGTCGCTGTCCTTATTTTCTTGGGCGACGGGCTCCACGCCCTTCATGAAGTACGCGTACAACGCCTGCATATCGCTGTCGCTGACACGCGCGTAAGACGGGTACGGCATCGCTGGGTAAAGCGTACTACCGCTCTTGGCGACGCCATGGCGCACGGCCTTGTCGAAGTCTTCGAAGCTATAGTCGCCAAGGCCGGTCTTGTCCGGGGTGATGTTGGTGGAATAGATCACGCCAATCGGGGTTTCCATCGGCAGCCCGCCTGCGAAGGGTTTGCCGCCCTTGGCGGTGTGGCAAGCCACGCAGTCACCGGCGCGGGCCAGGTATTCGCCCTGTCTGATCAGGTCGGTTTCGGCGGCGCTTATCGAGCAACTGCTGAGCAGCGCAAACGTGGCGATAACAAGTGCTTTCATGGTCATCGCTCCTTATGCCTGAACCAGTGGGCCGGGGTTTTTCAGGTACTGCTCACGGATCGCCCGGGCCGACCAGTAGGTCAGCGCCGCCACCAGGCCGGTAGGGTTGTAGCCCAGGCCCTGTGGGAAAGCGGACGCGCCAGGGACAAACACGTTGTGTACGTCCCAGCTCTGCAGGTAACGGTTCAACGCACTGGTTTTCGGGTCGGTGCCCATGATCGCGCCACCATTGAGGTGGGTGGTCTGGTAAGACGCAGTGTTGAAATGCTCACCGACTTTTTTACCAAGTACAGCGATGGCCTTGGGGTTCATCGCTTCGGCAACCTTGCCCATTTTCTCGACCATGAAACGGTTCATCTTGATGTCGTTCTCCTGCCAATCGAACGTCATACGCAGCAACGGCAGGCCGTAGGCATCGCGGTACACCGGGTCCAGATCCAGGTAGTTGCCTCGATAGGATTGATGGGCACCGTGGGCGTCCATCGACACCTGATGGGTGTAGTAATCGGCAGTGGCGCGCTTCCACGCACTGCCCCAGGCCGGGGTGCCGGGCGGGTTGGACGTACCCGCAATTGGCCGACTGCCGGCCTGGTTGACCCACATCGGCGAGCCGCCCACAAAGCCGTGTGGGCCGTGGTCGAAGTTGTCCGCATTGAAGTCGTCCATCGCCACGCCATTACCGCCCGCGCCGATGAAGTTGTTGGTGTGGGTGTCCTTATCGAAGAAGGCCTTGATGGTTGCCATGTTCTGGTAAGCGAAGTTCCGGCCCACCACGCCTTCATTGGTAATCGGGTCGTACGGCTTGCCGATGCCCGACAGCAGCATCAGGCGCACGTTGTGAAACTGGAACGCGCCGAGGATTACCAAGTCCGCCGGCTGCTCGATTTCACGGCCCTGGGCGTCGATATAGGTCACGCCCGTGGCTTTCTTCTTGGTGCTGTCTAGGTTGACCTTGAGCACGTGGGAATTGGGGCGCAGCTCGAAATTCGGCACCTGACGCAGCGCCGGCAGGATGTTCACATTCGGCGAGGCCTTGGAGTACATGTAGCACACGTAGCCACTGCAAAAACCGCAGAAGTTGCACGGGCCCATCTGCGCGCCATAGGGGTTGGTGTAAGGCCCCGAGGTGTTGGCGGATGGCAAGTTGTAGGGTTTGTAACCCACATCGGCAGCCGCTTTCTGAAACAGCTGTGCGGAGACCGTATTTTTCTGCGCTTCCAACGGAAACGGGTTGGAACGATCCGGCGCGTAAGGGTTGCCGCCTCGGCCTTCACCCACCAGCTGACCTTTAACGGTCCAAGCTTGGCCGGAGGTGCCGAAGACTTTTTCCGCATAGTCGAAGAACGGCTCCAGTTCTTCATAGCTGACGCCGAAGTCCTGGATAGTCATGTCCTTCGGAATGAAGTTTTTCCCGTAGCGTTCTTCGTAGTGGCTGCGCATGCGCAACTCGATCGGGTCGACACGAAAGTGCACACCGGACCAGTGCAGGCCCGCGCCACCCACGCCATTGCCCGGCAAAAAAGCGCCGAGCTGACGGTTAGGTAGGGCGACATCATTCACGCTATGGCGAATGGTCACCGTCTCTTTGGAAATGTCCTGGAAGAGTTTCTTACGCACGCTGTAGGTCAATTCGTCGATGACCTGGGGATAGTTGCCGTCCGGGTACGTGTCCTGCATCGGGCCGCGCTCCAGCGCCAGCACGTTGAGGCCCGCTTCTGTCAGCTCCTTTGCCATGATCGCGCCGGTCCAGCCGAAGCCGACGATCACTGCATCCACTTTCTTCATGATGGTCGCCACGTTTATGCCCTCTCGCCACGGATGGAAACAGCCGGGAAGGGGTATTGCTCGTTGCGTTCCACCCAATCCATAAAGTCGGCGCGCGCGCCGGGGAAGCCGATCATGGTCCAGCCGACCATGCCCTTATTGCCACCGTGAATCGGGTCGCAGAAGAAGCCTTCCTTGGTGTTTTGCAGTAACAGGTTGAAGAAGATTTTCGGCGGTACGGCGTCGAAATGCGCCGCCACTTCGCCGCCACCAGCCTCCAGACGGCGCAGCATATCGTCTCGGGTAGCGCTGTCTTGCGCAGCAAAAGCTTTACCGTTGAAAGCTTTCGACCACGCATCCGTCGCGGCAATGCCCAGGCGATAAATTTCTTTGGGCACCAACTTGCTCTGCCAGCCCATCTCCGGAGGGGCGTCGGCGTTGAACGGACCTTGCATGTACCACAGCGCGCCGCTGGCGTACGGCGTGTTCATCTGACGGTCGATGTATTCCGGCACGCCTGCTTCCAGGGCACCTGGGCCTTGGGCATCTGCGGGGATCAAACGCTCGACGGCGGCGTTGATGAACGCCCATTCCTCAGCGGTGAAATAGCTCGGCTCGTAGGCCTTGTCGTTCTTCGCAGGTTTGGCCGGCGCGGCGTGGGCAGGCTCAGGCGTGGCCATCAGTATCGAGCCACCAAGGCCGGTACTCGCAACCGTGACCACCGGGATCAAGGTCAAAGATTTGCGCAAAAAATCACGCCGGGGGTTGTCTTGATCTTGATCAGACATGGGTGCACCTCATCATGTGGTCACGGGTTTATTCGGCCACTTCTGGGGAGCGGCTCGTCGGTATTTGGGCAATCAATAGTTACAAATGATAGCAGGCTAAGGATGTAGATTATGGATTCAGCGACCTAAGTCGAATAATTGCAGGCAAAAAAATGTGGGAGGGGACTTGCTCCCGATAGCGGCGGGTCAGCCAATCCAGAGGCTGGCTGACCTTGCGCTATCGGGGGCAAACCCCCTCCCACATTGGCCCGCGTAGGGCCGTTAGTCTTTTTTCAATTTCGGATTCGGGAAGAATTGCACTGCCTGAACCTTGGGATCGGCTGGCGCTTTAAGCGCAGACGTATTCACCCGCGTACCCAACTCCTTGGGCACCGACAGCCCTTGGTCATTGAGCGTATCGGTATACCCGCAGGCCACGCACTCGCGGTGCGGTACGTTGTCCTCGGTCCACATTTTCAGCTTGTCCGGCTCGCTGCACGCCGGGCAGACAGCCCCGGCGATGAATTGTTTTTTGGTGATCACAGGCCCGTCATTCATGCTGCCGCGTCCTCACTCAGGCCGCTGTGGCGCAAGAGCGCGTCAATGGACGGTTCGCGTCCGCGGAAGTCGACGAACAGCACCATCGGCGCCTGGGAACCACCACGCGCCAGGATCGCCTCGCGGAACGCGCGACCGGTCTCAGCGTTAAGTACGCCGTCCTCTTCGAACTTGGAGAAGGCATCCGCCGACAGCACTTCAGCCCACTTATAGCTGTAATAACCCGCCGCATAACCGCCCGCGAAAATGTGCGCAAAACTGTTAGGGAAGCGGTTGTAGGCTGGCGGACGCATGACCGACACCTCGTCGCGTACGCCTTCCAACACCTGCGCCACGCTGCGGCCATCACCGTGGGTGGCGTGCATCTCAAAGTCAAACAGCGAGAATTCCAACTGGCGGACCATCATCAAGCCGGATTGGAAATTCTTCGCCGCGAGCATTTTTTGCAGCAAATCCTGAGGCAGCGGCTCACCGCTTTCATAGTGGCCGGAGATCAGCGCCAGGCCTTCGGGCTCCCAGCACCAGTTCTCCATAAACTGGCTCGGTAACTCCACCGCATCCCAGGCGACACCGTTGATGCCGGACACGCCAGCGTGCTCGACGCGGGTCAACAGGTGATGCAGGCCGTGGCCGAATTCGTGGAACAACGTGGTGACTTCATCGTGGGTCAGCAGGGCAGGCTTGCCACTGTCAGCCGGCGTGAAGTTGCACACCAGGTTGGCCACCGGGCTTTGCAGCACGCCGTCAACGGTGCGGCGACGGTCACGGGCGCCGTCCATCCAGGCACCGCCACGCTTGTTGGCGCGGGCGTAGAGGTCGAAAAAGAAGCGGCCGACGTGCTGGCCGTTTTCCTTGATCTCAAACAGGCGAACATCCGGGTGCCAGGTGTCGAAGCCTTTCTGCTCGGCGATCTCGATGCCATACAGGCGCTGCACAATGGCAAACAGGCCGCCCAACACTTTATCGATGGGGAAGTAAGCGCGCAGGGCTTCCTGGGACACGCTGTAGCGCTGCTCGCGCAGCTTTTCGCCGTAGAAACCGCTGTCCCAGCTTTGCAGGTCGGCGCAGCCTTGTTCGGCGGCATAGGCCTTGAGTTGCTGCAGATCCTGGGCGGCAAACGGCTTGCTGCGTTTGGCCAGGTCGCGCAGGAAACTCAGGACCTGATCGCTGGATTCAGCCATTTTGGTGGCCAGGCTCAGTTCGGAGAACGACGCGAAACCGAGCAGGTGCGCCAATTCCTGACGCAGGTCGAGGATCTGTTCCATCACCGGGCCGTTATCGTTCTGACCGGCATTCGGGCCTTGGTCCGACGCGCGGGTGCAGTAGGCCGCGTAAATTTCCTCACGCAGGGCGCGGTCGTGGGCGTAGGTCATCACCGCGTAGTAGCTGGGGAATTCCAGGGTGATCAGCCAGCCGTCGAGGCCTTTGGCTTGGGCAGCCGCTGCCATTTGCGCCTTGGCCGAGTCGGTCAGGCCAGCGAGGGTTGCCTCGTCGGTGACGTGTTTGGTCCAGGCCTGGGTCGCGTCCAACAGTTGGTTGGAGAACTTGCTGCCCAGCTCGGAGAGTTTGCTCTGCACTTCGGCATAACGCTTCTGCTGCTCGGGCGGCAGGTCGATACCCGACAGACGGAAGTCACGCAGAGAGTGCTCAAGGATGGTTTTTTGCGCCACGTCGAAGCCGGCGGCTTCAGGGCTGTTGGCCAGGGCTTCGAAGGCCTGGAACAGTTCGCGGTTCTGGCCCATCTCCGTGGAGTAGGCACTCAATGCCGGCAGGCAGCTTTCATAGGCCTCACGCAATTCGGCGCTGTTGCACACGGCGTTGAGGTGGCTAACGGGGCTCCAGGCGGCGCCCAGTCGGTCATTCAGTTCGTCCATGGCCAGCACCAGCCCGGCCCATGTCGGATTTTTACCCTGGCTTTGCAGGATGCCTTCGATGGCAACGCGGTTATCGGCGAGGATCTGTTCGATGGCCGGCTGCACGTGTTCGGCACGGATCGCCGAGAACGGCGGCAGGTCGTAGGACTGCAGAAGAGGGTTGTTCGCGCTCACGGTTGGCACCTTGGCTGAAGAAACATGTAAGAACAAAGATGGGGCCATCTTAATTACAATCAACGCCCACCGCAGCTATCAGCAGAAGAGAGAGAGGCTATCGTGACCCTTCGCACCTATCAGAACCACACGCCAACCCTGGGCGCCGGGGCTTTTGTCGATATTTCGGCGGTGGTGATCGGCGATGTCGAAATCGGCACCGACAGCTCGGTTTGGCCGCTGACCGTGATTCGCGGCGACATGCACCGCATCCGCATCGGTGCGCGCACCAGCGTGCAGGATGGCTGCGTGCTGCACATCACCCACGCAGGCCCCTTCAACCCGGACGGTTTCCCACTGCTGATCGGCGACGACGTGACCATCGCTCACAAAGTCATGCTGCACGGCTGCACCGTGGGCAACCGCATCCTGATCGGCATGGGCAGCATCGTGATGGACGGCGCCGTGGTGGAAGACGACGTGATTATCGGCGCCGGCAGCCTGGTGCCACCGGGCAAGAAACTCGACAGCGGCTTCTTGTATGTCGGCAGTCCGGTTAAACAAATCCGCGCGCTGACTGACAAGGAGCGCGCATTTTTCACCTACAGCGCCGCGAACTACGTGAAGCTCAAAGACCTGCACTTGGCTGAAGGATTTGACCAATGAGCCTGCATTACCAAACCGTTTTGTTCGACCTGGACGGCACCCTCACCGATCCACGCGAGGGCATTACCCGCTCGATCCAATACGCCCTCGGCAAACTGGGCATTGATGAACCGGACCTGACCAAACTCGAACACTTCATCGGCCCGCCGTTGCTGCAAGCATTCATGCAGTTCTACGACTTCGATGAAGCCAAGGCGTGGGAGGCGGTGAATTTCTATCGCGAGCGCTTCAAAGTCACGGGACTGTATGAAAACCGCGTGTTCGACGGCGTGTTGCCGCTGCTGGAAGACTTGAACAGCCAAGGTCGCCAGCTGTATGTAGCCACCTCAAAGCCGTGGGAATTCGCCCGTGAAATCGCCAGGCATTTCGACTTTGCCAAGCACTTCAAGGTGATCTACGGCAGCGAACTTGATGGGACGCGGACCAACAAGGTCGAGCTGATCGCCCATCTGATGCGCGAGGAAGGCCTAGAACCGGCGAACACCTTGATGATTGGTGATCGCAAGCACGACCTGATCGGCGCGCGTAGCAATGGGCTGGATTCGGCAGCCGTCGGTTATGGGTTTGGTAGTTTCGAAGAGTTGAACGCCGAGGCGCCGACCTGGCACTTCGAGACGTTGGCGCAGATGCATCAGGCGTTTTTGCAGCGCCCTTGAAGCCGCCATTGGGGGCAAGCGTCTTCCCGCATGTTGAAAAACTGTGGGGGACTTGCCCCCGATGAGTCCCTAGAGCTCAACCTCCCTCCAACTGCCTCAACGCAGCCTTGCGCTGCACTACAGGCAACCCACCCAACTTCTCCACCGCAGCATAGAACTTCAGCCAATCCCCACCTTCCTGCCGGAACAACGCCGCAAATGCCGGCACCCACTGGTCATACAGCCCGAACGGTAGCAACCGCGCGTTGTTCATCGGCTGGTTCATCCAAGCGTCATAGCGCTTGTCCCCACCCCATTGGTTGTCGCGCATCTTCCCGTACTCACGGCGCAAGTACTCGAATTCGGCCGCCTTGGCCTGGCGCATCTGCGCGGCGGCCAAAGGCTGGGCGTAGAGCTTTTCCAGGCGCTTTCGAGTATCGAGGATCAGTTGGATAAATTGGTCACGCTGCTTTAACGTCGCATCGCTCAGCGGCGCCAGGCCACGGGCGGCGCGCCATTGGCGAGTGCCTTCCTGCTCGACAAAGTTGGCAAATGACTCGTTGAACTCGGTGTCGTCCTTCACATAAAAACGCTGATGCGCCAACTCATGGAAGATCAGCGTGGCCAGACGTTCATCGCCCCAGTTCATCATTGAACTGATGATCGGGTCATTAAACCAACCCAGCGTGGAATAGGCCTCAACACCGCCAATCGATACATCCATGCCTCGCTGGCGCAACAACGCAGCCTCACCCCGCGCGGCACCTTGGCTGTAATAGCCGCGATAAGCCACGCAACCAGCGATGGGGAAGCAGTGGTTTTCAGGAGACAGGGAAAATTCCTGCGTGGCGAACACATTCCAGACTACATAAGGCCGATCAATATCGGCGTACAGCCGGTAACTCTGATTGTCAGGCAGGTGCAGGTGTTCACTGGCGAAGGTTCGCGCTTTCTGGGACTGCGCCAAATGGTCACGTAGCTGCTGCGGGCGGGACGAGTCAGCGACGACCGCTGAAACCGGCTGCCGAGCCTGCAAAAGCTGCCATTGGCCACCCGCCAGTTGGCCGTAATAGCTAATGCTAGAACAACCGCTGAGCAGCACAACCATCAACCCCGGAAGAAAACGCCTGACCATGCCCTCACTGCTCCTGGGTGATAGGTTCGTGTTTATACTGACCGCGATACCCGTCCTATCACCGAGTGCCTGTCATGCGTCAGCTCTTGCTTTGTGTCGCCGCCGTGTTCATCAGCGCCTGTACGTCGACCCCGATGCCTGCCGCCGATCCGCAACAAGCCTGGATTGATTTTGCCACGCCGACGCCGGGTGCCAAGCTGGTGATGGCGCAGCGCCTGGACGGCAAGAACCTTAACGATGGACGTTACTTCCAATTCCCGGCTGGCAGCCACGAGCTGATGGTTCGTTTCGATTTTGAAGTGCCTACGGGCGGAAATTTCAGCAGCTTTGGCCAAACGACCGAGCGAACCTGCTTCATAACCCTGCAGTACGACCATTTCGAAGCTGGCCAACGCTATCGCCTGGAAGGGCGCTCACTGGGCTACACGCCGAATATCCGCCTGTATAACGCTGCCCGCCAATTACTGGCTGAAGAACGCAGCGTGAACTGCCTCTGATCAGTCGTTGTTTTTTTGGTAAACGATTGCTTTGGTGCCGTTCTCACAACTGCCGACGACCATGGCCACGTCGTGCTTTTCAGCTTCTTCCTTGCTAACGATCTCAAGCGTGTAGGACGGCACAGCGTTAGCCTGGATCTTGACCTCGATCTCTTTCCTAAGCTCTTCACAATCTTTCGGCGCGGCCACGGCCGAAGTGGCCAACACACCGCAGATGATCGCCAAGGCAAAACGTTTCATGTGTGAAGCTCCCTGAATACAGTGCGCACGGGTATGCGCCTAGGCTGCATATGGCTATTCGACCACAGTTTGGAAACACGAGTTCTGATTTAACTCAGAATTGAACGTGAAAGGGGGCTTGCTCCCGATAGCGGCGCATCAGTCAACATTTCTGTAATTGACCGACCGCTATCGGGAGCAAACCCCCTCCCACAGTGGACCTGCTGTGTTAGTTAACCAGCGTGGCATCCAGGCTGATTTTCGCATTCAGCACTTTGGACACCGGGCAGCCTTCTTTCGCCTTCTTGCTCAGCTCATCAAACTGCGCCTGGCTCGCGCCGGGAATTTTGGCCTTGAGGATCAGATGCACCGCAGTGATCGCGAAGCCGCCATCCACTTGGTCCAACGTCACTTCGGCCTGGGTGTCGATGCTGTCAGCCTTAAGCCCCGCATCGCCCAGAATCATGGAAAACGCCATGGAGAAGCAGCCGGCATGGGCCGCGCCGATCAGTTCTTCTGGGTTGGTACCCTTGCCACCCTCGAAACGGGCCTTGAAGCCGTAAGGCGCTTCGCGCAGCACGCCGGTTTCCGTGGAGATGGAACCCAGGCCAGTCTTAAGGTCGCCTTCCCAATGCGCGGATGCTTTTTTAACGATACTCATAGCTTTCTCCTCGAACGGTGGTTTTGCGTCAGTAAGGGTTCTGAGGATAGTCAGCATGGCAAAGTTCATCTTGTCGGAGAAACCTAGCAATTCAGTAGGAAATTTCCACCCTCGCTATTGAATCTCGGGTATATGCCCTCATTGCATAGAACATGCACATGAAGCGGCAGGTTTTGGATCGTCTAAAAAGCCTGCGCCCCAATTGGAGAAGCAGGCTTATGAAATCGCTGTCAGACGTGAAGTTCTCGACCCTCGACCTGGTGCCCGTACGGGCCAACGGCAGTGTGGCGCAGTCGTTGCGCAATTCCCTGGATTTGGCCCAGCACGTGGAAAAGTTTGGCTACAACCGTTTTTGGGTGGCTGAACACCACAACATGGACGGCATCGCCAGCTCGGCCACCTCGGTATTGCTGGGTTACCTGGCCGGCGGCACGTCGACTATCCGCGTCGGCTCCGGCGGCGTGATGCTGCCCAACCACGCGCCGCTGGTGATCGCCGAACAGTTCGGCACCCTGGAAAGCCTCTACCCCGGACGTATCGACCTGGGCCTTGGCCGTGCGCCAGGTTCCGACCAGATGACCGCCCGTGCCCTGCGCCGTGAGCGCTCCGGCAGCGCGGATGACTTCCCGCAAGACGTGGCCGAACTGATGGCCTACTTGGGCCCACGCACGCCGGACCAACGGGTGATCGCCGTACCCGGCACCGGCACCAACGTGCCGGTCTGGTTGCTCGGTTCCAGCCTGTTCAGCGCACAACTGGCAGGCGAACGCGGTTTGCCCTACGCCTTCGCCTCGCATTTCGCACCGCGTCTGATGCACGAGGCGATTCGCGTCTACCGCAATCACTTCAAGCCGTCGGCTGTGCTGGACAAGCCCTACGTGATGCTCGGCATTCCGCTGGTGGCGGCCGACACCGACGAACAGGCCGACTACCTGGCCACCTCGGTTTACCAACGCATCCTTGCGCTAATGCGCGGGCAAAGCCTGGTGCAGCGACCGCCGGTCGATACCATGGATGGCCTGTGGCTGCCCCATGAAAAAGACGCTGTGGGCAGCTTCCTCGGCCTGGCGATGGTGGGTAGCCCGGCGAAGATCCGCGCCAAGCTGGAGGTGTTGGTCGAGCAGACCGGCGCCGATGAGTTGATCTTCACCAGCGACCTGTACGAACACGCCGACCGGATTCATTCCTACGAGCTGCTGGCGCAAGTGATGAAGGGCTAACACCCAGGCGAAAAAAAACCGACGCACCTGCGTCGGTTTTTTATGTCTGCAACACAGGATTAACCGCGCTTGTAGACAATTTCCTTGGTGCCACCTTCACAGCTACCGACCACTTTAGCGTCGGTTGAGGCGCCTTTATCCACCACTTCCAGCGAATAACCCGAAGCGCCCTTGGCGTCGATTTTCGCTGCAATTTCGCTTTTCAGTTCGTCACAAGGCTTGCCCGCCGCCAGGGCTGTGCCCGCAATGCTCAACAAACCTACCGCTAACAGGAACTTCTTCATCCGTTACTTTCCTTGCGCTGATCGAAAAGAGTGTGCCGACGCTCATCACGTCGGCACCCATTGTTTGTAGCGCAGGTTATGGCAATCGGCCAGCCAGCAAAGTTCAACTCGCCCTATCAACTACTGGCAATTCGGAACCCCACCTTGAGGGTGACCTGGTAGTGGGCGACCTTGCCATTTTCGATATGCCCACGAGTTTCAGTCACCTCAAACCACTCCAGGTGCTTGATGCTTTTGTTGGCTTCAGCAATGGCGTTGTTGATGGCGTCTTCGATGCTCGTGGTCGACGAGCCAACCAATTCGACTTTCTTGTAGGTGTGATGATCACTCATGGCGTTTCTCCTAGGGGTCGTCAATCAAGACTAGCAGTGAATATTCGTACTGCTTCTGGCGGTCATTCCCACTCGAAAGTTCAGATTTACTGCACTTTCTGAAACCGCTGGAGTCGGTATCTACACACGCCACTCAATCACTTCAGGAGAGTCCAAATGGCCAACACTTCTTTACGTAAAGCGTCGCTGGAAAGCATGGAAGCCGAGATTTCGAGCCTGCTCAAGTCCCTTGAAAGCCTCAAGGACGATGCGTCCGATGAGTCGCGCAAAACGTTGAAGGCCCTGAAAAGTAACGCCGAGAATGCTCTCAAGCACTCCCGCCACCTGATCAGCGACGCCTATGAAGAAAGCAAAGTCAAAATCCGCGAAACCAGCGTTGCTACCCGCGACTACGCCCAAGAGCACCCATGGACTACAGCCGGTGTGGCGGTAGGCGCATTGGGCCTGCTGGCGGCGTACCTGCTCTGCAAACGCGGTGACTGATTGACCGGCTAAACAGGCTGGCGCATCAGCTCAGCTTTGAGCCACTGCGCCAGTTGCCCGGCGCGCCCGTCTGCGGCGCGCTTGGGTAGCCACAATGCCAGGTGCGCCGGGGTTTCACTGAAACCCCACGGCGCCACCAGGCGACCTGCACGCAAGTCCTCCGCCACCAACGGCTCCGGAGCGATCGCTACACCCAGCCCGGCCACCGCCGCTTCCAGCAAATAATACAAATGCTCAAAACCCTGGCCGTGTTTCAACGCGCCGGACGCGATGCCGTATTGCTGCGCCCAACTGGGCCAGGCTTGCGGACGCGATGTGGTGTGCAGCAGCGCTTCGCCACATAAAGCCGAGGCGGGCGCGAGCCGCAGACGCTCGTAACCGATAAAGCGCGGGCTCATCACCGGGCCGATGCGTTCGCTGGCCAGCTCATACACCTGCATGTCCGCCGGCCAAGGTGGCTCGGCGAATAGCAGCAGGGCATCGAGACCGGGACGCCGAGGATCAAGATCGCCGTCACCCGCCGACAAGTGGAGGCGCAAGTCCGGCAAGTCTGAGTTCAGACGCCCCAAGCGCGGGATCAACCAACGCGCCAGCAAACTCCCCGAGCAGCCGAGCACGAAGGGCGCATCGGCGCTGGCCTGAGTCAGTTCGGCGCAGACATCCCTTAAACGTTCGAACGCCTCGAAACTGGCATCCCGAAGTCGAACGCCGGAATCTGTGAGTTTAAGGCCGCGCCCATCTTTGGCGAAAAGGCTCACCCCCAGGTGCTCCTCCAGCACCTTCAACTGCCGGCTGACTGCACCGTGGGTCACGTGTAATTGCTCAGCAGCTTGGCTGACGCTATTAAGCCGAGCGGTGGCTTCAAAGGCGCGCAGGGCATTGAGGGGCGGAAGGTCTCGACTCATCTGTGAGTTTTCCTGACAGGTTGCGGCAATCTTATCGGTTTTCAGCCTGGGGCGTGAGGGGTAGAGTGGCCCTCATTGTTTCTTACACATCTTCTTTCCTGGAGCGTCCCATGACTCAGTCCCAGACCGATCTGCGCAACGGCCCTGACGCCAGCGGCTTGTTTGGCGCGTTCGGCGGCCGCTACGTCGCCGAAACCCTGATGCCGTTGATCCTCGACTTGGCCCGCGAATACGAAGCGGCCAAGATTGATCCGGCGTTCAATGAAGAATTGGCCTACTTCCAGCGCGACTACGTCGGCCGCCCAAGCCCACTCTATTTCGCCGAACGCCTGACCGAGTTCTGCGGTGGCGCCAAGATCTACCTCAAGCGTGAAGAGCTGAACCACACCGGCGCGCACAAGATCAACAACTGCATCGGCCAGATCCTGCTGGCACGGCGCATGGGCAAAAAACGCATCATCGCCGAGACCGGCGCCGGCATGCACGGTGTGGCCACTGCCACCGTCGCAGCGCGTTTCGGCCTGCAGTGCGTGATCTACATGGGCACTACCGACATCGAGCGCCAGCAGGCCAACGTATTCCGCATGAAACTGTTGGGCGCTGAAGTAATCCCCGTGGTCGCCGGCACCGGCACCCTGAAAGACGCCATGAACGAAGCCCTGCGTGACTGGGTAACCAACGTCGACGACACCTTCTACCTGATCGGCACCGTGGCCGGCCCACACCCGTATCCGGCGATGGTGCGCGACTTCCAGGCCGTAATCGGCAAGGAAACCCGCACTCAGCTGCAAGCCCAGGAAGGCCGCCTGCCGGACAGCCTGGTGGCGTGCATCGGCGGCGGGTCTAACGCCATGGGCCTGTTCCACCCCTTCCTGGATGACACCAGCGTCGAGATCATCGGCGTTGAAGCCGCCGGCCATGGCATCGAAACCGGCAAGCACGCCGCCAGCCTCAACGGCGGCGTACCGGGCGTGCTGCACGGCAACCGTACCTTCCTGCTGCAGGACGACGATGGCCAGATCATCGATGCCCACTCGATTTCCGCCGGTCTCGACTACCCCGGCATCGGCCCGGAACACGCCTGGTTGCACGATATCGGCCGCGTCCAGTACACCTCGGTGACTGACCACGAAGCCCTTGAGGCCTTCCACAAATGCTGCCGCCTGGAAGGGATCATTCCTGCCTTGGAAAGCGCCCACGCGCTGGCCGAAGTGTTCAAGCGCGCACCGTCCTTGCCGAAGGATCACCTGATGGTGGTCAACTTGTCCGGCCGTGGCGACAAAGACATGCAGACCGTCATGCATCACATGGAAACCGCCCAGCAGGAGAAACACTGATGAGCCGCCTGCAAACCCGCTTTGCGCAACTGAAAGAACAAAACCGCGCCGCCTTGGTGACCTTCGTCACTGCCGGTGACCCCGGTTATGACACCTCGCTGGCGATCCTCAAAGGCTTGCCTGCTGCTGGCGCCGATGTGATCGAACTGGGCATGCCCTTCACCGATCCGATGGCCGACGGTCCAGCCATCCAACTGGCAAACATCCGCGCCCTGGAAGCCAAGCAGAACCTGCTGAAAACCCTGCAGATGGTTCGCGAGTTCCGTAAAGACAACAACGACACTCCGCTGGTGTTGATGGGTTACTTCAACCCGATCCACAAATACGGCGTGCCTAAGTTCATCGCCCACGCCAAAGAGGCCGGTGTAGATGGCCTGATCGTGGTCGACATGCCACCTGAGCATAACGGCGAGCTGTGCGACCCGGCGCAAGCGGCGGGTATCGACTTTATCCGCCTGACCACGCCGACCACCGACGACGTGCGTCTGCCAACCGTCCTCAACGGCAGCTCCGGCTTTGTGTACTACGTTTCGGTAGCCGGCGTGACCGGTGCCGGTGCCGCCACCCTGGAGCACGTCGAAGAGGCCGTGACCCGCCTGCGTCGCCATACCGACCTGCCGATCAGCATCGGTTTTGGTATCCGCACGCCGGAACAAGCCGCCGCTATCGCGCGCTTGGCGGACGGTGTGGTGGTGGGGTCGGCGTTGATCGATCACATCGCCAATGCCAGCAACGACCAACAAGCCATCGACGGGGTGTTAAGCCATTGCGCGGCGCTGTCGGAAGGTGTGCGTAACGCCCGTAAGTAAGCGCCATGTAGCGAGAGGTAAAGTTCCTGATACAGAGGAATCAACTCGCAGCTTCACGGCCTAAACAGCAAGACCAAGGGATTTCGAACCTCGTTCGAAATCCCTTTTTTGTTTGTGTGCCCTGAGGAATACCCGATGAAAATGCCCAAATCCGTGATTGCAGGTCTAGGCGTACTGGTGCTTGGCGCCAGCGCCCTGGTGCAAGCCGCACCGCCTGACCAGCGAGGTGATGACCGTGGCGGCCCGCAGGGTCAGCACGAGCAACGTGGCGACGACCATCGCGGTCCGCAGGCCAACCGTCGCGGCGGCCCACCTCAGGACTTCGGCCCGGTGCGCCAGATCATCCACGATAACCACGGCCAGTTCTCCCGTGGCGCGCCGCCGCCGCCGAATGTGCGCCTGGTACGCGGCCAGCCGCTACCGCGCGGTTACTACGGCGAACGCCTGGACAACCGCGCCCTCGCACGCTTGCCGGTGTACCCAGGTTATGAATGGCGCCGGTCGGGCCCGGATGTAGTGTTGATCGCGGTGGGCACCGGTATCGTCTACGAGATTCTGGACGGCGTGCTGAACTGACCGTCTCACCCTGACGCCTTCTTTTTTACGCTAGGCTTGAGGGGGTGGGCACACCGCCCCTCCCTCAACGCACTTCGTGCCTATTGCCGTCTAACCACCTACGCAAGCCACATAGTGCTTGCCCACCCGGTCGTTAAGTTAGCCGCATCAGAAGTCATCCTTGGCTCTTAGGAGTACATCATGGCATTTGATCTCATCACCGCTTCAGACCACCGTCACTCAACCTTGCAAAAGGGTTTCAACCTGCGCTGGCCATTGGGTAACGTCCAGGGACAGTCCTCGCCCAATGGCGCCAACCTGATTTACCTCTGCCGCAGCCCGCAAGACATTATCGACGCCGCCGCCGAGGCCCTGGCTGTGCCCAATGGCCGTATCACGGTACGCAGTGGCGGGCATTGTTACGAAGGGTTTGTCTCCAACAAAATGCCGAATGCCCCAGGCGAGGTCTTGTCGATTCTGGATATCGGGCAAATGAACCAACTGGCCTACGACCCCAACGGGCAGATCGGCTCAGTGCTGGTACCGGGTGCACCCCATCAATACACCTTCCGCCTGGAACCTGGCTGCCAGAACTGGGACACCAGCGTCGCGTTGTACAAACTGGCGGGCAAAACCCTGCCGAGCGGCTCTTGCTATTCAGTAGGACTGGGCGGGCATATCTGCGGTGGCGGCTATGGGCTGCTGTCGCGTAAATACGGGCTGGTCTGCGATTGGCTGGACGGCGTCGACTTGCTGGTCGCCAATGCCTCCGGCTCGGGTCTTGAACCGATTCACGTGTCCCGCAACAGCATCGATGCCGACGAACTGGATCTGTTCGCCGCCTGTTGCGGTGCCGGTGGCGGGCAGTTCGGCATCATCACCGGTTACTACTTCAAGACGCTGCCGCAAGCCCCGAAAGAAGTGCTCTGGCTGTCCTTGGAGTGGGATTGGTCAGATCTCACACGCGCCGCCCTCGAACGCTTGCTGCACGCCTATCAAAAATGGTTCGTGGACCATCAGGCCGACTCGGCAACCTGGGGCCTGGCAACCAAACTGGAAATGCGTCATCTGAACACCGGCAATGTGACACTTGGCATTCACTACGTTGACAAGGATGGGCAGCTCGACGACCTGGCGCCGTTCAATGACTTTGTCTGCAGCATGCAGGAGGCCGTGGGCGTCAGTGCGACGGAGTCACTCCTACCGTTCTACGTCGTGCATCAGCCACGCAGCCGGCAAAAGGGCCGCCGCATCGACTCTCTGCAAGCCGCCCATGAGGCCGCCAGGCGTTTGGACTGGTTGTACGCGACCCAATCGCTCAACGGTTCCGGCGACAATCAGCGCGGGCGTTATAAATCGGCGTATCAAAAAGGCGGGTTTACGCAGCGCGTGCTGGACGCGATCTGGACGACGCTGACCTTGCCGGACGATCAGCAACACCTGACCCAGAGCCTGATTCAGATCCAGTCGTTCGGCGGGCGCATCAACCAGATGGACGGCCCGATCCTGGCGCAGACGTCAGCCGCGCAACGCTCCTCGTACCTCAAATGGCAACCGCAGTGTTACTGGCACGCAGACGATGACGCCATCGACCGCGCCCATGCCGACTGGATCCGCGGACTCTATTACGCTGCATTCACCAACGGCGTTCCCAATGACCCGGAGTTCGAGGGCTGCTACATCAACTACCCCGACCTGGACATGACCCACCTCGGTGGCAATCCCGCGAACCCCAGGAACCCCCTGTGGTATGGAGTTTTCTTCCCCAACACAATCATCGAAAACCGTCTGCGCCGAACCAAGCAACGTTGGGATCCGCTGAACGTGTTCCGCAACGAAATGTCGGTGCCCTAAGCCCAGCAAACGGGCGGCCCGCAGGCCGCCCACTGCTTACAACTCGATCCGCTCGACCTTGCCCACCAACAGCACGTAGGACAGTGCGCCCAACAGCGCCAGCACGGCGATGTAAGTGATCGCCGGCGCAAACGAATCGCCGCTGGCCAGGAAACCGATGACGATTGGCGTGGTAATCGCCGCCAGGTTGCCGATGAAGTTGAACACACCGCCGGTCAGTCCCAGCAGACGTGCAGGGGCAAGGGTCGAAACCAGCGACCACGTGATTGAGGCCAGACCGTTGCCGAAGAACGCCAAAGCCAGGAAGGCGATGACCAACGGTGTCGATTCGACAAAGTTGGCGCCAATGATCGCCGTAGATATCAGCAGGCCGCTGATGATCGGCAGCTTGCGGGCGAACCCCACCGAGGCACCGCGACGGATCAGCCAGTCGGAAAACAACCCCGAGCACAACACGCCGACGAAGGCCGCGAGGAAGGGCAATGATGCGAGCATGCCGGACTTGATGAAGTCCATGCCGCGGTATTTCACCAAGTAGGTCGGGAACCACGTCAGGAAGAACCACAACGTGGAGTTCAGGCAGAACTGCCCCAGGTAGATGCCCCACAACTTGCGCTTGCTGAGGACAATGCCCAGGTCGACCCAGCTGAATGGCGCCTTGGTCTTGCCCGCTTGTGCGCTGAGGTCCACCAACCCGCCACCTTCGCGGATCAACTCGATTTCGGCTGCGTTGACGCCTTTGAAGTCCCGGGGCTCGCGATACACGGCATACCAGATCGCCGCCCACAGAATGCCCACTCCGCCAGTGACAATAAACACCATGTGCCAGCCGTAGTGATGCTGCAACCAGGCCAGGACCGGCGTCAGGAACGCCAGCCCGACAAACTGCCCGGAGGTGTAAAAGCCAATGGCAGTGGCGCGCTCACGCTCGGGAAACCAGCTGGTGACAACGCGGCTGTTGATGGGGTAGGCCGGTGCTTCCAAGGCACCTACCGCCATGCGCAGCACGAACAGCGCAATAAAGCTGGCGGCGAAACCGAGCATCACGGTGGCGATGGACCAAAGCAGCAGGGCGACGGTGTAGAGGATACGCGGCGGCACTCGATCCACCAGCCAACCGCCGGGGATCTGCATGGCGGCATAGGTCCAGCCGAACGCCGAGAAAATCAGCCCGACATGTACCGGGTCGATGCCCAGCTCGCTGGTCAACGCCGGGGCGGCAATCGACAGGTTGCTGCGGTCGAGGTAGTTGATCACCACGGTGATAAACAACAGCACCATGATGAAGTAGCGCTTTCTGGTAGGCGTGACTAAAGAAGCCTGCCCGGTGAAGGATTCAGGGTGCATGGGGGTTGCCTCTTCTTATGTTTGTTGAGGACTGAAACTGAGCTGACTGAAGAAATCGGATCAACCTGTGGGAGGGGGCTTGCCCCCGATTGCAGTCTGCCTGCTATGGATGTGCTAGCTGACACACCACTATCGGGGGCAAGCCCCCTCCCACATTTTTTGACCGCATTGATTCAGTCAGAGGCTATTACCACTCGGCAAAGCTGCCATCAGCATGGCGCCAGATCGGGTTGCGCCAGCGATGACCGATGGCCGCGCGTTCGATCACGTATTCCTCGTTGATCTCAATGCCCAGGCCCGGCCCGTTAGGGATCTTCACGAAACCCTGGTCATAGTCGAACACGCCCGGATCACGCACATAGTCGAGCAGGTCGTTGCTCTCGTTGTAGTGAATGCCCAGGCTTTGCTCCTGGATAAACGCGTTGTAGCAAACCGCGTCCAGCTGAAGGCAAGCCGCCAGGGCGATCGGGCCCAGCGGGCAGTGCAGGGCCAGGGCCACGTCGTAGGCTTCGGCCATGTTGGCGATCTTGCGGGTTTCGGTGATGCCGCCGGCGTGGGAGGCATCCGGCTGGATGATGTCGACGTAGCCTTCACTGAGCACGCGCTTGAAGTCCCAACGCGAGAACAGCCGCTCGCCCAGGGCAATCGGCGTGCTGGTCAGCGGTGCCAGTTCCTTGAGCGCTTCGTAGTTTTCGCTGAGCACCGGCTCTTCGATAAACATCAGCTTGTACGGGTCCAGCTCTTTCATTAGCACCTTGGCCATGGGCTTGTGCACCCGGCCATGGAAGTCGACGCCGATGCCCACGTTAGGGCCGACCGCATCACGCACGGCAGCCACGTTGGCCAGGGCCAGGTCGACTTTTTCGAAGCTGTCGACGAACTGCAATTCTTCGGTGCCGTTCATTTTCACGGCGGTAAAACCGCGAGCCACGGCCTCTTTGGCAGCGCGGGCGGTGTCGGCCGGGCGGTCGCCGCCGATCCACGAGTACACGCGAATCTTGTCGCGCACCTGGCCACCCAACAGGTCGCTGACGGACACACCGAGGGCCTTGCCCTTGATGTCCCACAACGCCTGATCGATACCCGCGAGGGCGCTCATGTGAACAGCGCCGCCACGGTAGAAGCCGCCGCGATAGAGCACCGTCCAGATGTCTTCGATATTGCGTGGGTCTTTGCCGATCAGGTAGTCGGACAGTTCCTCGACGGCAGCGGCCACAGTGTGAGCGCGGCCTTCGACTACGGGCTCACCCCAACCGGTCACGCCCTGGTCGGTTTCAACCTTGAGGAAGCACCAGCGCGGCGGGACGATAAAGGTCGTCAGTTTGGTGATTTTCATCTGTTATCTCTCTTATAGATGCAGCGCCAGGGGCGCGGAACTTGATATCAGCTCAGGGCTTTCCATGCGGCGACATACGCTTGGGCGCGGCTCGCTACCTGATCCACTGTCATACCCGGTTTGAACAACCCGGAACCCAGCCCGAACCCTTTGGCGCCGGCATCGGTAAACACCTGCATGTTGTCCGGGGTGATGCCGCCCACCGGCAGCAACAGCGTGCCGGCTGGCAATACTGCAAGCCACGCCTTGATCACCGCCGGGCCCATTTGCTCGGCCGGGAACAGCTTCAACACATCGGCGCCTTCGTCCAGCGCGGCGAACGCTTCGGTGGGCGTGGCCACCCCCGGCGACAGGTACAGGCCTGCGGCTTTCGCGGCGCGCAAGACCTTGGCATCGCTGTGGGGCATAACGATCACCTGGCCGCCAGCGGCTTTGACCTGCTCGACCTGCTCCGGCGTCAACACCGTCCCGGCACCGATCAGGCAATCGGCGGGCAGGCTGTCGCGCAGGGTGCGGATGCTGGTGTAAGGGTCCGGCGAATTCAGCGGGACTTCGATCACACGAAAACCGGCGTCGTACAGCACCTGGCCGACCGCCTGGGCCTCGTCAGGGCGCAGGCCGCGCAGGATCGCGATCAAACCGTTTTGTGCGAGTGCTTGCTTGAGCATGTCAGGCCTCCGTTGCAGGTTGAGTGAGCCCGGCGGCCACTGCCAGTTGCCACAGGCCGCGCTCGGTCGCTTCCTGCGCCAGGCTGACGTGGGCGAAACCGCAGAGGGCGAGGGCGCGTTGGTAGCGCACGCACAGCGGGCCGGCGCCTACCAGGATGATGGGGATGTGCCGTGCACTGGCTGGCAAGCCGGCCAGTTCATGACCGATCAGCAGGCCGGATAAGTAATCGGGCTGCTGCTCAGGGGTGAGTTCGGCGGTCAGGCCCAGGGTGCGCGCACTGAACAAGGTCGACAGCACGCCGCGCTGGCCATCTTTTGACAGCGCCACTTGAACGCCGCGGTCGAAAGCCTCGGCCTGGAACTGCTCGGATACCTTTTGCGTACGCCCCAAGAGGCTGTGCTTGCTCAGCACCGCGAACAGTTCACCGGTCATGAAGGTATCGAAGTGGGTGATGCAACCTTCCACCACCTCGACCCATTTGGAATGACTGCCGGGCAGGCCGATCAGCAATTCACCAGCGACCGACAGGCTTTGCAGCACACCCAGCACCTGGGTTTCTTCGCCGCGCATCACGTTGGGCAAGCCGACCTGCTCGATCACGCCGGGCACGATATGCACATCGACACCGCGCAGGCTGCGTACCGTGTGCAACGTCTTGCCCAGGCTGGCGACGTCGACCGGCGTACTGCGATACGCCGCTTCGCTCCAGCCTTGGGCGCTGCCGACCATGCCGCAGGCAATCACCGCAAGATTGGGTTGGGCGTCGAGCCAATCGCCGCACGCCGTATCGAACGCCAACTCGAAGCCATCGCTGCAGCGCACACCGGCGATGTCCCGGGGCTCGCTGGGCAAATGCATGATGCCCGACGCCAGCGAGCGCTGTTCCAGCACTACGCCCGCGGGGCCGAGTTTATAAGCACGAAGGGAGCTGGTCCCCCAATCGAGCGCGATCAATTGCGCCTGCATCGCTTCACCTGAAATGAGTGGGTGCTGAAAAAAGCAGATGGGCGAATATAAACCTATGGCCGGATATATCTCAATATATAAATAACAGTCCCATATAGTGAGACGAAACAAGATAAATCCTACAACTTCCTCGCCTTTTACTGCGGGAAGGAACGGGTTTCATCTGATAAAGAGAGGTTAAAAAACCGACAGGTCCAGCTCGCGCATCGCACCCATCCAGATCGCGTAGTCGGTGTGATCCTTCAAGTCATCACCGGTATCAGGGTGCAGGAACACCACCAAACCGTTGCGATGGATCACCAGCCACGGCAGCACCACGCCGATGTATTCGGGGTCGAACGCCAACTGGCAGCTCCAGTCCGGGTGTGGGCCTACGGGTTTTTCGTGCACACGTCCCATACGCAGTGGGAAGAGTTTGGCGGCGTCTTCGCACAGGGTGCGCGCCTGCTCAATGGTGCTTGCGTCAAAGTAGATATGGGCGTGGTAACCCTTGATACGTTGCATGACGGACTCCGGATCCAATGTGCGGCAAATCCTAGACCGCAATCGACGGCAGGGCCAGTCCGGTCAGGGACTGCGCGCTGCTGGCCTGTTCTGCCTGCAACCAGTCGACGAAACGTTCGACCAACTGTCCACGCCGCTTGCGCTGGGGCTGCACCACGTAATAGCCAAAGCGCGAAATCACCGTGTTGCCGATCGGTCGGCACAACCAGTTCTGTTCCAGCAGGTTATCCACCAAATGGCGCCAGCCGATCGCCACCCCTTGGCCGGCAATCGCTGCCTGGATCAGCAAGGTGTAGTTGTCGAAGCGAAGCTGGCCGGGAGTGGGCGCAGCGCTGATGCCCAGCTCGCGGAATACGCCACTCCAGTCGAACCACTGGCTGTTGTTTTCCTGGCGCAAGTGCAGCAAAGGCACATCGTGCAGATTCTGTAACGTCAGCGGCGCGGATTGGTCCTTGAGCCATTGCGGGCTGCACACCGGGAATACCTCCTCGTTGAACAACCACAGGCTGTCGCCCTGCTTGAAGCGGCCGTCGCCAAACAGCACGGCCACGTCAATGTCGCTGCGCAGGGTCGCGTGATTACGCTCGCTGGTCACCAAGCTCACATCGACCTGAGGGTTGGCCTGATGGAAACGGTGCAGGCGCGGCATCAGCCAGTAGGCCGCGAAGGCGAAGTCGGTGGCCACTTGCAGGACTTCGTGCTGATCCTGCTGGGTGATGGCGCTGAGGCCCTGATTAATGGTTTGCAGGCCACCTTGCACATGCTCGAACAGCAAGGCGCCGGCGTCCGTCAGTTCGATGCCGCGGTAGATGCGATCAAACAGGCGGACCGCCAACTGTTCTTCCAGGCGCTTGATCTGCTGGCTGATCGCTGGTTGAGTGGTGCCCAGCTCCATCGCGGCGGCGGTAAAGCTGCGATGACGTGCCGCCGCTTCAAACGCGCGCAGCAGGTCGAGGGACAGGTCACCAAGGGATTCATACATAAGCTGTGCTTATCCTAGACATTGCTTTTCATGGGCTTTACCCCATTTTCCATGGGCCGCATGCTCAATCGCATAAACACCGCCTATGGAATGCCGAGAACCCATGAAGCGCAAGAACATTCTTTTCATCATGGCCGATCAAATGGCCGCGCCGATGCTGCCGTTCTACGGTTCCTCCCCGATCAAGCTGCCCAATCTGAGCCGCCTCGCCGAGCAAGGCGTGGTGTTCGACGCCGCCTATTGCAACAGCCCGCTGTGCGCACCCTCGCGCTTTACCTTGGTCAGCGGCCAATTGCCGAGCAAGATTGGCGCCTACGACAACGCGGCTGATTTCCCCGCCGATGTACCGACCTACGCTCACTACCTGCGTCGTCTCGGTTACCGCACTGCGCTGTCGGGCAAGATGCATTTCTGCGGCCCCGACCAACTGCACGGCTATGAGGAGCGCCTGACCAGCGACATCTACCCCGCCGACTACGGCTGGGCAGTGAACTGGGACGAGCCGGACGTGCGCCCCAGCTGGTACCACAACATGTCCTCGGTGCTGCAAGCCGGTCCTTGCGTGCGCACCAATCAGCTGGATTTTGACGAAGAGGTGGTGTTCAAGGCCCAGCAGTACCTGTTCGACCATATTCGTGAGGACGGCGACCAGCCGTTCTGCCTGACCGTATCCATGACCCATCCCCACGACCCGTACACCATTCCCAAGCCGTTCTGGGATCTGTACGACGACAACGACATTCCCTTGCCTGCAACGCCCGCGCAAAGTGATCTCGACCCGCATTCCCAGCGCCTGCTCAAGGTCTATGACCTGTGGGACAAGCCGCTGCCTGTGGATAAGATCCGCGATGCGCGCCGGGCTTACTTTGGCGCCTGCAGTTACATCGACAGCAATGTCGGCAAGCTGCTGCAAACCCTGGAAGACACCGGCCTGGCCAACGACACGGTTATCGTGTTCTCCGGCGACCACGGCGACATGCTCGGCGAGCGCGGCCTCTGGTACAAAATGCACTGGTTTGAAATGGCAGCCCGCGTGCCGCTGCTGATCTGCGCTCCGGGGCAGTTTGCGGCGGGCCGCGTGCCCAACGCAGTGTCCACCGCCGACCTGCTGCCGACCCTGGTGGAACTGGCCGGCGGCCAACTCGACCCACAACTGCCACTCGATGGCCGCTCGCTGATCCCGCACTTGCAAGGGCAGGGCGGGCACGACGAAGTGTTCGGCGAATACATGGCCGAAGGCACCATCAGCCCGCTGATGATGATTCGCCGTGGCGCCTACAAATTCATCTACAGCGAAGACGACCCTTGTCTATTGTTCGATGTTCACAACGACCCACGGGAGCAGGAAGAACTCAGCCAGTCGCCGCAGCACCGGGCACTGTTCGACGCCTTCCTGGCTGAGGCGCGGGCCAAATGGGACATCCCGGCGATCCACCAGCAGGTGCTCGCCAGCCAACGCCGTCGACGCCTGGTGTTTGAGGCGCTGACCCAAGGCAAGCTGAAGAGCTGGGATCACCAGCCACTGGTCGACGCCAGTCAGCAATACATGCGCAACCATATCGACCTCGATGACCTGGAGCGCAAGGCACGTTATCCACAACCCTGCCAAAACCAATAAATACAGAGGGAAGGCCATGCAAAAGTTATCTGTGATAGTGGGCATGCTGGTGCTGGGCAGCGCCAATGTGTATGCAGACACCAGCTGTGAAACCGTAAAAATGGCCGATCCGGGCTGGAGCGATATCGCGGCCACCAATGCCATCACCGGTTTTCTGCTGACGGGCATGGGCTACAAACCCAAGGTCGACACCCTGGCGGTGCCGATTACCTTTGGCGGGCTCAAAGACGGCCAGGTGGATGTGTTCCTCGGCAACTGGATGCCCGCGCAGCAGGGTTTTTACGACAAGTTCGTGGCCAATGGCGATGTGGTGCAACTGGCGAAAAACCTCGACGGCACCGAGTTCACCCTCGCCGTGCCGGACTACGTGTGGGACGCGGGTGTGCATGACTTCGCCGACCTGAACAAATTTGCCGACACGTTCGACAAGAAGATCTACGGCATCGGCTCCGGCGCGCCGGCGAATATCTCGTTGCAGGAGATCATTAAGAAGAATGACTTTGATCTGGGCCAATGGAAACTGGTCGAGTCCAGCGAACAAGCGATGCTCGCGGAAGTGTCGCGGGCGGTGAAGAAACAGCGCTTCGTCACCTTCCTCGGTTGGACCCCGCACCCGATGAACGTGCAGTTGAAAATGCACTACCTCAAAGGTGGCGAAAAGTATTTTGGTGACACTGGCAGCGTTTATACCTTGACCCGCAAAGGTTATGCACAAGCCTGCCCGAACGTAGGAAAACTGCTGACCAACCTGAGTTTCACCCAGGAGATGGAGAACAGCATCATGGCCGAAGTGGCCAACAACAAGGTCAGCAACGCCGATGCGGCGAAGGCATGGATCAAGGCGAACCCGGCGGTGCTGGATAAATGGTTGGACGGCGTGAAAACCGTGGATGGCAAGGACGCGTTGCCGGCAGTAAAGGCCAAACTCTAGGGCCTTGCGCTATTCCAATGTGGGAGGGGGCTTGCTCCCGATAGCGGAGTGCCAGTCAGAGAGATTTAGACGGGTCCACCTATATCGGGAGCAAGCCCCCTCCCACAAGGACCAGTGTGTACTGATACCCTGAGTCAAACCTTTTCAGCCGAGTTATAAATGCCCCGGCCCAACCGCCATACACTCTTCCCCTTCCTCAGCTGGCTCCCGCGTCAAACCCGAGCCACTGTGGGCCGGGACGCGCTGGTCGGCCTCAGCGGCGCCGTGCTCGCACTGCCCCAATCGATTGCCTACGCGCTGATCGCCGGTCTTCCACCGGAGTACGGTCTGTACGCCGCCATCATCCCGGTGCTGATCGCGTGCCTGTGGGGTTCATCCTGGCACCTGATCTGTGGCCCCACGGCGGCGATTTCCATCGTGCTCTATGCCAGCGTGAGCCCATTGGCCGTGCCGGGGTCGCAGGACTACATCACCTTGATCCTGTTGCTCACCTTTCTCGCCGGCGTATTCCAGTGGCTGCTGGGCATGCTGCGCTTTGGCGCACTGGTGAACTTTGTCTCCCATTCGGTGGTGTTGGGTTTCACCTTGGGCGCCGCCGTGGTGATTGCCCTGGGGCAGTTGCCGAACCTGTTGGGGCTGGATTTGCCGAGCCAGGCCACCGCAATCAATAGCCTGCTGGCGCTGATCCACCATGCTGGCGAGTGGGACCACGCGTCCCTTGTCCTGGGGATCGGGACGTTGCTGGTGGGTGCTTTGCTCAAATACCTCGTGCCTCGCTGGCCAACGCTACTGATCGCACTGACCCTGGGTAGCCTGGCAACGTGGCTATGGCCGTCGATGTTCGGGCATGTGGCGTTGGTCAGTTCGTTTATCGGCAAACTGCCGCCGTTCAGCCCGTTACCGTTGGACCTGGACATGATCCTGCGCCTGCTGCCCAGTGCCGTGGCGGTGGGCATGCTGGGACTGGTGACCAGCCTGTCGATTGCCCGCTCGCTGTCGGCTCGTTCGCAACAGTTGCTCGACGCGAATCAGGAAGTTCGCGCTCAGGGTTTATCCAATATCGTCGGCGGATTTTTCTCCGGCTATCTGTCGGCCGGTTCCTTTACCCGCTCAGGCCTCAGCTACGAGGCAGGTGCCTGCTCGCCGTTGGCCGGGGTGTTTTCCGCGTTATGGGTGGCGCTGTTTGCGTTATTTGGTGCGGCATTGATCGCGCATATTCCAATTCCGAGCATGGCGGCGAGCATCCTGCTGATTTGCTGGGGCTTGGTGGATCATCGTGCTATTCGCGCGCTGTTTCGCGTCAGCCGTGCAGAGTTTGTGGTGATGAACCTGACCTGTGTCGCCACGTTATTACTGGAGCTGCAAACGGCGATCTATGCGGGAGTGCTGGCGTCGCTGTTTTTCTATCTCAAACGCACGTCGCAGCCACGGGTTCAACAATGGCGAGACGGTGACGAAGATATATTGCGAGTCGGCGGCTCGATCTTTTTTGGCGCCAGCCATTACCTGCAAGTGCGCCTGCAAAGTTTGCAGGGCAAGCGGGTGGTGATCGAGGCGCAGCAGATCAACTTTATCGACTATTCCGGGGTAGAGATGCTGCACCAGGAGGCGCGGAGATTGAAGGGGTTGGGGCGTAGCCTGACATTGCGCGGGGCACGGCCGCAGGTGGTTGAAGAGCTGAAGAAACTGGAAGGGGCCGATAACTGCCCCATCCAGTTTGAAGATTGATTACTGCGCCAACTGACGGCGCAGTTCAGCCAACACCGGCGCCGAATCCGGGCGCACACCGCGCCATAGAAAGAACGCTTCAGCGGCCTGTTCAACCAGCATGCCCAGGCCATCCATTGCCACAGCTGCACCTTGCTCAGCCGCCCAACGGCAAAACGCGGTCGGCTCCTTGGCATACATCATGTCGTAGCAAAAGGTCTTGCCCGGTTCTATCAAGCTGCCGGCAATCGGCGGTAAATCGCCTGACAGGCTGGCAGACGTGGCATTGATGATTACGTCAACCGGCTCACGCAGCCAGTCGAAACCACTGGCCGACACCGGGCCCAAGTCGTCGAACAACTCGGCGAGCAATTCAGCCTTTTCCACAGTGCGATTGGCGATGATCAATGAAGCAGGACGCTCAGCCAGCAACGGTTCCAACGCCCCGCGTACCGCGCCACCGGCACCCAGCAACAGGATGCGTTTGCCTTGCAGGCTTAACCCGGCGTTTACCGTCAGGTCGCGCACCAGGCCCGCGCCGTCGGTGTTATCACCCAGCAGCGTGCCATCGGCCAACTTGCTCAGGGTGTTCACCGCACCGGCGCGTTGGGCGCGCTCGGTGAGGCTATTGGCCAGACGGTAAGCGTCTTCCTTGAACGGTACGGTGACGTTAGCGCCACGGCCTTGCTGGAAAAACTCACGGGCACAACCGGTGAAATCCTCCAAGGGCGCAAGCAAAGTGCTGTAGTCCAATTGTTCGCCGGTCTGCTCGGCGAACATGCGGTGAATCAGCGGCGACTTGCTGTGACCGATGGGGTTGCCGAAGACAACATAACGATCCATCAGACCGCCGCCTTAGGCGCGACAACGCCAAGCCAGTCGCGGTCTTGCAGGAAGTAATCAGTGAGCCGCGCCTCTTCGCTGCCGGCCTCGGCCTTCCAGTCATAGCTCCAGCGCACTTGCGGCGGCAGCGACATCAGGATCGATTCGGTACGCCCGCCCGATTGCAGACCAAACAGGGTGCCACGGTCGTAGACCAGGTTGAATTCAACATAGCGGCCGCGACGGAATTCCTGAAACTGGCGCTGCTGCTCGGTATAGGCCATGGCTTTGCGACGCTGCACGATCGGCAGATAAGCATCGATATAGGCATCGCCGATGGCGCGGATGAAGGCGAAGCAGGTGTCGAAGTCCCACTCGTTCAAGTCATCGAAAAACAGGCCGCCGATACCACGGGGTTCGTTGCGATGCTTGATATGGAAGTAGGTGTCACACCAGGCCTTGTAGCGCGAGTACACGTCCGGGCCAAAAGGTGCGCAGGCCTGCTCGGCCACACGGTGCCAGTGGATGCAGTCTTCTTCGTTGCCGTAATACGGGGTGAGGTCAAAGCCGCCACCGAACCACCACACCGGCTCTTCGCCTTCTTTTTCAGCGATGAAAAAACGCACGTTGGCGTGGGACGTCGGCACATGAGGGTTGTGCGGGTGGATCACCAGCGACACGCCGAGGGCTTCAAAGCCACGACCGGCCAGCTCTGGGCGGTGTGCGCTGGCGGATGGTGGCAGGCCGCTGCCGAATACGTGAGAAAAGTTAACGCCGCCTTTTTCGATCACCGAACCGTTTTCGATCACACGGGTGCGACCGCCACCGCCGGCAGGCCGGGTCCAGGCGTCTTCGATAAAGCGAGTGTCCGTCTCAAAGGTTTCCAGGGCGCTGCAAATGCGGTCTTGCAGGTCAAGCAGGTAGGCCTTTACAGCCTCGGTGCGGGTAGTCATGGCATCACCTTGAATCGGGCAAAGCTACGCGAGGCCATTGGGCGTCGGCGGCAAATGGGCGCACAGGATACCACTGCACCCTATGCCGTCGCAGTTGACGAAGATCAAGCTTAGGAGTCCGATAGGGGGCTACGCGAATTCGACCCAAGGAGAAGTGCAGATGGCCAAACGTATCCAGTTCAGCGCCCATGGCGGCCCCGATGTACTTGAATATGTGGACTACACGCCGGCGGAGCCGGGCCCGCAGCAGGTTCGTGTGCGTAACGAGGCCATTGGCCTGAACTTCATCGACACCTATTTCCGCAGCGGCCTATACGCACCACCGGCCTTGCCTTCCGGTCTGGGCGCAGAAGGTGCCGGCGTGGTTGACGCGGTTGGCAGCGAAGTCACCCAATTCAAGGTCGGCGACCGCGTGGCCTACGGCAGCGGCCCGCTCGGCGCGTACAGCGAACTGCACGTACTGCCCGCCGCTAACCTGGTGCACCTGCCGGACGACATCAGCTTCGAACAAGCCGCCGGTGCCATGCTCAAGGGCCTGACCGTGCAGTACCTGTTGCGCCAGACCTATGAACTGAAGGGCGGCGAGACCATCCTGTTCCACGCTGCGGCCGGTGGCGTGGGCTCCCTGGCCTGCCAATGGGCCAAGGCGCTCGGCGTGAAGTTGATCGGTACCGTGAGTTCGCCAGAGAAAGCCGCTTTGGCCAAATCCCTCGGTGCCTGGGAAACCATCGACTACAGCAAGGAAAACGTCGCACAGCGCGTGCTGGAATTGACCGACGGCAAAAAGGTCCCGGTGGTGTACGACGGTGTCGGCAAGGACACGTGGCTGACTTCCCTGGACAGCGCGGCGCCCCGTGGGTTGGTGGTGAGCTTTGGCAATGCCTCGGGCGCGGTGGATGGGGTGAACTTGGGGATACTCTCGGCCAAGGGCTCGCTGTACGTGACCCGACCGACCCTGGCGACCTACGCCAACAACGCGGCGAACTTGCAGGCGATGGCAGATGATCTGTTTTCGATGATCCAGAGCGGCAAGGTGCGCATTGATATCAACCAGCGGTATTCGCTGGCGGAAGCGGCGAAGGCACAGGCGGAGTTGTCGGGGCGGCGCACCACCGGGTCGACCATCCTGTTGCCGTAAGGCTTAAGAACGCTATCGCCGGCAATAGCACGCAATCCTCTGTAGAAGGTGCCTTGCCGGCGATCAGCCACACCTCAGTATTACGACGGTCGCACCACCTCACCGGTTGCCAGATTACGAATCAGGCTTGGATTCTTGCGACCGCCGAGGGCACCGCCCAGTACCAAGTCGACCTGACCACGGAAATACTGCTCCACGCGAATCCGCGAGCGCGCAGCCGGGCGGCCTTGAGGGTTGGCCGACGTGGAAATCAACGGCCCGACCAGCGAACACAAATCCCGCACCAGAGGATGGTCAGTGACCCGAAGCGCGACCGTGTCGTGCACACCGGTCACCCATTCCGGCAGCAAGTCCTGATGGGGCACCAGCCAAGTGTTCGGCCCTGGCCAGGTGCTGGCCATACGGTCGATCCAGTCTTGGGGGAAATCTTCGAAGAGAAAATCAAACTGACGAATGTTGTCGGCCACCAGGATCAGGCCCTTGTCCACCGAGCGATTCTTGATGGCGAGCAAACGGTCGACTGCTTCTTCATTCCACGGGTCGCAGCCCAAGCCCCATACCGCCTCGGTTGGATAGGCAATCACCGCGCCTGCGCGAATTTCTCGTGCGGTTTCCAACACACGCCACCTGTTGACCATTGCTCATTCTCCGGACTAAAGCTCTGGGCAGTTTACCGATCTTCTTTACAAAACCTAGTTCCAAAAAACCGGCAGCTATAAAAGCTGACCACGCGCCAGCCAGCGACCGCTTTCGCAAATCACCTGGCCTTCAAGCTCCAGCTCCGTGAGGGTCGCCAACACTTGGGACAAAGGCCGACCGCTGGCAATCGCCAGGGCTTCGCTGGTGTGGGGCGCCGCGTGCAGCAACGCCACCAGCGGATGGATCACCGGCATCGGCGCCGGGCGCGACAAGGCCTGCCAGCCCCGCAAGCCTTCGAGGATGTGCTCAATGGTTTCCACCAGCATTGCACCATCGCGGATCAACTGATGACAGCCTTTGGCTCCAGGGTGATGGATGGAGCCCGGGATGGCATACACCTCCCGGCCTTGCTCGGCCGCCAGCTTGGCGGTGATCAGTGAGCCACTGGCCACACTGGCTTCCACCACCAACACGCCCAGCGACAGGCCACTGATGATTCGATTGCGCCGCGGAAAGTTGCTCGCCTGAGGCCCAGCGTCCAGTGGGAACTCGGAAATCACTGCGCTGCCCTGGGCAATCATCGCCTCTGCGAGCCGTCGATGGCGCTGTGGATAAACATTTTCCAGGCCGGTGCCAAGCACGCCGATGGTGTGTCCACCCACATCCAATGCCGCCTGATGCGCCGCGCCATCGATACCCAGTGCGAGGCCACTGGTGATGACAAAACCGGCGCTGGCCAAACTACGGGAAAACGCGGCAGCGGTGTCCATGCCAGGGCGCGACGCGCGCCGGCTGCCGACCATCGCCAGTTGCGGTTTTTCGAGAATTGAAGGGTCGCCAGCGACGAATAACAGCGGTGGCGCATCGTCGATCTGGGCTAGTAATGCCGGATACTCAGGCTGGTCCCACATCAGCAAATGCTGGGCCGGACGACTCAACCACGCCAATGCCTCACTGGCGCCATCTCGGATTTCGGGACTGCGACGAGCGTCTGCGCTGATGAGTGGCAAGCCCAGTGCACGCCAGGCACTCGCAGGCGCGCTGATGGCCTTTGAAGCGCTGCCGAACGCTTCGATCAACAACCTAAAACGCTTCGGGCCTACTTCTGGCAGCCTGTGCAAGCGTAGTCGGGCCTCCAGTTCTGAAGGGGAAATTTCACTGCTGTTTATCGGAAACATCTGATCATCCTTGACCGGAACAAGCTGTGGATAACTCTGTTGGTAACTTATTTAGCAGGCTATTTATTGCGTTTGCGCAGCAGTCTCGAAACGGTCCATGACTGCCAACGGGCGTGAGGCGCTGAGAACCAGGCCATAACTGAGTTTTTCGTAGGTGCGGAACACCAGCAGAGTGCCGGCTCGCTCATCGGGTAGCTTCGTGGGAACACCGGTGAGCGGGTCGCGGACGGTGGCGCCGGTTTTAATGACGGTCAGCAGTTGACCCTCCACCAGACCGTCGCGCCGGCCTTTGCTCAGGGTGACAGCGTCCAGCACGCCAATCTGGGTGACGCCCCTGGGGATATCGATGATTTTTCCTTCGATGAAAGGCGCTGACTTCACGGGCTCAAGCGCCGTAGGCAATTGCGCGCGGAGCAGGCGGTCGCCGGGGCGTACCTCCTGAGTTACCCGTTGCACAGCGAGGGTGGTGAGGTCGCCCGCCATCACAAAGCGCGCGGTACCGATGTCATCGGCGTTGATACCCAGCAATTCCTGCGTTTGAGGGTCGGCGTAAACCTTGCCTCGGCGAAAGATCCCATAGCTTGGCTGGGCCGGATCCAGGTCGCCTCTGGCGTGCACACGTTCGCCATTGGCCCCCAGCACGCGCCCGCCGTCGGTCGCGACAATGTAAGGCGCATTGTCCAGATCCTGAGGCGTATCAAGAATACGGTTATGCAATAAAAACCGCTGAATGGCCTGTTGCGTCGGTTGATCCAGACGCGAGCCAGGTTGGGGAAGCAGGGCTGCGGCGAACGGGGCCCATAGCAGCAAGACGAGTAGCGATTTCCTCATGGGGTGAATCTCCTTTATTATGTGCGTTCGCGTGAAATGCCAGAGCCTTCGCGGCTTTCGAACCTTTCACACCGGCCGTATGGGTCCATCCCACCGCCGATTTGCCTTTACCTCACATGTGCAGCAATTACGCTTATGGCTATTTTGAACATCCTCGAATTCCCCGACTCGCGCCTGCGCACGATCGCCAAACCGGTGGCCGTAGTGGACGACAAGGTTCGTCAGTTGGTCGATGACATGTTTGAAACAATGTATGAAGCCCCGGGCATTGGCCTCGCCGCCACCCAGGTCAACGTGCATCAGCGCGTCGTGGTCATGGACCTGTCGGAAGACCGTAGCGAGCCGATGGTGTACATCAACCCTGAGTTCGAACCACTGACCGAAGAGATGGGCGAATATCAGGAAGGCTGCCTGTCGGTGCCGGAGTTCTACGAGAACGTCGAGCGCCCGCTGCGCGTGAAGATCAAAGCCTTGGACCGTGACGGTAAGCCGTTCGAGCTGATTGCCGAAGGACTGCTGGCAGTGTGCATCCAGCACGAATGCGACCACCTCAACGGCAAACTATTTGTCGATTACCTGTCCACGCTCAAGCGCGACAGGATCAAGAAGAAGCTGGAAAAAAAGCATCGCCAGCAAGCTTGATGCCCTCCTTCCAAAGGCTTGCTGCGGCAAGCCTTTTTCTTTTGTGACTGTTTTTAACCGAGACTTCCCATGACCGAGCCATTGCGCATTGTTTTTGCCGGCACCCCTGAATTCGCCGCCGAACACCTCAAGGCGCTGCTTGCCAGCCCTCACGATGTCATTGCGGTGTATACCCAGCCGGATCGCCCGGCCGGTCGCGGGCAAAAACTGATGCCGAGCCCGGTCAAGCAGTTGGCGCTTGAGCACAACATTCCTGTACTGCAGCCGCCTACCCTGCGCAACGCCGAGGCCCAGGCCGAGCTGGCTGCGCTCAATCCTGACCTACTGGTGGTGGTGGCTTACGGCTTGATCCTGCCGCAAGTGGTGCTGGATATCCCGCGCCTGGGTTGCATCAACAGCCATGCGTCGCTGCTGCCACGCTGGCGCGGTGCGGCGCCGATCCAGCGCGCGGTGGAAGCCGGTGATGCGCAAAGCGGTGTGACCGTGATGCGCATGGAGGCAGGTTTGGACACCGGCCCGATGCTGCTCAAAGTGGTTACGCCGATCACCGCCGAAGACACTGGCGGCAGCCTGCACGACCGCCTGGCCGAAATGGGCCCAACTGCCGTCATCCAAGCCATCGCCGGCCTCGCCGAAGGCACCCTGGAAGGCGAAGTGCAGGACGATAGCCTGGCCACCTACGCCCACAAATTGAACAAAGACGAAGCACGCATCGACTGGAGCCGCCCGGCGGTGGAGCTGGAACGGCTGGTGCGTGCCTTCAACCCGTGGCCGGTCTGCCACAGCACCCTCAACGGCGAAGCCTTGAAAGTGTTGGCTGCCTATTTGGCGGACGGCAAAGGCGCCCCCGGCGAGATCATCGGCGCCAGCAAGGAAGGCCTGTTGGTCGCCTGCGGTGAACAGGCGCTGTGCCTGACGCGTCTGCAATTACCCGGCGGCAAGGCGCTGAATTTCAGCGACTTGTTCAACAGCCGTCGTGAGAAATTTTCCCTGGGCACTGTACTTGGGGTGGCCGCGCAATGAACCCACGTCTGGCCGCCGCCAAGGCTCTCGCCGCCGTACTCAACGGCAAGGCTTCGCTGAACAGTTCACTGCCCACGCAGTTGGATAAAGTCGAAGACCGTGACCGCGGCTTCACCCAGGACCTGGCCTTTGGCACCGCCCGTTGGCAACCTCGTTTGTCGGCGCTGGCGGCCAAGCTGCTGCAAAAGCCATTCAAGGCGGCCGATGCTGACGTCGAGGCGCTGCTGCTGGTAGGGCTTTATCAGTTGCTCTACACCCGCGTGCCGGCCCACGCCGCCATCGGTGAAACCGTCGGATGCGCCGACAAGCTGAAAAAACCTTGGGCCAAGGCCCTGCTCAACGCTGTGCTGCGCCGTGCCCAACGCGAAAGCGAGGCGCTGCTGGCGGAGCTGGAACATGACCCGGTAGTGCGCACCGCCCACCCGCGCTGGCTGCAAAAATCCCTCAAGGCGTTCTGGCCCGAGCAGTGGGAAGCCATTTGCGCGGCGAACAATGCGCACCCGCCGATGATCCTGCGGGTCAACCGTCGCCATCACAGCCGTGACGCGTACCTGCAATTGCTGACGGCCGCAGGCATCAACGCGACGCCGTGCGTGTACAGCACCGACGGCATCGTGCTGGAGGCCGCCGCCGATGTACGCAGCCTGCCGGGCTTTGCCGAGGGTTGGATCAGTGTGCAGGACGAAGCCGCGCAACTGGCCGCCGACCTGCTCGATCTGGCACCGGGCCAGCGCGTGCTGGACGCTTGTTGTGCGCCAGGCGGTAAGACATGTCACATCCTGGAAGTCGAAAAAGGCTTGGCCGGTGTCGTCGCTGTTGACCTGGAAGCCAAGCGCCTCGTGCGTGTAAGGGAAAACCTCGCACGCCTGGGCCTGAGCGCCGAACTGATCGCCGCCGACGGCCGTGACACCGCCGCATGGTGGGACGGCAAACCGTTCCAGCGCATTCTGCTGGACGCGCCTTGCTCCGCGACCGGTGTGATCCGCCGCCACCCGGACATCAAGCTCACACGCCAACCCGACGACATCGCCGCCCTGGCCGCGCTGCAAGGTGAACTGTTGGACGCGATGTGGCCGACCCTCGAAGTCGGCGGCATCCTGCTCTACGCCACCTGCTCGACATTGCCCACCGAAAACACTGAGGTGATCGAAGCCTTCCTCGCTCGCACCAGCGGCGCCCGTGAGCTGGATCTCGCCACGACGGCCGGTATCAAGCAGCCTCACGGTCGCCAACTGCTCGCGCAAGAAGGCGGACACGATGGCTTCTACTACGCCAAACTGATCAAGATCGCCGCCGCGCGTGGCTGAATGGTTATTGAGGGAGTGACCGGATGAAAATCATCATCCTTGGGGCAGGGCAGGTCGGCGGCACACTGGCCGAACATTTGGCCAGTGAAGCCAACGACATTACCGTGGTCGACACCGATAGCGAACGCCTGCGCGACTTGGGCGACCGCCTGGATATCCGCACCGTACAAGGTCGTGCATCGTTTCCTACGGTGCTGCGTCAGGCCGGGGCCGACGATGCCGACATGCTCGTGGCCGTGACCAACAGCGACGAGACCAATATGGTCGCCTGCCAAGTCGCCCATACCCTGTTCCACACCCCGACCAAGATCGCCCGGGTCCGCGAAGCCGCCTACCTGACCCGCGCCGGCCTGTTCGATAACGACGCCATTCCTGTAGATGTGCTCATCAGTCCTGAGCAAGTGGTGACCCACTACATCAAGCGCCTGATCGAAATCCCGGGCGCCTTGCAGGTGATCGACTTCGCCGGTGGCAAAGCCCAATTGGTCGCAGTGAAGGCCTATTACGGCGGTCCACTGGTCGGCCAACAACTGCGCCAACTGCGTGAACACATGCCCAATGTGGAAACCCGCGTAGCGGCGATTTTTCGGCGTGACCGGCCGATCCTGCCGCAGGGCGATACAGTGATCGAAGCCGACGACGAGGTGTTTTTCATCGCGGCCAAAGCGAATATTCGCGCCGTCATGAGCGAAATGCGCCGGCTCGACGAGAACTACAAGCGCATCGTTATCGCCGGCGGCGGCCAGATCGGCGAGCGGCTGGCCGAGGCCATCGAGAGTCGTTACCAAGTGAAGATCATCGAGATGAATCCGGCGCGCTGCCGGCATTTGTCCGACACCCTCGACAGCACCGTCGTCCTGCAAGGCAGCGCCTCGGACCGCGACCTGTTGATGGAAGAGAACATCGCCGACGCCGACATCTTCCTGGCCCTGACCAACGATGACGAAGCCAACATCATGTCGTCGCTGCTGGCCAAGCGGCTGGGGGCGAAGAAGGTGATGACGATCATCAACAACCCGGCCTATGTCGACCTGATCCAGGGCGGCGATATCGACATCGCCATCAGCCCGCAACTGGCGACCATCGGCACCTTGCTGGCCCACGTACGCCGTGGCGATATCGTCAGCGTGCACTCCCTGCGGCGCGGCGCGGCGGAAGCCATTGAGGCGATCGCCCATGGGGATTCGAAGTCGAGCAAAGTGATCGGCAAAGCCATCCGCGATATCGGCCTGCCGCCGGGCACAACCATTGGCGCGATCATTCGTGACGAAGAGGTGATCATTGCCCACGACGATACGATGATCGCCACGGGTGACCACGTGATCCTGTTCCTGGTGGATAAAAAACATATCCGCGATGTGGAGAAGTTGTTCCACGTGGGATTGAGCTTTTTCTGATCAACCGGAGTGACCGACATGCTCGAATCCCTGGAAAAAATGCTCGCCAAGGGTGTGGATAACTCGCTGCTGCGCTTTGGACTGGGCAAGGGTTATTTGGATCTGAAGGACAACGCCAAGGCGGCGGAGCATTTGCAGAAATGCGTCGAGTTCGATCCGAAGTATTCGGCGGCGTGGAAGTTGTTGGGCAAGGCACAGTTAGGCCAGGGTGATAACTCCGCAGCGCGACAGGCGTGGGAGAAGGGCGTTGAAGCGGCCCAGGCCCATGGCGACAAGCAGGCCGAGAAAGAGATGACGGTGTTCCTGAAGAAACTCGACCGCCAAAGCTAAGCAGATCGAAAATGTGGGAGGGGCAAGTCGAATCGTCGCACCGCCCCTCCCACATTTGGTTTTGTATTGTCTTTGGGTCAATACCACCGCTCTTCACCCGGCGGGCGTTTCTTGAAGCGCTTCATGCTCCACATGTACTGGCTCGGGTAGGCGCCGACATAACGCTCAACGACCTTGCTCATCGCGGCGCAAGACGTGGCTGTGTCTGTGCTGTACATGTCTTCCGGCGCAGCTTCCAGGATCACTTTGTAGCCCGAACCATCCGGCAGTCGCAGGGCATGCAGGAATACACCGACCGCCTTATGGCCCGCGAGCATATTCGGCACGAACTTGCTGGTGAGCGCCTGGGTTGCAAAGAATGGCACGAAGATCCCCGCCGATTCCGCCGGCTCCGGGTCAGCGGGAATACCCACTTGGCCACCTTTACGCACTTCCTTGATCACACTGAGGATGCCTTCCTTGGTGGAAGCCGCCACACGGTTGCCCAACTGCACGCGCTGCTTGCGCAGCAACTCATCCACTGCCTTGAGCTTGGGCGGGCGGTAAAAAATGATCGGTTTGCACTGGTTGCAGTAAAAGTGGTTCAACACTTCCCAGTTGCCCAGGTGGCTGGTGATGCCGACTACGCCTTTGCCCGAGGCCAGAGCTTCGTGCAGCACCTCCAGGCCTTCGACTTCACGCACTAGGTCGATGGAACGCTGGGCCGGCCAGATCCAGGCGCAGGCGCTTTCAGTCAGGGACTTGCCGATGTCCATCAGGCTTTGGCCGACCAGGCGCTCCCGGGCGGCGGGGTCCATGTCCGGAAAGCATTTTGAGAGGTTGATCCGCACCGTTTCGCGGGATCGATTGGGGGTTTTCCACATGATCCAGCCGATGGCCGAACCCACGGCTTGCACTGCGCGCCATGGCAGCAGGGCAAACAACCGAAGAGCGCCTACCAGCAAGGCGCCTTTAAACTTTTCCACAGGTCACTCCTGATCGTGTGTGGTGCGCAAAGCGCGCATTCTAACCGGCGTTGACCAAGTCCGCGTAACGGTCGCAGTCCTGAGTGTGGTCCATGACCATGCCAGAGGCCTGCATGAACGCGTAACAGATGGTCGGGCCAACAAAGGTGAAACCGGCTTTCTTGAGTGCTTTGCTCATGGCTTCAGCCTCCGGCGTAATCGCGGGCACTTCGCTGCGGTCCTTGAAATGGTTGACCTTGGGCACCCCGCCGACAAACGACCAGAGCAACCCCACCGGGTCCTCCAGCGCCAGCCAAGCCGCAGCGTTGCGCCGGGTGGCGTTGAGCTTGAGGCGGTTGCGCACGATACCTGGGTCGAGCATCAGCGCTTCGATCTCGTCATCGCCCAATTGCGCCAACCGCTGCGGATCAAAACCGAACAAGACCTTTCGATAATGCTCGCGTTTGCGTAAAACGGTGATCCAGGAAAGGCCCGCCTGGAACCCTTCGAGTAAAAGCAACTCGAACAAACCCTGCGCATCGCGTAGCGGCGTTCCCCACTCCTGATCGTGATATGCCATGTACAGCGGATCTTCAGAACACCAAAAGCAGCGTGGCATAAGGCTCCAGGGGATGGTGGCGCGGCCGAATCGGGTATACTCCCGCTCTTTAAATCGCAGCCCAAGTAACAGGTGAATTTCGTGAGCCAGCCTACGCCAGCCGTGCGTACCTTCCAAGACTTGATCCTCGCCCTCCAGCAATACTGGGCCGAGCAAGGTTGTGTGGTACTTCAGCCCTACGATATGGAAGTAGGCGCCGGCACTTTCCACACCGCTACCTTCCTGCGGGCCATTGGCCCGGAAACCTGGAACGCCGCTTATGTGCAGCCCAGTCGTCGCCCGACTGACGGCCGCTACGGCGAAAACCCGAACCGTCTGCAGCACTACTACCAGTTCCAGGTGGTATTGAAGCCGAACCCGGACAATTTCCAGGAACTGTACCTGGGCTCGCTCAAGCATGTTGGCCTGGATCCGCTGGTCCACGATATCCGCTTCGTCGAAGACAACTGGGAGTCGCCGACCCTGGGCGCCTGGGGCTTGGGCTGGGAAGTCTGGCTCAACGGCATGGAAGTAACGCAGTTCACTTACTTCCAGCAAGCCGGTGGCATCGAGTGCTACCCGGTGACCGGCGAAATCACCTACGGCCTTGAGCGCTTGGCCATGTACCTGCAAGGCGTGGACTCGGTCTACGACTTGGTGTGGGCTGACGGCCCGTTCGGCAAAGTGACCTACGGCGATGTGTTCCACCAGAACGAAGTGGAGCAATCCACCTACAACTTCGAACACGCCAACGTCGAAAAGCTGTTCGAACTGTTCGACTTCTACGAAAGCGAAGCCAAGCGTCTGATCGAACTCGATCAGCCGCTGCCGCTGCCAAGCTATGAAATGGTGTTGAAGGCGTCCCATACCTTCAACCTGCTGGACGCCCGCCGTGCCATCTCGGTAACCGCGCGCCAGCAATACATCCTGCGAGTACGCACCCTGGCGCGTTCCGTCGCCCAAGCCTACCTGCTGGCTCGCGCCAAGCTGGGCTTCCCGATGGCAACCCCGGACCTGCGTGATGAAGTGTTGGCTAAGCTGGAGGCTGCACAATGAGTGCTCAAGATTTCCTGGTTGAACTGGGCACCGAAGAGCTGCCACCGAAGGCACTCAACACCCTGGCCGATGCGTTCCTGGCCGGGATCGAAAAAGGCCTGCAAAGCGCTGGCCTGAAGTTTGAAGCCAAGAAAGTCTACGCCGCGCCACGTCGCCTGGCCGTGTTGCTGACCGCGCTGGAAACCCAGCAACCGGACCGCAGCATTAACCTCGACGGCCCGCCGCGCCAGGCGGCTTTCGACGCTGAAGGCAATCCGACCCAGGCTGCCCTTGGTTTTGCCAAGAAGTGTGGCGTGGAACTGAGTGAGATCGACCAGAGCGGTCCGAAACTGCGTTTCAGCCAAGTCATCACCGGTAAGCCGACTGCCAGCCTGCTGCCGACCATCGTTGAAGACTCCCTGAACGACCTGCCGATCCCCAAGCGCATGCGCTGGGGTGCACGCAAAGAAGAATTCGTCCGCCCAACCCAATGGCTGGTGATGCTGCTCGGTGACCAGGTCATTGACTGCACCATCCTCGCCCAGAAGGCCGGCCGAGATTCCCGCGGTCACCGCTTCCACCATCCAGAAGCCGTACGCATCACCTCGCCGGCGAACTATGCCGCCGATCTGCGTGCAGCCTATGTGCTGGCCGACGCCAACGAGCGTCGCGAGCTGATCAGCAAGCGCACCGAAGAACTGGCCCGCCTGCAGGAAGGCACCGCCATCGTGCCGCCAAGCCTGCTCGACGAAGTGACCGCGCTGGTTGAATGGCCTGTGCCGCTGGTGTGCTCGTTCGAAGAGCGCTTCCTCGATGTGCCGCAAGAAGCACTGATCACCACCATGCAGGACAACCAGAAGTACTTCTGCCTGCTGGACGTGGACGGTAAGTTGCTGCCGCGCTTTATCACCGTAGCCAACATTGAAAGCAAAGACCCGCAGCAGATCATTGCCGGTAACGAGAAAGTCGTTCGCCCGCGACTGACTGACGCTGAGTTCTTCTTCAAGCAAGACAAGAAGCAGAAGCTCGAAGACTTCAACCTGCGCCTGCAAAACGTGGTGTTCCAGGAAAAACTCGGTAGCGTCTACGACAAGGCTGTGCGTGTTTCCAAACTCGCTGCCTACATCGCACCACGCATCGGCGGCGATGCGGCCTCGGCCGCCCGCGCTGGTTTGCTGTCCAAGTGCGACCTGGCGACCGAGATGGTCGGCGAATTCCCAGAGATGCAAGGTGTTGCCGGCTACTACTACGCCCTCAACGATGGCGAGGCCGAAGACGTCGCCCTGGCGCTGAACGAGCAGTACATGCCACGCGGTGCTGGTGCAGAACTGCCAACTACCTTGACCGGTGCGGCCGTGGCCATCGCCGACAAGTTGGATACCCTGGTGGGCATCTTCGGTATCGGCATGCTGCCTACCGGTAGCAAAGACCCGTACGCCCTGCGCCGTGCGGCATTGGGCGTGCTGCGTATCCTGATCGACAAGAAGCTCGACCTGGACCTGACACAGGCCATCGTGTTCGCGGTGGGTCAGTTCGGTACCAAGGTCAAGCAAGCGGGTCTGGCCGAGCAAGTGCTGGAGTTCGTGTTCGACCGCCTGCGTGCGCGTTACGAAGACGAAGGCGTGGACGTTTCCGTCTACCTGTCGGTTCGCGCCCTGCAGCCGGGTTCGGCGCTGGACTTCGATCAGCGCGTACAAGCCGTACAGGCCTTCCGTAAGTTGCCGGAAGCCGATGCCCTGGCCGCTGTGAACAAGCGTGTGTCGAACCTGCTGAGCAAGGCCGAAGGCCTGGGCAATGGCGACGTCGACCCTGGCCTGTTTGCCGATGCCAAAGAGTTCTCGCTGAATTCGGCCATCGCCAAGGCAGAAAACGCCGTCAAGCCGCTGATCGCCGAGCGTAACTACGCCGAAGCGCTGGCGCGCCTGGCCACCCTGCGTGAGCCGGTGGATGCGTTCTTCGAAGCCGTGATGATCAATGCCGAAGATGCCGGCGTGCGGAAAAACCGTTACGCCATGCTGGCGCGTCTGCGCGGCTTGTTCGTCAACATCGCTGACATTTCGACATTGAGCTGACCATGTTGAAACTGCTGATTCTCGATCGGGACGGGGTGATCAACTACGACTCCGACGCTTACATCAAGTCGGTGGCGGAATGGATTCCACTGCCCGGTTCGATCGAGGCCATCGCGCAGTTGAGCAAAGCCGGCTGGACGGTGGCCATCGCCACCAACCAGTCCGGCATTGCCCGTGGCTATTACGACATCGCTACCCTGGACGCCATGCACGCGCGCTTGCGCATGCTGGTGGCGGAGCAGGGCGGTGAGGTGGGGCTGGTGGTGTACTGCCCTCACGGGCCGGATGAGGGCTGCGATTGCCGCAAACCCAAACCTGGCATGTTGAAAACCATTGCAGAACATTACAAGGTGCCCTTGGCTGGGATATGGTTCGTCGGGGACAGCCTCGGTGACCTGGAGGCGGCCAAAGCCGTCGACTCTCAGCCAGTTTTGGTAAAGACCGGGAAAGGCGAAAAGACCCAGGCGAAAAACCTGCCGGTAGGCACCTTGATTTTTGACGATCTGGCGGCGGTTGCCGCAGAACTTATCAACAACTAGCCGCCCTCGACTTCCTGACCAAGGACTGTTCGGGAGTGCGCTTTTAACAGGCGGGCCCTGTCCCGCAACGGTAAATGCCGCCATGTCGATTTTGCAGGCCATCAGAACCTTTTTCTTTTACCTGCTGCTGGGCACCAGTTCGTTTCTCTGGTGCACCCTGAGCTTTTTTATTGCGCCGTTCCTGCCGTTCAAGGCGCGCTATCGCTTTATCAACGTCTATTGGTGCCGCTGCGCGTTGTGGCTGACCAAGGTGTTCCTGAACATTCGTTTCGAGGTCAAGGGCGCGGAAAACGTACCGGACCAGCCGTGCGTGATTTTGTCGAATCACCAGAGCACCTGGGAGACCTTCTTTCTCTCGGCTTACTTCTCGCCATTGAGCCAAGTGCTCAAGCGTGAGCTGCTGTACGTGCCGTTCTTCGGCTGGGCCATGGCCATGTTGCGCCCGATTGCTATCGACCGTGACAACCCCAAGGCAGCGCTCAAGCATGTCGCCAAGAAGGGCGATGAGCTGCTCAAAGACGGCGTGTGGGTGCTGATCTTTCCGGAAGGAACACGAGTCCCCTTTGGGACCGTAGGCAAGTTCTCCCGTGGCGGTACAGCATTGGCGGTCAACGCCAACCTGCCAGTGTTGCCGATTGCACATAACGCCGGCAGGTTCTGGCCGAAGACCGGTTGGGCAAAACGCGAGGGCACCATCACGGTGGTGATTGGCGAGCCAATGTACGCAGAAGGCGAAGGCCCACGCGCTATTGCAGCGCTGAATGAGCGCGCCCAGGCGTGGAATGAGGCACAGCAGCGGGCCATGGGTTCTCTACCGCCGGAGCCAGTTGTTGTGGATACGCCGATGATATGAGGATCTGTGGATAACCTGTGTACGGTTTGTTGGCGAATCAGCTTTTTTGAGTCATAAGAAGCTGATTTACTTACATATTTCCAGAGCCGATAAAATCTCGAAAAACGTGCATAAGTTTTTTCCGCATAAAAAACCGGTCCTTGTGACCGGTTTTTTATGCACAGCAGAAAAGGACGTTTTAACAGTCTTCCAGCAAGGGCAATTGCAGTCTGAATGTGGTGCCTTTGCCTAGGGTGCTTTCACATTCGATACGTCCTCCATGGCGCTCCACGACTGCCTTGACCATGGTGAGCCCTAGCCCCAACCCTTCGCTGCCTTGGGCTGAATCAAAGCGTTTGTACTGACTGAACAGCTCCGGTAAATCCTTGGAGGCTATCCCGGGGCCCTGGTCGCTGATAAGGCATTCCAACCAACCTTGTTCGCTGCTGTGTCTCAACCGGACGGTGGTGCCGGATGGCGAGTACTTGATCGCGTTCTCCAGCACATTGAATAACGCGCGAGTGAGTAGGGACTGATCGGCTGACACCATCCCTTCATCCGCCTCTTCAAGATCGTGGACCAGGTGAATACCTTTGAGCTGGGCGATCAGTGCTACCTGGTCAAAAGCATCCATTACCAGCATGGCAAACAGCGTCGGTTGGAAGTGGTAACCATCGGCCTCCGCTTTCGCCAACTGGACGAAGGATTCAGTCAGGCTCAAGGCTCGGCGTACTTGCTGCTCAATCTGAGAAAATACTGGCGACTCGGCGTTGTGCACGTCGAGCAGCGCGAGGATCGCCGAGTGCGGTGCACGCAGGTCATGGGAAAGGAAACGCAGCATGGTTTCCCGGTGCTGCTGGGCCTCGCGCTCTTTGCTCAGGTCTGTGAGGCTTAGCAACCAACCCAGCGCCACATCCCCTTCGGCAGGTAGTAAAGGAGCAAGCTCCATGCGCAGGCTGCGTTGGTGAATATCACGGAACTCAACAAGCTCCAACGCCGAAAGGGCAGGGCGCACGCCGTTGTGCAGGGGTGGATAACCCAGATCAACCAATTGGTCCAATAGGTTTTGGTTGACCAGATCGCTGCCGAACACGTCGCGGGCAATGCGATTGGCCAGCAGGATATTGCCTTGTGTGTCTGTGATCAGCGTCGCCACCGGCAGGCACTCCAGACCATCGGCCATAAAGCGTCGTGTGTCCCTTGTACGGCTTACCGCTTGCTCTAGGGCAAAGATGCGCCCCTGCAACACATCACCTTTGCTGGCAGGCGCACGTCGGCGCTCAGGCAGAACTTTGGGTTCGTCATCCAATCGGGCCAACTCCCAGCCAAAGTACGCCAGGATTACGCTGAGACGTCGCCAGTTCCAGATCAGGTAGCTGAGCAGCAATCCGATCAGGCAGGCCGCAGGCGACCACCAGTAGCCGATACGCAATAGGGCAAATGAGCCGAGCAAAGCCGTGAACATACAACCAAGGGTCATCCACAGTGCAAAGCGTGGGCGGTAGAGCAGCAGCCCCAGTAGTGCCGCCACCAGGGATGTTGCCATCAGGGCTGCCACCCAGTCGGGCAAGTCCACAATGCTGCGACCTTGCAGCAATCCATTGAGAACGTTGGCCTGAATCTCCACGCCCGCCGTGGTTCCCACCATGGGTGAGAGCGGCGTGACATAGCGATCACCCATTCCCGATGCTGGCGCTCCTACCAGAATCAGACGATTGCGCAGCCGCTCGGGGGAGACTTCGCCACGTAATACGCTGACATAAGACACGCTTGGAAAATGGCTGTCGGGGGCGATATACGGGATGCGAACTGCATACTCTCGATGCCAATCCTGGGAATTCGAATCCACAGGCTCACCTGGCATCTCTGAAGGCTGGCCGCTCATCGTGAACGCCAACCACGCCAACTGAGGTGCCGTCGCATTGGGTGGGCCCTCACGTAAATAAAGGCTGCGCACCACGCCATCGCTGTCAGCCTCCACGTTGATATGCCCAACCCCCTTGGCACATTTGAGCAGCGGCCGCATTTGTACTCTGGGTGGGCTATAACTGGCAGAGTCGTCACGCCCCAAGGGCAACAGTACGTTGCCGGCGTTGCACACCGCATCTGCCAAACGTTTTTCTTGGAGGGGATCGGCGGGATCGCTGAAGATTACATCCAACAGAATGCTGGCGGGTTGTGCAGCGCTCAGACGATCGACCAGGTCGGCGTGCAAACTAGGGGGCCAAGGCCACTGGCCGAGCTTCTTCAGGCTGGCGTCATCGATAGTAACCAGCAGGATACGAGGATCCACCGGCAGCGGTGTTAGACGGCGAAGGCTGTCATACAGCGGGTTGTTCAAAGCCAGGCCAGTACTCATTGAGAGGTAGGCTGTGATCGGCAACAACAGCAAACCGATCCACAACCACTCACGAACCAGACCGTGGAACAGCCGTTGGGCATGGGTGGGTTGACGTTTTTCGGCCTTGCCCCAGAGCATCATTGATCAGCGTGTCCCTGTTGTTGGCATGCGGTAGAAGGTGGCATAGCGCCCAGTGAAGCTCATTTTCGACGCGGTGGAAAAGTTTTACTGCTTGCGACTCGTAAAGGTGGGAATTCCAAAGGGCATCCACTATCAGGGCACAGGAGTTTACGACAGCGCACGCGTCGGCTGATCCTTTTCCTTAAGGCTTGGAGCCGGTATCTTTCCCACGTAGGTACCGAGGACTTTAACTGGGTTAATCACTTATTGATCCCAGCGTACCGAGAGATCCAAGGGGCCGACGAATCTGCGCACAATTCTTCAGATTCGACGGCCGGCATCTGTGCAGTACGTGCCTTCACTACGGCTGCAGTACTCTTCGAGAAGAAAGGACCCACCCATGCGTGTCGCAATACTGGATGACGAACCCGCTGAATTGAGACGGGTGGAACAGACACTGCGACAAATCCCCAGCACCGCCGAACAGCCCTGGACCCTTCATTGCTTCGAGCGTGGCGAAGACCTGCTGCGCCAATTGCGTCGCGAAACCTTTGACCTGCTGATACTCGACTGGCAACTGCCCGATATCACTGGCATCGCATTGCTGCGCTGGACCCGTGAACACATGGAGTCCCCACCCGCCGTGATCATGCTCACTAGCCGCGATGCTGAAAGCGATATCGTCACCGCGTTGAACAGTGGCGCCGATGATTACGTCAGCAAACCCTTTCGCCCCAATGAACTGAAGGCTCGGGTGACCGCCGTTCTACGTCGCCATGGCCTGCAGAAGCCGGCGACCCAGGAAGTACAGAGCTTCAATGATCTGACCTTTGACGACGCCGAATTGACCGTCACTCGTGCGGGAAAACCGATCAACCTCACCGAGCGGGAATACCGCTTGGCGAGCTGCTTGTTCGCCAACCTGGCCCGGCCACTGTCCCGCGAGTACCTCTATGAGCGGTTCTGGACCCATGAAGAAATGGTGTCATCGAGACCCTTGGATACGCATATCTATCGGTTGCGTAACAAGCTGGGGCTTACTGCTGACAGGGGTTGGCAGCTGTTGACGATCTATGGGTATGGGTACCGTTTGGAGAGTGTGGCGACAGCTTCCCATGGGTGAAAACGGTGATGTTCCACGTGGAGCATTTTAGAAAAACTGATTTTCACGTAATAAAAAAGGCCAACGCATAGCGTTGGCCTTTTTTCTGCGGGTCTCGCCTGGATCAGAAATCCAGGTTAGACACTGCCAGAGCATTACTCTCGATGAAGTCACGGCGAGGCTCGACCGCATCACCCATCAGGGTGTTGAAGATCTGGTCTGCCCCAATGGCGTCTTCGATGGTCACGCGCAGCATGCGACGCTGAGCAGGGTCCATGGTGGTTTCCCACAATTGATCAGGGTTCATCTCACCCAGACCTTTGTATCGCTGGATGGTGTGGCGCTTGGTGCTTTCTGCCATCAGCCAGTCCAGGGCCTCTTTGAACTCCTTGACTGCTTTCTTACGCTCGCCACGCTGAATGTAGGCGCCGTCGTCCAGCAGGGTGCTTAGTTGCGCGCCCAAGGTGACCACAGTTTTGTAGTCATTGCTGCCGAAGAAGTCGCGGTTGAAGGTGACGTAGTTCGACAGACCATGGGAGATCAGTTCGACCTCTGGCAGCCATACATTACGTTCACGGTCTTCACGCAGACTGGCTTTGTACACCAGGCCAGATTTCTCCACAGTGCGCAGACGTACTTCGTACTGGGCCAGCCACTCCTGCATCGCTGCATGATCGCCCAACTGCTCCAGGCTCACGGCCGGCAGATAGATGAAGTGTTCGGTCAGTTCCTGTGGGTATAGGCGCGACAGCCGCTTGAGGGTCTTCATCACCATGCGGAAATCGTTAACCAGACGCTCCAACGCCTCACCGGAAATACCCGGTGCTTCGTCGTTCAAGTGCAGGCTCGCATCTTCCAGGGCCGACTGCGTCATGTACTCTTCCATGGCGTCGTCGTCTTTGATGTATTGCTCTTGCTTACCCTTTTTCACTTTGTACAAAGGTGGCTGGGCGATGTAGATGTAGCCACGCTCGATCAGCTCCGGCAACTGACGGAAGAAGAAAGTCAGCAGCAGAGTACGGATGTGAGAGCCGTCGACGTCAGCATCGGTCATGATGATGATGTTGTGATAGCGCAGCTTATCGATGTTGTACTCGTCGCGACCGATACCGCAGCCCAACGCCGTGATCAAGGTGCCAACTTCCTGGGAAGAAATCATCTTGTCGAAGCGAGCTTTCTCTACGTTAAGGATCTTACCCTTCAACGGCAGGATGGCCTGGGTGCGACGGTTACGACCCTGCTTGGCGGAACCGCCAGCAGAGTCACCTTCCACCAGGTACAGTTCGGAGAGGGCAGGGTCTTTTTCCTGGCAGTCAGCCAGTTTGCCCGGCAAGCCGGCGATATCCAACGCGCCTTTACGACGGGTCATCTCGCGAGCCTTACGCGCGGCTTCCCGGGCACGCGCAGCATCGATCATCTTACCGACGACCAGCTTGGCTTCGTTCGGATTCTCCAGCAGGAAGTCCGAGAAGTATTTACCCATTTCCTGTTCAACGGCTGTCTTCACTTCGGAAGACACCAGCTTGTCTTTAGTCTGGGAACTAAACTTAGGATCCGGCACTTTCACCGAGATAATCGCGGTCAAACCTTCACGCGCATCGTCACCGGTGGTGGCAACTTTATGCTTCTTCGCCAGGCCTTCGGCTTCGATGTAGGTGTTCAGGTTACGCGTCAGCGCGGAACGGAAACCCACCAAGTGAGTGCCGCCATCGCGCTGGGGAATGTTGTTGGTGAAGCACAACAGGTTCTCGTTGAAGCTGTCGTTCCACTGCAGGGCGATTTCCACGCCGATGCCGTCATCGCGCTGAATGTTGAAGTGAAACACCTGGTTGACCGCAGTCTTGTTGGTGTTCAGGTATTCAACGAATGCACGCAGACCACCTTCGTACTTGAACAGCTCTTCCTTGCCGCTGCGCTCGTCCTTAAGGACGATACCCACACCGGAGTTGAGGAAGGAGAGTTCGCGAATACGCTTGGCCAGAATGTCCCAGCTGAAGTGGATATTCTTGAATGTTTCATCGGACGGCTTGAAATGAATCTGAGTACCGGTGGTTTCACTGTCGCCAACGATTTTCATCGGCTCCTGTGGAACACCGTGGACGTAGGTCTGTTCCCAGATCTTTCCGCTACGGCGAACGGTCAGGATCAGCTCTTCGGACAGAGCATTCACTACCGACACACCCACACCGTGCAAACCGCCGGATACTTTATAGGAGTTATCGTCGAACTTACCGCCGGCGTGGAGCACGGTCATGATGACCTCTGCTGCCGAAACACCTTCTTCTTTGTGCACATCTACCGGAATGCCACGACCGTTGTCACGCACGGTGATGGATTCGTCCGGGTGGATGATGATGCTGATGTCGTCGCAGTGACCGGCCAAAGCTTCGTCGATGGAGTTGTCGACCACCTCGAACACCATGTGGTGCAGACCGCTACCGTCATCAGTGTCGCCAATGTACATACCGGGACGTTTGCGTACGGCATCCAAACCTTTCAGCACTTTAATGCTGGTCGAGTCGTACGTGTTTTCTTCGCTCATGCCTTCACTCCCGATGGTCGTGGGTCTGGGTGATACGGCCTTGTTCCACGTGGAACAAAGCGACTGGCGTTTCCGTCTGCCAGCCTTCCCTCAATAATTCGTGGTCTACACAGGTGATAAAAACCTGGCAGCGTAATTCTTCCAACAAGCGGCATAACGCACGGCGATGTTGCTCGTCGAGTTCAGACGGCAAGTCATCCACCAGATAAATACACTGACCACGTCGGGCTTGGCTAACCAGATGACCCTGGGCGATACGCAGTGCACACACCACCAACTTCTGCTGGCCACGGGACAAGATGTCCGCAGCATTGTGTGCGCCTAATCTAAGACGCAAATCAGCCCGTTGGGGTCCGGCCTGGGTATGGCCAATTTGCTGATCCCGTTGCAGGGAAGTCGCGAGCACTGCACTCAGCTCACGCTCTTTATCCCAACCACGGTAGTAACTCAGCGTCAGCCCCTCGAGATCCAACAACTCACTCAAGGTCTGCTCAAAGACTGGTTTCAAGGCTTTGATATAGGCGCGGCGGTATTCATCTATTTCATCGCTGGCCAGGCACAATTCCCGGTCCCAGGCCGCTTGCGAAGCGGCGTCAAGTGTACCATGCCGCAGCCATGAGTTCCGCTGCCGCAGGGCCTTCTGCAGGCGCTGCCATGTGGCCATGAATCGTGGTTCCACGTGGAACACTCCCCAATCGAGGAACTGCCTGCGGATTTTCGGCGCACCTTCCAGTAATCGGAAGCTGTCAGGGTTGATCAGTTGCAACGGCAGGATCTCTGCCAGTTGCGCAGCACTGCGAGCGTTTTGCCCGTCGATGCGAATCTGGAACTCACCGCCGCGATCACGCGAAATCCCCAGGCTGCTGTGGCCCCCTTCTGCCAGTTCGACTTGGCCGAAGACCGTGCAGGCCAGTTGTTCGTACTGAATCACCGGCAACAAGCGGGCACTGCGAAAGGAACGGGCAAGCCCTAGTAGGTGGATGGCTTCCAGCACGCTGGTTTTGCCACTACCGTTGGCGCCGTGGAGGATGTTGATGCGGGGGGAGGGGGAGAAGGTCACCGGATGCAAATTGCGCACCGCGGTGACCGAGACGCGACTAAGGGACATCTAGCTTCTGCTGAGCATGATTACAGGCGCATCGGCATAACAACATAAGCCGAGTCGTCGTTGTCGGATTCCTGCACCAGAGCGCTGCTGTTGGAGTCAGACAGGATCAGGCGAACCTGTTCAGTGGTCATCACACCCAACACGTCCAACAAGTAGCTCACGTTGAAGCCGATTTCCAGGGAACCACCGTTGTAGTCAACGCCGACTTCTTCTTCCGCTTCTTCCTGCTCCGGGTTATTGGCCTGAATTTTTAACTGACCGTTGGCCAATTGCAGACGAATACCACGGTACTTTTCGTTGGACAGAATCGCGGTACGGCTGAACGCTTCACGCAGGGCCTGACGGTCACCGATTACCAACTTGTCCCCACCTTTAGGCAGCACACGCTCGTAATCCGGGAATTTGCCGTCGACCAGCTTGGACGTGAACGTGAATTCGCCGGTGGTCGCGCGGATATGGTGCTGACCCAGTACGATGCTGACATTGCCATCCGGCTCGGTGAGCAGGCGTGCCAGTTCGAGAATACCCTTACGCGGAACAATCACCTGGTGACGATCAGGTTGACCGATATCGGCCCGCATTGAGCACATTGCCAGACGGTGACCGTCGGTGGCCACGGCGCGGATGATGCCTTCCGACACTTCCAGCAGCATTCCGTTGAGGTAGTAACGCACGTCCTGCTGGGCCATGGCGAAGCTGGTGCGTTCGATAAGACGGCGCAGTTTACTTTGCTCAAGGCTGCAGGTCAGTGAGCCTGGGCCTTCTTCCACAGTCGGGAAATCATTGGCCGGCAAAGTGGACAGCGTGAAACGACTGCGACCCGCCTTGACCACCAACTTCTGCTCATCAACCTTAATGTCGATCAGCGCGTCGTTCGGCAGGCTCTTGCAGATGTCCATCAGCTTACGCGCTGGCACAGTAATCTCGCCAGGCTCTGCAGGCTCTTCCAGCTGCACGCGGCCAACCAATTCGACTTCCAGGTCGGTACCAGTCAGGGACAACTGCTGGCCCTCGACAACCAGCAATACGTTGGAGAGCACCGGCAAGGTCTGTCGGCGCTCGACGACGCCTGCGACCAGTTGCAGGGGTTTCAACAGGGCTTCGCGTTGAATGGTGAAATGCATGGTCTAGTCCCTTGCCTTAATAAGCTGCGCTGGTGTCATCAAGTGGTCAGTGTACGCAGCAGGTTCTTGTAGTCCTCGCGAATATCCGCGTCGGATTCCTTAAGTTCGTTGATCTTGCGGCATGCGTGCAAGACTGTGGTGTGGTCGCGACCACCAAACACATCGCCGATTTCCGGCAGGCTATGGTTGGTCAACTCCTTGGAGAGGGCCATGGCCACTTGTCGCGGACGAGCCACCGAGCGAGAACGGCGCTTGGACAGCAGGTCGGAAATCTTGATCTTGTAGTACTCGGCCACGGTGCGCTGGATGTTATCCACACTCACCAGTTTGTCCTGCAGTGCCAGCAAGTCTTTCAAGGATTCGCGAATCAGCTCGATGGTGATGTCGCGCCCCATGAAATGCGAGTGTGCGATGACTCGCTTGAGCGCGCCTTCGAGTTCACGCACGTTGGAACGAATGCGCTGTGCGATAAAGAAAGCAGCGTCGTGTGGCAGATCGACTTTTGCCTGATCGGCTTTTTTCATCAGGATCGCAACGCGGGTTTCCAGCTCCGGCGGCTCTACCGCAACGGTGAGGCCCCAGCCAAAGCGCGACTTCAAGCGTTCTTCCAGGCCTTCGATTTCCTTCGGATAACGGTCACTGGTCAAGATGACCTGTTGGCCGCCTTCGAGCAGGGCGTTGAAGGTATGGAAAAACTCTTCCTGTGAACGTTCCTTACGAGCAAAGAACTGAATGTCATCGATCAGCAAGGCGTCAACGGAACGGTAGAACCGCTTGAACTCGTTGATGGCATTGAGCTGCAAGGCCTTAACCATGTCCGCTACGAAGCGCTCCGAGTGCAGGTAAACGACCTTGGCATTCGGGTTCTTCTTTAATAGGTGGTTACCCACAGCGTGCATCAAGTGAGTTTTACCCAAGCCCACGCCACCATAAAGGAAGAGCGGGTTGTAACCATGCTTGGGGTTATCCGCCACTTGCCAGGCCGCGGCGCGAGCCAGCTGGTTAGATTTACCTTCGACGAAATTCTCGAAGGTAAAGGTGCGGTTCAAGTAGCTGGTGTGCTTGAGCGCGCCTTCGACCTGTACGGTGCGCTGTTCGGCGCGAATCGGTGCCTGCTGCGAGCTGGCACCAGCCATGGGGTCAAAGCTGTCGCGAGACGGCTCTTCATTAATAGGTGCGTTTTTCTGTGACGCCGATTTGGAAGGCGTCTGGGCAACGGGAGCAGGCGAGTTATTAACAGGTGCCGCTGCGGCCTGAGCTTGAGAAGCGCTCGCCGCCAATGGCGCATTCGGCGCAGCGCGAGGCGCCGAGCTGCGTTTGCTGCCTATTAATAAGGAGAGCACAGGCGCAAGGCCATTGCCGTGTTCGTCGAGCAATTCGAGAACGCGGCTCAGGTACTTCTCGTTGACCCAGTCGAGAACAAAACGATTAGGTGCGTAGACACGCAACTCGTCGCCTTCGGCTTCGACCTGTAGCGGACGGATCCAGGTGTTGAATTGCTGGGCAGGCAGCTCATCGCGCAAAAGCTCCACGCACTGCTGCCAAAGTTCCACTGACACGGATATCCCCTAAGTTGAAAGCCGGTGAGGCAAAAACAGCCGCCATTGTAGCGGCGAGCCGCCCACTTATCCACATGTAGGTTGCCCACAGGGCACCCAAAATCAATGTCTTATCCCGGAAAAAGCCGACCAGTGGTCTGTGCATAAGGTCTGTGGATAAGCGGCCCTGAGCTCGTTGTACAAGTGGGGGTGAAAGTCTGTGGGTAACTGGGCTGTGGATAACATGCCATTCCACACACAGCTTATCCGACAGCGCAGCACAGGCAGAGCACCGCTTCTCCCCCATGTTGTCATCCTCTGTACATCAAGTGGAATATGGCCTCAAGGCAGTTATCCACAGAGGATGGCCTGCCTAGCTTTTATAAGCTTTATAGAAAAGCTTTAAATAACTTCCTTCTTTATTTTTATATCTATGACATTGCTCATGGAAGCCAGGCGGATAGAAAAGGGGGTTTTACCCGATAGAGATCTAATTGAAGGAAAAGCTGGTTGGAAATTGACCTAGAGGCTTGCTTTCTCTAGAATCGCCGGTCTCTTAAAACGGGGGCCATTCCGGCCCGTTGTGGACGAACCAGGTAACAACGCCATGAAACGTACTTTCCAACCAAGCACCATCAAACGCGCCCGTACTCACGGCTTCCGTGCTCGCATGGCTACCAAGAACGGCCGTGCTGTCCTGTCGCGTCGCCGCGCCAAAGGTCGTGCGCGTCTGGCAGTTTGATAATCCGGTACTGGTGGTGAGTCAGGACTTCAGTCGGGAAAAGCGTCTGCTAACACCCCGGCACTTCAAGGCAGTCTTTGACTCCCCCACCGGCAAGGTTCCGGGGAAAAATCTCCTGCTCCTTGCGCGTAACAACGATCTTGATCACCCCCGTCTCGGGTTGGTGATTGGCAAGAAGAGCGTAAAGCTCTCCGTTGAGCGCAATCGCCTCAAGCGTCTGATGCGCGAATCGTTTCGCCTCCACCAGGACACTCTGGTTGGTTGGGATATTGTTATCGTCGCGCGCAAAGGCTTGGGGGATGTAGAAAACCCCGAATTGATTCAGCATTTCGGCAAGCTCTGGAAACGTCTGGCGCGTACCAACAAACCAGCACCAGCAGTCAGCACCGAAACTGTAGGGGTAGACAGTACCAATGCGTAAACTGGCACTCGTTCCGATCCAGTTTTATCGCTATGCCATTAGTCCTCTGATGGCCAGTCACTGTCGTTTCTACCCCAGTTGTTCCTGCTACGCGTTAGAAGCCATAGAAAATCATGGTCTTCTGCGCGGTGGCTGGCTGACCTTTCGTCGTTTAGGTCGCTGTCATCCGTGGAATCCCGGTGGTTATGACCCGGTTCCACCTATCCCTACCTCCCGTTCTTCTTCGATGGCCGAGTAATCATGGATATTAAACGCACGATCCTGATCGTCGCCCTGGCAATCGTGTCCTACGTCATGGTTCTTAAGTGGAACCAGGATTATGGCCAAGCTGCCCTGCCGACTCAGAATGTTGCTACCAATCAGGCTGCGCCGGCTATTCCGGACACCCCGCTGGGTACCAATGCGTCCGCGAGTGCAGATGTTCCCAGCGCGAATGGCGAGACAAGCGCCCCTTTAGAAACGCCAGTGGTCACCAATAAAGACCTCATCCTCGTGAAAACGGATGTGCTCGACTTGGCTATCGACCCACAAGGTGGTGATATCGCGCAGTTGAAACTGCCGCTGTATCCACGTCGCCAAGACCATCCGGATGTACCGTTCCAACTGTTCGATAACGGTGGTGAACGTACTTATCTGGCGCAAAGCGGTCTGACCGGCACTAATGGTCCGGATGCCCGCGCTACCGGTCGTCCGGTTTATTCGACCGAAAAGAAGGTTTATCAACTGGCGGATGGCCAAAACCAGTTGAACGTCGACCTGAAATTCAGCCTCGACGGCGTCAACTACATCAAGCGTTTCAGCTTCACTCGCGGTTTGTACGACCTGAAGGTCACTTACCTGATCGACAACACCAGCGAAAAACCTTGGAGCGGCAATTTGTTTGCCCAACTCAAGCGTGATGGCAGCTCCGATCCTTCTTCCAGCACCGCTACTGGTACCGCTACCTACTTGGGCGCAGCCCTGTGGACAAGTAACGAGCCGTACAAAAAAGTGTCGATGAAAGATATCGACAAAGGCGCGCTGAAAGAAACCGTCCAAGGCGGCTGGGTTGCCTGGTTGCAACACTATTTCGTGACCGCCTGGATCCCGAACAAGGGTGAAGCCAACCTGGTTCAAACCCGTAAAGACAGCCAAGGTAACTACATCATTGGCTTTACTGGCCCGGCGTTGACCGTCGCTCCAGGTGCCAAGGCTGAAACCAGCGCTACCCTGTACGCCGGCCCGAAAAGCCAGGCCGTGCTGAAAGAGTTGTCCCCAGGTCTGGAACTGACTGTGGATTACGGCATTCTGTGGTTCATTGCCCAGCCTATCTTCTGGCTGCTGCAACATATCCACAGCATTGTGGGTAACTGGGGCTTCTCGATCATATTCCTGACCATGCTGATCAAGGGGATCTTCTTCCCACTGTCGGCTGCCAGCTACAAGTCGATGGCTCGCATGCGTGCCGTAGCTCCGAAACTGGCCGCGTTGAAAGAGCAGCATGGTGATGATCGGCAGAAAATGTCGCAGGCCATGATGGAGCTGTACAAGAAAGAGAAGATCAACCCGTTGGGTGGATGCTTGCCTATTCTGGTGCAGATGCCGGTGTTCCTATCGCTGTACTGGGTACTCCTGGAAAGCGTGGAAATGCGCCAGGCACCGTTCATGCTGTGGATAACTGATCTGTCGATCAAGGACCCATTCTTTATCCTGCCGATCATCATGGGCGCGACCATGTTCATCCAGCAGCGTCTGAACCCAACACCGCCGGATCCGATGCAGGCTAAAGTGATGAAAATGATGCCAATCATCTTCACCTTCTTCTTCCTGTGGTTCCCAGCTGGTCTGGTTCTGTACTGGGTGGTCAACAACGTGTTGTCGATCTCTCAACAGTGGTACATCACACGTAAAATCGAAGCGGCTACCAAAAAAGCCGAGGCGTAATTTACTCTGTGGATAACCACTCAAGACGCCCCCTAGTGGGGCGTTTTGCTTTCCGTCACTTTTGTTCTGGAACCTGCTGATGAGCGCTCCTCGTGAAACCATCGCTGCTGTCGCAACCGCTCAAGGTCGCGGCGGTGTGGGTATCGTTCGAATTTCCGGGCCCCTCGCCGGCATGGCAGCCAAGGCCATCAGCGGCCGGGAATTGAAACCGCGGTATGCCCATTACGGCCCGTTTCTGGATGCAGACCACAGCGTATTGGATGAGGGTCTGGCCCTCTATTTCCCTGGACCTAACTCTTTCACCGGTGAGGATGTCCTGGAACTGCAAGGCCACGGTGGTCCTGTAGTCCTGGATATGCTGCTGCAGCGTTGCCTGCAATTAGGCTGCCGTCTCGCCCGGCCGGGTGAGTTCAGTGAACGCGCGTTTTTGAATGACAAGCTCGATCTGGCCCAGGCCGAAGCTATCGCGGACCTGATCGAAGCGAGTTCCGCACAGGCCGCACGCAATGCGTTGCGTTCGCTGCAGGGGGCATTTTCCCTGCGTGTGCATAACTTGACCGAGCAATTGATCAGCCTGCGCATCTACGTAGAGGCGGCGATTGATTTTCCTGAGGAAGAGATCGACTTCCTCGCCGATGGCCACGTATTGGCAATGTTGGATAAAGTCCGCGAGGAGTTATCCACAGTGCTGCGTGAAGCGGGGCAAGGCGCCTTGCTGCGCGATGGCATGACGGTGGTCATTGCCGGTCGCCCCAACGCGGGTAAGTCCAGCCTTCTAAATGCCTTGGCCGGACGTGAGGCTGCCATCGTCACCGAGATTGCCGGCACCACCCGGGACATCCTGCGCGAACATATCCACATCGACGGCATGCCGCTGCACGTGGTTGACACCGCAGGCTTGCGCGATACCGATGACCAGGTGGAAAAGATCGGCGTAGAGCGCGCCCTCAAAGCCATCAGTGAAGCAGACCGCGTATTACTGGTGGTTGATGCCACTGCGCCTGAGGCTGCGGATCCTTTTGCCCTTTGGCCGGAGTTTCTTGAACAACGACCTGACCCGGCTAACGTCACCTTGATCCGCAACAAGGCTGACCTGACAGGCGAAGCCATCGCGCTTGAAATGGGTGAGGATGGCCACGTCACGATCAGCCTGAGCGCCAAGTCGGCGGGTAATGGCCTGGAATTGCTGCGCGACCATCTCAAGGCCTGCATGGGTTACGAGCAGACCTCGGAAAGCAGCTTCAGTGCGCGTCGCAGGCACCTGGAGGCACTGCGTCATGCCAGTGCGGCCCTTGAGCACGGACGCGCGCAGCTGACCTTGGCGGGGGCAGGGGAGCTGCTGGCCGAGGATCTACGTCAGGCACAGCAGCTGCTGGGGGAAATCACCGGCGCTTTCAGCTCCGATGATTTGTTGGGACGGATCTTTTCCAGCTTCTGCATCGGTAAATAGCAACGTTATCCACAATGGTTTACCAGTTGTAGGACACCGTACCGAGCAAGGTACGGCTGTCACCCCAGTAACAACGCCCTGCATCGTTGCAACCGGATACATATTCCTTGTCGAACAGGTTCTTGGCATTCACATCAACCGACCAGTTTTTGTCGAACTGATAGCCAACGGATGCATCCACCAAGGTGACGCTTCCCGCGTCCAATTTTCCGTACAGCGTGGGCGCGGTGTAGGAAAAGGTACTGTCGAAATAACGCACGCCCGCCCCCAGGGACAACCCCTTGAGCTGACTGTCGAGGAATCGGTATTTGCCCCATACGGACGCCTGATTCCGCGGCACCCCGGTCAGCTGGTGCCCTTCGACCAGAGAAGTAGCGGAGTCCTTAGTGATTCGAGCATCAGTGTAGGTGTAGGCCGCCGTTAAATTCAGGTTAGGCGTGACGTTGCTGTTGACCTCGACTTCAACGCCCTTGGACCGACTTTCGCCTACTTGGCGGTAGCTGTTAGTGGTGGCGTCGAGGTAGGTGTCATCTTCCTTGCGCAAGTCATACACCGACACAGTCATTGCCGTATCCCAGCCGATCGGTTCGTACTTCACGCCAACTTCATATTGGCTGCTGGTAATCGGTTTCAAGGGTGAACCGGCGTTGGAAATCTGCTGTACCGGCACGAATGCAGTGGAATAGCTCACATACGGCGTCAGGCCATTGTCGAACTGGTACATCACCCCGCCTTGATAGGTGAACTTGCGATCTTCAGAGCCGGTATCGCTGGCCTTGTTGACCTTGTCGCGGAAATCACTCTCGACCCAGTCCTGACGGCCACCCAACAGGAATAACCAGCGGTCATACTTGCTCTGCAGCTGTGCATAAACCCCTTTCATCTGCTGTTCGAGCAACGTGTTCTGTACTGCCAGAGGTGTGGTCGGGTCGCGCAAGTAAACAGGGTTATACACATCGATGGTGCCGGCGAACCCGGCATTCCAATCCTGATTGAAAGAAGTGCGGTCGTAGCTGGTGCCGAACAGCAGGGTATTTTCCAGCCCGCCGACCTGAAATTTTCCTTCCAGCTGGTTATCCAGGGAATAAACCATCGACTTGTTGTAGCGATCGTAGGCGTTCATGTTCAGCCGGGTCCCGAAACCGCCGTTGTTCAATTGGCCCGGCCAGGTTTCGTGACGGTTGATACGCGACTGCATGTAGCGCGAGTTCTGGCGGAACTGCCAGTCGTCATTGAAGCTATGAGCGAGCTCATACCCCGTGCTCCAGGCTTCACGTTCGAAGGTGTTCCAGTCTGGATTCCCGAGCATGGTGTGCTTGGACAACTTACCGTTGGGATTCGTCAGTAACGTGCCTGCAGCTGGTAGGCCGAGTTCCAGGTTGGTGTGATCCTTCTGGTAGCTGGCGAGCAGGGTGAGGGTGTTGTAGTCGTCGAAATTCAGGGTCAGGGAGGGAGCAACGTAGAGGCGATCATCCGGCACATGATCAGTCTGGGTATCAGACTTGCGCCCCAGCATCACCACGCGTCCAAGGATGTCGCCGCTGTCATTGAGCGGACCGGAGATATCTACACCCACCTGACGGCGGTTATTCGAACCATAGCCCAGTTGTACCTCGCCTTGCGGCGTGGCGGTTGGATGTTTACTGACCAGGTTCACCAGGCCACCGGGGGCATTTTCACCGTAGAGCAGCGACGAAGGCCCACGGAATATTTCGACCCGCTCCAGGCCATAAGGCTCACTGGTGGTGTCGTACCGATTGCCCTGAACACGTAGTCCATCACGCAGCAGGCCGTAGCCATAGTCTGTGGCGTTGAAACCGCGAATGAAGAACAGGTCACCGGCCAGACTATCGCCGGCAGCGAAGGGCGGGGCGAAAATACCCGGCACGTAGCCCAGTACTTCGGTAAGGGACTGGGACTTCTGGTCCTTGATGCGCTGACCGGTGACGACCGATACCGACCGCGGTGTTTCCGACAGTGGCGTGCTGGTTTTGGTCCCAATCCGGCTGTTTTGAGCTTTGTAGCCCACATCCCCGGCGATCTCCTGATTGAAACCGTCCAGTTGAACCGTGCTCACAGTCGTGGGCGCAAGGGTCAGTTCGCCTGTGGGCGTCGCTTGCAAAATGTAGCTACCAGGCGCCTGGGCCACAGCCTCTAACGCCGAGTTTTGCAACAGCAGCGCAAAGCCCTGCTCCACCGAATAGTCCCCCTCAAGCCCAGGGGTGTTCAAATGAGCGGTCTGCTGGGGCGAAAAGGACAGGATCACATTGGCCCTGGCCGCAAATTGGCTCAAGGCGCTGTCGAGCGGACCTGCGCCAATAGCGAAGTGCTGCACCACGCTGGCTGCAAGGGCGCCTGTTGATAACAACCCGCAGGCAGCGGCGGTAGAGGTAAGCAGCAAACCGTAGGTCATGCCGTGGCAGGAGAGTCGCTGGCGAAGCTTAGGAGGAAGGCGCATAGGTGGATAAACCCTGAAGGTAGCGTCGTGATTACCTGTAGGGCCGCGTCAGGTAAAAAAAAGATAACCCTGTGGATTATTTTTTTGCTCAGCCGATTCGCTTCACCGAAACCCAGTAACGGGTGAAGTAATTGACCTGGATCGGCAGCGTCGCTTGCAGGTTGGCCAGCACCGCATCGGTGGAATCCAATCGGAATGTGCCGGAAACCCGCAGGCGCGCCGAAGCTGGATCGCATTGCAGGACCCCAGGTCGATAACGACCGAGCTCGTCGATCACATCGCCGAGCCGGGCATCGAGCACGATCAATTGTCCGTCGACCCAGGCAGCTTCAGCCCCGCTGTAAGGTTGGCTTACCCCTACGCTTTGCCGATTGAATTGCGCACTCTCGCCTGCAACGAGCAGCCGGCTGAGGTCTGGTCGATCAGTGGGTGAAATGCTGACGCTGTCTTCCAGCACTCCGACCCGTGTGAAATCCGCCAGTTGGCGCACAGTAAAGTGTGTCCCCAAAGCCTGGATGCGACCCTGCTGAGTCTCAACATAGAAGGGCATCTGCGCGCCCGACTTGCCAGTGTGGATAAGAACTTCGCCTTCGCGCAGGCGTATCAAGCTCTGGCGTCCGTCGAACAGCACATCAATGGCGGTTTGGGTATTCAGGTCAATCCGGGTGCCGTCGGCCAGTTCGATGCGCCGGCGCTTGCCCAAAGGTGTACGGAAATCGGCCCAAACATTGCCCAGGGACGTATGTTGCTGAACATTCCACCCCAAGTAACCGGTGCTGCCGAGTACCAGCATCCACTTGAGCACCTGGCGACGTTGCTGTGTGGCCGACAAAGCGCGGCGAGTGAAATCCTGGGGCAAGGCACCCAGGCTGCGTTGCAATTGCTCCATCTGATTCCACGCCGCCTGATGGGACGGATCGATGTTGAGCCATTGCTGCCAGGCATGGCGCTCGGCCGCTGTGGGTGTCTGGGATTGAAACTGCACGTACCAGCCGGCGGCCGCCTCGAAGGTCTTGCGATCAGGCGCTGCCATTACAAGGTGGCCATGATCATTGAACATTCGGTCAACGCGCGAACCATGTGCTTCTTCACGGTCGTCAGTGACACCTGCAGTTGATCGGCGATCTGTTGATAAGTCAGGCCGTCAATCTGCGACAGCATGAAGATCCGCCGCGAGCGTTCGCCCAAGCTGGCGAGAGCTTTATCCACAGCCACCAGGGTTTCGATGATGATCGCCTTATCTTCTTCACTGATGGCAGTGGCATCAGGACGCTCGGCCAGGCTTTGCTTATAAGCCTGTTCAATGGCGTGACGCCTGTAGCGGTCAATTACCAGACCCCTGGCGATGGTCGCCAGATAATCACGTGGCTCAAGGATCTGCGCCGCATGGCGCCCACCAAGAATGCGCACGAACGTATCGTGTGCGACATCGGCCGCATCGCAGGCGTTATGCAACTTACCTCTGAGCCACCCGTGCAACCAAGAATGGTGCTGTTCGTAAATATGCTGGACGGCAACCGTGTGTGAAGGAGTAGGCATAGGGTGCGAGAGGGCAGGTTAATGATAATCGCTATTATTAACTGCACTGCAGATTTCTCACAATAGATCTCTTTTTACGCTGTTCACTTCCGAGTCGAAGGATTTCGGTGGCTTCACCGTGACCTCGGTATAGCGTGTTTGCTCGATTTCTGTGGATTAAGCCCTGTGAATAACCGCCCCTGTGCCCAGTTGATAACAGGGCTTGAAACCTGAGTAAAAACCCATCTGTGGATAAGTGACTGTTTAATCCACAGGCTTAGCGTACTTATCCAAGGGCCTCATTGGCACATGACCACAGACTTTTGAATCTCTGTACATACCGTAAATAAAGGCCTGTAGAGATCTATCCACAGAAATGATGCTCAGTAGAAATAAACATAAAAACAAAGATTTAATAAATTTCTCTCTTTTAATTTCTATTGTCTGTGATTCATCCACAGCTGGTTAAATTTTGTGCAAAGGGTTCTTTAGGAAGGGCTAAGTCCCTATACTTGCCGCCAAAGCTCTAAAACCAGTTCAATCAATCAATTCCTAATTACCTACTTAAGCAGGCACGAGGTGCGTGGTGGATTTCCCTTCCCGTTTTGAAGTGATCGTCATCGGCGGCGGTCATGCCGGTACCGAGGCAGCACTGGCGTCAGCACGCATGGGCGTAAAAACCCTGTTGCTCACGCACAACGTGGAAACCCTCGGTGCAATGAGTTGCAACCCCGCCATTGGTGGTATCGGCAAAAGCCATCTGGTCAAGGAAATCGACGCCCTTGGCGGCGTAATGGCCATGGCAACCGATAAGGGTGGTATTCAATTTCGCGTTCTCAACAGCCGCAAAGGCCCGGCAGTGCGCGCCACTCGGGCACAAGCTGACCGCATTCTGTACAAGGCTGCTGTACGTGAAACCCTGGAAAACCAGCCGAACCTGTGGATATTTCAACAAGCAGCGGATGACCTGATCGTCGAACAAGACGCGGTGAAGGGCGTTGTCACCCAAATGGGTCTGCGCTTCTTCGCAGAATCCGTGGTGTTGACCACCGGAACCTTCCTTGGCGGACTTATCCACATCGGAATGCAGAATTATTCCGGTGGCCGTGCCGGTGATCCTCCGTCGATTGCCTTGGCAAAACGCCTGCGTGAATTGCCGCTGCGTGTCGGTCGCCTGAAAACCGGAACCCCGCCGCGTATCGACGGGCGTTCTGTGGATTTCTCGTTGATGACTGAGCAAGCGGGCGATACGCCGATCCCGGTGATGTCGTTCATGGGTTCCAAGGAGCAACACCCCAAGCAGGTGAGTTGCTGGATTACCCACACCAATGCCCGAACTCACGAGATCATTGCCGCGAACCTCGACCGTTCGCCGATGTATTCCGGTGTGATCGAGGGGATTGGCCCGCGCTATTGCCCATCCATCGAAGACAAGATCCACCGCTTTGCCGACAAAGAGAGCCATCAGGTCTTCATCGAACCCGAAGGCCTGACTACTCACGAGCTGTACCCGAACGGGATATCTACTTCCCTGCCGTTCGACGTGCAAATCCAGATCGTGCAATCGATTCGCGGCATGGAAAACGCACATATCGTGCGACCTGGCTATGCCATCGAGTATGACTACTTCGATCCTCGTGATCTGAAGTACAGCCTGGAGACCAAAGTGATCGGCGGGCTGTTCTTCGCCGGCCAAATCAATGGCACAACCGGTTACGAAGAAGCCGGCGCCCAAGGTTTGCTGGCCGGGACCAACGCCGCATTGCGTGCACAAGGCAAAGACAGTTGGTGCCCGCGTCGCGATGAAGCGTACATCGGTGTGTTGGTGGACGACCTGATTACCCTGGGTACCCAGGAACCGTACCGGATGTTCACTTCTCGGGCGGAATACCGTCTGATCCTGCGCGAAGACAACGCCGACCTGCGGCTGACCGAAAAAGGCCGCGAACTGGGGCTGGTCGATGACGTGCGCTGGGAAGCCTTCTGCAAAAAACGTGAAAGCATTGCGTTGGAAGAGCAGCGCCTGAAAGGCACTTGGGTTCGCCCCGGTACCGAACAAGGTGATGCAATTGCCGAGAAATTCGGCACGCCGCTGACTCACGAGTACAACTTGCTGAACCTGCTGTCACGTCCGGAAATCGACTACGCTGGCTTGGTCGAAGTGACGGGCGGCGGCGCAGAAGATCCACAGGTTGCCGAGCAGGTCGAAATCAAGACGAAGTACGCCGGTTACATTGACCGCCAGCAGGACGAGATTGCTCGTCTGCGCGCCAGTGAAGACACCAAGCTGCCTGTGGATATCGACTACACCGGGATTTCCGGGCTTTCGAAAGAAATTCAGAGCAAGCTGGGGATAACTCGACCAGAAACCCTGGGTCAGGCTTCACGTATTCCCGGCGTCACCCCGGCAGCCATTTCGCTGTTGATGATTCATTTGAAAAAACGCGGCGCGGGCCGTCAGTTGGAGCAAAGCGCTTGAGTTCGTTGGTCACCCTGCAACACGCCGAAGAGTTATCCACAGGTGCACGCCAATTGGGCGTCGATCTGACGTCCGCCCAGCATGAGTTGCTGTTGGGCTACCTAGCCCTGTTGATCAAATGGAACAAGGCTTACAACCTCACGGCAGTGCGCAATCCCGATGAGATGGTGTCCCGGCATTTGCTCGACAGCTTGAGCGTGATGCCATTTATTCAAAACGGTCGCTGGTTGGATGTGGGCAGTGGCGGCGGCATGCCAGGTATCCCCTTGGCCATCCTGTTTCCCGAGTCCCAAGTGACCTGCCTGGACAGCAATGGCAAGAAAACCCGCTTCCTGACTCAGGTCAAACTCGAACTCAAGCTGGATAACCTTCACGTTATCCACAGCCGTGTCGAAGAATTCACGCCTGAACTGCCTTTCAACGGAATTGTTTCCCGGGCGTTCAGCAGCATGGAGAACTTCAGCAACTGGACACGCCACCTGGGTGACCGCGATACCCGCTGGCTGGCAATGAAGGGCGTCCATCCGAGTGATGAGCTGTTAGCATTGCCGGCAGACTTCCACCTCGATAGCGAACACGCCTTGGCCGTACCCGGTTGCCAAGGCCAACGCCATCTGCTGATACTGCGCCGCACGGCATGATTGGGAACACAAGCAAGAATGGCTAAGGTATTCGCGATAGCGAACCAGAAAGGTGGCGTGGGCAAAACCACCACCTGCATCAACCTCGCAGCATCCTTGGTCGCTACCAAGCGACGGGTGCTGTTGATCGATCTCGATCCACAGGGCAACGCCACCATGGGTAGCGGTGTGGATAAACATGGCCTGGAAAACTCGGTCTACGACTTGCTGATCGGCGAGTGTGACCTGGCCCAGGCCATGCACTATTCCGAGCATGGCGGTTATCAATTGCTGCCGGCCAACCGCGATCTGACTGCGGCGGAAGTGGTGTTGCTGGAAATGCAGATGAAAGAAAGCCGTCTGCGCAGCGCCTTGGCGCCGATCCGCGAGAACTATGATTACATTTTGATCGATTGCCCACCGTCGCTGTCGATGCTGACGCTCAATGCGTTGGTGGCTGCCGATGGGGTGATTATCCCCATGCAGTGTGAGTACTACGCACTGGAAGGTTTGAGCGACCTTGTGGATAACATCAAGCGTATCGCCGAATTGCTCAACCCAAACCTGCAGATCGAAGGCCTGCTGCGGACCATGTTCGATCCGCGCCTGAGCCTGATGAACGATGTGTCGGCACAGCTCAAGGAACACTTCGGCGAGCAGCTTTACGACACCGTGATTCCGCGCAATATCCGTTTGGCCGAAGCGCCAAGCTATGGCATGCCTGCGTTGGCGTATGACAAATCGTCCCGTGGCGCCATCGCCTACCTGGCTCTGGCTGGCGAGATGGTTCGCCGCCAACGCCGCAACTCCCGCACCGCTGCAGCCCAGCCAACTTAAGGAATCCCCATGGCCGTCAAGAAACGAGGTCTCGGACGTGGACTGGATGCACTGTTGAGTGGTCCGACCGTCACATCGCTTGAAGAACAAGCGGTGCAGGCCGACGAGCGCGAGCTGCAGCACTTACCTCTGGACTTGATCCAGCGCGGCAAATACCAGCCACGCCGTGACATGGATCCCCAGGCGTTGGAGGAACTGGCCAATTCGATCAAAGCTCAAGGCGTGATGCAGCCGATCGTGGTGCGCCCGATTGGTGGCGGTCGTTTTGAAATCATCGCCGGTGAACGCCGCTGGCGCGCCAGTCAGCAGGCCGGCAAAGAGACCATTCCCGCGATGGTGCGTGATGTGCCTGATGAAACGGCGATCGCCATGGCGTTGATCGAGAATATTCAGCGCGAAGACCTCAATCCGATCGAAGAAGCGATCGCCTTGCAGCGCCTGCAGCAGGAATTCCAGCTGACGCAGCAGCAAGTGGCCGAAGCGGTGGGTAAGTCCCGCGTCACCGTGTCCAACTTGCTGCGCCTGATCGCTTTGCCGGAAGTCATCAAGACCATGTTGTCCCATGGCGATCTGGAAATGGGCCACGCCCGTGCTTTGCTCGGTTTGCCGGAAAATCAACAGGTTGAAGGGGCGCGACACGTTGTCGCACGAGGGCTTACCGTTCGTCAGACTGAGGCCCTGGTTCGCCAGTGGCTGAGCGGCAAACCTGCACCGGTCGAAACGGCCAAACCTGATCCGGATATCGCGCGTCTCGAGCAGCGCCTGGCCGAGCGCCTGGGCTCTGCGGTACAAATTCGCCACGGCAAGAAAGGCAAAGGGCAATTGGTCATCGGATATAACTCCCTTGATGAGCTTCAGGGTGTCCTTGCCCACATCCGCTGAAACATTTGCTTATGTAGCGTGTGATCGGAAATCACTACCCGGCAGTTGAATAGGGGCAGAACCGCCCCTATACTCTGCGCGCATTTTGTCGGCACAAATTATGCCAAGTTATTGATTTCCGGCAGCCGACTATTGAGGAGCAAGAGTGATGGAAACCCGCACGCCAAACACGTTGCCCTTCCATCGCTTGGCTGTTTTTCCGGTTTTATTGGCTCAATTTGTCATTTTGCTAATCGCTGCATTGGCGCTTTGGTACTGGCATGGAGTCGTAGCCGGATATTCGGGACTTTGCGGAGGCCTGATAGCCTTGCTGCCCAATATGTATTTTGCTCACAGGGCCTTTCGGTTTTCCGGCGCCCGAGCAGCCCAGGCTATCGTCCGGTCTTTTTATGCCGGCGAGGCGGGGAAACTGATTTTGACGGCAGTGCTGTTTGCACTGACCTTTGCAGGTGTGAAGCCATTGGCGCCGCTGGCTGTATTCGGCGTCTTCGTGTTGACCCAACTGGTCAGCTGGTTCGCTCCCCTGCTAATGAAAACAAGACTTTCGAAACCTTAGGGCGTTTGAGGCAACCATGGCAGAAACAACCGCTTCGGGCTATATCCAGCACCACTTGCAGAACTTGACCTTCGGTCAGCTTCCCAACGGCGGCTGGGGCTTTGCCCACTCCGCAGCAGAAGCCAAAGAAATGGGCTTCTGGGCTTTCCACCTGGATACTCTGGGCTGGTCGGTCGCTTTGGGTCTGATCTTCGTCCTAATTTTCCGCATGGCGGCGAAGAAGGCGACTTCCGGTCATCCAGGTGCTTTGCAGAACTTCGTTGAAGTATTGGTCGAATTCGTCGATGGCAGCGTGAAAGACAGCTTCCATGGCCGTAGCCCGGTGATTGCACCGTTGGCACTGACCATCTTCGTCTGGGTGTTCCTGATGAACGCCGTCGACTTGATCCCGGTTGACTGGATTCCTCAGTTGGCCATGGCGATTTCCGGCGACCCGCATATTCCATTCCGTGCCGTATCGACCACTGACCCGAACGCTACCCTGGGCATGGCCCTGTCGGTATTCGCGCTGATCATTTTCTACAGCATCAAGATCAAGGGCATCGGCGGCTTCATCGGCGAATTGACCCTGCACCCGTTCGGCAGCAAGAACATCTTTGTTCAAGCCCTGCTGATCCCGGTGAACTTCCTGCTGGAATTCGTGACCCTGATCGCCAAGCCGATCTCCCTGGCCCTGCGACTGTTCGGCAACATGTATGCCGGCGAGCTGGTGTTCATTCTGATCGCTGTGATGTTCGGCAGCGGCCTGCTCTGGCTTAGCGGCCTGGGCATTGTTCTGCAGTGGGCGTGGGCTGTGTTCCACATCCTGATCATCACCCTGCAGGCCTTCATCTTCATGATGCTGACCATCGTCTACCTGTCGATGGCGCACGAAGAGAACCATTAAGACCAGTCTCGACTAGTCTGATGTCCTTCCCGGTGAAACGGGAAGGTGGCCCACCAGGGCTATGAAACGATTTGTTTTACCGCTTTAAAATCTAAAAAACCTAAACCATACGACGTAAAAGTCGGGAGGAAAGATGGAAACTGTAGTTGGTCTAACCGCTATCGCTGTTGCACTGTTGATCGGCCTGGGCGCCCTGGGTACTGCCATTGGTTTCGGCCTGCTGGGCGGCAAATTCCTGGAAGGCGCAGCGCGTCAGCCAGAAATGGTTCCAATGCTGCAAGTTAAAATGTTCATCGTCGCCGGCCTGCTCGACGCCGTGACCATGATCGGTGTTGGTATCGCTCTGTTCTTCACCTTCGCGAACCCTTTCGTTGGTCAACTCGCCGGTTAATCACTCGTCTTTTCGAGTGATTGGTGTGTTGTGCAACGAATGAGCGAGGTATTGGCGTGAACATTAATGCAACCATTATTGGTCAGTCCTTAGCGTTCTTGATTTTTGTCGTTTTCTGCATGAAGTTCGTATGGCCTCCGGTCATCGCAGCTCTGCACGAACGTCAGAAGAAGATCGCGGATGGACTGGACGCTGCAGCACGAGCAGCTCGCGACCTGGAGTTGGCCCAAGATAAAGCGGGTCAACAACTGCGCGAAGCGAAAGCTCAAGCAGCCGAAATCATTGAGCAAGCCAAGAAACGCGGTAACCAGATCGTTGAAGAGGCTGTTGAAAAAGCCCGTATCGACGCTGACCGTGTGAAGGTTCAGGCTCAGGCCGAGATCGAGCAGGAACTGAACGGTGTCAAAGACGCGTTGCGTGCCCAACTGGGTGCTCTGGCCGTCGGCGGTGCTGAGAAGATCCTGGGTGCCACAATCGATCAAAACGCGCACGCGGAGCTGGTTAACAAACTGGCTGCTGAAATTTAAGCGAGGGCGATCATGGCAGAATTGACCACGTTGGCCCGACCTTACGCTAAGGCAGCCTTCGAGCACGCCCAGGCCCACCAGCAGCTGGCCTCTTGGTCAGCCATGCTCGGCCTGGCTGCAGCAGTGTCGCAAGACGACACCATGCAGCGCGTGCTCAAGGCCCCGCGACTGACGAGCGCAGACAAGGCCGCCACTTTTATTGAAGTGTGCGGCGACAAGTTTGATGTGAAAGTGCAGAACTTCTTGCACGTCGTTGCCGAAAACGACCGTCTCCTGCTTCTGCCGGAGATTGCCGCTCTGTTCGACCTGTACAAGGCCGAGCAAGAGAAATCGGTAGACGTTGAAGTCACCAGTGCTTTTGCATTGAACCAAGAACAGCAAGACAAACTCGCCAAGGTTCTCAGTGCACGACTCGACCGGGAAGTGCGCCTGCAAGTTGCGGAGGATGCCACCCTTATTGGTGGTGTCATCATTCGCGCCGGCGACCTGGTTATCGATGGCTCGATTCGCGGCAAACTCGCGAATCTTGCCGAAGCATTGAAATCTTGAGTTTGAAGGGGCAGCAGAGCAATGCAGCAACTCAATCCTTCCGAAATAAGTGAAATTATCAAGGGCCGCATCGACAAGCTCGATGTGACCTCCCAAGCCCGTAACGAAGGCACTGTCGTCAGCGTATCTGACGGCATCGTGCGGATTCACGGTCTGGCCGACGTTATGTACGGCGAGATGATCGAGTTTCCGGGCGGCGTCTACGGTATGGCCCTCAACCTGGAGCAAGACTCCGTAGGTGCCGTTGTATTGGGCGCATACACCAGTCTTGCTGAAGGCATGAGCGCCAAGTGCACAGGCCGCATCCTGGAAGTTCCGGTTGGTAAGGAACTGCTGGGTCGCGTAGTCGACGCACTGGGTAACCCTGTTGACGGTAAAGGTCCACTGGGCAACACCGAGACCGACGCGGTCGAGAAAGTTGCTCCAGGCGTGATCTGGCGTAAGTCGGTAGACCAGCCTGTACAGACTGGCTACAAGGCTGTCGATGCCATGATCCCTGTCGGCCGTGGCCAGCGTGAGCTGATCATCGGTGACCGTCAGATCGGTAAAACCGCTCTGGCAATCGACGCGATCATCAACCAGAAGAACAGCGGCATTTTCTGCGTCTACGTAGCTATTGGTCAGAAGCAATCGACCATCGCCAACGTGGTTCGCAAGCTGGAAGAAAACGGCGCCCTGGCCAACACGATCATCGTGGCTGCCAGTGCTTCGGAATCTCCTGCGCTGCAATTCCTGGCACCGTACTCCGGTTGCACCATGGGTGAATTCTTCCGCGACCGCGGTGAAGACGCGCTGATCGTTTATGACGATCTGTCCAAGCAAGCAGTGGCTTACCGCCAGATTTCCCTGCTGCTGCGCCGTCCACCAGGCCGTGAAGCTTACCCAGGCGACGTGTTCTATCTCCACTCCCGTCTGCTGGAGCGTGCATCCCGCGTTTCCGAAGAGTACGTAGAGAAGTTCACCAACGGCGCAGTGACCGGCAAAACCGGCTCCCTGACCGCTCTGCCGATCATCGAAACCCAGGCTGGCGACGTTTCCGCGTTCGTTCCGACCAACGTGATTTCCATCACCGACGGTCAGATCTTCCTGGAATCGGCCATGTTCAACTCGGGCATCCGCCCTGCAGTGAACGCCGGTGTTTCGGTATCCCGTGTGGGTGGTGCCGCTCAGACCAAGATCATCAAGAAGCTCTCCGGTGGTATCCGTACCGCTCTGGCTCAGTACCGTGAATTGGCGGCATTCGCCCAGTTCGCTTCTGACCTGGACGAAGCGACCCGTAAGCAACTTGAGCATGGTCAGCGCGTTACCGAGCTGATGAAGCAGAAGCAATACGCCCCAATGTCGATCGCTGACATGGCGTTGTCGCTGTATGCCGCTGAGCGTGGGTTCCTGACCGACGTTGAAATCGCCAAGGTCGGCAGCTTTGAACAAGCGCTGATTGCTTACTTCAACCGCGATCACGCCGAATTGATGGCGAAGATCAACGTGAAGGGTGACTTCAATGACGATATCGACGCTGGCATGAAAGCCGGTATCGAGAAGTTCAAGGCCACCCAAACCTGGTAAGCCGCAGCGGGAGCCGCAAGGCTCCCGCTTGCTAACCTGATAGGTGTTACATGGCAGGCGCAAAAGAGATTCGCAGTAAGATTGCGAGCATCAAAAGCACGCAAAAAATTACCAGCGCCATGGAAAAAGTGGCGGTAAGCAAAATGCGCAAGGCACAAATGCGCATGGCTGCTAGCCGTCCTTATGCGGAGCGTATCCGCCAGGTAATTGGGCATCTGGCCAACGCCAACCCGGAATACCGCCACCCGTTCATGATCGACCGCGAAGTTAAGCGTGTGGGTTATGTGGTAGTGAGCAGTGACCGTGGTTTGTGCGGTGGTTTGAATACCAACCTGTTCAAGGCCCTGGTCAAGGACATGGCGGTAAACCGCGAAAACGGCGTCGAGATCGATCTGTGTGTTGTTGGTAGCAAGGGTGCGGCCTTTTTCCGTAACTTCGGCGGTAACGTCGTTGCAGCTATCAGCCACCTGGGTGAAGAGCCGTCGATCAATGATTTGATCGGCAGTGTGAAGGTGATGCTGGATGCGTACCTGGAAGGCCGGATTGACCGCCTCTCCGTGGTATCCAACAAGTTCATCAACACCATGACCCAGCAGCCAACCGTGGAGCAATTGATTCCACTGGTGGCGACTCCGGATCAGGAACTCAAGCACCACTGGGACTACCTCTACGAACCAGACGCCAAAGAGCTGCTTGACGGCTTGATGGTGCGCTACGTGGAGTCGCAGGTGTACCAGGCGGTGGTCGAGAACAACGCAGCTGAACAAGCGGCGCGGATGATCGCGATGAAAAACGCTACCGATAACGCCGGTGATCTGATCAGCGATTTGCAGCTGATCTACAACAAGGCGCGTCAGGCTGCGATCACCCAAGAGATCTCGGAAATCGTCGGCGGCGCTGCCGCGGTTTAACGGTTCAAATATTCAGAGGATCCAGCTATGAGTAGCGGACGTATCGTTCAAATCATCGGCGCCGTTATCGACGTGGAATTTCCACGCGACAGCGTACCGAGCATCTACAACGCGCTGAAAGTACAAGGCGCGGAAACTACTCTGGAAGTTCAGCAGCAGCTGGGCGACGGCGTAGTTCGTACCATTGCGATGGGTTCCACCGAAGGCTTGAAGCGCGGTCTGGACGTAATCGACTCTGGCGCAGCCATCTCCGTACCGGTCGGTAAAGCGACCCTGGGCCGGATCATGGACGTACTGGGCAACCCGATTGACGAAGCTGGTCCGATCGACACCGAAGAGCGCTGGGGCATTCACCGTCCAGCACCTTCGTTCGCGGAACAAGCTGGCGGCAACGACCTGCTGGAAACCGGCATCAAGGTTATCGACCTGGTTTGCCCGTTCGCCAAGGGCGGTAAAGTCGGTCTGTTCGGTGGTGCCGGTGTAGGCAAGACCGTAAACATGATGGAACTGATCCGTAACATCGCCATCGAGCACAGCGGTTATTCCGTGTTCGCTGGTGTGGGTGAGCGTACTCGTGAGGGTAACGACTTCTACCACGAGATGAAGGACTCCAACGTTCTGGACAAAGTGGCACTGGTTTACGGTCAGATGAACGAGCCGCCGGGAAACCGTCTGCGCGTAGCACTGACTGGCCTGACCATGGCCGAGAAGTTCCGTGACGAAGGTAACGACGTTCTGCTGTTCGTCGACAACATCTACCGTTACACCCTGGCCGGTACTGAAGTATCCGCACTGCTGGGCCGTATGCCTTCCGCAGTAGGTTACCAGCCGACCCTGGCTGAAGAGATGGGCGTTCTGCAAGAACGTATCACTTCGACCAAGGAAGGTTCGATCACTTCGATCCAAGCGGTATACGTACCTGCGGATGACTTGACCGACCCATCGCCAGCGACCACCTTCGCCCACTTGGACGCCACCGTCGTTCTGTCCCGTGACATCGCTTCCCTGGGTATCTACCCAGCGGTCGATCCACTCGACTCGACTTCGCGCCAGCTGGACCCGAACGTGATCGGCCAGGAGCACTACGACACCGCTCGCGGCGTTCAGTACGTGCTGCAGCGTTACAAAGAACTGAAGGACATCATTGCGATCCTGGGTATGGACGAGCTGTCGGAAGCCGACAAGCAGTTGGTAAACCGTGCTCGTAAGATCCAGCGCTTCTTGTCGCAGCCGTTCTTCGTGGCTGAAGTCTTCACCGGTGCTTCGGGTAAATACGTTTCCCTGAAAGACACCATTGCTGGCTTCAAAGGCATCCTCAACGGTGACTACGACCACCTGCCAGAACAAGCGTTCTACATGGTCGGCGGCATCGAAGAAGCGATCGAGAAAGCCAAGAAACTGTAATCCAGGCGCCCGGAAACGGGCGCTCATCAGGTTGAGGCAATCAGATGGCTATGACAGTCCATTGCGATATCGTCAGCGCGGAAGGGGAAATCTTCTCCGGTCTGGTAGAAATGGTGATTGCACACGGCGAACTCGGTGACCTGGGTATTGCCATGGGCCACGCGCCGTTGATCACCAGCTTGAAGCCAGGTCCGATCACTCTGACCAAGCAAGGCGGGGAACGTGAGGTGTTTTACATCTCCGGTGGTTTCCTTGAGGTTCAGCCGAACATGGTCAAGGTACTTGCCGACACCGTGCAACGTGCTGGCGATCTGGATGAAGCCTCCGCTCAGGAAGCCGTCAAGGCTGCTGAGAAGGCCCTGAACGAAAAGGGTGCGGACTTCGACTACAGCGCTGCTGCTGTACGTCTGGCCGAGGCTGCAGCTCAGCTGCGCACGCTCCAGCAGATCCGCAAGAAGTAAGCGGCTACGCCGTGATGCTTATGCGCGATTGATTAAAAAGGGTAGCCTCGGCTACCCTTTTTCTTTTTTAGCAAAACACATCTTTGGTCTGAAGCCGGACCGTCCAGGATTGGTAGCCATTAATGTCTCTTGAAATCGTCATTCTCGCCGCAGGCCAGGGCACCCGCATGCGCTCTGCCCTGCCCAAGGTGCTGCACCCGGTGGCCGGCAACTCCATGCTTGGCCATGTTATCCACAGCGCCCGGCAGTTGGACCCGCAACGCATCCACGTAGTGATCGGCCACGGTGCCGATGCAGTGCGTGAGCGCTTGGCTGCGGATGACCTGAATTTCGTATTGCAGGACAAACAACTGGGGACCGGCCACGCCACCGCGCAAGCTGTGCCGTTCATTACCGCTGACACCGTGCTGATCCTCTACGGCGACGTGCCGCTGATCGAAGTGGAAACCCTGCAACGCCTGCTTAAGCACGTAGTGCCTGGTCAGATGGGCCTGCTCACCGTGGAACTGGAAGACCCCACCGGCTACGGACGCATCGTGCGCAATGCCGATGGCAAGGTCGCGGCCATCGTTGAGCACAAGGACGCCAGCGAGGCCCAACGTGCCATCACTGAAGGCAATACCGGTATTCTCGCCGTGCCTGGCAACAAGCTCGCCGACTGGATGAGCCGTCTGTCCAACAACAACGCTCAGGGTGAGTACTACCTCACCGACGTGATTGAGATGGCCGTGAGCGATGGCCTGCTGGTAGCTACCGAGCAGCCCCACGACCCTATGGAAGTGCAGGGCGCCAACGACCGCAAGCAGTTGGCCGAACTGGAGCGTCACTACCAACTGCGAGAAGGTCGCCGCCTGATGGCTGAGGGAGTGACCCTGCGCGACCCTGCGCGTTTTGACGTACGCGGTGAGGTCACCGTGGGGCGCGACGTGCTGATCGACATCAACGTGATCCTCGAAGGTCGCGTAATCATCGAAGACGACGTAGTCATCGGCCCGAACTGCGTGATCAAGGACAGCACCCTGCGCAAGGGCGTGGTGATCAAGGCCAACAGCCATATCGACGGCGCGGTGATGGGCGAGGGCAGCGATGCTGGCCCGTTTGCTCGGTTGCGTCCGGGCACTGTGATGGGGGCCAGGGCGCATGTCGGCAACTTCGTCGAACTGAAAAATGCACGAATGGGCGACGACGCAAAGGCCGGCCACCTGGCCTACCTTGGTGATGCGGTTATCGGTGCTCGCAGCAACATCGGCGCTGGCGCAATCACCTGCAACTACGACGGCGCCAACAAGTACCAGACCACTATTGGCGAGGACGTATTCATTGGCTCGAATAACTCGCTGATTGCGCCAGTGACGATCGGTGATGGTTCGAACACTGCCGCAGGCTCAACCATCAACCAGGATGTGGATAAATCCCAACTGGCCGTAGCTCGGGCCCGCCAACGCAACATCGACGGCTGGAAACGCCCGGTCAAAATCAAAAAGACCTGAGTTATCCACAGCGTCATCAGCAGTGCTATCCAAATGTGGGAGGGGGCTTGTCCCCGATGGCGGATTTTCAGTCAATGTTCTAGTCGACTGATCTACTGCAATCGGGGGCAAGCCCCCTCCCACATTTGGCCTGCGTTGTTTGAAGAATCTGTTCCAGACTCTTGACGATATAGTCCTAATAGGTTTTGATTGCCTTCGTTATCTTTCGAAACGAAACTTATCAATACCATGTCGAAACGAAATACACCCCAACGACGCCACAACATCCTGACCTTGCTCAACGAACAGGGCGAAGTCAGCGTGGACGAATTGGCCAAGCGTTTCGAAACCTCCGAAGTCACTATCCGCAAGGACTTGGCCGCCCTAGAAAGTAACGGCCTGTTGCTGCGCCGCTACGGTGGTGCGATCACCATGCCTCAGGAACTGGTAGGCGATCCTGCCCAACCGATCTCGGCCTACAAGCGTGCGATCGCCCGTGCTGCCGTGATGCGTTTGCGGGAACACGCCCGCATCATCATCGACAGCGGCAGCACCACCGCCGCCATGATCCCGGAACTGGGCCACCAGCCCGGACTCGTGGTCATGACCAACTCCCTGCACGTAGCCAGCGCCTTGAGCGAATTGGAACACGAGCCGGTGCTGTTGATGACCGGCGGCACCTGGGACCCGCATTCGGACTCGTTTCAGGGCCAGGTCGCCGAGCAGGTGTTGCGTTCCTACGACTTTGATCAACTGTTCATCGGCGCCGACGGCATCGATCTGCAGCGTGGCACCACCACCTTCAACGAATTACTGGGTCTGAGCCGTGTGATGGCCGAGGTCGCCCGTGAAGTGGTGGTGATGGTCGAATCCGACAAGATCGGCCGCAAAATTCCCAACCTGGAACTGCCCTGGAGCAGCGTCCATACCCTTATCACCGATGATCGCCTGCCGCTTGAGGCCCGCGACCAGATCCAAGCCCGCGGCATTACGCTGATATGCGCGGCAATCATCTAGGAGAAGCACCATGTGTGGAATTGTTGGCGCAGTCGCCGAACGTAACGTTACCGCCATTCTGATCGAAGGCCTCAAGCGCCTTGAATACCGTGGCTACGACAGCGCCGGCGTGGCCGTCTTCACCAACGCCGGCAAGCTTGAGCGCATGCGTCGCCCGGGCAAGGTCAGTGAGTTGGAGCAGGCCCTGGCCGGCGAACCGCTGGTAGGTCGCCTGGGGATTGCCCACACCCGCTGGGCCACTCACGGCGCACCGTGCGAACGCAACGCCCACCCGCACTTCTCCGGTGACCTGGCCGTGGTGCACAACGGCATCATCGAAAACCACGAAGTGCTGCGCGAACAGCTCAAGAGCCTGGGGTACGTGTTCACCTCAGACACCGACACTGAAGTCATCGCCCACCTGCTCAATCACAAGCTCAAGGACCACAGCGACCTGACCACCGCCCTCAAGGCCACGGTCAAGGAACTGCACGGCGCCTATGGCCTGGCCGTCGTCAGTGCCAGCCAACCGGACCGTGTGGTAGCCGCCCGCAGTGGCAGCCCGCTGGTGATCGGCCTGGGCCTGGGCGAGAACTTTCTCGCTTCCGACCAACTGGCCCTGCGTCAGGTCACCGACCGATTCATGTACTTGGAAGAAGGCGATATCGCCGACATACGCCGTGAAAGCGTGGCGATCTGGGACGTTAACGGTAATTCCGTCGAACGCGAAGCTGTGCAATACCGCGACGGCGCCGAAGCGGCCGATAAAGGTGAGTACCGCCATTTCATGCTCAAAGAGATCCACGAGCAACCTGCCGTGGTCCAGCGCACGTTGGAAGGTCGACTGAGTCAGAGCCAAGTGCTGGTCAACGCGTTCGGCCCCCAGGCCGCCGAGCTGTTCGCCAAAGTGCGCAATGTGCAGATCGTCGCTTGTGGCACCAGCTACCACGCCGGCATGGTTGCCCGTTATTGGCTGGAAGACCTGGCTGGCATCCCGTGCCAGGTCGAAGTCGCCAGTGAGTTCCGCTACCGCAAGGTGGTGGTACAGCCCGATACCTTGTTCGTGACTATCTCCCAGTCCGGCGAAACCGCCGACACCCTGGCCGCGCTGCGCAACGCCAAAGAGTTGGGCTTCCTCGCCAGCCTGGCGATCTGCAACGTCAGTATCAGCTCTTTGGTACGTGAGTCCGACCTGACCCTGCTGACCCAGGCGGGTCGCGAAATCGGCGTAGCTTCCACCAAAGCCTTCACCACCCAACTGGTTGGTTTGTTGCTACTGACCCTGTCCCTGGGCCAAGTGCGAGGCACCCTGGCCGAAGGTGTTGAAGCTACCTTGGTGGAAGAATTGCGCCGCCTGCCGACTCGCCTGGGCGAAGCACTGGCCATGGACAGCGTCGTGGAAAAAGTCGCCGAGCTGTTCGCCGACAAGAACCACACCCTGTTCCTTGGCCGTGGCGCGCAGTACCCGGTGGCGATGGAAGGTGCCCTCAAGCTCAAGGAAATCTCGTACATCCACGCCGAAGCCTACCCGGCCGGCGAGCTGAAACACGGCCCGTTGGCCCTGGTGGATGACGACATGCCGGTGGTCACTGTGGCGCCGAACAACGAACTGCTGGAAAAGCTCAAATCCAACCTGCAGGAAGTACGCGCCCGTGGCGGCCAACTGGTGGTATTCGCCGACGAGAAGGCGAGCATGATCAATGGCGAAGGCACCCACGTCATCAACATGCCGCACATCAACGACACCTTGTCGCCGATCCTCTACACCATCCCGCTGCAGCTGCTGTCGTACTACGTGGCCGTGCTCAAGGGCACTGACGTAGACCAGCCACGTAATTTGGCCAAGTCGGTGACAGTCGAGTAATACCTCGCTCACCTGGAGGCCCATCGGGTCTCCAGGTTTCAACGCAAGGACGCCACGTTGATGCCATCTTCCTTTCCCCACCTCGGCGAGCGTTTGCACAATCGCCGATTTGTGGTCGCGAATAACACCCATGGGCTTTCCGGTACCGGCACGGTGTTTCATTACCGTGTCGACGGTGATGCCCTATCCAGCACCTACCAAGGCGGCCGAATCCGTACGGGGACGCAAGTCGGTCGCGTGACCGGCGCCGATACCATTGAGCTGCTTTTTCAGTGCCTGACGCTGGACGGTGAGCTGCTGTCCGGTTGGTCGCGAGGTACAGTGAGTGTGGATACGTCTGGGCGTACCAGCCTGAGCTTTGTATGGGGTTGGTTATCGGGTGCGACCGGAGGCGGGGAATCGAATTATGTTGAGCTTGCTGAGGGTGATAACTGCCCCTAAGGCACAAACTCCACCCGCAACCCCCGACTCGTGCTGCGTCCTTGATCATCACTGACCCGCAACCGATATTCCCCTGACTTGCCCGGCCTCCAGTTCAGCGTGGCTTGCGGCGGGCCTTGGCCGATCAAGGTTTGATCAGCGAACCAGTACAGCGTCGCCGCATCGCTGGCCGCATTCGCGTTCAGCGGGATGCTTTCCTGGGGTTGAGACAAGCGCAGTTGGTAGCTCACCTGAGTCAGTGGCGAGCGAATCTGCGGCGCTTCGCTCTGGTCGGTGATGCGGTTGGGTTGGCAGTTTTTCATCACGTTGGGCGGGGTTCGGCGGGGCAGGCCGGCTGCTCGGTACAGGCGTTGAACGTCGCTGGGCCAGAACTCGAAGATGTCCTCTCGTGTGTATTGCGGATCGAACGGCGGGCACGCGGCTTTGCCGGTGCGGGTGTCGATCAGCACCGGGCGGTGCAGGTTGGAAACGCGGATCGGCGAGACGCCGGGGATGTACCAGGTCTTGCGGGTTTGCGGGCACCAGCGGTTGGGCAGCTCACCGGAGGCAGCGCAGACATCAATGCGCACCAGCCCCGCGGGCGGTTTGTCGGCTTTGATCGCGACGTTGGGTAATGCCAGGGGCAAAGCGTCAGCAATGCGGAAGAATAGCGGCGCGGCGGTCTTGGCACCAATAAACGCTGGATTTGGCCGACCATCGAAGTTACCCACCCACACCACCAACACATACGGGCCGACCAGTCCGGCGCTCCACGCATCGTGAAAACCCCATGACGTACCGGTTTTCCAGGCGGTTCGCCAATGGCGGCCGGGCAGGCCATCTGGGCGTGGGTTGCGGCGCAGCATGTCGCGCACCATAAACGCGGCCTGCGGGCTGAGCAGTTGTGCGCCGGTGGTTTGCGGCTGTTGCTGCAAGTAGCGCAACGGCCGTAAATGCCCGTCTCCCGCCAACATCACATACAGTCGCGCCAGCTCCTCCGGGGTCATCTCGCCGCCACCCAGTGCCAGGGCCAGGCCGTAATGGCTTTCGTCGCGTAGGCCTTTGATGCCGGCGCGTTGCAGCAAGCCGTATAGAGAAGGCGACTTGACCTGGCTGGCCAGCCACACGGCGGGGATATTGCGACTGCGGATCAACGCATCCCGGGCCGTCAGTGGGCCGACAAAACTGCCGTCGAAGTTTTCCGGTTGGAAGTAGCCGAAGTTACTCGGTAAGTCCTTGAGGATGCTCATGGGGTGGATCACCCCTTGGTCCAGCGCCAGCCCATAGAGAAACGGTTTGAGCGTAGACCCCGGCGAGCGCCGTGATAGCACACCATTGACCTGTCCATGGATGTCTGTGGATAAGTAGTCCGCTGAGCCCACCAGCGCCTTGACGCTCTGATCGCGGCTGTCGATCAGGATCGCGGTGGCGTTCTCCACCCCGGTGCTGCGCCGTTCGGCGATAAACCCGGTGATCAGACGTTCCAGCAATTGTTGCAAAGGCAGATTGAGCGTGCTGTTCAACTCGTTACCGGCTTGAGATGCCAGCAATTGCTCGCTCAAGTGTGGCGCCAAAAAAGGAATTTGCTGGCGGTTGCGCGCTTCCAAGGGCAAGTCCAGCAAACTGTCATTACGCGGGTCTTGTGGATAAGTCTCGCGCCAGTCAGCCATCAAGCGCAGCCGGGCGTTTTGCAGCGAAGGCCCGAAGCGTGCTCGACGGCCGGGCTGTTGGGGGATTACCGCCAATGCCAACGCTTCGGACAGCGACAAGTGCGCCGCCGCCTTGCCAAAGTAGATGCGACTGGCCGCTTCGGCGCCTTCGATATTGCCGCCCATGGGCGCCAAGTTCAGGTACGCCTCAAGGATGTCGTGCTTGCTGTAGCGCGCTTCCAGCCACAGCGCCAACGCCATCTGCTGCAATTTGCCGGGCACTTGGCGGGTGTTGAGATCCCACAGGCGCCGCGCCAGTTGCATGCTCAACGTCGAGCCGCCTTGGCGCTGGCCTCCGCTGTAGGTGGCCATGGCCGCCCGCAGCAACGCCGGGGGATTGATCCCCGGGTGCCAGTAGAAATTGCGGTCTTCCTTGAGCAGCAGCGCCTCAATCAATGAAGGTGAAATGCGCTCCAGTGGTAGCCATAGGCGATATTGACCGTCCTGGGCCAGCGTCATACGCAACAGCGAGCCGTCATCGGCCAATACGACCCTGGAGGAGGTAATGGCCTGTTCCAGCGGCGCATGGGGCCAAAGTCGCACGCCGGCCAGTAACGCCGCAGCTGCCAGCAGCGGCGTCAGACGTTTAAGGCTTGGTAATTTCAAGCTGGCCTACTTTGCCGCGTCCCTGCAGGGTGGTTTCGTACATGCCTTCGGCGTAAGCCGGTGGCGTATTGAACGTCCCTGCGTTGGTGGCGCGTACGCGGTAAACGAAAGTGCCTACATCACGTAGCGCAGTGCCGTACAACACCACCCGATCATCCCGCACATCCACGTAGTCTGGCTGCCAGTTGCTCAGCTCGGTTTCGCCGATGGGGGCCTGCCAGGTGTCAGCTTCTTCTTCGCTGGCTTCAACGTACTCGGATTCTTCGCCTTCGCTTTCCTCGCTGCTCGCGGCTTCCGGCTCTGGAGGCAAGTTATACACAGGCTCGACACCGCCGGGCAGCAAGTCGACCACGGCCACTTGCTGCACTTGGTCACGGTCGGTAGCCCGTAGGCGCAAGCGCACCAGGAACTCATCACCCACCGCTACCTTACTCACTGGCTCGCCTTTGAGGTCGAGGTATTCGTGGATGATTTCCAGGCCGTTGTTGATGGCTTTGAGCTTGGCGCCTTTATCAAAACCGGCTTCGCTGAGCATGTAGAACGCTGCTGGGCCATCGGATTTTTCCATGACCAGCTTCTGCGTGGCGCGCGGTACGGCGGCGCGCGGTGGCTGGCCGGCCATTTCCAGCAATTGTTGCTGTTTATCGCCCAGCCAGGCGGTGGCCTTGAGGGTCATGTCGCTTTGCGCGCGCTGGCCATAGTTGTCCAGGGCGCGCAGCAACAATGCCGCCGACAGCGAGTTGTAGCGCTGCTCGTTGAGGCGTTTGCCGAGCTTATCCAGTAGCGCGGTGGGCACGTCATCCATCAGTTCAGGGAAATGGCGCGCCAGCAGGTGCAAGTGTTCGGCGTCGTGCACCAGCGGGTCGTAGTACAGGCCGTCGCTGTCCCACTTATCCACAAGCGAACGCCACGGGATTTTGCGGAACAGCGTATCGGCCTGCCGATCCTGCTTGAGCAGTTTGTAGCTGGCAGCCAGGTAGGCGGCGCCCAGGTCGTTCTGCCAGCTGTCCTTGAAGTAACTCTCGTAGCGCTCGCGGATGTCGCTCAGCGCGCCGCTCACCAGAATCCCCTGACGGCTCAGCAGGTAACTGGCGTAGGCACGGTTACGCAATTCCGACAGGCCTTCGCTCGGGCCGTTGGCCAGGTCTGTCAGATACGCGTTGGAACGCACCAGCAGGTCCTCCGGCACCGGCAGCCCGCGCTCCTTGGCTTCGATCAGGAAATCAGTGGCGTACAGGCTGGCGTACGGCGCCACGTCAGGGTTGGCAGCCCACAATCCAAAGCCACCGGCCTGGTTTTGACGCTGGCGCAACATGCGGACCGCGCTGCTGAAGGCTTGTTCAGCCTCGGGTGCGGTGCCGCCCCAGATCAATGCCGGCATGGCCTTGGACACCAATTGCTCGGTGCATGCATAGCCGTAGTCATCCAGGTAGTGCTTGAGGCCATTGGCCCATACCAGCGGCGAGGCGGCCACGCCCAACTGCACATCACGCAGCTGGCTGAACAGTTCACGTGTGGGCTTGAGTTCTTTGCTGGCGCTGTCGAAACGGCCCAGGCTCAGAGCGACGCGGTGTTCGCTCAAGGGGCGGATTGACGTGGTTTCCGCCACCTGGATCCGCTTGCCATCCGGCAGCACCGCGACAAAGCGCAGGTCTGCCGAACCGAGGGTGTCGCCGACTTTGATCTTGAATTCGGCAGTGCCTTCTTTGCGCGGTTGCAGTGACAAGGTGCTGCCCTTGTCGCCCTGAACCACGAGGCCGGCGCTGGTCTGCACTTCAAATTTCACATCCGCTGCCGCGTCGAGGTTGCTGAACACCCCGGCGCTGACGTTGAACACATCCCCCGGCGCCACGAAGGCCGGCACGTTGGGCGTGATCACGATCGGCCCGCGCACGTCGGTAGTGGTCTCGCTGACGCCCACGCTGTCGGTATCCACCGCGACGGCAAACAGGTGCAACTTGCCGTTGAAGCTGTCGGGTACCTGGTAATGCAGCACGGTTTCACCGACCGGCAAATCCACAAGCCCGGACCACCACGCCACTGGCGGCTGATGTTTGCGTTTGAACGGGTTGAGGTGATTAGCCAGGGCGCCTTCCGTATCGCCTCCAGGCGCCGCCCCACTGAGCAGGCGGCTGAACTCCGGCAGGATCAGGTCAAGAATCTGACTGGTGCCGACTTCCAGCGCACGCTTCTGGAAGAAGAAACCCAGCGGATCAGGCGTTTGATAGCGCGCTACTTGCAGGATGCCTTCGTCCACCGCGTAGATCACGGCGCGACCCGGGCGGTCGGTGTTGACCTTAATGTCGAGGGTCTGCCCCGGCTCGATCTTCGCCGGGCCGTCGACCTTCAGTGCCATGCGCCGCGCGTCCAGGTTGATGCTGAAGGGCACCACACCGTAGGAAAGCGGGCTCATATAAACCTCGGACGAACCGATGTCTCGCACGAACTGCACGTTGACGTAGGCATTGCCCTCAAGGCCCGCAGGCACGCGGATATGTTGCACGCTGTTGGTGCTGTCGGCCTTGAACCACTGCTGGGTGTAGACCTTGTCGCGCTCGATGGTGATCAAGCCCGCGCCGGTGTACGGCGCGCGAATGCTGATGGCGATCTCATCACCGGTGGCGTAGCTGCGTTTATCCAGGCGCAGTTGCAGCTCGGCGTTACGCTCCAGGGAGCGCGAGGTGTTGCCGCGCCCGGCCACGCTGTAGTCGATCTGGTTGAGCAGGTTGCCGTTGGCGTCCTTGAGTTGCAGGGTGAAATCCCCTGGCGTACCGGTATTCAGGGTCTGCTTGGCGCCGTCTTTGGTCATCACCAGCGGTGAGGCCGGTTGGCTGATGTTCTTGATACGTGACTCGTACTTGTAGGTGCCGTTGGATTGCTTCACCAGCACCGACACATAACGGTGCTCGACCACTTCGCTGGTCAAGCCATCCACCGCAAGCGGTGTGAGGTCTGGCGCGACGGCCAGCCATTGCACCTGGCGCGGGGCGTCCTTAGCGACGTATGACAGCGAATCCTGACTTTTCACACCCACCAGGTACGGTGCGGACGACACCAGCAGTGCACTTTGCGCCGCCACGTTGCGGCCACCTTCAGCCTCGAACACCTGGGTCATCACTTGCAAACGATAGGTGCTGTTGGCGAAACGTTGCAGGTTGAGGTCGAGCACGGCCTGGCCGTTATCGTCGACGGTGGTTTCGGCCAGGTCTTCGGTGCTGGCGTCTTCCAGGGAATCATTGAGGCGGAAGCGGTAGTCGGGGTAACGGTCGAATGCCGCGAGCGTCGGGCTCAGTGACATTTTTGCAGTAACGCGACGGCCCGAGGCCGGGGCGCCGAACAGGTGCATGGCGGTGACTTTAGCCACCACTTGGTCCGGGGGAATCCAGCCCTGCACCGGCGTGTCGTGCAGGCTCAAACTGACCTTCATGCGGTCCGGCTCGAAATCGCGGACTTTGAAGCTGACACTGCCCAGGTCTGTGCGCGTTTGCTTCTGGCCAATCAACTGCAAGGTCGCGGTGTATTCCCCGGCTGGGGCCACTTCGCTGCTGGGGAAATCAAAGGTTTCAAACCCGCTGGCGGAGAGCTTCAGTGGCTGGCGAATCACTTCCAGACCGCGCGGGTCGGTGATTTGCAGCTCCACCGGCAGACCTTGCAAGGCGCCTTTCCAGTTGCCGCTGCGCACGATCATGCCCAGGTGGGCGGTTTCGCCGGGTCGGTACAGGCCGCGGTCGGTAAACAGGTAGGCGCTGAGGCGATCAATCGCACCGTCTTCTTCCAAACCGCCTACATCAAAGCGCGACAAATCCAGCTGCTGGGACTGACGGGCGATTGGCAGGAACGATTGGTCATTGCCGCGACTGACCACATACATAAGCGGCGTTTTCTCACGGCGCAGTTCATCCAGCTTGGCGAAATGCACATGGCCTTCGCCGTCCGTGTGACCGCTGCTCACCGGCAAGCCATTGCGACCGATGATGTCGACTTGCGCGTCGGCCACCGGCGAACCATTACCGATGGACTGCACATACACGTCGTGACTGCCGTCGCTGGAGCGTTTGGCGATGATGCCGAGGTCGGTCACTACGATAAACCGCAGGTCGCTGGTACTGCTGCGTTCATATTCGAACGTACGCTCGGCCGGTTCATCCTGTGGGCTCAGCTTGAGCACGAAAATGCCGCGACGGCCGCCGTTGGCGGTGAGGTAGTGGCTCAAATCTACGTTGTCGTAGACGGTTTTGGCCGGGTCATTGGATGACATAGGAATGTCCAGAGACTGACGCTCGACCATACGATCGAAGTACTCATTGCCAAAGTTCGGCCGCGCAAAACTGCCGCTGCTCTGGTCCACCAAGTGTTGCAACTGGTTGGGCAACAGGCGGGCGATTTCCACGTGGGCGCCGGGCACTCCCCTGGCCATGAAGCCCAGGCGTTTCTCGCCAGTGAGGCTGAGCAGGGCGCCGTCAGACAGGAACTGCAAGGTGCGCGGATACGCCGGCATGCTGACCAGCGACGCCGTAGGATCCTTCGCCAGATAGCCGCCGATGGCCTCCAGGTTAGCGGGCACGCGTACATACAGCGCACGTCCGGCAGGGGCCTTGAACTTGAAGGCGTGCAGGGTGTTCAGCGGTTCGACGCTGGGCACGTGGGTCAGGTTGACCTTGGTGCTGCGGGCGAGCAGGGCGTCGTCGATTTCATTGGTGTTATAGGGGCGGGTGTCGTCCTGGGCTTTTTCCGGCAACAGCCAGGCTTGGACCTTACCGGCGATGGTGTCATCGGCTACAGCGCTGGAACTGCTGAACATCAGCACTGGCTCTGGCTCTGCGCGTTCGTTATCCACAAAGCTGATTTCGGCGCCCGTAAATGTCAGGCGATAGCGACCGGGTACGGTGACTTTGGCCACCAACGATGCGGCGCTGGCGTTGCCGCCATCGCGAGCCTTGATGCCTTCGTCGAGTTTGGCGCTGACCGGGGTGCTTTCCAGCGGGGTGGCCAAGGCTGCGGAGCGTACGTAGGCGTTGAGTTTTTTCTCGTCGAAGGTGATTTCCGGGCGATTTGGCAATTGGGCGTCGCGGTAGGTCAGGCCTTTGTCGAGGTTCACCGTTACGTGCTTGCGCAGGCTGTCTTCATCCACAGGGTGGGAAAAATGGAAGGTCGCCACCAGCTGCTTCAGCGTCGGGTTGGATGGATCCTGGTACAACTCGTTGGCGGCCAGGGTGGCGCGGAACGGTTGGGTGGAGAACTGAGTGCTGTACTGATCCAGCAATACGCCATCTGCCAACAGGTTTCTCTTGGCCAGATCAAGGGTGTAATGGGCGTCGATAGGCCAGTCTTTCTCCGGCACGAACAACAGGCTACGGTCATCCGCCCAGCGCCAGGTGCCTGCGACCTCGGGCTTTAGGGTAATGCCCTCGGTGACGGGTTTGCCGATGGCCGCAAGGGGCGCCACGGACTCGGCGAAGCGCACCTGTAAGTTATCCACAACTGGCGTTGGCTGGGTGTAGTCAGTCAGGTTGGGCTTGTGCAGCGAGTAGCTCGCGGTATGCGGCTGCGGCAGATTGGAATACCAGTGCCAGCCGTAGAAGCCAGCGGCCACGAGCAGTGCTAGCCCGAGCACTCCGGCACCCGTCTGACGCGGGTAAGCACGGGCTTTACTCCCAAGTTTTTCCACGCCACGGCCGATAGCACGCAGCCATAGCGGAGGATGCCATTGGCCGAAAACGGCCCCCACCACGGTCAGAAACACGCCGACAACACGACGGCTGATGGCTTTGAGCGAATCGAACATGGTGAGCATCCCTGGCTAAGTGCGGCGTATCTTACAGCGTCTTTGATACAAAAGATGACGCCGATACGCCGTATGGCGGGATGTTTATAGGGTTAGTGAGCGCCCATGCATGCCAGCGAGCGGGCGACCATGAGGTTGGCCATGTCCTTCAGGTGTCCGGCGGCTTTTGTGGGAGTGGGCGAGCTCCCGATGACGGTGGATCAGTCAACATCTTCAGCGAGTGACACACCGCCATCGGGAGCAAGCCCCTCCCACATTTAGCGCTCCATTGAGCTGAGAATGCTGGTGGTCAGGTCCACCAGTAGCGTACGAGGTGGAAGAAAATCGGCGCGGCGAAGCACACCGAATCCAGCCTATCCAGCATGCCGCCGTGGCCTTCGATCATATGCCCCCAATCCTTAACGCCCCGATCCCGCTTGATGGCTGACATGACGATCCCACCGGCAAAACCGAGCAGGTTGATCAGCAAGGCGATCAGGAACGACTGCCATGGGTTGAACGGCGTGGTCCACCACAGCGCGGCGCCGATCAGGGAGGACAGCAGAATCCCGCCGACAAAACCTTCCACGGTTTTGGACGGTGACAGGTTGGGCGCGATCTTGTGTTTGCCGAACAGCTTGCCGCACACGTACTGCAACACGTCCGAGAGTTGCACGACGATCACTAGATAGGCGATCAGCAGCAGGTTGCGGCCTTCGTAGCCGGGGATGTCCAACGTCAGCAGGGCCGGGACGAAAGACACGCAGAACACCGCGATCATCAAGCCCCATTGCACTTTCGAGGCACGTTCGAGGAAGTGTGTGGTGTCGCCGCCCAATGAGGCGAGGATCGGCAGCAGCAAAAACACGTACACAGGGATGAAGATCGAGAACAGCCCGTACCAGTCCGAATAAATCAGCAGGTATTGCAGCGGCAGGGCGAGGTAGAACGCGGCCACCAGCGCCGGGTAGTCGCTGCGTCGGGTCGGGGTGAGGGTGAGGAACTCGCGCAGGGCGTAGAAGGACACCGCGTAGAACAACAGGATCACCGCACCGGTGCCGAGCCAGAAGGCGATACCGATCACCACCACCATCACCCACCAGGCATTGATGCGGGCGTTGAGGTTGTCGATCACCGCGTTCGGCGTGCCACGGGTACGCAGTTTGAGGATCAGGCCGATCAGCGAGGCGAGTACCAGGATCGCGCCGATTCCGCCGAACAGCATCAGGGTTTGGCTATCCATGTCAGACATGCTCCGGGGCGAGGGCGAGCAGGGCGTCGCGTGTGCGGGCTAGAAATAGCGCCTTGTCTTCACCGTCTTCCAGTTGCAGCGGTGCACCGAAGCTGGTTGTGCATAACAACGGCAGCGGCAAAACGCGCCCCTTGGGCATGACCCGGTTGAGGTTGGCGATCCACACGGGGATCAATTCGGCCTGTGGGTAACTTTTTGCCAGGTGGTACAGGCCGCTTTTGAACGGCAGTAAGCCGTCCTCCGGATTGCGCGTGCCTTCAGGGAAGATGATCAGCGAATCGCCACCCTCCAACGCAGCGAGCATAGGCTGTAGAGGGTTATCCACAGGGTCCTTGCGTTCGCGGTCGATCAGCACACCATTAAACACGCGGTTGATGATGTAACGACGCAGCGCGCTTTTATTCCAGTAATCACTGCCGGCCACCGGGCGCGTGAATTTGCGCAGGTTTTGCGGTAACGAGGCCCACAGCAGCACAAAGTCGCCGTGGCTGCTGTGGTTGGCGAAGTAGATGCGTTGCACCGGCACGGGCGCGCAACCCAGCCACAGGCTGCGGGCGCCGGTGACGGTGCGGGCCATGGAGGTAATCAGCGTGGCGACCACAGGTTCGAACATGGGGATTCCTTATCCGGCGAAAGGCAGCCAAGGGCTGGCGAGGATCACGCCCAGGGTCAGCAGCGCTTGCGCGCCCAGCAGCCAGGCTTGTTTGCGCAACAATTTGAGGGCGCCGCGACGGCGCTCGGCCCAAGGTCGGCCGGCCCGATTGGGCGATTGCAGGCCGAGGGTCTGCAGGGCTTGGTCGAGGTCGGCGGTGCGCTCAGTATCGCGGGCCAGCAGGGCGAACAGGTCGGCGTCGAAGGCCACGCGCAGCGCCCAGTACTTTTGCAGCAGGCCGAGGATAATCATCCACAGGCTGAGCAGCAGGCAGATGATCGAAATACTCGCCATCAGCAATTGGGCCAGGCCGAATAGCACACCGGCCACGGTCAGTCCTGTGGATAACTGATCCAGCGAACGGCCACGGCGCAGCAGGCTGGCCACCACATGGAGTTCCATATCAGCGGGCATGGGGCAAACCCTCCAATGCTTCACGGTGAGCGGGGTGCAGGACCACATCGGTCCGTGCTGCACGAATAATAGTCAGCGCTTCGTCCACCGTCGTGGCGCGCCCGCTGTGCAACAGCCAGGCGGCGACGGCGGTCGCGCTGCGTGAGTAGCCGAGGGCGCAGCACACCAACAGCGGGCCGCGTGCGCGGAGGCGTTCGATGGCTTCAGCAGCTTGCCGGCATTCGGTGGGTGTCGGCGCTATCAGATCGAGCACCGGGATGCATTGATACGCGCGGCCCTGTGGATTAATCGGCAGTTCGGCGCATAGATCCACAATGGCGCTGAATGAACTCTGCTCCTTTGAGGTAGGAATCCGCCCCAGCCAAACGTTATCCACAATCACGTTGGGCTGTGGATGGTTGCGTGTCCACAGCCGGGAATTGATCCAGGCAGCCACTAGATAGGGCGCATATAACCAGCGCGCGGCGGGTGTGAGCTGACCATCAGCGCGCTTCTGGAAACCCGCCGCGCCCAGCACGAAGTAATTCGCCTTGATCAGCCCAAGGGAAACCGCTGGCCACAGCAGCCACAGCCACCAACCGCCCAGGCTTAACGCCACGATGATCAGCGCCAGGGCGCCCAGGCCGTAGCGCACGCCCAGCTGCCAGCGCTTGCGGTCTTGGGTAAGCCGCGTATTCAGCAGCGGGCTCGGATGTTCGAGCGGCCACAACCACACGCAAATCCAACCCGCGAGGGCGCCTGTGGGTAAGTCGATAAAGTGATGTTGATAAGTGGTCAGCACCGAAATTCCGATCAACGCGAACCAGCCATGCACCAGCCAGCGCCAGAAACCTTGGGTATGACGTTGGAACATGACCCACAGGATCACCAGCAGCGCGATGTGCAGCGACGGTGCCTGGTTGAATGGCTTGTCGAAGCCCGCCAACACCGCAAACAACCAGCCAAACACGCCATCCAGCTCGGGCCGCTCGAAGGTGAAACGCAGTGGCCAGATCAGGAAGCAGCTCACCGCGATCACCTGGGCACTCAGCAGGCGCAGTGCGTGTTGCTTGAGTTCATGACGGGTGCTGGGCAGCAGCAGGGAGAAACCGTAGAGCAGGTCGATGGACCAGTAAGGCACGATGGTCCAGGCCCAGAACGGCATATGGGTTTCCCAGCCGAACACCAGCGTGCCCACGTCGCTGCGCTGGCTGGTGACCCAGGTGGCAAAGCCGTAGGTGCTGAAGAACAACGGCGCTAATAGCAGCAGCCACAGGACGGCTGGTTTCAACAAACCGGGTTCGCGCATGCTCAGATCTTCTGTGCCAGTGACACGGTAAAGATGCCCCACTCATCCACACGCTGGGTGATTTTGCGGAAACCGGCGGCTTCCACCAGTTGGTCCATTTCCGCCTGGCTGCGACGGCGCATCACCCAGGCCTGGCCTTGGCGATGGCTGGTCAATGCGCGGGCAATCAGCTCCAGTTGCGGGTGCCATGGCTGGCCGGTGTACACCAAGTAGCCACCGGGTTCGACCGCTTCGGCGAGGCCGGCCAGCGAACCGCCGACCATGCTGTTATCGGCAAACAATTCATACAGCCCAGACACCACCGCCAACGTCGGCTTGGGTTCCAGCGCCGCCAGGTCCGCGCGATCAAACGCATCGCCTTTGACGAACTGCGCGATATCCCCCAGGCCTTTCTCGCGGATCAGCGCGCCACCGTCGCGCACGTTGATATCGCTGTAGTCGCGCAACAGGATCGATTCCGGCAGCGGCGACACGCCCTGCAAGGCCTCCAGAATGTAACGCCCGTGGCCGGCGGCGATGTCGACGATACGTACTTCACGCTGTTCATCCCGCAACTTGGCCATGGCCAGGCGCAGCAGTTCTTCGACGTTCAGCTTGCGCTGACGGATGCCGCGCCAGCCGATGGAGTTGAGGTAGTTGGTGTCGATCATCCGCCCCAGCCCGCCCTTGCCGGTGGGTTTGTTGCGGTAGACGTAGTCCAGGGTACTGCCGGAGTCGAAACCGGTGTCGAAGCCCAGTTTCACCCCATCTGACAGGTTCTTGCCCAAGCCCATGCTGGCGCGGGTCATGCGCCAGTACAGGTCACGCAGGGAGTTGCGCGGCAGCGGCGCGGCGAGGGATTCGGACTCGGCGCAGGTGGCGCCCAGTTTGTCGGCGTCGAGCAGGGAGGCGCGGTCCAGCGGGTGAGCAAAGTTTTGCAGGATAAAGCGCCTGGCACTGCTCACCGCCACGGCGCGGTCACGTTCGCCGAGGGTGTCGTGGAAAAAACCGGGCAGGATATGCAGCTCTTTTTTCAGGCTGCCTAGGCGGTCGAAAAATTGCTGCTGGGGTTTGCGATGCACCACGAAGTCGGAGCCGGAGATGAGCAACTGAGTCGGCACTTGGATGGCCTGGGCATCCGCTACAACCCGGTCGGCTGCTTCGTACAGACCCAGCAGCACATTCACTGAAATCGCCTTGGTGATCAGCGGATCGCTGTCGTAGGACGCCACTCGCTCCGGGTCATGGCTGAGGAACTTGGCCTTGACGTAGCTGTTGACGAAAAAGTTGCCGCGAAACTTGCGCATCAGCGCCAGGCCTGGACGAGCGAACGGCACGTACAGCTTGACCTTGAACGCTGGCGAGGCGAGCACCAACGCGCGGATTTTCGGCGCGTAATCGTGCACCCATGTAGCCGCGATTACCGCACCGACGCTTTGGGCGATGACAGCGAAGTTTTCCTCTTCGATGCCGTAGGTGGCGCCGATATGGTCACAAAAGGTTTGCACGTCGCGGGCGCTGGTGGCGAAGCTGGGGCTGTCACCGCGCTCGCCGGGGGATTGGCCGTGGCCGCGGGCGTCCCAGGCGAAGAAGTCGAACTGGGGCAGGTTCAGCTCATCGACCAGATGGGCGATGCGGCCCGAATGCTCGTGGCCGCGATGGAACAGCACGATCGCCTGGCGTGGCTCGCCATCCGCAGGGGAAGTGGCCGGCCAGTGTCGGTAAAAAAGCTCGACGCCATCATGGGTACTGAAGGTGTGTGCTTGCTGTTCGCGCATCGCAAAATCCTTATGCAGAAGGGGAAGGGGTTTCTTTCAGGCCTTGGCGTACGCGGTTGACCAGGGTGTAGGCGAGCAGGGCGGCGACCAGCCACATCACCGTGTCGACCCAACCTGCGCCGAGCCAGCCCAGCGCTACACCGGTGGCCAGCACGCCGAGTACAAACGCCCGATCACTTTTGCCCATCGGCCCGTCGTAGCGCCGTGAAGCGCCGACCATGGGCCCGAGCACACCGGCGTATTCGCTGAATACCGCCAGCAATGCCACCAAGAGCACCGGCGCCAGGCTCACGCCCGGGATCAGTGCAAAGGGCAGGATCAGCGCGCTGTCGGCGATCACGTCGCAGAGTTCATTGAGGTAGGCGCCCAGGCGCGACTGCTGGCCGAATTCACGGGCGAGCATGCCGTCGATGGCATTAAGGGCCATGCGCGCAATCATCCACAGCGGGATCAACGCAAACAGCCACAGGTGTTGGGCGAAGCTGGCAATCAGCAGGCCCACCAGCAGAGAAATCACTCCGGCCAGAACGGTGATTTGATTGGCGGTGGTGCCGTTGTCGTAGAGGCGCTGCACGAGAGGACGCAGCAGGTTTTGAAAACGCGGTTTGAGCTGATAGATCGAAATCATGGGGGGTGACGCTTCCTTGTCCGTGAGCCCGCGAAAAACTGGCTTGGAGTGTGCCGATTAATCATGAGATCTACCAGTGATGGCTCGTGTTTATGGGGGTTTAGTCACGCTCTGGAGAGCACTGAGAAACAAATGTAGGAGGGGGCTTGCTCCCGATGGCGATGGATCAGCCAGCACAGGCACCAACTGACAGGTCGTTATCGGGAGCAAGCCCCCTTTCACAGGGGATGTGTGTCGTGTTCAAAAGCGCTTTTTGACGAACAAAAATTTCACGTCGCGTGTTATATCGTAACGAATTGTGTACAGGCGGGCGTGTTGGGATGCAAGTGGATCTAGAAGCTGACGGCGCTTCTGTAGAAGGCCTCGCGCGCTTTCAACAGGGGCAGTTCCATGCCCGTCGATTGCGTCAGGCCGGTATCAGCCTGACAGTGCTGGCCGTCGCCGGTTGGGTGCTGGCGCTGTTTGTCGCCTTGTTTGCGCCGCTGTCGATCTGGCCGGTGGTATTGATCAACAGCGCCTGCGCGTTGCTGGTGCTGGTGGCGGGTTTGCAGTCGGCGTGGTGGGTGGCCGATTGGCGCGCCCAGGCGCTGGAGGAACCCGCGGTTGAAGTACCGGTTGAGCAAACGGGCCGGTACGCGCGACTGGTTGGGCGCTTTGGCAAGCAGATTGGCGCGCCGGTGTTGTGGCTTGGCGGCTGGTCGCTGCTCGCGCTGGTTAGCGTTATCGAATTCTGGAACCTGGCGTTGCCGGCTGCGGCTGTAGGTCAGTCCGCCAGCATTGGCGCCGCGTTGGTCTTGGCCCTGGCGTTTGGCTTGCTGGTGTTCGAACGTCGCCTGGCCCAGGAAACCGCCGCGCAATGGCCGGAAGCTTCGCAACTGGCGCAGTTGAGCCGAGTGGCGATCAGTTGCCTGGTGGTCAGCGCGATTTGCCTGCTGTTTGCCGGTGCCGAGTCCGTGTGGCCGTTGCGTCTGGCGGTGTTGATTGGCCTGCTGCCGGCACTGGTGGCGGCGGAGTTTCTGCTCAGGGGCGCGTTGTCATTGTTCAGCCCGCGCCAACCGCATCTTGAACCCCGCCTGATGGCGCAAAGTTTTATCGCTGGTTTGCTGCGCTGGCCGCCACAACCGTTGCTGGCGTTGCAGCACGAGTTGCACAACCGCTTCGGCATTGACCTGCGTCAGATCTGGGCCTTTACCTACATGCGCCGCGCATTTTTTCCGGTGCTGCTGGTGGTGCTGGCGATCGGTTGGGCGCTGACCGGTGTGCATGAAGTGCCCCTGCAAGGCCGTGGGATCTATGAACGCTTCGGCAAACCGGTGCAAGTCTTCGGCCCTGGCCTGCATGCCGGGTTGCCTTGGCCATTGGGTCGCGTCATTAAAGTGGAAAACGGCGTGGTGCATGAATTGGCCACCAGCGTCAGCGAAACTGCTTCGCCCGAGCTGACACCTGCGGAAGGTCCGGCGCCGTTGATTGCCAATCGACTGTGGGACGCCAGCCATGTGAATGACAAATCCCAAGTCATCGCCAGCAGCAGCGCCGATAAGCAGGGCTTCCAGATCGTCAATATGGATGTGCGCTTCGTCTACCGCATTGGCCTTACCGACGAGGCCGCGCTGGCGGCGACGTATAACAGCGCGGATGTACCGACCCTGATCCGCAGCACCGCCGGCCGCATCCTCGTGCACGACTTTGCTTCGCGCACTCTCGACGAATTGCTCGGCGAACAACGCACTAGCTTGGCTGACGAAGTGGGGCGCGCGGTGCAGGCGGATCTGCAGAAACTCCACAGCGGTGTGGAAATCCTCGCCACCGTTGTGGAAGCCATCCACCCACCGGCCGGTGCCGCCAACGCCTATCACGGCGTGCAAGCTGCGCAGATCGGTGCTCAGGCCCTGATCTCCCGCGAGCGCGGAGCCGCCAGTGAGCAGACCAACCAGGCCCTGTTGCAAGCCAGCATTGCCCGCGATCAAGCCACGGCCACGGCCCATGAAGTGAATGCTGGCGCACAGGCGGCCGACCTGCGTTTCGCCGCCGAACAAAAGGCCTATGCCAGTGCAGGCCAGGCCTTCGTGTTGGAGCAGTACCTTGGCCAACTCAGCCAGGGCCTGGCCCACGCCAAACTGCTGATTCTGGATCATCGCCTGGGCGCCGATGGCGCACCGACGATCGATCTGCGTTCTTTTACCTTGCCGGCCGATCCCTCGGTGCCGCGTAAAGCCGTTCAATAAGGAGTCTGTCTGTTGAGCGCTCATTCTCACGATCACGGTCATCACCATCATCACGGCCACCACCATCATGGTGATGAGCACGCTGCTGGCCCATTCCCTTGGCGGCGCATGGGCTGGGCCGTGTTGCTCGTATTGTTTGCGGTCGCTGCGGCAAGCCTGGTGCAAGTGCGGTCCGGCGAAGCCACGGTGATTACGCGGTTCGGCAACCCGTCGCGGGTGTTGCTGGAGCCGGGCCTTGGTTGGCGCTGGCCGGCGCCGTTCGAAGCGGCGATCCCGGTGGACCTGCGCCTGCGCACCACCTCCAGCGGCTTGCAGGACGTGGGCACCCGCGATGGCTTGCGCATCATCGTGCAGGCCTATGTGGCGTGGCAGGTGCAGGGCGATGCCGACAATGTGCAGCGCTTTATGCGTGCGGTGCAGAACCAGCCGGATGAGGCGGCGCGGCAGATTCGCACTTTCGTCGGCTCGGCACTGGAAACCACGGCGGCCAGTTTTGACCTGTCCAGCCTGATCAATACCGACGCCAGCCAGGTACGTATCGCCGATTTCGAGGCGCAGTTGCGCCAGCAAATTGATCAACAATTGCTCACTACCTACGGCGTACGCGTGGCCCAAGTCGGTATCGAGCGGCTGACGTTGCCCTCGGTGACGCTGACCGCCACCGTCGACCGCATGCGTGCCGAGCGCGAAACCATCGCCACCGAACGCACTGCCGTGGGTAAGCGCGAAGCGGCCCAAATCCGTTCCGCCGCCGAGCGCGACGCGCGCATCGTGCAGGCCGACGCCACGGTGAAAGCCGCCGATATCGAAGCGCAATCGCGTGTCGAGGCCGCGCAGATTTACGGGCGGGCCTACGCGGGTAATCCCCAGCTGTACAACTTACTGCGCTCGCTGGATACCTTGGGCACGGTGGTGACGCCGGGCACCAAGATCATCCTGCGCACCGACGCCGCACCATTCCGTGCGCTGGTGGACGGACCGAAGGACGTCCAGCCATGACCGAGCGTGACAGCCCGGACAGCCCATGGATTCAGGCCGGGCGCCTGACGTTCATGGCGCTGTACGCGGTGACTGTGTTGGCGGCATTGGCCTGGGCATTTTCCAATGTGCGCCAGATCGACCCGCAGAACCGCGCCGTGGTGCTGCACTTCGGCGCCCTCGACCGTATTCAGAATGCTGGCTTGCTATTGGCCTGGCCGCAGCCATTTGAGCAGGTGGTGTTGCTGCCGGCCGCCGATCGGGTGATCGAGCGGCGGGTGGAAAACCTGCTGCGTTCGGAGGCGGCGGTGCAGGCTGACCGCGTGGCCAGTTTCGCCACGCCCTTGAGCGATGCCATGGCCGGCTCCGGCTACCTGCTGACCGGGGATGCCGGAGTGGTGCAGCTGGATGTGCGGGTGTTCTATAAGGTCACCGAACCGTATTCCTTTGTATTGCAGGGCGAGCATGTGTTGCCGGCCTTGGATCGCCTGGTCACGCGCAGCGCCGTGGCCCTGACGGCGGCGCGGGACCTGGACACGATTCTGGTGGCGCGCCCGGAACTGATCGGCGCCGACAATAGCGCCGCCGAGCGTCGTGAACGGTTGCGCGGTGACCTGGTGCAAGGCATCAATAAGCGGCTGGCGCAGTTGACCTCAAGCGGCTTGGGCTTGGGGATCGAAGTTACCCGTGTCGATGTGCAGTCGAGCCTGCCGGGCCCGGCGGTGAATGCGTTCAATGCGGTGCTGACGGCCAGTCAGCAAGCCGATAAAGCGGTGGCCAATGCGCGCACCGAAGCGGAAAAGCTCACCCAAACCGCCAATCAGCAAGCTGACCGTGTGGTGCAGGTTGCCCACGCCCAGGCCAGCGAACGCTTGGCCAACGCCCAGGCGCAAACCGCCACCGTCGCCAGCCTCGCCCAGGTCAAAGACCCGGGTTTGCTTCTGCGTCTGTACCGCGAGCGCTTGCCGAAGATTCTCGGCCAGGCGGGCTCCGTGACCACGGTAGACCCTAAAGACGACTCCCGCTTGATCATCCAGGGAGCCGAGCAATGAGCGCACCTATGTTGACGTCCGCCGAGCAGCGCAGCGCTGCCCGGCAATTGACCCTTGCCATGCTGGCCTTGGGATTACTCGTGCTGGGTCTGGTGTGGCGCTGGCTGGCGCCGGACCAGACTGGCGTCAGTCAGCTATTACTGGGTGTGGCATCACTGCTGGTGGCCGTGCCGGTGATGCGTTCGGCGTGGTACAGCCTGCGGTTTCCCAGCCTGCATGGCATTACCGATCAACTTATCGCCTTGGCCATGCTTGGCGCCTGGGCTACTGGGGATCTGCTGACGGCGGCGTTGCTGCCGATCATCATGATCTTTGGGCATGTGCTGGAGGAGCGCAGCGTGATCGGTTCCCAGGAAGCGATCCATGCTCTGGGCAAACTGACCCGCAGCCATGCGCGGTTGGTGCAGGCCGACGGCAGCATTGTTGAAGTGGACAACGGCACGCTGAACACCGGCGATATCGTGGAAGTGCGCGCCGGTGACCGTGTGCCCGCCGATGGTGTGGTGTTGTCGGGCCAGGCGAGTCTGGACACGGCGCCGATCACCGGTGAGTCGGTGCCGTTGGAAGCCAGCGTCGGCGTGCAGGTGTTTGGCGGGGCGATCAACCTCGACGGTCTGCTGCGCCTTGAAGTGACGCGCACCGGCAACGAGTCGACCTTGGGCAAGGTCATCGCGCTGATGCAGAACGCCGAGCGGTCCAAGCCGCCGATCACGCGACTGCTGGAGCGCTATGCGGGCAGTTATATGGTGTTGGTGCTGCTGCTGGCGGCGGTCACCTGGTTTGTGACCAATGACGCCCAGGCGATGCTCGCCGTGCTGGTGGCGGCGTGCCCCTGTGCGTTGGTGTTGTCGGCACCTGCCACGGCGATTGCCGGGATCGCCGTGGCGGCGCGCCATGGGATTCTGATTCGCAGCTCGGCGTTCCTGGAAGAGCTGGCGGACTTGACCTCGCTGGTGGTCGACAAGACCGGCACCCTGACCTTTGGCACGCTGCGATTACAGTCCATCGAAACCCTTGAGCCGGACCGGCAGGCGTTGTTGAATCTGGCGGCCAGCCTGGGCTCGGCGAGCAGTCACCCAGTCAGCCGCGCGCTGGCGGGGTTGGCTACCCAGCAACAACTGTTGATGCTGACCGACATCCGCGAACGCCAGGGCCTCGGCGTGGTGGCGCAGACCGAGCAGGGCGAAGCGGCCCTTGGGCGTCCGGAGTTGTTCGAGCAGTTGGGCATTGCCACCACGGGCGTGCCCAACCATGACGGCCCGATTGCCGGGCTGGCCCTGAACGGGCGATTTCTCGCCTGGCTGTTGCTGGCTGACAGCGTCAAGCCGGAAGCCCGCCTGGCGCTGCAAGAATTGCGTGAGCTGGGCCTGGGCCGCCAATTGCTGCTGACCGGCGACCGTCAAAGCGTGGCCGACAGCTTGGCCTTGGACGTGGGCATCAGCGATGTCGAAGCCCAGGCGTTGCCTGAGGACAAGCTCAACCGCGTGCTGGGCGAAATCGGCAGCGGCTTTCGGCCAATGGTGGTGGGCGACGGGATCAATGACTCCCTGGCGCTCAAGGCCGGCGTGGTGGGCGTGGCAATGGGGGCGGGCGGGGCGGACATCGCGCTGGCTTCGGCGGACGTGGTGCTGATCGGCAGCGACCTGCGCCGCCTCGGCACCTGTGTGCGCTTGAGTCGCCAGTGTCGGCACACGTTGCAGGTCAATGTGATCATCGGTCTGGGCTGGACGCTGGCGATTGTGGTGTTCGCCGCATTTGGCTGGTTGGGGGCCGCAGGGGCAATGATCGCGGCAGTGTTGCACAACCTCAGCACGTTGCTGGTGCTGGGTAACGCCGGGCGTTTGCTACGCTTCCACGAGCCGCTTTTGAAACTCGACGAATAATTTTCAGCAATATTTGCGCACCGCTGTAACGCCGGTGGGGGGCCTCACTCTAGTGGTGTGTCGAGACTGAACAATCCGTTCAGACCGACGCCACTACTGATCATGAGGAATACAACAATGAACATTAAATCCGCCGCTGCTGGTGCCGCTTTCGCGATGGCCGCCGCTACCATGTTTGCTGGTGTCGCCACCCAGGTACAAGCCGCAGACGCGCCAGTGCATTGCTACGGCGTAACCTCCTGCAAGGGCATGAACGACTGCAAGACCGCTGAAAACGCCTGCAAAGGCCAGGCAGAGTGCAAGGGCCACGGCTTCAAGGCTATGACCAAGGCAGCCTGTGACGCGGCTGGCGGCAAAGTCGGCGAATAACCGGCAAACGAGTGCAACCGCAGCGGCAGCCCCCCTCCGCTGCGGACACACTTTCCCCAGGAGTCAGCCATGTCCGCTTCCCTTCCAAGTCTGGGTTACGGCCTGGGTTTACGCAGTGAGTACTACCAGCAGATCCTTGAACAATCGCCGGCCGTGGATTGGTTCGAAGTGATCTCCGAGAATTATCTGGTGCAGGGCGGTAAAGCCTTGTACTTCCTGGACGCGATAGCCGAGCGCTATCCCCTGGTGATGCACGGGGTGTCCCTGTCCATCGGCGGGCCCCACGCCATCGATATCGATTACCTCAAGCAGATCAAACAGCTCGCCGAGCGTATTCACCCGGCGTGGGTTTCCGATCATCTGTGCTGGAGCCGCGGCAGTGCGCACCAGTTGCACGACCTGCTGCCTCTGCCTTACACCGAAGAAAGCCTCTATCACGTCGCCAGCCGCGTTCGCCAAGTGCAGGACGTGTTGCAGCGCCCGCTGGTGCTGGAAAACGTCTCCAGTTACGTGCGTTCCAAGGCAGATGAATTCACCGAGTGGGAATTCCTCAACGCCTTGGCTCATCTGTCGGGGTGCCAGTTGTTGCTGGACGTCAATAATGTGTATGTCAGCTCTCGCAACCATGGCTTCGATGCCTGGACCTTTATTCGCAACCTGCCGCCCGACAGCATTCGTCAGCTGCATTTGGCGGGGCATATGGACTATGGCGACTACGTGGTCGATACCCACGACCATCCGGTATGTGATCCGGTGTGGGCGCTGTACCAACAGACCCTGGAGCACGTGGGGCCTGTGTCGACGCTGTTGGAGCGCGATGACCATTTTCCGCCGTTCGAAGAGCTGCTCACCGAGTTGAGCAAGGCCCGCGAACTGGGCGCCACCGCCTTGGCCAGGAGAGCGGTATGCGCCTGACCGATTGGCAGTTGGCCTTCGAACAGCATTTATTAGCCCAAACCCCCGACGCCAACAGTGGCTTTGCCGCCACTTTATTGGGCGGGCCGACGCTGGACGTAGACACGGGCCTGGCGATCTATCACAACGCCTATATCGCGCGGTTGCAGGAAGTACTGCGGCACGACTTCAGCGCCATCCTCTATTGGCTGGGGGATGATGAGTTTGCGGCGCTGACCCACGCTTATGTACGCCGTTATCCGTCGGCCCATTACAGCTTGCGTTGGTTTGGCGAACGGTTGCCGGCGTTTATCCACGAGCACCTCGTGGCCGAACAAAGTGCACCGCTGGCAGAGCTGGCTAAGTTGGAGTGGGCTTTTACCCTGGCCTTCGATGCGCCGCAGGGTCAGCCGCTGTCCCTGAATGACATGGCGCTCCTGCCGCCCGAGGACTGGCCGGATTTGCAGGTTGCCCTGACGCCGTCCGTGCAGCAGCGACTGTGTCACTTCAACAGCGTGGGCATCTGGCGTGCCAGCAAAGATGGGGCGGATTTCCCAGGCAGCTACACCTTGGACCTGGCGCAGATCTGCCTGGTATGGCGCCTTCATCATGTGTGCCATTACCGCAGCCTGGAACCTGCGGAAGCCTTAGCATTGGCCGGTATGGTGACGACCGGTTGGACCTTCGCAGAACTGTGTGAGCAGCTAGCAGTCACTTATGCAGAGGGTGCGCCGCTGCAGGCTGTTACATGGCTGAAACAGTGGGTCCAGGACGGTTTGCTCCAACGCCGAGCTCCATAGAAGAGGGCTATCAAATCGATAGCCTCCTACTTTTATTGGGATGGTCTACCCTCAGTTCAGACGTCTGAAACAAGGGGGGACTACTCATGCTCGCGCAACTTCCACCGGCCTTACAGAATCTTCAGCTACCGCTGCGTCTGCGACTCTGGGACGGCCATGAATTCAACTTGGGCCCAGAGCCCAGTGTGACCATCGTGGTGAAGGACCCCACGGTCGTCTCGCAACTGACCCATCCCACACTCGACTCACTGGGCGAAGCCTTCGTCGAGGGCAAACTGGAGCTGGAAGGTTCCATCAGCGAAGTGATCCGGGTCTGTGATGAGCTGAGTCATGCCTTGATCGAGGGCGACGGCGACAGTCATCCGGTGCGCTCGATCCACGACAAGGCCACGGATGCAGCGGCGATTTCCTACCACTACGACCTGTCCAATGAGTTCTATCAGCTGTGGCTGGATCAGGACATGGCGTACTCCTGCGGCTATTTCGAAACCGGCAGCGAATCCATCGACCAGGCCCAACAAGACAAATTCCGCCACCTGTGCCGCAAGCTACGCTTGCAGGCGGGGGAGTATTTGCTCGACGTCGGTTGCGGATGGGGCGGGCTGGCGCGGTTTGCGGCGCGGGAGTTCGGGGTGAAAGTGTTTGGCATCACCCTGAGCAAAGAGCAGTTGGTATTGGCTCGGGAGCGAGTCAAAGCCGAGGGACTGGAAGACCAGATCGACCTGCAACTGCTGGACTACCGTGATCTACCCCAGGACGGCCGATTCGACAAAGTGGTAAGCGTGGGCATGTTCGAACACGTCGGCCACGCCAACCTGGCGCAGTACTGCCAGACCCTGTTCGGTGCGGTGCGTGAAGGCGGCCTGGTGATGAACCATGGCATCACCGCCAAGCACACCGATGGCCGCCCGGTGGGCCGTGGCGCCGGGGAGTTTATCGAGCGGTACGTGTTCCCAAACGGTGAGTTGCCACACTTGGCAATGATGACCGCCGAGATCAGCGAAGTCGGGCTGGAAGTCGTCGACGTCGAAAGCCTGCGCCTTCACTACGCCCGAACCCTGGACCATTGGAGTGAGCGGCTGGAGGACAACCTGGAAGCGGCGGCCAAGATGGTGCCAGAACAGGCGTTGCGTATCTGGCGGTTGTACCTGGCCGGTTGCGCCTATGCGTTTGCACGGGGTTGGATCAACCTGCACCAGATCCTCGCGGTGAAGCCTCACGCGGATGGCAGCCATGAACTGCCGTGGACGCGGGAAGACATCTATCGCTGATCTGATGTTCCAGAAAGGTGGAGATCCAACTGTGGGAGGGGGCTTGCTCCCGATAGCGGTATATCAGTCGCCACCCGTTGACTGACCCCCCGCTATCGGGAGCAAGCCCCCTCCCACATTTTGTTTTGTGTTGTCTGGTTAAAGGATTGGTGAGATCAAGCGCGCCACACGCATCCCAAGTTGTTGCAGGCGCCGTGTTTCGCGGCTTTCTTCCTGGCTGACTTCATGGGCCTGCGCGAAGTCATCGAGCAGCATATGCTCCACCTCCTGGGCGAAGGCTTCATCGACGGTCAGCAGCATCACTTCAAAATTCAGCCGAAACGAACGGTTGTCCATGTTGGCACTGCCAATGGCGCTGATCTCGCTGTCCACCAACACCACCTTCTGATGCAGAAAGCCCGGCGTGTAGCGGAACACCCGCACTCCGGCGCGCACGGCTTCGATGGCGTAGAGGCTGGAGGCGGCATACACAATGCGGTGATCCGGCCGCGACGGCAGCAGCAGGCGCACATCCACTCCGCGTAGTACCGCCAGGCGCAGGGCGGCAAACACCGCTTCATCGGGGACGAAATACGGGCTGGTGATCCATACCCGCTCGGTCGCTGCGTGGATGGCCTCGACGAAAAACAGCGAACAGGTTTCATACGGATCGGCCGGACCGCTGGCGAGCAATTGGCAGAGCACGCCGTCTTCGGGATAGGTGTCCGGTAGGATCAGCGGCGGTAGTTCGCGCGCGGCCCAGAACCAGTCTTCGGCAAACGACTCCTGCAGGCACGCCACCACGGGACCGGTGACCTGTACATGGGTATCGCGCCACGGCGCCAATGGCGGTTTTTTGCCCAGGTATTCATCACCCACGTTATGCCCGCCGACAAACCCGGTGATGCCATCCACCACCACGATTTTGCGATGGTTGCGAAAGTTGACCTGGAAGCGGTTGAGCCATCCACTGCGGGTGGCGAAGGCCTTGACCTGCACGCCGGCGTCGCGCAGTGATTGCACGTAGCGATGGGGCAGGGCGTGACTGCCAATGCGGTCGTAGAGCACGTAGATGGCCACGCCTTGGGCAGCCTTTTCTTTCAGCAGCGTATGTAATTGGCGGCCAAGTTCATCGTCATGAATGATGAAAAACTGAAACAACACAGCGGTTTTGGCGTTGCGAATGGCTTCAAAGATCGCGCTGAAGGTGGCGTCGCCATTGATCAGCAGGCGTACTTCATTGTTGGCCAGGCACGGCATGCGACCCAGTTTGGGCATGGCGCGCAACGAGGCGTAAGCACTGGAGTTGCGCGCAGCGAGCGCCTCCTCAACCCAAGGACGCCAGTTCAGCGCGGTGATGGCGGTGTGCATTTCCTGATTGGCCTGGCGCCGCGCCTGGATATACGCGTCGAAGGTGCTGCGGCCAAAAATCAGGTAGGGGATCAACGTGAGATAGGGCATGAACATCAGCGACAAGGCCCAGGCTATCGAGCCTTGAGCGGTCCTGACGGTCAGCACCGCGTGGATCGCGGCGAGAGTCCCGAGAAAGTGCAGCGTGGCGATGAAGTAGGCGAGCAGGTGCGGGCCAAAGAAATCCATGGACGACAGTACTCCAGACAATCCAATGCCTAACAGACCATGTTCGGCTGCGAATGTCGCTATTTTATTTGGCGTGCAACACTGGCGCCTTTGCAGCGTCTAACGCCCACAATTGCCCAGGAGTTACCCGATGAATGCTCGTCTGCTCTGTTTATCCATGGTTGTTGGTTTGTCGTTGCCGGTGGCAGCGCAGGCGCAGATGCTGGCGCCGGGCTTGTGGGAATTGACCACCAGCAATATGAAAGTCGATAACCAGGACCTGCCGGACCTGTCGCTGATCCTCGGTCAGCTCAAGCAACAGATGACCCCCGAACAGCGCGCGATGCTCGAAAAGCAGGGCATCACCATGGCAGGTAAAGGCGTGCAGGTGTGCCTCACTCCAGCCCAGGTCGCCTCGGACTCAATCCCTTTGACCGACCCGCAATCGGGCTGCAAACAGGAAGTGACCGACAAAACCGGCAACCAGTGGAAATTCCGTTTCAGCTGCCCGAAAGCTCAGGGCACCGGAGTCGCCACTTTCCAAAGCCAGAAAGAATTCACCACGACCGTCAACGGCACCTTCAATGCCACCGGCATTCAGCAGAAGGGCAGCCTGGACACTCACGCCCAGTGGCTGGGCAACGATTGCGGTACGGTCAAACCACGCGCTTAACGCAGAAAGTGCAGCGGCAAACCCTGGCAGCTGTCGACCACCTTGCCGTTGTGCCAGGCCAGGTGGCCGGAGACCAGGGTGGTGCTGACGCTGTGGCGAAAGCTGCGCTCTGCAAAGGGCGTCCAGCCGCAGCGGGCAAGAATCGGCTCATCCCTGACCGGCTTACCTTCGGGCTCGGGTTTGATCAGCACCAGGTCGGCCCAATACCCTTCACGCAGATAACCACGGTCCGGGATAGCAAACAGGTCGGCGACCCGGTGGCTGGTCTTCGCGACCAGCGTGGCCAGCGGCAGCAGCCCGTCTGCCACCAGCTCCAGTAACGCCGGCAGCGCATGTTGCACCAGGGGCAATCCCGACGGCGCTTCGCGATAAGCCAGGTGTTTTTGCGCCCAGGTATGCGGCGCGTGGTCTGTGCCAATCACATCCAAACGATCATTCAATAACGCCTGGCGCAACGCGTCGCGGTCGGCGCGGGTCTTGATCGCCGGGTTGCATTTGATCTGATGGCCGAGGCGGTGATAGTCCCGGTCATCGAACAGCAAGTGGTGCACACAGACTTCAGCGGTGATGCGTTTTTGTGCCAGGGGCTTGTCTTCAAACAGAGCCAATTCGCGCGCGCTGGTGAGGTGCAGCACATGCAGGCGCGTGCCGTGGCGCTGGGCTAACTCCACCGCGAAAGAGGACGAGCGATAGCAGGCCTCGGCGTCGCGGATCAGGGGGTGCGCGACGGCGGGGATGTCATCGCCGAAACGCTCGCGCAAGCGCCGCTCGTTGGCCTGGATACTGGGCGTGTGTTCGCAGTGAGCCAGGAGGATGGTCGGGACTTCGGCAAACAGACGCTCCAGGATCCGTGGGTCGTCCACCAGCATATTGCCGGTGGACGCACCCATGAACACTTTGACTCCCGCCACCTCGCAGGGGTCGAGGGCGGCGACGATGTCGAGATTGTCGTTACTTACCCCGAAGTGAAAGCCGTAGTTGACCACCGAGTGCAGGGCCGCGCGGCGTTTTTTATCGGCCAGCGCCTCCAGGTTCAGGGTGGGCGGGTTGGTGTTGGGCATGTCCATCACACTGGTGATGCCGCCAGCCGCGGCCGCGCGGGACTCACTGTAGAAACTGCCTTTGTCCGGCGCGCCGGGGTCACGAAAGTGCACCTGGTCGTCGATCATGCCCGGCAGCAGCCATTGCCCCTTGGCGTCGATGGCCAGCGGCGCATTACAGCCGGTGATGCTGCTGGCGATCTTTTCGATGCGGCCATTGGCGACCAGCACGTCGGCGTCGAAAATCTGGCCCTCGTTGACCAGGCGGGCGTTGCGGATCAGCAGGCGGCTCATGGCTTAGAACTCGTTTTGCAGGGCTTTGTAACCGCGCACCAAGTCGACGTTGGTAAGTGCCACGTCTTCGGAAAACTCCGAGGCGCTGACGCTCACCGGTGGGAATTGCGACAGGTCGGTATTCGGTCCGATGCGGGTAGTGGAGGGCACGTAGAACGCGGCGGGTAAATCACGACCGTCGACCACCGAGTTATGGCGCACCACGCACCCATCGCCCACGGCGCAGTTGAACAGCACGCTGTTGAAACCGATGAATACGCGGTCGCCAACTGAGCAAGGGCCGTGGACGATGGAGCGGTGGGCGATGGAGGTGAACTCACCGATGGTCACTGCCGCGCCGGATTTGGAGTGGATGACCACACCGTCCTGGATATTGGAATTGGCGCCGATGGTGATCGGATCCATGGCGCCGCTGGCGTCGACTTCGTCTGCGCGGATCACCGCATACGGGCCGACGAAGACGTTCTCGCCAATGATGACCTTGCCGCAGATGATGGCGGTCTTGTCGACGTAGGCCGATTCGGCAATCACTGGCAGATCGCCGGAAGGGTTCTTGCGGATCATGCGCTGGGCTCCGTGATGATGTGGACGTAGTCGCCATCAATGGCGTTGTAGAAACAGGTGGGCCGGCCTGTGTGGCAAGCCGGGCCGAGTTGGTTGACGATCAGCAGCACCGCGTCGCCGTCGCAATCCAGGCGTGCTTCCACCAACTGCTGCCAGTGACCGGAGCGTTCACCTTTGCGCCACAGTTGCTGGCGCGAGCGTGACCAGTAGCAAACTTGCCCGGTAGCGAGGGTTTCGGTAAGGGCCCGGCGGTTCATCCAGGCCAGCATCAATACCTCGCCGCTGCTGTGTTGCTGGGCGATGGCGGCAATCAGGCCATCGCTGTTCCATGGCAGGGCATCGAGTACCGGTTTGAGTGGGAAGCGACTGCCTTTGGCAGCCCCTTCCAGTTCGAGCATGCTCAGGTTCATGGCTTGCTCAGGGCGGCGCACAAGGTGTTGAGGTTGTATTCGAACAGCCCTGTAAACGTGCTGGCCGGGCCTTCGGCGGCGAGGGCGTCGGAGTACAGCGTGCCGCCGATCTGCGCGCCGCTTTCGTCGGCGATTTGCTTGAGCAGGCGCGAGTCCTTGATGTTTTCCATGAACACGGCTTTGACCTTGTCTTTGCGGATCTGTGTGATCAGCGCAGCGACTTCAGCGGCAGAGGGTTCACGTTCGGTAGACAGGCCTTGGGGGGCGAGGAACTGAATGCCATAGGCCTGGCCCAGGTAACCGAAAGCGTCATGGGAGGTGACGATGCGGCGGTTGCCTGGGGGCAGAGCACTGAACTTGGTCTTGGCTTCGGCCAGCAGGCGGTAGATTTCTTTAAGGTAGGTTTGGCTGTTGCGCAGGTAGTCGGCCTTGTTGGCCGGGTCGGCAGCCACCAGCGCCTTGGTGATGTTGTTCACATAGATTTCAGCGTTGGCCAGGTTATGCCAAGCGTGCGGGTCGGGGATGGTTTCGCCATCCTCTTCCATGGTGTGGGAGATCACGCCTTTGCTGGCGGTGACCACCGTGGCTTTGGTTTCGGTGCTGGTGACTAAGCGGTCCAGCCAGGGTTCGAAACCGAGGCCGTTCTTGATGATCAGCTTGGCCTTGAGCAGCGCCTTGGCATCGTCCGGTGTGGGCTCGTAGGTGTGGGCGTCGGCATCCGGGCCGACCATGTTGCTGATCTGAATGTGGTCGCCACCGATCTGGTGCGTAATGTCATTGAGAATACTGAAGCTGGTGACCACCTGGAGTTTGTCGGCGGCCTGGGCCATCGACAGCGGCAGCAGCAGGCTGAACAGCACGAGTAGAGCGCGCATCGGGAGACACCTCATTGGGATGTAAGCAGGGGCGGGCGGCGCATCAAACCGTGCACCGGACCGAAGACCACGGACAGCAGGTACCCAGCGCCAGCCACCAGCACAATCGCCGGGCCGCTGGGCAGTGAGTAGTAGAACGACAACAACAAACCAAGCCATACCGACAGGCATCCCAGCACCGCCGACACCGCAATCAACACCGGCAGGCGCCGGCTCCAGAAACGTGAAGCGATGGCGGGTAACATCATCAGACCCACCACCATCAACGCCCCGATGGCCTGGAAACCGATCACCAGATTCAGCACCACCAGGGTTAAAAACAGCCCATGGGCCAGCGGGCCAAGGCGGCTGACGGTTTGCAGGAACAGCGGGTCGAGGGTGTCCAGCAGCAGTGGTTTGTAGATCAGTCCCATGGCGACCAGGCTGAACCCGGACACCCAGAGCATTCCGGTAAGGGTGGTTGCGTCGACGGCCAAGGCAGAGCCGAACAGCAAGTGCAAAAGATCCAGGCGTTTACCGGCGAGGCCGAGGATCAGTACGCCAGCGGCAAGGGAAATGGGGTAGATGGCGGCGAGGCTGGCGTCTTCGCGCAGGCCGGTACGGCGAGTGATCCAAGCGGAGAGGCCAGCCATGCTCAGGCCGGCGCCGAGGCCGCCGATGGTCAGCGCCGGCAGGCTGAGCCCGGCGAACCAGAAACCCAGCGCAGCGCCGGGCAGGATGCCGTGGGCCACGGCGTCACCGATCAGGCTCATGCGGCGCAGGATCAGGAAGACACCCAGCGGGGCAGTGCTGCACGCGAGTACAAGTCCGCCGATCAATGCGCGGCGCATAAAGACGAAGTCGAGGAAGGGCATCCATAAGTGGGCGGCGAAGTGCATCAGGCCACCTGCATCTGGGGCTGCGGGCGGATCAGCTCTTTGCTATCGCCGAACACACAACCGGTGTTTTTGATTTGCAGCACTTGCTCGGTGTGGTGGCGTACGGACGCCAAATCGTGGCAAACGATGACCAGCGTGCGGCCTTCGGCATGCCAGGCGTGGATATGTTTCCAGCACAGCGTCTGGCCGTCCTCATCGAGGGCTGCGTGGGGTTCATCGAGCAGCAACACCGGCGAATCGGCCAAACTCATGCGGGCGAGTAGGGCGCGTTGCAATTGGCCGCCGGACAACGCCATCAGCGGGCGCTGTTCCAGGCCACTGAGGCACCAGTCTTCCAGCACTGCTTGCAGGCGCTGATTGCGTTGTTGCGGGGGGAGTCGGGTGCCCCAGAAACCGGCGGCGACCAGTTCTTGCAGGCTAATGGGGAATTGGCGGTCAAGGTGTTGCTGCTGAGGCAGGAACGCTAGGCCGCCCCGGCGTGGAACATCGACGACCACCTTGCCGGCCAGCGGCTTTTGCAGCCCGGCGATGACTTTGAGCAGGCTACTTTTGCCGCAGCCATTGGGGCCGATTACGCCGGTGAGGCTACCTTTTTCCAGGATGAGATCTATGGCGGGTGTGAGTGGTTGTCCGGGGGCGCCCCAGCGCAAAGCGTTGCAGGTGATCATTCAGGGTGTCTCGTCCAGCGGCTTTCAGCCACGGCATCGTGCGCGTGCAGGCTTTCGGCGTGGATCACTTTGAGGTGGAAGGCGTTGACGGCATCCGAGCGTTTCAAGGCGAGGTTCAGGCGGCGGGCGGCGTCTTCGCAGAACATTAGGTTCTGTCCGTTGGCCAGGGCGAAGGCTTGTTCGTCTGCACGTTTCACAGCGGTTTGTACGGCGGTGCCGAGTGCAGCTTCGGCGTCGTTGATGATGTCGGTCAGCGCCAGTTGCTCGCCTCGCAGGTGTACGTGCAACTGCGCGCTGCTGCGCTGGCTGTGGGGTGTGGCGACGATGCCGTCTGCGCTACCGAGCCAGGTCAGTACGTCTTCATGCTGCAACGGCGTGTCAGCGAAGTCTTCGAGAAATTGCTGCTGAATCAACTGCCTGGCCAGGGCAGCGGAACAGGGGCAAGTTGAGGAATAAGTAACGTTAATTTTTAGTTCCACGTGGAACATCTGATTTTCCAGGCGCGCTTCGATGCTGACTGGGTAGCCTTTCCAGCCAGCTAAGGGGCTGACCAGCGCCGGGCGTTTCAACAGCAAATTCGTGTGCAGACGCAGGTAGGCGTTCTTAGATAAATCTTCATGACTGTCGAGAAAACGCTGAAGTACATTGCGCAGAAGTGCAGGCGTGAGGGGCTGCTGGTCGAGCATCTCCAGTGCCAGGTAAAGGCGTGACATATGAATGCCACGGGCGGTGCCGTCATCCAGGCTCACGCCGGCATCGGCGGTGGCGGTCAGGCGCTGACCGTCGATCAGGATTGGCAGGGCGATGCCGCACATGCCGACCCAGTCGAGTGGCAAGGCTTGGCGTGAAGCCTGCGCGGCGATATCCGGCAGAGTCAGCGCGTTCATGAGCAGGTCCATCGTTGGAAATAATTCGACATGTTATAGTATAACAATAGGGTCTACGATGAATTTTCTGTCGTAGCCTTTTTTCAGTCATGTCGAGTACGGACGCTCCTTTATCTGCGGTATTTGTCATGCACAGACGTCAGCTTCTCAATCTGCTCTTGGCCAGCCCCTTTTTTGTTTTGCCGTTCACGGCCCACGCCACGCAGATTCGTAACGCGCGTTTATGGCACTCAGATGACAAGCTGCGGTTGGTGTTCGACCTCAGCGGTCCGGTGCAGTACAAGACCTTCTCCCTGACGGCGCCGGAGCGCCTGATCATCGACCTGAGCGGCGCGGTTCTCAGTGGCGACTTTTCTCAACTGGAGTTGAAGAACACCGGAATCACCTCGATTCGCTCGGGGCATTTCGGCAAATCGGATACGCGCATCGTGCTCGATCTGGCCGCACCGATGCGGCTCACCAGCTTTGTGTTGCCGCCTCAGGAGGGTCAGGGGCATCGCCTGGTGCTCGATCTCACTGGCGCCACTCAGGCGCCACGTCAAATCGCGGCTGAACGTGCGCCCTTGGTGGCGCCAGTGGAAAAGGCGCATCCCAAGCGCGACATCATGGTGGTGGTTGACCCCGGCCACGGCGGCAAAGACCCGGGCGCTATCGGCTCCAAGGGCCAGCGCGAAAAAGACGTGGTGTTGTCCATCGCCCAACTGCTGGCCAAGCGTTTGAAGCGCGAGAAGGGCTTTGACGTGAAACTGGTGCGCAACGACGATTTCTTCGTGCCGTTGCGCAAGCGCGTGGACATCGCCCGTCAGCACAAGGCCGATATGTTTATCTCGGTGCACGCCGATGCTGCGCCGCGGCTCACCGCTTCAGGGGCGTCGGTGTATGCGCTGTCGGAGGGCGGCGCGACCTCGGCCACCGCACGCTTTATGGCCCAGCGCGAAAACGGCGCGGACCTGTTGGGCGCTACCACGTTGCTCAATCTGAAGGATAAAGACCCGATGCTGGCCGGCGTGATTCTCGACATGTCGATGAACGCCACCATCGCCTCAAGCCTGCAACTGGGCAGTTCGGTGCTCGGGAGCCTGCAAAGCATTACCAGCCTGCATCAGAAACGTGTGGAACAGGCCGCGTTTGCAGTGCTCAAGTCACCGGATGTGCCCTCGATCCTGGTGGAGACGGGCTTTATCTCCAATGCCCGAGACGCCCAGCGCTTGGTGACGGCGCGTCATCAACAGGCGGTGGCGGATGGCTTGTTCGATGGCCTGAAAAACTACTTCCAGAAGAATCCGCCGATGAACAGTTACATGGCGTGGGTGCAGGAACAAAAGAATGGTCAGGCCTAACAGCCGGTAATGCGGCTGCAGGTGAACTTGGCGCTGGCCCCGCCGGAGCTGGAGAAGCGATTGATCGTGGTCCAACCCACGCGCCGCGTGTAGCCGACCCACGCCTCCCCATCTGACGCCAAACCAGTAAAAAACGTCAGTTGCCCATAACGGCTGTTGGTCTGTGCCCAATAGCGTTTGCCGATCACCTCGAAACCGCGCAAATACGTGGTTCTGCCCTCGGTCGACACACTGTAGGCGTTGCCCAGAGGGTCGACACAGGCCAGCAGGTTGGCGCTGCGCGTGCAGTTGGCCAGCAGGCTGGGCGCTTGGGCGCAAGCAGTCCCGGCCGCTGCCAGTAACAGGGCGCACAACAGGTATTTCATAAGGTTTCTCGGGGCAGGGATGCGTTCAAGCATTGCCCTCTTTGTCGAAGCGAGCAAGGGGGGATTGGATTATTTGTATTGTTATACTATAACATTGAAAAACAGCCTGACCCGTGAACCTCTCCCCATGACTGAACAAGACCTGCTGACCCAACCGCCTGCCGACTACATGAATGAAGCCCAGCATGGCTTCTTCCGCGAACTGTTGTTGGCTCAGCGCACTGAACTGCAAGCGCGTATCGAAGGCGAATTCCTGGTGCTGCGCGAGCAGGAAACCAACAGCGACCCGGCTGACGTGGGCAGCGCCGAAGAGCAGCGCCAATGGCAACTGCGCCTGCTGGAACGGGAGAAGAAGCTGCTGGACAAGATCGACGACGCCCTCGAACTGCTGGCCCGTGGCGAATATGGCTGGTGCCGCGAAACCGGCGAACCCATCGGCCTGCAACGTCTTCTGCTACGTCCCACCGCCACCCTGTGTATCGAAGCCAAAGAACGTGAAGAGCTGCGCGAACGCCACAAACGGGCGATTTGACCGGCCAACCCTGATGAGGATTACCTGATGCCCAATCGTCTCCCCGTTACCGTGTTATCTGGCTTTCTCGGCGCCGGTAAAAGCACATTGCTCAACTATGTCCTGCGCAACCGCGAAAATCTGCGCGTGGCGGTGATCGTCAACGACATGAGTGAAATCAACATCGACGGCAGCGAGGTGCAGCGTGACGTCACCCTCAACCGTTCCGAAGAAAAGCTGGTGGAGATGAGCAACGGCTGTATCTGCTGCACCTTGCGTGAAGACTTGCTTGAAGAAGTCGGAAAACTCGCCAAGGAAGGTCGGTTCGATTACTTGTTGATTGAATCCACCGGTATCTCCGAACCGCTGCCGGTGGCAGAAACCTTCACCTTTCGCGATGAAAACGACCGAAGCCTGGCCGATGTTGCGCGCCTGGATACCATGGTTACCGTGGTCGATGGCATGAACTTCTTGCTCGACTACCAGGCCGCCGAAAGCCTGGCCTCGCGGGGCGAAACCCTCGGGGAAGAAGACGAGCGTTCAATCACCGACCTGTTGATCGAGCAGATCGAATTCGCCGACGTCATCTTGATCAGCAAGATCGACCTGATCAGCAGCAGCGAACGCGAAGAGCTGATGGCTATCCTTGAGCGCCTCAATGCTCAGGCGGAAATCATCCCGATGGTCATGGGCGAGGTGCCGCTGCACAAGATCCTCAACACCGGCCGCTTTGACTTCGAGCGTGCGGCCCAAGCGCCAGGCTGGTTGCAGGAGCTGCGCGGTGAGCATGTACCGGAAACCGAAGAATATGGCATCGCGTCCATGGCCTATCGCGCACGCCGACCGTTCCATCCGCAACGCTTCTTCGACTTTATCGATCGACCTTGGGTAAACGGCAAACTGCTGCGCTCAAAGGGCTTTTTCTGGCTGGCCAGCAAGCATCAGGACGCCGGTAGCTGGTCCCAGGCAGGCGGCCTGATGCGTCACGGGTTTGCCGGACGCTGGTGGCGTTTCGTACCGAAAAGCCAATGGCCACAAGACCAAGAAAGCGTCGCGGCGATTATGGGCAACTGGCAACTGAGCACCGGCGACTGCCGCCAGGAACTGGTGTTTATCGGGCAGAACATCGACTTCGCCCACATGCGCGTCGAGTTGGATGCGTGCTTGCTCACCGATGAAGAAATGGCCCTTGGCGTGGAAGGGTGGCGCCTTTTGGCTGATCCGTTTGGTCCCTGGTATGAAGAGGCAGCCTGATGCTGGCACCGGCTATCCCCCTGCGCCCCGTGATTCGCCAGACCCGCGGTGAAACCCCGCTGGCGTTGTCCGACATCCTCGAAGACGGCGTGAACCTGGCGCTATGGCAGCGCCAGTTGCCGCTGCATATCGCTGAGTTCGGCGCCTTGCTGGTGGCACTCAACGAGCCGTTGGCTGATTCGATCGTGATCGAACTCAACAGCGAAGACGCCAAGCCGAACTTGCGAGGATTGGCGTCCAGTTGCCGCGATCTTGAAGGTTATGAAGGCTTTGTCGCCGATGTGTCGTGGCTGGTCAGTGCTTTTGCCTGTCTGCTCGGCGCCAAGCGCATAGGCGTTCGTCTGCGATTGTTGGATAAAGCCATGTGCCCGCGTTTTCACGTCGATCATGTGCCGGTGCGGCTGATCACCACCTATGCAGGTATCGGCAGCCAGTGGTTGCGTGAAGGGGTAATGGACCGGCGCAAACTCAGCCAAGCGGACGCCGAGCCCAGCGAGCGCATTGAGCAGATTCAGTGCGGTGAAGTGGCACTGCTCAAGGGCACCAAATGGCATGGCAACGAAGGCCACGGCCTGATCCACCGCTCCCCCGCGCTGAAAGCGGATGAGCGCCGATTGATTCTGACGCTGGATTGGCTCGCGTAACCGCGTAGGATCAAACGCTCTACACGGTCCGAACGATGGCACTTATGCTGCAGAACATTCCCACCCACGTGATTGCCGGGCCCCTGGGCGCTGGCAAGACCAGCCTGATCAAGCACCTGCTCGCCCAACGCCCGGCCAACGAGCGCTGGGCGGTGCTGATTAATGAGTTTGGGCAGATCGGCCTGGATGCTGCGTTGCTGACCCAGGACGACGACGGCATTGCCTTGGGCGAGGTCGCCGGTGGCTGCCTGTGTTGTGTGAATGGCGCACCGTTCCAGGTAGGCCTGGGCCGGTTGCTGCGTAAGGCCAAGCCGGATCGGTTGTTTATCGAACCCTCGGGCCTGGGTCATCCTGCGCAGTTGCTCCAGCAGTTGCGCGAAGCGCCGTGGCAGACGGTGCTTGCGGTTCAGCCTTGTGTGCTGGTGCTGGATGCCCAAGCGCTGGCTGCGGGCAAACCCTTGCCGCCAGCGCAGCAGGAAGCGTTGGCCAGTGCCGGACTGTTGGTGTTGAACAAGGATGAGGGGCTGGATGCTGAGCAACGCGAGGCCGTCGAACGACAGCTACCCGACCGTGGCATTTATTGGACGCGGCAGGCGTACGTGCCGCTCGGCAAACTGCCAGGTTTGAATGCGCAGGCTGAAGAGGCTGTGGATAACGTCGAGGTGCCCAAGGGGCTGGCTCAATTGCCGGCTATCTGGAGCGATCCGGCATTGCCGATCTGCCTGAGCCAGGCCCAGGAGGGCGGTTGGAGTATCGGTTGGCGCTGGCACCCGAGCCAGAAATTCGATTCCGTGCGTCTGCACCTGTGGCTGACATCGCTTGAGTGGCGCCGCGCCAAACTGGTTATCCACAGCCGTGATGGGTGGATATCGGCCAACGCTGTGGATAACAGCCCGCTCGCCTGGCACCCCAGTGAATGGCGCCGCGACTCACGTATCGAATTGATCTTCAGCACACCACAGGATATGGCTGCATTGCAGGCCGCGCTGACTGCCTGCCGTTACTGACGGTTTTTAGTCGCATGGTTCTGACGCCATTGGCTCAGCTCAATGACTTCAGCACTGGGCAGCGCTTCCTTGGCCTCGAACGGGTAGGGCGCCAGTTCGATCTGCGCGCTATGGGCGCCAAACTGCGTGATGGTCCCGCTGTGACGGGTCTCGCCCGTGACGGTGAACTCGAAATTATAGATACGCGCCAGACGCCGCCGGCCATTGGCGTCCTTCACAAAACCGATGCGTTTCAACGCTACGGCACCGTCGAGCAATTCGATATCGAGCTTGGCGCAATGCTGCTTCACCCGCGCGAGCGCCCGTTCGCGCAGGCCGTGGTTGTGCCAAACCCAGGCGGCGCCGGTCGCCAGCAGCATCAACACGAAGATGTTTCCCAGGGTCAGCATGCGAAAAACTCCAACAAAGTGAGAGCAGCTTAACTGTGTCGCTGGCCTGTCGTACAGGCTGTGTTTAGTCGCATACTGCGCGGCCAGAATTTCAATGGCTTTACGGAAATCCCCTGCATGAAACGCACACCTCATCTGCTTGCGATCCAGTCTCATGTGGTCTTTGGCCACGCCGGAAACAGCGCCGCCGTGTTCCCCATGCAGCGGGTCGGGGTGAACGTCTGGCCGCTTAACACTGTGCAGTTCTCCAACCACACCCAGTATGGCCAGTGGGCGGGCGAAGTGTTGGCGCCGCAGCAAATTCCGGCGTTGGTGGAAGGGATTGCCGCCATCGGTGAGTTGGGCAACTGTGATGCGGTGCTGTCCGGCTATCTGGGCAGCGCGGCCCAGGGCCGGGCGATTCTCACCGGTGTGGCGCGTATTAAAGCGATCAATCCCAAGGCCTTGTACCTGTGCGACCCGGTAATGGGTCATCCTGAAAAAGGCTGCATCGTGCCCCAGGAAGTCAGCGATTTCCTGCTCGATGAAGCCGTCGCCATGGCCGACTTCCTGTGCCCCAACCAACTGGAATTGGACAGCTTTGCCGGGCGCAAACCGCAGTCGCTGTTCGATTGTCTGGCTATGGCTAAGGCGTTGCTGGCTCGCGGGCCTAAAGCCGTGTTGGTCAAACACTTGGATTACCCGGGCAAGTTGCCGGATGGTTTCGAGATGCTGCTGGTGACCGCCGACGGCAGCTGGCACCTGCGTCGACCGCTGCTGGCGTTCCCGCGCCAACCGGTGGGCGTGGGCGACCTGACCTCGGGGTTGTTCCTGGCGCGGGTGTTGTTAGGCGACAGCCTGCTGGCCGCGTTTGAATTCACCGCAGCGGCCGTGCACGAAGTGCTGCTGGAAACCCAGGCTTGCGCCAGTTACGAGTTGGAGTTGGTGCGGGCCCAGGATCGCATTGCCCACCCACGTGTGCGCTTTGAAGCCACCCCGATCGGATTGTAAGTACACAACACCCAATGTAGGAGGGGGCTTGCTCCCGATGGCGGTGTATCAGCTACCTAAGTAATGGCTGACCCACTGCAATCGGGGGCAAGCCCCCCACATTTTTGATCGGGTTTGCGGCTTGGGACTTACAGCGCGTCTGCCTTGATTTCCTGGTAGCGCTTCTCCAGCTCCTGGCGAATCTGCCGGCGTTGCTGGGCCTGCACGAACCGGCGCTTGTCTTCACTGTTATGGGGTTGCAGCGGTGGTACGGCAGCGGGTTTACGCTGGTCGTCCACGGCCACCATGGTGAAGAAGCAGCTGTTGGTATGACGCACCGAGCGCTCGCGGATGTTCTCGGTCACCACCTTGATGCCCACTTCCATCGACGTATTGCCGGTGTAGTTGACCGATGCAAGGAACGTCACCAATTCGCCGACATGGATCGGTTCGCGAAAAATCACCTGATCCACCGACAACGTCACCACATAGCGACCGGCATAACGGCTCGCACAGGCGTAGGCCACTTCGTCGAGGTACTTGAGCAGGGTGCCGCCGTGGACATTGCCTGAGAAGTTGGCCATGTCAGGGGTCATCAATACCGTCATCGACAGCTGGGCGTTTCCGGGTTCCATAACACACTCACGGGTTGTAGGCATTGGTTGGGGTGCACCTCTGCGGGTGCTGGAATCTTTGCAGCGCCATCCCTTACGGGACGCCAGTGGGCGGCTTGCCGTCACGCCTGCACCGATCTGTTTCCATATATTGCACCGGCTTTCTGCTGGAAGTCGCGGTGTTAACCTTCAAAAGCCCATGTCAGGGCATTTCTTACGATCAAGGCAGACTTTTCCTTCCGCACTTTGCGCATTTTCATGTGCGTGGGCGGAAGTGGGAAAAGCGCCAGTACCCTCAAGGAGCCCCTCGCCATGCACGCCATCAGCTTTATCCAGGACTTGGCCGTGATCATGCTGGTGGCAGGGGTGGTCACCATCCTGTTTCACCGCCTCAAGCAGCCGGTGGTGCTGGGTTACATCGTCGCCGGCTTCATCATCGGTCCCCACACGCCACCGTTCGGTCTGATCCACGACGAAGACACCATCAAGACCCTCGCCGAGCTAGGGGTGATCTTCCTGATGTTCTGCCTGGGCCTGGAGTTCAGCCTGCGCAAGTTGTTCAAGGTGGGCGCGACGGCGTTTATCGCAGCCTTCCTGGAAATCATCCTGATGATCTGGATCGGCTACGAAATCGGCCGCTGGTTCGACTGGAACACCATGGACTCACTCTTCCTCGGCGCGATCCTGGCGATTTCCTCGACCACCATCATCGTCAAGGCCCTCAATGACCTGAAAATGAAGAACCAGCGTTTTGCCCAGCTGATTTTCGGCGTGTTGATCGTTGAAGACATCCTTGGCATCGGCATCATCGCCTTGCTGTCGAGCATCGCCGTCAGCGGCACCGTGAGCTCCGGCGAGGTGTTCTCCACCGTCGGCAAGCTCTCGCTGTTCATGATCGTCGCCTTGGTGATTGGCATCTTGCTGGTGCCGCGTCTGCTGGCTTACGTAGCTAAGTTCGAAAGCAATGAGATGCTGCTGATCACCGTATTGGGCCTGTGCTTCGGCTTTTGCCTGCTGGTGGTCAAGCTGGAATACAGCATGGTGCTGGGGGCTTTCCTGATCGGCGCGATCATGGCCGAGTCCAAGCAGTTGATTAAGATAGAACGCCTGATCGAGCCGGTTCGCGACATGTTCAGCGCCATCTTTTTTGTGGCGATTGGCTTGATGATTGACCCGCAGATCCTGCTGCAATATGCCTGGCCAATCGCGGTAATCACCGTGGCCGTGGTGCTGGGCAAGATGCTGTCCTGCGGCCTGGGCGCATTTATCGCCGGTAATGACGGCCGCACCTCACTGCGCGTGGGCATGGGGCTGTCACAGATTGGCGAGTTCTCCTTCATTATCGCCGCGCTGGGCATGACCTTGCAGGTAACCAGTGACTTCCTGTATCCGGTGGCGGTGGCGGTTTCGGCGATCACTACACTGCTCACGCCCTACCTGATTCGCGGTGCTGATCCCCTGTCGCTGAAGATTGCGGCAGTGATGCCCAAGCGCATGAGTCGGGTCTTCGGGATGTACGGCGAGTGGTTGCGCAGCATTCAGCCTCAGGGCGAGGGCGCGATGCTAGCGTCGATGATCCGCAAGATCATCCTGCAAGTAGGGGTGAACCTCGCGCTGGTGATCGCGATCTTCTTCGCTGGCAGCTTTTTTGCGGTGCGCATTGGCGGGTATCTGGAGGGTTGGATCAGTGATCCGAGCTGGCAGAAGGCGTTGATCTGGGGAGGGGCGTTGTTGTTGTCGCTGCCGTTCTTGATAGCGGCTTACCGCAAGCTCAAGGCGCTGTCGATGCTGCTGGCGGAAATGAGCGTGAAGCCGGAAATGGCCGGGCGACATACCCAGCGTGTGCGAAGGGTAATCTCGGAGCTGATCCCGATTCTGTCGTTGCTGGTGATCTTTCTGCTATTGGCAGCCTTGTCGGCCAGCATTTTGCCGACCAACAAGTTGCTGGTGCTGATTGCAGTAGTCGCGGCGGCGGTAGCGGCCGTTCTGTGGCGCTGGTTCATTCGCGTGCATACGCGGATGCAGGTGGCCTTGCTGGAGACTCTGGATAATCACAAGGACACGTCGGAGCACTAAGGTGCTGCGGTGCATTCGCTTGTGGCGAGCGAGCTTGCTCGCCACAAAAACCGGTCCGCCACGGGTGACAGGACTCAGCTTTCCAGCCAAACATCCCGCGCCCAGTGCCACACCGATTCCCACGTTTCTTCGGTGACGAGTTCTTCTTCGCCGGACCACAACACCACGGTGCCGTCTTCTTCAACGCAGTAGTAGTCGTCGCCGTCCTGGCAGATCGGGATCATGCTGCGGTCAACGCCGGCATCCCAGGCGTTGGCTGCCACATCCGGCAGGTACGTGTGGGATTGCGGGTCGGTGACGGTCACCGGTTCCAGGCTGCCGTACACCACATCGCTGACGGTCAGCAGGAATTCACGGAAGACAAACGGGATGTCGATGAACAGTTGTTCTTCGATTTCCACCAGTTGATCTTCGTCAGGCAGTTCCAGAGGAACCGGGACCGGTTCGTTGGCTTCACGCAATTGTTCGATGATTTCTTCCACGGCCGGGATCCTCTTGCTAGATGGCGCGGTTTATAGGGGCGTTTTATACAGTAGCTCGCTATAAGTGCAACCGTGAAATAGAAAACCCCGGACATGAGACATGTCCGGGGTTTTTCGTTACGGCGTGCTCAAGCGCGTGGGTATCAGCCGTTTTGGCGAATACCGGCGACCAGCCATGGCTGGTTCTCGCCTTGAGGGCGTTCCATGTTCCAGCTTTCGCTGAACACTTCGCCCTGGTCGAAACGCGAGGTCTTCGACACACCGCTGAAGGTCAGGGTAGCGATGGTCTTGTCGGCGCGATCATCCACACCGTCCAACTGAACGCGCAGGTCGTCAATGTAGGTCGACTGGAACGCGTCGCCGATCTCGGCACGTTCGCGTTTGAGGAACTCCAGCAGTTGCGGGGTCACGAACTCGGCGATCTTGTCCATTTCGTTGGCGTCCCAGTGTTGCTGCAGGGACTGGAAGTGGCTGCGGGCCGCTTCGACGAAGCGCTCTTCATTGAACCAGGCCGGTGCGTTGATCACCGGACGGGCCGCAGCAGGCGCTGCCGAACCACCAAAGATCGAGCCCATGGCTGGTTTCTGCTCGAACACTTCACGCTGCATTGGCGCGCCGGCTGGAGCCAGGTGCTCCTGCTGCTTGCGGCGACGGGCGGCGATAAAGCGGAAGACCAGGAAGGCGATGACGGCCATGATCAGGATGTCGAAGATCTGCATGCCCTCGAAGCCGCCGCCCATGAACATGGAGGCGAGCAGGCCACCGGCCGCGATACCGGCCAGAGGGCCAAGCCAGCGTGAAGCACCGCCAGCCTTGGCTGCGGCGCCAGCAGCACCGGCTGCGCCTGCGGAAGCGGCAGCACCGCCTGCACCGGCGGATGGAGCCATTTGGCTGGTCTGGTGAGTCGGTGCCGCACCCGAGCTTTTGCCGCCACCGAAGCGTTTGGCGTTGGCGTCGAGGCTCATCGTCAGGCCGATGCACAACGCCATGGCGATGCTAAGAAAACGTTTCATAAAGGGAATTCCCATTTGTGGATTGCACGCGCGCCATGTTGCACAGGTGTAGTGGCAGTGGCTAGCGGCATAATGTTTCGGGCTTTTGCGTAAGACCGATTCCGAAGGATCTGTAGGACTGATTACTGATATTGGCCCGCGCTCGTTGAATACAAGGGCGGGCCAATAAGCTTCATGTAGGCAAATGTTTCAGACTGCTTCGAGCTTCGCGTAACCCATCATCAGCCATTTGCTACCTTCGGCGAAGTTCACCTGCACTCGTGCCTGGGCGCCAGCGCCTTCGAAATTGAGGATCACGCCCTCACCGAAGACCGCATGCCTGACCTGCTGGCCCAAGCTGAACGGAGTTTCCGGAATCTCGGAACCGGCAAACATACTGCTGGAGTTCTGCTGTTGGCCGCCGCCGAACGGGCGGCTGACGCTGTTGGAAAGGCGAACTTCCTGAATCAGGCCCTTCGGTACTTCACGTACGAAGCGCGACACCTTGTTGTAGGTCTCGCTGCCGTACAGGCGTCGGGTCTCGGCGTAGGTCATGACCAGGTTCTGCATCGCCCGAGTGATACCCACGTAGGCCAGGCGACGTTCTTCTTCAAGACGGCCGGGCTCTTCCAGGCTCATCTTGTGGGGGAACAGGCCTTCTTCCATGCCCACCAGGAACACGTACGGGAATTCCAGGCCCTTGGCGCTGTGCAAGGTCATCAGCTGGATGCTGTCTTCATGCTCATCGGCCTGGGTATCACCGGCTTCCAGCGAGGCGTGCCCGAGGAATGCGGCGAGTGGGGTCAGCTCTTCGTCTTCCTCGGTGTTTTCGAACGCGCGGGCGGCGCTGACCAGTTCCTCAAGGTTTTCTACTCGGGCCTGGCCTTTTTCGCCTTTTTCCGCTTCGTGATAGGCGATCAGTCCGGACTGCTCGATCACGGTCTGGGTCATCAAGTGCAGGGGCATTTCCAGGCACTTGGCGGCCAGATTCTCGATCAGCTCTACAAACACGCCCAGCGCACCCGCTGCCCGCCCGGTCAGGCCTTTGTTGGCGATCAGCAAGCGCATGGCTTCCCACATCGACACGTCGGCGTGGCGCGCGTGGTCGCGGATTGCTTCGACGGTTTTTTCGCCGATACCACGGGCCGGGATATTGATCACCCGCTCCAGCGCAGCATCATTGCCGCGACCTTCCAGCAAGCGCAGGTAGGCCATGGCGTTCTTGATTTCCGCACGCTCGAAGAAGCGCTGGCCGCCATAGATGCGGTACGGGATGCGTTCGCGCAGCAAGGCTTCTTCCAATACCCGCGATTGGGCGTTGGAGCGGTACAGAATCGCGATATCGCTACGTGCCAGGCCGGTTTTCAGGGCGCTTTCAATGGTTTCCACCACATAGCGCGCTTCATCGTGCTCGTTGAAGGCTGCGTACAGATTGATCGCTTCGCCTTCGCCGCCGTCGGTCCACAGCTCTTTGCCCAGGCGTCCGGTATTGTTGGCGATCAAGGCGTTGGCGGCCTTGAGGATGCCAGCGGTAGAACGGTAGTTCTGCTCCAGACGGATAGTGACCGCGTCCGGGAAGTCTTCGGAATACTGGTAGATGTTCTCGATTTTCGCGCCACGCCAGCCGTAGATGGACTGGTCGTCGTCACCCACTACCATCAGGCTGTCGCCGCCCTTGGCCAGCAGGCGCAACCAGGCGTACTGCACGGCGTTGGTGTCCTGGAACTCATCCACCAGAATGTGGCGGAAGCGTTTCTGGTAATGGGCCAGCAAGCCGGGGTTGTCGCGCCACAGGTCGAGGGCGCGCAGCAGCAGTTCGGAGAAGTCGATCACGCCGGCACGTGCGCAAGCAGCCTCATAGGCTTCATAAATGCTGCGCATGGTGGCCAGGAAAAGATCGCCGCTGGCTTGAATATGTTGCGGGCGCAGGCCTTCGTCTTTCTGGCCGTTGATAAACCACTGCGCCTGGCGCACGGGCCAACGCTGTTCGTCGAGGCCGAGTTCGCGGATCACGCGCTTGACCAGGCGTTGCTGGTCGTCGCTGTCAAGGATCTGGAAGGTCTGGGCGAGGCCAGCTTCCTGCCAATGGGCCCGCAACAGGCGGTGCGCAAGGCCGTGGAAGGTGCCGACCCACATGCCGGCCGGGCTGATGCCCATCAACTGTTCGATGCGATGGCGCATCTCGGCAGCGGCCTTGTTGGTGAACGTCACCGACAGGATTGAGTGCGGAGACGCGTTTTCGACCTGGATCAACCAGGCGATACGGTGCACCAGCACTCGGGTTTTACCGGAGCCAGCACCGGCCAGGACCAACTGACGGCCAACGGGGGCCGCTACGGCCTGGCGTTGGGCATCGTTGAGGGAGTTCAGCAAAAGAGAGAGATCATCGCGCATCGGCGCATTCTAGGGTGCTGGGGGGAGTCGGGCAAATCCCAATGCCGGGTGGTCGATGGAAAATATTCAACGTGATCCGGGCCGGCTCAATATTCTGCTCAGGGTGATGACCGGTCGGTCAATGCCCACAGCCCGCGCCGGGTCTCGCTGAAGCCGTCTGGCACCGAGCTTTGCGGCGTGTGACCACGCAGTTTTTATGACGTGGAGCAGTTTGGCCCAAGCGTTTGCTTGTGTATGCTCCGTCCACGTTTCGGGCTCACCATTATAAGAACACTGCCTATGACCCTCAGCACCGACCTGCCTGGCCCCTCGATGGCGCCTGCGCAGGTTATCCATAAACACTACGCCACTGAGATGGCGGTCGAGCGCACTCGCCTGTTGTATCAAGGTTCGCTGCTGCCGACCCTATTAATGTTGGTGAACGGCCTGGTATGCGCCTGGCTGCTGTGGAACCCCAAACAATACCTGCTCGACAGCATCTGGCTGGTGTGGCTCCTCGCCCTGGTGGCCATGCGCGTGATCCAGGTGGCGGCGTTTGATTCGGCGATGCCAAGCCGACAGGCGCAGCCGGTGTGGCGGCGCATGTTCATGCTCGGTTCGGCGGTCAGTGGCCTGACGCTGGCCACTGCGGCCATCGCCCTGGCGCCGGTCAACAGCTTCATGCAGCAAGCCTGGGTGTTCGGCCTGATCGGCGCGGCGACATTATCGGCCAGCGTGGCCTACGCCGTGAGCCTGCCGGCGTTTCTATCCTTCGCTGTGCCGTGCCTGGTGCCGTCTATTGTCTACCTGTTATGGGATGGTAGCCCGCAGCAACAAGGTTGGGGTGTGCTCGGCCTGATCCTGCTGGTGTCGCTGAACCTGGTGGCCTGGCAGGTCAACCGCCTGATCCAGCGTGAACTCCTGCGGCGTTTCCAGAACCAGGCGCTGATCGAGCATCTCCAGCAGGCGCAGCAGCGCAGCGAACAGTTGAATCAGGATTTGGTGCGTGAAGTCGAGCAGCGCCGTCAGGTCGAACAAGAGCTGCGCGAAGCCCAGATCGGCCTGCAGGACCGTGTGGCGCAACGTAGTCAGGAGTTGGACGTCGCCAGCCTGGCCCTGAATAAAAGTGAAGCGCGTCTGGCCATGGCGTTGCAAGCCAGCGAACTGGGCTTGTGGGACTGGAACCTGCAAACCGACGAAGTCCATCACACCCAGCTCAAAGAGCTGTTCGGCCTGGAGCCGGAGTACGTCACGGCCATGCTCGGCCACCTCAAACCGCGCTTGCACCCGGATGACTTACCGTTGCTCAAACGCGCGTTGGTGGAGCACCTCAAGGGGCGCACCGAGGATTACCAGGTGGAATACCGCGTGCGCCATGGCGATGGTCACTGGGTATGGATCGAAGACCGTGGCCGCGCGGTGGAGCGCGCTGCGAGCGGGCGAGTAATTCGAATGCTCGGTACGCGGCGCGACATCAGTGCCGGCAAGGCGCTCGAAGAACAACAGCGGCTGGCCTCGACGGTGTTCGAAGCCGCCAGCGAAGGCATCGTGATCCTCGACCCGGATTACGCGCTGATCGCAGTCAACCAGGCCTTCAGTCGCGTCACCGGCTTTGACATCGATGACATGCTTGGTCGCAACGTGGTGGAGCTACCCAGCAGCCGCGATGCCCGCCGTCACTTCCCGGTGATCCGCCAAGCTTTGCTCAGTCACGGCACCTGGCAGGGCGAACTGGTGGAAACACGCAAGAACGGCGAGCTTTACCCGCAGTGGCTGCAATTGAATGTTGTGCGTGATGTTCGTGGAAAAGTCAGTCACATCGTGGGCTTCTTCGCTGATCTGTCGGCGCGGCGCGAGTCCGAGGAGCGCATGCGCTACCTCACTCACTACGATGAATTGACCGGACTGGCCAACCGCTCGCTGTTCCGCGAACGGCTGCGCGAAGCCCACCAGCGCGTGCGCCAGGGCGGGCGCAGTCTGGCGTTGCTGCATATCAACCTGGACCGCTTCAAGCTGCTCAATGACAGTTTGGGCCATGAGGTGGCCGATCAGTTGCTGCAAAAGATGGCCCGCCGGTTGATCAACGCCTTGCCCGAAGCCGACACCATTGCACGCCTGTCCGGCGATGAGTTCGCTGTCTTGTTTGACGCCTACGGTAGCCTGTCGAGCCTGGCGCGGGTGGCCACGCGGCTGCTGGCCAAGCTGCGAGTGCCGGTGACGGTGGAGGGGCATGAGCTGGTGGTTAGCGCTTCGATGGGCGTGAGTTTGCTGCCGGACAATGCGCGTGAAATTTCCGAGCTGGTCAACCAATCGAATATGGCCATGCAACACGCCAAGCACCTGGGCGGCAACAACTTCCAGTTCTACACCGACAGCCTGCAAGGCAGCACCCTTGAGCGCCTGCAGTTGGAAAACCATCTGCGTAAAGCCATCGAGGAGCGCCAGCTTTCGGTGTTCTACCAGCCGAAACTGTGCCTGGCCACCGGTAGGCTCAATGCTGCTGAAGCGTTGGTGCGTTGGGAGCATCCACAATGGGGCATGGTGCCGCCCTGCGACTTTATCGGCCTGGCCGAAGAAACGGGCCTTATCGTGCCGCTGGGCGAATTCGTGTTGCGCGAGGCTTGCTGGCAAGCCTGTGAATGGCAGCGCCAGGGGTTGGCTTCGATTCGGGTGTCGGTGAATCTCTCGGTTCACCAATTGCGCCAGGGCAAGCTGGTCAGCCTGGTGCGCCAAGTATTGGAAGAAACCGGCCTGGACCCGCAATACCTGGAGCTGGAACTGACTGAGAGCCAACTGCTCGACAGCGTTGAACACATCATCGCCACTTTCCAGCAACTGCGTGACCTGGGGGTGAAGCTTGCCATCGATGACTTTGGCACGGGTTACTCGTCCCTCAGCTACCTCAAGCGCATCCCTGTGGACTACGTGAAAATCGACCAGACCTTTATCCGTGGGCTTGGACAGGGGCGCGAGGATGCGGCCATCACCCGAGCGATTATCGCCATGGCCCACGGCTTGGCGCTCAAGGTCGTGGCCGAAGGCGTGGAAGATCAGCAGCAGCTGGATTTCCTGCGGGCGGAGCGTTGCGACGAAGTGCAGGGGTATTTGATCAGCCGGCCGATGCAGGCTGACGGGTTGGCAGAATTGTTACGGAAAAATGCAGATTATCCTTAGCGACGCCAAGGGCGCCGGAGTGGCTACAAAGCTCCTGGCCTTTGAATATGAGGGTGGCAGGGCAATTAAGTGATGCGTCGGACGGGCAAAACGACAATTCTTGTAGTATAACTACAAGCTTGCTACATCCCCTGGCCCTGCCAATAACAAGAGTCCGTCCTTTGAACCTGTTGCAACATATCGCCCAGTCGCGCCACCTGTTACGCAAATCGGAACTCAAGGTTGCCGATCACGTGCTGCTTGACCCTGCGGCTGTGATGCACAGTTCCATGGCCGACTTGGCCCACAGCGTTGGCATCAGCGAGCCCACCATCGTGCGCTTCTGCCGCGCCATCGGTTGCTCCGGGTTCCAGGACCTGAAACTCAAATTGGCCCAAAGCCTGGCCGCCGGTGCCAGTTTTGGTCAGTTTGCAATCCATGAAGACGACTCCGTCGCCGATTACAGCCTCAAGATCTTTGACACCACCTTGCACACCCTCATGGAAGTGCGCGAGAAACTCGACCCGGTGGAGCTGCAAAAAGCCGTGACTGCCATGTCCCAGGCCCAGCGTGTGGAGTTCTACGGCTTCGGTGCGTCCGGCGCGGTGGCGGCAGATGCCCAGCACAAATTCTTCCGCCTGCTGCTGACAGCAGCGGCTTACAGCGACCCGCATATGCAGGCGATGTCGGCGGTGACTTTGAAGCCGACGGATGTGGCGATCTGTATTTCCCAGTCGGGCCGCTCCAAGGACCTGCTGATCACCGCCAATCTGGTGCGTGAAAGCGGCGCGTCGTTGATTACTCTGTGCCCGAGCCAGACGCCGTTGGCCGAACTGTCCACAGTCAACCTGGCGATCGACGTGCATGAAGACACCGAGATCTACACGCCTCTGACGTCACGCATCGCCCATCTGGTGGTAATCGATGTGTTGGCGATGGGCGTGGCCATGGCGCGCGGACCGAGCCTGGTCAACCACCTCAAGAGTGTGAAGCGCAGTTTGCGTAGCCTGCGGTTGTCGCCCAAGTCCGTCAAAGCCCTCGACGACTGATCCAGGGCCATACACGCTCAAAATGTGGGGGGGGCTTGCTCCCGATAGTAGTGGGTCAGTCAAAGAGAAACCGGCTGATGTACTGTAATCGGGAGCAAGCCCCCTCCCACATTTGGATTGTTTACCTATTCGGAAGATTCATCGTCCTGTAACCCCCGCGCCGTTAAACCGTCATCGCTACGACCCATCCTGTACTCCCCGTACTCGCTTTGGGAGACACCAAATGGCCCGTCCCTACGAAGACAGCAACAGCACCGTAAAGACCCGTCGTCAGCAGGAAGACCAGCGTCGCATGGCGTTCCGTCGCGCAATTGAAGACCGTTGCCAGGAGCGCCAACTGCTCCAGAGCATCAGTGACTACCCAGAACTCCACTGGCAGGCACCCGCGGCTGCCCAGCGAAGCGTTCAGCCAGCGCGCTGATTTGCACACGCTCGCTGCGAATAAAGCCCAGGAACGCATGGGCCACCGGTGACAGGCGCTTGGCCTTGGCTTGCACCAGGCACCAACTGCGGTACAGCGGCAGCTCTTCCACCGGCAGCTCCTTGAGCCCGCCGGTGGCCAGTTCCATATTCACCGCATGGCGCGTCAGCAAAGCCACGCCCAAGCCTGCGCACACGCATTCACGCTGCGCCTCGGCCGAAGCCACTTCCACCGTATGGGTGAAGTGCACGCGCTTCTCCTTGAAATACTCCTCGCAGGCCAGTCGCGTGCCGGAGCCCGGTTCGCGCACCAATAGTGTGTAAGGCTCCAGGTCTTGCAGACGCAGTGGCCCCTGCAGACTCAATGGATGATCGGGTGGAGCGACGGCAACAATCGGATTGTTGAGAAACGGCAGGAATTCCAACCCCATGTCTTGGGGCACCATGGACATAATCACGAGGTCGTCGCGGTTGTCGGAAAGACGCCGGATCACCTGGGCGCGGTTGACCACTGTCAGGTGCAGTTGTACTTCCGGATGCTGGCGCTTGAACGCGGCAAACAGGTGCGGCACGAAATACTTGGCACTGGATTCAATCGCGAGCTTTAGCTGACCTTGCAATGAACCTTGCATGTCCGACAGCTGCATATCGAGGTTTTCCAGGCGCCCGAAGATGTCACGACTGGCCCGTTGCAGCGCCTCGGCGGCCTCGGTCATGTAGAGTTTTTTACCCACATAATCGAACAGCGGCTGGCCGATCAGCTCCTCCAGCTGACGAATTTGCAGGCTGACGGCCGGTTGTGTCAGAGACATTTCCTCGGCTGCACGGCTGTAAGAGCGTAAATCGCACACTTCATTGAAAATCTGCAATTGACGCAATGTCATACGCATCAATGACTTACGCATAATTCAAATACCCATCCCGGCCGTAATGCGGTTACTATAAGTCTTTACTTATACACAACCCAATAATTATTGATTTTTGTTAATCCCTGCTGGGGCTTAGTGTGTGTCTCGCGACTGTCATGAAACATTTAGTCACGCGCCGACCCAGCTCCAGGGGTCGAAGAATGCAGCAATCGGCTCAAGGGAATTTCCAAGTGATAAAAAAGATCCTGATCGCCAACCGTGGTGAAATTGCCGTACGAATCGTGCGTGCTTGCGCCGAGATGGGCATTCGCTCGGTCGCGGTCTATTCCGACGCCGACCGCCACGCGTTGCACGTTAAACGTGCCGACGAAGCTCACAGCATTGGTGCCGAGCCTTTGGCCGGTTATCTGAACCCGCGCAAGCTGGTGAACCTGGCCGTGGAAACCGGTTGTGATGCGCTGCATCCTGGCTATGGCTTCCTGTCGGAAAATGCCGAGTTGGCAGACATCTGTGCTGAGCGTGGGATCAAGTTCATCGGCCCGTCCGCTGAAGTGATCCGCCGCATGGGCGACAAGACCGAAGCGCGCCGCAGCATGATCAAAGCCGGCGTGCCGGTCACGCCAGGCACCGAAGGCAACGTCGCCGACATCGCCGAAGCCCTCACCGAAGGCGACCGCATTGGTTACCCGGTGATGCTCAAGGCCACCTCGGGTGGTGGCGGTCGCGGGATTCGTCGTTGCAACAGTCGCGAAGAACTTGAACAAGCCTTCCCCCGCGTCATCTCCGAAGCCACCAAGGCCTTTGGTTCGGCGGAAGTGTTCCTGGAAAAATGCATCGTCAATCCCAAGCACATTGAGGCGCAGATCCTCGGTGACAGCTTCGGCAACGTGGTGCACCTGTTCGAGCGCGATTGCTCGATCCAGCGTCGCAACCAGAAGCTGATCGAGATCGCCCCAAGCCCACAGCTGACCCCTGAACAGCGCGCCTACATCGGCGACCTGTCGGTGCGCGCGGCCAAGGCCGTGGGCTACGAGAACGCCGGTACCGTGGAGTTCCTGCTCGCCGAGGGCGAGGTGTACTTCATGGAAATGAACACCAGGGTTCAGGTGGAACACACCATCACCGAAGAAATCACCGGGATCGACATCGTTCGTGAGCAGATCCGCATCGCCTCGGGCCTGCCTCTATCGGTGAAACAGGAAGACATCCAGCACCGTGGCTTCGCGTTGCAGTTCCGCATCAACGCGGAAGACCCGAAAAACAACTTCCTCCCAAGCTTCGGCAAGATCACCCGTTATTACGCGCCCGGCGGTCCCGGCGTGCGCACTGACACGGCTATCTATACCGGCTACACCATCCCACCGTTCTACGACTCCATGTGCCTCAAACTGGTGGTGTGGGCGTTGACCTGGGAAGAAGCCATGGACCGCGGCCTGCGTGCCCTGGACGACATGCGCCTGCAAGGCGTGAAGACCACTGCCGCCTACTACCAGGAAATCCTGCGTAACCCGGAATTCCGTAGCGGCCAGTTCAACACCAGTTTTGTGGAAAGCCACCCTGAGCTGACCAACTACTCGATCAAGCGCAAACCCGAAGAGCTGGCCCTGGCCATCGCCGCCGCCATCGCCGCCCACGCAGGCCTGTGAGGAATACAACAATGACCAAGAAAATCTTCGTAACCGACACCATCCTGCGCGACGCCCACCAATCGTTGCTGGCCACCCGCATGCGCACCGACGACATGCTGCCGATCTGCGACAAGCTCGACAAAGTCGGCTACTGGTCCCTGGAAGTCTGGGGCGGCGCGACCTTCGACGCCTGCGTACGCTTTCTGAAAGAAGACCCGTGGGAGCGCCTGCGCAAACTGCGCGCCGCGTTGCCTAACACCCGCCTGCAAATGTTGCTGCGTGGTCAGAACCTGCTGGGCTACCGCCATTACAGCGACGATGTGGTGAAAGCCTTCGTCGCCAAGGCAGCAGTGAATGGCATCGATGTGTTCCGTATCTTCGATGCGATGAACGATGTGCGTAACCTGCGCGTGGCCATCGAAGCCGTAAAAGCCGCCGGCAAACATGCCCAAGGCACCATCGCTTACACCACGAGCCCGGTGCACACCATCGACGCGTTCGTGGCGCAGGCCAAGCAACTGGAATCCATGGGTTGCGATTCGATCGCGATCAAGGACATGGCCGGCCTGCTGACCCCATACGCCACCGGCGAGCTGGTCAAGGCGCTGAAGGCCGAGCAGAACCTGCCGATCTTCATCCACTCCCATGACACCGCCGGCTTGGCCGCGATGTGCCAACTCAAGGCCATCGAAAACGGTGCCGACCATATCGACACGGCCATCTCCAGCTTCGCCTGGGGCACCAGCCACCCGGGTACCGAGTCGATGGTCGCCGCCCTTAAAGGCAGCGAATTCGATACCGGCCTCGACTTGGAACTGCTGCAAGAGATCGGTCTGTACTTCTACGCCGTGCGCAAGAAGTACCACCAGTTCGAAAGCGAATTCACCGCCGTCGACACCCGTGTGCAAGTCAACCAGGTACCGGGCGGGATGATTTCCAACCTGGCCAACCAGTTGAAAGAGCAGGGCGCCCTCAACCGCATGAGCGAAGTACTGGCCGAAATCCCGCGTGTGCGTGAAGACCTCGGCTTCCCGCCGCTGGTCACGCCAACGTCGCAGATCGTCGGCACTCAAGCGTTCTTCAACGTGCTGGCCGGTGAGCGCTACAAGACCATCACCAATGAGGTGAAGCTTTACCTGCAAGGCGGCTACGGCAAAGCGCCGGGCACTGTGAACGAGCAGTTGCGTCGCCAGGCCATCGGCAGCGAAGAAGTGATCGACGTGCGCCCAGCCGACCTGCTTAAGCCAGAGATGACCAAGCTGCGCGGAGAAATCGGCGCATTGGCCAAATCCGAAGAAGACGTGCTGACCTATGCCATGTTCCCGGACATCGGCCGCAAGTTCCTCGAAGAACGCGACGCCGGCACCTTGGCCCCGGAAGTGTTGTTACCCATCCCTGAAGCCGGCGGCGTAGCCCGTGCAGGTGGCGAAGGTGTGCCGACCGAGTTCGTCATCGACGTACACGGCGAAAGCTACCGCGTGGACATCACCGGTGTCGGCGTAAAAGCCGAAGGTAAGCGTCATTTCTACCTGTCCATCGACGGCATGCCGGAAGAAGTGGTGTTCGAGCCGCTCAACGAATTTGTCGGCGGCGGCAGCAGCAAGCGCAAGCAGGCCAGCGAGCCGGGCCATGTCAGCACCGCAATGCCGGGCAATATCGTTGACGTGCTGGTCAAGGAAGGCGACGTGGTCAAGGCCGGTCAGGCGGTGTTGATTACCGAAGCCATGAAAATGGAAACCGAAGTGCAGGCACCGATTGCCGGCAAGGTAACCGCTGTTCATGTGGCCAAGGGCGACCGGGTGAACCCTGGCGAAATCTTGATTGAAGTCGAAGGCTGATACAGCCTTCGACACTAACGTTTAATCCTCGGGGGGCATGTGCCCCCTTTTTTTTCGCCTTTAAAACGCCATCGCCCACTGGCCCGTCAGACCCTGGTTGCGGCTGTTGCTGCCAAATTCCGCGTTGTAGGCCAGGCCGACGCTGTGTTCGGCCGACAGCGTCAGGTCCAGGCCGGTGCGCAGCGCGAGGCTGTTGCGGTCAAGAGACGTGCCGCCGATGGTGAACTCACTGTTGAAGTCCTCGCGTTTTTCATGGACGAAGGACTGGCGCACGCGGCTGTCGACATTGCCATACAGGTGTTTCCAACTGCTGCTCAGGTGCGGTTTGAGGGTCATGCGGTTGCCCAGCGCGAAGTCTTGGGAGACACGCACGCCGAAGGTATTGCTGAGGTTTTGCTGGGTTTGTGCGCCAACGTTCAGCGCGCCGTAGCCGCCTTTTTCCTCGAAACGATCACGCTGGTAGCGCTGGAAGCCGACGGCGGCATAGGGTTCGGCACGCCAGCCGGCAGCGTCCAACTGATAGCCCAACTCGGCAAAAGCGTTCTGGCTGTGGGCCTTGTATTTGCCGCTGAGCTGCTCACGATAGTCGAGCAAGCCTAGATCGACCGAGCGTTTGTTCTGCCCGCGATGGCTGCTGTAAAGCGCACCGAGGCGCATCGAGAGCGGCCCGTCCTGACGTGCGGCGTAGGTGCCGAGGTGCCAGCTGTCCACTTCACCCTTGAAACCCTTGGTGCTCAAGTCGCTGCCGGACTTGCCGCCCACCACACCGATTCGCCACGCGTGGTCGATTGACCAGTCGGCGCCGAGCAGCACGCCTTGGGTGCTTTGGCTCAAGCCGGCGCTGCCATGTTGGGCGTCGAGCCTGCCGCCGCTGTCCAGGCCCTGCAGCCAAACTCGGCCTGTCTCGCGGGTGTCCATATCTAACTGACGTACTGCCGAGAGCAGGCTGGCGTTCAACTGCTTCAGGGCGTTTTGCGTGGCGGTGCCCAGATTGGCGTTTTGGCTGCCGGCCAGTTGCTCAAGCGCGGCCCCGACCTGGCCGGGTGCAAGGCTGGACAGGTACTGGCCGTAATCGTCCAGCTCGTCCTTGGCCTGTTCGCTGATTTCGTCCGACGCGTACAGTTCATCCACGGCAGCGTCGAGCACGCGGGCGACGTTCAGGCCGTTGCGACTCGTCGCCCGATCCGCGAAGTAGAAGTCATCTGGCCCTGGGACGGCCGGTTCGAACTGTCGGCTTTTATCGGGCATGACAATCCAATCAAGCCATTCGCTGTCCGGCTCCATATCGCCCCGTGCCTGCGCGTCTTGAGTACTCGCGACACCCAGCGACAGCATGATCGCCAGTGCGAGTTGTTTGTGTATGAACGGCATGTAGGCCCACCTCTTGATATTTGAGGCGGGGAATTTAGCGATGCTCAGGCGGGATAAATGTCAGGCGCAGTGCCGCTGGATTGCAGGAGACTTCCCAGGTCTTGTGCGATAAGGCGCGCGGTTTGCAGAGGGGGGGCGGGTGCGACGCGCGCTCTACTGACTTCACCCGCGCCGAACGTAGCCCTTACCAAAGTGACGTTCCATCCGCGCCTGGATCAATTCCAGGGCGAGGGACATCACCCAGTAGATGATTGCGGCGGTGGTGAGCATCTCGATGTAGCGATAGCTTGAGCGGCCGTAGGATTGCGCGAGGAACATTACTTCCCACACGCCCATCACCGAGATCAGGGACGAGTCCTTGAGCATCGAGATGAATTGGTTAGTCGCGGGCGGAACAATGGTGCGCATGGCTTGGGGCAGGGTGACGTGCCAGAAGATCGCGTTATCGCGCATGCCCAGCGCGAGGGCGGCTTCGCGTTGGCCGTGGGGCACGCCAAGGATGCCGGCGCGGAAGATTTCGCTCAGGTACGCGCCATAGTTCAGCGACAGAGCAATGATCCCAGCCGTGATCGCGCCGGGCACCAGGCCCAGTTGCGGCATGCCCAGATAGATCAGCAGGATCTGGATCAGCAACGGCGTGCCACGGAAGAACGAGGCGTAGAAGGTGGCGATGCCAAACGCCACCGCGCTGCTGGACAGGCGCCCCAGTGCCGTGACGAAGCCCAGCGCCGACGACACCAGAATCGAACACAGGCACAGGAACAGCGTTAACGCCGCGCCCTGCAGGAAACCATTGGGCGCCAGGTGCAGACCGACCAGGTTGGGCAGCTTGTCGAGAATGATCGAGAACTTCAGGTCAAAGCTCAGGAAGAAGCTCGCAAACAGGGCGAACAGCGCCGCCCAGGTCAGGTAAAGCCGCGTGCGAAAACTCATCGGCTGATATCAGCGCCGATCCATTTTTGCGACAGCTTGCTCAAGGTGCCGTCCTGCTTGAGCTGGGCAAACACCTCACGCACTTTGCTGTCCCACGCGGCGTCGCCTTTTTCGATAGCTACCGAGTTGGGCTCCGAGTACAGCGGTTCGCCAGCAAGCTTGAAGCGTTTGTCCTGGGTCAGGCGAGGCTGTGCGGTCACCAGGTTGGTAAGGATCGCGTCCAGGCGCACGCCGGCGCCGAGGCCGAGGTCCTGGAAGGCGACGTTGTCAGTGTCGTACGGCGCGATCTGCACCTCTTCGAACGGGTACTGCAGTTGTGTGTCTTCAGCGCCTTCGATCACCAGGTTCTTGTTCAGGTAGCTTTCATAGCTGGAGGCACTGGTGAGGCCGACTTTCTTGCCGCTCAAATCCTTGGCGGCGTGAATGCGGTCGTCCTTGGCATTGACCACGATCACGGCCGGCGAAGCGTAGTACTCCACCGGGAAGTCGAACACTTCGGCGCGGGCTTTGCTCGGGGTCATCGAGCAGATGCAAATATCGTAGCGTCCGCTCCAGCGGCCAGCGGCGATCACGTCCCACGATGGCGTTTCCAAACGCAGCTTCACACCCAATTTTTGCGCCACGGCCTTGGCCACATCGACGTCAAAACCATCCAACTGGTTCTGGTCATTGAGAAACGAGAACGGCGGATAGCTTTCCATCAGCACGCCCACCAGCTCTTTTTTCTGTTCGATCCGGTCCAGGGTCGTACCGCCAAACGCCTGGGTGGAGGCAGCCAGTGTCATCAGGCCCAGGGCCAGCAGGGGTTTAAGTTTCACGAAGGACACCTTTAGAAAAAAGAGTTGGTATGAAGCGAATTGAACGTATTAAATAGTTATAAGAACGACTCTCATAGTGAGTTATTTTCATAAGCTTATGAGTAAAAAGCATATGGGCGCAGAAACAGTAATTCTCGATGGCGGCATGGGCCGTGAACTGCAACGCCGTGGCGCGCCGTTTCGCCAGCCGGAGTGGTCGGCGTTGGCGCTGAGCGAAGCGCCGCAGGCGGTGGAGGCTGTGCATGCGGCCTATATCGACAGCGGTGCCAACGTGATCACCAGCAACAGCTACGCGGTGGTGCCGTTTCATATCGGTGAAGCGCGGTTTGCTGCCGAAGGCCAGGCCTTGGCGGCGTTGGCCGGCGAATTGGCGCGTCGTGCGGTAACGGCGTCGGGCAAAAACGTGCGGGTGGCCGGTTCGCTGCCGCCGCTGTTTGGCTCCTATCGTCCGGACTTGTTTGAAGCACAGCGCGTGTCTGAGTTGCTCACCCCACTGGTGCAGGGTCTCGCGCCCCACGTCGACTTGTGGCTGGCGGAAACCCAGAGTTCAATCGTCGAGGCGCGGGCGATTCATGCCGGCCTGCCTCAGGATGGCAAGCCGTTCTGGCTGTCGTTTACCTTGAAAGATGAAGACACTGACGACGTCCCGCGCCTGCGCTCCGGCGAGCCGGTGGCAGACGCGGCCGAAGTGGCGGCGCAGTTGGGTGTGCAAGTGTTGTTGTTCAATTGCAGCCAGCCGGAAGTGATTGGCGCGGCCATCGACGCGGCGCGTCAAACCTTCGAGCGTCTGGGCGTGTCGATCCAGATCGGCGCCTACGCCAATGCCTTCCCGCCGCAACCCAAGGAAGCCACGGCCAACGATGGCCTGGATCCGTTGCGCGAGGACCTCGATCCGCCGGGCTACCTGCATTGGGCCGCGGACTGGCAGAAACGCGGTGCCAGCCACCTGGGCGGTTGCTGCGGGATCGGGCCGGAGCACATTGCGGTGCTGGCCCAGAAGCTGAACTAAGGCTTAAGCCTGGCGGCACTGCGCCAGGCTTTTTACCTGACCCGAGGCGGTTTGGTTGGACTCCGACAACCACGCCTCAAACCCCGCGCCCACCGTCGGCCATTCCGAATCCAAAATCGAATACCACGCCGTATCCCGGTTCTGCCCCTTGACCACCATATGCTGGCGGAACACCCCCTCAAAACTGAACCCCAACCGCTCAGCCGCATATTTGGAGCGGGCGTTGCCGTTGTTGCACTTCCATTCCAGGCGGCGGTAGCCCTGCTCGAACGCGTATTTGGCCAAGAGGTACACCGCTTCGGTGCTTTTGGGTGAGCGCTGCATCGGCGCGCCGAAGGTGACATGCCCGATTTCTATGCGGCCTTGGGCCGGGACGATGGACATCAGGCTGAGGATGCCCTGCACCTGGCCGGTCGCACGGTCGACGATGCTGAAGAAGTACGGGTCGGTATTGGCCGCGTGGTTGTTCAGCCACGCATCGAACGCGGCGCGCTCGGTAAACGGGCCGTACGGCAAGTAATCCCACAGCTTGGGGTCGGCGCCGGGGCCTTCGAGGGCTTGCCACAGTTGATCGGCGTGGCGCGCCGGGTCGAGTTTTTCCAAGTGGATAAAGCGCCCTTCGAGCAGTTGAGCGGTGGGCGCCGGGACGCCTTTCCAGTCGGCGAGGGAAGTAGACATGCTGCGCTCCTTAAAGACCTTTACGAAATTGAATGAAGCCAGGGCGTTCGGCGATGCGCTCGTAGAGTTGGATCGCGGTGGCGTTGGTCTCGTGGGTCAGCCAGTGCACCTTGCAGCAGCCGTCGGCCTTGGCAGTGGCGTAGACGAACTCGATCAGTTTACGGCCGACACCGGTGCCGCGTTGGGCAGGGTCCACCAGCAAATCCTGCAAATAGCACGAGTTCTCGATGCTCCAATTAGATCGGTGATAGATGAAGTTGACCATGCCCACCGCCTTGCCGTCCTGCCAGGCCAGTGCCGAATGGGTCGGCTCGCTGGCGTCGATCAGGCGCTGCCAGGTGCTTTGGCTGACGGCGTCCGGCAGTTCGGTGTTGTAGAACGTCAAGTACGCCTGCCACAGCGGCAACCAGGCGGCGTGGTCGGCTGCAGTGACCTGGCGGATGTCGATCTGGCTCATTCTGAAACTCCTTGGGGAATAAAGCGTGCGAGGGTCTGGTCGCGCACGTCCGCGCTGGCGGCGAGGCCGTCGCGCACGCCGGCGATGTCCGCCGCGCTGCGGTTCTGGCTGAGTTTGCGTTTGCCGATCAGGCGCTCGATGGGCAATGCAAAGCCGACGATGGCCTTGAGCATGCCGTCGATGTAATCAGCGGGGGCGTCGCTGACTTTCCATGGTTGCGCACGGTTACCTTCGTGGCGGTCGGTGAGGGCGCTGACCAGCGCCAGAGGCGCTCGGCATCGGTAAACACCTCGGCCTTGCCGTAGGCATGCACGGCGATGTAATTCCAGGTCGGCACCACTTTGCCGTGCTCGGCCTTGGCCGGGTAAAACGCCGGGCTGATATACGCGTCGGCGCCGGCAAAAATCAGCAGGGCGTCGTTGCCATTCTGTAAATCGCGCCACTGCGGATTGGCCTTGGCCAAGTGCCCGTAAAGCGTGCCGTTGGGGCCTTCATCGGGGTTGAGCAGCAGCGGCAAGTGGCTGGCTTGCAGGCCTTGCTCGCCAAAGGTCACCAGTTGCGCCAGGCGGGTGTGCTGGATCAATTGATGCAGTTCGGGTAAGTCGTCGAGGGCAAAGGCGCGAGGTGTGTACATGAATATTTTCCTTGGCGAATGCCAGCATCCTAGGCAGGCTAATGGTCCGTTGTAAGAGCCATCTACGGCCAATTTCATAGGTCCAATATGTCGCCGACTGCGCCGCCTCTGTCATTCAACCCCGCCGGTATCGAGCTGGATCGCGGCCAGGGCCTGACGCGCCAGCTCTATGAAGCCCTACGCCAGCGCGTACTCGATGGTCGCCTGATCAGCGGCACGCGCCTGCCGGCCAGCCGTGACCTGGCCGCCGCGCTGTCGATTTCCCGCAACAGCGTGGTACGTGCCTACGATCAGCTGTATGCCGAGGGGTTTATCGAAGGGCGTGTCGGCGATGGCACTTACGTCGCTCAACTGCCCTCGACGGAAAAACTATCCACAAAAGTACCCACAGGGTTACACACAGGCTTATCCCCAGCCTTATCCACAAAATGGGAAAATTTGCCAGCGGATCTCGATGATGAAGTTATCCACAGACCGGCCCTGGGGCGACTGCAAAACCACTATCTGTCGCAGCCACCCGCAGGGCCGCCGAAGGCGTTTCGGGTCGGTGTGCCGGCTTTCGATCTGTTCCCGTTCGAGGTCTGGGCCAAGCTGAACGGGGCATTCTGGCGCAAGCCGGACCTGCAACAGCTGTGCTATGGCGACCCCGCAGGCGATGGGCGTCTGCGCGGGCTGATCGCGGCATACCTGCGCAGTTCGCGGGGGATGCAATGTACGGCTGAGCAAATAGTGATCACCAGTGGTGCACAGCAGGCGATTAGCCTTTGTGCACAGTTGCTGGTGGAGCCCGGCGATGGCGTGGCCGTGGAAAACCCTGGCTATCGCGCCGCAGGCCATGCATTCGCCCTGGCCGGTGGGTGCCTGCATGGGGTGCCGGTGGACAGTGACGGCATCGACTGCCAGGCCCTCGATCAACTGGGCGACTGTCGCCTGGCGTACGTCACGCCTTCCCATCAATACCCTTTGGGCGTGGTGATGAGCCTGGCGCGGCGCTTGGAATTGCTGGCCTGGGCCGAGCGCCGAGGCGGCTGGATCGTCGAAGATGACTACGACGGCGAATACCGATACAGCGGCGCGCCCCTGTCACCGTTGGCCGCGCTGGACCGCAGTGGTCGCGTGCTCTACGTGGGCACCTTCGGCAAAGTCGCGTTTCCGGCACTGCGCCTGGGTTATCTGGTGTTGCCGTCGGGTCTGGTGGACGCCTTCTCACGGCGCCGCGCTGTCGATATGCGCCACTCGGAAGTCAGCACTCAGGCAGTGATGGCCGAGTTCATGGCGGCGGGCCATTTTCAACGGCACATCCGCCGCATGCGCCGCGCAGCATTAAGCCGGCGCAATGCCTTGCTGGCCGGTTGGCCCAGCGGTCTGCCGGGGGTTGGCGAGTTGCCGAGCGTAGCGGCGGGGCTGCACATGACGGTGCGCGTGGACAGCTTGGCCCGCGAACAGCAACTGCTGGAGCAGGCCCGCTCGGCCGACGTTGAGGTCAATGGTCTGAGCAGCTACTGGCTGGCGCACTCCACCACGCCGGCGGATCAACGCGCCGGCCTGGTGTTGGGGTTTGCCGCCGTGCCTGAAGCCGCGATTGCCGACGCGCTGAAGCGTCTGCGCAAGGCCTGGGGCGCCGACAAGCAGCACGGTCAGCTGTCAAAAAACAGCGATTTGGCGAGTTTCGACCCGATCTGACTGCGGTAAATCGCAATCTGGTCGTGGTCGTTCAAGCCGGTGCGCTGCAGGCTTCCCCCTTGCTTCTGTTGTTCACGCGTCTTGAGGTGCCCGGCGATATATTCTTCGGCGGCCGCTTGCGCTGAGCTGTAGTGAAAGTGGGCATACCACAGCACGTTGTGGGTTTGATGGTCGCGTATTTCGTACTCGTCCAGAAAGTCTTTGCCCGGCCCCTTGAGGCGACGCCGGGTGATGACCTTGGCAATTTCCACCAAACCCCGGTCAAACAGCCACTCCACCCGTGCCGCTGTGGGCGGTTGCTGCTTGGTCATGCTGATCCGGGTCGTGGTGCCCAGCTCGTACAGGCGCTGCGCCGCGTCGTTGAGCTGCTTGTTAGTGGAGGCTGCGGAAGGGCGGTCGCTTTCGGTCAGATTACGTTGGGTCAACGCTTCTTCGATGCGGCTGACGGCACGCTCCAGGCGAGCGGCGTATTGGTGGAACATCTCCTCGATTTCGACCGGAATGCGCCCGGCCTTTTTTGAGTGGCCCAGGGTCCGCAAGGTCGCGGCAGGCTCGTCCTGAAGCAACTGGTCACCCTCGTTGAGGCTCACGTTCAGGTCTATCGCCTGGGGCGGTCGCGGTCCGGAAGGGCGGCTGTCGCGTTCGACCCACACCCCAGGCTCTTTCTCATGGAAGGTCGCAATGACTTTGCCCGTCAGCGGCGACTTTACATCCACCAGCCCTTCTTCGGCCGCGCGCGGTTCGCCGACCACCACGCCGTTGAAGCGTGTCTTGATGATCTTGCGCTTGGGGGGTGATGCGGTTTTCGAACTGCCGGGCTTGGGCTCCAACGCTTTGCTTTCCCTGAGCAACAGGGCCAGCTCGCGAACGACGTGCTGATTGAATTCGTTGATCTGCTTGCGCAGGGTTTCCAGGGGCTCGCGCTGTACCTGCTCGGGGTATTCGGCATGCAGGTCCAGCAGGCGCTGGTCAACGATGGAAAATTGATCGACCAGGCTGTTGAGCACGTCGATACGCTCCTCCAACGAGCGAATAGCCGTGTCGGCCAGCGCCTCCGTGCAGCTCTGTATGTGAAGATCGGCGGCATCGACAATGGTGTCGAGCAGGGCGCGCGCAGTATCGAACGCTTCGCCGTCTCCCTCTTGGACGCACAGGTGACGGGCCAGGGTGACTTGAAATGCCTTCAAGTCCCGCAATTGAAGCTTGGGCAGGGCGTGTTGCGTGCTCTGAATGACCTTGTTGCCGTCGATGCCAAGCGTTTCCAGTTCATGAAAACGTGTCTCCACGTACTCCATGCGTCTGATCATTTCGCCCGTCATGTCCGACATGGCCCGGGCGGTTTGTGTCTTGGTCTTGGCATCAATGCCGGTGACCGACTCAAGGCTCGGGACGGAGCTTTCCAGGGTTTCACGGAACCGCGGTAAGCGTTGGTTGATGGCGGAGCGCGTCAACAGCAGTTGCTTGTGCAAATAGTCGATCATGGAGCTCTGGTAGTTGGGCACGTTATCGATAATGCCCAGTGACCTGAGTTGGCGGATCGGCACGTCGTAATCCAGGATTCGGGCGTCGACCTTGTCGATGAAGCTCTGGCGGCGCAATTCGGTGGAGGGGCCTGCTTCGTCGCCTATCGCCGTGTGTGCGCCGGCGATTTCCGACTGCCTGCTACGCTCATTGGCGTCGAATTCGTCGAGCTGCCTGCGCAGGTCGCCGATTCGAGACGTATTGCGGATTTGCACGGCCTTGCGCCGGTTTTTGAAGCCACCACCGCGCAGGCGCAGGCGTGTGTCCACAAACCATTGGCCCGCCTTGTTGTTGAGTAGCATGGGGCCCATTCGCGAGGGATTGCCTGGGGCGATGATGACCACGTTATCCGCTTCGTCTACGTTGACTTCGAACCAGCGCGTGCCGACCACGGCGTACCATTTCTGGGCGTTCGGGTAGAGGTGCAGATAGATACCAGGTTCTGTGACCTGAGGTTCCAGGCCCGCGGGCCTCTCGATTTTGAAGCTGTCCAGCGTGGCCTCCAGGCTTGGACGGTCGGTGGGGATGGCGCCGCGAATGTTCAGCAGGCCCTGATGCCGACTCGGCAGCTCGGTGCCCGTTACGTTGTCCAGCCGGGCCACGGAGGTTTTGCTGGGCGGCGGCTCGATTTTTTCGGCGGGTTCGACCGCTGACGATTCTGTTTTCAGCCTGGTTTCTTCGCTGGGTTTTTCGACCGGCGCGTGACGCAAGGCCCCGTGCAGCGCCAGGGCCATGCCAAGGTTGAGTAACAGGTCGACCTGGGCTATCCAGGCGCCTTCGGGGTCCGCTTCGGGGTTGTCCTGCTGGGCGATGTCCTGCAAGTCATCCATGATCTGCCAGATCCAGGCGGCGATACCGGCCGTGCGCCCCAGGAACGGCAACGTCGCATTGAAGATTTGCCAGCCTGCCTGGCGCAAGGTTGCCCAGCGTTTTTGCGCATTGGAGACTGACTGGCGGCCCGCCAGTTCGACCATGGCCTCGGCATTGGCTTTGAACAGTGCGGCCAGCGGGGCTGCGCCAAGCACCTGGTCGCTCAAGGTAATGGAGCCGCTCATGTACACCATGACCTGCGGCTCGACCAGCCCTCGAATGACCGTCCATGGCGATGGCCATTTATCGGGGAATACATACTGCGCGTAGTTGAAGCGCGCCGCCTCTGGCAGCCAGGCCAGCACCGAGTCGCGAAGTGGACGCGTGTGTTTGATGGCGTAGATCAGGTTTTGCCGTGACGGATACTGCAGCAGCGTTGGTTCCAGCAAGGGACGGTACAGCAGGCACGGGCCCGCGGCGGCGTCTTTGGCGCCGATCACGAACATATTGGCAACCACATCCTGATCATTGCCGGGGCGCAAGGTCGGTAAGAATGCCAAGGGGCGAATGACAATCTCCTGCCCGTCTACGAGTCGCCCGTGGTCTTCGTCCTGCATTACGGCAGCGACGTAGCGCGCACCGAGTTCATCGACCCCGTACTGTTGGCGAATCTTGAGTTGCAGTGCCAGCAAAGGCAGCTGTACGCGCAAATGGTTGATGTAGAGCGTTTGTCTGCCCTTGGCCTGAACCGTATCTTCCAGCAGCGTGCGCTTGATCAGCGCCGGGTAGTGCTGGCCGATATCGATGTTTTCAATCACGCCCTTCAGGTAGGTGTAAGACAGCCACGGGGGAGCTGCGCTGCCGTTATAGAGCACGCGGGGTTGGCCGGTCGGCAGGCCTGTGAGGTTTTCCAGGGCTAGGTCGATCAGGTTACGGCGTGTGATGTCCGGCGCCGTGGGCACGATGAACGTGCTTCCCCAGACAACCGGGCTTTCGATGTGAACTTCGATCTTGTCGACGTTGATGTTTGCACCTTGGGCGTGCGCACGAATCTGGCTCTGCAACTGATCGCGGGTGTATTCGCGGATCGGCGCAATATCGTCATTGAAGGACGCGCCCTTCTGGAGGGTATGCAACTCGGCAAGATCGATCAGGCGCCGACTGTAGGTGGAAATATCCAAGTCCGAGGCGTGGGCCAGCCAGTCGGGCAACCGCTCATGGATGTCACGGATATTGGATAGCGAGTGATCGCTCAAGTCCTCGACCACCGGCAGGACGTTGGCAACCGCGACCAGGGGGCTGGCGTCGGCGTCCACGTTGATCGCTTTGCGGTCGTCTTTGTCAATCGAGCCTATTGCGTCGAGTTGCAACGCAATCAGTGCGCCGGCCAGGCTGTCGAAGAAATTGCCCGGCGGTTCGTACAGCCGCCACTGCAGGCTTAGCTCATTGTTCCGTGCGTTCATTCGGTCGGGCAGTTGTTCTCCGAATTGCTCCAGCGAGTCGAATTTTTCGTAGCCGTTGACCAGTGAGTAAACCAGGACCCGCTGGCCCTGCTCATGCTCGCCAATCACTACGGCGATGTCCATGAGGGCGGTGTGAGCGGTCTGGCTGTCTTGCAGCGCATCGACGTCGATCAGGTAGGCGTGAGTGTTGTAGCTGTCCTGGGCAGAGCGTGTGGCTCGCTCCGGGAAAAGGAACAGCGACCTGGCTATGGCGCAATCATGTTCATCCCAGCCCTCTTGCGCCGTGACATTCCATACTTTGCGCAGGGATTGTGAGAACACTTTCCAGCGGTGCCCGCTTCGGCCATCGGAGGCATTCCAGTAATTGAGGTACTGCTCCTGGAAGGCAGACAGCATCAGTTCTGACAGCTCATTGATCATGCGCGCAATGGCATCGATTTTTACCGGTAAATGCACCGGTGGCCGGGCGTCGGGTTGCAGTGTCAGGAAGTGTTCGCCATCGAGGTAGATCACCGGCTTCGGGTTCAGCATCTGGCTTGCCAGCACCGAAGTGAGCGACATGGCATAGGCCGGGGCGGATAGGACTTGATCATCGACGACGCGCCAATTCGGCGTGACGACCATGGCCAGGTCCGGGTCGATGGCCAGGGTTGGATACAGCTCCTTGAGCGCCGAGCGCAGGGTCACGGCGGCCACCTCCCGGCTGTTCGGGCCGGAGGTCAGTTGAGTCAGTAGCTCATAGGTAGTAGGGGGTCGATTGTGGCTGGTGGCCGACGGATGATCAGGAAGCGTTGCTTCAGGCATAGGCAAGTCCTTTGCAGAAATGAAGGGCGCTTGAGCGTGGGTGGCTCGGGGCCCTTTCTTGGGAAGTACGGCGCCGGGGTGCGGCGCCGTTGCAGAGGACAACGGTAGTGAGGGGAGGATTGGCGCGGGCGGTAATTACTTAGCCTGAGCCTTGTGTGAGGGGCGGTCAGGTCCCCGATTTGATCTTGGTCCAGGCCCGGGTCCTGGCGCGTTCAGCTTTACTGTCCAACGGCTTCAAGGTGTACAACGTCGCCATCGCCGCCTCGGTCGGGTACAGGTTAGGGTTATTGCGGATGGTCGGGTCGACCCGTTCGGTGGCGTCCTTGTTCGGGTTGGGGTAGCCGACGAAATCGCTGATCGGCGCAATCACCTCAGGTTGCAGCAGGTAGTTGATGAAGGCGTAGGCGTCCTGCGGGTTCTTTGCGCCCTTGGGAATGGCGAGCATGTCGAACCAGATCGGCGCGCCTTCCTTGGGCAGGCGCATGTCCACGGTCACGCCGTTCCTGGCCTCCTTGGCGCGGTTGGCAGCCTGGGAGAAGCTGCCGGAATAACCGACGGCCACACAGATGTCGCCATTGGCGATATCGGCCATGTATTTGGAGGAGTGGAAGTAGGTGATGTACGGGCGGATTTTAAGCAGCAGGGCCTCGGCTTTCTCATAGTCCTTCGGGTTATTGCTGTTGGGGTCCAGGCCCAGGTACTGCAAGGCCAGCGGCAGAATTTCCGATGGCGAATCCAGCAGGGCGACGCCGCACTGCTTAAGCTTGCTGATGTTCTCTTCCTTGAAGATCAGGTCCCAGCTGTTCACGGGAGCGTTGTCGCCCAGCACGGCCTTGACCTTGGCCGGGTTGAAGCCAATCAGGATGGTGCCGTACATGTAGGGCACGGCGAATTTATTACCGGGGTCATTGGCCTCGATCAGCTTCATCAGCTTGGGGTCGAGGTGGTTCCAGTTTGGTAACTGGCTGCGGTCCAGGGGCTGAAACACACCGGCTTCAATCTGCTTGGCCAGAAACACGTTGGACGGCACCACCACGTCATAGCCGGAGTTGCCGGTGAGTAGCTTGGCTTCCAGTGCTTCATTGGTGTCGAAGATGTCGTAGACCAGTTTGATCTGAGGGTTCTGACCCTTGAAGTCTTCCAGCGCCTTGGGGGTGATGTAGTCGAACCAGTTGTAGACCCGCAGGGTTCTTTCTTCGGCGTGGACGGCGCTGCTTAATACGGCGGCGCACAGCGCAAGCGACTTGAGCATGTTCATTGGATTGACCCCTCAAAACCTTCGAGAACGTTGACGGCATTGATGCCGATTTCTTCCACCGCGTAGCCGCCTTCCATGACGAACAGCGTGGGCTTGCCCAGCCGGGCGATACGCGCACCCATCGCCAGGTAATCCGGGCTGTCGAGCTTGAACTGCGAGATGGGGTCGTCCTTGAACGTGTCTACCCCCAGGGACACCACGATGATGTCGGCGCCATAGCGCTCGATTTGCGCGCAGGCCTGATCCAGCGCGGTGCTCCAGGTATCCCAGCCGGCACCGGCCGGCAGCGGGTAATTGAAATTGAAGCCCTTACCGGCGCCGTCGCCCAGCTCATCGGCATAGCCGAGGAAGAATGGAAACTCGGCTTCCGGATGTCCGTGGATCGAGGTGAACAGCACGTCACTGCGGTCATAGAAAATCGATTGGGTGCCGTTGCCGTGGTGGTAATCCACATCAAGGATCGCGACCTTGGCATGGCCTTGATCGAGAAAGGCCTGGGCGGCAATCGCAGCGTTATTGAGGTAGCAATAGCCGCCCATCAAGTCGCCTGCAGCGTGGTGCCCCGGTGGGCGGCAGAGGGCAAAGGCACTTTGAGCACCTTGTTGAATCGCTTGTTGCGCGGTCAGCGCCACCTGCGCTGCGCTATAGGCCGCTTGCCAGGTGCCGGCGGTGATCGGCGCGCCGCCGTCGAAGCTGTAATAGCCCAATTGACCGTGCAGGCTGGTGGGCAGCACGCGGCGCAAGGTGCGGGCTGGCCACGTGTAGGGCAGCAGGTCGCCGTCCTGGCCGAACTCAACCCAGCGTGCCCAGGCCCCTTTGAAAAAATCCAGGTAGGCGTGGCTGTGGATGCGTTGCAGCGGTGCCAATCCAAAGTCCTCGGGGGCTCGCACCGGCCCCAGATCACGGTCCTTGACCCGTTGCAGTACGTGATCAGCACGGGAGGGCATTTCGAAACAGGGCATCAGTTGCCCGTCCATCAGTTCGCATCGACCGTGGTGCAGATGGTGATCGTCCGAGTAGATCGTCAGCATAGTGGTGTACTCGCAGGCGTTTGGCGGTGTCTTGCAGTGTTGCCTCGCCGACGCGGCAAGAGAACGGCAGGAGCGGCCAAAAGGGGATGAATATGGCCAAAGACACTGTCCGTATTCGCCCCGCCTGGACGTGGGGATCAGGGGCGGAACTGGCTTGGCGCGACCCCGCTCCAGCGCACAAAGGCATGACGGAAGCTGGCGGTCTCACTGAAACCCAGGTGCTCGGCAATGCGGTGGATGGGCATTGCATCGTTGGCCAGCCACTGCTTGGCCTGCTCGAAGCGCAGTTCGTCGAGCAACTCCTGATAGCTGCTGCCCAAGTCATGCAGGTGCCGGCGTAAGGTGCGTGGCGAGCAATTCAACTGCTCCGCCAGTTTATCCAGCCCTGGCGCTGCCGGCAGTTGCGCCGCCAGCAGTTGACGCACGCGGCCCAGCCAGGCCTGGCGTCCGGTGAACTCGGTGTTTTGTTTGCGGCAGCGCTCGGTCATGGCGCGATGGGTGACGGCGTCGGCCAAGGGCAGCGGTTGATCGAGCCACTGGCGGTCGAAGGCAAAGGCGTTGCTGGTGGCGTTGAATTCCAGCGGGCAGGCGAAGCGCTCTTCGTAACGCGCCTGGTAGGTTGGCGCCGGGTATTCAAAACGCGCACCCAGCAGAGGGAGCGGGCGACCGAGCAAGTCGTCGCAGATGACGTTGAGTGAAGCCAGGCACAACTCAATATTGAACGCGGCCAGCGCAGGGTCTTCACGGTAATCGCGGGCGGTGAACCAGACGCGTTGGCCGTCCTCCTCAAGGCTCAGCTCGAAAAGTGTTCCCAACAGCGCCGGGTAGCGCAGGGCCAGGCGCAAAGCGTCACCGAAGGTGGCACTGGTGAGCAGCGCATAGCCCAACAGGCCGTAAGACGACACGCGCATGCGCTGGCCCAGTTCCAGGCCGATGGCTTGGCGCAGGGCCACCGCGTTGGCGCACACCTGCATTTCCTGGCGCGTGGTGATGCGTGTATCGGCGTGGTTCAGGTCCGCAGCTGCAATACCGCTGCCGGCCAACAGCACCTCAGGGCTGATGCCCTGGGCGCTGAAAGCCTCAAGCACCAGCGAAACGGCGTTGAGGGTGGTCAGGTGCGAGTGCAGCATGGGGATGATCCCGGCCAATGAATACTTGAACCGAGCAATTCCCATGCCGTGCGCCGCCGGGATCGTGGCGGGAGTGACGCTCTACCGGATCGCTTGAATCGGATCTCAAGCCAACTCGGCGCACAGGTCCAGTTCGACCAGTCGGCGAATCTCGGCGTTGGCCAAGCCTGCGCCGATCAACGCATTGAGCTTGCCGAACGCGGCCTCGCGGGTCATGCCGCCACCGGACAGCACGCCCACGCCGCGCAGGCGGCTGCCGGCTTCATACACATCCAGCTCCACGCCACCTTCATGGCATTGGGTGATTGCGACCACGACCACGCCCTGATCCTGCGCGCGCTGGAGGCTGGCGAGGAACGCCGGGTTGTCGCTGGGCCCGGTGCCGCTGCCATAGCATTCAAGCAGCAGCGCTTGGATGCCACTGTCGACCAGCGCATCCAACTGCGCGGCGGCGATGCCCGGCACCAGCGGCAACACGCCGACGTTGGCCACGGCCTTGGGCTGGCGATAATCCAGAGCGGCGGGCAGTGCCTCGGCCTTGGCTACGCCACCGTTACGCTGCAGCGCGGCGAAGGGGTTGCGACCAAAGCTGCGCACTTTCGCGCAGCGGGTCGGCGCCATCAGCGCACCGTGGAAAAACAGGTGCACGCCGGCGTTCAGGCCTTCGCCCAGCGCGGTCAACGCGCCGCTGACGTTTTCCCAGGCATCGCTGTCAGGCACGCCGGCCGGCAGCATCGAGCCGGTAAACACCACCGGCGCCGGCAAACCCAACAGTTGGAAACTCATGGCCGCTGCGCTGTAGGCCAGGGTGTCGGTGCCGTGCAGGATCAACACCGCATCGCAGCCCTCGTCCACGGCCTCGACCACGGCACTGCGCAGGCGCTGCCAGTAAGCGGGGGTCATGTTGGCGCTGTCGATCAGCGGCGCCATTTCGCGAAAGCGCCAGGCTGGCAATGGCGCGTCGGCCAGTTGCTCGCGCATGCGCGCTTCGAAGCCGGACGCGGGCGCCAGGCCATTCGCGCTGGCCTGCATGCCAATGGTCCCGCCGGTGTAGAGCACCATCACGTTGTTAGCTGGTTGCATGAACAAATCTCCTGAACGAAAAACGCCGCCGGGCCCAGAGCATGCCCAAGGCCAGGCGGCGTGTCATCTATCTAGCTGCGCTCAGCGTTGTACTTGAGCGTTCAGTTCAGCCGATGGGGCCGCGTCCGGTTTTGCCGGGTTGGCCGGCCAGGCCTTGCGGTCCAGATCCAGGTCCGGGAATTGGCTGGAATCGAACACCGGGGTCTTGATGCCCGCAGCGCGTTGGCGGTCGTAGTCGTCCAGCACACGCATGGCGATCTTGAACAGGAACGCCAGGGCGAACAGGTTGACGAAGGCGAGCATGGTCATGGTGATGTCGGCGAAGGCGAATACGGTGCCCAGGTTCTCGATCGAGCCCCAGAAAATCAGCACCAGCACCAGCGCGCGATAACCCATCAGCACCTTACGGTTGTTGCCCACCAGGAAGCGCAGGTTGCTCTCGCCGAGGTAGTAGTTGTACATGATCGAGGTGAACACGAACAAAGCCAGGGCCACCGAGATGAACATGCGGCCCCAGTCACCGACCACAGCGGCCAGGGAGTTCTGGGTCAGGGCAATGCCGTCGCCTTCAAAGCCTGGGGTGTAGAAACCGGAGAGCAGGATCAGCAGCGCGGTGCAGGTGCAGATCACGAAAGTGTCGAGGAAAACGCTGAACGCCTGGACCACGCCTTGGGCGATCGGGTGTTCTACGGAAGCCACCGCTGCCACGTTAGGCGCACTGCCCAGACCGGCTTCGTTGGCGAACACGCCGCGTTTCACGCCCATGATGATCGCGCTGCCTACCAGGCCACCGAAGGCTTGGTCGAGGCCGAAAGCGCTCTTGACGATGGTCGCGAGCATGGCCGGCACGTGGTCGAATTGCAGCACGATCACGTACAGGGTCACGGCGATGTACACCAGGGTTTTGACCGGGACCAGCAGGTCGGCGATGGACGCGATGCGCTTGATCCCGCCGATGAACACCAGGCCCAGCAGCACCGCCAGCGCGAGGCCGGTGTAGGTGGTGTCGAGGCCGAAAGCGTTGTTCAGCGAGTGAGTCACGGCATGGGCTTGCAGGCCGTTGAAGGCGAAGCCAAAGGTCACCAGCAGCAGGAACGCCATGACCATACCCAGCCAGCGCTTCTGCAAACCGTGCTGGATGTAATAAGCCGGGCCGCCACGGTAGGTGCCCTCTGCGTCGGTGCGCTTGTACAGCTGGCCGAGGGAGCATTCGATGAAGCTCGACGACATACCCACCAGCGCGGTGACCCACATCCAGAACACGGCACCCGGGCCGCCGAGGGTTACGGCAATACCGACACCGGCGATGTTACCGGCGCCCACGCGACCGGCGAGGCTGAGCATCAGCGCCTGGAACGAGCTGAGTTGGCCGGAGCTGCTCTTCAAGCTGTCTTTGAACACCGAGAACATGTGGAAAAAGTGACGCAATTGAACGAAACGCGAGCGGATCGTGAAATAACCGCCGAGCCCGACAATGAGCACGATCAGTACTTTCCCTGAGAGGAAGTCGTTGATGACTTCGAGCATGGAGTGTTCCTCGCTGATTTTTCTAATGGCAAACGCAGGACGGTCCGACACGTCGCATGGCACCAGGCAGTGCGCGACAGTTCGACCCCAATCCTTTTGCGGGTGTTGTTATTCATGCGGTTTCGCGCTGTACCGGGCCTCGTTACCGACGGCCGCAGACGCGAGAGGGGCGGCACTATACCTAGGAGTACGTGATACGTCTGCACGGGCCGATTAAAGGTTTCAGCGCCGCTGATTCGGGCAAGGCGGGTTTGCAGGGCGATATTGGAATTTTTATGGGCTTCATTTCACAACCTTGAGGCAAAAAAAAGGGCCTGAAGAACGAGCCTTCAGGCCCTCAAAAGGTGAGAGGTGTCTAGTCCCTCAACCTGGTGAGCGGTGCAACAAACGCTTAGGCCTTCAACGGGACCAAGCGTGGAGCGATCATGTTTTCGGGGCGCAGGATGTCGTCGAGCATGGCGTCGTCGAGCAAGCCTTCTTCGCGCACCAGTTCCAGCACTCCGCGGCCGCTTTCGAGGGCGATACGCGCAATGCGGGTGGCGTTTTCATAGCCGATGTACGGGTTCAGCGCGGTGACCAGGCCGATGGAATGTTCCACCAGTTCGCGGCAGCGTGCTTCGTTGGCGGTGATGCCGACGATGCAGTGCTCGCGCAGCATGTCCATGGCGCGTTGCAGCAGGCGGATCGAGTCGAAGATCTTGAAAGCGATCAGCGGCTCCATCACGTTCAACTGCAGTTGGCCGCCTTCGGCTGCCATGGTCAGGGCCAGGTCGTTGCCGATGACTTGGAACGCTACCTGGTTCACGGCTTCCGGGATGACCGGGTTGACCTTGCCGGGCATGATCGAGCTGCCTGGCTGACGCGCTGGCAGGTTGATCTCATTGATCCCTGTGCGTGGGCCGCTGGACAGCAGGCGCAGGTCGTTGCAGATCTTCGACAGCTTCACGGCGGTACGCTTGAGCATGCCGGAGAACAGCACGAAGGCGCCCATGTCGGAGGTGGCTTCGATCAGGTCGGCAGCCGGTACCAGCGGTTGGCCGCTGATGGTGGCCAGGCGTTGCACGGCCAGGGCCTGGTAACGCGGGTCGGCGTTGATGCCGGTGCCGATGGCGGTGCCGCCCAGGTTCACTTCGGTCAGCAGCTCTGGCGCCAGGGTTTTCAGGCGTGCCAGGTCTTCGCTGAGGGTGGTGGCGAAGGCGCGGAATTCCTGGCCGAGGGTCATCGGCACGGCGTCTTGCAATTGGGTGCGGCCCATTTTCAGCACGTGGCCGAACTCGACGCCTTTGGCGGCGAAGGCTTGGATCAGGCTGTCGAGGCTGGCCAGCAGCGCGTCATGGCCCAGCAGCAGACCCAGACGGATCGCGGTTGGGTAGGCGTCGTTGGTCGACTGCGCCATGTTCACGTCGTTGTTGGGGTGCAGGTATTGATATTCGCCCTTCTGGTGACCCATGGCCTCCAGTGCGATGTTGGCGATGACTTCGTTGGCATTCATGTTGGTTGAAGTGCCGGCGCCGCCTTGAATCATGTCCACCACGAACTCTTCGTGGAAATCGCCGCGGATCAGACGGGCACAGGCTTCGCTGATGGCAGCGTGCTTGGCTTCGCTAAGCTGACCCAACTCGCGGTTGGCATCAGCGGCTGCTTGCTTGACCATTGCCAGGCCGACCACCAATTTCGGGTAATGCGAAATCGGAACGCCCGAGAGGCGGAAGTTATTCACCGCTCGCAGGGTCTGGATGCCGTAATACGCTTGGGCGGGTACTTCGAGTACGCCAAGCAGGTCTTTTTCTGTGCGGAATGATGCAGCGGAGGACATGACGGAAATCATCTCAATATGGACCCGGAACAGGCCGGAACGCTGCGAATGCTAGGCCTGTAGGAAAATTTGGGCCAATGCTGTTAAGCACTGGCCTATGCATAAACGGCATAATGCAGATGTGACCCGGCTATCATGGCGGGCGTGTGTGCCAAAATGGTGCGTACCCGTGGGAGGCAGTGATGAACCTTGAGAGCAAATGGCTGGAAGACTTCAGCGCCTTGGCGGCGACGCGCAGCTTTTCCCAGGCGGCGGAGCGGCGCTTTGTCACTCAGCCAGCGTTCAGCCGACGTATCCGTAGCCTTGAGGCCGCGTTGGGCCTGACCCTGGTCAATCGCTCACGCACACCGGTGGAATTGACGGCAGCGGGGCAACTGTTTCTGGTCACCGCGCGCACCGTGGTCGAACAGCTCGGCGAGGTCCTGCGCCATTTGCATCACTTGGAAGGCGGGCAGGGCGAAGTCATGCAAGTGGCCGCCGCCCACTCCCTGGCGCTGGGCTTCTTCCCGCGCTGGATCGCGCAGTTGCGCAACGAAGGTTTGAACATTGCCACCCGCCTGGTCGCCACCAACGTCGGCGACGCTGTGCACGCCCTGCGCGAAGGCGGTTGCGACCTGATGCTGGCGTTCTACGATCCGGACGCGGCGATGCAGATGGACGCCGAAATCTTCCCTTCGCTGCACCTGGGTAACACCGAAATGCTCCCGGTGTGCGCGGCCGATGCTGATGGCAAGCCGCTGTTCGATCTGGAAGGCGAGGGCAGCGTGCCGTTGCTGGCCTACAGCGCCGGCGCGTTCCTTGGTCGTTCGGTGCACTTGCTGCTGCGCCAGCGCGCGCTGCGTTTTACCACCGTTTACGAAACCGCCATGGCCGACAGTCTCAAGAGCATGGCCCTGGAAGGCCTGGGCATTGCCTGGGTGCCGCAGTTGAGCGTTCGTGCCGAACTTGCCCGAGGCGAACTGGTGGTCTGCGGCGGACCGCAATGGCATGTGCCGCTGGAAATTCGGCTGTATCGCTGCGCATTGGTGCGCAAGGCGAATGTGCGGTTGTTGTGGCGCAAACTCGAAGGTGGTGCGGCACAAAGCACCTGAGCCCAATCTCGGGCCCAACACCGGGCAAATGTGGGAGGGGGCTTGCCCCCGATAGCGGTGTATCAGTGACAGATAAGTGCCTGGCACACCGCCATCGGGAGCAAGCCCCCTCCCACAGTATTTCGCGGTGTATGGGACTGACTCTTAAGTCAATAAAACCGCCGGTTTGCCCCGCTAGACAGATGGTCATCCGAGGGGCTGTTTATCTGGATTATTACGGTATACTGCGCGGCCTTCGGCCGGTCCAACCGGCCAAAATTCGTACAACAAGCCACGCCGGATTTCCCGCGTGGCTTGTTGTTTTTTGACGCGCCTGCGGGCGCCCAGAGAGAAGAGGCACGACGATGAGTGCATTGGTTGGCGTGATCATGGGCTCCAAGTCCGATTGGTCCACCCTTAGCCACACCGCCGATATGCTGGAAAAACTCGGCATTCCGTATGAAGTGAAAGTGGTCTCTGCCCACCGCACCCCGGATTTGCTGTTCCAGTATGCCGATGAAGCAGAATCCCGTGGCATCGAGGTGATCATCGCCGGTGCCGGCGGCGCAGCGCACCTGCCGGGCATGTGTGCAGCCAAGACTCACCTGCCAGTGCTTGGCGTACCGGTGCAGTCGGCAATGCTCTCGGGCGTCGATTCGCTGTTGTCCATCGTGCAGATGCCGGCGGGTATCCCGGTGGCCACCCTGGCAATCGGCAAGGCCGGCGCGATCAACGCAGCCCTACTGTCCGCCAGTATCCTGGGCGCCAAGCACCCGCAGTTCCACGCGGTGCTGAAAAAATTCCGTGCTGAGCAGACAGACAGCGTGCTGGACAATCCAGACCCACGTATCGCCTGAGGTTGTTGACGATGAAAATCGGTGTAATCGGTGGCGGCCAACTGGGCCGTATGCTGGCCTTGGCGGGCACCCCGCTGGGGATGAACTTCGCTTTCCTGGACCCGGCGCCGGACGCCTGTGCGGCGGCCTTGGGTGAACACCTGCGCGCTGACTACAGCGACCCGGACCACCTGCGCCAGCTGGCCGATGAAGTCGACCTGGTGACGTTCGAGTTCGAAAGCGTCCCGGCGGAAACCGTGGCCTTCCTGTCCCAGTTCGTGCCGGTGTACCCGAGCGCCGAAGCCCTGCGCATCGCTCGCGATCGTTGGTTCGAAAAGAGCATGTTCAAGGACCTGGGCATTCCGACTCCAGCCTTCGCCGATATCCAATCGCAGGCGGACCTGGACGCCGCCGTCGCCAGCATCGGCCTGCCAGCCGTGCTGAAAACCCGCACCTTGGGTTACGACGGCAAGGGCCAGAAAGTCCTGCGCACTGCAGATGATGTGGTGGGCACCTTCGCCGAGCTGGGCAGCGTCGCTTGCCTGCTGGAAGGCTTCGTGCCGTTCACCGGTGAAGTCTCGCTGATCGCCGTGCGTGCCCGTGATGGTGAGACCCGCTTCTATCCGTTGGTGCACAACACCCACGACAGCGGCATCCTCAAGCTGTCGGTGGCCAGCACCGACCACCCGTTGCAGGCCTTGGCCGAAGACTATTCCAGCCGTGTGCTCAAGCAGCTGGATTATGTCGGCGTGATGGCGTTCGAGTTCTTTGAAGTCGACGGAGGCCTCAAGGCCAACGAAATCGCCCCGCGCGTGCACAACTCCGGGCATTGGACCACCGAAGGCGCCGAGTGCAGCCAGTTCGAAAACCACCTGCGGGCGGTGGCGGGCTTGCCACTGGGCTCCACGGCCAAGGTCGGCGAGAGCGCCATGCTCAACTTCATCGGCGTTGTGCCGCCGGTGGAAAAAGTCATCGCCATCGATGACTGCCACCTGCATCACTACGGCAAGGCCTTCAAGGCCGGGCGCAAGGTCGGCCACGCCAACCTGCGCTGCAAGGACCGTGCGACACTGCAAGCGCAGATCCTTAAGGTTGAAGCGCTGATCGCTGAGCAATAAGCCTGGTGACGGCGGGAACCATTGGTTGCCGCCGTCTCTCTGATTGCAGGATGGCAAAGCCTGACTAGGCTTTGGCATGACTCACATTCAATCAGAGGGAAATGCCATGGGCATCATCGGAACCATCTTTATCGGCTTTATCGTCGGCCTGCTGGCGCGTTTCCTCAAGCCCGGCGACGACAGCATGGGCTGGATCATGACTATCCTGCTGGGTATCGCCGGCTCCCTGGCCGCGACCTACGGTGGTCAGGCACTGGGTATCTACCAGGCTGGCCAAGGTGCAGGCTTCCTCGGTGCGTTGGTCGGTGCCATTGTGCTGCTGGTGATCTACGGCCTGATCAAAAAGAAGTAATCAGCCGACAAAGTCCTCTGCGCTGCGCAGGCGCAGAGGGCTAGAATGCTCGGCACTTGTACTTGCCGAGCCTCTCCATGCGCCGTCTTCTGTTGACTCTCCTTCTGCTGGGCTCTGGCCTGGCGCACGCCGGCGAATTGCCGGAAACCGACTGGCTCGACCTGATGCCGCTGTCGGACCAAAAGGCTCTCGAAGCCATGCCCGAGATCGATCACAACTCCCCGGAAGCCCAGGGCACCTTTACCGATAAGGGCGGCCTCAAGCAGAGCAAAGGCTTGCCGGCGGTGATGTATTCCACCAAGACCGTGGCTGCGATGAACGGCAAGGACATCCGCATCGGCGGCTACCCGGTGCCGTTGGAAACCGATGCCAAGGGCCGCAGTACGTTGTTCTTCCTAGTGCCGTATCCGGGCGCGTGCATTCACGTCCCACCACCGCCGCCTAACCAGCTGGTGCTGGTGCGTTATCCCAAAGGGTTGAAGCTGGATGATATCTACACGCCGCTTTGGGTTACGGGTACGTTGAAGGTAGAGAAGGTGAATAACGACCTGGCGGATGCGGCGTATGCGCTGGATGCGGGCAAGGTGCGGGTGGTGAAGGAGTCAGATCTCTAAAATCCGGCGCATAACAATGTGGGAGGTGGCTTGCTCCCGATAGCGGTCTATCAGCAATAAATCTGCTGACTGACACTCTGCTATCGGGAGCAAGCCCCCTCCCACATTTTCGATTGGGTTTACAGGGCGATAGAGGTGATGCTCACGCCCAGTGTGTGGCTTTCACCTGGGGCCAAGCTCACCACATCATCCAGCACATTCGCCGTCTCGATGCACAGCATGCCCTGCCAGCCATCGTCGGCCATGTCGTCGAAGGCCTTGGCGCGTTCGGTCCAGGGGTTCCAGATCACGGTCGATTTCGAGCGTTGACTGGTGAGTTGGATTTGGCGCTGCCAGTCTCTGTCGACAATGCTCAACTGCGCGGGCGTATCGAGGTAAATGCGGTCGGTTTCGGCACTGAAGTGCAGCAGGCCGGATTGCTTCTTCTCGCTCCAGCCATCGGCGGTATCGATGTACGCCGAGCCGTCCAGGCCGTCGACCTGCACGTTGCGCACATCGCTCACGGCGAAGTAGGTGTGCAGCGCCTGGCTCAGGGTTACGGTGTCGGTGCCACGGTTATGGCTGGTCAGGCGGATGTGCAGTTGATCGTTTAGCAGCAGACTCAAGGTCAGGTCGACCTGATGGGGCCAGCCGGGAAAGCCGCCTGCAGGAACGGGTAGTTCCAGGTCCACCCGCAGCGTTTCACCTTCAAGTATTGTCCCGGCCAATGCCCAGGTCGCGGTACGCACGAAACCGTGAGCGCCCGCAGGTTGATCACTTTGGCGCATCGCCTTCACGCTTTGCGGGTTGCGGTCGAACACCCCGAACCATGGCCAGCACACCGGTACGCCAGTGCGGATGCCTTTGCCTTGCTTGAATACCGCTTCAGGGTTCGGCCAGATCAGCGGCTGCTCGCCCTCACGCCCGTAACTGAAGATATGCGCGCCCTGCTGGGCAATCATGAGTTCAGCGCCGTTGTGGCGGACACGCCAGCAGTCCAGCTCGTCGATTTTCACGGTTTCAACGTGGGGCGTAGGCATACACAGCACTCTCAATGGCAGGCAATGGGGCAATTGACCGTCAAAACCCGGCGAGGTTTAACGCGCGCGCGACGGTACTGAGCGCGTGCGGCCGCTGCCATCGATAGCGACGAATACAAACACCGCCTCGGTCACCTTGCGCCATTCGCTGGACAGTGGGTCGTCGCTCCACACTTCGACCATCATCTGGATCGAGCTGCGGCCGATTTCCAGGGCCTGGGTATAGAAGGACAACTGCGCGCCCACGGCCACCGGCACCAGGAACGCCATGCGATCAATCGCCACGGTAGCCACGCGACCGCCCGCAACCTTGCTGGCCATGGCGGTACCGGCCAAGTCCATCTGCGCGACCAGCCAGCCGCCGAAGATATCGCCAAAGCCATTGGTTTCACGCGGGAGCGCGGTGATTTGCAGGGCGAGATCGCCTTGCGGGATAGGATCTTCTTGTTCGAGTTCGATCATGCCGTGGGGCCTCTGACCCGTGACGCTTTTATAGGTGGAGCAGGGTGGATAGCCGACTGTTAGAAAAACGTTTCAGCACAAACATACTCCGTTCGATACGTTTCTCGTAAGGCGTACTAAAGGGAAACTCTGCCAAATCGGCTGGATGGCACCCAACGACGTTTTGGCACAGCAGCCCCTCAAGGCTGCGGGTCTTGCGCTCGCAAGGGCCGAGTATATCGAGACCCTGGCGCCACGACGACCTCCCGGCGTTCATTTGGTCGGTAAATAGACGCTGTATCGCGGCTTTTATGCACAACTGTTCTCCTGGCGCTGTGCTTTTACAAGCGATTTGCTATCTTGCCAGACCCGCCGCAAGTCCCGGGCGTGCCGTCCTTATTACGATGATTACTATAAGAGAAGCCTTGCCATGTCCTCCGTGCCCGCAAGCAGTGCGCAACCTTCGCGCCCGCTGACCCGCAACGACTACAAAACCCTGTCGCTGTCTGCCTTGGGCGGGGCGCTGGAATTTTATGATTTCATCATTTTCGTGTTTTTCGCCACCGTGGTCGGAAAGCTGTTCTTCCCTGCCGATATGCCCGAATGGCTGCGAATGATGCAGACCTTCGGCATCTTCGCCGCCGGTTACCTGGCCCGCCCGCTGGGCGGCATCATCATGGCGCACTTCGGCGACCTGCTGGGTCGCAAGAAAATGTTCACCCTGAGCATCTTCATGATGGCCGTACCGACCCTGATCATGGGCCTGCTGCCAACCTACGCGCAGATCGGCCTGTGGGCGCCGATCCTGCTGCTGCTGATGCGCGTCATCCAGGGCGCGGCGATTGGCGGTGAAGTGCCAGGCGCGTGGGTGTTCGTCTCCGAACACGTTCCGCCACGCCACATCGGCTACGCCTGCGGCACCCTGACCAGCGGCCTCACCGCCGGCATTCTGCTGGGTTCGCTGGTGGCTACCGCGATCAACACTATTTATAGCCCTGAGCAGGTCTCGGATTACGCCTGGCGTATCCCGTTCCTGCTTGGCGGCGTGTTTGGCCTGCTGTCGGTGTACCTGCGTCGCTGGCTGCATGAAACGCCGATCTTCGCCGAGATGCAGCAACGCAAAACCCTGGCCGCCGAGTTGCCATTGCGCGCGGTACTGCGCGACCACCGTGGCGCGATCGTACTGTCGATGCTGCTGACCTGGCTGCTGTCGGCCGGCGTGGTAGTGGTGATCCTGATGACTCCGACCGTGCTGCAAACCATCTACCATTTCAGCCCGACCGTTGCGCTGCAAGCCAACAGCCTGGCCATCGTGACCTTGAGCCTGGGTTGCATCGCCTCCGGCGCCCTGGCCGACCGCTTTGGTGCAGGCCGCGTGCTGATCAGTGGTTGCGCGCTGCTGCTGGCGACCTCTTGGACGCTCTACCACAGCCTGCTGACTCACCCGGACTGGCTGTTCCCGCTGTACGCCTTGACCGGCCTGTTCGTCGGCACCATTGGCGTGGTGCCGTACGTGATGGTGAAAGCCTTCCCGCCAGTGGTGCGCTTCAGCGGCTTATCGTTTTCCTACAACGTGGCCTACGCCGTGTTTGGTGGCCTCACGCCGCTGGCGGTGTCGCTGCTGATGAAGGAAAGCCCGATGGGCCCGGCTTACTACGTGGCCGCGCTGTGTGTCATGGGGATGGTGGTAGGTGGCTATCTGTGGAAGCGTGGCCGCTAAAAGCAGCCCGATCCACCCGTGGCGAGAGGGCAAGCTCCCTCGCCACGGGGCAGGTGTCCGTTCATTGATTGCAGTGTGTAGCTGATTCACCGCGTTACCTGCGCATTACCCCCGTTTCTCCGCGCCATACCTTCCTGACCTGCTTGATCTCCCAATGCTGGCCTTTCATCCAATTGTCATATTTCAGACATAGAGTGTTCACACGGCCTCTCGATACTTGGCCCCGATCCAACTATCCCTATCTGCTAGGAGCAAGGCATGAAACTGAAACGTTTGATGGCGGCAATGACTTTTGTCGCTGCTGGCGTTGCGACCGCCAACGCGGTGGCCGCAGGTGTTGATCCGGCAATCCCGGCTTACGTTAAGACCACTGGTGTGTCGGGCAACTTGTCCAGCGTCGGTTCCGATACCCTGGCTAACCTGATGACCCTGTGGGCCGAGGGTTACAAAAAGGAATACCCGAACGTCAACATCCAGATTCAAGCTGCCGGCTCCGCTACCGCACCACCTGCGCTGACTGAAGGCACCTCCAACCTGGGCCCGATGAGCCGCAAGATGAAGGACACCGAACTGGCTGCCTTCGAGCAGAAGTACGGCTACAAGCCAACCGCTATCCCGGTTGCCGTGGATGCCCTGGCCGTGTTCGTGCACAAGGACAACCCGATCCAGCACCTGACCATGGAGCAAGTCGACGCGATCTTCTCCTCGACTCGCCTGTGCGGTGGCAAAGCCGACGTGAAAACCTGGGGCGACCTGGGTGTGACCGGCGACCTGGCCAACAAGCCAGTGCAGCTGTTCGGTCGTAACTCGGTATCCGGCACCTACGGCTACTTCAAGGAAGAGGCCCTGTGCAAAGGTGACTACAAGCCTAACGTGAACGAACAACCTGGCTCGGCGTCGGTCGTGCAGTCGATCAGCTCCTCGCTGAACGGCATCGGTTACTCGGGCATCGGCTACAAGACTGCCAGCGTGAAGACCGTGGCCCTGGCCAAGAAAGGCAGCACTGACTTCATCGAAGACACCGAAGAAAACGCCCTGAACGGCAAATACCCGCTGTCGCGTTTCCTCTACGTTTACGTCAACAAATCCCCGAACAAGCCTCTGGCTCCGCTGGAAGCTGAGTTCGTGAAGCTTGTGCTGTCGAAGCAAGGCCAGGAAGTTGTAGTGAAAGACGGCTACATCCCACTGCCAGCCAAAGTTGCCGCCAAGGCCCTGGCTGACCTGGGTTTGAAAGAAGGCAACTGATTGCCTCCGCGGGGCCGGCTCACCGGCCTCGCATCCGAATTTTTTAGTCCGCTGCCAGCTATGCTTCGCGGCGGATTTGTTGCGTCACTGCACTGTCATCTTTCTGTCATACAGGATCGCTAGGGTGTGCGCATGAATGATCTGGCCAATTCCACCATGACGACGACTTCTCCTCCCAAGCGCATTGATTTCAATACGCCTGAGCTGCAACGCAAGCGCCGCATTCGCGCGCTTAAAGATCGCCTGACCCGTTGGTACGTGCTGGTGGGCGGCCTCGCTGTCCTTGGCGCTATCACCCTGATCTTCTTCTTCCTTGCCTACGTCGTCGCGCCATTGTTTCAGGGCGCCTCGTTGACCAAGGAAGACGCGCTGACCCCGGCCTGGATTCAGGACGCCGGCAAGCCGCTGATGATCTCCCTCGAAGAACAGAACCAAGTCGCCATGCGGGTTTCCGACAAGGGCCAGGCGCTGTTCTTTGAAGTCGAGACCGGTGCTGAACTCAAGCGCGTCGACCTGCCGCTTCCAGCCGGCACCAGCGTTGCTTCTATTGGTGAAGATCAGCCGGGCAGCCCGCTGGTGATCCTCGGTTTGTCCAATGGGCAGTCCCTGGTGTTCCGCCACACCTATAAGGTGTCTTACCCGGACGGCAAGAAAACCATCACCCCGGCGATTGAATACCCTTACGGTGAAACGCCGATCGTGCTGGATGACGCCGGCCGCCCGCTGGAGCATGTCGCCCTCAACGCCACTGATAGCTCGTTGGTGATCGCAGGCTCGGCCGGTTCGCACTTGAACGTGCTGACCCTGAGCCGCGAAGAAAACATGATGACTGGCGAAGTCACCAGTGAGCAGAAGCGTGTCGAGCTGCCGCAAATGACCGAGCCGGTGAAGGCGATCTTCATCGACCCGCGCCAGCAATGGCTGTATGTGATCAACGGCCGTGCCCTGGCGGATGTGTTTAGCCTGCGCGACAAGAGCCTCAACGGCCGCTACAAATTGTTGGAAGACGGCAACGCTGAAATCACGGCCAGCACCCAACTGGTGGGCGGTATCTCGCTGATCATCGGTAACTCCAAAGGCGGCCTGGCCCAGTGGTTCATGGCCCGCGACCCGGATGGCGAACAGCGCTTCAAGCAGATCCGCACCTTCCAGATGGGCACTGCGCCTATCGTCGAAATCACTGCCGAAGAGCGCCGCAAAGGCTTCACTGCCCTGGACGCTTCCGGCAAGTTCGGCGTGTTCCACAGCACCGCCCACCGCACCCTGCTGGTGGACCCAGTGGTCGATGGCCAGGGCGTGTTCGGCCTGTCACCGCGGGCCAACCGCGTGATCGTCGAAGCCGGCGGCAAGCTGCAACCGCTGCTGCTCGACAACCCGCACCCGGAAGTGTCATGGAGCGCGCTGTGGAGCAAGGTCTGGTACGAAAACTACGACGAGCCTAAATACGTGTGGCAGTCGACCGCCGCCAACACCGACTTTGAACCCAAAATGAGTCTGGCCCCGCTGACCTTCGGTACCTTGAAGGCCGCGTTCTACGCCATGCTGCTGGCTGCACCGCTGGCCGTTGCCGCTGCGATCTACACCGCCTACTTCATGGCCCCGAGCCTGCGCCGCAAGGTCAAGCCGGTGATCGAATTGATGGAAGCGATGCCGACGGTGATCCTCGGTTTCTTCGCCGGCCTGTTCCTGGCGCCGTATGTCGAAGGGCATCTGCCGGGGATTTTCAGCCTGCTGATGCTGTTGCCGATTGGCATCCTGGTGGCCGGGTTTGTCTTCAGCCGCCTGCCTGAATCCATCCGCCTGCGCGTTCCCGATGGTTGGGAAAGCGCAATCCTGATCCCGGTGATCCTGTTTGTGGGCTGGCTCTCGCTGTACATGAGCCCGTACCTGGAAACCTGGTTCTTCGGCGGCGACATGCGTATGTGGATCTCCCACGACCTAGGCATTACCTACGACCAGCGCAACGCCCTGGTAGTCGGCCTGGCCATGGGTTTTGCGGTGATTCCGAACATCTACTCCATCGCCGAAGACGCCGTATTCAGCGTGCCGCGCGGCCTGACCCTGGGCTCCCTGGCGCTGGGCGCCACGCCTTGGCAGACCATGACGCGCGTGGTGATCCTGACCGCCAGCCCCGGCATCTTCTCCGCACTGATGATCGGCATGGGCCGTGCAGTAGGCGAGACCATGATCGTGCTGATGGCCACCGGTAACACGCCGGTGATGGAGATGAACCTGTTCGAAGGCCTGCGAACGCTCGCGGCCAACGTCGCGGTGGAAATGCCGGAGTCGGAAGTGGGCGGCAGTCACTACCGAGTGCTGTTCCTCTCGGCGCTGGTGCTGCTGCTGTTCACCTTCGTCATGAACACCCTCGCCGAGCTGATCCGTCAGCGTCTGCGCAAGAAATACTCGTCGCTTTAAGAAAGGTAGAAGTCTGTGAAACAGAACTCCCTGAATGGATGGTTCAAGAGCGGCGCCCCTGGCGTCTGGATCAGCGGTGGCGCGGTGTCCATCGCGGTCATCATGACCATTGGTTTGCTGGCCGTGATTGCCGTACGTGGTTTGGGCCACTTCTGGCCGGCTGACCTGATCCAGGCCAACTACAACGTGCCGGGCCAGGAAAACCACATCGTCATCGGCGAAGTGGTGCAGAAAGAAGAAGTGCCCCGCGAGCGCCTGAAAAGTGCTGGCCTGCCGGTGCCTGATGAAGGCCCGGAGTTCATGACCCGCGAGCTGATCAAGGTCGGCAACCGGGATTTGAATGGCAACGACTTCACCTGGATCGTTGGCGAGTGGTTGAAAGACCAGAGCACACCGAAAAACCTCATGGCCATCGAGCGTCGTGAGTGGGGCAACTTCTACGGCACCCTGGTCAACGTCAAGCAGGATGGCAAGGTTATCGCCGAAGGCGAGGCCGCTTGGCCGGAGCTGCAGGCCCGTGTCGATCGCGTCAACAAGCTCGCCGCACAGCTCAAGAGCCTGGAAAAGACTGATATCGGCGCGATCAACGCCGGACTCGAACGCATTCGTCTGCACGGTCGCAAACTGGAGCTGGAAGGTAAGCTTGATGCCGCCGCCCAGGCCGATATGGATGCTGACCGCGCCGAGCTGAATGCCCGTTACCAGGACATCGAAGCGCGCCTTGCCGATCTGCACGCCCAGTTCAACCGCGATGCCTTGACTGCTCGCGATGGCAACGGCAAGGAAATTGAAATCGGCATCGGCAAAGTGGTCCACGCCTACCAGCCGAACGCCATGGGCACGATGACCAAGATCGGCTTCTACTTCAGCAAGGTCTGGGAATTCTTGAGCGATGACCCACGGGAAGCCAACACCGAAGGCGGGATTTTCCCGGCGATCTTCGGCACCGTGATGATGACCCTGATCATGGCGATGATCGTGACCCCGTTCGGCGTGCTGGCGGCCGTGTACCTGCGTGAATACGCCAAGCAGAACACCCTGACTCGAATCATCCGCATCGCCGTGAACAACTTGGCCGGTGTACCGGCCATCGTCTACGGCGTGTTCGGCCTGGGCTTCTTCGTGTATGTACTGGGTGGCTCAGTTGACCGCCTGTTCTTCGCCGAAGCGCTGCCGGCACCGACCTTCGGTACGCCGGGCCTGCTGTGGGCCTCGCTGACCCTGGCGCTGCTGGCGGTGCCGGTGGTGATCGTGGCCACCGAAGAAGGCCTGGCGCGGATTCCCCGCACCGTGCGTGAAGGCTCCCTGGCTCTGGGCGCGACCAAGGCGGAAACGCTGTGGAAGATCGTGCTGCCGATGGCCAGCCCGGCGATGATGACCGGCATGATCCTGGCCGTGGCCCGTGCCGCCGGTGAAGTGGCGCCGCTGATGCTGGTCGGCGTGGTGAAACTGGCCCCGTCGCTGCCGCTGGACGGCAACTACCCGTACCTGCACCTGGACCAGAAGATCATGCACTTGGGCTTCCATATTTATGACGTCGGCTTCCAGAGCCCCAACGTCGAAGCCGCACGGCCACTGGTGTACGCCACCGCCTTGCTGCTGGTGCTAGTGATCGCCACGCTCAACTTGTCGGCGGTGTGGATTCGTAACCACCTGCGCGAGAAGTACAAGGCGCTGGACAGCTGATCTGAATTGAACGCGGACTTATTTGTGGGAGGGGGCTTGCTCCCGAGCGGTGTGCCAGCCGGCACACATGTTCCTGAAGCATCGCTATCGGGGGCAAGCCCCCTCCCACACAACAGCACAGGGAGCATCCCATGCAACACGACACCCATTCCCATGGCATCAACATGTCTGCCCTGGGTCGCGACAAGCAGAGCCTGAGCCTGGCCCAGGAAACCGTGGCCATCGAAGTACCGGGCTTGAGCCTTTACTACGGTGACAAGCAGGCGCTCTTCGACGTCAGCATGAACATTCCCAAGCAGCGTGTGACTGCCTTTATCGGCCCGTCGGGCTGCGGTAAGTCCACGCTGTTGCGCACGTTCAACCGCATGAACGACCTGGTCGACGGTTGCCGTGTGGAAGGTGCGATCAACCTCTACGGCACCAACATCTACCGCAAGGGCGAAGACGTGGCCGAGCTGCGTCGCCGCGTGGGCATGGTGTTCCAGAAGCCGAACCCGTTCCCCAAGACTATTTACGAAAACGTGGTCTATGGCCTGCGTATCCAGGGCATCAACAAGAAGCGCATCCTCGACGAAGCGGTTGAGTGGGCCCTTAAAGGCGCGGCGCTGTGGGACGAGGTCAAAGACCGTCTGCATGAGTCGGCACTCGGCTTGTCCGGTGGTCAGCAGCAACGTCTGGTGATCGCCCGAACCATCGCCGTGGAGCCGGAAGTGTTGCTGCTCGACGAACCGTGTTCGGCACTCGACCCGATCTCGACCCTGAAAGTGGAAGAGCTGATCTACGAGCTCAAGTCCAAGTTCACCATCGTTATCGTGACCCACAACATGCAACAGGCGGCGCGGGTTTCCGACTACACCGCGTTCATGTACATGGGCAAGCTGGTGGAGTTCGGCGATACCGACACCCTGTTCACCAATCCGGCGAAGAAGCAGACCGAAGACTACATTACCGGTCGCTACGGCTAGGAAGCTGTGGTTCTGTTTGCACTGACGCTGCGGTTCTCCGCACCTTACCGGACGCTCCAAGGACGCCAACATGATTAGCAAAGAAGGCCTTACCCATCACATCTCCGCGCAGTTCAACGCCGAGCTTGAGGAAGTGCGCAGCCACCTCCTGGCGATGGGCGGCTTGGTGGAGAAGCAAGTCAACGACGCCGTGACCGCGCTGATCGAGGCCGACTCGGGCCTAGCCCAGCAGGTGCGTGAGATCGATGACCAGATCAACCAGATGGAACGCAATATCGACGAAGAATGCCTGCGCATTCTGGCCCGTCGCCAGCCAGCGGCCTCGGACCTGCGTTTGATCATCAGCATCTCCAAGTCGGTAATCGACCTGGAGCGCATCGGCGATGAGGCCACCAAGATCGCCCGTCGCGCCATCCAGCTGTGCGAGGAAGGCGAAGCGCCACGCGGCTACGTGGAGGTTCGCCACATCGGCGACCAGGTGCGCAACATGGTGCGCGATGCGCTTGACGCGTTTGCGCGTTTCGACGCCGATCTGGCGTTGTCGGTGGCGCAGTACGACAAAGTCATCGACCGCGAATACAAGACAGCCCTGCGTGAACTGGCCACCTACATGATGGAAGACCCGCGCTCTATCTCGCGGGTCTTGAGCATCATCTGGGTGCTGCGTTCCCTGGAGCGGATCGGCGATCACGCGCGCAATATCTCGGAACTGGTGATCTATTTGGTTCGTGGTACTGACGTACGGCACATGGGCCTTAAGCGCATGAAGGCTGAAGTTGAAGGTTCCGCCGATCAAATCCCTAATGTTCCGGGCGAATCTGACGATAAGTAAGGTTGCCCGAGAAATTAACGCCCGGCCTTTGGCCGGGCGTTTTCGTTTCTGGTGTCTGAATTTTTTGCGCAGCGGAATAAATAAAGTCCAGCTGTGACTACCGAGTTTTGGCAAAATGCCATCAGTCAGGCGTTCTGCGTGCCGAAGTTTTTATAGGATGAAGGGTCGATGAGTAAAGTCAGTGTATTGGTGGTGGATGACGCCTCGTTTATCCGCGATCTGGTGAAGAAGTGCCTGCGCAACTACTTCCCCGGGATCAAGCTTGAAGATGCGGTAAACGGCAAGAAGGCCCAGACCATACTGATGCGCGAGAGCTTCGACCTGGTGCTGTGCGACTGGGAAATGCCGGAAATGTCCGGCCTTGAGCTATTGACCTGGTGCCGTGAGCAACCGCACCTCAAGGCCATGCCGTTTGTGATGGTGACCAGCCGGGGCGATAAAGAGAACGTAGTGCAGGCGATCCAGGCCGGGGTTTCTGGTTACGTCAGCAAACCGTTCACTAACGAGCAACTGCTGAACAAGGTCAAACAGGCCCTGCACAAGGTCGGTCGCCTCGACGCCCTGGTTGCCAGCGCGCCGACCAAAATGAACTCGGCCTTTGGCAACGATTCCCTGAGCGCCCTGACGGGCGGCAAGCCTGAAGCGTTGCGTTCGGCCCCCGTTGCAGCTGCGGCGTCAGCGCCCAGCAAAGGCCTGCTCAACAGCCCGCCAGTGCAAGCCCCTTCCGCCGCGCCGGCCGCCGGTCGTGGCCAGGGTCAACTGCGGCTGTCCAGTGGCACCCAGCAATGTGTCATCAAAGCGCTGAGCATCAAGGAGGCGCTGCTGGTAGTGCGTCGCACTGAAGTCCTGCCTCAGGTGCTGGAAAGTGCGGTGCTCGACCTTGAGCAAGGCGACAACGCCGAGGTGGCCCGTCTCAACGGCTACCTGCACGCCATCGTCGCCTTTGAGCCCAAGCCCGACAGCGACTGGCTGCAACTGACCTTCCGGTTTATTGACCAGGATGCGCAGAAACTCGACTACATTTCCCGCCTGATTGCGCGCGGTACGGCTCAGAAGCATTTTGTGCCGGGTGCCTGATCCTTTAAGGTTCAGCTCACCACAAGATTGTCATTATCCCTTGCTAACCTGCCGCTCAGTCATCCCGGCAGGTTCGCGCCATGCTCCTTCGTCTTTTGATCTGCTGCGGGTTGGCCACGGTCACCACCTCGACCTTGGCCATGACCCTCTACAAATCCACTGACGCCAATGGCGTGGTGTTTTTCAGCGACCGGCAAACCCCCGGCGCCCAGGCGTTTGTGATCCAGGAGCGCAAGGTCGAGCGTCCAGTGCTCGACAGGCCAACCCCCCGTTATCGACCCCAAGCCTACCGCTACCCCTTGCCCTGGCGCGGCGGTCCGTTCCGCTTGACCCAAGGTCCCAGCGGCAGCTTCAGTCACACCGACGTCAAGAGCCGCTACGCCATGGACATCGCCATGCCCGAAGGCACGCCGATCATCGCCGCGCGCAGTGGCGTGGTGGTGAAGACCGAGAACGAGCAGGCCGGGCGGGGCAATGATGCATCGGGGAATTTTGTGCGGGTGCAGCATGATGACGGCACCGAGGGGGTGTACCTGCATCTGAAGCAAGGGTCGGTCAGTGCGAGGGTAGGGCAGCGCGTTGCGGTGGGGAGTCCGCTGGCGTTGTCGGGCAATACCGGCAACAGCAGCGGGCCGCACCTGCACTTTGTGGTACAGCGCGCCACCGAGGCAGGGCTGGTGTCGATCCCGTATGAGTTCAACCAGCCGGTGGGCGCATTGCCCAACTTTGCGTTGGGCAATTGAGGGTCAATCGAGCATCAATACCTTGGCCAGTACGATCTTCGGTCCTTTCATCTTCTTGATGATGATCCGCAGGCCTTCAACCTCCAGCACTTCTTCCTCTTCCGGCACCCGTTTCAGGGTTTCGTAGACCAGGCCGGCCAGGGTTTCGGCTTCGATATGGTCCAGGTCGATGCCGAGCAGGCGTTCCACCTTGAACAACGGGGTATCGCCACGTACCAGCAGCTTGCCCGGCTGGTAGGCCAGGATGCCGCGTTCGGCCTTGCGGTGTTCGTCCTGGATATCGCCGACCAGCACTTCCAGCACGTCTTCCATGGTCAGGTAGCCGATGATGTTGCCGTCGGCCTCTTCGACCACGGCGAAGTGCGAGCCGCCTTTACGGAACTGCTCCAGCAACTGCGACAGCGGCATGTGGCGCGACACGCGCTCCAGCGGGCGAGTCAGCTCGGCCAGGTTGAACGACTCGGGGATATGGTCGAGTTCGGCCAGCTCCAGCAGCAAGTCCTTGATGTGCAGCAGGCCGACGAACTCCTGGCGGACGCTGTCGTACACCGGGTAGCGGCTGAACTTGTGGCGGCGGAACAGTGCGAGGATTTCCTTGAGCGGTGCGTTGAATTCCAGTGTCACTAGGTCTTCGCGGGAGTTGGCCCAGTCGACCACTTCCAGTTCGCCCATTTCCACGGCCGAGGCCAATACGCGCATGCCTTGGTCGCTAGGGTCCTGGCCACGGCTGGAGTGCAGGATCAGCTTGAGTTCTTCGCGGCTGTAATGGTGCTCATGGTGCGGGCCAGGCTCGCCTTGGCCGGCGATGCGCAGGATCGCGTTGGCGCTGGCGTTGAGCAGGTAGATGGCCGGGTACATGGCCCAGTAGAACAGGTACAGCGGCACCGCCGTCCACAGCGACAGCAACTCGGGTTTGCGAATGGCCCAGGATTTGGGCGCCAGCTCACCGACCACGATGTGCAGGTAGGAAATCACGAAGAACGCCGCAAAGAACGACACGCCCTTGATCACTTCCGGCGATTCGACGCCCACGGCGGCCAACATCGGTTCAAGGATGTGGGCAAACGCCGGCTCACCGACCCAACCCAGGCCCAGGGAGGCGAGGGTGATACCCAACTGGCAGGCCGACAGGTAAGCGTCGAGCTGGCTGTGTACGGTACGCAGGATCTGTCCACGCCAGCCGTTGGTGTGGGCGATGGCCTCGACTCGGGTGGAGCGCAACTTGACCATGGCAAATTCCGCCGCAACGAAAAAACCGTTGAGCAGTACCAGGATCAGAGCAAAAAGAATCATGCCGAAGTCGGCGAAGAGTGTAGAGAGGGTGATACCAGGGGAAGGGTCCATGATTGGGTTTTGCAGGTTCCATGTGTTCAATAAGGGGTGACAGGCAGGCCCGAGAGGCAGGCGCAAGTCGGCCAATGTAGCGGCTGGCGGGGCGCTTGCCTAGTACCCGCTGCCGGGCGGGGGCGGAATACGCCCTCCAAAATGATGCAAGTCTGCTGTGGGAGGGAGCTTGCCCCCGATAGGAGTGGATCAGTTACAGATAACTTAACTGACGCACCGCCATCGGGGGCGAGGAGCCCCTCCCACATTATCTTTGTGTCGTCTTCGGGTTATTCATCTGCGGCGATCGCCCGCGAACGCGTCACCTGCGCCGGCGGAAAATGGCAGGTAAAGGTGCTGCCATGTCCCAGCACGCTGCTGATTTCCAGGCGCGCTCGGTGGCGCAGCAGCACATGCTTGACGATGGCAAGGCCCAGCCCGGTGCCGCCGGTGTTGGAGTTGCGGCTGGAGTCGACACGGTAGAAACGCTCGGTCAGGCGAGGCAAGTGCTTGGCGTCGATGCCGATGCCGGAGTCCTGCACGCTCAGGTGCGCGCCTTGCTCGTCGGCCCACCAGCGGATGCGGATGGCGCCTTTGTCCTGTGTGTACTTCACGGCGTTGAACACCAGATTGGAGAACGCGCTACGCAATTCGCCTTCGCTGCCCTTGAGCAACACCTGTGGATCGGCTTCCAGGCTGATCTGCTGCCCGCGCTCGCCGGAAAGGGCCTGCGCGTCATTCTTGATGGTCTGCAACAGGCTTTGCACCGCCACCGGATGATTGTCCGAGGGGTAATCGGTGGCTTCAAGCTTGGCCAGCAACAGCAGGTCGTTGAGCAGGGTCTGCATGCGCGAGCCTTGTTGCTGCATCTGCTGCAGGGCACGGCTCCAGCGTGGGTTGATCTCGTCGACGTTATCCAGCAGCGTCTCCAGATAGCCGCAGATCACCGTCAACGGCGTGCGCAGTTCATGGGAGACGTTGGCGACGAAGTCTTTGCGCATCTGCTCCAGTTGGTGGATGCGCGTTACGTCGCGAACCAGCATCAGGTGCTCGTTGTTACCATAGCGCGTCAGGTACAGCTGGATGCGCACACGGTCGTTGGTCGGCGAGGGGATTTCCAAGGCTTCTTCGTAGTTGTCCTGCTCGAAGTATTCCTTGAAGCGCGGGTGGCGTACCAAGTTGGTCACCGGCTGGCCGCTGTCCTGGGGCGTTTTGAGGCCCAGCAAGGTCTCGGCGGCACGGTTCCACCATTCCAGGTTCCCGTCGCTGTCGAGCATGATCACCGCGTCCTTGAGCGCGGCGGTGGACTCCTGCACCCGGTCGATCACCGCTTGCAGGCGACCGCGTACCCGTTGGTCGCGGCGTTGCAGGTGATAAATACTGTCGAACACCTCGCCCCACAGGCCGTAGCCGTCGGGTGGTGCTTCGTCGGGTTTGTGCTGGCGCAGCCATTCGTGCAGACGCAGCAGTTGCTTGAGGGTCCAACCCAAGTACAGGCCGATACCGATGGCCAGGCTCCAGCCGTAGTAGCCGCTGATCAGCCCGACCAACAGGCAGCCGGTGATCAAAAGAAGCATGTGGCGGATCAGGGTGCCATGCCAGTTCTGGTTCACTTAAACATGCGTCCTTGTCAGCTGCTAAGGAAGTAGAAGGGTTGGCTCAGCTTTTGGTGGAGAACCGGTAGCCAGTGCCGCGCACGGTTTGTACCAGATTCTCGTAGGCGTCGCCCAAGGCTTTGCGCAGGCGGCGGATATGCACGTCAACGGTGCGCTCCTCCACATACACATTGCCGCCCCACACCTGGTCCAGCAGCTGGCCACGGGTGTAGGCGCGTTCCTGGTGGGTCATGAAAAATTGCAGCAGGCGGTATTCGGTCGGGCCCATCTCGGCCGGTGTGCCGTCGATGGTGACGCGGTGGCTGATCGGGTCGAGAATCAGACCGCCGACTTCAATCGGCGCTTCGCCATCGGTCGGGCCGGCGCGGCGCAATACCGCCTTCAGACGCGCTACCAACTCCCGTGGGGAAAAGGGTTTGGTGATGTAGTCATCAGCGCCCACTTCCAGGCCCTGAATCTTGTTGTCCTCTTCGCCCTTGGCGGTGAGCATGATGATCGGAATATCCCCGGTCAGTTCATCACGCTTGAGGCGGCGGGCCAGTTCGATGCCGGAAGTGCCAGGCAGCATCCAATCCAGCAGGATCAGGTCCGGCTTACGGTCGACGATAATGGCATGGGCCTGCTGGGAGTTCTCAGCCTCCAGGCAGTCATAGCCGGCCATTTCCAACGCAACGGCGATCATCTCGCGGATGGGCGCTTCGTCGTCAACAATCAGAATGCTCCTGCCAACCATGCTCAAAAATCCTCTTGTCATTTAACTGTCTTGCGCCGCATTAGATAACGGAATTATTGCAGTCGTGTGACAGTAATTTAGTCGCTTGGGCAAATCACGGCACTCTGGACTACCCTTTGGGTCCGAATCCTGACAACCACAAAAGGAAGGTTCCTATGACTTACCGTACTGTTTCCTGGAAAGCCCTGCTGGTAACGGCCGCGTTGACGCTGCCGACCCTGGCGTTCGCGGCGGAGCCGGCGATGACCAAAGACGGGATGCTGGTGGATCACAAGGAAATGACGCTCTATACCTTTGCCAAGGATGCCGATGGCAAATCCATGTGCAACGACAAGTGCGCGACTAACTGGCCACCGTTGATGGCTGAGTCCACCGACAAGCCAATGGGCAAATGGACTGTTATCACCCGTGATGACCAAAAGAGCCAGTGGGCCTACAACGGTAAGCCGCTCTATACCTTCGTCATGGATAAAAAGGCCGGCGACATGACCGGCGACGGCAAAATGGACGGCGCCTGGAAAGTCGCCAAGCCCTGATTCAGGCCACTCTCGGTGAGGGGCCTCGCCCCTCATCGAAACCCGTAATCCGCCACAATCCCAACAAAAATTGCCAACCCGGCCCAGTGGTTGTGCAAAAACGCCTTGAAGCATTTCAGGCGGTCCCGGTCGCGGGTGTACCAGAACTCCCAAGCGAAACACCCCGCCGCAGCTAGCAGCCCCAGATGGAACCATCCGCCCAACTCAAACCGCGTCCCCGCCAGCAACAGGCACACCAGCGCCAGGCTTTGCAGGGTCAGGATGATCACGCGGTCGGCATCGCCAAACAGGATCGCGGTGGATTTCACGCCAATCTTCAGGTCGTCGTCACGGTCGGTCATCGCGTAATACGTGTCGTAGCCTACCGTCCACAGCAGGTTGGCGATGTACAACAGCCACGCAGCAGCGGGCAGGCTGCCGGTCTCGGCGGTGAAGGCCATCGGCATCCCCCAGGAGAACGCCGCGCCCAGCACCACTTGCGGGTAATAGGTGTAGCGCTTCATGAACGGGTAGCTCGCCGCCAGCGCCAATCCACCAAGGGATAACAGGATCGTGGTGGCGTTGGTCAGCAGCACCAGCAGGAAACTGATACCCATCAGCACCGCAAAAAACACCAGCGCCTCTTTGGAGCTGATCTTTCCGCTCACCAGTGGGCGCTGCTCGGTGCGCTTCACATGGCCATCGACCTTGCGGTCAGCCCAGTCATTGATCACACAGCCGCCCGCCCGGGTCAGCACCACGCCCAACACGAAAATCACAATATTGATGAAAGAGGGAGAACCCTTGCCCGCAATCCACAACGCCCAAAGTGTCGGCCACAGCAGCAAGTAAATGCCGATGGGCTTGTCCATCCGGGTCAACTGAATAAAGTCCCAGGCCCTCGGGTTCAGGCGGTTCAGGGATTTGAGCAGACGTTGGTACATCAGCAGTTCTCCGGATGTTCATGCAGCACGTGCCAGAAGTCCGGCAGGAAGATTTCCGCTACCAACACGCTTAGCGATCCACGATCAAAACGTGAGCGGCGTGCCCATAGCCCATCCGCCTGATCGGCTGTCGGCAGCCATTGCCGTGGGTAATGGCACACCTCGATTGCCTGGCGCGTGAAGGCTTGATCGCAGAACAGCAACTCGCCCAGGGAGCGGCTGCCCAGTTCATCCATGTGCAGCCCATCGCCCTGCAAGGCACTGCGCGCCGCCACGCTGCGGGCAAACACCCACGGCTGATCGTGCCCACGCAAATACACCTCGCGCACCCAGCCGACAGTGGCCGGGGCCAAGTTCAGGGCGGCGCACTCGTCGTCTCGCAGCGGCTGCCAGCCTTCGAACAGTGGCGTTACGCTGAAACTGTCGTTGGACAGCCCTGTCAGCCGCCGTGTCAGCGAGCCGTCATCGAACAGCCAATTGAGGGTCAAAGGTGTAGGCAGAGGGCTCAAACGGCTCTGGATCAGCCATTGGCAAGCATCGGGGAGGGCGATTGAGTGCGGCACGGTGAGTCAGTATTGGCAGCAAAAGAGGCGGCGAGCTTACCATGGCACCCTGGGCTTTTGCCGGGCTCAACCGGCACCTTGCGTCGATCGCGCTTGCATCTGCCGGCCCCGATCAGTACAAAACGCCCTGAGCCGCGCGGCAACGCTGGATCCAACGACCGCCGGCCAAGACGCCTGAACCTGAGGAAGCAAGTAATGAAGAAGTGGCAATGTATCGTCTGTGGCCTTATCTACAACGAAGCCGACGGCTGGCCGGATGACGGCATTGCGCCCGGCACTCGTTGGGAAGATGTCCCTGCAGACTGGCTGTGCCCGGATTGCGGCGTGGGCAAAATGGATTTCGAAATGATCGAAATCGCTTAATCCCGAATTTAAGAAACGTACTACAAGGAGAATGGAATGAACGCACCTGTCGTGATCATCGGCACAGGATTGGCCGGTTATAACGTGGCCCGGGAGTTTCGCAAGCTCGACAGCGAAACCCCCTTGCTGCTGATCACCGCAGATGACGGGCGCTCCTACTCCAAGCCCATGCTCTCCACCGGCTTTGGCAAAAACAAGGAGGCCGACGGCCTTAGCATGGCTGAGCCGGGAGCTATGGCCGAGCAACTCAAGGCCGAAGTGCGAACTCACACCCGTGTCAGCGGCATCGACCCGGGCCACAAACGCCTGTGGATCGGCGAGGAAGCGGTGGTTTACCGTGACCTCATCCTGGCCTGGGGTGCAGAAACCGTACGCGTCCCGGTTGAAGGCGACGCGGCGGAACTGATTTTCCCGATCAACGACCTTGAAGACTACGCACGCTTTCGCGCTGCCGCTGCTGGCAAACGCCGCGTGCTGCTGCTCGGCGCCGGTTTGATTGGCTGTGAATTCGCCAATGACCTGATCTTTGGCGGTTATGAAATCGACCTGGTCGCTCCGTGCGAGCAAGTGATGCCAACCCTGCTGCACCCGGCAGCCGCTGCCGCTGTACAAGCTGGCTTGGAAGGCCTGGGCGCGCGTTTCCACCTGGGGCCGGTGCTCAACCGCCTGCAGCGCACGGCGGACGGGCTGGAAGCGCACCTTTCTGACGGTGAAGTGATTCCCTGCGATCTGGTCGTTTCGGCCATCGGCCTGCGCCCACGTATCGACCTGGCTGCCGCCGCGGGCCTGCAAATCAACCGTGGGATCATGGTGGACCGTCACCTCAAGACCTCCCACGCCAATATCTACGCCCTGGGCGACTGCGCCGAGGTCGACGGCCTGAACCTGCTGTACGTCATGCCTCTGATGACCTGCGCCCGCGCTCTGGCCCAAACCCTGGCCGGCAATGCCACCGCCGTCAGCTACGGCCCGATGCCCGTCACCGTGAAAACCCCGGTCTGCCCGCTGGTGGTTTCGCCGCCGCCAAGGGGCACCGAAGGCGTCTGGAGCGTCGAAGGCCAGGGCGCCGACATCAAGGCCCTGTGCCGCGACGCCAGCGGTCGCCTGCTGGGTTATGCGCTGACGGGCACGGCGGTGATGGAAAAACTGGCCCTCAACAAAGAACTTCCACCTTTGCTGGCGTAAATGCCGGTCGTTCTGTCGGAATTAGCACATTCCTACCCTCAGAAAGGTCGCCGCGAGACTGGCGGAGCGTGCGAGGGCATGCCATCCTCACTCCCGTCTGCCGCAGAGTAGAGCCTGCGGCGCTTTGGGCGCTGCTCCAGAAGAGAGCAGCACGGACATAACAACAAAAAACCGTCAAAGAGGCTTCACACATGCGTAAACCAGAACTCGCAGCCGCCATCGCTGAAAAAGCAGATCTCACCAAAGAACAGGCCAACCGCGTCCTCAACGCCGTTCTCGAAGAAATCACCGGCGCCCTGCACCGCAAGGACAGCGTCACCCTGGTTGGCTTCGGCACCTTCCTGCAACGCCATCGTGGCGCCCGCACCGGCAAAAACCCGCAAACCGGTGAGCCTGTGAAAATCAAGGCTAGCAATACCGTTGCATTCAAACCGGGTAAATCGCTGAAAGACACTGTTAACGCGTAATTGCAGTACCGTCTCGACAGGGGGCGGGGTGGTGGAAAAAATGGGCACGCCGACTGGGTCGGGTGCCCATTTTTTGTGGGGGCGTACCATCCGGCTATGTTGAACAGCGCCAGCATACGGGGCGCGACCCTATCTACCCGAACAAGTGCAACGCTTCTATCCGTTTGTGAGCTCACTCATAAACTCTTCAAATGATTCGCAAACAAATGCAAGCTCCTCTTCGTCCATCAAGTAAATATAAATGTATCCAAAGTCATTCTCCTTTACTGACAGGAGAAATGAGTTGCCGACCCTGTCATAAGCAAAGGGGATCATTTGTTTTAGCGATGGAATATCGTCAGTTAAATCTCTATAGATCGTTTCGACAGGTGCGTCACCATATTTGATAGGTGTAAAACCGCCCAAAAAAAAATCATTGTCGTCATTGCTGTCGGATAGATCACCGCCATTATGCTTTAGATAAAACTGTCTAAAGGCCGTCGGTAATTGCACGTGGAATATTTCTTGGAACTCGTTCAGTTCCTGTACAGAAAGAGCCTGTTTGGAGTCTTCAAGTTTCAGCCGCATTTGGGTGCTCCCTTTGTTCTACTCTTAAAGCGACCTGGGTGGGTGTAAGCCCTGCCTGTCGCTGCTTTGTATTGGGCGGCACCACCTTTATGGGTTATGCCGTTATGAGCATCTTTTTTAATTAGTTGCATAGTGCCTTTGTTGGTCTCCGGGTCGTAATCATCCAGGTGGTGCCAGACATGCCCGGCCGGTGCGCGCTTTTGATTCAATTTTGCCGCTTTGTTGGCGAGCTCTTCGTCTTTTTGATAGTCACCAGTGTATTCAATTCTGACAATTGGATTAACACCGGGTTTTTTATTGTAAAGCGCATTGCTGTTTGAATAGTCGAGCCCTCCGCCGGGGGTCTTCGTAACGCCTGTGTAGCCGCGATCTTTCAGTTTTACCAGCGGGTCAACTGCGAGTCCCAGAGGGTCAGCATAGCCGACAGGGTTAGGTGCATAAGTGTAGAAATTGAGGCCTCCAGCCAAACCTATCGGGTCGGGAGTGGTAAAGCGGCCTATGTCGGGATCGTAGAAGCGTCGGGTGTTGTAGTGCAATCCGATCTCACGATCCAGATACTGCCCCTGAAACCTCAGGTTCTGCTCTTCAATAAAGTAAGGCTCCCGCACCTCCTCCACGGTATTGCCCCACACCCGATAAGTCGCCTGCCACAGGGTGTGCCCATCAGCCTCTGTCAGTTGCTCCGGCAGGCCGTTGAGATCGTTGTGGTAGTAGCGAATTTTTTGCAGCTCCCCGATGCCATCGACGCGGGCCAGGGGTTGGTAGCCTTCGTCTTCATAGACGTAAAGGCTGGTCTGGCTGTGCTTTTGCTCCTGTAACAGACGCAAGCCGTCCCACAGGAACTGGGTTTCGCTCAGTGGATAACCATTGCTGCCGTGTTCGGTCTTGCCGATGCGCCGGCCCAGTGGGTCGTAGGCCATTCGCACTACGCTGCCGCCTTCATTACGCACTTCAATCAGCCGGCTTTCGGCGTCGTACGCAAAGTGTTGTACGCCTCGGGCGCCGCTGCGTTTTTCGATCATCCGCCCAAACGCGTCATAGCGATAACGTTTGTCCTGATAGGTCAGCAGCTTGTTATGCGCCACCAACCCGGCACCGGCCTGCGGGCCGTCGAGCAGGTTGGCGGCGGCGTCGTAGGCGAAGGTTTCGCGTTGGCCGTGCAGGCTGTCCTGGCTGGCGATGATGCGGCCGGTGGCGTCGTAATGCAGCAGTTGGCGATGCTGCGTGGTGGGTTGCTGGTCGAGTTTGCCAATCAGGTTGTCGGCGGGGTCGTATTCGAAGTGCTTCTGTATCGCCGCCGGTACCAACGCCGGCTGGCTGGTGTGGCGGCGTTGGCGTGAGCGCAGGCGGCCGCTGCGGTCGTACTCGCTGCGCGTGCTGATCTGGCCTTGGGTGCGCAGTACTTCACGGTGCAGGCGGTCGCGCTCAAAGTCACTGATGACGTGGCCGTCGAGGTTGATCTGATGCAGATGACCACTGCCGTAATGTAGGCGATTGATCCAGCGCCCATCGGGCAGTTTGCTTTGGATCCGGTTCCCCAGTTCGTCGTAGTGATTTTGCAACGAGCCCGCTTGGCTCCGTTCTTCCAGCATTTACCCGAGAGCGTCGTACGAGAACCCCAGTGTCTGTGAATGACCGCTCGTGTCCATGAAGTGGACGCCAGTCAGTTGGTCCAACACATCGTAGGTGTATTGGGTGTGACCATCATCTGTCACCTTGGCGCTCAAGCGCCCCATTGCATCACGCTTGAGTCGATGAATAATGGGTTTTACAGCTATTTCCGGTACCAGCCCAATGGTGCTATGGCCGGCAGGACCCGTGTCAAAGAACAGGCCAACCGCGTCCTCAACGCCGTTCTCGAAGAAATCACCGGCGCCCTGCACCGCAAGGACAGCGTCACCCTGGTTGGCTTCGGCACCTTCCTGCAACGCCATCGTGGCGCCCGCACCGGCAAAAAACCGCAAACCGGTGAGCCTGTGAAAATCAAGGCGAGCAACACCGTTGCATTCAAGCCGGGTAAATCGCTGAAAGACACTGTTAACGCGTAATTGCAGTACCGTCTCGACAGGGGGCGGGGTGGTATAAAAAATGGGCACGCCGACTGGGTTGGGTGCCCATTTTTTAATGCTTCAAACCACCTAAACACTGCTTGTCTATCTCAACGGCAAAGGCAGTCGTCGGGTTAAAGGCCTGAGGCTTTCACGATCGTTCCAGAGCCCCGGAAAGACTTCATATTTCAAATCATCCCGGTTAACACCGGTATCGAAGTAGCGACACAGTCTGTCGCTGAGGTCCTCATCTCCCCACATGTTGGTCAACTCATACTTTTCGATAATGTCGCGACTGTCCGAAAGTTGCAGATCTTCCTTTAGTGCAGGTACCAGGCTGTAGTCAGCATCGCAGCCGATGCCGAGGTCAACAAGATCAGCATCTCGAAACGGAAAGCCACCCTCAAAGCTGACGTGGGGCCTGAGCCAATAACGCTCATGATCCGAAAGGCTAAATGGCGTGACGGAAATTAGTTTTTCCGTTGCCAATCTCTGGGTCACCACCTTGCCGACAAAACCACTGAACAGGATCATACTGTTGTCCAGCGCAAGATCGGTCCAGACGCCGTCCACGCTTCTCACATCGTAGAAGCGCATGACGGAGTTCTTGATCATCTGGCCTACGGTGTATAAGTCATCTCGCAATTTGAGGCTGACTAGATCGCCTTCCTTCCAGAGGATGCGCTTGGCCATGGGCCCACTCCATTTTCAATAGTCATTGATGATATTCACGAGCAGCGGCCTGCTCGCGCACCTCTGCTTTTGCCTGCGACTTTGACAGGGGCTTTGCCCTTGGTTTTATTCGCGGCTTTTATGCGTTTATCCAGTGCTTTGCCTGAGTCTGTCTGAGACAAATGTTTATCCGCCGCAGCCAGGTATTCTTTCCTTCGGCCATTTCCTTTGCCGACCGGGTTTTGTGCGTTGGCGGTTCCATCTTTTCCTCCCAAGCCTTCATACACTCGTTGTTCCAGCCCTCGTGTAGTGTCCTTGCCATCCTGGCCGTAGGCGGTATGCAGGACTTGAGGTGCTTGGCCGCCAAAGCGATCGAAATTTGACCCGTAGCGATAGTTCAATACGTCTGAACCTACCTGTTTGCCTTGCATGCTGGCATAACCGACATAAGGTTTACCGGTCGCTTTGTCGACGCCCAGGTAGGTGATATGAGTCGCTGTGGTTGGACTGCCTGCCAGCCCCCACGCATCACACCAGCCCATCGGATTAGGCCCGTACTGATAGAGGTTCAAGCCACCGGCGAGTCCTATGGGGTCCGGCGTGATAAACCGACCTATATCGGGGTCGTAAAACCTGAACGTGTTGTAGTGCAAACCGGTTTCCCGGTCCAAGTATTGCCCCTGAAACCTCAAGTTCTGTTCTTCGATGTAAGAAGACTCTCTGGTTTCCTCGGCAGTATTACCCCAAGCGTAATAACTGGCCTGCCATACGCGGTGCCCATCGTGGTCCGTCAATTCGTGCGGCAGTCCGTTAGGATCGTTGTGGTAGTACCTGATTCTTTGCAGTGGGCCGAGGCCATCAACACGTGCCAGTGCTTCATAGCTCCCATCTTCATAAAGATAAAGGCTGGTCTGGTTATTACGGTGCTCTTGTATCAGTTGCAACCCGTCCCAGACAAAACGAGTGGTACCAAGCGTATTACCGTTGCTGTTTTGTTCGGTTTTTGTAATCCGACGACCTAAAGGGTCGTAGGTCATTGTGATGACAGTTTCATTGGCGGCGTGCTGATTTCGTATTTCGACCACTCTGCTTTCAGCGTCGTACTTGAATAGTTGAACGGCGCGACGAGCACTACGTTTTTCAACCAGGCGACCGAAACTGTCATACCGGTAACGCTTGTCTTGGTAGGTTATTAATTTGTTATGTACCACCAGGCCTTCACCCGGCCGGGGACCATCCAGAAGGTTGGCCGCTGCGTCATAAGCAAAGCTTTCCTGCGTCCCATGTATTGGATTCTGGCTGGCAATGATGCGATCAGTGGCGTCGTAGTGAAACGACTTTTGGTGTGCAATTCCTGCTTTTTGTTCGTGGCGGGCGATCAGGTTGTCGCTGGGATCAAAGTCGAAGTATGTCGAGCTCATTCCCGTCAGTGGTCGCGGCAGGGTACTTGGATACCGTACACGAGCGCGCAACCGCCCGCCCCGATCATATTCAGTGCGGGTGCTGATCTGACCTTGTGTGCGAAGTACTTCACGATGCAGGCGGTCCCGCTCGAAGTCACTGATGACTTGGCCATCGAGGTTGATCTGGTGCAAATGACCACTGCCGTAGTACAGACGGTTGATCCAGCGACCATCGGGTAATTGGGTCTGGGTCAGATTGCCCAATTCGTCATAGCGATGTTTCAAACTGCCGGCCGAGCTTTGCTCTTCGAGTGGCTGGCCGAGGGCGTCATAGCGATAACTCAATTTTTGTTCGTTGCCCTGGGCGTCCTTGAACGTGATTGCGATCAATTGATCCAGGAGATCGTATAAATAATCCGTGCGGCCATCGTCGGTGATTTTGACAACCAGGCGCCCGGCAGCGTCACGCTCCAAACAGTGAACAATAGGCTGTTCAGGGAGACCTGGCGCATTGCTGTCGTGAGTTGGTAAAGCAGTAACGCTGGTGATGCTGTTCAATGCATCGTAGTCATAGCGATGGGCGCTGCCATCTAGGTCGCGCTGCTCGACCAGGCGATCATTGGCATTCCACGTGAAACGATAACATTCGCCATTCTCGTTGGTCAGTGCTTGCAGCCGTGCGTAGCTGTCATAGCTGAATTGCACTTTGCGGCCGTGCGCATCCGTGCGCTGGCGAATGCGCCCGCGAGGGTTGTACTGATAATGAGTCGAGTGGCCTGACGGGTCGGTATGGACCGTCAATTGTCCACAGGCGTTACGTTGAAAATACTCGATACGACCATCTGGCAACTGCTGGCTGAGCATCCTGCCCATCGTGTCGTATGTGAAGGTTGTTCGTTCCCCTAGCGGGTCGGTAATGACCTGCAAATAACCGCGCTCGTCATAACTGAAACGCGTCGGGTAACCCGAACAATCAATATGCTCAACCAACTGCCCGAACGGGTTCCAGCGCATCTTCTTGCTTTTGCCGGTGGCGTCGATGATCTCCACGACCTGGCCGTGATCGTCATAGCGGTAGCGGGTGACGTAGCCCAGCGGATCGGTTTCGGCGATGCAGTTGCCGCGCTGATCGTAGCGATACGCCCAGCTATTATCGGCGGCGTCGGTCTCCACCAGCGGCAGTGCCCAGTGCTCAAGCCACAAGGTCGAGTCGCTGCGGCCCAGCGGGTCGGTCTCGCCGATCAGGTTGCCGGCGTCGTCGTAGCTGTATGCAAAGCGCCCGCCCAGCGGGTCGGTGGCGCTGAGCAATTGGCGCTCGTCGTTCCACTCGAACCGCCAGGTTTGCCCGAGGTTATCGCAGTAGCGAACGATCTGGTGCTGGGTGTTCCAGTGGCGGCTACTGACGCGTTGCAAGCCGTCGGTAATCCGCGTGATACCGGCCTGCAAGTCATAGTCGAACTGGTAGGCGTCGCCTTCGTCGGTCCAGTGCCGGACCACGCGCCATTCCACGTCTTCAACCAAGGCCCATTCGTAGAAACAGCGCAGACCGGTCGGCAACTGGTGCTCGACCATGCGCCGGCCGGCATCGTAGCTGAAGCGCCGCTGCACCTGGCCGGTGGCGTCGCGTACTTCAGCCAGATTACCGGCGGCATCATAGCCATAGCTGACCAGTACTTCGCGGCGTTGATCGGGGTAAAGACGTTCGAGCCGCATCACGTGGCCTTGATCGCGGATCAACTCCACTTGCACCAAGTCGAACGTATCGCGCAGCCGGATCAGCCGCCCGGCTTCGTCGTAATCAACATGGATGCGGTTTTTGTTGCGGTTGCCGAGCTGGCTGAGGCGCAGCAAAGCCGGGTTGGTGGAAGGCTCAAATAAGCGATACAGACCGTCATCGCTTTCAATCAGCAACTGCCCGTTGAGGTGTCGCCGCACGGCCAGCCCTTCACCGGCGCTGAACACCGCGCCGCCCAGGGGAATACTGCCCATGTCGATAGGCCGGCCCTGTTCATCGGTGTAGACCAGCGTTTCGCCGCCCTCGGGATGGGGACGAATTTCGACGCACACCTCATACGGCACGCTCCAACCCGCACCGAACAAACCGCCCGTGCGCTCGTCACGGCTGTTGTAGAAACGCTGCCAATCAATCGGCAGGATGCCAGGCAGTACGAAATCCAGCTCATCATCGCCGCCCAACACCTTGGCGCCGGTGGCCGCATGCACCGGGTTCGACGAGCCCATCGCCGCGTTGGCCATGGCCCCCATCGCACTGCTCACGGCCATCGAGGTCGCGCCGCCGATCAACATGCACGGCAGCTTGCTGAAGAACTTGCCCTTGCCACCCTTGAGCATCAACAACGCCGTCACCGCCAGCCCCACACCCGGGGTCTTGCCGCTGCGAATCTCGCGCACCACCACCGAGCCGCCGCCGATGGTCACGTTCGATGAAATCAACCCGGACGACACCACGGTCGCATCGCACGTACTGCGATCACCACTGCGCACCGCCGGCTGGCCGTTGATCGTGACCTTGTTCGAGCCCTCGGCAAGGAACTGCGGTGGCATAGGTGGGTGCTTCATGCACACCACCAGGTCCAGCGGCTTGGGCACGGCGCCGGGAGCGGGGGTTGCCACTGTAGGACGCCACATCTGCGAGAAGAAACTCTCGGCCATGTCCAGGTAGCTGGCTTCTGGCTCAGGCTCGGGTTCTTCCAGCTCGGTGCCGGCCGGCGCGACGTGGGAGCTGATCGCCCCGGCGGCACGGGCGGCGGGGATGTTGTTGGTGAGGGTGTCGGTGGAGCCCGTGAGAATGTTCGCCTGCACCGTGGGCGGGAACAGCGCATTGCTGAAGCTATCGCATAAATTCGTCAGACCTTTATCTGCCCCCGTCTTGCTCATGGCCAGGCCGACAATCGTGCCCACCACCGCGCCCAGCAGGAAGCAACCCAGCCCGCCAGTGGCGACGGTAATGCCGGTGGCCGCAACCACGGCCGCGGTCGCCACGGCGGTGATCGCGATATTGGCCGCCACCTCCAGCACACCGCCAAGGATGTCGGCCATCATCGAAGTGTGGGAAAGCGCATCCCCCATCCGGGCCGCCCATAGGGCATCAGACATAGGCTGCTCTGCTGGGCCAATCGGTGTTTAGCACGTTACCTTCCATAGTCACAGGATCCTTGTGTTTTAAGGCATACAGGTCAACGCGGTCTTCAGGCGCTTGATCAGGATAGGGTTGCCCAGACAATCCAATGGCCTTGACGGCGTAGCGGCTATAGCGAATATAAAATGTTGTAGAACACGGTTGGGCTATCGTTTATTGAGGAAAGATCGTGATCTGTCAGAATATTCCTGAAGCATTCTTTTTTGACAGACATCCGGCGAGAGACGATTGCTTGCACCACTTTTTCGAACACGGCTTTATCACGGGTATGCTTTTTAAGTCTCAATATTTCTTGAGGTTTATTTTTAATAATATAAAAGGCGTAGTTCATTAGGATGATGTTGGAAACAAAAAGATTGTGTGTGGATTGAAGTGGGTTGACCGTATCAACGATAGCGTCAAATAACGTTTGCCTGTCGTTAGCGTAAGCATGCAGAAATACATCTGGATACATAAATTCGCTGTGGCAATCATTAAATCGGAAACGATAATTCGTGTCGTTGGGTTTTGTCAGTAGTGTAATAATACTTTTTTGGTAGTCTTTTAAGACGCTAAAGATTACATTTTCTTTTCGGTCGTCGGCCTTGATTGCCTGATAAATCAGGTCAATAACGTCCAGTAGTGGGGTTGGCCCTAGAATATCTGCGTTTAGTATCAGTTTATTATTTTTGATGCTGAAACGCTTATAAATTTCGTCTTCAATGCTCAGTTCGAAAAGCAGGGATTTGAGTATGTGGTTTTTGAACTGTTCATTCGCATCGATCTGATTGTTTTTCAAAGTGATCAATTGAATTATATAGAAGAAGATAAAGTAGTCTTTATTGGTCCGTTGACGGTTGTCTATTTCAAGTAAATAACCGAAGCGTGACAGGACTGACAGGAGGGCATAACAGTCCGGTTCTGTGAAGCCGAGCTTCGACATGGCTTTTTCGAAGGTACTGATGGAAAACAGGTCATGCCAGCGGCTCACATAAAGCGTAGTCCCATTGAGCTTTCTGGCGGCGACAGAGAGTAGAGAAGGCTCATCTTCTCGGTAAAAAACATCACCGAACTCTGTCGGACATGGCCGGATGTTCAGGAAATTTTCAAGCTTGTATGAAAGGAGGTTGAACAGGTCCATTTTCCGCTATCCGCATGTCTTCCACTTTCCGTTCGGGCCTTTTTTCTCGACTCGAAAGGAGGTAATGGTTTTGTTAAATTTGTCGAGTAATCGGTTACCGATTCCTTTTGCCTTGGGTTCATTCGTTTTTGACAGCACGCCATCTTTCAACCCTGTCTCTTTATAGTCAACGTCAGAAATATCCTTATGATTGTTGAGCATGCTGACCCCTTCATTGTTGACTGTGGCCACTACCCGATACTGTTCCTTTCCAGGGTTGAAGCCGGGGTTGCTGTCATGATTGACCCAGATGGCTTTCTCACCCCTAATATTCGGAACCAAGCCCCCCTTACCGCCGTTGGCAGCCTTAGAGGCGACAGTTTCGCTTTTGCCCATGTAGCGAATGATTTCGTCCTCTTTTAGTCCGAGCGGATCGATCCAGGTGAATGGATTCGGTGCATAGCGATAAAGATTGAGGCTTCCTGTCAGACCCAACGGGTCGGGGCTGGTGAAGCGTCCTATGTCTGGGTCATAGAAACGAAAGGTGTTGTAGTGCAAGCCTGTTTCCCGGTCTAGGTACTGCCCCTGGAAACGCAGGTTCTGTTCCTCAATAAAGTAGGGCTCGCGGGTCTCATCGACTGTGTTGCCCCAAACCTGAAACTCTGCATGCCATAGCGGGTGACCGTCACTTTCCGTCAACGCGTGGGGCAGTCCATTGGGATCGTTGTGGTAGTAACGAATTCGTTGACCTTCACCAATACCATCGACCCTAGCCAGGGGCTCGTGACCATTATTGAGGTAGAGGTACAGGCTGATTTGACTATTTTTATGCTCTTTCAGTAATTGCAGGCCGTCCCAGTCGAAGCGGGTGTGGCCTATGAGCTGCCCTTTGCTGTTATGTTCGGTTTTCTCAATCCGTCGTCCCAGCGGGTCATAGCGCATTCTGACTACGCTTTCTCCCTCTGGTTTTTGCGTTCGGACTTCGATCAGCCGGTGATCAGTGTCATAGCTAAAATGCTGTAAACCGTGTCGTCTGCTGGATTTTTCAATCACTCTCCCGAACCCGTCGTAGCAGTACCGCTTATCCTGATAAGTGATCAGTTGGTTATGCGCTACCTGCTCTGTAGAACCGGATGAGCTGTCGAGAAGATTGGCAGCGGCATCGAAGCAAAATGATTCGTTCTGAGTTTGGCGGCCTCCCTGGGTTGCACGGATCCGCCCTGTCATATCGTAGTGCAGCAGTTGGCGTTGTTGTCCTTGTGGGCCCCGTTCGAGACGACCCACAAGATGGTCGCTGGGATCGAACTCAAAATGTATTTGTTCGGGCGCTGGCATCAAGGCCGCTAGGCTGGCATGCCGATGTTGGCGAGTGCGTAAGCGGCCGCTGCGGTCATATTCGCTTCGCGTACTGATGTGGCCTTGTGTCCGGATGACCTCTCGATACAGTCGATCATGCTCGAAGTCGCTTATTACATGGCCGTCGAGATTTAGCTGATGCAAATGGCCACTGCCATAGTGCAAGCGGTTAATCCGGCGGCCATCAGGCAATTGCGTCTGGATTAGATTGCCGAGTTCATCATAGTGATGCTTCAGGTTCCCGGCGGTGCTCTTTTCTTCGGTGAGATAACCCCGCGCGTCATAAGCGAAGCCCACTCGTTGTTGGTTGCCGTCGTTATCGATAGCGATTGCTTCGACTAACTGGTTCAACGGACTGTAGCGGAAGCAGGACTGTCCATCTGGTGTGATTCGGGTTGTCAGTCGGCCCATCGCATCCCGTTGCAGATGCTGGACGATAGTTTTTTCATTGGTCTGCTGACCTGTTCGCATCGCCGCGATGGTCTCGACTCTGTTTACGTTATCGAGGGCATCGTATGTATAACGTTTCGCGCTGCCATCAAGGTTACGCTGCTCCGTCAACCGATCCCCATCATCCCAGGCAAACCGGTAACGTTCTCCGTTCTCGTTGATCAGCGCTTGCAGCCGACCAAAGTTGTCATACCCGAACTGCACTTGCCGGCCATGGGCATCGGTGCGTTGGCGCACCTGGCCCCGGCGGTTGTGTTGATAGCGCGTGGTGTGGCCGGCCGGGTCGGTATAAGCGGTCAGTTGGCCGCTGATATCTCGTTGGTACTGCTCGCTACGGCCGTCGGGTAATTGGCTGCTGAGCAAGCGGCCTTGGGCGTCGTAGTGGAATTGGGTACGTTCGCCGAGGGCGTCGGTGATGACTTGCAAAAAGCCCTGCTCGTTGTAGCTGAACCGGGTCGGGTACCCCGAGCAATCGATGTGCTCGATCAGTTGCCCGAACGGGTTCCAACGCAGCTTTTTGCTTTTACCCGTGGCGTCGATGATCTCGACGACCTGGCCATGGTCGTCATAGCGATAGCGGGTGACATGGCCCAGCGGGTCAATGGCGGCGGTGCAGTTGCCGCGCTGATCATAGCGGTAGCGCCAACTGTTGCCGGCGGCGTCGGTTTGCGCCAACGGCAGGGCCCAGTGCTCCAGCCATAACGTCGAGTTGCTGCGCCCCAGGGGGTCGGTTTCGCCGATGAGGTTGCCTGCCTCGTCGTAGCTGTATTCATAGCGGCCGCCCTGTGGGTCGGTGGCGTTGAGCAGTTGGCGCTCGTCGTTCCATTCGAACAGCCAGGTCTGGCCGAGGTTGTCGCTGTAGAGGATGATCTGGTGTTGGCTGTTCCAGTGCCGGGTGCTGACACGCTGCAAGCTGTCGGTAATGCGTGTGGTGCCGGCCTGCAAGTCATAGTCGAACCGGTAGGCATCACCTTCATTGGTCCAATGTTTGACCACGCGCCATTCCAGACCATCTATCAGGGCCCACTCATAAAAGCAGTGCAAGCCGCTGGGCAACTGGTGCTCCACCATGCGTTGCCCGGTGTCATAGGCAAAGCGCCTTTGCACTTGGCCGCTGGCATCGCGTACCTCGGCCAGGTTGCCGATGGCGTCGTAATCGTAGCTTGCGAGTACTTCTCGGCGTTGATCGGAGTAGACGCGCTCGATGCGGGTCACGTGGAGTGGGTCGCGAATCAGTTCGACCTGAGTCAGGTCGAAGGTGTCGCGCAGCCGCACCAGGCCGTCGGCCTCGTCATAATCGAGATAGATGCGGTTGTCGTTACGGTCACCCAATTGGCTCAGGCGCAGCAGCGACGGGTTTGTCGGGGTGGGCTCGAACAAGCGGTACGCACCGTCGTCGCTTTCGATCAACAACTGCCCATTGCGGTTGCGCCGTACAGCAAGCCCCTCACCGGCGCTGAACACCGCGCCGCCCAAAGGAATGGTGCCCATATCGATGGGGCGCCCCTGTTCGTCGGTGTAGACCAGGGTGTCGCCGCCTTCGGGATGGGGCCGGATTTCGACGCACACTTCGTAGGCAACGCTCCAGCCCTTGCCGAACAGCGTGTTACGGCGTTCATCGCGGCTGTTGTAGAAGCGCTGCCAGTCAATCGGCAACAGGCCGGGTAGGACGAAATCCAGTTCGTCATCGCCGCCGAGCACCTTGGCCCCAGTGGCCGCATGGACCGGGTTCGACGAGCCCATGGCGGCGTTGGCCGCCGCGCCCATCGCACTGCTCACAGCCATCGACGCCGCCGCGCCGGCCAACATGCACGGCAATTTGCTGAAGAACTTGCCCTTGCCGCCCTTGAGCATCAGCAGCACAGTCACTGCCAACCCGACCCCCGGGGTTTTGCCGCTGCGAATCTCACGCACCACCACCGAGCCGCCGCCGATGGTGACGTCGGGGGAGATCAGGCCGGAGGACACCACTTTCGCATCGCAGGTGCTGCGATCGCCGCTGCGCACCGCGGGCTGGCCGTTGATGGTCACCTTGTCCGAGCCTTCGGCCATGAACTGCGGCGGCATCGGTGGGTGCTTCATGCAAAGCACCAGGTCTTCGGGCTTAGTTTCTGTACCTGGCGCAGGCGAAGCCACGGTGGGGCGCCACATCTGTGAGAAGAACTCGCCGGCCATGTCCAGGTAACTGGCTTCGGCTTCAGGCTCTTCTTCCGGAGCCTGCATCTCCAACTCCGTGCCGGCCGGTGCTACATGGGAAACAACCGCCCCGGCAGCACGGGCAGAGGGGATGTTATTGGTAAAGGTATCGAGGGATCCTGTGAGGATATTGGCCTGTACCGTCGGTGGGAACAGCGCGTTGCCGATGCCCTCGCATAAATTGCTCAGGCCCTTGTCGGCTCCGGTCTTGCTCATCGCGAGGCCCACCACCACGCCGACTACTGCGCCCAGCAGGAAGCACCCCAACCCGCCCGTGACAACGGTGATCCCGGTGGCGGCCACCACCGCCGCCGTGGCCAGTGCGGTAATCGCGATGTTCGCCGCCACCTCCAGCACGCCGCCGAGAATGTCGGCCATCATCGAGGTATGGTCGAGCGCATCGCCCATCCGGGCCGCCCAAAGTGCGTCAGACATGCAGGTCGCTCATCAAAGCGCGTCGAACGACAGCGAGTTCTTGATCAACGCCCAATGCGCCGCCTCGGCATCACCCAGCTTATCCGCCTTCACATAACTCAACGCGAGCATCTTGCGTGTGCCCGGTATCACCAGGGCCAACTGATACTGGAACACCTTGTCATTGCCCTTGTTGAACTGGCTGCGCAGCTCGATGCCTTCGACCTCTTGCGCGGCGCCCAGGCGCACATCGACACCCGGTTGGTAGCGCAAGTCCTGCACCTGTTTTTCCAGGCGCTGGAGTTGGTCGTTGAAGTTGCTGTGCAGGGTTTCGCCTTCGGCCAGCAGGCTGCGGCTGACGATCAGGGACGTGCCCAGTTCGGGGAACTTGAGGATGTTGATCGTCGCGTCCTGCAACTCACTGGCGGGCAGTTGAAACTGGAATTCGTTGATTCGGTACGTCATGGCAAACAGGTCTCGTCAGGAGCTTTTAGGTGCGGGGAACGCTGCCTTGATATTGGCGTCAATGGCGCCTTTCTGGCCTTGGCCATCGGGCGTGGCGCCGGGGCCGCCCCCGTTGTTCAGGTGCAGCACGCCGCCGGTGTTGAACTCGGCATCGCCGCTGGCGTGGAAGCTGATATTGACGCCGCTCAGGTTGATCTGCCCGCTGGCGTTCAACTCCAGAATGCTTTTACCGCAGACCAGGCGTAGGTTTTCGCCCACTTCAATCACGTAGCTCTGGCTGATACTGTCGGTTTTCCTCTTGCCCACAGAAAGGATGTCTTCCTGCTTGACGATGCGCACACGGTTATTCCCAATCGTCACCGTCTCGTTGTGCCCGATGCTCTTGTTGCGGTCATGCCCTACCGAGTGACTTTCGTCCACTTCGACGACGATGTCCTGGTTTCGCTCGGCATGGATATACAACTGCTCCAACCCCTTCTTGTCCTCCATGCGGATTTCATTGAAGTTGGCCGGTGTGCCGCCCTTGCTCGAACGGCTTTTCATGCCGCTCTGGGTCGCGTTTTCCGGCAGGTCGTACGGTACGGTCTGCTCAGCGTTGTACACGCGGCCGGTGATGATCGGCCGGTCGGGGTCGCCTTCAAGAAAGCTGACAATCACTTCCTGGCCAATCCGTGGAATCTGCATCGAGCCCCAGTTCTTGCCGGCCCAAGACTGCGATACGCGAATCCAGCACGAGCTGTTTTCGTTGGATTGGTCGTGGCGGTCCCAGTAGAAGTGCACCTTTACGCGGCCGTACTGGTCGGTCCAGATCTCCTCGCCTTTGGGGCCTACAACCAAGGCGGTCTGCGGGCCTTTGACGATGGGGCGGTGGGTGTTGGCCAGCGGGCGGAAGCTTTGTTGGGCGTCGATGCAGGTCAGGCTGCTTTCGAACTGCGCCGAGCCCGAGCCGCCGCCGCTTTCCAGGCTTTCCTGGACGATGTAATAGCGGCAGCCGACGATCAGGTATTCGCGGTTCTGGTCCTGGCGGCTGAAGCCGGTGAGGCTGAACAGGTGGCCAGAACCTAGCCCGCGCGCGTTGCCGGCGAACTCGATTTGCTCATGCAGGGTTTGCAGGGCTTCGATGCGGGTGCGCGCGTAGTGTTCGCCGTCGGCGCTTTGCACGTAGGTGCCGGGGTAGTCGTACAGCGGGTAGTCGCCGGCAGTGTGCGGGCGCGGCATGGCCGAGCGCACGTCGATGCTGGCGCTGGGGCGCTGGAAGTCGTAGTCGTTGAGCTCCAGGGAGCCCGGTTGCACTTCCTGCGCCAGGTGCCAGTTGTGCATGTGGTCGCGTTCGCGCTGCTGCTCGTCCTTGGGGTAATACGGGATAGACGCGTAGCCTGGCACCGTGGTGTGGGCGCCATAGGCGTCGGCCAGCACCAGCACGTGACGGTCCTGTTCATGGCGGAAGAAGTAGTAGATGCCTTCCTGCTCCATCAAGCGGCTGACGAAATCGAAGCTGGTCTCGCGGTACTGCACGCAGTACTCCCACTCGCGGTACGGCCGGCTCAGGGCGTCTTCGAAGTCGGAAAAACCCAGGTCGCGGAACACCTGCTTGATGATCTGCGGGATGCTCAGGTTCTGGAAGATCCGGCAATCGGAGGTGCGGCTGAGCAGCCAGAACCACGGGCGCAGCGTCACCTGATAACTGGCGAACTGACCCTGATCGATGTTCTGGCTGCAACGCGCGACGATTCCGTGGAAGTGCCGCTCACCACCGTCCGCCAGTTGCACGCCGACGCTCATCGGCTTGCCCAGCAACTGGTTGAGGTCGATGTTGGCGTCCAGGGACGTCAGTTGCAGCTCATAGTTGAACAGTCGGCCCAGCTCTTCGCCGCCGCCCATTTCATTGAGCAGCAGCACATCCGGCCCGAGGGGGCTGGTGATCTTGGCCAGGCGTGAGGCTTGGTTGAATAGCATCGGGCGTCTCGAAAATGACTAAATAACTGAAGAAACTGAGTTCAAATGTGGGAGGGGCTTGCCCCCCGATAGCAGTGTGTCAGTTGAGGTATCAGGCGACTGATTCACCGCCATCGGGGGCAAGCCCCCTCCCACACTTAAACCGCATTCCAACAGTCGTTATTCGGCGTCGCTGAAGTCGTAGTGCAATTCATTATCCCGGCTGCTGATGCGCACACCCGCCAGCGCCTTGCCCTCAAGCATGCGCGTGAGGAACTCACGGCTCATGTCCGGCAGCAGGCTGTTGGTGAGGATGGTGTCGATCATGCGTCCGCCGCTTTCGGTTTCGGTGCAGCGCGAGACGATCAGGTCGACCACCGCGTCGTCGTAGTCGAAGGCGACCTTGTGGGTATTCTCCACGCGCTTCTTGATGCGGTTGAGTTGCAGGCGGGTGATCGCCTTGAGCATCTCGTCGCTCAGCGGGTAGTAGGGGATCGTCACCAGGCGGCCGAGCAAGGCAGGCGGGAAGATCTCCAGCAATGGCTGACGCAGGGCCTTGGCGATTTCTTCTGGCTCGGGGATGTTCGCCGGGTCTTTGCAGACGCGGGAAATCAGCTCGGTACCGGCGTTCGTGGTCAGCAGGATCAGGGTGTTCTTGAAGTCGATCACCCGGCCTTCGCCGTCTTCCATCACGCCTTTGTCGAACACCTGGAAGAAAATTTCATGCACGTCCGGGTGGGCTTTCTCCACCTCGTCCAGCAGCACCACGCTGTAGGGTTTACGCCGCACTGCTTCGGTCAGCACGCCGCCTTCGCCGTAGCCGATATAGCCCGGTGGCGCGCCCTTGAGGGTCGACACCGTGTGAGCTTCCTGGAACTCGCTCATGTTGATGGTGATCACGTTCTGCTCACCGCCGTACATGGCCTCGGCCAAGGCCAGGGCGGTTTCGGTCTTGCCCACGCCGGATGTGCCGGCCAGCATGAACACGCCAATCGGCTTGCTCGGGTTATCGAGGCCGGCTCGGGAGGTCTGGATGCGCTTGGCGATCATCTGCAGGGCGTGGTCCTGGCCGATGATGCGTTTCTTCAGGTGCTGGTCGAGGTTAAGCACCGTCTCCAGTTCATTGCGAGCCATGCGGCCCACCGGGATACCGGTCCAATCAGCGACCACCGAGGCCACGGCCTGGTAATCCACGGTCGGTAGGATCAGCGGAGTTTCGCCTTGCAGCGCGGTCAGTCGCTGTTGCAGATCGACCAGTTTCGCACGCAACTCATCGCTCTCGTTGTTACCCGCATCGCTGTCCACAACCCCGGCCTTTTCACGCAGGGTGGCACGGGTGGCGAGCAATTCATCCACCAGGTTTTTCTCTTCGGTCCAGCGGGTTTCCAGGGTCGCCAGGCGCTCACGCTCGGCGCTTAACAGGGTTTCGCTGTTGCTCTGGCGCGCACCAATGTCGATGCCGATGGCATGCTCGCGGGCGATGATTTGCAGCTCGGTTTCCAGGGCTTCGATGCGGCGGCGGCTGTCGTCCACTTCGGCCGGTACGGCGTGCAGGCTGATGGCGACGCGGGCGCAGGCGGTGTCCAGCAGGCTTACGGATTTATCGGGCAACTGGCGCGCCGGGATATAGCGGTGAGACAGCTTTACCGAGGCTTCAAGGGCTTCGTCGAGGATCTGCACCTGGTGGTGTTTCTCCATGGTCGATGCCACGCCGCGCATCATCAGCAGAGCTTTGTCTTCCGACGGTTCAGCAACTTGCACGACCTGGAAGCGGCGGGTCAGCGCTGGGTCTTTCTCGATGTGCTTCTTGTACTCGGCCCAGGTGGTGGCCGCCACGGTACGCAGGGTGCCACGGGCGAGGGCAGGCTTGAGCAGGTTGGCTGCATCACCCGTCCCGGCGGCGCCACCGGCACCTACCAGGGTATGGGCTTCGTCGATAAACAGAATGATCGGCTTGGGCGAGGCCTGGACGTCTTCGATGACCTGGCGCAGGCGCTGTTCAAACTCGCCTTTCATGCTGGCGCCGGCTTGCAGCAGGCCTACATCGAGGCTGCGCAGTTCCACGTCTTTCAGTGCAGGCGGCACGTCACCGGCGACGATGCGAAGGGCGAAACCTTCGACCACGGCCGTCTTGCCGACGCCGGCTTCACCGGTGAGGATCGGGTTGTTCTGGCGGCGGCGCATGAGGATGTCCACCAGTTGGCGGATCTCTTCGTCACGGCCGACGATAGGGTCGAGCTTGCCGCTGCGAGCCTGTTCGGTCAGGTCGACGGTGAAACGCTTGAGGGCTTCCTGTTTGCCCATCGCACTCGGTGCCATGGCGCCGCTGGCCTCGCCTGGAACACCGGCGTTAAAGCCGTCGCTGGCGCTCAAGGCGTTTTCCGGCGAGTCGCCAACGTATTCATCAAAACGCTCGCTCAGTGCCTCGGCCTTGATCTTGTCGAATTCCGAAGACAACCCCAGCAGCGCGTGGCGCAAGCTTGGCGTCTTGAGGATGCCTAGCACCAGATAACCGGTGCGCACCTGGCTTTCGCCGAACATCAGGCTGCCGTATACCCAGCCGCGCTCCACGGCTTCTTCCACATGGGACGACAGGTCGGTGATCGACGTCGAGCCACGCGGCAGGCGGTCCAGGGCTTCGGTGAGGTCACGGGCCAGGCGCGCCGGCTCGACGTTGAACTGGCGGATGATGCGGTGCAGGTCCGAGTCCTGCAGTTGCAGCAACTGGTGAAACCAGTGGGCCAGTTCCACATACGGATTGCCCCGCAACTTGCAGAACACGGTGGCGGCTTCGATGGCCTTGTAGGCCACGCTGTTGAGTTTGCCGAACAGTGCGGCGCGACTGATTTCACCCATGCTCTGGATTCCTTGAGGTGGTGGCTTGATCGGCGTAATGCCGGGCCAGGATTAGGTCGTTGGCGTCATGCTCGGGATTGCCGAGCCAGGTGTTAAAGCCCAGGCGGAACTGGCCATTGAGTTGCAGCGCCGGTACTTCGGGTTGTTGCAAAACCAGGTTCAAGTCCCAGTCCAATTCATGGCCCAGGTACTCGGCCACCCACGCCACCAGCTCGTTGAACGGCTGACTGCCGGGCAGCATGCCCATGTAGTCGTCCAGCTTGAGCGGGCCCAGGCGGATACGGAATTTGTGCTGGCGGTCCCACACATGGCTGCCCAGGCAAAAGTCCACACCCAGCCGGTTGGCGCTGACACTCACACGGCTGCGCTCTGGCAGTTCCAGCCATTGGCCGACGTATTCTTCAATCTCCACCGGCAGGCCGAAATACTCGCCGAGGATTGCCTTCAAACCGTCTGGGTAACGGGTTTGCGCTGATAAGTGACCGCTGTAATGCAGCTTCGCCGTGTCGGGAATCAGCCCTTGGTTGAGCAGACTCGGCATGCCTCGACCACTTAAGGCGGCGAGGCGTGCAGACCAGTAGTCATCATCCGGTCGGTCATGGCTGACCGTCGGCCGCGCCTCGGCCCAAGCCCGATAAAACAGGCTCAGCAGGCGGTGGTGGAAGACGTCCAGGAACTGCTTGCTGGTACTGTCAGCATTGTTGCGCTGGCGCTCGCGTACGTACTCGGTGATGTGCAGCGGCAACGGGCCGTTCGGGCCGCCGAGGCCAAAGAAGAACTGCTCCAGGCGTGCGGGTTTGCCATCGCCGCCGGGGTCGACCGACGCCAGGGTGGCCGGGGCGAACGTGCAATCGGCCTGTTGCCCCAAGCGTAGCGGGTCGTCTGCCAGGCGCAGGGAATGGCCCAGGCGCGGCAGGTCCGGCGATTCGCACTCGATACGCCGCAGCGCCTGGAAGAAATCGTATTCCCAGGGCTCCTGATGCATCGCATCCAAAGTACTCACAGGGTCGGACGACGCCCGGGCTTGGCTTTCCATCGCATGATCTCGCCGCGTTCGGTGGTACGGATCACCGTCTCGGTAAAACTGTTGATCGACACGTAGCGTGCCAGGAAGCGTTCCAGCACCGCACCGAGCAGGAACACGCCGGTACCGCGAAACGCGTTTTCATCGAACTCCAATGTGATCTCAAGACCGCGGCCAAATACGATCGGTCCGGGCATCGGCAGGCGCCGGGTGACGGCCTTGCTGCTGACGTCGCGCAGACCTTCGATCTGCAATTGCAGGGCGGCGTCATTGCTGTCGCCATACAGGCGCAGTAATTCGCGCAAGGCACCCGCGCCCTGGCCTTGTTCGCTCAGGGACAAATAGTTGAGCGACAACTGGCTGATCAGGCGCCAGGCCTTGGCGTCATGGGCATGGCTGGCGCGCGGGCGACTTGGGCCGGCGACGCAACGCACGGATAAAACCGGCGCGCTGTCGGAGAGGGTGAAGTCGGTCTTGCCATTGCCCACGCTCATGAACAACGGCAAATCGCGATTCGTGCACAGCGCCGTCACGCCCAGTTGGCGCAGGTCGTGGCCGTAGGGCGCCTGGCGGCTGTCCACCAGGCTGACGAAGGTTTCGCTGCCCACGTAGGTAGAGCGTGGGCCATTGCGGCGTTGGTCGCTGGATAGCACGCGCGGCTCGCGACGCACCGTGTAGTACGCCTGGTCGCGGCCATAACGGGATGGATCGCGTACCGCATAGAACGGCAAAAATGGCTGCTCTGGCCCAGTACCGTGGCCGGTGATGCCGCTCAGCGAGTGAATCTCGAAATCCATCGGCCGTGTGCGGTCGGCGATCACGTGGTGTTCGTTGACCCGGTCGGACAAGTGGATGCGGTCCACGCGCTTCGGGAACAGGTTGATCGCCGGGGTGCAGAACGGCAGGAATTGCGCCGCGCCGACGCTGCCTTCCAGGCTCGGTTCGTGACGGTCGAACAGCACGATCAGCTCCAGCTCCTGGCCGTCGCAACGTTTGACCGCGCGGCTCAGTTCGGCGAATTCGACGAACAGGAAACGGTGGGGCAGGGCGAAGTATTCCTGCAACAACCGATAGCCCTGGAATGCGCGCGCAACGACCGGCATAGCCGCGTCGGCATCGTCGAAACCCCGGGAGCGCAGTGCGTCCTGGGGCAACCGCTCAACCCAATCGCCACCGGGCTTGCGCGCAAACACCGCGCAGGCGTTGCCCAGCAGTTGTTCGTAAAGGCGGAACGGCTGCTCGTCGGCGCCGCTGAGGTACAGCGGCAGGTTGTCCAGGTCGAGGCTGTTGAACGGCAATTCTGCGCCGGTGCGTAGGGTCAGGCGCAGGCCGGCCTTGGCTTTCGGCTCACTGGCGGCCAGGCGACCGAGTACGGCGGCGGGGTTGCCGAAGTACTCGGCATTGCTGACCTGCAACGGCCACAACGTCACCGGGTGTGCGGTGCGGTACTCGCAGCAGGTCTGGGTTTCGCGGCCCAGGGCGGCACGCAACACGGTGTCGCGCGGCAGCGGGAAACCGCTGGCCAGGGAGCCTTCGTCGGGGTCGGTCTGCAATTGCACCACGGTCATCGACGGGGTCGGCGCCAGGTAGTGCGGGTAAGCGATTTCCAGCAGGTTGTGGGTGAAGGTCGGGTACTCGGCGTCGAGTTTGAGCTGTACGCGGGCGGTGAGGTAAGCGAAGCCCTCAAGCAAACGTTCGACATACGGGTCGGCGCAGTCCATGCCAGACAACGTCAGCCGACTGGCGATCTTCGGGTATTCCTTGGCGAACTCGGCGGCGCTCTCGCGCACGTGATGCAGTTCTTGGTTGTACAGCTCCAGCAGGCGCGGATTCATGGGCGTCTCCGCTGGTCGGCATTGACCACGCGCACGTGGCCGGATTCAAGGTCGAGGTCGGTTTGCAGCAACAGGCGCAACGGCACTGGCTGCGCCCACAGGTCGCCTTCGATCTCGAAACTCAGGGCGTTGTGATTCATCTCGCCATGGCCGACGCGGGCCTTCACCCGCAGGGTATGGCGAAGGATGCGCGGTTCAAAGGTGGCAATCGCCTGGTAGATCAGGGCTTCCAGAGCCTTGATGTCGACACTGGAAACGCTGTTGCCCGCCAATGCAGGTAGGCCGTAATTGACCACCGAGGTACCGGCCGGGGTGTGCAGCGTGGCGTCGGCATCGAGCAACGACGTGGTATTGAGCAGCCACGCCAGGTCGCGCAGCACCGAGGCTTTCAATTGGGTCAGGGACAGCACGCGTTTGTCGGCGCTTTCCTTGGGATTGGTTGGGTCGTCGTCAGTCAGCCGGTCCAGCAAGGACGGTTGCAGACGGTCGCGGGAAGCGATTTCAGTTACCACCAAAGCAGCTCCACGGACGGGTTGTGAGAGGGACGGTTGTTCTGAGGGGCAGGGCTAGTGGCCGTGGCATGAGACCACGGCCACCAGGGCTATCAGCGCTTGGTGTTGGAACGAATGTTCCAGCCAAACTTGATTGCACCGCCGTCTTTGGTGCCGTCAGCTTTCTGCGGCTGGTAGTCAACCATCACTTGGGCGAAGTTCAGGGTAACGTTCTCGGTCAGGCGGTCATCGGAGCCCGAACCGCCTGTGCTCAGGGACGTGACCAGCACTTCTTCCAGGTTGATCACCATGTACTCGACCTGGCTTTCACCACCGGCCTTGCGCACAGTCAGCTTGACCTTGTCGATGTGCTTGCCGCTGGCGCAGTGCATCATCAGGTTCGGCGAAGCTTTGTCGACGTACTTGGTCAGCGACAGGTCCTGGATATTCACCTTGCCTGCACCACCACCACCGCCCACGTGCATGTTGCCGGACTGGGCCATGCCCCAGCTCCAGTTCAGTACGTCGATTTCGTCCTTGTGGGCCTTGTCCATGGACTCGCCCTTGATGTCGCCGATCTTGATGAAAATATCAACAGCCATGTTTTCTCCCTGTGTGGCGCTTGCCACTGAATTTGAGTAACTCCAAATGGGCAGTGCCTTTGTGTGGGAGGGGGCTTGCCCCCGATGCAGGCACCTCGGTGTGTCAGTCACACCCCAGTGATGCTATCGGGGGCAAGCCCCTCCCACAGAAGAGCCAGCTCATCCGTGGGTTAGGCGCTTTTCGCCGAAGGCAGTTTCGATACCAGGCGCAGCGACACGGTCAGCCCTTCGAGCTGGTAGTGCGGGCGCAGGTAGAACTTGGAGTTGTAGTACCCCGGGTTGCCTTCGACGTCTTCCACGATCACTTCGGCGGCAGCCAATGGGTGCTGGGCCTTGGTGGTTTCGGTGGAGTGCGCCGGGTCACCGTCGACGTAGTTGAGGATCCAGTCCTGCAACCAGCGCTGCATCTCGTCCTTCTCTTTGAAGGAACCGATTTTGTCGCGCACGATGCACTTCAAGTAATGCGCGAAACGGCAGGTGGCGAACAGGTACGGCAGGCGCGCGGCCAGGTTGGCGTTGGCGGTGGCGTCCGGGTCGTCGTATTCGGCCGGTTTCTGCAACGACTGGGCGCCGATGAACGCGGCGAAGTCGGTGTTTTTCTTGTGCAGCAGCGGCATGAAACCGTTCTTCGCCAGCTCCGCTTCACGGCGGTCACTGATGGCGATTTCGGTCGGGCACTTCATGTCCACACCACCGTCGTCGGTAGGGAACGTGTGGGCCGGCAGGTTTTCCACTTCACCACCGGACTCCACGCCACGGATGCGCGAGCACCAGCCGTAGTGCTTGAACGAACGGTTGATGTTCACCGCCATCGCGTATGCGGCGTTGGCCCAGGTGTACTTGGAGCTGTCGGCGCCGTCGGTATTTTCTTCGAAGGCGAAAGCTTCCACCGGGTCGGTCTTGGCGCCATACGGCAGACGCGCCAGGAAGCGCGGCATGGTCAGGCCGATGTAGCGCGAATCTTCCGATTCACGCAGCGAGCGCCAGCCGGCGTATTCCGGGGTGGTGAAGATCTTGGTCAGGTCGCGCGGGTTCGACAGTTCCTGCCACGAGCCCATGCCCATCACGGTTGGCGAGGCCGCAGCGATGAACGGGGAGTGCATGGCCGCGCAGACTTTCGATAGCTCGCCCAGCAACTCGACGTCCGGAGGCGACTGATCGAAGTAGTAGTCGCCGACCAGGCAACCATACGGTTCGCCGCCGAACTGGCCGTATTCTTCTTCGTACATTTTCTTGAAGATCGGGCTCTGGTCCCACGCGGTGCCCTTGAATTTCTTCAGGGTCTTGTGCAGGTCCGGCTTGGAGATGTTGAGCACGCGGATCTTGAGCTGCTCATCGCTCTCGGTGTTGTTGACCAGGTAGTGCAAGCCACGCCAGGCGCTTTCCAGCTGCTGGAAGTCCTGATGGTGGATGATCTGGTTGACCTGGGCGGTGAGCTTGGCGTCGATGGCGGCGATGATCGATTCGATCGACTTGATCGCGTCGTTGGACACCAGGTCTGTTTGCGCCAGAGCCTGTTCGGCCAAGGTGCGCACAGCGGTTTCCACGGCTTCGCGGGCACGCTCGGTCTTGGGTTTGAACTCTTGCAGCAGCAGGTTGGCGAACTCGCTGGCTTCTTCGGTGGCACCCAGGATCTGGCTGCCTTCGCGGGCGGTATTGTCAGTCATGATTATTGGTCCCCTGCAGGCTTAGGCGCGCTGGCAAGTGCCTGAAGCAGTGCCGGGTCCTTGATTGCCTTCATGATGATTTCTTCAGCGCCGGTCTTGCCGTCCATGTAGGTCAGCAGGTTGGCCAGCTGGGTGCGGGCTTCGAGCAACTGGTTCAGCGAGTCGACTTTGCGCGCCACGGCGGCCGGGCTGAAGTCGTCCATGCTTTCGAACGTGATATCCAGGCTCAGGTTGCCTTCGCCGGTCAATTCGTTCGGTACGTGGAACGCTACGCGCGGCTGCATGGCCTTGAGGCGCGAGTCGAAGTTGTCGACGTCCACTTCAAGGAACTTGCGATCAGCCACTGGCGCCAGAGGCTCGGCAGGTTTGCCGGCGAGGTCGGCCATCACACCCATCACGAAGGGCAGCTGGACCTTTTTCTCGGCGCCGTAGAGCTCGACGTCGTACTCGATCTGCACCCGAGGCGCGCGGTTGCGCGCGATGAATTTCTGAGAACTTTGCTTCGCCACGTTGCTGCTCCTGGTCGCTTGAGCGACGGTGTTGTTACTGCGCAGTCGGACGGCTTACTCGCCGTCCGGCCCGCGCAGGTTTTCAAATTGGGACATGCCATCGGGAATCAGATTGCGCACGATCGCGGCAAAGTCGGCATGCACCAGATTCTTCGCTCGGTTCAACAGCACCGGCAGCGGGCTCGAAGGCTCGTGACGGGTGTAGTACGCAAGGATCTTGTCCAGGCTGCGCAGTACATCATCGCGGCTGGCGATATCGCCGGCCGGGCGCGATGCCGCAGGGGCAGCGGCGTACTCGACCGAGGGGGCATTGTCGTCACTGACGGCCTCGGGTTCGCTGCTGCCTTGGGTGTCTGGAACCGCTTGATTAAGCACTTGCAGCGCCTGCTTGAGCGGTTGCTTCAAGAGGGTCAGGTCCACGCCTTGGGCTGAACCGACCTGGTCGCTGACCTGCTGCTCGATGGCTTCGCAAGCCGCACGCGCGGCGCTCAAGGCGTCGCGGGTGGCTTGCAGGTGTTCGGGGTCGCTGTCGAGGAACGCGGCGTTCAGTTGCTGGGCGCCGAGCTGTTCGTCGGGGAAATTCATCAGGCCGCTGGCATTCAGCGCGGCGCGCAGGCTCACGGGGCCGAAGGTGCGCGAGCGCGTGAGGATGCTTTCGCGCAGCAGGCGAATGGTCGCGTCACTGGTCAGGCCAGACAGGGCGTTGATGCGCACGGTCGGGTCGTTGTCGTCGTCGGCATCCAGGCGCGGGTGCAGGTCGGACCAGTATTCGCGCAACAGGGCGTCGATCAGTTTCAGAACGTCGGCCAGCCCGGCCACACCCTGGAGGGCGAGGGAACTTTGCAGGAGGAAATGGGTGATGCGCAGGTCTTTGCTGCGCTGCAGCAAGTCGAGGCTCTGCTGCTGGATGCTGCGCCAGTCCGGCGGCTCGGCGGGCAAGATGGAATCACCCATGCTGCGCTCAGGCTGGCCCTTGGCATCACGCTCCAGTTGGAGAAATTGCGCGTCATATTCCATGTCTTCGCCACAAGGCGAAGTCGCGGAAACGGCGGTGAGCAGCAACGGCACATCCACTGAAATTGATCTCCCTATCAGCCCGTTATATGGCGGGCAATTCATGCATTAGTTGCGCGAGGAACTTTGCATGTTTTCTTGGTCATATAAGCACGGTGCTACTAATGTGCCATCATTGGTGTTCAAGAAGTTGTGCATTTTTGGTGTAGTAGTTAGGGCTTGTCAAGGTAAGCTATTCGCCCTCTGTGACAGATGTGCGGTGCTTAACAACCTGCGCGACTGGTGGGTCGAACGGCGCACCGGGACAGGATTTTTGTCATAGAGCCCAGTTAAGATCAGCGATCATGCTGGCATCGGCAGGTTGTAGACGGTCGGAGGCACGATCTGATGGGGAACTCGCGGGATTCTCTGTCCCGTGAATCGCTCGCGCGCGAAGTATCAGCAAGGAGGCAAGATGTCGCTGTGTTTGACTATCACTAGTTATCACAAGATTACCCCAGGGCAGTGCGCCGAAAAGTCCATGAATCAGGGCTCGATGGCGATCGGCCGCAGTTCGGATAATGACTGGGTATTGCCTGATCCTGAGCGGCTGGTGTCTTCACAACATTGCGTAATTCAATACAAAGATGGCCGTTATTATTTAACCGATAACAGCACAAACGGTGTGGAGTTGGTTAACGCCGGTGTTCGCATGCGCCGGGGTAATAGCGAGCTGCTGCAAAATGGCGAGCTGATCCGCATCGGCGATTACGAGATTCAAGCGCGTATCGACTTCAACGTTCAGGTCGCCGATAGCCAGCCGTTTGCCGGTGAATCGCCGAACAGCTTTGAAGCACTGATGGGGGCCGTGGTGAACGCTCCGCTGGCGACCCCAGTAATTGCGCCGCAGTTTCAGGGCGCCTCGTCGATGGACACCTTGCCGGACCTGTTCGACTTCCTCAGCCCCACCGCCGTGCCGCCGCCGACCGTGCCGGACCACGTGCCCTGCGAACAACACGACTTCCGTCCGCCGACACCTGTGGCTGTACCGGTGGTCGAAGCGCCCCCAGTGTCGGGCTCGGTGATTCCTGAAGACTGGGACTTGTTCGGCGACGCGCCAGCGCCGTTGGTCAGCGCGCCGCCACCCCCACCTCCAAGCGCGCCGATCATCCCGCCGCCACCCGTGGTCGAGCCTATGCTCCCCGTGGCCGACAGCCAACAACCCGACCTCTTGCAAGCCTTCCTGCGCGGCGCTGGCCTCGACCAGTTGCGTCTGGACAAAGCCCAAGCAGAAGCCCAGATGGAAAGCATCGGCCGCAGCTACCGGCTGATGGTCGAAGGCTTGATCGATGTGTTGCGCGCACGCGCCAGCCTCAAGGGCGAATTCCGCATGCAGCAGACGATGATCCAGCCTGCTGAAAACAATCCGTTGAAATTTGCCCCGAATGCCGAGGAAGCGTTACTGCTTTTGCTTCGTCATGGAAACCAAGCGTTTATGGCGCCGGACCTTGCCGTGCGGGACAGTTTCGACGACTTGCGTGCCCATCAGTTGGCCGTGATGGCCGGGGTGGAAGCCGCAATCAAACACCTGCTCACGCGCTTCGAACCGGCCCAGCTGGAGGAACGCATGGGCAAGCCCGGCGGGCTATCGAGCATTTTCAACGGCTCGCGCCAGGCCCAGTACTGGCAGCAGTTCACCGAGCTCTACAGCAATATTTCCCGCGAGGCCCAGGAAGACTTCCAGGACCTGTTCGGCCGCGAATTCAGCCGAGCCTACGAAGAACACAGCGCACGACAGCGTCGCTAATCGCGGCGCCGCAACAATGGATCAACGGATAGCTAAGTACGTCATTGAGGACGCAGGATGATTCCCAGGTTTTTACTCGCAGTCGCCACCGCGCTGCTGCTGACGGCGTGTGCCAATGACGCCGTCAAACCCGAAGCGGCGGCCGAGGAGCAAGCGGATACTGCTGCGGTCGAGTTGCACTTCCATGCGATTTCCGGGCTTAACCCCGGCCCCAACGGCCAGGCCGCGCCGGTTCGGGTGCGCATTTTCGAGCTGAAAAACGCCGCCACCTTCGGCCGCTCCGACTACTTCGCCCTGGCGGACCGCGCCCAATCTACCCTCGGCCTGGACCTGCTGGACCAAGACGAAGTGATGGTCCAGCCCGGCCAACAATTGAGTATCCAGCGCGATCTCGACCCGTCCACGCGCCAGATCGGCTTGCTGGTGGGTTACCGCGAGTTGGACCGCGCGCAATGGCGCACGGTGATCAACGTGCCGGCGCGCCAGTACACCGAATACCAGATCAGCCTCGATGTGCGTGCCGTGCGCGCCGACGTCGTGGTTTCCCCATCCAGCCCTGCCCAATAACAAGCAATCGGAGCCCCCATGTCCTGGAACAATCGCGTGGTCTGGTCGGAAGGCATGTTCATCGGAACGCAGCACTTTCAGCAGCATGACCGTTACCTGGAAAACCTGATCGACGCCCGCAGTCGCCCGTTGGCCGCTGGTGCCTGGGGCTTTTCCGAGTTGCTGATCGACCAGGGCCTGCTGGCCCAGGGCAAGCTGGCCATCGTCTCGGCGCGTGGCCTTTTGCCCGACGGCACGCCGTTCAATATCCCCCAGGACGACCTGGCACCAAGCCCGCTGAACATCGACGACAACCTGCGCGATGGCCTGGTCTACCTGGCCTTGCCGCTCAAACGCGCGGGTGCGCGGGACACGGTTGACGAAGGTGAAGCGCTGGAAGCCGCACGTTACGTGAGCCAGGTGCGCGAAGTGCGCGACGACAACGCCCCGTTCGAAAACCGTGCGCCCGTGGCCGTGGGGTCCCGTGCCCTGCGCCTGCTCACTGCCCAGGATGGCGTCAGCGATTACGCCGCCATCGGCCTGGTGCGTATCAAGGAAAAACGTGCAGACCGCGCCCTGGTGCTCGACGACACCTACATCCCTCCGGTACTGGACGTGGCCGCGAGCAAGCCGCTGACCGCGTTTCGCAGCGAACTGCTGGGCCTGTTGCACCAGCGCGGCGAAGCCCTGGCCGGCCGCGTGGTCGCCTCGGGCGCCGGTGGTGCGTCGGAGATTGCTGACTTCATGCTGCTGCAATTGGTCAACCGCGCCCAGCCGCTTATCCAGCATTTCAGCCAGTTGAGCCCACTGCATCCGGAGCGCTTCTTCAGCGAACTGGTGAGCCTGGCCGGTGAGTTCTCGACCTTTTCCACCTCGGGTCGTCGTCCCCACGAATACCCGCAGTACCAGCACGATGACTTGGCCCTGAGCTACGCCCCGGTGATGGCGGCTCTGCGTGAAGCGCTGTCGATGTTGATCGATAGCAAAGCCACACCGATCCCGATTGTCGAGAAAGCCTACGGCATCCACGTGGCGATGCTCGCCGACAAAACCCTGCTCGACAACGCCAGTTTCATCCTGGTGGTGCGTGCCGATGTGCCTGGCGAAACCCTGCGCGGCCGCTTCGGCCAGCAGAGCAAGGTCGGCGCGGTGGAGCACATCCGCGACATGGTCAACCTGCAACTGCCGGGCATTGGCCTGGTGCCGTTGCCGGTGGCGCCGCGCCAACTGCCGTACCACGCGGGCAGCACTTATTACGAGCTGGACCGGGGCAGTGAGCATTGGCAGCAACTAAGCAACTCCGGCGGCTTTGCCTTCCATATCGCCGGGCAGTTCCCGGGCTTGAACTTGGCCTTCTGGGCGATCCGAGGATAATCTGCGATGCATCCCAATGATGACGACCGCACCCAGTTCATGCCCCGCCCAGGTGGCCGCGCGCCTGAACCTGTGCGCGCAGAGCCGGCTCCGCTGTCGATGCCGGCAGCACCGATGCTCACCGGCAAAAGCCAGGGCCTCAACCCGCTGGAAAGCGCCGCCGGCCCGCTGCTGGCTTTGCTGACGCGCCTGCGCAACACCATCGCCCACCCCGCGCCAGCTAGCCTGCGTGCGCAGTTGCTGGCCTACCTGCGTCAGTTCGAAGAGCGCGCCGAAGCCGCCGGCGTGGCGCGCAACGAAGTGCTGCTGGCGCGTTATGCGCTGTGTACCGCCCTTGATGAAGCCGTATTGAGCACGCCGTGGGGCAGCACCAGCGATTGGGGTAAGCAAAGCCTGCTGATCACTGTGCACAACGAAGCCTGGGGCGGCGAAAAAGTCTTCCAGTTGCTCGACCACTGCCTGCAAAGCCCACGGGAACGTCTGTACCTGCTGGAGCTGTTGTACCTGTGCATGTGCCTGGGTTTCGAAGGCCGCTACCGCGTGATGAACGACGGTCGCAGCCAGTTGGAAGCCCTGCGCGAGCGCACCGCTGCGGCGATTCGCAGTGCTCGTGGCGAGCATGAGCGCGAGCTGTCGCCGCACTGGCGTGGGGTGACTGTGGCCCGTGATCGCCTGGCGCAATTCATGCCGCCGTGGATCGCCGTAGCCATTGGCGTGGCGCTGTTGTTGGCGTTGCTGTTCACCTTGCGCATGCTCCTGGCGTCGCAGGCGGAGCCGGTGTTCAAGAATATCCATGCCCTGGGCGAGATCCCGGTGCAGGCCATCGACCGTCCGGTGGCGCAGCCTAAAGTCATCGAGCGGCCGCGTTTGGCGGGGTTCCTGGCTGAAGACATCAAGGCTGGTCGCGTTGCCGTTGAAGATAAAGTCGACCGTTCCGTGGTCACCATTCGTGGCGATGAACTGTTCGCATCGGCCAGCTCCAGCATTGTCGATGACTACCAGCCGCTGATGCTGCGCATCGCCGATGCCATTCGCAAAGTGAAGGGCCAGGTGCGCGTGACCGGCCACAGCGACAATCGTCCGATTGCCACGCTGCGCTTCCCGTCCAACTGGGCGCTGTCCGAAGCACGGGCCAAGTCGGTGCTGGAAATCCTCGCGGCCAAGACTGGCCAAGCGGATCGCTTCAGTGCCGAGGGCAGAAGCGACACCGAGCCGTTGGCCACCAACAGCACAGCCGAAGGCCGCGCCCGCAATCGTCGGGTTGAAATCACCGTATTGGCGGAGGGCGTCGAGTGAAGGCGTTTTTCAGTTTTATGATTCGCTGGGTGATCCCGCTGCTGGGCCTGATCGCCTTGAGCCTGATCATCTGGTTTGTCGGGCCGTTGCTCGACGTGCTGATGCCGGAAGGGCGCCGTTGGGCGCTGATCATCCTGGTATTCGCGGTGTGGATCGCCTACCGCGTGTTCCGCATCATCCAGGCGCGGCGCCAAGCGGCCGAAGTGATGCGCAGCCTGGCTGCCGAAACCCCGGCCGACCCCAACAGCGTGGCCACTGCCGAAGAGCTCACCACTCTGCGCCAGCGCATGGACGAAGCCCTGGCGCTGCTGAAAAAAGCCAAGCTCGGCGGTGACGAGCGCCGCAATCTCTATGAGCTGCCGTGGTACGTGATCATCGGCCCGCCGGGTTCGGGCAAGACCACCGCGCTGGTCAATTCCGGTTTGCACTTCCCGTTGGCTGCGCAGTTGGGCGCCGGTGCGGTGCGTGGCGTCGGCGGTACGCGCAACTGCGATTGGTGGTTCACCGATCAAGCAGTATTGCTCGACACCGCTGGCCGCTACACCACTCAGGACAGCAACTCCACGGTGGATAAAGCCGCGTGGCTGGGCTTCCTTGACCTGCTGAAAAAGCAGCGTTCACGCCGCCCTATCGACGGCGCATTTATCGCCATCAGCCTCTCGGATTTGCTGCTCGGCACTGATGCCGAGCGCGCTGCCCATGCGGCCGCGATTCGCCTGCGCATCCAGGAGCTGTACACCCAATTGGGCGTGCGTTTCCCGATCTACCTGATGCTGACCAAGCTCGACCTGGTGCCGGGTTTCATGGAGTACTTCGACAACCTGAGCAAGGAAGAGCGCGCCCAGGTGTGGGGCATGACCTTTGCCTTGGACGACGGTAAAAACAGCGACAGCCCGCTGGCCCATTTGCAAAGCGAATTCGCGGGTCTGGAGCAACGCCTCAATGAGCGTTTGGTTGAGCGTCTGCAACAGGAACGCGACCCGGCGCGGCGCGACCTGATCTACGGCTTCCCGCAGCAGTTCGGCGCGTTGAAGGATTGCCTGCAAAGCTTCCTCGAAGGCGTGTTCAAACCCAACGCCTTTGAAGAGCGCGTGTTGCTGCGCGGTGTGTATTTCACCAGCGGTACCCAAGAAGGCAGCCCGATTGACCGCCTGATCGGCGCCATGGCCCAGAGCATGAACCTGGACCGCCAGCACCTGGCACGGCAGAGCGGCACCGGGCGCAGTTACTTCATCGAAAAACTCTTCACCGCGGTGGCGTTTGCCGAGCGTGGCTTGGTGGGGGTGAACCCGAAGGTCGAGCGGCGGCGCAAGTGGATTGCGCGCGGCGTGCTGGCGGCCACCGTGGCGTTGGTGGTGGTGGTCAGCGGCCTGTGGTGGGTGAGTTATCGCGCCAACCAGGCGTATATCGCCCAGGTCGACCAAAAGGTCGCGCCGTTGGGCCAGACCGTGCAGAACCTAAGCCCGGCGCAGCGTGAAGTCCTCGCCGTACTGCCGTTGCTCAACGCGGTGAAGAACCTCGCGGGCGACTCGCCGAGCTGGTCCGAAGGTCTTGGCTTGTATCAGGGCGACATGCTCGAAGCCGAATCCGCCAGCGTGTACCGCAAGTTGTTGATCGCGGTCTTCGCGCCACGCTTGGTGACGCGCATCGAGGAGCAGCTGCACGGCGGTGGCAATTCCGATTTCCTCTACGAAGGCCTCAAGGCCTACCTGATGCTCGCCGACAGCGAGCATTACGACCCGGACTTCATCAAGGCCTGGATCGCCCTCGATTGGGACCGCAACCTGCCGCGCGACCTGCCGGCCGATCAGCGCCAGGCGCTGACCGGCCACTTGCAGGCGCTGTTTGATCGTCACCCTCCGAGCGCACGCCTCGATCCGCGCTTGATTGATGACCTGCGTCGCCAGTTGCAACAGCTGCCGGTGGCCCAGCGCGTCTACGACCGGGTCAAACGCCAGAAACTGCCTGAAGGCATCCCGGACTTCCGTATCAACGAAGCCGCCGGCCGCGATGCCGCGCTGGTGTTCAGCCGTAAAAGCGGCAAGCCGTTGGGCGAGCCGTTGAGTGGTTTTTTCACCGCCAAGGGCTATCGCCAGGCATTCCTGCTGAGCAGCCTGAACCAGACCGGCACCTTGGCTGAAGAGCAGTGGGTGTTGGGCCGCGAGCAGGCCGATCAGCAGAACGTGGTCAGCCTCGCCGCCGATGTGCGTCGCCTGTACTTCCAGGACTACCAGCGCCAGTGGGATGCCTTGCTCGCCGACATCGACTTTGTGCCGATCACCAGCGTGGCCCAGGCGGCCGATGTCCTGCGGGTAATTTCCGGGCCGACTTCACCGCTGAAAAAGCTGCTGGTTGCGGTGGCCAAGGAAACCGATCTGCAAACTGAAGAGCGCCAATTGGCCGCCAAAGGCGTGCCGGTGGAAGGCGGCGTCGACAAGCTCAAGGAGCGCCTCGGCAGCCTGCTCGGCCAGGAGCAACCGACGGCCAATGCGCCGGCGGCGGCGGATGATCCAGTCACCGCGCACTTTGCCGAACTCAACAGCATCGTCAGTAAAAATGAAGGCGAGCCAGCCGCTATTGATGGCTTGTTGTCGGACATGAACGCGCTGTATGTGCAGGTCAGCGCCATGGTCGGTGCCAGTGGCGACGCGTTGCTCGGTGAGGCGAAGAACCAGGCGGCCGCTGCTGCCACGCGGGTCAGCCTGAACGCCGAACGCCAGCCGCCGCTGGTGCAGGGCATGGTCAAGTCGGTGGTCAACTCCACCACCAACAGCATGATGGGCGGGGTGCGTAACCAACTGAACGCGGCATGGGTCAGCGAAGTGGTCAACGTGTATCGCCAGTCCCTGGCAGGGCGTTATCCGATGTCGCCGGGCAGTGCGCGGGACGCCACGCTGGATGACTTCGGGCAGTTCTTTGGTGTGGGCGGGGTGATGGATAACTACTTCCGCAAATACCTGCAGCCGTATGTGGACACGTCTGCGCAGACTTGGCGCTGGCAGCCGGGCGCGGCGCAGAAGCTGGGGATCGCGCCGGGTGTTCTGCAAACCTTCCAGCGCGCCGCGACAATCCGCGATGCGTTTTTCCGCTCCGGGGGCACGCAGCCCATCGTCCGCTTCGAACTCAAACCGGTGTCGATGGACCCGACCATCACCCAGTTCTTGCTCGATCTCGACGGCCAGCAACTGAGCTACGACCACGGTCCAAGCCGTCCGGTGGCGATGCAATGGCCGAACCCCGGCAGCATTGGCGTGGTGCGCATTTCCATCATGCCGCCATCGGCCAGCGGCCGTTCGGGCGTGACACTTGACGGCCCATGGGCGTGGTTCCGCCTGTTGGAGCAATCTGACCTCACCGCTGGCAACTCGCCGGACCGCTTCAACCTGCGGCTGCGGGTCGACGGCGCGAGCATCGCCTACGAGTTGCGCGCCAACAGTGCTTTCAACCCGTTCAAGAGCCGCGTGCTCAGTGGCTTCAGCCTGCCGGAGCGGCTATGACGACACTGGGTTTCTACGGCAAGTTGGCCAGTCGCGGGGATTTTGTCAGCCGCGCATTGCCCCAGAGTTTTGTCGGTCCGTGGGACAGTTGGCTGGCCGCGGGTTTGCTGGCCAGCCAGAACAGCCTGGGCGGTGATTGGCTCAACGTTTACCTGGTCAGTCCGCTTTGGCGTTTTGTACTGGCGCCGGGCGTGTGCGGGCCGGATGCGGCGGCGGGTGTGGTGATGCCGAGTATTGATCGGGTCGGGCGCTATTTTCCGTTGGCGGTGGTGGCCTTGCTTGATCACGACACCAATCCCGCCTCATTGGTAGGCGGGCCGGACACGTGGTTCGAGCATGCCGAAGAGCTGTTGCTCAGCACGTTGGACACCGGCGCGACCTTTGAAAGCTTCAACGATGGCCTCGATACCCTCGGCTTTCCAGCCAGTGAGCCGCGCGCGGTCGATAGCCGTTTCGCGGGCCTGCAAAGGGTGTCCGCCACCGTGCCCCATGGGCGCATGACCGCGCTCGCCGAACAGGCCTGCGAAGGCGCAAGCCTGTGGTGGGGCCGAGGGTCGGAACGTATTTCCCCTGGTTTATTACGGTGTCAGGGCTTGCCTGCCGCCGGTGATTTTGCGCAGTTTTTGCTCGGACAAGAAGGTGTGGTGTAGATGGGGGCGACGTACAAATCCGCGAGCAAAAGCCATGTGGGCATGGTGCGCCAAGTTAACGAAGACGCGTGCCTGGACCTGCCGGAAAACCGCCTGTGGGTGGTGGCCGATGGCATGGGCGGGCATGCGGCAGGGGACTATGTCAGCAGCCTGATCGTCGACAGCCTGCGCAGTGTGCCGTTGGGCCGTTCTCTGGACGAATACTCGGCGGCCCTGCGCAATGACCTGATCCGCATCAACGCCGCCGTGCGCGAAGAAACCGCCAATCGTGGCGTGACCATGATGGGCAGCACCGTGGTCGTACTCGCCACGCGTGGCTTGCGCGGTGTATGCCTGTGGGCTGGTGACAGTCGCCTGTACCGCCTGCGCGATGGCGTGCTCGAAGGTATTTCCCGCGACCACAGCTACGTGCAAGACCTGCAAGACAGCGGCCTGCTCAGCGAAGCCGACGCCCGCGTGCATCCGCGCGCCAATATCGTCACTCGCGCCATTGGCGTGGAAGCCCAGCTTGAAGTGGCGGTAGTCGACCTGTTGATCGCCCCCGGCGACAGCTACCTGCTGTGCAGCGATGGCTTGAACAAGACCGTCGAAGACCATGAAATTCGCGAAGTGCTCAGCCACGACGCGCCGGATGAAATCGTGCGCAGCCTGGTGCACCTGGGGCTCAATCGCGGCGCGCCGGACAACATCACCGCCATCGTTGTGAAGGTATCGGCATGAACATTGTGATTCCTGGCTACGACATCGAAGGCGAGATCGGCGAAGGCGCCATGGCCAGCGTGTACCTGGCGACCCAGCGCTCGCTGGAGCGCAAGGTGGCATTGAAGGTGATGGCGGCGGCATTGGCCGCCGACCCGAGCTTCTGCGAGCGCTTCCTGCGCGAGGGCAAGACCCTGGCGCGCCTGTCGCACCCGCATACGGTGACCATCCATGACATCGGCAATGTCGGTGAGCTGTATTACATGGCCATGGAGTTCCTGCCCAACGGTACGCTCAAGGAGCGTATCGCCGCGGGTATGACGCCGGAACAGGGCGTGACATTGATCCGCCAGATCGCTTCGGCGCTGGGGTATGCCCACGCTCAAGGATTGGTACACCGGGACGTCAAGCCGGCGAACATCCTGTTCCGCGCTGACGGTACGGCGGTGCTCTCGGACTTTGGCATCGCCAAGTCCCTGGACGACCGCACCCAGTTCACCCAGGCCGGTTTCGCCGTCGGTACGCCGAGCTACATGAGCCCGGAACAGGCGCGGGGCCAGGAGATCGACGGGCGCGCCGACCTGTATGCGTTGGGCGTGGTGCTCTATGAAATTCTCGTCGGCAAGCTGCCGTATAGCGGCACCGACGCGCTCTCCACCGCGCTGGCGCACCTGACCGAACCGTTGCCGGAATTGCCGGTGCACCACGGTCGTTATCAGGGCGTGTTGCGTAAGTTGTTGGCCAAGGATCCGGCCGAGCGGTTCCCGGATGCAGCGGCGTTGCTGCTGGCCCTGGACCAACTGCCGGCGGATTCGCCGGAAGCCACGCTGGTGCGACCACTGCCGATCCCGGTGAGTTTTGACCTGGCGGGTATCACGCCGGAGTCCATCGAAATCCCGACAGCCAAACCCGAGCCAGTGCGCCAACCGGTGGTGCCGCCGACGCAGCACAGCGAGCAGCGTCGCGGGCCTGTGTTGGCGCTGGCAGCGGTGGCTGTGGCGGTTGCCCTGGCGATTGGCGGCGCTTCCTATTGGTGGCTGAGTGGCGATGATGAACCGGCCAAACCACCGGCCGCCGTAGTCCCCGCAGCAACACCCCCAGCAACACCTGCAGCGGCAGTGGTTGAGGCGGATGGCGGTCAACGTCCGCTGTTGATGGCGGGCAAGAAAACCCTGTTCCAGCGCGTCCTCAGCAAGCCGGGCGCGAAGCTTTCGGATGAGGCAGGCAGCGCGGCGGGCAAGGCTCTGCCCGCGTTCTCAGTGCTTTACGTGTACCAACGCAAAGACATTGAGGGGCAACCGTGGGTACGCGTCGGCACCGCCACCGATGGGCGCAGCGACGGTTGGTTGCCGGCCTCGCAAGTTAGCGACTGGAAACAAAGCCTGGTGCTCAAGTTCACCGAGCGCTCGGGCCGTGCGCCGGTGATGTTCCTGCGGCAATCGGGGGAAGTGGAAAAGCTGCTCGCCGACCCGGCCGCCGCCAAGAGCGCGCTGGCCAAAGCGCAGAAAAACAGCGAAGACAACGGGCAAATTCTTGCCCTGGAACCGACGGCCAGCGCCGTGCCGCAGAACCAGTTTTACCTGTTGCCGATCTTTGACTCCAAAGAGAGCTTCGACGAAAACGGTCAGCCGGTGCAGTTGCTCAATGTCGCTTCCATCGACCCCGGCAGCAGCGCCGTGGCCAAGCCCGCCACGCCGGTGATCAACGCCAATGCCGATGCCTTCCGCACTGCGGTGGTGCTGGTAGTGGATACCACCGTGTCGATGCAGCCGTATATCGACCAGATCCGTGACGTGGTTCATGAGCTGCAAACCCGCATCGCCGAACGCGGCGAACTCGATAGCGTCAGCTTCGGCATGGTCGGTTTTCGCAGCAGCATCAAGAAAACCCCTGGCCTGGAATACGTGGCCAAAACCCTGATCAGCCTCGACCAGGGGCGTGATCCACAACGCTTCCTCGACATGGCGCGGCAAGTCAAAGCGTCCAGCGTTTCCAGCCATTCGTTCAACGAAGACGCGTTTGCCGGGGTGATGCAGGCTGTGGACGGCATGGACTGGTCTGGTTATGGCGGGCGCATCATTCTGCTGGTCACCGATGCTGGCGCGCTGCGCAAGAACGACCCGTTCGCCGCCACCCAGATGAACGAAGCCGAAGTGCGCCAGGCCGCGCTGGGCAAGCAGATCAAGATTTACGCTCTGCACCTGCGCACCGACGCCGGCAAGAAAACTCACGCTGGCGCCGAGAGCCAGTACCGCATCCTCACCGCCGACGCCAACCCGCAGATCGGCGACTTGTACACACCGGTGCCCGGTGGTGATGTGCGCAAGTTGGGTGAGCGCGTCGATGAGATCGGCAGCGTATTCGCCAACCTGGTGCATCAAGTGCGCAGCAACACGCCGCAACCGGTCCCGCTGCTCAGTTCGGCACCGACCTTGGCGGATAAATCTGCCGCTGTTGGTTACGCCATGCACATGGACTTCCTCGGCCGCAAAACCGCGAGCCAGGCGCCGCAGCTGGTTAGCGCCTGGACTGCCGATCGCGACCTGACCAACCCGGCGCTGCCGGCGTTCCAGGTGTGCGTGATGCTGACCAAGTTGCAGCTCAACGATTTGCAGCAGTCGCTGAAACTGATCGTCGACGCGGCGCGCAAGACCCAGACGTCACCCAAGGATTTCTTCCAGGAAATTGCCAGCGCCTCTGCCTACATGAGCCGCGACCCGCAAGCCCTGCGCAAGGGCGGCAACTTGGCCGATGGCGGCATTCTCGGCGAATACCTGGAAGGCCTGCCGTACCGCAGCAAGTCGCTGAACATGACCCAGGACTTGTGGTTGTCGTTGAGCGTGGCCGAGCAGGAAGACTTTATCGACGAGCTGGATTCGAAAATCCGCCTCTACGAAACCTTCCATAACGACGTGGCCAACTGGGTCCGTTTCGGCGATGCCGAGCCGGGCGATGCGTTGTACCGCGTGCCGTTGTCGACGCTGCCGTAATGCTGACCCTGAGCGCGGTGCACAAGAGCCGGGGCGTCGGTAGCCAGCGCTATAGCCTGGTGATCCCGGCGCTGGCGCTGCGCGCGGGTGAGCAAGTGGCGATCGTTGGGCCCAGCGGTTGCGGCAAGAGCACCTTGCTGGATTTGCTGGCGTTGGTCCTGGCGCCGGATCAGGTGGGGCACTTCGAATTTAATGCGATCGACATTGGCAGTCTGTGGCGTGCGGATCAGCAATCGCGGCTGGCGCAGTTGCGCAGCCAGCACTTGGGCTACGTGCTGCAAACCGGTGGCCTGCTTGGCTTTCTCGATGTGCGCGGCAACATCGCCCTGTCCCGGCAACTGCTGGGCTTGAAAGACGATGGCAGTGTGGCGCGCCTGGCCGAGCAGTTGGAAATCAGTGACCAGTTGGCGAAGAAACCCTCGGCGCTGTCGGTGGGCCAGCGCCAGCGCGTGAGCTGCGCCCGAGCCCTGGCCCATGCACCGCAACTGGTGCTGGCGGATGAGCCGACCGCGTCCCTTGACCCGTTGAATGCCGAGCGCGTGATGCACGCCCTGTTGGCCCAGGCCCATGAGCACCGCGCCGCCTGTGTGATCGCCACCCATGACGAACCTCTGGCCCGTGCCAGTGGCTTGCAGATTCGGCGTATCAGTTGCCGCCGCGATGCCGACGGTGGCGTCACCGCCACCCTTGGGGAGGCGTGCTGATGCGCATCCCCTTGATCGCTTCCCTGGCCTGGCAGGATTACCGCAACGACGCGTGGCTGTCGGCCTGTTCGGTGCTGGCATTGGTGGCGGTGATCGCGCCGTTGCTGGTGTTATTCGGCCTGAAATTTGGACTGGTTAGCAGTTTGACCGAACGTTTACAGACCGACCCCGCCACCCGTGAAATTATTCCGTTGGGCGGTGGTCGATTCAGCAGCGCATTGATTGAGCAGCTTGCCCAGCGCCCCGATGTGGCGTTTGCCATACCGCGTACGCGGCAGATTGCGGCGACGGCGCAGGTGGGCGCGCTGACGTTGGAGATGCTGCCGACAGCGCCGGGTGATCCGTTGTTGGGTGCGCTGGTGCTGCCGCATGGCCTGAACCAGATCGTGCTGAGCCACACCGCTGCCGAGAAGCTTGCAGCGCGGCCAGGGGATCTATTGGAAACCCGCTTTGCCCGCCAGGTAGCAGGACGTGTCGAGGAGCAGCGCACAAAGGTACAGGTGGTTGCGGTACTGCCGCTGGAAGCCTTCGCGCGGGACGCTTTGTTCGCCGATCTGGCCCTGCTGGAAGCGGCGGAAGATTACCGCGATGGTCGCGCCGTAACGGCGTTGGAATGGACGGGCGAAGAGGTGGCGGTGGGTGAGCAGCGGGTGTACCCGGCGTTTCGCTTGTACGCGCGCAATCTCACCGATGTAGAAACCTTGCGGGTGTATTTCGCTGGGCAGAACGTGTTGGTATCGACCCAGGCGAACACCATCGCCCAGGTGCAGTCGTTGAGCCGCAACCTGTCGATCGTATTCTGGGTGATCGCCGGGCTGGCGTTGGCGGGGGCGTTTGCGGCGATCTTCGCTGGGGCCTTGGCCGCCGTGGCGCGCAAGCGACGGGAATTGTCAGTGCTGCGCCTGTTGGGGTTTTCCACCGGCGGGTTGTTGTTGTTTGTAGTGGTGCAGGCGCTGTATAGCGCAGGGTTTGCGGCCTTGCTCAGCGCCGGGCTGTATGGCTTGGCCGAAGCAGCGTTGAACAAATTATTTGCGCAGGTGCCGGGCGAGTACGCCAGTCATCTGCTGGCGCGTCATTACGGCCTGGCCCTGGTTGCAGTCCTCGGCGTCAGCGCCGTGGCGGCGGCGTGTGGTGGCTGGCGAGTGGCGCGTATCCAGGCTTCTGAAGGAATCAGAGATGTATAAGTTACTGGGCGCCGTCGTGGCGCTGAGCCTGGCCTCGATGGCCTGGGCCGATGAAGCAAGCGATAAACTGGACAACCCCAAACCGTTGCCAGATGACGTGAGCCTGCCGCTGCCATGCGAGGGCAACATGGTGTTCCGCTACGCCTACGTACTGGCCCAAGGCACGCTGGATGACCGCGAAATCAGCCTCGGCTACCCCTTCGCCGAAGGCGAGGCCGGTTACCAGCAGTCGTTTATTTCCGGCTATCGCCGCGACTTTATCAACGGCCAGTTCACCCTCAAGGATTTGCCGAAAGACTGGAACAAAGTCATCGCGCCGTTGATGCCGAAGACAGACGCCAAGACCCCACTCAAGCCAATGCTGTACTTCATCGGCAAGTACGAAGTGACCGCTCGCCAATACGCCCAAGTGATGGCCCAGGCGCAGTCCCTGGCCAGTGGCGAGCCGGCGCCGGCCTGCGATGCGCCGACCGGTATGGCCGGGCGTTTGCCCAAGGTGAAACTGTCGCGGTTTGAGGCCGAGCGGTTCTCTGCGGTGTACAGCGCCTGGCTGATGAAGTACCACCGCGACTTGCTACCGGTGAGCGGGCGCGGTTCGTCTGCGGAAGACGGCGGCCTTGGCTTTGTGCGCTTGCCCACTGAAGTGGAGTGGGAGTTTGCCGCACGCGGTGGCCAGGCGGTGAGCCGTCAGGATCTGGAGGGGCGTCTGTTTCCTCGTCGCACTGAAGGCAGCGAAAGCGATGGCCCTCTGGGTGATTACGCCGTGTTCAACCAAGTCGCCGGCGGTACTGGCCAGGCGGCGCGCCTGATGCCCATTGGCACCAAACTACCCAATCCAATTGGCATGTTCGACGTGATCGGCAATGCGGCGGAAATGGTCCAGGAGTCTTTCCAATTGGTCCATGCCGGTCGACGCCAGGGCACTTACGGCGGCTTTGTGGTCAAGGGCGGCAACTACCTGGAAGGCGAGGGCACGCTGTTCACTGGCATGCGCCGCGAATACCCGCTTTTCGCCGCCGACGGCACCGAGCAAAGCAATGAAACCACCGGTTTCCGCGTGGCGATTGGTGCGTTGTCGGCCCCGCGTTCACGTTACAAGGAGTTGTTTGCGCAGTGGCAAAAGGAAGGGCGCCTGGCCGCGCTGACCGACGCCATCGATGACGCCCAAGACCCGACCAAACGCCTGGACAGCATCATCGCCGCCAGCGTCGACCCCAAGCTGCAAGCCGAATTGGGGCTGGTTAACGAAGAGCTCAAGCGCAACGTCTCGCTGATCGCCCAGCAACGCGAAGAAGCGGCGGGCAACCTGATTCAGTCGGCTGCATTGGTGGCTGAGACCATCAGCAACTACAACATCCGCCTGGCCAACCTGCAGAAGAGCCGCCAACAGTCTCTGGACAATAAGGATGAGGCCAGCGCGAAGCTGTTTGATATGGCCATTGCCAACGGCCGCAGTGCCCTCGACGGCGCGGTCGCGATTTACATCGACAACTTGGCGACGGGCACGCGCTACACCGATGCGGTGATCCAGGCGCAGTTTCAAAGGATCAAGGAAGAGTTGGATCGCAAGCCAGTGCTCGGCAAGAGCCTGGTGACGCGCGCGACACTGTTCGTCCGCCATGTCGGCAACTACCGCAAACAACAGCGGGCTGACCCGGCGACGATCTTGAAGGAATTGCTCGCAGCGAGCGGTCAGCGGTCTTGATCGTTGGCTGTATAGCGAGCTTGGAAGGGACTCAGGCGGCAGTTGCCGCGCTGGGCAAGTCAAACTTAGAAGAGAACACAACCTATGCTTTTTTCCCGTAAGGCGGTTTCCAAGCGTCACCTGTTGCTGATTGCCGCTGGCTTCAGCACCGTGCTGACAGGCTGCGCCACATCGCCGGCCTCCAAGGTGGCGTCCAGCACCAAGGTCGAGTACTACCCCAACTGCTACGAGCCGGTGCAGCATTTGCGCGCCACCGACTCGAACATGACCAAGTCGGTTGTCACCGGCGCGGCCATCGGCGCGGCCGGCGGTGCACTGCTGGGCGCCCTGACCGGCGACTCCGAAAAGCGCGGCCGTAATGCTGCCATTGGCGCAGCGGGCGGCGCCCTCGCCGGCGGCGCGGCGGGTTACTACACCGAGCGTCAGAAGCAGATCGCCGACGACAACCAGCGCATTGCTTCGTATGCGGCTGACGTAAACAAAAGCGCCTCCGACATCGACCGCAGTACCGCGTATGCCAAAGCGTCGCAACAGTGCTATCAGAGCGCGTTCACCAAGCTGGTGGCTGACCGTAAGGCCAAGACCGTCAACGACACCGAAGGCCGCAAGCGCCTGGCGGAAATCGTCTCGGGCTTGAAGGAGTCCAATGACCTGATCGTTGCAGTCAACGGCAAGGCCAGCGAAGACCTGAACAACTACACCCAGGCTTACGAGAAAGACCTGCAGCAGGTTGGCGTACAGCGTGCCGACGTGGTCACCGTGGCCCAGGCCGATGTAAAACCCGTTGTGACGCCGGGCAAGAAGAAAGGTACAGGCACTAAACCGCCGAAGAAGCCGCCTCTTCCAACCGTCCCAACAGAAGCAGTGAGCACCGAAAAAACCTTCCAGACTGCCCAGACCAAGCAAGATGAGAGCAAGAAGGTCGCCAGCGCCGGTAAAGCGCAGATCGAAGGCACTTGCCGCGATCCAAACCTGGCCGACTGGGCGCCGGTGCCTTGCCCTAACGTTTAAGTCACAGCCTTAGGTTACGCTGAGCATTGAAAACGGCCGCCTCACTTAACAGTGGTGGCGGCCGGTATTCAGGCTGACTTATTGATGTTGAATTCTGTTTAAACGTCTAAGCCAGTGACTTTGAAAGCCTTACTGGAAAACGTTATCTTTGTTGGGATTGCGTTAGTTCCCGTGGCTTGGAAAATAATATCGCCGGTGAGCGTTTGGGTGTGCTCGTTGTAGTTGAATGTGATTTCACCTGACTCTGCATGATATACATCACCATAAAGTAAGGTTGATAGCGCGGACTTTCCACTTTCGTCCTTATTGATGGGTAGCGTTTGCGTGGTGCCGTCGCCAAGTTTTGCTTTAGGGATATGAACAAACAGACGCTGGTTACCCACCGCTGCATCAAGCGTAAGGAAGCCAGGGTGGTCGGGTGCCTCGACGAACTGCATTGAAAAAGTCTTTGGCGTAAAACTGGAGTTGCCAGGTTCAATAGTTCCCGTCAGCTCGCCGGTTGTTGTAACTTCAAGCGGCTGATGGAACGCTATTTTACCTAGACTTAGGTACGCTTCTTCCGTGATCAGGGGATTTACGTTTTTCGCCACACAGTTGAACGTAGCGTCAATGCGTTCAATAGTAGCAGTTGTGTTCAGATAAAATGAGCCGCTCTCTGAGTGGAACGAGTTCAATATGTTAGTCTTTGGTGCTATGTAAACTAGATCTACGAGATTGTTTGATCCATTATCCAAACTGTAGTTTCCTGGGCTCAAGCCATCGGTAATTCTTGCTTCAAAAGTATGCAGTCCACCTGCTGGGCCGCCACCCAATACCAATCTGGAGCCATTAATTAATAGTTTTCCATTTTTCAAGGTTATGCTTGGGGAAATGACAATTGTGTGATCTATTTCGCCGAGCTTTATATGAAATTCTATCTCTTTGACGCGTGCATTTTGTTCGGGCTTCATGGCGCGGGTCCTGTTTCAATATAGACAGATGTAGGGGTGATAATCTTGGCTTTCAGCAGGTCTTTTAAATACTGTTAGGATTCACAGTCTTTTATATTGATTTCGAATACTTATTATTCCGTTAGTGAGCACGTCAGGTGTGTAGCGTTTAAAGTGACTCATTAGTCAGCACTTAAGAGGCGTGTTGAGTTGTCCACTCTGCTATGACGAAGTGGCGTTCTCCCGGCGAATCGCTAAACTGCGCCAGTCCTTATTATTCCGAGGCTGTGCATTTATGAAATTTCGTCTTCTCCTCTGGGTGCTGGGCCTGATGATGGGCAAAGCCAGCCGGACCAATCCCGCCTTCCAGCAACAGTTGGGTGATAAAGACCTGGCGTTCCAGTTGCAGACCCTCGACGGCAAGGTTGCCCGTCACTTCATCGTCAAAGACCAACGTATTACCAGCCGCTCAGGTGTTCATCCTGCGCCGGCGTTCGCCATTGCGTTTAAAGATGCCGCGTACGGCTTCGCCACGATGCAGGCAAAGAACAAGCAACTGGCGTTCATGACGGGGATTCAGGACAAGTCGATCCAGATCAAGGGCAACCCGGCGCTGGTGATCTGGTTCCAGGGGTTGACCAAGTATTTGAAGCCGAAGAAAAAGAAGTAGGCGTTCAGGGAAACCAAGTTGGATTCATCGGGGGCAAGTCGCACCGCCCCCGATAGCTATCTGAGAGGCGACAGATTCAGTTTTGAGTGAACTGGGACGCCAACTCACGCAACAGCACTTCTGCATCCAGCACCTTGCTCACCACTTCTTCAGCCTTGTCACGGCTCAACCCCAGGCGCTCCAGCAACGCATCCGGGATCGCCTCATCCGGCCCAGAGCCAATCCCTCGGCTGCGCAACAGGCGCACAGCCAGGCATACCAGATTCGGGTATTCGGCATATTGGCCGTCGTAGGTTGGGTCGTGCTGAAAGCGCAGGGCGGTGGACAGTTCGTCCGGCATGTCCCAGTAGCGCATCAACCAGGCACCGATCTGCTCGCGACTGATGCCCAGCAAATGTTGCTCCACGTAGCTGTGGCACAGATGCGGGTTGACCTCCAGGTGGCGGCAGATCAGCGAGAAGTGCGGCGGGAACACGTGGGCCAACAGCAGGTAACCGAAGTTATGCAGCAGGCCGGCCAGGTAGGTCAGGCCTGCTTCCGGGCGCTGGGCGCGGGGCATGGCACGGGTCAGGCCTTCGATCACGGCGGCGGTGTAGATCGACTGGTGCCAGTACGGCGTGGCCTGGTGAGGGTGGTCTTTGGGCAGGCTCAAGGTCTTGCCGAGGGCCAAGCCCAGTGCCAGGTTGATCACCAGATCGAAACCCAGTACGCGCACGATGGCGTCTTCTACTGAACGGATCTTGCCGGGCGACGCGTAGTACGGTGACGCGGCCCAACTGACCACTTGTGCCGCCAAGGCCGGGTCGGTCTCGACCACGCCGGTGATGTCGTCGATGGTGGCGTTAGGGTCGACGCGCAGCTTGATGATCTTCTGCGCGGTGTCAGCCAGTGGTGGAATCTCGATGGTCGCTTCCAGGCGCTGCTGGATACGGCGAGCGGTGAACGCCTGCATCGCCTGGGTGATTTCCTCACGGTCATCATTGGGGCGGTCGAGGTTCGGTCGGATATTACTCAGCGGCTCGCCGAAGTTTGCGGCGCTGGCTTTGGTGAGCATGGTCTTGAACGCATCGCTGGCGATCTCCAGCAGCAGCCCTGGCTCGCCCGAATGCACCAGCAGGCTCGGCTCGTCGAGCAGGCTGCCTTCGTACAGGCACGGCGAGCTGGTGAGTGCCGGCAGGCCTGGCAGCAGGCTCAGCTCATGCTTGTCCAGCATACGCTTGACGCGATCCGGCGACACCGCGATGAGGCGGCGACCGGTGAGTTCGGCGAGGCGGTTGAGGTCGAGCAACTGGTTTTGGGGGAACAGCACCATCAGTGCACCCACCGCATCTTCCAGCAGCACAGCCTGCACCTTTTGCGCAGGATTCAGGCCAGGGTGTTCAGCAACTTCCGTGTAGGGGATGGCGAGCTTTGCGAGCAGAGCCCGGATGACCGGTGGGGCGGTCAGCGGGGCTGTGGCGAGGGCAACTTCTGACATGGCCTGATCCAATTTCTTACAGTCATCGGAGTATAACCAGCTTGATACATTTGTAGGTCGCTTAAGTGAGTCAGGCGTCACACTTGGCCGTATTGCTGCCCATGGCGTAGCCAGCGATCCAACAGCGGGCTGACGTGATCCGGCCAGCGCTCCATCAGGGCCTGTGCCGCATCGCGCACGGCGGGCAGCAGGTCGGCGTCGCGCATGAGGTCGGCGACTTTGAATTGCAGCAGGCCGGTCTGGCGGGTGCCGAGCATTTCGCCGGGACCGCGCAGTTCGAGGTCTTTTTCGGCAATGACGAACCCGTCGTTGGTCTCGCGCATGATGCCCAGACGCTGGCGACCGATCTGCGACAGCGGCGGGTGATACAGCAGCACGCAGTGGCTGGCCGCGCTGCCCCGGCCGACGCGGCCGCGCAGTTGGTGCAGTTGCGCCAGGCCCAGGCGCTCGGGGTTTTCGATGATCATCAGGCTGGCGTTGGGCACGTCCACACCGACTTCGATCACCGTGGTGGCCACCAGCAGTTGCAGGTTGCCGGCCTTGAAGTCGGCCATCACGGCGGCTTTTTCGGCGGGCTTCATGCGCCCGTGGATCAGCCCGACCTTGAGTTCGCCGAGGGCGCTGGTGAGGTCTTCATAGGTGGTCTCGGCGGCCTGGCAGGTCAGTTCTTCAGACTCTTCGATCAGCGTGCACACCCAGTAAGCCTGGCGCCCTTCGGCACAGGCGCCGCGTACCCGTTCGATCACTTCGACACGCCGGGTATCGGTGACCAGTACGGTGTTGACCGGGGTGCGGCCGGGCGGCAGTTCGTCGAGGATCGAGGTGTCGAGGTCGGCGTAGGCACTCATGGCCAGCGTGCGCGGGATCGGCGTGGCGGTCATGATCAACTGGTGCGGGTTCATGCGACCGCCCACGCCTTTCTGGCGCAGGGCCAGGCGCTGCTGCACGCCGAAGCGGTGTTGTTCGTCGATGATCACCAGGGCCAGGTTCTTGAACTTCACCTCCTCCTGGAACAGCGCATGGGTGCCCACCACCATCGGGGCGCCGCCGGCGATCTGCTCCAGTGCCGCTGCGCGGTTCTTGCCCTTGAGCTTGCCCGCCAGCCACGCGACTTCCAGGCCCAAGGGTTCGAGCCAGCGCTTGAAGGTGATGAAGTGCTGCTCGGCGAGAATCTCGGTGGGTGCCATCAGCGCCACTTGGTAACCGGCTTCCAGCGCCTGCAAGGCGGCGAGGGCGGCGACCACTGTTTTGCCTGCACCCACGTCACCCTGAATCAACCGGAGCATGGGTTCTTTTTGGCTGAGGTCGTAGGCGATTTCATTGCCTACACGTTGCTGGGCACCGGTCGGCGCGAAGCCAAGATTGGCCAGGTATTGCGCAGGCAGGCGCGTGGCCTTGGGCATCGCTGGGGCGCGCAGGGAACGCATGCTTTCGCGCAGGCGCTGCTGGGACAGTTGATGAGTGAGCAGTTCTTCGAAGGCCAGGCGGTGCTGGGCCCAGTGGTGACCCAGGGCCAACTCGTCGACGTCGGCGTCGGCCGGCGGGTGATGCAGGTAGCGAATTGCGTCGTCCAGCGGCGCCAGTTGGTAGTCGCGAGCCAGCTCCAGTGGGAGCCAGTCGGGCAGGCTTTTCGGGCCGAGCATGGTCAGGGTCTGCGTGCACAGTTGGCGCAGGCGTTGCTGGGTCAGGCCTTCGGTGAGCGGGTAGATCGGCGTGAGGGTGGTGTCCACCGGAGGCGGTTCGTCGCCGGTGATCGCGCGGTATTCCGGATGGTAAATTTCCAGGCCCGAGGCACCGGGTCGCGCCTCGCCATAGCAGCGCACGCGTGTGCCGCGTTTGAGGCCTTCCTTCTGCGCGTTGCTGAAATGGTAGAAGCGCAGGCTCAGGCCGCCGGTGCCGTCCTGCAGGCGCACGACCAGGCTGCGGCGCTTGCCCATGACCACGTCGGCCCCGCTGACGGTGCCTTCCACTACAGCGTCTTGCCCTGGGCGCAACTGGCCGATGGGCACCACGCGGGTGCGGTCCTGATACCGCAAGGGCAGGTGGAACAATACGTCCTGGAGATTTTCCAGCCCGACCTTGGCCAGCTTCTCGGCCATGGCTTCACCGACACCCTTGAGTGCCGTCACCGACACCTGCGACAGCTCAGTCATACGGCTACTTAGCTCGCAGCAGGCGGCTTGGCCACCGAACAGAGGCGGATCGAGTCGGCGAGGATCTCAATGGCTTTAGGCCGTGGGAAGCTGGCACGCCAGGCGATTGCCACGGTGCGGAAGGGCACCGGAGGTGTGAGCGGGCGTACTGCAATCACGCCGGGGGCGTAGTGGTGGCTATCCACCGCTGACAGCGGCAGGATCGAAATGCCCAGGCCGGAAGCGACCATATGGCGAATGGTTTCCAGGGAGCTGGATTCCACGGTGGTGTGCTTGGCGCCGTCGTTGCCTTTGGTCAGCGTCGGGCAGGCTTCCAGCACTTGGTCGCGGAAGCAGTGGCCCTCGCCAAGCAGCAGCAGGCTCTTGTCATTGAGCAGGCCGGCGTCGATGGTGTCTTTCTGCGTCCACGGGTGGGAGGCGGGCATCAGCACGTAGAACGGCTCGTCGTAGAGCGGCAGCGTGAGCACGTCGGCCTCGTTGAACGGCAGGGCGATGATGATCGCGTCCAGCTCGCCGTTGCGCAGTTTGTCGCGCAGCACGTGGGTGAAGTTTTCTTCGATATACAGCGGCATCTGCGGTGCGACGCGGTGCAGTTGCGGGATCAGGTGCGGGAATAGGTATGGGCCGACGGTGTAGATGGCGCCGACTTTCAGCGGAGCGGTCAGCTGGTTCTTGCCAGCCTGGGCCAGCTCGCGAATGCTTTGCGCTTGTTCCAGGACTTTCTGGGCCTGGGCAACGATGCCCTCGCCCACAGGGGTAAGGCGCACGGCGCTTTTGCTGCGCTCGAAAATCAGCACACCGAGTTCGTCTTCAAGCTTTTTCACGCCCACCGACAACGTCGGCTGGCTGACGTGGCAACGCTCGGCCGCATGGCCGAAGTGCTGCTCTTGGGCGAGGGTAACGATGTAGCGTAATTCTGTAAGAGTCATAGCAGGCGTCCATGAAGTTGCGGGCCAAGCATACCGGCTGCAATCGATAGACGCACGTTATCAGAAGTTTGTTGGGGATTGAGCGGGGGATGCGGAGGATTTTGCTGTTTGCTGAGAATGGCAAGGGTTGCCCCTTGCCACAGTCATATCAGCGGCGACGCTTTTCGATGTTGTACACGAATGGTGCAACGATCTCGACACTGCCGCTTTTCACCATGTCGGCCGGTGGCTTGGGCAGCGGTTGGGCACGACGGATCATGTCCAGGGTTGCACGGTCCAGGTCAGCGTTGCCGGAACGGCCCACCAACTCGTAGGACAGCACGTTGCCTTCGGCATCGACCACGAAGCGCAAGCGGTTCAGGCCTTCCTTGCCACGGGCCTGGGCGCCTGGCGGGTACTTTTTGTACTTCTGCAAATGCGCCAGCAGAGTGCCTTCCCAAGAGGCCTTGGCTGCAAGCTGCTGCGGCGACGGGCCTGGAGCCGGCTGCGCCGATTTTTCGGCCGGCGCTTTGGTCGGCGGAGCATCGCTCGGCGGATCCTCGGAAGGTTTCTCCTTGGGTGGCTCGATCTTTTTCTCTACCGGCTTGGGCGGCTGAGGTTTGGGCTTGGGCTTGACCGGCTTGGGCACCTGGATCGTCGGCTTGGGTGCCTCGGCCAGTTTCGGCAAAGGCAACTCTTCCACCGGTGCGGGCGGTTGCGGTGGCGTGACCACTTTCGGTGGAGCCGGTGGCGGCGGTGCTGGCATCGGCGCCAGGTCAATGACCATGGCGGCCGGCGGCAGCTGCACAGTGCGCGGCGCCGACCAATGGAGCGCGATAGCAATCGCGACGGCGTGCACGCCCAGCACGACGGCAAGGCTGGTGCCATAACGCGTCAGTTTGTGGCGCGTCGTGATCATTTCTTGGCTGCCGTCTCAAGTCCGACCAAGCCTACCTTGAGGTAGCCGGCTGCCCGCAGGGCATCCATCACGCTCATCAGGTCGCCGTAGTCCACGCCCTTGTCGGCCTGGAAGAAGATCGTCGTGTCTTTCTTGCCTTGGGTCTTGGCGTCGAGGACCTGGCCCAAGGTTTCAGCTTTGACTTCTTCTTCGCCCAGGAACAGGCGTTGGTCCGCCTTGACGCTGAGAAACACCGGTTTCTCGGGCCGCGGCGCAGGCTTGGCGCTGGACGCGGGCAGGTCGACCTTGATATCCACGGTGGCCAAGGGAGCGGCCACCATGAAGATGATCAGCAGTACCAACATTACGTCGATAAACGGCGTGACGTTGATTTCGTGGTTCTCGACGAGTTCATCGTCGCCTTGATTCAAATGCAGGCCCATGGCCGATTACCCCACTTTCACCATGTGCGGTTGCGAGCTGCGCTCGGTAGGCAGGTGATCGAGGTCGCGGCTGACCAGCAGCAGGACTTCTGCCGACGCGTCGGATACCTGAGCTTTATAGCCGGCAATCGAACGGGCGAAGACGTTGTAGATCACCACCGCAGGAATTGCAGCAACCAGGCCCAAGGCGGTTGCCAGCAGGGCTTCGGCGATGCCGGGGGCAACGACGGCGAGGTTGGTGGTCTGGGTTTTGGCGATGCCGATAAAGCTGTTCATGATGCCCCACACGGTACCGAACAGACCGACGAACGGCGCGGTGGAACCGATGGTAGCGAGTACGCCGGTGCCGCTGCTCATGTTACGGCCGCAGGCTGCTACCAGTCGCTCCAGGCGGAACGCCACGCGCTCCTTGATGCCTTCCTTTTCACGGGTGTTGGCCGACAGGCGCATTTCTTCCAGTGCGTCATGCACTAAGGTATTGGCCAGGGTGCCCTTTTTGGTCGCGCTCTCGCTGGCTTCCTTGAGGGTAGTGGCCTTTTTCAGGTGGACGATTTCAGTACGCAGACGGCGCTTGGCACCCAGCAACTCGAAGCCTTTGGCGATCCAGATGGTCCACGTGATGATCGAAGCGATGGCCAGACCGATCATCACGGCCTTCACCACGACGTCTGCGTTCTGGTACATGCCCCACGGCGACAGGTCATGGGCCATGCCCAGGGTGTTGTCTTCTTCCAGCACGACGCCAGTTTCGTCTGTGGCGGCTGGGGCAGCAGCTTGGGCTGGATCGGTGGCGGCTGGAGCGGCCGGGGCCGCAGCGTTTTGCTCGACGGCCGCCGGCGTGGCTGGGGCGTTGGCATCAGCGAATGCGGCGGTCGGCGCCAGCAGCACGCTGAACAGCATCGCAGCAATCGCGCGCCAGGCGCGGGACGGGCTGTGAAGCTTGGTTGGCGAAGCGGGGGTGGTATTACGTGTCATGCTGGCCGGACCTGAGAAGAAAAAATGAGTGATCGTCCTACCAGACCCTAGGCGGCCGAGGACAAATGGGCGGTCATTATTGCAAGTAATTCTTGTTAACAAAAGTAATACAGTAACTTTATTTGTGCTTTTTCTGGCCGCTGGTCAGCCGAGAAGGCTAACCTAGACCTTTGAGAATGGAGTTTTGTGATGTCTGCACCTTCTGTTGTGATTGCCGGATGCGGCGATGTGGGTAGTCGCCTGGCTAGCCAATTGCTGGCCTCGGAATGGGAGGTTTATGGCCTGCGACGCGACATTTCGCGTTTGCCCAACGGCGTGATCGGCATTGCCGGCGACCTCTTCAACAAGGATTGCCCCGACACCTGGCCTATTGGCGGGGTGGATTACCTGGTGTATTGCGCTGCCGCGACGGATCACGATGAGGCCGGTTATCGCGCGGCCTACGTGCAAGGATTGCAGCATGTGTTGGAGTGGCTAAAAGATTATGGTCAGGAACCCAAGCATTTGTTGTTTGTATCCAGCAGCAGCGTATATGGGCAACTGAATGGCGAGTGGGTCGACGAAACCTCTGAAACCAAGGCGAAGGGCTATTCCGGGCAGGTCATGCTGGAGGCCGAACAGGTCGCACTCAATAGCGGCATTCCTTCGAGCATTGTGCGTCTGACCGGCATTTACGGTCCGGGCCGCGAGTGGCTTCTGACCCAGGTACGCCAGGGTTATCGCGTGGCGATCGATCCGCCTTTATATGGCAACCGCATTCACGCGGACGACGCGGCGGGTTTGCTGGCCTTCTTGTTGCGCCATGTGGAGCAGGGCGGTTCTCTGGATAAAATCTATATCGGCGTCGACGATGCGCCGGCTCCCTTGGCCGAGGTGGTGGCCTGGTTGCGTGACTACCTGGGCGTAACGGAGTGGTCCGAGGACGCCAGCGTGCGGCGTGCTGGTAGCAAGCAATGCAGCAATGCTCGCATCAAAGCGCTGGGTTGGGTGCCGACGTATCCGAGCTATCGAGAAGGGTATGCGGCCATTCTAAAAGGCTGAAGCCCCTCCCCACCGTTGGATCTGTGTTATTGCTGTTCTAGCAGCCATTGGCGCGGGCCGGGCGTGAACGTGGGTATTTCGTCGCTTTGCGCGCCGTTGATTGCCTGGAGGATTTCCATCTGCTTGCCCTTGCGCACGAAGATCCAGGTATTACCGACGTCTCCATTGGTCAGGAAAAGGGTGTTATTGCCTGCGCCTTGGGAGGCGCAGTCACCGTCCAGGCATAGTTCGTATCTGTCCGTTTTTGCAAGCCCTGAGACCTGGCCATCCGCGGTGAACGTTACAGTTTCACCTGTTCCTGGCCCCTCGATGATGCGCCATTTTCCACCCATGTAAGCTGCGTTCAGGGCCCTCCTGAAAGTGCTGCCCCACCTTTCTTCGGTTTTAGCGGTGTCGATAGGGCGGCTGAACACCTGTTCCTTCATATGCTCTTTGCCCAGTTGGATGAGCTGTTTGCCGTCGAGGCGCAGTGCGTCACTGCTATAGCCGCCATAGTCGACGGTCCAGGCGTCAGGGGATGTTTGCAACAGGTTGCCTTCGGCCATTTCGAAGCCGCTGCTCACCTGCGCCTTGCCGGCGTGGATATCGATATTCCATTCCAGATTTGAGCCCTGAGTGTTCAGCGATTGGCTCAACGCAGCGGCATCAAGGATTGTCTGGTTGATCCAGATGCCGCTGATATCCGTTTTCGGCGACGTATGGGTGCATCCGCCAAGCAGTAGCAGGCCGAAGGTAAGCAATGCGCGCATGGAGCCATCTCTGAGGGTAAGAAACCGTGGCGCAGGCTAAAGAAAAAGGAGCCTTTGGGCTCCTTTGTTCTGTATCACTATTTTTCCAGCAACCACTGACGTGGCCCAGGCGTAAACGAAGGCACTTCATCGGTCTGTGCAGTGTTGATCGCCTGGAAAATTTCCAGCTGTTTGCCTTTGCGGGCAAAAATCCATGGGTTACCCACGCCGTTGAGTTGCAGCCACATGCTGTCGTAGCCGCCGCTCATGGATGCGCAATCACCTGCCAGGCACAGTGAGTACCGATCGACGCCAGGTAAGCCGGCGACTTTGCCGTCAGACTGGAACTGTACTCTGGCCCCGCTGCCGAAGCCGTCGGTGATCTTCCAGTCGCCGCCCATATAGGCCGCATATAGCGCGCGTTCGAAGTTCGCGCCCAGTGGCGCGCCTTCCGGAGCTGGATCTTTGGCGCGAGCAAACAGCTGTTCGGGCTCATTGTCGTTCGCCACTTGCAGCAGTTGTTTGCCTTTGCGCTTGAGCTCAGTGGCGGAGCTGCCGTAGAAATCCACGCTCCAGGCGCCGGATTGCTCTCCGAGCAGTTTGCCTTCGGCAACCTCAAAACCGTTGTAGTAGCGCGCCTGCGCCGCCTTGGAGTTGACCTCCCATTCGAGGTTCGGGCCAAAGCTCTGCAGTGCTTCGCGCAAAGGGCCGCCTTTGGCTGCCGCATCGATGGCGACCTGGTTGATCCAGGTGCCGCTCACATCCAGGTCGGCCGGGTTGCTGGCGCAGCCGCCGAGCATCAGGGCGAGCAACGAAGTGGCTACAAGCGCTTTGCGCATCATGAAATCCTTTTAAAACGAAGTCGGCGCGGCCTGTGAGGGCTGCGCCGGGTGTTTTACTCGATGACCAGAATCGCGTCCATCTCAACCTGCGCGCCCTTTGGCAGAGCAGCAACGCCGATGGCGGCGCGGGCTGGGTAAGGCTGTTCGAAGTACTTGCCCATGATCTCGTTGACCTTGGCGAAATGGCTCAGGTCGGTAAGAAAGATGTTCAGCTTGACGATGTCCTTGAACGAACCGCCGGCAGCTTCGGCGACGGACTTGAGGTTCTCGAAAACTTGCACGGTCTGTGCTTCGAAGCCTTCCACCAGTTCCATGGTCTTCGGGTCCAGGGGGATCTGGCCGGACATGTAGACAGTGTTGCCCGCCTTGATTGCCTGGGAGTAAGTACCGATGGCGGCCGGGGCCTTGTCGCTGGTGATAACAGTCTTGGTCATGAATGACTCCTTGTAATGGGGCGATGACTTATCTGAACAGCTATGCGCGCATGCGGGTGATGCGGATCACGCCGGTCAAGGCACGCAGCTTCTTGATCACGCGGGCCAGGTGCACGCGGTCGTGCACGCTGACCACCAGTTGGACAACGCTGATGCGACCATCGCGTTCGTCCATGCTGATTTTCTCGATATTGCCGTCGGCCGCGTTGACGCTGCTGGCCAGCAAGGCGATCAGGCCGCGCTGGTGTTCCAGCTCCACCCGCAGCTCAACGTTGAATTCGCCGGTGACATCCTTGGCCCACGAGAGCTGGATGCATTTTTCCGGGTTGTGGCGTATTTCGGTGATGTTGCGGCAGTTGTCCAGGTGCACGACCATGCCTTTGCCTGCGGACAGGTGGCCGACAATAGGGTCGCCCGGGATCGGCGTGCAGCACTTGGCGTAGCTGAGTACCAGGCCCTCGGTGCCGCGAATTGCCAGTGGGCCTTCGGGGCTTGGCAATTGCTCGCCTTCGCCAAGCAGGCGGCGGGCGACCACATAAGCCATGCGGTTGCCCAGGCCGATATCTTCCAGTAAGTCTTCGACGGTTTCCTGGCGATACTCGTGGAGCATCGCTTGCACACGCTCCTGCGGGATCTTATCCAGAGCACTGTCGAAACCGTTGAGCACCTTGTTCAGTAGGCGTTCGCCGAGGCTGATGGACTCGGAGCGGCGCTGCAGTTTGAGGGCGTGACGGATGTGCGTACGCGCCTTGCCGGTGACCACGAAGTTGAGCCACGCCGGGTTCGGGCGTGCGCCAGGCGCGCTGACAATCTCCACGGTTGAGCCGCTTTGCAGCGGCTCGGACAGCGGGGCAAGGCGACGGTTGATCCGGCAGGCGATGCAGCTGTTGCCCACGTCGGTATGCACTGCGTAAGCGAAGTCGACCGCCGTGGAGCCTTTGGGCAGCTCCATGATCCGGCCTTTGGGCGTGAACACGTAGACCTCGTCCGGGAACAGGTCAATCTTCACGCTTTCAATGAATTCCAGGGAGTTGCCAGCACGTTGCTGCATTTCCAACACGCCTTTGACCCATTGGCGGGCGCGGGCATGGGTGCCTTTTGGCTGCTCGTCGCCACTGGACTTGTACAGCCAGTGGGCGGCGATGCCGTTGTTGGCCATCTCTTCCATTTCGCGGGTGCGGATCTGGATTTCTATCGGCACGCCGTGCATACCGAACAGCGTGGTATGCAGTGACTGATAGCCGTTGGCCTTGGGAATCGCGATGTAGTCCTTGAAGCGGCCCGGCAAGGGTTTGTACAAATTATGTACAGCGCCCAAAACGCGGTAGCAGGTATCAACCTTGTCGACGATGATCCGGAACGCGTACACGTCCATTATCTCGTTGAAGGCCCTACGCTTGCCGCGCATCTTCTTGTAGATGCCGTAGATGTGCTTCTGCCGCCCGCTGACTTCGCCCTCGATTTCGTCGATCGCCAGGCAATGGCTTAGCGACTCTTCGATCTTGTTGACGATTTCCTTGCGGTTGCCACGGGCACGCTTGACCGCTTGGTAGATGCGCGCCGAACGCATCGGGTGCATGGCCTTGAAGCCTAGGTCTTCGAACTCGATACGAATGGCGTGCATGCCCAGCCGGTTGGCGATGGGCGCATAGATTTCCAGGGTTTCCTTGGCGATGCGCCGACGTTTTTCGCCGGACAGCACTTCCAGCGTGCGCATGTTGTGCAGCCGGTCGGCCAGCTTGACCAAGATCACCCGGATGTCCCGGGCCATGGCCATGGCCATCTTCTGGAAGTTTTCCGCCTGGGCTTCAGCCTTGGTTTCGAAGTTCATCTGGGTCAGTTTGCTGACCCCGTCGACCAGTTCGGCCACGGTTTCGCCAAATTGCGCGCTGAGCGCTTCCTTGGCAATACCGGTGTCTTCGATCACGTCATGCAGCATCGCGGCCATCAGGCTCTGATGGTCCATGTGCATGTCGGCCAGGATATTCGCCACCGCAAGAGGATGGGTGACGTACGCCTCACCGCTTCGGCGGCGTTGGCCGTCGTGGGCTTGTTCGGCGTAGAAATACGCTCGGCGGACCAGGTTAACCTGGTCGGGGCCGAGGTAGGTCGATAAGCGATCGGCGAGGGCGTCTATGCTCGGCAAAGTGTGAACTCCTGCCGAAGGCTGTGACTCCGCGCCGTGCTACGTCGACCAGGCATAGGCTTAGACGGCCTCGTTGGACTCGTCCTCGAACGCTGCAAACAGCGGTTCGTCTTCAACGATCTCAGCGTTGGCGATGAACTCGTAGCTCATCAGGCCTTCAGCGATTTCACGCAGGGCTACAACGGTAGGTTTGTCGTTTTCCCACTGGACCAGGGGCTCTTTGCCGCCAGTGGCCAGTTGACGGGCACGCTTGGTAGAGAGCATGACCAGCTCAAAGCGGTTTGCCACGTGGTCTAGGCAGTCTTCAACGGTTACGCGGGCCATGATATTCCTCGGAGCGAATGCAAGATGCGCGCTGCCCGGTTGGGCGAGCGGACTGAGCAGTTTAAAAAATCACCAGCGTTTAGGGAAGCGCTGATTTTTCGCAGGCCCTCGCAAAACCGCTACAAGGGCCAATGTAAAGCCCTTGCAGCCGTTTTGGGAAGACCCAATCAGCCAAGCAGTTCGGCCAGTAATTTGCCGAAACGCTGCTGTTGACGCTTTTGCTGGAGCTGATTTGTGCGAAAAATCGCCTTCAGGTCGTCCAGTGCGTGGGAAAAATCGTCGTTAATGATCAGGTAGTCGTAGTCGACGTAGTGACTCATTTCACTGACGGCTTCACGCATGCGGCCTTCGATGATCTCGTCACTGTCCTGACCACGATTGGTCAGGCGCTGATGCAAGGCTTCGAGCGACGGCGGCAGGATGAAGATCGAGCGTGCCTTGGGCATCAGCTGGCGAACTTGCTCGGCGCCCTGCCAGTCGATTTCCAGGATCAGGTCGTGGCCTTCGTCCAAGGTCTGCTGCAGGTGGCTCTGCGAAGTGCCATAGAGGTTGCCGAACACTTCGGCACGCTCCAGGAAGTCGCCGTGCTCAATCATTTTGACGAACTCGGTACGCTCGACGAAGTGGTAGTGCACGCCGTTCACCTCGCCCGGGCGCATGGCACGGGTGGTGTGGGAGACCGAGATGCGAATCTGCTCGTCAGCGTCGGTCAGGGCCTTGACCAGGCTGCTCTTGCCCGCGCCCGAAGGGGCGGAAATGATGTAAAGGGTGCCGGTGCTGTGGGTCATGTAGGTTGCCTTACTCAATATTCTGTACTTGTTCGCGCATTTGCTCGATCAACACTTTGAGGTTGACGGCAGCCGTGGTGCTGCGCGGGTCAAATGCCTTGGAGCCGAGTGTATTGGCTTCGCGGTTGAGTTCCTGCATCAGGAAGTCCAGGCGCCGACCGGCGGCGCCGCCGGATTTGAGCACGCGACGCACTTCGAGGATGTGGGTGCTCAAGCGGTCCAGCTCTTCGGCGACGTCGCTCTTTTGGGCCAGCAGGACCATTTCCTGCTCCAGGCGCGTCGGGTCGAGGTCGGCCTTCATGTCGGTGAAGCGGTCGAGAACCTTCTGACGTTGGGTGGCGAGCATCTGCGGCACCAGCTCTCGCAAGATGACCACGTCTGCTTCGATCGAAGTCAGGCGCTCGTTGATCAGGCGTGCCAGTTCGGCACCTTCGCGTTCGCGGCCGGCCTTGAGCTCCTTCAAGCCCTGATTAAACAGGGCGAGGGCTTCGGCATTGAGGGCTTGCGGATCGGAGGCGTCGGCCACCAGCACGCCGGGCCAAGCCAGCACTTCCAGAGGGTTTAGCGCTGCGGGCTGCTTGATCAGGCCGGCGATGGTTTCGGCGGCAGCGACCAGTTGCGCGGCGCGCTCGCGGTCTACCTGCAGCGGCTTGCCGGTGGTTTCTTCGGTAAAGCGCAGGGTGCATTCCAGCTTGCCGCGGGAGATGCTCTGGCGCAGAGCCTCACGCACGGCGCCTTCGAGGTCGCGGAAGGATTCCGGCAGGCGCAGGTGCGGCTCCAGGTAGCGGCTGTTGACCGAGCGCAGTTCCCAGCTCAGGGTGCCTTGGGCGCCTGCTTTTTCGACGCGGGCGAAGGCGGTCATGCTGTGCACCATGGAGGTACCTCGCGATGCAGTCCCGCAAACACGGGCTGATGGGTAAATTGAAGCCGACAGGCTGCGAAGGCGCAGGATTGTAGCGCAGTGGGGCGAGTGCGCCCAAACAATGGGCGATAGGCTGACCATTCGTAACCAGATTTTTAGAAGTGCCCCGAATCGGCTCGCGGCTCTATAATGCTCGGCAGTTTTTCGTCCTCAGTACAGGTATCCCCTATGAAACGTCCAAGTGGTCGCGTTGCCGATCAGCTCCGCTCGATCCGCATCACCCGCAACTACACCAAACACGCCGAGGGATCTGTACTGGTCGAGTTTGGCGATACCAAGGTTATCTGCACCGTCAGCGTTGAAAATGGCGTGCCGCGTTTCCTTAAAGGCCAGGGCCAGGGTTGGTTGACCGCCGAATACGGCATGCTGCCGCGCGCCACCGGTGAACGTAACCAGCGTGAAGCCAGCCGTGGCAAGCAAGGCGGCCGCACCCTGGAAATCCAGCGCCTGATCGGTCGCTCCCTGCGTGCAGCCCTGGACATGTCCAAGCTGGGCGACGTGACCCTTTACGTCGACTGCGACGTGATCCAGGCCGATGGCGGCACCCGCACTGCATCCATCACTGGCGCGATGGTGGCCTTGGTCGACGCACTGAAAGTGATCAAGAAACGTGGCGGCCTGAAAGGCGGCGACCCGCTCAAGCAAATGATTGCCGCTGTATCGGTGGGTATGTACCAGGGCGAGCCTGTGCTGGACCTGGACTATCTGGAAGATTCGGCTGCCGAGACTGACCTGAACGTCGTGATGACCAGCACCGGTGGTTTCATCGAAGTGCAGGGCACCGCTGAAGGCGCGCCATTCCAGCCGGCCGAGCTGAACGCCATGCTGGCCCTAGCCCAGAAAGGTATGACCGAGATCTTCGAACTGCAGAACGCCGCACTGGCTGACTAAGCCGACTTCAAGGAGAAGCGCCATGAGTGACAGTCAATTGCCGGTTCCGGCACCGACCAAGGAAGTTCGCCAATGGGCGATGTTGTGTCACTTCGCGGCGTTTCTGGGGTTGGTATTCCCCTTTGGCAGCCTGTTGGGGCCGTTGATCGTGTGGCAGATCAAGAAGGATATGGACCCGCTTATCGATGATCAGGGCAAGGAAGCCCTGAATTTCCAGATCACGGTGGCCATCGCCTGGCTGGTCTGCATGGTGCTGGGGTTTGTGGTGATCGGCTTTGTGTTGATGTTGGTGCTCGTGGTTGCGGCGCTAGTGCTGACGATCATTGGCGGCGTTAAAGCCAACAACGGCACAGCCTACCGATACCCATGGACCTGGCGTTTGGTCAAATAGTGATCGCCCACAAAAAAACCGACAGCGATGTCGGTTTTTTTGTGCCTGGAGAAAGACCTTAGATGGTCAGTGTCCAGTCGTAGTCCACGATCAGCGGCGCGTGCTGCGAGAAACGCGGCTGGCGCGGCAAACGTGCACTGCGTACGAACCGGCGCAGACCTGGGGTCAGCAACTGGTAGTCGAAGCGCCAGCCCAGGTTGAGCATTTCAGCCTGTTCATTGTCTGGCCACCAGCTGTACTGGTCGCCTTCGCGGCTGACTTCACGAAGGGCATCCACATAGCCCATGTTGCCGACAATCTCGTCCATCCAGGCCCGTTCCGGCGCCAGGAAACCTGGGGATTGCTGGCTGTCGCGCCAGTTCTTGATATCCAGCTTTTGTTGCGCCACGTACAGCGAGCCACAGTAAATGTACTCGCGACGTTTACGCCGCTGTTTATCCAGATAACGGGCGAAATCGTCCATTAGCTTGAACTTCTGGTTCAAGTCTTCATCGCCGTTCTGCCCCGAAGGAAGCAGCAAGGTCGCGATGCTGACCTTGTCGAAATCGGCTTGCAGGTAGCGCCCGTAGCGGTCGGCTGTCTCGAAGCCGAGGCCGCTGATGACCGCCTTGGGTTGCAACCGCGAGTACAAAGCCACGCCACCTTGGGTGGGCACTTCGGCATCGCAGGCATAAAGGAAGTAGCCATCCAGTTGGAAGGCTGGGTCGTCCAGTTCAAAGGCGGAGGCGCGGGTGTCCTGCAGGCAGATGACGTCGGCATTCTGAGCTTGCAGCCAACTGAGCAAACCACGCTCGACTGCAGCCTGAATACCATTAACGTTCACACTGATGATCCGCATAAATGGCCCCAAAAATCGCGTGCGTGTATGATACACGCCGTCTACCTAATTAGCTAAATCCGTGGTATCTGAGGCTTTTTTCATGCAGGCGTATCAACGCGATTTCATTCGTTTTGCCATCGATCGCGGGGTTTTGCGCTTCGGTGAGTTCACCCTCAAGTCCGGGCGCACCAGTCCGTACTTCTTCAATGCGGGCTTGTTCAACTCGGGTTCGGCCCTGGCTCAGTTGGGGCGTTTCTACGCGGCAGCCATTGTTGAAAGCGGTATTTCCTTCGACGTGCTGTTTGGCCCGGCCTACAAGGGTATCCCCCTGGCAGCTGCAACAGCCGTGGCCCTGGCGGAACACCATGGGCGCGATCTGCCATGGTGCTTCAACCGCAAGGAAGCCAAGGCTCATGGCGAAGGCGGCAGCCTGGTGGGCGCGCCGCTGACCGGCGACGTGCTGATCATTGACGACGTAATCACCGCCGGCACCGCCATCCGTGAAGTGATGCAGATTATCGCTTCCCAAGACGGCGCCAAGGCTGCTGGCGTGCTGATCGCGCTGAACCGCCAGGAGCGCGGCAACGGTGAGTTGTCGGCGATCCAGGAAGTGGAGCGTGATTTCGGTATTCCGGTGGTAAGCATCGTTTCGTTGAACCAGGTGTTGCAGTTCCTGGAAGATGATCCGCAGCTCAAGCAGCACTTGCCGGCAGTTAAGGCGTATCGCGAGCAGTTCGGCGTTCAGTAATCGCCGAACCATAAAAAAGCCCCGCTCAACCAAGTTGAGCGGGGCTTTTTGTTTTCAGCGTTTTAAGGGCGCTTGCGGTTGCTGATCAGCGTACCCACACCTGTATCGGTAAAGATTTCCAGCAGGATTGCATTCGGTACACGGCCATCCAGAATCAGCGAGCTGCCAACGCCGCCTTGCACTGCTTCCAGCGCGCAACGGATCTTCGGCAGCATGCCGCCGTAGATGGTGCCGTCGGCGATCAGTTCGTCTACCTGTTGAGTGGTCAAGCCGGTCAGCACCTTGCCTTCCTTGTCCATCAGGCCGGCGATGTTGGTCAGCAGCATCAGCTTTTCAGCCTTCAGCGCCTCGGCGACCTTGCCGGCGACGAGGTCAGCGTTGATGTTGTAGGACTCACCGTTCGCACCCACGCCGATCGGCGCGATCACCGGGATGAAGTCACCCTTGACCAGCAGGTTCAGCAGGTCGGTGTTGATGCCGATCACTTCGCCTACCTGGCCGATATCGATGATTTCCGGCTGGGTCATTTCCGGCGTCTGACGGGTAACGGTCAGTTTTTTCGCGCGGATCAGCTCGGCGTCCTTGCCGGTCAGGCCGATGGCGCTGCCGCCGTGGCGGTTGATCAGGTTGACGATGTCTTTGTTCACCTGGCCGCCGAGGACCATCTCCACCACGTCCATGGTCTGCGCGTCAGTGACACGCATGCCATCGATGAAGTGACTCTCGATCGACAAGCGCTTGAGCAGGTCGCCGATTTGCGGGCCGCCACCGTGCACCACCACAGGGTTGATCCCCACGGCTTTCATCAACACGATGTCGCGGGCAAAGCCGGTTTTCAGCTCTTCGCTTTCCATGGCATTGCCGCCGTACTTGATCACCAGCGTCTTGCCGACGTAGCGTCGAATGTAAGGCAACGCTTCGGACAGGACCTTGGCGGTGTTGGCAGCGGCTTCGCGTTCGAGGGTCATTCAGGGCTCCGGTAAAAAATCAGAACGGTAATTGGAGATCAGGGGCAACACGTTTCAACTGGGCGTGGAACACGTCCTTGATGCGCTGCAACTCAGCCTCGGTATCCGCCTCGAAACGCAGCACCAGCACCGGCGTGGTGTTGGACGCGCGAACCAGGCCCCAGCCTTTGGCGTAATCGACTCGCACACCATCAATGGTGGTCAGGTTGGCGCCTTCGCCCCATTGCGCGTCGTGCAGTGCGTCAATGATGCTGAATTTGCTCTCCTCGGTCACATGGATATTGATCTCTGGCGTAGAAATATCATTCGGGAAGGTCTGAAACAGCTCTTCTGCAGTGGATTTTTCCTTGCTGAGGATCTCCAGCAGACGAGCGGCGCTGTAGATACCGTCGTCAAAACCGAACCAGCGCTCTTTGAAGAACACGTGACCGCTCATTTCACCGGCTAACAGCGCGCCGGTTTCCTTCATTTTCTTTTTGATCAACGAGTGACCGGTCTTCCACATTAGCGGGCGGCCGCCGTATTCCTTGATCAGCGGCGTGAGGCGGCGGGTGCACTTCACGTCGAAGATGATTTCTGCGTTGGGATTGCGCGCCACTACGTCACGTGCGAACAGCATCAGCAGGCGGTCGGGGAATACGATCTCGCCGGTCTCGGTCACCACACCTACGCGGTCACCGTCACCGTCGAAGGCCAGGCCTACATCGGCGCCGGTTTCCTTGACCTTGGCGATCAGGTCCACCAGATTTTCTGGCTTGCCTGGATCCGGGTGGTGGTTGGGGAAGTTGCCGTCAACCTCGCAGAACAACGGGATTACTTCGCAGTTCAAGGCTTCGAGCAGTTGCGGCGCGATCACACCGGCCGCGCCGTTGCCGCAGTCCACTACCACTTTGAGGCGGCGGGCGAGCTTGACGTCGCGGGTGATTTCGTCGGAGTAGCGCTGCAGGATGTCGACTTTGGTGATGCTGCCTTTGCCGCTGGTCAGGTCGTTGGTTTTCAGGCGGGTATGCAAGGCCTGGATCTGTTCGTTAGCCAGGGTGTCGCCAGCGATGACGATCTTGAAACCGTTGTAATCCGATGGGTTATGGCTGCCAGTGAGCATCACCCCGGACTTGCCGGCCAGGACGTTGGCGGCGTAGTACAGAGCTGGCGTTGGTACCAGGCCGACGTCGCTGACATGGCAGCCGGCGTCGGCCAGGCCCTGGATCAGTTGCTCCACCAGCTCCGGGCCGGACAAACGACCGTCACGGCCGACCGATACGTTGGGCTCATCCTGAGCCAGGCTCTGGGCGCCGATGGCGCGGCCGATCCAGTAGGCCGTTTCGGCAGTCAGGGTCTTGGGCACCACGCCACGGATGTCATAGGCGCGAAAGATGCTGTCGGGGAATGTCGGGGCTACTCGGGCTGCGGTACTCATCGCGGGGGGAAACTCCATCTGAAGGGGGCAAGGCTGGCCTTAAAGTGGCTGACCGGCAGGCTCAAACTGAAGGGTATGACGGTGTTTTCGGCAGAGAGTTCGTGGTGCAAAAATGCCATCGGCGTTTGGAAGCCAGGCTTATTTCTGCGTAATACGTTGATTTAGCTAGGGAAATCTCGCTGATAAATTCCGCGCATTCTTCATCCTGAAAAGCCATGCGGTGGCGTCTGGCCGGGCAAAAGCACCCGGCCACGTTCAGCTTAGTCAGAGACTGCCTGAATGCCCAAAGCCGCCTGCACCACGTTGGGTTTCGTCGAATTCCTGCACCAGTTCGAAGTGCGCCTGTACCACCGGCACAAGAACAAGCTGGGCAATGCGCTCGCCGACCACGATGTTGAATGCGGTTTGGCCGCGGTTCCAGCACGACACCATCAACTCGCCTTGGTAGTCCGAGTCGATCAGGCCTACCAGGTTGCCCAGCACGATGCCGTGTTTGTGGCCCAGGCCGGAGCGCGGCAGGATCAGTGCAGCCAGACCAGGGTCGCCCACGTAGATCGACAGGCCGGTAGGGATCAGGACGGTCTGTCCCGGCTCAAGCAGGGTGTCTTGCTTGAGCATGGCACGCAGGTCCAGGCCGGCAGAGCCTGGGGTGGCGTAGGCCGGCAGTGGGAATTCGGTGCCGATGCGTGGGTCGAGGATCTTGGCTTGCAAAGCGTGCATGGAAATTAAACCTGGTTCAGCCGTTGGGCGATAAAAGAGATCAGTTGGCGGGCAATCTTGCCCTTGCTGGTCTGGGCGAAAAGGGTCGCGTGCAGGTCGCGGTCAATCACGCTGCAGGCGTTTTCCTCGCTGTTGAAGCCGATGCTCGGGTTGGCGACATCATTGGCAACGATCAGGTCGAGGTTTTTGTCTTTCAATTTGCGTGCGGCGTAGTCCAGCAGATGCTCGGTCTCGGCGGCGAAGCCGACGCTGAACGGGCGGTCAGGACGTGTGGCGATGGTGGCCAGGATGTCCGGGTTGCGCACCATTTGCAGGAGCAGGCCGTCGCCGCTTGTAGGGTCTTTCTTGAGCTTTTGCGGGGCGACGACTTCCGGGCGGTAGTCCGCAACCGCTGCCGAGGCGATAAAAAGGTCGCAGGGAATAGCCGCTTCGCAGGCCGCGAGCATGTCTCGGGCGCTGACTACATCGATTCGCGTGACGCGATCAGGGGTCGGTAGATGTACCGGTCCGGTGATCAGCGTGACGCGGGCGCCTGCCTCGACCGCGGCTTCTGCCAGCGCAAAGCCCATTTTTCCTGAGCTATGGTTGGTGATGTAACGCACCGGGTCGATGTTTTCCTGGGTCGGGCCGGCGGTGATCAACACGTGCTTGCCGGTCAGGGCCAAGTGCTGGAAGCACTCGGCGGCACACAGGGCCAGGTCGGTGGCTTCGAGCATGCGGCCCATGCCCACGTCGCCACATGCTTGGCTGCCCGATGCCGGGCCGAACACCTTGAGGCCACGGCTTTGCAGGAGTTGGGTGTTGGCCTGGGTGGCCGGATCGCGCCACATGGCCTGGTTCATAGCGGGGGCAATGGCGACGGTGGCGTCGGTGGCCAGTACCAAGGTAGTCAGCAGGTCATCGGCGATACCTTGGGCCAGGCGGGCGATCAGGTCGGCAGTGGCCGGGGCGATCAGCACCAGGTCGGCCCATTTGGCCAGTTCGATGTGGCCCATGGCGGCTTCGGCCGCCGGGTCCAGCAGGTCCAGATGAACCGGGTGGCCGGACAGGGCCTGCATGGTCAGGGGTGTGATGAACTCGCTCCCGCCACGGGTCATGACCACGCGCACTTCGGCACCTTGGTCCAGGAGCCTGCGAACCAACTCTGCGCTCTTGTAGGCGGCAATGCCGCCGCCGACGCCGAGAACGATGCGTTTCCGATACAGACGCTGCATTGGTTTGCCTTTCCAGTTCAGTGAAGCCAGTTCAGTGGTGCGTGCGATCTCCCCTCCCCAGGTGAAATCGCACGCAAAAAAGAGGGCCTACGATAACACAGCGTCTGCCCCGCAACAGCGGCGCACATGCACAGGGAGGTGGGATGAGTATTCGTGATTGGCCGGCGGCAGAGCGGCCCAGGGAGAAGCTTTTGGCGTGGGGCGCGGCGAGTCTGTCGGATGCTGAACTGCTGGCAATCTTCCTGCGCACCGGTGTCGCAGGTCGGAGCGCGGTGGACCTGGCGCGCCATCTGCTGGCGCAATTTGGCGGCTTACGCCCGCTGCTGGAAGCAAGCCAGGCGCTGTTCAATCAGCAACTGGGCTTGGGGCCGGCGAAGTTTGCCCAGTTGCAGGCGGTACTAGAGATGTCCCGGCGGCATATGGCCGAACAGTTGCGCAATGAATCGGCACTGGAAAGTCCGGAAGTCGTGCGGGGATACCTCAAGGCGCTGTTGCGTCATGAGCCCCACGAGATCTTTGGCTGCCTGTTTCTCGATTCAAAGCATCGGGTGTTGGGCTTCGAGGCGTTATCCGAGGGCACCATCGATGCTGCTGTGGTGTACCCCCGGCAAGTGGTCAAGCGCGCGTTGGCTTACAACGCGGCGGCGTTGATCCTTTGTCATAACCATCCTTCGGGAAGTGTGGAGCCGAGTGCAGCTGATCGAAAATTGACCAAAGTCCTGCAAAAAGCGCTGGAGATGGTGGATGTGCGGGTGCTGGATCACATCATCGTGGGAGATGGTGATCCGTTATCGATGGCGGAATACGGATGGATGTAACCCCACCCTTTCAGGTGGGGTTACGGTTCAGGGCTTGACGCTGACCTTCGAGAAATCCTGGCGCCCGAACGGACTTACTTGATAGCCGTCGACACTCTTGCGCGCGAGGGCGAACGCCGTCGGATGCGCCAGTGGCAGCCACAGCGCCTGCTGCTGGATTTGCGCCTGGGCCTGTTGATACAGCTTGCTGCGCACCCCTTGCTCGCTGGTGGTTTTGCCAGCACTGATCAGTTTGTCCAGCGCCGGGTCGCAGTAGCGAGCGAAGTTGGTGCCTGACTTCACTGCTGCGCAGGAAAACTGCGGGGTCAGGAAGTTATCCGGGTCACCGTTGTCGCCGGCCCAGCCCATGAACAGCAGGTCATGCTCGCCGGCTTTGGCGCGGCGAATCAGTTCGCCCCATTCGATCACTCGGATCTCGGCCTGGATGCCGACTTTGGCCAGGTCGGCTTGCAGCAATTGCGCGCCGAGGTTTGGGTTAGGGTTCAGCAGGCTGCCAGTGGGACGTGTCCAGATGGTGGTCTTGAAGCCGTCCTTGAGCCCGGCGCGATTCAGCAGGGCCTTGGCCTTGGCGAGGTCCTGTGGATAACCCGGCAAGTCCTTGGCGTAGCTCCAGGTGTTGGGAGGATAAGGGCCGTTGGCGGCTTCGGCGGTGCCTTCAAATACGGCTTTGAGGTAGCTGGCCTTATCGAAGGCCAGATTGATCGCTTGACGTACTTCGGGTTTATCCAGGGGAGGGTGCTGGCTGTTGATCGCCACGAATGCAGTCATGAATGCAGCGGTCTTTTCCACCTTGAGGGCTGGGTCTTTCTCTGCCTCGCCTACATCCAGAGGCTTGGGCGACAGGGCGATCTGGCACTCATCGCGGTGCAGCTTCTGCAGGCGCACGTTGGCATCCGGCGTGATGGCGAAGATCAAGTTATCCACAGCCGGTTTGCCGCCAAAGTAGTCCGGGTTGGCTTTGTAACGAACCACAGCGTCTTTCTGGAAACGGCTGAAAATGAACGGGCCGGTACCAATCGGTTGGCTGTTGAGTTTCTCCGGCGTGCCGGCCTTGAGCAACTTGTCGGCGTATTCGGCCGGGTAAATCGAGGCAAAGCCCATGCTCAGGGCTGCGAGGAAAGTGGAGTCGGCATGATCCAGAGTGAAGCGCACCGTCAGCGGGTCGAGGGCATCGATCTTCTTGACCAGTGTTGGCAGTTGCAGAGACTGGGCATGAGGGAAGCCGCTCTGGGCGATCTTGTGCCACGGGTTGGCCGGGTCGAGCATGCGTTCAAAGCTGAAGCGCACGTCTTCGGCGGTCAGGCTTCGGCTTGGGGTGAAATACTCGGTGCGGTGGAACTTCACATCCGGGTGCAGCTTGAAGGTGTAGGTCAGGCCGTCCGGCGACACTTCCCAGCTGTCCGCCAGACTTGGCACCAGCTTGCCGCTGGCGGCATCGAAGTCCACCAGGCGGTTCATCAGCACGTCGGCGGAGGCGTTGGTGGTGGTCAGCGAGTTGTATTGCACCACATCAAACCCTTCAGGGCTGGCCTCGGTGCACACGCTCAGGTTGGTGGCGGCAGAGGCCAGCGGCGCGATAAAGAGAGGGGCAAGCAACAGCGGTAGGGCAGCGAGGCGCATATTCGGTTTCCTTTGCAGATCGAAGGCCCATCTGCGAGTGCAGTCTGGAAAAGTCCTACCGTAGTGCTCTGATTGATAAATGACTAGCCCATTTTTGCCTGTGCTTTTGGCTCAAATGCTGTTTTGATGGCGCCTCAGATTGTTTCGCCGTGCACTTTACGGTGCGTGCGGGCGCTGAAAATCATTCTGTGCGACGAGCGGTCGGCTGTTGTGTCGGCCCCTCCTGGCAACGGTTCAGGCGCCAATGGTCGAGATTTACTCCGGTAAAAACACACTCGCTGTTGTTGCACCAAGGTCTTTCTGGTATAAAGCAGCGCTCTTTTCTAGGGGCCCGGTTCCTTCGCTTGTAGGTGTAGCCGGTAAGACCCTAAAGAAACGCGGCGCCTGGCGCCAAATGACTGAGAGATTAAGCGGCCAACCCATGCCGGGTTGGGCATGTGGTTTTAGAGGGCTGAGGCATGTCGAGAGTCTGTCAAGTTACCGGTAAGGGTCCGGTGACTGGGAATAACATTTCCCACGCAAATAACAAAACCCGTCGTCGTTTCCTGCCGAACCTGCAGCATCACCGCTTCTGGGTTGAAGAAGAGAAACGTTTTGTTCGCCTGCGTGTATCTGCTAAAGGCATGCGTATCATCGACAAGCGTGGCATCACTGTCGTGCTGGCCGAAATCCGTGCCGCTGGCAAGATCTAAGGAGCTCTATCATGCGTGAATTGATTCGAATGATCTCTAGCGCCGGTACTGGTCACTTCTACACTACCGACAAGAACAAGCGTACTACCCCGGACAAGCTCGAAAAGAAAATGTTCGACCCGCGCGTTCGCAAGCACGTGATCTACAAAGAAGGCAAAATCAAGTAATTGATTTTCTTCCTTGTGAAAAAAAGCCCGTCTCTCACGAGTCGGGCTTTTTTTTGCGTGGAATTTGGTTGATCAGGTCTTCTGTTCAAACACCACGTAGATCTTGCGGCATGGTTCCAGTACTTCCCAGGTGCCGCTGAAGCCAGCAGGAATCACAAAGCGGTCGCCGGCGCGCAAGGTCTTGGCATTTCCCTCGGCGTCGCGCAGCACGGACACACCCTGCACGATTTCGCAGTACTCATGCTCGGTGTAGCTGACCGTCCACTGCCCGACATCACCTTCCCAGACCCCGGCGCTCATCTGGCCGCATGGGCTGTTGTAGTGGTTGTAGACCGTTTGTTCGGGATCGCCCTTGAGGATTTTTTCGGCGGCAGGGCGATAGCGGTCGGGGGCGGTGGTGGCTTGGCTGAAGTCGACGATGTCCTGGATGCTCATGTGCGTGTCCCGTCTGGCCTGGGGTTGAAGTGCCCAAAGTCTATGTTTATTAAAATGAACATCGCAAGGGCGTTTACCCGCGTTATGTCAAATATATTGAAACATCCCCAGCCGCTGGTTTAGGGTGGCAGCTGCCTTTGAGCCGAACAGCTGGTTGGCGGGCAAGCATTCTTTGAGGCTGCCGGGGGACATCGCCTGGCCCTTGTATTCAATAAGAGGAGGACACTCGCATGACCACCCTGACCCGTGCCGATTGGGAACAACGCGCCAAGGATCTGAAGATCGAAGGCCGCGCCTACATCAATGGCGAGTACACCGACGCTGCTTCTGGCGACACCTTCGAATGCATCAGCCCGGTCGATGGCCGTCTGTTGGCCACTGTCGCCAGCTGTGACGCCGCCGACGCCCAGAGCGCAGTGGAAAATGCCCGCGCCACCTTCAATTCCGGTGTCTGGTCGCGCCTTGCGCCGGCCAAACGCAAAGCCACCATGATCCGTTTCGCTGCGCTGCTCAAGGCCAATGCCGAAGAGCTGGCACTGCTTGAAACCCTGGACATGGGCAAGCCAATCAGCGATTCCCTGAACATTGACGTACCCGGCGCGGCGAATGCCCTGAGCTGGAGCGGCGAGGCCATCGACAAGATCTATGACGAAGTCGCCGCCACGCCGCACGATCAACTGGGCCTGGTGACCCGCGAGCCGGTCGGCGTGGTTGGCGCCATTGTGCCGTGGAACTTTCCGCTGATGATGGCGTGCTGGAAACTCGGCCCGGCGCTGTCCACCGGTAACTCGGTGATCCTCAAGCCTTCCGAAAAATCTCCCCTGACGGCCATCCGCATCGCGGCCCTGGCTGTTGAGGCCGGTATTCCGAAAGGCGTTTTCAACGTGCTGCCGGGCTACGGCCACACCGTCGGAAATGCCCTGGCGCTGCACATGGACGTCGACACGCTGGTATTCACCGGTTCGACCAAGATCGCCAAGCAACTGTTGATCCGCTCCGGCGAGTCGAACATGAAGCGCGTATGGCTGGAAGCTGGCGGCAAGAGCCCTAATATCGTGTTCGCCGATGCGCCGGACCTGCAAGCTGCCGCCAACTCCGCAGCCAGCGCCATTGCCTTCAACCAGGGCGAAGTCTGCACCGCGGGTTCGCGCTTGCTGGTGGAGCGCTCGATCAAAGATACATTTCTGCCGCTGGTTATCGAGGCCCTCAAGGCCTGGAAACCTGGCAACCCGCTGGACCCGGCGACTACCGTCGGCGCGGTGGTGGATACCCAGCAGATGAACACCGTGCTGTCTTACATCGAAGCGGGTCACACCGATGGCGCCAAACTGGTGGCCGGTGGTAAGCGCATCCTGGAGGAAACCGGCGGTACTTACGTGGAGCCAACGATTTTCGATGGTGTGACCAACGCCATGAAGATCGCCCAGGAAGAGATCTTCGGCCCAGTCCTGTCGGTAATTACGTTCGACAGCGCCGAAGAGGCTATCAAGATCGCCAACGACACGGTGTATGGTCTGGCCGCAGCCGTGTGGACTGCTGATATTTCCAAAGCGCACCTGACCGCCAAGGCCCTGCGCGCCGGCAGCGTGTGGGTCAACCAATACGACGGCGGTGATATGACCGCGCCGTTCGGTGGCTTCAAGCAGTCGGGTAATGGTCGCGACAAGTCGCTGCACGCGTTCGACAAATACACCGAGCTGAAGTCGACCTGGATCAAGCTCTAAGCAACACCGCAGGCCAAATGTGGGAGGGGGCTTGCCCCCGATAGCCGTGTGTCAGGCACTAAAAGTGCCCAATGATTCACCGCGATCGGGGGCAATCCCCCTCCCACACTGCTTTGTGTGTCCTCAAGAATTATCCACAGGAGTGTGGCAATGCGTTGGGCGACCTATTTCGCCGTGTTGGCCTCGGTACTCAGTGTCGGTCTGGCCCTGGGGGTGAGCATGCCGCTGGTGTCCCTGCGCCTGGAAGGCTGGGGTTACGGCAGTTTCGCCATTGGCGTGATGGCCGCCATGCCGGCCTTCGGCGTATTGCTCGGTGCCAAGGTCTCCAGTCGGCTGGCCTCCTGGCTCGGCACTGCCAACCTGATGCGCCTGTGCCTGTGGGCCGGGGCTGTGTCCATCGGTTTGCTGGCGATTCTGCCCAGTTACCCGGTATGGCTGGTGCTGCGGCTGATGATCGGGGTGATCCTGACCATTGTGTTTATCCTCGGCGAAAGCTGGATCAACCAACTGGTGGTGGAGCAGTGGCGCGGCCGCCTGGTGGCGTTATATGGCTGCAGTTATGCCCTGAGCCAGCTCTCGGGCCCATTGCTGCTAGGCCTGATTGGCACCGACCATGACTACGGCTTCTGGGTCGGCGTTGGCCTGTTGCTGGTGGCGCCGCTGTTGCTGCTGGGACGCTCAGGTGCGCCCACCGCTGACTCGTTCAGCGTGACCTTCGCTGACCTGTGGCGCTTCTGTAAGAGCCTGCCGGCGATCGCCTGGGCGGTGGCGCTGTTCGCCGCGTTCGAGGCAATGATCCTGACGCTGCTGCCGGTGTATTGCCTGCAACAGGGTTTTACTGCCGAGATCGCCTTGGCGATGGTCAGCACGGTGGTGGTCGGCGATGCGCTGCTGCAATTGCCCATCGGTGCGCTGGCCGACTACCTGCCTCGACGTACGCTGTTTCTGAGTTGCGCGGTGCTGTTACTGGCGTCCAGCCTGGCGATTCCGTTGACGTTGCACACGCTGTTGATCTGGCCGATATGGGTAGTGTTCGGCGCCAGTGCTGGCGGGTTGTTTACCCTCTCGTTGATCCTGATTGGCGAGCGCTATCGTGACGATGCGCTGGTGCGCGCCAATGCCCATATCGCTCAGTTGTGGGGCATCGGGTGCCTGGTCGGCCCGCTGGTGGCCGGTGCGGGCAGCCAGTGGATCAACGGGCATGCGCTGCCGCTGTTAATGGCAGCCGGGGCGTTGGGGTTGGTGGTGCTGTTGCTGCGCCAGGGCGCATTCGGTACCGCACAGCCAGCCTGATTTGAAAGGCGATCAAGTGTGGGAGGGGGGGGCAAGCCCTCTCCCGCATTGGATCTTCATTGTGCTTAGAGCATGCGTTCCAGGCCGACCGAAGTGGCAAACCAGGCATTGAAGCGCCGCCACCAACTGCCAGGTTCGCGTGTCAGGGTGTGCAGTTGACCGTTATCTTCGGTCACCCACACCACGTTGCCGTCCTGCAGTTTCGCCTCATAACTCAAGGCGGGCGCCATGCCTTGCAGCGCCAGTTTGCGCACGTGTTCCGCCAGTTCGGGGCTGTCCACCAGGACACCGACTTCGGTGTTCCACAGCACAGAGCGTGGGTCGAAGTTGAACGAGCCGATAAACGATTTCGTCCGATCAAAGATCATTGCCTTGCTGTGCAGGCTGGAATCCGAACCTCGGAAGGTGCCCCGGCGAAACAAGTGCGGGCCGCTGCCACCCCCGTCGCCCGGTTGGCGGCGTAGTTCATAGAGTTTGACTCCGTGCTCCAGCAGCGCCTTGCGATACGGCGCATAGCCACCGTGCACCGCCGGCACGTCGGTGGCTTCAAGGGAGTTGGTCAGCAGGCTCACGGATACACCCGCGTCGGCGCGCCCCGTTAGGTACACCAGTCCTGGCTGCCCCGGTACGAAGTACGCCGAGATCATTATCAGCTCTTGGTTGACACCCTCCAGCTCCGGTGCCAGTTGGGTGGTCAGCAGCAGGCGTGGGTCTGGGTCGGCCTTGGACAGGACCTTGCTCGGCGCGTCCCACAACGCCTGATTCCAGGCCCAGATCAGCTCGCGACGCCAGATGTCCATGCGCGGTTGGGTCTGGTAGGCGCGCAGGCGGTTGTACAGCGCGTGATTCTGCTGGCGCGACTCGGCCAACGACGCCTCCAGGCGCACGCGCGCGACGGCCAGGTCGCCTTTGGAGGGGCTGTTTGAGACGAAGTCGTCGATGGGTTTGCTCAGGGCGCTGTTCCAGTACTGATCGAAACTGTGCCCGAGCTGCTCGGCCACCGGCCCGACGCTGAGCATGTCGATATCGGTGAAGTTCAGATTGGGCTCGGCGTCGAAATACTCATCCCCCAGATTTCGCCCGCCGACGATGGCCACGCTGTTGTCCGCCAGCCACAACTTGTTGTGCATGCGCCGGTGTTGCAGCGACAGGTCGAACAGGCGACCCATGGCCCGCGTCACACCCATGCTGCGCCCCAGGTGCAGGGGGTTGAACAGGCGAATTTCGATCTTGGGGTGGGCGGCGAGGGTGGCGATGATTTGGTCGAGGCCGTCGCTGGTGGTGTCGTCCAGCAGGATGCGCACGCGCACGCCACGGTCGGCGGCTTTGAGCAGTTCATCTACCAGCATGCGCGTACTGATGCCATCGTGGACGATGTAGTACTGCAGATCGAGGCTGGTCTGGGCGTTACGGATCAGCTCGGCGCGGGCCATGAAGGCTTCGCTGCTGTTGGGCAGCAGGCGGAAACCGGAGCGCCCTTGGTAAGGCGCGGCCTGGGCCTGGATCGAGCGGCCGAACGACGACTGTGCAGCCGGCAGTGCGTCGCTGGGGATGCGCTCAGTGCTCACCGTGGCGCAGCCACCCAGGCTCAGTGCTCCCAGCAGGAAAAGCGGTAAAAGCCGTCGAATCATCAAGGGAGGCGCTTCCAGATCAGGGCAGTTGTCGGCATATGACGGCAATTTCCCGCGAAAGGTCAGTCGGTCGACTCGGCCAACATCTTTATCGCGGCGGCACCGACCTTGCGTACCGCTTCTTCAATCTGCGGGGTTGGTTTAGCACCGTAGTTCATGCGCAGGCAGTTGCGGTACTTGCCCGACGCAGAAAAGATACTGCCTACCGCAATCTGTACACCCTGTTCCACCAGCACCCGGTTGAGCTTGAGGGTATCGAAGCCTTCCGGCAATTCCACCCAGAGCATGAAGCTGCCTTGGGGACGGCTGGCGCGGGTGCCCGCCGGGAAATAGCGGCTGACCCAATCGAGCATCAAGTCGCGATTACGCTGGTATTGAGTGCGCATCCGCCGCAAATGAGGTTCGAAATGCCCGCCCTTGAGAAATTCGGCAATCGCGATCTGCGGTTGGGTCGCGGTGGAGCCGGTGCTGATGTATTTCATGTGCAGTACCCGCTCAAGGTAGCGCCCCGGTGCTACCCAGCCAATACGCAGGCCCGGCGCGAGGGTTTTCGAGAAGGAGCTGCAGAGCAGCACTCGGCCGTCTTCGTCGAAGGATTTGATAGTGCGCGGCCGCGGGTAGCTGTAGGCCAATTCGCCATAGACGTCGTCTTCGATGATTGCCACGTCAAAGCGTTGGGCCAGGGTCAGCAGTGCGCGTTTGCGTGCCTCCGGCATGATGTAGCCTAAGGGGTTATTGCAGTTGGGGGTCAACTGGATGACCTTGATCGGCCACTGCTCCAAGGCTAGTTCCAGTGCTTCAAGGCTGATGCCGGTGATGGGGTCGGTGGGAATCTCCAGGGCTTTCATGCCCAGCCCCTTGAGGGTCTGCATGGCGCCGTGAAAGCTCGGCGAGTCCACCGCGACGATATCGCCAGGATCACAGATAGCGTGGATGCTGGCGGACAGCGCCTCATGGCAGCCAGTGGTGATTACGATGTCTTCGGCGGTCAGTTGGCAGCCGGAATCCAATGACAGCCGTGCGATTTGCTCACGTAATTCCATACAGCCGAGGATGTTGTCGTAGTACAGCCCGGGCAGATCCTGACGCCGGCTTACGCGGGCGAGGCTGCGCAACAAGGGCTTCAGGGTGGGCGACAATACATCCGGCATGCCCCGGCCCATCTGTATGACGTCTTTGCGTGGCACGGCGCGAATCAGTTCCAGCACTTGGTCCCACTGGGAGATTTCCACCGGCCGCTGTGCTGGCCGGCCCACCTCCGGCAATGCCGGCAGCTCGCGGCCGACGGGTACAAAGTAGCCGGACTTGGGCTTGGGCATCGCCAGACCGTTGTCTTCCAGCACGCGATAAGCCTGTTGCACGGTGCTCAGGCTGACCCCGTGTTCCACGCTTAAGGCCCGTACAGATGGCAATCGATCACCGGGGCGATAGAAGCCCTGTTCGATACGAGTGCCCAGCAATTCGGCGAGGTTGACATAGAGGGTCATGACGGTCGCTCCCAATGGACCAGTACAGATAGGGGGAAAATACAGGATTCAGCCGCTCAGAGGCAGTGTCTGTATGGATTTAATAAAGCTTGGTTGAATCTGTAATGGTTTTTGCCGATTGCCCATTCTTGTCACTCAAGGCAACACGCCACTGAGGGGCAACAAAATGAACGGCATGAGCGATGTGAGGCTGGCGTTACACGGTCAGGAACTGGAAGCAGGGCAGCAGCGGGTACTGTCTGCGCTCACGGGTAACCGCTGGAGCCTGTTCTGGCATCGTCGCCATACCCGCAAGGCCCTGCTGACGCTGACCTGCGAGCAATTGCAGGATATCGGGCTGACTGTCGAACAGGCACGCCAGGAAGGCTTGAAGCCTTTCTGGCGCGGTTGATCACACCAGCTCTTTGAGGCGGTGCCAGAGCATCCCCAGCGCCAGAAGCGGCGAGCGCAGGTGCTTGCCGCCGGGGAAGGTGATGTGCGGCACCCTTGCGAACAGATCGAAACGCCCTTGCTGCTGGCCGCTGATGGCTTCGGCCAGCAGCTTGCCTGCCAAGTGCGTGGCGTTCAGGCCATGGCCCGCGTAGGCCTGGGCGTAATACACGTTGGGTTGATCCGCCAACCGGCCGATCTGCGGCAAGCGATTGGCGCCGATGCCGATCATGCCGCCCCACTGATAGTCGATTTTTGCGTCGGCCAACTGTGGGAACACCTGTAGCATTTTCGGCCGCATGTAGGCGCTGATGTCCTGGGGATCACGACCGGAGTAGTGGCACGCCCCCCCGAACAGCAGGCGACGGTCGGCGGACAGGCGGAAGTAGTCCACCGTCACTCGTTGGTCGCACACCGCCATGTTTTGCGGCAACAGGCTGGCGGCCTGAGCTTCGCTCAAAGGTTCGGTGGCGATGATGTAGCTTCCGGCGGGCAGCACTTTGCCGCTCAGGTGCGGGTTGAGGCCGTTGAGGTAGGCGTTGCAGGCCAGCACCAGAGTCTTGGCACGCACATGGCCATTGGCGGTATACACCTTGACCTCGGGGCCGTAGTCGATGCGCGTCACTTCGGACTGCTCAAACAACTGCACGCCCAACCCCTGTGCGGCGGCCGCTTCGCCGAGCGCCAGGTTCAGCGGGTGCAGGTGGCCTGAACCCATGTCGATCATGCCGCCCACATAGCGGTCGGAACCGATCACACTGCCCATCTCGGCGGCTTGCAGCAGGCGCACTTCATGGCGATAGCCCAGGCTGCGCAGTTCTTCGGCGTCTTCGGCCAGGCCGTGCAGGTCACGAGGCCTGTTGGCAAGGTCGCAGTAGCCCCACGTCAGGTCGCAGGGGATCTGGTAGCGCTCGACACGCTCGCGCACGATCTCCACAGCCTCCAAGCCCATCAACTTCATCTCGCGCACGCCATCGGCGCCGATCACGTTGGTGAACTGGTCCAGGCCGTGGCCGACGCCGCGAATCAGTTGCCCGCCATTACGTCCGCTGGCGCCCCAGGCGATCTTGCGCGCTTCCAGCAACACCACGCGCAAGCCGCGCTCGGCCAGTTCCAGGGCGGTGTTAAGCCCGGAAAACCCCCCGCCGATCACACACACGTCGGCAGTCACTTCGCCTGTCAACGCCGGGTAATCGGGTTGCGGCACGCTGCTGGCGGCGTAGTAGGAAGCGGTGTGCCGGGCGCTGGCGATCATGGGCGGAATCCCTGTTTGGAAAATTTGACGCAGGATACAACGGTCGGGCGAAGCTGTCTGTGCGGGGCGTTTTGCGTCAGAATCCACGCCTATTTGCCGTTCGGTACGTGTTTCGATGAGTTGCAACAGTCAGAAAGTCAGCGCATTGCGCCGTCAGATTCCTTCGTTCGAGTGCGTCCCCGGTTGTCACGACTGCTGTGGGCCGGTGACCACATCGCCCGAGGAAATGTCGCGCCTGCCGCGTAAGACCGCCGCCGAGCAGGACGCGGCCATGGACGAACTGAACTGTGTACACCTGGGGCCCAACGGTTGCACGGTGTATGACGAACGGCCGCTGATCTGCCGGTTGTTCGGTACCACTTCGACCTTGCCGTGCCCCAATGGGCGGCGGCCGGTGGAGCTGATTCATCCTCGGGTGGAGAAGCAAATCCATGAGTACATGGCGAGCACCCGGCAAGTACTCGTCTAGTGGGTGAGCTCGATCAAAATTTCGTCGGTTAGTCAGGAATCGGCAGGTTCAGGCTCTCTTTCACCTCTTCCATCACGATATAGCTCTTGGACTCCCGCACATGGGGCAGCTTGAGCAGAATGTCCCCCAGCAATTTGCGGTACGACGCCATCTCGGAAATCCGCGCTTTCACCAGGTAATCGAAGTCGCCGGACACCAGGTGGCATTCCAGCACATGGGGCAGTTTCAGTACGGCGCGGCGGAACTCTTCAAAGGTGTCGCCGGATTTGTAATCGAGGCTGATCTCGACAAATACCAGCAAACTGCCCTTCAAATGCTGGGGATTGAGCCGCGCGTTATAGCCCATGATGATCCCTTCACGCTCCAGCCGGCGGACCCGTTCGGTGCATGGCGTGGTCGACAACCCGACCTTTTCCCCCAGCTCTGTGAACGAGATACGCCCGTCGGTCTGCAGGATGCGCAGGATGTTGCGGTCGATCTTGTCCAGTTCCCGTTTGGTCTGAGTGTTGGTACGCATAGGGGATACGCCTCTGTGAAAAGGGTTTTTGCCGAGAATTGTCGCCAAATATAGGCATTTATATAGTGAAATGCACTGGTGATTGCTTTTTATACTGCGCCCATCATTGCTCGAATAACACACGTCAGCGGCTAAGCCCGCGATGAGGATATAAAAATGCGCGTTCTGGTCTTGGGTAGCGGCGTCATTGGTGTGACCAGTGCCTACTATTTGGCTCGGGCTGGCTTTGAAGTCGTTGTGGTCGACCGTCAGCCCGCTGCTGCCATGGAAACCAGTTTCGCCAACGCCGGCCAAGTGTCCCCAGGCTACGCTTCGCCATGGGCCGCGCCAGGCGTGCCGCTCAAGGCCATCAAATGGCTGCTGCAACGCCACGCGCCGCTGGCGATCAAGGCCACGGCCGATATCGATCAATACCTGTGGATGGCGCAGATGCTGCGCAACTGCACCGCCAGCCGTTATGCGGTGAACAAGGAGCGCATGGTGCGCTTGTCCGAGTACAGCCGTGACTGCCTCGACGAATTGCGCGCCGAGACCGGCATTGCCTACGAAGGTCGCAGCCTGGGGACTACTCAACTGTTCCGCACTCAGGCCCAGTTGGATGGCGCCGCCAAAGACATCGCGGTATTGAAAGAATCCGGCGTGCCCTTCGAACTGCTCGACCGCGCCGGCATTGCCCGCGTTGAGCCGGCCCTGGCCAATGTCACCGATATCCTCGCAGGTGCCTTGCGCCTGCCGAACGACCAGACTGGCGACTGCCAGATGTTCACCACCCGCCTGGCCGAGATGTGCAAGCAGTTGGGCGTGGAGTTTCGTTTTGAACAGGACATCCAGCGCCTCGACCGCGCCGGTGACCGCATCAACGGCGTGTGGATCGACGGCAAGCTGGAAACCGCCGACCGCTACGTGCTCGCCCTCGGCAGCTACTCGCCGAAGCTGCTCAAACCGCTGGGAATCAAGGCGCCGGTTTACCCGCTCAAGGGCTACTCGCTGACAGTGCCGATCACTAACCCTGCGATGGCGCCGACTTCGACCATTCTCGACGAGACCTACAAGGTCGCGATCACCCGTTTCGACAACCGCATTCGCGTCGGAGGCATGGCTGAAATAGCCGGTTTTGACCTGTCGCTTAACCCGCGTCGGCGTGAAACCCTGGAGATGATCGTCAACGACCTTTATCCTCAGGGCGGCGATCTGGCAACCGCCGAGTTCTGGACCGGCCTGCGCCCGACTACACCCGACGGCACACCAATTGTCGGTGCCACCCCGTTCAAGAATCTGTTCCTGAACACCGGCCACGGCACCCTCGGTTGGACCATGGCCTGCGGTTCCGGTCGTTTGCTGGCTGATCTGATGGCTAAGAAAACCCCGCAGATCAGCGCCGCAGGCCTCGATATTTCCCGTTACGGCAACCACCAGGAGTCCGCACAACATGTCAATCCAGCGCCAGCTCACCAATGAGCGCATGAGCCAGATCGTTGTCCACAGCGGTACCGTGTATCTGGCCGGGCAAGTCGGCGACGACATGAACGCCGGGATTGAACAGCAGACCCGTGAAACCCTCGCCAATATCGAGCGTTTGCTGGACCTGGCCGGCACCGACAAGACCAAGCTGCTGTCGGTGACGATCTACCTGAAAGACATCGACGCCGATTTCGCCGGCATGAACGCGGTGTGGGACAAGTGGCTGCCAAAAGGCGTCGCTCCGGCCCGCGCCACTGTCGAGGCCAAATTGTGCGAACCAGAAATCCTGGTAGAGCTGTCCGTCGTGGCCGCGCTGCCTTAAACAACGATCCCTCTCCCGGTGCCGAAGCTGTTGGTCGGTGCCGGTTTTTTCTTCACTTAGCCGCCTAGAAGCCTGCCGCCATGCGTCCTGCCCGTGCCCTGATCAACCTCCAAGCCCTGCGCCACAACTACCAACTGGCCCGTGAAATTACGGGGGCCAAGGCCCTTGCCGTGGTCAAGGCCGACGCCTACGGCCATGGTGCTGTGCGTGTGGCCCAGGCGCTGGAAGCCGAGGCAGATGGGTTTGCCGTGGCATGCATCGAGGAAGCCCTGGAGCTACGTGCCGCCGGTATTCGGGCGCCGGTGCTGCTGCTGGAAGGTTTCTTCGAAGCCGACGAGTTGCCGCTGATCATCGAGCATGATTTGTGGTGCGTAGTGCATTCTTTGTGGCAACTGGAGGCGATCGAACAGGCCAAACTGAGCAAGCCCCTGACCATCTGGCTCAAACTGGATTCGGGCATGCATCGCGTCGGCCTGCATCCAAAGGATTATCACGAGGCCTACCAGCGCCTGCTGGCCAGCGGCAAAGTCGCGAAAATCGTATTGATGAGCCACTTTGCTCGCGCCGATGAACTCGATTGCGTCAGCAGCAACGAGCAAGTCGCGGTGTTTGAGGCGGCGCGACAAGGCCTGGCGGCCGAGGTCAGCCTGCGCAATTCGCCGTCGGTGCTGGGCTGGCCGAGCATGACCAGCGACTGGGTGCGCCCCGGCATCATGCTTTATGGCGCGACGCCGTTTGGCGAAGACCATTCCATTGCCGCACGTCTGCAGCCGGTGATGACCCTGGAATCGAAAGTGATCTGCGTACGCGAACTGCCGGCCGGCGAGCCAGTGGGCTACGGCGCCCGGTTTATCACGCCTAAACCGATGCGTATCGGCGTGGTTGCCATGGGTTATGCCGACGGCTACCCGCGCCACGCGCCTACCGGCACGCCTGTGTTGGTGGCGGGGCAGCGCAGCCAATTGCTGGGGCGCGTGTCCATGGACATGCTGTGCATCGATCTGACCGACGTCCCTGAGGCAGGTCTTGGCTCTACGGTGGAGCTGTGGGGCAAGAACATCCTCGCCAGTGACGTCGCGGTTGCCGCTGAGACCATTCCCTACCAGATCTTCTGCAACCTGCGCCGGGTGCCAAGGCTCTATTCCGGCGCTTGACGGTCAGGCACGAACACAGCTTCCTGGGATTTAGGCCCAAGTGTTGTAAATACTGAACGCTGTCGCCATGATAACGCTCAATTACAACAAAGCCTGAATCCTAGGAGGCTCCCGCATTGGACGTCGGCGAACGACTGCAATCCATCCGCAAGCTGAAGGGTCTTTCCCAGCGTGAACTCGCCAAGCGCGCGGGCGTCACCAACAGCACCATTTCGATGATCGAAAAAAATAGTGTCAGCCCCTCGATCAGCTCCTTGCGCAAGGTGCTGGGCGGCATCCCCATGTCCATGGTCGAGTTCTTTTCCGAAGAGATCCTCCAGGAAATACCGACACAGATCGTCTATAAAGCCAATGAGCTGATCGACATCTCTGACGGCGCCGTCACCATGAAACTGGTGGGTCGAGCGCACCCGAGCCGGGCCATCGCGTTTCTCAACGAGATCTACCCACCGGGCGCCGACACTGGCGAAGAAATGCTCACCCACGAAGGCGAAGAAACCGGGATTCTGGTGGAAGGTCGCCTTGAATTGGTGGTCGGTCTTGAAACTTTTGTGCTCGAAGCTGGCGATAGCTACTACTTTGAAAGTACCAAGCCCCATCGTTTTCGCAATCCGTTCGACGTACCGGCGCGACTAATCAGCGCAGCCACACCCGCGAACTTTTAAGAATAGAGGCGTCCTGCCAGCGTTGCAGAGACACCCGAGCTGTATTCCGCGAGGCTGAATCTCCCTTTATTTAATAGGGTTGTTTCGGCCCGGCGGGCTAACCGTTATACTTTCGCCGCCTGCGAAACCGTGGCCGCAGGCGTGAATAGCCACCATTGAGGGTGAACGCGTGAACCTAATTATGAAAATGCTGGCTGCACCAGCAACCGTATTGGCCCTATGGGCTGTGAGCGCACAAGCTGCGACCAATGATGATATTGCCAAGCGTCTGGAGCCGGTGGGCCAGGTCTGCGTCCAGGGTGAGGAATGCAAAGGCATGGAAGTCGCCGTGGCAGCGGGCGGCGGCGGCGGCGCGAAAACCCCGGATGACGTCATCGCCAAACACTGCAACGCGTGCCACGGTACCGGCCTGCTGAACGCGCCGAAAATCGGCGACACCGCCGCCTGGAAAGAACGCGCCGACCACCAGGGCGGCCTCGACGGCATCCTGGCCAAGGCGATCACCGGCATCAACGCAATGCCACCTAAAGGCACCTGTGCTGATTGCTCGGATGAAGAGCTTAAAGGCGCGATCAAGAAGATGTCCGGCCTGTAACCTGCCGATCTTCGCCAAAAAAGCCGCTTACGAGCGGCTTTTTTGTGCCTGTGATTTACCCGTCGAGGCTGTTCTTTGCAGCAAAGACCCGGCAAGCTCGGTCCAACCCCTAATCATGGAATGTTCAGGAGGGTCGGATGGTGCAGTTGTGTTCAATCGAGCAAGCAGTTGACGACGTATTGGCGCGTTTGCCAGCGCATATTCACATGGGCATGCCGCTGGGCCTGGGCAAGCCCAATCTGTTCGTTAATGCGCTGTACCGGCGTATCGCCAAGCTGCCGGAGCGGGCGCTGACGATCTATACCGCGTTGAGCCTAGGCCGTCCGACAATGGGTGATGGCTTGCAGAAGCGCTTTCTTGAACCCTTTATCGAGCGGGTGTTTGGGGATTACCCGGAGTTGGAGTTTCTCGCCGCGCTGCATTCAGACAGCTTGCCGAAGAATATCCACGTGCAGCAGTTCTTCATGCAGCCCGGTAGTCTGCTGCACAGCACGTCGGCCCAGCAGGATTACGTCAGCAGCAACTACAGCCACGCAGCCCGCGATATCAACGCCGCTGGCCTGAACCTGGTGGCACAACTGGTCGCGAGCAGCGCGGAACACCCGGACCGCCTGAGCCTGAGCTGCAACCCCGACATCACCCTCGACCTGCTGCCCATGATCGCCAAGCGCCGTGAAGCGGGCGAAACCGTTTTGATCGTTGGGCAGGTTCACACCGATTTGCCCTACATGCCCGGCGATTCCGAGTTGGGCATGGACGCGTTCGACTACCTGATCGATGCTAAGGACAGCACCACACTGTTCTCCACGCCGAACATGCCGGTGGGGTTTCAGGACCATTTCATCGGCCTGCATGCCAGCACTTTGGTGCGCGATGGCGGCACCTTGCAGATCGGTATTGGCTCCATGGGCGATGCGTTGACCGCCGCCTTGCTGGCGCGCCAAGCCGATAACGAAGCTTACCGCCTGCTGCTGACGGATCTGGATGTGTATCAGTGGGCACCGCTGATCAGCCATGAAGGGGGTGTCGATCCCTTTGCCCGTGGCCTTTACGGTTGCAGCGAAATGTTCGTCAACGGCCTGCTGGTGCTGGCGGATGCGGGGATTATCCGGCGCAAGGTCTACCCGGATGTGGCCACTCAGGAACAAGCCAACGCCGGTTTGCTGGACGATGCGGCGCAGCCCGATGGGGTATCGATCCACGGTGGCTTCTTCCTCGGGCCACGCAGTTTTTACCAGCGTTTGCAGGAAATGACCCACGCCAAACGCCTTGAATTCAACATGACCCGCATCAGCTATATCAACGAGCTGTACGGCCAGGAAGAACTCAAGCGTTTGCAGCGCCAGGATGCACGGTTTATCAACAGCGCGATCACGGTGACGTTGCTGGGCGCAGGCGTGGCCGACCAGTTGGAGGACGGCCGCGTGCTCAGCGGTGTGGGCGGACAATACAACTTTGTGGCTCAGGGGCATGCGCTGGAAGGCGCGCGCTCCATCCTGATCCTGCGCAGCTGGCGTGAGTCGGCGGGGGAGGTCAGTTCCAATATCGTCTGGGAGTACGGACACTGCACCATTCCCCGGCACCTGCGGGACATCGTCATCACCGAGTACGGCATTGCCGACCTGCGCGGGCAGACGGATGCCAAGGTCATTGAGGCGTTGCTCAACATCACCGACTCGCGCTTCCAGGCCGACTTGATTGAGCAGGCGCAAAAGGCTGGCAAGTTGCCCAAGGATTTCCAGATGGATCCGCGCTTCACCGACAACACGCCGGAGCGGCTCCAGGGTATCCAGGCGCGGCATCGGCGTTTGTTCCCGGAGTATCCGCTGGGCAGCGATTTCACGGACGAAGAGCGGGATCTGTTGCGCGCATTGAACTGGCTCAAGAGCAAATTCAAGCTGACGGAAATTCTGGAGTTGGGCAAGGCGGCGCTGGATGCACCGGAGCCGGAGGCGTTTCCCGAGCACCTGAAACGGATGTGCCTGGATAAGCCGGAGGGGTTGAAGGAGGATCTGTATCAGCGCTTGTTACTCGCCGGCCTGCAGGCCACCGCGCACTAACAGACAAAAGAGGGCAAATGTGGGAGGGGACTTGCCCCCGATTGCGGTGTATCAGTCACCGAAAATATTGGCTGACCCACTGCTATCGGGAGCAAGCTCCCTCCCACATGTTGAGCGGTGTTGGCTTCAGATGAAGGTAACCACGCCACCGGCCAGCGATTTCACCCGCGCCAGCGACTCAACCCGATAACCCTGCGCATCCAGCTCTGCACGGCCACCCTGGAACGACTTCTCAATCACAATCCCCAAACCGGCAACGGTCGCACCGGCCTGCTTGATGATCGAAATCAGCGCCTGGGACGCCTTGCCGTTGGCCAGGAAGTCATCGATCACCAGTACGCGGTCGCTGCTGGTCAGGTGACGCGGCGAGATGGCCACGGTGCTCTCGGTTTTCTTGGTGAAGGAATACACCGTTGCCGACAGCAGGTTTTCGGTCAGGGTCAGGGACTGCTGCTTGCGGGCGAAGATCACCGGCACGCCCAGGTTCAGGCCGGTCATGATCGCCGGCGCAATGCCCGAGGCCTCGATAGTGACGATCTTGGTGATGCCCGAGTCCTTGAACAGTGCGGCGAATTCATCACCAATCAGCTTCATCAGCGCCGGGTCGATCTGATGGTTCAAAAAGGCGTCGACTTTGAGTACCTGATCGGAAAGCACGATGCCTTCTTCGCGAATTTTCTTGTGCAGTGCTTCCACGGAAAGCTTCCTCTAATGGCGCGGTCTGCGCCGAAAGTAGATTAAAAAGTAGTCGATTCTAGCGCTTTAACATCGCGCGTATGTCCGCCAGGGCGGTGTTGCCGCGTACGGCTTTCACCTCGGTCGGGGTGTCGTCATTGCCTTCCCAGGCCAGGTCATCCGGCGGCAGTTCATCCAGGAACCGGCTGGGGGCACAATCGATGATCTCGCCGTATTGCTTGCGCTTAGCGGCAAAGGTGAAGGCCAGGGTCTGACGCGCGCGGGTAATGCCCACGTAGGCCAGACGGCGTTCTTCCTCGATAGTGTCGGCTTCAATGCTGGAGCGGTGCGGGAGGATTTCTTCTTCCATCCCCATGATGAACACGTAGGGGAATTCCAAGCCCTTTGAGGCATGCAAGGTCATCATCTGCACACCTTCGGCGCCGTCTTCCTCTTCCTGCTGACGTTCGAGCATGTCGCGCAGTACCAGCTTGCCGATGGCGTCTTCGACGGTCATCTCGCCGTCTTCGTCTTTTTCCAGGGTGTTCTTCAGGGCTTCGATCAGGAACCAGACGTTGCCCATGCGGTAATCCGCAGCTTTGTCGCTGGAGCTGTTGGTGCGCAGCCAGTTTTCGTAGTCGATGTCCATGACCATGCTGCGCAGGGCGCTGATCGGGTCTTCGCCGGCGCACTGCTCGCGAACCTTGTCCATGAAGCGCTTGAAGCGCGCCAGGCGATCGGTGAAGCGCGTGTCCAAGTGCTCGCCCAGGCCGATCTCGTCGGTGGCGGCGTACATCGAAATCTTGCGTTCGGTCGCGTAGTTGCCGAGTTTTTCCAGGGTCGTCGAGCCGATTTCCCGGCGCGGCACGTTGATCACGCGCAGGAAGGCGTTGTCGTCGTCCGGGTTAACGATCAACCGGAAGTAGGCCATCAGGTCTTTCACTTCCTGGCGTCCGAAAAAGCTGTTGCCCCCCGACAGACGATATGGAATCTGGTGGTGCTGCAACTTCAGCTCGATCAGCTTGGCCTGGTAGTTACCGCGATACAGGATCGCAAAGTCGCTGTAGGGCCGATCGGTACGCAGGTGCAATGTGAGCAGCTCGACGGCCACGCGCTCGGCTTCGGCGTCTTCGTTGCGGCAGCGGATTACGCGGATCTCATCGCCGTGGCCCATCTCACTCCACAGCTGTTTTTCAAACTCGTGGGGGTTGTTCGAGATCAGCACGTTGGCGCAACGCAGGATGCGGCTGGTGGAGCGGTAGTTCTGCTCCAACATCACCACTTTCAAGGACGGGTAGTCGACCTTGAGCAGCATCAGGTTCTCCGGGCGGGCGCCGCGCCAGGCGTAGATCGACTGGTCATCGTCGCCCACCACGGTGAACTGGTTGCGCTTACCGATCAGCAACTTCACCAGCAAGTACTGGCTGGCGTTGGTGTCCTGGTATTCGTCCACCAGCAGGTAGCGCACCTTGTTCTGCCACTTTTCGAGGATGTCGGCGTGTTCCTGGAACAGCTTGACCGGCTGCAGGATCAGGTCGTCGAAGTCCACCGCATTGAACGCCTTGAGCGTGCGCTGGTAGTGGGTGTAGACGATGGCCGCGGTCTGTTCCTTGGGGTTGCGCGCGTTTTCCAGGGCCTCGGGGGGGAGGATCAGGTCGTTTTTCCAGGCGCCGATCATGTTTTTGATCTCGTCGACGCCGTCGTCGCCTGCGTATTCCTTCTGCATGATGTCGGTCATCAGGGCCTTGACGTCGGTCTCGTCAAAGATCGAGAAGCCCGGCTTGTAGCCCAGCCGCGCATGCTCCTTGCGGATGATGTTCAGCCCCAGGTTGTGGAAGGTACACACCGTGAGGCCACGGCCTTCGCCACCCTTGAGCAGGCTGCCGACGCGTTCTTTCATCTCGCGCGCGGCCTTGTTGGTAAAGGTCATGGCGACGATGTACTGGGCGCGGATGCCACAGCTCTGGATCAGGTGCGCGATCTTGCGGGTGATCACGCTGGTCTTGCCGGAGCCTGCACCGGCGAGCACCAATAGAGGGCCGCCGACGTAGTTCACGGCTTCTTGCTGCCGGGGATTGAGTCGGGACAT